>WLWP01000010.1 GCA_012103505.1 Pseudomonadales bacterium | reverse complement strand
ATGAGGTTGGATGGTCCATTGTTGGTTGTTAATGCAGTACTTGTCTGGGTTTCCACAGCTGCCATGTCAGCAAATGTTTATCACATTGGGTTGCAGTCATTATACACAAAGAACAGTTTGTGCCTACCCTCTGTAAGAATTGTGATGATGTTGCATCTGTTATTTATGTAACTCTTGCAAGGTAGCTCTGACAGCTCCAAGTCCTCTACAAGTAGCCAATAGACTGGAAGTCTCTTTAAATATGGCATGGGAGTCTCAATCTGAGCCAAGATATGATAATCTGTAGGTGCTACACCCAAACAGAGGGACCTCATGATGCACTGACAGTATAATTGCATATGCATGTATGGGCATGTGTTTGTGTTAATATTTCAGGAGGTGATTAGAGAAGCTCTGCAGCAGCCCAGAGAAACTTTTGTGTAAATGCTAAGTTTATGGTATTCTTGGAATAATGAGGCTGAGTGAGTAGTGTCAAAGACCATGTATAATCAAGCAGAATTTAAGACATTGCCATAGCACGTGGTTTATTATACTTATATACTCCAATGCAAACTTATTATTCTGAAGAGTAACTTCACTGCCGTCTTTATGAACATGATCATTCATAATGCTGTCATGGACTCCAGGATTGGCTTCTACTTGGTTGGGTTAGTGGAAGTTATTGGTTAATAGTTTACAGGTGACTTAGTCACTTGATATGTATTTTTTCTTTCGTTGTGTGTTCTTAAGAAAGTGTGTTTCACTTTAAATGTTGTTTCAGACAAAATTGCTTCTAAAAGAATTCTTTGTCTGTTGTGTATTTATTTCCAACATGTCTTGAGGTAGGTCAAATTGAAAGAGAAAAGGTGAACGAACAAGGTTAGTTATTATAACTGAGCAGGTAACATCACTTTTTTATAAATGACTGCTATTGTGTTGTACATGATAAATAAAATTTAGCATATTCAAAGTTATCCTTTATCTGCAAACTATCAAATGTCTAATCTCCTGGGAATCCTAATCCTGGGAATCCTAATCCTGGGAATCCTAACCCTGGGAATCCTAATCCTGGGGTTGACTGATTTAGAATGGTCAAGAGTACTGTCTCCACTTTTCCTTCACAACCAGGTGTTGTAAGTAGTACATGGGGCAATTTGTAGGGATCAAAATTTAAAAAAAAAGTATAATTAGCTATAGCATATTATGTTCATGTATATGAACATATATGCCTAACAATTTTTGGTTCTCTTAGTTTGCTTTGCTTGTTCACCAGGACGTATCTAATATATATTTTAGTATTCCCAACTTATTATATAACCATTATTATGTGAAGTTATACTTTGAAAAGTGAAAGAAACTTAACTAAGTGTAGTTTGCTAAATTAGTGTTTACACACATTGGTTTCTAGTTGCAAGTACTCTGGCAAACTAAACATTATCAATGTCAACTTACTAAACCTGCAATGAGTTTAAACTGTATTTAAAGAATTAGTGATAATTAGAAGTACTATAGATCTGTTTGAGTGACTCAAGAATGTATGTGGCTGTAGTTTTTATTATTAATGCTACACTTCAATATGTGGAAAATTCAAATGGGACCTTTAACGGCTGTCCACCCAACTATGGTTCTTGTGGCAATAGATTATCCTGTCCCTCATGGTCTTACTGTAGTAACAACAGCACTTGTGAATGCTATGATCGAAATTATGTAGTCTTGTGTAGTGAGGATATGAAAGAAGGAGGCTTACTTCAGTGTTATTGCATGACTTGGAACAAGAAATTAAATGACACAGAAGAAGGAAATTGTATTTATAACTGCAAGAGTTACAACAGCAACTACTTTAGTTTAAATGGTGCCTACACTACATTAACAAGAAACGTGACAGACTTGAATACACAAATGTGTGGTAGACTGAATCGTACTGGAACATTGTGCAGCAAGTGTATCCCTGGGATGCATATGAGAGCTTATTCTTATGACATGTCTTGTACTACATGTTCTGGAGGTTGGATTAATATACTGAAATATATCCTAGTCGCTTTTGTGCCACTGACAGTGTTTTATTTAATTGTCTTACTTTTTAAAATTAACATTCCATCTTCAAGGCTACAGGGCTTTGTGTTAGCTTGTCAAATGACTGCATCACCTATCATACTCAGAGTATATGTTACAGCATTTACTATAAGGACAAAACCAATAATATATACTATACTGCAAACTATTGGTATTATATTTGGCATCTGGAACCTAGACTTTTTTCGCTTACTAGATTTGGATATATGCTTTCGTATATCTCCTTTAACTGTATTTTTCTTAGATTTTTTCATAGCTTTATATCCTTTCTTCCTTATTTTATTTACATGGTTAATTCTGCTACATCATCATGGTTTTAAAGCAGTTCATTTTATGTGTAAGTTACCCATTTACTTGGCCAAGAAGTGTGGTGGCAGTAACACAAACGATATAAAATCTTCCACTATAGCTGCTTTTGTTACATTCATACTCCTCTCATATGTTAAAATTTTCAATGCTTGCTTGGACATTATTGCTCCTGTGACCATACATAGAGGAAAAAACGGAAAGCATATTGCTTTATTCATGGATCCCAATTTTTCCTATTTTAGCTATAGACATTTACCTTACACAATTCCTTCACTTTTTATATGCTTAGTTTTTATTGTAGGTCCAGTAGCTACACTGTTTCTATATACTTATACATTCTTTCAAAAGGGTCTTAACATGCTCCCACATCGATGGCAAATTTTTATTCATTTAGTAGTGGACTCTGTGCAAGGTCGTTACAAAGATGGCACTGAGCAAGGTACAAGAGACTGTCGATGGTTTTCTACAGTTCCATTTATTCCTCGCTTTGTATTCTTTATGGTGATGATCTCATTCAACTTTAACACTGCTATGCTGCCTTACATAACTCAAGTATTTACTTTAGGAGCAATTGTAACTATATTGGTCGATCAATTCAAACACAATTTTAAGCTAATGACTAGCTATTTTGCCTTTTATTTGCTACTACTGGCCAACTTTTATATGCTATTGATTGGAGTGGATTACTTCTTCAGTGTTGTCAATTTTCTATATTGATATTTATACCAGACTTTCTTGGAATGATTTACTCCAAAGTTGTTGGCATAATTTGTATTATAAATTACAAAAAATAGTAATTTGTCATACATATTTACATTAAAAATATTTTTTATGCTTATCAGCTCTCAGTCATTTTCTTCTTAATGTGTTATCATGAATAGATAGTATTTTTAAATAATATAATTGTCTAAGTTATGACAAACTCAGAGAGCAGCAGGACTCCTTGAAACCCATCGCATCATAGCTATCTTATTGTAACTGTTCAGGAGTGGATGAATGACTCTTATTGGCATCATAACTTACATGATGATTTTCACAACTAGTCAAAAACTTGTTTAAACTGAGGCCTGCATATTTAGTTATATGTGATTCATGAAACAAAAGTAAAATGTGCAGGATAAGTATAGACAGAGCATTTCAAGAAGAGCAACAAGTATGCACTAAGTACAGTGTGGTTCAGATGATCTGTCCAATGCATGGCTTTCATTTTTAAAATGGCTCCATAGCATAAATAATAATCCTATTGATCTCTAATAATGAATGCTTCTTATGGTTTCTGTGAATAAACAAAATTCCTATAATTCCATGAATGTGCATAGTCTGTGAATGTTTTCCTCCTATTACCAGTAATTCTCAGGCAATATGACCTGCAGCATTACTATTAACGACGAAATAGGGTGGATTACAAACACTGAACTTCCTGGATGAATATAGCTAAATAAGAGGCTATCTTTACACAATGTTTATTATAGTTTTGCTATCGTAATAAATTTGACAGAGAGTAGCAAAATTCGTAAGCAAAATTGAAGTTTTATTTGAAGTTGGATAACGTCTACCTTGGTCACTGAAGCAAGCAATGCAGGTATGAACCAAGAGATGGCTAGCTAGTTGGCATGAATTTCTCAACTTTGAATAGCTAATTCTGGTTGATAGAGGCTGGAATGAATGTCATTGAATTAGTTTATATCTATTTACTTAGTTCGTTATGAGTTTTTATGGTGACAATAAATCTGCAAGGTTAGAATAAATTCAGGAAAATACCAATAATAACATAAAAACAACAACATATTGCTAAATGTTGAGTTGGTCAATAATCAATTAGATCAAACATCACAAACCCTGTTGGACTACATTGAAGTAGCTGTGGACTGTCTTCCTGAGGAAGCAATAGAGGCAATTCAGTCATTGTTGTAAAATGCAGACCTTAGTTATGTCTGTAAGGAAACTGGTGAGACCTTGTTCCATAAGATGGCTACTTACTGGGATTTGAATCTGATGGCCATGTTTCATGAACATTTTTTGCAATCTTGTGAGCATAATCCAAATGTTAGTGCCCAAGATAAAAATGGCAGGACTCCATTGCATGAAGCTGCACGAGTAAACAACACAGACATGGTTGAATGGCTTCTATCACATGAGGCAAGAATGGAGGAAAAGACTTTTACAGAACAGCAGACACCTCTCCACTATGCTGCGAGGTTTGAGTCCATAGAAGTAATGGAGATCCTTCTGAATAAAGGAGGTAAGATTAGTTGCAACATGAAGACAAATAACATAATTTTTTACCCCACATAAAAAATGTAAGTTAGTATTCATCAAATTATCACCAATGCATGCTTTAACTATTACCACTTGCTTTCAGCTGATATAGAAGCTAAGGATTACCAATCTCGTACACCACTTCACCTAGCCATCAATATTGGAAAAGTTATGTCTACCAACTATCTCCTCTCCCTGACCACACCTCCAGATGTCAGAGTGAAAGACAAGGATGGAAATATGGCAATATCAGCAATGATACATTCTATGCCTAGAATGGTACATACATAAATATCTATGGTGTTTTTTTTTATTACTTGACTTATTTACAATTAAAATGCTATGAAAAATTATGTAGTAGGTCACATTAATATAAGTTTAGCTATATAATATAATATATAAGAATATTTATTTTTATAATGCACCGTGTATACTAGTGGTGTGCATTAGCACAAAAGGTGGGTGAGCTAGCCTAGTTAGGTACACTTTCATACAATAAGGATTTACTATTTACTATTCTTTACAATGCCTAATTTTTAAAACTGTTTGAAGGACTAGGAAAGCTAATTATGGGGACATCAGCATATTTTTATAGTTTTTCATGCTGCCTCAAGCCACATCCTCTTTACTTTAATGCATTTCATCCTATGTGATAACTGTTACTAGGCCCTGTTCAGTATATAATAAATAGTGGAGTTTGAAGATGAATAATATTGGGAATGGTCTTCCCTCCCTCCCTCTTACAATACCTTTGAAGTATTTCCATGATATATTATATATATATATACTACACCCTATTCAGGCTTATTGCACAAGCACAAGTAGTTATAGCAAGTTGCCAAGCTCACCTCTTTCCTGGTGTTTACAGCTACCTTCCTCTGGTGTAGCCTACCAAATGTGTTAGAGCAGCTGCTAAAATAACAGCTGGGAGGTTGGGGAACCCTTACAGCCAACTTGTGTGACTTAAGGTTCTAGTACAAAATACTACAGTAGTGAAGTTATCTAGGGTTCAATAAACCACTTATTACACTCATCAGAGTGATGTGGCAAGATATTTCACTCTCAGGCTTTATTTTCACTCACCTCTGACTGTGAAAATGAATTAGCCTCATAAAATATTTCACCATATCACACTCTGACTCATGTAATAAGTATTATAAATATAATATAAATAATATGACTGGCATAAGAAGAGTGAGGAACCTCTTGAGATTTTTGACACTTCTTTCTTGTTTTTTTTTTTGTTTTTTTTTTAATTGTGCTATTGAGGTACATCTGTTTTAGATGCAAGTATTATTATAATTGAATGACATTCATTGAGTACATGGCACACCTGAAACTTGAATTATCTCAAAATAATGTTTTCCCTTGTACACATCTCACCCTTTTCTGTGCTACGTCACATAAAATAGCTGTAAACATTATTAAGTGTTAAAGTATTAATGCTTTCCCATGCCATGTCACATAAAATAACTGTAACGTGATATGTATCCAATCTCTTTTCTTGAATTCAGTCAGATGATCAATTAAGACATTGCTACTGAAGTCAAAGTGTACTAAGTTTGAAGCCTTGCTTTCTGGTCAGAATCCAAAAAATATATACTGGAGAAGATCATAGCACTAATATTTTTTTTGCCCATAGGTAAAATTGTACTAAACTTTGTAAGTGTAGCTAAATAAGAAAGTGGTAAATCTGAACTAGCTTATTGGTGGCTGCTAGCTTTCTCAGACAATATAATCTACATCCTAAGTTTCTATAAAGATAATAAGATCTTTATAGAAATGTAGTTATAAGCATAAGAAAATATTGGGGGGGGGGGGGGCAGGCTTCCCTTGAAAATTATTGGAGAGGCCATTGTGCCCCCCCCCTCCCACTTCCTACTCTACTGATAAATAATAGTATACTTCCCATCCGTCACCCAATCTTCAGGCTTGGGTGAACTGCAAACTAAAGTGTTAATTGGATAGGCCTTAAAAATGAAGATATTAAGTATGGGTTGCCAATTTTACTTTTTAACTCTATTATACTATTGTATTGGCATTAATTTCAGGCTTTGAAGGCTCTTGATCAACTTCATGATGTTAATATGACCACCAGGACAGAAAGATTTATTTTATCTTACGTAGAACAAGAGAAGATGCAGGAGAAAGGAACCAAATCTCCAGTAAGTTACATATTTCAGAGTCTCATGTAAAATTCTGTTTAATGTGTGACTTTTGTTTAGTATAACACTGCAGTATCAGATAGAAGAAGAACAATTTTGGTCCACTCAGTCATGCTGGCATTTTCTAAAGTTAAATGGAAGTTTGCCAGATTTCGATTCTATGCTCACTTCACGATTTATTCAGTATTTCTCCTCCTCTGGTCTTTGCTAATCTTGTATCCTACAGTTCAAGAACAACACATTTATAATATCCCTCAAGATATATGGAGAATAATATTACAAGTAAGCTGTGGCAATTCAATTTACAGTACCAGTAATTCAGGAAGTTCATTAGCAATAATCTCTTTTAACTTACATTTCAGGTTGTGCTACTCATTCTGTTTGTGCTACTAGCTGTGGAAGAAGTCATTACATTAGTAATCACTTCAATAAGACATGTTGTAAGTACTGAATATTATAGGTATGCCATTGGGTAGGATTGTGGTGTTCATAAAGGGTTCCATTAATCTTGAAAGAAGAATGCAACAAAACATTCACTGAATAAGCAAGACTGTCTGGGATAAAAAGTTTTAGAAGAAATTTAGCATGCTGTTGGTCTCAGTATGACTAGAGGAGAAAACAACAACAACTACCACATATGGTGCATTAGAACTGAATAAAGTGTGGATTGATAGCATGAAGTGGGATACACTTAAATCATGGAGCCAGCTACTGGGACCAAGTAAGGGAGTGCAGTTGTAAGGGATAACAAAAGAGTAGGATGGAGTGAATAGGATATTCTGATCATAGAAAAGGCTACTAAATAGTAATAGCAATGTTGTATAGTACACCACAGACATTATATAAAACTATATACATGTCTTCACTCTCTGAATTACTTTGACCTTCTGTTCCTTCAAAGGATGATTTCTTTTCTTCTGTAAGCTCACTATATTCAGATGATGATGATACTGATTAAGTTGGAAACTAAAATTTTGATAGGGTGATGGGAAATGAAAAGTATCATTAAAGGAACTGCTAGAGGGAGTAGTGTAAGTGTGAGGAGAAAGACTGGAATTGTTAGGGAAATATTCTATTGTTCTTTTGCTAAGCTTGCAATTACACTTCTCCAGGTATAGGTTGTAGCATTGCTAACCTAGATGACTGATTACAATAACAGTAAAGCAATATCTAAGTGTGCACAAAGCAATAGCTAATATTGTACTGCAATGCATACTGACCATATTGTTATGATGATAGGTTGTTGTGGTCACCATAGTGACTTTGTGGTTTGTTGTTAGGCAACCAAATATGACCACAAATGTTAAACAATACATGTACTTTCACCTGATATAATTAGGGTTGTTAGGTGTTTTTTTTTTTAACTCTTGACTTATACTAATTTTAACATTAATCTAGAAACATGGTAATCACTGAATTTTTATCTGCCAGTGAGGGGGTTAAGAAACTCAAGTTTCTAAATTGTAACAGATGGATGATGCTGACTCTCCGTTCATTTAGTCCAGCAGATAAGAAAAATTATTGTGACAGAGTGGACCAAAGCATGAAACTTGGTATGCAGGTTCGGTTTGGCATATATAACAGTATCAGAAGGGGTGCCAAAAAAAATTGTTTAATTAAACAAATTTTTTAAAGTGTGAAATTTTGATTAACAGTTAATTATGTAAAAGAGCTCAATATAAATTGTTTATTATAATGTATTGTGGTTTAATACTTTAATGTTAATGATTAGGAGTCACCTGATATTATAGACAGCTCTCACAAGATGTCAAATGCTTATACAATCCGAACTGAACTTTACAAGTTGGGTTGGCCAATATATATAAAACCAACCAGGAATTGTGTGTGATGAGAGCATACAAGGGTGGTGCATTTGAGTACATGGGAAGTTGCAATGGGAGTGAATAGGGTGAAATGTGAGATGCATGAATAGTGAATGGCAAGGTAGGCTAATTATAGTTAATAATCTAATATGTTACTGAAGGTGTTCCTGTAGTGAGTATGTGGGGAAGGGTATTTCACCACAAGTTGTACTTGGGAGGTGTGAAGGTGTAGTCATAATTTAATTAGTGGCCCCTCCAGAATGACTGCCACTAATTCAATTATGACTACACCTTCACACCTCCCAAGTATGACTGCCACTAATTCAATTATTACTACACCTTCACACCTCCCAAGTATGACTGCCACTAATTCAATTATTACTACACCTTCACACCTCCCAAGTATGACTGCCACTAATTCAATTATTACTACACCTTCACACCTCCCAAGTATGACTGCCACTAATTCAATTATGACTACGCCGTCACACCTCCCAAGTACAACTCACATGTAATAGAAATTGTCCAACACCAACTAATAACTGTAATCCTTTAGTGCAGGAGTGTGATGTCAAATTTGAATATATTGCACTGCCAGACCTAAAGGTAATGGTCTGTATCTACTAATTATTTTCTGAATATTTGAGGCTATTTGATAAGTTTTTGTTAAGAATTATATATCCTCCATCTAGCTAATGAGTTAGTACCTCTATAGCAACAAGAGTCACATGTTTGAAAGTTTTCTAAGACTAATGTTTATAGTTATAATAATAGCAAATTTTCTTGTGCTAACAGCCAATATTGTTAATACAACTTAACCCGACGTTTTGACATCTTGCCGAAGTCCTCTTCAGGGGTCAATATGTCAAAACATTGGGTTAATAAATTAACAATATTGGCTGTTAGAACGAGAAAATTTGCTATTATTATAATTATTTCAGCTGAAAATGACTGAATCAATATTTATATTTACATTGTCTAATGCTACCATTTTATCATTAATACGTATGGACTATAAAACTGACCATTAATTCTTAATCATATTCACATTTCAACCAGTGAAATAAGAATCCTCTAGGAGGGACTGGTTTGATAGGTTCTTAAACTAACATTTTATTAGATCACTGTATTTTCTTTACATATGTTCATATATATGTCTTAGTGTCTTGTGATGTTGCATATTATATAGAAAGCAAAGCATTGGCAATTATGTATATATTACATAGCTTTTACTTACATCTATTAACTTTATAATTTGCAGCAACGTCAAATTGGAAAGCCTGGCACTAAAGAGACAACACTTACTAGTTTGGAGAATAAACTCACCAAGGATATTACATTGCTGCATGAAGAGCTTTCTAATATCAGAGAAATACTTGACATATCTGCAAGAGATATAGCAGAGACGAGGCAATTACAGATATCTTCAATGCATGTGCCGCACCCACTAGGTCGAACATCATCGACTCTACGTCGAAGTATGAGAACACCAACTCCATCAGAAAAGGAATGGCAAAGAAAGATTAATGCAACTCAAGAAACAATGTAGCTAAAGACTTTTTAACTGATATTTTATGCTATTAGTAAAAATCATTAATTTTTACAACACTTATGTATTTGCCAACTAGTTAGCTATACCAAACATTGTCATTAGATAAGCTGTATTTTATAGCTTGATAATATAGTCTTTCATCAAAAACACTTACTCAGTCTTTCTTTTGAGGCTTTAAATTATAAAGTTAGCTATATTCCCTAGGCTACAACTAAACCAAGATGTGCTTCAGAGACCATCACTAAGTATTCACATAGTTGTTTTATTTTGATATGTTCAAGTTTGTTTAACTGATCACAACATGCTGAAAATCTATTCTAGCTAATGACCAAGAAAATTTCAGTTTAATTAATTGCCTACTCTCGAGAATAATCACTATAGTCTATCAAATTAAGCATGTCAAAGTATACTTAAGCTCTTTCACAATCTAACCTTTTAATTTAAAGTGAGACTAATGTTAGACTTTGTTGTTTTTCCCAATCAGTCAATAGGTAGTTCATACTATTCAAGTCAGCAAATGAGTAGCTAGATATCCCAAGATACCAGTTTTATAAAAAGACTTCTTTATTATTGCTGTAGTTCTTCTGTTTTACAGTTCAATGTTGATAATTATAAGTAAAGCAGATGTGGAGTATATTTGTGTTTCAAGATGCCTGCTTTACTTTAACACTTTATGGTCTTAGCAATCAAGCGGTGTAAGTATCTTGCAATGCTGTGGAATGAGAACTAACAAAAATGATTGAAAAAATGTTAAATGAAATATGAAGTGAAACATTACTTTCATTGCAAAGTTGTTTTGGTAGATTAAATAATTCAATCAACCAAAACAACATTGCAATGAAAGTAATCTGTTTCACTTCATATTTCATTTAACATTTTTTTTCAATTATTTTTGTTAGTTTTCATTCCATACGTTATGTTGTCAAGGCTTCCCCAAAGTTTTTTTTGAAGAAGTACACCGGTAGTTGAGATGCCATGCTCTCGAAAGCTTACGCACACCCAAATTGAAACTAGCCCCGTTTTTTGTTTACAATTTTTGATGCTCAGTTCGAGTAAAACCACGTGAGCTGTACGTTTTCAAACTGAACGGACATCAGGGGATTGGAGCAACAGCCGATTACCTTAATTATTCTGCAAGTCCCTCTCTTATGTTTTGGAATAACGAGTGGTGAGAGAATTGGAATAGAATGGTACTAGCATTAATTGTACTTATCCTACCTTCAGTTGCAATTGCTTGTAAGTAAAATTAGCCATTGACAAGGTGTCATTGGATAATTAGTGATCTTGCTGTATCTGCTGCTGATGTTGATTATATATCTAGTAAATATAGAAGACTGCAATGTGGCTTCCAATAGTGATGCAGTAGGAATACCTTATGATGCTGATGGCAGTAGAACAAGGCAGTCTTCAGTTTATAGCTGCATATCAAGCAGAGTCAATGACAACTATTATGTTCACATCATCAGTATCTACAGAGCTAGTTGGTTCAACCCAAGGAGTTTTGTTGATGACCCAACTTATACATCTAATGTGTGTATACAAGGGAATGGTTCACTCATAGATAAGCCTCTAATTATTGTATTGGCAAACTACAAATCAACTCAGTGGATTCTCCACATTCCACAAGGAATAGTCGTGAGCAAAGTCATACTGGTGAATCTCTTACAAAATTAGCGTTATATAAACATTATATTTATTGGAAAGTATTATAGTTAATATTCCTTTATTTGCAGTGTTCCTTTCATGGCAGTTCAGTCCTATTCCCAAAGGGTCAGACACCTCAAGTAGAGTGGGGTCCACGTCACTATTATGCCTATAATTCTAATAATAATCGCTTAAATAATTACCAATTTATCTCTGACATGTTTGGTCCTATTTCATCCTTTACTGGAACACGTTCATCTAATACATGGATCTTGAACATAGACAGAAGGTTGTCTCCTAGTAGTATTGAATACAACCTATGCATGATTGTCACAGGTATGTAACGATATAAAGTTTGCTTATGCAAGTGGGAAATTACTAATTAGTCTAAAACTCATGCAGTTTGCTTTACAGAAATGTAATACTAATGCCAACATTAATGTATTTTTATTTTGTTTTATTTTTATGTTGATTTTTATATACAATAACAGGAAGGATCCAGAATTTTTAAAGGAGGGTCTCTTTTAAGAAGGGGTGAAATATAGCTACTTTTTTTAAAATGTTTCTACAAGATTATATTCATTCATACAAAAATTAGCGGCTAAATGGCTAAAGAAATTTTTTTAGTGGGAAAAGAAACGGCGAAGAAAACAACGACGAAGAAAACGACGGAGAAAACGATGACGAAGGCCAGGAAAAACAACGAAGAAAACAAGGACGAAGAAAACGTTGACGAGGAAAACAACGACCAGGAAAAAAAAACGAAGGAAACAATGACGAAGAAAGCGTTGATGAGGAAAAACAACGACCAGGAAAAACAACGACCAGGAAAAACAACGACGGAGAAAACAACGAAGAGGAAAAACAATGACGAGGAAAAACCACGACGAAAAAGAACGACGAGGAAAAACAGGACGAAAAAAAAACTACGAGAGGAATAACTACGACAAAGAAAACAAAGGGGATGGAAAAAATTAACGAGTAGGAAGAACAATTACGAAATTGCACTTATACTTTTCTCCAAGTGAATGTACGAAATACGTAGCTAATACAATAAGGTGAATTATGAAAAAAAGGGGGGCAGCTCAAACGATACCAGTGGAGCTCCGCCCCCGCCCCCTCCCTAAATCCGCCCCTACTTAATAATTACCTGAAATTGATGTTCCAGCTCCTTTTCGTGTAGCCAAAAGTAAAAAAAAAAAAAAGAAGCAACAACTGAAAACAGCCATAAAAAATCTAGCTGACAGGCTTTATTACTATAATCTTCTTGGTTAATCACTAAATTGCAGCTTGTCTGTATTACCTTGAATAAGCTAAGGGATTGTAAAGTATATAAAGAATCAACACTTGACCAAAAAATATGTAAAGGTGAATGATGCTTTAAAAGAGTGAGGTAGCATTTAGATATATCCCCAGATTATTTTTGACATAAACTTTGCCTTCTATAATCAATTAGTATGTTGAGCTAGAGAGCAATGGAAGACAGCAAATAGCTATTAATGGTTTTAGAACGAATATTCTTCTTATTCTTGTGATTACTTTATTGCCATAAAGCTATAATAATGTAGACAGAAAAAAACATTTGAAATTGCCAATTAGTCAACTCTTACTTTAGAGAAAACAATGTATTAGTAGATACTACAATGTTCCCAAAACATATCAGAAATTAAAAAAAAAAGTTGAGCTCAGTTTACTAATTATCGACTCTACACTATAACAATGAATCAGCTGGTATAAATGTAAAAAATTCCTAATGATTAGCAGTGCCGAAAGCACTTTATTATCCCTTTTCTCAAAACTAACTAGTTAAAATCACTAATGAAAATATATATGATCAATCACTGTACTAAAAATGATCCTCACTACAGCTAAAGTATTTGGCATATTCAGAAATGATTATGGTGGACAAAATGACAGCAAGCATTAATTGTCTGTTGCACTTGTGCAAATCTAAACTTTGTGCATATTCTAAAATTGGATACAATTTAGATTCATACAAATACTGCTTCTCCAATTTATAATGCAAAGTTGCTTTACAGTCAAAAGCATTTAATTTTATTCATTAAGTTAATATGCAATATTTATTGTTTTAGTTAATGTTGATGGCTGCAGCATAGTGTCCAACAGTCCTAACACATCAGGGAAGCTCTCTAGAAGGAGCCGTCGATACTCCACTTACAGTTGCTTGTCAAATGAAAGCAACAACAACTATAACATTCACGTAATTAGTGTACACCAAGCTTCAGATGATTATTATTCTGATTATAATTCCACGGTAACTCTGAATGTAAATGGACCCCTGTCTGATAACCCACTCATCTTAGCATTTGTGAACTATGAACCAGTCCAGTGGATCCTACACATACCAGAAGGAGTGGTTGTTAGCAAAGTGATACTGGTAAGTCCTCCCTGGCCCACTGGCAGCTGAAGTGAGAGGAACCTCTCAGGGACTTGAGAGGAACCTCTCAGAAACTCCTCCCTCCTGCAGACCTTCTGGCTGATGCCAGTGTGGCTTTGGTCAAACATGCCAACTGGTCACACATAATAACCATTTATCAAGATACTAATACCGAAATGATTTACATGTTTAAAAAACTTCAGTCTGAACTAGCTTGACATTTAAAAAAAAAGCAGATAATAACTTCAAAGTTCAATAGAAATATATTCATTTATTTACTCAACTTTTCTAGGTACTATTAGCATTTTGTCTCAATCATTCAAACATTTGCAAGTCTTTCTGTATACCGCTAGTTAGATTACCACAATTTAGCTATTCTTGCTAATTTCATAGTTGGTTTGCAATTCTTGGCATTAAACTGCACATAAGAATTTGATGAGTAGCTAGTATCAGAAATTTGAAGGTACTAGTCAGGACATTGACTGGTGTATAGCGGAACTTGGGACAAGAAGTATGATAATTGATACTGAAACCAGTAGAGTTGGGACATATGTAAATACCAATAGCCATCAAGTGCTAACCACAACACAAATCATAATCCTGTTGCAGATATTATGCATGTGCTCATTTTGCACTTAATTAATCACATTAACGGCTCACTTAGTTTATTCTTTATTCTTGAGTATTTACAGTACACTATCAATAAGGTGTATAGGATTATTTATTCATAAAATCATATGACTACAGTTCTAAGTAGCTAGGTCACATTAGCATTATAACAAATATGCACAACACATGTCAAGCAAAATGCTAGCAACACAATATTCTGACTTCATTGTAAATCACATAAAGAGACAATATCAAAGGAAAGCAGTATATTTACAGCGATTGTATATAATGAATTTTAATAGTTATAAAACTTTTAAAACAATGTTTCAAATATTTGCAATGACCGCCATTAGTGTGTACATGATATTTCAATGAATCAAAATAATGTCTCAAAAAACTTCTTGCTATCATTGAGCTATTGCTAACATAATGAAGCACCAAAGGTGTGAACCTTTAGTGTTAATACAAATTAGATAGCTAGCTATCACAAAGACTCAAAGAATAACTTGGTGTAGTATCAATATGTCAAGGTTTAGCTCATACAAATGTATATGTAGCTTGCTCAAATTGATACAAGCTCATGCAATGAAACGCGGTAGATGTAAATGCCCCATCTTCATAAGAAAAGACAAACATGCAAAAGACACTAGCATACCAGGTAGATTCAATGGGGAACTCCAACCCCAGGACTCCTGTAAACCACCACCTAGAATATGAAGCAAAACTACCACAGGCAGCAAGTTAATTGCTCACGTGACTACAGCATGACAATAGGAGGCGTTACCAAAAATAACTTGCATTATATGGAAAAACAACAAAAATTCTGGCACATTAAAAGAACTTAAATTGTTTAGTGCAACATTTTGATGCTTTGTTTTAATCTTCAGGAGACTGCCCACCTCAAAATCCACTATTTATTGTGTGACTGACAGACTGACTGACTGAATTTTTTTTCTTTTTCATGACTTTTGACTAACTTAATTTTCTTGACAAAGAAATTGTGTAACCATTCTAATTTAGAATTATACTACTACATGCAAATCTTCTTTAATTCAATCTTCATAAGTGCCTACAGTTCTATCCAACCGTTGTTAGTGGGTGTTGTGTAACAACTCTTTTGTGGTTGTAATGAATAATGGCAGTAAAAAGAAAGATACTTGTCAGCATGTCTTCCTGTACACTTTAGTTCACAAACTATCTAAGATACAAATCAATGGAACTAATGTAAAATATTTCAAGTCACAGAGGAATATTCAAATGATTATGAATTAGTAATTCAAAAGTTCAAACTAGCAAAAAGGAGCATAATGTTGCCACCTTGATATGTTTATATACGGTAGTAACATAGGTAATTTTTTATATTTTGCAGTACTCATATCATTTCAGTACTGTTTTGTTCTCTGGAGCTGAGGCCCTTCAAGTGGAGCGAGGTCCGAGGCTATATGGATATGGAGCTGACAGTAATAGTACCAGGAGGCTGCTGAGATACATTTCTAACACATATGGCCCTGTGGCTTCTTTCACTGGAACACCTGAAGCAAGAGATTGGATACTGACAATCAATGCAACACACTTTAATGAAAGTGCAGGACCAGCTACTCTTCCAGTATCACCTGTTGTATCTACCAATAGTAGGTTTTACAAGTTGTACAATAAATAAAGCATTATTTATATTTTTATAGAGCACGCTGTGGCACCTGACATACTAACTTTTAAAAAAATAGAATTGCAGTAGCATAAGTTAGTTTTTGTTGGCTTCCCTCTACTGCTCTCCTTCTTCCTTAGCCATCCCAGTTTTTCTTATTCCTCTTTTCAACTCATGGATTCCCTTCTCCTCTTCTGTCTACCTCTCCTGCTCCTCAGTATCTCTGCCCTTTCTGTACATTTTCTTTCACTTTTTTTTTCATTGAAGTAGTTACATCAGTCCGCTTCTCTCACCTGCTTCTATTTTATTGACCCTTGCATTTTTCTGCTTCTCTGTCTTTCTTATACCCATTTTGGTTAGCCATTGTAGATGAACACTCTTTCATAACTAGAGTTCAGTTTTTATAGAATATATTAGGTTAATTGTTAGGTCCCAATGGTTTAAATGGTTTGTGTGCAGTCCGTAGTTGACGGTCGCAGGTTTGACACTGAGATAGAAGCCTTTTTTTCTGCCATTTTTTCCCTTTTGTCAAATGTGATTATTCAGTACAGGTAATGATGGTGATGTTGCTTTACCTACTCTGATCAGCTTATGAATTATTCATTGTTATTATTACTACCACATTATTGTGTTTTTGTAGTCGTTACTCCATCAGGTCACAATATCACTACTGCTGACTGCATTCCAATTGGCAAGTTGTTAATGAGTACTATTTTCATAGTATGAGTGCATGTACTATAGAGAAGAGAAAGAGAGTAAAAGTATGCAGCAGTAGGACAGAGATTGAAGGTTAAAACATCATGTGAAGATGTTAGTGTATCCTTTTTTTTCTTTCTTTTTTTCTTTTTTGGGTGTTGTTATTGTTTTTAGCTGGTTTAGTTGTTGTTTTTTGTTCTTTTTCTATGGTTGTCACCATCTACTGCTGCTTTCTACTCAGAAGTTGGTACTTCTATTTGGATATTGGTTTTGTTTTGTTTTTCAGTTAAACTGTTCTTGTTTTGTTTTAAGTATAGCTCACAAAGTTACTACTACCATAATAAAGTGGCAGTTTAATCTTGGGCAACAAACTGAGATAAAGTAGTATAATTAAACTATATCATGTATTTCTTTCAACAAGTCAGAGGCTGCTTAAATTCCTAATAATAATAATAATAATAATAATGATAATAATAATAATAATAAAACAATACTGTTACTATTTACCAACTCTATCAACTTATGAATTATTTATGAATAACATTGTCATCGTCTATCTGACACACAAGAGTTTTATTATATACATGATAATGATAATAATAATAATAGTAATAGTAATAATAATAATAATAATAATAATAACAGTATTGTTGTTATTATTACTATCATTATTATTAATATGTTGTTGTTGTCGTTACTCCACTAGGTCACAACATCACTACTGCTGACTATATTCCAATTGGCAAGTTATTAGTTACAGCTAATGAGAATAAATTTCTAGTAATGAGTTCATGTACTACATAGAAGAGATAGAGAGTTCAAATATAAAAATGTTAGTGTATATTTTTCTTTTTTCTTTTATTGCTTTATCCATGGTTTACCTCTACTGCTTTCCTTTATCCTTAGCCATCCCAGTTTTTCTTATTCCTCTTTTCAACTTAATGGATTCCCTTTGCTCCTGTCAATCTCTTCTGCTCCTCAGTATCTCTGTCCTTCTGTGTATTTTCTTTCACATTTTTCATTGAAGTAGTTACATCAGTCAGCTTTTGCTCACCTGCTTCTATTTTATTGAACCTTGCATTTTTCTGCTTCTCTGTCTTTCTTATACCCATTGTGATTAGCTACTGTAAATTTAACACTCTTTCATAACTCAGTTAAGTGACCAAGAGTTTAGTTTATTTTATAGGATACATTAGGTTAATTGTTAGCTCCCAATGGTTTAAAGGTTTGTGCGCAGTCTGCTGTTGACAGTTGCAGGTTTGAGCCTCAGATAGAAGCTTATTTGTCTGCCATTTTTCCCTTATGTCCAATGTGATTTTTCCAATTGAGGTAATGACAATGCTTTACCTACTCTGATCAGCTGATGAATTAGTCAATGTTAGTATTATTATTATGTTGGTATTGTAGTCGTTACTCCATCAGGTCACAACATCCCTACTGCTGACTATATTCCAATTGGCAAGTTGTTAATGAGATCAATTTGATAGTATGAGGGCATGTACTATAGAAAAGAGAAAGAGAGTAAAAGTATGTAGCAGTAGTATTGAAGGTTAAAACCTCATGTGAAGATGTTGTATTTTCTTCTTTTTTCTTTTTCTTTATTTTTTTGTTGTTGTTTTTAGCTAAGTTTTGTTGGTTTTATGCTTCTTTTTCTAACGGTTGTCATCATCTACTGCTGCATTCTACTCACAGTTTAGTATTTCTGTTTGGTAATAAAAACACATATTTGAAGTGACATCTGGTCTATTGTTGTTGCTCTTTTTTGTTTTGTTTTTTCCTCTTAAAAGTATATTTTGCTGTATAAGATATATTGTATATTATACATACACCTAGAAAGAGTTTTAATCACGAAAAGAGTATAATTATAAGGGACATGCACTTCAATATTCTTTCTTAATAGAAATTATAATTAATTGATTCTACCTATAATTTCAGTTAAATTGTTTTGTTTTAAGTATAGCTTTCAGCGGTGTAGGAAGATGTTTAATATGGGGAGGGGGGAGGGGGGGTGCATGAGCTTTTTGTGTTTAAAGGTGTTCATGTGACAAATGACCTTTTTAGATTGTGACCCAAAAATATGGGTGAGCCCCAGCCCCCGGAGCCCCTCCCCCATTTCCTATGCAACTGGCTGACAATGTTAGTTAGTCCTACCATTATTAAAGTTGCATTTTAAACTTTGGCAACAAACTGAGATAAGGTAGTGCATATTAACTAATGTTTTCCTTTTAACTAAGTCATGGAGACTGTTTTAATTCCGATCACTCAAGGAAATTAATATCTCAACACATAGCACTTTTTTGAAGTTAGATAGTGATAATGCTAAAGAAATATTTAGTTTGATTCTCATACGTTCCTACTTTATTCTTTTATGTAGCTATTTTGCAATTTTTTTGTCATACAGGTCAACAACAAAATGTTGTAATTACTTCTATGGCTGTGGCAATAGCTGTACTGGGCATTTGTTCTTGCTCACTAATTATTGTTGTATTTAGTTTAGTGTTCCATAGAAATAATGGTAAGTAATTTAATTAATGGTAGTCACTTTAATAGTGTAACTATTAGCAAATTATCCTGTTCTATCAGCTAAACTTAAAAATTTAACCCGACATTTCGACTGCCAAAATGCTCTTCAGGGGTCAAATGGACTCCGGCAAGCAGTTGCAATGTCAGGTTAAATTTTAATTACATAATATAGGCTGTTAAAATGAGAATATTTGCTATTATTATTATAATTTCAGCTGAAATAATAATAATAATAATAATAATAATAATAATAATAATAATAATAATAATAATAATAATAATAATAATAATAATAATAATAATAATAATAATAATAATAACAACAACAATAACAATAACAATAACATTACCAATAACAATAACAATAATAATAACAATAATAACAATAACAATGACAATGACAATAACAATAACAATAATAATAATAATAATATTAATAATAATAATAATAATAATAATAATAATAATAATAATAATAATAAAATCAATAATAATAATAACAATAATAATAGCAAAATTATATTCCCCTTAATCTAAAGATGAGACTTAACCAAAAATCATTCTATTTATTAAATGAGGTCAACTTAAACTGTGGAAAGATTTAGTAGTTCAGCAATTATTCATATTTATTACAAAAACTTGAACAGGCGAAAAAAACTTTAATTTCTAAATATTCACTACCAACTTGGTAATAAGTGTCTATTTTGTGTGTGTGTTAATGTGGCTATTAAATGTGGTTATTAAGTGGGTGTAGTTTTTGTATACATTTAAAAATTAATTCAAAGTAACCCCCCTTGAGCAGGTCTGGCTACAGACCTGTTTATGGCTGTAAAGAAGAGTAATACAAAATTGGTAGCTCATCTTCCCTAGCAAGAAGCTTGGATAGGCACATATATGATTCAGGAAAAGAATATTGTATTTTGACAGACAATCAATTGGAAGGGTGTCAACGGACATTAGAAATGAAGAGGTAGGGAAGGCCAGGAAAAGGTGTTGCTCTGGAAAGTCCAAAGTATAATTTAAAAAAGTATTACACTACAGTACAATATGGGGGTTTCATTTCACTCTCACACTTGCATTTTAAATGGCCTTCAGCTCGTGAAAAAACTCGCATGTGCTCATGAATATCTCACCGTATTGTAAGCCGACTCTTAGAATAAATATTATATACATAACTGAAGTTGCATTTAATTAATATGATTTTTACTTTTCTAAAGGTGCAAAAGCAAAGGCTACTGCAAAAGAAGTTGTTCAAGCTCCCATGTACGAAGAAATCGAGATCAAGATGGAAAATACTAAATTAAAAGATGATGACCGGTGCAATTCACCTTCAGCTGACATTAAGCCAAAGAAGAATATTGCCTATGAAACTGTATTATATCCCACAATAATGTAATGGTAATGGGTTTGCTACCACATCGAACAGAACTAAGAATGTAAACTCTCAGCACTAGTTAGTTTGTTCAATAATTTGTTAATAAAGTGACTACTGTTGAATAGAAACGTTAACTACATTTTTAGCTTATAACAATAATGGTGTTGCTTCATTAATAAATATAATATTCAACTTAACAATTTTTTTCTCAGCTTTCTTTAATTATTTGGATCTATTCTCTCTCTTTCACAGGCCCTTCTTAACTGATTAAAAACTGCCACTGACCTATGATAACCAGCCAGCAACCAAACACTCCAATTATGTATTTATGCTGTTAGGGTTATTTCTATGTTACATTCTCACACACCATTGGAATTTTTTTCATAGTTATCCGTGGATTTTTTTTTATCCATGAAAGAATGTTAGCTCTGTGGCAGAGCTCTTGTGTGTTAAGCAAACTGTCCTAGGTTCAGTTACCAGTGACAGCCAAATATTTTTAAAATTCTGTATTGTTTAAAAACATGCCCACAAAATAGAGAGAATCTATCTAAATTTTAAATTATCTAGCTAGCCAGCAATTATGCTAACTATGGTTTAGAGTGGACAACTTTAGTCTAACAAAGTGAGGAAATTACTGATGTGGCTTTTCAGCATCCAATAAAGTCCATGTGTGATAACCACAGGAGCTGGACTCTCTGCCAAAAATGTTACATGACACTTAGGACACACTTCATTTGATAGCATGGCATATTTACAGTTGATGAAAGAATCCCACCTCTAGCTGCAGAAACCTCCTACATGAATACATCAGTAGAAATAATCAGTTAGAACCGGGAGTAGTAAAACTTGCATGTTCACATGAGCACTCGTAATTCTGAATGGCAAGTAAACAAGTGAATGGGTGTGGCCATATAGCACTCATCGTAATGCCTGCCATTTGTCTCGTTTTCTGAAATAGTAAGCCAAAATTTAAAAAAAAAGGGAATTTGAAGGGACTTTTTTCTCAAGGAATTAAAATCCTCCATCTTTGAAGTCACTGTTGACGGAGTGAATTAATAAATGACAAAGAGACTACTTATAACCCTCATATGCATGCATGCTGAAGGTTAATGACAAAATTTGTATGTTATAGATTATGTATTGCAAAATGAATTGTAACTACCGTAAAAACTAGAGCACTATGAGTGCAAGCCCTAAGCATTAGTTAACAAGTGCAAAAATTTGCAAAAGAAATCACACTGTTGTTGAATAACCAAGTTCTTAAATTTTCAGCTGTTTTAGTTTTGTTCTATTCATGAACACAAATTTTAACTTGTCCAGCTGGGGCATTTTTATTTGGCCTGCTTTCATCTCAGGGATTATTCAGGCATTTCAAGGGCTTTTTTATGGGGCATAAACGTTTAGAACCAACACTTACACACCTGGGACTGATCCAAACTTTCTAAAGCTATTTTACAAGCATGATACTTAGCAATATGGTTTTTACAATTTTCTAAAGACGTCATGGCATTCTCTGGCTTTATTATTATTATTATTATTATAACTTTACAACCACTATATAACAAAGAGAATTAAAAGAGATGAAATGTGATATGATGGGTGGATGAAGGAAAAATTCTATATACAAGAGAGCAGCCTAGTTAGCTAAAAGAAGAGAAAAGAAAGGAAAAAACGACCAAATCAGATACAACATAAATGGAAATAGATGAAGTGAATACAAGTGCCATGGTACAGCAGGTACAAGCAACTTCGTTTTTTCCTGGAGGAATACAATTATAGATGAAACAAGTTAAGTGCCATGGTATGGCAGGTACTTGCTAGTTATCGATAATTAGTGAACTGTTATCTTCATTCTTTGCAAAT
The DNA here is from genome assembly GCA_012103505.1 of Pseudomonadales bacterium. Classification (GTDB taxonomy): domain Bacteria; phylum Pseudomonadota; class Gammaproteobacteria; order Pseudomonadales; family Azotimanducaceae; genus UBA4421. The sequence goes on along the minus strand of WLWP01000010.1, from coordinate 2,287 downwards.
CAAAGAATATAACAAGATGCTTATATTTGTATTGAATTCGGAAACATAAAATTTAACATAGTAATGTGGTTTAGCACAAATGGCGAGCAAGATATTGTGCCCAAGTAATTCAAACCACAGGGTAGCTAAACATTAAAATTTTACCTTAAATCTGATGAAAGCTGATTATTGCCATTACAAATCTGTATGCAAAATACAAAAAGGCTACAATTATTTAGTTTGCTTGAAGTTAATGTTCTAGCTCCTATTCACCAAGTTTAGAAGACATTACGTAGCGATTGAACAGTTAATGGAATTACTATCTTGCTTCAATTTTCTATAGTTGTAGCTTCAGCAGCATATATTTTCAAGAATAAGCCATTTTGATTATCCAAATAATCAGTACAGTTCCTGACAAAAAACACTCAAACTACATTTAAAAAATGAAGCACCAAAGGTGTGAACCCTCAGCACTATTTAACACTACCTAGCTATTACAATAATATAATCTTCCAAAAGAACAAGTAATCTGTTAGCTTTTTTTAATGAGGCATCAAACTAGCTCGACCAATGAAAAATGTTACATGGAAACGCTGTGTTCATAAGAGAAAATGCTAAACTAGCCAGAAACACTCCCTGATATGCATTTCAACGCGAAACTTCACTTCTTTCAACTCCGTTCAAACTACACCACTGGCTGCAAGAAATTATTTGCTCACGTGATTATGGCGTGACGCTAGGGGCGTTGCCCATAAAAGCTGGTACCTCCCGCGGAGCTGCTGAAGCTTCGCGTTTTCTCAACATTAGTCCAAAATTCAAAAAAGTAGCACAATAAAAGGTCTAAAGTCCTGAGTATGTTCATACCTATATTAACTGTTAATAGTCAGCATGACAGACAGACAGACAGACCGACAGACAGACAGACAGGATGACTACTATAACCCTCTCGCGCATGCGCACTGAGAGTTAATGATCGAGCTTTATAATTACATTAGGTGCAAGGTTTTCAATGCCATAGTAACTACTTGCCACAATAATTTGACTTGAAAAAAGGCATTTCTAAAGATAAGCAAGACTTGCTTACTGGAAAAAAAAATACAGAAAGGAATCTTAAAAAGTTGTGTAAGGGCAGCTGATAAATTCAATTGATAACCCCCAATACTGTTTCGCTCAGTCACCATCAAATATTTGTGTAGAGAGTTGGGTCTCTGTGATCTAACAGGAGGAAAGAAAGTTTGTAGCCTGGCATACCAGGCAGGAGTGGCCTAGCCAAACTAGAATTGTTTATTCTGCTAATTTATCACTTCAAAATTAAAATTATTAATCAAATTCTTTATTGTTTAAAAAGCCTGTGAAAAAGAGAGAATACATTTAATGATGAATTAAAAAAAAAAAAGGCTGAGAAAGGAAATGTGAAGAAATAAATTAGTAGGGTAAAAAAATCCACAGATGAAAGGAATCTTAGAACAAAAGAAACTTCCATTGGTCTGTTGAGAGTGAGACTGTAGCATAGCAGTACCCTTATCAGTATAAACACAGGATTGGAGTGTTTGTATGAGCTCAAAAACATCTGAAAAAGGAAGTTCATTCTGTTGATGAGGCTCAAACAGGAATGATCAACAAAATACTGGCTGGTTTTCGTAGCTCAGTGGCAAAGCACTAGCGCATTAAGCAAGCAGTCCTGGGTTCGATTAGTATCATGGTCAAGGAGTTGCTCTCTGTAGGCACTCATTCCCAGGTTTTTCACGGGTTCCCATTACTCAAACAGAGTGAAGCAGTTACCCCACATTGAAGCATCTGTTTCATTCCTCTTTTTTGTAGTTGTCTTAAAGCACCAGACTCCGATCGCCTGAGTCCTGGTTTGCCTGCTCCACAGCTGGAACACCCACAGAAAGTCTGAAAACACACAAAATCACCAGCTTGTATTCTGAGAAAGGGCATCAAGCCTTTCACCATGTGCACTATATCTGACTTCCAAGGTTTCTATGTCCTCCAAACTAGCAAGAAGTTCCACCTTGCTCGTCCTTCCCACTCCTTCCTGATCATTCTCCTGTGACTCTTTGCATCTTATTCCTAACTGCAGGATTTCTTCTGGCAATGGCAAACCCTACACCACTGCAGCTGTTCTCACGCTACCAAGACTTAGCTAACCTAACATTTTTATGCTGAAACACTATACATAAAAATCACATTATACTCTGGGGCTATACTGTTTACAGCTATGATTATGGCTACTCCATTCCACTTGCATCTAAACCTAAGCCTTACCCTTCTATGTTGCCTATTGACCTCCTCGATCTTGCCCAGG
>WLWP01000003.1 GCA_012103505.1 Pseudomonadales bacterium | reverse complement strand
CGGCCTTGCTTGTCAATGGCTCGATACAGATAGCCCCATTTACCTTTGACCTTGATGTACGTTTCATCGACTTGCCAGCTGAGTCCTGATCGGGGACGCCAGTACCATTTTAGTCGCTCATGAATAATTGGCGCGTAGCGTTGTACCCAGCGGTAAATGGTCGTATGGTCAACATCGACTCCACGCTCACCCAACATTTCTTCCAAGTCACGATAGCTGATCCCGTATTTGCAATACCATCGGACTGCCCAGATGATGATCTCGTGTTCGAAATGGCGATGCTTGAACAGATTCACAATGTCTCTCCCGCTAAATTGGATTCATCATGCCTGAATGACCTTATTTGCAACAGAGCCGTACTTCTCTCCATAGTTCGGAATCAGGTGTGCGTTATTGCTTATGTAGGTGATCATTTCACGCACGTGACGGGCCAATTTCCTACGTTTTTCATAGAGAAGTTCTGGATCATCACAGAGCCAGTAGCACTCATCTAAACGATCGAGTCCACGCTCAGAATTGCCATGCCATAGAGACCATTTGGCGCTGTTCAGCTTCTTTAACAATTTGTGGTTTTGTCGCGAACTGGCCGACTTTCAGAGTCGACCTATACTCAGTTATCCAAAAAAGCCAATATTCGGGTAATCTATGATCAGCTTCAAAGGTCGCCACCATCAACAGGATATCATTTTACAATGCGTGAGATGGTACGTGGCTTACTCGTTGAGCTACCGCGATTTGGAGGAGCTGATGCAGGAACGAGGCTACGCAATCGATCATAGCACCGTTCAACGCTGGGTCGTACATTACGCGCCACACATAGAAAAAGTGCTTCGTAAAGGCAAGAAACGAGTAGGCGTTCGATGGCGAATGGATGAAACATACGTCAAGATAAAGGGCAAGGGGCGATACTTTTATCGTGCTGTTGATAAGGAAGGCAAAACAGTCGACTTTTTGTTAACAGTTAAGCGTGATAAGAAGGCTGCGAAGCGCTTTTTCACTAAAGCCATAGGCTCAAATGGAAAACCAAGCCTCATCAATATCGACAAAAGCGCTGCTAACACCGCGGCTATTAAACAGTACAATCACGATGAAAACAAACGTATTAAGATTCGCCAATGCAAGTATCTTAATAATGTTATCGAGCAAGATCACCGTTTCATAAAGCGACGAACGAGGCCGATGCTAGGCTTTAAATCGTTCTGGTCAGCGCGAGCTCCCTTAGCTGGAATTGAGCTTTGGCGTATGTTGAAAAAAGGCCAAAATAAAAGCCCGCTGCCTGCTTGGCAGCAATTTTATGCGCTTGCTCTCACAGGATAACTGTGTCTGACGATAACAGTTTTGTGCTTTTATTAAATTTCGCGACGGAACCGGTAACCGCCCATCTTTAGCTTGTCACGGGCGTTTACACAGTTTTCAGGACACTCTCTTGCAAGGCGTTAAAAATATCGTGAACCACATTCTAGGATTTGAGAACATATTATGGAAGCAAATCAACAACATCCACCAATAAAGACTGGTCCAGCGGCTTAGAAAAGTATTTTTTGACACACGTATAGGCTAAGGATTTCTCCTTATCCTGCTCCTGGTCTGAAGAGGTCAACATAACTACCACCACGGTATTGTCTTCCCACGTTTCGTATTCTTCTAGAAATTCATGCCCATTCATACGCGGCATATTTATGTCTAGAAAAATGAAATCTGGCTGTGTCGGCAACTCAGCCAAAATCTCTAGTGCTTCTTGCCCGTCATAGGCCTGAAGAACCTCGATACTGTTATCAAATTTTTCAACGTTGTTCTTTGCTATAAATTGATCTGGCTCGCTATCGTCAACAATCATGACAGAGGATATGCTCATTATCGGTTCTCTTTTTATAATTCTCATTCCCTACTCATTGGATTATTCTCATTTCTAAACGAGAGGAACCTGCAGCCTAAATATAGCGCCATCGCCAGGGTCTGAAAAGCAAATTCGCCCATCCAAAACATCGGCACTTTTTTTCATCATGTACAAACCTAGACCGGAGCCAAAAGCGATTCTGGGGTGAAAGCGTTTGAACATCTGAAACAACTTGTCTTGCTGTTTTTTCGGCACGCCCAAGCCATTGTCCCGCACTTCCAGCACAAAATCCCTGTCGTCCTCGTAGGTCTTTATTTTGATAAAGGAATTGTCCTTGCTCAAATCCTGATACTTAACCGCATGGTAGTTCTTCAGATAGATGTCATGTTCGCTGTGATAAGGTTCGGGCATCAACATTTTGACGTTCTGGCCTATGACTTCTTCAGCTACGTATCCGAAAATATCTTCGCACGCTTTATTGTAGTGCAGTATCGTTCCCGTTTCACCAATGGTTATCAAGCCGTCAACCGTATTGTCGAGCACTGCGGCAAGACGCTTTTGCGCCTCTTGCAATTCCGTGATGTCGCGCACGACACCGCTAAACACAGTACGTCCCTTTACATTGACCTCACTGACTGATAAGTCTAGTGGAAACACTTGACCACACTTTTTCCTTCCCTCAACCTGGCGCCCCGTTCCAATTACTTTTTTCTCGCCTGTATCGTGGTAGTTCCTTAAGTAGTCGTCGTGCTCGCCGTGATAAGGCTCAGGCATCAACATTTTGACATTCTCGCCGATCACTTCTTTGGCTTTGTAGGCAAAGATGTGTTCGCAAGCCTTATTGAAGATTTCTATATGGCCTTTTTCATCGATTATAATCAAACCAACAACTGTGTTATCGACAATGGCCTGAAGCATTGCTTGATTATCTTGCAGTTCCTGCTGAGTTTGCTTGCGATCTGAAATGTCACGGATAGTACCAACGAACATTTTCTCACCGGAGATAACCATTTCATTGACGCCAATTTCCATGGAGAAAATTGCACCGCTCTTCCGCTGAGCTTCCACCTTGCGCCCAATTCCGATGATTTGCTTATCGCCAGTGTCATTGTAGTTCTGGAGATATCCATCGTGCTCACTGTGATAAGACTCAGGCATTAACATTTTGACGTTTCGGCCTATAACCTCTTCAGAGAGGTAGCCAAAAATTCGCTCCGCAGAGGGATTGAAGCTTCGAATAATGCCACGAAGATCTATGGCGATAACACCGTCGATTACTGTGTTTAAGACCGCTTCAAGCCACGCAGAGTAATCCGACAGATTCTCCTCTTGCCTTTGCTTTCCGTTTCCTCAGGACGCATTTGTTCACTTCCTTGGCTCTTAAACCCAGAGCTCAGGTTATTTTGTACCGGGCGACATCTATTATATACTACGACGTCGGGTTCCGTCGCAAACTCTTATCTGACGATAACAGTTTTGTGCTTTTACTAAATTTCGCGACGGAACCCAGCTAGCGCCGATGAAGCGGAGGGCTTCAAACAGGTAACGGATATTATCTCGGTAATATTGTCGCCCCTGCACCTCTCTCGCTTGGGTCCCAAATGGACCCCTACTACAAGGGTTTGCACGGATTAGGAAGCTCGAACTGGGAAACATTGAGCATCCACTAACCAGTGATGTGTGGGAAGCTCAGTTCATCGTGCCCCAGACATTTCGGTGCTCTCCCTTTAGGATTAACATCGCGAGCACGCGCGTCAATCGTTCTTGGCCGTTGAGTTTTTAGGTTTCTTCGAATCGTCGCCGTTATGGCGAAGACTGTACAGATACCATGCGAACAAACCGATCATAGCCATTGCGGTTAGCATCGGAAAAAACCCTTCAGCCATAGTAGATACCTCCAATTACTCATCGGGTTCAATCTCATCGTCGCTTTCATCCTTCGGTAGAGTAAGACCAAAGAAAAGGAAGATCAGACCCAGCATGACAGGAACGACACCCAACCAATTTGCATTTAAGCTAATGGCTAGAATGCCCGCACCCGCCAATACGAAGCCAAATTTCCGCAAATCGTCTCTGATGACAGACATCTCAACGAGTTTGCGACTCCTCAACGCGGCGATAAAACGGCCTATGTGTTCTCTTAACATAGTACCTCCTTTCTGTTTGCGCAGATCGTCGGTAACTCATTTAAGCCGAAGGCCTAAACAAGACCTTCAACACTGCTAAGTTAACGGTGAGCATCAACGCTCGCCCTGAGTATACACCAAAAAAAGCGGTCAAATAATGTGCATTTACTGGACTGAAAGCCCAATTCGAGCATGATGTTAGACACCTAATCCGCGCGAACTGCAGACCAGTACACACTCGGTAATACTACGGCTGATTGTGACATACTCTCTGCGTACACTTCGTGCTTTTGAACACACTCTTCTTCTGAGGCATTCGATGGCAAGCAGCACATTATTCGTTATCGCGATACTGGCAACCTTTATGACCGCAGTAATCCAGGTGAATCGTCGTGTCTTCAAGCACGCACGCGACGTAATGGCCGTCGCAACACCTCCGGCCATCGCATTAGGGGGCACCCTGCGCCGCTACGCGGTCATATTAGGCGGTTCAGCATTCGCCATACTGTTTCTAGACGTATTTGCTGATCAGAACATCGATACCAGCACATCTACCGGTAGGCTGATGTTTAATATGCTGGCGTCCATCGCGGAGTTTGAAAATGACCTGCGTGCTGAGCGCCAAGCCGAGGGCATTGCCAAAGCTAAGGAAAATGGCGTGAAGTTTGGTAGGCCTGCCAAAGTGACGGATTCAATAAGACAAGACCTCCATTCCAGGCGGCTGGCAGGCGCGGCAATCGGGCAATTAGCGAAGGAATTCAGGCTGGGTGAGGCAACTGTTTATCGGGCACTGAAATCGATTAGGCCATCTGATGGCCAGCCCGCCATGAAAACCACCAAGGTGATTCTCTGGCTCCAGGTCGAAAACAACAGCAAATTTGTTCGCGGTAAAGGTAAGTCTCGTCAACATATCGAGGACTACATTCTGGCCGAGTATGATGCGAAAAAGTTGGAAAAAGATAGCTGGGAGTACGAACTTACCTTTCAATACACGGATGACGAAGACCTGGAAAGACAAATCTACGATCTATCCGCTGAAATGAGCCACGAGGCTGATTTAAGGAATGGCTTTGTAGAGTGCAGTTTTACTGAGGTTAGAACTGACCGCTCATGGTGACAACCTCAAAGTTTACAGATTTGGGGGTTCTTCCACAGGACCCGTTATAGTCTGCCGGGTTTTCGGAAGACTTAACACGGCTTCGATTGTTTGCATCACTGGCGTCGTGACACTTAAATACCGAACAACCGTGTTGTGGAATTCAATAATTAGTTGCTCTCCTTCGGGACGGCAAGCAGCCCATGAACTCCACATAATCTGAATATCCCGCTTTGTTAACATACCTTCTCGATGCCCCCCCCTTTCTATCGCGCCCGATATCCTAGTGCCTAGTGTAAGGCGATCGATGCTACTTATCGAGTGTAGACTCATAGTCATCAACAAGGATGATTGCAGTCCATGGCATATAGCAGCTATGACAAAGCAATCTTGAGCCAGTTTGGTGCCCGTGTGCGGGAAGCCAGGCTCAGCAGAGAATGGTCGCAAGAAGAACTTGCAGACCAGGTCGGCGTTCATCGCACCTATATTGGCGGCGTCGAACGAGGTGAGCGGAACGTTGCGCTGCTCATTATCAATCAACTCTCGGTGGCACTAGAAGATTCGTTCGACGATGTATTCCCAATCAACGCACCGGGGCGGTACAAGCCAAAGAAAAAGCGCTAATCGAGCAAACAGCGGTTTAGCACGTCCTCGAACAATTCGGTATCGACAGCGAACCCGTGAATTGAAGCGTCGATCATTTCTTTAGGGGTGACATTCGACCACTGAAAAGCAAAGCCAGCTTTTGCCGCGAGATGATCGAAGTACGCCCGTTGCGCGCGGCCGTTTCCTTCGCGGAATGGATGCAGCACATTAATTTCATTTAGATAGTGAGCGGCCCGCGCGATAAATTCGTCGCGTGCTAACCCTACCAAATATTGCTCATCGCGAAGCTCATCGAAAAGTGTATTCGCATAGCGCTCAATCCGCTCAGGCCATTCGAATTGAGTAGTACCTTTGCTCATGCCGATCGTGCGGATTCGACCGGCCCAGGTAAAGACATCTTGGAAGATATGTTGATGAATGGCCAACAGGTATTTGAAATCCAGCGGCAGATCTAATGGGTTCGCGTCGAGCTCAAAGAGCCTGACAGCCGAGGCTTCTCGCACATACTCGGCGAGCGTGTCTTCATTGATGATGCCGGCCAGATTGCGGAGCGTAGTTGTGCCAGGTATGAAATAGGGATCAGCCGACACGCGGGGAAGCGCAGGGCTTTAGCGTGCGGCTTTGCGCTTTAGCGCATAAGTCGGCTCTGCGTACTTTGCGCGGATCTCGGCGATCATAAGCTCTGGGTTACCTTCGCCCTCGAGAATCGCTCGACCGCGTGCAACGTCTTCATCACTCAATACAATGCCCTCAATGGCCATAGTGCCTCTGACGTGATTGATTGATTCGTCGATGTTTCTCATATGCAAGATCTCCAATACAGCCCGAATTCTATCATATTTCGGGAATCCAATTCTGCGACCGAACTGCCTTAAACGGTCACCATTTTGATCATCCAGATGTTGAGAAAGACACAGCCGGCCAGAGTTAACAGGGTGTTCTGGAGCATCACCTTACGGATCGGTTGACCGTCAATGACCTCATTCACCTGCGACTTCTGCTCACTTCGTAGACCATGCCATGACGGGGACGGCTAATCATGCTCTACGAAGACGAAAAATTTTGCTCAAATCCGCGTTGTGCACTGCACGTTTCATCTACAGATGAGAATGTAGAAGGGGTCGTTTGCGGGAGGGGACGAAATGACACCCTAAGAATGGAATGATAGCCCAAATTCGCTAGAATCTGGGTCTGCTGTGCCCGAGATAGCGGACGAACACGGCCTACGGCTGGTTTTCGTCGCTCACGACCCCAAGCTGCCTCTTTAGCGAATTCATTGGAAGCTTAGTTGGAATATTGGGTGTATGATAGCGCCGAATAGGAACGCTGTTCCGATCCTCTCTCGAGCTTAACTTCTCGCCAGTTCATCGGCATTTTTTTTCAGTTCATCCCTGAGCGTGCGCTTGGGGTATGCATCCGCACGACTTGATTTGCTTGTCGCGATCGCTCGTGCGAATTCGATAACTTTTGAGAACAACACATGACCGACGAAGAAACACGATTGATGGATGAACACGGGATTACCTGCGAGACAAAAACGGTTTATCACTTTCGAACGCACAAATATGATCGGCTCCAAGACGCGCTCAACTACGCAAAGATAGTTGGTCGTCATTCGAAACCATTTGAAGACGAAACAACTAAGTGAGCGGCGACCCGATACCGCCGTTTGAGGTAGGCGAGAGAATTGTACCTCTGAGCCTGGCGGGCTGGAATTATGTTGGGCTAACTGGCGTTCCAGATCAACCAAATGCATCCCGTCGGTATGTCAAGGGCATGTGGGTTTTGGAATTGAAGGCCCTAACGAATAGAAAAAGAGCTGCGAGAGTTTTGTCGATCAGAACAGAAACCGATGACAAGCAGTGGTGGGCCAAGAAGGCTAAACGATAGTGAGACTTACACGCGGTGTCTCGCTGACCTACCATCGAAAAACTCTAGATGAATAAAACCGATGCAGTTGTTGCAGACTCCCGACCTTCCATCCTTGCCTATGTAAATGATCTCCCCAATTTGTGCTCGTTAGCGGGACTGGCGTGTACATCATCTGCAATCTACTTCGGTATCCTCGGCCATTACTCCGCTGCGATGATCGGAATGGTTTGGGCGGTTGCTTTTGATTGGGCCGACGGACTGATTGCGAGAAGGATAAAGGGGCGAACTGGCAATGACCGAAATTTCGGTGGTCAGCTTGATGTGCTAATCGATATCGTGAGCTACGGTGTTGCTCCTGCAATTGTTCTACTAAGTTACGGAAATTTTGCGCCCATATTCTTGGCTGGTGCTTTCATCATGCTCGCTACCAGCGCTTTGCGGCTAAGCTACTTTGCCACGTACGGACTTGCGGGTGGATTGAAATACACTGGGCTGGCACTAGATAACAACAGTCTCATAATCGTTTTTATATTTCTCTTTGAAAATCTTTTTACTAACGGAGAATTTTCTATCGTTCTCTACGTTAGTTGCCTTTGCCTCGCCGCGTTGAACGTCTCCCCAATTAGAACACCAAAGTTATCTGGCAATCCACGCAACGTCTATTTGCTCGCAGCTTATACCCTGGTGTTGACCGGAATTTACGGGTGGAAAATTTGGTAAGTAGCCACGTGATCTAAATGAAAAGAAACAACTATTTATGATTGGAGTTAAGGACTAATGCTAGTTTATACGGTTGGAACCTTCGATTTGTTACATGTAGGGCACCTGGCTCTGCTGGAACAATGCAGAACCTTCGGCGATGTTGTGGTTGTTGGCGTTGCTTCAGACAGCGTGGTCAATTCTTACAAACCTAATGTGCCCGTAATACCACTCGATCAGCGAAAAGAGATGCTGGAAGCGTTGACTTGTGTCGATAGGGTGCGCCCTTACTATGAACTAGAGTACGTATCGGCATGCCAAGAGCTGGATGTCGACATTTTTGTGGTTGGAGAAGATTGGGGGAAGAAGCCCCACAACATCGATGTGGAGTCGTATCTAAAGGTCGAAGGGGAAAAAATCATTCAAGTTCTCTACAACCCCCGCACTTCATCCAGTGAGATAAAACGAGTAGTGTTGGCTCAGAACCCAATACCGAAGCTTCCACTGGATCGTTCTGGACAATTGTTAACTACAGGGTAGTGCGACCTGCTTTGGTGATTTTCGAGAGTTGCTGATTACCTAGATCACCAAGTAATCGACCGACTGCTTGTGGCCGAAACCGACGAAAAGCAGAATCCTGCTTAATCTCATTTCAGCGTCCGCTGTTGCAACACTATGCCGCCTCACGTGATCTCTTGACGTCATCCTAATTCCTCCGTACAAAGTCGGTTGATCGATAATCCGTCAAAATATCATTATTACGGATTATAGATTTCGCGCTATACTGATCATATGGCTAAATCAGGACAAGCGCGGGTCCTCTCCCCCGAGCAACAAGCAGAACTTTTCGAGGTGATCCAAGAACACCGGCATCCCGAGAAGAACACGGCGATCATGCAAATCAGCTTCAAACTGGGGTTACGTGTCCAGGAGATCGCCCTCTTGCAAATCAAGGAAGTCTGTCGTCTGGGTCGAGCACTCAAGACATTGCCCAGATCGTTCGAGCTGTTTGAAGTCATGACGCTTCCGGCGGCATACACAAAAGGATCAAACGCATTGGGTCGTTCGAAAAGTAAATACGAACGACGTAGCCTGACGTTTTCAGTAGATGAATTCGATCGCATTCTGCAACAAGTCGCAAATCTTGCTCGTTCGGGCGGTGAGATACTTCCCGAGACGTTTTACCCCACGGTCAGACAACACAAAGGCAAGTCCAGAGATTTACCGCTCGTTGATCAGGCGCTAAGGGATGCCATAAGTGAACACCTGACCGTGAGACTCGACAAAGACCGTGCGGCCAAACCGACGGATCCGTTGTTTGTCTCTCAGAAAGGCGGTGCGTACTCGCCAAACACGCTGCAAGAGCACATGTCCTATATGTTGAGAAGTTGGGCGGGTGTGGAAAAAGCCAGTTCACACAGCGGACGCAGAACGGTCATCACTAACGTGATTCACGATCAAAAAAAATCAGTCAAAGTGGCACAGAAGATCGCTGGGCACGTAAATCCCAGCACTACCATTATTTATGAAGAGCCACCAGAAGAAGAAATCTCAGACGCGCTCGCCCAATTGAACACTGAACGCACCCCATGAGATGAGTTCACTAACGAGCCGCTGGGGTACCTTTCGGCCAAAAGCGTTCCTAACTTGAACTGCTTCCTTCGAAATGATCTAGATTATCGTTAAGTTGATTCCAAGATACTCGTTCTCCGCACCATGTTTCCTTAGTTGGCTGTAGAAGTTCAGGGTTATCAAGCGTAGCCAGCGTGACGTCGATGAGTTCTCTGCCATCGCGATGGTACGTTAGGGTAGTACCACAACGTTCGCAAAACGTACGCTCAACGCTTTCAGAAGATCGAAAATCTCGTGTGCTACCTTCTGTAAAGGAAAGAGCATCCTTGTTCATCACTGCCCAACCAACGCTTTCTGCGCCAGCTATTCGACGGCAAGACTCACAGTGACAAATGCCAACAGAACTGGGCATTTCAGAAATTTGATACTTAACGTATCCGCAAAAACATCCACCAAATATGGGAAATTCGACAGCCACTTTCTGCTCCTTCGAAATGAATAGTTGCTAGTTTGAGTAATTCATCGAACGACTAAGAAAAACGTTAGACTTCGAAATCCCGGCGGACCGATTTAACCAATTGTCGTTACGTTGACCGGTTGAATTCACAGCCAAGTACAGACACTCGTCACTAAAGCGTCCAGCGAACATACTCAGGACGATGGTCTGGCATCCCAAAATCGAGCCAGCGAGTCCACAGCGCTCGATCGATCAAAAATTCGTAAAGGATGTGGTGTTCGTCAACGCCTGTAGCGAAACCCATCGCTTCCGCAGATGCAGAACGAAAAGCCGACTCGTTGTTGCAAATCTCTACTTCCCCGCTGATAAAAAACTCCTCATCTTCTGGACCCGGTAGAGCGTGTATGGAAAATTGTCGTTGGCTTGCTAGATCTTTGATTTTTGGCGAACTGTCCATGATGAAAGCGACAAGTCGCGCTTCAACTATCCGAGGAACGAAGGGGTGTACTCGAGGGCGGCCAGTCTTCGAAACGGTGGCGAGAAATGCGACTTCATTCAATTCCAGCAAACGTAACCCTGCGCTCGCAATATCCGGGCACTCTCTTTCGAAATGACTCCATGCAATCATGCGACTTCTCTCCTCCGTGTTGCTAGCTGTGCTAGCTGTGCTAGCCGTGTTCAGCTGACAGCGTTATGTCAGGACCACTCGGGCAAAGACAGACCGCTGTCCAGAGGTACCATCAATGACTTCAGACAAATTGCAATGAGCGCGTATTGTCCAATTGTGAAAACTACATCGAGCAACTGTTGCTCGTCGAAGTGGTTGGCTAGAACGCCCCAATTCGTATGCGTAATCTGACCTTCTTGACGGCAATCATCGCAACTGGCGATAAGCGCTCGTTCCAGTTCACTCCACCGATGGTCGCCAGTAACGACCGAATCAATTTCCTGTTGTGTTAATGCTTCCAGCCTTCGCGAGATGAATTCGTGCTGTGCCCATATATAGCCGCTACGCCAGACATATGCACTGCGGAGTATGAGCAGTTGGCGTTCGCGTGGGCTGAGTGACGATGCGGGGATGATGTAAGTAGCGAAAGGCAGCCACTTTTCGTACAGGGGTGGGTGTTTCCCAAATGTCAGATGCATGTTTGGGGGTGGATTACCCATCTGGTCCATCAACTGGTAGAGGGCTTCGACACTCGGATGGGCATCAGATCGTTTTAAAGGTGCTATTCTAGGCTTCATCTCATGCATCAGGATTGGGTGATGCATTATCATATATCAGCTTAACGTGATGTGTAAAATGAAAACCACTGTTGATGTAACAAAAGCGCTCGCAGACCAGACTCGATTGGATATTCTTCACCGATTGGCGGAAGGATCAGCAAGCGTTGCCGAGCTAGTAGTCTTTTCAGATGTTTCGCAATCGAAAGTTTCGAATCACTTGTTGGCGCTGCGTAGCAGTGGACTAGTAACACGTGCGAAGTCGGGGCGGAAACAGATTTACTCCCTGGCTAATAGCAACGTTTTGGTGTTGTTAGAGTCACTCGCGGCGTTGTCCAGACCACGCAACAGCCAAACTAGCGATTCAAAGCTTGCATATGCTCGGACCTGCTACGATCACCTCGCTGGAATGATCGGGGTCGAGGTGTTTCATCGCTTGCTCGAAAGCAGTGTCATCATCCGTGACGAAGCTGACCCGTCTCTTATCACGCTGGGAGAGCGTGGTGAGTCCTTCTTTCAGAAGCTGGGTGTCGAACTGGAAGCTGTCACACGCGCAAAGCGACGATTTGCGACGTCTTGTCTTGATTGGACTGAGGGAGAAAGTCATCTTGGGGGTAGTCTTGGCGCCGCGTTGTGCGACAGATTGATCCAGCGTGGCTATATTGTTCGCCAGCCCGGAACGCGCGCGGTTACGATCACTCGCAAAGGACAAAAAGTGATTTCACGCTGGTAGTCTTTGATTTTGTTTAGAAGAACAAATATCTGCAATGGGCTGTTAAAGGACGTTTTTCCTGAGAATACGAACTCAAAAAGACCGCTTTCGGCCAATTGCTGCCATAACGGTGTCAGGAGGAGTAGAGCATAATCAAGCGTTAAAGCCGAAGTTTGAGGCGCGCTAAAGCTCGCTCTGCGTGATTTCTAACCAGCACATCAGCATCTCTCAACAAGGTTCCAAGCAGCATGTATGAACCCGTTCCGCCATTTCGACCGAGGCAAGTAGCAAGCATTCCGCGTACACGAATGCTCTTGTCTGAGACCAACGAAGCGCCTATTTCTTCCAAACGACTTGGTGTACAGACCAAGGAAACAGCACGGACGGCTTGCATCCTCACCCGCCATTCTGTGTCCTTTGTAGCCAGTTCGAGAGCATCGACACATCGAGTATCACCAACCAACGCTAGTGTGCGAGCAGCCCAGACACGAGGCCAGTGTATTAGCTTTGCACCGCGAGAGTCGTCCAGTAATTTGGTTGCGTGCTTGCCGCCCAGACATCGCAGAACTGTGTGCATTTCTAAATCTTCTGTCAACTGCTCAGAGGTAATATCGGCAACCAATATTTTGCAAAACAATTCAGTTAACCCAACCGGGTAGTACAAGAGAAGTTGAGAAGCGCCTGCGTTCAGGAGCATCCAGTGACAGACAAAAATAGCGCGATCATTTCAGCTAGCGAAGCCACTGACCTAGCACAAGCCGGATCTCACCCTTGGAATGATAACTCTCAATTCAAGAGTACCCAATTGTCACGAACGGTGGGTATGGAACGTTCTATTGTTGTTCGCGTGACTATTCCACCGGGTAAAGAATCGTTCGTCCCTCATACCCACGAACGGGAGGAAGAGTGGATATACATACTGTCGGGGGCTGGTACGGCAGAAATTGATGGCTTAGAGCATCCGGTCTCAGCTGGAGACTTCATGGGATTTACCGCGCCTTCCGTAGTACATCATTTGCGTAACACTGGAAACGTTGAGCTGGAATATCTTATGGGTGGGGAGTGTAGGTACGCTGAAGCATCTAATTTCCCTACTTTGAACAAACGAAAGATACGATTCGGTAACGAGGTACACGTAACAGACCTCGACTAGAGCTAAGGCAGCTCAGGGTCGTTAACGGACCACATCAAAACACTAGGAGTCGGATAAGGTGTTGATGTCTAGATCAGCATCGATTCACGAAAGTACTGCCGAGGTATAGCGTGCGTTTTTCTATTTTTTAGGTACCTACCCGCAGTGTTGCAGTCGAGACTCCAAAACACTTAGATATCGGAACATTCGCTAGTCGGCAGGCAACCGCAATCATCGCCATATGGTGAGTGGTGTGATCACTAAGAAAGTGAAGTTCTCTTGCTGTACTTGTGCTTAACCAGTACCCGTGTTCGTTCACAACCGATATTGGTCTTTCCTGGTGAATCGTACCCAGTCGATCTTCCAAGAGTTGCATCAGCCCCAACGCGCTGGCTTTACAATGCTCAACCTCGCGACAACGTCTACGTTTATCGTAGTTTATCGACTCTCCCGATTGTTGGCAGAGGAACAGTTGATAGAACTCAAGTATGTGCCGTAAGTGCGCGCCGATACTACTTTCAAGCGGTGATTGAGCAACTTGGTACTGCTCTAAAGATAGTTGTTCAACAACATCTCGTAGCGCTCCAAACAACTGTTCCGTTCTCTTCACCGCATCACAGATTGCTGCGGTGGAGTTTCTTGCTCTCGTCAATTATTTTCCAACATTCTACGTCTTACTTCTGGCCTTCAGTAGCTCGTTGAGCTCAAGTTGCTACCGCCTTGCGGGATTTGACCAACAACGGTGGAATGGGTTCCCATCACATCATAATTGGAGCCCGCCGATATTCGAATGCACCTAATCCTGACCAATTTTCACCGTCAGGAAACCGCATCTCAATCCCCTTGAGTTCTCCCAGAGAAAACAGCGAAGTGTTGACCCCTATCTGATCCAACATCGGGTTTTGAGCAATAATCGAAGGGGTGAATTTGAAATAGACCGTTACTGCACACGTCTTGCACGCATGCAGTTCGACGCGAGGGTCTTGCTTGTCCCGCCGCACAAACGAAATGGTCTCACCGCTTATCGCAACTCCCGCGGATGAGAAATACCCCCAGATCGCGCCTGACTTTCGACAGAGTGAACAATTGCAGTCGTGGACGAACTCCGGTTTTTTTCGACGGAGACAATGACCTCTCCGCACAGACACACTCCATTCATCGTTCAAACCTCCTGAAACCAAAAGATACTCGTTAACGGCAATCGATTCCTTCTTCGCCTGATGCGCTTTTCTTTCTTCTTGCTGGTGCCCCCACATGATTACCAGAGAGAACTTCTTACTGTCCTAGGCATCCAATTGACTGGAGCATTATCACTGCAAAGAGAGACCAATTGTTTTCCTGAACCGGCGAAGTGAACTACTATTTTAGCAATAGAAAAATTTTAGAAGCGAATGGCTGAATCTGATACCCCGCCCCGAGAATGGTTACTGTCGCGTGTACTCGACTCATCCGTTGATGCAATCATCGTCATCGATGAACACGGCATCATCGTTGAATGGAACACCCAATCAATGGTTATGTTCGGTTGGGCAAAAGATGAAGCACTCGGGCGGTTCATACATGAGACTGTGATTCCGGAGCGTCTTCGCTCTAATCATATTAAGGGTATCGAGCGCTACCTAGAGACCGGTGAGAGTCGAATCTTAGAGCAACGTCTTGAGGTTGTTGGGTTGCGTCAAAACGGATCCGAATTTCCCGCAGAACTTACCGTCACCGGTCATAGTGTGGGCGAGACAAAAAGATTCACAGCGTTCGTTCGAGATTTGAGTGAGCAAAAGGCGCTCGAGGACCGGCTACGGGCCCAAGAACTTCAGTCGGCACGGCTAGCCCGATTCAATGTCTTAGCAGAGCTTTCGACTGGAATCGCGCACGAGCTCAACCAACCCTTAAATGCAATTACAGTACTCAGTTCAATAGCAGAGGCAACGCAAGACGTCGGCCAGCTCAAGGCGAGTCTAAGCGATGTCGGGAGATACGCCGCCCGTGCGGGCGAGTTGGTTCAACAGTTTCTGCAGCTCGCATCGAACGGAGAAGGCACTCGGGAACAGGTCTCGGTTGAGGACTTAGTCACAACGGCTCGCAATCATTTGCAAGCTGAACTACGCCAATATGGCGTCACACTCCAAGTCGATATTCAATCACCTAACCCGGTCGTCCATGGGGAAAAAGCGCAGCTCGAACAGGTGTTGGTTCACATCCTACAAAATGCTCTGGAGGCCTTGCACATCACACCGCATCCAGCCATCGACATCACGATCGTGGAGCTTGAGTATCAAGTCACGATGATCATCGCGAACAACGGACCACGCCTCCGAGATGAACAGGTTTTCGAAGCGTTTCACACCGACAAAGACAATGCCATCGGCTTGGGATTAACAATTTGTCGTACGACGGTCGAAAGGCACGGCGGTTCTATTCGGCTGAATCTCGACTCAGAGTTCACCGCATTTGAACTCAGTCTCCCTAAGTTTTCCGATGACTAAAATATTGGTTGTGGACGACAACGATATGGTGCGAGAAACCATTGAGCTTTTAATTAGAACCGCTACAGATTGGGAAGTCGTAGCACTTCGCAATGGACAAGCGTGCCTCGATCATCCGCTCGACGGCGTGAATTGCATTTTGTTAGATTTACGCATGCCTAACCTGTCCGGATGGGATGTACTGAAAGCGCTTAGGCTTCGTGGATCCAAGGTGCCAGTTGTGCTGATGTCAGGCCATGCGCGCGAACTTGATGATATGCCGGAGCCGTTCCCCATCGTGTCGGCATTCTTACCTAAACCGTTCAGCGGCGTGATTCTTCTCAACACCATCCGCGAAGCGATCGGTTCAAACGATCATTGACCGTTCTTAGTACAACATTTCACGTTGCATTTCGTAATTTTCAGAGACCATTTCACTTCCCTCCCCCAGGTTCGTCAGCTCTGCATTACTTAGACAAACGCTTGCCTGGAATTTCTATCAATACCGTAGTGCCTACTCCTTTCGTGGATTGGATATTAAATACCCCACCCGCTTCAATCACCGCAGACTGCACGATCGACAAACCCAACCCCGTTCCACGCGCTGGCGTTTTTGTAGTAAAGAAGGGCTGTGTAACGCTCGGCAGATCAGCGGCGTCAATCCCAGAGCCATCATCGTGAATGCGAATTTGTGCAACGCCGCATCTCGCGTACGTTGCGTCGATCGATATCGATCCATGCGTCTCAATTGCATCTAGGGCATTGGTGACGCAATTCATCAGTATCTGAATCAGCTTAGGCTTGGTGAGTGTCGTTTCGATCTCGCTTGCATGCGGCGTAATCTGGACATCAATACCCGCGGGTAGGAGAGGTCCAAGTACAAGCTGCAAACTGATGAGGGCTTCGTTTATCCCCGTCATCGCACCATCATCTGACGCTGGAACACTATTGAGGAGAAGGGCCTTCGTATGATTTCCAGCCAGTTGGGTTGCTGTTTTGATCGCCGCGATATCATGCTGGTCGCCAAACTCATGTTCAAGCAACTCACTTCGACCCGACACAATGAGCAGGAGATTGTTGATTTCATGTACCAATCCACGCGCTTGAGGACCGAGCATTTCGCGATCTCTACCGCCGTGCGTCGTCAGCTGTTGGGATTCTGGCACTATGACAGCGAATCCCCAACGCTCTTGATCAGGAGAGTGTAAGCAGGTTGCTGTTAACGAACCTTCGACGACATCACCGCTCTTACATATCCACCGCTTGTTGATTCGGAAATATGGGATTTGACCGTCGAACAACTGCGTAGAAAGTTCCGCGTCTAGTGCCTGATCGTCAGGATGAGTGAACTCCAGAAACGACATATTCATCACTTCTTCTTTTGAGTAACCGATGAAATTGCACCATGCGGAGTTTACTTCCACATATCGAAATTCAGAATCTACGATACACATCCCATACGGGAGGGCGCTAAATACGTGCTTAAATGCAGAGGCCAACAACTGATCTGGAATCATTCAACCTTCAATAAATAACAGTTTGTCCCACGCACACTAATTCTGCCTTGTGTGCTAAGTAGTATGATAAGCCATCGTTGTTAAATGTTAACAGTTTCTCTTGTTCGACAGTTTGCTCTCTATCTAACGCCGTCGTCCACATATCGATACTTTGCAATAAAGTCTAAGAAAGCAGCTTGTTCGGCCGTCAATGATAGTCGCACTTGTTAATCCTCCCTCACTCTCGCGGTGTTGACGGTGTTGACGGTGTTGACGGTGTCACTCATCGAAACACCTGTCGATTCGGCGCGTAAGTAAGAAGTTGAACCCAGAAAAATCGAAAAGAATGAGGGCATAAGTCATTTTTCACTTGCCATACAATTGCTAATTGTTAACAATTATTGACACAATGTCTATCCGTTCCCATCGCAAATCTGTGTTTCTAGGCGAGGCCAAGCTGTCAAGGCGCTGCGCGTGACTCATCCACCGGCTGTAACAGTGGCACGTCGAGAAAACGGCGAACTGCTTCTAACCTGTCCTTATGCGGTAGGACCTCTACCGCGCAGCGTTGCGCATCTGCTCATCGAAAGAGCCCAACACCACCCTGATCGATCACTCATTGCACAGCTGTCCGATGAAGGAGAATGGCAGCACTTAACCTACTCAGAAGCAGTAGAGGGAAGCCGACGCGTCGCCCAATGGCTGATTAATCGAGGCGCATCTAAAGAGACACCGCTCGCCAATGGTAATCACGCAACGATCCTGAGAGAGTTTTAGATTCTTGGCAACCTGGTTGATGATGCGCATGTTTGCCTGATGCGGGACAAACCAATCAATATTTTGGGCCGTTAGGCCGCACGAGCCAAGGCCCGTATTCACCTCGGCGACCAACTGGCGGCAGGCGTTATTGAAAACATCTCTTCCATGCGCCATCACCAACCCTTGCTGTCCTTGCGTCGGATCCAACGTGATGGCCTCGGGTCCCAATCCTGCACAAGCCATGCCTCTCGATTCCGCGTATTCGATTCTAAACTTAGCTTTTTCCGCAGACTTGGAAACGACAATCGCTGCGGCGCCATCGCCCCAAAGGTGTCCGGAATACGGATTGGCATCCTCCGTAAATCTGCTGTTGTGTTCAGAGACGACAATCAACGCTCGATGGGCTTTACCGGCTTCAAGCATAAGCTCGGCGAGTTCAAGACAACTTATGAACGACGTGCATGCTGTAGAGAGGAAATAAACTCGCGCAGTTTCGAGCTCGAAAGTGCGTTGAACCCGCGCGGCCATGTTCGACAGCGTATCATCCGGTGTATAGCTGGCCCCGATGATGAGATCAACATCCTGCAGCGCACCAGGATGCGCATGCATCAAGCGATCTACGGAATCAATCGCCATGGAGGACGTGGTTTCGTTCGACTCAGCGCGAGACCGTTCACCAATACCTGTCCGTTCCAAAAACCACGCCGGTGACTTATCGGTGAGCTTGGACAACGTGTCATTGTCTAGCCGATTCGCAGGCACATAGCTTGCGAGACTTTCAATGAAAACAGCCATGGCCTCTCCGTTCGCTCATCTCAATATCGATTAGCAAGTAAACCCAGCGCTTCACGTGAGCTCAGGCTTAACCTTCTGATACAACGTATTCAAGTAATCCAGCAATGCATCCGACGTCCGGTATCCGTGTTGAAAGATCGGCACACAATCAATTGCACACTGCTCAAAACCAAGTGCTTTGAGTTCGACTATGCGATCCAGGACCAAGTCAGGATCAGCAAAAAACCGCTTTCGTTTTTCCTTGTCCAAAGGTCCGGGAGACAGTGAGATTTGTAGGCCGACATCACTTGGATCACGATCGTATTCCTCTAAGTAATGCCGCAGATCCCGCAGTAAGGCCGGTCCTTTCGTGCCACCAATCCAAATGGGTATCTTTCCACCCTGTGGCGGTTTCGGTTCCATCGCAATCTCATCAATCTGATAGTGCTCACCGTCGTAGTTCACATGCTCATCCCGCCAGTAACTACGCAGTATCTCGATACACTCATCCATGCGGCTGCCACGGGTAGAAAAATCTGCGCCTTGTACCTCGTACTCAGATCTTTGCCAACCCGTGCCGACACCGAGTTTGATACGGCCACCTGACAGGGTATCCAAGGTGCTCACCTGCTTCGCGACTAAGGTTGGGTGCCGTTGCGGAAGCACTAATACCGTTGTGCTCAGCGCGACCTTTTGAGTGTGCGCAGCAGCGAAGCTCAACATCATGAAAGCTTCCATGATGGGCATCTGAGGCGAGTAAACGGGTGCTCTGCGTTTTTCTGTTGGATACCCCATGACGACGTGATCGAACATATCAATCCCATCAAACCCAATAGTTTCAAATCCGTTCAGCAGCTTCGCCACGGCGTCGGGCCCTTCGCGATACATAACGTTGGGAAAAACAACGGAGAGTTCATATGCTAAGCATCCTAACCTGTGTGATTTCATCGGTACTGAAGTAAAGAAATCCAGCACGTTGTTCAACACGCGCCGAAGAACGTACGCTCATCAAGCTTGGTTTCTAGTAATTAAAACAACACGTGTGTCCGCAACCCAATCATGCAAACAACGTCTGTCCTTTCGAAAAGAGAATCCCAGGTCGACGAGCAATAGGAAAGCCCAGTATCCGATGAACGAGAAGGCGAGCGGTAAGTACAAAAGTGGAAAGAACAACGCACGCAAAAAAATCAAACGCCACACAGGCGCCTTCTCACCGCTTGTAGCTGTGACGATTTTTATTCCTGTAACTAACTTGCCGAGCGTTTGCCCCCGCTGCAATAGCCACCATCCGTTCACAACAAGATAGCCCACCACACCGAGACCAATCCCGCGTAAAAAGGGCTGCAATCCTGCGTAGGCGTCTGCACTCTCCATGGCACCCGTGACAAGCATGATCAGAAAGCTGACTATCGGTACCACGACAAAATCGATCAAGGTTGCGAGCACACGACGACCATAGGAGGCGGTAACCACAACGTCATTCATTGCCCGCACCCACAACTTCAAACACCAACAAAGCATTGCCAGGTTTTTCTCGGAACGATCCATACCCAGATACGGCGATCAGCAGCCCATCCGCCAAAAGCGGACCATGGGCGTCGATCGCCCCGGCCAATTCGAGTGTGCCACTCGATCTCACCGCTCTCTGGATTCAAGGCCCACACATCTCCCGACTTCTGACCCGCGAGAACAAGTTCCTGACCGTCTTCAAGCGTCGCCAAAATCGGCGGCGCGCCGATGTCTATGTCGGGTCCTGTAGGATTTGGACAGTTAATTCCGCCACGCCCACAAGCCATGTTGAAAGCATCCCCTTCAGTGAACTGCGTAACCCATCGTGTCTCGCCACTGTCGATATCCAACGCAATGACCGCATCGGAAGTCTCCGTCGTTGGATGACTGTAATTCTGGCCTGTGCCAAAGTAGAGGAGTCGTCGTTTAGCATCCAACGTCGGTGCGTTCCATACGGGTGCCCCGCTCGGACCAAACTCGTTCACGAAGAGGTAGTGCTTGCCCGTGACTTTCGGCTGCTGAGGAATCGTACGTTTGTACCAATTGGTTTCACCGGTCTCAAGGTCAAGTGCCGCCATGGCACCGCTGGTCGTGCAGCACCCATAGAATGGATTGACCGACAGTCCTATTTCCATGGATGAGAGTGGTACAAACACCTGATTCTCAAACACCAACGGACTGCCTGAGTACATCGGCACTGGATTATCACTATCCAGTTTTTTGCGCCACAGCGTCTCGCCGCTTGCCGCATCTAGGGCAAAAATGCCGGATCGACGCCCTGCGAGCACAAGAACGGTCTTACCGTCTACGACCCCGTGCGCGATTGCGGTTGCAGCATCCTGAATCGATTCATTGATCCAACGCGTGCAGCCTGTGTTTCGATCGAGGGCTACAACGCCGACATTTCCATCGCCGACAAATATCGTGTCTTCACTGACAAGCGGAAAGACGCGCGGTGTTTTATTGCCAAATCCATAAGCCCATTTGAGTTCAAGCTTATGCGCGTTATCTACCCCAATGCTCGTGTGGGTTTGAAAACGCTGGCTCTTGTCATCAATGCCCCATCCAGTCTGATAAAACTGTTCAACACTCGGTCGAGCGTCGCAATCCGCTTGAGCTGAGACTGAATGAACACACAAGACAACACCTAGACAGGCGCCAATCTTAAATATCTTCAAAGTTTCCACCACGACCTTTACCTGATGCAAAGCGTTTAGCGCCTTCACGAGTTTCACCAGATTCGATGACCGCTCTGCCCAGTTGAAATTCGTTCGATATCGCTTCATCTAACGGAAGCGACCATTGTTGATAGGACGACAATCGGTCGTTACGCATACACAGTTGGGGGAACTTGCATAGCTGTTCTGCCATTTCCATGGCGCCAGAGAGTGCCTCCCCCGGTGCAGTCAGCCGATTAGCCAACCCCATCAACCTCGCTTCATCTCCACTCACGCCACGTCCCGTCAGGATCAAATCAAGCGCATGAGAATGTCCTAGGAGTCTTGTGAGTCGGATCGTGCCACCATCCACGAGCGGTACACCCCACCGACGACAATAAGCGCCAAAAACAGCCTCCTTTGAAGCGACCCGCAAATCACACCAAGCGGCCAGCTCAAGCCCACCCGCAACCGCATACCCTTCAACCGCTGCAATCACCGGTTTGCTGAGTAACATTCGCGTCGGACCCATCGGTCCATCTTCTTTTCGCCGAACCCCTCGCCCCTGTCCCGTTGCTGTGGCTTTGAGATCCGCCCCTGCGCAGAACGTGTCACCCGCGCCGACTAAGATGGCGACCTTCTGACTGTCATCTTGATCAAACGCAGAAAAGGCATCGGCCAACAACGTTGAAGTGGGCGCATCGACCGCGTTTCGAACCTCCGGTCGATTAATCGTGACTTCCGTCACTTCACCCACTTGCTCAGATAGAACTGTACTCATACTAGGTTCCGGTGCGTAATTGATGGGGATGCAATGCCGTTAATCTGTTAAGAGGCATTCGGCGTCTCTGTCTTCTCTTTTGCCAGCGTCTCTTTTTCAAGCAATCTGGCACCTTGTAAGATCCCTTTCATCGCATAGTTGCCCTCATGGCACGCATACTCATAGACCTTGTCTTCGTTTTTAGACTGCCAAATGTATTCACCACTCCACTGCTCTTTCCAAGCACTGGGGTCAACGATGGTAAAGCGATAGTGTAGGTTGCCATCATCCAATCGGGTCAGGTACTCCGTTACTTCCAAGTTTTCGTCAGCACCTGGCAGTGAATTCACAGAAGAAAAATTCTTGGTATTCACCACCAAAGTATTCCCCTCCCAGTGACCCACGGAGTCGCCTAGGCGCGACTTGAGTGCGCCTGGTGCATGCGCTGAATCGATACGGATGATACGTGCATCATGCACCATCTCGTTCAGAATCATGACGTGCGAATCTGTCTGCACAATTCTTCTGTAGTTGTTGTAGAGCCCAGGAATATTCGGCACGCTTGGCGTGAAGCTCATGAGGCAGCGTTCTGGCGGCGCCAGACTTTCCGGACCGTCGTATGGCCCCGGCCCCCTTTTGGCTAACCAATTCGCAGTCCCGTCATTCGGTGTGCGATAGGATCGGTACGTGTCCGCCAACTTCATCAGCGCATCAAAAGTAAACTTGGGTCTTCGACCATTGGTCGGTTCATAAATGATCGACGTTCGGACTTTGCCATCAACCTCCGACAGCACCGAACCCGGATCCACCCAGAATTGGTTGTAGCCACCGACGCCGCCTGCACCAGAATTTAGGTTGCCATCACCGCCTACGACCGGAGCACCTCGATCAGGATCACTTTCTTGATTGGCTAATCGACGCTTCTCTTCCAACGCAGCCAACGTGGATTGTGCTTCTTCCGCGGACATGAACTGCTTATCACCAAACGCTTCTGGACGCTCCAAAGGCGTGACAGTACCGCTGTCGTATGTCCCTGATAGATCCGCGTTAGGCGCAGCCACGCCACACACCGCAATAGACAGGGCAGTAATAAATATCGAAAGTTTGGGTACAAAGTTCATGGTGACGTTCTCTTGCTTGTTTGTTTATACGTTAAGGAACGCTGAGTGACAGCGTTCAATCTTTCTCTAACGTTTCCTCTGTATCAGTTTGGTTTTATGTGTTCGCTGCAGACGTCGCAGCCGCATTTGCCGATGTTGAGAAGAGACGAGATTGCGATGACGCATGCGGTGCGCAACTGACGGCAGTGCTTCCCTGGCCGCTGGGCTAGAAGCGATACAAGAAGACGAATCACCCACCGACTCACAACCCCTTTGCTTCGGATCACTCTCATGCTCTGCAACCAACGGCACCAAGGTTCCCGGCTCCAATGCCATTGAATCCTCGGTGATGGCCATCCCGAGCATTCCGATCGCGAGCATTACGGGCAAGTGCGCGTTCATGGTCTCGAATCAGACCCGATAAGGCGCGTCAGATAAAATCTGATGCTCAACGTCGAATCCCTTCAAAAGGAATGAGTTTGCCTTTCGCCGTCTTGGCTTCACCTGAGAACTTGTCACCCTCAATCGTTCCGGCGTGGTCGAAACTGAAGCTACGACCACGAATCGAACGAAGCAAAGTGAATTCGATTTTGTCGCCATCGACTTTGAAGTTATCTACTGAAGCCTTGCCCCTTTGAGGCGGTGTCACGGTGGCCTTGAAAGCACCATCCTGCAGCTCAATGTGAAGTTCTGTTTTCAGATCAGCACGCTTTGTCGTGGTTGTGACATCCCATACGCCAACTGCGTCAGCATAAATGGTTGGGGCTGTGAGACAGGCGATGAGCAATAGCGTGATTCTTTTTAAATTCATTGTGGTACCTCCAATAGGTTACTTAGGATCTTATTCCGTGGCGTTCTTCCGCCTTAGGTATAACTTTGATCTAGCTTGACCGGCGACACTTGGTTCGGGTGCTCCAATCGGTACTGATCTCGTAGGTCTTTACTGGTGATGCCTTGTCCATCTGGCGCCCAACCGGGTGGTCCAAATAGATAGCCAGGCCAGTGCTTTATCGGGCTGCTGCGTAGGTCAGCAACCATCCGAATCCATTCGTTCAAGGTCACCCGAAAAATATTTTTACTAGGTGCTGGTTTGACGAGTCCAAACTCAACCGGTGTATCTTCGCGCTCTTCGACGTAAGTGCCAAAAACCCGATCAAAGATCATGGTGACACCACCGTGATTGCGATCCAGATAGTCCGCGTTGCTCGCATGATGAACACGGTGCGCACTCGGTGTGTTCAATATGCCTTCTATCAGCGGCAGCTTGCCGATCAGTGTTGTGTGAATCCAACTTTGATAAGCCAGGTTCAATCCCAACATGAGCGCAATATGTACAGGGTGAAATCCAATAATGGCTAAGGGTGCATGGAAAATGAAAGCGCCACTGATCCACCCCGTCCATCCAAAGCGGATCGCCGCCAGGATGTTCATTTCTTCAATCGAATGATGTACCGAGTGGTTGGCCCAAAACCATCTCACTTCGTGACTCATACGGTGAAACCAGTAGTAGGTGAACTCCACGGAAAAGAAGAGTGCGACCCAATACCCGATATTGTCTTTAGGTAACTCAAACAACTTGAATTCCCATAGAAGGAAGAGCATGGCAGCACGTAGGCTTAGGCCCAGATAGCGAATGAGCTGTTGACCCAATGCGATACCGATGCTCAAACCGGATTCAGTGCGGGAATAGAGCGAGCGGCCTTTGAAGCGCCCGACAACATATTCAATCAGTATCAGACTGAGGAATATGGGTAAGAAATTTAATGCTGTTGACACAATCTATATCCTTCTCTTGGATTTCGTTTATTATACGAATATTATTCAGGTTTCAGTACTCGCATACTTCTGCAAAATCAGCATCGGACAAAAAATATGCAAGCCGTCGATAACGTTAGGAAAAAACCCACACAAGAGCGTGGAAAACAGACAGTTGCGACCATTTTGGAAGCGGCGATTCAGGTTTTTGACGAGCTGGGTTACGAAGGTACATCGACCAATCACGTCGCCGATCGTGCCGGTGTATCGGTTGGGACCCTCTATCAGTATTTCTCTAATAAAGAAGAAATAATGGCGTCGATTCTTCGTACCTATCGTCGACAGCTGGTCGAAGACATTCGCAAGGGACTCGAAGCTGGATCCCAAGATACGATTCTTGAAACCATCGAAAGTATTGTCCGCTCGCTGATCGAATCTCATAAATCCAGGGCGAATGCACGATCGTTCATCGTACAAACCATGTTCGCGACCACCCGGCAAAACCCCAACGACAGTCTCATCGGGAAACTGATCAAATCAAAATTTGAAGAAGCCGCATTACATAGCGGACGAGAACTGCCCCCGCAATTTAGCGATATCGGAACATTTGTACTCATGAGCTCAGTCCTCGGTGTTGTCCAAAATGCGGTCGTATTCCAACCTGAGCTCTTCGATAACGACGAATTCGAAAAACAACTGGTGCGTTTGGTGTGGCAATACCTCGGCATCACACCCGAACTCTGAAAACACAGCCGATCCACCGAAAGCGTAAGGGCTTCAAACTACGCATCCCTCACTCACGCCCTTCCGTCCCAGACACATCCCTCAAAAAATCGCGGTTCCAATCCTTGAGTAAGCGACTCATGGCCTCTGTTTTTTCTGGTTCGTTCGGAGAGATGTCGTACGATTCCGACGTATCGACCGACAAGTCATAAAGACTTGGCCAATGTTTGAGCTTATCGATCGTAAAGTCGCCGTCTGCAGGTGTGTATCGAGGCGCAAGCGCAGCACCAATACCGACGGGTTTATCGATCGGAAAGGGCCATAAATACGTACTGGCTTGACTTAAGAATTTCAGATCACCAGAGCGAACCGCTTCAAACTCAAAACCCGCCGACATGAATATAGGTCGCATCGGGTCGACCTCGATCTGGCCTGCCTCATTAAACAGACGCACACCGTCAATCGTTCGATCTTGCGGTAGATCAACGCCAGCAAAACCAAAGATCGTTGGGAGCAGATCTAGACCGGTCACCGGTACAGATTCCACTTCGTTCGCACCGATCACCGCCGGGTAGCGGACGATAAAAGGTACTTTGTATCCGCCGTCATGAGAAACCCCCTTCCTACCCCGCAACGCACCAGCACTGCCCTCATACCAAGGGCCGTTGTCACTGGCAAAAACCACAAGTGTATGATCCGCCACGCCCAAGCGTTCGAGCGCAGCGAGGATCTCGCCGACACTCGCATCTAATTCTTCAACGGCATCCCCGTACGGGCCCGCGTCTGATTGACCCGCGAAGTCAGCGGAAGGGAAAAAAGGTTGATGAGGATCCTTGTGAGACACCATGAGAAAGAAAGGTGACTGCGCGTGTCGTTCAACAAACTCAATCGACTTTTCCGTGAACACTTGCGTGTAGTGCGATTGATCAATGCCGATGTCTTCAACAATCTCCTCATGCCCTTCGAAGTACGCGGCGGGCCAATCATCATTGGACGCATTAAAACCGGCGAAATAATCAAAGCCGTGTTGCGATGGGTGAAATTCTGGCCACCGCTTGAAATCACCAAGATGCCACTTACCGACGATCCCAGTGCGATACCCAGCCTGTTTCAAACCTTCTGCGATCGTGAGCTCAAATAGCGGCAGGCCATTGACCAAGTTACCACCGTCACGCATATCCAACGTGCCGAGCGCGGCAAGCACAGCACTCCCTCGCTCGCCCAACCACTCCTGAAATCCGCCTGGGCCTGGGGGGAAACCGGCTCTAGACGGGGAGCACAACGGCGCCGGTGCATAGAAGTTATCGAAGCGCATCCCCTCATCCGCCAAACGCGTCAGACTAGGCGTTTTGATGGGCGTGTCGGCGTAGACCTGCAAGTCCCCATAACCGAGGTCATCCGCGAGAATAAACACGACATTTGGGCGTCGCTGCTTTTCGACAACGTTAAGCGTTGATTGAACATCGGCCTCTTCAAGTGACAAAGCTGCCAGTTCGATGCCATGCCGCAATGGCGTGGGCGCATCGAGCACAAGCACCAGTGTCACTATGAGTGCTAAAACTCCGCCAACAAACAGGATTAAGGCGGTCGATAACCATTTTTTGAAATTCATTGCGTCCCTCGATTGACCGATTCATAGTCCCGTGACTTTGGCAGCGACCAGCCATAAACAATTCCCAAACCACGTACAGTCAACGCCGCAAAGATCGCGATCCATTCTGCTGAGGAGACACCCCACAGTTCTAACAGCACGTAACTGGTCGCACCCACCAATGCTGCCGTGGCGTAGATTTCTTTCCGTAAGATGTAAGGCACTTCGTTTGCAATCACATCGCGTATGATGCCACCTGCGACTGCAGTGGCGATCCCCATGACCACCGACGCGGACACGGACATGCCCACGGCCAAAGACTTTGACGCACCAAGTACACAAAACACAGAGAGGCCAATGGCATCCGCCCACATCAACATGCGTTCTCGGCTATCGATAAAGCGTTGCCCAAAAAAGACGGCGACCGATGCGACGACCGTGAGCATCAAGTAACGATTGTCCTCTAGCCAAAACACAGGCTGGCCGATCAGCACATCTCGCACCGTGCCCCCGCCAACTGCGGGCATTAAGGCAAGGACGAGCATGCCGAAGATGTCCATGCCCTTTCGGGCGGCAAGCAGTGCACCGGAGAGCGCAAAGACAAAAACGCCCATAAAATCCAACAGGACGTCTAAGCCCATGAAAAAGGTGCCCAACGCGATTCAATCCGACCACCACGCACCCCCAAAATCTCACCGAATTGGAGCATCGTGAATTCACTTTGCGTGGGACGGTAGAACACGTAATCGTCTACACCTAACACCACATCAGATGAGCCATTTAGCATTTCTTGATTGGTACTTCGCCCGAAGAGCTCATTGAGTACCAACCCCTCTGGAGAGACCGGCGCTGCTTTCCAATAACCACCATAGACAAAAAACGTTCGGTCCCGATTTGGATCCCACGCACCTTGAATCTTGCCTAACGCATCAAAACCAGGAATACGCACACCGGGTGAGGTTTTCAATACCGGTGTTGCGATGAACAACGCAGGTTTGTGGTTCGCAAGGGTTGGGATATCGAAATCGAGCGGCTTGACCAAACCGGACCCAACGGAAAGTTCGTTCGCGAGCCCGTTCACCTCATTCCATAGTTGGTAGGTCGGACTCCCCGCCGCATTGAGCGTCAGGCCGGTGTGATCGATTTCTTTCGTCACTGCTAACATGTCCGCATAGATAGTTTGAACGTTGTTAAACTCATCCGCGCGTCCATCAAACGCATCCGGCATCTTTGCAACATGAGGGTCGTACCCCATCAAGCCAGTGAATCGCAGATTTGTATGCGCTTGAATGGTGGCGAGCATGCTCCGAAGCACGTTGGGATCAGACACCCCACCTCGGTGTAGTCCGACATCAATTTCTATGTTGAGGTTTAACGGCAGGTTGTTCGTTTCAGCGAGTGCCGCATATTGTGCGAGTCGTTCGGGCGTATCGATCAGCCACTGAAGCTGTTTACTCGCATCAAACAGATGGCGCTGCGGGCGGGCGTAATATTTGGCTGCCGCAGTGACAGGCATGGGCTTGCCAAGTAAGACATCCGTTTCCGGCGCACCCATCTGACCAATAAAGGGTTCATGAAACGCCATGAGGCGATGACTGCCAGAAGCCTGGCTGACATAGTTGAGTAACGGAATACTGGGCAAGGACTTCGCCACGATACGCAGCGATCTAGACCCCAATTCCGCCAAGGTCACCTGAATGTTGTGGTCCAGCGCATCTAGATCAATCAACATCGTCGGTCGACCGTCACCTTCTTTTTTCATCAGCCCATTGAGCTGCGTGAAATAGGTGTTATGACCGCCATTGCCTCGCGCGCTCGGTTTCAATGACCACACCGCACCGCCAATGACCAACCCTGTTCCCCCGGCGATTAAAGCACGACGTCGCATGGCTAAACCCCCAGCAATTGTTTTAAGTGGGTATTCAACATCCGTCCAGTCGGATCGACTGCTTCTCGTACCGCTAGAAAGTCTTTCCAATGCGGGTAGAGCTTAGAGAGCTCCGAGTGATCGAGTGTGTGCAATTTCCCCCAATGCGGCCGGCCCCCATATTTCCAAAAGATGGGCTCAATCTCCGCAAAATAGGCTCGGTGGTCTTCATCTGCAAACTGGTGCACCGAGATGGAACAGCCGTCCTGTTCGTAGAACATGCTCATCCAAACATCATCGGCTTGGACATAGCGATATTCGATTGGAAACACCACCGGGATGTTCTTGGACTTGATCGTATCCAAAATTTCTTGGACGCAATCAGGACCCACCTCAGCGGGTACGGTGTATTCCATTTCACGAAACCGAACCACACGATCGTGCGTTAACACAACGTGAGATGCGCCGGACCGGACCTGCGCTTCGCCGTCCAGTCCTTGGCTGAGCGCAAAGTCGTACAGGTAGTCACCCACGACGGGGACCGTCCCGAGACTTTGATACGCATCCCGAATTTGATACACCGCCGTCGGATCTTCGGGTGTGAGCACACGTGGCGTGGACTCATCCGCCTCGTTAGTCCGAATGACCAGCGCTATCGACGTATGCGGGAAGACTAAGAATTCGAAATGACGGTTATTGGCTTTTTCAGCCTCTATGTCTTCCAAAATGTCGAACACGTTTTCGAAGGAAGAATGTTCAACCAAGTCGAACTTCGGGACCGTGTCTATGACGACTCTCGAAGCTACCCCAAGTGCGCCCAAACCGCACTGTGCCGCGCGAAAAAGGTCTGGCTCGTTTTCACGACTACATTGCACCAACTCACCTTTCGGCGTCACCAGCGTCATACCCGAGACCAACGAAGACAGAGAACCCATACTCACACCCGTGCCGTGCGTTGAGGTCGCGGTCGCACCCGCGATGGTCTGGTAGTCAATATCCGGCAGGTTAGTAAGTGCCTGACCGTGTGCTTCAAGCGCGGGTCCCAGCTGGTGCAGTCTGGTACCCGACCATACCTCGGCTTGTTGGCGTTCATCGTCTGTACTGATCACGCCACTGAGTAGATCTGTGGCAACGAGTGATCCGTCTGTCGGTACCAAGGCACTGAAGGAGTGTCCGGATCCGACAGGTCGAATCGAGCCACTAGTTTGCGTTAACAGCTCTACCAAACTCTCTTCCGTCGCTGGCGCTAATCTTTCAGCGGGTCGACAAGCTTGATTGCTCGACCAGTTAATCCAAGGTAAAGGTTCGCCCTCGACATAGTCGACGCCCAAAGACTGCGTGGGGCCTGTTGTTTCCTGGCGACACCCGGGCAGCAAACCAATACTGCCAGCAACAAACGCAGCTTTGAGTAAGTCCCGTCGGTTGAGATCATTTTTCACGGTGTCACCGCCTCTTCAGGTGATAGCCCTGACAGCAACTGAACCAGATTCCGAATCTCAGTTTCGGTGCAGAATGCACACGTCCCCAACGGCGGCATATCGCCAGCACCGACAATCGTGTTACGCACCATTTGCTCAAAACCTGCCGCACCTCTGCGTTGCCACTCCGCTGCATCACCGATAAGCGGGACGCCTATGTCCGGACGCGCATGACAGCGTGCACAAATTTGACCGAACACCGCGTTTTCACGCGCTGTGAGCTCCACCGCGACTGCATCCACACTGACGAAAGTAAACGCAGCGAGACACATGGCGGTTCGAACCCATCGCGAACCACAGATAGACCAAGTCACCGTGAACCTCCGGGCGAAAGCTTGATGAACTCAGTCTGCAGAGCGGATAGTCGTTCAGTTGGCATACGCCTGCTCCAGCGTTTCGTAGCTTGAAACCAACGCCGTCTGCAGCGCCAACAGGTTGTCTTGTGTGTAAGCCTCGCTGTTCACGCCAGTTAAAAATTGCACCACCGAACTGTTTGTGGCGGGTTGACTTCCATCTGAAGCGAGCGCATTCACCGCTTGCTCGATGAGCAGCGTGATTTGATACAAGTCTTGCTCTGCCGCATTCGGGTGGGCATCGGTTATTTTCGCTGCATTGCCTGCACGATTTGCCGCTGCAAAGAGGGCATCTCTTGCGACCAGCCAAGGATCTGCTGGTCGAAATTTACTGATGCCACCGACTGGCGGATTTGGGCTGTTATCTGCCCCATAGGCCACCCTGGCAAGAATGCGTCGCATTGGTGAGTTACCAATGTAAATCTCACCACCAGGTCCGGTGGCCATAGACGATACGGAGTCTTCACCTCCCTCAGCAAAGTAACGTATCTCACCCGTCTCACGATCCAACAAACCAGCGCCTATTTTGAAGGGAAATTTCTGTTTCGGCTTGGCAATGCCAACAGCCCCGGTAAACGCAATTCCGTTTTCGACCACCTCGGCGCCCAACGCCTTGAAGTTCTCCTGGAATCGACCCGTGGTGTACATATCGAGGTTCGCGGTCCATCCACGCGTTGCGCCCTCTTCATCCTCTAGAATTTGTAGAATCTCGGTGCGAGTGTTGGCGTAAATCTCTCCGTTGTCGGTCGCCACAGTAATGGAGCCTGTGACCTTACTGCCGACAAATACCGACCAGATTTCCTCTCCGGTGACAGCATCCACCGCATACACCGTGTCATAAGCATCTGCGAGATAGATGCGTGATCCATCTGCGCTAACGGCTGGCGTGAATGATGTTCCGCCATCGATTTGGAAGACGATCTTGACCTCCATCTGATAGGCCCCTGCTTCGTCTTTCACCAGGTCGAGTCCATAGAGACCACCATAGTCAGACCAGCCATCTTCTTTCCCATCGGCTTCATCAGGCAGAGACGCGGCGACCCAAATCCGGCCTGTATTTTTGTCGATCGAAAAGTAGTTCGTCACTTTCTGCAGCTCGCCCGAGACACCATGCATCAATCCGCCAATTGGATCGGCACCTGGAATCTTTAGTTCAGGCCGAAGGAAGTGCGACATGTCTCGATTGGCGTTACGGGTGGTCGATTCGGGAAGACTGATATTGTTCACTGGCGTTTTCGCACCCGGCAAAAGAAACGGCGCGTCCAACAAGGGCGCTCCAGTGGTTCGATCAAAAACCCCGATATGTCCATCGCCTACCAGGGCAATAATCGCATCCGCTTGAAGATGGTGATTGACGCCATAACAGTGTTGGCCCGACGGATTCGGGTTTGTCGCATCTGTCGGAATACCAAACGGTTGGTCGTAAAGTACTTCGCCATCCGTTGTCACCGCCAAGACCCGCTGATAGGTGGCCAAATAGATCAGTTCGTCACCCGTCACCGGATCGGTGACAATCATGGGCGATCCTGCCCCCGCACCCGCTTCCTCTAACGCCCAACGTCTTGACCCATCCTTAGGGTCGAGCGATACGAGAAGTAGGTCTTCCGAACCAAACAGTGGGGTGAAATAGACGTTACCCTGCGCATCAAACACAGGTCCCTCGGCCACAAACTGATCAGGCTCAGCAATCCAATCAAGCACCAAGGTCGGTGCGACGACAGTGCCCACTTCATCGGACCCTTGTGTATCCGAGTGCAGTGCTTTGGCGTACCCGACCTGTCGCCCGTTAATATCGTCAAATACTGTTGTTGTACGGCGAACACCTTGTGGTCGCCACGATGTCTTCTCAGGCACGCCGTACGTTTTTACATGCGACTCGGTCGTGAGTGCTCGAACCATCATCACATCCCGCACATTTGCGGGAACGAACACAAAAGCTGCGATCACCAGACAAACCACGAGAATGAACCCCACTAACAGTATTTTTTTCATTGATTTACTCTAAGATCGACAATATGAACCTCCGCGCCCAACAAAATTCCTAAAATTGGGGCACCTAAAGTTGAACTGCATGGTACAATTATTGTTAACAAACGACATTTAACGAATAACAATGCGCAGAATACTAGTCAGCCTGTTCTTAATCGTCTTTAGCGCCAGCGTCGTTGCGCAAGACAAACCAAACATCCTCATACTGCTCAGTGACAACTTGGGCTATGGCGATATTGGGATTTATGGTGGCGGCGGTATCCGTGGTGCCGAAACCCCTCGCATTGATGCGTTGGCTCAAGAAGGCATGCGCCTAACCAATTTCAACGTCGAACTCACCTGTACGCCCTCGCGTTCGGCACTCTTAACCGGCCGTTATGCAGTTCGTTCGGGCACCACCATCGCAACGCCAACACCTGGATTGCCTCAAGGTCTTGCCCCCTGGGAAACTACACTCGCCGAAACGCTCAAGGACGAGGGCTACGACACGGCACTCTTTGGAAAGTGGCATTTGGGCGCGAGCAAAGGCCGCTTCCCCACAGACCAAGGGTTCGACAAATGGTGGGGGTTCCCAAACAGCACCGGCTTAGTCAATTTCTCACGTTCAGTCGGATTTCCAGAAGGTCAAATTCCAAAGTTCTATCTTCTAGAAGGCGAAGCAGGTAAAGGTGTTAAACCCACTGGAGAGTACAACTACGAAAGTCGACGCTTTATCGATGAAAGCATTCAACAGAAGTCGATTGAATATCTAGAACAGCGCAACGAAGACAATCCATTCTTTCTCGTCGTCTCTTGGTCTCTGGTCCACCACCCGTCCATTCCGCACCCTGATTTTGAAGGACGCTCGACCGCAGGTCGCTACGGTGACGTCATGCTTGAGCACGACCACCGGGTTGGAGAAGTCCTTGAAGCGCTAGACCGACTGGATCTAGAAAAAGATACGATCGTC
The DNA here is from genome assembly GCA_012103505.1 of Pseudomonadales bacterium. Classification (GTDB taxonomy): domain Bacteria; phylum Pseudomonadota; class Gammaproteobacteria; order Pseudomonadales; family Azotimanducaceae; genus UBA4421. Next base: position 115,700 of record WLWP01000003.1, on the reverse strand, counting down.
ATCTACGCCAGTGACAACGGTCCCGATCGAGCCGAGTACCCTTGGATCGGAGATACGGGCCCCTTTCGCGGCTATCTTGGATCTTCATTCGAAGGATCCGTCCGCACCCCCATGATGATTCGCTGGCCAAACAAAATTAAACCCGACCAGGTGTCTAATGAGATTGTGGCGATCCACGATATCTTTCCAACTCTGGCGGCCATCACCGGCGCGGACGTGCCTGATGACCGCCCGATAGATGGAGTGGATCAGAGCGATTTTTTCCTCGGTGAGACCGAAAAGTCCGCACGAGAGAGCGTTCTGTTTTTCCGTGGAAATGAAATGTCCGCGCTAAAGTGGCGTTCGTTTAAGGTCCACTTTCAAGGCGAAAACCCGCACCCTCGTGAAACTGACATCGACCGGATGTGGACGCCGAAAATATTTCATGTCGAGGTCGATCCAAAAGAGAGCAACGACATCACGCATCAAGGGTATCTATGGATGTTTAGTATCATTCGCCAGCTCACCCTACCCTTCCAAGCCTCAATTGAGGAGCATGGCATGGTGCCCACCGGGGGTGAAAAACCCGGACCAGGCAATGTCCAAATGCCCTTCGGAAGGAGCTTCGATAGCGAAGAAGCACGTCGGGCGGCCAATAAATAGCCAATCGCTTTCACAAATTCTGTAGCTTTCGACAATCAGCTGCCAATAAAGGTGTCACACGTAAGCGGTGCCTCGCCTTTCATTCATGCCAGTGCTTAGATATCGAAACATTAACAGGCAGGTACACAACAGGAACATCCACATGAGCCATTCTACATGAAGGCTGATGCCGCCGAGCATCACGGCCTGAGAGGTTATCTGCAACAAAAGTCTTGGTACCGATGGTATGCCGTTGGCGTTTTGACCTTGGTGTATGCCTCTAGTCAAGTTGATCGACAGATCATGGGCATGTTACTCGAGCCCATTCGTCTTGAACTTGGCGCAAGCGATACCGCCATGGGTTTTCTGGTTGGCTTAACCTTCGCAATTTTCTACGCGACATTGGGCATGCCGATTGCCATGCTGGCAGATCACACCAATCGTCGGAATATTATCGCCATTGCCATTTCTGTCTGGAGTGGTATGACTGTTTTGTGCGGCTACGCTCAAACGTTCGCCCAAATGGCGTTAGCGCGTATTGGCGTAGGGATTGGCGAGGCTGGTTCAACGCCCCCATCTCACTCGATTATCTCTGATCTGTTTCCGCCGGAAACCCGCGGTACCGCCATGGGAATCTTTGCCTTAGGCGTGAACATTGGCTTGTTACTCGCCTATTTAGGCGGTGGTTGGTTGAGCGAGAACTACGGCTGGCGCGCAACCTTTGTCATCGTTGGTTTGCCAGGGTTGTTGGTGGCCGCGTTATTGTACTTTACCGTGTCAGAACCACGTCGTGGCGCGTCTGAAAAAGCGGAGGCCGACCGAGACGCTGACAACGTTGCTGACCAGGCACCCGCGTTTAGAACGGTAGCAAGCCATATGTGGCGTGTGCGATCGACCCGCCACTTGACCATAGGAGCCGCCATCGCGGGTTTCATTGGCTATGGTTTTACTCTGTGGATGCCAACATTCTTGGTTCGCTCTCACGGTTTAAGTCCCACTGAAGTAGGCTTAACACTGGCGCTAATGACCGGGCTTATCGGTGCCATGGGCACTTTCAGTGCAGGCAAGTTGGCCGATGTGTTGGCGCGGCGCGATGAACGCTGGCGTACTTGGGTGGTCGCTGCGGGGAAAGCGGGATACGTACCTTTCCTGGCTGGCGTCTTTTGGGTAGATGATCTCACGACCGCATTGATTCTATATGTCGTCCCCGCCTTCTTTGGTGGCTTCTATCTGGCCCCGACTTTCGCGCTCGTGCAAAGTTTAGTCACATTGCGGATGCGAGCATTGGCCTCGAGTATCGTGCTGTTTGTGCTCAACATCATCGGCATGGGATTTGGCCCTCAACTGGTCGGCATCATGAGTGATTGGTTTGCACCAGAGTATGGAAAGGAGTCATTACGTTGGGCGCTATTCGTCCTGACTTTTCTAAATATATGGTGCGCGTACCACTACTATACTGCGGGGCGCACTCTGCATCAGGATATGGCCAACACTTCGAATGACGCTCCGGCGCTCAAAATCTAGAACCACGGGCTTCAACTGCCCGTTATCTTACCGATTCGGGTTGATACCGCTGGCGTGCTTCAAAAGTGATGAGCCGAGCTTCGGATAGTTGCGCGCTCCCATAGCGGCGCGATGCGTTGGCATGTCAGTACTGTCCGTTTCGCAGTGTTCTTTTCAGCCCAAGCGATTCTGAAGCTACCAAGTTCGTTTTGTTAACGCTTCAATCTTCCTGGGCGATGCTCATCAGGCAGAGAGCTAGCAGCAGTGTCGCGAAGACGCCTGTCGCGCCGGCGACAGATGGCTGCAGAAAGCCATCTCGACCAAAGACGATTAAAAGTGCGTTGGCTATCATAGCAACGGCGCCTACCAGAGCGGTCAAGCCACCCAACATCTTCGCTCCCGCATTCTTTTTCACTAATCCGAAAATGAGAGCCGCAAATCCCAGAAGGAATTTTGCTGCGTTGTAGATCATGAAAGAAAAAGCAACGACCGCGCCTGCGGTAGGCGCGAGCGCCTCAACCTGGCCAGCAGCCTCACCAAATGGCTCGAACAGCGTAACCCCTACGCTAACTTGGACAACATTGAGCACCGCACTAAATGCGATGGCGACCCATCCAACATGATGGTTTTTTGCCTGCAACATCGCAGTTCCAGCAAATACGATGAGTGTTGTGAATAGCAAACCTTCAAGCCCCCAGAGAAGCTGCCGAGGGACGTTGATCTGTGCGACGTATAACGCGGTATACACGGCCTGCGTCATCACCAAGCCCAACAACAGATACGATGTTAATTGAATGGTGCGCGTCTTGGTGAATTCCATGGCTAGTCTCTCTGTTTTTGTTGGGTCTGCAGGTTAGATACAGAGCGATGACAAAGTTTCATCGCGCACTCCAAAAAAAGTGCTTCGGATGCAGCCGCCCGTGGCGCGCCCCCATCAGAGATCTCCTTTCAGTGCGACTACACTTCGACGACAGCCGTGGCTTCGACTTCGATCAATAATTGTTTCATAACAAGTGAAGAGACGCCGACCACTGTGGAAGCTGGCTGATTAGCTTGGACGAACACCTGGGCCTTCGCCTGTCCAGCAACTTTGCTCCTACCAGAATCCAGGTCGACGATATAAGTGTTGAGCTTAACAACATCTTCCACCGTGGCCCCTGCAGCTTGAAGTTCTTTTGCCAAATTTCGATGGGCCATGTCGGCTTGCTCTTCAAAAGAATCCCCAAAGCGACCATCTTCGTACCCCACTTGCCCAGATACGAGTATCGTTTTAACTCCCTGTGCTGTGTAGGTCACAGCGTTACTAAAACCCATGGGGTGTGGGTTGACGAATTCTTTACTAATCACGGCATCCTCTCGATTGTTAATTATATCTGTTGCGAGTGTAATGGGAAAGACAACGTGAGAAGCTTTGATCAAAACCCCGACAAGTCACGTTTCTTAGACACGGAAATTGCAGAGAGAGTACCTTACATTTGAGCGTTGCTTTCTTAAGGTCGGCGCCTGACGGCTCGAAGAAACTTCGCAGGAGGACTCACAAAGTAATCAATGCGACAGCGACAAAGTGAAAGGTCGTACCTACCACTATTGTTAGGTGCCAGACCAAGTGACCGTATCGAATTTGCTTCGCCGCATAAAAAAACACGCCAAAGGTGTAGGCGGCCCCGCCTGCGATCAATAATTTCATTACAAACGCCGGTAGCGCCTGCCTCAGAGGTTCGATGATCAGTAGCACGAGCCAACCCATCAACAAATAGTATGCAGTCGATGTCGCCGAATTCTTCAGTCGACCGAAGCACTTCAAGCTAATCCCTGCTATCGCGAGAGTCCAGACTAAGGCCAAAAAAAGTAATCCAAAGTATCCCTCGAGTACACTAATGGCGAGTGGTGTGTACGTGCCTGCAATAAGAATGTAGATCGCACAATGATCTAACAAATCGAAAAACTGCTTCCTTTCATCGCTAGTGCAACCGTGATAAATCGTGGATGCTGCGTAGAGGCAGATCATGGAGACGGAAAAAACGGCAATTCCAACGAATTCCGGCAGTTCTGCTTGCGCCGCACCAGATATCAAAAATATTGCTGCGACAACAGCCGCAATCAACGCCACTCCGTGGCTGATTGCGTTTGCAAGTTCCTCACCAGATGTTTGTCTTCGGGATTCAAATATTTTCACGTACTCTATCGTCCTGGACTAGTGCTTCGCGTCCGACGCACCAAAATTAAGTGAAGCTCGAGAACGGTGGACAGTGGGTCTGCAAACGGCCACAAACAGCCGCACAACTAGGGACTAGTTAAGCCACTTGGCATGCCGCAACGGACCGAAAACTGACTCGCCTGTGTCTAGGCGCATTACTTCTAGAGTACCTCCCCAAAACTGTGCCACTAAAAGATGTCTACCAGACAAATAAGCTAAGCATTGCCCATCTGCCAACGTTATTACTGGCTTGTTATCTATTTTTAACCTGATCGTCGATGTGAGCGTGGCACCTGTATCTGGCCCAGGAAGCGTCGAATATGACAGTCGAACGTTCGTATCCTCTATGCGAAATTCTCGTTTAACATCGGTAACGAGGTAGTCATCAACCCATTCGGATTCTTTTTGCTCATCTACAAAATACGGATTCTGCTTAGCTGCGTCGTGCCAGACGTTTCTAGGGTCATCTGGCGTAGACCAAATATGGGTGGAAATGTAGGTCAGCGTTTCGAACAAACAGGCGTCGAATCGGTGGCACCATTTTTGGTCCAAAAGCTTCCATTCGCCGCGCTCATGAACAAATAGATAGTCATACGAATCGTCCGCCGCCATTCCGAGTTTAAGATGGATACCAATTGCTCCGCGCTCATGTATCCCGATTGCCTCCACCTGCATCTCTTGGGAATGCGCCTTCGCGAGGTATTCATCCGTGGGGAAGACTGTAAGCAAGGTTTTGTAGTCGTCATAGCTTAGGCTTGGCAGCTTAGTTTGGGGCAGAGCTAAATCAGTTCCACCTAGAACTTTTGAAAAGATTTCCCCTTCGTACGCAAATGCGATTTCGGTGCCGTTTTGTATTGCAAAAATCCTTCTTGGGCAGGTGTCGAGTCTCGCAACGGAATTCACACTGTTCGATCTAGCATCCCACACCTCTATCAGGCATTGGCTTCCGTCTTGCCTCGCCAGCAACAAACGTGAGTCGTTGTCTGCTAATGCAAAAGGAGACACTGATGCAGCCGCCAGTGCAACAGCAGCACATAGAGTTTTAATACTATCCACAACTCATCCTAACAAACGTATCGAATGACTGAATTGGGTCGACAACAGACGCGATACCGTCAGTCTGCGCCAGAATTAGCCGCGGAACGAGCCACCTCGGCATCCACAAACGCGGCATATGTTTTTCCAAAGCTCTCATGGCCGTGGCGCCGCCACCACGCGCGCACTCCAGCGCCAGCAATCCAGTAGTCCAAGGTTGTCTTAATATCAAGCCAGTCTTCTTCCGATAAAGTTCCGGTACGTAGTTGAAAATGAGCGGAGGAACAGATCCAGAAAGTGTTCATGACCATGTTGGAGAAGCGTTGACGCTCTTCCTTCGAAAGGCTTTCGGTCGAAGCGCGTCCGCGCATGAATATGTCATTGAGCTCCGGATCTGTTATCAACATGTCTACGAACTCTGAGAGCGTTCCCGCAGTGGCAAGCTTGGACTGCAATGCACTCGCACGAGTGTTGGGTCGAATTCGCGTTGCAACATAGGCTAGTGAAGCGATAACACTAATTTCAACAGTTAGATCAGCAATCGCTCCTATCGCATCCCAATTCATCTACTTGCCCCAGAAATAGACCGAGTATGAATCAATATTCCGACAGCAGCTACGTGTCGTTACCGACGTTATTCTAGGTACCCACCAGAATGACAATGGTAAAATCGCAATTGGTGCTCTCCGTATACCCGCATTGGAGCAAGACATTATCTTGCGGGTCATATCCGTAGCAGTTCACTTTAGTAACACCCAAGTTGATCACCAGATTTACAGATTCGGGCCATGTCGTTGAGCCGTACTAACTTATCGGACTGGCTATGCTGGCAATCCCTACCTTTGCGTTCAGATACTGGGGCTGATAATATATTTGTTAACATTCGACAATATACAAACCACGTCTCGCTGGATTAGAACAGCGTGTAAACGACCGCCATCGCTGCAGACAGTGAGAGCCAAAGAGGTGTATCCACCTTGCTAGATAACTTTGTCGAATCACCTGATAGGGGATACGTAAGGTCTTTGGCCGAGCGAATAGATCAACAACTGAGTGAAGGAGCTGCCAATGGATCAGCCAGTTAATGGACCAAAAAATGAAGAGATGTGGGCACGATACGATGCGGTGATTCCCGGAGGCGGCGTCTATGTCACACGTTCCGCTCGGTTCGCTGGACGGGATGTCATGCCTGGATTTATTGAGTCTGCCGAGGGTTGTCGGCTAACAGACGTGGATGGCAAGTCCTATATCGATTTCAACTGTGGCAACGGCCCCAATCTGTTGGGTTACCGTTTCCCAGAAGTAGACAAAGCCGCATTCGAACAATCGCAGATTATGGATTTATCAGCGTTCTTTCCTGCGAAGATGCCTGACTACGCAGAACGACTCCTTGAATGGGCACCAGACTTCGACTGGGCAATCTTCACGAAGAACGGCTCCGACAGCACCAATCTTTCACTTCGAATCATGCGCGCTGCCAAAAATAGGCCCTACATCGTGCTTCTGAAATCCGCTTATCACGGATTTGGCGTTGAACTCGCACTCTCACCGGAGGCTGGCCTGGAAGAACACCAAAAGTTTGTTATCCGCGTCCCATGGAATGACCCTCAGGCGTTACTTGAAGTTGCCGACCAATACGGTGAACAGCTCGCCGGTCTGATGCTCAATCCGTTGGACCAAAACCCTGTACAAGAAACTGTCGACATCAGCCCAGAAATGGTGACGGCGTTGAAGGAGTTTCGACGTCGCACCGGTGCACTGATCGCCATCGACGACGTACGACACGGTTTTCGAATACACCCCAAAGGCTCCCATATCCACATGGGCATCGATCCAGATCTACTGTGTCTAGGTAAAGCCCAAGCTAACGGCTACGCCACCTCCACCATCCTTGGTAAAGAAGCCGTCCGCGCAGGCGCTGAAGAGATCCAGTTTACAGCGACCTATATGTTTTCTCCGGTCTCCTTCGTCGCCGGCATCACCACGCTTAACGTTTACGAACGAGACAATGTCTTTCAGCATATGGAAGATATGGGCACGCTCCTCAAAGACGGATTGGAAAAAATAGGTCGTGAGACTGGTCATGAGGACATCATCATGACCGGACCACCCGCGATGCTTACGCTACTATTCAGCAAAGATCAGAAAGCCAAGCGCGCTCGAACATTCGGCCGACACGCGGCCCAGCTCGGCGCAATCTTTCATCCAACGCTAAACTGGTTTATCTCCTACGCGCACAAGCAAGCAGATATTGAGGAGGCTTTGGATATCGCCAGAAAAGCCTTTGAGCAAACCCCGACAGACGTGGAGCAGATGTGAGCAAACCCAACATAGTTTTCATGCTGACCGACAACATCGGCTACGGTGATCTCGGTTGTTATGGGGGCGGCATTACCCGCGGTGCGCCTACTCCTCGGTTGGATGAATTTGCGACACAGGGTTTGCGGCTCACAAATTTCAACGTCGAGGCGGAATGCACACCGACTCGCTCTGCTTTACTCACCGGAAGGATGCCGATACGAACAGGTTGCCACAGGGTCATCCCACCTGGTGTCAAACAAGGCATGGCACCGTGGGAGTACACGTTAACCGAAATGCTCAATGACGCAGGCTACCGCAGTGCGATTTTTGGTAAATGGCATCTCGGTAATGTGCAATCCAGAATGCCGACTAAGTTTGGGTTTGAGGAATGGTGGGGCGTACGTGACAGTACCGCACCTGCAATATTTGGTGACCTCATTGGGTTTGACCCCACCACCATGGACAACTCCTATCTCTGGGAAGGCAAAGTTGGATCGCCTTGCACCCCAGTAGAACCTTATACCCTCGACAATCGCCCTCTGGTCGATTCCATCATTACCGACAAGTCAGTGGAGTACATCCACAAACACGCGAATGGCGATCAGCCGTTCTTCCTCTATGTCCCATTCTCTCTTGTCCACCACCCTGCGATCCCCCACCCAGACTTTAAAGGAAAGACACGAGGCGGTGATTTTGCCGATTGTATGGTCGAGTGTGATCATCGGTCTGGCCAGATTCTTGATGCGATCAGTGAAGCAGGCATCGAAGACAATACCATTGTCGTTTGGGCCAGCGACAATGGACCGATTCTGATTCCCAGCCTCGGCGCCCAAGCCGATTCGGGCCCTTGGCGGGGTTGTCTAGGCACAGCCTACGAAGGCCAACTTCGCACCCCTTGTATTATTCGTTGGCCAGGACACGTACCTGCGGCCACCGTCAGTGATGAAATGGTCAGCGTGATGGACTTCTATCGCACCTTTGCCGAAATGCTGGGTATCAGCGAGTTGGTCCCTACCGATCGAATCCTAGATTCATATGATCAATCAGACCTGTTCCTGGGCAAAACGGACAAGGGCACACGTGAACACCTTCTGTGTTTCATCAAAGAAGAACTTGCGGCCATTAAATGGCATCAATTTAAAATGCACTTGATCGAGTTCTTACCGGAAGCAGGCCGGCGAACGCGCATCGAACTCAACAATCCACAACTCTTCAACGTTGAGCAGGATCCCAAAGAGGTATGGGACATCATGGAACCCAACACGTGGATTGGCGAAGTGATGAACGGCATCATGCGAGAGTTCCATACCTCGGTTGCCAACTATCCGCATGTCCCCCCACGAGGTATCGGCCCGGGCGAGCGAGGTAACATCGCAAAAGAGGCCGAAGAAGAAGCCTAACAGGCTATGTGGCTGGGAAGAGTTCTACGAACACCTTCTTAAGAAACAGCCAATTGGATCGAACCAATTTGGAACCGGCTTCGAAAGCCTTGGCTTCATCTTGGTTCTCGATCTGTTTGATGAGGTCGCTCCACATTTTGCTGCGTTGTCGCTCGAATTTCTGTGTTTGACTGCCGTCAATGCGACGCTGCACCGCATTGGACCAGATATTCGATCCAGTGAACGACAGCGTGCCTTGACGCACAACATGTGAATGCGACGCGTCAATAATCAAATCCCACAACTGGCTCGCTGGAAACGCGAGGGTGTGATACTCGCTCGCTTTTTCTTTGATCGAAGCTTGCAATCGCTCCAACCCGTCACGCAAACGCTCCATATCTGCGTCTGTGCGATTCTGGGCAGCATATTGACTCGCAATGCCGAGCACATGCTGTCTAAACGTGAACACGTGTTCGAGTTCAGTGACCGTAAGTGTATTCACCATCGTGAAGCTGCGTGGTTTGATGGTGACAAGCATATTCCGTTCAAGGAGCACCAACGCATCTCTAATGGGTCCCCGGCTGACACTTAGCGCTTCAGCCAGCTCCGTTTCAGATAGCTTTTCGCCCGCTTTGTATTGACCGGTGACAATGTCATAGGCAATCGTATCGGCGATTTGCTCAGCCAAAGTACGGGCTTGAGTCTTCGAGCTCATTCTAAGCATGCGGCGACCTGATGTCTGATTGTTTGCAATTGACAATGGTAAACCAGTTCTTCCGTTTCAGAAACGTGTTTTTACTCGAACTCCACTCACCTACCAGGTAATTGGGTCCGTAACTTAAGTCGATGGCGTCAGAGTAGCTCTTGGAGCTCGAAGACATTGCCGTCTGGATCGCGACCGTAGGTCGCCCACAAATTCTCGCCCAGTTTCTGCGGTTCACAATGAAACTGCACGCCCGCTTCAGATAGACGCGCATACTCCACTTGAATGTCGGTGACGTCGAAACACATATGAGTAAGCCCCCGTGAATGTGCAGGCGGATTGTCTGGTAGCCGATCACCATACATAGGCTGCCCGGGAGATTGAAATTCCCACAACTCCACGCGATGTTGGTCTCCACAGCGCAACATCGCTTGCTTACCGCTGGCGACACCACTGCCGATCACCTTGTTGAGACGTCGGAAGTTTTCAAACTCAATCTGATCTTCCAGTTCTAATCCGAGCAAATCGCAATAGAAGCGGATAGAGCGTTCAATGTCTCGTACAGAGATCGCTGTGTGGTGTAGAAAATTAATCATCGCACTAGAAAAAGAGTTGGTATTCGTTGCCGTGGCGTTCTGCTGTGCGAGAACGGAGCGGCGGGATGATCGCGTCGGTGGCCGCATCCTCCAGCCACACATCCAATAACGCAGACAGTTCGGCCACCCGTTCTGGATGGTGTGTTGCCAGATTGGTCGTTTCACTGCGATCGTTTTCTAGATCGTACAGAAACGTATCGTAGGCCATAAGATCTGCAGCGACCCATCCACCTTTCGGTGGGATCAATCGACCCACCGCATCGCGTTCTAGCTCCGGCTGGGGGTTAAATCGGGCCATGCGAAGTAACTTCCAACGATCGCCTCGTATGGCGGCTGTTGGTCCCGCTTTCCAATACAGGTAGTCGTGTGGCGCAGATTTCTTCTGACCATTGATGAAGGGCAACAGATTAACGCTATCTTCTGTGGTGCCGTCCCCGCCTGCGGCCGCCAGAAAGGTCGCACTCAAATCTAAGGTCGATACGGGATATTCAAAGTCGCCAGTCTTGGTCCCTTGATCCCAACGGAGGATGAAAGGCACACGGATACCACCTTCTAAGTGGTAGCGCTTGTGACCACTCAAAGGTGCGTTCGAACACGCCCCTCGAATGTAACCTGCGCATCCATTGTCACTGGTAAAAACGATCATGGTATTTTCGAGTAAATTCTGTTCCCGCAGTGTCTCGATCACCTGACCGACACTTTCGTCCAACGAGGCCACCATCGCCGCATACACTCGCGTTCGTTTGTCCTTGATATGCTTGTAAGGTTCCAGATACTCCGCAGTGGCTTGCAAAGGCGTATGTGGCGTCGTATGAGACAGGTATAAGAAAAAGGGGTTATCTTTTTCACGCTCGATAAAATCGATGGCCTCGTCTGTAAATCGATCCGTTAGATATTCTTCAACCTGGACCTTTTCAAACCCGCGAAATCGATTGTTAGGCACACTTGGGGCCGGCTCTCCCGCGATAGAACCGTATTCAACACCCGGTGTGTCTGAGTCGATGAACACACTGCCACCTGACAAAATGCCAAAGAATTCATCGAATCCACGGCTTAGTGGATGATGTTCTTTCTTTGAACCTAAGTGCCATTTACCAACCAATGCGGTGGCGTAGCCTTCATCCTTTAATCGCTCGGCAATCGTGGGCGTCTCGGTACTCATCCCCACCACTCTATCTCTACCCGCTGGATTAAACTCCCATCCGTGACGAGGCTGATTTCTACCTGTCATCAATCCCGCTCGAGAGGGACTACAGGTTGGGTGGCTCACATATCCGTTATCAAATTGCACACCATCATGTGCAAGCTGATCAATATTGAGTGTCTGTATTACCTCGTTGCCGTAAGCGCCAATATCGCCATAACCGAGATCGTCCGCCAGAATCAGAATGATGTTGGGTTGCTTGTCATCGCCACCGGCCCATAGCGAACCACTCACGATCACAGCCAGCACAGCAATCGACAATTGGGCAAACAATCGCTTGCGGGTGTTTTGGATTTTCATTTACTTGGCTCCACAAAAAACGGACTCGACCACGCCAGGCCAGAGTTAGCTTGCTCAACGCGAATATAGTAATAGTCGCCCTTACGCACCGGCGTGTCGTCGACAATCGATATTTTTTTGTGACGATCTGCATCTGACTGCGTCAGTCGGACCGTAATCACATCCTCGTAAGCGTCTACTTGCTGGCGATGCTCAAAGGCACCCTGAACCTCGCCGAGATTCACTTCAAAATCGACGCCAGGCACCAACTGTGGTTTTCTCTGGGTTGCTGGGGCCGTCGGCATTTCAAGATTTTCCAAGACATTCACTTTGATCGTCGTGTCTTGGGTGGCACCACTCAAGGAAAGACGAACGCGGCGATTCTCCCCTCGGGTCCAAGTCGTAAAGTTGATGACTTGTGCATCGTCGGAGTCACCCAGTTGCTTAGCCAGGTGCACATTATTCCAAGTCTTGCTCACATCACTGATGACCGCGCCTTGCACCTCGATGGTCCCAGACCAAACACGCCAAGGCCGTGGATTGTCGGGCACCATGCCTAACGGATGTGACGGCGAATAGAACACCACCTCAATGTCCTGCTCACTGGACAGCTCAGGGTCGTCTCGATAAGACTCGGTCCAGAACGTTTGTCCATTTTTAATCACAGACACGGTGTCGATGGGTGCCGTGCCCATCACTTCAATCTCGATGTTACGTTCATCGTCTGTTTGGACGACATCGCCCATAAGATGCCCATTCAGTCGAGCATCTAAAAGAATACGGTCGACCGTGGTCGCATACGCATGCCGCGCCTTCATGGCATCAAAAATCGAGTCTCGGGTTTTAGCCGGCGCTATGACCGCGGCTAAACCTACGCGGTGGACCATTTTGGAGGGTCGCGCGACGTTGTATCCGGGATGCCCGAGGTGATCATCGGACGCCGCAATGAACCCCACTTTATGTCCTTCGTCTAAGTAAGCCTGGCCGAACCACTCAAAAAAGCCATGTAATGAATGGATCTCGACCAAGGATTCGATGCCCGGCATCACTGAGCAACCAATAGCCCGTTTGGTGTGCGTGAGGAATCGAAAGAACGTCCGACGCATGATAGCGTTCATTGAGGCCGTCATAGAGCTGATCAAGCGTCGGAAAGAGTTGTGCGGGTACACGACCCACGTCTTTGGCATGACGAAACAAGATGTTGTGGTGTCCGCCTTGACCTTTGTTCACGGTCCATTCGTACCCCATGTAAGTCACAAATTCGCCAGGATCGTTGTAACGTTCGGTTACTTCGCGCAAATGTTCCCACTCACCATCATCTAACCAAAGGTCATGTTCCGTCAGCGATATGAAATCTAGACGAGCCTGATCACGCGCAAAGGCGAAGTAGCCATTTGGTGTACCTTGCCCTTCAGCAAATCCACTGTGCCCGTGCGTTTCACCCCACAGAATCTGATCGCCGAGTTCTTCGACGACTTTCAGCGGATTGCTTTCACCGACATGACTGCCATCTCTCGCCTCAATTCGGAAGTAATAAAATCCAAGCTCGTCAATTTCCACGTTAGAGACCGACTGAAGGCCTTCGTTGCTGGGAGCAATTTCGGCAACCCGTTCATCCCCTACATAGATATCGTAGCCGGGATGAGCACCCGTGGATAAATTGAAAAACTCATCTTCGCTGCGAACCAACACATCAAAGGGCGTCCCCTGCTTCACGACAGAAGGGACAAATCCTGCCACCCCTTTGACAGCAGTCCCTACCACTTCAAACTCTATGGGCGACAGAAGATAATTGGTGGTCACACTCCCATCAAAGCTCAAATACACCGGCATTTGATACGCATCATTGGAAATCGACATCACCTGAAACCCCGGGCTCCCTTGTGATCGATCGCCGTAGGTGATTGTGACAGTGTCTCCGGATATCAATGAACCGTCAGTGATACGAAATGAGATGCGTTTTCCCACTTCTCGCAAACCCCCGCCATGCATTCCAAACTTAGGAATTCGAAAGGGTTCAAAGACCACGTCGGCATTGCTAGACGCGATGCTCAAGTAGTTGGGCGCCTTAGGGACCTCTGTTTGAAGCTGACCTTGATCATTGTTGAAGTGCCTGCCCACCAAGAAATAGGCGCCTGGTTCTAGCGCCTTGGATCCCACAGTGTAGATTTATTGGAGGGTTTGGAACGAATGTGCAACAAATGGGCCTTGAGAAGGCGTCGTCAGCGCCCCTATCGCATCCGGGTAATCTTCTCGAAAAGACAGCTCTTTGATGTAGTTGTCTAGCAGACCAAACTGTGCGTGCAAATTCACGACAGGATAGTCTTTACCTTGCGCTTCGAGCACCGGTTCAATAAACGGCTTAACGTAATCCACGTTGCTCAGTTCTGCACTGATCGTGCGAATGGTCGCCGGAAGGTTGGGTGCAAATTTGAGGCCACCCGATTCAAGCGCCATCTCGTTGACCCAAGCCCAAACGACAGGCAATCGAGCTTCGATATTGTCTAAGTTGGTGGGCTTACTCGGAACGTTCGCTTTCAGTTGATCGATCTGTTGGCGCAGGGTCAGGTGGGTGTCGGGTGCCTCACTACACGCAAACAAGATCGACAGAAGTAGCGCGACTACACATATTCTAGCCACTTCTCACAACACCACTGGCCAAGAGTTCTTGCACTTTTTCATCACTGATTCCAAGTTCTGCCAAAAGTTCTTCCGCCCCTTCACTGAGACCAGGCGGTGGCCTTCGGACGGTGAGTGGCGTGCCACTAAATTTTACTGGGGGAGAAACAACACTCAACTTGCCATGTTCAGGGTGATCAATCCGTGTAAGGTAATCATTCGCCCAGACTTGTTCATCATTCAGCAACTCATCCTTTAGCTGCACTCTTGAGACAGGAATACCCACAGCTTTAAAACGCTCTATCCAGGACGCAACTGTATCCTCCTTCAGTCGTGAAGCCACCAACTGCCGCTGTTGTGCAACGTAACCTGTCCGGTCTTCTGTAGGCAGTGTGCCTGTTTCTAACAACGGATCACTGACGCCAAGAAATTTCGCAATTTTCTTCTGAATCGCGGATCCACCACCGGCCAGACAGAGCACCCCATCCGACCCTTCGAAAAAACCGTAATACGCACCGGTGAGTGGCTTAGGGACAAGCGAATCTCGATAGGCCAAAACATCTTGCCAACTGGCGCCGTTGGAAAAACTCTCCTTAAGAAACGCCACGTAGTCATCGCGCCATTCATCGACCTCATCCACGTGGTGTATCTCATTGTTCTGCAATACTAAAGCCGCTTGCAGCAATGAAACTTCTAAGCGTTGGCCTTGCCCTGTCTTTTCTCGGCTATACAAAGCCGTGGATACCCCCCACGCCATCAACATCGCGGCGGTGTAGTCCACCACCGGTTCGCGGATCGGTGCGATTCCATCATCACTGAACTGGGCCAATCCAGTATAGCCTTGCAGTGCGACGTCCATCCCTGGCAACCCGGCCAAAGGACCCTGCGGTCCAAATCCCGTGTTTTCTGCGTAGATGATCCGGGGGTTTACCTTGGTCACCGACTCGAAGTCGATGCCCAATTCCTTCGCCTTGCCGGGACGCAGATTTGTGATGACCACATCCGCTCGCGCTAAAAGATCTGCAACAATCTGACGGACATCGGGGTTTCGCAGGTCACAGGCCATCGAGCGTTTATTGCGGTTCTTGTTCAGAAACTGTGTCGCTTCTGTAGAACTTAAACGCACCCCGCCGCGACGGGATTCGTCACCATTGAGTGGCTCAATCTTTAGGACATCAGCCCCAGCGTCACCTAGCAGTTGTGCGCAGTAAGGGGCAGCAATGAACTGCCCCAACTCGATGACGTTGATGCCACTCAGTGGTGATTTCACTTCCCGACTACAAGTTATACGTGAAATCTAAGCCATACGTTCTTGGGTTACCTAAGTAATGGAAGAACGAACCACGTGTTCCGATGTTGCCAGATACACTCGAATCTACGCCGAAGTAAATGTACTCACGATCCGTTGCGTTCTTAACCCATCCACGGATTTCCCATTTGTCGTCAGGTCCGTCGATACCAAAGGCCACATCATGCAACCAAAGCTCGTCGCGAAACGCGCGAATATCTTTGTCCGCTGCAGTATCTAGCTCATCTGTATAGATCGCAGACCATTGCGCAAACCACTCCATGTTCGTATCCCCCAGTGGGAATCGTACAGCGATCGTCGTGTTGTGCCGTAGCTCTGGCGCATAGGTCGCAGGCAGTCCAGTCTGATCACACAGTGCCGGATTAATCGGGTCCGCGGGGACATCATGGAATCCTGCACGGGCACAGGGTGTGCCACGAAACTCTTTATACTCAGAGTCCAAGTACGCCGCGCTCCCTGACACCGTCAGCCAGTCGGTAAGCAACAATTGGTACTCAAGCTCAACACCTTTGTGTTCGAGTTCACCTGCGTTTTGAACAAATGTGCCGAGCGCACCTGTGGGATCCGCTTGCGGATTCGCGGCGATCTGCTGCAAATCTTCAAAGTTGTTTTGATACAACGTGAGGTTCAGGAGTGCACGATCATTCCAGAACAGACTCTTCATACCCACTTCAACGTTGATCGACTCTTCAGGACCAAAGGTGCGAGGAATCGTGTCGAACCGAATCGGACGAGCATTAATACCCGGCGATTTGTAGCCTTTGGCCACGCGAGCAAACAACATGATTGGTGACTCTTCAAAGAAGTAACGCGCTGTCGCTGACCAGGTGGTCTCGGTGTTGTCTACATCATCTACAAAAGAACTCGTACCGAAGTTCGCACCAAAGTCGTTTTGTGGGGTTTGCGCATCGTATTGCAAAGAATCTTTCTCAGCTTCTTTGTCGTCACGTGTTGCACGGAGTCCCACAGAGACGTCGAATTGCTCCGTAAAATTGAACGTCGCTTCAGCAAACACGGCCAAACTGGTCCATTCTTGCGTCCAGGAGTCATGACGCCACCAACCTTCACATCCAGATCTGCCTTCTGTGGTATCGGGAATCGCACCACTCGCAACACGCTGCTCTGTATTGCGGCTGTACAAACACAATGGGGCTAGCAGACGTGATTGCTGCACAAAATCCGAATCGTTGTCATAGATGAAGGCACCCACTAGATAGGTGAAAAACTGATCCTGTGGCGACGCGAGCCGCGCTTCAAGGCTATATGTTTTTTGATCTTCGATCTGATTCGGGAACACACTGAAGTTTGCGCCCAGTTCGTCATTTTCTTGATTTTGATCAGAATCCCAGCGTCGAGTCGCAGCAACGACGGTCAGCGTATGTTCGGCGAATACATCGACATCTGCCCGAGCAGAGATGCCCCAGTGTTGGAATTCTTCCAATCCATCACCATCTGCAAACGACTCATGGTTGATGTTTTCACCGCGGCCCATAAACCCATCACCGGTTCTGCTTGGGAATACCAAGTCTCGATCAAGACCCAAGTTGGTCGCCATTCGATCAAACGTGGCAAGTGCTTCATCAGAGATATCGGCCCATTCTCCGTCACAGCACTGCGTTTCATGCTCTGTGTAATCGATAATAAATTCGATTTCGGCGGTATCTGAGGGCGTCCACAGCAGCTTCGCGCGTACACCGGTCTCATTGAATCCGTTGGTATTGCCGCCTTGTACAAGTTCTGTGTGACCGTCATTGCCTGCATCCCAGAAGGTCAATCGACCTGCCAAGTTATCGGTCAGGCCACCAGAGATGAACCCGCTAACTTTATGCGCCTCAAAATTGCCGCGACCAATCGAAAACTGACCTTCAAACTCGTCGGTCGGTCTTCGCGTGTTCACGTTTAAAAGCCCTGCCGGTGTATTCACTCCGTACAGCGTACCTTGTGGTCCGCGTAGCAGTTCAACCGTCTGGATGTCAGTCAATGAGTTGATCAGTCCAGCCTGTCTTGGGATATATACCCCATCTAAGTACAAGCCAACGGATCCGCCAATGCCTGCATTTTAACCGCTGGATCCTATCCCTCGAACCGCCAAGGCCGAGTTGCGAACAGAGTTGCCCGAAGTAAAGGTCAGAGACGGTGCATAGTGCTGCAGGTCTTTCAGGTTCTCGATACCCAGGTTGTCTAGGTAATCCCCTGAGAATGCCGTGATCGCCAACGGTACATCTTGTAGGCTTTCAGATTTCTTTTGCGCCGTCACCACCACTTCTTCGATGGCCTGTTCGGCATAGCTGCTCACCGCGAGAAAACCCCCTGTTAGGAGCGTCAACACGGCTAATACAGCCCGATTGATTCGTTCTCGTTTCATAATTGTCCCCTTAAGACATCTCTCCAATGGATTGTTTGCACGCATTTGCATTAAATGCTGTACAACAATATGTTAATTGTTAACAATCAACTGTCATTTGGCAACCACTAAATCATACCCAACGATATGCCTACTTTTTTGCGCGTTCTTTTTCGCTTCTCAGCAGTGTTCACAACCCTGCTTGCGATGAGTTGTGCGCCCAGCGAGGACGAGCCAGGCATGCTATTGGGTGCAGAAACCGCGGCGCCGGGCGCACCCCCATATATTTCGTTGGTCGCGTTACAGAAAGTGGTCTCGTCACACACGAGTCACAACATCGAAATCAACTCATCGGCCGTCGTACCCCACGCGATGGTGAATGTAGGACGAGGTGGCACCCATCTCGGCACCATCATCCCGGACTTTCTGATTCAAATGCAGGAGGGCGTCGGACGATACGAAAAACTCGCAAATGCATCAGACGTCGCTGCCAACATCCAGCTGATCCACGCGTTCCGTGCCGGGGCGTATCACTTTGTCGTCTATGCCGACAGTGGGATTGAATCCATCGAAGATTTTAAAGGTAAGAAAATTTTCGCCGGTCCCCTCCGCGGCGGTAGTGCCACGATGGCACGAACGCTCATCGAAGAAGGTACCGGATACGTCGCAGGAAAAGATTACACCATGGTGGATCTGGATATGCGCGGTGGCGATGCCTCTTTTATGGATGGTCACGTGGATGTCCTGATCCGCACTCCCGCCATTGGCGCTGCAATTATCGAACAGCTGGGGATCACGCGGGATATTCGCATGATCGGGTTCAACGACAAAATTGTCGACTTCCTTCAAAACGAACTCAGCCAGGTCGGCTGCTTCATTACAGAAATAGAACCCGAAACCTATACCGGCCAAATCAACGACGCACCCGTTCGAACCATGGGATTTATCCAACTCACAGGCGTTAATCGCTTCGTGCCAGAACCCGTGGTCTATGACATGACGAAAGCATTGTGGACCCACCTTGACGAGTTCAAACGCGTGTCACCGGAGGTGCTGAAGAACGTTTCTGTCGATTCTGCCTTTGAAGGCATGACTGGCGAACTCCATCCCGGCGCTTATCGCTTTTACCTCGAAGCGGGATTCGACATTCCCCCAAACATCATCCCCGGAGCACTTGATGACTGAAGCCCAACCTCATCGATTCAGCCGATTGGGCTTGGTCTTAGCCATCCTCATCGCACTTCTAGCGATCTACAGCGCGTTCTGGCTTGGATCGTCGATCTGATGATTCTTCTTGTCCTCGCCGTAGCCGTGGTTCGTTTTTATCCGATATACGAACTCGTCCAGGAGGAATTCTACCTACCTGGCACCGTCGACACCTTATTGGCTGCTGGCGGTATCCTAGCGCTGTTTGAGTTCTCGCGACGAGTGTGGGGATACCCGTTGCTCTTAGTGACACTCGCATTTGTCATCTATCTCATTTTCGGTGATCTGCTACCACAAGCCATTGCACACGTGCCGTATTCACCCGGAAAGATCGCACAAACTTTGTGGTACGGATTTGATGGGATTTTTTCAACCATCATGGGCGTGGTGCTGAACTTAGTCTTCGTCTTCATTGTATTTGGCGTTCTCCTGGAGGCCACTGGGGCCGGCGGATCTCTCTTAAAAGTATCGTTTGCTTTGGCCGGTCGGACACGAGGCGGCCCAGCGCACGCCGCCATCGTGGCGAGCAGCATATTTGGCACAATGTCCGGTTCCACCGTCGCCAACGTCGTAGGCACCGGCACCTTCACCATCCCAATGATTTTAAAGCGAGGCTTCTCACCGCGTTTTGCGGCAGGCCTTGAAGCCACGGCCTCAGCAGGTGGTCAAATACTTCCGCCCATTATGGGGGCCGCCGCATTCATCATGGCCGACATCACCGGCACCGCTTACTTGTTGATCTGTTTAGCTGCGTTGGTGCCCGCCTTACTGTACTACTACAATCTTTTTGTCAGCGTCTCCATAGAAGCGCGCAAACAGGGCATCGAACCTCTCCCGGCGAGCGAGCAACCTAAACTGACTCGCGATGACTACATAAAGAGCCTCCTCTTTATCGCACCCGTTGCGACCGTCATTGGCACCATGCTGTCTGGGTACTCACCCGCTTTCGCAGGCTTTTTAGCGGTCGTCGTGACGATCGGTACAGGCTTAGTGAACCCGGACCTGCGCAACAACATGGGCCGGTTGTTGATCGGATTGGAGAAAGCAGGCAAGAACGCAGCCTCCGTGCTTTTCGCAGTGGCCATGATCGGCATGATCATCGCGGCGATGAACATCACCGGCTCAGGACTCAAATTCGCGGGTTACATCGAATACCTCGGTGCGGGCAATATTGTGTTGTCTCTATTCATGGCCATGTTGGGCGCACTTCTCCTCGGTATGGGGATGCCAACGCTGCCTGCATATCTGGTCATTATCACCGTCCTTGGACCGGCGATTGAACAGATGGGCATGTCCGCACTCACCATCCATATGTTCGTCTTCTATTTTGGCGTCGCCTCAGCCATCACACCACCTGTTGCCTTGGCTTCCTATGCGGCGGCCTCCATATCTGGTGCCAACCCACTGCAAGCGGGTATCACGGGAATCCGACTCGGTGCACCCATGTTCTTAATTCCATACATGTTCGCGTTCAATCCAACGATTCTCATCATCGAGCACTTCGATGCCGTTGAGTTTATTTTTGCTCTGGCAAGACTAGGCCTTGGTTTATTCCTAATGGCGTCCGTTCTCGCCCAGTTTGATCGCTTGAAACTCTCAAGATACGAATCTCTTGCGCGCGCGGCTTGTGCGATTGGACTGCTCAGTACGCTGGTGTTACTGCAAATCGCGGCTTTCATCATCGGGCTCATTGTTGTGATTTTGCATGTACGGAAAAGCCGTGAGAGCGTGAGTTCAAGTGTGGCGTAATGCGTAGCCGACCGCTCTTCCGCTTGAGAAAACAGATTCGCAGGGAACTGCAAGCCTGGCCCGGTTACGTGCCGATCATCCCGATCCTTCAGCAGTACTCTAAAGACGCCTTTAGATCGGATCTAATCGCCGGTCTCGTCGTCGGGATGGTCACCATCCCACAAGCCATCGCCTACGCCTACCTCGCAGGCGTCCCGCCAGAAGCGGGGCTCTACGCCTGTCTAGTACCGATGATTCTCTATGCAATCTTTGGCTCTTCCAAACAGATGGTCGTAGGTCCAGTAGCGGTCTCTGCACTCATGGTCGCCACGGCCGCCATCGAACATGCCCCAAGGTTCAGCGACGCCTATCTTCAAATTGCTTCGATCATCTGTCTGTTGTCTGGCCTCATTCTCCTTACGCCACGCCTATTGCGCATGGGTGGCTTGGTCAATCTCTTAAGCTATCCGGTCGTCACCGGCTTCATCAACGCGGCTGTGATTTTGATCATCATCAATCAATTGGCAGGCATCACGGGCATCCCCGTAGAAACGACGGCCAATCCTATCTCCAGCTTGTCAGCGATCTGGTCTTCTCGTTCATTGTTCAGCATCGAGACACTGGCCATCGGTTTAGGCACCCTCTTCCTGCTCTGGCTATACAAGCCACTCCTTCGTTCGGTTGCCACTTCTTTTGGATTCCGGCTATCGGCAAACAGCGCATGGCTCCGACTCGCTCCCATGTTCGTGACCCTCATCGCCATGATGCTCGTGCTAGTTGCAGAACCTAGCAGCGTGCAGACCGTTGGACATGTGCCCTCCGGGCTACCCAGCGGTACCATCCCCCTCTTTGATTGGGCACTTTGGATCAATCTTCTGCCCGCGGCATTTGTCGTTGCTTTGGTGTCCTATGTGGAAAGCTATTCCATCGGCACAAAACTCGCCGCCAAGAAACAGGATCGCATCAATCCCCACCAAGAACTGATCGCACTCGGATTTGCGAATGTTGGCGCAGCCTTTACCGGTGCCTATCCAGTCTCCGGCAGTTTTTCTAGATCCAGTGTTAACTTCTATAGCGGCGCCCAAACCCCGGTGAGTTGCCTCGTGTGCGCCGTCATCGTGATCTTCGCGTTACTGTTCTTAACCGCTTGGTTTGCTTTACTCCCTCATGCAGCCCTGGCGGCGATCGTCATCGTATCGGTGATAGGTCTGTTTGATGTGTCCAGCTTGGCTGTTCACTGGAAAGTGCATCGACACGACACCTTTATCGAAGTCTCAACCATGCTGTTGGTGTTGTTCGCGGGTGTGGAGTTTGGCTTGTTGGCCGGTGTTGTGTTGTCTATCGCCTTCTTTATTCGTTCGTCGAGCCGACCCAATATCGCGCAAGTCGGTTTGCTTGAGGGGACCGACCAGTTTCGATCCATCAAACGATATGGAACGACAACAGAACCAAACGTGTTAACGCTGCGGATCGACGAGAACATCACGTTCGCCAATGCCAACCAAATCGAAACCAAGTTGATCAAGTATGTGCAACGTCGTAAACGCACCAAACACCTGGTCGTCATGTGTTCTTCGGTCAGCAAGATTGATGCGACGGGATTACAAGTGCTCTACCGCCTCAACAACTACCTACGTCAATCCGACGTATCGCTGCACATGTCAGATGTGAAATCTCATCTCATGCATCAACTCACCGCATCGGGTCTTCATAACACACTGACCGGCGAGATCCATTTTACAACCCAACAAGCCATGCAATCGCTGCGAGCACTTGCAGCTAATTCGTCTTGTTTGCACACCCACCCACAAAAGCTAAAAGGCACTACATGATCGTCAGCCACAAATACGCGTTTATCTTCATCAAAACCGAAAAAACAGCGGGGACCGCACTTGAGGTGCAACTCAACTCAATGCTTGGCCCTGACGACATTGCCACTAAAATCTTTCCGCGCGAACCAGGCCATAAAGCACAAAACGACACCGTCAATGGCATTGAGCTCTACAACCACTGTCCAGCCACATTAGTTCGAGACGCAATCGGCCCTGACCTCTTCAATCAATACACCAAGTTCTGTGTCGAACGAGAGCCAGTTGATAAGTGCGTTTCTTACTTCTCGATGTATCAAAACTCTGAATTCCACAACGAAGACACCAAAGACCGAACGTGGGAGGAGTTCATGGCAGAAGGGGGATTTCCCACCTGCGATGACAAGTATTTAGATCACGATGGCACATTGCTCGTCGATCAAATTCTAAGATACGAAAACTTAGAGGCGGAGCTGCTCAGTTATTCGAACGCCTCGGCGTGCCGTTTTCCGGCATCCACTCCAAAGCAAAAAGTGGTTTTCGAACCAAAAAATTGAGCGCAGAGACCGTCGGGCAAAAAGATCGAGACACGATCTACCGCGCGTTCGAGCGGTCTTTGCAACACACCGGTTATGTCGACCCCCAATCACGATAAGGACACCACCCATGACGACAAAGACAGCACTCATCACTGGTACCAGTTCAGGTTTAGGATTGACCACCGCGATAGGGATGGCGAACCGCGGATACAAAGTCTTTGCTGCGATGCGCAATCTCAACAAACAGGAACGGCTGATGCAAGCTGCTGAAGAAGCTGGCGTCAACATTGAAACCGTCGAATTGGATGTGAGTGACACTGAGTCGGTGACGACAGCAGTAGAAAAAATAGGACATGTGGATATCTTGGTTAACAATGCCGGGATCGGTGGCGCGACACCACTCGAGCTCGTACCGTTGGAAGAGCATCAGCAAATGTTCGACACCAACTATTTCGGCGCCGTGCGCTGTATACACGCCGTCTTACCGCAAATGCGTGAACGCGGATCCGGGAGTATCGTGAACATCACCTCGGTGCTGGGGCTCATGGCCATGCCGAATCAGATCCCATACTCAGCTTCAAAGTGGGCCCTCGAGTGTCTCGGCGAGGCCTTGGCTCACGAGCTACACTCGTTTGGCATCCGCGTCGTGAATATCGAACCCGGTGTGGTGCTAACCAACATTTTTGAAAATTCGGCTGAGCAAACGCGTTACGATAAAACCTCACCCTACAGACAGGTCATGCGCAGAAATTCAAAGTTCTTCACATCAGGGCAGCGTCTAGGTACCCCCGCAGAATCAGTCACTGAAGCAGTTATTGAATCGATTGAAACGGAAGACTACCGCTTGCGATGGCCAGTCGGACAAGACGCCCAAGGGGTAAATGAGGGTCGAGCAACGCATCCCGCAGACGAGTGGGTCGCCATGGGCGGCGATTTAACCGATGAACACTTCAATGCGCGCTACCATGCATTGTTTGGTATAGAACTTTCTTAGCAACGACCGTAAGAGTACAAAACCGAAAAAACCAAGCGCCGGAGGCAGATATGCGAACAGAAAGATCAGCTCAGAGGACAACTCAACACTTCACTCGACAGCTTAGTCTCGGGATCTGTCTTATCACTGCTATGGCTTCCGGATCTCTACTTGCCAATGCAGAACCCACGCCGCGTTCGGCGTATTTTGGCGATACCCACATCCACACGATGTATTCGTTCGATGCGTTCATGGGCAATGTACGGACGACCCCAGACGATGCCTATCGCTATGCGAAAGGAGAGGCCATTCCTCACCCATCCGGCGCGACCCTTCGCATCAATGCGCAACCGCTCGACTTTCTTATGGTCAGCGACCATGCGAAGTTCCTGGGCGTGTTCTCTGCTCAGTTGGATCCGGATGCGCCCCACTACGGCCATCCGGACGCACAATCCTTAGTCCCAGATGGCACGCCACTCGACAGCATAGTCAGACGCCTCAACGCGCTGGCAGAAGATTCACCAGAGTTCATGGGGCCAGATGTCTCGAAGTACGCGTGGCAACGCATCATCGAGGCCGCTGAACGACATAACGATCCCGGTACCTTCACAGCCTTTATTGGTTATGAGTACACACCCACCCCCGGCAATCGACACTTGCACCGCAACGTCGTGTTCCGCGGCAGCGACGTCCCAAGCATTCCATTCAGTTCTACAGATTCGCTCGATCCAGAAGATCTCTGGAACTGGTTAGATGCGTTGCGCTCTGAAGGCATAGAAGGATTAGCCATCCCACACAACATGAACCAAAGCGATGGGTTAGCATTTCAAGAAACAACGTTTCAAGGGGAACCCATCGATCAGCAATACGCCGAAAAGCGAATGCGCAACGAACCTATTGCAGAGATCAGCCAGCAGAAAGGAACCTCAGAAACCCACCCCCTACTTTCACCCAACGATGAGTGGGCAGATTTCCAAATCGTACAGTACTTTCTAAATCGGACGGATAGTACGAATCCCATTTCCGTTTTTAAAGGCGGCTACTACCGTGATGCCCTCAACACGGGTCTCGAATTCCAATCCCGTAGTGGTTTCAACCCCTATCAACTCGGTGTGATCGGCGCGAGTGACAGCCATCTCTCCGGCGGACCGTTCGATGAAGACAACTACTTTAGTGGCGGTCCCAACACCGCAGTCTCCCGTGGTTCTGCTTATCCCGACCACGCCAACCCCAACGCTTCCTGGGAAGACTTTTGGACACCGCAACAAGCCACACACGGTACCGGCGGTCTTGCTGGCGTTTGGGCTGACGAAAATACCCGCGAGTCACTGTATGACGCCATGCGGCGCCGTGAAACGTTCGCCACCTCCGGACCCCGAATCAGGGTTCATTTTTTTGGCGGTCCTCTACCTGCCGACATCACCGATCAAGCAGCACCGATGAAGACCGCCTACGCCACGGGCGTGCCAATGGGTGGCGTACTCGACCAGTCCCAATCACCGAGGTTCATGGTCTGGGCATCTCGCGATCCCAACGCCGGTTGGCTTCAACGCGCACAAGTGGTCAAAGGCTGGGTTGAAAACGGCGAGGCGAAAGAAGCCATCTTTGATGTGGTCTGTTCAGATGGTTTGGTACCGGACAAGTCGACGCACCGGTGCCCAGACAATGGGGCAAAAGTGAATCTCAGCGATTGCAGTGTGAGCCGGAATAAAGGCGCCGTGACACTGCTCGACACCTGGCAAGATCCGGACTTCGAGCCCAATCAGCAGGCTTACTATTATGCACGCGTGCTTGAGAATCCAAGTTGTCGGTGGTCAACCTGGGATGCAATTCGATTGGGCATTACTCCTAACCCTGATCTACCCGCAACCCACCAAGAAAGGGCTTGGTCTTCACCGATTTGGTATCAACCAAAGTCGTAACCCCTACAGATCTCGAGCACCATTGAACTGTTCGACACTGAGCTTATTGGTTTCGATGTCGCCAACACACAGCAGGTTAACGCAATACAATGCGCCAATTTCATGGCCAAACTTAACCTGGGAAAATGTGTGCACCCCACACCGAGCACATCGTTTGTGAGAAATAAGCGGCTTAGATCCATAAGATTCCAGCTCGACAAGCGGCTCTTTTAAGTGAAAGCAAGTCGCTTCGACGCGATGATAGATAGCGCCCGTTCTGCGACACAGCGAGCAATTACATTGCCATGCAGCAAACTCGTCCACTTCAAACGTAAATTCAACCGCGCCGCAATGACACGAACCAGCATAAGTAGGGTTCATCCAAGCAGCCTTGAAAAATAGCCGCCAGATTCTGGGGATTGTAGTTTGTTAAGATGCTTTTCGGCGAACGTCTCGCCATCCACAGGTTTCCCGTAGTGGTAACCCTGCAGGGTGTCGCATTTCAACTCTGTGAGTAACGCGGCTGTTTTCTCATCTTCAATGCCTTCTGCAACCACCGTCATTTCACACAAATGACTCAGCTGAATGATGCCTTCGACAATCGCTCGGTCCTTCTTACTGCTCCTCATTCTGCTGACAAAGGCTTGATCAATTTTCACTTCATCTGCGGGTAAGTCCCTAAAGTACATCAGCGAACACTGTCCAGTACCAAAGTCATCGATCGCAATCTTCACACCCATCTCTCGCATACCTTCGAGATACTGAAAAGCGGACGAGGGAAGCTCTCCACGCTCGGTAATCTCAAGCGTCAGTCGTCCAGGTGAGATTGCATAAAAATCAAGCGCATCGCTCACCACAGAAAGCAGCGTGTCTTTTTCTAACAACTTAGGCGGCACATTGATCGCAATACCGACAGATTCGTCCCACTCGCTACAGGTTGATACCGCAGAACGAATGAGGAACTCGGTCAGCGGAACGATGACAGCACTCTGTTCCGCTGCTTCAATGAATAGACCGGGTGGGATGACTTTTTTCTTACGCGGATCCAACCAACGCACTAAACCTTCCGCACCAATCACAGTGCCATAAGCAGCACTGATCTTAGGCTGGTAGAAGAGTACAAATTCCCCACGCTCGACCGCCTGTTCGATTTTCGGCACGAGGGACGGATCCGGTTTTTCTTGGGCATCTTCGCCGGGCTCAACGATGACAAAGGACTCATTGGTCGAGATGGCTAATCTTAATGCGCCTTCTGCGAGCTGCATCATTTCGCGACTGCTCGTGTGCCTATCGTTTGGGATCACAAAACCGGCATTAACGTCATACGGCAACAAAGTACCAATACAATCTACCGGGGAATGGAATACACGTTGGATTTTTGCCGCTGCCAGTTCAAGAACATGCCGCTCCGTCATGTCCTTGAAGAGCAAACAGTATTTGTCGGCGGAGAGCTTGAGGAGTTTATCTTCCGCGCGAACAACTTCGTTCAGACGTTCTTCAAACTCCTCTAAGTGCATCCCGAGCGTTTCTTCTCCCGTACACTCGACCAGCTCACCCAAACCAGACAACTGAACGAGGCAATGCGCGTTCGCTGACGCGGCAGCCATTATAGAAAGTACTCTTCCGGCTCAATTCCGTGGGCACCCGAATTGAGTTCTTTAGCAATCCACATCGTCGGCGTTTTTTGATCGACCGACGTGTAGCTCGTGAGGTCAACCTGTGTCGGTGAAGGCATCTTGCGCTTGTTACTGTCCAAGAGAATCACAACTCTGGGTCTGAGACGACGCTGGCTGTTTTGCTGAACAACCACACCCACCTCACCCGTATTTAACTCCACAACTGAACCCGTCGGGAACATCCCGACTGTCTGCATGAATTGTTCTACCATTGAACCTTGAAACAGTGTGTCTTTCAGATCGCCCAACTCTTGCATCGCCTCAAACGACGGCCTCGCCTTTGCATGTGGCCGGTTAGTGATCATCGCATCATAAGTGTCCACCAATCCCGCGATCCGAGCCATCGGTGGAATCTGACTACTCTTCAGTCCGAGCGGATAACCACTTCCGTCATACCGCTCGTGGTGACACGCCAATATATCCATGACTTTGGTGTCCCGCGTTCCCGCGTCTTGCATCATCTGCACACTAGTTTTGACGTGCGCCCGAATTTCCTCGACTTCATGAGGGTCTAATTTGCCCTCCTTGTTAAGCAGCTCATCGGGAATCGCTGTCATTCCGACATCCATCATCGACGCCCCTAAGGCAAGCGTGACTAAACTCTTCTTTTCCATCCCCAGGTGGCGTCCCAGAACAGCAGCCCACACCGCCGAAGACACACTGTGTTGGTAGTAGTAATCATCTTTATCTTTCATACGCACAAGCGCTGCCAACGCTTCGCGGTTTCTAAATACGCTGTCGATTAACGGCGTGATAGCAGACTTAATGACCTCGACGTCCACTTTCCGATTCGAGTGAATGCGCGTGAACACCTTTTCCATCGTCTGTGATGCCGAGGCGAAGTCCACCTTCGCTTGCGTAAATTCCTTCTTGATGGAAATAGAGTCTCGACGTTTGGCCTTCCCAGGTGCGTGACGCTTGCTATAGGTACCTAACCGAGCCTTTCGCTGTGGATCCACATAGACGTAGGAACAATGGTCCCGAAGACAATCAATATCGCCTTGTTCGCGAATACAGAACCCTTGAAGCGCGAACGGCGTTTCACTCCAAGGTCTATCAAGTTCAGCGACGAACATCCCCAAATCAAGCGATCCTACGGGAACTTCTAATAGATTCGGATCACTTGGCATATGTATGGCTTGCATGAATTCAAGTCTAGACGTTTGTGCAGCCTATTGACGGTTCCTGTTAATTGTTAACGATTCGATTGGGTCAATTGCGACTCAGTTCACAACCAGGAATCGGGACAAAAACCCAATCTTCAGGCTCGAGAAGTAAAAATTAGCGTTCTTCGCGCAAAATCCGAAAGCTCTGCATCGTTAATCGCAGTCGTCTGCCAAGTTGGATTATCGTGATGGAACTGGTTGGCGTACTTAAGCAATTCACGTGCTTCGGCAATATCTCCTACGGACAAAATTTCACGATTCGTTCCGACATACTGA
Organism: Pseudomonadales bacterium; assembly: GCA_012103505.1. Taxonomy (GTDB): domain Bacteria; phylum Pseudomonadota; class Gammaproteobacteria; order Pseudomonadales; family Azotimanducaceae; genus UBA4421. The sequence goes on along the minus strand of WLWP01000003.1, from coordinate 86,337 downwards.
TCGGCGATACCAAGGAACGGGCCTAGAAGTTTGCCTGGCGGGAAATGCTCCGGATACGCAACGCGCATGAAGGCTTCCATGATGGGTCTGAGCGTCTGCGCTACCTCACGATCTTTATCAGGGTTTGCGGATACAAGATACCCTCGCACCAATTCGTGGCGTTTATCGTGCTCTGAAATACTATCGTTACGAACATTCCATTCAGAAAATTCTGACCCGCTCTCTGCTCTGTTGATCCGCAGCGCGGTGGCTGTGTTTTTATCGGCTTGATTCCAAAGATCACAGAGGAATGGCTTTGAGTGTGACAACATGATGACCTGTTCGACTCTCTCACTCAAACGCATGATTTCTTCACGTGTCCGCAACGTGCGATGATCATCCAAACTTGTGATCGGATCATCGATGACGACAACTTTGCCAGCCAAGTCGGCTGCGTGATCAAGCGATGCGAAAAAGAACGCCAGCGCTAACGTGTTCCGGTCACCGGCACTCAACGTATTTTTGAAAGACGGACCCTCATCTGCCGTCACGTTCACTTCTTGATGATTGATCACGACGCAATACGATGCGGAAGAACCACCCCGTGTATTCACGGATTTAAATCGCCCGATCCGAAATGAAGCTGTAAAGCGTTGCAGGTAATCGTTGATGGCACTTTCGTATTGAGGAAAGATCTGGTCGCGATAGTCATCCAGTGCTGTTCGTGTCTCATCTCGCCGCTTTTCTGTCTCCGTCTTTGCGCTCATTTCTTCAAGGTACGCTGCACACTGAGGGATGACTGATTCGTTGAATCTCGCCTTTTGTGCGCGAAGTTTTTTAAGATCGGTTTCTAACGCCGCAAGATCATCAGCGCCAACTTGTTCTTTAACGATCGCGATCTGATCATTGCTATTCGCGAGCGCATTAGACAACTCGGTAAGTTTCGCGATTTCCGGACGATAGTCGCGTATCGCTTCGCGCGTTTTATCGCTAATGACCATTGACTCAAGTGGAGCCGCCGCCTTTGAACCAGTTGATCAAGCACAGAGTCTCTCGCCGTATTCCAACGTCGTGCGATTTCCGCGGTATCAATCGCAATCTCAGGCAGTTCAGCGAACGCCTTCCAGAACTCTCGAGTTTCGACTGCATTACGCAGGTTGCGCTCAAATGCTGCTTGAGCATCGCCGCTATGCGCCTCGCCTATAGCAATGCCAGTACTACGTATCGTGCTTTTTAAAGCCTCATACGCCTCGCTGAAGTAAGCCCGATAATGTGCAATAAGATCCGCACCATCCAAATCCTGCGCACAAAACGGGCAAACCTCGGTGTCTCCATCCGCAGAGACCGATGAAATGCGTTTCACCCCATCCGCGACCCAATTCTCACCACCCTGTTCCAATTTTTCGATATGCGAGCGAACACGATTGGCCGCTTCTACATCCAACTCGCTAATTGACTGTCGGAGAATTTCCTTGATTCCCTCTTCATAAAAATCAGCAATGACGATGGGCTGAAACCCGGGACGCTGTCGAATGGCATCGCCTGACTTAGCCGCGGCCACTCTGCGTTCTGCTTCTCTAATCTTTGTATCTATACCTGGGTCTTCACTCAGATTGCAAAATGCGACCACGTCGTACGGTCCTCGATCTTCCGCTGGAATCGCGTCACTGAGCTCGCGCAGAGCAGCATTGTGTTCTTCTACTCGGCTCACATGACCCTGCAGTACAGAGCTCAGCGCAACACCTTGCTCGCCTAGAATCAATTCGTGCATGCTCTGCCGGTGCGCCGGCTGCAGTTCTATGCCAGAACACACATTGGTAGAGACAAAGGTGTCGTCGAAAATGGCAAGGTTGGGTAAATTCTCTGACCAGGCACCATCCTCATAGATACATTGATGCTGAGCATGATCGATCACGATATGTGGTGGATGTTGTGCGCCCAATCGATGCCGTTCTTCTACGAGGGAAGAATCGTTTGTTGCAAGCGAACGCAAGATTGCGGCGAGCGTTGTTTTCCCCCGACCATTCTCACCGTAGATCAACGTGAACGGTGTAAGTGCAAGTTGCTCAGGTGGCGCCACACTGTCGAATTGACCGATGTTTCTGAGTAATCGAAGGTGCTCTATCATGGTTCTGCTCCGGCCATATTCCCTAGTTTCTCGTTAAAGTCCTTTTCATGACCTCATTAAACCAAGGTCCGTGCTCCGCTGATAGCCGAGAAGCTTAGGGGATCGCCTCTTCTCGTTGCCACTTATCTACTTTACCCATGTGTTGGTCCTCCTCAGAATAGCTCTACAGCTAATTGGCATACCGTCTCGCGTCAGACCCGCTCACAAATTAGTAGGTCGGTGGAAGATTAATTCAAACGCGTTGGTAGTTTGGGAGTATTAGGCAGACGCATTTTGTAGACGAATCGAGAAGCGGGGCGTGCTGAATCATCCATGCCTAGCCGTGTGAGAATTGCGCGAAGTGCAACGTTAGACACGCCCGCTGCCGCAGCTGCGGAGATATCTCCTACTCCAATCAAGCCGATGAAGGCGCCGACGGAAAAGTCGATGGCGCCTTCTTTTGTATGATCCCGGATCACCTTGCGTCGCGACAACGAAGTTGAAAGCGCGGCAAGAGCGGGATTCAGAACGTCGCGCTCAATACGACGAACGTCCGACGGAAACTGGTCGCTCGCTAGATCCTCGAGGATACTTTGGAATGCGCTACGAACGATCAGTCTAAAGTCTGCGAATGCCTCTTCATCGAGTCGAGCTGATGCTAGAGATGATGGCGCTAAATCAAATCCCGGGAGCGTTAATGAAGTCACACCGGCGAGCACTCTCTGATCGATCTTTAACATCTGTTGTATCTCGTCCATGGATTGATCGATAGTCTTGAATTCGTCTGGTGTAACCGCGGTGTAAGGGACGCCTAGTTGTTTAGCGGTGAGAATGCCTTCACAAACAAACAATTCCGGCCACGCAGTCGCCATTTCCTGATCAGTAAATCCACGATATTCGCCGAATAGTTCCTCAGCGACTCTTAGATAAACCAGATTTGGCGAGTAGGTTCGTATAATGTTTTTTTCGATCAAAGGTGATAATCGATCACGGAGCTGCATAAAGGGTCCGGCCCATTGTCGACTCACTTCCTCGATCGGACTGTGAAGCGATCGAGTGATGCGTGTTTCCCCGCGTGGCATAAGCAGGTCCGATACGACATCGCGTGCAAGTCGATCCAGATCAGGTATCCATACCTCATCTGCGTATAAGACGAGATGAAGAAGCGCACTCTCCCAGGCAGCTACCGCTTCGAGCGCTTGCGCACGCGATCGTCGGGAATCGTCTACGCCAGGTTGATTGAAGCGCATCAGAGCTGGAGCAAATACGCTCAGTACATTTTCGGCTGAGGGGCTGCTCACAACCGCATTCCGCACCTAGAGGACGAATCGCTAGTAGGTATTGGCATTGCTGTCAGTCCAACGGGTAGGCAAATCGGTGAAACTAACTCCTTCATTAAACACACTCCTATTCCAAGCGATTAATCTCAACGAGCTAAACCGTATCAATCCAACCCGCCTACCGGCAAATGCAATCCTCGCGTAGCTGCTTTATCTTCTTCCCACTGCCTAACATCATATCGTGCAGTCGTTGCAGGATCCGCGTGACCCATTAGACGCTGTACAGTCGGTAGATCAATTCCCTGCCGCAGTAATTCAGTCCCAAATGAACGCCTGAAGTCATGTGGCGAACAGGATTGTACCTTCGCCTGCTTCTGCCGCTTTTTAATGATGTTGTAGATTGTCTGGTCACTGACCCGGCCAGTAAACTGCACCACGCCTCCTTTGTTGACCGGCAGGAACAACGGTCCTTCCTCACTTTGTCGGTAGGTTAGCCAGCGTTCCACTGCGGTTTTACAACCTGGATCCAGATACGCGTAGCGCTCTTTGTCCCCCTTGCCGATTATCGCTATCCGCGAATCATCGAGACTCAATTGTTCGATGTCGACAGAAGCCACTTCGAAACGCCTTAACCCGCAAATATAGAGTAGACCGACCACCGCGATGTCACGCCAAGCCGTCGCTTCATGTTTATCGTCGCGACACATTCGGATGATGGCTTCGAGTTCACCGATGCGTACTTCTCGACCCGCAGGCATCCGCGAGGCCTTTATCATTTTGATGTCGTAAACATAGCCACTGCGCAATATATTTGCCCTTAGCGACGAGGCCCGACTTGTGATACAGATGATATGTAGTTTACTGCCCATTATCATGATTTCGTGATTTGTGTTACAATTTCTATCATCACTCGTTTCACATAGGGGTCAAAGATGACACCGCAAGAAGCTGAAAAAAATACGCTTAGGAAAAGCAAGGCAGAAAAGAAAAGAAAGCCATCAATAGACGTTCCTGTGGTGAATGTAAAAGCATCAGGGCGCGTTAGAGCTAAAAACAGAACGAAAAGCACTAGGGGCCGTAGATTTGTGAATCCCATGCCTTTGGAAGTGACCGTTAGTCTAGCTAGCGAAGCATTCACGCTTGCTATGCCGACGCAGGTTTCTAGCAAAGTCGCCCTCAAAAGCATTGAGCGCATGTTCGAAGTTCTTGATCTGCGAAAACAAGCCCTGTCAGAAGACAATATCTCTAAGCTCGTAGATATCGTCCTAAATGATAGTGAACGCGCAAACGTCGAGTTAGACCTTGAGATGGACAACGCTCAGCTGCGTGCGGATTACCTCAAATCAGAAAAACTGCTCACCAGCGCGCAAGTCCGCCAGCTGTCCGGCCTGTCTCCAAAAAATAAGAGCGAGCCCGCTTCGAGATGGAGAAGGGATCGAAAGCTCTTTTCAGTCGCTAAGAAAGGCATGGAGCTCTTCCCAGCGTTTCAGTTTAGAGACGGACAGCCCCGGCCGGTTATTAAAAAGGTTTTGAATATCTTGCCGAGTAGTTTCTCACCCTGGCAGATTGCATTTTGGTTTGCTTCGGGGAATGGGTGGCTCGACGGTGAAGCTCCACAAGACTGTTTAGATGCTCCCAATGAGGTGATAGACGCCGCAGAACGCACCACAGAAGTCACGGTGGGCTAAGCCTTTGTAACCCAGTGCGTCACTAAGCGCTCCAAATGAAGAGGCCTTAACGCCAGGGACTCAACTCGAACGCATTCACGAAAGCATACGCGCTGGAAACGTTTTCAATCCGTGCATGGGAACAGCCACAAGATTCGCACCGATCCACGACATAAACGGCAATTGCATTCCGTCTCTTTATGCTGGATCGTCACTGGAAGCCGCATTGTTTGAAACAGTGTTTCACGACGTACCGCCCAAGGCAAAGCTCAAGACCGTGGCGCGAAGTCGTGTAGATGTGATGTCCCACACGACCCTAGTCACGAATAGACAAATTGTTTTGGCGAAACTTAGAAGACCTGATCTAAGCAAGTGGCGGGTGTCTAGAAGAGATCTTATTGAATCTACGGCGAAATTCTACAGTCAAACCTACCTCTGGGCAGAGGCAATCCATCACCAGTTCCCGCACATTGATGGACTAGTGTGGACGTCTAATCAATGTGACCCAGATGACGCGTATTTGTTCTACGGAGATCGCGTATTCGAGTCCGATTTCACCGAATCCGATACTCGGGATGGCAGCCTGGACCTATCATTTTTAAGCGACGCGAGGACAGCGGGAATACGCGCTGGCATTACAATTATTATCTAGCTCAGAGAATCGATCAGAATCTCTACCTTAGCCATATCAATAGAAGCGCTCTGAACTCGCCTATCGGTTTGGCAAATTCAAAGTAGCCAAGCTGAGCGTTTCCTCTCTACCATGTCGAAACAAAGGTCAACGGTGCTGAAGAGCTGACACAGAACCTCAACTAAGACGTGGCATTGCCACAGTCCTAAAACGGTCCCGGTGGGCTTCATTTTGTTCAAACGCTTCCATGACAGCCGGATCACTACGGGCGGCGACCCACGCGTTGAACAACATCTGCTCCACGCTTTGTCTGAGCGCCTTGAAGTCCGCGTTTTTCCAGAATTTCTTACGCCAGGCGAAGACCATGAGCTCCTCAGGCACCCGCCCCTGGAGCTGCCTGAGCTTCGCCACACGGGTGGCATACATCGCTTGAGTTTGAGCCAGAACGACATGGTCACCATTGTTGAGGATCACATCGCCGGTGGCTTCTGGATCTACAGGGCAAAACTTGAACTTGCGATGTTCATCGCAAAACCGGCGAGCAACGACTTCAGCACCTGTGTTTTTGAGCGCGTAGATTTTAGGAGTACCCCCATCGGGCAGCTGACTCTTCGCAAAGATCGGTAGCTGTAACGTGCCTGCAGGTCGGCTTACGTGATAGAGATGACGTAGCCCATGACCCTCACCCTGCGACAGATAGGTCGGCAGCGCCACCAGCCCTCCCGAAATCTCAGTTTTCCGTCACGTCATCCGCTCACGTTGCTGCTTGCCATCATTCGAGCTGTCATCAATGGTGAAGTGACGATAATCACATGCTTCGGTCATCCATTGCGTAGCCAGATCACCGCAGCCCGCCAACCACAATACCCAGGCACGCTTGATATCACGATCTCTTCTATTTCGCATTTGTACATTAACTCAACCACGCGCGAAACAACGTCATAGTGGTCAACCTGGGAGAGTGCATGCTGATCGTAAACCGAGGGTTTCCTAGATTTAGGCGACGGTTTACTGGCTTTAGTGGACCGAGCGTTGTTCGTGCCGGTGGCGGCACAATCTAGCCACTGCTCTAGGTCAGAGACAGCTGATGCAATGACGTTAGCTGGCCGCCCTACCGCAATCTTAGTGTCTTCCAAATCGCTCTGAAGCTTCTCCAGACGCCAGGCATCAACCAATCGCTTCTGATTAGCACCAATTATCGGGGCTGCCACATATCCAGTGAACAGGTTCCTTGAAACGTTGTAGAACTCGACCGCCCCACCCGTTGCCGCATTGAGCCCGACGTTAAATAGCCCCTTTTTACCAGCTGACCGGGCCTTTTTTCTTGTTTTTTCGTCATGGTCACTCATAGAACGCCCCCTGACGGGCCTTGAGCAATACCACCTTGAATCAGTTTGCGGGTGTCCTGCCCGGTTTTGTTAGGCCCTTTCGGGTCATCCGCCTCACTCATTTCGGCCTCCCGTGTAATAGATATCACTTACAATTGTGATTTTACATACATCATATTCACAATCAACACGCATGTCGATATCTGGCTTACACCAACATTATGGAAAATTAGGGAGGAATAGTTGAGAGAAAAAGGATCAGATCATTTTATGCGTAATGTTACGCGCTTACAGAATGGGCGGTAATATCAGCAGCCATCAAAATACGCCGCATCACACGGTCGACTCGATTTCGGTCAGCGCCCCGAATCTCCAACGTAAACGCACGCCTGACGGTATGAGCTGCCACCAGACATCCATCATCGAGATTCACTTTCAGCCCCTGACCTATAAACCGTTGACGATTATGATCATCAGCTAACCCCATATCTCTCTGCTCGATAAGCTCATCGACGAGATTGCGAGCCATACTGCGGTCTTCAAACAACTGCCCTGCATGGGACCAACACATTTGAGCGACGCCGTCGTGTAGATCATATGCTGCGTAAGAGAACGTCAGGGGATTACCGTCCAATCGATTCCGAAGCTGCGCACCAATCACACAACACCGCACAGTCTGATCACGGCCAGTTAGCCACGCGCTCCTGGGGTGCTCGACCCACCCTTTGTCATCGATTTCGTCAAGATCTTCGAGCAAGCTCATTAGACCCCGCACGCCGACTATCGAGGAAAACGACCCCGACTTGAACTGACTCTTCGCTTGATTAGCCAAATCAAGATCGTTCAGAGTGTCAAAAGCGATCTTCCGATCCGAAACATTCTCAGCAACTCTAGATAACAGGCGGAACGCCATATTGATCATGGGGGTGTCTTCCTGGCTATGCTCTTCGACGAAAAGGCGTCTCGCCTCCCGCTCGACCCACCAAGCTGCCCTACAATCCAAGCTCTCGTACTGCCACAGCCGAATAAAATCTCTAGGATGACCTGTGGCCATCAGAGTATTCGTAGTGATCCTAGAAGAATAGCTCGCCAATCCGGGGCAGCTATGTCGCTCTTCTAGGGGCTCCCGATAGAGCTCAATGGCGTCTTTTGTCTTCTTGTGGAGGAAAAGATAGAGCTGCTTTGATGCCTCCTCTATCTGATCATTTGTAGAGAGCCCTAGACGGTGCTGGAGAAGATACCCAGTCGCAGCAAGCGGGAACTCATCATCGGAAAATGCACCTCGCCTGGCATCCCAAACAGCCTTGACCACTGTTTCAAACGTTGAACTATTGACGAACGAAACAACATCCTCCCTCTTGTTGGTCCATGTGGACAATATCGCCCGACACAAGAATAGGGTGTGATCGAAATTCGGAGTTTCGCCATCGAAATCAGCGAACAACCCAACTGGATCCGCAGACGTGTCGCCAATGTAGCCTTCTACCAACTCACGCAACTCTTCACTCGCAAATCCTTGCTCGACGACATCGCCAGAATTCGCAAAAAGAAGCAAATGCGGACAGCCAGGAAGCCGAACCTCCCGACTGGGGTGACCATCCTTCAACTCAACGAGGGCTAACCCACTATGATGCTTTGCACACGCATCGGCGTAGAGCCGATAAAGAAATCGATACCAAGGCGCCTTGGGCACAATATGACCAGCATAGCGAGGACTTCGCTCGAGCTCATCTAAGGCAAACGCACCCTCGCCAGCCAGGCTAAAGCACAAACTGTCATCGGTCGTCGCTTCAGACTCCGCCCTATATTGAGCAAGATCCAAAGGCATGGCTTGAGCTTCGGAATCAACGTCATACCACGCGAGCTCCGCAGAGTCGTTCAAGCGCCGTTCTACTAGGAGCGCGAGCATAACGCCACGGCGAAACCGCTCGGTTTCGTCAACCTTACCCATGGCCCGAGGCAACTCTGCTTCCTTCTGGACAAATCGGAATGAAATACTCCGAGACTTAGATGACGACAACAACGGCTCCCTATGCGAACGGCGCGCAATTATAGCTACAAAACCTATCTGTGCAATACTTTTAAACTACTACTGTAAGAGTACAGACATCCAAATCAAATATCGTGTGATCTTACTATTACAGAACAAATTGTACGCATTTATTACATTTTATCCAGGCCTGTTCTATATTTAGTGAATCGTAATATATGGAATCGCTAATCTATGGTACGGTGTTTATAGATCTACGAGGTATCCATGGCTAATCAGACAAAAATTCTCTTTCCCCTAGGCATCGCGACAGGCGCAGCGCATTGCAATCGGCAAATAGAACGGGACGCGTTAGAAGATCACATTCTTTCGGGCACTCACACATGGATCTGGTCCAGACGTCGAATGGGAAAGACGAGCTTGCTAGAACAAGTGCTCATAGATGTTCCAAGGAATTCGAGAAGTTTCGTGGCCACAAAGAAGCTGGACCTTAACCTGGTCCACGACGGGGAATCTCTTGAACATGCAATCCGGGAAGCTGTAGGGGCTCTCACAGTACAGATCCGTGAGGAAAACAACCTGTCAGAAGCCTGGCTGCTTTCGCTCTTCCAGTCATTCAAACCTGAACTTACCCTGGGTGCTTTCGGCCAAAAGCTCAAGCTAACTCCACTAGCATCACCCCAGGACACAATCACAGAAGCACTACTAAAACTCGAGGAAGCCGCGAAGCACACAAACAACAAAGCAATCTTCGCCATAGATGAGTTTCAACAGCTGAGTCAGCTAACATATGGAAAAGCAGACCATTCGCTCGAAGGGGCGATCAGGCATGCTGTCGAGAGATCCGCAAATGTTGCGTACATATTCGCCGGAAGCGAGAGACATCTCCTTGAAGAAATGTTCGAGAATCGAGATCGACCACTCTTTAACCTATGCAGAAAACTCACCTTAAAAAGGATCGGTGCTTCCCACTACCGAACACACCTAAACACAAACGCGAAGGCTAGATGGGACAGGGAGCTAACCGAAGAACAAATTAGCCACATCTTTGAACTCACTGAAAGACACCCACAATGGCTAAATGGACTTTGCTCGATACTTTGGCGAGAGAGTACTCCCCCTTCTGAGGATTCAATACGAGCGGCTTGGAATGACCTCTACACAGAACAATTGTCCGTAGTACAGGGCACAGTGACAAGTTTGAGCGCAACTCAACGAGCGTTACTCGTCGGTATCGCTCTTGCCGGCACAGTTCAACACCCAACTAGTAGACCTTTTCTCGAATCGATTCGTCTAGCGTCTTCAACCGGGAATAGCGCTAAGGAAATGCTCACAAGGCAAGATCTCATCGAACAAAATGAAGACAATCATTGGCGGGTCGTTAATCCGCTAATGGCAAAATACCTACGGGATACGAACAACCAGTAACGATTGACTTAATCTGACGCGGTGTTCTGATCACTACTGCTTTCCAGAGCAACATGCGTCTTTTTACGCACTTCCGCGTCGCGAAGAAGGCGTTCTGACTCAACGCGCTCCGTTTCAGACAGCATCCAAACTGCAGCCTTAGAAATGTGGTCAGCATCAGAAGGGTCAAATTGCACACCCTCTTCTTCGAAACGATCGCTGACGTAGCTCTCGGCCCATTTTTTAATGCCTTCTATCTGCTCTTTGGACCAACCAGTTCTATCAACAAGCTTTTCAACTGAGATCCCATCAAATAGAAACCGTCCTGCTCTAAACGTTTGTGGATCACTATCATCAACCACTGGATTCCAACCATCAGTTACTCAGCTAAGTATTAACCAAACTACAGTTCGAAAGAAGGGATAGGATACCGGCTTCTCCAACGGCGCTTTGAAGTGACGAGAACATATCGCGATTCAGTTAAGCTTTACGTTCGCTAGAATCTCCAGTTGAAACCAACACTCCACCCGCGGCTTTTCCACGTCGCTTCGTTTAGGCGAGTAAAAAGGCTAATGCCGAAGACCGTATGAACTTCCGCGCTACCAGGATCCGTTTCGAAGTCTGCAATGTAATACGACAGATTAAGGCTCTTGTTATCGGATATCGCCCAATCGAGGCCATATCTGAGTCGATATCCACTTGCATCTGCCGTATCGGTAAAACTCGTGGGGTTTTGAAGATCTTCTCTTAGATTCCACGATCCTATCCCCTTAAAATTGCTGTCCGGGAAATAGCGAGCATCAAGAACAAACTCCAAATCTCTTAAAAGTCGAAATCGAGTATTAAGCCCTGCGAACATACCTTTCCATTCGGTTTTATATTCAGATCTGAGACCGGGAAACGATCCGAGATCTGGGATGACCTGAACACCATCTACAAATCTTATCTCCTGGGTCGAGAGAGCATACCCAAGGGTTGGGGAGACAGAATAGTCCGAAGCAAATGCCATACGCTTCCCATTCCGCATCTTCCACAACGGCAGCTCAAATTTGCCATTGAATTGCCAAGAGAGGCCGACCGCACCACCGGTGTGGTGCTTGCCATCTACAGTTGCGGTGGAGCGTGAAAACTCGCTGGTTCGCCCATCACCTGCATAGTCTGAATCCTGGACATCACCATCTTCGAAGGAACCAAGCTCAGCCTCTGCAAAAACTGATAACTGGCTAACAACCCTATACTTCGCCTGAATATGAGCGCGATGAAGCTGCATGTCATCCCACTCGAGTTCAGATAGGACATCAGGTGAATTTGCGCCAGTCACATCACTCGCGATGTTGAACCTCACTTCATCGATGGGCATCACATAGTTGAGATTGAGTTCGAATCGGTCGTCGTCTGCCAAAGCTAGATTCGTTTGAAGTAAAAGTACCAAAACAATTATTCGTGTAATGAGTATCATTTTTTTCCTATTGTTCGATCCGGATATTTTTGAAATGTAGAAGATCGGCTAGATATTGGTTGTGGCCAGTCTCCATCGGTATGCGAATCGCCCTACCTTTTCTGCGATGGGCCTTTACGTAAGGTAAAAATAGCCGTGGGATTACTTGAGCAAACTCTACATGCTCCCAGTCAACGACCTTGCCCCATCTCCAGAGGCCTGATTGCTGAACCCCAAAATCTGAAACGCGAACCCGTGTTAGACGCGTTACCAGGCCCGAGATCAACAAGGCACCGGCAGTTGCAACAAGTAGCGCAACGACAAATGCATCCAACACCAACTCTGAGTTAGGTACGTCTTCTTTAGTTAACAAGGAATAAATCAAGGAGAGGACAAGAATTATTAGTCCCCTTCTGGTGAAGATGACTCTAAATATTCCACCAGCGTCGTAGCAGAGGGTTTTTCCAATGCCGACTCCCCACACAACCCGCGTCCCACTTATAAAATCACCAACAGTTTTGCGCTCGTGAGTAAGTAAGGCGGAGATCGGGCTTAAGATAGAGATTGGAAAGGCGAACAAGCGCCTAACTATTTTGCTGGAAGAGAGTTCCGTGTCTTCTGACGCTGAAACAACCTGCAGATCCATTACTGCCATACCCGGCGTACGCCGGTAACGAATCGTAAAGATCAGAACAACCACGGTTGCTAAGAGGCACAAAACACCTAGCTCGAAGTAATTAGTAGCTAGCAAAAATGCCTCCAGATCAGTACCTCCATTGATGAGGGAGGCACCTGCAAGGAGTAAAAGCGCGAAAACAACCACATCAAATATCCAAGCAAAACTCCTCGATGTCACTGAAGCGGTGATGAGATCTGGGTAGCCCAACAATTTGTCCTTTTGCTATTCCTAACAAAAGACTACGGACCTCAACCTGCTGGATCCGGTCTAAACATTAACTCGACAAAGGTATCGGAAGCTCTTGAGGTTTTGCATTTGCCATCAACACGAGAAAGGATGGTTTTATAGTCGTAGAAGACCACGGAAACCTCCAAGCCCAAGACAGGTGCTCCTTACTCTCATCACAAAGACAGAGGGTAAGTTTATGATTCCCGAATGGGCATATTGGATAGTTGGCGGATTAGGCGCAATCTGGATTCTTCGAGATGGATATAGATACTGGCATGATAAAAAGAGGCGTGAGCAGCATTCGAACCATTCCATCGACCTGGAGCATTGAGCGTTGTTTTTACTATCTGGACAAATGCTTGAATGGTCCTCCCCAAGGCATCGCCTCCGAATTGGAACACTACCTAGATCGATTGCCTCATACCTACAAAGAAGCCGTTTACTAGAGTTCGCAACCAGCCACAGTGCACTAGTTTGTTCCATTACGATCTGGCCGATTTTGTTGGTAGTGCGATCGATGGCTATCGACGCCACACAATACGACGATACGATTCTTTTCATCGTCTGCGGTTTTGGCGCTCACATGGGCTCAATCATGGGACTAAAACGAAAAGAAGATCTGATCGCTGAAAAGCCTTAGTGTATTTCAGCTAGTCGATTCGTCTTCCGTCTATCTATCGAAGAGATAGCTCCGGCATATCTACGCCAGGCTTCCTCTCTAACAGGTTCCACGAGAATTGCAGAAACCAAACCACGATAGAGAGATAACTCCGCGTGATCCAAACGATCAGCAACCAAAATCGAGGGTAGGTTATTCCACCGCGATAAGTGCGATAGATTTTCCTCAGTCTTTTTCCGTGATCTCTGAGGATCTGTTCCCTTGTGACCAAGTACCAAAACATCAGCATTGTGTGCATTCGGAGAATAGGGAAACACCACCTCGATATCGGCAGGAATGTCGTGGACCCCTTCTGCACAACTCAACAAAGTGAATGACTTAGGTAGAACACGGCCATCGCTAGATTCGGGTTCGACTAGTTCTAATGGGACACTCAAACTACCAAGACTGATTGTCGCATCCAAGCGATCGCACAAAAGAGAAAAATAGTGGCTCATCATGTTTCGAAGCTCGGAGTCTTCCTCAAGGGGCCCTTGTTGACCTTCAGCATTCAGAAGCCGAACTACCAGATTCACGTTGCCACCACTAATCTGTGTTTCAAGCGAGACAGCAATTCTGCTATTCAACAGGAGGGATTGGACAATAAAAATGGCAACGATATTAGCTATACGGTTCCTCTCTCCAACTACGCGGTGAGGCTCAATCTCATGCACATCTACTTCTAGCGCATCCTTCTCGGGCACTAAGCTCTGCGCGAGCCAAATAGATTCCGTAGCAACCGAATCCAAAGGCAGATGTACGTTTCTCTTATGCGCGTTGAGTTCGATCTCATTACCGTCGAGAATAAATGCAAAAAGGATCTCACAACGTTGGATTAAAAACCGAAGACCAGCTCGCTGTTCGGCAGTCTTGGAACTCCAGTCTCTAGATACATCTGAGGAAATGCGTGCAATGCCATCCAACATCGCCAGCCGACCATACTTAATACTCTTAGATTCCGGGCTATCATCGTTCTGATTTGACATGCTTAGTGTGCAACCGGGTGACCTAAGGACGACCACTGCCGTACATCAAACCAGGCGTTGCGATCGCTCTCTAGCCGAACCTGCCGGATGGCTTCTTCTGATATCCCACACAGCACATGTTTCCATCGACCGGCTTGCAGAGAGTAAACCTGACCATTCGAAAAACAAAGACGCTGTATTTCGTCACGGTCTTGGTACGCGTTAACGAGAGCGACTACGAGGCATTCAAGCGTCTTTTCGTAGAAACAAGTGTACTCAGATAAAGAACAGCACAGCAGTTCGACAGCATCACAACCAGGTTCTCGATCGTTAACGACAGAATATATGAGATCCCTGGGCGCCTTGTTTCTTCCAGCGACTGCCAACCCATAGCGTTCGACGACGCCGCGCCAGGCCCACAGATTTAGGAGATAGTGTTCGTACGACATTAACTGACCTTTGTTGTTCTTTAAGAACATAAAGGTATTTCGTCAATTTACGACAAATCCAACGACATATATCTCCGTGCTTCTTAATCTATGTAGTAGGGAAGACGGTAGGTTATGCAAAAACACAGATCACAATTCGGTATCGACGCGAATGAAGCACCTCGATCAAACACGTATCGATCCCCTGAACATTCGCCTCTTCACGCGACAGAAGAAATGAGGGATGCGAAAACAAACTTGGAAGAGGATGGCGGACAACCAGAAAGGGATCTAGACCTCCTTGCCTGCCACGGATGGCTGTCGCCGGAGGGTCACCTCTATCCGTGCGGATTTAAACAACATGACTTGCTCACTAGCGCTTTAGGTTTCGAAAACGAGGTGGAAATCGAAGCAGCCGGTTACTGCAAATTAACCATGTTAATGTGGAACGTCCACAATCGGTACGGCAGCATGGCGATTACAACCGAGCAATGGTCGACGATTGAAGCGTGGTACGACCGCAACGGGTTTCCATACGCGCACTTCAACAGGCTCGCTACTCAAGCTTAGGAGCCGGCCCTTCCTTTGAACTTATACGGCGGGTTCTTGGTCCAGTTAGCCGGTACTCTCTTGAAACCTCTAAGTCCTGAAAGAAAACGCTTAGCTTGAGTCCAAGCACGTTCATTTCCTATCCGTCTTATCGAAAATTCCCTAACATGGCTGTTACCTGATATTTGCACCTGGACTCGATAGGCTGGATGAGGACGCTTTACGATAGAGATCCCGCGAATACCCGTTGAATGACCCTTACTGGTTTTGGCTTCTCGAATACGCCCGGCTTTGGCGTCGGCCTGAGCTCGCGCTAACTCCCGGTCAATCTCCTTCGCCTTACGCCTAGCGCTTTTCTCTTGTGTTTTGTTTAGGCCAACGAGGCTGACATAGCGCTGAATCAGCTTACCTTCTACGCTTCTCGCCACTCGAAGCAACTTACTTCCGCTTATTTCGTATACCGCCATCAAAATCTCCCTATGGATTACTACAAAACCCTAGCACAACCTATTTGTTCAAAAAGCTCTCAAATCCCCAGCTTTAGCTTGAGGTGTCGTCACGCGTTCCAAATGTCCTTTTAGATCTTCTTTTCAACTCTTCAGGATTTTCAGAAATTCCCTTAATCAAGACACAACCATGCTCGGTTTGCTTTTGCTGACTAGTACAGAGAAACAGGGAAGCGGGATTCCACAAATATCTGTCTTTTTCCCTCAGATAGACATCCTTACCCATCAAGTCTAAATGCCAGCCCGAAACAACATAGTTTCCCAACCGGGTTTGAACTAGCGTTTCTTTCTTGTTTCGAACTTCCGTAGTTCGAAGTTCGAAGCCTTGGGTCTTTCCTATCGCCTGGTAACGATCTTCTGTAGCGGGCCATTTTTCTGCAAGAAACAGCATTGCGCAAAGCAACAACACCACCACAGAAACCAAGACGTACCACGCAACGATCCAAGGGTGCTCTGATACGCTAAGATTCATGTTTACTCCTCGCACTGGTCTTTCCGCATAACATTCAAACAACCCCCATCCGCGGGGCCTGGACACCCGCCCATCTTTACCTACCGGCTGGCTCTGCGGTCCTTTCGCAGCAATTTCACTAGTCTAGTCTTGCTCGGGTTTGATGGGCCACTTAGAAAGATCCGGCTGACTGCGCTTCGTAAGGATTGCCAAACCAACACACCCCATTACGTATGTTGCGAGCGCTATGTTCACAAGTGGAGACCCTACAAAATCAACCCAGCTTTGTACCGTCGGACGGTAGACGCTTTGCTGCCCTAAGAGCCCTAGAATAGCCACAGGGCTGAAGCGCAGCAAAACGGCAATTGCAATAAGCATATATGGAGCTGTCGTAGGTGAAACCCACCCGCTGCGTCGCACGTTTTCTTGTGTCGATTGATCACTCAACGGAACGCTCCTCTTCACTTATACACACTCCTAAGAATAAGGGGCGCAACGGGTGATCTCGTTCGGTCGGTTGTTACCGTGCGGGTTTTCGCATTCCCATCCACTTTCTCGCGGCTCAGTACCAAAGCCAATCCAACCAATAGCAATGCAAATCATGTATCAACAGTCACAGACCGGTGTCTTCTTCCTCACGTTTATCTATCAATAGGCGGCGCGCATAGAAAAAATACGGAACGTATAGCACAATGTGAAACGCAAACAAGGTGGTTGTCGCGAACAACACGTAGCGAACTTCCTCTACATCGGCTAGGAAATATGCGACAACAAAAATCATCAACAACCAAGCGTTCAACCCAACTACCAAATTCAATGGGCGGCTCTCGTTCAAAGCAAGTCGCCATATTGCCCAAATACTTGTTGCGGTATTCATGTCGATTCGCCTTCCTCTTCAAAGAACCTGTTTTAGTCTTGTATCAAAGATCTTTTGTATTGAGGACTACGTCGGAGCCCCTCTAAATCGAAATAGTAAGCCTGCATAGCTTGACCGGAAAATATCTATTTCGGTCAAACTATGCAGAAATAAGTAAACTCCTCAGATAAGGAGATTCACTTAGGCTTAAAGCACAACAAGTGCTCTCGATCTATTTTTTTTATATAAAAACCACCCGTACCCCTTAGCCGCAGGAGCCAATAGCGCCACATGCAGTGCAATAGTCACAACCGTCTTTCTTAATGACAGCGGAGGCATTGCACTCTGTGCAGGTTTTACCATTCAGTCGAATCTGTTCAACGGAACGACGTTCCATTGCGACGACATTGTGGTAATCCTGTTCCATTAGCCCTGCGTTTTTAATTGGGAAGCCATCACCGCCGAGAATTCCCAACATGTGGTATCTGTGGATGAGCAGCTCGCAAACATAGGCTACCGTTGAAGGATAAACCTGTTGTTTGTCTAACCCCGGGGCTTTCGCCCAGAAGTCACCTTGGAGTTCCGAGAAATCTCTGAGTGATCGGAGCTTCGCACCAATCCAGGCAGGATCAAGAATTCGCATATCGTACGACAAAACCTTACAAAGGCCGTCGAAAACACGCGGGTATTCCCCAGACATCCACACAGAGTAGGGTCGCCCCTCACCATCTGGCATCTGTAGTTCCTTTACTGTCAGCATGAAGTCATCACCGGTGTTTGCGTTTAGCACATCTACCGACCAGGACATCGTACCCTCAGCTCCTGTTTTTGGCTCCTTCTTACTCATTAGCGCATCCATCATGGGTGTGCTCGAGCCTAGAAGATCGACAGTTCCTTCAGGTTCACCCTCATGCTGAAGTACGTAGTACTTAACAATTTTGGCAAACCCAGATACGAGACTAGGTACCTCAACTTCGTCGCCGTTTGGAGGCATACGAAGAGAAAATCCATCATCTCCTTTGGCTATTTCTAGCGATTCAAGCTTTGTTAGAAGCCAGGTTCTGTCATTGGAGCGCATGTCCATTGAGATTGCTTTGGCAATAGCGCCAAGACCACGAGGTTGCTCTGTTCCGTTTACCCATACCTCAAAAGGTACTGGATTCTGTTCAGGGGTTAACCCAACAAACAAAGCAAAATTGTAGTCTCGTGTCCTAACCATTTGTGTCCAAGAAGGATTTCCTCCGTTGTACTCAGGACGTTTAGGCCAACGCAAACTTTCCATCACAGGCTCTGGAAGTTGATCCACGCTCAACCGTCGATCAGGGTCATCCTGATCTGTCGTTACACCTTCGCCGCGTCCTAGTGAAAGAACCGCACAGGTGGTGTCGTTTGGACGATATGTCGCGAGACCTTTTAGACCCGCACCTGCCGCTTTGGTGTACAAATTCTGAAAGTCCTCGAAAGGATAATCAGCTGGAATGTTCACCGTCTTACTAATCGAAGAATCGATGTAAGGTTGCACGGCAGAAAGCATGTCGAGATGTTCCTGCGCAGTCATCTCCAAAGCGGAGACGAACGATTCAGGAAGGTCGCTCAAGAGATCATCAATTTCCGACTCAGTAGCAAAGGCAGGGTCACTGTCTTTGGTCTCGATGCAATATCTACGAAAGCCATGATCGACTACAGGATACTGCTCATGAGTACCATTCTGCATGCGCTTCTTTCTTTGATACGCAAAACTAAACGGAGGTTCGATACCATTACTGGCATTGTCCGCCATAGCCAAAGATATCGTGCCGGTAGGCGCAATACTTAGAAGATGGCTGTTTCGAATACCGTGTTCGCGAATCTCATCTTGAAGATCCTGGGGTAAGCGTCTGACGAACTCAGATTGACCGTACTTCTCTGCATCAAAAAGAGGGAAAGGTCCTTTCTTTTTCGCGAGATTAACCGAAGAACGATACGCTGCATCGCGCATCACTTCAGACATACGGGCTGCTGTTTCCAAGCCTTTGTCAGAGTTGTACCGGATGTTTAACATTGCAAGAGCATTACCTAGACCGGTAAAACCTAAACCCACACGTCGTTTACTCTCTGCTTCCACGCGTTGCTCGTCGAGCGGCCAAGCCGTTACGTCGAGTACGTTGTCTAGCATATGAATGCCAGCAGCGACATTTCGAGCAAAACGCTCATAGTCGAAACTAGCTTCATCAGTAAATGCGTTGTCCACGAACCTAGTCAGGTTAACGGACCCCAAACAACAGCAACCGTAGTCAGGCAGCCATTGTTCCGCGCAAGGGTTAGTCGCTTCGAATGTTTCACAGTACCAAAGATTATTCTCGCGATTCGCCTGATCTACGAATAACACGCCGGGTTCAGCATGATCGTAAGTCTGATGAATAATGAGATCCCACAGTTCTTTAGCATCTATTTCCTCATACACTCAGAGTCCATCGTCACGTTGACGTGTATCTGTTTGGTCATAAGGCATCTCGGCGTGTACTAGCTCGAAAGAACCACCAGCATTAACCGCAGCAAGGAAATCATCTGTGACCGCAACGCTCAGGTTAAACTGAGTGTAGGCACCTGGTTGTTCCTTAGCTTTGACGAATGAGACAATATCCGGATGATCTACACGAAGCACCCCCATTTGGGCACCGCGCCTAGCACCAGCACTCTCGATTTGCTTACACGTTTCATCAAAAACGCGCATAAACGATAGCGGACCGGAAGCCCGACTATTGGTTCCTTTGACATAAGCACTCGCTGGCCGGATATGACTAAAGTCATAGCCAACACCACCACCACGTCGAAGTGTTTCCGCGGCTTGCTCAAGGGCAGTAAAGATTCCAGGGTTACCAGATTCTGTACCTGCCATAGCATCTGCCACCGGTTGCACAAAACAATTGATGAGGGTCGCTTTGAGGTCTACTCCAGCTGCACTTAAAACACGTCCTGCCGGAATGAATCCGTCTTGCAGCGCTTGCCAAAAGTACGTTCGGGTTAGATGTTCACTATCATGATCTTCGCACTGGGACAAAGCCCCGGCGACTCTGGATAGAACATCAATTGCATTAGACTCATCGCCTTTGCAGTACTTCTCTTTTAGGACATCGTCCGAAACTACCTGAGGCGATAACTCGGTTTCTGTCGCTAGTTTTTTTAGATTGTTCATATAGAAAATCTCCTTGTAACTCACGCACGGCAAAAACACACAGAATAGATTCCGAGTGCTACTGCTAGCGTTGATTGGTTGTTGCCGAAAATCGGCGAGGGAAGGCTGTTTGGAAACCGCTCAGTTATGCGGCGCCAACAATATGCGTTGGCAATAAAGGCCTCTGTGAAAACACAAAGATCCGATATTCCGAGCCTTCGCAGAAGATTTTGGTACGCGTTTATGCGAACCGATTGACAATCTCTCGAAGAGTTCGATTGATGCCCAATATATTCCTCGCCTGTTCCATAAACAAGCAAATCACGGGCAGGTTTGTCGTAAAAATAAAGCACGTCATCCCGGCACTAAATAGACGGTGCACTCGATGCCATCGTTATAGGAAGCGCACGGGTATGCCCCAAATAATGTACGGGGTTGTAATGTTCCCCACTAGGCGTATTGCTTGGCTGGAGGACAACTCCGCTACCAGTTGGGATGTACCAGTGCTCTCTACCTTCTACAGAAACTCCGCAGATATCTAACACAAACTGGCTCACGATCGGATCATGCCCAATCAACAACAATCCATCTCTGCACACATCCACCCAGCTCCTAACCTCGTCCTGTAGGGAACTAGTTTGATCACTTGGGTTTAGAACCGGCGATGAATATGAGCTCGCGTCCGGATAGACCGCCGAGAAGATATTAGATGTTTCTATCGCACGCCGTAGCTGACTCGTAACAATCATGCCAACGGGAACACCCAATGAGAGAAGCTCTAGCGAACGCTTAGTTACAGCCTTAGCTCCCACTTCGCTCAAACCTGGATCTTCTGCGATAAGGTGATTGTGTATAGCTCCATGTCTAAAAACGGTAAGAGACATTCTCAAGCTACCAACGGAGCAATTTCTTCATTCGAGATGACTGAACGAACTACACCCGACCAATACAACTTCTCCGTCGGGGTCCAAGACTTTTCGTAAGTGTTTAAGACATCAGCGTATTGTTCTGGGAGAACCCCGATAAACGATCCAGTGTCTAGATCCCGGACACCCAACGTATCAAGATCGACGGAATAGCCACCCATCGTGTGGACGACTCCCATTTGTAGTTCAAGACCGATTTCTTCAGGGCGTGCGTCTCTGTTTCGGCTATGCGTAGCCATAATGGCTTTTTCAACAAGGTAGAGAACGTTACGGTCCTCATCTTCCAAGGGACTCATTGTTGTTGGGAGACTAGATGATCGAAGTATCCATTTGTTGGGAGCAAGACCCTCAGAGTGCTCCACGAGAGCAAACGGGTTTACTGCTTCATCTTCCTCAAAACGCGCGCCCATCTTCTCAGCAACCAGCTGAGCCATAAGGCTCAGTAGTCTCGATTGGCATAAAAGGATGAAGGGAACGTTGTTCCGTCCAAGATCTACTAGATCCGACTGCATGGAATCATTCGATTCAAACGGAGAAAACTGGACGGCGAAGTCAATCGTCTGACCTTTGGGCAATCTACGCAGCGCATCCGACACAGACCGGCGATCTATGACTCTGATACGCTGGTCGTCCCTAAGCGTTTGCTTTGCAACCGATTGGCGAGATTCGTATTTACCACACATGTAGATTGTCAGCGTCTTGATTCCTAGCATCGGAACGACGTATCTAAACCACTGTCCATGATCCAGCGTTTCAATCGTGCCAGGATTGTTGACGATCACACGAAGGTGCTGACCGATGTCTGCAGTGAATCCACTGCGTCGAATGGCAAGAGCGAGAGATGCTGGCGCCGTTAAGAGTAGGTGTTCTTGATGACCATCCAATTCAGTGAGCGCTTTGATGGGCTGGAGGTATTTATTAGATCGCATCAAAAGGCGTGCCAAAACGCCCGGATCTTTAGCCCTGAAGTATGCTTCTAACGGCGTATTCATTGTGTCAATTCGCAGGGACAAACATAGGCAATAGCGCAAACGCTAGCAGTGCAGCGACGATCAAAGCCGTAGGCACTCCAAAACGATCAACAAGCTTTGCCAATTCGACGCCCCACTTATCTATTTTGGAGGGGTGCTCCTTTGGTAGCTTGCCTACTTCCTTAACGATACATATCTCGCCAGGAAAGTGCTCCGTTGCGGCTTCTAGAAGACGCTTACTCTGATCTACATGTCCACTTTTACGATACAGTGCTGCTTCATTTGCAACTTCCTTCGCAGTTAACTCACGCACAACTGACCCCCTTTGGTGTTTACAAGAGAATACGGAGCGCTAAAGGATTGCCCGACCCAATATGTGGTAATCAGCAACCAATCCCCAATGTCGAGAATCCTGGCTATAGGCAAGGTTGTCTCCCATAACGAATACGTGTCCTTCAGGGACAGTTACAGCGTCGAATTCCTTAATGCTTCTTTCTTCATTCAAGACAGTAAAGTCAGTGCCCTCAAGACGAACCGAGATCTCTGAAGTACCGTTTGGTAAGAGCAATTCATCATTCAGGATCAGACCAGCGGCGGTTACCGCGATGGTATCTCCCGGCACACCCCACACACGCTTTAGATAGGTGGTGACAGGCTCCCTCGGATAGCTAAAAGCAATAACATCACCTAGAACTAGGGGCGGGCCATTGGTCCATCTAGTACCAACGATTGGGTTCCTTAGGCCGTAGGCGGTTTTGTCCACAAAAACTGTCGAATCGCTGGATACCAAGGGTTCCATAGACCTCGTGGGAACATGATAAAAATCAATCACGAAGCCCCTGAGTAGCAGAGCTATCGTTACAATCGGGAGGCCGACAAGAAGACCAAACGAAATTGAACCACGCCGGTAGTTGAGCTTTCGTCTTTTTCGAGGTTGCACAAAGAGATCGTCGATCACATAAGCGTAGGCATAGAGGACCCAAAATCCGAAGAGTGTATTCACGGTCGCACGCTAGAAAACTTCTGATGGCGTACATTCCAATTGTGCGTCCTGGCTATCTCTGGTGCCCAAGTTTTGAGGCATCTGGATACATCGGGGTAGCGTTCAGAAAGGCCTTCGCATATCTGGATCTCTCCAGGCAGTAAAATTACGCACGGGGTATTGTCCACACAGACCGTCGTGGGCTGTTTCCCATGGAAGAAACTTGCATAGGCATTAGATGTCTCTTCTATGGCGAGCAAGAGTTTTTCGAGGTGCGTAGGCCTGATACTTAGCGAGCTTAACCACTCCAGATCGCCTCTAGTGCACACTGAATCATCGATCTGTTTCTTTGCGTATGACACCACCATAAAATCGTTCGCACAAATTGGTTGAACATCAAATGGTGTCGTATTCAGCCGTTTGCCGGCTATCTGGCGCCACACGATTGGCTCGACTTGTTGCAAGGATGTGGCGACAGTTATATCTAGGTCTTTCATGCAGCTAAACTTTGTTACCCATAGATAGAGTAATGGGCACTCAAAGCATCTCGCGCCTTAGCCAGGGCCATTGATTGCACGTAGTAGACGTTTTGGGCTGAGCAAGACCAATCTGTTCGCAGTTTGACCGTCTCGTCTACGTAAAATCGTCTTAGGAGGACCTCTCGCTCTCTGCCACTGACCGACGCTAACGCTGTGCGTGCTTGGTCATCAACGTCACGCTGCTCAAACGGACATTCATCGTGCGCCAACTCTTCCGTGAGAGTAAGACCGTCAAGGGAGACTTCCCGGCGGGTACGCGAAACCCAATCTGTCGCAGCAGCGAAGATGGTGTAGTGAGCAAAGTTGTAGAATCGTGTGTGACCGTTCCGATTTAGATCATACTTGCTCACGACGCCTAACAACTTGAGAAAGAGTTCCTGGCCTAGATCGTCCAGATCACTCTCGGAAAGAACAGGAAAGCAGCGCTTCAGCTTCTTACGAACAAAAGGCAAACCACACGCAACTAACTCCTGCGCAGCACCTTGAAAGCCAGACTGCGCCTGACGAATGAGATTTCTTTCTTCTTCAGGAGTAAAGTAGTTCAAACGAGCTCTGCTTAAAGTTCTTACGAGTACACATGAGAACACGGAATCTGAAAGCGCCAAGATCTGAACTACACCGACAGCAGGGATGGGCCGCATTGTCGATGTTCAACATATGGCATTGGAATGAACAACGACGACATCAAGATCCAACGGATTACCAACGCAGCCCTAAACAACGCGCTGCACCTGGATTCGCTGCAAGAAACCCTCTTACTCCATCGAGCGGAAATGGGTGACGACGCCATTTGGCTATCACATCCGCATACACAAGAAGAGACAGACCTTCGAATCGAAGAACTAGGATTTGTAAGCGGGTATTGCCATCTTAGACTCGCAGAAATTAGCGAAACCGACAATTTGAATGAACTTCTTGCCAGCCGGCTAACGACCGCTATCGAAACCAGGGTCGAGTACGAATCTATTTGGGCTCTCGGCGACGTGGTCGTTATCTACGTCCGATCCAAAAACTAATTCCCTAAAGAAACGCCATACATGACCTTGAGCTTAGTTTTGGCTACTTGCAAATGCTCTGCAAGCTGAAGGTAGCTGCCGACATCTACTAGAATTTTTGTTTCGGGTAACGCGGTACGAATAAACAAAAGTGCTTCAAAGACTTTGCATTGAACAAACGTCTCTAGGTTCGGATAGCCTTGGAAAACTCTCGGGTTACAGTTATCAAGCTTATGCTCTCTCGAAAATACTCTAAACCTATTGAAATATGCCTGAAGATCGAAAGTAACCGAGGTCGGGATATAGTTCCGCATTAGGGACATTGCTTCAGCCGGACTTCGAATCCGATGAGAATCACCCAATACCAAAGGGGCACTCTCGATATCTCCCTTGAAATACAGGCAAGTGTTATCAAATCGCCATGCGCAATTGAGTGTATCCCGCTATCACACCCAACAGCACAAAGCGTTCCGGCTTCAGCTGCCACACTCGCGATATGTGCATTTCTAGAACCAATTTGGGTAATCAGCCCACCAGCCTTCTCTACGTGCTCAAACCAACCTTCACTAACAGCGGGCGCTACTAGAATGTCAGATTCATCCAGCGTTACCGTCGGGTATGTTTTGGTAACAAAGGCTCGACCGACGACCCGACCATTTCCTACGGCAAAACCAGAACACAGAGGTTCATGCTGAACAGCACCACCAAAAACCGTCGTAGATGGACCCAACGATACAGTTCGAACTTGAAGGATGTAGAGGTCCAAGGAAGGCGACATGGCCCATTCAATTTCTATCGAACTTCGAAACTCATCGATCAATTTATTAGTCGTAGTCAGCAACAATTTTATGCCAGCCTGGGTGAGAAGGAATTGTTCTTCTGTTTCTTCGCCAGGGGTTCGTTCCAGCGTCATAAATCCGTCGCCACTCGCAACAACGAGATGGTCTTCTGACACACGAGTCCCTGCGGTGATTCCGACGGCGCTACGACCAACAGATATGAGGCTAGCAGGCCTGGGGAACAACGGTGCAAACGGAGCCTGAACAACTCCACCTATCCAACCTGGACCTCCTAGGTAAGGCTGGAGACCAACGGCCATCCCCGGGAACTTTGATGCTCCTCCTCTGTGCAATGAGTGAGCAACGGTAGAAGAAACGCTATGGCTCAATACTTCATCTATTGCCTGGCACAAAAGGTGCCGTGGCACGTTTACTTCACTGTGATAAACACCTGCGAAAGACCCGTTGTCACCTTCCGCATCGGACAGCGACCTAACACAAAAAGAACTCTCGCCAATGAAAACGTCTTCAAGCTCCATGCGAATACCAATTCGATCGCCCTCCCCTACTCTATAACCATAAGGTCCCTTAGCCGTCGTAGCTTCATTGATAAAGCTTCGATAACAACTTAGCTTTCTAGTATCGAGGATGAGAGTTTGAGGAACCGAGAACCCGGAGGATTGGGCGATACTGTCTAACTTTCGTAGGTTCGCATGTTTTGAAGAATCTGGGGCGTCTTGAGAGACGCGAATGTCGTGAAAGTACTGCAAGCGGTCATAACCCGAAACGATATGTTAGAGAATAAGGGACGCTTCCGCCGCTCCTTAGTTGAACGACTAGCTTTCGTCACTGTATCCAAGTCGTTCCAACAAACCCTGAAGGGAATCAAGATTCTTGTAGTAATTGAAAGTGATGAGCCCTTTGTCTTCACTTATACAAACATCCATGCCGACAAGGTCCATTAATCTTCTTTCCAATCGCTCAACCTCAGTAGTTTTGGGACTAGGTTTTTCGGCGCGCTGCTGCTTTGCTTTCAATCTCCTCTCGAGTTCCGATGTTGACCATTTGTTATCGATCGCCTGGTTCGTAAACCACCGACGTCTCCTAGGATCCTGTTCAGCTACGAGCAACCTACCATGCGTAGGTGACAGCCTACCTTCGCGGATGGCTTGCTGAGCTTCCTGGGAGAGATCAAGGAGTGCAAGTTTGCGTGATAACTGAGACCTGGATTTTCCAAGGATTCTGGCCAAACGGGCAATGTTCTCCTCACCTCCAATCTCGGCTAATTGGCCCTTGAGAGCTTCAGCCTCCGCAATAGGATCGATCAGCTTCTCTGAGTAATTTGAGGCCACAATCTTTTGCGCTTCTTCATCCGTAAGATCTTCCCTTATGACAACCGGGACCTCATGAAGAGACAGCTCACCAGCCGCAAAATACACTTGGGGATTGGTCAATAACTCGAACAACTTCGGACCTTTCGGGCGAACGACCAAGGGTTCAACAATCCCCTGCTGCTCTATTCGGCGTGTAAGTGTGGGGGAAGCGACTACAGTTGCGCCTACCGGACGTCTTTCGCTTAGCTCGATTTGGTAAAGAGGCACCCTCATTGCTTGCATTTCACTTTTCCTTGCGTGCCGCGCGGCACGCTCATCGACATTAGATCAATTATTTCTTTCTATATCAATAGTTTATGGACTATATATCGCAGCACCAGGGATTTTATTGATCAGGCGTGAACCGGTTCACACCTCGCTCGCATTGATACGGCGATTCTCTCTGCCAATATATGCAGTCACACACTTTCTGAACGCCGCACGAAGCGCACTAACGTTGACCGGTAGTGGGATCGTAATCCGTAGCTGATTCCGGGTTTTCGATTCCACTATGAGGATCGGGTCATCAACATCGTCATAAACATGCAAAGGGCCACCACCCTCCGAGCCTTTCGCGCCCTCCTTCAGTCTACGGAAGACCTCTGATCCGCGAAGGTAGGGAAGTCCATCCGCCCTTCTCGCCTGCTGCTCGGCTTTTAGCCTGGTTGCAGTGTCCATCAAATCTGAGACCGTACTCGAATCCTCCAACAACGCGCTCAAAGGCGAAGCGTGTTTAAGCCAAAAGTCATCCAATTCACCGTAGGCACCCGCAATTTGTATGGGGATCCTCGCGATTCGTAGATACTTGTTGAGCAAAGTCCTTTGGATTCCAACCGCTTTTGCCATTTGGCCCTGGTCGTCAAAATAGTCGAGGGCATGCTGGTATTCTTTTCCTTTCTCATACGCAGACACGGATTTACCGGAGCACTCAGTCCTTGTTGATCTTAGGAAGGCTTCTTTGTTACTCAAAACCTCGACGCGAACAGAAAAGCCAAAATCGGGATAGCCATGATCTCGAAGCCAACGAGCACACCAAAGGCGCCTCGCTCCGGCAATCACTTCATACCGAACTATCCCCTTGTCTTCGACTTCTCGTACCGTTGCGGGCTCAAGTTGCGATCCCGCGCTTACAAGAGCATCGAGCAGATCTCTGCAGTTATCCTCAGTGAGTCTTTCATAAAGACGACTATGGCCCTCCCAGACAGAACATGATTCTGGATCTACAAGCAAACGAACATCAGCCACCGGTAGTGGTGGTTTAATTTGGAGCTTCGTTAAGTTGGCAAGTACACCTTTTGATGCTTTTGCGTTCATGCTGGATTCCCCCTATACACTTAATAGTATACGGAGCGCATTTTGCACCTCGCCCGATTATGAGCCCGGAGACGCACGGCACGTATCAACCGGCAGCTTAGGAATTCACTAAATCTTTGTTCTTATTAGAATTTTTACGAAATACAACGATGAGGTGTGCCGTGCGGCACGGTGAAAGCGAAGGCAATTATTGCATTCGGGGTAAAATTACTTATTTTCCTTATATATCAATAACTTAACACCATTCTTGCACGATGCAAGATTTATGCGCCGCTTTTCGATCCGTGGGTATCTAGACAGCTAGAAAATGCCTGCATTGCCTCACTTTTATCAACACCAAGGGGAACTTGTATCAGCAAACAGCTTTGGTTTTTGTTGGTTAGCGTGAGCACCGGACTGCTTGCGTTCCCATAAGTCTCGAGCGGCGCAGGTTTGCTTCTCTGCTTCTTGTTGCTTATCGAATCCATTAGACGCTTGAATACTTCCGGACCGGACAAGAGCGGTTTGTTGTCCGCCCTTAAGGCATGTTGGTGTGCATGTATTCGCGACGCTTCCTGCAGCATTGCGTTGGCTTTCGTTTTGACTTTCATCGCGCTGACAATCTTTGGTCCCTGCACTAGCGTCAATTGGTTTAGCTCTGCGTACGCGTTTACGATTTCAACGGGCACTTTCGAAAGCGCTATATATCGGCTGATTTTGGCTTCACTTACACGCGTGCGATCTGCCATCTCACTTTGGCTGGCATAGTAGGACTTCAGCGCCTTAGCAAACTCTAGGCCGCGCTCATAGGCAGAAATGTCCTTACCTGTACGATTCTCCTGATCCCCTCTTCGAAACGCTTCTTCGTCGGTCAGGTCCTCAATCTGAACCAAGTACTGAAACTCTGGGTAATTGTGTTCCCTAAGCCATTTAACGCACCAAAACCGCCGAGCCCCGAAGATGATCTCGAATCGGCCTGGACCCTTTTTCTTGATCGGTCTAACTAGAGCTGCTTCGGTCTGCCTTCCTGCAGCTATCATGCCGTCTAGGAGGTCTCTGCAATTCTCTTCGGTTAGCCGATCCCAAATACGATTATGGCTTTCCCAAATCACGCACTCTTCTGGATCAACCAGCATCTGTTTCGTAGAGACAACCTTCTGAGAATCCTCGATACCACGGTTTCGTTCGTTTAACACGGTTCTACTAACGGTGGGCTGCAACCCACTCAAGGTTTCGGCATCCCCAGCCGCATCCAGAAAGCTCTTTTTCTTAGCCATAACCTAACCTCTCCCCTGAGCTCGCAGCGTTTCCGAGTTACTCGGCCACCCTTGTTGGATTTTAAGTTCCACCTCACTAAACAACGCGTCTAAGTAAGAAACACAACGCTTGTACACTTTGTGATTGCCCGTTGGACCAGTCAGGTCATAGACGGATCTTAGATCTCTTGACGCGTTGTCAATCTCAGCGCTGTTCCTCATGACGGTCTCGAACAACTGGCCTCGGCTAAAACGCACATTCATCCCCTCGACAATCTCTTTATGAACCGCCTTTGTTTCGTCATATCCATTCAATGCGACGGTCACAAAACGGTAATCGATATCGAAGCCCCTTTCGACTATGACATCCAGGTTTCCCGATATCATGCGAAGGAACTTGTAGGTGCTGTCAAAATCCACAAGTGTTGGTCGCATGGGAACGACGAGCCCACTTACTGCCGCCAGGACAGACAATGATAGCGCGCCAAGTGCAGGCGGCGGATCAATAACCACAACGTCGTAGTCTTTCCATACAGATTGAATTCCCTTCTGGAGAAGGGTCAACACATCAGGTGTCATTTGCATCCGTGAGATCAGGTGGTAGTCCGCGCCCGATAAAAGAATGTCGGAGGGTATAAGGTCTATGCCTGGAAAATAACAGGGCCGAATCGTAGAGGAGAAGTCTTGAATCTGTTCGGACAAGTACTCCTCCAAAGTAAACTCGAAGTCATCGCTATTCAAATCAACCTCATGCTGGCTACCAAGCAACATCGATGCACTGGCTTGCGGGTCAGCATCAATAAACAGGACGCGGTACCCACGAATTGCTAGGTATTGGGCCATGTGTACGCTTAGTGTCGTCTTTCCGCATCCGCCCTTAAAGTTCGCGCAGGCTATAACTGCCGGGTTTTCGGATTCTCCTCTACCAGGGTTGAGCTCCAACTTCTGCTGGATGTCTCTAAACTGATCGAGGCTGTATTTCACTCTTCTTCCACGAGCGTCCTTTTCCTGCGGGGGAATGGCTCCCTCAGATTCCTTAAACCGCAACCCCTCCGTCGAGTAACCTAGCTTTTCTGCTACCCAACCCATCGTAAAATCTCTTTCTAGTACTTTAGTTCGATTGGGTGAATGCGCGGACTCTCGTACTCTGGCGAGAATTCCTTCAAAGCCTCCACTCAAGTTGTCAATTTTTTCCAAGCTATCCTCAGAGCGCTGCCTTGCAAGTGCGTCGTGAGACAAAGTCGTCAGCGGCTTTTTCGCGGATTCGGTACTTGTGTCGGAAAAGGGTTGTTCGGACATTCTAAACTCCGTTTTTAGACATCTACTTGAGCAGGAATTACGATTATCGTCGTATCTTGCAAAGTAGCAAGCGAAATACTACGA
The DNA here is from genome assembly GCA_012103505.1 of Pseudomonadales bacterium. Taxonomy (GTDB): domain Bacteria; phylum Pseudomonadota; class Gammaproteobacteria; order Pseudomonadales; family Azotimanducaceae; genus UBA4421. The sequence goes on along the minus strand of WLWP01000003.1, from coordinate 55,539 downwards.
TACTCGTCCATCTACAACCGGTGGATGGGCCATATTGGACGCCTCCAAGCTATCTACAGCACAAACAGGGATTTTTGTCGTTGCTCCGAACTTCGAAGCAGCCTCTGAAACTGTGCTCCGTATTCTTATCGTTGTGGCAGCGACTGAAAAGGGGTTAGGGGATGGCAGATTCAGATAACGTAGCGGAAGAACAACTAGACAAAATCATTGGTGAAATCGACCTCCGGGTTGAAGAGGAACGTTTGGCCCGCGAAGAAGAAGCAAAGGCCAAACTGAAGCCTACTCGCAAAAAACGTGGTTTGTCTTCTCAGCGGCTTATCGAAAAGGGTCAACTATCTCTATTTCAAGGAGAGAAAGAAGGGCGCTTCACAAGCCAAGCAATCAAGCCAGGTGGTGAAACACCGACGATCTTTACCCGGGTACCGATCTTTACACCGGTCAAGAGAGGTGCCATGCCTCCAACCGTTTTCGATCAAGACGGCGCGTATGTATTTGAAACAGGGCACGGGCGTGGACGGAAGTTCGGTGCTCAGTTGTCCATATTTGATGAAGACACTTTGTTAGCGCTTCTAGGTTTGCGTCAACTGCAGCTAAGAGGCCAGCCAGGAAAGCTACCCGTTCCTCTCCAAGATCCAATCCAAAGATGGAGCGAGACAGACGATTCAAATGTACAGGTATTGTTCACCACCATCACAGATATTCAGCGCTTCCTTGGGAAGAGTAACGATGGCAAAAGCCGAAAGGCACGAGAAGAGTCGCTCAAAAGGTTAGCGTCGGTAAGCCTTGAGTTTACGAAAATATCTGACAACGTCAGCTCGCTAATCAAGAGCGCAACTTTCACAACCAAAATTGTCGACATACTCCACGAGTCAATGGAAGAAGACACAGTGTTGTATGTCCAGTTTCCTCCGGTAATGGTGCACTGGCTTCAGGAGTCTTACACCTATCAGGACATGAAAGTTAGAGACGGAATAAGCGGAGATGTTGGAAAAGCTATCTATCGATTCCTTGCAAGCCAGAAGCACATCAATATCGGTGTTGAGAAACTTCAAACAATAACCGGAAGCCTTCTACGCCGCGGTCGATTTAATGAGGAATTGAGGAAAACGATCAAGCACCTGGAATCGATTGGGTGGTGTAGAGCTAAAGTCATCGGCAACGGACGAAGTGAACCACAAAAACTCGTAGGTAGAAGACTCTCAAAAATTGAAGCCGATGTGTTCTCTGATATTGATGAGATCGGGGAGCTCATAGTCACCCGCTTGATGAAAGAAGAATCGACATTTGAGAGAACGGAGGATTTGAAGAAAAGTTTAGCATCCAACCTATCCGATGCAGCATTCTTCAAGTCTCTAGAAGGAGCGCTCCATGCTCTTGAGAAGCGAGGATTGTGTAAATTTGTCCTAGCTGGCGAACCACCAGAGATGCACTTGAGCGTAGAACGATTAAAGAATCTGAAATGAACTACTCCCTTCATCGCCGCTTCGATCACTAGAATCTCGCAAGGATCTATAAACTAGCAACGACCCTAATGATCGATACAAACAACTCCTTTGTGCGTAGCGTTATCTCCGACAGATCACCAGAATCTCGCCGCGCTATACATTCGATCACTAGAATCCCGTCAAAAAGCCTAAACGCCGAGAAATCACCCACCAGAACCGGCAGTGAACAAGGCAAACCCAAATGCGGCGAGCCACCCAATCACCAATTTCCCGTCATACGGGGCATTCGATCACTACGTTCCCGTCAATTTGAGCCAACCAACAGAGCTGTATTGAAGATCGAAACGGATTTGAGTCATCAGATTCCCGTCAAATCGCGCACTCGATCACTAGATTCCCGCCATAACTTAGATTCAGTCATCAGATTCCCGTTGTTCATCAACGCATTCGCGCCCCAAATCCGGGCATGAATTGTCGTAAAGGGAGCCAAAACTGTTCCAAATTATTCTATTGTTTGGTAACTCATTGTTTTACTTGGACATTTGGTAAACAGTGTATTCGATCACTAGATTCCCGCAGTTAACTTCAAGAATTAGCGTGAATTCGATGATCTACCTACGGGAGTCCAGTGATCGACAATACGGGAAGCTAATGACCTCGATACGAGATGTTAGTGATCGACTAGCGGGAGAGTAATGATCGATTAACGGGAACGTGGTGATTGGTTTCACCGGTGGTTCGCTGAAAGTCAATCGGAACAAGGGGTTGAGAGACGCAGCTGTTTCCGTAGTCCTTATGTAGTCATCCTATAGTCTTCTTTAATAGTAAATATAAATAGTACTAACGTAGAGGTCGGTTAGTGTTGTTTGTAAAACAATTTAGAAGAATGAAAACTCCAGAAGATGCGACGAAACACCATAGAACTAGAACGTGTGGTGGGCTTAGCAGAATTAGATCCAGCGTGACCCAGCCTCCGCATAATACGGATAAGGCGAGTGAAACAATTTCTATGCGATCTCTCAAACTTGGTTTGCGTCTTGTCGAATAGTGGTTGCCAGGTACTCTAACAGGTATGGAAACGATCGAAGGAACAATTCGCCACGTCAGAACGCAGCGACCTGACACAGGGTGGGCACTATTTGAAGTAGAAATAGAACACCAATGCATAACTGCTGTTGGATTAATGCCGCCATTGGATGAAGGCCTATCTTGCGTCCTCGGAGGAGTTTGGAACGAGCACCCGACATTCGGTCGCCAGTTCAAGATAGTGGAGGGCCGTGCTCTACCCCCGGTTTCAACGCTAGGAGTGGAACGGTTTCTACAATCTGGCGCAATCGAAGGCATCGGAAAGAAGTACGCGAACCTTATCGTAAACAAGTTTGGCGACAACACTTTAGACATACTTGAAAACAAACCTTGGCAACTGAAGTATTTGAAAGGTATTGGACCTAAGCGTCGCGCTGCAATATCTCAAGGTCTTAAAACGTATCGGTCTCGTCTTGAGGTGATGTCTTTTCTTTTTACCAAACTCGGACCAGCTCGAACACAACAGGTTTACGAGAAGTATGGGGATAATGCCAAGGACCTAATATCGCAAAACCCATATCGTCTTATCAGAGACTTTGCGGGGTTCGGATTCGCAATAGCAGATGCGATGGCAAAACAGGTTGGTGTTGTAGAGAGCAGCTCTTTGCGGCTAAACGCGGCGGTTCTACATGTCCTAAATCAACAAGCCTCGTTGGGTCACACCTGCGTTGAACGAACGGCCTGTCAAAAGGAAGTTGCCAAGTTGCTCGGCAATCCTGAACTTGCCGTTCTGGCAATAGCTAGGCTTGCCGAAAGCGAAGACCTGATCGAGGCCAACTTGGATGGCCTCTCAGTAGTTCAAACGAATAGATTTCAGTCGCTAGAAAGAAGCGCTGCCAAATGGTTGTTAGCCCTGCGGGACACTGCTCCTGCTGTGTCAACTATCGACGCAGAGAAAGCCATTCCATGGGCGGAGGAACGGGCATCGATAGAGTTCGATGAAAGCCAGAAAAGAGCTATTTCATTGGCGCTTAGGGAAAAGGTCTGTGTTGTTACTGGTGGACCAGGTGTCGGAAAGACCACCATCATTAATGCTTTGTTAACAATGTGGCGAGCGAAGCGATACGACATTGCTCTTGCTGCACCAACAGGCCGAGCAGCCAGAAGAATGAGTGAAGCTACACGCGATAAGGCGCTCACCATACACAAATTACTCGAATCGGGAGGTGCAGGAAGGTTTGCGCGGAACCAAAAGAATCCGCTGCAGGAGAAGATCATTGTTATTGATGAGACATCAATGGTTGATCTTTGGCTGTTCAACGCGCTCTTGGAGGCATTACCAGGTGATGCTCGACTGATCCTTGTTGGAGACAAAGACCAATTACCTAGTGTCGGCGCCGGACAGGTTCTAGCAGACATCATAGAGTCGGGGATCCTGCCGGTCGCGCGGTTAGAAAAACCATTTCGACAGGCCGCCGGTTCATCAATCGTTGTCAACGCGCATTTGGTCAACGCAGGAGAAGTCCCAGACCTTGGAACGGATAAGGGTGAGTTTTGTTTCCATCCAACAGACGATGCACTGTCAACTCGTGAGGAGATCATTGAAACCGTCTGTAAACGGGTTGTTGAGGATGGGTATGAGCCGATGTCTGATGTGATGGTGCTGATCCCAATGCACAAAGGGAAAGTAGGCGTGGGTCAGATGAATGAGGAACTCCAGCATCGGCTTAACCCAAAAGGAAAAGTGGTAGCTGACGTTGGTGATCACGAACTCAGGATCAATGATCGGGTTATACAAACAAGAAACAACTCCGATTTAGAAGTTTCGAACGGCGATATCGGACAGATCCTGCTTGTCACCCCGGGCGGGGACATATCAGTCTCATTTGATGGGCGAATAGTAAGCTACGCGACTTCCCAAGTTAGCGAGTTAGCGCTCGCCTATGCGATTACCATACACAAGTCACAAGGAAGCGAATATCCGGCAGTAGTGCTGGCCGTAGATACGTCTGAATCCATCCTACTTTCTCGACAGCTGTTATATACCGCGATAACAAGGGGTAAGAGGGCAGTTCACATCGTAGGACAGAGAAGGGGCGTACACATAGCAGTAAGCGAAGCCAGGGCGCACAAGAGGTTAACGAGATTAACGGAGCAGATTGAATCGTTGATAAAGGCCTAGGGCTCCGAGGAGCCCATTAGCCTAGTGTTAAAGCCGCAGGGATGGGGGAGGGAGTAAGGGCGCGGCTCTCACACATACCTATAGAATACAGAGCGCACCGTAGTCTCTATGAAAATATCGGAAACTTTTTATCATGAGACAAATAATCACTGTGTCTTTCCTTTTCTGTACCACACTTTCATTTGCCTCGGTCACTGTGGTCGATGGCAATCACTTAAAGATAGAGGGCAACAAGTTTCGTTTGGCCTTTGTTGAAGCGCCCGGACTCTCTGGATCTTGTGACGCATACAAGATTTCGATCGGTTGTGGGTCAGCTGCAAGAAACGCGCTCAGGAGAATTGTGCGTGGTAGAGATGTGGTATGTGAGTCGGTAGATGATCGATATCTTTGCTTTGTAGGGTCAAGAGAAATAAATGCAGAGATGATCGCCGGTGGATTTGCGACGGTGAGTGAAGGGGCTCCTAGAAAGTATGAATCGTTTTATAAAGCTGCACGAGCGAAACGTCAGGGGTTATGGCGGACGCCGTGAGTAGCATTCCAGTCAAGAACTGCCAATGCATCGACGGGGTCGATTGAGAATAACCAATCGGCGAATCCGGTACGGTCGATCCGACCTGATAAGTATTCGATGTGTGTCTTAAAGAGCGAGAATTCCTCTTCGCCGGTAAGTTCTCTTTGTAAACGCTTCCTTTCAATCATTTCTTTCTTCCGGTGTCACTGATATGAGTTTAAGGAACGCGATCAGAGGTCATTATTCTTAGTGGTGTTGGCCTGGATTGTTTCGATGGTTTTTAGCGACCCGCTTTTTCTTTTCATTTTTTTGCCGTTGGTTATAGCGGTATTTTTAGCCGCGAAGAAAATAGACGATAGGCTTGCTCAATGGAGTCTTGTTGTGAGCAGTTGCGTCTTCTATGGGATGTGGGACATTCGATGGCTTCCTCTCCTAGTTGGGTCCGTGGTTTTAAACTATGTTGCGGGAGTCGCTCTTCGGTCAAAGAAGCATTCATGGATACTCGGCTTAGGTATTGTTGTTAACTTAGTACCCTTAGTCATCGCGAAGTACGCCGGTTGGCTTTCGGGGGGATATGTCTTCTCTGACATTGTGCTACCGCTAGGCATTTCGTTTTTCACGTTTCAACAAATCGCATTTTTGGTTGACTGCTACAAGGGAAAGGTAGGCGAAACCTCACCGCGACACTATGCGCTCTTTGTGGCGTTTTTCCCGCAATTGGTAGCCGGACCGATCTGTCACCACCGGGAAATGATTGAGCAGTTTCGTCAGCCAACAAAGCATAGGTGGGAACTTACTTTTCAAGGGCTATTCCTTATTCTTGCCGGCCTTTTTAAGAAAGTTGTTATTGCTGACAACCTGGCACCGTACGCAGACGCATCATTTGGAAACGGCGGAATACAATCCGCGTTTGAAGCCTGGACTGGAACTTTGGCTTACACGTTCCAGTTGTATTTCGATTTTGCTGGATATTGTGAGATGGCGATGGGCATTGCATTGCTTTTCGGGTTCCGCATCCCAATCAACTTTCTAAGCCCTTACAAGTCCTTGTCGGTAACAGAATTTTGGAGGCGTTGGCATATCACGCTAGGTCGTTGGTTCAAGGATTACGTGTATATCCCTCTTGGGGGGAACAGAAATGGGCTATTAGTATTATGTACGGCGCTCTTCATGACAGCCTTTGCATCGGGAATATGGCATGGGGCAGGTTTAACGTTCGTCATTTGGGGAACCATGCACGGTATGGCATTGGTTACTGAGCGGCTATGTGCAGGAAAATTCAACCTACCAGCCAACGTTAGGCTAGTTTTTACCTTCTTGTTCGTTCATCTCGCTTGGGTCATGTTTAGAGCGCCGGACGTGAGCACCGCGATTGATGTATATCTTAGTCTTCTAGGGATGAATGGACCTGGCGTACCTCTGCTGTTCAGCCATATCTGGGGGGTAGAGGCGACAGTTTCCGGCTTGACTGGGTTGGAGATTTTCCCAGCGATAGTCTTGCTCTGGTGGGTATGGACGAAACCCAACGTGCACGAGATAGTGCCTGGCGATTCTAGATGGACACTACCAACCATGAGTGCTGCATGGGTCGCGATTCTAATGTCCATAACCGCCCCCTCTGCATTTCTGTATTTTCAATTCTGAAAATGACGGGCTAGTTACTCTCAGTATACGAAGAATGGAAAGTCTAACTATGTCGTTTGTCCTGATAGGACGAAATCTAACTAGTGTGAAGGCGTAGATCACTTATGAGCAACCCAGCGGTCTTAGAAAAACGTTTGTCGCTTTGTCTACTGAGTGTGATCTTGGTGACGCTTTGTTTACTAACCGGTATGAATGTTCTTATTGACCCCTTCGGTGTGTTTGGGACGTCGCAGTTACCTCAGAGCAGCTCGTCCAATGAACGGTATCTAAAGATAGAGCACTTGTTAAGGAATCCTGAGAGCTACGATACGATCATTCTTGGTTCGTCGCGCTCAGGTATGACTAATCCAGAATGGGTAGAAGCCTATTTGGGCCGACCTACCTACAATCTGTCAGCGTTTTCCGCAAAACCGTCTGATATGACAAACCTGTTCAACGCCGCGGTAGGCGCAAATCAATCTATCGACACGGTGGTGATCGGCATAGACGCCATGTCGTTTCTCATTGAGCCATCGAGCCAGGATCTATCGCGCCGACATCATCCTGTTCTCGGGCTACAACGGACGGCCTCGTATTGGCTCGATTACATACTTGCGCCCAGCTTTTTAGTATCTGCTGAGAAGGTTTTCAGCCGTAATGATCCTCCTGTTTTGTTCGACTACGACAAAGGGGTTTACGAGCTGGTCCACTATGACCGCCAGATCAGAAAAGACCACAAGAGTTACGTGGCTGATACCTTTGAGGGATGGAAGCCGGTCTACGCTAACTCGGAGTTTAACGAGACTGAGTGGTTACACCTAGAATCGCTGGTTAAAGACTTAAAGGACAAAGGGATTTGGGTGATTGGATTCCTACAACCAGTTCACCACCAGTGGGCTTCTCGAATGGGAAATATTCTAAGAGAAACGAAGGCTAGGGCCATCGAGATTGGATTTGAAGATCTGAGTGGACTAGGTAGTGAGGATGATCTGTTGTGGTATGAGCAACGCCACTATCGCTCTGAGATCGCTCACGCGGTGTTAGAGAATCTCTTTTTCCTAAGTATGGTTGAGGTCTTGGAAGACTAGACCCTTCGCATGTTGCGCTCCGTATTCTATAGGTAGTCCTAGAGGAGCGATCCTTCACGGTTGCACCGCTAGCTTCTAGTCTTTAGAGGGGTCTTGGTATGCCTGAAATGGCCTGGGTTTGGATACTTTTCGGTTTGGTGTTAATCGCTTTTGAACTCGCCGTTCTAGACATGCTTTTCATACTTGTTTTGGTTGGTGTTAGCGCGTTGCTCGTGGGTTTTTGCAACATGGTCTTTCCTGAGATGAGTCTGTCTGCGCAGTTTGGATTGTTTGCAGTGATAAGCGTTGCGGTTGTGATTATGTTTAGACGCAGACTCTATGAATCGATCCACACCAAAGAGAACAGCATAGATTTTGAGGATACGTTTGTGGGCGGCGAGGTAGTACTTTCAAGTCGCATCGCTGCAAATGGGACCGGACGTGTCATTTTTCGTGGAGGCGGCTGGGACGCAAAAAATACCACTGATATCGATATCGAAAAGAACACACAGGCGATCGTCGTGGGCCTGGAGAGTTCTTGTTTATTAATTAAGCCCCTAGATCGCCAAGGCGATCGCAGCGAACCGGATGAATAGATTTTGGATATGTCATCTTTATTAAGTGTAGCGGCAGGCGTACTGGTTATCCTTGTTTTGTACAAGGTACACGTAATCGTGCCCCAACAGAGTAGATATGTGGTCGAACGACTCGGGAAATATCACGGCACGTTGGAGGAAGGCTTCCATTTGTTGCTGCCGTTCATTGACAAAGTCGCGCATAAACACACGCTCATGGAAGAGTCGATCCCGATTGGTGAGCAACCCTGCGTTACTCAGGACAACGGGATTGTGTCTGTTGATGGCATTCTGTTTGTTCAAGTGTTAGATCCCTACAAAGCCAGTTATGGATCGGTTAACCCAAGAGAGTCGGTGATTGATTTGGCTCAGACAACGACTAGAAATCAGATTGGCCAAATGATGCTTGACGAGACCTTTAAGAACAGGAATGAGGTCAATACAGCGGTCGTTGACCAGCTGGATCAGGCTGCGGAACCGTGGGGTCACAAAGTCACTAGATATGAGATCAAGAACATTATCCCGCCGGATGAGACGATCCGTGACATGGAGAAGCTGGTCGCGGCTGATCGTGAAAAGCAAGCGACGATTCTTAGGTCTGAAGGAGAGCGGCAACGCGTGATTAACGAGGCGGAGGCAGCAAAGGCCGACGTGGTGTTGGCTTCAGAAGCAGAGCTAGACAAACAGGTAAACGAAGCCAAAGGTGAAGCCACGGCCATTAAAGAGGTCGCCGAGGCAACGGCTAAAGCGATTGAGCTTGTTGGTGAAGCGATAACCAAAAATGGTGGAAGCGAAGCGGTTGGCCTAAGAGTCGCTGAACAGTACGTTACCGAGTTCGGGAAGCTGGCCAAGGAGTCGAACACATTGGTCATTCCAAGCAATCTATCGGATATCTCCGGCATGATCGCAGCGGCTACAACAGTCTTTGAGAAGAGCGGAGCACACACTACCTAGCGATAGGATTGTCGGGATGTGTTTGAGGGTTAGTTTTACTCGATACATTCAAGGAACCGCTGATGATCGATCCCAAAGCGATACGCGCAAAACTAGACGTATTCGTCCAAAAACACCCCGAGCTGAGAAATCTTCGAAAGCTGATTGGCTCGGATCTTATCCCTTCGAAAGAGTTCTTAACCGCGGTAGATGAGAGCGATCTTAGCTATGGCGTGTCGTCACTCTTGCTTCGTGCGCTTCTAGAAGACCCTTGGATCTATGGCGTACGAGAACAGGAGATGAGTCCAGGTCTCCACATAAAAATTCTGAACTTCATTGTGAATAGTCCGAATTCTTATCTAGACCCAGTCTCAATAAAAAACAAAGACAGGTTGCCACAGTTCTTGGGCTCGTTGGGCAAGAGGCCATCCATTGGATACTTGCTGAAACACTATGTTGTGCAACCGTATTTCTCCGACAAGACGGGGCCAGAGGTTAGACGGCACATTGCGCCATTGCTTGATTCGTTACTTTTAACGGAAGCGATGTCCAGGCGTCTTATGGAGGGTCGGACAACTGCCGCAATTTATAACCACTACTTTGATACCGGACACGAAACGCTAGATGTGCGTAATGCACTTCTGTACGGATGTGAGCTGCTGAAAGCCGATGAAAGAGGAGGGCGCATACAATCTAAGATACCCCGAGCTGTTTCGGATGCGCTACGTATAAAGAGAGTGTCTGTACCGGAACTGATGGCGAAATTGGACGTTCTATCTATGGCGATTCTAGGGGCGTTTTCATTGGATGGCGTGGAAAAGGACGAAGATACTCTGATGATAAAGCGGCTCATTGCTGCTCGCTCACAATTAGATTTAGCGCAGGTCGCAGAAGCCTGTTCCAAGCTGTGTCTTCTAACACCGGAGCTGGCAGAAAAAGTGCAGCAGGATCTGAAGGGTGGTGTAAGGGGCGCGGTTTATCGAACAGGTCTTTTGTTTAACCCGAGAAGACTCTACGTTTCAGAGAGAAACAAAGACCCATTCCGCCAGCATGCTAAATGGGTAACTCGAATCGATAGAGAGATCTATCATCGCCTTATTGTGAGGCACTACGATGGTCTTGATGAGTCATTTGTACGATTTCTCGAGGTGATGCTGGATCAATTCCCCGATGCGTTGGATATGCGTGCCGCGGCTAACATTGCGTACTTTGTAACGCAGTGTGATGAAACTGCGTCGATTTCCTCACAGCTACCAAGTGTGGCTAGATTTTTCTTGGGGCAACAAGAATATTCACCATCTGGAAAAGGTACTAAGCCTAAAGGTGCAAGGAAAACGCGCGCGACCGAAAGAGAGATAGAGCTACCCGGTCTTGATGCTTTACTTCGGGGTCTTCTGCGCCCCGTTGGTTACGTTTTGCTCCCAGGGTTCACGGGGGAAATACCGATCGATGGCTACTGTGTTTTCCCTCGTTGTTTTGCAGGGGCATACGGCGACATTCCGAAATCGTTAACTTTAGTGGGACCTGATGCTTTGGACTGGGGTCTCCCGATAGAAAAGGCTCTACGAATTTCTGAACATGTTGATTGGCACGTACTCAGCGCTTGAGGTGCGCTCCTTATTCTATGTAGGCACCGAACAACCAGGCGTATAGGTGGGATATTGAATCAGGCTGTTGATCATAAAGCGTTCCTTGAATCGAGGTTGGTTTCGATTGTGAATCAACAAAAAGGCGTGATCCGGAGACTGCCAACTTCAACGAGAGATCGAATAGAGCTGCAGTGTGAAGCTGGACATGTTTGGACAACCAAAGCAGCAAGCGTTCTTTATGAAGGAACGTGGTGTCCACAGTGCTCAAAAAACCGATTGGTGGCTGACCGGGTGAATTCTCTTGCATCAATACTAAACTTGGATGTTGTCTCAATACCTGAGAATCACTCAGGCGTAATGCTCAAGCTCAAATGCTCTGTACACGGTGTCTTTGATCGTGCGTGGCGACTATTCAGAGCGTGTGCCGGGTGTAGGGAGTGTGGATTTGAACACATAGCATGGGGTCACGGTGAAGTAGAGGAATCCTCCAAAAAAATTGCAGAGAAAAATAATGGCCATTGTTTAGTGGATTCACACTGCGAAGGATATGCGGTTTGGCAATGTGAAGAGGGCCATGTTTTTGAGCGATCATTCGCTTCAGTTGCTCAGGGGAAATTCTGCGAAACCTGTATGAGGTCATCGGATACGATGCCGACCAGACCGAAGCGAGACGATGTACTCAATAGTTTTCGTGAAAAGGTTGCCGAGTTGGGTGGTGTGGTGATTGGTATTTCGGCTGATGACCCTCGTCGGGCAGTAGTGGAATGTGGCGCGGGTCATCAATGGACGCCTTGGATATCAAATGTCCTCTACAAAGGGACCTGGTGCAAAGAGTGTAAAAACCAACGCGCAAAAGCGAAGGGTTTGAAGCATAGACTAGAGGTTGCAGATCGGTACGGTTTAACACTCGTTCGCAGTGAAAATGGGAAACACAGTTGGTCCTGTGAGAACGGTCACGAGTTTGAGTGCACGATTGGTGAGCTTGAAGCGACGCTTCACTGTCCTCTTTGCCCACGATATTGATTTTGCTCACGAATAGATAAGGAATTTGGCAATGGTTCTCGGAAGTATTTTGGCTAGTTTGTTGATGTTATTTTTTTTCTATCTATTTGATCACTTAAAATACGTATTGAACGGAAGAATTCTAGTGCCGTTCCTGCTGTGCGCTAGTACTGCAGCTTTGTTTGGTTATGCGATGCTTGTTATGCATACCGGTACGTTTCAAAGACCCGATATCGAATCCGAGTTCGTCAGCATTGCCTTCCTGCCAGCTTCTACGTTCGAAGAATCGCGCGTCTAAAACCCTTCAAGAGAGAATGCCTAGTCCGATTGCCTTGTCCGAATGTAGTTTTGGATTAGTCTTTTCTAGCAATCTAAGAGTATCGATGTTTGGGTTATGGTGATTATAAGGTTTCAGCAGTGGCACACAGGTGATCAGTGGGAGTTGGTAAATGCGGCGACTTTCAGTGAAGAAGAAGTGCTAGAACTGTGGGGTAAGGAGGGTGAAACCGTTCAGGAAGTTCTCTGGAACTATTCTGATGAAGACCAGCCTTTCTTTCGATCATTGTCGAGCGCACTATGATCGTCTGATAAACACCGTGAACGAACTTAGCTAGGAGAGAATTCGGCGGACCGCTCAGAAAGAGATAATTCCGTAGGTAACCGCAGCGACCAACGCAACTGCAACAAACATCATTGCGTAAAATGTGGCCGTTCGAAGTAGTTTGCTATTCATCAGCGTAGAGTAGCAAAAAAAGAAGGGCCCGGGGGGCCCTAAAGGGTCATTCACGTAAGAACATGAACGACAATAGATGCAGTCACCGAAACGGCGAGTAGCATCGAGAGGTAGAAAGATACAATGTTGCGTCGGCGCATTTGTGTTCTCCAGTCATTTGAGAAGGTCCACGAACACGCTTATCCCAGCACCAATCGCTGAACCGAATGCTAAAATCGTTTTGACGATATCCAGGTGAAGCCTGGTTTCCATCACACGAACTTCAGTTTCAATCTTTTCGATTTCCACTTCAGTTCGACGATCAGCAAGATCTGGCGAAGGTTGTGATTTTTCTTCATTTGACATGACGAATCCTCCTAACCTTCATGCGAAGGGCTGTTACGTATACAGATGTATCTTCTATTTGGTGAGTACTCATGATCGAGATCCTCTGAATCCGAATAAGCACCACCAAGCCCTGAGAAGGGTAGATAGCCCTTTTCGGGATGAGTGAAAGACTTTGCAAAATACAAAGTCGCAGGAAGCCCAAAATGGGCGTGAGCGTAAACGCTCTATTCAAAGGTGTGAAAACACATCCTTAGAAATTCTCGTTGCCTCAATAGCAACACGATAAAAACCGCTCCTTTTAGTTTCTCCTAACAAGAATAAGGAGCACGTCTACCTACGCTTGTCGGTTGGAAAAAGTGTTCTAACGTGGATTCACTAACGATTGGAGAAACACTATGCAAATCGATGCAATGACTGACGGAACCTGTGTGCGTGTGCCACTGAACATCCTCACGCCGGCCCCTTGGGGTAACGTGCGAAAGAGCGCCAGAAATAGTAAAAAACGCGAAGACCTAAAACAGTCCATAAGCTCAAAGGGTGTGCTGCAAGCGATCACAGTTCGCCCTAACAATACGGGTGAAGCACTGGAGGTATTGGCGGGGAATGGGCGTTGGGAGCTTAGCCAAGAACTGGGGTTGCTTGATATACCTGTGGTGGTGAAGCATTGCAGTGATAAAGAAGGTATCGCCATAGGCTTGGCTGAAAATTTGGAGAGGGAGGACCTGACGCTTAGGGACGAGATAGAAATGGCCCAGGCCTGTGTTTCGTACGCCGATGGCGACTACGAGGAAGCATCGAAAGTCTTAGGGTGGGATATACGGAAGGTGCGTGGACGCCTAAAGCTCAATCAATGTAGCGACAGTGTGCTTTCGGCGCTTGGGAGCGGAACAATCAAGATTGGCCATGCAGAGGTGCTGTGCCAATTCACAGAGAAGCTCCAGAACGGAACGCTTGAAAAGGTGTTGGCCGAGAAGTGGACGGTTGATTATCTCAAAGAGCGAGCGAATGGTGCTGCGCGTGTATTGAGGTTCGCAAAGTTCAGTACTTCTGAATGCGAAAAGTGTCCGCACAACAGCACAATTCAATCGTCATTGTTCGATAACCACATTGGGGAAGGAAAGTGTCTGCATCTTCCGTGTTATAGAACCAAAACGGAGGAATGGCTTGCTGCTCATAAGAGTGCGCTCGAGTCTGAAGAAGGGGTTGTACTGCTGGCGATAGAAAAACCTCCAGTAGATAGGCGTACCGTTTCAAAAGAGACCGTGGGAGATGCTTTTGAATCTGATTGCCTAACGTGCGTATCACGTGTGCGGGTTTTGCAGGATGGGATAAATAGGGACTGCGGTGAGGTGACCGACAACCAATGCGTGAACCTAAGCTGTTTTGCAGAAAAGTCCGAAGCAGTTGCGCCAAAGAAGAACGAAGCAACGGATTCTAAAAAGAAACCTAAAAAGAAGGTATCAACTGCACCTGAAATATCGGCAGGAGTGAAACAACAAGGGGAGAATTTTGTACGGACTGTGTTGGGTGATGCTCTCTTGGAAACTTCTCAGTATCCGTTAGCACTTACGCTATTCAGTCTTGCGAGAGCGACAGGGTATTCAATTGACGGTTTGGCGACACAAGGATCAGCAGATGAGATCGCTGCATTAGTAGGATGGGAGGCTCCGAGGCTAGAAGGGGAGATTCAGAAAGCGATTCGTTATGGAACTTTGGATCATAAGCAAGGAGGCAGCTTCGATGGCGTGCGTATGGCGCTTAGAAGCAGACACCACGTCGGGGATCGTAGGGATCGCGTTATCGCTCGTTGGAACCCATCCAAAGAATGGTTCGACACCTATCAGAAAGGAGGGATAGAAAGTTTCTGCCGACGTGATGAAGTTGGGTTTGCACACGCTTGGGATCAGGCAAACGGGGAGGGAGCATTTGCAAAGCTAATGAAGAAAAAGAAATCAGAAATCATAGCTGCAATCATCGCGGAGAAATTTGACTGGACAAGCGTTGCACCGAAGGAAGTGTTGGAGCTTGTCAGCTAAGTGGTCTCAAGCAGACTAGTTATAAATCAGTAAGGAGTGAAAGATGGTTATTGAAACCCTAGCGCAGTTGGCTTTTGATAGTGGCGCGGAACGAATCAGTATTGAAATAGACGCAGCAGACGGCGGAAACACAAGTGCGGTGATCGTATCGCGATTTGGCCAAGCTGGACTGACTGAAGGCAAAGAGGCTCGGCTCTTATCAGTGCTTGCCCAACCCCTTGTAGTCAGTGGCAACGTCGGCGAGATCGATAACAAGGTTGTTTCTCTGGTGGATGAGCTTCGTAATCCTATCGTTGAGGCGGGGAAGGAGCTGCCTGAAACGGACGCTGTGAAGAGACGCTCAGCTCTTAAGAATGCCTCAAAGGGATCTGAGGGTGTTGATACAGAAGATGGTGAAACCCCTGTAGACGAGAGTGTAGACACTAATGCACTCGCGTCTGGTGAAGCGGAGTCTTTGTAGATGAAAACTCCACTTGAAAATGCGCAGTTACTACCCCGAGTGTTCAAGATCGGCCCTTTACGGCTAGAAGACCCGTGCCCTGGTCGGACGTTGCAGGAAGCGGTGAGAATTTTGTCCCGCAACTATCCACAGTTCAGGTCATACACACTCTATGAGGAGGACGGTGTCGTTGAAGAATCATCATTGGTTTACGAACTAAAAGCGCCACCGGCTAAAATTAATGGATGAAATAGATGCATGGGTAGCGGAAGTGGAGCATTACAAGAATGCAGTAGACAGCGCTATGGGTGACTTGCCTACAAGGGGCCACAGAGTCCACAACATGGAAACCCATCAGGTTGATTATGATGGCCACGAGTTGGCTGCTCTCGCACCGTACCTGCCGCCGCTATGAGTTGGTACAACGGATTGGCCGGAGCTACGGTGAACTTAAACCCAGCGGTCGCGGATAGGATTGGTTTGTCTGGGGTAGGAGCCGAGGACCTCGGTGTGCTCATGCAGCCGAGCGCTATTGCCAATTTGTTTAAGTTGGGTAAGGACATTGGAGCGATTGATCAGGGTAGATGGGAAACGATTCAATCGTCCAAACATGGCAGTGTTGAACAGCGCGAATGTGTGGAGGAGGTAAGCTCCGGGGTGTTGCAGCGCCTATCCGAAAATATAGAAGTAAGTGTTCGCGAGGCGCTGCCTGCGTGGTTCGACAGGAAGGACAGTACTTTCGAAGAATACTGTGACTGGGCCGCGAATTCTGGCTGGGAGTTTCCGGTGGTGTTTGGTCCAGAAGTCTTCGAATCGCAGACAGGCTTAAGGATCGGAGATGAATGTGGTCTGCGAGTGATGGAGTGTCTGGTTGGGAAGATTGAGGGGCCAGCAGGCGACGTTCTTTGCGCCTTTGTTGAGTACCTTACGGAGGAAAGCCTCAAAAGGTCTGGTCATTGTATTCTGAAAGAGCGGCTGATGATGCACGGAGTATTCGCTGATGGAATATCTACAGAAGCACTGGATGAACTAAAAGGGATTTCGGGTGAGAGGCTCCTTGGCTGGTTTGGTGACAACGTGCCTGAAGGTCTAGAAGAATTGAGTGGATACTCAGATGATCAGGACGATGTGCTTAGTTTGGTTTATGAAGTGAAAGAGGTATTGGTTGCAACACATGCCATGGATACGCGTGTAAAAAATGTAGTAGGAGATAGAAAAGGAGCTGAGTTGCTCGAGAAGTTACTCGACGATGCGGATCGCTATCTAGAAGCGGAGTTGAAAGAGTTCGTACTGAATGCTTGCAGCGCCATGCGTGGGCTGAGTACAAGAGAAAGAATAGATGAATTGCCATTGCCTCACTTCGAAAGATTTCCAGGTGAGTACGCGGTGGTAGATATGGGGCTTGAGCTAGGAGAGCGCGAACAACAGATGTATCAAGAGATCAACGAGTATGCGCACGGTGGTGAAGACCATGGATGGATTCCACTCGATGGCCCAAAGGATAAGGTCGTAGACCTACTGGTCAGGATTACAATCGCTGAACGTCTCTTGCTTGGTCTGGCCACCCTCGTGGAGTAGCATTGTCAGATGGGTAAGCGGTGGGACACTGTTGATCTAGCAAGATGGAAAAACACCAAATGGTCAACGTAGTCGAAAATGTGAACATAGCTAACCCGGTGAGTGGTATTCCGGTTGCAGCATCAGCGTATGTTCTTTACGAGTCAAATGGTGCCATGTGCGCAGCGACTAAGCATCGAATCAAAGACAATAAGTTAGGCCTTGGGCGCACGATTTCGTTAAGCCGACTAAAAAGTGAATTCTCTGAGTCAGCATCCGAGAGCGAAGCTGAACTGCTACCCTCGAACACATTGGTGTATTCAGAAAATAGAATGCTATGGCATACACCTGCTGTGAGAAAGCCAATGTGGTTTTTGATGCAGGGGAAATCGAATGGATTCGAGGTCTGGTGGCCTAACCTATTGTGGGATGTGGACCGTGTACGAAAGCGATTGAGCGTGTTTGCGCTAGGTAGGAGCACCAGACCCTGTCCAGAGAGTATCGTTTATCACGCACCTCTAATGAATATAGATAGCGCCGGAGTGCTATGCGAAGGTACCGCTCGACTACCTCGCGAGTTGAATTTGTCTTCTATCGATAGAATTCAAGCTTGTATTTTTGAAAGCTCATTCACACATGTAAATCACAACGCTACATTGCGCAGTGGCGCTTCTGACATTGAACATATGCAATATTGGCGGAAACAAAGCAGGTCGATGTCTCGCGTAAGCGTCAAGGACATGTCCAGCTTCGGTCGGCTGCGTGAGCTTCTATCGTGAGCGTCCTATTCCCTACACCGGCTAGTTGGGTTTCTAACCCAATCCATGTCGAGCTGATTGGTTGCGGGGGGACAGGATCAGCAATGATCGACGAGCTGTACCGGATGCATGCGCTCCTTGTTCGGCTGGACCACCCAGGCCTAAGTGTAAGGGCATGGGATGGCGATGAGGTTTCAGAAGCAAATATTGGGCGGCAGCGCTTTTGGCCTGCGGATGTTGGTTGGAACAAGGCAGAAATTCTAATTAGTCGTTACAACAATTTTGGCGATGTGAATTGGCGATTTGAGAACCGAAACATCTCTGCGAATGACCTGCGAGATATGAATCCAGATCTCATCGTCAGTTGTGTAGATGATCCAAAGGCAAGAGCCGTTATCGCAAAGTCAGGACGAAAGAAGAGTGACCAAAGCATATGGGTTGATACGGGGAACGATTCTGACTCTGGTCAGGTGATCCTCGGCCACTGGAGAGGTAGAGATGATGATCAAGGACTATTGCCCCACGTTGTTGATTTGTACCCCTCTCTCAAAAAGCAAAACAAGAAAGATGGCGACAGCTGCAGTACGGAAGAAGCGCTGGTGAAACAGGATTTCGGGATAAACCAACGAGTAGCAGCCGAGGCAAGTGGTTTATTGTGGAGGCTATTTCGTCATGGTGGTCTCGAACGTCACGGGAGTTTTGTTTACCAAACGCACGGAGAGGTTGTGCCTCTGATGATCTGTCGAGATAGCTGGGAGAGTTTTTCAACAGCTTAGTGTTTGCGGCCAATGCGAGTCTCCAAGGCGTTCGTGTTGGCAGCGACTGCTTCCTCTGGGTGTCCTGTCCCGTTTCTCCAATCGATAGAGTAAGAACCGTTACATAAATCAGGTAGGGTTCAGTTTGCGTGAATATCTCTACCCAACGCGTATATAACATCCGCCGAAATTAAAGCCATTGTCAGTGTTAACTTGTCGCGTATTTTTCCTTTGAAGCTTAGATATTGGAAAACTGATGACGGGAACAACGAGAACTTACTATTTGCACCATTGTGATGACGTTATAGCGACTGTTGAAAGCAAATACGAGCTAAGCGCGCCAGTGGTACGACAAGCTGCGCTAGCTCGACACAATGCTTCTGAACAAACACTGTCAGATGCGTCGGCAGTCGCTCGACTTCGGCTACAACACGCAACGGTATTTTGTGATGAGAGGTAGTCGCGCGGTACAGCTCCCGTTAGACGCTGAAATAGCACGTTGCGATAATTGCCTCGCGAAGGTGGAGGTGAACGATCTTGGCGAGATAGAAGATTTCTTTGTGCGGGTAGAAGCAGGTGGTGTGGTTCCAGCGGGTGAGTGTCCAGGATGTGGTGCTCTTGCTTACTTGGTAGAGGATGTATTGACGCAAAGCTGCGCTCCTTACTCTATGAATAGTGATGACAGGAGCCAAACGTGAATGTGTCAGAAGCAAACGCTTTGTATCGAGGGTATCTACGAGAGTGGTCACCACCAAAATCTCATCGTGTGGATTCGCCAAAAATAGGGAAACGGTTGAACGCGGTAATGAGCGGTTTGACTCGTTTTGAATCCCGCTATGGCATTTTACCAGTCGATAGATCGCTTAAGGGGCTGAAACGGCGCTCGGTGTTGTCAATGTCTCCAATGTCGATTCAAGACAATTCGGTATCCTCAAGAAGGCTCACCTTCATTCAAAGTTACGTGGCCAAGAATCACTACAATCACGGTGAAACCCCCTTTGTTGTATCAAAACATGCAGCAATAAGGCTGATTCAGGTGTTTGGAGGGGATATGCGTCGGATAGGTAGGATTGCCTTCCTCAGTTTGCTTAGGGCGAAAAAGAATGGGACCGAGGCGCTTTTGGTGAACGATTCTGGTTTGTTTCGCTTTTGTCATGACGGCCCAAACCTGATTCTTACGACGTACATTCATCGTGAGGCTATTCCAGAAAGGCGCTGGGAGAGATTTGTAGGTCATCGAATAGAATCCCTAGATGCAGAAAACACTCGGTATACGACGGACTTAGCCGACGAGATCGACGATCTTTGCGCTATGTGGTCCTGCAAATGTGGTCGCGTGAAGGTGCCAAAACCACACGGTGTCCCTAGGCGAACATCCAAATCTTTAGGTGAAGCGGTGGCAAGTTTGTCTGAGGTAACTCAACTAGAGCAGTTGCCAGATCGTATCCGAACCTTGATGAACTTGCCCGCATGTCAAACAAGGGGCTGAACGACAAACCCAACTATTAGGGTTGGAGCATCCGGGCGCTCGACGACGCACAAAAATGTTTGTTTCCCTTCTAGCGGACACTCCAAGACTTACGACGCGAGGTTTGGCGTTGTCGCAACAGTAATCTGTTGTAGGGTCCCACGTAAACCAATCAGTATGGAAAAACTATGATCGAATCATTGTGTCGGGAGATATTTTCGAACCCTTACAGCACATCTCTATTTTGGATCGCCGTATTCTCCATCGCGTGCGGGTCATGGTTCGCAATACAAATAGATAGCTCCCTTCGTCCTTTTTCGAATAGTGTGGAACGAGAGCATTCGGACAGCGACCCCTAGTCCATTGGCAGCTACCCGGGGATGGATCAATTCTAGCTTCGTTTTCCCCAAGACTGGTGATAATGGGGGATTCGCAGGGCTTGAATGTGAAGCTTCTCCTTTTTGAATCGCGCGGACTTTCAGAAGCGCTCTTTGCGGGAAGAAGGGGTCAGTTGACAGGCGTTTGTTCGTACTGTTCATATATACGGGATGTCAATTACTCTCCATGATGTTTATAGCGACGGGAAGGTGTTGCGAATAGAGGTTCGCTGTAGCTCTTGTGAACGCTATGGACGTTACGACGTTGCTAACTTGATCCGTGCACATGGTGCAAGCAAGGAGATCCCCGAATGGCTCCACGAGCTTGCCGAAGGGTGCTCGGAGCTGCCGACCACATCATTTGGAAGATGTTCACCTTACTCTCCCACCCTGCACAGATAGATCTTTAGGCACTCAGGTTTGGATAAACGGATGCTGATTCCCTCCTTGTCAGAATCCGATCTAGTCTTATTGTCGTTGTGTGGTTAAGCCACATCAGCCTAGGCGAGTCGAATTTCTAGGCGCCTAGTGAATGCAATTAGGAAGGAGAATAGGCATGCGTGGAATGCATCAAACGATAGTCCGTGGCCATGTAGGTAGAGACCCAGAACAGAGCTTTACCGGCAAGGGCGCGCCAGTTACGAAAACAAGCGTTGCCGTGAATGAGAAATGGCGTGATCGCAGTAGTGGGGAATTGAAAACAAGAACTCAATGGTACCCAGTTACGTTCGTTGGACGGAGCGCAGAAATTGCGGCCAGCTATCTGAAATCGGGTTCACATGTCATGGTGATGGGACGCATGCGTTCATACCAGGTGGAAGCTGATAGTGGAAAGAAAACTATCTGGGAATTGCTCGCGAGCGAGTTCGATATGCTAGACGCGCGACCAGCTGCCCCGATGAGTGCCGCAGCGCCCAAAGTTGTTGGCAGTGACGTCCAGGGAGATTTGAACGACGACATTCCTTTCTAAGCCAGTCTAGGGTAATCCGGATTGACCTGCCTGGCATGCGTGCCGGTAGGTCATCCGGGAGGTAACGCGGCACGGTGTCTATATATGGATCGGAAACTACCATGGGCGTAGCACACGTTTTCTTGTGTTCTTTCTAAAATGCCGAGTCTTGTCGGACTTCCAGCTACTTGTATCTTTGGTATGGGTTTAGCTAATCATGACTACGTAGAAAGCATATTGCTAGACACCTAGTGCAGTAACCGAGTAAGGAAGACCATGAACAGGTACGCTATTAAAAAACTACCATTAAACATTTCGAGTATTAACAAAGAAGTGGAAAACCCCATGAGCATCAGATCCGTGCTTGGGGAGTTTGAGGTAGATGCAGAAACGCTGGAAGAAGCACGGACGATTGCATCTACGATGGTCAACGCCAGCGAACCAGCACTCATTTGCCAGTGGTCGGAACCGAGATCACGATTTCTCTACTCTCGCGATAGTGAATTTGTACACCCGACAACCTTGTTCAGGTACGACGGAGAGGAATTCGTTGAATCCTGCGAACGATGTAGGCGTGATTTGCCTAAGTCGGGGAAGTTTCTGAATAAATCCGATGCTCGAAGTGATTACAGAAAGCACAAAGATCTAGCAGATAAAAAAATAGGAGAAGCCTTAGACCATTTGGACGCTTTGGAAAATCTCGGGGTTTCACTTGGTCACCAGATGCTTGGCGACACATACGGCATATATGAAGACTATATGTACCTTCAAGTTAAGGAGGGAGCGTACACGTTCACACACAGGCTAGACACTCGCTGAGCCTGCAGACAGACCTGATCCAATCCTAATGCTCATAGGCATGCGGCTGCTTGGAATTGATGTAGGTCACCCGGGAAGCGCGACAGCGTCCAGTTAGTCGATATTGATAGATATCGGGGTTGTTTTGGCTTCCCGAAGATGTTTCTAAGAGATGATTCCTTTGATGTGATAGTTTCGTCTAATGTCTAACGGTTCATCACTTTTCTTACTCCATACCATGAATCTGGTGGTGCGCGGCCTCGCCTGGGTGAACCGCTGTCGAGATTTCGTATCCAACAATTCGGTAGTGAATCTCAGAAAATCGGAGTCTGACGCAATACGAGACTACGACATTCTCAGAGAGCGTGGCGCGCTACTTCGCACTTGGGAGCACCATGGGTGGTTTCTTTTGCGCTATCACGACGTTAAGCGAGCTCTGAGAGATGAACGATTCAGCAGTGATGTGTTTAGTAGCCCCGCGATACGTATGATCTGTGAACGTTCAGCCGGAAGAAAAGACCTTCCTTTTCTAGACAGTCCGTGGATCCAACAGTTAGACCCTCCAGATCACACGAGAGTACGCCGATTGGTAAACCGAGGTTTTACGAATACGTACATAAAGTCGCTGGAGCCTCAAATTAGCGCGATCGTGTTGGAACTGCTTCATGACATTGATACTGATACACCTTTTGACGTTATAGAACATTTCGCTGGCCCACTTCCCGTGTTGGTTGTTGCTCGGTTGCTAGGTGTACCGGCAAGCGATCTTGATTGGTTTGTCGAGAAGTCGGAGGTTTTGGTTGGGATCTCCAAGTTGTCGAAGCCCGATGTAGTGGGGTTGGCACTCAATGCTGATGCAGAACTACGCGACTATGTGGCAACACTTGTCCGCAGCAAGAGAGAAATTCCAGAAGATGATCTCTTGTCATCTCTAGTCATGGCGGAGGAGGGTGGCGATGACTTTGAAGGTGAGGAATTGTACGCTACAGCTGTTTTCTTGCTCGTCGCTGGACATGAAACAACGACGAGATTAATCACTGCAGCGATCTATTTACTCCTAAAGCATAAAGACCAGAGAGAGATAGCCTTGCAGACGGACCGGGCGCTTGGCAGGGCGCTCGAAGAGGTGTTGCGCCTTCATCCCCCTGTTTTGGTTGCACCAAGGCGTGCGAGTGCTGATTTTGAATATCTAGGTCATGTGTTGAAAAAGGGCCATGTGGTAGGAATGTGCATCAGCTCTGCCAATAGAGATCCACGTGTTTTTCCTGACCCTGAGCAATTTGATGTCACAAGAGATGGTGAATCACATCTAAGCTTTGGACACGGTATTCACCTGTGTTTGGGAATGTCACTTGCCAGGGTGGAGGCGATGGTCGCGCTAAGACATCTTTTTACAGTTTGGCCCGATTTAGAGTTGATAACGGACAATCCGAATTGGGGAGACGATCTAACTTTTAGGGGAATAGAGAAACTCCTGGTTAAGGCTGTACAGAATGTAGGGCTAACGTCATGAGCTGGACTGATATCGGGTCAATCGCTACAGCCATTGGGGTGCTGTTAGGTGTCTGGCAGATTAGACAGAACACAAAACTAAATAGAGCCCAATATGAGCATTCGACCAACAGTATCGTGTTCTTGCGATGGCGATTCCCGTAGATGCACTAATAGGAAAATCTCTAAAGGAAGATGAACTAGAAGGCGTTCGTGAATTGGTCTACAACTACTTAGATCTTTGCAATGAGCAAACCTATCTGAGAACGAAAAAGAGGATCACAAAAGACACTTGGATAGATTGGTGCGCTGGTATCAGGCAAAACCTAGAACGACCCGCTTTAAAGAACGTTTGGTTAGAGGTTAAGACAGAGGCGCCAGGAACATTTTCATTCCTCGAGCAACTAGAAGCGCACGAGTATCTCGTGGATCCTGCGTCCCGTAATTTTTAATACGAGTCCACTACCTTCCTTAGATTCTGTTCTCTTTGTGTCACTAAACTGATAGGACATGACTTCTAGCAGGGTTGTGTAATGTTGAATGAGCAAGACCTAACCGTGGTGCCCCAGGTGTGTCTTTTTGGCGTGTATTGCTCCGATGTCTACCAAACGACGTTTCGTAAGCGACGTTGTCAGATCCCGACTTACCGTTATTTTGATCCTACATTTGATGACAAGGAATCGGTAATGGGTTGGGTTTTCAAACAAAAGCCAGAGAACGTAAAGGAATATTTGTGGAATCACGCAGAGCATGAGGATGAAAAATATCGGATCAGAGCGTTGGACGTCGCGCTTAAACTAGATGCGGCTTACATCGCCGTTGAGGAAGTTGATAAGAGCACACAATTTCGCAGAGTGTACGCGGTGGTTGTATTGATCCGCTACGAACGTGGAGATGACCTAGATTTCGGTACCAAATGGATGAGCGAAAATGCGGGACCGGCTAGTAGCGGTTGCCCTGAGCGGATCCTAGATCAATTGACGGATAGTGAAAACGAGAACGCGAATGAATGGCGTATGCGCTGTCGTCACACGTTAGCCTGCCGGATGCCTCCCGTGGGTACGCGCGTAATCTTTGATCGATCAATATCTTTTCAAGATGGCAGCGATGTGTGTGAGTTCACTATTGTCAGCCATGCGCGCAAAAAGATAGCCAAGAGTCCGGATGGTCGTCTATACAGAATCAACAGGAGTTACTGGGAAAACAATACGTGGCGTGCAGTGGGGGCTTCAATATGATGGTCTACACGACGGATCGGGATGGCAATCTTGAGGTGAGTGATAGGCCTCTAACCGTTGATCCTGATGAGCTACGGCGGGATCACGCAAAGTTAATGAGTGAAGGTCTTTTCATCGCTTTTTGCTGCGAAGATTCTCTAGCAAAGGATCCGACGTTGATCCCATTAGAGGACGGGACTCTGATGCTAAATCCGAGAGAGGGCTCGCGAATTCAGATTGAAGTCGGAAACAAAGTCGTCCAGATCGAAAGAAAGGTCTATGGCGTTAATGTGATGGTACGTCGTACCGGTAGCCCCGAGGGTCCAATCGTTCAGAGCTTGATGGTAGGACCAACGGAATGAGCGGTCGCGTTTTGAAGCAGGAACGGTTTATGGTGCGAGTAGAACAACTGATACTTGGGTGCCTAAGCGAGTGGGAGGCCTATGTTCAAAAGGATCCAGACTGCAGACTTAAACTGTTCTATAAACTGCCAGGTTTCAGAGACCGGGTTGGTGATGTAAAGCTACGTACCGCGGCCAGTGATGTTTGGTGTTTGGGATCACACGTAGAGTTTCATAGTGGTATGAGAAAGAACGATGTCCATAGATTGATCGCTATTCTCGTGCTTGATATGCCAATACTTCGCGGTCCGATAGAAGGCCTGCCGACCCAAGAAGAGACGGAGTTCGCCTCCTTCATCTGATGTTAGATATCACCATACTGTAGCGTGGCTTGTTCGATCGCTGCAGTAAGCTTCGGATCATTTTTGATTTCGTTGAATAGATGTTCCATATCTCCTTGTTCTTGGTCAGTCAATTCGAGGGTAGCTCCAGCTGTTTCAATCTTCCTTAGGGTTACCCCGTTGAGCGTTTGTCGGTACATCCTGATGAACTCGTCGAACGCCGGAGTGATAGCAATTGAATTGTTACGATAAGCCAGTTTGATGTAGAACTGCGAGGCACTCCATCTCAAACTCAAACATGTCGAATGAGCGCGAAGATGCCCTTTTTGTAGATATTCGACACGCCGAGCCGGGCGTTGATTCTTTATCTGTTGTTGCCCAAAGCTATATCGCGCGAGCTTGAATAGAGATGGAATGTAAGGTTCCAGTCGAGGATAGACCTGTGCGTGAACGATTTTCGGGATGTCCGTAAGTATCAAAAACAATAGACCCGCGAAATGGCTAGGATCGTCGGCGCAACCTCCTCATACAAACAACAGAGCGCCGCGATCGAACGAAGTAGATCCGCGAAAAGAAAGGTGTTGATTGGTGAGGGAGCATTGGCGTAAGCGTCCTTAACCAGGGTAGCTACTAGGTTGATCTCGGCCGCGCACAACACTTTTCGTTTGGTGACTTTTGCACGTAATCGTTCGATCGTGTAAGGAGAGAGTGTTTCGGCTGTTCCATCGACCCCGGGTAGTAACTCGTTTAGTCCACGCATCGTAAGTTCCTTTTGTCTGACATCTATAGAATACGGAGCACATGTGCTGTTTATTCTCCTTTGTGTAGATTGAAGACAATAAATGTTAGGTATTTGTGGGCTGGCGTTCTGAGCACCCT
Source organism: Pseudomonadales bacterium (assembly GCA_012103505.1). Classification (GTDB taxonomy): domain Bacteria; phylum Pseudomonadota; class Gammaproteobacteria; order Pseudomonadales; family Azotimanducaceae; genus UBA4421. The sequence continues at coordinate 29,120 of WLWP01000003.1, read as the reverse complement.
CTTGTGGTTAGGCTCGTTTTTAGACTTGTCCAAGTTACAACTTGCCCTATCTTGAAAGTACGAGCCTAAGGGTGCTGGTATGAAGAACGACAACTTGAAGCGACAACTCTGGCTGTTTATCAAACAGGAGCACGCTTCTCTCGCTACATTGCTAACCCTCGCGAACAAGAAGAAGGATTCAGATGTCCGAGTTTCAGGGCATCCACCAGCGACTCAGGAGTGGATTAGAGACTCTCTGATGAAAGCTGATCCAGCATTTACGGCTTGCTTGGAGAGGGATCTTGATCCAATTCTCGCATCGTTTAAAGGCAGCGATCTTTATCTACCGGTCGCGACGCTAATTAACGCACTCTCGACAAACCTATGCAGAGATACCTGCGCTATACAAAATGGATGCTCAAACGTAGTGTAAGAGTTGAAAAGCTCCGCCTAGCTATCTTAACCCACTTGTAGGCGTGTTTTGCGTTGTTGTGGATGCTACTCTAGTAATGAAGTTATCGTCTAGCGCCGCAGCTCAATCTCTGTTTTAGCCTTTCATGCGATGCTTATCAGGTGCGCGCAAAACTGAGTGTCTAGTCTACCTTCTGCCCACAATTTCTGTAGTACGCCCGACCATGCGCCAATGGCTAAGAGCCGTGCTGCATTCAACATTTCATCTGAGGGATTTGATTTGTTGTAGTTAGAACTATCTAGATAAATTATCTCGAATGGTCTCCATATAAGGTGAGCAGCCTTAAGGATCTTAACTTGCTGTTGAGCGCTAAACTCCCACAACATCTTATCTTGTAGCGAGGACAGCAGCTGGTACGTCTCTGGGTCGCGTAGAAGGAGAGAGTTGATGTCATCGTGTTCTCTGTTGGCTATCGTCAATTTTCTGATCACTTATGTGGGTTATCGACTGCTGCTGTAGCCATGAAGAGTACGTGTGGTTAGAAATAGGCTCAACTACGTTGTGATGGGTTTCATCGACAGAGCGCGCAGATGCATCTAGAGTAGATGCATGGAAAATGTAACTACATACTTCGAGTTAGAGCGGGATGCCACTGTTAAATGGTTGGATTTTATCGAAACCCTTAACTCGTCAGAATGGGATCTCGATGAAGACTATGAGCGCCTATATAGCGGTGATGCGTGGGACAAGGCTGGAGCATCTGAGTTCTGGTCGGGGATTATAGGTTTGATAGGGATGGGTGCTGTCTTCGCGTTCAACGTTGGCTCTGATACAAGCCTAATTGCTCTTATCGGATTTGGTGCGGCCCTATGTGCGTTTAGAATTTTCCAAGGGTTTTACCGGTTTAAGAAAGCCGGCGCAATACGTCGCAGCTTTATGGAAAAGCGTGATGTGCTCGAGAAGGAACCTGGATGGTTGTGGAGATACGAGAATTTTATTCGACCGGAACTAAATACTTTTCCAGATTTCGCTCAAAACACTTTCGATGGAGTCATGAGTGAGTCCAAGTCTATGGAATTTGGCAATGATCAAGAATCCCTGATTAGGTATTGGTTTTGGGTGAGGATTGTCAGAGATAGATTAAAAGTATGGCGGGATGCATCAAGCTGGTAAGGATGGTGGAGGACTACCCCTTCCAGTAACGGTATTCTCTATATTGCTCCGGTGGTGTTGGCCTCGCCTGTGCGATTCCAAGCTCATCAGTGAGGAACCGGCTGGGATAAAGACGCTGAAGTATGCGTAACTCTGGTTTCCTAATGCCCCGATTCCATGAGAACGATAGCGTCAGCTCCTTCCTAGCGCGTGTCATAGCGACGTACAGGAGTCTCCTTTCTTCTTCGATTTCTTCGGCATCAATCGTTTTACCTTTGGGAATTAGTGGCACCCGCCCATCGTTACATCCGAATACCCAAACGTTTTCAAATTCCAGACCTTTCGCGCTATGCATAGTGAGCAGCGTGAGCTTTGATTCGGCGTTCTTTTTTCTCTTTTTGAGTCCGGCTAGTCGTCTCAGTACTGAGCCTGTGAATCCTAGGAGACTGCTAGATGCTCGCCGTAAAGTATCCGAATGCCACTTCTCCTCGTAACCTGGAAGGACCACACGCTCGATCCAATCTGTTGTACGTTGTATTTTCCGATCAATGTTCGCCTCGCCGGCACGTAGAATGGCATCGAGTTCTGTAAAGTCTGGCGTACTAGCGGTGCTCTCAAGCGTGACCTCAACAAGCCCATCGACCTTCGTTCGTTGCAGGAGCGAGGAGAGCAAAGCGGGGAGCGGCAGGTCCCAGAAATCCTTCCCTCCGGGTCTATTGAATGAAATATCGTTGACTTCGAATTCGTACGCTATTCTTTCTAAAAGTCCATGGGTTCGGGCAATTACGGCCAACTCTGTTTTTGTTCGTGATTGGTATTTAACAATCGCATCGATCTCATCTTCTTGTGTCCACGCTTCAACGGTGGCGACACTGCCCCCGGATTGAATTGGTGTAATGTTCTTTTGAATACGCCCCGTGTTTGCCGTTATGAGTGCATTCGACGTAGCAAGTATTTTCTTTGCACATCGATAATTGGTGTCCAAATAGATTACTTTCGGATAGATAGCGTTATGCAGTAGCTTGAAAGCGGTGTATCCCAAAGCGTCCCGAAACTTATAGATCGATTGGTCATCGTCTCCGACAGCAGTAATTTCTACCCCTCTGCGTTTGTGGTAGAGGACCCAATCTAGTTGGATTTTGTCGATGTCTTGAAACTCATCGACCAGGATGTGTGTGCTGGGAATCGGTTCGAGCTCACCGTTTACTAGAGCCTTAACAGCTCGGGGCATTATTTGATTCAGATCCGTAGCTTCGTGTTTTAGCAATTCCTGTAGGTAAGCCTCGTATCCAGATTCGTAAATATGGCGGGTTGCTGGGTTAGCTTCGGGGTAGTGTTAGAGAAACACCTTGAATGCCTCAATGTCCGCGTCAGGGGAGATACAATGTTCCATTGCTCTTTCCATTAACGCCTGTCGCTCGTATTCGCCAATTACCTTCTTCACACTAGCCGTGCCCTTCAGCTGCTTGAGGGCGATAGCATGAAATGTAGATACGTTGTATCGGCAGGATTGTCCTATTTTCTTTCTTAGTCTTTCGTTTATCTCAATAGCAGCCTCTCGCGTGAACGTGACTAGCTGAACATGATTTAGCGGGGTAGCGTCGTGTAGGTTGATCGCGCGTTCAACAAGAACCCGCGTTTTTCCTGATCCAGGACACGCTATTACTAACGTATGCCCCGAATGGTGTACTGCATCGTGCTGGGCCGGGTTTGGGACATCTTCTTTCATCCGTTCCTGCCGATTATTTCAGATATATCATCTGGGTTATCAGGATCGAATCTGGTGTGCCAATCTGGAACGTATTTCGTTGATAGCTCTATCATGAACGGATTTATCGCTTTTGCTGCGTAGTAACGAACTGGCAGAAGCATGGCTTCAGCTGCGATATAGATCTTTGATTGCCAATTAGGTGTTCGTCTATTGGCACAATCGTTGACCATCATCTTCATGTAGGTATCGCTGTAGGTGATGCTTTCCATGATTTCCTTCTCTGTGACGCCAGCTTCAGGAGTTTCATATGTTCGCCTCTTGGTTCCTGGAGAGTAGGTATGAAACTCCATATTCGTTTTTTCGCCACCAATCCAACGCCCCCAACGGGGGTAAATGTAGCCCGCCTTTTCCCAGTCGATCGAATCAAAACCATCTACCTTTCTTTGTATTCTTACCGTTTTTACGAATGGAAAGAGCGGTAATTCTTGCGAGTGTTCATTGGTTTCCTCTTCGGCAGTTTTGAATGCTCTCTCTAACCAGTTCTTAACTTCCTCGTGCCGCTTCTCTACCTTGTGAATTTGAGGAAGCACCTCTTCCAAATAGATTTTTGTCCTTCTGGAACATTTGGTTCCTGCGAGCCGAATTAGATTTTCCTTTTCAATTTTTGGGATGGGCGCCATATTGTCTTACCTCATTTTTATAGGTTTCGTAATAGTCTGGGAAAAAGATAGCTCGATAGAGAACGTGAAAACGATAGGACTCTATGAACCTCTTACGTGAAAATGATAGCCTCCTACGCACGCGTGCTTTCGCGTAAATATCCACACGTGAAAACGTTAGGCTTCTACAGACGCCCCTACGTGAAAAAGTTAGCCTCGTATGGAGACCCAAAAAGTAGAATCTTGTGTACGCATTCACCTTCGAATGTGGTGCCACTGTCACCACATTTTGACCGTCACATCCTGCGTATTTGAATAAGGTGCCCACTACAACTGCTGACTTGATGGGTTAATAGAAGCGGCCCCGTAGTGAATACCACCGAAGGTTGAAAATTTTTTCTCCCGTTCACTAGAACCCGTATTTAGAGAAATGTTTGTTTCAGGCCGATCTGAGTCCGAGTCTGAAACAGAGGTTTCCGCTGGAGGATTTGGAACACTCTGATGTCCGTCTTTGTACGGATCAAAACGCAGTTCGGGTGCGACGTCTTCCATTAAGAGAACACGCCCTTTGTATTTCTTCCCGTCTGGAAGACGCGCGAAAAAGTGACCAGGCGGCAAGCTTTGAAGAAGATCCGCGTTAATCAATGTGATGTCTTTTGTTTGTGAGCCGCGCATTACCGCACCGCTATAGTCGCGTCCACGCTGTTCTATTGCACTTATTGTTGTTGCTGATCGTGTAGTGGATTCTTCCTCGTATGATGTTTCTGAAAACTTAGAAACAACCATGTCGATTGAAGCTTCGTCCTGAACCCTCATGGCGATGAGTGAATTGATGTTTCCAAGTACCTGGAGTGCTTTTGCTTTGCTTCCCATCCTTGCTTCGAAGTCGGCAATTGTTTGACTCGCTAGGGTGCATTCGAAACCAGCTGCACGCCCTTTATTGAGTGCTTGAATAAAGGGTTCATTCATTAGCTCCGCAGCTTCGTCTACGTAGATCGCGACTCCTGGTTCTGAAATACCATCGTGATGTCTTTGAGCCGCGCACGCAGTTAGATCTGATATAAAGAGACTGCCAAGCGCTGAGGCGACAACTGAGTCTGCTAGCGCCTCGAGATTGACATAGCAGATGCCACCTTCCGAAATCATTTTTTTGAAAGTTGTGGGTGTACGATTGTCGACATGATTCTCGGGCTTCGAAAGCAAATATTCCATGGGACCCTGGGTGAGTTGAATCAATATTGGCCGCAAACCAGCTATCAACTTCGTATAATGCTCACGGTCGTGCATCAGAACATCAAGCAGTGAGTCAATAGTCCTACTTGGATGTTGTTTCTTTACCTCGGACAAATATGTAGCACCTAGGCTCGCAGCCCGTTCAGCGGTTTCTTTGTCCAAACCACGATTTTTTACTGAGGTCTTAATTCCCTTATCGATCCAAGTTCTCCATTCTGGGTAAAATCTCGCATACTTCTCTAAATGTATAACGATGCAGTTCGAGAGCAGCTCATCGACTCCAATCTCAACATACTTTCTTAGATTGAGTAGAGTAACTTTCTCCTGAGACATCACGAGGCCGTCGATGATGTTCGTTACAGCAGTCCATGAAAACTGCTTGAATGCATCGTTGTCACCACCTGTGGGCAGCAGGGAACATACTCGATTGGCTAGCTCGGTAGTGCGCGTAAATCCGTCTAACGGGTTTAGTCGAACGCTACAATGCGCGTCTTGTGGGCAAAAATAATTGAACGGCCTGTCATGTTCCTTTGCTAGGGAAAACGCGCGATCTCGCAGGTCCGGGTCTCCCTTTGGGTCAAGAATGAAGATGGATGTGTTACGGGTGCTAAGAAGAGCGTCATAGTGATGTTCAGTCATCCCTTTTTTCTTCGCTAACCGGCGTTGTTTTTTGTCTTCGGAGGCGGTTAGGAGATCACGGCATATATCTTGTGCTATCAGCGACTCCAACATTCGCGTCTTTCCCGAGCCGTTGGTCCCGAGCACTAAGGTGTGAGAGCGTCTGAGCTTGGTAGGCATGAGAATGTTATCTTCAGATTCGCCTACTCCGTGGATGTAGTGGCTTCCCTCAAGGCGGACCGAAGATTCAGTTATTCCAAATATCCCAGATAGCTTTCTGAAGAGAGTTGGTGGCTCGATTTCGTTCATGTCCTCGAGCGTTAAAATATCGATACACAGCCTCGCGTGATGGGGCTGCCAAAGGAACCCTTTACCCAAGAACGTCTTTCTACTCTTTTTCTGTATGTTCAATATTGAGGAAATGGATGTATGGGGAGGGAGTGGAGTAGTTAGTTTTGTTCTGAATAACCACAAAGACACAACCTCCCATCCTCGATAGAGGCCCATGGCGAACATCGGAATAGACAAATAGCGAACAACAGTGATCATTCCTTCGACCTGTTCTGATTGCCAAATGAGAGTTAGGCCGCAAAGAAACCATGTAATAGAAGAAACGCCTTCGAGTGGAACGCGATAGAAGTGTTTTCTGCTATTCATTGCCATCTTCGCTTTCAGAGCGATCACTGCCTATGAATCTTTTCCTCCATCCACTTCCGTGGGCTTTTAGTTTGTAGGAGAATGACTCGGATAGCAGGATACCCAGGCTTGGTGTTTCTTTGATATCCCAGTCTGCGTCCGGATAATCTCTCGCGGATGCTAAGTCATCGAAAGACAATGCGGTGCCTTCCAATAGTGTCGTATCTAGAAGAACCTTTGTTAGTAAAATTCTCTCGTTTGTTTCGTGCACGGTACCTAACTTGTTTTCTTCTACTTTTTTCAATATAGAAAACAAAGTGTCACCAATATTTGACTGATCGCACTCGTCGAGAGCGCTAGTAAAATCGTGTGGCTGATCTTTGGATAGTTCACCCGACGGATTTACTGTTATTTCGCTGCGGCCACCGGTTATTTTACGAGTACTGTTTGTCGCCTGTTCAGCATTCTCGTTCCCGTCACTGGATGCGTTGATTGGTTGATTGAAAATGTCCGCTGCGAGCCGTTGGATTTCATAGTTAACGATATAGAGGCCTTTCTCTCCTAGCGCGTTCGTGTGTCTACCGTAAACTTCTAAACCACTGTGGTTCACCATAGAAGGTGGAAAGTTATCAAGAAAGGATTCAGGGTTTGGGTTTAGGTCGTATCTTTCTAATTCATCTTTCATAATCTCGCAAAACGTAGCCGCACCCTGAGACGTCATGAATACGTTGCCCGTACACTTGGTCAGTCCGACCTCGGTAAGCGACCCTACCTTTTCTTTGGCCAGCTGAAAAACGACGATGTATCTCTCTACCCACGTATCGTGTTCTGCGCCGAAATTCTTCGCGCTGAGAGCATCAGCATCCCGCAAACAGCCCATAATCTGACGACGGAAGGAGTCGAATCCGTCCGGTGCTTCTGGGTTTCCGGTGAACATATCGAGTATTTGCGGCTTAATATTGCGCAACTCATCAGTAAACTGATCCTGAAGTGACTCAGCGGAAAAGAAGTCGAGTATGTCCTGACGAGGACTAAACTCGTGACTCATATTTTGGTATTCGAACCGATAGTACGACAGAGAGTATTTCCCCCAGGGTTTTCGGCTCATTTCCCGCCGCTTGTACATGCTTATGTATCTGCTATCTGTAAGGTACGACTGCTCCCATTTGCCTTGCCTGAACGGTTTGGGCCCAAGATAAACCGCACAGCAGTTAATCTTCCTCCAGTCATGTAAGAAGACCAGCGCCGCGATTATGGCAAGGGCCTGTCCTTTCATTTCAGTTGCGCTACAAACACCGGGGGGTCGGTCCGGTTGTGGCGGTAGTAAACGTCCCCCTTCTCCCAACACCTGGGTAAACATGTGAAAGAGGACTTCATACGAATGAATTAGCAACCCGCCTGGATAGTTGTGGTGGTTCCTATTTGATCCAAGCAACATTTGCATGTTTTCCATGGCGATATCTATGATCGGTACGACGTAGGCGGTATATAGCGTAGCGTCTACAAGCTCGGCTACCCCCTTACGGTAGTGCCTAAAGTTACGATAGATGTCATCATGACTTTGATCATCCTCAAGGCTAAGGATGTGTTGTTCCACTTCGCAAGCAGACCAGATTGGATACACGTACGATTTATCTATCCGAGTCTTACCAACCTCTCCAGGACCTTGTCGGTTCATTGTGTGCATCCGTATATTTACTCTGTCATAGAATACGGAGCACAAAAAAAAGCCCCTAAAGAGGGGCTTGGTTGGTTGGTTGCGCTGTCAATGATTCAATTCCGTATTAGCAGAAGTGAAATCAGGCTCAGGCTGAGAAAACAAGGGGGTCTGTGACTCCTCAAGTTTCTTAGTTCTAAGACGCAGTTTGTTGAGTTCGGTATCTTGACGCTCTATTCGTTCGTCTTGACACTTAATTCGATAATCGAGCCGTTCAATCAACATCGCTAACTCTCCGATCGTATGATCGAGGATAACCATACGTTGTCGATGGTTCAGCGCTTCGACTGTTTTTTCAAAATCGTTCATCTATATCTCCTTTGCGTTGGTCAGCTCCTTCGAGTGACTTATGCAACCGTGTTAAACAAGGAATCCTGGAACTCAGCAAACACCTCAGCGTTATCTACGTCAGGTATGAGCTTCTTGAAAGAAGCGATACTTCCTGGACGTATAAACATTGAGGGATCGGCGTAGTTGAATCCCAACAGGTCATCTTGAGGCGCTTTGTGTCGGTTCTTTGAACTGACAGCCATTTGATCTAAATCAATAAGCGTCTCGATACCCTGATGTCCCATTTGAGCGCGGATTTGATCGCGCATCTCGTCTGGACTGGTTCCTAGTCGGCAACATATGTCTTCGAAGGAAAATCTAAACGGTACAACTCGTAAGTTGCTATCAACGCAAAAAGATGCCGCTCGTATTCCCGCAAGTGGCTCATCGACATAGAAACAAGCTGTATCAATGAGATCATCACGAGGAATGTATTTAGAAGCGATATCAATCAAGTGTTGAAGGGAGGTCCAAATTTTCGTTCCGCCGAACTTCTTTGTCACGAATGGATTGTGGAATACCCAGTGGGAAACATCCCATCTGAGCTCTATCGAAGAGTGGGCTCCGAATAACTGCTTCATGCAGCGTACGAAGAACCAATCTGCGAATGCATCCATTTGATCGTTGGTTAGTTCGGGTAACTCTATTTGCTCTAAAAAACATGTTTTCATAGCTATTCTCCTGAAGGGTTGCCCATCAGACCGACGGACCCCTCGATTGGGGCCTGTCGCCCCGGAGGACAGTGTGGATTAAGCGACTTTCAGAACGCGTTCGAAGAGTTCGACGTACGCGCTAGTAAGCTCACTTATGTGGGTGATAGTTCTAGAACTATCGAATAGGTTGTATTTGTCCGTCGTATCGATCATGAGTCCATGAATCTCTATTCCGGATGTTCTTAAATGTTCGATAACAGATTTCGTTACCGGACATTCTCCAGTCGATGAATCAGCATCGTCAGGATGGCCGTCGGTAGAGACGACAATGATCTTTCGATGCTCCCTTCTTTTACTAAGCTGCCAACCAGCCCACAGCAGAGCCTCTGCCATAGGTGTTCCGCCGTGGGCGGATGTATTGAATCGGCTGCTAACTCGACTGGTGCTCTCATCAAAATCTTTAACGACTTCAATGCTCTCACCACGTTCTTTCGCAGGAAATGCCGCTACTGAATGCTCAACGTTTTTGACTTCGGAAAGTGCTAGCGAGGTTGCTAGCGTTGCGTCATTGGCGATTAAGATTCGGTCGCGCATGCTCGAACTAACGTCTTTGAGTTCAACGACCGCGGTGTTAACTGCGGGCTGTCTTACCTTTCGACGAAATATCCGAGGATCATCTAAAGCGATTCGATGCACGTCACGTCTGCCGATTCTCTTCCCTCTTTTATGTCGGGATGAGGGCATTCGTTTAGTGCTTTCGAGTACACGCTTAAGCTGCGATGAAAGTTTCGAGGTGTGGCTTTTCGCTAGGCGAATAGCTGTCTCGTCTAAGCGCCCGTCGATCTCAATAACACCATTCGGTAGAGACAAAGCTCTACTGGTGGCGTTGTTGTCTAACTGATCTGAGATTGCGCTGCCTAAGCAGTCACCCAAATCACCCAGGTTTAGATCTTCGTTAACTTCCCCGCCAAGTATCTCCGCTAGAGCATCGCTCTGGTGGTGATGTGTGCCTTCGGTTGAATCTTCGGATGAGGAATCATCGTTTGGCACGGAGGGGCTTTCTTGTGGCGGTTCGCTCTTTGCGCTTTCTTGCTCGTCACGCAGAAGCGATCTGAGGTTTATAGCGATGTCTACGCAGTCATATGTTTCGTTGGCTTGTCGGACAGTCTGTAGAATGCTGACAATTCGCGAAACCAAAGCGCTACCGAGCTCGTCCTCTAAGAGCCGCCGTGCGCGATCCCGAAAGGGGATTAACGCTGACTGATCCAGAAAGGTCGATCGCAAGTAATACAGCACGAATGCTATAAAAGCTTCGCTCGGTTTATGTTCATCACTCGGTTTGGTCCAAAATTCTATATCCACTAACGTTTCCATTAGTTTCTTTAGTATTTTCTCCGCACCTGGGTAGAGAGCGATATGTGCGGCCTCCATACGCGCATCCTCAAGAATTCCAACGATCTTACGAATGAATTCGTCGTCTACAATTGGGTCATCCTGGTATGCGAGATCTGAATGCCGACAATGACCTGCTTCATGATGGATAAAGCCCCAAAGCATGCGCTCTGTTTGTTCATCAACATCAACGGGTAGTGCAGGTAGAGTTATCCGCGAGGTACCGTCCGTAAAAGCAGTTGAGGCCTTCTCGCTAACGTGTATTTCAACGCCAAGAGATCGACCTAGTGCTGCAGCTACGAGTGGGGCCGCGCCTAGTGAGTTAGGGTTATACACCTTCTTCCTCCTTAGAAGTAAACGCGCGACTTTGTATTGATGACCGATGAGGGGCGCTCTGGGAGCACTTCCTCAGTGGGAACGTCAATAGGTCGCTCGATTTGCTTCGTGAACATAGGCGTCACGGACTGTTGGTCTAAGAATGCCTGCACGCCTTGTATCGTTCGCACTTTTGATAGTGCTGCAACGAACTCGTCATACAACTCCAGCTCTAAAAACACAGCACCGGATGGTCGCGTATCTAGAATATTGCGGGCGTTAGTGACGTGTTTCTCGATGTGCATATGCACCCTTTGAAACTCGGCATGAAGAAGAGCGAAACTCTTTATCTTAGGTAGGAGTGTTTTCGAAATAGGGTTCAGATTGGCTTTCACCACACGCTGCTCTTTTTCGATAGACCCCTCTAAAGTGTCGTCAATAAACGATGCAATTTCCTCAATGAGCCTAATACGAACGTTGTTGCTGTCGCGCGACAAAGTATCGGATAGATCACGAGCATTCGCATCATTCGCACCTGCGTCCAATTTTATTGTATCGATCTCAAACGAGAGCCGATTTTCAACATATCGGGTTGAAGGCGCGTACTGTTTGATCAGTTTGGCGTAGTCAGGATGGGCCGTGAGCCGACCAACTAACATACCGTCAAACGTATCAATGAGTTTCTGCTTTTCGGCATAAAACTCCGACTGAAGCAAATTTAAATCTGCTTTTAGGGCGGCGTAGTCAGTAGACATCACCACGGTACCCAGTCCAACTCCTACACCTCTGTTTTCGAGGGTTCGCTTTGCAGCGGTTCGGATTCGCTCGAAGGGTCGCAGACACTTTTTGTCCACGACGATAAGCGATCCTAGAGTTGCTAGGTCTTCTGGGGGGTAGCGTGCCTGCTGCCAAACCAAGATCTGCCTCGCTAATGCTGTGGCGTCCTGATATAGAAGAGATCCGCGTGTTTACAATGTAGTAGTTCATTGTTTTCTCCGTATACGCAAGCACACGCAACCGACGACTAAAGTCGTTAGGCATGTGTCTATACGATTATTGGTTTAGAAGGTGACTTGTTTATTAGACAAGGAAGTGAGGGTGTGTCGTAGTGACACATATCCGAGTTTGTGCATGACCTCGAGCATCGAGCTAGAGGCATACTGCATGCTCAAGCTGATTGCTTGCACAGGCGAAAGAACACGATCGTCAGCAGCTGTTAGGCTAATATTGTGAGCATTCGCGTGGTACGCGATAGCACAACATATATCAGCCTGCTGGAACGATGCATAACCTGCACCGATGCCATCGTAGTTGATTAGTCCGGCTTTGTTTCCAATGCCAAACACAACTCGATCCTGCTTCAAACGGCATCCGTCAATGTCCTCGATGAACTCGACGTTCTTCCCGGTGAGATGCTCGGCAAAGTATGTTAGATCGTCTCTGAATGAGCTGATACTGACATTACTCGCTTCCCAATAAAGGTCTCCTTGAGACACATCCATAATGGGATTCCCACGGGTATCGACGGTTCCCTCCGAGATGAATTTATAGTCCGGTCCAACAAACTCAATAATGAGGTCATCGTAGCGGCGGTCATGAGGAAGCGTGTTAACGCGTAGCCTCTTTCCTCGCTGCCCAGTCCGTACTATCCATCCTTTCGTCGAAGGCTCTTTCGAGATAGCAACCAATCTATCGCCAGGTCCGTGATACAACGCATAACGTAGCATCGCTAAAAACCCGAGAAGTGTGCTTCTGCGATCTGCTGAATTGCTTCTTTGCAGGGGTCAGAGCACTGATTGGCAATCACTAGATTCAACGCATATTCAACAGGTTTATCGACTTGGAATAGCTCCATAACGCTCCAGAAACTCGCGAGAGTGCGAGTGCTGAATGTTGCGTCGATATGTCCCGCAAAGGACTGTGCTGAAGATGATGCTGATTCATCTTTGCCTGTGTAGAGGTAGCGAATGTCATTTGCCAATCGAATCGACTGGCGAATGTGCTCGTCCTCTATGCTTGGGGAGACACGTTTTCGAAGAATCTTAAATTCGATATCTTCTCCGGAATACCACACATCGTGTGTCCAAAATCGATCTAAGAACGACTTATCGAGGATGTTTGCGGTGTTGTAGTCTCCGGTTATGTCTCCGCCTCCTCCGGTGTTAGCAGTGGCAATGAGTTTAAACCCATGTTCCGTCGTATAGACCTGCTGGTCCAAGACGGAACTAATGCCGTAGCCATCAAGAAGGGGGTTTAGAGCAACTGATACTTCTGCGGGAGCACGATCCATCTCTTCGAAAAGAAAGGATGCGTGTGGTGTACCTGCAGCACGAACCAAAGGTCCGTCTAGCGTCATCGTGTTGCCTTCGATGACCTCCTTTGTACCAACCAAATCAGTGTACTCGAGGTCTACTGATCCGTTAATGTAAAAAAGTGGTCGTCCTAGGTAGGCATGCATTTGCCAAATAACCGAGCTCTTGCCACTCCCCGTTGGCCCTTTGAAAAGTAGTCCTTCCGAACCATCGTGATTTAGGAAGCCGTATATCACGCGGACGTCATCTATGCGAAATACATAGTCGGGGTCCTTTTCTGGGACGTTTGGGTGCCCAGGCATTGATTCTTCGTAAACGACTTCGTCTGGAAGAGATTCCAAGCCTGGTAGTGTGTTGAGCTGTATGGTTTGTGTATCCATGATTTTCTCCTGGAGTTTGTAGTAGCGAAGCTCTAACCCAGCGGTTAAGCGACTTTCGCAATATAGGGTTCGCGTTCTCTTAGACCTTGTTTGTCATTGAAGACACACAGCTGTGCGTAGTCGCACATCTGGCAGGGACTGTTAAACGCGAGATTTGGAGGGCGTAGAAATCGATTCTGCTCGAGTTCGCGAATGGTGCGTAGATAGGTGTTTAGCATATCTGCGACCAGCTCTCTCGAACGGCGAGGAAAGAACAAAGGGGTTTCGACCGTAGGGCCTTGACCTTTAGTCTTCGGTATTTTCCTCTTAATCAACTCCATATATCCCACATTAGAAACACGCCCATCTTCAAGGAGATGTGCCAACGTTCTCTCTACACCATATTGGTAGGTCGTTAGTTGGAAGGTGTTGTGACCAAAGTGACTCTCCGGATCAAGTTTTTGTGCAGCGGTCTTGAGATCAAGTACTGCAACTTGGCCGTTCATAGAGTTCATCACCACCAGATCGAGGACCATGTGGAGCTCGTGTGGTGAATTGGGTATCGGAGCTATAATTTCCTTTTGCACCATTGGCCGCCCATCATTATCGATGACTGGTATCAAATTGGTGCTTGCCCACTTTTCGGGGAAAGACTCAATCAACGACAACCCGGTTTTGAGTGCGTCATCAGAATCCCAGTGTTGCGGATACTTGATAGCGCGCGATGAGAACATCGCTTCAAATCGAGATTTAAAGTCAGTGACTAAGTCAAAGGAGTTCCCGTATGCAAATTGCACAAGGTACTCGGACAACGTTTCATCGATCACTCGGCCAAAGGCCAAAGCGAACGGTGTAACGATAGGTTCCAGTCTGTCGATATAACGGTATTTATACTGCCTACCGCAGCTGGAATAGGTTTGAACGCGTGAACAACTGATCCTCATTTTTTAAGCTCCTCGCGAATATCGCGAACTTGCTTAAGAGCATCATCCACAGTAGTGGGCATAACCGGCAGCTCGTGGCCACGGTCAGACATTTGTTGTCGCACGTTTTTTAGCTGATTGAGTACAGCCGTGGGGAGTTCAAGTATCGAGTCGCTATCTGTGGTTAATTCATCAGATAGTTGTTCAATTTCCTGTTGCTTGGGTTGTTCGGACGATTGCAGAGGGATGTCACCATCCAAACTACTTTCCTATACCTCTAAAGGTATTTGTTCGTCTACATCAAGAACACCACCATCGAAACCACAGGCAGCGACGAGGCGCTGTCGTGAACGCGTTTCAGCACGTTCGTAGTCTTTTAGGTAGTCGATAACTTGATGCGTAGACGCTGATCGAACAACTTTATCTTCCGAATTAACGAGCTTTGCGATAAACACATAGCTTTTTTGATTTGGAAGTTCTAACCCAATTTCGCTCAGCGCAACGTTGTTGCGGATGCATTCTTTGAGGAGCTCAGAAAGCTCTGGTCTCATTGCAAATGCATCCTTAACTTCGATCTCGATTCGCCATCCCTCATCTGGGGGAAATGTTTCATCGAACACTGGAAGTCTTTGGGATAAAGGAACATACAACCCAAATTGGGTTGGGATTTCTGTTTTGGCATTCATTATTGAATCTCCGTGGGAAAGCCGCGGAAAGACACACGAATGCACCAAATAGGCACAACGGTGCCTAGACGGCGTTTAAGGGAAAACTGACAGAGTCAGTGAGGGTTTCTGATTTAACCTTCAGATCGGCTTTCGAAGAACATTGGAAACAACGTTCTTATGAAATTTGGGACCCAAGGAGAGTGGAGTCGACAACCACAGTAAGTGATTCAGCTATCGTGCGCAAGACCTAAGCGCTGTTTCGCTCTGGTACTAGGTCTGACGCTCTTCGACTTGGTTTTATTCGTTCATTGAGAGATGTGTTGTCTTCAAGAACGTTGGATCCGAATAGGGTCTGGATACCATGTTCACTCAAAGGCTGGAGGTTAACAGTGCCTCTGCGTTTGTTTTCGACTCTAAACTCGAAGTGATTTATCTCGTCACGGACAATCCCATGCTCAAGCATCTCAGTAGCCAGTTCTTCGTAACTGTCATAAAGTTCTGGGCGATGCCCGACACAGTGCTTGTAAAATGCG
The DNA here is from genome assembly GCA_012103505.1 of Pseudomonadales bacterium. Classification (GTDB taxonomy): domain Bacteria; phylum Pseudomonadota; class Gammaproteobacteria; order Pseudomonadales; family Azotimanducaceae; genus UBA4421. Next base: position 13,518 of record WLWP01000003.1, on the reverse strand, counting down.
GTGTGGACGATAGAAGGTTTGTTCATATGTTGATGGAAGAGCGCACCCCGGCAATTCACTTTTATATCTTGGGTTTGCAAACCGCTCCTCACCCATGAAAGAAGTGTAGTTAGTCTCGATGGTAAGTCGGGCACTATTGCGGCTGCCTGAACTAATGGCTCTACCTTGCCAGTTGGTTCTACATCATCCACCGATTTGCCTTCTGACGCGTTGCTGATTTTGGAATCTACAAACACCCGATAGGTGAGAGGTGCATAGCCTGGATCTTTGAAGAACGCGTGGTTGTAGAGACCTACCCACCAAAACGGCAAATTTTGAATTGAGGTGGCGTAGTAGTGGTCTAACGATTCCTTCAGTGACGCCTTCAGCGACGTAAAAAAGGGGTTATCTCTGTAAGGCGCTGGCGACCAAAAGTCCATCTCTGCATTCAACAGTCCTCCGATGGACGGAGGTTGACCATATAGTCGACTGTGTACTCGTTGAGATATCTGTTTTGGCGCAAGTTCTCTATTGGTTGGATAGAAGCGCAGAGTCAACGGCTCTGAAGTGTATTCGTCTAGGTTCTTTACGGCTGGAGACCAGCTATCGTTCTTTCCTGCCGCGCGTGCGTATGTATGTGAGTGCATGTAGCCGATAGGAAGTGACAAAACAAGTGCCATCATTGTCTTAAGCCAATGCAATCGCACACGTTCTTGTTCGTCGTTTTTTTCGTCGTCAGTTTTTAGCTTTTCATTCGCAAGAACTTGCTGCATACCTGACCAGTCTCGCCATTGGGTAGACGAATCAAGGTGGGCAACGGCGCGCAGCGCGATATATGTCGATATCTCAATATGAGGAACGCATGCACTTGTTTCTAGGACACCCCGATGTCGGCTTGCAGCGAGTTCGGGCCCGATACAAATAACCAATGGAGTAAGTAACGGAAGCAATTCTTCATCGACAAGATGGGTCGATAGTCCGGATTCCTTCGCCGTTTCAGTCATACGGCGCATAGCATCCGTGCTCAGATGTTTATTCGTTTCGAGGGCACGACCGGCTCTATCGAGCGTTCTAAACTCTTTGATCCGATCGATTACTTTTTTTGTCTTAGCCATCCGTTAAGTTCACTCTAGTAATGTTTGTATATCGACCCCATGCGTCCTCGGGCACCCCGTCATGTGTGATACTAATCAGATGATCTGCGGGAAGTGATCGGTCGAATGTTGGTAGGATGAGTTCGACTAATGCTGGTTCCCCACTCAACAGAATTGGTAGAAGGTCTCCCAAATCCGTTCGACGGTTTTTATCAATGTACTCGAACAACGCTCCTTCTATTTTTAGGTTCTCGTGACGCCAATACATGAACGACCTCAGAGGATCGTCCGAGAACTCACAGGTAATTAGAAATTCCGCAAGTTGATTGGCCTCCAAGGAGTCGATCGCTGTCAGCGTCCAAAGAACTCCTCTCTGACTTAGGTGGAGGCTCTTCCTGAATAGCTGTTTGTAAAGGTCGGTGATGTATCGCGGCTCTCTGGTTTCTAAATAGCTAGATAGGCTAGCGAGCTGAGGGATTGAAGGGTCAACCTGAATGGATTCTCGATCATGCGTGAGAGATCTGACCCCTTCACGAAGAAGTGCCTCCTCAAGACCTTTTAAAGCCTTCCATGATGAAACGAGAATCTGAGAGCGACTACGGTTTAAGCTTGCGATCAGTGCTGGGAGTTCTAACGGGGTGGAGCGTAACTCTGCGTATCGGGTGGGGAGGTTTAGTTTTATCGGCATGAATCTTTCTACGTGGGATGCGATAGCCGTCTTCGTGGCTGTCGATATACTCCCAGAATCAAATAGGAATATTTGCGTAACGAACATTCCGATTTTTCCTAGCAGCGAGCTTGCTGGACAACCCAGACCGTGCTGTTTATACGCCGCGCAAACCAGGCGCGAGAGCGGGTGAGCAGGTTCTTCAGTTAGCACCTTAGCGATAGGCACTTTGGGAAGCTCGTAACCTGCTTCGGAATATACGGCGGCAGCCTGCGTGTGTATGTTAGCGACTAGATGCTTCGGCCGCTGATTCCCAAACAGGCTATCAACAGACTCCAACGTGTAACGTGCCGCACGCTTTTTACCCGTAAGACTTTCGAGTGCTAGCCGAAATTGAGTGTGGAGATCTTCATGGATGATTATCAGATGGTTGGTATCAGTTACTCGATCATCAGAAATAATCGTTGAGGCAAACCTTCTTAATTCTGCGTCCAAGTAGCTCATTGCGAGGCGAGAAAAGAAGGAGGTTGAATCTCGTATGAAACGCCGTCAAATTCACCGGCATAGCCAACAGCTTTAATAACGACGGTACCGGCAGAATCAGCTGGTAGACGATAGCTAGGCGTTTTCGAGAAACCAACGTCTTGGCCGTTTAGGTAAATGTTATAGCCATACATGTGTGATATTGGAACCCATGCTATGACAAGCCCAGCGTCACTCCTGGTTTCGGTAATCCTTTGTACAACCTGGGTGCGGTAATCCGACATCTCGAAAGGGGAACCTGCTAGATAGAATCGCCTTACCTCGTTATTCATTGTAAGCAACTCAAGGTTGTCTCCTAACCTGGTAAAACTACCCCCGGTGTTTTCTAGTTCGATTTGCTCTACATATTCGTGGTCTCTAAATACCTTGGCGAAACGAAATAGTCGCTCAAGCGGCATAGAGTGATCAGTAACCTGATTTGCTATCCTGATTAGATCGCCGGCACGAATTGATCCTCGACGCTGGAATTCCTCTTTGAATTGATAAACGATAGTTTCCATGACCGGCCGGAGAGAGTGTCTGTCGGGATGAAACCTTGTTTCTCCCATTCCAACTAGTGCGTTTTGAAGAGTACCGATAACAGAGGCATAGAATCCGTGAAGGTTATCGTCTGTGGCGACAGAAATCGCTCGCCAAAGTGGGAGACGCAGTGCGATATCGTGAAATGCATGTGCGTCAGGCCGACCTACCTCTAAGGCGGACAGGTAGTAGGCGGACGTCTCCCAGTAACCACAGTTAGTGTCGCTATCGTGACGGAACGATCGAAGGTCTAGATCTGAGAAACAAACGTATTCTTGTATCCCATCGTCGAGCGAGCCTGAATTGACTACATGAATCAGTAGCGTGCTTCGTTCGGAGGAAAGTGGTGCAAGAAACGAAACATATAGTACTGGTTTCTCAAAGCTAAATACTTTTGATTCAATGTGCTTAGTCTCACCGTTTAGTAGATGGTAAAGATGCAAAGTTCCATTCTGAATAGGGGTGGATACTCGCAGCTCTGCTTTGTGGTACTCCTGCTTCTCTGACTCGATTGCCTCGTACGACAGTCGAGTCTGGTCGTTGTCCGGGAATTCGATCTTTTGGTCGCTGCATCCAGTCATCACAGCCAACCCGATAAGAAGTGCAAGTCTCAAACGGTTTTCCTCGTCTATTTCACACTAAGAATAAGGAGCGCAAAGCGCTCCGTATTCTATAAGCGAACATTCGTAAAAAAGGCGAGGCGATGGAATCGATAGCAATAGATGTAGGGTCTGGGATGACGAAAGTTGTGACATCAAGTCACCGATCCTATTTTCGGTCGATTGTTGGTGTTCCGGAAGATTCAGCGTTTGAAATGACCGAGGCGGATGGATGGACGATTTCCGACGGAAAAAGAGTGTTCGTTACAGAGTGAAAAAGCGGTAATGAGTGTTAAGCCTGAGAACCATGTAGACACTCAGAAAATGACTTGGTTTTCGGAAGAGGGATACCGAATGTTGCTTTACTCGGCTATCGCAGCCGCGTTCCCTGATGGATACTGCAAACCGCTGCGTCTTTGTACAGGTCTACCGGTAAATGACTTCAAGAAGCACCGAACTAAACTCGAGAAGATACTGAACAGGAAACATCATTTCGTTGCGAACGGGATCGAATACGACATTCTGCTTCGCCAGAGATCAACGGTAGTAATGCCCCAGCCCTACGGTTTATACGTCTCCGCCGTCATAGAACGCAGTGAATGGTCGGACCAACTGGTTGGCGTCTTGGATATCGGAAGCTATACCTCGGATTGGACGATTGTCGAGAACCTAAAGGTACGTGAATTTGCGAATGGTGGGGCTGCGGTTGGCGTATGGACGATCGTCAATGAAGTTAAGGCGTTTCTACATGAACAACTCGGAGCAACGCCGGGTACACAGGATCTTCTAAACAGCATCAATGCTGGGAAATACCGTCATTTCGACCACGATATTGATCTTTCAGGTGTCATTCGTATTGGGACCATGAAAGGTACGGAACGACTTGTGGAACATCTTAGTGATTCGTGGCGTGATTCCGGGAATTTAAGGATCGTGGTCGGCGGCGGTGGTAGTTCGTTCTTCGCAAAGAGCCTGAGTATAACTTACCCGCATGCGGTAGTTCTCGACAGTTGCGAGCCCTTCATGAACATCGTCGAGGGCTACTACACCTACTTAGCGAGATCTAACGAAACCGAGAAGGTCGCCAGCAGTGCGTAAGCAACGTGGGCGTAGGTTCACTGTGGAACTGTTTGACGATGTCCCTGAACATCGTCTTTTGCTGTCCCAGCTAGAATGTTTGCCCAAGACCCCCAGAGGTAAAATCGTTGGCGTAACGGACTACTTCCTCTCTTTGGTAAACGGAGAGCCGTGTGATTCTGTCAACACAACATCGGATCCAGCCACAGCTCAGCAGGAAACAATTCTAGTAGACAAATTTCCCCATAAAGAGGCGGATAAAGTGAGTAGAGAACTGGATTTTTCAGGAGCTAGCTTTTGAGCAGAGTCTGCAACCCAATAACGCCGGCAATCACAATCAACCTGGATTGGAAACTACCTTTGAACTTGGATTTAGGTGCATTGTGTATAGCTGATAATGGCGATAGACAATTGATATGCCATGAAAATGTGGGGAGCCGTCTCAGCTGGCCGTTTGCGCACCTCGCGCATCAATCGACCGAGATCGGCAGGGTTAAACATAGACGCGAACACTTAGTTATCACTAATTGTTCAGCGTCACACAAGATCTTCGTTGCAGTATGGGATAAGCATGCTCTAGATGACGTTAGCGATTCAGATTTTTGCCGTCTCCCGGGTGAATGTTCAATAAGGGTGCATACGCAGGACAACACTAGCCACCTAATAGAATTCACGCCGCTAGCTGGAAACATCGTGTTGGCAGCAGTCATTTCACGTTTTCAATTGGAAACGATTGGGATGGTTGGGCGGGCAGGAGCGTCTTTGGAGTGGGACATTGATCAATTGATAGAGCGATCTCAATGTTAAATACCTCCCAACAAACGATGCTCGAAGCCGTTAGAGCTGGGACAATGAGTTCGAATGATGCGCTCCGTACTCTTCTAAGGTTTAACGAGACCAACTACAAACAAAAATCGCTTCGTGAGTTTCTTTTCGCTTTGGATGGGACGTTGTCGCTATGCGGACGTGAATGGACTGATATTTTTGTAGTTCGTATGGCTAACTGGGGCGGATACATTGTAGATGACGTATTGCAGTCCAGTGCGACGACAGAGATCGGTCAATTTATCACAGACTACGGGATCTCTGCAGACACCCTAGCCCTGTTCGTCTCTCTGCTAGAAGATTCCGAGAAACGACCAAACAACGCATTCAGCTTCGCAAGGCGTTGCTTTAGGGAGTTTTACAACGGTATTCAGCCTATGACCGACGAACGACTGCTAGTACTAGAACGTTTCATGCGTCACAGATCGTTTGAACCTCAAGATTATGATCTAACCTGGCATCTTGTCGACGAAACAAAAGGTTTGGAGAACACGGAGCGAATGCCGATCACCTTTTCGATCATCATCTCAGATAGATACCAAAAATTGTCGCACCGTGAAAAAGACTTATTTGTTTTAGGTCCACTCGAATCGGTGGACGAGGCATGCCCGACTGTCATCTCAATTGTTGAGAGGCTCAAAACGAATGGAGCGGAGCTATCAGATAAGCTACTGCGTCACACTGACCAAACGCTTGATCTGCTTAGCGGATCGGTAGTTCAGTGACTTAATCGAAAAACAGGTGCTTTGGGGCATCCTCTTCAAACAACAAAGCATCGGGAAAGTCGGTACTAAGACTATCGAACCTGGGGCACACCTTAAAACTTTGGTTGTTTTCGATCATATCGGAGATATTGAGAACGTGTTCGTAGCACGGCAGAAAATATGCATTCATCTCACGAAGCCCGATTGAGTGAACGTGATAGTTAGAAGAAGCTGTTTGAGTGAGTTTACCTATCAACCACAAGTGCTTATCTAAGATAGGCTGATTGTACTCGCCAAGGTAAGAGGATAATCCAGCCTGGTTCCAAGCAGACTGGGAAACCCAAAGCGGGGTTCGTTCTCCGGTAAGAGTGATCCGATTGTCGTACTTACCTCTTTTTGCTTTGGAGATTTGTCCAATTACCCAGTTACCATCTGTGAAACCGGGGCGATTTCTGGTCATCGGGATATGTGCGACTAGCGGGCTTCCATTTATAGTTAAGAACTCCGATGCTCCGCGCAAAGATTCGGAAACGAGAAAGTTAGTACGGCTCCTTACGGTTTTTGGTGTGCAAACGGTTAACCCAGAGAGCTCCCAGAGATAGTCGAGTAGGGCAGAAGGCGTCATATGCGACATGGGCCGGGTGTGAGAAGGTTCGTTTTCGACAACTACATGTTGTCTATGGTTAAACCTCTTTATTGCCGCGTCCGCGTAAAGAGAAAGTCGTGTTGTGGTCGCCTCTTCCACATAGCTTGGACAGGAAAGGGCATGGCAGTGGGCATAGTTTGGGTTACTCGAAATGTGATGTGTGGTACCACGAGTAACCACATGCATCGGGACACCTGCAGAAGTGCATCGACACAGGACCGCTAGGTGTGTCCTCTTGGCGAGAATAGCTTGCCCATTTTCCTCGCCAAGCCAAGATCTCTTTACTTTCGTGCCGTCCTCAAACGTAAGCACGACATCCTCGTTCACGTACAACATTAATACCTCCGTCGCTACTAGATTAAGGAGCGCAGCGGCTAGGTTTTCGAAAGATCCTGAGAGAGCCGATGTAACGACTGAAGGTGTGTACTGTGAGGCAATTCTGGTTGCGAATGGAATAGCCTGCTCATCAACAGATTTCGAAGGTAGTACTGACCCTCTGGAACAATGGGCAAACGCACACGATCCGTCCGACACTGGTATGAAATTAGAACGTTTGATTGCTGGGACGTTAGTACAACTCTCTTAGTACCCTGGCTGACGTTTTTATGAAATAACTCATGGGTAGTCCATGGCCAAAGAAAAAATGCAGTTACCGTTGAGAGATCGTTTTTCGATAGCTGGAACAGCCGTTTGTGCTTCCAATCGTAGCCTTTGCGGTCGGGATTCCTTTCAGCGAACTCCATAATTACCGTATCTGCTTTAGATACCGTTTTTGAATACTGCACGCAGAGTGCCGCAGAGGACGAATAGACTGTATGAGAATCCGGATATTCGCTGCTTCTATTTTCAGCCGAAGAGTGAGTCATGCGCTCCTTATTCTATTGGTACTCAATCGTAATGGAGTCTTCGAAATGTCGGAGCAGTCTATCAGTCAAACGGATAAGTCCAAGCCTGTAAAGAAAGCTAGGAACAAACCTCGATCAAATAAAGGCGGAAACGCGCAACGGCTACGAAGCTTCCCTAAACTACTGGTCAAACTGGAGCTTAGGCATCACCTAACCTCCACATCTTTTGAGCGTAATTACCACTACTACCTACAATCATTCGTCAGCGTAACGGTCGCACTTGGCCGTGCTGATGTTTCAAGGAGCACGGATGTAGTCAAAGATTTCATCACCGGTGTAATCACCGAAGCGCGTAAGGATTTGGAAGAAACCAAAAAGTTGTTAGCCGCACATATTGAAGACGCCGAGGGTGAAGTACAGCAGACGATCACCGATGTAATTCGCCACGACGCAGAAGTTCCTAACAATGCGGCACATCAATATATTGAACTATACAAAGCTGCCGACGAGGTGGTCGACCACGTGTACTGCGCAGAAATTCTAAGCAAGCTAGACGAAGACAAGAAACGTGAGATTTTAGAACACATTCGGCAAATTTTGATCAGGCCTACCTCATGCTATAGCAGGCTAAGCGCCAAAGTAGATAAACGGCTGAGTTCAATCGATACCAAAGGGTCGGATGCGAAAGATGCAATGCTTGAGCTTTTGGTTCAGATCATAGATGAGGATCCAAGTCGGAATCCTGTGTGAACTGGCAAATAGCGACATCGATACTTGCTTTCCTATTCGGCGCGAAGGGCGGTTTGTTCTTTCTAGGTCTATTTATAGGCGGAATGATAACGGTCAGTGTACCGGTTGTTACGGATGTAATGGGATTCTTAGCGAGCTGGTTCGGTAGCATCGTTGAGATGATCGTAGATTAGAAAATATGCAAGAACAACGTCCAATCACACTGTATATATTGGCCATCGTTCTTGTAGAAGCGTTGGTGGTGTTGATCGTTGCTACGCCTTCGTTTATTGCCGAATCTAAAAAATCAGAGCGTGAAGGTCTAGTTTGGTTGCTCGGTGATGTTGGCGCCAATGACGCTGCGCGTTTTTCAAAAAAGTATTTTAAAGCCCACTTCTTGGATACCGATATCCGCGATCTGTCTTACGACGTGTTTATTCCCACACAAAACAAGAAGGAACGAGCAAACCTAGAGAATTTTGTCCCAACCTTTTTTGAGGCAGCAAAGAGACGCTTCGACGGATGGTGGATGATGATTGAAGGTGCATACACGCGGGTCTACACGATTGTCCAGATAATTCTCATCTTCATGATAGCCATAATCGGTGCGGTCGTAGATGGCATTAGCAGGCGCGGAGCAGCTATCGCTAAGAAAGAGCATTCAGTACCAGTTTATTACCATGCGGCAAAGCGTGCGTTTCTCCTACTCGCGCTTCTACCGATATTCATACTTTTATGGCCAGTAAGCGTTCACCCAGTCGTTTGGCTGACGTGGGGTTTATGTATACCGGCGGCGCTTTGGGTGAGTTTTAGAAATGTTCAAGAGCTTTAGCACATTAACAGCAACCGCTGTTCTAGTTTTTCTATCTGCGATCGCCATTGCAGAGCAGGGTGAATTTTTACCTTATAAAGACGTACATTCGGAATCCGAGCTAGGGAAGTCTGTTGATTCACGAGTCCTGTTCTTTGCTCACTTCACATGCCCGTACTGTAGACAAGCTCATGGCTACCTGGGTGATTGGGGAGATGGTCTCCCACGGCCTTACCGCTTTGAGATAGTGCCAGCCGTGGGCCTTAAGGAACATGTACCGATGGCATCGGCCTTCTATGCAGCACTACAAATCGCGCCTGAGAAGATGCCGCAATTCATCGATGCCATGTATGCACAACTACAAGACACTGGTAGGGCCACTGGCGACAAGCATGCTTACTTGAACGCTGCCGCAAGCGTAGGGATTACAGCAGATCACTTTAGTCGCGTTGTTGTTGGCGATAAGACTCGGAGATATGTAGAGCGCGCAGCTGAACTTACCAAAATATATAGCGTGAATGAGGTGCCTTCACTCGTCGTTGCTAATCGTTTTGCGACAGCACCCGCACGCGTGGGTAACGACAAACAACTGACGCTAAGCCTGTTGAACGGCCTCCTTAGCCAAGACATGCAAGCAAAGGGGTTCGAGGCGCGATGAAGGAACAGGGAAAGGTTGAGAGCGCAATTACTATGATCTTGTCTAGCGAGGTTCCACTGACAACGTCAGAACTGATCCATCGGCAAGGGATGGATCACAATCACGGAATTTACCTAAGGCGTGTCCTATCGGAATTGACAGACTCTGGGGTAATACGTCGCCTACCTGCGGGACCAGATGGATCTCACTCTTGGATAAAGGGCGAAATCCCACAAGGGAAGCGACTGGCACATGTGCTCAATATCTATCTCGCCGGGGAGAGTGATATTGGAACGATTAACCCGGATGTTTTCGAACAATTATTTGAATTAAACGAGGGACAGCTATATGAAAACAATATTGACTAGGTTTGGGCAGTTTACGCTGGGCGGCATCTCAAGCTTCCTAATATTCGCGCAAGCTTTTGCTTTTGAGGTCAGCGATGAGGTAAAGGCGAAACTCGAAACTGTTTTAACGAAACAGGGCGCTGAAATACACTATTTTGATGGGCCTCATGACCTGATTGGGATTGGATTGACCAGTCGTCAATCTGGTCAGCAGATGGTGGCTTATGCTGTTCCTGATGGAAGTGTGGTTTTAACAGGAGTCGCAATTGAAATCGCGACTGGCGATAATTTGGCTGCGAAACATGTCGCGATGCTGCCGAAACCTGACCTATCCCCAGTTTACAACAAACTCAAAGAAAGCCACTTCGTTAGCGAAGGGAAAGAGAGCTCAACGAACGAGTTCTTTGTTTTCATAGACCCTAAGTGCCCATATTGCCACAAGGCATACAACATGTTCCTAGCCACAATTGCAGAGGAGCATGACGTCCGAGTTCATTATGTTCCTGTTGGAATATTAGGTCTGGAATCCCAAAACCTCTCGAAAGAAATTTTGGGAAGTGACGATGTTATGGGTCTAGAGCTCATCAGGAAAATGGCGAGAAGAGAAGGGCATCAGTTTTCCGCGCCAACGGCGGCTCTTGGGGATCAACAACATGAACGAAACGTCGCGCTTTTTAGAGAGTTTGGGTTTAGCGCAGTCCCTTCGATTGTCAGTAGAGTAAATGGAGAGGTGAAAATTCATCGTGAGCCTCTCTCTAAAGAGGCGATTATCCAAGCGATAACTGTGGCGAAGGTCGATCAGTTGGCTACGGCGGGAGAGTGAGATCCGCCGCATTTATAGCGCTAGTGCTCTTTTCGAATGGTGCCGATGCTTCGAGCAGAGATTGGACTGTGGAACGACCGTGGCTTGCTGGATTTCTAAATGGAGTCTCATTTGGTTCGTGCACAACATGCAGGTTGGGGGCTGGCGTGAGAGAGGTGAGCGTGCATGACCCATACGTGGTACCGGAAGTTGTTCGGTTGCAGATGATAAACATGGGGCAAACATCACATTCGGTTGGCCTGTTTATGGGCGGGGTCTTGTCACTGCTCGCGCTGCTTGCTTTAGGCCGCCGTGCGCTCGTTATTCTATTAGAACTATGAAGACAACAATTGCCACAACAATTCTATTTCTCGCGAGCTCTGCGTATGCGACGACAGCAAAGGATGTCATATCTGCAGATGCATGGTTTAGCGCAATGAAACATGCGTCGATCGATTCGTCACTGCTGTACGCGATTGCGTTGCGCGAGAGTGGTACGAGCTTTAACCAAACAAGACCGTATCGCCCCTACCCTTGGACCATGAATATAGATCACAAAGCACACTTCTATGATTCCAAGGGAGAAATGATCAGAGCGCTCAAAGCGGAGGTTGAAGCTGGGAACAAAAACGTGGCTGTAGGAATGTACCAAATACACCTGCGGTATAACTCTCATTTGGTGAACCACCCAATTGAGCTAGTAGACCCGGAAACGAACCTGGTAACGGCTAGTGAAGTTCTGAGGGACTGCGGCACTCGTTACAAAACTACTGAAGGAGTGTTGAGCTGCTACTACAGCGGAGACCTGGATGCTGAGGGTAAGGATTACGCGCTCGGTGTTGTTGAACTCGCACGAAAGTGGGGACGTCCGTTTGATGTGGGAGATTCATGCGTTCAGTACTCTGTTCATGAATATGAGACTGGGCTGGCTGATGGAGAGTGTGGGCAATTAACACAATACCAAGCGCTAATGCGCTCATTGCGTCCTAGTGCCCACGTAAACAGGAGAATAGTAATGGTGGGTGCAGAATGAAGATCTATTGCGGAGCGTTGGCTCTGCTCGCGCTCACGGGTTGTGCTGTTGTAGATGACCGCCAAGCACCTAACAACATTCGAGAAGACTTTAAGTCGTTTGAGCCAATTCTTGATTCGGTTGGGCAGGACGTCGTCGAGCATGGGGTAGTCACCATTGAAAACGTGTTGAATCACAGCGATGTCGTGACGATACCTGAGAGTGATCAACATGTTATTTGGACTGCGCCAAACCCAATTTTGACCTTCGAGACCGCCGATGAAGGGCTCATCGAACCAAATTTGCCGCGTGAACCAAGCCCCCCCGCCATAGATCGGACGTGAATTATTCCGGTGACACTTGGCCACTTCTTAGCGACGACGGTGACATTTCATCCGAAATCGGCAGAGTCGAAATGTGCGGTGATGAAGGTTCGGAGGAAGCTTGCGAGGATCAGTATTTATGCAAAATCGCGAAGGCCGGTGCTTATTGTGTAGAGAGGGCTAGATGAAATACGTAAAAGTACCGAAGCACATCGATGACCCAATGCAGTTCGCCTTTTGGGAGATCGATGAAGTTATCCCGGTAATGGCGTTGTTGTTCCTGGGGATATTGACCGGGACACTCACCTATATGTGGCCACTAATGTATGTCGTGATAAAGGTCTATCAACGATATAAAACGACGGCGCGCCGCGGAGCGCTACTACACTTTCTCTATTTTTATGGTCTCTACGATCCAGGTGGTAGAAACAAAAATGGGGCTGCTCGACTATTTGTTGGATGAGGTAAATGGAAGGAAATAGATTCAAGTTTGGTTACAAAGAGACGCAACAGCGGCTCCAAATTACTCGTTACACCGTAGCGGCCCTTGCAACGGCTGTAGTCTTGTTGAGCTTTTTCAACTTTTCGACTCGAGAACGGGTCATCGTTACGTTCCCCATGATGAACGGCCAGTATCAGATTGATTACAACTCGGCAAACAAGGATTACCACAAGCATTACGCGCTTTACGTATCTGGACTACTCGGAAATGTAAACCCGGACAATGCTGCGTTCACGAAGGAAGCACTTTCTCACGCCTTTTCATCGGCTCTCTACAATGAGATTCAGGTTTCTATAACAGAAGATGCGGAACAAATGAGGATGGACAGTCGCTCGACTCGTTTCTACGCCGACAAAATCATTTATGAAGAATCTTCTGGACGAACATTCGTGACGGGCAAGCAGGAGGTCATATCGGCAGTCGGCAGCGTTACTGAGAAACTGATTTCTTACGAATTTCAGATATCGATTGCTGAGGGCATCCCGAGAGTTGAGAGGTATTCAAGATATGCGGGGCAGGCACACACAGAAGATTGGCAGCTGAAAAATCGTAACAGGCAGGTGGCACGACAATGATAATGAAAACAACTCTACTGATATTCTCGATCGCCCTCACTGGTCTAGCGTCAGCTGACCAGCTGGCTAAAAAAGAGGTCACACCAGGGAAACTGCTGGTGATAAACGTTTCTGCACAAATGGTAAATGAACTAATCGTGCCGTTTGCATCTCCATCCATACTGACCTTTTTAGGAGAAGACACACAGGCATCCATACAAAACGACGGAAAATCGATCTATGTAAGTACGGGTAACGAGGATTTCGTTCAACTTATTGTAAAAAATAGAGACGCGCCTGATC
>WLWP01000009.1 GCA_012103505.1 Pseudomonadales bacterium | reverse complement strand
ATATTCGTCATGCGCAGAGTGGTAGTACAAAACTAACTATAGCTGGTGGCGAGAAACTGGAAGAGCTGGTTCGTGACTTGCCTGCTATTTGGCAAGCAAAATTGCGTAGAGAAGAAGCAGTTCATCAAGCCTTAAGCGCTTTGTATTATTTTCACAAGGATGTTGATTATCTGGTCAGAGACGAAAAGGTGTTAATTATTGATGAAAATACCGGACGTGTAATGCCTGATAGATCATGGGAGCGTGGTCTACAGCAGATGATTGAAATAAAGGAAAATGTGCCAGTAACCCCGCAAAAAGAAACCTTGGCAAAAATCAGCTTTCAGTTATTTTTTAGACGCTATCTTCATTTAAGCGGAATGACCGGTACCTGTAGAGAAGTGGCTCGCGAAGTAGGTGATGTCTATGGTTTACGCGTAGTTAGAGTGGCGCCGAATAAAAAGTCTCAGAGGATAAAATACACCTCCCTGATTCTAAGTGATGAAGAACAGCGCTGGGACGCTGCCATCAAAGTTATTACTGAACTCCATGAAATAGGTCGTCCTGTGTTAGTTGGCACACGATCTGTAAAAGCATCGGAAGAGTTGAGTAAACGATTGTCAGAAGTCGTAATTCCGCATCAACTATTAAATGCTAAACAAGACAACGAGGAAGCCAAAATTATTGCTCAGGCAGGTGAGGCAGGTCGGATTACTATTGCAACAAATATGGCTGGTCGTGGAACAGATATAATATTGCCAGTAGAAGTTATAGAAAATGGTGGCCTACATGTTTTACTAATTGAAAGAAATGATAATCGTCGAGTAGACCGTCAGTTAGCCGGTCGCTGTGCACGGCAAGGGGATCCTGGTTCATGGCAGGAGATTATTTCAATGCAGGATACTGTATTAGATGGAAGAAAGTCGTCTCTAAAAAGATGTTTGCAGTATCTTATAGAACATTATCCTGACAGTCGTATTTCACAACTATCTGTTTTTTGGTACACGCGATACGTACAAATAAAAAGGGAAGGACAGAGTCGTAAAATTCGTCGTAGATTACTTAAAGGAGATTTTGGCTTGCGAAAATCACTTTCTTTTTCAGGACTTATGGAATGATGACAGAGATTACTAATATGATTCTAAGAAAAGACTTAATAATCTGTTTGCAATTGATAGTACTAGTGCCACTGGTAGAAGCGATTGAGACAGAAGATCAAAAACAGGATCTTCTTAGTGAGAGTATTTACAGCAACACTCTAAATCAATCAGAAGATCAATTAGTCAGTTGTTTGCTGGTTCCATCCAAAGATGTCGAAGTTGGTACTCCCGTAGATGGCGTATTAGCTGAGGTGAAAGTTGACCGAGGTGATAGAGTCAATTCAGGACAATTGTTGGCGCGTCTAAAATCAGGTGTGCAGCAGGCTCTGGTTAATTATCGTTCAGCTCAGGCTAAATATGGTGTCCGTAGGATGAAACGGACAGAAGAATTACAACAAAAACAATTAATGTCAGAACAGGATCTAGATGACATTTTTACTGAGCAGGAGTTATCGGAACTGGAGTTACGTCAAAGCCGTGAAGAATTAAAACTCAGGAAAATTACTAGCCCTATACAGGGTATTATTGCGGAACGTTTTAGAAGCGAAGGGGATCTTGTTGGACCTGAAAAAATATTTCGAATAATTCAAATTTCCCCTTTGTTTATTGAAGTCGTATTGCCAGCTTCTCAATTTGGAAAAGCGAAGCAAAATCAGGTCTGGAACATCAAGCTTGAGTTGATAAATCGGTCTATAAAGGCTAAAGTGAAGGTGGTTGATTCCGTAGTAGATCCAGCCAGCAGCACATTTCGGGTTAGGTTGATATATCCTAATAAAAACAATGAGATACCCTCAGGACTACGCTGCAGTTTAGAATGATAAATAACTTGTAGATTATTCTTGAATAAGCACATGAAGAATGCTCTAAATATGTGTGAACTAATAATAAAGAAAGTAGTTAATAAAATAGCATTCAGCTCGGTTGTTTTGCAATTTCAGAGCGCTGTTGCCTGTGTGATACTATATTCAATAACGTCACTGACGGTATCTCCAGCTGCCTATGCATATGTAGCAAATGAAGCTAATGAAATAGCTCGTATTCCTGCTGCAAAAAGTCGAGTTCGTATCCGCGCTAATCAGGACAAAAGTCAGCCAACACTATCAAGTTTTAGATACTCAGTTGAAGGATTTCGAGTTGAAGGGCACCCGCAAATATCAAATGATGAAATAAGTTCAGTACTTGAGCCCTGGAAAGGGAAAAAGCTCAACTTTTCTGAATTTGAGGTAGTTGTACACACAGTTGCGACTTATTTACGAGAAAATGGTCACCCAGATGCTCAAGTATCTGTCTCCAGGCCTGTGATAAAAGATGGGACTCTTGCTATTGCCGTACAAGGGCTCAAACCAATTGATACGCAACCGCGTTTATACGTCAAGAAATTTGATTTCAAAGGTCTAACCCTATTGGACGACAATGAGATTAATGAGCTGATGTCTAATTTTATCGATAAAGATATAACTCTAAACGAATTGCAGGGTGCTGCAGATTCAGTTACCACGGCCTTACGAAATAAAGGATATTTAGTCGCACAGGCTTTCGTGCCAGCGCAGAAAATTGAAGATGGTATTGTCAATGTTGTTGTCAACGAAGGTATTGTTGATGGTGAATCAGGAAATGCCGGTGTCACTGTCTCAGGTGCGAACAAAAGAATAAAACCAGCCACTGTTGAAAAATATTTAGCCCGTAGTATTGAACCAAATGCACCTCTTAACATTGCTAAATTAGAGAAGGCCATTCGCCAGGTGAAGAATTTAACTGGTGTTAAATCTGCTCGAGCCAATCTCAAACCCGGTAGTGAAGAAGGTACTACTCAGGTAGAAGCTATTATCGAAGAGGGCAACTTAATATCCGGTTCCTTGTGGGGGGATAATTATGGTACGAACTTTACGGGTAATGAACGTGCGAATGCACTGTTAAATCTGAATAGCCCCAGTGGCCATGGTGAGCGGCTAACTCTGTATGGGGGTAAGTCATCAGGCATGGACAGTGCCAGTGCTGCACTAACAGTACCCGTCGGTTACAAAGGTGCAACATTGGGTGCCTCAGCATCATATATGGAGTTGGATATTGGTGCGAATATTACACCGCTGAATTTGGATGGGCGCGAAACGATATTCTCATTTAACGGCAGTTACCCAATTATTACCGGTGGATACGATAATAAGCGATTTAAGAATGATGCTGGTGGTTTTAAAGTTGATGATAGGAAAGTTCAGTTAGCAAGTCTTTCACTAACAGGTGATTTTGTTGACCCTTGGCAAGGCAAGGTGGACTGGTCTACCGTGGTTAATGTAGGTGATGTGGACTTATCGGCAGGTCCTGGTTTTGCTGAAATTGATGCTGTTACTACGGAAACAGCAGGCAGTTTTGCCAAATTTAACTGGAATATTTCACGTCTGGTTGCGCTAGGGGATAATAAAAAATGGAGCTTATATGCCTCTCTTCGTGGACAAGTAGCGAGTAAGAATCTTGACAGTGCAGAGAAATTCCAATTAGGCGGACCTTACGGGGTACGCGCTTACCCAATTGGAGAAGGTTTGGGCGATGAAGGTTGGATAGCTAACGTCGAAATTCGCCGCTATTTAGGCAATGTCATATTGGGTGATGCCAGTATTTATGGTTTTGCAGATGTTGGTGGTATTAAACAGTTTGACAATCTCTGGTCAAATGACGCACTGGCGATAGGTCAGCCAAATAAATACGAGTTAAAAGGCGTTGGTATGGGCTTGTCTATAACCAGGAATGACAGTGGCGGCATCAATCTCGTTTGGGCTAAGAAAATTGGAAGGAATCCAAATAAAACGATTAATGATACCGATGCTGATGCAGAGAATAACGAAAGCCGTATCTGGGTTGTAGGCAACATTTCCTTCTAATATGAGGGATACCTAAATTCAGGTGGATTATTTATGAAACTTCCAGAAAAAACCTTCAAAATATTTTTACAGGCACGAATAGCACCCATTGTAATTACTACTCTGGTATCTATGCAGACGGCATATTCAGCTGAAATTACGGCTAACGCATTGCCGACAGGTGCTAACATAACAGCAGGTCAGGCAAGTATTTCGAGAAATGCAGCTAGTCTGCAAATCAATCAGAATAGCCAAAAGCTTATCACTAATTGGCAGACCTTCAATATTGGTACAAATGCTACCGTTAATTTTATTCAGCCATCGTCTACTGCCGCTGCGCTCAATCGTGTTTTAACGGCTAATCCTTCTCAAATCCTGGGCCGCCTTAATGCTAATGGTCAGGTGTATCTTATCAATCCAAGTGGTGTGGTTTTTGGTCAGGGTTCTCAGGTTAATGTTGCAGGATTAGTTGCTTCTACACATGCGCTTTCAGATGAAAATTTTCTAAAAGGACAATTACAGTTTGTTCAACAAGAAGATAAAGGCACTTCAGTAGTTAACATGGGGCAATTAGTTGCCAGCGAAGGCGGCTTTGTCGTGTTGATTGGCGCAAAGGTAGAAAATAGCGGCAGCATCGAAGCCAATGCTGGCCAGGTCGCACTTGCTGCTGGGAAAAATGCGCGTCTAGATATTACCGAGAGTGGTCTTGTTGGGATTGAAATTGATGAAGCAGCACCGATGGCTTCAGTAGACAACTCCGGCATGATAGTCGCTGATGGCGGCAAAATCTGGATAACAGCTCGTTCCGCATCAGATGGGATTGCAAATGCGATCAATCAGACAGGTTTGATCAGAGCAAACAGCTTAAGTATTAAAAATGGTGAAATTTGGTTAGATGGTGGACAGGGAATTACTGAAATTGCAGGAACCATCGAGGCCAAAGGTGATGATGTGGGTGAAGCTGGCGGAAAAGTAGTGGCCACTGGCCAGTATGTCGCAGTAATCGGTGAAATCGATGCCTCCGGTACCAAAGGGGGGGGCGAAGTTTATGTCGGTGGTGGTTGGCAGGGCAATGATCCTGAAATTGCCGAAGCGACTGTGGTGAAAATGGTACCTGAGGCACGAATAGATGTTAGCGCAACTGATAATGGAGATGGCGGTACGGCAGTATTATGGTCTGCTGACTTAACTCGAGCAGATGGAACGATCGATTCTAGTGGCAAAGGCTTGAATGGTGATGGTGGTGCTGTAGAAACTTCAAGTAGGGGCGGATTAGCGGTTACCGGTACTGTCGATGTTTCTACAGAGTCCGGTAAGGGTGGGGAGTGGTTGTTAGACCCCTTTAATATTACTGTGGTTTCCTCACCAACTTCAGAGGCGAACCTCACAGCTACAGCAACGAACTTTAGTTCAGATGGTGGCGGTTCGGTAACTGTTTTGAATACCTCGATTGAAGCGGCGCTCAATGCAGGTGCCGGGGTGACTGTCACGCTAGATACAGATACTGGTGGAGCAGATGCTGGAGATATTCAAATCTCAGCTGATATTTCTAAAACTACCGGTACTGCTGCTACCCTTGTTTTAGACGCTGTTAACGATATTACACTTGATACAGGTAAAGCTATTTCTTCAATTTCAGATGTTCTTAATGTCGATTTTGGCACTGTCACGAATAATTTAGGTAATACACTTATCGAAGGAACGGTCAACACCAATGGTGGTGCAGTTAATTTTTATAAACTAACTGAGTTAGCCAATACGGCACCAGTATCGACTAAAATTTTGGGAGTATCTGCAAATACATCAGGGGATATAACTTTTCATCAAAATGTCACCTTAACACCTAACACCTTTAACGTATCACTGAGTACGCAAGGTTCTCAAAGTGGTGCAACATTTGTGGGTGATGGCGGCGATATTCTATTTAAAGGGACAGTAGAATCTGGTGTAGCAGTGGGGCTAGGGAGCACTATTCCTCAGAGTCTTACGGTAGATACCACAGGAAAAATTCCCGGAAGTATCACATTTCAAGGAAATATAGGCGGTAATGCTGCGAATATTACCACTGCACTTAAAAGTTTGACCTTGACTGGACCTACTTCAATTTCATTTACAGCTGATGTTATCAATTTTGCAGCTACCTCTGGTGATGTGTTTTCAGCATCATCAACATTAGGTACACCTGAATTGATCCTTGATGCCCTCAATACAGCCATTAATGTATCAGGCGGAACTATCAATGGCGTAACCGGTTATGCAGATTACGAACAAACGACCTTTGATATAGGAGTCACGGCCGATACGTCTAGTCGAACACTCACTATCACAGCAGACCGTTCAATCAAAATAGAAGATCGTACGATTGATGGAAGCAGTTCAACAGGAACATTGGCGGTAACACTGGATTCTTTTGCAGACCCGGCTGCTACGGGTGGCGCTATCATATTAGATACGGCAACTATTGACACTAACGGTACTGATCTGGTGCTAGGAGGACAAGGCAATGGTGGCACCTATGCGGTAGGATTCAGCGGTGATATTGATGGTATTACTGATGGAATTCGAATCTTCGATAGCAATCTCTCTACCAATGGTGCAAATATTACGATGCTTGGTGCCGCACCGAATGATGGGACATTCACTGGTGGTTCCGGGGTTAAAATTTTTGGCCTGACCACGATTGATGCTGAAGGCGGTAATATTGTTATTGATGGTCGGGTTACTGAAAAATCAAGTGCTGGTAATAAAGACGGTATTATCATTGGAGAAGGTAGTAATTCACAGGTCACCATACAGACAAGTGGTAATGGGACAATCGATTTTACCGGCGATGCCAGTCTTGTTGTTGATGCTAATTCTGGTAGTCGTTATGACGGTGTGATTATTTCACAGGGTGCGTTGATAAAAACAATCAATGGTGACATCACCATAGCTGGTACGGGTGGTGACGGTTTAAGTGATACTTCAATTTCGGACCAAAACCATGGTATCAAGTTAGAAACACTAAACACGCGAATAGTATCGACTATAGGTGACATCACACTCACTGGCATTAGCGGCGGTAAGAGCAATAGTTTCGGTATTTTTTCTCAAGGCAATACCATCTATATAGGGCAGGAATCAGGTGGTCCAGTCTATTCGGGTTTGATTACTCTGGAAGCAGACAGTATGGACTTTACTAATACGTCCACCTCAAGATTGCTTGTTGAATCGACTGATCAGCTCAGAATACAGCCATTAACAGTAGGTCGTGATATAAACATTGGCATCGCTGGCTCCGTCACTGAGTTGGCATTGGGCAGTAGCCTCTTTTCCGGTTCAAATTCCGTATTCCAGGAAGGTTTTGCTGACATTATTATTGGACGTCTTGCAGGTGATGGGACGGGTACCTTAACAATTAATAGTTCAACCACTGTGCGTGATGACCTGTATCTTTATATGGTAGGTGCGGGCGGAAACCTGGCACTTGATGCTCCTCTGACAGTCCAGGGAACTGGCCCAACTAATAAAACATTAGCCATAGAGATTAATGCAGGAATAACTACTGGTGCAGGCGGTAGTATTACAGTTGATAGCCTTCGTGTTACTGGTGATGGCGATTTTATCCTGGATGGTACAAATTTAATTAATACAATTGCGGCCACTAGTACAAGTGGAAAAATTACTGTTAATAATGGACAGGCCTTAACGGTAGGTACAGTAAACAGTGATAGTAATAGTGCGCATGTTTCAGGAAGTGGAACGAATGCACTTCATGCCGCAGTGTTTGAGGACATGAATGGTACTACTATTGGTGTAACTACAGCTGATAAGGCCATCACACTTTCTACTACCAGTGGTGATTTGGTTTTGGCAGATGATGTTAATGCAACGCCAGCAGGTAATGGTATTGTTAGTCTCCAGGCCGCAGCAGGCGCCATAATTGAAAATGCGGCAGATACTGCTACAACAGGTATACCAACAGTCACAGCCGATCAACTTGCATTACGTTCCTCTTCGGCAACGGCGACGTCTCTTTTAACTAATGATAATGCTGTGCCAGTCCTCGCAACGGATATTGCGGGTAATTTAGCCTTTGTAGGTACCACAGGTATTGCAATCAATGCGATTACTGATGGTGCAGGCGATACGATTACAGGCGTAACTATTGGCGGTTCTGCATTGTTAACTGCAAAAAATGGTGACATAACCCAGACAGAAGAAATATCGGCTGGTGGATTGGGATTAACAACAATAGGTACCAATGGCCAGGTTAACCTGGCTACACTGAATCCGGTTAGCAAGACTAATACCATTACGACACTGGCAATAGATACAACAGCTGGTGCCGACGGAATAGTCGATGTATTAAATGACGCAGATATGGCCATCGGTGCTGTCACCGTTAACGGCATTACCTTAAATGGTATAACTACTAATAACGAAGCGATAACAGTACGTACCTTATCGGGTGGAATTGATGTTGCACAAAATATTAATACTGGCGGCAGTAGTACCTCAACTGTCAGTTTAGCATCAAGTGTTGGCGGCATATCTGATTCTGGCACGGCTGTAATAACCGCCGATAAATTAGCGGTCGTTGCAGCATTAACTTCAGCTTTGGATCTGTCTACCGGTCATGTTGTAGATAATCTTGCGGCTACAGTAAGTACAGCTAATCAGGATTTTACCTTCATCGGTGCAGGTGGGATTATTGTCGATAATTTCACTGATAGCGCATTAGTTAGTACCGTCGTTCACAATGGATTAAATATTGCGGATAACACATTCCTGACAGCTTTAAACGGTGATGTTACACAAAGCGCAACTCCTGCGGATGTGATAGTTGGTGGTCTATATATTAATGCCGTTACGGGTAGCGTCGATCTTTCAAATGTAACCAACGAAATAGGCCTCTTTGCAGCAGATATAGATGCAACAGGCGAAACAGTTGAAGTCTATGACAAAGATGGGCTGGAAATTGGCACTGTCACTGTCAATGCAATACCTAAAAGTGGAATTACTACCAATAATGGTGATGTCTGGATAACTGCTTCTGCTGCTAGTGCAGGTGACTTATTGGTAACACAGACCATCAGCATTGGTACTGGTACCGCAATTCTTAATGCAGACGATGGTGGTGTAGATTCAAGTGGTACAGATGGAAAAATCATTGCAGATGCATTACGTGTCGAATCAACAGAAGATGTCAATCTCCTCAATACAGCAAATAACGTACGCCTGCTATCAGGCAAAGTCACTGCGGGACATTTTGCTTATCGCAATGCAGATACACTGACCATAGATAGCATTACCACAACACTTGGTACAGGTGGAACGATTGCAGGTATTGATACTACAACCGCGGCAGATGGTAATGAACAGTACATAGATGTTGATAATGGTGATTTAACACTGAACGAAAATTTACTGGCAGGAATTGATAGTGGTGCCGGCAGTGCAACCGATATTTCAGGTGCCATTATTAGTTTGGAAACTGACCAGGGCATAGATCAGAGTGATGGTTTTCAAATCATTGCAGACCAATTTACGTATAGTATCAGGCACCGGTAACGATGCGTCCAGCTCAGATGTCAACTTGTTATCCGCAACAAATAATGTAGATATTTTATCTGCTGACGTGATTGATGGTTATTTTGCCTATCAGGATGCGGACACCCTGGAGGTAGGGGATATCTCGGCCTCAGGCGAGGGCACGGATGAAAAGTTAGCGGGTACGGCAGCGGTTAATCGTGATAACACAGGTTTACGAACAGATGCAGATCAAGACCAGTACTTGAAGGTCTTGGAGAATGGTCTGAGCTTGAATGCACGCTTGGGGACGATAGCGGATTTAACGACCTCGGACGCGACCCTGGCGGGGATAAATAATGTGACGGGAAGCACTATCACCTTGGAGGTTGATGAAGAGATTCATCAGACGACGCAGGCGGGCGCGACGGTAAATAATTCGCACTTGATAGTGGCGGCGAACTTACGGATTAAGACGATAGATACAGCGACTAGCGGTAATGTCGATATCTTGCAGTTAGGCAATAACGTGAACATCTTGTCGGCGGATGTTGCTAATGGCAGTTTTGCTTATCGAGAATCGAACACACTGGAGATTGGCGATATCACGGGTTCTACGATTGATGCAGCAGGAGGTATTGACGTATTAGTTGCAGACAGTGCGTTATCGGGTATTGATACGACGATAGTGGGAGGAGGATTAGAGCAGTACATTGATGTTGATTTAGGTGATTTAACGCTGAATGCAGATTTGTTAGCAGGTTTGGTGACAGACCCTACGAATATAGCTGGAGCGATCATTAGTTTGGAAACTGAAGCGGGGATAGACCAGACCGACACGCATAAAATCATCGCGGATCAGTTACGCATTAATTCAGGAACAGGTAATGATGGTTCTAGTTCAGATGTCAACATATTATCAGTAACGAATAACGTAAATATATTAGCGGCAGATATTACAGATGGTTACTTTGCTTACCAGGATGCGAATACTCTGACGATAGGAGATATCTCGGCCTCAGGTGAGGGTACGGATGCGAAGTTGGCGGGTACCGCATCGGTCAATCGTGATAACACAGGTATTCGGACTGATGCGGATCAGGAGCAGTATTTAAAAGTCGCGGTTAATGGTCTGGTACTGGATGCTCGTTTAGGCACGATAGCAGATTTGACAACGGCAGAGTCGACTTTAGCTGCGCTGGGTGCTGTGACTGGAAGCACTATCACTTTTGATGTGGCTGGGAGTGTGAATCAGACAGCCGAAGGTGGAGGTGGAGATAGTCATTTAATTGTTGCGGATAACTTGCGGATAGAATCGGGACTGGACGTTGATATCTTACAGACCGGAAATAATGTTGACATTTTGTCAGCTGATGTTGCAGCGGGACACTTTGCTTATCGTGATGCAAACACCCTGGAAGTTGGAGAAGTCACTGGTTCTACTATCGATGTATCTGGTGGGATTGATGTTCTAACGGCAGCTGCGACTTTATCGGGAGTTGATACCAGTTCTGGAAACGGTGAACAGTTTATCAATAACTCAACGGGTGATCTTTCACTCAACGAAATCATGAATGCGGGTACCGGGCTGATTAGTTTGGAAAGCACTGCGGGTAAAATCACACAGAACTCTGGCGGAACATCTGGTAATAAGGATATTACAAGTCAGGACTTACGAGTTATTGCGGGTGACACAGTCAGCATCTTAAACGTTGGCAATGACGTTGATAACCTGGCGGCGGTCGTGACCAATGCGGGAACCAGCAGTTTTGCTTACCGTGATGCTGATGGATTAAATATCACCACATTAACGGGCACCTTGGGTGGTGGCACATTAACCACAGCGGGTATTGATACCAGTGGCGCTGGTACGGGCGGCGAGCAATTCATAAATAACCTCACAGCTGATCTGACTCTCAACGAGATTTTGAATGCGGGCGCAGGATTGATTAGTCTGGAAAGCACCGCTGGCAAAATAACGCAACAGACGACTGGTAGAGACATCACCGCAGATGATTTACGAATCCTTGCTGCGCTCGACGTTAGTATTTTAAATACAGGTAACAATGTGGTTAATCTTGCGGCTAATGTTTCAAGTGGTTCTTTTGCTTATCGTGATTCGGATAGTCTTAATATATCTTCACTTACCGATACAATTGGTAATGTCGTCACGGTGACTGGTATCGATACCAGCGCGGCTAATCGTGAACAGTTTATTGATAATAACAGTGGCAATTTAACTATCAACGAACTCATGACAGCGGGTTCTGGTCTTATCAGTATTGAGTCTGGTGGACTGGTAAGCCAGTTGACGCTCGGTCAGTTTGCTGCACAAAGCTTACGTATCAATGCGGCT
The DNA here is from genome assembly GCA_012103505.1 of Pseudomonadales bacterium. Classification (GTDB taxonomy): domain Bacteria; phylum Pseudomonadota; class Gammaproteobacteria; order Pseudomonadales; family Azotimanducaceae; genus UBA4421. Next base: position 18,878 of record WLWP01000009.1, on the reverse strand, counting down.
GCAGATGTTACTGCCCTTAATGCTACAAATGATGTTGATAATTTGGCAGTCTTCGTTACAAACGGAACGTTGGCTTTCCGCGATGCTGATGATTTGAGAATAACGAGTGTTACCGGAACATTAGGTGGAGGCACGCTCACAACCACAGGTCTTGATACCGGTGGTGGTAACAAAGAACAATTTATTGATAACGTAAGCGGTGATTTGACATTAGTGTCTTCTGTCGATGCAGGTACCGGGTTAGTAAGTTTTGAGAGTGGCGGTAAGATCACGCAGACTGGTGGTAGCGTCAAGGCAACTGATCTTCGTGTAATCGCTGCTGATGATGTTTCAATTGAACAAACCACGAATAATACGGTTAATCTTGCTGCCAATGTTACCGGTGGGGATTTTTTCTATCGTGATGTAGATGACATTATTATTGGAGATCTTAGCCGTGTTCTGGATGGCGGTTCTACTTTAACTAGCGGTATCCAGTCTACAGATGCAGTTCAAGTTAGAGCTGGCGGTAATTTAACGGTTACCTCTGCGGTTATCGGGCTTGGTAATGTCGCTAATGCGGTGGTAGTGGATGCCAATCAGAGATTCTTTAACCAAGCAGGTCCTACTGGATTACAGGCCCCTAATAGTCGTTGGTTAATTTATGACGATAATATTTTATTAGAAAATGATCTAGATGGATTGACTCCTGAATTATTCCTGGTGTTTCAGCAAAAATTTGATTCATTCCCTCCGAGTGAGGTGGAACCTGGTGGTGACGGTTATCTTAATACGGCCAGGCCAATTAATAGTCAGCAGTATTTCACGGCTACATCCGCGGGTGACGTTGATAGTAGTGGTCAGCCAACAGTCATACCAACTTCTGCAAGCAATTATTACAACCTTGTTTATTTTGACCCGGTATTTATTGATGCCAGTGGCGCAGCTACTACACAAAGGATTTTCTATGATAGCGGTGCAAATACAGGATTGACCGTTAGTGATCCCATGCGTATACATACCACCAGTGCGCGTGCATTCGAAACTAATTTTTCGGAATTTGTGAGTAATGCCAACGTTACAAGTGTTACATTAAATGATGGTAGCGTGTTACCAGAGTGGTTAAATTGGGATCAGGAAAGACAGACGCTCTATGGGCTACAGCCAAAGGGTATGTCGGAGTCTATTGATGTTATAATCTCTGTGACAAACGCTACCGGCGGAGTTCAGTTGATTAAGCTGCGCATTGTACCTGATTTAGTTATTTCAGGAGACGGTCCTAGCGAGGTCATTCTGTAACTGAACAGGGATAACTGCTGGAAGTAGCTAAACTGTTTCCGGTATTTGAACAATCTTGCCCGGTTCAAACCCTGATAATTGTGATGCGATAACGGAAGTAGAAGATTACTTTAGTCGCAGGTTGAAAGCGTTTGAGAATCTTGATCAAAATGATCATGTTACCTGTATTACAAATACTGTGTTGAATTAACTAAGCTATATATTATTACCCGGGATAGTTTATGCCCTTCCATACCTCAAACAGCTTAAACAATTGCAATTTAGGGGCTATTTTCCAAAAAATCAACCTCAACTTTATGTTGATACTGCTTTCTCGATGCAATACACACGTAATGGCTTCTACCAGTGTAAACATCGTTAAGAGTGCAGCTCACAACAATACCCCGGTTTAGGGACAGCCTATAATAAGAAATTTGGTTGGCAGGAAAATCAACTTTATTCGATTTGATTAGAGTATCTTGTCCAAACAAAGTCGACTGTATAGAATCCTTAATCAATAATTAGAAAACTTCCGACGAGAAGGAGAGCCCGTGGCAAAACAATTACTCATTTACGGCAAAGTAGAGACCGTTAGCGCGAAAAAACACAGTGATCTATCAGTGAAGGCGGGTGAGGATTATGAGTTTGCCCGAGGCATCAATTCAGTGCCGATAATGGCGGCAGAATTCCCGAATGTTAGTCTTGATTGTGCGATTGTATTTGCGGGTACAGAAGAACTGGTGATGCCGGTGATGTTGATGGGTTTCCGGGAAGGTGAAAACCTCTATCTTGATAAGACAGGGAGTTGGATGGCAAGTTATGTGCCGGCCTTTTTCAGACGTTACCCTTTCGTGTTTTCAAGTACTGATGATGGTGAGACCTTTACCTTGTGCATTGATGAGGATTTTCCTGGTTGTAATACGAAGGGAAGAGGAGAGCGGCTGTTTAATGCGGAGGGGGAGCAGACCCAGTATACGAAGAATGTGCTGGAGTTTTTGAAGGAATACCAGGTGAGTTATCAGCGAACGGAGGCCTTTTCGAAACGACTTCAAGAGATGGATTTGCTTGAGCCGATGACGGCACAGTTCACGACGGGGGATGGATTTACTGGAAATCTGACAGGTTTTAAGACGGTAAACAGGGACAAGATAAAAAGCCTGAATGGAGAGCAATTGGCAAAGTTGGCGGCGACGGATGAGTTGGAACTGATTTATATTCATATACATTCCTTGATGAACTTCACAGGTATGATGAAGAAGTTAGAGAGCACTAATAGAGTAGAATCTGAAGAAATACCCGCGAAAGTGAAACCTGTAAAAGCCAGGGAAGTGGCGACAAAACCGAAAACTATAAGTAAAAAATCCAAAACAAAAGCGACAAAGACGTCTACGACAAAAACCGCTAATAAAAAGACCTCTGCGAAGAAAAAATAAAGTATTTCTTGTTGCGTCTTTTACAATTAAAAACGTGTGTAATTGAGAACTATATGGCATCTTTATTTAAATTCATAGAATAAGTTTTAACTTTATTAAAAACGCTACGAAACTGAACACGATAAGTATTAAAAATGTCATTTAGAAAACAATAATAAAAAACTTTTAAAGTCAGTTAATTACGTTTATTGATGTTTTATTGTTATTTCCATTTGCAATTGTTGTTTGAAAGAACAGGCTGAGGAAGGACTCCATGTCACAAATTACTTGGCTAACCTTTAAAGAACTCGTGGAGCCAATTTAGAAGGGACTGGCTTGAGTCACTTAATAAGCAACAATATCTCGATTAGAAAATGAAAGCCGTTTATTACCAGGAACATGGTGAACCAACAGTTCTTCAATCGGGCGAGCTACCTGATCCGGAAGCGAAGGCGGATGAGGTACTGGTACAAGTTGCTGCTGCTGGCGTAAACCCTATTGATAGACGTTTGCGAGCGGGCGAGCTGCAGGAATACATAAAACGTGAATTTCCGGTTGTTCCGGGCTGGGATTTCTCCGGTCGTATTGTCGGTCTTGGCAGCAATGTGACTGATTGGAAAATTGGCGATGAGGTCGTGGGTTTGGCCTGTGTCCCCTGCATTCATCACGGTACCTATGCGGAATTGATCCCGGTAAGCGCAAGTGCAATCAGCCATAAGCCTGCTTCAATGTCATTTTCTGAAGCGGCGGCTTTGCCGCTGGTGAGCCTGACTGCCTGGCAGGCACTTTCAGAGTTTGCTGAACTTAGTGCAGGTCAATCAGTATTAGTGCAGGCAGGCGCGGGTGGTGTTGGCAGTGTTGCTATACCCATGGCGAAGTATCTGGGGGCGAAAGTTTATACGACATGTAGTTCAGGTAATATGGATTATGTACGTGCTTTAGGCGCAGATATTATTATTGATTATACGAGTGTGGATTACGTCAAAGAAATAGCCCAGCTTGAACCGACAGGTCTGGATATGGTTCTGGAATCCATTTTGAGCGACGAGTGCATAGAATCAGCGATTTATTTAACAAAGAGCGGTGGAACGGTTGCATACTTAAATAACGAACCACCAGAAATGACAGAAATTGCGGAGAAAAACATTAAGACGGCTTTTATACATCATCGACCGGATGGTTATAGTCTTGGTGAAATAATGAAACTCTACGAATCCGGTGTTTTTAAAATTCCGAATATACATGAAATGTTATTGAGTGATGCTGCGGAGGCCCACAGGATTTCGGAGAAAGGTCGGACTCGCGGGAAAGTGGTACTGCGTGTGCAGGAAATTTAAAGAATATTATTCTCACTAATCTTGATAAGATAATATTTTGCTAATTGGATAATTATTCATTTAATCAGGTCATAAAAACATGCAGCCAATTATTTTTCTTTTGCCAATATGGTTAATACTGACAATGACATCAACCTCGAGCAATGCAGACAATCCATTAACAACTCAAAGTGTTTTAGAAGCGTCAAGTGCTTCCGACTGGCGTACACCGAAACCCGAAAATCTTTTGTATCTAATACTGGAAAGCAATCAAGTCGTATTTGAGATAGCACCGGAATTTGCGCCTGCGCATATCGCTAATATTCGAGAGCTTGTCGCAGATCGTTATTTCGATAATTTATCAATAATTCGATCACAAGATAATTATGTTGTGCAATGGGGAGACCCAGCGGCAGGTAGTGACAAGGCAAAGTCATTGGGTAATGCTAAAGTGGAGCTTGAGCCTGAGTTTTTCCGAAAGCGAGAAGGTCTCGATATTGTGCCGCTTTCCAGTCGTGATGCCTATGCAGAAGAGGTGGGTTTCGTCGATGGTTTTCCAGTGGCTAGCGATACAGAACGTAGCTGGCTAACACATTGCTACGGCATGTTGGGCGTAGGACGAGACTATGCAGCAACTAGTGGTAACGGCGCTGAATTATATGCCGTGACGGGTCACGCGCCTCGACACCTGGATCGCAATGTAACTCTGATTGGGCGTGTACTAAAAGGTATTGAACACCTGTCGAGTTTGCCAAGAGGAACAGGTGAACTCGGCTTTTACGAGGATGAAAAAGAATATGTGAAGATTAAGGCAATTCGATTTGGTCATGAAATACCAGAACAGGATCGTCTCGCTATAGAAGTGATGCGCACGGATACCGATACATTCGCAAAATACGTTCAGTCACGTACATTTCGTCTACATGAATGGTTTGTTGATCCGGCTGGAAAAATCGAGCTATGTAACGTGAGCGTACCAGCGCGCGATAAAGATTGAGCACGCGTAAATCATTTAGAAGACTTATCTAGAGTCTATATCTTATTCAGCAAGTTTCGATACTTTATCTGACGCTTGCTCAGGACCCATGCCCATATAGCCGCAGTCAACCGGAATATCTGTACCAGTAATTGCAGAAGCCTTATCAGAGCATAAAAAAGCCACTGTATTCCCAACTTCTTCAGGGTCGACAATGCGATTTAACATATGCATTGGACCGCCAATTTCATCTGCCTTAGCTCTATCGTTACCGCTAAAATCGCGTATGGGGTTAGACCAGACCCATCCGGGTGACACAGAGTTCGCTCTTATTTTCATCGGTGCAAGTTGCAGGGCCATATTGCGTGTCATACCAAGAATGGCGGCTTTTGATACGGCATATAGCATGCGTCCGGGTTGGGCAATTTTGGCACTGATACCGCCAAAGAAAACGACTGAACCGCCTCCTCTTTTTTGCATATGTGACGCAATCTTTTCCGTGAACATCGCTCCACCAACAACATTGGTGTTCAAGGCACTCAACCACTCCTCACGTGTCGACTCAATGCCATTATCAAGGTACGTCGCCGCGATGTTCACAAGATAATCCACACCGCCAAAAGCGGTGGTGGCCTGTTCAATACAATTATCTATATCGCTATCAACAGTAATATCTGTTTTGATAAAGATTCCGTCTTCACCCAACTCTTTAGCGAATGTTTCACCATCTTCAGAATTTATATCGGCAATGACGATCTTGCAACCATCGTTATGCAAAGCGAGTGCTACTTTTTGTCCGATCATGGTTGAACCGCCCGATACTATCGCAACCTTATTATTACTCATAAGACATACCTCAATTTAAACTGGTAATTTTTATTGTTTACTCAAATCAGCCATCAAATTCTTACATTTGTATAATTCTGCATCATCAATGTCTTTAAATCTATATTTACTATAAAAGAAGACTCAGAAAATCAATGTGGGATTGACTCAATTGTTGCGAAGGACTGACTATCTGCTATGGCATTTTAAAAATCACTCAATATTAGGATAATTGCATTTCAACTGACATTCAGCATAATCACTCTAACCAATAATAATTCATAAGTTAGTTCTTGAGGGTAAATAAGTCTGAAAAATAATAAATTGCCACAGAAGACACAGAGTCTTAATAAAAGGATACCTCGGTGTTCTCTGAGTTCTCGGCTATGGTTTCCTGGGTCGCTCTACCTCCTGCATCCATGCAATCGTCTGTGATTATTCGTTGTTAATGCTGATATTTGATACAATTAGCTTAGATCCTACCCATAAATAATTATTAATACTGTCGAGTAAGCATAATGTCAAAAGAAAAGATCGCGAGTTCACCTTCTGAAAGCGACAAAATCACGATGTCACATTATATTTTGCTGGGTATGTTGACCTTGCTCAATGTGCTCAACATTGTTGATCGACAATTGTTAAGTAGTTTTGCCAACTTTATTGTGCCAGATCTAAACTTGACCAATTCTCAATTTGGATTACTCACTGGTTTAATGTTCATGGTGTTCTACTCCTTTATGGCTCTGATTATGGGAGCACTTGCCGACATATATAATCGTCCACGGTTAATATCAGCCGCTGTTTTTCTTTGGAGTGTATGTACAGCGGCCTCTGGTGCGGCTAAGGGCTTTGTTAGTCTTGCCATTCCTCGAATGTTGATAGGAGTGGGTGAGTCGACATTGTCTCCGGCTGCCATCTCAATGTTGGCGGATAAATTTCCCGTTGTTAAACGTGGTTTTGCTTCGGGCTTTTACTATATGGGTGTTTCAGTAGGGTTTGGAGCCAGTTTATTGGTTGCTGGTTACCTTGGACCGGCATTGGGGTGGCGAATGTGTTTTTATCTTTTGGGTGGAATAGGCGTCTTACTTTCTATTGCTATTTTGTTTGTGACGGATGTGCCCAGACGTCAATCTACGCTTACGAATACTGAACAGAACAAACAGAATATCAAGACGAAGCTTAAGGAGTTATTCAAAAGCCTACGAGCATCGCCAGCCATTTGCCTAACCATTGCCGGTGGAATGTGTGTACATTTTATGTTTGGGGCAACTGCCTTCGACCAATTATGGTATGTTCAGGAGAGAGGATATGACAGGGCACTCATTGCCCAGACTACAGGTTGGTTTGGCGTAGTGGGCGGTGTTTCGGGGAATCTGATCGGTGGTATTGGTAGTGATTACTGGAAAAAGATAACGAACAAAAGTCGACTCTCTTTTTTATTCTGGACTTTACTCTTATTGGCACCGATTAATATATATTATCGAATAGCAGATCCTGGTTCTGTACTTTTCTGGCTTGGTGTTTTTTTTACCTTCTTTCAACTGGGCGTAATGTATGGTCCTGTGTACGCAACACTTCAGGAACTGGCTCCACCACATATATGTTCCAGTACAGTCGCCTTCAATATATTGATGAGCAGTGTGGTCGGCGTCGGAATGTCGATAACCGCTAGCGGCTTTCTAATTGATTACTTTGCTGGACAGCAAGTAGCATCGCCCTACAGCTTGTCGTTATTGGTGTTTACAATTTTGTCCATGGTGTCAATCCCGGTATTCTACTTCGCCGTTAAATACCATAAGAAAGAGACTACATTCTAAGTGTTGAAATCTATAGTAAGAAAAAATTCTTACTCGCTACCCGGACCGGCAATAGTGGTTCGGTGCATATGCCGGGTAAATGACGGGTCATACCAGGTGGCGGAATGAATAACACAGGCGTTGTCCCACATTATCAAATCACCAGCCTGCCACTTGTGTGTGTAAGTAAATCTTTCCTCAGCTGAATGTGAAAACAGTTCTTCGAGCAGGCTTTTTGACTCATTTTCCGGCAGACCTTCAATACAGACAGTGAAGCCCTCATTGACGTAAAGTGCCAACCGTCCTGTAACCGGATGCGCTCGTACTACGGGATGTGACACAGCTGGGATCTTTTTACGATCAAGGTCGTCAAGCTTTTCGCGTGTCATGCCACGTTGTGCATCTTTCTGCCAGCGTTGCTCGTAACTATGGACGGCGCGAAGATTTTGCAAACGTTTTTTGAGGACATCATCAAGCGCATCGTAAGCAGCATACATACTTGAATACGGCGTATTACCGCCCGCATCACTGGGTGGCACTTCATGTGCATAAAGTAGTGAGCCAAGACTTGGTTTTGGCAGATAAGATAAGTCTGAATGCCAAAATCGACCAGCATCTTCTATACCAAGCGGCCTGCCATCTTCAACTTTGTTCGAAAGCACAACGATCTCTGGATAATCTTTCAAAAGGTATTGTTTGGCAATGTGAATTTCAAGTTCACCAAAGCGTCGGCTGAAAGCGATGTGTTGCTCTTCGTTCAAATGCTGATCGCGAAAAAGTAACACGCCCGTTTCATGGAAAGTATTTCTTATTTGCGAAAAAGTGGCATCGTCCAGAGTCTTGGCGAGATCGACACCTCTTATCTCTGCATCAACTGCCTGGCCTAATTTTTTAATTTCAATGCTCATCAAATTTCTTTTTGTAGCGCACTCTTTAAATACTACAGGGGCAAACCCTGGAATAAGTTAATCGTTTTGGGTACTAAGAAATTGCACTAATTGAAGGGTAAACTATTTCAGGCGGATAAAACCAGCTTGATATAGTTTTATGCTGAAGGATGCATTGAATAATTGTGTAAAGTCGATAAGTATCAATCATAATCCCAGCTTGGCCAGGCCAATATGGTCACTTTGCGCTCGCATCTCCTGGTAATCCTGATTTAGACCAGCTAGTTGTAAACTTACATTTTCGGCACTCAGGAAACTATCAAATAAGGGGGATGAAACCATCGTGCCAAAAGGTTGCCAGCCTCGTTCAACCATTTGCCACACTAGCTTCAAAGCCGTAAGGTCGTCATTCATCATGTGATGAAGTGCAACATCAAGACTGGTCAAGGTAGGTGTATTCCAACCCAGCGCCTTAAGCTCATCAAGAGATTTTCTCGCCCGACTAAGGATCTCTTTTGCTTCAACATCATTTACATTAACAGCGACTTTGCTCATTGCATGATATAACTGAGCCGCAATTTCCAACTCAGGCTCAGTCATCATGCATTCACTATTTGCCAGTTTTTGATTAAACACATCAAAGGCCTTATTCGCTTTCTCGTATTCCCCACCAATATAGGTGGCTAAGGCATCCAGGTAGCTGGAGAAGCTGTCGATGCAAACGGCAAGCTTTTGATGCTCTACCTCAAAATCATCTGATCGCATACGCTTCACAACTTCTTTAAGCGCTCCAAAATCACGGTCAACTACTGCGATGCTGGCATTAGCATAAGATATTAGCCAGTCATCCATAACGCCTACATTGTCTCGTACTATTCGTCTGGCTTTATCTATGTGCTGTAACTGGATAAGTGCTTCGATGACGGCCATATTTGTGTAGGGTTTATACTCGCCAGTGAAAGTATGACCTACTGCCAGATTTAACACTTCATCGTATTGACCCATAGCCAACCTGGCTTCAAGTTGTATTTTAAGAAATTTTTCGGAAGGGTTAACTTTTGAAAACTCAGCTAATACTTTCAGTGTTTCGTCATAAAAACCCTGGTTCATCAAAGAATTGGCATAGTTTGCCTGTACCTGAGGGTGTAAGGGATCTACTTTGATTGCATCCTGAAAATGTTTATGGGCCTGTTTTACGTTTTTGGAATCACTCCACGATGTGCCTAACCACATGTGGGCCATAGAATAATGGGGTTTCAACTCCACAGCCCGTCTGAAGGCAGTGCGCGCGGCTTCCTGCCCGCTTGTTAGTTTCAGAAACATACCGTGGGAAGCATGCGCTTCCGCAAGGTCAGGTTCCAGTTCCATAGCTTTCAAGATCGCTGCATAAGCCTCATCCCGTATATCTTCCATCTTCCTGTTGCCGTACATGGTCTGGAACATGAGTGCATCTGCAAGACCAGAGTAGGCCAGTGCATAATCCTGATCAAGATTCAGTGCCTGCTTAAAATATTGCTCAGCCAATTGCAGGGAATCCATTGTACGTTCATGCCAGTGATGACGACCAAGCAGGTAGTAATCATGTGCTTGAACATTGGTAGTAACGCCTTTTAACAGTGCAGTAGAATTTTTTAATGAAGGTGCAAGTTGCGCAGCGATCTCATCTGCTATTTCAGTTTGTATTTTGATTTTCTCATCGATGCTACGTTCATAGCTGGCGGCCCAGATGGAATAACCGTTTAAGCCATCAGTAAGTTGTACGGTTATTCTTAAACGCTCGTCGTCAATACGCATGGTACCTTCAAGTAATGCATCAACATTTAGCTGCATTGCTATGGTTCTCACATCCATGGGCTTGTTCTTGAATACCGTAGAGGAAGTTCGCGCTGCTACCCGTAGGTTTGTAATGGATAACAGTGCATTTCGAATATCTTCTGATAGACCATCACTGAAATACTCATGGGCGGGATCTCCGCTCAGGTTTACAAAGGGCAGAACTGCTACAGACTCTATACTTTCAAGCGGTCTCATCGACAGATTAATTTTTCTATCAATGGCTTTCTCTGCCATCGATTGAATATTTGATATATCGGAATCAGAAGTATTGGCAATGTTGTTCTCTCTAACCCCCTCGACGCTATTAGCAATCAGCATAATCAATAATGGGCCGACAATAACGATGAGGGTTCTACTCAAACCGGGGTGAGCAATATTGAAGAAATTACGAAGGGAGCTTCCGATAGATACTATCGAGTTCTTTTTTGCACTCTCAATACTGTCTGGGTCCTGGGCTCTAGCCGATTCCACCTGTTCTAATGGGAATAATGGCTCAATGGGAAAAATCAGACTGTAGCCACGCCTGGGAAAGGTGCGGATATAATTTCGTTGTCGTTCAGTGTCACCGAGAACGGTGCGTAATTCAGATATACAGCGATTGATAGCATCATCCGTAACAATGACCTTGCCCCAGACTTCCTGAAGTAGGACATCTCTTGTAACCACCTCGCCTTGATGACGGGCAAGGCATACCAAAACATCCATGACTTTTGGTTCAAGATGACGCTGATGGGAGTCTTTTCTCAGACTGCCAGCTAATGGCAGCACTTCCCAACCATCTAAAATAAATCCCCGGGAAAGGTCTGTCTTGCTTTCAGATTGCTCGTTTATCATGGTCTGCATTTTATGTAGTTGAAGAGTTATCTGTCTCGATATCTGCTGATTTGGGCAGAAATCACTGTTTCTCTCATAAGCGTTTGATAAATATAAATTATATTTTATTCCTAAGCTTTTCCTAAGCTTATTATCACTAAAATACCACCTTTCAAGAGCATAACTCTTCTTATCAAAAGGATTTTCCTTTTGCGTTCAGTGCATCCTTACACGCGACGAAATGCACTGAGATCGAGGAGGATTCGTTGTAGCGACGAGTTTTTTGCCAAATAAGCTTCGCAAAGAGCCAAAGCCAGGCAAATTACAAAAAGCACCTCCCCATATTTCGAGCCTTGAAACGAGCGTGTCAGGAGCAAGAAATAAAACACTGATCAATGAACTATTAGACGCATGTTTAGCCTCTTTAGTTCAAAAGAAGGCGTTAAATAACACTTGGGATTTTTACCACGTGAAGGGCATTAGGAGAATAGATGAAGCAGCAACACGACAACACAACAATTTCAGTTTGTCTTTAGTTAATAATTTATAGCATAGGCTTGATTGACTTTAGTTCAGACAGCAAGGGTCGGTACCGTCTCCCGTAAACGTATAATTTACTTGGTGCCGACTTTTCTTTTTATTCCTTCAAGACAAGTTGTTGAATTCCCTCGCCGAGGATATTCAACTTGTTAAACCATTCAGTCACAATTTCAGGTTCCGAGGGTGCAGCTGTTACACCGACTGCAATTTTCCCGGTAGCGATAGCGTCGACAGCGAGACTGACAGTTAAGGAGACCAGTCGAGCCATGGCACTGCCATGTGCATTACCAAATGAGTCGAGAGTGTAACTTTTGTGCCAGACGATGGATTGGTTATTCGATGCTTCGAATTCGACACATAAGACAACGCGATCCGGTTCCTGTTCATCGTAGGCCTGTGTCCGCCACAACTCGTCACTCATTTCCTGTAAGCGTTGCTCGCCGTGTTCACCATCGAGCATTTCAATTTCTTTAAAGATCTCATCCCATGCTTTTGACCAGCCGTTCAATCGTAAAGTACCACGTACAAATTCCTCAACCTGCCATTCAGTTTCAAATTTGTAATCTTGCATAAAGGGCAGGGCATCGCGATTAGGGTAAGCCTCAAAGCTTTCTTTTCTATGATCTGGTAAGGTTGCGACATAATTACTAATTGCATGCCATGGTCGTTTTACCTCTATGACCTCGCCATTTTTGAGACTCCGGGAAGGCGTCTTCAGAGCTTTCAACACACCCAGTGGAGACCAGCTGAATTTATAACGAAAATCATTGGGGATTTTTGGGAAGCCGCCACAGTAAGAACGAAAACTGACAGAGTTGCTTAAGTCGTATTCGGGTGCTTGTTTGTATTCGTTTACAAGCGCATGCGCCATCAAATGGTCGATGCCGGGATCCAGTCCCACTTCATTTACCAGGCATAAACCCTTTTGCCTGGCGTCATTATGCAGTGCCTTCATTTCAGGCGATATATAGGAACTGGAAACAAAATGTGCTGCTTCATCTATACACATCCTGGCGATGACTACATGCCAGCTACCAGGCAACATGGAAACGACAATGTCCCCTGCTTTTATGGTGCTCCTTAAGGTGTCAACATCGAATGACCGTATTTCAACTGCACTATTGATACCCGCCAGGGCTTGCTCTGCTTTAGTGACAGTTCTATTCCACAGAAATAATGGTAAATCACCGTTTGCAAGGCGACGAATACCCGGTACTGAGGAGAGGCCGGCTCCTAGCCAGTGAATAGTTTGCATAGTGACATATTATAAGTTTGAGGATTTTTCATGGAATATTTTTCCTGCACGCGACCAGACATTATCTGAATCATCGCTTAATGCAAGCAAATGGGGTAGCAACTGATCTGCAAAATCTTCACTGGATTCTACTGGCAATAAAGAGGGCAGGTGATCAATAGCGGACAAATAAAGCTCTTTCTCTCCTGCATTGATCTCTACCACAGGTTCGGAAAAGGTAGTGGTTTCTGAATAAATGGGAATCGGGTTGAAAATACCGGGGTCACAGCTAACATCGCAGATCACCGACAACTTCCTGTTCGCTTCGAGCAAGGTATCGTGAGTAAGAAAAGGCGGGATTTTATGTTGAACCAATACGCAATTAATAAAAATTTCGTGCTGTAACACTTCGGCAAATGGACCACCTTTCGCGGTTTCATCCATATCCCAATTTGTCGTAGCTAAACCCAAATCCTGAGCGAAGTGTAAAGCGCCTGCGCCAACACGACCCTTTGCACCAATAACAATTATTTTCGGTCGAGCGTTGATACCAGCAAGCTCTTCGCCAAGCTCGGCTAACATGCTGGCCTTATTATCATAGGACTGTAGTTCGGTAATCACCGGTTTTCGATCTAATTGTTGACCCATCCATATTTTCAAACCGACAGCACAGCCAGCAAAACCCGCCCAGTAACCAAATGCCGCTACGCGTCGACCGTTGTTATGGACAAGATATTCGAGGTCAAACAATTCACCACCGCCCTGTTTGAATCGTCTTAGTAAATTCTGCCATCCCTGCTGTTTTTTATAAGCATGAGCAAAATAGATATGACGATGAGATAGAGCAAAATCCTCTTCAGGTAATTCTTTCAAACCAAGGATCCAGGCATCTAAAGGCGCATCTCTCCAGCTGCCTGTGTCGACCATCGCGCAGCCTGTGTCCGAAAAGGCTGAATCATCAATGGCTCTTTGCTCAGATCGCTCAACCACTATTTCGAAGTCTGCGCTAATTAATTGGCGAATCTGGTCTGGCGCAAGTGCGGAGCGTGCTTCCTGATCTTTGGTTTCGGCCCGTAGCCAAACGGTTTCTTTCATATGGATAGAATAGATTTAATAAAAGCCGGATTCTGACGGCAGAAGATGGAGAAGTCACTGTAAATCTCAGACGAAATCCCATGCGATAAGCATTCATAGGAACAAAAAGTTGGGCGGTAAGTCCTTAAATTAAAAGAAATTTGACACTTAGCCTCGACCTATTGATAATCCCCTGTCTTTTTCACCGACGCAAGCCTATATAATGTATCGGATTGTAGTCTCGCAGTTATGCCAAATGCGCCCGTAGCTCAGTTGGACGCCGTGCAGGATGCACAAGTGTCGCGAGAGGACAGGAGTCCGAAGCGACTAGAGTATGCAGTGCGTAGCACTGAGAGTTGATAAGTGATAATTAGTAAATAGAGCATTCAAAAATGCGCCCGTAGCTCAGTTGGATAGAGTACCTGGCTACGAACCAGGGGGTCGGAGGTTCGAATCCTTCCGGGCGCGCCATTTCCAAAGTGTGAAATCCCAATAGATATGTGACACATTCAGCCCTGTTCTAAAGGTAACTTTAAGAGGAGAGCAAGATGACTAAAGCAGAACAAACCAGGGTCGTGCCGACGATTGCGCTCACATTAAATAGTATAATATGACGGTATGAACAAAATTGACCCTGTCACACTCTCCGTAATAGAAGGTGCTCTGCACGCCGCGCAGCGGGCGATGACAACTACCATGGAAAAGACCGGACGTTCCAGTGTCTATGCCATAGCTCGTGATTATTCCAATGCCTTGTTTGATTGGGACGCACGTATGATCATTCAGGGCGAGGACATTCCAACTCATCTTGGTTCAATGGTTTTGGCAGCCAAGGCGGTGGCCGGATATTTTAAAGGCCAAATCAATCCGGGCGACATATTCTTACATAACGATCCTACCTATGACGGTTCTCATTTACCTGATGTGTGTATGTATAAACCAATCTTTTTTGAAGACGAGCTGGTTTTCTGGGCCGTAAGCAAAGGCCACATGGTCGATGTCGGCGGGCCAGTGCCGGGCAGTTACAACCCGGGCGCAAAAGAAATATTTGCTGAAGGTTTACGTATACCGCCTATCAAGCTGGTAGACAAAGGCGTGATGCGAAAAGACATTCTTAATATGATCCTGACCAATTTTCGCTCACGCAAGATGCAAACTGGTGATATGAATGCACAAATGGGCGCGATTACTGTTGGTGAGAATCGTCTGCTCGATATTCTGAAACGATATAGTGTGCAAACGGTAAAAGCATGTGTCGAAGAATTGTTGGATGCAGCTGAGGGTCACATGCGTGACAAGATCCGTGCGTTACCTGATGGTACTTATCCATCCACTGTCCTGGCGGAAGACACGGGTCATGGTCGGGGTCATCAAACCCTCGAAGCTGAGATCGTGGTAAGAGATGATTCAATTAATATTTCCCTTGATTCTCCACCGCAACTGGATTTTTTTACCAATTCCTATCGTTCAAACACTTTGTCTGGCGTCTATTGTGGATTGTTAATGTGGGCGCAAGTACAACCACCCTTTAATGAAGGATTATACCGACCTATCAATGTAGATTATGGTCCGCCGGCAACGATGATGAATGCGCAGGAGCCTGCACCTCATGTCAATTGCACAGGCGGTCCGCAGGAAACCATTTGTGATCTGATACGTACAGGATTGAACAAGGCTGATGCCAGCCATGCCATGGCTGGTTGGAATCATACCTGGGCGTTTAACATAACGGGTGTTCGTCCTGATAACGGTGAACCATATCTTGATCTGTTAATTTCTTCACTGATTGGTGGAGCAGGGGCGGTTAACAATGAAGCCGATGGGTGGCATTGCATCGGTGCCCAGGCAGGGTTGGGTGGAGCGCAAATTGGTGATACGGAAGTGGTTGAGCTACTAGCCCCCATCATAGTTACCCGACTAGAGTTGTCTCTGGACTCGGCTATGCCAGGCAAGTGGCGTGGTGGATGCGGTTTAATTACTGAAGTCGAGCCAGTCGATCATGAAATGACTGTCATAGCCTGGGGTGAGGGTGCCTGTCAGCCACCGCCAAGCGTGGGTGATGCCCGCTATCATGCAGAATTTTATAAACAAAAATTAGCCCGTGGCTATCACCTAAGAGGCGATGACATTCTAAAGGAGATTGATAGCAACCAGATCCTTACGGTCTTACCAGGGGAGCGTTATCGCAGTCAGACAAACGGTGGTGGTGGAGCTGGTGATCCCTTTGAACGTGAGCCACAAGCAGTACGCGAGGATGTGCTAAACAAGAAAGTATCCCTGGCCGCAGCGAAGGCTGAGTATGGTGTGGTAATGGATGCTGAAACCTTAACAGTGGATGTTAAGGCAAGCGAAGCACTGAGAAGTAACATCTAATGTCTTATCGCATAGGTATCGACGCGGGTGGTACCTTTACTGATTTTGTTGCTATCGGTGCAGATGGCTTACTGACGGTGTACAAAACACCTTCAAATCCTGATGATCCCGTCGTTGCGCTTCTGAATGGACTGTCAGGCTTAGCAAATAACCTTGGTATGCAAACAGAGGATTTCATCAAACAAATAGATGTGCTACTACACGGTAGTACGGTTGCTCTTAACACCTTGATTCAAAGACGTGGTGCGAAAACTGCCTTGCTTGTGACCGCGGGTCATGAAGACTCATTAGAATTACGACTCGGGCACAAGGAAGATGGTCATCGATGGGATTTTCATTATCCACCAGCGGATATAATCGTGCCGGCCCATCGACGTCTAGGTGTTAAAGAAAGAATCTTGTCCGATGGTCGAGTACACGAAACACTTAATCTGGAACAACTGGATAGGCAGTTGGACGTACTTAAAGAACTTGAGATTGAAGCCATTGCTATTTCTTGTCTCTGGTCCTTTGCTAACCCGGTACATGAAAATTGCATTACCGAAACAGTAAAGAAAAAATTTCCCGCATGTTTTATTTCCTCTTCCCTGGATATTCTGCCCCGTGTCGGCGAATACATGCGCACCAGCACGACTGCGGCCAATGCCTACATCGGTCCGGCAATGGATCGTTATCTTTCTACAATAGAAAGTGCCCTGTTTGATAATGGTTTCACTGGACAGCTCTACATAATGCAATCTAACGGGGGCGTCGTATCACCGAAGGTGCTGCGAACACGTCCCGTCGCCGCTTTGAATTCGGGTCCTGCCGGAGGGCCGGTAGCGGCTTTGTGGTACGGTGAAATGGTAGAGCAGAAGAACGTAATTTCCATCGACATGGGCGGTACCAGTTTCGATATTTGCCTGGCGCGTGATGGTTTACCTGATCTCGTTGATAAAGCGGATATCGCTCGAGTCAGGATTGGCTTGCCCATGGTCAATGTCATCAGCATTGGTGCCGGCGGAGGCAGTATTGCCCGCCTCGATGAAAGGAATCTTTTAAGAGTCGGACCACAAAGCGCGGAAGCGAATCCGGGACCGGCCTGTTACGGGCGTGGTGGTAGCTTGCCAACCGTTACTGATGCTCTGGTTGTCGCGGGCTACTTGCCGGATACCGGTTTGCTCGGCGGCGACATGCCGATCGACAAATCATTGGCGGAAGAAGTTGTTCAATTACATATTGCGGAACCTGCCGGCTTGTCTTTGCTTGAGGCAAGCAGTGGCATTATAAAAATTACCACACAGAACATGGTTGAAGGGATTCGTATAGCTTCAATCGAGCGTGGTCATGATCCGCGAGACTATTTACTTGTTGCCGGCGGTGGTGCAGGACCGGCATTTGCGGCCGCGTTGGCTCGAGAGTTAGGCATCGATCGGGTCTTGATACCTTGCGTTGCCGGAACGCTTTGTGCCCTCGGAGAAGCGACCGCAGATCTGCGTTATGACAGCATTCGCGCCTGTCCCTCGACTTTGACTAAGCTTGATATCGATGCTGTAAATACTCTGCTTGAGGAAATGGAGCAGGAAGGTCGCAATGCTCTGGATGCCGATAATACCGATTCAGCGATTGTACGAATCGAACAATATGCCGAGATGAAATATGTAGACCAAATACATAATTGCGACGTGCGTATGCCTGATGGAGAGATGACAAAAGAAAAGCGCGAACAACTACGACAGCATTTTCACCAACGGCATAAAGAACTCTTTACCTATTGTGAGGAAGACAACGAGCCGGAGCTTGTATCCATTCGCCTCAGTGTCATCATCAAGAATCAGACTGGAGAAGCCAACAGTCAAAGTAAAGCTGAGATGGAACGAAGCAAGGCCATAAGCCGTGACACGCTTTTACATGGCAATGGAGAATTAACTGCCACACCTATCTACATGAGTAATGCGATAGAACCCGGCCAGACCATTCAAGGTCCGGCAATTATCCAGGAATTTACCACGACTGTTGTTATCCCGGTGGGTGACAGTATTACCTTCTATGCCGAGGGTTATTACTTGCTCAAGGTGGATACGATTAAACACTAAACTTATGCAAATAAATAAAGACGATCATTATTGTTATTGTAGCGACATACTGGTGAATGTAGATCCCAGTGTTGTTCTGGATATTATTGCCACCGGCGAGAACCACATGCGTTGGGCTTCGAGCAAGAAGCGTGAAGATAGCCCGGGTGTCTGGGTAGGCACTTCCTACTTCACCGGCAAAGACAGTATTCGGCTTCGCTTTGATGTTGACCATATTGATCACTTCGTGGATTTTATGATTGCCGCACCGGAAGACTCGAATGATGATTTACGCCTGTTTACCTGGGCCCGTGCGCTAGCGGGGGAGAAACTAGGTTATGAAAAAGGTACGTCGGTTCTTGGATTGTATCAGCCACGTTTTGCTGATCAGAATCTGGAAACCTTTTTCCAGGAGCGCTATCTTCATGCATCCGAGATGTACCGCATCAAGGCACTTGCCGAGAACAATGCTGCCGTGTCAGAGA
>WLWP01000008.1 GCA_012103505.1 Pseudomonadales bacterium | reverse complement strand
ATGTTACAACAGCGAAGATTGCGGATGATGCTGTAACTGCTGACAAAGTGGCGACCGATGCTGTAACGGCAGATGGTTTGGCTGACAACTCGGTTGATACAGCAGCTATTCAAGATGGTGCAGTAACGACTGCTAAGCTTGCAGATCTAAATGTTACAACAGCGAAGATTGCGGATGATGCGGTGACTTCGGCCAAAATTGCAGACGGCACTGTTGCTAACGAAGATCTAAGCCTTGACCTACAAGAAACCCTTGAACAGGTCTCCAGAGCTGCCGGTAGTAATACCTCGGTTGTTGGTGATCAAGCGCTTGCGCTGGGTAATGATTCTTCTGTAGAAGGAGATCGAAGTATCGCGGTGGGTAACAACAACGTGATCGTCGGTGAAGAGGATCGTGTCTTTGGTCACTACAATACAGTGACGGCCGACAACAATGAGATTTATGGATCGCGCAACCAAGTTACCGGTGATGGTAACGAGGGTATATACGGTTCATCTAACGTTGTCTCTGGTAATGGTAATGGTGTCTACGGTGACCATAATACGGTTGATTCGAATGCCAATGTTGTGTTGGGTACAGACAATACGATGGCGGTAGGGGCTGATCAGAATATAGTGATTGGTACCTATCAATCGGTTTCGACGGATCAGAACACAATCGTAGGGCGGAACTCCTCAGTACAAGGCGGTAGTAACAATGCCGTTGTAGGTGATAACGCAACTGTGTCTGGTGCAAGTAACGTTGTTGTGGGTAACAACACAACCGTCTCCGGTAATCAGTCGGTAGCGTTAGGTGATCGATCCGTTGCGAACGAATCAAATGTGGTGTCAGTTGGCTCCTCTGCGTTCCAGCGTAGGATCACAAACGTTGCACCTGGGATTGCGGAGTCGGATGCAGCGACCTACGGCCAGTTGAGCGGTGTTGAGCGTCGTCTAGACCAGCAGATCGGAGAGGTCGACAACAATGCGTCGGCCGGCATCGCGGGTGTGGCTGCACTCAACGGTGCTTCGATGAATCCTTCAACCCCAGGTAAGACGACGGTCTCGCTGGGCTGGGGTACGCACCGAGGTGAGGATGCATATGCCGTGGGATTCTCTCACTGGCTGAGTACCCGCAATAAGGAGCGAAAAGTTGTTATCAAGACGGGTGTTTCTCATAACTCACGTAGTGATTTCACTGCATCTGTAGGTGTTGGCTTTGAGTTCTAGAAGTTAGCCAATGCGGCAGCAAAGGAGGGTTAGTTCCGAGAGGAGCTAACCCTTTCTTGCGAATGACGTCCGCTAAAGCGCTCAACTCGCGTTTTCTGAATGTTGGCGTCTATTTTCACAAGCCATCTTATATTTGGGAACCATCTTGTTTTTTGTGGTCGTTGTGATGAATTTCGGCCCACAATCACCTGGCCCGGTGATGTCGATAGTGCTTGGCGTCGGCGTGATCGCGGCGCAATGGTTGTCGCTAAATATCTGTGTATGTGGGCCTTTGGATTCTCCCCAATCCACCGCGTCCTCGATGATTGGATGGGTCGTTACTTAAAGTGAGTCAGAGCGAGCCAACGTTGACGAACCAATCCCTACAGCTACCAGCGGCGCTGTCTAACCTAATCGAGCCAGCGGCGGTTAGCATGTATCTCAATCGAGAGTGGCAGATCGATTGGGGCGCGGTGCTTGCGCGGCGACCGCGCATCCTTGAACACGAACAAGCGCTACCGCCCTACTTCGTGTTGCCGGAAATTCTCACACTGCTAGAGAAAGCGTTGCATTCGGTCGATCATTTAATGATCGACACGGTATGGCATACCGGTGCGCGCGTATCTGAATTGTTAGCCTTGACGCCCAGCAGTTTTCACATTGACATCGAGAACAACGATTCCTTCGTATCACTGCAAACACTTAAAAAGCCAAGGCGCGGACACCCAGCGATTAGCAAGCGACAAGCCGGGCCACCAAAACGCATGGTGCCGCTTCGCAACGGGGCATACCTTGACCGAGTGCAACGGCACTTAGAAACGTTCAAGACGAAACCCAATGAACGCATTTTCTCATTTACCAGACAGACGGCGAACAACCGGTTGAAGCGTATAGCCGCGCAATTGCCTAACCTACCGTTTGAACCTTCGGTACATACCTTAAGGCATTCGTTTGCAATTAATTGTGTGATTCATGGTGCGCCGATTCGGATTCTGCAAATGTGGATGGGGCATTCAAATATTGCATCAACAGAAATTTATACCAGGGTATTAGGCACAGAGACCGCGCACTTCATGGACGCTATTCAATTTCAATCGAAACAAACGAATGGTGTTTTGATATCTGACGCGAACAAGTCGCTTTTAGAATAGCTTCTTATGACCTTTGAAGACCTTACGCTACTCGTAATGGGGCTGACTTCTAACGTCATGCTTTTGGTAGGGTACTTAATGCTCTTGAGGAACCGAACGCCGAGCGCGCGCTTTTCTTTGATTACGGTTTGTGTCGGCTCGATAGCCACACTCGTGACGCTTTGGTACTACGGCGAGGACAACGTTGTATCTAGAATTTTCTTTATGCTGCCGTTTGTTGCGCTCATCTTTGTTGTTCAGGCAACCGCGCGCTCTAAACGCGCTTAACCTTGGGTGTCTTCAGTTTGCACCAATATGAATTAGCACAAAGTGTTCATTAGCCTACAAATGCCCTACAGCTATTGATTCACGCTTGCCTATACTTGTGGAATGGGTAAAGACACACCAATTCTTGAACTGGTTGAGGTTGCCACCGACGCAACGCAGACAGACAGCGAGATCGAAAGCATCGAGTTAGACGTTCTCCGTTTGATGGAATACGGCTTATACCCTTAGCTTTTTAGTGGCCGCTATGACGGTCTTCGCGTTCAATTCTTGCTCTCACTTCTTCACGATCAACGCGCATTTCTCTCGGCGCACTAACGCCGATCCTTACTTGATTTCCCTGAACACCAACAACCGCTACGGTGATCTCACCGCCAATCTTGATGGTCTGCCCAATGCTTCTAGTCAGTATCAACACACAATTTACTCACACCAAGATTGACGTTTGCCGCCTTGGTATGTCCTCCCTAATTTTGCAGCAATAAGCGCTGCGGCTAAATCGTCACCATCAACGTAGACCCGTGCGAGCCAACGCCCGTACTTGTCTGCCTTGGTGTCGATGTTTTTCAGTGTCACTTGTTGCGCATTTCGAATGCGTGACACAACGAATTGCTTTGCTTTTCGCGCGAGTGCGCGTTCCGCTTCACAATGAGGTCTGTTGATTTCTGGTGTGTCTACACCCAGAAACCGCACCCGTTGTTTTTGCTTGCCGTCCACCAGAATGGTGAACGTATCTCCGTCATAGATGTTAGCGACCACGACCGGCCTAACGGAATCGCTTTGCTGCGGTGTGTTGGACTGAACATACGCAAGCTTTGCAACGCCTAACAGCAAAACCAGCGTACCCAGGGCGCGCATTAAGCTACTCCGGCCTTTTCCACCGACACAGCGTTAGCTGGGGCGCGCGTGAATCCTAAAATGCCTGCGGCCAACATGGTGACGGCTAACGCGGTGATGATTTGATTCACCTCAAGCCATACCACGAAGTAAAACGAAGTCATGATGGTGCCAATCGCGCTGCCGAGAGTGGAAACGAAATACAACACGCCTGCCGTTTTGCCGCTGCTTTCCGCATTACTAACAGAAAGCCTAACGCAGTACGGGGAGACCATATCCATCACCACACTGGCAGGGAGGAAAAGTAGAAAAGAGGCCAGCAGAGCGCCGTAGCGCGGGTCTAGCTGTTGATCGAATACCCACTGCATAACAGGCGCAGCAATGACGGCAGCCAATCCTAGTAGTATCGACGCGCCGAAGAACAGCCAGCTCAATCGCTTTGTCGATGGATCGTGCGTTGACCATCTGCCGCCGAGTAGGTAACCGAAAGACAGCGCCAACATAAACACCGTTGCCGAAGAACGGAGACAGGATACGGCCACCAATGAGTTCTAGCGACATGATGCAAAAGCCGCTGATAAACGCGAGTACAGGTACGGTTGTATTCATAAGTTGTTGTAGTAATACCCAGTGAGTGAATCGATTAAGAAGCGGCCCGCGAAACAGAAGAAGGCCATGCGTAGGAAACGCCAGGCTATTTCTGGATCAATAAGCGCCGCATTGAAGTACGCCCATCCCCCGCCAATCAACAGCGAGATATGGAAGAACGTCAGGAAGGGCCGGATGAAGGTCGCGACCTACGCGGAATCAAGTACGACATCGTTTTACTAGACGCATTCAACGCTGAGTACATTCCAGAGCATTTGTTATCTAGTGATTTCTTCGATGAGATAAAAAGCATTCTCACACCCGATGGCGTTTTGGGTTCCAACACGTTCGCCTCTAGCGCGCTTTACGACCACGAATCTGTCACTTACCACGCTGTTTTTGGCGACTTCTTCAATGTGCAGATCGAAGGTAAAACCAGCAATCGCGTCGTGCTCGCTGGTGCGGAAGGAAAGCCGGACGTTGAATATATAAGGGCCAACGCATTGCGTTGGGCTAAGCACTTCTATGGTTCCTACACCTATCCCTACCCTCCTGGCCTTGCTCGCGATCTTGCTGGCCTTTATGTATCTCGTAACCAAGTTCTTTGATTTGCTCGTCTCACTGAGACGAAAACCCACACCCGACATGACGGAGTAACCCAATGCGAACCTATGTATTTGCAAACCAGAAAGGCGGCGTGGGTAAATCCACGGTTGCCGTACACAAAGCCATCTATCACGAAAGTTTAGGGCAGCGTGTCTTGTTCATTGATTTTGACGGTCAAGGGAACAGCACAACAACCTTACGCGCGCGTGCTCGCATTTCGGCCAATGCGATTGATCTTTTTGGTTCCGATCCGCTGCCGTCTTTGGAGTCGGCACCCGGCATCACGTTGCTGCAAGGCACGAAGGAGCTTAACGAGATTGAGCGGTTGCCGAACAATGTGATTTTGAATCCCAAAGAGGCGATAGCCAAGTACGTGGATCGCTTCGATGTCTGCATTATCGATACGCCGCCGACGATGGGGCTACGCCTATTAGCCGCGTTGACGATGAGCGATTTCGCGATAACACCGTTTGAACTGGCGGGCTATTCAATCCAAGGGATTGCGCAGATCATCGAGACAATCAAAGGTGTGCAGGGCAACCTCAATCCCGATCTCGTTTTCCTAGGCATGTTGCCCAACAAAGTGAATTCACGTTCTGGCTCACACCGGGAAGCCATGGCACAACTACTATCCCACTACAAGCAGTACATCATTCGAGCGCGCATTGTTAATCGCGTAGCGATTCAAGACGCAACCGACCAGGGCTTAGCGGTTTGGGAATTGAAATCAAGCTCGGCTAGGGAAGCCGCTGCCGAAATGAAACAAGCCTTGGAGAGCATCGATAAGCTCGTTGCAGAGAGAGCCGCAGCATGAGCAATCAATCTACGGTTTTGGCGAATTCGCTTGGGACATTGGACGATGCATTCAAGTTAAACGCAGACTCGCAAGAAAAGGTTATATCGGGCGAACCGCTGTTGATTCCACTGGATATGGTTTATCCCGATCCCGATCAGCCGCGTAAAGAGTTCGATGAAACAGCGCTAAAAGAGCTGTCTGATTCGATCAAGGAACAAGGCGTGTTGCAGCCGATTGCAGTTGGCCCGGCTGACGATGAAGGGCGACACATGATTAAGCAGGGTGAGCGACGATGGCGCGCTTCCTGTTTGGCAGATGGGGTGATTGAGATACCTGCTTTTATCGATGTAAAGAGCGACAGCTACGGGCAGATGATTGAGAACATTCAACGCGAAGACCTGCAACCGATGGAAATTGGTTTGTGGATTTGCGCGAAGATCGAGGCGGGTGCAAAAGCCAAAGAGGTAGGCGAAAAACTAGGTAAGGATGCGAGCTACATCAGCGTTCATAGAACCTTACCGAACTTACCCCCAGCGCTGCTGAGTTTGTACGGCGAAGGCAGTCTTCGTTCCGCTCGATTGCTGTACAGCCTAAAGACCGCTTATGACCTAAACGAGGACGAAACCAAAAAGTTTTGCGCCCGTACATCGGAAAAAGGTGGCACCACTAAACGCGAGATCGATGCTTTTTTGGCCGAGCTAAAGGGCGTAGAGAAAGGCACCAAAACTACCGGTAGCGACGGCGAAGACGATGGCATCGAGAATGAGCCAACGACCAAGGAACCGAAGCCAACGACTGATCCTCAGTTAAGCCCCATGGTGACGGTGCGGATCGGCCACAATGACAAGCTGGGTTTCCTGTTACTAGATAAGCCATCGGAGAAGGATCAGGTCTGGGTCAATTTTGATGATTCAGTGGCCTTGATGGACATGGATCAGCTCAACATTGTCGGGGTGAAACTAGTTTGACGCTTTAGGAGTGCGTGGCTGGCTGCGACTGCTACCCCAACGCCGGTCACGTACTCCGACCACTTTCAATCCCCTCTGTAGCAACCCTGCCGACTCAATGAATGCCCTTCTCCCCACGAAAAGTTTGAACGTTCAAACTTTTTGGCTTTGCGCTATTCCGCCTCCATAGGTAACTCACAACCTCCACAGACCAAATTAAGCGACGCTTTGCCCCAGGCATTTGCGCTACAGCCCGAACAGGTGAACTTTGTTCTGCTGGGTGAATTGCTGCCCCCTGTGTTCTCGTCGGGTTCTACTATGCCGAGGCGTTCCATTTGACCTTCGTCTAATCCGGGTTCGATGGTGCCGGAGACTTTTTCGGGGAATCGATCAAGCCAACTGAGACGAAAGGCATCCGAGATCAGACCATTGCAAGAATGATGGAATGGCCCGCCATCGATAAGATAATGCGTCATTTGATCGCCGGTTTCTTTTCCGCCTGGCTCCCCGGTATCTGAAGGATGCAGGCCAATGCTTTTCATTTTTTCGGCCCACTGCTTATTGTGGTATCGACCTCGACTGGGCTTTCCGAAGGTGAACTGCCACAGATGAACCATTTCGTGTACCAAAGTAGACATCACATCTTGGGGTGTCCGGCTAGCGAAGTACGACGGATTGAGCGCAATTTCATCTGCCCTTTTCCCGCCCCGATTGACAAATCTTTCTGGTGACAAATACCCGAAGGTATTTTTTTGCCGCTGCAAAGTAATCAGGCAAGCGGGTAATTCGCTATCGAATAATTCGAGGTTGAAGTGAGCGAACGCTATTTGGAGTTCGCTATAGGTCTCATTCGTTGGTTTGAGTTCTGCCATCTTTTCCATGCTGCGTAAGCGCAGCAACCGTGAAAATTTCTGTAATGAAAAAAGTTTGAACGTTCAAACTTTCTGAGAGGCCGCATGAGCAACAAAGAACGAATAGAGCTGCGTGCCCCAGGCAATCTCAAAGCGCGCTACCAGCGCCTTATGGATTCACGTGGAACAACAATTACAAGCGAGTTCCTGCGGTTCATGGCGTCAGAGCTGGAAGCAGCAGGCGAGTTTGTCGCACCGGAATCGGGAGACGAACCGGACGAGACTAAGCGGCGTTGGCGAGTTGCCAACACGCGATTAAGCGAAACTGAGTGGGATCAGATGATGGCGCTGATCGAGGATGAGCAGGGCAAGAACGTTTCGACTTGGCTGCTTCGCGCCGTGCGAGAACGGATCACCCAAGGGCCAATTTTGCGTGATGCCGAATTGTTGGCCGTTCAACAATCGACCTACCAGTTACGGAGCATTGGCCGGAACTTGAATCAGATGGTTCGAGCCGTGAATGAGGGCAAAGCAGATCGCGGCCATTTTTCAGAACACTACGCGGATCAGTTGAAACAGCGCATCGAAGCCGTGACCGGTTCAACGGAAGCGCTTCTTAGGGCGGCGACAGATAGAGGATTGCGAGCCGAGGTTCACGCTTCGACGGAGGATCAAGATGGCGGGTAATGACGGCTACGAAATGTTCGAGGAAGAGGTACGCGGACGCGAAGGCCCAGAAGGGTTGAGAAGTCGGCGCAGGCTGTCGAGGCAAGAAAGGGTTACCAAAACGGCAAAGGGTTTGCCAGAGGCCGTGGTGAAGTTTACGAGCTGGGGCAAGAGCCAAAGCAGGGCGGCGGCACATGCGAAATATATTTCGCGCGAGGGCAAGGAGAACGGCGACCTGCCCGTTGAACTGGAAGATGGCACCGTGCTCCGAGAGGCTAAGGAAGTCGAGATTGTCTTGGACAGTTGGTTTGCTCGGCAAGGCCAGCAGAAGAAGAACCAACGCCATACAGCCAATATCGTTCTCTCATCCCCAAAGGGGAGTGACCCAGAAACCGTGCGTAATGCTGCGCGAAGTTTCGCCGGAGATTATTTTGGGAACCACGAGTATATGTTCGTCCTGCATACGGACACGGAAAATCCGCACGTACACCTGACCGTCAAAGCCCGCGACTTTGACGGCAAGCAGCTCCACGTTAACAAGGCCGACCTAAAGGCGGCGCGTGAAGTCTATGAGGTTCATCTGGCGGAACAAGGCATAGAAACCAACGTGTCCTATCGGAGTGAGCGTGGCAAGCATATGCGGCCACTGAGCCGCGAATATGCGCAAATGGCAAAGCGGGGCGTCAAGCCAGACAACGAGATAGAGCGTGAACGCAAAGCGGCGACAAGCGCGTTGAGGCCAGAGCAACCCGAGCCGTGGAAAGACGCTATGGCGCGAACGGACGCCAAGACCGTCGCTGAATCCATAGCAGCGGCTAGGGCACTTGAGGCGCAGGAGACCTACCCAGGCGAACACGCCGAAGACATCGAACGTCTTAAGGTGTTTGCAGCGGGCATACATCGAGCAGAGATCACGACGCGCAATGACCTAGTGCGAGCCAAACCCGGTGCAGGCGAGTTTGACAAGCAAGACCGCGAGGATGAAATTGAACGATAGCCGATGAGCTACCCGCACTTTTAGCGAACGGTAAATTTAGCCTTTCAAGCCTTGAGTGAAGCGCGTAGAGCGTCAGCGCCCGTAGCAGGCGGAGATTGGTTCAAATACGCCGACGATAGCTGTACTTATTGACGGTGAATACGATAGCGCTTACTTGGATCGATCAAGGCCCGTGATACTTGGTGGCTGCACCCGTGTAGTCACTACGTTCCGGCCCGCGCCAGTTTGCCCCCAGCCTTGATAGAGCCGCGTTACAGCGCAGTACGTTACCCCGTTAAGTACGACGCTACGGAGGCGACATAAAATGACAATCTTCACTCAGACACTACTTAGGAAGCTGACAGCCAACGGCGAAGCCTCGGCTGCACGCCAGGCAGACGGTGAAAGCGAAATCGATCATCTACCGGTCATCAAAATCTTTAACCCGGCTGGCTCAGCAACATGGACTCTGACAGAGATTATCCCCGACAATCCCGACTTGCTGTTTGGTCTGTGCGACTTGGGTTTTGGCACGCCTGAGCTTGGCTACGTGTCGCGACAAGAGCTAGAAGAAGTCCAGGGCCACTATGGGCTACCACTAGAGCGAGATCGCCACTTCGAGGCTTACGGGCCGCGGGGTGTGAACAGCACACTTTGCGCTTCAACTAATTAATTTTAAACGCTTTTATTCGCTCGATATCGAACACCTCGTCATTCGCTGATGGCGGGACTGCGGCGCGTCTCTCAAAGGAATGATCGAAAAGTGCTGCAGTTTGATGCACGATGCTGCAGATATTGACCGAGGGGCAGTGCTTTGAAAAGAACAAAGGTAACCAGAGTGACAGTAAATCTGCGTGAGGATGAACACGCAGAACTGGTTCGCCTCGCTGAACAGCACGATGTTTCCATTTCTCGGATTACACGTCATGCCGTCACAGAATTTCTTGATCGGTACGGCAAAGGCGAATCACAGCTTGCGTTGAAATTCACCGAAGCCCCACGCAGCGCAAACGGATAGGAAGGCTCAATGCAGATGCAAACCGCCGTCGCTGAAACAACCGAATTTTACCGCGTTGACGCTGCGCTAAAACTCGACCCGAAAAAGCGGGCAGTGCTAGGTCAGTACATGACCCCTGCGCCGATTGGTCATTTCATGGCTAGTTTATTTTCTGATGCAAGTGACGAGATTCGGTTGCTCGATGCAGGGGCAGGCGTTGGTTCTTTAACCGCTGCCTTTATCGAAATGCTCTGCAGGCGTTCAAAAAAACCGCGATCAGCGTCACTCGTTTGTTACGAAATTGAACCGATGCTGCTTGATTACCTAGGTAGCACTTTGGTTGAGGCCGAAGCGCAATGTGCAGGCGCACAGATTGCCGCAAGCAGCGAAATAAGAAGCGATGATTTTATCCTAAGTCATTCAGACGATTATCAGGCAGACATTTTTCGCGGGGTGAAAGCCACAAAAGACGAATTTACCCACGTCATTATGAACCCGCCTTACAAGAAAATAAACGCGGGGTCAGGGCATCGCGTGGCCTTGCGTAAAGCAGGGATTGAAACCTCGAATCTGTATACAGGGTTTATGTTTCTTGCAGCGCAGCGTTTGCGAGAAGGTGGAGAGCTGGTTGCGATTGTGCCTCGTTCTTTCTGCAATGGCCCGTACTTCAAACCCTTTAGAGAGCAATTTTTCTCGATGATGGGACTGCAGCATATCCATATCTTTGAAAAACGAAATCACGCCTTCAAAGGCGATGAAGTGTTGCAGGAAAATATCATCATTCATGCGGTGAAGGGCGCGAAACCTTCAAACGTGAGAATCACTACTAGCAGAGGCGGAAATTTTCACTTTGACTTGAGGTCGCAGGAATGTACGGCGGCTGATATGACCCAACGGGTCGTTAATTACGCAGCCGTTCTCAACCCTAACGACCCCGATATGTTTTTGCACATTGCTGCGAACGAACTTGAGCAAGGCATTGTTGATCGCATGGCAAGCTTTACCACCACGCTTGCTGATCTTGGATTGGAGCTATCGACAGGGCCAGTAGTGGATTTTCGGCTTAAGGAAGATTTACGCGCCCAACCCAATAAACGCACAGCACCGCTCTTGTATGCCGCGCACTTCAAAGGTGGGACGCTCGAATGGCCTAAAGCCATGAAGAAGCCCAATGCGATTGAGATAAACGACAACACACGAAAATGGCTGTGGGACAACAAAGGCCATTTTGTCGTTACTAAACGCTTTACCTCGAAAGAGGAAGCGCGGCGCGTAGTTGCTTCGCTGTATCCATCGAGTTTGCAGGGCGAACTTGTTGGCTTCGAAAACCATTTGAATGTCTATCATGTCAATCAAAAAGGGTTTTCTAAATCGCTAGCAGCGGGCTTAAGCGTATATTTGAACAGCAGTCTTGTTGATCGTTTTTTCCGGCAATTCAACGGACACACTCAGGTCAACGCTACCGATTTACGATCACTAAATTATCCAGACAGGGAAACGCTTGAGCGCATAGGGAAATCTAGCCGTGGCGGAACACTCTCCCAACAGGAGACCGACAACCTAATAGAGGGGGAATTAGCACACATGGCAGATGATGAAAATCCACTACTGGCGCAACGTCGAATCGATGAAGCCTTAGAAATTGTTCGAGCTTTGGGGATGCCGCGCGGGCAGCAAAACGAGCGATCCGCTTTGACTTTGTTGGCTATTCTCGATCTCAAGCCGTCTGGTAGTTGGGACAGTTTAGAAAAGCCGCTCATGGGCATAACCCCGATCATGGATTATTGCCGCGAGCATTACGGGCGAGAATATGCACCGAATACCCGTGAAACTTTCCGCCGCCAAACAATGCACCAATTCGTTGAGGCAGGAATCGCGCTTTATAATCCAGACGAACCGACACGACCCGTCAACAGCCCGAAGGCTTGCTATCAAATCAGCCAAGAGGCGTTCGAGGTTATTCAAACATTCGGGGCAGATTCGTGGGAGGCGACGCTAGCCGAATACTTGGAAGGTCAGGAAACGCTTGCGGCAAAATGGGCGAAACATCGTGAAATGCAGATGATTCCGGTTCAAGTTGCAGAGGGTCAGGAGATCACGTTAACGCCCGGAGCGCACAGCGATCTAATCAAGCAAATCATTACGGAATTCGCACCACGCTTCGCGCCGAATTCAGAAGTGATTTATGTTGGAGATACAGGTTCGAAGATTGGTTATTTCGAGGAAAAGCGGCTTGCTTCCCTTGGGGTGACGGTGGACCAACACGGCAAAATGCCGGACGTGGTTTTGTACTTTGGTGATAAAGATTGGCTCTTACTGGTTGAATCTGTCACCAGTCATGGCCCTGTTGATGCCAAACGGCACAATGAACTTGCGGAGCTATTCGCGGGATCAAAAGCCGGACTGGTCTATGTAACTGCGTTTCCAGATCGAGCAATCATGGGGCGGTATCTCAGTGAAATTTCATGGGAAACCGAAGTGTGGTGTGCGGATGCGCCGAGCCATTTAATTCATTTCAACGGAGAGCGGTTTCTAGGGCCGTATGAAAGGGAATAGCTGTGGCGGAGGAACGAAAGCACAAGCATCTAGAACTGATTCAAGGCGTGATCAATCGTCTTTCGACGAATTCGTTTCTCTTGAAGGGTTGGAGTGTGGTTCTTGTTTCTGCTTTGTTTGCACTCTCGGCGGCAGATAGCCGCCAGCCTTTGTTTTCCTTGCCTACATCCCTGCAATCGTGTTTTGGGGGCTGGATGGATTTTTTCTTTGGCAAGAGCAACTGTATCGAAAACTCTATGACCATGTGCGTGTGTTGAAGGATGAGGATATCGACTTTTCGATGAACACAACGCCGTTCAAAGCAGATGGCGCAATCACATGGATAAAGGCCACTTTATCGAAAACACTTATTCCGTTTCACGGTGTTCTGATTTTCGCGATTATTGTCGTGATGTTCTTAGGACTATCGGCAACTAGAGGGTAGACACATGGCACGCAGAGCATTTTTCAGTTTCAAATATAAATCCGATGTTTCGCGGGCGATGGTTGTTCGGAATAGTTGGGTAACACAGGGGAAGGAAGCCGCAGGATTTGTAGATGCTGCTGACTTTGAGAAGCTCAAAAAACAAGGCGATGCGGCTATACAGAAGTGGATAGACGGTCAATTAAACGGCACGTCCGTTACCGTGGTGCTTGTGGGTGCGGAGACCTGTTCGAGCAGGTGGGTTAAATACGAAATCGAAAAAAGCATAGAAATAGGCAACGGTTTGTTGGGCATTGACGTGAGCAAAATAAAAGACCTTCAAGGGAATGAAAGTGACCGTTGTGGCAAAATTTCAAAAGGCTATTCTTTTTATCTTTGGAATAAGGATGATGGTTATAACAATATGGGCGACTGGATCGAGGCGGCAGCAAAAGCCGCTGGTCGGTAGTCGTTAATTTCTCCTTAAACCCATTCGTGTACGGTGTTTGTGCGACCAAGAGAAAGCAAAGGAATGCGATCAAGACAACGACGACTATTCAAGCGTAACGATGAATTTGAACTCAAAGAACTGAAAAACACCGCGACCGCCGACCGTGAGGGCGTGGCGCGACACCCTGTTTTGATCGAACTTTGCAACGAGCTTCAGCTATTGGGGTTCAGTCCCTTTGCGATTGCTGAGGGCTTGGCAATCAAAGCCAACACGTTGAGGGCGGAGGGACAAGCACAGCTAACCAGTGACGAATGACACAGGCCGTTTTCTTGCTAGCCGCCGCCGTGATTGTCTTGCTGTTTGGCCTGTATCTGGCTTACTCACAACCCCGACCATTAGAACCAGAGCGCAAGCACGGCACAGTCGCTTATGTTTTTGACGGTGACACGATCCGATTAAAAGGCCACAAGACCCGCATTCGGCTTTGGGGTGTAGATGCACCGGAGAAGAAGCAGAAGGGCTACCTGGGGTCTGGTCAGGATACGTGTAAAAAGTAGTAACTTCAGGTCGTTATCTTGAGTGAGCCAGGCATCAACGGCGGTGGCAGGTCATCCATGTCCAGCACGTACTGCCCAAACCTTCGAAGATGTTCCCGCATGTAAGGGCTTAGTCGCCCCAATAACTCTTTGCTCAGCTCCCAGCCCTGCACGGCCATTTCGTTCAATACTTGGGTTAGATCGCTGACATTGTGCAACATAATGGTATTGGCCACGAGATCCATATATTTAATCTGCTTGGCCTGTTCGACCGGGTCGCCACTTTTAACGATTGTTCCGCCAAAACCAATCCAATCAAGAAAATCGTTATAGGATTCTATTTTGGTAGTCTCTGCACGAATACTTTGCCGAAAGTCCGCTTCAGAGGTGTAGCGCAGCAAGAAAAGCGTTCGCTCAACCCGACCAAGTTCCCTGAATGCTTTGTTCAGTTTATTCTGCCGACTGTGGCTACCAAGCTTGCGCAGTAACGTCGAAGGCAGGATCTTTCCGGCCTGGATGGACAGGATCACTTGCATCATATCCTGCCAATGCGTTTCTATCAGCGACCAGTCGATCGTTTTTGTGAACAAGGAATCGATGTGCTGATATGGGTCCCAGGCAATATAGGGGCGTAAACAGCACACTTTTCCATCTAAGCTGCTGAATATTCTAACAATAATTCACCAGATCTGAATCTTTGCTATATAAGACGATGCTTTAGTGGACATCATCGTTTGAAAACGCATTCCGCCACCGAACATGTGGGTCGTCAAATTTGACTTTCCGTGGTTTAAAGTCATCCGGTTTGTATGGCCAGTAATTTTTCGCATGTCCCGTCAACCAATGCTTCATATCCTCATATTCTTCGTTAGATGGGTCGTCCAGGATTACCAACAACTGTTCATATCCCGTCACACCACCGCAGTCTTCAGGGGGGCAGGCACGCTCACCAGCAATGCACTTCGGGTATCGCACAGCATCATCCCGTAGGAATATGCCTTCGAGTATGAGTTCATGTGTCCAGCCGTCTCCAAAATCATACTCGTACACTGCCAGATCACCAGGCGTACGATAGAAGTCACCAATGCTGATTTCCCAGCCGGCCGAGGTCGGTGGCTCATCATACTCATCATCTGGAATTCCAATATTCAAACGCTTTTTTCGAGGGAGTTCAAAAACGAACAGATGCAAATGATAATCCAGCCACCCCATGGCATCCTGAATCGCGACGTGAAGATCCCAAAAGCTATAGTCCGCCGGTACTTGTATGGTTCTCCACACCGGCGGCGATACGCTGGTCAAAGTCACTTTGAACTGGTAGATCAGAGGTTTGTTCTTCATGATTCAGTTAGGTCTTTGCAGTGAATAACATCAGGGGAAAAAGGGATCATTGAGCCAACCTGTTATCACAGACAAATCCTGGTTTCCCAATGTGGAAGCGGCCTCAACCAACCCGAGACTCGAATCGTCGTTGCCAGCCCAAACACTGCGGAAGAACTGAACCATAAGTTGTTCTCCATGCGACATTACACCCATCGCCTGATCCAGTTCTGCTTCGAGGCAACAAGGTTTTTCAAAATCCCAATAGCAAGCCACCGTTGGGTATTTCAGAATCAAGTCCTGAAAACGCCGCTGCTCTGGTGTGAGCTTAAAGTATCCGGGTGTGGCACCCATGTCATTGTCCTCTCTGGTCCACGTTGAATCCCTTACTCAAAAACTTTCACCGGTTTCTTCTTCCCTGAATGATGCCGCTCACGTTGATCACTTTCAATATAACGATCAGTCGTTGCCATTGTGGCATGGCCCG
The DNA here is from genome assembly GCA_012103505.1 of Pseudomonadales bacterium. GTDB lineage: Bacteria > Pseudomonadota > Gammaproteobacteria > Pseudomonadales > Azotimanducaceae > UBA4421. The sequence continues at coordinate 16,116 of WLWP01000008.1, read as the reverse complement.
CGTCGTCCCGCACATGTTCTCGAGGGCGAGTTTGCACATCCTCGGAGATGCCTGTATGCCGAAGCCAGTGCACAGTGGATTCTTTCAGTTCCAACGCGTCGTCTTTCAGTCCGTCCTCACACATGCGCGTGTAGGTTCGGTCGAAGCATTCCTGTACCAGCACTCTTAAGTGACGCGAGCTGGTGACTGGGCCCTTGCCACGAATCTTGGGAATCAATGGCACTTGGTCATTGGGTGGCGGCAGAGGGGAGAGGTTGCGCGATTGACGATACCGTTTTAGAGCATTCAGCATGGCATCGGATACGGTCACAGTACGCTGCTTATTGCCTTTGCCAGTGACATGAAACCACCAGTTACCGTCTCGATCCTTTCTAAAGTCTCCCATAACTGGCGCTGTTCGTTCATCGGCCACAAGCTCCGAAATGCGCAGATACATCGCAAACAAAGCCGTTGTGCAAAAGAGCGTGCGTTCATGCACATCCGGATCTTCAGTAGCCATCAATTCGGCGGTTTCCAATACATAGTCCCACTGCAAATCGCTAATACGCCTCACGAACGCCTGGTTATGATCTCGACGTAAGAACTTGCTTTTTTGCCGAATCAGCGCCACAGGATTGGCGACAACGAAGGACTCCTGCGCTAAATAGTCGTAGAACGACGAGAGCACGGCGAAGGTCGCACGAATAGCAGCCTGGGACGGAGTGTAGATTGACTTGTCTGGCTGAGCACCGGACCGAAAGTCAGCTTTGGAGACACTGGCAACAAACGGTCGCCAATCTGGATTGGCGACACGCTGGCCATCGCGTTGAACGAACCGAGCGACATTCTTTGTACCGATCCACGCCCGCGGTGGATCGAGCGTGAAGCGGATGAAATCAACGATGTCCTCGCCCCTAGTCTGCAGCGCCAGCAACTAATAACTTTAATAATACAAGGAGTCTCCCCATGACCCAATTAACGATCCTCAGTGAGTCTGAACGAAGACTGTTTGATCTTCCTCCAATATTCAGCAATGAAGAACAACGCCTCTATTTCACTGTAACGCCAGAGGTGCGAACTACCCTAGCTCGGATTGAAACACCGGCCTATAAAGTCGGTTTCTTGCTTCAACTCGGCTACTTCAAAGCGAATGCTCGATTTTATCAAGCAGCGCAGTTTCGGCGCCGCGATGTGGATTACGTCAAGCGCCTTCTCAAAACGGATGCAGTCGACTTGTCTGCCTACGTCGGTAGAATCGACCATAACAGCACTGCCTCTAAGTGACAAAGCCACGGATTACTACGCCACTTGGTTAGCGTTGGCAGATCATCAACAATTATCCCAATTCCCGAATCGCCACAAAGCGTACTTGCACTTGCTGGCCTTCATCAAACATCAGTTCTATCAACGCCAGGATGCTGCGATCGACGTCTTGCTTAAAACCGTATCGCTCGCTTGCAACACGGCAAAAAAACAACTGAATCAACAGAATCAAACGCAAAAGGAACAACGAGATCTGGCCATTCAAGCGTTGCGCCAGGCGCAACTCTCTGCCTCTGAATTTGCCAGCGGTGTCGTCTCGATTACCCAGGTACCTGAGGTTACCCCTCATGAAAAGTACTATAAGATCGAAACGCTGGTGGAAGACTACCTTGCCAGCATTGATGACGATAGCCTGGCACGTATCGATACCTTGGCGCTCGACGTCACCAATGATCTCAAGCATCTCCCCTACTACCGGTTGTTGGCCTCGCTGTCGGTAAAATCGCAACTCCGTATAGCCGATGTCGTGAGGACAGTCACGTTTGATGCGGCATCCTCAAGCGAGGATCTCATCACGGCCATCGATCATTTCAAAAGAACCAATGGTCGCTTGGGATCCAGCCCACCTGACCAATTTCTCACACCAGAAGAGTTCAAGGCCGTTTACGAGGACGATGCACTCAACACCCCACTGTACAAAATGCTGTTGTTCATTCACATGGCCAGCGCTATCCGGTCAGGACACCTGAATGTGCGACATTCCTATCGCTATCGGGCTATTCAAGACTATCTGATCAGCCCGGCCAAATGGTCGGCTAATAAAGCGATGATCCTCAAAGAGACCGATCTGACCGAGTTTGCCAACTGTGAACAGACGCTAGAGGCGCTAAAGACCAGACTGCATGAACGTTATCGTTCAGCGAACGAGACCTTCCTGCAGGGAGAGAATCCCTACATGCGGATTCGGGAAGATGGTCGCTATACTGTCCGTACGCCGAAAACTGATTACGATACCCACTCTTTTATATCAACGACGTTGCTGGGGCAAGGTATTGTGCCAATTTTGCAGTTGTTGAAAAGTGCCGACAAAGCCTGCGACTTTACCAGTACCTTCAAACACTTCAGTACCAAGCACAGCAAAATGAAACCGTCGGCTGAGACATTGGTGGCCGGCCTCATAGCGCAAGGCTGTAATATCGGACTCAGCAAGCTCGCTAATATTTCCACCGGACTGGACAGCGACGGACTCCGAAATACCGTCAACTGGTATTTTGATCATGATAACCTTCGAGCGGCCAATCGAAAAATCACTGGCGTGATTAGTGAATTAGCACTGGCGAATAACTATCTTCATCAACCGCCATCGCTTCATTCCAGCAGCGACGGCCGTAAGGTCAATGTGGCCGTGGACTGCTTGCACGCAAACTATTCCTTCAAGTACTTTGGTAAAGGGATGGGCGTTACTGACTACACCTTTATTGATGAGCGCCAAGTGCTATTCCATAATACCTTATTCAGTGCGTCCGATCGTGAGGCGCCCTATGTGATTGATGGGTTGCTTGATAACCAGGTACCAGAAGGCCACGTCCACTCTACGGATACACACGGCTTTTCTGAGCAGATTTTTTGTATAACGCATTTCATGGGTGTCGCCTTTGCGCCCCGTCTTGCCAATCTCGCTAAACAACGACTGTATGCGTTTTCTGCACGAAAGAGCTTCCAGAAGAAAGGTTACGCGCTGCTGCCCAGTCGAACGATAAACCGGAAATTAATCGTAAGCCAATGGGATGATGTACTTCGTTTCATGGCTACAATCAAGACTCGCCACACGACGGCTTCGCAGTTATTCAAACGTCTGAGTTCGTACGCGAAAGACCACCCACTCTATCGAGCACTGAAAGAATTTGGGCGTATTATTAAAAGCCAATTCATTCTGTCGTACTACGAAAGTGTTGAGCTTCGACAGCAAATTCAGATGCAGCTAAATCGCGTTGAACAAGCCAACAAGTTTTCATCGACAATGATCACGCTTTCCAGGACGATACCCTCAACCAGCAAGAAACGGCCATCATGTGTAAACTGATTTTGCAGAATGCCATTATTTTATGGAACTACCTGTCACTGTCTGAGCACGTTATTAATACGCCAGACGTTGAGGAGCAACAAGAAATCATTGACGCTATTCGAAAAGGGAGTGTGATTACATGGGCTCATGTGAATTTACACGGAGAGTACACGTTCACCCCGCCATCAGCGAATGACGAAGTGTTCGATATCGAGCGAATAAAAGCGTTTAAAATTAATTAGTTGAAGCCCAAAGTGTGCCGTTTACACCCCTATATTGCCTGGGACCCTAAGTAGTGCGCCATCTATCGAGTAATGTCCTCCGCCAGGGATTGCGTTCAATTTGACATAACATACATTATGCGCAGTACAATGTAATCGTTAGATTCGTTTACTTGTTATACAACTGTTGTGTAATTTTGAGCAAAACAATAGCCGTTTTAGCTGAAATAGCATGTCCGACCGCCGTAAAACCATGCCCAGCAATGAAAATCTCGTAGTAAAACTAGGTCCATAAGGGTTTCTGGGTAGCAAACCTAAGTCCATTGAATTGCGAAACGAGTAAGTAAAAATGGGTCCACCGATTAGATTTGGTAGCAAAAGTCAGTCCATGGATTTTTGCTGATTGCTATCCAGCGTAAGGCTGTTCACTATTTAGTGAATCACTATTGTATGAATCACTAAATAGTGAACAGGACAAAGTTCGAATTCGGATGCCTATACCGTGACCGCCACAGTTAAGGGTAATTTCAAAAGCATATGATTCACGGGACACTTGTAGCACCGTCCGCACCTTCCCTACCGACTTAGAGGTTGATCATGAAGAATTCTAGAAAGTCGATTCAAAGGCTCCAGTCCCAATAGTTCGAGGTGGGACATTCTCAGCATAATTTCCATGCTGGTGATGCCGCACATTGGCCTAAGCATGTTCACTCCGGTCTTTGAGATTGATTACGACGAGCGTTTCTCAAAATCTTACGCAGCGCATGCCAAAGTTTTTATTCGAACAAGCGGCACCATAAGCTCGCTTTTTGCAGATACGTGAGCTATGCGCGCATAGCCTCTATCAAGCCCTTCGTCCCCATGAATGTCTATCGTACGTTTCATGTTGTATGCCAACACATGCAGGCGAATATCAGTGCTCACATGCCGTTTTGTCAACATTAGGATTTCGACCGAACAGGAGCCTCGCGATTAATCCAATGCCGAGACCGACCCCGCCACCAAACCAGAGTCCGACTACCGTCGCGGTGAAAAACTTCCCTGACGCAAATTAGTGTGATCAATATTCATCTTCGAATACTATCGAAGGAATTGATAGTTAAGCAACTCTTATTAGACAACGGGTAGCCTAGACATCGTTTCGCATCACTGGTTGGTCAATAGCTACTTATCCGAATTACCATCGACCCACTGCCTTTTTGTGCGACTCAATACTCATTTGTTAAGCTACATCGATGGCAAACAACTCAATATGGCGGGATGGCTAAAGCCCTGCTTAGTGATCCTTCCCTCGAAACATCGCTGAATGTTTCTAGGGGCTATTTGTGGAAATTGGGGAAGGTCTACTTAGTTGATTGAAAGCGGACCTAGTGTTGTGACGAATGAGGCTTGTGAGTAGGCTCTCTTTCGGCCAGAAGTGGATACTAGAACTCGGTTAGAGTTTTTCGCTTGCTTGCTACTTTGTAACGCGCCACTTTCCAGAGAAAATCATTAGACAAACGCCAACGGTAATTATACCAAGCAGCACCCCGATGACTGGTGCTGAACTATAGACAAAAGCTGACATACCAAGCGAAGCACCCGAGCAAAAAGCCCCGGCAGTCTGCGCTCTATTGAGCTTGTTTTGAAATTTCATGTTAATCCTTCACAGTAGGGCGGCTACTTAGAGCGCCATAGAGAGCCAAGGGGGTTGATGCCTGAAATGACCATATACCAGGCTAGTGCTAGACCACAAATTAGGCCCACGTTGGGCATTTCAATTCGACCTTCTAAGATTCCTAACACTGAGGTGTAGCCATAAACAAGAGTCAGCGGTAGAGCTATCATCGCAATCAATGCTCGAATGTTTGCTCTCAGTTTCAAGACGGCACCACTTAGCTACTTGCTAACGGTAAATAGTAGCGGAGCTACATCCATTTATCGAGTGCGCGACTAGCCTTCTCGTCGTGACTTGCTGGCATAGCCAATTACGTGCTTGGGTCGGCTTCCGAAATTTGCGCGCGCAAAATCGGCCAGTTTTTGGACTCAGGTCGCACGTTACCAAAGCGTTAGAGGATCAAGGAAGGAAATAGATCTCAAGACGACAATTAGCGCTTCCGGCCAATTTCTATTAGATGACTAGATTCTCCGGGCATCCATTTTAGCTAACTTATCACGACGTAAAGACCTGGCTCTTCGTTTCGCGAGCAAACGCTCAATGGGGCGTTCAGGTTCTTGTCTATCAGAAGCAAAGCTATAGCTAAAAAGAACACCAACTGCCAATCCGATGGACAATCCCAGTACTAGGAAGAGAGGTTGACCCGTTAGCGCGAAGAGAATTGCACTTAGGCATAGGCCAATTGCTATTCCCAGCGCCAAACCTTCCTCACCGGCCGATTCGTTTTGATCAGATTGTAGTTGTTTAGTGCGCATCACTTAGTAACTCTATCACATCTCCTGAATTTCCGGTTCGGGTCGATATAGGAAATTGGCGCTCTTTCAGTTCGCATAGGGATGCTTCTCCAATATTCTGGAGATTTCATCTTCTTTTCGGTTCGCCCATTTATCACTGACCCTCTTGAGCAGCTCTACCTCTTTTCCGAAAATGCGTCGTCTAGAGTCCTGACCTGGTTCGCGGTTTTTTAGCTCCCAGTTCCCGGCGACCATGAAAACATAGGACGATACAAACCAGTAAATGATCTCATCGTCGTGTTCAGTAGCATGCCTCTCGAATTCTTCGCCTCTCTCAGTAAACACGTAGTGGTATTCGGTTCCCACAATTTCCACGTGAGGTTCGCCAGTATGGGTTGGGGTAGTCGCGACAGAAAATACTTTATGAGATGAGCGCTCCTCACCTATCACAGCCACGGCCTCAGCAACTGCCTTTTGTATCTCTTTGGTTGTCAGCATTTAGGCACCACTCTTGTTGCAACAATAGAACTCTATTCTCGTTCGATAGATCCCAGCGTCAATTTCCTTAACCGACCCATTCAAGTAGTTGGGATGTTTATTTCTTCCGCTTCTTTTCTCGCTGATGCATAAATACACCTACTATAAGTCCTATCAACACCCCTTGGCTGATACCCAGTTCGAGATCATTATTAATCAAATACCCCACCGTAGCCCCGAATCCAAGCCCAACCCCGGGACCGATAGCAAGCCATTCGTGCGAAACCGGAAGGTTTGAATGTTCCTTCTCGCTCCCATCAGCGCTGCGTTTTAGAAATTTATCTTCAATGTTTGCGATATGATCGTCCCAGCTATACGACGTCTCGACCATCGCATCCAGCGCTGAGCTCATGGTCGCATAGACGCCTATTTCAGAAATGTTAGGTCCCGAAGTTCTAGATTCCGCATGTTCTTTTACCGAAAAGCCCGTGCAGTGGGTATGCACGGATAGAAACACATGAGGTTCTGCATTGTAGGACTTGTAAATCTCTATTATGCAATTCGAATTGGTTGCACCCTCCAGGCGATCCCAACCAATTGGAGCGCTAAAACTTTCGAGTGATGTCATAGGTTGAGGTACTCAAATATCTGCCTCGAGTTTAACCTCTCGGACTGGTTTGTTGAATCTCGGCTCAACCAGCCTGATTTCCAAAATTGGCCGATTTGAGCGGCATTGACGTTTTCCCGTCGCGGCTGCTTACTCGCAATTAGCCCATGAATTGTGATTTAGTTTGCATCGCTGGGTAAAGCAGCCGCTCGTTTAGGTTCGAAATGGCGCTGAGTTCTAGTCTTGCTCCGGTTTGATGGACCATTTAAAAAGATCCGGCTGACTGCGCTTCGTAGTCAGCCGGACTCATATTGCCACAGTATCCGTGACGTCGTTTTCTGTTGTAAAACACCTCGATGTATCTGAACAGATCACTCTGTGCTTCCTCTCGAGTTCGATAGCGAACGCGGTTGACGCGTTCACGTTTTAAGACACCGAAGAAGCTTTCAACAACAGTATTGTCGTAGCAGTTTCCAGTACTGCTCATGCTGCATTTGATCCCGTGTTTTGCCAGTTCGTTTCTAAAGTTATCGCTCGTGTACTGCCCACCACGATCGGAGTGATGGATCAGTCCAGGTTCTGTCTGTCTTGCATTAACCGCCATCTTCAATGAGTTGATCACGATCCCCCGACTCATCCACTTGTTCATTGACCAACCAACGATTCGACGTGAGTAGAGATCCATGGTGACCGCAAGATACAACCAGCCTTTGGCCGTCGAGATATACGTAATATCGCTCACCCAAAGTTCGTTCGGCGCCTTAGCGTCGAACTTCTGTTTGAGTAAATTCTTCGCCACTGGATGCAGTGGATCTCGTTGAGTTGTGACCTTAAAGCGCCGTTTCGGACATCCCTTAAGCCGTGCAGAACGCATTAATCGAGCCACTCGGCGTCTTCCTACATTGACGCCTTCGTCATTGAGTTCTGCTTTTACTCTGGGGCTACCATAAGTGCCGTGGCTGGCTTCGTGAATACGATGGATTTTAGGCAACAACTGACGATCTTCTTTAGTGTGATCACTTTCTGGGCGACTCCGCCATGCATAGAAACCACTCTTAGACACCTTCAACAATCGACACATCATGCGAACTGGAAAGTAGGTCTTGCGACGCTCTATATACTCATACTTCACTTCGAGTTTTTGGCAAAGAACGTCGCCGCTTCCTTTAAAAAGTCGCGTTCCTTCTTCACTTGGGCTAACTCACGCTTCAGATCAGCAAGTTCCTGATCCCTTGTTCGACCTTGACCTGGGAAAGCTTCCGTTCCCAACAACTCTAGTTCGCCTCGCCAACGACGAAACTGTCGTTCACTGATCCCGAGCTCTGCACAAATCACTCTGTCAGTCATGCCTTCTTCAGTCGACCTAAGTATCGCTTCTCTCTTGAACTCTGCCCTGTAGCGTTTGTATCGCTTTGGCTTTGTCATCTGAACACCTCCTGGTGCTTGCGCACCTCATTCTAGGTGTCCACCATTCCGGAGCAAGACCATTCGACCAACTGCGGTCATCCGGCACCAGCCGAAACTTCGATCGTGCGCCCGACAACTTCAGCATAGGCATCTCGCGCCTTGGGCGACATGAATGGACCGCCGCGTTCAAGCGTATGGCGAACCAACGTTACGTATCGTGCAGCCATTGGCCTATCTAAGTGGCGTTGTTCTATGAAGTTAGCAGCCTCAATTTCGATAAGGTCTTTGATGACAGTGGGCTTGACCGGACAGAGTTTGTTTTCTACGCAATTCCATAGCGAGGGAGATTTGCTACCGGCTTCATAAATGAACCCATTCCGATCAGTAACGCAGAATAAGTACGCCAACTCCTCGGCTTCCTCACCGATTATATCTGCGATCTTCGACCGGCTATTAAGTCCGGTTGAGCTGGTTCGGTAGTACTGTGTGCCGTAGATACTGTGGAAAAGACCACCAAGGGCAACTGATACAGGATTGTCCCAGTCGGACAGAAGGTTGTAGGTTCCGACTAGATGGTCGCGCAGCGTTCCCTTTTCGTGCTCGTGCTCAGAAGGACTAAACTCATCCAGCAGTGCTAAGTATTCAGGTTTCATCAACTAAACTCCGGTGAGCAAGATCCATCAATCCTATCCGACCCGGGTGGGACACGCGACCGTCAGCAACGGGTCGACAAGAGCCGCTTTCATTTCTTGAAAAAGCGACTGTCTCGTAGAAGTCCCCGCTGATACACACAAATCCGCAACGAATATCCTTCAGTTCACTAGATATTGGGTGTTTTATCCGCCAATGAACAGCCGAAGCTAACTACCTAAACTCGCCGAAACTCCGTTCTGTTGGGTCTGGTTCTAGGCTGATTGGGCGTCCGCAATGCTGTGGCAAAGTCCATTCTGTTCTCTACAATATCCGACGTGTCCAGGATATACAGGCAGCTTGTTTTCGCAATCCCGCAAATAAAACGAATGACTGTTTCGGGGTCGATTGCGGCCTCCGCCATGTGCAAACAGCCAAAAAACGGTATGGTAAGGTGTGAAAATTCTCCAAAAACGCCTCACGCTTCAATTAGTCGCAAGAAGCGAGATTTAGCACCACGTGTTCAAATTCGATAGGTCTGAGCGTTCTGCGTGAATTAATTGAAAACCTGGCTTTTGTGAGGGCATCGCAACCCGAATATTACGCGTTTATGCTTGGTATGTGACGTGGTTCAAAAATTTCCACGACTCAGCTTCACTCGCTTTTAAGAGGAGTCACACATGGATATATGTCTGATGATAGCTAACGTTACAACCGATTAGATTGTGACCAAACACGTTGTTTGCGGGTGTTAAATCAGCAACCAGGTTTGAGTTGGGAACCAATATTGGTTCGAATATGGCAGCAGCCCTCGTATCGCAACGTGCGGCCCTCGCCCTGAGCCTGACTGCTGTGTGATTCGCGTTACGGACAGTCCGATTGGGCGCAGACTTGTCCGCTTAGCTCGGCAACTTTGAATAGAGCCATTTTTTTAACGACCAACCACTTAGAGAACGATGCCACAGTGTTGGGATTCACAGTAGTGCTGTGATCCTCTCTTTCTACTTTGGCTTTATGCCGATGCTTGCCTGCACATTTCTCACAGAACGACCCTCCGGCCACGTATCTCGTACTTCGTTCGAATAGATGACCGTTTTCGCATTGCCAGATGGCGTGTTTTGTACCAATTTCTAAGGATACGAGACGACATTTCTTTCTGATCGCAAGTTCCTCGTTTTCCTGGTCGTATGATTGTTGTGGTTTCTCCGGGAACTTCGTACCGCATCGTCTGCACCCGTAACCTTCGCGCAAGGAGGGCCACTTCTTTTCGAAAGCCCCATGGATATGACACGTTAATCTGATCTTCCCATCAGGGATAATCGACTCTGGTTCTACCTGATAGCCCATTGCGGAGGCCATCTGTTTAACGCGTGAGTCTAATCGGCTAGTTTGGGCGCATTGTGGACACCACTTGCCACGATTTACTCTGTCAATGTAGGTTTCCCAGGTGTGCTCATACTTGCAAGCGAGCCTAACCATCGCCGTTGTTGGATCCTTACCTGTTGAATCTACTTCGACGACGCGGCCGAGTCGTGCATTCACTGTTTCCATGAATCTGACCAGTTTGATCGAGTCATCAGAAGAGAGATTTCGTAGTATCTGTAGAGTTTCTTCTCTTTGATCTCTCTCGTCTTCTAGTTCATTAGTGGCATCGTTGTTTGCTTCGTTTTGTGTTTTTTCTAACTCACACAATCTACAAAGCTCACCTCTTTCAACGCTCTCTAGAGATCGTTCGAAAATATGACCGTTGTGGCATTGCCATATCCGGTGATTGTTCGTCTGACCCTTAGATATACATACGAACCGCTGTAACCCTCTGTGGAAGAGTCTGGTTAGGAAGTGGGACTTTGCTTGATGTCGGTCAGAGCAGCCGCTACACCCGATGCCCAGTTTGAACTCATCGTCCCATGTCCGCCGCGTTAGTCCGTGAACATCGCATCGAAGCACAATGTCGATCCAACCCTGGCTTGCTGAAATCTCTTCTATCGTAAGATCTTTTACTAACGCAACGGCTGAAATCCGTTTGCGGATTGGGCTATCTGGTTCTTTATGCCGCAGCTTACGGCGCGGTAGATTTGGGTGCGAAACCTCAACTGGATTACACGTTGGGCAGCTTTTACTGTTGAGATCTTTCATCCGGCACGCGAATCGATGGTGTTTGGCGCAACGCCACAAAAGAATGGAATTGTACTGCTTTACAAACGTCATGCCATATTCAGCTGCAATGATCACTTTTTCTTCTAGTGATTTTTCCCTTCTTGCGTTTAAGTCGCACTGACGGCACCACGTGTCGTTGTAGAGGAGGTTTGAAGCTTCTGGAGACCATATATGACCTTCTGTGCACTGGACTGTAATTGTTTGATGCACGGTCGAAGGCGCTTCCGAGACTAGGGTGCCGCCTCGTTCCTGGATGATTGAGGCGAGCCGATTCATCTTAGACTCACGAGCTTTGCGCTTTGGGGAGAGGCGTCGGGTTTTGGTCTCGCAGATTTGGCAGAAGTGCCCTCTAAGCACACTCTTAAGAGGACGTTCGAATACATGGCCGTCTGAGCATTGCCACACCATGTGGTCTTGGTTCGTTGTGTCTGGTGGTGATACCAGTATTCCTTGAAACGAATGCGCTAGCCGATTGAGCTCGTTGCTCTCAGACGAGCTTTTCATCGTTGACCGCGCGTTTCCGCATCCCGGGCAGCCGTATCCCATCTTTAGGCTTGACCAATTGTTCTCGAATTCTCCGTGCTCCGGACATCTGAGTAGTACTCGTGCTTTGTGACTTAGCGGTGTGGCCGACAGGACTTCTAACTCAAGATGCTTCGCAAATGCCTTTATGCGGGATAGGGTTGTGGTAGTTCTAACACATACTTTGCACCAAGACTGGCGTTGGGTAATAGACCTAATAATGGAGGTCCATGTATGTCCTAGGGAACATCGCACAGTAACGCGGGCTTCGTGCGATGCGAACAAACTTGGATTGTCTAGCTCGAGGATTGTGCCTCGCTCTCCTTCCACCAAGTCATAGAGTTTGGCGAGCGCCGACAGAGGTTTTGCTGGGAACGGGCGGGTGCGGCTGGTGGTTGCGCTCGTTTGCCGCTGATGTTTCAACAGCGCCATTTGTTTTGAGGTCGGTACGGTTGCTGTAACGCCGTTCATTTTTAGGCTCTCGTGCTTTACACGGTTACGTAGAGTATAACGACCACAGATTTCTTTTTACGCCTCATGAAAATTTCTAAACACCATACGATATATTTAATACTCTAACGAGATGTGACTTTGACGAATCATCGGTGCGTTCGACGTGCGACCTATTTGGTTCAACCCTTCGTGCTGGAGCTATTGCGTTGCACGTTGTTTTGTTCTTTTCCTGAAGAGCAAACGAAGCAGTTAGGATGCCTCCAATGACTTGGTAACGTGTTACAACTGCGCTAGATTGAGATCTTAAAACGGAGGGTCTAATCATGGGAGTAACTGAACTAGAGGAAGCGATCCAAGTTCTTAAATCGTCTGGTATCAATAGTTTTGAGCAAGCAGAGCTGTTTTTGAGCATCGCTCGCGAACCTGGACGGAGCATGCAGGAAATTTCTGGCAATGCGGCGGGAACTAAGGAGTATGGCCTGGTTCACAATCGTCTGCGATCACTAGAAATGGGACGCCGGCGATCGCTTGCGAACGGACCTGGTTTAGTGAGGTTTGAGACACGGGGATCGCTCTACAAAGTCATCAAGCTATCGCGTAAAGGTATGGCTTGTATTCGTAAGTTAAAACGCATCTGATAGCGCCTAGGGCTTGCGACATTACTTCAATGCTGGAACTGCCCACGCTTTAGCTCTGTTTAAGTGCGACTCTGGAAGAAGCCCAATAAAGACCAGGATGTTACCAATGGTCAGTAGCCAGAGTATTTCCACATTTGACCATAGTCTTTTTCTGTTCAGTTGCTTTCTGGCCTTCTGAAATTCTAATTCATGTCGCAGGAGCATCTGTTCAGTGGATTCATCGTTTGGAATCTTTCCCATTTGGTATTCCATTCTCTCTGCGGGTTACAAGCTTAAGTGAGGACAGAATATCAGATTCGTTTTCATATTCTCATGTCCCTGATAGTGTTCAGCTTCATTCCGTTATTAAATTGCATACATAGCATCACTGTTGGTTGCCTCCATCCCTGTTCTTTAGCACGTCTCGGATGAACGGCGTTTTTTCTTCACTGTAGATCCTGGTGTCAGTGTGTTTGGCTGCCAAAGCCAGCTTCAGCTTGGCATATTCGTTTTTCGCTTGCTCGTTCGTTCTAAGGTAGTCGCGGAAATAGAGTTGATCGATACACCTACTACTGTTGTGTATAACTAGGTGCACCTGGTGGATACCAACGTCCTCATTGTCCCTTAACTGTACTGTGATTCGATCTGACGCACTATGCCAGGGCACGTACCCTATTTGATCTAGCACACTTAGAACATCGGGTAGCGCCGCGAAAGACCTAAGCCCGATAGCTATGTCGACTATAGGCTTCGCATAGAGCCCCTCTACGGCTGTACTACCGACGTGTTGGATATCGACAATAGAAGCATTCTGGGTCAGCGAAACGATTTTTGCCTTCATGGACTCGAAGAGGCATTCCCACTCAGCGCGATGCTCAACTAGGACAATGCTCATGTGATAATACTCGCTTGGACGCCGTGATTCCTGGAAAGTGGCGTTAGGCAGCAGACTTTCGATAGTTTGAGCTTGCCCCCATTGCTTCGCGTGAGGCGATCTTTGGATCGATTGAGAGATGATACGATTTTGAATTCCATAGTCACTATAACTAACCTTGTAAGAGTGTGGCTAAGGATTACACTTAATCAACATCCGACAACCCTGTTATGGCGAGCTGCACGATACTTGGGATTCACTCTAGTTTCTCTAGCTTTTACTAAAGAATACTGAGCGCATCGTGCGCTAGTGACTATTTCGAGCTATTGGTGGTGATCAGAAGAAGTTGATCGTGTCCTATTTGTAGATTTTGATTGAAGGCCTCTTCCGAAACTCCAAGTTCTATACCTAGTTCATCGGCCCCTTGTTTCGGGGACTTAATCCAACCTTTAAGGCGGCCAAATTCGACGTTCAACCTGCACAAAAAGTCTTGGTTTAGTTTGATGTGTAGATTGCCGTTTTTGAAAGCCTTAACCTGCATTAGGTCTGAGGTTTCTAGGCTTCGAGGGTCTCTATAGGTAAAGCTGTTGCCCTTGTTTGAGACCCACTCGAAATCGTGAGATGTTTGGTGAGACCTGAACCCCAGATTGTTGGCAACAGTTGCGACATCGCTTATCAAGCTATACGCACGCTCTTGTAGTCCGTTGAATCTCTCCTGATCATAGCCAAAGTCAGAAACGCAGAGTCCGCCGACTCGATGCAAAACTACCCGCAGATCTAGTGCATAGTGTGAGAGACCTTCGGGCTTGCGACAATACAGCCAATCTTCATCTCCGAAGGTTCGTTGGTTTGATCGATATAATGCGATACAACCTTTTTATGTCATGCGTTCTACTAGCGCGACCAGTTGATCATCGAAATACCTGTTTGCGTTCTTTAGTACTCAGCCCAGTACTGCTTGGGCATTCGCTTTCGTGAAGTCCACATCTGTATGCGTAGTAAGTCGTTCTAACATTTTAGTTCTTGAGTCTTGTGTTAAGCGCTGCGTAATCTTGTCCAGGTGATCGAAAAGTTCTTGCCAATACTTGTGTTTCAATCCCTCTATGCGTTGCTTCAGTGCCTGCTGAAGTCCAGCTACGCTGACCCCAAGCTCGGACAACAGGTCTGGATCTAGCTGGCTCAAAGCATGATAGTTTCTGCTCACGGTATCCATATCATCCTGGTAGAGCTCCACTAGAGACGTGAGAAGGTCACCACCTTCGACCAGCGATTGTTTTAGCCTTGTGTTGAACTCTTCTTTCGTTCCCGTTTTTTCGCCCGGCATCTCGGAAGATGGCTTTTCAAGGTTGAATTGAAAGACGTCTTCGAACCAGATGGTAAATGGATCGACTCTTACATTGCTTCTCTGCTCATAGCCTAATTCGACTCGCACAGTGTTGACGACAGCTCTCGCCTGTCGTTCCGCATCCAAAAAGTTATGTGTTCCTAGTATTTCGTATTTGGCTCTTCGTCGCGCAAGTGCGTCCTGGATTCGAGTGTCGTTGATCCAGCGTTGCGGGAGTACTAGGTAGACAATCGGAGCGTTCGCCTGAGTGATAATCTTTTCTGCCCAATCAACGTATTCGGAGTACGGGGGATTGCTGAAGACAACACCGACCTTTTTGTCGATCAGTGTTTGTTCACGAAACTCGGTCCCCACCACGTAGATGGACCGGTCTAGTGAGTCTAGAAGCGGACGACTTTTTTCGATGCCATATCGACTCCCTTCTGTTAGCGCGCTCAAGACCCGCCCGTCGCCACACCCGCAATCTAATACTCTTGGGTGGCCATGCGTAAAACGATCTTCCATGTTTGTCCGAATCTCATCGATTATGGCTTTGGTCGTGGGATACCACTCGAAATCCTCGTCTACCGATTTCATGTGGTCCACTAACCTTGATGTAGAAACGAAATTGTTCATATTTCTGGCACCATCTATAAAAACCCAGAATCGCATGGCTATCGGATTCGACAAGCGTTGCTCTCTTCGGCTTTGGAATGATTCGATTGAAGATGTGATATAAGCTTGATGTCGTTCTATAAGTGGATTTCGCCATGGCTGTTTATGAAATCAATAATGGCAACCTTTTGCGGGTATCCAGAATGGTTGGTGGCAAGTCGAGACAAACATACTTTTCGCTGGTTAATCTAAATAGGAAAGAATCGGCACATGCTCGACGAGAAGCCAAGGCACTCGATGATAAGTGGGCAGAAAGCGCAACGTAGAATGCGAGATAGCAAGGCCCTTGCCCCGAAAGGACATCCCACTGGTGTACAGGGGATAAACGGGCCCCGTTGCAAATAGCGAACCGATCTAGATTTGGGTCATTTATCATTACCGCCATTCAATAATCTATCAATGCGTTAGTGATCAGGCGGATCTCTCCTACAGTGCCCTGATTGTACTGCCAGAT
>WLWP01000021.1 GCA_012103505.1 Pseudomonadales bacterium | reverse complement strand
TGTTACCTAACTATCAGGCTCGCTCGCCATTTGTGGTCAAGCACACCACTAGTTTTTTTTATATATTTGGACGTACGTATGTCATTTTGTACTTTGACACTCGCGTATTTTTGTGTTCGCACCGCGTTCGACCCGGTCCCAAGCTTCACTAAACAGAATCCTCCGGTTTAGCGATCACCTTAGAAATTGAATTGTTTACCGCTTTGAATTCTATTGGGGTGCAGTTAAAACTCAAAAACGTATGGGAGCTCCATTTCTATTCGAGTTAGTGGCAGCGGTAAGTTAATACGCTATTTGTCACAGTTATAAGCCCTACTCAACAGTATTTACTTGAAAATTCATTGTCCACTAGAGAACCACGAAGGTAAGTCTTGCGTAGGTATTTTCAGTTGTGTGAAGGTATTGTGCGTTATAGCTACTATTAAGAATATCACAAAGAAAATTTTAAATAACGTGACTTGATTTTGTTGCTTCTTTTATTACGGCATTGAATCCCCTTTACCGCATATGCGTAATTTAACAACCCGACTTTATTTTAATAGCTTGAATGTTAGTTGTTAAAATCAATCGTTTAATAATAGTGTTGTTTAAGGCTTGCTCCCCATTTGTGCTCAAGCACACCACTAGTTACTCGATTTAAAGAGAAATAATGTTGTTGCCCTGTAATTACTTCATTGTTAATTTTGCCTATCATTGCTTTAGAACAAAAAGCTAAAATAATAAACTGATATCTACATTCAACATGCTTACACTGAACAATTATTTCTGCCTGTGATGCAAATTCAATTCCTGATTCAGACTGACCCACACATGTATATACACCAGTGTCGTCTCTGAGACTTTTAGGTATGTAGAGCCTAGCATAAGGCGAAAAAGTTGTGTATCTAGCTTGGTTTGGCAAAAGGTGGTTGTTGAAATACCATAAAACATCTGTGGTCTTACAGGAAATATTTATGCTGCCTTTAAACTCTCTGATCATCTCAAATGTGGGGTCTATTCTGGTCTGGTCTGGAACATATAGATATTAATTAAAATACTGTTGTTACAATGATTTATAATGTATTTTCTATTGAATTATTTGGAAAAAATGACTGTATTACTCGTGAAAATATTACAGTCCAATTTATAACAATTCCTACTGGTATGTGGAACTGGCTCAACAATAATTGTAGTCACAATTTCTAAATATTTGATGTAAAGGATTACACAGCATACCTAGAAGTAGTACCTTGCAAACTGCATAAAAGTACTTATTGTTATCTCCATTTAAACCGGCACACTCATATACACCACTGCTGTCATCATCGATATTATTTATTAGGAGGGTATATCGGTCCATTACTTCAACGTTGATTGGAAGATCAGTACTCCCTTCGAAATACCACTTAATTTTAACTGCTGAGTTACATCTAATTTTAACTGATTCTCCAGGTGGTTTGAAATGACGCTTTGGAGTTATTCTACTATTATCTAGTTCTGACAAGAAATTGAATAATAAAATAAAACCAGTCAAACTATCCACATATATTTTATATTATATATACACATTGTACTTGAATGTTGAATCCTACCTAAACTATAACTAGCTTATGACACAATATACTTGCAATATTATGAAATGCTTGCAATAGTAAAGAAACATTTATCAGTATCTCTGATAAATCACCCATAATATTATTATTATTGTGATGTGTAAATTAAGTATAAAAAGCACGAAAAAAGAAACAAACGGGACAAAACTGAATAATGCAAGCTTTTCATCTCTACAGAAAACTTTTCCAGTTCATAAATCCTGTATCAGTATTTTGATTCTATTATCTCAAATTTAATTATTAGGTAAATTGTAACCTGCAACTTTAAGAGAATATGATGATGAAATTTGATGTGAAGGGAGATCTTCACATGTGTATTGGCCTTCATCTTCTTTAGACAAACTTGGAATTATAACGAAACTGTTTCCGAACATTACTTTCTCATGTAGTTGAAGTCCATCTTTTAGCCAATAGTTTGCTTGCTTGTCTTCACAATGTATGATAACACTTCTATCTTGAATCCCGATAATGGTTTCTGTTTCACAGCTGGTTTGGCTAGAAGAAAAAACAAACTATGTATTATATAGAGTGCAATTATCCTGTTCTACATAAATAGCTAGACAAAGCATCATCATGTATAGATTTGTCTGAAATTTCTATACTCATTACATCTAATAATATAATTATATAATAATAAAATAATTGATTTTTTTGTTTGATCACTATGCTTCATATTGAGATATACATTGTGTAATATTAGCATACACACACCATAGCTGAGCCATTGCCAAACTTACTGAAGCAATTTTAAGTGAATAACTAAGCATACTGCCAACAAAAATGATTCATTCATGTCTAAGGACACTAAAACATAAAACCTTTCATATCTCTTATTATATTATTAGATGTAATGAGGATAGAAATTTCAGACCAAGCGATTACTATAGCGTCGGTATTGTTAAAGTTTGTAACTAATGTGCCAATCAATGTAAGCCACAGCATTTGAGGTAAGTTTAAAATAAGGATGTATATTAGTGTTGACGTGCCCAACCATTAATTGGCGAGCGAGCGAAGTGAGCGAGACACAATCTTGGGTAACGCAATTGAAAATCGTGGATATTTGTTTCTTTTATACTAGTGGTGTGCTTGAGCACAAATGGCGAGCGAGCCTTAAACTACACTATTGTTAAAGTATTGATTTTAACAACTAACATTCAAACTACTAAAATAAAGTCGAGTTGTTAAATTACGCATATGGGTAAAGGGGATTCAGTGCCATAGCTACCGCTCCCCTTAACTGTTTGAATTGAAAAAGAAGCAACAAAATCAAGTCACGTTATTTAAATGTTTCTTTGTGATATTCTTAACGCACAATACTTTCACACAACTGAACATACCTACGCAAGACTTACCTTCGTGGTTAGTCTAGTGGACAATGAATTTTCAAGTCAATACTGTTGAGTAGGGCTTATAACTGTGACAAATAGCATATTAACTTACCACCGCCACTAACCCGAATAGAAATGGAGCTCCCTTAAGTTTTTAAGTTTTAACTACACCCACAAAAGAATTCAAAGCGATAAACAATTCAATTTCTAAGGTGATACGGGCGATGGTCGCTAAACCGAGAATTCTGTTTAGTGAAGCTTTGGACGGGGTCGAACACTGAGCGAGCACAAAAATACCGAGGGTCAAAGTACAAAATAACACAAGTATATACGTTAAAACAAAAATATCCGATTTTCAATTGTGTTACCCCTGGGAGTGTCTCTCTCGCTCCGCTCGCTCGCCAATAAAGTGTGGACGGACATATGTTTCATATGTCCGATTATAGGCGAGCGAGCGGAGCGAGAGAGACACGCCCAGGGGTAACACAATTGTCCCTGCGCGTACTGTTGTGTTCGCTCCGTGTTCGCTCCGTGTTCGACCCCGTCCCAAACTTCACTAAACACAATCTTCCGGTTTAGCGATCATTACCGGTATCACCTTAGAAATTGAATTGTTTACCGCGTGCTGCTCATTCCTAAGGATGGCTTGAGAAATACCAGTGATCTGGTCACTATTATAAAATAGGTCCATGATAATCATTTAGTGACGTAATTTTTTTAATTTTTACCAGGTGCTGGAATATGTCTAGTGGTTCCGACAAGACTGGAAAATGTTAGTTGCCCAGTGGAGTGGGACAGGCCACAACCTTTGCACCAATGTCAGTTATACGGTCATTGTAGATGCTCAGCCCAGTTGCTTCACAGTCGCAGAAGATAAGAAGAGGGTGATGGTCAAGGTCAATTCCATCATCATCATCATTATCATCTCCATCATCATCACCATCTTCCAACTCTTGATGTTCTGCTTCTGGGTTAGCATCTCTAGTGCCTTCTTCAACAGAATGGAGTTCTGCAGACACAAACTCACCCTGCCCATCTCCAGTATACTCCCCAACATTGCATCCTGCTCCACGTAGCCTCTCCATAAACGTTTTCTCGAGCTCATACCGAGCTTTCTTTGCCTTCTTCTGTAGGTTTCCGTTATTAATATGCGAATATTATTTTACAAAAGATAGTTTTTCATGCACAGCTGGGAAACTAGCCACTAGTAAATCATATTAATAATGCTTACCGGTTGTGGAGGTATTCTTTGCTAGACCTTTTGGAGCACTTCTTGACCCACTCTTGTTGTTCCTTTAATATGGAAGCGACTGCATTTTCAGGCATGTCCACTCCCATTTTTCAAAAGCAGAGAGCTTTCCAAATTGGTCCAAGATTCTATTTCAATATTAGTATAAATTAATGTTGCGGTTGTTTTCATTTTCATTTTTTTTGTTTTATATAATATTATGCAAATATATATATATATATTTTTTTCCAGCTAACCTTGTGGCATACTGCTATGTTTGTCTTACACACGTAATGGGTGTGCGACAGGTTGGTCCGTTTGTCACAGTAGATGAGTGCCAATCCATGAAACCCTTCGACTGTATTTGTGGTCAACGTGCCATGGTCGGACACATAGTCTTGAGGATATATGGACATTTCCTCCAAAAGACTAGAAAATCCTGCCACCTGTGACTTGCAGGTAAAGTGGTGCTTAGATCTATAGGGAGTTCCATCAGGATTCACCTAATACCGGCAATAATGATATTTTCTTCATTCTTTCTCTATCTCTTTAGGTAGTATTTATGACATAATTTATTTTACCAGAGGATGGTAGCACCAGGATGACATGTGGTTGTCAAGGCAGTAATCCCTTCCAGAAAGTACCGGCAGAATGTAGCGTTGGTTGCGGAGTCTTGTCGCAGACAAGTTCCTTGATGGAAAACCCTGCCTCCTTTGCCTTTCCAAGAAGCTCATCAAACATATCCGGCTTAGCACCAGCTGAAGTTCCAGTCCAGTTATGCCCTGGACCACGTTTAGTTCTATGAGCAAACCAAGCGATGTTCCCAGTGGAGGAGTCATGGAGTGTGGCAGACGAGTTATTGGAGTAGTGGCCCCGAGTCAGGTAAAATCCATCAAATGAAGCCATCCATTTCTTATATCGCCTCGCTCCATTATTTCCTTCCTTACCTGACTACAGGACCACTTTAAACTTTTTCTTTGTGATATTCTTCTGCTAAGTAGTATTTGCAACACACAGTACTTTCACACTACTGAACATACCTACACAAGACTTACCGTCATGGTTACTCTAGTTGACAATTAATTGTTGTGTAAATAGAACTGACAAATAGCGTATGAACTTACCACACCACTAACTGAACAGAAATAGAACTTCGGTAAGTTTTTGAGCTTTAACTATACCGCAAAAGCACTCAAAGCGGTACACAATTCAATTTCTATGATGATTAAAGTAAGGATCGCTAAACCAGAGTATTCTGTGTAGTGCAGCTTGGTTGGAGTCGAACGCCGAGCTAACACAAAAATACGCTAGGGTCAGGGTACAAAATGGCGTATGTACGTCCACACACATTTATAAACTAATGTTGTGCTTGAGCACAAATGGCGAGGAGCCTAAAAACTACACTATTGTTATACGTGATTTCAATTGTGTTACCCCTGATTGTCTCGCAGCTTCGCTCCTTGCCAATTACACTTGCAGGGTAAATGAAGTTGTACTGTGAAGACATTAAAAACGAGGAGTTAGAGTAACTCCTTGGGGGAGTAATTTCGGGGAGTAATTTGGGGAGTAAATCAGTAAAGGAGTGTGTGGAACTCCATGGATGGTAGTTAAGATATTTTGGCACACTTTTGGATATAGAGTAGGACTTCAGTTATCTGAACACATTGGAACCGAGAGGTGTTTAGATAACTCAAATGTTCAGATAACCATAGAAAATGTATTACAAAACAAATATGAAGGGCGTGGTAAATGAGTTCTTCATGTATGCATGTGCTTACTATTATATTTTGGTGTTGTATATTGTTCAGTGCTCAGATAACTGAAGTTCTACTTTACTTTAATACACTCATGAACATAACATCTACAGATACACTATACCATCACACTTTACCGTCTATAAATATACTATATCAACATATGTGACCGTCTACGGGAAAACCGGGCACAACGCGGCGTGCGTAATATCGAGAAAAGATCGATCGATTTCTTAAAAATGTATTGTTTCAAGCGGACGGAAGGGAACGGTTAGGTCTATTATAGCGGGAACGACTTAAGCTACGACGATAAAACTTGGAGAGCTCAATATCTGGACGCCGACAACTCCGTAAGTGCAAAAAAAAATTTTTCGAAGGTGCCGCGTTGTGCCTGGTTTTCCTATAGACGGTCACAATTATATAATGACATAATTTTATCAACACACGTATTGACATACTTTACACCAACACACCTATTTAGAGTATAGACAAACTACAGTGAAACCTCTCTACGAAAGCCATACTAAGGGGCAAGCCTTTTGACTCTGTAGAGTTTGGCTGCTTTTAGAGGTTATTTGGTATTGCAGCATATCTTTTTGTTCTACAACTACACTTTACCAAAACACAACTACACTTTAGCAGTTTTAGCAGCATGTGACTGCTTTTCTGAACATTAATTATACATTATAAAACTAGTTACAAGCATTTCAGTACTTTAAAAGTACTTCTAACTTTTGGTAATAAAACAAACAAAATTAACGGTACACTTTACCTAACATAACTAACGATGCACTTTAACAAACAAAACTAATGGTACACTGTACCAAACAAAACTAATGGTAAACTTCATCAAATTTCATTAACCCTTAGCAGTGATAATTAATTCATAACAGGTGTGATGTAAGTAAACTGAGTTAGCTACATGTACAACCCGCAAAATAAATAAAAACTATCAAGTCAAAAAAAAAAAGATCAGAATATTTTTCCCTTAAATCACCTTATCAAACTACTATAGCCAGAATTGTTAAATTGTAATAAATATCTGTAAAAGTTTAGTAACTTTAGTAAAAGTCATTCTTGATCAGTTGGCTGTCAGTTGACGGGTCTTAGAGATCCCCCGGGCAGCGTGGACCTACAAAGAATTAGAGTTACCTTCTATAGCAACAGTTAATTGATTTGTGTGGGCGTACCGCGTAACCGGATGTGTGAGCACCCAAAGAAAACATTTTTAAAGGTATGGTAATGTAGATTGTTTCTAGCACGGGTCTAGGTAGGAATTTAGCATAAATTTGAATGACAAGTACTTTTTCTAGATATACGTATGTATATATTTGCTGACTTGGATGGTGGTATGTACTAGTTTCAAAGCTCTAATAATTATTTTTTTAGTTATTGACGTCTTTCTCATTCATACTGCATATAATATTTTATTTACCTTTTTTTTTTGTCAATATGTACATGTTAGTATTTCATATTGTAAGATATATGTATATAATATATACAACTCATAAGACATCAAATTTGTGTATTATGATGTAACTGTTCATTTGACAAGTCATCGATTAGGTTACCCACTAATTTCGCTACTCACTCATTTCAATGAAATTGCCAAAAAGAGTGGATGAGGGGGAGAAGGGAGAGAAAAGCTAAGTTCCTTCATCAACATATAATCCACAAAGTTCGTCATTTCACATGTAATCCACTAATTTTATCATTTCTCATGTAATCCACCAAGTTCATCATTTCACATGTAATCCACTAAGTTCATCATTTCACATGTAATCCACTAATTTTATCATTTCACATGTAATCCACCAAGTTCATAATTTCACGTGTAATCCACCAAGTTCATCATTTCTCCTGTAATCCACCAAGTGTGGAGTCATTTCATTAGTTCGTGAGTGGGTGTGGAGTCATTTCATTAGTTGATGAGTGTGTGTGGAGTCATTTCATTTGTTCGTGAGTGGATGTGGAGTCATTTCATTAGTTTGAGAGTGCGTCATTTCATTAGTTCGTGTGTGTGTGTGGAGTCATTTCATTAGTTCGTGAGTGAGTGTGGAGTCATTTCATTAGTTCGTGAGTGAGTGTGGAGCCATTTCATTAGTTCATGAGTGTGTGTGGAGTCATTTCATTAGTTCGTGAGTGGGTGTGGAGTCAGAGAGTGCGTATGGAGTCATTTCATTAGTTCGTGAGTGAGTGTGGAGTAATTTCATTAGTTCGTGTGTGTGTGTGGAGTCATTTCATTAGTTCGTGTGTGTGTGTGGAGTCATTTCATTAGTTCGTGAGTGAGTGTGGAGTCATTTCATTAGTTCGTGAGTGAGTGTGTTAGTTTGAGAGTGCGTGTGGAGTCTTTCATTAGTTCGTGAGTGAGTGTGGAGTCATTTCATTAGTTCGTGGGTGTGGAGCCATTTCATTAGTTTGAGAGTGCGTGTGGAGTCATTTCATTAGTTTGTGAGTGAGTGTGGAGTCACTTCATTAGTTCGTGATTGAGTGTGGAGCCATTTCATTAGTTCATGAGTGTGTGTGGAGACATTTCATTAGTTTGAGAGTGCATGTGGAGTCATTTCATTAGTTCGTGAGTGAGTGTGGAGTCATTTCATTAGTTCGTGAGTGAGTGTGGAGCCATTTCATTAGTTCATGAGTGTGTGTGGAGTCATTTCATTAGTTCATGAGTGAGTGTGGAGTCATTTCATTAGTTCGTGAGTGAGTGTGGAGTCATTTCATTAGTTCGTGAGTGAGTGTGGTGCCATTTCATTAGTTTGAGAGTGCGTGTGGAGTCATTTCATTAGTTTGTGAGTGAGTGTGGAGTCATTTCATTAGTTCGTGAGTGAGTGTGGAGTCATTTCATTAGTTTGAGAGTGCGTGTGGAGTCATTTCATTAGTTCGTGAGTGAGTGTGGAGTCATTTCATTAGTTGGTGAGTGAGTGTGGAGTCATTTCATTAGTTTGAGAGTGCGTCATTTCATTAGTTTGTGTGTGTGTGGATTCATTTCATTAGTTCTTGTGGGTGTGTGGAATCATTTCATTAGTTTGAGAGTGCGTCATTTCATTAGTTCGTGAGTGAGTGTGGAATCATTTCATTAGTTCGTGAGTGAGTATGGAGTCATTTCATTAGTTTGTGAGTGAGTGTGGAGTCATTTCATTAGTTCGTGAGTGAGTGTGGAGTCATTTCTACAATGATAAGAGATGTCCACTGGTAAGAGATGTGCTCTGGTAAGGGGTGTCCACTGGTAAGAGATACAAGGGGTGTGCACAGGTAGAGATGTATATTCATAAGAGACATGCACTGGTAAGATATGTAACGGGTGTCAACTGGTAAGAGGTGCCCACTGGTAAGAGATGTCTATTGGTAATAGAAAATGGAATTTCACTGGTACAAAATGTCAACTGGTGGTAGAGATGTTTACTGGTAAGAGGTATAAGCTGTGTCCTATGGTAAGAGAGGTCCAGTAGTAAGAGATGTGCACTAATAAGAGATGTCCATTGGTAGAGATGTAATGGGTATCCACTGGTAAGAGATGTGCGCACTGGTAAGACATGTCCACTGGTAAGGGTTGTCCACTGGTAAGGGTTGTCCACTGGTAAGAGATGTCCACTGGTATGGGGTGTCCACTGGTAAGGGGTGTCCACTGATATGAGATGTGCACTGGTAAGAGATGTCCACTGGTGTGAGATGTCCACTTGTAAGAGATGTCCTCT
Source organism: Pseudomonadales bacterium (assembly GCA_012103505.1). Classification (GTDB taxonomy): domain Bacteria; phylum Pseudomonadota; class Gammaproteobacteria; order Pseudomonadales; family Azotimanducaceae; genus UBA4421. The sequence goes on along the minus strand of WLWP01000021.1, from coordinate 1,175 downwards.
GGTAAGAGATGTCCTCTGGTAAGAGTGTGCACTGGTAAGGGAGGTCTATTGATAAGAGACGTACACTGGTAAGAGATGTAAGGGTGTGTACTGGTAGAGATGTGCACTAGTAAGAGTTGTCCACTGGTAAGAGTTGTGGACTGTTAGAGATGTAATGGGTGTCCACTGGTAAGAGATGTCCACTGTAATAAGAGATGTGCACTGGTAAAGGATGTGCACTGGTAAGGGATATCTACTGGTGATATCTATTGAAATGAGATATGTACTGGTAGGAGATCTAATGGGTGTCCACTGATAAGTGGTGTCTAATAGTAAGAGATGTAATGGGTGTCCACTGGTAAGGGGTGTCCAATAGTAAGAGATGTAATGGGTGTCCACTGGTAAGGGGTGGCCACCTGTAAGAGATGTCTGCTGGTAAGAGATGTAAGAGTTGTCCACTTGTATTAGATGTGCACTGGTAAGAGATATAAGGGGTGTCCACTGGTAGAGATGTCCACTGATTTGGGGTGTGCACTGGTAAGAGATGTCTATTGATAAGAGACTGCACTGGTAAGAGATATGCACTGGTAAGAGATGTAATGATGTGTCCACTGGTAAGGGGTGTCCACTGGTAAAAGATGTGCATTGGTAAGAGATGTCCTCTGGTAAAGCGTGTCCACTGGTAAGAAATGTGCACTAGTAAGAGATGTCCACTGGTAAGAGTTGTCCACTAGTAAGAGTTGTCCACTGGTATGAGATATAATGGGTGTCCACTGGTAAGAGATATCAACTGTAAGAGGTGTGCACTGGTAAGGGATATCCACTGGTGATATGTATTGAAATGAGATGTGTACTGGTAAGATATGTAATGGGTGTCCACTGGTAAGGGGTGTCCAATAGTAAGAGATGTAATGGGTGTCCACTGGTAAGAGATATAAGGGGTGTCCACTAGTAGAGATGTCCACTGATTTGGGGTGTGCACTGGTAAAAGATGTCTGCTGGTAAGAGATGTAATGGGTGTCCACTTGTAAGCGATGTAATGGGCGTCCACTGATTAGAGACATCCACTGGTATGGGGTGTCCACTTGTAATAAATGTGCACTGGTAAGGGGTGTCCACTGGTAAGAGATATAAGGAGTGTCCGCTGGTAGAGATGTCCACTGATTTGGGGTGTGCAGGTAAAATATGTCTATTAA
>WLWP01000020.1 GCA_012103505.1 Pseudomonadales bacterium | reverse complement strand
ATACAAGTTCTAACATAAAACGCCAGTCCCAACCTAAAAAGCCATAGTCCGAACCTAAAAAGCCATAGTCCCAACCTAAAAAGCCATAGTCTCAATCTAAAAAGCCATAGTCCCAACCTAAAAAGCCATAGTCCCAACCTAAAAAGTCATAGTCCCAACCTAAAAAGCCATAGTCCCAACCTAAAAAGCCATAGTCCCAACCTAAAAAGCAATAGTCCAAACCTAAAAAGCCATAGTCCCAACCTAAAAAGCCATAGTCCCAACCTAAAAAGCCATAGTCCCAACCTAAAAAGCAATAGTCTCAATTTAAAAAGCCATATAAATTCCAACCTAAAAAGCCATAATCCCAACCTGAAAAGCCATACAAAATTCCAAACTAAAAAGCAATACAAGTTCCAACATAAAAAGCCATAGTTCCAACCTAAAAAGCCAGTCCCAACCTAAAAAGGCATTGTCCCCACCAAAAAGCTATAGTCCCAACCTAAAACGCCATAGTCCCAACCTACAAATCCAAAGTCTCAATCTAAAAAGCCTTAATTCCAACCTAAAAGCCATAAAAGCCCCAACCTTAAAAAGCCATACAAGTCCAAAAGTAAAAAGCCATAATCCCAGCCTACAAAGCCATAGTCCCAACCTAAAAAACCTATAGAACCATAGTCCGAATCAGTATCAATCTAAAAATCCATAATCCCAACATAAAAGGCCATAGTCCCAGCCTAAAAAGTCATAGTCCCAACCTAAAAAGCCATAGTCCCAACCTAAAAAGCCATAGTCCCAACCTAAAAAGCCATAGTCCCAACCTAAAAAGCCATAGTCCCAACCTAAAAAGCCATAGTCCCAACCTAAAAAGCAATAGCTTCAATTTAAAAAGCCATGTAAATTCCAACCTAAAAAGCTATAATCCGAACCTAAAAAGCCATACAAAATTCCAAACTAAAAAGCCTCACAAGTTCCAACATAAAAAGCCATAGTCCCAACCTAAAAAGCCAGTCCCAACCTAAAAAGTCATTGTCCCAACCAAAAAGCTATAGTCCCAACCTAAAACGCCATAGTTCCAACCTAAAAATCCAGTCTCAATCTAAAAAGCCTTAATTCCAACCTAAAAGCAAAGCCATACAAGTCCCAAAGTAAAAAGCCATAATCCCAGCCTACAAAGCCATAGTCTCAACCTAAAAAACCTATAGAACCATAGTCCCAATCAGTCTCAATCTAAATATCCATAATCCCAACATAAAAAGCCATAGTCCCAACCTAAAAAGCCATAGTCCCAACCTAATAAGCCATAGTCCCAACCTAAAAATCCAAAGTTTCAATCTAAAAAGCCATAATTCCAACCTAAAACCATAAAAGTCCCAACCTAAAATGCCATAGTCCCAGCCTATAGAGCCATAGTCCCAACCTAAAAAGCAATAGTCCCAACCTATAAAGCCATAGTCCCAACCTAAAAAGCCATAGTCCCAACCTAAAAAGCCATAGTCTCAATTTAAAAAGCCCCAACCTTAAAAAGCTATACATCTCCCAACTTAAAAAGCAATACAAGTCCCACCTTAAAAAGCCATAATCCCAACCTAAAAAACCTATAGAACCATAGTCCCAATCAGTCCCAATCTAAAAATCCATAATCCCAACCTAAAAAGACATACAAGTCCCAACCTAAAAATCCATAATCCCAACCTAAAAAGCCATAGTCCCAACCTTAAAAGTCATTGTCCCAACCAAAAAGCTGTAGTCCCAATCTAAAAATCCATAGTCCCCAACCTTAAAAGCCATACAAGTCCCAACCTAATAAGCCATAGTCCCAACCTATAGAGCCATAGTCCCAATCTAAAAATCCGTAGTCCAAATCTAAAAATCCATAGTCCCAACCTAAAAAGCCATTCAAGTCCAACCTAAGAAGCCATAGTCGCATAGTTCCAGTCTAAAACCATAGTCCAAGCTATTATATAGCCTAACAGGTAATCTTATCTGCACCACCATAAAGCCTAGCCCAGATACAAACTTACATGTAGCTATATTGAATTCTGCAAGGTAATTTATTTTAAATTTTACAGCGTCAATGTCAATATTGATGTCAAAGAAGCTAGCCTCTCTGAAGTTTTGATAAGAAAGTCTATGTTGTTGACAACTTTTTACTCACCTTTATAACTACATTTTAGGATAAGAATTTGCTTTCTTGTTACTTACGTTTACAATCAAGTTAGTCTACACAAGTGAAATGGTAAATGATGCAGATGAATTAGGGGTAGTTGATTGCAGATTTATGCTTCATTTGCAGTTTATGTACTATACTTTCTTCTAGTCATCAAAACTAAAAGTACTAGATAAGCACTCATTCATAGAAACTATAATATACAAAGTATTCACACAGATTGGACAAGTAAATTTATTTTTTTAATTTTCGATTAGCTACCATTGAATTTAATTAGTGGCTATAATGTGAACATGGTTTTTATGATTTGCCTTTAGTAACTCCCTATTGGCACAGTATTTATCTCTGCAACTTGCTCCTGATGGGCACTTACACCCCTCAACTCTACTATGCAAAATATATATATAACTAAGTGTAGCATATAAAAACTATGATACGAGAAACTTAAAAATAACTATTTTACAATGACTATTTACTCTACGACCAACTCAGCTTACTAATGTAGTATTGATCCAGTAGAAGAGACACGCCAAAGATAACAAAGTGTAGAGTGCAGAATGGAAAAGGAGGACTGCAAAACAGAGATCAAGTTCTACACATAGCGATAGCAGAATGAACCCAAAGAATATATACAGAAGTACACCGCATATTCCACTTAACACCACCAAAGTCTTGCAAAGCCTTTCCATAATTACTACGCAAGCTGTAGCGCTGTGTACTGATTGCTTCCGAATTAACTGCTTTGCCATTGGTACAACGGACTGTTGCATGTGACCTTAATACAGTGTTAGTGCAATATGATCACATGATCCACTGACGTGTTCTGCCATTTTATTTTAGACCATTCACTGGAAGTGCCAAATTCTGCGAAGTCCAGCTCCGCCCCTACAGTCCAGCAGTTCATTATCAAAAAACTCATTTCATTGGTTAATCAAATCATGTGACCAATTATAACGCCGCGCGTGACCAATTATAGCGCCGCGAGGGCTAGGGCTAGGGCTAGGGGACCAATCAGAATAATTCTTTGATAAGAACTGCGGGATGGCTCTTCCGCTCTAGCGTTGCCGACACCATATTGATTCGTCTGCGTTAGGCATGGTAATTAGGAGGCGGAGTTTCCTGTCAGCCAATTGTGGTGTACCCATTGATGTAAAGGAAGAAAGAGGGATTGGAAATGCAAAGTGGTACACGTTAATCCATCCGCATGACTCAGTGAGCTGTTTGTAGCTACTGGTAAGAGGCACTATATACGCTAATTGTAGGGACAAAGTGCAGAGGAGTGAGGTAGAGCCTAAGAAGAATGCAATGAATGATGAACATGATAGGCTTGTAAGTGAATTTGAAGCCTCCATTGTGGTAGAAATGTGAGAGTACTAATGATTTGAGACAAAAAGTGGAGAGTGATTACTCACTGAAAACATGTAGGAAATTGGCAACACAGAAAGAGTGTGGGTACCAGTGGAATAAAGATAGGCAGGAGATTGGAGACTTCGGGTTCAGGTCTAGATTAGTCTTACCATGGAGCAGGAGAATGCAGGTACTCAGGTTGGCACACGACCATCATGGGCATTTTGGCGTGAAGAGAATGAGAACAATCATAGCCTTGAGATTTACCTGGCCCAATGTTAGTTCAGACATAGAGAAGTACGGGAAATCATGTCTTGCATGTGCTGGCCTGACACAGTGCCATTGAGATCAATTTCTACCAAAGAGGTTGGTGAAACAATGGTGGAGGAAGCAATTTTTCATTGGTCGGGCTAATTCGTACTTCTAAATTTTCTACTTTCTTACCTGGTAACTATTTTATTTTAGAAGGCATTTCTATACAGCATAATATAATTTATTTTTAAAGCATAATATAATATACATTGGAAATATTAACAACAAAAGTGTAAAGTTTAAAATGATCCAAAAAAAATCTTTCTGTGGTCACTACCACTAATGAATTCATTTGCCACTGCAGCAAGGTCAAGTTTATTGGCTAATTCTTTGTATATGTTCAAAATCATAAGATGGCATTTGCCACTGCAGCAAGGTCAAGTTCATTGGCTAATTCTTTGTATATGTTCAAAATCATAAGATGGTTAAGGCGATCCTGTTTCATTGTACTACGTGAGTATGTTTTAATTCTTTTCATGTTAGAGAAAGACCGCTCACTTGCAGCATTAGTAGCTGGTAAGACTAGTATTAATCGAGCCAGCCAGCACACCTGTTTATAAAAACTACGCTGTGAAATTGACAGAATTTGAAGAAATTGGTTGATGTTTCAAACAAGGAGCAGTTCACAATTTGTTGTGAACTTCTTCTCAGAACTCATCGGCGGGCAGCCTTTCTGCCAGTTCTTCTCAGAACTCATCTACGGGCAGTCTGGTTGCTAGTTCTTCTCAGAACTCTATGACAGGCGGCAGTGGTTGCATAGGGAACTGCATGACTGGAGCTTGTATCGCTGGCAACACTAGCTGTGATCATTCCACTACTAGTAATTCAAAAAGGATGAAAACAGTTAGAAAGCATGAAAAGTATATTGCAGTCACTGTGAACGCTACATTTCAAAATCGACTTGGTATGTTCATCATCATAGATTTTAGCTATTGCCCTGCCACTAAAAGTTGGAAGAAACATGTAGTGCCTTTTAACTTTGATGACCACAGTTGTGAGGAAGACTGCGATTTCATAGATGAATACTTTGAAAATGCTGATAACAGTTTTCAGGAAAGTGATGATGGTGATATACAATTTGAAGACGAAAGCAACAATGAGCAAGTAAGTTTAGCTATTCTTAATACTGGTTTACATTTCCTAAATTATTATTATAATAGCAAATTTTCTCATCTAACAGCCACAATTGTTAATTAAAACTTAACCCAAGTTAAGTTTTAATTAGCAATATTGGCTGTTAGATGAAGAAAATTTTATTATTAATAATATTATCACTATCATTATTATAGTGTATGGAAATGGAAGAAATGGATGCAGAATTTTGGTCAAGTGGTGAAGAGCCAATTGCTGATTCTAGAGAAGGTGACACTGTAAATAGAATGATGTCTACAAGTAATAAATGCAAAGATTCAAGAATAATTGAATTTATTACTTTTGTTTGCACATTTTTGTTGATGTGGCAAACCATTTTTAGAGTAGCTGATATTGCAGTACAAGCCTTATTCAAATTCTTTGGTCTGGTATTACTTAAGCTTAATAAACTTATTAATAATGGTATTTTGACGACAATTGTGGAAATATTTCCTAATAGCCTTGTTACTGCCAGAAAATTTCTAAATATTGACCGCAATGACTTCCATGAAATGATAGTTTGCCCAAAGTGTCATTCAACTTACAGTTATGAAGATTGTTTTAAGTATGGAATAACAACCTGTGTTTATGTTCGATTCCCGAAACACCCTCAGCAAAAAATGCGATCTAAATGTCTTACTTCTCTTTTAAAGACAGTAAAACTATCTTCTGGAGGAATTAAAAAGCTCCCAATCAAATTATATTACTATAAGAGTATCATTAATGAATTAGCACTTCTACTCAATAGAGATGGATGTATTAATTTAATAAATAAGTGGAGGGAGCGCAACATACCAGACAATTATCTTGCTGATATATATGATGGTCAAGTCTGGAAGAATTTTAAGGATATTGATGGCCGCAATTTTTTTTTGGATCGTTATTCTTTAGGCTTACTTATAAATGTCGACCTTACAAACACTTAAATTATAGTATAGGAGCTGTCTATCTTTCCATATTAAACTTTCCACGACATATGAGATATAAAAAAGAAAACATGATACTTGTGGAATAATACCAGGGCCAAGTGAACCGAGCCTTCATATCAACTCATTCTTGGAACCAATAGTTCAAGATTTGCTGAAACTTTGGAAAGGTGTATCTATGGGTACTTGTGAAGGCAGCAAAACTGTACGAGCAGCTCTTCTCTGCAATTCCTCAGATATCCTTGCTACTAGAAAAGTTGGAGGTTTTGTTGGTCATGGTGCTCTAAAAGGATGCTCAATGTGCTTAAAATATTTTCCAACTGACAGTTTTTGTACCAAAGCTGATTATAGTGGCTTTTGTAGGGATGAATGGCCTCAGCGTAGTGTAGAGGAACACAGGAGTAAGGGTTTTGATTGGAAAAATGCAAAAGCGTTATCATGTCGCCACAAAATAGAAAGAGACTGTGGTGTACGCTTTTCCGAACTTTTGCGACTGCCCTATTTTGATACAATTAATTACAGCGTATGCACAATGTTTTGCTGGGCACATCTAAGTTGATGATGTCTATTTGGAAGGCTAATGATTTAATAAATCAGCAATTCCATGAAATTCAGGCTTTAGTTGACAAATATGTCACTCCACCTGATGTAGGAAGAATTCTACATAAAATTAGTTGTGGCTTCAGTTCATTTACAGCAGACCAATGGAAAAACTGGTCTCTAATTTATTCTCAGGTGGCTTTAAAATCAATACTTCCCCATGAACATTATGAATGCTGGTTAATATTTGTCCAGGCTTGTAGGAAGATATGCTTGGAAAAAATATCTCTTGCAGATGTAAGAGAACTGGACCATTTATTGTTGAAATTTTGCACGGTCTTTGAACAACTATATGGCTCTAGCATGTGCACACCGAATCTTCATCTTCATTGCCATATATGTAGCTGAATATTGAATTTCTGTCCAGGTCATGTTTTCTGGTTGTTTGGATGTGAGCGATTGAATGGTGTGTTGGGGTCATTTCCAACTAACCATTGTAAAATTGAATTACAAATGATAAGAAATTTTTCAGTAACACAACATAATTCTACATGCCTCCAACAGCATTGGCCAAGACATACAAGAAATTCTTAAAACTAGTTTGGTTTCAAAAGGAACTTTGCACAAACAAATGAATGAAAGGTATGATTCACAGGACAGGTTATATACTTTGCTACCTGTTGTTAAAGAAGGATATCTTTGTAGCATTTCACTTAAAAAAAAATAGATGTGGCCAGAAAGAAAAATATGGGGAAAAGTATCAGAAAACCAGCATAATTTACAAATATTCTAAGGCACTAAAACTTAATCATTACTTAGTGGGAGCAAAAAATTCGATACATTATTCATCTTCACTAGTGTTAGTAAGGAAGGGTAACTTAGAGTTACCAGCTGTATTTCATAAATGTGTGAAGTTAACAGTTCAGTTGCATGAGCACAGTACAGAAGAATACATGGTGCAAGTTCACTGGATTGAAGATCATCCAAATAAAGACTGGTTTGGAACTGAAATCCAAGTATGGCAACCAATACAGGATGCTGTTGCCTCAGACTACGTTTTTACGGATAACATTGTGTGCAGGTGTGCACAAGTTACAACCAAGATTATGTTTCAAACAAATGAATACGAAACTGTTACAGTTATTGGGGGAGATGTGGTAGAACCTCCCACATGACGGACCACACCCTTAGCCACTCCTATTTGAACCCTGAACATCTATCACTTTATCGACATGCATTATTAATCTAAATAAGCATACATTACTAACACCTTTTATTTCATTTACTCATATTCAATTGGGTAGCCTCTTTTCCTAATCCCTCCACTCAAATTTTGCTAAATTTTTTTGTTCGCTTTATTATATGTACTCTTGCTCCTCCTCAGCACGCGCCATCAGTAACAGAGACTAGTTCTCCGCCATGTGTGTGTCTTTCCATTCGATATCCTCTCATTCGCTGCTGATATAATAAATAGACGTGTCCTTTTCTCAATAGACTGTGAGGAAACATGGATTATGCTGGAGCAAGTGAAAGTGAATCTTACTATGATTCTACTCCTGGGTCAGTGAGTAAAACTTTATAGCAGTAATTGAATTTTTATGATAATTCTGATTGTATCATTCTGTGATGAGTACCTTCACCAATATAGCCATTTGCTAACTTAAAAAATACAATTTTAATCAAATTGTAGCTCTAAATGTAACTTATTTGACCTTATAGTTAAAAATTGTTTGTATACAGCTTTAAAGACATTCGTGTATAGCTAATACATTCATGACAGATTTACACCCGTAAGAAGGAATGCAGTTTATCCTCCCATGCGCTACCACCCCTATAACTCACCAAGTTCCAGTCAGAGTGACAACAACAATGGATTATTGGGAGAAATTATGAGGGGGCAGAAGGAACTTAAAGAAATGGTAAAGAAGTTGACTTCTAGGGTGGAGAAGCTAGAAGAAGACAAATGTGCTCCAGTAGCTAATAAGCCTTCCCAAAACTTCCAGCAGAGTTGTCTGTAAGTAACAATTATATATATATATATATATATGTTAAGATAGGTGTTAAAATAAATGCAACCTTAAAAGGTTGGTTTGTGTAAGACATACTTGATATGTAGTTTGAAATGTTTTTATTTATTCATTGTTGTTGTTTTTTAAAGAAATTAGTTGCTCAGGTATATCAATCTCTGTCTGACCAGAAGGAGGAATTTGATTTAAGCAAGGGGTAAGGAGATACCTATGAAATAGTTGTCCTGATGTGGAAGATCACTCTGTGTATTTTATGACATAAAGAGATGTATTTTCTGGTAGAAGCTTAATAAGGTGGAAACCAAGTATATTACATACAAGTTTGTTGTTGTTGTTGTTTGTTAGATCAGCTGACCAACATAATATTAAAATCAAATCCAGGACTAGAGAAGAAGTTATGTTAGGTTCTAAAGATTATTCTCCTGTTCTAGTTCAGAGTATGTTAATAAATATTAAGGCCAAAACTCTACCCTGCCCCCTCACTCTCTCCACAGCACACTTACCAGTATGTAATGCTACTGCTACTTTTATATTGACCAGCTGTAATGTTGAGGTACTATAGGTTGTATAACAAAAATATACAGCAGCACTTTAGCAAGCTGCTTTTTAGTCTCCTTAGAATAAGCAGCTTTAGCACTATTAATATTTAGCCTGCAATCATTCATACTTACTGATATAGTAATTGTAGTTTTGTTAGCTGCAAGCTTTGTTCTTGTTGTCAAATATTTTTTCTTTAATAATTTTATTGTTAAAATTTAATTATTTGGAAGAGTCAAGTACAAAATGAATGCTTACTATTACGATTCAGGTGGAGTCAACAGTACAATCACAGATGGTTCCGTAGGAGTTCATTGTTTGCTTCCTATTGTCATCACCATCATTTCTATGCTAGCTAGTAGTACTGGTGCTTTGTATTGTCTTTCATTATAGATAACAATTTTTGTTGTTGTTGTTGTTAGTTTTTTTTGTTTTTTGTTTCTGTCATAGTTGATTGCTGCGGTCAATTGTGCTATTTTTATGTGCATGGGAGAGTCGATAGATTTTTGTGCCAGTGACAAATCATTTATGATAAACAATGTCATTGTGATTCAATGTTAGGAGAGATCCAGCAATACTTTGTAGTTCTAATTTTATTGTAATTTGAATTAGTGACTCTTTTAAAATGGGGTGTTTTATGACACCTCAAGAGGTGTTTTCCAGAAGCTGCTGTCTGGACACCCCACTTCAAGCCTTTGTAACTTCCACATCAACAAGTTTATACCAAATGAGCATATATAATTAATAGCTTGTACTGCCAATACACGTTGCTCTGGTCTCACCCTCACTCCTAGCTGCCCCATGATGCAGGATGATATATGCTGTACGGACTTCAATAGGAACATTCTATACACAAACTGCAACTACATGTGTAAGTATAGCACTTTATAGTATTACTGACATAGCTAGAAGTAATACATTTTCAGCCGATTAAATTCATCTACACAAACTGATGGAGAAATACTCTTCTTTGATGAGGCACAAAAAGTTACACGTGACGAATTTTTCCTGTCTATAAATCAGAGGTGTAACAGAGAGAGATTGGTGCATAGCTGAATGTTGTAGTCCAACTTTTCTCGATTAAAATCAATAGTACTTTGCTTAAGAAATGTTTCACACAGAAACTATAAATATACATACACCACTTGCTTCATAGTATGTATGAATACAAGCATTGGAGAAGTATGTCAGAATGAAGTCAAAAGGATAGACTAAAGTTGGCTAATAGCTATATATCCTCTTTTATAATAAGGGGTGAGTACCACATGTTAATTCTGAAACACAAGTACATGATAATAATATAACTTCTTTTTATAAGCTCTATGTTAAGTTTACACATTTTCTACACTTCAGTGGTCTGCTGGTACAAACCTCGGGTTCTTACTTCAGGCCAGGATTAATCCTGATCGCTCCAATACGATGCTAGATCCCAACAGCACAATAGTGGGATTATGGGATTCCGGAGACAGCCACAAAACTCTGAATTGTAAAGATTCAGTGGACTCTGATAGAGAAATTGTACCAGTAAGTTTACTGACTAGTTGGGGTAGTGTTTTAGTCTTACATCTATTCAGGGTTGTAAGGCCTGAATATGCTACTACTTAGAAACTATGCTAAATAGATCAGTTCAGAGTCAGATATATACTAATTATTTAACATTTACCATAAGTAGGAAGAAGTCAAGTGGAGTAGTATGAGAGATAAGTATGATACAACAACTAACTGAAGAATACTCTGGATACAGAATACATACGAGATGCAAGGGCTACCAATGAATGGCCTTTCAACAAGTGTGTTGACATAGGAGTCATGTTTATATTCAAGCCAATTGCTCAATTCACAGTGAATATATTTCATACCCACCCTCCTAGGAGGTGAATAAGTGAACTGTGTAGTCAAAAATAATTTGTTATGCAT
>WLWP01000019.1 GCA_012103505.1 Pseudomonadales bacterium | reverse complement strand
AAGAAACGACACAAAACACAGGAAGCTTTTGCAAAGGAAACCCTTGATGTTGTTGTCGCCACTGTTGCATTTGGAATGGGTATAGATCGATCAAATGTGAGACTCGTCCTACACACCGGACTTCCAAAGAGCCTCGAAGCCTACCAGCAAGAAACAGGACGAGCCGGACGTGACGGGCTTGCTGCAGAATGTGTCCTGCTTTATTCACCAGCTGATGTCTTCAGCTGGGAAGCATTGATTCGACGGGGAGCGGATTCTTCTGAATTGACTGAAAATGAATCGCAGAAACTCATCGAATCGCAGATAATGCATCTCCAACGCATGCGGCAGTATGCCCAAGCAGCCCGTTGCCGGCATGCTTTTTTATCAGAGCATTTTGGGCAATCATACAAACTCGATAATTGTAAAAACTGTGACATTTGCCTTGGGGAAACAACTAATCTTGCTGACAGCACTACAGTTGCTCAGAAAATCATCTCGTGTGTCGCCCGGATTGAAGAACGGTTTGGTGTCCGTCACCTTTGCGAGGTGCTTCGTGGCGCACAAACAGAAGCAGTACAACGAAACGAACACCACCACTTATCAACATATGGACTACTAAAAAGCTTTGACCAGCGCATGTGCGAGAATCTCGTCCATCAACTCATCGACCAAGAATATCTTTCGAGAAGCCAAAGCGACCGACCGGTTGTCATGCTGAACAAAAAATCTTGGGAAATTCTTCGAAGCCAACGAAACGTCACACTTCTTGAGCCACGATTAAAGAACGCAGTGCGATCTCGAAAAGAGTCTGATGACTGGAATGGAGTTGACCGACAACTCTTTGACCACCTTAGACAGTGGCGTAGAAAAATAGCCGATGGACGAGGAAAGCCTGCCTGGACAATTCTTGATGATCGTGCATTGCGTTCAATCGCTCGTGAAAAGCCAGATACACTGGCATCGCTCTTGCAGTGCAAAGGCATTGGCGAAAAGCGATTGGCTGATCATGGAACGGCGATTCTAAAGCTTGTAAAACAATGCGACCACGAATCTGTATGAGTGGGCACCAGCCTCATCTAGTGCGGTGAAAGATGCACTGTACGATCACAGATTATCGTAAACGGATCGCTTCCTGCCGAGGTTACGACAAGCGTCAACGCTCCTTTGCAGACTTCCTTCAAAAGGTCTGCCATCGCATGCTGCTGCTGCGTGTTCATACCGTCCGCTGGTTCGGCGATGAGAAGAATCCGAGGATTCATGGCCAGACCGCGAGCAATTTCCAAACAGCGTTGCTCGTAACGTGTCAGATCTGAAGCAAACGAGAATGATTGATCGATCAGTCCCACAGACCGAATGAGTTCTTCGGTCCGCTCAATACAGCTTGCTTTATTAATATGTGGCCACCATGATGAAGATTTTCGATAAACGCCCTGCTCTACTGCAACAAGTATATTTTCAAACACCGTCATCGCAGGAAAGTTTCTTGGAGATCGAAAGGTGCGGGCCACTCCAGCCCGAGCAGCAACCTCTGGCGAACGTCTCCCTCGCTGCCAGATTGCTAGCGACATTCCAACTCCAAGAAACAAACCACAAATAAAAGCAGACCAACCACGAAAACGAATTCGACGTTTCCCGGCTGCCAACCGGTCAAGAGTCGTTTCATCCAATAGTAGCTCGCGTTGCGGTTCATTTGCATCGCCCACTAAATCGGTTATGTCGGGAACAACACCCGGACCAGTTCGCCGAGCAGTCACTGCTGCTTGCATTTGATTCCGTAATTCCTGGGCTTCCGACAGATCACGACGTACTGCAAGAACTTCACGTCCATCTGCAGTGACAATTCGCCAATTACCGGCCAGGCGGTCAACAGCCAGTTCCGCGCGGAAATAACTACGAAGTCGTCTCCCGAATGTTGCCGGTGTAAATGGTTCATCAACTACAAGACCTCGCTTTACAACAGCCAGCCACAATCGATCAATGTCTACCGCAGCTGCCGCACATAACAGACCAACAAGAATTCCTGTGCTCAGTACTCCCCAGAATGTTTTCGCCGAGAAAGCCTGTTTCAATCGACGCCCATTCAATCTAACCGAACCGGAAAATGCCGGCCTTAGACCACAGATAGCATCGAGTAGAGCAGCTTTTGACCCTCTTCCAGAATCTATAATGGCAACACTACTACCTGCCGACACATCGAGTTCTAATTCATCGATGAGCGGTATCCCACCTGATTGAACCGTAAGCCGATCAATACTCAGAAGCGGAATGTCTGCTGAGAGGACAGGGCCGTCGCTCGCTTTCATATTCTCTCCCTGAGTCATTGCTGTGACTCCTGAAGCTCAGCAGCGAAACGTCGTGACGGAATGAGTCCTACGGGACGAAATCGCATCACAACGATTAATGCGATACCTACAAGAGCTAATCGCCAACTTCCAAGTGTAAAAAAACTTACATCAAATACCTGCTCCTGAATACGCTGCATCCAGGAATCAACCCACGGAATGACAACTATGTCAAAACCAAACAAGATTGTGACTCCGACAAGTGTTCCTGGAATACTGCCTAGGCCACCTATTATGACAGCGCAAAGAATCGCAACTGAGCGATTAAAGCCAAAAGCATTTGGATCTCCAGTAGTACCGATACTTGCGACAGACAGGCAGCCAGCAAGTCCAGCTATCCCTGCTGCTATCGTAAAGGCTGAAAGCCGAACTTTTGTTGCGGAGATACCTATTGTTGCAGCAGCGAGTGGCTCCTCACGAACAGCAATCCAGGCACGGCCGATCGCCGATTTTTCGAGAATTCGTACAAGTAGTACCACAACAAAAAGCACAATGAGCGAGAGGTAGTAGAACCATCGTGAATCAACAACGAACTCTCTACCAAGATCAATCCCCGCAACAAATATTCCAGATCCTGGGGGTGGAATCGGACCAAGCCCCTGTGTCCCACCTGTTACATTTTCTAGATTCAGAAATAAGACACGAACGACTTCACCAAAACCAAGAGTAACAATAGCAAGGTACTCACCTCGAAGACGCAAGGTTGGTGAGCCAAGCAGCGTTCCTATTGCGGCGGTCACACTAACACTGACAAAAACCGCTGGGAGAAAACCTATCTCCAAGGGATTCATCGGGACAGTGAGGACCGCAAGAAAAAGACCGCCCAATCCGAAAAATGATGCAATTCCTAGGTGAAGTAATCCCGTGAAGCCAACCATGACGTTGAGACCGAGAGCCGCTATACCGATTATTAAGACCGACGTTATCTGTCCGCCCAACCCTCCGGCAAATGCTGGATGAAACCAAGGCGCGAGGGCTAAAATTGTAAAAACTGGTATTTCCCAATTTTTTTTGGACCACTTGATGAGATGGAATAAGGAGGCAAATTGGATTTTCATCGCTGCCCTCCTCTTGTCTTTGATTTCCCAAAAATTCCTTGCGGGCGAAATGCAAGAAAAATGATGAGCACAAGAAAGACAGATGCGATAGCCCAACGAGGGCCAAGAAGGGCGACTGAAATCGCACGAATTAATCCGACTATAAGTCCACCAACTAGCGCACCAGGCACACTCCCTATCCCTCCAAGCACTGCTGCAGTAAGAGCATACAACCCCACCTGATGCCCCATCTGATAGTTAATCGTCGTTGCATGAACCCCTGCGGCTACACTCGCAACACCACCGAGAAAGCCACTCAGAAAAAATGTAGCGATAACAAGTTTCCCTGCTTCCCCTGAACGAGCTGTTGCGCGGGTGATTGCAGCTATGGAACGCAACGATCTTCCAAAACGGGTTTGACGAAGAAGAACATATAGGCAGAAAACAGGTGGCACGATGATGACAAGGACCAGAAGATCAGCCATCGCAATAGGCACTCCACCAACTGAACGCGTAGATTCCAGAAAGATCTCAGGAAATGCACGATCAGTCGGACCGATCCAAATAAGCCCCACATTCATGAGAACAAAAGAAACACCGATTGTTGAAACGAGGGGCGATAGAGGAGGGGCATTTCGCAGCGGACGATAGACAAACTGATCAATACAAACATTCAGGCAGCCACAAAACAGTCCACTGCACGTAGCAGCCAAAACTACTACGAGGCAACCAGTCAACGGATCGACCGGGAGTGGCACA
Source organism: Pseudomonadales bacterium (assembly GCA_012103505.1). Lineage (GTDB taxonomy): Bacteria > Pseudomonadota > Gammaproteobacteria > Pseudomonadales > Azotimanducaceae > UBA4421. The sequence continues at coordinate 7,187 of WLWP01000019.1, read as the reverse complement.
AGGAATGACAAGATCGCCAGTGACAGGCAGCCACCGAGCATGACTACATCCCCATGGGCGAAGTGGATAAGGCCTACGGTTCCGTACACCAACGTATATCCGACCGCAATGAGCCCAAGAAATCCACCACTTGTGATTCCGATACCACATTGCTCAAGAAAGGATGTTACGTCCACGCATGTATTCCGACAAAGTAATCCGTTGGAAAATTCTTTGTCCTAAGTCTTATCTGCTGCCGTCCTTTTTGCCTATGCCAGCCGTCGACATGACTTCCTCATGCACAAACTTGCCATCCCGAACAACACTCACAGACACCTCCTGAAGTGTTGTATCCCCATTTGCATCGATACCCCATTGCCCAAGCACACCATCGTCCACCTGGCTCGCAAAAGCCGATTCTACGATGGCTCGACGATCTTTCTGGCCAACATCTGCAATAGCTCGAATCACAAGCCTCGCCGCCTCATAACCGTGAATTGCCGCGCTGCTCGGACATATCCCATATTTTTGCTGATACCGAAGAAATAACACTTTCTCATCGCAATCTGCTTGCTGCGGTGAAATCCCTGCAGATGTGGCGAAACACCGACCCTCAAGAGAAGCCGCGCCTGCCGCTTCAAGGAAAGCTTCGGTACGACATCCATCAGAAACCAGCAGAATTGCTTCGCTTTCAGCTGACACAAGATCACGTGCGAGTTGACCGCCTTTGGTTCGAGCACTACCACCAAAGTAGATAAGGTCTGGATCAGCACTCATAACGGACCCTACAAACGATTTGAACTCCGCTGCTTGTGGATCAATCGAGACGTGGTCGAGAACCGTCATTCCTTGCTCACGACACCGATCAGCAAATAAAGATGCTACACCTCGCCCATAAACACCAGCGTCATCAATGACGAAAACACGACGCACTCCACGCTCAAAAGCCCAATCTGCTGCAAGTGGACCTTGAAGATCGTCGGCAGGCACAACTCGGATGTAATTTAATCTGCCAGACGGCCGGTAAACCTTCGGCTCTCCAGGAAGACCCAGGCCCGGTTTGGTCAACCCAACGGCCGTATTCGCTGGAGATACCATCAACAAATCAGCATAGTTTAGAATAGGCATTGAGACTCGGGCTGCTCCTGAGTTCAAGGTACCAATGTACGCCATTACGTCGGGATCCTGAACCGCCATACGAGCATTGGCTGCCTCCCCTTCACTTGTCCACCGGCCAGACGCTGCTGCACTGTTATCAAGATCACGATATTCCAAAGTAAACCGCCCGGCTTTTTCTTTCACCTCATCAATTGCGAGCCGAATACCTCGAACAACCTCATCACTGACCTGCCTAGACACACCTGTACGCGGCAAGCTCGAAACAAGACACACTCGATTGGATTCTATTTTTTGACAGCCGAAAGAATTTAGTCCAATCGTCAGACAAACTACGATGCTCCGTATCAGCCGAAACGATGGTGGCTTTTGCGGATAAAACCAAATACGTCTCATGATTTCACCTTCTTCATGTAGTTACCAAGAAACTTTTTCAGGTCTTTTTCACAAACTTCCATGAACGATGTATCCGGGTATTCCGGAAATCCTCTGGTACTGTCTTCCGGCTAATCTCATATATATCGTACGTATTAGCGAGGAGCTTTTCATCAAATTTGAACCGCCGGTAATTTGTTGAAAAATAGACAATACCACCCGTATTAAGATTGTCGGCAACCGCTTGGAGCAGATCGGCATAGTCCCGCTGCACATCCCAGTCCTGCAGCTGTCTCGTTGAACGTGAAAATGTTGGTGGATCAACTACAACAAGATCAAATGGACGCTCACCTCGACGACCACGGTGCTTGAGGAATTCACGAGCGTCATCTCGAAGAAGGGTATGTTGCCGCCGATCTAAAAACCCATTTTCCATGAGATTCCTCCTCGCCCATTCGAGATAGGTATTTGAGAGATCGACAGTTGTGGTTGCTTCTGCTCCACCAGCAGCAGCAGCTACAGAAAAACTGCCTGTATAGCCAAACAAATTCAGGAAAGAACGACCTGCCGCATCACCACGAACCATCGCACGAGTTTGGCGATGATCGAGAAAAAGTCCCGTATCAAGATAATCAGAAAGGTTGACTTCAAACTTCAAACCGTGTTCGTTGACTGGAAAAGTAACAGAGCGGTCATCTACTTTTTCATACTGCCCTCCAGTTCGCTGTCGGCGACGCACCTTGAAGAACACACAGTCTGGAGCCAGACCAAGCTGATCAGCCGCGGCCTCAATGATTCGATCAAGCCACACATCATGCTCGATAGCTGTTCGCTCATGAGGACGCTCGTATTCGGCGGCATGAAGCCAATCACCATACCTATCAATAACTAGGGGAATTTCTGGAATGTCCCGATCGTAGAGACGATATGCCTCAATCCCTTGCTTCCTTGCCCATCGCCCAAGATGACGAGATCGCTTTGCAAGCCGTCGCCGAAAATCACCTATCTGGTCACTTACGCTGCGTGACAATTTTTTCGTTAAAGTGGAACTCTCTGCATCCGATTCTATCAGCGTTTGATTTCCAATAGATGTGCCTGAGTCTTTCTTTCCATGAACGATTAACTCTATCAGCCGACACTCAATTGGACCATTCGAAAGGACTACACGGCGATATGGTTTTAGCCCAATTGATTTCGCAAGCTCAACTGGTGCGAGCACTCCAGCTCGCCAGCCTGGACACGCATTTTTCAACCAGTCACCGATCCTTCGGAATACTGCCCCTGCTCTTGGCTGCGCAAGTCGCTCACCATACGGCGGATTGGTGAGCACCAAACCGGACCCACCTTCTGGACTGACCGCTTCAAAGTGATTGCATGAAAATCTGATGGCATCTGCTACACCGGCCAATTGAGCTGATTGTTCTGCAACCTGAACTACAGCAGGATCAAGATCACTTGCATGGAACGTACCCAAAGGTACCTTGGCCCTACTCTCAAGATCGAAAAGGATTTTTTTAGCAAGTTCTCTATCGAAATCATGAAAACGAAAAAAACCCTGCTTCCGATTCCTTGCTCGTAACAGACCCGGCGCAAGACCAGCCGCTTGGGTTGCCGCCTCAATAATGAACGTTCCGGAACCACACAGTGGGTCCATCAGTGGTTCGCCCGGTTGCCAGCCTGAAATCCCAAGAATACCGGCAGCCAGAACCTCTGACAGAGGAGCCTCGACCTTCCCTTTCCTCCAACCACGCTGGTGTAAAGACTGACCCGCTGCATCACGAAACAGAGTTGCTGTTTCTCCGGAAAGATGAAGTGACAGCCGAAGGCTTGCCCCATGCAACTGCACATTAGGCCGGCGACCGTGTGCCGCTCGCACGCCATCTACCACCGCGTCCTTAACAACCTGGGAGGCGTAGAGTGAATGATCTATGAATGAATCATGGACTCGTGCATCGACTCTCAGTGTTTGAGTCGGACGAAGATGCTTTGCCCAATCTACGCTTGATATCGATTTATAAAGTGATTCTGGTGAACTCACAGCGAACCGACCAAGTGGTTCGAGAATCCGAATAGCTACACGAGACTCAAGCACCGCTCTATACAGCGTCTCTGTTGTTCCAGTGAATTCGATTGTTCGACGCCCAATTCTTAAATTTGTAGCGCCAAGTTCTGACAACTCTCTCGCCAACAACCACTCGAGGCCATCGAGTGTTCTTGCTGTTAGGCTTGCCGGCACATCCGGCTCACTAGGAAGCAATGGTCGTGGAGCTGGGGGCACTTCCGGGAAAAGAGATTCCATTACGTCTGCCAGAACTCTCGTTAACGGTCATCGATCAATCGATGCTGCCCCTGCCATGAACCTATCCTGCATTGCCTGCACCTTCATTGGCTCACTTCTCAGGGCTTCCATCGCCCGCACGCACGCTTCAGCAGCCGCAAGTGTTGTTATACAAGGAACCCCGTAGAGCACACTGGCCGCCCGGATTCTTCCTTCGTCAGTACGTGCACCCTTCCCACGAGGCGTATTGAATATCAGTTGAACGCGACCATCAATCAGATGATCAATAAGGTTTGGGTGCCCCTCCTGTAATTTCTTGACTGTTTCAACCTCAATTCCTGCTTGCGATAGTGCCTCAGCGGTGCCGGAAGTAGCAATCAACTCAAAGCCTAACTTCACAAGTCGTCGAGCCAGGTCCACCATAGATTTTTTTGCCGACTGACTTGCAACACTCAAAAATATCTTGCCTGTTTCCGGCAAGACTGTCCCTGCCGCAAGCTGGCCCTTTGCAAAAGCGAGGCTAAATTTATCGCTTACTCCCATGACCTCACCAGTACTTCTCATCTCCGGCCCAAGCGCAATAGCAACGCCGGCACACTTGACGAACGGAAACACACTTTCCTTCACGCTAACATGCGAAGGAACAGGATCCGTGATGACCCCTTGTTCAGGAAGAGTTTCCCCGGCCATGACCTTTACAGCGATCTTTGCAATTGGTACGCCTGTTGCTTTTGAAACAAAAGGGACTGTTCTACTCGCTCGTGGATTCACCTCAATGACGTATAAGGCATACTCGCTTCCCTCACGCTTTACCGCGAACTGAACATTCATAAGGCCAACGACCCCGAGGCTCTTGGCTAAGCTTATAGCAGCCTGCTTGATTTCCGAGACGGTCTGCTTACTCAGATTGTGCGGCGGTATACAACACGCCGAGTCACCCGAGTGCACACCTGCTTCCTCTATGTGCTCCATCACTCCGGCTACTATCACGTCCGTACCATCACAAATGCAATCAACGTCAACTTCTGTCGCATCCTCAAGAAAACGATCTATTAACACTGGTTGCCCTTGAGCAACTATAAATGCTTCTGCCACAAATCTTTCGAACTGAGATTGGTCATAACAAATTTCCATTGCACGACCGCCGAGCACAAAGCTTGGGCGAACCAAAGAGGGAAAACCAATTCTGGAAACCTCCTTGCGTGCTTGCTCAAGAGTACGAGCAATTCCACTTGCAGGCTGCTTTAAATTCAGTCGATCCAGAAGCTCACGAAACTTTTCACGATCCTCTGCCTCTTCGATCGTGTCGACACTTGTCCCGATGATTGGTAGACCTGCGGCAGCTAGTGCTCTTGCCAGGTTAAGCGGAGTCTGTCCACCAAGCTGAACAATCACTCCATCAGGATTAATCCGGTCCGCAATATTGAGCACATCTTCACTTGTTAAAGGCTCAAAAAACAACAGGTCACTTGTGTCGTAATCGGTACTGACTGTCTCAGGATTTGAGTTCACCATTACACTCTCGATCCCTAATGCTCGAAGCGCAAAACTTGCATGGCAGCAGCAGTAATCGAATTCAATCCCCTGTCCAATTCTGTTAGGCCCACCTCCGAGTATCATGACCCGTTTTACGCCATCTGCTTTTGGCGGGGTCTCGTCTTCATCCTCCCACGTTGAATAGTAGTAGGGGGTTTCAGCCTCAAACTCTGCAGCACAGGTATCAACTGCCTTAAACGTAGCGACAATTCCTCGAGATTTCCTGTTCTCTCGAACATCGAGTTCCACCTCCCCCAAGAGGGTCGCTAACTGCCGATCTGAAAATCCTGCCTGCTTTGCCTGGCGAAGCGTTGTGTCATCAATGCTCTTCAGACTCCCGGCATCTCGCACGCGTTGCTCTAACTCAACAATCTGTAACAACTGATCCAAGAACCATCGATCAATACCCGTCAGTGCGTGTAGTTCTTCAATATCCAAACCAGCTAATATTGCATACCGCAAGAACCAAACTCTGTCCGGATCAGGCCGGGCAACTCTCGCACGAATATCATCGATTGATGGCTGTGTTGGCGTGCCCCAAAGGTCTCTTCCATCGCAACCAAATCCAAACGATCCTACTTCAAGCCCTCGAAGTGCTTTTTGGAATGCTTCCTTAAAAGTCCGACCTATTGCCATTGTCTCGCCAACACTCTTCATTTGAGTGGACAGCCTGCTATCAGCCTCAGGGAATTTCTCGAATGCAAAACGAGGAACTTTTACCACAACATAGTCGATTGAGGGTTCAAAGCAGGCCTTCGTTTTCCGCGTAATATCGTTCGCCAGCTCGTGGAGTCGCCACCCTACGGCAAGTTTGGCTGCTATTTTTGCGATCGGAAAACCGGTCGCCTTACTCGCAAGTGCTGATGACCGACTCACTCGAGGATTCATCTCGATAACAATCATGCGTCCCGTATCAGGATGAACCGCAAATTGGATATTCGAGCCTCCCGTCTCAACACCTATCGCACGAATAACTGCAAAACTCGCATCTCGCATGAGCTGATACTGACGATCAGTAAGAGTCATCGCCGGGGCGACGGTAATTGAATCACCTGTGTGAACACCACAAGGGTCAAAATTCTCGATCGAACAAATGACAACTGCATTATCATCAGCATCTCGCATGACCTCCATTTCGTATTCTTTCCAGCCAAGAATTGACTCCTCAACGAGGACCTCACTTACTGGCGAAAGATCAAGACCACGCTGCACCTTCTGATCAAACTCTTCACGGTTGTATGCAACACCTGAACCAGACCCACCCAGCGTAAAGCTCGGGCGTATGACTGCAGGCAGACCTATCTCGGAAAGTATTTCTCGCGCCTCTGGAAGAGACTTCACAAGCCGTCCACGACAGGTATCCAGACCGATTTTTTCCATCGTCGACTTGAACTGTTCTCGATCTTCTCCTCGTTGAATTGCTTCAGCCCGCGCGCCAATCATCTCGACGCCATACTTCTTAAGAACGCCATGGTGCTCAAGCTCCATGGCCAAGTTCAGTGCGGTCTGACCTCCTAATGTCGGAAGGACAGCATCTGGTTTTTCTTCAGCAATGACCTTTTCCAATACTTGCCATGTAAGCGGTTCGATATATGTTCGATCTGCAGTCTCCGGGTCAGTCATGATGGTCGCTGGATTGGAATTGACCAGCACAACTCGGTACCCGTCATCTCTCAGAGACTTACAGGCTTGTGTGCCTGAATAGTCGAATTCACAGGCTTGCCCAATGACAATTGGTCCAGAGCCGATCAACAAAATAGTGCGAAGGTCATCGCGGCGGGGCATGTGGCGGGGTCTTTATCGAGTTAAAAAAACAAATTTCGACGACTCTAGCATCCAAACCCCTATTCGTTCAATAAATGGCTACAATTCTCGGGAAAGCACACTTCATTTGCCTCCCAAG
>WLWP01000007.1 GCA_012103505.1 Pseudomonadales bacterium | reverse complement strand
AGCTTCAATTTGGGCCGGGGTGTAAGACTTCGAGCAAACCTCGCGAATAGATCGCACGTGTGCAGCGATGATACTTGCAGCATCTCGATGCTCAGCTCGTCGTATTGATATCATTGGCAACCCTCGGCTAAGACGACTAGTTTATGTTGCAGCTGCGGATAAAGAAGCAGCTGCGCTGGGTTGTTAACGGAGGTTAACTCTAGAGTGTCGCCTTCGGCCCGAAGTCGACATAGGAACTACAGATCAGCGTTATTCCGCTTGATCCAATCCTGCTGCTGCTTGGCCCTTCGGCTGTGTTCATCCCGCGATTTTTCGACCACTTCACCCATTTCTGGATGCCCGTACGCCATCGATGAATGCGTCATCACGTTAGTGAGTTTCTCGCCTCGAAGAATTTTCGTTGCTAACTCAAGATGGTGTTTGTAGCGAGCCTTAGCTAACTTCTCCCCGATACTTGCGTCTGCCTGGCGCGGACTGCCAAAGTAGCCGGTCCACCCGTCTGCAGAAGCGATTCGCATTAGATCTGTGAAGTTGTCACCCTTGACGATTGGCGCAGCCTTCACATCATCAGCTACTAAATCTGGGCGAACATACAACACACTACTTGTTTCTTCCGCACCCGCGTGAACGGTAAATCCATCTTCCCGCCGCGCGACTTCCGACAAGACTACTTCCGAAGGACTAGTTGACCAGATGCCAAATAGGTTGTGCATCTCACCACCAAATTCATCTTTGAAATAAAGGCCTGCTTGGTCTAACGCCATGTTGTGTGATGGGCTACCGTGGCCGTGCAGGATAAAGATATACCTAAAACCTTGCTCTCCTAGTTCTGTCGCTATGTCCATAAAAACTGCACGGACAGTCTCTGGACGAATTGCATAGGTACCCGCAAAAACCTGCTTGTTACCAATTTCGTTTGCCCCACCTGATCCGAGTGGAACGATCGGAAACACAACCACATCCCAGCCTAGGTCTGAAAGGTCAGTGCTGAGTTGATTTGCATCATCAAGGTTTACGTAACCATCACTGAACGAAGGTAAATAAGGGCCATGTTGTTCAAGAATTCCGCCCGGAATGAGAATGACGGTGTTTTCATGATCGAGCGATTCAATCTGCCTCGTATTCAGCTCCGACAATTGGTACACGTCAGCAGCGATTGCTGTTGCCGAAAGTAGAAACAGCAACGCGATTGCCAGAGTCGATTGCTTTACTAATACCACCAGCTAACTCACTATCGAAATTTAGACACTTAGAACTGTACCGTACTTCATGTCCGAGAACACCGGACCCTAAGTCTTTTCTGGTTCGAAACCGGTCATCCAACTAACGATTCTGACCGTCCGTTTTCGGCCACAAGCCGCCGGTCACCTCTCAAGCTGACGTCCCTTCCAGAGTAACCAAACCATGAATACTGGTTCGAGAAGAAACGTTATCGTCACCAGAGCAAAACTGATTGCAGGAAAAGCATAGAGCCCAATCATATAAACAATGTAACCAAGTCCCGCTAGCGCAACTAAATAACCCAGAAGGCGAGGCACGTACCCAGATCGGACTAGTAAGAATCCGACGAGCACGAGGTGAACGCCAAACAGAATCAAGGCCACACCCCATTCGATACGATATGCGTCTAGCAGCAATTGAAGCTGTACGTTTATTTGCCCAGAAGAAACTTGGCTTGTGTATTGGGGTAGATCGAGGAGACGAACTACGGAAAAGAGATTCATCAACGCAGATATGCCCAGTGCGGTGTATAGCAAACGGAATAACGCTGCGAGCATCGATAGTTGACGATTCACGGGTGAGAGGAATACAAACAGCGCCCAAGCAACGACAACATCCGCTACATAGTTGAGAAAAAAGGCGGCTAGTCCCGAAACATACAAACCACGATGCGCGATCAAGTTGGTAACGGTGCCATCGATGTCATCAGGCAAGAGCACTTTCGGAAATACATAGAATTCCGCATACGGTGCCGAGAGTGTCATAACCAGAAGACCGAGACCCGCAATCAACGCGGCCTGACCTAGCGTCAATGAAGTCGCGCTATCACGCTCCATGTTGTCTCCTCGTGAATCTGTGTTACATCTTAGTTCTACGATTCGAAACGAGATTTATTACAAGTGTCTCTTCTGGGTCCGAAAAACTAGCCAGCTGGCATCAGTATTCCTCTAACCGTGTGAAGAAGCGTTCTCAAACACTTGCATATCCAACAGTTCCTCGTCGCGAATCTGCAACTCTTTAATGCGCTCATATGCCTCATTGGCGACGACCAATGCGCAGACTACCGCCAACGCAAAGTCCTGGGCGCCTGAAACGACGACAAGCGCGACCGCAACCCATGTCAGATTGACTCTGATCATGGTGTCTGGGACAGATCTAACCGCTAACTTTCTCGTGACGTTCATATCAAGCGCGCTTGCCAACTGCGGAATGGGCAATTCGCCGCGAACTATCTTGAGTCCATTTCTCAAGAAAACGCCGTTTAAGAACAGGAGCAACAGTGAAAAAACAATCGGTGGGATGAGGGATTCAGTTATCGCAAGCAATGCGCCCGCGCCCAGCATGAAGAGCATCGAGATAAGTGCGATGCCCCAGTGGAAAGGGGACACGTAATCCGTTAACCGGCGCGGCACCAGATCAGCATGTCGCACAGATGGGTCTTCCAACTCTATGGCTTTGAGGCGTTTGATTGCCATCTTCGCTCGCCAGACGTTGCAAGCGACTTGAAGTGCTGTAAAGCCAGAGTAGATCAAGGCTGTTTCAGGCACTAGATTCGGGAAGCCGAAGAAAACAAATCCTAGAAAGATAAGCATGCCAACAGCAAACACGGCAAGACAGACCACTTGGTAAGACCTCGCAGTGCGTCGCCACTTCTCTGCTGACCAACTATACAGTCGCGGATAGACGTCAGACGGAAATTCTTCTATGAAGGCATTGGTCCTGCGAACTATTTGGTATGGAAAATAGAGCGAAACGAACACTGCTTGAATCAGAAAAAGGATCAAAAACGCGATATCTGGAGTCATGGTTATACCTCTAGTCTTTCTGGGCACTTCTAAGGGCGTTAGCAAACGCAGCTCTAAATTCCGAATCCGTCAGCCCGTTACCCCGGAACTGCTCGATCAATTCCACTAGCCGTTGTTCGGCCAGCGCTCGCACATCCAGCTTGTTGTTCTCAGCTCCTTCGGAATGTATGAATGTGCCCCGATAGCCCTTCGTCTCAGTGATCCGGTCTCGCTCTAACTGTCGATATGCCTTCGCAACGGTGTTGTGATTGAGGCGCAGGTCATTTGCCAATTGCCGAATAGACGGCAGCTGATCGAGAGGCTTGAGCTCTCCCCGTTCAACCGCTCGCCTGATCTGAGTCACTAGTTGCGCAAAAGGAGGCGTGTGGTCATCAAGATCGATCAATATCTTCAGAACTTATCATCCTATATGTACTACTGTTCATATAGTACATATAAAGCCAGAATAATCAATCACTAAGAAGTTCCGTGCTCTAACTAGCTAAACCTCTAAGTCTGCTTTGGAAAGCTTCAATCCGCAGGTATGCTCATAGCATTCGCCCGCAGACAGTGATAGAAGGACTATTAATCAGGGGCAAAAAAGACGAGTGAAAAATGATTCAAGTAAATATTTTGGCGCAGATTTGTGTGTGGGTATTTTTGATGAGCCTACTAGGAGTATTCGGAAATACGATAGACAAACACATCATGCATCTAAAGGAGCGGGTTGATGCTCTCACGTTCATTGCGTGGAAGTTGGAGGAACGCAAGAGCTAACAATGGCGATCTGTGCTTTTCTCTGCACAGAGCAAATCGCTCAGATAGCCAGTAACGAATGTCTCCTCTGGGCACAACTCAGACCTTGCGTTGTGCAACGCACGAAAATTCGTGATTGTGCATTGCAAGAGGCAGCTTCCGGCCAATTGCGGACATTCATCTGTTGAGACCCGATGGAAACATTCGGTTCCGAAACTACCTTCTGGTGAGACTTGACTAAAGCCGGTAGCATATCCACAAGACCATTCCCATCGTATGACTAGCAGATGATAAGAAATAGTTTTTTCTTAGCATTGTTGCTGACAGCGATCTTGGCAAGCCAAGGTCTAGCCCAGCAGCACATGCACACCGAGGACGCTTCAGCGTCTTGTTTGGTGTGCGCGCATGCAGACAACACACCCGCTGCTGAATCTCATCCAACGGCTCTAGCCAACGTTGCGGTCAGAGCAGAACAAATGTCGACAGGCGCTCCATGCAACGCAAGCGCGCCCAGCCTGTCTCCTCGCGTCCGCGGACCTCCTAACCTCTAACAGCACTGACAGTTCTTGAAAGTTATTGCCGAGCAGGTTTTGTTCGGTTGTCCCGTTGTTAGAGGAGAAAATTCGATGCAAGTCGAGAAAATATTGCTGTACGCCGCGCTTACTGGAAGCCTCGCGTCGTTAGAGACTGCTGTCGCACAAGCGACCCCAGATGTTATTGAAGAAATTGTTGTAGTGGCGCATCCACTGTCAGGGGAGGGTCTTTCCCAAGCTTCCAAGGTGCTCCAAGGCGCCGAATTAGATCAAAAGCGTTCAATCAGTATTGGTGACACGTTATCCAAAGAACCAGGTATTCACTCCGCTCAATTCGGTAAGACGGCTGGACGCCCTGTAATCCACGGCTTAGGGGGACCACGCATTCGCGTTATGGAAGATCGCATAGACACGCTCGATGTATCGGTTACGAGTGCAGACCACGCCGTATCAATAGATCCCTTCGTCGCCGAGAGAATCGAAGTGCTCAAAGGTCCGTCAACTCTACTTTACGGATCAGGCGCCATAGGAGGAGTCGTCGACGTGCATACCGGACGTATTCCACACGTCGTGCCCGAAAAAACACTTTCCGGGGGTATCGAAACGCGGTTTGACAGTAACACGAATGGCAACACCTCAGCCGCCAAGCTTAACGGCGGTGTTGGCGGATTCGCTTGGCATCTAGATGGGACGTGGAAAGATGGCGACGAGTACGAGATTCCGGGATTTGCCGAGTCGGCCGAATTGCACGCGTTGGAGGAGGCAGAAGGTGAAGGTGAGGAAGAAGAGGAAGTCCGGGGCCACCTGCCCGGCTCCCAATTCGATGCTAAGTCTTATGCCGGTGGTGCATCCTATATATTTGATCGCGGCTTCTTCGGCGTTTCGGTGGGGAAGATCGACTCAGAATACGGTTTGCCTGGAGGACATGGACACGAAGAAGAAGAAGAAGGGAGTGAAGAAGAAGCGGAAGGCAATCCCTTGCTGAAACTAGAGCAAACTCGAACCGATCTGGAATTCGGCCTCGAGGATCCATTTGGTCCGTTTACGGGGCTAAATATCCGGCTTGGAATCAATGACTACGAACACCAGGAAATCGAGCCCAATGGTGAAGTGGCAACAGATTTTTCTAACGAAGCATGGGAGCTGCGTGCGGAACTGCTATATGACATGGACCAATGGACAGGTGTTTTGGGGGTCCAACATACAGATCGCGAGTTTTCAGCCGTTGGCGAAGAAGCATTCGTACCGCCAGTGGACACGCGTGACACTGGGCTCTTCTGGGTAGCCGAGCGAAATTTTTCTACCTTCGACCTTGAAGGTGGACTACGAATTGGCAAAGTTAAGCATGAGCCACAAAATAGCTCTGACGAAGACTTCACAACCTACTCCGCCTCGCTTGGCATGGTTGCACCGATTGCAGACAGCTGGCAGTTCGGGTTGGTCGCAGACTATTCATCAAGAGCCCCGGTTAGTGAAGAGCTTTATTCCAACGGTCCTCATCTGGTGACCAACGCCTTTGAATTGGGCGACCCCAACCTGGACAATGAACGCGCTGCCAATCTTGCTGCCACATTGCGTTACGACGGTGAGGTTTGGGATGCCACCGTGACCACCTATGTCACAAAATTTTCTGACTTTATCTACGAACAAGCAACGGGTGCCGAAGAGGACGGACTGCCTGTTTTTCAATTCCAACAGAACGATGCACGCTTCGTCGGAATTGATGTAGAAACCAATATTGAAGTTGCGCAGTGGGAAACCGGCAGCCTAAAAGTTCGAGCACTGGCCGACTACGTGAACGCCGAGCTCGATGTGAGCGGCGATGATGACGTGCCGCGAATACCCCCATTAAGGTATGGACTAGGCGTTGAGTTTAACTCTGGCGTTGTCACCGCATCCGTCGATTTCTTGCACGTAGACGAACAAGACGACGTTTCTCCAGGAGAATTGAGCACCTCAGACTATGACGACTTGAGCGCTCGCATCAGCGTAAACCTGCCATTTGGCGATAGTTCTTTGAACCTGTTTGCTGCAGGTAAAAATCTGACTGACGATGAGCAGCGCCTGCATACCTCGTTTATTAAGGATTTTGCTCCAGCGCCTGGTAGAACGTTTGAAATAGGTGCGCGTTTACTGTTCTAGAGACGCGAATCGATAGCCCCTCTAGCGGTCTCTTTTGTAGATTTCTAGAGGCGGCTTTGGGTCACCAACGGACGTGTTCAGCTGAACTACAAAAGTTCGCTTAAAACCGATGGTTTCCGGCCAACCGCGGTCATTCGCCTGAACATCTAAGTATCTGGCTCGCTGATCTCTTTAACTTTTCTCAACCAATTAGCCCACGCTACTTTCTGGTCGTCTAAGTCAGCACCATAAGGTCCTGCATCTATCTGGAGGTTGGTTGTGCCAATCTCACCCGTCAATAAATACGTTTCGCTGTACTTCCAGAACAGGTAGAAGCGGTAGTGAACATGGATAAGTTCTCTCTCGATAAGCTCTGTTATTTTTCCCGAGTTAGCAGGTTTGTCTGGTGCGCTTTCGTAAAGGAAGTCCACTTTAGACCCCAGCTTCCAATCCGACCTAACATACGCTCCTTCATCAAATTCATTGCCCAGTACTTTGGCGTACTGAGGATCAGTTATTACCTCCCACACTTCAGAGGTGGGCGCGTTTATCTCAATATTTGAAGAAAAGGATTTACTTTTACTCATAATGTAGATGGTACAACAGGCAACGAAATCCCCCTCATCAAAAATGGTGGCCTCGGGTCGACAGCAGACGGTCAAGGTACGTTGCTTCTACTTCCGCTTTCGGCCAATTGCGAACAACCAGCTCATGGTGCAAGAAAGATCAAGAATCGAGATGGAACCTCGGCTAGGATTACAGTCATGCTAAGCAAACGGAACATTCTTAGTGTTGTTTATGCCATCACCCGTCATCGAGATCGCCCTATGAGTCTCAAGTCCTTGGCCGGATTCGTGGGATGGTCACAATACTATTTACAACGCAGCTTCAGAGATCATCTGGGAGAAAGCCCTAAGCAATTTCAGCAGCGACTTTGCTTAGATGATGCTGCCATACGCCTAACCCAATCAGATGATTCGATCTTGGACATTGCATTTGCTACAGGTCACGGTAGCCATGAAGTGTTTGTTCGGGCTTTTCGACGGAGGTTTAATTGCACCCCTACTGCCTACAGAGAAAATGCTAGACCGAAAGTTAGCCACGCAGACCAAGATGTACATGCCAAACTTGTCCGAGAATTGGGCCCCTGTGTTGGCCTTTTTCAGATGTCGTTGAACGAGCCAGCTAGGAGCCTAAATATGCCAACATCAGAAATTACCCGTACCGACCTGGAAGCTCGACCGATTCTCTACATCCAACGTCGGGTTCCACACGCGGACTTACAGCAACTCTTTTCCGAGTGCTTTCCAAAGCTGTACGGTCATTGCATGCAGAACGGATACGAGATGGCAGGAAACCCTATCGCTCGCTACGTAGACTTTACACCTGGCATGGTAACCGTTGATTGTATTATCCCATTGCAAAAAGCCGCTGGAGGAGACGGCGAAATCCAAATGGGAGAGCTACAGTCAGGTCCAGCTGCCATTGCGACGCACTCCGGCCCCTACGATACTCTCTCGGAAACGTATGGTGCGATTGAAAAGTGGATCGAAGAAAATGGCTACCAGAGGAAGGGAGCAAGCTGGGAGTGGTACGTCACCGATCCAGGAGAAGTTCCAGATCCTAAGGAATGGAAAACAGAGGTTTACTTTCCGATCAGGCCTTAGGGTCGTGACTACTTCTTGATCAAAATGCGGAGCGAGCATCCGCTACGGGCATATAGATGACGGTCATATTGTCCAGCGCAGCTTTCGACCAGAAGCGGACCTGCTGACTACATTCGCCAATGAGGAAAGAGATCGTAAAATATCGGCCTTGTTTTCGCATCATCATCCGATATTCCATCTAGCCACTGGACTAATTCCTGACCGATAACCCCCTTATGCTCAGCCCACCATTGTGCGCCACCAGGTGAACGGGTTACTGCTAAGCCATAGTTTTCGAAAGATTTCCAGGAGACTTTCGGAATTAATCCGCTCTCGAGCATGTACATCGCCTGCTCAACGGTCACGAGGTTTGTCAGCCCTCAGCAGTTGAAAATTTCCTTTTCTTCCGGGGTTAGATTGGCAAAGTCGACGATACCTTTTCGGAGCGCTTCAAACGCTCCAGGGTGGGAGCCTGTATAGGCGAGCATCGCGCTCCCCTTTGTGAACACATCGCGAACAGATTCGGCCAATTGCATTTCGCGAGTCTGGCGAATTTGTGTGGCAAGATAGACAAGCGATGCAATGACAGCGAAACCGCCAACCGCTTCGCCCACCGCAGCAATTGCATCCCAATTCATACGACCTCTCCATTTCTTTACGATTATCGCACCAGATCAGTAGGTCTGGAATGAGTCGGAAGAGACGGCCGAATTGTGCGTTGCGAGAGAAAGCTTCCGGCCATTAGCCGACCAAAACCAGCTGTCTATTAGGCTCTGTCTTTCCAAGCGAGGTATAGGTATACAAGACCAATGAAAACTGCCACCCACAAGATGGTCCAAGAAAACCAATAGAAGAAACCGGATTCCGTTTGTGTTGTTCCAGGTATCACGAGACCCAGTCCGAACAGGATTGCGGCAGCGAGCATACTTACGCCGGTTATTGTCTTAACCATAGCTCAGATTATGCCATAAGGTTGAGAACCCTTGGTCCTAACGGCTCAAAGCAGGTGTTCTCAGTTGACCAGATTTATTCCGCTTTCGCCATCAAGAAACGTTCGTTGGATCACTCAGACTAGTCTATGCAAACATTTGGATAAAACTAATGCTTGAATACCCACTCCTCCCAACATCCCTGGTTGGCAGCTACGCGCAGCCGGACTGGCTGATTGATAAGTCTCGCCTCGGCGCACGACTTCCCCCACGCGTCATTCTCGACGAACTATGGAAGCCAGCCATCGCGGATCTCGAGGAAGCTCAGAACGACGCCACCTTGATCGCACTCAGTGATCAACATCGAGCCGGTGTCGACATCGTCACGGACGGCGAAATGCGGCGTGAAAGTTATTCGAACCGATTTGCCAATTCACTGGCTGGTGTGGACATCGATAATCCTGGCGAAGCGACAGATCGCACAGGCAAACAGGTGCCTGTTCCACGTGTGACTGGAGAGATTAAACGACGAACCTCCGTAGAGGCGCCATACATCAGTTTTCTAAAACAGCATACCAACACGCCCCTGAAAATCACTCTGCCTGGCCCATTTACCATGGCCCAGCAGGCGCAAAACGACTATTACGCAAACGCCGCCGATCTCGCGATGGCTTATGCTGACGCGGTTAACGAGGAGGTCCGAGACCTTTTCGCTGCAGGTGTTGATATTGTGCAACTCGACGAACCCTACGTCCAAGCTCGTCCGGAAGCCGCACGAGAATACGCAGTCACCGCTATCGATCGAGCGCTACAAAGTACTACGGGGCGAACCGTTCTACACGTTTGTTTCGGTTACGGTAAACACGTTGAGAACAAACCGCAGGGTTACGCTTTTTTAGAAGAATTGGATGCATGTACCGCGCACGAAGTGTCGATCGAATGCGCTCAGCCCAAATTGAAGATGGATTTACTGACCTTGTTACCAAACAAACTCGTACACGTGGGTGTCATCGACCTGCGAGACACCACACCGGAATCTCCGGAGTTAGTCGCGGAGCGAATCAGAGCAGCGCTTCAAGTTGTGCCAGCGGAGCGCATTGTGGTCGCACCGGACTGTGGTATGAAGTACCTAACGAGAGCTGTCGCGTTCGAAAAGCTACAGAACATGGTTCTAGGGCGAGACATCGTGCGTACGGAACTCGGCTCATCTGTAAGGAAACGTTAGAAGCGCTCACGTATCCATTCAATCACGAGTTCCATCGCCTCTTCGCGGTGTGCAGGATTCGTTAGGTAGTGGTCTGCACCTTTAAGATCATGGTAGGTCACATCTGTACTTCCAGCGGCATCACGCATGGCGGAGGCATCGCGCAGACGTATCTCACTATCACCTGTGGCATGGATCTGAAGGATCGGGATGTTTACATTTTGGATCGTATCAACGACACGCGCCTTGGATTCCGCTGGAGACCAAGTCGAGAGCCAGCCGCGGGTTGTCATGACGCGGCCGAGGCCACCCAAGCCATAATTTGCATCAAGCGGATCCGGGTTGGCAAAGATTGATCCTAGCGGACGATCATCAGGGTCGATGGTCAAATCAAGATGCGCGGGATTAGCGAGCGTGCGATAAATTGTTAGATAAGTCCCCTGGACAGTCCGTTGCCGCCAATAGCGCCAACTCGCGGAATCCTTTTCTTTGTCTATCGTTTTCAGTCGCGCAGCTGCTTGGGCTTGACTCGCATGGGCGGATTTTGCCACAGCGTCGATGCGCTTGGCTCGATCAGTTTGTGCCTGCCGATAGACTTGTAGCCAACCCTTGTCGTAGGTGCAACGCTCAGGCCACGGCCGCCAACCGTTGTCGGGATTGAACATGTCGAGTTCAGGTATCACGGAAGTGGGATCATTTTCGTCAGCAACAGATGGATCTATCGTTTGCCCCATGTGCATGCCTTGGCCGGGATGAGCCGCAAGCAAGACCATACCATCTCCGCATTGGTGCTCTTGTTGAGTAAGGCACATAAGAGAGCCACCGCCACTATTGCCCAATAGAATCACCGATTCCGCGCCCCGAGCTCGCATCTCAGCGGCGGCGGTATTTACATCGATCGCACAAGCGTGATGCAAACAATCAATGTCATTGCCCACGTAACGGGTGCCAAATCCAAGTACTGCATATCCAGCAGCCGCCAGTAGTGGGCAGGCATAGTGCACCGAAAAGTCTCCCCGTGGGTGAGTCAAGATGACCGCGGTCTTCCAAGCCACATTGTTTGGGGGTGTCCAAAGGACGCCATGCATGAGCGCGCCGTCTGGAGAGATTAGTCGCACAGCCTCCCGACGTAGCTCAACGCCCGGGTCGTTCTCTGGCAGCGGCCAATAGTGGAGATACGATGGTCGTTGCGCGCCTAACAATGTTGATGTGGTCATCGGCTTCCCGTTGAGTGGTGTGTTAGTTCTGTCTCGTGTTTCGGACACAGACAAAACAGAGAATGTCTGTCACTTAGCTTCCTGGACGAAATCCTTGATGGAGCGGTTGGCATTCGCTGCGATGTTATCCGTATCCCACAGAGAGGCGAATTTGAAAGACCGTGGACAGTGGAAATAGGCTTCATCCACGCTCAATGTAGTCGCTTGAACGACGGTAGAGTTATCGTCGACCATAAATAGTTCGGGCTCTAGATTTTTCTCAGCAAGTTCATCGGCGGACAGTACTTTAATGCGTCCATTGACTCTGATAGTCACATCCATGCCAGGAATCATAAACAAGAGACCTGCTTTCGGATTCGACTCAAAGTTGCTGAAGCTCTGAAAGAGCCGATTGCCACCTATATCCGGCATTAGCAACGTGTGCTCATCAATGACCTTGATAAAACCAGGTTGGCCGCCTTTAGGTGACGCATCACAATTCCCGTCTGCATCGGAAGACGACAGCACGGCGAATGGTGATTGGGCGATGAATGCTTGCACCCAGGGCTCCAAGTGATCTTTGATTTTTTTGACTGCCAGCGGATGACTACCACCCAGATCCTCACGCAGAGTTTCTATACGACTCATGCCAACCCCTCAGGAACTGTTTTAAAGAACCATCATAACCCTTCACTGAGGGCGGCACCTATCGCGGCTTTGGAAACAATCTCGAGGTGGGTCTATTCGGCTAATACCCGCGATCAAAGTCCAAGTTCGGCGCGCAGTCTGTTCTTAACTTCGTCAACAACGCTGGGTATTTCAATCCCATTGTTGCGACACCATTCGATACCCTCACTCGTAGACAGCAGCCAGCCGCTCTCTAAAAAGACCAAGGGTCCGGTGTATTGTGCGTTGCAAGAGGCAGCTTTCGACCAGCTGCCGTCATTCAATAGGGACGCGTGCCTACAAGCTCAACAAAATCCCGTAGACTAAATTCTATGGACAGATTGAAACGCGCTAAAACCAGTGCAGCCCAATGGGGTGTAGTAAGAACTTCATGGGCAATACTGATGCACAGGTTGAGCCCGTGGGTGAAGATTTGCCGTGTTCAGAGAATAGCAGCGGAACGTTCTAACATACCTGGTGCCTTTGATGGTATTTCTGTCCGACTCGCCAATCGCGACGAGCTTCTCCTGGCTGTCACTGATTTGCCAGACCTAGATCCCACCTACGTCCATGAAGCAATGGACCGGGGGGACATATGTGCTGCCGGGTTTGATGGGGGCAGGATGGTGGGCTTCATATGGGCAACCCTCACAACCGCGCCACATGGCGATGGCCTCTGGGCAAAAGTAGATCCGCCTTACGCCTATGGATACAAAAGCTACGTTCTACCAGAGTATCGTGGCGAACGACTCGTATCACGGTTAGGCCACTGTAGAGATTGCGAATGCCTAAGTCGCGGCTGCGATTACGTGGTGGCGTTCGTTGAATCGCACAACTACGCTTCACTCCGAGCTAGCCTCCACGCGGGTGCCGAGAATGTTGGATTTGCTGGATACATCAAGCTGTTCAAGAGATCCTTTCCTTTCCGATCTTCCAGGGCTCGGCGGAGCACATTTCGTTTTTATCAGCGCCAACAACCATCATGCTGATGGACCGCTGATTCGCCGACCTCGAACGACTGTTCTGGGCACAACTCAGACCTGGCGTTGTGCAATGCACGAAAATCCATGGTTGTGCACTGCAAGAGGCAGCTTTACGGCCAACAAGAGACATTCCCTCAGCTCCGACATTCCGCGAGAATAGTGATGTCCGTTCATTGGAGCCTAGGATGTTGCAGGGAGGATGTTTATGCGGGTGCGTACGCTACGAAGTTGGGGAGTTTCTAACGCCGCCAGTCCATTGTAATTGCGCGACCTGTCGGAAAAGGCAAGGTGCTGCGATTTCAACCAACGCGGGTGTATCAGTAAACCAATTCCGCCTGCTATCTGGTGACGAGCTAATAAACTCGTTCGAATCCTCACCTGGCAAACGAGGCTATTTCTGTTCTGCGTGCGGCTCTCACCTTTACGCCAAACACGACTCTCGCGAAGCATTGATTCTCCGTCTTGGATGCTTGGACGATGATCAGGAAGTACCCCCTCCGACGGCACACATTTGGCGGTCAGATGCTGCTGAATGGTTCGATCCAAAAGAACAACTCAAGGAGTTGCCGGAAGGTCGTCGACCCAAATCTACCTGACGACGAACGTCCGTTTGGGGTCGAACTCAGACCCTGCGTTGTGCAACGCACGAAAATTCATAATTGTGTACTGCAAGAGGCAGCTTTCGGCCCAGCGGACAGTGGTGACCAAATCTAAAATTTCATGGTAAACCTTCTGGTTTTCTTCACAGGCTCATCAGCTTCGCGATAGCGCCATTGGTTTATTGTCTTGATGGCCGCGTCATTCCACAGTCCACGCACGTCAGAATCAATCACGATGGCATTGGTCACTGAGCCATCAGGTTCAACCAAGTATTCAAGCAATACCCAGCCCTCGCGTAGTTCGGTTCGTAGTGGGGCTTGCACAACCGGACAGAAAATTAGGTCTTCATCTTTTGCGGCGCAGTCGTCCACAGAATATGCAAACTGACTCGTGGACAGCAGTAATGTTGACGCGATGACTTTCCTTAGCATGCAGCCAGAGTAACAAGAAGCCGCTTGAGACGCTCAACAGCTATGGGTCGGAAGCAGACGTTTTCATTAAGCTAATTCTACTTCTGCTTTCGGCCAACGAACGACCCTCGAACTTTCCGGCTTGTCTTTTGAACTGAGTGATTTGTTGCGATCATGCTCTCGGTGGAGCGGTGGAGCGGTTGATCGTTGTGCAACGCAAGAGTCCGCTTTCGGCCAGAAGCAGGCAGGAAATTATTCATCGACGGACCGAGTTTGCCAGTAAACTTTGCCTCCGTCTGAGTCCTTAATCAGTTGATCGACAACCTGCTGAAATGCTGGCGAATATCCAAGCTTGACGTTTTGCCAGACAGCTTGGACTCCTGGAGGGCCGACCATGCTGGCCCAAATCGTTTGCCGCGTACTTATCAGTTCCTCTCCAAACAGCCCTTGTTCATATTGGAAAAGCTCATTTTCATAGGTTCTTAGTGCAGCCTGAACACGTCCCTGAAAGACAAACCACTCGGCCGATCCGACCTCTAAGCCGTCTGAGGCGCCGCGCAAAAAAATCTCGCTACCTTCCACATCTATCGACTGAAATAGAGCAACGGTATTTTGCGCTATCACACTGCGAGTTTGCGCCTGCATCATCTTTGAATTTTGCCGAATTTGGACAGCTAGGTATGCCAAGGTCACAACTACGGCAATCGAACCGATAAACTCACCATAGTTGCCAAGCAACTGAGCGAACGCCTGATGATCCATGATTTGCTCCTCTAAGAAATAGAGGGAGGCTAACTCGAAAATTCAGATGTCGCGAATGGCGATTCTGGGTCGAACGCAGACGTTACGTTGTGCAACGCACGAAAATTCATCATTGTGCACTGCAAGAGGCAGCTTCCGGCCGAGGGTGTGTGAAAACTATTTTGCGATATTGAGTAAACGAAAAAATGCACAGGAGAGCAGGATCGTTAGGCGGCCATGTTGGTCGAACAAGCTTTCAGAAGACTCTCATACATGTTTTGTTTTCGAGCCTGGAGTTTTCACACGGCCTCGGCCAAAAGCAGACCAAATTCATTCAACAAACGCTGAAACCACGACCCTTAATCTCCGCCCCAGATCAGCCGGATCGGGGGTATGCCGCGACAACTGCTCAAGTTCATATCCTCGCATTAAGTGGAGAATAGTCCTTGCTGCATCTGTCGCCCTCGTTGCTCCAAGCGTTTTCATGACCTCAGCAATTCTCACTATCATCAGCCGATCCCATGCATGAAGTGACTCAGCTAGTTCTGGATCGCGTGCCGCAAACAAGGTCATCTCGTATTCAGCCAGGAGAAGTGCCTCGTCATCAAATTCTCGATTCGTAATCTCGACGAGATATTTGACGAGTCCCGCTACAGTGTCTGACTTGCTCGCGGCCAGCCTCGCTTGAGACTGTTTCGCCTTTTCGATGTAGTAGTCAAATGTGTCGCGAAGGAGATGGGCTCGAGTTTCAAAGTAGTACGTCGTAGAGCCGAGCGGGATTCCAGCAGACTCGGCTACTTTTCGGTGTGTTACTGAATCAATTCCACCCGCAGCAATCATTCGCAAGGTTGTCTCAAGAATCAGTTCTCGCCGGTTGCCCGAGTGAGAAACTCGAGGGATTCGTTGTCTTGCTGTGTTCGTCATTTGTACGATGGTACAGGTATGTGTACTATCGTACAACAAAGTATATCTAGGATCGGCACCATGCACCTAATTGAAGCACAAAAAATCATCACCTCTGACCCAAAGCATGCTCGTGCACCGCACGCAGCAGAGTACTCGCATGGATCGGCCTTCACCCAAGGTGCCTACAAGCCTATCGAACAAGGTGTCGTTCCGATTACGGATTCTGGCTTTATCCATGCAGATGCAGCCTATGACGTCGTGAGTGCCAGTGCGGGTTACATATTTCGGATGGAAGATCACATAAAGCGTTTTACCGCATCTTGTGAAAAGTTCGCCTTGGTCAATCCTTACACCGAAGAGCAAACTGTCGAGATCCTAAACAATTTGGTCAAGCTGACCGGCCTGAAGGACGCCTATATTTGGTGGGCCGTGACAAGGGGCGAGTTGAGTGACAGTGATCGAGTGAAGTTGGAATACGTGAATAAGTTTTACGCGTTTGTTACTCCCTACATGTTTATCCATGGCGACGAGATGAGAACACGCGGCGCAAAAGTGAAAATCAGTACCGACTACCTTCGAATTCCGGAAACATCAGTGGACCCGACGGCCAAGAATTTTCATTGGATGGACATGAAGCTGTCGATACTCGAAGCCCGCACCGCCGGTGCCGAGTGGTCGGTACTCCTTGATGCAAAAGGGAACTTAACTGAGGCACCTGGCTGTAATATCTTCATCATTAAGGACGATACTCTGAAGACCCCGAATTCCGGTTGTTTGGAAGGCATCACACGCCAAACGGTATTCGAGTTAGCAGAAGAGCTAGGACTGAGATTAGAAGTGACTAAAGTACCGTCAGAGGAGTTGTTAGAAGCTGACGAGGCGTTTCTCACTTCAACGGCAGGCGGAGTTATGCCAGTCTCATTCGTCGATGGCAGATCACTTGGAGGTCAAAACGGACCTGGGGAATTGACCACTCAGCTTCACAATCTATATTGGGAAAAACGTTGGAATGGGTGGCTAGGCGAAGCTATTGACTATGAAACGCCTTTTAGTGTTTCAGCGGGTTAGTTAGTCCGCATTGGGTCGTTAGCAGACCTAATCAAAAACTGTTTCCAGAAGGCTGCTTTCGGCCAATATCGTTCAAAGAGTACTGAAGCGGATAGCCATCGAAGTTGTCGGGCGCACAATCGGCAAATACTCCAACTCAAGGGCTTCCGGTGAAGCTGGCTCCAGTCGGCGCGATAACAGTGTTTGGTAGACTACGGCCTTAATCTCCATGTAAGCGAAGTGCATTCCCAGGCACATATGGCTGCCACGCCCGAACGGAATGAACGCGAAAGGATCGTTGTTCCGATTCTCGGTGTTAGATGCTGCAAATCTCGAAGGGTCAAACTGGTCAGGGTTCGAGTAGTATTTTGGATCAAAGTGAACAGCTTGGGGTACAAGATATAGCGCAGTATTCTCGGGGATTTTCAATCCTTCAAATTCGAATGCGTGAACAGAACGTCGCGGAATCAATTGCAATGGAGAGTACAAACGTAGCGCCTCTTTGAAAACCCAATCCACCTGCGAAAGCTGATCAAGGCTATCGTAGGTCAATTGATTCGAGCCACCCCTTGCGTGAAGCAACTCACACTCTACCCTTAGTTTTTCTTGCCACTCGTTATGATGAGCAAGTAACCAGAAAATCATCGCTAAAGACGAAGCGGTTGTGTCGTGCGCGGCAAACAACATGCCAAACATGTGATCAATAACATCAGAGTCTGAAAGCATCTCTCCATTTTCATTCTGCTGGGTTGCGAGTTGGCTGAAGAGATCTCCTCCGCCAGCTTTTCGACGATTGCATAGCTCGTTGCTTAATCGCTTGCGCAATCGATCTCTGGCACGTAAACATCGTGAATAGCGCGTGCCTGGTAGGCGGATTTTATGAGCCATGGCATTGCTGAGGACCAAGTTTAGATCACGATTCCAAACCTCGATCTCTGGCCCGGACTGAATCCCGGCAAATACTTCAACGGCAATCTCTAGAGCCATCTGCTTAGTTCGAGCATAAACATCGACAACACCTTCATAGTCTGACAGTGACCCGGCAATGATGGGATTCATTTGATTCAAGTAGCCGGACAGCGTGCCAGGCTTGAATACATGCGTCATGAGACGTCGATGTTGCTTATGATCAGCAAAATCACGCACCAGCACGTTGCGTCCAAAAAGCTCCAGCAATACTTCCCAACCTAGCCGACTAGAAAAGTTGTTGTCCTTATCCAACAAAATCATTTCATTAGCCTGCGGGCCGACCATCATCACCACACGGGTATTGCGGAATAACCCGACCGTGAAACAGTTACCATGCACAGCCTGTTGTTCACGCACGAAAGGACCGAGGTTAGGCAGCAGGTTCCTTGCGTTACCAGTCAACCAATGCCCGGGAGGACCCGGTAGATGGTCAAGGTCTTGGTTAGGTTTCACCGGTAGGTCATCGGCCATTGTTGCAACTGTTTCTAAGGTGGCTTGCATGTTGTTGCCTTGATAAACGTAGTAGAGCTATTATCCGAGTAAAAGCTCAGATTGAATACTCGGATCCGCATCTTAATGGCCAGAAATCCACCAACCGCACCGTATTCGCTGCGCAGAGTACCCAAACAAAAGCGCGCTAAAGCCACCGTTGCAGCGGTTTTAGACGCGAGCGCTCGGATTTTGATTGATGTTGGATACTCCAAAGCTAGTACCAATTTGATCGCTGAAACTGCAGGAGTCAGCATCGGTTCGCTCTACGAGTACTTTCCCGGCAAAGAAGCAATATTTGCCGAACTGAGACGGCGCGAAGGAATGAAAACCTATGAAATGCTCGTAGGAGAACCTCGTCCTGTAGATCCGATACCAACGCTGGAACACCTTGTAACCACGTATATTGCAAGGTTTCGAGACAACCGAGAGTTACTTGTCGCGCTTGAAAACGAAGTCCCTCGATTCGCGATTGCCGACGCTGAGCAGGCGATCATAGATGAATACATGCCGATGTCTGATGCGTTTTTTATCACGCATAAGGAGAAGCTCAAACCGAAGAACGAGATACCATTTATTAGCGAGTTTCTAGTCCGAGCGGTATGTTCGACGATTGTTGATTATGCAAAGTACTCACCTGAAAGTCTGTCGAATCCTGAGCTTGCAGAAGCCGTGATTGAAATGATTGGCGGTTGGCTGCTGTTGGACCCATGACAGGCTTGGCACCCGTTCTTTGCCAAAACTCGAGGTTGCGGATTCGACCGGTGGACGCAGAGACTACGACATCCCCTCGCTTGTTACGGTTCTAGCTAGAGCATCTACCTGTCTGACTGCCTCTTTATAACCAAGTTCTTCTCTAATCCGAGAACTACTTATTCGAAACGGAACGGATAAATCCAAGTGCGCAACGCGTTGTGCAAAGGGATCATCCGACTCATCTGTTAACACAAGGTCTCCACGCCAGCCGATTACTTCGGCGATTCTCTTTGCCCATTCAAATTGGCTAATGCTCTGATTCTCACCAATATTGAATACGCGATTTTCTGCATTCGCGTTACCAATAGCCAAAGAAATACCGTCTGCTACATTATCGATGTATCCATAGGTCGAATACCAATTTGCCCAACGAGTCGGAATCACCAGATTTTTGTTGCCGTCGATCATAGGTTTAATCGCCCATCGGAACCGTCTCTGTTTGTCCCCGGCGCCATATACCATAGGTAGCCTGAGGATCGTCCATTGAGAGGACATTTCCATAGCTGCATTTTCTATGGGTATTTTGTCGTAGTGGTCCAAGTAGCTATCTGGGGAATCAATAGCTCGCGCTGCTATATCTCGATACGGATATCTGGTTTGGCGTAACTCAGAATCCTCTTGGACTGCTTCCTGGTTTGGAATACCTAACGATTTCTTTTGGAAAAGTTCGTAGTTGCGGTATACGTCGCTGGAGCTAATCAAAATGTACTGACCAATCTGCCCATCAACAGCGTTGATCAATGCGCGGCTATCTTGCAGTGTCATCGCAATCACGTCGACTAGCACGTCGATTTTGTGGTTTCGAATAATTTCTAGGACATATTCGAGATCACCTCGATTCCCCTCTACGTAAGTTATGCCTGAATCTGGTGACGGGTCTTGAGATCGCGATAGACCAAATACTTCATTGCCTTTGTTAGCTGCACTTCTGGCAATTGCGCGACCTAGGAAACCGTTAACGCCAAGAATTAAAACATTCATGCTTCAATCATTAGCTATGAAGCAAACGGTAGCAACAGATGACACCATATCTGCTGTGAGCACAAAACGGACTTTTACGTGCCTCCTACGGTCATGACTTGTCCGGCTCGGGAACCCTGTGTATCCCGTCAATATTCATAGCCCACGTCATTGCGGATCCGCAGAACCCTTGCATCTTCGGGATCAGCTGAGCGCGCTGTTTGATCGCGCCAACGCGCAGATTTAAAGGGCTGTTAGTAGCGCCCTTCGTAGAGTAAAGAGCCGTCCCACAGTCACCACAGAATGCGACCGTCACCTTTTTGCCGCTTCCACCGGTTTTGACGTAGGTCTTCGGAGCGCCTGCAATCCTGACGTTATCCGGCGTAACTCCGAACACACTTACGCGATACGGCGCGCTAGAAAACGTCTGGCAATCCGTGCAGTGACATATCACAACCTGATCAGGACTGATCTCGGCGTCGTAGGTGACAGCCCCACAGTGGCAACATCCGTCAACTTTCATTCAGTCGTTCTCAAAGATAGTGAGTCACAATAGCCAATTTCGTCATATCTCGGAAATGCCTCATTTTGCGCGGACAGTTTCATGACAAGCTGGAATCTCCGGCAATGCTGTCTGTGAAGATGTGGCAGAGACAAATCTCTACATTCCAATTCGTTTTTGTTTTCGGTGAATGTAGATGCCATATGCACACGTGCCAATTGTGCCGAACGCGTACAACGCAAACAGACCGAACACAACCAGTGAACCCGGTGATGGATGTGGTGCGTAGCCAGCCTCGACAAGCATATTGTTGTAATGGATAGAGACCACACCCATGTTGAAATAATAACCAGCAAAAACGACAGAAGCGCCCAGGTACAAGATCTCCACAAACACCACTAAAATTCCGGTCATTTTGGTGTTACCAAAGTGGAAAGCCACAATTGTTGCAAACGTGAAGCCAAGCCAGATTTGGAACAGACCATTGACCACTTCGGTCAATTGCATTTGGAGCGCGTAATAATCTGCTGGATTCATGTGCATACCGTTGGGGTGAAAATTTTAGTAACACGATTTAGCACTTCGAACTGACGTTCTACTGGAATTCGCAATCGTTAGAACTCTTCGATGATGCCGTCGATATATTCTCGATAGCCAGGGACAAAGTTGCGACTCGCTCGTTTCCAATGGTCGCGAGTGGCAGATGAAACTCGGAGCATATCAATAAGTATGCCCATAGCAGATCTCATTCGCGTTTCGTCTAACGCGCCGAGTTCAAACTGAAAATATGCCATGTCCCCGTGTCGAAAAAGCATCCAACTGTAAGCGGTCCACATGCGCTTATCGTGCTCCGAAAGCTCATTGAACCGTTGGTCAATTATCTCAGCCCGCACACGGCTAAGCTCAGAGTTTTCGATCGACATCCGGTTCAGTTCGGTAATCCGCCCAACTAGATCCTGGTATGCAGTCATGCCTTGGTTGACAGTATTCTGATGAACCTCGTAGGCAACGAAAATTAATCCCACGAGCACCGCTACATTTGTGACTACTTCTGCCCATGGCCTGGATCGAGACGTCTCATACACATTCCCTGTGGAAAAGGGGTTACGTCCTAACAGCTTACCGAAAACTAGAAACACAAGCATCGCGATGAATGCTCAGTGACGATCGGCGGGACGCACTGCCGAAATAATGTTTGCCTTGTAACGTCATTTCGCTCCATGTAATACTTAACCATATGGTTAACTATCTAGATCCCATCCACCGAACGTTTCACGCGCTCGCAGATCCAACGCGACTAGCGATGTTTGAGAAGCTATGCGGCGGTCCAGCACCAGTGAGTGAATTAGCTGAAGACTTGCCGGTGTCGCTTCCGGCCGTACTCAAACACCTCGCTGTCCTAGAAGCAGACGGAATAGTCGTATCGCGGAAGGTGGGGCGCGTCAGGACTTGCCGAATTCAACCTGGCGCCCTGCAGCAAGCAGACGAGTGGATTACCCAGCGGCGTGTCGCGTGGGAGCGCAGCCTCGACCGACTTGGTAATTGGCTAGAAGCGGACAACTTCAGAGCCGAACAGGAGAAGCAGAAATGAGTGACCGATCAGCAGCCCACGCTATGTTTAAGATTGAGCGCTTATACGCGGTAACTCCCGATCGGGTTTACCAAGCTTGGACGGACCCTAAAATCAAAGCTCAGTGGTTTGGTCCAACCGACCAACGGGGTGAGCTCGTAATCGACTATCGAGTCGGCGGTCTAGAACAGTTCTCTGGTCATGCACCCAACGGTTCGGCTTTTTGTTATGAAGCAATCTTTCATGAATTCGTATCAGATCACCGAATTGTCTATAGCTATACGATGGATATGGGTGGCTCGCGCATATCAGCGTCATTGGTCACCGTGGAGATTACTGCGTCAGGAGACAATGCCGCGCAATTGCTCCTGACAGAACAAGCCGTGCATCTAGATGGCGATGATACCTCGGCAGACCGAGAGCAAGGCACACGCGTCATGTTAGAGGCGCTGGCGACAACGCTTTGCCCTTCCGATACAAACAACAGCTGAGCCCGTTAATTTGGAGATTCAGCAGTCGGAAGCGCTGAGTTCGGGCGTAACGATGAGTGTTTACCGACATGCGAAATCATGACCCGCGTCCTTTAGTTCCTATGGACGGCTGTGCGCGGAAAACAAAACACATCAAGTAGAACCCTTGCTTACCACTCGTTTTCACCCCGGTCTGACCCCGCCCACCAAACGTCAACAGTGAGCAGAAGCTGGTGGCCCATGTATGGCTTCGTGGCTGGTACCATTGAAGCATGCTAACTTTTCGAGAACAGAAAGAATCTCTGCTATGCATTGCCCTCGCAATGATTGGCCTGATGGGTTGTGCATCCAAATCTGATTGGCAAGACCCTGGACTCAGTTATGAACCCAAGGCATTCAAGCAAATACTCAAAACCCGTGTTCCTGAGTTGAGCGAGAAACAAGTAGTCGCACCGTTCGAGGTTCCACGGGACGCAAGAGCGCTAGCCCGTAAGAAGTTGAACGAAGCACCAGCGGGTCTTAACCCAGTTCAGATTTTAGTCTCAGCTCTCACTGACCCCAAACCTGAAGGTCTTGGTATTGAATACGATTGGGCTGCTTCTGGCACAGCAGCGCAAACGTTGCAGATCGGTAAGGGCGACTGCGTTTCCCTTGCGATGGTGCTCGTCGGACTGGGACGAGGATTGGGTTGGCCGATCTACTTCGCAGAAGCGAGGCCTGAACAACCTGTCACTCATGAGTTTATTGAACTCACTGTACTCAGTAGCCACATGATTGTCATCGTGCTGACTCAGGAGGGTCCAGTCATGATCGATTTCTTGGGTCTAATCGATAAGACAGCGTACGAAATACACCCCATAGATGATCTGAACGCCTACGCTCACCTAATCAACAATATTGCTGGCCATCAAATAGTAAGTAATGCTTCTGTCGATCGACAGATGTGGGAACTCGCTCAACAAAGCTTTCGCCTCGTGACTCAGATACAACCCGATCTCGGACGCGGATGGAATAACCTGGGCATTGCTTACACGCGTCTAGATCAGTTCGATAAAGCTCGCCTGGCCTACAACAAAGCGATGGAACTTGAGACTGTGTTCGGGTCGCCTTCGCGAAATCTCACGATCATGGAGACCCGGGCGTCGGGGAAGCCATCCGTCACGCTGAGGGCACTGTCGGGCGAATAGTTTCGCTTCTGAGGTTGTGATGAGATCGGCTGGAATAGGAGTCTGGATGAGCCGGGTGAGGAGAGGCAAACACCATGAGTGGAACTGAAAGCGCAAAGACACGGTATTTCGTTGAGATTGATCTGGACTCACTCGAAATTGTTAGGGTCGGCTACGACCAAGCTGAGATGCTAGACAAAGGACAGCAGAAAAATTCCGGGATACATCGACTCTTCTTATCCAAAGGGCAATACAACAAGTTTGTCCGCCGATGTGAAACTGATCTTGAGCACGTGTTAGATGCCTAATCTCCTTCGCGCCTAAGCACAGCACCCAACCCTGACACAACTACCCGTCTGACCGGTCTCAGACGCTGGCTTTCTGTCCAACGAAATCTATTCGCGGGATAAACCAGCAATGCGGAAATCCTCGTTTACTCAATAAGTACTTTTGCCATGTATCGGAGGCCGTGCTCGATTTTCCAATCGTCCCATCCCTGTTTGCGATAGAAACCATACGCTCGAAGCTTCGGGTTAGTGTCAGTCGTCAGCCAGATCCTCTTGCACCCTTCAGACTTAAGCCAGTTTTCAACTTCACATAACAACTTTCCGCCAATGCCTATACCTTCGTGCGAAGGCAGCATCGCCATCACGGTCACTTCCGCATTCTCCGAGTTTCCCCATTGCGAAGCCACACACCTCGTCGCCTGACTTGAACAACCAGCCTCGGTGCGAGCCCTTTATCGCCGCTTTCATCGAGTCATGAGTGATGCCAATACTCGCAAGCTCATCAACGGACATCGCGTTCTCCCTCGTCTGCGGACGTACGATTAAGAGAGCGGGAATATCGCTTGCAACGATTTCTCGAATCATATTTTTACCTCAAAAAGAGAGCCCTCGTTCTGTCGCCAGCCAGTGGCGCCATCGACTATTTGCGATCGGCCAAGAACCGACCTGCGGCGCATCGCTAGTGCACCGGAACATCGCCGCCAACGCAAGCCAAACGGAGCAGTCGCACTCCTTTTGAGGAGTAGTGAACAACATTCCCAGCGTCTAACGACGCGAGAGGTTGCAGTTATCGCGCCCATAAAAAAACCTACTTTCAGGTTGTACTAGAAACTACAGGCATGTTGTCAATTGCGGGGCCCCAATCTAGAGAGGATTCGATTCTGCAGCCTCCCCTACTTTCACTCGCCTCAATTTCTCATCAGCACCAGAGTTTGCGATCACGACGTTAGATAGACCGAACCGAAGATCATCACCCGTGATGTAGATACCACAGGAAAAACGTTCGTTGATTGACATGAGATATCTTCCCCAGGCTTCCAACTCATCCATTCGCGGTGACGTATCTGAATACCGAATGTCGATGATGAGCGTATGTTCTTTGTGGTCTTGATCTTGAGCTAGCCGCTCACGCAGTAGTTCTTCCGCTCTAGCGAGACGGTAGCAAGCCTTGGCTTCCAAAATGAGATAGTGCGAGACTTCATAGAGTTTAAGCATGTCTATTCTACCTTTGGTAAAAGTGCCAACTCTCTCAAGAGAGAGCTGGCATCCTGTTTACGCTTGCTGTGATGCTATCTCGAGACCAACCCGGGCTGCATAGCTCGGATCAGCTTTTTCCAAGAAACCGAGTACGCGTTGCTGTGCACCCTTGCTGGCCTGACCCAGACCGCCCGCAATCGTCACGGCTAACCGATCCTTTTCGTCGTCGGACAAGAGCCGATATAGGTCACCGGCCTGACTGTAGTAGTCCTCTTCATCCTGACTGTAAGGCTGCACCCAAGCTTCTTCGAGTAGCAGTGGCGGCGGCGCCATAGACGCTTCTGGCTGTGGTAGATCCTGTTGGTCATTGGGATAGAAGTTCTGTCTTCCATCCTGGCCAGACGCCATCGCCCCATCTCTTTGATAGTTGTGCACTGGACACTTCGGCGCGTTCACGGCAAGCGTGTTGTGATTCACACCAACCCGATAGCGATGCGCATCCTGATACGCCAATAGCCGTGCCTGAAGCATCTTGTCAGGCGAAGGTCCAATACCCGGCACGAAGTTGCTTGGTGCAAACGCAGCCTGTTCTGTTTCTGCAAAGTAATTGTCTACGTTACGATTCAGTTCCAACTTACCCACGGTCTCCATCGGGACAAGGTCGTGTGGCCAAACCTTGGTCAGATCGAACGGGTTCACAGGAAACGTTTTCGCTTGCGCCTCAGTCATGATCTGCACTTTGACAGTCCAACTCGGGAAGTTGCCCCGGTCGATCGCGTCAACGAGATCCTGCTGCGCACCATGGGATGGAAGTTCGGAAGCTTCTTCATTCATGACGCATTCAATCCCTTGATCTGTCTTGAAATGCCATTTCATCCAGTACCGAGCCCCATCTGAGTTGTAAAATGAGAACGTGTGCGATCCGTACCCATTCATATGTCGCCACGATCGCGGGATACCCCGATCCGACATCAAAATGGTCATCTGGTGCAGCGACTGTGGGTGGTTCGCCCAGTACTCCCAGACACGCGCAGCATCCGGCAAGTTGGAACGCGGGTTTTTCTTTTGTGAATGTACGAAGTCAGGGAACTTCATAGCGTCATTCAAGAAGAATACAGGGGTGTTGTTCCCAACGATGTCGTAGTTGCCTTCGTCCGTATAGAACTTCACCGCAAAGCCGCGCGGGTCACGCGCATAGTCGCTAGAGTCCTGGCCACCACCCACTGTGGAAAATCGAAGGAACACCTCAGTCTGATCTCCGACCGCCTGCAAGAACGACGCTCGCGTGAACTGCGACAATGACTTAGAAAGAGTGAACGTCCCGTACGCGCCTGCACCACGGGCATGGACAACCCGCTCTGGGATGCGCTCGCGATTGAAATGCGTCAGCTTCTCGAAAAGGTGATAGTTATCAAAAGTAAGTGGGCCCCTGCCACCCGCACTAATGCTGTTGTTGTCGTCAGCGACGGGCGCGCCAGATGATGTGGTTAGTTGTTTATCGTTCATGAGTCGTCTCCTAGATTGTTTGTGAGGTTGAGGTTGAGTTGAGAACGCGTGCAGTTGATACCCAATGCCATACCCGCTCATGCACGTAGAACGCTATGGAGTTACATAACGGTTCAATCACCGCGATCAATCCACCGAGCACCAAACTTCCTGTTAGGAGGTAGGTGACACCGAAGGCCACCACGAAATGTATGCAGGTGAAGGTCAACGTCTTGAATTCCGTCATGTTGTTAAGTCTCGTCTAACGTGTTGATGTCAATGTATCCCTCCGGTATAAATAGCTGAAATCACATATTCAAACTTTTTATATAAGTAATACCTATGAGCATTCATCACTTGAGCTTGCGTGATTTAGGCTATGTGTGTGCTGTCGCTGAGCACTTGAATTTCAGTCGTGCAGCAGATGCCAAAGCAATCACCCAACCTGCAATGAGCGAACGGATCCGTCACTCAGAAGAAGTTTTGGGTTGCCTGTTATTCGAGCGCAACAAACGCCGCGTGTTAGTCACACCCAAAGGAAAAGACATTGTTGCCTTGGCTCGTTCGATTCTCGACACAGCAGACGCCATTGACGGGCTCGCTCACGCTCAAGAACAGCCACTCTCCGGTACGCTCCGGCTGGGTGTCATCGCAACCCTCGGCCCCTATCTCATACCACACCTACTACGACCGTTAGCAACGCAATACCCGAATCTCGAACTGCATCTAACCGAGGGACTCACAGAACAGCTGCTAGACACGCTCACAAGTGGCGGCTTGGATCTGGTTCTAGCTGCTCAACCTGTCGAGCGTGACGGTGTTCGATCCCAGGATTTGTTTTTCGAGCCCTTTTATCTTGCAGCACCCAAGGGACATTCAATTTCAATCAATACACCGGTAGCGACGCGGACCCTAAATGCCGATGACATGATTTTGCTTCACGAAGGCCATTGTTTAAGTGGACAAGCCCTAGACGCCTGTCCAACAAAGCGATCCAGCGGTGTCGAACGGCTTCAGGCCACCGGGTTGGAGACTCTGCGACATATGATTGCATCTGGTTCACGCTATTCACTACTACCCGCATTAGCCGTTGGAAAGCGCCCACCAATGAAGGCACTCATCGATTACGTGCCTCTCGCCGACCATCGTGTCGGTCGACGAATTGCAGTTTGCTGGCGCAATTCCTACCGACAACTTGGGAACGTACAGGCATTGGCAGACACGATCAGAACTTCAGTTCCTAACAGCGTTGAACACCTGGGATAGAACTCTCGTCGATTAACTTGGCTTTCGCGCAAACACTAGCGGGAAGCAACAGAGTTGTTGTCGCCGAACTACAAAGCTCTAGCGGGAACCATTCGAAATCTAGCCATTCGCTGCAGAGACAACTGCATAAACACCCCGTCAGGAATCTTATTCGCTTTGGTTCGCACGAGTTTATACTGATCCTTTTTTGCGAGGGATAGTTTGACTAGTTATCGCACTACCTATATCGAAAGCCAAATTGAAGCTCTGCGAGACAATCCGAAAATCATAGCTTTGTGGGAAGCTGGCTCGGCGGCAACGGGCACCACCGATCAATACTCTGATATCGACCTGAACGCTTTGTGCACGTGTGGTACTGATGAGGCGTTTTCCCTAATGGAATCGGTGATGCCACCCATTAGCCATCGCTACATTAAACCCTCTAGTCGGAGTTCCGACTTGCAGCACCGCATTTACTTTCACGAAGGCGCGCCAAAACATTTTTTTGCAGACTTAGGTGCAATATCGGAGGACTCTCCAGAGACTCTCAAAGAACTCATGGTGACAGAGAGGCACGGCACCCCTGTTGTTTATTTCGACGAAAAAGGACTGATCAAACCTCAGCCTATCGATAAAGAGAAATGGCTAGCAAAGTTGAAAACTAGATTAGAAGACCTTGAGGCATCACTCCCTATCTACGTTTTACAAGTTCTCAAGCCTCTGGATCGCAATCAGAATACCGAGGCGTTCGCCTTTTATTATCATGGTTTATTACGCAGACTGGTCGAGCTCATGGGCATTCGCCACCGCCCTTATCGCTACGATTTTGAACTCCGCTATCTCGAGCGAGACTTCCCGCAAAAAGAACAAGACGCCATTCATGAGTATATGAAATACACAGACCCAGATGACCTGCGAAAAAAGGTCGCGTTAATCCAAAGAGATATCGAGGAAAATCTTACAATTATCAAAAGTCAGGGGATTCAACTTGTGTGAATCCCATTGAATGACCGTCAGTGCGTTCGGTGAACCTTACAATTAGCTAGGGTTGGAAAAACGATAAACGTGATGCGTACGCTTCGGTTCTTGCAAGCCAACCGTAAATTTTCCCGAACTGTACTCCCCGATTACCTTTGGCCAGAAACCCTCTGATTTAGGATTATCGATTAACGAATGAACAACCCAAAGACCGGAGTGAGATTCAAATATGTCTAGCGCGGCTTGTCTAGCAACGCCGCGACCCTGGAATTTGTACATAACAAAGAACTGAGAAAGAACTCTCTCTTCGCCTTGATCGTCCACGAGCGCAAAGCCTGCTTTTTCATCATCGTCAAAAATAATGTAGGGGTACTTCTGTTTATCTTCCCAATACGGCGCGTAGTCTTCGTCGTGAAATAGACCGTCATCGCCAAGCTTATAGTCGCCCGGCATGAACCTCGCAAACTCATACAGATAGTATTGATCGATGTTCTGTACCACTGCCTTTTCCTCGGGAGTGGCAAGGCGGATAAACGTGCCCATGGTGATTTCCTTGTTAGCTACATTCCGACTAGGAAGCAAACGGTTGTGGCAAAGTCACTCGATCCGAACCGACCTGACGATGAGACCGTTTCTGCGCACCATCCCCATTTTCTTTCGCACCCATGGCACGGTGATCGGTGCTAGCAAAAGAATCAACGCACTGCCCAGCCAGAATCCTGCACGCTCACAAAGCGATGACCGATCAGGCTGCACACCACCATCTACGGGGAAGTACTTAACGGAGTACATATGTCGATAGCCCACGCATGCCTTCTGCATCTCATAAACCCAAGCGCGCAACCGATCTAGTTCTGGATCAGTACACAGTACGTCCATGGGTGGGACTGGCATGCTGGCGTGTAGCTGTACCGCAGCAAATAAATAAATGTCACGCAAGCCAGGTTTATCACCATCCAAGAAAGGTGTTCCGGTTTCTTCCAATGCCTGTTGCCAGGGCAGGTAGTTTTCACGTATTTGTATTAAAGACGGTAACGCTTGTGGGACCTGTTTTAGTCGGGTCAACGCGACATTGAAATACAACACTAAAAATGGCCGGAACATAACGTTGCGCAGGCGGACAAACGGATTGCGATGCTCATCCGCAACCCAACTCCAGAGACGCCAAAATCGAATTGTACTGTCCACGCGATGCGCGCCACCGACTAGCGCTTTCAGCAATGCGCGAAAGTCGTCTCGCTCAAGACGACCATAACCATAGGCCTCCAGAATGTCTTGAGATTGGAGTAGCCAAGAATCGTCATTCAATCGTAGCGCGGGCATCAACACACCCGAAAAACGAAACACTTTGCGCGGCGGGAAAGAATGCACACGGTAGCTAACATGCTTGAGGTGGAGGCCAAGCAGAACGGCTTGTACCCACGGTGAGTGGTCCCCGCCGTATACAACAACATCTTTCTGTGGAACCTCAGTTTCAACGGTCAGCTTCATGATATTACGTCATCACCTCTCATTCGGATTAGGTCTGAGACTATTTACCCATATGGAATAACTACACACCAGGACCTTGCTAAATGACGATCTGACCGATCAAACTTCAACTCGCGGTTAGTGAGCGCGATGAACACTACAACAAAACCTAATAGCGTTACCGCTACTTCGGCGATCAAATAGAGCGTCTCAAAAGAATTTACATTTCACCCATACGATTTAGATTCTTGATGCCCTCGGAGCCGATCATGTAACGCTTCGGTCATCGCCGCCTCAGGCACCTAACTCTCGCTTACAACTTTGCGTGTCTTAAGCTATGTGTTAAATGTCAGTTTCAAGCATTGCTTCGATATTATGGCCGTCGGGATCGTGGACGAAGCACGCATAGTATCGTTCTGTGTATTGTGGGCGCAGGCCTGGTTTGCCGTTGTCTTTGCCGCCCGCACCTAGAGCGGCTTTGTAGAACTCATCGACGTGATTCTTGCTCTCCACTCGAAAAGCGACATGACAACTGCTAACAGGCAGCTCATCATCTCGAGCGGCGCGAATCTCGAACAGGGCATTGTTGCCCAGTTGGAACGCCCAGAATGTGTTCTCTTCGCCGAAAGAGACTGCATACCCTAATGGCTGGAACGCAAGTTCGTAGAACGCCTTACTCTTCTCGACATCCTTTGTCGCAATGGTGATGTGGTCAATCATTTCTTAGTACTGAGTTAGGTTTTGACTAATTGTTAACACAACGTAGTGACGTTGGACAGGCAGCGAGTGGTTTGAGCCCGTATCACGTTGTACATGGGAACCTCACCTAAACTCACTTTGACATCCGCCCTCCCCACTTCAACCCACTTTTTGTAAGAGTGAAGCACCAACCGCGTACCGCTTTCATCGGCAGACTTTCGTGAACTAGGGGATTCTTGGAGTGGGGATAACCCTCAAAGATCTTGTGCGTCGACTGAAGAGGCTGATGCGGTTATCAAGAAAGTGGGAGCCACTGGGAATTGACAAGAATACGAAACATGTTGGCGTTGATGAGCATAGTTGTGCTTTCAGTTGCTGCCTTAGCAGAGGATCGAAGCGGACGCACCGGGGAAGATATTGTTTCCAGCTTTCCGTGGATCACAGAAGGCTTAGGCAACCACAAGTAGAAAGTTGAACAAGCTTATTGCTCCCTCGATAACGCTGTTGGGTCTAATTCTTAGAGTCTGGATATGTTTCGCAAACGAAGAAACGCTGTGTAACCAAGCATTGCAGTTGAGGTTCTGAACGTTAGCAACGGGTCGTTAAGCGAAGTAGCGTTCTCTATCTCTAAAGTCTTGGTGTTGCATTGACCAGTTGAATCCACAACCAACTGCGGACTTTTTACAACCCCATTTCGATAGCTGCTTCATCGTTACTTGCACAAATCGACAACTTTTCACTAACCCCTGAGAGCAACTCGAGAGTTTCTAAGAATGGCCCACCCTGGTATGCGCGGTTATGTCTCAACAGCTCCAAAAGCGTTGGGAAAAAGTAACGGTAGTCTTTCAGTTTTGCTTTGCTGAGATATTGGAAATGACGCTTTACAATTCGATAGCGTAGCGTTTTTTCAGGAATCGCCAACACAATGATCTTATCTGCTCGCTCAATCGATGGCTGAACCCACGGCTGCCAAAAAATGCCATCTAAAACCCATGCTTCCTCAACAATAGAATCAGCTAGCAACTGGTCTCGTTCAGATTTTTGTCTCCGCTTGCGAGCAGCCGCTTCTAAGTAATAGAAATCGTCCAACTCGTGATGTGGGATACCGAATCTGGTGGAATATTGTCTGGCCAGCGTCGTTTTTCCCGATCCTGCACCGCCAAATATGTGTACGCGTTTGTACTTCATGGTTAGAACCTTAACAGACCCACCGTGTCGGTTTAGGGGACGAAGCAGACGGTTGGGTTAGACCCAATTTTACTCCATTATCGGCCACAAGCTGTCGTCGAGTAGTTGTTAAAGCCAATGCTGCGTGCCTTAATTACGAGAAGCTACATGGTGATAGGAGTTAGTCTGTGGCGCTTCCTACAGATGGTGTGGAAAGCGGCTTCGTGCCGCACTTCAGAAAGTCAAAGTTTACCGACCCATGGGAGCCTCTGTATTCTAGGTTAGACGATAGCCAAATCAGGCTCGGGGTTGTGTTACACGACGTTCATTGCAACTCCAGAGGTCTAGTGCACGGAGCCTTTCTCGCAGCAATAGCCGACAACGCCATCGGGCTTTGTTGTGGGCATGTCCTGAAACAGAAAGGGTTCGAATATGGGGGTCTAGTAACAACCAACTTATCGATAGATTACGTTGGTATGGCAAAGGTCGGCCAGTGGATAAGTACCGACATCGAGGTTGTGAAAACGGGAAAGACTCTCTGTGTCGCCAACTGCATTATATCATCTAGCAAGGGGCCAATCGCGAGGGCGAATGCCACTTTTCAAGTAGTGTAGTAGGGACATTGCGGAATCCAATCGCATGCCACAACTTCTTTAACTCAAACTTGTTATCCCACGATAACGGCGGCTGTTGGTCGAACTCAGACCTTGCGTTGTGCAACGCACGAAAATTCATGATTGTGCAGTGCAAGAGGCAGCTCCCGGCCGAGCCTGTGTGAAAACTATTTGCAGTTTCGATTCGACGAAAAAAACGCGCACGAGAGTGAAATTGTTGGAACGACATCCTAGTCGAACTAGCTTTCAGGAACCTCTCGTGTGTGTTTTGTTTTCCGCTCGAGAGTTTTCACACGGCCTCGGCCAACAACGGCCGCTCAAACTATTGCCAAATGGATCAGCGCAATAAGCTATCTCTCCCCAATCGCCAGAATCTCCGCCTTCATGCGAGCCGCCTGCGGTTGAATCCACAGCCATAAGCGGACTTTGGTTGCTTGTTAGCTGTTGAGCGTTTCCATGAACGAAGCGAGCCACTCTGTAAACAAACGCACCCTATGCACTTTGTTTCTGCCTGCAGGGATAAGCGCGAAGAGCGTGGGACCATCTGCGTAGCAATCCGCCAACACCTCCACCAACACACCCTCCTCACGGGCTTTACGCAATGCTGCCATGGGTAGTAGACCAATCCCATGACCACTACACATAGCTGTGTAGAGGGAGATAATGTCGTAACAGACTAAACGCCCACTGACAGGTACTCGCTGGACCTCGCCGAGGGCATTCACGATGGGCCATTCTTTCATAGGTAGGCCCCCAACCATTTGACGAATGCATTCGTGTGTTACGAGATCCATTGGATCTTTTGGCATGCCGCGACGCTCCAGATACTCCGGCGTCGCAGCAAGTCTGGGTGACAAGCTACCCAACCGTCTTGCTACGTGGCTGCTATCGTTAGGGATGCCGATATGCGTCGCGACATCCCAGCCGCCTGCCAATAAGTCAACAGGCCGGTCGGATAATTGAACTTCGATGGTCAGTTGTGGATGTTCGTCCATGAACTCTTTCAAGGCATCCATAATTCCATACGCCAACATCGATGTAGGCAATACGGTTCGAATCGTTCCAGAAACTGTGTTCGATTCCGCTGTCAATTCGAGTTCTGCGCTCGCAAGTTCAGCAAGCACACGACGACATCGAGCGTAGAATGTCCAGCCTTCTTCGGTGATATGCAGTCGGCGGGTCGTACGCTCAATAAGTCGAACTGCAAGACCTTCTTCCAGGCGTGCCAGTCGACGGCTGACCAATGTCGCCGGTAAACCTAATACTCTACCTGCAGCTGCCAGCGTGCCTGTATCGACTATCTGAACGAACACCCGTAAGTCTTTAATGTGTTCGATTGTCATGCGTTATTATGTACAAAAACGAAATAAATAAACAACAATAACGCGCGTTTTAATGCCTAATCCAGTCCCTTACAGTGTGTCCCAACCACAACTGGCAAGGACGTATAAGGCGGTCGAATGGGTGTAACAAAAACTTTCAGGCGATTGGGCTCCCGGTATCTTTTCTTTCTCGCGTTTGAATTCGTGGCAACGGGGCTCACCGCATGTCTGCTAGCTTTCGGTATTGCCCCCTACCTGAACTTCTTTGAGCATGTACACAACGTCAATGTCTACAGTAAAGAGTTTACGGAACCCGTCGCCATCAGCATTGTTGGGGCAACCTGGTTTACCTATGTTGGATTGCGCATCCATGAAATGCTCAAACGCGCGAGACAAGAGTAATGTTTGAGTATTCTCCCGCCGATATCTCCAGCCAAATATCCGCCTTGGGACCAGCCATGGGCATTTGGCTGCGCACCATTGGTATCGCAAATCTATTAAGCGTTCTGGTCTTGAAACACATCCAGGCCCGATGGGTGCTCGCGGCAATTCTTTTTATTGCGGTGACCAACATACCTATATTTCTGAGCTACGGGCTCATCAAGCTTGGCTCCGTCCCTCATCTTATTGTCTGGGTTCCATTGATCGTCTACCTCGCGCGCGAATTTCGAGGGGGGAAGATTCAACCCAAAACACCATTTGGGATCTGGGCACTAGTCACCCTGATGCTTATCGTCATTTCCGTCGTATTTGATGTCCGCGACACTGTTCAGTACATTCTTGGCGACCGCGCACAGATGGAGATTGATCCGAACGCACCACCTCCTTATATAACATTACTTGCGATAGTACTTTCCATTTTTGCAGTGGTAGCTTATTCATTCGGTTTCAATCGACGCAACGACCGAAAACCCTAATCACTCTTCCTTCAACCGCTGTGTGAATCGTTCTTGACGGTTTTTTGGCCACTATGCAACCACGATTTGTCAGAAACGAGTCCGGCAAAATTCAGTGGCTGCGATTTAACAAACAACTACATAGAAGCGCTGACTGACCGCTTTGGGTTGTGGATTCAGACCTCGCGTTGTGCAATGCACGAAAATTCATGATTGTGCACTGCAAGACGCAGCTTTCGGCCAACAAGGGACGTTCGCTAACTTCCACTTTCAACCCAAAGAGGAAGTGGCGACTATGCCCTGAAGATGATTTTTTCAACGCTGCGCCAAGTTTGTTTGGATTTCGCCGCTTAGCTGACGCGCTTCTTCTAACCACTCTTTTCCACTCAATATCGCATCCGCTTGATCCCAGAAAATCATAGTGACGATAGATAGGAACTCGCGCTGACTCAGCAAAGTCGAGTGATCTGTATCGATTGCGTCAGGCAGCAACCCTCCCTCGAGTGCATAGACCGTTTTCTCGGTATCACCCGGGCGTCCTCGCCAAGCGTTCGAAATCTTTGGGAAACTCGCCCGACTCATCAAGTACGGGTAAAAAACACGCTCAAGCCTGTCACGATCCTGTCTCACAATTTCATCTAGAAGAGCAGTCTTTTCAGGCCACTGTGCCAGCTTAGCTCGAAGCCCTGTTGAATCGATCCAGGCGAGCTTTCCGCTATCGATCAATGATGATAGTGCACCAACAACGTTGGCTTGCGTCCCCCAGTGCGTTACATCGTTTATCAGAGCGTCGATTTCACCAGACTTCAGTTCAACATCTCCAGTACTCGCCGCAAGAATACGTTGAGCAGATTGTTGCTTGGCAATTCTGAAGATAAGCTCTTCCTCTTGGAGCCTAATACTTGCGGCAAGCTCTACCTGGAAAGTGGATAAAAGAGCTAAAGCTTCTTCCTTTTCTTCGAGTTCCGTCCACCAGGTATCGATTCCGAATGCGAGGAGGATACTGACAACTACAACGATAGCTTGAAATACACCACGGAAAATTTCTTCGCGAGTTAAAAGCATCTTGCCCCCCTTTTTTAACCCAAGGCTACCAAAATTCTCCTCAATGCTCTCCCAACCAAACGAGATCAGACTTTTCTTTGTGACCGAAGATAGAGCTCACCGAAGGTCGGCTCTGGGTCGAACTCAGACTTTGAGTTGTGCAATGCACGAAAACTCATGGTTGTGCACTACAAGAGGCAACTTTCGGCCAAGAGCAGACGTCAGTCGTTAAGCGTATCCGGGTCAGGCAACTTGATCGCCGAGTAGTATGCTACTGACATTACCGTTGGCACGGTAGCTGGCAATCAACAAGTAGATGCTCAAGAACATAAGCCCTGCGACGGGCCAGATCAACGCGATAGCGATACCATTGAGCGAGAATTTGTGACGCCAGGCAATCCAAAGCGACGTGACCATTATCAACATCATGAAGTCCAAGTTGAACTGGCCCTGCCATCCAACATTGAATATGTTGGCAAAGAAGGTTGCGGCAAAGTTGGCGCCGCCGTCAAGGACAACAAAGGTTGTATAAAGCAACAGTGTAGTAAACATCAATACCAGCAGAATTCTAAAACCCGTCATTGTAGATCTCCTTTTAAGCGCTAAGAGAGGCTCGGCTTTGGGCATCGCAGATTTACTCGCGAAGCTGCCGTCCAGGCCAAATCCAATCTATGTAGTATATACTACATAGATCGTAGTCCTTACTACATTATCCCTAGATTCGTCGA
Organism: Pseudomonadales bacterium; assembly: GCA_012103505.1. Classification (GTDB taxonomy): domain Bacteria; phylum Pseudomonadota; class Gammaproteobacteria; order Pseudomonadales; family Azotimanducaceae; genus UBA4421. The sequence goes on along the minus strand of WLWP01000007.1, from coordinate 1,219 downwards.
TTAACGAGCGAACGGTCATCTGACTTCAAGCGGCTTCAAGGTAGGCGGTCCACCTAAAATCTGCGAGAATCGTTTTCCTCAATAGGCTTCCACACGTTTCGTAGTGATGATTCAAACTCAAAGTAAAAGGCAACAGATTGTTGTGGCGGTAGCCGCCCATTTCCTCAAGGAGGGACTTCGGAACAGTTCGCTAAGAGCCATGGGCGACAGTGTTGGCATTAGCGACCGAATGGTTGTGTACTACTTCGACAAAAAAGATGCGCTCGTGAGGGAAGCCCTGTTGCTTATCGCCGAAAACCTAACGGAATGGTTAGATAAAGCTTTACCAGGTCGCAACGTTTCCGGAGCCCAGCTAGTTCGAACGCTCACCGATCTGTCTAAATCAGGTGGCACGAAACCACTACAGGAACTCTGGTTTGAACTAGTTGGTCTTGCTATACGCGGAGAGGAACCTTACAAAACTGTCGCGGGACTGTTTGTAGAAGAGTACGAAGATTGGATCAGAGGGAAACTGCCCGCAAGGGATAAGCACAGAGCCGCCGCAATTCTCGCCGAGATTGAAGGTACGCTAATGATAAACTTACTACGTAACTAGCAAATCGCCCGCTTCGTAAATGGACTCCCGGCCCAATAACAGTCCTTCCTGATAGAGTTGCACATCTGCAGGAGCTAATAAATGAGCGAGATAAAACGCCTGTATCCAACAGGGAAAGGATTTTCACAAATAGTCATAGCGACCGGGAATCGCCATATCTTCATCTCTGGACAATGCGCTTTCGACCCCAGTGGGCAAATTGTCGGGATCGACGACATTGGCGTCCAAACAGACCAAGTGATGAAGAACATTCAGCAGGGGCTTCAGGAATCTGGAGCGAGCTTCGAAAATCTCGTTAAGATGACAGTATTCGTTGTCGATTACACTTCGGAAAAGCGAGAGATCATCCAATCAGTTCGTGACCGCTACATACCCGCGAACAGCGGGCCCGCGAGTACTTTAGTTGGGGTGTCACGTTTGGTAGCAGAAGAACTTTTGATCGAAATCGAAGTTCAGGCAATCGCGGACGAGTGATCGTTGTGGGTCGTTAAGCGAAGCATTGTGCACTGCAAGAGGCAGCATTCGGCTAGAAGCAGCCGGTCAGATCTGCAAACTTTCAAAATGGTAGGCTGTTCACCATGTCAACGCATTCGACTTTTTCACCGTGAAACTCGACGAAAGTAC
>WLWP01000018.1 GCA_012103505.1 Pseudomonadales bacterium | reverse complement strand
GTCGGGGACTTCCCCAAGCGCTCCCCCCCCCCCCCCCGGCTTGGAAACCACGTGTGGTTTGCTGTGGTTTGCTGTAATAATTCTGCTGGTTTTACTGTTACTCACTGTGTGGTTGCTGTCTTTGGAGACGTGTGTGGTTGTTGTTGCTCAACCATGCCCAAGAGAATATCTGCCAAATCGAAGCTGCAACTGGCTGAAGTCACCAAAAGGAGGAAACTGCTTTATACTTCAAGCACACAACTGTTGTTATGTTTTATCTCAACAAAACATATAACAAAATATAGGGGAAAAATTATTTTATGCTTGCACAACAAAATATACTTTGTTATAATACACCAAATAATAAAATTGCAGTAGTGGAGTCTCCTGAGCTTGACTTTGTAGCACCAAGGGCGAACTGTGAAGGTGATGACACTCACAGCTACAGATTTAACCCAGCTTGCTGGAAGTGATGGTGGAAGTGTTACCTCTGTAGTTGAAAAGTCCAGCTTATGGTGTCAACTTCAGCAATCCCTGCAATTGAGAGCATATGTTAACTAGATGCCTCTTTTGCCGAGATTGTCCAAAAATTTTATATGACCTTGAAAAAAAATTTTTTAGAGTTACATTTGGCAATAATAGCCCCAAAGCATTGAAAAATGCTAAAAACAATACAAGTTTATTGGCACTCAAAAAAAATTCCACTTTTTCATCCCAATCGGTGAGCAACTAGATATTATTGACTACACCTTTTTTTTTAATAGTTACCACCCATATAGAGACTAGATGTTTTAAATAAATAGAATCAGCAATTGAAGCTCTATTGACTGATATATGGTTGCTAAGGGGTTTCCTTACAGAAAAAAAAGAGAATTTGATAAAACTTGAATTGATTATTAAGAAAAAAAAAAGTTACCAATGGTTATCACCACCAGAAATTTGATGTCAAAAAGGTTAAGCATGAAACAAGGTTAAAATAGCCTAGCTTATGGGTGTTTACTTCAATGACACCCTTTTTACAGAGTTTAATTTTCTGTGCAATTAAAAGGAAAAAATAGTAAACTGAGCTTGTTGAGTTTTATTAGAAGTAATCTCAATGGGGATATTATAGTCCGGTAGAATTAACTCCAAAAACAGGTGAATTAAAAAAAAAAAATTGGTAAGGAAGCAATTTTATTATTAATAAAAATGCACATTTTTTTCACATAGTAATGTGAACAGCTGGTACCCCCTATTATGTCATTCATATGCCCCACCCATAAAGGAAGTGCTTCAAATGTATGGTTTTTTAACTGCCCATAACTCCCACAAAAAATGATCTTAAGAATTAAAAAAAATTCTGAGGTATTTGAGACACTAATTAACAAATGGAAAAAAATTGTTTTTACACTGGACCTACCCTTTAAAGAATTACTGCTCTTTGCATCATAAAAGAACAAAAAGTTGATAGCCAACTATATCTAGTTTGTTTGGGGTAGCTTTAATATTATTAATTATAGAGAATTGAGGGCTTTTTATATCGGTGTTGCTTCAATACCAATTTTTTCGAGGTTAAACTATTTCTACCTCACTATTATTGACAACACTATATTTAAATATTAGGTCAAGCACTGTGAAGTATGCCAGAGGTCGAAACGAAAATTTGACAAACAAGCTGCAGCATTACATCCAATTCCAGTGTCAGATGTGTGGATGAAAGTTTGTATTGATCTTATTGAACTCTCAATATCTGCTAAAGGCAACAGATACTGTATAACTCCTATTGATTACTCTTCAAAGTGGGCAGAAGCTCAGCCAGTTCCAACTAAGGAAGCCAAACATGTTGCTACCTTCCTCTACAAGATGATCGACATGGTTGCCCTGAGGAGATAATTTCAGATCAGGTATACTCTAGCTAACTAGAATAAATGCAATAATTGGCAAAAAGAACAAAGCATAGTTGTTGAAACTGTGCTTGTAGTTAACTTTGATGTAGGGAAGGAGTTTTGTAACCAGATTATGGACAGATTGGAGGCATTGACTGGTTTTAATTAAGCACAGGGTATCTAGTGCATATCATCCTCAATCAAATGGCCTTGATGAGCGACTGAATCAGACCTGAAAAGCATCGCTACAAAAATTAGTGAATGACAAACAGGATGATTGGGATGATCTCATTGATGAGGTTTTATTTGCTTATCGAACCAGTTGGCAAAATACAACAAAGTTTACTCCATTTTTCATTATGAATATTCGTGAGGCTAAACTTCCAATTGAAGCTTCATTATGTGCCAGTAAAGAAGTTGTTGTTTCTAACAATAATTGATGAAAAAATTGCAATGTTTGTTGAAAGGAAGAATCAGTTCCATCATCAAGTAAAGGATAACATAAAAAAAGCGCAAGAAAATCAAAAAAGACAATATGATCGAAAGCATCTTTTATATGTTTATATTGTACAGCTATCATAAATATATTTATTGATTCATTCACAAAATAAAGTAGAACAGCATTTTAGACCACAAACTCCCTAAATTGTACAAGGGGAGATTAAGAAGCTTATTCAATAACTGAAAATGGAACAACTATGTGTGCAACTGAAGATCATTTAGGTAAAGTAGTTCTCATTTTGTTTACACTTAATGTACACTTTTTGACATAGGTGATGTTGTGCCACAAGTCATTCTTCAAACAAACCACTAGTATCACAAATTGAAAATACCTGTTGTTGTGATCAATTTTTGAGTATTGTGTATGATGAGCAATGAAAAGGGGGAAATAGTAAAACAAAAAAAATTGAGATATTGCTAGGTCCAATATGATTTGTAATGTAGATAGAGTACTTGCTCAATGTCCAAAAAATGAAGGAAGAAAGGGTGGAAAGTTGGATGTTCAGTTTAGTGGTCCATACACCATAGTAGAAGACAAAGGAAAGGGAAGATGGCTTTTAAAGAATGATGAGGGAGTTATATTGAAGAAGTCCTACAATACCCAACGTTTGAAGTTGTGGTTAACACCTAATGAAGTAAAAGGTAGTATTCTATACTGCAGATTACATTGGTCGGACTAGATATCTCACATTTCTTATTGCAGAGAAGATGACTCAAGATAATTGTTTGGATTCTGTTGAGAATTCTGCAAATTCGAATTACAAAACTGATGTGACCAAAGAAACTGAAAATGGAACAACTATGTGTGCAACTGAATATCATTTAGGTAAAGTAGTTCTCATTTTGTTTACACTTAATGCACACTTTTTGACATAGGTGAATGTTGTGCCACAAGTCATTCTTCAAACAAACTATTTTGATGATGAGTATTTGCATCTCTTGAAGACAGGGGCACTACATCATTGCCTGAGAACTGAGAATGAGGATGATCACTATGATTATGTAAGTAGATTGTGCTAGGCAAACAAAGTACATCCAGTTGTATTTTACATTTCAGTTACAAAAGTATATTCAATCAACAAATCAAGGACCTGTGTGCAAAGATGTTTATGTAGTAGTATGGCAAGATTTCAGACAGTTTGGTAAGCTTCCAAAACTTCCAGAAGCAGGTAAGTTTTGGACATACAATAGAAAAAATCAGCACAAATTTACTGAATATTTTAGGCGGAAATTTTGTAATAATGACATTTGAGAAGATGGATGAACTTGACTAATTTAAAAAAAGAATGTGAAGGTAGCTATAGCTACTTGAAACGAGGAGACTTATTTATGGAGGAGTTCATGTCTGACCGAGATGACCATGCTTAATAACAAAGTTTGGATTCACTTATTTTCGATTTCATGCAACACTGATCGATGAATTAATTGAGTGGATTTATGAGAAGAGGAAAGATTGTAACCAACGCAAAGGTCTGTGACTGAAGAAACAAATTTCGATAGACTTAATTAATTAATTAATTGAATAATTATATTCTTTTATCATAGTTGCAGCGGCGGGGGAGGTCAATAGTGAATCTGCTCAAAGGATCCTTAAGAGAAAACTAACTCAGCTATCTCAAAAATGCATCACAGAAACATTTATGAAAGGAAAACGAGTCCGTCTGAATAAGGTGAACTACAACTAAATTGATTTTATTACGTTATAATACTGTAATTGTGTTAACAATCATCTCATAGAGTGTGTGGTGGTTGGAGTCTCTACAGTTAAGGTTAAACGAAAAAATAATTCTTGAAGAAAATGGACTTCTTACTGACAGACATATGTTTGCTGGCAATCTCCTTTTACGCAAACAGTTTCCGAATTTGCAAGGTCTGCAGGATACTCTTTTTAGCCAAATGACAGAAAATTTTAAATATATTTATGGCGAGGGTAAGCCACAATGAAATGTGTATTCTTACGATATCATTTTCCTTATCTCTTACAAACAGCTGTCCAAATACTATTTGTTGGTCATGGCCATTGGATTTGTACTTCGTACAGTAAAGCAAGTGGTGTCTGCATCTAGGACAGTTTGCCTCCTGGTAAAGAGTTGCCTTGTGATGTTCAGATTCAAATAGCGAAAATATTTATGGTGGAACTGCAAAAGATGATGTTATTTCAATTGAATGCTGTAATGCACAAAAGCAAAGTGGTGCCAAAGACTGTGGAGTCTTCGCTTTAGCAAACGCATTTCATTTAGCTAATGGAGATAAAGTATGCCGAAGTAATTTTGATCAGAGAAAGATGAGAGAGCACGTTGTTCAATGTTTTACAAAAGGCAAGTTTTCAGCTTTTCCTGTAGTAAATCTTCAGTTCAAAGAACTCCGTCTAAGAAGGTTCTCCTGCAATTGCATTGTGTATGTAAAATGCCAGAATGTTTCGACAACTACATGATCAGTTGCGAGTCATGTAATTCCTGGTTTCACTACAAATGTGTTGGAATTACATGCAAGTGTAAAGACTCTTTTTGTTGTGCATGTGCACTATCCTCTTGGATTTGCTGTACTTGTAATAGTTGACTTTCTGTGTTATCTTCTTGTGTATATAATTATTTTTCATTGTAGTTATAAAATATAATGAACATGATATGTGCATATCATGAACAATGTGTTATAATTAAAAAGTATTGAAGTACCAAGGGCGATACGCAGACTTAAAAAGGTGGGTTATTTTATGACCACATCCAAGCCACACCTAGATCACACGTAATATATTTAATAATTTATTATAGAAACAGCAATAATTTATTGAAAAAGCAAGCTAGCACCCTCAATTCTACATGGATACATTTCTAATTAAAGTTTGCAAACACAATTTACATCAGTTTCATATGCACTTACTCGTGGATTGAAACTTCTGGAAACACAGGAGAGGATGAAGTCTGTGAAACTCAAGGCTGAGAATGATCTCGATGTCAGGTGCATAATTAGGTGTAATTGATAAAGCTTTTCCTGTAAATTGAACAAAGCAATGGTTCCATTCAGTAGTGAGCCATTTTATTTGTAATACTTTCAACTTGCTATATCTCTGTGGCTTCTATATTATTTTACTGAAATACGTCCAAAATTATATTTTTTGACTGCTTCTGCAGCTTCATTTTAGCCTTTTGAATCCACCTATGCAAGCATTTGACAGTGCTGCTCCATTGGAAGTCATGGTGGCATGATATTACAATTACAGATAATGCAAACTAACAGTTGAAGTTAGCTGGTTAGATTAAAACTTGACATAGTCCATAGTTTCTGCTCAACAAAAAGGCTATAAATATAGTTAATTTGAAATGGGGTTACTAGTAACCACCTGAACCCTCCTCTGTGTATGCCCTTGAAAACAATGTAGCTAGCTAATCGTTTTGACATGGTTGAATTAAAAATAAAAATGGGTGGTCTCCTGCCAGTGAGTCAGGAGACTCCAATTCCACCAGTCACCTACTTCAGAGGCTGTCTATTGCTATAGGAATAGGAAACTGTGTGGCTATCTTGGGGACCATCAGCAGCATCGAGTGACTCTATTTATTTAGCTATTTATTTAGCTAGCTATTTATTTAGCTAGCTATTTATTTTAATTTAATTGTTTCATTTATCGATTTGTTTTTTATTTGGTTAATATAATGTATTGTCACTACACTTATTTTATAGTTTAATATTGGGAACAAGATGAAAAATAATAAACTGTATTAACTCAAGGTTGAGAATAAAGAGTTGACAGCTTTATATTTTAATAGTGTGTGCTTATAAATATAGTAGTAGTCTGGCTATTCATACCTTTAGATATGGATTTTAGAAAATTTTCACATTCCACTTCAATTCATAATCAATACAAAACATACTCAAACCTGCTCACAAAATATACACAGTGTCATTCTGTTAGTATTAGCTAGCTAAATTAGCTACTTGTGTTATGATAGATGTTTTCAAGGCATATTATTGACAGTCAGTCCTGATGCTTTCAAAATTGATCTGCTTTACTGATGATGACCTACTTACTAGTATTACATGGAATATGCAGTAGTATAGTCTCATAGAAGACCCATAAACAAACAAAAATACTGAATAATTATGTTGCTGCATCAATAGCTACCTTATTCAGTTATCACATAATGCTTTTCTTTCAGTGATCTGCTCCAATTAAAGAAGAATTCTAGGGGGATGCCATATTTCCTGCTAGGGTACAAAATATCCTAGGATATTTTACGCGGGGGGGTGCCGTATTTCCTGGGGTGCAGAATTCCCTGTGACACCGGCAACGAAATATAATTACAGCTAGCTGCTTCAATGAGCTTGTACAATAACTCACTGATCAAGCACCTAAAAATGAAGATATCTAGGGTGGAATAAATTCCAATATTTTGATGTCAAAGTAGCTATTAAAAGAAACTTTTGTAAGCAAAAATCAATTACTCCAAGAATTGTTCAGTCATTCCATTGATTTTATATGAAACAAACTTTTGTAAGCTTGAGCTGCATCATAATCTTTTAGAAGAGTGGAATTAAATATTATACTCACCTGTTAAGAATTACTGCTAAGTATCATTGATACAAATTTAGAGGCTGCTATTTGATGACCAAATGGATTATTATTATTATTTGCTTTTTTGATCTGTCAATTTTCTGAAGTCAGCCAAGTTCCTATTTTGAGCTCCAAATTATTTTTGGCTTCAATGTTCAAGAAAATGGCTTTTTATGAGGCCTTTTCTCCAAAGAAAAAGGTGTGGTATTGTATCAGTACTTGGAAAAGTAGCTTAGGAATACAGTGATGTAACCTCATTCACTATTCTAATTTAGTGGATATGATGCTGGTCCACATAATTATATTTTTATAAACTTGTTTGGCCTAGGGTCAGAACATTAGTTTACCAGATGTAAACTCTATTTGTTGAGTATACTGCAAAATTTATAACCTAGTCTATCCATTTATGTAATCTTTACGACATAGTATTATGAAGTTTTGTATTAGTTCACACCTCTCACAAACTACCACACTAGGTAGTGTTTTGAAAGACTAAGTTTGTTGAACAAGTTCGCTGCATTCTATTTATCAGTATATCCTAAAAACACCAAGGAATTAGAAACACAGTGTTCATTATAAAAAGGATAGTCAAGTTATTTTTTTACATGGTACGTGCATGTCATAATTATGAGGGTTTTATCACATGTAGCTAACAATTGGTGCTAATAAGTCCTATTCATCATAACTATTATGGAACTTGTCTGAGGTGGCAACTGAGATATTAGCATTAGTTAAGCTTTAGCTCTTAACCTTCATACTGGGCTGATGAAAGTTAGACTTATCACATAGATGCATGTGCTGATCAAAAATAGTTTTAATGATTGAAATGTGTCATTATTTTAAGTAGATTAACTGTTGTGCCTCCCTTAGCTGCATAAAAATTTAGCCAAGATGAATCCTACAGTTATTACATATTTACAATATTATTATAAAACGTACAAAAAAGTTGTAGCAAAAAGTTAGCAATTGTACAAAGATAAAACTATAAATCATCTGTAACATAATACATAAATTTGTTTACATTTCCTTTGTCATTATAACAGATAACGTCATTGCCATCAAAACAGAAGTTAGAATATCTATTATTTAAAATTAAATTGCATACATAATTATAATAATAATAGTAATACATCATCAAATAATGAAGCACCAAAGGTGCGAACCCTCAGCACTACTAAGTAATTACAATATAATCTCAGATCAAAAGCACATACACATGCCTCCCACTTGCTGAGTGTCCATTCATGGAAAGGACTAGATGACAAGATGTGGCCAATGGTCTCCGGCATTCGTGGCACACCCTTGCAATCTTTGCTAGAGGCCTGTCATCCTCAGCCTCAGGTTCAGCCTCTCTCAACAAACTAGTAGTGATCCAGCATCTGGGCTGCCAGTCCCAGTATGGTCTGTCCCTGTTGTTTCTTTCATAATCCTCCACGAACACCACCGTTCCCTTGGCGTGCTGGTCTGCCACCTGCTTCAAATATAGGGCCGAGCTCAGTATTTCTGTCTCCCACACAAAGGTCAGTGCTTCCAGGCCCCTGCCGCCCTTGCTCCTATGCAGGAGTACAGGGGAACAAGAGGCAGCATGGTTGTATGCTCTGAACTTGACCAAAATTCCCCACGTATTTACGTCCAGGGTACACAAGTCTTGCCTATACCACTCCAGGAAGGCTTAGTAGCAAACCACCACTACTGCCCAGCTGACACCCAGCGGTGAAGACAAGATGATGGTCACTCTCCACAGGTGCTCAGCTCCGACTCTCGCTTTTGCAACTCACCTTCTCCACTTCCAAGTACTTGTACAGAGTCCCCGGCTCAACCTCCTCAATCACTCTAGCCCCAACACCAATCCCCATACTCAGTCACATCAGCCTCCCATTGCGGAGGTGGACCACCCCACACTTTCTAATACCCAGCCTCATTCCGACTGCTTCCACTACTTTCTCAACTTCCTCTAAGTCTTCTGGCCCACTGGTGTAAATCTTCAGGTTATCCATGAAGAGAATATGGGTGATTGGGTGGTTAATCCTCCCAAAATTCGAAGCATGTGTGAGAGAGGGGCGATCGCCAGGGTGAAGAGGAGTGGGGGCCGCAAGTCCTCTTGGGACAGGCTCCTCTTGAACAGCACCAAGTGTGTTACCATACCTGCCTCGCCAGCTCAGATTTCAAGGTTTGTGATCCATCGACACATCGTTTTTCGACATCCCTAATCACTATCTCGGGGGCCTGCAGCATCTCAAGGCAGTGAGTTATTCATACCCTGTCGAAGGCCTTCTGAAAGTCAATCCATGAGACTGACAGGCTCTTGCTGGACATCTGCACCTCCTTGGCTAGGGACCAGTCAATCACCAGGGCATCAAGGCAGCCCCTTCTTCCTACCACTCTAGCGCGCTGCTCCTCTGGGAGGACAAACCTCACTACTCTTGGCGCCCCTGTCATCAGCTTGTATGAGTTATTGAGGCAGGTGATTTTCCTGAAGTCGGCTGGTTCCGAGGCTCCGCTCCTTTTCCTAGAGAATGACAGTCATGCCCCTTACAAACCAATGTGGGAAGCCGTCCCTTTCCTAGATTATGGCCTTAACTTGCTTCATCATGCACTCAACAGTGCCACCAAACCTCTGAGCCAGTATGCCGCTACACTGTCTGGCCAGGTGCTTTCTATGGGGACTGCTTTTCTGCAGCCAGTAACCTAGCCATACCCCTTGGCACTGCATCCAACGCTGACGCTTCCACTTGGCATGAGACCGCCTCTTCCCAGTCGCTCAAGTAGGGGTTCTGGGGGTCAGCATCACCTTCAACCCCCCAGATGCCGTCCCAGAAGATGGCTATAACCTCGGCGTCTAACAGTAGTAACAGACCAGAGTAAAGTAAGCCTCAAACCCTCCCCCCCCTCCCCCAGGTATGATGCAGCTGCCAACCAATTTGCATATTCTTGTCTTCAGACAACTCTCTTCCTTATACAGGCCATTGGAGCAACTTGGTAGCAGGTAGAGTTTAAAATTATTTTTTGTGTATTTTTTACCTTATTTTGTTGCTGTCAATTAACCCCAACATTTCCAGATAGCTGAAGTTGATAACTGATGATACCTACAAGCAGTGCAGAATCACAAGACTAGTTTTTACTAAGGTACATCACATAGCTATAATATTTTAGTTTTCTGTATAGATTGAGTTTGTCATACATCAACAATTAATAATTAAGCAGCTATTCAGTGGCTATACACCTTACCCAACCAAGGTAAATGTCTTCCTGACAAAACAATGGCTTTGAAAGAAGAAAAATGTTCAGGACTCCGGAACAATATGTCGGTAAATAAAAAGATACCCTGGTCATTTATTGGTAGGTTTACTACCTAGGTGTTTCAAAAATGTTTGTACTACACTTGTTCAGTACAAAGCCAACAAGATAGCCTGGATGACAAGTGACATTTTCAGTTCAGGTTGGTCAGTAAATTTCAGAGTAATAGAAGTCAATAGTTATGATTACTGATAACTGCATAGCCCATCCAAAAGTACAGTCTTTTTTAAGAGCCACAAAGTTATGGAGCTATTTTTTTCTGAAGTTTTTTTTTTTTTAATTATTTAAAAGCCATTAGGTATCACCACTCCCTCTCTCCTGCTATTTTTTGTTTCAGCTGCTATCTGTAAAGCATTCACTTATCAGCTGCTAGTTTTCTGGTAAGGGATACCATCATGCCCCTACTTATCATCACCTGGCTAGACTCCCCCAGTTGTTTTGTTGTTTTTTACTTCTACATCATCAGTCAATGAGTTAATAACCTCCATGACTAGAACTCTAGTTCATGCTCTCCTATGAGTTCAATTTCTTTCCTCAGGAGCGTCAGAACGGGTGCAACCGAGTGGCCAGGGCCGCACCAATGTTTTAACAAAAGGGGCATGTCCATTATTTTTTCTACTCTTTACCTACTCGTGCTCGTTATCTAACTTGGATGGTCTAAATTGAGCGGTCGAAATGACTTCTGCGGGGATTAGATAGCTAATATGATCTTTTAGAAGAAACTTCAGACCAACCTGATCCTTCGTTTACTATTCCAAAGCAATCTTTTAGAAAAACAAACATAGTTCAGAAATCCTTCCAGCAATGTTGGTCTTCCCATTCAGATATTTGACACAAGTATTTGAAGAAAAAAAGCAAACTAAGACTGCCACAAATAGTATGCACTTGTAAGTTCTAATTATGAATTTATTTTGACATTGTGTTGTTTGCTTTATATGTCTAAGTGAAGTAGTTATATTAGCTATATATACACTCTACATAGTAACTTTAACTATAATTTAACATTAATTAGTTGAATGAACTTACTGATTGTTATAAAAATCACTTGCTTTGATTATAATAAAAAATGGCTCGTACTGAATTGTTAGGTGTGATAACAGTGTCATTTGAATTTAGTAGATAAGCAGAGCAACTTAAACTCTTTGGTTCATTTGATAGAAAAACCACTGTTTTGTCTTTTCTATTTATAAAATTCATTACTTGAACAAACAGTGGGTGTGTGGGGGGTTCAAAGGTAGAGAGAGGTTAGGCCCAGTCCTTTGCCCCTAGTAGAACTGCAACCAAGTTAGTTCCGTTGATCAAGCGGTGTACCTACACAGCCCGTAGAACTTCACTTCTCAGAGTTTTACGTCTAATTAATTTGAAATAGATAGGACATATGGAGGATACATGCAAGACAACGATACAGAACAGACTGACTGCTACTGATGATACATATAAATACGTACACGGTATGATGCACATGGCATGATGCACACGGCACTATGCACACGGAATTCACAAGTCACAACGACGCCTCCAATTAACACAATGTAACAAACAACCTACGCTAACGCACATACCAGAGGAGGCTCCACACACTTGTGGTTGGGGGGGCAAAATATTAGAGATTGGCACACTCCTATGAAATCTGATTTTTTAAGCTATAATACATCATACAAAAAGACTGATTAAAATGTTCCAAAGT
>WLWP01000017.1 GCA_012103505.1 Pseudomonadales bacterium | reverse complement strand
TGTATTCTTGATGTTCTTCTGCCCAGCTATTGCCCAGCAAACAGTCACGCCTCCTCTGGTGTCATCAGTGAGCAACAGCATTGCTGGCTGAGATAACTGTCTATTATAACAGTAAAAAATATCTAATGACGCACAAACAATTGCTAATATTGCACTGGAAGCATACAGATCACTTTGTTATGATGATATAGTTACATTGTGGTCCCAAAACCACTTTGTGGTTGGTTGCTAAGCAACCAAATTTGACCAAAAATGTTGAACAATACATGTACTTTCACGTGATATAGGTTGCTAGGTACTGTTTTGAACTCCTGATTTTATATTTATTTTTAAACATTATTCATGTAGAAAAAATAAATAACTGAATTTTATCTGCCGGTGAGAGGGTTAATTGTTGACTTATTTCGGGCTGATTTTTGAGAAGAGGCGAAGCTATAAGCTCCATGCAGGTATATTGTGGGTAGCGCCCCCTTTAGTCTCATTGTGATTATGTAAGCAAATAGCAGTATGTGATAGTTTTGTTTTGAAAGTTAACCAAGTGCTTGAATTGGAGTTTTACATTGAAACTATTGGTGAGTGTCACTTGCATATTCAGGTTTTCATAGGAAGACAGCATTTACATTTGCCAGTTTCATTGCACAGTAACAGATTGATCTAAACAATGATTTGTAATATCGAGCTAGTGTACAGTAGCACTGAGGACTGGCACATTTGGTGCTTCATTATCTCTATTATTTATCTGGTAAAGGATCTTAACTTAGTTAGACATTTTAAATTTTTTTTTATAAAATCAGGACTTGAAAATGGTCCATAGCAACCATAGAAAAAAATTGTCTATATAGAATATACATTACAGGGGGAAAAATGTAGGTTGCCTAGCAACCAATGTGGGATAATTACCACTTGTGAACTACAACATGAATATAATTATCTTGTAAACCACAGCAATGAATCATGTTATTTTGAACTCTAGACTGGTTCAAGCCAGTCCATGGATTCTTTTACTGTGCAGCTATTTCATGAGACAAATCTAATCAACTAAGGTATCATATTTAGCCTGGGCTCAATTTCATGAATATATTTAGATAATTCCTGTATAGAAATTGTATTAGACTTATCTTTCTAATCATTATTCTTCAAACCGTTTATTATTTCTATAATAGATCGGTAATCAGTAATGTTGATGTGAATGTGAAACGATATTGTTTATAAAATTATAGAGCGTGAATAACCATGAAGTACTGAATAACTGAAAATTGTGCATAAACTAACAAATATTGTGCATGTGTCATAAAATATAGATTTCAAAAATGTAGGCAGTTAGTTTCATGAAGTAAAGTTTACAAGGGTGTGATACTTTTTGAAACAGTTTCTTTCAGATGATACACATAAATGGACTTAGCAGTACTCACAATGAACACGAGACTCATGGCGATTCCCAACTCCAGTAAGCTTATTTTTTCTTATGGTAGCTGAACATACAGCACAATCCCTTTCTATCTGCATGGTTAGGCCAGTGACCTAAATTTACATTCAGTCTATCTAGCTGAAGATGCTCAACAGATCGTGGACGACCAGCACTATGACATCTTGTAAGCTACCAATGAGCTGTTTTGCTCAAGCCTAAACGACAACATATCTCTTTTTTCTACCTCGCTGTTTTAAATTCATTAGATCTGACCATTTTTTCCATACAAAATCTATTCAAAATACAAACTTCCAAACAAAAGAAAAAAATTCGCCTCCACCACTTCCTTGGTTTTCTACCAACATTATAGTAACTCTCGAGTTGATCTCCCCTATCTACACCTCGCATATACTTCTGGTAATCAGGTCAGTGTCAGTTGCAACAGTGGACAAAGCAAGTTCAATAATTTCCAAACTTTGAATAATTTATCATGTCCATTATGACCATATGGAATCTGCTTGCTATTGTCATTCAAGTGAAAAAACCTGATTAACTGTTCAAATTTAGTTTTAGGCATAATGTTACTAATGCCTGGAGTACTAATGAGTGGAAAATTAGTAGACCAGTATAATTCCAGTCGTGGTAACCACACAATTCCCATCAAAATCGAAATGCCAACAAATGCCTTTAACTCTTCAACGTGGTATCATTCCAAACATGACCACTAAGATTATTTGTTATACAGGTACCAGCATAACGATTAATTTCTTCCTTTATCAAATCCCACACATCGTCAGAAAAGAAACGGCAAAAGAGCTCAACAGGAGTACTATTACCAGTAACATCTGGTGAAGTGGGACCTGGAGTTTAGGTATACTGCTGCGTATATGACTGTGGCTCCTCATTCTTCCATACCAGAGAACCTATTTCATTGAGAATTGCAATTGTAGCAGCTGATAAATGAGTAGTACTGCTACTACTGTTGCCTGAATTGATTGGTCTTCCATGCCTCTTTCTACTACTAAGTCTTGTACTAATATGCCTACTTCCCCTTCTTCCTCTTCCTCCCCTGCTAGGCCTTGCTCTTACTGTTACTCGCTTCCTCTCCCTCTCCCTCCTCGTACATGCCACATACTTCCACTAACACACTGTTGAGAAATGTCTGATTCTGCTCCAGACCCTTGAGAAGTGACATCCATAGTAGATGAAGGACTGAAATCTTCCATGGATGATGGAAGATGGAAACTCCCTTGACTTGCTTGATCATCCATGTCAATTGACTCCGTCTGTAAAGTTACAATAGATTCCTGTTCAATTTATTCATATGCGTGGATTCTCTCCCTCTCTCTATATATATTTTTTTATTGATTATTATATTGACTTGCAACCAGCTATTTTGCATGTTACTTACTATAATACCTAAACCGTATTGTTTGACTATATTTTATATAGCTACTACATTTATTTTACTACTCTACATTAGATTGAAACTTTCTCACCTAAAGGGGTCTGGAAAAAAGCAAAGGAAAAATGTGAAAAAATCTTAGTTGTCGCCGGGGATTCGAACCCAGGGCCACTGGCTTTAGCCACCAGTGCTCTAACCACTGAAACCCTCGACTTCCAAGACCTTCACATTTTTCCTTTATACTGTTGAGTAGTGCCGCTTACTGCAGTCTCATACTCAACAGACCACCAATTATGTGCCGTCAGAACACCTTTTCGGTGTCGACCGGAAACACCTCCCCTTTCGGAAGGAGCCATAATTTGTGGATTGAAAAGGCTTTATCATCAATCAAGTTCTGACCATTCATAAAAACTAGATAGAAACTTTCTCACCTAAAGGTGTCTGGAAAAAAAGCAAAGGAAAATGTGAAAAAATCTTAGTTGTCGCCGGGATCTGAACCCAGGGCACATAATTGGTGGTCTGTTGAATACGAGACTGCAGCAAGCGGTACTACTCAACAGTATAAAGGAAAATTAATGTGAAAGTCTTGGAAGTCGAGGGTTGTCGTAGCTCAGTGGTTAGAGCACTGGTGGCTAAAGCCAGTGGCCCTGGGTTCGAATCCCCACCGATAACTAAGATTTTTTCACATTTTTCAACTAAGATTTTTTCACATTTTTCCTTTGCTTTTTTTCCAGACCCCTTTAGGTGAGAAAGTTTCAATCTAATGTAGAGTAGTAAAATAAATGTAGTAGCTATATAGTGACCCTGGATTCGAATCCACGCCAACAACTAAGATTACTCTACATTTACCTGAAACATCCAAGTTGGCTCCAGTAGTGCTACTAGGCTGAACTTCCACTCCACTACTCAGATTTGCTAGCTCAACTGTGTCCAAATGCTGCGTATCCAGCGTAAGCAAACATTCCTTCACCCTCCTCATCGCTAGTTTCATTCTCAGAAAGACTGAAATCATCATCGAATAAGCGCTGAATAACTTTGTCGGCATCTATTCTCTCTTCTGCGGTCAACATGTGCGGTCAATTTTAAAATTCAATTTACTTTCCCTTTTCCCCTTAGTTACCTAAAACACAAAATCCGCCTATTTAGAGCATTATTAAAGCTTTTCATTCTGCATACTTTGAGACCAAATTTAGGATCAGATCGCAAGCGGTTGAATTTTTATTGGTAAAAGTGCCACATGGTGCTAATGACGGTGAAAGGGTTAATGATATGGTAATCACTTGCTGCAACTTATGTGACTGGGAAAAGCAAGTGCTTCTCTAAAAATAATTGTATAATTGTAAGTCTAGAGCTATAATGACTTATATGTGGTTCCAGATTAAACTGATATTTGATTCAACCCCTAAAGTCTTGTCGCTTGCTAATTATATACACGCTTATTTATTAAAAATACCTTTTATAGTAACATGCTCTCTTTGCTCGTTCATCAATTGCAGCAACTGTAGCCATACTTTATAATGCATACTTGTTTAATTGTTGCCATTATAACATAGTCATTTGTTGCAAAACAACTAAGTTGTGGTATTTGATTGCTTCATTTATTTTTTTTTAACTCAGTGATTTAATCATAATTTTTAATAATTTTAAAGGAATGAAAAAGAAATAACTATTTTGGCTGATAGAGGGTAAATTTTTAGCTTTATTTTTCAAACTTTAGGAATGTTGAATACTCAACGATCTCGAAGAGGTAATTATCGAAGGTTTAATAGGAGACCTTCAGCTTACAGAAATAGTTCGCAAGATGAATCAAGAATTCATAGTGAAGAACAAGGGAATCAGTATGTCCCAACATTGCACACTATAATGAAATTTGAAGGGAAAATTGTATTGATAGTTAAATCTGAAATTAGACGGTTTGCAGGGGAACTGAATAAGAGCCATTTAATTAATGAATTGGTATTAAAAAATATTTACATCTTACAAAAGGAAATTTATCCAGAATTATGTTGCCGCTACATCTTGCAGTCGTTTTACGTTTCACAGAACGCTGCTGCATATGAGTATTCTCATTGCAAAGCATTTTGTGAAGTATTGAGTAAATTTTCAGGTTATGATCTTCTGTTGTCAGAGATGACAGGCTATCGAAAGGAACAAGGATCTGACAGTACTGATGATGACTGTATGTTATACAAGTCAGACCTTACAATCATATATGAGAATATTTGTAAGCATTCTTATCGTTGGGAGGCAATAGCGAGACTACTTTTGAGAGATAGTGCTCGGGTAAAGAGAATTAAATTGAATGAACAGTTTCATGATGATGATTCTCGGTTATATGAGTTGCTAGATATGTGGTTACAACAAGATGATGTAAGACTAAGTGAATTATTCAAAGTACTTTCTAGTGATTCAGTGTATTTAACAATACAGGCAATCAAATTAAAGAAATTGATTTTTGCTACTCGTAATCCACTGCCTGTATTTTCAAGTAGCTCAGAATCAGTTTCACCTGTTATTATAGCTAGTGTTACTGAAATTGAGGAAACTGATTCTGAAATTGCTATATTACTGGAAGCAAGACTAGGAGGGCCAAAGCAAACGTATTCCTGGTTTAGAAATGGGGTTGAGATTGAGCACAGAGTGGGAAGTATCATCTGTGTTTGTGTAACCGATATCGGACAGGATGGAGTATATAGCTGTACTGGTGAAAGGAACAGAATTTCCAGCTCAATTAACATTAGAGTTAAAACGCCAATAGATAAATATACCAAATGCCTTTCTGAGAATTATGCAACGAAAAAAGAAGTTAAGGCTGATACTTGGCCTCAGGTTAAACAAAGTACTTATATCAATTTAGCCACTGTCACAGAAAAGAATATTGAGGTTATGCATGACACCAGTCGCCATTCTATCCGAGGAGACCTTGATGATATATATTTAGGTAAAACTGACACTGACTACAAGTCAAGCTTTACTTCGATGAAACCTGGACACAGAATTCTGATTGCAGGTCGCCCAGGAAGTGGCAAGTCCACCCTTGTTAACAAAATTGCAAAGGACTGGTCTAAATGTGACATACATTTTCAGTCAGTGCGTCTGCTCTTTTTAGTTCATCTTCGTAGCTTTCAAAGTAATCCCGATGTACAGCTGAAAGATGTAGTAAGTCAATATTTCAAGGATGAGTTAGATCTGGCTATGATATGTAGCTACTGTGTAAAGAGTAAGGGGCTTGGGTATTGCTTCATACTCGATGGCCTAGACGAGTATCAACCACGTAGAAAAGATGTGTTCATATATCAGCTCATTAAGAAGCAATGTTTGGAAAAGGCAATTGTTTTAACAGCATCTCGTCCAGCTGCTATTGCTGAATACAGAGAAGAAGCTGACAAACAAATTGAGGTGTTGGGTTTTTTCAACAAGCAAATATCAAAATACATAAATTCTTACAAATTTTCTACCACAGATAGGTGTTCCAGTTTAAAAAGATATTTAGATAACCATCCTAATATCCACCATATGTGTTATTTGCCTATTCAATCAGCTATGATTTGTTTTTTATTTGATGTAAATGAAAATTTGCCGGACACAGAAACTCAGATTTATATGGAATTTGCAAAGCATGCTATTTTACGGTCTCTCTATCGTTATGAAGATAAAAAGCACACTTATTTAGAATCAGTGCATTCTCTAACTGGAGATGACAGAAAAGTTTTTCTCGATATTTGTAGTATTGCATTTGAAAAAACACATGCTTCAGTACAAATTTTGTTGCAGTCTGATGTGGATAAATTCAACAAGGATATAAAAATCGGTGATTCGCTGGGCTTGATAACTATAGATACCAAAGCTACCAGTCTTGGTTATCAAAGTATGTACACTTTTTGTCACTTAACTTTTCAAGAGTTCTTAGCGGCTTATCATATTTACTGTCAAAATGATGAAGTTCGACACAAAATTTTGATGGAATATGCATCCAAAGAACACATGCAAATAGTATTTAAATTTTTTTGTGGGCTAGTGAAGTTTGATTCTGATTTTTTGTTCAAGGATTTGATGGACAACTCCAATTTTAAGCCTCTGTTTCGTATTCAATGTGCTTTTGAAGCACAACAAAATCACATTTGCGACCATGTATGTAGTTCAGTTCTACATTTTACTGACTCATTTATGACTTCTTCTGATTTTACTGCTCTAGGATATGTCATATCTAATGCAACAAAGAATCCATGTATGCATATTACGTTGGACTGCTCACCAACTAAGGAAAATTTAGAAGCATTTACTAAGGCAGTGGAAGGGAATCTTTCAGTAATAAGCATGGAATTCAGGGGTAGTGTAAATGGAAATTTTCAAATTTTAAATAATCTTGTAAATGCTTTGCCATCTCTTCAAGTACTGGGTATTGCTAATACTATTCAGGATCATTCTGATATAGTAAATTTGCGAACATCTTTGTGCCACAGTTCTTTATGTGTGCTTAAGCTATGTAAAGAGGCGGGAGATAGCAAGCTAGATCAGATTAGCAGTTGTCAAATAAAAGAAATATCTAAACTGTTTAAGTCCAATTGTAAGAATTTCAAAAAAATATGTTATTCATCGCATGAGCAAGATCACTCACTTGGAGTAAATACTAGTGATTTCAACTTATTTTCTATTTTAAAGAAAAAAATTGCATCATATTCAAATTGCATTTTTTCTAATCCTGAAGTATTTGCACTGACAATTGATTTTCAATGTGGGAGCACATGTTCCGAACTTAGTCTTATTAATTGTAATATTGATGATGAAAAGGCTACTATAATATCCAAAGCTCTGCAGTGTAATGCTATACTCAAGAAATTAATCTTGACTGCTAACAAAATCAGAAACGGTGGAGCAATATCTATTGCTGAAGTTCTACCATCATGTTCTATAGTAGTTCTAGATTTGAGTTTGAACCTGATAGGTGATGAAGGGGTAAAAAAGTTGCTTGGCAAGACCAGTAATACTAATATTAAACTTTCTTTGTTTGGTAACAGCGTATCATTGAAGAGTATTCCTAAATCTAACACTGATTCTATGAAGGTGCTCAGTGTTTCTACTCGCTTAGGAGACGAGGGTATGGCTCAGCTTAATTCATATTTTGACAAAGAAATGAATTTGGAAGAACTTAGCCTTCAGTCTTGTGATAATTCTTCTAGTGGACTTCAGTCAGTCTTTAACATGATATGTAAGTGTGCTCATTTACTGTCACTCACTTTGATAGACTGTAATATAGACAATCACGGAGTGAAATTAATGGCCTCATATTTAAAGAACTGCACTGGACTTCATTCTCTTGATTTAAGCAATAATAAAATTAGTCATTTGGGTGTCGAAGATCTTGCATCTGCATTGGAATCGTGCATTAATTTGGAAAAGCTTATCTTGAATGAAAATGAAATTGGAACAAATGGTGCTTTGTGTCTTGGGGCATCACTTTCTAAGTGTGACAAAATAGTTCAGATTGAGCTTAATGATAATTATGTACGTGATGATGGGGTAAGGGCTATTGCTAAGCTTATAAGTAAAAACCGTCAATTTAAGAGCTTAAAGCTTAGATGCAATTTAATTACAGACGATGGAGCTTTATCACTAGCTGAACACCTAAAGTCATGCACTGAGCTAATTGAAATGGATCTTAGCAGAAACGCAATTAAAGTAAATGGGATGTCAGCTATTGCTGATTCAATCATTCATTGCAAAGGTATGAAAAAACTATATTTGGGACATAATAACATTGGAAAGGGTTGCCCATTGATAAAAATTTTGAAGGTGTTTACAAAATTAGTGGATCTTGACATCAGTGAAAACAAGTTGAAATCACCCGACATTGAAGCTATTGCAAATGTTTTAGTACATCATGATGATTTAGAGTTGTTAAATTTACATGGCAATGAAATCTGTGAAACTGGTTTTGTATCATTGGTTTACGGTTTAAAGGGCTGTAAAAAATTGTGTAATGTAATTCTTAGTGAAAGTAAAATCATTGACGAATGTTTTCTGGTTTTCCCTTACTTTTTGAAGCATTCCAGTAATTTAATTAAGCTGGACTTGAGTTGCAACAGTTTATATGAAGAGTCTGCGAAGGTACTTGGACATGGATTAAAATGGTGTACATGTCTGCAGCGTCTAAATGTGAGTCATAATGACATTGGTAGCAATGGTTTTGGAGTAATATGCGAAGGTTTGCGAAATTGTACTTTGTTGCAATATCTTAATGTGCAAAACTGTAGCATCAGTGACATTACTTTTTTGAACTCTCTTACAGTTTGCACAAGCTTGAATACTTTAAATCTTGGAAACAACCATATTAACATAAACCAAGCTAAGCATTTCTTTGAAAATTCAAGTAACATCCACACGCTTATACTTTGCAATTGCTTACTTCCAAACTCATTTGCACTTTTGGCATACTGTTATAAAAGGCACAGGACACTGCGAACTCTTGATTTAAGTGATAATGCTACAAATCATTCTTTACAATCCCTGGTTACTTTGCTATCTTCAAACACTGGTTTGCAAGAATTAAATATTGAAAATAATAACATTGCTTTCGATATGCGATTAAAAACATTTAGATCATTAAAGCATTACTCTCTTCATGCTTTAAATATTAACGGAATCCAACATGGTAAGGAAGACTTCGACTTCATAGTGTCTTTTATTCGAGTTTGTATAAATTTACGAGAATTATACTGCTCAGCGAACAATATAAATGATGATCAAATATTTAAGCTGCAATCTTTGTTCAAGAATATTCAGGTATTGGATTTGAGTAATAACCTCATATCTAGCAGTGGTGTGAAGACATTGTCATACAGTTTTGGGCCAAACATTTTGAAAACTCTTAAATTAAGTAATAATTCTATTAATGATGACAGTTTGACTATTTTACTTGATTCTTTACAATCTTGCCATCATTTAAAATGCTTAGATATAGGCTATAATAAAATATCATCAAAAGGAATTGCAGCACTTTCGGTTTTCTTTAAAAAGCATCCTTACTTATCTCACATTGACCTAAGTGGCAGTTCTATGTCTGAAGAGAGTGCAGATATGCTTGGTGAATCTTTAAGCACTTGCTTAGATCTGGAGGTGTTACATTTAAATGACTTGTCAGTTGACAGTACTGCTGGGATTATAAGCATTGTGTATAGCTTTAGAGCTCTACAGAAACTTCAACATTTATCCTTTGGTACAAATATTAACGAGTCTGTGCTTTTGGCTCTGTCTTTTTCTTTTAAAGAGGCCTGCAGCTTGCAAAAACTTGAGTTAATAGCCAAACCCAATCCACAGTTACATGTATATGGCAGAACGTTTGGTGAAAGCTACAAACATATGGAAACTTTCTTAAAATCTCTTCAAAGTTGTGCAAATTTTACAGATTTAACCTTACGAAATTTTAGTCATGTACATCACTCCCATTATGACTTCGTAATAGTGAGTGATAAACTTGAAGGCTATGATTTATTATAATTGAAACTTAACAGCCACAAATTATTTATCCATGCATGTAGATTGAAGACAGATTACAGTACAAATTGTAGTATAAAACTAAACAATGTATATAAAATCAAAATGAAGAGGTTTGATAAAATATTATATCATGCATATCACAGTTTATCACATGCAAATATGTAGCAATGCAAGACATGAAATACGATAATGGACTAAGTCTAGTTCTTTGGCAAAGTTATCTTTCATGCTGATGCAATCCATGATCTTGATTATGTAATTTGATTGAAAAGAGTCCGTAAGCTTATTCAGAAAACTCACTGTGAATTGATGATAATTTCAATTGTTTGCACATAGCCTATCTCGTATTACTCCGACTGACCTCACATGGATGATAAATTTCAATCATTTGGACATGGCTTATCTTTGGCTCTCTGGACAGCCTTTGTTGTTGAGTTTAACAAGAAGCCTTATATCATCATAAATTCTTCATGAACTTAATATTCAATGTTGTAAACGAATGATACAAGTAAGTTTTTATAGTATATATTTTGAAAATTTTACTGATTACTTGTTGTATTTAAAGTTTAGGACAATAATTGGTTAACTTGTGTAAAAAAATGCCAGTTTTGTAATTAGATCTCGATTTATTATGATGTGACATTTCATAAAGGTAGTGCATCCAACAATCTGCTTCAACTTTTACCAAGTTGCTATTACCTTATACCTTATACCCTCCTCACGGAACAGTTAGTTCCTTTGCTTTGAAATTTGGCCTGAAACTTAATGTAGTCCACACAAAATTAGCACGAATAGGTATAATATGGATGCCACTTTGAAAACTTACTGTTTCCAGTACATCACATGCATCGAAATCTTGTCACTCCTCGATCTTAGTGTGTAAAGCCAGAGGTACTTTGTAAGCTTGGCAGATCTTTTTTATCTGGTCCAGCCTATAGAGTAGGAAGTGTGAATTTTAAAAGTTAGACCTACTACTATCACATTGAGCTTAGGTATACCATTGCTTACTTTTTTTAAATTCTTTCATTAAAGAACAAGCAATTTGTGGCAGAATTCCCATTAACTTTCCATACATTTTTTTAACATTACAATACCTCCTTCACTGATCATAAATCTTTCTTAAACTGTAGCCCTGCCCTATACGCAATGGCTTCTGTTCAGAATTTTTCTATTTCTCAGTGCCAAGGTAGCAGAAACTTCTTCAATCTAGAATGCAAGATGAAAAAAATGCTGTGAAAGTCCTTGGGATTCAACAATTTCCTCTCAAAACTGACCCTCACCCTTACCCGTGGCCTTACCTCCATAATGCAACTAAGTGCTGTGAGGATCTTTGGCATTCAATAACTCCTGCTGATAGCTGAGCTTCAATACTGGCACCTATATTCATTGTTATAAAAAATACATCACCCCCAGTATTTTACTGGGAAAAAAATTTGCCAAAATTTAGCTTTCATCTCCCTGCAAGTTTATCCGCTAGTTTAGCAGATGCTTTAATTCTACTGTGCACATGCTCCAATGTTGTGATGTCACGTATACGTATTCCACCAACGTCATAAAAGCTAACTTTTGAATAAAACGGTTATCTATATGTCACTTGATTTTCAATGCATGTCTTTGATATTCATAAATGAGG
>WLWP01000016.1 GCA_012103505.1 Pseudomonadales bacterium | reverse complement strand
CTTTTTTAGAAATAATCCCCATCTGAAGACTTTTTGTTTGGTCACTTGTACGAGAGCTTGAATCTGGAAAAGTATCAACAATAATTTTGGTAAGACACTGAAATAGAACACTGGGATCGGTCACAATAAACTGGTGGTGTTCATCAACTTCATAATAACGCAATATGCCAATGGTATGATGCAGAAATTTCAAAACATCATCCACTTGTTCTTTGCCATTTAGATTGAAGTCTTTTGCAAAAGCTTCAAAATCATGCCGTTTCATAATACTTTTCTGATTCTTGAGATGTAAAGAAAGTAATAAAGGTTTAATTTTGTATTGGATCTCAAAGGTTTTACAATTTTCCATTCGGTCCGTTATTGCTGACTTCAATTCTTCAAAATTTTTATCCTTCGCATTCTCATTATTGACTGCATATATGACCCTCTTATCACTCTCTTCTCGAAAGATTACAAGGTGGGACATACACTGATCTTTTATTATATCAACAATTTCTTTGTCCAATTTTTCAATCTTTTCTTTAGGAGACGAAATTTTATCCAAATGGGTACCAACAATAATAACTTTGCAGTCAAACTCATTGGAGTCTTCAGAACTTGCTCTGCTTTTCAATACATCAATACTTGCCAATGTTTGTCGCAAACTATCATAAACAGAAATTGATTGGCGTGAGTTAATTTTCCTTTTACGGTCCACTCTGTACGAATGTCTGAAGGGCTCATTCAGATCCTCCATACTGGCATCAAGTACAAACAAAACAATAGATGGACCAGAAATTAAAACAGAGAGGGTATTCTGAAATTCAAGTTGCCCTCCGCAGTCACGAAGATATATAGATTTGCTCTCATTCACATCTTTTAAATTAGTTATACCATTGCTAGCAAGCATGGCAGAAATCATTTCTGCGTTGTTCACATTGGAATATTGTGGGTTTTGCTTATCAATATGAACCTTGGCCATTAGATCTTCTGAGGAACTATTTTCAATTTGCATTTCGATGCCTTCAACAAGTATTTCTGATTTCATTTCTGCGATTTCTAATTTTGAATCTTGCTGGTTTAATCTGTCAATTGGAGCATTGATATCTTCATGGTTCTCTTTCTGTTTGTTGTCTTTTGTGTAACTCTTAGAATATTTGGTAATTTCAGCCACCTTTCTCCCAAGTGAAACTTGAAGATCCACTGGTTTCCACTCATCATTAGTGATTATTCCAGCATGGTGACTTGTCGCAACAAGGACATGGGATTCTTCACACAATCCGGTTGATCCTGAAGGCTTTTCTGTATTCAATAAATTTGCAACCAATGAAGATTTACCGGCATTTGGTAGGCCAACTACCATAAGATGTGCCGTACGAATTGTACAGTCGCCACTGTAATCTTCATTTAAAACTGCCAGAATATCATCGGTTAAATTAGCTGAATCTACCAAAGGAAAAAAATAAGGTTGCAATGACATAGAAACAGGTATGTCAATTTAAAACTCTTTATATAGTCAACATCTTCTTCAAACTATAATATATAGAATACTCAGAAAAAAATACTTCAGTTAAACAACTAATACATCACACTTCTCAAATTGTGAACCCTATCCTTGCATATGCTTATGTGGTAAAACTAAAAATAGTTCCCGCAGACAAGGTAAAACTTAGCTGAAATTAACTAGACGAGTCATTGTTTTTTGTGATTAGTGCGTAATAGTTTTACTCCTCAAGCACAGAGCTCTCAAAATTTGCATGTAAATTATCTTGTAAAGAAACAAAATAACCATTTTTTTAAAATTCAATTCATGTCCACTCATGAGGCAAGATTACCTCTCATTGGCTAATCAAAATCTTGCAAAGTTTTAGTAACAGAAAAATACGCTTGTGTGTCAGTAATGACAACAGTGACTGATGATGACAATGACAACAGAGGTGTATTCCTGTATAATTTATAAGCAAATCAGAGTTGGTAAAGCATCGTAATTAGTGCCTTATTTCAGCATTGGCAGATTTAGGAATCTTTGATATTAGACAAAGAAACTTATGCACTAAAATTAGCTTGTGAGAATACAATGAATCTGACTATATTGTTATGCCACTTGACTGCTATTAAATGCTATAGCATTAATAGTGCCAATCCTAAGTTTTTTTTATTCAGTTTGGTTAAATAAAAGTACAATAATTTAAATGAAGTATAATAAAAAGTTTTGAATTTTTAGCTTATAACAAGAATAATACTGTTCTATTTGTATGAGCAATAGCACGGGTAACTGTGCTATTCGGGACTAATAGCATGAGTAATGTGATTGAAATAGCACGAGGCGAAGCTGAGTGCTATTTCAATTGCTTTACAAGTGCTATTAATTCCTAATAGCAAAGGTTACCCGTGCTATCAAAGAAGTTTATTCTGACAAGCTGATGAGGCTTTTAGCAACCAGTAAAATCCATGAGTGCGGTAACCATAGGAACATTTTGACTGTTCTGACATGCACTTTGCACACTTACCTTAGTCTCCGCCTTTTCTCTCATTTTCTTAAAAACTAAGCGGAAACAAAAAAGTGACAAATTAAAGGGACTTAAATTATCATCGAGTCTGGGTTATCTTCTCTCTAAACATAAAGTCCGCGTCTTTGAGATTTGCTGTAGACAGAGTGACAGAATGAATGTCAAACAGACTACGTTAACCCCCATGTGCATGTGCACTGAGGGTTATTAAAAATCATACTACATCATTTGAAATACACACTAGACATGCTGGTGAAACATTTTTCAATTTTGACTAAATGTAGCATATAAAAATCAATTTTGTTATAATTTTTACTTCTTCCAGTCAATACATAGTAGGCCTCAAAGTGGGGAGGGAGCGGGGGCTCAACCCCTCTGTAATAATGGGTGGGGGGAGCAAAAACAGCTAGAGCTCACCCCCTCCCTCTTCTCAGGTGCCCTCTAGGCATGCCATTGAAGAATGCAAAAATCTAAACCTGTGCTACTGCAGTACGCTTAAAGTTTGAAAAAATACTGGCATCACCGCAAGAACACACATAGTTTGTTAGTATTGAGTTCCTTCTTTTAAGCAGTGTATAAGATTGGATGCCGAACATCGCTCTGTATAAAGTTAAAGCTTTTTCAAGTAAAACAGTTATGTGGAACGAAAGAATTACTGAGCACAACCTCTCATATTCATGTACAGCTTGAATGAAATATTCTGAACATTATATACAAGATAATGTTTCAATGATTCAGTCATTCTCAGCTGAAATAATTATAATAATCGCAAGTTTTTCTCATTCAAACAGCGAATAATTGTTAATTAAAACTTAACCCGATGTTTCAACTTCTTGACCTCAGTTGATCCCTGAAGAGGATTTCGGCAAGAAGTGGAAATGTCAGGTTAAGTTTTATTAACAATTATTGGCTGTTAGAACAAGAAAAATGTGCTATTAAGGTAATGTTTTTATTGTGCAACTCAAAGTTCAGAATTTAAAGCATATTCTCACCTCCAGAAAGATAAGAATATACAAGAATGTCTACAAATCCTTAATGTGTTTTTCTTCCATTTTTAAGAGACAATAAAATTCTTATACATACAATAACTTGCTGTTCTTAAAATGTTTTGGAAAGATGTATCAGAAAGAAAAAAATATAGTAAAATATTAAATTATGATAGAAGAGTAACAATGTGGCTTCACTTGTCTCAGAAAGCTAGAATGGAATGGATTTTGTCCTGTACTAGTATGTACTGCCTTCTACTATTTATATTTCATGTCATGAGACATTTCACCCTTTCAGGTTCTCAATCCACTTGTTCTTCTCAGCATGCACTACTTGTGATTTACACAAAAATGAAAAATGGACAATTTGAGAGCAGCTTAAGAAAAACTAGATATTTAGGTAATTTAAAAAACTTTAGAACCGGTTGCTATATTGTTACTAGGTGTACTAACTTGGTAAGTGTGCACTATTTTTTGCCTTTAGGTATATAAACTGTGCATACTAACCACCCTTGGGGTATTGCTATTTTTGAGTTTTAGTT
Organism: Pseudomonadales bacterium; assembly: GCA_012103505.1. Taxonomy (GTDB): domain Bacteria; phylum Pseudomonadota; class Gammaproteobacteria; order Pseudomonadales; family Azotimanducaceae; genus UBA4421. The sequence goes on along the minus strand of WLWP01000016.1, from coordinate 9,094 downwards.
TAATAGAATAGGCAGATAAAGCTGTGTGAGGCCTGGATATGATATGTGAGGGTCTACTACCCTCTCATATCCGACCTATATGGGACCTGCCCTAGTTCGACAACTCTCCTGCTGACGCTCATACCACAGGAATTTACCATAGCTAGCTGCTTAACTGTTTACCACCGAGCAGAGCAGCCCAGGGTAGAGTTCAGGGCCGTAGTAGATGGTCCGACCAGTCCGACCTTGGTCGAACCTTTTTTTGGAAAAGGTGGGCGTGTACATTTAATAAGTTACCGGGTAAAGGTCGGCAAAAAAAATCGGACCTTCCTCTGTTGGTAAAGTGTCGCTAGTCTTTCCACCGGGAGTGTCTTCATCGACTATAATAGCGAGTCGCGAGAAGAATCTTCTCGATAATTTACCGGAATCTCCGCATCAGCCGTTGTCTTTAACTTCCCAAAAAGAAAGTTTGGGAAGAAGACAATTTTGGAACGTAGTTTTCAAGCTAGTTGGTTTGATCGGTGGACTTGGCTTCACTACAATGAAGTGAAGATTGCGTACATTGTTTTCTATGCTTAAAAGCTGTGAAATTAAATCATGTTGCTGCCAAAAAAAATGAGGCTACTTTTGTAAGTGTATTGTTAAGTATTTTTAACATTTCAAATAGCTATAATTTTTTTTGTGTGTGCGTGTTTCTGTGTGGTGCTAAACTGACAGATGCACTGGAAATGAAAGAAATTGTTAATGATTTCATTGGCCAAAATGAACGTCGCATGCAAATTTTTGGAAAATTTACTTAAATTATTGTAGCCTTTTTTCTGTCATATTTACATATTTAACTCTTGCATACTGCCACTTTTTAATTTGTTACACCACTTTTGACGAAACCACACCCACTTCCTGGTCTGACCCTTTTTTTAATGGCAGAGACGGGCCTGCTATAGCACATACCCGTAAGTCTCCGGACAGTGAAAAAGAGCTGATTGAGTGGCTGCGGTAATCCTAAATTGCTGACAACCACGACCGAACCGCAACTTCCCCCTGAGATCAGGAGGGTATTGAACTGGTATACTACGTACTAATGCCACCAGACCCCTTTCCCAGCTAGCTGTTAGGTAAAGGGTCAGGCTACGCGAGACTATGTTGTCCCCACAAGTCACAAGCACAGTGTAGCCACTCCTTCCTAGCAAAGGACAAACAAAAAAATAGCAAGTATTACGTAACTCATTGGGTGTTTTTGTGAATGTCTGTACGCTATGCAAGTTAATAAATTTAATTTTCCATGGAGTCCAGAAACTATGCCGGTCAATAATAGAACCGGAATGGTCATAAGAGTTACAGGCGACTTGCTCTATAACACTTTTTTTTTTTTGTTTGTTGTTGTTACTGTTTGTTTGTTGTGTGTAGTGGACATTGTCATCACTTCAAGTTTATATTGTTGCATGTGTGCTATTCTTCTTAAAAATGTTTTCACTTTGACAAAAGTTCAGCTTACTTCTGAGTAATAAATTGTGTGTTTATTTGCATTTTGTTCATGTTCCTTTTTTTTTCTTTTTCTTTTTTTTCCTTTGTCTTTCGCTCTTCTGTATTTCATCAAATGACATTTGGTAGTATTTAAATTACTCAATTCTCCTATTGTTTTTGCAAATTTTTGTGCTCTCATCTTTTCCTTATCTCATGGTGATTAGACCCGTATAATTTGTCAAAATTGAAGTTGTGTGTGGCGGAATTATTGTGATAGTTGAGTTTCTTTGTTCGTGGATTGGCACTTTTTTTTACAAAGTTATCTCATGTTATTCGCCAAATATACTTCATGCATAGTTTACACAGAAAAGCACATTTTTTTAATTTTAAATGTGTTATTGTTTACCAGTTCATTTATTTTAATGGGTATTGTTTACAGCCAATTTTTGTAATTTTTTTTAATTATCCTCAGAAACCGATTGGCTCACTATGGGCAGAAGGTGAGAAGTAAGCTCAGAAACCAGAGTAGCTCGGGATGATGACAGACTAGTGTTGTTTTAGTTAACTAAAACTAAAACCAAAACCCCTTAGTTTTGGGGTATTTTACTTTTGGTAAGAATAACTAAAACTAAGCTGTACAGATCATGAAAAAACTATTTTAGATGACAGTAAATTCAATAATAACTACAACTACCTGTAGAGTGGATGACAAAAACTAAAACTAAGCAATTTCGTTGTAAACAATTCACCTTGAATTATGTCATTATTAAATGAAAATATAAACTCCCATCAAGTAATTATACTCTAAACTACATAACAAATACCATACTTTATTAATAATACCCAAGTTTTCACAGAAATATGCCATTTTTGAAGTTCTTTGGGAAAACTACATGAACAACTTTCTTTAATTAAAGAGTCTCATTATTGCAGAATTTGAGAGGCAACATAAATTAACTAAAAGTAAGACAATTGATAGTATAACTAACTAAATCTTCTACATGGTATTGAAGAAAAACTAAAACCAAATAAATCTTCAGGGAGAATTTGGGGAAAAAACTAAAACTAAGCATTCAAGATATTTTTTTTAGTATGAATAACTAAAACTAAGAAAGTCTGGAATCTCTGAACCAAAATAGCTAACACTGTGACAGACAGCACATCAAGCGTGGCCCTGGACAATGGATTCATCAAACTCTTCAAAACTTTTTTAAACTTTTTTATTATTATTAATTTTTTTACCACATAGCTAGCTAAGAAATTAATCAGTATTGATGTCAAAGAATTCTATATATCATGTTATTAAGAAAACATTTGGAATACATATAGTATACATAGTATCTATACACTGCATGCTGTGGTGACATCATCAAGAATACATAGGGTATACTCCAGCAACATATCTAGTACACATAATATGGTGTACACCTGGTGTAAGGTAATGCACAGTACTTCAGTAATGCAGTCTTACGAAAGATACACACTGGTGACGGAAGTAAGATAGAGTCACTGGAATATACCATGTGTATAACAAAAGTGTATGACTTTTATATACACTGGTGTATTATATCCATTGCATGGTGTTGCTCATTACAGAGTTCACTGTTAAATGTTCCACTGTAAATGCATTTATGGAATATTTTGGTGTGTAATAATATACCCAGTATAGTTAACCTGGTACAGTTATAATATAATTAATATACATTAGTTTGTATACTAAGTGGCCATAAATAGTATTTGTAACATCGGTGAACTATGTACGACGAGCAATCATTCCATACACCATTTGAGGACTACCATGCAGCAGTTACCAGCACCAAGTGAGCATGTGAAACATCTGATAGTGAACTCTCTGAAGTAAATTACCTCTGTTTAGTGAACTTCCCTTTGCCCTCTTATACCCATTCCAGTAGAAAATGCATGGCCCAGCTCTCCCTCCTTAAAACAAATATGAATTTTCTGTATTAATATAATTAATGCAATACATGATATTTGGAGGCAAATTATAAACAACCTCCGAAGGCAAATAAACTGATTTGTGAACTGTGAACCCAGTCCCAAATTGTTCTCAGTTCAGAGGTTCTACTGTATCAATTTTTGTGCATGTCAGAGAACTCTTGGGATTTCATCTAACCCCAACATCAGTTGGGCAATCACCTCCTACAATACTCATAAACTGTGCAATGCTGAGACCATGCATCACAGATCTTCCCCCCCCCCCCCCCTCCCCCCACTAATTATTGGCCTTCATGGATATAATGTTTGTGTCATTTCTACAACATTATTCAATGCAGCTAAATATAGATGACAATAATTATTCAACATGGCCATTATTTGTTTACAAAATATGTTCGTATTAGTCCTGCATGAAGAACCCAAATCAGATATCCAGAATTTCCACACATCAGCACACACATCCTGCAGTGATCCCACACGTAACTGGTTGCTGCTGTCCTGGAGTGATCCCAGATGCTGCCACTGTCCTGGAGTGATCCCAGATGCTGCCACTGTCCTGGAGTGATCCCAGATGCTGCCACTGTCCTGGTGCGACCTATCAATATTTAGACAGCCTAAACTGATGGTGTTCTTTTCTCTAAAAAAAAAAAAAAATTAAAAAAAATCATTTGCTGTAGCTCAATAATGTAAAACAATGCAACCATATTGTAAACTCAACTATAACAAAAAAAAACAAAAAAAAAACAATAATAAAAAAACATTCATCCTTTCACCCCATAGATGCCATATGGCGTTCTGAATTTGGTCAGTAGTTCTCCGTAATTTAAAAAATTGATTATCCAATACATTCCCATTTTTGTTATGGGGGAGTGTATTTCAAGTATTTAGGGTTCCATGTTTGTTGTTAACCCTTTCACTGCCAAGTTTATGATGACCATTTTGGTAACATGAAAATGTAATAATGTTTGTTTTTTTTTATTATTTTGCTGCACAGACATTCAGCAAGAGATATATTTTAAAAGCAAGTTCAGACTAAACGGTTTACTATAATGAAAAAAAAGTCTATTAGTCGGCACAAAGAATAACTAAAACTTCAGACTTACGGTACTATCTGAAATTCAATTTCTGATGACCTCAGAGCTGCTATGAGGTTCAGACGGAGTGCATGGCTTATACGTCTTCTATTTGATGGATTCTGAGCTTCTCAACCTAGTACTACAAAATATTTCGGGCGGACAGACAACTCTTATTTTTTTTAATTACAGGAAGTACTACGTCAGAGCAACGTACTCCCCTCCCCAACAGACACACACACACAAAAGAAACAAACAAACAAGGCTATTCCTGGATCCATCTTGGTTTATAGAATTCTTTCAGTTTTTATATCCTCTCTCTAGCCCAATTATTTTCATTTGCAGGTATGTTAGTGGGTGTGGTCTGTCATTGGAAAGTTGGGAACTATAATAAGGAGGTAGGGGGAGTGTGGGTGGAGAGTGTGTGCCACATTTACATATAACGAAAGTCACTTCAAAATTTGCACTGGCCTGACCTTATTTGCTATCTATTAGAATTTACACTTTCAACAACACGCCAGAGTTGGGGTAAAATACTCCAAAGCATTTAATTGCGAATGCAAATATTTTATTTTAGAATTAGCATTGCAAACACTTTGAAAATACGACAGTGTTATGTGTATGTCACATACGTCTGCTGTTACAAACACATTATACACATACACGTACATACACATGTATATGCACATGTACATACACATACATTATACACACACATGCACACACACACACATGCACACACACATGTACATACACATGTGCATGCACACACACAGTGGCCTCCAATGAAATATCCAAATGGTATTTCCACTTTCCTTTTTCCCAGGAATTTTGAGGGACTTGCCCATATTTTCTCTCGCCTCTTTTCATTTCTGTTTTATATTAGCAATGCACGTATTTCAAACTTTGCAATTCTAAATTTTGCTAGTATTTCAATACATTGCAAATACATAGAGCTCAGACTCACTAAAATACAATTACATTGAAATTACTGCAAAAAATGTATTAAATACAATTGCAATGTATTTGACCGAACTCTGCCACATACCACTCGCCTCTCCCTGGCCAGTGCTTTAATAGTGAGTGTGGTGAAGGAGATGAGAGCAACATATCAAAACCAGTTAATAAGAATCTAATACCAGGTTCCCCCAACTAATCACAATAATAATAATGATTCAGTCATTCAGCTGAATAATTATAATAATAGGAAATTTTTCTCTTTTTTAACAGCCAATATTTTAATTATAACTTAAATAAGAGTGCCCTCCAGAAATTATATCACCTTAGAGAGTTCGACCTCAGTTGACCTCAGTTGACCCCTGAAGAGGACTTGACAAGAAGTCGAAACGTCAGGTTAAGTTATAATTAAAATATTGGCTGTTAAAAAGAGAAAAATTTCCTATTAATAATAAGTTTTCCATTCAAAAATGTATAGGAAAAATTGAACTCGCACAGGGAAAGTGAAATAGCGCGTGAAATACCTCGGTAACTAAGTGGAAACTAAGTGAAATACCACGGTAGCTAAGTGAAATAGTACGGGTAAGTGCGCACACGTGCAGTGTTAGCCTTGGAAACATACAGTTCGAGTAGTTTCTAGCTGGAAACAATGTCATTCTTTACCGCTGAAGCTCTACCCGTATTAGACGGAATGTTTAAACAGATTAGGAGGAACCATAATGTTGAATACGAAGTTCCAGCGGAAGCTAATCCTGAAATAAGGAGATAGTGAGTGAACGATACAGTGTAGCTACAATTGCAAATGACTTTTAAAAAAGCTGGCCTACTATTAGCGAGTGATAGCACGGTAACCTGTGCTATTAGGGATCAATAGCACTCGTAAAGCTATTGAAATAGCACTACTCGTGCCATTAATCCCGAATATCACGTTTACCTGCGCTATTATTCATACTAATAACAATATCATAGCAACAAAAATAATTATAATAGTAAAAATGACAATAACAATAGCAATAATAATAATAATATGTAAATAATATCGCATAATAATAATAATAAGTAGCAAGTACTCTGCCACACAGTGCTCTTGATGTAACATGTTTCACAAACTAAGAGCGCTGTAGCATAAGATACATGTACTTTATCTCTTAATTCTATACCACTTAGTTTAGTTACATCATTTGTCCTCTCTTGCTCTCTTTCTTCCTGAACCCTTCCCTCGTCTTCTTGAGTTAATGGATTCCCTTCTGCTCCTTTATTTGTACCTCTTCCTGGTTCTCAGTGTCTCTGTACTTCAATTCATGATTGTGGACTTTGCTTTCCCTGTTTAATTCTCAGTTTCTCTTAGGTACACATGTCGTTTCGACGATGAAGAAGAGGCCAGGTGATGTAGCACTTTTAATCCCAGTGAAATATTTATTCTTATACTTTTACAGACCTTCTGGAAGGCCCTTATTAGAAATTTCTATTGAAGAAGTGGAGTACCTGAGATCTCTGCACTTTTCTTGGACAAAGATAGCAGAGATAGTTGGGGTTAGCCGGTCAACTCTGTATCGAAGACTAGATCAAGAAGATATTGCTCAATCAACATCTTGCAAAAGCAGTATGAAGACAATGGAGAAGAGACCAGGGGATGTAGCAATTATAATCATGCATTTTAATCACTTTTACAAACATTCCAGAAGGCACTTATTGGAAGTTTCTATTGAAGAAGTTTAGTATATTGGGTCTCTGCACTTTTCATGGTGATAAAAAAAAGAAAGAAGAAGCAGAGATAGTACCAGTGGTGGAGAAAATGGGGGATGGGGGGGGCAGGGGGGGGAGGTGGTTGCCCCTCCACTGTGAAAAGTGGGAGGTCATCCCCCTTCCACTTTTTGATTAATTGAAGGTTTGCGTGTTGCCATGTGTTAACATTGTACTAGCAAAAAGCAGCAGCTTCTCCAATTGGTGTACACAGGCCTTTAATAATCAATACTTAGCTATTACTGAAAAATTATAAATGTAACTTCAAGAAGAGTAACGTATACTAATTAGATGGCTATAATAGACAACAAGTCAATGAAATTGTTCAAGTTTCAGATTTATGAAGATGTACCTAGTTTAGGTAGGGCAAAAAAAAAAGCTTTTGCCCCTCCTTGGATTTTGGGGATTTCAGTTGCAGTAGTAATCTTCAAAATCTGGGCATCACTCTGGTCCAAATTGCAGCACCAGTAATTTTTGCCCCCACCCCTTCAAGTCAAGGCCTTGCCAATTCGCCCCTCCCCCATTGGATGACCTGATGATTAACCCTGGTACTTTTTTCTACGTCAAACATTTAATTTTGGTCATTTTATTAACATTGTTTACCCAAACTAGTTCAAAAACCAATTTTCATGTTTCTACACATAAGTACACAAATAATACGACTCAATTTATCAGCCTTGTACCCCTGAGCATGTATTAATCAGTTTACACCTGTATTGTATACATGTTGCTATTTTGATCTGCCCAAGTTTCTTTCTATAATGCTTTTATACTTGGCCCTATAATTCTTCCAAAATTTGCCAATATTTGTCATTTATTACTTGGCCAGATTCATGTGGTAATTGGCCATGTATTGTGAATTAATAATGAAATAGTGATGTTTATTCTTGACTGTGGACGTGAATTTTCCATTCTTAACCCTGCAATTTTTAATAATTGAATCAAATTCAAGTTTAGAAATACTTGCATAATAAATGTGGTGGCTTTTAAGCCCCCTTTCCAGAGGATTTGTCTATGCCTTTGTTATTTTCCTGCATAACTAAACTTAGCTTTCTAGCGACCTTAATATTAGACTCATCACAAGAGTAAACTCTAGAAAATCACCGCAATAACCACTAAATTCAATACATGCACCCTCAGCTGCTGTTATGTATGATTATAGCTAACTAGCTATCATTCATTAATATAAGTTCACACATTAAGTTATCATTATAATCAATGCTAATTCTAAGAAAATGTTGCCTATATTTCTCATGACTTTAATGTGCCTGGCTATATCTCCCAAAGAAATTCCAGCAATATTTGTCTATGCTGAAGATAAATTAAATCAAGAAGACATTGCTCAAACATCTTATCCTGACATTAGAGACAGGGAGCTTGATGACATCATTTGAAATGTGTCACCCAGGTGTTATTTAGGTAGCTACTTAAAAGGCATGTGATTTAGCTAGCTACTTTAGGGTAAAAAATTAGTGCAGAAATAATACTTAAAGCATTGCTGTTTTGATTAAACAATCAGCTATTTTAGTTTTGGTTAGAGTTTGATAGTTTTTATACAATAATGATTTTAATCTTAGTTTTAGCACAAATGAAGACTTCAATTTTACCTATAGTTTTCCAACCTGTAGCTATCTTCAGGCACCTTTACATTATAGCTAGCTATGTTTCCTGCAAAAGTTCATGATTTCAACAGGAAAGTTTTAAGATACTTTTCTCAGTACTAGCTTCAGGATTCATGTTTTTAGGAAAAGTATATAGATAGGCCACTTCAGATTCCCTGCACTTAGAGGGTCATAAATGTTTAGAATTTCCTTCTGTCACTAGCTACTAGTATAGTTGGATATACCAAATGAGCAACTATAACCATGGTATTGTTTTATTTCAAGTTTAATATCACTAATAGAAATGTAACAAAAGTAGAC
>WLWP01000015.1 GCA_012103505.1 Pseudomonadales bacterium | reverse complement strand
GGATCCACAAGCAGAAGTGTTCAGCTAAAGCTGGGATTTCTGATTTAGCGAGCTTGATGAGGATCCTTTCTCTGAAATCGATGGGTTATAAGAGAAGATGCATAAAACTGTGAAGCATGGAGAAGCTAGCTCAGTGGAAGAATACTTTGATGGAGAATGTGATATCCCAATATGTACAAACTTTGGTTCATCTGATGAATGGGGAGAAGATTTTCTTTAATCACTAAGTTCAAATGAGGTTGATGAAGCTGGAAATGATGGCAGTGAAGACGAAGATGACAAAATAGAAGAACAGAACCTTAAACTTAAAACATACAATGAGGCATGTGAATATCTGGAAGTTCAGCGATTTTTGGAAAGCCAAGGCCACATTTACTTTCATTATTTGTTGGTGAAACTGTTGACTCTGTAATTAATTTATTATTATTGCTATCCCCCCCAAAACTACATGATTATTTGCAATAAACTTTTTTTTCAATATACTTAATGTTAAACCTCAAATTTATTAAAATATGGCACTATTGAGCAAAACTCTGATAAAGGACAACCTTTGTACAGTGGACACATTGGCTGCCCCCATCATGTCCATTGTTCAGAGGTTTCAACTGTATCTGCTTTCTGATGCACACAACAGGTCATCCCTCATTTATGAATATCAAAGACATGCATTGAAAATCAAGTGACATATAGATAACCGTTTTATTCAAAAGTTAGCTTTTATGACGTTGGTGGAATACGTATACGTGACATCACAACATTGGAGCATGCGCACAGTAGAATTAAAGCATCTACTAAACTAGCGGATAAACTTGCAGGGAGATGAAAGCTAAATTTTGGCAATTTTTTTTTTTGGGTAAAATACTGGGGTGATGTATTTTTTATAACAACGAATATAGGTGCCAGTATTGAAGCTCAGCTATCAGCAAGAGTTATTGAATGCCAAAGATCCTCACAGCACTTAGTTGCATTATGGAGGTAAGTCCACGGGTAAGGCTGAGGGTCAGTTTTGAGAGGAAATTGTTGCATCCAAAGGACTTTAACAGCACTTGTTTCATTGTGCATTCTAGGTTGGAGAAGTTTCTGCTACCTGGCACTGAGAAATAGAAAAATTCTGAACAGAAGCCATTGCGTATAGGGCAGGGCTACAGTTTAAGAAAGATTTATGATCAGCGAAGGAGAAATTGTAATGTTAAAAAAATATATGGAAAGTTAATGGGAATTCTGCCACAAATTGCTTGTTCTTTAATGAAAGAATTAAAAAAAAGTAAGCAATGGTATACCTAAGCTAAATCTGATAGTAGTAGGTCTAACTTTTAAAATTCACACTTCCTACTCTTTAGGCTGGACCAGATAAAAAAGATCTGCCAAGCTTACAAAGTACCTCTGGCATTTCACACTAAGATTGAGGAGTGACAAGTATGTCAATGCATGTGATGTACTGGAAACAGTAAGTTTTCTAAGTGGCACCCATAGTTCGTGCTAATTTTGTGTGGACTACATTTAAGTTTCAGGCCAAATTTCAAAGCAAAGGCACTAACCGTTCCGTGAGGAGGGTATAAGGTATAAGGTAATAGCAACTTGTAAATTGTTGGATGCACTACCTTTATGAAATGTCACATCATAATAAATCGAGATCAAATTGCAGAACTGCAATATTTTTACACTTAAGTTAACTAATTAAACACAACAAGTAATGAGTAAAATTTTCAAAATGTATACTATAAAAACTTACTTGTATCATTCGTTTACAACATTGAACATTAAGTTCATGAAGAATTTATGATGATGTCTTCTAGTTATACTTGATAAGAATCAACAGCAAAGGCTGTCCAGAGAGCCAAAGATAAGCCATGTCGGAGTAATGCGTGATAGGCTATGTGCAAACAATTGAAATTATCATCAATTCAAAGTGAGTTTTCTGAATAAGCTTCCGGATTAAACTCTTTTCAATCAAATTACATAATCAAGTTCATAGATTGCATCAGCATGAAAAATAACATTACCAAAGAACTAGACTTAGTCCACTATTATATTTCATGTTTTGCATTGCTACATATTTGCATGTGATAAACTGTGATATGCATGACATAATATTTTATCAAACTTCGTCCATTTGATTTTATATACATTGTTTAGTTTTTATACTACAATTTGTACTGTAATCTGTCTTAAATCTACATGCATGGATAAATAATATGAGGGTATTAAGTTTCAATAATCATAATCCTCATAGCTTTCAAGTTTATCACTAACTATTTCGAAGTCATAATTGGAGTGATGTACAGGACTAATACTTCGTAAGGTTAAAACTTTAAAAATTGCACAACTTTGAAGAGATTTTAAGAAAGTTTCCATATGTCTGTAGCTTTCACCAAACGTTTTGCCATATGGACTATGATAAAACTGTGGATAATTGGGTTTGGCTATTAACTCAAGTTTTTGCAAGCTGCAGGCCTCTTTTAAAGAAAAAGATAGAACCAAAAGCACAGACTCGTTAATATTTGCACCAAAGGATAAATGTTGAAGTTTCTGTAGAGCTCTAAAGCCATACACAATGCTTATAATCCCAGCAGTATTGTCAACTGACAAGTCATTTATATGTAACACCTCCAGATCTAAGCAAGTGCTTAAAGATTCACCAAGCATATCTGCACTCTCTTCAGACATGGAACTGCCACTTAAGTCAATGTGAGATAAATAAGGATGCTTTTTAAAGAAAACCGAAAGTGCTGCAATGCCTTCTGATGATATTTTATTATAGCCTATATCTAAGCATTTTAAACGATAGCAAGATTGTAAAGAATCAAGTAAAATAATCAAACTGTCATCATTAATAGAATTACCACTTAATTTAAGAGTTTTCAAATTTTTTGGCCCAAAACTGTATGACAATGTCTTCACACTACTGCTAGATATGAGGTTATTACTCAAATCCAATACCTGAATATTCTTGAACAAAGATTGCAGCTTAAATATTTGATCATCATTGATATTGTTCGCTGAACAGTATAATTTTCGTAAATTTATACAAACTCGAATAAAAGACACTATGAAGTCTTCCTTACTATGTTGGATTCCGTTAATATTTAAAGCATGAAGAGAGTAATGCTTTAAAGATCTAAATGATTTTAATCGCATATCGAAGGCAATTTTATTATTTTCAATATTTAATTCTTGCAAACCAGTGTTTGAAGATAGCAAAGTAACCAGGGATTGTAAAGAATGATTTGTAGAGTTATCACTTAAATCAAGAGTTCGCAGTGTCCTGTGCCTTTTATAACAGTATGCCAAAAGTGCAAATGAGTCATGAAATAAGCAATTGCAAAGTATAAGCGTGTGGATGTTACTAGAATTTTCAAAGAAATGCTTAGCTTGGCTTATGTCAATATTGTTGTTTCCAAGATTTAAAGTATTCAAGCTCGTGCAAACTGTAAGAGAGTTCAAAAAAGTAATGTCATGGATGCTACAGTTTTGCACATTAAGATATTGCAACAAAGTACAACTTCGCAAACCTTTGCATATTGCTTCAAGTCACGAATTTTATTATGACTCACATTTAGACGCTGCAGACATGTACACCATTTCAATCCATGTCCAAGTACTTTTGCAGACTCTTCACTTAAATTGTTGCAACTCAAGTCCAGCTTAATTAAATTACTGGAATGCTTCAACAAGTAAGGGAAAGCCAGAAAACATTCGTCAATGATTTTACTTTCACTAAAAATTAAATCACACAATTTTTTACAGCTCTTTAAACTGTAAACCAATGATACAAATCCAGTATCACAGATTTCATTGCCATGTAAATTTAACAACTCTAAATCATCATGATGTACTAAGACATTCGCAATAGCTTCAATGTCGGGTGATTTCAACTTGTTTTCACTGATGTCAAGATCCACTAATTTTGTAAACACCTTCAAAATTTTTATCAAGCTTGGGCAACCCTTTCCAATGTTATTATGTCCCAAATATAGTTTTTTCATACCTTTGCAATGAATGATTGAATCAGCAATAGCTGACATCCCATTTACTTTAATTGCGTTTCTGCTAAGATCGATTTCAATTAGCTCAGTGCATGACTTAAGGTGTTCAGCTAGTGATAAAGCTCCATCGTCTGTAATTAAATTGCATCTAAGCTTTAAGCTCTTAAATTGACAGTTTTTACTTATAAGCTTAGCAATAGCCTTTACCCCATCATCACGTACATAATTATCATTAAGCTCAATCTGAACTATTTTGTCACAATTAGAAAGTGATGCCCCAAGACACAAAGCGCCATTTGTTCCAATTTCATTTTCATTCAAGACAAGCTTTTCCAAATTAATGCAAGATTCCAATGCAGATGCAAGATCTTCGATACCCAAATGACTAATTTTATTATTGCTTAAATCAAGAGAATGAAGTCCAGTGCAGTTCTTTAAGTATGAGGCCATTAATTTCACTCCGTGATTGTCTATATTACAGTCTATCAAAGTGAGTGACAGTAAATGAGCACACTTACATATCATGCTAAAGACTGACTGAAGTCCACTAGAAGAATTATCACAAGACTGAAGGCTAAGTTCTTCCAAATTCATTTCTTTGTCAAAATATGAATTAAGCTGAGCCATACCCTCGTCTCCTAAGCGAGTAGAAACACTGAGCACCTTCATAGAATCAGTGTTAGATATAGGAATACTCCTCAATGATATGCTGTTACCAAACAAAGAAAGTTTAATATTAGTATCACTGGTCTTGCTAAGCAACTTTTTTACCCCTTCATCACCTATCAGGTTCAAACTCAAATCTAGAACTACTATAGAACATGATGGTAAAACTTCAGCAATAGATATTGCTCCATCATTTCTGATCTTGTTAGCAGTCAAGATTAATTTCTTGAGTATAGCATTAGACTGCAGAGCTTTGGATATTATAGTAGCCTTTTCATCATCGATATTACAATTAATAAGACTAAGTTCAGAACATGTGCTCCCACACTGAAAATCAATTGTCAGTGCAAACAATTCAGGATTAGAAAAAATGCAATTTGAATAAGATGCTATTTTTTTCTTTAAAATAGAAAAAAAGTTGAAATCACAAGTATTTACTCCAAGTGAGTGATCTTGCTCATGCGATGAATAACATATTTTTTTGAAATTCTTACAATTGGACTTAAATAGTTTAGTTATTTCTTTTATTTGACAACTGCTTATCCGATCTAGCTTGCTATCTCCCACCTCTTCACATAGCTTAAGCACACATAAAGACTTGTGGCACAAAGATGTCTGCAAATTTACTATATCAGAATGATCCTGAATAGTATCAGCAATACCCAGTACTTGAAGAGATGGCAAAGCATTTACAAGATTATTTAAAATTTGAAAATTTCCATTTACACTACCTCTGAATTCTATGCTTATTACTGAAAGATTCCTTTTCCACTGCCTTAGTAAATGCATCTAAATTTTCCTTAGTTGGTGAGCAGTCCAACGTAATATGCATACATGGATTCTTTTTTGCATTAGATATGACATATCCTAGAGCAGTAAAGTCAGAAGAAGTCATAAATGAGTCAGTAAATTGTAGGACTGAACTACATACATGGTCGCAAATGTGATTTTGTTGTGCTTCAAAAGCACATTGAATACGAAACAGAGGCTTAAAATTGGAGTTGTCCATCAAATCCTTGAACAAAAAATCAGAATCAAACTTCACTAGCCCACAAAAAAATTTAAATACTATTTGCATGTGTTCTTTGGATGCATATTCCATCTAAATTTTGTGCCGAACTTCATCATTTTGACAGTAAATATGATAAGCCGCCAAGAACTCTTGAAAAGTTAAGTGACAAAAAGTGTACATACTTTGATAACCAATGGTATCTATAGTTATCAAGCCCAGCGAATCACCGATTTTTATATCTTTATTGAATTTATCCACATCAGACTGCAACAAAATTTGTACTGAAGCATGTGTTTTTTCAAATGCAATACTACATATATCGAGAAAAACTTTTCTGTCATCTCCAGTTAGAGAATGCACTGATTCTAAATAAGTGTGCTTTTTATTTTCATAACGATAGAGAGACCGTAAAATAGCATGCTTTGCAAATTCCATATAAATCTGAGTTTCTGTGTCCGGCAAATTTTCATTTACATCAAATAAAAAACAAATCATAGCTGATTGAATAGGCAAATAACACATATGGTGGATATTAGGATGGTTATCTAAATATCTTTTTAAACTGGAACACCTATCTGTGGTAGAAAATTTGTAAGAATTTATGTATTCTGATATTTGCTTGTTGAAAAAACCCAACACCTCAATTTGTTTGTCAGCTTCTCTGTATTCAGCAATAGCAGCTGGACGAGATGCTGTTAAAACAATTGCCTTTTCCAAGCATTGCTTCTTAATGAGCTGATATATGAACACATCTTTTCTACGTGGTTGATACTCGTCTAGGCCATCGAGTATGAAGCAATACCCAAGACCCTTACTCTTTACACAGTAGCTACATATCGTAGCCAGATCTAACTCATCCTTGAAATATTGACTTACTACATCTTTCAGCTGTACATCTGGATTACTTTGAAAGCTACGAAGATGAACTAAAAAGAGCAGACGCACTGACTGAAAATGTATGTCACATTTAGACCAGTCCTTTGCAATTTTATTAACAAGGGTGGACTTGCCACTTCCTGGGTGACCTGCAATCAGAATTCTGTGTCCAGGTTTCATCGAAGTAAAGCTTGACTTGTAGTCAGTGTCGTTTTACCTAAATATATATCATCAACGTCTCCTCGGATAGAATGGCGACTGGTGTCATGCATAACCTCAATATTCTTTCTGTGACAGTGGCTAAATTGACATAAGTACTTTGTTTAACCTGAGGCCAAGTATCAGCTTTAACTTCTTTTTTCGTTGCATAATTCTCAGAAAGACGTTTGGTATATTTGTCTATTGGCGTTTGTAGGACCGTTACCGTTAACAAGGACCGCCGCCTTTACAGTAGAACCGCCGCCTTTACAGTAGTAATAAAACCTATTCTAGCGGAATCCTCGTAGGTTCGCCACCAGAGTCCGTAGTGTGGCCGTTATATCCCACAGGTACACCTAGGCTCTAAATATTACTTTAGGATTAAGTTTAATTTAAAGTCTAAGACACTGGCCTGGGACACAGCTAACAGAAATTAATAAAGACAGACTGAAAAAAATACGAGACACGCACAAATATAAAGTACAGATTCAAATCAACTGCGCATGTGCAGACTGACTCACATATAGTTGACCCTTTACCAAACAAACACACAACACACAATAACTACATTAGAACTGAATATGATAATGAAACAAAACAAGACACCTAAAGAAAATGAAGTCAATTCTTCAGTCCACACACACTCTTCTGATCTCTTCTCTCTTCTCTTTGTGTCTTCCTTGACATCAGAGGGCGGCCCCACAGCGTT
This sequence comes from Pseudomonadales bacterium, assembly GCA_012103505.1. Taxonomy (GTDB): domain Bacteria; phylum Pseudomonadota; class Gammaproteobacteria; order Pseudomonadales; family Azotimanducaceae; genus UBA4421. Next base: position 5,978 of record WLWP01000015.1, on the reverse strand, counting down.
TTAACTCTAATGTTAATTGAGCTGGAAATTCTGTTCTTTTCACCAGTACAGCTATATACTCCATCCTGTCCGACTAAAACACAGATGATACTTCCCACTCTGTGCTCAATCTCAACCCCATTTCTAAACCAGGAATACCTTTGATTTGGCCCTCCTAGTCTTGCTTCCAGTAATACAGCAATTTCAGAATCAGTTTCCTCAATTTCAGTAACACTGGCTATAATAACAGGTGAAACTGATTCTGAGCTACTTGAAAATACTGGCAGTGGATTACGAGTAGCAAAAATCAATTTCTTTAATTTGATTGCCTCTATTGTTAAATACACTGATTCACTAGAAAGTACTTTGAATAATTCACTTAGTCTTACATCATCTTGTGGTAACCACATATCGAGCAATTCGTATAAGCGAGAATCATCGTCATGAAGCTGTTCATTCGATTTAATTCTCTTTACCAGAGCACTATCTCTAAAAAAGTAGTCTCGCTATTGCCTCCCAAACAATAAGAATGCTTACAAAGATTTTCATATATGGTTGTAAGGTCTGACTTGTATAACATACAGTACTGTCAGATCCTTGTTCCTTTCGATGGCCTGTCATCTCTGACAACAGAAGATCAGAACCTAAAAATTTACTCAATACTTCACAAAATGCTCTGCAATGAGAATACTCATATGTGGCATTCTGTGAAACGTAAAACAACTGCAAGATGTAGCGGCAACATAATTCTGGATAAATTTCCTTTTGTAAGATGTAAATATTTTTTAATACCAATTTATTAATTAAATGGCTCTTATTCAGTCACCCTGCAAACCGTCTAATTTCAGATTTAACTATCAATACAATTTTCCCTTCAAATTCCATTATAGTTTGCAATGTTGGGACATACTGATTCCCTTGTTCTTCACTATGAATTCTTGATTCATCTTGCGAACTATTTCTGTAAGCTGAAGGTCTCCTATTAAACCTTCGATAATTACCTCTTCGAGATCGTTGAGTATTCCACATTCCTAAAGTTTAAAAAATAAAGCTAAAAATGTACCCTCTATCAGCCAAAATAGTTATTTCTTTTTCATTCCTTTAAAATTATTAAAAATCATGATTAAATCACTGAGTTAAAAAAAAATAAATGAAGCAATCAAATACCACAACTTAGTTGTTTTGCAACAAATGACTATGTTATAATGGCAACAATTAAACAAGTATGCATTATATAGTATGGCTACAGTTGCTGCAATTGATGAACAAGCAAAGAGAGCATGTTACTATAAAAGGTATTTTTAATAAATAATCATGTATATAATTAGCAAGCGAGCAAGACTTTAGGGGTTAAAAATCAAATATCAGTTTAATCTGGAACCACAGATATATATAAGTCATTATAACTCTAGACGTACAATTATACAATTATTTTTAGAGAAGTACTTGCTTTTCCAAGTCACATAAGTTGCAGCAAGTGATTACCATATCATTAACCCTTTCACCGTCATTAGCACCATATGGCACTTTTACCAATAAAAATTCAACTGCTTGCGATCTGATCCTAAATTTGGTCTCAAAGTATGCAGAATGAAAAGCTTTAATCATGCTCTAAATAGGCGGATTTTGTGTTGTAGGTAACTAAGGGCAAAAGGGAAAGTAAATTATTTCACTTGAATGATAATAGCAAGGTTCCATATGGTCATTATGGACATGATAAATTATTCGAATTCACAAATTATTGAATTTGCTTTGTCCACCATTTGAATCTGAGTTTCAAATGCATTAATCATGTACTTTTGATGAAGCCACAATACCTTTCAAAGGTAGACTTCGTTTCAAGCAATACATGAAAGATAAGCCAACGAAATGGGGGATAAAAGTTTGTTTTATCTGATGCTCCACTGGGTATGTGAAAAAGATGCAAGTATATACAGGTAAAGGTTTAGATAATGGTGTTTCTGATGTTGGATTGTGTACCAAGGTGGTGTTTAAATTGATGAAAGGTTTTGACCATATGGCAGGGGCGTCGGAATCAGTGTGGCCACGCGGCTATGGCTGCACCAATATTTTTTTATGAAAAGGGGCATGGTCTGTATTGTCTCATAGCGTTTCTCTTTCATAGTCGTTGTGGTAATGTCTACTGCGGAAAGTAAATGGCCAATTGACCAATTTGGAAGATATTCCAGAATATCCGCACCAGCCTGGTCCTTCTTTCAGCTTTCCACAGCGATCTTTTGGAAAATCCAACATAGTTCGGAGATTGTTCCAGCATTGTTGGTTTCAGAAGTGGCCATATTTGCACTATAAGGAGTATGCTGGTGTAGTTTTTTTGCCATACTTGCTTGAAATTGTTTAAAGGAAAAAAATCAAAGACTGCCACAAAAGCAGACCAAGCATTTGTAATTTATAATTTTTCTTTAGTTTAATGCCCAAGTAGTTATGCTAGCTACAGTTATAGACACCCTACATTGTATTAAAAAAGTTATTAATTTGAACCTACTGATTGTTTATATAAGAATCTTTTTTTTTGTATTGTAATATAATAATAAATGAGCTTGTACTGAATTGTTTCGTGTGATTCTTATTACTAGGTATGCAAAGGATATTCAAATTCAAAAGATGTTGCTGTTAGGACTTGAAATCATGAGGTCAGTGCTTGTCATCGTGAAGCAGTAGACATGATTGTTAGTTTACCAGCAACAAAGCAGCATATTGAGCAACTTCAATCACAGCAGTATGCAAGCAAATATGCCAAGAATAGGAGGATTCTCATGAGAATCTTGTCATCACTTAAGGTTTTTAGCAAGACAAGCTCTGCCATTGCGAGGTCACGATGACGATCATGATGGTAACCTCCTTCAAATAAAGAGGCTTCGTGGAGAGGAAGATAGTAAAATTTTGGAGTGGTTGCACTGAAAGTCTAGTAAATATCTGTCTCCTGAGACACAGAATGATTTGATCAAAACAATGGCAGCTCATGTTTTACGACAACTATGCTTTAAACTTCTGAAGTCGCAATTCATCTTATCATGATTGATGAAACCACTGACATCACTGACAAAGAACAAGTTACCATTGTATTTCGTAGTATTAATGATGAATTGGAAGTTGATGAAGATTTTATTGGATTTTATACTGTTCCCCATATTGATGCATCAACATTATTTTCAATTATTTAGGATACATTAGCTCGGTTCAATTTGTATAAACTTTGAGGACAATGCTATGATGGTTGTACCACCATGAGTGGCCAGCGTTCAGGTGTAGCAAAAAGGGTTCAAAATGAAGAGACTCGAGCAGTATTTACACATTGCTATAGTCACTATTAAACCTCGCAGCTGGTGATTCCAATAAGGGATCAAGTCTGCTCTTGACACTACACATGAAATCATGAAGTCAATGAAGTTATCTCCTCGTTGAAAGAAATGCAAGATAAGAAGGAATTGTCAACTGGAACTGACAGCATTGCTATTGAGCTTTTATGCCCTACTTGTTGGACTGTAAGAGCTGATTCTCTGAAACGTATTATGGAAAATTATTCTGAGCTATTGGATACCTGGGACAATGCTTACGAAGCTGCATGGGATTCAGAAACCAAGGCTCGTATACAAGGATTGATGGCACAAATGAACAATTTTGACTATTTTTTGTTGTTGGTATTTTCGTTTGTGACTGGGTTTTGAGACATACTGACAATCTCAGTAAAACATTACAGAGCAAAATATGCTCATACCTCATAGCCATTTTGTTCAAATCGTTCTTTTGTACTAGTCATTACGAGATCAATTGCTTCATAGTATAGTCACCTAAAGTATTCCTCTGGATTAGATGGAAACTCACTATTTGCTTCACCTTTTGAGGTCTCTAGCGTTGACGTGGAAGTTTTGGTTCTAAATCAAAATACTTAGCATGTTTCAACACTTTTAGCCAGAAAAGATTGAATGAATCTTCACTTTGGATGGTCTGAAGAGTGTTTACCATCAAATTGGCTAACTTTTGCCCTTCTGCTGCTACAGCAACTGCTTCTAAAGTCCAGTTGTGGAGAGGAAGATTCTGTTGAGCTTGAATTCATTTGCCAGTTTTATCAAGATGATATTCGTAAGAAGTTTGGAAAGCTCAATTACTCACATTTGGTAATCAATTTCAACGAATAAACGCTGATAATGATAATAAAGATCAAGTAATTATTTTTGACATAATAAAATATTTCTCTTCTTCGAGCAGTGCTCACAGACTTTTGTTATCTGAAGTATGCACAATTGTTAAACTTATTCTTGTAATGCCAGCCACTAATGCAAGCTGAGAAAGGTCGTTCAGTGCACTTCGGAGTGTCAAAACGAACTTGAGAAACACAATGACATAGCAGCAATTAAATAATCGCATGGTCCTTCATGTGCACAAAAATTTGACTGACAATCTGGATTTAAAAGCAGTAGCAATGGAATTTATTGGGAACTAAAAGCACAGACTAAAATTTTTTGGTTCATTTGATCGACAATAAACTCAAAAATTGTATTTTGTACAAATCACTAATTAAAATGAATAAGCGGGTGTGGTTATATGGGTGTGGTTAAGTCGGTGTGACTATGGCAGCACCAATCCAATTTGGCTTCCTACTCCTCCCCTGTATGGGGTTCAACTGTACACTGACAACTTTTACACTAGTCCTCTTCTTTATTATAGGCTTTATAAGCACCATGCATCAATGCATGCGGTACTGTACGTCCCCAGAGAGTAGGCTTTCCATCTGAGTTCATCATCAAGGCTTCTGAAATAAATCATGGTGTGTATCAATATCTTAGTAATGGTCCTCTTCTTGCATGTTCATGAGTTGACAAGAGATCTACGTATTTTTTTAATATACAATGCACATTGGTGGGCATGTTGGAAACCCTACAGTGAAGAGGAGGCAGGCTGATGGTATTCAAGCAGATATTCCATGTCCACCATGCTTACCTGATTACCAGAAGTATATGCGAGGTGTAGATAGGGGAGATCAACTTGAGAGTTACTATAATGTTGGTAGAAAACCAAGGAAGTGGTGGAGGCGAATTTTTTTCTTTTGTTTGGAAGTTTGCATTTTGAATAGTTTTTGTATGGAAAAAAATGGTAAGGTTTAATGAAAATCAACAGCGAGGTAGAAATAAAGAGAGATATGTTGTCATTTAGCCTTGAGCTAGCAAAACAGCTCATTGGTAGTGTGAGACTGGGATGTGAAGATAGAGAGAGAGTGAAGGAGGAAGACAGGAAAGAGAAGAAAGATAAAGATACAAAGAGAGTGAAGAAGGAAGAACAGAACGAAAGAGATAAAGATACAAACAAAGTGAAGAAGGAAGATCAGAAGGAGAAGAGCAAAGAGAAGATAAAGAGACAGAATAATTAATAGGTGTATGCATGGTCATTTAGAACAGTGTTTTGTTTGTAAGCAGTAGTCAGACTTCATTGTATGAGTGTATGTAGTTATGTTGAGTTTTATCCCGGACTTCCGGTGAACATAAATTATTTCGTGTGTGCGGCCGACAACTTATAAAGCAAGGTTGCACATGCGCCAGTGAGTGCTTTAGTACATTGTGTACTTCAAGTGCTAGCAAGTAAGAGTTCAACTTATTTAATAATATTATCATTGAAGGATATGTTTTTTAAAGATTGTCCTTCAGTTGATGTCATAAGAAAGTGAATACAACTAATGGAAGTTCCAGTATGTGGCTAGGAGATGATGGTTATGAAGGCTATCTGGAAATATGTACATACACAAATCCTGGCCTTCACTATGCATTTAATTTAATTATGAGAACAATTTCATAATACAAACACTCCAATCCTTAATTAGTTTGAATAAAATTGATGTTCCACCATATAATATATATAAACAGTCAAATAGGAACGTGAAAAATATTGGGGGTCCCAATGTTAAGAGCAAACTGTCAGAAATGCATTCACAGATATTGCTACATTCAGATGATGCAATGCCACATTTTTTCCACTATATATAACTA
>WLWP01000014.1 GCA_012103505.1 Pseudomonadales bacterium | reverse complement strand
GTTTTAGCTCTCCTCCTCCTTGCCCTGTCTTTTTCATTTCTTATATCTCTCCTTACTAATTTTTCTTCTGGAGTTTCTAACGCCCTCAAAGCTCTTGACCGAGCGTTTCTAACGTTTTGTCTCTCTTTTGCAGAATTTGTTTCACTGGGTATCGCTACTTCCTAGGGCGGGTAAACAAAACAAAATATTGCTAAGAAGGTTACCCGGCCCGCGCAAGCGCGTAAGAGAAAATGTGCACACGTACGCCCACGCAAGAACAAAAACAATTCTTAGACCTAACTCAATCGCGGACTCATTAGAGAGTCAGCTCCGCTGGCTTCGCTCGCTTCGCTGAATAACAATAGTGTAGATTTGTGCTCAAGCACACCACTAGTATATAACTGTAGGTCTAAATTGCGTTCATAAAAAAACGTACCAAGCCGCGTGTAGCTAGTACCTAAGTAATAGTTATAAACCAATATTGAGGTTTGTATGCGATTTACAAATCCCGAGACATGAGGGTGAGGCCCCATTGTTGTGGGTTTGTGAATCCCAATACAAACCAATTTTTAACTACTTTATAGCCCTTTGATAACAAATAGATCTATTTATAGTTCTCCCCGGTCATTTTCCCATTACTTTTTTGTGGTTGTTATGAACTATATCAACTTTTTCCCCCTAATACATTTTCTTAGGGAATACTGAGGACTTCCATCAGATTTATAGTACTCGACGACAAGCTAGGTCGCTCAGGTAACCGGCCATAATGTATACTATAACCCTTTCTTGTCTTATCTCGTATTTAACATTAAAAAAACAACGTCAGCAGTAAGTAGTATATCAAACTGCACGTGAGATTAGAAAAAGAATTTGATTACTGGGAAATTACTTGAGTTCAAGTTGTTCCATTATGATGAAAATGGCTATAGTCAACCATTTTACGTATTTTCCGACCCCACCCCTAATTCCAGTTTCACCAGTATAAAATTGAGGCTGATCTACCAAAAGGCATACAGATACCATCAGGGTCACTCTCAACATGGTGCTCGTAGGGAACGTGATCACTCCAAACGATGTCGTTGCGGATCCCCGCTACAGCCATCTTAAGCCCGAACAGGTGACTAGAGAACTGCTCAGCCAATACACTAGAGAGGAGCAAGTGAGGTATGACTTTGATGCTTTGAAAAGGATTAACAGTATCAAAGAAGAATACGGCACTGGTGTCAGCGCTCTTGTCAGAATCTACAACGCTTCAGGAAAAACACTTACGTTCGAAACTCAAGGACCTAACTGGCATGGTCACATGTTCAAATACCCACCCGATTATACAATTTTGAACGGCCAGTGGAGTGTATTTCTTCATGTCAAGACAGCTGGAGCCGCCACTGGTTCGGAGTCTTCTGTTGTATATACTGTTGATGATGTGAATCAGGATGTTTTTATGGGATGGGGAGTTCCCTGGAATCAATCTGAGTGGTCATCTAAAGTTTATACTGAAGTTAACGACAGAAATCATTGGCCTAGTGTTACCAGTTGGGATTCCATGTATACAAAGATCAATGCTTCTAAAAAATCAAGTGTGTCCTTCTTCAATGGAACTAATTGTTCTGCTTCAATTGGAGATGACACTTCACCTGTTGTGAATTATTTAGCTGCCTTTTATACAAAATAAGTTAGAGTCTGAAGAAAGTACAATGTCATTAGATTTCTGAACGATTAGAAATATTTCATTATTAGCCAAAACCTCATTGTATTTTTGATTAGTCATTTGCTATATTATCAGAATTAGACTATAGCTATACCTTATCAATTACGAGTTTATTAAAATAAAAAATTGAAATCTAGCTATATTTTTTAGAATATTATGATACATAAGTCTCATTAAGGTACGAGTTATAATACTAAACCATGAATTTGGGAGATCAACGAGTTAGCGTGACTGGTACCGTTTGTGGGACATGAATAGCGTGAGTTTGACAAGTCTGACCACAAGATGACCCTGCTGACAAAGATCTGCTTTTTCTTGTAATAAAGCTATAGCTACCTCCAACACATGTAAGGTGTAGCTATAGGTCTATTGCTGTGGTTGTTGTTCTTTTTTGTAGTTTTTTTTTAACAGCAAAAAAACAGAGCAATTGGTTCTACAGAGAATGTGAGAACATGTAGCTATAGCTATAGCTAGCTATATCGAAGGGGTTAGCTATAAAAATGGACTCAATTCACTGAAATTTCCCATCATCTTATTATTATGACTTTTATATATTTGCTAACACAAAAAAATGCATGAACTTAAGAAGGAAAAAGTGCTCAAGTAAAATGACATCATTTTTTAGCTACTTCACAGAGTCTTGGAGTTTGGACATAGATGGCCAATAGCTGCACTTGCTATTCTCTTTAAGTGAGCAATAGTTTATTGTATCACGTTTTAAATAAAAATGTGCGGTTTGGGCTACCACTTCTAGAGGTTTAAGGTTATTCAAATAAGCCTTAAAAATTGTAAGTCTTGCATTCTCATTAGCTATATACGTAACGAAACTTTTGTCTATTAAAATATCATAGAACAATTTGTCTTGCAATTAAATTTATGTTCACCGCACCAATTTCCGAAACAAACTGCTTTTTAGCGATACCTAGCGATTTTTCGCAACCTCCCAGCGTTTCAGTACGCTGCTCCAGCGGCCCACAATTTTCCGGGCGGGTGCTTACGCCACTTGCACCCGACTTCCGACAGAACGGTGGATAAAATGAATGAACTTCCGGTTATACTGGTATATAATGGCGCTAAGTTTAACTTTAGGTCCTAAAAAATTTCTGTACCGCCACCAGCTAGTCATGGTACTTGTTGGGAATGTAATAACCCCTGAGGATGTCGTCGCGGACCCCCGCTACCGCCGTCTAAAGCCGAAGCAGGTATCTTTAGAACTGCTTAGCCAATACACCAGGGAGCTACAAGGGAAATTCGATTTTGAGGCTATGAGAATAATCAACACCATCAAAGAAGAATACGGAACTGGAGTCTGCGCGCTCGTTAGAATTTACAACGCCTCTGGAAAAACTATAACGTTTAAAACCCGAGGACCTAACTGGCAAGGTCACATGTTCAAATATCCACCCGATTATACAATTCTGAATGGGCAATGGAGTGTGTTTCTTCATGTCAAAACTTCCGAAAACGCTTCTAATTCTGAGGCCACCACTAACTCTGTGCCAACTACTTCTGGGGTGACTGCTTCTGGAACTACAGCTTCTGGGGCCACTAACAGTTCTGGTTCTCAGTCTTCTGTCGTGTATAATGTTGATGATGTAAATCAGGCTATTTTTTTAGGGTGGGGAGTCCCCACTAGCCCATCTGAATTGTCCTCTAAAGTCTACACTGAGGTGAACAGTAAAAATCATTGGTCTACTGTTACCAACTGGGAGGCTATGCTTTCTAAGGTCAATGCTTCTAGACAATTAAGTGTGTCTTTCTACAGTGGAATCAACTGTACAGCTACCATTGGTGATGATACTTCACCTGTTGTAAATTACTTAGCTGCCTATTATTCCAAATGAATTGATGTCACAAAGAGTGCAAAGCTATTAGATTTCTGAACAATATTAGATATATTTCATTACTTGATTGAACATTATTAAACAAGAACTAGCATTTGTAGTGCCAGAGTTTTGTATGCTGATAATCAATAATATAATGATTGAGCTTTGTTTTTTTCGTGACTAATTCATGACTTCCATATCATTTCATTTGATTCATAACTATTGGCTATTGCAATAAATTATTATGATTATAACCAAAATATATGGTTATACCATGCATAAACTACCCATGGATGCTGAGAAAATCGTAGCTATATAGAAAGTTATGTGATGATCAGAACTATTGTGCTTTATTTGAGTATTCATAGAGTTGAATATAATACCAAAAACACTTTGCATCATTTAAATAAGTATTTACCAACTGTAGTAACCTTCGAATTGAAATTACTAAAATTACAAAGAGTAATGAATGGTTAATATTTACCAACTTTAGCATAGATGAAATAGATGCAGTGAATAGTGTATACAAACATGAGCAATTATGCACACAATTGCTAATGGCATAGAGTAACATACACGAACTCCGAAATAAATGTTAGTATGTAATAATATTTACAGATTCAGGACAGTTATTCTGAAAAGAATTATCCACACTAATAGCTAATGTAATGGCTAAGGGAACTTCTGAATGCAGCATTATAGCTAATTCATTTGTGCTACAGCTATGAAATAATTCAAGCTCAACAACTTAACTCAATGACTATACATATTATATCACAAGGAAAAAATACTCAACATGTTCTCAGCATGTATTGCCTAACAAGAATCAGTCAGGAAGTAAGAGTGGTAAGATATGTTATCTACTGTAATCGTATTAACATTTACTAAGCACTAGTTTATGTAATTCATTATATTTATTATTCGTTTGTGTAATCTTGTAAAAAGAAAGAAAAGACTAAAAAAAATAAAGTAAAAAAAAATCAGAATCATAACTGTGTCAGGGTTATTTAGAGCTTCCTCTTGGATACTCATTTCTGTTCTTACCATGAAGTCACACCGTACCCACTTGTGCAGTATAGTTGGCGTGCACTGTACTTAGGTAAAATTTCATTATATTGTTGCTTAATACTATCTTCCACCTATTGGAATTGCTGCATTCCTTTAAATTTGTTGCAAAGTACATTGTTAATTATTATGCTTATTGTAGTGCAGTGATTTCTGTGCTCAGCTGTAATATACTTTCACATTTCACTGACCAATGGTCATTGTCACCACCTTGATCTAATGTACGTTGCTCAAGGAAGTTTGCTTCATCAAGAGTCCCAACAACCTTAGTGTCTTAAAATCCAATTTTCATTTATTCCAAACGTTCTTGAGAAAGCTCATTAGCCTCCTCAAACACATCATGTCTGTATATGATACTCATGCTGCAACTCCATCATCAATGCTTGAGTAATTCACTTTGTGTCTTTTTGCTTTGATTTTCGCTTATTACTTTCAGTCGTATTAATTGTAATTCATAATACATGTAATTCAATAATAAAGTATAATTATTAGATGTATTCTCTCTTTTTCACATCTAATGAGTGAAAGAAGGCTGAGAAAGAAATTGTGAAGCATAATTATTACTGCGTAAAAGTTAATAAATGAATATACTATTATATGTTTAAGATACTGTTGTTGTAAACTAGTAGTAGTAGGTATCAATATAGTGGTGAGATAACAACTGAATGCTTGATTCGTTGGAGTACTTACAAAAGGATGTTAGTTTAAATCTCAAATTTCTTTAGAAGTTCTCACTGTACTATTTATTGTTGTAACTATAAATAGACATGCATGACATGAACTTCACAAAATGAATATACAATCAATTGGAAGGTTTAACACTGAAGAAGTGGCTGACATGAAAATTTTTCCCTAAAACATTCAATAGCCAGTTAATATTGCGAATTCCTCCAACTTGAAGATTGTCACTAATATACAACCTATTAAACCACCATAAGCAATTGCAAGGTATAATTTGTTGCACTGAGTCCCTGATTTGGTCTTGACCAGTACAGTGGCAGGACTACTGAGGCCAAGACGGTTCCTGGCTGATACATTTATCATGTAAAGTGAGTTTGAGCGCAAAGAATGTAATGTAATTTGGGGCACTTTAGTATACTCCATTGTAGAGCTGGTTATTGGTCCCTCAATTTTGTATGTCAAATGATAGCCCAAGATAGGAGACAGTCCATCGTAGCCAGGATCTACGGAGAGTTGAAGGCTGTCTTGTGAAATCTGTGATGATGGAATAGAAAGTATTGGAGGAGCTGGAGGAGCTGAGAAGAAAAATAATATCTATTTACATTCATTGTACGTTGAGTTGAATAAATCATAGGACTAATAATTATTAAGACCCTAAAATAATTGCTACAAAAGGTTTTTTGAAGGATTCAGGTACTGTTCCACATCACGTTCAAACATACTAAATTCTACCAAAATCTGACCAATAGAAATGTGTTATTTAGGTAGTATTTTGTTTGTAAGCTCGTTAATATTCATGAGATGTTGTTTGCTGGCCATATCTTCTGTTTTATTCGAGAGAGACATAACTAAAACCATTGGAAACTTTGGTTCATACGCTTTAAAAAAAATAATAATAATAAAAAAATTAAAAAAATAAATAAATAAAATAAAATAAAATAAAATGGAGTCAGGCGCGTGTTGTGTGTGTTTGACGTCGCTATCCCTCACTACTAGTGGTCTCCTTAGAACCATACCTATACAGTATATAAAAACTATCACATGAGCCACCACAATGGCAAAGTGGAGTACACTGAAGTCCAGTATCTCTACACTTGCACTTCTTTGAACATAAGGGAAGTGTTTTGCAGCCACACTTAATAAGCTCTTGGCAAGTAATCGCAATTCAGGAAGAAGTGCCCATACTGGTTTCCAACCTTCTTCCTGAATCCAACCAAATCCTTCTGGAGGAGGAATGTTCTGATGCTTTTTAAGGCAAGTTGCCCAGTTACTTGGTTGATACAATGCCCGATTAGTGTGCTCTATAAGAGCATCCTGAGTACCAAGAAAGCACAAGAGAAGGTAATATTCATCCATTAAAAATAATACCTGTGTTAGTGGGATACTATTGTATACACTGTGTGAAAATCACTTAACTTGAATACAAAAACTTCCCGTAAGTATATGTTCTTCAATGTAAGAAACTGAACGAACAAAATGCTTCGACATCAATGAGACGATCTTCTTGACTAGTATTACAACCACACAGGGATCTTTGGGCACTTCGTACTTACTTTTAAAAGCTGATAGGCAATTAAAATGGTATTTAGCTTCTATTGCTATTAAATCACCCACAGAAGTTCTAGCAAGTAACTCTGTATCCTATAGCAGTAGCCATTCTTCTTATATCATGATCTAGGTACATTGTTGAACAATTATGAAGGGTGCCACTAACCTTAGAACAGAATATACAACCTCTTTTGTCAAAACTGCCAGATAATCTATTGCTCATGTTCAGTGGTGGATTCATAAGCTGTTCTTTTTGCTTGCAGTCGAATCAGCTTTAAAGGGGCAAACTTCAAGTGGCAAGACTTATGCCACTTAGCATGACTTTGCAAGAAAATGCCAGCATCATGCTTTTCATTGAACTTTATACTTGCTGGAAGTTCCTGAAGATCTTTAAACTTGGCAACTCTCCCAAGAAACTGGCTGTATATTTCAAATCTATTGCCTTACTTGCTGACACATGGAGTTGGTAAAGTATTTTTGCGAATTTAATTTTTACTATATAAAAATAATACGTCGCGAACATTTATATTTACGCGCATATAGCAAATAAGTAACATAAAAAGGACTTTTTATAACGCTCATAATTCTTCAACAAAGCGCTGACTTATGTGGTACCCCTTCTAGTATGCTAGCTATAGTAAAGTCATATAATAAATGTTAAGTTTTGGACCTGAAGTGCACAATTTCAACTACAATCTAATGCACTATAGTGGAGAGACAAACCAATAGTTGTCTAGCAACTTCCCTCTTGTTATGATTTTAGCAAAAAACATTAGCTCTACAGCACACTAGCTACTGTATATTTCAGTTATAATAAACAAAACAAGGCACAGTTATTATTGCCTCACATTCATGCGTAGTTATGAAAACATTGTTTGATTTTTCTAATGTAATTGTCGGGGTCCATCCGCTATTACAGTCTAGGCAATTCTTTACTAAATCATCATAAAATTTGCTCCCTTGTGCCAATGATTTGGTCGTTGAATATAATTAATATGATAATTATAATAAAAACAAGTAGCTAATGGCAGAGTTATTGCTTTAGGTGTTTGTTTTTTTTTATTAATGATGCCAATGCATTGCAAGAATAGCACTAGTAATAAAACTTGTGAACATTTTATATTACATTGTCGTCACCATATGTAGTGCTTGTTAATGTTTCGATCTAAACACTATATGGTGACACTTTATCACATTAAGTTAATCTTCATTAGGTTCCAACAATATAAAATGGAAATAGTTCATTCAAATGAGGCTTACAGGTGAGGCCAACAATTAACCATTAACTTTATACCACATTGCCATTCACCATAGAACATTAGTGTTGTGCAAGACCAACATACATTGCAGTGGGTATGGTATTGTCATCACTTCAGGATCATTGGCTTATTTGTGTGGCACTAATTGCCATGTCATATACAATATCTCGGTTTCATTTCAGGTTTAGTTCAGTTGTTTCATTGTCTAATCATTCTTGAAGTATTAGATGACAAGCATGCCCAGTGATAACCCCATCATTACAAGGCGAGAAATAACTCCTCCCATCTTGGCACAACCACAACAATTGGTAATGATCATTTTTATCGAATATTGGAAAATTACCTGAAATATAAACAAAATGGGCAACGATTACAAGGCCATAACATATTCTCATTCAAAAGCAGGAAAAATGTGAAAAAATCTTAGTTGTCGCCAGGGAATCGAACCCAGGACCACTGGCATTAGCCACCAGTGTTCTAACCACTATGACAACCTATGACTCTCAAGACCTCCACATTTCACCTTTATACTGTTGAGTAGTACTGCTTGCTGCAGTCTCGTACTCAACAGACAACATATTATCCGTCAGAACACCTTTTCGGTGTCGACCGGAAACACCTCCACCTCCAAGGAGCCATAATTAGTGGACTTTATCATCACAATATTATTTTTAGGTACATGACCCTGACCCGTGTGAGATAACTCATGTTATCACATGGTGTTATGTCACTCTGTATTGCACAAGTTTATTACCCTAGTAGATATAGCAACTGGCTACTTTCCTCTAGTGGATCCTACCCAACCAGGTTAGAGCAACTGCTAAAATATCAGCTGGGAGTGTGGGGAGCTCCTAGAGAGTTTTACGGCCAATTTCACACCAAGAAGTATTAACCCTAATAAAAACTACTTCAGTGGAGTTATCTAGCATGGAATAAACAACTTATTACACTCCCCAGAGTTATATGGCTAGATATTTCACTCTCAAGCTTTATTTTAACTCGCCTCTGGCTCTTGAAAATTAGCCTGCTCTTGAAATATTTCGCCATATTACACTCTGACTCATGTAATAAGAACCATTATAATATATATATATATATGTACATGATAGTCCTGTCACTTAGCTGTTAAAACAACAACATACATAAAATATTCATTGCTATTTCAGTTTCATCAAACTATTTTTTTAATGTGCTACAACTTTATTGGGATATACAAAACATTTTAGTAAACTAACCAGAACTAAATTTCACATATCTAGGGTGATAAAACTAAAACTTAAAAGTCGTAGAGCTCAGTAAAAACTAATACTTTTAAAAAATATAGCTAACTATTTGAAGTGACGTCTCTGAAAGCAGATGAATGACCAGTGGTAGTCCCAGGAAGAGAAACCCTTTACCCAATATTGTTTCTTTGTAGCACCTGAGTGGATAAGGCAAACTGTTGGACAGCAGTCAGCGGTTGCTTGACTCTCTAGCCCAGCCCCTCCCTTAGCACGTGCATGTCAAATTGCTCAGTCTCTGTGCTGTATTTGCTGTCTGTTAGTAAGTAGAGACTGGCCACAGGGTAATACAAAAAAAAAAAAAAACTAAATTATAATATTGTACTCCTGTTAGAAAAAACAAACAAACAAACAAACAAAAAAGCTAAAAATCCAGCTAAAATTGAAATTAGTACATCGGAAAAACTAAAACTTAGTGAAAAACTAAAGCTAAAATTAATCTTGAAATACTTTTTGTCAAAAAACTATAACTAAAACGAAGATGTAAATGTTCAACCAAAACAACGTATACAAGAAGAGAACTACTCGAGTGAAAATATAAAAACGATATTACATCACAATGCATAGGGGCCATTAAAAAAGTTGACAACAGAAAGACCAGTTAGATTTGAGATTAGGTGAAGAGATAGGACAGAATGACTACCAACTGAGAAGAATTGGTAAGGTTAGGTCACGTAAAAGCAAGCTGTGAGGACATGAATCACACAATGTGGGAGGTAGAATTCAGTTCACCAGGAAATGCCACTGACGTGTACTTGCTTGGAGGGACTGGGTCTGGGATACGAGGATCGACACATGGTAGTAGCCATAGAAACCGAGAACCTGACGGAACATGTGCAGTACATAAATGGTTCATATAAATAAAGGTACAAAACTTTGAACTTACACATGCACTAACATACACTGCTAACTCACATGCGCACACACATACACAATCCTCACACATCCACATGCTCTTCAAAGCCAGCATGTTAAAAAATGCTTACCTCTGCCACACACTGCTGCAAATAGAACAACAAAAGGAGTCTTGGGAAACTTCATAGGATGTCCGTACCTCCTCACCTCTAGGGCATTTCTATCACACAGCACTGCAATGGTCTGGACACATGCAAGCAATGGATACAAAAATGATACAAGAGTTCCAGTCTATTATTGTATGTAATAGTCATCAAAAATAATATGATGATACCAAGTACAATTTATTCATTCGTGATAAAAAGTATAACAACGGCTGATTTAGTTACTAAGCTGGGTGCAGAAAGTGTTATGTGGTAATGTTTCAGCCGTAGAAAACAAAGCGATACAAGTACTATGGAGAACAGCAACTCTGTGTGTCAATCCTGTCGAAGAGGCAAAGGAATTCTTCTAACCTGCTCACTCCTCTGCGTGTCCACCATTCTAAGCTGCACAGTGAGGTAATGGCAGAGATAAAGAGTTGAAGACTGCGATAGTCTAGAACTGGTCCCAGACTGCAGTAGCAATCACTTCCAGCGGTTATTGAAACTATTTTGCCATATGAGAAAAAAGGGAAAGCGTTGGAAAGACCTGATAGACTCGGTCACATATTTTAGCAAAAGATGGCTGCCTATGCACAAGGTGGAACAGTCTGTTTGCTGAACTCATCAGATGCTCGGTACGATGTGCCAAGTCATAAGTACCCTTCACAAATTGCAATTCCAACCCTGCACTCGGCAGAAAGAACGCTATGATTGCGTACAAGTATAAAAGCTTTGCTGTTCACTATACAGATGAACATTGGAAGCTTCAGAGCAAGTGCTTGCAAACCACTTCTTCTTTTCTTTTTTTTTTACCTGAGGATCACATTGTTGAAGAGTCTCCTTCTACTGCTATGGAGCTATGGAACCTGAGACCAGAGAGCAAGGTCTGCATCACAACTGACAGCAGAAGCAACACAGTATAAGCAATGAGAGATCTGAAGTGGCTAGACAGTCTTGTTTCTAAGTCCATAGATGGAGACTCTAGAGGTGTCATAGATAGAGACTCTAGAGGTGTCATAGATGGAGACTCTAGAGGTGTCATAGATGGAGACTCTAGAGGTGTCATAGAGCCATTGGAATTAGCTGCAAGATTGTAAGCACCTTTCACTGTAGTCGGAAGAAGAACGTGACCTGTCAGAGTGCTTGATGAATGTGAACATAACTGAGATTTAATTAATTAAAATACATTAATAAATACAGTAGCTACAAATCCTAAGCAGTGAATGTGTGTGTGTGTGTGTGTGTCCACTGGCTCAAGCTAACTGCGAGTTTATTCTTGCATGTACAATGAGTACAGGATGTCACTCGATGACGTTACTCTGTGTGTGTGCCAGACTTTTACACCTGTGGAGGGCACTCAACATCTGAAGAAAAAGGAGAAAGTCACAAACGTGGGTATGGGAACTCATATATGAGGAGGTACCGAGCAGGACGGAATGGTTAAGTGCCTACACGGAAGGAGCCTTAAAGTACCAGCAACAGCTAGACTCCAAGAAGCAATGTGGGCCAAGAACAGTGCAGTGTGGGATCAGCAAGAGATGATTCTGCAGAGAAAGCAAGGCATAAATACATCGAAGAGTTTAAATAAGTCAGCAGAAGAGCGACAAGGTTTAGTGCAGTGTCCCATCTGTTTACGATGACTCAAGAATAGAGTGGTATTGGCATTGTCATTGCCCCAGTGAGACAGGAGTCTTCAACTCAGTCATCTAGTGTGACATGTGGTGTGTGGAATAGAAGTTTTAGTAGGCAGGCAGATTTAAAGAGGCACAAGTGTAGGGAAGTTAAATGAAGCCAATTCATCTACAGAAAGGTGCAGTACAATGCAAGGAACGTGACCAATGGCTCAGGAGCAGAGGCGGCCTAGCAGTACACAATGTAGACCAGTTCCCACAGTTGTAAGATGTGACCCATCCTCAGAACCCTTTCATTATATTGGGATACCACGTGACCATTTCATTGGCAGTGGAAATCAAGGTCAAGGTGTGCGTGTGTGTGTGTTAGTATTGTCAGAACAGGAGAGAGCTATTCGAGTACTTCTTGAAGCTGACCAAAAAAATGCCATTCAATTCTTACTTAGAATAGAGATCAAAGTTCTGCAATCGACTAGCAGAGTACAATCTCGCCTATTGTCCTAGACAGCCACTACTTACTATAAAATTTCAGTGAAAGAATGAGAATTATTCAGTTCTTATTATAGGACCTCTGAGAGTTCTGGGACTTCCTCCAATGACTTAGGTTGTATAATTTTATTCCCTTCTTGAGAAATCCTCTTCTGAAAAAAATTGTTTTTTTTCATAAGCTTATGTTATGTATAATTAGTATCTCAGCAAACAAACAACACCAACTCAGGATTGGTTTGTGGGCTCTTACTTATCACACCCCCCCCCCCCCCCCTCCCCTTCCGCGCACACACACACACACCCTCAAATAAATCCTGGTGATTATGATGATGATTATTACTATGATTTAAGCATACGCCCAACTTCCTTACCACTCCTGTTCCCACTGCATAAATGAACATGCCAAAGATGATGTTGAGGTTGAACAGTATAATGGTCATTACTCTGTAGATAAAGCACACATACATACAAACACAAATACATAAAAATAAATAAAATTAAAAACAACACAGACAGACAACAGTATCACAGTACTATTCATACCTCAAACCTTGATCCTAAATTAGGCAGTACCAATTAAGCAAATGACCAAGCAATAAATTCACTTTGAAATGTTTGTTCTGTTTGGTACATACACACCAGGAAACTACTCCAGCAAATGGGCTGATGACTCCTTACCCTATCAATTTCTAATTGAATTCTATTAGACAAACAAGCTTGCTCACTGTGCTATCAAGAACCCACAACTAATTCCGTACTTCACATGGAGAGAGAAAGACATCACTAATCAACAGCTAATGAAAGGGGAAGTGACTAATAACTAATGAACTCCCAAGTTACTATGAATGGATCGGAGCTAATTTAAAGCGACCTTAGGACAACTGCCAATGATAGATAATTGCTGGGCATAGCAACATAAGCCAACAAACTTGGACTAGGCTTTTATGAACTGATTACCCCATAACTAATCATCTCGTATCACTTTAATTATATTCTTCATTGCCCAACAGTTAAGTTAAGCATTTTTCAGAAAAACAGGATACTTTTACCGTTGTCCGCATCTGGCATTCATGCTATCTGTTCAACGTACAACTAACTAAAAATCGTTAGACTGACTAAGGTAACAGAAACAACACATCTCCCAGTGCCCTCCCCAATGAATCCCACCAGTCCTTCCAAGTTTCAAACAGCGACAAACCACACCTACCTAGTGGGCGTTACACTCACTTGTCAGTGGAACTCGTGTATTCTCCGTGCCTCCAGTCATTGATGATCAGAATCAAACTGTACAAGCAGAATGTTCCTACACACACACACACA
>WLWP01000006.1 GCA_012103505.1 Pseudomonadales bacterium | reverse complement strand
GTACAGTTAGTGTACTTGATATGTAGTCTTCCTTGCTCTGCCCATTTAATCATGTCAGAGTTTGAAGGCATCTCTGCCCCTACCATTCTAAGGAATGATGATAGTGTTCGGTTTCCATAACGCTCGAACTCTTTCTCGTAAGTATCAGGAAGATACTGATTCAAGAAATTGAAATCGGTTATGTAATTGGTTGAAACTGCAACCCGTTCTGCTGAAGGGATGAGATCAAATCCTGGTGTATTTAAAGCCATTGTTTCTTTTTACCTCCTACTTTGCTCGGAGGATTTTCTTTATTTATTTTTAATACTTCTAATCCTAAGCCCCCTTCCACTGCTCGTATCTCCTACCGCTCGGACGGTGTTACCCCCCTTGCTAGTCACTTGCGGAGTCTGGCGAATATCCATATTGATGTTCTTTGATTTTCTAGTAACATCGTCTACAGCATTTACCCTACCCTGCTCATAAAAATACTTGGCAAATTTCTCTGGCTGCATAGCCAACGCTAAAGCGCGATGGTATCCCGAAGCGTCTGACATCATCCCGTCCTTGTCTGTAAATTTCTTAACGAAATTGTTGACATCAGACTGAACATTTTTCAGCTCTTCGCTTGTTCCAGGTTTGTAAGTAATATCGCGGTCTCCAACATTGAACTCAAAACCTTTGAACTCGTCAGAAAAAACCTCGTTAGTCTTTTGTAAAAACCAATCATACTTCTTTTGATTTGCCTCTCCTATGGAAGCGGACTCTTTTATATAACTTTTATATGCCTCGAGTGATTCTTGATCTTGCGATGACAACCCACCCCCACTTGACTCAAGGGGAGTTTTATATTGTTCGCGCTGCTCTTCGAAAAACTTCTTAGCTTTTGTAAGTTCACGTTTTTTTGCTATTTTTATTTTCTTTATTTCTTTCTCGTCATCAAAGTCTTCGTCAAACGAAAACTTAGACTCTATTATATCATCTATATCTGATGCGTCTAACCCTTCCTCTGTAGCGGTGTAGTAGCTCTTAAGCATCTCATCGCTATCCATAGTATCAAAGTCTTGCTGAAGCTTCATAAAGTCTTGCATTCCCCTGCCCGTATCCTTCTTGTATTTAAAATACGCGGACACATCTTCAGGCAGCTCTTCGTTACTTTCTCTTGCAGCTAACACTTCTTCTACAGAAGAAAAGTCTTTGTCATATCTTTCTTTAATATAAGATAATACCGAAGAGTCATCTATTCCTGAGTCTTCTTTAGGAGCCTCCTCTTGTATAGGCGAGGCTTCTTCTTTGCTTTGTGATTCTGCTTCGAGTTTCTCTTCATGTTTTTCTAGAAGTATTTCTTCTACCTGTGCTGTGGACTTCTCTTGTCCATCTTCTAAAGCTTTTACTTTAATTTCCATATTATTTAATTTTATCGTGGATTAAATTCTGCGAAGTCAAACCCATCTAGGCTGTCTTCATTTGATTCGAAATCTATTGGAGGGAGATCGTTTTTCTTTTGTTGGATCATCTTAGACTGTTGCGTATTCATCTGACTGATACGCCCTGCCTTAGCCTCTTCTCTTTGGGCCTCTCTGCTTTTAAGGCCTTCTACCTCTACACCCTTGAGCTGCATCTGTAGATTGAACTCTACCTGCATAAGCTCCTGCTTGAGCATCGCCTCGTTCTTCATTCTCTCTATATCAAAAGAAACCTCTGCCTGCTTTATTTGCATCTTAGACTGAGTCTCCGCCTGTATTTTCTGCTGTGCGGCTTGAGCTGCTGCCTGTTGCGACTGCATATTCACCTGCGCTTGCATCTGCTGCTGCTGCGCTGCGGCCTGCTGCTCCTGCGCCTGCTTCTGCTTCCTCTTTAATTTTAACAGCTGATTAGCCATCTTAAGGTTTCTGACCTCTCTTATATCTAAAGCATCCTCTAGACTAATGTCTTGGCGAGACAGAGCCATCTGTATGTTCTGCTCTAATAAAGCCTTATCCTCCTCGTCTGGTGATATCTCTATAAATATTCCAAAGTCATAGATATACAGGTTTTTTATTTCCTCTAGAATACCTACACTATACTTACCTATCTGCATAGCAAACTCATCCTTAAAGTTAGAGTACTCTAAGATGTCTGCAATACGTAACGACAAAGCCTCGGCAAGTGTTCTCGTAAGGAATAAGCTCCCGTCTAATATATGTCGTGTAGCAGTGTTTGAGTTTAAGGCCGCTAACTTTTGAACCCCAACTAAAGAATTAGGATCAGGCGTACTACCGTCTCTCGCTTCATTTAAGCCCGTTACAGCCCTTATCATGTCCAGATAATGGTTATATGTACTAACAAGCATTTGGAGCTTGCTAGACCCTGAGCTGGACGTTAGCTGCTGAATAGGAACCCGAGCATTATTGTACTCACCTTCCTGGGTAAAGCTTCGACCTACCACACTACCAGTCTGAAAGTATAAACGTAAAGCATCAGAAGGGTCATAAGAGTTTCCCGTCCCTAGGTCTACCTCGTTAAGTCCATCAGCGTCAATAAAGACTCCGTCTGGTACTACCCGAGAAATAACTTGTTGCATTTTTAAATGCGTAACCTGAATTAAATCAGCAAAAGGAATCATACGCCTAACCAAAGACTCTATAGTACCCTTATACATACGAGGAGCTACAGCCACATAGTTAGACATAGCAAACTGATTAGCAGAATTAGGTCGTACCATATTCTCCATCATCTCCCACTTAAGCAGGAAGTTCGTACCCATAACCATAACCCCCTCGTACCACACATCGATACGCTTCTCCACTCTCTCAAAATCGTTTTCATCCATCATATCCTGAGGGGGATTAAACTGATCATCCTTCTCTACAACCTTATAAGAACCCTCGTCTATCTTCTTTTTCTTATACACAAAACTATTAGTAGTCTTATAATTGAAATATAAAAGAGTACACGTGTCCCTATGAAACATGCTATTCTCATAAAACACCGCGCCATTATAATAGTTGTACCACGCCTGACTATACTTAGCAATCTCAGACAAGTCGTCCTGAGTAAGGTCAGGGTTTATTTTCAACACCTCTGTTATCCCTACATTCTTTATCTCTCCCCAATAAAAACAGTCTTTAAAATAAGGGTCCTCTGTATAGCTATGAACTACATTGGCAGGGTCTACGTAGTCTATCTTAACTCCGTCACCCGCCTGGAAAGTATGCTTACAGATACCTATGCCTAAAGTAGCGATATCTAAATCACATCTCCTACGAGTATCATCATAATGATTCTCCGCAAACATAGTGTTGATTGCAGTCTCCTCCGCTATCTCTATGGACGGCTTATAGTTCATTTGCATATACAACTCTAACTCCTGATCATTTGCAGGAATACTCTCCTCTGCTATCTGAAACGTTTCAATATTAAAGTCCTTTTGTATTTGCTTTAATAAGTCTTTTGAGACCATAGTCTTCTCGACCATGTTCTGAAATTCATTTCTTTTTTCTGCTGACATAGCATCTTCAGCATAAGCCTTAACAGTAAACAATCTGTCTGACATACCATTCACTACGATGTCCACAAACTTTGGGATAACGGGGACAGGCGTCCAGTCTAGGTTCAAGTAAGAAAGGTCTCCGTCAACTGCTAATTCATTCTTATACTTAGCCACAGACTGCTCTCCACGAGCATATAAACGCAGTCTATTATAGTCATTACCCTGATCAAAAAACCTGCCGTTACCATTGCTAGAGGTCTTTCTAAACCACTCATACTGAATAGCTTGACCTACCTGCAACCCAAACTCCTCAGTCTTTTTTTGTGCGTCAGGAGCGAACTGATCAGGGAACGCAGCAGACTTTAGGTTTACCTTAACTTCTTTCATTTAGTAATCAATTCGCTATAACGAGACTTGTTATTATACCTTGCAAAGTTAACACTTATTTTTGTTTGCGTTTGAACGGGTAAATATACGTGCTTTTGGTTTGCCATAATCGCTAACCCCGAACTTATTGAGGCATCATATTTAGTCCTATTGTTTATCTCAAACTTCGCCCAGTCTTCTAACGTCCTTATAAATGGCATAGTCCCCATATCGTCTTTATCTCTATAGTCTCCCATAAGGTCTAACCCAATGTACTTTTCTACATAAGACTCTATTGCTGAAGCGTGGGCCTGCTTAATATCTTCCGAGCTATTAGGTATACCTCCTAACTCTTTTTCTGTTTTAGATAATTTATTAAACCGCTTATCAGGCCTGTTCATACAGAACCCTCGGTACCCTCTGTTTTTAAAGTGATACAATAAACGCGGCTTATTATTCTCACATAAGATAGGCATACCATAGAACACACAGGCCATGAGGACCTCCTCAAAAAATATCTCCGCCGTCTGTGGCCGAGCTATATACTCTAAGAAGAAAGCATTTGAAGGAGCGTCATCCATACTAAACTTTGTTAGACCATGCAACGCCCCGTTAGAACCCTTGCCTACCACTACCCCAGATATGTCATAAGAGTCACAACCAAAAGACCCTATATGTTCATTGCCAGGATAAAACTTCCCGTTCTTATTTATTTTACAGTTCTGTAATTCTTTCTTGGGGACCCAAGAGACACGGAAGCGCCCTCTCTTATCTGGAGACCAGACTACCTTGGTATCCTTCTGGCCGTTTAGCCAATGAAAGGACCCCTGAGTAACATGATGAGCCTCTATTAAAGAGTCGTTGTAATCTATCTGTTGATATATTTTAGTAAGATTAAACAAAGACTGCTTGCTCTCATCCCTAAAAGCGTGTGACTCGGTACGAGGAAACTGACGATAGAACTCATTAAGCGCGTCTGGGTCAGAGGATAAAGACTCTACCTCATTCTTCCAGTAGTCTATAGCCCCCGTATATATCTTTTCCCCATCAATCCCTTCTACTGGAAAAGCCTCCGTATGAAAAACAGGCATACCATACCTGTCGATGTACCCCTCAAAGTTCCACTCCATAGGGACGAATAAACTATACAGTCCGCTCTTCGTCTGTCCGTTGGCATTTCTCTTACCAGGACTAGAGTCTTCAAACAAAGACTTAAAATTTCTACCACCTTTATCTAAGGCGTTGGATGTAGAACCCATCATGCACTTCCCAATAATTTTACTTCCTAAGCGTAAACACGTCTTTGTAACACGCCAGTTGTTCAATATACTTTCAGGCTTCTCCCACTTACCGCTCTCATCATGAAGAAGCAACCTTAACTTCTCTCCATCATAACTGTTATCAGAAGTGTTCTTCCAGTCTATAGTTGTATCCAACCCCTCTAAGCCTGAGTCCTCAAGAGTGTACATATTCTTTTTGGTTATCTTAGAAGCGGGGACCCTGTAAGCCAACTCTGTCTTTGGCTTATCCATACCATCCTGTATAGGCTTAAAAAAGAAGGGGTAATTGTTAGATATAGGAACCACCTTATCCGTAAACATTTTCTTTGCATCACTACCAGTCTTGGAAAGTATACCTATCCTTGCGTCACGACTAATAGTAGCCTGATTAACCCCCTCACAAGAACTCATAAAAGAAAACCCTGAACGACGAATCTTAAGATAACACATCCCAAAACTTCTTTTATCAGCCTTGCATGCCTCCCAAAAAATATAAAAGATTCGGTTAGCCTCCCTAAAGTCTGGTCGACCCACGTCAATCTTTGTCCACTGAAGGTACATATAGTGCGTGCCAGTTAGGTACACAGGAGAACCGTTATTCATAAACCAGTGTCCATGCTCTCTTTTATCAAACTCCCCCTCTATATAGTCTACCCACTCAGCCTTAAACGCCGCAGGCGCATCGTGCCATTGAAAAATAGAAGACAGACGAGACAGAGCTTTAGGGAGGTCTGTTGCCTCCCAGTATTGATTCTCTCGTTTTTTGTCACGAGTCTTTACTTTAGCAGGGGCCTTAGGTAGCCCTACGAAAAGACCGTTGATATTATATACTTCTCCTAGGGTACCATCGCGTGAGATAATAACTAAGTCATACTTCTCGTTATACCCATATACCCAAGTGTGTGCCCTGTTTTTATTGGACACTATATTCTTAGGAACGTAGCCTTCAACTACAGTATATAAGCTATTTAGATCTTGACTCTGCAAATCCCTTAGGGGTGTTTGTTTTCTTTTCTAGTACGTTTCCTTCCAGCAGCTCCCTCTCCTCCTCTATTCTTTTTAATATCTCAAAAGCATCAAAGATAGCTAGCTTCTTAGTTGCAGCTGCATTCTTTAACTTATCCGCAGCCAAAGGATCTTCTGCCTCTAGCTTAATAATCTCTTCTTTAGCAACCTTTACTAATTGCTTTACAGCCTTCTCACCAGCTTCTATAATACTTAACTTAAGGTCTTTAACGTTCATCTTTTTCTTTAGATCTTTCCTCTAGCTTTTCTATTGCCTTGCTATATCCTGGCATAAGTTTTAAAACCTCTAAGCTACCTAGAACCAACTCTCTTGTTTTCTGCTCCTCTAGTATGAGCTTCTTTAAGTTATCTGTTACCGCATCATTTTTAAGTTTGAGCAGCGCAATGTTTTTTTGTACTCCCATAATTTAATTTTTAATTTTATATATCATAAGATAAGGGTTATGTTTTTAGTAAACATTCGGTATAACTTTTCTCCATCTACCTCAAACGGATATTCGCTTTCAGGCTGAAAAGAAACCCTATCACCTTCCTTTACCCCTAAGTCTAATAACTCTTGGTTTATATATTTTACCACACCAACTAACGGTTCCTCTTCTAAAGGTTTTAAAATTATAGACTCCTCGGGGGGCACGGGTTTTATAAAGCAATACTTCCCATGTGAGCGCCACTTACCTCCTCTTTTGTATAAGAAGAACTGATCATCATCTATAAAAAACAAGTCATCCTTAAAAAAGCTTTGTCCACTCTTTTCTCTGCCGCGCATATCATAATAGAACTTAAACACATTGTGATGTACCAGTAAGGTGTCTCCTATTTTAACTTCTCCAGAATATGAAAGAGGTAACGAAACCACTATTCCAAACCTATTTGACACAGTATGATCCTCAGTAGAAGAGCTTGTTATAAAATCTACATCCCCTATAGTCTTTAGGTTGTCGTATCTCCTAGAGTTTTTTGGCCGAACTAAAAAGAAATATGGTGACCTCATTAGAAGTTTATATTGTACTCTAAAGATATAGGCATCGAGGACCTAAACTCTTTCCATAAAAGAATCTCGTTTTCTCGCTCTACCCAAACCTTAAAAGATTCGGACTCTAAATCCTGTTGGATAAGATGAATACTATAAGAACCCCCCAACACTTCTTGCCCTACTAAGTAGTGCATAGCATTAGACTTATAATCGCCCCCAATAGAAATTTTACGGATAAGCATTACTTAGCCTTTACTTCTCCCGTCTGTATATCTATTACGGAATCTTCACCGTACTTTTTTATAAAGCCTCCCTCTAATCCTGTAAAGGCGTCTTTTATAGCATCCACCTTTAGGCACATAGCATGCTTCTGTATTTCCAACTCTCCGATCTTACTCTTTAGTTCGTGAAACTCTGCGTTAAGTTTCTGAAGAGTCTCTAACTCTTCTTTGTTTAATTGCTTAGACATAGTAGATAAATTTAATTTCTACAAATATAAACCTTTTACTTTATCTCACGCACCTCAAACATAGATAAGCATAATGGCAATATGCCTAAGGCACATAGAACTAATCCCTCCCATGTTATATCACCATCCATTGACGCTAACGCATACGTAATAAGAACCCCTCCTACTGTCCGCTTTGCTGACCACCGTCTTCCGTCACCAAACTTTTTATCTTTGAAAATAGCCGTAAAGTTTAAACTTTCAAGCAAAGAAAGAAACTTATTCATAGCACTGGGTTAGACGCTACGTAAGTATAAGCCGTATCCCCCTCCGCATCTTTATATGCCTCTAAAACATTTCTTCTGTTCCCTTCTTCTTTTAAGGAGATATGTATCCAGGAGAAATCAAACTCATTTATCATCTGATCAAACTCCATATTGTTAGCTAGAACATAATCATATATACGGCTGTTATTCATAACGCCTTTTTTATATATCTGTATATCCGCCGCCTGCCCTTTGCAGTGCTGAGACTTAGTACTCCCCCCTATCGCTCTGTTTAACGCAGGGGATCGATACCCCGAGGTAATACGGATCGGACCTAAAGCGTTACGCATAGGCTGTAAAACTTTAGAGACTAAGTACTGTAGGTTCTCTATATGCTTCGCGGAAGGAGTGTTATCTATCCCCTTGCGGGACGCCGTTGCACTCCTAGTAAACTCACTTAAGGTAAAGTTTTTGCTTAGACGCATTACTCTTTTATTTTATTAGCTGCCAAAAGAATTTCTATATGATGCAATCGAGTCGATATATCGGCCAGTATAAGCTTAAGCTCCGCATCCGAGTCCTCAAGATGATACATCCGAGCCTTTATTCTTGTTACTTCATTATTAAGGTTGACCCAAAAACTAAACATGGTGGCTAACAAAACAGCCACCGTTAAAATCAACTCTACTATTCCGATATCCATCTTACATATATATATTCAAAGCATAGCTTTGGGTCTGAACAATTACAATTCCACATAGTACAAAGATAAGGAAAGGTTATGTAAAAAAAATCTTAGTCCAGCTCTAATGGAATTGCTTGACTACCAAAGAGCTATAATATCTAAATAGGTAGAACCCGCCCATAAGCGCGTTACCTGAATAGGGAGAAAGGCTCCCGCTGGGACTAACTTAAATACGCTCTTGCTCCCACCTGCCATCGTTACCGTAATATTAGCTGCCGCAGAATGACCTGCATATAGTACCGCGCCCTTCGTTGCTTCGTTATATATAGTATAAGCCTCCGTTGACCCCATTATATCTTTACTCAATACAAGCGTGTCGTTAGGAGTTGCAGTGGTCTCAAACGCAGTGACATACGCAGCGTCCTCACTGCCCGATGCTGTGTTATATACAATAGCTCCTGATAAAACCCCCAAAGCCACAAAGTCCTTAGTTGTATCTACTAACTTATCTGTAACAGCAGAAGTAGTCGTGCCGTTAGTAACTAACGTAGTAGGGTTAGGGATGTCTACCGTATCGGAAGGGATAGGGGCGAAAGATGAGCTTGCTTGTAATTTTTGATATGCCATGTTATTTATTTTTTTGCTACCACAGAGCTATTATATCCGTTGGAGCAGAACTCGTTCCCCACACACGCTTTACCTGAAGTGGCAAATAAGCTCCTGTAGGAACACCTTTAAATGTATCTACAGTATTTGAAGCCATTGTTAATTTAATATTTTGAGCGGCTCCGCCTGAGTATAGCACGGCAGCATCTGTAGCTTCGTTATATATCTGAAAGGCGTCTGCCGCGCCCGCTGGAGTGGCGGGAGAAATGGCGAGCTCCGTATCAGAAACTACCGATGTAATAGTGTACGCTATAGATCCGCCAGTATTATATACTATAGCTCCAGGAAGGATCCCTACCTCACTAGCTAAGGCTCCAGGCACTAAAGTTAAAACCCCCGACACAGAAAAGTCTCCTGCGGCTATATTGGCTATAGGGGCCACCTGTAAAATATCATAGTTTTGTGCTGGACCTGCAGTGCCAGGCATAATAGAAGCATCGAGCGTAAGTAAAGAATCGTTATCTACACTCACTACAGAGGCGGCAAGCCCCGTATCTATATTTATTACCCTATCGCCTACAGATACAGTTGTTACAAAAGCCTTCCCAGCGGTGTTATCGTAAAGAGTAAACTCCGAGGTTATGTGTTGAACGGCATCCCCAAAATCTACTCGCACCTTATTATCTGGGCGAGTAATTTTATACGCCTCTCCTGAAGCTGGAGGAACAGGGAAGGGGCAGGAGGGAGAAAGGGTAAGCGCAAAGTAACTTATTGTAGGCGTCTCTGTTACCGTGGCCGAGACTCCCGTATCGGTATTCGTTACTATATCCCCAGCCTGTATACCTAAGGGTGTTCCAGGTCCGCCTGCATAGAAAAAATTTGAAGAAAGATCAAACATTGTAACACCATCAGTAAGGCACTGAGCGGTTCCAGTATGGAGAAGCTGATGCTGCTGGATTGATACTGCCGAAGTAGGGTTAGGGATATCCACGGTATTCGAAGGGATAACGTCTAAAGCACTGCTGACCTGTAGTTTTTGATATGCCATCTTTATTTATTATAAGGAACCGCCTTGTTTAAAGCCTCACGTCTTTTACCACACCCGCAAGGTTTCTTCGTTACCTCAGAGATTTTTTCCACCACAGCCTTAATACCTGTAGCAGTAGTTATCTTATCTATAGTATCTCCAAGTCCCTTCGAAATCATTTCTTTCTACGGTCTGTAATTATAGCATTAATTAAAACATCTATCCAGCCAAATACTTTATTGTCAGCATTTGAAGGAGTGAGATTCACGACTACTTTGGCTAGCGCCATTACAGCGATAAGTAGACTAGCCCAATTTTCTAATATAAAATCTATCATGTTATTTAGTTTTTATTTCTACAAAGATACTTATAATTCACTTAACGCTAACCACTGCAAGATTCGCACCCTTCAGGGCTCTCCATATTGCACACCGTCTCTCCTGATTTAATCTTATCCTCGCGCTCTTTAAGCTTGATGGGATCTAAAAAAGATGTATCTAAACAGCAGCACTCTCCTCCACCCCCACACATGCAGAAGTCTTTATTTGTATCTTTCATATGAGTTTAATTTATAACGAGAGAAGGGTCCCTGTTTGTTTAAGAATTTTTTTTAGCTTTACGCGCAGCTTTACGTGCAAGCTTTGTATCTATTCTACCAGCTCTATCAGAGATCTTTTCTCCTTTACGCTTTTTTTTGGTTGCTCTGTACCTTTTATTATCGCCCCGATTTTCCATCGCTCTTGCGGCTGCTCTGGTCACAAGTCCCGCAACTCCACCAGCTTTTTTTCCTGCTTTTTTAAGGGAAGCAGCACGAGCTTGAATTGCTGCAGCTTTTTGATCTTTCTTTAAAGCCTTTGCAGACTTACGTTCTCCTCTCGTCGCTAAACGATTGGACTTATTTTCAAGGCGAACTACGTTTCTAGTTTTAGTATTTGTAGTTGGCGCTAATGGGTTTGCTAAATCTCTTTTCATTTTACAAATATAAGTATTATTTACAAGAGCTATGTCTGCGTCTGTTTCTCTGACGACCACGTTTATTCTCAAATGAACACGCAGCTTTCTCTGCCTTACTCTTCTTATTCTTTCCTATCCCTCCCTTCTTAACTTTCAAAGCGTTTTTTATTCGGCCTATAACATTTTGCTTAGGCTTCTTAGGCGGCTTAGGCGGCTTGTTGTTTATCCTGTCTATCTTTTCGAGGATTTTTTTCTCCCTCTTATATACAGGAACAGTAGAAGTACCCCCACCTAAATCACGCGGGTTAGAGTAGTTGAGAACCCTTCGAGTTCCCACCTGAGTCTTCCCTTGTTTTACGGCTCTGTCATGAGCTTTTTTAGCTCTCCTTGCAAGTCTTGTTTTTTTATTTGGCATTGTTGTTTTTTTTTACCATGTACCTGTTACAGCAGATCTTCTCCATTTATCAGTATCGTAACACACATATATATAATTTGCGTCAGTCCTTATCTCTCCCTTAGCGCCAGGATCAGTGTAGGCTGCAGGGGGTGTCGCTCTAGAGAACACCATTATAGGAGCTCGGTTTGCAGCTGGAGTTCCTGTACCCTCTACAGCAGGGAGGGTATAGTAATATTTCCCCGTAACATTGGGGTTGAAAATCTGTATAAAGTTATCTCTGTATATCGGAGACTGCTTTTTTTCAGCAGCAGAATCTCCCACTTGGACATTGTCGTTGGTAAAAAATAAGTTTGAACTTGTATCCAAAGCTAAAGGTATTCTTCCCAAGATATTTAAAGATCTCTGGAAGCCGCCAATACTACTACTCCCCATTAGGTAGGACCCAGAATATCCTACTGCTCCCTCATAAGCATGCTCACTGGAGATAGTGTAAGGTTGAGCAGGTGACGCAGGCATTATATTAGAACTTAAAGTAAGCTCCGTAGTACTTACTACGGTAAGGACATATGCAAAAGCACCCGTCTGTTTGTTAACAACCCTATCGCCTACTGATACATTGTCCGAAGCGCCGCTCCCAGGTGCACCTATAAAAGTTGCAGTGGCGTCGTATAAGGTGGATGGAGTGGAGGACTGCTGCGTAGCGTCTCCAGTGAAATAGTCATCATACACTCCATCGTTAAAGGTATTAAAACTATATCCAGAGGTACCTACTCGGGTAGCCGACCCATTCCCTATACTTGTCCCACTTGCGAGCCCATAGTTTATATATGCCGTATCTGGCTCCCCTATGGACCCCGTCCATATTATCCCATAGTCAGGGATTTTTTTATTTAAAAGGGCGTCAGGGAAATAAATGGTTCCGCCGTTATTTTCAAACTTAACCTCCCCAAAACTACCATACCACTGAGCAGAAAAATTACATGACGAGCCATCTTCTAGCTGAACCATAGTACGACCTATCCCGCTACCCGTGGCGACGGAAGGATAAGACTGATATATATTTAAGCATTGGAACTCCTCCATTGCCCTTAGCCTAAGGAACACATTCTCTCCGCTCGTCGCATTGTCCTGAGACTCTACGTGACAACCATATATCCCCCCTCCTACCGCCGTAGAGGAAATCCCATCAAAAGAGACGTCTGCTAATGTAGGGTGAGCCCCTTCAAAAACGGAGTCGTGAACAGTTACCCCAGAGCAGTTATATACCCACAATCCGTAGTCGCCTGCTGCGGGAGAGTTCCACCTACAACTTCGGAAAGAGGTGCTATTGCTTTGCCCATTATCGCTGGGTCCTCCCGCAGTGTTTCGAACAGTAGCCCCCCGTAAACAGCTTGTCCACCTGGTAGAAGTTACATTTGTCATAAGGGCAAACTCAAGATGTAGCCCTACCGCTAAATTGGTAAAGTGACACCCTTGTACTATAGAGGCATATGACCCGTGTATAAACAAACCTTCACACCCCGTTGTTCCCAAACCTGAGACAGTAAGATCGTATATGTTTACCGTTCCACTTTCAGCGGCGGTAGCGTAAGATCTCTTTATTATTACAATGTCATTTACCGTAGACTTTAAAACAGCCCCGTTAAAGTATATAGGAAAAATACTTTTTTCGTTTTTTGGCAACTCTATTGTGGCGTCTACATAATAATCTCCACCTAAAAAAGTTACAGCCGACCCAGAAAAATCAACCCCTGAATTTGCCACGTCCTGCATATGAGCAAACATAGCATTAAGTCCTGCCACATTAGCAGAAGCTGCTGAGGCACTATTGTCGCCTGAGACGACACCCCACTGCTGAGGGACAAAAAGCTCAGAGAATTGAGACACAGCATAGTTGCCGTTAGCCAAAAGTAAGGAGTGGTTGGTACCCCCTGGGTCTGTTGCCTCGATATGATACAAAGCTGCCCCTCCATCTCCTGGAGTAGTGTATCCCAAAGTGGTAGCGTACTTGCCTACATCGGGAGAGGCCGCCTGCATAACAGCAACAGTATTATACTGTAAATTTGTAGGAGCCCCTATAGAGCCCACCGCCGTAGCGGAGATATCCGCCATAGTATAGATCTTACGAAGGGCCTGGGCCTGCTTAGACCCGCGGTCTTTAGTAGGAGTGTCTTTGTCTAGGGTGTGGAACTTCTGTTCCGAGGGAATCAATGCCATGAGACAAAGATAGGGAAATTATTTTACCACCCAGTCGTATTTAAAAAACGAACCCAGCCGTCCGTAGCAACACATATATATGTATGCGTAGCGTCTGACCTTATCTCTCCCTGGACACCAGGAGAGGTGTCTGTGACAGGAACGGCAGTTGTACTGTAAGAAGTTAAAGTTCCATCAACTAAGGGAAGTATAGAATCTGTTTGAGTAGTTAAAGCTACACCCCCTATACCTAAAGAATGATTAAAGACCGAGCCTGGAGAGTTTGATGATCCAGAAGGAGAATCTGTTGAGTAGCCTTGATCTGTAAAATATAAATCGGCACTGTCTATTGTTAGAGCTGCTCCTATATTAAAATGTGAGTCGTTGTTTTGTCCAGACTTTATCCCTTTTAAAAAAGAACTCCCCCACGCAGATAAAGTAAGTTGTACAGCGGAAGTTGCGGGCTGAGCAGGAGAACTTGCAACCTGATTAATCAACTCATCTTCATCACCATAGGACCTCCACGAATAGCCTCTGTAACCATTATCTTGAGATGTAGAGTTAGAATTAATATTCAATCCTGGGACTATTCGCGTAGGAGAGATATCTATAAACAGAGGTAAACCCCCTCCATTAGGAACGGTAAGGTCAAATTTAGATGCGCCACCCATATAAAAATTAGACGCCTCATCAGGGAAGACCCAGGAGCCTACTCCGCCAACAGCTAACAGACCCATCCCTGCGTTATCGGCTGGATAACCAGAGTCCCCCCACCAAGTGCTCGATAAACTTATCCAATTTCCCTGGTTCATCTTTACTAAATACCTATTATTCCGAGGGTTTTCTTCAGATATAGGGACAGTAATATTTTGAGGATATAACCGAGAGATTTTTATAAGACACGTTCCAAAAAAACCCCCTTCTGGATTAGGGCCTTGCTCAAAAAATATCTGCTTTAAAGATCCTGGAGTAGTATTCGGGCCGCTCTCTATATGACAATTTCTAATTTCAAAATCACGTAAGGTGTTAGATCCCATACCCAGATATACTTCCGACCCGAGAGGGTGGGTCCCCTCGAAGATAGACTCCGATATAAGCACCCCTCCAGAGCGGTCTACATAAACACAGTGGGTTCCTAAAGCAGAGCTATACCATCGGCAGTTTTGGAAGACCGTTCGGTTGCTTTGTTTAAGACCATCATAGACTCCAGGGGGATCCTGCAATACTCCCGCATAGCACGAGATGTTTCTATTGCTTCCAAATACACACGCCTCGACCATCGTTTGTAATGCAAACTGCAAATCTATATCGAACTCAAGGTTTTCAAAAGAACAACCGCTTATAATCGTTTGAAATGATTTTTGTATCTGAATACCTGTACACCCTGTAGTGGTATAAGTGCTATCGTATGCCGCTATATGTAAGTTAAGTATGTGTACTGGCGAGCTCTCAGAGCCTTTGTTTACCCCACTCCTATTTACAGGAGGGCGGTGAAGGACGATCATGTCGTCTAAAGTAGGATATAAAGTACTACCTTGGAAGTCTATAATATGTAATAGGTTTTCAGAAACAGGAAGAAGCAAAGGCGAGTCTATATAGTATGACCCTGAAATAAATTCCACCTTAATACCATCAGAGGCATAGAACTCTTGGTAAGCAAACATTGCATTTATAGCAGTTGCGTTTACAGTAGCCTGAGTCTTATCATCGAGGATAGCTCCCCACTGTGTAGGGTTTATAACCCCATCGAATTGTGATACAGCATAGTTGCCGTTAGCTAAAAGTAAGGAGTGGTTGGTGCCTCCTGGATCTGCTGCCTCGATTTTATACATAGAGGCGCCTCCGTCTCCTACCGTAGTATATCCTAAAGTAGTAGCATACTTCCCTACATCAGGAGAGGCCGCCTGCATAACAGCCACCGTCTCGTACTGTATATCTGTAGGCACACCTATAGAGCCAGCCGCCGTAGCGGAGATATCCGCCATAGTATAGATCTTACGAAGGGCCTGGGCCTGCTTAGACCCGCGGTCTTTAGTAGGAGTGTCTTTATCTAAGGTGTGGAACTTCTGCGCTCCTGGGATTATCTCTGCCATAAGGCAAAGATAGGAAAATCATTTTACCTTTACTTTTCTAGGTGTTGCTGTATTTAATGAGATTTAGATTGAACGATAATCCATTCTGTACCACTTGACCACATAGATATACCCTCATACCTTTTTGATATTTCAAACGATGTTGCCCCATCAATTGTTTCAATCCCATCAGGTGTAATATTTATTTTATCTGCAGCACCAACAGCTAATGTACCATCAGTAATAACACGTACAGTTCTGTTTATCATTGATGCGGCTGTAGGAAGATTTAAAGTATACGTTCCAGAACCTAATCCATCCCATGATAACTTAATTAAATTACTATCGCTTGGCATTGTTGAACTACCAGCAGCACCAGCAGTTATAGGAGAAGGAATTAACTTCATCTCTTGATCTGCTAAGTCAACTCCATTACCATTACTAATTAAAAGCTCAGAACCAACTATAGATAAGTCTTGAACTGCTGCACCTCCCGCCGTAGCGGAGATATCTGCCATAGTATATATCTTACGAAGGGCCTGAGCCTGCTTAGACCCACGGTCCTTTGTAGGAGTGTCTTTGTCTAGGGTGTGGAACTTTTGTTCCGAAGGGATTATCTCTGCCATAAGGCAAAGATAAGTAAACTAATACAAGACAGTTACCGTTCCATTAAACTCAAACACGCCAGCGTTAATAGAGCTGTGAGCCGTTATAGTATATACGTACACTCCTGCCGCAACGTTTGCGTTCCACTCGTCTAAGTTAGAGGCACTAATCCAAATAACCTCTCCCCATCTATTGTATATACGGGTTTCCCATTGATCCCAACAAGCGCCGTCTGCAAACACGCCCCACGTATCATTCCACCCATCATCGTTTGGAGTTACAACATTAGGGGCAAAGATGGAAGTCTCACTACAAGGGAAGTTTTGATTACAAGCCTCTCCCGTTTCACAATCTATATATATAGACTCAGCCACAAACTCTGTTATCGTGTCTGTATTGTAAACGTATATATTCTCATATACTACAGTTTCGATGTACATAGTGTCTATTGAATAAATATATTCCACAACCTCTACAGTGTCTAATAAAACAACGGTGTCCGCAGGTAGATACAAAGTGTCAGTAGTTACCAAATCTACATTTACGTACTCTATAACAGTATCCGCAAGATACTCAATAACCTCTACATATACAGTGTCACATGCAGGAGGAGCACAGTATATAGAATTATTATTAGAAATATCTACGTCAGGATAGTTCTGCGTTTGGTTAAACCCTGAATTTGCCGCCCAACCACCATCATCTACCGAAGCAGTTCTAGATAGATTAATCTGCCATACAACAACCTCAGTGCATAACGTATCGTTAGATAACATCTCAGACCAGCAGTCGTTAGTAGAGCCATTATAATCATAGACATTAGCGCTCCACATATCTCCGCTCTCAAGAACTTGATTCCCGTAAAGAGTAAACACTTTAAATGTCCAGCCTGGGTGATTGACTCCAGTCAAACAATCCAGCCAATTATAATCCAACCCGTCTACATGCAACCCTAACACTATATGAGATACCGTGGTGTTGTTATGTACGTGAGAGCTTCCGCTATTCTCACACGTGTTACCTTCAGTTGTAAATTCATTGCACCCACAGTTCTCACTATCAATAGCCTCAATAGTAATGTCTCCAGACGCAGCATCCCAACTACTTATAGAGACATCGCACTGAGAAAAAAGCGCGGAAGAAAAAAGAGAAAAGAAAAGAAATAGTTTTATCCTCATCACGTAGCATCATTTATAGTCCATCCTCTACTTATCATAGCGTCCCTGTTAGTAATCCCTGCTCTTGTCGCTACCGCCAAAGCAAAGTCCGCAGTCATATTAGACGTGTTAGCTGCGTTCCAAGTAGCAAGGATCTGATTGTATTCACCAAAAGTAAGGGTGTTCACCGTGTTAGTTAAAATTCCACTTAGAGCGCCTGTTCCCGTAGCCTGAGTGATATCCCAGTGCCTCATGCTAGCATATGCCCTAGACGGTAAAGCGGTAGTAAAGCAGAAGAACCCTCGTAAGTCCGTTGCACTAGATGTATCTAACGACCCAGAAGAAGGCCACGTTATACTCGTTAGAAGAGTGCACTCATCGAAAAGCTGTCTCATCTCTGTAACGTTACTCGTATTCCAATTAGATACGTCTATAGAGGTTATGTCCGACCTAAAGAACATGCCCTCCATATCTGTGACATCATCCACGTCCCAGTTTGTAACATCGAGAGTAGAGACATTTAATCCATAGAACATCCATGGACACCTTAGCAAAGAAGAAGTGTTCCAGCTAGAGACATCTAAAGCCGTAAGTGCATTAGCATCCTGGAACATATAATCCATCCTTGTAGCCGAGCTTGTGTTCCAACTCGAAACATCTAGCGCGGAGACAACACTACAACCACTAAATAATCGTTGCATACCAGTACAGACTCCCGTGTTCCAACTCGAAACATCCAAGGTAGTAACTGATGAACAACTCATAAAGGCTTCGTTCATATTGGTTACGTCCGCAACATCCCATCCTGAGACATCTATAGTAGCTAAAGAGGAACACCCAGAGAAAGCCTGATACATAGAGGTGCTTCCTTGCGTTAAGGTGTCCGTAGCAGTACACTCCATATTAGCGCACCCATAGAACCAATGAGCAGAGGCTCCCGTGGTAAAGCTCCCCCAGTTAGAAACGTTTAGTATCTTTAACTTATCCCCTGTATTATTAAAGGACCAGTCTACGATATCTCCAAAGACGGTTATATCGTACTGGCCAGGAGAAGCATAAGTATGAGTGGCCTGAGCAGCAGATGTAATAGTTTCTGAATTGCCATCCCCCCAAGTTATAACGAAGTCGTATGTCCCGCTTGCCGTTAGGGGAAGAGTAATAGTATCCGCCGCCGAGCTGCCAGTAGAAATATTAGAAGTCTCCCAGGTAGAACGAAACCCTTGAGGGCCGTCTCCTCCACCTCCACGGTCACCGCCGCCACCACTAGTTGTTCCTGAGTCTATTGCTATACATGTTGCTATTCCGAGCATGGTCCGTAGTTTGATAAAAAAGTTAATAAGTCATTTACATCTACAGCCCCGTCCTCATTAAAGTCGCCTACACAAGACGGGAGAAGACACGAAGGATAGTTAGGATGTTCTGTAAGTAAAGGATATACAAAGCCGTCCCCGTTTAGAACAAAGGCTGTCCCTATATCTGCACAGTAGATTGTAGTGTACCCTCCTGCAGGCAACCCAAAAAAATGAGCACCCCCATCGCAGTCTTGGTACTGGAAGCTTGTCCACTTCTCAGCCCCTACAGAAGTAAAAACATGTTGGTTACATTGAGATAAGAGAGAGGAAGAAAACAGAAGGGATAGTATAAGTAAGAATATAGATCGCATTTGAGATATCTTTGCAACAAAGATAAACTATTATTTATGAGAAAAGAAAGAGAGGGAACGGTCCGTCAAAACTATAATCGGACAGAGCCCAATAACGACTACCTAAAGTTCTACCGAGTAGTGAGGGGATGGGCGAAAGCAAAGTACGGACTCGGGACCGCAGACCTAGAGATGCTATACTTCCTACACAGCGAGCAAGTATTTAAAAAAGAAAACTTTAAAGAGTATGAGCAGATGATGAGCTGGGATAAGAATAGATTCCAAAGGCTGCTAAGGGAAGGGTGGATACAGACGTGGAGAGAAGGGAGAAGGGGGCAAGCCGCACTGTACGACATCTCACATAAGGGGAGGGGGGTAGTAAATACTATATATAGAAAACTTAACGGACAAGAAATAGCGGAAACCCAGGTAGGGAATCCGCTATTCAAAACAGACGTAACCTATATGAGAAAAATATATAGGAACGCAGTACGGGAGATGAATAAATTTATAAGACAACGACGACGTCGCGCTCTGTAATTAT
This sequence comes from Pseudomonadales bacterium, assembly GCA_012103505.1. GTDB lineage: Bacteria > Pseudomonadota > Gammaproteobacteria > Pseudomonadales > Azotimanducaceae > UBA4421. Next base: position 41,911 of record WLWP01000006.1, on the reverse strand, counting down.
AGTATATGACTCGTTATGAATAAGCATAGAGTGTCCCGCATGTCTGTCATAGTATATGCTGTCCTTGGATTTTATTTCCTGGACCCCATCGCCTGTCTGGACTACCTCTCCTTTTTTATACCTAAAAGAATTAGCGTCCTCATTAGAAAGGATAAGTCCTGACTTAGTCTTTATCTCCTCCTCGATAGCTCGTATCAATATATATTTTCCTACTGGCTTCATGCTCGTGCGTGTGTTACAATTGCGTTAGTACTTAAGATCGTAGTCGCTACACTTACCGCGTTGCGCAGTGCATGCTTAGTTACTTTCAAAGGATCTATAATCCCCATCTTGTACATATCCCCCGAACACTCGTTCTTAACATCGTACCCCCAGCTATCGTTCTCCGTGCTATCAGAAGTATTTACGAGTAGAGACGAAGGCTTGCCCGCGTTTTCTAAGATCTGTTCCGCAGGAGCCCTGAGCGCAGCCTCTAAGATATCTATCGCAGCCTCACCATTTTTACCACCAAACTCTCCATCCTCATCAGTCTCATTAGAGAACAGCCACACCCCCTCACGATATAACGCGAGGCCCCCGCCTGGAAGGATACCCTCCTGAAGGGCCGAGCGCACCGCACAGACCGCATCGTCCACTCTGTCGTGCTTCTCCTTCTGCTCTATGTCTGAGACCCCCCCAACATATATACACCCTATACCGCCAGCTAAACTCGCTATACGGGAGTTGATAAAGTCACGCTCCCCCTTGTTCTTAGTAGTAGACTGCTGCTCCTTGAGCTGCTCGATACGAGTAGAGATCTCATCCGTAACCTGGTTACTCTTAATAAGTACCGCACTCTCCTTACCTACGATTACCTTGTCCGCGTGACCGAGGTCACCAAGATGTATAAGAGAAAGATCGTCACCCGTCTTCTCACTGAAATATTTCGCACCTACCGCAAGAGCGATGTCTTGCATGAGCTCATGCTGGCGGAACCCAAAACTTGGAGGAGGAACAGCACAGAGCTGTAACCCGTTACGCGCAACGTTGGCCGCTAAAGTGTTCACTACGTTTCCACTGCACGGAGCAATAAGCAAGAGCTTTAGCCCGCCCTTGATAATAGGCTCGAGCACCGTCTGTATCTGAAGCACGTTATTAATCTCGTGGTCGCACACCAGAACACGTACATCCTCTAAGATGCACTCATCCTTCTTGTGGTTATTAATGAAAAGATTAGACGAGTACCCACGGTCCATGCGGATACCCGCCGTCACCTCAGCATAAGTCTTGTCCGTTTGAGAACGCTCGACAGTAACAACACCGTCTGGCCCGACCTCGTTATATGCAGAAGCTATAATCTTTCCTAACTCCTTATCGTTGTTAGCAGATATAGTAGCAACGTCTAGTAGACGAGACTTAGTAATCTTCTTAGACTTCTTCTCTAGACGAGCAATGACCTTCTCACTAAGGTCCTGAATGAATCGGATGACCTCCGTCTTGTTGTGATCAGGAGAGATGTGCTCCATCCCTGCCTTCACAAGCGCCTCCGTTAATACAATCGCCGTAGTAGTCCCGTCTCCCGCTACACTAGCAGTCTTCTCTGAGGCCTGCTTCATCATACGTACCGCTAAGTTCTCTACCGCGTCGTTGAGATCTATACTCCTAGCTACAGTAACGCCGTCCTTCGTGACAGTCATACCCTGTAAATGGTCCGTAGACTCTATAAGAACAGTCTGGCCACGAGGACCTAACGTACTCTTGACTGCCTTGGATAGCTTAGTAATGCCGTTAATAAGTTTTGTGCGGGCCTCGTCGTCGAAGCATAGTTCTTTTGGAATGTATCCTAACTCACTCATGTAGATTTAATTTAATTTTCCCCAAAGGTACAACACTAAACCTAAAAACTACTATGACAGAATGTCGAAAATAACTTCCCCTATATATATATATATAAAACTATTATGGAGAGTGTAAAAAAAATCCTACAAAAGTGGGAACAAATCGACATATCGACATAATTTCCCTTAACTATCTTATTACTATATCTTTAGTCTAAAAAAAATCGACATAAAAACGACATAGAAATGACAGTTATCGACATAATAAACTAATATCCTGCCCTTCTACCCTTTCTTGTTACCCTTAACTTAGTCCTAGTCTTCCCCCTTCTGTTTGTTTTGTCCTTCTGTTTGACCAATAAGTTTCCGTTAGAATCAAAAACCTTAAAGACATTCTTAGACTTAGACTTATTGCCCTTGTCAGTTTGAGTAGACGTGTTAGAAGAACTCTCCCCAGTAGTTGTGTTAGTAACAGTATTCGTTTGAGTAGACCTCTTCTTCCTCCCCTTGATTGATCGAGAAGAATTAGAGTTTACATTGTATGTATTCCCACTCATGCCTCAGTAGCGCTTCATGCTATTACGCATCTCAGCTAGCTCAATCCCGTCAGCAATACACTCAGCCTTATACTGGTGAGCTCGGTTCTTACGTATGCGAGCCGCCATAGCAATGCCAGTCTCTCCGTCAGGTCTGTGATTTATAAGGCGACCGTCTTGGACAGTCAACCCTGGTGTGTAGTTCTTTTTCATCATGCAACAAAGATAGTGAAAATTTTTTTACGAGATATATAGAAGTTGAGGGTTCTAGGTGATCTGACAGGTTGTGTGCCTCATATGAAAGCCGATATTGTTTTTGAGGGGGGGCTTCGGTTTCAAATTTTTTTGTGGAATGTTTCAGGATTCCTAATCGCCCCGCGCCCCGCGTCAATGGTCTCTGTCTGTACGCCCTATGTACGCTACGTCTCACGCATCCCCGATGCATCGAGCGGTAATGGTTTGGTATGGGTCTCCCGTCCCCCATTCACCCACCTGAAGAGAGTAAACAAGGGGAGAAGGTATACATAACCTTCCCTTAATCCCTCCGCGACTACTCACCACACAAAATAATTTCAGGTAAAGCATCGCTCTGTATGCCCTATCTATACTCATTTTTTGAACATTAAGTAAACTATTTCAAAAAGTTTTTTGCATTCCTTGTCGAAATACACAAAGTGTGAACTATCTTTGCCCCAACATTAAACATTTAATACACACACAATGAACGATTTCAAAGTAGTAAACTGCGGACAGAGAGACGTAGACAACATCAGCATAGAAGTATACTATACTCCGTCTGATGAGATGGTTGCATCAGGGCAGTACAACGTCCGCACAAATTGGGCACACGTCACGCTCGAGGAGGCATACGAGAACGTGCTTAATTCAGATTGGCAAGACGAGATGCAAGAGGCTATAGAAGAGAGGACGATAGAGATTCAGTAACACTGACGAGACCTTAATGGTCGAAACGTCGTGAGACGTCTGTTACATTTATTCACTAATCTAATACACTATGACATTACAAGACAGAATTGAACACACGAATGCTATAGCTGACGCTATCCAAAGGAACGAGAAAAGCTACGATTTCGAGGCAGTCTCGGGAAGCGGTTTGGCTTGGGGCGCAGACACAATCAGCATCGAACTACCTACGCCACAGATTGTAGGCACGATGGTTCAGCGCAGAAGCTATGCGATGAGCAAAGCAATGGACATCCTTAACACCTTATCACTATGATGACTACACAAGACAAGTTAAATAGACTAAGAGAACGCTACGTCAAATGGTACGTAGGAAACGTCTCAGAGTGCGAAGAAGACGCAAGGCAGTCTTGGTTTGAACGTACACGTGAGATGGAAACGTGGAGCACATCTAGGGGGCGATTTGTTCCAATGAGCGACACTCAAACGCTCACTACACTTCGTAAGTGGTTCAAAGAGAAAAGCGGAGACCTTAATGAACTTAGGTCAAAGCTATATGCTAACACCATCACAAGCGAAGAGAGAGAGACATACTTCAGGAAAGTATACGGCAACCAATACTTAGCATAACCAACAAGCGGAGGCAGCGCGCGCCTCGAGACGATTCGCCTCGTCTCTCCGCTCTAATTATTAACTAATCTAATATACTATGAATGCACTACACGAAAAACAGAATCAGGAATGGCACGACCTTGCAATCCAACGTTCGTTCGATTTAGAGAGAGCCGTTGAGAAGATTGAGAGACAAGAAGCCTTAATCGAAGACCTAAGAGAAACCATCCTTGCATATTCATCAAGAGTAAATATGTATGAAACAAAGGTAGGTAAGCTACGCAAAAACTTAGGAACAGAGATGGACACTATATCTAAAATTAAAAACCTATTAAAATGAAATACGTATACGCAGTACACCAAGCATCCACACTATGTGGAGAGAACGAAACGGAAGCCTTTTCTAACCCAATTGACGCGGGAGTTCGTTACACCGAACTACTTACGCAGTATTTATCACACGGAGATGACCTTAACATCTTCGAGCATACAGAGACAGAGTTCTATGCAGAAAACGAGAGTGCGGGTACGTACAACAGAATAGCAATAGAAACAATCAAGATCCAATAACATTATGACTAAAGGAATACTAACAAGAATAAAAATAACAAGCACATTGTTCGGTGTATTGAAACTGCCTTCACTTATAGGTGTGAACGACATAGAACACCCCTTAGATGTGTGGACAAACATTGGAGAACATATGGATGTCAACGTATTCGATGTAGGAGATGGCACAATACAAGCCACCATATACCCCGTAAAGGACGGAAATATAAACACCTTACATATCATTGAGAGTTTACAGGGTGATAACATAGAACTTATATATCATGAACATTAAACAAGAACTAATAGACAACATCGTAAGCCTAGACCTTACACGAGAAGAACTAGCGAAGCAGTTACTAACACACAGGTATGAATTGCTTAGGAGCAGAGCAGAGGCAGAATGGCTTGACAAGTTAGCGGACATGCTACGAGATGGCGAGCCAATCGTAAATCAGAAAAGAATATACGATAAGTATCAGGATGAAATTACTGACCTAATGGACACATACAGAGATAGAAGCAAGGAATCATGAACTACACTAACACACAAATAGAAGCCATGTACCTTGATTGGTTCAACAACTTCCTTTCATGTGATGCATGGAGGCAACACTACAACCTATGTATAGCTGAGGGTGAGAACATCCTCGACATAGGCAGACAACTAAACCATATAAAAAAACATCAATGAAAGTTTACAAGGAGATAACATAGAATTAATAACATCATAAAACCCAATTAAAATGAATCAAAATACCCGATCTTTTAGGTACTGCTTAACGACTCTAATTATATGGAGCGTAGCCTTCTACCTTATCCTTTGCCTAGTCTCTTGCACGGCAACCAAGTCAGCCAACGTTTACGGCAATCCTAGCACACACGCTTGTGAGGCATACTACTAAATAAACATACACGTAATCTGTGGTGGTTCGCAGATGGATTGTTACTCTTTACGCATAGAGACTAACAATGGGGTTCGACTCCCCTACGTGTACCAATTTATATTCACCAATACATAATACAATGACAGAAAATTTAGGACAATACACGCTCCACGAAGTGGAGAAGTTATTTAAGAAGCTAGACCGTATGAATATCGCGGTTCAGAAGAACTACGGGTACGACTTCGTACACGGGGACAGACCCGCGCTATGGATATGGACAGAGGGCATTACGGAGGAGACAGAGACGCATATTGACTACTACGTCAACCACGGATGCCCGAGTGAGGAACTTTCTCAGGTTTTATATGAGGCTAAGTCTTATGCTGAGTGGGACAACCCAGCAGTATGTTGCATTTATAAAGTTTAATCAGTATGGAAGAGAAATTTAGCGACTGCTGTGGGGCCTCATCTAACGAGGAGGATATCCTACGCGACATCTGTCCTGACTGCAAGGAACATTGCGAGTTTAACGACGTAGCGCACACGTGCGTCAATTGTGGAGACACAGAAGTAGAGGTTGAGGGTCAACCTTGCTCAATAGAATGCCACCAAGAATATTGGGGCGAAATGAACAGAGATGAAAGATAACAATATGGAGTTAATGGATAGAATAATTGCCTATGAAGAGGGCAACATCAACGAGGCTGAAATCCTTCAGCTATTTGCAGAACTAATCAAGTCAGGAATGGCTTGGTCTCTTCAGGGTCACTACGGCAGAACTGCGAAGGCCTTAATAGACGCAGAATACATAAGCGAGGATGGACAAACCATCTTCTACCAAGACATAGCACAATGAATCAAGACCCCCGATCTTTTTTATATTCGATAACGACTCTAGCTATTTGGCTAGTTGAGGCAAATTACTAACCCAACAAGCAGTGGTAGTGCGTACCGAGAAGAAATTCGCCCCTCTTCACTGCTCAATTGTTAATAACTTGTTAATAACTTTAGAGATATAATTAGGAATTACACAAACTATGCTATATATTTGCACTATCTATAAACATTTAATCTAATACATTATGAAGAAAGTTAAGAATTTATCAGAAGAAATAAAGCGCGAGTGGAGCATTCGTGAGTGGGGCAGTTGGGAGGATAGCGGAGGGACTGACGCAAACCATATCGTTAGCATCCTAAAGAATAGTCCGAAGGGAAAGATTAAGGTGACTAACGAAGAGCAATTAAAGAACGTGCGTGTATCGGCTTGGTGCGTAGAAGACTTCGATAGCGATGAAGACACGCTAAAAATGGGTAGAGCGATTGCAAAATTTATAAATTGGTAAAAGATGAAAGACCACAAACTAATACATAGAATGAAGATGATAATTGACGACGCTCAAGTCATCATCGACCACCTCGAACAAGGTAACGCAATGACCGATAAAACCAAGTGTGCTGACGATGGATGGACACACGTCTCCAACATCGAGATAGCGGTAGACCTTACAAGTGAGGAGAGTTTAACATGGAAAAAGTTTACATTATGATAAAGAATACTAAGATGAACGAGATTGACAACCACGAAGACCTACCTGAATATGCAGTAGCTAAGAAGGTATGGGAGGACATCTTCAACAACGACACATTGATATACGACAAGTTCGACGACTACTTCTTCCACGAATTTTATAACACTCAAATACTATGAACTACAACAAGAGATACACGACGGAAAAGAACGGGGTAACATACGACTGCGAGGTAAACGTCAACACAGAAGAAAGCTACGGAAGTTTTGAGGTGTACGACGTAGACGAGTCAGATGGCTACCACGCTGAAGGAGGCTTATGGTTTGAGGGCAACGTGCTAAGAGACTATGATGGAGTATACGAACTACCTGAGTGCGTAAAGGCTACGCTCACACAATGGAACTTTAATTTAGAAGAGATATAAAGATGAAGTATATGTTTAATTTTATCGGAGGCGGTTGGAACACAATGGATGCCCCGACCAAGAGAGAGGCTATTAAGTTAGCGAAGAAGAAGTACAACGGCCCTAAGAGTCAAGTCAATGAAAAGACTTTTAGGAAGTGGACACAAAAAGACTACGACAACCATATGAGTCTCTTTTGGTAACAACATACACGTAGCATTGTAGGTTTGCAAAAACTTCAGGATACAATGTAGGCGTTCCCTCAATAGGTTTTCTGAATTTCCTATACGGGTGCGAGGTTCGACTCCTCTGCGTGTACTCATTAATTAAACTTAAATAAAATGAAAGAAGAATTTACTTTTGAAGCGGTTCTCAAGGACGCAAAGGAAAACACTAAGTACTATCAAGATCGATTGAGACAGAACGAAGACGAAAAGATGGATAGATACTATCAGTCTAAGTATATGGAGGCTCTGTATTATCAGAAAGGATTAACCGTAGGTCAAAAACTATTAAACAAAGAGTCATGAAGGATAAAGAGAACAAACTAATAGCCCTGTTTATGGGGTTGGAGGAAGACGGCGTAGATGGCTACCTAGTAGACATGGACAAAGACTACGGCTACCAAATAGTGCACGAGTCGTGCTTTCTATATCACTCATCATGGGATTGGTTGATGCCCGTAGTGTTCAAGATAGAGAATGGTGGACTCGATCCACACGAACTTATCGATAAAGCCTTATGCAATAGAGAAATTGAGGACTTGCATGATGCATGTGTAACATTAATAAAAGCATATAACAATGAATAGCACAAGAGAATGGGACTGGATGGATCAAGTAGCGCAAAAGGCCCTCAACAAATACGCCAATCAGCAAGTTATAAAGGAGTTACAATCTTTACAAAGGCAACAAGCGTTAATGACGACTGTTAAAGCAATAAAGTTTTCTATATCCTACCGAATTAAACAATTAAAAAACGAAGCAAAGAAAGATAAATAAACGACCATAGTAAGGCACGACTTGGAGGATGCTGAGCATATCGATTGTTGGTTCAGGAGGTACGCACATGGGTTCGACTCCCACTTACTATCTAGAAATAAATTAAACATTTTGTCGAAACTTATTAAGGGTTTTGTATCTTTGTTTTAAAATTAAATTAAATGAAAAAGAAAATATTTATGCAGTACGCAGACGCAGTAGCCGAGCAGTTTCATCTAAGTTTAGATCAAATGTTTGAGAAGTCTAAGCGGAGAGAGTGTGTTGATGCTAGGCAGATGTTATACTACCTATGCATGGAGAGACCTATACGGGTTAGCTACATACAAAGATTTATGGAGGAAGAGGGCCTTGCTCTATGTCACTCAACTATTATTCATGGATACAAACGAGCAAAGAAAATTATAGAAAGTGACAAAGACTTCATTCATATAGCAAAAAACATAGAAGAAGGGATATGTACACCTTAGAGGATGTGTTTGAACAAGCAGAAAACGACAACTACTCCACCTCCTTACCACTACAAAACGGGAAGTCTTACATACGACCCTCTGTTATAATAAAAAAATTTCCCACACACATAGACATACTTAACGTCGGAAAAGGGGGAGCATACTACAAGGCTATAACAGAGTCAGAGTTAGAGTACTTCCTCCAGCATGGGTGGGTAAAAGGATCGGTTAACGTTAGCCTAAACAACTGCACACACAAGCTACGACTAGTAGAACTTGGTATCAAGAAGGAGGTAAACACTAGGAAGAATGATAAATACATTAAAGGATTAAAGAATAAGAGAGATAACATACTAAAGAAGTACGCAGTTTTAAAAATTAAATTAAATAAAATTACATGAAAGATATTTTCAAGGACTTGTCATCCATTAACATCAACGACAAAGTAGAGAAGAAAGGTCAGCACAAGTACCTATCATGGGCACACGCATGGACGCTAGCCAAGCAGAAGTTCCCTGAAATTCAGAGGGTAGTATACGAGTGTGAGAGCACGGGATTAAACTACTTTACCGATGGTAACTCAGCCTATGTAAAGGTGGGCATTACAATCAAAGGGTTAGAACATATAGACTACCTACCCGTTATGGACTTTAGAAACAACGCTCTGCCCTTAGACAAGGTCACGTCTATGGAGGTAAACAAAACTATTCAGAGGTCTACAACGAAAGCTATTGCTATGCATGGTCTAGGATTAAGCCTATGGAGTGGAGAGGATATAGTGCAGACCACTAACGAGGTAACCCCTAAGAAGGAGGAGAAGGTAGAGCTTATTATCAACACAGATAACTGGGCGAAGGTCTTAAAGTATATCGCCTCTAATAAGGAGTTAGGTCTACCTAAAATTATTAAGAACCTAGAGACTAAGTACAATCTAAAGGCTACTATTAAGAAGGAACTCTCTAAGCATGTTTGATGTAGAGAAACTAAAGGACGATGCTCATTACTATGGAGAGTACGGGAGGAAGTACCTCTCCAACTCAGACATAGGCGCACTCCTTACACGACCTACTGAGTATGGAAAACCTAGTGAGCAGACTAAGCCTATGCTTATAGGTAGCTACTTACACACCCATATCCTAGAGCCTGAGAAGGTAAAGAACTTTGAGGTTGTAGACGTAGCTAGTCGCAACACTAAGGCATATAAGGAGGCTTTAGCAAACACCACAGAGAAAATGATCTTACTTAAGAGTGAGGCAGAGGAGGTTAAGTCCTTAGTAAAAGTTATCAAGGGCAACCTACCTTTCTATGAGGCTATATACAACGAGTCGAATCAGTTTGAAGTACCAGCCGTACAGAATATACATGGCGAACTTTGGAAGGGTAAGGCGGACGTAGTGTGTGAGGATATGCTCATAGATATTAAGACTACCTCTAACATGAAAGACTTTAAGTGGTCCGCAAATAAGTACAACTACGATAGTCAGTGCTATATATACCAGCGCTTGTTTGGAAAACCTTTAGTGTTCTACGTAATAGATAAGGTAAGCCATCAGCTAGGGATCTTCCACGCCTCGCAAGACTTCCTCATGAGGGGGAAGGCTAAAGTAGAGGAGGCAGTAGAGGTTTACCAAAAGTTTTTCAAGGAGGGTAGCCCAGAAGATATAGAAACATATCTCCACACAGAAATTTTATAGGATAGTGTATGGTCCAAACACTATTTGTTTTTAACGGACAAAATAATTAATCATGTCAAACGACACAAAAGAAAAGGTATTCCTCGATGGACTTATCTTCAAACCACCTCACTCCGAGGCTCCAGAGTGGGTACTAAGCAAGGTATCTATGAAGGTAGACGAGATGATCTCATCATTAAAGAACCATGAGTCTAATGGGTGGGTAAACCTCGAGCTAAAAAAAGCACAGAACGGAAACTACTACATGGAAGTAGACACGTGGAAGCCTGATCCATCTAAGAGGTCGCAACCTAAAGAAGAGAAGGCGGACTTCTAAGAACCAACCCTAGAGCAAGGGGGTGGGGGGAACCCTACCCCTTTCTTATGCTCTACACTATGTCGAATGACAGAAATACCTCCTCATATATATATATATATAAAATATATTTACAGAGATAGAAGTTTTTTACTAGAAACATGACTACTTTTCGACATATCGACATAAAAGAATATAAAGAATAGAGTATCAGCTCTTTAACTAAAATTAAATCGACATAAAATCGACATAACCCTGACATATAAATGCAAATAACTATATTTAAAGACATTAAGTCTACATCCCAGCCCTTCTACCGAGAGGTAGATCTTATTTTAAAGCGAATAAAAGATGGTGCGTCACAGGATCTGGTAAAGAAGATACGCACCGAGAAGGATAAGACTAAAAGAAACCTTCTCAAACAATCTCTTCCCGCAATATGTTTCAGTGGTACGTTTTCTAAACGTAACGATGCGTCTGCCTCGGAGCATAGCGGGTTGATATGTTTAGACTTCGATGACTACTCCAACACCAAGGAGTTGCTTCAGGAAAAGGAGAGGCTATCTAAAGATAAGCACGTCTACTCAGTGTTCATATCCCCCAGCGGAAAAGGTTTAAAGGCTCTCGTTAAGATACCTAAGGATGTGGACCAGCATAAAAATTATTTTAACTCGTTAGAGAAGCATTTCAATAGCCCTCACTTTGATAAGACATGTAAGAACCTATCTCGTGTATGCTATGAGTCATTCGATCCGTTGATATATATCAATGAGCAGTCTAGTCTATGGGATCAGATAGCGGAGCAAGAGTACACTGAGGTAACTAAGTATCGTGACGCGCCTACCTTCCCAATCACAGATGAGAAGAAAATTATAGACTACCTCATGAGGTGGTGGGTAAAGAAGTATGGGATGATAGATGGAGAAAGAAACAACAACGTATACGTTCTTGCCTCTGCCTTTAATGACTTCGGGGTGAACCAGAACATCGCTGAGTTTGTGATGCAAGAGTTTGCAACAAAAGACTTCCCCCTTTCTGAGATAAATAGAACCATTAAGTCTGCTTATTCTAACAAGCAGAACTTCGGGACGAAGTACTACGAGGATGAGGACAGAGTCAATCAAGTAAGACAGAAGATAAGGAGAGGTATATCAAAAAAAGAAATCCGTTCACAATTAGAGGAGTCGAATATTGAGGACGGAGTAATACAGAATGTAATAACTCGACTAGAGGATGAGCAGTCTTCAAATAAATTTTGGAGCAAGAGTGATAAGGGTGTGATAAAGATCATACATATCCTATTCAAAAACTTTTTAGAGGACAACGGGTTCTATAAGTTCTGTCCAGAGGGGGGTAAGAACTATGTGTTTGTAAAGGTGACGAACAATCTAATAGACCACACGTCAGAGAAAGAGATCAAGGATTTCATATTGAACCACTTACTTGAGCTGGATGATGTGAGTATATATAATTACTTTGCAGAGCACACCAGATACTTTAAGGAGGAGTTCCTTACCCTTCTCGCCTCTATAGATGTATACTTTATTGAGGATAGCAAGGATGTGGCGTACCTATACTACCTAAATGCAGCCGTTAAAATAACTAAGAACACGGTCACGCCTATAGATTACCTCGACCTCGGTGGGTACGTATGGAAGGACCATGTTATAAATAGAAACTATATTACCTGTGAGGTAAAGGAGTCTGACTACGGAACATTTGTAAATAACATAAGCGGAAACTCTACCACTAGGATACAGTCTATGCGGTCTACGATAGGGTACATGCTACACGCATGGAAGAATCTATCCTACTGCCCCGCTATTATCCTTAACGATGAGGTTATCTCTGACAATCCAGAGGGTGGCACGGGTAAGGGATTATTTATGAACGGGATATCATGCATGAAGAAGCTGGTAGTAATTGACGGGAAGTCTTTCAACTTTGAGAAGTCCTTTGCATATCAGCTCGTGTCCGCAGACACACAGATACTATGCTTCGATGACGTGCGTAGGCACTTTGATTTCGAGAGGTTGTTTAGTGTGGTAACAGAGGGACTTACCCTAGAGAAGAAGAATAAGGACGCTATTAAAATACCTTTCTCTAAGTCTCCTAAGGTAGCCATCACTACGAACTATGCTATAAAAGGAAAGGGGTCCTCGTTTGAGAGGCGTAAGTGGGAGCTTGAGTTAACCCAGCACTACAACAAGGAGTTTACTCCACTCATAGAGTTCGGTAAGCTTATGTTTGGTGAATGGGATGACGAGGAGTGGTGTCTCTTTGATAACTACATGATCTCCAACCTTCAGCTATACCTTGAGAACGGACTCATGAAGAGCACGTTTGTGAATCTAAAAATAAGGAAGCTATCCGCAGACACATGCCATGAGTTTATCGAATGGTGTGGGTTAATAGCGGGGCATCAAGAGCACGTAGACTTAGCGCCTAACCATAGGATATATAAGCAGAAGCTATACTTAGATTTCGTAGATGAGTATCCAGACTACGGGCCTAAAGCTAAGATGACAATCTCTCGCACTAAGTTTTACAAGTGGCTCACCTCATACGGAGAGTATAAGTACAAGTCCACTCCAGAGGAAGGCAGAGATATGTCAGGTAGATGGCTAATGTTTCACCAGGAGTTGCCTCCAGAAGATATAATTTAGTATGGAATTTAGAGACTATCAAGTAGACATTATAAACAGAGGCCTTAAGATCTTAATACAAAAAGGATTGCTTTACTTATCCATGGAGGTGAGGACTGGTAAGACTTTGACTAGCTTAGGTATAGCAGACAAGCTAGGACTAAAGAACGTTCTCTTTATCACCAAGAAGAAGGCTATGTCCTCTATAGGTGATGACTACAACTTACTCCGCCCAAGCTTCTTTATGTACGTAATAAACTACGAGAGCCTACATAAGATACCTGACGAGAAGTGGGACCTAATTGTATGTGATGAGGCCCATAGTATGGGTGCGTTTCCTAAGCCTAGCAAAAGAGCGAAGCAGGTAAGGGCTTTATTAAGTAAGCTATCCCCGTATGTTATCCTGATGTCAGGAACCCCTACGCCTGAGTCCTATAGTCAGATGTACCACCAGGTATATGGGGCAGAGAACAATCCCTTCAGTAGATATAAAAACTTCTATGGTTTTTGTAAGGACTACGTTAACGTGATTCAAAAAAAGATAAACGGTTTTAATATAAAGGACTACTCAGGGGGTAGAGATAATATATTAGATATGATGAGGCCTTATAGTATTAGTTATACTCAGAAGTTAGCTGGGTTTAAGACCGAGATAAATGAAAACATCCTCGAGGTAGAGATAGAAGACAAGACTCTAGACCTCATTGCTAAACTTAAAAAGGATTTAGTTGTTGAGGGCAGGGAGGAAACCATCCTTGCGGACACTGCCGTAAAGCTAATGACTAAGGTGCATCAGCTATGTTCTGGAACTGTAAAGTTTGAGAGCGGGAACTCTATGGTCCTAGACTATAGTAAGGCTAATTTTATACGTGATAAATTTTCAGGTAAGAAGATAGGGATCTTCTATAAGTTTAAGGAAGAACTTAATGCGCTCAAGGAAGTGTATGGTGACAACCTTGTTACTGAGCTAGAAGATTTCAATGGAAGCGACAAGACTATTGCCCTTCAGATTGTTAGTGGGAGAGAAGGGATATCTTTGAGGGAAGCTGAGTGCTTGGTGTATTACAATATAGACTTCAGCGCCACCTCCTACTGGCAGAGTCGAGACCGCATGACTACCAAGGATAGATTAAAGAACTCTATCTACTGGGTGTTCTCAAAGGGAGGGATCGAGAAGGATATATATAAGGCTGTCGTAAAGAAAAAGGACTATACCTTGACACACTTCCGTAAGGATTTTATATCTTAGTATAATGACAGAGCAGCAGATACAATCTAAGAGGATAAAACAATTAGAGGAGGAGGGGTACTACGTACTTAAGTTACTTAAAACTAATAAGAATGGTATCCCAGATCTAGTAGCTATCCCCCCTGACTCGGGAGTGTTATTCTCTGAGATCAAAACTCCTAAGGGTAGGCTATCTCGCCTTCAAGAATTTAGATTAAAAGAACTCTCCCATCATGGAATCAGAACAGAAGTTTATAAAGGATAGAGGCTTTGAGATAGAGCCTCAGGTATTTGATTCTCTTCAGGAGATAAATATAATAGAGGCTACAGCTATCGCCACTTTTCTAATGGAGGTAAACTATGATGCGGTTCCTGTCAATAGCTTTGTGTCTACAGTCTTGGGTGGGGTAACATATGATAAGCATGACAACCCAATCACCTTCGCCGTGGAGATGGTGATTACTGAAGATAATAAGCTAGCTCTATCTGATGTCTCTCTTATTTCTATGGACGAATACTTAGACTTAATAAATTTAAAATTAAATATAAATGGATTATAATAACATTCAATCAGTAATAAACATCGTGCGCTTAGTTAGGGGTATTAATTTTATGTCAAAGAGCAGAGCTCTGGATCACATTAAGTCCAGGGCTATATGTTATAAAATATTAAGAGAGGAAATGGGCATGACGTACACAGCTATAGCAGAGGCGTTTGGAAAGACTCACGCTACTGTGTTGCATGGGATAAAAGAGTTTCCTTATATGATAAAGATTGACCCTAAGATGCAACGGGATTACTACGTTGTTAAAAACACGTGCAAAACTAATAACCCTGATCATCAGGGCTTGAGCCTAATAGAACTAAAATGTCATAATAATCACTTGCTTCAGGAAGTGAATGAATTATCTTTGGAAATATTCGAGATGAAAGATAAATACAAAAAGTTCGAGCCTATTATTAGGCTGTTGAAAGACCAGGTGCCTGCCAATAGATTAGAAGAGGTGGAGCTTAAGGTGTCAACACTAATAAACAAGATGAGTTTACCTATATAAGTTTATGAAAATTTCTAAAGACGACATAGAGTCCATTACTAATATAAACTTTACGTGTAATAACCTGCACGATTTAAGTAACGACATCTACGAATCTTTAATGGACGGGGATTATCCTGAGGTAAGGATACACTCTCAGTTATTAATACAATCAGTTGCGGAATTAATCCAATCTTTAGAAGACGAAATATAGAATGACAAAAGCTGAAATAAAGGAATTTTTAAAAGAGAATACAGGCTATCAAAAAAAAGGAGCAGAGTTTCTTTCTGAAAAGTTTAACTGCAGTGTTGAGACTTGTAAGCTCGCACTAAGGGAGTCAAGGACGGAGCTTAAGGGAGCGGAGTTTGATATAGAGAACGTTAGTAGCAATGAGATTAGTGAGTTCAATACATTCTTAAAGCGCAACGAGATAGATAAGGCAGACATAAAGTCTGTAAAGTTTTGGCAGAACATGACGGGAGACCATAGGTTTTCCGTGGTAGTCAAAGGGGAAGAGGACGCTATGATATCTGCAAAGCAGGAGCTTATTGATTTATTAGAAAAAAATAGTGAGGTAGTTGAGGGAGTGTATGAGCCTGAGTTTGCACAGCCTGTTGCCTATGAGGTTTCATTGCCAGATATCCATTACGGGAAAGAAGTGGGGGATACCTTAGAAATGTTAGAGGATGAGTACATGTACCGCATCAAGTCTTTAATGGAAAAGGCAGATGGGTTAGATGTAGAAAGAATAATACTGCCTATAGGTAATGACGGCATGAACTCCGAGGGTTACTCCCGTGCCACCACTAAAGGTACTCCGCAACAAGACCGAGGAGAATGGCAACAAACATTTGTTGGGTACTGTGCTTTAATAGTTAGGGCTATCAAGTACCTATCTAGCATAGCTCCAGTGGATGTGATAGTTATCCAGGGGAACCATGACTTTGAGAGGATGTTCTACGCGGGGGAGTTCCTTCGTGCATACTTTCTGAATAACAAAACAGTAAGTGTAGACAATGGGTTTGATACCCGTAAGTACTATGAGTACGGAGTTAACATGATCATGTACACTCACGGAGATAAGGAGAAGCCAGCCGAGATGCCACTTATAATGGCGACTGAAAGACCTATGATGTTTGCTAAGTCTAAGTTCAGGGAGGTACACTGTGGCCACCTACATAAGGAGATGGTGAACGAGTACCGAGGGGTGAAGGTTAGGTTCTTGCCATCGATATGTAAGAACGATGCTTGGCATAAGTCTATGGGGTACGAGGCAAAGCGTGTAGCCCAGGCCCATATATGGAATAAGAGTACAGGATACGAAGGATACCTACAAACAAACCTATGAGTTACAGAACAAACAAGAAGACTAAGGCTAAGATAGATGTCTTATTGGCCCGCAACGCGGCGTACCAGGCCTCTCAGATGTGCAAGACCAACAGTAAAACAAAGCGTGAAGAGATTAATAGGCACTGCAGGGTGCAGTTTATAAATCCTATTAAGGAGCACGACTTAGAGTTCTTCCGAACGATTCAGCTAGGGTAGTATATCAGAAGGGTCCACTAGGCTCAAGACTTTCTTAATGCCCTGTAGCTCCCTGCATTTTTCATACTCTTCCCTCTCCTCGAAGTACTCCGTGAGTATATCATATATATCCCCGTCCATTATCTTTAATTCTAAAAAGGGATTGTACTCTAAGATTATAGGGTCATAAAGTTCAGCCAACTCTTCGACTGTGCTCTTCCCCGTGAGGACCATATAGCTTAGGCTTATCGCTAGGTCTTTATCGTAGTCTTCCATCTCATTCTCTCATAGCCTCCAACATCTCCCTTCGCACCTCATCCTCCATAGCTTTTATCTCAGCTTCCAAAGCCTCTACCTCAGGATTATAAGTCATCTCCTTTATCATCTCCTCTAACTCCTGCTCCCTTTTGTATTGTTCTGGGAAGTATTCCTTCATCTCTTTATCTGTGAGCTTCTTCTTTTTCTTCTTCTTCTCTTCAGGCCCGTCTATAACGTAGTCGCTGTACTGAAGGACTCGTAGCAGAGCCTCCTTTGGTTCCATCCCTTCCGTCGTAAGCTTAGTGAAGTTGTTAAAGATCTTCTGTATATTGGAGGCTGGTATTCCAAACATAGCAAGACCTTCGTTTATTGCTTTGCGTGTCCACTTCTCCTTAGTCTCAGGGGTCTTCGCCTTCGCTGCTTTATCCATGTATAAAGCTACGTTCTTTGGCATATCCAAGGCAGGGATAGCTGGCATATTAAATGCATATGGCTTGCCTTGGGCCCAGTCAGCTATCATCCCTATAACATCCCCCGCTATAAATAATGAATTGAAGTTTCCTATTATCGCGGCCCTCATCATGTCGTCCGTATCCTCTTCGTCCCAGTCAGATCCAAGAGGGAATCCTAGGGACACCCACTGGAAGAACATAGGCATAACAAAGTGGTAGGTAAGTATAGTTCTCGCATTGCTAATCAACGTGCCCTTACCTTCCGTGCCGCCTGATTTTATAATCCTAGAAAGGTTTCTAAGAGACCTAATAACTTTTCGATTGTATTGTTTTGGCGTAGTCATGAACATGTTAAGAACCCTCATGTACCCGTCGCCAGTTTGATAAAGGTCTTTGTTCTGAATGTCTGATGACTGCTGTGTGTTCTTAGTGTCTTTCTCAAACCTACGTATAGCATAGTCAATAGCCTGCTGCTCTGTAGCACCAGGGTTATTCTTTTTAAACTGAGCCTTATGGTAAGAGTAGTTGGGCATACCCCCGATGTATATCGCGGCCTTGTCACCAAACTTTGTGGTCCACATTGCTATATTTATAAGAGCATTTTGAATAGGTTGAGGCATAAATTTCTGAACCCTTTCTGGAGCGTATGTTTCTATAGCCTTCATTATACTCTGGTAGTTACGGT
Source organism: Pseudomonadales bacterium (assembly GCA_012103505.1). Taxonomy (GTDB): domain Bacteria; phylum Pseudomonadota; class Gammaproteobacteria; order Pseudomonadales; family Azotimanducaceae; genus UBA4421. The sequence continues at coordinate 23,387 of WLWP01000006.1, read as the reverse complement.
CGTCCATGTATACTGAGTTAGCCTTAATCTCTTTAAAGATTTTCCTCATCTGTACTGTATTGACGGCTGCGTACCTTACCCAGTTTGCGTAACCTATATCACTCGCGTAGGTAAAGAACGAGGTAAGCTGCTTCACCATAACAACAGGATTTATTCCTAAGCGAGAAGTAATGAAGGCGCTATTCATAAAGTTTACAAACCTTGCCCCCTTGTTTATCCTACCCTTGTTTGCTACACGTTCAATGCTAAGTCTAATCCCTTGTAGTACATCCGATCCATATATGGCTTTAATAGTGGATGCCATCTTAGGGTTAAGAAGAAGCTTGTTGATATAATTAATAGGTTCTGCCATGCCCGCGAGATGGTTCATCTCCTCTATGTAAAACATTAGGTTAGCCGTTCCGTCTACCCCTTCCTTGATAGGGTCTTTGGTCTGAACTCTATACTTTGAAGACCCTGCTGTTACTACAGTGTTGGACCCTTTGTTTGCCAGCAGGTCGAGATCTTGTATTGCTTGTCCATCATGCATTAATGGGCCTGCATAGAACTCGTTCCATGGCATGTCTGTTTTGTATACCTTCAGGTACGCCTCATTGAATATAGGATATACCATAGGGAAGAACTCGTCTACCTGCCAGTCTGCAAATGCCTTTGTCTCTGCATCTAGTGTGGATGTAAGCTCTCCCATAATACGCTCGTAATCTTTCCCAAACCTAGACTCGAAAGAAGGATGATTAGACGGGTCCTTAAACTGGTTGTATAGATAGTATGCCTCACCCTGAGACATCGATATCTCTTGGTCCCTCTTAGCTTCTCTTAGGTTTGCCTTGTTCTCCGCCGTAGGGTTATCATCGTAGGCCTTCTGAGCCTTGTCAACTACAGTCTGGTCTATATATATGCCCGTCTTATTAACACTCGCTAAAGCCCCTACCTTGAACTTCCACATCTTCCCCCATAACTCCTTCATCTTATTCTCTACTGAGCGCTTCATCATAAGGTTGTTAGCCTTCTCTACTCGTGTCCCTTCGTCAATCCTGTCCACCACCTGCTGATCTGTGATGCCACCGAAGATCTCTCCTGGGAGTTTAGATATTTTATTTATCATCCCGCCTAGATCGTTCTGTTTTAAGAAGTAATTCTTTACCATATCGGTAAAGCTCCTTAGCGCTTTTACTAATCTGTTTTGTGTTTCTTTTGCTCGGGCTCTGTTCTTCTTTGCTAACACCTTCAGGTCTATCGCATCGAAATTTATATCCCCCTTCTCGTGGATTACTTTACCATCGTCGTCTAGTACATCCTCTTCGTATAGAGGGATGTCCTCCCCTGTGATGTCCTTATGTATTTCCTTGTAGCTCTTGTCAAACTCTGCCTTCTCTCTAGCCAAGGTCTCCTTAAGGTTGCTTCGGCCCCCGTCTATTAGTCCTTTTATAGCTGCGTATGCGCGGTCTAAAGCAATAGCTTTATTGGGGTCATTGTCCTCCATCAACATAGCATTGTTAAGATTAATAGCTGCGATCAATCCCTCCATCTGCTGCCTCTCTTCTGGAGTCGTCTCCATCTTGTTGGCTAATTCGTTGAACTCTTTTAGGAGCAGAACGTTTCTATCGTCAATCTCCTTTGCGAGAACTGTCTTTGGAAACTTAATATTAGACATAAGATTCTTCACAACTCTTCGGGTTGTGTTGTCTATGCTTGTCCCCTTTAGCCTTCCGCTCTGCTTACTCTCATATGGTTTAAGGATTTTGCTTATAGCGCGAGAGAGTATCCCTACATTTTTCTTTGTAGAAAGACGTATCACCTCATGCATTAGGCCGTTCATCTCCTTGCTTGTAGCCTGGGCTATCCTACGTGCTAGGCTTAAAGCCTCCTGCTTGGAGTACGCTGTCTTCGGTAGCGTCTGACGCATGAATCTTAGTAGCTCTCTCTTTGCCTCCTGTAGTTGGCGGGCCCCTTGGTTACGGAACCTCACCATCTGACGGAGTTTAGTTAGAGCCTGACGCATGTTCTTTGTTGGTCGTATACCTAGAGTTTTCTGCAGGGCATTAACCATCTCTGCCTGGAGTGTAGCCGCGTCTTTCATTGCTACATCCTTGCCCTTTACCCTGCGGGTGTCAGCTAGTTTCTTGTATGCAGGGTGTTCCATTAAGCGCTCAATCGCTAGGTCCATTATCTCCTGATCAGAAAGCTTCGCCCTCTTCTTCGCGTTAGACTTCTCTAGCTTTGTCTCAAAGGCTCCCATCGCCTTGTCTACCGCCACCTTCGCAGCTATATTCTCTAGTCTTTTTATTTCGTATAGCTCCTTAACTCTTGCGTCAACCTCTTTCTTTGGACGAGGCTTTACCCTCATCTTGTTTGTCTTCTCTACTCCCTCTCGGATCTTACGCTTTATCTCACGCATCTCCTCAGACGTCTTAACCTTAGCCTTAGTTAGCTCCTTCCTCTTCTCTCTTACCTTAGTCTTTAATTGAGCCGCACTCTCCTTCGTCCTCTTAGCGTTAGCCTTTGTCTCTTTTGCTATAAAGTCTTGTATGTTTTTAAACAAGCGCATTCCTTCTAGTAGGCCACCTTCTACCTCGGCAAAACTCTTTGGTAGTTTATAGAATAAATCTACATCAAACTCTAGAAGTTTTTTAACTACATTCTTTGGAACATTCTTAATCCTGTTTAGGTAACTCCCTATAGCTGAGTCTTTTAACCCTGCTCCTCTGCCCTCTGTAATAATTTCTTGGATAGAGGCGTCAGCTCCGTCAACATCAAGCTGGAACTTTACTGGACTACCTTCCTTGTCTAGGACAGGGTCAGTAAATGTCTCACCCGTAGACCTGTCAGCGGCTACAACTTTAGCCTTGCCCTTCTTGTCTGTAACAACCTTCCCTTTTACAGTGAAGCTTGAGTCATCCATAGACAGGTACTCTGGGTTCTTAGCGTATACTAATCCTCCTATCTGTATAATTTCTTGTGCCGATCCTAAAGGTTGCCCCGTGTTGCGGTCCCAGAATGAGGAGTGTCTGAATGGATTCATCCCTACCTGCACCCAGTCAGAATTGTTTGCAACATCCTCAATCAAAGACTGAGCATTAGTTCCTATCTCCTCTACCGTGTTACCTTCTATAGCCACTGGCTCTCCAAACATCTTAGCGAAAGTCGTCTTCCCCTGTGCCCCTGAAGCTATGTTCGCAGCTATACGCGCGTCTGTTTCAAAGGTCACGTTCTTAAGTCTTACGGCTGGACCATATGATATAGGCTTCCCCTTAGAGCTAGGCTCATGTACTGTAACGATCCATGCGTTGGATCTAAGGTATGCGGGGATGTCTAATCTAGCCCCTACTCTTTTTAATTTCTTACCTGTATCTGGGTCTACTAATGGGGCTAGGATCTTCTCCGATTGGTTACGGGTCAGGGCGCTCTCCATTCTGTCCCTAGACACGGGCGCGAAGTACTCCTCTATAGGACCTATAGGGCTGTTCTTAGCCACTATCTTTCTGTAGTCAGCGTTGGTTATCTCTCCTCGTAGAAGACGGTTCACAGCCTCCTCTACCTTAGTCGTTCTCTGCGCTATCTTAGACTCCTTCATGTTCATCTCAGGAGTCTCCTTCCATGCTAGCTGATACTTTGCTCTACCTGATGGCCCTACTCTAGGAGTTTTATATGCTCCCCCATATGCTGAGTGTGATCTGCTTTTCTTGAGTCTTTGAGGGTTAGATACTTTAGATTTAAAGTTCCATCCCTTAAGTTTCTCTATGTCAATAGGCTGCGTCGTAGACCTTATCTCATCTATCTTCTTCCATGAGTCGTCCTGTCTCTGAGTCTTACGTGTGATAGTCTCGCCCTCTGTATGTATCGTAAAGTTAGAGAGGTAGTCCCACTCCCCGTCATTAGTCGCCTTCCTCCAGAAGTTTACAAAGTGCTGTCCGTTATTAAACTTACGCTCTCTGGTTACACGGTCTCCCCATGTGCTCTCCTCCTCCCACGTTACAGTAAATTCTTTCTTAGGAAGCTTCGCTGGGTTTAGTGGGTCGGTTATATTATTGTTACTGATGTAAGCGTCAGGTAGGATATCCCCCTTCTTGTATTTAGTATCCTCCTCTAGCTTAGACAGGTCATTACCCTGGTCGTCTAGTTGGAACTTTACTTTAGCCCCCTTAGCCTGTATGTCTTTAGGAACCTTTGCTACGTACTGTCCTCCCATAGCAGAACGTGCAGCCAGAGGCTTAGTTCTTTCTCCTAACGGAGTTTGGTTTGATTCAAGTGAGGCAGGCTTTGCATTTGGATATACTTTTCTTACGTCAACAGCTTTATCAAAAACCATTAATGGTTTCCCTGGGATCGCCCAAGGGTAAGCTGGGTGGTACCCTGGGTCTCCTTCCTTTAACTTAAAAGGCTTCGCCCCTTTCTCAAACTCTATAGCTGAGACAACGTCGCCATAGCCCACCCCCACTAGAGATGGGTCATTAACAACCTCAGATATATTTGTTGGCACACTTTTTAAAGGAGCAAAAGGTGAGATGTTAAACTTCTTATATGACTCTTGGCTTAAAAATGTTTTGGCAAAACTCCCTCGTTGCTCAAAATTAAGAGGAGACAATAAGGTTTGAAGCTCTTCTATACTACTTATCTGACTCGGTAGCCCTTTCTTTTTCAGGCCTTTTGCTACCGTCGTTAGCTTTAGCTTACTGTTGATGTAGTTAATCATCTCTTTTGGAGACGCTCCATTCTCAATAGCATATGCCACCTCAGCGTTTATGTAGTCATAGAACTGAAGGTTCCCCGTGATACCATCAGAGGCCTGGGACATTACAAGGCCTACCCCATCACTGTTGTTTGCTTTGTTAATAATTTTATTCGCGGCACCCTCTGTTGAGAACACCCATGCCGCATTACTCCCTTGAGACTGAGCTCCGTAAGGGTATAAGAACCCTCCGTCAAACTTAAACTCAAGACCAGAGGGGCTCTTTGTTGTGCCATAGGTGGCTTGGTCAGCCGCAAAAACAAAGGCCTCTGTTCCGCTTAACTCATTGACAGACCCTCTCTTGATACTACCCATATCAATACCACCCCTATCCAAGTTGAATTTAGTTTTCGTTTTTAAATCTATAGATGGTCCATCAGAGTCTGGGATATTTGTGGGGATAGGTCCTTCGGCATCCTCAACAGCCTCTCCTGGCACTACTTCTCCTCCTCCTAATTGATTCTTAGTCCCGTCCTCGTTAAGCTCTTGACGCTTAGTAGTGTCCTGAATATCGAACTCCTCTTTCGCGGATGTCTCTTTAGGCTTAGGGGCTACCTTCTTTTTTGGAGCAGCCTCTTCAGCTCTCGCTTTAGGAGCCACCTTCTTATCAACTGGTTTAGCATATTGCTCTAATATTTCTATGTCAGAATCTGTAATCTCTTCTCCCGATATTGTCTTGCGGGCTATGGTATTTAATAGGTCTATGACGGCCTGGTTCTTAGATGCGGCATCCCCTTTATTACTAAAGACCCTATCTAAAACAGTGGGACTTAAGCCTAAAGTCTTAGAGATCTTCTTTAGCCATGTAACAATTGCGCTCTTGGTCTCAGAGTTTGCCTCAGAGTAATGCTCCGCTAGTATAGCGGTAACCTCCGCTAACTGCTCCTCGTTTAACACCTCTATAAATCCATCCGCTTCATTGGTTGCTTCTTCTATCTGCTCAAGGAGAGAGTCTAGTTTAGCTTGACCCTCAGGTGTTGAGTTAATGTCTTGTGCTTCAGCAAGTTGATTATACTCGCTCTGTAAAGAAGCCGCTCTCTCTCCCGCCTGTTGAGAAGCAGCCTCATATAGTAGCCTAAATTTCTCAAGTCTGTTAAGAATATCTTTATCTGTAATACTATTCATTACAGCCTCTAGCATGTCCTTAGTTGCTAGTTGAATACGTGAGTCCGTCCCTAGCTTTTCACTTAGGACAGCATGAAATATCTCGTGTGAGATAGTTCCTAACGTAGCAGTTGAAAGGTTTATATGTATGGTGTTACCCTTGTACATTCCCTTACCTCTTCCCCCTAATTTCTTATAGCTTTCAGGAGAGCTATGTAAGACTATGTTAGTATCAGGAAGGATCTTGGCTAAAGCTTTGGCGGATGTGTTAGCGATCTTAACCACAGCCCTTTCCAATATAGACCTCTTCTTCTTAACCTTAGGGTCTGAGACTATCCCCACATTAGCCTCCATCTTCTCTACCTCTAGCTCCGTACCGTCAGGAGTTTCTATCTTAGTCTTCTCCCCTATCTCTATAGCTTCCTCTCCTTTTGTCTCGGTCCCCTGGGTTTCCCCCTCTTCTTTTGTCTTCCCTGTCTCACTACCAAAAAGGCTCTCAAGTATTGCTACCTCCTCTGACTCCGAGGTATCCTCACCCGTGACGTCCGTAGTTTCTTGGGCGCCGTCTTCGGCAGTACCCCCGTCGGGGTCTCCGCTTCCCATTGCTTCGCCATCTGTGGCTTGTTCTTGTACATCCACCTCCGTTGTGCTTGACTCTTGAATGGCATCTTGTCTTTGTTTATTTAGTTCTTGTCTCTTTTTTTCTATCACCGCTCGAGTTCTTAAAGTACCCGATGGCTTGCCTGTCATCTTCTCCCTAATAACATCGTCTGCTTCAAGGGCTTCAATGGCCTCCTCAGTAGTCGCCTCTGTTATTGTAGGTGTAGTAGTCTCTTCACTTATTTGCTTTAAGCTCTCGTTAATAGAGTCTATCTCTGCCTGCTGCTTAGTTACAAGTTGCTTGTCCCCCTTGTCTACCTGCGTTTGAAGTTTTGCTCTACGCAATAAAAGGCCTAAAGCTTTTTTCTTTTGGTCTCCCGTATAGTCGCTAGGAATCTGAGAGGCTACACCTGCCACATCCTCTGCCTCCTGTATAGCCTTCTGTCCTTCCGCCTTAGTCATCTCCCCCGTTACAATCTTCTGCTTTATGCTCTCTATGTACGCCTCCTTCATAGGCCCGTCATTCATAACGGCCTCGAAGACAGCAAACGTTTCGTCAGAAACTGAGTTTAGATTCCCACCCAATGCTCCAGACACTACAGCGCCAGGTGTACCCATAGCAAAACCTCCTATAGCCTCTGCCGCGGATGCCTCTATTACTTGAAGAACGGCATCTCCAAAAGTCTCAGGGGTCTGAAATAAATCCTGGCCCTTTACCTCGTTGTAGATTTTCTTCATCAGTATGTCATTTATCTCTTGGAGTCCCCCCGTCTCCGCCTCGGACAACCCAGAAGACGCCATCTTTAATAGGAACCTCGAGCCCCCTCGCTCTACCTCGTTCTCTACAAACTCAGAGAAGGTCCTAGTGGTAGCAGATACTCCAAACTTTTTTAGTAGGTTATGGGTTACTGATGATATCGCAGATGTTCCTGCAATAGCTTTGGTAAGACCCACCTTCTCTAGTATACCAGCAACAATACCTATAGGCGCTGCGATAGCCAGCTTCTCTAACTCACTAACGTCTTCAAAGAGAGGGTTGTTCTCCGTCTCTGCGCTTACCATATCTATCCCCTGAGCTATAAGACCAAAGATGCCAGAAGCCATAGCAGGGAGAGAAGAGGCCACCCCGTATAGAGCACTCTCTACAAACCCTGCTGAGTCTGTGTATTCTTTCGATGTGCCTGTCCCATAACTCTGACCCACAGCCGTTCCGCGCTCACGTATTAGCCTCTGTATTCCCTTACGCTCTTGCGACATAAACCCGCTTGCCGCCTGAGAAAACTCATTAACTTCTCCCCCTCCTCTATCTAAACCCTTTGCGTGTTTAGACCACTTGTCTGCTTCTTCTGCCCCAACAGCTTGAGTCAAGGAAGCTGTAATTAAATCTACCCCCGTTCCATATACTCCAGAAAACAAAGTTCCATAGCCTTCCCAAACGCTGTTCACGAACCCTCCCCCAAAGCTCCCCTCTTTAGATCTCATCTCTACGTAGCTTCCTACTAGTCGATCTAGTTTCTTACCACGAGATTTCATGCCCTCTATCTCCCCCTCTATCTCCCCGCCTTCTGCCTTTATGTTTGCTGATTCAACTAACCACGCGTCATATGCTACCTGGTTCCTTAATAGCTCTGCCTGTCCCATCCTAGAGAACTCCTTCCCGAGTCTATCGGAATCAATCTTTCTTTGAGTAAAATCTTTTACCCTATCCTTTAGGTCTATCGTTGCTGTCTGCATAGAGGTCATCCTTTCCTCATAGTCTCTCTTCCCAAGGATCTTTTTTTCATTACCTAAAGCCTCTGACTCTATCCTGTCTAGCCCTGTCTTTTCAATAGGCTTGTTCTGCTGCATAAACTTCTTTAGCTTCTTAGACTCTGACGCGTCTTTAGCGTTCGTCCAGTTATCTAAAGAAATCTCTATAGTGTCTACCCCATTTGGGGCTGTTACTTTCATAAAGTCTCCTAACGCCCCTGTCTCCTCAAACTTAAAACCATAATCTTTAAAGTGATAATCCATTTCGCCCACTACTTCCTCCTCCTCTAGGTCAGCGATATTGCCCCCTCCTACATAGTCTCTATCTCTAAAGTTTAATCCAAACGTATTCTCTTGCTCGTGCTGTCTATTATCTATTATATCTAAGGACCTATCGAAAGCGCTTCTCTGATCTTTAGCATCGTCCTCTGCGGCTAGTGCTACAGATACTCTTTCGTTGGCGTCATATACTGACTCGCCCTCCTGAAGGGCAACAAGGTTAGGGTCCGCTACTGCGACCCCCTCCTGAGGTGCGGTGACTGGCGTGTTTTGGTACGCCTCTAGATCTGACTCAGCTTCTTGCGGAGCGGAAACATCCGATGAGCCAGACTCTGGCTGAGGTGGCGATACTGATTCCATACCTTCCTCCACCACAATGGACTCGGAAGTTCCATCTTTTTTTTTTACTCCCATTAACTCTTCATACTCCTCCATACTCTTGCTATACCCACCTGTTTTAAAGATGGTGTATGAGTCCTCAAGAGCCTGAGGGTTAGAGTTGATAAGCTCTACAAACTCTTCATAAGACTTAGAGTACCCCCCTGTCTTAAACAGTTCATAGGAATCTTTAATCGCTTGCTCGTTCATTTACGTTAGTTGTATTGTGAAGTATCTGTTCCTGCACCTTCCCCTGTCCCTGGAGATTCTCCCGATCTTTTTGCATCCTGAATCTTCCTGACTTTTGCTTCTATATTTTTAATCTCTTGCCATACCTCCATAGAGCTTCTACCATACACCCCTTCTACAGGGTAGTCTTCCCCTCCTATAGTAACAGTAATATCATTGTCGCCATTTGTCATCGTTACTTCTACACCACCCAGCTCCTCAGTATCCCAGTATCTATTGATGAGACCCAAGTAAGTGCTTTGAACTTGACTGGCAGGATCCTGAATGCTCTTAATCGTAGCTCCTAGAGCCTTGCTAATCACCTCTTCAGGTTTCGCAGACTCCGTTGGGTTAGTTATATCTACTCCTAAGTTATAGTTAGGCGCTTTCAATGCTTCCTCACTCTTAAACGTAGTAAAGGTCTCTGGTTTAAAGTCTCCAAGCTCTACACCTTGATCTTTAAACTTCTGACGGACATCTTTAACGGACAATCCCAAAGCAGTTGCAAATGCCTGTGCAATAACATCATCGTCTTGCTGAACCTTCTTTCCGTCTACTAGCTCCTTCTCAAACACGTTTACTGGAACCTTAGTGCCATCCTCAAGGGTGAATATAAATCCATCCTCCGTTTTTTGCAAACCTCCTGGAGCAATACGCGACTTGCCCGCGGCCATAGTGTCGTTGAACATACTTATTACGGCTGCCCCAACAGACTTCGCCTCTCCAAGCTCTCCGCTCATTAGGGTTTGGAGATTGTTTGCGTCAAACATTTTAGGAGCATCATCCTCTATCTCTTTCTTAGCATTCGCTAATTTTATCTGTTCATCTAGAGTCAGAGCTTTACTAGCCTCCGTTCTGCTACCCTGCTTTGTTTCTTTAGAATCTATCTGCCCCTCTATAGTGGTTCTAATATAGTCTTTCGCTATCTTTTCTTGCTCCTCCGTAAGGACAGGCTGCATAAGCCCCCGCTTATCTGGCTCCATTAAGATCATATTCCCCCCCTGCTCACTAGGGTTTTGAGTATAGTCATACCCCCCTACGTTATCCGCTAGGATGCTTAGTGTCTGGCGCGGGTTGGCTGTGTACTTATCTACAATAGATGTAAGATAGTCTTGGTATTGAGGCGCATTCCTTGCGTCCTCGAGCATCTCTACCCTACTACCATACGCCCCAGTACCCCACTCAGACTCTATAAACCCTGCCATAAGATCCACGTCAGGCGCGATGTCTATGTTCAAATCAATCTTATCTATCTTATCATTTATACGGACGTTCAAAGAGTTGACGTTTACATACTTAGATCTGTCTGGCTCTCCGTTAGGGAGCAAAGGAATCTGCCCCTCTTCATTTAGTTCTATAACGCTCATATCCCCTGTCTCTGGGTCTACAAAAGTAGATACATTATTTAGGTTTCCGAAGGCCTCGTTCTGTTCGTTTATCCACCACTCTGCAGCGCTGGATTCCCCAGCCTCTAGTCTCTCTCTCGCCTTTAGGTCCGCTGCATTCCAGTTCTTTATTGCACTGTCAAAATTAGACCACTGGTCCTTTTGGTTCTGTAGCCCCACCATATAGTCCGTAGGGTTTATCTCTCCCGCTTTAAGCAAGTCGTTCTGCATCATAAGGTAAGACGCACTTTGATCAGACCCCCTTAGTGCCAGCTCTCCGAGCTGTTTGTTTTCTACGGGGTCAAGGGTTCTTAGTTCTTTAAGGGTCTTCTGGGTATCAGATTCTATTTGTGCCCTTTTGTTTGCCCGATCCTCACGGATTTTAGTTAGGTCAGTCGTTATAGTTTTTGCCGCATCCGCCCAGTTTACCTGTGACTTAGTGACATCCCTCTCTGCGTATACTTTATATTTACTTGGATCTACAGCCATGATGCTTTTTAATTAGTTCTAAACCACTCCATTACCGCAGCGTCTCCTTGGCTTACTACCCAGGCAGGAGGCCCCCCTTGCACCCCTACATTAGAATACGCTCCGTATCCCGATTGTGGGGAAACAGAGGCTACTTGTCCCGTGCCATATGCAGATAGCTCTGCTAGTTTATCATTAACATTTAGAGAGTTGTCCGTAGTATCAGTCTTCTTAGTCTTCTTATAAAGATCCTGACCCGCCGCGTATACGTTAGCACCCTGACCCAACGCAGTCACCGCGTTAGTCATAGCTGCCATTCTCGCCTCTTGAGCATCACGTGCTCTGAGGTTGGCGTCTGCTGCCCCAGCTACATCCATTGATGCTACCTCGTCCCGTATATTTTCCTTCGACTGTATCTTTAATTTCTGTAAGTCACTAAGCTCTTTACCCATAGCAATACGCCTCTGCTCTGTAGAGTCCTGACTAAGTTGCTGTACCTTTCCCACACCCCCTATTACCCCTCTCTGATCGCCTTCACGTAGCGCTTCTATAGACTGCTTCTGCAGAGCGAGATCCTCATTAGAGGCTGCCTCGAAAGCGTCAAGAGGAACGGTCAGCTCCTCCATATAGTCTTTCTGAATGTTCTTCTTTGCCTCGTCCATAAGCTTCTTCGCATCTATCTCTGACTGCTCTGCGGCGCTCTTCGCGTCTGCCGCCTGTTTAAAAGACATACCTGCTGACGCCGCCGCTGTAGTAAGACCTATTATTGTTGCTGTTGCTAATGCCATTATTAAAATACTTTTATCATTTCAGATGAGTATGTTGCGCCCTCCTGGAATCCTATATTTTTATATATATTTATCAAAGGCTTATTTTTTATAAGAGCGTACACATATTTTTTACCTAAAGACTGAGCCTCATCAGTGATCGTCTTAACTAATAGGTTAAGTGCATTACGTCTATTCTCTCTATCCTTATACTTTAAATCAGAAATAATCCAGTCACACCAAACAGCTTTAGAGTTGGTAAGGTACATAAAGCCAGCACATATAGGGGTGTCCCCATCATATACCATATACCCTCCCGTCCCGTCCTCAGGTAAAAAGTCTTTCGATGGGGGCTCCCATCTCCAGTCTCTCCACCACTGACAAAGAATTTCTTCGTAGTCAGAGGGCCTAAGTGGAACTATAATTAATTTCATTCCCCCAAAGATACAAAAGATTTACGGATAACTTTGCATAACATCTGCTCCAACAGCAAATAATTCCATTGGCCCCGTGTCTTCGTTTTTTAAGGTGAAGGATAAATAGAACCCTCTTGCTCCGTGAGACTCTGAGACAGTGTTCTTATAGAAGAAGATAAAGTCTCCCACACTAGGGGTTGTGCCCACAGGCCCTGGAAGGTTGTCCGAAGGCTCTGTTATGGTGCTGTCTGCCTGGACAAAGCCAGATACTTTGTCAACTGCAACCGCCTGCCCCACATAAACGGATGTGCCTGTAGCCACCCCAGACCCGTCAATTGCCGTAGAGTATATATAGTCCCCTACACTTAATATGTCTCCCAAGGGGACAGTAAAGAACACCTGAAGGGTAGCTCCTGAACCAAGCGTGGCGGTACACAGACCTATCCCGTTTGTGGATCGAAGCTTAAAGTCTTTCGTCCCGATATTAGATCGGATAAAAGTAAACCACTCCCCCTCCTTCTCCTCAAAGTATGTCTCAAGCATAGAGCCTACACTTAAATTAGTAGAAAGGGAGGTACACTCCCAGGCCCGATCCCCCTCTAAAGACATAGTCTTAAAGAGTTTAATATTCTGAGGAGAGTCGTTTATTACACTCTGTATAGTAGAAGGGTACTGGTCCCCGTAGTATTCATTACGCGTGGCGTTAGTGTTATGACGGTACATGTCCCCGTCTTTCCAGGTGTAGAAAAAACTATTCATGCCCCTCATATAATCAGGCTCAAAGCTATAGAACGAGGGCCACCCCTGGGCATTGTTGCTATATGATAATGTATAATCTGCCATTGTTATTTGTTTTATGCTCCACAAGAAGATGAGATATAAACAACAACCCCATTGGATACCTCTACTGCTACATGTCCTGCGGTGACTGTTACTCCGTAGTACCCGTCGAGTAACTTAGTGCTTCCCGTATTATCTGAAAAAACCCAGTCGTCAACACCCAGCTCCGCCGCTGCACTAACCTGACCCCTGTATATAGTGGTAGTGATTGAAGCGTTACAAGCATCAGGCTCATCGTCTTGCACTGTAGTTGAGGGGAGAGCAGGAGTTAGTGCTCTAGAACAGGGGATGTCTACCGTCCAATCAGGAGTAGTTAAACAGTTCTCTATAGTTATAGTTACTATGGAGTTTGCTACTGTAATAGGTATTGGAAGATAGCACTCTTTCATATTGTTTCCCGAAGGAAGAAGCGTACACCCTCCCGCAGAAAAAGCGGGGATAGTATAAGCCGTGCTCTGCTCCCAAGAAAGAGACGTACTGTTCCAGTTATAATCATACCCAGGGAAAGTAACACCCCCACTGCCCGCGATATTTGTTATCCCTCCTGCTTCAACGCCTACAAACCCCGTAACAAACCCTTCTACTTGAGAAGAGTAAAGGCCTACCGAGTCTGACACCCCACCCTCGATACTCCATGTAAGTTTAGCGGGCTTTAAGCCAGGGCTAAACTTAATCATCATAAGGCCGATAGTTGACCCCGAGTCTACTTTTAACTCCATCCTTCCCACGTCACTTCCCAAGCTAACCACGGCGTTCCCCTGCGGGAAACCGCATAGAATGAAACACCCAGGACACGTGACGGCTGTCAGCAATACTCCGCCAACCTGACGTCTTACTATGCCCGCTCCTGCGTAGTACCCATCAGGAGCAACAGCGCTCATTAAAGCGTCTGTATATAAGGTGGTCGCAGCAGCGAAATCTAACCCTTCAAAATAGTATGTTGCTAAAGGCATATTCTAAATTTTATCTGCAAATATCAATTGCTGTTATAATTCCATTGTTCCCTACAAAAATAGGGTAATCAACCGTAGCCCCAATACCCGCTACTTTGTACCATCCTGAAGGTAGCCAGTATGCAGAAGTGCAGGCCGTAGTAAACACTCGGTCCCCTACCTCTAAGTCATCTGGTTGAGCTCTGTTAGTTCTAAAGGTAAGGCTTACGCTCGTGTCATTACATGCAGCAGCACTGCTAGAGTGTTGCTTTGTAGCTGTAAACGTACCACAGTCCTCTGTGCAGTCACAGCAGGCATCGGTTAAAGTGTATGCGCTGTAGCAGAGCTCAGTACTAAAAGAGTCCCGTAAATCCCAGACCAAATACAGGTACTGGTTACCACTAGGTATGCTTGCGGAACTCTCTGTTGCCTGACTAACTCCAGTAGATGGGTTGGTAACAGGCGTGATGCTAGCCATAGCATTAATTAACGAAGCTATATCCGCAGACGAATTGGTATATAAAGTATTGGAAGACAGCCAGTTGAGGGTGTTTGTCCCTATAACAAAATCAAACGTGTCTGTCCCAATTTTCTCTGTATTTAAAACTAGATCCACTCCATCATAAGGGAAGATTCCAAAACCTCTTGGCCCAGACTGAGCATTGTAATATGCGGGAGAGGTAGCCTGGAAGTTTACAAGGAAGTTGTCTACAGGACTCGTAGTAGCCCCGTCGTTCCAGTTAAAGTTGCTATGTATAGAAGCGCCCTGATCGCCTGCAGATGTAAGGACTACAGACACAACGGTTATAGGGGTCTCCTCTACGCACGGCACGGTTATGTCAAAGTCTGAGGCTTCAGCAGGGGTGATTACAATATCTACCGTTGTAGGCTGAGGTGTTGTTTTGCTAATGGTAATAGACCCAGGGCTGCTAGCCGCAGTAACTGTCGTTGAAGAAGGAACTGAGTTCCAAGTTGCAGTTACAGCAATATCTCCTACCGATACATTAATAGGTATAACCACATCGCCTACCGCCTCTCCAACATCTACCGTATATGATAGCCCAGTGTTCTTCCCAGTGTATGCTAATGTAGCTCCACAAGGTATTGCAGGAGTAGCTAGAGGAAGCTGTATGCTGTTAGCTGTAAGAACGTACTCGTTCATGTACGGGTCATATGCGCCTAACTTCTGCGTAGTAAGCTTATCGTAAAACAGATCTCGAAACCATGACTCCATCCCTAAGCTAGATATCTCTTCTAGTTGTTGTCCGCGACCGTCTCCTATAAGTTTTATTACCGCCCCACGTTTAGCGTCAGTAAAGAACATATTCTGTCCCCACTCAGAAAAGCTTTCTGGATTAAAGCTAATGCCAAAGTCTTCTACTCTAGCTATCTGCTGACCCAAGACGTATGGCACAGAGGTTAATGCGCCCCCACCACCCGCATCGGACAGAAGGTCTTTCCCCACCATAACGTAAGAAATTTTATCCTCCTGTAAAACAAGCACGTCCGTAGACATACCGTGTAATATTTGAATAGGTCCAAAGCTTTCGTCGCAGGTTTTATAGTTAGCCTGTCCAAGGTTAAAAACATTTAGGTTGTTTATATTAGAATTGTCGTTAAAGACCCCGCTATATGTAATATCATTAACCCGATCCGCTTCTATAAAGTCCTGTCCTAAAACAGACGTTGTCCTTTCTCCCAAATAAAACGGTCGCCCCGACATACTGTCCAGGATACGGTAGCTTTCTACTCCGTTTCCAAAACTGAAGCAGTTAGAAAAATCCGTTGTAATAAGAGCTGGAGCTGAAGACGTTTGGTCCTGATTCCCCGCAGCTAGTTGCTCTGCGGTACCTCCCATATGCAGATTATTCTCAATCTTATACATCTGAGAAGACTCGAAGAACACATCCGCTCCTATCGCCTCAGGCTGAGTCTCCCATACGATTAAGCTGTTTGCTCTCTGAACGATAATCTCAACACTTAAATTAGACTGCTTACCCCTACACTCGTCTAGTTGAGACTGGAAGGTAAGAAAAACAGGGCAGTCAGTCCCAGAGCCTGTATACTTCTCAAAGTAAATATCTGTGCTGCTGCATGATCGAGCAGGCGCGTCCGAGTCCGCGCAGGTAAGGTCTGAGCCTCTTATCCCTGTGTCGGTGCCAGAAACAGTACCGTTAAGACTGATATTATTAAAGGATAAAACAAACGTTCCAAAGTTATTCTCGTCACCTGTCGTAAGGTCTATAAGGTTTGCTCGGTACCAGTCATAGAAAGAATCGTAGTCCGCATCCGCTACGAAAGTCTTACTGTATTGATAATCTACCCCTGGACAACTGTAGTTTTTATGGTCCCTATCTATAGACCAGTCTATCTTTATAACGGACCCGCTAGGGACAGTATAGTTGACGCCATCATCAGTTACTGGGTATCTTACCTTAGGGTTATTGTCACAGCTAGAACTATTACTGGTTGAACTCCTAGTTCCAGGTGTAATTGTAGCGTTTTCATCTTCACTTACGACCCATCCCCTAGGGAGCATCTCCATATATAGTCCCGCTAGCTCCGTCCCACCCAAGAAGTCAGTAGTCTGTGCCGAGATGTCCAGCACCGTTGCTGTCACATAAGAGTTTACCGCACCGTTGGTATCTCTCTTAACGGTAAGGACATCGCCCGTTTGAACTTTTGTTTGGTTCTCTCCCTCAAGCCTAAAAAAGACATGGTTATCCTCATCTCTTTTGTAGGAAATATTAGAGTATACCGTATTATAGTTTCCCGCGCTAGGCTGGCATACAAACTTATAATTAGTCGCCCAGGACGGGGGGATCTGTACTGAAGGTATAGTTACCTTTATCTGATTCTTATCGCTAGAAGTAATGGGGTCAAAGAACACGGTGTTGCTGCGAGAAACAAGGGCCGTAGTAGACCTCCCATAAGTATCCATATAAACTATCCCGATCTCATAGTCTCTATTGCTATGTAAGCTTCTGATAGAGTCTGTGCTTCTTAAGTCAATACTACCTGACTCAAACTGAAAGTACTCTGCAAAAACATTGTTGTCACTTCCCGCTGGATCAAACGTATACCGCATAGCTGGGAGCTTTAAAGACAAAACATCTCCTACTACAGAGATTTGAAAACCCTGCTCGTTTACACAGTTAGTTCGCCCATAGAAGTCTTTTTGCCAAACGCCAGTACAGTCATAGGCGTCTCCAGGTACCTGAAGGTATGTGTTAAATCTATCCGTTAAAGAAGTCCCATTGCCTGATGTAGCAATGGGGTTCATATTAACATTTAATACAGTCCCTATAGCGTTTTGAAACTCGGTACTTGTTGCAAAAGCATTTACGTCATTTACAAAATCTTGCTGTAAAGTAATAGCTACCGTAAAAGTTTCAGGAGGGTTACCGTCCCATTGAGTAGGAGTAAACCATCCATCACATGTCCAGGGGGTTGCTGAAGTAGTAGAGAAATCTTGGTGGGCGATTTCTAAAGTAAAAAACACAGTAGTTCCTGCCTTAAGATCTGCTTTAGAATTTGCAAAATCAAAAGATATTTTGTTGTTTACGCCAACCTGAGACAACCCACATACCACAGTATAACCAGTACCATCCGTTATAGACGGATCTTCATCGACTACCTGAGTGGTGATAGAGGAACTCACCCCCTCTATTGTATATGCTAGATTTAAAGCGTTCCCTAAGCTATCAGTTAAGTTATACCCATCAACATAGTTTCCGTACATAAGGCGATTGCCCATAATCGTCTGAGCCTGCGCCGTGCGAGGCACATTGTCATACAACCTAAGAAGCTCGGACGTAAGTAGCGTAGTGAAAATTTTACTGTTATTGAATCTTACAGTACGGAGGCTGTTATTACCCCATCCCTGATCCTCTTTATTAAAGTTTTCTATAACAAAAAGAGTAGAGTCCCCTGATAATTTAAATAACAACTCTACCTCTATAACGTGTTTTGACCCTGTATTAAAAGACACGTCTGCTCCGTTATATCGGTTCTCCATGCCCGAGTTGTTAAAGTCAGAAGTGCTAAAGGCAAAAGCTTCTGGAGAAAAAGCGGGTAAAGAATATAGTGAAGTTGCGCTATACTCACCGTCTAGGTATCTGTATCTATACGCAAAAGATATAAACCTATCTAACATAAAGTTCTCCTCTCCCTCTAAGACTAGGGATACCGTTGGGGAAGCAACCTCTGAACCCTGAAAACCTGGAGGCCTCTGTATAACGCTTATGTCTTCTTCTCTAAGCTTATCTGTATGAGTCGCAGAAGGAGTAGGGTATGAGGAGTTAACGTTTATTTTCCGAGGAGGGTTTAAGTTGTCCGTAAAGAAAAGAAGGTCCCCAACTAAATTAACTCCCGTAATAAGATATGCAGGGTTAAAGTTTAAAGTGCTCGCCGTTCCTGCGCCTAACCCGCCGTTAGTGCTGATAACATGGTACCGAAGAGTCTGGCTTGTGGTGTTGTATGAGACGATCATATCTAGCGGAGCGTTGCTAGAAGTGTTTGTAGGCTGGTGAACAAACCAGTACATAGTCTCCGTCATGCCGTCCTCAAAAGCGCCAATACACTGAGGCTTAGATACTTGAGACGATAGAGTCAAGCCGTTGTATGTAAGCGTAGTAAGCTTAGTGTTGCCTTTTGAGTTTTCTACAGCCCCCACCTCAGAAAGCTCCGTAGACCCTAGGCGTACGTTTAGCGCATCCACATACTCTCCAGGGGGAACAAGACGCTCATCGAACGACTTATTCATTCGCCCTTTAATAAAGTTTCTTAATAGTTTCATACTACTTTAACCATTTATCTTGCCCGCGCAAATTCATTAGCAGACGACCTGGATGTATATTACTTAATCTAATTTTTGCGTTACGAAGGAGGGCGGACTTATCTTTTCGTGCTCTATTAACAATATATTCTTGCACCCCTATCTGACTATTTAGAATAGAAAACTTTATGTAAGCATATATAAACTCTTCGAAAAGTTTGTTTACTCGTATACCTTTTTTTGATGTTACCGTCATACCATCAGATACGTACTCTAAAAGCACATCTGCCCCCGAAACCCCTGAGCTAAAGTTTATTACTCCGTTAGCCTTGTCAATACGGAACGTAGGATTTATATTTGCGGTCTCAGTATTTAAACCAAAGCGAGTAGGGGGAGAGTCGAAGTACCAGACCCCGTCACAGCAGAACCCAAGTGTGTTATTATAAGGGCCTCCGTTAAGGTAGATACTTTTTTTAGTATTGCTTATGCGGTCTGCGTCTATAGAGGAAGTCTCTGGGATAACGTCCCCCCTAGCATCAAACAGCACTGTACATGATGCGTCCTGCTCATATGAAGTAGCAGAGTTTGCCTGAATATTTTCCGTTAGAGGCACAAGCACTTGGTTCCTATACATAGAAACCCTTACCCAGTTCACGTAGTCAGGAGGAAGTATATAGCGCAAGTCGTCACACACCTTTAGTTCGAGGGCTTTAATCTCTTGTATAGAGTCGTAGTTAAGCTCTTGTATACCTCTCTGAGCATGGAAGAGCACCTTATATCTATTTACATTATTTAAGAGCCCATCGTTCCCCTCATACATAAGCATAAAGTTTGTTACAATATCTTCTAATGTGATATATTGATACGACCCCCAGTTACTAGCCGTGTCGTAATATTGCTTATCTGTTAAATCCGCCATCTAGCTTTCTGTTTGATTTTCTTTTGTTTCTAATGAGTTTCCAAATGCGTAGACATCTTCCTCTCGGATCTCTATACCCACGTACTGACAAATCTTAGCGATAAGAGTTGGCTCATCAGAAAGAGGAAGTTCAAAGTCTTGATAGTCTGCAGCGGAAGAGTTAAACAAAGGTGCCCCTCCTTGTAATTCTACCCATGTCCATTTAGGAACCTTAGGATATCTAATGTACTGAGACCTATGAGAATAGCTTGAGCTTAAAGGGTATACGGTTACGTTATTTGCTTCTAGTGTATATGCGGGGAAATCTGTTGTAGGAGTAGTAAGCTTCGAAGTTAGCAGATAATTGATTTTGTTCTGACTCACCCTTTCTGTCATTTTGGTTTCTGCAGCAGAAAAGATTTTATATGAAGCACTTGCGGGAGAGTTAGGAAAAATAGCCACCGATAAAGTTAGTGAGATATTACTATTGATTGCTGTAATTATAGCCTCTGTGTTGTCGTCTGTGTTTAAAACAAGGTCTCCAAGAACTGCGCCTTGAAAATTAAAATCCACTGAGCTGTCGTTTAAATGAAAAGGGAATGTAGATGTGCTGCTTCCGTTTGAACTTTCAATAACACTTGGAAGAGAAAGTATTTTGTTTACTAAATAGTAGTCTACAGGGAGCGAGTATACATTTCCCGATACCAAAGTGAGGAACGCCTCTACAGAAAAAGAGTCTATTACCTCCTCTAGCCCCTTGACTATATCTGCGTACCCCGAACCCGAAGTTCGCTGGTTGCGTTTGTTTATCCAACTGTTATAGGAATAGAAATACTCCTCAAACAGATCCATCTGCGCCTGTTGAGCATAGAGGTTGAAGTCTTGAGGAGAAATATATCCGTAGTTGTTTTTATTAGCTATTGCTAAAACAGTATTTCGTACTGAGTTTATCATCTCTACTTCTTTCCACAAAGATAGCAAAAAAAAAGAGGCCTACTTTTTTGTAGACCTCTCTTAATATATTATTTAAAAGACTAAGACACTGCAATGGAAGACACGGCCACAGTAGGAGTGATTTCCATAGAATTATTCGTCCAGTTCTTTTTATACAAAAGCTCCATCGCATCTTGCAATTGGTTTTCTAGAGTATAAGTTAGGTCCTCAGCATGTGTTAGCGTCGCAACTGCCCCGCCGTGGTAGTACACTACCGTGGTTAGGTTATCGCTTACATCACCTATAATCATCTTTACGTTTGACAAACTAAGTGTCTCCGTTCCGCTGCCTGTTACGGCTAATTTTATAAATTTTTCCATAATATTATGCTAGAGTTATAGTTGATACGACTTTTGGTAGGGTAACTACAGAGGCTACGCGCTGCCACATTGTTTTACGAGCATTAATCATCGCTGCAGATATTGCGTCTCTTACGTCAAACCCAACTGCAGCAGCATGGGTTATAGTAGCTGTTGTGCCGTCGGTATAATCTACTCTAGTAGAAGTAGCAGTAGCAGTAGCTGAGTAAACATGAGCCACATTAGAGCACGATACTAACAAGTAAGGGTCAGTAGCGGGCCTAGTAGAGGTCTCAATCTTTAAAAATTTTTCCATAATTAAAAATTTAATGGTGAATAAAAAACAAAGGTAGGTAAAAAAAAAGAGACCCTTTTAAGGTCTCTTCTTATGTAGCTTACTTTTCAGATAGCCGTTTATCTAAGGCTTTGTATACCTCTATACCATCGTCGCTCTGTAGAAAAGAGTGTACAACATAGTACGGGTCCTCACCAAACGGGAGGACAAGCATACGCTTCTTATTCCCAGGGAGGTTGTAGTACACATCCTTCTTGTTGTTGCGGAAGGATAGGAGCCCCTCAGAGAAAAATTGATGGACCTTGTCCTGCACCTCTAGAGTAGGGTCTGAAACCGTCTCTAAGAAATCGTGGGGATAGTTTTTCGCAAACAAAAGCATGTCTCGCTTTATCTCCGCAGTACTCATCTGATCGCTTTTAGCGCCTATAAGTATACGTGATACCGCTAGAAGTTTTTCTAGAGAAAGATCTCTAACAGCTAATTGAGCATCTAACTGAACGTTTACTGAATCCAGCTCCTCAGCTGCGTCACGTGCCTCGTCCGCCTCCTCAAAAACGCTGCCGTTAGCAGGGTGAAGGTGAAGGAACTGCTGGAGCACCTGGTTTTGTGCTCTTACATAAAGCATCCCGTCCTCAAAAATAACAGGCTCTAAAATAGCACTACCATCCTGCTCGTCCTCGAAAGGAGTTTTCTGGTTTCGGGCATAACGTAGTGGACGGTTGATACCTTCCTCTTCGTCAAAATAAAGTAGGGGGCTACGACGTGTGTGACGTGTAGCTAGCATATAAGACAAAGGCGTCTTGCCTCCCATAAGTCGGTAGGATTTACCTACATAGTTTTTAGTTTTTTTCATTTTAATAAATTTAAGTTTAAGAAAAAGGGGGAAGAATTACCCTCCCCCTTTCTATCAGTTTTTATCTTAAGCAGCGTCGTTCTGGAATAAGAAGAAGTTGTTTGCACCTAAAGTACATACACATCTCTCACTCAAGAAGTTCACCTCCATAGCATCTAGTCCAGATGTACGAGCCCCGCCAGCAGATCCTGTGATCCAGGTCTTGTAGCGACGATCTTCTGTCTCAGAAGCACGGTAACGAACGTGTAAGAATGGACGCTTTGCGTTCTTTCCTAAAACCTGGTCGTATACACTAGTAGAACCAGCAGGGACTAAGAGTCCGTTGATTGCTCCAGAAGAGATACCTCCACGCATAGTTGGATCGTTTAAGTATTTCCAGTCTGTCTTATAGAAGTCGTAACCTCTGCGGAAGCCTGTGAAACCTAAGTTAAGAGCCATCTCTTTGTCATTATCAAATAAACCAAATGAGCTACCACCTGTTCCGTAGGAATTTTGTGCAGCTAGCATATCGTCTATACCAAAGGACATATCACGGTTTACAAAAATAGCGTTCTCTTCGATTGCTCCTTGCTTATCTAAGCGTTGGATAACCGTATCGAACTGCTCTAGGTCTACTGGGAACCCACCGCCGAATACATTTCCGCGAGTAGATACTGAGTAGAATACTCCCTCAGAACCACCTTTTCCAGCAGCAGAACCCGCCGTGGTGTCGAAGTGAGCAGCCGCTCCAGAATTTGCAACCGCAGGCACCGCCTCGATCATTGCAGTCTCCAAGTAGTCGTCAAAACGTAGACGAGTATCGTGCTCAGACTTTAAGTACCATAGGTACCCTGAAGCTCCGTTCTCGCTAGTTACTTCTACCCATCCAATCTGAGCCATATCAGACCCGCTAACAGCGTACTTATCCTTAAGGATAATTGGCTTGTTCTCGAAGATATAGTCATCAGACTCTAGAGAACCCTCCATACCGTTCGTTCCTTTCTGGAACTCAGAACCGTAGATAAAGATAGTACATGCTGTAGCTGGAACAACCTGTGCAAGCTCGTAGTAAGCTACCGTAATATCACCTGGAGTACCTGGTACAATAGGAGCGCTAACGTCCGTAATAACAGCCTTGTTAGTTAGTCCAGTGCCAGCATTATCAGAGATCATAATAGTCTGACCTGTTCTCAAAGCCGCAGCTCCATTGCCTCCTGTAGTAGTCACACCTGTAGGAGTTAGGTCGTCATTGATTGTCCACGTAGCAGTAGTACCACCTGTTCCGTCTGCGGTACAGTTAGTGTACTTGATATGTAGTCTTCCTTGCTCTGCCCATTTAATCATGTCAGAGTTTGAAGGCATCTCTGCCCCTACCATTCTAAGGAATGATGATAGTGTTCGGTTTCCATAACGCTCGA
>WLWP01000005.1 GCA_012103505.1 Pseudomonadales bacterium | reverse complement strand
ATCTGGCAGTACAATCAGGGCACTGTAGGAGAGATCCGCCTGATCACTAACGCATTGATAGATTATTGAATGGCGGTAATGATAAATGACCCAAATCTAGATCGGTTCGCTATTTGCAACGGGGCCCTCGACAACTCGAATCGCTGTGTTCGAGTGGCTAATTCCACTTTCTCTATGATTGCTGGTCCTAGTCCATGGTTTGTAATAGTTAGTCGTTCATCATCGCCTTCTAGTGCGATTATCGGTTTTAAGGATAGCTTGTTATGTTGACGCTGAGCCCAGCTACTCCAAACAGCAGTCAATAGTGCACAAATCGCAATAAAGATTGATATCATCGATATCCCAACTTGCCATGACATGGGCGAGTCCTTATGCCTCTAGTGTTAGCTTCAGAACAGTATGTCTTTGTTAACTAACACACTGAACCGGTAACCTGGTCGAATCTTTATCGTGGGTTGAATCTGCATGTTGCGTTCTACTAGCGCCCTACCGACTTCGCCCCACTGACGACCCAGTTCAGCCGCTAACTGATCTGTAGCGCTTAAGCGTTCGCCATCACCAGAGACACCCTGTGATCTTTGTGCCCCAGCCCCAATAATCGACAGTAACGTCGCATTCCCGAAAATCTTTATGTAGTGATTATCCACTTGGTCGCTCAATCCTGAATAACCGGACAAATCCGTGCCAGGCGCTTGTTCTAGCGCTAATGTGGATCCGTCTGGATATTGAAGTCGATCCCAAACGACAAGCGCTCTGCTTTGGCCGAGCGCGATGTGATTATCATATCTGCCGAGAATCTTTGTGCCTTGCGGGATTACGATAAAGGTCCCATCAAGAGTGTTTCGTACATCTCTTCTTACTTGTGCCACGATCATGCCTGGGAGATCTGAGTTGATGCCGCTCACTAGCACTGCAGGTATGACAGTCCCTGCTTTTAGTTCGTTAGGAGAGATTGCGGGCATTACTGTATGCGCTGAATACCCGATGCGAGATGTGTTAGTTCTAAACTCGTCTTTGCGCTGTCGCAGATTAGGATCGATAAGCTCCTGATTAATCGCTCCAGTAGGCGTTCCTCCTGCTGCTGAGGCTGCGCCAAGTACCCCGGATAATCTGTCCTGATACGCTTGTTCTATGTCCCCAATTGTATTATCCATAATACTTCCGGAATCCTTTTGTTCAGCTCCGCGATAGTTAACCGCAACTTGTGTTCCGGAGAGTACAGCATCTCGCATTTGATCAAATCGTTCACGCTCGAGCCTCCGTATGAGTTCTCTGCGTTCGAGCTCATTGGGGTCTTCTATTCGTTCGACGAAACCTGGGCTGATGTTAGAAATCGGTTGTTGTGCAGTTTCCGGCTCCGGTTCTGGTGTTACGAGGTTTGCTTGGATCTCGACATCGTCATCTTGATACGGCGCGACTAACTCGTTAAGTACGGCCATTTCACTAGGTCTTGCCTCGACGATTTCTGACACCTCGATGTCCGAACTACCCTCTTCCTTCTGGTTTTTCTGTGTTCTGGTGTTAATCGCAAATACGAGCGCTAAAGCTACGACCGACAAGACACCTGTAACTAAAAATATTGGCACTCTGTTAAGTTTGAGAACGCCCGAAGAATCACGAATTTCCTGCTGGTGGGTTTCTTCACCTTCTGCAAATCGATTCATTTGGAGGCCGGGTTTTCCTTCACCTTCCACGCGTCTGTTCAACTTGGCGTGAATTCTGAATCTGTTTTCTAAGCGCGAACTTTCCGTGCAGTTTTAGGACATCTGCAAAGTCGCTAAACCCACTAGTTCTCTCTTCACGATCGAAAACTGGGAATCGAACATCTGCGCCAATTTTACGAGCTGCTTCTAGCGCGTGTACTCACCCTGAATTTTCCTTACTTTTGCTTCCTGTTGATGGTCATCATCTGCAAAGATAACGATGTCTCGTTCTGGGTATTCCTTCGTTAGTGATTCAGCGACAACTAGGTTCTTGTCGCTCATGGCACTGACGCTCGGGTTATGTTCCATCGCAAGATGAATAGCAGCTTCGGCCTAGCCCCTATTGTTAGAGAAATCGGTGCGTTTCCGGCCAGGTCACCGATATAGTGGAACCTTTTATCTTGTCGCCTTAATGAAAACGCTTTTAGCTATTTGCTCCTACATTCTACACACGAAGCTTGCCTCGCTTGAATGTCCAAGCGTAAAGCGAAGCTGATCTTGTTAAAACGCTACGGTTGAAGCACCAACTCTGAAGATGAGTTAGCCCTTACGAAGTGACCTTCACCTGGCTTGAGCGTGAAGTCGTTAAAGGCTTGATCACAATGATGTCCTTCCCAGCCACCATGGATGAATCTAATGATCTGTTGCGGTGTTCCACCTTGACTCTCTATTTCTGAGCAGAGCTGTGAAGCGCTTGCCGTATCTCTATTTGGAACGGAGATTGAATTCCAGCCCGGTGTGAGTGGGATTGTAAAAGGCGTATCGAATTGTGTTCCTTCGAGCGAAACGTGCCAACTGGTATTTGCCTTTACAAAATAGCCAGTGCCGGGTTCTAGAGCAAAGTTGGCGAACGGTAAACCACAAATGTGACCTTGCCAGTCGCCTGCATGAAAGCGATCGATTTCGGTTAGTGAGTTACCTTGATTATTTGCGAGCGTACAAAAATCGCTTGCCGTGGTGTTGGTGTCCAGTTCGATGGGTAACGCAACATATGACCAGCCTGCAGAGCCTCTAATATATTTTGTAGGTCGATAATCGGCCATAGCTAGGACGGTCAAATTGAGGGTCTGATGATTGTCCCGCTTCCGAAGATGCCAAGTTGATAGGATTGCTGAGTGATGGGGTCGTAGTAGTAAATCTGTGGATTAGAAAACAAGGGGACCCACCAATCGGCCATAATGGTGCCAAGGTCTTGTACTCCGGTATTCCAATCATGTCCATAGGAAAATGGGAACGATGCCTCGTCCGGCGGGATGGTCGTATCTGCGGGCTCGTGTTCGGCACCTTGATTGTGACCAAGTTCGTGGGCGAGAAGATGACCAAAACCGAAGTCACATTCCATGTTCAGTGCATTGAAGGCAAAAGGTGCCAACCCTTCACCAAGCGGCCACCCTGAAGAGCCTTGAATATCGCCAAAACCGCAACCAAATACTGCGTCGTTGACCACAATGGAAACCACATCTGCACCGAGTTGATTTCGCAGGTTAACCGCTTCGGAACCATCCTGTCGGTTGTTAAAGATGTCTACCGGTAGATGACCGGATTCGGTGTAGTTGATCATCTCTACATCAACCAGGTTCAGCTTGATACTTACATCGCTTCCGCTGTAGGACTGGTTGGTTGCATCGACTGCGGATTGCATCAATGCAATCATCTGAGCTTCGCCTCCTGCAGTAACGAGCGCTGCAGGGGTATAGACGACGAGTAAATCAAGGTCGACATCATCGATCGGAGGCTCTGGGTCTATGTGAGCGGTTTTGGAAAGACCGGCCGGCGCATGGCTTTCGTGCGAAACACATGCCATTTTTTGATCTGTCTTGACTTTGCGCACCCACGTTTTTTTGTGTCGATCCGTTACAACCGCATAGAGCGAGTTGGGCGTATGGATCCTGCCAGAAATAAAGCCTTTGTAGCTTGTTAGATTCACAAGCGATTGGTTGTTGATCTTGCCAAACCAGGAGAATCCGTGCTTGCGTTTTGTAAGTAAAGTTCTCTTGGCTGTAAATCTACCGTCTGGTAGTCGCAGGGAGATTGATTTTGAATTCTGAAGTCTCTTTTTGTTAAGACTCAACCGGGCGGTGAAGTCCACACCATCTTGTTGAGAGAGCCTAAAGTCGGTTGCCTGAATCCGTGTCCTGTGATCTGAGCCTGTATCAGCTGATGAGACGTTGGCCATCAGTAGAATGGTAAAAATTAGACCTAAACGCATATGATGCCCTGTGTAAATAGATTGAATCTTCCATACTTGGCTTTGTTACAACCAAGGCGGCTTTGTTAGAGATTGCGTATAGTATATACACAAATACAGATGGTTTAAGGAGTTTAGAGTTTGGCGGTCTGTGACTCGATTCTTAAGTGAATGTGGTTAGAGGGAACGCGCATGACCGATGGTCAGTCAACCAAGTTCACCCACTTGTCAATCATCTGCCGGATGCTGTCCATTTTGAAGGGTTTGCTGACATAATCGTCCATACCTGCGGCTAAACAGATTTGTCGGTCGCCAGCAATGGCGCTCGCGGTGAGTGCGATAATCGGAGTTCGTTCTCGCCCTTCGTTTTGTTCCAGGGCTCTGATCGATTCTGTGGCCTCAAGTCCTGAGATCCCGGGTAAATGACGGTCCATAACAACAAGGTCGAATCGCGCTTGCTCGAATGCCTTGAGTGCGCACTCACCCGTTTCTACATGGGTGTAGTCGACGCCATAGTATTCTAAAATATTGATGAGCAGCTCGACGTTGAGTCGATTGTCCTCTGCTACTAGAACGCGGGTCCTTTTGTTCACGTCAAACATCCTTTTGTATTAGCGTAAGTCTAGAACAGTGTACAGGTCCTGCACAGCTCGCGCAGTTGCGTGCCTTAGTATGCAAAATGTAAATACATAACACGTTTTAGAGGATGTCGCAATTTGAAAACCGTGTCTATACTCTTAAGCGAGAGATTCGGGATGAAATCATGAATAACAGATATTGGTTGATTGGTCTGGTGTGTTTCGCTGATGGGGCAATCGCAGGTGGGTTGGAAGATGTCATTACCGATCTATATGGTGGCGATGGCATTACGCTTTCGGCGAATACTCTGCAGCCGGAGTTTTCACATCACGCCCACTTTACAGCGGAGAGCCTTGAACGCTTACAGGAATTGTCGAATTCGGTTGCGCTGGTACAGATTCCTGGGGCATCGGTGACTGGGGTTCGGTTTGAGTTTGACCCAATACTTGATCAGTTCAGTACAGAAAACGTCACTTACGGGGGTATTGTTGGGGAGAAACCTGAGACGATCGGACGAGGTGGGTGGAGTTTGGGGCTTAACCTCGGGTATCAGAGCTATAAGACGCTCAATGGTGAGGACCTGGATGACTACAAAATTCATCTTGCGCACCTAGATGTAGGTGAGGTGGGGGATCAGTCACCCTGCATTGGTGGACCGCCCCCAAACTGTTATGCGTTTGAGCGAGACTATATTGAGCTCGACATGGACATTGAGATCAGGACACAGTTTGCAGGGTTATCGGCACAGTACGGTGTGACTGAGAATTGGGATGTGGGGTTTTCGGTGCCGATTATTCGAACATCGGTTGATGTCGCTGCCACGGCGCGTATTGTGAACGATGCATCCATTGCCTTTTTTCCGGGCATGGTCCACACGTTCGATCCGGCAGAAGGACCGGTAGATCGCAAGCGTGGCAAGTCTACGGGATTGGGTGACATCCGCTTGAAGAGCAAACACTTTTTTACGATACCCCGACATTGGATATGGCCGTTGAGTTTGAGCTATCGATACCGAGTGGCAGTAAAGAGAATTTGAGGGGAACAGGTCGTTATGCCAGTGGGGTGCGTTGGATTGCGGCAAAACAATTTGGCGCTGGACCGCGACCGTGGCTGGTGCGATCTTCAGTAGGATATGAGCACAATGCGACGCGAGAGGGCAAAGAATTGGCGAATTACGCACTTTCTTTGGAGCATACCCCTGCATTCGTGCCGGCCTCTTTTTCGTTAGAAGTGGATGGCAGAAATGATGAGCATAACGCCACGGTTGGTATGAAATTCCGACCTGTGCGTTCGCTCATCTTTCATGCGGGGTTCCAAGTGCCTTTGAACGATGAGGGTTTGCGGCCTCGGTCGACCGTGTTTCTCGGCGTTGAGTGGAATCGTATTTAGACATGAAATATCTGTTGATTCTTTTAACGAGTGTTGCGGTGTTTAGTGCTGTTGGTGTTTTTGGTGCCATTGATACGACAGGTGCGACAGTCGATGGTCACACCGTTTATATAGTCAAAACCAAAGCACACCCCCGGGTTGACAGAGTGGTCGATGCCCTGAACAAACAACTCTCACCGTTTGTAGCGGTAGTCGAATACGACATGCAAGGCAGCTATCGAGTCGGAGATCGGGTTGTAAAGGAGATTGAGGCGGTTGCTGATCGTGATCGCTCAATTTTGATCGGCATTGGCGCACCGGCCACGGAACTTTTGATCGAAGCTTTTCCGCAAACGCCAATTCTGCATACGATGACTGACGAATCTGGATTGCCTGAGCGGGTCATCAAGTTGGCCGACCGACCATCAATCAGCGAGCAGGTACAGATGCTCTCAAAGCTTGTACCATCATTAAGTCGCGTAGGCATGATTGTGAGCCGCGCGAATGCGGCAGATGTGAGACGTGCGCAGCGTCGGACGTCAGGTGTCGAGATTGTGGTGGCCGAAGTGAGTGCGCCGCATGAGGTACCCCAAGCGCTAAGATCTTTGTCGGGCGATGTTCAGGCGATGCTTTTCGTACGCGATTCTGTGGTGCTGAACAAAGACTCAATTGAGTACATTGTGACGCAACTGACCTCATCACGTCGTGCCTCCATGGTCTATTCAGAATATTTGGTGCGATCAGGTTTTTTTGCCTCTTTCTTAATCAAACTAGAGAGCTTGGGACTGCAGGCTGAGCGTGCGGTGGCGAGTATCATCGCGAACGGTCGTTACGAGCAGCCACCCACGGCAGTTGAAGATTACGATCTCATAGTAAACGCACACGCAATGCAGCTTCTGGGCCTTGATACCCCGAATGCGCTGAACATCCGCCAGGTGAACTAGTGGATAGTTTGCGTACCAAGAGCTTTGTGCTACTTGCCACAACTGTTTTGAGCGTTTCGGTCTTTCTGACCGGATTTGCGCTCTATCAGTTGTTCCAGGCGATGCAGGCTGAGTTAGACATACGCGGATTCTCCCAAGCTCA
The DNA here is from genome assembly GCA_012103505.1 of Pseudomonadales bacterium. Classification (GTDB taxonomy): domain Bacteria; phylum Pseudomonadota; class Gammaproteobacteria; order Pseudomonadales; family Azotimanducaceae; genus UBA4421. The sequence continues at coordinate 57,608 of WLWP01000005.1, read as the reverse complement.
GTCACTGGCGAGCGAATTGCGCTACGCACTGATTACTGATGATGTCGAGGGTATGCAAGAGGTGCTCGCCGCCGTCAGTGATGAGGACTTGGTAGGGGTTTGGGTCTACGATCATGAAGGTAAGCTTAGAACTCCTGATGATGGACCGGTGTTTTCTGGATCTGAGAAATCAGTGTTAGGGGATGTGCACTACTATCCCGTGGGTGTATATGCCCAATCGATTTCCCAGACGGCGTTTGCCGAGGATGCATTCCTATTCCAGGGCGGATCCGAGCGCGAGCCAGCGTCGGAAGAAGCGCAAAGCTCACCGTACTTGGGGCGAGTTACTGTGGGACTGACGGACGCTAACATGCATACCCGGTTTAGTCAGTTTGTATGGGTTTCGGTGTTGGTCACGGTCCTTATCGTGTTGGTCACGACTTTTGTGGTGTTTTGGGGTGTGACGCGCTTGACGCGTCCCCTCATTCATATGTCGGAGGCTTCACATCTCATAGGCCTGGGGGAACTCGATCGCCTGAGGCCGATCAAGCGAACGTCAAATGACGAGGTAGGGGTGTTGGCCGATTCGTTCAATCAGATGATTGAGCAACTGAAAGGCTATCGATCGACTGTAGAGGAGCGGTCGTTTGAGCTTGAGGAGGCGAAATTTGAAGCGGAAGCGGCGAACATGGCAAAAAGTGAGTTTTTGGCGCACATGTCTCATGAGCTTCGCACGCCCTTAAACTCTATCATGGGGTTTACAGAGCTTTTGGAAGTGGGGATTGCGGGAGAGCTGTCGGAGAAGCAGGCGGGGTTTGTGAGTAACGTCGGTCAAAGCTCTGAACACTTACTGGCCTTGGTCAATGATCTATTGGATTTGGCCAAGATTGAGGCGGGTAAAGAGGTCTTGGTGCGCGCTCAGTTCGACCTTTCGCGCTTGATTGAGGACTTGCTTGATCGCCTCATACCGCTCTTCGAGCAAAAGAATCTCGACATTGGTTTTACATCCAACCCTGTGATGGTTGATGCCGACCGACGGAAGATCGCCCAGATTCTGATGAACTTGATCAGTAATGCCATCAAGTTTTCAAGTGAAGGCGGGCTTATTGAGATTGCGTTGAGTGGCTATGATAATGGGGTACAGGTGTATGTGGAGGACGGGGGCGTCGGCATACCGCTGGAGGATCATGAGCGGATATTTGACGACTTCGAGCAGTCGCGTGGGTCGAAAGGCAGCGAATGGGGCACCGGGTTAGGGGGCGAAATTCATCTTCAGGTTACCTAGCGAGCAAGACGCCCAAGCGTAGACAGTACCAGCCTCACGAAAGCCTAGGGCTTGGAAGATGGCTTGTTCACTCGAGAGTGTGACCTCGGTAGCGACAGTTTTTGAGCCATAGTTGCGTGCCGTGCGCTCGATGGCTTGCAGGGTGTATTGATGATCCGGGTCTTCGAGGGAGGTGAATTCATTGCTTGAGACAAAGAGGTATTCGGGCGAGACGGATTCCAGGTGGCTGAAGGGGAGACCTGCACTCACGAGGTTTTTGAGACCAATCGATAACCCATGATCTTTCATCTCAAGGATGGCCTCAACCGCATCCTCATCAGCCAAGCATTCCGCGTCATACACAAATATTAAGCGGTCTGAGCTAAGCGCATACAACGTGATCAACTCCAAGGCTTCTTGGGCGAGTCCTACGTTGGCAGGGACCTCCAGGGCGTAATCGATGCTCAGAGGCCATTGGTTGAGACGTGTGCAGAGATATTTGAGGGCATTCACAGTGGAGTGTGAACGGACATTGACGATGGCGCCTGCGAAACTCTCGAATGCAAGTGAATAGCGGGGTTGGAACAAGAGTTCAACACGCCCTGTATTTTGACCGGATTCGATGAATCGTGGGTGGATGGGCGTAATCGAATCGCGAGGTGCGGTCAGCAGTATCTCGTCTTGTTGTTTGCTGATGGCCTGGAGTAAAAGACGAATGCGTTTAATGGCAGGTAGCGGCGGAATGGGGCCTTCTACTAATCCGGTGGTTACGAGTTGTAAGGTGAAGGCATAGCTCACGTCTAAGAACACGTGTGATTGTTGTACTTCATAGGCCAAGGAGGATATGAACAGATCGAGGTGTTCATCGCTTTCCAGTGGTGTTAAAACCACCTCAAGTTCTAAAAAGTCGAGCTCACGTACCTGATCTGTTTCTCGAGCAAGGACATTGATCATACCGCGGACATGATCGGCGAGATAAGCTGCTTCTACGGGTTTCGGATGCGGGGTCGGAATGATGCGAAGGACGACGGCCGCGCATAAGTTGCTTTCCATCAATGGCTCAGATCTTCTGTGTTCATAAAAACGGCAGGCCAAGACTCGTCATATCCGAGTGCCAATTTGATGGAGTCGATGATTTCTTTATCCAAAGCGGTACAAACGATGCTGACCTCATAGTGTAGGCGGACCTGTTCAAGACCTCTTAGAAGTTCGCTAATCAACTGCGTTTCGACCAGTGTTTCGCGATTCGTCAAGTCTATAGCATATCGAACGTCTTCCTCTGACACCATATCGGCAACGCGGCTGATGACATCTATGACGCCTTCTGCGGTCCATGCGGCGAGAAAGGCGGGTTTCAGTGAGATAAGGATGGTGTCCCATGCCAAACGCTGAATTTTTACGCCCTGCATAAAATCCACTTGAATAGAAGGGTCCTTTTTGTCTTCGCCGGTGAGATAGGTGATCGCGAGTTCTTCTTCACAGGAATTGCAATAATAGGTGTCCCGCACCTCAACACCTGCTTCCTCGATGTGTTCGATGTTGGCATGCCGGATAAGCGATAAGGTCTGCTCGCACTGTGGGCAACTCAATACAACTTCGATCACGGTTAACTCCTAACGATGAGTAAGTGAGGGTAGACAAGAGTGGGTGCGGAGTGAAGGGTTTTCTATGAGCGCGTTGAACAGCAGTTGAGGGTGTATCTGAACGGTACGAGGATAACGAGACATTGGTGGTCGCTCAGAAGAAGTGCACCATGAGATACGCTCGAAATATTTGTTGCGATTTACAAAGCCTCTCAACATCTGAGAAGCTGGATCGACGAGGTCATTCTGCGACAATTAATGCCATTGTGTGGAATCAAATCGCACAATCGCACAATCGCACATGAGCACATGTCGATTTAGTGTGTTTCTGCTATTTTCGATGGCTTCAAGCGCGGCTTGACTCAACCCGTCATAGGTCAGTGGTCGCTCGCTCTCATATGTATCTGGCGTTAAGATAAGTCTATGGAAAGCTCGAGCAGAGCTGATTGATGGAGATATGTGGTTGCTATCTTATCCAAGATTAAATCAAAGCCGCCCTCGACCGCTCCCATCTTCCGCGTCATTACCTCTTTCAACAATCCGAGTGAGCTCGGAGTGGCTATAAGTTGAGCTTCCAGGCCGATTATTGTTGCAGATCATTCTGTGCGATTGATCCAGTATCGTTGTGAAAAGTGACGCCGTGGTAGCGACGGACGCCTCGTCAGCTGTCTGTTTTGGTTGACCAGCAAATAAGTTAACTAAACTGCTGATCAGCGGCGCGAGTACAGATAGATCATGCTCAACTAAGATCGAGTATACCCTCGATAGCCTTCATCCAAGTTTTTGGCCTGCTTGACAGGTACTGCCTTCGCCAACTCTTGACTAGTGAGCTTTTTAAGTTTGCAGGAACAAGTATCTTTCCTCCAGTTACACCATCGCAATAGGCTGCATACATCGCGTACCTATCCGCCCTTCTAACCTTCCCACCTTGAGGGTTCCAGATCAGCCGGGTAATGTCTTTCATCATAGATCTTACGTTCGCTTCGACGCTCTTCACATCATAGTCAGACAAGAGTTCTACAGCGCGGTGAAGGTCAACGATGCACAATCCTCGATCATCCTCAAAAAAATGATTCAAGTAGCAATCCACTTGCGCATATCCTGCGTGGGCGTGCATACGTCCTACTGCGAAAGCAATGCGACCCAATTGTTCTCTACGCTCCTTTGTGTTGAATGTACCGTTTTCGTCATGATGCTTTAGAAACCGCCCTGTCCCAGGAAGCTTCATTCGCCACTGTGGCCGTTTTCTTTCTTGTGTTCAACTTCCTCAACGGAAGCGTCTAGAAGTTCCAGATAGGTGATACTTGACGCGTCTCTTACTTTTTTGTGAGTAGCTAAATGTTCTTCCATTGAGCAACGAGGACCTATGTGTCTTGCAAACTCGTTATCCCGACAATGGATCATGCTCAAATCTCAGTTCATACGGTATTTTAGTCTGACTTCTGGGTTAGGGGCTCTGTCACTTGACTACGATGTTGGATATACATCAATCTCTGCGCTTGAATTCAACCTAAAAACCTCCATATTTGTTGTTATATAGTGAATCCTTTTTCGCGCATCCGAAGTGAGCATGCTCAGAACCGTTCTATCTGTAAGAAATGCTGGGTCCTCGAAATCATCAAACAAAAAATACCTATCGCGAACCCCGTTTTTGTAAGCGTTAGAATTTTCGTTGAGCATGTTCGCCTGCTCCATCATTGCTTTCTCACAACGATTGGCGAGATATAGAAGGTTACCAAAACGTCTGGGCACGCCTTGTATTTCTAGATAGTGGCTAAGTGCCTCTTCAACCTCAGCTACCACGCTGAGCATATTGCGCCGCTTCTCCGAATCTTCGATGTCCTTAGACTGAATTGCTTTCGACTTTGTCTCGATCAATCCATACAACAGATCCCAAACGGTTGTTAGAACCAGCGATCGCGGCGGGATAGAATTCGTTTCGCCGCCAGGCATAAGGTTTTGAGTATCGAAGCCAGCTTGATACCCCAGAACAAGTGTGCGCGCCACGCTGCTATAATAGTCGTCGTCAAATGTGGCGTTGGGAAGTTTGGCCAACGTCCTATCGACTCGAGCCCGAGTGATTAGCCACCGGTATATTGCCTTTGCCTTAGAACTTCCCGGTAACATGCGTGCTAGTCCTGTTGATAAGCTATAAGCTGTCCCATCGATCACATTCTTCAGCTTATGCCTCGCATATAACTCCCAAAGGAAAAACATCATGAGTTGGTTTTCTATTGGAGATCTAAACCAGAATGAAATTTCCTCAACAACCTTACCATCAACTCCTGTCGTAGCAGACTTTCGTAAAACATCGTAGTCATCCCAGCGACCGTTTTCTTCTCTTATTGCTTTAAACGCACCGCCTTCTCCTGTTCTCAACGTTTCAAGCACGAGTGTGAAAAATGCCTCCATTTCTGAGTTCAGTTCAACCAACATTCGAGCGACATTAGGATCGTCACAGCCGGAGTTTGCAGGGTTTAGATTTATCTCCAAGACACCAAGCCAATACGTCAATATCGATAGATATCCATACGTGGCTCGAGAATATAGACCTAAACCTGCGAGGTTGTTCGACGCAATCACTATGATTGCCATACCTACCTCAGGAGTGTTGCCGCGCATGTTCTGGATTACATCCAGTGGTTTGTTCCGCCAACCCATTCGACCGAACATCGTTGTAACATCGCTTAACGTCCCCGAGCTGGAAGGTAGAGAGAGTAAAGACCGTGCCCAAAGTAGCGCCAGCAGGCTCTCTGATTTCGACCAGGAATTATGGTTCGATGCTTCCTCAATAAGTGGCTGCAGCTCACAGACTATTTTTTCATATAGGCCTCTTGAGTAATCCAGTGAAAGCATTTTCAGATAGATCGCGTGATCTACTGAGGGTGACCAAGGTAAGCTTCTTTGCTGTAAAAGAGACCGCGGGCTTTTTCCCCGCTTCAGCTCGATAAAATCTATTGCTAGTACTGCGTTTATGTATACATCTCGGTGCCTCAACTCGCTTCTTTCAAGGATCTCATGAAGATACGTATTGTGATCATCATCGTCTCCATATGGGTTCTTCTTAACACCTAGCGAATATCCTGCCAGATCCTGGGCTTCTCGATAAAGACGGTATGCCATTGAGTAATTGTCGCGCAATTCTTCAACGAGCCCTTTCTTAAGCAGCGTACGAACGATTAAGTAGTGGCTGGAGTATGACGGGCCTGCGTCATGTCGCCATTTCCCGCCAGTGGGTTCCCGCAATATTGACTTGAGAAGATGGATACAATTACTATAGTGTGCGAAGGTGTCATCGTAGTTCCGCTCCCATAGACTAATATCGCCGAGAATCGTTTCGATCTGAGCCCGTGATTGCAAGCTCTGTTTGTTGTCGATTCGCTCGATAGGCAAAGCCGCTATTTGATGTTTGTAATATCGTTTGATCGGATCGGAAGCATCCAAGGTAAATTCGAAGCTCGAAGCGCGAGCCCCTAACATTCTACTCAAGTACCTGAATTCCTCTTGATAAGCAGACTGAAGCCTATATCCGAAGATTCCGTTGTCTAAACGACGCAATGTCGAATAATGAAGTTGATTCAATAAATCAGCCACAACCATCGGCAGGTGCGGCTCTGAATGGACGTCAATTCCTTCGATAGTACGGTCTAAATCTTCGCGCGAAAAAGCAACATCGTGGAACTTTGCGATGTCTTGCAAGGTGATCAACGTCGATACGATCAGTTTATCGTCTGCCGAAGCCAGTTCGCGCGCGAATGTTGATTCGAGTAATGCGAAGTGGGTTGCTGCGATGACGAATCGAAAAACGTGTTTTTCCGTAAACATTAAATAGTACTGATCGTCTCTAGGTTTATCACCCAAAAACTGATCGGTCTCGATGAACTCCCGGGGGTTAATGTTGCGGGGTGGCTCAATGTACTGGCTTAGGATGTTGGTGAGTCGTCGACAGTTCCCCCAGCTATGTAACACTAGAAACATCCTGAACATCTAGCCCGTGCATCACGATCTTTGGGTTGAAGGTCGTCGATCGTTGCATATCCGCCATGATTAGATATCCATTCCTTGCCCGCAATCAACGTGACTAAATACGATTCAATCATGCTTCCTAGAGAAACTCCCTTGCCATCGGAGGAATCGGTGATAAGCGTTGGAACGTAAAAAATTTGATCGAATAGCCCTTCGTACAGCGCGCTTTTGTATCCAGACTCTGAGTGGTAGCCATCAATGCTATCTCGACCTCCAATGAACAGAAACGTGGCATGACTTGTTGTAATCAAGTTTTTGAGGCCGCTGAGCAAATTGTCGACTAACTCTTTTCGATGGCGTGTTTCGCTTCTGTCGACAATCGCGTCAGCTTCTCCGTTGCTGGGGTTGTTTTGACCATTTGAGTGGTCTTCGAAAATACCAATCTTGTCTATCTCATCCACCAAGAACACAACATCTAGTTTTGCAGTGTCGATGGTCGGGGAGAAAACGCTCCATATGGTGCCACGGGCAAATCTCTTATGTCGCATGGGTTCTAAGATTTCATGGAGGCCTTGTTCAATACGCCGTTCTGAGATCGGATCATAATTTCCACTCGAAATCAGTCGAAAAGGCTTCGAGTCGATACCGCTCTCGATTTTTTTGGAGGATCTGATTGAGCGGACTAATTTGGCGAGCTTCAGTCGAATAATCATCGTATGGCGATAACAATTGAAATCAAGTGTGATTGACAGTAGTGCTACAAAGACAACAGCCGCAAAGCTTGGCTTGCCGAGTGTGTGGAGCCCTTCAGGTTCAACTAGCGCCAAAAAAGCAAATCCTATGACTGCAGGCACTAAGAACTGAAGATAGTATGCGGTTCGTGCAATCTTTTTTCTAAGACTGTTGGTGTCTGATCCTCTGTTGTATATCCGCGTGGGTTCTCGGCGTTTCGCGTTAGAGGCGAGCGTTCGGTTCTTTGAAGAATGCCCGGAGTATCTTCAGCCCTAATAACCCAACGAGGTCAAAAGCATACATATCTCCCCGACCGCGCCAAGCAACATGGATGTCGTGAAGTTTCTTTGTAAATTCGTTTAGCAGCCCAGGAGACCGGCCTGCAAAACCCAGCGAATACACAATGATGAGAATGAGCCAAAATGCCACGGAAGAACCAAGTTCATTCAGGCTTTCCAGAACCGTTATCTTAGGAATAAACCCCATTCCTAGAGCGTGGAACCACCGATATCCATCTTCATATAGCAGGAGTGACAAAAAGAGAAGGCAAAGTCCCAACACAAGCAACAACTTCTTGCTGACTTTCCTATAGTGGTCGTCATAACTTGTCGCCAATGACTCCGTCATGTCCGACAAAACGTCTCGATTAGATAAAGACGCTTCGATTCCCAGGTTGACCTGGCATCTAATCAAATGGTTGTCATTGTTTTGAGCAACCTGCCATAAGGCATTGTCAACAAGTGCCGTTTTGCCAACGCCGCGATAACCCGCTATCAGAAAACTGCCGCGCTTTTGTCTGGAGTTTTCGATGGCTTTTACAAGGTTAATCAGTAAATTGCGACGACCAATAAATAGGGCATCTGGCTTTGATGCCAGCCGCTCACCCTCCTCTATCGGATAGATGAAACGTGGGAACTTCGACTTGTCATTCATAATGTAGTACTCCCAGCTAGTTCACATCTGCGTAAGTAAAATCAACTACACATCTCGCAGCGGTTCAGGTTGATGTGCTAACCCAAGATTGGATTTTCAGGTCATGGTCGAAGCAACGCTGCCCCAAAGCGTTTTTATACTTAATCCATTCAGTGTGAGCTGTTGGTCCAGAAAGTGAGGTTTTTATGAGATTGTTAGCTAACACATACGCGGCCGCCTATCGGGTTTGTTTTATATGTGAGCATTCTTCGTGATCCGTTGCACCGGCTGTACGTATCTGATTCGGTTAGTTGCAAAACGAATAACAGAGCTTCAATCCTGACCATTGCGGACTTGAATACTGGATCGACATAAGCCTGATTACAATTTGTACATAGGGCATGAAATTGCGGGCCCATGGATAGTATTAAGATGTACTGCGATGTCGCGGTTCCGATGTGTGGCCTGTAGGTTTTTTGCCCAGCAAACATCACGTCCCAGATTGCCGACATTCTCTAACCTTTGGCGCTGCATTATGGCTAGGATGGGGCGTGGGTAGAGATTCCATCTTGAAGTCTGATGCTCTTTTGGCGCTTCAAAATGAAATCAATGCCCTGTTGCAGTCGGATGTTTAACCAACTAATGGAATGGGTGATTCACACCGTTCTCATGTGACCGTTGCAAATATTTTGGCTGATCAAGAGCACACTTTGTTTGCAGCTTCGATTAACTTGTCAAGTTCTGCGGCCTAATAGCGAGTCGTCATTAGAGAAGATTTTTACCCTAACAAATCCTGCCGGTCTTCAAAACTCTCACCCGCAGCTCGCAATCTTCGTCCGAAACGTATGCTTCTAATGGTGGACATTCAGATCAGGTAGTCCTGTTCTCTTTCCAGCCCTTTGCCAGACGCTGTTTAAATCAGGAAAATGGGGTTTCGTTCTTACTTTCAAAACCGATCAATACCTGGCATGTTGTGCAAGCGTGAGCGATCTCGTGAATGATTCGCTGCTTGAAAATACCCATAGTGGGTACTAATATACCCACTATGGGTATAAAGGCGGCAACAAACGCAAGCGTTGAAACAAGAGGCAGTTCTCTTGCAGGTGCGCTATTCACTGGCACCCAACAGCGATTGTTCGGTTTGCTGTTCGGTCAGCCGGATCGGAGTTTCTTCGTTACAGAGCTTATCGAGTTGGCTGATGTTGGCCGTGGTGCAGTGCAGCGGGAATTGTCTCGTCTAGAACATGCAGGGTTGTTGATTGTTGAGCGGCGCGGGAATCAGAAGCACTACCGAGCGAATCACCAGTCCCCCATATACAAAGAACTATCCTCAATCGTCCGAAAAACGGTAGGCCTTCAAGAGCAAATTCGATGGGCACTAGAACCCATCAGCAACCGACTGGCACTCGCTCTAATCTATGGTTCGGTGGCCAAGCGGTTGGATACCGCGGCAAGTGACATCGATTTGCTGCTTGTTTCTGATTCCCTAACGTTAGAGGACGTTTACTCGCAACTCGCTGTTGTCGAAAAACAACTTAGGCGATCGATCAATCCAACGCTCTATACCGAAGATGAGTTCAAAGCACGACGTTCCGGCGGAAACCCGTTTTTGACGGGGGTTTTAGAAGGACCTACGTCTTTGCTCCAAGGAGTCTTAGATGCCGCATGAGCAGCTAGACAATCTCGTCAAAGTGGGACAGCTCAAAGTTCAGGAATCGTCAGATCAAGAAACCGAAGGATTAATCCAATCTGGACTAGCTCGACTCCACGATTCGGAGAACGATTCGCTCAGTATCGACTCACGCTTCGATTTAGCATACAACGCGGCGCATGCACTGGCATTGGCAGCGCTTCGGAAAGCAGGCTATCGATCTGAAAGTAGATACCTTGTTTTTCAATGTCTTAAGCACACGCTTGCCCTTGAAGATGATCTGTGGCGGGTGCTCGATCAAGCGCATCGTAAACGCAACATAGCCGAGTACGAAGGCGGGCTGGATATCGATTCGGCGATCGTTGAGGCTTTGATCAGGGTGGCCAACACGGTAGCAGAACGGGTTCAAGTACAGAGCGGATGGCTTTGAAAAACATGGAATGGCTGTTGCTAAAGAAATTTCACAAATGCTTTGGGACCACAACGAAAATTGAATAAACAACAACTCGCCGCGAAGATTTGGGAATCGGCGAACCAGATGCGGTCAAAGATTGAAGCCAATGAATACAAGGACTACATCCTAGGATTCATCTTCTACAAATACGTTTCTGACAAGCAATTAGAATTCGCGCGACAAGAGGAATTCACCGAAGAGGATATTCGTGCCCTTTCAGAAGACGATCAAGAAACCGTTGAGCACATCAAACGAAATATTGGTTACTTCATTGCGTACGACCATCTGTTTTCTACTTGGATCGAGAAAGGTAGCGATTTCGACGTTTCGCAGGTGCGTGATGGTTTGTCCGCGTTTAGCCGGCTTATATCTCCAAACCATAAGTTGCTGTTCGATGGTATTCTCCAGACGCTAGAGACTGGGTTGTCGAAGCTGGGCGATACAGCAGCTCAACAAACCAAAGCGATCAGAGATCTGATCCAAATGATCAAAGAAATCCCAATGGATGGGCGACAGGACTATTACGTCCTTGGATTCATCTACGAGTACCTGATCGGGCAGTTCGCTGCTAACGCCGGCAAAAAGGCGGGTGAGTTCTACACGCCCCACGAAGTTTCAGTACTCATGTCTGAAATCATTGCGGATCATGTTAAAGATAAAGAGACGATCGATATCTACGACTCCTGCAGCGGTTCGGCTTCATTATTGCTGAATATTGGCCGTTCCGTCGCGAAGCACCTCGACGACAAAGACAATATCAAGTACTACGCACAAGAGCTCAAAGAAGCCACTTACAACCTCACGCGCATGAATCTGGTCATGCGTGGGATCAAGCCAAGCAATATCCACACGCGGCGCGGCGATACACTCGACGACGACTGGTCGTTCTTCGAAGACAATGATCCTGTGAATACATATAACCCGCTCTATCTAGACGCGGTTGTTTCCAATCCTCCTTATTCGCAGAAATGGGATCCTGAACACAAGGATAACGACGCGCGATTCTCTCGTTTTGGTCTAGCGCCTAAGACAAAAGCGGATTACGCGTTTCTACTGCATGATCTCTACCATCTAAAACCGGATGGCATCATGGCTATTGTCTTACCCCATGGCGTTCTCTTCCGAGGTGGAGAGGAAGGCGCCATTCGTAAACAGCTGATCGAAAACGACCACATCGACGCCATCATAGGCCTGCCGCCCAACATCTTCTTTGGCACCGGTATCCCCACCATCATCATCGTGTTGAAGCAGAAGCGTCAGAACAACGACGTCCTAATTGTTGATGCTGCTAGGAGCTTCGCTAAAGAAGGCAAGAACAACAAGCTCCAAGCCTCAGACATCAAAAAGATCGTCGAGACCGTCAATGGCCGACTGACAGTGCCACGCTACAGCGAAGTCGTCTCCAAAAGCAAAATCCGCGAGAACGATTACAACCTCAACATACCTCGCTATGTCGATTCGTCTGACCCTGCTGAAAGCTGGGACCTGCATGCCTTGATGTTTGGCGGCGTGCCACACTGTGAGCTGGATGCTCTGAAAGAATACTGGAACGCCTTTCCTGGTTTGCGCGCCGCTCTGTTCACCGATAACGGCATGCCCTACGTTCAGCCCAAAGTGGATGACCTTGCCGAAACGATCCGTGGGCACGCTGACGTGCAAGGTTTTACTGAACGGTTTTCCGCCGCCTTTGCAGACTTGAGGCCGTGGCTGCGTGGCGAACTGATCGACCGGATGCCCCAGGTCTCGATTCACCGGCAGGAGCCATTGATTGGCGACGCCATATTCCAGCGGCTCGAACCGCTCCCGCTCCTCGACAAGTACCACGCCTATCAGTTGCTCGACAACGGGTGGCAGCAAATCGCCATTGACCTCGAAATCATGCAAACGGAAGGCTTCGAGGCCGCGAAGCAGGTCGATCCGAACATGGTGACGAAAAAGAAAAAAGGCAAGGAAGTCGAGGAGCAGGAAGGCTGGAAAGGCCATGTCCTGCCATTCGATCTGGTGCAGCGTCAGCACCACAAAGACGAACTGGACGCGCTGCAAGAGAAGGAAAATCGGCTGGCCGAAATCGAAGCGAGCTTTGAGGACACGCTTGAAGGTCTAAGCGAGGAGGAAAAGGAAGCCGAAACGGTTCACGAGTCGGGCGACAGGTGGGTCAATGCCATCGTTAAGAAAGAAGCCAAACAATTCAGGTCGGAAATGACCGCCGTGCCACGCGAAGTTACTGAGACCTTTGCTTCTTACAATGTTGAATCCTACGAGGCCAAAATCATTCAAGTGAATGACTGGCTTACCGAGGAAACAATGCTCAAAGCGGCGATCAAGAAAGACCACGCAGCCCTGCACAACAAGACCAAAGAGACGATCGAAAACCTCAGCGACGATCAGTTGAACGAACTGTTGGAAGCCAAGTGGATTCTGCCGTTGGGCGAGTCGCTACACGAGTTGCCGGAACAGCAGATCGAAAAACTCACCGACAAGCTGAATGCGCTGGTGCAAAAGTACAAGACGACCTATGCCGACAACGCCCGCGCGATTATGCAAACAGAGAGCGAACTCGCTGCCATGATGGGCGACTTGGAAGGCAACGAATTCGATATGAAGGGACTTGTGGAAATGAAAAACATCCTCGGGGGGCGGTGCTGACATGGCAGCAAAAAAAGCTAGATCGTTACCCGAAATTCGATTTAGCGGATTTGAACGAGATTGGGAATTGGAACCTCTACTCAAGCGAATCGACGACATCGTCGATTTTCGTGGGCGTACCCCAAAAAAGCTTGGTCTGGAGTGGAGCGAATCGGGCTACCTCGCATTGTCGGCTTTGAACGTGAAAGACGGGTTCATTGATGCGACTTCGGATGCCCATTTCGGTGATGATGAGCTGTACAACGCTTGGATGAGAGGGAATGAACTCCACCAGAATCAAGTTCTCTTCACGACTGAGGCCCCGATGGGAAACGTCGCGCAAGTTCCCGATACGCAGAAGTACATACTTAGCCAGCGAACAATTGCGTTTGTAACCGATCCGAACATATTGTCTGACGACTACCTCGCGGTACTTCTGAAGTCACCAGGTGTCGTACAACAGCTATTAGCTAGGGCCAGCGGGGGAACAGCGAAGGGTGTGAGTCAGAAGTCACTTGCGTCTTTAAGAATTACGATCGGTGATGCACTTGCAGAGCAGGAAAAAATCGGTTCGTATTTCAAATCGCTGGATCGGATGATTGGGCTGCATCAGCGGAAGCATGACAAGCTGGTGACGCTGAAACAGGCGATGCTTCAAAAGATGTTCCCGCAAGACGGCGCCACCACCCCCGAAATCCGCTTTAAAGGATTCGAGGGAGAGTGGGAGGAATGCGACCTCGCCGAGTTCTCCGACATCAAGACAGGCCCTTTTGGAAGCATGTTGCACGCGGAGGATTATGTGACGAACGGAACTCCGATTATCACAACGGAACATTTCAAATACTGGCGACTTCCGACCATAAAGAAGGGCCTTCCACAAGTCTCTGCGGACGATCGAAATCGTCTTAATTCATATGAGCTTAGCACTGGCGATATCGTTTTCTCCCGAGTAGGTTCAATCGACATCAATGCCCGAGTGGAAGAAGCACAGGACGGCTGGCTTTTCTCAGGACGAGTACTTCGCGTGAGGGTCACCGAGGCGATAGACACCGAGTACCTTCATCACGTGCTGTCAACGTATCGCGTGCGAAAGAACATCGCCGATCGAGCTGTCGGCCAGACGATGCCTTCAATCAACACTGTCATACTTGGCAGGACACCAGTTCAACTACCGAAAGAACTCGATGAGCAAGAAAAGATCGGTCAATACTTCCGCAAACTCAACGACCTGATAGCGGAGCATTCTGCTCAAATTGAAAAACTCAAAAACATTAAGTCCGCCTGCCTCGAAAAGATGTTTGTCTAAGCCACCCATGACCGCAGCACCTCAACCATGACCACCTTTTCCAACGAAGCCGACTTTGAACTTGCCGTGATCCACGAGCTGAGCCAGCGCGGTTGGGAAAAAGAGGTCATCAAGAACCCGACCGAGGCGGATCTCTTAAACAACTGGGCCACAATCCTGTTTGAAAACAACAAGGGAATTGATCGACTCAATGACACCCCGCTCACCGAGGGCGAGATGCAGCAGATCATGGAGCAAATCACCGAGCTGCGGACGCCGCTGAATCTGAACGGCTTCATCAATGGCAAGACCGTCGCCATCACCCGCGACAATCCCAACGACGCGCTGCACTATGGCAAGGAAATCAGCCTCAAGATTTACGATCGCCACGAGATCGCCGCCGGTCAGAGCCGCTACCAAATCGCACAGCAACCTAAATTTGGGCGTGGATCAAGAATCCTGAATGATCGGCGTGGTGATCTGATGCTGCTAATCAATGGTATGCCCGTTATACACATTGAGCTGAAGCGTAGTTGCGTGCCTGTTAGCCAGGCGTACAACCAAATTCAAAAATACTCCGGCGAAGGGATTTTCTCAGGCCTGTTCTCGCTGGTTCAGCTCTTTGTTGCGATGGAACCGGCCGAAGCCTTGTATTTTGCTAACCCTGGGCCTGACGGCACATTTAATAAGGACTATGCGTTTCGTTGGGCTGACTTCAACAACGAGCCTATCAACGAATGGCAGGCATTCACCTCCAGTCAGCTGTCGATTCCAATGGCCCATCAGCTTATCGGCTTTTACACCGTAGCCGATGAGTCAGACGGCGTGCTGAAGGTATTGAGAAGCTATCAATACTACGCCGCGCACGCGATTTCGGACCAAGTCGCTAAAACCGATTGGAACAATCCCACTCGGCTGGGCGGTTATATTTGGCACACGACCGGGTCCGGCAAGACGATGACCAGCTTTAAATCGGCGCAACTCATCGCGAACTCTAAAGATGCGGACAAAGTCGTGTTCTTACTTGATCGCATCGAGTTGGGTACTCAGACGTTGGACGAGTACCGAAATTTTGCGAGTGACGACGAAGATGTACAAGCAACTGAGGATACCAGTGTTCTAGTCACGAAGCTCAAGAGCGACGATCCGGCTAACACCCTGATTGTCACTTCGATCCAAAAGATGAGTCGCCTGAAGGATGAGGCTGAAGGGTTAAAGGCGCGTGATCTAGAACGAATGCGTGCTCAAAGGATCGTCTTCATCATCGACGAATGCCATCGTTCTACATTTGGCGACATGCTGACAGATATTAAGCGGAGCTTTGATGGAGCAGTTTTGTTCGGTTTCAGTGGTACACCGATCCAACGCGAAAATGTGCGGAAGGACAATACGACAACCGATGTGTTTGGCAATGAGCTCCACAGATACAGCATAGCGGACGGCATTCGCGATAAAAACGTGCTGGGGTTTGATCCTTACAAGGTAATGACCTATCGAGATCGTGATCTGCGACAGGCGGTCGCTCTTGAGAAGGCGAAGGCAAGCAGGCCCCAAGACGCACTGGCCGATCCCAGGAAAAAGAAAGTACTCAATCAATTCATCAACGACGTACCTATGGCCGGGTTTCGAGACGAGACAGGTAAGTACCAAAAGGGTATCGAAGATTATGTGCCTAGTGCGCAGTATCAACGCGACGAGCATCAAATCGCGGTGGTCCAAGATCTCCAAGACAACTGGTTGCACTTGAGCCAGAACGATAAGTTCCACGCAATTTTTGCGACCAGCAACGTTAATGAAGCCATTACCTACTACCGCTTGTTTAAATCGAAGTGTCCGAATCTGAAAACAACAGCCTTATTCGATCCGAATGAGGACCTGGAGAATCCGTCAACTTTCAAGCAGGAAGGATTGGTGGAAATTTTGGAAGACTACAACAATCGCTATGGACAGAGTTTTGATCTGGGTACGCATGGCAAGTTCAAGAGAGACATCGCCGCACGGTTAGCGCACAAGAAACCTTATGCGCGAGTATCGTCGCAACCGCAGATGCAGATCAATTTGTTGATAGTCGTTAATCAGATGCTAACTGGATACGACTCTAAATGGGCGAACACACTCTATCTAGATAAAGTACTTGAGTTCGAAAACATCATCCAAGCCTTCTCTCGAACCAACAGACTTTTTGGTCCAGACAAGCCCTTTGGCACCATCCGGTACTACCGAAAGCCGCACACGATGGAACGAAATATTGAGGCTGCGGTCCGGCTTTACTCCGGGGATCGGCCCATCGGTTTATTCGCAAATCGTCTCGCAAGCAATATTGAGAGAATGAATGCGAGATTTGTTGAGATCACGGCGATTTTCAGCTCTGCAGGTATCGAGGACTTTAAAAAACTACCCGACGACTTGACCGAGAGAGCAGTGTTCGCAAAGCAATTCCACGAATTCAACAACACGCTTGAAGCCGCGAAGATTCAGGGATTCACTCGGGAACAGCGAAGTTACCCTACTGAAGATGGAGAAGCTTCTGTAACACTAGCAATCACTCATGAACAATATCTGACATTACTACAACGCTATAAGGAGTTAGGCTCGTCCGGCGGAACGGCCGACGGGTCCATTCCTTTTGATATTGATACCCATATCACAGAGATTGATACGGGTAAGATTGATACAGACTACATGAACTCGCGGTTTGAAAAGTTTCTCAAAGAGCTCGGTGGCAGTGATCGGGAAGCCCAGCAAACGACTCTTACCGGATTGCAACGCTCGTTTGCATCATTGTCGCAGGAAGAGCAGAAGTTTGCGGAACTTCTTCTTCACGACATTCAGCGTGGTGATCTGGAAATTGACCCCGCAAAGAGCTTTCGAGACTATCTTGCTGAATATCAGGTTGCGGCGTTAAACGAAGAGGTGCAGTTAATCGTCAATGCGCTTGGTGTTGACGCAGAAAAACTGACGACCTTGATGAATGCAAATGCAACTGAAACAAATACGGACGTTTCGATGAGCTGAAGTCTACAATCGACAAAGAAAAGGCTAAGGATTATTTCGAAGTGAGATCCGGTGAGAGGCTTTCTCCAGCCAAGGTGAATGTCAGAGCTGCGACGCTGCTCCGAGGATTCATTCTTGAAGGTCGCCGATATCCAGGAAGGTTAGCCAAGCACCTGTGATCCCCTCCGACACCAACGGACTTTGATTTACTTACCTGTTTTACAACTCGACGCCTGGGTTGAGTTCCTGACTGATAAAGATCTGTCGTTAGATCCCCGTTCTCTGCGCGTCTGTGTTGATCTGATCTCCCAAAGCGATCCATATCTATCGACAAGCCATCTCTTGCACGCATCTTCTTGGATGGTGCCTCCCTTTCCCGATCTGGCTAAGCGGAGTGCATCTAAAATTGCGAAAGAATTGGCCTCGCGATCGTGTCCAAGCGCCAGGTTAATACCGAACCAACGAGGCAGATTTTCGCGTTAATCGGCTTAGACGAGGTACTTCTGCATGGAGAAGGCTTGACCACTCGATGTTAGATAGCTTGAACGTACTCGCTAACACCAAAAGAGAAATCTCTGATGTCGTGATGACAAATCAAGAGGTACTTAGCCAGGCTCGAGCGTCGTTGGTTGAATGAAAGCACTTCCAATCTTGTGGCCACGCATGGTTTTCATAGTAGAGGTCGATGATTGCTTCAGACAGCTTGAACTCCACTATCCAAGCGGTTTTCCTAACTATGATTGGGTTTCCCAAAATTGCTATGAATACAGGGGCAGTCTGATTGTGTTCTTCCATGCTGAATGTGTATTTTGCCCCTCGCAAGTCCCACATCGAACCTGAGGTTGAGGAGTAACGTGCATCCTCAACCGTATTTTGCAACGATTCCACAAGGTCTTGGATGTAGACGTTGCCAGAACATTTGTATTCTATGACTTCGTCTCTCCAGGTTTGCTCTATCAAGTGCACCCCCTTACGCAATTGTTAGATGTTAACAATCTAAAGTACGAAACAATGTAAAATCTTTGTTTGACGTAGGAAGGAACTGAAAATGAATGGCTGTTTTTATCTGTACGGAAGCTATATCTGAGCGTTTGACTGAGGTGCACACACCATTGTTAGTGCTGGGGGTTGTGACGCGAAAACCGCAGGGGATTGTTGTAGTGTCAGACGTCTATTTTTGGCTCGTTGGAAACTTCACGTGACGTTTTCTGAATGGAGTTGATTACGCATAAGGGGATTGCGGTCACTCAAAATATAGCGAGTCAGGGTAGTGGCTCGTCGCTCGTTCACAAGATACTCGCAGCGGGAGCACTTCTTTTGCTTTACACATAAACCAGAAAGTGAAGGAAACTGCTCTGATCAGCCTTAACAACAATCGCCGGTGTACGAAACCGCACGCTTGGGTGCTCGTGATTTGAGTTGCAGAGTCTGCCCCATTATGTGAAAAGGTGGATGCAACGCCTAAGTGCACTGAAGTCGCGACGATACGGTAACTTTGGGAGCTTTCGACTTCTGTTGGTCAGTGGCGTCACTTTCCTTTCATCAAGTGATCGGACACTGAAGAACTTTGTTTCGCGGTCTGACTGCGAACCGGTCAAGATACAGTTGGCGTGACCTTACCCCCAGAGCTAAACCACGCGTTAGATGGGTAAAAAGTGGATCTCGATCGCAGTGCTGTTGAGATTCTTGAGGGTATGGCAGCCATTGAGCTGAAAGGTCAAGACAGCCAGTCCGTTCAGCAGAAAACGAGAGCGCGAAGCTCACTCCAACCATGCTGTGATCACCGAGGCGCATTTGTTTTCCTACTCGAGTGCAACTTACCGCTCCAAGTGCGGGACCGGCGTGAGGGTTTGGTTCGTACGCGCGATCGTTTGCTCTAGCATGTCCGGACCTCAGTCATCGATCTTCTCTTGGATAAGCCGAGTACGGGCCAGGGGAGACCGTACTCGGCTGAGTGCATCCAGATATATCTAGATGACTAAGGAAGCAGCGACTGCTTCCTTTTCAGTATAGACGAATATCTCAGGAATCAAGTCGGACGAGGAGGGTCTATACTTGAAACCCAACCTCGGCGAAAGGGTGTCGGAATGGGTAATGATTCCTCTAACCTTGTGGACAACATTGAGACCTCACTTAAGCGCTTGCAATGGGCTCGCATGATTGCAATTGTTGTCGTGACCTTCCTATTCAGTGGTTACAGGCCGTTAACGATTGAGTACTTGCTGGTACATCTAGAAGGGTAGAAGCTGGTGGCCGCCGTTTACCGATGGTGATCGTAAGCTATACCGAGTTGTAGATGTTTTTGTCGCTCACTCTACGCTCAGAGTATCGCTATTGCAGCTGTAAAACACGTGTAACCAGAGCTAAGTGTCTTGAATTACATATTGTATACACAGTGTAGGGTTACATATAGTATGATCAGAAATGTCATCAAGGTTGGTTTAGGAAAATGGCCACAGCGTCTAGTGAATTTCAAGTCGAGCGTTCGGTAGAACAGCCACAGCATCGTCTCGTTCTGAGAAATCCGGGAGAAGATAACTTGGGGTTCTTCAAGGGGTTATTGATAGCGTTACCGCTCAGTGTTTTGCTCTGGGCGGGTATTATTTACTGCATAAGGGCGGTGCTTTAGTCTACGTGCCTTTAGACATCGAATTTCGAAGCGCTGGCCCTATCGCGATTCGTCTATTTCGCGAGGGTGTTTGAGTGAAGTCGGTGAGTGTCACCTGGCGCGCGTGAAGACAGATATACGCGCCTTGTGGTGCTTTTATTCTCTGGGTTAATGTTGAGCATTGCAGCTATTCTTTGTGCTCACTAGGTCACACGCATGTTGGATCACTTAACACGAGGCTTCTGGCGAGGTGTCGAATCAGGATTGGAATAATCGGGTTCGTCTATCGTTCGAAGTCCATGGTTTTGCTCAAAGTCTTCAATGCGTAAAGGCTCGCCAAACCAGTAGCCTTGAAGAATTCCACAGCCCATCTCCTTGAGTGTTTGGGCGGTTGTTTCGTCCTCCACGCCTTCTGCGACAACCTGCATACCACTGCCTCTGGCCAAGTCAATGCAGGCTTGAACGATGGCTTTGTCTTTCTTGCTTTTGGCCATGGCTTGATTCAAAGACGTTGCGCAAAACCATCAGATATTTGTCGGTGGCGACTTTGATGAGTTTATCGCGCGGTCGTAGGAGTGATTTGAGCCGGTCTTTGAATTCGGCCAAATAGAATTTGGTACACTCTTGTCCCAAAGACTTTGTGAGGCCGCTGAGGCCGTCCACCCGAACGAGTAGGTGAGTGTGTTTAGACGAAGTAGTCATGAGGGGTGATCCCGTATGCACCGGCGCGTAGTTCGCGGACAATCCATGTGGTGGGCGTGTTGGTGTATTTGCTGAAATAGATGGTGGGCATATCGGTTCTCCGTTGTTGCTCGCTGTTGAGTATGAGAACAACGACGGGGCGTAGCCTGCGGGTTTCATTTTGTCGCACGACAATGCCGACTTCACCGGTATTGAGTTCAACAATGGCGCCGGTGGGGAACATGCCGACGGTTTGCACAAACTGTTCGACGAGTGAACCTTGGAACAAGGTGTCTTTCATGTCGACCAGTTCCTGGACTGCCTCAAAAGAGCTTCGGGCTTGCGCGTGAGGTCTTTGGGTGATCATTGCGTCATAGGCATCGACGAGTCCTGCGATACGTGCGAAGAGGGGAATTTGCGTACCGACTAAGCCGTGAGGATAACCTGAGCCATCATTGCGTTCGTGATGGCAGGCAAGAATGTTCAGCGTGCGCTTTGAGAGACCGTCCGCGGCAAGAGAAAGACTCTTGCCAACGTGTGATTGGATGAGATTGAGTTCCCGAGTAGAAAGCGGACCTTCTTTTGATAAGAGGTTATCTGGAAGTGTGCTCATACCGACGTCCATGATGGAAGTGCCCAGAGCTAATTCAAGTAGTTCATCGCGTTCCATGCCCAAATGGCGGCCGAGGACAGCAGACCAGACTGCAGTGGAGAGGGAATGTTGGAAGAGATAATCGCCTTTGTCCTTAAGGCGGGTGAGGGCTGCGAGTGCGTCTTTGTTACGAAAAACGCTGTCGATGAGGGGGCTTATGGCGACACGAACGGCCTTTATGTCGAGGCGTCGATGGGATTTGATCTCGGCGAACACTTTTTCCATGGCTTGTGAGGCGTTTTCGAACTCGACCTTGGCGCGGGTAAACTCTTGTTTGATCGAAATCTTATCCGGGCGCGTGAAGCGTTTTTGATTGAGATCGACGACTTTGGCTTGTTTGGGGTCGATATAGACGTAAGAGCAGTGCTGAGCGACATATTCCGCGTCAGCTGTGTCCCGTATGAGAAACCCTTGGGTCGCAAATGGAGTTTCGAGCCAGGGTCGGTCGAGTTGCGAGACGTACATCCCTGGCTGCAGGCCCAGTACGGGTACTTCTATAAGGTTGGAGGCTATTTCAATCATCTCATTTAAGACTAGTCTGCTGGTGAGGGTTGGTAGGGTAAAGTTTGGTGTGTTTTCATTGCAAAGTGTGCGCGGCTGCGCACTTTGAATAAATTTTGTTTTGGATGAACGGCGAACATGAGACTGGGGTGATTTTCTGTGTTAGCGCTTTATTCTCTGTATATATAGCTATTTACAATATGTATATTCCATGTGTACATTACGCGGGTTTGATGAGATCGCAAGGATAAGCGAGAGATCATCGCAAGGGATTCACGGACTTGAACAGATCGAAAGTGCTGGAAGGGAATCATTCAGGAGTACAGGGAAGGCAAGCCCATGGACGGGTCTACGATTTCTCCAAAATCCAATCCAGCCTCGACTTGCATCCAATACGTCTTGAACTTGAGGCGGCTGAATTGCCTTGGGGGTTAGAAATCGGCCGACAGACGCGGGCCAAAGTGCAAGCACAGGCGGAGATCATCCCCCTTTCGAGGGCTGCGCACCTCCAAACTCATGAGTCGTCGTCGCCGCGATGTGTTGGAAACACATGATACCAGTTACGCCGCCCACTTTCCAAGCGCGTTGAGCTTCATGCACGGGTTTGCCAATCAGCAGCAGTCGGCACTTTATCGGGCCAAATTCATCCGTTTGCCGATTCATGGCAACGTCAAGCCGCACATTGACCGGGGTGGCTATTATGGCAAGACCGAGCGGTATCACTTGGTGGTCTCGAGCCCTGAGGGCAGTGAGCTGTGTAGTGGTTCAGAGCG
Organism: Pseudomonadales bacterium; assembly: GCA_012103505.1. Classification (GTDB taxonomy): domain Bacteria; phylum Pseudomonadota; class Gammaproteobacteria; order Pseudomonadales; family Azotimanducaceae; genus UBA4421. Next base: position 34,948 of record WLWP01000005.1, on the reverse strand, counting down.
TGTACGCATGTTTGAGGACGAGTTGTGGTGGTTTAACAACAAGGCGGTGCACAGTGCAACGAATGGCGGTCGCGCGCCACGAATCCACTTGGTGTTTGATTTGGGTCCAATGCCTGAGTCTTTGAATACACCGGCACTTGCTGCACGGTTTGAGGCGGACCTTTCGGAAATACAGCGGCATGCAGAACGACGTGAGGCGATGATTGTGCAAGATGCGGTGACGTTGTACTTATCTGGTCGAGAAAGCCCAGAGCTTTGGCACGAAACGGTCAAAAACGAAGCGGGAGCGTTAGTCGGTGCGGTGAATTTGGCCGCAGGGCGATTGGGTGTCAACAAAGCCTTCGTTCGCGCGGCGATCAGCGCGTTGGAATTCGTCGAGCAGCATGCATTGGAACGTCATGAAGTTGCGCAGTTTGTTTTGGATTCGGGGGGTGTGGCGGTCGTTGCGAAGTTGTGGCGAGCGCAGTAAGTTAGATAGACAGCGTCCGGTGGGCGACCAGAAGGTCAGCGTAAACGATAGCAGACAAGAGGGAAAATGAATCGATTCGTTGGGGAATTGAAGGTAGATCCGAGCCTGGAATTTCAACGCAAACGTATTTTGCGTAGTGCCTGGGCGTTTGTTACACAACGGGTTGAGCGTCACGATGCGGCGTGTTTATTACCTTTAGGTACAGGCAGGCCGATTGTTGGGGATTTGGTGCTCGCTCGGGTGAACGTGATCGGTCATCACACTCGCCTCCACCTGATCAATGGTCGGAAACAGCTTTTGTTTGTGGGAGACGAGGTGGTTGTTGTGTACGGAAACCGTTATGCCTCAAGTCAGTTTGAGGCTGTCGTTCCACAGACCTTTGGTCCTTGTCATTTGGTTGCGAGTGGTGGCATGGCTTCGCGTGCGCTGTCTTGGCATGACCGATTGATCAAGGGACCCACCCATATTACGCCTCTTGGCTTGGTGGGAGATATCCATGGCACCCCCTTGAATCTGAAACGATATGCGTTGGAAGAGCGTGCGGTGACTCGCAGCGCCAAAGTCATTGCGATCTTGGGTACGTCGATGGACGCAGGGAAGACACAGACCGCATGTTATTTTGCGCGTGGCTTGATTTTGGCGGGTTTGAAAGTGGGATTTGTCAAAGTCACGGGGACGGGCGCGGCGGATGATATGGGTTGGCTTGAAGATGCGGGGCTGATCCGGTTTATGACTTTACCGACTGTGGATTTCCATCAACCTATTTGTCGGGTAGTAAAGAGCTTGAACAAACACTGGCAACGCTATGTGCGTATACGGGTCATTGTGATGTCACGGTGGTAGAGGTGGCTGATGGGGTCTTGCAGCGGGAGACAGCGCAGCTTTTACGATCTGAGCAATTTGCTGAATCAGTGGACGGTATCATCTTTGCGGCCCGCGATTCCATGGGCGGCAGCGCGGGCATAGATTGGTTGCGTAAACATTGCCGGGTGCCGGTACTGGGGTTGAGTGGCGTGATGAGCGCATCTCCCTTGCAGGTCAAAGAAGTGACTGCAGTCACGGGCTTGGAAGTATTTGATCGAGATGCATTGGGTACGGCGAGCACGGCTCTAAACCTACTTCGAGGTGACCATGAATAGTGTATTGCCGCGTGGGCAAGTACTTCAGCGCGTGCTGAGTGCAGACCCTGAGCAAAGTTATCGACTCTACATTCCCCTAAGTGGCATGGACGGTGGGGTTCTCGTATGCGCGCATGGGTTGAACGATGATGGGTCAAAACTCCTAGATCAACTCCAACCGTTTTGTGAGCAAGCGGGGTTAACCCTTTTGATCCCGCACTTTCATAAACGAGGTTACCAGCAACTGATGCCGGTCCGCAGTGATCGGCAGTTGGACTTGTGTGTGGCTGAAGTGGGGGCTCTGCTCGATGTCAATGTCTCAAAATTCTCTCTCTTTGGATATTCGGCGGGCGCGCAGTTTGCGCATCGATATGTGATGGCGTATCCACATCGGGTCAGACGTGCGGTGATTGCCGGATCGGGATGGTATACCTTTCCGACCCCCTCTGAGCGTTATCCGTATGGGATCCGCGCGTCGCGTAAATCGCCGATCGCCTTCAACCCAGAATATTTTTTGACGGTTCCTATCTTGGTGTTGATCGGGAGTAAAGACACGGAGCGACGCAATTTGCGAGCAACGGAACGGGTTAACGAAAACCAAGGGTTTACCCGTCTTGACCGCGCTCGGCGGTGGGTGATTGCTATGCAGGAAGCGGCACTTGCGCACAGTGTGCCGCCGATGGTGCGACTACATGTTGTGGATGGCGTGGGACATAAGTTTTCTGACTTTTGTCAGAACGGCGGACTGTGCCAGATTGTGAGTCAATTTGCCGCAGATGAGGCGCCCAGTATTTGGCCGGCTTAACACGTCGTCGAACCTTCTTTGGTGTCCTTGCCTTTTTGGCATTCGTTGTCGTGGTTCAGTGGGTGCATTTTCATCTCACCCACACGATCAGCAGCAGTGCAGTGGTTTCGGCGCACGTGGTGCTCCTCGGAACCCGGTTGGATGGAGTGATTGGCGGTGTTTATGTGGAAGAGGGGGAGGCAATTGTTGCGGGTGAGCTGTTGGTGCAGTTTGAAGATGCGCACCTTGTCGCGAAAAGTGAAGCAACTGAGGCGGTTATTGAAGGATTGAAGACGCAGATTGCTGTGCAAACCGAGTTGGTGCAGATTGCCGAGCAGAACCAGACTTATCAGGGTGAAGTGGAAGCTGCGAGAACGACCGCGGCGATGGCGCAAGTCGCAGCCTCCGCGAGTAGACGAGACAACGCCAAGCACAAAGTGGTGTGTTGTCGGAAGAGGTGGCGCTTCATCGCAGTCGTTTACTTGCGCTTGAGGCGGAGCTTGGCAGTGCGACCGCGCGGCTCAGAGAATCGCTCGCCAATCTTGAGAGTGCCAAGATTGTGGCGCCGCGCGATGGGTATGTCGTGCGGCGTTTGGCGCAGGTGGGTACTGCGATCGAAGCAGGCCAACCAGCGATTGCGGTTTTGTTCAAGGGTGAGTATTGGGTCGAGGCACTCTTTGAGGAATCGGCATTGATCGGGATCAACCCAGGCGATGTAGCGCGTATTACTTTGCCCGCCTTACCGAATCAGACCTTTAGCGGGGTTGTGGATTCGGTTGGGCTGACATCAGATGTCCGCACGCCGAATGGTGATCAGTTGGAATCGCCGCGCCCGAGAATCAGTCAGACGACGAAACTCGGTGTACGGGTACGCTTTGATCAAACGCCGGACGTGATTCAGCCTGGGTTGTCCGCGCAAGTGGTCATTGATGCTGGGCCGTAAAACCTCGGTCGTCTTGATCGGGGTGGCGCTTTTGGTGGTCGCGCGTCAGGTCAGTATCGCGGGCTTGGACGTGCCGATCCTTTATGACTTTGGCGTGTGGTTAGAGCGATCATTTAGGCTCGACTGGATACATCTGGCAGACCGTCGGTCCGTGTATTACCTTTTGTTGATCCCGACCATGGCGCTGTTGATTGCTGTCACCCGGCTGACGTTGGGTTTGCGGGTTCTTGGCGTGCGCTCAATCCTTATCTCCATAGGCTTTATTGAGGTGGGGGTTATCCCCAGCCTTTTGTTGATGGCGATCGTTTTGGGTGGGGTTCTCTTTCTACAACCACGGCAGCGTCACTATCCGCTCTATGGGCGTGTTACCTTCGTTTTGAGTTTGACTGCGATCATCATGTTGTCGGGGCTGATGTTGGGTCGCCATATCCAAGCGCCAGGTATTTGGGTGATGGCTTTCTTTCCGGTGATCATAATGGCGATGATTGCAGAAGGTGTGGCGAGATCTGTGGCGCAAGAAGATGCGATCACTGCTGCATGGCGATTGTGTTGGACGAGTGCGTTAGCGTTCGTGTTCGTTGCGATCTATCAAAGTGGGTTTTGGGTCGAGACCAAAATGCGTATGCCGGAAATTTTGGTGCTGGAGCTGATTGCCATCATATTCGTTGTCGAGTCCTTGGATCTGCGGCTGTTTGAAGATTCTGCGCTAGCAAGACTCAGACGGGATGCCTTCACTGTGGTCGTGGTTAGAAATCGTTTGAACAAAGGTGTTTTGAGTCGGCTGGGCCGTCCTGCCAGCGTGAAAGACAGGCGCCTTTCTCAGAAAGCATTGGATGGTCTGCGGGAAGCTGGGTATCGGGTTCATGTGATTGAGGGTGACATGAATTTGTTACGGAAACTGAGGTCGTTGATTCCCGTGAAAGATGGGATACCTCATGGGGTGGTTATCAACGTTGGCTATGGTATTCAAGGCGCCGATGCCGAATGTCATGTGCCCGCCATGTTGGAGCTTGCAGGCATTCCGTATAGCGGACCAGGACCGATTGCATTGACAGAATTAGCAAACAGACCTCGAATGCTTGCAAAGCTTGCGGATGCACAAATACCTGTCCCTGAAGTCAGCGCCGCGGGCCTCCCCATCACATCGCAAGAGAGCATAGCGAGGGATGAGAGATTTTACAGACCGTGGTTGCCCGGGTTCTGAAATCACTGTGTCGGTTGTGGGTAATCAACACCTCACTGTGTTTGGATCGCAAGTGCTCGAGGTCCAAAGTGCGGCGCAGCGTGCATTCCGCGCGCTTGAGTGCCGGGACTTTGCGCGAGTAGATGTTCAGATGATTGAGGGACAAGCCGTTGTGGTGAATGTGAATACACTGTGTTGTTTCGATGCCTCAAGTGCATTTTTGGCAGCCGGGACAACTGATCAATCGGTAGCCGCGTTCATGACTGATATTGTCGAGACCACCTATCAGCGCTATGGGTCAACATGCTGAGTGTGATATTTCTAAGTGTCGTTGGGACGGCGGCGTGTGTTGATCTTGATGAGCCATTGTGTCGTCCGGGATTTGCGTCAGAAAAGATCTCTGCACCGGTTGCTGGGTCTAACTCCCTGGCAGAGATGGACAGCATGGACATGCACGTTTATCGCGGCCGTGATTTTGACAGCGAGCGTGGGCGAATTGTGTTTGTCCAGCATGGCACAAAACGTAACGCTAAAAGTTATGTGCGGATGGCGGCAAGGTTTGCCGATGACGCGCTGGTGATTGGACTTACATATGATCGGGCGCGATATCCCACCGGGTGTGCCTATACATTGGGAATGCACCATCCTTTCACGCGTGAGAAGTTCAATGGTGCGCAAGTTCGGGCGCATTATGCGCAGATCGAGGCGGTGTTTGATCTCGTCCGTACAAGGATCGGTGGCCAGCAACAGCGCTATGATATGTTCGGACACAGTGCCGGTGCGCAGTTTGTGCATCGCTACCTACTGTTCTTCCCTGATGCGAGGGTGCGATATGCGGTGGCGGCCAACGCCGGGTGGTATACCTTGCCTGATCTAACGATACCTTTTCCGTATGGGCTGGCGGCGACGGATGTTGATCAACATAGCTTGCGGCGGAGTCTTGCGCAAAAACTTGTTGTGATGGCTGGTGCGTTGGATACGCAACAAAAAGGTCTTCGAACGTCACCACGCGCGATGCGTCAAGGTCCGCATCGTCGAGCGCGCGCGAAGCACTTTGTGCACATGGCGCGAAAAGTAGGTGCCGACTGGCAGTATTGTGAGGTGCCGGGTGTAGGGCATAGTCCGGCGCAAATGTTGGCGGCTTTTTTTGAAGCTGTGTTATCCGGATCTTCGCGGCGTTGCCTTAAGGTGTACCGATAAGCCCTGCTTGGCGGCTTCAATCCGCAGGGCTTGTTCTAAATTTGGGCCATCAATGAGTACGCCCTGCCAGTTCTGGCAGAGGGCGACAGTGACTGCAAGGCGACACGCGAGGGCCGTATTTTGATGGATGAGAATTGAGTGATTTAGCGCAGTGACGATGGGTAGGCCACTTGAGGAATAGCAGATGCCCCCTGCAACGGGTGTTTGGTCAAAACCATTAAGCGTCTCACTCAGTTTTTTCCTAAGTTGTAGCTTTTGGCAGGTTTTATCATTTGGGTCTTGTACCGAGAGTAGAACGGCCAAAATCGAGTCCATCATCTGCCACCGTGATCTGTCGAAAATCTAATACTACAATATGAAATATCGTTATGTAAGTTAGACCGTTAAAAAGAACCAAGACGGATCGATATCGTAGCTACCTGCAGGATGTTCACGAATGATCCAAAGATTGGGGTTTTCATCGTTTTGGTTGGAGAGGTCAAGTAGGGTAGCTGGGACACGCGCTTTTTGAGGGTTTGTCACGACTAAGAGTTTGGGGCGCAGACGGCGCAAACGATTGACGTCGATGACAACACCGAGCTCGCCGCTGTTGAGTTCGACGATGGACCCTTTCGGGAAGATGCCAATCGACTGGGTGAACTGTTCAATGAGCGGTTCGGAGAATAGGGCGTTCTGATAGCTCTGTAGATAAAGGAGTGCCTCATAGTTTTTGGGGTGGTCATGGCATCGAATACGTCAGAGATGCCGGCGACTTGTGCGAGCATCGGAATAGAGGGATTGAGAAGGCCCTGTGGATAGCCAGAGCCATCGTAGCGTTCATGGTGACATTTGACGATCGCCTGAATGGCCTCTGATTCGATGGAGGAGTTTTCAATGATGTCCAATCCACCCTGTGGGTGTTTTTTGACCAAAGCTGAATCGGCGGCGGACAATCCATCGCGTTGCTCGAATATTTTGTCGGGCACATCCAGCATACCGACGTCCATGATGGCGACGCCGAGCGCACCTTCGATGAGGGTTTCATGGTCAAAAGCAAGTTGTTTACCTTTTAAAGTGAACCAGACCAGCGTTGAGACTTGGCGGTAGAGGAATTTCTCATGTTTCTTGCGCAGTTGACTGATGACGGTGATGGCATCTGGGTTGTCGATGATTGAGTTTACAAATTGCTCAACGGTTGGTTTTAGAATGCCGAGTTCAACGCGACGTTCTTTGGATATTTCTGCGAACGCGAGACGTACGGCGGCCGATGTGGCTTCAATGTCGGTATGTGCTTTGGCAAGATCGCGCCGAAATTTGGTCAGGGTGCGTACAGCACCTCGATCTACAGAATCAGTTTGACCGGATTCGGTGCGAATACGAACACGACTTTTCTTGGGATCTACTTGGACGGATGAGCAGTATTTGGCGACCGTGTCGATGTCTTGCTGAGATTCAACAAAAAAGCCTTGGGTTAAAAAGGGCGTTTCTAGCCAAGGTCGGTCTAGAGCAGCCACATACATCCCGATGTCTAAGCCAAGAGAACTGACTTCGATGAGACCTGAATTACCGTTCATCGCCGTGTGCTAGATGGGTTTCTCTCAAGTCTAGACGGCGTTTGGCGCAAGTGCAGAGTTTAGAATGCTGATCTGCATCGCATCATCTGGATCTTCCTCGCCTGCCAATTGGTTGGTGTAAGCGGAAAGTGTCGTGGTGAGTGCGGTAATGCGCTCCAAATCTGCGGCTAGGCCAGACTCGAACTCGATACGGGTGACCGTTAAACGCAAGAAAACTGTCGTGTCTGGGGCGTTTTCGGTTGCAGCGATGGTGTATTGGCCGATCGTGTGATCGGGGACGATTTCACCGTTCTTAATGACTTCTAAAGAGTGTTTGGTTGATCCGACTAAACACTCGGCTTCTAATAGCCGCACCGGCATTTGTGAATGTAGTTCAATGAGCAACCGACCACCGGGCCTAAGTGCCGTGACAGGCATGGCTATGGGGATGAGTGTGACCGTCGCAAGGTTGAGGAGGAGGCGCAATGTTGCAAGCTCAGCGCTGATTTCGTCAAGTTTTGAATGAATAGCTTCTCTGGGTTCTGCATAGTTCATGTTGGGCTCGCTTTGCTGATTGATCTAAACCCTAACGCATCTCATCCAAAAAATATACATTACGTATGTACGTAGAATGTACGAGGTATTTTTATGTGACAGAAGTCTCGATTTGCTATTTGCTTACATTTAGAGTTACAGTTACATAATGTATATGCAATCAAAGAAGGATTCGTTAAGATTCAACGCAAAGGAGTTAAGCCGATGATGACAGAACAGCTAGAGCGAGAAGTGCAGAATCGAAATATTGAAGAACCCCCGCTGCCTTTGCCTGAGGTAGAGGAGGTATCTTTTGAGACCGTTCTTAACCGAGAGGATCTACGTCTCTTTAAAGCCTATGGATTGATTGACTAACACCGAGCTCTAGAGCTGTTGCGATACTTATTACAGTCGCGAAAGCGCTAAATCTCTCAGCGCAGTGATGGGAGTTGTAAGTGGGGTGTTGTCGGTGAGGTGGTATAAGTGAAATGCGGCGTGTTAGGCGTGTTATAAGTAGGGTGAATCCGTTAAGTATGAACCAATAAGTCGCAACTGGTCGAAGTTCAGCGCACGCGTTGAATCGATGCGCGTTTACGTCACTTGAAAAACTGTGTAGAATGTAATAACGCAAGGAACAGTTGAGGCAAATATGATCGCGAAATACTCCGCCGGAGAAGTTTTGGAAAACCTGGCGAAGCTCCATGGCATGCTACACCCGGATGGGCGTGTCAACTATGCCGCACTCGCGCAACGTACCAATATTCCGACACCTACAGTGAGCCGGATACATAGAGGCTCTAAGAAATGGGCCTTGCGGGGTCCGACCATTCAAAAGCTGATCGATGCATTTGGCATCACCTACGAGCAAGCCATGGGGTTTGAGCCGGTGGGTAAAGCCAATCGTAATCGGAAACTTGCACCCACGGCGCCTGAAAGCAATATGCTCAGAAAGTGCCGTATGCTGGATGTGTCTGACCAAGAAGATATCGCACAACTCGTTGAGTTTAAACTGTCGATTAAAACGGGGTTGGTGGTCGCTTAGGACCAGTGGTGGTCCCCTTAAATGCTGTCCCATAAGTGCGGTCCTTTTAGATGTGGCCGGTTAGATCAACATGCTGTTTAGGCGCGGAAGCTTCGGCACAAGTTCAGTGAGGTTTTAACGCTATTCGATTGGGCGTTGAAGACTGGCAACACATATCCCGATAACACATAGGCCGACAACAGAAAGGCGCGTTACCCGCACTGGATGCTTAGGTCGTAAGTAACAGCATGTGTTTCTCTCGCTAGCCTGTGTCCTGCCGTGATCTATTAGCCGGTCGTATTCTGTGAGAGGGTAAAGAACGCCGAGCACGGTGAGAATAAGCGCCTGAACCGTGCTCGGCGAATCACAGACCTGCGGAGCCCTCCGGGTTTGTGAGTAACAGCACTGGGCTGTTATTGGAGTATAGATGCATCTCACAGAATGCAAACTTATGCTGATTGAAATCGTTGCGAGCGCCGTGGTGCGACTAGTGAGCGCTAGCACACATTTCTTACAAAAACACCCCATTAGCGTCCGGTCAGAGGTGCCCTTATTGGAGGTGGCCTTGATTTTCCGAAAAGAACGTATGTACTCAATGTTACGAGCTTAACTAGCCAGGCGGTATTTCCGTCAGTCTATTTGAGCACTAATTGAATCTTTGGGCGTTCTATTGTTAAATGACAATTTACAATATGTATGAACTCAATGATTGTCTTTGAACGCACAAATCGGTAATCTGCGCGCGCCCTTACGAACTGACACATGAAAAAGTTGATCTACACTAAGAGTAATTTGGAGCAGGGATGCACAATGCGGTCTCGTATATTGAGGATGCGCGCGCTTGGCACAGTACTTTTAGGACTGTGGTGTGGCGATGCGGCGGCGACGGAAACGCTGCAAGCGATGATTTTAGAAGCCAGCGGCACCCATCCGAGTGTGCTGGGTGAGCGTGCGCGTGTAGACAGTGCAGAATCTGCGGTGGGCGAGGCGCGTTGGCAGTTCTATCCGACCCCATCTATTTCTTTAGAAAGTGTAAATGCTGGTGCGTCAGACCCTGATTTTCAGGGGGACGAGGTGACGGCAAGTGTGCGTTTAACCCAACCCTTATGGGCCGGTGGTCGTTTGCGCGCAGGTCTTCGTCGAGCGAAAGCTGAATTGGCGGGGCAGACGGCAGCAGTAGAGATATCGCGGATGGACATCGCATTGCGTGTAGTCCAAGCCTATGGCAACTGGTTAGCGGCCGAACTGAAATCTCAAGCGTGGCGTAAGAGCATTGCGACTCATGAGCGTCTTCGAGATCAGGTGGCAAGAAGGACGGCTCAAGGGGTTTCAACAGAGAGCGATTTGGCGTTGGCGCGTGGCCGGTTGGAAAGCAATCGCGCGGATGCAGCGGTGTGCCAGGCGTAAAAGACAGTGATCGAGTGAACTCATCCAACCACCCCATTCATAAGAATATGCAAGCGCCAACTCACAACAAGTTCGGAGGTGCACGCATCTGCCAACTGTACTTCCGTGCCTACCACATCACGCGCAGCATTCATGACATCCAGCCAAGATTTTCTACCCGCTAAAAACTGACGCTCATACGCCTTCGATACGGCAAGTGCGATGTCTAATGAAGACTCGAGCGAACCAATTCGGCTGCCGAGCGAGGTATGTAGGGCGTAATCAGAGCTCACCTGCTCTTTTACCGCACGCCGCTGCGTCATGACTTCCGCTAACGTCGCTGCACGTAAATGGCGATTCCCTTGTACTCGACTGCGGGTTGATAAACCTGCACCAAATCGGGAATGTAATACCCACATAGGCACGCGTTTCTGACCCAATATTTCGGTGCGTAAAACTGTTGTGTTGGTGCTCTAGACGTGCAAAGAGTTCAGGGTAGTTATCCGCCCGCAACTCATCACCTTGAGCCTCAGCGACCTTAACCCGGGCCTCAGCGGAGGCAACACTTGGACTAGTCCGTAACGCACGGTCCAATGCCTCACCCACACCCCATAAAATGATCTTCGGTTGTGCGGCACTCATTTCGGTAAGCGGGCGACCCACCAATTGCGCAAGAATGGCCCGCGCAACTTCTGCTTGTGAGGCCACGGCTTCGATCGCGCGACAGTTAGGGCTGAAGGGTCTTGAGTGGTTGCGTGAACCGGATGAAGTAAAGACACCGTGTCTGTTGGTGAACAACGAAACACGTGAGTGGTCGGTGCTGCGCGGTTGTAATGCACAAGGTGCGTGGATTACGGAACACTGGATAGAGGATGCGTGGCGCGAGGGTGAAAGTGATTTGTCCGGTTTTGGGATTGTCACGCTACAGATGATGCGGCCGTTTTCAGCGAGTGGCAGTCCGGTTTATCGTTTGGTCAAAGAAGAAATGTTTTCGAACCGACGTTTGCTGGCCGAGTCCATACTGGCGGGTGTGGTAATCAATATCGTGGCGTTGGCCACTTCTTTTTATACGATGCAGGTGTACGACCGGGTTGTGCCAACGGGAGCGACACAAACGTTGTTGGTCTTAAGTCTCGGCATGGTCTTTGCGATCGGCTATGAATGGCTTGCTAAAACTATACGAATACGTATGCATGAGCAGTTGGTCAATACCGTCGATCGCCGTTTGGCGCGAGCCATGTATGCGCGCTTTTTATCGGTACGACTGGATCAGCTACCGCAAAGTGTCGGAGGTTTGGCGGCCCAAATGCGCGGATATGAGACGGTGCGCAGCTTCTTGGCATCTGCCGCCTCGCGGTTTTTTGTGGACTTGCCATTCGCGCTTATTTTTGTGGGCGTGATTGCGGCGGTTGCTGGCGTGATTGCCGCGATTCCTTTTGTGGCTTTCATTCTATGTCTGATTGCGGGTACGGCGTCAAAGAGAAAGATTGAGGTGTTAGCGGCGGGTGCAACCGTTGCGACGAATTTTAAAACCGGTTTGTTGGTCGAGACGGTGGAAGGGGCTGAGACGATTAAGTCTGGTCAGGGTGGCTGGCGGATGCTCGGTCGCTGGATGAATGTGGCGGAAGAGGCGCGCGATCATGAATCTGAAATGCGCCAAGTCACTGAGAAGTCACAGTTTGTCGCGGGTGCGATTCAGCAGCTTTCTTATATCTCGGTCGTGGCTTCTGGTGCGCTGCTGGTGGGGGCGGGTGAGATGACGATGGGCGCACTGATTGCGTGTACGATTTTGTCGGGCCGCATTCTGACCCCTGTCGCTGGGCTACCGGGACTGTTGGTGCTCTGGGGTCAGGCGAAAGCGGCGCTTAAGAGTTTAGATGTCTTGTGGATGCTTGAGGACGACCACTATGGCTTGCAACAGCCAGTGGTTGTTGAAGATGTAAAAGGTACCTATCGACTGGACGGTGTGCAGGCGCAATACGGCGAAAGTGCCGCACTTTCAATTTCAGAGCTCCGTATTCAGCCGGGTGAGAAGATTGGTGTTTTGGGACCTGTCGGGGCGGGTAAGACGACGCTCCTGCGGCTCTTGTCGGGTATGTACAAGCCTCAGCAGGGGCGGATTCTGCTCGATGACATTGATTTATCACACATTTCAAAGCCAAGTTTGGCGGAGCGTGTGGGCTATGTTCAGCAGGAAGCGCGCTTATTCGCGGGCACATTGCGAGAAAACTTGACCCTCGGCATCGTTGATCCAGGGGATGAGGTTTTGTTGGAAGTCGGGCGATTGACGGGTTTAACGGAAGCGGTGATTGCATCGCACCCGCAAGGTTTGCAACGTGAGATTTTTGAGGGTGGGATGGGGTTGTCTGGTGGTCAACGACAATTGGTCACATTAACACGCGCTTTCTTGCGCAAGCCAAAGATCTGGTTATTGGATGAGCCTACTGCCTCTATGGATCGTGGCTTGGAAGATAAGGTTGACAGTGCTTTGGTGAGTGCGATCAAACCGGCGGATACATTGGTTTTGGTGACCCATAAGCCACACATGTTGAAGCATGTGGATCGGGTGATCGTTTTATCGCAACAAAAGGTTGTGATGGACGATGCTAAAGATGCGGTATTGAAACAGTTGACGGCCAATCAGCATGCGGTGTCTGCATGAATATGGAGACGATCAACGGTGGATATGTTGACAGTTATGCGCAGCGTAAGTCTGGTTGGCTTTCTGCGCCTTTGCTGATGTTGGCAGGGCTCGCTGGGTTTGTGGGATGGGCGGCGTATTTTGAGATCGATCAAAGTGTCCGTACCAGTGGTCAGATCATCCCCAGTGATCGTACGCAAATTATTCAGGCGGTCGATGGTGGGGTTTTGGACAGTTTGTTGGTGCGTGAGGGTCAGCAGGTAGAGGCGGGGCAGGTATTGGCGACTTTGGAGCGCCAGCGTGCGAACGCTTCGTTTGAAGAAAGCCGAACACGGGTTGCGGCGTTACAGGCCGCGTTAGCGCGTGCACGCGCCGAGGTTTTGAATGCGGCACCTGAATTTGGGGTGGAGCTTGAGGCTTATCCGGAATTCATCAGTGTGCAGCGCAGTCTTTATCTACAAAAGCAATCTGGGCATGCCGATGAGCTAGGGACATTACAGCGCAGTTTGGACATGGCGGAAGATGAGCTTGATATGAACGAAGCGCTTTTAGCGACGGGGGATGCGAGCAAATTAGAGGTCATGCGTGCCACACGAGAAGTGAATGAGATCAGAGGCAAAATCAGCAATGTGCGCAACGCGTTTTTGCAGGCTTCTTATGAAGAAATTACAGAACTTGAAGCGGATCTTGAGGGTGCGCAACACAAGTTGGATGAACGTCAAAGTGTGTTGAGTCACACAGGGATCGTGGCACCAGTCGATGGTGTGGTGAAATATCTCAAGTTAAATACGTTGGGTGGGGTGTTGCGTGCGGGCGATGAGCTCATGCAGATCTCGCCTTCAAAAAGTGAGCTGGTATTGGAGGCGAAGGTGAATCCGGTAGATATCGGACAGCTGAGCCTTGGTATACCGGTGTCGATCAAACTGGATGCGTTTGATTACTCTATTTATGGCAGCGTGGAAGGCGAACTCAGTTATTTGAGTTCGGACACGTTGGCTGAAGAATCTGGTGATCAGAGTACGACTTATTACCGTGCTCAGATTACGGTGGATGAGAATTTTTCGGAATCGAATCCAAAATTTGCGGGCATATCGCTTCGACCTGGGATGACGGCGACCGTCGACATCAAGACGTCGAAGCGCAGTGTACTGCATTACTTAACCAAACCAATTACCCGGGCCTTTGGCGGCGCGTTAAACGAGCGTTAGGGTCTAAATTTGAAAAAGGAAATAACCATATCTAACTCAGAGAAAAAAATCGTAGTCGAAACAGCAACCGGTACACATGAGCGTGTTGTTAAGAATGAATCGAGTTATGTACTTAAGGCGATGGCGGGTGAAAGTTATAGCGTGATGACGCGCACTGATTCGGGTTGGGTCTTACAGGACGATGTCATTGTTAAGGCACAAGGTGATGACTTACTGCTTGAATTTGAGGGTGGTATTACGGTCTCGGTTAAGTCTTTCTTAGAGGTTTGCAAGGAAGATGAATGTCAGGTGGTCTTGCCGGATGGCGAAGACGGCGTGGCGATCGATGGTGATGTTGAGGGAGAAGTGCTCGGCGATGGCACGGTGCTTGTGTATGCGCATGGTGACTCTTCGGTGCTTTTGGAGATGGCTGCGGGTAATCGCGCGGTGCTTGAGGCTTTTCAGGCTGAGTTTGATGCCGATGAGGGTCAGACGACTTGGACGCCGGGGGGTGATTTCCCGCTTTGGTTGACGATATTGGGTGGCGTTGCTGTTGGGGCTGGCGGTGCGGCGGCGTTGGATAACGGTGACGATGATGATGACGCACCTGCGGTGCTCACCATCCAAGGTAACATTTCAGCGGGTCCGATTGTGAGTAGTAATGGTCTGACGGTTACCGCTTATAAGAGTGATGGTGAGGAGCTTGGTAGCGCGCGCGTGGACCCAGGTTCGACGTCGTTTGCACTTACAATACGCTCAAGCCGGCCGTACTCAGGCCCAATTTTGGTGCGCGTGACGGATGCGGATGCGGATGCGGATGCGGATTATGTAGATGAGGCAACCGGTGCGCCACAAGATTTAGGTCTTGATATGCGGGCGATCGCGACAGTTGATGGTGCCGGTACGTACATTATCAATGTGAATCCCTTAACAGAGCTTGCTGTGCGCGAGACGGGATTGGCGGGCGGTGACAGCGGCAGCTCAAGTATTAGTTTGAGTGGTTTGACTGCTGCGAGTATTGATGCGGCGAATACCGCTGTGGCTGATGCTTTTGGTGTTGCCGATCTTATTAGTGGTCCGGTCACGAATACGGTTGATGCCAATGGCGGCGTTGTGGCTGGCAACGATGTCGGCATTGTGTTGGCTGGGATTTCATTTATGGAGCAGTCGCAGGGGGCGGATACCGATGTGATTTTGGGTCAGTTGGCCACCAGCGACAGCGCGATATCCGCGGGTGCCAAGGTGGACTTGGTTGAGGCTCTGCTGTCTGCGGGGCTTTATGGCGATTTGTCTGTCACAGCGCAGGAGGCGCTTGGTTTAGGCAGTTTGGAAGATTTGACGCCTGCGCAGATCGCAGCGTTATCGCCGGAGTTTTTCAGCACTGTTGCGCCTAGTGCGATTGCTGGTCTGTCGGTTGCCCAATTTGGTGCAGTGACGGCAGAGCAGATGGCAGCACTTTCGGTGGCGCAGTTGGCGGTGATCTCGAGTGATCAAGCGGCGGCGTTGGTTGACGGATTTGCGGGTCTTGATAACGCGCAAATTATGGCGCTGGGTGCGGGGGCCATTGATTCGGTCCCAACGGATGTGATTGATCATTTGAGTGCGGCAGATGTTGCGGCACTGACGGATGCGCAGTTGGCTGCGTTGACGGCGGACCAAGTGGATGCGCTTGCAGCGGTGGGTAGTTTGGCAGAGTTATCGTATGCGCAATTTGCCCAGGTGGGTATCACGGGTATTGATATTGTAGTGGAGGCCTCTTTACTTGGCGATGTGTTGAGTGAAGTGGGTAGGGCGAGTTCAGTCGCTGAAGTGCAAGCACTGGCGGATGCGGTTCAAAGTGTGATGGATGCGGCGTCAGGTATGGCGGATGCGCCGAGCTTGGCAGAATTGGCGCTTTTAGGTGTCGAGGGTGTGACGGCAGATGAGCTCGGCAGTGTTCAGTCTGAGATTGCGGCGACTGCTGATGATGGTACTGGCGTGGATACGCTGCAAGAACTGCAGGCAGTTGCTGATGTGGTCCCTGAAACACTGTTGATCGAGGGTTTGATTGTCGCAGGTCCAGTTCAAGCAGGTCACGGGCTTGTCATTGTGGCGTTTGCCGAAGATGGTAGTGAGCTTGGGACAGGTACGGTGAATGCAGATGGCACCTACAGCATATTGATCACTGGCGCATTTACCGGGCCTGTATTGGTGCGGGTCGCAGACATGAGTGATGGCGCGGATTATTTGGATGAAGCGACCGGTAGTGGTACAGATTTAACCGCAGACTTGCGGGCCATGACGACGGTTGCGGGTTCGGGCGTTTATACGCTCAACATCACGCCATTGACAGAGTTAGCGGTTCGCGAACTCTTAGGTGACAGTGGTGCGGATGGCGGTACGGCGCCGGTCAGTTATTCTGGTGTGACCGAAGCATCGGTTGAAGCGGTGAACGCTCAGGTGGCCGACCTCTTTGGGGTCGATGACATTGTTGGTACGGCACCGGTTGCGGTGAACGATGGCGAAAATTATGCGACCGGTAGTGATGCGGCGCGTACCTATGGTCATGTACTTGCAGGTTTAAGTGGTTTAGAGCGGACCGATGGGATTGATAGTCTGGATGATGCGCTCGATGCATTGGCAGACAGTGTCGCGGCGGGTGAACTCACGGGTGAAGATTTGGCGGATCTACGTGAAGGCGCTGAGATTGCTGATGGTGAATCGGGTAACGTGAACGGGACTGAGACGCATTTTGATGCGATCAATGCAAGCCCGGTGGGTGAGATTTCAATTGTGGGCACACCGACACAGGGTGAGACGCTGACGGCTTCGGCGGCCGGCTTGTCGGATGTCGATGGTATTGATGCGATCAGCTACAGCTGGTTGATTAACGGGTCTGTGGTCGGTACGGGCGACAGCTATACGTTGGTTGAAGCGAATGTGGGCCAGACAGTTATCCTCGAGGCGACTTATGTTGATGGGGGTGGTACGTCTGAGACGGTTGTGAGTGCGGCAACAGCGGCCGTGGCGAACTTAAATGATACTCCTACAGGTGCGCCTTTGATCACGGGCTTTACGCAAGAAGGTCAGACATTGACTGCGGATGCGACAGGGATCGAAGATGCTGACGGTTTGGGTGTGTTCAGCTATCAGTGGCAGGTCGGTGGTTCAGACATCGCGGGTGCTAATGCGAGTACTTATACCCTGACGGGTGATGAAGTGGGTGGCGCGATCACCGTTGTGGTGAGTTATACCGATGCGCAAGGCGCGGTTGAGTCGGTGACAAGTAGTGCAACCGTTGCGGTTTCTAACGCGGCCAATAATTTACCGACTGGATCGGTGACCATATTGGGTACACCGACACAGGGTGAGATTTTGACACTGGATACCAGTTCAGTGGCGGATGCGAATGGCTTGGGTGGGTTTACTTACCAATGGCAAGCCAATGGCGTGGATATCCCGGGTGCGACGTCGACCTCGTTACTGCTAGGCCAAGACTTAGTGGGTCAGTCGATTGCGGGGCGCCTAACCTTTACGGATGGGGCTTCAAACGAAGAGGCGTTGGTGACGGCCGCGACTGCAGCCGTTGCAGATGTAAATGACACACCGACCGGTTCTGTGGTGGTTACTGGCATGCCAAACGAAGGTGAGACTTTAATAGTGGATACTTCCGCCTTGGAGGATGCAGATGGTCTTGGGCCATTGACGTATCAATGGCAGGCGGATGGTGCCGATATCGTGGGTGCGACACTCGATAACTTGACGCTAACGCAAGCGCAAGTCGGTTCAGTGATCACGGTAATTGTGAGTTATACCGATGCGGTAGGTAACGCTGAGAGTATGAGCAGTGGTGCGACGGCGGGTGTTGCAAATGTTAACCAGGCGACCGTTGGCAGTCTGTTGATCACTGGTACTTTGATGCAGGGCGAGACGGTGACGGCAGATACCAGTGAGTTGACCGATCAGGATGGGTTGGGCGCGCTTAGCTATCAATGGCTTGTGGGCGGCAATTTGGTTGGCGATCAGTCGACTTATACTTTGCAAAGCGGTGATGTGGGTGAGACGGTACAGGTCGTCGTTTCCTATGCCGATGGTCAAAATACCGCGGAAAGTTTCAGCAGTGCAGTATCTTCTGCAGTTGCCAATGCGAACGATGCACCATCTGGTTTACCTGTGGTTACTGGCTCAAATCAAGAAGGTGAGACTTTGGGAGTCGATACCAGTGGCATCGCCGATGAAGATGGATTGGGCGCGTTTAGCTATCAGTGGCAAGTGGATAATGGCAGTGGCGCTGTGGATATTGTGGGTGCTACCGCAAGCACGTATGTATTGACCGCTTCTGAAGTCGGTGATGTCGTATCTGTTGTTGTGAGCTTTACCGACTTGGGTGGGGCTTCGGAATCACTGGGGAGTGCTGCGACTGCAGAAATATCGAGCGCCGCGAACAACTTGGTGTCGGGTAGTGTGGTCATCACAGGCACAGTTGCTGAAGGCGAAACTTTGACTGCTGATACCTCGGCACTTACCGATGCGGATGGTATTGGGGCGCTGAGTTATGAATGGCGTGCCGATGGTGAAACGGTAGGCAGTGCATCGACCTATGCGTTGACAGCAGATGATATTGGAAAGACGGTCACTGTTGCCGTTTCTTATACAGACAATGCAGGCTTTGCTGAAAGTGTCTTGAGTGCAGCAACAGTTGCGGTAGCGAATGTTAACGATGCACCTACAGGTGCGGTGACGGTCAGCGGTACGGTTCGTCAAGGGGAAACCTTGACAGTTGATGCATCTGGCATTGCGGATGCTGATGGATTGGGTGTATTCACCTATCAATGGCAAGCGGATGGTGTTGATCTTTCAGGCGAAACAGGTTCGTCGCTTGCGCTAGATTCGACCCATGTGGGCGATACGATCACAGTCGTTGTGAGTTACACCGATGCCGAAGGGGCCGATGAATCGGTGGGCAGTAGTGCAACCAATGCAGTGACCTCTATTCCGTCTACAGCAATGACGACCAACGAGGTTGCCATCGACAATGTGATCGATGGTAGTGAAGATGATGCGCCTGTAACTTTCTCTGGTGTGTTGTCGTCTACGATTGGTGTGGACTCTGTAACACTTGTACTCAACTCAGTGGTCTATGACGCCACAATTGATGGTAATGATTGGAGTGTTGATATTGCGAGTGCGGTTATCCAAGGGCTCGCGGATGGTGATTATACCTATACGGCTGTTGCGCGAGATAGCGAAGGCTCGGCACTCGGCACGGTCGATGGCCAAGTCACCTACTTCTCAACGCCCACTGTTTCGATTGATGATGTGTCTACAGACAACAGCATCAATTTGGCGGAGGACGATGCCGATATAACACTCTCCGGCACTACGGTGAATGTTGAAGATGGACAACAAGTCACCCTGAACCTCAACAATGAAACTTATCAAGCGATTGTTACAGCGGGAGTATGGAGCACAGTTCTGCCTGCAGCAGATGCGCAATCACTTGTTGCGGGTGACAATGCGTTAACAGCAGAAGTCTCGAATGTTGCCGGTACACCTGCAGCTCAAGTCTCATTGACAATTGATTATGATACGACAGCACCAACGATCGATATTGATGATGTGGCCACCGATAACGTCATCAACAGTATCGAAGATGACAGTGATGTCACCATCTCAGGTACGACCGAGAATGTAGAAGACGGTCAGACGGTGACGGTGGTTGTGGGTAGTAACAGCTATCAGGTCACAGTGACTTCAGGTGTTTGGTCGGCAACGATGCCGGCAATAGCTGCTGAAGGGTTGGTCGAAAGTGTTGAGACGATTTATGCGGATGTCGCAAACCTTGCAGGTGTTGCGGCTGAGCAGGCTGAGTTGGACATCGTTCATGACACGACGGCAATATTAAGCTTTAACGTGGTTACGGGTAACAATGTCGTTGACTCGGATGAGGCGGCAAGCGATGTGATGCTGGGTGGTCTTGTGCAAGGCATTGAAGATGGGCAAACGCTTACGCTTCATTTGACGGATGCGGATGACAATCCATTGACGCCAGTTGGTGGAATTCCGGTTGTGATAGCCAATGGTGCGTGGGAATACACGATGCCGGCGGTAGATGTCCAGGCTTTAACTGCTGGGGATGTAACGATATTTGCTGAAGCCGCAGATTTGTCGGGCAACATGGTTGTTAGTGAGCATGTGGTTGTTCGGGAAGTATCGGCACTTACCATCGAGCTAGACACTTATGAGCTAGGAGTAGGAGAAACAGCTGAGGTAACGTTTACGTTTGCGAATGCACCGGCAGCTGCTTCTTTTGATGCAAGTTATGTGCTGGTTGATAACGGCAGCGTTACCATTAACGAAGTAGCAGATGGTAGTCGCACAGTATTTACGGGTACGTATACACCGGATGCTGTTGTGGAGCTCAGCAATACGATCTCTGTAGGATTGGATGCAGGTGAACCAGTACCAGGCGTAGTAGATGTTACAGGTTTTGTTGATGATGTAAGCGTAGATATTGTCGGGAATGCGATTACGTCAACTGCAGGTCGTTGGGGTAGCTCAGGTGTATTCGGCACTGATGCGATGGTAGGTGATGGCTCGATTACTTGGGAGGCAACTACTGTAAACGGTAATGGTATGATGGGTTTGTCAGTAGACAACCCTGATGCGAGCTACGCTAGTATTGATTATGCGTTGTATAACGAGACTGGTAATTTTACTGTTTACGAGAATGGTGCCAGTAGAGGTACTTTTGGTTCGATTTTCAGCAGGAGATGTGCTCAGTATTGTCAGAACTGGTGGGACGATAGAGTATTACAATCTCACTACGAGCCCAGATACACCGCTATATACATCAACGGTGGTGTCAACTGGTGAATTGTATCTAGATGCGTCATTCAACACGTCTAATCAAACTGTTAGTAATTTAGTTGGTGCGGGTTTTAATGATAGCCAAGTCACTAGCGATAACTACACTTTGGCCACAGTTACTCCAACCATTACGATTGATGCCCATGTCGATTCGCAAGAAATTGATAACCTGGTGATTACCGGTAATGTGGTTGGTGGTGTTGACGGACAAATAGTAGTTTTGGAGTTAGGCAATCACTCGTACACGACTCAGTTGAGTGATGGATACTGGTTCGTTGAAATTCCATTTGTCGATGCTTCAGCATTAAATGATGGGGTAAACATCGTATCAGCTAGTACTAGTCCTCTTGTGGGACCTTCGATAACAGCGAGTTCGAGTTTTAGCTACAACTCTATGGCCATAGTGAACATAACTATAGATCAAGAGCTAATCGCCGCGGGCGAGGATTCAACAATAACATTTGCTTTTGAAGAATCGGTATCTGACTTTACTAGTGAAGATATTAATATCGGCAGCGGAGAAATCTCAGATCTTGTTAGCAATGATGGTGGCGTGACGTGGACCGCTACCTACACACCAAACATAGAAACTATTAGTTTACCCGATTTTGTTTCGATTGGGACCGGTTGGAGCTGGACTGCGTCTGGAGAAGCGGCATTCAATGGAGGGCTGGAGGCTGTCACCTTCGTGCTTGGGAACATCGAAAGTCAAGGCTTCATTAGATTTGATGGCGAAGTGCATCGAACGATATCCTCACAAAGTGTGAACATCGATGGAGGGGTTTCAGCTCTTGCGTCTGAAACGTTTAGCACACGGATTCTTGGATTGTCGACTAACAATGATAGTAGTAGCGCAGAGAGTGCGCGGTACGCCATCCGGCTGAACAGCGGCGGTTTGCTTGATATCGTAGAGAATGGTGCGGTGGTCGCTGTGCTCGGCGAAGATCGAGAATACAGCGCCAATGATACGCTGAGCATTGATCGCCATGGCGACACAGTGGTTTACCGCCATAACGGCGAAGTGATCTATGTGTCTAAACTGCTGTCGAGTGGAGCTCTGTATGTAGATGTTTCTTCACCTAGTAATGGAGCTACATTGCAAGATGTGATGATTAATCGCTACATCGGCTCTTCAACAACCTCGTATACTGTAAATACCACAACGCCTGAAGTCACCATCGATGCGATTTCCGCTGACGATGTCGTCTTTGCGGGTGAAGCTTTCGAGGTCAGTGGTACCACAACTAATGTCGAAGATGGCCAATTGGTTACGGTTCTCCTGAATGGTGAAAGCTATGAAGCGGAAGTCGCTGCCGATACCTGGTCGATAGCTATTCCACTTACTGACGCTCAGGCACTCACGGGTGGCAGCGTTGCAGTGACGGCCAATGTCAATAACGGTGTAGGGACTGCGGCTAGTGAGGCGAGTGGTAGCTTTACATATAACACATCACCAGCGGTTACAATAACCGTTGACGATGCATTGATTGCCACAGGTGAAACCGCGGTCGTGACCATTACATTCGATCAAGCAGTTGTCGGGTTTGATATAGACAGTCTAACCGTAGGAAACGGTAGATTGGACGACTTACAAAGCGCGGATGGTGGTATCACTTGGACTGCAATCTACACGCCTGATACAGGTGTAGATATTGCGGATAATCTCGTCAGTTTGAGCCAAGACAATGCACCCTACTATTTTGGTAACGGTGCTCAGTTGCAGGTGTCTTCATTTATCCCGGAACTAGATGGAGAAGGCTTACCAACGGGTGCGCTTGCACAACAGGACCAAGTGGATTCTGGTGTGTTTGCAGTATCAACCGGAATACCACTTATCTCCGCGGATCTGGTCACGGATGACAACACCGTTACGGCTTATGAATCTGTCAACGGCTTCGTGATCACAGGTATAACCTTTGGTGTAGCGGATGGACAAATTCTGTCTCTCACTCTGAATGGCCAGACGTATCAAAGTGAAGTCGAAGGTGGCGCATGGCAAGTTGTCGTGCCGCAAGCGGATGCAGATGCACTAAGCTTAGGTACTGTCAGCTATGCCGCGACTGTGGATAATCTGGCGGGTGTCACTGCAACACTCAACGGCAGCTTCACCAATGATGCGGTAGAACCTCTGGTTATCTCAATTGCAGATGTCGTGTTGGATTCTGGTGAAGACACAACGGTGACTTTTACCTTCAGAGATGATGTCGAAGGCTTTGATCTGAGTGATGTCTCTGCCTCAAATGGCACTTTGAGTAACTTCACGGCGGTCAATGATTCTATGTATACGGCGACCTTTACGCCTGATGCGGACACAACCGCCGCTCACAACTTGATTGAAGTTGGCTCAGGTTGGTCGTTCGTAGACAGTAGTCTCCTTACGGCATCTACCAGTACTCAAGTAACGTTTGCGGCGAGTGCGGGTGTGGAGAATGAGGCCAATAACCTAACGAAGACCAGTGACCAGCCTGATGCTTGGGACTCTGGTACATTCTCAAACGAGGCCATTACTGGCTACGGTTCTGTCAGTACCGTGGTGTCAGAAACGGACACTAATCGAATGATTGGGCTGTCAACCAGTGACGAAAACACACTACACAGCACCATTGATTTCGCGTTACACCTTAGTGCGAATGGCAACTTGTACGTTTATGAAAATGGCGTTCAGGTCTCGAACGAAGGTGGCTATTCAACTGGAGATGTACTTTCGGTACAGCGCAGTGGTGCGCAGATTCGATATCTGAAGAATGGTTCTGTGATTCACACATCGGAGGTTATCTCTACAGGCGACCTTTATGTGGATACCTCGCTCTTCACGAACGGTGCGACCTTAAACGATATCACCATTGACAATGGTAGTACTGCGGTGAGCACGAACTATCAAGTGCTGACAGGTACCCCAACGATTGCAATTGATGCGGTAGCAGGTGATAACCATGTGGATGGCATTGAGTCCAGTCGTGATCTCCTCCTTACGGGAACTGTTGACCATATCGCCAATGGCGAGACGGTAAGCTTGAGCCTGAACGGCGAAAGCTATACCGCACTCGTCACTGACGGGGTTTGGTCGACGGTTGCACCTGCTGTGCACTTACAAGCACTGGCCGGCAACACGATGGACTTAACGGCGTCTTACACCAGTTCTGCTGGTGTGAGTGCGAATGCAGCTCAATCGATCACGAGTGATGCTGCAGCGC
Source organism: Pseudomonadales bacterium (assembly GCA_012103505.1). Classification (GTDB taxonomy): domain Bacteria; phylum Pseudomonadota; class Gammaproteobacteria; order Pseudomonadales; family Azotimanducaceae; genus UBA4421. Next base: position 10,907 of record WLWP01000005.1, on the reverse strand, counting down.
CTCTGAGTATCACAGTTGATGACAGTAACTTGGGTTCTGGTGAAACGGCTACGGTGACCTTTACCTTTGATGAAGCTGTCGAGAACTTCGATTTGGAGGATATCCAATCGGGTGGCGGCACACTCGGTAGCTTGAGTAGCAGTGATGGTGGTATCACCTGGACTGCGACGCTCACGCCTGAGGCTGGATCTCAAATATCTGCCAATGCGATCTCAGTCGGCGATGGCTGGACTTATGTGTCAGGTGATCCTACACCGAGTGCCGGCGCGTTCGCGGTGTCGTTTGTTGATAACTTCGATACGACGACTGCAGCGATTGGTAATTCGGTTGTGAAAACAGGGATCAGTGGCTGGGCTAGCAATGGTGTTGGTACAGATTCAGGAGACAGTGCAACGGTTGATTCGGCCGCTTTCTCTAACCAAGCGATCCGTGGCAATGGTTATCTGAGTACTACGTTGGGTGCTGACAATGGGACTAAGGCCATTGGCCTTTCCTATGAGAATGCCAACGACAGTTATCTGTCGATGGACTATGCGGTTGTTTACTCAGACGGTGCTTTGAGTTTCTACCAGGCTGGAACGCTGCAGCTAAGTGTCTCAGCGTCAGCGGAAGCTGGTGATGATTTGCGATTGCATGTCAACAACGGTGTGATCTCCGTCAGTGTCAATGGCACAACGGTTCATACCTTTATCCAATCGGCAAACGGCGCGCCTCTGTATGCAGATATTGCTCTGAATTCGACAGGTGCGGCCTTCCACGATGTGATGATGAATGATGACGCGGTAGGGGTGAGTGGTAACTACGAAGTAGATACCGCACTTTCACTGACGGATGTGAGTGTTGATGGCAACACGATTGCGGTCACTTATGACGCAACACTTTCCGCGATCAGTGTACCTAGCACGTCCTCCTTTGAAGTGACGGTTGCGGGTGGCGGCCGTCAGGTTACAGAGACAGCGATCAGCGGCGATCAATTGTTGATCACCTTTGGTGGAGATGCTGTGACCGATACGGATCAGGTGGAATTCAGCTATACAGCGACAGGTTCGAACAAGATTCAAGATCTCTTCGGCGGACTAGCTGAGAACATCGAGAATGCGGTTGTGGGTAACGACAACCTGAATAACCTCGAAGGTGGCGTCTATGACGACACGATCGTAGGTACCGATGGCGATGATGTTATTTCTGGCGGTGCTGGCAATGACTATCTGTTAGGTGGAGACGGCCAAGATACGTTTGTATTCGACAACCTGCCCACAGGGACAGACACGATCGGGGATTTTGAGATGGGTGAAAATGGCGATGTACTTGGGTTGTCGGATGTCCTAATCGGATATGATCCGGACAGCTCAGATATCACAGACTTCATCCGGGCTGAATCCTTTAGTGATGCGGACGATCGGTTGGCCCTCCAGGTTGATGTGAATGGTTCTGATGATTCAAACGGCGATGCGTTTAATCCGACCTTTACGGTTGTGTTTGATAACATCTCGATCAGTGATCTGGATCTAAATACCTTCTTGGCGGAGTACGTTGCTAACAACACCGATCTTGGTGGTCCTACTCCGTAGCAGTAAAATGCCCATCGGACTGTAATGGGACGATGGGCACTTTTCACTTTTTGGTAGAATTGAGTCTAGGGTGCTGTTTTTACAGCGTCCTGAACTTTAGAGTCTGTCTAATCACATATTTCCTTCGGGCTTTTGTAGCGTTTGCAGAATCGTGCACGGATCTGCGTTTAGGGAGTCGTAAGTCTTATAGATGTGTCACGCCACCATACTTTATTGCGCTCTCTGGGCTGTGGGTGAAACACAAACAGTTGTTTGCCAGATGAACCCTCTATCCGTTGAGACGCGCCGAACCCATCACTTCAATCTCTACTTGATCTACGCTTAACCTACTCAGTGGTTCGGTATTTGTGTCCATCTATCTTTGATGGACATGGAGTCTTAACGACGATTAGCAACAACACCTTTGTTCAGATATTCGATGGGTGTGAGGCCCTCTGACCTTACCCCCAAAAACTAAGCCATGAGTGAGATGGGATTTCCCGATAAAGTAGACCTTGGGAGGTCCCAGATGAAGAGAAAACGATTCACTGATGAACAGATCATCGCGATCTTGAACGAACACGAAGGCGGAGTTTCCGCAGCCGATCTGGCCAGGCGACACGGGTTCGCCGAAGGCACTTTGTATAATTGGAAGTCGAAGTTTGGGGATATGGAAGTCTCAGATGCAAAACGACTCCGGGAACTGGAGGGTGAGAATGCTAAGCTGAAAAAGTTACTCGCCGAGACGATGTTGGACAAAGCTGCCTTGGAAGCTGCGCTACAAAAAAAGTGGTGAAGCCTGCGGCGTTGTGTTGTGCAGTTCTGGGTAGATCAGGGTATGCGATCAGAACGCCAAGGCTGCAGGCTCATTGGTGTATCTCGTTCAACGGTGAGGTATCGACCTCATGGTTCGGACGACAGCGAGTTGCGGACTCGGTTGCAGGCGTTGGCGGAGCAGTATCCACGCTACGGTTACCCAACACTGCACGACATGCTGAAGCTTGAAGGGCTGGTGAAGAATCCTAAGCGCACCTACCGGATTTACTCGGAAGAAGGGCTTCAGGTGCGCCGGAAGAAGCGTAAAAAGCTGATCAGGCAGCGTGTGCCTGCCGCTGTGCCGGTTCAGCAAAACGAACGTTGGTCGATTGATTTTGTCAGTGATCAGTTGGCGACTGGTTGTCGTTTCCGCGTGTTCAACATCATCGATGGCTTCACTCGAGAGTGTGTCGGCCAGTTGGTCGATGCCTCGATCTCAGGTGCACGCATGGTGCGTTTCATGGATACGTTGGGGCGACTACCGGAGAAGATCGTATGCGACAACGGTCCGGAACTGACGAGCTAGGCGATGTTTTTCTGGGCAAAAAAATGCGGCATCAAGTTGCAATTCATTCAACCAGGCAAACCAACTCAGAACCCCTTCGTTGAATCTTTCAACGGCAAGTTCAGAGAATACTGTCTCGATATGCATTGGTTCAGAGATCTTGAAGAAGCACGCCAAGAGATCGATTCATGGCGTAAACATTACAACGAAGAGAAGCCACACAGTTCGCTTGGCCGAGTGCCGCCCCGCTTATTTGCGGAGCGGGCGGCTTGAGCCTTACAATCACTTTACCCATCTAACGAGTGGGTTAGTTCTGGGGGTAAGGTCACCTCCAATGCATCATGTGGCCTCTCTTCGTTGTACTCTTTAACCCACCTGTCCGTGATATCACGGACCTCAGTGAGATTTTTGAACACGTACATGTTCAGCACTTCGTCTCGATAAGTCCGATTGAAGCGCTCAACATACGAGTTCTGAGTGGGTTTGCCTGGTTGGATAAACTCGAGCTCAACACCATGGTCTTCAGCCCAAGTCGCCATCGTCATAGAGATAAACTCCGGCCCATTGTCCATCCGTATCTTGTCAGGATAGCCTCGCCAAGCAGCGATCCACTCCAGCACACGGACTATGCGTGGCCCTGGCAGATTTAGATCGATCTCGATCGCCAGTGCCTCTCGATTAAAGTCATCGACTACATTGAACGTCCTGAAGCGGTGACTGTTAAACAAAGCATCACTCATAAAGTCGATAGACCAATATTGGTTCTGAGCAACCGGCTGCTGAAGTGATACGGGTGCTCTGTTCGGTAGTCGCTTCCTGCCTCGACGCCGTTTGTTTAGCTTTAGCAATCAATACACGCGATGTACCCGTTTGTGGTTAAACCGATACCCCCCAGCGCCGCAGGATCTTGTAAAGCTTGGGAAAGCCATAAGCCGGGTACTGATCCACTGCTTGAGTCAACGCTTGGATGACTTCATCATCCCGTGTTGCATCGGGCTGATATCGATAAACTGATGTACTGATGCCAACTACACGGCAGGCACGTCTCGTACTGACGTCATGCTCAGCTTTCACGTAGTTCACCAGGTCTCTGCGCACAGTTGCGCTTAGACCTTTTTTTCAATGACGTCCTTCAAAATCTTGTGATCCAGACTTAGCTCGGCGTACATCTGTTTAAGCTTCCTGTTCTCTTCCTCGAGCGTTTTCAGTCGCCTGACATCAGCGGTTTCCATACCGCCATACTTGGACTTCCAGTTGTAGTAGGTGCCTTCTGAGATCTCGTATTCTCGGCACACGTCTTTGACCTGGCGGCCACCTTCGACTTCCTTCAGCACTTTGATGATCTGTGTCTCGTTGTAGCGCGATTTCTTCATTTGTCGTTCTCCTTCATCGTCAGTTTACGACGGAGAACTCCAAACAGATATGAACCTAATTTAAGGGATAGTTACAGACTGATCCGAAGATGTGGTCCATGCGCTTGGAGAACTTGGGGTATGATATTTTCATACCCCAAGGAGAACCCACCGAAGTACGGACATCAGAATCGCGTGGCTACGCACTTGCGTTCAATGTAAGAACCCAACAGCCGGCGATTGTTACCGGAGATGTGATCGTAAAATTGAATGAAGGCGCTGAGTGGACGGAAGATCTGATTACATTGCACTCATATACAATCAAAGCTACCTTTCCACACCTAGACACTTTAGTACTGAGTGCGAATGATGCGGCAAATGTGGCGGCGGAATTGGCTCGGAAGGCTAAGGTGAACAGCGTCATTATCGAAATGGTCGAGCAGAGATTTGTTCCACATTAAGTGTGCGTGCCCAATGGTTGAGTGATAGACAGTTTGGGCTTCGATGGTGATTCACAGTTTCCTAGTTTAACCTTGTACTCCGATCCTGATTCTGTTGTATCTGGAGCCACCCTTCAGATGGGCACCTCAATTGATTTTTCATAACCAAATTTCAATTTGACATTACATTATGTTGTTTGACGATGATACTCTACCCGAGGATTCCGCGAGATCTGTGGAAGTAAGTTTGGGTTGAGGATGAGTATCTATGTTACGCCTAATTCTGTTTGTATTGGTGTTGGTGTTGTTGTCGGGCTGCGGCGGTGGTGGAAGCAGTAGCGGAAGTGGCGGTGTTGGGGTTGTACCACCAGCACCTCCGGCAACTCATAACGTGGGCGGACTGTTCGCGATGGCCCCAGTTGACGGTGCTCAGTGTAGTTTGTATGAATTGGGATCGATCACGGATGTAGCTCTGCTACCTGCGCCAGTTGCTACTAACACCTCTGATGCAGGGCGTGTGACCTTTAGTGGGGTGACTTTTACGGGTGCAGGTCTGATCGAGTGTTCAGGTGGGGTATATAACGATGAGGCGACCCTGGGTATCGATCTGACGGTAGCGCCTGACGGAATGCGTGCGGTCGTTGAGGTGGTAGCGGATGGGGCGTATGTGGTCTCGCTCGTCACGCACTTGGCAGCACATCTAGCGGGTGATGATCTAAGTCGTGCGCTTGGAGCTGATGGTACGAACGCTGAGCTTGCAGACCAGCTAGGTCTGGATGGTGTTGATATTACGACTGCAGAACCAACAGATCTCAATGAGGTAGAGGCGAGTGATGATGCCAGTGGTCAATATGGCTTGATCTTAGCCGTGCTCTCACAGATGCAGATGGATGCAAGTGCAGACGGCAATGCCTTCGTCGCAATGCTGACTTCTGAGTTAGATGGAGATGGCTTGGATACGGAAGCGATTAACCAGGGCTTGGTAGATTTTACCGAGGGTCAGAGTGAGGCAGCAGCGAATGCACGCGGTGAGGACGGCCCGCAGGTGGCAAGTGCCTTAGGTACAGGCACAGATAACACGATCAGTGTGACCGGGGTTGAGATTGTGGGATCTGAGCGAGTGACGGTGGGGAATGAGGTTACGCTACAAGCCATGGTGTCGCCTTCGAATGCTAGCGATTCAGTGGTCTGGGCGAGTAGCGCACCCTTAGTGGCCAGCGTGGATGCGGGTGTAGTTCGAGCACATGAGGCGGGTGTGGTGACAATCACAGCCACGGCAGGAGATGTGGTGGTAGAACATTTGCTGACTGTGACTGAAGAGGATACAAGTCCACCTGAACTGACTTTATTAGGGCCGAACCCTGTGAACCTCGTTGTAGGTACGCCGTTTGCGGATCCGGGAGCCGAGGGGCTAGATGACGTGGATGGCTTGGTGGGTGTTGTGGTGCGTGGTGTGGTGGACAGCCAAGCCCTCGGCGCCTACACGCTGACTTACGAAGCGTCAGACAACGCCGGCAATGCCGCTACCGAGATCTCACGGACGGTGAACGTTGTACTCCCAGCCGATGGTGTGGCACCGACGATTACGCTCCTGGGTGGAAGCGAAATCACCATGGAGCGCGGGGTCTCTTATGTCGATGCAGGTGCGACGGCATCCGATGATCGGGATGGCGATGTGACATCAGACCTTGTGGTCACGGGGGTTGTTGATACAGAGGAGTTAGGTACCTATACATTGGTGTTCCGGGTGAGTGATTCGGGAGGTAATGTTGCCGAAGCATCGCGCACAGTGGAGGTAGTAGATACAACGGCACCAGAGGCTGTGGCGAGTCCTGAGGGCGGTACCTATGGGCCAGACTTACAGGTGACGATGACGACTGATGCGGATGCAGTGGTCTATTATACGACGGATGGCCAAGAGCCGACATTGAGTTCACTTCGGTATTTGTGTCCGATCGCGATTGCAGGGACTGCGACATTGAGATTTGTGGCCATCGACGGATCGGGTAATGCGAGTGTGGTGCAGGCAGAGCACTACGTCATTGATGATGTTGCGCCCGTGATCACGTTGATCGGTGAGGCCGAGATGGAAATCGAGCTGGGGGATGGTTTTGTTGATCCTGGCGCGAGTGCCTTGGATGAATTGGACGGTGATGTGAGTGGTGCCATTGAGGTGAATGGTGTCGTAGACACTGAGACGCTCGGCACTTATCTACTCAGTTATTCAGTAGCGGATCAGTTTGGTAATGAGGCTCAAGACAAAGTACGAACGGTACGCGTTGTTAAACGAACACAGTCAGGATTTGGGTTTGCTCTTGAGTCCGTCGATCGGTCCTTTGGCGCAGAGCCTTTCACCGAGACTGCAAGTGGAGGACAGGGCTCAGGGGCAATTCAGTATGCGAGCGATGATACGGCAGTCGCAACCGTGCATGCGGGGCAGGTAACGATCAACGGAGTCGGAACCGCGACTGTTAGTGCGAGTAAAGCAGAAGATGAGATTTATCTGGGCGCAGCTGCGAGCTATCTACTAACAGTGCGAGATACAACCGCACCAGTATTGGCGGCACACCCGGATATTGTTCTTGGATTGAATCAGAACGTGCACGATGGCTCCGAGCATGTGATTGTGCCAGAACTCAATACACTGGCGCAGGATGATTGGAGTGAAAACCTACAATTTAGAATTGCGAACTTCGCTCAAATACCTGCAGGGTTTGGTGTGAGTTTGGGGATGGATGATGCGGGTAGTGCAAACTATGCGCTGAGTCGACCCAATGGAAATGATGTACACATTCATCCACAGACCGACTTTAGTGGCAGTACAACGATTGTGCTACAGGCCGCTGATGAAGCGGGTAATGAATCGGAAGTCGTTCAGTTTAATCTCACCATCGATGGGGAGGTACCTGTCACAGAGGTATCGCCTACGGGGGGAAGCTATGGTGTACCTCAACAAATCGCGTTAGATGCTGGTGTTGGTGTACCGGTCTTTTTATACCACCGATGGCACGACGCCGACCGTAGACTCAGCTCACGGTGTTAATCAGCATTGCAGCGCTCGCCGACATCAACGACGATGGCAAACTCGATTTATTAGTGGCAAACGCCGCGCCGATTTTGTCTGATGAATTGCCTTCCCCAGATGAGACATGGACGCAGACTAATTGGCTGTATCTAAATGATGGCAGCGCGACGCCGTTTGTAAATACCCTGCCTATCCCGATCGGTGACGAGTTCGATGACAGCACTGATTTGACAGTGGCAGATATCAACTGGGATGGTTTGTTAGATGTGTTGGTGGCCAACAGTACTGATAAGGCTGAGTTAGAAGGTGCACTGAACAGAATCTACTTGAACACGGGTGAAGCTGTGCCTTTTGTGGATGAGATTGCTCTCGGTCAGGAAACTTTACACAGCTACGGAATTGAGGTGGCGGATTTTGATGGTGATGGTTATTTAGACGTCACTGTTGCAAACACAGGACGTCGAAATGCGGCGGAGGGTGCGCCGAATCATGTCTACTTACATCCCAAAACAGAAGATTGGTCTGCCGTTGTGCCAATCGTGATGACGACGGGTGAGGGGTTTGATGATGAGTCGATAGCGGTGGCAACAGGAGACATTGACCACGATGGTGATATCGATGTGGTTTATGGTAATGCGGGCCACTTCATCAAGTTGCACCGAAACAACGGTACTGCAACGCCGTTTGCAGAGGTGGATGGTGAGGCGTTGAGTTTGGATTTTGAATTTGTGCATGATGTTGAGATGGCAGATTTTGATCGGGATGGTCATTTGGATGTGGCGACGAGTGCGGCTGCATTCCAACATTTCAATAACCGGCTTTATTTTAATCGACCCAATGCTGCGGATGATCCTGAACCGAGTGTGTTTACGCGTTTAACCACGAGTGCGCACAACAGCGATGCGATTGCTGAGGTGACTGTGACAAACTCGGATTTCGCGCATGATGTAGAGCTTGCAGATGTGAACAACGATGGGTTCTTAGACATTCTGTCAGGTAACCGTGGGCTTGCGGGCAAGAATCTCATCAACCTGTTTCACCGGGAGACGCACTGGGATGTTATTCCGTTTCCGCCCTCTCAGTTTGGACGGTTCTATTGGGGTGAAACGTGGGATACGGAATACAACATCGGTATTGAACGAAAGTCCACCTTTGACTTAACCGCTGGGGATTTGGATGGTGATGGGTTTGTGGATTTTGTCTCTGCGAACATCGAAGGCTTAATGGATCGTGTGCACCTTAATCCGTTGGGTTCGGGAGGTGATCTTAGTGAGCTTGAATTCACACACAGCTTTATCCTTGGTGAATCTGGTACGGATACGCGGGGTGCCTTGGTCAGTGATGTCAATGGCAATGGTGCGAATGACATCTTCACATGTCACAACAATCAGCCTTTGAGGTTGTATTTGAATCCAGATCGAGGGGTAGGGGTAGATCCGGTTACAGGAGTTTTACCGTTTGAATTTCCTGACAGTACTCGTGGTGCATTCATGTGCTCGATGATTACGGTTGATCTAAATGCGGATGGCCACTTGGATGTTCTCGAAGATGTTTCAGGCGGCTATTACATCAACAACGGTACTGCAGAGCCATTTGTAGGTGTTGATCGAAGAACTTACCGCGCACCCGGTGGTGGTGGCAGTTTTGCAGTAGCGGATTTTAATCAGGATGGCCGGTGGGATGTGGCGGAGAGTTTCTTTCGAAGTCGGGTGAGCTATTATTTGGGTATCGGTGGGGATGAACCCTTTCGTCTTGTGACAGAAAGACTTGCGACAGATGAAGATGACCACAACCAAACCATGAAAGCGGTCGATTATGATAACGATGGTGATATTGATTTGATTAAAGCGGCCTTTGATGATGGGGTGGTCTTCCTCAGAAATGAAGGGATGCAAGTGTTGGCGGATTGGTACGATGTAATGCCTTCAAGTTATGAATCTGGTGTGATTAGCTTGGACAATCCTGCGGATAAGTTGCAGGTGGAGTACCAGGCAGATCAGCCCGCAGGCACTGAGGTAGAGATACATGTTTCGATCGACGGGGTGTGGCGCCACGCTCGTTCTGGTGAAACGATTTCGTTCGATCAGGCTGGAACTCAGCTTGCCTGGCGTGCGGAGTTGTACTCTCGTTCACCTCAGTTGACGCCTTTGCTGAGTGAGCTCGAGATTATTGATCTATCAGATTAGAGGCTAGACGTTGTCCCTAGTTTGACACGTGTCTTTGGATGCACGCCAGAACGGTAGTCCATTTTGATGATTCAAGTTGCGAACCCTGAATAAAACTAATTGTGGATCTTTGGTCAAGTGGCGCGAATTCGACGCTCAGGTTCTTGTATCTTGTGATCGAGGTGACGTGCTCCTGGCGCTTGTCATGGCTGGTGGTTCATCTTAGCAACTACCGCGCATGAGCGGCTTTTCCAAGGTGCTTCATATTGTTTCCATCATGGTTTTACCGCCGCTATGGCGCTAAGTGGGTTTTAACCTCGAGCCTCTGAATGTCAATCTAATAGACACTCCGAGGCTAAACCTGCAATTGACGAATGACGGAGATGCCTGCGTTGCAAACTGTACAGGCAGCAACGTAGGCACTTCGTCAGGCGTTAAAAGTCCGCGCTGAAAGCGCTCCCTACGGATCAAGTCAGCGTTCGTATCGTGGTGACGCGCAGGCCAAAATGGCTCCCAAGCGAAACCTGAACGCATTTTGGGTGCTATTGGCAAGCTACATTCTTTTACATATGGACAGTTGTAATAGACATATACAATATGTACGTTACTGTGCTCGAATAGTTTGGAATTTAGGAAGTAGCGATTATGCGAAGGATATTGGGATGGAGGGCGCTCAGTTTTGTGATGCTAACTCTAGTAAGTACGGATAGCTGGGCGACAGTGTTGGATGGAGAGGTAACTACTCCTAAGCTGGCCGCTGGGGCGGTGGCAACATCGAAGATTGAAGACGATGCCGTCACAACTGAGAAGATAGCAGAGGACGCGGTGACTGCAGATAAGATCGCGACTGATGCAGTAACGGCAGATGGTTTGGCTGACAACTCGGTTGATACAGCAGCTATTCAAGATGGTGCAGTAACTACTGCAAAGATTGCGGATGATGCTGTAACTGCTGACAAAGTGGCGACCGATGCTGTAACGGCAGATGGTTTGGCTGACAACTCGGTTGATACAGCAGCTATTCAAGATGGTGCAGTAACTACTGCAAAGATTG
>WLWP01000001.1 GCA_012103505.1 Pseudomonadales bacterium | reverse complement strand
AAGGACTGCAATGGGTCGAACTCAGACCTTGCGTTGTGCAATGCACGAAAATTCATGGTTGTGCACTGCAAAAGGCAGCTTTCGGCACAAGCAGACCATCGCGGTTAAGGATATAGTCTCCGAACCATCCTTTTTGAGCCACACTATGAGCCGATTGCTTCTACTCAGCTCCTTGATAATGAGCGTAGTGTCGACGGCGTGTTCAGAATCCAAAACCCCGAGCATTGAAAGCTACAAAACACTTGAATCAAGTTATTCAAACCCTCTTGTACGAGTAGTTGCTGTCGGGAATGTGCCGGAGGAACACCTTAGAACAACTCTACAGGTCGTTACGGACCGAGGGCGTCAGCTAGTTCAGAATCTCGGCAGCGATCCTTTACCACAATCGTCGGTTTACATCTGGGAGGAGCGCGATGATTTTGAATCTGCGTATGGGGAGAAAAACAACTTTACGAGGGGGTTTGTTCATACCGACGAATGGGCGGTTCACGTGCACTACACCAATCGATCCCCAGCTAAAGGCGCACTCCACGAGTATGCCCACCTTGTGCTCTACTCTCTTAGACCAACAATAGCTTCTGAGTCGCGTTGGCTCTGGGAAACGATACCAATCTATATCTCAAATCGCCCACCTGCGCCAAAACTGGCAAGCCTAAAGTGTATAAGTAGCGGCAGCACGCCTTCTTTTCAAAACCTCAATGAACACGGGTCAAATATCTATCGAATTGGCTTTCACATCGGGGACTTCTTGATCGGAAAGTGGGGTTGGGGCGGTGTCGCGAAACTTCTTAGAAATGGAGGCGATATCGAGGCTGCCTTCGGCATTGATGAAACTGAATTCCACCGAGTTTGGTTGGAGCATCTGAACATACAGCGCAAGGAATTCAGCCAAGATTGTTGATCGAGCAAACCGTCAGCAAAGGGTCGGAAGCAGACGGTCAGAACCCGCTGTTTCTACTTCCGCTTTCGGCCAACAAGAGACGTTCTGCCTCTCCATTTTTCCGGATTCTGATGACTATTCAAGTCTCGACCCACCGGTCAGCAATACACTGGAAAGTGCGCCTAGATCTTCTCTCTAAATGCCTGATAGAGTTGAAGAATGCCAAAAAACAAAACATTCATGGTTCTGTATATGCTGACCCAGGGGTCAGCATATATGGGTGTTAGGCGGCTCAATGCAGCATAACCAGTTCATAAAGGTATTCACGTTCGCATTATTGGCAGCGTTTATGGGATCTTGCAGTGTTATCAAGTACAAGACTGAACACTATCCGATGACTGGCGACCAAGTAGTCCAAGAACAGCTGAGGAAAGGGACTATTGTCTCTTTCTCTTATACCGACGGGGCGAAAACTGGTTTTTTTGTCGTAGGTGAGATTCAGCCCACTAAGGTAATTTCGAAAGAGGGGCAGAGCTACAGTACTCTGAACATCAGCAAACTAAGCGTCAGATCCGAACGATCTGGGCCATGTAGCGATGATGTGATCTACAGCTTAACTAGCCGGGAGTGTGCGGGATTCTACTAGCTAGGAACGGAAAAAAAGACGGCCAACCGGCAATTAGAACGGTTGGGAACCTCCCCCAATAAGTGGACATCAGAACTGGACGGGATAACCTTCTCATCATGGATCATACTGCACCTATCTCCAGTACCTGCCTAACGTGCAGTTGGAGTGGAGGGCTGACCCAGGCCTCGGTTTCGCTTCCGCAAAACCGGTCCCGCCTCAACCCCCACTCAACATGGTGTTAGGCGCCTGAACCAATGAACATCCAAGACCTCGGAAACATCGGAGAATTCATTGCTGCTCTCGCAGTTTTGGTAACACTGGTATATCTCTCCCTTCAGGTACGCCAAGGGAACTTACTAGCGAAGTCACAGGCCCGTCAGCGGATGGTGGAGCAAGCACAAAGCGAGCTCTATACGCAAATGGCCGACCCGTCGATTACCTACGCCATAGTAAAAGATGGCACCTTGACCGAGGAAGAACAGGCAAGATTGAGCATGTTCTTAACCGCATTTATGCGCCAACGAGAGTGGGAGTGGTACCAATATCATGACGGCGTCATCGATACAGACGTATATAGGGCATATCACGACGTAATCGGTATTTTTCTCAGCCAGACACGCACTCGGAAGTGGTGGACCAATATTGGGCGGTTCGCATTTAATGAGTCGTTCGCAGGAGAGGTCGACGATATGCTCGAGAGAACACAACCTAATTCCTATATGAGCGACATAAGGCATTGGGATGACGCCTAACGATTGCATGGAAATTCCACGTTGCGAGGCCCCGCTCAACCCCGTCGCAATCTGTCATATACCTTCACTTGCCACTCGCCTCTAGCGTGGGCGTTAACAAAATGAGGTATCCCCGCTGCAGAACGCACGCAATTCCTGTTGTCGTAACAAAGCGGGCAAATAGCCAGCGAGTTAGATTAGTCGAACGCTAGCAACAAGCCGCCAGGAACAAGAAGCAATAGCCAAACAAACGCCGACGTATGGCCGACAATCCCATTTCGTAGGCCTTCCTGGCTCAGATTCGACATTAATGTCATGTCGATACCAGGCAACAACAACGATACATCGAGCATCATCGCACTGGCAAAGAAGATGACGCCACCTAAAAGAAGTGCAAAGCCAATCACGCAGCGGCGCTGAACCAACGCCTCTTGACCTAGTTGGTCTAGCACCGCCTCAACGATCGAACCATCAACTCTCGCCGTCGCCGCAATCATCAGTCGTTGCGTGATAAGAGCGTTAAGTCGTTCATCGTCCGACATGGGGGACCCCCTCTGTTTTATCTACCTCTTCATCTAGCGATGACCTGATTTTTTGTTTCGCTCTGTGCACGTGGGACTTTATCGTTCCAACCGCTAAGCCTCGATCGTTGGAAATTTCTTCTTGGGTAAATCCGAACCCGAATTGTAGAATCATGATCTCCCGTTCTAACGGCGTGCAAGGCTTCAAGAGTGCACCAATTTCATCATCCATATTTTGATCATTGTGGACCGCCTCTTCCACCCAGCCCTGCCTGTATTTCTGCTCCAAACGCATTCGACGTGCACTGTGTAAAAATTCCCTGTACGCAATGCGCCGTATCCACGCGCCGAATCGATCCGGCTGGTCGAGCAACTTCAGTTTGAGCCAAGCCGTCAGAAATGTATCTTGAGCAAGTTCATCCGCAATCGCTCTATTTCGCGTGAGTTGGTACAAGAGATTGCGCACTGCAGTTTCGTGCCTGCGTACCAGAAGTCCAAACGCTTCCTTGGCTTCCGAAGAGGATCTCGCGATGGCCTTTTCTATCCAGAATTCATCACTGGCTTCTCTTTGTGTTGTCAGGACCAACCCCAATAATAAGTGCAAGTACTCTAAGTTCTAGTCGCCCGTTCCTTACCCAGCCAGGCAAGAAATGTATATGCAAGTCCAACGATGAATGGAAACGCTGACAGACCCAACAGAGGACCGACAACATTTTCTTGACCTTGCATAAAGGCGAACACCGCAAAAGCCAATCCTATGCTGCACAAAACAATACCCTTGCGGAGATCCGAACTCGGAGGAAACAGTGCGTTCGTCAACTCGCTTAATACTTCTGGTGAAATTTGCTGACCAGAATCTATCGCGTTCCTGACTGTAATTTGTAGTTCCTGGCGATTGCGGAAACGATAATAGAATCCCAGCACAACACACAGCCCTAAGACTAGAAACAAAGTAATTGGAATTAGAATGGCTTCCATATGATTAACCTATTGTGACTGATGTTGTATAGAAGAGCCTTAACATCGACATAAGGTTGCAGCGTTTTATTCGTCTGTAACTGAAATGATCCTTGCTAAGGACGAATGGATTCGTCCAAACAGCTGCGTAATGGTTTGTAGTGAGCCACCTTTCTGCCAACGATCCCACATCGATAGTTTGGCTGTTTCGTTGTAGTAAATCCTGGTTCGGTATTTCATCAACAACACCTCTTCTCGTATATGAGGATAGTTCGTGTGCACCGACCTTCTTTGGGGGCAGTGGCTCCATTCCTGCATATCACGATTGTCTAACGCGAAAGAACCAAATGTCGTTTGGTTCTCGTGTCGGCCGCGGTCCCAGACCCTCTGGTTTGAAGTAGTCCATGTCCTCAAGCGAATTCTTGAGTTCTTCGATCAATTGGGGATCTTTAACTCGTTCAACCGTTCCCGAATGGATGCGGCCATCTTTTCTGATACGTATCCGTCCATCGAGCAACGCCTCCTCATGCCACGTCTTAAGCATAAAAATTAGTTTGGCAATGTTTCTACGCAATCCAGGAGGTGAACGAGACCAGATAAAACCCAGATCACAGGTAATGTAGAGATCGCCAGCAACTACTATACCGCCAGCATTACGTGAGCTGTTCTGGCCGACTAGCTCAAACTCAAAACTTCCCTCCAACTCCGACCAGTCCTCAACCGGGGTTTCGATAACTTCTCCTGAACGAAATGTGCCACCCATCAACGGTCCCATCGGACCATTTGAAACTTGTTGGAAGACAAGTAATCCCACCAGAACCACAAAAACCATGATGGTTAACCCGAGCCCTATGCGACTGAGCCATGTTTTGAGTTTGTTCATACTTTACGGCCCGCGTGATCCAATTCTGTTAAATACGCCTGTCAGCGGAGAGGGGTGATGTTCTCGAAATACTATATTCGTAGGCTATATGTCGGGGAACCGCGATGTACCAACCACTCGGCGATACCGGCGTTGACCATCCATCCACCACCCATAAGCAGCGCTCGAGAGAGTTCGCCTGGCGCCTCAAAGACGATAGACCAAGGTATTAAAATCAGCGCTTGAGTCCCTGCACCCAAACCGATGGCATAGCTTCGGATCATCCAAGCCCGATGTCTAACAATGTCGCGCCTTCGAATTGCAGCTAAACCGAACACGATTGACGCCCCCATCGCCACAGCAAAGATGAGGTTTAGACATTCGAGAAGTGCGCTACCGTTCTGCGCACGCGGATAGAACAAGGTCATCCATAGAGCCGAGAGCGCAACTATCAAGCCACACGGGATAAATACTCGTCCTGCTGCGCGGTGCCAACGTGGGTGGCGCTGTCGGAATCTGGGAGCGAATTGAAAAGCTCCGGCGACTACGAAGACGCCGACACTTACGATGTGCATCATCACTGGCGTGGGTGCCGCAAAGAAGCGGGCATTTCCTGGTGTGATCTCCCCGCCACTCAAGAGCTGTGTCAGACGGAACATCCCCGCAACCAAGGGAACGCTACTGAGAGCGATCAATGAGAGGCCGACATGCCAGGTGCGGACCGGTGAAGCTGCCGAAGTCATTTACCGATCGAAAAAAATGCTGTCATACAATCATAGATCCCTTTGCGAGCGAATCGGTTGCAAAAAAAGAACTCAGAAACCTTTAACAACATCGAAGCTCTCTGACCTAGTCGCTTTTTTCTAAGCAACATCTGAACTGGTTCGTTACCGGAAAGTGTCGCGTTAGATGCGCTAGCAGGGGACCAAAGTTTCAATACAACGTCTGTATTGGGCTGCGGACTCAACCGGTGGATGCAACACCCTTAGAATGCTGGAATCGCGATTGAGATCTGGAGAACGCTGAAAGAAATGACGCCTTAGAACAATTCTCTTTTTGAGACCCTCAAAGACGGGATCTGAGCGTCTGCTATGGAGCCATCCTCGAATCCACCTTAACTTTTCCCGAAGCAGACGCTAGCAACAGAAGAGATTTAGGCTCAGTTCGGCCAGGAGCCGACGTTAGTTACACCGGTCAGTTCGGCTGTCCCTCGGCCGTGAGCCGATCAATCACTGTACTCCATCTATCCATTGTTGCTTCGCATGAGTTGCCCTTCACTTGCTCAATCACAGCGTTTCCCAGTTCACGGACCTCTGGGTCTTGCGGCCCCAAAGTCTCCCACCAAGCCCTACCTGCTTTGACCCCGAGTATCGGTAACAGATACCCTGTCCCTACTTGACGCCAATATCCGTCGGGATAGACATCAGACACTTCCGAAATCAGCTTGATGCGCCTAAGGCTCACCATTGCCTGACTGTACAAACCGATCAACTGAAGTTTTTCCGTAACAGTAAGCCCCTGAGGATCAAGGCAAGACTTGGCTAACGCTGCGCTAGGGTTTTCCCCTGCAAGTGAACTACTATTTTGTGCTTCTAGCATGAACGCTTCACTTGTCAGTTGCGCCCTTGCAAGTTCTTGCGTTTGACGCAACTCGTACACGACCAGTCCTACCCCAACAAATACGGAAACCAGGGTTAGCAACTGAAAGACACCTTTAGACCAATCTGAGCGCATTTCTTTCTCCAGTGAGTTCTAGCGCTAGCGTATCGGGTTCACGGACGTCTGCAATGGGTCGAAAACAGACGGTCAGATCCCGCTGATCCTACTTCCGCTTTCGGCCAATTGTGGACGTTTAAGCCCGCTTACCCTCGCTAAACTGATCTTGGATAGCTTCACAAAGACCCGACAGATTCTAATGGGCTGGCACCAATTTTCTGATCTGCCCATCGCCTTTGGTCAGCATATATAGCTCTTTTTCGGTATCGATTGCTAACCGCAAATCCGCCCTTTGGATTGGGGCGTAAGTATTTTCGTAACCAACCTCCTTGATGACTGGACGCTCTATTCCAGCAAAACGGATTCTAAGTTCGACGGGGTGTTGTGGCTTACCGTTTTCTAGCAATGCGGCGTCTACGTAGAAAATTCTTCCCAAGACAAGATCGGCAAAAACATATTTCCCAATCAACTCGGGGATCGCCGTACCTTCGTACAAGTAACCGCTGCCAATCGCATTTGTCATATCGTCGTGGTCGTATTGCACGGCTGGGTAAATGAACCCGTCGTTTTGATTCTTAAGTGGATAGAGGTAAGGCAGGTAGCCGCCCTCGACCCCGGCTCCGGTGAGAAAGGTGCCTTCTCTTACGTTCCAGCCATAGTTGCCGCCGGGCACACCAATGTTCACTTCCTCTACCTGATTTTGACCGATGTCGTTGATGTACATTGTTCCGCGGCTATCGAAAGAAAAATGCTGCGCGTGTCGAAGACCGTAAGCCCAAATCTCGGGTACTGCAGTCTTGTCACTAACAAACGGATTGTCTGACGGTATGGTGTACGGAAGCGTTCCGTCCGGGAGTGGATTGATGCGAAGCATAGCCGCTAACGGTGTAGCCTTGTTCTGCCCATGACCACGCACATCAAACGCCATGCCACCGTCACCGAGACTAAAGTAGAGCAGTCCATAGTCCGGCTCACTCTTACGCGCGGCAGAGTTGAATGCCAACGTACCAATGTTATGGCCTAAGTTAAACTGACCTATGCGTAGTAATTCTCTCGAAGGTCCTTCCGCCGTATTGCTCCGGGGGTCGACGCTCCACTCGCGAATAACACTGTGGTGGCTGCCTGCGTCATCGCTCAGATATTTCGGGATGCCGCTGTCTTTTGTAGCACTATATCCGATGTAGAGCTTGCCAAAGCCCGGTGATCCAGCACTCGCAAAATCAGGATGGAACGCAAAACCCATGAGCCCCGCTTCATTGGGATAGACATGTTCCGCGAGGTCATCCACTGCCGTGCGCAAATCAAGGTAAGTGGTTAGTCCCGACCCGTCAGCGTTGATCTGATACAACAACCCGCGAATGTCGGACACTATCAAACGTCCGGATTGGTCTGGAACAGGCACCATATACTGTATGCGAGCATGAGCGGAGTTCGTGCCATATATCGGGTTACCGTCTTCATCGAAATCGCTGGGCTTGCTTGCATCCTGCGTCCGAGGCATCTGTAGAAAGGGTTGAGCGTCGACGACAATCACACCTTTATTAATCGGCTTCTCAATTGAATTGGTGTCAATGCCGTCTACACGTTCCGAAGCCCCCGCAACGCTTGTCACTAGCCACAGAGCACAAACTCTCATGATCAAATTAATCAGGACGTTCTCCCAGTATTGGAAATGGATACCAAATACATCCTAACATTGGTGCTTTGCGCATTGAGTTCAATAGGACAGGTGCTATTCAGTCGATGGCATGTCCGTTCCACGTGAATTGGGGGCTGATTGCCTTAAACGAGGTAGTACCATCAGTCCGTTCTAGAACGCTTTGAGAGGATTAACCTGTACAGTGGTGGTGATTCGCAGCTGCTGCTGCTTCGTTTGGAAACAACAATGAACAGACAACACAACTCGATCATGGTGTGCTGCCTCCTCGCAGCGACCGTTTTTGCCTGCAGCAAACCCGACGTTGAACTCGGTGTCGAGGCAGAAGCCACCGACGAGAACATCACCATCCGTCGCGACGCGTTTGGTGTTCCGCACATTGAAGTGAAGACTAAACGCGGCGCCTACTTCGCATCAGGCTACGTCATGGCTGAGGATCGGTTGGTGCAAACGCTGCACGCAGTACTCTTTGGCCGTGGCGAATTGGCCCAGTATCTCGGTTCCGACTACCTCCCTTACGATGAATATGTTCGTTTGCTCAAGTACAGCGAGGAGGAGTGGCAGATCGTAGAAAACGGTCTACATGAGGACCTTCGAACATTTCTGCAAGGGTCGGCCGATGGCATCAATCAGTATATAGACGAAGCCCTTGCCGATCCGTACACCAAAATGCCCTACGAGGTTCGCGCTAACGGTCTCCCAATGGACCACATCACACCGCGTGATCTCATGGCGGCAATACGTCACATCATGTGGGCGGGCCCCATCGGCCTCAGTGGGGGCGGCCGCGAAATCGACAATCTTCGCGTCTACCAGTTCCTCGTCAACAAGTTTGGTGAAGAAGACGGTAATCAGATCTTCAACGACGTACGACCGTTCCACGACCCGGACGCACCTGCAACTATTCAGCGCGAAGACGATGTACATTCCCCTGCTGCTGGCCAGCTGGAACGGCCTGATTTTGGCCCCAATCTCGCAGCGCGCAACCCGGAGCCCGTGGCAGGTGTTTTCCCTACGGCCGACACGGCACATTACTACGCAAGCCGTGTAACCGATGCTTATTTACCGTTGATGAGCCGAGGATTGATGATAGGGCAATCGCGCAGCGCTACCGGCAATCCCATGGTCATGCAGGCGACCGCGGATGGCTATGACATCCATATCAGCGGCGCCGGCCTGGACGTGCTTGGCCTCGTTTTTCCGCCATTCTCGCTCCCGTTGATGTCACGCAATCGGGACTCGATGTGGCTGATGCAAGCTGGCTCGGGTGACACTGTCGACATTTTTGAGGAACGCCTAAACCCCGACAATCGATACCAGTACTGGTTCAAGGGAGAATGGCATGACATGAACGTGCGTACCGAGACAATCAACGTCAAGGACAGTGAACCAGTAACGATGGAAGTTGTTAGTACTGTGCACGGCCCTATCGTCGGCTGGGAGGAGGACACGGGTGTTGCGTACTCGCGCGCCTCCACACAGTGGATGCGGGAACAGGACATGACCATTGCAATGGTCAAGCGAGCAGAGGCGAAATCGCTCGACGAGATGCGTGAGGCCGCAACTATGGCTCACTTCGGTTCACACAATGTCATGTACGCAAGGGAGGATGGTCACCTCGAATTCTGGCACATATCCAGCGAACCCATCCGCAGATCCGACATTGATCCACGCTTCCCGATTCCAGGTACAGGCGAACACGAATGGCTCGGTGTGCAGGGACCAAAGCTCTGGCCCCACGTGGCCAATCCGACCCAAGACTACTTCTTTAACTGGAACAGTAACCCAAGCTCCTCGTACATCTGGGGCGACTCTCAAAAATGGGGCAAGGCGTCAAAAACTTACCTCGCACCGCAGCTTGTTGAGAGCTACGACGTAATATCGATGGCAGACCTGCATGACATCAACGTCGCCATTGGGCGAGCCTGGGGGTCGCACGATGAATCTATTACTGCACCCGAATTCTTCGCCGAGTACTTTGCCGACGCAGCAGCAGCTGCTACAGATCCCGACGTAGCAAAGGCCTTTGAATATATGTCCTCGTGGGATGGGCAGCAGATCGATGCGAACGGTGACGGCTACTATGACGACCCGGGCCAGACGATTTTTCGACGCTGGCTGAGCGTTGCCAATCGAATCGTTTTCGACGAGTTTTCTGGATACAGCGACAGCCCGACCGGCACAACGGATCTGTTGCGAGTTATTGAAGGTTCTGATGCCGGGCTACCAATGCAGTACGACTTCCTCAATGGCGAAGACATTAATTCGGTACTGCGCATGACTGTCAGCGCAACCATTGCAGAACTCAGGAGTGAGTTTGACGGCGATATGGACCAATGGTTTGAAGTGACAGTCAAACGCAACCTAGACGACCGCCTGTTTGCAGGGGCCATTCCCGCCGGAATGGGTGTCGAGCTTGATTTGCTGCCAAAAGAAGTCTTCCACAACGGTATGCCATCATGGAACGTTGAAGTCGAACTGGGTGCGCAACAAGCTGGCTACAAGAGCATTATCCCATCTGGCGGCCAAAGCCACTTCATAAATCTCAACGGAGAGAAGGCGCCACACTTTGACGACCAGATGATGAAACACGTTAGATTCGAAATGAAAAACGTTTCGATGGACAAGGAAACGATTCTTAAAGAAACGAAGCGAACGTACGTGATTAAGCGACCAGCAGTAGGCGACGTTGGCGCGCAATGACCCGTGGCACGTCATGACGATTCGAGCTAGAACCATCGGAGAACACCATACGACCTGGAGGCGCACAACATGACCACACGCATACGTCCATAGTCACTGCGCTCTTCCGGTAGTATCTGTCGCATAATTAACGCACACGTGCTTAAGGCTGGATGGAATGTCTATCTCTGATATGGGAAGTTTAGGTGAACTGATTGCCGCGGTGGCGACTGTTGCAACCTTAATCTATTTAGCCATTCAAGTTCGTCATGCTAAAGAATCGACTGATGCCAATACTCGTCAAATGCGAGGAGAGGCGTTTGTCCATTTGTCGGAAAGAGTTAGCGAACAACTTGGCTGGCTGAGGACACACCGTGGCGAAGCCGCAGATATTATCAAAGCGATTGGCATTGAAAATTGGGATGATCTAACTCTAGAAGAGCGACAGCTCGCGATGTTCTGGAATCTGGAAGAAGCGACCTATCACGAGCTTGCTTTCATGTTGTGGCACGAAGGTGCGATAGATGAACAATCTTATGTTTCGAGAGAAGAGTATTGGCTGTACTGCCTGCTGGCTCCTGGGAGACGTTTTTGGTGGGACAACTATGTGTATCTGCTTGATGAGAGATTTATCGCTCGCATCAATGAGCGATTAGCAGAGCAAGACAACTTGGGACCAGAAGACCTTAGAAAACGCTTCCCAATGTTGTTAGTTGATGAAAACGAAAAAGCGTAATCGGTAGATTTTGTCCGAGAGGCAGCTCTGTATATGGACTCCCCCGGTCATGCAAACAGATCAAACCAGTACAAGACTAGACAATTGAAATAGCGTTGTGCGCTGCAATAGGCGGCAGCCGGCCAACAAGAGACGTTCGCCTTACCCAGAGTCGGAACACGTTTTCTATCTTTGCCAACCTTTTAACGGTTGCGTGAGAGCGTCTGGTCGCTTGCAAATTGGCGTTATCGTATCCTAGTTTGAAGTCAAGCTTAGAGAGGTTCGAGCGTGGCAGACATTTTCTTGTCTTACGCCTCAGAAGATAGAGCTAGAGTTGCGGCGCTGGTTGACGCCCTAAAAAAAGAAGGTTGGTCAGTTTGGTGGGATCGCGACCTGATCGCTGGTCCAAGTTTTGAGACACGAATCGAAGCAGAGTTAGCTGCAGCAAGGGCGGTGGTAGTTGTCTGGTCCAAGCACTCTGTCGCATCTCGTTGGTGTCGCGCAGAGGCGACCGAGGGGATTGAACGAAATATTCTAGTACCTGCGAAGATTGATTCGACGCGCCCCCCGCTAGGGTTTCGAGCTGCACACACAGCAGATCTCTCTGACTGGCCTCATAATTCAGGCGGATTTGAGGTTTTAGCTGACGGATTGCGGCAATGCCTTTCCGAAGAACATCGTGACTCACCCCACGTTGCAACAACCCCTGCAGTTTCCCAACGAGCCTCTAAGACGGGATTCGTATTCGCCCTAGTCGGTATCGCGGCGGTCATAGCTCTAGTCGGCATCTCGTACATAAACCATCGATCTGGTGACTTGTCGGGTGAATCGATAGTCGAGAGACCATCAGTTATGGTCTTGCCATTTTGTGACGAAGACGGCGTCACCTCTCAATTTTCGAGCGCTGTGGCAGAAGAAGTAGCACTTGCTCTCATGCATAGCCCACACCTTTTAGTAATCGCGAGCAACACGGCAAGCGACTTTGAATGTGACGCTACGTTGAGGGAAATCTCCGAGAAACTTACGCTCTCTTACATCGTTCGTGGAAGTACCCACCAGGTGGGTGGAAAAGTTCAAATCGAGCCCCAGCTCGTCGAAATGGAAGCGGGGCTACTCGTTTGGCGGGATTCCTATAGCTTCTCCAAGAGTGGTTCAATCTATGATGTTAAGCGGCAGATCGGTACTGATTTGTCTGGCCCTCTCGATATTCAAGCTATTCGTTGGGAGGGAGCGAAGAGAAAAGTTGACACGGATGCTTGGAGCCTCTTCGCTCGAGGGCGATATTTGACCAGACAGACCACAGCACGAGGTGTTTCAGAAGGGAAACGCTTGCTTGAGGCATCTATCAAGCAAGATTCGGGATTTGCACCAGCGCACGCATACCTCTCGTTGACCTACACACTCGGATGGTGGGCATCCCATGGCACCAACCAACAAGCATTGGACCTCGCGGAGTTACACGCAAAACGAGCTTTGGAACTCGATCCACACAGCGCTGAAGCTCAGCATCAAATGGCACTTGTTCTCGTAGGAAAAGGCGAAATTGATCTCGCCCAACAGGCGTCGTTGCGAGCAGTGGAGTTAGCACCAAGTTTCGATGCAGCGTACGTCTCGTTAACTCTCACCCACTTACACAAAAGAGAGTTTTCTCAAGCGAGGGACGCCTTGGACGAACAGAGACGCTTAAATCCCCAACGATCGTCTTCGATGATCAGGGCACTTCATGGCCACCTCCTATACTCCGAAGGTAAAGTCTCTGAGGCTATCAAGGTTTGGGAGGAAGGGAATCGAGAGGATCCGGGACGCTTTTCGGGCCCGATTCTACTTGCGGCGGTGCATCAATCGGTCGGGCGTAATCGAGATGCGCTGCGCGTGACATCGGATATAAAGAAGGCATACCCCTCCATGACAGTGGAGCGAGCAGTCAGATACGTGGAACTCTTTGTTCCAAAAGATTTCGTCCCCAACATATCCGCCCATCTTTCGAACGCAGGGATACCTTCGGTGTCAGGATCTGCCCCTCATCAATGAACGTCTCCTTCGGGTCGGAAGCAGACGGTCAGATTGGTCTGATTCTACTTCCGCTTTCGGCCAGAAAGAGTCGTTAGTTTTTCAATTAGAATCGATGTTCTTCTTGGATTTCACCACTATAAACCCTCCATTGGTTTTGGATTGGCTCATTGGCGTCAAGTAACTCGTTAACAGCAAGTGCAAAGTCTCCATCCCATTCAACGTCATCCCAGAGGCGACGAGCAACAGGATGGGTCGCGATTGCTCGGTGGGCTAATCCGACACCGATTTTTGCAGCGCGCGAATCGCCCATCAAGCTCCCTCGAACAAATTGGGATTGAGCCAATAGAAGTTCATTTCTCGTCTGTTCAAAAACGCGCCGTTGGTCCGATGAATCTAGGGCACTGATACCTTCACGACTCAGCTCGATAAGATCAGCGAACTGCTTATCACGGACTATGGGGTCGTAAGTCTGAATAACCGCGTTTCGATTTGTTTCTCGATGTTGCGCTTGCATTAGCCGGTTGCTCTGCCGTACCTGTAACGTTAAATAGACAAGCGTAATCATGACAGCAACCGCGCTAATTAACTCTCCTATGGCACCAATCGCATCCCAATTCATCTATTTCCCTAAAAAACTCGAATTATGAGTGATGAGCAGCCTGTCGGCTATGGGTTGCCGATTCAACCGGTCAGCGCAACACTCTTCTACATCCTGCACTAGATGGGCCTGCGTGGAGACTTGACTGGTCGAGGATACAAGAGAGTTCGCCGGGTCTCACACCTGAGCAACTTCCGCGACTCCGCTGGCTTTTAGGGCCACGAAGCTTCCGTTCCTCCGATAGCCTCACGTATTGGGGATTAATCCGATCTCTTCTCTCTATTGAAGCAGATCGGGCACGTGTTGCATCGACCCATTGAGCCCGCAGTCGTTAGCGGACCTAATCAAAAACTATTTCCAGAAGGCAGCTTTCGGCCACAAGCCGCCGTTCGTAATTATTTTCGACCCTCTATTTCTGACCATCTCGTAGACATTTCCCACAGTCTGTTTGTAGGCTCAGTCTCGGCTAACAACTTGTCGACAAAGTCTACAAACCCGGAGCCCGAATAGTCACAACCAAGTTTTTCCCACCACTGGCGTATCAAAAAACTGTCCATATACACCCGTATTACAGTTACGTCCGTTTCCCATTGTGATTCGTCTATTGCCCCTGATTCGTGTTGCAACCAGGAAAACTCACTGCCTCGCATCAATGCGGCCAGAAAGCTGTCGAGCTGAGCGTTTTCCAAATCTGTCAGGGGTTTTGCCCCACTCAAAGCGATTGCAATTTCTGGCATCGCAGTTAGCTGGTGTAACGAAGCTATAGCGGTTTCCATCGCTGTTTGACGTGTTTGTGCCGTTAGTGCTGCCGTGTTCGCCTCTAGTGAGTCTTTGCTATGCCGAACTTGCACTGCGTAAACAAGAGTCGCCACGACAGCAATTGCACCTACAAATTCTCCGTAGTTGCCCAGGAGCTGGGCAAACGCTTGATGATCCATGTTTCCCTCCTACAACGATTGAGGGAAGGCTAGCTTAGATGATGCCAAACAGCGAACAGCAGTTTGGGGTCGGAAGCGGCAGTACCCAGCGTGGTCCACGACCGTCCGCTTAGCCCAACCCAACCTAGCCAAGTGAATCACAAAACCTAGCTGATTTCTCAATAGCGGTCACTCAAAACGCGGGATTTTCAGCACCCGACAGGCGCTTGACGGCCAGAAGCGGACCCAGTGCAATTACTGTACGCTGCTATTTAGCCCATCAAGGAAACACGAATGACCCCGTTACAGATATCAGAACTCCTCGGCAATTTAGGAGAGTTCCTCGGATCAATCGCGGTTTTTATCACACTTATCTATTTGGCGATCCAAGTGAGACAGAGTAAGCAAGCGACTGAAGCCAACACTCTAGTTGCCCAGCAGAATTATGAAATCGCTCTCGCTCAAAATCACGTTTCCCGGACTGACCTCATCGTTCAGCTTTCGCTCGAATTGGCTAGGTCTCGAGATCTATCAGAGATATGGCTTAAGTGGGAAAATGAGGGGGTCGGAAGTCTGAACGAGCTTGAAAAGGCACGCTTCGAGAACTACAACCTCGCGATCCTCTACGCGCTCGATAGCCAACATGCACAATACTCACTTGGTCTACTGGACGAAGACGGGTGGGCGGATGCGGAGAGGCGAATCAAAGTGCTTGCTGATACGTGGGCAGAGCTAGATTTTGAGGGGGTCGGTCGAAGAGGTTTTGTAGAAGAGATAGCCAGGATCAAGACATCCTAATGCCCGCAATGGGTCGACTACGGAAATCGCATTGTTCAGTGCATATTCCGTTCACGGCCAGGAGCGGAAGTAGAACCAAGGTTAGGCTCCCCACTTAGTTGCATTGCGAAGCCTGATTCCACTTGCGTGTAAAGTGGTATTCCAGACACCCTTCAGAGAGGTGAGTACGTCCAACACTCGAAGTTCAACGCTCTCGCGACGAAGCCTGCTGGGAAGGTCTGTCAGCGCGACAGTCTCAGTCGGATCGACAACAGTCTGGCTGACCCACATTCCTGCATCTTCAAGTGACTGGAACGATTCAGACGGTAGTTCGTAGCGGTAGATGGTTTCGGATTCGATTTTAGCCCGCCAGGATTCCTCGACGTATGCGAGAATTCGGGCATCAGATGAGCCGAAGTACAAGTCCAAGTCTTTCTTCGTAGTTTCGTCTTTGCGCCAAAGCAAGATGCGCGGGCAATCACGAGGGAATAGGTACATAGGTTGATGCCACTCATCGATTGCCCATACTAGTGGGCTGTTCAACGATTCCTGCCCTTCCGATCTTTGCGTCGGTACGAGAACAGGTCGAGGCACGAAACTTTTTATCGAATCGACATCGCTGAAGTGGAATAGCCTAGTGTGCATAGCTCATTGTGCCGTGATATGAACTTTCTACAAAGGGTCGGAAGTAGCGGTACCTGCCAGTTCATCGAGGATCCGCTATGCCGAGCAGATTGAAGTAGATGCAAAAATACACCGGTTTTCTCCAAAGCCGCCGTTCGTGAAACCTGCAACGAGGGCAAGATTCGGCCAGTTGCACTCAATTGGTCAACGCCAACTCTAATTCCGCCGCCAGTCTGAGTATGTAAACATCACTCTGAACTAATAACGGGGGAAGTTGACATGGACAGGCTCAATGGATGGTTATCGCTGATCGCGAACATCGGAGTAATAGCTGGCGTTCTATTCGTAGGATTCGAGATTCAGCAGAACACGGATCAAATGCAGGCAGAGGTCGCTCAAGGCATTATGTCTTCACTTAGAGAACAATCCAATCCAGTACGAGAATCCATCGAAATTTCCGAGATGTACTACAATGTGGTTTTCGGGGGTCAGAAGCCATCAGATCCTGAACGCTATCAGGTTACTCGTATACTTCCCGGATACTTTCGGGTCTATGAAGAAGCATACCTTCATCACCAGCAAGGACGGCTAGAAGATGCGTATTGGAATGCGCTCGCTGAGCAGTTTGGATTGGCTCTGTCTATGCCAGTGATTATCCAGTATTGGGAAGAAGAGAGTAGTGTAGGTGGCTTCAATCCAAACTTTGTTATCTTCGGTAACTCGCTGATTCAGTAAAGGCGTTGCTCATTGCAGCGGTGGTATGAGCGTCGCTTATGGGTCGAATTTAGCCTTCGCGTTGTGCAATGCATTAATTTGTCCAATGTTGCAGTGCAAGAGGCAGCGTTCTCCATTATCCGACGCAGAAATCAGTGTAGGCTCATGACGGTCCCCAATTTGGGGGCATTGAGGCTTAGCGGGCGAGGAACACCCGCCAACCTGAAGGCGACTAAGTGCCACCCCCAACTAGAACTGATGAACTCCCTAGAGCCAGCAATACAACCAACGGGGTAAATATGCGGCTGTCCGCACGCGCGAACGGCGTGTCGCGCTCTGTTTTGAAAAATCCTACATATTTGCCGTCGCCGACCGCACGTGCGACAAAGACAAGGATGCCGCAAACGACTAGCCAGTACGCGAGCGTATGTGTTGGCTGCATTGTCAGAAACCATAGCAATGCTGCTTTGGCCAAGATCACCAAACCTACGCAAGCGGTGAGCCATCTCGAAGGTCTGAATACCGGAGTGCCATCCGCGCCGCTGGGAATCGCAATATTAAGCCAAAGCTGTCCCCCCAATGCCCAATAGATGTGCCAGATCGCGATTAGCAGAACTGTAAACGCCGTGCACCGAGCGATGAGGAGCAGTGTAGTCGCAGCGATTCCGATCTCGGCATGATAGGCGGTGATGGCAGTTGCAAGCATGAGCCCCCACGCCACATGGGTCGGGACCGAAACTAATAGAAAGACGCCAGGTAGTCCGACAACGATTGCTACGACGGTCCACGTGGGGAGACCGAGCATAAGCATCGCCATACCGAGCCACGCGACCGACAATGCATGCCAGGCGCTTCGAATGATCACTGCAGCGGACGACCGTGGCATTGTCTCGCTAGACCAGTTAGCCAAGATATCTTTGAGCAGTCTCGCCTCGCCTAGGGCTGAATGTCCAAGCGCGAGGAGTAAAAACCCGGTTGCGCTGGCTGTGTTGGCATCCATTGTTCTTCACTCCTTATCGGTTTTCCCGCTACCATACGGTACCGTATGTTGAATACTACCGTACGGTAGCGTATGTTTTCAACATGACTCGATTAGGATCGCAAGAATGGATTAAGCAGGCCTTTAAGGCGTTTCAGCGCGGTGGCATCGAAAACGTTCGTGTAGAAAAACTTGCGGCTGATCTCAACGTCACTAAGGGCAGTTTTTATTGGCACTTTGCAAATCGCCAAAGCCTGCTGCACGACATGTTGGATTACTGGGAAGAAATCGGCACCTCGCGCATCATTGAGCAGGTGCAGGCGGTCGGTCCAGACGCACGAGCACGTTTGTACGCGCTGTGTGAACTCACGTTTAGCAACGCACAACTCGAAGAAGCTCAGCTCGATGCCAAACTCCGCGCTTGGGCAAGTACCGATTCGACAGCCGCTGAGACGCTTATCCGCGTCGATAAACGTCGTCTGGCCTATGTGCGGAGTTTGCTCGACGACCTCTCTGTGCCTAATGCGAAGCATCGTGCAGAACTCATCTATCGTGCGTTGATCGGTGAATACACCTGGCGGGTGGCCGGTAACCCACCTGCTTCAAAGGCTTTCGTCCGCTCAACCCTGAAACTCATCATCCATGAAATTGACAAATGACTACCAAGCCACCTCCAGCACTTCCACCCGGACAACGTGAGTTAGATATTTTTCCGCGTTTTGGCCTTTCGCAATTCGCTTCGCGCTTTCCGAGCCACCACGAAATCTCGATCTCCATCGGCGGAGATACTGACCAAACACCGACTATTGACTCGTCCGATCTAGTGACTTTGGAACGTGTTGAGCTAACCAGCGACTTCCACTGCGTAACCACGTGGACCAAGCGAAATCTCGTATGGGGTGGCTTTCGGTTCGAGGACTTTTATCAACAATTCGTACACCCAGCGGGTCCTAAAGAAGGCGCAGATTGTTGTGTTTTTCGGTGCCAAGATGGTTACCGATCGTCCCTTCTACTTAAAGACCTGCTGAAACCAGACGTTTTGCTTGCCGATCAGCTGGATGGAGAGCCCTTGGATATCGCGCATGGCAGTCCCATCCGCTTAGTCGCACCAGCGCACTACGGATTTAAGAACCCGAAGCATCTTGCGTCCATTGAGTTCTGGACAGATTCTCGAGCGTTTAAACCGGCGTCACCTAGATTCATGGATCACCCGCGCGCGCGCGTCGCGTATGAAGAGCGCGGACAGTTGCCGGGATTGTTATTGCGGTATCTATACCGACCGCCGGTAAAGCAAACTATCGGTCAATTTCAAACCGCGCTCGACTCGTACACCCAGAGCTAAAGAACGGAGATGCCGTTGTGCAGCGCAATAAGCAGCTTTCGGCTGTGGACTACAGAAACTCCATTAGGCAGCCCGAGAGTCGAATTCCGACTAATCGAAGACGCTTCTTCAGATGGCACGGCCCTAATCAACCACAGACTTAGTTAATCGCAGCAACTCTCTACCATGTTCTAAGATTTCAGGAACGGACGCTTCAAAGTCTCCTTGATCCCAGTTCGTAATAATCACTAAGGAGTGAAACTCTTGGTTTTGAAGAAGCACCTTATGGTTGACCATCTCCGTATCGGGTACTTGACGATACACCCCCTCGTACGAGCGAGTCATGCCTGGACGACCGTCGGCGGCAGCACCTAGTTGTGCTAGGTTGGAATTGAGTGCCAAGAACGGCAAGAGTTTGTCGTGATATGTGTCCCAGTCTTGTTGCTCGTACTTCTTGAATAGTTCCAACTTGTCTTTCCACGATGACAGCTGAGACCTGAGTTCGATCGGTTCTACCCATTTAAGCCCGCCACTGTTAACGATTGAGTCGAGTGTCCCGGTGGCAAAATCAGTTCCACTCCACCACATAATGTCGTTGATCAATTCATCCAATCTAAGCGGATTAACCTCGCCAAGCTCAGTTTCCATCATCTGTAGGATTTCAACTGCAGACTTAGACTTGGCTCGGTGAAACAACATTTCGGTTTCGAGCGTTCTTAGATTGCCTTCGATCTCGATAACCAATCCTTCGAGCAGACTTCTGATCTCCTCCTGTTCTTTGTAATCCTCCCACCAGGCATCAATTGCGAATGCAAGTAGGATACTCGCAACAATTGCAAAGGATTGTCCAATCAGACCCGTAGTCGAACGTTCGTTCACATGTTTTCCCAAGGAGAAGCGCAATTTTGACCAGCCATCATATCTAAAACGTCCCCGCGCGTTGCTACTGACCTCAGATCACTTCGGGTCGGTTCGAGACCTTCGCTCCTCACGCCTGAACGTCGGCTTCCACCTTTC
This sequence comes from Pseudomonadales bacterium, assembly GCA_012103505.1. GTDB lineage: Bacteria > Pseudomonadota > Gammaproteobacteria > Pseudomonadales > Azotimanducaceae > UBA4421. Next base: position 4,627,561 of record WLWP01000001.1, on the reverse strand, counting down.
GTGTGAATTAGATCACAATCCACCCTCAGCTTTCTCCAAAGCCGACATTCAAGCCTCCGTAATCATCGCGTACCATCGGCCAGGAGCCGAATTTCAACAAGCGCGGGATGCATCGAATTTCAACGCTGACAGAAAGCAGTTAGTTGGAGTTGGTTCCGGTGGTTTCCACCACCCATGTATCTGTTTCGACGATCTGCACTAGGATTTTGTAGAACGCGGGGCTGAAGTGATATTGGGCGTCGGTTTTCCACCAGTGTTTTCCGGCTCGGGTATCCATGAGCTTGCGGATGTAAGGACCAATAGTTCTTAAAAGATCTTCTGTATCGCCTACCATGGCGAAGCCAAGCTGGACTTCCTGCTGATGAAATAGGTCTTCAGCCCAGACCAGATACGTTTTGATGAATGTGGCAAAGCGAGTGGCTTCAACGTCGTCCAACTCTGCGCCGTCCAGTGCCTTTTGGTAGATTGCCGCCATCTGAGAATCTTGGACTATTACTGAATGTACTTGTGCGTACAGTGCGTTTGACTCGTGGATGGAACTCGCCTGAGCATAGTCGTTTGCACGGTCGAGTGACGCCGAATTTTGTCTTATTTGTCGCGACAGATAGAATAATGTCGCTACCACCGTTATGGCCCCGAGAATCTCCCCAACCGCGCCAATCGCATCCCAGTTCATCTAGTTCCCCAACAAACTGCTGAGTATCAGTGATAACTCGTTCGTCTGCTATGGGGCTGCCGATTCAACCGGTCAGCGCAACACTCTTCTACATCCTGCACTAGATGGGCCTGCGTGGAGACTTGACTGGTCGAGGATACAAGAGAGTTCGCCGGGTCTCACACCTGAGCAACTTCCGCGACTCCGCTGGCTTTCAGGGCCACGAAGCTTCCGTTCCTCCGATAGCCTCACGTATAGGGGATTCATCCGATCTCTTCTCTCTATTGAAGCAGATCGGGCAGGTGTTGCATCGACCCATTGAGCCCGCAGCACGAAGCAGACGGTCAAATTTCTCGGCTTCTACTTCCGCTTTCGGCCAGAATCGGACATCCCTCTCGAACCTGGCTATGAGTAGCTACACTTGCCGATCGAGTAAACCGAAAACTGTAGGTTCTCGGACTAAGTGCTTATTGATTTCAGATTGCGTGTAAGCAGCCACACGATCCCTCTGGCAGGCTTATGGTGTCTCTGATGGTTGTAGCACTTTCTCGATCAGCATCTGCTGATAGAACTCTGGGTCCGAGATGTTCATCATGTGTGATGAGTTTTCAAACCAGATGATTTCTTTATGGGGCGCGGATAGCACCTCGTAGTACTCTTCAGTAAGTTCAAATGGCGTGTTGTAATCGTGACGGCCGGTAAAAAAGTAGACTGGCACCTTTAGATTGATAGCATCCTTACGAAAATCGATAGCTACCATTTCCGGCCACATCTGGACAGCGACGCTGAGCATACCTTCGACCATTGCCAGGATGTCGAGCAACGTGTACTCGGGTGAAGTGAGGATTGTCTGCCCGAACTCCTGCATCGTATTCCCGTGAAAGCCGCCACCGTAGTAGTAGAGCCAATTGCGTTGTATGAGCATTTGCTCTGGATCTTGATCGTAAGGTGGCACGAGAGGTTCAAGTGCGGAGATCGCTTCCTGATTGCCTTCAGCCACCGCCTGTTCACGAACCCAGGCAAATGAAATTTTCTCGTTGTCCGTCACGTCAACAAGCTGTCCCATTCCGACATAAGCGTGTAACAGTTCTGGATAATCCCGAGCAATGAGCGTGCCGAGCATTGAGCCCCATGAGTGACCGACAAGGTAGACTTTGTCCTTTGAGAATCGCTGACGCAGAAGATCGATTACAGCAACGCCGTCATCTACAAAGACTTGAATCTCAAGATCAGTTTCAAGAAAGCCCTCTCGGCGTGATTTTCCTGAGGCACGCTGATCCCAGTGCACGATGGTGAAGTGTTTTTCTGCTTCAAGACCGAATCTCCGAGCTGCACCCATAACTGGCGAACCCGGACCGCCGTGGACATGCAGGAGTACGGGATTGGAAGTGTCATGGCCCCGTATGTAAATCCATTGTTGGCTTCCGTTTACGTCAACATGTTCGAGGGATTCGATTCCCGCAGGTGTTGTGATGGCGGTTGTCCTCGCGATGCTCTGCTGCTGGTATTCGCGATAAGCGAGTAACCCCACAATGACGAGGACGACAAAGGCAAGGAGAGCTCCCAACAAAATGCCTGCTTTCTTGAGCAGGTCGTGAAATGTCATTTCCGGCTATCCATGTAGATCGACTGGATAGCCTATCCGGAATTAGGCTGCCCGACTAGCCAACTGGTAATGAATCCTGTTCCCAGGTTTTCCTAAGCGGGGTTGCTACGAGCTCATCTTAGATGTCTTTCATGCACTGTCCTTCCTAGATAGGCGATAGGTACACTCCAACAGAGACAATTCGTGGCAGCGATCCACCACGAAAAATGAACGTCAACATCATCTTTACCTCAGTTGCCTCTTCGCGGGTGAGCTAACGTACTGACAATTTCAAGCGCCTTGGCAAAGAGGCTTCTAGTCTGCTGTTCCTTCTGAGGATCAGAGCTTTTCCGAGAGGCTTGTTGGCCGCTCAGGAAGAACGGTTTAGCCCTAGTTAGCGAACAGTGTCATCTCGCGTACTTTGCTGATAAAGGTCTGTTAATCTCACAAATAACAGAGCCAAGGGTAGGTTGCTCGACTATGGAATTTACACAGAGTGAAAGAAGCTTAGAAATCAAAACGAGGGTAGTAGATTTCATGAATAAGCATATCTACCCAGTGAATAAACACTATCTGGAAGTAGCGCACAGTGATCATCGCAACGATCCTGAAGCACTGGCCTTTGTTGACGACCTGCGAGCCCAGGCTAAGGAACTAGGTTTATGGAACCTGTTCTTCCCCCACCTGCGGGACGATGAACCAGGCAACGGGCTGACTAACTTCGAGTTCGCGCCCATTGCAGAAGAGATGGCCAAGCTTCCCTGGGCATCTGAGGTGTTCAACTGCAATGCCCCCGTCACAGGCAACATGGAGTTGCTCGGCGCTGTGACTAACGAGGCGCAACGGGAAAAGTGGCTACTGCCGCTGCTGGAAGGTGATTGTTATTCCTGTTTCGCCGCTACGGAGCCCGAGATAGCGTCTTCCGACGCCACCAATTACCAGACCACTATCGTGCGCGATGGAGATGAGTACTTGGTAAATGGCCGTAAGTGGTTTATTTCCTTATCCATGCATCCGAAGTGCCGCTTCATGATCCTGATGGGCAAAACCAATCCCGAAAACTCCAACCGCCACAGGCAGCACGGCGTCATAATTATTCCGTTAGATACCCCCGGCGTTAAGATTCTAAAGGATACAACAGTGATGAACGCCTACCACACTGGTGGTCATCCCGAGATTCTACTGAACAACGTGCGGGTGCCCGCTGAAAACTTGCTGGGCGAACCGGGCGAAGGCTTCGCGATCATGCAGAAACGCATGGGCCCCGGCCGCATCCACTATGGCATGCGTTGCGTGGGGATGGCTGAGGTGGCATTGGGACTGTTGATGTCTCGGGCCAAGGAACGCGTTGCCTTTGGCAAATACCTGCATGAACACGGCAGTGTGGCCAACGATATCGGCCGCTCTAGAATCGAGATCGACCAGGCCAGGCTCCTATGCATGCACACGGCCAAAGCGCTGGATGAAAAGGGCGTTAAAGGCGCACGCAAGGAAATAGGCATGCTAAAAATCGTCGGCACCGAGCTGCTGCAGAATGTTTCCGAGCGCGCGTTGCGCGTGCACGGCGCCATGGGAGTATCCAATCAGACACCACTGGCTAACCTGTTTGGGTTGGGAATGCACTTGAGCATTGCGGATGGGCCCAGTGAAGTGCATTTGCCGGGCATTGCGAAAATGGAACTGCGCAACCACGATCCGGCTGATTTTGAAAAGTTCTACGATATTCCTGAGCGCTGAGATTCGCGTTTAGGGGAAGCACGAACGTCTCTTTTGGGTAAGGCTTCGACCGTCTGCTTACCCATAGGAAAGCTGCCACTCTAACAACTAATACCCGTAGGTATTTTTGGGTCAGTTTCGGCCAGAAATGGACAATTCTTCATAGCATTGCCGTCCGATTTGGCACCAACAACAATTCGCGGTTGTTTCGGTCTGACGAAGAATAACGCCGAAGGATAGCTAACAAATGACTGAGTGAATTTGTGTATCCTGTTCGACACAACGGAGGGATCATAGCACATACAACTACTGGAACGTGGATGGGCTCGCTGGTAGCGCTCGGTGTCCTCTTGTTCGTTTTAGGGTGTAGCAGCTCGGATGAACAACCAACCACCAGCGCAGTGAAGCCAGTCACCGCAGTCACAACTCAGCTTCATGAGGTTCAATCTGATGTCCGGGGTGAGAGCGTTCCGGTTTCTGTGATCCTTCCGCCGAACTATCGTGAAGCGGACAAAGACCTCCCATTATTGATTCATCTTCACGGTGGGGGAGGAGATCGTAATAGGCTTATCGGCTTTTCCGATCTTTATACCCACATGTTTAATTCCGAAATCTTACCGCCTATGGTGGTTGTCTCGTTTTCGGGCGGGCCCGGAAGTTTCTATTACGGGTCCTGGGAAAGATTCGTCACAGACGAGCTTCCCACAGTGGGCAAACGAATCGTTGGGAACGTCGCTCGATCCGGACAAAACACTGATGATGGGAATTTCCATGGGTGGCTACGGCACCCTGAAGATTGGTTTTAAGTATCCCAATCGATTCAAGGCAATCGCGCCAATGGAGCCAGCAATCATGCCCGTACTCACCTGGCCCGAACAACACAAACGTGCTTCGTGGTGGTTACCCGGAGCCTCGGTTGAAACGCTAAGAAAAGGCTTACGCTGCACGCGCAATGAGCGGTGAGAGGTATAGTGATTCTGAGGACCCGACCGACGCTAATTTCCTCAGCGATCCAGTACGGGCACCGTCAATTCATGCGGCCCTCTGGAAGCCACTTAAAGATCTGGCGGCAGATGATCCTGATATGAAAAGATCCTATGGCGTACTACCGGATACCAAGTAGTTCAAGTGACTAAATCCTTTCTTGCCTTAGTCTCGACTGGGTTTTTGCATCCCAATTCATGCCATGTTCTCCGTAGATAGATGGCCGACAGTTGTATATTCGTTAAACCGCGACATCTAACAAAGCCTGGGGATTCTGGTGTGCGATAGCAAGCAACGTTTTCGCTGGGCCAGAAGGGGCACGCCGCCCTTGCTCCCATTCTTGTAGAGTGCGCACGGATACATTCAGTAACTTCGCAAATTGCGATTGAGACAACCCGGTTTTGGCTCGAATCTCAGCAACTCCTGGGACGTTAGTAATACGTCCAGTCTTACCTGCCTTGATGCTACGAATACCATCAAGAATTTCTTTACCAATATTTCTGTCTTTATCTTGCTTAGGCATTCTCAATCTCTTTCTTAATCTGGCGTAATACATGCGCGGGGATACTTTCCCGCACGTTTTTGGGGTAAAGCGTCAGCATCCACACTTCACCTTTGGGAGAGGCGTAGTAGTAAATTACCCTCAGCCCTCCACGCTTACCTCGTCCTGACCCTACCCAGCGCAATTTCCTAACCCCGCCCGATCCACGGATTAGAGCACCACTTTCGGGGTTTTCCGCGATAGCCGTCTGCAGCTTTCGATACTCGTCATCTTCGAGGTGATCAGAGACGATGCTCGTGAATAACGGTGTTTCGACGAAGGTAAGCACATTCGTTATTATACGTCAAAGACGTATAAGATCAAGGCGGCAGCCTGTCGTTCGGATTAAAGGTGTTTTCTTGATTCTGGAAGGGTCTAAGTCGTTTGTGGGTGTCGCCTATGGGTCGAACTCAGACTTTGCGTTGTGTAACGCACGAAAATTCATGATTGTGCACTGCAAGAGGCAGCTTTCGGCCACAATCGGGCTATCGTTTGAAGAAATCTGCATTCGACTTGAAGAAAAACCAGAATACAACGGTTAGTGAAAAAAAGACCACGCAAAAGAGCAGCCCTCTCAGGAGGTCAATATCACGAAAGGCGCCGACCGAATGCATTAGCCAACCTATACTTAGATTAAATGGCAGAATAAGCGAGAGAAATCTAAGAAGTTGTTTCCGATGCATGTGCATTTGCCTAGTTCAAAGTACCAACAATGCTACACCTCTCACGACTGAGCTTTCGGTTAACGGACGATGAAGCTAACGATTGTGAGGGTCCGCTTTCGGCCAAGACCGGACATCGGCAAAGGCCTTCGTTCTGGAAATGACTCGAAACCAACATTCTGTTGCTGGATGAAACTAAGGTATGGTCCCTTACTTTGATTCGAAAAGACAATTCATGAATTGGACCAAAGCTTCAGCCATTGCAGAGATTACAAGTTCCATAGCTATTCTAGTGACACTGATTTATCTAGCGATAGAGATAGGGCAGAACGCCGAAGCAACAAACGCAGAGGTTCGGCAATCTATACTTGCTTCGGATCAGCAATTTCTGGAAATGATCGTCGCAGATCCGCGACTAAATTTGATGTGGTACCAATCGGAACTTAGTCCGGAAGAGCGAACTCGACTTAGTTTCTTTTTACTAACCCACATGCGGATGCGGGAAAATAACTGGTTACAGTATCAGAGTGGCGTTTTGGATACTGATACGTGGAACACTTACCGTTCCTCGCTGATTGTGGTGCTCTCAACACCACAACCTCGTAAGTGGTGGGAAAACTTCAACGTGGAGCGTCAGTTCGATCCTGGATTTATTGATCAAGTTAACAAGCTCATTGCGGGCAACCCTATCGTCGAGAAATCTCCACACGTAGCAGTCTTCGATTAGGGAATGGCGATTCGGGGATGGGACGTCTACAACGGGTCGAGCTCAGACCTCGCGTTGTGCAACGCACGAAAATTCATCATTGTGCACTGCAAGAGGCAGCTTCCGGCCACAAGCCGTCATTCACTTCTGTTCAGTTTAAATGCAACGACGTAGTCTCCACGCTCGCTGTCATTTGATTGATCCCAGCCGCCTGCCGCAATCACAACGTAACTTGTTCCGTTTATCGAATATGCCATTGGCGTTGCTTGAGGCTGGGCTGGAAGGCTTTCAGACCAGAGAAGTGAACCAGATTGCGCTTCAAAGGCATGGATTTTCGCATCGTAGCGTGTCGCCAAGAAGACAACACCACTACTTGTAGCAATCGGCCCGCCTTGATTTATTGGGCTGCCCCAATTTGCGGCTTTGGGATGGTCGGCATACTTGGGGAGCATCCCGGCAGGAACCTCCCATTTTTTTGTCCCAGTCTTTAGATCGATGGCGACTAAGGTTGACCACGGACCTTCGAAACAAGGTGAAAATTCATCGCTGTTGTAGGCATCAAAACGGACCATGCCATACGGCGTACCCTCTTGTTCGGTATACGCTGCCGGTACACCGCGCGAGATACCAGAACTTTCTAGTTCGTTGTAGGTTTCTCTGGGTAATAGCTGAACTACAGTCGGCCAGCGATTCACAACAACAAAGCCTAGCGATCCCGGTTCAGATGCGGCCATCGACCCCCAGTTAACCCCGCCTGGGTTTCCAGGATAAAGAAGCGTGCCATCCAGACTTGGTGGGGTGAAAATTCCCTCAAACTCCACGTCAGCTAACATACGTTCGCAAACTTCAACGTGATCCTTGGAAGCATTAAATATTGGGGGTATGTCTTGTGGTTCAGGATGGAGCCGTAAAGCAGAAAACCCTTGGGTCTTAGACGTTTGCTCACCTGGTACCGTTGTCTGAGGAACAGCCCTTTCTATGACTTCAAAAACCGGTTTTCCGTTAGTGCGGTCAAGGAAATAGATGAAGCCGTTTTTGCCAGCTTGAACGAGAAGGGATTTAGACTCACCGGCGATAACTGCGTCTACAAGCATTGGCTGAGCAGCAAGATCATAGTCCCACAGATCATGTTTGATAGCCTGGTACGCCCATTTAGGTTGACCAGTGGTCAGGTCTAATGCAACGACAGAATTAGCGTATCGATTATCCCCAAGCCGTTCACCACCATAAAAATCGGGCGAAGGAGACGTGGTTGGGAGATAAACTAGATTGAGTTCGGGGTCTGCTGCCATAGCCGTCCAGACGTTTGCTGCGCCTGTTTCTTGCCAACTTTCGCTCTCCCAACTTGATCGCTCCGTACGACTTTCGTCCCGAGGTATCGGATCCCAACGCCACAATTCCTCGCCGGTTCGAGCATCGAAGCCACGCACAACACCGGATTCCAAATTCGTTTTTCCATTGTCCCCAACAGAAGAACCGACAACAACAACACCGTTCGCAATCAATGGCGGTGAAGTTACAGCATATTCACCGCGCCTAAAGCGCCAATCTAAAGGGCCTAAATTCGCTCCCGATGAAAGGTCGATAGCCCCATCATCACCAAAGTCAGTACACTTTTTGCCGTTGCTAGCATCTAAGGAAAATAGACGTGAATCCAGGGTGCCTAGGTAAATGCGATCGGCACAAGAATCATCATGTGCTGCCTGTGGGTCAGACCAAGCACTAACACCGCGTGAAGTAAATTGTTCAGAATATTCCACATCTAAGTCAAGCTCAGGGTCAAACACCCAAGCCAGTTCCCCCGAAAAAGGATCTAATGCGTGAACCTTGTTTAGGCCAGTAGAGAAGACTAGATTGCCTGCGAAAAGGATTGGAGTGGCTTTGAAATTTGACACCTTTCCATGAATCGCTTTGATTGCATCGCCCGTTCGATACATCCAAGCGGGCTCTAAGCCGTCAACGTTTGATGGGGTTATTGCCGATTCGGCAACGTAACGGGTTCCGCTCAGATTCCCGCCATAGTGATCCCATTGTCCGGGGCTGATGTCTCGGACTATCGTTTTTGGAGTAGTAGTTTCGACACCTGAATCGCAACTCGCGACTAAACTCAGGACTGCGAGGATATGAAATATGCGTGGCAAATTAGGAGAATCCATTCTTAACTCCGCCTCACTTTAAACAATAAGTGGCTTTTCGCGAAGGTCGCCTTTGGGTTGTGGATTCAACCGGTCGATGCGCGGATATTGCGGGGTCCGACGGCCTACTAGAAGACGTTCTATAAGAACGCTCACAAAAGAAGAACGCGAAACCATTTCCAGAGGTTTAGCCACACAAAAATCTTTGCGTGAGACAAACAACTGAATCGATCCCCTTCTGCGATCAGCCGAGAAGTAAAACGAAATGGTGGACGAAGCCAAAGCTAACGGCCATAAGCCGTCTTCCTAGGACGCGGGAAAACCTTCGGGATGTTGCATTCCTTGATCGCCGATCACATCCCAGCTGGCTTTGGAGTCCACCCAGATGTGCTGATCAACATTCAGTTCGTCAGCGCCTTCTGTCAATGATCCGGCGGGGATGAACATAGCATTCATCGCATCGTTCTCGCCTGGCGCGGGTGATCCACAAACGTTGCAGAAACCAGTTTTCCAATCGCTATCTGGTTTCTGCCAACTTGTCACCGAGTTTTGGCCAGAAACCCAAACAAAACGATCTGCTGGCGCTACCACGATAGCAATACCGTTGGCACCAGAGGCTCGACGGCAGATCGAGCAATGACACCGAATAACCCCGCTCGTCTCAGCATCTACACTGTACTGAACCTCGCCACAGTTACATTGACCACTTACCATACTCACTACTCACTCTATTTTTGAATGACAAATGTACCATCGCCGGGATGGGGTAAAAGGGTCCCTTTTACCCTATGAAACTCAAGGACGGTTCACGGCCAGCAACTGACATTTTGAAAGCAACTGCTTTCATTCAACCGACTCTGCTAGGGCTAAAGCTGTCTAGGTCAGGTTGGCAAAATCATCCACTAGAGCAAGGTCATTCAAAGCTGATGCGAATCTCAAACCTGGACTACCAAGCCACCTCTTGCCCATCTCGAAGCATTTCAGCACCACCCACGACCACGTTGTCACCAATTTTCAGCTCCGACGCTACAAGCTCGATACGCGCATCAGCACCAATGCCTGTTTGTACAAGAACGCGCCTAACAATATTGCCATCCACCACAAACACAGCAGTACCAGATTCCCTTAGGACCAATGCGTCGCGATCGACCGTCAAAATCCGTTTAGATGAAGATGTAGGCAGTCCGATCTGGACCGAAGTTCCAATCACCCATTGTTCGTTATCCAGCTTCAAGCGAATTTCAAAAGTCCGGCTGCTCAAATCTCCGACAGGAATTACCGCGCTCACCGCGACTTCACGAATAACGTCTTCATATCGAATCGGTATGATCATGCCTTCTTCGACAAACGGCGCAACGCGCAGGGGTGCCTGACTTCGAACCTCTACGACTGACAAATCGACCAAACGGGCGATTGGTTGTCCAACGCCAACATACTCACCGCGGTCAACGAGACGCTCAACGACTTGCCCGGGAAACGGTGCTGAAACATGCGCCCGCTCCAAACGATATTTATGCATCGCTTGCATAGCCCGCGCTTGGCCTAATTCTTCAATCGCGAACTCGCGATTGGCAACGCTTTGATCCAACTGACTTTGAGCGGCACTATTCACAGACGCCAAACTAGCGAGGCGCTGCGCCTCACTACGTAGGTACACTAGTCTTTTTTCTAGGCCACGGACGCGTGACTGACTATCTTCATATGCCATTCGCAACAACTCATCGTTGATACGGGCAACGGTATCGCCTTGCTTCAAATGCGCACCTACTTCAGACACCCAGGTGATAAGACCGGCCACCTCTGTGCCAAGTTGTGCATCCGTTTGACTAAGCACCGTACCCGGGGCCCAAGTTCGCGGTGCTGTATCGAGTTCTGTCACCGCATCAACCACTACTAGTGTAGGCGGAATTTCTGCCGCGCTGACAGTTAGACTAAGTAGAGCTGTAGCCAGGCAAACGGCCGATAAATAGCTGCGCATCATGTTGTACCTCCGGCATAGGCAGAGGGCGTCATGTTGTTTTGCTCTTCCTCATTCGGCTTTCCCATCCGAAGCAAAGCAGGCAACAGGATTAACGTAAATATCGTACTGACGGCCATCCCCCCAACGATCGCAGCTGCCAGCCCTCGGTAGACTATACTGCCCGCGCCTGGCATCAGGAGCAGGGGCAACATGCCGAATATGCTCGTCAAAGTACTCATCAAGATCGGTCGACAACGTACCTCAATTGCTTGCCGGACGGCCTCGCGTCGAGGCGCTCCCAGTCTTTCTGCACTCCTAGTTTGGTGCACAAGCAAGATCGCATTGTTCACCACTAAGCCTAAAAGAATGACAAAACCTATCATGGTGAGTAGGTCCATTGGCTGGAAACTAACTAGATCGATTAAGCGTATTAAGGCAACGCTTCCAACGGTTGCCAGGGGAATCGCCAACAGCACCAGCAAGCTGTCTCGAATCGAACGAAACAACGCTGCCATGATCACGCCCAAAATAAACAAGGCGAGGCCAAAATTTTTCGCCATGCTCAAAATAGCTTTGTCTAACTGACTGGCAGAGCCACCAAAACGAACACTGCCATCTATTGGCATTACACGGTCGGCTAACGGCTCAACAATATCGCGAATGATTTGAATATATTGCTGAAGAGAGACCTTGTCTGGTACTGCGATTGACATATCAATAGTTCTGCGTCCATCTAGCCTCGCAACTTGGCTTGGCCCAACCTTTCGCTCGATCTCAGCCAGCTGTCCCAAGTGGAAGACTTCTCCAGATGGTGTAGCCATTGGCCAAGAGGCTAGTTCCTCCGGGGTCTGCCACGGTTTGGCTCTGACCATAATGTCCATGCGAACATCACCATCAAAATACTCTCCAATATAGAGACCACTGCCCACCGCCCTAATAGCACGAGACAGTCCCAGGTTTGTCCACCCAGCCTCGGCAAGCGCCCGGTGGCGAGGCGATAGCCGAAGTTCTGGCTGAGACATTTGAAGCGGTGGTTCAATCCTGATATTGGTATCGGGTAGCTGACTTGTGATCGCGTCTTGAATGGTTCTCACAGCTTCGGCGAGCGCGCTACGATCTCTGGCTTGCATGTGCAAGAGTACCTGGCGACTGCCTTCAAAATCTCCAAACAAGTTACCTTGCTGCACGAAAACAGAAACATCCGGCAGGCCGACCACAACTTCATTTCGAATGAGCTGGTTTACCAACTCGATGTCGTCAGGGTCTTCCGGACGAGCTCCGACATTAGCTCCCCATGGTCCATTCACGAATATGTAGTAGTTCTTCAACTTGGGCGACTTCTCACCCTCATAATAAGGTTGCATGCGCTCGATCAGCGGCTTCGCAATAGTGTTGTCAATGGACTCTATTGTCCTGCCGGGAGGAAAGTTCAAGAAGCTCTCTATTAGATCGCGCTTAACTGGCGGCAGATAGTCAAGGCTAGGCATTAGAAGCCACGTAAGAGACAGCGGTATTATGATCAGACCGCCAACCAAGAAACGTCGCTTTAAGTTGCCGTCAGTGATTTTAATAACGCGATCGGCAATCCGCCGCCAGGTGTTGGCGTGTTGATCGACCAATTCAATATTGCCTAGATACCTTGTCGCTAGCGCAGGTAACACTAAGGTTGCCACCAATAAAGAAGCACCTACCGCAATGGATATGGTCAACGCTAGGTCAGTAAACATTTGACCTTCGACATCTTCAATAAAAATAACGGGCAAAAAGATAGCTATGGTGGTCACGGTCGATGCTATGAGTGCTCCCAAAACCTGTCGCGTCCCAAGGGACGCCGCTTCGACGGGAGGATTGGTGGTTTTCATGCGCAGAATATTTTCCAACACCACGATTGCTGCATCGACCACCATGCCAACAGCGAAAGCAATACCTGCCAGAGAAATTACATTCAGATTTCTGCCGGAAAGCTGCAGTACGACAAATGTTGCCATCAAAGAAACGGGAATCGCGAGAGCGATAATTATCGTGGCGCGCAAACGTCTCAAGAACCACCACAAAACACCTAAGGTCAGCAACGCACCTAAAACAATATTGTTAGTTACCAGTCCTATGGCCCGATAAATATACACTGACGGATCAAACGACTGCTCCACACGCAGGCCGTTGCGCGCAAGTACCGTCTCATCCAACTCCGCAAACACGGCCTTAACTCGATTCAACGCCTCTAGAACGTTCGCTCCGGGTTGACGATCCACGCGCAGTCCAATACCAGAATTTCCGTTTTGATAAACAAACGAGCGCCGATCACTGCGACTTACTGATATCTCCGCAACGTCGCGCAAAAATACTGGTCGACCTAAGCGCCAATCAAGAATCAGGCTACCCAATTCAGCAGGCGTCTGCCGCCCAGCAAAACGTAAGGTGTATTCACGACGCCCAACATTGGCAAAGCCAGCTGAAACATCTGTTGCAGCGCCAACATGTTCTGCAATTTGTCCGATTGTGATGCCCAGTTCAGCAGCAAGAAAAGGCTCAAACTGGACGCGCAGCTCATCAACCTCGCCTGCAGACATATAGACGCTAGCCACACCGGGCACGGACTCTAGTTTTGGCCGAATAACATCCTCAACTAGTGGGATGTACTTTTCGATGGGCTCGTCATTTCCTGGCGCAATTTGAATGTAAAACCAACTTAGTGCCTTGCCTGTACCGGTAGTATTGTTGAATCCGATTTCAACAACAGGCGGTTCTGCATCGTCAGGAAATCCTTGCACACGATTAAGACGGCTGATGACTTCCACCAACGTCTCTTGCATGTCAGTGCCAAACTCAAACTCCAAATTAACAAACCCGTCTGCATTGAAGGCATTCGATCGCATACTAACCAGTCCCGGTAAACCGGAAAGAACATCCTCTTGGGGCTCAATGACCTCAGATTCCACCTCTCGTGAAGATGCGGTTCGCCAATGTGTCGAGACAGACAATTGCGGTCGATCGATATCTGGCAGAAGCTGGATAGGAAACTCAAGCAAGCTCATCAAGCCAAACACTAGAACCAGTGTCAGTGCCGCAACCACCGCATGAGGGTTTCTCAAACTTGCGTCTAACAGGGCCATTTCCTTCTCTCCGATGGACAAATTCCGCAATTTAGCGTCATCCAAGTACATGCGACTTTCAAAACGCTTGCTTCGATTGACTTACTTCGGTGGGCTTACCAGTGGACGGGAATCTATGATCAACTTGTTGATCCTACGCTTCACCGGCTTTGCACCGATGAAGTTACCGATGCAGACTTAGAGCGAATGCGGCAGTTTCGAGTGCGTCGGAAACTGTCCGTTAGCCATAATATTTGCATTGGTATTCATGTTAGGGATGCTACTCTGATCTTCGTAAGAGTCAACTATAGAGCGTTAGTTCGCTTGCTAAGCATGCCGTGGTATTCAATATATCGAGCATACTCAACTCACATTTCCACATTTCGAAGAAAGCGAGGCGCGAGAGCTGTTGAAACTAGATGATAAAAGAATGCCGGATTGCCAAAACCTAACGTAACTAAACTTCCTGTTGTGCTCGAACTTCCAGGTATGTCGGACGTAAAGGTAAACCGAAAAGTGGAATATTCAAAGGGAGCTGAAGGAGCTCTTGCTATGGATGTCTACTATCCACCAGACCTTAAAGCCTCGGGGGCTAAGCTTGGGGTAGTTATTTTGGTTACGGGCCATACTGACCCGTCATAGAAGCTGCCGTTGGATGCAAACTGAAGAATTCTCAACAGTATATCTCGTGGGGAAAACTCATCGCCGCCTCCTTTCACGAGAAAGGTGAAAGTCTAAGACTGACGCCCGCGATTTGGAACGGCCGCTCTGGGCACAAGCAGCCGTCCTAAACTCTGACTCGGTCAGGAACGGACCTACAATCACTTTTACTTGGCGTTCTTCCAAAGCGGTCCAGCGTCATCCTCGAATAAGTTCGTAGGGTTCAAATTCCCCAGCCGCGTACCTAGGTACTGATGGAAGTCGACAACAACGCGTTCCATATCTACATGTTTCACGCCTTCCATTGACGGTGATGCCATACCCTTTTGGACGCTCAGACATTTCTTTGTCTTCCAATAAAAGTGCTTTCGTGAATTCACCTGCTTGCACGCTATCCGTCATACCGCTACCCGCGAACGACGAGCCAGATCGAATTTGTGTCCTGCTTTCAGATTTGATAATGCCATTTGTGTACAAAAAAGTTGGCGACAAGCCAAATCAGGAATGGCAGCGCGAGCAGACTGGATACTGGGAATTTTTGTGGCGCATCGTCAAACTCAAGGGTATTTCGATAGATGCCCGCGAACCAATATATACACCCTCCTACGTGCCCCAATATTAGCATCAGGAACGCTATGTGGAGGTTTTTTGGTCGATCTGAGTTGCTTATCGCATAGAGCACTTCACTTCCCTCGAGCGGCCAAATCATGCATGCCGGTACGACCTGACACCACCAAAAGTTAGTCAGGTTGTGCCGTTTTGCCATCATCACAAAAAACATACAGAGGAGAAAAAACGGAGTAACAAAAAGTAGTCCGAAGACCATGTACAGCGGCGATACGGTAGCCAGAGCTATCCACAATCCAGTGATCGTAAAAAGCAATGCTCTTTGAGCTCTATCTGGCAAAGACACCATCCTTTGCTATATACCTAGCAGAATGGCGGCCATATTTTGCGATGACGTACATCAACGTGAAATGCACCGCGCCCAGCACCAACATAACCAACCCCACCTTGGTGCTTACATATTCCATCGCTCCAGGAAAATCGATAGGCCGAGCACCGTAACGCAACGCCACCAAAACGAATCCGATGTTGATCAAATAGAAGCCGACTACCAACATGTGGTTAATGCTCTGGGCAAGATCAGCGCGCGCACCGAAAGCTTCCACTAAAAAAACGTAACCGTTCGTACTTAATGTGCGCGCAACCCAAATCGTCATCGCGATCGTGATTACGATATAAGCGATGAAACTTAATCCGACGATCACTTTTATCTCCTACTAATGTTTCGAAATATAGTAGGGGGCGGTCACTAACGATGATTCCTACATTGTAAAAACAGAATGAATTTGTTTTTTTCTCAATATAATCAGTTAGTTCGCGTTGTGCTAAATGATCAATTAGGACATTTGTAGCAGAGAAATCTATCCGACCTCGATTCAATAGTGTTAGTAAGCTGGACATCCGTAATTGTCCAGCTACTCATCGTGCTAGAAATGGGAAGGCAATGACGTGTCTTAACAGTATGGGGCTCGTTACTGACAACTGTGTGTCAGTAGGTATTGTGTCTAAGGTTGCGAACGTAATTAAGACGCGATAAACCATCACATCACTCAATTTCAATCGGAATCTTATGACAAAGACAAATATAGGCCGCAGCCTATTTGCGCTTATCGCTTTGTTCTTCATCGGAAACGGACTGGTATTAATGCTTAGCCCAACAAGCATTCTTGATCACATGCTGCTCGGGTCTTTGGAATCTGTACCGGAACTCTCAAGCATCCGTGCCTTATTAGGTGGTGCAATATTTGCGGTCTGGGCAACTGTCCTGTTTGGCGCTATTAGAGCCAATTCCGCCTATATTCTTGTCGGCGTAATAAGTTTGTCGGCGACCATTTTTGCACGCCTAGTGGGCTATCTTGTCGACGGCTCGTTTCCAGAGTTTGCGTTCATGACCATACCGCCCGTTATCGCACTCGTTCTCATGCTGATTGCTCACAAACTCATGGTGGGTTCGCCAGGCAATGTGAACCAAAGGGAGACATTTCCCGCATAGCCGCAAATCCCATTTCGATGGTCGCATCGTCTACTACTCCCCGACTTTTATGACGACATCTCGGAGATCATAGATCGGTCACAATTGTGGGACACATATGTTCATTCAGTTTCTAGCGAACTGGTTTCTGCGCAAGGTATGACTGTCTTTTTTGGGCCCAATTCGGAAATCGCATAGTGCGGTGTGATGCACAGCTTACGGCCATGCGTCGACAGCTGAGCATGCTAGAGTGTTGCGTACCACAGAGGCGGCAGGTTGGTACGTGAAAAAAACGGACAGTGCATGAGCAGTGCATCGCGAGATGAAGTGTCTGAAGATCACCCGGGGGTAGCGCCACACAGTCTCGTTGCGCGAGTCTTTCACTGGGGCTTTATATTCGTCTTCGCGTATGGTCTCGCCAAGCAGGTCGATGAAGTAGAGGAGCTAGAAGACCGAGCGTTCCTAGTCGAAGAGATCGTATTCGCCACGTTTTTCCTGTTTATTCTAGTAGTTCGTTTTATCTATATGCGAACCACTCGACCTACAGCTTTACCCAGTGACACAGCTAAAACTGTTTCTATCCTAGCTCGATTCGTTCATCTGGGAATGTACCTGAGCTTGGCGATGCTTGCGGTTACGGGATTGACCATAGGTGGCATGTTCGCTGTCGGATCGAGAGAAGGGATTGTCTTTGCAAGCATGCTCTGGGCGCATGAAGCCTTCTACTGGGCGAGCGTCAACTTGATCGTAGTGCATGTATTAGGGGCGCTATATCATCGACGCCTTGGCGACGGCGTTTGGAGCGCGATGGTCCCTATGTTTCCATCACCAACCGACGTTGATCGCAGAACGGCAAGAAGCCAATAGACTATCCAACCACGGTTCAAACACGTCTCTCGAATCTTCATCCGAAGGTCCGCTACCAGAAGCAGGTGCACGGAACGCTGTTTAGTATCTTCATCGTCGCCGACATTTTGGGATAAGAAATGCAAGTAATCGGAGCTGGACTCTCGCGAACAGGAACGATGTCCACCCAAGCGGCGTTACAGCTCCTGGGCTACCCTTGCTACCACATGGCCGAAGTTGCACGCTCTGAAAAACACCTTCGTGCTTGGGGCGCTTATCTTTCGGGCAAATCGAATATAGATTGGTCCGATTTGTTTTCACACTTCCTTGCCTGTGTGGATACCCCCTGTTGCCTCTACTATCGTGAAATGATGAAAGCCTTTCCCGATGCAAAAGTGCTGTTGAACACACGCGATCCTGAAAACTGGTACGACAGCTTGGTTTCGCTAGCTGCGGAGTTGGAGGAATTTAGGCCACAGTCAGAGGGGAACTCAAAACTAGCCGCATTTTTAGATGTTACCGACATGGTAGGATTTAAGCTGACAAATGGAGATTTCAGCAAGGAAAATTGTATTGACGCATTCCATCGTCATAACAATGGCGTTCTAAGAGATGTACCGAGCAGCCGCCTATTGGTGTTCAAAGTTCAAGATGGCTGGAAACCGCTCTGCGACTTTCTTGGTAAGGATATACCTGAGACTCCGTTTCCACACCTCAACGAAGGAAGGGAAACCATTCATCAAATCGTTAGTGACAACCTATTAGTGAGAGAGACGTGAGCGTTTCGCCGTCGAGCAAACAAGTAAGCGTACGAGGTAGAGAAGTCTCGTCAGGTTAATCTTCGTTGTGATTACCCCGATGGCCATCCGCAGTCAAAGCGGGCTACGACAGGTCCAGTCACTATAAAGAAGGCCGATCGTAACTACGTGCACGTTTCGAAACCTGACACCCTCCGTATCGGCGATCGTCTATTTCTGAACGTTATGACCGAAAAACAGCAGATCGCTCCAGGAAGAAGCGTGACCAATAATTGCCCCAACAGTCTTCGCAAGTTGGCACTTCTAAGACTGCTATGGTCACAAAACAGACGTCCGACGGCACGTCATATACTTGCGCTTCGGCTATGAGCCGGTCTGCAGGAGGCTTGCATCGAGCTATAAGCGTGGCACTGTAACGACAATGAATTTCATCAGCGAATACAAAAAGTGCTGGTCAAACGATTTCAACGAAATCGCTCGATTCTTGGAAATCTACTTACCCCATGGAGTGCAGATTCATCATGTCGGAAGCACTTCTGTTCCGGGAATGATTGCAAAGGACATCATCGACGTTGATATCGAGTGTTCAGGCGGTTCAATGGACCAGGTTGTTGCGCACCTCGCAGAGGCAGGTTACGAGCACATGGGAAACCAAGGTATTCCGACACGAGAAGCTTTTCGTCCGCGTGATGATTCCACCGCCTCCCGTCTACGGCCACACCATCTTTATGCTTGTGAGACAGGCTCCCCTGAACTACGTCGACACCTCGCGTTCCGTGATTTTCTGCTCGCAAATCCACATCGCGCGGAATGGTTGGCCGCCGAAAAGTTCAGAGTCGACAACAACGCCAAATCACGTGATGAATACATCGACAACAAGGCTGCAAGCTACGAGATAATTGTCTCGGAAGCGATTTGTTGGTTAGCCAACTTGCGCTGATTCCTTCAATGGCCATAAACAACCCGATAGCAACGGCAATGCTTCCGACTACTGCAAAGGTGCCCCTAACCATCGCGCGTCACTCACCTGTCATCTGTAATAACTGAATCAAGTTTCCACAAGTGTCATCAAATACAGCTACTCGGACCGGACCTGCATCAGTAGGTGACATTGTGAATTCAACTCCGTTACCACTTAGTCGTTCATGTTCAGCATCAATGTCATCTACTTGGAAGGAAGCGGCGGGTATACCATCTGCAACTATTGCTGATTTGTACGTTGGTACGGCTGGATGATCACTGGGTTCAAGTAGTAGTTCAGTTCCCTCTGTTTGTTCTGGTGAAACGACAGTCAACCAGCGGTTTTCTCCAACAGGAACGTCGTTCTTGACTATGAATCCTAACTTCTCAGTGTAGAAATCATGTGCCTTTGCTTGATCATCAACGAACACACTAGTGACATATATTCTCATCTTTCAAAATCCCTAAGAGAGGTTATTAGACAAAATTTTCATTGCACGTCTTAATGGTTTCTCCGTTATAGAGTGCATCTTGGTTCGACCTTGCCAAGTCACTTCTAGCAACCCCGCTCGCTCAAGAGCATCCAAATGTTGAGAGATCGTCTGACGTGAAAGTGTTTTACCATCCCGCCCAAACGACTCAGCACATACCTCGAACAGAGATTGTTTGGGCTTATCGTACAACGAGAACAGAATACGTCGACGTTCCGCGTGTGCTAAAGCTTTGAATACAAGATCAAGCTCGCTTTCGTGCATAGAGAGTATTATGCAGTAATTTTACTGCATATAAAGCGCAGTATTCTTACTGCATATAGGCACTAAATCAAGTTGAAAAATGGCCGACGTGGGCACAAAACAGTGCTTCTGATTTACTGTTTTTTTGACTCGTGAACATCGAAAATCGGAAACGACAGCACCCCGCCCACTACCATAACCAACGTTGCCGCCAGAATCAGAGAAAGCGTAGACACATACCAGAAACTAGGCTCATTACTGAAAATGACCCAAACATTGGTACACAAACCCAAAGTGGAGAAAGCAGCCGCCAAAATTAACTGAGGCCATGATTTTTTCGGATCTCTGAGAACTATCGGCGCCAAGACAAGGAAACCAACATAACCGACCGCACTCACGGTGACCAAAGATGCGAGGGCTGAGTATCGCCAAAATTGCCCGTTTTCAGGTACCAGCTGGTAGAAAACCAGTGGCAGGGTCCCAAGCACAATCAGATGTGTGCTGAACAGCAGAATGTACTTTAGCCGGAGTGCCAGCAAGCTCTCAGTCGTGCTTTCACTGACCTGCACAACGACAGCCGAAATGGTTGTGAATGCCACCAAAGCAATAGCGACTTGTACAAAACCAATTAGTATTTCTGAAATATCCACAACGCTTCCCCACATTGGATTTCAATGGCGAACTTTGCGGCAGTCGCCCCAATGAGGTCAATCTGTACTCCTTAAGACAGTGAAAACTCGGGATAGCAAATGGGCACAAACTTCGAGACTCAAAGCGAAAATACAGAACTCTTCGCTACATCGTTTGTTCAGCCAAAGAATCTGCCAAGCCCAAGGCCACCCCTGTGATTGATGAGTCCACATGCGCTACTCGAATCAGGAACGCTCGGAAGGGCTGAGCTGCAGGCTATCGGAGGTCTGTCAGCATCAGTATCACTGACGGATGCAGTGAAGGTCAGACCAGTTGCAGCAGGTCCAGTTCAGTACCTGGGGGGTAGTTGTCAGCGATCTGGTACATGCCGTCGACCGTAATCTCCGCGGTCAACCGAATACCATCATCTGGAGCAGACTCAATGAGACCAAGCGTTGCGATCGTACAACGGTCTTGGTTCAGCGGCGCTTCGAGTGCCGTCAGCACAAGCCCCTCGCTTGCAGCCTCCAAACCCAACTCGGCAAGTGTTGCGTTAAGCATCCCGCCGTGTGCATCAAACATGACGGTGCCTTGGAACCGCATAGCACCAGTCGCGCTACCATCAGGACTGATGGTCAGGTCGCCACCCGGCACCGCGATGAACACAAAGGATCCATCCTCGGCGCGGGCTGCGCCATCACTTAATTTGATGGATCCACCTGCAGCCTCGACGTAGCTCCGAAAGCTCGCTTTAACGCCCCAGGTTAACTTGTTGAAACTCATGGCTATCCTCTTCTATTTGACCGTAAGAATGGCGTAGTTGCCGACAATTTGCACGATGCCCCAAGAGACACAAAACGTTCGTTCTTGCCACTGATGTTAAGGTGCTTCTGTGATCCTAAGTCCTTGCCAACGAGGTGCCAACGAGATCGCTAAGCAAATGCTACGACCTCACTTCCCCAATGGAACCGATTTGTCAGAGCACTCATCGGATGAGCTTGATCGCGTCACTCGCAATACACGTGGAAGACCGGGAGTACGTTGGACCGCGCAACACCTGCAGACCGGTACAATCAACGTGCCTCGACCAGGGGAATCCACAGCCAGATGGGACGCTTACCTGGCGCAGCCTTCGATCTATGTTGTATGGCTCAGACAGATGGTGCAGGTCTTTTTGGCGTAACGCCAACTTGAGTGAAGAACAAAGCAGTGCCGATCAAGGCAAAACCTTTGATAAAGGAAGCCTGTTGAATCGCTCGCATAGCTTGGTCCTCGGCATGAAGCATCTCATAGCCATGGACTACAATGGTGACTGGAATCAAGAAGATGATCAGTAACCATCCACCGAGACGCGGTCGCCAATTAAACAGAATCATACTCGCGCCAGCGAGTTCGACTACACCCGAGAGTATTACCCAGAATGCGGGAAACGGGAAAGACTCAGGCATGAGCCCAATGTAGTAGGGAATGTTCGTGAAGTGAGTCACGCCGGACAGGAAAAAAAGCCCAGTGAACAATCCACGCGCAGTCAACGTCAATGATGGATGATTCGGAAGTTGCTCGTCTGCAAGCATCTTATTCCTCCTTAGCGCGACGGAGTTCTTGGGCCGCAAACCAATCAGCCTCTTCACCCGGCTCTGGCATGATCTCCCACCTTCCAGAACCCAACCAGCAGGGGTTTCTCTTATCTCTGCTTCTGTGACTAGTGAGGTCACCCCGCCGTATTCGACCAACGAATCTCTGATCAATTCTCTAATTTGTTTTTTCTGATCATCAGAGCGACCTTTACGGATCGTACCGCGCACATAAAGGGCCTTACCTTCTAGCGGAAACTGAGGTGCTTCTTCAAAAAAGACAGTATGTACAAAACTGGGTGGCGCGCCGGTAATCTTGCAGTGGATATTCGTTATTGCTTCCGCTATGCGCGACTTGGCGGAAGAGTCTAGAGCGCCATTTCTTGCGTTACATACATACAGTGGCATGTTGGGTTCCTTAGTGAGTTTGTGGGTCTGCGAGTACGGCAACAACCTCGTCTAGGGTGCATCCAGTTTCTGCACTCCACAGATGTGCAAGTTTGCGCAGTAGTGATTCTCTACGCTCTGGGCTCAGAGGTTCATTGGCAATGACTGAGATGACAGAAGAACTGGAGGGTTTGGCTGCCGTAAATCCGTTGCCCGGTGCGACTGGAATCCACGTAATCAGTGCTTCTTCGCCGAAGGCGTCCGAAGAAAATCGATTCAACAACCTAGTAATGCTTTTCTTTTGGACATCAGGCGTCTGTCCTTCTTGAACAACACAAGTGCAACTAATCATCATTTTTCCAGCTTCAAATTCATAAGTTTCATCATAAAACTATATGGTTGCATATTGCAACCTAACAGTACCATTATAAAACCTGATGTAGAATCGCGTCATGAAATACAAATCATACAAAGGCATGAACTGCTCAATGGCACAGGCCTTAGACGCCATTGGAGAACGCTGGGCACTGTTGATCCTGCGTGAGGCGTTTTACGGCAAAACTCGCTTCAATCAGTATCTGGAGGAACTGGGCATCGCTCGCAATATCCTATCTGCGAGACTCAATCACCTGGTGGCTGAAGGTATCCTAGAGAAACGGCTTGCGACGGAAACTGCGCATACTGAGTACGTTCTAACCGACGCGGGACGTGCACTACGTACAGTGATCATGTCGCTCATCCATTGGGGGGACGAATATCGTCCGCACCCAAAAGGACCCAGACTTCAATTTGTCGAATCAGAAAGCAACGAACCAATCAGAAAGATGGAGATCTACACCGAGAGCGGAGAAGACGTGAAGCCAGGAAGGGTAAAAGTTGTACCAGGTCCGGGTGTAATTCAGCGCTGAGGATGTCGTTGGCAAACTAGTTAATATGACCGCACAGCTTTCGACCAACTACGGTCATATCTTTCTGTTGATCTATTCTCGCTAAGCTTCACTATTTCTACTGACATAACCGTGGCAAGAGTCTTCGTTTACACTCCTTCGAATGCCAAAATCAAAAGGTGGTGGGTGGAAGACCTGCAATAGAAAACATAAGTATCGAAGCAATTGGAAGTTCTGTCCGAAGTGACTACCCGGTCGTGCAGCGCGTGTCGCTGCAGAAAATAAGAATGGTTAGTCTTTTGAGACCTTAGTGGCTGCGTCCCGCTGGATAAACCTAAAGATGCCCAGCCATTGCTCAAACATTAACGAGTTCGGTAGTTGGTCATTGGCGAATCTTAAATCCAATGCTAACCGTCGGATTTGCCTCTTAGTTAATACTCGTCGAAGTGATTGGACAACTGGGCGATTGTTCTGGAACGTGCCTTTTATTAGATCGAGGTAACTGTCCAACTCGGAAGAGTCGATCAACGCGCGTCCGCGTAGACTCATGTGCAAAAAAACAGAATCTACGGACGGCGGCGGATCAAATTCAGTCTTCCTGAGTCGATCAACTATTTCTAAATGCCAAAGTGGTTTGAGCCGCAAGGACCAAAGTGATTCGTTACTGAACGGCAGGCCACACATCCGACTAGCTAACTCTCGCTGAACCACAAGCCATGCATCAAGCGGCGGATAGCTCGCTTCAGAGATCTTGCGAATGATTTCCGTCGACTTCGAATACGGGATATTGCCTATTACTGAATAGTCCTCACTGGGCAGCGCAAAATCCAGAAAATCAGATTCTATGACGTCGGCGTCATCGCCAAACCTCTGCCGCAGTTTTTCAACGAGGTAACGATCCAGTTCTACCGCTATGAGTCTGCCCGCTCGCTTAAGAACAGGTTTTGTAAGCGCACCTCGCCCGGAGCCGATCTCAACGATGAGGTCAGACTTAGATATCGACGTTGCTTGAACTAATCGCGATGCAGATGCATCACGAAGAAAGTGTTGGGAGAGTTCAGCCCGTCTTGCTCGTGTCGAGCGCGCTCGCCCGGACACGATAGAAAGTAATCAGATAGTTCATGCGTCGCATACTAGTCATAAACTTGCCTGCCGCCAACCGCCAGACTCAAAGCAAACAACGAAACAACGTTTGCGCCCTACTTCTGCTACGATTCACCTCGAATGAAAAAAGAAACATATGCGCTGCTCGTGATCGATATGCAGCTAGTGGCTTTTGACGGCAAGATCACACCACCCATCTCACACGGCTCACTTCTCCTAGATAAAGTATCAACGCTGATTGAGGCCTGTCGTTCGACCAACACTCCAGTCATGTTTGCACAAACCTGCGCGCCCTCAGGCGCCCCGTACGCAAAAGACACGCATGGCTGGGAGATACACCCCAAGATCACACCTCGTTCTGACGAACCGATCGTTCACAAAGTCGGTCCGAGCAGTTTTGAGAACCCAGAGTTTGAACAGATTTTGAACCACCTCCAGACAACTGAACTCATCGTATGCGGTACGTGGACGGAAGGATGTGTATCTATCACTTGTCGCGGCGCACTAAAGAGAGGCTATCGAGTGTTGTTAGCGGCTGACGGTCACAGCACTGTTCGCGATACCGAGCAAGAAGCGCTCTCCATCATCGCCGAGCAGAACGAATTGCTTGTTGAACGAGGCGCAAGCATCTCGAAGATCGACGACATATCAAGAATGTTAGGGAATTTCTGATTAAAACTTACGCGCGCTTTGCCTCGTCCGGAAGCAATTCTCGATTGACATGATCCGCGAACTCGCCAGTAAACAGTCCGTTCCTCTGCGCATGACCCCATTCATCGGCGAAGACTTTCGCGCTCAGATACCACTTGGTCGTATTGTCAAAATCCGTAACGACACGAGCGTCGATCAATCCATCTGACACTGAGAGGTATGCTGTGCGGTGGCGTTGTAACCAAACATTCAAATAGGTGAGAACGGTTGTCTGTTCAATGGGGGTAAGCTCACTGGATTCGAACATGACTTTGCGAAAAGCACTGGCAAGTTCCGTGTGCCGCGCCAACTCACTAACAGTGTCACCCATCGTGCGCATGACTCGTTCAGTCATGTCTGCGCGGGCGAGCACGTTGGACTTTCGAGTCTGATCGGCGCTTTGTCGAACTTGCAAACCGACAAAGACTAGAGAAACAAGTACCGCAACGGCACCAACGATTTCGCCAACAGCTCCGATCGCGTCCCAGTTCATTGCCAACCCCGTCCTTCTTTTTTTGGAGTATCGCACCAGTCTATGTGCTTCGCCACGGACTATTCTGAATTGAGAGTTTCCTCTCTTCGACCTTACTCGCAGCAATGTGGTTTACTCGCAGTGTCTGTGCACGCGTACCAAGACAGCTTAAGAGAGGTCAATCATGACTCAAGTAACGAACGACGATGTAGAAAATCAGGTAGCCCTCTTTGAAAAGATCGCCCGAACTGCGCTTGAGCAGTGGGACATTAATGGGCAAACAGTCGACATCACTCTCTTAAAATATCGTGAGAATGGTGTCTTCGCGATTCGTACCAACGACGCAAAATACGCGCTTCGCATTCACCGCCCTGGGTATCACTCGGTCGACGCCTTGCGTTCAGAACTTCAATGGATGGATGCCCTGAAACAAGCGGGTATTTCAGTCCCGATTGTCTTGCCAACTACCGCCGGAACTATCTTCGCGACTGTTGAATCTGACGATCTTTCTCAGCCACATCACGTTGATCTTTTTGAATGGATCGATGGTGAGAATATGGACGTGGTCGTTGAGCGAATTGGCGGCGATACGGCTGCAGTGACCACTCTTTATCGACAAGTCGGTCGTATCGCAGCTCAAATTCACAATCAAGCGACTGCTTGGACACTACCAGAACAGTTCACTCGGCACGCGTGGGATGCAGAAGGGCTAACCGGTAACAATCCGTTTTGGGGTCGATTTTGGGACCTTCCCCTCCTTACTGATGACCAGCGCGCGCTTCTGCAAAAAGCGCGAGCCCAAGTCCACCGAGATTTGCTGGCATTTGGCCAATCGTGTGACCGCTACAGTCTCATCCACGCAGATTTTGATCAGGCTAATTTGATGGTGAACGGCAATACTCTTCAGGTCATCGACTTCGACGACGCTGGATTCGGCTGGCACCTGTTCGAACTGGCCACCGCCCTCTACTTTCTTCAGAATGAACCGTTCTACGACGTCGTTAAAGAAGCCTTGATTGCCGGGTACCGCGAAAACCGTGAGCTATCGGATGAGCACTTGTCTCATCTACCTCTTTTTATGACCGCTCGAAGTTTTACTTATCTTGGCTGGATTCATACGCGACCGGAAACAGAAACAGCACAACAAATGGGGCCACTCTTAATCGAAATGGCTTGCAATGCATCGACTGATTATCTGGAGTCCGCAGTTAACGCGGATTGATCGGCAGGCTCACTGAGGAAATACACAACATGTACCAACCCACTGATGTTCTAACAAGCGAGGCGCAACTGCGCGAAATTCTCCCTGACCAATACCCGAGCCAGACCGGCAAAGTGATCGATCACATAGACGGTCACATCCGCGTCTGGATCGAGCACTCTCCGTTCCTGACCATGGCGACCGTCTCCTCCACAGGCCAGGTCGACGTTTCGCCAAAGGGTGATCCCGCAGGTTTTGTCAAGGTCATTGATGACAAAACGCTCGCCATTCCAGACCGGCCAGGCAATCATCGCTTCGACAGCTTTCTCAACATCATGCAGACGGGTCGTATCGGCTTGGTGTTCCTGGTGCCAAACCGACGGGAAGTGGTACGGGTCGCTGGCACAGCTCAAGTTGCAAGGGACCTCGAGTTGCGGCAGCAGCTCGCAGTTAACGACAAGGTACCGGATTTCGCCGTACTCGTGAGCGTGGAGGAAGCGTTCTACCATTGCGGGAAGGCTGTCATCCGTTCCAAGCTCTGGGAACCTGAGTCGGCCATGCCAATCGAAGGCTTACCTAGCTACGCGGCGGCCGTAAAAGACCACGCCAAACTTGACGATCCCGTCGAAAAGATCAATTCGTTGTTCATGTTGAATGAACAATACCGACTGTACGATGAGTAGCTGCGCTTGATAACCAACTATTGGTATATGCCGCGATCCCCAGGACACAAAAAGGCATAAGATGACGCACCTCTGACCCTGTCTTTCCACCAGGTCGGTCAGATAGAGTAGCTCGTTTCAGCTCTAAAGCGCTCAGCCCAAACCCTGCTCGTTTCGTCCGCCATGCGAACGTTTTTCGTTTTGATAGAACCAACTTGACGCTCGACACCAATCAAATCCAAAATCTTCTGCGCTTCTGTCGCAGGGGCTAACTCCAGGTCTTCGTAACTTAGCCGCAACGGAACTATGTTGTTCTCTTGGAACCAACTATTCCATTTGTGGACATGGTCGTTCGACTCATCGATAAAGTGCTGGATAGCATCGTGATCATAGCTAACGCCACGCTTGGCTGCTTCCTGATCCCCCGCGCGTCTGATGTGCCACACATGTGACTGCTCAGCTCGAAGCCGAGAGATGGCCTGAGCCACGGCATCACGTCTCTCAAGAGAGACAAACTTCGGTTCGCCAAAAGCCTGAGTTAGAACCTCGAAGTCGGAGCCAATCATTCCAATCGACCGAAGATTGGTAGTTAGCTCTTCCATCGTTTCCCACATGATGCGGGCGGAGAAAACGCCATTTTCTGACCGTCCTCGCTCTAAAACGCAACGCAGGTAATCTCTGAAATGAAAAGAGCCATCCGTCTGACGGATGTCCCATCCATCGACCCTGGCTTCGACATCCTGTGACCTAAAATACGACTGCGGTTTCCCAGCAACATCTGTTGCTTTAAGAAGCGAGCAAAGCAACGTGCTCCCTGTTCGAGGAGTACAACAGACAATGCACGAGTTAAGTGTTCGGCTCATTACTCAGTCAATTTCAAAGATCCAATCCCAGATAGACAATTTGGTCCACGTTCGGCCAACAACGGTCGCAATACGTGCGTTACTGTTCCTCGCTCTTCTCAGTGGCCGCCATCACGCGTTCCAATTCTTGAGCAAAAACTTCGGTGAATTGGTCCCTAACCTTCGGCCATAATTTGATGTTGTAGGGGCTAAGCGAAACTCTCCAAACCACCTGAGTTGCCCGGAATGAATCTTGATCAACCAGGCCATTGGTAAACTGGTAGTGCTGATACTCCCAGTTACGAAACATAGTCACCGTATAGTGGCGCAATACGAGCTTTTCCTCATCGCTCAGCTCACCCCCCCGGTGCTGCTTTACTAGTGCCCCACGTACGAACTCGTTGTTCATCAACAAACCACGAAGATGTTGCGTTCCCTCGACAATGTGACCCCGAGCGGTCACGTGCATTGCTTTGGTGTTTTGCTTGATTTGCACGGCAAGGTATATCAGCGTAATCAGAACCGCGATTGACGCGATGAACTCACCTAAGTTCCCTAAAAGCTCGGCTGTTGACTGAATGTCCATTGGTTGCTCCCCACGATCGATCAACTCAGGCTAACCCCAATTTCTATGCATTACGATTGTCGGCGCCGGGCACAACTCAGACTTTACGTTGTGCAACGCACGAAAATTCATCATTGTGCACTGCAAGAGGCAGCATTCGGCTAGAAGCAGCCGGTCAGATCTGCAAACTTTCAAAATGGTAGGCTGTTCACCATGTCAACGCATTCGACTTTTTCACCGTGAAACTCGACGAAAGTACTGCCTACGGATTGAAAACCCATAGCGTAATAAAATCCTTCAGCATTCAATGTGGCCTGCAAAACCAACTTCTCCACGCTCGTCTGTTCGAGATGAGCATAGATTAAGGACATCAGCTTTTTCCCAAGCCCGCGTCCATTCGCTTCTGGTACGAAGTAAAGCCCTTCAATTGTCCCAAGTTCAGCTGAGTTAAACCTCAAATGTCCGAATCCCAGAATTCTTTCACCTGAATCTAGAACCCAAACACAGTCTCTGTCGATTGTTTGGCACCAGACGTTCTCCTTGAAGTCACGACTGCTCCAAGCTTCAATTTGGGCCGGGGTGTAAGACTTCGAGCAAACCTCGCGAATAGATCGCACGTGTGCAGCGATGATACTTGCAGCATCTCGATGCTCAGCTCGTCGTATTGATATCATTGGCAACCCTCGGTTAAGACGACTAGTTTATGTAGCAGCTGCGGATAAAGAAGCAGCTGCTCTGGGTCGACTACGGAAATCGCATTGTTCAGTGCAATATTCCGTTCACGGCCAAGAACGGTCATCGGGCATCTTCACATTGCAGGAGATATCTACATCGGTGGCAGAGAATTGTCTGCTGTTAAGCCGATATTCGTTTCTTCCATAAATCTTCGGAATTCCGGAGGTTGACGCTCTTTCACAGAATCCCAATATCGACGGAAGTCGGGCGTTCGATAAACTGGAGCGTTCCCGCCCAACAAAACCATGGTTTCAGCGTCAACAACACCCAAGTTAAATTGTAGATATCTGTTCTGTTGATTTCGAATAAGGAGCGCGTACAAGTAGTCTACCTGGGATCGCTGGTCGTCAGTGACTGAATCAGTGTTCACCGCAATTCGAGCTTGCCGTAACTCTGCATTTTCTATGAGCATCTGCAGAATTTCGATGCTCTGCTCCGAGACTGATTGGGTAACAGAACTTCGAACCGCATTGGTGTTTTGCCGAATCTCAAAAACCACAAATATCAATGTGGCAACAATTGATAAGACACCGATCACCTCGACGGTATCCTTCAGACTGACTCTCTTCATTTTCGCTCCAGCTAGATTCAGAAGACTATGATACCTAGTAATCCTCGAGCCAAGTGCTAAAGGCCGCTCCGGGTCGAACTCAGACTTTGAGTTGTGCAATGCACGAAAATTCATGGTTGTGCACTGCAAGAGGCAGCTTTCGGCCAGAACCGGCAACTCAAAGTAAACTCGCCGCACTGATTTTGATCGAATTTTCGAGTTGGAACAAACCCAAAACCAAACGGTCTTAACCATGTCTGGGCGTGGCTCGCAAAACTGGTGCAGGACCGCGATGAAACGAAAAGTAGCCAATTTATTGCAGCCCTTGCTCACGTACCTGGGCTGAAAGGAGTGGTTGCGCGTTGTGACGTGAAAGCGCGGGAGACCGTCGATGCGGAAGGTGATAGCCACAATCTTGATCTGCGTGCTAGTAGCTAGCTGCCACCCGTGGTTCCAGTCGAGGTTTCCCTGGGAAGAGGGTCCTGATCCGAACCAGGATCCAGTCCTGACGACCAGTAGTGGACGGGCGTACTTCCCAAGCGATGCCACGTGGGTCCCCCTGCTAGACGACTGCATGGCAACTGGTGGGTCTCGTCGGCACTGTATCAATACCCTTCCTCCCGATGAGCGCGCTAAGCTAGAGGACTGGCGTCGCAATCAGAGTGGCGCACAATGACCACTGGACTGGAATTAGTAAGACTCGTTCTTGTCCCAATGTGGTCAGTGTTTACCGAGAGGTTTGCGTAAAGTGCGTGAGTTCTTAGTCCGTAGTGGCAAGCTCTTCGTTGCAATAGCCGCTACCTGGGCTATTGGTGCTTCGCTCTACATATTCTTCTCACCAGTATCGGTACGCGGCGTGACCGACGTCATGTTACGCGACTCAAGCGTAGTCGCCGAGACTTTCGTCCGAGAGCAATCCTGGTATGAAGCCCAAGGACTCTGGGGAATTTCGTGGCTATTTTTCTTCGGTGCGTTTTATCTCGTGGCTGCTCGAGTAGCCTGGAGAGACAATCAAATCAGTCTGGGGGTCATGAGCGTGACAGCCGTTGCTCTGTCTATAGTCACGGGCTTCTCAATTGGCGGCGCTTACTTACCGGCAGCACTCAGCTTGTTCATTGGATCGCTAATGTTTGTTTCATCTAGGCTACTGAGGAAGTAATGATAATTGTGTTTGTCCTCGCGACTGGATTAGTAGTTGGAATATCTCCGGGTCTTCTCAGTTTAGATCGATTGCTTAGCGCTAATAACATATTCATTGGTATTGTCGGCGCGTTGGTAGGTGCCTTCGTAGGACTTGGAGATGCGCCATTGTTTCTCGAGTATTCTTTTCTAAACGAGAAAACTCTTATGGTTGCCGTATCGATTTTGTTTGTCTTCGTAAAGGTATCCGTAACAAGAAACCGAATAGCTCCATAATTTTGGATGTCGGCTCATGGTCGGAAGTAGTCGGTCAGAATTCGCCGCTTATACTTCCCTTCCGTTCAATAAGATACTTCAGCGTCGAGCTCCCGGACAACAAGCCCAAGGACGGTTGAAGGCGATACAGCAAGGATGATATCAACAAGAGAACAATGATACCTAGTGTCTCAATCCAACCAGCCCTATCGCCGAAGCCTTGATACAACGTTTGCTGCACGAACAAATACTGTTGGGCGTTCAATCCAATCTTATTGGTCCACTCTAGGGAATGCGTAAAGGCGATGCCTGTTGCGACGCCCAACGTAAGGATGGCTAAGAACGATCCGAGGTTTATGACTTTGTTCATCTGCCAGACCCACTTCGATTCACGCGAAGCTCAACTATGGGCCATTCAGAAAAGCGTTGGAACTATGCCAGTGTAACGCTACGTTTCAGCGAAACCTTCAGTTACAAAACCTCTAATTGCAGGCTAGCAAACTGCCAACAAGGGCGTTCCGTCAGGGCTGCCACCGATACTTTATATCCGCTAAGTCTTCTTTGGAGGACGCCCAGGGATTGGTCCCCAAGTCCGCGAACCCCCGTTCGATCTCGACAAACCCGCGACTCAGATAAAATCTCTGCGCGCGAGTATTTTTTTGAAACGTAAAGAGTTCGATACCTAGAGGCGACAGTCTTTTTGCTTCTTGGACGAATCTCGAACCGAGCCCAAAACCCTGATACTCCACGCCAACATACAAATGATCCAACTCACCTGGTACCAACACCATCAGAGCAGCGATGGCGCTTGACGAGCAATCGATTGCAACCTGAATGCCGTCCGGATTGATCGAGCAAAAATAGTCCAGTTGGTGGTGTAGTTCATCACTGCGATTTTGCTCCGGCAAATTCATCGCTCGCTGAAAAGACTGCCGCCACATCTTGACCACTTCCAATCCATACTCTGGTCGGTACTCGACAATTTCAACGTCATTGATGCTCATCAACGTACCTTTCGACAAACTCGTGCGCATTCTACCCAAACAGTGATCATCCGCTGCGTATGACCAGTAACAACCTACCCACTGCTAAGACCAAGGCGAGTGCCATGGTCACAACCGTAGTTAGGGTAAAGTCGGGGTAGAACGCAAAACCCGTCTCAAAGCTGACGCCTACCATCGCCTGAAACCCGACAAAGACAACATAGACACCGGCGATCAAACCCAACACTACCCCAACGTTGAGTGCGCGTACCCAAGGCCGCATCGGCTGTCTTCGAAAGAACAAACTATGCCCGGTCCGGTAGAGCAAAAGTACAAGACCTAGAGGCGCGCTCACTGCCGACCAAATTGCAATTCGGGCGCCGAGTGCCGGTGCAGCTGAGATCGGCTCCCAACCCAATGCTGCATGAGTGACAGCACGTGGCAAATCGCCTTGCCCCAAACCTGACATATTGGTGAGCACAACTACCACTTCACCTGTCGCTGGTACGATCGTCGCCAGTGTCAAAAAGCCAGGCGTGAAGCCGGAGTGTTCGAAGACGGTTTCGCCGCCAGTGCCATCGGCAAACCACCCATAGGCGTAGCCAACCTCTTTGTCGAAGAGCTCAATGGCAAACAGCCTATCCGCACCAACTGGGACGATGCGAGGGTCGCGAGTGTGCACCGCCTCTACATAATGAGCCAGATCCTCAATACTGGTCCAGATGCCACCTGCGCCAATCATGCGTCGATCAGCCACAGTATCCGCTTCCGGGTGCCAGGCTCGCGCTACGCCAAACCAGAGTCGATACCCGTTCGCCAAAGAGATTTTGTTAGAAGGCGGGACCGACACAAAACTGTTCGTCATACTCAGTGGTGTAAAAATCCGCGCCTGCAAAGACCGTTCAAACGTTCGCTCATCCAATACCTCAATGAGGTGGGACAAGAGAACATAGTTGGCGTTTGAATACTGAAAGGTCGTGCCTGGCTCTGCGAACAACTGAACGTCTGCTAGTCCGGCCACCGCAGCCTCGGGTCCAGACGATCCTGGCTCTTCGGCCTTCAGGCTGTTGCCGTCCAAAGTCGTCAGCCCGCTGCGGTGAGTGACCAGATGGTGAATAGTGATTTGATGTGATTGAGTTTTGGACGCTGTGCGGAATGCCGGGACATGACGCACCACCGGATCATCTAATTCGAGTTTGCCTTCCGACGCCATTTGGAGAATCACCAGAGCGACAAAGGACTTAGTGATCGATCCAATCTGAAATGCCGTTTGGGCGGTAACGGGTTGTCCATCTGAACCAGCTACCCCATAGCCCTTGAGTCTTAGCAGTTGTCCGTCTCGCAGGACTCCGGCAGCCAAGCCCGGTGTACCAGCTTCTTCGCGCAGCTTCTCCACCGAGTTATCAAACACACTCGGGTCAAAAGCACTCCGGGCTTCCTGCTGAATCGCCATTACTTGCTGTCCCGCTAACAAGATCAGCAATGCAGAAAATTTTCCAATGCCTCGTTTCATGTCACATGGGAGGATGACGAGACATCAACCAACCAGACGGCCATTCGCCTCATGATCCGACGACACTGCGAATTCGTTGCCATTTGAGTCAAGAAAGTGGCGCCCTGATCAGTAAAGGCAAGGTAGTCGGGTCCAGCATCCTCTAGCTGCCAGCCGAATACATCTTCGAAAAAGGATTTTGTTCCTTCGAAGTCTGTTGCTGGCATCTCGATGTAATCAATTTTTTCGTGTTGGTACATACATAGTTTGGTGACGACTTGGTCTCCGAGTCTACAGCACACCGATTGGCGAGAGAGCGGACGAAATCAGCCATCAACACTCACTCGTCATTGGGGGCTATGGACTCTTTTGTCTCGCGCGTTCAAGAACGGATTGTTTGAACTCGTTCTTCGTTGCCGGTGGGCCATTAGGTCGGAAAGGTACATCGTCTATATAGACTACATCGATGCTCGCACCTCTATCACGCATGTCACCTTTTTCGTGTGCGTATATTTCGGTTAGGACTGCATCACTACCAAGTTCTGTCACCGCATCCCGAACCATGACACATTGTTGGCAGCCGCCACCGCACCAACCGTTCGTGAAGCTTGTAACCTGAACCTTTTGGTCATCCGCGACCTCTGGCACCGATGGTTGTTTGAGAAAAGCGGGGGGTTTGGCTTCTTGGTTGAAGCGCTTCCAAGCCAGAATATCGAGACCAGCCTGATCTACTCGCTCATAACCCATGTGTTCATAGAAAGCGACGGGGTTCCAGTCGGCGTAATCTTTGGCCCAAACGGTAACGCCGTCACACCCTGACTGTAGGGCATCAGCTTCGATCTCCGCGAGCATGAACCGTCCAAACCCTTTCGACTGTTGATTCCCAACGAGATGTTCATATCCGTGGATCCACATGCACAGTATCGCCATGAGGTTCTCCCCCTCGTAAGGAGAATGCTCTACTGGAATGTAGTTGGTAAGACCCACGACTTGGTCTGCATCGTCAAACAAGACCTTTGCGCGGTGGCCCTTCGGCTTGTACATAGCGCGCCAGTCTCGACGCATCGCCATCACCCGGGGGTCCGCGGGAATTTCGTCATGCAAGCAACGAAAATATGTGTCTTCTGTAGTTTCGTCTATTTCGACAAGGCGCATTTGAAAACCTCGGCAAGCAGCATAGGGTCATTTTAACGCCTTCTTGTACGTGAGGGTACGGCGCCAGATTCCGGAGTCCTGCTTGAGGAGGCACAGGTAGTTGTAACTAAGCGCCAATTTCTGCAGATTCATACCTTTCTTGACATCGGAGCACCGCCTGTGAAATTCCAACGCATCGAGTTCTCTTGGCGGGCAGCTTTCATCGGATTCTATATGACTCCAGAGCGAGACAAGGTTTGGGTGACCATCGCGCCCTTCTTACCCCTCTACTTTAAGAGAATCCCGGTGAGCGCGAGCGACTAGCCGGGTCGTTAGGGAACTTGCTCAACCATCGTGGCTAGCTCAACACGACATATGATCAGATCAACATCAGCTACCAAGACCGCTTAAGATACTGTTAGGAAATTACTGTCATCCACAGGCTGCAGATCAAATGAACGATATACAACCCAACATCAGCTCCCGCCAATGGGCGATTTTATTGGTTTATCCACTCGTCCCGCTTGTCGTTGCTTTGATCACTAATCTCGTTGTTGGCGTGAACCGTCTTGAGGCCGCACTGCCAACAGACGCAATGATGGGATTTGTTGCTCTCAGCGTGTTGTTCCTGATCGTGAATCACACTTGGCTAATGACCCATACTGAAGTTACGAGAGCACGCTTCGGTTTGTTTGCGACGCCCGAGGAGGAAGCCGAGAGCGATCATAGTTCTCAAGGTGTCTCTAATACGCAAGAACTCACTCGCAGTCATGCTGCTCACCGTAATCTGACTGAAAACACCGTGCATTTTGCTCTGGCTTTGCCTGTGTTCCTCTTCTTATCCCCACCAGCAATCCTTGCCGCAATTTGGCTATGCGGGTACGCCACTATGCGCCTAGGCCATACTTACTTTTTCCTAAGTGGCAATGCGGATATGCGTGGCGTCTGTATGACGGGGAGCCTGGTTGCCCTCTATGGTCTGGTGACATACCCGCTTATATCTATCGTTAGCAGTTTTTAGTTGGAGATTCCGCAATCATGAAACGATTCGACGCGAAAGCACTCTACCAAGCCCTGAACGAACAGAGGCTGCAAAGGGAAGTGACATGGAGCCAGATCTCCAAAGAAATTGGCGTCAGCGCATCGACGATTCAACG
The DNA here is from genome assembly GCA_012103505.1 of Pseudomonadales bacterium. Lineage (GTDB taxonomy): Bacteria > Pseudomonadota > Gammaproteobacteria > Pseudomonadales > Azotimanducaceae > UBA4421. The sequence goes on along the minus strand of WLWP01000001.1, from coordinate 4,591,069 downwards.
CACAAAACTCGGTGGCCGTATGGAGGTCGATGGCATGATTGCTATGGTCGGTTGGCTAGACGTGCCCGTCGAGACCTTCGTACGAGAAACAGATTTTTAACGGAAAACGCGCTTAACGGCTCGATACCCGAAACAGCCACATCTGGTCTTTCCCTCCAGGTGGCATGGCGTTCGTTGCGACAAGCACGTCGACCACATCACTGAACTCAGCACTCGTCTCATCGAGACGAGCAAGGCGTACCGGATAACGGGTGTTGTCGAAACGGATTTGGGCATCTCCATCTCGTTCGGCGCGAAGGTGCCAGGACTTGTTGGGCGGAAAGTCCAGCGCCGCGGGTATGTAGGCGCTATTGTTAGCCACTGCCAGCCACGTCGTCCGCGATGAGCTGTCTTGCAGCAACTGCAGCTCAATCTCTCCGGTCTCGCGAGCAAAGGTCCAATCGGTGACAGCTGAGATCGCTAACTCACCGGAGACCAACGGTCCTCCAGGAAAGGGGCCAAGGGGGCCATCCGAAGTTTTGGCGATGAAGAAAGTCCCGGTCAGTACAACAACTGTGCTTAGGATTGAGATACCGACCCACTTGAGCGCTCTCACCTTAGTCTGTGGCATGGGGTGTCGACCCACCCAGTCCTGCGCCCTTTTTGACGTCGAGAGACTTAGCGCGATGGGCCCACTGTTGTCGCGCGAGACGCTGCATATCTTCTGCCACATCAGCTTCATCAACGATTTCCAGGCCCAGAATCGTCTCGATTAAGTCTTCGCTGCTGACAAGACCGTCGGTACCGCCAAATTCGTCCACAACTAACGCGATATGTTGATGTTCCCTGAGCAACATTCGAAATAGCTCTGACAGCGATGTTGATGCGGGCACTGCGGTGAGGTCGCGCCGAAGCTCGGCCAAACGGGTGTCATGTTTGTCATCCGCCTGAGCAGTCAGCACGTCAGATTTGAGAACAAAGCCTGTAACTTTGTCGATGGAGCCGTCGTAAACCGGCAGACGGGAAACCGGCAAATTCGGATTGGCGTCGAGAAGCTCCGCCACAGTGAGATCCTGTGGGAATGCGATCACCACCGTACGAGGTGTCATGATGTCGTGCGCGGTTTTAGATTCTAACGCCATCATGTTCTCAACGACCCGAGTTTCATCATCAGGCATCTCACCACTCTCGGAGCTCAACCCAGCCATCGCGGCGATTTCTTCTCGTGTGACAACCTCAGTGCGTCGATCACCACCAATTGCCCGAGTGATGTATTCGGAAAGCCAAACCATCGGGGCAAGCACCCGCATGAGTACCACCAAGATCTTAGCCATGGTCGGCGCCAAGGTCCGCCAATGCATCGCACCAATCGTTTTGGGGATGATTTCGGAAGCGATGAGGATCAAGAGCGTCATCACACCGGAAGCTATTCCGACTCCGGCACCGCCCCAAATTAGTGCAGCTTCGGCACCCACGCCAATGGCACCAACAGTGTGGGCAATTGTGTTTAGGGAAAGGATAGCGGCGAGGGGTCGGTCTATATTCGCTTTGAGCTTCTTGAGTAAGTCTCCGGAGCGGCCGGTGCGTTTTTCCAACGCTGCGACATACGAGGGCGTAACACTGAGGAGGACAGCCTCGGCAATGGAACAAAGGAACGAGAACCCCAATGCGATGACCGCATAGGATGCTAGTAGAAGATAACTACCGCTTAACTCAACGTCCACCGAAGTCGGCTGGTGTGGCCCGTCCTCCAAATAAACCGATAATTGAGCTTATCACCTTTATTTGAACCTGTGAAACAGGCGCAAATGGTGCTGTACAGGATCAAAACGAGCCATATAAAACCCGCGTTCAACATCTGGTGATCGCACTTAAACTCCGTCTAGCCGAATAACGAGTGCAACGCGATCCCTGGGCCGCCCGACCAATAAGTAATAAACATCAGCCGCGATCATTCGATCCCCATACTTGGTTGCCATAGCTTCCAGTATCCCGCTAGCTTCCTCTTCTGGAATCGCTTCGACTCGTCTCGCATTGGGTATTTGAGTGTTCACAGCTCCGTCCCGAGTGAATTGTAAGGAGCGACCCGCTAATAACGATTCTGCAGCCTCGGGTTCCGCGTCGTAATAAATAACAGGTCCTGGCCCACCATGCTCAAACACCCAAAGTCGCGCTGTATGAAGACCGCTCTTCGTATCGATCGTGAGTTCAATCACCTCACCTGATTCATAGGTGGAGATGACGTAGTAAAAGCTTCCAAGCCATGCCAATAGTGAGAAGATCGCCAATCCGCCAGCGAGAACCAAGTCGAGCTTTCTGGGCTTAAACCAACTCTTTGCGAGCAACACAACGCCTATGACAAAAGCGCTCCACGCAATCAAGCCACCCCGGTCGATAATCAATACGAGGGCAACGGCGATGGTCAGTCCGAGGATGGCGATGGTACTTATTCGAGATTTCAACATTGTGTGTGCGGTCTAGGTGGAGACCCTGTCCCCTAATAGTTTGGCCGTAAGATTTTCAACGAGATTGCGAAGTTTGAAGCCAGGCCAAAAACGCCCGCGAAATTCCCCATTAGGATCAATGATCGAGAAAGTGATGGAGTGAGCTACCGTGTAGTCATCATCATCCGCTGTTACTCTGTACTGACTGCCAAGATCCCCAGCAAATCGACTTAGCTGCTCTGCAGTACCCGTCACCCCTCGGATAGATTCCCCAAAGTGACTGACATATTGACGAACCTCAACCACTGAGTCCCGCTCGGGATCGACGGAAACAAAAACATAGCGGACCTCTTGGTCGACGGATTTTTCCACTAAGCCATCTGCGATAGATGCCAGCTGCGACAAACTTGTTGGGCAAAAATCAGGACAATTTAAAAAACCAAAAATCACAATCGTCCACTGTCCCATTAACGATTGGTTATCGAACTGCCCGGCTTCGGATTCGAGGGTGAACGGACTCAAATAGCGAGGGTTGTCTAACCACTCGATCGTTTGATCTGCATCGGGTTCGGGAGCTAGGAACGCCGTGCTCAAACCTAACCCTATGCCCAGACCAAGGAACAGGAGAACAATAAAGGGCTTAGTCACGAGCCCGATCTCTATAGCTGCCATAAAGGAGAGCTAGGCTTAGGAGTGCCGGGAACGTCACGCCACCGAAATCCTCTATCAAAGATTCAGGTCCGCAGATGCCGACGACAACTTCCCAAACATGGAAAACAGCGTGACAAACCAACCAAGCGGTCGGCAACATCCACAACACCAATCGATGCTTTGCGTAAATCGCTCCATATGTGAAAGCCATTCCGATCAGCATGTAGATGAAGCCAATATCCCGCACAAAGTGTTGGTTAAACGGTCCTCGATCAGGCACGCCAGGCACGGCCCAGTACCAGGCTTCAGGGGCTACGGCCATAAAAACGCCATTCGCTAGCCCGCCCAGTCCAAGCAATAACGCTATCCCAATCTGCATTTTGTTCAACACAGTTAATCCTCTCGCCTAATGGGTGTTTGACGCCAGACCGTTTCTAAGCGTGCATTCTAAGGAGTTATCGATAACGCTCAAGGATGGGTAAGGTGCTGCGGCAAAGAATCCGAGATGTCCTCCCAATCCGGACTTGATCGCATCCAAACATGCATCTCCGGCAGCGCAGGATTGCCATCATCTATCGAGCCTAAGGCAATACCAACAAACGCAGGCAGATCCTTTGGTTCAAACCACAAAGGCGATCCGCAGGACATGCAGAACTTGCGCAGACTGCCAGAGCCAGCATCATACTCACCCACTTCAGCGTCGCTCGCCGTCTGACTAAAGTCCGCAACTTGCGCCAGTCCCCATGCAGCATTCGCAGTGCCTGAGAACTTACGGCAATTCACACAGTGACAAATTCGAGTCATCGCGACTTCACCATTGATCTCATACTTGATGCCACCGCATAAGCAGCTGCCACTAATCATCTTGTTCTTCTCCGCTAGCTACGGGTGCAATTCAGCGCAAACTTCAAAAATTCCCAACAATTTCTTTTAGCTCTCGATAAGAGCCTGCGACCATATCCGCACCGCCCTTCGACAAGGTTATGTCATGCCCTTCAAGGCAATGGCTGGCCGCGGTGAATCCGATTGCCTTCATTCCTGCCCGTTTTGCGGCGACCACGCCATTGACACTGTCCTCTATCACAATACATTCAGCTGGCTCAAAGCCCATGGTATGTGCAGCATGCAGAAAAAGGTCTGGCTCAGGCTTGCCTTTCTCCACCAGGTGGGTCGAGAACAAATTCTCGTCAAACAGGTCCAGCAATTGTGTATGGCTAAGCTTCCAAACAAGACCATCTGGCGAGGAAGACGATGCTACGCACCGCTGATGTGAGAAACCCTCGATCACCGATCTCGCCCCATCAACTGAAACCAGTTGATCCTGAAGGCGAGCAGTCGTGAAGTCATCGAGCTCGTCAAAGAATTCTGCGCTAACCTCCCTACCAAGTTTGGCAGACAGAGAACGACTGAGCCGTTCTTTCCATTCGCGCGGTGCCATACCCATATAGGTGCGCACGTAATCGGACCGTTCAAACACGACGCCATGCCGACCCAGAAACTCAAGCTCAGCGGTTATTAGGATTGCCTCGCTTTCCACCAACACGCCATCGCAATCGAAGATAAGTAACGTCATGCCAATACAAACCACTCTGCTAAGAATTGGGTATGCCCCTCCATGCTCTTATACTTGCTGCCACGATTCCGTTCCGAGGAGATCCTTCATGACCGAGTACGAGCTGGCTGACCTGTTCATTTCTTTGAGCGCGGAAGCTGGAAGATCAACCATGGATTTCGTCACTGTCCTCTTCGCGTACTTGGTGCTCGCCCATTTCGTCGGGGCCACCCTGGATCGAATTTACATTGTGATCGTGACCCTGATTTACACAATGTTTGCGATTTGGCCAATCCTGGGCACCTACCAGGCGGGTAGCATGATGTTCGAAATAACCCAAGCACACCCACAAATTAGTCATTCACTCGGTTTGGCTGTGGACTTCAATCCCGGCTATGTTCCCTTCGTCGTACTGGGCTCTGCTTGGGCTCTGAGTCTGGCTTATATGTACCGAATAAGGCGTAGTGTCCTCTGAGCGTGACTGTTCGCTTGTCCAATCACAATGCCGATTCTAAATCTGCTCGACTGCTAATCTGTCCGCGGACCCGCAAACTGCACCTTGATGCCGTCAGGGTCAAAAAAGAACACGATACTGACCTCACGACCACCCCCTAAAGGACCGAGCTGCTCAAAACCAAGTTCATTCATGGCTTTTACCGTCGCAGTTAAGTCTTCGACATAGAAGTTGATCCGATCGATACCCAAGTGGTTGACCGGAGGCGCATAGGACGGGGCAGCGTCGTAGGGGTTTTGCCACTGACGCAATTGGATCGTCGCGCCATCGGTGCCCTCGCCAAGACTGACATCCACGCCCTCAAATTCGATTGGGCCATCAAACCCATGGGCTGCCGCAAACTCTCCCGAACCCGTCTGGGAGTTGGACTCCGATTCCGTAAAGCCTAGGAGCCGATAAAACTCTCGAGACCTTTCAAGATCAGCAACGTTCATGTTCGTGTTAACAAGTCGTACTAGATTTGGACCAGGACTCGAAACCTCGCCTTCGTCTGTCTCGATCAACTTCAAGAAGGCGCCATCCTGGTCCTTCAAGAACACAAACCGTTCACCGTTAGGCGCTGTGGCGGGTGAGGAAAGAAATTCGACACCTTGTGACTTAAGGTAGGCATAGTCGCCATCGAGGCTGGGTGTCGAGTAGGTCGAGTAGGCCATACCGATGTGGTTCAACCTGGCATAGGGTGGCTCTTCGCGATAAGACTCTCCTCTGAACTGCACCGTATCAACAAATGGCGGCGTCGGCGGGTTTTCCAGGCTATGGAGGGAGACGTGAATCAGATAGTTGTCCGGAAAGCCTAGCGCCTGCGCGAACGTCGTGCTCGTCTCGGGTCCGGCCGGGTAGATTTCACCTATGAATCCTAACGTTTCATAAAAGGCGCGTTGCCGTTCGAGATCGCTGGTGTTGAGCCCAAAGTAGCCCTGACGCAAAAGACCCAGATCGGCCTCCGCGGACTGTGTAATGCGCACGCTAAGTCGGCCAGAGACACTGATCTCGACACTGTTCTCCCGCTCAAGATCCACCGTGATCACAACCTCAGAATCTGCGTTAGCCTCTCGCGGCTCGACCACACTGACTCCGTTGATATTGATCTGCGCACTACCAATACCGTCTTCGCGAAGGATCAGTTTCGCTGCGCCTTCTAGCGCCCTAAAGGTAGACTTGTAGGTCGACGGTGTCCCTTGTTCGCCCTCCAAGACGATAGGCCCGAAGCGAGTGAGGTTAGCCTCATTCATATCTGTTTCTCCAAACACACTGCGTGTTCACGAATGGATGTCTAAGTAAAAAAGATAACCTACTGGCGGAACTTGAACTTATCCAGAGCAATATCGAGTTTCTGTTTCGCTTCTCGAATTTTTGCAGAAAGCTCGCTGCGAGTACGTTTGTCCGTTTGTTGCGCAAGTTGCTCGCGCAATTCACCGAGTTCTCTGATCATCTCAACTTCGGGTGGTGTGATATTGGCATTCTTGAGCACCCGGTACGCCATTCGATACTTGCGTGGTACGTGCGAGTCATCATCGAGATCGAGCGGTTTACCGTAGCCAGGTAATTTTTTGACCTCGCCAGTCTTCTCTGCGTTGCTTATCCACCCACCTATGATGTCATCTGTGTGTGCCACAGGTTGCCTCTAACTTCTAAACCGCAAGCAAGAGTAACACGAGACACCATATCCCAGCCCGTAGCTACTATCTAAGCTGGCTCTAGCCCTTCGGTACTTACATCCATGTAGCGCCAACCATTGTCATGGTTATCCACCAGAGAGCTGTTCACATACTTCGAGAAGCCCACTTGCTTTAACTCAAATCTGCGGATGAGCTCGATCATCCAGGTCGGCACAAAACCGCTCGTTGCCTTCAGCTCAAGGATGACGTTTGCCTGATAGTGGGCCTCATCGCCATAGATGCTTTGAATGTCATAGCTGATGCAGTTTCTGTCAGGCGACAAATTGTATGGATCATCACAGATCAAAGGTGTCTGCGGTCGATATTGCATATCAATGTCCATTGTCACGCGCGCATAGTCATCAACTTCCGAAACGAACGCCCGTCGTCGGTAGCAGGTGAATATTTTTGGCTCAATCGCATAAGCATGCGCCATACGCTTGAAAACCCGGCGCGGCGTTTCAACTTCGTCGAGCGGATCTAACTCACTAGTGTGTAAAAACCCTGGCCACTCTTGTAGCTCAAGCACGGCCCTGAACTTTTTCACGTACGTCGCGGTTTTGAATTTCAGTTCCGCAAAATACGGTGCCTCGCGACCGTCACCATACGAACGAACGCGCATGTTGAAACGTCGATCAGCACCCCAAAGCCGCTGATTGAGAAAGCGATAGTTCAACGTATCGAAGTAGAGACTGTTGACAGGATAGAAGTTATCGCCCTGCACTCGGCTGTGTTCATCAAGGCGACAATAGGGAGCGATGAACTGGGTAATGGGTTCAATCCAACGCGAGGGGATGACGTATTTCAGCTCGTACCGCTCTATGACTGTATCTTGATTTTCTACCCGAACTTCTGAAGCAGCAAGCGCGCTCAAGGGCTAGCCAGCCAATTGATCAAGGGGCGTTGGTAAATCAAACCAGTCGTCTCAAGCGCTTCCACCAACGCGCGTAAAGCGTTCGCGTGATCGATGACTGTCCGCTCTTCGAGCAGCAGTTGATGTCGCTGGGCGACTATGGCGGTCGCCAGATCACTGCGGGTACTGCGTTGGCTAAAATTTTTCAGAGCGTCATCGGACAAGTAAAACGATTCAAGATCCAGGTATACCTCTTGTATCGCCTTGTGGGTTTGTTGGCTGACTAGTTTGCTAGTCAAGTCCGCAGTCCGCTGAGCTGCAAGGTAGGCTCTCGCGGTCTTTCGACCGCCATACCCCCGCGTAGGCAATCGAAAACCAAACGTCATGTTGTAACTGTCTATGCCTTTGTTCTCGTAACTGAGCTCTACGAGATCCAAGCCGAACCGGCCGCGGTTCTTTTGCAGATCGTTTTTCTGTTTCGACTCTTTTAACCGCGCCTGGGCAAAACGATGGTCGATCGCACCGGTAAATGTCTTTAGCCGATCAGAGTCTAGAACTGATTCGATACCAGCGGGTGTCACCAAATTACGGGTCAGTTGGGCCGCGCCGGAGGATGCTCGATGCGGGGCAAGCTCGGGAGCTGAGATTCCTGTAGATGCGCGTAGGCGGTTAATCTGACTTTCAAGTTGGGTGATGTGTTGTTGTTTAAGCTCTATCTCCAACAGAACTTTCTGCAAATTCGAGACGTTATAACGAAGTTCGGAGGAACGACTTTCTTCGGTTTCCGCCTCACTTTGCGTCAGACTGCGCTCTTTCTCAGCAATGCCTAGGAGCGCCTCGTACTCCGCGATTTCAATGATGTGAAGATAACGCTGTTTCAGCATTGAACCCAGCATGTCCTCAAGCTCCAACGCCGCCAGTTCTTCTTCAATGTCGAACAGTCGGTGTTCTGCGGTTCGCTCGAGCCGGGAAGTGGGGCGAAAACGAAGACTATAGGTTTCAGTATTCAAACCACGTGCATCTTGTTCCGGTGTAAGTCTAACTTCCGGATCTGCGATCCAAAGCTTTCGGAAAGGTTTGGTGCTCGGATTTAAAACAGATTCATAGTAGCTCGCATCCTCCCCAAAGAGGTATGCACCCACTTCGTCTGCGCTGATGAGACTGCTACACGCAAGCAACATTGCGGCTAAACTGAGCTTGGCAACTAACATTTTTACGCACGACATCATTGATCTACCTCGATGGCTGCAACTGCTTGCTTCGGAGCGAGGGCGGCTCGTAGCAAATGCACTATTTGATTAGGTTGCTGGGCTTGTACTGACACTTTTTCACCGAGCAACAGGTCGTGTTGTCCCTCAAGACGTACGACAACTTCTCGCCCCCACGCTTGCGCCATCGGATTGACCTTCAGTCGAAGCGGAAACTCAACAATCCTTGCGCCAAGGCTCTCAACGACACCCTTGTACAGGGACTCCTCCATTTGATTGACGGATGTCACCCACACGGTGTCATTTTTCTTGATGTCATTGGACACCGCTTCATGGATGTAGCCATTAACGTAGGTCGGCTTCGCGCTATGGATGGTGGCGATAGGCTGATAAGGCGGCACGGTATCGCCAACCTTGAACAAAATACTGCCAATGCGGCCGCTTAAACTCGCTGTGACCGTCATCGAACGGCGCTGGCGTTGTAAATCGTCCAAACGCTTTCTGAGTTCAGCGATTTCTGCATCTATGGGACGGGTGCCAATACTAAGTTGGCTACGGAGGCTGGCGACAGTCGTGTTGGTAGATCGAATGAGCGCGCTTCTATTAACTCGCAATGACTCGATCTCGCGGTCGATGGTCGCAAGACCAGCACCACCTGAAGCGTCTTTGAACAATTCACGTGCCGTCCGTTTGCGCGCCTCAAGGTTCTTTATACCGGTATCCAGTTGCGCGATAGATGTACGCAAGTCCGAATTGAGTTTGACGATTTGTGCGTCGATGGTTGTTGAGTTTTCGCGATCGCTGAAGCTGAGACCCTGAAGTTGCTCCTGCACAAACGCGATATCAGCTTCCAAGAGTGGCTGCCGGACTCGCATCACAACATCACCCCGCGCCACTTCTTCACCGGAGACATGCCGAATTTCGACTATTTCAACTGGATTGGAAAAACGGACAGTCTGTTCCTGATCATCGGCGATACCGAAAAACTGGGTGGCTGAAGAATACTGACCGGCGATAAACGCTGCCGTGCCTAACGCTGCAAGCCAGGCGCAAACAAAGACTGCTCGGGGAAGTAGATTGGACATGTCTATAGATCCACCGTTGCTTCTTGCATGAGGATATGAACGCCGTCCAAACCGGAAAGCTGGCGCAGTTCACCTAGCAGATGTTCCTCTGTGGCACCCCGCCGCAATTTGATGTGATAGGCATAATCCAGCCGATCACCCTGCTGTGCTTCTCGCAGAGTAATGAGCGAACAGGTGCGACAAAACTTGTTGAGAATACGATCCATGCTCGTCCGCTCTTGGGTATCCGCGTCGTGGAAAAGCGCAGCATGCCGTCAAAATAAGCATTGGGACCAAGCGGTGAGTAGTGCAATAGAATTGCTGCAAGGCAGAAACCCAGGGTCCCGATGAACGCCACTCCAAACGCGTAGGCGCCGCAAGAAATACCAGTAGCTAACCCAGCAAATAGAAACAAGGTATCGCGAGGATCTTTGAAATTGGTTCGAAAGCGAATAATGGCCATTGCGGCCATGATGCCGATCCCACGAGCCAAGCTATCGCCAACCGACTGTATAACCATCGCGGCGATGATAGAAATCAAGATGATCGACTGGACATAATTCCGTGAGTACGAGAGTCCCCGAAATGTCTTTTGATAGACATACGCCAAGACAGTAGAGAGCACAAACGCAGAAAGAATGACGAACACGAGCGTGAGAGCGCTTGCACTTTCAGCGGCGGATTGAGCGGTTAGGCCTTCAAGCATGATGGGTACATTTTTCTGACAATACGCGTGTGACCGGCGTATTGGCCCAAATCATTCGAATCCTATGCCAGTTAAAGGTAGCTTTTTTGTATGTGTGCGAATGATTTGCGCATCCAACAAAGTCCTACGCGCATAACACACCGCTGGGGGTACACAGTGAAAACGAAAGTCACAAAATTAGAAACATCCGATCACGCGGAGCCCAAGCTACCGCACCTTGATAGCCTTAATGGCCTAAATAAAATGACGATTAAAAGGACGTTCTTAGCCGCCGTACTTGCGGGCACAATGGCGATGTCTGTATCGGGCCACGCTGCACTAATCACCTACGACTTCGGCGAGGAAAGCACTGGTGAGTTAGAAGGGAGCGGCGACGATCGCCACTATCTAAGTCTGTTGGGTGGTCATCAACTTACCGTGCACGGCTACAAAGGTGTCGATCTAAACGACCTTGGCGACGACGTTGGTGACAGTTTTGATGATACCGAAGCTGTCGTTGTAGATACCGACGGCGGCAGTAGGGGCTTATCCGTAGACAGTGAAGGTGGACCCGACGGCGATGAGGACGATGCCGATCGTCTCGATGGCGACGGACCTGATGAGGCATTGTTGTTTGATTTTGGCGGTATCCAGGGCACGCTCGTGAGCATCGTCTTCGACAATTTTGGTGGCAACGATGACTTTAACTTGGTCATTGATGACATCGTGACCTTGGTCGATGTTGGCGGGCTGGCTAATGATACCTGGTTGGGTGCCCTGTCTTTCAATCAGCATTTCGCGATAGGGGCAGACGGCGCGAACGACGTCTTCAGGGTTCGGTCGGTCACAGTTGACGTACCCGAACCGAGTACGCTTAGCCTCCTGTTCTTAGGTGCAATCTGTTTGATCTACGCCAAACGACGACCACGAGTGTTGGCTTAAGCCAACTCGTTCGGTCGTTAAACTAAGAAGATTTAGACATGTATGTCGAAGTCTTCTTCAACCAAAGACCCTCAGAGATTTAGACCACGAGTTCAGTAGCCGCTCGACTTTCGAGAATGCGACCCGTAGTTTGAATGGCATGAGCAAAGCTGAAACAAATTCAGAGATTGGAGAGCGTATTGTGGTCACCGGCATGGCAGGTGCCGGAAAGAGCACATTGTCTCGGCTGTTGGCGACAAAGACTGGGCTGCCCCTTATCCATCTCGATCTTCACATCTGGAACCCTGGCTGGATCCGTGTCCCACAAGACGAACTCGTTGAGAAACAACGTGTCTTACTCGCCGATGATCGATGGATTGTTGACAGTAATGACGTCGACCGCGACTTACTCATCCAACACGCAGACACGTTGATCGTCCTCACCCCACCTTGGTGGCTCTGTTCTTGGCGTGCCTTCCGGCGAGGCATCCGTAGACCAGCTAACTCGCAGCTCCCCGACGGATGTGACGAGTCTTTCTCTCAGCGCATCCAGGACGAATGGGGAATCGTATGGCGCAACTGGCGGAATCGGCACGTTGTCCGCGCGCGCGATCTTGCTCTAGCAGCGCACTGTCAGTCGCTTATGCAAGTGCACGTGCTCGAGTCAAAGCGCGAGACGGTCAATTTCGCCGAACATATCTGACCAAGGTTATGGCAGGCAACGCTACAAACTAGTGGTTTTCACGTATTTGCCTGAGGTCGATTTAAACCTAATCTTTGCACTCCCCCGAGGCCAGTAGCCTAACTGGGTAGACTGGTTTAACTAATCAGTCCTCGGGGGACTCTTCTGCTCTCAGAGCAACGTTTTAGAAGTGGCAACGGGATAAACTATCCAGGAGCAATACTTGAGAGAGCCTCGGTCTCAAAGGCCAACAGTTTTTCTACGCTCGATCTTTGCGACACGCGGTCGAAGTGTGCGTTACAACTCTTGTACGAAGAAACATCAAGTTTAAATTGCTTAGCACGACGGAAGCACCAGTAGAAGTAAATGTCTGGAATGGTGAAGTGGTCGAAAAACCATTCGCGGTCACCAAGCAAGTTTTCAGCAATCGTAAAATTCTCGTGCATGATCTTGTGCGCGCATGCCTTCACCGCGTCCTCAGATCCGGGCATATCACAATACCGTTGGGGCAATACGTTCGGCGTTAAGGTTGGGTGAATACCTGACGCACACCACGACATTAGCGAGATCGCTCTGAACTCATCCTTGCCCCTAGGTAACAACTGCGCACCAGCGTATTGACGGGCGATCCACTGCAGGATGGCAACGTTCTCGGTCAGCGGTTCGCCGTCTAGGACGAGTACTGGAACTTTGTGTTTGGGGTTCAACTGCAGGTAATCCGGGCTCATGTGCTCCCCCTTCAAGAAGTTAACGACCTTAACTTCGAAGTCGGCACCCGCTTCGGTAAGCGCTACATAAGGCACTAACGAACAGGCGATGGGAGAATAGTGAAGTGTGATCTGCATCTTGCGCCCTCAATCTTCGAGTGTATTTCTAATCGTACTTGCCCCAGGTCCGTCGATTCGCACTTGTTGCTTGCGAATTGGGGAACTGGATTATTGCCATAGTCGCTGAGCAATGCACGTTGATCTCGCGATCTCTCCAAGATTTCGACATGGTAGGATCATTTAACTCAGTGGTAAGAAGTTAACAAACGATGCCTACGTTAATACGAACCAATTGCCCCCGTGATTGCTACGACGCCTGCGGCATTCTTGTCGAAAAAAAGGAAGGCGAGCCTTTGCGCATTCTAGGTGACCCAGAGCACCCCGTGGCGCGTGGTCGTCTCTGCAGTAAATGTGCGGTTGCCTACAACGGCGTTTGGCAGGATAAACAAGCTCGGCTCCAACACCCATTGCGACGGTCCGGGCAAAAAGGGGATGGCGCCTTCGAGCGTATCTCGTGGGGAGAGGCGTTAGCTGAGATCGCATCAAAATTTCAAGCCGTGATCGACCAGCATGGGGCTGAAGCGATCCTCCACACCCACTATTCCGGCACGCTCTCTTTGCTCGCGCACTTCTTTCCGAACCGTTTTTTTACCGCAATCGGTGCTTCTGAGGTAGATCCAGATACCATCTGCAACGCCGCAGGCCATGTCGCTTGGCATCTCTTGTACGGTGAATCAGGAATGGGGTTCGATCCAAGAACAGCAAAGGACGCTGCATCTATTTTTGTTTGGGGTGCCAACCCATCCCACAGCGCTCCCCACATCGCCGAGCATTGGTTAGAGGGCGCGAAGGCGAATGTCGTTGTCATAGATCCTATTCAAACGGATTCTGCAGCAGCGGCTGATCTACATGTCCAGCCACGCCCTGGCAGTGATGCTGCTCTAGCGTTCGGACTTTTGCACGAACTCCACGCCATGGACGCTTTTGATCAAGCCTATATTGAGAACTTCACGCTCGGGGCGGAGGAAGTGATGTCCACAATTGCGTCATGTACCCCGGAATGGACGGCAGAACAAACAGGTGTCCCAACAAGTACACTTCGACAAGCCGCTGAACTCTACGCGGCAGGACCGTCCATGTTGTGGTGCGGCCAAGGGCTACAGCGCCAATCTATGGGCGGGAATGTGATGCGGTCCGTTGGTTTATTACCAGCGTTGACTGGAAACATCGGCAAACCTGGGACTGGGTTTTGTTATCTCAACTACACACCAGCATTCGCTGGCATAGATCTCGGTGAACTTTCTGGCGCTCGACTGGGTACGACCGAAAACAAGGCCAAAGCCAAAAGCATCAGCCATATGGACCTCGCGACACGACTGTCAGACTCGACCGAATTCAAGGCTTTTATCGCTTGGAACACAAATCCGCTGGCGTCAGCTCCAAATCAAACCGCTTTGCGTGAAGCAATGCGTCGCGAAGACTTGTTCACAGTCGTTTTAGACTGTTTTCCTACTGACACCACAGCGTTCGCTGACATCGTGCTGCCAGCAGCGAGCTTCCTGGAGTTTGACGACATTACGTTTGGCTACTTCAATTTGTTGTTGGGTGCTCAAACCAAAGTCAGTGAACCATTGGGCGAAAGTTTGCCAAACCAAGAGATATTCCGTCGTATCGCAACTGCGATGTCGTTGGAAGAGCCGGCCTTGTTCGACGACGACATTTCGTTGATCACACACATGATGAATCAGTGGGACCCAGGCTTCGACTTCGACGAACTCAAAACTCGAGGCCATGTTCTTTTGGGTGATGAGCCGATGCCCATGTATGCGGATGGCCAGTTCAATACTCGTTCGGGCAAAATCGAAATCGCCTCAGCAAAAGCGGAGCAAATGGGTTTGCCACGAACCCCAATACCACATGCAGACCAAGCGCCTGTCGATGGTCGTATAAGGTTGATTACTCCGTCGTCCAAATGGCGGCTGAACGACAGCCACGCCAATGACAGTCACCTGCAAGTTCAAGCTGGACCAGCAACTGTTTGGCTTTCATCGATTGAAGCTGCGCGATGCGGCGTGATTGAAGGTCAACGCGTAAACGTCCGCAATGAAACTGGCACCATCGAGCTAACAGTCGGTATCGATGACACGCTGCCAGATGCCACAGCACTGTCTTACAAAGGTCGGTGGCCATCAATCGAGGAGACTGGGGTCAACGTCAATTTTTTGCACACCCCTAACAAGACGGACATGGGTGAAAGTACCAGCGTACATGGGACAGAGGTCTACATTGAACCTATCTAGGTTTTACCTAATTTGCGCCAGTAGGGTTCATCGAGCTGGATCCTTAAATACCAATCCAGGGGATCATCATGTGGCCCAATCGTAAGCTCTTAGACCTGCTTGATATCAAGCTGCCGATAATTCAGGCACCTATGGCTGGTGCAAATGGTCCGGAAATGGCGATTGCTGTGAGCGAGGTGGGCGGCCTGGGGTCCCTTCCGTGCGGCATGTTAAGCCGCGACAACGCGAACGCCGAGATGGGAATCATCCGTCAACGTACCCAGAATCCGTTCAACGTGAATTTCCTCTGCCATACGCCAGCAGCACCCGATCCAGAACGAGAGGCGGCCTGGCGGGATCGCTTTGCCGAATACTACAAAGAACTCGAGTTGGATAGTTCGGAAGTCGCGCCCTCTGCGAGCAGGGCACCGTTTGATGAAGCCATGTGTGAGGTTGTTGAAAAACACAGGCCTAATGTCGTCAGCTTCCACTTTGGTCTTCCCGAGAAATCATTACTAGATCGTGTGAAGGCTTGTGGCTGTACGGTCTTAAGTTCCGCAACCACCGTCGAAGAAGCCGTACGGCTTGAGGTAATGGGTTGCGATGCGATCATTGCTCAGGGTTATGAAGCTGGTGGTCATCGGGGCATGTTCCTGGCCACAGATATTTCCGGCCAGCCCGGGACGATGGCGCTCGTGCCTCAAGTGGTCGACGCCGTATCAGTACCCGTGATCGCAGCTGGCGGTATCGCCGATGGTCGCGGCATCGCCGCTGCTTTCGCACTAGGTGCATCAGGTGTCCAATTAGGCACCGCATACCTATTTACACCTGAGGCACTGATCTCAGATTTACATAGGCAAGCTCTGCACCAGGCAAACGACAATAAGACAGCTTTGACAAACTTGTTTTCAGGTAAACCTGCGCGAGGCCTTATGAACCGAATAATGGAGGAGATGGGTCCAATGTCAGACGACGCTCCAACTTTCCCTGCCGCAGGCGCTCCATTGGCGCCCTTAAAGGCTACCTCTGAACGGCATGGATCTGCAGACTTCTCCTCCCTGTGGGCCGGGCAAAGTGCAGGATTAGGACGAGCGTGCTCTGCCGCAGAACTTACACAAGAATTGGCACGAGATGCAGAAGGGTGCTTTGTAGCACTCAACCGGGGGCAATAGACGTTGATCAGGACGTCATTGGAGAAACTGCGAAAACGCTTAGTTCATCACAGGGACTAGTTCGAAAAACCACGTTCCGGGATCAGTGCCTACTCCCGAGACGGCAAGGTTCTCCTCAAAAACTTGTCGGATTTTAGGGAGCCGGACATCTCCCGCAACCACTCTCTGTACAGACACGTCAAACAAGCTGTTATCAATCCTGACACTAGCCGAGTGCTTCCGTTGCGCGGCTTGCGACCATCCAAAAGGTGTCGCGATAGACGGTCGCATTGCGAACAGCCCGCCATCTATGAGAAACATCGCCACTGCTCTAGATCGACCATCGATCTCAAGTTCCCATCGCCCATTTCGTACTAGCGGTGGGCGAAACGCCCCAACGCCTATGCGTTCGCCAGTCTTCAACGATCCACCAGGGAAAGGCCCGATGGGTCCATCGGCAAACCTCGCCCCTAGAACCACTGCCAATATGACTCCCAAGAACGCTATGGGGTACGCTATGTAGGATTTCATAAGTTCTCATATATATGTATATGCATGTATTATGATGCATTAATTCGGAATAACACAAGAGGAAGATTCATGCCTTCAGCAACAAAGCGAAACTACACTCCGAGTGATTGTGTGTGCTTCGCGATGCGCTCCGCTGCACGCGCGGTGACCGCGTTGTATGACACCAAGATGGCGGAGGCGAATTTAACAAACGGTCAGTTCACGATTCTCAGCGTTCTATCTGGTCGAGGACGCCTAAAAATCTCAGAGTTGCAAAAGGTTTGCCAGGTTGAACAGAGCACGATGAGCCGTGAAGTCAGGACACTTCGCGAGCGGGGATTGGTCGAGCGAGTGCCATCAGAAGATGCACGTGTCCGTCTGTTTCAACTCACAAGAACGGGAAAACAAAAGCTCAAACAGGCAGAAGTTCTGTGGGGCGAGGTACACGATGAAATGCGCTCCTCGCTTGGTCTCTCGGCTATGACGGGATTGCTCGATTCGCTCAACGACATAAAGGGCTTAGTTCAACAAAAAAATCCATGATCTTACTTCGCTCACAGCAGCAGCCGAATTCCCTCTTGAATCAGTTGTTAGGCCTGATCGTAAGCCTGCTTTAACCAGTCGATTACTTCTTGATCGATATCCGAGACTTGGCTTAAACGTACCCGATGGGTGACCATGCTATTGAAGCTCCCTGATGCTTCAAGTCTGCCTTCAGGTGGAAAATCTCGAAGTTTGATACCGAGATCGACCCTGGTTTTGGTCGATGGCTGAATCAGCGCAAATTGAGTTGATCTCCTTAGACTCACATTGGCCTTTTTTGGAGAAACGATCACGTCCTTTCCAAACGACTCGGCGGTTTGGACAATTAGCTGATAGACCGGCAGCAGCTTTGCTTTGTCACCTGCGTATTGAGCATCCATCAAATCAGTTTCACCCGTGGCGGCACTTAGAAACTCGTGCGCGATAAGATTGGCAAAACCGTGCGTCACGCTGTGCTCTGACTTCAGAAACTTAACGATCTCACCATGTTTTTCGACGTTCGTCGTCGTCACAACCTGGAGCCACGCGGGCAGATCCTTGCCAGTTTTCTCAAGCAGGTTATTGACCATGCTCTGTTTTGCCTCTTCTGGTGACTTAGCCATGCTTAGACTCCTCGCCGTTGTATTCCTGATTGGACTCCGTTCCTCTCGTCAGCGGCCAGTTTTCGCTCCGGCTACTGCGCGGCGAAAACATCTCGGTCAGACCAATCATCAGCAAAATACACCGACCGCTAAAGGTTGGTTTGCCGTTCTCCACAACCGATTTAAAGTTTTGCACGATGAAATCGCCGCCTTGATCCATCGACTTTTCAGTCTTGCTGCCACTCGGTGCATCTTCCGTCGTCAGTGAAAACTCAACGCCCTGCTCGGTCTCTTTGAGCTCATACGTAATTGTGCAGGGCTCATCGTCATAAGCCGTGAACTTAAAGGTGTGCGAGTATTTATAGGGTGGAGAAAACTCGAGCACTTTACCGACGACGTTGGTGTACTTACCATTCTTTGACCGCATCGCAAAAGACGCGCCCACTTCAAATTCTGGACAATCGCATACGGCGCCAAAAAAGAATGGCAGCACCTCATCTGTTTTAACAAGTTCGGACCAGACTTTTTCGATAGGCGCGTTAATGATCGTGCGGTAGATACGCTTGTCACTGGGTTTCGACTCGCTCATGGTTTTTTCTCCTGAATGGCTGCACGTTCAGCCTTGTACTTGATCGACGCGACGCGGTCCGACCAGTACGCAGAATACTGATCGGTCCATCGGTCATAGATGAGCTGGATTGGCATCGGGTTTAGATACACGCGACGTGATCGCTTTTCCTTCTCGCTGACAATCAAACCCGCTGATTCGAGAACCGCCAGATGATTCATCACGGCTATTCGGCTGACATCGAACTTGCTCGCAAGCTCACCAACCGTCTGACCGGGATTCTCTTGAACAAGATCTAGGATCGTCCGGCGAACAACATGGGCGAGCGCTTGGAAAACCGCGTCTTCATCATTTTTAGTAATCATGTAATTACATTATTACATATAGATTTTCAATACAACCTCAAAAGCACATTGGATAGATGCGCCTAGCGTAGAAGTGCCTTTGATAAATGCCCTTGGGACGCGTAGATCAGGTCTCAGACAGCCGCTGCTACGGCGAAGTAAGATAGTTGTCCATCACGAATTTGAGTCAAGCCATCAGCCGCCAGACCACCCTTTTTCGTTCATTGCACGCCCTAATCGGCTTGATAGGGGTATCTGCAACCATTGTGCTTGCATTGTCGGAGGGGCACCCTCCTGGGATTGTGCTCGTTCCAATCGCCCTCGTCTTTTGGGCTCTTGGGCACACATTTCTCTGGGTTAGCTACAAATTGAGTGTTCGGACGGATGAGAACCTCGCCGGACTCGAGCACAAATGGCCAGTCTCTCTAACTCTTCTAGCCATTTTTTTCGGTGCGATCTCTTTCATCGGTCTTATTCTGATCATTCTGACCCTGTTAGATGGATACAATCGAGCAAGCGAGCTGCCGCCGTTGTTAGCGATATGGCTGCCCGCCACGGTCTGTTTTGTTGGTATTACGCTCAGAAAGAACTGGTCTCGATTTAGCGTAAGCGGCGCTTTCGTGGCAGTCGCGTTACTGCTTGTGACCGAAATGGTCCAGTCTTTAGTACAGAACTCGAATCATTCTGTTGCTGAGTGGCTCATCAGCATCAGTATCAGCTTGTTGTCTTTTTTCATTGCTTGGTACACGTTCGCGTCACCACGCATTAAGGCGTTCCATAACTGAGTTCACCCAGGTCTAGTCCCAACCTGGTGCCGGTTCGTCAAACGAGAACGCATGATCGTCGTCGCCTCGACCGCGTTCAAAAATCTCCGCCCAGTCGGCTTTCTCGAAATAAATCTCTAGTCGATTGCCTTCCGGGTCCGCAAAATAAACTGAACGTTGGTTCGTGTGATCGAGCATAGCCTGCACCTCTACATCGTGGTCGACTAGCGTCGCATGCGCCTCTGAGAGCGCCGCATAACTCCCCACCTTGAACGCAATGTGGACAAGCGGCGTACCTTCGTTCCCAGGTTTGGTGCCTAATGCACCCATGGGAAAGAGGTCAATCGTATGACTCGTCCCTTCGAGGTTAAGAAATATTCCGCCGTGATCGGGATCGCTTTCGAGAATTTGGAAACCGAGCACATCTTGATAGAACTGCGCCATAGTAGAAATGTCTTGGGCAGCAATGGCGCAATGACCAATCGATTCTATCTTCACCACCATGGTTGCCCTCTTCTAAAACCGCCGATCTCAATATCACAGCATAAAGTAGGTCTCATAGCACTCGCCTGCTTTTTAGACCGTACTGCTCTCAATCATTGCTATCCCGCCGGTTGCAAACGCGGCAGGACGAAAGCGGCAAAGAAGCCTATAACCCACAGGGCTGCAGAGAACCAAATAAAGCGACGATTCCACTTGTCCGCTCTTTCACAAGCGGCAGCAAGATCTGGGTCGGTCGGACACACTCGTCCTGGGCGATAGACCACCCAAGCAGCTACCGCGATCATCCCACCCGATGCAACGAAGACCCAACCCTTATACATGCTTAGTGTGACAAGCCAAGGTGCAGTAGCTGCCATCGAAGCGACCGCAGCCCCCATACCTAATGTGACCAAGGCAATCGGAATCGCACAGCAGACCAGAGTGCCAGAAGTTGTAAACAGTAACAGCCAGCTCCATGTTCGGGGCGCTCTATCCATGAATCCTCCTAGTAGACAATGCCAATCCCGACATTAAAAAAGCCACCGGACCAATTGCTGTCTCGCTCATAGACCAGCGCTTTGTACTCAGCCCTGAACATGACGTTCTTTCTAAAGTGAACAAACACGGGGCCAGTTTGAACACGGTCGCCGTCTCGCGAAGTCAGCATCGATACATCCCACAGCGCGAACGTGCCACTACCTTTCCCAGGGAATGCAAACCCTGCATTGATATCTAGGCCAGTACGATCACCCCACGAATACAAATCGTACAACTGATAGAAACTAGGCGTTTCTGAGCTATAGGCAAGACTGAGTCCCGTGTCCCAATCACCGTCGTCGCCAGTAGGCAATTGCACGGAAGGGGTCACACTCCAATTGGAGGTCTTGGCGCCATCGTTTGAATACTTCTTAAGCGGAACGCCCAGGATAAGATCGCCGATCTCACCATCTTGGTAAGGCAACTTGAAGGTCGCTCGTACCGATCGGTCCCACGTATAGACACCTTCGAGCCACGTTACCGTCTCGTCATCAAAGTGTTCAAATCGAGTCTGAAGGCCGTATCCGCCCGACCACCGTGGTGCCATGTCCATTATTGGCTGATGTGCGAACACCCCAGCGCTCGCAAACACCGCCAATGTCGCTAACAAGCACCTCACGGGTGATACTCAACACGCTCGCCTTCGGCAGTGAGCCGCCATATGTCAACTGGGTTGTAGCCACCGGATTCAATGGCGCCAAATAACGCGTCCTTATTAATAGACTGATCTGGCCTTACTGCGATCGTGACCATCTGATCCTCGACCTCAACCTTAACTCCGTTGTTGTACTTCGACTGATCGATAAATGAGAGCTTGGAGACTTTCTTCGCAACACCAAATGAACAGAACTCACAGACTATTCCGTTCACGTTGATCACGTAGTCCTCTGCCCAGGCAGGTGTCGTGATCAACGCAATGAAGAGCGCCACGATTTTCGACTTTATACACATAGATTCACCTTTCGTTATCTAATTGTAGTACCCGGGTTCCCGGGTCCTGGAAATTACGAAAGGTAGTGAATAGGGGGCCGATACGGCGGATCGAGATTGTTTGTCGCGGACACGATGATTGCAATCGGCAGCATCTGCATCGCCGGGACAACGGCTGTGATCGACTCCTCTTCAGGACAGACCACCGTCATGCAGACCAAACAACAATCATCTTCAGCCTCGGCCGCACTGTTGTCTTCCGATTGATGGCAAGGTACCGATTCCACAGCTTCATCGTCTATCGCAAAGCAACATGCGCCTGCCGCCGTCACGGTGTTCAACGTGAACACTAAGACCGCGAACTGAAACAGTACTCTCCTGAATTGTTGATATCGCTTCATACGGTTATCTGTTAGCCGGTTATCGGACTGCCTTCTTTCTGCACCGAGGCTTTTTCTGCGCCAGGTTGCCTAGTCAATTACATTATGCGGTGTATCCTATATCCTGTAGTAACTACAGGTTCAAGCGAAAAAAAGGTGATCATGCTCACAATTGGCAAAGTTTCTGCGCAAACCGGCTGCAATATCGAGACCATACGGTACTACGAGAAAGAAGGACTTATGCCTGCGCCGGATCGAACGCCAGGCGGTCATCGTCAATACTCAGACGTGCTGGTCGATAGGCTTCGCTTTATCCGGCGGTGCCGCGAACTCGGTTTTTCTACCCTGGATACCCGCCAACTACTTTCGTTAGTCGATGGCCAAGAAGTGACCCGAGACCGGGTCAAGCATATTGTTGATGAACACTTGAACGAGACACGCGCAAAAAATCACAGACCTACAAAAGATGGAACAGACTCTGAGCGCACTCTCGACCAGTTGTACCGGTGGCGATGTCCCAGATTGTCCAATCATCGAAACGCTTCAATCAAACTGATGGTACTTGTCCAACAACTAATTTCAGTTGAGGAGCTTTAGCATCTCACACGCACCGTCAGCTGCGGTGATCAAAGCGCTTCGCGAAGCGACTGGAGCAACAATGATGGCTTGCAAAGCTGCCCTTTGGAAATCTGACGGCGACTTCGAAGCAGCCCGCAGATTGCTGCATCTCGATCACGGGAATGACGATCCCGAAGAAGTTGAACCCGCAGTCTAAGTGACTGTAACTGAGCAGCCCTGTATAAAGCTCCTTTTGTCGAGTTCAGGATTACGGATGCCAACCCAGTTTCTTACGCAACGAAATGACTTAACGCAATCAACGATCATTGACTGTGAGCCGCTATCTGCCAAACCGGGCGAGGTCGTTCTACAGGTCGATCGGTTTGCGCTCACCGCAAACAACATCACCTATGGCGTCGCAGGTGACATGATTGGTTATTGGCAGTTTTTTCCAGCCGAAGGAGATTGGGGTCGCATACCCGTCTGGGGGATGGCGACTGTCAGCGCGAGCGAACATCCATCAGTTAACGTCGGTGATCGCTACTACGGCTATTTTCCAATGTCGTCGGAACTTTTAGTTAAGCCGGAAAAGATCAATGCACGCGGTTTTGTGGATGCCGTCGAGCACCGCTCGCAACTTCCCGCTGTGTACAACCAATATACATTGGTGAGTATAGAAACGGGCTTCGCTCCGAATCTTGATAACCACGCAATGCTGTACCGACCACTGTTCACAACTTCTTTTGTTCTCGACGATTTCTTTGCTGACAACGACTTCTTCGGTGCCAGCCAAATCATTCTTGGCAGCGCTTCTAGCAAGACGGCTTTTGGTCTCGCATTTATGCTCCGCAAACGAGCTGGTCTACAGGTAATCGGTCTTACCTCAAGCGCAAACGTCGCATTCGTTAACAACCTCGGCCTCTATGACGAAGTCCGCACTTATGATGACGTCGAAGCCATCAAGTCTGCGCCGAGCGCTTACATCGATATGGCAGGCAATCGCGGTGTACTTAGCCGAGTACATCATCACCTCAATGAGCAGCTCCGCAACAGCTGTGGGGTGGGAATCACCCATTGGGAAGATAGAGACGGAGAAGCGCCTGAATCTCTACCAGGTGCAAAACCGTCGATGTTCTTTGCCCCATCACAGATCATGAAACGACACGAAGAACTTGGTGGGGCTGTCTATCAACAGCAGATAGCAGAGGCGACTAGCGAGTTTTTGGAGCAGGTCGATGCTTGGGTGAAGATCGAAGAGCATCCACTGGCTGAGGTCCAAAGTGTCTATGAAACCGTGCTCAATGGCGCTAAACCAGACAGCGGTCTAATAGTTGTAGGCTAGCGTGTTTGTAATCGCTCGTAGTAGGCTGCCCGCTCGGGGGCTCTCTGCTCCATAGCAACAGCCATCCGAACTGCTCCATTTTCGCGCGCCTCTTCGCCGGTGAGCAGGCGAAACGCTTCCTCCATCGCAGCCAACTCACCTGCCAAAGTAATGAGACCTAACAGCGCGCTGTCTCTTGTCGTCCGATCCTCAAGCCCCTTAGCAAACTCGAGGGCACTTCTGGCATCCCATGATCCCCAACTTTGTGTGAGTGTTTCGTAGAGGGAGACTTGTTCCACGTGGGGACGAGACTCAATCCAACTCGCCGCGTCCTTCGGTTCACGGGCTGCCCAATGACGGACCAGAGTCGAAAACTGCCAAGATTCGCTATCTTCAGAAAACTCATCCAAAAACTGGGCCCGTACCCCAAAATCCGCTTGTGATTGCGTCGACGAAACAACTTGCTTTACGAGCAGCATCCGCTCTTCGTCAAGCGTCCTTACCCAAGCAAAGAAACTGTCCGGATCTTCCATCACAAGGACCGCAGCTGCGACCCGCGTCAAACTTGACCGCGCCAATGGGCTAGTCTGGGTATCGATGGGCTGTACCGCGGCGTCTAAATCCTGAAGAATCCAGTTACGGTAGACCGCTGGGCTTGTCAGGAGCCAATCTCGTTCACCCAAATTTGTTAGCGCTTCCTGAGCCGCAGACAGATCAGTGTTTGCCAGCGTTGTCATGGTTAATGCCAACATCCTTCCGCGCAAACGAGAACTGGTCTTCGATTTTGCCCAACTAAATGCCGCCATCGCATCTCGATCCGCCCACCGCTGGGCAATTTCAACGTGCAGTGCGTCAGTCTGATCCCCACCGAGGCCTTCAGCCAATGCAGCAAATACAGACTCAGGTTCTTCGTCCGACCACAAGGCAAGAAGTCTGGACCGCAACCGATAGCGAATTCGCGGATCTTGTACACCATTAATGTGGTGTAAAGCTTCGATGTTTTCCTCGCCTTCAAAATTGAGCGCTCTCAAGGCGCTATTGGCGATCGCCAGTTCAATTTTTTCGGCTGCCGAAAGATGAGACGCTTCCTTGAGAACGGAGGACAGTGCTGCCGTCCGCGCGCGTGGGTTTAATTGACCTAAAGCATCAATCGCTTGCGTAATATCTTGGTACGCAAGATTGCGAAATATCGGACGGAACCAACTCCAATTAGGGTCATCGAGGGATAGAACCACCTCGAGTGCTCGATTTGCATCTAGCTCTGCCAAACGAGTAACCAGAATACCGATTGCAGAAATCTCAAAGTCTTTGTCTGGATTTCCGATAACTTGTTCGATGGCATCGACAAGCTCTTCGGAAGTCATGAGACTGCTCGAAACATAAACACGAGCACGCAGCTCGAAGTAGGAAAAGTCATCCGGCTGCTCGATCACTTCCGAAAATGCGGCGACCGGCGGAGAAAGGTCTTTTGAAGGTGCTAACTCTATAGATAGGCGATCATTCTCGCCGTTGCCCTCACTACTTGTCGGTGCGAGGTAAAACAGCACCGCGACCAACGCTCCACCAATCAAAATGCCAAGTACAATGCGCATCCCTTTTTACCTTAGCTCGTAGCTTCCCGACCGATTTCATCCCTGCAAATTGGCTTGCGGCACAATCGATTCTCTAATTTTCCCTTTGTATTTCGATGATGGTCAGAGATTTCGAGAACAATCCCCACATAAACCCAGAAAGTTGGCGACCGTAGCGTTCACGCGCACTATCGTTCTCAGGAAGGATGGTGCCTCGCCCTTCTATCTGCTCGCCGTTTATCTCTAGTTTGACATCAAGTCCATCGACAAAATTTTGCTGCCAGCCAGCTTCCGTACCAATCGCATAGCCGCCATTGTCGGTAACACAGTAGTTCACGGGGATCGTATAAGCCTTGCCGGTCTTGCGGCCAGAGTAGCTCAGTAACATGTGGTTCTTGTGCAAACGTGATTTGCTACTTGTCCGTAAACGTTCGCTCATGCGACGGTTCATCACCTGCCCGTACCATCGGGTTAACGTTTTAACAGTCACTCTTTCACCCTGTAAGAAAACGTCCAGTAGTGCGTAAGTTGATCAAACTGCATGTTATCTGCGCCAACGAGGTCGATCAGTGCTTGCGCGGTCGGAAAATTTTTGAGCACCTTATGAGTCGCGCCATCATCGGTAACCCGTTCTTGGTAGGTATTGCCGTGATCGTCTGTCGCGACAATCGGTAAACGCGCGCACTGCTCGCTAGAATTATCGAGTAAAAACACCCGTGCACCAGGCGCGAGCTTCGCATGTAATCGTGTGAACCACTTACGTTGATCCTCAATCGGCACATGGGATATCCAACAACCCGCGAATGCCGCGTCAAATTCTCCCTGCACGCCTGACAAATCGTACGCGTCACTAACAAGTGTTCTAACCTCCCCAGAAATATCACGATCCGATAGCACGTCCAAGGTCGTCTGATTGACATCCGTTGCAACGACTGCATTCGCTTGAGTGGCTATGAATTGAGTCCAGTAGCCGGTGCCAGCTGCGACTTCCAATACGTTGCGACCCGCAAAAAAAGTCGCAACCTGATCCTCAAGTAATCTCAATTCAATTTGCCTTTCAGGATAGGCATAGACACGATCGTATACGGGCGACCGCTTATCATAGTATCGGACCATCGTGTCTTTCATTTGCATCGCCATACCCTTTCAGACCATCGCCTAATTGCCAACGTCTAACCAGTATCCCCCCGAGTCCAAATGCTTAACGTGTCCTGCAGTTGGGGTCGCGAAATGGGTGCCGATGATGAGGATGTCTTGATCAACATATTTCTCTAACAATCCTTCACGCGTAACTTGACCCTGTTCTTGATCGTAGTCAGCAGAACTACACCAATCAGTCCGCGTCATCTGTACTGGGTGGTGAATACAATCGCCTGTGATGAGCGCTTCTTCGCCATTTGATCTGATATGCACACTGACGTGACCTGGTGTGTGGCCGGGGGTTGATTCAAGACAAACTTCCGAACACACCTCATGGGTTTCGCTAACCAGATCTACCAACCCGGCTTCAACGACGGGGCGAACGGAATCTGCCAGCACAGGTCCATAGACCTTCTCATCTTCATTCGCATCCCAGTAGGTCCACTCCTTTTCCGCGAGTAAATAGCGAGCATTGGGGAACGTGGGCACCCACTCACCATTAACAAGCATTGTGTTCCAGCCTACGTGGTCAACATGCAGGTGCGTACACATAACGGTGTCGATACTTTCGCGCGGATATCCAGCTTCCGCAATGTCATCTAAGAAGTTGGTTTGCAGATGACTCCAGGTCGGAATGTTTCGTTCCTTGTCATTACCAATACACGTATCGACCATAATGCGGCGCTCTCCGGTGTCGATAATCAGGGCGTGTATGCTCATGATCAGATTACCGTCCGCATCCATAAAGTGTGGGGCCATCCAATCGATCGGCTGACAAGCTTCTCGTGAAGCATCAGGCAGAATGAACTTTGTTCCGCCTGCCACCTGCATTTCCACCACGCGCGTAACTTTCACGTCCCCAATCTGCCACTGATTCATAGTCCCCCCAAAGAGTTTGTTTGTCTGTGCTCGATACTAAGTACGCTCGACCACTCTGTACAGCCCGTGAGATCCTCACTGTAGCCTTGAATTCTGGTAAGGTCGGCAACTCTCTGCTGGTAGAAATTGAGGGTCGGAAAATGGGAATCATGGATGTTGTTTCAACCCTTGTGCGGGTCCCAACGCTATTACAATTAAAGAAAGCCATGGCGCCCAAGCCCGATGAAACGCCCGGCTCTTTTGCCGTCTGGGTCGAGGCCAACGCTGAGAACCTGGCTAACAATCCAGCCATTGTGTTTGAGGGTAAGGAAGTCACCTGGAGTGAGTTCAATGCGCTAGCCAACCAATACGCGCATTTCCTCAAATCGCGCGGTATTCAACGTGGCGATTGCGTCAGCGTCATGATGGACAATCGCATCGAGTTCTTGGCTCTAGTGGTCGCTATCAACAAAATCGGCGCTATTGGCGGGCTTCTCAATAACAATTTGACCGGGCGGCAGCTAACGCACTGCATCTCTGTGATCCACTCAAAGCTCTGTATTTTTGGCGCTGAGGTCGCGGAATCAGTCGACGCTGTACGGGGAGACCTCTCACTGACAGAGGGTGAGGACTTTTTCGTCGTTCCCGATGGTGATCGTGCCCCTACGTTAAACTGGGCGCAGAGCTTCGCGTCTGTGACCGAAGATCAAAGCAGCTCCAATCCAGGCGATGCAGCCGACAATACGATCGGCGAAACTGCCTTATACATCTTTACCTCTGGCACTACGGGCTTGCCAAAAGCTGCTCTCACTTCCAATCGTCGCTATATCATGGGCGGTGGTCTTTCCGGGCAGGCTGGGCTCAAACTGAAGCCTAGTGATCGCATCTACCTGTGTTTACCGCTCTATCACGCCACGGGACTTATGATTGGTGCCGGTGCAGCTTTTTCTACGGGTGCCAGTATGTTCATACGTCGCAGGTTCTCTGCCAGTAACTTTCTGGACGACGTGCGCACTCACCACTGCACAGGTTTTGTCTACATTGGCGAGCTATGTCGCTACCTCACAAACACAGCCGAAAAGCCAGACGATCACAACAACCCTATACGGTCGATGATCGGCAATGGTATGCGCCCGGACGTCTGGATGGATTTCAAGAACCGATTTGGCGTCGACACGATATGTGAGTTCTATGGCGCACCCGAAGGTAACGTTTCGTTCGCAAACTTGTTCAACAAAGACTGCACCGTCGGGATGACAAGCTCCGTTGTCAATCTTGTTCAATACGATGTGGACCAAGATGAGATTGTCGCGACAGCAATGGCTTCTGCATACAGGTCGCTGAAGGCGAGCCAGGCTTGATGCTCGGCAAGATCAGTGAAGAGGCGAAGTTCGACGGGTATACGGACAAAGAGGCGAGTGAGAAAAAGGTTGTTCGCGATGCCTTTGAACAAGGTGATGCTTGGTTCAATTCCGGTGACCTCATGAGAACAGTCGATGTGGGCTATACACTCAACTACCCGCACTACCAGTTTGTCGATCGCGTAGGCGATACCTTCCGATGGAAGTCTGAAAACGTCTCGACCAACGAAGTCGGCGAAATCATTAATGGCTTCGATCAGGTCAAGTTCTGCAACGTCTATGGTGTCGAACTACCGGGTGTTGATGGGCGCGCGGGCATGGCAGCCCTCACATTGAACGAAGGCGCCGACAACTTTGACGTAGAACGTTTTGCTGAGTTCGCGCGAAAAGAGCTAGCCGCTTACGCCATTCCAGTATTTATCCGTCTGCAACCTGAAATTGATGTGACGGGAACTTTCAAGATGATCAAAGGCGATCTGCGGAAAGAGGCGTACCACATAGATCAGATCGAAGACCCAGTATTCGTCTTGCTACCTGGTGAGTCATCTTACACGCCGTTAACGACAGATATTTTCGATTCAATTCGTGCCGGTCAGGCACGGTTTTAGCCCAGGTGGAACGACAGATCACCGATCTTGGTTGGTTCGATTGCAAATCAGATGACCCAGAAGTCGTGCGCCAGCGCTCGTACCTCGAGGCAAACAACGGTATCCGAGGCATTGAGATCTTGGCACCGGATGAGATTGAACGAGCGGTTACTCTCTTTCACCGAGATGGGTTCGTACTCATCGACCACGTATTGAACGATGAGCAGATAGATTTCCTTGCCCAAGGTTGTAACGAAGTCATACGCGAGATAGTCGCTCTGGATGTGGCTCGCACGGGTAACCGGGGCTCGCACCGCTACTCTTTTGGGGGCTCGAGCTTGACCCGCAGCCAACTACATCGACCGGAATGGCAGATGCTGCTTGAGCTAGACATCGTGCACCAATTTGTCACCGCGTTTTTTGGTTCCAGTCACTACACGCTGAGGGCGGCCAGCGGTGACTTTTGTTTACCAGGTGCGACTGAATATCAACGTCTACACGCTGATGTGCGAGACTGGGTAGACGACAAGACGTCTCCGTTTAGCGCCTTTCATGACCCGTTAGGCAAAGTCTCGATCCGAGATCTACCTAGCCCCTACATTTGCGTCAACTTTCTACCACAAGATGTAACCTCCTTGAACGGTCCTACTCGCCAAATCCCAGGGACGCAAAAGTCGAGAACGCCAATCCCAAGTTTGAGCGAAGAACCTGAGTGGATGCGCCTCTCAACTGTTTGTCCGACACCTGCTGGCAGCATCATGATCCGAGACGTGCGAGCTTGGCATGGGGGTACACCCAATTTGTCCAACGCAACACGCGCCATTCCAAACCTAGAGTTTTATGCCCCCTGGTTCAAGGAACCGACTGTGCCGGGTATCGGTTATGAGGCGCACAAAGATCTGTCACCCCGTGCACAGGAGCTAACCAGATTTTTGGTCGCCGACTCCAGCGAGGAGCTAATCACAGGACCAACCCTCCGAGCGCCTTAAGTTTTAACAAGGAAACCGACATGAAATATCGACGACTCGGAAAGTCCGCTTTGCAAGTCAGTGAATTGTGCCTCGGCACAATGAACTTTGGCCCCAGAACCACCACAGCTGAGTCATTTGAGATTCTGAATGAAGCGATGCTGAGTGGTATAAATTTCGTCGATACTGCCAATCAGTATGGAGGCGAACTGGGTGTCGGTACAACCGAGACCATTTTAGGTCAGTGGTTCGCTGAGGATCCTAGCCGCCGAGACTCGGTCATCTTAGCGACCAAGGTGCATGAGCCGATGTCCGAGGAGATAAACGATCGTGGTTTGTCCGCTCGCCACATCCAGGCTGCATGCGATGCCAGTCTCGAACGCCTGGGGGTCGACCACATCGATTTATACCAGATGCACCACATTGATCGCGCTGCGCCCATCGAAGAGATTTGGCAAGCCATGGAGCGTCTGATTGCTCAAGGTAAAATCACCTATGTCGGCACGAGTAACTTCCCTGGCTGGGCTATCGCACAAGCGAGCGAAAAAGCCATAGCCAAGCAACAGTTGGGACTCGTTTCGGAACAAGGGCTCTACAATCTCATCGAGCGCAGAGCTGAAATGGAAGTGTTACCAGCGTGTCGCGCATATGGTCTTGGCCTAATTCCTTGGAGCCCACTGGCTGGTGGTTTGCTCGCGGGTAAGTCGTCAGACGCAACTGGGCGCAGACAATCTGATGATATGAAGACCGCCGCCGCAGACCGTGCCGATCAATTGACGCAATTCGAAACGTTGAGTGAATCGCTCGGAGAGACGCCTAGCGTCGTCGCTTTGGCTTGGCTACTCCATCAAGAGGGTGTTGTATCGACGATTGTCGGACCAGGCAACAAGGCACAGCTAACCTCCGTCATCAAAGTACCAGAACTGTACCTAAGCGAAGAAACGCTCGCAAAAATCGATGAGATATTCCCACCTTGTGGTCCTGCACCAGAGGCTTACGCGTGGTAGGTATACAAGGATGGATAGAAAAGAGGGTGGCCCGCTGCAGTCAGGACGGGAGGGAGCAAATTCCCGCAAGGGAGCGAGATACTGCAGCGAGCCAGATGAGTACTGCTTGACCTCATCTTGGTATCCACTTTACAAGGTGCGACTGAACCGAACCTGAACCACCAAACACGCATGTTATTCAAGAAAGATCAAAAAATTGCTATTCGGGACGGACGCCAAACACTGACGTTTCGACGCTGGGCTAGCCCCCAGGCAAAGATTGGTGGGCAGTACAATATTCCACCTTTTGGCGCGATCGAGGTCATCGCTATCGCCGAGATTTCCCTGAACGACATCTCGACAAGAGAGGCGCAGCGCGCTGGCTACGAAGATCTTGCGGAGGCAAACACTCGGCTAAAAGATGATGGCAAGACGCTCTATCGCATCGAGATTAAATTCCTTGGTACGGCACCCGTCAAGATTCCGGACCGGTCGACGCCACAGCCTGATGCGATGTCCGAGATACTCGCCAAACTAGATCGTTGGGCATCTTGGTCATACAAAACCCTCGCCATGATCCACGCAGATCCTGGCACGCGTGCTGGGGACCTCGCTCCCAACGTCAATCAAGACACTCCCACCTTTAAACGCAACGTCCGCAAGTTAAAGGCCCTCGGCCTAACGATCAGCTTAGAGACTGGGTATCAGTTAAGCGATCGAGGCATTGCGGCATTAGACGCAGCAAACAGCAGAGAGAAGAGTAGAAACCGTAAATGAAATTCATCCTCCTCGATTTAGGTAACGTCGTCATCGGTGTCGACTTTCGCCGAGTTTTTACCAGCTGGGCGAAGTCAGCTCAGGTTTCGGAGCAACGGTTCTACGATCGGTGGGCGCTAGATCCGGCATACGAACAGCATGAGGTGGGCGCGATAACATTCGCTGAATACACCGATCACCTCGGCAAAAAGTTTGAGATCGAGCTCAGTATCGAAGACTGGCAAAAAGGCTGGAACGATTTATGGACCTCGCCTTTTCACGGTGTGATTGAACTGCTACCCGCACTCAGTGCCCAACACCGTTTGTTTGCCTTTACCAACACAAATGACACGCACGCGAACTGTTGGCGTGGCCTGTTTGGACAAGAACTATCACCCTTTGAAGAGATATACGTGTCTTCGGAGATTGGCGTCCGCAAACCAAGCCCAGACGCCTACCTCGACGTTTGCGAGCGGATGGGTACAACGCCGCAAAACGTCATGTTTATAGACGACACAATGGAGAATATCGATGGCGCGCTAGAGGCTGGCATTGATGCGCATCACGTCAAGACTGAGACGGATGTAGTGAATCTTCTCAGCCCGCTTCTAAGCTCTTGAGGATCAATAGCGCCTCGGTACGATTCTGACCACACACATCGCGCTCGGCTTGAAACTGCTGACAAACAAGCGGACGCGTCGCTGCTGCAAATATCTTGCAACGGTAGTCATCCGTCAGTTGGACACACCGCACTCCCGCGGGTTTACCCGCAGGCATCCCTGGGATTGGCGACGAGATTGACGGCGCAATACAACATGCGCCACATCTCTCACGACACTGCACTTAAGCTTAAGCGTTGAACTTATGGGCTAGCGCTGCGTAGTTTTCAACCATGGGTAACACAGTGTCTGCGTCGGCAGAGGGAAGTCCGAAGATCACCCGATCAAAACCAAGCTCAACCATTCGCTCTACAGCTTGTGGATCAGGACCAACGCCGAAAACGCTGAAGCTAGGTTCACCCTCGCGCCCTGCCTCTTGCCACGCCTCTCGGGTCAGTCGCATTCCCTCGGCGTAATCTACCGCACCACTTGCTGCTGCCCGATCTTGATCTTGGTAGATTGGGAACCAACCGTCGCAGTATTCGGCGATCCGCTTGTAGGTGTACTTCGATGACGCACCCATGAGTATTGGCGGTCCACCGGCTTGTTTCGGCTTGGGGTGTGACCAAACCTTATCGAAATCAACATATTTACCGTGGTATTCAGCCTCTTCCTCGGTCCAGATTTCTTTCATGGCGAGTATTCGTTCGCGCAGAATTTTCCACCGATCGGCAAAAGGTGTGCCGTGATTTTCCATCTCCTCCGCATTCCAACCAGCACCCACGCCCATCAAAAAACGACCGTTGGACAAGAAATCGAGTGTGGCAGCTTGTTTTGCCATCAAGATCGGGTCGCGCTCCGTAATCAACGTAATGCCCGTACCTACCTTGATCTCGTTAGTAACGGCGGCTGCCGCCATCAACGATACGAAAGGATCATGTGTATGCCAGTACTCTTGCGGTAGCTCTCGTCCACCAGGCCAAGGCGATTTACGGCTCGCAGGAATATGTGTGTGTTCTGGAAAGAACAACGATTCAAAGCCGAACTTTTCCGCCTCTTGTGCAAGTGTGCCCGGCGCGACTGAATAATCTGTCG
Source organism: Pseudomonadales bacterium (assembly GCA_012103505.1). Taxonomy (GTDB): domain Bacteria; phylum Pseudomonadota; class Gammaproteobacteria; order Pseudomonadales; family Azotimanducaceae; genus UBA4421. The sequence continues at coordinate 4,557,221 of WLWP01000001.1, read as the reverse complement.
CAAAAATCAACAATCCAAAATCGGTCATCGAACTCTCTCTCTGTTACATCGCAAAGCTGTCAGAAACCTCGCAGGTTCGCTTTGAGGGTTTCTCGGTAATTCTCATAAGCAGGCCATTGTTCGTCCGTTAACACAGGCCGCAGCGTCTCATCCATTTCCTTCAAAAACGAGCGCGTTTTCGACTTCCAACGTCGCTCAACCCCAGTACGATTGTGACCTCGCATCAGCTTTCCGAGCGAATCGATACGGGCTTGCGCAAAGGTTGTAATGGCGTCACGGAACAATGGCTCTTGCTCGTCTGTCAGGTTAATCGCCATGGCAGCTCTTAGTACTTCCGGTTGCAAGAACGCTGGCGTTGGTTCTTGCGCAACGGTGGCGGTGCTCGCCAACAGTAACGTTACAAGAAGCGAACGCTTGATTCGGCTATACATTGGGTATCTCACATAGACCAAGTGAGATCGAGTGTACCTAGGATGGTCGAGGCTTTACAGAGAACCTACGAGAGCGAAGGGGCGTTAGAAGAAGCTGCTACTTCCTCCTACAAGGAAGCTGCCGCTTCTAGACTATGTGCTTCTAGACTGTCCTGGTAGCGATCTACCTTCGTGACGTACCGGGCGGCGGCGCTAGCGCGGTTGGCATATGGACCGACGTTGTACGCTGCAAGGGCGCAAGCACGATCCCCACCACAGCGCTCCATTAGGTGCGACAAGATTTGCGCACCACAGTATATGTTTTGCTCAGGATCATGCAGATCATCCGCACCGCAAAAACTACCCCAATAGTCTGGGCGAATTTGGGCAGGGCCCACAGCGCCAACATTGGAACGTGCATGCTTGCGGAAAGAGCTTTCTGTTAAAACCAGACTTGCGAGTAGTTCGGGCGCCAAATCCTGTCTTTCTGCGGCTTCCAAAATCCAATCGGCAAACTCGGTAGCAACACTGTTCTTAATACCAAAAGCAGAACTGACCTGTCCGCCAAAGCGATCCACTTGGGTTTGTCGGATCACACGTTGGGTCGCTGTTGGTTTGGCTAGCGCGTAGTTTTCAAATCCCTGATGGGCGATGACATTGCTCACCGCCAAGCTTGTGACGACCAAACTCATGACCAAACCGGCAAAGCCAGCCACAGCAAGCTGAACGCCGCGTGGGATCGCGAGTCCGGTCACATATTGTTTAATCGAGCTTTTCATACCAAGTTCACGTCAACTTAATTGCTTGAATCTCCGCTTCTACCATCTGCACGTGTTCACACATTTTACCGAGTGCACGTCACAGGACCTAGGGGAATCATAGCTCGTTTCTTTGAAACCACCTCACTCAGCTTGTAAGTCCCTTATAAGTAAGTGCCTGCTAACTGTGAACTAGTTATCGCTTCTACGATCGATTTCGTCACTTCGGTTAGAAAGCTCGGCCCGTTATAACCAATCAATCTAACCGAATTCTGCTAAGAACCACCTTTAGAGTGCTATCCGGCCCTCAATGCTGAAATTATCTTCGCCTGCTCATCACTATCAGAGACGACAAACGACGCCGATGTACGGTCAACGAAGCTGCCATACCGCTCAAGCATTTGCGGCGCTATCTCGTGTGGCTCGCCCATAACACCAAACTCACCAATCATCTCGTCAGTCACCAACGTGCCCATTTCTTTCCAACGTCCCTGCTTAGACATGGCGTTGAACTCACCTTGCAAGTCACCGCAGCCGATCGCATCCAGAACACCTTTGTACGCCGGCGTTGAACCGTAGAACGCAATGCGTTCTTGGGTAGCCTTCTTGGCAGCCTCATATTCTTCTTCAGTTCGACCAGTGACGACAAAACAAGAATAGGACAACTCAAAATCGTCGCGACTACGCCCTGCTTTGGCGAGACCAGCTTCTATTGCCGGTATGGTGACTGAGTTGATGTACGGCATGTTTGAGAACGGATGGATGATGAGGCCATCTGCAACTTCACCGGCAACCTCGGTCATTCTAGGTCCGACCGCTGCCAGGATCACGCGGGGCGCACCGTAGTCCTTATCCTCAGGCGTAAACGCAGGTGTCATCAAAGTGTGACGATAGTATTTGCCAACAAACTCCAAGGCCTCACCGTCGTACCAGTTTGCCCAAATTGCTCGCATCGCGAGCACGAGTTCGCGCATCTGCTCGGCCGGGGCGCCCCACTGCATGCTGAAGCGTTTGGTAATGTGGGGTTTGATCTGCGAACCAAGCCCGAGTGTGAAGCGCCCTTTTGAGTACGCGTTCAAATCATGACCGATATTTGCCAAGTTCATCGGGCTGCGTGCAAATGCGACCGCAATAGAAGTCGCGAGCTCTAACTTCTCTGAGTGTTCTGCCGCTAAGAGCAACGGAAAGAAAGGATCGTGATTCATCTCAGCCGTGCGAATACCATCATATCCGGCCTGTTCAAGTGCTCGAACCTGATCCGGAATCTTGGCTAATTTGTTGCCTATGCCAGCGTCTACTTTCATGTCTTTCCTTTTTTAATACCGATGTGTCGGATTGTTTGTTAAGCGGATAGTTCAGCGATGAGTTTCATCCGATCGCTCTTGGGTATGTGGGCGTAAGCGGCGGAGGTCCGGTCTATGATGTCTCCGTAACGCGACTTGATCTGAGCTGGGATTTCGTGAGGCTCGCCAATAACTGCGAACTCCTTAATCATGTCTTCCCCGATTAGCGTGCCCATCTCGTCCCAACGACCTTGCTTAGACATCTTATTGAGATCTCCTTGCAACTCACCCGCACCAATGGAATCCAGCACCGGCTTGTATGCAGGCGTGGAGCCGTAGAAGGCAATCTGTTTCGCTGTGGCGACTTTAGCCTCAGCAAGCTCCTCCTCCGATTGCCCTGTCACGACAAATACCGGGTAACTAATTTCAAAGTCGGCGCGCGACTTACCTGCTTTAGCAAAACCCCGTTCGAGAGCGGGTATTGTGGTATTGCGCAGATATGCTTCTGTAGTGAAGGCGTGCGCAATCATGCCATCCGCTACTTCTCCAGCTACTTCAGTCATCTTTGGACCAACCGCGGCGAGAAACACTTTAGGTGCGCCGTAGTCACAATCTGTCGGCGTAAAGAACGGCGTCATTAAAGTGTGCGTGTAGAACTTACCAGTAAACTCTAAGGGTTTACCGTCGTGCCAACTTCCCCAAATCGCGCGCATCGCTAACACGAATTCACGCATCCGCGCCGCGGGCGATGACCAAGGCATACTAAAACGCTTGGTGATATGAGGTCGGATTTGCGAGCCTAGCCCCAGCACGAACCTACCTTTAGAGTACGCGTTGAGGTCATGACCAATGTTCGCGAGTACCATTGGTGTGCGCGCAAAAGCGACCGCAATAGAAGTCATCAGCTCCACGCGAGAAGTGTTCTGCGCGGCAACTAACAAAGGAAAAAATGGATCGTGGGCAGTTTCCGCGGTCATGATACCGCTATAGCCCATCTCTTCGAGCTCTTGCGCTTGCGCGCCCACAGTTGATAAATCAGCACCAACGCCGCCGTCTACTCGCATACTCAGTCCTTCCTAAAATATCAATATTTTCGTTGATTCTGGTCGGAAGAACAGAGCTTGCGGCTCGTTCGGTGGGCGCTTACTTGCTGATCGGTCTCACATCTGCGTTTTTCTGCAGACGGTATAAACCTTCGCGCGCCTCTGTTCCATCCAGGAAATGATGAGTTTCTATGGCATTGGCATGGAAGGTCAAGCGGTAGACGAGATTGTTCGGGTGCCGTAAATCGTTCGTCTCGCCAGGTTCAAGGCTCAAGAAGTGCGCCAGAATGACCTTACTCATGATTCCATGCGTCACAATCACTAGTCGTTCGTATTCTGAATCGAATATCTCTTCGAGAACTGGCTTCACCCGATGGAGCATATCCGGCAGGTTCTCGCCGTTCGGCGGCCTAAACCCATGTGGATCAGTCTCACGGCTTGCCCATGCTTGAGGAAAGTGCGTTTCAATGTCGGCGACAGTCAACCCTGACCAGTCACCCATATCACGTTCCATGAGTTCATCGAACGTCACCAACTCAGCCTTGGCGTAGGAATTTACGATGTAGGCGGTCTCAAGTGTGCGGCCTGACGGCGATACGCAAAGACAGTCCGTATCGCCTATCTTTTTGAGGAGACGACCGTTCTTGTCAGCCTGATTTTTGCCATTTTGGGTCAGCGGTGAGTCCAGTCTCCCCTGCATTCTCTTCGCGACATTCCATTCCGTCTCTCCGTGACGAAGTATGAAAACTTCCTTCATTCCTTGCCGTTATCCCTTAAGCGAGTTACATCGATTTCCGTATATTCAAAATTCAGCTGTAGGATCCTCCCTACAAAGCCCTCAAAACAGAGCATACATCATCGCCATCAGACAATGCTAAAATGATCAGATGTCCGAACACACTGACTTATTCCACTGGCATTGTCGACACACCTGGCTTGCGTCTGCCAAGAACACCTTATGGTGTTTGTTGGGGTGTGCTATCGGTGACTTTGGCACAATTTACTATTTCCAGGCGTACCAGCCAGAGGTCGGCGCGGTGGTCGTAATGCCACTAGCGATCGTTAACGGCTTGTTGACGAGCATAGCGCTGGAAACTCTCATCCTCGCTAAACAACTGCCCTGGCTACAAGCGTTCAAGACGGCAATGGGTATGAGCCTAATCTCAATGATTGGCATGGAACTGGCGATGAACGCAACCGATTGGATCTTGGTGGGTGAACTCAGACTGACCTGGTGGTCGATCCTGCCCAGCCTCCTGATGGGATTCCTAACACCCTGGCCCTACAACTACTGGCGCCTTAAGAAATTCGGCGTCGCTTGTCATTAGCGACCTTGATCTCCTTTTTGCTGAGAGCCCGAAGTAATGCCCTCAACTTTCGTGGGATTACGCACGACGTAAATGCGCCTTATTTGGTTTTGCTGGAGTTCTAGCGTAGTCATCGAGTGAAACACACCCCGTTCTTGCATGACGATGGCCCAACTATGGTTGATCGCTCGAATGTCGAGCTCAATTTCGTCGAGGCGCATATTCTTTTGCACCAGGTGCATCACAACCTGCGCGATTCGCTGCGGACTGGTCACCGGTCGGACGGCAGCGCTGACAATGCCACCACCATCCGTTAGCGCGACAGCGTCTTCGCTCATGAGATCAATGAATCCATCAACATCGCCCGCGAACACGAGTGCCATCATTTTTTCTAAGAGCACTTTGACTTCATCTGGGGGCGTGGTTGTCCCCATCGTGTCGAGGGCCAACCCTTCTGTCTTCAGTCGACTCCGGGCACGACTAAACCGCTGTCGGATCGTTGGAATTGGGACACCTAGCAACTCGCCAATCTCTGTGTGCTTAAAATCAAAAACCTCATGCAAGACAAAAACGATCCGCTCAGCCGGAGACAACAAGTCCAGCAATAGCATGAAACCCAGAGTTAACTCCTGCTGAAACTCGACCTGCTCAAAATGATCATCGGCCACTGGTTCCGGTAGCCAGGGTCCGAAGTAGTGCTTTCGTCGAACTTTCTCTTTGCGCAGATGATCGTAGGCTAAGTTGCAGACAACCCGGTAAAGATACGCCGCCTCTGAGTCGGGATTGCGCTCGCTATCGAGCAGCCGCACATGGGCTTCCTGGACGATCTCCTCAGCATCAGCCCAAGACCCAGTCACGCCGTAGGCGACCGCCTTAAGTTGTGAATCCACGCAAAATTTCCAGGGCGAGCTTGGCAAACTCGCTCTCATAGGGTTGGCCAACATCCGTCCAGGTTCCCGCGAACCCGAGCAGGGCCGCGCCCATTGCCACCGCTACAGCCGAGGTCGATAAGCGTAGAGCACGGTTACTCAAGGCTAACTTAAAACCTAACCGCGGCAGGCCAACACTGAGTCCGTTGATAGCGTGATAGAAACCGGCAACGCCCAACAAAAAATAGTATGGGACAAAATAGTAAGGTGCGTAATCTATCGAAAACGCCAATCCCTCAAACCCTGGAAACACGCCGTAGAACCATGACGATCCGCGTACCGCGGTGATGTGCCCACCAATCACAAACAGTAGAAAAAAACCTGCGTATCGGTGCCATCGCGCACGTGTGCTTAAACTTCGTTTCGGTTCGATCACAATTCGAGTGATTCCCACCACGAGGTGTACGAGAAGCGCGCCGAGTAGAAGCATTTCGATAAAAAAAGCCTGATAAACCACCCGCACTGCACCTTGGAAGCCATCGTAGGCTGCGATGCCAAATGCCGCTAAAAACGTGTTGATCAAGTGCACGAATACAAATGCCGCGAATAAGGCTCCGCTGCCCGCTTGTATCTGCTTCATCATGAGGCCGACTCCTTTCCGTTATTACTCTCCTCTGTAGACGTGCGGGCAAGCCAAAGTGTGACAAAGGCTGTGACAAAAGGTACAGCCCGCTCCCAAACATCACCGGGTCCGTTTGGCAGCGAATAGAAAACGACGGTCAACCCAAAGCCGCCAAGCATGGCTATCGGCACCGCGCCGGGTCGTACTGACCACTTCAGAAACCGTATCAATACGATTGGGCCGAACGCCGCGCCAAGGGCAGTCCAGGCAAAAAGAACGCGGGAGAAAATTGACTCGGGGAGTAAAACAGCAAGAACGACTGCAGCCACAGCAACAACGGCAACCGCGAGGCGGGCGCTCTTGCCTGGATCTTTTGCTTTTTTATCTAGCTTCAAGTCGTGATGTAACGCAGATCCTGCGACCAGAAGTTGACTGTCGGCCGTCGACATAATGGCTGAGAGCACGGCGGCGATTAGGACACCTGTTACGACTGTTGGCAGCAAGTCCGCTGCTAAGACAAAGAAGATCTGCTCATTGTCCACCTGATCCACTACCAGTAAATGACCACAAACCCCTAGCAGAAACATGCCACCAAGTACGACAGTAAACCAAGAGATGGCCACGATCCGCGCTTGTGTGATCTTGCGTCCATCAGCTATCGCCATGACCCGAGTCAGTAGGTGTGGTTGGCCAATGGGACCAAAACCAATACTCACCATTCCGATAAAGAAACCGATGCCAAACCAGCCTGTATGGCCACCAGACCAGTGCCAGTACCCATCGTTTGTGGCCGCATCGAGTAGCACTGAAAAGCCACCAACTTCTACGAGCGCGAAGATGGGTAGCAAGATGGCTGCGACCAACATCAGAACGGCCTGAAGCGCATCGGTCAAACTGACAGCCCAGAAACCACCCCAAAGTGTATAAAGCACAACAATCACGGCACCCAACAACAAGGCAGAAAGAAAGTCGAAATCGAAAACAGCCGTAAAGGTGTTCGCTGCACCTTGAAATTGGGCTGCGATATAGAAAGTAAATGCAAAGAGAACGATCACTGCCGAGATTCGCGCACAGAGCTTCGCCTGACTTGGTGACAAGCCGTCAACTATCAAGTCCGTTAACGTGAGCCAGCCTTTCTCATGACTGGCCTTGCGCAGCCATGGCGCTATGACATACCACACCACGATGTGGCCAGAAATCGTACCGGGTAGGAGCCAAAAAGATCCGAGCCCCTCACTAAACGCGATCCCACTTACGCCAAGAATCGACCACGCGGAGGACGAACCTGCGGCGTAGCTTAAACTCGCGACCCAGGGTCCAAGTCCTCGATCACCTAAGAAGTAGCCGTCAGTAGTTGTCGCGCGAGATCGCGCCCAATAGCCAATACCAAGTAACACCACTTGGTATGCGACCAAGGTGATGAGGATGGTCACTGTCGAGCTTAGTTATTCTTCTTTACCGACTGGACTTATTTGTCTTTATCGGAAGTTCGATAGTCACCGAACGCTTCATCGCGCTTGCTGAGCGCTTGAGTTAGGCCTTTGCGCATGTCCGCTAGATGGGCTTGGGTGGTCTCGGTATAGGTTGCCAGCTGTTGCATCTCCGTCCCCGCCCGAATACCTGCCCGGATCCCCATCGCGTCCATCTGTCGATGCACCGCCCGTTTGTTAATTTGTTGCAAATCGGTCGGTGTCATCGCAACACGCTCAGCGATACGCAAAACCTCATCCTCGAGATCGCCTTCAGCATAGGCGCGATTCGCAAAACCGCTTTCTGCCGCCTCAATTCCACTCATGTGATCGCCGGTTAGCATCATCTCCATAGCCCGCCGCAGCCCCACTACCCAAGGATAGAATTGATTATCAGGTGGGCTGATCGAACGGACGACCGGGTAACCAATCTTGGCATCTTCCGCGACGTAAACTAGATCACATGCAGTTGCGAGCTCCGTACCGCCAGCAAGACAATAGCCGTGGACTTGCGCAATCACGGGCTTTGCTAGATCCCAGATCTTGAAAAAGCCTTCGACAACATGGCGTGGCCAGTTAGCAAGCCCACCGGCCGTGTAGAAAGGCTGATCTGCTGCGACATTTGATTGCAAATCATAGCCAGCAGAGAAACACGGTCCTGCACCTCTGATGATCATGACGCGCACTTCAGGATCTTGATCACCCGTCTCTAACGCGTGAAAGAGCTCCGTGCGCAATTCATTGGACAGTGGATTACGTTTCTCTGGCCGATTAAGCGTTATCCGTTTGAGGTGTGGACCTGGGTTGTCGACGATAATCTTTTGATAATCCATAGCAGTCACCCCCTATCTCGGTTAGCTGAATTTAAAGTTAGAAGCAGTGAATGCATTGAAGGTCCTATCTAGATCTTCGCGAGAACCGGCCAACGGCGCGATGATGTGGGTATGAACTCCACCGTCTGCATCCGATTGGATACGTTCCTGAATCTCTTCTTCGTTGCCAATGATGCCAATTTCATCGATCAGCTCATCAGTCAGAGCACCACCGGTTTTCTCTCGGTCTTTTGCCGCCCAACCTTCATTAATAGTATTCGCTGCATCTTCATAGCCTGCCCAGGCCAAGAATTTGTTGTAAACCGGTGTCGCGTAATAGGGTCCGAATGCCGCGCGAAACAGATTGCGCCCATATTCTTTGTCATCGGTACACAAAACCATGGCGCGGTTCACGACTTCGACTTCCTGCCAGTCCTTACCTGCCTTTTCAGCTCCGCGTTGCACCGCCTCCATCATTTTAGGGAGCGCGCCTTTGGGCCAAAGATTAAAGATCACGCCATCGCCAACTTCAGCGGCCATCTCAATCATCTTCGGTCTTAGACAACCGACGTAAACTGGTGGTGGATTTTCCGCGGGCGCCTGTCGATAACCTTTACTGAACAAGGTGTCGCCGTCGAAACTCGTCTTCTCGCCAGTGAGCATCGTTTTGACTAATTGAGCCGTCTCTTTCACCCGAGTCAGAGGCTTATCGAGTGGAATGCCATTCCACTGGCCCATAATGGTCTGACTCGACGAGCCAAGACCCATAATGAATCGACCAGGGAGGACTTGGCTAATCACGTTCGCGGACGCCGCTAGTACGGACGGTGCGCGTGTGTATACCGGGGTCACTGCTACACCAATCCGGATATTGGTTGTGTGATGGGCAACCGCTGCGACTTGGGTCAACGTATCCGGCGCTCCCGAGTCACTAAACCACGCGTCAGGAATACCATTCTCTTCTGCCCATTGAATACGTGCGATCGTGTCTTCAATTCGTGGTCCTGCTGGAACCGTAACGGCAATGCGTTTCTGAAGTGCCATTTTCTCTCCCCTAGTGGTAAGTAAACCGCTAGAGTCGCATTTTGCCTCCCTCTAGATCAAGCGGTAGGCTATGCCGCTCGCCAATAACAACAAAAGAAGGATATCGATGAGCGACGTCGAAATTACCGAAGTCAGAGACGCACATCGTTTCGACGAAGCTGCGCTTACGCAATACCTATCCCAACACGTGTTGGACTTCGTAGGTCCTATGACCGTGCGCCAGTTCGAGGGCGGTCAGTCCAACCCAACGTTCCAATTACTGACACCAAAGCAAAACTACGTGCTCCGCAAGCAACCGCCCGGCGAGCTACTACCATCGGCGCACCAAGTTGATCGTGAATATCGCGTCATGGACGCGCTTTGGGATACCGACGTGCCAGTGCCAAAGATGCACTGCCTATGCGAAGACACCGCGATTATTGGGACCAAGTTCTATGTCATGGAAATGGTCGAAGGGCGCCTGTTTACGGAAACCCCGCTACCTGGGCATTCGCCAGAGGATCAACGCGCCATCTATTTAGACTTAGCACGCGTGATGGCAAAGCTGCATACCGTTGACCCACAAGCAGTGGGCTTAGGAGAGTTCGGGCGCCCAGGCAATTATTTCGAGCGTCAAATCGGCCGGTGGACGAAACAATACATCGCGTCGAAAACGGAAGACATTCCTGCGATGGACAACTTGATCGACTGGCTCCCTAACAATATCCCTGAACAGGGTAAAACGGTCATCGTGCATGGTGACTATCGTTTAGGAAATGTCTTACTTCACCCGACAGAACCGCGCATCGTCGCGGTTCTAGACTGGGAGCTCTCAACCCTTGGCGACGGCTTGGCGGATCTCGGCTACCTCTGCCAGGAATACCATGGGGAATCCTATGAAGACGACGGTCTCACCAGCGTTGATTTCAACACCAGCGGCATACCGCGAGAGGAAGAGTTCATCGCCGAATACTGCAAACATGCTGGTCTAGATAGCATCGAGAATTGGCACTTCTATGTGATCTACAACATGTTTCGATCTGCGGGTATCATCCAAGGGGTCTACAAACGAGGTCTAGACGGAAATGCGAGCTCCGAAAAAGCCCTCGAGTACAAAGACCACTGCCGCTCTAGATCAGAACGCGGTTGGTCACTGCTTCAGGAGTGGACCAGTTAGCCCAGATCTCGATAAGGACGGCAAGCAGAGCGTCGGCTGATCACTGAGTAGCGCTTGGACGCGCGCATCCTGCACGCCTAGGAAACGACAGAGCACATCCATCGCGAGTCCTGCAGCGAACATGTTTGCATCCTTCGCAGCCACCTCAAGCAGACGTTCGGTCAAGCCTGTGGCGGTCGATTCAGTTAGCTCGACCTGCTGGGTGACAGCAATCACAAGAGAGACAAGTGCATTCTCTCGGACGATCGATCGAACCGGTTCGTATCGTTCGTGACCCAAGGAAATGCCGATCCCTTCGCAGACATCGCAGTCGTCTGTCGGTCGCACAAATTTAATGCTTCTGCCTTGCGCTCGATCCATGCTCTCCCGATTCTCTTCTTGGCCAAGACTTGCCGTGAGTGCGGCGACAACACCGTCGATCAACTTTGGCCGAGCCGTGCGTCTAACAAACGAGCCCATGGCATCGGCAGCGACAGATCGGACATACGTAGACCCGTCACCTAAAAGGCGGTCGGTCAAACAGACAAGTACCTCTTCAGTTGTTTGACCAGTGGTTCCCAAACCAAAAACTGCAGCTTTGCGCACCCACTTGTTCGCTAACGCCACATAAACCGGGGGTGGTCTCGCCATGTTTGCCAACTATCACGGCGGTGATTACCGCGGTGAAACAGGTTGTGCGAGTACAGCAGTACCGTGCCCGCTTCAAGTGGTGCTGCCTCATAAGGGTGTACCAATGGCCAAGCAAGATCATCCACCACCTTACGCATCCGCTCATCGTGCGCAGTTTGGCGATTCTTGATTTCATCTTCTGCATAGTTTGAGCGCTTACCACTGACTGCAACGGTCTCCCAGCCTTCGGTCTGGTAGCCGAAGTCGAGATGGTCAACGCCAGCAAAATTGTCGTGGTTTTCCTCGTGATCGAAGGTCCAGTATTGGGAAAAAGGTAATGTCGCGGTTGGGCCCATCTCTTCAGTCACGGCTTGTGGGTAATACAGCAGTTCTAGCTGAACCGGTTGGTGATATCGTGGCTTGCGCCCGTTGTAGGGCCCGTTGTCATCTTTGTGCCAATGTTGGTCGTAAGCACCACTGATAAAAGGTGTGTTGTGTGTAAACGGAACGATCGCCCATTCTTCACCCAACAAAGTATTGCACGCGCTCATCAGACCCGGGGCGCGCAGCACCTGCAAGATCTCCGGCAGATTTTCAGCGGTGATGTACTCTTTAGCCCGAAAGAGCGTTTTTTCTTTCTCGTAGATTTGATTGTGAAGGTCTCGATCGATCTCGAGCGCATCAGGATGCAATAGCACGATGCCACGAGAAACAAACTCGCTAACGAGATCTTCGCTCTTTGTATATGCCGTCAACCAAGCCTCCGCGCTGGATTGCCGACATAGACGCTATCTGGATCAGCATCTTTCACAAGGACCGCACCTGTGCCAAGCGTCGTTCTAGCGCCGATGGAGGTACCCGGTTTGACCGTAGCCCCACCGCCGATGAAGACTCGTTCTCCAGTAATCACGTTGCCACAAAGAATTGCGCCCGTACCCAGAAAGGTGTGTGCGCCTATCACGTTGTCATGCTCGATACTCGATAATGCATTTGCGACGACCCCGTCACCAACTGTCGCGTTCATACCGATGATGGCATTGGCACCAACCATGACATTTTTTCCAAGCTCCGCATCCGGGCTAGTCCAGGCCCTTGGATGAATTAAATTAGCGAGACGTGCCTGAGGAAGCGACGCGATAATCGCTTCTCGGGCATCTACGTCATCCACTGCGACGAAGATCCGTTGAGCCTCCCTTGGCACCTCGTCGCACAACGAAAATGGCTGGCCGAGCAGACGCGCGATTTCACTGGCCTGCCGCGCCAAGATGCCATCGTCGCCGACGATGACGAGCGTATCAGTCACAGCTATAGCATCTCGCTCGCCACGACTTCCAAAGCATCCGCCTGTTGGCAACCAAGCAGCATGTTTGAAACTATGCCGTTTGCGTCAGCTTGTTTCCAACGTTGCAGACGTTCTCGAATGCGCTCAGCCGGACCAACCAGATGGCAGGCATCAATCAACTCAGCAGGCACTGCAGCCATTGCTTCGTCTTTTCGACCGGCCAAGTAAAGATCTTGGATCTTCACGGCCTCGTCTTCGAAACCAAGCCGTTTGCAATAATCGTTATAGAAGTTTTTATCCCTGGCACCCATACCACCGATATACAGCGCCATGTTGCCCCGGACAGGCATCATGCATTCCTCGACGTTGTCACCCATAACCACTGTGACAAATGGTGCGATATCGAACTGCTGAAGAGACTTTTCCTCCGCAGCATTAAGTCCTTTTTCTACAGCAGGTTGGAACACCGAGTACTTTTCGGGGTCCATCCATACAGGAAAGAAACCATCAGCAACTTCGGCCGCGGCGGCGACACCAGCATCAGTGATGGTTGCTGCATAAATCGGGATATCTTCTTCGCAATGCAAAATACTCTTCAAAGGCTTACCCAAACCAGTTGCACCGGGTCCTGCATAAGGCATTTGGTACATACTGCCTTCAAAGGTCAGCGGCGCTTCGCGCGCGAATATGTCCTTCATGATCTTCACATATTCTTTAAGACGCGTGACTGGTTTGCCATAAGCCACGCCGTGCCAGCCCTCTACCACTTGTGGGCCAGAAGCGCCCAGGCCAACGATAAAACGGCCCCCAGAAAGCTCTGCCAAGCTCATCGCCGTCATCGCTGTCATCGCAGGTGTACGGGCAGGCATCTGCATAATCGCGGTGCCTACTTTCATCTTGGTGGTTTGGGCAAGAATCCAAGCGGCTGGCGTAACTGCATCAGAGCCATACGCCTCAGCCGTCCAGATCGATTCATAGCCCATGCTTTCAGCCGCCTTGACGGCCTCGATCGGAATACTCATCTTGCGGCCGGAATAGCCTGAAATAATACCAAGTCTCATATGACTACCTTTGTTTAAGAAAATTTGCGATTGGCGATGTTAACATTCTGCCGATAAACGGAGAAAACCGATTACTGATACCCCGACAGAATCGAACGACGGCTCAGGCGAACCTCCTCGTGAGGAGCACCCGCCGATCAATCCTCTATCTGTTCAAGCCGCGAGCTTGGTTCGCTCAATCGATGCGTTGTCCAACATTTTTTGGCTGTGCTTCTTAGGCTTCTTTTTGAGCATATTTTTTGCGGGGTTGCTGCAACTTGAAGGCAATACCTATGCGGACCATATCTTTCTGGGCGAGTACCAAGTCCCGAAAGCGATTCTCCCGCTTGCCAGCCTATCGTTTGCAGTGTTTGCGTTTTGGCTCGTCTCAAATCGACTCAACATGCTCAGCTACGTGATCGGTACCACGACACTGACATCCACCATGGTCCATGACATATTCCACCTTAATCCACCCGTGCTGCATGTTTTCGACAAGGTGAACGCCGATCCTTGGTCGCCCTTCTCTGGACTAACTGTCTTCATATTTATCTGGTCAGTCTTCCTAGGCAACGCCATCGCGCTCATCTGGGAAGGCGCGATTCAACTCGGTGCCACTCTCGCCGAGTTTGACCCGGGATTACTAACCATCTATTTCGTGGCAATCGTAGGCGTCATGGTTTACGGGGCACGCTCCGTAATCCCGCCACTGCAAGCCATCCTCCGAACGCTACACGGCGTTAAGTTGAAGGTCGGCTGGCCGCGACATGTGTTTGCCGGTGTTGTTATCCTCGGGACCTTCGTCGCGAACGAGTCCGATCAATTCTTTGCCATGGCCGAACAAGATGACGAGCTGCTTGGCCCGGCTTATGCAAACGCCATCGACGCCGAGACCCTGTATATGAACGGGGTTGAGGTGAATCTATTCGGCATCGACGCGGTAGAGCGTGACCAAATTTGTCATACGCGCGAAGGCGAGGCCTATCCCTGTGGTCGTCAGGCAACCCAAGCGCTGCAAGAGCTAGTACAAGATACGATGGTGATTTGTTTTCCACTAGTCAGTGTTAACGAGCGCCGCTTGCTCGCAGTTTGTGAGATAGATGGCCAAAACAGTCCTACGAGGCCACAAGAGTTCCTGGACGGATTTCGTCCGCAAAATTTGTCACGGATTATGATTGAGCAAGGTCATGCGTTGAGCATCGGCATCGGCTCGAACCTGTTCGCTGAAGAACAGCGGCAAGCACAAACGTTGCGTGTAGGTATCTGGCAGGGTTCATTCGTACCACCAAGACTTTGGCGCTCCAACAACTAAGTTTCGCCGCCGATCGGAAACGCAAATGAAAAGCATCTATGTGGTTACACACACCGAGTCCCATCATCACGTTGAAGCCCGGGTTGGTGGCTGGTATGACACTGCTCTAACACCATTTGGCAAGCAACAAGCACACCAGGTCGCTGCCGAACTCCAGGAACTGATAAACCAAGCAACGCCTAAGATCACGGCTTCAGACCTTCTGCGTGCATCTGAGACTGCCGAGATAGTTGCGCAAGCCTTCGGCACAACAGTGGCGGCTACCCAGGATCTCAGAGAGGTGGGCTGCGGGATCGCTGAAGGAAAACCCGATGCATGGCTGCAAGAACGGTTGGTTCCCGCCCCGGATGACAATCGTCTAGACCATCGGATAGTCGAAGGCGCGGAAACGAGACGTGAGTGCCTAACCAGAATTTACCGACGTGTCGATGAGCTCATTGCCGATTCCAATTCGATCCACATCATCGTCACACATGGGTTCGCGCTCACTTTTGTTATCGCTAGATGGATCGGCTTACCCTTGGAGGCTGCGGGCTGGGTTAACTTCGCCTCCACACCTGGTGGAATCACCCAGCTCAACCAAGAAGATTTTTGGAGAAATCGCGGTATTGGTTTCCTAAATCGAACCTCGCACTTGGGCTAGCGCTCACGCCCGTTTTAGAACCCACAATGCATCTACTAGATTGGCTTCAATAAATTCGTTTTCAGCGGCTTGGCTAGCAGCAAATTCGAGTACCGCGTCAGCAACTTCAGGTTCGCGAGCGGCGATTACACGCGCGCGTTTTAGGATCAGTGCACTTTCATCGTGACCAGTTTCCTCTTGCTCATCATCTTCGTCATCTTCGTCGTCTTCGTCTTCCAGAATCTCCTGGACGAGCTTGTCGCCATGCGCTGTTAATCGCGCGATCGTCTCGTCATGTGCCGCATATTGTTCAAAGCCTGGGTAATCAGACGATCCTCCTGCAACGAGAAAAACGTCGCTTACAAGAATGTAACCACCCGGCTTTACGTACTCTCGTATCGTGGCTATGGTTTCGTCCAAGCGTCCGAGCACATCCCCAAGTGCTGCGAATATCGCAACATCAACGGGCGCTATCACACCAACTTTTTTGAGAATGTCGCCATGTACGAAGGTGCATAAGTTATCAACCCCATTCACGCGGGCAAGCTCTTCGCAGGCTGTAACAAATGGTGCAAAAAGCTCAACGCCAGTGACTTTAAGACCCAGCTCGCTGGCAACCTCCACCGCAACCGCTCCCTTGCCACATCCGAGATCGATAACTTCTGCACTCTTGGGCAAGTTGAGCGCGCTAATGGCTGCCGAAATCATTTCCGCATCGCTACCAAGCTCATCCAGATCTGCAAGTAGTTCTGGAATATAAGGCAGCAACGATGGCTCTATTTCTAGTGCGTAGGCGATCATTTCTTCTTCACGTTTCATCCGGCGATCAGCCCTGGAAGCAAAAGCGTATGATACGGCAGGCAGATAGATGAGGAACCTATGAAACTGCGAACGGCACCGTTCGGCGCCATATTGTTTTTGCTTTCGGCTTGCGCCGCACCACCTATTGAGCGACCGGCACCAGGCAAACCAGATGCAACGGCGCTAATTGACTATACAAAGGCCAGTATAGAAACCCTCATGTCTCAGGACGACGTACCCGGCGTCAGTGTCGTGTTGGTCACGCCAGACGGATGGGACAACGCCCGCAACTCCCAACCCCGCAACTCCCAACAATGGAGCAAGGGATTCGGTTGGGCGTCAAAAGACGACGATCAAGCTCTCACTGCCAATACGCCGATGCGTCTAGCCTCGGTGACCAAAGTCCTCACCGCCGTCGCAATCATGCAACTCGTTGAGGACAAACAGATTGGGTTGGACGCACCGCTCCGAAAATATCTCCCTGAGTTTAGTGTCCAGTCTCGGTTTGCGAACGACGAAATCACCATTCGACAGCTTCTAACCCATCATTCTGGGTTGCCCTCAGATCGGATGGCAGGTTTCAAGCTCTACACTGGGGTTGACGCTGCCCCATCCGATCTTGTCGATCAGTTTCGGCGGTTGCCGAAGAACTCGAAAGATCTACATCTGGCATCAGAACCTGGTGCAGTGTTTAGTTACTCGAATCTCGGTTTTGCGCTTCTAGGGTCCGTCATCGAGAGGGTGAGCGGCCTGGACTATTGGTCCTATATCGATGAACGCATCTTGATCCCGCTCGGAATGACAGATTCAGCAATCATTTATCCAGGTCACGTCTCGGGTGTCGATTACGCTAACGGACTTACAGATTCCGGCGAAGTCAGCGTCCGCCACCTGCGAGACATATCGGCGGGCGGTTTGACTGCAAGCGCTAAGGATATGGGAAAATTTATCCAACTCTTACTCGGCGGGTATCCCGAAATACTATCGCTCAGCTCGGTCGCTGCGATGTCTTCGCCACAGTTTACGGACAACGAACTAAACGGCGACTCTCAATATGGTCTATCGCTGTTCTTAAGCCACAAAGGTCAGTCTCCGTTCGTTGCAGGGCATCGAGGCGATGGGTTTCCTTACCATGCCAGTTTGCAAATCTTGCCATCGGAGGAGGTCGGCATCTTGGTTGCGACTAATTCGAGCGCAGGTCAGAACTTGGTGAATCAGGTAACCAAGGACGTCCTGCAAGCGGCTTATGCGATGGTCACAAAACCACCAACTGAACAAGACGTAGCCAACTTAGCAATACCGTCTAACGGTCACCTAGCGAACGTCGAAACATACGAGGGACTGTATTTTGCTGGACCTGACCTCGGTATTGTTGAGGTGCACGCAAAGTCTAGCGACCTGTACTTAGACTTTTATCAAACACGTTTGGCCAACGCAAAGCTGATCCCAGCCGGAACTGATCGTTTCGACATCAAGCTGCGTCTATTTGGATTCGTGCCGTTGCCCGTAAATCTCGTCATGGGAGGTGTGCAAGCCCCACACTTTCAGCTGCAGTTTCAAACCATAGCGGATACCCAGTATCTATGGCTGACAACTGATGGGATTCGTGGTGCATTTCCGCTAGCGGTGCCGCTCAAGAAGGCGCCTGTCTCTACCACGTGGCACAACAGAGTTGGACGCTACACGCCTGAGAAACCGAGCCAAACCATGTTGCGTGCGGCCGACCTCTGGTTCGATCCGAAGAGCGGCTTTTTAACGGTTCGCTTCGAGAACGATGTCCTTTATCCGCGAGATCTACCCTTAGATCTGCTATCCGACACTCAGGCCGCGATTCCGGGATTTGGACGCTTTGGCGGTGAGGTTTTAGAAGCAGACAACGACACACTATCGTTCGCAGGCGTTCGTTTCATCCGAGAGGGTTAACCTTTGACGAAGTCAGCCACCTCACGCCTGACAGCTCGTAACAACTTCGGCACGGTCCGATGAACCCATTGCGGTTCTCGATGGCGAATCATCAACCAAAATAGTGACTCCACATCCCAAAATGTGGCGTCCAGTAAGCCGCTTTCTGTGGCATCTCGCTTAAAGTGCCAATGCACCGAATTTGGAAACTTCTTACGGGAGTATCCGCCGATGTGCGAGACGTAAAGACCGGCTCGTTCCGCTGCCCGGTCAACCAACCCCAACATCTCTGACTTGGTTATCCCTAGCGGTATTTCGACGTAGTAATCCTCTGATTTCTTCTCAACCACCTGCATATCACTCCGTTGTATTACGAAGCATCTAGGAAATAGGGACTTTTGAAATAGGTCAAGCGGTTAGAGCTACGGTCGAACGAAACTGCTTTTAGACGCCGAATTTTCCGGTAATTAGACGCCGAACTTACCGGCAATGTATCGGATAATATCCATCGACTCGAACATCCATTCCACCTCTTCGCCACGCTGAATGCGCAAGCAGGGCACTGTCGTTCGTCCGCCACCTTGCAAAAGTTCTCGGAACGCCTCTGGGTCTTGGTTGGTATCCCGCAGCGGAATGTCGATCCCATGTTGTTCCATAAAACCTCGGACTCGATAGCAGAATCCACACAGGTCCGTTTTGAATAGTTGGTACGACTCTAAGTTAGCTTCACTCATGGCGCCCTAGCTGCATTTTTACACTCCCTGAATTATATACCCTGAGTTTGTACTCTCGAATCCAGCGATCTTGTTCATCACCAAATGCAATAGTCAAAGCGCGATCGAGTATCTACACTCTGATTTTACAGACTATTGGTTCGAGACAAACAAAAATGGCGAAAAAAGACCGCCGCGCGATTCTCGCGCGCAACACCATCATCGGCTTCATCACCGTCGTCGCAATTCTGATTTTTGGCTTTGGCTCCTACGTCAGCTCGCCTCTATCTGGGCAAGAGGACATTTCTGAGGCCGATGATTTCAGGGAACTGGAAAATCCGAGACCGCGTCGCCGTAGCGACCCGATATCAGTCGTCGAGTTCTTTGCGTACACCTGCATCCATTGCAAAAATTTCGACCCGATGATTGAAGAGTGGGCGGCCGAACAACCAGGAGACGTTGCATTCAGCCGCCAGCCCGCCATGTGGTCGCCGATACAGGTCATGCTTGGTCAGACTTACCTCACCTTGGCAGACAAGGAAATTCTGGCGCAAAATCACACAAGAATATTTCGCGCAATTCACGACACACGTAAACAATTCCTAACCCCAGAGATGGTGGGCGACTACGTCGATGGACGAGGGTTAAGCAAAGATGAGTTCCTCAGGGCATTTAACTCACCTCGGGTCAAAACTGCTGTGCGTGATGCGGAAACTGACGTGCGGGATTTCAACATCAGCGCGACACCGTCAATAGTTGTCGCTGGTCGGTATGTGGTCGGAATGAAAGCAGGTATGGGCCGTGCACTCGAAGTCGTAGACAAATTGGTTAACCAAATACGTACGGAAGATCAGGCCAAAGGCTAGCTAAGCCATCAAATCGCTTACTTGGCTCGTTCAGGTTCCATTCAATCAGGATTAGCTACCTTGTCCCAATAAGTTTATTTGGGGCATTCTGATGGACGATTATCAAACGCTGGTACAAGTCATTGCACTGACTATGGGTGCGGCCTGGGCTAGTGGTATCAACCTTTATGCGACGGTCGCGGTTCTCGGAATTGCGGGCAGTTCCGGGTATGTTGAATTGCCAGCGACTATGGCAATTGTCCAAGATCCACTTGTGATTCTCGCAGCAGGCTTCATGTACTGCGTTGAGTTCTTTGCCGACAAAACACCTGGGGTCGACACAGGATGGGATGCCATCCACACCTTCATCCGCATTCCAGCCGGTGCCATGCTCGCGGCTGGGGCTGTGGGAGATGTTGCACCTGCGATGGCAATCGCCGCAGGTCTGCTCGGGGGAACCGTGACTGCTACAGCGCATGCCACGAAGGCGGGTACGCGGGCGATGATCAATACATCGCCCGAGCCATTCTCCAATTGGACGGCTTCTATCGCAGAGGATTTGGCTGTTTTCGCGGGTCTCTGGGCGGCACTGAACCATCCTACGGCGTTTCTGGCGCTACTCGTGCTCTTCCTAGGGTTAGCCATATGGTTGATACCGAAGCTCTTTCGTGCGCTCGCCACTCTAGGACGAAAAATCGGCGCCGCCTTTAAGCCTCGCCCAGCTTAAAGGCACAATCTTTTTACACTTATTTTTCATCAACCCTCACTCTTTTAGTGGCAAAGTAGGCCGCCTGAACTAACCCGGTCCGCACGAGCAGGAATTGGCGAAACCGCAGGCGAAACCTATTGGCAAAAAGTAGTACCAAGAAATCTTCCAGGCGATCCGCTACAGCCTCAAAACGACCAACCAAACGTGGTCAGAAGCAGTCTCGTTCATCTCATACATATCGTTCTTGGACGTTTCGCCTCTTAAAATTGGCGTTGGGCATCGGCTTGTTCGTCGGACTTGGTATTCTCGGTTACCTGATTTATCTCGACCGATCGATAACTTCAACCTTTGAAGGCCGGCGCTGGTCTGTTCCAGCCCAGGTATACGCTCAGCCACTTGAACTGCATACCGGTGCCCAACTAAGCAGCTGGGCATTGACCCGTGAACTCTCGCGGCTCGGCTACCGCAACGACGCGAATCTGGCGACACCAGGTACTTTTAAAACGCGAGACGGGGAGTTGCAAATCTTCCTGCGCCCTTTCCAATTCATGGAACGGGCCCGATCTGCGCAGCGCATCAGCGTCCATTTCGCAGGGACACACATCCGCCAGATCACAAATTCAAACGGCGAGTTACCTCTCATTCGTCTTGAACCCGCCATCATCGGTAGCTTCTTTCCAAGCCACGGTGAAGACCGCCTCATCCTCACCCCCGATCAAGTTCCTTCGCTCTTAAGTAAGGGTCTTAAGTCGATCGAAGATCGAAACTTCGATAAGCACATCGGCTTCTCGGTCACCGGCATCTTGCGCGCCTTGTGGGTCAATTTACGTTCTGGTGAACGACAGCAAGGTGGGAGCACGCTGACGCAGCAACTCGTTAAGAGTTACTTCTTAGACAATCGCCGGACGATCGAGAGAAAACTCCAAGAGGTCGCGATGGCAGTCATCCTCGACGCCCGGTTCAGCAAGGAAGATTTGCTCACCGCATACATAAACGAGATTTTTCTTGGGCAACACGGCAATAGAGCGATCCACGGGTTCGGCCTGGGGGCACAGTTTTACTTCAATAAGCCTCTGGCAGAATTGCAGGCCGACGAGATCGCAACTTTGATCTCGATCATCCGCGGGCCGTCTTACTACAGTCCGTTTCGTCACCCAAACCGAGCCCTTGAACGCCGCAACCGGATCTTGAACACCTTTGCTCGAGATGGATTGATCTCCGGGCAAGCTCTAGCAACCAGTCTAGCTCAGCCTTTAGGAGTCGTTGATGGTCCTAGTTCAGGTGGTGCCTATTACCCAGCATTTATGGATATGGTTCGCGCGGACCTACGCGACTTCTACGACCAATCTGATCTGAGTTCAAAAGGACTGCGGGTCTTCACAACGATAAAGCCAAGAGATCAGGAGAATGCTCAA
The DNA here is from genome assembly GCA_012103505.1 of Pseudomonadales bacterium. GTDB lineage: Bacteria > Pseudomonadota > Gammaproteobacteria > Pseudomonadales > Azotimanducaceae > UBA4421. The sequence goes on along the minus strand of WLWP01000001.1, from coordinate 4,535,198 downwards.
CAAGCCGTTTCACACATACTCAGCCAAATAGAAACCGACCGGAGGCTGAGCAACAATTCTCTGCAAGCCGCAGCGATCATCGCCGATACCCAGACCGGCGACATCCAAGCCTTGGTGGGTGGGCGGCAAGGTCGAATCGACGGTTTTAACAGAGCGCTCAACGCAGAACGTCCGGTAGGTTCACTCATCAAACCGGTCGTCTATCTGACCGCAATCGAGCGTGGCATGAGCTTAGCTGACTCGGTTGTAGATGAACCCATGACACTCACACCTCAGTTTGGCGAGTCATGGTCGCCTAAGAATTTTGACGGCAAGTTCTACGGCGAGTTGCCTCTGTTTCGAGCGCTGGCACAATCCCTTAATCTTGCAACTGTCCAGTTAGGCATGAGCATTGGCTTAGAACAAATCCAATCCCGCTTGGCAAATCTCACCGCCCGAGAGCCGAAGAACCCCTATCCAAGCTTGCTGCTCGGCGCAGAACCGCTCTCACCACTTAAAATGTTGGAACTCTATGGAAACTTCGCAAGCGGCGGGTTTCGAACCCACCCCAAAGCGGTTATCGCGGTCCTCAACCCTGAAGGTCGTCCAGTGTCACATCATCCATTTGAGCTCGAACAGACCATCGCGCCAGATCACGCAGCGACTCTAGCCAGGGCGCTCGAAATCGTGATGGCCAAAGGCACCGGCCGATCTTCACCATACGCACAAGCTGGTGTTGCTGGCAAAACAGGCACCTCAAATGACAATAGGGACAGCTGGTTCGCCGGTTTCGACAATTCTCGGGTGACGGTTGTGTGGGTTGGTCGCGATGACAATGAACCGACTGGGTTGACCGGTGGGTCCGGCGCCTTGCGCGTCTGGAACGAGATCACGCACGGCTACACCATCGATCCCCTCGTGCACGCTCATTCTGATGAGTTACTTGAAGTGGAATTCGAAACCGGCTTGCGCGCTCGTAAGACGTGCGCAGATGTCGTTTTGGTGCCGGTGGCATCACCGCAAAATTTCGGGATCAAACCTGGCTGCAATATTCGCCCTTCGATCCGGGATCGGGTCAAAGGCTGGTTTGATTAGGGAGTGCCCATGTCAGTCATCCTTACTTCTCCAGGCACTTGTAGTCACCGATCATTGCCCAGCGCGTACAGTTGCTACCCAGTTCAGACAAACATTCTCGACGTGTTCGCCCAACCGGTTCCACCAGGTCAGTACCCCAGCGTTTTTGACAGACTTTCGCCGCTTCGGTCCGTGCCCCTGACCAATCAACTGTAGGCTCCTCTAAGTACAGATAGGGAGCGCCCATTCTTACGACTCGTTTTTCGTCGTCTATGCTCATGACTTCTGCATCTTTGTTGGTTGGCACTTTCACTGCAGAGCCCAGAGGCGTAGTACAACCCAGAAGACACGCCACTATCGCGAACACCAAACTCAACTTGATCATCTTGACTCTTCCCTGTCTGTTGCTAGTTCGTTTCTTTCTGTACGATGACTCGGATTATGCGACCTCACACTAAACAAACAAGCCGTTTCCATCTAACGTCTAGCTTTTTGTTTTGCATATCTTTGGTCTTGGGTGCCTGCTCCAGCAATCCAATCCCACCGCCAATCACGGACGCTAATGACCGCGCCCCAATCGAACGAACATCTCCCGGCGAGCAGACACCGGCCCAAGCAAACACCTCTGCCGCGACGGCTCAGCTGCTCGCCCAAGCAAACGACTCCCTACAGGCTGACGATCAAGCATCAGCGATAACTTATTTAGAACGCGCAATCCGTATCGCCCCGCGTGACCCTGAGCTGTGGATCCAACTGGCGCATGTACATCTAAAAGACGGAAATTTGGGCGTGGCCGAGCAGCATGCTCGCAAAGCAATCGCCCTCAGCGCCGCGGATGAAGTACTAGAACATCAGGCTTGGCTCACGTTCGCCGATGTTCGCGATGCACAGGGCAACACTGCCGAGGCCAAGAGTATTAGACGAAGATTTGGTAGATTTCGAGGATAAGGAGAGCGAGTTGGCATATTCAGAATATAAAGTCTTACACATTGCTGAGGGCGGTTGCGGCACCATATTTCTTGGCGCATCAGGTGTCCCGTTGAAACAGCTGGAAGCTGAACTCAACGAACACGCAGCCGACGGCTGGCAACTAGTTTTTCAGACTCTGGAGAACAAGCGTTACATGCTCTTTTGGAACCGTGAAGCTGTCATCGTCACACTGGGACGATAAGACTCTTTCTCGTGCCAAGCCTTGCACTTAGACATCTAGCCGCAAAGCCAGTTGTTCGCTTGATCGAGGTCTACCAAAGACGAGGCGGTGGCAAACATTTCTTTGGCATTGAGTGCAACTTTTCACCAACTTGCTCCGACTATACAAAGACAGCTATAGAACAAGATGGCTTGTGGCGCGGCAGTTACGCTGGTTGGCAGCGTATTCGACGCTGCACAAATCCGGACCAAGTCGGCAAACTTAACGACCCTTACCGGGGATACGAACATGTTGGAAGCACTAAAGCTAAATAGCGAAGATGTCTCAGACCACGAGGAGGAGTTGCGTTTGAGAGCTCGTGCGTTAGCAGATGAGGATCGCCTCTACTATTTCAAGCGATTCAAATCAGAGATGAAAGATCCTGACACTTATGCCGTTTTGAATTGGTTTTTCGCCGCGGGCCTACACCACATGTACCTGGGCGACTGGCTGCGCGGAGCGATCAATCTCGGCATCCTTATCGTCGGCATTGCCTTACTCTTTGGTGCACTCGCCGCTCTTGGAATTGCAATGATTGCAGGGCTTTTGGTCGTAGAGCTGATGGCACTTTTTCGATCACAAACCGTCGTTGCCAATCACAACAACCTGCTGTCTGAAGCGATCCTAGATGAGATCGAAGCCGAAAATTAAGTTAAACCAATAGCTCCAGCCAATGCACAACCGGTACGCCCGTCCGGTGACCGAGGTGACTTTGGCAGCCGACATTCGCCGTCGCAATGATCTCTGGATCGTTTTGAAGTAGAGCTTCTACTTTACGACGCCCCAACTCATCAGACATCTCCGGCTCAAGCATCGAGTAGCTCCCGGCTGAACCACAGCAAAGGTGTGGATCCTTAATCGGAACCAGCTCATATCCCGCGCTCTCGAGACAGCGTTCAACGGATCCCGTAATTTGCATTCCATGTTGCAAACTACATGGCGCATGCCAAGCAACTCGATCAATATCATCGCGTTTGCGCAAATCGAGTGCAGCACGTTCCACAAACTCCACTACGTCCAGTGTTGCAGCGGAAACCAACGCAGCGGCTTCAGCATATTCAGAGTCGGCCGCTAACAACCTGCCATAGTCCTTGAGTGTGACACCACAGCCACTTGCGGTTGAGATGATGGCCTCACAGGAATCGAGGTGAGCGCTTAGGGCATCTACATTGCGGCGTACTCGGTCTAACGCTTTCGATTCATCGCCAAGGTGCAGATCAAGCGCACCGCAACAACCCTCATCCGACGCAACTTCCACACCAATGCCTTGCTGATCGAGCAAATCACGTAAATGTTTGTTGGTGTTCTCAGTCGCGACTTGTTGAGCACAACCATTAAGCAACAGAACCTTACGCGTATGCTGCGCGTTAGCTTCCACCCTTTTTCCGATCCGTTGGGGGATATGTTGTTTCAGCCGGGCGGGTATAAATGGTCGAGTGATCTTACCTAGGCGGGCCATCCGGCGTAGCCGCGATGCATCAGGTACAAGCCAGCGGATGAATAAGCGCATCCAACCTTTAATCCCACGTCGGCTCGGACCAAGTTCGTTGCGCGCAATTTCGGCAAGCTCTCCGTACGCAACTCCTGAAGGACACGTTGTCTCACACGCTCGACAAGTAAGACAACGATCAAGATGCATTTGACTACGGGTTGAATCATCAACTCCTTCTAACAAATCTCTTATGAGGTAGATACGCCCTCTAGGACCATCGAGTTCATCACCGGTAAGTTGATAGGTCGGACATGTCGCATTGCAGAATCCACAGTGCACACAACTACGCAGAATCTCGTTTGCACGCTGGCCTCGATCCGTCGCTAAGAGCTCCGCTGTAAAGTTAGTCTGCATCAGTTGTCCGAATTCGACAGGAGATTCAACGGGGATCGAAAGACGGCGTCGGGATCAAAAGCTAGCTTGATCCGCCGCATTATCTGTCTCTGGCCCGACTCGATCGGTATCTCTTGGCCCAACTGCCACGCCCACCCTTTGATGCTGTCTACATAGTCAGCGATATCCGCAGATATGGAGTCCGCCCAAATCCACCTAAGACCACCATTCCACTCAAATGACCAACTGAAATTCTCCGGCGCCGGTGCATTCGGTGGACAAATTACTCTGATGGCTCCGCCGTGAGGCAGGGATGAAAACGCTTCATGACGATGATCGCGAACATTCGACCAGAAACCGTTCGTAGCATCGCGGTCTCCACCGAGGTGCTCTTCAGCCGTATCGAGCGCACTTTCCGAGCCATCAAACCTAAGCGCCAAGTTGCCTTCATGCCAAAAGGTTGCCGTCACCGGGTAAGGCTTGCGAGCGAGTTGTCGACAAAATGCTAGCGCCGCAGCGCCATCGAGTTCATAACATAGCGTGCGGGTGTGGTCTGTCAGTGGGACTAGCCGGAGTGAAATTTGCAGAACGAGACCAAGGTTTGCGAACGCACCAGCATTGAGACGCGACACATCATAGCCAGCGACATTCTTCATGACCTGACCGCCGAATTTCAGCAGTTCACCCTTACCATTCACAAGTTCTACACCGAGCATGGAGTCTCTCAGAGAGCCTCGCCATGGACGCCCTGGACCTGAAAATCCTGCAGCCAACGCGCCACCCACTGTACCAAGACCAGAAAACTCGGGTGGCTCAGCACCCAACATCTGTCGTCCTCGCGCAAGCTCTTGCCTAAGCTCCTTAAGCGGCGTTCCCGAACGAACCGTAACAACTAGCTCTTCAGGCTCGAGTGCGACGATCCCAGTATGTTCGACGGTACTGACCATCTCGCCAGAGATTTCGGGTAAGCAGTGTGTCTTGCTACCTTGACCACAGATCTTCAACTGGCGTTTATCGTGCACTGCCGTCGCTACGACTTCTCTGAGCAATTCCGTTTGATCCACTAAAATCTTTCCAGCTCTGGTAGCGGTAGCTCGCCGTGGCGAACATGCATCCCACCGAGTTCTCCACAGCGGGTCAAGGTCGGTATCCCCTTTCCTGGGTTAAGGATACCGTTGGGATCCCAAGCGGTTTTGAGCGCAAAGAACTGCTCTAGCTCTGTCGCATTAAACTGCACACACATTTGATTGAGCTTCTCGACCCCAACGCCGTGCTCACCGGTGACCGTACCTCCGACCCGAACACAGAGTTCAAGGATCTTACCTCCCATCTCTTCAGCAGCCTCAAGATCGCCGGGCTCGTTAGCGTCGAACAAAATCAAAGGGTGAAGGTTGCCATCGCCTGCATGAAATACATTCGCTACGCGCAACCCATATGTCTCGGACAAAGTAGAAATTTCGGCCAGTACACGGCCCAGCTCGCGGCGAGGAATCGTGCCATCCATGCAGTAGTAATCCGGTGCTAACCGGCCAACGGCCGGAAAAGCCGACTTGCGTCCCTTCCACAGTCTGAGCTGTTCTTCAGCACTTTCGGCGATATCGACATGGTAGGCACCAGCGCTACGTACGATCCGGTCTACCTGAGCAGTTAGATCGGCAACTTCTGCCTCAGTGCCATCCAGTTCAATCAGCAAGATGGCAGCAGCATCTTCTGGGTAACCTGCCTTGGCAAATTGTTCTGCAGCTTGTACCGCTAACTGGTCCATCATCTCCATCCCAGCTGGAATGATCCCGCGCCCTATCACCTCAGCGACCGCACCACCCGCATCCTTGAGGTCCCGAAACGCCGCCAACATCACTGAAATCGAATCTGGGCGTGGCAACAACGCAACTGTGATTTCTGTAACGATGCCCAACATGCCTTCGGAGCCACAAAGTACCGCAAGAAGGTCGAGTCCAGGAGCGTCATACCAAGCACCACCAATCTCTAGGATAGTGCCATCACAAGTCACCACACGCACACCTAAAACGTTGTGTACAGTAAGACCATATTTCAGGCAGTGCACACCGCCGGAGTTTTCAGCGACGTTACCACCGATACTGCATGCGATTTGAGATGAGGGGTCCGGTGCGTAGTAAAGACCAAACTCTGCCGCAGCCTCAGAGATCGCTAGATTCCTAACGCCAGGCTCAAGCCGTGCGATAGAGTTTTCGGGATCAACTTCTAAGATATGGTTCATCTTAGAAAGGCCAAGAACAACACCAACTTCATGGGGCCGAGCACCGCCTGACAAGCCCGTACCCGCACCGCGTGGCACGATCGGTACACCATGTTCGTTACAGATCCGAACGATACTTACAACTTGCTGTTCAGTCTCGGGCAACGCTACAAGCCAAGGCTGTTCACGTATTGCCGTTAAACCATCACATTCATAAGGTTTCAGACCTGCCTGGTCTGTAATGAGGTTACCTGGCGGCAGTACACCACGCAGGAGTTCGAGTACTAAGTTCTTGTTGAAGGACCAATCTGTCATCCACCCATTATGCCTCAAGCGCGTTCGGGGGAGGCCATCTATCAAGCAACTTAAGATGAGGGCGGCCGCCCCACTGCACGTCGCACAGCGAGGCTTGAACTGGTTGATCTAGAAGTGGAAGTTTAAAGCCGCGTAGGGTCCGTTGATATCGATCTGTGCATTCTGCACATCTTCGAAGTCTTCAAGTTCGAGCTGTACAGAACGATAGCCTGCCTCGATACCCAAGCCAATCGGGCTTTCGTAACCGACCAACGCCGTATATTCCATCAAGCTGTTGCCTTCGAAGCTCACCCCTTGTGCTTCTGCTTTGACCCAAAACCCGGCCAACGGTAGGTCTGCGCGCATACCCGCGTAAAGCATTGGGATTACTTCGTCGAAGTCGGCACTGGCACCTTCTGTGGAACTCTGAATATCAATTTGACCTTCAAGCATCGAAACTGAGAGACCCAGATCCAGCGAAACTGCACTGTCTAAAACTTGGTAGTAGAAAAGCGCATCGGTCTGATCCAACTCCACAGCCGTTGCAACGTTGTCGGATAACGCAAAGGTCTGGCCGTTAAAATCGATGCTTCGTGAAAGGACGTTTTGTCCATCGACATCCATGCGCATGAATTGAGCGCGGACATTTGGTAGGAGGGGCACCCCGTGTTCAAAGGCGAAGTAGAGGACGTTGTTACTCTCGTCGTCTATGCCAAGATCATCTTCAACATCGACTGAGGCGATCGTCGAACGAATGTCGCCACCGTATTCCTGTTGCCAAGAACCGGCACCTGCATAGACACCAAACAATGTGTCTGCCGAAGCAGGCAGTGAACTGATAGCCACGATCAAACCGCCAACAAGCGCAGTAGTGAATCTCTTCATACCTTTCATTACCGGTATTTCCTCTCGAGTCACGACCTCCCTGTCCCTTAGACTCGATTATCCTGCTCGAGTCTCCCACTCGAAACTTCTCGAGTGCTTCCTTGAGTGTAGACGGGTATCTAGTTTTCGCTGTGAATCAGCGCACGGCTTGGTCCTTTTTTGGGCTGTTCCTTTGCCCTTTTTTAACCCTGTTTCTGTCATATTTCTGACGTATTCGTGCGACCTTCTTCTGACCTTTTTTCTGACCTTTTTTTGCCACACACGATTTGAGCACGTAGGCTAGAGGCCTTACCAGGTAGCTACATTAAGAGAGGAATGGCATGAGTATCGACGACAAATTTCAGGATTTAGGCTTAGTTCTACCTGAGCCCATGAAAACTGCCAACTTACCTTTCGATCTGGTGCGAATAGACGGCCAAATCCTGTACTTGTCCGGACATGTCCCAACCGAGCTCGACGGATCTATGGCCAAACCGCTCGGCAAAGTAGGCGCAGAAGTCACGCCAGAAGAGGCGTATGAGTCTGCACGCAAGATCGCACTTGGACTCTTCGCCTCCATCAATCAAGCCATCGGTTCGTTAGACCGAGTACAAGCCTGGTTAAAGGTCTTTGGCATGGTCAACGTCGCACCTGGATTCAACGCCATTCCACCTGTGATCAATGGCTGCTCAGACCTCATTCTGGAAGTCTTCGGACCAGATGTTGGCGCCCATACCCGGTCTGCTGTTGGGATGGCTGAACTACCCTTTGGCGTACCCGTCGAAATCGAAGCCCAAGTAAAAATTCGACTCTAGGACGCGCTAGATATTTAGTCGGGCTTCGCGCACCAAAGACGATCTGACGATACGGCAGACACACCTTAACTCGTAGACAGGCACTTCATGAATATCAAAGCTCTGACTATTGCCGCCATGACTTTAACTTTCGCGAATAGCGCTTGTGCAGAAGACGCTGGGGTTGAACGCAAAATTTCCGTGAGTGGTGTTGGTCATGCAGCGGCGGCGCCAGACACTGCGGTGATCAACCTCGGTGTGGAAACGGAAGCAAAGACCGCCGAAGAGGCGCTTGATCAGAATAGCGACCGGACACGTCGTCTGCTGACTGCTCTGAAATCTCTAAACGTCGCCGAACGCCACATTCAGACTCAGGCAATTTCTTTGCACGCCCAGTACGACCATGAACGCAAACCCGGCAGTAACAGTGCCACACGCCGCTTGCGAGGCTATCAAGCCACCAATCTGGTCACAGTCAGAATTCCTAATCTCGAACAAGTTGGCGAGGCGATCGACGCGGCGGTCGATTCTGGGGGTAATCGGATCGACGGCATTCGCTTTGAAATCGCCGACCCTACCAACGTTCTTAGCAACGCAAGGGATGCGGCATGGGAGAATGCTCAAGCTAAGGCTAGTCAGCTCGCACGCTTAGCAGGTGCCACTCTCGGGGACGTTCTTACGATCGATAGTCACGATCGCAGTCCCGGTCCAGTCCGAGAAATGGCGTTCGCACGAGGTGCTTCAGATACCGTACCTGTCCAAGGCGGACAGATACAAATGTCTGTTCAAATACAGGTCAGCTGGGCACTGGAGTAGCGGCTCGCCAGCAAATCAACTGTACGTACGGTTTAGATCCTGCACGACTTTGAAGAACTGCTCTCTCACCTCGCCGATAATCTCGGCAACCGGGCGTACCGAATCAATGCGTCCGGCAACTTGCCCGGTTAACGCAATACTGGCCTCCATGTCCCCACCAAAATAGAGATCTAGTGCCGTGCCGAATTCCGTCATGGCATTCTTCTCTACCTCAAATTCGAGCGCGGTCGTTTTCTCAGTTCGCAATGCACGCAAGGCGGGGGAATGGGCCCTGTTCAAGAACACTGTATCAGTCTCTTTTGCGTTGATAATCGCGTTTTTCCAATTCTCGTGTACTGGGCTTTCCGCTGCAGATACCATTCTTGTGCCCATTTGAATACCTTCCGCGCCCAAGGCGAACGCAGCCGCCATTGAAGCACCATCGACAAAACCACCTGCAGCAATTATGGGTACGTCGACTTGAGAACGAATTAGCGGCAACAGAACCATGGTGGATACATCTTTCGGGTTTTTAAAGCCGCCACCCTCGGCACCCTCAACCACGAGTCCATCTACACCAGCTTCGACGGCTTTGATCGCAGCACTTAGCGTCGGGACCACATGAAAGACCGTCAATCCTGCTGATTTCAATTCTTCGGTAAATCGCTCCGGATTACCTGCCGACGTTGTCACAAATTTAACGCCTTGATCAATTACAAATTGGACGATGTTTGGGTCCCGCACAAAGGCTTGTGCGATGTTCACGCCAAACGGCCGATCAGTAAGGTCACGCATTTTTGTGATCTCTTCCCGAACGGCGTCGAGCTCGCCCGACGATGTTTCGATGATGCCAAGCGCACCTGCGTTACACACAGCCGACGCCAGCTGTGACCGAGCAATCCAACCCATCGGGGCCTGTACAATGGGCGTTTCGACACCGAGCATTTCAGTAATTCGGTTCTTGAATTGCATGTCGGTTCTCCAAAAAAGTACGCACTATAGCCGATCAGTCGCTTCGAAGGCACACCTGCCCAGCCATACGCGACAACACATTAACAGGCCTTTCATGGCACAATCTGGATATGAATCAGGACTACGACGTAGTGGTTATTGGGGCTGGCATAGCCGGTCTTTCTGCGGCCGCTTTCATATCATCAGGCGCTCGTGTTCTCGTGTTGGAACGTGAATCACAACCCGCTTACCACTCTTCGGGTCGCTCGGCATCGGTCTATATCGAAGGTTATGAAAACCCGGTCGTCGCAGCCTTAACCAAGGCAAGCGGCGACTTTTTTCGAAGCCCGCCAGCCGGGTTTAGCGACGACGAAATTCTACATCCGCGCGGGGGTTTGACCGCCGCCAAGCCGGGTGAAGAGGCGGTACTGGCAAAATACATCGAGCGCTGGGGGCCACTCTGTCCAAGCCTCAGAGCTGCCGATCGAGATGAGACTCTGACCCTCAGTCCGATACTACGGCCCGAAAGTATCTGCGGCGGTGCCTGGGATCCGACTTGGATGTCGATCGACACTCATGCGCTGGTCCTCGGCTACCAACGACTGTTACGCAAGAATGGTGGCACCGTAGTTGCAAATACTGAAATTACGGCCTTGAACCGTACCGGCTTGCGCTGGACGGTAAACACACAAGAACAGACCTACCAATGTGACACGGTTGTGAATGCCGCCGGGAGCTGGGCTGGTTCGATCGGTGAGATGGTAGGTTTATCCAAACCACTTACCCCCATGCGCCGAACAGGGATTATCCTCAAAGCACCCGATGAGGTAACAAGCTGGCCGTTAGTTCATATGCTCAGTGGTGATCTCTACTTTAAGCCAGAAAGTCCCGGGCTCATGGTTTGTCCAGGGGATGAGACACCAACTGTCGCTTGCGATGCGCAACCTGAAGAATTGGATATCGCGATCGCCCTCGACCGATTTCAAAACTACACAGATATGCCAATCGGACGCCCCATGCACACCTGGGCTGGCCTAAGAACTTTCGCGCCAGATCGATATCCCATCCTCGGGTTCGACAAATCCGCGACCGGTTTCTTCTGGCTCGCCGGGCAAGGTGGCTTCGGGGTGCAGACTTCACCGGAAATGGGCCGTCTCGCCGGAGCTATTGTCACAGGCAAAGAACCTGTACCTACTGAGCTTGACGCAAACCGCTTTTAAACGTTAACAGCGCACTGACTGCAAGTAACACAGTGCACAGCACAGAAGGCCAAAAGAACCCTCCTAACGAATCCGCCATGCGGCCCGCAAACGCTGGGCCTAACAATTGCCCAAGTGAGAATGCCACCGTCATTCTACTCACAGCTAACGCTGTTTGATGCGGTGCGACTACTCTGCCCGCGCTCAAGCCGAGAGCCGTAATCCCACCAAAGGTACCGCCCAACGCAATGGCTGCCAGCATAAGCAATACCACGCTATCTGCACTCCCAGCGAGGAACGTGCCCAAGCCAAGCGTGAGATAAGACAGTATCAAGATCGGCATCAAACCGTGCCGTTGCGCGAGCCACTGCCAAAAATAAACTGAAGGAACGGTTGCCGCGCCAACCACCAACCACACTATTTTGGGATCCTCTAGTTCTGGGACGACAGCGGCCATCGCGACAATAAATGTTGCGGAAACAACATAACCAAAGCCAAAAAATCCGTAACCTACGATGAGCGGCCACAACAAGCTTCTTTCTTGTTGGGTCGTGTCGACCGTTGATTGATTATGATGTGCAGGGATCCACGGTCCGTTGGCTAAGGCAAGCCAAGCGATAGCCATGAATCCAGCCGCTAGACCACCTTGTCGCGCCCACTGCGTAGAAACATCACCACCGAGATAGACCCCACCCATGCATAGCATGATGCCGAGTCCCACACCTGCGAAGTGGATGTTGCCTAGGTGAACCGCTTTCTCTCTCGCTAAGAGCTCTAAGAGATGTGTTGTCAACACTACGAGGCAGAGCGCACTAGCAATACCTCCAGCAAATCGAATTACCAACCATCCTGCAAACGACGTCACTTCGGCACCGAGGTAAGTCGTCCCAGCGCTCGCCATCAGGCTAAGCGCAACAAGTAATCGGACGTATTTAGAATAAGCAACATGGGGCGCGAGTACGGCGCCTACTAGGTAGCCGAAGAAGTTAGCGCTTGCTACATCCCCAGCTTGCGCGAAACTCCAATCGAAGGCTTCTGCCATTTGCGGCAACAATGGTGTGTAGACAAAGCGCCCTACCCCGAGGGCGCCTGCCATCGTCAAAGTCGCCCCGACCACCCAGCGGGTAGATGTACTTAGCATCGGGTCGGGAAACTGAAGCGCGGACTCAGCCCGCCGATTGACCGCGCAAATCAGGCAGCTCATAGCCTTGTGCATCGAGATCCGCACGCACGATCTTTTTATCCATCTTGCCAGTTGAGGTTAGCGGGATAGAGTCGACGTATAACACGTCATCCGGTAACTGCCATTTCGCAAATGCAGTTCCGCAATGCTCAATCACAGTTTCGCTTGTGACTTCTTTGCCCGGCTCTAAAACAACCAAGGCCACTGGCCGCTCATCCCACTTAGGGTGGGGGTGTGCGACTACACAAGCTTGCGCGATGCCATCGAGGGCTACGATGTGATTTTCAAGATCCACTGAAGAGATCCATTCACCACCGCTTTTAACGAGGTCTTTTGAGCGATCGCTGATGATTAGGTATTCTTCCGGATCGATCTTGCCTACATCGCCCGTGATCAACCAACCTTCATGAAACTTTTCAGGTTGTGGATTGTTGTAGTACTCAGAACAAATCCACGGACCACGAATCAAAATCTCACCGACCGTTTCGCCATCGTGCGGCAAGCGGTTGAGCTCTTCGTCAAAAATGTCCAGTTCCAACCCAGGCATGAGCTGCCCTGCTTTCGCTACATTCTCAAACTGCTCGTCTTCGGAGATAGACAGCTGGGATCTTTTCATGACTCGTCTTGACAAGGTAGCCAACGGTGAGGTCTCTGTCATACCCCAACCCTGGATCATTTCGACTCCGAGCGTGTCCCAATACCAACGTATGAGTGAAGGTGGCGGCGAGCTGCCGCCACAGGTCAAACGTGTGAGATTGGAGAGATCAAGTTCGTCGGGCTTCGCTTCATACAAACCCTTGATGCCTTGCCAAATTGTTGGCACCCCGGCCGACAGTGTGACGCCTTCGGAGACAATCAAATCTAACAATCTCGCAGGATCCATAAACCGATGCGGCATCACCTGCTTACAGCCAAGCATTAACGCTGACCATGGGATACCCCACCCCATCGCGTGAAACATAGGGACGATACCGAGAATAGTGTCTGTTGCTGACAACGCCATACTGTCGGTCATGCACTGCGCCATCGTGTGCAAATACTGAGACCGATGCTCGTACTCTACGCCTTTTGGGTTACCGGTCGTGCCACTGGTATAGCAAAGACCTAAGGCTGAATTCTCATCAATGATCGGCCAGTCATAGTGGGTCGGCTGCGCGGCGATAAACTCCTCGTAATCGATCGGGTTCGGCAAGTCAGTTTGCCACCCTTCAAAACCCTCTTCGGTTGCCACAATCACGCGTTCAACGGACGGCATCCGGTCCTTTAACACTTCCAACGCTGGCAGCGTATCAGCATCAGCAATAATCACTTTGTCTTGCGCATGATCGATGATGTACGCAAGGTCTTTGTCGGACAGGCGAACGTTCAGTGTGTGTAGCACCGCTCCCATACCTGCACACGCATGGTAGGCCTCTAAGTGCCGGGAACCGTTCCACATGAACGTGCCAACCCGATCACCCACCTCGACCCCGGCACCCGCGAGAGCATGGGCGAGTTGATGGGCTCGATCACGAGTCTCTTTATAAGTTTGTCGACGGACACCTGTTTCCGTCGCTGTCACAATTTCTTCGTTGGGCGCTATGCGTGCGCCGCGATCAAGAATAAAGCCCATCAACAAGGGCGTCTGCTGCATCGCCATTGTAGAATCCTCCGTCCCAATTGAATTTTCGCGCGAGTTTAACATGGAAACCCAGGAGCACGATCCAGCAGAACATATCCAGAACGTGCCTCACTCAAAAGCCGTCGGCATGCGCTATGTCAGTCACACAGACATGGAATGCATCGTCGCGATCGACTATGCAGAACATCTGATCGGCGACCCCGATACGGGCGTCATTCACGGTGGCGCCATCACAGCGCTTCTGGATAACGCAGCCGGGATGATTGCACGACCGAAGGACATGCCCCGTGAAGTTGCTGGGATCGCAACGCTAGATATGCGCATTGATTACATGGGTTCTGCAGAACCAAGAAAAGCCGTTTATGCCCGCGCGCATTGCTTCAAACGCACCCCTAACGTCGCGTTCGTGCGCGCGGTTGCCTACCACGAGGATCCTGCTGACCCAATTGCCAGTTGTACCGCGACATTTATGCTGGGTACTCGCAACGCCGCAACCTCATCGGTGAAATAGGGAGCACACTTGAAGTTAATGCAAGAATTGGCCGAACAAGGGCGTGGGCAAGACGTCGAAGCAGTGTTGGCGCATATTCCCTATGTCCGGTTTTTAGGATTGAGTGTGGAACAGCAAGGCAACGAAATCATCACGCTCTTACCGTTTGATGAACATCTCATCGGTAATCAGAATTTACCCGCTGTGCACGGGGGTGTTGTCGGCGCCATGCTGGAAATCACCTCCACCCTGCAACTCATCTTCGACACTGCTTGCGAGCGTTTGCCTAAAACCGTGGATGTATCTTTTGACTATTTACGATCGGTCGGTAATGCAACGACTTACGGCCGAGCGATCGTAACGCGCCAAGGAAGGAGGGTCGCAAACGTTCGAGCGGAGTTATGGCAGGCATCGCGTGATAAGCCAGTCGCTGCAAGCCACGGACACTTCCTACTCACACCGCTAAAGTAACGGCCGATTGGACCGGACGGAAAAGCGCTAGTCTCGTTCCTGAGCCGTTGCGGCTAAAGTCGAGCACCTAGGAGGATTTGAAAGACCACGTCCGAAGCACTCTCACTGTCAAAGTCCTCAATGATCGCAAAGTCCACCCAAAGTTTCTCGGTAATGCCAATCCGGCTACCGAGCGTCCCCAGGATGCCGCCATCAGCTAGTAACGGGTTACCTGTATCGAGCACGCGGCTGTGCGCATCAAGCTGTGCATGAAACTCGATTCGATTGTGCAAAGGGATCTGGATCCCAAGATGCCCAAAGTGCGCCCATGTTTCCTGCTCTTCAGGAATGAACTCACCTTCGCCCAAACGTACAAAACCACCACCAAGGGAGAAGCGGACATTTCTGCCAGCAATCGCGACGCTCTGTTGCAGCTCACCCCACAACGAAACATCAGTACCTTCTGAACCGGTCAACTCATCGACCTTGCCTGTGGCGAACTTTATTTCTGATCTCAGCGCGAACGCCGTTTCAGGTGTATCGATCAGAGACCAGCCAACGAACGTTCGTGCGTCCCCGATGCCTCGTTGGCTATTGTTGAAATCCGCATAGACGACACCGTCGGAGCTCACGAAGTAGTCAAGACGTCCACGGGTTGCTAAGGATCGTTCACCGTCGGGCAAGCCGAACACTTCATGGAACTCATCCACCAAGCCGTCAAGACTACCTGGTGCATGTAAGACCCAGGGGACTTCAAAACCCCATTCCAAGTTCTCGGCAATTCCTTTACGAACCCGATAGCTATTAACGTATGTCTCACCGTCAAAAAAGCCAAACGTCCCATCCACCAAATCACTCTGGAAGTTGTTACCGATTTCGGTGTTGAACGAGAGTTCCCAATCGCCTTCGATAACTTGAGCACCCGTCATTCGCGGCAAACCATATAGCTGCACCGCTGGGCTTGTATTGCGTACGCGGAGCGGTCCATCCGGAACTGCCCAGCCTTCGGCAAAGACCGAACTACTAAAAGCGCTCAAAATTAGGAAAAATAAGGCAAGAAAACGTACTGTCAGTCCCATGTACAGGTCACTTTGTCTATCCAGAGGTTTTTATAACAAAGTCCATGACGCCAGACCTTGATGTCCGGCACACGTTGACAAATCCAGTTCAGAAACGGTTCTGACTTAGGTTTTTGTACCCTTGGTACTCGACTTCGAGTTTCTCTGGGCGATGTTTGTATTCGAGGATTGTCTTTTTGGCACTCGCCTCGTCGCTACACTTAATCAACAACGATTTGAGTTTTTCCGAATGTTTCTGCGCATCGCTCTCTGAGTCGAATGGTCCTACGTCTAGACCCTCCCGAGTCGAGAAAAACCAAACCCCGTCGACTTGATAGAAGCGTTTTGAGCGATACCACTTCTTCGGATCCTCGCCGTAACGGACCTGCTCTTCAACGGCTTCGAGGCTAATCTCTTCGGCCTCCACATGTGCATCCGAGCCAATAGCATCCCACTCCTGGCTCAGGAGTTTGCGCACATAGCGGAGTCGGTCACCATCATTGACCAGTTTTTTAAGTTTGCGACAAAACTCATCGCTCTTGGTCTTCGCGACTTCCTCATCGGCGTAGGGACCAATGTGAAGACTATGTTCTGAGCCAATGAACCACTGGCCACTGTCCCCAAATATCTCATCACACTGAAACCAACCTGGAATTGCTGCAGCATCCATCTCGCAACCTCCATAGACTGTATAGTCATTTGACTGAATAACTGTATCTAACCCACGCTGGATAATCCGTGCGCTAACTCACAGCAGATTTAGTGTTCTTCCACCGTTCAGATACACTTTGTCCCTGGAGGGAAAAACGATGCGTAGTTCACAAATTCGCGCAAGCTTGCTTGTGCTAGCGTCCTATTTGCTCGGATTCAGTCCTGCGGCATTGGCAGAAAAGGCGAATACCATCAGCCCGCCGAACATTACGATCCTCTCCACCATGGCGGCCAACTTTGCCGGTATCGGGGAATGGGGATTTTCCGCCTTAATCTCTACGCCCGAAGAAGACATCTTGTTTGATACAGGATTCAAAGCTCGTACTGTGCTCGACAATGCGAAATCACTAAATGTCACGCTAGGCAGTATCGAAAAAGTGGTATTAACGCACTTTCATACGGACCACACCGGCGGTCTCCTGACCTTACGCCGCGCTCATATGGATAAATATCCCCAGGCGCTATCAAAGGTTTATGTCGGTAAAGGGTTTTTCCGCCAACGCTACAACTCTAAACATGAGCCCAGCTATTCACTTGGCACAACAGATACCCAAACGTTCGATCGACCTGAAGAATTTCGCGCGGCTGCAGAGGCGCTTGGCATTCAATTTATAGAAGTAAGTAACACGCTCGAGATTGTCCCAGGCATATTTCTGACAGGGCCAATACCTCGTATTCATAACGAAGAGAACTACAGCCCCGGCAGTCTGCTCAAAACCAAAGAGGGCTACCAACCGGATTGGATCCCCGAATCACAAGTGTTAGGTATCAACACCGAACGCGGCTGGATGCTCATCTCCGGATGTGGTCACGCTGGTATTGTGAACGCGTCCGAAAAGCTGCCGCAAACCATCGATCAACCCATCGTCATGGGCATCGGTGGCTTCCACCTTTTTAGAGCGGACTCGCAGACGATCGCATGGACCGCAGGTCAATTGCAGAAATTTGGTTTGCAAAAATTCCTAGGCGCTCACTGTACTGGCGTCAGCGCCACCTACCAGATAGGCGAGGCACTTGAACTTCCCCATTCTGAGATCTCGATTGGCGCCGTCGGCACTCGAGTTGATTCATCGTTGAAAATAATCAAGGCCTCCATCGAATAATGCTAAAACGCCTTTTTTACGGTTGGATAGTAGTAGCGATTAGCGCTCTTTTGGGTTTTCTAGGTACTGGGTTTTACTCCTATTCGCGCGGGATCTTTTTACCGTCGTTGGCGGCGAGTCTGTCGGATGGCGACCGTATGGACATTTCTATCGGTTTCTCTCTTGCAGCTATAGTTGCCGCGATACTCTCCCCTCGGCTCGGAGACTACCTCGATCGAGGCTCCCCTCGTTTAGTGATACTGGTTGGGATCGTCATCGTGGCGATCTCCTATGTGTTCCTCGCAAATGTACAGACGCTTTGGCAGTTCTACCTCATCGTTGGGGTCGGGATGGGGATCGGTATGTGCTGTATGGGCGGTCTAACCTGGCATCGCTCCGTTATCTATTGGTTCGATCATTGGCGTGGTCGCGCCATCGCCTTTGCAGTCATGGGCGCTTCTCTGTCGGGCATCATGATGCCGCCCTTGGTTACTGCACTCGTTGACAGCTACGGCTGGCGAACGGGCTACATGATGTTTGCTGTATCAACGTTGGTATCTCTGTTTCCGGTGGTCTACTTCTTAATGAAAGACCGACCTGAAGACGTTGGCGAGGTACGTGACGGTCACGACTATGCTGCCAAGCACAGCGAAGAGATGGTCGAAGACGTCGCCGATACGCGTATCTGGACGTGGCAAGAACTTCTGCGATCACGGGCGTTTTGGAGCATCGGTTTCATCTTTGGTGCCATGACTTGTGTCTTCGCAGCAGTGATGTTGCATCTCTTTGGGCACCTGCTCGATATTGGTTTGTCGACAACCCAGGCAGCACAAGTGCTTTCAGCGGCGGCCTTGCTGGCAGCATTCGGCAAGCCTGTCATCGGCTGGCTATCTGATTTTCTCGGCGCGCGGGTGAGCATCTGGCTATCTTTGGCTTGTCAGGCCACTGCCCTGCTCTGCTTTACCCAGGCGGATAGCTTTTTCTTAGCGGTAGGCGCGGCAGCGCTTTACGGTTTTGGCTACGCCGGTATGTCGCCACTGCGAACCTTTGCTCTGTCTACGTCGGTTAGCAGTTCATCATTCGCTACAGCAAACGGGGTTTTACGTTGGATAGAGCTACCATTCATCTTGTCGGCGTCACCTTTAGCTGGTTATATCTACGACGCCACAGGCAGTTACAACATCGCCTTTTACATATTGGCAGGACTGATATCAGTCGTCGCGATCGGACCTTTCTTCATTCGAATCGGTGGCGCGATTGAACGTCGCACCCTCCAAACTCAGGGCTGACTAACGGCTAGTTGCGCCTGTGCATCCTCTATATCTGATCTGGTGAGCTTGATGAATCGGCTACAAAAGATCGCGCCGAGGAAGGTCACGAGACAGCCGAGCACCATGAAAAGCTCCAGAAGATCCTTGGTCTCCGCCGTCTGCTGAGCGAGCGACCCGTCAAAGCCAGTGAAATGCAGAAGCACCATCGCGAGCGCCGGGGCAATCATGTAGCCCGACTTAAACGCAGAGTTATAGACCCCAACAAACGCGCCTTCGCGGCGGCGCCCGCTCTTCGTTTCATCGACGTCACAAATATCAGCCACTATCGACAAAGGTAATACTTCGATGATCGTGTTCCCGATCGGTAGCGCCAACACATGCAATATGAAGTACCAGGCTGGCTCGTTTGGTTGAAAGGCGATTAAAGCCGCAGCTCGTACGGTAAGGCTTGCCAACATGCCAACCTTGAACATCTGTACCTTCTCATAGGTCTCGCCGAGTTTTCTGATCAACAGGTTCAAGCCCATGCTCACAGCTGCACCTACTGCAGTGGCGTACATGAGGAGTTCCGTGAATTTCGATTTGTCGCCATCAAAAATTATGTAGTTGATCAGGTAGACACCAAAACTCACGGAGAAGTATTGGCCGATGCCGTAGAAGAACACAGTCGCTACAAGAAACATAAAGGGCTTGTTGGAGAGTGTTATCTTCAACGCTGCACGCAATGGCAACTCTTCCTTAGGTTCGGAAACAGAACGCTCCTTGGTTCCGAGGGCCGCCCAAATCCCGGTCGCGATGATGATCACACCAACACCACACATGACGACGGCCACGCCGGTCACCTCACTAGAAAACCATTCTGGTTGTGTCGCAATGAAAAAAGGCAATGTCGCGACAATCGTCATGGGAACACCTACGAAGTGGCGCCAAGCGACAATCTTCGTCCGTTCTTGATAATCCTTTGAGAGCTCCGCGCCTAAAGCGTAGTAAGGCACGACCGCCATAGTGTGGGTGATGTAGTAGAGGAACTTGAAGATCATGAAATAGATGAAGATGGACAGGACAGTCGGCATTGGATCCCAGAACATGATCACTGTTGGCATCCAACTCATCGGAAAAACGATACCGAGTGCAATCGAACCAACTAATATCCAAGGGCGACGCTTGCCCATCCTGCTTTTAGTCCGGTCAGACCACTCTCCAACGAGGGGATCAGTAACGACATCGAGGATTTTGAGGGCAGGTTGAAAGATCGCAAGCCACAACGGGTTGACCGCAAAAGTCGTCGTATAGAAAAAGAACATGTACTTACCAATAATGTTCTTTATTAGATAGTCAGCACCGTTAAACATGCTGTACGCCAGGCGTTCCCTGGTCGTCAACGAATGTTCTTGATCACGCTCTTGGGCTGGCGCTTCACTCATACCCACAACCTGCTTCTTTGCGGGTCCACCAAGCGTCTCAGCGAATTGTTCGCTCAGGTAAAGTCAGTGCAGCCCAAAATTGAGATGCATTCTTACCATAGGAGGGAGACGAAAGGGAATCGTCTAGTGTTTGGCCAGTTCTTCTTCACTCGTGACACAGTTGCGGCCATTGTGCTTGGACGCATAAAGGCAGGCATCTGCCCTCTCGATGAATGACTCGATTGATTCACCCGCCACGAATTGTGCAACCCCGAGAGAGATCGTTGTCTTCTCTAAGTCTTCTCGTTGATCATTTTTGACTCTTTGGGCTTCGATGATCGCGCGTATGCTCTCGCCCAACATCATCGCGCCATCGATAGGTGTGTTAGGTAGGAGTACAGCGAATTCTTCACCACCGTAGCGCGCCAACATGTCCCGACCTTTAACGCATTGTTCAATTTCCTGCGCGACAAATCGCAAGACCTTGTCCCCGACTAAATGTCCGTGAGTATCGTTAAACTTCTTAAAGTGGTCGATGTCAGCCAATATGAGACACAGTGGAGCACCTGTCTCGCCGACCTCTTTCGTCATCCGACGTATCGCTTCATCGAACGCGCGCCTGTTAGCGATTCCGGTCAGGGCATCCGTACGGGAATCCCGACTTAACCGATCGACCTGAGATCGAAGCTCCGTTAACTCGCTAGCCATCGTGTGCAGCGAGCCTTCGACTTCTTGGCTGCGAGCTTTTGTCCGTGCAGTTTCGCGCACGAGTTCGACAACTAGGTTGTTAAGGTCTTCTGGGGTCGGATCGTCTTCGAGGCTTTCGCCACACTCGTCGAGGACCTCAGAGAAATGTGTGATTTCTTCACCCAACCCACCGAGTTCACTGAGTACAGATTCAACAGCGTTTCGAACCGCACCTTGAATTCCATCCACTTCGGCATGCAGCTCGGCGAGGTAAAATTTTTCATACAGGGTTCGGCAAGTTTCAGAATCAAATTCGTCCTGCGCAGAGATCTTACCTTCTAGCTCCGCTGACAATTCGTCGTTTTTATTCGTGACGTAGTCATACCAAATCGCATAGTTCTGCGGAATCGTTGGGACCCTCTGCTGACTCATCAAAGGCAATACACGTTTAAGTACCTGAACTGACTCATCGAGTGGAATCTCAAACAAAGACGGCATAACAACCAATTTTTCTGTGGACCTAGAGTAAATCTAGATCACTGCGGTGGGTTTGCCAGTTTCTTTGCAGATTTGCGGTGTCCGACATCTTTTGCCGAACGATTGCAGTAATATCGTCAACTAATTTACCGTATTGGCGCTTTGCCAAGACAATTCTAATCGCTAGTCTGTCCACACCGCTTCCCACAGTTAAGCTGCAAGCCCATGACCCCACAATTTAGCGCGCCCTACGATTGGAACGCCGTGACCAAAACCACACAAACAAGCGGCGCAGCGATATTGAGTGACATCCTTTCGAACGAGGAACTCAGCCGAGTTAATGACGACGTCGATGCTTATCTTGCCGAGCAAAGCGACTATCGGCCAACCACGAGTTCTGGCAGCTACAACGACTTCCTAGGCCACAATACAATTCGACTCCATGGTCTGCTGGAAAAGCTACCCTCAGCGCCGTCAGTCCTATTCAATCCAGAGCTCCTGTCTTGGGTCGACGAGATGATCGCCCCGATAGCCAGCAACGCCATCATCAATGCAGGGGAACTCATTCAGATACAGCCTGGTGAGCCAAGACAAGCGGCTCACCGTGATTCGGACTCGTGGCCTATGCCGCTAACCGAGACCCCATGCGTCGTGAACGTGATTTTTGCACTCGACGATTTTACTCTCGAGAACGGCGCCACCTGGATCGTCCCGAACAGTTGGTCGTGGCCCAAGGAGCGACGCGCAGCAGCACAAGACTACACACGGGCTGTTATGAAAGCCGGAGACGCTATCATTTTTCGCGGCGATCTCATCCACCGCGGTGGCGCAAATTCATCCACCCACCCAAGACGAGCCATTTCTATATCTTACTGCGCGGGTTGGTTGCGCACAGTCGAAAGCAGTTTCCTAAACCTCAAACGTAGTACCGTGCAAGCTTTAGCACCTGAACACCGATCAATGCTTGGCTTTAGTGCGTACGACGGAGAAGCCCATCATTCAGGCATGTTGGGGCTGTACGAAAACGGTGACCCGGCTAGGTGGTTTGACCACTCGTAGATCGCTTTTCAGCCTCAGACCGTGCCCACTTATAATCCGCTTTACCGTTCGGTGCGCGTTTAACGGTCTCGACAACAAAAATATCTTTGGGCGCTTTGTAACCCGCAAGATTATCCTTCGCCGTAGCCATCAGTTCATCGACAGTTGCTTTCTTGTAGTCTCGCAACGAGACCAGGGCCGTCACACTTTCACCAAAACGCTCACTCGGCAAGCCAACTACCAAGCAATCGAGCGCCGATGGGTGGCGTTTTATGGCTTCCTCAACTTCTTCCGGAAAAACCTTTTCGCCGCCCGTATTGATACAGGCGCTGCCTCGACCGAGAAGCGTGATCGAGCCATCCGCTTCAACCGTCGCGTAATCCCCCGGGAAGCTATAGCGGACCCCGTCAATTTCTTGGAAGGTGGCCGCTGATTTTTCTTCGTCTTTGTAGTATCCCAACGGCACAAACGCAGAAGTTGCGATTCGACCAATCGTGCCACTCCCAGCCGCCACCGCCTGCCCATCGTCTCCGATGACTTTGACCCCATCGTTGATCTCAAATTTGGCAGCGGCACTGGCACCCTCGCGTGTCGTAACAGAACTACCCATGCCGCCTTCGGTCGAACCCATAATGTCTATTAGTGCCAAGTCATGATGTTCGAGTAAACCTTGTTTCGTCTCTTGGCTCCACATCACACCGGACGACGTAATTTGTCGTAACGAGTCGATCTCATACGGCGTGCCTCGCTCCTTGGCGGTGTTCAAGGCGTTCAGCATTGGGCGAGCAAACGCATCCCCGACAATCACAATGTCGGTTGCTCGATAGTCTTCGACCAGGCTCCACAATAGGTCTGGGTCCAGACCAAGTTTCGAAGTCGATATGACAGTACCTCCAAGAAGCTGGGGTAAAAACCCACCCAGCCACATTCCAGTGCCGTGCATCATTGGACACCCCACAACTGTCTTCGGTGGTGCCGCTATTTGTTCAAGAAGCCTTGGGTAGCCCGCCATGTTTGTAGGTGGCTCCAGCTCCAAGCCCGCGGCCCCCATACTGACAAAAAACTGTGCGAACCCACCCACTGGATACATCACGCCCTTGGGTAAACCAGTGGTTCCCCCGGTATACAACATATAGATATCGTTAGCATCACGATCGATTGGTGCCAGTGGAGACTGACCTCGCAACGAACGTTCATAATCCACCGCAAAATCCATCAAACCCTCGGTGCCATCCGAAACTTGTACAAAAAGTTTTACCTGCGGCAGCCGATCTTTTATCTCCCAGATCCGCATGGCATAGCAGGCCTGAAAAAAGACAACCTCTGCATCAGAATTTTCAAGCAAGTAAAGTAACTCTTCCGACTTGTACCGATAATTCACATTGATTGGGCAGCCGCCAATTTTAAAAATGCCAAACTGAGCTTCGAGGTACTCATTAGAGTTGTGCAAATACAGAGCGGCTTTCGACCCCGCTCCGATACCGTTGTCGGCAAGTAACGAGGCAACCTTTGCCGCCCTTTGTTCATACTGCTCCCACGACACGGCTTTACCATCACAGATCGCCGCTAAGCGCTTCGGATACTGCTGCGCCACGGCTTCAAACGCTGTCGCAAAATGGAAATCCATATCTACCCCTCTCGTTACTTCGATCTCGGTTCAGCCACCCTTCTTTCCTTTGGGAATACGGGCACCGCTTGTCCACTCGTTTGCATGCTACACGAACAGTTGGTCAGTTTGACCAAACTTCACACCACCATCCCGTCCGAAACGCCTATAAAGGCCGTAAACAAACTTTTTTAGCATTGGCACGACTATTGAATAACTAGAGCTAAGTAGATTTAGCAGCAACGTCGAATTAGACGACACAATGCACTTGAATACGGACGACACCATGAGCACGCAAAATATTCGTTTATCTCGCATCTCACACCCTCGGGGGTCCATCTGGGCCTTACTTCTGATAGTCATTGCCTTTCTCGGCTTTGGCGTAGTCGCTGAAGCCTGTTTACCCGAAGCGACCAGCGCCTCTATGCAGACGAGCTCGTCTGTGCAGACTGTGTCCACAATTGATGCGGTCCATCGTGACGATACAGCGCAGTGAGCACCATCAAGATTTAGATTTATTGGCCGATTAATAAGGAGCGAAGCATGTCGAATCTCTCGCGCGCGAAGCGAAAGATCACGTTAGACAAGGACAATGCCTGGATATTTGGCGTCTGCGCAGGTGTCGGAGACTACCTGAATCTGGATGCAGCGATAGTTCGCGTCATCGGGATTGTCGGAGCCTTGTTCATGCCGAAAGTGATGGTAGCCGGATATTTGGTTGCCTGGTTGATTCTGGACGATAAACTCACGCGCAAATAAACGCGCGTACTGCAAAGAGGCAGACAATGCGCGCACTAGCCAATGTAACCGGTATTTTCTCTCTAACGCTCTTCATGACGGCATGTGTGAGCTACGAAGCTAGCCGGAATTCAGCTTCAGGTTCGTTTGCGGATCGGGCGATCCTCGATCGAATCGTGCCCGGTGAAACCACATCAAGTTGGTTGATCCAACAGACTGGCGAACCCGACACAATCCAACAGACATCATTAGACGTGGAAGTATGGCAGTACAGCTCTGTTACCCAATCAACCACACGGGTACGCGCCCTACCGTTAGTCGCAGTACAACTCAGCGATCAAACGCGTACTGTGTTTCACTTCGAAATCAAGGATGAGGTTGTTACTCAGTTTTGGCGGGAACAGCTTTAGTAGCTCCGTCCTAGGTAGTAACACGACCGTTGACGAGATCATCAACGAACCCAATTTCAGAGCGTCGCTTGATGCTTCTCTAGAGACCTTCATCACCGCAATTGAAGCGCTCGCCTAGCCACCGTTACGAACGGTCCGGCGGTGTCATATCCTCCGCCTCTGCGGCAAGTTCAGCAAAGTCTTCACTGAGCTCGGTGAGCTCAGCCGCGAATCGCGCGCTCTGTCGATCGGTCAACATCGAGAGTAGCTGCACAACGACTTCCAAATTCAGTCGCTGATTTGCCTTAAAAATTCGATCAAGCTCAGGGCCGTAGAAGGACTCTCGCTTCGCGATAAGATCACGATAACCAATTTCAAACTTGGCGCGGTCCGACCTTGTCTCAAGAAGTGCCATCATCGCCGCCTGAAAGCGACGACGATAATCGGCCCACAACAAACGCTCTGGCTCATAACCAAGCGCCCGACGATCGATGTAGGCTTTCTGTTCTTTATTCAAACGTCCAACGAACTGTCGCAAGCCGTCCTGAACGTCCTCGGCCCAAAGGCTCTGGGCATCCGCCAAATCAACTCCGTCCTCAGGCTCGGCTGTCTCAACATTACTTTTCTCAAGTTTCTCGGGCAATGCAGCGACCTGTTCATCCGTAAGGCTGACCATCATATCGATCACGACTGGCGTAATTTCACCTTCCATTTCGTCAACCCACCCAGAGATGTGATCAAATACAGTCTGCATCTCATCCACAGACACACTATCCGTTAAGGTCACTGCTAGACCCTTCGTGAAGTCTGCATAAAGCGGCAGGTGATTGATTCTATGCCAGTAGTGGACGCGTTCGATTTCTCGATTCAGGACTTGTTTTTGCTCACGGTTTAGATCGACGTAATCACTGACGCCCCACTTAACAAGTCGATCGACGTTATTATAAGCAAGCTTAATGCTACAACCTGATAGAACGAGCCCGATAACGAGCACAATCCCAATTTGGCTTAAGAACCGAGTCTTATTCAATTGCCACCCCACTATCCACATCGATCTCTTGCTCCACAAAATTCATCATCCAGTCGGCGACACGTGTGGCGTCTGTCGTCTGCGTAAGACTAGAAATCCCATCTGCATACACTTGCTCGCCGAGGATTTCACGCCGAAAAGTCATCAGCGCGCGCGAGTATTCTGAGGCAAATTCTGGGTGCCCCTGGATTGTCCAAACCTGGCTACCCATCGTGAAGCCAGCGATTGGACAAAAGTCATTCGTGGCATAAACTCCCGCACCATCAGGAAGACGCTTAACCTGATCTTTATGACTTGATAAAAGTCGTACACCTTTTTCTGCTTCCGTCATCCAGCCACGCTGTCCGTTTACTGCACTACCGTGCACCCCAACTGCCCATCCCGCAGCGGCCGGCCCTACTTCACCTCCAAAAAAATGCGCCATTAACTGGTGACCAAAACAAATACCTAAGATCTTTTTCCTGGCCTCGAGCACCGTTCGCAGAAAGTCCACTAGGTCTTGGATCCACGGCAGTTCGTCGTAAACACTATGACGGCTGCCAGTAATCAAGTAAGCATCACAGTCAATCCGACGAGGTAGTTCTATCTGTACGTCGTAACAGGCGAACTCTAAGTCGCCTCGAACGCCACGTAAAAGCGACATGAACATTTCTGGGTAGTCTCCGAACTCTTCTTGAAACTCATCAAGAACATGATCGGTCTGCAAAATTGCGATCCGCATCTCAAATAATCTCGAAGTAACGTTCGAGCTGCCAGCTGTTCACGTGCCGTTCGTACTCACGCGCTTCCCAAAGGCGTGACGTGACAAAGTGGTCCACGAATTCCATGCCGAACACATCATTCGCCTTGGTCGATTTACCAAGTCGCTCTGCCGCCATTCTCAGATTAGGAGAAAACTGCAAATCCGCTGGCAATGAATCCTGAATCTCATACGCGTTGCCACTCACCGCGGCTGTAGGCTCGAGACTCTCCTCTATACCTTGGAGCGCGGCGCCTAGTACAGCGCTTGCTACAAGGTATGGATTGCCATCTGCACCGCCGATCCGACATTCGATACGCTGACTTCGTTCGCCACCAGGAATCACGCGAATCCCTGCGGTTCTGTTTTCAATACCCCAGGTCGCGGCTGTAGGCGCCCAAGCCCCCTTAACCAGTCTTGTGTAGCTGTTGGTCGTAGGTGCAAGCATTGCTATCCACTCAGGTAGGTAGCGCTGTAGACCACCTACAGCATGCCTTTGCAAACTGGACATACCCGAATCCGCATTGGGCTCGTGAAATAGATTGGTGTGTTGTTCATCTTCGAAACTAAAGTGGAAATGCCCACTCTGGCCAGGATAGTCCATCGACCATTTCGCCATGAACGTACCGATCAAGCCCTCTCGCTGCAGAAACACTTTGCTAAACGTCTTGAACAAGTTAGCGCGATCAGCCGCGTCGACTCCTATCCGAGCTTTGAGTGCAGCCTCCCAGACCCCCGGACCAGTTTCGCAGTGTAAGCCTTCAAGCGCACACTCAAAGGCACCGGCGTAATCCATCAGACCAGCAAACAGATCCGACTCGACACTCGAGCGCAACACAGAGTAACCAAAGTTTCCTGGCGTCAAAGGTCTTAGATCTTGGTAGCCCTTGTCACGAACTGAATGCGGGTCTTCTTGAAAGACGAAAAACTCATACTCAAAGCCTGATCTAACAATCAGTCCTCTGTCACTGAGCCGCGCGACGATTCTCGTCAATAACGACCGGGGACAGATCGGATGATCACCCCCATCACTGGCAACAAATTCACCAACGAAAAACGGACAGTTTTCGTCTGGCAGCCATCGCTCTGTAGCTGCAACCAAACGAAAGTGTGCATCGGGAAAACCCGTGTGCCAGCCAGTATAACGACTCTCATCGTACAGTTGATCGTCCACATCCCAACCAAATAGGCAGTCACAGAAACCGCCGCCTTTTTCCATCAAGCCAGCAAACTTGTCCAAACCGACGTACTTACCCCGCATCACGCCATCAACATCGGTCAAGCCTAGTTTGACCTTAGTGACACCCTTCTCGTGATACTGCGTGAGCTTTTGCGCCAGCACGTCCTGATCTGAATCAGCCATCTCGATCTCGTCTAACTGAAAAGAGTCATTCTAACAGGGCGGAGTAGTTTTAAACCTTGCGGTTACGAGCCGTGTTCCATCACACCTTCGCATGAAGTCAGTGCGTGCTCCGTCCTCCGTTACGATAATTCCCTCAAGAAACCCCTGTGCCAGTCGCTCGCGCGTCACGCCGCTGCAATGCCTGAACTAATCGCGTGTGCCGTTGGTTTGTAAGCGGGTAGTTCCACACTAAGTAGGACGCGAGTAGAAAGAAGAACGTCGGTATCACCGCATACTCAAGTCGGATCATCCAGATGCCGGCCGCGGTTGGTACCTGTTGGGGGTCATAGCCGGTTAGATTCAGCACTTGTAGGGCAATGAACATACCGATCGCGATACCAATCTTGTCGATGGCGCCATGCACCGCGAAGAACAACCCCGCCCGTCTTTGCCGCGTGACGGCGGTATCAACATCGACGACATCTGCCACCATCGCAAGTGGTAGGTAAGCAAACGCACCAAAACTCGCACCCTTGAGCACATAAAAAAACAAAAACGTGTTGTAGTCACCTGCGCCCAAGAATGCCGTAGCTAGCACCATGAGCGCCGAATTGGTCATCGCAATCGCGAGCGAGCGATGCTTGCCATACTTACGTGCCAGCCACTGCCATAGCGGAATCGCGGCCACTCCCATTAGGTAGTAAAGGATGAAGGTGCGACCGATACGGTTACCCGCTTGCAGCACATCCTCCATAAAAAATACCAGGACTGCATGTCGCGAAGCTTCGCCAATGACAACCGCGAGCGCGACATAGACCAGCCGTCGAAACGGTCCGATGCGCATCATGCTCGACACCTCCCGCCACCACGCCTGTCTTTTCGGTGGAGCAACAACGCGCAGCTCCGGGACTGAGATCAGCAGCAGTGCGACGACCAGTGGGAAAATCACGAGCAGCGTCATGCCGATCCCCGCGAGCACTTCACCAGACCCAGTCACCTCTAAAATCTCTTGGTAAAACCAGATCACCAACGATGCGCTGATGAGCCCTACGATCGTATAGATCTGTCGAGTCGCGGTAACCCGACCGCGCTCTAAGTAGTCATCAGTGAGCTCTGCACCCCAGGCACCATACGGGAGCAACATAATCGTCCAACCAAGGTAGACAACGGTGTTCCAAAGCAACATGTACCAGATGTCGACAGGCGGGTCAGGCATAAAAAGCTTGTAGATACCAAGCATCATCACGGGTAAACCCAACGCAACGTAAGGCTTGCGCCGACCAAAGCGGGTGTTCGTGTGGTCGCTGATCCAACCCATAAGCGGGTCGGTGACAAAGTCAGTGAGGCGTGACAATAGAAGTACGGTGCTGATTGCAGCAAGACCCAAACCCAGTTCACCTGCGTAATAAGGGTGCAAGAACAGCGTCATCGGGTAGCCAAGAATTGCGATTGGGAAACCGAGGCTGCCGTAAGTTAACAGCGTGCGTCGATCAAGTTTCCGGTCAGGGTTTCCAGTCACGTCTTGTCTATGCTCTCATGTGATCGCTGAATGATTGTAAAGGTAGGCAGGATGGAAACACACTTTGTTTCAGGCGACGTATCAATTCGGTACAAAGATCTAGGCGACGGGCCCGTCGTCATTCTTGTGCATGGATTTACAGGAAACTCTGAGAACTGGACGGCCCTGCAAGAGGACCTTGCCAGGACACATCGCGTTGTCGCGTTGGATTGTCGCGGACACGGCCTGAGCGACAAACCGGACGACTATGGTCTTGCCATGGTGACTGATCTCGTAGGTCTCATGGATTATCTCGCTATCAAGCACGCTACTCTCGTAGGTTATTCGATGGGTGCCGAAATTGTCCTGAGAACTGTCGTCGAATATCCAGACCGTGTCGATGCGGTCGTGGCGGCAGGTTCCGGTTGGTCGGGCTCAGCAGACGAAGCCAATTATCTCAGCCTTGGCAAGTCACTAGAGAGCTCAGGCAGTTTCGGTCCGATGTTGGAGAACGCATGGCCAGAAGGACAAGCGCCGTCTATGGAGGACATCGCGGCGGTGGATGCGCTGTTGGAAGGCAATGATGTTATGGCCCTCGCCAAAGTAGCGGCCAGTATGGGAGAGATCATCAATTTAACTGAAGCCGCAGTTCGTGATATTTCCGTACCGACCCTCGCAATCACTGGAGAGTTCGACGCCGAGCGGGCTAACTTGGAAAAGATGCAAGGCATCGTGCTCGATCTGGAACTCGTAGTAATCCCCGGAGCGGATCATATGGGCGCGTTTATGCACTCGGATTTTGCAAATTCGGTAAAGCGTTTTCTGACAGGTTAAATGAGTCTGCGCGTGGATGGTCAATCCCCGTTTCTAGCTTGCTCGAACGCCTCTGGCCTGTGGATAACTTTGAGGATAACTTTTAGACAGGGTTTGTTTCACGCCCCTCAAAAAGTAACGTGGGACCAGTCGAGAGGAAGGAAAAACACGTATTATCCTTATATTTCAAATAGTTAAGACATCTAGATTACCGTTAAGTTGAATAACCACGAGGCAAGCTAGTGCTTTGCTTAGATTTTTGGCAATGTGTATAAACTACCCAGAACCAATTGTTAGTGCGTACTAACGCATTGGCCCTTTGATACAGCTAGACTGCTCTCGCGTTCGTTTAAACCGCCCACAAAAAGTAACTGTTAGAGTTATGCCGCGTTGGCTGTTGTGTGTAAGTTCAGTCGGCTAGTTTTTGATCTTCAGGCAAACGAACACTATCCGGACTCTCGATGAGCGGGGATATCTCGGTAAATATTTGCTCATCCATTGGCGCCGAATCAGCGATGATCGCATCGGTCCAACCGTTTGCCGCACCTTCCAATACGGCTTGGATCTCCACCGTTACCGGTTCTGCGAAGCTCACCTGAGCATCGACCAACAAAATTCCCAACCAGATCCCGCGTAGAGCCAACTTGTTTTTAGCGCGCATAAAGCAGGCGCCAGTATATTTGTAAACCGTCATCTTCTAGTACTCCATTACTTTTGTGGCTGAGCGGATAGCCAAGAGAAATTCTGCTTAACAACGGCTGTGCATCGAACATCGTCAAGCTAGTTTCAAATCCGAGAGAAAAAGAGGTGAGGTGCTGCCAGGTATCCCGGCCGTGATCTTCACCAAACATTGTGTCGAGCGACATTAGCCAGTGCGCCTTGGTACGCGCGAATCGTTGCGGCACCCGCAACTCCGCACCAAGTTCTAATGCACTATCGGTAAACAAGCTACCCACAGGTAGACCAGAATTACCTGACGCTTGTACCGCAGCAAATCTCTGAGTTGCTGGGAGCGAATCTGTCGACCACTGGAACCTTGAGCGCAAAACTACACGACCGTCTTCGATCCAATTCTTGACACTCACCGGTGTCCAACCTTGCAGGCTACCGTGCACCAACCAAAACGAGTCGTCCGAACCCACTGAGACCTGTTGACCATCACTGTTGTCGACGCCACCCACTCGTAGACCGACAGAACCATCCAACGAGAACTTTTGCGCGTCCCACAAGCGGTGTCCAGCCCAGTCACCACCGACATACCACGTGCGTTGATCGCCTAAATCATCCCACGTGACATCATGCCAGCCTGCGCTATACATAAGCTCGGAACGATATTGGCGAGTAAAAACTTGCGTATCGATGACCGCCGTATCTATGAGTAAGCCCTCAGCGGATAGACCGCGACCAATAGAGACATCGGAGCGCGCGATCGACGCACGCGCGGATGTATCACCCGACACCAGAGTCATGTATTCAAGACCCCCAAATTGCTCTCCGCCAGATTCAATTGAGGTATTCAGCCGAGCATTCAGCCGGTCACCGGTGCGCGCCAAGTCCGAACGACCTAACTCAAGGCTTAGCCGTTCTTCGCCAATTGCTTCCTGCCCGTAGTTGTCCACTTGTAGTTTCACTTCGTGCGTCTGTGCTCGGCGGACATGGACATTGAGTTCTGTTTCTCCAACCATCTGCCCGGGCTGGAATCCAGCCTGCACAGAATAGGAGGGGTTTCGGTTTAGTATGTTCAAGCGAGTTTCAATGTCGCGTCGCCGCACCGTCTCACCTTTAAAACCACTAAGTTGTTCTGTTAGATCCCTACCTTGTTTGGACGTAACACCTGTTGAAGATTGTGCCAGGACGACATCTCCGACTACCCCGGTCATGGCCGCAACATTAACGACCCCGGCAACAATGTTTTGGCTCGGCACAAAGGCCACCGCCAGTGGATACCCTTGATCGCGCAACCACCCTTGCAGGTGATCGGCGAGTTCCTGAAGTTGTCCAGCAGTTAACCCTCGGCGCTCCTTTTGTACAGCGACCAATGCCTGCAGATCTTCAAGATCTTCCAGGGTTAACTCTGTACGAGCGTCGTGAACACCTATCGCATTGAGAAACCTACCAATTTGATCCAATTCACTGAGACCAAAGCCATGAGCGCCGACTTCATCAGCCATGCGTAATCGCTCAAGTTCAACCGCTAACAGTTCGTTTGCCGTTGCTACATCGACTTCAATGTGGCGTTGTTGATCATCGGGCTGCCACTGCACCACGTCTACGGCATAGCGAACGTTCGCTTGATTGCCCACACCCCGTTTCGCTACCGAGGGGATCGTCTGACCAGCTTGTTTGGCCGCAGATTGAGCCCACCCGACTGCAGGAACAGACATGCCGACAAATACTAGGCAGGCTAGTAGGAACCAGAGCCACGGTTGACGTTGGGCGCCTTCATCCGTCCGACGTCGGAGTGGCAGTATTCGACGCACCGTCGTCTCATCCATGAATCGAGGCAGTGTTCGATCTTCAGTGAGCCCGTCCGCACCGGCAAGAGCGCTCGTCATCGCAGCAATCAATTGACGCCGGACCGAGCGATACTCCGTTCGCGACATCTCGCCTGCTGCACAGGCTTTAGCAACACGCCGAAGGCGGCTTACTTCTGGACTATAGGTCGCAAGTTTCACGAAACCTCCCTGACAAGCCGAAATCCTGTTCGTTCACCTGGTGTTGACCCGAGCTTCTTCGCGCTAATGCGCAAGCATTGATCGATTGGGTCACCAAAATCACCGCCTACTGCGGAATAACCTGAGGCATCTACAACGATCTCACTTGCGTTGCCTAAAACATGCACTAGACCAAGTGCGTTGGGATTACCATTCTCTACTTCAAGCGCACTATCGCCGCGCCTCACACCACCCACATCAACCTGACAGTTACGGTTTGGGTCCGGCGTCTCACCAGCAACTTGTTGCCATTCCGAAAGTGTGGGCAAACGGTAGTGGTGTCCAGTACGGTCGCTGAGCCAATCCGCATACTGTTCAATGCGTGATAACTCAACGCCTGTAACAGGTAATTTCGAAGTGTCCGGCGATTCCGCACACCATGATTGCTCGGTACAAAACAGCGCGAAGTCATGCCAGCTAATTTCATGCTTGGTTATCGCAAACCGATCGCCGATTTGGCTAGAAACTACGACCAACTTCGGTCCAGCCACTGACTCTTCATTTAGACTCAAGGAGTCCGCGCAAAAGCCATCACTATCAACGCACGGGTCTCCTGGTGTCATACCAGCAGCCACAAAGCTGAGCGTTTCAAAGGCACTTGTTTTGAACTCTTGGGCGCGTTCCTGATCTAGCAGTTCTAGGCGACTGACACATTTTTCTAGTTGCACACCAACATGCTGTGCCACAGCTTTTTTGTGCGCTGGAAAACGCCTGTCTATGTCATAGACCTGTTTCCCAAGTTTGATTAAATCCAAACGTAGGCAACTTACATTGAGCGTTTCATCCAATTGCGCAATCAGTCGTTTGCGTTCACGTCGCTCTGATGCCTGCTTTTGCGAAGCTTCAGACCGGCTTACTGCGGCCGCCACTTCACTTGTGGTTTCCAAACGAGCTGTATCGTCTAGCAATTCGGCACCAAAAAGCGCCCAGACATTAGCGGCTAGCTTAGTCTCACCTGTTCTGACCAACGATTTCACTGAGCCGTTGACGTGCTCTGCGAGCCTTCGTCGTACCGACGTTAAATCTGCTGAAAGCGGGAAATAGCTTTTGGCCATGTTGAGTCGCATCACAGCACGCTCTACCCAATAGTCGCTGACTGGTTCGTCGGCGAGGTCAGTTAAATCCGAAAGCAGGCGATCATGGAACGCTTGTTCAACAATCTCCAAGCCACCAAAGGCGACCGCCTTTGAATAAACCACCGCAACCGCGCTCAAATCTTCGACTCGTGCAATATAGCGAGCAAATAGCTCTTCGATACGCGCCTGTATCTGAACGCTGTCTTGACCTCTGAAATCCAAATGGCGCAATCGATCAAACTCTGCGAGGAGCTCATCCTCCCAATAGCCATCAAATAGGGCTTTCGCGAAGAGCCCCTCTATACGTCCTGTTTGTGCGTCGACCAGCGTTTGCTGCTTAACTTCTTCCCTTACTTCGGCAACATCTGGTGGTTCATAAGTCACCGCAACGCCGACCGTCACAGCGAGGATTGCAATCGAGGCCGCGACACTAAAACTCTGCCAGGCAGGTTTACCGAATAGCCCTTCCAAAACTGCCGCCGCGCTCTCCGGACGATCCTGTCGATTAAATGAGAGACACTCTCGCAAGGCTCGCCATTGTCGCCGCGAAATTTGCTTCGGGCGCTCTGGCTTCAATTGTTCTTGTAGGGCTTCATTCGCAGGCAATCGACCGTAAGGATGATGTCCGGCCAACACCATGTAGATCACAACACCAAGCGCATAAAGGTCATCCCGAGGCTCGGGGCTGTCGCCATTGAGCATTTCTCGACTCGCATATGCTGGAGTCAACGCTGCTAAGCGTGCGGGATCGAAACGCGTTGTTTCACCCGGCTGATTTGACCGCATTGCCCGAGCGATACCAAAATCGAGTATCTTCGAAGTACCGTCCTCGCACACAAATATGTTGCTGGGTTTAAGGTCGGCATGAACCACACCCTGTTCGTGAGCGTGCACCAAACCTGCGACCATACCGCGGATAATATCCCAGCCTAGGTCTCTATCGATTTCACCATCGTTCTTACGCAACATGTGCGAAAGTTCGAGTCCTTCTAACAACTCCATAGTGATATATGGCGTGTCTTCATCTTTATCAAAGTCGAATATCGACACGACGTTCGTGTGTCTAAGCGTTTGTGACTTTGAAGCTTCGCGTTCAAGTGCAACAAAAGCCTCGGGGTGTTTCCGGAAGTCATTGTTGAGGACTTTCACAGCGACATAGGGCTGTGAATCTCGTGCCTCTACTTTGCGGAGGTCTTTGGCTTTGAAAACAGTTCCCATGCCACCACTGCCTAAGCGATCTTCGAGGACAAATCTCTGCTTAAGGACACGCGGTGCTTGGGCATCACCAACCGTGTTGTCGCTTCGCCAACTGGATGTGCTCTCAGCACCACCAGTCACCCCAGATCTCGTTCCGGTGGTTTCCGTGTTCGCTCGCATCACGGTCACATCATCCCGAAGAACTGTTTGATCGAGATCCGAATTATCTGGAGAAACTGGTTCCTCTGGGATATCAGTCACTAGGCTGCCCTTGTCACGACAACTGAGACGTTGTCCTTGGCCGCACCAGCTAAGCAACGAGACATTAAAGTGGAAACTGCTTCATCGACAGGTAAGCCGAGGGCGCTGACCATAGTTGCCGGATCAATTTCTCGGTACAGACCGTCACTGCATAAAAGGAGCGTGTCATCGGTTTCGATATCAAATGCCGCGACATCGAGGTGTAGGTCACGCTGACCACCAACCGCCCGCGTAATAACATTGGTATCAGCTTCGAGCATTTCCTTTTCGCTAATCCCGCCTTGCTCATAGAGATCAGCAATCGGGTTGTGATCCCTTGTCAGCAATTCAATCGAGTCATTTCGCAACCGATAGAGGCGGCTATCTCCCGCCCACAATACGACGCCAACCTCACCTCGAGCGATCACGACGACAACCGTGCTTCCGACAGTCGCTCCGTTGGGAAACGTCTGGGCATGCTCACGTAAGTGTAGATTTACTTCGAGCAACCGGTCCTCTACCGCGTCGACACAGTCTGCCAAGTTGTCCGTCATCGTCACTTCCGATAACGATTGCGCTATCGCTTCGCTCGCATAGTCGCCAGCATTGTGACCGCCCATGCCGTCAGCAACCAACCATAAGCCTGTACTGGAAGAAGCTAGAATGGCGTCCTCGTTGCGACTACGGAAATTGCCAACATGAGTATCTGCTGCACTCAACCAACGCATCAAACCATCTCCCGAAACAACACAGGCTTACCTGCGTGAAGTGCCTCGCCAAGGGAGATCCAGCCGGTTCCCCACAAGCGTACCCGTCCCCTGTGAACGAACTGCACTCGTTCATCTTCAGTCTGGACAAAGGTTCCATTGGTGCTCGAGTCGACAAGAAAGAAGTCGCTTCGTTCGGTCTCGATATAGGCGTGTGAACGCGAGATGTGTTCGCCAGGCACTACAACGTCGCAGCGTTTCTCACAACCAAGCGAGAACCGTTTACCGCTCTTTGCTTGCGCATGAGTAAAAACCGATTCTGTATCCGCGTATACAATTTCAATATGCGGCAAAGCCCTCGCATCCAT
The DNA here is from genome assembly GCA_012103505.1 of Pseudomonadales bacterium. Lineage (GTDB taxonomy): Bacteria > Pseudomonadota > Gammaproteobacteria > Pseudomonadales > Azotimanducaceae > UBA4421. The sequence goes on along the minus strand of WLWP01000001.1, from coordinate 4,498,088 downwards.
GTGGAGGCCTCAAAAAACATGTGTACAGAAGAATAAGGAAGGAGGGGCAGCGAATATGTGAACTAGTTCACTAACACCTTGACGGTCGCGAGCTCCGCGACCTTTAGTGCATAAAGTTAAACATTTTCCGGCGGTATTTTCCCGACAACTCGTGGCCTTTGCCTAGCATCGCGAATGCTCTAATCATCGTGAGTCGACCAATGTCGTCCCGAAATTCTCGGTCCAAGCGTAAGATATCCATCGCCGCTTCCAAGCCCGCTTCTGCTTGGCCTGCGACAAGAAGCTGCACGCTCAACTGATATTTAGCTTCCAAAGAGTCAGGATCCGTCTCCAGTTGTTGCCGCAGTGAGTCGATCGAGTCAAAGCCAGCTGCTTCTTCAACAAACTCAAGTCGGTTTTGCGGACGGTCCCTGTCTTCGGTGTCCTCTGGAACACTAGCCAGCACCGTTCGCGCGTCATCTAAGTCACCCTTGCGCACCAGTACGTCTGCCAGTTCAACCCTAAAACCCATATTGTTCGGCTCTTCGTTTACAGCTTCCTGCAACATAGCCATCGCAGTTTCCCAATCTTCCGACGCTATAATCTGGTCTAGCTGGTCTTTCAAAAGGTCTGCTGGAGATTGGGTCAGGGTATCTAGTAGTGTTCGAAGCTGTTCCTCATCGACAGGCCCGTCTATCTGCTCAACGATTTTGCCTTGATGCACAACTCGAACGGCAGGTAGGCCTTGCACTCGCAGATGCTGAGCCATGGTTTGGTCTTCAGCGACATCCGAAAGCGCGAGCTTGACCTTACCTTGGAACTGACCAACAAGTCCTTCCACGACTTGCCGACTCTGCACCGAAGGTGGCACTTGCTCTGCCCAAAAAACGAGGACTACTGGCTGTGATTGCGAAGCCTCAACGACTTCGGTTTGAAATGTATCTGGGGTAATAGTGACTGCTTCCATCCGGGCATTCTACCCGAACTCTCAGGGAGTTTTTACGCCTGTTTAAGCAAGTTCCGAAAAACTCACCTGACGAACGATTGGTCGATCGCCGATCCAATCCACACCAGTTTTCTGTGTCGCAATTTGTAAAGATCTAACCTCAGAACGGCGATTAGCAAACATCGCCTCAAGAATATCAGTGCGATTGTTTTGTTCGCTGACATGGCCGATCACAACCTCCAAGTCGTCATGTTTAATTGCATCCAAGAGTGCCAATGCTTGCGCGTTGGATAGATGTCCGTAGTCCGCGCCCACACGTCGCTTTAAGGCAGGCGGGTAACTGCCTCGCATCAACATGTCGGGATCATGGTTCGCTTCCATGAGCAGATGCGTACACGCTCGATACTGATCCACAACATGTTGGGTCACACAACCTAGATCCGACAGAACACCAACAGTCTCTTTGCCATTCGTAAAGACGAACTGGGTTGGCTCACGCGCGTCATGGGGGACACAGACTGGATTTACATCAATCCCTTGCAATACAAACGTTGTGTCGCCGTCGAACGCTGTCGCAGCAAAATCTATACCTGATTTCTTGAGGGTGCCGTGGCTAGCATATACGGAGACATTGTATTTATGAGCTAAGGCCGCTACACCAGCGATGTGGTCAGAGTGTTCATGGCTGATGAAAATCGCATCCAGATCTCCGCCGGACAATCCCAGTCGGGCAAGCCGTTGCTCTGATTGCTTTAATGAAAAACCACAGTCAACCAGGAAGTTGATCGTTCGGGTTGCAGTAGCGTCACCAGGGGGTGTTAGCGCAACAACCGTACCGTTGCCGCGCGAGCCACTCCCAAGTGAGGCGAACCCCATTAGGTCGAATATTCTCTGATCATGACCAATACCTGTTGTGCGAGATCTGGATCGATGCGACCTCGGGATTGGCCGTCATGTACCGTGACGTCAAATTCACTATCGCCTGGGTTTTTCAGAAGTAGCAGGAGGTTGTAGGACGAGCTGTTACGGTCGCACGAGAACGTAATGCGGCAGAAGAAACCAGATTCATCCTCGCCAGTAATGAGTTCCGTAGGCACTCTTACAAAGAAAGAGCCTGTGTCTCGATCGAGATTGATGATTTCAATTTCTGCGTTGTCGAGCGCCTGGCCAAGCGTTGCCCAAGCTCGCTCATAGTCGAGGTAGAGCTTGAGCAATGGATCGCCGTTGCCATCTAGAGTGAGCTCGGCTTTTTCAGAGGAACCGATCTCAAGTGCTACCTTCGAAACCGTCTGCTCTGACACTTTCGCAGCAATATACGCGCCGATTTCATTGAGCAAATCCCGCTCAGCGACTGACAAGTCCGAAAACATGCTGGTCAGATTTTCTATGTCATCCCGGACCGGCAGGGTCAGGCTGTCATTTTCATGGCGTAGGTGTATTTCTGTCGTTAACGTTCGTAGTCCCTGCTCCACCCGAATCAGAAATCGATCCTGACCTTGGTTCAGATTGGATACTTGCTTGGCATCCTTCAAGACGGTGCGAATCACATCGCGGTAAGTCCTGTCTTCGATCCGCAGCCATTCGGTGTTAATACGACCGACACCCGGGGAATCCAAGCCAAGAGTGATGCCGTTATCAGCGAGAAACTGCTTTAGTTTAGGCCAAACCGTAGTAGGTGCTTCCGGCACAACCAACCAATTGCGATCGCCAAGGGCTTGTATTCTAACTTCATCGCGATTGTCGTTCGCATAGATCGCATCAGGCAAGGGCGGGCGTTTCGGATAGTAACGCGGGTTGTGAGGTTGAGGCGCATCCGGGATTGGGAATGGGTCTGTGTTGGATAAATTGCGCAAGTCCTCCGGTACCACCAGATCTGCGGCCTGCTCAGCGACGAGGTAGTCGTCATCTGGATCTAGAATCAAACCCTCACCATCGTTCATCCACCCACATGAGGTGAGTAACAAAGCTGTGACTGTGAGCCAAATGACACTTTTAATTCTCAAGCTAAAGCTCCAATTGCACGCAATCGATTACGTACCTCTTCGTGATTCGATTCAGTTAACGGCACCAATGGTAGTCGTATGCCAGAGTCTATTTTGCCCATTTCGCATAGCGCCCATTTAGTCGCGGTCGGACTGGGTTCGCAGAACAAAATTTCATGGATTGGTTGAAGATCAGCATCAATCTTCGCCGCCGCTTTCTGGTCGCCAGATAAAAATGCATCGCAAAACTGTGCCATCAATCTTGGCAGGACATTGGCTGTCACTGTAATCGTGCCTGTCGCCCCCAATTTCAACATATCGAGAGTCTGTGCATCTTCCCCAGACAGGATAATAAAGTCATCCTTAACTCGGCTTCTAATTTCACCCACTCTATTGGCGTCACCACATGCTTCTTTGATCCCGATAATCTGGCCAAGTTCACTGAGCGTCGCGACTGTTTCTGCTTGCATATCACATGCAGTTCTCGATGGTACATTGTATAGAACCAATGGAACATCGGTTTCAGCTGCAATGGCTTCGTAGTGCGCAATCAATCCCGCTTGTGTTGGTTTGTTGTAGTAGGGGGTCACCAACAAGCAAGCGTCAGCCCCTGCTTCTTGCGCCTCTTGTGTTTGATGTATGGCTTCACGCGTCGCGTTACTACCAGTCCCCGCAACCACAGGCACTCGCCCAGCAACGACTTCTATAGTGCGTTTGATGACAGCCAAATGTTCACCTGTATCGAGCGTGGGCGACTCACCCGTCGTGCCCATCGGCACAATACCGTGCGTCCCTTCGGCAACATGCCATTCTATGAGGGACTCCAACGCAGCCCAATCAACGTCGCCGTTGGGGGCCATAGGGGTCACTAGCGCAACAATGCTGCCTTGTAACATGGCGCGGATCCTATCTGGATGGATTTAAGAGCTGCGAATGGTACGTTCCGGGCGCTGTGCGAGCAAGCACGCGAACGACCTGACCAGGACCATTCGCGCAAGTTCTGATGCTTGGCGCCTTACTCGATAATCGCTTGACGAACCGCATTTTCGAAGTCGTATTGGGCATCTCGATTAGGTTGCTGCAACATCAATACGCCGGTTATCCCTTCTTCAGGATCGGTCCAAGAACGCGTACCAAAAGCACCGCCCCAACCGAAGGCTCCGGCGGACCTGCGACTGTTAGCGGCGATCGGATCTAATAGAACGGAAACGGTATAACCGTAACCTTGTCCTTTATCCTTCTGCGAGAAGCCTCGGTACATATCGCCAAGATGATTGCTGCCCATCATCGTCACAGAGCGCGGGCTTAAAAGGCGGTTACCGAAAAGTTCACCACCATTAATCAACATCTGTTCGAAGCGCAAATAGTCTTCCGCAGTGCTGGTGAGTCCATAGGATCCGGAGAAGTATTTGGTCGGCTGACGAAACCTGGCCATATCCCGGTCGGTAATATTCACGCGACGAGAGTCCTTATCCGCAGGCACATTGTAGTACGTGTCCTTCATACCCAATGGTTCGAATATCCGCGTTTGTACAAACTCATCATATGGCGTGTTCGAAACGATCTCGATTATCCGCGCTACGACATCAAGCCCAGTTCCCGGACTGTACGCCCATCGTGCACCAGGCTGGAAGTCCAATAGGGTATTTGCCACTTTCGGAATGTAGGATGCGAGCGTGTCACGCGGTATACGCTCGGCCACTGCACTACCTATCCCGCCACTCAAAATACCTGATGTGTGGGTCAAGATGTGTTGGATTGTGATGGGTGTTTCAAGTGGGACTGTGCGATGAGCCGGAACGTTGTCCCGCGCTACCTGATAAGGGCTAATATTTTCGTCAGCAGGATCCTTGAGGACTGCGACCTGCATATCACCAAACTCTGGAATGTACTTCGATACTGGATCGCTTGGACGAATGAGTCCTTCCTCAATCATCATCATCGCCGCAACCGCTAAAATCGGCTTAGTCGATGACATCATGATGAACATCGCATCCTTTGCCATCGGTTTACCGGTCGCTTCATCCATCGAGCCGTGTGACTCAAAGTGGACAACTTTTCCATGTCTCGCCACGGCAGTAACAGCACCTTGAATGTTGCCCGCATCAATGTGTTTGCGCATCACTATCGCTATACGACCTAAGCGCTCGCTGGACATGCCAACTTTTTCAGGTGGCGCCTCAGGTAGAGACTCCGCACTGATCTGAAATGCACAAAATGATAGTAAGACAAAGGCGCTTATAGAAGAGACGCGGTTGAGCATGATGCGGTCCAGAACATTAGAAGTGACAAAGAGTAGCGAATGTCATTGCGGGCGTATATGCAGTTTTGGCTGCAACGGTCGTCAACAGAAAGACGCCTAACGGGCCAGAACGATATCCCTGAGAGCCGTGAGATGATTCGGTTGCCAAGCGTTTTCATAACTTAACAGCTCATCCCCGCTCACGGTGCCAAACGCGTCAAAGCCGTATTGATAGAACTCTACCGAGGTCCCTTGTAGCGCAGACGTGAGTAGCGCAGACGTGACAACATAACTCCAGTACATCGGCGCCGGTGTTGCCATTTCAGGATTCGCCCAGGTCACTTCGAACGTAATCAACTCGCCTGCAACAACCTCAGTAACAGGGCCACCGAAGTGCTCATCGACACCACCAATATCGACACTAAAGTCCGTGATGCCGCCGAGCTGGGGGTCAAAAGCATGCAACGTATGTCCGAGCCCAAGCCACGCATGAATGTGTGCAAAGTCTGCAAACTCACGCCAGACTTGAGCAGGAGTCGCCTCAATGAAACACGCACGTCGAATATACAGTTTCCCTGGGTTCACGCAGTATTCTCCTTCGGTTGCTCAGCTTCCAACGCCCGCGGCCATGCCTTGTAGATCGCCTTGACCAGAGTCGCTAAAGGGATGGCAAAGAAAACTCCCCAGATACCCCATATGCCGCCGAAGGCGAGCACGGCGACGATGATGGTGATGGGATGCAGGTCCACCACCTCAGAAAACAACAACGGCACCAACAAGTTGCCATCGAGAAATTGAATCACGCCATAGGCTGCCATGACCCAACCCATCTCCCAAGTCCAACCAAACTGCAACACCGCGACGATGAACACTGGGATAGTGACAATTGCCGCGCCAACAAAAGGGATCAACACCGAGATGCCGACCAGCACAGCAAGCAGGGCTGCATAGTTAAGTTCAAAATAGGTGAACACGACGAAAGTGACCGATCCCACGATCAGAATCTCAATGACCTTGCCGCGCACATAATTCCCTAGCTGCTCGTTCATCTCTTCGCCAACCGCGTCTAACAACGGTCGGTTTTTTGGTAACAGAGAGTGCACAAATTCAAGCAGGACATCTTTGTCCTTTAAAAAGAAGAAGACCGAGATCGGCACCAAAACCACGTAGATGACCAAGCCCAATATTGATGGCACCTGAGAGAAGGCTGTTTCTACTACTGTGCCACTGAAGTTACCAAGCTCACGCGCACCTTGGTCTATAACGGAGGCGACTTGTTCCTGTGTGATGTAATCGGGAAAGCGCTCACCCAACGTCGCCACGCCGTCGCGCATGCGCCCTACGACCTGGGGTGCTGCAGCGAGAAAACTGCTGAGTTGTTGCCACAGTAGGGGGACCACCATCAGTGCCAACGCGAGTACGGCAGAAATGAAAACGATAAACGCCAAATACACCGCCAAAATGCGGGGCATAAGCCGCTCCAGGTATTTAACTAATCCTTGCAGTAGAAAGGCGAAAATAAGACCCGTCAGCACGGGCGCGAGAAATCCTCCCACAAACGCCAAAGCAATCAGCGACAAGCTGATCAAGAATATGAGAAAGATCGCCTCTTGGTTCGAGAAATTCTCGTTTAGCCAGTCTGAAATGACCTCTAGAAATTTCACGTTTTCTTCTGCAGAACATAGAAATAGACGCCGTCATCTTCTCCAGAGTCGAGCAGCGGATGACCGCTTTGACGAGAAAACACCTCAAAATCGCGGACTGAGCCCGGATCGGTCGCGAGTACTCTTAATACCTCCAGAGCGGCCATTTCATTGAGCGCCTTCTTTGCCTTCAACAGCGGCATTGGACAATTCAGGCCTTTTACGTCGAGTATGCGAACTTCTTGATTCATAGTTGATCAAAGTATGACACCTATGGCGGAAGCCGCAATGTGGTTATGATCTGATGATGAAGTTCTTGCAACGTGTGTTACTGGGCCTTGCCTGTATCGCATTGATACAGCCACCGGCTTTTGCACAACAACAGGCCCTACCCAGCTTGGGCGATGCATCGTCTCGGATTATTTCACCCCAACTGGAAAGACGGATCGGCGAAGCGTTCTTGAAACAGCTGCACTCGCAGATGCCCACCAGCAACGACCCACTCATCAAATACTACGTCCAACGCCAGCTCATCGACCTTGTCCAATATAGCGATCTTCGCGAAGCCATCTTAAGCGTGGTAGTGGTCGACGATGAGAACATCAACGCTTTCGCCGCCCCTGGAGGCGTCGTCGGCATTAATCTAGGACTACTCCTCTACGCCGAAGATGTGCACGAATACTCCTCAGTAATGGCGCACGAACTCGCACACTTGAGCCAGCGTCATTTTGCTCGCGGCATCGAAGAACAGCGCAATCAGACAATCCCCAACGTTGCGGCCATGCTCGCTGCGGTCCTAATTGGTATTGCCGGTGGCGGCGATGCGGCACTTGCCGCTATGAGTACCGTCCAAGCTGCAAGTTATGCCAACCAAATGCGCTTCAGTAGAGACCGCGAAACCGAGGCTGATCGCATCGGCATGAACACCCTCGTACGCGCCAACCACGATCCCAGTGCCATGTCGCGGATGTTCGAAAGGATGCAACGGGCGTACAGATTTACCCGCCGACCGCCTGAGTTCCTATTGACTCACCCGCTATCAGAAACGCGGATCGCCGATGCCCGCAACCAAGCATTGGATCTGCCCCGCGGAAACTACAGCGATTCTTTGGACTATCGTTTAATCCGAGTTCGCGCAGAAACCCACTTTCAGAAAAACCCAGCCCAAGCCATCGAACTCTATCGCAAGCGTCTTCGCGACCAACCAAACGACACAGCGTCGAGCTATGGGCTGGCCATCTCTCTGTCTAAGAACGATCAACACGAAGAAGCACTCGACCGCGTGGAATCATTGCTGAACATCAATCCTCAAAGCATCCTCTACAATGCAGCCTTTGCTGAACTCTTAATCGCAGCTGACCGGACTAATCTGGCGCGCGACCTGCTAAGCCACCAGCTGGTGATCAACCCAGACAATTTGCCGCTTTCAATGCTGTACGCCGAAGCACTCAACAAGCTCGAGTTGCATGAAGAAGCTGAAGCCGTCTTGGAACGACAATCAAAGGCTCATCCAATAGACGTCGATGTGTGGTTCGAACTCGCAGAGACCGCCGGACTTGCGGGCAATATCACCGGCGTTCACCTTGCTCGGGCTGAATATTTCTATCTGCATGGGTCATTCCATCGCGCCATTCAGCATCTCGAGTACGCGCAGCGTTTAGTGCGACGGACTAACCCGCCGTTAGTCGCAAAGTTGTCACAACGTATACAAGATTTACGTACTGCGATTCGAATGTCGCAATCCTAACGCGCCCACTGCCAACCGATGGTCGCCTGCCAGTCAGACTCCATCTGCGGTCCATCCACATCCTGGCTAATGGCCTTGCCGAACTCGACGGCTAAACGATGGGCATCGCCTGGGAAAAGAAAATTCAGCCCGATCGATAGATCCGTGCGTGCAAACCCTTGTCGATCTGGATCAGCCGTCTGTACTGGCGCCAGAATCAGTGGATCCATACCGTCGATGTTGTCCCGATCGATTCGCGAGAGTCTTGCGGACAGACTAAGCCGATCGTTCAATCGGCGACTTATCCAGCCCGTTAGCTTGTGCTGATCACCCAACGTATAGTCTTCGTCATTCTCGCCTAACGGCACCACAGACTGCCATTGACCACCCCAACCCCAAGCCCCTTGCGATCCTGCATAGGTCAATCCACCCATCAAATCATAGGTCCCTGAGCCAAGCTGCATCGGATAAGGTAGGCGAGGTGAAGGACGGGTATTCATCGGGGTCAGGATCTGATCTTCTTCATCCAAGGACCCTGTTGGCAGAGACAGACCGAGCGTTGCATGCCATCGATGTACGTGGCTGTCGCTGAGATTAATCAAAGCCGACAGACTCGTGTCGCCAATACCGCTGGTCTTCGTCGTGAATGTCCCTAGACGAGTTGTCCCCATTGGACCCATAAACGTCGTGTGGTCCATTTCCTTTTCCACATAGTTCAACATCGCCATCAATGTCACTCGATCACTGGGCGCATACATCACACCGAACATGTGCATGTCCATGGTCATCTCGGTGGGTACGACTCTGAGCGTCGGTGGCATCCCCATCCCCGGAGCTGAAAATCGATTTGGTGCTGACGTTGCAATCTCGGTGGGCGAAACGCTCGATGATCCGTCTAAGTTTCCTGACATCCGCATAGTCATAAAACGGTAGGAGAACATGATCTCTCCTTCATGATGGGTGTGATCTCCCATCACACCGATCGGTGCATGGCTGTCTGGACCGGTGCTGGTAGATGTACTTGCGTGTGTGTTTGCGCCAACTATGTTTGCGCCTACCAATAAGATGGCAATGGCCCACGCGGCCGCATATAAAGGTCTCATCCAATTCTCCAATCAAAAAATTCTAAAAAAAGAGTTAAGTCGATCGGAAATGAGGGGGTGCGCGGGCTCGTAGCTGTAAAACAGGTCGCGTCTGCGTTTTAGCGCTGCGTTCGCTCGCTTGCGGCAATACGCGGGCGAATATTTCAGTTGAATCAGAAAATTCTGCGAGATCAAGCGCGGCAGCAAAGCCACCACCAAGCTCGCAATCTATAAGTCGAGCGTCGTCATGGCCATGGTGATGATGGTGTTCGTCGCCCGTCAACACCATAACTTCCGTTGACGTTAGTCCATCGGGACAGATCTGTAAGTACCAGCCCTCGCTTATGTCCCCTGGCATGTACCCAATAGGAACGGCAACTCTGAGGATCAGAGTTGCGAGTAAAAAATAGCTGGCTAAGTGGAACACTTTTTGGACGTCAATCTATTGGGAAGTTAGCTACTAGCGAATTTGGAATTCTAGCATTCTATCTAAGGGGCGTTTAGCTTGACGCCCCAACGCTGGGTCCATAAGAATCTCATTGTCTCTACGATAAGCCTCATCATGCAGCACTCGATCAAGTGCACGGAGTTCATTCATGGCCATCCAAGGGCAATGCGCACAGCTGCGGCAGGTTGCGCCATCGCCAGCGGTTGGTGCTTCTATAAATCGTTTCGTTGGATTGAGCTGTTTTAACTTGTGGAAAATCCCTCTGTCCGTGGCAACGATAAACGTATCGTTCGCCAATTCACCAGCGGCTCTGATAATCGCGCTGGTCGAGCCCACAGCGTCGGCAACTTCAATCACAGACGCTGGCGATTCAGGATGTACCAGCACAGCGGCATCGGGATAGACCTTTTTCATATCCAACAAGGCCTGGGCTTTAAACTCTTCGTGGACCACACATGCGCCACTCCAAAGAATCATGTCCGCGTTAGTTTGCTCTTGTATATATCGTCCCAAGTGCTTGTCTGGCGCCCACAGGACTTTCTCGCCCCGACCTTTGAGGTGAGAAACGATCTCTAATGCACACGAAGAAGTGACAACCCAATCTGATAACGCCTTCACCTGCGCCGACGTATTGGCATAAACAACAACAGTACGATCCGCATGCGCTGCTTTGAATTCAGCAAACTCATCGGGCGGACAGCCGATATCGAGCGAACACTCGGCTTGCAGTGTAGGCATGTACACACGTTTTTCTGGCGATAGTATCTTTGCCGTCTCACCCATGAAGCGCACGCCGGAGACGATCAGCGTAGAAGCGGCGGCATCGCGCCCGAACCGAGCCATTTCAAGTGAGTCAGAGACCAATCCACCCGTTTCTTCAGCTAAATCTTGGATGTCCGAATCAACGTAGTAATGCGCAACCAGCGTCGCACCCAGGGCGTCCAAGCCTGTACGAATCCGTTCCTTCAGCCCATCCCGCTCTTCAGCATCGATTACACATTCCTCAACGAGGGGAACTTCTGCCGACTGGAGGCTGTAATCTCTAAGTAACTCGGTCATGACATTTCCTATTCGGGAGCGCGATATTAGTTACAATCGCCGCAAAAATCGACCTGACTCATATGGCTTTGTCACCCGCCAGAGAAAATAGAAGCGTCCTGCTGTTGGTTAGCCCGCCTGCGCAGGGCACGTTTCACAATGACAACCACGAGCGCTTGTCTTTGGCACTTGAAAAGCGTGGCTTACTGGTGCATCACCAACCGCACAATAAACTTTGCCTGAACAACGGCATTCCCCATATAGGTACATACCCACTGGACGCTTTTGAACTAATTTGGCCGGTGGGGTTCGGGCCACAACAGGGCTACCTTGATCGACTAGCAATTCTAAGTCTGGTGGAAGATTCGCGCTTCGTATCACCACCTCGAACTGTGTTTTCTTTACACAACAAAAGCCATTGGCTCGAGTTTGCACCTGAAACGCATATGTCGAACAACTCCGCCTTGCTCGCTGACATCGTTGCACAGGGTGGGCACTGGGTGTTGAAACCCGCTACCGGAAGTTTTGGGCGTGAGGTCGAGAGGGTCGCGAGCGCTGAAGAAATCTACCTGCGTATGGCAGATTCAGCCAGCGCCTATTGGCTCCTGCAAAGGTATATAGGTGCCATTAAGGATGGCGAGTACCGCACGATAATCGCAGGCAACAACATCATCGGCACTTACCTGCGTAAACCAAGAGATGGGTTTCACGCCAATCTTAGTCAAGAGGCCACAGCCTATGCAACCGAGTTACCAGAAAGCCACGAAGGGGTAGTCGCTGCTACCCATCAAGCGCTGCAGGACGCGCGCATTGGCTTTGCCGCGATCGATACCTGCGGCGGTTACGTCTTAGAGGTGAACGTTGCCAACCCCGGTGGTCTCAGCACGCTTGACGGATTATATGGCGGCAGGAGTGCAGATCTCGTGGTCGACTCAATTGTTAGCTAGACCTTCTCACCAGATGGCCGCGCCCCACTGAAATTTCGGCGCTTAGTCGTACGCTCCAAACGAAACGCTTCTTTGTCCACCTGACGATCAATTTCTATGTCAACCATAACGGTTTCGTTAGCACGGAGTACAGACTTCAGCATTTCCGCACTTGCGTGTAACTTGGCATCTTGGAAACTGACAAATCCTCGGTTCGGTTTGGCGTGCACCTCGAACCCGAGTTGCCTACATCCGGGGGTTTTCTCTCTAATCCCAGGAATCTCCGTGTTGCCTGTCATGACATTGTGATTGAGATAATAGGTCAATGTACTGCGCTCTAGCCGGTTGCACTGTCGGTCTTTCAGAAAACCAACTGGTAGGGTGTTGGGACTAGATCGATTGGCAGTCAGGAGCAGTTCGAAGTCGTTTAGTGGGCGCTGCTCACTATCCCGCACGCGGAAAATGACCTGAGAGTAGATATCGTGAATAAAAGTCCGTCGAGTAATAAAGCGCGGTGACTTTTCAACCTGCTCATGGGTTTGCAATGCATCCGTTTCGTCAGCGAAAGCCGCAGACAGCACATCGTATTGACGTCGAGTGCGCACCGCAAAACAACGCATGATCGCGTCAATCGTTGTTTGATTGTCTGCGCTATCGTTAGCTGCGCGAGCTCGAACACTGCGCATGATCCCCATATCTTTGCCGGAGTGCGCGCGCCCTGGTACGACCCGCATTGCCACCGTTGGGCTCCGAGTGACTGCCGCGACCTCGAGTTGATCGAAACGACGAGTTCCCGGTTTCGGCTTCAAGGAAATATGACTCGCGTTTAAATTTGCACTGGCAACTCGGACAACCCCATCTGAACCATCCTCACCGGTATAAGTATTCAAATTGTCATAGAGCTTTCGATCGATCGTCTGACCGATCAAGACGAACTGCCAGGGGTGTTGCGAGCTAGTACTGGACCGTAAACTTTGGTTCCGCATTGGCCCAACTGGGTAAATCCCGAATAAGTCAGACCCCAGCACGATGTCCCGACGCCTAAACCGCAAGCCATGGCGAGCCCCCTCAGCTACCAACCGCTCCGGCAGACCGCCATAGGTATTGGTATGTCGCACGCTCCAGCCATGCACAAACACCAGATCGAATTCTTCCATGATTCGTTTCTCTCTAAACTAGGTTCTATGTAGGTTCTTTAACGTAGGTTCTTTAACGTAGGTTTTAGTGCAATTGTTGATCCTGATTCTTCGCAAGAATCATGGACTTCACTTCGTCCATTCGATCTTGGCGCAGATCAATCTGCCGGACATGCCATCGGATCCGTTCATCCCGCTCGACAGCATCTTCTGACAAGCGCAAAAAATCCAATGAGGTCTGTAGATGTTCAACCTGCAACGCTAGTAAATCGAGCACGTCGCTCAGGGAGCTGACGAGCTCACTTTCAAACTCCGACTGATCATCAATCTGCGATTTGGTCGCCGGTTCGATCGCCGGTTTTAGTGGCTTTTTAGGGGGTTCCGCCATCTACACGTATCGTTGTACCAGTCGTGAACGTGGTTGTTGGACTAGCAAGGTAGAGCGCGGCACCGACAATCTCATCGGGCTGACCACCACGACCGAGCGCCATGCTGTTTTCTGCACGTTGTGCAAACGCGTCCATGTCCCAAGCCTTGGCAATATCCGTCAAGAAAGGCCCAGCGATAATACAATTGACTCGCACCTTTGGACCATATTCGAAGGCGAATGATCTCGTGAGTGCATTCAATCCTGACTTGGCAGCACCGTAGGGCTCTGATCCTGGCGAAGGGTTAAGACTCGCAGTGCTAGAAATGTTAATCATGCTGCCACCATCTCCAGCGGCCATCCGGCTCCCAACCAAAGCCATTAGACGGAAAGGTCCCTTCAGGTTGATCGCGATCACTTTGTCGAAAAGATCTTCCGTCACATCAGCGAGCGACGGATAAAGAGGAGATAGACCTGCATTATTGATCAGGATGTCCACTTTGCCGAATTTCGCATAGGCTGCATTGACTAAACCCTCAAGTTCTTCCCAGTGCCCTACGTGACAGGCATATGGAAGTGCTTGTCTTCCTAAGGCCTCAATCTCACTAGCAACTTCTTCACAGGCTTCAATTTTTCGGCTTGTCACAACAACATCTGCACCGCGTCTGGCAAGCGCCAGCGCCATCTCCCGCCCAAGTCCTCTACTACCCCCAGTTATCAGCGCGACTTTGCCGCTGAAATCCAATAGATCGTCCATACCCCTCCTCTTCGGGTCGTTACTGCAATAAGCGATCCCACCTAACCGGCAGTAGGATCGCTAAGTTGATGCTAACATGCTGGTTCAGTTGGCTGAGCCGCACAAAAACACTAAATCGGCTGGCCTTAAATTCAGTTTGAAAATTCACATGAAGGAGAATGCTCATGGGCATGCTTGATGGCAAAGTAGCAGTAGTAACAGGCGCGGGGGGCGGATTGGGCAGAGCTCATGCACTGTTACTGGCTCAAGAAGGCGCGAGCGTTGTAGTCAACGACCTCGGCGGTTCACGCGATGGCACCGGTGGTGGCTCTTCTATGGCGGACGCTGTAGTTGAAGAAATCAAAGCCGCGGGCGGTAATGCAGTCGCGAACTATGGCTCGGTTACGAGTCGCGATGATGCTGAAGCTATGGTTGCCGGTGCGGTTGAGGCATTCGGTAAGATCGACATCTTGATTGCCAACGCGGGTATCCTCAGAGACAAGTCGTTCAAGAATATGGACGACGGTATGTGGGACGCTGTAATCGATGTTCACCTTCGCGGAACCTATCTCACCGCAAAAGTCGCCTATGACAAGATGATCGAGCAAGGCTCTGGCGGCAGAATCATCGTGACCAGTTCTACATCTGGTCTTTTGGGTAACTTCGGGCAAACCAATTATGGTGCGGCTAAAGCTGGCATTGCAGGCTTCATGCGCTGCTTGTGGCTAGAAGGGGTCAAGTACGGGATCACAGTAAACGTACTCGCGCCAACCGCGACATCACGTATGACCGAAGACATATTGCCGGAAGATATCCAGGACAATTTCCCACCCGAAGCGGTTTCACCGCCCATCGTGTGGCTGTGTACTGACGAAGCAAAAGACGTCAGCGGCCGCCAGTTTCTGGTTGGCGGCAATAGCGTGTCACTTCTATCTTGGCAAATTACGCCTATCGCCAAACGCTCCTTGGAAGAAGGAGTTTGGGGCGTTGAGGAAATTGGCGAAATTATTCGCGATTCCAAAGAGGCATGGCCACCAATTAATCCAATGCGTGGCTAGTACCGATCAAGATAACCCAGTCACTCTGGCTGGGTTATCTTCCTAGCGACCTAACGTCTCAGATCTCTCGCCCCTGACCTAACAATACCTAGGGTCTAAGTTTCCAAGGTGGTACTCCACCCCACTCAAACGGTTCGATGCCTTCATCGGTTAAGAGCCAAACGCTCGCATCCGCTTTACCGTCATCGAGTTCAAGAAAACCAATCGTTCCATACTGCGTATCGTAGTTGTGCGGATAGGTTGGTGAACCTGGATTGACACAGTAGATGCCATCGATCCATTCAATCGCCTCTCGATGGGTGTCACCGGAGACGATCACATCCGGTTTTCGTTCTGGGAAAAATCGTTCCACCCATCTAGCCATCGTAAAATTGGGCGGTCGTTCTGGCACGGGAACATAATGGGTCAATCCGACCCAAAGACCCTCTATTTCCTGCAACCACGCATACTTGACGCGCTCGTCCTCGGGTTGCGTTGGTCGTCCGCCGCCGCCATCTTCACCATTACCGCGTGCAGCCCAGACTGGCGCAATTTTTTCCAATTCATCCAAGACAAACAACTCATGAATGTCTCCCGCATGGAAGATCATATCGACGTCTGCAAATGCCTCATAAACTTGTGGCCAGAGCGTCGCCCTGGATTCGGGAATATGCGTGTCTGAGATTAAGCCAATACGAGTTGCCACTAACTTTTCACCCTAAGGGCTTCGCCCAATCTAATTTCGCCTGGTCCTGCGTCACGGAAAACTGGCGTAAAGTCTGCGCCTTCCCAGACTTTTTGGCCGTGCACGTAGACCCCATCCACAACCCCGTCTGAGCGATTGACCAATTGCTCACAACCGAAGAGGTCTCGATCAATTAACCGCACTGATGCTTCGCCATCGTAGGCTTGCAATGCTTCAGGATTAATCAACGTCAAGTCAGCGCGTGCGCCAACCTCGATACGGCCAACATCGAGACCAAAGAACTCGGCGGGCTCACTCGTCAAACGTCTAACCATGCGACTAAACCCATCCTCCTTGTCTGCTTCATCTTCCATCCCGAGGTGTAGCGCCCTCAGATTGCCGTCAAAGTAGGCCATATTGGTCACGTGCGCCCCGCTGTCATTAAACCCTGGCAAAAGCTTGGGGTGAAGAAGAAGCTCTTTCACCACCTTAGGGTCTTTGTTGGCGTTCACATAGGTCCAGTACAAGTCTCGATCGTAGTGACGTAACAGCATGATGAAAAATTCAGCATCGTCCCGTATTTCACGCCCTAAGGCATTGAACACCCGGGTCTCTTCTTCGTCTTCAATGAGATCGTCGTTGAGCACCCACGCGTTATAGCGTTCGTATGCATGTTGCAAGCTTTGTCCGATCCAACCCTGCACCGGCACTCTGAAAATCATCATGTCATTCAGATCTCTGGACAAAAACTGACGCTCTAAACGTAGTTTGCGTCGCAGATGGTCGATATTGAAGCCAGACTTACCGTGCGCCCACATTTCTCTAAACGCTTCAATCCACTCAGGATCCGACAAAATCGCTCGTCTCGCCTCGATGTCCTCGAGTTCAGTTTCGATTAACTGACGCATCAATGGATTAGCCTCAGCGAGCGGGCTAACCGCCCCTTCTGAATAGATCCGAAATGGCGCGGCTAGACATTGCATCCGAAAGTTGCCATTCATAAGCTTGCTGTTCAACAAATTTGCAAACAACAACGCCTGAGCCTTGGTTTGGCGATTACTGACAGAGTCTAGCGCCGCTAACGCGGTAATTTTCAGCGGTTTGCCATGCAGACGACCGCTGGACAACATAAATAGTTTTACGGTCAAGCCACCATCATCTGTCGCAGGGGTCATTTGCCACACGCGATCGTGTCGGCGCACGACGTTTGTGAGCGCCTTATATTCTTCGTAGCTGGCGTACTGTGTGGGGATGCGTTTCTTCAGATTCGGCTCGTTGGCCAAGAAGTGTAATGGCAGGCCGTCGGTGGACATGCCGAGATAACCGGCCTGCATTGCCTCTTCCAGGATACCGGCCATACGATCTATTTCTGCTTTAGTCGGGTCTCGATTAACACTGTCATCAAGACCCATTACCTCAATGCGTAACATCGAGTGGGGTAGAAACGGTGCCATGTTTGCCGCTAGCGGCAACTCGTCCAGATGATTCAGATAGTCTTTAGGGTTGTCCCAAACAGCTTTCTCTGCTGCCCGACGTAAGACTGGCTTCGGTATATTCTCAACCCGAGCAAAACAGTCAACGATCGGATCTTGGTCATTGCGGCGTTGATTGCCAAACGCCAGGCCAATGCTGCAGTTGCCAACCACCACGCTTGTCGTCCCGTGGCGAACTACTTCCGGCAGTCCAGGATCCAACTCAGCCTCTAGGTCTTCATGCGTGTGTATATCTAGCAGTCCTGGCGTCATCCACGCGCCACGCGCATCATCTACAGCGGACGTTGCGTCTTCTGGCAGGTTGTGTCCTATGGCAGCAATTTTACCGGCGGAAATGGCGACATCAAGATCCCGGCCAGCAGCGCCGCTACCATCAAATACCTTTGCGTTTTTAACAATCAGGTCCCACGTCATCGCACCCTCCCAAATTGTTGCGATAAAGCCCTCTAGGTTACACTAACGATCGGCGAGATGTGATTATTGCTCGCCCCTTCCGGCTGGAAGGCACAATGACTGGGGAGAATAAGAGGAGAGTCAGATGGTCGACGTCGTAGTCGTAGGCGCCGGGTTCGCTGGTATGTACGCGCTGCATACTTTTCGTAGACAGGGTCTCTCGGTGCAAGTCATCGAGGCTGGATCCGACGTAGGCGGCACTTGGTACTGGAATCGTTATCCCGGAGCAAGATGTGACGTCCCTAGTCTTGAGTACTCATTCGGCTTTTCTGAGTCTCTCGAACAAGATTGG
Source organism: Pseudomonadales bacterium (assembly GCA_012103505.1). Taxonomy (GTDB): domain Bacteria; phylum Pseudomonadota; class Gammaproteobacteria; order Pseudomonadales; family Azotimanducaceae; genus UBA4421. The sequence continues at coordinate 4,479,877 of WLWP01000001.1, read as the reverse complement.
TCCTGGCCTGAAGTCTTCTCCGCACAACCAGAGATTCTAAAATACGCAAACCATATCGCTGATCGGTTCGATCTGCGTCGTGACATCAAATTCAACTCGCGCGTCGTTGAAGTTCGTTACGACGAAACCAACAACAAATGGCGCCTCCGCACAGAATCTGGCGAAACGTTCTCAGCAAAGTATTGCGTTATGGCGACTGGTTGTCTCTCGGTGCCGAACAAGCCCGAACTTCCTGGGGCTGAGCAATTTGGTGGACTCGAACTTCACACAGGATTATGGCCAAAAGACGAACCCGACTTATCAGGGCTCAAGGTTGGCATTGTGGGTACCGGCAGTTCGGGCGTTCAGGCGATTCCAGAACTCGCCAAAATGTGCGGCGAACTCACAGTCTTCCAACGAACACCCGTATACACCGTACCCGCCAATCGCAAAGCGATGCGAACCGCAGTCGAACAAGAATTCAAAGATAACTATCGTGATATCCGCGCACGCCAACAAGACAATCAAGGTGGTGTGTCCAACTTCAGACCGGTTAAAAGCGTGCCAAAGAACGCTGGCTTGAGTGTCGAACAACCTTATCGTGCTAACGAGATAAAACCCCTCACACCGGCAGCGCGACGTAGCCAGTTAGAACAAAAAGGCCTAGGTGAGATTCTCAACTTTCGCGACGTCTACACAGACACCGAGGCGAACGAAATCGCTAACGATCTCTTCCGAGATTTTGTCCGTGAGATGGTTGCAGATCCAGAGGTCGCCGAGCGCTTGTTGCCCAAGGACTATGGTCTCGGCTGCAAACGGCAAGTCTTAGACCGCGACTACTACGCGACGTTCAATAGAGACAACGTGACTCTAGTAGACGTTCGCGATACTCCGATCCAACAGATCACAACCAATGGCGTGCAAACAACGTCACAACACTTTGATCTAGACGCTTTGATATACGCGACAGGTTTTGATGCCATGACCGGCGCCCTTCTCAAGTCCGATATCCATGGCCGAGGCGACCGCACACTGAACGAAAAATGGCAATACGGCCCACAGGCCTACCTAGGTTTGCAAATGGAGGGCTTTCCTAACCTCTTTACAGTAACTGGACCTGGCAGCCCATCGGTTCTTTGCAACATGTTAGTCGCGATCGAGCAACACGTTAACTGGATCAGTGAAGCGATCAACTACGTCGAAAGTTCAGGGTTACGTACCATGGAACCCACTGAAGCCGCCGAGCTCGACTGGGTCGCCCACGTTAACTCAGTGGCTGAAGGTACGATGTACACCGCACCTTCGTGTAACTCGTGGTACCTAGGCGCCAACATCCCAAATAAGCCACGCATTTTTATGCCTTATGTTGGCGGCTACCCGCAATATCGAGAGCGTTGCGAGGCGATCGTTGCCAATGCCTACGAAGGCTTTCAATTTACTTAAGACAACAGTGACAGATTTATGAGTAAGACGACTCGGAAAGAGGCCCTCGCCCTGCTGACCGCTGCGGGACAGGACTACGAAATCAAAGAGCAATCTATAGACGGGTTGCCGATCCGAACCTTTGCCAACGCACCTAGTTCACTGAAACAACTGTTCGCAGACGCGGTTAGTGATGAGACGTTCTACGTCTTCGGCGATGAGCGTTACACCTTTGCCGAGATATATACATTGAGTGCCCGATTGGCGGTACAACTGCAGCAACGATACAACGTCAGTAAGGGTGATCGCGTCGCGATCTCAATGCGTAACTATCCCGAGTGGGTTGCCGCTTTTATGGCGAGCACGTCTATTGGTGCAGTCGCTGTGGCAATGAATGCCTGGTGGGGAGCAGACGAAATTGCTCAGGGCTTGGATGACTGCGGTGCAGTTGTCATGCTCGCCGACCAAGAAAGGCTGGATCGACTCGCGCAAATCGATAATCTACAAACCGAGATCATCGCTGTCCGTCCCACAGCAAGTGACCACGTCGGGACAGAGTTTCAAACCCTCATGGATGACATACCATCGGACGTTGTCATGCCAGAGGTTGCCATCGACAGTGAAGATCCAGCAACTATATTCTATACATCTGGATCCACCGGATTCCCCAAAGGTGCGGTCGCAAGTCACCGAAATATCCTAAGCGCGCTACTCTCTTGGGAGTTGGATCAAACAAGCGCCATGCTGATCAATGGCACGGAGCCACCCGTGCTTGATTATCAATCTGCTACCTTGCTCGCTGTACCACTTTTCCATGTCACCGGTTCACACGCGATCTATCTATCTTCCTACCGAGCCCAGAGAAAAGTTGTGGCCATGTATAAGTGGGATCCAGATCAAGCTTCAGACCTCATTGAGTCCGAGCAAATCTCATCCTTCATCGCCCCAGCTGCAATGACTGGCGACCTTGTCCAGGCAGCAACTCGTACCAATCGAAATTTGGCAACGCTTCTATCAGTTGGAGGTGGTGGTGCACCGCGCGCACCCGAACAGGTAAAAGACATCGATGATGCCTTTTCAGGCGCACTACCCGGCACTGGTTGGGGCATGACGGAAACCAATGCGATCGGTACTGGCATTGGCGGCCAAGACTACCTAGATCGACCCGCAAGCTCCGGTCGTGTTTCTGCTGTCCTAGACCTCAGAGTGGTCGATGAGGCAGGTGTAGAACTTCCCCAGGGGGAACGAGGAGAGCTCCAGATTCGAGGCGCTTCAGTCATCAAAGGCTACTGGCGTCGACCAGAAGCGAATGCGGAAACCTTCCACGAAGGCTGGCTGAAGACCGGCGATGTGGCCTATTTTGATGAAGAGGGATTTGTGTTCATTGTTGATCGCATCAAGGATTTGATTATCCGTGGCGGCGAGAACATCGGCTGTGGCGAGGTGGAAGCGGCGTTGCTTGAACATCCGCTTATCCACGAAGCATGCGTTTACGCCGTACCAGATACGCGCTTAGGCGAAGAAGTCGCAAGTACCGTCTATGCCGACGTCAAGATTTCTGAGGATGAACTCAGGGGATTTCTGAGTGAGCGTCTCGCTAAGTTTAAAATCCCCAAGTACCTACAGTTCACAGACGAACATCTACCCAGAATCGCTTCCGGAAAGATTTTCAAACGCCAGCTGCGGGACGACACCGTCGCTTCTCTGTCAGACCCATCAGTTGGTTAGAAAGCCATAAACAAAAGACTCATCACAATTGGCTTGCTGATAGCTGCCATCGGTCTTTATATCATTGGCATGGAAACTTCGGCCGTCGCGCTCGTTGTATTAGGGGCGTTCGCCGAGTTGGTCTTTTGGGTGAGATTGATCGCTGGCTTTCGTTGGAAAAAGAAGCTGCCATCTCAACCAACTGACAAACGATAACCCTCCGGAAGGTTCAGTCAGTGTGGGTGGCAACGATTCCGGGGGGCCAGCCGTCATGCTGCGGCATACTATCGTCGATGCTCTGCCAAGCAACTTTGTCTTTAACGAAAATGTGCGCATTGACTTCGATAGGCGCACCTTGTTCAAACAGTCCTGCAGGAACTGCAACCGAATTGTCTGCAGTTTGACCATGAACCAGAACATGACTACCACAGAATTGACAAAACTCCCGTCGACCTTCGCGTGATGAGGTAAAAACTCGGAGCTCGCCAGCGACAAGCTTGAATTGTTCTCGTCGCATCGCGATGTGCGTGGAGTAAGAACCCCCATGAGCTCGGCGGCACATGCCGCAGTAACAATTCACCGCTGAGAGATAGCTCCGCTCGACCTCAAACCGCACCGACCCACACAAGCAAGAGCCACTGACTTTGCTCATACGGCTTCCGCCGTGCGGCTACGATCCGTCGTGCGAACCGAGGGAATGAAACACACGCTCAAGAGCGTCAACGCCATGAAAATCGAGCCACTCACAACCAAAGCCGTGCCGACATCATAGTTCTCTGCGATCCAGCTGATGGGGAAGACCCCCAATGGCATTAATCCATGGCTCATCATATCGATACTCATGACACGTCCACGCATGTGGTTATCTACTTGCATTTGCATCATGCCGCGGTTCATTGACATGTTCCAACTACTAAACCAACCAACGGCTGCGATCATCACAACCGCCAGCGTATATGTCTGAGACATGCCGAATGCGGAGGTTACGGCGCCCCAGCCAACGCACGTGATAATCAACCAAGAGCCTTTACGCTTAAGATCTCCCATCGTCGCCATCATGAACGAACCAATGATGGCGCCAATCCCCATGGAGGAGACCAAAAAACCAAGATCGTCGGCATGGCCGCCCAAGATCTCTTCGTTGAATGCAGGCAGCAATGTGTTTAACGGCATGCCAAAAAGGAAGGGAATGATTGATAAAACGATCAGACCGAATACTGGCGGATGCGCGAAAACGTAACTTACGCCCTCGCGCATATCTTCCCAAGCACTTCCCCGCGAGTCCCGTTTTACCCGCCCCCCTTTATCGATCAGTAACATCGTCACCGCCGAGACAAAGTAGAGTACCGCGATGACGATGTAGACGATCCCGACACCATAGTGTGATGTCTTGTCACCACCAGCGATTAGAGCGATCAATAAACCCGCAAACGCCGGACCAATTATGCGGGCAAGATTCCAACCCGCTGTGTTAAGACCCATCGCAGCAAAAACCAGCTTCTCGTCTATGAGCTCAGGAACAAAGGCCTGCCTGGCGGGCATAGACAGTGCGAGGATGGTGCCGTTGAAGAACCCGAAATAGATAAAGTCCCAGAAGGTCACCTGTTCAGAAAAAATTATCACCGCCATGACAATCGTTGCGAGGCAGTTCAATGCCTGCGCCCAAACAATGACTTTTTTCTTCTGCAAGCGGTCCGCTAGCACGCCGCCGTACAGTGAGAACAGAACGGTAGGCACCATAAACGACATAGTCACCCACGCCAGGTCAATTGCAGATGAGGTGAGTGTGTAGACTAACCAACCGCGCGCGATGATTTGCATATTCATCGCGAAAGACGAGCCCAGGGAACCTATCCACAGCCAAACAAAATTTCGAACCAGCAGTACTTGCCGGACGTCGCGTGATGCCAAAGGAATTCCTTAGAGAAGCCCACTAGTATAGCACAGTGAGCCCTGCAACAGAATTTTCTCTAACTAGAATACTAAGGTGCGCTGTCGCAGCGACTTAGTAGTCCAATCTGTAGGCATCGCCGTCCGTCACAATGTGTCCAGCGGTCGGGCCAGCAAAATGCGTACCGATGATAAGCACTGGTCTATCCACAAACTCATCGACGAACGATCGTCGTGTCGTAGCTGCCTTGTCTCCATGCCAATCCGCCGTGCTCGACCAATCTGGGTGCTTGATCTGACACGGGTGATGAATCATGTCGCCGGTAATCACAGCTTCTTCACCGCGCGATTTGATATGGATACTGACATGACCTGGCGTGTGCCCGGGTGTGGGCTTGAGGCTAACCTCATCCGTCACGGTGTGATCGTGTCCAACCAGTACAGCCTTCCCTGCATCAAAAATAGGCTGCACTGAGTCTTCAATCACGGGGCCATACTCTTGTTCCTCAACCCGCCAATGATCCCACTCCTCCTGGGCGAATAAGTAATCAGCGTTGTCGAAGGTTGGCACCCATTGGCCATCGATCAAGCGGGTATTCCAGCCGACGTGATCGACATGCATATGCGTACACAGCACCGTATCGATTCGATCTGTTGCGAATCCTTGTGCCGCAAACTTCTCCAAGAAATCACCCTGCATGTGGTTCCAGCGCGGATAGTTACGCTCTTTGTCATTTCCGATACAGGTATCGACCATGATCGTTTGACCCCGACTCTCAACAATCAGCGAATGCATGCTGAGCACCATGCGACCAGTGTCATCGGTAAACGGATCCATCCAGGGAATAGCATTGAGTACTTCCGGGGTAGCTTGGGGCAGTAGGTGAGGACCTAAGGACGCAGTCGTGAGCTCGATAATTTGTGTGATTTTGACATCACCAACTCGCCATTTGTGCATAGCACTCCCCTCTTCTCGAATAAACATCGAGCGTTGCAAATTCCTGCTGTGTGGTCAAACTTCGACGTATAGAAAAACAACCACTCGGGGAAGAACATGGATTACGAAAACATAGGCATTGAAGTCGACAACAAGGTCGCAGTCGTAGAGATTCAGAAAGGACCTAATAATTTTTTCGATACGGATCTAATCAACAATCTGGCCGATATTTTTGAAGGATTCGACGCAGGGGATGATGCGCGTGCGATCGTCCTATGTTCAGAGGGCAAACACTTCTGTGCAGGCAACGACTTTTCTAGCAACAGTCGCAACGAAGAGCGCGCTGACCGCAAACCGGGCGCACCAAACCCTCTATACGCAGCGGCCACCCGCCTCTTTGCAACCAAGACACCAATTATAGGGGCTATCCAGGGTGCAGCTGTTGGTGGCGGTTTTGGTCTCGCTGTTATGCCCGACTTTAGAGTGGCCTGTCCCGAGGCACGATTCACTGCGAATTTTGTCAAATTAGGTTTCCACCCTGGATTTGGTCTGACTCATACGCTGGCTAGAATCATCGGTCACCAACAGGCGCATCTAATGTTCCTGACCGGTCGCCGCATAGGCGGAGAAGAAGCGCATAAAATTGGTTTGGTCGATGTGTTAACAGACAAAGAGTCACTGAGAGACGAAGCAATCAAGCTTGCAGCTGAAATCGCGGAAAACGCACCGCTCGCGGTACAGTCAGTGCGCGCAACTATGCGTGTGGGGCTCTCAGACGCAGTTCTTGCGCAAACAAACCACGAGAACGCCGAACAATTTCGTTTGCAACAAACTGAAGACTTTAAGGAAGGCATCAAGTCGGTTGCTGAGCGTCGGTCTGGAAACTTCCAGGGACGCTAACCTTCTTCTGTGGGGTAGCCGTTAAACATTTGACGACGCACCTACTTGAGTATCGTTTTGGGCGTTGCTCGATCTCGCATCGAGCGATGCCCTTATCTTCGCGTACGCTGCTTCATCCAATTCAAACTTACTGAATAGATAAGCCCCGATCGCATAACAAACCAGTGGAAACAAACCATATAGGGTGACCATGGTCAGCTTGACCTGCATCGTTTGTTCAACGTTGGGTTCGAAGCCTGACCATTCCAGTGCAAATCCTGTCATCAAGAGCATCAGTCCTAATGCGCCTTTGTAGACGAAGTTCCAGGCCGCGAAGTACGCTCCTTCCTTGCGCTCACCCGTTTCATGCTCATCAAAATCGATGACGTCTCCCTGTACCGATGGTCCAATCGTGCCACCGCAACCGTTAGCAAGACCGGCAAAGAATGCCATTGCGATGATCCACGTTAAGCGCATTGTTTCGCTTTCCATAAAGGGTAGGAAAAACATCGCACCGAAGGATGTACCCGTGAGCAACATACCGCCCATCCATACCTTGATCTTGCCATAGCGCCTGGACAACGGCAGCCACAGCGGCACCGAGGCGCTGGAAGGGAGCATGTAGGCAAAAATGATGACAGCCGCCCATGCTGGCTTCCCGACAACATATTGGGTGACATATAAGGTCAGCGCTGCGATGGCGGAAGAGCCGACGTGTTCAATAAATGTCACAACGATCAACAAACGCGCGTGTCGGTTTTGCCATACGTCTCTAAACGCTTTGACCGGTGAGCTACTGGCACGCCCCTGGAACTCCGGTCGCTCGCGTAGTTTGACTGATGCGTAGATGACTAAACCGAACATAACGACAACAGCGAGCACCGCCAACTGATCTGCCAACTCGCGAACATCGCCACCCTCAATTTCGCGCATGATCAGGAACTGTAGGCTCACCAGCGAGAGGATTGAGCCGAAGATATACGCCGCATGACGGGCACCAAAGAGCCGACTCCGCTCATGATAGTCAGTCGAAAGTTCAGCACCAAGCGACAAGTGGGGAACAAAAAAGATGGTCATCGCAGAGTAGAAGGCAATGATCGCAACACCCATCCAGATCGCGAGCGCGTCCCCCGTTAAACTTAACGGCGGCGCAAAGACCATGTAGAAGCCAATAGCTATTGGAATTGAACTAGCCAGAATCCAGGTCCGACGGCGACCCAATCTCGAGGTGGTCTTGTCGCTCAAGTAACCCACTAAAGGATCTGAGATCGCATCCCAAATACGGGACAAACTGTATATAACCCCCATGATCGCTGGAGCAATCAACAGGACGTCCGTTGCGAACTTCATGACATACAGGCTGAGAATGAGATACATGTAGCCAGCGCCCATGGCGGGCGCGCCGTATGCGACAACAGTGCGCCAAGGCACTCGCCCTGAGTCAGGCATTCGTGTTGGGTCAGACATTGGCGTGCGCTATGCGTTCTTGATCGTCAAGCCACCATCCACGGGCAAATGCGCTCCGGTCATGAAGCTAGATGCAGGTAAACAAAAATTCAGCGTTCCGTGCGCCACCTCTTCGGGCTCAGCGTAGCGTTTGAGCGCCACTCTTCGGCGTGCGTATACTTGTTTGTTTTCTTCAGGGATCGCATCAGTCATACCGGTCCGAATCGGACCAGGGCAGATACAGTTTACGGTGATACCCTCCGGACCTAGCTCCACTGCCAACGATCTAGTCAGCCCAATTACACCGGTCTTGGCGGCTGTGTAGGGGCTGCCTCCCTTGGTCGCACCGAGACCTTCGGTGGATGCAATGTTAACAATTCGGGGATTCTGAGATTCGCGAAGATAAGGTAGGGACGCCCGTATCGTGCGGATGTGCGCCGTGATCAAAATATCAAAAGACTTCGACCACGCCGCTTCATACTCATCTCCATCTATAGGAGCAGGAATCGAGATACCAGCATTGTTAACGAGCATATCCAGCCCACCAAAGTGCGCCGCAGCAGCATTGATGGTTTGCTTAATTGCGTCGCCATCAGAAAGGTCCAGCGTCCAGCCACGTACGGAGCAGCCCTCAGCTTCAATCTCACTAACAACTCGCTGTAGTCCTTCAGCATTTACATCAACGAGGGCAACTTTGGCGCCTTCACTGGCAAACAATTTAGCCGTCGCCTCGCCCATGCCGCTCGCGGCACCAGTGATAAAAGCAACGTACCCCTCCACAGATCGACTGAGGTTTGTCAGTGCCATGCTATGTTCCCATACAACTTTGTGTCGCCTTCGACTCTAGGTGCAGACTGCAGCGAATGCAAACGCTACGAGCTAGACTGAAACCTCGAATTTAAGCTCGACATCACCGACTAACATGCCTTCCTGACTCTGACCTGCGGCTACTTCAAAACTGATCCCGACGATACCCTCGTGCTCACCCTCAACAAAATCAACGAAAGTGCCATCGGTGAATGTCATGCGCTGCCTGTGGTCGAGTGGGACATCTAGAATCTCAGACCATCTAGCGGCGATCGCCTTAACTTCTGGCGAACCGACCGTGCACCCCAAGATCCGGGTCGCTGACTTTGCTTCCTGACCACGCCAATCTGGACCACCCCAAACCCATTCCGCCGCTGGTCGCATTTCATCAAAAGAGACAATGGCACCACGCATGTCTTTCGGATGCACGTGACAGGCACTGACTTCCTCGCGATCAATCTGCCAGACCCGTCGACACTTCTTTTGCTCAAGTGTCGCGTCGAACTCAGCAAAGTTGTCAACTTGAAAGAGTGCCATATAGCCGCACACCGGCAGTCCACGTCGCGCCAGTGTGCGACCAGCAGCTGTGTTTTCCTGGGTGGGCGCGACCACTTCCAAGAAAGTGTCCCCTATCGCCATCACTGAATTTTCAAGGCCAAACTCGCCGACGCCGGGGTCAGCAAAGTCAGCTTCTAGCCCCAGACGCTGAAAGAGCTGATCTCGTATTGGCGCCAATTCCTCCGCTGCCAAGGCGACCTGTCTTAATTTCATTTACTTGCTCCTCACTTTAGCGCTTTTCGTATCTTCCACCGATCCTGCCACGCGCGCGCCGTCAGGTTCAACTGTCTGTACCCCTACCCAGCCTGTCCCTACATATTCTTTTCTTACCCGACCTCTCCCTACCCAACCTCTTTTTATGCGACCTCTCCCTTCCCAACCTGGGCCAGAACCGTGCGTCGGTACAGATAGGCGGGCAGCGCGCACGAAAGTCCGATCGACAAGTTAAGAACGATAAATAACCACGGCCTGGGTCCTGATTTCGCAGTAAACATATAGGTCCAAAACACGAATGACGTAATGAATAGGTCAGCCGCGAAACCTCCAGCTGGACCATTGACGAACAGTGCAGGTACAAAGCCAGTCAACCCGACCATCTGTTCGTGAAAGACGCCTAAGAAAAAGAGTTTCGGCACGACAGCACCAACAATCGCCCAGATCAGATATACGTTCTTCATTTGCTATCTCCTTTGCGTGACTAAGCACAAATTAGGTGTGACTCTGCACAAATTAGGTGTGACTAAGCACAAATTAGCATTCAAGATAGTCTTAGCAATTACCTCGTAGGTAATAGATTCTACAATCAGGCTTCCGCACAATGTCTCTACTAACCATTACCCGAGGCACGCAATGGCAGAACTCGCACCTGGCTTCGCAACCCTCTTCAAGCAGTGGCGCCAGCATCGCCGAGTGAGCCAACTCGATCTTGCCGCGGAAGTCGGCGTTTCCCAACGACACCTCAGTTTTCTTGAAACGGGTCGAGCTAACCCTTCTCAAGCTATGGTCCTCGCTCTCGCGGAAGCATTACAGGTGCCATTACGCGAACGGAACAGTTTGCTCCAAAGTGCAGGCTTTGCCTCAAGCTTCAGCGAAGGGAAAATGGATGCAGACACACATCGCGCGTTTAAGTCTGCTATTGATCAAATATTAGTTCAGCAAGAACCGTTCCCAGCTCTAGTTCTGGATGGACGATGGAACATGATCGGGTTCAATCCAGGAGCACTCCGATTCTTCTCAGAGTTTATCGATCCCATCCAAGCCCAAGCCGACATCGGTGATCCTGCAGATTTCCAAATTATCCGTCTCTGCCTTCACGCGAGCGGACTAAGACCCTACATTGAGAATTGGCACGAACTCGTCCAGACCTTTTTGCACCGAGCACGCCGAGCACAACTTGCCAACCCAAGCGATCCTGGCGTTGCCACACTTATCGACGAAATCTTGAACCATCCTGATGCTGATCAGGACTGGCGTAAGGTGTGGCAAGTACATCACGCACCGGCTATCGAAATGATCATGCGCAAGGGCGACGATCGCTACCGTCTATTCACCATGATGGCTCACTTTGGCGCACCGGGGGATATCACTCTCGAGGAAACCTCGGTTGAGCTTTTCTACCCATCTGATGATCAGACCCGGGAATTACTTTTTCGACTCGCAGCAAACGGGTAGGATGCGCACCGCAAAAGGGGAAAAGGGAAAAAGGGGAAAACATGATTAACTTAGAAAAACACGAAGAAGTCTTCACGCTCACAATGGATGCGGGAGAGAATCGATGGAACACAACATTCGTCAGGGAAATCGCGGCAGCGCTTGATGAAGTTGAGGCGTCCGAGGGGCCAGCTGCGCTGGTAACAACGAGTTCAAGTGACAAGTTCTATTCTAACGGTCTGGACCTAGGCTGGGTCCAAGCACCCGACGAACATCCAGAAGGCGGAGATCGAGTGGTTTTCGGTGACGAGTTCATGAAGGTCATGTCGAGATTGATAACTTTCCCTGTACCCACGATCGCGGCGATCAATGGCCATGCTTTCGGTGCTGGATTCATGTCGGCACTGTGTCATGACGTACGAATTATGCGATCGGACCGTGGTTTTATCTGCGCCAACGAAATGCAGTTAGGCATGCGTATCCCTGTGCCTGAGCTTGCGCTGTTCAAACACAAGTTATCTGCGAACACTTTTTTTGAGACTGTGCAGTTAGCGAAACGATGGACAGGACCCACGGCATTGGACGCAGGGATCGTGCAGGGCATCGCCGATACAGATAACCTTCTCGATCAGGCGTTAACTAGAGCCAAAGAGCTCGCCCCTCTTGCTGCCAATCGAGCCAACTTTGCCGGGCAGAAAGAAGATATCTTTGGCGAGAACGCTGCAATCAATAGTCCCCATGGTGCGGCTTACATGTTGCGGAATCTCGACAAATACAGTCACTGAGGTCAGACGACGACTTCAATCGACGAGTGCACGATACTCGATTGTGAACGTTGGATTGGACGAGACGGTCGCCCCGGGATATTGACCAGCAAAGCTGATAACAATGCTACGAACGCTAGGGTCGAAATCCGCCGTCGGCGTGATAGAAGTTCCCAGGCCGTCTAAAAACACAACACCATCGGTGTTGTCGGCAAGGAAGTTAAACGGGAACGTTAGTCCTGTTGCATCTGCGCCTGCGCCATCCGTATAACGAAACGGCGAATCACCAGCGTAGAACGTCGCGTTTGGATCCAAATCTAAGGTTAGCTCCAGGGTATCCGTGTCTGTTGGTCCAGCGCCGGTGTTGGTGCTAGTCACTTCGTAGATCACCCATGCACCGGGTATCGCAAACGGATTCGTCCCACCGTTAATCGGATCCTGCTCGACACTGTTGACCGACTGTAGATCGATCGTCGCAGGTTGGGCTGGAAAGCAAACGTCATCGATATGCCAATAATCAAAGTCAGAGCCACTGCCCGTTGCCAGTGTGAATCGAACCCGGAAATTTGCATGTCTCGCCGTATCAGGCAAGGCATAGCTACGATTGAAGACCTGTCCTGCCGCGCCAGATCCAGAAAAGGTTTCGAGGGTCACCCAGGTACTGGCATTACTAAAGTACTGCACAATCAGATTCTCGCCACCATCTGGATCTTCGCTAAATGCATCAGCACCGCGCCGGACCCAGACATCGAAAGAAGCTACACCCTGAGAATCGAAAGACCAGGCAGTTGTCGACACAGTGTTGTGACGCAAAAACAAAGAATTGCTGGAAGAGTTAAATGTGTCGTTGTTGATCGCCGATCGAGTGGCGTTAGTGGTCTGCCAATTGTTGAACCCGGACTCCATGTCGTCACAGAGACCTGCGCCTAGATTAGAGTTGCCTGTTGGCGGTGGCGTTCCCGATTCGGTGATGGTGACATCATCTAAGTGAAAGTAGTCCCATCCAATCCCACCGTTGGCGGGTGGTCCGCCACTTCCGCCTGTTTGACGAAAACGAATCTGCAGATTGTTGTGTAAGCCATCCGCGGGAATCGCGTAGGTTCGGTTATAGACCTGGCCAAAGTTCGAACCGCCATTAAAGATTTCAAACGACTGCCAAAACCCACCATCATCCAAATACTCGATAACCAAGTTTTCACCGGCATCCGGGTCTTCACTGAAGGCGTCCGCCCCAATCCGCACCCATACGTCCAGATCTGCACCAACGACACCCGACAAATCGGTACTCGTCGACGTGTTGGACACGACGCCACCTCGTGTAAACATCGCACAGTTGCCGGAGTTGGAGGTCTGGTTGCTCGTCCCCCCGAGATTGGTGCTGGTGGTCGTCCAATTCGGTGCCAATGCTGAACAAGCGCCGCCATTGTCAAAATTATCAAGGAATAGGATATCGCCCGGTGCGGCATGCATCGGTTCGACCCACCCTAGCGCAAAGACTAGGACAACCATCCATGGTCGGAACTTCACTTCAGGAACGTCCCGTTATCGTCAGAATATTGACGTCATTATCTTAAATCCGTCGCAACGCAAAGGTGATCTGAGTCACAAGAAGCGCGCTCTGGAAGTTCTCGCGGACTAGTAGAAAGCAGAGACAAACGCGGTCTAAAACGGCAAAGTTACGCCAGAACGCCTGCTATGGATCAGTTCCTATTTTCCTGGATAACAACTTTCCTGGATAACAACTTTCCTGGATAACAACTTTCCTGGATAACAACAAGGTGATTGTATGAGTGCGCTTTTTGGACCCGTCATTCAACAGGGCTACGTCGTACCCGACGTCGAGGTCGCCATGCAACACTGGCTTGCACGAGGTGTAGGTCCCTTTGTGTTTGTGGACATCAGCGAGTTCCCTGGCATGTACGACGAACAACCCATCCTGGCCAAAATGCAGGCAGGCTTTGCATACTCCGGCGACCAACAAATCGAAGTGATCACGCCGTCGCCAGATCATCCATCCATATATCAAGATTTTTTAAACGAGTGTCCCCAAGGGGGACTGCAGCACTTGGCCTATTGGGTGGACAATATCGACGAAAAATTGACGGAACTTAGTGCAAAAGAGATTCACTACAAAGTCTGGCAGCGTTACGGCGCACCACCCGACTACAATGCCCATGCCTACCTCGATCTCGTCGATCACCCGGGAACGATGATCCAGCTCATGGCACGCAGCGACTTCTACGACCTACTATTTGGTTTACTGTATGAAGCTGCACAATCCTGGGACGGTGAAACCGCGCCAATTCAGTTGTTTGATGCGGAAAATGCCCGGCTCGTGCCACGAGAACAGTAACAACCACAAATAAGGAATCTAAGTACTCAACCAAACCTCGCGATGGAATTTTCTAACAACAGTCGAATCAGTTGGTATCGCTCACCAGTCGACAAAGGGCATCTGAGCGAACTCATGCAGCGCAACGACTTGAAGGGTTGGCGCCAAACCCTACTGCACCTGGGTTGGTTTGCAGCAACCGCAACAATCGCTGTGTCAACGTTCAGTTTGATTAACGCATCGAACTACGTCTGGAGCGTACCCCTTCTAATCGCCGCACTTTTTCTCCATGGCACGATGGGACCCTTTATGGGATTGATTGCCGTGCATGAATTGCAACATCGCACGGTTTTCAAGTCCCGTAAGCTCAATGAATTCTTCGAGCGGGTTTACGCGTTCATCAGTTGGTCGGACTACATCTGGTACCAACAAAGTCACACCTTGCACCACATGGCGACCTGTCACACTGACCACGACGGAGAGGTGATAATGCCAATAAGGTTCAGCTTGAAGCGAGCTCGTGTGTGGCTTAACTTGTTAGCTTGGGACCCAAGGGTCACTTGGAATCGGTGGCAGCTAACATGGCGGCACGCGCGCGGGGACATTCGCGGCGACTGGTACAATCATGTACTTCCAGCTACGGACCATAAGCTCAGGCGGAGGCACCGCAATTGGGCGCGTATCCTCCTACTTGGACATAGCTCGTTAGCTTTGCTTTTTGTCCTTACTGGGAATTGGTTTTTGATCATCGTCTTTACGATCGGTACTCAGTACTGCGCATGGCTCGGTTTTCTGTGCGGCGTGACTCAACATTACGGCCTAAACCCTAACATCCCTGATTTTCGCCAAAGCACACGCACTTTCACCTGCTCCTGGCTTCCAGCATTCTACTATTGGAATATGCAGTACCACCTCGAGCACCACATGTACCCAGCGGTGCCTTGTTACAACTTACCAAAGTTGCGGGCTGCAATAGAAGATGACCTCCCGATCGCGACCCATGGGCTGGTCACGACGTGGAAAGAAATGTTAGAGATAAAAGAACGGTCGTTGGCAGACCCCAACTATAAGTTCACGCCGAGATTCCCGGCCAGTGCGACCAAAACTTAACTACGCCACGCTCCTTGCGTTTTCGGTCTTACTTTTCATCGATGCGCATGGCTATGCAGCCGCGCCTACAGAAGCCTTGGGGTGCCTGAGATTTTCTAATCCCAACCGACATCCGTCTCAGTTTGTTATCAACTACTGCAGACGTGCCGTTTTTGTTGCGGTCATAGAGTACGCTCCTGAAACTGCCCGGAAACACTGCGCCGTCTACGGATTGCAAGGCAACAAATACGCCAAGCGTTATGCGCCAGGAGAGTTCTATGAACGGGACTCACTGAAAGTCTCTTACGATTCCGATCGCGCCCTCCAGTATTGTCGCCTCTCAGGCTATGAACTCACAGGAGATGGGCTCGGTGACTTCGTGCATTTCCAAAAACAAAAGAACAAATCAGGCTGAGTTCTCAAAACTATCCACACTCACGTCGACTTGCCACAAGCTTGAACTTCCGTTGCCACCCATCTTCGTTCTTTGTGTAGTCGACGCGCTGCCACTGACAGTTGCTCAATACTTCAAACTCAGCTTTCCATCCTTCACGCTCCGGATAGACCTGCCACATTGTGAGCGTGCCGTCGATAGTCTTGGCGCGGAGATCTTGAACTTGCTTTGTCGAGGAGCTGATCCACATCATTTTCCAGTCGCCATCCTCTGCATCAAACATACGCACATTAATGCCACTGTTGCCGTTCTTCGGATCGGCATCGAACCACTCGTCTTCAATCACTAGATCTCTGAGACCACGCCGACCATGCCACTCAGCGTTGGTAGGACGGGGTGGTGTCCAATTGGAACCAGTCCATGCATGCAGAGTGACATCGTGCTCACCGAGCAAGAAGTCGAACTCGCTGTTGGTGAAGCCGGAGTGCGGCAGACCCAACGTAAGCAGCATTAACCAAAGCTTTTTCATAATTTCCCCTCATGATTTTATCATCCTATGGTCAACCCGGGCTCCCTCAGACGCAATACACCCGTTAGAATGCATATATGAAGAAAGCACTCATTGCGGTTGGCATTCTATTAGCGGCTATTGCTGCGTTACTCGCTTCGCTTGGTTTGTCCATAACCAACTTAAAATCAAATCTCGACGTCGGTCTTGGAATTACGGCCAAATTGGGGTGCTCTGGCCGGTTCGTCTCCGGTTTCACGCCTCGAAAGATCATCGATGACATTCGAACTTATTCGGAAGCGGCGGCCATTTTCACAGTTCACTTTGACGAAACTAACAACGTTACCACCTCATCCATATTTGGCTTCTTCCCAACAAGCGCGACTTATCGTCCGGGACTCGGATGCACACTTAATATCGGCGATACCACGCACCTGGACGAGATCATTGTCACGAAGCTCGACGAAAAGAGCGAACTAGACAGACAAATCGATCCACAAATCTCTGATGCTTTGAACGCAATGCTTGCACGCGATCAGGCACAGAGTTTGGACACGCGAGCGCTGGTAGTGGTGAAAGAAGGTTACTTGGTGGCCGAATCTTATGCCCCGGACATGGGTGTAGGGACGCGGCACCTCGCTTGGTCCATGGGTAAAAGTTTGACCTCTCTTCTCGTTGGCAATCTTGTGATGAACGGCAAATTGGAAGTCGATCAAACAAACCTCTTCACCGAATGGCACGACGAACGTGCTCAAATTTCGTTAGAAAACCTATTGCAAATGAGCAGCGGTCTCGCATTTGATGAAACCTATGCGCCGGGATCAGATGCTACTCGTATGCTCTTTTCTGCCTATGACACGGCAGCAGTCGCTCGTGAACTGCCATTAACTCATCCGCCGGGCGAACACTTCGCGTATTCCTCCGGAACAACCGCGCTACTCGCGAGCCTTGTTACGCGCACTCTTGGCGGTCCCGCAGCTACGTACGATTACCTCAACACCCAGCTCCTGGGACCTCTCGGTATCCAAACTCTGATCGCTGAACCCGATCCGAGCGGCGTTTTTGTCGGTAGCTCTTATGTGTATGGCACTGCACGGGACTGGGCAAGATTGGGGCTTGTTTACTTAAACCAAGGCACACTAGATGGCGAGCAAATCGTCCACCCTGATTGGATTGCCGCGAGCATTGAGTCGAACACAAGTGGAAACAATCAGGCATATGGTTACCAAGTTTGGCTAAACAACCATCCACGCAAACCCCGTTATCCGGACCTGCCGCGTGATGCGTACAGTATGCAAGGCAACCGAGGACAGGTTGTGATGATCTTGCCAACAGAAAGCGTCGTCATCGTTCGTCTTGGTTGGAGCCCGACGGCGTACCCAACCAACCAGAACTTCGCGCAGCTTCTCGATGCGCTCGCGGTCGAATAAAGCGTTAGCTAGAACTGATCGACTCGGAGCCGCTTAACTTCATCCATGTCTTTGTTCAAAAGTCGGCGGACCGAATTACCGAGTGCATTCGGAGGGACCTCTAAGCTGAGATATTTCACACCGAACCACGCAGGGGAGTCAGCAACCACAACGATCAAGTCTGCCACTGTGCTAGGTAGAACGGTCGACGGTCCTGTAACGCTCAATAGATCGTAATCCCCGCCACGGTTTGTCGTCGACCGAAATGCGGCGTCTTTATCGACCGCGATTGTATCGTCAGTACCGTTAGTGATTCTGACTGTGTAGCGCATCCGAGTGTCAGCGTGTTTAGACTTCGAACGTTTGATTTCCCGGCGCAGTATTTCGACAGATTCTAGAAAGATAACAACTTCGTCGGTGACGACCGGAAGCGGTTTGTGCGCCACCTGATTATCCGGTGCAGACACATAGTTCCAACTACCATTCGCTCGCACTCGAATCCGCTCGCCGCTTGCCGTTGTTGCAAACTTATCCTGAGACACCTGCGTCCAGGTGCCATCATCGTTCAATCGAATTTGTTTCCCATCATCAGTGACCACAACCTCTGCTGAAAACGCAGCGGTTGAGGCGCAAATCAGCAAGACAAAACTAAACCGGATGTAAGCGAACCGGCAGTTCAGAATAGCCACGAACAAAACTCGATTGCACTCTTTCTACGTCGCCAACAACCTCGATTGTGTGGAAGCGTTTTACGATTTCTTCCCAAAGAACGCGAAGCTGCATTTCAGCCAGCCGATTGCCCATACAACGGTGCACGCCAAACCCAAAGGATAAGTGGTGACGAGCCCGTTCTCTATCGATGACGAAATCATTTGGCCGTTCGATTGCTTCTTCGTCTCGATTGCCCGACACATACCACATCGCCAATTTGTCACCAGCTTTAATGGATTTGCCATTGAACTCAACATCTCTCAGAGCAGTGCGGCGCATGTAGGCGAGTGGTGTTTGATACCGAATGATTTCAGAAACCATATTTGGTATGTGGCCGTGATTCGCCCGAAGCTTGTCGTACTCACCAGGGTTTTGATTGAGGAAGTAGACACCACCCGAAATAGAATTGCGCGTCGTATCGTTGCCACCAACAATCAGCAGAACCAAATTGCCAAGAAACTCCATCGGCGGCATATCCTGAGTATCTTTGCCATGCGCTAACATGGAAAGGAGGTCGGGTTTGAGATCCTCTTTTTGACGCTGGTCTCGGAGCGCAGTAAATGTCTCTAAACACTCTAGTAAAGCTGCCCGCCTAGCTGGCTCAGGTGTTGGTCCTCCCGCCAGCTCCCCTGACGTCGCCATATCAGACCAATAGGTCAATTTCCTTCGGTCCTCGAATGGGAAATCAAATATCGTTGCCAACATTTGAGTCGTGAGTTCGATCGAAACGAGATCTACCCAGTTGAAGGTTTCGCCAATGGGCAGAGAATCGAGGATGGCACCCGCGCGACTTCGAATGGTGCCTTCTAGCTTGGCAAGATTCATCGGGGCGACAACACCCTGAACAGTCTTGCGTTGTGCGTCGTGCTTTGGCGGGTCCATCCCGATGAAATTCGGAGTCTGGAAATCTTCCGGACGATCACCGAGAACTATGCCCGCATCAGACGAAAAGTCATGGTGGTTCTTTTCGATTTCCATGATGTCGTTGAACTTCGTAATGGACCAGTACGGACCAAACATACTGTCCTTACAGTAATGGACCGGGTCTTCTTGGCGCAGGCGCTCAAAAAAAGCCCAATGCGCATCGTTTTGCATCAATTCAGGACGACTGACATCGATATCCGCGATGTCTATGGCATACGGATCCATATGTTCAATCGATATAGCTTCTGCCACATTTTTTCTCCAACAACTTTCCGGTGCAGGTTACCCCAGTTCTATGGAAGGGGGAAATTCTCACCAGAGCAGAAAATACCCTCGATATCAGCTATCAGGCTCTGTTGCAGGTTCTAAAAGTGGTCAGGATTTCTGAAAGCGAGTTCCAGGCGTCGTTCTGCAATCTTCCAGCCGTCATCGGTGAGTCTGTACTCATCTGCATAGTGGCCCACCGCCGCCGGGGTTTGAAATGACACCGGATCACTTTCTAGGGACTCCGGACCGGTATGACGGTAGAGGGTTAGATAGGAGATGCCTTTCGCGGACGTCTCACTCAACACATCCACAAAAGTGTTCGTCATCACATGCCGGGAACGAAGCTCGGGGGAACGCTTGCTCATCGACCGGCGAATCTTCTCCCTGCCAACAATTTCAAAACCGAGCGACAGCTTGGCGTCCTCCGTAAAGAGATCAACAAACCGATCATACTCACCGAAATCCACATGTCGTGCATACGCTATGGAAAGCTCGGTGCACGCGTGCTGAACCTCACGAATTTTTGCTTCTTCCATTTACCTCTACTTACCACTCTCTATTTTCCACGTTTCCCTTACTTATCCACTGCTCCAAGCTTTTCAATCAGGTAGGTAATGCAGGTGGGTTCGCACAATACCCCGCGTGATGGGAGACGAGTCTTAGTCTTCCGTCTTCCTCGACGAACGCGTTCGTCGCCACCATCGTGACGTCACCTGCCTGCTCGTAGCAGACGACTGTCGCAGACTCTTCTGTCGCCAAACAGACTCTAGCGCCATAAAAGCTCACCTGTCCCTGGGCTGGATTCTGCAAGATGTCGCGCCAGCTATTTAACACGGCTTCCCGCCCAATGAGGGCTGGCCAGCCTGGGTGCAAGCAAATCAGCTCCCTCTCTTGCGACCATAAATGTGCCATGGCTTCGTAGTCCTTGCCCTCAAAGGCTAAGTAAAATGCCTCGTTGGCAAACTCGTATTCAACCAATTCGCTCATGCAACACCCGGCACTCTCACATCTGGTACATTACTCACTATGCAGACTGTACTGACTTTCGACAATCAATTTACGAACACGCTTCCTGCGGATCCCAGCGACGAAAATACTCGGCGCCAGTTGAAAGATGCGTTGTACGCGCGTGTTTCTCCCACCCCGGTAGTCGCCCCTTATTTGGTTGCGCACGCCGCCGAAGTCGCAAAACTGATCGGACTAACGGACGATGACGCCGCCTCGCCTGAATTCCTGCAAGTGTTCTCTGGCAATCACCAGCTCACAGGCATGGAGCCTCACGCGACTTGCTATGGCGGACACCAATTCGGGAATTGGGCGGGCCAGCTTGGCGACGGGCGAGCCATCAACTTGGGCGAGGTTGTTACAGAAGCAGGGCATTGGATGTTACAGCTGAAAGGCGCCGGTCCTACGCCGTTTTCACGCACCGCTGACGGGTTAGCTGTCATGCGCTCGTCCGTGCGCGAATTCCTATGCAGCGAAGCTATGTATCACCTTGGCGTACCAACCACCAGAGCACTTAGCCTCATGGGCACCGGGGAGAATGTGGTTCGCGACATGCTCTACGATGGGCACCCGGCAGAAGAGCCTGGCGCAGTCGTCTGCCGTGTTAGCTCAAGTTTCGTACGTTTTGGTCATTTCCAATTACTCGCCGCACGCCAAGAAACAAAAATTCTCCGCGACTTCACCGACTTCGTAATCCAACGTGAGTTCCCACACTTGTTGAGCTCCAAAGAGATATCGACCACGACCTATGTGAATTTTTTCCGGGAAGTCTGTGAACGCACCGCCGACCTTATGGTGCACTGGATGCGCGTTGGTTTCGTCCACGGGGTGATGAACACCGACAACATGTCGATCCTCGGAGAAACCATAGACTATGGACCCTACGGTTGGCTGGAAGACTTTGACCCGGACTGGACACCCAATACTACGGATGCGGCTCAACGGCGCTACCGCTACGGCCAACAGCCTGCCATCGGTCAGTGGAACCTCATGCAACTTGCCAACGGGTTGTTACCCTTAATCGAAGAAACTAAGCCGCTGGAAGAAGCGCTCGGCCACTATGCCAAACGATACGAGCAGGGTTGGGAGCAAATGATGGCCGATAAACTTGGTCTTCCCCAATTCGATCAATTACTCACCGATCAGCTCTTAGCCCTGTTAACAAGCGCTGAAACTGACATGACCATCTTCTACCGAAAGCTCGCCTCTCTGAATCTCGACAGCGAATCGCGATACGAAGGACTGCAAGATGCATTTTATGTCACAGACCAGCTGACCACAGAGCATCAAGCACAAACAGAGGCGTGGTTGGATGCCTACCAAAATCAGATATTGGTGCAATCTCCTAACAACCGAGCGGCGGTTATGAATGCCGTAAACCCGAAGTACGTGCTGCGCAACTACATCGCGCAACTTGCGATAGACGATGCTGAAAATGGCGACTTCAGCAAAGTACAGGAGCTCCTACAGATCCTACGACAACCTTATGCAGAACAACCCGAGTACGAGCACTACGCAGAGAAACGCCCGGAGTGGGCTCGCACTCGCGTCGGCTGTTCGATGCTTTCTTGTAGTTCTTAAGCTTTTAACTGCCGAAAGGTTCGCGGTTCGTGAACTTAAATTCGTACTGGCGAGCACTAGTTGTTGAATAAGCAATGAGAAGCTTACCGATGCGGATATATCCCGCATAGCCAATCAGATTTCCTCCATTGCGCATTTCAGCTTGTGCAGATGCTTTGTTTCGGTAGTCGATGAAGGCGATCGAGTGCCTCACTTCTCGCCTACGGTCGGCAGCTTCCAACACTCCAAAGGATCCACGTAAGTGCCTACCTCGATACTCAGGTGCCGTAAACGCCTTGTAGTTATAGCGATGTCCCCTAGCAAAGCAGACGTACGTTCCTCTTGTGTGTGGTGTTTTTCCGTAACCAGCCCACCCATACGACACCAATTGGCCATCCAGGTACCCCACGACGCATTCGTCACCCCTCGCAATCGCGCCATTAACAAATGTTTGAGTCATCTCCCACATCGGCTCTGTAGCAATACTTCGTAGTTCGGCGGGGGTTGCCAGATGAACATCGAGTCCCGCCGGGAGCACCCGAGTGTTCTTTTGAAGAACTCCGCGATAAACGCCAGCCCACAACCAATCAACATGCTTTCGGAGCCAGTGTTTTGCCTGAGCCATTGGGGCCAATTCGTTAACGCGAGTCATTTATTCGCCGGTCCACTTCAGACAAGCTCTGTATACCATGTGAAGGAAAGAGACTCGACCGGGATGTAAACGGGAAAGTGGTGGGTCGTCAGGGATTCGAACCCTGGACCAACGGATTAAAAGCCCGGTGCTCTACCAACTGAGCTAACGACCCCCTGTTGTCGGTGCGGGACGCACCTAGAAACGAGCGGCGCATTGTAGGCAAGCACCCTCTTCGTTACAAGAGGGACGCTCCCTGATTTAGTACGGCGCCTTTGCCTTACTGAACATACAGAGTTGGGTCATCGACACCCGCGTCTTGGAAACCTTGCGCACGGATACGACAACTATCACAGACTCGACAGGCTGCACCCTCGTCGGTCGCTTGATAGCAAGAGACGGTTTGCGCGTAGTCGACACCTAGTCGTTGACCTTGGCCAATAATCTCTGCTTTCGTTAACGAGATAAGCGGCGTGTGCACCCGTATTTTATCGCCTTCGATACCGATCTTTGTGGCGAGATTAGCCAGATTCTCAAAGGCGGCAATAAATTCGGGCCGACAATCTGGGTAGCCGGAATAATCAACCGCGTTCACACCGATAAAAAGATCCTGCGCCGCCAACGTTTCCGCTAACCCCAATGCCAGCGATAAGAAAACCGTGTTTCTTGCCGGGACATAGGTCACGGGAATCCCTGTGGTTGGCATTGTTGGCACCGCTATGCTGTCGTCAGTTAGTGCAGAACCACCAAATTGACGTAGATCGATGTTGAAGCTTTGGTGGCTAGCGGCACCCATAGACTTCGCCACGCGCGCTGCTGCAACAAGCTCAGATCGGTGTTTTTGGCCATAGTCAAAAGACAATGCATGTGTCTCAAAGTCTTGCGTTGCGAGCGCGAGAACCGTTGCCGAGTCTAGGCCACCGGAGACGAGTACAACCGCTTTGTTCTTCGTACCACTCATTTTGTACCACTCATAATGTCACCTGCCTGGCTCATCGCCCCACAGTAACTTGTGCAATTGCAGCTGCATTCGGACCTCTAACTTGTCTGCCACGATCCAGTCGGCAAGGTCGGTAGGATCGAGTTGTCCAAAGCTGGGTGAGAAGAGCACGTCTGTAACTCGGTCACATAGACTGTATTGATCGCACTTGAGTTTTGCCCAGTCATAGTCTGAACGAGAACAGATGACAAATTTGATTTGATCGCGTTCTGCCAAACAATCCATGTTGTCCCACAGGTTGCGATGAACCTCACCCGAGTCAGGCGTTTTCAGATCGACTACGCGAACGACTCGATCATCGACAGCAGCCACTGATAGCGCACCGCTGGTCTCAAGACTTACCGCATATCCTTGATCACAAAGACTCTGCATCAACGGGTACACATTGGGTTGTGCCAATGGTTCACCCCCAGTTACCGTCACCCGCCGAACACCGAGTCCAGCGACATCGGCCAATATCGTCTCGAGCGTTTTCATCTCCCCGCCAGAAAAAGCATATTCGCTATCACAGTACTGGCAGCGCAAGGGACAACCTGTGAGCCGCACAAAGACGGTTGGTAGACCAACAGTATTCGCCTCACCTTGGAGGGATAGGAAGATTTCTGTAATCCTTAGCTGGTTGCTAAGGTTTAGTACCGTCGTCACAGTCTGTTGTCACAATGGACTAGGGCAGCTCCGCTGCGAACTTTTTCGCGAGACCGGCGGCGGATGAATTTGGATGTTCGCGCTGCACTTGATCTAGAAACCTGCGCGCAGAAGTGTCATCGCCCAGTGTGTTGTAAACCACACCCAATTTGTACATGGCATCCGATGCTTTCTGGTGATCGGGGTACAGATTAACGACTTGCATGAATGATTGACGTGCTAGTTCTGCGTCCTGCTTCCCAACCAGAAAAATCTCACCCATCCAATAGAAAGCGTTCGGCGTGTATTGGCCGTTAGGATAATTCTCAATCAAACTTTGGAAGGCGGCCAAAGACTGATCGAACTGCTGGGCACGCATGCCATCAAACGCTAAACGATATGCGTCCCGCTCAGAAAGATTGCCTGAAGGTGTGACCACGGGCGGTGTGTCCGTGCTCGACGCGCTAGGCGCCGGGGCTGGTTGTCCTGCTGACAACGCTATGACGCGCCGATCAAGATCGAGGTACTGCTCTTTCTGGTCTCGCTGGAGGCGCTTGATCTGATGATCTTGCTCCTCAACCAACCCTCTAAGATCCTGAATCTCTTGCTGCAAAAGCTGCATCTGTCGGAACAAGCCCGACAAATTACCTGCATTCGAGCCCTGCGTAGATGCTGCAAACGTTGGCTGGGGCTCTATCGTGGTGGCCGCTGTACCTATCGGGTTGCTCGAAGGTGCACTTGGTTCGATTGTCGGCGGTATATCCAGACTGTTACCCCGTCGAGATGGATCGGGCAAGCGTTGCACGGAGCTCGGCTGTCTCGTTAGCGGTCTTGTCTGTGGTTCATTTACACGCGACTCTTCAGTGGACTCTTCAATGGGCACTGCTGCAGACGCGGACAAAGAAAAGTGCGCGACCAAAGTCGCGCACACAATCAAAACGAACCTTCTAATCAAGAGAAGAGACCTTAGCGGTAGCTAACAACCGCGCGGCGATTTCGTGCCCACGCTGAGTCATTGTGACCTGGATCTTCGGGCTGCTCTTCACCGTAGCTGACGCTCTCGATCTGGCGTGCAGAAACACCCGCAGATACTAGGAAAGTCTTAACCGCATCTGCGCGACGTTCACCCAGTGCTAAGTTGTACTCTCTGGTACCACGCTCGTCACAGTGTCCTTCAATGACAACACTGCGATCAGAGTTGCGTCGCAAGATCTGCGCATGCACTTCAAGGGCAGCTAGATCAGCGGCTCGCAGGACAGATTTGTCATAGTCGAAATAAAACGTTCGTGACAGTGGGTTGCCATTTTCATCCAGAGGGATGCCACCTGGTCCAAAATCGCGAGGTCCACTATCGACTTCTTCAATTGGTTGTTGCACTTGCGGTGCTTCATCGACCGGCTCTGGCTCCGGTGGTGGTTCTTGTGAGCCGGTGCTCGAACAGCCCGCAACTATAAACGCAGCGGCGATCAGACTGATCAGGCCTCGGAAGCGTGGCTTAAGCTCATCTATGTACATCGTTTCTCCTCGTTCTGCTGATTCGTTTTGGTAATTCTTATAACTTGTTCAGCGACTTGTTTTCAGTTCAGTTTTCGATCTCTAACCGTTTTAGTTCCGGTTTTCTTATCGTTCCAGCGGTCCAGGTGGTCTTTTTTCTGATCAACTCGAAACTGTCTGCCAAAACCAAAGTTTTGACTGAGCTCCTTGTCTAGTTCAGAAACGGCGACCAAGCCGGCTCCCTTACATCCCCTGCAGAAGAAGGCAATCGGTATTTTACACGACCATCGATCGAAACAACCGCCAATATTCCACGCCCCTGATTTTGTGTTGCGTATATCAACATCGTGCCATTGGGCGCCAACGATGGAGATTCGTCCAACGACGTCGAAGTCAGGATCTGCAAATTGTCTCGTTCTAAGTCCTGCCATGCAATATGAAAAACACCGTTCTGTCTGTGTACAAAAACTAGATGTTTACCATCGGGCATTAGCCTAGCGCGCGCATTGTAGTCCCCTTTGAAGGTTAAACGCTCGAGAAAATTTGTCGCAAGCTCAAGCTGATAAATCTGCGGTCTACCAGGTCTGTCAGAGGTGAAGATAATATGGCGACCATCTGGCGACCAACTGGGTTCGGTATCAATGGCGTGATGCCGGGTAATTTGCCTGAGCGATCGGTTGGCCAGATCCATGATGAATATTTCTGGGTCGCCATCTTTGGACAAGACCATCGCCAGTTGGCGGCCATCTGGGGAAAAAACGGGCGAGCCATTGAGTCCAGTAAAGTTGGTCAAGCGTTCACGATATGGTCCATCGACGTCTTGAATGACTATGGAAGGGCGACCCGTCTCAAAAGTAACATAGGCAACTCGTTTGCCATCCGGTGCCCAACTGGCGGAAAGTATCGGCTCTCGGGACGCAAGCAACGTCCGTGATCTTTCACCATCAGAATCCGCCACCTCAAGACGATAAGTCGCATTGGCGGTACCGGAGTTCTGCGCTAGTACGTACATAATCTTTGTCGAGAAAGCGCCGCGTATACCCGTCACTTCCTCATAAACCGCATCCGAGATGCGGTGCGCAACATCCCGCCACTGGCTAAGTGCAATGTTGTAGCGTCTGACGATGAGCTGTCGCTCATTGGGTATGTCGTAGAGCTCAAAACTGACATCCCAACGCCCACCCTCTGCAGGCTGCACTGCACCAATAACCAAGTACTGTGCCTTTAGAATCCGCCAATCCCGAAAAAACACCTGCTGTCGATTATGTGGATGCGACAACATATTCTCAGATGCCACAGGATCGAATTGACCGCTGCGGGCGAGATCGAAACTGACGATGTCATTAATACCGCTTTCGTTCTGTAGGCTGCCGGTTACTTTGAAAGGTACGATGGCAATTCGAATCGGATCATCGACGCCCGAATCAATGACAATAGTGTCGAGTGTCGATGCGTGAACACTCATCGATACCACTGCCATTATCGCTAACGTTGTCGCTGCTCGAATCACGAATCGGTCTCCAAATAATTGCCTATCATCTACCTAAGTAGATCTTCTGGTTTAAAAAGTATGTAAAACCTTCTGAAATGCGCTTCAAACAAGTTATTTTCTTGCGGCACCTCAAAACGACCCGCGCGTTGTACAGCATGTTCGGCGGAGCGGTCAAACGCTGCGTTGCCTGAAGAATCGACGATCGTAACCGCAATCACCTCTCCTGTTGGGATAAGTTCCACCTGAACTCTGACACTCATGCCGGTTCGAGCACTTGGTGGCCTAGACCAATTTCTGCGCACCAAGTCGTAAATCGCCGCGTGATAGGACTGCACTACAGCTTCTTCACTTCCGGATTGCATCTCTGCGTTTTCCAATGCGATGGCATCTTGCATCGACGTCTCCGCCAGCTCGCTCAGGCGCGCCATGCGCTCTAGTCGTTCCAGTTCCTTGCGAGCATTTTCCTGGGCGAGTCGGTCTTGCGCTGCCTTTTCATTGTCCGCGCGCTCTTTTCGTGCGAGCTCAGCTCTATCCTGTTCAGCTTTCTTCTCCGTGGCGGCATCACGTGCCGCTTTGTCCTGTGCTGCTTTTCTTGCCGCGGCAGCAGCTTTGGCTCGCTCTATCGCCGCAAGATCAACCTTCGGTTGCTTAGCTTCCAAAACCAATAGGCTCGCGACCACGGCTTTGGGCATGACTACATTCTGTAGGTCTTTCTCCGGGTTCCAACCGCGATATAGAGACCAGATGGCGCCGCCATGCATTGCCACAGCAAGCAACAGCGGGAAACTGTATTGTCGAAGTGCGTACACCGCGATCTAACTCTCTATTTGTGGCGGATCAGTAATGAGTCCAACACTAGCAGCACCCGCTTTCTGGAGTACCGTCATCACTGCAACAACTTGGCCGTAGTTTAGAGTGTGGTCAGCTTTGATATAAACCGGCACATCTGACCGCGCTCTGAGAATTTTGCCCGCCTGCTCCTGTAATGAATACACGGTCACTCGAGTACCTTCATCGTCGGCGTCTTGCATGCCTAGATTCATAAATATGGCACCGTCCTTGCGCATCGACACGACAAGAGGGTCGTCAACGGTTTCCTCAACCGGTTCTGATGGCGCCTCAGGTAGATCAACTACAACGCCCTGCGTTAACAACGGCGCAGTCGCCATAAAGATCACAAGCAATACCAACATG
This sequence comes from Pseudomonadales bacterium, assembly GCA_012103505.1. Lineage (GTDB taxonomy): Bacteria > Pseudomonadota > Gammaproteobacteria > Pseudomonadales > Azotimanducaceae > UBA4421. Next base: position 4,451,204 of record WLWP01000001.1, on the reverse strand, counting down.
ACGTCGATGTACGGTACAACATTGATTTCAGACATCGGCTTACGACGTGTAGCCATGATGAGCTCCTACCCGGAAATGTTTAGGATTCAGTAACCTTGCTATGAGCCGCGCGGTGTAAAATTGTTGTTAGCTCGTCAGAGAACGCTTCATAACGTTTCATTAAACCCTCCACACGAGCACTGAAGCGATTATAGCCAATCACCGCTGGGATTGCGGCAAACAGACCCATCGCGGTCGCAACCAAGGCTTCAGATATTCCTGGCGCCACAGACGCGAGGGTCGCCTGGCTCATATTTGCTAAAGAGCGAAATGAATTCATGATTCCCCAGACAGTTCCGAACAGACCCACATACGGGCTCGTCGAGCCAACAGTCGCTAAGAACGGCAAGTGTGTTTCCAAACGTGCCTCTTCACGCATGAGCGCGACTCTGGTCGCTCTTTGAACACCTTGCATGATCGCCTCAGCATCGGCGCCCCCTGATTCCGAGAGGCGCGTAAATTCTCTAAACCCCGCAACGAAAACATTCTCTATGCCGTTTAGATGGTCGTCACCTTCGAGCTCGGAAAAGAACTTTCTCAAATCAATGCCGGACCAGAAGTGTTCTTCGAACGAGTCGATCTCTGAAAGCTGCTTGCGCAGAAAAAACCAGCGCTGAAAGATCATCATCCACGAGGCTATTGACGCAAGCACTAGTAAACCCATGACAACCTGAACCAACAGGCTCGCATTGGCAATTAGTTCAAATATGGAAAGCTGTTCAGGCATATGTCTCCTTCTCTACCTACTCTTAGTTCTTAGCTTTTTCTTTACTTGTTAAGGTCAAGTTGTGTTTGACCAACGCCGCCATCTTCCTTGGGCGGCGTGAGACCGAGATGTTCGTAGCAGCGATTTGTCGCCTTCCGACCCCTAGGGGTGCGCATGAGATAACCTTGCTGGATCAGATAAGGCTCAATGACATCCTCGATTGTATCCTTCTCTTCGCTGATCGATGCAGCCAAAGCGTCCAAGCCAACAGGACCGCCAGCAAAGTTCTCAATTATTGTACTCAGTAAGCGTCTGTCCATTGGATCAAACCCTAGTTTGTCCACCTTCAGCATGTTGAGCGCTTCATCAGCAACCGCTGAACTGATCTTGCCGTCAGACTTTACTTCAGAGTAATCACGCACACGTCGCAGGAGCCGATTTGCAATCCGCGGCGTGCCGCGACTTCGTCGCGCAACCTCACTCGCACCCGCTACTTCCGCCTCAAGCGCTAATTTCAGCGCAGATTGCGAAACTATTTCCGTCAATTCAGACACAGAATAGAACTCTAGTCTTTGTACGATACCAAACCGATCTCGAAGCGGACTTGTTAACAAGCCAGCACGAGTTGTTGCGCCAACAAGCGTAAACGGGGGTAGGTCAACCTTAAGCGAACGCGCCGCGGGACCTTCGCCGATCAAAATATCAAGCTGATAATCCTCCATGGCGGGATATAGGATTTCCTCCACGACAGGACTCAACCGATGAATTTCATCAACAAAGAGCACATCGCCTTCATCGAGATTGGTCAGCATAGCTGCCAAATCCCCGGGTTTTTCCAAGACCGGTCCTGAAGTCGACTTAATCGCAACACCCATTTCTTGGGCGACAATGTTGGCGAGTGTTGTCTTACCCAAGCCAGGCGGACCAAAGATCAAGGTGTGATCCAACGCCTCGCTGCGACCACGGGCCGCTTGGATAAAAATTTCCATCTGTTCTTTGACCGCACTTTGGCCGATATATTCATCCAATGATGTCGGTCGCAGTGCATGATCATGACGCGCTTCACCAGTTTCTGGCTTCGCACCGATTAAACGATCTGGTTCTAGCATTTAGCTTGGGCTTCCTGCGTTAGAACCCTTTTGACCAGCGATGCTACGTAACGCTTGTCTAACAATCTCCTCAACAGTCAGGTCTCCCTCACTTCGAGCAAGCACACCTGCAATTGTGCGACTGGCATCTGTCGGGCGATATCCCAAAGCGATAAGCGCATCTTCTGCCTCACGAGTGGCACCATCAAAATTAGGCGATACGTCAACAACCTGTAAGCTCACGCCAGCGGCTGCAGTCAGCTCATCGATGCGATTTTTAAGTTCGACCATTAGACGCTCAGCGGTCTTTTTTCCGACTCCAGGAACGCGTGTCAGCATAGACACGTCTTCATTTCGAACCGCAATCGCCAGCGCTTGAGCATCGAGGGAGGAAATAAGTGCCAAGCCCATCTTCGGACCCACACCGTTGATTTTGATAAAGCCGCGGAACAGATCGCGCTCAGCCTGAGTCGCGAAACCAAACAGAAGTTGCGCGTCTTCTCTCACGACGAAGTGAGTATGGACCGTCAATGATTGGCCAGTCGTCGGACCGAGTTCTATCACGCTCGCAGCGACCTCGACCTCGTAGCCTATGCCGTTGACGTCGATCAGGATGTCGTTGCCCGAGATATCGAGCAACTTGCCTTGCAATCTGCCGATCAAGTCGGATTCCGATGTATGAGGTTGGACGCAGTATTGACATGGCAGAGCGCAATGGCAAGCGCATCGGCTGCATCAGCTTGAGGTTGGCCAGATAAATTCAGGATAACTTGCACCATGTGCTGCACCTGTTCCTTGCTCGCACGTCCTGTGCCGACGACAGCAAGCTTAATCTGGCGCGCAGCGTATTCAGCTACGGTTAGGTTGTGATGCACTGCTGCAGCAATCGCCACGCCTCTCGCCTGACCAAGAAGCAAAGCGGATTTTGGATTCTTACTCACGAAGACTTCTTCGATCGCAAGCGATTGCGGTGAATAGGTGGCGATCACTTCGCCCACACTGCGGTAGATTTCCCCTAAACGGTTGGGCATCGACAATTTTTCTACGTTGATACAGCCACTCGCTAAGTAATTGGGTTGCGAACCAACCATCTCAACAACCCCATACCCCGTTCGGCGCGAACCAGGGTCTATACCCAAGATAATGGGATTATTCGTAGGCACTCTCCGGAAAGTCTCCGTTGGTGTAGACCTCTTGAACATCATCGAGCTCTTCGAGTGCATCGACAAGTCTGAGTATTTTTGCAGCTGTCTCTTCGTCACAATCAACAATGGTCGACGCGACCATTGTTACTTCAGAGTGATCTGGCTCTAATCCAGCCTCAGTCAACGCAGCAACGACCCCGCTCAAAGATTCCCAAGCAGTCGTGACAGAAATCGCGCCATCATCTTCCACATCGAAGTCTTCAGCACCAGCTTCCAGAGCGACATCCATAACAGTTTCTTCATCGTTGCCAGGGGCAAAATTAATCATGCCTTGTCGATTAAAGAGATAGGCAACAGATCCGTCAGTACCCAGATTGCCACCGAATTTGTTGAACGCGTACCGCACCTCAGCAACCGTCCGATTTCGGTTATCTGTCATTGCTTCTACCAGGATCGCGACCCCATTTTGTCCGTATCCCTCGTAAGTCAGCTCTTCGACATCAGAACCATCGCCATCTCCAGCACCACGCTGTATCGCACGATCGATCGTATCTTTAGGCATATTGGCTGCGAGTGCTTTATCAACGGCCGCTCGTAAGCGCGGGTTATCGTTTACGTCTCCACCGCCCATACGTGCACCGACTGTGATCTCTCTAATCAGCTTGGTATATAGCTTGCCACGCTTCTTATCTTGAGCCGCTTTGCGGTGCTTGATATTGGCCCATTTACTATGTCCCGCCATCTAAACCTCTTCCGATAACCTCTTTCGTTGACTGTCTACGCAGCCGGTCAGGCAGCCGGTCCGCGCAATCGAATATGCAAGTCGCGGAGCTGATGATCATCTACGTCATTCGGCGCAGACATCATGAGACAAGCCGCAGTCTGCGTCTTAGGAAACGCAATGACTTCCCGTATGGATTGGCTATCGGTCAACAACATAACCAGTCGATCCAATCCTAATGCAATACCACCATGGGGTGGGCAGCCATACTGTAGTGCATCCAACAGGAACCCGAATTTGCTTTGTGCTTCTTGTCCCATCTTGAGCGCTTCAAAAACTGCTGCCTGCATTTTCTGATCGTGAATCCGAAGGCTTCCGCCGCCCAACTCATAACCATTGAGAACGACATCATAAGCCGCAGCTTTGGCAGCCAACGGTTCCGCCAACAATTCGTCCGGCGTACACGTGGGTTGTGTAAACGGATGATGCTCCGCCCCCAGCGTGCCATCACGGCCTTCGGCGAACATAGGCCAATCGACAACCCAACATGGCTTGAAACCATCCTCGACCAAACCAAGTTGTGCACCTAGTTCGTTTCTCAGTGCACCGATCGAGTCGTTCACTACGGAAGCTTTGTCAGCACCAAAGAAAACCAAGTCGCCATCCTCAGCCCCGACGCGCTCGAGCACCTGACTAGTAATTTCAGGCGTTAAAAACTTCAGAATTGGTGACTGCAGCCCGTCTTCACCTGCGGAGAGGTCATTCACTTTGATATACGCGAGACCCTTAGCACCATAACGGCCAACAAACTCCGTATAGTCATCGATAACTTTCCGCGAAAGCTGTGCTCCGCCTGGTGCGCGCAGCGCTACAACCCGACCTTTTGGATCGTTTGCCGGACCGTTGAAAACTTTGAATTCAACACTGGCCATCAGATCACCGATGTCGACGAGCTTAAGTGGATTGCGAAGATCAGGACGGTCGCTGCCATAGTCACGCATGGCGCTATCCCAACCAATCACCGGAAATTCAGGTAGCTCCGTATCCAACACCTTAGAGAAGACCTGTCTTAGCATTCCTTCCGTCATGTCCATCACATCTTGTTGTGATACGAAGGAAGCTTCTATGTCGATCTGAGTAAACTCCGGCTGACGATCCGCTCGAAGATCTTCGTCCCGGTAACAGCGCGCGATCTGATAGTAGCGGTCCATTCCCGCCATCATGAGCAGCTGTTTGTATACTTGTGGAGACTGCGGCAGTGCAAAGAACTGTCCCGGATGAGTTCGACTAGGCACTAAGTAGTCCCGTGCACCTTCTGGTGTGACACGCGAGAGCGTTGGAGTTTCTACCTCCCAATAACCGTTATCTTCTAGGTATTGGCGTACCTGACTAGATATGTTGGCGCGAACACGCATCTTGTGTTGCATCTCGGGCCGACGGAGATCCATATATCGATACTTCAGGCGGACGTCCTCACCCGCGGCTGAATGATCATCAAGTTGGAACGGTGGAGTTTGAGCTGCGTTTAATATATCAAGCTCGAGTCCTAACACCTCAATCTCGCCGGTCGGCATATCCGGATTGACAGTGCCATCAGGTCGCGGACGCACCCTGCCCTTGGCTAACAAGACAAACTCGTTGCGAACACTATCTGCTGTTCTGAAGCTATCCTCAGTGTCCGGATCAAATACAACTTGAATGATCCCAGTTCGGTCTCTGATATCGAGGAATATCACACCGCCATGATCCCGTCGTCGGTGCACCCAGCCACAAACTTGTACTTCTTCGCCCACGTGGGTGGCATTGAGCTCCCCACAATAATGACTGCGCATTGTTATCCCTTAATTAAGATCGGTAATCGACCGTTTGTCTGAGTGCAGCATTCTAGCGGATCAGCTCCGCCGGATCTGCCAGTCTAGATCACTAGTCGGATTTCGATGAACCTGATGAGCTACTGGACGAATCACTGGAACCACTCGATGAACTACTGCTCGATGAACTACTGGTGGAAGAACTGCTCGAAGACGAGTCAGATGACGAAGATGACTTATCAGAGCCTGCCACATTCTTCTTTTTTCCGGATTTAAAATCCGTTTCGTACCAGCCAGCGCCTTTAAGTCTGAATCCGGCTGCTGAGATTTTCTTTCTCAAGCTTTCTTTACTGCATTCAGGACAATTCCTAAGAGGTCCCTCGCTCAATGTTTGAAAGGCTTCTAATTGGTGACCACATTGATCACAAACGTATTCGTATATCGGCATAATAAATTACTAACCCAATCTTCCAATCACAATCTCTCAATTTCAGACTCGTTTTCCTGATCGATGCACTCACTTTTTTGTGCACTCGATGAAAATTTAGCGGCGCATCATCTTAAAAAAACCAATAAAAATACAGTATTTTTGCAAACTTTAGTTGCTAGACCCTAGTCGATGGGCTATAAAGCGCGGCATCAGGTCTGTACAGTCTGATTCAGCCTTCGATCACCGTTTGTGTTCGCTTGTTAAAGGTTGGCTTTGTAGTTCTTTCTTGCAGCTTGTGGATTTCACGATCCTAGGTGCAAAAATTGAAGCCACCAGGCAACGACAGAAGACAGGTGACAAACAGACGGTTGAAGTTTGAGAGACGTTGCGAAACCCCTCTTAGACTAGGCTGGCACTGCCAGCTGGTCGAGAAGCGTGGAATTGCGCTGTTAAACACTGATAAAAGGATAGTTCATGGCAACTCGCAAAAAAGCACCCGCTAAGAAAAAGGCACCTGCTAAGAAAAAGGCTCCCGTAAAGAAAGCTGCTGCTAAGAAAGCACCTGCAAAGAAGAAAGCTGCTCCTAAGAAACGCCCCGCTGCGAAAAAGACAGCCCCGGCTCCTAAGAAGAAGCCTGGTATCGGCAAGAAGATGACAAAGACTCAGATACTGAATGAAGTAGCTGAAAATACTGGTCTATCGCGTACCCAAGTGGGTTCAGTGATGGATGAGCTTGAGTCAGTCATCGAACGTCATATTCGTAAGCGTGCTGCTGGCGAGTTCACACTCCCAGGTCTGTTGAAGATCAAAGCAGCCAAGCGTCCAGCAACCAAGAAGCGCATGGGTCGCAACCCAGCTACTGGTGAAGAAATCGTCATCGCCGCTAAGCCGGCGACAACACGCGTGCGTGTGACGGCGCTTAAGAAGCTCAAGGACATGATCAACTAGATCTGCTGACAGCTTTAGAAAGGGCCGTTTGGTTTACCAACCGGCCCTTTTTTATGTCTGATAACTAAGCTTTACTTACGACCACAAACCAACATCACCAATTTCCATGGATAACCATGCGTCAATCAAACTTCCTCCTACCCACAATGAAAGAAGATCCTGCGGACGCAGATGTGATGAGTCACAAGCTGATGCTGCGGGGGGGCCTTCTTCGTCAACTCGCGAGCGGTCTCTACACCTGGCTTCCCTTAGGCTTGCGCGTACTGCGTAAAATTGAAGCCATTATCAGAGAGGAGCTCAATGAGAGCGGTGCACAAGAGATTCTCATGCCCGTCGTCCAGCCTGCTGAGCTCTGGCAGGAGTCTGGACGATGGGAAAAAATGGGTCCGGAAATGCTACGCATGAAAGATCGGCACGAGCGTGATTTTTGCCTCGGCCCCACCCACGAGGAAGTTGTGACAGATCTATTTAGGCGCGAGATCCAGAGCTATCGCGAGCTGCCGGTAAACTATTACCAGATACAAACAAAGTTTCGCGACGAACGTAGACCGCGCTTCGGCGCGATGCGCGCCCGAGAATTTACAATGAAAGACGGATATTCGTTTCATGCTGATCAGGCGTCTTTCGATGACACTTACCAGGAAATGTATGACTGCTACAGTCGTATCCTGACCCGCATGGAATTAGATTTTCGCGCAGTCGAAGCAGACACAGGCAACATCGGTGGCTCCAACTCCCATGAATTTAACGTTCTCGCCGAGTCTGGTGAAGATACCGTCGTCTTCGCTTCTGACGGCAGCTACGCCGCAAACATCGAGAAAGCAGAAGCCGCACCGCCTCCTCAAAGACCTGAACCCAGTGAAGATCTCACTATAATCGACACGCCTAACGAAAAAACGATCGAAGACTTGTGCCGATTCCTAGACACGAGCCCTGACCAAACAGTTAAGACGTTAGTCGTTCGTGGCGAAGATGGGTTGATGGCGCTTGTTTTGCGTGGAGATCACGAGCTCAACGAAATAAAGGCAGAAAAACTTCCCGGTGTCGCCACACCACTACAAATGGCGGACGCCGCAGACATAAACTCGACGACAGGTGCAGGCGTAGGTTCCTTGGGACCGGTCAACAGTAAAATCCCTTACCTTGTCGATCGCGAGGCTGCAGCTATAGCAGACTTCCCCTGTGGTGCGAACATTACCGGTAAACACTTTAAGGGTGCCAATTGGGAGCGTGATTGCGAACTTCACGCAGACCAGATAGTCGACATGAGAAATGTGGTCGAAGGGGACATGGCCCCAGACGGACAAGGCACACTCAGGTTCCTACGCGGAATTGAGGTCGGTCACATTTTCCAACTTGGGAGTGTGTACAGTGATGCCATGAACGCACGCGTGCTAGATCAGGACGGCAAAACACTCGCCCCGCTGATGGGCTGTTACGGTATGGGCGTTACCCGACTCGTTGCCGCTATCATCGAACAGAATCACGATGACAATGGGATTTGTTGGCCCGAACCCGTCGCACCTTTCGCTGTACACATTATCCCGCTGAATTATCAGAAGTCCGACACTGTCAAAACAGCAGCAGACGATCTGTACGAAACCTTGAAAAAAGCAGGGATTGAGGTGCTATTGGATGATCGCAACGAACGGCCTGGCGTGAAATTCGCTGACGCGGATCTGATTGGCTTACCTCGTCGGGTCGTGGTCGGCGATCGTGGTCTTAAAAACGGTGTTCTCGAATTCAAAAAACGCGAGGACGAAGCATCGACCGAGGTTCCAATGGACTCGATCATGGATTACTTATCTGGCTAGATCATGCGTGGATTGCTCCAAACTGTTGTATTGATGTGCTGTTCTAGCCTTGCACCTTTAGCGCAAAGTGCAGATATGGCAGTCGACCCAGTTCTACGGGAACGGTTGGCAAGCGCCTTGGCAGAGGTGCACGAAACTGTCGATCGATTTGATGCAGAAGTTTGGCTCCGTGTTTCCGATCAAAGGCTAGGGCGATACATCAAATCGAGTTCTGAACGATTAGAACTTCTACAATTGGTTTACAGGGAAAGCATACAACGCGGCTTGGATCCTGACCTAGTGCTGGCCGTTATGCAGATAGAAAGCGCTTTTAATCGTTACGCCATCTCTCGTGTCGGTGCTCAAGGTCTCATGCAGGTGATGCCTTTCTGGCGCCTTGAAATCGGACGCCCCCAAGACAACCTCACTCACGTCGAAACAAATGTCCGGTATGGCACGGTAATACTTGCTCACTATCTCGACATTTCGAAAGGCGACCTCGTCGATGCACTTGCTCGGTACAACGGCAGTCGCGGTAGGCTCAAGTACCCCGAAAAAGTAATTAAGGCGTGGCGCACAAGGTGGCGTAACAAAACACGTGAAGACCTACCTGACTTACAAGCCAGTTGCACAAACTACGGCTTGAATGCCTGTCAGTACCAGTAACCGGCTATAACTTCATCGCTGCGATTATGCTCTTTTCCGTCTGCGGCCCAACGAGTGTCTTGTGCACTTCTCGTTCAGGATTGATGATCACAGTTACAGGTAGCTGCTGCGCTCTCTCGTAACCGTACTCAACGTATGGATCGACAACTAAAGTCGGAAATTTGATATCCATCCTCTCTATAACGTCGTTGAGCTTCTTGTCAGAAATACCGTCCCAGTTTACGCCCAAGACAACAACTCCATTTTCAACGCGATTGTGGTGGAGTTCATTTAGTTCAGGTATCTCGTGTCGGCAGGGACCACACCATTCAGCCCAATAGTTAATAACCAGCCAACGATCTTGCCAATGCGATTTTTGGGTGTAGGTGCCATCGGCAAATTCAACCTGGGCATTGGGTGAACATGCGAACGAACCGATCACTATCAAGCTAAAGAACAAGTACTTCATGTAAAAACACTATCCATTGAAACTGACATCTCATTCGAACCGAATTGTGTAATCGAGATCAACGGTTCAACAACCCGTGGTAAATCCTCTATACGTTTGAGGCGCTCGAGATCTAAGCCATCTGGCAGGCGTTGATACAGATCCCAAAGCGTAATCGCTTTTAAATTCCTGCCCAATATCCAATGCTCATCTTCAGTCTGTGACAGGAGGTTAAACTCTTGGAACACAGAAAATACCTTGGCGTGTTCTATACGGTTCAAGTTCACGGTCCGACCGATTTGTTTATCCGTAATCGTGTCGCCGTCCAGATGGGCATCATAGAAGAGCTGCAAAACACGGGTCGCTTTAATGACAAGTGGTTCCGGGTCGTGTTCGTCATCCCTGGGGATCGCCAAACAGCGCACAAAAACCGCACCCATCAGCACCATCATCCAAACCAAATATAGCCATAAGAGAAAGGCAGGGAGTGCAGCAAAGGTGCCGTACACCGGTTCATACATGAATGCGCGTGAGCTGATTGCAAACACATTGAACGCGAATTGAAAGACGGCCATCGAGACAACACCACCAGCTAGCGCATGTTTGAACGAGACATGGCAATTCGGGACTGCGTAATACAATACAGTGAAACCTGCCACACTCAGAAACACCGGTAGACCAGCATCATGAACGCCGTCACAAACAAAAATAGAAAGCCAACAAAGGTTAGGTTTTGTGCCCGATCGGCAAATTCGGCAAGCTTCTCTTGCACAGCATTAGAACTGCCCGGAACGAAGTTTTGGAAAACAAAATTCTGCACCTGTTCGCCGACACCGCTGTACTCTGGGATCAAGGAAAAAAAGGTATAGGTCACCGTCATTAGCGGGACCACCGCAAACAGCGTCGTGTAGGTCAGCGCACCTGCCGCGTTGATGCAGTTGTGGTCCCAAAACTGAGCCCACATCTCTCCGGCATACCAACGGACGACGCCGACACCCTTCTTGAGCTGGTCCTGCCAATGTGTCGCTTGAGTTTCTACTGAGTCATTCACCGGTATACTGTGCACGAATTTTGATCGAGCGAGAAGAGACCATGTCCGATGTGACCATCTACCACAATCCACGTTGTTCCAAATCTCGGCAGACCCTCGCAATTCTTGAAGAAGGCGGCGTCACACCAAATATCGTTGAATATCTGCACAATCCACCCGATACACAGACCCTAAAAAGTATCCTCACCATGTTGAATCTCGAACCTCGAGAGCTTATGCGCACGAAAGAATCCGTGTATGCAGAAAAGAATCTTGATAACGATGCGCTATCCGCACAAGAGTTGATCCAGGCGATGGTCGACAATCCAATATTGATAGAAAGACCAATCGTGGTGAAAGGTAATCAAGCGGTTGTTGGGCGACCACCTGAAAATGTTGCCGCGTTGATTTAACCCGAACAATGGCTAACAAACCATACATCCTCGTGCTGTACTACTCACGAACGAGCGGCACCAAGAACCTAGCCCTACATATAGCTCGTGGCGTCGACCAGGTAGGCGAGATAGATGTCCTGATCCGAACTGTTCCTGAGCTCACAACAACCCTCGAAACAACCGCCCCGCCTGTACCCGACGAAGGCGCGGTGTACTGCACGAAGGAAGAGCTAGCTAACTGCGCTGGTCTCGCTCTAGGGTCGGCGACACGATTTGGCAACATCGCGGCACCACTCAAGCACTTTCTAGATAGCACCGCTGATCTATGGATGACCCGAGCGCTGTCCGGTAAACCGGCTAGCGTTTTCGCGTCGACCAACTCTTTGCACGGTGGTCAGGAATCGACCCTTTTAACCATGATGGTGCCGCTCTTCCATCACGGCATGATTTTACAGGGAGTGCCCTATTCAGAACCGGCCCTCAATGAGACATCAACAGGTGGTACCCCGTACGGCGTTACACACGTCGGCAGAGACGGAGCCGAACTCTCGAAACACGAGTCAGCCTTGGCAGTTGCGGTCGGGATGCGCCTGGCTCGTACAGCGTTAAAGTTGCTCGAGTAGTGCAAGGCTGGCTTTTTCTATCCTATGTCGCGCTCGGTTCGCTGTTTGCCTTAACAGGGTTGAGACAATTCTTCATTGCGCCACTCGCTGACCTTGGACCCAACGTGATTTGGTTTGCGATACAGGTTGCACCGCTCGTACTAACCCTACCGGGCATGTTAGCTGGAACCATACGTTCGACGTTCTTACTTTGCTTAGGGTCGTTGTTGTACTTCGTACACGGGGTCGTAGTGGTCTACGACGGGGGTTTGGTGGTCATCGGCTCGTTTGAAATTGCTTTCGCATTGACGCTCTGTGGCACGACCGCGTTTCTTGTGCGAAAGCTCCGAGAAGCCGAAGCAGCTGCACAAATTTAGGCGGTCACATTACTTTGTAGTGTAGTAGCCTGAGATCAGCATCGGTTTCCGCAGGACCATTTATGCCGACAAGATCGTAGCCGTTTTTCGCGAGAAAAATGCGCATACCAACAAATCGGTTACGCGTTTTGACATAAATTGCGGTGTAACCTTGATTGCGTACCCAGGCCTCTTGCGCATCAAGCAACTTCTGCGCCACTTGTTGGCGCCGAAAGTCAGGAAACACCCCACCTAACCAACTGTAATAGCTACCATCTTTATACCGATCGTAGCCCGCTTTAAACCCTGCTGGTTGATCATCAACATAGCCTACGAACAGGCTGCCTTTGTGAGCAAGGACGGCGTCTGCTTCAGCGTAAGTAAAATCAAGGTTGAGCTCCGGCACTTGCTCAAGGTAAGCGCGTACTACCTCACCCGAAACGGTCTCAAGTTGTTCGACTGTCACTTGCACGTAGCACCTCCACCCAGATTCAAATCAACAAGTTAATGAACGGCAGAAAGAGGTCGACAAATCAGTGGACGATAGGAGGGGGTTCTTCCTGCCGGATGGGTTCGTCATCGTCATCATCCATACTCTGCACGGCATATCTTCGGGTTGTGATCTCGCCCGACACCAGCTCAGGAAGCTCACGAAGGAAGGACTCCATATGGTCGGTTTGGAAGTGCCCCATTAGCGCTTCCATACTCTGCCACTCCTGAAAGAGCATCAAGGTATTCGGATCAGACAAGCCCACGTAAAAGTCATAGGAGAGACAGCCAACCTCTTCACGGGTCGCTACAGCCATATCTCGGGCGAGTTCAATCGCGCGTTCACGGCAGTCAGGTAAAAGCGGAATCGTGCCATGAACGATAATCATGGTCATGAGGAGGAGATAACACCTGCTTCGACCAGACAGCCCTGTATTTCATCGATTATCGCCGGATCGTCTATCGTCGACGGTACAACATAGGGTTGGCCGTCGACCATCTTGCGCATAACCGCTCGTAGAATTTTTCCGGATCTAGTTTTCGGTAGACGCGGGACGACTACGGCCCGTTTGAAGTTTGCTATGCCACCTACATTGTCGCGCACCATTTGCACGAGCTCAGCCTGCAAAGTAGCGGCTTCGATATTCAATCCGTCCTTCACAATCATCAAACCCATTGGGACCTGACCTTTATCCACATCCTCGATCCCAATAACCGCACATTCCGCGACTGCGGGGTGTCCGGCCACAACTTCCTCGATTTGGCCTGTTGAGAGCCGATGCCCGGCAACGTTGATGACGTCATCTATACGACCCATCACATAGACGTAGCCATCCTCATCCCGATAACCACCATCGCCGGTCAGATAAAATCCCGGGAACTGGCTGAAGTAACTGTCAACGTAGCGATCATGATCGCCCCACACTGTCGGGAAGCCGCTAGGGGGTAACGGCTCTTTGATGACGATAGCACCCTCCTGTCCGGGACCAAGCTCGTGACCACTTTCATCGAGGACACGTAAATCATAGCCCGGCGCGGGTAAGGTCGGTGAACCGGGTTTGGTCTCTAGTAACTCAACACCCGCCATGTTTGTACAAATTGACCAACCCGTCTCGGTCTGCCACCAATGGTCAATGATGGGAATCCCAGGCAGATTTTCCTGTAGCCAATGATAGGTCGGCGGGTCAAGGCGTTCACCGGCTACGAATTGATATTTGAGCGAGGAGATATCGTACTGCGCCTTGAGCTCACAATCTGGGTCTTCTTTCTTCATCGCTCTGAATGCGGTGGGAGCGACGAAGAAACTCTTTACACGATGATCCGCAATTACCCGCCAAAATGCACCCGCATCCGGGGTTCGCACCGGTTTGCCCTCATACAAGATTGTCGTGCAGCCCTTAAATAGTGGTCCGTAGACAATGTAGGAATGCCCAACTACCCAACCAACGTCGGACGCCGCCCAATAAACATCTCCAGCATCGACCCCGTAAATCGAGGACATGCTGTATTCAAGAGCGACCGCGTGACCGCCATTGTCGCGAACAACCCCTTTGGGTTTGCCGGTTGTTCCTGATGTGTAAAGTATATACAGCGGGTCAGTGGCGCTAACGGCAACACACTCGTGCGCCTGCGCTTCTGCCGCCCAAGATGTCCAGTCGACATCCCTTCCTTCGGTCATGTCCGCAACGCACTGTGGGCGCTGTAAGATCACCGTGTGCGCTAGTTTGTGCTCACTCAATCGAATGGCCTCATCCAGCAACGGCTTGTATGGAATAATCCGTTCAAACTCGATACCGCAAGACGCAGAAATTACAACCTTCGGCGTGGCATCATCAATCCGAGTAGCAAGTTCAGGCGCGGCAAAGCCGCCAAACACAACAGAGTGGACAGCGCCAATGCGAGCACAGGCAAGCATGGCAACAACGGTCTCAGGCACCATTGGCATATAGATGACCACACGATCACCTTTGCCAACACCGAGGCTCACAAGTCCGCCAGCGACCCTCGCCGTCCAATCGGTTAGTTCGGCGAAGGTGAACTTCGCAATGCTGTTAGTCGCAGGAGAGTCGTAGATCAGTGCAACCTGATCACCCCGACCTGCTGCAACATGCTGATCGAGGGCGACGTAACAAGTGTTGAGTTGGCCGTCTTCAAACCAACGCCAAGCTCCGTTTTCATCTTGGCTTAACCCGACCGTTGGGGTTTTTATCCAGGGGATATTCGAAGCTTGCTCTAACCAGAAGCCATCAGGATCCGTTAGCGAGCGTTGGTAGAGTTCTGCATAACTCATGCGGAGACCTAAGCTAGCGCTTTAAGCAACTTAGTAACTCGGGCTTTCTTTGGACACATCGCAACAAGGTCCTTGTAGATCTTGGATCGTTTGCTAATTTGTTTGTGATGACAGTAGAAATCTACCGCAGATTGCCAAGCGGTCTCGATACCATGCTTGTTAATAGAAACAGTGGTGTTCACGATCTTGCCGGTCTCGCGCGACATGATGCCAACCTGAAAAACTGGCGTCATCGTTCCGCTTTTCTCTTTCTTGAGACGACACAAGACACCTTTAACTTGGCCAGAATCATCGAGTTGGATTTCCTTATCCGCTTTGTCTTTTGCTTTCGCCTGCAATTTTGAAAGTTCAGCATCGCGCTTCTCAGCCTGCTCTTTGACCGCAGCACGCTTCGCTCCGCGTAGGCGCTTGCCGTTTTCTTTCAAAGAGAAATATTCCTGAAACGTTTTGCCTTCTACCTGGCGACGCACGCGAAAGCCATGGAAGCGGGGGTTATCTAACAGCTCAACACTCATTTAAAGGTACCTCGTAGTTCTATTATTTGTAATTTTCTAGATGATTCTAGCTGGAGCGAAAGTGCGACTACTCGGCGATAATGCCGTTTTCTTGTAGTGCACTGATTTCATCGGCGGCAAATCCGCAATCCTTCAAAACGGATACGGTATCCTCTCCCGGGACTCTAGCGCCGTGTGAAATTTCTGGGACTGTGCGAGAAAAGCGCGGCGACGGAGCTTGTTGCATCACGCCATCCACCTCGTAAAAACTCTTTCTCGCTTTGTTGTGTGGGTGTTCGGGGGCTTCGAAGATTGAGAGCACAGGGGCAAAGCAGACATCTGTCCCTTCCATCAGCTCGCACCATTCCTCCTGCGTTTTTGTTTTAAAAACGTCCGTGAGCTCTTCCTTCAAGGCCGGCCACCGGCTGGCATCCATCTGGTTGCCAAAACGCTCTTCGGGTAATTCAGCTTTTTCTTTTAACAGCGCGTAAAACTGAGGCTCAATGGAGCCAATACAAATCGCCTTGCCGTCAGCGGTTTCATAAGTGTCGTAAAATGGAGCGCCGCCATCGAGCATGTTGGTGCCACGTTGATCTGAAAATCCACCACCGGCGGCAAAGGAAAAGAACATCGCCATGAGCGAGGCTGTGCCATCTACCATGGCTGCATCAATGACCTGCCCCTCGCCAGAACGCGCCGACTCGAGCAACCCGCAAACCATGCCAAAGGCCAGTAACATACCGCCACCGCCAAAGTCACCAACAAGGTTAAGAGGAGGGACTGGCTTTTCGCCCGGACGTCCGATCGCGTGGAGCGCTCCGGCTAAGCCGATGTAATTAATGTCATGGCCAGCTGCACTTGCCATTGGACCTTCCTGGCCCCAGCCAGTCATGCGCCCGTACACAAGTTTTGGATTACGCGCCAAACACTCTTCTGGACCAAGACCTAGTCGCTCGGTAACACCCGGACGGAAACCTTCGAATAGTCCATCGGCGGTTTCAACGAGCCGCAACACCGCTTCAACCCCTTTAGGATCTTTTAGGTCCACAGACACCGAACGCCGATTACGCGCCAGCACATCTTTCGGTGCAGTTGTCGCACCACCGAGGCGTTCGACACGGATCACTTCAGCGCCCATGTCAGATAGCATCATTCCACTGAATGGGCCAGGTCCAATACCTGCCAATTCAATTAACCTTAATCCTTGAAGCGGTCCCATAGCATAGCCCCCAGATCTTTCTCGCTCGTCACATCCAAGCTGTGCGAGTGTTATCTGATCTTTTTGTTTTGACTTCTTTGTCTTGCGTCGACTTTCGTTGACTTATTGTTTTTGTCTATTCCGAGTCAGTCCAGAATTTGGCCTGGCTGACCGGCGCGCAATTCTAAACCAATAGATTAGCTCCCTGCCAACTACATTATGCTTTTTATGGCTCTTTTACACCACTAACTGCGCCAGTTGGGGGATTTAGGCGGCAAATTGCATGCGCGCGAACCGTGCATATAAATCACTGCTCGCCATAAGCTCCTCATGGGAACCGCTATCGCGAAGTTGACCATCCTCTAGAACGAGGATTCTGTCCGCCTGTCGAACCGTGGAGAGTCGGTGTGCAATCACCAAGATTGTCATCTTCCCCTTCAAGCCTTCGATCGATAAGCGAATGTGATGCTCGCTTTCGGCGTCTAGCGCTGACGTTGCCTCATCTAGTAACAGTATCGCTGGTTGCGCAATGAGCGCTCGCGCAATCGCGAGTCGCTGACGCTGCCCACCCGATAAACCGACCCCATCCTCGCCCATCTTGGTTTCCAACCCTAATGGTAGGGCGCGAACAAATTCTTCCGCATGCGCAAGCTTGACCGACCGCCAAATCTCGTCTTCGGTCGCCGACTCGCATGCGTACAAAAGGTTTTCTCGAATCGTACCGGCAAACATAACCGGATCTTGCGGAACAAAACCGATCCGAGCGCGAATCGTCTCGAGCGTCAGCTCCGCACAATCGACGCCGCCCAACTTTAGCGCGCCGCCGTCGGGCACATAAAAGCGCTGGATCAAGTCGAACAAAGTACTTTTACCGGCCCCCGATGGACCGACAACGGCAACCATCTCGCCGGGGGATGCCGTAAACGAAACGTCTTGCAGGACTCGCATATCTGGTCGGGTCGGGTACTTGAAACTAAGTGCTTCAACACTTAACTGCACATCCGTCCCTTGAACGGTGCTGGGGTTTTCAGGATCTTTAATGAGGCTTGGACTCGCCAGGAGTTCCATTAACCTCTCCATGGCGCCTGCAGCTCGCTGTAGGTCACTCAAAACTTCGCTGATTGCGCCAACCGAACCGGCAACTATAAAGGCATAGAAAATAAATGCGGCCAACTCACCGGCGCTAGTTTCCCCAGTTAGCACAGCCTGGCCGCCGAACCAGAGCATCGTCGCAACCGCGCCAAAGACCAATAACATCACCACAGCGACCAGCACTGCCCGTTGACGAATCCGTTGAAGGGAGACAGCAAAAGCTTGTTCAACGCGGTCTTGGAAGGCAGCCTCGTCCCGACCTTCATGGTTAAAGGACTGAACAATTTTTATATGACGTAGAGATTCACCTGCGAAACTACCAACATCCGCTAGTCGATCCTGACTCGTCCGCGACAAACGCCGCACCCTACGACCGAACAAAATGATAGGTGCCACGACAAAGGGCACGCTCGCAACGACAATGAGAGACAGCTTGGCGTTGGTGAAGAACAACAACGTAAGCCCGCCGATAAACATCAACACATTGCGTAGAGCGATAGAAACGGACGAACCTATGACGGTTTGCAGCAGCGTGGTGTCGGTCGTAATGCGTGACTGAATTTCACTTGGCGCGTTTTCTTCGAAGAATCCCGGGTGCATGCGAATGAGGTGGTTGAACACCGCCAGCCGTATATCCGCGCTCACTCGTTCACCCACCCACGAGACAAAGTAGAAACGCACGAACGTGCCAATGGTCAACAAAACGACAAAAGCCACAAACAGCCTTAACGAGTCAACCAAGACTTCCGCTTCACCACTGGCGAACCCTGAATCAATCACAAGCCGGATACCTTGGCCAAGCGACAGGGTAGCCCCGGCTGTAACCACCAGAGCGATACTTGCCGCAACCACCTGCTTAACATAGGGCCTAAGGAACTTTAGGGCCGGTGTGAGAGTTGTCAGGTCTTTATTTACTTCTCTATCGAGACCTTCATCCATGCGCGCATTATGGCGAGCCTCGAGACAACTTGCACTCGCCAGATTAGGTCCTTATGGTCAGCCCCAAGAACGAACTTGCGAATAAGGAAGCTGCTCAATGTCAGAATTGGCGGAAATTGAAGTTTTAGAAGCTGAAAGCGGCGACAATCCTGTCGGCACGGTTATTTGGCTCCACGGGCTTGGGGCGGATGCCTCCGACTTCGAACCAATCGTCCCCATACTTGAGCTAGACCAACCATTACGATTCGTATTCCCCAACGCCCCGGTGCGACCCATAACCATCAACGGCGGGGCCGAAATGCGTGGCTGGTACGACATTGACCCTGGCGCGCCGTTAAAGGGGACCGAGGATATAAACGCATCTGCGGCAGCCATTGCGCAACTCATCGACCGGGAAGTTGAAAATGGCGTACCTAACGAAAAAATCACCCTCGCCGGATTTTCCCAAGGCGGGGTGATTGCCCTGCAATTGGGTTTAAGCCATCGGCAAAAACTCTGCGGAATTATGGCTCTTTCGACCTACGTCCATGATCATGAGCACTTGGTTGATCGTGTTGATTTTGCCAATGTTGATACGTCGATCTTCATGGCTCACGGTTTGAGCGACCCAATGATCCCCATTACTCGAGCGATTACTTCCCGCGAGGCATTAATCAACTTGTCCTATCCGGTGCAATGGCAGGAATACGCCATGGGTCACCAGGTCTGTCCTCAAGAGATCTCTGACATAGCGACATGGCTGAACGAAATTTATCGCTAGCACCGGTGCTCGCCCCCAGCCCGGCTACATGGCTCGAGGTCGTCTTTGCGGACTTTGATGAGTTCCTGAAAGATCATGCGTCCTGTGAAAAGAAAGCATCTGGTATGGCCATGAGTGTCGCCTCCCACTACCCAGACAAGCCGCGTTTGCTCAATGCGATGGTTGATTTGGCAGTGGAGGAACTCAATCACTACCGCGAAGTTATCCGGCTGATGTTGGCGCGCGATGTCACCCCTGGAGCTGACCAGAAAGACCCCTACATCCACCAAATGAACGCATTGATCCGCAGGGGTCCAGAGTACTTCCTTCTCGATCGCCTGCTGATCGGTGCAGTAGTAGAACGTCGTGGCGCAGAGCGTTTCGCTTTGATTGCACAAAATCTTAACGATCCAGCATTGAAGAAGTTCTACGAGGCCATTGCTGAAAGCGAAGAACGCCACTGGGAATTATTTGTCGATCTTGCGTGCGAGTTCTATCCAGAGGAAGAAGTGCGCATGCAACTGGCGATGTTCACGGCACACGAAGGTCAGATCATGGCGGCACAGACCCTTCGCCCGGCCTTACACTAACTCTACCATTCTGACCCCTCACTAAGAATGGACGCCAGCGCAAAATATCTAGCTCGATATGCCGAGCGTCATGTCGCCGAAGAATTACCTACTGGTACGTTTAGTTCTGCGTTAGTCATCCCGGCTTTCAACGAATCTGCGTCAACAATCCTGGCGATGCATGATCAAGCTGTAGCAGCGGGGGCACTTCTGCTTGTGGTTGTGAATTACCCCGAATATGCAGGTCCTACCGAGATTACAAATACGCGCATATTGCTCGAGGAGCTGAACTCAGTCACCTCAAAGTGCTTATTCATACTCGACTGCACCGAGAATCCTCTACCACAAGAACAAGGGGTAGGCCTGGCTCGAAAAATAGGTACAGATGTCGCGTTCAAACTCTACAACGCGGGGCAACTCAGGAGCCCATGGCTCTATATGAGCGACGCTGACGTCAGCCTACCCGACAACTACTTTTCTCATGTGCTCGACGGAACGGGGGCGTTTGTTTTTGCCCACCGCCACCATGCTGATGACCACACATTACAGCAGGCAAGCAATCTATATGACCAACATATGGCCTACTACATCGCTGGTCTTACCTTTGCTGGATCACGCTACGCCTTTCCAACGATTGGCAGCACCATTGTCGTACATGCCGAAACGTATGCCCAAGTTCGTGGCTTTCCGCGCAAGAATGCAGGCGAAGATTTCTATCTCCTCAACAAGGTCGTCAAAATCGCACCGGTACGGTACAGCGCAGATGTCGTTCTAACAATTTCTGCACGCCGCTCCCAACGAGTCCCTTTCGGAACCGGACCAGCTTTAGAAAAAATAGCGGGTCTCTTAGTCAACAAACCAGACGCACCGAGCTACTCGAGCTATAACTTTGGCGCGTTCGAACTTCTGCGGGAGGCTATCGCAAGCTTGGCCCAGTTCGCAACGACGGGAGAATTCTCAGCGACAGAACCGATCACGGACATATTGAAAACGCTTGGGTGGCGGCAAAAGGAAGCTCTGTTTAGATCACAGTATCAAGCGCGGCAACGTGGCGAAGCGATTCTGGACTGGTTTGACGGTCTGAAGACTCTGAAATTTATGCACAGTGCACGATCAATTTATCCAGACCGGCCATTGTTAGATACGTTGCCAGAATTACCTCAGTCTGTACGAGCCACGATTGCCGCACATTATTTAGGTGACCCGGATCACAATTAAACGTCCTCATCTCTCCCTAGCGACGACACCATCGTAAGATGGTCAGCTAATACTCTTAAGGTACTGGTGATGGCAACGGATTTACCCACCAATTCTGATCTGGCGTGGGATCTAGACGAATTCACGCAAGCACAACGGGCGATGGATTTTGTGCGGCAGTTCGAGCCGACGCTCTGCGTCTACTCGCCATCCGTCGAGCAGATTTATTCCACCTACAATATGTTTTTTCCCGATGATTGGGATCGCAAGCTTGTCATCTTGCCCGATGCAAGCGCTTTTCATGATTCGTTCTTTCACATCGAGAAATCAGCTGTGACTGCGACTGGGTTATACATCATTCCCGGTCAGCTAATAGACCAAACCGGTTTGTACTTGGCAAATGTTGACGAAGACAGGAACCTCGGTAAACGCCAGCTACCATTTGCAGCTGGTATGCAGGCGATCATCAACAATCGGCCAGACAATGACCCTTTTCTTCCCGTACTCGCCAAGGGAGACTTGCGCGAGCTTGAACAGTCTTGGCCTGTGCTCCATTTACACAGAGTTAACCCAGCAGCGATTGAGAACATGTCAGATCTCGATAGAACCAATCTAACCAATGTTGTGACAGAGAAGTTAGAATCGTTGTTCCTAAGCCAAGAAGGTGGTGGCTCACAGGTCGCGTAACAGCCAGCCAACACATAGATTATCAACACCACCCTTAGAAAAGGACTGATCTCGATAGCTCTAGCGCTCCTCGTGGCGCTGTCTTGGACAAACTTGGTCGATGATCAAGCCGATGAAGTTACCCTCAGCAACCTCAAACAAGCTCTTGCAGTCTTAGCTCTTGCACGCACCTTCAATGGCGTGATTTCCGTCGCACAAGGGACCGAAGTTGCAATACAACCCGTTGGGGTGGGAGTCACACTGACGCTTGGTGAAATTCTGGATCCGCTGAACGATCTCGTCGAGCAATTTTCAGCACTTGCTTTGCTCGCCAGCGTTTCCTTAGGGCTTCAGCTGACTCTCGGAAAAATACTGGCAAGCGCGTGGCTGTCAGCACTCGTTACGGTCGTTGTGCTCACTTTTAGCATCGCGCTATGGGCATACCGTGTCCGCCCACCATGGTTCGCCAGCTTAAGCAAAGTACTCGGATTCGTAGTTTTTTTGCGTTTTTTCTTAGCTATCGCACTGCTCGCAACACATTGGGTGGACTCAGTCTTTCTACAAGGCATGCAAGATCAAGCGATCGAAAATTTGACCCTAACATCCGCCTCGATCCAGGAGATCAACGATCAAGCCAGCGTTCCACCGTCTTCCGAAGATGACAGTTTCTTCGACCGGACTGCCCAAGGCTTCAATCAGTTATTGGATTCTTCGCGCCAATCTCTCGACATCAAGAATCAGTTAACAACTCTTCAGACAAAGGCTGAATCAAGTGTCGAAGAAATCATCAATCTGATCGTCGTATTCCTGCTCCAAACGTTACTGATCCCGGTAGCGACGCTCTATGCCTGCGGTTGGGCACTGCGCAAGTACTGGTCTTCAATCACGGAACAGTAAGGAACGTCTTCAATCTTGGAGGGTAGATTAGTCCCGATACTGATCGCGGATCCGTTCCAACAAAGCTTTGGTCGCACGGATCCCACTGGCCTCATCCAGCTCACGTCCCTCGTATTCGATACCCACATAGCCTCGATAGCCAGCGTCTAGCACGATCTTCATCATGCGGTTGTAGTCCGTCGCCGTATCATTACCGTCTGAACCAAAGCCGTAGGACTTAGCACTTACAGCCTTCGCATACGGCATTAACTCAGTGACGCCTAAATATCGGTCATACCAAACGTCTTCACCTTGCGCGTCTTGCCCTGTCTTAAAGTTTCCGAAATCCGGCAACGTGCCAACACCAGAGTGTTTAGCCATAGACATGACATTCGCAAGCCAGGCACCATCGCTTGAAAGTCCACCATGGTTCTCCACTACAACTGCCAATCCCATGGACTGCCCATCCTCCGCAAGCTGATCCAACGCGTCGGCTGTACGAGCTGCGCGTGCGACAGGATCCCCATCTCCTTGTGCGTTAACGCGCACGATCGAACAACCGAGTAAGTTAGCCATCGCCATCCAGCGCTTCACGTTTTCACGGGCATCTGAGCGCACCACTTTATCAGCCGCTCCAATCGGTCCTGTGCCATCAAGCATCATGAGATGTGACACGACGCCGTAATCATCTGCTTTTAAGGCGATTTCCTTGAAGTAAGGGTCGTTCCCCAATTGCGCATAGTAAAACTGGTTAACGTACTCGACCGCATCAATACCAAATTGCGTTTTGCTCAAAATCGGAAAATCAGATGGGTCCGGACCCGTGGAGACCGCTGCCGCTGGATTCTCGCGGAGCAATTTTCCAAGATGCGCCCAGCCTTTCTTTGCGTGATCACCATAGTAGGTTCTGTGCAAAGAAAATTGCGCAAGAGAGATCGTAAAAAGATCCACAGCCCTCGCCAAGGGGCTTACCAAGGTCCCTAATGCAGCCGCACCGCCAGTGATTAATACTTGTCTTCTGTTCATGTCGCTAACGTTAACTTTGATTAGCGCTAGCGTAACGTAGCCTATGGAGTAGGGGTAGTTGGGTAAAGCAACAGCCTACTTGTGCTAACAGCTCGATTCGGTGGCTCAAGTATCGGCTTCTGCTTAATAATGCCTAACGACCCTCGAACCAAAAGTTCGCGCCTCGAAACCGGCAAAACCGCGCTATTCATGACCCGGGATAACCCGTAAAATCGCGCCCGCTTTAACTACCCTAAAACAGACAAGTGACACTCGTATTTATTGACGGACAAGCAGGTACGACGGGTTTGCAAATCGCCGAACGCCTGCAGCACCGAAACGACATTGAGCTACTGACACTCACTGACGATGAGCGCAAGAATCCTGCGCGCCGTAAAGCTTGTCTGATCGATTCGGACGTCGCCATTCTGTGTCTGCCCGATGACGCAGCTCGAGAGTCCGTTGCGCTCGCTGAAGGCAACACGCGTATTTTGGACGCCAGCACCGCCTATCGAGTCGATCCGGACTGGGCCTACGGTCTACCCGAACTCGCCGATAACCAACGCGGCGTAATTTCGGACGCCCAATTCGTGAGCAATCCAGGGTGCTATCCGCAGGGTTTTATCTTGATCGTCCGGCCATTGATAGAGGCCGGACTCCTAGCCTCTACGCTGCCCCTACGTTGCCATGCTGTGTCCGGTTATTCGGGCGGTGGGCGACAGATGGTTGAAAAACGGCAGGCATTTTCCGCAGCGGAGATAGATCGATTTAACTCACAACTCTACGCGCTGACCCTAGAACACAAACACGTTCCTGAGATGCACGCTTACAGCCGAGCTGAAGTGAGACCTTTCTTTAGTCCTTCAGTTGCGCACTACTACAAAGGCATGCTCGTACAAATTCCAGTCTTCGCGAATGAGCTCTCAGGCACCGTCTCCGAAGTTCATAACGTCCTCTCGGAACGTTACGCGCACGAACAGTTTGTGGACGTCTTGCCGTTGGGTACCGATGTCGCACCAGATGGATATCTTGATCCAACCGCGTGCAACGACACAAACCGTTTAGAGATAATGGTTCTAGGTAACGAAGAACAGATCCTGCTGGTGGCCCGCTACGACAATCTTGGCAAAGGTGCATCGGGTGCCGCGATCCAGAACATGAATCTGATGCTTGGCATAAACGAGGCGACAGGCCTGTGACCACGCTTGCGAACAAATCCAGCGAAGAACGTACGAGTCTGTTACAGGACTGGGTCAAGCAATACGAGTTGGTCTCAGGCAACCGTTTGTCGCTGGACCTAAGTCGAGGTAAGCCCGCGGCAGACCAGCTCGCCTTAAGCGATGCGTTGGAAGACGCGATCGATGGCGATTATAGGGCTAAAGACGGTACTGATGTTAGAAACTATGGTGGGCTTCGCGGTCTACCCGAAACGCGCGCGCTCGGAGCAGAGCTGCTAGACACGCCCGCAGCCCAAGTTATGGCCGGAGGGAACTCAAGCCTTGCTTTGATGCATCTCGTCGTTAACACAGCTTTGGAAAAGGGTCTTTGGCAGGACGGTCGTGCTTGGCAGAAGGCAGACGCGCCGACATTGATTACACCAGTGCCGGGTTATGACCGCCATTTTACGCTGACCGAAGCACTGGGCATAAAAATGGTCGCCGTAGACATGACCGACGATGGTCCGAACATGGATCAGGTTCGCAGCCTTGTAACTCACGATCCGAATATCAAGGGTATCTGGAACGTTCCCAAATATTCGAATCCGACCGGCTGCACTTATTCCGGCGCCGTCGTTGACCAGATGGCACAACTACCAAACGATGCCGCCGCAGATGACTTTGTCATTCTTTGGGACAATGCGTACGCGGTGCACGATCTCGAATTCCCAGGTACTGGGCTTGCCTCGATTTATGAGGCATCCGTCAAGCACAATACTGAGGACCATGTCATCCAGTTCGCCTCGACCTCAAAGATTACCTTTGCAGGAGCAGGGATCGCCTTCATCGGGTCAGGCTCGACGGTACTGGATTCATTGGAAAATGAATTACAACATATGACCATCGGACCTGATAAAGTGAATCAGCTACGTCACAGTCGATTCCTTGCAGGTCGAATCGAACAACATATGCGTGCTCATGCTGAGCTGCTCAAACCAAAGTTTGACGTCGTATTAGACACTTTAGAACGCGAACTCGGCGGTCTTGGAATTGCTGAGTGGACTCGTCCTAAAGGCGGCTATTTCGTGTCGTTAGATGTTGGTCCTGGCTTAGCCAAGACGGTCATTCAGTTGGCTGAAAATGTCGGACTTACGCTTACCCCTGCAGGCGCGACCTTCCCGCACGGGAAAGACCCAGAAGACCGGAATGTGCGAATCGCGCCAACATTCGCCGCTCTGGATGAACTCACCGAGGCAATGCTTATCTTGACCTTGTGTATCAAACTAGCAACCGCTCAAGGAATGCATGACTAATTGGAAAATAGAGGATTTTGTCGTCCCGGAAGATTCGGAGAAAAGCCGCTTTCACGACTTCGCCTTACCTGCGCCTGTCATGCAGGCCATTGCTGAACTCGGCTTCGAATATTGCACACCCATCCAGGCCCAAGTCCTTCCATTCGCTTTGGCTGATTACGACGTCACGGGCAAAGCCCAAACCGGCACAGGTAAGACGGCTGCATTTCTGATCTCCCTTCTTACCCAGTTCTGGGAAAATCCTCTGGAACAAGAGCCCGCTCTAGGCTGTCCACGCGCGTTGATCCTCGCACCGACGCGAGAGCTTGCCTTACAAATAGAAGGTGATTCCAAAGGACTCGCTCGCTTCATGGAAGAACGGACAGTCTGTGTTGTGGGTGGCATGGACTATCAGGGTCAACTCAAAAAGTTAGAGCGCAAGCCCGTGGACATTCTCGTCGCCACACCGGGGCGCTTGATCGATTTTCTTGATCGTAATGCGATAAATCTCAAGTACGTTGAAACTCTCGTCATTGATGAAGCGGACCGCATGCTCGATATGGGGTTTATTCCGGATGTACGTCGAATTGTTTATCAAACACCGCACAAGCGTAAACGCCAAACCCTCTTTTTCTCAGCCACATTTAACGATGACGTGATGCGTCTAGCTAATTCCTGGACCATTGATCCTGAACATATCGTGATCGAACCTGAGCAAGTCGCAACCGACACCGTGGACCAGAAATTTTGGATGATAGCGGCTGACGAAAAAGATCGCGCACTACTGAAGGTGCTCAGCCACGCAGACGCTGAACGGGCGATCGTTTTTACCAATCGACGCGACCAAACACACCGCGTAGTTAAGTATCTGAAGTCGAAAGATATCAACTGCGAAGCATTAGCTGGAGATGTGCCCCAGAAGAAGCGGTTAACAACACTCAATCGCTTTAAAGAGGGCGAGATCCAGTTTCTGATTGCAACCGATGTTGCAGGTCGAGGGATACATGTAGATGGGGTCACCCATGTGATTAACTACGAGTTACCTGAAGATGCAGAGGACTACGTTCATCGCATCGGTCGCACGGGACGCGCGGGCGCTACAGGTACGAGCATAAGCTTTGTGTCAGAGAACGACGCATTCAATCTAGCACCAATTGAGGAATACATAGGCGTAAAGGTAGAATGCACTTTGCCTGACGAAGAGTTGAGCTAAGCATCACCCGCCTACCTTACAAAGTTGCGCATTTCCTCTTTTTGCCAATAGCAATCTTGTGCGCCAATGTCGGCGCTCTGGCCGAGGAAACCCCACTCAAGTTCGAAATTCTGACCACCGAGCCCGCTTCGATCGAAGCTGCCATGCAATCTACCGCTTGGCAATCCGGTGAAGGCGTAGCACAACTTGGCTATGTCGAAAAAGATGTATGGCTTCGATACCCAATCCCACAGGTCAATACTGGTTTCCGCGCCTTCACGATCAACAACCCTTGGCTGTTCAAATTCGATCTCTATGTGGTCGATCACGATGGTTCGTTGACCAAACATGAACTCGGTAGTGTGCGGCCTGTTAAGAATCGGCCGCTGGTCACCAGCAACTTTGCGGTACCACTCATGCCCACAAGTTCAGAAGTCTATATCCGCGACCACGGAGAATCCGCTGCCAACTACCCAGTAAAAGTGCTGACAGCCACAGAATTTTCCAACTTCAACGCAGCACTCAATCTCTATCATGGCTTCTACTACGGCCTCATTCTCATCATGGTGCTCTACAACCTGGCACTATTTGCTGGTTCTCGAGATCAGGCCTATCTCTATTACAGTTTGTACGCATTCTCGTTAATGACGTTCTTAGCGACTGCTGATGGATCAGGTGCGATGTTTATCTGGTCAGACTTCCCATCCCTGCAGTATGTGCTCACGGCTGTAGGATGGGGCCTTGGGCTTATCTTTCTACTCGAGTTCGCACAGAAATTTCTGACCCTTGCGCGCACCCGTCTTGCTTACAGAGTTATGCAAGGCTTTGTCTTTCTAACCATGCTGATCAACGCTTTCAATCCGGGGGACGCAAACTACGAATGGCAAACAGTGGTCACTTACGTCGTCCTTGCGGTCTTGATGTTCGGCAGCGCTCAACCTGCTTTTGCCGGTTCGCCACAAGCATGCATTTTTCTGTTTGCCGTAGGTGCTTTTGTTGCAGGCGGATTGATACACGCTTCAATGTTGCTTGGCTTCCTCGAAGCCTCCGTTTTGACCCACCACGCAGTGCATATCGGCTCGGTTATCGAGTTAACGATCCTGTCAGGAGCCCTAGTTTTTCGAGTACGACAATCGGAAACGAAGCGTTTCGAAGCCCTTCAGCAATCACGGGAACTCATCCGACGTAACCGAGAACTGAACACAGCCCGTGCTCTCGCTGAAGAGCATCGGCAACTGCAGAAGTCACTGCAGCAAGCACAGAAATTGAAAACCATTGGTCAGCTTGCTGGTGGCTTCGCTCACGATTTCAATAACATTTTGGCCAGTGTCCTCGGTTTTGCGGAATTGGCTCAGACCCCGACGGTACAATCCGATCGCGCCAAGCTCACTCGCTATCTGGATGAGATAGTGCGCTCAGGTCATCGCGGCGCCAATTTAGTCCGCCAGCTCCTCGTCTACTCTAGGTCTACTCCAGCAGAACCGCGAGAGCTAGATATTTGTTCAACTCTCTTAGAATGCACGAACTTCGTGCGCGGTAGTCTCCCTGCCACCGTTGCCATCACAACGGAGACTCCTGATCGACCGATCAGATTGATGAGCGATCCGGAACAGGTACAACAAATGTTAGTGAACATTTGCTTAAACTCGGCTGAAGCAACCAACAATCGTGGTTCCATTCACATCAATCTCTCCGAACGTGCTGTATCTGACTTAACTTGCAGTTCATGTTTGAAGAAGTTCTCCGGGGAATTTGTAGCCATCAGTATCGAAGACGATGGTCCCGGGATATCCGGCAACGCAAGCCAACTTTTCACGCCTTTCGAAACCACAAAAGACGTTGGACAGGGCACAGGCTTAGGTCTCTCCGTCGTCCACGGCATCAGCCACGAACATCACGGCCACGTTCACGGCGGTAATCGCGCCGAAGGTGGCGCTCGCTTTACGGTGTATTTACCACTGTCACAACCTGAACTCGCGGCAAACACCATTAGAGAAAGAAGTCGGATATTAATCATCGAAGATGATCCGAGTGTCGCAACGTATCTTGCTGCGCTGTTAGGCGATGCTCACTTCGACACCACAGTGCAAAAGCGTCCGGCAGAAGCGCTACAGACGTTTGTCTCCGAGCCCGACGCCTATGACTTAGTGATCACAGACTACCTCATGCCACAGGGCACTGGATTGGAACTTGCCGAAGATCTACATGCGCTGCGACCTGATTTACCCGTGCTTCTCATGACCGGTGACACAACGAACGTTCATCGCACGGAATTGGAACACGCTGGTATACGCGGTGTCTTTCCAAAGCCGCTGAACTCAGAGCAATTACTGGCTAAGATTCACGCTCTGCTAGTTGCCTAAGGATCGTATGCCTGTCACTCAAGTCGCAGTAGTCCAGCACTGTGCAACGACAAACGTCGAAGCAAATCTACAGACGCTCGAGATGCTCTCACGAGCTGCGGCGGCTGCGGGAGCAGACATCGTTACCTGGGCTGAGGCATTTGCCTACTTAGGATCCCACGCAGGTAAACAAGAGATCCTAGAACGCCTTCCAGAAGGTGGTCCGATACTCGAACGCTGTCAGCGTCTCGCAGACAGTTTGGGTATTGAACTCCTTCTCGGAGGATTTCATGAGGCAGTATCTGACGATCCTACTAAGTGTTACAACACAAGTGTGTATCTAAGCGCGAGCGGTGAGATTGCCGCTATGTATCGCAAGATCCACTTGTTTGACGTTGACATAGAGAACGGTCCAACTTTGATGGAGAGTCGTCAAACGCGCGCGGGGGACAGCACGGTCTTGGCGAATACACAGTTTGGACTGTTGGGCGTTACCGTGTGCTACGACGTCCGTTTCCCCGGTCTATATCAAAGTCTCGTCGACCAAGGTGCCATAGCTTTAGCCGTACCCTCGGCCTTCACAGCAACAACCGGTGCAATGCACTGGCACACTTTGCTCAGAGCGCGTGCAATC
This sequence comes from Pseudomonadales bacterium, assembly GCA_012103505.1. Taxonomy (GTDB): domain Bacteria; phylum Pseudomonadota; class Gammaproteobacteria; order Pseudomonadales; family Azotimanducaceae; genus UBA4421. The sequence goes on along the minus strand of WLWP01000001.1, from coordinate 4,420,876 downwards.
GAAAACCAAGCTTATGTGATTGCACCAGCACAACATGGCCAACACAGTAAGAACCGCGAGAGCTACGGTCACTCATTGATCGTGGACCCCTGGGGTCAGGTCATCGCTGAAGTTGCATCGGGGGACGGTTACGCGATAGCCCCCATCGATCCAGGTTTGGTTGCGAAAGTTCGCCAAGAAATTCCATCGCTGGCTAACCGCCGGTCTTTTTCATAGAGAGCATACGAATGGCTGGACCCAACAACTTGGACGAAACTCGCATCCACATAGCTGGCACAAGCTTAGTGGTGGTCGCAGCGCTGATCGTTATCGCGGCGGGTCTTAAATCATCTCAAGATTTGATGGTGCCTTTCTTGCTCAGCGTATTTATCGCAACCATAGCGGCGACCCCTATGTTTTGGTTGCAGCGAAAAGGCATCCCGGAAGCCTTTTCTCTACCCATCGTCATGATTTTGATGGTATTCACGATTATTTTGCTGGGCATGCTTATCGCCCAATCAACTTCTGCCTTTTCCGCTAAGTTGCCCTTCTATCAGGAACGTTTGCTCCTGCTGCAAAGAGACGCGGTCGAAATGTTACGGCCAGTTCTTGAGCCATTGAATATTACTGATCTGTCGATCATTACGACCAACTTCTCACCGAACTCAGCTCTGGAGCTTGCCGGGACCACGCTGGCACGATTAGGTGGCGTCCTAAGCAACAGTTTCCTTATTGTCCTAACGGTTATTTTTATTCTCGCGGAAGCTGCGAGCTTCCCGAAAAAACTGGGACAAGTGCTCAGCAACCCTCATACCAGCATGCCTCACTTTTCCCGCTTCGCAGAGAACGTAAATCGCTACATAGCGATCAAAACTTCCGTAAGCGCAGCAACCGGACTCGTCGTAACGACCTTTCTATGGATCCTTGGCGTAGACTTCCCAGTCCTCTGGGGCTTGTTGGCTTTTCTCCTCAACTATGTGCCAACAATCGGTTCCATCATTGCTGCCGTACCGCCATTGCTTCTAGCGCTTGTTCAACTTGGACCAGGTGCAGCAGTTGGTGTGGGTATTGGCTTCGTCACGATCAACGTCGTAATGGGTAATGCAATAGAGCCACGCTTTATGGGCAAAGGGCTTGGTCTATCTACCCTAGTCGTATTTCTATCATTAGTTGTCTGGGGTTGGGTACTCGGTCCCGTTGGGATGTTGTTGTCGGTACCTTTAACGATGACCGCAAAAATTGCTCTCGAAGCCAACCCGCGCACAGAGTGGCTCGCAATTTTGTTGGGTCCCGCAGATGCCGTGGAACTTGCGCGCGAAGAAGACAGTGATCAGGCCGCAAAAGAGCCGTCTACGGAGTCCACGCAAGATGCCTAGTTATCAAAGACCGAACATCCAAGCTATGGCAGGTTATACGTGGGGGGAGCAGCCAGACGATAGGCGGACGATAAAACTCAACACCAACGAGAATCCCTACCCGCCTAGCCCGGCTGTCGACGAGGCCATCGCTGCAATCACTGGCACGGACCTACGCCGATATCCACAACCCACAGCGGATCCTCTACGAGTGGAGATCGCAAAAACACACGGCATAGAACAGAACCAGATTGTTATCACCAACGGTGGCGACGAGGCACTTCGCCTAGCCATCACAACGTTCGTCGAACCGACGGCCACCATAGCCGTGACCGAGCCGTCTTATTCACTCTACCCGGTGCTTGCGGACATCCACGGGTCGCAAATGTTGCGAATCAAACTGGGTGAATCTTGGGAGTTTCCTGAGAACTTTGCACAGCGAGCGAACGAGGCAGGGGCACAACTCACCTGTATCGTTAATCCCCATGCGCCGTCTGGCACTTTAGTCGACACTGAGACACTTTCGACTCTTGCCGACGCCCTCGATGGCGTTTTGTTAGTAGACGAGGCGTACGTCGACTTCGTGGACCCCGAACTCGACTACGACTGTACTTCCTTAATTAACAAGCATGACAACGTGTTAGTTCTCCGCTCTTTCAGCAAGGGCTACGGACTCGCTGGAATGAGGCTGGGTTATCTTTTTGGTACCGAGACTTTGATAGACCCAATCATTACCAAAACTCGAGATAGCTATAACATCGACCACATCAGTCAGGCAGTTGGTCTAGCAGCTTTCACAGATCAAGCGTATGCACAAAACACGTGGACCGCAGTTCGCGAACAAAGAAATTTGGTGCGCAATGCCCTCCTCCAACTTGGTTTGGAGAGTCCGCCTTCGCAGACCAATTTTATTCTGGCGACTGTCACTATAGAAAGTCCAGCCAACGCTGAGGCACTTTACGAGGCGCTGAAGAACGCGGGTATCCTGGTCCGATACTTCCCAACCATGAAAGACAAATTGCGCATTACCATAGGTACGCCACAGGAAAACGAGCAACTTATCGCGACACTCACTAAGCTGCTAACCTGAGCCTGCCAAAGGTCTTGTCACAAAGAGAAGGAGCAGTGCTATGTCGAAATACTTAGTTAAGGGCGCTGAGATCGACAAACGACCAGAAACGCTCGTGCAGCATCAGTTCAACGACAACGCCATAAGACATACGCGCACGCTTACCGAGGGCATGGGCTTACTCAATCTCGGCATCCACATCGTTCGCATAGAGCCTGGCAGAGATTCAACAACCCATCACTATCACGAAGCGGACGAAGAATTCATCTACATCCTCGACGGCAGCGGTACCGCGCAAATCGACAACGAGGAATTTGCTATATGTGCAGGCGACTTCATGGCGTTTCCGACCGGTGGTCCAGCACATAGCCTGCACAATTCATCTGACCAAGACCTGGTCTATCTAGTCGGTGGCGAACGCAATCTCCCGGATATCGTGCACTACCCGGAACTCAAACGAACGATGGTCAAGTCCATAGAGGGTCGCAAATGGAGTGATTGGAGCGACCTACACGATCTACCGCCGCGATAAACCATGATCCCCTTCCGCGACGAAAACCCGACCGTCAATCTACCCATCGCAACCTACGTCATTATTGGCATGAACGTCGTTGTGTGGTTCACCGTCCAAGGTTTCGGATCAACCTATGCACTCGCGGAAAGTTTTTGCTACTACGCGCTTATCCCGGGAGACCTCCTTGGCAGCGTTGCTGCCAACACACAAATCGCAGTCGCCGATAACTTAGCCTGTTCGATACATGGCCGTGGCGAACTCAGCACCTTAGTCAGTTCGATGTTCATGCACGGTGGTTGGTTGCACATCTTAGGCAACATGCTTTTTCTTTGGGTTTTTGGTGATAACGTCGAAGATATAATGGGTCCATTTCGATTCGCCTGCTTCTATGTTCTCTGCGGTCTCGCTGCAGCCGTTGCACAAATACTCAATGACCCAACAAGTGTGATACCAATGGTCGGTGCCTCAGGTGCCATCGGTGGCGTCATGGGCGCCTACGCCATCATGTTTCCACGAGCGCGCGTGCACATGCTGATCATTCTTGTGGTCTACATCACCACCATCAGCGTCCCCGCAATACTGATGTTGGGATATTGGTTTTTGCTGCAACTGCTATCTGGAGTCGGCTCGTCCGGAGGATCGGGTGGAGGGGTAGCCTTCTGGGCTCACATAGGAGGTTTCGTCGCTGGTGTCGTTCTCGTTTTCGCCTTTCGCGACCCGCAAATGATTGCTGCTCGAAAACGGATCGCTCCTCGTCGCTCGGCAAGACATTCTTGGTTTTGAGCGGCGTTGCACGTAATCTTGCTTAATAGAAAACCTGCAAGGAAAACACATTGACTCAACTACCCGCGCTTAGTCTCGCAGCCGTACCCGGACGACGACACAAAATCATCGAAGCAGCACAAGAAGCTGAACGTCGCGGTTTCCCAGGTATATTTGGCCCAAGCTTGGGTGACAGTCTCAGCCTTTGCACCGCCATCGCGATGGCCACAGAAAAAGTAATGATCGGCACGAGCATCACGCCGATCTACACACGCCATGCCAGTGACTACGCAGGTACAGCAGGCTTTCTGCACGAAATTTCTGGTGGACGTTTCCGCTTCGGTGTTGGCGTGAGTCATGCTCCGGCCATGTCACGACTAGGTATCACCGGCGGCAAACCTCTGAGCGACATGCGACAGTTTGTCGAGGACCTGCACGCTGTGCCGAGAGTGGGCGATCTCCCGCCCATCGTTCTCGCAACCTTGCGCGACAAAATGATCCGCCTTTCAGAAGAGATTGGTGATGGAATGGTCTTCGCGAACGGTGCTAGATCACATATGGGTCATTCGCTCAGCAACGTCTCGGACGCAGCCAAAAGCGGAGACTTCTTCATCGGCAACATGATTCCGACTTGTATCAACGATGACAAGGAAGCCGCCGCCGCGGTCAATCGCAGAACGCTAACTTCTTATGCGTTCCTGCCAAACTACAGAAATTACTGGAAAGAAGCCGGTTACGAAGAAGAAATGACAGGTGTTGAAAAAGCGATTGCCGACCAAGACTTAGATCGTGTGCCGGAATGTCTTTCTGATCGGTGGCTTGCTGATACCACTCTTTTCGGTAGCGAGACGGAAGTGCGTGAAGGGATCGAAGCCTGGTTCGATGCCGGTATCAAGACGCCAATCATCGTGCCATCAGCGGTGAGTGGTGGTCAGATGCAAGCGCTGCAGGAGTTTTTCAACCTCTGGGATTAGAGTGAAATATATCCGCATCGTTCGCCACGCTAAGTCCGCCGACGCCACATCTGCCCAGTCGGATCATGACCGACAATTGGCGCCACGCGGACAACGTGACGGGGCCATCATGCAAGAATGGTTCGCAAAACAGTCACACCCTATTGAATGGGTGTGGACGAGTTCTGCGATAAGGGCCCAAGAAACCGCCGAATTCGTCGCCGCTGCGACCCATGCGCGAACAGTTGCAGAACCCGCGCTCTATCTAGCCGACGCAGCAACGATCGTTGACATTATTCGTGGCACACCACCCGACGTTGAGAGCATAGCCGTGGTCGCACACAATCCAGGTCTTACGCACCTGACCAATCTCCTCGGCGCGGAGTCAGTAACCGACAATTTGGTCACCTTCGGTACTGCGCTATTCGGCCTAGAAAACGACTGGGCACAACTCGTTCCTGGTTATTGCCATTTTGTAAGTTTGCATACTCCCAAAACCAAGACTTAAACATCTAAAGACTTAAACATCTAAATTAGATGGAGGCTTCCTGATTCTCGCTAGGTAGAAGCCTTCCCAGACCCCAACGGGCACTACGCGTGCGGTACCGGCCAATGTCTCACCTAACTTTCTACCCTGCCATTCGGTTAAGCCACTATGCAAAGGTAGCTCTGCATCGAAATCTAAGGGATCAACTTCTGCATCGGTTCGCTTTAGAAGATGTTTAACCACAAGTTCGTTTTCTTCAGGCGCAAAACTACAAGTACAGTACAAAAGCAAACCACCCGGTTTTAGCGCCTGGTAACCGGACATGATCAACGCCTTTTGTTTACGCCTTGTCTCTTTCAATTTTCTGAGCTGCCAGTGTTTGTACGAATCCACGTTGTCCCAACGCATCCTGGCCTCAGAACTACACGGTGCGTCGACCAACACTCGGTCAAAAAGCTCAGGAACCGCTCGCCCTACGCCACGCCCATCTTTCTGATAATACGCAACGTTCGTTGCGCCACAGCGCTCGAGATTGCTGCGTAAGCGGTGAAACCGCCGCACTATAGGTTCAACCGCTGCGATGCGTCCCGTGTTGTTGAGTAGTGCAGCGATGGCAATAGTCTTACCACCTGGCGCGGCTGCGAGGTCCAAGACTTCCATACCTGTTTCAAGTCGCAGACAAGAGACTGCGTAGTAGCTCGAAGCGTTTTGAACGTAGACGTGGCCCGCGGTCGCGGCCTCACTACGCGTGATCGCATCTCGATCAGCACACACGAAGACACTAACTAGACCGGCAAGCGGGTCTCCCGGCAGAGAAACACTCGTGGGTTTCAGTGGATTGAACCAATAAGTGGCCGTCGAATCGCTGCGGCTCATACCAGCCAGAATGCGATCGCCTTCGACCTCACCATAGATGCCATGCATACGCTCTATGAAAGCGTTCGCGTCTTTAAAATCTTCCGGAAGCGATACGGTCACGCTAATCTACCCTCGAATCCACGACTAAGTTCATACCATGCAACTCGCCAAACCAGCCCTCGACGTCGGTCTTCACACAAACAACCTAGACGCAATGTTAGCGTTTTGGCAAAACGAAGCCCATGCACCGTTTTCTGAGCTCTTACCGGTGGGTGGCGGCGTTCGTCAGCACCGCCACGCAGTGGGAAATAGTATTATCAAAATCAATCACTCTCGCGAACCTATCGACCCGGGTCAGCCGACCGGGTTGCGAGCACTACGCCTCTACACCGAACACACGACCCAATCAACGGACCTCACAGACCCTGACGGGAACGTCTTGCAACTATGTCCGGTCGAGGAGGACAAGAACTTACTGCTCACACTTGTCACTCCAAACCTACAAGCACAACAAGACTTCTACGGCGAAGTTCTAGGTCTTGCAGAAGTTAATGACAGCACTTTCGCGGTCGGCGCCTCAGCCATCTCGCTCACCGAGGGAGAACTCCGCCCCTTTGAGCGCGCGGGCACCGGTTTCCGCTACATGACTTTCCAAGTTTTCGATGTCGTGGGCGAACACAAAACAGTTCTGCAAAAGGGTGGCGGCGAAGGCATGGCCCCAATCAGGCTTGGCGAAGTTGCGTACATTTCCTTCATCAAAGATGCAGATCAAAACTGGCTCGAAATTAGCCAGCGCAAATCCATCACCGGTTCACTGGACTAAGTGCTAGACGGTGGGTATAACTTGCATATTTCTCGGACGGACATTTGACTATGGGATTCTTATCTTTCTTAATTCTTGCAGCCATCGCTTACCTGATCTGGCGTATCAGTGACCAAATGCCTGATATCCTTTTCCGTCTTAGCGAGATCCAGCGAGATGTCGCTGAGCTTCGACGCCGAACGGACCCAAGCCCTAGCGCAACACCCGAGAACGACAACACTGATAACCCTGAATAGATGAATTGGCGCATCTGGTTGGGCTTAAGCTTAACTACGCTTTGGATTCTTCTCGGCATCATCTACATCAACGTCAGCGTTGGCGGATGGCTTGCGTTCGGCACCCTACCGGCGGAGGAGCTCGGGAATTTCTTAGAAGGCGCCTTTGCGCCGCTCGCCTTCTTGTGGCTGGTTATCGGATATTTCTTGCAACAGAAAGAGCTCGAACAAAATACCGATGCACTTCGAGCGCAGGCTGTAGCGATCCAACGCACATCTGAACAGGCCGTTATCCAGACTGAAAATCTCGTCGCGAGCGAAGTACATCAACGCCAAGATACTTTCCTCCAAATCACAAACTCGGTCCGGGCCCAACTTGGCTCAATTGCTGGACTCCTCTATCTGTCCAGCCAAGGCGCAACAGGTTCCGGGGCGGTCGGTTCCGACGAAGTAGCCAAACTTTTCGCCGCCCAAGGCGCCAATGATCTCGAGGCGTTTTCACGGCGTTTGCTGGAGACCCATCTCAGCATGAACGATCCACAAGCCCAGTTCGATTTGTTTTACGGAAGTGTGGTTCGTGCTCGTCACACCAATAACTTTATTTTTACCTTCGAGCGGCTTCTCCGGCGGGCAGCGGAGGTGGACATGGAGAACATGATTCACGACGCCCTCTCTGCTAGCGGCCACGGTTTTCTCTATCGAATCCTGAAACGACACCAAGAAAACGCTCCACCTGAATGGTCAGACCATACAAAAACAGGCACACACATCAACTTCTAAAGGTATGCACATGAAGCTCTTTCTCAAACTAACACTGCCCCTCGTTCTCACAGCTCAGACTTGGGCTGCTGAAGATCGCTTTGCCGCAGTAGAAATCAAGCCAACTCACGTCTCCGGCGCCATTCATATGCTCGAAGGTGCTGGCGGCAATATTGGACTATCGATTGGCGACGACGGCACCCTTATCGTTGATGATCAGTACGCGCCACTCGGTGACAAAATCCAAACAGCTATCAAGAAACTTGGCGGCGATAAACCACGCCTCGTATTGAACACCCATTTTCACGGCGACCACACAGGCTCAAATCCCCAGTTCGGGCGCACAGGCACCATCGTTGCCCACGACAATGTGCGCGTTCGCCTACTTTCGACGGAGAACTTTCCGCGCAGCGGCTTACCCTTGGTGACTTACGATGACGGCGCCACGGTACATTTTAACGACGACACCATCGCGTTAATCCACCTACCAAACGGCCACACCGACGGCGATAGTGCAGTTTGGTTCAAAAATTCAAATGTTGTGCATATGGGTGACCATTTCTTTAACGGTCGTTTTCCTTTTGTCGACGTAGGCAGTGGCGGTTCCATCGATGGCTTCATCGCGAACGTTGAAAACGTTCTAGCACTCGTTCCCGACGACATCAAAATCATTCCCGGCCATGGTGCGCTAGCTTCGAAAGTGGATCTGCGCACAACGATAGATGCAGTGAAGGCTTCGAGCGCCACTGTACGAGCGGGCTTAAGCAATGGTGATGAACCTGCAGATATTGCAGCCAAGTTAGATCAAGATTATCCAGGATGGGGTAGCGGCTTTATCAACGCCAGCCGCTGGGTTGCAATTATCCAAGCTGACGCCAACAAGTAATGGACCCCTTGGGCAGATTCAAGTCCGATCGCGAGCGAGCACGATCGGATCGAGACCCAATGGCGAACCTTTGTACGGTCGGTCATAACGGCACGGCCACGGCTGAAATGCGCACGCTCGTACTACGGGATGTTGGTGAGGATCTCGCGATTTTTATTAACTCGACCAGCCCCAAATGGTCGCCCCTTTCGCATTCTGTCAGCGTATTAACATATTGGCCAAGCATCCAAGCTCAGTTCCGCATCTTGGCTAATACAAGTTCGGTCGCAGAAGACTTCGTGGCTGACAGTTGGCAGCTCAGGCCGGATCCGCCTAAACGTATGGACTGGTTTTACAGTACAGTGAAAGCTCAAAGTTCGCGCATCGAGTCTCGAGAGCAGTTACTCGAAGAGGTTGCCGCGGTCGAGCTTCCGGACCCCTTGGTTGCCCCTCAAACCGCTCGGGGCTTGATCTTGTCACCCTACCTAATCGAACGACTCGATCTTAGCCAAGACAATGGTATCCATGATCGCATGCGGTACGAAAAGAGAGGCGACACCTGGGTAGGGACGACGCTCGTTCCGTAGTAGAACGCCACTTAGCTGTCGGTTCTCCATTAGCTCTCGGTTCTCCATTAGCTCTCGGCCCTCCATTAGCTCTCGGCTCTCCATTAGCTCTCGGCTCTCCATTAGCTCTCGGCAGTAACGATGCCCCGGAGATTTTTGAAGCAGACATCTTTCGCAATCTCGACAAAGCCACGCATAAACGCAGCTTCTGCCTGATCCGCCCGAACGGCCGCGTACAAAGTCGGCCAGACCCCCTCTTCACCTAGAGATCGCACCGCCAAATAGTCTTTCTGCAAATACTCATGGAGCGCCCAATTAGGTAGACAAGCAACGCCACGGTTCGAGGCTACTAACTGCACTATCATCGTCGTCAATTCCGCGTGACGCACCCGCTTAGGTTCGATCCCTGCGGGCTCAAGAAAGCTCGTAAAGAGATCCAGTCGACTGCGATCTACCGGATAGCTAATCACTGTTTCTTCCTTTAAATCACCCGGCTCAACCCACTCGCCCTCAATGAGCGAGTGATCTTTGGCAATCGCGAGTTGTGCCTCATAAGAGAAAAGCGGGAAGTAGCTTACGCCAAGTTCCTCGTCCGGATCCGCGGTAATTACAAGATCCAGGTCGCCCCTACTGAGTGCCGGTAACGGCGCAAAATGAAAGCCGCTGGAGATGTCGAGTTCAACGTCTGGCCATTGTTCACGATATTCATCAATGGCAGGGAGGAGCCATTCGAAGCAGCTGTGACACTCTATCGCCATGAAAATCCGACCCGATTCCCCTCCGGCTAACCGTTGCAAATCAAGCTCAGTGCTGTGCACGAGTGGCAAAACCTGATCCGCAAGTTTTAGCAATCGGTTGCCGGAACTTGTAAAACGCACTGGTCTGGTTTTGCGCACAAAAAGCGAAGTACCAATCCGAAGTTCCAGCTCCTTGATTTGATGGGACAGCGCGGACTGAGTCAAAAACACGCGATCTGCTGCTTCAACTAAACTGCCTGTATCGCGCAGTGCAACCAAAGTACGAAGATGTCGAAGCTCAACTTGTGACATGAATCTCACTCAACTAAATAGCGCATCACATGCATAGTATTCATTCCAATTTGGAGTGTCACGCCTTCGAATAAACTGAGTACCAGTGCACGTAGACAAGGCCCTTCCTCAAATAAACTACCGGTATGTTCAATCCAAATCGCACAGTCATTGACGCGTTCGTTGTCCATACAACAAACGCCTTTCAACATGCTTTCGCGGATGTCTCGCCTGCGTATATTCGAACACTCGAAAACGCCGCCCAGACAGCTATGGAGACATTTCTTCGTTGTGACTGTCCGTATCACGATATTCAACACACAATCCTCGTAACCGATGTGGGCCAGACCATCCTCCAGGGTCGCCAGCTCGCTAAAGGTGATCTAACGGTGGACGACTGGCTACAAGCAGTCGTCGCTATGCTCTTTCACGACATTGGCTATCTCAGAGATCTGCTTGCTGCTGACACATCGGATAGTTGTGTGATCGATCCCGACGGCAGCCGAGTGCAACCGCCAATGGGTGCTACAGATGCCTTTATGACGCCTTACCACGTTGATCGCGGCGCCCTCTATATACAAGAACGTTTCGCTCGTGAAGAGCTAATCGATATCGAAGTAGTCTCAGCCTGCATCGAAATGACTCGTTTCCCGGTTCCAGCAAAGCCGACTCACAACGCAACGGACACATTGCCCGGTCTTGTTCGCGCCGCAGATCTCATCGGTCAAATGGCAGATCCACAATATCTGCAGAAGCTATCTCGGTTGTTCGCAGAATTTGTCGAAATCGGTGAAGCCCAACGCCTGAAATTCACGCACGCAGGAGAACTAAGGATGAATTTTCCTGAGTTCTTTTACAGCCAAGTCCATCCGTACATCGGAGCGGGCATAGATTATTTAAAGAGGACACAAGAGGGTCAACAGTGGATCGCGAACCTCTATCACCACCTACATGTGAATTCCCGAGATCAAAAAGCGCATCCACGTTTCAGAGCACCTGAGTTGGTTGTCGACAACGTCGCAGGCTGACCCGTTCCTCCATCAAAATAGCCTTCCTGGTTATTTGTCCTTCCACAAACCTGCCAACAACCTAGGTTTTTGGACACGAACTAAGTGTCACCGAGACCGAAGAAGACCAGGACAAAACTTACTGGCAACGTCCCTACAAAGAACAGAGCGAAATTCAGTCTTTCATTCTGTTCATCATCTGGACTGAAACGAAAGCGACTGCCCACTACAAACCAGAGCCCCCCGCCTAGGAACAAAGAACCAATAAATGTGAGGACGATTGCAGCCATAGGGCAGAATTTCCGATGTTTCCTATACTTCTTACAAGTTCTACAACGTTGTACCCAATAGGTGTCCCAATGACAACAGTTGCTAAAATGACAAAAAGAAGTTCACTGCATAGACAGTCCCTGGTGCGTACAGAAGTGCGCAACACAAAGGGACAGATCAGCACCCGGTACATTGATGCCGAAACATTCGAACTATGGCAGTTTTTCGTTAGCCAGAACTATGATTATCAGGTGCTAACACAACAGCCCTGCGTTTGGATCCCTGACGAGGAGCAGCGTCGGCATGATCAGGTCTTCTCACACGCTCCGCTTAACTCTGAAGTGACCAAGGTTGCGATCGAGTGCTTTGACCATGACACGCAGCTCACCGAACACAAAATTCGGTTTGTACCAACAGACGAGCTAGACCCAATTCTCGAACGACTTACCAAACACTTTTCCAAGCCCCAACGCTATGCGACCACAGAGTTACAGGCAGGCGGCGCTATCTCGCTACAAAATGCGGACTACATCGCACCGAGTTGGAGCATCCCTCGAGGCTTCGCGCCGGTAAGATCAGCGATTCTTTCGTAGTTTGCAGCAATGTCATCGGCGTCTGCATCGACGCCGATGTTGACCCCTTGGTTCTCGACGATACAGGCAAGGGAGAATTGACCACCCTGTGCTTGCATAATGACCCCGTTCGGAGCGCCATCGCTCACTAAAAACATCGCTGCGGGTGTGACCAATTCCGGACCTAAGTTTTTCTGTGCTTCTTCAGGAATCAGATCTTCAGTCATTCTGGTCGCGGCAACCGGAGCAATTGTGTTCGTATGGATGTTGTTCTTAGCACCTTCGATCTTGAGAGTGTGCATTAAACCCACTTGGGCGAGCTTCGCGGCACCATAGTTGGCTTGACCAAAGTTGCCATACAACCCCGTGGGCGAAGTTGTCATTAGTATCCGGCCATAGTTTTGCTCACGCATGATTGGCCACACGGCGTGGGAGCAGTTAACCGCACCCATCAAATGCACATCCATGACTATTTGAAAGTCATCCAGCTCCATTTTCGAGAACGATTTATCCCGAAGAATACCGGCGTTGTTGATCAAAATGTCGACACGGCCCCAAGCATTCATCGCGTCTTCGACTATGCTCTTAGCTCCAGTACGATCGGAAACGGAACCGCCATTGGCAATCGCTTCGCCACCGGCTGCTTTGATTTCTGCAACGACAGCCTCTGCCGCTGCAGATGATCCACCCGAGCCATCAATCGCGCCGCCTAAGTCGTTGATGAGCACTTTGGCGCCACGTTTAGCAAGCTCGAGCGCATGACAACGACCCAAACCTCCACCAGCCCCAGTCACAATTGCGACCTGGTCTTCAAACGAAATCGTCATGGTCTTCTCCTCTTATAATTCTATTGTGTGTATTTAGTTAGGGGCGCATTCCAAAGTGCACTGGACCAACCAAGTTATCTAATTGCGGTTGTATCCAATCGATCCACTCACAAAGCACTGGACGTGTCTCTCTGGGATCTATCAACTCATGCACCGCAAAAGACTCAGCCCTTGGAAACGGTGAGCGCGCCTCTCGCAGCTGCTCTTCAAATTCTTTGCGCTTAGCATCAGGGTCTTCTGCTTCAGCGATCTCACGACGAAAAGCAACCGCTACCCCTCCTTCTAATGGTAATGCACCTGACTCTACAGATGGCCAAGCGAGCACGTAATTGCCTGGGGCGTAGTGTGCTGCAGTAGCGACACCAAAGCCTTTATGCACTTGGATAACTGCCCAGGGCATACTCGATTGTGCGGCGGCCGCGACTGCGGCCATCCCATACCGTATCGTGCCTGCTTGCTCTGATTCAGGCCCAATCATGAACCCAGGTTGGTCGATAAAATTGATTATCGGCACGTGGAACGTGTCACACATCTCAACAAACCGGCGATACTTTTGCGCAGCTTCCGCCGTCATCGCTCCTGCGTAGAACATACAGTCATTAGCCAACACACCTACCGGCTGGCCGTCCATCCGCGCCATGCCACAAATTTGGCTTGGTCCAAAATCACGACCAATTTCAAAAAAGCTGCCAAGGTCAACAATCATTTCCACAATGGCTCGCATGTCGAAGCCTTTGTTACTCTCCCGCGGGACTGCCGTGAGTAGCTCTTGTTCCATGCGCTCGATAGGGTCGTCGTTGTCATAGCGAGGTGTTCGCTCCCACACAGAGCCTGGTAGATAGCTCAAGAACTGTCGGATCTGACGAAATGCATCGTGTTCATCTTCTGCAAGATTGTCGACGATACCGCTGGTCGCATGAACCGCAGCGCCACCGAGCTCATCTTTCGACATGCTAACGCCCAGCGCCCGCTCTACCAGAGCAGGACCACCAATCAGCACTTGGGCTGTGTGCTTGGTCATCACAGCGAAGTGAGAAGCGACCAACCTGCCAGCAGGAAATCCGGCAACAGCGCCCATGGCGCCACTAGCTATCGGCACCTGCGACATCGCATCTGCAATTATTTTGAATCTAGGTTCTGTAAAGACAGGTTCACCAACGGTGCCACCCTTCTTACCAGAGCCTTTAACGGACCCGCCTCCACCTTCTAACATTCGAATCAAGGGGACTTTGTACTGAACGGCTAAGTGCTCGGCGTATACACTCTTGCGTAGTCCCGCTGCATTTGGTGAACCGCCTTTTAGCGTAAAGTCCTCGCCTCCGACAACAACACGGCGCTTATCGACCTTACCGAAACCGACTATGTAGTTAGCCGGTGCATACTCGACAATCTCTTCTTTGTCGTTGTAGACGGGGCTAGCAGTGGCACGCCCATGTTCTCGAAACGAACCCTTATCGAGAACCGCATCCACTCTTTCGCGAATCGTTAAACGCCCCCTAGCGTGTTGCTTCGCGATACTCTCTTCGCCACCTTGCTGCTGTGCGAGATAGCGACGCCGCTCTAACTCTTTTACTTCAGGTTCCCAACTCATGACCTACTCCGGATCGGTAAAGTTCGGTGCACGTTTTTCACGCGCAGCATGCTGTCATCGTTAATGAGATTCCACCAGCGCCTGCAACACCTGAAAACCTCAAAACGGAACGGCAGGGACGAGACCTTACGGTGACTTGGGATGAGGTGTCTGATGTCGACCGGTACATTGTCACAATCACCGGCTCGGAGGGTGCACATGTCATCGAAACGACTGACCCCAACGCATTCTATGTACTCCCTTCCAGGGGCAAATTTGTGATCGAGGTTGCGTCCCAGCGCCACTCCCTGCACAGTCCAGGTGTCACAACAGAAATCTCACTCCAACGTCCATGAGGTGGCTCTTGTTTCTCTTGATCCCGGTTCTTGCACTGTAAACATCGCCGCTTCCCTGGAGAGGCATGCCTAACCCTGTAACCCGCTTTCGTGTCGAGTCGTCAATATTTTTGGTCGGCGCTTGTTTGTTCGTCACACTAGCCCACGTTAATCAATGGACCCTTGCCCTTGATCGACTGATTTACGATACAACGATCGCCACCACCCCTGCGCCGATGTACGACAAGATTGTGATTGTCTCGATCGATGATCAGAGCCTTCACGAACAGGGTCCGTGGCCTTGGCCACGATCATTACAAGCAGATCTCATCGACAAAATAGCCTCTTTTAGCCCAACCCTAATCGCCGCAGACATCGTTTATGCGGGTAGTCAAAATTCCGACAACCAACAGCTCGTAGACGTTGTTGCGAAAATCCCCTTATTTGCGACACCTATGATCATCGATGTCACCATGCAAGGTGGCCAGCATGTAGAAGTAATGCCATTCAGCGATCTCGCAGATCAGACAGACATCATTGGTCATGTCCAAGTTGAATTCGACGACGATGCCATTGTCAGAGGAACATATCTCTACCAAGGTGTTGGAAGTCCTGTTTGGCCGCACTTAACACTAGGCATCGCTGCGGCGTTGGGTTACCCGACACCGCCACCCTGTACGACCCCGAGCACCTCACCACTGTTCATCACCAAATGTCACTTCGTACAAATACCGTTTGCCGGACCGCCGAGCACCTACCCGCAAATTTCTGCCCATCAGATATTGAACACCGCCGTTCTCGATCAAGGCGCATTGCGCAACGCTCTGGAGAACAAAGTAGTCCTTATCGGCGCAGTCGCTCTTGGGGTCGGTGACTGGGTAACTTCGCCCCTTGGGGACACAGTAACGCCTTTGTCGGGGGTTGAGTTCAACGCCAATCTCCTGAGTGCAGTCGTGCACGGCAATTTTGTCCGTACTGTGCCAGGTTGGGTGATCATCGTTATCGCTTGCCTACTCGTCGCACTCACCTGTTTGGCTCTACCGCGTTTGCGCCCAAAGCAGGGAATCATCACGATCACCATTACAGCCCTCGCGCCCATTCTACTGACGCTTTTCTTTCTTTCCTTATTTTCGCTTCATCTTCCTTTAGCGAGCGTCACCGTCGCATCCGCAATCATCTACCCCTTGTGGAGCTGGCGACGACATGAAGTAGCGTGGCAATTTATCGAAAGCGAGCTAGATCGAATCGACAGTGAAGGTCAGCGTCTACACAATTTCAATATCCTGCCTGCAAATACTCGTCCGGAGGCGGACCGAGACGGTTTGCAAACTCTGCTCAATGCCAAGTTAAGCGACAACGCCGACATGACCGCGACAGTAGTACAACGTGAATCCCCACTCAATCCGGCAGAACAGGCGCTTTTGGATCAAACTCTAAAGCCTGCATTGGTCAGCGTGGACGCATTGCCTGCGGAACGGCTAGCCGCCCAGATCGGCAGGTTACAAAGCCGTGCGAAGGTTGTTAGGGAAGGTCGGGAGATCGGCTTATCCGCATTGGATCACATGTCCAGTGGCGCGGTGATCATCTCAGGGCTTGGGCAGCTTACCTTCGCCAATGATGAAGCAGAACGGCTGCTCGCAATCGACACGAACCAAGCTCACAAGCTCTTAGAACTTCTAGGACAAATCCAACCCCCACTTGGACAAACCTGGTTAGAAATATGGCGCACCGTCGTACTGAGAAAAGAAACCATTGTCTTCGAGAGCCAGGCACTTAACAGCGTACCCGTGTTCATAACTGCTCGGCCTCTCACAGAACAAAACGAACCCTATGCACCTTTCTGGGTTCTCACCATCTCCGACTTAACGGAAATTCGATCTGCACAAGCTCAGCGTGAAGAAGCTTTAGCTTTTCTTTCTCACGATCTCCGCTCGCCCTTATCTTCCGTCCTTGCAATCATCGAGCAGTCACGCGACAGCCACAACACAGACACGCTGGAAAAAATTCGCGACTACACTCAGCGTGGTTTGTCTGCGTCTGACCAATTCTTGCAACTTTCCCGCCTCCAACTCCATGCGGACATAGAGTTCTACAGCATAGATTTGGAGCAGGTGTGCCAGAATGCCCTCGATCAGACCTTCTTTTTGGCCAAAGAAAAGGACATCCAGGTGTTGTTAGAAGCGCCTGAAGAACCGATCTGGATCTCAGCAAATGGCGAGCTTCTCGAGCGTGCGCTGATAAACTTGTTAACAAACGCCATCAAATACAGCCCTAACAACACACGTATCAACGTCGTTGTCGAAGTCATGACGGAGAATGTTCGTGTTGTTGTCAAAGATCAGGGTTTTGGTATCCCGCGTGAAGAGTTACCACACATTTTCGAACCCTACTTCAGATCCCGAGCACAGGAACTCGCACAAAACCACGGTGCCGGGCTAGGATTGAGATTCGTTAAAACCGTTGTAGATCGACACAACGGACGAATAGAAGTGGTTAGCGAGCGAGGGCTTGGAACAACCTGTACCCTGACATTGACGGGTTTGGAAGCCTACGATTCAACAACCGCGACAACCTGATCCTCTTCAACTTGATCTTCGGGAACAACGAGGAGCTCAGCGACTGTGCCGTCAACAGGTGCCTCAACTGGAATCTCCATTTTCATCGATTCTAAGATCATGATCACATCACCAGTAGCGACCTTAGCGCCAACTTCCAACAAAACCTTCCAAACGCTTCCTGTTACTTCACTCTCTACATCATGCCGAGCCATGCTCCCTCCTATTAACCTCTATCCAAAAAGCCAGTATCAATGTTACCGTCCAAAAATTCAGCGCTGCCCAATACCCTTGCCAACAAAGGCTGATTTGTTGCAACACCAATGATTTCAAATCCTTTTAGGGCGACCAGTAACCTGCCAATCGCAAGCGCCCGAGTGTGCCCTTTCGCAATCACCTTAGCCAGCATCGCGTCATAGTATGGACCTACAGTTTGTCCTTCTTGGTAGCCTGTTTCGACACGAACGTCTTGCATAACCGGTGGCCGAAACACACTTAGTCGACCCGTCGACGGCAGAAAGCTATCCGGATCTTCAGCATAAATGCGCGCTTCTATAGCAAAGCCCGTACGGCTCATCTGGTCAGGCAATCTACCGCCATCAGATAGTTCCAGTTGTAACCCAACGAGATCAATCCCCGTCACTTCTTCTGTGACGCCATGTTCAACCTGAATCCTGGTATTCATTTCCAAAAACCCATACTCACCCTCAGGCGACAACAGCGTCTCCATTGTTCCAACACTGTCGTAGCCAAGGTCTGCGCAAACTTGTGCCGCCTTGTCCGCAATAGCCAAAACCTCCTCCGCCGCGAGTCCAGGTGCAGGACTTTCCTCAATCAGTTTTTGATTACGACGTTGTATCGAGCACTCTCGTTCGAAAGCGTGGATGGCGCCACCCCGGCCATCACCAATAATCTGAAACTCAATGTGTCTTGGCTGTTGAACCAATTTTTCAAGATATATGCCTGTTGATGAAAACGCACTGGCTGCTATCGCTTTTGCGCGACTCAAAGCACGCTCAAGCCCATCGGCGTCCGCCACCCTCTCCATACCCATGCCACCACCGCCTCCCGTGGGCTTCACCAGCACGGGATAGCCAATTTTTTCAGCTTCGCTTGAAGCTTGGGAGAGGTCAGTAATCAAGCCCGAACCAGGAAAGGTGGGAAACCCTGATTGCGCCATCAAACGACGCGCTGCCACCTTGTCACCCATCTGCTCAAGCCACTTTGGGTCTGGACCGATGAACTTAACTCCCCGTTCGATAACAGCAGATGCGAATTCAGTACTCTCCGCTAGAAAACCATAACCTGGGTGGACGCTATCCGCCTTAGTGGCCGCGATGATCTCAAATAGCTTCGTCTGATTGAGATAGGTTTCCTGAGCACTGGACCCGGCTAAGGGATAAGTTTCTGTTGCCTCGGCGAGATGGGGGGCACCGATATCTGGTTCTGAATAAAGCGCTACGGTCTCGATACCACGCTCGTTGCAGGCTCGGACAATGCGACGTGCAATAGCGCCTCGATTAGCAATCAGTACTTTTTTAACCACTACGCATCGCCTCTCTGCCAGGCCGCATATTCCTGCCAGGCCTCCCGAAAGCCTGCAAGATTTCGAAGCGATTCGCCCAGGGCGACCATCTTTTGCTTGTCCTCACACGCTTGTTCAATCGCTTGCAATATTCGATCGCGCTCTGCTTGCGTTAGCTCTAAAACAAACATGTCTGTTTCGACCGGACCAACGTGATCTTCCGGCTTGGGTAGTGGTTCAGTAGTGAGCGTCGTTCGCAGTTTGGCTGCAATGCTCACAAGACGGTGTTCTTCGATGACTTCGGCAGATCGCTCCAACATCCAACGTGACCAGTGATTAGGTTGATCGCAAAGCGATTTGTACGACGCCCAATCCACGGATATGTTTACGCGCTACTACCGCCATCCGCCAAGTAGACAGACCCTGTGACGAACTCACTGTCATCCGACGCTAAAAACAACATGACTTTGGCGATGTCATGCGGTTCTGCGTATCTTCCCAAGGGGATGTTGGCCTTCATCTGTGCCCTCGCGGCTTCGCTATCTCCAGGCGCGATCCCCTCTTCTAGACTGCGCATCATTCTAGTTTCGACCGGCGATGGGTTAACTGTGTTAACACGAATTCGTTTAGGCGCACCTTCTCTCGCGGCGGATTTCATCAAACCGATAACAGCATGCTTACTTGTGACATAGGGCGCCAAATTAGGTGCACCACGTACGCCAGCCACGCTGGAAGTTATGATGACACTGCCACCACCGCGTTTCGTCATCGCCGGAAAGCTCGCCTTGAGTCCTAAGAACGGTCCTTTTACGTTGACCGCAATCAGTTGATCGAACCTCGCCTCGTCATAGTCTTCAATGGAAGCAACATCACCTTCGATGCCAGCGTTAGCCAGAAACACATCGACGCCGCCGTATCTCTCGGTGGCTAGGTCGACCATCATTTGGTTGTCCTCAGCTCTCGTCACGTCGGCGACACAGTAGGTCACTCGGTTAGTGCCCGCTTCCTCACACGCTGACACAAGCGCTTCCTCATCGAGGTCCACCAGGAGAACATTTGCGCCCTCGGCGGCAAATAGACGGCCAGCTGCTCGACCGATACCACCGGCACCGCCTGTGATAATCGCTACTTTTCCTTCTAGTCTTGCCATTTTTCCCCCTGGGTCAATCAGTCAGCAAACGCGTTCGCAAAATCATCGATGAGATCACTCGTATCTTCAATGCCAACTGAGATTCTAATTAGTGAGTCATCTATGCCCATACTAGCGCGTCGCTCAGGACCCATTTCATAATAGATTGAGTGGGCTACTGGAATTGCGAGCGTGCGATTGTCGCCTAGGTTGGTGGACTTAATAACGACTTTGAGCCGGTCCATGTACGCCCAAAGATCCACGTCATGATTAAGTTCAAAACTCAAGATCGCACCGGGATAGCGAAACAAATCCCTCGACCGTTGATACTGAGGGTGATCCTGTAGTCCCGGATAGTAAACCTTATCTACCTGACCGTGGCCATCCAAGTAATCAGCCAACGCTTGTGCGTTCTGACACTGTCTCTCCAGCCGGAGTGCGAGGGTCTCTGAACCCACTGATAAGTGATGGGCAGGTTCTGCACTGAGGGCAGCACCAAAATCTCTGAGACCCTTTTTCTTAATCTGTGTCAGACCCCACATCTGTTCGTTACCGGATCGATAGTCATCGTAGATGTGGTCGTACTTACCCCAGTCGAAATGACCCATCTCGGTCACTGACCCGCCCAATGCATTGCCATGGCCGCCGATGTACTTGGTCAAACTGTTGATGACCAGACTTGCCTTGACTGAGGCCGCTTGGAACAGAAACGGTGATGTCATTGTGTTATCAACAAAATAGATAAGCCCATGCTCATCACATAGCTCGCCGATCTCGGCAAGCGCCGTTACCTGTGTACGCGGATTCGCAATGGTCTCAACGAACACCATCCGGGTGTTAGGTCGAATTGCCGCTTGCACTTCCTGAGCATTTGTCGCGTCAACAAAAGAGACTTCGATGCCGTGCGTCGCGAACGAATTAAACAAGCTGTTAGTGTTGCCAAATAGAAACGCACTACTGATGACATGATCACCCGCACGTAGTAACGAAAAGAAGGTTGTGCCTATGGCCGCCATGCCTGTGCTGAAACACACGGTACGGAGTCCATCCTCCATGGTCGTGATTTTGTCCTCGAGCGCCTCTACAGTGGGATTTATCTGTCGTGAGTAGGTATGTCCTGCTTGCTTACCTTGAAACACAGCCGCCAATTCCCGCGTGCTTTCGTACCCGTAAGCCACTGAGGTGTGGATTGGTTTATGCACAGAGCCATGCTCGATCGTACTTTGACGATCGCTGTGGACATTTCGCGTTGTGAACCCTTTCATGTCGATACTGTGCTGCGCAGAGGACCGCGAACTATAGGGAAATTGTCTACAAAACTCTACGTTTTACGCGGTCACAGCTACTGGACTAGCAGCTATCAGCTCTTGGAAGGCATTGTCGCTCAACAATGATAGCAGCTCGCTCGCGGGTAAAGCCGGGGAGAAGATATAGCCCTGGACCTCCTCGCAACCTTGCTCTGCGAGGTAACGAAGTTGGGTTCGATTCTCCACACCCTCAGCAACAAGGTCTAATTTCAAGCCACGCGCCATCGCAACTATGGCATCGACAATACTAGCGCCAGATGCATCCGCACGGATGTCTCCCACAAAGCTTAAGCGTGTTGATCGGGAATTGCTGCAGGTACGCGAGTGATGAATAGCCCGTACCAAAGTCATCAATCGCTATGCGCGCTCCTAAGCTTTGAACTTCTTTGAGCTTGGGGATGATCACTTCGATATCTTGCATCAATGTATTCTCTGTGATTTCGAGAATCACGCCCTCCGCCTCAAGCCCTGATGCTTCAAGCGCCCCAACGAAACGTCCAACAAATCCTTCCTGTTCGATCTGAGCAGAAGTTAAGTTCACTGAAACTTGCATGTCGCTGAAGCCATCTCGGCGCCAAGTGGCAACGTCGCGGAATGCCTGATCTTGAACGAACTCATCGATCTGCATGATGAGACCGGTTTCCGCAGCCAATGGCATAAATTCAGACGGCTCAATCAACCCTCTTACGCCATGGCGCCACCGCACTAACGCTTCGACGCCTGTGACGCGCCCATCAGCGAGGCACACCTGCGGCTGGTAGAAAACTTCAAATTCACCCTGGAGCAAGGCATTACGCAGTTCCCTCTCCATGCTCAAGCGTGTTGAGAATTGATGGTTCATCTCTTCCGAGAAGAACTGATAACCGTTCTTGCCACGACTCTTCACGTGATACATCGCGATGTCGGCGTTTTGCACCAACGATTCCCCTGTATCGCCCCCTTCGGGATACATAGAGATACCAATGCTGGCGCCAACAAAGAGCTCGTGACCATCGATAACAAAAGGTTCGTTTAAACGATCGAGTATTTTTTCAGCGATGACAACGACGTCGTCCCGCGTTCTTACTTCTGGCAACAAGAGCGTGAACTCGTCGCCGCCAAAACGAGACAACGTATCCCCACTGCGCAGGCAACTCTGCAGCCGATTGGCAACAGCCTTTAGAAGTCGGTCGCCCATGTTGTGCCCGAGCGTATCGTTGACGAGCTTAAACCGGTCCAGATCGAGGAACATTGTCGCCAACTTACGCTTGTTACGCTGGGCATGGGCAATCGCGAGCCCGAGACGGTCTTTCAACAAAGCTCGATTGGGTAGGTGGGTTAGCAGATCGTGATAAGCCTGAAAGTTGATCAGCTCTTCGGCTTCTTTCCGTGCGCTGATATCGCGCGCCGTACCAAACGTGCCGATGAAATTAGCCCGGGTCCGCTCAACACTGTCGGCGTACATCCCCATCGCGGTGAGCTCAGCCCAAATCGTCTGTGCTCGCGATAAACCTTCACGTCTCTCTTGTAGGTTGCTGCGTAACCGAATCTCTTCATTCTTAACAGCTCGATCCCCGGTGCGTCGCTCGTTGAAGAGATTGCGCGCCTTCTCTATATCATCAGCATCAATCAGTTCAGAAAAGTGCTTTCCGACAAGTGTGTCGCGCGAAAAACCGAGCATACTTTCCAAACGGTCATTAACAAATGTGAAACAACCGTTGCGATCTAACATATAGACTAAGTCAGGTGAGCTGTTGACGATGAAGCGATGCAACTCTTCAGACTCTTTGAGCTGACTCTGCATCTCGTCATGCCGATACTCGAGCTGCACTTGCCTGAGCGCTGTTTCCATCGTGGCAATCAGTTCCGCAGCTTCATACGGCTTTTTAACAAAATCGAAGGCGCCGCAGTGCAATGCGTGTTTGACACCACTAAAGCTTGAATCACCACTGACGACGATAATTTTGCTGGCAAGCTTTTCTCGAGCGGCGAAATCCAAGATATCGTGGCCGCTTATCTCCGGCATGATCAGGTCCAGCAGGACCACGTCATATTCTTGGTTTGCCAGGGCGTCCATAGCCGCTTGGCCACCCAGAGCTTGGTCTGCTTCATAGCCATATAGAGTGACAAGATGGTGCAACGAGGTAAGCAGCTCCTGCTTGTCGTCCACGAGCAAGAGTCGGCCCGAATTCGGTACCGGTGTCACAGGACGATTGACCATCTTCGCGTAAGACTCGCGCGGGCTCGGACCTTCACTCATTTGGGCAACAACTCACTAGACCAATCCGGCATTTCAACAACTTTCTTCCCGGTGGTAAAGCATTGATTTGTGAAGACTTTGCGTTCAAGCAAGCACCATCTGCGTTTGCGTCACAAGTGCAACAGCCTTTTCTTTGCCCTCGGCGTTGGTATGCACAAGTCGTGTCTGCCAAACTGAAGTACGACGCCCAACATGAACGGGCGTACATGTGCCGACGACAGTAGCGCCCTTAGGCGCCGCGCCTAAGAAGTTAGTCTTACTTTCGATCGTCGTCGTTGCTTTAGCGCCCTCAGGGAGATTAAGAAAAGCACCCATCGCTCCAAGGGTGTCGGCAAACGCCATAATCGCGCCACCGTGCATGATTTTTCCGGTGGTGCATATTTTTTCTTCGACCACAATCCGACCAATAATGGCTTCTGGCGTAGCACTTTCAATTGCCAAACCAAGCGTGTTCGCAAACGGCATGTATTCCAATAAATCGACCATAGTTCCTCTCGCTCAATTGCACGCGCTTGTTGTCTTCCGCGGTTTTAAGCGGCGCGGTTGTTATCTACCGTGTTTAGTTGTTCAGATCGAACCTTCTGCTTCACTCTAGTCGATCTCTGGATCAAAGTTCATTACGCAGGGCATCGGCCACAACTGGAAAACCCGCGCCAAAGCAGACAGCGCAAGTGCGTGTCTAAGTTCACCAGACTGAACAGCCTCTTTCACTGCGTTCTCATCCATGAGTTCAACGCTAATCGACTCACCGTCTCCAAGCTCTTGATCGCCATCCTGGTAAACGCCTTCAGCAAGCCAATGGTGGCAAAGGTTGTCGTGTATTGCTGGATTTGGTTCTACGGCGCCGAGGTAGGTCCATCGAGCCGCCCGATAGCCTGTCTCCTCGTACAACTCTCTCTCGGCGGCTGTCCGCGAGTCTTCACCAGCATCCACCATGCCACCCGGCGTCTCCAACGTGGTGTACCCCACACCAAACCGGTATTGCCGAATCATCACCGATCGTCGCTCTGCATCGAGAGCGACAACATTGACCCAATCTACCGACTCAAGAACAAGTCGATCAAACAATTGTTCGTTCCGCGGATTGCGGAGACTGTCCATGCGTTTCTCAAAGAGAATCAAACCGGCATCCGTATCGTACGTCGAATCTAAGTGTTCCCAATCTAAACGATGCACTTTGCCTTTTACCCGTCGCATGACTGCACTCCCTCATAACCCGTCATTTCCAAATATCCTCTACCGACACTTTGACCTGCCTCACTCACTGCCACTATTCCTTCCCAGTAACGAATACCCGTGTCCATTATTTGATCAGGTACCATCGCTGTAATTTGGTAACGAGCAGAGCCTGCTGTCACTGTCCATTCGATCGGCCAGTCCGTACCCACGGCGTCACGCCACAATTTTCGTGGCTCGAAACGCAGTTCGCCTGCGCCGAAATCTCGCCGCGTCCCATCCGCATCAACAGCAAGGGCTTTGTTGTACGCATCAGGCTGACAATCCTTGCGACGCAATTGAAACAAGGTCAGCTCCGATTCGTCATCTAGGTGAAGTGCAAACCAATCCCAACCCACTAACTCAGCGCCTAGGACCGAGGTACTCCACTCCCGATCGAGCCAAGCTTTACCTGTGACCTTAGTGCTCTGCCCCAAGATTTCAATTTCCCCCTGCACAGACATGCTGGGTATTGAATAGTAATAGCTCGCCTGGCCTGGACCCTTGGCGGACAGGCCACTATCGCCCTGAAGCAATATGGGCTGAGTTTGCGAAAGCTTAAGATTCAAGCTGAATCCAGCACTGCTGTGTGTTGTTAAATCGAGTTCAACCTGGTCAGTCTTGCCATCACCTACAAACCCTTTCAGAAGCCAATCTTCTAGATAAACTCGATACTCGGGAACAAGCTCTACTCCAGCTGATTCAGGGTGCCCGCGTGCTAATCTCTGATCGTGTAAATGGCGCTGATTGGCAACATCGGTGATCGCAACATGCGCCATGTACAGCTGTCCGGATTGCCAAGCACTCTCTCCGAGCGCAGATGCGCGCAGCGCCCGTCGGAACAACGTGAACTGCATGCCGAACTCTTCGCCAGAGCTGCTTTGCATCGTTGCGGTTAGATACCACCACTCTGATTTGAACCTAGGATGGGGGCCATGGTCCCGAGGGAAAACAAAAGGCCTAACGACTTCCGCGCGTGCGAAAGCATCTTCGCCCGATGTTGCATCTCCTAACACATCTCCCACCCGTGTCATTCCACGCGTTGGCGTAGAAGCCTCGGGTTCCAGGCCACAGCCACTCACAAACAAGCAAACAAATAAAACGGCTCTAACGAGCGACTGCATCCATCCGCCCCTGTTCTCGTTGCCCGACTCTTATCAACGTTGCCAAAACCGCAGCGAGCATTCCCCACGCGAGAGGAAGCACAATCGACTTCATTTCAATTAGCAAAGTGACGCTCCATCCAAAAGCACGTGGATTTACAACGCTACACAACAGCCAACCAATCGCACAGCCCAATGGCAGCGCCAGGAGACACGCGATCACGCCAATGCCAAAACCTCGCGCAAAATCTATCCCCCAGACTTCCGCCCGACTGATCCCCATGCCAACAAGAAGACGTGCGCTCGCTTGTTGATTCAGTCGTAAAACAGTCGTAGCTATATAGATGCCAATACCGGCAACCATAACGGCGATAAATATCAGAATCGAAGTTATCGCAAAGGTCCTATCGAACGTCTCCAGAGCCAGATCACGAATAGTGCTCTGACTCTGCCACCGAAGGTCTCCTTGTACTGGCAAGGTCTTGGCCAGGTCGATCTCCGGATCGATGAGCGAAAGGCTTACCGAAGATAGCGGCGCATCCCGAGGTCTCGCGCCAAGATGCATAACTATGCGAGGTAGCATGTCACCGAAACTTTTGAACACATGCACAATTCGATAGCCCACGCCGTCAATTTGCAAGGGGTGTCCAGCATCAACTTTGAGCAGTCGCGCAGTCTGTTCAGAAACCATCACCTCGGTGTCTGCGAGCGGTGCAGCAAAGCCGTATCTTCGGCTTTCCGATCTATCGAGGTGGCTATAACTGATGGCAACGGGGACGCCACTTATCCTTTCACGCCATTCATAATAGGCTTGCACGCGACTCACCGATCCGCTGATCTCAGTAGCCTCGAGCAACTCCGTCAACGCGGCAGGCTCTCCCTCAATACTAAAGTCATAACTCAGCCGCTGCTCTAACATCTGACTAAACTCGGCACGAAAACTGTCTACCATCAGACTTACACCAACTGCCGTTGCGACAGCTAAGACAAGACCTCCCAGTGCGATCCACAAGTCTCCAGGAAACCATACGACTTCCCGCAAACTCATCCTAAGAAGGAGACTCCCGGTCAGCTTGCTGCTTAGGTTCTTTAGCAAACTTAACGCGGGCAACAACGCTGCTAACAGAACTACACACGCACACGCAATCGCAAGAAAAGCGCCCAGCAGACCAGAATTTTGCCAGAATATTCCGACCGCGACGCCGCTCATCCCCACCGCCAAAACCCAAACCCGAGCAGGTCCCGCTGACGCTGTTTCACGCCGGATATTTTTATAAGCCCAAAAGCCACCCACGCTACAGACAAAGAGCGACGACCCAAACGCTTTCAGGACTAGCCAGCTATCCAAACTCAAATTGAAGTCCCCGCCTATCCCTACCTGCAATAAGAACTCGCCAACGCGTGTCCCCACCACAATCCGATTGCACCCGCAATCACCCCTAAAGCCGACATCAAACCAAGAAAGTACCCTCTGAGTTCGGCACTACTCACACCGAGAACGTGCAGGCGGGAGAACACTTGCCATAGCCGTCTTAGCCAGGCAACGGCGACTTGGTAAATCAGAAACCACGATACAACCAACGCGAGTAAACCTAAGGCACCAACGTTAAAAAGTACTGCACGGCCAAAACGATTTGCGGGCTGCAGTTCACCCAGCCCTTTAGTCTGCCAATTAGGGATGTCTACTGTTGTAATCTCCGGCAATCCCGCACTTGCACCTGGGGCTATGTCATCAAGCCATCTATAAGCATCCAACACCGGATTCTCCATCGCCAAGGCGACGTAAGAGATCGTGTCTTGCCGCGCCCAGTCCAACAGCACCTGCGCCGGACCTATGTCCAATACGATGAGGTCTACAACGTCGAGTTCGCCGACAACCGTCAGCTGGTCGAACCGGGTATCTGCTGCGATGAGCTCACGCGTGTTTTTAGATACCCAAATGCCGTCGCTCACACGCGTCAACGCTGACGTGTTAACACCGCCGAATTCCGCAGTGCTCTCAGGCATCGCTTCAATTCGCGCGATGAAATCGATACCGAGCACACGAACTCGGCGCCCTGCGATTAGCAGCGTTTCATCTATCACAGGCCACATCGCTTGTATCTCAGGCAGTTCACCAGCACGCCACTGCCTGCGGAGGTCGAAGTATTCGGCTGCTTCAACGAGGCCTTCATCGCGGGTCAAAGCAAGATCGAGTCCCTTTAGAGATTGCGGTACAAGGCTATCTAGTTGCGATGCAACACTCGCACTCACTAAGTGGACGGAGACAATCGACGTGACTCCGAGGACGACGCCAAGCACCGCCATACCGGACGACCACGGCGACCTTTGCAAGAATCGAATTAGCGCGCGCGCAATCAACCGACAAGAATCTCAAGACTCGGCTTGCCTAACTCGAGTCGGTCGTCTGCCAACGAAGCGACGGCCTCACTATGGGTCGCAACTATTAGTGTTGTTGAAAACTGATCACAGGAATCGAACAACAGCCGGGTCACCGCATCGGTGTTCTCCTGATCAAGATTTCCTGTTGGTTCATCTGCAAGAACGACGGCAGGCTCTATAATCATCGCTCGCGCCACCGCAACCCGCTGCTGCTCGCCACCCGAAAGAATATCTGGAAACGCATCCGCTCTATCTTCAAGACCAAACTCTGCCAACAGATCCATGGCTCTGTCGCGCGCACCGGTTTTCTTGTTAAGGACCCCAGGCAACGCCACGTTTTCCCACACCGTAAGGGTTGGTACGAGATTAAAGAACTGATGAACGTAGCCGATGTTCTGTCGACGAAATGCGGTCCGCTCCTTCTCCGTACTAGATTGCAAAGCTACACGTAACCCGTCTACGCCAATTTCAACAGTACCGGCATCAGCTTGGACGAGCCCAGCGATGATATTCAACAATGTGGATTTTCCAGACCCACTAGGTCCAGTAATGGCGAGAGACGCGCCAGTTGATACTTCCAAGGAAAGCGCCTTCAAGACCTCAACAAGACGGTCCCCGTCGAGATAAGTCTTTGCGAGATTCGCAATGCTGATCACGCTAGCGCAACGTTTGCATGCCCTGACGGGACAAAGCGTCAGTCAGCGGCATGAGGTGGTCCCCTTGTTGGATATCGACAAGCGCTTGCTCAACCGATTTATATTTACTCAACGTCTCAAGCGATCTGAGGGTGGGGTCTATCATCTGCCATAAGCCGCTATCTTTGTTTGCGAGTGCAGCTGCTGGTTTCTCCCATTCATCATCAGCAGTCTCGTTCGTGTGCGCGAGAGTAGCCTGGTCGTTAGGCATCGCAGCGACAAAAAACCTTGTGTCGAATCTCCGCGGTGCCATTTCCGGCGTGATCCAATGACTAAAGTAACCTAGCCGGGAACAATCAACCTGCAGATTCTCCGCTGTACATATCTCAGCAAACGTAATCTTGTCTGCGAGCAAGTCTTCGCGATAATCGTGGAAACGAGCTGCAGTCGGTTCTTCGAAGACGACCGGTTGGCCATCGCGACGCACTAGCAGGACTCCACACTCTTCGAAACACTCGCGCGCCACCGCAACCCAGTAACGCAAGCCCCCAGCTGCAACACCCAGTAGGCGACTGGCGACTTCATCTTCTAAGCCGAAGCATATATTCGGTGCATAATCCGCCTCATCAACTTTCCCACCTGGAAAGACATGTAGATCAGGAAAGTCACCACGACCAGGCCGTTGCACCATGTAGACTTCGAAGCCATTCACACCCTCGCGTAGCAACATCACCGTTGCGGCTAATCGAATGTTGTCTCTCACCAGTGGCTGTAATTCAGTCAATTCGTTCCTCTCCATCCGGGTTACTAGACACGTTTTCGGGTCTACTCAATTTGCTTGCATCGCCGCAAGCTGATATCAAAATGCCATCATTGCGACCCCATGCAATCAACGTTAGGGTCACACGAGCTCGGGAGCGGCTAGGCTTATGGATCCAAAGGAAAAACCCTACAAATTTGTGGTTCGATTCCCAATTACGCTACGCAATCAGATCGCAGATGCAGCGAAGTACTACCGTCGAAGCATGAATTCAGAGATTGTAGCGCGCCTGGAACAATCCTTCAGCGGCGTTCCATCGGAAGTTCGGGATGCAGAGATCGCGCCGCCACTCCATGATGAAATCGAAAGCCTCTTCGGTCGCACCCTTAGCGATGAAGAACACCGTTTAGTTCGCGCATATCGGCGGCTCGCGGAGGACAAACAGCAGGCCTTGTTAGAGCTTCTCAACTGACATGTCTGCCATCGTTCCCTACTACCACCCAACCACAGTCGGATTTGTCGACGACAACGTTCGATTTCTAGAAAGCTTAGCCCCACACACACCAGACACACTAACGACAAAGAACTTTTTCAGGCCAGAAAATGCCCTGACATGGCTCAACCAACTAAATCCACGCCCACCACTCGCGCACAATTGCTTCTACCATGATGATGGATTTGTCCGGTTCGACCTCGCCGCACTCGAACAAGAAATTAAGCTTGCGGACCGGTTTCAGCGCGTTTCCGTATTGGTTGTCGACCACGCCATGCCGACTATGGATGGAGTAGAGTTCTGCGCCCAAGTGGAAGATCCAGATATCCGGAAACTACTGCTGACCGGTGTTGCCGACGAAAAAGTAGCTGTGGCCGCGTTCAATCAAGGTCTTATCCATCGATATGTTCCCAAAGCAACCATCCAAAACGTTGCCGAAATATTCGCTCACATCGATATCCTGCAAACGCGCTACTTCAGTCAGTTTGGGGATCGGATTACCGCCAGCCTCGCAACGGACGCTCGTCAGTTTCTTTGGATCTCGGACGTACAGGATACATTTAACAAGCTCGTCTACCGCTACGAAGCCGTCGAATACTACCTTCTATCGCAACCACGCGGTTACTTACTCGTGGATCGACATGGTAAAACCACGCGAATCATCGTCCTGTCGGATGATGAACTCAGGTCAGAAATCGCAAGGTGTCGCGATCAAGGCGCTCCCATTAGAATTCAACAAGCTCTCGCACGTGGGAATCGAATTCCGTACCTCATGGAGGAACCGAGCGCCTATTTGGCGTCAGAGCCTTATCCGTGGGATGAAGTGTTATACCCCGCTGAAAAGATCGGGGCCTGGTGGCTTGCTGTGGTACCTAACCCGCCCGCCGACATCGACTTTGACCAAACGTCTTCTAGTTACGCCGCTTTCGTTGAGCAAAACAGATAGGGCTGTAAATCCTACAAGTGATACCGAAGGCGTAAATCAGCGGAATGCTCAGCCAACTGACTGACTACTTGAAACTTGTCAGGATCAACGTTTTCATTGCTGAGGAGCTCTTCTAGACGCGCATCGAATTTTTGTAGATTCATCCAAGCGCCATCGCCAGCTAACTTTTCTGTCACAAAATCACGCCAGGGGCCAAATTCTTCAGGCTCCAACAAGCTAGTGAACGACCGTGCCTTCATTCTACTCGCTAGGAGCGGCAACCGTTTGTCGTCGTAATCCATATCCTGCCATTGACCTTTGTTGAGCGCTTCATGCAGAGATTGACAGCGTGAGCGGTCGCTGTCCTGTAAAAACCCTTCATAAAGACTCGCATCTACATCGTCGTTCACAGGATGCCTTGTATTGAGATAGGCCCGTTGCAACTTATCGGCAACGCCGGGTTGCTTTAACCGTCGCGCGCGCTCTTTAGCTAACTTGAGATCGATTTCCAGACGTTTTTGATTCTCATCAGACAAGACCTCGACCGGTGCTACGAATGGACAGCGATTCACACGCAGCTCCTTCAAAGGAGGCCTTTGTACGGCACCTGGCTGGAACAATTGCGAGCCTATTTCTTCCGCGCTCATACTCAGTAACGGTTCTATGTCCTGAGCGAGATCAACAACTAGCACGCTATTACTGTTTGTCGGGTGCCGGCCGATAGAGATAATGGGTGCCACCCCCGATCGTACCCTCGGATAGATCCCTGACACATGTATGCAAAGCTGTGCACCATAGGGTTCAAGCAAACTACGAACCTTCTTTTTCTGGCGCAGGTTAAAGTAGTAATCGAACAGCTTAGGTTGTTGTTGCTTTATCAGCCTAGCCATAGAAACCGTCGCGTGCACATCTGACATCGCATCGTGCGCGTGGCCATGTTCAATGCCGTTTGCCTTGGTGAGTTCCTCGAGTTTGTACACAGGCAGACCATCTTCGTCTTCTGGCCAAGAAATGCCTTCGCGCCGGATCCCTCCTGTGGCCCGAACTAAGCCCAACAAATCCCACCGCGAGTTACCATCGCGCCACTCCCTCGCATAGGGGTCTAGCATGTTCCGATAAAATCCATAGCGAATGAACTCATCGTCAAACCTGAGACTGTTGTACCCAACTACGCACGTATTCGGTTCACTAAAAATCCGGTTTATCTCGAGCAGTGCAGTCGTTTCAGAGATGCCTTTGTAGTGAGTCAGTTGCGGCGTAATACCGGTCACCAAGCTCGCGTCTGGATTGGGCAAGACATCATCTGGTAGTCGTACATAGGTACTGTACTCATCCCCTACAACGTTTAGATCCTCATCTGTTCGCACCCCAGCAAACTGCACAATACGATCCCACTTAGGATCGATACCGGAGGTTTCTAGGTCATACCAATAAAACGTGTTCATGCTTGTTGCTCTAACGTGCGAATCCCAAAAGCTTACTCAACAGCCGACCAACTCCGTCAGAATGGCAACCTCTCGCTCGGTCAGTTAACCTCAAGTTATGCAGACGAAATCTATAGCTCTTGTCCTCGGTCCCATTGTCGCATGTATGGCTACTGCTCTCATGTGGTTTTCTGGTGGTGGTGAGACCACAGCAGCAATTACGCTAGGAATCACGCTCTTAACAGTCGTGTGGTGGATCTTCGAACCCATCCCGATCCCGGTGACGTCGCTCGTCCCCCTAGCGCTTTTACCAATGTTTGGCGTGCTTACCCCGCAACAACTAGGTGCAGCATATGGGCATCCGTTAGTACTCCTTCTACTCGGTGGCTTCCTGCTCGCGACTGCTCTCGAAAATTGCGGCGCCCATCGCAGGATTGCTCTGACCATGGTCCGTGCCTTCGGTGGTACAAGCTCGCGTCGTTTGGTCTTTGGTTTTATGGCTGCCAGTGCTGTCTTGAGTATGTGGATCTCCAATACGGCTACGGTGATTATGCTGCTCCCTGTCGCCATCGCGGTTCTGACAAGTTCCAAGGACCCAGACCTATCAACACCGCTACTACTCGGCATGGCTTGGGGCGCAAGTATCGGTGGCATGGGAACACCCATCGGCACCCCACCAAACATCGTTTTTATGGGTATTTACGAAGAAGTGACGGGCGCTTCAATTTCGTTTGCTACTTGGATGAGTTGGGCGATGCCAATCGCAATCGTGTTGTTCCCAATCGCCGGTTTTTGGGTGACTCGAAAACTCAGCTATGTGGGCGATGTTGATCTGCCTGACGTTGGTAACTGGCGTACCCACGAGCGCCGTGTGTTTATCGTTTTCGCCATTACTGCATTCGCTTGGGTAACCCGCACTGGACCGTTTGGTGGGTGGGCTGGTTTACTCGACGTGCCTTATACAAATGATGCAATCGTCGCCTTCCTCGGCGTTGTCACACTCTTTCTGATCCCGAACGGCGAAGGCGGAAAACTGCTCGATTGGGAGGCTGCAAACAAGATCCCATGGGGCATGTTGCTTCTGTTTGGTGCGGGTATATCTATCGCATCTGCGTTTATGAGTTCTGGCCTGAGCACAGTCATCGGCGAATCGCTTAGTCATCTCTCCGAGCTTCATCTCTTAGTGCTCATCGCGACCATATGCCTGAGCGTAACGTTCCTAACTGAGGTAACCAGTAACACGGCAACGACGACTCTACTCATGCCAATCATGGCTGCCGCTGCGCTCGCCGCCAACGCTGACCCGAAACTATTCATGATTCCAGCAGCGCTCTCCGCGTCGTGCGCATTTATGTTGCCTGTCGCAACACCACCAAACTTGATCGTATTTTCGACAGGACGCCTACCGGTCGCGACTATGGCACGAGAAGGATTCGCTATGAATTTGTTTGGAGTTGCGATCATCAGCGTGATGATTTACTTCATTCTCGGTTAACTACACAAGCTCGCAAAGCTTCTCCCCTCTCTGCGATCTCAAGTTCGGTCAATTGGTCGACTGCCGTAAAGAACTCAGCCCAAGTACCATGCAACGCATACAAGCATCGGAAAGCAGGCACCCAATCTTCGTAGGCTCCAAGTGATACTAAATAGGCGTTGTTCAGTTCTGCAAAAACCAACTGGTCAAATCGAGTCGAATCATGCAGATCTTTATCTCGTCGGTACTGATCCTTGAATTCCTTATAGAGTGTGATCTTCCTTTCCAGTGACGATCCCTGTTGGAAGGCAGCTTCTAGGTTGGCTTTCAATTCGAGCAACTTTTCCTTCATCAGCAGCCAAGACGCCCGCCGATCAACCCATGCCTCATACTCACTATCTCTGCCAGCTGTAGAAAAATACTGCGCAAGTGCGATTTCTGAAACTGCGGTTGCAAAACTCTCATTGAAGGCGACATCACCATCCACCCAGACAACCCCATGGGCTAGCTCATGCAACAGCAGGCCAGCCAGATCGGCCTCTGGCCAATCGAGAAAGG
The DNA here is from genome assembly GCA_012103505.1 of Pseudomonadales bacterium. GTDB lineage: Bacteria > Pseudomonadota > Gammaproteobacteria > Pseudomonadales > Azotimanducaceae > UBA4421. Next base: position 4,386,338 of record WLWP01000001.1, on the reverse strand, counting down.
TAGACAACACTGGATCATCAAACCAGCCGAGAGTTGAGTAGGCAGGAACCCCGCCCACATAGGTTTCAAGTCCGTCGGCTTGGAGGGACGCTGCATACGCATGCGCGTCATCCTCATCAAAATAACCTCGGTAGGGTGCACAACCGACGACCGGATAACACCAATGCTCGCCCTGTATGGACTCCGGTGCGGCAGCGAACACATTCCAAACGACATAACGTCTTTGCAGATCCACATAACTGCTGTATTTCTTACCAACAGGCATCCCCAACTGCTGATCGGCAAAGGCCAAAACCCCTTGGACTAGCTTGAGCTTACTCTTAGTCGCCGACGGTTGATCAGCCGCCTTGAGAACGTCTTCGATCGGTATCCGGTCTCTTAGAATTCGCCATTGACCTCCAACCGCTTGCCCATAGAAGTTCAAGCTACTGCAACCACTGACTCCTAAAAGAAGACAGATGACAATCCAACCTCGGCTACCCGCTGCTCTCAACTGACGAATTGGCAATCACACGATTTTTACATGCGCCGTTTATAGCACACGCCCTGAGAATCCGTATCATGGAGGTCCACGACAATTTCTCAGGTTAGCTCCGCATGCGGGTGATCAAAGGTGTAGCAGCTATCATTTGGCTTCTCGGGAACGCCGCAATGGTGTGGATACCATTAGCCTTCTGGCTCATCCAAACCACCTGGAGCACGGGCGAGAAGCTAAGCGCACTGCGCAAGCGTATGGATCTCATCATTTGGTGGTGGAGTGCAAACAACGCAAGACTGATTCGCCTTTTCAATCTCACCGAGGTTACCGTCAACTGGCACGATAAAGACGCTGTGTCATTGGACGAGTGGTATCTCGTGATATCAAACCATCAGAGCTGGACTGACATTATCTTGCTGCAGTGTCACCTCTACCCTGCTTTGCCACCGCTTAAATTCTTCACCAAGGAACAACTGATCTGGGTGCCTTTTATCGGCCTCGCTATGAAAGCCCTTGGCTTTCCATATGTTAAACGCGCAACGAAAGAACAGATCAAGGCGAATCCCTCTCTGCGCACGGCTGATCGAGACAACACCCTATTGGCTTGTGAACGATTTAAGAGCCACCCAACCTCGGTTTTGAACTTTGTCGAAGGCACACGTCGTACCGAGGAAAAGTGGCGCCGCCAGAAGAGCGACTTCAAATACCTCCTACGCCCGAAGGTCGGCGGTCTCGACTATGTTCTCGAGGGTCTAGATGATCACCTGAGCAGTTTAGTCGATGTCACGATTATCTACCCCAAAGGCGTGCCAACCTTCTGGGAATTCCTCCAGGGAAAGTGTCCTCAAGTAAAGATGGACATCAAACCTCGATCTATCCCCACTGCGATACGCGGCGAAGTCGCGCAAAATCGCCGTTCCGAACTGGCTCAGTGGATCAAGTCCATATGGGTCGAAAAGGATGTCCAGGTGTCTAACGCTATGAAAACTTCTTAAGTCCGAACGCAAGACTCCAGCAATGTACCAAGACCACTTCGGGTTTAATCAAGAGCCATTCTCGATAGCGCCAGATCCAAGTTTCTTGTATCTAAGTGCATCTCACAATGAAGCCTTGGCGCATCTCCTCTACGGCTTTTCAAACGGTGGGTTTGTGTTGATCACGGGTGAGGTGGGGACTGGTAAAACGACCCTCCTCCGCAACCTTCTCGATAAGACGCCTGCGGATATCGATGTTGCTTTCATACTTAACCCGCGACTAACCGTCAAAGAATTGCTCGAAACGCTGTGTGACGAACTCGGAATCGTGCGACCTGACGGCGAACCCGATTCGGTGAAGCGCTACATCGACATCCTCAACCGTCACCTCTTAGAAACTCATCGCGCGGCGCGTAGCACCGTCATGATTATCGACGAAGCGCAGAATCTGACCCCGGCGGTACTTGAACAAATCCGCTTGCTAACAAACTTAGAAACCAACGACAAAAAACTCTTACGGATCATCTTGCTTGGACAACCGGAACTGCAAGAGATGCTGGATCGGACGGAGCTGCGCCAGTTGTCGCAACGGATCACGGCGAGGTACCACCTATCGGTTTTGGGTAAGGAAGAAAGCTTAGAGTACATCCGCCACAGACTCACTCGGGCTGGAGGTAACCCAAATATATTTACCGATCGAGCGATGTCGGCGTTGTTCCGTCGCAGCAAGGGAACGCCAAGGCTAATTAACATTATTGCAGATCGGGCACTACTCGGTGCCTACGTCGAGAGCGCCTACCAAGTCACACCAACTCATGTCCGTCTTGCTGCCAAAGAAGTTTTAGGCGGTAGCGCGCGGTTTCAACTTAACCCGTTCTGGTACAGCACGACGGCCGTCGTTCTGATCATTTTGGGCGTGGTGGCGCTAATTAATTTCACGTCAGTCAAACCAGACGGTGCAACCGACGCCGCTCCTAGTTCAATAACCAGACCTCAGCAGATATCAGAACCACCACAACCTGAGAGCCCCACGATTACGCACGCAGCACCAATCAGTCAACTGCAGGAAAAGCCTCAAGCCACAGCTGTAGCTGAACCCGGAGTGCCAGCTCCAGTCACTCTTTCACCAATCACTAGACCCGATTTTTCGGGCTACTCACTGCAGCGTATGGCATTCGCCAAGCTCTTCGAGCGTTGGGGAACTGACTATAACGTCGATGGCAATCCCGTTCCCTGTGATTTCGCACCTAAAGCCGGATTACAATGCATGCGACGAAGTGGCGGTTGGACCGAGATCAACAATCTTGCAGCACCCGTCATCGTAGAACTCTGGGATGATGAGCCATCGCCTTACTACGGCGCGCTCGTGCAACGCGAGGGCGATCGCTACACACTTCTCGTTGGCAATGACAGCTTCGAAATTCGCCCACGCGACCTACGCGATGCCTGGTTCGGTGTGTATATACTCCTTTGGCAGACCCCGCCAAGTTATCGCGGCAGCCTCAAACAAGGCGATCAACACACGACTGTTGCATGGTTACGCGAAAAGCTCAACCTCCTACAACCTGATCTTTCCCTAGGAAGTAGTGATCGTTTCGATGAGGAATTGTTGCAGGTGGTGAGACGCTTCCAAGAACAGGAAGACTTGGTGGCCGACGGTGTCGTTGGACCGTTAACGTGGATTCGGCTCGCTGATCGACTCCAGCTACCAGCACCTAAGCTAGACGGTTAGACATGTCGTATATCTTGGATGCACTTAAAAAAAGTCAGGCAGAGCAGAGCCGCGACACCATTGCGCTGAGCCAACAGGTTTCGCGCAAACCCCGCTTGTTCGTGCACGCAGCACTCACAATCGCGTTGATCATTAACGTCATATTCTTTGCTACCTATTGGTACGACGAAGACACCCCGACAGAAGCAAAAACCGAAATCGCAGCACCCGTCGAGCAACAACCAAGGCCAGAAACTTCCTCCAAAGAGCCTGTGTCTGTGTCTGCGGTCCCAACAGAACCACCGGATGAATCAATACCAGAACCGGTAACCCAACCAAAACCGGTTGAGACGATATTGGTCGATGCACTGAGCGAAACTGAACGAGTCTTGTATGACGGGTTTAGTTTTACCAGTCACATTTACACTGACGTGAAGGGCCTTCGCGCAATTGTCATCGATGGTCAACGCGTTGAGATCGGCGACAGTTTCAAGGGACTTAAGATCCATGACATCACGGAAACTGGTGTAGTGTTTGAAGAGAACCGGCGTGGCGAGCAACGCCGTGTGGCTGTCAACCCGTTCGAATAGAGCTAGACGACTTTGCGCACTCTGGTGGCACGACTGTCGATGAAAATCTGCACCATCTCTTTGTCCAGAAGACCGCGTCGTCCTTCGTCTTCAAGGATCGAGTAGGCCACATCATCGGACATCGACGGTTTGTAAGGTCTATCCATTGCAGTCAGCGCATCAAAGACATCACATACCGCCATTACTCGGCTCGCTAACGGTATCTGTTCGCCAACAAGCCCATGGGGATAGCCGCTACCATCAATACGCTCATGATGCGCGCCAGCAATGGCTGGAACTTGGGCTAATTCGGGGGGCCAAGGTAGTACGGATAAAAAATCTGTTGTGAAAACAACGTGCGCTTGGATTTTGCGCCGCTCCTCAGGGGTCAGACTGCCACGTCGAACGGAAAGAGCGAGCACATCCTGGTCAGTTATCACGCCGCCGACGGTGCCATCCAGCTCGCGAAATGCGTAATCGCGTATCTCGTCAAGATGGCTATAACTGCCTGCGTCCAACACATTGGGATTATTCGCAGCCGCTACCCAGTCAAAGTATTGATCGAGAATCGACAGCTGTTTTTCGAGCTGTCGGTGTACCCGCCGGCGAGCAACTTCTTGGTCGATGGCTTGGTGGTGCAACAGTTCCAGCTCCTGCTCCACAGCACGTCGTCGAAGTCTCTCTTTCTGCAGCTCTATGCGATACCGTATGACTTCTAACCGTTCGTCCGTCAGTTTGTTTGCTTTGATTAAAACCGCTTCAGGAACACCGATCTTGCCAAAATCATGTAGCAAGGCTGCATAACGCACTTCTCGGATATGCTCTGGCGTAAACGTCAAGCCAGTAAAACGAGGATTGCCCGATTGCGGTAACGCCTGGAGCAGATCCACTGTGGTCTCTGCTACCCTAAAGGAGTGACCGCTCGTGGAGGGATCTCGTTGCTCAATCGTTTTTACGCTTGCCTGTACGAAGCTCTCAAACAACTGGTTTATGTCTTCTATCAGTGCGTTTTTCTGCACAGACATGGCTGCCTGGCTCGCGATCGCACGCAATATCTCCGCGGTTTCTTCCTCAAATGGAACGACGACGCCGTCCTCTGGATTAACCTGATTTAGAAACTGTAAAACTCCGACCACGCGTTCGCGATAGTCGCGCATCGGCAGCGTCAAAACCGACTGCGTTCGGTAGCCATTCTTCTCGTCGAAGCTGCGATTAAAGTGATAAGGCAATTGATCACTCAGACGATAAACATCTTTTATATTGAGTTCTTTACCTGTGACTGCGACGTAACCGGCAATTGAGCCGCTTGACAGCTCAAGTCGTGTTTCGACGAAGGGGAACTCAACCATGTCGTTCTGTGCGAGTTTGAATACGAGCGCGTCTCCGTCATCTTCACCTTGTTCGATCAAGAACAAGGAACCCGCTTCGCAATGAGCAATTCGGCGGGCTTCCGACAGGATCGTCCTTAAAAGGTCTTGTTGGGACATTTGTCCCGTCAACGCCATTGAAATTTCGTTGAGTTGATGCATCCGTTGTCGGCGCATGGCGACATCGTGACCTAGATCTTGGATCTTCCGATTACGACGCCAATAACTGAGTGCATGGTCCAGTACCTGTGGAATGAGCGCTTTTTCAACGTCATTGGAGAAAACGAAATCCACTTCGTCCTGCAGCTGGGGGTCTGAACTAAGGAACAGTGCGTGAGGGCAACGTCGTCGCATCTCCGCGACGTTTTCATCTACCGCGACCTCGATAACCGCGGTGTCCAACAACCGGGCTCCCGGCTCAGCCTGAAGCTGCGACCAAGTCATCAAGGCCACGTCTCGCGCGACCGAAACCGGCGCGACTATCGAAGCCTGCTCGTGGACGCAAACAAAAACGGGTTGTTCTACTACCTCGAACATCGGCAGACCGCTCCGCAGACCGAATGGTAGGGCTTCGAAAATGAATATATCGAACAATAAGACATCGAACGTTGATCACAAAAACCTTTGTACAAACGTCAGTATGCCGTCGTATTAGTTTCGTACCCGGACCCAGATCACACAATTGATGTAAGACACCACACACCCTTATCGAGGCACATACTAGGTTTTAGATAATTAGGGACCAGCGACACCGGGTATCGAGTTTAGTCGTCTTTCGAGGTCTGCAAGCCGTGAGTTTATGGCCACTCGGAACGCATCCATCGATTGAATCGCTTCAGAATTGTCATCTACCTTGCCAGCTATGCTGGAACGCATGCTAGAAACAGATTGAGTTGCCGCATTCACCTTGTCGACCAAATCTCGTTGGCCGCGAACAATCTGCTGCATTTGCAGCTCCAGGCTGGTCAGTTGATCAACCAAAGCCTGTTGCCTATCGAATGCGCTTTCATGCCGGCCAACAGACGCTTTGAGGTCCCGATTACTGGCTTCGATGCCATTGAGCGTCTTATTGAGTTTATCGACGTTACGCTCGTTGTCCTTTATCCACTTCCGATTCCGCTCATTTGACACGTTCCACAGCTTGCGAATCTCCGACTCCCAAAAACCAATTTTCTCCTGCGTATCCTGGCCACCTTGAGATAGCGCCGAATCTGTAGCGATCAACCGATCTTCAAGCTTCTTAATTCGATCGCTGGCTTGGGTCACTCGGGCTTGCTCTGCCTGCAACATTTGCTGTTGGTTCGCAATAAACCATCCGCCCAGTACCAACCCCGCAACGAGTAGGACAACGACGAAATTCAATCCGATCAGCTTGGCGGTACCACCACCACTCTTGCTTGGACGCTTACCGCGACCTCCGGTGCCTGTTGGCGCTTTGCCGCCGCGGCGGTACGCTGTATCCGATTCAGTCGACAATCCAGGTTGTTGGCGTTCACTCATGGTCGTTTCTCTGTGAAGTCATCGGCGTGCAGTATAGTTTTGGCACAGCAAAAAAAAGCCCACTTTCTAGTGAGCTTTCTTCGGTGCGCAAAACTATGACCGAAAATCGATCAAAACTAAGAAGCTAATCGCACAAGTTCCTAAATAAAGGCCAGAATTGCCCAAAGAACTAGTGTTAGACCAAAACCGCATGTCACCACACCTTTGACTGTCGTGATTGGTCCCTGCTTACCAAAGATCGCATTGCCTTGCAGCGCAGCTATCAGTACCAACGCAATAATCAGTGCTGTGGAGTTTCCGCCGATCGAGCCATTCGACAGGTGTGCACTCGAGCCCATGAAATAGAGCATTGGGATGGAAAAAAGCGTATTCGTACGGGAGGCGAGACCAGCTTTCGGCGCCGCACCAGCCGCTGCAGGATCGGCTTCACCACCACCAGCAACCGCTTGGTTGGAGGCAATGACGATGCGCTGATTCGGCCAAATGATTAGCCATACGTTCAAAAACATCAGTGTGCCTAAAACCGCACCGACGATAATGTCAGCCGTCGATGACGCACCACGTATCCCCAACATGATTAAACCAGTCAGGAACGTGAGCATTGCTCCCCAACGGAACCACCACAAGGCGCGTGGCACGAGCTTGGAAAATGCGTCGACCCGCGCATCACCGTCTGCTTCTTTAAAATATTCCGTTTGTACGAAATTGAAGTAGTACAGCAATCCGATCCACGTGATCCCGGCTAAATAGTGTCCCCACTTCGCGAGATAATCGATAACTTGAACTTCCACAATAACTCCCCGGTTTTTGTATTTGTTAGCAGGCGAATATAGCGAATCACTCACGCTATAACCACCCCAATGAGCGAGGCAGAGCCTTGCGTTTTTTGACCGCTACTGACCAATCTCACTGCTACAGACCAGTCTTCTAACCTCATTTTGCGCGTTAGCACACAGTTTCCGACTTGCAATCTCTCTACGATGGTCTACGTCAAGGACTACGACAAGAAAATCATGGACTATTTTCAAAAACGTGGTGCCCTACTCGCATGCGTAACTGCGCTCGCAAGTATTTCCGCACCCTTTGTTTCTACCGCAGCGACCCAAGGTACTGCTGGTTCCACCTCAACTGGCACGATGAACGTGCAACTGACCAAGGGCGACGCCGTGCGGATCTCTGATCTGCAAGACATTTCCTTTGCCGCTGGATTAGGCGTACCAGGTCGTCAAATCGACGATATCTGCATCTATTCCACGACAGGGTCTTATACTGTTACCGCTTCGAGTAACGGTAACGGCAGTGGCGGTCCACAGTTTCGGATGATCAACGCCACAGCGACGGAACACGTTCGTTACTACGTCGAATATCGTGACGACACGTTCAGTCAGAACGGTGACTCGCTGATCCACAACATCCAGTCGGCAACGTATAACAACGCAGATCAGCTCAGTGACAACTGCTCCGGCGGCGTTAACTCGCGTGTCATCATCGAGATAGACGGGCCGACGTTGACTGCCGCAACGCCAGATACCTATTCCGACGTGCTAACGCTTCTCGTCCAACCGATCTAGCTGCCTACTGTAAAGCAGGCTGCCCTCGCAGCCTGACAAATCCTTGCTAGCCTTAATGTACCGCTAGCAAGGATGCTGTTGTGTGAACCCAACACATACCCAATCTGGGTTTACGATTGTCGAACTCATCGTCGTTATACTGTTAATCGCGGCCCTCGCTGCCGTTGCCTTACCACGCTTTCTGTCCGTCGATGAGCACGCACACTCAGCGCTGGTCGACGCAACTGGCGGAGCCCTGCAAACCGCAGTCACAGCTGCGCACAGCGTTTGGCGCTTGCACGGCGGCAGGAGCGAAATTGCCAACCTTACCGAATATGCCGATGGCACTTTTAACTTCAACGCTCAAGGGTTTCCATTTGAAAGCGCCGACGCGTTGGGTGCCCACAATGCTCGACTTGGACCCGCGTGGCCCAACGCCAATATGTGTGGCCGCATCTGGAACGGCCTCCTCAATCATAGCCCCACGCTTGATCAAACCGGACTAGGTACTAAAAGCGGCGGCACAACCCGCTTCTATTTTTCAGTTCCCAAAGGGGACTTTTTAGTGACGGCGGCTTCTGCCAACTTGTGCGAATACACGTACCGCGAAAAGCCAACCTACAAAATTGCCTACGATCCACAAAATGGAATCGTTAGCGTCATAAAGTAAGCCCACAAAAAAGCCCGGCAGTGCCGGGCTTTTAATCGCAATTGGCGAATGATGCTTACATCATGCCGCCCATACCGCCCATATCAGGCATGCCACCAGGCATACCACCGCCAGCACCTGCCTCTTCGGGCAGTTCGCTAACCATAGCTTCCGTTGTGATCATAAGACCTGCAACAGACGCGGCTGCTTGAAGCGCAGTACGAGTCACTTTAGCTGGGTCCAGGATCCCCATCGACAACATGTCTCCATACTCGCCTGTAGCGGCGTTGTAGCCGTTGTTGCCTTCAAGTGCGGCAACTTTGTCATGAACAACTGCACCTTCGTCGCCAGAATTAACGGCGATTTGTCGAAGCGGAGAGCTCATCGCGCGAGTCAACAATGCGATACCAACATCCTGGTCTTCATTGTCACCCTTCGCAGCTGCTGCTGCAGAAATTGCGCGAACAAGCGTGACACCGCCACCAGGAACAACACCTTCTTCAACCGCTGCGCGAGTTGAATGTAGAGCATCTTCCACGCGAGCTTTCTTCTCTTTCATTTCTACTTCGGTAGGCGCACCAACTTTGATCACTGCAACACCGCCAGCGAGCTTCGCCAAACGTTCTTGTAGCTTCTCACGATCGTAGTCAGAAGAAGTGTCTTCAATCTCAGCTCGGATCTGCTTGATCCGTGCTTCGATATCTGCTCGATCACCAGCACCATCAACGATAGTGGTGTTCTCTTTAGTACTAGAAATTCGCTTCGCAGTACCTAAGTCATCCAAAGTAGCGCCTTCTAGTGTTAAGCCAACTTCTTCAGAAATGACGGTACCGCCAGTTAGAATCGCGATATCTTGCAACATCGCTTTGCGGCGATCACCGAAGCCTGGCGCCTTGGCCGCAGAGACTTTAACAATGCCGCGCATGTTGTTCACAACCAAAGTTGCGAGCGCTTCTCCTTCAATGTCTTCCGCGATAACCATCAATGACTTGCCTGCTTTCGCGACATTCTCAAGGACGGGGAGGAGATCTCGAATGTTAGAAATCTTCTTGTCGCAAAGCAGTATGAATGGATCTTCTTGATCCGCAGACATTGAGTCTTGGTTGTTGATGAAGTAAGGAGAAAGATAGCCGCGATCAAACTGCATACCTTCTACAACGTCGAGTTCATTCTCTAAACCAGAGCCTTCCTCAACGGTAATCACACCTTCTTTACCAACTTTATCCATCGCTTGCGCAATGATTTCGCCAACCGCGGTATCGCTGTTCGCAGAAATCGTTCCAACTTGTGCAATAGCCTTAGTATCTTCACATGGTGTTGCCATGCCTTGAATCGCCTCTACAGCAGCAACAACTGCCTTGTCGATCCCACGCTTGAGATCCATAGGGTTCATACCAGCTGCAACCGACTTTAGTCCTTCCTGCAGAATTGCTTGGGCAAGAACCGTAGCGGTCGTTGTACCGTCGCCAGCTTCATCAGAAGTTTGGCTAGCTACTTCCTTAACCATCTGTGCGCCCATATTTTCGAACTTGTTCTCAAGCTCAATTTCCTTCGCGACAGATACACCATCTTTAGTGACAGTTGGTGCACCGAAGGACTTGTCGAGAACAACATTTCGACCCTTAGGGCCAAGAGTTACCTTGACGGCATTTGCCAAGGTGTTTACGCCGTCCAGCATCTGGCTGCGCGCATCATCACCAAATCTTACGTCTTTAGCGCTCATTGATTATTTCCTCAATTAGTTTGTCCTAGAAGGCTTAGCCTTCCAGCACACCAAAAATTTCGCTTTCGTTCAGAATTAACAGCTCTTCACCGTCGATTTTTACTGTGCTACCTGCGTACTGTCCGAAGACGATCTTGTCACCGACTTTGACGTCAAGCGCACGTACATCGCCACTGTCAGTCACTTTGCCGTTACCTGCCGCAACGATTTCGCCTTGTGATGGCTTTTCGGTGGCGGAATCAGGCAGAACAATCCCACCAGCACTGGTGGTCTCCTCTTCCAACCGACGCACGACAACACGATCGTGTAGGGGTCGAATGTTCATTTATTTGTATCTCCCAAATGATCAAAAACAGGAACAGCGAAATGCCGCTCCAGTTGTCCAATTAGCACTCGCTTACCGAGAGTGCTAAATCGAGGCACGTATCATATGGGCGAAAATTTAGGTTTCAATACCCAAATTGACTTTTTTAGGGGTGTTTTTCGAAATCCCCTTCGATAGTGATGGGTTTGTTGCCCTCAGGTGAGTCCGGATTCACGCTAGGAGACGGTCCTTGAGAACCGCTAGCGCTTGCGGAAAAATGCGCGCTACTGGCGCCTGATAGCTGCACACGCGCAAGAAGCTGCTTAGCAATGAGCGCACGACTGGGTGGAAACAAAAGTAAGAATCCAACGCCATCTGTGACAAATCCGGGCGTTATTAGGAGCGCACCAGCGATCCCGAGTAAGATGCCTTCTGCCATTTCTGTCGCGGGGATCTCGCCCCGATTCAAGCGACCTACTCCTCGAGTTAGGGTTGCAAGACCCTGGTGTTTAAGCAGCGCCACGCCAATGACAGCCGTTAACATCACCAAAAAGATCGTTGGCAACGTATTAATGTAGCCAGCGACCTCTATGAGTAGGTACATTTCAAGAATGGGCGTTAAGAAGAAAATTAATACTAAGGGCATGCAGCGCCAGGTTAAGAGACTCTCCCAACAATCTGGGGCTTGTGTATCGACAAATCAAGGTCGAAGCGATGAACTGAGACAACAAATTTGGCAGGTCATCTCAATGATTCCCAAAGGAAAGGTGGCAAGCTATGGTCAAATCGCCACGTTGATTGGCTATCCGAGCCACGCTCGATTCGTCGGGGCAACTCTCAGGAACTTGCCAAAAGGTAGCAAGCTACCTTGGTATCGTGTCGTGAACGGCTCACTCAAGATCTCTCTTCAAGGCGGAGGCAAGGCACGCCAAAAGCGTTTTTTGGAATCTGAAGATGTTATTTTCATAGGCGATCGAATTGCCAAAGCTCACCGATGGGAGACCGATGCATGACAACGCAAACGGAAAAAGCACAGCAACTGCGCAAACTGCATGAGCAGGGGACATTTATCCTGCCTAACTTTTGGGATGTTGGCTCAGCAAGGATCTTAGAGCGCTTGGGGTTTCAGGCACTTGCCTCAACCAGCGCAGGCTTCGCTCAAGCGATTGGCAAACTCGACAGTGCAGTCACATTGGAAGAAAAGCTCATACACCTAGCCCAAGTATGTGCAGCAACTGATGCGCCAGTCAGCGCCGACTTTGAGCATGGCTTCGCCGACTCACCGGAGGGATGTGCCGAAAATCTACTGCGCGCTGCAGAGGCTGGCGTGGTTGGCGCGTCAATTGAAGACTGGTCTCGCACAGAAATATATGAGATCAACCATGCCGCCGATCGAATTGCAGCGTGCGTGGCAGCCGCAGCCTCGCTTGATTATGCCTTCACGCTGACTGCCCGCGCAGAAGTCCTGCTCAGACGGACCGGTGATCTAGACGAGGCGATAAGAAGACTCCAAGCCTACGAAGCTGCTGGTGCTGATGTCCTGTACGCCCCTGGACTATCAAGCACTGAACAAATCCAAACCGTCATCACAAGTGTGACCAAACCGATCAATGTGTTGTTCGCGTTTATGCCAGACCTTAACTTTAGTGAGTACGATGAGCTTGGTGTTCGTCGAATTAGCCTCGGTAGTGCTCTAGCCAATCGTGCTCTTGGCGCCACACTCCAGGCTTCCAATCAAATGTTAGAACAAGGCGACTTCACGTGGTCGCTGGATGCGGCACCCGGAAACGTCATCAACTCCCTGCTAGCGCCAAATTAATCAGGTCCGTAACTCGCGTTCCAGGGAGCGACCCAATACAACAAAACCATGCCGGGTAGCGCAAGTATCGCGCTCAGGTAGAAAAATTCCGTCCAGCCAATGCTATCGACGATCCAACCCGATGTACTCGAAGCCAACACTCTCGGTAGTGATGCCAACGCAGTGAACAATGCAAATTGGGTGGCTACTGCAAGTCTCGACGTCTCGCGTGCAATGAACGCAACCGAAGCCGCGGTACCCAACCCAACACCCAGGTACTCGGCACTGATCACAATCGCAAGCACTACGGTGTCGGTGCCCGATTCGGACAACCAGACAAACCCAAGAATCGTTAGCACTTGAACAACCCCGAACGCCCATAACGCCTTATTGATGCCAATCTTCACAATAATCAGAGCACCAAGAATACCGCCAATGATGGAGGGCCAAAGCGCTGCGTTCTTCGCAATCACACCTATTTCTAAGGGTTCAAAGCCAATGTCGATATAAAAAGCAGTCGACAGCGCCGTTGCCATGTTGTCACCTAGTTTGTACAGGAAGATGAACGCTAGAACGGCAAGTGCACCCCCGACTGTGCGACGTGAAAAAAACTCTTTGAAGGGCGTGACGATGGCTTGTCCGATTGAGCTTGGCACTTGGCCAGGTTTCGGCGCTTCACGAATCAGGAGCGTCAGTAGAATCGCGCCCGACATGAAGCCAGCCATGATGAAAAAATTCTCCTGCCAAGTAACCACATCAACAAGAATGAGACCAAGGCTACCTGGGATAAGTCCAGACACTCGATACGCCTGGACGTGCACAGTGTTACCGAGCGCAAGCTCAGCATCAGTTTCCAGAATTTCGCGACGATAGGCATCGAGCACAATGTCCTGCGTGGCACTAAATATCGCGACACCTAACGCAACAACTGTAATCAGCACCAAACTCTCGCCTGGCGATGCTAAGCCGAGTGCAGCAATAGAGCCAACCAAACAGATCTGCATCACCAACATCCATCCTCTGCGTCTGCCGAGAAACGGGAGGCTGTATCGCTCAAGGATTGGTGACCAGAGGAATTTTAGCGTGTAGGGGTAGGTGACTAGCGTAAAGAAGCCGATTGCTGTGAGGCTCACACCTTCGAGCCGTAACCAAGCTGGCACCAACTGTAGGAGCAAGTACAAAGGCATACCAGAGACAAGTCCGGTGCCAACACACACCAACATGCGCCGATCTAGAAGAAGCCGGTACCGCGCGGAAGAGTTATCGATCTCAGCGATGGGCTAGTCCCGAAAGTTGTCGAATTGAAAGGGCGTCTCTAAGTCTGCCTCGCGAACCGCCGCCATAATAGCTTGTAAGTCATCACGCTTCTTACCGGTGATCCGAACTTTTTCGCCGTTTACCTGGGACTGGACCTTGCGCTTGGAGTCTTTCGTGAGCTTCGTGAGTTTCTTTGCGGTATCCCGATCAATGCCTTGGCGAAGCGCGTACCGCTGGCGACGCACTTTACCAACACCCTCAATGGTGCCTGGCTCAATACTCCTTCCGTCGATGCCTCGACCGGCGAGTTTGTCGCGCAGAATATCCTCAAGCTGTGCTATCTGATAATCCTCTGGTGCATGGATCAATATAGTCTCATCATCGAGCTCAAAACCGGCATCAACATTCTTGAAGTCAAAACGGTTGCGCAGCTCTCGTACGGCCTGGTCCACACCATTGCGCACTTCTTGCAGGTCAACCTCTGAAACGATATCAAATGATGGCATTCATATTCCTTAAGCAGTCTTTTTACCGCTAGTGTCGATCAAGCCTGCAGTCTGACATCGGGTAACCAACGCTTAGCACAAATCAACAGGCAAGGTTGTGCGGGCCGTCCTTGACATGATCGAACCCCTAGCCTATCAAGGTTGGTTGTAAATCGGTTAGCCAGTTACGACCGGAAAAAGAGCACGATACATGCCGGATTTGGACATTCCAATATTAGTCGTAGATGACGCTAAGTTTTCCAGCGCCATCATTGCAAAGGTGCTGCGTAGTGGCGGTTTCACCAACGTGCGCTTTACAAACAACCCCCAGGAAGCCCTCCGATCTCTCGAGAAACGTCCCGTTCAACTCGTGATCGCCGACTGGCTGATGCCGTCTATGGACGGACTGGAACTGACTCAGAAAATCCATAAGCTCGATTCGGGACAAGACCACTATACCTACACAATGATCATGACATCGCGCGACGAGCTCGAGCCACTGGAAGCTGCGTTCGCTGCAGGGGTCGACGATTTTCTCAACAAGGCGCATATCCGCAGTCAGCTTTTACCACGCGTCCTGGCGGCAGCAAAAATCGCCAAACGCGAGAACGAATTAATCAAAGCGCAATCTCATCTGCAGAAAAAGGTGAAAGATCTGCAAACGACAGATCTCGTCGATCCCGTTACGGGGCTCGGCAACCTTCGCTTCACGCTCGAACGTATACAGGCAACCCTTAAACAGAGCGAAACACGGGGCGGGACAGCTTGTTTGTTGCTTGTCGGGATCAACAATCTAGACGAAATCAAACGACAGTTTGAGCAAAACAGTGTCGATGAAATGATGTCTGGGATGAGTGCCAAAATCAGGGGCTTGGTCAGACCATTAAATCTTGTCACCCGACCGGAACCGGACCTCTTCGCCGTGATTACCTTACAAGACTCAATAAAGAACTGTACCTCGCAGAGTTTTAAGCGAATTTTTGACAGCCTCTACATGCACTCTTTTCGCACCAATGAGGGTTATATTCCCGTTGTAGTTGGGGTATCGATCACCGCTGCTGACAACAGCACTGGCTACCCAAGCGCAAAAGACTTTATGAGTTTCGGCTACGACGGTCTCAAAACCTCGTTCGAGACGGGCATTATCACTGTGCGTTCCTTTAATCCTCACGCGGATATCGATGGCTAAAGACTCCACCAAGAAACGTATCTCGAAGGTCACAACTCGTGCCGGGGATAAGGGCTCCACCAAACTCGCGACCGGGAAGACAATTGCGAAATCAAGCCAGTATGTACGAACCGTTGGCGCAGTCGATGAGCTAAATAGCCAATTGGGCTTGGTGCTCGCGGATTTGGAAGAAGGCAATCATGTCGCGTCACTTATCGCCGTGCAGCAAGATCTGTTCGACATAGGTGCAGTGCTCGCGTTGGAAGGAAATAAGGATTTCGAAGCGCCAAGTTTTACCCAGATTGAGGCTCAGACAACGACTGCAAACAGTCAATTGCCCGCCTTGACGGAATTCGTTTTACCCCGCGGGAGTCGACTCGTGAGCCTGCTACATGTTGCTCGCGCTGTCTGCCGACGTGCAGAAGCGGAGTTCTGGTCTCTTATCGACTCGACGGACCCTAAACCTCAGGGTTACTTGAGTTGCGCGCAATACCTGAACAGATTGTCTGATCTATTGTTCGTACTTGCGCGGTATCACGGCCAAGACGACGAACGCCAATGGCGTGGACCGAGCACATCAGACGATTCTTGAAACCGATCAACGACCTATAACGCTAAGTGGCGTACATCTCCCAACAGTTCTGTTAAGCGCACCATAAACCTGCCCCCATCGGCCCCATTAATCACTCGATGATCATAGGAAAGAGAAAGCGGCAGTACCTTACGAGGTTCAAAACGATCTCCCACCCACAACGGTTTCGTCGCCAATCGGGCAACACCTAGAATGGCAACTTCCGGTGCATTCACGATTGGCGTGAACCCTGTTCCGCCAAGCGCACCCAAACTTGAAACGCTGAACGTGCCACCCGACAAATCATCTAACCCCAATTTTTTATCTCGCGCTTTTCCCGCGAGAGCAGTGATTTCACCCGATAACACCCAAACATCTTTCTGATCAGCATCACGTATAACAGGAACAACCAAGCCTTCCTCCGTGTCTACCGCCATGCCGACGTTGATGTAGTCTTTGACAATCAAGCTTTCGCCGTTTGGATGCAAAGAACTATTGAAAGTGGGTTGTTCCCGTAGCACCTTGCAGCAAGCCTTAATGATAAAAGCCAAAGGAGTCAGGCGCACACCATGCGCCTCTGCCTGTGGCTTAAGACTGTTACGAAAATCCTCGAGGTCGGATATATCGACTTCATCGTGTTGTGTAACGTGCGGAAGATTTACCCAGCTAGCATGTAAATTGAGCGCACCTCGTCGACGTATTCGACTCAGAGGCTGGTCGTGTATCGGACCAAATCTTGCAAAATCAATGACCGGCAAAGCGGGTAGCGAACTAGTGTTCGCCAGCCCGTCCTTTGCCAGCAGTTGTTCTTTAACAAATGCCTTAACGTCATCTTTGAGAATTCGATTTCGTTGGCCGCTACCTTGAACGCCAGTAAGATCAACACCTAGTTCACGAGCCAACCTTCTCGTCGCCGGTCCCGCGTAAACAGGCGTGCTGGGCTTGGCCGAATTCGTTGCAGGAACCTCAACCGGCTTCTGAGCACTTTGGGTTACGGACGGCGCACTGGATTGATCGTTTTGATCGCTTATGATTTTTGTTGGCGAATCCGACGTGACATCTGAGGCATCTTCTTGCGCCGCTTCGCTGACAATTTTTGCTATCAAACTGCCTTGTTCCACCTCGTCATCCTGTGCGACACACACTTCAAGGATCTCACCGCCAGTCTCTGCTGAAATCTCCATAGACGCTTTGTCAGATTCCAGCACGACCAACAGATCGTTTTCTTCAACCTGTTGGCCTACTGCGATCGCAACTTCAATAACTACGACGCCAGTCGCGTCACCGATATCTGGGACAAGGACTTCGAAGACACTGCTCTGCGCTACACTCGATTCTTGTTTTGCGGCTTCCTGTGGAGTCGCGCCTAGATCGACTGTTTCTGGCTCGGTAGGTGCTTTGCTCTCTTTGGCTGGCGGTGCATCGTTCACGCTCTTTTCGGGCTCATCCTCAGAATCTTCCAGAACGGTAATCAGCGACCCCTCGCTTACCATATCGCCCAACGAAACTGCTATGGAGACCACTGTACCCGCGGTTTCTGCAGGAACGTCCATAGATGCCTTATCCGATTCAATCACGATCAGCGTATCACCGGCGGCGACGGTCTCACCCGCCTGAACACAGATCTCAATGACTTCAACTTCGTCGATATCACCCAGGTTTGGAACAAGAACTTCTGTCGTCATATCAGCTCAATCAACCTAATCTCGGATTCAGTTTGTCTGGAGAAATCCCAAACTCTTCTTGCGCAGCCACGACAGTTTGACTTGGGATCACCTGCGACTGAGCAAGCTTGCTTAATGCGGCCAGCGTGATGAAGCGTCGATCAACTTCAAAGAAATTTCTCAATTGCTCGCGCGTATCGGAGCGACCAAAGCCATCCGTACCTAACACATGGTAAGGCGCTTCTATACACCCACGCAGTTGTTCAGGAATTGCTTTCACATAGTCAGATGCCGCAACCACAGGGTCAGTGCCTGCTAGACACTCTGCGGCGTAGCACTGCTTAGGCTCCAGCGCAGGGTTAAGCAAATTCCACCGCTCGCAATCTTGCGCTTCTCGTGCAAGCTCGGTAAAGCTTGTCACACTCCATACTTCGACAGTAACGCTATGTTGTTGATGCAGAATTTCCGCAGCTGCTTCTACCTCTCTCAGAATAGTCCCAGCACCAATCAGTCTTACCTTATTGCCTTCACCCGTACCCACGGTTTTCAGCAAGTACATTCCCTTCAGAATGCCTTCCTCGGCACCCTCAGGCATTTCGGGATGCTGGTAGTTCTCGTTCATTACCGTCAAGTAATAGAAGACTGGTTCCTGATCAACAAACATCCGGCGCATGCCATCGTGAACGATGACAGCAAGCTCGTATGAGTAACACGGGTCGTAGGATATGCAGTTAGGAATAGTTGACGCGAGTAGGTGACTGTGCCCGTCTTGATGTTGGAGACCCTCGCCATTCAACGTTGTCCGTCCTGCGGTGCCGCCCAACAGAAAACCCCGGGCCTGCAAGTCGCCAGCTGCCCACGCAAGATCTCCGACTCTCTGAAAGCCAAACATCGAGTAGTAAATGTAGAACGGCATAAGCGTGTAACTATGCGTACTGTGCGAAGTTGCGGCTGACAGCCAAGCAGCCATCGCCCCAGCCTCATTGATGCCCTCCTCCAAAACTTGACCATCTTTGGACTCTCGGTAGGAAGATATCTCGTCACTGTCTTCCGGCACGTAGAGCTGACCCTTGGAGGAATAAATACCAAGTTGCTTGAACATACCTTCCATACCGAAGGTTCTGGCTTCATCCGGCACGATCGGTACGATCCGTTTGCCAATTTGTTTGTCACGTAACAAAGTCGCCAAAATTCGTACAAAAGCCATTGTCGTACTTATCGTACGATCGCCACTGCCTTTAAGTTGTGCTGCTAGCACGCTGAGCTCTGGAATCGCAAGCTTGGTAGGGTCTACAACTCGACGCGGTATGGAACCTCCGAGAGAAGCACGCTGCTCTTTTAGATACTTCATCTCAGGCGCGTCATCTGCCGGTCGGAAATACGGTACTGTTTCCAGTTCCTTGTCAGTCAACGGGATGTCAAATCTATCGCGAAAATGTTTAAGCTCTTCCAGATTGAGCTTCTTAACCTGGTGGGTATCGTTTTCGGATTCACCCGCATCACCCATGCCATAGCCCTTGACCGTTTTGGCTAAAATCACCGTTGGCTGGCCAGAGTGGTTTACCGCTGCATGATAGGCTGCGTACACTTTAAAGGGGTCGTGTCCGCCACGATTCAAGCGATAGATATCATCATCACTCAAATGCTGAACCATTTCTTGAAGTGCCGCGTCCTGGCCAAAGAAATGCTCACGCACATAGGCACCGCCCTTGGCCTTAAAGTTCTGGAATTCACCATCCACGGTTTCATTCATTCTTTGTTGCATGAGACCAAGCTCATCACGCGCAAACAGCGGGTCCCACAACCGTCCCCAGACAACTTTAATCACGTTCCAGCCAGCGCCACGAAAATAGCCTTCGAGTTCTTGAATGATCTTACCGTTCCCGCGCACCGGGCCATCGAGGCGTTGCAGATTGCAATTAACAACAAATACCAAGTTATCCAGTTTTTCCCGTCCAGCCAGCGACAGCGCTCCTAACGATTCGGGTTCGTCACATTCACCATCACCAAGGAATGCCCAGACCTTCCGGTCACCCATTTCCACCAAACCTCGGCTGTCTAGATATTTCATTACATGGGCTTGGTAGATCGCCTGCAGCGGGCCAAGACCCATCGAGACGGTCGGAAACTGCCAGTAATCGGGCATCAACCAAGGGTGCGGATAAGATGGCAATCCTTCCCCGTCGACCTCACGTCGAAAGTTGTCGAGTTGCTGCTCAGTTAAGCGTCCTTCAAGAAAGCTACGCGCATAAACTCCAGGGGCTGCGTGTCCTTGGAAGTAAATCAGGTCTCCTGGGTTGCCTGCCGTTTCATCAGGCCCACGAAAGAAGTAGTTAAAACCAACATCGTAGAGTGTTGCTGATGAGGCAAAGCTGGAAATGTGACCGCCGAGCTCACCGGGCCGCTGATTTGCTCGCACGACCATCGCCAGCGCGTTCCACCGGATCAAACTCCGGATTCTGCGCTCCATAAAAAGGTCGCCTGGCATGAACGCTTCCTTACTGGAAGGAATCGTATTTCGGTAGGCAGTCGTAATCGAAAAAGGGAGGGTTGAACCCGTCTTGGTCATCCGGTCTGACAATCGGGCAAGCAAGAAATTTGCTCTTTCTTCACCCTCGTTCTCTAGAATGTACTCCAGTGAAGCAAGCCACTCTCGCGTTTCATCAATATTGGCGTCATTTTGCGCCCTTAGATTTACCATCTACACCTCTTGCAGTCGGTAGAAGTATAGCCTGCTTGTTAAGAATGCACCTGCTGGAGACAACTCACGAAAGTGACTTGAACAAAGATGCCCAATCCAGTCCCAAACCCGGATCGCTCTTGCGCCCCGGCGCGATATCTTGGTGTCCTACAATGTGATCCACAGCTAAGCCTGGATAGTTCTCCAGTAACGCGGCGAGCACCTTTTGCAGTGCGTCTATTTGCTCATCGGCGTAGGCGTCCTTGTCAGTACCTTCAAGCTCAATCCCAATCGAAAATTGATTGCAGCTGCCACGACCACACCACATAGACATTCCTGCGTGCCAAGCTTGCTGATCGAAAGCAACAAACTGTTGTATCGATCCAGCCCTGTCGACAAATAAATGCGCCGACACTTCAATCCCAGAGAGGTCTGCAAAGTCAGGGTGACTTGTCGGTTCCAAACAGCCTAAGAAAAGCTGCTCAGGATTCCCAGTGCCATAGTTACCCTCAGGCAAGGAGATACAGTGCAAGACGACGAGCTCTATTTTCGCCCATGGAGGGCGCTGGGATTGATGCGGGCTTGGTCTCCAATGCGCATCAATCAGCCGATGATCTTTGATCTCATACTTCATCTTTTAGACATGGCAGCCAAATTCTGGCCCAGGATTGATGCTCACAAACACTAGTCGCATTACAATTGAGTTAGCTCTATTTTAGCCACTTTTAGCAAGTTACTGCAGGGAGTTGACTCATCGACGCGGATATTCTCGAACAGGCGGTGCAAGTAAACGTTGCCGCTGCATTGGCCGAAGATGTCGGTTACGGGGACGTCTCGGCTGCTTTGATCGATCCAAAGACAATCTATCAAGCAACGGTCATTACTCGTACCGACGGTGTCTTCTGTGGCGCCGCATGGGTCAACGAGACGCTAGCCCAGGTGGATGGGTCAATTAGGATCACCTGGGAAGTTACCGACGGTGATGTCCTCACTCCGAACCAAGTGTTGTATCGACTCGAAGGATCCGCGCAAGGGATGCTCACGGCGGAACGTACGATGTTAAATTTTGTACAGCTATTGTCTGGAACGGCTACCCGTACTGCCACTTATGTCCGCCTCATTGAGGGGACGAATGCACAATTGTTGGATACAAGGAAAACGATCCCCGGTCTACGCATTGCACAAAAGTATGCCGTGCTGTGCGGCGGTGGCAGTAATCATCGATTGGGATTGTTTGATGCCTATCTGTTGAAAGAAAATCACATCGCCGCCGCGGGCTCCATTGACGCTGCCGTGCAGCGAGCCAAATCTACCCACCCACACATGCAAGTTGAGGTAGAAGTCGAGTCTCTAGCAGAGCTTGAACAGGCCATTGCTGCCTCGGCTGATGTTGCCATGATAGATAACTTTAGCCTGAAAGAAACAGAACGGGCGGTAGCCCTTGCGCAGGGCAAGCTAAAACTCGAAGCGTCAGGGGGAATCGATGCGAACTCGATCACGGACATCGCCCGTCAGGGAGTGGATTATATTTCTATTGGCGATCTAACAAAGACGGTAACACCCCTAGATCTATCAATGCGTTTTCAGGACTAAAACAACGAAGTATGAGTAGATTTCGCGCTGCAGGCATACACCTCGGACTGAGCTTTCTAATTTTCTTGGTGCTCGCCTACCTTATTGTTTTCACTTGGTACCCGGGTGTCTTTTTTGATACAGACGGTGGCTGGCGTGGCATGCGCATCATCATCGGCGTTGATCTCATTCTCGGTCCAACTCTGACGCTGGTCGCCTATAAAGCTGGGAAACCAGGATTAAAATTCGACTTATCCGCAATCGCTGCCTTACAGACCGTTTGCTTGATTGCGGGCACTTGGATCGTTTGGTCAGAACGGCCGGTAGCCGTCGTGTACGTTGACAGTCGTTTCGAAGTTTTAACGTCCGACGACTACAAACACCTCCCAGAAAAACCCAATCTCGCACAATTTCCAGGTCCGAATCCAAAATGGGTCATGGTCGATATCCCTACCGACATAGAAGCTGAGGCCGAGTTTCGTAAAGAGTCTTTTCGTTCCGGCGTTAACTTAGCGGCTCGCGCGGATCGCTATCTGGCGTTCGATCCAACACACCCAAGCTTCACCGACAATCCGCGCGATATCCAAGTTATTTTGGGCCGTGACAGGGGGCAGGACGGACTAGACAAATGGCTCGCAAAACATGGCGGTACGACGGAGGAATATGCGTTTTACACGTTCGCAACGCGCTATGTTTATCGCTACCTTGGTTTCGATCCCAAAACTGGGGAAAACCTAGGGTTTCTTGAGGTTCAACCCCGATAGTTGCAGTCACACCTGGGATCGCCTGAGAAAAACTATGACATCAACCAGCGCTGTAGCCACGTTGCCTGTCGCGTAGTTCCTTTTCTGTCTTCACGTGCAGAGCGACACTCTGCAACCGCGCGGGACAGCGCATCTGACGGTTTCTGACTAAGATAGCTCGTCAAGAACCTACCCAGCCGATCGAGATCCTCAGTACCACGCTTGGCGACAAGCTCACACCAGCCAGCCAGCGCGAGCAATTCATCTTGTACTTTCAGGCCTTTTCTTTCCTGATGCATTATCCACATTATCCCAACATCGACATCTTGAGGATTGAGTGTTCTTGCTCGGCGGAGAAGTGATTCGTACAACAGAGGATCGGCATCAGGCTGCCCGCTCAAGAATTCGCTATATCTGACAAACCCAATAGGGTTCCAAGGGTCTGTCTTTATCGCGTGGTCATACAGCGCGACCACCTCAGGGTTCTCCGTTTCACTTCTACTGGCAATCTCTGCCGCGGCCAAGTGAGGCAAGCCACGTCTAGGATTCAGAATACGCGACATATCGACAAATGTTTCAAAGCGTTTGGCATCAGCGCGCACCCACTCTGCACCTGGCACGCCCCTTTGGCCACTGAACACGCCGTAACCAACCACGTCCAATGCAAGAAAAAGGATAGCTACAAACAAAGCGGCGGTTACAGAAAGATCTATTGCATTAGATGTCGGCCTTCCCTCCGATTCATGAAAAGCGAGGCTTAGAACAACCCCCAACATAATAGCCAAAGGCAAGATGTAGAACACAAAATTGACGTTTGCGTGCACGAACGCCATCCCCGCGGCAAGCGCGTAGCCCGTCGCGGTGCTTGTATCCTTGCGCAGAAGGCTCCTTATCAATTTAACCGCAATGATGAAGCCAATCGCAAGAATAGGGATGAGTAAAAGCAGGCCACCCTCAAAGCCAATCTGCACGTAATCATTGTGCGCAAATAGCCCAGCTGTTGACTGCTCGCCGGTATGGCGAAATGCCGGATACAGCAAGGAAAAAGTATAGAGCCCATGTCCGAGCCAAGAGCCAACAGATTCGTACATTCGCCATACGCTCTCGAGCAGTAGGAGGCGATCGGAACTCTCTGCATCGGCGGCTTGACTCACTAACCCAACAACATTGTCCGATACTTGTTCGCTGCCGAGAAGAAAGTAAGTCGAGCCTGCCAGAACGATACCAAGCACTACACCAACTAGAGGTAGGGCTTCACGCTGTAGGCGTCTTGTTGCGATCAGCCAAAAAATAATTGGAGTGACTAGTGCAAGCCATGCAAATCTTGAATGCGTAGCTAGCATGGCTAATGAGAACACAAAAGAACCCAGCACCAACCAGGCCAAAAGAGGCTTGTTTTTAGAGACCCAAGCCTTCGAGACGACTTGTTGATGCGCCCAAGGAATCCAGACGAGGTACAACAATGTCACATAGTTGTTGGGGTCGAACATCGGACTGTGGGCCCGCTCTTGCCAACCGATATAACGCATGGCGCTATAACTCGCCATAGCGAATACAACAACAAAGAACCATTCAAAGATTCTCTGGCCGTTAGCACGCTGCACGACCAAAGACGTCAGAGGGATTGCAGCGAACGTTAAGGCAAAAACAAAACTGGAATCTGGGCTTCGCGTAATGAAGAGCTGATGTAGTAATAATGCACCGAGAAAGTGGAGACTCACCAAAGCAGGCGTGTCTAACTCTCGAGATTGAGGCATAAAGAGGCTGGCGCAATAGCTTGCTAACAAGAAAACAAACGTGAGCCATAAGAACGAACTATTGAAACCTGGGTCGGAATAGTGCGTTGACACTACCAAAGCAAGAGTTAAGCAGAAGGGGGTGAGCAGTGCTCTTGGATCCTTCGTTAGGGTCGCAAACATATCTACCTTTGAAACCTTAATCGAACACCCTTGTTTCGTACGGCGCTGCGCCAAACTCATCAGCGCTCACCCATCATCCAAAGGCAAAAACTAGCACCAGAAAATATTGGTGCCGGAACGCGGAATCGAACCGCGGACCTACTGATTACGAATCAGTCGCTCTACCAACTGAGCTATCCCGGCCTACAAACGGCGAGTAGAATACTGCTTAGACGCCGAAAGACAAGTCTAGCCCCAGACTTTAAGGACAGGCCTCACGCGCAGGTAGCCGTATACACACAGTCAGCCCATCTGGGTGAACGGCGGTCACGTCGTAGCGGGTCCCATCGGATGCAGCGATTGAGTACGTGCTGCCATCATCGGATTGAGGCGCCCAACCAATCGAACCTTCGATAGCAGCGATATCACCAAGGTCATTAGCATAACCACCGGTGCGTAGAAAGAAATCTTCTTGAAAGATCTCCATACCCATTATGTTGCTGCGGACTACACCCTCTTGCGAGGTATCGATCGAAGACTGGTACGCAGGTACAGCAAACGAAAACAGAATTCCTAGCAAGACGAGGGCAATCATCAGCTCTATCAAGGTCACACCCTTCTGTCCGCTTCGTCCTGATTGATCATGACTTCGCATATTCATCTACACCTCCCGATGCATGCTAGACCAATTTTTATAACGCAAAAAGGGCAGCGTAGCTGCCCTTCTCGATTCGAGTTAACGAGTGCTTAGCAATCGTTAGCTGACCAGCAAACTTGAGCGACTGTTTCACTCAGTCCGTCGAAGTCGCCGTATGCAGGCCTGGTAATCGACATGATCAGGTCACCTGTGTTGATCAGACCACTTACGAGGTCGACGCCCACAGTACCGTTGTTGTCGTTAAAGGCATCAGCGAACGCTGGCGCGCCTTCAGGAGAACCAGTTAGTACTTTGGCGGCACCCATCTCGCTGTTGAAGACGTCATCCCAACCTGATGCCCAACCTGCGCGTTCACCAGAAATGGTGTTACGCACGAGAGAGCCCATCTGCAAACCCGTGCGCACACGTTGCATCTCGGTGCTGACTAGATCTGTAGCCGCTTCCCAGTGCGTGTTCACCTTCGCAGTGTTAGCTGTTTGAATGTAAGACTGATACGCCGGTAATGCTACCGCGGCCAAAATACCGATAATAGCGACCACGATCATCAATTCGATAAGGGTAAAACCCTTTTGAAATGCATTTTTCATTAGAAACAATACTCCGTTACTCATTAATTAACTCAAGCAGCTTTAGCTTCTTGCCTGGCCGCATCGTCGTGTCACAAGCAGCAAGTCCCGTGCCAAGTTTCCGACAATCCATTATATTCGCACAGAATTAATATATTTTTCAAAGACTTAACTAGCCTCCGAACGATCAAAGAAATTTTACGTCCGTCACTCGGGACAAAATATAGGGCATGAGCGCGCTCTTTCGACGGCAAAAGCTGACGCTCAGTGTCAGCTTTGTAAGACCCAGGCTGACAGCGCCTGTAAATTCTGTCGCATAACGGCACATCCTATACCTGCCACTTAAAACATAGGATAGATCGATACCGACAGATTTATCCCACAATTTCAGCCAGTTATAGCTCAACTGTAAAATTGTGAACAGCTTATCGACACCTTCGAGACTTGAGCCTACACTTCCACGGCTCAGCATAGGTATCGTTTACCTGAAACACCGTTTCCTTGGCCAATTCCGGGGTAACGACTAACAGATCGGTTGAAAAGGATTCTCAAGCTGTATGGCGACCGAACCAATACCTCTTAGTGGTCTTGCACGACGTCTCGTTGACGATGGGGTCGTCGATGCTGAAACAGCCCTGACTGCAACCGAGAATGCCCGCAAATCGGCAACGCCACTTGTATCTCATCTGGTCCAGAACGGACTTGTCGAGGCGAAGGTCATCGCCACCAGCGCAGCTGAGGAGTTCGGCGTCCCGCTGATGGATCTCTCTGTGTTTGACCTCGATTCTGTACCTAAAGATTTGGTCAAAGAACAACTGATCAAGCAGCACAATGCACTGCCACTTGTACGACGAGGTGTGCGCCTTTTCGTCGCGGTATCCGATCCAACAAACTTGCAAGCCCTGGACGAGATCAAGTTCCAGACAGGTGTAAATACTGAGCCCGTTCTTGTAGAAGAGGACAAGCTTGCTGCACTCATCGAACAGTTCCTCACCGCCCAAGAGGACGATGGACTAGGAGATCTAGACGGAGATGAACTCGAAGATCTCGACATGGACGCGTTCGATGACACGGAGCCAGCCGAGGACGACGATAGTGGCTCCGCGACGGATGACACACCAATCGTTCGGTTCGTTAACAAAATGCTGCTCGATGCGATCAAAATAGGTGCTTCGGATATTCACTTTGAACCCTATGAGAAGACTTACCGAGTTCGCTTCCGAACAGATGGCGTGCTTAATATTGTTTCTACCCCCCCACAGAACTTAGGTACCAGACTGGCGGCCAGGTTGAAGGTCATGTCGGAAATGGATATTTCCGAACGGCGTGTTCCGCAAGACGGACGCATCAAAATGAAGCTGTCCAAAACTCGGGCAATCGACTTTCGAGTCAATACGCTACCGACCCTCTGGGGCGAGAAGGTCGTGCTTCGGATCCTCGATCCTTCGAGCGCGAAGATGGGTATCGAAGCACTGGGCTTCGAGGACTTCCAACAAGAGCTCTTTCTAGATTGCTTGCACCGCCCGCAAGGCATGATCTTGGTTACGGGTCCCACTGGTAGTGGTAAGACTGTGACCCTTTATACCGGTCTCAATATTCTAAACACGCAAGAGTCGAATATCGCGACTGCTGAGGATCCTGTAGAAATCAATCTCGAGGGCATCAACCAGGTAAACGTCAACCATAGAGTTGGCCTGGACTTTGCTTCGGCGCTTCGGTCATTTCTGCGACAAGATCCAGACATAGTCATGGTCGGTGAGATTCGTGACCTCGAAACCGCAGAGATTGCTATCAAGGCTGCGCAAACTGGCCATATGGTGCTCTCTACTCTGCATACGAACTCTGCGCCTGAAACGTTGACTCGATTGCGTAATATGGGCGTACCATCATTTAACTTAGCGACGTCGGTTAATTTAATTATTGCGCAACGCCTAGCACGACGCCTGTGCTCTGAATGCAAGAACAGTCTGGAAGTACCCAAGGAATCTTTGCTGGAAGAAGGCTTTGACGACGCAGATATTGCGACGGGGTTCACAGTTTATGAGCCAAACGCTGATGGATGTGAAAAGTGCAACGCCGGATACAAAGGCCGAGTCGGAATCTATGAAGTAGTTAAAATAACACCGGAGCTGTCTCGTATTATCATGGAGGACGGAAATAGCCTTCAACTGGCGGCACAGTCCAGAGAACACGGGTTCAATGACCTGCGTCGTTCTGGTTTGTTGAAAGTTATGCAGGGTGTCACGAGCTTAGCTGAAGCCAATCGTGTCACAACTGGGCATTAGCCCAAGACCTCAGTAGCAACTTTATTGACCAAATTAGCGGATTAACGAACACATGGCCGAAAGCGCAACATTCGTTTGGGAAGGCACTGACAAACAGGGCCGCAAAAGCAAGGGTGAAATCAATTCTAGTACTCCAGCGATCGCTAAGGCGGAATTGCGGCGTCAGGGTATTGTCGCGACCAAGGTTAAGAAAAAGGGTGCAGGCCTAAGTTTTTCAGCCGGCGGCAGTGTCAAACCTGCTGATGTCGCGCTTTTCACACGTCAAATGGCGACCATGATGCGCGCGGGCGTTCCTTTGGTGCAGGCGTTCGACATTGTCGCGGACGGCGTCGAAAAGCCAAAGCTGGGCGAATTGATTCGCGCCGTGCGAACAGATGTTGCTGGTGGTAACTCTTTCGCATCTGCTATTCGCAAGCATCCGGACCAATTCGACGATCTTTTCTGCAACCTTGTTGACGCTGGCGAGCAATCTGGTGCGCTAGAACGAATCGCCACCTACAAAGAAAAGACCGAGTCTCTAAAAGCCAAAGTTCGCAAGGCAATGACCTACCCAATTGCAGTAATGGTCGTGGCGGTCATCGTATCCGGGATTTTGCTGGTCAAGGTTGTACCTCAATTTGAACAAGTATTTGCCGGTTTTGGTGCAGAACTTCCTGCCTTTACCCAATTGGTAATCGGCTTCTCAGAATTCGCACAAGCTTATTGGCTCATGATTATTATCGGTGGTTTCGCGGCTGGCTTTGCTATCTCTGAAATTCACAAACGATCCTTAGTTTTTCGCGAAACCATGGACAAGGTCGTCCTCAAATTACCGGTTGCTGGGGATATCATTGAAAAGTCTGCGATCGCTCGATTTGCGCGCACGCTTTCCACAACTTTCGCTGCCGGTGTGCCGCTTGTAGATGCATTGAATTCCGTTGCCGGTTCCACTGGTAACTCAGTTTTCGTCAAAGCTGTCTATCGTGTGCGCGATGACGTCTCTACAGGTCAGCAACTCAACTTCTCCATGCGCAACACTGGGGTTTTTCCCAACATGGTGAACCAGATGGTTGCGATCGGCGAAGAAGCAGGCGCTTTAGATGACATGTTAGATAAGTCAGCCAGCTACTATGAAGAACAAGTCGACAATGCTGTTGATAACCTAACGAGCTTGATGGAACCCATGATTATGGCGGTCCTCGGTGTTTTGGTCGGTGGACTGATCATCGCTATGTACCTCCCTATCTTCCAGCTCGGTGCTGTTGTCGGGCAATAAGCACCGACACGCAAATCGGTGAATCTTGATCTCCTGACTGTCTATGGATGGCAAGGACTGACCCTTGCCATTTGGGTTGCGCTTTGTATCGGCAGCTTCCTCAACGTCGTCATCTATCGACTCCCTGTCATGATGGAGCGAGATTGGCGAGAGCAAGCCGAAGAACTCCTCGCACAGACCGATTCGGATACAACACCGGAAACTCCATCCGCACCACCAGACACAAGCCAGCCGACATTCAATCTTTCAGTGCCACGTTCCCGTTGTGGTGCTTGTGGGCACCAGATCCGCAGCTGGGAGAACATCCCAGTAGTGAGCTGGCTCTTTCTTCTAGGCAAGTGCTCTGCTTGCAAAAGCCCAATTTCCTGGCGCTATCCCGGAGTGGAGTTACTAACGGCTGGGCTGACCCTGGTGGTTTTGTCGATCTACGGCTTTACTTGGTTTGGTTTGGCTACATGTTTGTTCACTTGGACCTTGGTCGCCTTAACTTTTATCGACTATGACACCAAGCTTCTTCCAGACCAGATTACTTTACCGCTCCTTTGGCTCGGCCTATTTGCAAACGGTTTTTTTGTTGGTGTCGTGTCACTTCACGACGCTGTACTCGGTGCAATCTTCGGCTACCTCTTCCTCTGGGCGACTTACTGGGGATTCAAACTCATCACGGGTAAAGAAGGCATGGGCTACGGTGACTTCAAGCTACTTGCGGCTCTGGGCGCATGGCTCGGTTGGATGACCTTACCCGGCATCATCCTTATCTCAGCATTGACGGGGTTAGTCTATGCCTTGGTCAGATTAGCTTTACGCCGTCAGAGCACAGCAGAATCAATTCCCTTCGGCCCGTTCTTAGCGGTTGCAGGCTGGGTGACGCTAGTTTTTCGTGATAGTGTGCTCGGTCTTTTTTTGACCTAGAACACGTTTATGACATATCTGGTCGGTCTGACTGGCGGTATTGGCAGCGGCAAATCTGCAGCTACGGACCGCTTCAGCGAACATGACATAGCCGTTGTTGATGCCGATATTGCGAGCCGTGCGGTCGTGGAACCCGGTCAACCCGCGCTCGCGGAAATCGCGGCGCACTTCGGCGAAGACATACTGGACCACCAAGGACAACTCGATCGAACCAAGCTTCGTCACCGAATTTTCGCAGAACCCGCTGAGCGCAAGTGGTTGCAAACGCTTCTCCACCCTTTGATCAACGCCTACTTAAAGAATGAGATTGGGCTCGCAACATCTCCTTATGTAATTCTTGCCAATCCCCTGCTTATAGAATCAGGCCAATATGTCTGGTGTGATCGGATTCTGGTTATCGACGTGCCACGGGAGATACAAATTGAGCGCACGATGAGCCGGAATCAAAACACGCGTGAACAAGTGGAGAACATTCTTAAGGCGCAAACAGATCGAGAAACAAGGCTTTCCCGCGCCGACGACGTCATTAGTAATGACAGCGATCTTGCCACGCTGCACGCGGCGGTCGACAATCTCCATGCTCAATATTGTAAAAAAGCTACAACCGCATGACCAACTCAAACCAGACCGACTCAAACCAGTCCGACACGCCCCGCATCATCCCCTGCCCGACCTGTCAAAAAGCGGTGAAGTGGACACCAAAGAATGCCTATCGACCCTTCTGTTCAGAACGATGCAAGCTGATCGATTTCGGTGAGTGGGCGGATGAAGGGCATGTTATCTCCGGTAATAACACAGACATCAGTAGCACCAACAGTGAGGATGAGTACGACTAAGTCCGATACTCTGCGTTAATCCGCACATAATCGTAGGAAAGATCTGTTGTCCACACCGACTCCGCCGCTTGTCCAGCGCCGAGATCGATGTGCACCGTAAACTCGTCTTGTGCCAACACCGCCGCACCCGCAGCGTCGGTATAGCTATCACACATCATGCCAGCGTCTGCGACTTGCACAGCGTCTGCAGTGTGGGGAGTTTCGCTTACCTGCATCGAGCGGAGCCACAATTTGACCCCACGAGTATCCAGTTTGGCGATAGGTGCCCTGCCGATCGCCATGCAAAAACGACCCCAATTGGCATCTCCTGCAAAAAGTGCAGTCTTAACCAGCGGTGATTCAGCGACGGTATATGCCACACTAAGGCAGTCTTCTGCGGTCGCACCCCCTGTCACCCTAACCTCGACAAATTTTGTCGCGCCTTCCCCGTCGCGAACCAAGCTTTGCGCAAGTTCCATTGCTACGGCCCGAACAGATTCTAAGAGTGGCGAATAGAGGGGATGCTCCCGTCCAGTGATTTCTTCATGGCTAGCAAGACCAGTGCAGGCCAGCATATAACAGTCATTGGTCGAGGTATCACCATCAACAGTGATGCGATTGAAACTAGAGCCTAAGGAGTCTTCAACCAACATGTCAGCCACACCGGCGGCGACATTTGCATCAGTCGCCATGTAGGCTAGCATCGTGGCCATATTCGGTTTGATCATGCCAGAACCTTTGGCAATACCCGTTATCGTGACTGTCTCACCATCTAGGTCGAATCTCGATGACGTCCCTTTCGGCACTGTATCGGTTGTCATGATCGCCATTGCAGCGTCTAGCCAACCGTCAGCTTCGAGACATCTGTAACATTCACCAACAGCCTTGTTAATCCGATCAACCGGCAAGCGTTCGCCTATAACAC
The DNA here is from genome assembly GCA_012103505.1 of Pseudomonadales bacterium. GTDB lineage: Bacteria > Pseudomonadota > Gammaproteobacteria > Pseudomonadales > Azotimanducaceae > UBA4421. The sequence continues at coordinate 4,354,261 of WLWP01000001.1, read as the reverse complement.
CGGTCGAAAATGGTTGGACCTGCTCCATGCCAATCTGCAGAAATCTGGCCGCCGTCCCACAGATACTGTCAGCGTCCGCTTGACCAGGCTCGCCGGTTGCAGCGTTGGCATTACCACTATTGATGACCCAAGCGCGTGCATGCTTGTTTCGAGCGCGCGCTAGCACCACTGGTGCAGCAGCAAAGTGCGATTGAGTGTAGGCACCACCGATGTCTGCCCCATCAGCAAACGAGAACACGGCCACGTCCAACCGTTGTTCTAATGCACCACCTACCGATCCGGCTTTCACTGCAGCTGCGGCGCTGCCAACAAGCGCTCCAGGAACTGCCAAGAGTTCCTTAGGCGGTTCCAGGTTAACTGCCACTAAGCAGCCTTACCGTGGCACTGCTTGTATTTTTTACCAGAACCACATGGACAGGGTTCGTTGCGTCCAACCTTGCGCTCATCCCGGACAAACGTTTCACCCTTTGGCGCATCGTCGGCAAGAGGACGTTCTTCTTCACCCTGCTGCAATGCCGATGCATCAGCATGTTGGAAATTCATTTTTGCTTGCGCTTCTGCTCGTCGACGTCGTTCTTCGGCTTCAACTTCTTCTGGCCGTTCTATTTGAATCCGGCTCAGCATCTTTACGACATCAAATTTAATGTTGTACAACAACTCTTGGAAGAGCTCGAACGATTCGCGTTTGTATTCTTGCTTTGGCTGTTTCTGGGCATAGGCTCTGAGATGAATGCCTTGTCTCAGATGGTCCATGGTGGCCAGATGCTCTTTCCACCGTTGGTCCAAGATCTGTAACATGATCTGTTTTTCGACGACGCGCATGTCGACGCCGACGTTGGTCCACTCGGCCTCTTTACTCTTATATTCCTCTTCTACCTGGGTCAACACCCGGTCAACCAACTTCTCTTCGTCGAGATCATCCTCAGCATCCAACCACTGCTGCACGGGTTGCTCACTCGCAAGTTCTGTCAGCAATGCCTGTTGTAGTCCGTCTGCATCCCACTGCTCTTCCAAACTTTGCGGTGGGATGTATTGCTGCACCAAATCAACGACGACTTCTTCTCGAAGTCCTGCCAACGTTTCGCTAATGTCGTCAGAGGCCATGAGGTCACGGCGCTGCTGGTAAATGACCTGACGTTGATCATTCGACACATCGTCGTACTCGAGTAGATTCTTGCGGATATCGAAATTGTGTCCTTCGACCTTGCGTTGCGCATTCTCAATGCTTCGATTGACAATCCGCGCCTCTATGGCTTCACCCTTCTCCATTCCCAACGATTTCATCATATTGCGGACACGGTCGGTGGCGAAAATCCGCATTAGGTTATCTTCCATCGATAGATAGAAGCGACTCGATCCGGGGTCACCTTGCCGACCTGAACGACCACGAAGCTGGTTATCGATACGACGGGATTCGTGTCTTTCCGTACCGACGATATGCAAACCACCAGATTCAATAACCTTATCGTGGCGTTCCTGCCACTCAGATCGAAGGCTGCCTTTGTCACTTTCGCTTAAGCCGTCTGTACGCTCGATTTCGGCTTCGACATTCCCGCCAAGTACAATATCTGTACCTCGCCCCGCCATGTTGGTAGCGATAGTGACGACACCTGGCCTTCCCGCATCAGCAATAATGTCTGCCTCTCGCTCATGCTGTTTAGCATTCAACACGCTATGTTGAATACCGCGGTTATCAAGCTCTGTGGATAAAATCTCAGAAGATTCGATGGAGGCGGTACCGACGAGAACAGGTTGCCCTTGGTCGATTCGGGCAGTGATGTCTTCCACGATGGAATCATATTTCTCAGCGAGAGTAAGATAGATGAGATCGTTTTGATCATCTCGAACCATGGGTTGGTGCGTCGGGATGACAACCACATCAAGCCCATATATCTGACGTAATTCGAACGCCTCAGTGTCCGCCGTACCCGTCATGCCGGACAATTTGTTATAGATGCGGAAGTAGTTTTGGAATGTCGTAGATGCCAACGTTTGGCTTTCATTCTGAATTTGCACGCGTTCCTTCGCTTCTATCGCCTGATGGATGCCTTCAGACCAGCGGCGGCCTGGCATGGCCCGACCTGTGTGCTCATCCACAATCACGATCTCGCCGTTCGCGACCATGTAGTCCACGTCTTTCTTAAACAGTGAGTGGGCTTTAAGCGCTGCATGCACGTGGTGTAGCATATTAAGATTGCTTGACGAATAGAGACTATCCCCATCTTCCAACAAACCCAGCTTGATTAACTCTTCCTCAATTTTTTGGTGCCCGAGCTCGGTGAGTTCAACTTGGCGATTCTTCTCATCGACCATGAAGTCACCCGTCGGTTCAGGGTCTTCTTCTCCGAACTGGCGAATCTTGTCTTCGAACTCTTGTTGCTCAAGCTTAGGGGCAAGCTTGTTCATGGTTTGATAGAGCTCAGTCGACTCCTCAGCGGTACCCGAAATTATCAAAGGCGTACGCGCTTCATCGATCAGAATCGAATCGACTTCGTCAACGATCGCGTAATTCAGATCACGCTGAAAGCGGTCGTCAGAAGTGAACGCCATGTTGTCGCGAAGATAATCAAAGCCAAACTCGTTATTTGTGCCGTAGGTTATATCCGCTTGATAGGCCAGGCGTTTCTCGGCGGGGTCTTGGTTAGATTGGACAACGCCGACAGTCATCCCCAACGCTTCGTAAATCGGACCCATCCAGTTCGCGTCTCGACGAGCTAGATAGTCATTAACGGTGACGACATGAACGCCTTCACCTGAGAGCGCATTAAGATAGGCCGGCAAGGTCGCGACGAGGGTTTTTCCTTCCCCCGTCCGCATTTCAGCAACGCGTCCCTCATGAAGGGCAATGCCCCCGACGATTTGCACATCAAAGTGGCGCATGTCCTTAACCCGTTGCGCCGCTTCGCGAACGGCTGTGAAGGCCTGCGGTAGAAGATCGTCCAAAGACTCCCCATCAGCAAGTCGTGCTTTGAGCTTGTCCGTGTAGGCAACGAGATCAGTGGAGGCATCGAACTCGCCGTCAACCGCGTTAACACGATCGACGATTTTGCCCATCCGGCGAAGTTCGCGTCCGTTTTTAGTACCAAAGAGGCGAGTGAAGATGTTGGCCATAAGCAGATGATGACGCCTTACAGAATCGGCGGCATTGTACAGGGATTAGGTTATTTAGGCCTGTTTACCAGGCAAAAAATCAGGATCGACGCGCAACGAATTTAGCTGGATCCAAGGTTCGACCATGTTTGAGCACCTCAAAGTGGACATGTGGTCCGGTTGAGCGGCCAGAACTACCCATTTTACCAATGGCTTCACCTTTCTTGACCACATCACCGGTAGAGACGAGAAGTGCTTTGTGATGGCCATATCGTGTGACAAACCCGTTTGCGTGGCTGATTTCGACCATACGCCCGTAGCCGGACCTTTCACCTGAATACGTAACCACCCCACTGGCGACCGCGATCACATCAGAGCCGTCACGCCCGGCAAAATCGACACCTGAGTGCCATGCTTCTTTGCCTGTAATGGGGTCGACACGCTGACCGTATTGAGACGAAAGCCATCCCCAGTTGACTGGGCGACCGGAAACATCTGAGCTCTGCGCGATTTCTTCACTCACTAACACTGAATCCAAAATGTTCAGCTCCGTTTCCCGCTTACGCAGTTGCAAACTGAGTTCGGCTAATTCTCTTTGTAGTTCATTCCACGCCAACATGGATTGACTGCCTGTGACAGGTCCACCTTGGGCAGGCACTGCGGCGAAATCAAATTCTGGCGTATCGAGCTCGCTTACCATGTGCGCACCAATCGCCTCCATGCGTAAGAGTCGAGCTTGCATTTCGGCCAGTTGGCGGCCTACAGCGGTACTTTGCGCCGTACTCTTGCGCTCAAGCTGGGCAACGACCTGATCTTGTTTTGACAGTTTGGCGCGCCAGTCGGCAACGACTTCGGCATCAACGGCGTCGGTCTGGAAATTCATCACAACAAACGCCACGACAGCAAACGCGGCAACCAATGCGCCACTGGCAAACGCTGCCAATTTACGTCGACTGAGGTGGAGTGAGCGATTAAACCCGCCATCCCGTAGGAGAATTATTTTCATAGACTGTGTGCCATCGCGATGCGTTGCTCTCGCAAATAACCAGCCTGTCTAGCACGGTCCAGATATGTTGTTGTTCGTTTTGCTCTGGCTCTAACTGCTATTTTTTTTACATACACCTGAGCGAATTTGTCCGCCGTCTTATTGTTCGGTGTATTGTGCTGAAACTGGCCAATTCGTAGGATGAATACGCGCCCAAACCGCGCCGCTATTCCCGTACATAAATTGCAAGAAAGTGTCTTTAAATGCCCACCCGTAAGATAGAGGATCTGCTCACTGAACACCACAGTCGATTTACTCCCTTGCAACGGTTGTTATCTCGCACAGCCAATCAAAAACAATGGACTGCTGAGCTAAGGGCTTTGCTGCCCACACCGTTCTGCAATGAAGTAGAGGTCTCTGACATCAAGGGTCCCACGGCCTACATCGTGTGCCAGAGCGCTGCAGCCGCAACACGGCTACGGTTTCTGCTGCCGGAATTCCAAACCCAACTGAAGACTCTACAGAGCTTCAGTCACGTCCAAGACTTCCGACTGAGAGTTTCACAGTCCTGAAGGCATTGTCGTGTTTCTGGAACTCGGATTCTGCGAACCGTCCCCCAAGACCGTTCACCTAAGGGCATTCACCCACCAAGTGTGGCAATCGAGAAATTCTAAGAGAGGATTTTAGGCAGGCTTAGGCGCTAGCGAGCACGGAGTCAGCATAACCGGAATAGCCACTACTAACGTCATCGGCCGTGACAATCTCATAGGCCGCTTCATCAGCAAGTAATTTGCGCAAAAGCGCGTTGTTTAGCCCGTGACCAGACTTGTATCCTGTGAACTTTCCTAGGATGCCGTGCCCGAGTAGATACAGGTCACCAATCGCATCCAAAATCTTGTGTTTTACGAACTCATCCTCCAAACGAAGACCTTCCTCGTTCAAGATTTTGAACTCATCGACAACGACCGCATTATCTAAACTGCCGCCTTTAGCCAAGTTCATCTCGCGTAGTTTTTCATAATCGGCCAAGAACCCAAACGTTCGCGCCCGGCTCACTTCCTTCACAAAAGCTGTGGTCGAGAAATCAAGACTGACCGTGTGTTCATGCCGTTTAAAGACCGGATGATCATATTTGAGGGTGTAGTTTAGTTGAAAGCCGTTATACGGCTCGAGTTCTGCAAAAACATCGCCTTGTTCATACCGAACGGGCTTCAGTATGCGAATAAACTTCTTAGGGGCTTCTTGCTCAGCAATGCCTGCGGACTGTAGTAAGAAGACAAACGGAGCAGCGCTGCCATCCATAATAGGTAACTCTGGCGCACTCACTTCAACGATCGCATTGTCGACGCCAAGCCCTGCAAATGCGGACATCAGATGTTCTATGGTGGATAGCTCGTGCTTGCCGTCGGTCAACGTCGTCGCCATGGTCGTTGACCCGACGTTGAGCGCGCGTGCTGGTAGTGATATGCCATCGTCGATATCAGTCCGCACAAATACTATGCCGGAATCGATTGGCGCAGGTCGCAGGGTCACGTAGACCTTTTCTCCTGTGTGTAATCCAACCCCAGTCGCACGAATCGTATTATTCAAAGTGCGTTGCGCGATGGACGAGGATTGTAGGTCTAGCATTGACATAGGCGCGCGATGTTACCAACCGACCGAAAACCGAACCATGCACAAGAACACACTTTTTGTTTCAATTTGTATCAATTAAGCCCATCAAATCAATAAGATGGGACTTATAACAAGAATGCGGCATCGGCGACGTAGGATAAAACCGACAGCGCGTGCGAGAGGACGTGCATTGCTTCGGCAAGAGAGCTTTGGAAAGAGAGTTTTGGAAAGAGAGTTTTGTATCGGAAGGTTTGTGAAAGCAAGACTTGTGCAAGAAAGGTCTGTGCAAGGACAGCTTCGGCGCAAAAGGTTTGCGTACAAAAGTTTGGGAGGAAAGAATTCTTCGTACTAGAAAAAAAGAGGAGACGCAGCGGGAGGGTGCTGCGTCTCCTATAGGTTAAGCGAACCTAATTGTGGTCACACAAGCGCTCTTGAAGCTCTCGAACGCTTGTCTTGCTCAAACTGGCAAACCTTCGCCAGTTTGAGGTCTGCCAATCTCAATCTGCCTGACGGCGGAGAAACGCAGGAATATCCAGATAGTCCATATCGGTATTATCAGGATCGTCCACAGGCGGTTCTTCGTGTGCTGCCGATGCTTGGTTGCGCGCAAATGCCGGTCGGTCTAACTGTGAATAGTCGACCTGTCCATCAAGCGCCTGCTGGGCAACGGTATTGTCGATGGCAATTGTCGGCATCTCATTGCTACCCAAGCCGGTAGCCACAACAGTGACTTTGAGTTCCTCACCCATCGACTCATCGATGACGGTGCCAACGACAACCGTGGCTGAAGCACTAGCAAAGTCGTCGATAATGTTGCCGACGTCAGTAAATTCACCAATGTTGAGGTCTGGACCCGCGGTGACGTTGACTAAGATGCCTCGTGCGCCGTGTAGGTCTACATCTTCCAAGAGTGGCGACCGAATCGCTGCCTCAGCTGCATCACGTGCGCGATTCTCACCAGAGGAACGTGCCGTGCCCATCATGGCCATACCCATCTCAGACATCACTGTGCGTACATCGGCGAAGTCAACGTTGATCATGCCTGGACGAATGATCAAGTCAGCTATGCCTTGGACCGCGCCCGACAACACGTCATTCGCCGCACCAAACGCGTCAAGCATGCTGGTGCGCTCACCGAGTACGGCGAGCAGTTTTTCGTTAGGTATCGTGATTAAAGAGTCCACGTGCTGAGATAGCTCGCGAATACCATAGTCAGCAACCTCAACCCGTTTTTCAAAGTTGAAAGGCCTTGTCACTACCGCAACGGTGAGTATTCCCATCTCGCGTGCCAACTCAGCAACGATAGGTGCGGCGCCAGTCCCAGTACCACCACCCATTCCAGCAGTGATAAAGACCATATCTGCGCCAGACAAAACTTCCGTGATCCGTTCTCGATCCTCCATCGCGGCCGCTCGACCGATTTCCGGATTCGCACCAGCACCCAAGCCCTTGGTTACCCCGCTGCCAATTTGCAACGTCGTTTGGGCATCCAAGCTCTTTAACGCCTGTGCATCCGTATTGGCGGCAATAAAATCTACCCCCTCTATGCTGCGAGTGACCATGTGCTGGACGGCGTTTCCACCACCACCACCGACACCGATTACCTTGATGACTGCGCTTTGCGGCGCACTATCTACTAGTTCAAACATCTATATCTCCTTGACCGTCAGAGTCTTCCGACCCTTAAAAGTTTTCGCTTAACCAATTCCGAACACGGCCGATCGCACCACCAGACTGGTTGCGCTTCTTCGGCGTTTCTTTTTCTCGATCCAATCCGTACTGCAACAAGCCAACTCCAGTGGCGTATATCGGATTTCTAACAATGTCCTTCAGCCCCAACACGTGCCGAGGCACTCCCAGGCTAACCGGCATGTGGAAGATTTCTTCCGCCAGCTCTACTACGCCCTCCATTTTCGATGCGCCACCAGTCAGGACAATTCCCGCAGCGATCAAATCTTCAAAACCACTTCTTCGCAGTTCTGCTTGTATTAATGTGAACAACTCGTCGTAACGCGGCTCTACCACCTCAGCTAACGCTTGACGCGAAAGTTCCCTTGCTGGTTTGTCTCCAACACCAGGCACCTTTATCACCTCGTCGGGCTTAGCTAGCTGCGTCAGTGCACACGCATACTTAATCTTTATTTCTTCCGCATGTTGAGTCGGTGTACGAAGCGCCATCGCGATGTCGTTAGTAACCTGGTCGCCAGCGATGGGGATTACCGCTGTGTGCCGAATTGCTCCGCCAGTGAAAATCGCGATATCCGTGGTGCCGCCGCCGATGTCACAGATACAAACTCCGAGATCTCTCTCGTCCTCTGTCAAAATCGAATAGCTAGACGCAAGTTGCTCCAAGATAATGTCGTTGACTATCAGTCCGCAGCGCTCAATGCACTTCTCGATGTTCTGGGCTGCATTAACTGCACAAGTAACCATGTGTACCTTTGCCTCGAGGCGTACCCCAGACATCCCCAACGGCTCTTTTACACCTTCTTGCGCATCAATTACGTATTCTTGCGGTAGCACATGAAGGATCTTCTGATCCGCTGGAATTGCCATCGCCTGCGCCGCATCAATGACACGATCTACGTCTTGTGCAAACACCTCTCTGTCACGGATGGCGACAATTCCATGCGAGTTCAGCGACCGTATATGGCTGCCTGCTATACCGGCGTATACAGAATCGATCGTGCAACCTGCCATCAACTCTGCTTCTTCAACAGCCCGTTGTATCGATTGGACCGTCGACTCGATGTTCACTACGACACCCTTCTTTAATCCACGCGAGTGATGTGTACCAATCCCAATAATCTCTAGATCGTTGTTTTCGCTAACCTCAGCCACGATGGCAGCCACCTTGTTTGTGCCGATGTCCAACCCGATGATCCGCTGCGGTTCAGTGTCAGCTGCCATGTTCAATACTCTCCGAAAGACTCGCTCTTACTGTCACTGCAACCCCACAATTGACTGCAACTCTTGTTTCGCAACCAATACTGGCTCTAGTGGCTTTTCCACCACGTGCTGAACCGCCACCCCATTGTTGTATCTCAGATCCATGTAAGCGGCGGGGACCTCGCTATCCTTGAGTTGTCCGTATACTCGATTGAATCTCTGCATACGTTCGCTCAACCGCTCAGTACCTAAAAAAATCTCAAGGTCGTTGTGGAATGCAATGTTCCATCCACCCTGATTGTCCTGGTTTAGAGAGGTCACTCTCAGATTCGACTCAGCAGCGAGATGACTAACCAGACGAAACACCTTCATCGCCTCCTGGGGACTGCTCACCGCAACCTCAAAACGAGGTAGACCAGGATATTCATCAGGCAACTCCAACAAGTTCCCTGACGCGGCAACAAATTGATTGTGACCCCAATTTGCAACGGGGTTCTCTTTAAGCATCGCAACTTCAAGCGTGTCTGGCCAAACGCGGCGTATTGATATATCCCGCGCCCAACCCATCTGCTCTAAATGCGCCTGCACTCGCTGCAAGTCCGCACTCAAGATACCGCCAAGGTTGAGCTCCCTTAGCGTATCCGTCACCTTCAATTGTTCTCGAGCACTGAGTTCGCCAAGAATGTGGAATTTCTCGATACGGGTGTCCAAGGTTTGCCATCCCACGACTGCAATTAAAGCCGTACCGGTAACAAGGACGCCGATCATGATTTGGTGAAACGTTGAGCGTTTGAACATCCCGCGATCAATCATGAGTTGGCCTCAGTTCGTTGGAAATTCTAGATACGTTTCCAGCGCCTTGAACCAGGAGTACATCGCCCTGGTTAACAAACGAAGGTAGCAACTCAAGCGCCTCATCTGGATCGGCCGCAAAAATGGGGCTCAAACCGCCTCTTTGGCGTATCGCCTGCGAGAGAGAACGTCCATCCGCACCTGCGATTCTTGTTTCGCCTGCCGCATAAACATCGAGCAAAACAAGTGCGTCTACGTTAGACAACACTCTGACAAAGTCTTCGAACAAATCGCGGGTCCGACTATATCGGTGTGGTTGATAGATCATCGCTAAGCGCCGATCCGGCCAAACCCGACGTGCCGTTTCGATTACCGCGTTGACTTCTGTCGGATGGTGACCGTAGTCGTCGACTAGTGTGGTGCTAACACCGCCGATGGTGACTTGGTCTGTCACCTGAAAGCGCCGGTCTACTCCGCCAAACTCAGCGAGCCCCTGCACTATCGAACTGTCGGCAATTCCCTCATCTGTAGCCACCGCTATAGCTGCCAGTGCATTGAGCACATTGTGGTTCCCAGGCACAGCCAACATCACACCTTGCAAGCTACACTGGCCTGCCCGCTCTACATCGAAACGCCAACGACCATCATCTGCAACAGTCAAATTGGTCGCCCTAACCTCTGCTTCGGCGCCGAAGCCGTAGGTAATGACCTGTCTGGCAAGCTTCGGCAGGATCGCAACTATCTCTGGATCATCGATGCAGACCGCTACTGATCCGTAGAAAGGCAGCCGATGAACAAACTCAACAAAGGTCTCCTTGAGCACATCGAAGTCGTTGTCGTAGGTCGACATATGATCTTGATCTATGTTCGTGATGACTGCCGACATCGGTTGCAAGCGTAAAAACGACGCGTCAGATTCATCCGCCTCTGCGATTAGATAACGACCGGCACCGAGCTCTGCGTTCGTACCCGCGCTTTTCAACAAGCCACCGATAACAAACGTAGGAGAAAGACCGGCACAGCGGAATATCTCAGTGATCAGACTGGTCGTGGTGGTTTTCCCGTGTGTGCCTGCGACTGCGATCCCATGCCGGTAGCGCATGAGTTCACCAAGCATTTCAGCTCGCGGCACTACAGGTGTATGTCGCCGTTGAGCTTCCAGAAGCTCTTCATTGGTTTCGTCAATGGCGCTTGAGACGACTACAACATCCGCGGCATGCACATTACCCGAGATGTGCCCGATAAAAATCGTCGCTCCTAACTCAGTCAAACGCTGGGAGTTTGCAGAGGCTTGCACATCCGAGCCAGTCACGTCATAGCCCTGATTGATCAGCACTTCGGCTATTCCGCACATGCCTGCACCACCGATACCAATAAAATGGATAGAGCGTATGCGTCCCATCTCGGGCACTTGGTATTCGGGACTAGTCACGTCCAGGCTCCAACGATGTTCGAAGCACCAATCCGAGCATGGCGCAAAAAACCAAGAGACTGTTACCACCAAAACTGACAAACGGCAGCGTTAAGCCTTTTGTGGGCAAAACACCAGTATTCACGCCTAAGCTCACGAGTAATTGGATGGCGAGAACCAGGCCAAAGAAGTAGGCAACAAACCCGGCAAATCGCCGCTCGGCTATAAGATTGCGTCGCCCAAGAACAAGGATTTGCAGGGTTAAGTAGCTCAAGACTAGAACAAGCAGAATCGCTCCGATCGCGCCAAGTTCTTCCGCGATGACAGCAAAGATAAAGTCAGTGTGCGCTTCTGGTAAGTAGAACAGCTTCTGCACACCCTCACCTAACCCTAAACCCCACATCTCGCCTCGACCAAAAGCTATCAAAGCCTGGGTCAACTGATAGCCACTGCCGTACTGCACGGACCAAGGGTCTAGAAATGCGATAAGGCGCTCGAGACGATATGGCGATTGCCAAATGAGGAGACCCAATAGCAAACCACCAGCAACGGCGAACAACAGAAAATACCGAAGTTGCGCGCCCGCTAGGAAGAGCAAGCAGATACAAGCAGCCATGATCACAACCGCAGACCCAAGGTCTGGCTCTGCCACTAATAGCGCACAAACGATCGTGACCATACCTAACGGTAGGAACAGTACTCCAGGATCGTTCTGTAACTTGTCACCATGCCGGTAGAGATAGCCAGCCAAATAAATGCACAATCCAAATTTGGCCACTTCAGCAGCCTGGATCGTAAAACCCCCGATCCTTATCCACCGCGTCGCACCATTGACCTCATGGCTGAGACCCGGGATCAGCACGAGCACCCCTATACCAACCGCTGCAACCCAACCCAACAAGTACAATCTGTTCCACAACTTTGGCGGCAATGCGAATGCGATCGCAAAGCTAACCACGCCCAAGCCGAGGTAGAACAAGTGCTTAGAAAGGTACGTCCCCTCAAGTGCAACCGCTGCTGAGCCGACCATCACCGCACTAAAAGCAAGCAAAGATCCCCAGGCTAGGGCAACACCGTTGATTTGTTTGTCAGCAAAAACCATCACGTCGCACGCTCGTCATCAAGCTTGGAAACGGCTTCTTGAAAAAGGCGACCACGCTCATCGAAACTCGCAAACATATCCAGGCTCGAACATGCTGGCGATAACAAGACGATATCACCGGGCTGGGCGTACCCTGCCGCAACGCGAACAGATTCAGTCATTGTCGAAACTTCGACGAACGGTATTCCTAGTTCACGGGCCAAAGCCGCAATCTGCGGCCCGTCTTTGCCAAGAGTCACAACTGCTCGTGCATGCCCACCCAGTGACGCTCGAAGCTCACCTAGCTCAGCGCCTTTTGCATCCCCACCAGCGATCAAAACAACTCTTTGCTCTCGCTCCAGACCTTCAAGCGCAGCAACAGTTGCACCCACATTGGTCGCCTTGGAGTCATCAACGTACGTGACCTCGGCGATTTCTAGGACAGTTTCAAATCTATGCGGCAGGCCTTCGTAGCTTCGCAACGCGGCACTTATCTGAGCGTCAGAAACTAACCCAGCAACCAAGGCGCACGCTGCCATGACGTTGGTCGCGTTGTGCAGCCCACCTAAAGGCAGGTCGGCAACTCTTTGCAGCAACACATCACCTCGGGCGATCCACTGATCATCGTCACGATCAACGATGCCCCATTCCAGTTCATTGTTAGGTGGACCTGAGGCGAAACTGATCCCCGCTCCATCCCGAGGCTTTGTTGTGTCGTCAGTGCGATTGAACACTCGAAGCGTGGCACCTGCGTAGATTTTGCGCTTGGCATCAGCGTACGCCGTGAGTGAGCCATGTTGATCGATATGATCTTCCGTAACGTTTAGTATCGCGGCACGATCAAGCTTAGAAACATCGGATCGTTCCAATTGAAAACTCGAAAGCTCTAAAACATAGAAATCTACGTCCGGTCGCAACAGGCTTAGCGCTGCCTCACCAAGATTGCCGCCAACACCAACTTGAAACCCTGCTTCCTTAAGAAGATGGCCGACCAAGCTGGTCACAGTGCTCTTACCGTTCGTGCCAGTGATCCCGATAACAGGTGCGCGTGCCGCTGCTAAGAAAACATCGATATCGCTCAGAAGAGGTACACCAGCCGCTTGTGCCGATCGCAGCAAACACGAATTCATCGAGAGTCCAGGACTAACGACGACAATGTCGGCGGGTTCAGCAGGGAACTGTGTCGACCGCCACAAATATGTGGCTGCCGCCAGATCTTGCGGCACGGCTCTTTCTGGACGCGTATCAACAACTGTCACCGTTGCCCCTTGCGCCAAGAAGTGACGTGCCGCGGACTCTCCCGTTACACCAAAACCAAGTATGGTCACGTGCTTAGCCATCGCTACCTCAACTTCAAGGTCGAGAGACCAATAGTGACGAGGACTAAAGTAACAATCCAAAATCTGACAATGACCTTTGGCTCCGGCCAACCTTTCAATTCAAAGTGGTGGTGAATCGGTGCCATCCTAAAGATGCGTTTGCCAGTCATTCGAAATGATGCGACCTGAATAATCACGCTGGCTGTCTCGAGGACAAATAGGCCACCCATAATGAGCAGGACGATTTCGTGACGCACAATTATCGCAACGATTCCGAGAGCGGCGCCCAATGCCAACGCACCAACATCCCCCATAAAAACCTGAGCGGGATAGGTGTTGAACCAAAGGAATCCCAAACCAGCACCGATGAGGGCGCCGCAAAAAACAGCAAGTTCACCTGCGCCGGGGATATAAGGTATTTGTAGGTAGGCGGAGAATTCGACATTGCCAGCCACATAGGAAATCAGCCCAAGCGCTGCGCCGACCATTACAGTGGGCAGAATCGCTAAGCCGTCCAGGCCGTCGGTAAGATTCACCGCGTTGCTCATACCCACAATCATCAGATAGCTGAGCAACACAAAACCAATACCTAAGGGTAGTGAGACCTCTTTGAAGAAAGGCACTATCAGCGCCGTCTCCGCGGGTAGCTGGGCTGAAGTAAAGAGAAATACCGCCGCCGCCAAGCCAATGACCGACTGCCAAAAGTACTTCCATCGGGCAACGAGACCGGCACTGTTCTTACGCGTAATCTTTAAGTAATCATCAGCCCAACCGACGACCCCGAAAGACATCGTTACTAGAAGCACAATCCAAACGTGCTTCGAGCTGAGGTCTCCCCACAAAAGGGTTGTGAGAAGTATGACAATCAGAATCAATGCCCCACCCATCGTCGGCGTGCCTGCCTTAGAAAGGTGGGACTGCGGACCATCTTCTCGAACTGTCTGACCTAGCTGCAGATCACTAAGCTTGTCTATCACATAGGGACCAATGACTAGCGAGGTAAATAGCGCGGTCATTACACTGACCATCGTTCGGAACGTTAGGTACTGGAATACCGCAAACCCACTGATGTACTGGGACAAGTAATCTGTTAGCCACAGTAACAAGCTACCGCTCCCTCAGGACGCTTTGCGCCACAGTTCGATCACTAAATGGGTGTCGAACACCTTCAATTTCTTGATAAGTCTCATGGCCCTTGCCAGCAATCAAGACAATGTCGCCGACAGCTGCAGACTGCACCGCTCGCGTTATTGCTTCCCGCCTGTCCGTGACCGTATTGACATTACAGTTCTTAGGGAGTCCAGCCAGCATGTCTTCAATTATCACTGCGGGGGGTTCAGTGCGAGGGTTATCAGACGTGAACCACAGGTCGTCAGCATGCTTGGCACTAACCCGAGCCATTTCGGGACGCTTGCCTTGATCTCTATCCCCGCCACATCCAACAACACATATGAGTCGCCCGGAGTATTTATCACGACAGGCAGCTAGGACTTTGTCGAGCGCATCTGGTGTATGGGCAAAATCTACAACGACCGAAGGGTTGTCCGGCCCCATGTCTACAACTTCCATACGACCTGGTACGTGTGACAATCGTACAAGCGCATCTGCACAACTTTCTAGATTGCTACCCATTTCGGTAACAGCGATCAATGCGGCAGTCACATTCTGTAAAACATATTCCGCAGGGACATTCAGATCTGCAGTCAACGCACCCATTGGGGTGCGCCACGTTACACGCTGTAAGCGACCGTCCAGATCATCAGTTTCCCAGCTCCAATCACCATCCGCGCCGTAGCCTATGACCTTAATGCCATCGGGTATTTGTACTTTGTCCACAAAACTATCGTCGGTGTTGAGCACCGCTACATTGAGCGGAAAATCAACAAACAAACGGGCTTTGGCCGCCGCGTACTCGTTCATTGTTTTGTGATAATCGAGATGATCTCTAGACAAGTTTGTGAAGATGGCGAGTTCTATCTGAACATCGTGCGCACGTCCTTGTTCTAGTGCATGAGAGCTGATTTCTATCGCGACCACTTTGCAGCCGACTTCTTTCAGAGTCGCGAGACGCCTTTGCAACGCAACTGGATTACCCGTTGTTAGGTCTGGATCCCTAAGGTCATCCAACAACCCCCAGCCCAGCGTCCCCATATAGCCGGTCTTACATCCCATTTGGTTCAACAGATCAGCAATGTGATATGCAACGGAAGTCTTGCCGTTTGTTCCTGTTATGCCAATACATCGAACAGAAGCGCTAGGATGTTCATAGAAGTTGGCGGCGAGTTCGCCTCGTTGTTCCACAAGATGCTCAAGTGCAAACACCGGCAATTCTGTCTTGATAGGTGCGAACTCCGCATCAGTGAGGATCGCCGCGGCACCACTCGACTCTGCTTGAGCAACATAACGAATACGCTGTGTCGGGTCTTTTGTCACACAAACAAACCCATATCCCGACTCAATTTCTGCGGTGTGTTCTGCAAGCCCTGTTAGATGTAAAGACGGTGCCTCGCCACGCAACCATTCGCTAGAAGTCATCATTAAGTTGGACCTCCAGAGACACTAGCCACTAGAGTTCGATCAGGAAGAACACCTAGTAAAGGCAGACTTCTCTCAGCAACACGCGCAAATATGGGAGCTGCGACAGCCCCTCCTCCAGTCACTCCAGCGCTGGGTTCATTGATTAGCACAACAGCTACGATTCTTGGATCGCTAACCGGTGCTATCCCGGCAAACCAGGCTGCGTGCCGTTCATCATCGTAACCTGAGGGTCCGACCATCCGCGCGGTGCCCGTTTTTCCAGCGATGCGATAACCGGGGACTGCAGCCCCTGCAGCGGTGCCTTCAGGTGCAGTGACGGTCTCCATCATCATGAGTACTTCTTCAGTCAGTGACGCATCGTAAATGCGCTCACCACTTTGCTCATTTTTATCATCGCGCAGAATCGACAAAGGCTTTGCAATGCCGCCACTCGCCAGCGCTAGATAGGCCTGGGTAAGCTGCAAGGGTGTTACAGAAAGTCCATAGCCATACGCGAACGCCGCACGAACAATCGGATATTTCAGTTGGCTGCTATCAATGAAGCCAGCGACCTCTCCTGGCAGCCTCGTACCCGGATATTGCCCGAGACCAGCCCTCGTCAAAACGTCAAACACCGCCTTGTCTTCAAGATCCAAGGCGATCTTGGCAAAGCTCACCTGGCTCGATTTCTGTACCGCTTGGGTCAACGTAATCGTGCCGCGATTGACTGGATCCTGAATAAGCTTGGCACCAATACGGAAGTAACCTGGCGCTGTCTTGATCGGTGTATTGCGGTCGTACCGACCAGACTCAAGAGCTGCCAAGGTCGTGAAGGGCTTTATCGTCGAACCCGGCTCGTACGCATCAGTCACGGCGCGGTTGCGCATACCTGCCATATGATCCGCAAGTGCGTTTGGGTTGTATGAGGGTTGGTTAACGAGCGCAAGAATCTCACCGGTAGCGACATCGGCAATGACGATCGACCCCGATTTCGCTTTGTGGCTCGCGATCGCAGACTTCAGTTCACGGTAGGCGGTGAACTGCAAACTCAGATCGATCGAAAGACTCAAATCATGACCGTACACAGGGGCACCTAAAAACTCTAGATCCCGAATCGTGTTACCTAGTCGGTCCTTTAGGACAACCTTGCCACCTTGCTTACCCTGCAGACTGTCGTTGAAGGCAACTTCAATGCCTTCGATGCCACTATCATCCAGGTTAGTCAGACCGACAACGTGCGCTGTAGTTTCTCCCGCCGGATAGTAGCGGCGATACTCTGGCTGCAAATAGACGTGCGGGATCTTTAACCCGATAAGACGTTGCGCATCGTCATAGCTCAGCCGTCGCTTGAGGTACACAAATTCTTTACCTTCATAAGCAGCAAGACGCTCTGATATACGATTAGCAGCAACGCCAATAGCATCACCAAGTGCTGCAATTTGAGTCTTGTCTAGCTGCGCGCGACTTGGATCAGTCCAAACGCCGTACACCGGAGTACTAATCGCCAACGGCTCACCTCTGCGGTCCGCTATGACACCGCGCATCGCAGGGATAGTCTCGGTTCTTACAGAGCGTGCATCGCCTTGTTCCTGTAAGAAATCTCGTTCTGTGACACTTAGGAAAACGACACGTCCACATAGCCCGATAACACTAGCAATAAAGAAAACCACGACAATGTAATGGCGCCAACTACCCATCAGTCACCTGCTCGATCTCGAGCGGGAACACCATTTCCAACTTTTCGAGCGCCACGGTCTCAATTTTCTGTAGGCTCGACATCGTGCCTCGTTCGATGCTCAAACGGCTGTGCTCTTCCAGAAGATGGTCATGCTGTCGTTGTACTTCGCCAAGGGATTGATACAGGTCACGGGTTTCGGCAGCAGACTCAACCACATTGAGACCGCCAATCACGATTAAGATCGCCAAAGACAAAACGCAAACGCCCCATATGGGTCGAACCGGAGAGCCTTGCGCTCGCTTTTTGCCTTTGTTTTTTGGCGTTTTAGCTCTAGCCACCATCGCTACCTGCAAGCTTCTCTATAACGCGAAACATGGCGCTCCGCGCGCGTGGATTGTTACTCACCTCTTTTGCCCCCGCCCGCATCGCCTTGCCTACCAACCGGCCCTCAGGCTGCGCATCTATTGCTCGCACCGGCAGCCGTCTCGGCAGTTGGGGTGGCTCAGAGAGTTGTTTAAAGCGCTGTTTGACGACCCGATCTTCCAACGAATGAAACGTGATTATCCCCAGGCGACCTCCTGCACTCAGCAAAGACCACGCTGCGTCCAAGCCTAATTCGAGCTCTGACCGCTCTTGATTAACGAAAATGCGGATCGCTTGAAAAGACTTGGTCGCTGGATGCTTTGTGCTTAGCTGTCCTTTCGTACGCCGCTTGGGCGGTGGGACCGCTGCCGCTATGATTTCAGCAAGTTCAGTTGTTGTCGCTATTGGACGCTGCCTAACGATTTGAGTCGCGATCCGGCCTGCAAATCGCTCTTCGCCATGTTCTCGCAATACCTGTGCGATCTCATCCCGTTCAGCGCTATTCAGCCATTCAGCTGCACTCAGGGCCTGGCTTTGATCCATGCGCATATCCAACGGTCCGTCAGCACGAAAACTAAAGCCACGACTCGGATCATCGAGCTGCGGTGAACTCACACCTATATCCATGAGGACGCCCTCCACCGCTGTGATACCGATTTGGGCGGCTAGCACTTTAATTTCGGAAAAACGGCCCCGGACGATGTCAAAGCGGTCATCTGCTTGACCAAGTAAGACACCTGCCGCATGCGCATCTTGGTCTCTATCGATCCCAATCAAACGGGCAGTGGCCGACATACCTGACAACAAGGCGCGGCTATGCCCACCACGCCCAAAGGTTGCATCAATGTATGTGCCATCAGGAAGATGCAATAGTTTTTCCACCACCTCCGTAGCCATGACCGGGGCATGATGTCCAGGCATGGATTGATCTGTAGAGGGCGCCACTAAACAGATAGTCCAGTGAACGCATCCCCGTTCTCTAACAAATCCGATCTATCTTTACCTAACCAAGAATCCATAGACTCCTGCCAAGTGTCATGAGCCCAAATCTCGATTTTGTTGCCCTGCCCAACCAAGACCAGCTTCTTCGAGAGTGCCGCATAGTCACGCAGCAAGCTTGGCAGCAGGATTCTCCCAGAACCGTCGAGCTCAAGATCCGTGGCATGACCGATCAGTAGCCGCTGTAACAACCTGGCCTCTGCATTGATATTGGAAAGTGCTTCGAGCTTCCGCTGGACAACCTCCCATTCCTGGAGCGGGTAGAGCAATAAGCACCGCTCACGCATATCAATCGTGACCACCACTTTGCCTTCGGACAGCGCAACCACTGCTTCGCGATTGCGCGCCGGTAGCGCCATGCGCCCTTTGGCGTCTAGGCTAGCGTTGGATATACCTCGAAACATGTGAGCAAATTGAGTAACTGGCGTAAGATGCTGTTTACCGACACATCGACAGGCTGCCGACGACGCGATTCGCTACAACATCAAAAACTCGCCACTTTTCTCCACTTTTTCCCAAATTTTGACACTATAGGCATGCAGTAACGCTAGTCAAGGTGTCAGCAGGTTCTGACAGGCATAAGCCACGGAAAAATAAGGAGTTTTTGGAGTTTTCGAGACGGGCTGATCGGCAGAAACCTAGGGGCCCCCGCTGCCTATAGCCAACACCTCGAATCAACATTAAGTATCCAGCGATTTAGGAATATAAATCGCATTTTTAATAACACTGAGTCAGCCTGTAAGCCGGGTTCTGTCGTGAACAGTCATTCATCTAGGGGGTGCGTCACCACAACCCTCAAGCGGCCTACCCGGATTCGGTGCGGACCACACCATTGAATCCCTATTTGGCCTTGCTCCGAGCGGGGTTTACCTAGCCGTGGAATGTTACCACCCACGCGGTGCGCTCTTACCACACCCTTTCACCCTTACCTCGCATAGCGAGGCGGTCTACTTTCTGCTGCACTTTCCGTGGACTCTCGCCCCCCAGGGGTTACCTGGCACTCTGCCCTATGGAGCCCGGACTTTCCTCCCGTTTCCTACCAAGGCAGGCCACCGGCGACTGTCCAGCTAACTCGCGAGCAGGGTATACCGCTGCTAGCACCGTCACAAGATATTTGCGGACATCGCGCAGATGAAAAATCTAGAATGGAGGCTTGCGAGGAATTCGGCAGAGCATGTCAGACCCAAACAAATTTATAGAACAGGTACGAGCCCGTTCCGGGCTAACAGCCGCAGGTATGGCCTGCTTAAAGCAAGACTGCGGACCTGTGATCGCCGTTGCCGGATCTCGCGAACGCAACGGGTCCAGCCAGGTTACACCTGCAGACCTCTGGCACCTCGGTTCGGTCGGTAAGTCGATGACAGCTACTCTAACTGCTACGTTGTTCCACAACAGACTAGATAACTGCTGGTTGCAAGGGGATATAACCCGACACTTTCCTCATGCCCACGAGCTTTGGCAAACCTGCACCTTCCGTCATCTCTTGACCCATACCAGCGGACTACCCGCAAATTTTGGCCTCAGTTATTTAAGAAAGCCTTATGAAGAGTCATTGCGCATGAGTGCGGTCCAAGCGGCACTCAGCAAACCACCGGCTCGCACCCCGGGTAGTCGATACAAATACTCTAATCTGGGCTACACACTCCTCGGCCTACTCTGCGAATTTCATTCAGCAGAAAATGGTGTGGCACAACCTTTTGAGGCACTACTGCAACAACACATCGGTGAACAATTGGGTCTCGCATCGCTCGGATTTGGCCCACCCCAGGGCGAACACCCCTGTGGTCATCAGGTACTCCTCGGATTTCGTAAGAAGATGCCGCAAACAAATCGCCATGCGGACAACACACCTTTGATCACGCCCGCCGGTCGAATGCATATGACGTTAGCGGATCTGGCGATTTTCGGCATGGCGCATTTACAGCTTGCGCAGGGCAACACCGCCTCGCCTCTCGGTCATCTACTCCCCAATGCGTTGCACGCGCCCAACCTCTCCGACTACGCCTGCGGGTGGGTGGTAGGTGAACAGGAATGGGCGGGGCCAATAATTTGGCACAATGGCTCGAACAGATTTTGGTACTGCCTGCTAATGCTGTTACCAGATCGAAACGCGGTCCTTGCTTTCACAACCAACGACGGCGCGATCTTCAAAGCGGAACGTGCGTTCTTCAAAGCTGCAGAAATGCTATGTCAGGACGACTCACTCACTTTCATTTAGGCGTAAAGCAAGCTCATACATAGCTGACTTTTTTTGCTCAAAAAGCGTTGCCGCACACTTCGCGGCTTGAGATGGGGATAGATGAGTTAGGAGTACTCGCATCGCACGGTCCATATCGACCGAGGCTTGTTCAACTTCTTTTCCGGCTTCGACGATTAGGACAAATTCACCACGCGGCTCTATCGCAACGCCATCCAGTTCATTGGCCGGAGCAACTGTCAGAGTCTCAAACTTCTTGGTCAATTCCCGCGCAACCAAAACGCGCCGTTCGGTACAAGCAGCAAGGTCTTTAATCGTCTCAGCGATTCGATGCGGTGCTTCAAAAAAGACTAACGCGTCACTACCCGCCAAGGCGGCTTGCAAGGATTTACGCCGCGCACTTTTCTTCGCAGGCAAGAATCCGATGTATCGAAATGTATAACAAGGAAATGGACACACACTCAAGGCGGCGGTTACAGCGCTCGCTCCAGGAATGGGAACAGTCGGCACACCAGCAGAATGGGCCGCGGCCACAAGCTCGGCGCCTGGGTCGTTGATCAGCGGCGTGCCCGCATCAGAAACAACAGCAATATCATCGCCCGCCAGCAGTCTGGCTAGAAGTACACCCGTCAGCTTGGCCTTATTGTGTTCGTGATAGCTGAGTAATTCTGGCACTCGTACGCCAAGATGCCCTAACAGCACTGATGTCCGTCTGGTATCCTCCGCTGCCACAATCTGCACCGCCTTCAGGACATCCTCTGCTCGACGGGTAAGGTCGCCTAGATGTCCAATAGGTGTTGCGACAACATACAAAGTACCCACTACGTGTTCACGTTCAGACATGAAAATTCGATTCCAAAAAATTAGCGTTAGAACAAGCATCCTTGGCTGCGCCTTGTTCATTTTGACAATGTCTGGTTGTCAAAGCACGTCCGAAAGCAGCGGTATATCCCAACGCCCCAGCAGCCAAACACCTGAAGCACTGCTTGCCGCTGCGGCTTCTGCTAGTTATACCCGCGCAGCGGAACTACGTTTACGGGCAGTGGAACAGTACTTAGAACGCCAGGAATTCGATTTAGCCGAGGCTGCACTCATTGAACTGAACGCCGACAACCTTGATGAATCAGCAGGTGCCCGTTATGCACGAGCCTACGCACAAATTCTCATCAACGCTGGTAATTTCCTCGAAGCCAATACGCTTCTCACCCGGCGACCCCTCGAATCAGCCCTCGACTATCAACTCGTAGCAACGGCATGTGCCGGGTTGAATAACCACAGCTGCGCTGCTGACGGTTGGATACAAGCAAGTCTTACCCTTGGCTACGGTGCAGAGAACTTACCACCCGACATCCACGACACTATCTGGCGACATTTGAGCGCTGCACGCTCAGGGCCAAAAGTTTTTAGCCACCGGTACCACCATGCGTGGTGGTCGCTACAACAGATGATTCGTGAAGCAGGCTCTATTCCTGGACAGTTACAAGCCTGGCAGCAATGGCAAAGACAGAATCCAAGCCATCCAGCACGGATCAAGCCACCAACAGCGCTCGCGCAATTGCAAAACTACAGTCCACCCCGTATAGCAGTGATGTTGCCGCTTTCAGGCAACCTGAGTGGTGCTGGGCGCGCTGTCCGAGACGGTTTCGTGGGGGCCTATCTCGCTGACGCATCTACTGAACGGGCACTGGTCAGATTTTACGATACGGGCTCTAAGCCAATCGCACAGGTTTGGGAGGCTGTCCTTGAAAATGACCACGACGTAGCCATCGGTCCTTTGATTAAACCCAATGTGCAAACATTCGCTGAGCTCACGATGACTGCGCAGCTGCCCCGCCTATCCTTAAACTACCTGGCCCTCGATGACGATAATCTTGGCGGACTTTTCCAGCTCGGGATCGCAATCGAAGATGAAGCCCGATCACTTGTGACCCATATGCTTCTAGCCGGTCACGAGCGTGTCATGATTGTGCACAGTCAAAGTCCTTGGTCTAGAAGAGCTAACACCGCCTTTACGGAACAATGGCCGTTCCCGATAACGACCAGTGAATTCGTTGACGTGAAGGGTCTTACTGAAGCCGTTGGCTCAGCCATGCTGACGGCCGAAAGCGAAGACCGCAAAGCCGAGCTACAGAGACTCTTAGGTACAAAGTTAGAATTCTTGCCTCGCGCACGAAAAGACTTGGATGCAATCGTCGCGCTCACTACCAACGTCGAATCACAAGCACTGGTACCAGCGCTCCGATTCCACTTTGGCGAACACCTGCCCGTCTACGCAACTTCACAAGCGGTCCGCCTCGGTAAGGCTGATGCACTGAAGAGTTTCAAGATGACCGAGCTACCGCTGCTAGCTGCTAGTTCATTCCAGCCTCTCAACAAAGCTTTTTCGGTGGCGGGGAGCAATTTTGCAGAACTCTACGCGCTTGGTTACGACGCCTATCGTGTCGGCACTTGGTTGCCGCTCCTACAGACCGATTCACAACTATCGATTCCTGGCGCCTCTGGTCACCTTTGGTTAGACGGCGACGGTATTTTTCATCGTGAGCTAGATCTTATCGATCTCGGTGCTCGCTGAATCCACCCATTTGGGAAAGCCACCCCAGCCACTCATTAACTGGTCAGTGGGCTGAGCTACGCGCCTTGATGTTTCTCCGACGCCACGGACTTCGCCTCATTGAAAAGAACTTTCACTGTCGATCCGGCGAGATTGACATCATTATGGTCGAACAGAGAATTCTAGTCTTTGTCGAAGTCCGGTATCGAAGCAGCAAACGCTTTGGTGGCGCTGCAGCAAGTGTCGGACACAAAAAACAACAGCGCCTGATCAAGGCTGCCGACACCTATTTACTGTCAAAGCCCGAGTTCACGAGCTGGCCCGCTCGTTTCGATGTGGTCGCTATCGATCACCGCAACATATCTTGGCTGAAAAACGCCTTTGAGTGTTAAGATTGCACCCGCCTTAACACAGAGACAGCCCCCTATCGTGACCCGAACGATTCAATTTGCACTCCTAACGATTACTATCTCCCTCACCACCGGTTGCACGATCTTTGGCGACGACCCACACCAGCGAACGCCCGGGGTGATTATTGACGACAACGTTTTAGAAAATTTAGTTGAATCTGAGATCCGCAAATCCGACCCCGGTTTCAAAGGCTCACACCTAGTCGTTGTTGCTTACAACGGCCTGGTTTTACTGGCAGGTCAGGTCCCCTCCGAAGCCCTACGTGAGAAAGCAAACGTAACGACCCAGGCTCTCCGTCGAGTGAGTAAGGTGCACAACGAGCTTTCCATCGGGGGTCCTACGTCCATTATGGCGAGAACAAACGATGGCTGGCTGACATCAAAGGTCAAGAGTCGCCTTGTCGCAAACAAAGAGATCAACGGGTCTAAGATTAAGGTTCAAACGGAAAACGGCGTTGTTTTTCTGTTAGGACTCGTCAGTCGAGCTCAAGCAGATCGTGCGGTTGCCGTTGCCAGCAAGGTCTACGGCTTGCAAAAAATCGTTAAGGTTTTTGAATACACTGACTGAACAGCGTGTCGTGCGGTCCCGCACTGAGCGAGGGGCTAGACCAACCTGAGTGTTGGTCGATCGGATGGATCTGGTGGTTCATCTTCGCCGTCGGATACCGGCACACTTTGAATACCTTCCAAGACACTCTCGACACCAGCAGGTTTAGCAAGCGTCTCATCTGGAAACACCATGCCCTCACCACTGTCTTTGCAGTAGATCGCCCGCACGCTCTCAATGGGTAGAACTATGTCAAAGTGGCGGCCATCAAACCGACTGCCGAACATCACGTACTCATCGCCAATGTGGAGTTCAAGTACCGCGTTTGCTCCTACGTTTAGGATGATCTGGCCATCCTGGACGTGATCAAGTGGAACTTGGACTTCTGGGGCAGTGGCATCTACGAGTAGATAGGGTATCTCTTCACTATCGACTATCCAGCTATGCAGCGCCCTCAACAAGTAAGGGCGTTGTGATTTCACTCCTGCATCTCGATTTCAGTTTCAGTTAGGCTCGCTCGAAATGCCTCACGTTCAAACATCATCTGCATATATTTTAGGAGTGGTCGGGTGGATTTTTCCGGTAACGTAATACCAACTTCTTTCAGCCGCCAGAGGATTGGGGCTACGCAGCAATCTACTAAAGAAAATTCCTCATTCATGAAGTACGGCATTTCACCGAATATCGGCGCTATCGCGATCACGCTTTCACGCAACTCTTTGCGCGCCTTTGTAATCACCGTTTCGCGGCCTTTACCTGCCATCAGAATATCGAGCTTGGTGCTCCACTCTTTCTCAACCCGCGTTATCCAAAGACGGGATAACGCCCGCTGAACCGGGTAAACCGGCAACAACGGTGGATGCGGAAAGCGCTCATCGAGATACTCCATGATCACGTTCGCTTCGTACAAGACAAGGTCTCGGTCGAGCAATGTCGGCAAGCTGTTGTACGGATTGATATCCGCTAGGTCTTCTGGCTTCTTGTTTGGATCCACGTCGACTATATCGACCGTAACTCCTTTTTCCGCCAAAACCATTCGTACGCGATGCGAGTAATGATCTCGCGCATCGGAAAACAGGGTCATTGACGATCGTTTTGTGACAACACTCATGAGTCTTAAATCCTAAGGAAGCGTGAATTATGAAGCGCGAAGGGTGCGCCTAACGCTTAGGCGCTAGTGCACATCCTTCCAGTATTCCCGGTTCAACAAGTACGTGAAGCACGCGAGGATCACCAAGAAGAGCATGACGGCAATACCAAGTCGATGTCTCTCGAGACGCGACGGTTCACCTACGTAGTACAGAAAGTTTGTGAGGTCATAGACAGCAACGTCAAATTCCTCAGGGCTCAGAAGACCCGTGCCTTCCTCCAGATAGAGTTCATCGCACCTGTCCTCGGACCCACCTTCGCAGCGACTGCGCTGAACGCCTTGTAGATCTGCAAGCACGTTTGGCATACCAACGTTCTCAAACACTTTGTTGTTGACGCCAAACGGTCGCTTGTCATCCACATAGAACGTTTTCAGATAGTTGTAGACGTACTCAGAGCTCTTGTAGCGAGTAATCATGGTCAGATCCGGCGGCGCCGCACCAAACCAATTCTTAGCCTTTTCGGGAGACATGGCGTTCGTCATCAACTCGCCAATTTTTTGATCGGTAAATACCAAGTTTTGCAACGCGATGTCGTGAGGAATACCGAAATCATCCGCGGTCCGTTCATAACGCTGGAATTTAAGCGTGTGGCAGCCGATGCAGTAGTTCATGTACATCCGCATACCATTCTGTAGTGAGGGCTTGTTTTCCAAATCCCCTTCAAACGCTTCCATGTCATAGTTGATTTCGGCCGAGGCTGCCCAAACAAGACCGGGTAGCGCGACTAGCAATGCAATCAGAATTCTCATGCTCTTCATATAACCCCCACTCATCCTGTCACCCGCTCGGGTTCAGGCTTGGTCTTCTCAACCCGGGTATACCAAGGCATCAACAAGAAGTAGAGGAAATAGAGCATCGTGCCAACTTGTGCAATCGCGGTTCGGATGTCTGTGGGATGCAAAGTGCCTAGATAGCCGAGCACGAAGAAGCTCGTGATAAATATGCCTAACGCCCACTTAGACAAGATGCCTTTGTAGCGCATCGATTTTACCGGACTCTTGTCGAGCCACGGCAAGAAGGCTGGCATAAAGATCGCCGCCGCCATGATCACCATCCCCCAGAACTTAGCCGTCATGCCAAACAATGGGAAGGTGGATGCACGCAACATTGAATAGAACGGCGTGTAATACCAAACAGGCACAATCAAATCTGGTGTTGCTAACGGATCAGCTTCAATAAAGTTCGGTTTCTCTAAGAAGTACCCGCCCATTTCTGGGGCGAAAAATACCACTGCCAAGAACACGAACAAGAAAAGGACCGTCGCATGAATGTCGTGGACGGTGTAGTACGGATGGAACGGTACGCTGTCTAGCGGTATCCCGTCCGGACCTTTGTTCTTCTTAATCTCAATACCGTCAGGATTGTTTGAGCCAACATGATGCAGAGCAACAACGTGCACAAACACCAGTATCACCAAGACCAAAGGTAGCGCGATGACATGGAGCGCGAAGAAGCGATTCAATGTCGCCTCGGACATGAGGAAGTCGCCCCTCACCCATTCCATGAGGTCAGCACCAACAAACGGGATCGCGCCCGCCAACGAAACGATCACTTGCCCAGCCCAGAAAGACATGTTCCCCCAAGGCAGCAAGTAACCGAAAAAGCCCTCTGCCATCATGGCGATGAAGATGGCAATGCCGATCAACCACAACAGTTCACGTGGTCCCCTGTAGGAACCGTACATCAACGCACGATACATATGCAGATAGACGACGAGGAAGAAAAACGAGGCACCCGTTGAATGTAGATACCTGATCAACCAACCGTATTCCACATCACGCATGATGTATTCAACGCTGGCAAAGGCACCACTCTCTGTAGGCGCGTAGCTCATGGTCAGCCAGATCCCAGTAAGGATTTGATTGAACAACATGAAGATCGCGAGGACACCAAAGTAGTACCAAAAATTGAAATTTTTCGGCGCGTGGTACTTCGACATATGGTATTCGAAGGTTTCAGTCGCTGGAAAGCGCTCATCGACCCAACCCATGAAGCCAGTCCACATCACAACAAACTTACTGTCATTATCAGGAGTCTGCATTACGCGGCACCTCCTTCATCGCCAATCACTATGACGGTTTCACTCTCAAAGCGATACGGTGGCACTTCCAAGTTATCTGGCGCAGGAAAGCCAGCACCAACCCGACCTGCCAGGTCGAATCGCGAACCATGGCATGGGCAAAAGAAACCACCTTGACCCTCACCAAAATTTCCTGGTGCAACCAGCGTCTCAAACTTTGGCGAACATCCCAGGTGGGTGCAAATACCGACGTAGACACCAATTTCCGGACGGGTAGATCGCGTCGGGTTTTTAGCATAGTCAGGCTGCATTTCGGGGTTTTCGGAATTCGCATCCGCTAGATCGAGCTCTGAGCTCTCCAAAGCACTGATTGATTCAGCGTCCCGATATAGGACAAAGATTGGCTTGCCACGCCAAGCCGGAATCGGACTTAACATTTCGCCTTCTTGTAGCTTACTGAAATCTATTTTGACCGGTGCGCCAGCAGCCCTTGCTCTCGCGCTTGGACTCCAAAATTTGACAAATGGTACCGCCGCGCCAACCACTCCTACACCCGCAACAACAGATGTAGCACCAATCAGAAAATAACGCCGCTTTGTGTTAATCGCAGCTGGTGCTGCTTCGGCGCCGTCCTGAGAATCGGCGGCGGGGGCTTCATGACTTGCATCGCCGTTGCTCAAGGCACTTTGCTCCCAATATCCTAGTTAAGTTCTATTACGTACTATCTATTACGTACTAGTAGTTAAGTTCTAGCTTGTCGCACGTGGCTTCCTCTCGGAGCACCGACGCAAAACCGCGCGATTGTAGCACAAGGCGCTTTCGAAATGGGTCCAAAATGGACCCTCTGGAAAGCGAATTTCGGTGTGATCGCTCGTTAGCGTTTCGAGAACTGAGGACGCTTGCGCGCCTTTCTTAAGCCAACTTTCTTGCGTTCTACTTCACGAGCATCTCGTGTCAGAAATCCTGCGGCCCGCATTGGTCCACGAAGGGTTTCATCATACTCAACCAGCGCACGAGCAATACCGTGTCGAATGGCTCCAGCTTGACCTGAGTTGCCACCACCACGAACGCTAACTTTTACATCCAGTTTTCCGCCCAACTCTGCAACTTCAAGCGGCTGACGAACAACCATGCGAGAGGTTTCACGACCAAAAAACTCATCCAGCGGCTTTGAATTGACCATGATGCGGCCAGTGCCGGAGGATAAAAATACACGGGCTGCGGAAGTCTTACGTCGCCCTGTGCCGTAATCGTAATCGGTCATGCTGACAGCTCCAGCGTTTTGGGTTGTTGCGCTGTATGAGGATGTTCAGTCCCTGCATACACTTTTAGTTTACGGTACATAGTCCGGCCCAACGGATTCTTGGGCAACATACCTTTAACGGCTTTTTCAATAATTCGTTCAGGGTGCGTGGCACGCATATCAGAAACGTTAGTGCTCTTGATGCCACCAGGATAGCCACTATGACGCCAATAAATTTTGCCTTCTTCTTTATTGCCCGTCACTCGCACCTTTTCGGCATTGATGACGATGATGTAATCACCTGTATCAACGTGCGGCGTGTACTCAGGCTTATGCTTGCCGCGTAGCCGTCGCGCGATCTCGGTCGCCATACGACCCAGTGTTTTGTTTTCAGCGTCGATCACCCACCAAGTGCGATTTACATCTTCGCTGCGCATGCTCACGGTTTTCATTTAGCTCAAGCTCTCTAGATCTTAATGTGTCTTTCGTTCAATCTTTTAGTCGTGCAGTCTTTTAGTCGTGCAATCTGACAGACACTATGCTGATGTTCTGATGCCGACTACCCACTGCAAAATCGACTTTTTTTACCGGCTTCAGCCGATGTTTTTCGATTTTTACCACCGGGACACAGGCGAGCCTGGCCCTATTTTTGGGAGCGCGAATATTAAAGGAGGGTTAGATCCTTTACAACAGCATTTACGGGCAATTACAAGAGTCATTCTGGCTAAAATTTGGCTCGTTGTGCGTCGACTTCTACTTTTGCGAATCAACTTCTAGTAAATGAGAAGAACCAAGGTACTCCGTCGACTGCATCTCAAAGAGACGACTTTCGGTGCGATCGAATTCAAAACGCAAACGCTCACCTTGGTATAAATCCGGAATTGGCGCGGCAGCGCTGACGATCAATTTGACCCCATGATCATAGAATTCATCAACCAAGCTGATAAACCGGCGAGCGGCATTTTCCTTCTTACCGTCAAAGATGGGAATATTGCTCACCAGAACGGCGTGATAAACCATTGCGAGTTCTATGTAATCATTTTGACTTCGCGGTCCCTCGCAAAGTTCGGCGAACTCAAACCACACGACATCATCGGCTTCGTATCTAGCACGGATATCTCGGCCTTCAATAGAGAGCGTTACGTCCACCTCAGGCTCGTGTGGCGCAAGCGCGAGCATACTCTCCATAAGACTCTCTTCCGCTCGGTCATCTAGTGGCGAGTGGTAGATTTCTGCTTGTTCCAGCGCACGAAGTCGAAAATCCATGCCATCTGGCATGTGATAAACCTCGGCATGCTGATAGACAAGATCGATCGCTGGTAAAAATCGGCGCCTTTGCAGACCATTTTCGTAAAGATGAGCCGGTTCTACATTAGAAGTAGCAACCAGAGTGACGCCGTGGGCGAAAAGCCCTTCCAATAGCTCGCCAAGGATCATGGCATCGCCTATGTCCGAGACGAAAAACTCATCAAAACACAGGACATCGGTTTCATCGGCAAATTCAGCCGCCACCTTCTGTAGCGGATTAGCGGTTCCCGAGTGTTGTTTTAGGCCATCGTGGACCCGCTTCATAAAACGATGAAAGTGCATGCGTAGACGTCGCTCTGGTGCCAGGCAATCGTAAAAGAGATCCATCATCATCGTCTTGCCGCGACCGACCCCACCCCATATATAGAGTCCTTTGACGACTTCTTTTGGTTCGGCTCTGAAAAACCGTTTTAACTTTGTGACTAGGGTAGGTGTGACTTGGGCTTGATTGAGACGAGAAAACAGATCATCCAGGCGCGCGATCACTTGCACCTGAGCATCATCTTCCTGAAACTCACCGGCTTTAAGTTTGTCTTGGTAAAGGGCTAGTGGTGACACGGCGCCGGACTCTATCTGATTAGAATAGTGTTAGGCAAACTCTGTGCAAACAACAGGCAAAACACGACTGTCTAACTTTGGCCCAATTGGGATTTTTAAACTATGAATCAACTAACCCGTTTTATAATGATTCCAGCTGTTGTAGGTGGTCTCCTTGGGCTAGCGATTGTACTTTTCAATGCCTCCAGCTCTGATCGTCCAGGATTTGCTTCAGCTGTTGAGGCTGCAGCGCCCGCAGTCGTCAACATCACGACCCAAACTCTGCGCCGCACCCGAACCATGTGCGACCTTCCCGTCATGCAGCCTTTCTGCCGCAATATCGGCTCGCGCGTACAGTCTTCGTTGGGTTCCGGGGTTATTGTTCGGGGCGATGGCTACGTATTAACCAATGCCCACGTGGTTCAAAGTGCTGATGAAATTCGCGTTATGTTCGCCAACGGCCAAGACGCAGGAGCCCGCGTCGTTGGCACCGACACACGCACCGATCTCGCGGTCATCAAAGTCGATGCGAGCGATCTACCAGTCATACCATACGATGAGGAACGAAACGCTCGCGTTGGCGACGTCGCTCTTGCGATAGGCAACCCGTTTGGCTTGGGACACAGTGTTTCGCAAGGCATCATCAGCGCACTTTCTCGCTCGAGGATTTCAAACACCCCTTACGTCGACTACATACAGACAGATGCCGCAATTAGCCCGGGTAATTCTGGTGGTGCCTTGATAGATCACGAAGGTGGTTTGCTCGGCATAAATACACTGATTTATCGAGAGTCCAACGGTGGCAATGTGGGCATTGGTTTCGCGATTCCCACTGATATCGCTATGGATGTTATGGAAGAAATCATCACACACGGTCGTGTGATTCGGGGTTGGTTAGGTGTGACGCTTCGCTACCCTCTTAGGCTTCCGAACGGAGATATCGGTCTCGTCGTCTACGGTGTCGTGGATGGCGGTCCTGCGCATCAAGCGGGCTTACGTCCGGGCGATGCAATTTTGACGGTGAATCAAATTCCAATATCCGACGATGAAGTCGCCGCTAATCTCATTGCTAAAGCCACACCAGGTACCGAGCTCAATCTAGAGATTCTCCGCAACAACCAACGCTTTCGAGCGACGGCGATCACGAGCGAAGTTCCATTTAACTAGACTTCGATTTGTTCATTTCTTGCGCACGCACCGCCGCTGCGCGCGCATGTGCGTACAAACCTTCGCTTTCGGCAATTGGCAATGCGATATCAGCGAGTGACGCCGCACCGTCTGCGGTGATGTTAAGGACACTACTGCGCTTTTGAAAATCATATACACCGAGGGGTGAGGCAAATCTCGCTGTGCCAAATGTAGGCAGCACGTGGGAAGGACCGGCAACGTAATCGCCCAAAGTCTCACTGGCATGAGCACCACAAAATATTGCACCCGCATGGCGAACATCTGCCACAACAGATTGAGGGTCTGCAATATGCAATTCTAAATGCTCCGGTGCAATCCGATTTGCTATCTCCACAGACTCAGCAATTGACTCGGTGGCTATCAGAGCTCCTCGTCCTTCTAGCGATGCACGGATGATTTCAGCGCGAGGTTGCGCCGACAACAGTTGCTCCATCGAGCTCGCAACTTCATCGATAAAATCGTCATCAGAACTTAGGAGTATGGCTTGGGCTGCGGCATCGTGCTCCGCTTGAGAAAAGAGATCTAACGCCGTCCACTCAGGATCTGTTGTCCCATCGGCGATGACTAGCACCTCGCTTGGACCGGCGATAAGGTCTATTCCAACTTGACCAAAGACCAAGCGTTTGGCGGCAGCAACGAAGGCACCACCAGGACCAACGATTTTATCAACTCGCGGTATTGTCTTGGTTCCGTAGGCAAGCGACGCTATGGCCTGAGCACCACCGACCGTAAAGACACGGTCAGCACCAGCAATAGCGAGCGCCGCCAGAACCATGTCGTTTCTCACACCATCCGGCGTCGGCTGCGTTACAACAAGCTCACTCACACCCGCAACCTTTGCCGGAATCAGGGTCATTAGAACGCTTGACGGATAGGATGCCTGCCCGCCCGGGACATAGACCCCGACTCGATCTAGCGCTGTAATGCGTTGACCAAGCTCGTTGCCAAACTCATCTTCAAAAGACCATGAGCTTTCTTGTTGGTGCTGATGATAGACGCGAATACGTGCAGCTGCTTTCTCCAGCGCATCGCGCTGGTCAGCCGAGATGCGATCTAACGCGCCAGCACAGTCTTCCATCGACAGCTCAAGTTTGTTTGCAGAGGCAACTGTCAATCGGTCAAATTCTCTTGTGTACTCGAGGAGAGCTTGATCACCTCTACTTCGAACTTCTGCAATCACCTCACGAGCAACGCGCTCGACGTTGTTGTCTTCACTCATATCCCAATGGAGGAGTTTCTCCAACTCAGCACCAAAGTCGCTATCGCGGGTTGTGAGACGTTTGAGGTCCAACAACAAACTATCCGCTCGTGGCTGCATCAGTTTTACTGCCAACAACACCGCTGAGCTGGCTGACTAAGGATTGGACTGCATCGAACTTGGTTTTCATTGAAGCTCTGTTGACGATCAACCGCGTGCTGATATCGCAGATGGTAGCGCGTGCCTCAAGGCCATTTGCTGTCAACGTATTGCCGGTATCAACGATATCCACGATCGTATCGGCGAGCCCCAATAGTGGTGCTATCTCCATCGCACCCGAAAGCTTGATGAGCGAAACCTGTCTACCTTCTTTTTGATAATACCGACGTGTGATGTTGGTAAACTTTGAAGCAACTCGAAGCACACCATCGGGCTCTGGTAGCCCCTTGGGTCCCGCAGTCATCATTCGACACTGTCCGATCTTGAGATCGAGGAGTTCATAAAAGCCCATGCCTTCCCCGTACTCCAGCATCGTGTCCTTACCAGTCACACCAACATCGGCAACACCGTGCTCCACATAGGTCGGTACATCAGCGCTCCGAGTGATAATGATTTTGTGGCCACCAGTACGGCTCTCGAAGACCAATTTGCGCGATTTGTCTGGATCTTCATCGGGTTCGATGCCGCACGCCGCCAGAAGAGGTAAGCACTCCTTGAGTATGCGGCCCTTATTTAGAGCAATGACTAGTCCCACGATGTCCTCGGTGAGTGATGCGTTGTTTGCCCAAGCACAGTCAAGCGCTGTTGCGTGCTTTGACTCTACTTATAGCGCGCGCATCCTACCGCCAGAGTACCTAGATCGCCAGTCGATCGATCTAGCCCAATTCAATCTAGCCCAATTAAACGCTCAGCCTAGTTTGACGGCCTATTAACCTCGGCTCTTGTACCAACTTGGTAGCCAGGTGTTGTCGGTCTTGCCATCTTTTTCTAGCTTGCGTGCAGCACGCAATACCAACGGCATGGAGTAGTTTCCTTCGTGGCAGGCATACTCATAGACATCATCGTCGGTGCGACGCATTTGTTGGCGAGCAGTCCAGGGTACGTCATACGTTTCTGGGTCAGAAATTGTGTACTCGTACTCGAGCGTATCCTCGTCCAGCCGTGTGAAGCGTTCTGTCAAAACAGCCGCGTCACCGGTGCCAAAGGGTGCCGCAAACTGTTTGAAGTTTGTCGTCGTAACCACGAACGTAGCACCTTCCCACTTTCCACTTGAGTAGCCTTTCCAAAATCGCGTCGTCGTAGGAATCCCTGATGCGCCAGAGCTTGCACTACTTGTCGGCACCACGCGGTGGTCGTTGACCATCTCAACCTGTATCGCGACATGACTGCGTGACTGCACAATCTGCATGATGTTGTTGTACGCACCCGATCGCATGGGATTGTTGTTAAAGCCAATGAGGCATCGGTCTGTCAGGTTCCTCATTTCAGGACCTGCAGGCGACTGCGTTTGCATCTCGTAATAGGGTTTGTTGCGCGCTCGAGCGCTCTCTTTCATTTGCGGCATCCGACCATCTGGTGGGTCCACAATGAGCGACGTGCGGTAACTGCCATCTAACCGAGAACCCAGTTCCAAGAAACCAGAATTGTAGCCAACATCAACGTCTGCTTGTCCGTCCAAGCCTTCACGTACCTCACCTTCAGTCGCTAACCGTTCGGACCTGCCTTCCTGAATGGCTTTTTCATATTCAGCCACTTCAGCTTCACTTAAGACTTCCTGGTCTTTCCATCGCTCAGGTCGGCTCAATGGCGTCGCTGACTTGAAATCCCAAGTCCCGTCCAAGCTCGGCTTACCCCACGACGTCATGGGTACCTCTGCCAAAGCTGGTGCATTTATCGCGGTTGCACCGACTAAAAGTAGCACGACATAAATTACGAAGTTTGTCCTGTTCATTAGTGTCTCCTTAGAACAAATTCTTAACAGTAGGCGCAGTCATATCCGCACCCCGGCGTAGATGCCCATAGACTGCATCTTCTGCCATCGGTATGCACTTGTATTCAAGCAATCGCGCTCCCGCCTCCACGCGACGATAGAGCGGCATTTTAATTGTCCACGGTCTGGTAAAGACTTGGGGATCTTCGATGGTCGCTTCGTAGTCAATGTGATTAGGACCGCGCACCGTATACCGCTCAGTCACCTTGAGCGCTTCACCATGCCAAGTACCCGTAGCATCGAGCCACGTATCTGGCATTTGATCTGTTACTTCGACGACCAAAGTATCACCTTCCCAACGACCAACTGAGTAGCCCATCCAAGAAGGCAACTCTGCCCTCGTACCCGGTCTATCCAGGTGAATTACACGACTATTACTGCCCCACTCATAAGCAACAAACAACTTGTTCTCAGATTGCACGATATGGAACGGGAGTGGCATATAGGTTTGTCTTGGTATTCCGGGGATGAAGCACTTAACGACAGGGTCCCACTCATTCCAGGCAACACGATATTCGGCACGTCTCGCAGCGGCCTCTGCTTTGTATGGAATTGGACCATCGACGACATAGCTATGCCCTGCAGGAATGCCGCCCAATGCCCCGAGCACGATCGTTGCTGGACCTTTCGCTGCGTGCCCGCCTTCAAGATTC
The DNA here is from genome assembly GCA_012103505.1 of Pseudomonadales bacterium. Lineage (GTDB taxonomy): Bacteria > Pseudomonadota > Gammaproteobacteria > Pseudomonadales > Azotimanducaceae > UBA4421. The sequence goes on along the minus strand of WLWP01000001.1, from coordinate 4,318,530 downwards.
CAATGCGCGGTACCAACCGCTTGCCAAAGACCATTTAAGTCAGGAATCTCAACTTGATCGACGGCAGAACTATCGCTCGTTTGACTGTCAGAAGCTGGGGCAGCCCCTTCGGTTACACAGCCAGTAAGACCGAGCAAACCCACCACTAACAACCCCTTAACACACGCCCAAGTCGCGAAAGATATATTTGCCAAATTCTTGTCGGCCAACGGATATTGAGAATTCATTTATCTGCCACCTTCGCTGGGATCAGCCCCATCCCTCGGCGCACCTGTGCCTGAGGAACCCATAAAGATCTGTCGTCCATCAGTAAACGTAATGTCACGGCCGCTACCTCGACACTTCGGTATGCAGTCCGGATCTTTGCTCTGATAGCCGCGAACAATCACCTCAGTGCCAACCTGAAGCACTGTTCGAGTCAGACCACCTCGCAACAGCGCGTTAGGTGTGCCACCTTCCATCATCCATGGCACAACCGAACCAGCGTCGTCGACCACGTCGACGTGCACCCAACTATGCGGATTGATCCACTCGACTCGCACAATTGTGCCTTGCACGCGAAAAGGACGATCCGCGTCAAATTCGGAGGAAAATGCATGGTGACTGAACGTCGAAGGCGCGACCAGAAGTAGACTGGCAGTACAAAGGGTGACCAGCAACCGATGTACCTGGTTAAATCCGAACATTCCTTAATCTCCCTAACTTTCCCAATCACCTACTGGAATGTACAAATCAAGATAGGGTGTGTAAAGAGGTGTTATCGAACTCGCTGCACCGATCCGCCGAGTTGCTGTAACTTTTCTTCGATCGTTTCGTAACCACGGTCGATGTGATAGATCCGATCAATCACTGTGGTCCCTTCAGCAACGAGTGCAGCAATGACGAGACTAGAGGAAGCGCGCAAGTCTGTTGCCATAACTGGCGCCGCTCTAAGGTTTTGCACTCCGTGCACGACCGCCATTGAGTGGCCGTGTAGTTCTATATTCGCACCCAAGCGATTCATTTCTTGGACATGCATAAACCGATTCTCAAATATGTTCTCTCGAATCGTCGACGTACCATCTGCCACGGCATTCATTGCCATGAACTGAGCCTGCATATCGGTAGGAAACCCGGGATAGGGAGAGGTCTCAATGTCCACAGCTTGAGGCCGCGTGTTCGACATGCGCAGACTAATATGGTCGTCGTCGCTGCTTATTTCAGCGCCTGCCATTTGTAACTTCTCGAGTACGGCACCAAGGGTGTGCGGATCGGCACCTGTTAGAAAAACTTCGCCACCAGTCGCAGCGGCGGCAATGAGATAGGTGCCCGCTTCGACTCGATCTGGCATGACTCGATAGTGGCCACCTTTTAGTTCCGACACGCCGACAATCGTTATCGTCGATGTCCCGTGACCACTGACCTGGGCACCAAGAGTGTTTAGAAAATCTCCAAGATCCACAATTTCAGGTTCCCGAGCACAATTATGGAGACGAGTCTCGCCGCTTGCGAGGCACGCCGCCATCATCAAATTTTCAGTGCCGCCAACGGTCACTAAATCCATATAGACGTCCGTACCGGTCAAACCATTTGGCGCCTCGGCCTTTACATAGCCATCTTCTACGACAACTTTGGCACCTAACGCCTCCAAACCTTTTAAATGTTGGTCGACTGGACGCGAACCAATCGCGCACCCGCCTGGCAGCGATACTTCGGCCTGACCATATCGGGCCACCATCGGTCCTAATACCAAAAAGGAGGCGCGCATCGTCTTAACCAACTCATACGGCGCGCGTAACTGACACAAGTCTTTGGCCGAAACCTCCACGTTGAGTTTTTCGTCTATTACAACATCAGCGCCAAGATGGCCTAACAACTCAATCATTGTGGTGACATCTTGCAAGTGCGGCGCATTACCCACGAGTACAGGTTCTTTCGCTAATAAGGTCCCGGCAAGAATAGGCAACGTTGAGTTCTTGGCACCGGAAACTCGCAGCCGTCCCGACAACGATTGACCACCTGTGATGCTGAGTTTATCCACGCAGTCCGCCTAGATCTTTGCTCCACACATTTTTATTAACCTGCATTTGGCTATCCACCCGCATCTGGTTATCCACGTACGTCTGGCTCAATTGCCTTTATGGTCACTGCGTGCAATGTTCCATCGGCTATGAAGTCTTGGATGCATGCGTATACCGCTTGTTGTTTTTTGACTCGAGACATTCCGACAAACGCCTCGCTCGTCACCTCGATCGTCGCGCGGTTGCCATCGAGCTCCACATTAATAGACGCGCCGGGAAAGCCATCAGCCACCCTTTCTACAATAGTTTCCTGCATTTCAGTTTCTCGCCCTTAAATTATAGGTGCGTTAGGAGATTTGTTATTCGGACTCGAGCATGAGCACGCCGTCGAGACCGGAAAGCGCTATGATGTTACGTACCACGGCACGAGCCTATCGCGCATCGGTGCCTGCGCCAGATTTTAAATCATCGCGACCGTCACCAACTTGGTTAGCCCAAGCCTCAATGACTCTGTCCAAATTTCGACCATACTTAGGCCCTTTCATAGCCGAATCGAATTGCGACTTATAATTGAGTCCTAAGTTGATTCCCTCTACGGAGACATTCACTAGTTGCCAGGTATCCGCCTTCTTACGCATATCGTAAATAGCGCTGTAGGTCTTACCCTGCCAATCGATTTCCATAGCAACGAGCGCCTTACTAGGCTTTGGTTTCCCGCCTCGTCCTGGGACCACGCGAACTTTGCCTTCGTGAAATTCAGACAACGCAGTAGCATAAGTTTTCACCAGCGACCACTTGAACGATTCGGCAAACGTCTCGAACTGCTCGGGGCTCGCTTTTTTATACCACACCCCCATTACCGATCGAGCAAACCGATCGAAGTCAATCATCGGATCTAGTAGATCCTTTACCTCGGTATAAAAACGCGCTGGATTTTCCTCGATGTAAGCTTGTCCGGATGTAATCAGGTCAAGGACTTCGTTAGTCGCAATGACTACGGCCTCTTCTGCTGTACCGGATTGCATAGCATCGTTGACGACACTCGCTTGGGCCCAAGACGCCAGCGTCGCCAGCGTCGCCAGCAAAATATAACTAATAAACTGCTTTATCCGCATCACGACCCTCCTAGATTAGTTAGAAATTCACCAATTAAGTTTTCTAACACAAGCGCACCTTGTGTATCCGTGATTTCGTCACCATTCTGCAAGTATTCTTCGTCAGCACCGGGCATTAAGCTGATATAGCGGGCACCTAGAATGCCTTCCGTCAATATCTTGGCAGAAGTATCAGAGGTTAAATTGCCAGGTTGTCCAAAAATATCTAGCGTAACCACAGCGGTACCCCACTCCATATCTACGCTTATATTTTGGATCCTGCCGATGGTCACTCCAGCCATACTGACCTTACCGCGTACCCGCAGACCCGCGACATCATCAAACCGAGCCACAACCTGGTACCGTTCTTCGTCGGATGCAGACGTAACTCCGGAGACTTGTATCGCTAGAAATATCACGCCTAACAAACCTGCGAGCACAAATGCACCAACACTAATTTCTATCGTTCTTGCGCGCACTAAAAGTCTCCATACATGACGAGCGTTAACAAAAAGTCTGACGCCAGGATAAGTACTGATGAAATGACTACGGTACGGGTCGTCGACATCGCCATTCCTTCTGCAGTCGGTTCGGAATCGTACCCCTGAAAAACCGCAACCCATGTTATCAAGATCGCGAACACGAGACTCTTGAGCATTCCCTTACCAAGGTCTTCCCACCAATCCACGACGTCCTGCATCCCAGACCAAAATCCTCCGGCATCGGCACCGAGCCAATCGATTGCGACGACAACACCACCATAGATCGCAACGGTGTTAAAAATTGCAGTCAAGATGGGGACACTAATAATGCCAGCCCAGATTCTTGGAGCCACAATTCGTCTCAGCGGATCAACGCCCATCATCTCCATGCTGGACAACTGTTCTGTGGTCTTCATGAGCCCGATTTCAGCCGTGAGCGCTGAGCCCGCTCTACCTGCAAAGAGTAAGGCGGTAACAACCGGACCTAATTCTCGTAGCAGCACCAACGCGAGTCCAACGCCGACAGCCTCTTGCGCACCAAATCGAGCAAGTTGGGTGTAGAACTGCAACGCGAGCACCGCTCCGATCGAAAAAGCTGACAGAACCACGATGACAAGCGAAAGATAGCCAACGTTGTATATCTGCTTGATTAACAGCGGCAGTTCGCTAAAACGTGGCAGCCAACGCATGGCACTCCACCAGAGCGCCGAAGCCCGACCAAGCGTTGCCAAAAAGTTGAAAGCGCGAACACCTATCCTACGCAGAAAGAGAACCATCTAAGCCACTCCCACGCCTAATCGACCCCAGCAACGACATCGTATTGGTAGTCGTCGGCTGGATAGTGGAACGGGACGGGGCCATCTGGCTTACCATGCATGAACTGAGACACCATCTCTGAGTCCGAATCACGCAATTGTTGTGGTGTTCCTGAACCGATCACACGGCCATCTGCAAGAATAAATATTTGATCAGCAATCCCTACTGTTTCATGGATATCATGGGAGACCAATAAACTGGTCGTTGCTAGCGCCTGATTTAAGTCCTTGATCAAGCTGACCAACACCCCCATCGCGATCGGGTCTTGTCCGGTAAAAGGCTCATCGTACATGATTAAGGCTGGATCCAGCGCAATTGCTCTGGCTAGTGCCACCCTTCGAGACATACCACCTGACAGCTCAGCGGGCATTAAATCACGAGCGCCCCGTAAACCGACAGCATTCAACTTCATCAACACCAAGTCACGAATGAGTTCTTCTGACAGCGAGGTGTGCACGCGCAGCGGGAAAGCGACATTTTCAAAGACGGTGAGGTCTGTGAAGAGCGCCGAGGCTTGGAATAGCATGCCGATATCTCGGCGCAAAGTGAGTAACTCAGCACGAGACATGCGCACGACGTCTTGCCCGTCTATCAGAATTTCTCCGGACTCAGGCTTCTCTTGTCCGCCAATTAACTTAAGCAGAGTTGTCTTACCAGTGCCGCTCGGACCCATGATGGCTGTGATACTGCCACGTGGAATAGCTAGGCTAACGTCGTCAAAGATCAATCGTTCACCGCGACGGAACGTTAGGTTACGAATTTCTATCAAGTTGCCGGACATATTGCTCGCATTTGTTACGACTTTGAAATCACTCCATCAGGCCATTTGAGATTATAGCACTGCACATGAATAGACCCTGAAGGGTCTATCTTGTTCCCACACAGAAGCGCTCGGTAAAGAGGGTTGGCTCAACACAAAACAATCTGTTTTACAAAGTTGGAACCCGCATCCAATGAGTCTAAAGTTCAGGCAGAGGACTGAACTTGAATAATTCCACCAACAAATCTGCATGATCTGGCTGCCGCTACTATTACTCGCCGTAGGTTTCATCGCCTTGGTATGGAGTGCCGATCGATTCTTATCCGGCGCTGCAGCCTGCGCGACAAATTTAGGCGTATCCAAGATGTTGATCGGACTAACCGTCGTGTCTGTGGGTACTTCAGCACCGGAAATTCTGGTCGCTGTATTTGCGGCCCTCGATGACAACCCCTTGCTCGCGGTTGGTAACGCGATCGGGTCTAACATCGCAAACATTGGCCTGGTTTTAGGGATCACAGCTATCGTCGCCCCTCTACCTTTTTCGGCGCCAGTACGTAAGGCCGAGTTGCCTTGGCTTCTCGGTGCCACATTCCTGGCAATTGCGCTCCTTTTCGACCGTCATCTCTCCGTTCTCGACGGCATCATTCTGCTCGGTGGTTTAGCCGCCATTCTGCATCAACTTATCCGCGGTCAAAATAAACCCGATCACGAGCTTTCGCCCTTCATGCAAGAGGAGCTCGATGAACTCCCAGACATGACTACCCTACAAGCCGTGGCATGGCTCATGTTAGGCCTCATCGTTCTGTTGATCTCCGCCCAAATTTTGGTCTATGCCGCGACTGAAATCGCAACCACTCTGGGCGTCAGCGAGATGATCATTGGCTTAACCATTGTCGCCATCGGGACAAGTCTGCCGGAACTCGCTGCAACCATCGGTTCAGCTATCAAAGGTCATCCTGATATAGCTATTGGCAACGTCGTGGGTTCAAACATCCTGAACATCCTCGCTGTTCTTGCTGTTCCTAGTTTGATGGCACCTACCGACATCGACTTCGCAGCACTTTGGCGCGATTGTGGCATGATGCTCGCGCTGACACTGATGCTCGCGTTGTTCGCTTATGGCATCAACTCGCGCGCCGTGATTACCCGATTTGAAGGTGCTGTTATGCTGACAGCTTGGATCGGATACAACGCACTCTTGGTCCAACAAGCTTAACAAAGCATGTCCGCCAACCTTCCACCCTCTGATCGTTTGAAAAATATTCGCGGTATCGTGCTCGATGTGGATGGCGTGCTCACGGACGGCAAAATCATCTACACCGACGACGGTCACGAACTCAAACAATTTCATGTACAAGACGGCGCCTCGATCAAACTCCTCATCGAGCACGGCGTATCAATTGCCGTCATCACTGGGCGCCGCTCACCCATGGTCGCGCGCAGAACGCGTGAGTTGGGGATAGCACATGTCACTCAAGGGGTATCGAGCAAGCCAGAGGCATTGCAATCTCTCATTGCTGATGGCTTTCCGGATGACAACCTTGCGGCCGTTGGCGACGACATACAGGATCTAGCTCTGTTTGCTGAGCCTATGATTCGTCTCTCTATCACAGTCCCGAACGGACACCCTGAAGTCTTGCGAAAAGCAGATTGGATTACCGAACGATCCGGTGGCACAGGCGTTGTTGCCGAAATCGCTGAGCATGTCTTGAAGGCACAATCCCGATGGCCGTTCTAGCGCCACTCTTCTCGGTTCCTATCCGTACATTCATGCAGCAACAAACAGCGACGTTTTCATGACGAGCAAAACGATCGGGATGGTGATTCTTGCGATCATGGCTGCCTACTTCTATTGGGCAACTCAGGAGAGCCAGACGGCCGATCGCGATGACCCTGAGGACGAACACACCAAAAGCCAGCCAGACGTTTATGGCAAGGGGGTTCGATATCACCAACTACACCCCGACGGCTCTCTTCACTACCGATTGAATGCAGCGCGCATCGAGCAATACTACGATCGAGAATTTACGGAAATGCAGGCACCACGCGTACACCTACTTTCAGCCAATCAACCGCCATGGGATATCGAGTCGAAGATCGGTACGATTAGACAAGCGGTGACAAGGGGCGGTGCTAAAGAAGACGTTGTATTCCTCAACGAAGACGTAGAAATGGTCCAGAAGCATCCCGAAAACGGCACGATGACCCTACGATCTGAGGTCTTTCAGCTGTTTCCAGATCGCCAATACGCGCAAACCGACCAAGATGTTATTATCGACTCCGAAGTCGGTAGAACCGTCGCTGCCGGAATGGTAGCCGATCTCGAAACTGGCATACTGACCCTGTCCTCAGATAGCACACAGAGAGTACACACGATTGTTCTACCCGAGCAGTTTAAAGATTCTTAGTTTTTCGGCTCAGACCCTCCGGTCTTGGTGCCCGGGTGCTTGCGTCTGGCTGTTGGCTATCTTGTCTCTGAGTGATGCACAACCCGCTGTGGCACTGCGCAATGACGCAGACCAACCCATCCACATCGAAGGCGATGATGCCGAAATCGATCAAAGCAACGAGACAATCGTATACACAGGGTCGGTCGAGGTCGTCCAAGGTACGCTGCGCGTTTTTGGTGAACGTATGGTCGTTAAGATTAAGGGTGATCAGGTCCAACAGATCATTACCGAAGGCGGGCCTGCCCGTTATCGTCAACGTCTGGAAGATGATCAGGGCGACGTCGAAGCTGAAGCAGAATCTATTATTTACCACACGAGTGAAGAGCGCATTTATTTGAACGGTGAGGCGACCCTCACCCAACTAGGAAACACGCTGAGCGGTGAATCCATTCGTTACGACATCGTTAACGGCAAAGTTGATGCAAGTGCTGGTGACACTCCAGGACGGGTACGCATGATTTTGGTACCCGACACGGCCCAACAGACCACCCCGTGACGGCCAGCTCTACTCCAGCCGCTCGCCTGCGAGCAACAAGTTTACGCAAACAATACCGCAGCAAGATCGCCGTCGAAGACGTCTCGCTGGAAGTAAACAGTGGTGAAATCGTGGGGCTGCTCGGTCCCAACGGCGCGGGTAAGACAACTTGTTTCTATATGGTGGTCGGTTTGATTAAGGCAGACGCCGGTGAGATCTTTCTAGATCAAACTGAAATCACCAATGCCTCCGTACATGAACGAGCTCAATCTGGCATAGGCTACCTGCCCCAGGAAGCAAGTGTCTTCCGCACGTTAACCACAGAGCAAAATCTACTTGCTGTGCTCGAGTTGCGTCCCGAACTGAACAAAGCCCAACGCGTCCAAACGATGAACGTACTGCTTGACGAATTTAACCTGAATACAGTTAGGAAGAGCCTCGGTCAAAGTCTGTCCGGAGGCGAACGACGGCGCCTGGAAATAGCGCGAGCGCTCGCGACCAACCCAAGCTTTATCTTACTTGACGAGCCTTTTGCAGGCGTCGATCCCATCTCCGTCAATGACATCAAAACCGAAATCCGCGACCTAGCAGCTCGCCAGATCGGCGTATTGATTACGGATCACAACGTCAAAGAAACCCTCGATATCTGCGACCGCGCCTACATCGTGCACGAAGGCCACATCATCGCCACCGGTCATGCCTCGGAAATCTTGGCCAACGAAACCGTCCGCCAAGTCTATTTGGGCGAAAGCTTCACGATCTAGCCTCGTTTGCGCCGAACTTTGTTAACTTGCTCACGTAAATGCCCCACCGACAGGCGTTTTGCGGGTCATCATGCTAAATTGGCATGGTTTTGGAATGGTACGTTGCGAAACGGCAAATTTACTGCGTTTTCGACAATTAGAACTATATTTAGCTATCCAAGACAAACCCGTCAGAAGGCAACTTTTGTACGAGGTGATTAGAGGGATCTTAACCAACTCGTGAATAAGGCAGTCGAGTTTGTATGAAGCAAACGCTCGCCCTAAAACTCGGTCAGCAGCTCACCATGACGCCGCAGCTGCAACAAGCCATCAGGCTGCTGCAGCTGTCCGCGCTCGATCTTCAAGAAGAAATCCAAGCCACGCTTGAGTCGAACCCAATGCTGGAAGTCTCTGAGGAACTACCTGGTGCCGAACTAGATGCCACCCAGCACGAGCAAGTCCAAGCTGAAATTGAAGAACGAGCAAGTAGTGCGGCTCCGGACGCTGATACCGATACCGACACGAGCACCCAACTAGAAGCACCTATTCGGGACGAACTACCTACAGATACTGATTGGGAGGCTGTCTATCCGACAAACTTGGCAAGCTCTGTCCCAGATGCGGATTACGACCCTTTCGCAAATCAAACCGAAGCTCAAACACTTGCCGATCATCTACTCTGGCAACTAAATTTGAGCACCATCGCCGAATCTGATCGCATCATCGCCGAGGCAATCATCGACGGCATCGATACCAACGGTATGCTCACCGTCTCTATAGATGAAATCTACGAGAGCCTAGCTACCGACGAGCTATTGTTGTCTAGCAGGGAAACGTTTGAACAAGAGCATGTCCTAGAGATTTTGGACGTCGTGCAGCAGCTCGACCCGGTTGGGGTTGCAGCACGAGATCTGCAAGAATGTCTCCTCCTTCAGATCAAGCAGTACCCGTCCGGTACTCCCTGGGTCAACGAGGCGATCATGCTCCTTGAGGAGCACATGGACCTTCTTGGCAGCAAAGACTACAACACTCTAAAGCGCAAGACGCGCATGTCCGAAGATGACCTGGGCGCGGCAATGACCCTCATCCGGACCTTAGACCCTCGACCTGGCAGCACCATTGCAGACCAAAAGTCTGACTATATTGAACCCGATGTGATCGTGCGCAAATTTGAAGGTCAATGGGTCGTCGAATTGAATTCTGATGTCACGCCGCAAATTCGCATCAACTCGGAATATGAAGATCTGGCTAAAAGTGTGACCAGAACAGAGGACCGAGACTATCTGCGCGAAAATCTGCAGGAAGCACGTTGGTTCCTAAAGAGTCTACAGACACGACACGATACGTTACTGCGCGTCGCGGCCAAGATTATCGAAGTTCAGAAAGGTTTCTTGGACTATGGTCCGGAGGCTATGAAACCGCTCATCCTCGCTGATATTGCGAGCGCCGTTGACCTTCACGAATCGACAATTTCGCGCGTGACGAGCAGAAAGTATCTTGCAACACCGCGCGGTGTATTCGAACTAAAGTACTTCTTTTCATCCCACGTCGGGACCAATTCGGGGGGAGAGGTTTCGAGCACGGCTATCCGCGCATTAATCCAGAAGCTTACCGCGGAAGAAGATCCTAAGAAACCGTTGAGCGATAACAAAATCGCAGCGATACTGAAAGACCAGAACATCAAAGTCGCCAGGAGGACGGTTGCTAAGTACAGAGAGTCTTTGTCAATTCCTCCTTCCAATGAGCGCAAACAACTCGTTTGACGATATTCACGCTGCGACTGAGACTTCTAGGCCTAACTTCCCCGTCTTTACCCTGTTCTGGACAACCAACACCTTGGTCGTTTCTTATCGTCATGAACCATAACAACCATCTAAGGCGTTATATAAAAGCCGTGAGCGAGCTAAACTAAAGGAGTACCTATGCAACTAAGTATCTCGGGTCATCACGTCGAACTTACTGAGTCCCTAAACGAATACATACGTCATAAATTTGAAAAGATTGATCGCCACTACGACCACATTACGCAAGTGCACGTTGTCCTCAACGTCGAGAAGTTCGAGCACTTGGCTGAAGCAACTGCGCATGTCACAGGCGGCGAGCTATTTGCTAATGCAAATGCAGAAGACATGTACGCCTCGATTGACGCCCTCGTCGATAAACTTGATCGACAGCTCATCAAACATAAAGAAAAGACCGTCGCACGCCATAACGGCAGTCACCAACGGAGCGCTCACCACGACTGAGACCTCCTCGGCGCGCCAAGACAAATGACATTACTGCGAACACGCCTCGTCACAAATCGCGTCGTTTGCCGGGCAAACGCCTCTAGCCGCAAACGTGTGTTGGAGACGATCGCAAAGACCATATCAAACGATAATCCTGGAACGTCTTCGACAGACATCCTAGATGGTCTTCTGGCACGTGAGCGTCTAGGGAGTACTGGCATAGGCGAAGGTGTAGCTATTCCACATTGTCGCCATGCCACCACGGACATCCAAGTTTGTTTGCTCACCACAGCGGCACCAGTCGATTATGAAGCCTCGGACGGCACAGCCGTGGATATTTTCTTCGCTTTGATCGTTCCCCACGACGAACACAACGCGCACCTGCGCGCGTTAGCCGACTTGTCTTCCATCCTGGCTGAACCCGAGAACCGGGAGTGTCTGCGAACTTGTCAGGACGACACTGACTTACACGAAAAGATGAACGCGTTATTGGCACTCACTGAAACGAGTGAAGCATGAAACTCATCGTCATCAGCGGCCGTTCTGGCTCTGGCAAGTCCACCGCACTGAACGCGTTGGAGGATGCTGGTTACAACTGCATCGACAACTTTCCAGTAGGTCTCCTGCAATCTTTAGTCCACAACACCCTTCGCAACCCTGCTGCCGCGACAACGCATCTTGCCGTGTGCATCGACGCCCGCAGCAAAGACTTAGCACTGTTTCCCGAGATTCTTCTTTCAGTAGACAGAATGGATGTGGATTGCCAAGTCGTCTATATCGACGCATCAAGTCCTACTCTGGTCAAACGATTTTCGGAAACACGACGCCGGCACCCTTTAACCAATGCTGAAACCGATCTTCGCCAAGCGATAGACGCAGAAGCGGAAGTGCTAGAAGGAATCGCAGATGTCGCTGATCTCACCATTGACTCGACTCGCCTGAGCGCTCAAGACCTACGCGAAACCATGACAACGCGAGTGATAGAAAAGTCGAACAGCGGTATCAACCTTCTCTTCCGATCGTTTGGCTTCAAGCAAGGTGTTCCCGTTGATGTCGATCTGGTATTCGATCTGCGTTGTCTGCCGAATCCTTATTGGGAAGCGGCATTACGATCCTATAATGGTACGGACGAACCGATAAAAGCGTATCTCGACACTCAACCGTTGGTAACAGCAATGTTCCAGGACGTTAGTGGCTATCTTCATACTTGGATCCCGCAATTCGAGGCAAACTCACGTGTCTACATGACCGTTGGTCTCGGCTGCACTGGCGGGCAACACCGCAGCGTATATTTCGCCGAACGTCTTGCCAGCCACTTCAGTAGCACGTTTGAGAACGTCCTCGTAAGGCATCGCGAACTCTCCTAGACCCGGCGTTCGCCACCGCCAATACCCCAGCGCTCTGTCGGTCATTTAGCCCGTGTTAGACTCGAGTCGTAAAAGAAGAAGAATTTCAATGCGTACGACATCTCTCACCCTCATCAACCCTCTTGGCATGCATGCACGGGCAGCTTCTAAGTTGGTTGATGCCTGCAAGCCATTCGCGAGTGACGTTAAACTAACTTTGGACGGCAAGACGGTCGACGGAAAAAGCATAATGTCGCTGTTGATGCTCGGCGCTCCCGTCGGGACAGAACTCATCCTTGAAGTGGATGGCGACGATGAGGAGCAGGCTTTTGAGGCTATCTGCGAAATCGTCAACGCTGGATTCTATGAAATGGACGACGACTAAATGTCTGCTCCTGAGTCGCTGGATACCTTAGAACAGGTCATCGAGACATTCAGGCATCGCTCTGCAGACGAAACACGAATACTTCTCGCCTCACTACGCCCCGCGGAAGTTGCTAACGTCCTCGAATCCTTCCCGCCCAAAGTACGATTCATCATGTGGGATCTTATCGACGAGGAGTCGCAGAACCACACTTTGCAGCACTTGAATGAAGACGTGCTCGCAGACTTTCTCGAGGAAATGGATCCGGCTCAGCTGGTCGCCGCGAGTGATGAACTCGACACCGATGACTTTGCCGATGTCTTGCAACAACTTCCGCAAAGTATCACAGACCAGGTACTTGCGAGATTAGACTCTCGAGATCGAGCCCGCGTGGAAGCAATTCTCTCTTACGACGAGGAAAGCGCCGGTGGATTGATGAACACCGACACCATCACCGTCCGTCCGCGTCATGCCTTGGAACTTGTGTTCCGCTACTTACGCCAACGCAAAGACCTACCTGAGACTACTGATGCGCTCATAGTCGTTAACTCTCGTGACGAATACGTCGGCATGCTGCCATTCTCAAAATTACTGACCTCAGACCCGACGGTAACTGTGCGCGAGGTGATGGACAGCCAAGCCCCTGCTATCCCAGTTGCTATGTCGGACACAGAAGTCGCGCGGCTGTTCTCTGATGAAGATCTTATCTCCGCCGCAGTGATCGACTCCGGTGGCAAATTACTTGGCAGGATCACGATCGACGATGTCGTCGATGTCATTATCGAGGACGCAGACGAAGCTGTGCTCGTCCGAGCGGGTCTTGACCTTGACGAAGACACCTTCGCGCCTGTTCACCGCTCAGTCAGAAGGCGTGCTATATGGTTAGGTATCAATCTAATCACAGCTTTTATCGCCGCAGCAGTCATCAATGTATTCGAGGATACAATTGTCAAAGTCGTCGCCCTCGCGGTACTCATGCCGATAGTTGCGAGCATGGGTGGGATAGCTGGCACACAAACGCTCACTTTAGTCATTCGCGGCGAAGCCCTAGGTCACCTCGGACGCGGTAATCGCACGTGGCTCGTGAATCGAGAGTTTATTATCGCTGTCTTGAACGGTCTTCTCTGGGCGACCCTAGTCGCGATCACCGCCGCTGTTGCGTTTCAGGATATTTCCCTTGGTCTGGTAATCGCCACAGCTATGATCATCACTATCGTCGTTGCTGCTGTGTCTGGGAGTTTGTTGCCTTCGATATTGCGACATATGAATATCGATCCGGCTATTGCTGGCGGGGTGGTGCTAACCACAATTACCGACGTTACGGGATTCTTTGTTTTCCTTGGTTTAGCGAGTCTCGTGTACGCCTAAATCGTTACTCTCCTGCGATCATCATCGATTCAATCTGCACGCTAGGTGCACGAATGTTACCGCGAAAATCCACATCGTCCCCGACCGCCTCAATCGTGCGGTACATGTCTTTCAAGTTACCGGCCACGGTAACTTCAGCCACCGGATACTGGACGGTGCCGTTCTCAATCCAAAAACCCGCAGCCCCTCTGGAGTAGTCTCCGGTAACGCCATTGATACCTTGGCCCATTAACTCGGTGACCAACAAACCTCGGTCAATGGAACCAATCATCTCCATGTAAGGTGTAGCGGGTGCTTCGATATCAAGATTGTAGACGCCACCTGCATTGCCAGTAGGCTCTAAGCCAAGTTTGCGCGACGAATACACAGAGAGAATATAACTGGCCACCACACCATCCTGGACAAATGCCTTTTCTTTTGTGGCAACACCATCGCTATCGAAATTAGCACTGCCCAAAGCTCTCTTGAGATGCGGTCTTTCAACAAGCGACAGCCAATCAGGGAGCACTTTTTCGCCAATAGCGTCTAGTAAAAATGATGCCTTCCGATATTGCGAACCGCCGCTGATCGCTCCGATGAGATGACCAAAAAGTCCACTAGCTACTTGGGCTGAGTAGATGACCGGAAATTGGCCGGTTGGTGCTTTACGAGGAGATAGACGAGCGATAGTCCGCTCTCCTGCTTGCTGCCCAACATCGTCAGTCGCTTCGAGACCGTTGTGATCACGACTTGTCGTATACCAATAGTCACGCTGCATACCGGAGTCATCTTCACCGATCAGTACGCAACTCATGCCATGGCGAGTACTGGAGTAAGCGCCAATAAAGCCGTGGCTATTGCCATAAATCCGCATCGCCTGCTGCGTGTTGACCTGTGCGCCATCTGAGTTAGTCAGCCTTTTGTCGACTGCCAGTCCCGCGGCTTCACATGCCTGCGCACGCGTAACGAGCTCTTCTGGTTCTACATCCCAGGGATGATAAAGATCTAGATCATCCAGCTGCGTGGGCGCCAGCGACGCATCAGCGAGACCACTACACTCATCTTCTTGGGTATAGGTCGCGATACGTTTGGCGGCGGCGACCGTTTCTTGAATAGCTTGTTGGCTAGAATCTGTCGTGCTGGAGGAGCCTTTGCGCTTGCCTAGATAGACTGTAATACCGAAGCCTTGGTCTTGATTGAACTCCAAATTTTCGAGTTCGCCCTTGCGCACAGAAACTGCGAGTCCAGCATCTGAGCTCACTGACACTTCTGCTTGATCAGCGCCTTGCTGCTTCGCTTCAGCTAAGATGGTCTCTACTAGAGATTTGAGTTCAGATTCTCGGTTGCGTAAATTTTCCACCTAGCTCCCACACAGACGTTTAGTAATGCTCGATAACGATCCTGAAGAGGTTACCTCAAAGACTGCGCGCAAACGAGAAGCCACTCGACTGCAAGCACTTGGAAAAAAATTATCTGATTTGAAATCTGCCCAACTGGCGGATTTTGATCTTCCGGACGATCTTCTCGCGGCAATTCTGGACCACCAGCGCTTCCCTAGTAGAGAAGCCAAGCGTCGCCAGCTCCAGTTCGTGGGTAAACTCATGCGCAAGATAGACGCGGATGCAGTTGAAGCAAGGTTAGAGACCTTTGAAGGCCAGTCGAGAATCGCAAACTACGTTAACGCCCAATGCGAAACATGGCGGGAACGTCTGATCGCAGAAAAAAATTCGGTAGCTGAATATATAGACGCTCATCCATCGGTGGACCGTCAGCAACTACGGCAACTCATTAGAAGAGCTCAGAGCGCACCAGACGAAAAAAATCGAAAAACCGCCGCCCGCGCACTTTATCGCTACCTCCACGAGATCGAAACTCAGGCTTGAGTGCCACCGACAATTATCTCATCCACTTTTAGCGTTGGTTGACCCACGCCAACAGGTACTGATTGTCCATCTTTGCCGCAAACACCAACGCCCGTATCGAGACTCAGATCATTCCCGACCATGGAGACACGATTCATGACCTCCGGGCCATTACCGATTAGAGTTGCACCACGAATTGGTGCCGTCACCTTGCCACCTTCGATCAGGTATGCCTCTGTTGCAGAAAACACGAATCTTCCCGAGGTGATGTCTACGGAACCACCGCCAAAGTTAACAGCGAATATGCCTTTATCAACGCTCCGTAATATTTCTTCCGGGTCACTTTCGCCAGGCAACATAAATGTGTTGGTCATTCTCGGCATCGGTACATGGGCATAGGATTGGCGACGCCCATTACCCGTCGTAGCAACGTTCATCAACTTTGCGTTGAGCTTGTCCTGCATATATCCAACCAACGTGCCATTTTCAATCAGGACAGTGGATTGCGTTTGCATGCCCTCATCATCAACTGACAACGAACCGCGACGTCCAGCCATCGTGCCGTCGTCAACGACCGTGCAGAGTGGCGAAGCCACCTGTTCGCCAACCCGATTAGCAAACGTCGAACTGCCCTTGCGGTTGAAGTCTCCTTCCAAGCCATGGCCAACCGCTTCATGCAATAACACGCCGGGCCAACCCGGGCCAAGTACAACTGGCATGGCGCCTGCCGGTGCTACGCCGGGCCAACCCGGGCCAAGTACAACTGGCATGGCGCCTGCCGGTGCGTCAATAGCGTCAAGATTTACTATCGCCATGCGAACCGCTTCTTGAGCGACACCATCAGCCCAATCACCCTCGTTCAATTCACTCAACGCCTGACGACCGCCGCCGCCCGAATTGCCTCTCTCTCGACGACCATCTTGCTCAACGATAACCGAGACATCCAATCGGACCAGAGGACGCGTATCCGCCGCATGTGTACCATCTGTAGCCATAACTGCCATCATTTCGTGGCTTGCCGATATGCGCACGTTTACCTCTCGGACACGTTTGTCTGCCGCCCGAGCGGTCTGATCGACGCGCTGTAGGAGTTGCACTTTGGCAACCTCATCCATGGAGGTGATGGGATCCACACTGGGGTAGAGGCTTTCGTTACCGACAAAAACCGGTGCAACCAATGAGCGATTCTGCCCAGCGCGAGCGATCGATCGGGCTGCCTCTGCCGAATTCTTTAAGCCTGCTTTCTGAATGTCTTCTGCGTATGCAAATCCGGTTTTCTCTCCGGCTACGGTTCGTACACCAATGCCTGCATCTACACTAAAACTTCCGTCCTTTACGATTCCGTCTTCCAGTCCCCAACTTTCCGAGCGGGTCGACTGTAGAAAAACTTCGCCATAGTCAATCTCCACAGCCATCAACTCTTCTAGAGTCTGCTCTAGGTCTATTTGATCAATATCACTCTTGCCTAAAATCTGGCTTTGCGCGACCAGGCTGTCACTCATGTGTTGTCCGGCTTTTTTTCAGTAGCATTTGAGTCTATCAAGGTCTTGTCGACGGCGCTCTCTCGTCTATGGCGCTGAGCGGCGTGGTGTTGTTCTGATCAGGTTCAGACATGCTCTGATCCCATAGGCTCAGGAATTTTACTTCCGGTTCATCCAACGTACCGGTGACTTCAAATTTAGCTGTGCTGAAAGCACGCAGCGGCTTGCGTAAAACCCGCTCTCCCACAAGGACACCGAGCCCCGCTAGCGGGTTTGCCAATGCGAGATACACGCCATACCAGGGTAGGCTATCGCTAACTGGCAATGTCACAATCATTTCATTGTCTAGTAGCCCTGTATTCAGATTTACCTTGCCCCCAACCTGAAAATTCGAAGACGAGCCTTCCACAATCATGCGCTCAACAAATTGCATCTCACCATCGTTGAGATTGACCTTCGCGTTAATTTTGTCGAACCCGATACCCCCTCGAGTCACGTCCGTAAAATCCAAGCTGATACGTTTTGCGATGTTTGAGAAGTTCAATAGGCTCATCATGCGTAAGCCACCACCCGCCTCGACATCCAAAAAACGACCATCTCGTGCGGTAAACGCTAAATCTCCATTCAAGCCAACTAAGTTTACGTTCGCCGGTGATCCAGACCACCGTGCATCCACCTGCACGCTCGCCTTCGTCGTCTCTAGCACAGGCGCGTAATCCCACAGGGGTAACGTTTCTGCGAGATCGTCCAGTACAACCATACCTTCGAAGTGGCTCACATCTTCCGCAAGATCCCAATTGAGCTCACCATCACTAATGTGTACCCCATTCACATCCGCGTTGAGATTGTTAATCCACACAACATCATCTTCAGGTCGCATGACAAAACGCCAACTGCCAAAAGGCTCCTCATCAAGGTGGAGTAAATCAAGATCAACCTTCGCGTGTGGCAACCGATAGCCAACCTCAACATCAATAGGATCTATCGCAGGGACGGTGCTCGCGAAGCTCAAACTCTCGATCGGTGGCTCCTCGGCTGCAGGCAGCCGCAAGTGGGTAAGATCAATTTCCATCAGCCCCTCTGCTGGGATATCCACGCGGCCAGTGAGATCCGCGCTCGCAAAATTGAACCCGACACTATCCCCCACTTGCTCCCCCCCGAGGACTAAATCTTTGAATGCCAAGTCATCGATAACAAAGCTATCCACACGTAAGCCCTGAATTTTCCAATCCAACGGTAAAGCTACACGTGCCTCACCTTCTTCTGACACCCAATCGCTCAACGTTAGCGTATCGAGTGTCCCGCTAATCGCTATAGCTTGTTGATCCTGTGCGGTTGTTGGTGGCGCTGCGCCTACACCAATTGCTCCTCGTTCAATCTTGTCCCCGAAGTGCAGCCAACCTTGTGTATCCAGGTAGCCCCAACGGATGCTTTGGTATGCATCCAGAAACTGAACATCAAGCTCCAATGCACTGGCCACCGACGCCTCTTTGCCGAGATAGGATGGCAGCCGCATCTCCAATCCCACAAGATCGCTGGTCAGCTCCAGATTGGTGACGTTGGTCTCCGTCATTGCTATTCCAAGCACGGCATCGAAGCCAAGCAAACCATCGATGACTCCGATGTCTTCGTAGTCGATGAGTTGGTAGACGTCTGTGTGACCGGAAGTCCCCTGAATGTTGAACCGGACCCATTCGTCATCACTTGTAACGCGAAACTCTGCGGGATGCTCAAACAAGGCGCCTGAAAAGGTGCCAATAACACGATGTGGCAACGAAAAATGACCGCTACCCACTAGGTCTTCTATTACGAGGCGGTATTCCGGCATCGATAAGTCAAATTCACGTAGATCGAAATCGAAATCTACTGCTAGCGGCGGTGCTTCCTCTTGTTTTATCGGCACGCGTAACGTACCGGAAAAATCCAGGATACCCCCAGCATGCCAATTCGGCGTCACAAACCCGAGCGACTCCGTTAGCGGGCTCTCAAGAATAAAGCGTAACGCGTCCCGCCCATCACCGAGCGCATTCAAGTCCACGTCAGCGTAGACACCATTGTCTCTTAGTTGCACGGTACTGCGAGAGAGCCGCATATTCTTCGATACCCCCGTATCAACCCGGACGTGGGTTGTTCGGCCAGCAACGTGCACTTGTCCGTTAACCGCCGAAATTTCTGGCCAAGCCTGATCATAGATCACACTTGCATTGGTCATATCTGCAACGAGTTCGATACGCCGACCCAACTCACGGTCGCGAACATGGACCTGCCCCTGATATAGAAACGTTATATCTGAGAGCTCACCGCCTTGAGGTCCCTCTGCAAGCCATTTCGACAATTCGTCAGGGATTTTGTAAGGCACAAACGTTCGTGCTGCCGCCATTTCAGTGTGATCGATACCCAGCATCAGACCTACGCGTTGCTCATACCGCGGATCGGGTCGCGTAAGAGAGAAGCTACCTGCAACCTGGGACTCATTGATACGAGATTTGAGACTACTGCCTCGCATGGCGAAGTATCCCGGTGCGATCCAGGCCTTAACGACGCCTTGAAGGAAATCGAAATCCCACCGATCTGTGAAAAGGTCTGGAAACTGTAATTGCCCTGAACCCGCGTTCATTTGTATCGCGATATTCTGGCCGTCCCCCCAAAGCTGCCCTTGCCCGTTGGTGAGCATCGGCGCACCGCGGTACCCATCTATGTGGAGGTCCGCCAGACTTGCAGCAAACCCAACAGAGAGCTTATCTGACAACTCACCATACATATGGACGTTGTTAAGCAAGCCTGAAGTTTGCAACCCTCGGATCCAACGGCCTGGCGCATTGATCGGTCCTGTCGCCGCGGTCCCAAAAGCAGTCACCGAATCTAGTTGAAGTTGCGGATGCCAGACTTCTATCTCGGGACCATATTCCACCCCGACTAGACTTAGCGCAATTTCCAACCCGGAAAGATCCAACCCCGGCGTGTTCTCAGTTTGCACATTTGGCCGGACCAGATCAGTTTGCACATTTGGCCGGACCAGAAGAGATGCAACCGTCGCACGAACTGATTCACCTGCTCGCGACATTTCAGCTTGCACCGCGAAATCGAGCTCAACCTCCTCGCCCGGTATTTTTACCCGACTGAGTTGCAGCGCAATGTTTCCGCCTCCAAAGGTGTTGCTTTCTTGCCAGCGCAAGGCCAACTCCCCAATGGAGATATCAGCCTGCCCCGTTAGAATTTCGGGTAAGACTAAATCGCCACCAACAGTTATCTTACGTGACGAAGTTTCCCCAAAAAAACTCTTGTCCCGTTCCCAAAGCCTAACTCGCAAGCCATCCGCTGCGGTAGTCGCAATACTCATATCAAGATAGTGCTGCGCACCGACGTTGCGCGCCTCAATTTGGCCGTGTGCAGAGCCCGTTTTACCATCGCGATCGGTCAAGGAAACAATAGCCGTCAAGCTTATTTCATCGGCATTGCGCAACGTTTCCAATACATCCGGCATTTCGCGACCCGGTACTGCGCCACGCAATCCCCACCCCTGATCTGTTTCTACAAGATCAAGGAACACCTTGTCCGCCTTTGCCCGTCGTGGCACTAGCGCGCTTCGGTACGCGCTCTCTAGCACGTCGAGCTCGAATTCAACCTTCTCGACAAAACCACCAGCAAACAAAATGCGCTCCGCACGAATGACGGGATTCAACCCCTGCCAGCTACCTTCTATGTCCTCTACCCGCACACCAAACGGACGAGTAACGGTGTTCAATTCGTCGGAAAACAGACTCATGGTCGCGACTGCGAATCGACCGGTGCCTTGCACTATGGCGAACAATATGAGGACGAAGGTTATAAATAAGAACAGCGGGCGCAGAAACAATTGCTCAACCCGTCGCACGACGCTTTTCGGTTCAGCCGAGCTCATCGATGCGGAGGATTCGGGCGCTTCGTTAGGCATCAAGCGAGCTTATCTAGAGACGTTTTGAACTAGGACAATATCGAACTGTCCTTCTTGATAGCTCGGTTCCATCTGAATTCTGACTTCTCGGTCCATCATCTGGGACAACTCGGTAAGGTGTTCAGCGTCTTCATCAAGCAACCTATCGACAACCGACTCGGTTGCGCGGATCAAGTAATCCCCTTCCACAGATTTTTGCCGACAGCGCGCTTGAAAGTCTTGAGCGAGAGCACGCAGGACATCAACACAAGTGGATTCCGCGGTCCTTACCAGACCATTACCCTGACAACTTGGACATGGCGCGCACATGATTTGCGCGAGACTTTCTCGGGTTCGCTTGCGACTCATCTGGACCAGACCGAGCGCCGAAAATCCTTCAATGCGAGTACGTGCCGGATCTGCTTCTACGGCCTTCTCCAACGCCCGCAATACGAGCCTCTGATGTTCCGGATCCTCCATGTCGATGAAATCAATGACGATAATGCCACCTAGATTCCTCAGTCGTAACTGTCGTGGGATCGCGGCGGCTGCCTCGAGATTCACACGGTAAACCGTTTCCTCAAGGTTGTGTCCCCCCAGGAAGCCACCTGTGTTGACATCAATACTGATCATCGCCTCGGTCTGCTCGATCACTAGGCTACCGCCTGACCGCAATGCCACTTTGGTGTCGAGCGCACGGAGCACTTCGTCCTCAACGCCATGTCTTTCGAACAACGGTCGGCGACCATCGTAGAAATGTAAGCGCTCGGCGTAGCTGGGTATAAACTCATCGACGTAGCGACGGATCCGTTGATACGTTTTTTCTTCGTCGATGAATATGGTCTCGGTTTCTGCGCCTACCAATTCCCGTACCATTCGGGAGTGTAGCGGTAGTTCCTCATAAACGATGCGGGGCACTTTGCCGTCGGACTCTTGGCTACGCTCTAACACCCGCGCCCAAATGCGTTCCAACAGAGAAAAGTCGTTGGCAAGCTGTGGCTCCGTCGCGTTCTCTGCAGCGGTCCTAGCAATGACTCCAGCAACCGCATCGCGCCCACTCTGGACTGCAGATAGGAGAGTCCGCAGACGATCTCTCTCTTCTTCCGCTTCGATTCGCTGCGAAATTCCAACATGGGTTTCATTCGGCATAAGCACCAAGTACTTAGAAGCTAAGGCGAGCTGCGTAGACAGACGTGCGCCTTTGGTCGAGATCGGATCCTTTTCTACCTGCACCAAAATTGTCTGTCCGTCATGAAGCAGGTCTCGAATGTCGGGCTTCGTTATCTCTCGCTCAGAACTGTCCTCTGCCAACATCACACGAGGTGAATCAATATCCCGCGCGTGTAAGAACCCAGGCCGATGTAGTCCTATGTTAACGAACGCAGCCTGCATACCAGGAACGATCCGTTCGACTTTGCCTAAGTAGATGTTGCCCGTCACGCTATAGCCTTCAGCGCGAGCGACATGAATTTCTTGGAGGAGCCCGTGTGTCACCAACGCGACTCGGGTCTCAAACGGATTGACATTGATCAGGAGTTCTTCAGCCATGGGAGCGCATACTCCAAGTATCGATATTGAGCGTTCGCAACAATGCTTCAGTTTCTTGCACAGGCAAGCCCATCACAGCACTAAAGCTACCTTCTATCCGCTCCACAAATATACCCCCAATCCCTTGAATCCCATAACTTCCTGCCTTGTCTCCGCCTTCACCCGTGGCGGAGTAAGCATCTATGTCGTGTTGACTCAGCGCGGTAAATGTAACCGCTGAGGCAACCACTGTTGATTCAAGACATTGGCCATTGCTCACAGCTACACCGGACAAAACCGTATGCGTATTACCCGCAAGCTTGGCTAACATCGCCTTACCTTCATTTAGACCGCGAGGTTTGCCAAGAATTTCATCGCCAAGTAAAACAATTGTATCGGCTCCAATTACGGCCGCTGGCCGATCGGCCTTGCTCAACTGCCATCCCGCAAGACACTTCTCTTGGGCTAGTCTGCGTACATAGTCCTCTGAGGGTTCATTGTCGAGCCTCGTTTCATCGACATCTGTGACATAGACATCAAATGGCAGACCAATTTGTCCTAACAGCTCAGCCCTTCTAGGCGACTGCGAAGCGAGAACAAGTCGATTTCTCATTCGATTCGAACCGATGTGCGAATTCGCATCAACAAGAGATAGATAAAGGGCCAGAGCAAAGTAGACGAGAGTACCGTGCCAAACATCGCGAACCCAAACGGTTGGTTCGAAGCAAGGTTCAGCGCCCCCGCTCGTAAAAGTTGTGCCAAGAGAATCAGAATTAGTACAACGCCACACTGCTGCAATACAGAGTACATCCGGAGCCGTTCAAAAAAACGCCACGTCACGTAAGTAAAACCGGCAAACAAAAACCCATTCAGACCCAAGGGTTCACCCAACAATCCATCCATCAACAGTCCCAGAAGCCACGCCGCAATCAGACCAATCCGGTGCGGTAGTTCCATCACCCAGAAAAACATGATCAGCAACACCCAGCTTGGACGAAACCAACCTAACCACTCCGGCGAGCCATCAGGTAACCGAAAAACCGCAAAGGTCATGGCGATCAACAAACTTATTAGAATGACCCAGCCACCATTGAATGGGTTCATGGCGCGACCACCTGCGGCTCAAAAATCACTAGCACGTGGCGGGAACGATCAAGTTGCGCACTGGGCTGCACTACAACTTGGGCATAAGCAGACGTTGGCTCGACGAGGACAGACGTCACCACGCCCACCGGATACCCGGTCGGAAAGCGACCGCCGAGGCCAGATGTTTCCAGTAAATCGCCTTCAACGATATCCGCTGATACTGGAACATTTTCCAGTTCTAAGCGGTCCATCAGGCCACTACCACCTGCAATACTGCGTACCCCGTTACGATTAACTTGAACCGGCACGGCATGGTTACGATCGGTGAGGAGTAGCACGCGACTCGAAAAAGGTGCGACAGTGATTACTTGCCCAAAGAGACCACTAGCATCCAGCACCGCCTGGCCAGTTTGGATACCTGCATCGGCGCCTTTATCCACGATGACCTGAAAACTACCTGTATTCGGTACAACCCCAACGACCTCCGCGATCAGAACCTCATATGGAAGTCGTCCTTGCGAGCCTAGGAGTTGGCGTAAGCGATCGTTCTCAGCTTTAAGGGCCACAAACTGCTGCGAGATATGCGTTAGCTCAAGGATTTGCCGTTGTAACGTCAAATTTCGCTCGCGCAATTGGGACTGTGTGGAAAAGATTGAGCCTGCTTGACCCGCGAGAAGATAAGGTGATTCCGCTATGAGATAGATCGGGCTGGCGACGCCCTCGACCTGTTCGCGTACTGGTTGCATTAATCCGGTTGAAGACTCAATCGCGAGGAGGAGAACCGACAGTAAACCCAATCCTGTGAGGAGGTATCCAGCACCACTTTCTCTTACGAACAGCGCCTTGATGAGCCTGCCTTCCCCTTCCTATATCTGACTTATAAACCTAGCGTCGTCCAGCCTGTTACCAAATCTGGTCGCACATTCAACAACTCGGTGATCAAACGGTGGCTGCGCCCTACTGGGTCGAGAGCAAATCGGCATTGCCTGCGGCATCCATAAGCTCTAGCGCCTTACCGCCACCACGTGCAACGCATGTGAGCGGATCTTCCGCGATAATGACGGGCAATCCTGTTTCCTCTGCTAGCAAGACATCCAAATCTCTTAACAAGGCGCCACCACCTGTCAGAACCATGCCAGTCTCTGCTATATCAGAAGCAAGCTCAGGTGGGCACTGCTCCAAAGCACTCTTTACCGATTGCACGATCATTGAGAGTGGTTCTTGCAACGCTTCCAAAATCTCATTGCTACTTAAAGTAAACGATCGCGGCACACCCTCAGCCAAGTTACGACCCCGAACATCGATTTCTCGAATGTCTTTTTGCGGATAAGCCGCACCAATTTCTTGCTTGATCCGCTCAGCAGTTGCCTCACCAATCAAACTACCTTGCGTTCGGCGGACATAGGCCACGATCGCTTCATCAAATCTATCGCCTCCGACTCGAACCGTATCGGACAGAACGACTCCATTGAGTGAGATGATCGCTATTTCGGTTGTACCTCCACCAATATCGACAACCATCGTGCCGACAGCTTCCTGTACAGGTAACCCCGCACCAATCGCCGCTGCCATCGGCTCCTCGACCAGTCGCACATCACGAGCTCCCGCAGACAACGCACTTTCTCTGATCGCGCGCCGTTCAACTTCTGTTGACTTACAAGGAACACAGACCAGAACTCTTGGGCTCGGTCGTATAAAAGAATTCTCATGGACCTTGCTGATGAAGTACTTCAACATCTTTTCAGTCACAAGGAAGTCTGCAATCACACCGTCTTTCAACGGCCGGATGGCGGTGATATTGCCCGGGGTTCTACCGAGCATACGTTTGGCATCGAGACCTACCGCTGCAACGCTTTTTTGGTTGCCATTCATGCGAATCGCTACCACCGAAGGCTCGTTGAGAACGATGCCTTGTTCACGTACATAAATCAGTGTGTTGGCGGTACCGAGGTCGATTGAAAGGTCACGAGAGAACAACCCACGGATTTTCTTGAACATCTAGCGCTGGGGTCCAGTTGGAAAGCGCAATCATAGAGCATATTGGCAGCGAGTGCAGGGGGTAGCACTGCTAAAGTTGCACACAAACCTGTCAAAAACGCGCTGTAGATTTCCACTCTGGAAATTTTAAGGTGGGTACACTAAGGTTCGCGTCCCCACAAATTGGATCAACAAAGGTGGCAGACTCAAGCGACCAAACCATCGACCTCATTCATCTCGCTCGCCTGGCTCGGCTTTCCTTGGACCAGGACGAACTTGAGGCTACGAAAGCAGACCTCGAGAACATCATCGACATGATTAATTCGATGCAAAAAATTGATACCGACGGCGTGTCACCCATGGCGAATCCACTCGACGCGAACCAGCGATTGCGCGCAGATAAAGTCACAGAAAAAGTCGATCGAGATCAGTTTCAGGCTTCAGCACCTGCTACCGAAGACGGCTACTACTTGGTGCCACGGGTCGTCGAATGAGCCCATTCACCACCGTACACGAGCTTGCAGATGGTCTTGCTAGCGGCGCTTATTCCAGCGTCGAGCTCACAAAGGATTTTCTAGAACGCATCGAACAAGATCAAAGCAACGCCTTCGTGACCGTCACCGCTGAAACCGCACTGAAGAGCGCAGCCGAACAAGATCAAGCACGCCAGTCTGGTGACGCCAGTTGGCTCGCTGGGGTGCCCATGGCGCACAAAGATATTTTCTGCACCCAAGGTATCCGCACGACGGCTGGTTCACACATGCTCGAGAACTTCATCGCACCGTACAACGCGACTGTGGTTAATCGCATCAATAACCAAGGCATGGTGATGTTGGGCAAAACCAACATGGACGAGTTCGCTATGGGTTCGTCCAACGAAAATAGCTATTTCGGACCTGTCACCAGCCCTTGGGGTGAGGCGCTAGTACCTGGCGGTTCTTCAGGCGGGTCCGCGGCAGCGGTTGCCGCTGGCCTAACTCCAGTAGCTACAGGTACAGATACCGGCGGCTCGATCAGACAACCAGCATCTCTGTGTGGGATCACCGGTTTGAAACCGACCTACGGGCGGGTCTCCCGGTACGGCATGATCGCGTTCGCTTCGAGTCTCGATCAAGCCGGTCCAATGACCCACGATGCGCAGGATGCTGCAATTATCCTTGCTGCGATGGCTGGGTTTGACGAACGCGATTCAACCAGCGCCGACCGACAAGATGTTTGGATGGCTGGCGCGTTGCAAGGCAAACTGATAAGACCGGCAAGTCTCACGATCGGTCTACCGCGGCAATACTTCAACCATGCCAATGACTCGGCAGCATCTCTCGACGAAGTTCGACGCTGCCTCGAAGGTCAAGGCCACACCTGTGTCGACGTAGAACTGCCGCACACAGACGCCGCGATCTCTGCGTATTACGTGATCGCCGGTGCCGAGGCTTCAACCAATTTGTCTCGCTATGACGGCGTTAGGTTTGGGCACAGAAGTGACAACTCTGAGTCGCTCGAAGATCTCTATCAACGCTCTCGAAGTGAAGGCTTCGGTGCCGAAGTAAAGCGTCGCATCCTGACCGGAACTTATGCGCTCTCGGTGGGATACTACGACGCCTACTACTTAAAAGCACAAAAGATCAGGCGCCTCATCGCTAATGACTTCGCACAAGCATTCACTGAAGTCGACGTTTTGTTGGCCCCAACCACCCTAGGTGGCGCGTTTGCACAAGACAGCCTGACGCAAGATCCTGTCGCTATGTATCAACAGGACAAATTCACCGTACCAACATCCCTCGCAGGACTCCCAGCTCTATCGATGCCTTGTGGTTTCGCTGACGGTCTACCCGTCGGCGCCCAGCTCATCGGTCCGGCGTTCAGAGAGGATCTCATCCTGGGTTTGGCTGACGCCTACCAGTCTGAAACCGATTGGCACCATTTACATCCGGAGCAAACCGCATGAACTGGGAACCCGTGATTGGTTTAGAGATCCATGTCCAGCTCGCAACCAACAGCAAGATTTTTTCAGGGGCATCTACATCGTTTGGTGCAGAGCCTAATGCTCAGGCCTGTCCCGTTGATCTTGGCTTGCCCGGAGTCTTACCCGTGCTCAACGAACAAGCTGTTGTGATGGCCATCAAGTTTGGGTTGGCCATCGATGCTGAAATCAATTTGGATTCGATCTTTGACCGCAAAAACTATTTTTATCCAGACCTCCCTAAGGGTTATCAAATCAGTCAGTTTGAAACGCCCGTCGTCGGCAAGGGTGAAATCACGCTCACTATGGATGATGGCAGCGAACGACAAATTGGGATTACTCGGGCTCATCTGGAAGAAGACGCTGGTAAGTCAGTCCATGATCTTTTTCCTGGCCAGACAGGGATCGACTTAAACCGCACTGGAACGCCGCTGTTGGAAGTGGTCTCCGAACCAGACTTCCGTACCGCCCAAGAAGCGAGCGCATATTTTCGCCAGATCCATAATCTTGTTCGCTATCTCAAAATCTGCGATGGCAACCTTGCAGAAGGTAGCATGCGCTGCGACGCGAACGTCTCAGTACGCCCAGTAGGACAAAATGAGTTTGGTGAGCGCACTGAAATCAAGAACATCAATTCCTTCAAGTTCGTTGAACAAGCGATCGAAGTCGAAATCGAACGACAAATTGATGTTCTCGAGGCTGGCGGGAAGATAGAGCGAGAAACTCGGCTGTACGACTCTGACCGCAACGAAACCCGCTCGATGCGCAGCAAAGAATTCAGCGAAGACTATCGCTACTTCCCAGACCCAGACCTCCTCCCACTAAAAATCAGCCAGGAATTTGTCGACACTATCGCTGCAGAATTGCCCGAGCTCCCAAAGGCTCGACGCGCGCGTTACGTCGAGACGCTCGCGCTATCTGACTACGATGCTAATTGGCTGAGCAACAATCCCGACGTTGCCGAATTTTTCGATGCAGCGGCAATGGTCAGCAACAACGCTAAAAGTGCTGCGAACTGGGTCATGGGTGATTTATCCGCGCATCTTAACAAGTCGGATCTAGACGTATCCGTGTCGCCAGTGACACCAGAACAGCTCGGCGTTCTGATCCAACGGATCGACGACGACACACTGTCTTCAAAAACTGCGAAGCAGCTCTTTGATGCCCTTTGGCAAGACGGCGGAGAGGTAGATGAGCTCATCGATACTCTCGGCTTAAAGCAAATGTCAGATAGCGGTGAGCTTGACGACATCGTGATGCAGATCATGGCTGACAATCCCGATCAGGTAGAGCAGCTGCGCAACGGCAAGGACAAGGTCCTAGGATTTTTAGTTGGTCAAGCTATGAAGGCTACGCAAGGCAAAGCTAATCCCAAACAAGTCAACGAACTCATTCGCGCCAAACTATAACGCCGCGCAGTTCGTGACTCGGAAAAGATCTCCCTAGCGTAAGGTCGCCCGACGCGGCTTGCGTTTCTTTTCTTTCCGCAAAAACTCTTCAGCTGCGCGTAAGACATCACGCCGACTAATCTGCCCTACGAGTTTGCCCTTGGAGGTCACTGGGTAGCGCCGACGATGCTCTTTTATGAATTTCTCAGCTAACGTGTAGATATCCATATCTACTTCAATCGTATCGACATCAGCTCGCATGTAATCCGCCACGATACCAATCGATTCATCGTAGTAGCTGTCTTGTACGACAACTTGCATTAAGTCCACCTCAGACAAGATCCCAACCAGATTACCTTCGTCGTCGACCACCGGGGCACCAGATATGGAATGTTTGAGAAACTGATCCATCGCTTGCACGACATTCGTGTTTTCGTGAAACGTCACCAAGCGCGTTGCCATGTAGTCTCGTACTTTGACTGACTTCATCAGGATCTCCTTACAGTATCCAATTTTGCAGGCTGCCTCACTCGAATAGCCTTTGC
This sequence comes from Pseudomonadales bacterium, assembly GCA_012103505.1. Lineage (GTDB taxonomy): Bacteria > Pseudomonadota > Gammaproteobacteria > Pseudomonadales > Azotimanducaceae > UBA4421. The sequence goes on along the minus strand of WLWP01000001.1, from coordinate 4,288,686 downwards.
AATGGGAGAAAAAATGGAGCTTTCAGCGCCGCGAGAGCTTACTCACCTTCGGTGTAGATCACCTCGCGATAGCGTAGTAAGCTTGAACGCTAACAGATCAGATAGAGGGGACTATGAGCGATCAGCCACTACCGGCCGTGCCGTATATAAAAATTCCGGAAGGCGGCGAACCATATCTCGAGGGTCATAGGTGTAGCAGCTGCGAAGCAACATTTTTGGGCGAACGAAACGTTTGCTCAAAGTGTGGTGCTCGCGATCAAATCGCCACCGTCACCCTACCCAATTCAGGCAAGCTTTATTCGTACTCAATTGTGCATCGATCCTTCCCAGGCATCGACGTGCCTTATATCAGTGCGATTGTTGATTTAGACGATGGCACTGCCATCAAAGGCAATTTGATCAACGTAGAACCTGACCCTGAAAAAATTGAATTCGATATGCCAGTAGACGTGGTATTTGCCGACGCCCTTGGCCGCAAGGACCGGGACGGCAATTCCTACATATCGTACTTTTTCCAACCGAAAGCTGGCTAAACGCCAGAAAGCACACCAAGAGCTAAGGAGAAGAAAGCATGACTGACGCATACATTGTTGGCGTAGACATGATCAAGTTCGGCCGTTTCCCCGAGAAGACGGTCCCGCAAATTGGCGCTCAATCAGCGCTACTCGCACTAGATGATTGCGGTTTATCTATTCAAGATATGCAAGCACTCTACTGTGGCAACTTAGGCCAAGCCTCCGGCATGGTCGGCCAGCGGATACTGCAGGAAATCGGTCAGACCGGCATCCCTGTCGTCAACGTATCGAACGCCTGCGCAACAGGCGCTACTGCCTTTAGAGAAGCCTGGGCTTCTGTCAAAGCGGGTCTTTATGACTGCGTCTTGGCTGTTGGCGTTGAGCAGATGGGTAAAGGACTTCTCGGTGGCGCTGGCGGCGGCACTGGGATTCCTAAAGAAGGTCTTCTTGGTTCAGGCACCATGCCAGCAGTTTTCGCTGAAGCCGGTATGGAGCATGCACGCAAGTATGGTACGACTTTCGAGCAGTTCGCCAAGGTTTCTGTAAAGAACCACCACCATTCAACTCTTAATCCCAAGGCGATGTATCAGATCGAAACTCCCCTTGACCAAGTGATGAATGCGGAAATGATCTCTTATCCCAATACGAAGCTGATGTGTTCAGTTAACGTTGACGGATCGGCAGCAGCAGTTATCTGTTCCGAAAAGAAAGCGAAAGAGCTTGGTTTAATGGCTCGCGCAGTCAAGGTCCGCGCCTCAGTACTCGCGTCAGACCCATGGCAAGAACGCGATCTCGTCATGCCAGATGTCAATTCATGTACTCGTCGCGCCGTGGCTGACGCCTATGAAATGGCAGGGCTTGGTGCATCTGATATCGACCTTGTCGAGCTACACGATTGCTTCGCGACAGCGGAAGTTCTTCACTATGAGAACCTTGGCTTGTGCGCAGATGGTGAGGCTGGCCGGATGATCGACGACGGCGAGGTGGCGCTCGGCGGTAGCATCCCTGTCAACGTATCAGGTGGTCTTTTGTCTAAAGGACATCCGCTCGGGGCGACAGGTATTGCCAACATCTATGAAGTCAGCACACACCTAAGAGGTGAAGCCGGCGGACGTCAGGTCGAAGGCGCTAAGATTGGTATGACCCACGTCATCGGACTAGGTTCTGCATGCGGTATCCACATTCTGGAAAAAGCATAGCCTACTAGCCCAAAGAACTAAGGGTCGATTCCTTGCGGGGTCGGCCTTTTTTTCTGCCTATGCAAAAATCGCACGAGCCACCGCTTAACAATAGCTACACACAACTAAGATAGAACGATTATGCGCATCGGCATCGTTTCCGATACCCACAACAATCTCAAAAACGTCGGGAAAATTGTTGAGCTTTTCAACGAGTCTGGCGTGTCACGCGTCATCCATACTGGCGACGTGACTCAGGCCAAAACTTTAGATGTGCTCGCCAATCTGAACGCACCGATGTACGGCGTCTATGGCAACAATGACGAAGAACGAGAAAGTCTAGATGCAGCGATTGCTCGACATAACTTTCAATTCTTTGAGCCACCGTTTACCACTGTGTGGCACGAGCGCGAAATCATCGTCGTTCACGACCCATTGGAATTCGACGGCCATCTCGCGGACCACCACGAACTTGCTCTACATGGCCACACGCACCGCTATCGTCTTGAAGACTGGGGATCGCAAACGAAAATCTTCAACCCAGGCGAATGTGCTGGGCATATGCAAGGATTCAATGCCATCGGCATCGTTGATCTATCAACTTTAGAAACCGAAATTCTAAAATTCTGACACGCTTAACTAGATCCAAGCGCGTTCAATATCTGGCCGATTCGTTCCGCGTTCTTACCAAGATCCGACTGTCCAACACGCGATACGCTGCGGATATCAACCACCGACCCGCCGCCCTCACCGCGTATCCGTATGGCAACATCATCTTTAAATCCAAACCAGAAGGTGGTGTCCGTCGCTTCAATTATGCCGTCAGCCTCATCCGCAGACACAACTTCCATACCAAGCGATTCTAAGGCTGATACCGCGCGTCCAAACATTTCATTGGGACTCTCTCCGGACACTAAAGGTTTCACATAGGGATATGCAGCGCGTTGTTGCTCGGCAATCTGGGCGGCATCGTAAGCCAACGGATTTGCACCCTCGGCTTCCCGCAGAGCGACAATCTTGTCAAATTCCGGAGGATTCAATGTATCGGTGCTGATGTTGTGGATGGGGGGCACGCCACTCGCTGTCATGAACTGATTACCCATGAGCCCCAAGATCACTATGCCGATAACTACAGCGATCAGGCAGCTCTTACGATCAGCATTCAACCCCTTGGAATTAGCATAAACAGCACCAATCACACCAAGGAAAAATGCGATGGTCGCAAGTACAACCCCAACGCCGAGCAACGCAAACCCGCCCATGAATGGCCATATGCCGAAACGACTACCCAGCGCACCAATCGGTAGCGCCACCAATCCAACCACCGCGCCGACAAGCAATGCCTTCGCCCACCAGCGTCGGTTATCTTGACCATCAAATGATTCACTCATCACATACCCCTCTGAATTATGCGTTCGTTTTTACGTGATCGTAGAGCCGCCATCAACCACTATGTTTTGACCTGTGGTAAAGCTACCTGCAGCAGACGCTAGATAAATTGCGGAGCCTGCGATTTCTTGTGGTTCACCAATTCGCCGAAGTGGGTCGCCTGATGTTCGCTCTGCCAATATCGCTGGATTCTCCCACAGTGCCCGCGCAAAGTCGGTCCGGACCAGCCCGGGGGATATCGCGTTGACCCGAATGTTATGTGGACCATATTCGACAGCAAGGTTTCGGACCAGCTGTACATCTGCTGCCTTAGATATGCAGTAAGCGCCAAGCGAATCACTGCCACGCAAACCGCCGACGCTGGAGATAACAAGAATCACACCATCCCGCCGAGCCACCATCTCGGGTAACACCATATGCGCCAACCAATGATTCGATTGAATGTTGATACCGAGAACTTTTTCAAAGGCCTCGTCCGGCATGTCTTTCATTGGTCCGTAATACGGGTTAACCGCAGCGTTGCACACCAAAATATCGATCTTGCCAAGCTTCGCCAGAGTTTTATCAACCAATTGTTGCAGTGCTTCTTTATGGCCGACATGCGCAGGGATGCTTATCGCACCTCCAGGTTTATCTGCTAACTCAGAGTTGATCGAGTCGGCGACAGCCTGACAGACATCAGCCTTCCGGCTAGAGATCACAACCTGCGCACCTTGGCGGGCCATTTCTTCGGCGATCGCTTTACCGATACCTTTGCTCGAACCAGTGATTAGCGCGACCTTACCAGTCAGGTCGAAGAGATTAGACATTACTCTACCTTGAAGAAGTGAAGAGCCAAGTCTGCGCGGCAGCGCGTCCAGACGCAATCCACTGTGTTGCGATCCAGAGAATCTACTCGGAGTTGGGACGAAAGATCAGACGCTAGCGAGCACGAAAACGTGCCCTTTCTCGGTACGCCTGCAACGATGAGTTTTTGATGTCACTCAAGCTCAGGTTTTGTGTTGAGTCTGTTCGCGGCGCATGAACTTGTTCCGAGCGGCGGTCGATCACAACTTCGAGATTAATTACCGGCGCGTTCGACGAATCCCGTAATGGACTGAGTTCCTGTGATGCAGCCACGTGCCGGGTGAGTTCCCCCTGCGCCTCGATTTCGGTGCTATACGGCCCTTGATCCCCTTCTCGTGAAGAGAAAAACCACTGTTCATTCATCCGAAACAATCGGCTATCGCTTCTGAAGTAAACTTTGTCGGGATCTGTGTCTCCGCGTCTCATGAATCGCCCAATGGTTGCTTAGACCTTTTATGTAAAGGTTCTTTCTACTGGCCATTGGAACACTTTATGACCTGCCGAGACTCCCAGACAATGTGGCGCTTTGTAAGCCCAAATTTACATACTTTTCCGGTATAGTTCGCGCCCTCCAAACCGGGCATATTCAGGACCGAGATTGTGACAGCAAATAATATGGATGAGCTGGTCGCGTTGGCCAAACGCCGTGGCTTCATTTTTCAAAGTAGCGATATCTACGGCGGTCTACAGGGCGTTTACGACTACGGACCCCTGGGCGTCGAACTCAAAAACAACCTCAAATCAGCCTGGTGGCGAGCCATGGTTTACGACCGCGATGATGTCGAAGGTCTAGACGCAGCAATTCTCACCAATCCAACGACCCTCCGATACTCAGGGCACGAGGCGACGTTTACTGATCCATTAGTGGACTGCCGTGAATGCAAGAGCCGTTGGCGCGCCGATCATCTCGAAAGCGATCAGTGCCCAAGCTGCGGATCAAATGACCTCACTGAACCTCGCCCGTTCAACCTTATGTTTAAAACAGCGGTCGGTCCGGTCGATGACGGCAGCTCCTTTGCTTATCTGCGGCCAGAAACCGCACAAGCCATATTCACAAATTTTAAGAATATCCTCGACTCCACTTCGCCAAAATTGCCGTTTGGCATCGCCCAGATCGGCAAGGCTTTCAGAAACGAGATAACCCCGCGAAACTTTATCTTCAGAGTGCGGGAATTCGAACAAATGGAGCTCGAGTTTTTCGTCAAACCCGGCGAAGACGAGAATTGGCATGACCATTGGGTCAACGAGCGCCTCAGTTGGTGGGCAGCTCAAGGAGTGAACGAAAACAACCTCGAGCTATACCATGTACCCGCAGATGAGCTGGCGCATTACAGCAAGTCGACGGTGGATCTTATGTACCGCTTCCCACACGGACTAGAGGAACTTGAGGGGATTGCGAATCGTACCGACTACGATCTTGGTTCCCATACAAAGAATCAAGGCGACTACAACATACAGTCCGAAGTGCAACCAAACACAGAAGCAAACGCAAAACTCGCAATCCAAGATCTCGAGACCAAGGAGTGGCAAGTCCCCTACGTGATTGAGCCCTCTGCCGGTGTAGACCGTGGCGTACTTGCTGTGATGAACGAAGCTTACACTGTCGAGCGTCTAGAAGACGGCAAAGAGCGGACTGTTATGAGTTTCCGACCACACCTCGCACCAATCAAGGTCGCGATTCTGCCCTTAAAGCGCAATCACGAGGGGATCGTCGCGAAAGCCAAAGACATCAAGAAAACCCTCCAGAAACTAGGCCTAGGTCGGATTCTTTACGAAGACACCGGCAATATCGGTAAAGGCTACCGTCGCCATGATGAAGTTGGGACACCACTTTGCGTCACCGTAGACTTTCAAACTGTTGAAGAAGACGACACGGTTACAATCCGCAATCGTGACACAATGGCACAAGAGCGCGTACACACAAACGATTTATCCGCCTATGTAAGTGAGTACATGAGCTAATGGCTACTGCCGTCGTTTCAACCATTGGGTCTGATCGTCCAGGTCTGGTCGCAGAGCTATCATCCTTAGCTCAGACACTATCACTCAACATCGAAGATAGCCGCATGACTGTGCTTGGCGGTGAGTTTGCGGTCTTGATGTCTGTCTCGGGAACAGACGAAAACCTTACGGAATTCGAGAACGCGTTAACGCTTCTTGATGGCGGTGACCTTGCTCATCTGTTTCGCCGCACATCACAAACAGATGACGGTCATCCAAACGATGTTTCAGCGCGACCCTACCGAGCAACGGTAACCGCCTTGGATCATCCAGGGATAGTCGCGTCTATCGCGGGCTTCTTCTCCGAACGCAATATCAACATCCAAGATCTACAGACCGAAACAACACCAGCGCCACACACCGGTACACCTATCTTTAGCGTCGCGATGGTCGCGAACGTACCCAGCAGCGTCCGCATACATGAACTGCGTGTTGCGTTCGAGGAGTTTTGCATCGAAGCCGATCTGGATGGCGAACTCGAAGCCGAGCGCTAGTGTGAAAGAAGCCGAGCGCTAGTGTGAAAGATGAAGCGTCGACTCGCCTTCAAAAAGATCAGCACTTCCTGCTGGACCCATCAATTCAACAGCCACCACACCCTCTGGCACCAGACTCCGTGCCTGTCGCGTCAGGCTAACCACCTTTCCTTCGCGATCACGCATCACTAGGACATAACCTGGCTCTGGACGCCACGATAGCTCGGCGCCTTCGCGCTCGATTTGACCCGCTACTTGATTCGATTGAGCGGCAAAGCTTCCGGAAGCGACAACACCCGAGGCGCTGCTAACCACATAGCTATAGATCGGTTCTGCAAGTGCATCGACGACCAAACTAAAGACGCGCTCACCCGGCCGACCATGCTCCACTTCGATGACCGATGCATCTGCATCAACAAGTTTTCGGCCGCTCCTGCTCCACGCCTGAAATCGGAATACCGGTCCGAGTGAGGGGGTATTCTCACTTGTGCCACCAGGCAAGACTGATAGATCTCTGACACCCGCAAAAGTCAGCCGACCACGAATCGTGGTCGTGGTAAGCGACTTTTCCAGCTGGCCACCGGAGCTCATCCCCGACGGTGAAATGCCAGCGCGAAAGAGGAGTGCCTTTGCAAAGCTATAGTTGCTTATCCAAACGTCGTTGCAGTAACTCATCAGATCTTTCTTTGTCGCGGTTGGCTCAACCAAAGTTCGGTTCACGATGTCGTAGCCCCAATTCACCACACTGCCGTCGGCTTGGGGGAAATCAGGGTCTGTATTTGGCGCAGCACAGGCGGGGGCATGAGTCAGGTTAAAGTTGTGTCCAATCTCATGGGAGATGATGTTTTGCGAGCCGCTCAAATCAATACTCACAACTACCGGAGCGCCAACATAGGCAAGACCTGCTGTTTGCGAACCCGATTGATTGGGCGGCACAATGACTGCGTGGTACAGATCGCTACTGCCATCGAGGGTGCGAAGGTCTGCAATATCATCTAACAAATCGTCTAAGTCGTAAGCCCCTAAAAAAGTGTAGGGCGCTCTAATTTGAACCTGGTAGTCACCGATTGGCAACTGCTGAAGTGTCTGTTCTAGGTAAACGCTGGCATCGATTGCGGGTGTCTGTCCGTTGTGCGTAACAGGCACCAACGTAATCCCTAAGACGCCAGGGTCAGCCACTTCCAAACTAATCGTGCCACTCGGCGGATACCGCACACCACCTATCTCAGCATGAATCTCCGCGCCTTGCTGAATTCCAACACCAGGTACGACCACATAGTGGCTGGCACTTAACAAACTCTCGCTAGCCGGTGTTTGGCTTACAGAAGGTGGAACGACGAGCGGAAAACGAACCGCAGCAGCCTGTGTTGTCACAACCAGATCGCCGCTTGGTACAGCGCCAGTACCGGTAACAAAGACTCGAGCCAGCAAGTCTCGTCCGGCCAAGCCGGGGATGTTCATCGTGCTACTAGTATCAGAGTCATATGCCCTACTCGCCTGATTGACGGTGAGCCGCGCAATCGCGTGAGCAATTGGTGGGTTACAAACCAGGTCGACTGGAATCAACGTCACGCCTTCATCAGCATCGTTCGTGGATAGTGTGATCTGGCTATTCTGCGTACCGGCTGAACAATCAAGTCGAAAGCTGATCTGCCCTGTTTGGCCCTCAGCCAGAGTCCCAGACGGCGCGGTCAGAATCGAGATCCAGGATGCTCCTGTCGCAACTGAATAGGTTAACGGCGCACTACCGCTATTTTCGAACGCGATGACCCGCTCAAGGGTATTTCCTTGATCGATGGATTCGCTAAAGGAGATCGGTGCTAAGTTCTCGAGCTCAGGTTGCTGAGCTGGACTAGCCGCCGGTGCGGAATTGGAAGAACCAGAACCACTGCCGCTACCGCACGCCCCGATTGCCAAGGTCAACCCAAGGATGCCAAAGAATCTGCCAATCATATACTTCACCATGACTCAGACGTCTATGGAACCATCGGTTCCATCCAACGTCCGTGACACGGAGAGCAGAATGCTCAGCTATACCGAAAGCATCCTGCTAGAACAAAGAAAAAGTGTGACGATCGTCACACTTTAGTCAACAGAGACCTACCCTTGTACGATTGGCTTGAGCACAAGCTCCACGCGGCGATTCGCCTGACGGCCACTCGGCGTACTGTTGTCAGCGACGGGATAGTTCGGACCCACACCTAGTGTTTCGATACGCGCCGGTTCAACTCCTGCACCTCGCAAGTAAGTTGCCACGCTCTGAGAGCGGCGATTCGATAGATCCATATTTAGCTCTCGAGACCCCGTACTGTCAGTATGTCCCGTAACATCGATGAGAGTTTGTTGATACTCCTTCAGCACAAGTCCTACGGAATCAAGTACTGGTAAGAACCCTGGCTGCAAATCTGATCGATTGACATCAAACGTTACATTTCCTGGCATATTAAGTACCACGTCGTCGCCCATGCGGGTCACGCTAACCCCAGTGCCCTGCAACTGCTGGCGGAGCTTCGCTTCTTGTTTATCCATGTAAGCACCAACGCCTGCACCAGCCAAGCCACCAACGCCAAGACCGATCAAGGCGCGTTTACGACGTTCATCAGCATCATCACCGGTTAGTGCACCAACAACCGCTCCAATGGCCGCACCAATACCTGCTGACCGCGCGGTGTTGGAGGCTTCACGCTCGCCTGTGTAGGGGTTTGTGACACAGCCCGACAACACAACCACCGCTGCCGACGCGGCAATCAAGTTCCATAAGGTACTTTTCATCTGCTCGATCCCATCTTCGTTGAACGTGAGGGGATTATGGCAGATCTAGGTAAACGGGAACTGAACCAAAGCTCAAATATATTTTACGTTTGCGAACGCGTCCCCATAGAATTCAATTTTTTGTCAAAGATGCCTCACTTTCGAGTACAAAACACTATGTGATCGCAAAGCGAAACGGTCTTAACAAATTGTTAGGGACTTAGTGAGCCACGCCAGAATGAGTAAGCGAGGGATTGCAGAATCCGCAAGCCCTAAGACCGGGTTGACCATCTCACAATCTGTACAAAACGTGTATGATTCGGGCCGCCAGTACACCCTGATGCGAAGCCTAGAACTCGAAAGACTCTGACGAACGAGCCCTTGAAGAACCAAATTTTCACTGAAATTACACCCAACCGGCGTCAGGCAGCGAGCGCATTTAAAGCGACCAAGCTTCTCTTGTCCCAGCTCGTTGATAACAAAAAGCAGATTGGATCACTATTCGCCGGTAACTGGCGAAGCGCAAGTCGCGGTACCAAGCTTGGAATCTTCTGGAACTACGTCCTTCCTTTAGTACCACTCGGGATCTACTGTCTTCTCGCGCAAATTAGGGTACTACCTGAATTCAATGGTACGAATCCGGTCGCATTCATCGCTTTGGGTGTAACTTTGTGGTTCTTCCTAGCAGGTATCATACAAGTAGCTATCGGCACGGTAGATCAAAAACGTAAGGAATCCGCCCAAACGTCGTTTCCGCTTGTTTGCTCAATAGCTTCCGGTTATGCACAACTAACCTTCGAAACTGTCGTACGCCTAACGCTGACGGCTATCATTTTCGTGCTCACAGATGTCGAACCTTATCTGGAGGCTCTGTTAAGCACTTTTATCCTTATCTCAGCAATCCCACTATTTTTTAGCCTTGGACTCTTGCTGAGTATTTGCAATTTAATCTACAAAGATGTCGGACGAGTCATCACTATCGTTCTTCAGTACGGCCTCTTTATCAGCGGGGTTATTTTTCCAGTAACCAACATCGCTATATTGTCCGAACTTAACGCATACAACCCCTTTGCCATCTTCATCGATGCCACTAGGCTTGCCGTGTTGGTTGGCGAATTTCAGGCATCACCAGCACTACTTTCATTCGCTCTATTAGGTGTGATTCTCCTTTTCGTTGGATGCAAAGTATTTTATGTGATGGAAGAACGAGTGGTTGATAACTAGTGCTGCCAGGGGACCACATTTTAGAAGTTTCCGGCGTGTCCAAAATTCGCGCCAGGTCGCAAAGGGATATCAGCTCTCAGTTGAGTATTGACCTGGCTAAGTCATTCCTACGCACCGATCTGACCCGTTCGACCACTCATCGATCCACAGAATTCTGGGCACTCCAAGACATCTCTTTTTCTCTGAAACGCGGCGAGGCTCTTGGAGTGATGGGAAGAAACGGAGCTGGAAAGTCCACTCTGTTGCGGTTGATTGCCGAGCAAGTGCCTCCTGATACCGGCAAGATTGTAAAAATTGGTCGGACGGAAGCGCTCATCGATCTAACGACTGGCTTCAATATGAACGCTAGTGGGCGTGAAAATATATATATTCGGGGCGCCTTGCTAAGGCGCGGTCGAGAAGAATTGACAGTTCTAGAAAGTGAGATTATCGAATTCGCAGAATTAGGGGACGCTATCGATGCCCCGATCAAGACCTACAGCTCAGGAATGCTCATCCGTTTGGCATTCGCCATCGTCATCACTTCCAACCCCGATCTACTACTCATAGACGAGGTCCTCGCGGTCGGTGACTTCCGTTTTAGACAAAAGTGTTTAGCACGGATACGTGCGCTTCGCGCCCGTTGTGGTTTCGTGTTGGTTTCCCATTCGACATCAGATATTCGAGCGTTCTGCGATCGAGCAATCGTGTTGGACAAAGGCAAAATCGTTTTCGTAGGTCCACCCGAGGACGCCATCTACCACTATGAATCAGAGCTCGAGCCTGAAGGATCAGAAGAGCCTGTGTCGATTTTAGAGCCACAATTTCAAGACCCAGAGACGGTTTTGGCAGCGTCCCATTTCTGGTGTGACTCCCGCGGTACTGAGATTCACTCGACTCGTCTTGGCGAACCACTTTTTTTCCAACTTGATCTTCAAATCACCCGTTCAATTGGCTCACTCAATATCGGAGTGCCTATTTGGACTGAAGGTGGCGACTATGTGACTGGATTTTCTACCGACATCTCAGGTGATTCCTTTTCGATTACCAAAGAAAAGTTATTTAGGTTTACGCTGGAAATACCCAATTGTATTCTCAACCCGGGGAGCTACCTTTCAAATATTAGTCTTGTTGACGGACCTGAGTTCCTCTACCGACAAGCGAATCCGGTACTTGAAGTCCTTCCTGACAGAACACCACACTGGGGTGTTGTAACACTGCCGCATAGCTGGCGCAGAGAAGAAGTAACTTGAATACCCCCAACATTGAAAGCGGCGGCGACGCGTTCTCGGATCTGTAAACACGGCTAGCGACTAGTACACGGAGGATGTATCGCCATGCGTAAAGCAACAATAAATGACAGCCTAAAACAACTCAGATCATCTGGTCTAGTTTTCACAGATGTCATAGATGTGGGGATCCAGCACTCAACTCCGGTTCTCATCGAGAACTTTGGCGATGTACAGCACCATCTGTTTGAACCGGTCGAGGAGTATTTCCCTTTCATCAAAGAGAATTACAAGGAGCTCTCCTACAATCTCACATGCGCCGCCGTTTGTAATTATGACGGTAATTCGAGTCTGCAAACGGTCAAGAAAACCAGGGGTGACGAGGTATCACATAGCTTTATGATCATGACGCCGACCGAAACTTCACGCCTAGTACCTGCAATTACACTCGATTCGTACTGTTTAAAGAAAGAGCTTTCAGGTGAGTTCTTTCTTAAAATTGACGTCGAAGGACCTGACGTACCTAGCGCGATTTTGGAAGGTGCTGCCACAACCCTTAAGAAAACCAACGCCGTCATGATAGAAATGACCGTTGACAAATTTGTTGAACGGGCTCATTTGCTACACGAAGCTGGATTCGATTTATGGGATCTCTGTGACCTCTGCTACTACGGCAATTGTCTCTGGCAGGCCGATGCTGTGTTCATAAAGAGAGATTTAAAGAAAACGATAGATTCCCTCGCACCGATACACGCCGAAAAATTTGACCCCGACCATTGGCAAAGCGGTTTTTAAATGAAATTTTCAGTCATAACGCCTTCTTTTAATCAGGCGCAGTTTTTATCCACCAACCTAGAGTCTGTTCGATCTCAGCTCTTAGTGGACGTTGAGCACATTGTTGTCGATCCAGGATCTACAGACGGTAGTACCGAGCTTGCAAGATCCGCATCTGGTGTAAAACTCATTGCTGAACCTGATCGAGGACAGTCGGATGGAATTAGCAAAGGGTTTTCCATCGCAACTGGAGACATCCTGTGTTGGCTGAATTCAGACGACTACTACCCAGACGAACTCACCCTCAATAACGTAGCAAGTGTCTTCAACGAACACTCTGATGTGGACATAGTTTATGGCGGTGTCGACTTTGTCGATGAGCAAGGGGAGTTTCTCCGTATAGGTTATGTCAATGACGACGAGAACAATCTCGGTAGCGCGTTCGAATATCAAGTCGGCATCGTGCAACCTGGTGTGTTTTGGCGACGACGTGTGTTCGAAGCTCTGGGAGGACCGTCAGAAGAATTCGAATATTGCATGGACTACGAGCTTTGGGTTCGCATGGCAAAAGGTGGTCACCGCTGGAAATATGTGAACGCAACATTGGCTCACCACCGATGGTGGGGGGGTATGAAAACAAGCTCAAGAAGGGACCTAAGCCTACTTGAACACTTCAAAGTCTGCTTGAAGTACTTCGGATATATCCACTGGCAATGGTTGGACCGCTACGCTGACTACCTAGTATCCCAAGAGGATGGTGTAGTAAATCATGCCCTGGAAGTTAGCCCCCGACATAAATCCATCGCGCTCGGTTCAGTAGTACAGCGATTCATTACTCAGGACATGCTTGTAAAGATTTGCAATTCCAGTAACCCAGAGGAGCTAGCCACCTACGAATTCATCAAACCATTTCTTGGTTCTTCTTCTCGATACTTCATCAACAGTTCTGATTTGCGCATTGTTTCCCGTCACCCTGATGATGCCGACGCGAAAGCAAAAGTCGCATGGCATACATTCACACTGTCTGACGAGGCAGGCAAAAATTATCAGTCTTATCAATTGCCAGAGAATTTCGATCGTGCTTTCAAAGCCTCGTGGGTAAAAGACCAACTATTGAGAACAGAAGCCGCAGTTAAGCGCATGCAGGCGCAACGATCCGGCGATACCTGTGTCATCGTTGGAAATGGTCCAAGTCTGGCCGATGTAAACCTCGACTTGTTAGCGGGAGTCGACACAATTACTTCTAACTTCGCCAGCATTAGCCCATCTCTAGCAAAACACGCTAACTTTCTCTGTATCGTGAACGATCTTGTTGCAAGCCAAGGTGTTGTGGATTTCAACAACACCAAAACCATAAAGTTCGTGCCATTTTGGCTGGCCAATCAGATCAACCCAACCGCATCTACCTACTACGTCAGGGCAACCGTAAAACCAGAATTTGCAACGGATTTCGTAAACGAAACCTCTTGGCGCTCAACAGTGAGTTTTTTCAACATGCAACTTGCGTATGCGCTGGGGTACACAAAAGTTCTACTGATAGGATTTGATCACAGTTACGACCAACCAGAAGGTGTTTCAGAAGGAGACGTCATTTCTCAAAGCGAGGACGATAGCAATCACTTCGACCCACGCTATTTCAAAGATCGAATTTGGCAAGCAGCAGACACAGAGAAAATGGAAGAGATGTACATCTTGGCCAAGTCTGCCTTTATAGCCGATGGTCGAGCGATTCTAAATTGCACGATCGACAGCAGATTGAAAATCTTTCCTCAATCAACATTAGAAGAAGAGTTGATTTCAGAAGAGCGGAACTATCCACGCACCTTATTACTCGACCCCACACCTGTGGGTAACTCAACAGCAACCGGCCAAATCAAAAAGACCTTTCTTGGACATTGGGACAAAGACCGATACTTACAAGTCTGGTTGTCAACCAACAGCGACCTGCAATTCCATGTTCTCGACCCGAGCGCCCCGTCTTCGGTTGCAACACCGGCTGCTATTGACCTACCGGCAGCCCTCGAAGCGATCAAACAATTTGAGCCTGAGGTAGTTTACTTCCGACCTGCAGACTCAGAACCGCTGTTTACGTTGCACGAGCGACTGACGTTGGAACAAGCTGTGCCTACAATCACCCACATGATGGATGACTGGCCCGAGAGGATGCGGGTTACCCAACCGACCCGGTACGAGGCGCTCGCACCCCGATTGCAATCCGTACTTGATCGGTCAGTAGAACGACTTGCCATCAGTCAGCCCATGGCGGACGAGTACACATCACGCTATGGCGGTACGTGGACTACTCTAGCCAACGGTGTAGAGTCGAAATTCTCCGCTACAGTAGATATCGACGACAACGAAGATCGACCCTTTACTGTCCGTTATCTGGGAGCACTCGCTGAAGATATGACACTTTCGAGTGTGACAGAGATCGCGAAAGTCATCGACGCTCTCAACCCGACCCTCAACATACGGTTCGAAGTCTTTACCATGGACTGGTGTCAAAAAACTGCAAAGGCTCACATGGGTGACCTCGACGCAGTAACAATTTTTGGTCTCGTACCCCACGCACTCTATGAAGAAACGCTTAGAACTGCTGATGCACTGGTGATTGCTTACAACTTTGACGAAAAAAGCACCCGCTACACCAGACTGTCGTTAGCAAATAAACTACCCGAATGCTTAGCTTCGGGTACCCCGTTGCTAGCCTATGGTCCATCCGAACAGGCGACAGTGCGCTTACTGCAGGAAGCACAATGTGCCATAACAGTCACCACGCAAGATCGCGAGGCTCTCAAACAGAGCTTCCAACACCTTGTTGAATCGCGAAGCTACGCCAACGAACTAGGCCACAAAGGACAACAATTCGCCACAGAGCATCTATCACTTGAACGGGTTCAGAAGAAGTTTATGAATACACTCTCGAACGCGACCGGCCAAAAATACATATATGGACCGTTTTCTAGAGTGCAGCAGGCTCATTGTGATGAAACATCAGTCATCGCCGAGCTATCTTCCGAAAGCCCTACTGCGACCTTGATTGATGTCGGAGCACATCAAGGCAGCGCACTGGCCCCGTTCTTAGATCTGGGTTGGGACGTATTTGCGTTCGAACCAGACCAGAAGAACCGGAAAATCCTCCAACATCTCATCAGTAAACACAAGCACAAGGACCGGGTTCGCTTGGATACTCGCTGCGTGACTAACGAAACTCAGCGTGACATTGCGTTCTATACCTCCGCGCAAAGCTCCGGCATCAGCGGACTCTCGGCATTTCACGAATCACACGTAGAAGCGCAGCGTGTTGATACAGTCACGCTCACAGACTATTTCCAGGATCTTAAGCTAGACAACGTCGAATTTTTGAAGATCGATACCGAAGGCCATGACCTATTCGTACTCCAAGGATTTCCATGGGAACGTACACATCCGGAAGTCATCGAGTGCGAGTTTGAAGATAACAAAACCACTTCTCTTGGCTATGAATTCAATGATATAGCAGACTTCCTAGCTAGTAAGGGTTATGTGGTTTATGTTAGCGAATGGCACCCAATCATTCGCTATGGCATCAAGCACGACTGGCTCGGACTCAAAGAATACCCCTGCGAGCTGGAAACTGATCAGGCTTGGGGCAATCTACTCGCTTTCAGAAAACAGCCGGACACCGAATTGCTTCGATCAGCAATCGAATCAACTACGCGGGTACACAATCCAATCGTTGGGGATGATCGAACCTCTTCAGTGCTAGTAGATCGGCCGGACAAGGTACAAGTTGCGACACCTAGGTACTTCTCGTTCGGACAATGGTTACAGTCCAAAAATCTGACTCTCTTCCGGATCCTTCAGTTCACCCACTGGGTTATTCGCTTTGGTGTACGTCATCCCGCTCTGAGCTTCGCGGCTAGTATCTCACTCATAACATTGATTGTACTGCCGATTATCAACCCAGAACTACGACCATTCTCTATCCACTTTTGGGGTGCTGCTTCACTTTCCTTGTTGTCGGGGCTTGCTCTAGTTGGGGTTTCTTTTGTGCACGCCAGATTAAATGCACTTACGACTCGTGAAGGACAAAAAAGAAAGACTCTTGAGACAAAACTAACAAAAGAGCTGAACCAAACTAAGCATCGGCACAAAAAACAGAACACTGAAATTGACAGCGTTACAAATCGAGTGCATAGCGTTGCAAGTGCTTTGAAAGTCAGTACTAACGAACTTAGCGCGAGTCAGCATGAGTTAGGAGCAAAGTGGCAAGCGCAGACCGATGAAATGAGTGGGCAACTCGACAGCCAAAGAGAGCTGATTCAGGCACAAAAAGAACAAATTGATGCACTGAACGCAGTCCTACAAGAACAGGTTTCGCAACTCGAACAGCTCAGCACACAACGTCATCGAGCCAACCGAAATTTCAACGAAGATCATCTAAAAATACTAACAAGTGAATGGTCACAACTACTCGACATCGAACTCACTCCATCAATACTTACTTATATGGGGGAGCGCGCCGCCCTTGTAGAACAGAAATGTCGGGGACGTATCGCGACACCTCTAGAGAACTTAATGCTCAGGATTGTATGCGCATTTAGTTTTAGAGAGAGACCCCTCCATATTTTGGAAATCGGTACGCTGTTTGGGATTGGTCTAGCCGCCATCTATGACGCCATCCATACTCAAACCGAAAAGATACACATGACAGCAATCGACCCTCTAGATGGATACTACGGAAACGATAGCTTGGATATATTGACTGGAGAACCTGTAAGTAGGTACCTGCTCAACTCAAATATGCAGGCTGTAGGCATTTCTGATGAGGACTTCACCCTCATTCAAAAACTCAGTACTGACCCAACGCTTGATCTTGGTAGCCAACTCTATGACCTCGTGATCATTGACGGGGATCACTCTTATGAAGGCGCCAAATTTGACTTTGAATTAGTACGCGACAAAGTCGCGGACGGTGGCCTGGTCTTGTTTGATGATTACGACGCCCCAGAATGGCCGGAGGTTAAGGCTTACGTTGACGAGATTGTCACTAAAGATGAAGCGTTCACTCTGGTAGGCTCTAGTTTCCGAACAGCCGTATTCCGAAAGATCTGATCACCTCGCTGTGTCTTGAGCGATTCGAGCATGCTTGGAATCCAGAGGGCCAAATATCTCTGGGTACATCAGAGGGTATTTATCTTGAATTTCCCTATCTACCGAGGCGAAAGCGGATGGTATTCAGCAGGATGCCTACGACAATGAAGACGTTGCCAACGACCTTTTCCACGGAAATTGGCTCGCTTAGTACTGAGAATGATGCAATCAGGATTACTGGGTATGCTAGCGATGTCATCGGTGATGCCAGCGACAGTGGCAGCCGGGACAACCCCATGTACCAACTCAGAGAGGATATTAGCATGCAGCAGGCCGCTATCAGGAGCCATATGTCCTTGGCGACAACCAGCAAATAAGCACCGATCTCTGCTGATAATGGAATAGAACCGTACAGCTCAAACCGGTGCTTAAAAAGCACCTGCGCCGAGCAAAGCCCTAGCACGGATAACAATACAAATCCGAAGCCAGTCATCCTGGTGTTCAACTGCTAACACCCACGATAACGATACCGGCAAGAATGGAGAGATTGCCAACCACCATTCTTGGTGTCACTTGTTCTTTCAGGAACACCGCCGAACTCACCAAGATAAGCGGATACGATAGTGCGCTGATCGGAAATGCATAAGAGAGATCCAAACGCGACAAAGCAGCAAACCAGCAGAATGCACCCGCTAAAAGTAGAACCACACCGGCTAACAACTTCTGATCAAGCAAAGCATTCAATGCATAGCGTATCAGCCCCATCGGCTGCCAGGGAATCGCTCCATGAACATTAAGCCGCTGTTTCAGGATTATCTGAGCACAAACCTTAAAGCCGACGGAAGCCAACACAAGCAGAAGGCCTAGTGATAACAGCTCTATCATTCCACGACCTGCGCCAAGAGGTATTGCGTTACCACTAAACGTCTTTTTTTACAGGTGGGGCGTTTATTTGTTGGCGCACAAAGTACCTAGGATTTTTCATCGAGGTTCTGATGTTGTACAGCAGATATGCGCTGATAATACCTAGAACGCTAAAGACGATACCAAACATCGTCGTCAGAACGACGATCAGCGTCGCGAACCCACCCACATTAATCGCACCTAGCAAATATTGGATTGCGTAAATAAAAGCCAAACCAAATGAAAATAGTACAAAAAATATGCTAATCACCATGATGTATTGCAAGGGCAACACCGAATGGTTGAACAACATGTTCAGAAAGTATCGTATGAGAGCCAACAACGAATAGGTAGAGGTACCGGTATGTCGACCACGAAGCGGCACTTCATAGTTCCGACATCGATGAGTTACCGTCAGCAGCGCGTAGCCGACCACCGGGCTGGGTGAGTTCAACCGCAGGGCTTCTTTGGCTACTTCCGAACGGATCACTCTGTAACTTGAGAAGTTGATCTTTTCCTGCAAAGAGAGAATGTGATGGGCAAGGAAGGAAACGATCCAGGTCCCAACATTACGAACCCAAGTGCGTTGCTCAGTTGTCGGTTTCAGATAGGCCATGACCACATCAAGATCTTCAGTTTTTAACTTTTCGAGCATATGAGGAATATGCTCGGGATCATGCTGTAGGTCATCGTCCATGGTCACGATGTACTTGCCCCGCGCCATCTCAAAGCCGCACATCACAGCCGATTGCTGACCAACATTTCTTGCTAGTTCAACCGAAACCACTTCTCCAGACTTTAGTTGAATGGAAGAGATAGCCTCCCAGGTGTTATCACGGGAAAAATCATAAATCAGGATTAGTTCCCACTGGCACGACATCGCGTCCAGCACTTCGTCAATCCGTTCTGCCAGCAGCGGTACGGACGCCGCTGAATTGTAGCAAGGAACGACAATGGAGACGTCCATAAAGACTAAGTGGTTTCGTTTAGGACGGCGATCACTTCCCATCCACCGACCAGTTTCCAGAAGAACTTGTTGGCATTCCCACGGAAAAACGACTCAAGGTGCGAAGGGGCTTTCATAACGTACGCAATGAACGTGCGTACCGGACGCGTTGCGAAGCTGGTTTCAACAAGGGAAGTCCGTGACTTGACGATGCGGAATCGTCCATCATAAACCTCCTCTAAATGGCTCCAATACGCCGGTCCCATGTCGTGCAGGTGACGCGGCCACCGAATGATCGACCGCCCAATTATTCTAGAGATGGGCACCTCATATGGAGTTCTGGCATAGAAAATAGCGCGCGGATTACCGCATTCTATCAACCTATCCATAACTGTTTTCACATCTACGAGATGCTCAAGGATTGCGCTGGCTATTACCAAATCATATGTATCGCTGGACTGCAGAAACTCGTCCGCAGTCACAAAACTAATCGGTCCGTCATCATTTCGCTGGTAAAGATCCACTACCGCAGAAGTTAATCGGAGATCGGGATAGTTCTCGGACAGCATTTCTATCAGTTGCTTAGAGAGATTCCCGTTGCCACCGCCATAATCGAGAATCCGAAAGTCACCCGTTGGGTCAAAAACACTAATGTGTGGAAGAATCCGCTCGGCACAGCGCTTGGAGAGACTGGTCTCATTGGTCAGCGAAGACACATAGTTCTTGGGTTCATAGAGCTCCAAAACCAAGTCGTCTTTTGGAAGTTTATTGGCAGTGCCGATGCCGCAGTGAGTACATTCAAAAAAAAATACATCATTCTCTTCAGAGATCGGGAACAGCGGCTTAAAGTCCGGTGAAGAACCGCATCCTGGACAGCGATTACCAATATCACTGAGTCTGCCAGCTAGCGCTTCCACCGTCAGCCCAGTTTTTTGAACAACGTTGCCAGCGCCGAGTAACGACCTGCAGGCGAAGACTGTACGTAACGAAGGTGAGGATCAATATCATTGACACCATGCACCGTCGAACCGTTATAAACTAAAATATCACCTCTCAAAGTGTAGTCCTCGTACTCGATCATCTCGCCATTTAGCTCCACTGTACCTCCACCAGTTTCAAAGTCTTCGCCCTTCTGACTCAACAACAGCAACAGTTGGTAGTACTCGCCAGAGAAATCATTTTCTTTAAGCATTTTCGGTAGAACCGTGTCCTTGTGATCTACCATGAAGCCTCCCCCTGAAGGGAAATGATGAATACGCGCTGCTGTCCACACATCGTCTTCGACTCTTGCAATAGCAAAGTCCCTGGGCATGCCGGACAAGATGTTTCGGACCTGCGCCAGCGCTGTGAAATTGTCACGCATTTTGTAGATGTCATCACACCACACTGGATTGTAAAGCGTACGCATAAACCTTGGCCGATCAACGCCGCCATGGCGTGCACGCCCGATCGACATCTTCTGGAAGTTGGTCATGACGTCACTGGCAGCTTCTCCTGTGACAGGATGATCAACGATGTCCGAGAAAGTCGCCGCAACGGCATCAAGACTTTGCTTCGCCTGTTCTTCAGTAACGAGACCAGTTATTCTGCAGAAATCCCACTGCTTCAGGATTGGCGCCACTGTCTCCAAGCAAAAATCTTCAATCGACTCAACCCTGACGGTGGCTTCCGCGATGATGTGGCTCAATTCTGACAAGGCTTCATCCTCAAAGCACGCGCGTACTGGGAATCCCAAAATGCCGTTCTAAGATTCAACGATGAAATAACGCCAAAACGAATCGCTTCGCGTGTCTCAATGTCTTGTGCGATTTCCGTCGTCACGTCAATCAGGCTTTCAGCATGACCTTCGTCACAATCCATGTGCAGGCGGAAAAAAAAACTCGCATCATTAGGGTGATCCGAATGTTCCTCTATCGCGCTGACGATGTACTTATAAATGTGGGGAACAATGTTCTCTGTCGCGATGCCAATGGCGCCAATACCGACGCCCGGGATCGTTGAATTGCATTTCTGCAGAAATAGATCGCGCCACAGCAAAGTTGTTGTCGACGCTGGGTGAGCTAACTCGTATGCCTTGTCAACACCGATCTGCTTCTTAAACTCATCGAAAAGTTCTACATGCGGTCGTTTTTCACGGTCAGTCGCGTAAGGGTCGCCTTTTTCTTCTTCAATGTTCTCAAGCAATTCCTCCTTATGGGCTTCATCTGTCAGAGCCTTGATCACTCCATCGAGGTAGTCGACAAAGTACGACGAATAGACCGAGTATTGGTGCGCATAGTCACGAATAGCACCTGTCACATCTGGCAGCGTCCCGGCACCCAATTCCACCAGGTATGGGTGATTCAAGGCGGGGTGTGCTTTGATGTCTACCAACAAAGATTGCACGAATTCGCTACACGAGCCATGGTTCACAAGTCTAAGTGAGTCAGAGGCCAAAGGTCTGATGTCGTTGATGTCCGTATCTCCCCGGGGTGGGTTTACAACTCATGTTTTAGCGAACTGAGAAGAGGCCTGTATTTTGCGTTATTCTCAAAGTGTTATCCACTATCGTCCAGACTATTAGCGCCCGATACACCTAACCTGAATATATCGTCGGCCTATGAGCTCGCGCGGCAGTGACACTGCTCAGACAAAACACTATTCTCTCCAACTGACAAAGCACCAGATACAACTATGAACGACAATATTACTCAGGAAATCTACGACAAGAACGCGGCTTCCTGGGAAAGAAGAGAGCCCAATTCACTATCCGATTTCACAGGAAGACCCCCTGTATTCGACCTGTGTGGCGACGTCCAAGGAATCGATATCTTGGATATCGGCTGCGGCGAAGGTTACTGCGCTCGTATCTTGAAAGATATGGGAGCGAGCCAGATTGACGGGCTAGATATCTCCGAAGAAATGATTGAATTGGCCAAACGCCAGGATCAGCAAGCTGGCCACGGTTCCCGATTTAGGGTTGGAAACGTTGAAGAACTACCCTTTGACGATGACTCTTTCGACATGGTGCTCGGCATGTTCGTTTACAACTACTTGCACGTTGACGAAATGGAACGCTCCTTTAGCGAAGTCAAAAGAGTACTGCGTCCAGGTGGTCGATTCATCTTTGCTGTGCCCCATCCTGCATTCCCCCAAATCAAACGGTCTCTCAACCCACCCTTCTATTTTGACTTCAACGGTAAGGGCTATTTCTCCTCCCGAGATATTCGCCACCACGGCGAAATCTCTTGTCGCGACGGTAAGCGTCTTCCAGTGCAGATGGTTCACAAGCTTTGGCAGGATTATTTCGAGCGTCTCGGTGCCGCCGGATTTACTAACATGCCAACCATCCGAGAACTCGGAGTGCTCCCTACGCACCTCGAACTCGATCCGGATTTTTTCAATCCGGTCAATGACATTCCGCTACATATGGCTGTCCTGATCGACCACTCGTGATCCAACACCCCCCAGTTATCGTCATACGTGGCAATGACATTTGTTTTCTAGGCATAATCCGTAGCCTCGGACGAGCAGGCATTCCATTTCGCACAATCTCGTTCACTTGGGAAGGCGCAAAGCCTTGGTGGTCGGAGTCCTCACGATTTTTCAGCAGAGACTACTCGATAGCAAATCCGTTTGCAGAGCCAAAGCAAGCGCTACAGGATTTAATCAGGATTGGTGAAGCCCTATTATCAGAATTCGGTCGGCCACTGTTGACAATCCCGAGCAGTGATACGAACTTAATGCTGTTTCTGGACAACGAGGAACTACTCAACCGCTACTACGTGCTCCAGGGGGACCGTGAGTTCGCGAGTTATCGTAGCGACGTCGCCCACAAGTTCGAGTGCTTCGAGTTACTCTCTACGAGCGATTCGGCGATATGCCCACACACACTTCGGTGTAGTGCCACTGACCACATACCCCACGTGGTCGACAACATGATATACCCCTGTGTATTCAAACCCGCAGTAAAAGACTACGGTCAAACATTCTATGCAAAGCACGCTGGGCTCAAAGCGGTAGAGTGTGAGACACCCGATGAACTCAAGGCAGGTTTGATCAGTTGCATTGCTGATGGTTTCGACCTTGTCGTACAGGAGAAAATTATTTTCGATCGTGCGGAGGATGAGATCCCTTTTTACGGGTACGTCGACGAAGCAGGTCATCTGCGAATCGCTGCTACAGGCATCAAAGACGTGATTCAACCCTACCCGTTCGGCACCGCAAACCTGCTCCGTCTGAGTTGGCATCCGGAGCTATTAGAGCTGGCTCAGGAAGTTGTCCATAGGCTCAGATGGCGCGGCCTTGTCATGATCGAGTTCATTAACGATAAGAAAGATGGGAAATGGAAAGTCATCGAAATCAACGTACGGCCTTGGCTTTTTATAGGCTTTTATGACCGATTCGGACTTCACTATGTGCGAACCCTCTACCAAGACTGGATCGGCGAGTTTGAACCCGGAACCTCTCTCGTCACCCCATCTGACGATACAACACGTCAAGCACCTCTACATATCGATCTCAACAGCCTGTACGCAGGATTCACCGCAGAAGACCAAAGTTATGTTTTTGCGTCACCGCAGTCACTGCTTGAGTGGGCTTCCAGTTTCGGTCACCTCATCACCACTACGTACATGGATCACGAAGACCCAGATCCCGATGCAAAATGCCTGAGGCAACTTTCAAGCATCACTGGAATCTTGACCGACGTACTCAAAGCCGAACTTTACCCTCGCTTGTGCGACACTGGTACTGGAGACGATTTTACCGACGCTTCATCGTGATGAGCCACCTCCTGAACGTAAGGATTTTCGAGCCACCTTCTTCTGATAGTAAGGAACACCCTTCCACGAGATCATTTCGGTATGGCCTAGACGATTCTACCCTCAGTAACGACCAAGAATAGATGGACTACGCCACCATAAAGGTGCAGGCACAAAACCATCCAACACGCTGATCGATAGATCGCGTTCTTAACGTTCTGAAACCCAAACACCAGCAATGGCATCATGAGCAAATAAACGCAATGGCCACCCCACGCAAAATTTCCGTGGTAAAGGCGTGAGTTGTCTTCCACCAATACCAATGCTGAAACACTCCCCATCAGAAACGTCGCGCCGATAAACCAGATAAGCTCGCGAATTTCGGACGCCCGAGTTTTGAGAAACACACTACCACTTACCATTATCAATAGTAGATACGAACAAAAGAGAACAATAACCCCGAACAACACAGGACTATTCGTCACGAAATCTGGGAAACGCCACTCAGCCCACCGAAAAAATAGGTAGAAAGGTCTGATCGCAGGGTTCAACGGAACCTCGATCAAATCAAACAGGCTGGAATACAAATTCCAGGCTAACGGCACAGAGAACAGAATCGCCACACTCACAAGATAATTCCGAGATCGATTTTTGTAGTACTTATAGAACAGGAAAATCACCATGGGCGGCGCTAACATTGTGAAGAAAGAGGGTTTGTAAAAAAAAGAAGCTGCGACAAGGAAAACGCCAAGAATTAGGCTTCGCTCTCGGTTCTTGATTCCCGAGTAGAAGTAGTAGATTCCCGCCATACCAACTACAAAGCTGCCTAGTATTGTTGTGTTGTGGTAAGCACCTAAGGCAGGTTTGAGAAACCCTGCATAAGTCGATTGTTGCAGCGAAAAAATCGGATAATGAACCGCTCCGAAAAACATGGTTCCGACGGAAAGGACATAACTGTAGGGGCTTCGGAGTCCAAATATCTCCTTACCAATGACGAACAACAACGCCATAAGTACGAACCACGCATAGAAAACGATGACTTTGTATACGCCCACATAGGTTTCTGCATTGAACGGAGATACAAGATAAGTAGCGGGGAAAAACGTTAGCTGAACACCACGGTGGCCAAGCACCTCACCCGGCAACCCATCTTCTGCCATACTCTCCGGCACCCGATTCAGATGAACTACTCGATCGAGGTGATGCCCCCACTCTGGCGTGACTGGAGGTTCCTGTTCGTTCGAGTCTCCAACAAAACCATAAGTCGTCAACGCAGCCAATAACAAGGCAGCTGCGCTATGAACGACACTAGAAACGGTATTGCTATTCTTTATTACGCCACCTAACTCAGCCCTCGAGTATGTTTTTCGCGCTATCGCTAAGCCAATCGATATGGCGAAAAACAAACCCCACACAATTTGAAATAACTCGGGATTCGTTGTGAAGTGAAACAGCACACCCATTATGACTGAGTACAGAATTGAGCCGACGAGCCCATCAGCAATGAGCGTCACGCCATTCTTCTCAGTTTCTCGATAAATGATTCCTCGCAACACACTACCTAGACAAACCGCTGAAAGAATGTAGACACACGCGGCTAGCAGCGTCATCAAATTGACACCGAGGAATATTAGAGCTACTGCGTTCAGGGCAAAGATGTAGATCACGTTAGACTATTTCTTTCTCTCACTGCTAAATACTTCAAGTAGTGTTTCTGGCTCTGCGCTCGAGTCACTTGTTACGACAAAGTATCCAATATGACCAGTCCAAAAACGCTGTCGGTATCCTTTGCCAATCGCCAGACTGCGAGTTCCGACTAGGTTAAGCGAGGCATCACTAACCATTTCGTATAGTTGATCATTATGAAAAACCGTGACCGCATTATTCTTTGTATCAATAAGTAATCGTATTTTCTGCCATCTCTCCTGATCGATATCAAAATGCACATACTTGTCACCAGCGGACGTTTTGATTTGCAGCATCAACTTACTAGGAGCTGGTTGGTAAAGAGCAAACGGTGAGCTCAAAAACGGCATCGATGGACACCGTTGCTGTTTATCAGTGTTATCGACGCAAGTCTCGAAATCACTCTTTAACACGAATTCATAAGTGAGAATTGACGTCTCATCCGGGACTTCAAATTGCCTTGAGACAAATTTGTCGCCGTCAAACTTTGTTGACTCTCCCGTGTACTGAACTCCCGTGTTAATCTTGCCACTACGTAAATAGAGGTAGTTGTGCAGTTGAACCGAGTTGTCTTTTAGATACTGTCTCACATCCTGGTGAGCACCGGACATCAACAATATTGGTTTCGGACCTGACGTGTTATAGGCGCGAAGCGCCTCCCCGTTATCAAAGAGCAGTGTTTCTAACTCGCCGAACTCACCATCTCCAAAAGAGTAACGGTAGAGTTTAATAGGACCAGCTATTGCGTAGCCCTGCATGATGGCACGAACTTTCGAAGGGGTAGCGATTGCCGCTTTCTTAATATCATGACGAGTGGACTGAAATTTAAGAAAGCCTAAGTCCCTCTGGCCTCCAAGTTGGCCAAACCCTGACAGAAAAGGGATGTAGTCTGTTTCTATAATGATTGTGCTACCAACAGGCCAACTCGGACTAACCCGCCGAATGTTTTCTGCCAGGACATCCTGGCTAGTAAACGTTCTATCGTAGAATACAACCTGCTCTGAAATCCGCAGGATCGATAACCCAATCAACCCCAAGACCCCTGCAAAGAAGAGAATCTTCGGTAAAAACGACCGAAGAACTATCGCAATGAGTATGGCAATTCCATATGCAGGCAGGTAGTAGTGCCATAGGTGCAGTCGAGTGTTGGGTGCTAAGGGCCCGACCGCGAGGACTATCGCAAACGAAACAAAAAGCGCCGCTAGAAGATAGGAACTTCGAGCAAGCAAAACTTCTCGGAACCATTGGGAGAATACGGCCAATATTGCGCCAGCTCCGACTAAAGACGATAGGATTATCACTACGTAGAATCCCGGACTCGCTACCTCGAGATTGTAAAGTGTTCCTGTGTTCAGGTAGTTAATGAAGTAGCTGTTAAAGACGTTCGCAACAAGCTCTACTGCATGGACCCAGAGTGTTTCAAAGTCGAAACTCAATCTCCCTTCCATACCAGCGTATGGATGACCAAACATCGCTAACGCACGATTCGTAATAAAGAACCCTGCGATACCTAAATAGACTACTCCGTAGATCGCAAATTGGCGTCTGCTCTTCAGAAAGAGTTGGCTTCGCCACCACGGCAGTAAAGTGACAGCGAGCGGCAAGAGTAGTCCGTTAGTAGTGAGTTCGACTGAAATCCCAATCGCGATCGCTGATAAGAAGAACAGCCCGGCCTGTACTGGCAGAGCCACCCCGTTATGGTTTTTGAAAAACCTAATCAGACCAATCACACCTAACAAGTAAGGCACAAGAAAGAGTGCGTTGTACGTCCCATTGATAAACAATATGGTTATCGTGCTTGTTGGCGCAAGGCTCGCCAACAACGCGATTAAGTAGGCAGGAAGTTTCTCGCTAGTAAGGTTGAGTAGAAGGGCGTAAGTGAGAACCGAAACCAAGCCTATGACCCCTAGATAGGTAAATCGCACCAAGCTTGGCTGGTAGAGAGTTGAATTGATCGCCGAATAGACACTTGCGTAAGTGGTGTAGCTGTAGTCAGTAAAAATGGACGGGTAGAATCGCTGCATGTCATCGAGGATAAGTCCACCTGAGGCGAGCGAATCCCACTTCAATGTTCCAATGATCAGAATTACTGTGACAAACAAAGCCACGTACATCAGGGTCCCGACCAAATTCAAAAGCGCATGTCGTTGCATCATGCCTCTTGCCTTGTACTGTTTGTCATTTCGATGAAGTTCTTTGGCTGGAGTCTAACGTGCGAGATACGTTGCGAGTTGCTCAATGGCAATAGCACTTGTGCGCACTACTGCGTCAATTGTATTAGAGGCATTGTGCGACCCAAGAATGTTCCGTGGGTTGTCTTTCAAAGGACTTTGTAACGCGAGCGGCTCACTCTCAAACACATCAAGCGCACAACTGTGGACATGGCCTCTTTTCTGAGCCTCTATCAACGAGGCTTCGTCGATGAGTGGTCCTCGCGCTACATTTACAATGCGCACGCCCATTTTACAGTTCGCCAACACCTTCTCGTTTAGCATGAATCGATTGGCCTCGGTGAGCGCGCATGTGAAAACAATAAAGTCTAAATCGCCCACACCCGTAGGCCACAGCCTAAGTTCAACCCGATCTGGGACTGAATCCACAAACGGATCATATACCGCCACGGACATGCCGCATGCTGAAAGCCTTCGTACCGTCTGCGTGCCAATGTCACCGAAGCCGACTACTCCAACTTTTTTCCCAGCCAAGCTGATGCCAGATGGCTTTGGCCAATGCCCTACGCGGACCTCTCGATCAATCAAGAAAGTCTCGCGAGCAAGACCTATCACATATCCTGTCGCTATATCGGCAACCTCTGAGCCAAACATGCCCGGTGTATTTGCAACCGGAATTTCCAACGCCGCAAACGCATCGAAGTTGACATTGTCTGTGCCTACGCCCCATTTCACCGCTGCTCGCAATCGACCTGAGCTCCCAGCGATGACAACTCGTTCGGTTGCAGGATCGTCCCCAATAATCCAGCCATCAAACTGGGGAACGAGTTCAACCAACTCATCCTCACTAAGGGTTTGTTCGAATTTGGGGGCGACGACGGTCCAACCATGGTTGTCGAACAGATCTTTAAACAAGGTCTGCTGACCAATCATCGGCGGGCATGTAACCAGGATTTCGGTCACGAATCGAGGTCCATCTTTAACACGGCTTCTGCGAGGTACCAATCCCGCCATTCGTCTATGTCAGTGTTTTCTAAAGCTGGGGTCTCATGCATCACCGGATGGGCGCCAATTCGAGCATTCGTTTTTGAAAAACTCCTCTCACTGAAAAAGTAGTAACAACTATTTTCTTCAAACCAAGGTTCTAAGTCCTGAGTAGGCACTAGGTGATTTGGATCGTGATTGATTGGTTGAACTTCTTCGGTATAGAAACGCGTTTGAAATCGATTAACGCCAAATAGCGAATCCTTACCCGCCTCCACGCCAGATAAGTAGCGACTATAGGCATCACTAAGCGTCGCAACCTTCAATACTGGGTTGGTCGTGTGCGTCATCAAATAGTGATCAGCTGGATGCGATTGAATATCATCTGCGATGATCCGATTCATCGAGACATCGTCGCCAACTAAATTTCGCGCACGATCTTTTATAACGCACCGGTCAGATTCCGGAAAACCCTTTTCGACAAGTTCTCTCCGCGCATCAGTGTTAACGACTATTTTTTCAATGAAATCTAGCTCCAGCAGCGTGTCCAGAACCCAACGGAAAAGCGGTTTCCCAGCTATTTCTCTGAAGTTCTTACCTGGCACCCGACTGCTGTGAGCTTTCATGGGTAACAGTGCAATCAGGTTCTTTTCCATCCGGTTCCTGTTGTTTTTGTGTGTAGATGCGATCTGGATAAAAGTAGTTTTTTGACTGACTACGTGCGACGCTTTGGGCGAGCCGAAGCCCCCAATAACTGCCTAGGAACTGGTTGTACCGGAAAAGAACGATTGAAATTGATTCGGCGAACAGTGTCCTGCGACGAGCTGCCCAATAGCAATCCTTGCCAACGGAGCGAACCAGGGACGACAAAAAGTTAGTCAGTCTAAATTGCGATTCGGGGGCTATAGCAAATAGAGCGACCGCTTCTCGTTCATATCGGTTCCTAACATCCAGCCAGGTTTCGTCGTGAATGTGAAAAATTTCGGCGCTTGCAACGTAGCCGATCAACCGGCCTGATTCCGACAATCGCTTAGCAAGATCCATATCTTCCAAACCGGTCAAACTCTCATTAAATCTAAATTCTTCGAAGGTTGTCCGCCTCAAGGCAGCGTTTGCGTTATTTGCAAAGTAGCCCTCTTGCGGAACAAGCGATCTTGCCGGATAGTATTTTTCGAATACACGGCTCTCAGAAAATTTCGTTGTGTCTCTGCCAATCTGGCGTCCGTAGACATAGTCGACTTCATTATTGGCTATCGGGAGAACTAAGCTACTCAACCACTGAGTACCAACAGGTACGCAGTGTCCGCTGACAAACACCAACATTTCACCATCGGCAAAGTCACACCCTCTGTTGAGCGAACGCCCGAACGTGAACTCGCTCTTATCGATTTGAGTAACTGTGCAGTCATAACGGCGAGCAATAGATAGGGTCTCGTCGACGGAGCCTGAATCAACGATGACGACCTGGACATCCCACTCATCGGGAATCTCTTGTCGGCGTACTGAAGACAACAATTCGTCCAGGTATCTAGCTTCGTTAAGCGTTCTGATAACAACACTGATTAACACAGTCTTTAACTCCGTATCTCACCCTTTGTGCTGAGAAACCAGGCGTAAGTTTTCGCCAACCCATCCTCCAGGGGTGTGCTCGCACTCCAACCCATTTTGTTAAACCTAGAGACATCGAGCAGTTTCCTTTGCATGCCATCAGGCTTCGTGTCGTCGAACACAATCTCCCCCTGATAGCCAACCGTGCGCTTTATTATATTGGCTAACTCTTTGATCGTAACATCGACACCGGTTCCTACATTCAGGTGAGATTCGTGAGCGTCTAACTTCAGCCAATACTCTTCCTTCGATCGCCCCATAGCAACGTAGATTGCATCTGCCAAATCATCCACAAACAAGAACTCTCGCATAGGTGTACCCGTACCCCACACAACTACCTCATGTTCACCGCGCTCTTTTGCATCGTGAAACCGTCGTAGTAGGGCTGGAAGCACGTGCGAATTTTCTGGATGAAAATTGTCGTTCACCCCGTATAGGTTAGTCGGCATCAAACTGCGGTAATCCCGTCCGTATTGCCTGTTAAATGCCTCACAAAGTTTGATGCCTGCTATTTTTGCAATCGCGTAAGCGTCATTGGTCGGCTCCAAGGCGCCGTTTAACAACTCAGATTCCTTAATAGGCTGGGTCGCGAGTTTCGGATAGATACACGAGCTACCAAGAAACAACACTCGGTCGATACCAGCGTCATGAGCACCCTTTATCAAATTTGCCTCAATCATCAGGTTGTCGTAGATGAAGTCAGCGGGATATGTCGAGTTCGCAACAATACCGCCCACTCTTGCAGCTGCTACCACAACCCAATCTAGCTGTTCTTGTGCAAAGAATTTTGAAACTTGATTTGGTGAAGTTAGATCAAACTCAGCGCGATCGGCCACCACGGTATCGTACCCTGGCTCATCACTTAGCCGTCTGAGCACCGCTGACCCTACCATGCCTTTGTGACCGGCAACAAAAACACGTTGAGGCATTCGACTACTCATTAAATGTGTAGGCTGTATAACCAGCACTTGAGACGAAAGCATCTCGCCTCGCCAACTCAAGATCTACTTCGACCATCTCTTTAACAAGTTCATCAAAAGAAGTGCGAGGCGCCCAACCTAATAAGTCGCGGGCTCTTGATGGATCTCCTAGAAGCGAATCCACCTCTGTTGGTCGATAGTACCTCGGGTCAATTCGGACAACCGTGCAGCCAGGCTTAATCTTGCATTCGCTGTCTGCAACGGAAACTACCGTTGCCAACTCGCTCTCACCATCACCTGACCAAGAAAATTCAAGACCTAAGTTGTGCGCGGCGCGATTTATCAAATCTCTGACAGAGTATTGCTCGCCCGTCGCGATAACAAAATCCCGTGGCGTGTCTTGTTGCAACATTAGCCACTGCGCTTCAACATAATCCCGCGCATGCCCCCAGTCACGAAGACTGTCGATGTTGCCCATATAGAGACAATCTTGTAGTCCCATGTAGATTCTGGAAAGACCTCGGGTGACCTTTCTCGTCACAAACGTCTCACCACGAAGTGGCGATTCGTGATTAAACAGTATGCCGTTGCAGGCGAACATCCCATAGGCTTCACGATAGTTTACGGTGGTCCAGTACGCGTATAGCTTTGCAACAGCGTACGGTGATCGTGGGTTAAAAGGCGTAGTTTCTTTCTGCGGGGTCTCCAGAACTTTGCCAAAGAGTTCAGATGTCGATGCTTGATAGAACTTCGTTTTTCCTTCTAGACCAAGCAATCGAACGGCTTCAAGAAGCCGAAGGGCACCAACGGCATCAACATCCGCGGTATATTCCGGCGATTCAAAGGAAACGGCGACATGGCTCTGCGCACCTAAGTTGTATATTTCGTCAGGCTGTGTCTCTTGGACGATTCGGATCAAATTACTACTGTCTGTAAGATCTCCGTAGTGAAGGACAAGCCGTCGGTCATCGTCGTGAGGATCCCGGTAAAGATGATCAATACGTTCTGTGTTAAAGAGCGAAGACCGACGCTTTATGCCATGAACCGCGTAGCCTTTGTCGATGAGAAATTCCGCTAGGTAAGCACCATCCTGGCCCGTTATCCCTGTTATTAGCGCGACTTTGTTGCTCATGAATTCCTTTTATCGTAGCGTGTATAACTGCAATCGGTCTCGACCGATGGACGCGTATTCTTGCAGAAATAATCCAAAGAACAAGAACAGAACGGCAGTGAAAAGGGACATTGTTTGCTAGACCGATTAACACTAATAGGCGCACTCATAATAGTCGCCTTTATTTCTGTCCTACTGTTACCGAGCCAAAGCGCGGCTAGTTACTCGACGTACCTACTTTTAGTCGTAGTATTGGCAACATTTCAGTACTGGAACGATATTAAGTCTGTAACCTTGTTCAAGTGGATTCTTGTCTTAGTTATTTGGCTAACCGCATCTTCACTCTGGTCTGAGCCATTTGAGTGGCGCGAATTCGGGTCAATACTCGTGCGCGCGTTACTAGTTCTAGCATTTGTTGTCGCGCTCGCTGAATGTCAATTTCGCGGCCAGCTCCACAATTGGATGAGCACTGCCTTTGCGATCGTCGGCTCTGCGGTAATTACAGCATCTATCACTAATTTTTATCTTGAACAGCCCGCAGATGGGCGTCTAAACGGTCTCGGTCAGTTAGACACACATGTTGTGGCCGCTCTCGTTTACGGCTCTCTTTTACTATTCGCTGTTAACGTTCTATTCACAGATGCGCATCGAGCGTTGGTAGGCCTTTGTATATGCAGCATTTTGGTGACCATTCCAACAATCTACCTTTCCGATTCGAGAAATGCATGGTTCAGCGTGCCAATATCTTGTTTCGTACTGTGCCTACTCCATCTTGTGGACCGCCAACGGTTTCTCATCTGTTTAGCGGCGACAGTCGTTATCGGAGTTTCAATTCTATGCGTCGTGCTCCTTAATCCAGAGCTCGAAAAGCTAGTCCTACCAAGAGGGGATAGCTTTCGACTAGCGATCTGGCAAGCCGCACTGAGTAATATCGCGACTTCACCTTGGGTAGGTCTGGGCATCCTATCTCCTGATGATCTGCTCATAGATCAAGTGATATACGCCCATCCCCACAACATGTACCTCTCAATAATCCATCAAGGTGGACTTGTTGCACTTGGGTTGTACCTCATCGTGCTGGTACAGTCAGTGAAAGTCCTCCTCCGCAACTTAGGCTCGCCCGATGCAAAACTTGCCTTGAGCATTCTGGCATTAGCCTTATTAGCTCATTTATTCGATGAACACGAACTAATCGACAAAATCGGTTCCACATGGTTTCTAATATGGATCCCACTCAGCACCGCTGTAGGGCTGGCATGGCGGGAGCAACCTAAAAAAGAGGGCATGCCATGAATGTTCTTCACCTCTACCGTACATATTTCCCTGACACCCAAGGCGGACTAGAGGAAGTAATCCGCCAACTCTGCGCAAGCACATCTGCTCTCGGAGCTAACTGCCGAGTTCTGACAACAAGCCCCTCGCCACATCCACAGGCGATACAAAGACCGGAATGCCAAGTATTCCAAAACAAGTGTGACTTTGAGATCGCTTCCTGCAATGTCTCTCTATCGGCCATTCGAAACTTCAAGGAGCACGCTAAGTGGGCTGATGTGGTGCACTACCACTATCCATGGCCGTTTGCGGACCTCCTGCACTTCTGTGCTAACCACAAAAAACCCACCGTCGTCACCTATCATTCGGATATTGTCCGCCAGAGAGTTCTTGGCATGCTGTACCGTCCCCTAATGCGATCTTTTTTGAACGCTACCAACAGAATTGTCTGCACTTCACCAAACTATTTCGCTACGAGCGATGTTTTGTCCCAATTCGCGCAAAAAGTCGAAGTCATTCCAATCGGCATTGAGCGAGAGGAATTCTGTGCCGGTAGTCCTGACATTGATGAGTTGGGCAGCGACTATTTCCTATTTGTTGGCGTCATGCGCTACTACAAAGGTCTGCACATTCTATTGGACGCTGCGAAAGATGCTCCGTACAAAATCGTACTGGTAGGAACGGGACCGATCGAGGCAGATTTGAGAGCTCAAGCCGACAAAGCTGGCCTGAAAAACGTGGTATTCACAGGTCGAATCGATGACGCGACAAAGCACGCCCTATATCGACAAGCGCGCGCAGTTGTTTTCCCCTCATACTTACGCTCTGAAGCATTCGGCGTCACTCTGGTGGAAGGAGCCATGCATGGTGTACCCCTGATTTCGACCGAAATTGGCTCCGGTACGAGCCATGTGAACATACACAATGAAACCGGATTGGTTGTTCCTCCATCCTCCCACGTTGGGCTCCGCCGTGCCATGGATAGACTCTGGTTCAACCCAGCCGAAGCAAAAACAATGGGGGACGCGGCAAAAAGGCGGTACGAAAAGTCGTTTACAGCGAACATCATGGGTGAGCGCTACTTTTCTCTTTACAACGAAATTGTCTAACTAGACTCGCATGTCTACTGGAAGATTGCCTTCCATCGCTCCATACCTTCCTCGAGCTCCATGGCTTTCACATATTCAGCGCACCGCACCGACACGTTCACACGGGTTTCTTTTTCAAGTATTGATTCCAGATCATTTTGTGTTTCATCGTCAAGAACGGTGGCCAGATTGTGGTCTCGGCACAGCTTAACCGTTTCAATCTCTGTTGGACCCACAACCACGATTTTTGCACTCGTCGCCAGATAGTCCGCAAGCTTGTTAGCAATTGAGTATCTACAGTAAGCAATGGAAAGCTGATCGAAATTGTAGGCAACAAGGAGAACAGCGTACTCTGCTAGCGTGTCTCTATAGGCATTCGATGGGACCTGGGGAAGCACGCGAACGACTTTCGATGCACAATGCGCTTGCGCCCAATCTGAGTATTGCTCGCGGGTATAAATGTCTAATGATACCGCACTACCTTGCTGCGCTAGCGATGAGATTACTAGACTCAAGCGCCGTACTGAATCCCGATTCATCCGAGCATCCAAGGAACCAAAGTAGCCAATTCTCATCTCATTCCGAAACTCCGCTTTACTCGTAAAAGTCAGCGGATAATTCGCTAGTACAACCGATGGCCGCCCATATCGAGACTCGAAAGCTCTCGACATACCGGGCGAAACTGTAAACACATCAGCTGCCCTTTTTAGCAACCATCGCAAATACAGGCCAAATATCCTGCGTTCGGCGAATCCTGTTGTCGATACATCTCTTTCTTCGTCATCCATAAGATGCACTACAAAAGGAATACGACACCAACAGAGCAAAAGCCAACTAACGAGGTTATAACCCAAGTGACTACTTGTCGGACGCACATAAATTAGGCTGGGATCAAATCCACGAATCTCTCGACAAACCTTCCTTGGAGCTCGTACCGTGAAGCTGCTTTCAAGGTGGTTCGAACCGCCCTTGTGCCCAGCATGCAAAGACAAGGTTTGTACATTATCGATCGAAGAGAAAATCGAATCTATTAACTGCCCCGTCGCTGTACGAGAGCCACGAGCCGTAGTCGAGAGAATTAGTACTTTATTGGTATTACATCCATTGGTCATCGATGAGTACGACCAAGAAGTACCGCCCAAATCGAAAAACTCAGGAAGCCGAAGAGAAAGTGTAAAAGATCGGTTTTTGGATCCCAAATCATTGCAGACAAGATCCCGCTGAGAAAAAGGACGACCATGCCACGCAAAGTTCCGTAATAAATTAGGAGATCCTGAATATTCTCCCGCACACTTACTCTTCTTAGTCTTCCGGGAAGAAGTACAAAAAGTTTGTGACTACTAAGCTTGGTAAAGCGCCTTAACTTCTGTACAAACTTCGGAACGCCAAAGTCCACAAGTTCTTCCAGCAACGGACGAAGCAATCTACTATCAAGAGATCTCACTAGCAGAACATCTTCTCCCGTCAATTCATCACTAGAAAGTGCGAACACACCATTCGAATACACAAGCGCCTTCCCATCACTATCTGGGTTCATTGTGGAGTTCATCCACTTGTTACTGTTCTGGGCTAGCCTACTTTTTACGACACCCCGGGCTGTGTCCAGGTCAAGAGATTTCGCATTCAACCGCGTTAACAAAACATCTAACTCCGCGAATGGAGTCCTAGTCAGCGAAACCAAATTTCCAATTTGCATGGGATTGTCGCTGTTATTCTTCAAAAAAGTATGCAGAGCCGAATCTGGATTTAAATTTACTACAAGTGTGAAATCCCTTATGTGTTTCGCTACGTTGTGCCAAGACTCCAGGTGCAGATTATCGCGCGGGTTTGGTATGTTGTAGACATCACCTGGCTGTTGATACCCCTCAAAGAAGTAGTTGGAGTTTTCTTTTTGCTCCACTATTTCCAGCTTGCCATCCACAAGCCTGGACCCTTCAACCTGTTCCACATAGTTAAGATCAATACCCGATAACAAGATGGTCCGATAACCGAGATAATGGGCCCAAAGAAGTGTGTGCGAGCCTGTTGTAATATCGTTCAAGTGCGCGATCTTTCGCTCTTCTACTAGATCCTCATAGCAATCGACATACTCCAGAGTTTCACTACCTAACAGAGAGCAAAGATTCCTTCGCAAAAGGAAGCGTTCTATCCCATTCAGTGCCCTGTCGCGAAGCAACGCCCCGATAGCACCCTGATGACTGATGC
Organism: Pseudomonadales bacterium; assembly: GCA_012103505.1. Classification (GTDB taxonomy): domain Bacteria; phylum Pseudomonadota; class Gammaproteobacteria; order Pseudomonadales; family Azotimanducaceae; genus UBA4421. The sequence continues at coordinate 4,251,615 of WLWP01000001.1, read as the reverse complement.
CGACCACTTCGTCAAGACATGAGTAATAAGTAGGCCACCATCCTATTTTTTCCCAAAATCGATAGCCTGCATTCATTCCAAATGTGGCAACGCTGCTTGTATCAGCACTCAGATCGAGTCGGGCTAGGGAAGGACCACTACCGAGCAACAGAGCGACCTGATTCTGTTCTCTTGTCATATACGTAAACTCTTGCTCACAATCTTCTTAGACTGATTGTGAGCACCGATTCGTTCGATTCCAGAATTGAGAGCTTCAATCACGAATTTGGGGCGCTGTAAGCTCGTCAATAAGGCGGCGATCAGGAACCGCGTGGTTTTTGATTTGATTTTACTTATTGGTTCGCGTCGAGCCGTTTCATAGAGCCTCCACACTGTCGAAGGTTCTGGCAAACGCGCCTGCTGCATACTCAAGATTTCTTGAATGAAGTGTAACCCTCCGGTGTGCGTCTTAGTTTGGTCGTGCAAGCGTGTGGCTGATAGGACTTCATTTATTCGACGTGCTCGTACACCCCGCGTAAGTAACGCCATCCACAGGTCATAGTCCATACAGTAGTTTAAGCGTTCGTCTAAGCCTCCCACCTCTTCAAAGACACTCGCCCGAAAGAATACGGATGGCTGAGAAACGGAACAACGATGTCGCATGACCTCAACGCAGAAGTCGCCTGTCGGATATGGTGACACAATCTCGTCTCGCTCATCGATAAAGACCGCATCACCATAGACTAACTCAGTTTCTGGCACCTCTTCGAACAACTTTTGGACCTTTTCTAGGGCCCCAGGTAGCAGCACGTCATCGGAGTTGAGCCAACCGAAGATGTCACCGGTGCTTCGCGCAAGTGCGCGATTAATCGCATCGCTCTGACCACTGTCAGGTTCTATATTCACTGAAAGAGAAGGGTGATCTTTGTATTTCAGCAGCACATGATGACTCTGATCGGTACTGTTCCCATCCTGCACTATCACTTCCAATGAAACACGTTCAGCTTCTGCCAAAACAGATCGCAGTGTGCGTTCGATGTATTCGCCCTGGTTAAGGCTTGGGATCGCAATTGAGAACTTCATAGAATCAGAAGCTTAGAACGAAATAGATCGCCATGGGCTAAAAAGAAATCATAAAGATGCTAATACAGCAGATAGATATTCGCGATACCCATTCGGGGGCATGTCAGATACCAATCTCTCGAGATCACTATGCTCGATGAACCCGGATCGAATTGCGACTTCCTCCGGACACGCCACCTTGAGACCGGTACGTTCTTCGATCACTTTTATAAACTGGCTTGCTTCAAAAAGATCACTGTGGGTTCCTCCATCCAACCATGCTGTACCCCGGCCTAATGTAACAACATCCAAGGCTTCGATTTCTTGGTAGATTCGATTGATATCCGTAATTTCCAGCTCACCTCTTTTCGACGGCGCTAAGTCCTTCGCCATGTCTAAAACCCTATGGTCATAAAAGTACAAACCAGTCACCGCTAGATTTGACCTTGGCTCCAAAGGTTTCTCAACCAAACTGATTGGCTTACCGTTTTCATCAAGTTCCACAACTCCAAACGCGCTCGGGTCAGCCACTTCGTAACCCAACACGCATGCACCTCGCATCCGGTCCATTGCAAGCTGCAATCTTTGCGGCAATCCAGAACCGTAGAAAATATTATCCCCTAGAATCAGCGCGGTATTCGAATCACGGATGAAGTCCTCTGCGCAAAGAAAACTATCTGCGATTCCTCTCGGCTCGCTTTGCTCCGAATAACTAAGTTGAATGCCCCATTGTTGACCAGAGCCCAGGAGACTTTCGAACTTCGGAAGTGAATCCGGGCTAGATACAATTACTATGTCCCGTATCCCACACAACATCAAAGTAGTAAGCGGGTAGTAGATCATAGGCTTGTCGTAAACCGGTAACAGGTGCTTATTCGTGACTTTTGTTAACGGTGCAAGACGGGTGCCGCTACCGCCTGCGAGAATAATTCCTTTCCACACTGTTGCCTCCAAGCAAGCTAAGTATTTTTGTTGCCCAAGCCTAGCCGTCCTTCGTGTTTGGACAACCAATCGCGGTGATCTACAAACCAATCAACCGTCTCTCCGAGCCTTTCCAAAAAAGTCTTTGACGTCTTCCAACCTGTTAGTTCAACAAGTTTGCTGTTGTCGATTGCATATCTGAAGTCATGGCCAAGTCTATCTTGTACCATGACAATCTGTGATGAGAACCCGTCGCCTGACGGTTTTTTGAAGCGTCTATCCAAGATCTCACAGATCTCCGAGACAATATCCAAATTTGTCTTCTCACAATTTCCGCCCACGCAATAAGTATCACCAGGTTGTCCGTGCACCAATATGCTGAAGATCGCATTGATGTGATCGTCAACGTACAGCCAATCTCGCACATTCAAACCAGTACCATAAACGGGAATATCCGAGCCTTCGAGTGCTGCTTGTACAACAGTAGGAATCAGTTTTTCCGGGTGCTGATAAGGGCCAAAATTGTTCGAACAATTAGTAACGATCACAGGTAGCCCGTAGGTTCTATACCAAGCCTTGCACATATGATCGGCTGCTGCCTTACTCGCCGAGTAGGGCGAACTCGGATCGTAAGGTAGCGTCTCATTGAAGTATCCGTCACTTCCTAAACTGCCATAGACCTCATCCGTAGAAACACTAATGAATCGGAAATTGGCTTTCTTTGACCCTGATATTTCGCTATAGAAATGTAGCGCGGCATCGAGAAGGTTGGTCGTTCCGACGACATTGGTCTGGACGAAACCAGTCGGATCATCTATCGAACGGTCAACATGGGTTTCAGCAGCAAAATGTAGGATTGCATCGGGGCCAAAGTCCCGAACTGCGTGCCTGAGCGAAGACAGATCTGTGATATCCAATCTTGCAAACCGATACAAGGCGGAGTTTTCCACAGAAGATACCGTGGCAAGATCACCTGCATAAGTTAGGGCATCTACATTGAGCACCTCATGGCCAAGCGCAACCGCACAACGCACGGCCGCAGAACCAATGAATCCAGCCCCTCCCGTAATCAGAAGTTTCATGTGTTAGCAGACTCCAAAAGCACAGCTTCCGATTTAGGACTCATAGAAACTGTATACAGCGCGTACGACTTTATTCGAGTCATCTAAAGTCATATGCGCATAAGAAGGAAGTCTTACCATTCGACTAGCAACACTGTCCGTGTGCTTCATGTCACCGATCGTTCGCGCGTTAAACTTTCTGGCGCCTACTGAGGAATGTAGTGGGATATAGTGGAACTGCGCCCCAATCCCGTCGTTCTTCAAATGCTCCAGAAGATCATCTCGCTCGGACGACGTCTCACACAAGAGATAGAAGATATGGCCGTTGGTTTCACAATCCGGCGGCACCTTCCCGATGCGGAAAAATCCTTTTTCTTCTAAAACGGACAGATGATCGCGGTACCAATGCCAGAGTTCGACTCTCCGTTGCGTTATTCGCTCTGCTTGACCAAGCTGTTGAAATAAGACTGCAGCTATCAACTCACTCGGTAGGAATGATGACCCTTTGTCTTGCCACGAGTACTTATCCAACGTAGAACCAGGGCGAAAGAAGTCGTATCTGTTCGTACCTTTGTCACGAATGACTCTGGCTCGGTCTATGAAGGACGGATTTGTTACCACGAGAGCGCCGCCTTCTCCAGAAACTAGGTTCTTAGTTTCGTGAAAACTCAAACAAGCCATGTCCGATAGCGTGCAGGCGTGGCGTCCCTTGTAGCGAGATAAAAGTGCCTGGGCGGCATCCTCGATCAATATTAGATCATGCCGCCTGCAAATCTCTGCCAGCGCATCCATATCTGCACAAACACCCGCATAGTGGACGGCCACGATCGCAGCAGTTTTGTCTGTAACGGCACTCTCAACCTGGGCGGGATCTATGTTGCATGTCGCCGGATCAACATCAACAAAGACAGGTACACCACCACTATTAACAATGCAGGTTGCTGTAGAAACAAAGGTGAAGGAGGGAAGGATTACTTCATTCCGCTCACTTGTAAAATCCACCAACATCATCGCCATATCGAGTGCGGCTGTGCAGGAATGTGTCAACAGCGCAGGAGCGCCATAAAGGTTCTCCAACCAATCATGGCACTTTTTCGTAAACGGACCATTACCTTGCAATTCACCGCTAGCGATAACCTCAGCAAGATTTTTCATCACTTCAGACTCGTCGAGTGTTGCGTGATGTAAAGGAATCGTAGTCAATCGATATTCGACCAAAGGAAAGTCGCGATTATGCCTGAACCAAGACGGAAGCTCATGGATTCATCGATCTTCGTACGCCCACTTATAGCTGAACCCAGCCCCACGATGCTTCCGAAAGACTCTCACTAAATACCCGTTTTCGCAAAGAAACTCGTGACGAGGGTGCGTAGCAGGATCATATGGTGGGCCCACCAGGACTCGAACCTGGGACCAATGGATTATGAGTCCACTGCTCTAACCAACTGAGCTATAGGCCCAACGCGGCGCTATCTTAGCCACGCGCGGGACCAACGTCCATTACAGAGGGCAACTGGGACGTAAATATACGCTTACATCCTCGAACAATAGCTACACACGCAGGCGTCGGTCTACCCGTAAGCTTGTCTCATGAAATATCTAATCCTAATCGCAATCTCACTGACTTTTGCAGCAAACGCGAACAGCCTCGCCATCGATATCTCAGCGAGCCTCGTTACAGAGCGCGCGCAATTTGCGTTGCAAGACCGCCTCGGGCATATCCAACGGGCTGTGCGATCGCCACCACGATCCAGTGTAACTAGATTGATAACATCGACCCGCACGCGTCAGCCCACGAAAGCCAGTTCAGCGCATGCCAGATGTCTACCCTTCGACTTGGCAGAATGACCCAGACTGGTTGATCAGTGGTCAAGATGGCACCCCAGAGTGGACAGGGATTATCGACCTCGCTGATATGGCATCACAGCGACAAATCGTGCGCACAATTCCAGACGTCCCGACGCCCCGCCAATCACCGCCGCCAAAACAACAAATTGCCGAAGATGACTCTCGGCTACCTCCGAAGCCTGAAAAGGAACCAGAGGACGAACCCAAGATTCCACCGGTTGTGATACCACCGGGTGACAACGACCCCATCATCCCTGTGATACAACTACCAGTATCTGTCCCAGAGCCAAGTGCATTAGCGTTGCTCATCCCTGGTTTGATGCTCATGGTTTGGCGTAGACGCAAAGACCGCTAAATAAAAAAAGACCGCTAAGACAAAAAACCCGGCAGTTGCCGGGTTTTTTCTGATCGTCATTTCGATCTATACGATCTCTAACCTCGTCCTAACGCTTCCATCCACTCATCCAAGAAACTTCTTAAATGTTCTGAACGACTTGGATGTCGGAGTTTTCTAAGTGCCTTAGCTTCGATTTGGCGTATGCGTTCTCGAGTAACATCAAACTGTTTACCCACTTCTTCGAGCGTGTGGTCCGTGTTCATGTCGATACCAAAACGCATCCGTAGGACTTTCGCCTCACGAGCGGTCAGACCGCCGAGAACATCACGAGTTGCCTCCTTCAGTCCTTCACCAGTGGCGAGCTCAATCGGTGAGCCAATCGTTGTGTCTTCGATGAAATCTCCCAGATGCGAATCTTCATCATCGCCAATGGGGGTTTCCATAGAAATCGGTTCTTTCGCAATTTTGAGTACTCGACGAACCTTGTCTTCTGGCATTTCCATGCGTTCGCCAAGCTCTTCTGGAGTCGGTTCCCGGCCCATTTCTTGGAGCATTTGTCGAGAGACGCGGTTGAGCTTATTGATCGTTTCGATCATATGCACGGGAATCCGGATCGTGCGAGCTTGGTCAGCAATTGACCGAGTGATCGCTTGGCGGATCCACCAAGTCGCATAGGTAGAGAACTTGTAACCGCGACGATACTCAAACTTGTCCACCGCCTTCATCAAGCCGATGTTGCCTTCTTGGATTAGATCTAAGAACTGCAAACCCCGGTTCGTATACTTCTTCGCAATCGATATAACGAGTCGAAGGTTCGCTTCAACCATGTCTTTCTTCGCGCGTCTGGCTTTCGCTTCACCGAGCGACATACGGCGATTGATGTCTTTGATCTCGACGACTGTCAGTCCCGTCAGCTTGCTCAAACTCTTTAGTTTCTTTTGCGCGCGCAGAATATCTTCGCGCTGCGCTTCTAGCGGTGAGGAATATTCTTTCTTAGCTTTTACTAACTTGTTAATCCACGTAACACTAATTTCATTGCCAAGATATTCTTTGCGGAACACATCCCTAGGTACTTTGCCATGTCGCACGACGCAGGTCAGGATAGAACGTTCGTGTCGACGTACTATATCTAGCGCATCACGCGCCATCCTAACGATGTGATCGAAGTGCTTAGGCACAAGTTTGAAGCAGCAAAACGCTTCACCAAGTTTTTCAAGCTGGGCGCGTCCTTCTTTACTATCCCGACCTTTTTCGGCCAGGATTTTCTGCGTTCGGTTGTACTGACGCTTAAGCGTTGAGAAACGCTTCTTAGCTTCTTCAGGGTCCGGACCAGTTTTCTCTTCCTCTTCGTCGTCGTCATCTTTGTTATCTTTGTTCGTAACTTTGACGCCGTCCGGACCAACCTGCGTTGCTGCTGGTACGTGGTCAGTCGGATCGAGATATCCAACAAGGAGGTTCGCGAGCTTGTCTTCCTTGGTCACGAAGGCATACGTCTCGAGGATGTACTCAACCGGACCTGGAAATCCCGCAAGAGCGGTCAACATATCTCGAATACCTTCTTCGATACGTTTCGCGATCGCGATCTCACCTTCGCGGGTCAGAAGCTCTACCGTACCCATCTCGCGCATGTACATGCGAACTGGGTCTGTGGTTCTCCCTGCTTCAGTTTCCACCGCTGCCAATGCTGCCGCGGCTTCTTCTGCAGCCAGCTCATCAGCCGTGTTTTCTTCCGTCGTTAGCAACTCATCGGCATCGGGCGCAGTCTCGTAGACTGTGATACCCATATCGTTGATCATGCGGATGATGTCTTCGATCTGTTCAGGATCAGAGATATCATCGGGCAAGTGATCATTGACCTCGCCGTAAGTGAGGAAGCCCTGTTCTTTGCCTTTGGCGATCAGTTCTTTTAGTCGAGACTGTTGTTGCGCCGTTGTGGTCTGATTACTCATATCACCTCGATTTATAGAGAGTAGGTGGCACCGCACTCCAGGAATCCAGTCATTCCAGAGCATCGGCCGTTAGAGTTTTTTGAACCGCCTATCTTTGTTTGTGTGGATCTCTTAGATCCGGCCCTCGTTTGGTCGGGCATCCCCCATAGGCGAACGCGCGATTATACTGGCCTAGATGGGGTTATGCCACCAGAAATCAACTAATTAAATGTAGGCTTTTTACCGTTCTCGGTCCGCCAAAAATTTGCGAAGTCCATCAATATTTGGTGATTCTTTAAGGTTTTGTAAATTAGACTTACGTTCTCTGGCCCTCAAATTGCGCACAAAGAGCGCGCAAATTTCTGGAAACTCCTTACTCAGCTCCTCTCGGCCAATTTCCAGCTGCCTCTCAGCCAATCCCGTTAAAGAGCGATCCCAACGCGAGTCATCGCCAAAACGTATCAGTAACTCCTCAGTATCAACGCTCTCATTGAGGCCGACGTAACGCAGAATTTCACCGAAAACACTTTCTACCGCACTAACTTCGAGTACGTCTTGTCGCAACTTTTGGTCTAGTTCGGACCAAAAGATGGGGTACTTGAGAAGTAATGTAAGTAAACGCTCACTTACCTTATCTAACCCTATTTCTGTCGTTGGCTCAACCCGTCTACGCTCCGGTCCAGTCGCTAGCGGGCGCTTTAACCCGGCCGTTTCGGCTACACGTTGTTCAACCAAAGTGCGTAAAACGCCTGGTGACAGTTTTTCAACATACGGTGCCGCCAAACCTGCAAATCGCGCCTGTCCATCGATGCTGGTCAGATCCAATCCCGATCCAAGGCGTTTAAAAAGTAAGTCCATAGCACCTTGAGCATTGGCAACCAACTTTACGAATGCTTCTTTGCCCTGCTCTCTAATTAGACTGTCTGGATCCTGACCCTCATCCAGAAAAACGAATTTGAGCTGTCTATTTTCATTTAGGGTGGGCAAGGCATTTTCTAGCGCTTTCCAAGCTGCCTGCCGTCCGGCTTGATCACCATCAAAACAGCAGACCACCTCGTCACTATAGCGATAGAGTTTCTGAAAATGCGGAGTTCCGGATGCAGTTCCTAACGTGGCGACGACGTTCGCGACGCCAAATTGGGCAAGGGCTACAACATCCATATAACCCTCAACAACGATCAATCGATCGATCCGTCGTAGTGCTTTTCTCGCCTCATACAGACCGTAAAGCTCATTACCTTTGTGAAAGACCTCCGTTTCTGGCGAATTAAGGTACTTGGGCCCATCTCCGCTGACCATCGTACGCCCACCAAAACCAATGACCCTACCTCTCGTGTCTTTAATCGGAAACATGACACGATCTCGAAATCTATCGTAGGTCCGACCTGTATCATTTGTGATCGCAAGACCCGCATCCAAAAGCTGCTGTTGAGTTATTCCGTCCAGATTTTCTTCTAGATTTTGCCAGCCTTCAGGTGCGTAACCGATGCCAAAGTCACGCGCTATCTCACCTGTTAGGCCGCGGTCCTTGAGGTATTGCACTGCGGTAGTAGCATCACGCAAGGCGTGTCGAAAGTACCGCTCTGCTCGCTGCAAAATATCATAGAGACCAGGATCCGCCGGTTTGCTAAAACCGATACTCTTCTCTCTAGGCACCTCAAGACCAAGGTCACCGGCAATCTGCTCGACAGCTTCAACGAACTCGAGCCGATCAAACTTCATAACGAAAGAGAGCGCCGTGCCACTCTCCTGACATCCAAAACAATGAAAAAACTGCTTGTCGGGACTGACAGAGAAGGAAGGAGTCTTTTCGTCGTGGAATGGGCACAGTCCGGAGTAGTTTTTGCCAGTTTTCTTCAGCGTCATACGACGCTCAACCACATCGACAATGTCGAGACGGTCAATCAAATCATTGATAAAACTCTGGGGTATGCGGCCAGCCACTGTCGTGCGCGTTGTCTTCTTGGGCGTTCAGACTAGCATGGAACTAGGCCATGCGTACGCCACAAATAGTTTGGTTTGTCTAAGTTTCGACCCTACTATCTGCCGTAGACATCTTCAAAACGCTCAATGTCATCTTCGCCCAGGTAGGGGCCTACCTGTACTTCAATGAGTTCCAGTTGTAACTTCCCAGGATTTTCTAACCGATGCTTTACGCCGCGCGGGATGTAGGTGCTTTCATTTTCACCTAAGGTGAACACGTCATCGCCTCTGGTTATCCGACCCGTACCACGCACGACAATCCAGTGCTCCGAGCGATGGTGATGCATCTGCAAACTTAAAGCCGCACCTGGATTGACCTTTATCCGCTTGACCTGGTAACGCCCGCCTTCGTCGATACCTTCGTAGCTCCCCCAAGGGCGGAACACTTCACTGTGGTATTGATACTCTTCCCGACCATCTTGCTCTAACTTCTTTACTATCGACTTCACATCTTGCACTCGATCGCGCGCCGATATGAGTACAGCATCTTTTGTTTCCACGACGACCAAATCATCAACACCAAGTACACCGATTAAGCGATTTTGCGCGAAAACTAATGAGTTCTCCGTGTCCACCGATACGACGTCGCCTCTAAAGTGATTGCCGGACCCATCTTTTGCGAGCTCATCTGACACCGCATCCCATGAACCAATGTCATTCCAACCAAAATCGACTGGCACAACTTGTGCGTGTTCGGTTTTTTCCATAACTGCAAAATCGATAGAATCGGCTGGGGACTCTAAAAATCTAACACTGGGTCGCAGGAAGTCCATGTCAGACGTGGCAGCAGCCATGGCCTCTGCACAGGCAGCCGCCATCTCCGGTTGGTAGCGGTTTAGCTCGTCTAAGTAACTTTGTGCACCCATGACAAACATGCCGCTGTTCCAAAGATACTCGCCGCTGGTCAAGTACTTTTCAGCTACTTCCGCATTCGGTTTTTCTACAAACGCACCTGCATCCTGCAATCCTGCCTGATTTTTAGCTATTTTTACGTAGCCATAACCCGTTTCCGCGCGATCTGGATTAACACCAAAAGTGACCAGACCGCCATTCTCGGCGCCTTTTAGAGCTTCCAGCGACGCACTTAAGAATTGCGCTTCATCCGTGACAAGGTGATCCGAGGGAAGTACCAACATGATGGAATTTTCATCTGCAGCGTGGGCTGCGAGCGCAATAGCGGGGGCACTATTGCGACCTTCTGGTTCCAAAATCAGCGCCTGCCATGCCACACCGATTTCGCGGCATTGTTCCGCCACCATAAAGCGGTGCTCTTCATTACAGACGATGATGGGTTTTGCCGTCGTTACCGTCTGAGCGCGAAGTAACGTTGCCTGCAAAAACGAATGGTCTCCAAGCAGTCGGTGAAACTGCTTCGGAAACAAAGCCCGAGAGATCGGCCAGAGTCTAGAACCCACGCCCCCGGCCAAAATCACCGGGACAACATTCCTTGTTAAAACTGCGTTTGTATTGTCGACCATTCACTCGCTTCCTAGCGTTAGAACTATTAACTGAAGATCTGGAGCCCTAACCTAGTTTGGCTTTGACTAGGCCACTGGCCTTGCCCATATCAAATTGGCCACCCGATCGCTTCAAAGCACCCATGACTTTACCCATATCTTGCGTACCTGCAGCCTCACTTTCTGAGATACAGCGCTCGACCAATGCGAGAAGTTCATCGTCAGACATCATCGAGGGTAGAAACTCATCAATGAGTGCAATTTCAAAGGCTTCTTGATCCGCTAAGTCTTTCCGACCTGCGGATTCAAATTGACTCAGCGCATCTTGGCGTTGTTTAACCATCTTCTTGAGAATACTGACGACATCTTCATCGACCAACTCGCGGCGTTCATCGACCTCAACGCGTTTAAGTTCCGCATTAACCATCCGCAGGACCGCAACGCGCTCTTTCTCGCGCGCTTTCATCGCGGTCTTGGTGGCTTCTGAAATTTGCAGCTGTCGTTCAGACTGGGGCATAGCATCGATTCCTGCGACAAAATTAGCAGGAGATTCTAGGGCAAAATTGGTGCAGTGTATGCCGTCCTATGACCAAGCGGCAGCTGGCCGGGCGGCGAAACGCTAAAGAGAGCTAAAAAGAGCTAGAAGGACTTTTCGTACTTACGCGACTCGCGCTGTAGCTTTTTAATGTGCCTCTTTACTGCTGCGGCTGCTTTGCGCTTACGCACTGAGGTAGGCTTCTCGTAGAACTCACGCCGTCTAACTTCAGACAATACACCTGCTTTTTCGCAGGAACGCTTAAAACGACGCAAAGCGACATCAAAAGGTTCGTTTTCTCGTACTTTAACGTGCGGCATAGGGCCCTTTAGATCAACAAAGGGCGCGGATTTTACACACCAATCCTACTCTGGGCAAGCCAATAAAGAGGAGCACATGTCCGAGGACGCGAGCGATTTAGATTCGGTATCATGCCTTATGCGCGTGCTTGGAATAGAAACCTCTTGTGATGAAACCGGCTTAGCGATCTTCGACACTGAGTCTGGATTGCTTGGCCAAGTTCTTTATAGCCAAATCGATCTCCACGCTGACTACGGCGGCGTCGTGCCTGAGCTTGCTAGCCGCGACCACATTCGCAAAATCAAACCTTTGACAGCCGAATTGCTGAAGCAATGTTCGATCCAACTCGATGACCTCGACGGCATCGCCTATACGTCAGGTCCTGGACTAATGGGGGCACTACTTGTGGGTGCGACATTTGCTCGCTCCCTTGCTTGGTCGCTAAACGTGCCTGCAATCGAGGTCCACCACATGGAAGCGCATCTCTTGGCACCTTTAATTGCCGCAGACGCCGACCTACCAGACCTGCCATTTATAGCGTTACTGGTGTCCGGAGGGCATACCCAACTTGTCCAAGTCAACGACGTTGGCGACCACTCTATCTTGGGGGAATCTGTTGACGATGCTGCTGGTGAGGCATTTGACAAGGTCGCAAAGATGATGGGTCTCAGCTATCCAGGCGGTCCAGCGATCTCAATTGCGGCAGTGGACGGTGATCCGATGCGTTTCACCTTCCCGCGCCCTATGACCGATCGACCAGGACTAGATTTTAGTTTTAGCGGTCTTAAGACACATTCGCTCAACACGGTTAAAGCCAATGAACCGCTAACATCCCAAGACATCGCTGATATTGCATATGCCTTTGAGCACGCAGTGGTTGAAACGCTGTTCATCAAGTGTCGTCGAGCCATAGAGCAAACGGGTATACCTCGATTGATCATGGCGGGGGGCGTTAGTGCCAACACAAAATTGCGGCAAAAACTCGCGACGGACCTCGAGGCTGAAGTGTTTTACCCACCGCCTGAGTTTTGTACGGACAACGGCGCAATGATTGCCTATGCGGGAGCAATACGGTTAGCCCGCGGTGAGCGAGCACCGTTGGAGATTAATACGCGCGCGCGCTGGCCTATGGATCAGCTAGTCAGCTAAGTTCTGTTTGAGCCAATCGATGCGTTTTTGCGCCAACGCATCGCCAAACGCTTTTCCGGTGAGATCAGTTTCGCCTAAGGCAACCCCACCAAACCCTGAGGCCAGATCTTGTAGCTCTAACCGATTCTCAATTTCCGGTACCACAGCAAGGAGTTCCTGAAATCGTTCTAGTCCGTGGGTCACTTTGAGAGCGACGAACGCTACAGACAAACGATCGGGTGGAGCCGTCTGCCAAGATCCAACGAGCTCCGCCCAGTTCAGCCAATCCTCTAACCTTTGCCTAAAAACTCTCGGGACCTTCAATCTTTGCGTGATCGTCGCCCAGGCGTCGATGGGACCAAGTAGATCAATGAAGTTCTTAAACTCATCGTCCTTTCCATCGAACTGTATCGCGACACCGCTAAGTTCAGGCAACCAATCGTTTAGTCCGCCACAACTTTCAAGGACTTGCAAAAATCGATGCGGGTGTTTTGTGTTGAGCGCCTTGTGCAACTCATGCCAAACCCTTTCGGCTGACAAGCTTCTGAGATCGCCGCGCTCGCACATCTTAGTCATGATAGCGACCGTTTGGTCAGCTACAACAAACCCCTCTAGCTGCGCTGCAAAACGCGCGACACGAAACACCCGCAACGGATCCTCGACAAAGGCCTGTGAGACATGACGCAACAATCTCTTCTCAAGATCTCTACATCCATCGTGCGGATCCACCAAAGCACCATCTAAACCCTTCGCAATTGCATTTATGGTCAGATCTCGTCGCACCAAATCATCTTCAAGGGTCACCGACGGATCGGCATACACTTCAAAGCCCGTATGACCCTGACCAGATTTCCGCTCTGTGCGTGCTAGCGCGTACTCTTCCTTGGTTTTTGGGTGAAGAAATACCGGAAAGTCACGGCCTACCTGTTGGAACCTAAGCTTCCGCATTTCCTTAACTGTCGCCCCAATCACGACCCAGTCTCGATCAACCACGGGACGACCCAACAGCTCATCGCGGACGGCGCCACCGACTAAATAGCAGTCAAAAGGAAATTTCATCCACTAAGCGTAACTCGCGGGACACAATAGACCAACCAACTCGGTTTCTAGCTTTCCGTCGGAGTTCGATCGGCCTCTTGCGGAATTCGGAAGTTCTGGCTCGACTCACCTTGCCATTCCGACTCAAGCGCGACAGGAAAACGCCACAATCGATGGACGTGCTTCAAGACCTCATCTGTATCAAGACTCATCAGTCTTCGTGCATATTGTGAGTGTCGCAAGGTCAACGAGCGATCCCCCCGTAGATCGACATTCACAACCTGTATGTTGGGTTCCTTATCACCAATGTTGTACTGACTTGCCAACAACTGGCGCAAATCCCGATAGCCACCTTCATCATGTATCGCGTCTACCAGGATATGATCATTGCGATCATCGTCGACAACTCCAAATAGCTTCAAATCCCGCATTACCTTCGGGCTCAGAAACTGTTGTACAAAACTCTCATCCTTAAAGTCGCGCATGGCCATATGGAGGGTTTCAAGCCAATCCGACCCAGCAATATCGGGAAACCAACTTCTGTCTTCATCGGTCGGCGCCTCACAGACCCGACGCAAATCGCTATACATAGCAAAGCCTAATGCGTACGGGTTGATGCCGTTGTAACCGGGATGATCAAACGGCAATTGCGTGAGCACCGAAGTGTGAGAGCTTAAAAACTCCATCATGAAGCCTTCATTCACTAACCCTTCGTCATAGAGCGTATTCAATAAGGTGTAATGCCAGAAACTCGCCCACCCCTCGTTCATCACCTGGGTCTGACGCTGCGGATAAAAATACTGCGCGATCTTGCGCACGATGCGAACAATCTCTCGCTGCCATGGTTCTAAGAGCGGTGCATTCTTCTCAATGAAGTACAGTAAATTTTCCTGCGGCTCTTCAGGGAAGCTCTTTTCCGCGGCTACATCTTCTTGCTCATCCCTCGGTAAGGTTCGCCAAAGATCGTTAAGGTTTCGCTGTATGTACTCTTCACGCTCGCGCTGCAAGCGCTTCTCTTCCTCTGGGCTTATCGGGTACGGGCGCTTATAGCGGTCCACCCCGTAGTGCATAAGCGCGTGGCAAGAGTCGAGTATTTTTTCGACCTCATCGACCCCGTGTTGTTCTTCACACCTGGCGATGTATTGCTTAGCAAACACCAAGTAGTCAACGATCGAACTGGCATCAGTCCAGGATCGAAAAAGGTAGTTTCCTTTAAAGAATGAGTTATGACCAAAACAAGCATGGGCGATGACTAACGCTTGCATCGTGAGCGTGTTCTCTTCCATGAGATAGGCAATACAGGGGTCGGAGTTAATTACGATCTCATAGGCGAGACCCATATGGCCCCGTTGGTAGTTTTGTTCAGCTTCGACAAAGTGCTTCCCGAACGACCAATGGTTGTACCCGATCGGCATGCCTATGGACGCATAGGCGTCGAGCATCTGCTCTGACCGAATCACTTCGATCTGGTTGCGATAGGTATCTAGACGATAGCCTTCAGCAACCCGACCTATTTCCTTTTCGTAACGCTCAATAAGTTCAAAGGTCCACTCATTGGTATCGGCTATCACCTTGTTCTCGCGCCGTCGCGCTTGCATGGCCACTACGCGGCGACCCTTTTCTGAAACAGTGCTCGAAATACTGGGAATATATCCCCAACATCTCGAATATGCTGTTGTGCGAAATTATCCGGGAAGGAAGACTCAAGCTTCGCATATTCTTCCCAAAGAGCTTGATGATTCCGCTTAGTGATCTCGACGTACGCAAAATACTGCGCCTGCTGCAAGATCGACTCACTCAATATCTTGCCGCACAGAGGTGAATCATCATTCCAATTGTCGCCATCTGATGCTTGCGCTCCGTATATGTTCCACTCATCCGGGGAGTATCGATCGGCGATCACTTCCTGCATCAACTGCAACGCACTCGAAACTACCGTGCCGCCAGTTTCCCGAGAGTAAAAGAACTCCTGTTCATCAACTTCTTTGGCAACTGTATGGTGCCGAATGAATACAATGTCGGTTCGTTGATAGTGTTTTTTCAGGAACATGTAGAGCAGTAAGTAGAACCGCTTCGCTAGATCTTTGATCGACTGATCCATCGAGCCAGATACATCCATCAAGCAAAACATCACTGCCTGAGACGTTGGCACCGGCTTCTGCACATGCAAGTTGTAGCGTAAATCTGTGTCATCTAAGAACGCTATTCGACGCCTACTCTTTTCGATTTCATCTAGCGCTTTGCCAATTCGTCGCAAAGTAAGTTCGTCACCGGAATGTTGCGCAGCCAGCAACGAGTCCTGCAATGCAGCCCGCTCTCTTTTCTTGCCTGAACCGAGTGCAATACGCCGCATCTTAGAAGCGCGCATTGTCCTTGGTACAGACAGTTTCGCCGGTACCCCGTCGTTGGCGAACCCTGCGTGCTCATATTTGAAACTGTTCGCGCCCTTTAAGTGTTGTTTACTCATGTTGGGCAGCTCGAGTCCCTCAAAGAGCACGTCTATAAACTCATCCGAAGTTAGTTGGAAAACAAAGTCGTCATCTCCTTCACCCTGATTCGACGCTTCACCTTCTCCGGCACCGCCGCCTGCTCCGCCTTCAGGCCGTGGGATCTTATCGCCGCTTTGAAACTCGCGATTGCCAGGATGCACGATCGTGCGACGCCCGCCGTGGCCGTGATGAAAAACAGGTTCAGACACATCTCCAGCAGGAATTTGGACATCTTCACCCCGCTCCATGTCCTGGATACTGCGGCTATCAACAGCTTTTTCGACCGCCTTCCTAATGTGTTTTTTGTACCTATCCATGAACCGACGGCGATTCACCATATTCTTATGCTTAGCGTTCTCTCGTCGATCGATCAAATAAGACATCTTGTGAGCGCCCTCTTAGCTTTCAGCGCTACTGCGACTTACGCACTCTCATGTACCACTCCGATAGCAACCTAACCTGCTTCTCTGTATAGCCACGACCGACCATACGAGCGACAAAATCGTCATGCTTTCTCTGCTCATCACTACCGGCCTTCGTATTGAACGAGATGACTGGCAGCAAATCCTCTGTGTTCGAAAACATCTTCTTTTCGATCACGGTGCGAAGCTTCTCGTAGCTTTGCCAAGACGGGTTGTCGCCACTGTTGTTTGCACGTGCACGTAACACAAAGTTCACAATTTCGTTCCGGAAGTCTTTCGGGTTTGAAATACCGGCTGGCTTCTCAATCTTCTCCAACGACTCATTCAGCGACGCCCGGTCCAAAATATCGCCAGTCTCTGGGTCTCTGTATTCTTGATCTTGAATCCAGAAGTCCGCATAGGTCACGTACCGATCGAAGATGTTCTGGCCATACTCAGAGTAAGACTCTAGGTACGCTGTTTGGATTTCCTTGCCAATGAACTCCACATACTTGGCGGACATGTATTCCTTGATATAACCGAGGTATTTCTCACGAGTTTCTTGAGGGTAGTTCTCTCGCTCTATTTGCTGTTCTAACACGTACATGAGATGGACAGGGTTAGCCGCGACTTCAGTGGGATCAAAATTGAACACGCGAGACAGGATCTTGAACGCAAACCGTGTAGATAGACCGCTCATGCCCTCATCTACATCCACTAAATCACGATACTCCTGCATCGTCTTCGCTTTTGGATCTGTATCCTTCAGATTTTGGCCGTCATAAACCCGCATCTTTGAGAACACATTTGAGTTTTCAGGTTCATCTAATCTCGACAGTACTGTGAACTGGGCCAACATTTTTAGCGTATCAGGCGCGCATGGCGCATCACTGAGCGAACTTTCCGTCACAAGTTTCTCGTAGATTTTCATCTCCTCAGAAACTCTCAAACAGTAGGGCACTTTGACGATATAGACGCGATCTATAAATGCTTCATTGTTGCGATTGTTACGGAAATTTTGCCATTCAGATTCATTGGAGTGAGCCAACACGACACCGTCAAAAGGTATTGCACCGATTGCCTCAGTACCGTTGTAGTTACTTTCTTGGGTTGCAGTAAGCAACGGATGCAAAACCTTGATCGGCGCCTTAAACATCTCGACAAATTCGAGCAAGCCTTGGTTCGCCTTGCACAATCCACCGGAGTAGCTGTAGGCGTCTGTGTCGCTCTGGGCAAAATCTTCCAGTTTGCGGATATCGACTTTCCCAACTAGCGCAGATATATCCTGATTGTTCTCGTCACCGGGCTCAGTTTTAGCAACGCCAATCTGATCAAGTATCGAGGGATACATTTTAACGACACGAAACTGCGTAATGTCGCCACCGAACTCCTTAAGGCGCTTACTCGCCCAAGGAGACATGACCCCGCCAAGATATCGAGTTGGAATACCATAGTCTTCTTCGAGAATGCGCCCGTCTTCCTGCGGATTAAAAAGTCCTAAGGGGCTTTCATTTATCGGCGATCCTTCCAAAGCGTAGAACGGTTGCCTCTGCACGAGTGCCTTGAGCTTCTCTGCCAGTGAAGATTTACCACCGCCGACAGGACCCAGCAGATACAAAATCTGTTTACGTTCTTCCAGACCTTGGGCGGCATGTCTAAAGAAAGAAACGATCTGTTCGATCGCCTCTTCCATACCATAGAATTCGTCGAAGGCCGGATACCGCTTAATTATTTTGTTGGAAAAGAGACGGGAAAGACGAGGGTCTTTTGCCGTATCAACAAATTCCGGTTCACCGATAGCAAGCAACAGGCGTTCTGCAGCTGTTGCGTAAGTTTGTGGGTTTTCTTTGCAGAGTTGAAGGTATTCGTCGAGTGACATCTCCTCCTGCTGAAGCGTGTCGTATCGCTCTTGGAAATGTTCAAATACGCCCATGCCAAATTCTCCTTGATTTGGGCCTAGCGGCGCACTTACTTCTCGAACCGCTAAACCGATTCGTGTACACACATCACGTGTGCAACCCTAACAATCTTCAAACGAAAGATTTAGGGTCCTTATAACTTAGAGTAGAAGTGATTCGAGAAGTTTCAAACGGCGTGATGTGTTGTCGCCCAGATCGCTGAGCTACCGTCTAGTAACTGTACTTTTAACCAGCCAGCCAGACAGTTAAGTTAAATGCCAAGATGTCTAACTATACCCCTGTGCCGCCGGAACGGAGTATATCTCTCGCGTTTCGAGACAGATCCCTGTCATCTTTCGGCCCCAAACACAGCCTGTATCGATCGCTATGGTGTTAGACAATCCTGTATCACCATCGAGCGCTGCCCAATGCCCAAAAACAAGGGTTTCTGCTCGTTTTGGGTTAAGTTCGAACCACGGCGACCACCCGGAGGGTGCATCTGCTAGAGCACCTTTATGACTAAAGTCGAGGAGGCCTCTGTCACCTATCAACCGCATTCTCGTTAGATAGTTTGTTATCAGCCGGATCCTAGCCATTCCTTCCAAATCGTCATCCCACAACGCAGGCTCGTTACCGTACAAAGTCTCACAATACTCGCGGTAGCTGACTACACCATCACCTCGCAGAACCGCTTCAACTTCAGATGCAAATGCCAACGCCTCTTCCACTGTCCAAATATGAGGAATGCCTGCATGCGTCATCGTAAATCCAAGGCTCCGATCAGAGTGCGCCAACTTTTGACGACGCAACCAATTTGTATATTCGTCAACACGAGGGCTCGCCAACATTTCATCGAACGTATCTGACCGCGACGGCTTGTGTCCGCCATCGTGTATGGCGAGAAAATGAAGGTCGTGATTACCAAGTACAGTTACAACCTGCCGATCCATTGAGATGATCGTCTCGAGCATTTCTTTGGAGCGGGGACCGCGGTTGACAAGATCACCAACAAGCCACAGCTGGTCTTCTTGACCAAATGACATCACTTCCAAGAGTTGCTCAAACTCAGCCAAGCAACCTTGTAAGTCACCTACAGCGTAGGTAGCCACTAATGCACCAAATTAGGGACGCTGAGTGAGAAAACGGGTATCGGTGCACTAAATAGTTCGCCCTGGCCATTTGAGAACTCGTAACTACCTTCCATCGAGCCGACTGGAGTTTTCAAAATCGCGCCACTGGTGTATTCGAACGACTCACCTGGGGCTAGATTCGGCTGATGCCCAACCACCCCTTCGCCGCGTACTTCTTCAACACTACCGGTGGCATCGGTTATCACCCAGTGTCGATTTAATAGTTGGGCAGATTGTTTTCTATGATTAGTTATCGTGATGGTATACGCGAACACAAAACGCTCTTCGTTCGCGTCAGACTGATCGGCGAGGTGCTTCGTTTTTACTGTTATATCAATCAATGAACTACCTGTATCGATGATTCTCTCCAGCTCTTAGTTTGGGTTGATCACAGCGTTGTTCGCTAGAGTAACAAATTCTGCAATGCTCACATCATCAGCACGTTTCGTGCCATCAATACCCAAGCCATCCCAATCAATTTCAAAGTGCTTTAACGCATTGGATAGCTTTTTGCGACGGCCGCTAAACGCTCTCTTACACACATCGTCTATTTTGCGGATAGTGTCACTCGTAACATCCTGCCACCGCGCCGTGGGTCTGAGTCGGATGACCCCCGACCATACTTTGGGGGGCGGATTGAAGCTTTCAGGTGCCACGTCAAACAGATATTCAATGTCAAACATGAGTTGGACCATGACACTCAGACGTCCCCAGTCTTTGTTGCCAGGTATCGCGCACATACGAGCCGCTAATTCGCGCTGGACCATGAAATGGCTGTCTTGCATCACGCCGGGGGTATCTCTGACCCATTCAGCAAGTTTAAGAAGCAAAAGCGAGGAGATGTTGTAGGGCAAATTACCAACAAGGCGGGCGCGTTCTGTCTGGAGAATCCCGTTTAGATCAATTCTCAGGATATCTTCATTAACGAGTTCTAGCTCTGGAAAGCGCGCTGCTAAATGCGGGATGAAATCCCGATCTATTTCTACACCTACATAACGTACGGATGGCACGCCATAGAGCAATTCCGTTAGCGCGCCTTGGCCCGGACCAATCTCCAGCACGACATCACCTTCTTCAACGCCAACAGCATCCGCTATGCGCGCCAGAACGCCTTCATCTGTGAGGAAATGTTGCCCGAAGCGTTTACGAGCTTTCATTGGAACGAGTCAACTTCCCAGCCATCGCGATCGCAGCTTGCATACTCGAACAATCAACCACTCCGGTCCCTGCAATATCTATCGCAGTGCCATGATCAACGGAAGTTCTGACAAACGGCAAGCCAAGCGTGATATTGACCGCTTCACCAAAACCCGAATATTTAAGTACGGGGAGACCCTGATCATGGAACATGGCCATTACGGCATCACAACCTTCAAGATGTCGTTTCGTAAAAAGCGTGTCTGCAGGAAGTGGACCGACAATATTCATTCCCTCGGCTCGGAGCGCATCACACGCAGGTTCGATGACTTCAATCTCCTCCATTCCTAAATGTCCGTTCTCGCCAGCATGGGGATTCAGACCGGCAACCACAATTGTTGGGTTAGGAAGCTGAAATCTCTCTCGAAGATCGGAAGCAAGGATACGTAGTCGACGTGTCAATAACTCAGAGGTCAATGCTGCAGGCACATCCTTCAGGGCTAAGTGAGTAGTTGCCAAGGCCACTTTCATTTTCGAGTTGGCGAGAAGCATGACCACATCCTCAGTCCCGCTTCGTTCCGCAAGGTATTCAGTATGGCCCGTAAAAGTGACACCGGCATCGTTAACAACTGACTTTTGCATCGGTCCCGTGACCAAACCTGAAAACTCGCCGTCCAAACAACCGTCGATTGCGCGGTCCAACGCCTTCATCACGCCAACGACGTTCTTTGTGTCGAGGAGTCCTGGCACGCAGCTTCCCGCGATCGGACAGGGCAGAATCGTCATGACGCCTGCGTCTAGACTCGCGCGATTGTTCTGATAGATTTCAAAATTCATCGCGAGACCCAACATGTCTGCTCGAGCCCGCAATAGTTCAGGATCGGCAATCACGAGAGCCGGTTGTTGCCGCGCTAGTGCAAATAGGCGCAACGCAATATCTGGCCCAACCCCGCCAGGTTCGCCTGGAGTAATTACTAGCATGCGTTACATGCGTATTTCGACAAACGCCTCATCACGAAGTTCTTTGAGCCACTCTTGTTGCTCTTCCTCAAAACGACGCCGATGCAATATCTCCATCGCCATGTTTTCTCGCGCTTCTTCACTCATGTCTTCCTCACGACGATCAAGAACCTCAAGCACGTGCCAGCCGAATTCCGTCTGAAACGGTTCGCTGAGCTGGTCCTTGTTCATCGCAAGCATCGTTTCAGTAAATTTAGGGACAAAAGCGCCAGGCGCCGACCATCCCAACGAGCCACCGTTGAGCGCGCTCGAGGGATCCTCAGAGTGCTGCTCTGCCAGCTCTGAAAAATCGCCGCCCGCATCGAGCTCTGCTTTGATGCTACGTATGAGCGCCTCAGTTTCCTCTTCAGAACGGATTGCAGACGGTTGCACAAGTATGTGACGAACCAAGCTCTGGCTCTCTCTTTGTGTACCCGCGCCCTTCCGCTCCAACAATTTTATTATGTGAATGGCGCCAGACGTTTGTATCGGTTCCGCAACGTCTCCCACATTCATTTCAAGCACTGTCTCTACAAACAGACTTGGCAACTCAGCAGCCTTCCGAAGACCCAGATCGCCACCTTCCAAGGCAGTCGACGACGATGAGTTTTCTACCGCAGATTGCGCAAAGTCAGCACCCTCGCGCAGCTCTCTAACAATACTGGCGCCCTTGGTCTCAGCTGCAGCCACGGCCGATTCACTGGCACCGGACTCAAGCGACAACAGTATGTGTCCAACTCGATATTCGTCAGAGAACATCTCCTTGTAAAAAGGTGAATTCAACAGTCCTTGCACATCTTGTTCAGAAATCGAGATCCGTCGGTTGATCAAGTTACGCTGCAACCGATTGATCATGATCTCGCCACGAATCTCTTCTCGGAACTGTCGATAACTCGTCCCATCCGCGATTAGCGCCTGTTCGAAATTCTCGAGCGTCATGTTGTTTTGCTCGGCGAAAGACATCACTGCACGTGTCAAAGTCTCATCATCAATAACAACACCGCGGTTCTCAGCTTCTTGTCGCTGTAGACTTTCAATGATCAGCCGCTCCATGATTTGGCTGAGTAATATCTCATTGGGTGGAACTTGCATTTTCTGCGATTCCATCTGCTTTACGATCTGCTGGAAACGCGTACGTAACTCAGACGCTAAAACCACATCTTCTTCAACAACCGCAACGATGGCATCGAGGTCCTGGTACACAGCAAACGCAGGCATGGATACACACAACAGTATCGTTCCCACCAATTTCTTAAACATCTTCATCCTTTTGCCTTTTTTTGCCTTCTTTTTGCCTACACTCGCAAGTACCTACTGGTACCGATTTGAACCATAGTTCGAGAAATAACCGCCTTGTACTGGGCTGCGGTACCCACGGATACCCCTCTCGAGCACGGATTCTACCTTAGTTCCAAACCCGGCAAGCCCTTTGAATACGATCTGCACAAAGATGCCATCATCCCCTTCCACCTCAGCAAAGTTGTCAGTTCGACTCTCTAGAAAACGTCTAGCCATTAACCGAACTTGTAGGCAGCAATCTTCATATTCAATCCCGCCAAATCCCTCTATGGTTCGACCGCTTTCCAAGTCATAGTTCCACCGGCCTAAGATTGCGAACGAATCGGTCAGCGGCCAGTACATGGAAAAATCTGTCTGCTCCACATTGCTTACCCGATTGTGCCTAAACCCTACGTTCACGATCCGTCGATTATCCCGGCGGAACTGTATACCACCGCCCCCTTCGTCGACTTCATTGTCATTCGGGTCCCAAACTACGTTACCGTAGAGGCGCCAGGATTTAGCAATACTGGCAGTCATGTCCGCCGCGTAAGCTGATGTGCTCTGCCTTTCGTTTGCAGTCGTCCTATCGTTCAGCGTCACACGCCGATCCAGGAAGTAAAAGATCTCGCCTACAGAGAAGCGAAAAAACTCTCGGCCATTGTTTGCCGAGACGAATCGAGTCGTAACTCCAGTAGAAACTTGCCGTGTGTCTGCGATTCGATCGATCCCAGAGAATCGATTGTCGCGATACAACTGACTGTAGTTGAACGTCAACAGTGACGAGTCGAACTTAGGCAGCCGCGACTGATCTTCAAAATCTTGCCAGAGAAAGTAGACCCTCGGCTCTAGGGTCTGTATCAACGGCGTGTTAAACCAGTTAAGTTCGCGCTCGAAGAAGAGACCACCATCAACATGTGCCAGACCAATGCCTCGATCAGGGCTGCTGTCGAGGAGCTGTAGTCCCGCTGCATTTCTATCTTGCTCCAGGTCGTAACTCGTGTGGCGATACCCACCCCCGAACGATAGGAAGCCAAACGGCCAGGAAAACGGTACTTTCACCCGTGGTTCTAGATGAAGCCGGGAACCAGTCACCGCAGCCAGGCCGTTCAATCGTTCTGTGTCCCGATCAAAATCCGCCCACGTCGAGGCAATACTAAATTGCAACGGCCCAACTAAGCGACGACGCCAATTCACTTCAAGCTCAGGCAGCCGCTCATATTCATCAATTTGTATCTCATCGATACGCTGAAAACCCTGCGCCCAAAGCCGTGTAGACAAACCTCCACGGCTATATCGAATCTCACCTCGACGTTCGAGTTCTCTGCGACTTGAGAGTCCAAGGTCCGAGCCTAGATCGCTAAAATAGTCTCTATCGCTGACCGCTGTGTAATCCACAATTGTCCGAAACGGACCAACTCTTCCTTGATGATCAACACTTCCAAGCCAGCGGTCTGCCGAGTCGAACGGCCCAAAAGCAGCTTCACCTCCCGCTTCATCAAAGTCGTCACGGTTCACCTCACCGTTGTAAACATTATCCTTGGGTAACAAGCTTGCGGCAAAAGTCGAACTCTGCCACGACGACATATGCCTAAACTCGGACTCTACGCTCGCTCCTCTCTTGCTGATGTAACGTGGGATCACTGTCGCATCATAGTTCGGCGCTAAATTGAGATAGTACGGCACCGAAATATCCACTCCATCCTCGTCTGAATAACTCAGGTTAGGAAACAAGAGTCCTGACACACGATCGCCTGTCACGGGAAATTTCAGGTAAGGTGTGTAGAACACAGGCACTGACTTCATCCGCAAAACTGCATTTCGCGCTGTACCGAAGACCTCATCTTTTTCAATCAGCAACGAAGAAGTATTTAGACGCCAGCCGTTGTCACCTGGTTCGCACCGCGTAAATTGATTGTTATGCAGTAGCAAATCGCCATCTGTATTTTGGTTTAGTTCTTGTGCTCCACCACGCATCCCAATGTCTGTTAACACAAACTGTACATCTTCCAGGTCCGCTTCATCAGAACTGAGATCAACTTTGGCACTTCTACCTTGCATAACCATGCCCGGTTGATCCATCACGAGCCCCTGTGGGAATGCCGCAATCATCGTCTCTTGATCAAGTTCAGTTTGCCCGGCGTAAATTAAACGGTTGCCTTGCTCGATCGTGACATTTCCAAGCAACGACACGGATTCATCGATTATCGAGCTCAAACCATCTGCATCCGCTGTTACAACAAATGACTCATTCGGCGCAGTTAACGGGTGGGGATATTCTCGGACCACGTACCCACCATGGCACTTATCCGAGCCGGTGGACTCGCTCGTCACGAAATAGGACGCTGCTAAATCTGCTTTCAACCGATGCTGTTCATCGGCCGGTCGAGGCTTGCTCTCCTGATACCAACCAGCTGGATCATCACCCATCATCGATGTTGCGGGTGCCGGTTTGTCACCAGCTCCATCGGATTCAGGGTCCCCAGTCCCACCCTGGATACTAGTATCACCCTGAATACTAATTGCGTCTGCCTCAGCAGCCGCGCGGCGAGCTTGCTCTTCTTTCTTGCGAGACAGTTCAGCGTCTCGCGCTCGTGCGGAACGCTCCGCGACACTTTTTGTGTCGGGTCGTACGCCATCGTCTTCGCGACAGTCCCAGCCGGTGCCTGACGAATTCGGCAGACAAATTACTGGATCAGGTCGATCACCTTCTTGTGCCAAAACTTCTTCGGCAAAAAAAGAGGTGCCCGCAAATCCGAGCAAAGCGAGCCCAACCGCTACTACGGCTTTGATGTGGTACGAACAACGGAACATCTATCCATGATAAAGGTTTGCTTCGCCCGTTATAATCACAACGTGCAACAAATATCCCTAACAAACGTGCAACAGAGATGGTGTGAAACTCAGCTAAGCGAACTCTTTGCATCGAGTTACGAGTTTGTACCGCTGAGAGTCGAAGCGAGTCATCGCCGCTTTTACCGTGTGGCCTGCGCGAACTCCGATAAGACTTTCATCCTAATGGTCAGTCCCCCTGAGTTAGAGCGAAATGATGCATTCGTAGCGATTCAAGCCGTCCTTTTTGAGCATCGTTTACCCGTCCCTGAAATCGTGCTCCACAACTCCACCCTCGGATTGTTCGTCCTATCTGATCTCGGACAACAAGATTTTGAAACGATCTACGGGACAGCGGCACAGGATCCGGCCTTACGATCTGCAATTGATACGTTGCATGTTCTAGCACCGGTCCGCGACAGCGCACTAGAACCCTATGACGACGATCGTTTGCACATGGAGCTGGGTTTGTTTACCGAGTGGTTCGTGCAAAAATTCCTAGCGATCACGCCGACAAGCCCAGAAATTAAGCGCTTCCAAGCAAGTTCAGATCTACTGCTGGCAGCGATAGATATGCAACCTAAAAGTTGCGTTCACCGAGACTATCACTGCCGAAATCTACTCTACAACGACCAAACGCTTGGTATCGTCGACTTCCAGGATGCCCTCATAGGATCCTGTCTGTACGATCTCGCCTCCCTTCTCCATGACTGCTACTACTTTTTTAACGAGCAGGAAATTGATCATTGGCTGGACTATTTTCTCTCGGGGACCGATCGGCTCAGTGCGTTTAGCAAAGAAGAGGTACGCCGAATGTTAGATTTCACAGCCTATCAACGCCAACTCAAAGCCATAGGGATTTTTGCGCGCCTGCACCTGCGTGACAATAAATCAACACACTTGATCCATATCGTGCCGCTACTTAAACGCATGGTGACATCCCTATCTCGCTACCCAGAGCTTAAGGACCTTAAACTGCAATTATCCAGTTGCATAGAACCCGCCGAAGCACGCATTAAACAATGAAGATCGAATGAAAGTCATGATCCTAGCCGCCGGACGAGGGACCCGTTTGGCGCCACTGACCGACCACACACCGAAACCAATGCTCCCAATTAAAGGCAAGCCACTGATCGAGTGGCAAATTCGAGCATTAGCTCGGGCCGGGTTTAGCGAGCTCGTCATCAACTTGCACCACCTCGGCGAACAAATCGAAGCTCACCTCGGCGCGGGGCATGACCTAGGGGTCTCGATTTCCTACAGCTATGAACAGAATCTATTGGAGACGGGCGGTGGCGTTAAACATGCCCTACCCCTCTTAGGTGATGGGCCGTTCGCGATTTTGAATGGCGACATATGGACCGACTTCGACTTTGCCAACCTGCCTAACTTCCCAGATGACGGAGCCCCAGCACAAATCGTTCTAACACCAACGCCGAAATGGCGTGATCGAGGCGACTTTGAGTACGCCAACGGCAAAGTGACAGCCCGTGGTACTCGCTATGTTTATTGCGGAATTGCCGTATTGCGACCAGAACTGCTGTATGACCAACGAGAAGGCGCGTTTTCGCTACGGGACGTCTATTTCGATCTGATTAATCAAGGACACCTGCGAGCCAATCTTTTTACAGGGACGTGGTTGGATATCGGCACCGTCGAGCAATACAACAGCCTCAACGCCTAGCACGCACCAAGTCGGACAATCCTCCGTGGCTGTATTTCCTTACTGAGTTCCTCGTTATGCTGACTTTGACTGTGGGAGCCGGTCAGTATGCTTATCGAAACTTTCAAGTTCAGATCAGAGAGAACTCTAAGGCTTTCGGCTAAACGGTTCCTCTTTTTGCTCTTCTGTCTACTCGTGGCCAAGTCAGCCTATGGGCTTAATCCAACCGCTGGTCTAGCGCAATTTGACGATCTAGATCTCTCTCGAGACGGCAATCACCTACTAATGGTTCGCGCGCAGGAAAACGCATACGCTTTGGTTGTACGTGACCTCGCCACCAACTCTGATCTCACGCTCTACCAAGGGAGTCACGAGACAGGTCTAATAAATTGGTGTCGTTGGGCTAATGACACACGCATTGTTTGCTCCTTGCGCTTCTACCAATCGATTCCCCGCATGGGCTTCGTCGCGGCAACGCGCATGTTCGCTATCAACATCGATGGTACCGAACGTCTCGAGCTGGTTCGCCCAGCACGAAACAGGCTTGGCTCACCTCCGGTTTGGAATGCCCAAGTGCAAGACCGTGTTGTTAACTGGTTGGGGGACGATCCGTCTCATATTCTCGTACAGATCAATCGAGATCATCCTAATCGTCCCAGCGTCTACCGGCTCAACATCTATGACAATGATCTAATTCGAACCCAACGACCAAGGCGTCTTGTGAGACGTTGGTATGCATCTCACGAAGGCACCGTACGCTTAGCGATCGGCTATCGATACGACGAAACACCTGTTTTGTATCATGTCGTCGGACGCCGACTCGTACCTTTATCTGGCAATGGTTTCAAAAGCGAAATCCCACCACAACCTGTCGGCTTCACCACGGACGGCAAGGATGCCTTCATCAGCATGACCAACGGTCAGGACCGCCACGCTATCTATCGGCTGAATCTCGAAACCGGTGAACTCACGGAAGAAGTGTTTCGACACCCTGGTTATGACATCTTTGGTGGTCTCTTCCAGCACCCGAAGACGGGAGAGCCACTCGGCGTCGGCTACACCGATCATCATCCAAATTTCGAATGGTTTGATGACGAAATGGAGCGCTTGGTCAACCACATCGAGGACGAGCTACCGGGCAAGTACTTTAGATTGTTGGCCACAGACGCGGCCTACAAAAAAATGCTCGTTTACACCTACGGTGGCATCAGCCCGAGATACTATATTTACAACCTCGAAACAGATTCACTCGATCTTGTCGGCCACAGTTATCCACAACTCAAAGACGAGGCTGTAGTCGATCTCGCACCTATGCAATATACCTCGCGCGACGGTACAAAGATTCCTGCCTATGTTGCCACGCCTCAAGGTCCGCCACCTTATGCCACTGTGCTCTTACCTCACGGGGGTCCATATGCACGAGATTCCGCGGAGTTTGATCCATGGACACAGTTTTTAGTTGACGCGGGCTATGCCGTACTAAAACCCAACTATCGCGGTTCTGTCGGCTACGGCGAGGCATTTATGCAAGCCGGTTACCGCCAGTGGGGCTTGAAGATGCAGGAGGATTTGATCGACGGCTTATATTCGCTCGTCGATCAGGGACTTGCGGACCCAGACCGCGTTTGTATGGTTGGCGCGAGCTACGGAGGCTACTCAGCACTCGTCAGCACATTTAAATTTAACGAACAGATTAAATGCGCGGTCAGCATGGCTGGAATTGCTGATCTAAAGAAAATGGTCGAACGCACCGCCTTCTTTGATCTGAAGAAACGAAATAGAGAACGTATCCAATCAAGTAAGAATTTGGCAGCCAATTCACCACTTGCCCAAGTGCAAGACATTGATACGCCAATCCTCCTCGTGCATGGCGTCCAAGACACGGTGGTCCGCGTGCGCCAAAGTAGAAGACTCGCGAATGCCCTGGCTCAACACGGCAAGAACTTCCGCTATGTCGAACAACCCATCGGCGATCACTTCCTCAGCTACAAAAGCCAGCGGGAACAACTCTTCGGCGAGATGGATAGCTTTCTCGCAGAACATTTGAAGCCTTAGAATTTTAGATTGGGGCCGCGTCTCGCAAACCACCATAGGTTAACTATGCTTAAGGAATGCGTACGGAACTGCTCTACAATCAATGGTTCGGCAAAGCCGTGGGTTTCACGTCTGCCTTCATTTTCGCCCCTTACAATCACGTGGCACTTTCTGCGGCAATCATCGTTGGCATCGCAGTCGGCCACATGTTCGATATCTGGGCTGCGCGGCAAACACCAGCGCCCGTCAAAGCTCCGAGCAAAGCCCGTGGCAACCGCTCTTCAACAACGCTTGATCTGAACCAGCAATACCTTTTTGCAGCACTTGGCCATCTGGCCAAACAAGGCGGCGCCGTACTCCCAAGGCACGTAAAAAAAGCTGAGAGCTTTATGCGTGCACTGAGTCTATCTACGGCGCAAAGAAAGGCGGCCATTACCACATTCAACTCTGGTAAATCCGCTCAATTCGATTTTCGGAAATTGGCAGCAAAGCTCCCGACTTCAGGGAACTCCAACACAGCACAGTTCATGGTTCATGCTATGTGCGCCATTACAGCCATATCTCCCAATGATCACGCCCTCGCGGCAACAGTGCGCCTGGCCGGGTTCTTGAACGTGTCACCCGGATTCGTCGCCAAGGAGTTTGGCGCCGCGCTGCAGACGCGTCCAAACGCTTCAGAACACAACACGTATAGTCGCCAAAAAACACGAAAACAAGAGCGTAGGAGTAGTCAGCCTTCTGCCAACAAACCCGAAAAATCTGCTCTGGCCGCAGCTTTCACGACACTCGGGATCCCGGCAGGCAGTTCCGCCTCTGGGGCCAAAAAAGCCTACCGGAAACTCATCAGCAAAACTCACCCTGACAAGCTCCCCCCTAATGCCTCCGAATCCAAAGTTTTAGCGGCGACACGACAGATGGTCATACTTCGAGAAGCGTTGGAGCTCATTGAAGCGCAACAAAACTGAGACCCGGCTAAGTAAGGTGGGTACAATTCGCACCCTATGGAGCCTTGGATTTCACCTTCGATTTTAGCAGCCGACTTTTCTCGTCTAGGCGATGAAGTGCGAGCGGTTCTGTCCGCCGGTGCAAACACCATTCATTTCGACGTGATGGACAATCACTACGTCCCCAACTTGAGCATCGGCCCATTAGTACTTGAGTCCTTGCGTAAGGCGGGTATCGACGCGGTAGTCGATGTGCATTTAATGGTGAAGCCAGTCGACCGTTTAATCGGCGACTTCGCCACAGCGGGCGCTGACTACATTACGATCCACCCGGAATCAACCGAACACTTACACCGTACCTTAAGTCTCATTGCCGAAAGTGGTGCCAAGGTCGGTCTCGTGTTTAATCCGGCCACGCCATTAAGCATCCTCGAGGAAGTTATCCACCTACTCGACCTCATCCTCATCATGTCGGTAAATCCAGGCTTTGGTGGCCAATCTTTCATCAACTCATCGCTCGATAAACTGGCACACGCGAGAGAGCTCATCGACGCTAGCGGGCGCAATATACGCCTACAGATCGACGGCGGTGTTAAAGTTAACAACATCGGGCAAGTTGCAGCGGCTGGCGCCGATACCTTTGTTGCCGGTACAGCAATTTTCGGCACCGATGATTACGCCAAGACAATCGCAGATTTGCGGAACGCGATCAGTTCTGCCACCACTTAGTTTATGCCAGACACAACTTGGCACCGCACGTACGGTGCTTACCTCTTTGATCTAGACGGCACGTTAGTCGACACCGTCCCCGACATTCACATCGCTCTGAATCACACCTTGAACGAGCACTCCTTTGAAGAAGTAGACATCAGCTTGACCCGGCACTGGATAGGTCATGGCGTCCGCGCCCTCGTCAACGAGTCACTCATCTACCACAAGCATTCTGACCCGGTAGAACTCGAAGACATGGTTGCCACATTTCTGAGTTACTACGCTAACCATCTTGCTGACTACAGCGAACCATATAGTGGTGTCATAGAGACGCTCAAAGAATTACAAAGGCGCGGATCGAAACTAGCTGTCGTTACAAACAAGCTCACCGCCTTGAGCTTGCCGTTACTGGAAGAACTCAAGATGACAGGTTGGTTTGAAACAATTGTTTGTGGCGACTCGGCGGCAAAACCAAAGCCTGCGTCGGACCCAGTCGATCTCTGTCTCGCCCAGCTCCGGGTGGCAAGATCAAACGCCTTGTTTGTGGGAGACTCAGAGACCGACGTTAAAGCAGCGCACGCTGCCAACATACCCGTTGTGTGTATGCGCGACGGTTACAATCATGGCGTCGACGTGGAAACTCTTGGTGCGAACGCAGTACTCGATAAGTTTGAGGAACTTCTCTAGGGCGCAAACCGTGCACTTCCACAAACTATCGAGCCCATGCTAGTCTTCGCACCTCTAACTTGTCAGAACAACTACGGACAAAAACGACACGTTATGTTGGACATGATTTCGAAAATCCGACTATGCTGCTTCAGCGGTGGATGGCGATAGCAAATCGCTTGGCACTCCCGTGCCTACCCAAAACACCGTTTCCTGAACTCTCCCCAAAGGCCCGACATGACTGATTCCAACCCAACGTATAAGCGCGTTCCCGTAGTCTATGAAACCCTCGCTGACCTCGACACACCGCTGTCTGTTTACCTCAAACTTGCCGACGGCCCTTACTCCTACCTACTCGAAAGCTCGCAAGGCGGGGAAAAATGGGGTCGCTACTCAATCATCGGACTTCCCGCTCGAACGATTCTTACGGTTCGGGGTCAGTCCATAACGGTGACACATGAAGGGCAAGTCGTTGAGTCGTTAGAAACAGACGACCCCTTGCTATTCATAGAACAATTTCAAGCCCGTTTCGACGTTCAACATGACGACTCTCTGCCAAGATTCTACGGTGGGTTGGTCGGCTATTTTGGCTACGACACGGTCCGCTACGTCGAAAAACGTCTACAACACTCAACACCACCCGATGCCATGGGTACACCGGACATCATGCTCATGGTGAGCGAAGACGTCGTTATCTTCGATAACGTCAAAGGGCGCATGCAACTCATCACGCTCATCGATCCCGACGTCGTAGGCGCAGAGCAAGATGCAAAAGAAAAACTTGCAGCTCGAGCTCGCAAACTCGCCAACGCTGCGCCACCGAATATTCCTTCCTCACAAGCGAACCAAAAGATCGAAGAGTCTGACTTTGTTTCGGAATTTGGCGAAGCAGAATTTAAGGCGGCGGTTGAGCGAATCAAGGAATACACCCGGGCAGGTGACGCGATGCAAGTCGTCCTAGCACAGCGAATGTCGATACCATTCGCCTCACCCTCGATCAATCTGTATAGAGCGCTTCGGAGTCTGAATCCGTCACCCTATATGTACTTTATGAATCTCGGTGAATTTCAAATCGTCAGTTCATCACCGGAAATATTAGCGCGTCTAGAGGACGGCAAAATAACGAATCGGCCGTTAGCGGGGACCAGACGACGAGGTTATACAGACGAGGAAGATCAGGCGCTCGAAGAGGAACTGCTCGCAGATCCCAAAGAAGTCGCTGAGCACTTGATGCTGATCGACCTCGGTCGCAACGATGTAGGCAAGGTGGCTGAGACTGGCTCTGTAGAAGTTACAGAGAAGTTCGCGATCGAACGATACAGCCACGTTATGCACATCTCTTCAAATGTGGAAGGACAAATCAAAGACGGTCTCTCCGCTATGGACCTTCTGAGAGCCACCCTCCCCGTGGGCACGCTATCCGGTGCTCCAAAGGTTCGCGCGATGGAAATCATTGATGAGCTGGAACCGGTTAAACGTGGGATATACGGCGGCGCTGTTGGCTATCTTGCTTGGAACGGCAACATGGATACAGCGATTGCTATCCGCACGGCCGTTGTCAAAGACGGCAAACTCTACATCGAGGCAGGGGGCGGCATCGTTGCTGATTCAGTGCCGCGCCTCGAATGGAAAGAAAGCATGAACAAAGGACGTGCCATATTCCGGGCAGCGGCGTTAGCGGAGAACCAATTCGCCGATCTTTCGAACAACTAATCGCCAAAGAAGGAAGGACTGTAGGCATGCCTTGGGCTAAACACATCGTCGCTAGCAATTGGTTCAACCACTCAATCACGGGTGTCATAGTCTTGAACGCAATTGTGATCGGTTTAGATACGTCAGAGACGCTTCATAATCAATTTGGATGGTTGTTCGAGATTGGTAACTATCTATTTCTAACCATTTTTATTGTCGAAGCAGCGATCAAGATAATCGCTGAATCGCCAAAACCATTGCGCTATTTCAAGAATAGCTGGAACATTTTTGATTTCAGCATCATCGTTATCAGTTTGCTTCCTGCAACTGGACAACTCGCAATGCTGGCACGCCTGGCACGTTTGTTACGTGTCTTGCGATTGATTTCGACCCTCCCAGAGCTCCGCCTAATTGTTGAGACGCTTGTTAGGTCCATTCCGAGCATGGCAAATGTAATCGCTCTGATGTCGATTATTTT
This sequence comes from Pseudomonadales bacterium, assembly GCA_012103505.1. Taxonomy (GTDB): domain Bacteria; phylum Pseudomonadota; class Gammaproteobacteria; order Pseudomonadales; family Azotimanducaceae; genus UBA4421. The sequence goes on along the minus strand of WLWP01000001.1, from coordinate 4,217,686 downwards.
CTATATCTATGCCGTCGCCGGGTTCCATCTCTTCAACGAGATCGATCCAACCCACTGGCGCACACTTGGAATTTCATTGTTAACCTTGTTCCGAATCGTCACCTTAGAAGACTGGACCGATATCATGTATGCCGCCATGGAGGTAGGACCATTGGCATGGCCGTACTTTGTTAGCTTTGTAATCCTGGGCACATTTGTGGTCGTAAACTTGTTTATAGCCGTAGTCATAAACAATCTTGATGAAGCGAAGGCAGAAAGATTGGCCGACCTCACTTTGCCACCGACCTCAGACGATATATTGAAAGAACTCCGAGAAACACAAGCAGTTCTCACTCGGATGCGATCTAAACTTGAAAGGCTAGATCGAGAATGACCGTTCCCAATTATCCGGTCGCGCAAATCGCGTACTTCGTTGCTGACATCGAAGTTGCTGCAGAAAAAATGCATAAAACAGTCGGCGCCGGGCCATTTTTTGTAGTGAAGGACATTGAGCTCCGCCGAGCTGTCCATCGAGGAGTGTCTTGTCTCTTTATCCACTCCTCTGCGTATGGCCAGTGGGGTAACGTCATGTTGGAACTCGTCCAACAGGAGTCAATCGGACCCTCACCTTTTCGTGACCTCTACCAACCTGGTGAGACAGGGTTGCACCACCTCGCAACGATCGTTCCAGACCAGCAAGAAGCGTACGCCGCATATCGAAGTGCGGGGTTTGAGGTCGCAACCATTGCTGAAACAACCGGTGGTACTGAGTTCGCATTTGTTGATGCGGTCGAGTCTCTCGGACATTTTATCGAAGTCTATGAGCGTGCCGACGCTCTATTGGGGTTCTATGACATGGTGAAAACGGCAAGTCTTGGTTGGCGAGGCGAACAACTCCTGCGTTACCTATAACGCGCAACTTCCCATCCAATTCAAATTTAGTTAACGAGAATTCACCATGATTTTAATGATCGACAACTACGACTCCTTTACCTACAACATCGTTCAATACCTGTCTGAACTCGGCGCCGACGTCGAGGTATATAGAAATGATGAGTTAAAACTTGCCGAGATTGAAAAAGCACGCCCTGAAAAAATTGTCATCTCACCCGGACCCTGCACGCCCAACGAGGCTGGTATCTCGCTCGCTGTTGTTAAGGAGTTCGCTGGTCAAATCCCAATCCTCGGCATCTGCCTTGGCCACCAAAGTATCGGTCAGGCGTTCGGAGGAAATGTCATCCGCGCTGACGAAGTGATGCATGGCAAGATGTCACCAATGCATCACAACAACCTCGGTGTTTTCGCCAACCTGCCAAATCCCTTTGACGCCACTCGATATCACTCTCTTGTAGTCGAGGGGAGTTCTCTCCCGGACTGTCTAGAGGTCACCGCATGGACTGAGAACGAGGGTGAGGTACACGAGATCATGGGGTTCCGTCATCGCGAATTCGAAATTGAGGGCGTGCAATTTCATCCCGAATCCATCATGACAAACACCGGCCACGATCTGCTCAAAAATTTCATCAGCGCCTAGATTCAGCTTAAGCTGATCACCTCGGAGGAAAACTATGAATATCCAAGATGCACTCGCCGTACTCGTCGAGGGAAACAACCTCGACCAGGCGCAAACACAAGACGTCTTTCAATTGATTATGTCGGGTGAGGCGACGCCTGCCCAGATCGGCGCCTTCTTAGCGGCTATACGGGTAAAGGGGGAGACCCCAGAGGAGATCGCGGGTGCTGCCCAAGTGATGCGCTCGCTGTCCACAAAGGTTGATGTGTCCCATCCAAATTTGGTCGATACCTGTGGTACTGGCGGTAGTGGGACCAAGCTATTCAACATATCGACCGCAGCAGCATTCGTCACCGCCGCGGCTGGCGCCAAAGTCGCAAAGCACGGCAACCGCAAAATGACGAGCTTTTGTGGCAGTGCAGACGTCCTTGAAGCTGCAGGGGTGAATCTCGAACTATCGCCTGAGCAGATCGCAACTTGCGTCTCCGATGTCGGCGTCGGCTTTATGTTCGCACCTGCTCACCACAGTGCGATGCGGTTTGCGGGACCGATCCGCCAAGAAATCGGCATACGCACAATGATGAACGTGCTCGGTCCAATGACGAATCCAGCCGGTGCCACCCGTCAAGTTATCGGTGTTTTTAGCGCCGATTGGCAACGAACCATGGCGGAAGTCCTAAATCTACTCGGATCCGAGCACGCTATGATCGTACACAGCGAAGGTCTTGATGAAATTCGTCTCGACGCGCCGAGCAAAGTCGTCGAACTGAATGCAGGGGTGATAGAAGAATACGAAGTCTCGCCAACCGATTTTGAAATGCAACTCGCGAGTGCAGACACGGTCAGACAACTAGCCGCAGACTCCACGGAATCCAGCTTAAGCCTAGTTCGATCGGCTATTTCTCAACCAGACACGCCAGAAGGGGACATCGTCGCACTCAACGCAGGAGCGGCGATTTATGTATCCGGTGTCGCGACGACGTTCGCCAATGGCGTCGCTATGGCTCAGGATGCAATTCCAACAGGTCTTGCAAAAGAACGACTCGAAGAGCTCATCCGGATCAGCAAGATGATGGGGGAATCATGAGCGACATTCTTGACCGGATTATTGAGACTAAAGTCGAAGAGGTCGCCACACGTAAGGCTAACGTACCGCTCTCGGAAATTCGGCAAATCGCAGAGAGTCGGTCAGCAACTAAAGGGTTCGTCGCACAGCTTCAAGCAAAGGCGACAAAGGGCGAGCCTGGCGTGATTGCAGAGATCAAGAAAGCTTCTCCCAGCAAAGGAGTGATCCGTCCTGACTTCGATCCTCCAGCCATTGCCCGTTCATACGCATCGGCGGGTGCCACCTGCCTTTCAGTTCTGACGGATGAACAATACTTCCAAGGCAGTGATCAGTACCTCCAAGATGCCGCCGCCGCTGTCGACTTACCTGTTATCCGCAAAGATTTCGTCATCGATGAGTACCAGATCTTCGAAGCTCGTGCGCTGGGCGCAGACTGCATCTTGTTGATCGTAAGTGCACTCGACGTTATGCGCCTCACGGTTTTGAATCAGACAGCAAAAGGTATTGGGTTGGACGTGCTCATCGAAGTACACGATCAGGTTGAATTGGAATCTGCCCTCGCCCAACAACCTTCTCTAGTCGGAATAAACAATCGCAACCTTAAGACTTTCGAAACGAGTCTGGACACGACTATAGATCTGCTGCCGCATGTTCCGGAAGATGTCACTGTTGTTACCGAAAGCGGTATCTCTACGCGCGCAGACGTTGAGCGTATGCAGGCCAATGGGGTGCACTGCTTCTTGGTCGGTGAAGCATTTATGCGTGCACCAGATCCGGGTAGCGAACTACACGCTCTCTTTCTTACTGGCTAACTCGTGCCGGACCGAGTCCAAGGCGATCGACCGCCCAACAATAGCGACTATTAGCTACGCCAAGACTTAGTCACGACGCCTTCATCAACTTCAAAAAAGAAGTTGCGTGTCCGACTCGTGGTATTAGAAAAATCAAAGATGATAAAAAGTGACACGTCCGTATCTTCTGTCTCTTCCATCTCATAGTGCCAAATTTCGGAACCCGAAGCCGTCTCGTTGACACTTTGCGGCGAGCCGAAGTGATCTAACAACCAGCCTGTGGTTGTTTCACCAGGATGGACTTCCGAAAAGTTGTGTTTGTCGTGCGTCGAATCAGACTGATAAGAAATGCATCCGGACATTATGAATGCGGCCACCAACAATGGTGTTACCTTGGTAAGAGCAACCATGACTTTCCCCTCTCTATCTTGAAGTTTTATGTGAGAACGGCATTGTCGGGTCCTAAGTCTGAACCCAACATGAATAACGTGGGCTTATGTACGCGCGAGCTGTGTCCATTCATCGGTGGTTCGATCGGCAACCAGCTCCGGCGCAAGATCGCCAGACAACACGCAGTACTCAAGCTGCAATTGGTTCGGGTCTCTGAAGTAGATGGACTTGCACCATCCGTGATCGACGACATCAGTTACTTCGACACCCTTGCCATTAAGTTCACGGCGTTTAAGCTCAAGATCTTCTTCATCTACCGCCTTGAACGCGAAGTGTATGACACCACCGGAGATGCCGAGCCCGCGATTTATACCCGCATCAAAATCTGAGGGTATTGTTGGCACATCGTTACATTCCATGAAGGCAATCATCTCACCTTGCCCCACATCCATAAACGCGTGCCGTATCACACCACCGGCGTCGGGTCGCAACAAGTCGCACACCTTCGTTTCGAAACCCAACGTGTTTTCATAAAAATCGAGCGTGGCTTCCATGTCGTGTGTCGCTAGACCTAGATGGTGCATGCCGTGGTGGGCCATCTCTCTTCCTTACGATAATTTGAACTCTAGCCTAACCCTAAAAGGCGCTCGGCAAAAAGAAACTCTAGGCATAAAAAAAGGGGCTATGCGCCCCTTTTTGCATACATCCTTGTATACAGATCATCCATGCTTAACGCGTTTGCGTCTTAGCGAGTACCGAAGACCACCATGGTCTTTCCTTTGACAGAGACCAATCCTTGGTCCACTAGGGTTTTCAATACTCGGCCAACCATTTCCCGAGAACAGCCGACGATTCGACCAATCTCTTGGCGGGTGATTTTGATTTGCATACCATCAGGATGAGTCATCGCATCTGGCTGCTTGGTCAGTTCGAGAAGCGTGCGTGCGACGCGGCCTGTCACATCCAAGAACGCGAGATCACTAACCTTTTGCGTAGTCCGATTAAGCCTGTCCGCCATCTGATTGCCGACTGCGTACAGAAGGTCTGTATGGCGTTCGGCCAGTTCTTTGAACTTGTTATATGACAGTTCAGCAACTTCACATTCTGTTTTGGCTTTCACCCAAGCTGAGCGTGGGGTGTCTTCGGTAAACAGATTCATTTCACCAAAGAAATCGCCTTTGTTTAGGTACGCGACGATAATCTCACGGCCTGACTCATCCTCAACAAGAACGGTCACGGACCCTTTGAGGATGTAGTAGATCGAATCACTCTTGTCACCTGCGTAGATGAGAGTGCTCTTTGCCGGATACTTCCGACGATGGGCAGCTGCTAAGAAAGCATCTAAATGCGTCTCTGTCGCTTCTGCGTTTGCGTTCATTTGGAAACCTCTCGCTGTCAACGGTCGGCCTCCCATATTATTTGATTTTGCTGCTAGCATTTGTTGCGCTCCTTCGTAACACGTTGCTTGTGATGAATACTAGGTGACGAATGTGAACTGTTTCGAGACGTGGTCGACAAACGGCACTTTTTCACATTCTGAGCGGTCGCAGTTCACTCCTTTTTGCACGAGAATGTCTCGTCTTCCATCCAAAAATCAGCAAACGAGACACAATGCACACGACTATCACTTGGCGAGGAAAGCGCCAATTCACAGCCACAGCGGACTCAGGTCACACCATAATGATAGACGGCCCGCCAGATTCAGGTGGTGAAAATGCAGGTTCCAGGCCTATGGAGCTAATGCTGATGGGCTTAGGCGGCTGTACATCCTTTGATGTTGTGAACATTTTGGACAAGGCACGTCAAAAAGTGACCAATTGTGTGACAGAGATCACAGCTACTCGCGCAGAAGAAGTGCCAGAGGTGTTCGAGAACATCAATATTCACTTCATTGTTGAGGGAGTGGATCTAGAAACGAAGAAAGTAGAAAGAGCGATTCACCTGACCGCCGAAAAATACTGCTCTGCATCCATTATGTTGCAACGCGCTGGGGTTAAGATCGACCATACGTTCGAGACCAGATCACCTTAACTGTTCTTTCCCCGTGCTAGATTTTGTACGTCGTCTTGGTCATGACCCGTGAGACCACGGTCATAGCCCCCTTAACTAGCGCAGGGAACGATTCACCACCCATCGCAAGAGCTTCATCACCGTGGCGAGCTTCATCGAGCCGCATTTGCTCGAGGATCGCGCGACTTCTGACATCTGCTTCAGGTAACTCAGATAAGTGTCTGTTGAGATGTTCGACAACTTGGTCTTCCGTTGCCTCAACGAATCCGAGGCTCACCTTGTCACCGACTAAGCCAGTTGCCGCGCCGACCATAAGGGATGTGCCATAGAACACTGGATCCAGAATGCTTGACCGACCACCTAATTCCGCCAATCTTTCCCGACACCAGGCAAGGTGATCTCGCTCTTCTTGTGCCGCATTCTTTAACGCCTGACGAGAGGCATCACTTCTAGCCGTCAATGCCTGCCCTTCATAGAGAGCCTGAGCACAAATTTCACCTGTGTGATTAACGCGCATGAGTCCAATGGCGTGGGCGCGCTCGTCATCCTCAAGGACTAGATCCACTTCATCCCCAGCGGGATTTGGTCGCGACGCCTCAACTTGTCCAGTTAGCGTCTTCAGCGCTCGGTCAAAACCGAGCACCACTTCATCGAGCAAGTTACCTACCTTGTGCGGCGCGTCTTTTTGTTCGTCTTCAGTCATCCGTCCTCCCAAGACACCCTAAGCTCGAATCTTTACGGTTAACGTGACCGCTTAAACTGGATCACACCGTTGGCACGTCAAGCTGTGCATAATATCACCATGGCTGACACAAAAGATCTCAATGTCCTACTCGACGCCCGTGTGCCGATCATAGGTATCGAGTCACCAGACGAACAACGCGTCCAAGCACTCCTCCTGCGATTCGCCATGGAACGCGGCTTGTCGTTCTTTGAGTGGACCATTACCCGCGGCCTGCAGCTAGGCGGATTCGGCGAACGCCCATCGAACGACCCTACGGAGCACGATGAACCCGAAGAGCTCTTGCAGCACATTGCCACGACACCGGGCCCCGCTATCTATGTACTCTGCGACTTTCACCCGTATTTAAAAGACGAACCCAAGAACACGCGCTTTTTGAAAGACATCGCTCTAGATTTCGATCGGCTGCAAAACACGATTGTCTTTGTCAGTCACAGACTCGACATCCCCCAGGAAATCGGACGAATGTCAGCCAACCTAAACCTACGTCTACCAAGTGATGATGAACTGCTCGGCATGGTCCGTACCCAAGCCCAAGAATGGGCACAACGAAATAACAAGAAAGTACGTACTGACAATCGCACGCTCAGTAAACTCATCGCGAACCTTCGCGGTGTATCCCACGCAGATGCCCAGGTGCTCATCCGGCATGCAATCTATGCCGACGGCGCGATCACTGAATCCGACATACCTGCTATCAATAAACTGAAGTTCGAGTTGATGGACGCCGAAGGCGTCTTGCACTTCGAGTACGACACTGAGCGTTTTTCTAACGTTGCAGGCTTAGACAATCTCAAGCGATGGTTGAACCTGCGTAAGGATGCTTTGCTATCCACTGACGAAGACCGCCCTAAAGGTGTCTTACTTCTCGGTGTCCAAGGTGGCGGCAAAGTCTTGCTGCCAAAGCTGTCGCAGGTTTCTGGTCTATTCCCTTGTTACGACTCGACTTCGGCACCCTCTACAATAAGTTCTTTGGTGAAACCGAACGCAATCTGAGAAATTCTCTCAAACAGGCGGAACAGATGGCGCCTTGCGTGCTTTGGATGGACGAAATCGAAAAAGGTCTTGCAACGGGCCAGTCGGACAATGCCACCTCACAACGTGTCCTCGGCACGTTATTAACGTGGATGGCAGAAAATCAAAATTCCGTTTTTATAGTGGCCACCTCTAACGACATCACTGGCCTGCCTCCTGAACTTATGCGCAAGGGTCGCCTTGACGAGATATTCTTCGTCGACTTACCAACGCCTGAAATACGCAAAGAAATTTTCCGCATCCACCTGTCTAAGCGCGACCTCAATCCTGATGACTTTGACTTAGAGGAGCTCGCTCAGAAATCGGATGAGTTTACGGGTGCTGAAATCGAAGAAGCGATTGTATCGGCACGCTACTTGGCCGCAGCTAGAGAAGACAATATCGCCCAGGCTGACATTATTGGCGCACTCGAGCGAACCTACCCAATCTCAGTCCTCCGCGCCGAAAGTATCGAATCTCTACGCACTTGGGCTCAAGACCGCACCGTCCCGGCTTAACACCGAGGCCTTGTACCCTCTTTGTGCCAACAAAAACGCACACAGAGTACGATCTGCATATGACCCACCGGCTAAGTAATAGCGCTGCTGAGGATCAAATTCTGCAACGCGCTCTCGTAGCGTTACCGGATCGACCGGGATACTCCCCAGCATAAAATTAACACCGACGTTGAGCTTGATACCGCCATGAGCTCGATCTACCTGCTCTACCAACTTCGGCACAACAATGTCACAGAAGGTCGAGCCTCGAATCGCATGCAATCGCATCGGGCTTAATGAACTCACATCGGCATTTCTAACACTCATTGTGACCACCGCATCTTCACCAAAGAAGTCCCCTGGCCCAATCCGGCGTAGCGTTCGCCGACCCCGATGAATCTTGCCTAGACCCGATTCCACGACGAAGCACTCCGCGCCCTCCTGGCCACGCGTAATGATTTTGTTCCCTGCAGGGACGTCAAGCTGCCTAGATGCCCGCAACACATCGCGCCACTGAGACCTAGACAGATTCTGCATCATTTTGGATTCGAGAAAACTGGACAACCAACCACTCTGATTCTCACTGCTGGCACCGTCTTTTCGTTTGTTACGGCTGGTGTGCAGCAAATCTCGATGCGCTGCATCTATCCGCAGTATTTGGCAGTTTGCACGCGTCTTCACGCTGGAACAGCCAGGATAAAAGTGCTTATGCGACGTTCGCGGACTGATAATCAAGTGCGGATGCCACGTCTCGACAGAACCCCGCAATAGGTAGAAGTACGCTCCGAGATCTCGATCGCGCTGGACGAGCCATCTTTTTGCTGGCACGCAAATCGCGTGACTTGAACGCTCCAAACCTTGGAGCTCTGCGTGGGACGCATGGGAAAACTCTGGGTTTCTGGCGAGAAAGTCGTAGATCAGCATGGCTAGACAATGCTTCAAGGGCGGAAAGAGGAATAGCGGAGATAGACTTATGCTCGCGTAAGCGATCTCGGATTTACGACTCTCTTTCGATGGCGCGATAACCAATATCTTTGCGAAAATATCGGTTGCGCCAACCGACTAGATCTACCCGTTCGTAGGCTCGCGCTTGCGCGGTCGTAACACTGCTGCCAACGCCAACTACGCACAGTACGCGACCACCGTTGGTCACTATGTCATCACCATCACGCGACGTACCGGCGTGAAAAATCTTGGTGTCTACAAGTTCTTTGTCGAGACCAGTGATCGGATCACCCTTCGCATAGTCAAGCGGATAGCCACCGGCGGCCATAACGACGCCCAACGCAACCTTAGGATCAAATGCTAGATCTGTTGACGCGAGCTCTCCCGTCAGCGCAGCCTGACAAACTTCAAGCAAGTCCGATTCCATACGCATCATTATCGGCTGACACTCTGGATCACCAAAGCGGCAATTAAACTCGATAACCTTGGGTTGCCCTTGCGGTGTAATCATCAATCCTGCATACAGAAAACCTGTGTAGGGAACCCCATCTCGAGCCATTCCAGCGAGCGTGGGTTCAATCACTTGCTCCATCACTTTCGCATGCATTTCATCATCGATTACTGGCGCAGGAGTATAGGCACCCATGCCGCCGGTATTCGGTCCGCGGTCACCATCGTCCCGCGCTTTGTGATCTTGAGACGATGCAAACGGTAGGGCCGTTTTGCCATCACAAATACAAATGAAGCTGGCCTCTTCACCCGGTAAAAATTCTTCAACCACCACCCGAGCACCTGCATCACCAAAGGCGTTACCCGATAGCATGTCTTGTACAGCCGCCGTTGCCTCTGCAACTGTCTGCGCTACGACGACACCTTTGCCCGCGGCAAGGCCATCTGCTTTAACAACGATCGGGGCACCTTGGGCCTCTATATAAGCAATCGCCTTATCCGCATTTGTGAACGTCTCGTAGGCACCGGTTGGGATGTCATAACGGGCGAGAAACTCTTTTGTGAAAGTTTTCGATCCTTCGAGCTGAGCAGCTCCCTCGCTTGGCCCAAAACAAGCCAGGCCCTCTGCTTGAAAACGATCAACGACACCTGCAACCAAGGGGATCTCAGGACCAACCATTGTGAAGCCAATGTCCTCTTTTTTTGCGAGCTTAATGAGACCATCGAAATCGAGTACATCGATGTCAATACAACGGAGACCTTCGTCTAAGTCTATGCCTGCATTACCCGGTGCAACCAAAACTTCTGAGACGCCAGCACTCTGACCCAACTTCCAAGCCAGCGCATGTTCGCGACCGCCTGAACCAATGACCAAAACTTTCATCGCGCCTCCACTAGTTCAACCTCTCTGATTGTACGCCTCAATGTCTGAAATGACGTATCCCTGTGAATATCATCGGTATGCCATGTTCGTCTGCCGCGTCTATCACTTCCTGGTCGCGCATTGACCCACCAGGTTGAATGATCGCCGCAATCCCTTCCTTAGCAGCGGCATCGATACTGTCACGGAACGGAAAAAACGCATCCGACGCCATCACAGAACCTGGCACATCTAGCGAGGCATCACCCGCCTTAATTCCTGCAATGATGGCGCTAGTGACCCTGGCCATCTGCCCGGCGCCAACACCGATAGTTTGCCCATCTTTCGCGTACACGATGGCATTTGATTTCACGAACCACGCGACCTTCCAAGCAAACATTAGATCACGCCGCAGTGCGTCGCTTGGTTGTGTCTTGGTAACGACTTTGAGCGCCGACTCATCTAAACAAAGCTCATCTGCCTCCTGAACAAGCAGTCCTCCACCGACGCGCTTGTACTCTAAGCCACGACTGCCACTGTTCAAGTCACCGCAAACTAACAGCCGAACATTCTTCTTTTTGGTCGCTACAGCTATCGCTTTATCGTCAACAGATGGAGCGATGATCACCTCAACAAACTGTTGTTCGAGGATGCGATCTAGTACGTCGCCTTGCAGTTCTCGATTACATGCAATGATGCCGCCAAACGCAGACGTAGGATCGGCAGCAAAGGCCTTGTCATACGCAGCGCCAATACTCGCTGCAACGCCTACCCCGCAGGGATTAGCATGCTTGACAATGACACACGTTGGTTCTGCAAATACCTTAACGCACTCTAGCGCTGCATCTGTGTCGCCAATATTGTTATAGGAAAGCGCTTTGCCTTGAAGCTGTTGGTAGTTCGCTATAGTGCCACTGGCAGGAGGAATGACTTCTCGATAGAACGCAGCATTCTGATGCGGATTTTCCCCATAACGCATCTCGTCTACTTTGTTGAAGGCAAGGCTAATCGATTCTGGCAACTTTTCTTCTGCGCCTAAGTATCCTGCAATCGTCGCATCATATTGTGCGGTATGGCGAAAAGCCTTAACCGCGAACGCACGTCGAGTGACGAGATCTATGCCATCCCCAATCTGATTCAACGTCTGCTCATAGTCTTTTGGGTCGACAACGACAAGTACGTCTTCATGGTTCTTAGCCGAAGATCGCAACATGGCCGGACCGCCAATGTCTATGTTCTCAATCGCGAGTTCGTCGGTACAATCTTCGCGTAGCACCGTTTCCACAAAGGGATAGAGATTAACGACAACCAGGTCGATAGGCTTTATGTCATGCTTAGCCATTACAGCCCCATCGATGGCACGTCGCCCGAGGATGCCACCGTGAACTTTGGGGTGGAGAGTTTTTACACGCCCATCCATCATCTCTGGAAATCCAGTGTAGTCAGCCACTTCGACGACTGGGATATCGGCCTCAAGGAGCGTTCGGTACGTGCCACCAGTGGACAGTATCTCGACGCCGTGACCGGCAAGACCTCTCGCAAAATCTACAATACCTGTTTTGTCAGAAACGCTCACAAGCGCTCTTCTGATGTTGAGTGCAGCCACTCTTCCCCCTATGTTTCTCTTCCTTTCTAGACCGGGTCTATTGATACCAAGTTGGATATCACGTTTAGATATCGCCTCTATCCATCACCCTGACGACCCATCACCCTGACGACCCATCACCCTGACGACCCATCACCCTGACGACCCATCACCCTGACGACTTTTCTATGCGGCCTCTTGGTCAGAAAGTACGGCGTGCTTGCTTGCACTGCTCTTTTTGCTTTCTGAAATTTGTCTTTTTCGCATTTCTACCAGCCAAGTGCTCTGCACCTCGGCAGCTTCAACTCGAAGGCATGCGCTCGGGTCGAAGCCCAACGTTCGGCCATACGCTTCAATGTGTTTGCGCGCGATTCTCACCCCAGCTTGTTCACCATAAAATTGGTGCAGCAACGAGATGTGTTCTATGACCACATCCCAACGTTCCATAAGACTAGGCTGAGAGCCGCCCGTTAACTCTTGAAACAACCAAGGCTGACCGAGTGCAGCGCGCCCAATCATCACCCCGTCGGCACCAGTCGATGACAATGCCTTGTGAACATCCAACCGTGTCCAGATATCACCGTTAACAACTACCGGAATGGCGACCGACGATTTGAGCTTGCGCACTTTGGCGTAATCGACTCTGCCAACAAAACGACAAGCTCGACTCCTAGCGTGCATGACGATCATGGCTGCACCAGCGGTTTCAGCGATGCGCCCCGCTTCGACCCCCGTGTGGTCGTCTAGTCCAAGACCAGTACGCGTTTTGACAGTTACAGGAACAGGGACAGCCTCGACGACGGCTTCAACAATGTGGCCGAGCAACGGTAAGTCACTAAGAAGTGCGGACCCTGCTGATTTTTTGCAAACTTTTTTGGCTGGACAGCCAAAGTTGATGTCGATGACTTCAACGCCTTCGTCAACGTGTCGGCGCGCGGCCTCTGCCATCACCATCGGGTCGGTGCCAGCGATCTGAACGGCCACTGGGTTAACGCCGGGGACAGGGACTCTGCGTAAACGACTTTTGCCGGACTCCCACAACTCCACTTTACCGGAAACCATCTCGCTAACCATGTAGGCCGCACCATATCGCCAAGCGAGCGTACGAAAGGGTACATCCGTCAGCCCCGCCATCGGCGCGAGCGCAGCGTTACTCTTTAGAGTGTGGGATCCGATTTGAATATCCGAGCTAGACAACGGCAAAACCGGCTCAGTAAGAAAGCGCGGGATCATACTCGTTTGCAACTATGCGCGCAAAGGCTGCGACCCTCCGAGGTCATCCCCAGAGGGTCCTTTAGACTACATCTTCATTTCATAGAAACAGAGTTTGTTGCCGTCCTGGTCACGCACATAGGCCCCATAGAAAACAGGATTACGTTCTCCAGGTTCGCCTTCATCCGTTGCACCAAGGCCGATTGCTTTTGCATAAAGCTTGTCGACGCCCTCGCGGCTACCGCCGTCAATTGCGACCATAGTGCCATTGCCTGAAGCCGCTGCTTGCTCATCATAAGGAATACAGATCGCTAACATGCCGCCCTGACCATTGCCGTAAAACTTAATTCGATCCTGGCCGAACAATTGCTTCGCACCAATTTCTCCTAGCAACGCGCCGTAAAATTCTTCCGCGCTAGCCATGTCGCTGACGCCAATCGTTGTGTACCCAAGCATATTTATCTCCAATCTAGTTTAGCTAGGCAGTAAACCTACTGGTTGTTCTAGAGTAAAGCGAAGATTAGGGACCCCTTCGGGTTCCCCGCTCACCTCAGCCCGCAGGCAGAAATCGGATTTGAAAGTTCAGCGGCGCCTGGCCTGGGTCTTTGAGTTCGAGTGAAACATGAATGGGTGTTCTTGGTTGCATCATCTTGGCACTGGCAGCTTCACCACCGAGATACTCACCAGGTTTGAACCGACGACTTGCAACCAAATGTCCCCCTATTGTCGTCAAGGTAAGTTCGACAAAGGGAAATGGCTGCGGATAAGGGGCATGATTTACCAACAGCGCATCATAGATCAATGCCTCGGCTTGATCTGGATGATCACGCAGTACCGAATTCTTAGCGACGATGAGTCCAACATCTCTTCTAAGTGGCAGCTCGCACCCCGCCACATCACAAATGAAGGCATACACAGGTCGTATCGATTCATCTTTAACCCATGTATCGAACTGGAACCACAGAACTTGGGCAGGAAGCGCGATCAGCGCGATGGCTAATACGACCCAAGTGCCGACGCCGCGCTTCGGTCGTTCATCCACGAGTAGCTCTGCAGGGATCTCCTGCAACGTCGGACTGTCTTCTTCCGGACCGTCTTCTTCCGGACTTAATTGCTCCGGACTTTCTGGCTCCACACTTTTGAGCTCGATCTGCTCACTGGGCTCTTGTTCCCAACCTAGGTCATTCGGAGTCGCTGTGATTTCAAATTCTGTCTCATCTCGCCCAGCATTGTCACTCGCAGTAGACAATGCTGCAGTCTGAGTTTGGTCTTTCTCCGAAGGAATCGTTTTATCAAGGGCTGCGGCATCGGAAGGCACAGGGCTTGTAGAAAGCACGCCCTTTAAGTCTGCCATCAATTCATCTTCCAACGCCTTGAGACGAGCATCTGCTTCTGGATCATGTGTACTCAAGTCATCGTCTGGTGTCGCGGCTGACCCTGCAGAATTGGACGTGGACGACATTTCCGCTGCCAAATGACTATCGATCGGTGCCGCCAGATCATTTAGCGGGATCAGTGCTCCAAAGTCTTCAGATACAATCGAGTTGTTTTCTGAATCGGGGTCAGGGTCATCTGAAGTCCCTGTCACATCCCCGCCAGCGCTTGTGTCCAGTTCGTCCGCTAGGTCGATCTCATCTAACAGTGCATCAACATCAGTTGACGCTGATCCTGTCAGAACTTCTCCATCAACCAACAAATGTGCGGTGCCATCGAAAACATGAAGGCAAGACCCACACCGGACCTGGCCTTTGGCAACCTGCAGTTGCGCTTCGGTGACCCGAAAACGCGTGTCGCACTTGGGGCAACACGTGATCAGCGGTGCTAGATCTTCATCTTCTGTTGGCATAACCATCCGATCTTGTCACAAATCCCCGGACACGCCCACAAGCCTTACCCAGTCTTCGATCTGTTCGGCGCTTACAAAGTCTACTGTCCCAGCGTATGCAGATTTCACGTCGTTGACTTGATCTGCTAAAAGACCGGCAAGCACCATGACGCTCCGGGGTTTCGCCGCTTGGACAAACTCGTCGGCAAGATCTCGTAGAGGTCCTGCGAGGATATTGGCCACTACCACATCAAATTCATTTTCCCGATTCGCAAGCCAAGCCTTCAGGTTCAAGACTCTAACTCGGCTGGCAACTTTGTTGATTCGAGCATTCTCCTTCGTCGCTGTCACTGCCTGGTCATCATGATCAACCGCAACCACCTCGGCACCTAGGAGCGCCGCCGCAATTGCAAGGACACCAGAGCCACAGCCGAAATCTAAAACCTTAGTGTCAGTCACAACGTTCTTCGCAATCCAATCTAGGCACAGTCGGGTCGTCGGGTGAGACCCAGATCCAAAGGCAAGTCCTGGCTCCAAAAAGAGCGGTACCAAAGCACCAGGCTCGTAAGATTCATCAGCAGACAATGGTGGCCGCAGATGTAGCCGCTCTGCAAAGACTTCATCCGTCGCAAAGGAACGCGCATAACTTTGCCAGTCTGTTTCTCCAACAAATGTCGGCTCCACGCTCACCGCATCCTCTTCAGTCAGCAGTCTTCGCAGCGCGCCGAAGTCGACCGAAAGCGGAAAGAGACATTGCAGACGAATAGAACGCCACAATGGCATCTCCCCAGGCGCAGGTTCCAACACCGGCTCATCACTTTCACTCACAAGGGCAACAGATACACATCCCGCTGCAAACATTACGGCCTCTAACGCCTCCAATTTCTCCGGCGTGACAACAAGTTCAATCTGTAGCCAGCTCACGAGAGGACGAAAAGCACCTCGCCGGTACTAATTGGCGTGCCATTTTCTACAGGTGTTGCTGAGATCGTCCCGCCATGAGCCGCCCGTATCTCGTGCATCATCTTCATGCTTTCGATGATGCAAACAACATCACCGGCAGAGACGCTTTGACCAACTTCAACAAAAGCTGACGCTTCCGGACCCGGCGCGCGATAAAACGTACCTGCCATTGGCGCCACGATTGGTTTACCGGGATCGGCTTCTGTTATCGGTGATGCAGACTCTTGTTGGGCCGCAGGCGCTTGATTAGCCGCAGGCGTTTGATTAGCCGCGGACGCTTGGTTAGCCGCCAGTGTTACCACCTCATGGGTTGCGGCGTGACCGTTCATGCGAATTCGGACCGATTCATCACCACTCGTTACCTCGAGCTCCGCAATATCGGATTCTTCAGCCAATTCGATGAGTTTTTTAACTTTTCTAAGATCCATACCAGCCTCCGGGCCCCATTGGTTAATGGAGGCATTGTCCTGGTATTCGTCCAGCATTCAAGCGCAAATCGCAGATAAGCGAATTTAGTTACATTTTGTCAGAAGTTAGCAGCAATATTGCCGACGTTTTGTTGGTTGAAGAGATTCAGAACAGCTTCTAAATGTCTTTCCAAGGCATCCGCATCGACTTCGCCTTGGATGCGAACTTCTTCGATTTCGCTGCCATCTCCGGAGAAAAACACCAAAGATGGCGGACCGAACAACCCATAAGCATTTAGAAGCGCCTGGTCCGTTTCATCGTTGTGGGTAACGTCCGCCCGGAGCAAAGTGAACTGCGCCAGCAACCCCGCCACTGCCGGTTTTGGGAATACATTGCGCTCCATGACTTTGCAAGAGATACACCAGTCGGCATATAAATCCAAAAGTACCGGTTTCGGACTCGTCATAATCTTCGCTTGGACATCGTCGAGACTTTTTACTGCCTGCCAATCATCATGAGTCGCGTACTGCGCACCCGACGCCGTCGCTCCTGCATGACTTGCAACGACGGCACCTAGAGGTCGCAAAGGGTCGTTTGCGCCAGAACCAGCTCCGACCAACAATAGAATACCCCAGACAAAACTTACCACGCCGACAGCCTTGCCAAACTGCGCGATGCCTTGACGAGGTGCGGAATCCAACACACCTAGATAGACCGCGCTACCGAGCAGAAGGACACCCCAAAGTGCGAGCGTAATTGAAGGCGCAACAATCCGTTCTACCAACCATATCGCCACGCCCAAAAGTAGGACACCGAAAACTGCTTTAACACCGTTCATCCAAGCACCGGCTCTGGGCAACCACTGCCCGCCGCTGGCGCCAACGGCCATTAACGGCACACCCATGCCTAAGCCGAGACAAAGGAGAGCAAGCCCTCCAAGAACAGCGTCATTGGTTGTCGAGATGTAAATCAAGGCTCCAGCAAGCGGTGCTGAAACGCACGGGGAAACAACAAGACTTGATACAGAACCCATCGCCAACACCGACAAGTGTTTGCCACCTTTCTGCTGTTGGCTGACGTTGTTCAGCTTATCTTGCCAACTCTGTGGCATCTGCAACTCGTAGAAGCCAAACATCGCCAGGGACAAAATCACAAACACTATCGCGAAGAAGACAAGCACCGGCGCTGACTGGAGGGCAGCCTGCAGGTTCAACTCAGCTCCAAACAAGCCGACCAACGTGCCGATAAAGGCATACGTAATTGCCATGCCGATAACATAGGCCAGGGAAAGCGAGAACGCCCGCCGGTTGGAGATCCCCTCGCCTTCGCCAACGATAATACTAGATAGAATGGGCACCATGGGCAGAACACAGGGGGTAAACGCTAAACCAATGCCCGCTAAGAAGAAAAGTGCTAAGGCCTTCAGCAGATTCTCATCGGCAAGGATCCCAGCGAGAATTTCTTCCTCAGTATCGGCGATGAGCGCTGCGGCATTAACCTCTTCCTGGCTACCGTTCTGTGTAACGGAAGATGCAGAGGTACCACTGTCGTCCAAGCCGGTTTGCACAAGTTCCGCCGACTGTAAGGAGCCGCCGTCAAACACGAACCACTTGACCTCAGGTGGGTAGCATAGCCCTTTATCTGCACACCCCTGGTATTCAATGCCAATCTGACCTGTCGCGCTCGTCCCATCAGTCGCAATCGGGACGCGCATCTCCGCGCTATGGTAGTAAACCTCGACATCGCCAAAATATTCGTCGAACTTTGCTTTTCCTGGCGGTATCTGGGCTTCACCAAGTACAAAACCGCGGGCGTCTTTGGTCTCAGCATTGAATTGATGGCGATAGAGATAGTACCCATCCGGCATATCCCAACGCGCAGTAACGACGCCATCTAACAACGAAGTACTTAAGGCAAACGCCTCATCAACCTTGAGGAATACCTCTTCTTCAAGAAGAGAGCCTCCACCTGAAAAGTCGAATTCTTCAGCGTTTGCGAAATTACTAAGGATCAGCGCTAGTGAAAGCGTAAGAGCGCGCCAAATTTTGCCGGGCAATGCGTCATTCATGTTTGTGCCTAGTTTTATCTCAGCCTGCATCACGGCTTCACACGCTCGGCGAAGCCTAATGGACTTAGACTGTTGCTCCTAAAATCAAATTTGCTAAATGCGCGACCACAAGACGCGCATTATTATGAATGGACGTCCGGAATGCGAATAAGTTCGGTACAATTCCATTCTTATTCATAACACCATTACCAAGCATTTGATGTGATCTGGCGCAACGCTTCGAAAGTTAAGGCAATTTTGTTGCTATTCTCGCTGCCAGTAGTACTTGGTGTTGCCTTGCAAGGTTGCCAGACGGCACCAGCCACGCCCGACAAGCCAGATCCTACCCCACCGACAGCACCACCACCCAAGTCAATTGACAATGCCGTCTTGTTTCCGATGCTCGACGCGGCCGACCAGGCCATTGAAAATGACCATCTGACCTACCCGCCCGAAGGCAGCGCATATGCCATCTTCAACGAAATTCTCGCCATTGACCCTGACCAAGAGGATGCACAGCGAGGTCTCGAGCGGATAGTTGAAGAATATGTCGCTCTATCTATGCAGGCTTTAGAACGCCGGCAGTTCGCGACCGCCCGCTCAATGCTCACCCGAGCTCGATTGATAAATCCGATGCATCCATCGATAGAACCTTCTGCCGCCCAAATCCGACTAATAGAGGAAGCAGATAGAACGACTCTACAATTGCAACAGACCGACCTCACGAGCGAAACAGAACGGATACAAGATAAGCTGCGCGCCTTGGGTCGAGAGACGGATGGCAAAGCTTGTCGTTTCATCATTACCGCGAGCAACGACGGACAAGGGCGTTGGATATATCAACGTCTCAGCGAAGACGTCGAAACGACACGTTTGCGCGCACAAATCAAAATTCGCACACCGGCGAGCGTTGAGAGACTATGCTTCTCGAGCTAGCAGAATTGGTCAAATAACGGAGTACAACGATGCGTTGGAAGTTTTGGGCCCCCAAAGACCCGATCTACATGGATGACGACCAACCCTCTTCAATGGGGCTGATCGGCAAGGTTACTGGTGGCGTCATCGGTGCCTACCTAATCGGCTGTGTGATCTTCGCGTTCTGGTGGGATTCCGAACCCGATCATTTTCCAGTTAGGCAGAACGCTGCGAGAATTGCTGAGATGAACAACGTTTCCCTTGTGACAGGCTACGTCACCACCGCAACCGTCGTGAAAATCGGCGAAACTTTATTAGATAAAAGGGGCGGCTACTTATCCAACGACGTTTTCCCACCGGGCGTCTGGATGGACAACGTACCCGAGTGGGAATTCGGCACCATTATGCTGCTTCGCGACACCGCGCGAGTTTATAGAAACGACTTTTCCCGATCACAAAGCCAATCCGCTGAGGACGAGGACCTCGCCGAGGCTGAAGGACACTTTTTCTTTGACGCAAGCTCCTGGCTGCTGCCACAAACGGAGGATGAGTACGAAAAAGGACTCGAGTACTTTAGTGCCTATCTCACTCGCCTGGCCGATTCCGGCGAGACCAGCGCGCAATTTTACGCGCGCGCAGACAACCTGCAGCAATGGCTACAAACCGTAGAAACACGCCTTGGCAGCCTGTCACAGCGACTTTCAGCAAGTGTCGGGAAACAACAGCTCAACACAGATCTTGCGGGTGATACCTCCGCGACCCAGGCGACCGCTGCACCGCGTGATCAACTGGTCAAAACTGATTGGCTCGAGATCGACAATGTCTTTTATCAAACTCGTGGCTACACCTGGGCACTACTGCATATGCTACGGGCACTCGAACAAGATTTTGGCGATGTGCTGGATAAGAAAAGTGCGCGCGTTTCGCTACAACAGATTATTCGCGAACTGGAGCCGTCTCAAGACACCCTCTGGAGTCCCATGGTGCTTAACGGAGATGGTCTCGGCATGCTCGCCAACCACTCCCTTGTCATGGCTTCCTACATCGCGAGAGCAAACGCGGCGATAATTGATCTGCGATCGCTACTGATCCAAGGCTGATACAAAATACCTACAAAGTTAGGCCCCCTAACATCGCGAATTACACTGGACCCTAACCGCCACGCTGGTATCATACGCGCCGCCTACGGGTAGGGGTGGAGCGGTGCATTAAAAACGCGCTTTCGTCACCTCGTTAGATCACAACAATATTCAAGCTAACCATTTTTTGGGGACTTTTATGACAGACCTCTCCCTAATTCCACCTATATTGGGTGTAGTAGGATTAGTGGCTGCCGTGGTCATTTACTACATCGTTAAGGGATACGATGAAGGTGATGACAATCTAAAACGGATTGCTGACCAGATCCATTTAGGAGCGATGGTATTCATGCGTCGTGAGTACACGATGCTGGCCATTTTCGCAGCCGTACTGCTCGTACTTATTTACTTCAGCCCCCTCGGTTGGATGACAGCGGCTGCCTTCTTGGCAGGTGCGCTCTCTTCCGCCGGAGCAGGTTGGTTTGGTATGTTCACAGCTACCAAGGCGAATGTACGCACGACACAGGCTGCCCACACTCAAGGTCAAGCAGCCGCACTGTCAGTTGCTTTCTTCGGCGGCTCAACCATGGGCTTGGCTGTCGCCTCCCTCGGGCTCCTTGGCCTGGGTCTCGTTTACTACATGTTCGGTGGGGACCCCCACGCTGCTCACCACATCCACGGATTTGGTATGGGTGCATCGGTAGTAGCTCTCTTTTCTCGTGTCGGCGGTGGCATCTACACCAAGAGCGCCGATGTCGGTGCCGACCTTGTTGGTAAGCTTGAACAAGGCATCCCTGAAGATGATCCACGCAATCCTGGCGTAATCGCTGACAACGTTGGTGACAACGTTGGCGACGTCGCAGGCATGGGTTCTGACATCTTTGAATCCTATTGTGGATCTATGATTGCAACCATCGCGATTGCCTCAACACTGGCAATTGTCTCCCTGGGTCAACTTGCTCCCGGCATGAGCGAGGCAGATGGACGTTCAACACTCATGTTCGTGCCGTTGGCTCTATCGTCAACCGGCTTGATTGCGTCAATCATCGGTATCGCAATTGTACGCGTGTTCTCTAGCGCCAATCCGGCAGTTGCGCTCCGCATCGGGATGGTCGGTACTCCGGTACTGTTCATCATCGCTGCTTACTTCATCGTGCAAAACCTCGGCGTCTCAAACAATGTCTGGCTATCAGTACTGTTTGGTGCCGCAGGCGGCGTCATCATTGGTTTAATCACGGAGTACTACACGTCCTCAACACCCGTTGTAAAAATTGCTGAATCAGGTCAAACCGGACCTGCGACAGTGATGATCACTGGGTTGGCGGTCGGCATGCAGTCAGTAGTTGTTCCAGTGCTGACGATTTGTGGAATCATTTACGTTTCGACGGAGCTTGCTGGCCTCTACGGAGTCGGCGTGGCAGCTGTTGGTCTTCTGGCAACTGTCGGCATGACCATGGCAGTTGATGCTTACGGTCCGGTCGCTGACAACGCCGGTGGCATCGCAGAAATGGGCGGCCTCGGTGAAGAAACACGGGCCATTACAGATTCTCTAGATGAACTCGGCAACACGACTGCCGCGATGGGCAAGGGCTTCGCTATTGGCGCGGCAGCACTCGCAGCATTAGCGATCATTGCAGCATTCGTCGAAACAGTTGGGCTTGCAAGAGACGGTGACTTCATCCTTCACATCGGTAACCCGATGGTGCTAATTGGACTCTTCATTGGCGGCCTTGTGCCATTTCTTATCGCCAGTATCACGATGACATCTGTCGGTGAAGCGGCCATGGAAATGATCACTGAAATTCGGCGTCAATTCCGCGAAATCCCCGGGCTCATGGAAGGTACTGCCGAACCCGATAACGCCAAGTGTGTTGAAATAGCAACGACCGCTGCGTTGAAGAAAATGCTTCTTCCTGGTGTGATCGCTGTTGCCGTTCCACCTGTCGTCGGCTTCGGTCTTGGTGCGGAAGCGCTCGGTGGCACTTTAGGTGGTGCGCTGCTTGGTTGTGTATTACTTGCACTCACCATGGCCAACGCTGGTGGTGCTTGGGACAACGCTAAGAAATACGTTGAAAAGGGCAACCTTGGTGGCAAGGGCTCTGAAGTTCATGCAGCTGCAGTCGTAGGCGACACAGTTGGTGATCCCTTCAAAGACACTTCTGGTCCTAGCATGAACATTCTTATCAATGTCATGGCTATCGTTAGTCTCGTGATCGCGCCTCTCATCATCTGAGCAAGGTTCGATCGGGAAAAAAGGGGGCTGTTAGCCCCCTTTTTATTTGCCGCTATCTTAAGCTAATCTCCCGGACACGCTAAGGGAGACGACATGGGTAACCAACTCGCTAACAAGACCGCCATCGTAACGGGAGCAGGGTCCGGTATCGGTGCCGCCTCTGCCACACGGTTTGCGCTAGAAGGCGCTGAAGTATTGGTCGCCGACATTAGGCTTCACAAAGCTGACCAAGTGGCTGCGGACATCGAAGATCAAGGTGGCATCGCAATGCCGTGCGAGGTCGACGTAGCCGATCCTGAGTCGGTCGCCGCAATGGTCGCGAAATGCATCGATCAGTTCGGCAAGCTTGACGTTTTGTTCAACAACGCTGGTACGGTTAGACCTGGCACCGCACCAGACCTCGATCCTGCAGACTGGGACCTGGTCATGAACGTAAACGTCCGCTCTGTGTACCTCGGTGCAAAATATGCCGTCCCGCATATGCTCACCCAAGGGTCAGGTTCGATCATCAATACGGCTTCTATCTCAGGGCTACACGGAGACGGGGCATCCGTTGTCTACGCCGCGAGCAAAGGTGCGGTGATCAACCTCACCAGAGCACTATCAACAGATCATGCCCCTCAGGGCATTCGAGTTAACGCCATCTGTCCTGGAACAATAGCGACGCCACCCGTCCAGCGCATGATGGCAGATCAAGAGGCATACGACCGTAACATAGAGGCCCACGCTCTCGGCCGTTTAGGCGAACCTAGTGAAATCGCCAATGCAGCCCTTTGGCTCGCATCTGACGAATCCTCCTTCGTGTCCGGTGAATCTATCGTCGTTGATGGTGGTCTTCGAGCGCGCTCTCCGATAGGTGTGATGGTAGACCCGAGACCGCAACACAAACGCTAGTAGTGCTCAGGTTTTCAAAAGTTCTCGCGCTCCTGCCGTACACATTACTGCTCGGCTGTGTGAACAACCCGTCGTACGAGGCCACAGACGATTTGCTCGGCGTTTGGCATAGGCAAGATCTTGGCAGCGGGCCGTACGAATATGCACATACCGCTTATCTTGCAGACGGTCGAAAATGCGTCGCCATGTTTACGTTTGCAGAGCAATTCACCCAAGTGCACGGGTTTCTAAACCAGTGGTCGCGTGACGGTCTGATGATCACGACCACCTATGGTGTGAATACCTTTGGCAGACCTATCGGACATCAGGTTACCGATGAAATTCGTTCACTCTCCGTCGATCAGCTGGACCTCCGGCCAACCGAGCCATCGGATCAATTTCTAAGCAAAAGTCGTCGCCTACCGGATGTCCAACCTGAGCGTATATGTGAGCTTGCGTTGCACGTTATCAATATCTACAACGCGATGGAGGAGCTTGCAGAAGATCCATCTACGAGCCTGGACTAACTAGATCGTCTCTCGAAAGTCTCGCGAGACGCTACCCAAACAAGTCCTTGCCACCTACTCTGCGGATCTATGCCACCGACAAAGTCTCGTGAAGCGTCACGAACGAGGCTTAGACGACCCATCACGGCTCGGGATCGGTTGTTCTCCGCAGTCGTGTACGAAAGCACTTCCGTTAACCCAACTCGTCTAAATACATCATCGATTGCAGTGCGCGCCGCTTCTGTTGCATATCCGTGACCCCAAGCGTTTCGAACAAAGCGCCAACCAATCTCAAAGTGTTCACCCAATGGGTGACCGGGAAAGCCTGGCATTACCCCACAGTAGCCTAAGAACTCGCCCGTTCGACGTTCGACGAGCCATCGGCCAAATCCAAACTCAGCGATAGCCTGGTTGTAACGGAATAGCTTTTTATCGCTTTCTTCTCGACTCAACACGCCACCCCAATCATGCATGACCTCGGCATCGTCGAGCATTCCGGCCAAGGCATCAGCATCACTCTGACGCCACTCCCGCAAAACCAGCCGATCGCTTGTCAATCGATCAATATCTCGCACGCCTAATAACCCCACTGGAAGATGTGCCACGCACTGTTCTGTTCAATCTTAGCAAGACCCTCCAAAGCACACCGCAAACTAAGTGATGCTATAAAAACAGCATTATGCTAAAAAAGCAGCATTGGAACCGATTCAATGGTCAGCATCGCACTGTGAAATTTCTGTTTCTTATCACTGCCGAAATTCGAAGGCACCCGGGACGCACCACGTTGAACTTCTTTTCAGCTTTTCTCGCCTTTTTCTTACTCGGCGTGATGTCCGGCGTTCTCGGCGCGCTCGATGAACTTGTGGATTCACTAGATGAAGATCGCATCAGAGTCGTTAGCCGTGCGGGTTTCGGTCAACAACTACCATTCGCCCACGCGCCAAGAATTCGGCAACTAGAACACGTGACAGTTGTCGCAACAGCGCTCGCGTTTCCTGGCTACTTCCAAGATCCTGCAAATGCTTTTGGAGGCGCCGCGGTCGAATTTGGCCAATACCTCACAGCGTTCAAAGATGATTTCACCCTGACAGAATCAGAACGCGAGCAGCTGCGAAGTACGCGCAACGGGGCGACAGTCGGTGCAGTCCTCGCGGAGCGCTTCGGTTGGCAGGTCGGTGATCAGATTCCACTTACGTCCACGTACCTGGTTAACGAAGACGGTACTAAGACCTGGCCAGTAAAGATCATCTCTATCCACAACGCCGGGCCCGATGACGACAAAATCCTCGCCAGTGAAGTTTATGTCAATTTGGATTACATCGACGAATTCCGTGCAGACGAAAACGGCTTTGCGCACATGTTCGTCGTCACGAAATCGAATGACTTCGCCACCGGCGAGTTGATCTCACAAATTGACCACCTTTTCACAAACTCTGGCGCCGAAACTCGCTCCTTTCCGGAGGATGAGTTCTTCACTAATCGCTTACAGCGAGTCGGCAACATCAACGGCATTATTCAAGCTATTCTCTGGTCTGTATTCTTCGCCTTGTTACTAGCTCTCGGTGGCGCTCTGGTCCACTCAACAAATCGGCGTCGCAGAGAATTCGCGACGTTACATGCGATAGGCTTTTCGACCGGTCGCACGGCTTTCCTGATTTTTGCAGAGAGCTTCCTGTTGGTCGGAAGTGCGGCTTTGCTCGGCTTAGGAATCGCGGCATTTATCTTTCCTGCGTTGTTTGCACAAATCGGTATCGCGCATATGTCTTTGGCTAGCAGTGTCTGGATCCTCGGTATTGCAACCACCATGGCACTTTCGACATTGGTAGCATTGCGACCGGCGCTCATGCTCAGCCGTCTCGAACCTGCACAGCTGCTCACACGTTCATAACGATGCGCCCAACACTTCACCTCATTCACGCCAACTTCCTCTCGATACTTGACCGCAAGGAAAACGCATTCGTTACTTTGTTAGGGGTTGCTGTGGTCGTTGGTGTGATGGCCTCTACTATGATGATGACGAGAGCGGTCACCGAAACCATGAACGGCTCCAGTCGCGATGACCATTTCATCATCCTGCAGAAAGGGGCTGTCGTGGAGAGCATGAGCAGTATCACGCGAGACTTGCTTGGTAGACTTGGTCAACTTCCCGCTCTTAAAACCAAGCATCTGGAAACCCACTTCTTAACGGGAATAATTGCGGAACGAATCGATACCCAATCAAGCAGCACCATTTCTGTTCGAGGCACTCTAAGCACGTTCGACGCTATCAAGATCACCAACGGTCGTCTCTACCGACCCGGGCAGCACGAACTCGTAATCGGTAATCTAGCGGCCATCGCTTTTCGTGATCTCAACGTTGGCGACGCAGTAGTTATCAACGGCACCCCTTGGCAAATTGTTGGCGAGTTTCAAGGGCGGGGTATGAACAGCTCTGAACTGCGAGGTGATCTGCCAGCACTGATGGATGTGCTTAACTCGACAAGCTACACCTCGGTCCGCCTGAAACTGACAGCTGATGAGAAACTCGCAGTCTCAGCAGCACTCGACGAAGACCCACGATTGACCCTCGATTTGCTCTCAGAGCGTGAGTTTTTTACGGTCGGAACAAGCACGGTCCTGTTCGAATTCGTTTCATACGTGGTTGCTGGCATTATGGCTGCAGGTGCGACGTTTGCAGCGATCAATCTGATGTACACATCCATCGATACCCGCACGACAGAAATCGCCACCCTGCGTTCGATAGGTTTTACACCACAATCGATAGCTGCTTCCGTCCTCGCAGGATCCGCGGCGTTATGTCTCATCGGTGGACTACTTGGACTTGGTGTAAGCGCTGCTCTATTTGCAAACTCAACTTATACTTCGGGGTCCATGGAGAGCATCGTCGCACCACTGACGGTCACGCAGGACGTCGTAATCAGCGCACTCGCATGGTCCATCAGTATTGGCGTTTTTGCAGGGATACCCCCATCTATAAGGGCTGCCCGTATGCAAATCGCTGACGCGCTGCGCTAACAACCTTAGTCGTCTGCTTGGACAAGGTCTGCTAACTGCTCTTCAGGCCATGCAGCCACACCTGATCGCATTGGCACACATTCGTCTGGCAGTTCACAAGTAAACGTATGTCCTTCAGCAAGTAGCGTATCCAAAAATCTTGGGAGCTCTTTCATCGCGCCGGTGTTGAGGTCATGCAGAACCACGACAGAATGAGATTGACCGGCTATGTCTGCCAACGCCGTCTTGACCCAACCGACAGGTTCTTCCCAATCACGAGGCACGTTATTCCAGAGCAATACTGAATAGTCGAGAGCGCCAAGCTCAGACAACGCATTTTGACTAAACACGTGAGGACCCAAAGATCCACCACGGCCGAAAGGGCGAAACAGTTTTTCACCCCAATCGCCAAGACACTCACCCATGACGCGATCCATCTCAACGATCTCCTGAAAGGCATGTTCGCCAGACGTATCATCACCCAGAGCGACCCCATGGGTTAGTGAGTGATTAACAACCACGTGGCCTGCGGCCAACGTCTCACGCACAACATCCACATGTTCCTGACCTCGTTGCAGTTGGCGACCAACGACACAAAAGTAGGCGTTCAACTCGCGCGCGGCTAACTCTTGTAAAACAACGGGAGTAACGTCCGTCGTCGGTCCGTTGTCAAAAGTCAGCGTGACCTCAGCCATCTTCCACAATATCCTATTCATGACGATGCTGTGTCTGCGAATCCCAGCAACACGACCATCGTCATTTCTTTCGAAAACCCAAGGTTCCCTCTCTTCGCCGTCTTTTGTAACGCGTCGGAATAGATCGCCGTCAATGCGTTTGAGCTTAGGCAGATCTTTGAGCTCATCCCTCGGTAGATCAACGACAACAAGCTTGTCCCCCCAAACTCGAATCGCCAATTCACCACCCCAACTCAAACCGCCGTAGTTGCCAACAAACTCTTCCAAGTCGGAAGCAACTTCTACGCTGGGCTTTTTGGCTTCGCCGAGTGCCGGCCCTAACATCTTAAGTATGTTGGTCCCGATTTTACCTGCCGGGCCATCTGAGGCATTGGTCAGGACGACGACCCCGAGCTTATGCTTCGGTACCAAAACAAACTGCGTTATGTAGCCTGGACAGCCGCCGCCGTGACTGACGGTGCTGGTCCCCTCTAACTCCGACACCACAAAACCAAGTCCCCAAGTGACACTCCAATCTGGGTTGACCCAATGAACTCGATGCATTTCGCGCAACGTATTGCGATCTAGAACCTGATTCGGCTCCCCAGCTAACGTGCGAAACTGCCAACTGGCGAACTTGGCCAGATCATCGACGGTGCTAGTAAAACCGGCTGCAGGGGCAATCGCCTTGGTGTCAAAAGGTGGTACAGGCTGTCTTTTCCGATCGCGAAACTTACCGGTGTAGCCAATCGCCATCTGCTTACCATGCAAGTCCTCTGGAAAGAACGGTCGAGTGTCCTGAAGTCCAAGCGGATCTAAAATCGCTTCTTGCACATGGTCAGCATAAGGCTTGCCGCTGTGCATCGCCGCAATTTCTCCGGCTAAAGTCAGACCAAGGTTAGAGTACTGAAAGAGAGATTCAGCTGGATACAGCGTGTCTTGCTCGCTAAGTCGCGCCATCATCGCCTCTCGATCCGGGAATGGGTAGTCATCCTGCCAGTAGGCAAAGTCAGATTCTCGAGGCAAACCGGAAGAGTGAGTCAGTAAGCCTTCAATGCGAGTTGGACCTGCCTCAGCATGCTGCTCTTTGATATTGAACCAAGGAAGGTGATCCGCTACCGGATCACGCAGCGCCAGTTTGCCCTGATCACGCATCCGCATGACGGCAATACTCGTGAAGAGCTTGCTAATACTACAAATGCTATAGATTGTATTGCTATCCGCCGCTACCTTGCGGCGGACATTGGAAAATCCATACCCTTTGGAAAATATGAGGTCCTGATCGAGAACGACCCCAATCGACACGCCTGGCACGTCATCGTAGGCGACGACCCCTTCAGCCCAGGCATCAATCACAGCCAGTGCACCTTGGACTTCTGGGTGGTCAGTGACGCGCGGTTCGGCTGCCCTAGTCCCTGGATAACTTAACATCACCATCGCCAATATGATGAATTTGCACAGATAAACAGACTGCTGAGTCATTCTCGTCCTCCAGCTGGTGAGTCGTAGAGGATAACCTCTTCCAAGGACGGAAAGACACTGAGCTATGTAGAACTTCCCAGATACGGGCAAATGGGCCAAGGACTACTCAGTCAGAGGACAATCACCTTCACCACTTGGCTGGCAGCCTTTTCTTTACCAACTCATTCTTGAGACGAACATACTGAGGAAGCCCATCTCGATAGCTCGGGTAGTCTTCCCCGGCAATCAATGGTGCAAGATAGCGACGAGCTGACGCAGTGATTCCAAAGCCATCGCTGCTGATAAAGTTCTTAGGCATCTTGCGTTCGACGTTAGCGACCCGTGACAACTTAGCTTCACCAATCTTCCACCGATATGGCTTGTCACTCGTCCGCACAATCGTTGGCATCACCGCCGTTTTCCCTGCAACAGCGAACTCGACCGCTGCCTTACCCAAGGCATAAGCTTGCTCAACATCCGTAGCAGACGCGATATGTCGCGCTGCGCGCTGCAGATAATCCGCCACCGCCCAATGATATTTGTAACCTGTTTTTGATTTGATCAACTCCGCGATCATCGGCGCCACACCCCCAAGCTGGGTATGCCCAAACGCGTCTTTGCCTGCACCTGAATCTGCGAGGAAGGTTCCATCTTTATACTGTGCACCTTCAGAAACGACGATGACGCAATAACCACAATCCTTCACCGACTCTTTCACTTTGCGGATAAATTTTGCCTGCTGAAACGGCACTTCAGGCAGCAAGATAATATGCGGCGCATCGCCCTTTTGTTCTTGTGCAAGCCCGGCTGCTGCAGCGATCCATCCTGCATGTCGCCCCATAACTTCGAGGACGAAGATCTTGGTAGATGTCTCGCACATCGATGCGACATCAAGCGCTGCCTCTCGGGTTGAAATCGCAACATATTTGGCCACGGAGCCAAATCCAGGACAACAATCCGTAAACGGTAAGTCATTATCTACGGTTTTCGGTACGCCTATGCATTGCATTTCGTACCCTTTGGAAGCGCTAAGTTGGGCTACCTTGTTAGCAGTATCTTGTGAATCTCCACCACCGTTGTAGAAGAAATAGCGAATGTTGTGCGCCTTGAAGACATCGATCAGCCGGTTGTACTCACGGGCATTTTCTTCAACCGACTTGAGTTTGTACCGACATGAGCCAAACGCGCCGCTTGGTGTTTGTCGCAAACCAGCGATCGCTTTCGTACCTTCCTTACTTGTATCTATGAGCTCTTCGTTTAGCGCTCCTAAAATACCGTTGCGCCCTGCGTAGACTTTAGCGATCGTGTCTCTGTTTTTACGGGCAGTCTCTATCACTCCGCATGCGGTCGCATTGATGACGGCAGTTACACCCCCAGACTGGGCATAAAAAGCGTTGGCTTTGGCCATAGTTTCCCTTAGTAAGGTTCCTCTAGTGAACAAACAGAACCACGTGCAGAATCACGCGGCCTAGCAATTGAGTCGCTGAAAAAGCCTAATGTTTCGAACTTTTATGCGACAATTTCATCATACAAGTTTGAGGCAAGCATGACAGCGATCCTATTGGTTTTCTGGCGTATCTGTATTTTTAGGGGCGGACCTGATTCGGTCCCGGCTAACACGACACTGCTCGCTATTGTCATATTCGCGAGTGCTCTGACCTCTTTGATAGCCTCTTCCTTCTTGCAAACCATTTTGCCACCGCCACCCCCGACAGACGTTATGGATGTTGAAATCGTCTCCAGCGAATTCAATCTGGTCACCAGCGTCGTCGTCTCCCAAGCAAGTACCGCAGGCTTGGTGTGGCTCATTCTTGCACTGATGAGTTTGAACAGCCGGCTCTACCAAACTCTAACCGCGGTGTTTGGCACAGACATCATTCTTACTTCAGTCTCTACTCTGGGGATATTAATCGCCACGCTAGTAAGTCCGGCACTCAGTCAGATCGCGTTCCTTGGCATGTTTTTTTGGACGGTCGGTACATTCGGATTCATCCTGCACAAAGCGCTTGAGATCTCACTTGGTTTGGGTGTTGCCGCAGCCCTGTTCGTAATGATTTTCACGATTGCGATCACCCAGGTGACGACTAGCTTATGAGCCAACACATCTATTTTCTCGGCATTGGTGGCACCCTCATGGGCAGCCTTGCCCAGCTTGCGAAAGAGATGGGATTCCGCGTCACGGGTTCCGACCAAGCGGTCTACCCACCCATGAGTGATCAACTCGCGGCTGCCGACATCGAGGTTTATGAAGGCTTCGACCCGAAACAACTTGAACCTGCGCCTGACCTAGTGGTTGTTGGCAACGCCGGTTTGCCACGCGGACACGAGGCCGTCGAGTACGTGCTTGAGTCTGGATTACCCTATACCTCTGGCGCCCAGTGGCTCGGTGAGGTGGTTCTACAAGGTCGATGGGTAATTGCCGCAGCAGGGACCCACGGTAAGACCACCACGTCGAGTATGGTCGCTTGGATCTTGGAACATGCGGGGATGTCTCCCGGATATCTCATCGGTGGCGCACCATTGAATTTCGACCACTCGGCGCGCTTGGGTGCATCGCCGTTCTTCGTTGTCGAAGCTGACGAATACGACACCAGCTATTTCGATC
The DNA here is from genome assembly GCA_012103505.1 of Pseudomonadales bacterium. Classification (GTDB taxonomy): domain Bacteria; phylum Pseudomonadota; class Gammaproteobacteria; order Pseudomonadales; family Azotimanducaceae; genus UBA4421. The sequence goes on along the minus strand of WLWP01000001.1, from coordinate 4,186,050 downwards.
GTCGGTCCAAGTTTGTGCACTACCGTCCACGTACCCTGATATTGAACAATCTTGAATACGATCACGCCGACATCTTTCCGGATATCGGCGCAATACAAACTCAGTTCCATCACCTGTTACGCACGGTCCCCGCTACAGGGTTGGTACTGGCTCCGAGCGCCGACGACAACATTGATGAAGTCTTGGCGATGGGTACCTGGTCAGAAGTCGCGCGTGTGGGTGAAGCACAGATTAAGAAACCCCTGGAAGGAGACACTGGCGGAGTATGGTCGGTCGGCGAAACAGCCAGTGATGGCGCAAGCTTTGATGTGCTCCTCAACGGCGAAAGTCAGGGCCAAGTGAACTGGCAGCTCCTCGGCAAACACAACCAACACAACGCACTTAACGCCATCGGTGCTGCCCGACATGTTGGCGTTCCCATCGAGCACGCCATCCAGGCGTTGAGCGAGTTTGGTGGGGTCAAGCGTCGTCTAGAGACCATCTACGAGGACGAACACTTTGTCCTTTACGATGATTTCGCGCACCACCCCACGGCCATCCGTACAACTCTTGAAGGCTTGCGCAAAGCTGTTGGCAGCAACGAGATCATCGCCGTGATCGAACCACGAACTCATACGATGTCGCTTGGCACCCTCCGTCAAGATCTGACGACGTGTTGCGCAGCCGCTGACCAGGTCATCTGGTTTCGCGGCGAAAACATCAATTGGGACTTGTCCGAAGTACAGCAAAACTGTGTCATTCCAGCGACGATGTTGGACAAGCATGACGCAATTGTGAGCGCCATCCTCAAACATTCGTCGGAAGCGAACGAGAGTGGTAAGAAGCGGCATGTCGTCATCATGAGTAACGGTGCCTTTGGTGGCATCTATGGCAAACTGACCGCCGAACTTTCTTAACCTGGTTCGGATCCGATCCTCGATCCTCTATGACTAACAGGAGTTGTCATGAAAAAGACTTGCTTACTAATCCTTTCAGTGTGCGCATGGTTTTGCATCCCAGCACAGGCGGAAGTGCCTAAATCCAAGTACGGACCAGATGACACGCTTGGTGCAATCAACAACCTCAGTCCTGAAAAAGTATTGCAGGCAACGCGTCTGGTTAAAAACGGCAAGACCTACCGTTTAGGTGTAACCACCGGACCAACTTCACCTGCATATCCGCCGCGATCCTACTCGATGACAATTTTGCAACTAGACGACGGCACCGGGACGCCGCTAGGTAGCAACAAAGCAACGGGTAACGATGACCTTATGAACCTCTGGATGGGCATCGGCAGCCAAATCGATGGGCTAGGTCACATGGGCGAAAACCACGTTTATTACAACGCGACCCACGCTCGCGATTTCATCACGCCGAAAGGACTCACCAAGTTTTCTATCCACGAACTCCCACCTATCGTGACGCGTGGGATTCTCCTCGACATGACAAAGCTTCTCGGACAAAACCCAGTACCTGAAGGGACTGCCATCAACCAACCCGAAATCGAGCGAGCCGCCAAAGCTGCCGGACTAGAAATCGAAAGTGGCGACGTTGTCCTTCTGCATACCGGGTGGCTCGATATCATGGAATCTGATCCAAACCGATTCATGTCGGGACAACCTGGCCTCGGTATGAGCGGCGCGCGCTATCTAGCCAAGCAGGGCGTCGTGGCCGTTGGCGCTGATAATTGGGCTCTGGAAGTGATTCCGGCCGAAACTGAAGGAGAAATGTTTCCCGTGCATCCGGAGCTTTTGGCTAAGAATGGTGTCTATGTATTGGAGAACATGGACAGCAGAGAGCTTGCTAAAGATGGGGTTACGGAATTCTTATTTGTACTCGGCCAACCTCGCTTCGAAGGCGCGGTACAAGCCGTCATAAACCCGGTCGCCATCCACTAATATGCCAGACCCAGACCTTCCGCAACTTAGCCAGCTTGCCCGCACTCTCGCTTGGATAGAGGACAGTGACGAATTCATGGAGCTCACGCCTGCAGGCGAGGGGAACATGAACTGGGTCAGACGAGCGACGCTAGCAAGCGGTGGTTCTATGATCTTAAAGCAGTCACTACCTTACGTGGCCAAGTATCCTGGTATACCTGCACCCATCGAGCGAATTGAGGTCGAGCGCGCATTCTATGCGGCTATAGCTGAGACTGCTCTCGCCGAACAGACGCCAACGGTCATCGGCTTCGATGCTACGAGTCACACGCTGTGTTTAGAAGACCTCGGTTCCGCATCCGACCTCACGACGCTGTATGCCCCAAGCGCCACAGACACAAACCAAACCATCGCAGTCCTTCTGTCCTGGCTCTCCGATCTGCATGCAGTCGACGTTGCGGATCCAAACGATTTTCTAAACAAAGCCATGCGGCAACTCAATCACGAACACATCTTTGCTCTGCCATTTCAAAAAGAAAACGGCTTGGAATTTAGTTCCGCGCTCACCGAGGTGTGGGAGGTCTTGTTAACACGAGATCTCAGAGATCAAGCCATGCAACTCGGTCAGCGCTATCTCTGTGAGGAGACCAAAAATGGGTGCCTCTTGCACGGTGACTTTTATCCCGGCAGTTGGCTCAGCACCCCTTCAGGATCATTCGCAGTAATCGACCCGGAGTTCGCATTTTACGGTCCGGCAGAATTCGACGTCGGTGTGCTTTGGGCGCATCTTTTGTTCGCTGGTTTTTCTCACCCTCAGGTGGCATCGCTCTTGGATAATTATCAAGGTCCCCCAGGTTTCTCGAACACCTTGGCCGGACAGTTCGCAGGCGTCGAAATTCTTCGACGACTCTTTGGTGTCGCGCAGCTACCACTCTCGATGGATGACGGTGAGAAGATTAGCCTTGCCTCGACCGCAAAAGAATTGGCCCTCGCATGACAAACTTAATCATCGATACCGATGTGGCGTTGGGTGTTTGGCATGAAGGTAGGCCCAGAGACATAGACGACGGGTTCGCGATCGTCGAGGCAATTAATAACGCCGATATCAATTTGCTCGGCGTCACTTGCGTCTATGGCAACGGACCCATTGAAGAGGTCTATCGAGTAGCCAGCGAGCTTGTGTCTTTGAAAGAAGTGGAGGTGCCTGTTATCAAAGGCGCTGGTGTCAATATGGACACTTCTGCAGCGACTAACGATGCGGTGGAATTCTTAGCGGACAAACTCCGCGGTGAACGCTGCACCATTGCGGCGATTGGACCGCTAACCAACATCGGTATCTTGATCCAGCGCCATCCGGAAGTGATAGCGAATATTGATGAACTGGTGATCGTGGCTGGCCGGAGTAACGGCGCAGAATTTTATATTGGTGAAGCCGGACCGGTTCATGATTTCAATTTCGAGAACGATGTTACCGCAACGGAGCTGGTGCTGAGCTCAGGCATCCCAACCGTGCTAATGGGTTTCGAACTTACCAGCCAAGTCTGCATCACCCACGCCGACCTTGAAACGATCAAGCAAAATCCCAGCTCGACTGCGCAGTACTTTTACGACAATTCCCTCGCCTGGTGCGACTACTGGACTCGCACGTTTCCCGTAGACGACGGCTTCCACCCCTGGGACTCAGCAACCATCGCCTGGCTGCTAGATCGCAGCATGTTTGATTACGAATCGCGTGGTCACCTGATCACGCGGAATCCAGATCGACTAGATTGCGATCCTAACTTTTCAGGCCCCCATCACACTTATTGCACAGGTTTCGTCACAGATGGTGCAAATCGCTTTGTAAAGACCGTGGTAGAACAAGTTTACTAAGCAGATGAACATAACCCTACTCGCAAAGTTTGCCGCAACTGCCTTGGTAACCTCCATATTCAGTGGTTGTGCGACTGCTGACACGATGACGCTGTCCCCAAACAGGCAGGGTGAATACCTCAACACAGAAATCCCTGTTGGGTGGCAACAAGTGCTCAGTTCAACCAATACAAATTTAAGTATTGCCGAATACCTACCAGCGGACGCGTCTGAAGAATGGGTACAAAAACTGTCCGTCGAGGCGATGTCTGGAGAGCAGTTACCAGATCCACTCGAATTCGTCGACGGCTGGGCACATGACCAATCATCACTTTGCGATGAATTCAGAGATCACGCCATTTTTTCTGGATTCGAGAACGGTTACCCGAGTGTCGTGCGCATGCTTGTTTGCGGTAAAAATAAACGTACCGGAAAGCCGTTGGTGACCATGATCAAAGTCATTCGTGGTAACCAATCGCTCTACACCATTACTCGTATTTGGCGCCTCGAGACACTGCCCCTCGCTAGGACTGAGGTTGCTAGTTGGTCCAATGCTTTGCGCAAAACCATCGCCTGCAACCCACAACTACCAGCACATCCCTGCCCTAACCCCAGTTCGTCCGACGACACTTAGCCGCAGGATCAGAACTTTTCGACGTTGTTCAGCACAAGTGCATCCCAACGACCGGCTTCAAATACGGTAATCGAACCCTGGCTGCTAACTCTATAGTCATAGGCAATTCCATGTGCGAGGCTAATTCGAAATTTGGCCATGTCGACCACGTCCTTACACCCAGCTAGCCATTCGAACATTGACAATACCGGCATGCCGTCAACATGGAATTGATATACATCAGGAAAGGTTGCTTCCACTAATCGATCATTAAAGAAGCGATAGAAGCTGTCCCCATACAACATCTCCACCTCACCGGTGTAGTTCTCCAGTATCTGGTCTGCCAGCCCTAGCACCGACTCAAGATCGCTACTCGAGGTTCCCCACGGCAGATCATTGATTTGCTGGAGGGTTGCGATTCTTACATCCATCGCGAAATCCTAACACGAGACTTTTAGTTTCCCCGCCACCATAGGGCGATATTGCTTGCGGTCCAACAAACGAGAAACAGATTCGTCTCTCGCTTTATCGTCAGTTAGAATACGCGGCTCGCTTGACCGAAGGCCGTATAGTCGTGGATTACAAAGCTCCCGAACAAGACGCAAAGTTTCTTCTCTTTGACCTTTTCCGCGTGCAAGACATTTGGTCAGAAATTCCAGCTCTGAGTGATTTCTCAGAAGATCTGACTCAAGCGATCGTTGCGGAAGGCGCTCGCCTAACCTCGGAAGTGATTGCGCCGACCAATCAAATTGGTGACGAAGAAGGTGCCCACTGGGAAGACGGGGTTGTCACGACACCAGCCGTTTTCAAGAACGCTTACCAAGAGGTTGCCCAAGGTGGATGGCTGGGTATCGCTGGTAATCCTGACTTCGGCGGCCAGGGCATGCCAAAGATGCTGGCCTGTCTAGTCGAAGAGATGTTATGGGCGTCCAATTCGAGTCTCTACCTGTACGGCACGCTCACTGTCGGCTCGACCCTTGCTATCGACACGCACGGTACGCCAGAACAGAAGCAAACCTATTTACCGAAGATGTATTCCGGCGAGTGGGCCGGTGCGATGGCGTTAACAGAAAGTCACGCAGGCACAGACCTCGGCATCATGCGATCACGTGCCGAACCCCAAGCCAATGGTAGTTACTCGATAACAGGAACTAAGATCTTTATCACCGGCGGTGAACACGACCTGGTCGAGAACATCATTCACCTCGTTCTCGCAAAACTGCCTGATGCACCTCCCGGGACCAAGGGTATCTCGCTGTTCATCGTGCCAAAGTTTCTCGTCGACGAAGATGGATCTCTTGGCGAGCGGAACGGCTGGGCGAGTGGCTCCATTGAACACAAGATGGGGATTCGCGCGAGCGCGACCAACGTCATCAACTATGACGGCGCGACAGGATATCTGCTCGGCGAAGAAAACCAGGGTCTCGCTGCGATGTTTACTATGATGAACTACGAGCGTTTGTCGGTTGGTCTCCAAGGCCTCGGCAGCGGCGACCTCGCCTACCAACAAGCAGCAGCCTATGCAAAAGATCGCCTCCAAGGTCGAGCATCGACGGGTGCACAGAACCCAGATGGCCCTGCTGACTCCCTCCTTGTGCACCCGGACGTTCGCCGCATGTTGCTTAGCCAGCGCGCCTACAACGAAGGTGGTCGAGCTTTCGCACTTTTTGTCGGTCTGCAATTGGACCTGGCAAAGTTCAATGGCGATAAGGATGCAGGACGTTTGAGCGAGCTCCTCACACCAATCGCTAAAGCTTATCTCAGCGACAAAGGCTTTGAGGGCGCGGTCAACGCGCAACAAGTGTTCGGCGGCCACGGCTACATCAAAGAATGGGGTGTTGAACAAATTGTCCGCGACGCTCGTATTGCGCAGATTTATGAAGGCACCAACGGTGTCCAAGCTGCCGACCTTCTCGGTCGCAAAGTGATGCGCGACAACGGCGCGACTCTACGACAGTTCGTCGACATGATGGCGCAGAGCGAAGTCGCAGAAGAATTCCAACCCGCGTTGAATGAAGCATTGGACAGACTTATCCGAGTTACCAGCTCAGTTATCGAGCGGTCAGCAGAAGATCCTAATCTCATCGGCGCTGTCTCAACCGATTATTTAGAACTGACAGGACTCACAATGTTCGCGTGGCTTTGGGCTCGGATGGCGGCGATCGCACCGGACGATGAGTTTGGTCAAGCTAAGAAAGTGACCGCTAGGTTCTTCTTCGATCGTTTACTACCAAAAGCAGAAGGGCTTGAAGCTGGTTTGGTGGCAGATTCAGCGTCGGTCATGTCTATGCTCGATGACAGCTTCTGACCCCAAATGAATCTTACTGAGGTATTTCAGCCAGGCAGCAATGCTGTAATTACTGGTGGGGCAAACGGCATCGGCTTGGCTGCCGCGAAGGAATATGCGCGTCGCGGGATGCGGGTGTGTATCGCTGATCGCGACGAAACACAGCTCGGTGTCGCTCTAGAAGAAATCAACTCGATACAAGACGATCTACCTCACCTTGGCATCGTGGTCGATGTTAGTAACTTCGATCAGGTGGCTTCGTTCAGAGACCAAATCGTCTCAAGAACAGATCATATCGCGGTTGTAATGAATAATGCTGGCATGAGCATTCGGACGAATGCGTTCACGGATATCGATGCCTGGCAGAAACTTCTCGCCACAAACCTCTGGGGAGTCATAAATGGGGTCCAAGCCTTTACAAGCACTCTGATAGACCAAGGCCAACCAGCCATGATCATCAATACTGGGTCCAAACAAGGCATCACAAACCCGCCAGGGAACCCCGCCTATAACGTTACTAAAGCCGGTATCCGATCTTTAACAGAGTCGCTGGCACACGAGCTTCGCAATATCGAAAACTGTGCCGTTACCGCACACTTGTTAGTACCCGGGTTCACCTACACTGGTCTAATCAGACGGTTTATTCCAGAACAGCCCTCAGCGGCTTGGAGCCCGGAACAAGTTGTTGAATTCATGGTGGAAAAACTCAGCCAAGACGCTTTCTATATCTTATGCCCGGACAACGATGTCTCCGCAGCAATGGATCAAAAGCGCATCGAATGGCATACAGATGATTTAATTGAAGGTCGCTCGGCGCTGTCTCGCTGGGATCCAGCCTACAGCGCCCAGTTCGATACATTTATGAAAGATTAGTCGAACGCGACCGGGTAACTACTTAGAGATCCCCAAAAGAAATCCCATTGTCTCGTCCGCCGTCTGCACGACTTTGGCAGATGCTTGGACCTGCCTTTGATAGAGCGTTAAGTCGACAATCGCTTCGGCGACATCCGCTGCGTTGTCGAGGCGTTTCCCTTCGCTGGGACTCTCAAGATTGAATTCTGCAATCTCCTGGGCCGCTCGATCGAAGCCCTGCATCCCTTGTTGTATACCGTTCATCCCTGAAGCAAGCATCGGATTTACAGCCATAACACCGAGCCCATTTGCCTAAGTTAGATTAACGCTAGCTTTAATCTGGCGCGTTTGCCTCCAAGGCGCACCCAAATCGTGACTCAGTTCGCACAAATAAGCCGAATCTGGCGTGTTAAACCTCATCTTATGTCGCTCACTAAGTTCTTTTACAAAACAATCAATCTGCTACTGCCCGATACCTGCATGCTGTGCCGAATGGTGGTCGACGATCCTGCGCCCCACTTATGCTGTACCCACTGCTGGTCATCGCTCGCGCGTTTTGAGCTCCAATGCCGCCACTGTGGTCGCCCCCTACCAACCGATGGGGTCGGCGATCTCATCTGTGGCGCCTGCCAGACGAACCCACTAACACTGGGTCTCACCATCGCCCCCTTAGTCTATGCAGAAGAAGCTGTTGATTTGGTGCACGCTCTTAAATTTAGCAACAGTCTGCGCGCTGCTCGTACGCTAAGTTGTGCGTTAAGTGAGCGCATCCTGAGCACAGCGACGCAACTACCAAAGGCCATCGTACCGACGCCGATATCCTGGCGCCGCCACTTTCGCCGAGGTTATAACCAATCCGACCGGTTGGCGCATGAACTAGCGACAAGACTCGAACTACCGATTCGATACCCCTTGCGGCGGCGACACGGAACGGTCCAACACGGCAATTCCCGCGCCCAACGAGAGGCTCAGCCGATGAAGGTGTTCACCATTGCAGAATCAGATTTACCGGATCACATTGCGCTCGTCGACGACGTCATCACGACAGGCACTACGATGAAGAACATGTCTAAAACGCTCGCCCGGGCTGGCGTGCAACGGGTCGATCTATGGGCGCCCTGTCGAGCATCATCGGACTTTTGAACACATACCGGTGTAAAGTGTGGCATGCAAACGCCATACGATAGTTTAAGTCCCGACAAGATACTCGACGCTGTCGAATCCGTCGGTCTCACGCCGAGTGGCGGACTCCTGGCCCTCAACAGCTACGAGAATCGGGTCTACCAAATCGAGATGGATGAAGGCGGTTTTCTAGTCGGCAAGTTCTATCGACCCGAGCGTTGGACAGATGCGGCTATCCTAGAGGAACACAAATTCAGTCTGCAACTGGCAGAGGCGGAAATATCTGTCGTCACGCCGATAGCAATTGAAGGCACCACCCTGTTCGAATTCGATGGATTCCGCTTCGCACTCTTTCCACGCCAAGGGGGACATCCACCAAACTTGGAGAACGAAGATGATCTCGAGGTCTTGTCACGGACGATTGCAAGAATGCACGCCTTTGGCGATATCGAACCATTCGAACACCGCCGCGGTTTAACCGTCGAGATACTGGGTATCCAAAGCCGCGAGTACCTGATCGGCAGTGGCTATATTCCAGACGACGTTATAGACGCATACACGTCAACAACGGAACACCTGCTCGAACGCATAACACCACTATTTAAAGATGTTCCTAGACAACGCATCCACGGCGATTGCCACATGGGTAACGTTCTCTGGCGAGACGACACACCCCACTTCGTCGATTTCGACGACTGTGTGATGGGACCGCCAGTTCAAGATCTTTGGATGTTGCTGTCAGGAGAACGAGCGGATCAAACCTACCAATTGAGTGTCATCTTAGATGCTTACCAAGAGTTCTTTGAATTCGACACACGCACGCTCGCGTTAATCGAGCCACTACGGACGCTGCGGATCATGCATCACGCCGCTTGGATCGGACGAAGATGGAATGATCCCGCCTTTCCGCGAGCGTTTCCTTTCTTTGAAACTTCTCGCTATTGGTCCGAACACCTGCTGAGCCTCCGCGAACAGATGGCGATTCTTGACGAGCCGCCGCTCACCTACCTGTAGTTCTTCTATCCACCGTCACTGTTCGTCAATGTAAAAAAGGGTCGAACAAGCTGATGAACAGTTCTCGTTGTCCCTCAATTTTAGGGGAACGGAAATAGCACAATCGCTTTGTATCACTCTTTTCTACGTCCGTGTTGCGTCTCTCGAACAGAGACTAATCCCGCGGTAACTAGGCCAAAGTCGTCCCAAACAGCTCGCGGCGATTCTTGATGAGGTTACCATACTGAATTAAGAAAAAAGGGCGCTCTTCGTCCGGGCAAGCTGCCAGCTCGGTGTCGAAATTGCTCATGACGTCAGGCAGTTCCGAGACTTCAGCACCTTCTGGTTCGACCTCGCCCAATATCTGCGCTGCTTTTACCTGGGTTGGATAGACTCGCATGTTACCGAGCACAGATCGGTCGATCGCATCCGCGAGCACGGGCGGTGAGTCGCAGGACTCGGGGATTGGTTCACCAAAGTGAATGTGCACCCGACCTTTCTGTCCGACGAGCCCGGTTATGATGCTTTGTACATCTTCTTCGTCGGCTTTTGCATAGCCGCCGTCACGATCCGTAAGGTAGAGCTCGTGGGCTTTGGCACCGGCACATGGATCAAGCTCGTAGCCAACCGAGACCGGAACTACTGTGTAACGTGCCACCATATTCTCAACACCATCGCTACCACCGACTTCTTTGTGCGCGAGGCCGAGCATCTTCAGTATGGCTGGGTCTGTGCGGTCCCAACCATCTTTCGCCCGACCTTCCCGTTGCGCAATCCAAACGGATACGCCTTCTTCGATGGACTGACGGATGTAGCGACTCGTGCGGTGTAACACTTTGTAGGCGGCTTTGGTCCCGGTCACATCTCTTTCGATCACAAAGCTCTTGTTCAACCGCATCAGATCCGCCGCAAGCTCATGCTTCAAAAGGTTGTCGCCAACGGCCATGCGGCAAGTTGGAAAACCGGCCTCATGCAACAGATAATTCATCAAGCTTGAATCCATCACAATGTCACGATGGTTAGACGTGAACAGATAAGGTTGTTTCGGATCTAGATTCTCTAGACCTGAAACGGTCAACCCGCGGGTAGTCGCGGCAATCAAATCCTCAAAGTACTCCGCAATTAGCAGCTGACAGTCTGCAACGGTCGTGAGCTTCCTGGTTTTCTGTTGTACTAACCATCTTGCCAGCCAAGCCCCGATGCCAGTCGTTTTGAGAGCTTCAGGCATTACGATTTTTGCTGCAGCGGTGGGGAGCTGGGGGTGATTGACGATGCGTTGTACCACTTCGGGGACTTCGTGGTCGTGATAGGGTCGAATTCGATCGAAGTCGGACATGCGCTGCACAGTATCGTTTTCCGGCAAGAAAACAAGTCACCGTAACTGTTAGAATCACATCGGGAGAGACCCTCATGCCCGAAATAAGACACCTCCGTGAGTCAGACTTCGCCGACCTAGTCGCGATCTATAACTACTACATCGAAAACACGCCAATCACCTTCGATCTGGATTTGTACACCACCGAATCGCGCATGCCTTGGTTCGAGCAGTTTCGCGAAGGCTCTCGCCACGTCTGCTTGGTCGCCACTGAAGCGGGACGTGTTTTAGGTTACGCCAACTCAGCGACCTTCCGAACCAAGGCGGCCTATCAGACATCAGTCGAATCCAGTGTTTACCTACACCCAGAAGCGACAGCCAAAGGCTTAGGCTCGGCTCTGTACCAGGCGTTATTCGAGTACTTAGGTTCGCAGCCAGTGCACCGCATCTATGCAGGTGTGACCCTACCCAACGAGGCTTCAATCGCGTTGCATACCCGCTTTGGGTTTGAAAACTGCGGGTTATTTCAGGAAGTTGGTTTCAAGTTCGAAAAGTTCTGGGACGTGCAGTGGTTGCAGAAATCGTTACACCAGGACACTAAATAGAATCCAGATGCCCATGGTGATGAGAAGCCAGTAGGCGAATTTCTTGATGCTCTCTTCGGTGACCGGTGGCGGTAGATGTCGACCAAGCCAAGTTCCAACAACGACGATTGGTAATCCTGCTAATGCATATGTGAAAACCGTTTCAGTAAGCCCTCCGGTGAAGCCGACGACGATCGTGCGCGTACCGGTCGTGAGCGCAAAACACGCCAGCAAGGTCGCGCGAATCGCAGCAACTGGGAGAGGTTGGTTGTAGCCAAACCAGCCAAGCACAGGACCGCTGGCGGAGAACATCCCACCGACTAGACCACCAGTTAAGCCAACCCCCCAAGTGCCTAGCCATGGTGTCACTCGCGACCAAGGGTTGGGACGGAGGAACATTGACAGTCCGCCAATCAAGATGAAAAGACCGAGAGCAAGTTCCAACAGCCAGCGAGTATTGCCATCAAGCCACTGCATCAGCTGGAAGCCAAAGAAAATTGCTGGGACCTGGCCCAAGGCTAGCCACTTAAAGAGATGCCGGTTGATCTCATGAGTCTGACCGCGTAATGCGATGTAGACATTGAGCATCGTCATCAGGCTTACGACTGCCGTTAAAGTGGGTACGTCCATAAGACGCAAACCCCCGGCAACGGCTACAATGATCATGCCCATCGCAAATCCAGCGACGGCTTGAACATAACTACCGATAAATACGATGGCCGCAAAAAGCAGGATTGACGTAAGTTCCATCCCTGCAGTATATCGACGCAGGCCGACCAATTGGGGAACAGGATGGACCTTCAACTTTCAGGCAAAACAGCTCTCGTCACCGGTTCATATCGAGGCACGGGGCAAATCATCGCCAAACACTTGCTCGACGAAGGGGCAAACGTACTCATACATGGCTTAGAACCCGGACAAGCTGAGGACGCAGTAGCCACCATAGGTGCGGGTACCCCGGTGACTGGTGACATCACCAACGATGCAGGCTCCGATCTGCTTATCGAGGCGTGTCGTGAGTTCTCCGTGGATGTACTTGTTAACAACTATGGGACCGCCGACCGAGGCTCCTGGCAAAAGAGTCTTTCCGCAGATTGGATTGAGTCTTATCAAAAGAACGTCTTATCCGTACAACGCATGGTCCAAGCTTTTCTCCCCGGGATGCAGGATCGTGGCTGGGGGAGGATCGTGAATCTTGGCACCGTTGGTTCGACGCGCCCAAACTCACGTATGCCCGCCTACTATTCAGCCAAAGGAGCACTAGCCACATTAAACGTGAGCCTCGCCAAAGAGGTGGCTGACAGCGGCGTGCGCGTCAACTTAGTTTCTCCAGGAATGATCCTAACGCCTGAAGTCGAGGCAGCTTACCTTGCCCAGGGAGAAAAGAACGGATGGGGGTCGACCTGGGCTGAGGTGGAACCGCACATTGCAAAAGACATCCCGATCAAGCGAATCGCTCGGCGCGAAGAAGTGGCCAACCTTGTGGCGTTCTTGTGTAGCCCCTTGGCTGATGCAATTCATGGGCAGAACTTTCGGATTGATGGTGGTGCAGTGGATATCGTGTCGTGACCGAAAACAAGATCCGCCACGCATTCGGCGGAGCCATATTGCTCTTAGGAATCTTAACTTACGGTTATAGCGATCAAACCCTATTCAACGCAGCAAGTTGGATCCTCATGGCTACCGGAGCCTACCTGATCACCCAGGCTTTTTTTGCGATTGTATTTACTGTATTCGCAGTGTCATTAGCCCTCTACTTTTCGGGAAGGAACACTGATCAAGCCATACTTGTGATGATGATTGCGTCCGGGTCGTTGGCTACTTATTCACTAGTTAGCAGGTTCTTTTCACGAGTTAAAGAGACCCGTGCAGAGCGATGGCGACATCGCGACTCACACGATAGCTAGTGCCAATGCGCCCACCTATCCAAACCAGAAAAGTAGATGCCATTCTGTTCGATTTTGACGGCACTCTAGCCCCCAATCTCGATCTACCCGACATGCGTCGTCAGGTTATCGCGTTAACAGAATCCCAGAACGTCCCGGCGGAGGTTTTTGCTGACTGCTATATCGTAGAAATCATCGACGCGGCTAGTGCCTGGCTAACGCAACAAGGGTCTCAAACTCAAGCAGAGGCTTACTACGCAGATGCCCATCAAGTCATCCTGGACATAGAACTAGGGGAGGCGGTTAAAACCAATCCATTTCCCCAAGTGCCCGAGTATTTGGCGGAATTAAAGACCCATGGGATCAAGACTGGCGTTGTGACAAGGAACTGCCGCGCGGCAGTTTATGAGGTCTTTCCTGACATCGACACACACATGACAACGATCTGTGCTAGAGATGACGTCCCTCACTTTAAGCCCGATCCACGCCATCTCACTCATTGTTTGGACCTGATGGGTGCGACGGTGGACAAGTCTGCGATGGTCGGTGATGGCCGGATGGATATGCAGGTTGGCCGTGAGCTTGGCATGCTGTGTGTTGGCGTTTGCTCAGGTAGCAGCGATCGCGCCGCACTGACTGAAGCCGGTGCCAACGTGGTCTACGATTACTGCTACGAATACCTTCCACCTTAGGTCCCGCACTCCTATTCCCAGACGCATTCGACGCCGCCTTTTTTTACGCAACGCCGGGCTATTCGAAAAATTAACAGGCGTGTGCGTGCAAAAGGTTGGCAACGGAAGTTGTGACCGGCAGAATGGGTGCGAGTCAGGAATGGAGTGTCCTATGCCTAAATTGCACAAAGTTACGATCGCGCGCAATCAAATCAGCCCACTCCTCGACCAACTGATTAGCGAACTAGATGCGGAAGGTTCTTCGACTCAGAAAGCCTTTTTTTGTCGAGTTCGCGGTCACCTTGAGCACGCATACGACGACTACGACCTAACTACCCCAATCATTGAGCTCTCTTCGAGCTTAGCGCTCGGTTTTCAATTTTCGAACAATGCCAACGTGCTGGTCGAACGCATTCAGGAAAAGGCTGCTGAGCTTGTCAAAGCACTAGAAGGCGTCGAACCCAGATACCATTGATCGCAAGAGCATTATCAAAAGGCAACCTATGACCGCTATCAAGCTTAAAACGATCTACCGCTATCCTGTTAAAAGCATGGGTGGTCATGCCATGACAAGCACTACTCTGACTGACAAAGGTATTCCAGGTGATCGATGTTGGACGGTCAAAGACGAAGTTCGTGGTGGCATTAAAGGCGGTAAACGGTTCCCTGAGTTAATGGGTATGGCTGCAGAGCTGCTTACCGAGCCACACGCTGACAATCAATCGCCACCAGTACGTATTACCCTCGCCGATGGCAGCACGGTCGAAGCAGGTGATGCCGATGCGAACGAACGGCTCACTCATGTTGTGGGTTCCAGCGTTAGCCTCTGGCCACTACTGCCTGAAGACCAGCTCGAACACTATCGGCGCGTTCCCCCACCGGAAGGCACCGATTTGGATGCGGCTTGGCGTGAGGTTTTTGCCCGCACCCCTGATGAACCTTTGCCGGATCTCAGCGTTTTCCCTGACATTCTCATTGCCTACGAATCGCCTCCTGGTACTTACTTTGACGCTTTTCCACTCCTGATCATGTCGGAGTCATCATTAACGACTATGCAAACGGCTTCGGAGACATCCCAATTCGATGTTCGACGCTTCCGCCCAAACCTAGTCATTGACCTCGAACAAGACGGATTTCCAGAAGATGCTTGGGAAGGCCGAGAGGCACGGCTAGGACAAGCTCGCCTCAAACTAGAAGTGGCCTGCCCCCGCTGCGTAATGACAACCCACGGCTTTGGGGAACTGCCAAAGGATCCGAAAATCATGCGGCAACTAGTACAACGCAACAATGGCAACCTAGGCCTGTATGCCAGCGTTATCGAACCTGGCCAAGTGTCAGTCGGGGATCGTTTGGAACTACTGTAATGACCGACGGACGCTGTCTCTGCGGAGCAGTAACTTTCGCAGTCGTCGGTCAGCCTCTCTGGGTCGCTCACTGTCACTGCGAATCTTGTCGCCGCCAAACCGGTTCAATCCCAGCAACTTTCGTAGGGTACGAAGACAGTTGTGTCCGCTACCCGAACACTTCGCCTCAAGAGTACGAAAGTTCGCCAGGAATCTTCCGTGCGTTCTGTCCAAACTGTGGATCAGCGATCCACTACCGACCAGTACACCGCGAAGAGATTCACTTGTATCTAGGTATCTATGACGACCCGGCACGCTATCGAGCGTCCAAACACGTCTTTTACGATGAGCACGTTGCAGGTTATGAGCTATCAGACAACTTACCGAGATTCACAGCCGACACGCGAGAGCCTGTTGCATGGGGGTCCCAACCCAGTAGGAACATCCTATTTCTCTGCACGGGTAACTCCGCGAGATCTATCCTCGCCGAAGCACTCACTAATCGTATGTCTACCGGTGGGATCCGCGCCTACAGTGCTGGGAGTCAACCGACAGGTGCGATCAATTCAGGCGCAGCTACCTGGCTCTCAAAACAAGGTTACGAACCGACGGCGTTTCGCAGCAAGTCTTGGGATGAGTTCACTACCGGACCAGACATTACTTGGGTAATTACACTATGTGACAGTGCCGCAGCAGAGACATGCCCTATGCTTCCAGGCAAAGCAGACCGAATTCATTGGGGCTTGCCTGATCCAGCAGCTGGTGATATTTCCTTCGATGCGGTGGCCGAGGAACTCAGTACCCTGATCCAAACGTTCCTCGCCAGCCACTAGCCATACGCTTTTAAATGGTATGCTGGGTCGGTCTTAACTAACCGCTTGTCGATGATACATGAGCGCTGAAAAACATGGCTTTGTGCGCGTTGCTAGTTTCTCAACCGACGTCCAAATTGCACAACCCGCCGCCAATGCGGTCGCGATTCTAAAGCTTGCAGCTGAACTGCAATCACAGGGTGTGAGTGTCGCTGTTGCACCGGAACTCTGTCTCAGCGGGTATTCAGCTGAGGATCTGTTTTTCTCCGAAACGTTGCTTACTGACACGCGAGCGGGACTTGCTACTCTCGCCGCACAAAACCCTTTGCCACTACTGGTGGTCGGCGCACCATGGCAACTGCGGGATGGACGTCTGTTGAATTGTGCCGTCGCGATCGGCGACGGACGCGTCCTGGGCATGGTGCCGAAATCTGTCCACCCCAACTACGGAGAGTTCTATGACCTACGTTGGTTTACACCAGGGGCGCAGATAAACGAAACCATCATCGACTCCGAACTTGGACAGTTCCAATGTCGCTGTGATCAGCTTTTTAGGTTCGGCGAGTGTTCGGTAGGCATCGAAGTCTGTGAAGACTTGTGGGCGCCAGTCCCGCCGAGTACTAACGCGGCTCTAGCCGGTGCAAACCTTATTTTGAATCCAAGTGCTAGCAACGAACTCATAGCGAAGGCTGACTATCGACGAGACCTTGTGCGTATGGCCAGTGCTCGCAACCTATGTGCCTACGCCTATGCCAGCGCGGGTCCGACCGAGTCAACCAAGGACGTCGTCTTTGGTGGGCACTGCTTGATCGCAGAGAATGGCCACCTTCTGGCTGAGTCTGAGCGCTTTAACTTAGACGGCCAGACCGTGATCGCGGAAATTGACCTCCACACTCTCCAACACGACAGACGCCAGAATAGTAGTTTCAGCAACGCCGATCGTGCGCATCATTATCGAATGACGACAATTGCCAATCCCATTACGCCAGTCTCTTTCCAACTCGATCGTCCTGTGGCGAAACACCCGTTCGTCCCAACGGATGAACATGAATTTGCAGCACGTGCACAGGAAATTTTAAGTATCCAAGCAACCGGGCTTGCTCGGCGGGTTCGCGCAGCCGGTGCGGAACGTTTAGTCATAGGCCTATCAGGAGGGCTGGACTCAACTCTTGCCTACCTCGTTTGTTTGGACACGCTGGCAAAGCTTGCTGTACCGAATACACAGCTATGCGCCATCACCATGCCTGGGCCTGGCACCACCGAGAAAACTTTCGCAAATGCGCAGCGGCTCACTGCCGCGGTAGGGGCTGAAATTACCGAAATTTCCATTGACGCCGCGGTGTCGCAACACCTCAAAGACCTAAAGCACGGCGGAGAACACGACGTCGTGTTTGAAAACGCACAAGCCCGTGAACGGACTCAAATCCTTTTTAACTACGCTAACAAAGTAAACGGCATCGTTGTGGGTACTGGCGATCTGAGTGAACTGGCACTTGGTTGGTGTACTTACAACGCCGATCACATGGCGAGCTACAATGTTAACGCCAGCGTGCCAAAAACAATGATGGCCTATCTTGTCCGTTGGTATGCAGAACATCGCGCCAATGCAGATCTAGCCAAAGTACTCGGAGATGTCCTAGATACGCCTATCTCCCCAGAGTTAATCCCACCCACTGAAGGGGAGATCAGCCAGAAAACCGAAGACATCGTCGGGCCTTATGAGTTACATGATTTTTTCCTCTATCACTATTTGCGCCATGGCGCAGCTCCCGAGAAGATTTTTTATTTGGCTGAGATCGCCTTTGAAGGTGAGTACACAAGTGAAGTGATCAAGCGTTGGCTCGGACAGTTTTTTCAGCGTTTTTTCACCCAACAGTTCAAACGCACGACCCTGCCGCCAGGACCAAAGGTTGGCAGTGTCAGCCTTTCTCCTCGTGGCGATTGGCGCATGCCCGACGAAGCATCTGCGGAACAAATTCTGGTCCGAGTGGACAAACTGTAGAAGCCATGCTCACAATGAGCCGACAAATGATAAGAACAATCAACACAAGACTGCCGCTCTGAAACAGCTACACAGGAGCGAAACAACTATGACTCTTAAAATTCAACACGGACTACGCGCAGTTTTTATGTGCGTTGGCTTGATATACGCGGTAGGCGCCCAAGCAGACCAGATTTGCGGTGAGACTGGAGTCTGGGTCCAAATCCTCGGGGCGGGTGGTCCTGAACTCGATGATACCCAGGCTGGAACCAGCTATCTGATCTGGAGCGACAACAAAGCCCGTGTGCTGATCGATACTGGTCCAGGTTCCTCCGTCGCCTTCGACCAGGCAGAAGCAAAATTCGAGGATCTGTATGCCATCGCGTACACCCACCTGCATGCCGACCATACGGCTGATCTACCTAGCTATATCAAAGGATCCTACTTTGCCGATCGAGAACAACCCCTGGTCATCTTCGGTCCAGACAGTAGTAATCCTGCGTACCCAGATACTGAAACTTTCGTTGATCGTCTGATCGGTCCATCTGGCGCTTATTCCTACTTAGCTGACTTTCTAACGCATAAATCGAGCGGCGGTTACCGGGTCAGAGCGAGGAACGTGCCTTCCATCGGCAAACGCCGTTGGGCTCGATTCGGCAACGAAGAACTCAAACTTTCAGCAATCCCAGTCAACCACGCTGAAGTACCTGCCATCGCGTGGCGTGTGGATATCGGCGAAACCTCAGTTGTATTCACTGGCGATTTCAACAACCTCAAAAACGTGATGCCTGAATTTGCAAAAGGGGCAGACGCGTTGGTCGCCAATCATGCGATTCCAGAAAATTCTCGTGGCAATCAGCGTGAGTTACACATCCTTCCATCCCAGCTTGGGCGGATCGCTGCACAAGCAGAAGCTCGTATGGTGGTGTTGGGACACCGCATGAACCGTACCCGCGGACGAGAGTCACAAACACGCGAACACATTGCTAAAGCCTATGATGGTTATGTGTTGTTCGCGAATGATGGAGAGTGCTGGGGGCTGTGAGTGGCTATCTTGAGCTCTTAGAATTTTGGTTCGGGGAGCTGACGGATGGCGTCGCGAGCGAGTCACATCGAAAGAACTGGTTCGCGACATCCGTCGAATTTGACCAACAATGTACCCAAAAATTTGGCAGCTTGCTCCAAGAGGTTGAAGGCGGGCAGCTCGGTTGGAGTGAAGAACCTCGAGCCCAACTCGCGTACATTGTGCTTTGTGACCAAATGCCGCGGAACATCTACCGAGGCCGGCCAGAAGCGTTCGCCTATGACAGTTACGCTCTCGAGGCAGCGAAGCGCGGCATTGAGCAAGGCACAGACCAACAACTCGAATTAGACGAACGGGCATTCTTTTATATGCCATTTGAGCACAGTGAGTCGATCCTTGATCAACACACCGCAGTTGGCTTGTTTACGGCTTTGCGCGATTCCTCACCCAAACACCTCCGCAGCCAAACCGGTAACAGCCTCCGTTTTGCACAGCAGCACCGGGACATTGTCGTCCGCTTTGGCCGCTTCCCCCATCGCAACAGCACCCTAGGTAGGACCTCGTCTACCGCAGAGGCTGCGTTTGTCGAAGATGGAGACGGATTTGGTCAAAACTAGGCGTTCGGCTCAGATCGCGAACGAGATTCACGCCGGATTAGTCGCGCGCGGTGAGCCCGAGCGCGCCAAACAACAACAGGCCTATATGAAATCGGAAATGCCATTCGCTGGTGTTACCGCGCCCGAGGTCAGAAAGTTTTGCCGAGCTGTATACAAAGAGAACCCACCAACCGATCGAACAGAGTGGTTAACCACAGCTGATCTTATCTGGCGCAACGCTAGGTTTCGCGAAGAGCGCCATGCAGCCATCGAGCTTCTCGCCATACCTCGCTGGCAAAAAGAGTGGCTTCACCCTGATTGTCTGTCACAACTCCACTATATGATTCAATCTGGCGCTTGGTGGGATTACGTGGACGCACTGGCAATAAACCACGTCGGGCCATTGCTCCGCGACTACGAAGAAGAGATCAAGCCGATCCTTCGAAATTGGATTACAGATCCAGACCTATGGGTGCGACGGTCGGCAATCCTTGCCCAGTTGAAGTTTAAGACCCAAACAGACTTGGATTTTTTGCATGATGCGATCCAAGGCTCAATCAGTGATGACAACTTTTTTGCTCGCAAAGCTATTGGATGGGTTTTACGCGAATATTCTCGAACAGATCCCGACTGGGTTATCAGCTACGTCAAGAAGTACAAAGACAATCTAAGCGGGCTATCCGTCCGTGAAGGTTTGCGGCTTGTCAAAAAAACGTCGACCAGTCCTGCGTAACCGTCTCTTCACTGTTCCGTGTTGATCTGCTCCAGATAGTCAACGGCCAAGTGGCTCATCGCTTTCACCCCAGGGACAAGCGCCGCCTCATCAGCGTAAAAATATGGTGAGTGATTTGGAATTGCCTGACCTGGCGGAATCTCCGGAGGGCGACCACCAATAAAGAAAAAGAAACCTGGGATCTGCTCCTGGTAAAAAGAGAAATCCTCCGCCCCAGTAATCCGTCCACTCATGAACACATTCTCAGCGCCATAGACCCGTCGCAAGGTCGGTACCATGGATTCCGTTAGCTCGGCGTCGTTAAAGGTCACAGGCACGCCTGGATCAATATCCACTGTTACCTGAGCGCTATGCGCCTCGCCGATATTGGTGGCAATGCGATAAATCTTCTCATGGATTGCTAGCCGCACATCTGGATCAAACGTCCGTATAGTGCCACTTAAGCTAGCTGTCTCCGGAATAATATTGTTGCGCACGCCCGAATGAATTGAACCAACCGTCACAACTGCCGGTGCACGCGTGATATCAATTTGCCGCGACACGATAGTTTGAAGGGAGTTAATGATTTGTGCAGCAACCACGACTGGATCAACGCCCGCCCAAGGCCGCGCACCGTGTGTTTGAACGCCTTTTATCTCGATATCGAAACGCTGGGCACTGGCGAGAAACCCATTCGGTCTATAGTTGGCGGTTCCAGCAACCCCATGTTGGCCGATGTGCAGGCCAAAAATTGCCGATGGCGCCGGTTCCTGCAAAACGCCTTCCGCAATCATTAAGCTGGCACCACCCTCTTCACCTTTGGGTGCACCTTCTTCTGCCGGTTGGAAGACAAACTTGATCGTCCCGGGTATCTCCTCGCGTATGCTGGCAAGTACCTCGGCTGCCGCCATTAAGATCGCCACGTGATTGTCATGCCCACAGGCATGCATAACACCAACTGTATTACCCTCGTACTCTGAAGTTTGTGTGGACGCAAAGGGCAGGCCTGTTTTTTCAACAACCGGTAAGCCATCCATATCTGCACGAAGCGCGACGACACCGCCAGGCTTGCCGCCTTTTAGAATCCCAACCACACCCGTGTGCGCGATATCAGTTTGTACTTCAATACCGAGAGCTTGAAGATGCTCCGCGACCAGCTTGCTTGTGCGGAACTCACGGTTCGAAAGCTCCGGATGCTCATGAATATCCCGCCGCCAAGCAACCACCTTTTGCGCCAGTTCGTTCGCTTCATCGTCAATCGCCTCACTCAGATCAGCCTGAGCTGAGTTGAGGGTAAGGACGCCAAGCATTACGGCAAACAAGAGTATGTTTTTCATCTTTCTCTTTGAGACGGTTAAGACCCCTAGCTTAATCACGCGGCAGGATAGAGTACACTTGGCGCCCAATTTTTTTCACGAGGAGAAAGCATGCAATTCGATCTTTCACAGACGGACGAACTGTTATCCACAACTCGGGCCGTGCGCAAGCGTCTAGATCTTACTAAGCCGGTTTCTCGAGAACTCATCGACGAATGTCTTGAGCTAGCAATCCAGGCGCCGACAGGGGGTAACTCTCAAGGATGGTGTTGGCTCGTGGTAGACGACGCCGATAAGCGCAAAGCGCTGGCCGATATGTATCGCAAGAGCGCTGAAGGCTATCTTACAGAGGCGGGCAAGCAAGCAGACGAGGCGGGACATGCACAAACACAACGTGTGTTCAGCTCTGCAACCTACCTGATGGAGCATTTGCATGAAGTGCCCGTGCATCTTATTCCTTGCATCCAAGGACGCCCCAAAGGACCCGTGCCAGCGGCAGCGCTGTCAGGTTTATTTGGATCTATCTACCCAGCCATCTGGAGCTTCCAGCTTGCGGCTCGCTCGCGCGGTCTAGGCACGGCGCTCACCACTCTACATTTGGCGTGCGAACAAGAAGCCCAAGATCTTTTGGGTATACCGCAAGACATACAACAGGTCGCACTTCTGCCTGTCGCCCACACGATCGGGACCGATTTCAAACGAGCGACACGTGATCCCGTCGCAGGAATCACGCACTGGAATCAATGGTAGCCTCTATCGATTCAATCGGTCTTTGATGTCTTCTTCGAATTCAGGGAAGTAACGATTGATGTCTTGGACGTCGAACTCCGCCAGAATTGCGGTGTTCGGCTCCCTTTCTAACAGGAAACGAAAAGCGGAGATGAGCACAAACTCATGGGTTACCGTAGCCCCGCACAGGTCCCGATAATACTCTTGGCTCATATGTACTCGATGGGTTGTCTCTTGATCACCTTCGACAACAACCTCGTACACGTTCGAATCAACCATGTTCACACCGATCATTGTCTTATCACCCCAACGGAATCTAACTCACTCTGATGGCCAACTCTGAAGACCTCTGCCGAGAACTGCAATCTCTCTGGCACCGAAACTTCCCACTCTCTAAAGCAATGGGATTGGAAGTCGTTTCTTTTTCTGACCACGTGTTAACCACGCGCGCCCCTTTGACGCCTAATACCAATATTCACAATACAGCTTTTGCCGGAAGCCTCTATGCAATTGAGGCAATGACAGCTTGGGGTGTTCTATACCTAGAAATAGAAAGCGCGGGGTTGAGCGCATCAATTATCCACGCGCACGGCGACATCGATTTCGCGAAGACCGTCAATGAGGATATCGTCGCCGTTTCAGACTTTTCGAAGCTTACGAATCACATTGATGAACTGGCAGAACAAGGTAAGACGAGACTCACGATTGGAACAACAGTACAAACTGTGGATGGCACTGCGAGCCAATTCAGTGGCGACTACCTTGCACGTTTGGAACGAACAGACCAATAAACCCAAGATCGAAGCAACAATCCTAGGACACCAGCGACGACAGCTACTATGTACCAGGGATCTTCCGCTATCCGACCTGCGAATGTGTACACAAAAACTAACCAGAGGTAGTGCAGACCAAACAAGTGCAGTCGCCGCCAATTCTTACCAAGTAAGTCAACACTAGGGCCGTTCGATGTCGCCGCCATCAACCACATGAACACAAGGGCACCACCGCCTAACACTAGTATTTCAATACCTAGTTCCTGGCCCAAGACCAATTGCAGTGATGCGATGTAACCGGCATGGACCGTGTGAGCGATGGCCATCGCTAGGCCCAAGAAGCGCCGATGTTTCATGTACTGGCGCACTCCTGTCCGCAAGGAGCTAACGTTGCCCAGAAGCATCCTCACCGGGCGGGCAATGTACGCAAGCATCAGGAATAGAAAAGCGATCCGCGCCGTGACTCGTAGCATGTAACCGATTTCGTCACCGATCTCTTCGTAAGTTGGCATGGCAAGATAGCTAAGAGCTAACATAGCAACGCACGAACCCAAAACCAGCCATTTATAGGGAGTTAATGACTTAGTATCTGTCATATCTTTCCGCTCCATCCAACCTAAATCCGACAGTGCTTTGTTGTTGGCGCGACGAGACGGCTTGTCCATCAACAATCTTAGGGTTAAATCGCCAACTTCTCACCGCAGTCAATGCCGCTTCATCAAAAACCGCACCTGGCTCACTAGAGACGATCACTAAATTGGTGACGCTACCATCCAGTTGGATGTCATAACGCACAGTGACTGCACCTTCAATGCCTTGCTCTTTCGCTTCAATCGGATAAATGGGGCCGCTACCGCTCACTAAGAGGGCTGGTCGATTTTGGCTAGCGCAGGCAGCGGCCAACAAAGTCATCAACGTCACAATCAGAATCGAACGCGAGCGCATTTTAAGTCCGATCCACATCGCCAGTGACGAAGAATTGCCGTTCCGGCGCATCCGCTAAGATAGCGTCATCAAGAACACCGGCTTCTTCGGTCTCGCTACCCCGAGCGACTCGCGGAAACACCACTGCCCCATCGGGTGCGTACTGCAATATGTAGGATTTGCGCACACCGTCGGTCAAGTTGGGGCCTGTTCGATGCGGGGTCAAACTTGAAAAGACAGCGATGGATCCAGCAGGCACCGGCGTTGCCACGGCATCCGGAAACTCGGCGAAGCACTGAAAGCCTAGGTTAGTCCACTTGTGAAACAGCGTACCTTGCTTATGCACACCGGGCGCAATCCAAGGGCAGCCATTATCAACGGTCGCATCATTTAGAGCCACCCAACAGGTTAGGTACTGCTGCGGCTCCACAAAGGTGTAGCCATTGTCCTGATGCCACGGAAATTCATCGGGCGTACCAGGCCGTTTATATACCAGCTGATCCCAATACAGGCGCACTTGTGGACCAATTAAATCCCGGCACAGAGCAACGAGTTTCGGATGCTGAGCAAATGACTTGGCGATGCTACTCCGCGCAACCAAGTGCGGAGAAAAGACAATTTCGTCTGCGCGCGAGATCGATGGCTGGTCTGGAGAGAGAGATTTGTTGAACTCGTTTGCTGCGTTCTCCGCGTCATCCAGATCCGCAAGCAACGCGGTCAATTCATCTTGATCGAAAGCATCGTAAAGAACGAAGCCACCTTGCTCGCGATACAGTCTCGCTTGTTCATCGGTAACAAGTTCGTAGGGCGGATCCGGTTGCTGCCAAACGAAGTCTTTATTAAGCGGGTGTTTTCTCAAATTCTCACTCATCATCTAACTATGGGTTTAGACAAAACATTACGCAATAATGCGCATTGTTCTTTTTTTAGCCAGCCAAATGTCTAAAGCGCTTTCAGACTCAGACAGGCAACAAGTTCTTGTCCTCTATCTACGTTCATCAGCGTTGGATTCAGGCGTCGTCGCATGGGCAACCTACGATGGCACGGGGCGAACTGTCCATATGGCGGGAGACGAAGACAAGCCCCCATACAAATCAGGCGTTCGAGCGTTAGAGGATGGTTGGCGTCTATTCCAAGCGAGCCAACTACAGCCACACGTTTCGGGTGACGAGTTTCGGACCAGCTATCTAAAGTATGAATTCCTGTTTGAAAAGATCGTCAGTATCAACCATGACTGGCATCAAACTTCTCACCACAACCCAAATGGCACAGTTCGCCGCGAGAGGATTTCTACAACTCGACACACAGCTACCAGACACCTTAAACAAACGGTTTCTTACTGACATCGGCAAGACTTCTCAGCACCCAGATTCAATCGCCGGTCACTACGATTCGATCCGACAATCAAGCACGATACCCGTCGTGCCTGCGGGCACTAAATTGCAGGCTGCTTATCCCATGAATTCAGCACTGGCCACGCTCATCGCGGATCCGCACGTCGCTGGTGCGATCGAAAATCTTGTCGGCTTGGATTGCATTTTCGATCACCATTTTTTGCACATCACTTTTCCAGAGGAGATGTATCCAGAAACGATGCAGCCAGTCCGATCCCAAAACACCCATCAAGATTCCACCATCGATCCGCGCCAGGCATTCGATGTTCAAGTCTTCTACTTTCCACACGAAGTCACGTTGGAAATGGGCGGCACTCGATACATCCCGGGTACCCACTTCCGGATCGTCTCGGAAGCATCCATCGGGCGCTATCAGAACATTCGGGGACAACATCACGTTGTATGTCCTGCAGGTACGGTCATGTTCTTCCACATGGGCCTTTGGCATGGCGGCGGCATGAACCGCTCTGACCAGTTGCGCTACATGTTCAAGATCCGTTTGTGTCCGGCGAAACGACAATTGCGCCTATAGGACCCAGATGCCAGCTACGACAAAGCTCAACGAGCGATCTTCTGGACTGATGGCCAGAAGCCGGATTCGCACCACCTCCACACTATTCTCACCCGACCAGAAAAATGGTTCGAGTTAGATACTGGACGGTTGGAGTTCTTAAATCGAATTCGGTTTTGGCGCTATCTCACCGGTGATGAGAATTTTGACGCCGACTATTGGATAACGAGGGTTGAAAACGAATATGCTGGCTAAGCCCAACCAGTCTAGGCGCATCATTGCTTAGCAAGTTGTCCACTTTGAAAAAGGCGGCACCTGAGTGCCGCCGCAATCGGTTAGGCTACTTCCTCAAGCTGCATCTCTCCGTTGTGCAAGAAACACGCTTTATCAAAGATCGCTAGGTCTAGCGGATTAGGTAGCCGCACATCACTAAGCCCCGGCAATTCCCCAGTCTGCGCACGATAGCCGCGATCAATCTGTGAGATCAGAATGATCACCACCCGCTTCGCACGGGCACAGTCTTTTAGCGTTTGCATTTGGGCTGCCAAATCTGGTGTCTCACGCCGCTGGTCGAGTATTTGTAGATAGTCGACGACCACTACAGCGCCAGCACTGACTCCGGCCAATTTATCAGCAATGTAGTCGCCGCTGATCTCATCGGAATTGTCAAAGCCGAAACGGCTCCCGTAATCGGACGCCTTCTCATCAACATGCCCAAAGAGTCCGTGCACTTCCTCGTCCGTGTACTCCAGCGTAAACAGACGACCATCGCGACCAGCTTTCATCGCCTCGATCATGATCTCAAAACCCAGCAAGGTTTTACCATGCCCGGACCTTGCACCGAGCAATACCAATTCGCCCTCTTTGAGTTCCGAGAGGACAGAAGAAGCTGGTTTATTCTCCGCCACCTTTGCTGAAAGCAAACTCCAACTGCCAAAACCTTCTGTCCGGGCAATCCGGTCCAAGGCTTCGTGAAGTGGTATACGTTCGGCACGCGACATGAGTTTTGCTTCACGCTTGAGCCGATAGATGGGTGCAGATAGTTTCATTGATAACCTCCTATGCGAGTGCATCGCGCAACCCCTCCTTATGCGAGAACTCGTACAGTAAGTACCAAGTTGTGTAGTAGAACCCCGCACGTTGAGTACTTCCCCTCGGGAGGGTGGAGGCATGGGTTAACGGCCTTCGAGAAGTATTACCCATCTCTAGGTCCGTTGCCAAGTCCACGGTAGACTAAGAACGAGAAACAGGGGTCGCTAATGAATCTAACCGCAAAAATCATCACTATCAGTGCAGTCTTGCTCATCGCTGGCCTGTTGATCTTCACCACAACTTGCCCGTGCACTCGAGTACCTGGCGCGTATCTGTTCGGCGAAGAATCAAATGTGGCAGTCACCGATTGGAATTTTGCAAACGATGTGCCGCTTTGCCAGATCGAGGTGACTACCTGGCGACCACACTCGATCAATCTAAATTGCATGTCCACTGACGACGGCACTTTGTATGTCAGCTGTTCCAATTGCGCGGGTAAGGTTTGGTCTCAAGCCGCGGTTGAAAATAGAGTCGCACGTATCCGCATGGGCGCAACGGTTTACCCGGTTAAAGTTCGCCGAGTCATCGAGGCCAGCGAGCTCGATATAGCGTGGACTGCACGATTGGCGAAGATCAAACGCGAGCCAACGCCAAGGCCTGATCATTGGTGGTCATTTCATCTGACTTCGATTTGAGCCCCATCACCCTATGAGTGACTTGACCGAGACACAGGTAGACTGTCCGTATTGCGGGGAGTCGATCGGTATTTTGGTCGATCCATCAGAGGTGGGTGATGAATATACTGAGGACTGCCAAGTTTGCTGTCAGCCTATCGTCATGCGTTCTGACCCGATGAACGGCTCGGTGGCTGTTCGCCGTGAAGATGAGACAACTTTTTGACCGAGCGACCCCTTACAACTCGCGTACCTGGGAACCAAATGACCGAAGAACGAACGCCGCAAACGGACGAACCGACCCCGCTCACATTCTGGCAGGTGCTACACAGTACGCTGGCGGCAGCGTTTGGTGTGCAATCGAGCAAGAATCGCGAGCGCGACTTCACCCGCGGTAAAGCCAGTCAGTTTATCCTCATGGGTATTGGGTTTACCGTTGTGTTCGTCTTGGTGATGGTTGGCATTGTGACCCTGATTCTGAGTTGACTTCAGGTGCCGAGAATCCTTTCCGCGATGCCAATCATTTGTGCTCGCGCCTGATCAAATTGGCGAAACAGTGCGAATTGTTCCTGTGCCCGAGCAAGGTTCTGTCCATGCTCAGTGGTCTTAAAGTACACATTCCCTTGCAAGTGGTCGGTTAAAAAACGGACCCCAAGCATTAACGATACATAGGCTGGTGCTACCGCTGCATCTTCCGGGTTCGAGCGTTTTTGCGCAGTGGTAAAGCCAGCGAAACAGGCCGCAAATCGATCGCCGTCATAGCCTCCGGCGCTAAAAGACACCGAGCGAACCAA
Source organism: Pseudomonadales bacterium (assembly GCA_012103505.1). GTDB lineage: Bacteria > Pseudomonadota > Gammaproteobacteria > Pseudomonadales > Azotimanducaceae > UBA4421. The sequence goes on along the minus strand of WLWP01000001.1, from coordinate 4,157,405 downwards.
ATCTCCAAAGTCCCAAGCCCAGTGTCCGAACATGGCGGTATCGAAATCTATCACCGCGATGACGTTAGCCCCGGCCTCATCAAAAAGCACATTGTTGACCTTGCAGTCACCATGTATATGGCAATGTCGCTCGACCAATTTTTCCGCTAACCCTGAGCTTTCATCGACCAATGCTGCGAGCTCACTGGGTGCCGTCGACCTAACCTCCGAAAACTCGTTTAAGTAGTAGCCAAGATTTAGAAAACCCTCGATCGTGTCTTCGAAAGGTGCATCGATCGATTCGGCGGCCTGCTGCAATCGGCCAAAAGCGCACCCAACGCTTTCTATCTGTTGCAGCGTTTGAAGTGGGTCAATCGTCTTACCACCCTCGATGTAGTGCCATATCCGCCACAACTCGTCGTTTGCCCGAACTGTGTTACTGCCGTCTGGCTGACGCAGCAGTTTCGGTACAACATAGTCGTTTTGCTGAGACCAGCTTTCGAGCAGGTGTTCTGTCTGCCGCATAACAAGACCGGCATCCTTGAAAACAAACTCATTGATTTTTTGCAGCACGAAGCGACCCGCACCAAGAGAAGGTGTAACTAGATAGGTATCGTGGATGTGGCCGTCACCGAGAGGTTGGACCTTCGCTGCTTGGAACAAGCTCTCATCAAACGATTGTAGTACGGCCGTCAGTGCACTGTCTTCGATATCAGCCACGCAGCAACCATGCATGTACGGGTGCCAACATAAACTCTCCATAAGGACTGTAGTATGCATCAGCTTTTTCAGTATCAAGCGTCCCAGCAACGATAAGCTGGGCAAATTCTTGCAACCCAGTAATCGCCGCCTGCACATCCTCTGGCCATGCCCCGACATCCTCCGCCAAGACGCTTTTTGCAAACAAAAGCCAGGTCGCCTCATCCGCATCGCGTAAGGCTCGTGCGCTGAGACTTTCCGGGGAAATAAAATCGATGACACGATCTAGCGGTGTGTCGACCTGGTACGGCCTTGCTTGCGGCATCTCGGAGCCCGCGATACGTGCTTCTAGGGCTTGCTGCCCTAGCAAGCGCCCATACCATTTCACTGGCTCCAAATAACACGCTATTTGTACTTGGGCGTCAGTCAGACCTAATCCTACGAGCTTGCGGGACACCTCCTCAGTTTGCTTGAACGGCGCTGCAGACAACAGACTCGAGAGACGCGTATAAAATTCAACGACATCACCATCCGGATCACACCAAAGCTGTTCAGCGACAGCGGGCAGACGCGACCACAACCTCGTTTCAAGAGTTTGCTCGTCAACGAGTTCAGACCAAAGACATGCTTCGCCGCCGATGACGCCAGACACGTCGGGATCAGTCGCAATCGCCTCGTCACGCCACTGCTTCGTCCACTCCAATCCTTCTGCGACGTGGCGCAGCCGCAAATCTTGCTGTTGATCATCCTCAAGCGCGACCCACTCTGCCTGGGGTCGACTTGGGTCAAAGGCATAGTGCATATCAGCTGGGTAGAACAAATCCAAGTAATACGGCGCCGAGACAATGCAGCCAAGACCTTTATCCAACGTCCGATCCCTGGATGTTGCACCACGCCAGTTTTGTACCACTAGGTTAGGCATTTCTGGATGTAACACTTCATCCCAGCCAATCGCCTTCTTGGAGCGCTCGCGTAAGGCGTCAACGATGCGTGTTGTAAAATAGTTCTGCACAGCACGTCCATCTACCAGACCCTTCTCAGCCTGGAATGCTTTGACAGATTGATCTTCACTCCACCAGGCTGGGTGCACCTCATCGCCACCAATGTGGACATACTCGTCAGGAAAAATATCTGCGAGTTCAGAGAAAATTTGGATCACAGCATCGTAGACAATTGCGCTGGTAGGATCCAAACAGGCTTTGTGCACACCGAAGCGATCTGTCGTGTTAACTTGCTGAAAACCCCATTCAGGATATTTTGTTAACCAACTTGTTACATGCCCTGGTACATCGAGTTCCGGAACCACCCGTATCCCTCTGGCAGCGGCATAGACAACCAGTTCTCGTAGCTGATCTTGAGAATAATGCTCCACACTTGCCAGTCTAGGGAAATGAACGCACTCAAAACGAAAAGCCTGATCATCGGTCAGATGCAGATGGAGCACATTGATTTTGAGTTCTGCCAAACCATCAATAACTCGCCGCAGAAGAACTACAGACAAAAAGTGGCGGGCGACGTCGATTAAAACGCCACGCCAAGGGTAGCGCGGCTGATCTTCAATTGACTCAACCTCGTCAAAGCCGCCTAGTCGATAGAGCTGACCGAGCGTCGTGATGGCGTGCAACCCGCCATATTGGGTTTCTGCTGAAACCCGCCAACCCGCCTCAGTTTTATCAATACGGTAACTCTCATCAACCGCAAACATCGGCACATCGCCAACGGGGCTAGCAATATCAATCTCGATCACCCCAGTCTCATACGCATTGAGGCAAGCAGCGGCTCTTGCCTCGATTGGCGCATTGGCATCGCTTACCCACTGCAGCGACAACGGTCCGGCGGGTATGCGCCCAAGTGCGTCGAGTTCGACCTTGTGCAGACGCGGCAGAGTCTTAAGCACCTAAGCCCTCATCTTCTTGTTCATCGTTTCTGCCCGTGACACCATGCGTTTGAAATTCATTCGAGGGATGCTATTGGACATCAAAGAACGCATGCAAGCGGTATTACACGCCGAAGCTGCGGCCATCAACGCAATCGAGATCGACGACACCTTTATTCAGGCCGTTGAAATCATGCAAGCTTGTAAAGGCAAAATCGTGACCACAGGCATGGGTAAAGCTGGCTACCTTGCCCACAAATTTGCGGCGACCCTCTGTTCGACAGCAACCCCAGCAGTCTTTATCCATCCAGCAGAAGCCGCCCACGGCGATCTAGGTTTGGTCGCAACAAACGATGTGATGCTGGCCTTTTCTACCAGCGGCAAGAGTCGCGAAGTCATAGAGATCTTGGAGCTGTCCCGCCATTTAGGCGTGGAGACCATTATTGGCGTCACTTCACACCCGGAATCCGATTTGCGGGATCTTTCCGACTTTGTTTTAGATATGGGTGTCATCAAAGAACCTTGTCCGCTTGGTCTCACACCCAGCGCTTCGATGGCCGTAATGCAAGCCATCACAGATGCGATATCCCTGGCATTAATGGAGCAGAAAGGCGTGACTAAGGAACAGTACGGTCTACGTCATCACGGTGGCTACCTTGGCCGTGCAGCACGCACCGATAATGTCCCTCACCCTGAAGAGAAGTGATTTAAGGAGAACTCATGCAGCGAGTCATCCCGACCTTTCTATTTGGCTTACTTCTGCTCACTTCGTTCGCCATCGCGCTGCATGCGGTCGGCTTCCAATTCGGTATCTCCGGTGACCCGGAAACTCGGGCACGGTTCGCGACAATCCCTGTGGCGAGTACCTTACATGTACTTGGCGGTGGCACGGTTCTACTTATCGGCGGCTTCCAGTTTAGTCAGCGTCTGCGCACCCGATACACGGCCTTGCACCGTAATCTCGGCCGTATTTACTTAATATTAGTCGCCCTGGGCGGCACTGGAAGTTTGTTCCTCGCCCCTGCAGCAGACGGCGGGTTGGTCGCCAAAATCGGGTTCTTCATGCTTGGGGTGTTATGGCTTTTTAGTGGCTGGCAGGCTTATGCCGCCATCCGTCGTCGCGACATCCAAACCCACCGAGAATGGATGATGCGCAGCTTCGCGATGACATTCGCGGCTGTGACGTTGCGTGTCTACCTGGGGGTGTTTGCGGTTTTGGAGGTCCCCTTCGATGAAGCCTATCCTGTGGTTGCCTGGCTAAGTTGGGTACCAAATTTGATCCTGGTTGAGTGGTATCTTGCCCTGAAAAGATCCAGCTCCCCGGCAGTCGCGTAAGCAAACTTTTTTGCCGCTCAGACGACCTATCTATTAAGCGATCTCATCTCGTTTGCAAAGAAAAGGAGCGTTAAACGAATTTGAAATACTTCGGTCTCATTATTGACGGCTTGCGGCGCAAGCTGCTCCGATCCATTTTGACGGGGATTTCTATCGTGATCGCGTTTCTTTTGTTCGGGATCATGAACGGCGTGACCGCTGGGTTTAATGACGCGCTAGACAAGATGAGCGACGTTCGTCTGCGTACCATCAGCCGCGCGAACATGGCAGAACCCTTACCTTTCGCCCATTACCATCGAGTGAGAGATATCGACGGGGTTGTTGCCGCTACCCCAATCTCAATTTTCCCTGCCTACTATCAAGAACAGGTTAACAATGTCGTCGCAGCTGGCGTCGATATAGAGACCTTTACTACGGTGTTTCCAGAAGTCAGCCTCTCCGACGAGGAATTCTCAAGAATGCGCACAACCCGCACGGGTGCCACCGTCGGGGCAACCTTAGCGGAGCGCTACGGCTGGCAGGTCGGTGATCGGATTCCGTTGATCGGCTATTTCACAAGTCTCAAAGATGGGTCCAACACGCTCATGTTCGATATCGTGTCGATTCACAATGATGCGGAAGAAGATGAAGAGCTCCTTGCCGGGGAACTCTATTTTCACTACGACTACCTAAACGAATCTCGACTCGCCCAAAAAGATACAATCAACCTGCTCCTCAGTGTCATAGAAACACCAGAACTCGCGGGCTCTATATCGGCAAAGATCGACGCCCTTTTTGCGAACTCAGTTGACGAAACACAAACCATGAACGAAAAACAATTCCTAGCTAACCAAAGCCAGAGCGTCGGCGACATAGCTGGGTTCGTCACTGCGATTCAGTTTGCAGTGCTCTTTACTCTGTTGTTCATCACGGGGTCGACCATGACACAGTCGGTACGGGAGCGGACCAGCGAGTTTGGCGTACTCAAAGCTGTCGGCTTTGCTGATGGGCTCATTATCAGCATGGTCATCGGTGAATCTCTTCTTCTTTGTCTGCTCTCCTGCTGCCATTGGCTTATCGATAGCGACCCTCATTTTCCCGAGCGTATTTTCCGCGATTGGTGTTCCTGGTCTTGGTCTCAGCTCAACTGTATGGATAGTCGGCATTGCCATCGCTTTAGGACTCGCTGCAATCATCGCTGCTCTGCCCGCATACAATATCGGGTCCCTCTCAGTCGTTGACGCTCTACGCAGAGACTAAAAGTGAAACAAATACTCGCCATTACGCTGAACAACCTTTCTTCATTGCCACACCGTTGGGGCGTTTCGATCGTCATCATCATCGGCGTCGCCGGTGTTGTTGCAGTTCTGACATCTGTCCTCGCAATGTCCACGGGTTTACGAAGTGCTGGACTCAATACCGCCCAAGACGGTTGGGCCATCGTGATCCGAAAAGGTGCTTTCGCAGAAACGGTGAGTACCATTACCCGCGACTCGCTTGTTGCGGTGGAAAGCGTCCCGGGTATCGATTTGGATGAGAGCGGGGAACTTGCCTTCAACCCACACTATGTCACTTCGATATCGTTGCCTCGCACTGATGAGTTTGTCGATTCCAGCTCGATGATCGTGCGTGGCCTGACCCCAAGGGGGCTCGCGTTGATTGATCTAGAGATCATCGAAGGTCGGATGATCAATCCAGCCCTGCGTGAGCTCGTCGTAGGCAGGTTGGCAAACTCAGAATTCACAGGACTTGATGTGGGCGATGAAATTCTACACAAGGGTGTTGATTGGCAAATCACCGGCATCTTTACCGCACGAGGTAGTGCATACGAGTCAGAACTTATCGGTGACATCACCGCCGTCATGTCTGGCATGCAAAGTACGAGCTACAGCTCCACAAGGGTCCAACTCGAGCCTGGCTTAGATGTGGAAGAGTTTTCCGAACGTCTCGCCGCTGACCCTCGTCTCAAACTCGAAGCGAAGTGGGAGTCCGAATATTATGAGAACAGCACCAGTAGTGAGTTGATCTCCATCGTCGCCTACGTCGTTAGCGGTATCATGGCAGTCGGTGCAGTTTTCGGCGCACTGAACGTGATGTACTCGGCCGTTAGCGCTCGCACACGTGAGATCGCAACTCTCCGCGCTCTTGGCTTCGGGCGCTTCCCAGTCATCGCAAGTGTTCTTGTCGAAGCGATGTGTTTAGCTCTCATTGGCGGCGCGTTGGGAGTGCTCGTCGCGACAATTCTCTATCAAGGCTCAACCTTCACTTCCGGCAACCTCACAACTATCTCTACGATCATTCAAGTCACACCAGAAATCGCGACCACAGGTCTAGTCTGGGGTCTCGTCATTGGCTTTATCGGGGGTTTAACCCCAGCCATTGGCGCTGCAAGAATGAACATTGTCGACGGGCTGAGGTCAGACCAGTAACCCTGACCTCTAATTGCTCATGTCTCCCGTAACGGCTAACCTGACGGCTTCGTTATTTGGGAGGTATGGACATGTACGATCTAATTATCAGCGGCGGCACCATTGTCGATGGATCCGGAGAAGCTCGATTCACAGGCGACATAGCCGTAACAGGTGAAAAAATTGTCGCTGTCGGTAACATCGAAGGCGATGCCAAGAACACCATCGACGCCACTGGTTTGCTGGTGACCCCCGGATGGGTAGATGTCCATACGCACTATGATGGTCAAGCGACTTGGGATCCACTCCTCGCACCATCGAGCTGGCATGGGGTAACCACTGTAGTCATGGGCAATTGTGGCGTGGGTTTCGCTCCAGTCCGCCCTGGCGACCAGCAATACCTCATTGAATTGATGGAGGGTGTTGAAGACATTCCCGGGGCCGCACTAGCAGAAGGCATCGACTGGAACTGGGAATCTTTTCCGGAATACCTCGATGCGCTTGAAACCAAGGAACGCACAATCGACGTTGCTGCTCAGGTACCACACGGCGCAATCCGCGCCTACGTCATGGGTGAGCGTTGCAACACTCAAGACGACATTCCGACGGACGATGAGCTGGTCGCCATGCAAGCGTTAGTTCGTGAAGGTATAGAAGCCGGTGCTGTCGGTTTCTCAAGTTCACGCACATGGCTGCATAAAGACAAACACGGCGTACACGTCCCTGGCACGTTTGCCGGTAGCGATGAGATGCTCGCCTTGGGTCTTTCCATGAAAGGTCTCGATCACGGTATTTTTGAAATGGTATCGGACCACTTAGGCGATGATGATGAGTGGGCATGGATCGAGCAGTTTGCAGCAGAAACCGGTCGTCCCATTACCCTCGTGGCAACATCTGCAGCAGCCTTTGAGGGTAACAAGATGTACAACATCGCTGAAACAGCTCGACAAAAGGGTATCGAGGTACGGCCACAAATTGCGGGACGGCCAACAGGTGTATTGCACGGCTTACAGTCTAATTTCCACGTTTTCTCATTCGCGCCATCATTCGCAGCGCTTGCAGACTTGCCCCTAAACGAGCTCGTCGAGAGGTTGAGCGATCCCGCGACCAAGGCAACGATTATGAGCGAGGTCGACAAGGATCGACCAATGCCACTAAACGGCTCGCTGAACGATCTGTTATGGCAGATTTTCCCTCTTGGCGACAAGCCAAACTACGAGCCAACACGCGAACAGAGTGTTGCTGGACTCGCGGCCAACAGAGATGAAGACGCGTTCTCTCTCATGTACGACATGCTAGTTGATAACAGCGGTAAGGAACTCTTCTACCAGCCACTTGGTGGGTACAGCCAGTACACGTTCGATTTCTTTAAGAAGTCGATGTCGCATCCCAACGTTCTGTTCGGGCTGTCCGACGGTGGCGCGCACTGCGGGGTTATCGCGGATGCCGGAATGCCAAGCTTTATCCTGGGACACTGGGCGCGGGACCGAACTAACGGTGAGCAACTCGAACTAGAATTTCTCGTTCGAAAATTGTCTCGAGACACGGCCGAAGCATTTGGCATGTTTGACCGCGGGCTGCTACAAGAAGGATGTCTAGCTGACCTCAACATCATCGACTTTGAAGGCTTGCAACTGCATCGTCCGGAGGCGGTATTTGATTTACCAACTGGTGGCAAACGCCTAGTGCAACGCGTTGACGGCTATCGCCATATCATCAAACGGGGTGAGGAGATCTTTAACAACGGTGAGCATACCGGCGCTTTGCCCGGTAAGTTGGTACGTGGAGGCGCTGTCGCCTAACTTCAGACCTTTAGCACCCAAAAAAGGCGAGTTCATACTCGCCTTTTTTCTTTTTCTCTCTTTTTCTCTCTTTTTCTCTATTTTTCGTTTGTTTAGAAAACCAGGTTAGCGAACGACAACCGCCTCGTTGTTCCAAGGTGAGACTGCCTCGGTTCCTTGGAATGCAGTCGGCAATTCTTCAACCATATGAAAGGTGGCCGCTAGTCGACCAAAGCCGACAAAAAACGCTGCCGTCATCCCCAGCTCGACAATTTCTTCTTGGCTATAGTGCTCGCGCAATTCAGAGTAAATCGCGTCGTCTACAGATAGGTGGTCGGCTGCCATTAGCTCGCCAAACTTAATCGCAATCTTCTCAGCATCTGTGAGGTTGTCCGCTTCCTCGGGTCGTTCGAGAGAACACACCAAATCTTCAGTTAACCCATCATTTAAGGCATCGGTATATCGGATCGCCATACATGAACGACACTGATTAAAGAACGCAATGCGCAGTCGCACCAGCTCAACCAATTTCTCTGGGAGTTTACGATTCACTTTTAGGCTGCCCGAAAACGCCGCCAAACCTTGAACCAGATCAGGTCGATGCGCCCAATAACGCATGAGCCCTTGCTCGAGATCTGTCATCCGCTCCGGGTGAAGCATCTCTTTCATTTCGTCCGGCCAGTCTTCAGCCTTGATTTGATCTACCCGTGACATGCCGCACCTCTTGTAACTTTATTCCTGAATCATATCGAATATATGCTGGCCATCACGCTGCGTAAATCCCATTCGCATATACAAACGAGAACTACGATTACCAGCTGCCTGCAGGTGGCGACCACCTTTTGATTCAGCCACACCAATAGCGTGACCAACTAACCACCGTCCCAGCCTTTGTTTGCGGGTCGATCGGCTCACAACTACGCCATGAAGTAGGAAGCGCGTGGCATCAGCCCGCTCCATCGCGTAGACCCCCAAGACCTCAGAGCCAAGTTTTCCGACCCGTAAAATTTCGGCATCCAACCAACGCGCTATCGTCTCGTCACTAAACGCTTCCTCTTCCAGCAAACTGTGGGGAAGTTCTTGGTCGTAGGGTTTAAAGACTTCAATTTGGCGAAGATCTAATGCCACAGTTTTTTCTTCAACCTGCTGAACAGACCCAACCCCCGCTGCCCTCTTACGGCCTTTGATCCGAGCAGAAGTGGCGTCAAGTGAGCAGCAAGCCGTGCATAGTTTGCCCACGTGTCTTTGACTTCATACATCGTTGACTTCTCGACGCCGAAAACAGTTTGGTAGTCACTATCAAAGCCAGCGTAATAGCGAGCCATGAAATCCTGCCCCTGTGGTGAGAACAGTCCACAGGTGAGATCACCACCAGCGGCAACCAGCAGTTCACTGCCAGTGACTTCCTCCATTCGTACACGAAGCACCAAGCTCTCGTGTTCTCGCTCAAATTCTTGGCTGACAATACCCATGCGGACAGACCAAGCCAATAACATCCCCATCGGAACAGCCGCTTGGCCGATATCCGATGCGTAAGGGATGTGGTTATCTAATGAATCGTAAGTAATTGGGCTAGGTGATGGCTTAGGGGGCAAAGCTACTCCTCGCCCTGATACCCCATTTACCGTCAATTTTTTGCAGTATGTAGAGCGAGTCAAAAGTCACGTACCGCTCACCTTGGGGATTAAACCTAGAAAACACGACCTTAAAATGGACCTTGTCGGGACCCGCTTGTATCAGCTCCATACTGTCCCACTCACTGAAGTCCCAATCATTATCAATCGCAAACTGCTCAAGATCGGTTTTGGCGACAAACGACTGCTTGCTTGGTTCAACGGATACCCCATTGCTCGCTATGCGCACATGTGGAAAATGAAGCGTGTCTGCCCAACGAACCTCATCACGCGCATTAAAAGCAGACAAAAATTCATCCATAACAGCCCGGGCGGCAACCTCAGACTCCTGCGCGAAACCGATGCCGGGAATTGTTAAACAAGCAAAAAGTAGAATTAGGCGCACAGTCCACCTCGTAGTATTTTTAAGTGCGGAAGCAAATCCTGACAAACCCGGGAGAAGAAAGGTGTCATTCATGTCATTACGGTTGAAAAATTTGTTGTTGCCCGTGCTACTTATCATAGGTTCAGCGGCGGCACCCCTTACTTTCGCAGCAGGCTCAGGCGGCGGTGGTGGTGGTATGAGCCCCACACAATCGGCACCTGCCCTAACCCCAGAGCAACAAGCGGCTAAGGCACTGGCGTCTGGGATACGACATCGGGACCGTGCCTGGAAACAGGAAGCCCGCGCAGCCAAAGCCACAACGGACAAAAAACGTGAGAAAGCATTGGCTAAAGCGCAAAAAGAGTACGGCAAGGCAGTGAAGAAGCAGAGCAAGGCGTTGCGTCTTGATCCCAGAAACTACAAAGCGGCGAACGAGCTTGGTTACGCGCTGCGAAAGACAGGCGATTTCCGCAAAGCCATCGGCGCCTATAACTACGCCCTAGAGATTAATCCCAACTTTAATCAGGCCATTGAGTATCGAGCCGAGGCTTTACTAGCCATCGGTGAATACGGCCATGTGCAGAAGGCCTACATGTCCTTGTTCCGCAACGATCGCGAGTTGGCGGATCAGTTGATGTCCGCAATTGAGGAGTGGATCGCAGCTAAAGAAGGTGATTTAGCAGAACCAGAGACTGGCTTTGTCGCATGGGTCGAAGAACGCAAACGTCTCCAAACAGCGACACAAGACCTTTCCTCGAACAATACTCGATCTTGGTAACGAGTCTGCCTAGTGTCGCACTCTGTGCGGCACTATGCTTCTTACTAACAACCCCTTTTGCACACAGCCAGTCTCCTGAGCGAGCTTGGTTACCTAAACCCTTAGAACCGAAGAACAATCCGAGTTCAGCAGAAAAAGTTGCACTTGGTGCACGCCTTTTTAGCGATCCCGCGCTATCGCAGACAGGCACCTATAGTTGCGCAAGCTGCCACCAACCGGACAAACACTTTACGGATGGTCGCAAGGTCGCCATAGGTGCAACAGGGGATAGCCACACTCGCAACACCCCTACGCTTTACAATTCTGCCTACAACGCAAGTCTTGGCTGGGAGGATCTCGGACTTTATAGCCTGGAAACCCAGCATCTGATCCCGCTGTTGAATCAGGATCCCGTTGAGATGGGTTTCTCAACCGAGTTGTTAGCTAAACTGCAAGCGGTCCCAAGTTACCAAACAGACTTTGCTAGAGTGTTCTCAGATGAAACAACTTCGGCTGGAGTACTGACCCTAAACAATATCGTCATGGCAATCGCGAGTTACGTACGGACAATCCGACCACCTCTATCGGCTTGGGACAAGTACCTCTACTACGACAAACAGTCTGTCCTGAGTGACGAATCTAAGGCTGGCATGAGTCTCTTCTTTTCTGATCGCCTCGCCTGTTCACACTGCCACGGTAGCTTCAATTTTTCAGGACCCATTCAACACGCCCGAGAGGAGACTACGCCGGTTTTCCACAACACTGAAGTCGATGGTTCGAGCTTGTCTTTCCGAGCGCCGACTCTACGCGCAATCCGTCACACTGCGCCTTATATGCACGCTGGACAGCTTCCCACTTTGCAAGCTGTCATCCATCATTACGAGAGTTCAAGTGCAGAACGAGTACCTGAGTTTCAGTTAACTGAATCCGAGCGAGCCGAGCTGATCGCTTTCCTAGAAACGTTATAGCGTTACGCTGGGCGATCTCCACAGATCGTGACGCGATGCATTTTTCGATGTTGAGGAAAGAAATCGTTCACAGGCTTGTGTTGCGTGGATCGATTATCCCAGATGGCCACCGTATACGGCTCCCATGACAACCGTACCGTATGTTCTTCGCTAACAATGTGCTGATACAGAAACTGGAGCATCTGCTCGCTTTCTAACTTCTCCAGCTCTTTGATATGCGTGGTAAATAGCGCATTCACGTAGAGACTCTTCTTGCCAGTCTCAGGGTGAGTACGCACGACCGGATGCTCTACCGGTGGGTTAGCAGCAATAGCATCTGCAAGCCGCTCTCTACCGCCAGACTCAGCAAGGCTTTCCTTAAATCCATGTCGGAAGTCGTGTACTGCCGTCAACGAAGAGAAAAAGGTTTGTAACTGAGGCGACAAATTCTCATACGCGCTTGTCGCACTCGCCCACATCGTATCGCCGCCAAATTCTGGAATGATTTGACCATGCAACAACGTAAAGCTGGGCGGTTCATTGCCAAATGTCATGTCTGAGTGCCAGACCTCTATTTTGGATGGGTTCTCAGGGGTACTCTCAAGAACCTGAACATCACTGGTACCGGGCACAATGGCATAGGCTGGGTGGCCAAGCACGTCGCCGAAACTGCGAGCAAAGTCTTGGTAGACCGCGGGTTCAACTTCCTGGTCACGAAAGAACAACACTTCGTGCTCGACGGCCAAAGCGCGAATCTCTCCAAACAGATTGTTCGAGGAGACAATATCGAATAAGTCGACATCACTAACGTAGGCACCCAACGCGCCAGCCGCCTTCCTGACTTTCATGTTCTCTCAACTTCCATCTCATTTCCTCGGATGTATCGATTTAGCTATGCTGTTTACCGTGGCATGCTTACGACCGGATCAAACGAGGTATTTTACACTTGTCCGAAGTTGAAGGGACTATCCAATTCGCTTACAACCTAAGCCCCTCCGATGAGGACATACTGGATCAAGCTGCGTTTTCTGAGCTCGCTGCTTGGCGTTCCATTCTTTTTGCCCTGGATCTACTGGGTCAAACTCCCGACAAATATGGCGGCTATGCCTATGGCAACTTGAGTTGCGCCCTCGAATCCGGATTCGCCATCACAGCTAGCCAGACAAGTGGCGCCCAAGAGCTGATCCCAGAACATGTCGTGCGCGTCGTTGATGCTAATCTTGAGCGATTTTGGATCGAAGCCGAAGGTAGTGAACCTCCGTCATCGGAATCGATAACCCATGCCATGATCTATCAAGCAGACGAACGATCTCGCTTCGTTTTTCATATCCACAGTACGGAAATCTGGTCAGCACGAGCTGAACTCAACTTGCCTGAAACAGCAAGCGAGGTTGCTTATGGTTCACGAGAGATGGCAGGCGCCGTGAACCAACTGTTGGCAAACAACCAATCAAGACCATTGGTTTTCGCGACTGCTGGGCACGAAGATGGGATCTTCGCTCTGGGTCATCACGCGCGCGACTGTGGTGGCTTACTTGTTTCGTACCTCGCTAAGGCTCGGGCGTTAACATCGTGAACCCTGGCTTACCAGAAACTCTGAAGTGGGAGGGGGGCAAACTCCATCTGCTAGATCAGCGAATCCTGCCGCACCAACAAAGCTATCTTACGATCGAGACGATGCAAGACGCCTGGCAAGCGATCAATACCTTGGCCGTGCGAGGCGCTCCGGCTATTGGTGTCGCCGCCGGTTTCGCTCTCACCCAAGCGATGCTCACAAGTTCTGAGCCGTCTCAAAAAGAGATAGAACAAACCGCTAAATACTTGAAGAGTGCTCGCCCAACCGCAGTGAATCTATCTTGGGCCGTAGATCGACTTGTTGAGTCATGGATCGAATCTCCCTCAACTGAGACCTTAGAGCGTGAGGCTCTTGCGATTTATCACGAAGATCTCGCGATCTGTCAGAACATTGGTAAACATGGGGCAGATTTAATCCAATCCAACCAAGGCGTCCTCACTCACTGCAATGCAGGATCCTTGGCGGTTTCCCGTCTCGGTACCGCAACCGCGCCGATGTACGAGCAACACAGTCGCGGAGTTCCCTTCAGAGTTTACGCCGATGAAACTCGGCCCCTCTACCAAGGCGCTCGCTTAACAGCATGGGAGCTCGATCAAGCAGGAATTGATGTCACACTTATTTGCGACAACATGGCAGCAACAACAATGGCATCTGGCAAAATCGATCTAGCGCTCGTCGGCACAGACCGGGTCACACGCAACGGTGACGTGATCAACAAGATCGGGACGCTCAACGTCGCGATATTGTGCAAACACTTTGGCATACCTTTCTATGTCGCGTGCCCCTCGTCGACCTTTGACCGAAACACTGACTCTGGACAAAAAGTACCCATCGAACAGCGTGACAAACAAGAAGTATTGGGGGATCACGCTGCAACGGTCAAAGTATTGAATCCTGCGTTCGACATCACGCCAGCCGCGTTGGTAACGGGCATCATTACTGAGAAAGGGATTACCCCGGCTGCAGGCATCGCTGATTTTTTAGCCTCTTAGCGCTCCAACTGCTATTCGCCCATTCAATCGGTCCACTAGGCATAATACGGACATCAATCGCTACTGGACTGGCCCCGCTATGCAGCCATCTCTTTTATTCCTAGTTCTCTTGTGGGTTTTTCTACTAGCTGGCTGCACACAAGAGGAACCCACCCCACCAGCACTCGATGTAGTTCCCGACGCTAGCGTGGGACAGATCGCCGCGCGTAAATTCCTTGAGAACGCGTTTGCGGACAATCCAGAATTGTTCACTGCGGACGAAGCAAACAACGCTAGTCGACAAGCCTACTTCGGTGACTTACACGTTCACACGGCCTATTCCTTTGACGCATTTGCCTTCGGCACTATCGCAACACCTGATGATGGCTACCGCTATGCAAAAGGCGAAGCCATCCGGCATCCCTCAGGATATGACGTCAAGTTGAAGGATCCCTTAGATTTCTATGCAATCACCGACCATGCCGGTTTCCTGGGTGCGCTGAAAGAAGGAGCAGATCCGTCTAGTGCCCTGGGACAATTGGAGCTCAACAAGCCGCTACACAACTTAAATGCACAAGACAATCTGAGCGATGACAGCATCCGTATTCGCGGCCAAACTTTCGCCAGCTACCTTCGCGCTGCCATCGGTGAGTTAATGTTAGGGGATTTGGATACCGAGCTCCTTTTGGAGGCATCCAGAGACGCTTGGAAGGACATTGTCGCGGCCGCCGAACGGCACAATATGCCTCATGAGTTCACCACTTTTGTTGCGTATGAATACACGACAACTTCCAATGATCAGGGCAATTTACATCGTAACGTCGTTTTCCGGGGTGCCGACCGACTCCCAGCAGTCCCTTTCTCGCGATTCCATAGCCAAGACCCAGAAGGGCTTTGGAATTGGATGGATAAGTTGCGCGCAGAGGGCGTCGAGGCGCTCGCCATCCCTCACAACTCCAACGGATCCAATGGCCAGATGTTTAAACTGGTGGACTGGGTTGGGGATCCCATGGATGAGGCGTACATCGCACAACGTATCCGCAATGAGCCCTTAGTCGAAATAACCCAGGTAAAAGGCACTAGCGAGACACACCCCGCGCTTTCAACAACCGACGAGTGGGCAGACTTTGAGATTATGCCTTTTCGAGTCGCCACACAGCTGCAGAGCGAACCCAGTGGTTCTTATGTTCGGGAGGCTCTACTCAACGGGTTAGCTCTGGCGGAAGAAAATACAATCAATCCCTACAAGTTCGGTTTCATCGGCGCATCCGACACACACAACGCAGCGTCCGCGGTTGAGGAAGACAACTATTTTTCCAAAGTTGCGTTGATCGATGGTCGACCGGGGTACAGAGGTTCAGTGCCATTGAACGCAGAACAGGAGAGAATCGTTGCCGAGGCTGGCCGACTCAACATCGTACCTACTGAACAAGGGATGTATACACAAGGCGCTTTCGAAACTTGGGGTGCCTCGGGTCTCACCGGCGTCTGGGCGGAATCGAACACACGTGACTCGATCTATGACGCTTTTCGTCGCAAAGAGACGTTCGCAACATCCGGTCCTAGAATTCGTCTGCGTTTCTTTGCCGGTTTCGAACTACAAAGTGACAGCCTCGCAAATGCCTATTCGTCTGGCGTCTCCATGGGCTCAGAGCTTTTCGCAGAATCAGAACCAGGTCAAAAACCGAGCTTCTTGGTATGGGCAACACAGGATGCAAGGTCAGCACCTCTACAACGGCTCCAAATTATCAAGGGCTGGCGGGAAAACGGTGAACCTCGGGAGCAGGTTTTTGATGTCGCTTGTTCAGACGGTGCCATTGTCGACCCAACGACTCATCGCTGCCCTGACAACGGCGCAACAGTAAACTTAGATGATTGCTCATTTAGCGCCAACGTTGGAACTCCGGAAATCAAAACGGTTTGGACTGACCCGAACTACGTCGCCGAATATGCTGCGTTTTACTACGCGAGAGTGCTCGAAAATCCAACCTGCCGGTGGTCAACCTGGGATGCAATCAGGGCAGGTGTCCCGCCCCGAGAAGGATTAAAGCTGACAATTCAAGAGCGTGCTTGGTCATCACCAATTTGGATCAATCCAGAGTAGCGCTTGGGTTGGAACTGCCAGCAGGCGAATGTCGACTCGATACACCAAATATCAGACTAGTTTCCTGTTTCGTGTAATAAAAAAAATTCTGCAACGTATACCTGTTTAAGACCCTGGAATCAGTAAGTGGTGAGACATACAGCTTTCGAAGTTCTCTATCGAGAATATTACGTTCGCGTTTTTGGGCTGTGCCGCCGCTTACTCAATTTCAATGAACAAGCAGAGGATGCAACCCAAGAAGTTTTTATGCGCGCGTATCGGAAATTTCACAAGTACGACGCCGAACGGCCCTTTTGGCAGTGGATCGCGACCATCGCGAACAACCATTGCATTGATATCTTGCGCCAACGAAATCGGACCGATGTGCTGTTCGGTGACGAGACAACCGAATTAGAAGAGCTCGCCGCTGAGGATCAACCAATTCTCGAACACTTGATCGCCTACGAAGATGCAGATGCCTTAAACGACGCAATCGCCGCGCTTCCGGACAAGTACCGTATCCCCTTGGTACTCGCCTATTTCAACGACTCAAGCTATGACGACATTGCAGAGCAGCTAGAACTGAGCCGCAGTCACGTGGGCGTATTGCTCTTGCGCGCAAAGAAACACTTGCGCGAAACGATTAACACCCCGACGCCCCTCACGCCCCCGACGGCGCCCCCGACGACAAACGAAGCGTCACATGGGGGTACGCCATGAGTCATCTCACCCAGCTACAACTTTCCATGTACGCAGACAACGCGTTATCTGGCGAGGAAGTAGCCGCGGCTAAAGCACACTTAGATAGCTGTCCAGACTGTCGCACTCAATGGGTTGCTTTCCAGCAGGAAAGCCGGGTTTTGACTGGCACGATCAAGGAAGAAGCCCCGGTTGAAGTCGTGATCCCAAAATTCAAACGACCCATTAGCCTGCGCGGGTTCGCTATGGCAAACATCGCGACTGGGCTTGTGATTTGGCTTGCCCAATTCTTATGGAAAACCCTATTCGGCGAATTAATCATGAATGCAGCTGCACGCATCACGTCGATCTACGTCCCTGACGCCTACGAAATTACCAATACCGCCTTACTGTATTTACTAGAGGAAGGAACAGCTATGTTCGATACCTACCAAGCCTACGTTCTCATCTGTCTAATAACGGTGACCCTGCTCTGCGCAGCGCTCATTGTTCGCAGATCCCGGGCCACATCTCCGACAATGATCGGCGCCTGCCTACTCGTCATCAGCTCGGGCTCTCTGCTGACGCCAGAAACAGCTAACGCGCTCGATGTTCGCCAATCAGACGAGGTGTTGACCATCAGTGCCGCAGATACGATCGATGACACGCTCATCGTGGCAGCGGAAACTGTACGGATTGAAGGTGATGTGACAGGTGATGTCATCGCCGTTGGCCGCAGTGTCGACGTTTCCGGATCCATTGGCGGTAATCTCATCGTTTTCGCAGAGTCGATTAATATCCGTGGCACAGTGGGTGGCTCTGCGATCGGCGGAGCATCAAGCTATACATTGAACGGCGCCACAATCAGCGGCGATGTTTGGGTTGGTGGGGAACGCATTGTGCTCGATCGAACCACACAGGTAGCAAGAAACGCGACACTTGCAGGCCGTACCGTTTCTGTTGAGGGCGGGGTAAGCAAAGATCTCTACGGTTTCTCTGAACTGTTGGAAGTGACTGGCAAAGTTGGCAGCAACTTAGAAGGTTTCGCTAACCGCATACGTTTGTTGGGTGAGGCACATATCCTCGGTGACGTGCGCTGGCGCTCCGGCAACCCGGACGGGCTGCATAAAGACGATAGTGTGCAGGTGGACGGTGAGGTGGAATTTTTGCCTCTGCCTGAAGCACTAGAGCAGAAGAGCAAGTACGCGACCCTACAGTTTTATTTATGGGAGATTGCCGGGCTAATCAGCGCCTTCCTTGTTGGGATGGCACTACTATGGCTTGCCCCATCTGTGCGTTCTCTGTCCATAGGTGCAGGCATCGAAAGCGTTAAGACGGCTGGCGTCGGACTTCTCGCTTTGGTCAGCATGCCAACTATCGCGCTCATCGCTGCCATAACCCTAGTCGGATTGCCCTTCACCTTCTTGATATTCATCGCGTGGGTTGTAGGGATCTATCTGGCGAAGATCGTGATTGGAGTGATCGTCGGCGGCATGATATTCGGCGACAGTGACAACCAACCCGTTGCACTGCTGGCAGGACTGACTGCAGTAACCGTGGCGGTTAATGTACCGTTTATCGGTGGAATAGTGAGTGCGCTTCTAACAATACTCGGGCTTGGTTTACTCGTTCAACATACGTGGAGTAATCTGTCAGCAGATTAGTACCAAAATCTCGAGCGCGATTTCATGGAACTGATATCGCGCTCGCCTAACCTAACCATCCTGCGTTCCAACCTGATAAACCCTTTCCACCATGATCGTCTCCATGGTCGTATCTGTCGTCCAGAGCTTATGCATTTCGTTAGCTGGCCAATGCACAGTTTGACCCGCACTAAGTTCGC
The DNA here is from genome assembly GCA_012103505.1 of Pseudomonadales bacterium. Taxonomy (GTDB): domain Bacteria; phylum Pseudomonadota; class Gammaproteobacteria; order Pseudomonadales; family Azotimanducaceae; genus UBA4421. The sequence continues at coordinate 4,138,495 of WLWP01000001.1, read as the reverse complement.
TGACTTCGCCAGCCACAGAAACAAACCCTGAACCAGAAACACAGATCGCATCAATATCCATCGGTGCATCGTGCTCATCAATGTTCGCATTCTGCGCAAACCTCAAGTTCGCAACAGTCAGCCCATCACGATTAAGCAGAACTCGAAACTCTACATTTAGACAACCTGCGCGCGGTAAGCTCGCCCATTCAGGCTTTGGTTGGTTGCTAATTTTAGGCATGAAACCCTCTCAACATTCACGTGGTGCCATCTAACTAAGGGCGCTAGCTGGTTGCTTCAGGCAAGTCTCCCGGCGACTCAGGACGAAACGTCTTCGCAGCTTCTTCCGATTCAAAACCAACGACATATTTCGCCGGTATTGGGCACCTTGCCGCATGCAATGTCGCAGACGGAATCGATATTACATCACCAGCACCCGCTAAAAGCAGTTGGTCTAGCGCTACATCCTTAGTCTCAAACGTTCCTTCCAACACAAATATCCTAAGACTCGTTTTGTGCCAGTGGACATCTTCCAAATCACCTGCCGCCAAAGCACCGTCACGCCTGAACAAAGATAGGGATTCTATGCACGCAATCGCCTCGTCTTTGTTAGAGAACGCCTGTCTGTCCACGGTCACACTCATTTTTGCTCTCTCCCTACCTCTACTCTCGCCCCCGCCCTACTCTCACCCTCGCCCTACTCGCCCGCGCGACTACTCGGCTTTTAGGTGATCCTCGATAAACTCTAATCGATCCTTACCCCAGTAGATCTCGCCATCCACCACCATGATAGGTGCACCGAAGACGCCATCAGCAAGTGCAGTTTGCGTGGTTTCGATAAACAGCTTTTGCATCTCGTCGGACTCAGCACGCGCTTCAAATTCGGACGCTTTAACGCCTAGCGCTTCTACGGTGCTCGCTAGACCGTCGTAGGTCTGTATCGTCGCGTCTTGCTCTTCCCAATAACGTCTAAACACAGCATCCATGTATTCAACCTCTAAGTCATGCTCGCGCATCACTAACGCACCTCTTAAGACGCGACTTGTTTTAATCGGGAATTCTCTCGGTACCTGGAACGGTAAGTCGTAGCGTTTTGCCCACCGCATGAGATCAACCTTGCGATTTTTCATCTTGGCGGCAGGTTCTTGCGTCAGCGCATAGTCATGATGTCGGAAGACGTAACCAAGATTAAACGGGACGTAATCAATATTCGCACCGTATCGTTCCGCCAGCGGGCGCAAAAGGTGGAAGGCAAAGTAAGTATTGGTTGAGCCAATATCCCAATAAAAACGGATGGTCTTGTTCATATTTTGTTCAGTTGCGATGCGTAAGATTTACTCTGCGATCATACACTCTGGGAAACAACATGCATGACGTAGAGAAACTCAAAGTTCTGCCTAACTTCTTAGCCAAGTTAGCTGCGCGATTTTCGTCAAAGCTGCTGACCAAGCTGGCCATTGTTGGCTCAGTCGTTATGCTCTCGTCAGCCTTCAGCGCACCTGCCGAGGCGGGACCACACTATCGTGGCTACCACGGCGGCGACTATTACAATCGACATAGCTACAGACATGGATATCGACACGGCTATCGACGACACCACCGTCGTCATCGTAGCGACCGTGGTGCTTATCTTGTGGGTGGTTTAGTTCTTGGCGGGATTATCGCCAGCGCGATTCATCGCAATCAGGACCATCACGTGTATCGCGATACCAGAGAAATTCGCGAAACACGAGTCGTCCGGACACCACGAAGCGATGATCGCGTTTCGCGCCACCTATACCGTGATCGTAACGGCAACTGTTTTGAGCGCACCTCTAGCCCGAATGGCGATGAGTTATTGGCTGAACTAGACCCGGCAAGTTGCGCTTGGTAACTGCGTGCGGCTAGCCGGACGCTGACTAACCCACACAGATCAGGTAGGGTTTAGGCACACCAAGTTCGAGAGCATCTATGCACCTCTTAGCCGTCTTATTTGCGTTTTTCTTCCTGACAACAACAACACTTACTGCGGCTGATTCCGCACCAGCTGACGATTCTCCGCCGATAGACGGTATTAGTTTCAGGTACGTTGAAAGCAACGGCATTACGATGCGAATCGCCGAGGCAGGCACCGGTCCGACAGTCTTGATGGCGCACGGTTTTCCAGAATCATGGTTCTCATGGCGCCATCAGCTCAAAGCGCTGGCCGCGGCGGGCTTCCATGCTGTTGCCCCGGACATGCGTGGCTATGGCTTAACCTCAGCCCCCGCTGAACCGGAGCAATACCTGCTAGATATCCTCGCTGCGGATATGGTTGGGATTCTAGATGCACTGAATGTGGAGCAAGCCCATATGGCAGGGCATGATTGGGGATCTCCTGTAGCAAGCCACACTGTGGTGCGATATCCCGATCGGTTCAAGAGCCTCACCTTAATGAGCGTACCCTACGGTCCCCGTGCGCCGTCACCGCCAATGGCTGGCATGAAACAACGCGTCGGCGACAATTTTTTCTACATGCTCTATCACAACGAGCCGGGAGGCGTCGCTGAAGCTGAATATGATGCTAATGCCCGCGAATTTTTGTACAGCATCTATCAGTCTCCAACATCGCCGCGAAAGCCACCGGAAATCACAGACCCAAAGAGAGCGGCAGGCGGCTGGCTACCTAGGATGGGAGAGCCGTTAGGGCTACCGGATTGGCTCTCACAAGCTGAGCTCGATTATTACGTTGGCCAGTTTGAACGCTCAGGCTTTCGTGGCGGCGTCAATTATTACCGAAACTTCGATGGCAACTGGGAGGCATCCGCAGACATAACCAACCCAGTTATTCAGGTCCCTACGCTTTTCCTTGCCGGAGAGCAGGACATGGTAATCGGCGGGGCAAATGCTGATCAGATACGATCCCGAATGGGGCCCATGGTACCCAATCTGACGATCAAGCTAATCCCCAACATTGGACACTGGGTTCAACAAGAGGCTGCAACGGATACGAATTCTGCGTTTCTCGATTTCTTGGATGGACTTTCGCAGTAGGTGAGCACGGGACGGTACCTGTGAGTCGATATCGACCACCTCGACCCAAGGGCTCACCCTACATCACACCAGCAGGGCACGATCGTTTGCAGGCAGAATTAACCTACCTCTGGAAAGAGAAACGTCCAGAGGTGACTGCAAAAGTATCAGAGGCCGCTGCGCAAGGGGATCGTTCTGAAAATGCCGAATACATCTACGGCAAACGCCAGCTGCGGGAGATCGACGGACGGATTCAGTTTTTGAGCAAACGCCTGGACGAACTTACTGTGATCCATCGATCGCCGCCTAACCAAGATTCTGTCTTCTTTGGCGCCTGGGTAACATTGGAGGATGCAACGGGGGCCACGCAGAGCTATCGGATAGTCGGCGCCGACGAGTTTGACGCAGACCCGCAATATATCTCTATCGACGCGCCCTTAGCCCGTGCTCTTATTGGCAAACAAATAGATGACGAAGTCATCCTTGGGGAACAGCGCGAAGGCGGAATTCCTCGGATCCTAAAAACAGACGAGAACATCCTGGAGTTCAACTACACCGTGACCGAAATAAATTATGAGTGAGCGACGGAATCTCATCCTTCTTGCGTATAGATAGACAGGGAGCCCTTGTTAACTAGCGGAGCGCTATAGGAAGACCTATGTTGAAACAATTATTGCGATCTAAATTCAAACCAAAATTGACCTTGCCTGTCTCGTTCGTCCTTGCCTCGCTTGTCGCGGCGAACGTGTATGCCGCACCTGGAGGTGATCGGTTTCCTATCGATCTAGAAAAGATCGAAGCCAGATCTGCCGCCCAATTTCGCGCTATCGATAGCGATAGCGATGGTGAGGTCGATCTAGCCGAATTCGAAGCAGCACCTGCGCCAGCCAGAAGGCACAAGCGTTTCCGACAGGGTAACCGCCGTATGCAAGGCGCACATCACAAACGACTAAACCCACGTAACGCAAAAAACGCTGGCTCCTTGCGCGAGTCCATACAAAGCGAACTGTTCGAGCTGTTAGACCAAGACAGCAATGGCCAATTGAGCGCTAACGAATTTGCCAATAGCGACAGGAGCATGCGCAAACTCGCGCGGCAACGAGCCACGTTCAAACACTTAGACGCCGACCAAAATGGCGTACTCGTACCGAGCGAAATGCCTGGGAGAGGTACGCGTCTTAGCCAGGCCGATGCAAACAATGACGGCAAAGTCACTCGAGAGGAACTACGTTCACTACGCGCAACGCGCGCTGGGCAGCAGAACAAAGCCGGGTAGTTTGTAGCCTTTGGCTCCGCAGTCAGACGAGATCCTCATGCGAGCAGTGCAAAGGGGTGATGAGCACGCATTTGCTCAACTCGTAGGGCGTCACGTTGACGCCCTATACAACTATGCAACACGCCTTACCGGCTCTCGAAGTTTCGCCGACGATCTTGTACAAGAAACCTGGCTAGTCGTATGGACAAAGGCGTCCACCTACAGATCCAGCGCTAGCGCCCTGACTACCTGGCTCCACCGTATTTTATATAACAAGTTTGTCGATGCTCTTCGAAAAAACAAATTCGAAACCGAACAACTCACGCCCGACAATATGCCAGAGAGCGCAACACTGGTTCCAGACTCTGACATGGCATGGCTTAACACCAGGCTCAATCACCTACCAGAATCTCAACGAGCAGCAATACTCCTTGCACACGCACAAGGCTTCGGCAACAAAGACATCGCGCAAATTATGCGCACCAGTGTTCGCGCGGTGGAGAGCCTTCTTGCGCGTGCTCGCCGAACGTTACGATCAGCCTACGAACAAGAGAAATTTACGAATGACGAATGAGGAACAAGATCAGCTCGAGCAACTCTTGGAAAAGCTCAAGAACGATCGCATTCTAGCTCCCGCGCGACTAAATGCGGCCATCCTAACGAATCTACCGCGCCAAAATGGGTTAGATCTTCTTGGCTGGTACCGAGGCTCGTTTTGGCGTCCTGTGTATGCAGCTGCGTTACCGCTCTTGTTTGGTTTCGGTCTGGGCTTCTTCGATTTAGAGGAAGGTAATATCTACGACGTCGATGATCTTTTATTCGCAACGGAGTATCACGATACGACCCTGAGCGATGCAATCTATTCACTCGATCAGGCAGGACAGAATGATGAATAGAGTGACCATCGGAATTCTGGTGGCGTCTGTCGCACTCAACCTCGCCTTCGCCGGGTTCCTCCTCGGTCGGGAGAATGCACCCCCACCAACATTTGATCCAACGCGGTCCTTTGTCGCTTGGTCGCAAAACTTGGATGGAGAAAGAGCTACTGAGCTACGTCGCGTGATGCGCGCACACGCTGGTGACCATCGCAGGCACATGCGCAGCTTACGCGGTCAGAATCGCGCGCTTAAAGAGACCATTCGCGCGACTGACTTGGATCGTTCTGAACTAGCCGAGATACTTAAGGAAATGCGCGAAGCACATCTCTTAGCCCAAGAACAAAGTCACGGCGCCTTCCTAACCTTCGTCGCCTCACTCTCCCGCGAAGAACGCATAAGCCTCGCCGCCGACATGCGCAAGCACCGCATTCGTGGTCCCTTAGGTAAACCCCGGTTCCGACCTCGAAATGGCATCTCAAACCCCTTAAACGATCCCCCGCATGGTAAGAAGCCAGGACATTAGGAGCGGCTACACGAGTGGCTTGAATGAACAAATAGATCTCAGTCTGAGCAGCCTCGCCTGCCAACGGCTCTCTGCTTCGGGCGATCGAACCGTGTCTGGCTCGACCATTGACGGCGAGCCAATCACACAACTAAAACATCAGCGAGTAAGTGCTCTATCAGCGAGTAGGTGCTCTACTAGGTCGGGGACCTGGACGGCTACTTAGTGGATCGAAACCTTGAGCAACCGTAAGTGCTAACCGAGTATAGCCCGCAGCACGTAGTAGAAGATAACGGCCAGACCGGCTCCAACTGGGAGCGTGATCACCCACGACATGAAGATGCTGCGGATAACTGCCATGTTCAAGGCACCAATGCCTCGCGCAATCCCTACGCCGAGTACAGCACCGACCAAGGTGTGAGTTGTTGAGATTGGCAACCCAGTGCCGCTCGCCAGTACCACGGTTGTACCAGCAGCGAGTTCAGCCGCAAATCCGCGACTAGGGGTAAGCTCGGTTATCTTTTGCCCCACGGTGGCCATGACGCGCTTGCCGAACGTAGCTAGACCGATGACGATACCTACCGCGCCAAGCAACAGTACATAGATCGAAACCGGCGATGTCTGCGTGATTTCACCGGTATTCACTATGGAAACAATCGCAGCCACGGGCCCAATCGCATTCGCCACATCGTTTGACCCATGGGCGAAGGCCATGGCACAGGCTGTAACCACCATCAGGACGGCAAACGTTCGCTCGACATTCGCATGCTGATGCTCGGCGGTGCTTACCGGCTTGAGTCGCTTGATAGCAAACACGCCTACTGCAGTCACAAGTGCGGCTATTCCCAATGATGCCAACACGGCTTCAATACCCGTGAAGTCCAAACCAACGTGTTTGAGACCTTTGAGGAAAGTCACAAGAGAGATAACTGCGGCCGCCAAGAAGATATAGAAAGGGACATAGCGCCGGGCACGCACTTCCGGGTCTTCATGGTCGAAGATCAGTTTTTGTACCGAGCTAACGAGTATGAATGCGATGGTCCCCGAAAGCACCGGTGAAACGACCCAACTTGCCGCGATCGCGGACAATTGATCCCATTTAACAGCTTCCATTCCGACAGAGACCAGCGCGAACCCAACAATCGAGCCGACGATTGAATGGGTCGTAGATACCGGCCAGCCAAACCTCGACGCGATCGTGAGCCATACGCCTGCAGCTAACAACGCAGCCAACATCCCGAACAGTAGTATGTTTGCGTCATCAATCATGGAGGCATCGATGATGCCCTTACGAATCGTAGCAGTGACCTCACCTCCGGCGAGGAACGCGCCGAGAAACTCGAACACGGCAGCGACTAAAATCGCCTTTTTTACGGTCAAGGCCTTGGCGCCAACCGAGGTAGCCATCGCGTTTGCAACGTCGTTAGCGCCGATCCCCCACGCCATATAGAGACCAAAGATGAGGGCAAGTGCGAGCAGAATCGTCGTGTATTCCATGATTAGAGCTGTTTACCTAGCAACTAAAAGCTGAACGATATGGGCCGTGCGTTCCGAATCGTCGGCCACCTGAGCGATCAAATCGAGTGCACGATAAAAGAACACCGCCTGCACCGGTGGTAAGCCTTCCTCCAGTCGATACAACTCGGCTCGTAGCGTGACGACGAGTTTGTCGGTCAGCGCCTCACAATCTTCCACTTGCTCGGTCATCTCCCTGACTTTCGTTGCTTCGCGCCCGCTAAACCCCGACTCGAGCAGCTCATCAAACGCTCCGAAGAGATCCGCCGCACCTTCACAGGTGGCGATTGTCGCATCGGTAAGCTCCAGCAATGCTTGACGGGTCGGTTCTGGAAACTGCAACCGGCGACCAACAACGAGGCCGGCAAAGTCTCGAGAGGTATTCGCGACTTCGTCCTGCCGACTCACCAGGTTAAGGAGATCCGCGCGAGCAACGGGGAGGAAAAATCCACGGGGGAGACGACGTCGAATTTTGCGTTTTTGCAAATCGGCTTTGTGTTCGAGCTCCGTCACCCGATTATAGTGTTCTTCGACGGTAGGCCAATCACCGTCATTCGCTGCAACGACGAGATCATGGAGTTGGCGAGATGCTGCGAGGCACAGAAGCCCGTGCTTGCGCAAAGCTGGAAATGGTGACTTGCCGAAGACACCAGAAAAGTATGCAGATACGTTCGCGATTGAGCTTGTCCTCCCGACGGCGTGATCCTATCACCACTGCCGTGACGCGCAAGAGATTACGCACAAAAGACCTTCGCCTTTAGCCCGAGGACATCGAGCGCATCGCTACACCTATGAATCGAATCGCATCTCAAATTCTCCAAATGGTAGGACAGGACAGTCGGAGCAGCTAAACTAGCGGCTTGAATGAACAATTAAATCTCAGTCTTAGTCGCCTCTTTCGTGAGTTTCAGACGCACAATCCAAAACCTGTTACTCAGTGGGATGCCGACTGGCCGTCCCCGTGCGAAATAGGAACCCCTTTCGCATCCCCCGGGTCGACAGAACAAAAAATTCAGTGGCAACCTGTGGCTAGACATCATGCCGACGGAGACTTTGCGGGCTTGGAAAACGCAATCGAGCATGAGGTACACCCAGATATCAAAACCTATTTCGGCAAATACTGGGCAGACAATATTTCACTCCAGGCGCCAGATGGCCCCTGCAGCATACTGTTCATCTGGTCACCACAAGATCTCGATCGGTTGATTGAAAACCTCATTGGCCATGCCTTTGCTTGCCAGGTTAACAAAACCCCATTTTCCGTCTTTTTCGCATGTACCGAAGATCCTGACGATTATTACCTGACGGTGAATAACGACACTGGGGTTATACAACTCGAAACGCCTGCAAAACCGCCTATTAGAGAAATCGCCCCCAATCTTGCGACGTTCTTGGACTCCCTGTCGTTTACCACTAAATAGTCGTAGGCTTAGATTCACTCTGCAAGCGATAGACAGGTTTACGCTGCGTCTGGAAGACTCGCGGCAGAACCAATCGCATTATCTCTTCCGCTACACGTCGCTGGTCAGATGGCGTAAGTAAGTGTTCACTTTCTAAATGGGTCCCACCATTTAATAGCTCCGCCAACAAAACAGTCATCGCACGCTGTCCGCGCGATGGAGCAGATTCTGCCCGGTCACCGGCCCTGAGGACTGTCTTCTCAGGGCTGTCTAGCGATTCGGAGAATGGCCCACAGAGCGCCTGAATCAGATTGGCTAGCTCCTCGCTCACACCAGCGCGCAAAAGGGCGCGCACAAACTCTGCCATCGCCGCACGAACAAGACCCTCTCGGTCGTCAAAATAGTGGTAGATCATGCGCTTATTGATTTTTGCGGCCGCAGCAACCCGATCAATTCTTAAGCCTGCACAACCGTACTTCTCAATCTCAGATTGAGCAGCCGTCAGTATTCTTTCTCGACCCGATCCCCGCGCCATAAAGATTGTGCAGTCCTACAGTGTGAAAGGTCAGCAGCTGGCCGTTATTAACTCATTAATAACTCATTAATAGCTACATGGTAACCAATTAGTTACTTTTCAATTCCATTGCCGTCCAAATGTAACCATTTGGTTACTCACCTGCAACTAGAATTGACAGCGAAGATTTTTATACTTAGCCATTGACCTAACTATTGTACGCCACTATAGTTATCCATATGGCTAACTATTCAACACAAACCAACCTGGATTCCGTATTCCAAGCGCTTGCTGACCCCACCCGTCGTGCGGTCATCCAGCAACTAGCCTCTGGACCCGCTTCAGTGAGCAGTCTGGCGGAGCCATTTTCGATGGCGATGCCTTCATTTATGAAGCACTTAGATGTTTTGCAGGCAGCCGGACTCGTTTCGTCGCAGAAACAAGGACGTGTGCGCACCTGCCAACTCAACCCGAACGCGATGTCTGACGCTGAGGATTGGATGGGAGAGCAAAAACGCTTTTGGGAAGCACGCTTAGACGCCTTGGCGCACTACGTAGAAGACCACTAACTAATCAACGGGAACTCAAAGTGAACAAAGATCTCAATACTTCTGTCGTCGGGCACGGCGATTTTCGACAAATCTGCGTCAAACGAGAGGTTGCTGCACCCATTCAGCGTGTCTGGGATGCTTTAACCGATGACCAACAGATCAAACACTGGTGGGCTGCGGGGGTGATTGAACCTCGCGAAGGTGGGCGCTACCACTTAGGCGGAATGGAGGACGACAATTGCAACGAAGACAATAGCAATGAAGATGCGGGCCCCGGCTTAGATGGCATCATAAAAGTGTTCGTCCCACCGTATGTTTTAGAGTACACATGGCATGGCGAATATCCGGATGCGGGTATCGTCCGTTTCGATCTGATGAGTTTAAGCGCTAACAGCACACTCGTTACCCTTACACAAAATGTTCCAGCAGCCCACGCAGTGCCTGCGGCGGCAGGTTGGTATGAGATTGTGGAGCACCTGCAAATCTACGCAGAAACCGAAGCTCCAGTAACAAAGGATCCCGAGCGGTTTGACAAGCTCCAAGAACAGTTCGTGGCCGTGGGTCTTACCGGTTAGGCAAAAAGTCCAGACCGTCCGAGCTCATGCTCGAGTAGGTATTGCTTGGCATCCAAGCCACCACCGAAGCCAGTAAGTGAGCCATTTTTGCCAATGACTCGATGGCACGGAATGATAAGGGCAATTGGGTTGCGGCCATTGGCCGCCCCGACGGCTCGCACCGCTTTCGGCCTGCCGACTCGCTCGGCAATATCTGCGTAACTACGCGTTTCCCCGAAGGGGATCTCTAACAAAGCTGTCAATACATCGAGCTGGAATTCGGTGCCGTGGGGGGCAAGGTCTAAGTCAAACGACTTGCGCTGCCCTGAAAAATATTGCTCGATCTGTTTGGCCGCTTTTCGGAACGGCTCGTCATAGCGCTCCCAACTTTCATCAGCACCACGTGCTTTGCTACCTGTAGAGAAAAACAAACCAGACAATTCATTTCTATCGCCTGTTAGCAATAACGGTCCAATTGGACTCTCGCAATAGGAATAGTACATGCTCACGCCCCTTACATCCTTACTTACTTCGCACAGCAGCGCCTGCTGAAACAGATTTCTTGATACTAGATTTCTGTGCAATCGATTTCTTGCTATCTGACTTTCTAGCTTCAGTCTTTTTGGCCTTAGACTTTTTGGCTCCAGTCTTCTCGACGGATTGCGCGCGGATCGTCGTGCTCGCAAACCAAAGGTACATCAATCCATATGCTCGCCAAGGCGCCCAATCCGCTGCGCGTTTGCGTGCTTGAGCTGGAGTGCAGTCGAGCGTTTTGATCACCACCCAGTCATTATCTGGGAATGCGTCAGGATCCTTAAGCACCCGCATACGTATGTAATTCGCAGTCCAAGGTCCAATACCACGCACAGACTGCAATAGAGTTTGTACGGCCTCATAGTCCTGGCAATCATCGAGTAGCAACCGTTCGGCCAACACTTCATCCGCAAGCGCAGCAATAGCTCGCCCGCGTTGCCCCGGCATACCGATCTCCGCAATGTCTTGATGGCAAAGTTCAGCAGCCGTTGGAAAATTTCCACCGCCGTACAGCTCAATCATTTTGTTGGCGAGATCCGTGCCTCGCTCCACACTAACTTGTTGCCCAAGCACAGCCCGCACTGCCATCTCGAAACCGTCCCAGGCGCCTGGCACCCGCAAGCCTGGTACCCGCTTAACCCAATCACCTAGAAGAGAATCGGTACTTAGGTGCGCATGGATTGCATCACCGTCAGCGTTTAGATCAAAGACCCGTCGAATCCGAGACAACAGACTATGGATTGGTTCTTCGACGAGCGGTAACTCAGCGATGAGTTTATCAGTACCTTTTACGTTCTCTTGACGAACACTCACGAACGAATCGTCGCGCAACCTGCGCCGATACTGCCAGCTACCAGGTCCGCCTAGAACTTCTTCAATACCAACAAGAGCGCGTTTTCTTAGATACTCAAATATCCAATCAAAGTCATACGGGCCTCGGATCGGTAGCTGCACGCTGATGAACGCTGAGTTGGATAACTTTGCTTGCTTACGTATCTCTTTCGGCGTTTGACGATATATCTCTCGAACTGCCGTGTTGAATCGACTCACGCTGCCGAATCCCGCGTGATAGGCAATCTCTGTATGTTTAAGGTCGCTCGTCAGCAACAACTTCTTGGCAAGTTTTGCGCGACACAGCTGGGCAATCGCCGAGGGCGCTGCACCAAGCTCAGCCGCGAACAACCTATTCAGTTGTCTCTCGCCAACGCCTAGCTCTGCGGCAAGACTGGCAACAGTCGCGTTGTTTAAGTATCCAGCCTCGATGTGCCTCAAAGCTCTCAGCACCGTATCGGTAGAAATGGTCCACTCAGGTAATCGATTTGCAGATTCGGGTCGGCAGCGACGACAGGGTCGAAAACCATCATCTTGCGCAGAAGCTGCGGTCGGGAAATAACGTATGTTTTCCTCTTTTGGCGTCTTCGCAGGACAAGTGGGCCGACAATAAATGCCCGTCGTTAAAACCGCGATAAAAAAACGACCGTCGAATCGAGCATCTCGACTTTCCCGTGCTCGACGACAGACATCTCCCGGTGGCAGCACGCTGACCGGTAGATCGCTTTCCTGCTGCACAGTTGTTTCGTTGGCTTTGTCAAAGTATCCGTTCACGAGAAGGACTATAATCCATGCTCTCTCGCAAAACTGCCCGGATTCGGACATTTGCTGAAAACTACTGACATCGACTACACAGCGCCCGCCAAACTCATTCCGATCCAAATCCCAAAACCTTGGGGACAGGAAATTTGGTACAGCGGCATAGAGTCTCGCGGCGAGAGCTGTGTGGAGATAGCCAACACTCGTATCCCTCTATCTGACTATCTTTCCGGCATCGGCCTGCCGGAAGTACTTCTCCTGAAAGTCCTCGACCCGAGCCCGGTGTCTGTGGTGGGTGATCTGTACTTTGAGGTACACGAAAAAAAACGAGAAGTTTACGTGGTGACTCATATTGACCCCATCGCCTGGCCCGATGGCAAAGGTCAGATTCGGTTTGGTATGAATCAAGAACATCGTAGTGCGTATGAAAATGATGACGACTTTCGTGTAGCGTACCTGCAGGCAGTACGAGCCTACGAAGGCGTGCGCCGTTCTATCGATGAAACAAAAGATACACAACAAGATGGTCCCAGAAGTCAGCTCATCGAAAAAGAACAAATCGCTCGGAAAGAAATGGATAACTATACCGCTATAGAATCCCTGGCCGTGGGCGATGTCGTTTCCGTACCCACATGGACGCCACATGCTCTGCAACACGGAGTTCGCGTCGTCGAGTTTCAAACGCCAGTCTATGAGCGATTGATCGTATCGTTCGCACAAAAAGTTCTCACCCAAGGACATTGGGACACCAAACAAGCCGTTGAACGTATGACGATGGAGGCGCCTACTACCCCAGTATTCGAACCAGTATCAGACGGTGTCGAGCGCATAGCACGCTTCGACGATTTTAATGTATGGCGTATCGATCGGCTCAACCCGCATCCAGTTGAGCTACCCAGGGACCTACCCTACGCGGTTGTCATGAACCTCTCAGGCTCCCTCAACATTAAGGACCTACAGCTTGGGCCCGAAGAGGCAGCCCTCGTTCCAGTCAGTGCGCTGCACCACCCCATCCAAGGCCAGAGATTCTTGATCGCAGCCCCGGGGTTGTAGGTGTCCGGTCAGCGAGCAATTTTTCTTCTCGTTGTAACCATCGTCTTTGGTTCGGTGCTCGTTTATCCGCCTCTACGGTTTTGGTCACTAATGCTGCCGGAACAACCGGCACCCTTCGCCGTCGCCGGTGCGCTTTTTATCACCCCGTTCATTGTGCGCTTCATTCACGAGCGGAGCTCAAACGCCTTCACGCGAGCGCTATCGGCAACTGTGCTCACCTGGATTGGCATTTCATTCCTAGGTCTGAGTATCTTGATGCCACTCGAACTGATCCTACTATTCGACCTGGTCCCGCCCCCGAGCGTTGGCTCCGCAGCGTTAGTTCTTTTGTCGATCGTCAGCATCTACTCTCTTTACAACGCACACCCGTTGCACGTGCAACCCTTAGTCGTTGCTAACGGGCGCGGCGTCGCTGGGACTCGGATCGCGCAAATATCTGACCTCCACCTCGGCTCCCGTCAACCAGGCTTACTTAGACGGGCAGTTGCCAAAACGCAGTCACTGCAACCCGACTACGTCGTTCTTACCGGTGATATCGTGGACATGCGCGGAATTACTGAAGACGATCTCTTGCCCCTCGCCTCGCTCGAAATGCCGGTCTTCTTCTGTATCGGTAACCATGAACGCTATGTCGATCTAGAAGACATTTGCACACGCTTGCGCGATTGCGGTGTGCAAGTGCTGCGCAACCAAGCCGTCGAGAGTGGTAACTTGCAATTCATCGGTATCGATGACGCTGAAGCAAAATCTCAGGTCGCGACCGAAATCAGCAAGCTACAACCGGCAGCCGAAAAGTATCGAATCCTTTTGTACCACCGACCCGATGGTGGTGAAGACGCTGCTGCTTGGGGCGTCGATTTGATGCTGACGGGCCACACCCATCGTGGTCAGCTCGTGCCATTTAACTTCTTGGTCAAAAAGGTATTTCCTCGCCTCTACCGCGACTACCAGATCGACGACATGACGCTCTATGTCTCCCCCGGCACGGGTACTTGGGGTCCCGTTATGCGCCTCGGTTCCAAGTGCGAAATTGCCCTAATTGAGCTAATGTAGGTCGCCAAAAACGGGCATAGAGCGGGAGCAAGACAGTGGCAGAAGCAAGCGGCTTAGGTGCTGAATCGGAATTGATTATCGAGCAGATCGAAATCGGGCCTATGCAGAACTACACATATATAATTGGCAGCCGCGAAACCCGCGAAGTCGCGATCGTAGATCCGGCCTGGGATATCAACGGCATTCTCGATCATCTTGCCGAACGCGAATATGACCTCACTGCTGTTTTCGCCACGCACTATCACCCAGATCATGTCGGCGGCTCTATGGGCGGTCATAGCGTGGAAGGTATTGCCGAACTCATGAATTTAAAACCCGTCAAAATCTACGCGAACAAACACGAAGCGGACGGTATTAAAAAGGTAACTGAGGTATCGGATAGCGATCTCGTCAAAGTTGACTCGGGCGATACGCTTAAACTTGGACCCATCGAAGTGGAGTTCTTACATACCCCTGGACACACCCCCGGCAGTCAGTGTTTTCGAATTAAGAACACGCTTGTATCCGGCGATACCCTTTTTATCAACGGCTGTGGCCGCGTAGATTTACCAGGTAGTAACTCAGACGATATGTTCGCCTCTATGCGAAAGCTTGCCGATCTACCCGACGACACCTTGCTCCTACCTGGTCACAACTATGGCCACGTGCCGAACGCAACCATGGGTGAAACCAAGGAGATGAACCCCTATTTGCGCATGGATGACATCGAAACTTGGCGCAGCATCATGGGCGGATAGTCCAGAACATTCCTTATTCTGCGTATTTATTCTATGGTCACAAACTCAGTTATTGGGAGCATGCATGTCTGACCTAGTCACCTACACCTCCGAAGATCGCATCGCGACGATTACGATTAATCGTCCGGACCGCATGAACGCACTGAACGAAGACGTCATCGTCGGCCTGCAATCAGCTTGGCAACGGCTAGAAGACAGTGACGACCGAGTAGGAGTCATACACGCTGCAGGAGATCGTGCTTTCAGCGTGGGTGCAGATGTCAAAGCACCACCGAAGGAAATGTGGCAAGGCGTCCCTAGTGTTGGCGCTACGACTTCGAAGATGGTCATCGCCGCGGTGCATGGTTGGTGCATTGGCGGGGCTTACTGCATCGTACAAATGTGTGACTTGGTCGTTGCCTCAGAAAACACAATTTTTAAGTACCCTGAAGCCCAGCTAGGCTTTACAGGTGGTTTGATCGCAAGCGCTGTTGCGCGTATACCCCACAAGCTAGCGATGGAATTTATGACATTGGGGGAAGATTTCCCTGCAGAAAGGGCGTTACAGGCAGGCATGGTAAACAAGATCGTCCCAGTTGGAACCGAGCTCCAAGAAGCCCAGGCCTGGGCCAAGGTGCTTGCCGAATCAGCCCCACTTGTACTGGAGACGGTGAAGAAATTCTCTTTGGCCACATTGCCAAAGAGCCCAGCCGAGGCTGGTGCCATATCTCGCGAACAGTTGTTAAGAGTCCGCAACAGCGAAGATGGTGCCGAGGGTGGTCGAGCTTTCGCAGAAAAACGTACGCCGGAATTTAGGGGTCGCTAAATGTTGCGGTCGCCAATTCTGCAAATCACGTTCGTCTTCGTTATTGCGCTAGCGTCGCCCTCTTCTTGGGCCGACGGCCAATATGTCGACATCTTTCCAAAATCCATCGATGAAATTCAACAAGTCTTGAACACGCTCGACAATAATTTGGACGCAGTACCAGACGATGAAAACCTCGAACCGATTCTGATGATGTTGCACGGGCCGGAAGCCGCTCGCTTTTTACGGGCGAACTACAATGACAATCAATCCATTGTTGACCAGACCGCGAAACTCAGTGGCTACGGCATCATCGAGGTCAAGATTTGTGAAACGTGGATGCGAAAGAACAGATACAGCCAGGACCAGCTTTTCAATTTTGTCTCGACTGTGGCTTACGGCGCAGCAGAGTTAAAGCGGTTGGAACAGGACGAAGGCTACGCCGAGTACACCTTCGACCTGTAACTGACAAGTTAGCCCATACGCAGCTGACCCAAGAAGTCCATTTTGCCTAGCGGCACTCCCTTCAATCGCAGAATGTCGTAGGCGGTTGTCGCATGAAAGTAGAAATTTGGTAACGAAAACGAAAGCATGTAGTTTTCGGCCGTGAACGGCAGTTCATTGCCACCCATTTTAAACACGACCGGCTGACCTGCTCGGTCATTCAAAGCCGCCTCGTCTACAGCCTGCAACTCATCAAGCGCGTTCGCCACGTACCCTTGCAGACCAGCGTAATCTGTATCGTCAAACCCCGTTGGCGGCCCAGCCTCTCCAGACATGACGGCTTTAACCGCGTTAGTTGAGTGTGCAGCGACGCAGACCACCTGAAAGTGAAAGGGCAACATATCGTCGCGCAAAGATGTGCCAACGATCTCTTCCAGATCGATACCATTTTCTGCGCAATGGTCAGCGCTTTTTGCCATAAACTTATCAACTGCGCCTACGATCTGAATGAACGTACCGACGCTTGCGTCGTAGAGTGATGTGGACATTAGTTTCTCCTGATATTGTGGAGCCAGTATACAAACCAGGCTCGGTCTTGCCCGATATTTCTGCAAACACAGCGCTGGGACTTCACCTTGATGCCCTGTACGCATACGACCAACGCGAGCGCATGACGGCCGTGAACCAGTGGGATGGAGGAGCGGTGCCGCGTGTACATCTGGCATGGAATGAGACCGGATTTGTGTATCGTTTTCGCGATGACCTGCCGACAGAAACTTGCGTGGAGCTCGCTGCTCTCCTCAACCAAGCGCCCCTACCATCAAATAGCGTGGAACCAAGCGTCGTTAACGATTGCAAGTTGGTTGTAGAACGCCTCAATCCAGTCGTCAGAGTCTCCAGCGGACCTATCTACTACCGCACCGATTCTGTTACTGAGGCTGAGCAGGAAACAACGATTATCAATAAAGTAAACGCTCATCTACTGAAGCACGAAATGGGCGATTGGTCTGTAGATGTGGGTCACCGTTTGCTGTTCATCGCAACCGTTGCCAACGGACAGGCGGTCGCTGTATGCGCTAGCTCACGAGTTACTGCCGCGGCTCATGAGGCAGGCGTCGAAACGAGCCTCAATTTTCGCAGACGAGGATACGCAAGCACAGCCGTCAGACGCTGGACTAACGAAGTTCTCAAACTTGGCGCAGTAGCCTTGTACAGCACATCTTGGTCCAACACGGCATCACAAGCAGTCGCGCAAAAACTCGAGTACAGTTACGCGGGTGCCGAGTTGAGCCTCTTCTAGACACCGACGCCAAAGTTTGTTCAGATTTGGCCTCCATTTAAGCATTCAATGAACCCTGGGGAGGGCTGGTGCTAGAGCCGTACACCGTTTTAGATTTCACAGACGAACGTGGTGAAATTGGTCCTATGATTCTCGGCGACCTCGGCGCTGAGGTCATAAAGGTCGAGCTTCCCGGTGGTGCCTCATCACGTCGCGCTGCGCCCTTCCTGCCTAGTTCCAATTCAGCTGGCGGAGATACAGGGGGTGATTCCGAGGCGAGCGACGACCTCGCCAGCCTGCAATTCGTTGCTTTTAACCGTAACAAGCGCAGCATCGTTCTGGATCCAGCTGACAAGAGCGACCGAGACGCTCTCGCTGAGCTCATCCGTAGAGCAGACATTATTTTTGAATCAGCACCCAATGGTATCCTGGCCGATCTGGGCATCGATTTTGCGCAAACCTCCGCCCTAAACCCCAACATCGTCCACGTCTGTCTAACACCCTTTGGCAGCACGGGGCCACATGCAGAATTTCACGGCAATGATCTGGTCATCGCGGCTATGGGTGGTCCGGTGGCATTGCAGGGACCCATCGACCGTGCACCTGTGCGTATTAGTGTGCCCCAAGTTTGGCGCCATGCGGGTATCGAAGCAGCTTCCGGCGCACTCGTGGCACTGACACGAACGCGGCGTAGTGGCGGTGCTCAATTTGTGGATCTATCCGCTCAAAGCGTAATGACCTGGACGATGTTGAACGCCATGGATGCACATGCCATCCAAGGCTTCGATTTTGAACGTGGCGGATCCACGATCAATAACGGCCAACTTAAAATGGAACTGGTCTATCCGACGGCTGACGGCTGGATAGTCGCATTGCCAACGAGTTCGGTCCTAGTGGGTTGTCTTGACTGGATGATTGAGGATGGCGTGGCCGAGGCATCTCTGCGCGATATCGATTGGCAGAACTACGATCTAAACATACGGGAGCTCGACAATGAACCCATCAACCTTTACCAAGCGCAAGATCTCCTCGCCTCTTTTCTACGCCTACACACAAAGCAAGAGCTTTTCGAATTTGGTCTGAAAAACGGCGTGACCCTGGCGCCAATCAACACACTGGCAGAACTACTATCCCTCGACCACATCCAGACAAGGGACTATTGGCGTGATCTCTCAGTCAGGGACTCAAATAACAATAACAAGACAATAAACACGCCGGGGTTGTGGGCCAAGCCGACCGTTTCGCAGCTGTCCGTTCGTCACAGCGCACCCACGCTCGGCCAACACAATGAAGAAATACGCGCCGAACTCAAAAGACCTGCTGAAGACAAGGAACCCGTTGGTGACGATGACGTTTTGCCTTTCACAGGATTGAAGGTTACCGATTTCGCATGGGTTGGTGTTGGCCCTATCTCTTCAAAATTTTTAGCCGACCATGGCGCATCTGTCGTGCGGCTTGAGAGCGAACTACGTCCAGATGTTCTGCGAGCCAACGGACCATATAAGGACAATATCGAAGGTTGGAATCGCTCGCAGTTCTTTGGTGATTTCAACACGTCAAAACAAAGTCTCGCATTGGACCTCAAACAACCCGAAGCGATCGAGATCGCAAAACAACTCATCTCACAGTCCGACGTGATGATCGAGAGTTTCGCACCTGGCGCCATATCACGTATGGGGCTTGGATATGAGGAAGTGCGTAAGCTCAACCCGAAACTCATAATGATCAGTACCTGTCTAATGGGTCAGACGGGTCCCGCTGCAGAGATGGCCGGCTTTGGCTATCACGCTGCAGCAATCGCTGGATTCTACGAAATGACCGGTTGGCCAGATCTTGGTCCGATTGGGCCGTGGATCGCCTACACTGACACCATCGCTCCTCGATTTATATCAGCATTGCTTTCAGCGGCGCTCGATCATCGTCGCCGCACGGGTGAAGGGTGTTTTATCGATGTGGCACAAATCGAAACGGCGCTACACTTTTTGGCACCAGAGCTGTTGGATTTGCAGACTAGTGGCAACCTCGCCAATCGAGCAGGTAACCGCTCCGCTTATGCGGCGCCACAAAGCTGCTATCCATGCTCAGGAGATGACGATTGGTGTGCGATTGCGGTGGATACAGATGACCAGTGGCAGGCGCTTTGCCGAAGTCTGGATCGTTTAGACTGGGCGAATGATCCAAGTTTGGCGAACAACGCAGGTCGCCTCAAGGCCCACGATCGCCTGGATGAGGGCATCCAGGCGTGGACCAGAGACAAAGATGCGACGGATGTCATGAATCTCCTGCAAACCGCTGGTGTGCCTGCGGGTAAAGTCCAACGCAGTAGCGATCTCATGCAAGACTCGCAGTATCAACATCGCGAGTTTTACCGGTATTTCGATCACCAAGAGATGGGCCACATCCCATATGCTGGGCACCAATATCGCATCTCGAGCTATGACAACAGTCCGCAGGGGCCGGCGCCTTGCCTTGGCCAACATAGCTTCGAGGTCCTGAGCGAGATCGTGAAACTGCCCGACGACGAAATTGCCGCGGCCTACGCCGCCGGAATCATTACGTAGTACGAGATCTAGGACTCGCCGCTCAACCAAGAATTGAAGTCGGGATTTCGTTTCTCCCGGAACGCAAGCCCGCCTTCACGCGCATCCGCGTGATGGTCCGAAACAGCGGTTTTAGCTGCAATTTCATCTAGCGACTGTTCCCAGCTCAAGTCGTAGGCGTTGTAGATTGAACGCTTGAGTAGACGTGTCGCTACCTGAGGACCATTGGCAATCTCTGTCGCGAAAGCCATCGCCCGCGTCTGCAAGTCATCGTTAGGCACAACTTCGTGTACTAACCCAAGATCCAAACACTCTTCCGCAGTTGCGATTTTCTTGTTGATCAAAAAATCGAGCGTTCTAGGCACACCAATCATTTGTACCAACAAATACTGACCACCTTCGTCCGGTAATAAACCAAAGCGAAGTGTCGCGCTACCGAGGCGTGCGCTTTCTGCTGCGATCCGGAAATCGCAAGACAACGCCATCGACATCCCTGTTTGGATTGCCACACCATTGACGGCTGCAATCGAGATTTTGTCACAGCTTCGGATCGCGGTATTCAGCGTTTGGGAAAGAACCCGCAAGCCTTCATAAGTACCAATATCGGAGTCATGACCCGGTGGTATTGGTGGTACTAGAGGCTCACCGCCGATCGCTTTGCCTTGTCCTGATATGTCGTCACCGGCACAAAACGCCCGCCCCTGGCCGGTGAATACCAACACACGTACTTTGTTGTCCATCTGTGCTTGGGTAATCGTCTCGACTAGGTCGCGCTTTATCGCCTGGGTAAGCCCATTAAGGCGCTCGGGAGTGTTGAATTCAATCCACGCGATACCTGGCTCGCGCAACTCCACCTCGAAACCTGTAAATGCTCCTGTCTGCATCATTTTCCTTCCTCCCAATTCATGTGTACTAACCGGTGTTAAGACTAACGCGAACGTATTCTCCACTACAAAGCTGAACTGATGTTGGTTACCGTACAAAGATGAGTCTATTTCCCCAAACTCTGCGTGTTGTTGCTGTCGCGATTTTCGGTATTGCGACCATACATGTCCTTTTTGGTCCAACAGCGGAAACATGGCTCGGTGCTGTGCTGTCGGACCAAAGCCTTGGGGATCCTGTTCTCGACAGTCAAAACCGTTTTTACGGCGGTGCGTTCGCGCTTTATGGCGCAGTTATGTGGTTGGCTGCCAAGGACCTTGCTCGCTACCAAACCATCTTTGTCGTGAGCCAGGTCATCTTCTTTACCGCGGGACTCGCTCGGCTTTTGGCGATTATTAACACCGGCTGGCCGAGCTCGATGGTCTTATTTTTGCTCGCGCTTGAGCTCTTAGTGCCACCTATCCTTGTTTTACTCTACCGCCGGGCAAATTCATGACCGTGCAGTTCAAGAGCCCGGTGTCGACAGGCAGTATCGAAGGTATCTTGGATATCGATTTCGATTATCTAACCGTCGAGTTCGAAGAGCCACGTTTCCTGCGTAAGCACCGAACGGCCCAAGTGCGCATCCCGCTCGACGACATCGACTTTATTCGCTATGTCGGTCTACCTTTTCGAGCACGTTTGGAGTTACGGGCGCTTTATTTAGAGAGTTTACAGAGACTACCGTGGGCGAAAGCTCTGACTGCAAATTTCATAGTTCCAAGAGCGGAGCGTTCACGAGCGATCGAATTAGCCAATCGTTTCGACGACTATATCCACGAAGATGTCGAACCCGAATCAGGCAACAATATCTAACACGCTCTCTCTTCATAGGATTTTGTTCTAATCCACACCATAGGATCGGCGTTAGTATTTGCAGAACTGTAATTCAAGGGGGGAACATGCAGAACTACGATCTACATTTGCAGGGCGGAACAGTTGTCGATGGCACCCGCGCGCCACGTTATCAAGCTGACGTTTGGATTAAGGATGGCAAGATCGCCAAAATCGGCGATGACCAAGGCGCCAGCGCAAACCAAACCATCGATGCGACCGGCTTCATCATTGCGCCTGGATTCGTCGATTTGCATACCCACTACGATGCCCAAATTCGCTGGGACCCCTGGTGCACTATTTCTGGCTGGCATGGCGTCACCTCCGTTGTTCTAGGCAATTGCGGCTTTGGTTTCGCGCCGGTTAAGCCCGATTTTCGCGATCGGTCAATGCTCATGATGACCCGCACGGAAGCGATTCCTTACGAATCGATGAAAGAGGGAATGGCTTGGGATTGGGAGAGCATTCCAGAATATCTCGATTCTCTCGAGCGCGCTGACAAGGGTGTCAACGTAATTCAGTACATGCCGACAGCATCGCTCATGACCTATGTCATGGGTCTAGAAGCGGCGAAGACTCGCCCAGCAACCACCGATGAACGCGAGGAGATGAAACGCCTTCTGCACCAAGGTATGGATGCGGGTCTCTGTGGGTTTTCCATTCAACGCCTAGGTCCTAACTCAGTGCAGGCGGACTACGACGGTTCTCCCATGGTCACCGACACGATGGTGGATGAGGATATTCTCGCGCTAGCTGAAGTTTTGCGAGAACGTGGTGAGGGTTTTATCCAAATCACCCAGGCCGAAGGACCGATTAAGAAAGACTTGGCTTTCCTTGAAAAACTAGCAGCTACCGCGCAACGACCAATCCTGCACAACGTTATTGCTCCTGCACGACGGGATCCCGAAGTTCACCGACGGCCACTGAGATGGGTTGAAGACTGCCGCGAGCGCGGTCTGCCTATCTACGCACAATGTGGCACGGGACGGTCAGGTTTTGCCTTCACCCTGGAACATTGGAACTTGTACGATGCATCCCCTGCCTGGCGCGCGGTTACCACCGGGACTAAGCCGGAGAAGATCGAAAAGATACAAGATCCAGAGCTGCGCCAACGTCTTGTCGAAGAAGCGGAAGCCGCTGATCGACGTTTACAGGTGATTCAAGCAGGCGTCGGCGGCAATCCTCGCCACCTCATCGTCCAAGATGTGGCAGGACACGATGCGCTTGAGCACTACGTCGGTCGGTCGGTTGGCGACATCGCCCAGGAAGAGGATAAGCACCACATTGAGGTCATTCTCGATCTGTCTTTAGCCGGTGATCTCAATGTCGAATTCCTCGGCCCGGACAAAGGCTCCAATGCCGAATTCATGGCTGAGATGATGAACGACTCGCCATTCGCGATCCCTGGTGTTTCAGATGGAGGCGCTCACACTAAGTTCTTTACAGGGGGCTCCTACACCACCGACTTTTTGACCTGGCTCGTGCGCGATGAACAAGTCGTGAGCCTGGAAGAGGCGCATTACCGTCTATCTAATTTACCCGCTCAAGCAGCTGGCTTTTTAGATCGCGGTACCCTGGCTGAGGGCGCGGCGGCCGATGTTGTGGTTTACGATCTCGGCGAACTCGCAATCGATCCGCCTTGGATAGGTAACGTCGAACATGATCTACCCGCCGGTGAGTGGCGTCGTGTCCAACGTGCGTTGGGCTACAAGGCGATCATCGTCAATGGCGAAGTCACTTTCACCGACGGACAATGCACTGGCGCGACACCGGGACAGCTTCTCCGTCACGGCGTCGGCTAGCTGGTCCATTAGCGCATAAGTTTGAAACAGCGCCGGAGTTCTTCAATGAAGAGTTCCGGTTGCTCGAAGGCGGCAAAGTGACCGCCTTTGTCCAGCTCGTTCCAATAAATGATATTGGTGTAGCGTTTCTCCGCCCAACTTCTGGGTGTCGGTACAATTTCCTTAGGGAAAATACTGCACCCGGTGGGAAGGGGGACAGTATTCGGTCCATCACCACCAAAGGCTTGATTGAAGCTTTCCCAATAAAGGCGTCCTGAGGACGCACCGTTGCCTTCCAACCAATAGAACATGACGTTGTCGAGGAGCTCCTCTTTGCTCAACACACTTTCAGGGTGCCCATCACAATCAGTCCATTCATAGAACTTCTCGATGATCCACATCGCTTGACCGACCGGAGAATCTACCAGCGCATAACCCAACGTCTGTGGACGAGTGCTTTGTTGCTTAGAGTAGCCTGCACCCCACTCCTGATAGTACGCAGCGCCTGCCAGCGCGCGCTTATCTGCTTCATCGGGATTAGATAGCGCTTCTTTTGTGGCACGCGCATTGGGCATGTTGACATGAATACCGACACAAGCTCCTCTGTTCTGTATCCCTATTGCGGTCGTCACTGCTGAACCCCAATCGCCACCCTGAGCAAAGTACTGGTCGTAGCCCAACCGCAGCATCAGTTCATCCCAAGCTTCCGCAATTTTCTCGACCCCCCAACCGGTCACGCTTGGTTTATCGGAAAATCCATAACCCGGTAGCGACGGACAGATCACGTGAAATGCATCGGCCGCGTCACCGCCATGTGCAACTGGATCAACCAACGGATCAATCACCTTGTGAAATTCCACCACTGAACCAGGCCACCCATGTGTGATCAACAGCGGACGCGCTTCGGCATGCGGACTCACCACATGTAGGAAGTGAATATCGAGACCAGATATTTCCGTCTTGTATTGCGGGTGGCGATTGAAGTACTGCTCACGCGCGCGCCAGTCATACTTCCCCTGCCAATAGCTGACGAGTTCCTGGGCATAGGCTAGAGGCACTCCCTGGCTCCAATCATCCGGGGTTTGTGCATCAGGGAAACGCGTTTGCGCTAGCCGTCGCTCTAAATCATCCAGAGCCGCATCTGTGGCGGCAATTTTGAATTCACGTATTTCGCTCATGTCGTCTCCCCGAAACAGGTTCTCTTTCAGCTCTAACTTACGGTAACAGGTGTGCGACTGCGTCGCGTTCTTCAGCTAACTCGTTCGCCGTTGCATCCATCTTGCCACGGCTAAAGTCGTTAACGTCCACTCCCTGTTCGATGGCCCAGTCTCCACCTGCACAACGCACAGGGAACGAGTAGATCAAGCCTTCTGGAATATCGTAACTGCCATCGGAAAAGACACCCATGCTGACGATACCGTCCGCACCCAGTGCCCAGTCGTGCATGTGATCGATCGCTGCATTGGCTGCTGAAGCTGCACTAGAAGCTCCTCGCGCATCAATGATCGCGGCACCGCGTTGCTGCACTGTTGGGATGAAATCGTTTTCGTACCAATCCATATCAATGAGGCTCATCGCTGCCGTCCCAGCAACACTCGCTCTGTGTATGTCAGGATATTGTGTCGCCGAGTGGTTACCCCAAATACACAAACCGTCAACGTCGCTGACGTGCTTGCCTGCCTTCTGGGCCAACTGCGCCATGGCACGGTTGTGGTCGAGCCGGGTCATTGCCGTAAAATTACGCGGCTCTAGATCCGGTGCGTTGCGCTGTGCGATCAAGCAATTCGTGTTTGCAGGGTTTCCCACAACCAAAACTCTGACATCACGCGACGCGTGGTCATTGAGCGCTTTACCTTGCGCAGAGAAAATAGCGGCGTTCGCTTCCAACAAATCTTTACGTTCCATTCCCGGACCGCGAGGTCGAGAACCAACTAAAAGTGCATAGTCTGTGTCTTTGAAAGCAACGTTCGCATCATCCGTCTGCACGACACCAGCTAACAGTGGGAAAGCACAATCATCCAACTCCATCACCACACCTTTCAGCGCATCCAATGCAGGAGTGATTTCCAACAGCTGCAAAATAACGGGTTGATCGGGTCCTAGCATGGCGCCAGAGGCAACTCTAAAAAGCAAGGCATAGCCAATTTGACCAGCAGGTCCGGTGATGGTGACGCGTACAGGTTCTTTCATAATTATTCTCGGTTGAGTTGTTCTTCGATTGAAAATTTGCGGGCGCGTATTGTAAGTGAAACTACCCCACCAATCCCAGTGATTGAGTATGATGACTCTATGAGCAAAGCCTCTTCGATAACTTCGATACCATCTGCACCGGTCAACAGACGCTTGGCTCACCGAATCGAGGAAGCGTCTATGAATGCCTGGCCCGCCATGCAGCAGATTTTGCTCGACGGGTGGGTACTGCGTTTTAGTAAAGGTTTCACTAAGCGATCCAATAGCATCGTGCCCGTCTACCCAGCCTTTAAGACTGAAACCGAAGAGACGCTGCTGGACAAAATTCGCTACTGCGAAAACTTGTATGCCCGCGAGCAGCTACAAACCGTTTTTAGACTCACCTCCATCAGCGACCGCAACACAGCCCAGCTTGATGAGCTATTAGCGGAGCGTGGCTACGAGATACGGGAGCGTTGCGATGTCCTCACCTGTCCATTGGCCAGTACCGACCAAGGCTCTGCGATCACGCTGCTCACTTTAGAACAATGGCTGAAGGTCTATTGCTACCTGACTGGGATGGGGGATCCGGCCGCAACCCTGCATAATCTAATTCTCAAGGGCATCGCCGGAGAATGTGCCTTCGCAGTGATGATGGAGGGCGACAATCCTGTCGCTTGCGGACTCGGCGTCGTTGAACATGAACTCATCGGTCTGTTCGACATCTATACGCATCCAGAAAAAAGACGCAGCGGTTTAGGGCGCCGTTTGGTAACTGGCCTTCTCAATTGGGGCCAGAGTCGCGGTGCTCATCGAGCTTATCTACAGGTCGTGGATGACAACAACCCAGCCCACGCTCTGTACGAAGAGCTCAACTTCAAACATAGCCACGAGTATTGGTACCGAATCGCGTCCTAAATTCCCCAAAATCAATGGCTTAGCAGTAGCGCTCCGAGAGGCAAAACCAGGTCAAACTTGATTAAACGGCCGAATTTTGAGATGTTTCGCCCTTCGCACTGTTTGCACGCCGTTTGCCTGCGGCCACGACCAGCGATAACGCTGTAAAAGCGTACATAAAACGTAAGAAAAACATAATAAGAACAAAGACTTAAGCATCCGCAGGCAGTAATTCACAGGCTCAGAGTCCGCTCAAAAATTTGAGCAGACGGGCTTCGTCGCCTCCGGGAAAAAGACCCGGCCGCGTTTGATGACGAGTTGAGTGCACAGGATTGGGAGATCAGGGACTGTCGATTGGCATATATGTCGGCTGCAGTGTCCCAAATTTAACTCCCCGATTTGAGCAATATGAGTAGAGACATGACGCAGAGTTTAATCGGCGCCTTGCCCGCAAAGCATGGCCTTTACGACCCCAGCAATGAAAAAGACAGCTGCGGGGTTGGCTTTATATGCGACATCAAAGGTCGGGCGAGCCACCAAATTGTCGCGGATGCTGTGCACATGAACTGCTGTATGGAACACCGCGGTGGCGTCGGCTACGAAAAGAACACGGGAGACGGTGCCGGTATCCTGACCGCACTTCCCCACAAGTTACTCAATGAGGTTTCCGAAAAAGAATTCGCGACGAGCTTGCCGAGTCCAGGGACCTACGGTGTCGGCAATGTCTTCATGCCTAATGACCCAGACGAGCGCGCTAAATGCCGTCAGGTTTTCGAGGAACAGATAGTCGCTGCTGGGCAGACTCTAATCGGCTGGCGAACGCTACCCACTGATCCAGATGCAGCCGATATCGGCAATGCCGCCCGCTCAGCGATGCCACATTTTGATCAGCTGTATATCGCAGCAGAAGACGGGCTCACTGGCGATGATTTCGAGCGCAAGCTCTACCTCATCCGTAAACACAGCTCCCATGTACTTCGGAGCGACGAAAGCCTACTCGAGCGTAAGCTTTTGTACGTCTGTTCACTGTCATCCAAAGTAATCATCTTCAAAGGCATGCTGACCCCAGATCAGCTATTTCCTTTCTTTAAGGACCTACAAAACGAGACCTACGAAAGTCATCTCGCTATGGTCCATTCTCGATTTAGTACAAACACATTTCCTTCGTGGGATCGAGCGCAACCTAATCGCTTCATGAGCCACAACGGAGAAATCAACACCCTTCTAGGCAACGTTAATAGCATGAACGCACGCCAAGGTGTGGCCGAATCAGAATTGTTCGGCGCGGATCTTGAGAAGCTCTTTCCAATCGTCGAACCGGACTGCTCTGACTCGGGTAACTTCGATAACGTTTTAGAATTCTTGCTGATGTCAGGCCGCAAGCTACAAGAAGCGGTCCTCATGATGATTCCCGAGGCCTGGCAACAACACGCGACGATGACCGAAGATAAGAAAGCTTTCTATGAGTATCACTCATCACTCATGGAACCCTGGGATGGTCCAGCGTCGATTGCCTTTACTGATGGCACCTATATAGGTGCGGTACTTGACCGAAATGGACTGCGCCCGTCGCGCTATTACATCACCGACGATGACAAGTGCATCATGGCTTCTGAAGTGGGTGTCGTGCCGGTTGATCCAGAACGCGTGATATCCAAGGGACGCTTACAGCCTGGAAAAATCTTTCTGATCGACTTCGAACAAGGACGAATGATCCCTGACGAAGAACTAAAGACAGACCTCGCCGGACGTCGTCCCTATGCAGATTGGCTAGCTGAACAGCGCCTTGATCTGGCTGACGTACCAGAGGCCATCGGTGCCGGTTTAGACAAAGGTACACTCACACAACGTATGCAGGCGTTTGGCTACACCCAAGAAACCATGCAGTTCATGTTGCAACCGATGGTTTCAGAGCTACGTGATCCACTGGGATCGATGGGTAATGACGCAGCCCTTGCTGTTATGAGCACCAAGCCGCGCATGCTGTACGACTACTTCAAACAGCGTTTCGCGCAAGTGACTAATCCCGCGATCGATTCGATCCGTGAAGAAGTCATTATGGCACTCGATTGCTACATCGGACCCGAGAAAAATCTGCTGGAAACGACAGCCGCGCATGCGCATCGACTCTGCATACCGCATCCGATTTTATCCAACTCCGAACTCACTTCCCTAAAGGACATGGATCACAGGGGTTGGCGCAGCAAGACGATCGACATCACCTATCCAAGTATGAGTGGTCGGGAAGGATTGGTCGAAGCGCTGACACGGATCAGTGAACAAGCACATAGCGCTATCGCTGAAGGCTTTAGTTTGGTCGTGCTTTCCGACCGCTCAGTAAGCCAAGACCGCATCGCGATCAGTTCTTTGCTCGCCGTCGGCTGCGTGCATCAACACTTAGTCAAAGCACATGCCCGCACACAAATCGGGCTAGTCCTCGAAAGTGGTGAAGCCCGCGAAGTGCACCACCACTGTTTGTTGGTTGGCTACGGTGCAGACGCGATTAACCCTTATTTGGCGTTCGAGTCTCTATGGGATGCACGTGCAATGGGGCGCCTGGACGGTATAGCTCATGTTCAAAGCGATGACGACATCGTTGCTGCCTATCGCAAGGCCGTTGCCAAAGGCATGCTCAAAGTGATGGCCAAAATGGGTATATCAACACTGCAATCCTATAAGGGGGCGCAGATATTCGAAGCTGTAGGTCTCGCAGACGACGTGATCAGCCTTGCATTCACCGGCACCGCCTCACGTGTACAAGGTGTGGGCCTCGAAGTTTTAGCCGAAGAAATGCAAAAGCGCCACGACTTCGGCTACCCAGACCGTAACGTGATTCCGCTCAGCGTGTTACCAAACCCTGGCGACTTCCATTGGCGCCGCCATGGCGATACCCACATGTGGGATCCAGAGGCTGTAGCCTCACTGCAAAATGCAGTACGAACCAATAGCGAAGACGCTTATTGGACTTTCGCCAGTCACATGAACGATGAGAACACGCGTCAGTCCACCCTGCGCGGGTTGTTGACCTTCAAAGAGACCGAAGCGGTAGATATCAGCGAGGTGGAAACCGAATCCGATATCGTCAAGCGTTTTGCGACGGGTGCGATGAGTTTCGGTTCGATCAGTGCTGAAGCCCATGAGTCTTTGGCACTCGCCATGAACCGGTTAGGTGGCAAGTCCAACACAGGCGAGGGCGGAGAAGATCCAGAGCGATTCAAAACGTTACCCAACGGTGACTCCAAGCGCTCTGCCATCAAGCAAGTAGCGAGCGGCCGCTTTGGTGTCACGATCAACTACCTAACCAACGCCGATGAACTGCAAATCAAGATCATCCAAGGCGCCAAGCCTGGCGAAGGCGGCGAGCTGCCAGGTGGTAAAGTCGACGACTACATTGCTGGGTTGCGGCATTCAACTCCTGGCGTAGGCCTAATCAGCCCGCCGCCACACCACGACATCTATTCAATCGAGGACATGGCGCAACTCATTCATGACCTCAAAAACGGTAATCCTAAGGCTCGCATCAGCGTCAAACTTGGTGCCGAAATTGGTGTAGGGACTGTCGCTGCAGGTGTCACCAAGGCACGCGCAGATCACTTGGTGATCGCGGGGGATACCGGTGGCACGGGAGCCTCACCGCTCACGTCTATCAAGCACGCAGGCGTCCCTTGGGAGCTAGGCATAGCCGAGACCCACCAAACACTTGTGATGAACAATCTTCGCTCGCGCGTCGTATTGCAGACTGACGGTCAGCTTAAGACTGGACGTGACGTGGCTATCGCATGCCTCTTGGGCGCCGAAGAATTCGGTTTTGCGACAGCGCCACTCATTGCACTTGGCTGCATAATGATGCGTAAGTGTCATCTAAATACTTGTCCAGTCGGAATCGCGACTCAAGATCCAGCATTGCGTGAAAAGTTCGCTGGCGCGCCAGAGCACGTCGTCAACTACATGTTCATGGTGGCAAGAGAACTACGGCAGATTATGGCTGAGCTTGGCATTCGAACGATCAACGAAATGGTCGGACGGGTAGATCTTCTTGACGTCAATGCAGCGGTTGATCACTGGAAGGCGATTGGCCTTGATTTAACCGAGATCCTAACCCCAGCCCAGGTGCCATCTGAGTTTCTTGGCGCTTTCGCTCAACATGACCAGGACCACCAACTAGATCGTGCACTCGACAACAAGCTGATGGAACTTGCGGCACCTGCTCTTAAGGATGGCACGCAGGTCAATGCTGAAATGGATATCGTCAATACCAACCGCGTAGTCGGCGCGATGCTCTCGAACAGGATCATTCGCGAGGTAGGTCCACAAATGCTCCCCGACGACACCATCCACTTTAAGTTCAACGGTAGTGCCGGACAGAGCTTCGGTTGTTGGCTCGCTAAAGGCGTCACCTTGGAAGTTGAGGGCGATGCGAACGACTTCACAGGCAAGGGGTTATCAGGCGGAAAGCTCATTATCTATCCACCAAAGAATTCACAATTTAAGCCAGAGGAAAATATCCTCATCGGTAATGTTGCTTTGTATGGGGCGACATCTGGTGAAGCCTACTTTAGGGGCATGGCAGCAGAACGATTCTGTGTTCGAAATTCGGGCGCAACAACCGTAATTGAAGGTGTTGGCGACCATGGTTGTGAATACATGACTGGTGGAAGAATTGCCGTTCTCGGACCAACTGGTCGCAACTTCGCCGCAGGCATGAGCGGTGGTATCGCCTATATTTGGGATCCACAGAATCAATTCGACACCCAATGCAATATGGAGATGGTGGAGCTCGAACGCTTGGAGTCTGCTGCAGACATTACCGAGCTAGAAACGATGATCCGAAATCACCAGACCTATACAGGGTCAACGGTCGCAAGCGCCTTACTAGATAACTGGGAACAATCCCTACAACAGTTCATCAAGGTAATGCCAACCGACTACAAACGCGTCTTGGAAGAGCGCAAGCAAGTGAGTGCCGGATAGCTTCTAGCAGCTACCTCACTAGACACAAGAAGACAGCTAAGAACAAGAATTTATGGGTAAGCCAACTGGATTTATGGAATTCCCTCGCAACGCGGCGCCTTATCGCGATCCCGCCGAGCGACTGCTGGATTTCAAAGAAATTTATACCGCACACGACGTCGAGCGTCTTACCACACAGGGTGCCCGTTGCATGGACTGTGGTGTGCCATTCTGTCAATCGGAAGACGGATGCCCTATTCATAATCTCATTCCTGAATGGAACGATCTCGTCTACCGAGGTCAGTGGCGCGATGCCTTAGATCGCCTCCACAAAACTAACAATTTTCCGGAGTTTACTGGGCGCGTTTGCCCTGCGCCCTGCGAAGGCTCCTGCGTCCTCGGTATTACCGACCCGGCTGTTACGATTAAAAACATCGAAATGGCCATCGTTGATCGCGGCTATGAAGAAGGTTGGATTGTTGCTACCCCTCCTTCGTCGCGTAGCGGTAAGAACGTCGCGATCGTAGGAGCCGGACCTGCGGGCCTCGCGGCTGCCGATCAACTTAACAAAGCAGGCCACCAAGTATCAGTATACGAACGTGCCGATCGCGTTGGCGGTTTACTCATGTACGGTATCCCCAACATGAAACTTGCCAAGAACGAAGTCGTCGAACGACGTGTTCAGATCCTGCGCGATGAAGGCGTTGAGTTTCTTGTCAACTCGCCAGTCGGCGATGGATCTAACGGATCTGTTTCAGTGAGTGATCTCAAGGGAGCAAAAGACGCCGTCTTACTGACAACCGGGGCGACAGTACCTCGTGATTTACCTATTCCTGGGCGGGAATTCAACGGCGTCCATTATGCAATGGACTTTTTGACGGCTAATACAAAGAGCTTGCTCGACTCCAACCACGAAGATGGCAATTACATCTCAGCCAAAGACAAAGACGTTATCGTCATCGGCGGCGGTGATACTGGTACCGACTGTATCGGTACTTCTTTGCGCCACGGGTGCAAGAGCCTTGTGAACTTCGAACTCTTTCCGAGACCACCGGAAGATCGCGCGGCGAACAATCCTTGGCCAACATGGCCACGTATCTTCCGCGTCGACTATGGTCACCAAGAAGCAGAACACATCCAGGGTGAAGACCCACGGGTTTATAGTATTTCATCGCTGAATTTCGTCGGCGACGACAACGGTAACCTCACTGGCGTGAGAACGGTCGATGTGGAAATGGTGGACGGGCAGTTTCGCAACATTGAAGGCTCAGAACGAGACTGGCCAGCAGACCTCGTTCTGTTAGCGATGGGCTTCTTAGGCCCAGAACACGCCGTGAGTGAACCCCTGAATATCGAGTATGACGAGCGTTCGAATTACCTCGCTGGATACGGAACATATAACACTAACGTCGATGGTGTATTCGCAGCAGGTGACTGTCGACGCGGTCAATCCTTGGTCGTTCGAGCAATCAACGAAGGCAGAGAAGCCGCTCGCGAGATCGACCGCTACCTCATGGGGTCAACCGAACTGCCATAGTTCGGGTTCGAATTCTCACAAACCGAGTCGCCCCTACCGCGGCTAAAGTGGCGCAGCTAGATCTGCGCCTGATTTTCTGTGTCTTTGCTCGTCTTTTTTGCTCGTCTTTTGTGCATGTCCCTGCCTTTACCTGCCAGCCTTTAGATTGTCCTACAATATTCTCTGTGTTATACCTTCCGGTCCGAACAACGGAAGGAAGACAGATATGAGCATTACCAAAATTAGTGCGTTCTTAGTCAGCTTGTGTTTACTCGGAGCTTCAGCACAGGCGGACATAATAGAAGTCGCCGTTTGGAAAGCTATTGCAAGCAAGCCAAATTCAAATCCGGGTATGGTCCAGAGCGCCCTAAAGTCAAAATCGATTCAAGAAAAGCATGGCACACCGATCGTCGTCTCTACTGATTTGGTAGGGCGGATGTACTACGCAACCATCCACACCGATTACGCCGCGTGGAACAATTTCTATAAGGCGGTGGGCGAGGATCCAAAACAGGCGGAATTCTGGAAAGATGCAAATGCCGACCCCCAAGCAGAGCGAATCGATCATTATTTGCTTGAGACGGTTTCTGCGGGAGAAGGCGGCGCTGTACGAGAAGTCTACATATGGGAGGCGCTACCTGGTCAGCTTTCTCGTTTGATTCAAGGCGGCCTCGGTGCGAAACCGATTCATGAAAAAGCAGGAGCCCGGGTAACGGTGGCTGTAGATCGCCTGAATCGGATGTTCTACGTCATGCAATATGACAGTTGGGATGCGTACTCTAAGTTTCACGGTGCGCCAATCCCTGAGTTCTCGGCCTATATGGATGAGCAAAACAAAAACCCATCAGGGGTTCTCGTCGAGCAATTTACTGCATCAAACGTCGACTAGAAGTTCCGACACCGCGTGGGGCTTAAGCCAAGACCCACGCCTTTTTCCTGCATTCTCACACGCCCTCAGCCTCTCATTGTTTGATACCTCCAAGCGAGGCAGAATGCTGGCACATGCTGAGCGTCGCGCCGACCACATGGGAGAAACCGATGTCTAAGTCCGATCCGTTCTGGGATAAGTCAGCCGAGCGCTACGCTAAGAGTCCTATTTCCGATGAAGCTACTTACAATCGAAAGTTAGCGGAGACTCAAGAATATCTCCGCGCAGAGATGCGGTTGCTGGAGTTTGGCTGCGGTACAGGATCCACAGCCATTCATCATGCGCCTCACGTGACACACATTGATGCGATCGACATCTCGGAAAAAATGCTCGAAATTGGTCGCGGTAAGGCTCGCGATGCAGGCATCACCAACGTCACCTTCACTCGGGGCACCCTCTCAGAATTCAATGCGGCCAACGAAAGCTACGACGCCGTGCTCGGCTTAAACGTCATACACCTGCTACCGAACCGTCAGGAAGTGATCGCGGAAGTCGCGCGGATTCTTAAACCTGGAGGTGTTTTCGTCAGCAGCAGCGTCTGCGTCGGCAATTCGCTCCTGCGATTTATCAAGTTTGTCGTCCCAATTGGAAAGTTGTTCGGCCTCATGCCCGATCTTTACATCTTCACAGAAAATGAACTCAGTGCCGAAATCGAAAGTGCCGGTTTTAGCCTCGAGAGCCAGTGGCATCACGGCAAAAACGGGATAGCGGTATTTATAATCGCGAGAAAACTCTCGTGACACAGTTCCTCACCACCCTCGTCGTGACTGTCCTATATTGGATCTGGGAAAGTCAGGCTGAAGGGAACATACGCATTGACCTACTTCTGCTTTACCCGATATTGATTGTCCTCTATACCAGCATTTGGTGGTCAAAACTCAAGTGGAAGGCACTGATCATCACGGCGGGGGCAATGCTATTAAACGTAGGATTTTTCTTGGTATCGTACGATTTGTTCGGGAAACATCCGGGCTAACATCATTCTTCGGTTGATGAGGAACTTAGATGCTTGAGCGATTGCCCATGACTAGTACTCGCTGCAAATCTGAATAGTCCTGTTCAACAACAAAGTCCTCGCCCAGTGAGACAAGCGACTGTTCAATAGACTTGAGACTTCCGACGAGCTGCTCCGCTTGCCCCTTAGTTAGACCATGTTCAGCCGAGGCTAGTATCCGCTGATGGTCGGCAATCAACCCGGTTTGGTATTTCTTAACGCAGTTAGCAAATCGCGCCACCTTGCGTTGGAATCTGTCCGTTTGTCCCTCTGTATTGGATTTACGCATACGCGGCTTAACGCACTTATGCTCCGGAACACTGTAACCGAGTGACCATGCGACTTCAGGATGAGTGTCGGCAGCCACGCCTGGACTTATCAGAAATCCAATCATCAATACCAAAACACCTAGTTTATTCATACCGACCTCTCCTTTTCACACCGCGGTCACTGATATCAGTCGCTGATCGCATCTTGTACCGCAGAAAATGGTCTAACCCAAGGCGTGATTCCAGCCAACTCTCCGGTGAGACCCGATGCCGCTCGTTGGGCTGCGGCTTGATTGGAAAACACTCCGTAAGTGACAACATACATCGTTTTACCGTTCCTGCGCAGTGGATACATGGCAAACTCCGCAGAATCACTTTGTCTTTTAATGAGGTCGACGCCACCTTGCTGTCGCGACAACGTCATCAATTGCAACGTGTAATGGGCGTCGTTTTGCCCTCGTAGCCACGCAGGACCATTTATCACACTTGGGATTGTGGTTGTCGAAGGACGTTCTCGAGCGATGGAATCGACTACCGGTATCGGTGACTCCCTTACAGGCGGCTGAACCGAAACGACCTCCTCGGGGGTTATTTCTGGTGGGGCATCGTCAGGAAGCGGAGGCTCCAGAGGTTCCTCGCTAACCGAAAGTTCGTCTCTTGATTCATCTCTTAATTGGTCTCTTAACTCATCTCTTAATTCGTCTGGGGCTAGCACAGGCGCAGCGACGAATTCTGCTACGCCATTTTCGCCAGAGGAGTTTGCACTTTCACTAAGAACGGATTCGTCAGTACTTTCTACTTCTGTTGCATCTGTTACGCCTGGACCCTCTTCAAGTCCAGTCTCTATGCCATCTTCCGAAACCACGCCGTCCGCCCCGTCTAGCGCATCCGTATCCTTTTCAGTTCCTGGGCTATCGTTCTGCCCCGCTACCGAGACCTCGTTTTCTATTGAGGCAATTTCGATCGGGGCGCCATCTTCGAGCGGTGGCTGCAGGTAGAGTTGGTAGATGAGGAAAACGAGGATCGCAAGTATCACCACGAGGAGCGCATGCCTCTTTGGAAACCGTCCACCCAGCTCTCGCACTTGCCCTGTCTCTAAGTCAGCCAACAATTCATTGGCCATAAAGTCGATGACGTTCGGGTTACCGCCTGAACGCTCAGCAATTTTGGCCACTTGCGGATCCGTGAACGGCAACCGGCCTCGGTATTGGGCTTGGGCAAACCGCCACTCAAGGTAGTCACGGACATCCTGAGCTGGAAAGCCACTCAACCTGATCTCAAACCACTCAACCTCATACTTTTTGGCTGACTGATTAACGTTTGTAATAAGACTCGGCTCAGCAAACATCACCACTCTGATGGCAGATTCTGCAACAAGCCGCATTAAGAGCGACACAGCAGTGTGGGCCAGTAGGTGCGCATCATCGAACATCACGACACACATCCGCTCGCGACTAGCTTCCTCGTCCACATGGCGGACCAAGAGAACGATAATGTCCTCCATATGCATGTCTTGCTCGATCGCCATGCCAAGACCTTGCATGATCGCGAGAAGCACTTCTCTCTCGCCAGTGACAACCGCACCAGACACTCGAGCGCCCTTGGCGCTACCCGGGAGGCTTGTCGAAAGCTCTTTGAACAGCGTGGATTTACCGATTCCGAATGGGCCCGTAACCAGTAGCACACGCCGCGACCATTGACTGAGGTGACGAATATGGTCGAGATGGGTTTTTCGGTCCGCACCACTGTAGAAGCCCTCGCGCGGCGGTGCGAATGGGTTGTGGGTCAATTCAAGAAAGGTTCGTTGCACCAAACTTACACCCCGCTAACGGGAACAAAACGCGGCTAGCGTTTCATCAAGCGCAGCCTGGCTATAATCCGCCACCAAGTCTACTTGGCCAATCGCATTTGCGACGACAAACCGCACACGGCCGTCGACAGTCTTCTTATCCATCCCCATCGCTGTAAGCATTGCCTGTCTTTCAACATCTCCGGTGAGAGTCACCGGCAAATCCATGCATTCGAGGAGTTCCGCAATACGGCTTGCGCCACCCTGCGGCAAGCGGTTCAACCGTTCCGAGAACTGCGCCGCCATCACCATCCCGACAGACACAGCCTCACCATGCAACCACGTCCCATAGCCAGACAGGTTTTCGATCGCATGGCCAAAGGTATGCCCAAAGTTCAAGATCGCCCGTAGGCCCGCTTCGCGCTCATCCTGGGCCACAACCTCTGCTTTTATCTCACAAGAACGGCGAATAACGTGAATGAGCGCCTGCGTTTCCCTAGCCGAAATTGCCTCGGAATTTGCCTCCAACCAAGCAAAGAACTCAGCATCGTAGATCACACCGTACTTAACGATCTCGGCAAGACCTGCTGCGTATTCACGATCAGGCAATGTACGCAACACACTGATGTCGATGACAACGCTTTGTGGCTGATAGAACGCACCGATCATGTTCTTACCACTCGCGTGGTTCACTGCCGTTTTGCCACCAACAGATGAATCAACCTGAGCAAGCAGTGTCGTCGGAATTTGCACAAAGTCGACGCCGCGCTGGAAAGTTGCTGCCACGAAACCTGTTAAATCACCAACCACCCCACCGCCAAGCGCGACCAAACAGGTTGTTCGGTTATGGCGGTGATCCATCAGAAAATCCATCGCGTCGTTGTAAGTGTCCAGGTTTTTGTGCGCTTCACCATCGGGCATCGTGAAGACGTCCACATTGAAATCGCTTAAGCCTGCAAGCGTCGATTCTAGGTATAAAGACGAAACTGTTGGATTAGTGAATATCGCAACCTGCTTACTCCGAAACTCACCAACGAGTTGTCTAAGCCTTTGGCCGAGAAGCCCATCCCCAATGTGAATCGGATAGCTCCTATCGCCAAGGTCTACTGAAATTGTTTGTACTGCGTTCGACAACTAGATGACTCCATCACCCTGCAGTTTCGAAATGATTTTGTTAACAAGAGACTTTGCGCTGTTATCCCCGGATACGAATCGATAGTCAGCTATCTCAGCGTAGAGTGGTCCGCGCTCACACATAAGTGAGCGCAGAACTTCTTCCCTATTGGGACCATTTAGCAGGGGTCGTCGCTTGTCTTTGTTAGTCCTTTCCAACAACTTTTCTATGGGGCAATCCAAGTAGACTACGATCCCGCGTGCTGCGAGATGTTCTCGATTAATCTGGCGTTTGACGACGCCACCACCGGTCGCCAAAACCAAACCATCGCGCTGGGACAACTCATCGATCACCTGTTCTTCTCTATCCCTGAAACCTTCTTCGCCTTCTACATCGAAGATCCAGGAAATCTCAGCACCTGCTCGCGCTTCAATTTCATGATCAGAATCGATAAAGGGTCTGCCTAAACTTTCGGCCAGCAGCCGACCGACCGTGCTCTTCCCCACGGCCATTAACCCTATGACATATATATTTTGAGCGTGCATAACAAAACGGCGCCTATGGCGCCGTTGAGTGTAATGGAATCGCGCTAGCCGCGCGAACGATAACAATCCCTCTGTTTATCGATCCGTGAGGGCGTCAGCAATGATACGAGGGGTGATGAAAATCAACAGTTCCTGCTTGTCATCTCGCTCGATAGTCCGTTTGAACAGACGACCAACGTATGGCAGATCACCGAAGAACGGCGTCTTGGTTGTCGAGATGTTCTTATCAGTCTGGAAGATACCACCGAGTACAACTGTCTGGCCGTTGTCCACCAACACTTCAGTTTGGATCTCGTTCGTGTTGATTGACGGAACACCGTTAAACACCTGTCCGACAGTATCTTGCTTCACGTTCAACTCCATGATGATCCGATCATCTGGCGTGATCTGCGGCGTTACTTCTAGCGAAAGAACGGCGTCCTTAAAGGAGGTTGACGTCGCGCCACTAGAGGTGGCTTCCTGATAAGGAATCTCCACACCTGACTCAATTACCGCTGGACTCTTGTCCGCTGTGATGACCTTCGGTCGAGCGACAACTTCCGCATGTCCATCGGCAGCCAAAGCTGACAATTCGAGGTCGATCAAAAACTCACCAGAGGTGAGACCGACACCAATACTTGTTGCACCACCTTGTGTCACACCGAGGTCGACGACGAGGCTGCCGGGTGTCGTGATGTCACCCTCACCCTCAACAAGGATGTTCTGCAATTCGGTCAATGTCTCTTGCGAGCCACCTACACGAATCACATCATTTTCCATATCGAGTGCACCACCACCCCAAGCGATACCAAGCTGCTCGGTGAAGGTCGCGTTAGCAGTGACAATCCGTGCCTCGATCAAAACCTGGCGTACCGGTACATCAAGCTGAGCGATGACGCGACGGAATTCTTCAAGACGATCCGCGGTATCGGTCAGAATGATTGAGTTCGTACGCTCGTCAACAATGACGCCACCACGATCGGACATCATGCTCGTGCCGTTACCAGAGCTGTTGAAAAGTTCAAATAGCTCCGATGCAGATGCATAACGAATCTGAATGAATTCAGTGCGAAGCGGCGCTAGCTCAGAAATCTGCTTCTGATTTTCAAGTTCAAGCTTTTCACGAGCAGCGATTTCGGCTGCCGGGGCAACGAGTAAGACGTTACCTACCTGACGTTGATCTAGACCCTTGGTTTTTAAGATCAGCTCAAGCGCTTGATCCCAAGGTACGTTCTTCAAACGTAAAGTAATGCGGCCGCTGACCGTGTCACTAGCAACCAAGTTCAGATCTGTGAAATCAGCAATGAGCTGCAATACAGATCGGACCTCAATGTCCTGGAAGTTTAGGGATAGCTTCTCACCGGTATACTTAAAGATGTCATCCCGCGCTTCGACTTCTTCTTCAGTCAATGGCGTGACGTCGATCGACATCGTGCCGTCAGCTTGATACGCCAAGTAGTCATAACTGCCTTCAGCTGCGATCGTAAATACTGTGTGGTCACCTTCTTGTAAGGCATCAACAATTTGTACTGGTGTAGCAAAGTCGGTGACATCAAGACGGCGTTGCAAGTTTGCAGGTAGGTCGGTATTGCGAACTTCTACACGAATCTTGCCTCCGTCACTCGATACATCAACAGGAACCTTGGGGTTACTCATCGTGAAGATCACACGTCCTTCACCGTTTTTGCCACGGCGGAAGTCAACGTTACTGATCGAAGAACTGATGTTCGACGAGCTAACGCGTTGATCGTCTGCGCTAGCAATGTTCGACGGCGCAGGTTCACCAGGAGTCGCGCCACCACCGACCATCACAAAGAGCGTGTTGCCACTTACGTTTGTCTCGTAGCCCACAAGTTCGGTGAGGTTGACGATCGCACGGGTTCGATCTTTCGTGCTTATGACCGACACGCGTCGCGCGTTGCCTATGCCAAGGTCATGGTGCTTCTCATCGAGCTCACTCGTTACCCCGGGAAGGTCTAACACAATTCGAGCTGGTTGCTCGATCGTGTAACCGTTTGGATCTGGCGGCGTGCCGTCAAATTCCATTCTAATTTCGATCCGATCACCAGGTAGTGAAGAGAACTCAATATCCTGCATGGTAACTGCATATGCACTTCCCCACGCGAGGCTGAGTGCCAACAATCCAGCTACTTTAGTCATCCACGCTTTCTTTCGTTTAAGCATATTCATCATCCTCTAAGCTCCACCCGCCAGCGCTACCGTACGGGTACGCTCAACCCAGCCACCGGTTCCGTCCGGGACAATCTCGATTAATTCAATTTCGGATTCATCTACTACTTGGACGCGCCCATGATCAGTACCCATGAAATCTCCATTCACAACCCTATGAACACCGCCGTCGGAATCCTTGATGAGCGCAAACATGCTACCACCTTGAGCCAACGTACCCACCATAGCCAACTGGCCAATGTTGTACTGCTCAAGAAACTGTTTTACGCGGTTAAAATCTGGCGTGACTTTCGGACCACTTTTACGGTCGACACGTTTTACCAAAATAGGTGGTTCAAACGGGCTTCGTTTGTTACTTGCTTGGTAAGCAAACGGTGCGACCGTCTCAATCGGCGGTAAAGGATTAATACGACTCTTAGGTCGAGCATCCACCTCCGCCATGAACTGTTCTAAATCTGTGTAATCTGTATTCGGACTGCACCCAACAAGCAGAGCAATCGACACAAGCATAATAACCCTAAGCATGCGCATCAGTTTGCCTCCTCAAGGTAACGGTAAGTTTTGGCCAAAATTTCCATCTTCAGGATAGTCATGCCAGTGCCAGCTTCAGGCAAGATTGAAAAATCATGCAAAGTCACGATACGCGACAGGTTTGCCACCCCACTCACGAATGAGCCTATTTTGTGGTAATCGCCTTCAACGACAATCTTGATCGGCAGCTCGACATAAAATTCCGTGCGATTCTCGGACTGCAGATCGATACTTTCGATGGTCAGCTCGTTATCAAGCGCGCTTCTGGTTATATCTTCCAACAATCCTGGCACTTCAGTGTCTGATGGCAACTGTCGGAGCAGCGCACCGAAGGCGGCCTCCATTTCCTGCTTCTGTTGGCGGTACTCTTCAAGGTTAGCTGCCTGCTGTGCCTTGTCTTCGTACTGTTTCCTCAGCTGGACTTCCTGCGCCTCCACCTGATCGAGCTTCTTTTGCTTATCGGTGATGTGGAAGGAGTAGCCGATGCCAATAACCGCTGCGAAAAGCACGATCATCACGAGCACTTTGATCAGTACTGGCCATGTGCCAATGTTGTTGACATCAAGGCTCGCAACATCAAAGCCTTTTAACTGGTCAAATGAGTCTTGCAAGGCCATTACAGATCCTCCTCTTTAGGAGCATTCGGATTGATCTGCTGGAAACTCAGGTCAAAGGTAGATGCCTGCTCACCGTAGTCAGAGTTTTCCGGATCTTCCTTGATGCCTTTCAGATTGGGATCCGTAAACCAGTCAGAACCGTCCAAGTTACGCATTAGTGCCGAAATTCTATTATTTGATTCGGCAACACCAGCAACCGTTAACGTATTGCCAGCCATCTCAGCTTTGTTGTAGTGCACGCCTTTGGCAAGGGTCTGCACCATCTGGTCAAACACCCGCACGATTACGGGGCGATTACCTTGGAGTTCTTGGATAACCCGCATACGCGCTAAGAGATCATCACGCTGTCTCTGTAGGTCGCGAATTTCCGCGATCTGTTCGTCGAGAAGTTTGATCTTTCGATCAAGATAACTATTGCGCCCATTCTGGCTTTCAATCGTTGTGTCGAGATATTGGCCGATGCCTAAAACAACCACGACAGCAACAATTAGGATACCGACAACCTGGCCTAGAAATTCCTTCTGCTTGCGCTCGCGTTCCCACTCGCGCCAGGGTAATAGGTTGATATTCGCCATTTAGCTAAAGCTCCTCATGGCTAAGCCACACGCAATCATCAGTGCTGGGGCGTCGTTGGACAACCCGTCTGCGTCAACCCGGGAGGCCAGTGACATGTCCGCAAACGGGTTAGCGATCATGGTTGGCGTACCGAGTTTATTTTCAATCAATTCACCGAGACCATCGATTGACGCGGTACCACCGGCCAAAACAATGTAGTCGACGTCGTCATATTGAGATGAGGAAAAGAAAAACTGCAAGGATCTAGTCACTTGCTGGAGTACAGCTTCTTTAAAAGGCTGCAACACCTCTTCGTCATAATCATCCGGCAAGCCACCTTGCTTCTTAGCAAGACCAGCTTCTTCAAACGACAGGCTGTAGCGACGCTGGATTTCTTCGGTTAGCTGTTTGCCACCAAACAACTGCTCGCGCGTGTAGATCGCCTTGTCATCTGCTAATACTGAAAGAGTCGTCATGGTCGCGCCGATATCGATGATCGCCACAACCAGATCGTCTGCATTACTACCGAGTTGCGGCTTGACGAGATCGAAGGCGCGCTTCATCGCATGCGCCTCGATATCCACCACACCCGGCTTAAGCCCGCCAAGGTCAAGAGACGCTTCACGCATTTCTACATTCTCGCGTCGGCAAGCAGCTAACAGCACTTCTACTTGCTCTGGGTTTCTATCCGATAAGCCCAGAACTTCAAAGTCGATCGCGACTTCGTCGAGCGGGTATGGGATGTATTGATCGGCTTCGACGGTGATTTGGTTTTCCATATCTTCGTCGGAAAGCTCAGCATCCATCTCGATCGTCTTGGTAATTACCGCGGAGCCCGCTACTGCCACTGCTGCAGTCTTCTGCCCCGACTTGGATCGATTA
Organism: Pseudomonadales bacterium; assembly: GCA_012103505.1. Lineage (GTDB taxonomy): Bacteria > Pseudomonadota > Gammaproteobacteria > Pseudomonadales > Azotimanducaceae > UBA4421. The sequence goes on along the minus strand of WLWP01000001.1, from coordinate 4,094,881 downwards.
AGCACACGCTTGACCGCTTCACCCACACCTTCGACGTCACTGATGTTTTTTTCCACAACAGCATTCGGCGGGAGAGGTTCAACAGCGTACGACTCGACCTTATACTTATCGTTGGATTGAGATAGCTCTAAGAGCTTTACAGAGGTCGAACTTATGTCGAGCCCTAGTAGTACGTTCGATTTTTTTCCAAACAAAGCCACGTTGATTTTCCTTTGATGGCGCGGGCACTTACGTCCTATACATGCAGCGTTGCATTAAATAACAGACTAGACGACAGAGCAATCTGGCAGGGGCCATAATTGTGGCTTGTTCGTAAGTCCGTGTGTCGACTGGCCACATGAAGTTACAATTCCTTTTTCTCAGTTCTTAGGGTTAAGTTGACAGATAAGCTGACACAACCTTCCCAAATTTGGATGCAGCGTATTATGTGGCTCTGCGGTGCGGGTTTATGTGCCGCAGTCCTCAGTCTAGCTGGCGTGTTTTTGTATTTAGATCCACAAACACCCAAGGCTGAGACCTATCGCAATGTCCAGTTAGAGACGCCACTTCGTATCTATTCAGAAGATGGTGCATTACTTGCTGAATTTGGCGAACGACGCCTCATACCTATAACCCTAGACCAGGTTCCGCAATACTTCATCAGCGCTCTCCTAGATACAGAAGACAAGCGTTTTTACGAACACAGCGGAATAGATTTCATCTCTTTGGCCAACGATATGGTCGGGTTGATCGGAACATTGATTTCAGAGGGCAGTTTGGGACCCGGGGCGAGCACGATCACAATGCAGCTCGCACGCAACGTCAGTTTTTCTTTGGAGCGACGCTTCTTAAGAAAGTTTAAAGAAATGCTGCTCGCTCTGAAAATTGAGCGGCAGCTGAGTAAAGACGAAATCCTCGAGCTTTACATAAACGTTGTCCCCTTCGGCAAACGGGCATACGGCGCCGAAGCTGCAGCGATGACTTACTACGGTAAGCCGCTGCGTGAACTGAGCCTACCTCAGCTCGCAATGCTTGCTGGGATTCCGCAGGCCCCATCGGCCGCCAACCCAATCAACGGGCCCGAGCGTGCTGTCGCCCGTCGCAATGTCGTGTTGAGCCGTATGCTCGCCCAAGAGTCAATTTCACCGGCAGAGTACCAACACGCGATCAAGGCGCCGATAAGTGCTCGAGTGTTTGCGCGGGAGCTTGATGTTGCTAGCCCATATGCAGCTGAGTGGGTCCGCGCACAAGCCATCAATCTTTTGCCAGACATCTACACGGCTGGCTATGAAATCCATACAACCATCGACAGCCGTTTGCAGCGCGAAGCGATAAAAGCTCTACGCAAGGGACTCATCGACTATGACCGCAGACACGGATATCGCGGCTTCGAAGATCAAGCACCACCCGAACTCGTTGAACAACTAGACGCGCTCGCCTCCGAACAGTCCGATGCCCCGGGCGATGACGGCGTTGAAGGCGATGACGGCGATGACGGCGATGACGGCGATGATGGCGTTGACGAACTGGCTGAAGAGGTAGTGGACACGCTAACAAACCTTCTAACGGACGAACCGGAAGTGGAGCAAATAGCAGCGTTGACAGAGGAAGCACTTGCGTTTCTAAACGAATATCCCGTCTACGGTAATTTGCAGCCCGCACTAGTACTTTCTGTCAACGAGGAGAAGGCCGAAGTGTTACGGGGTGACGGCTCCACACTCTCTCTCGCATTCGAAGACGCAGGATGGGCTCGACCATATATAGATGTTGATCTGCGTGGCCCTGCTCCCAGTGCGTTTCACGACATCGTCACTGCTGGAGACATCATCCGCCTGCAACAGCGAGGAGAGAAAATTGTTCTCGCTCAGCTGCCAGAGATACAAGGCGCCCTTGTTTCTCTCTCACCCTTAAATGGGCGGGTTAAAGCAGTCGTTGGCGGCTTCGATTTCTACAACAATCAGTACAACCATGCGCTGCAAGCCGCACGTCAACCAGGGTCTGGATTTAAACCGTTCGTCTACTCTGCGGCACTCAAGGCCGGCGTCACGCCAGCTGACATATTCATGGACGCACCCTTAGTTTTCGACGACGCCAACTTAGAGTCTCAATACCGTCCTGACAACGATAATAACAAGTACAACGGCCCAACGCGTTTGAGAGAAGCGCTTTACCGCTCGATAAACCTGGTCTCAATGCGTGTTCTGCTCAAAGTCAGCGCGGGGCACGTCCTTGAGCACGCCGGTCAATTGGGATTTACAACCAACAGATTTCCTCGCAATACACAGCTCGCGATCGGTGGCGGCACTATGGCGGTGACCCCAGTAGAAATGGCACGCGCCTACACAACATTCGCAAACGGCGGCTATCTCATCGAACCCAACATTATCGACCACATCGTCAGCGCGCAGGGCGAGACTCTGTTTCGCCCGCAACATCCAGTCGTGTGCCGAGAGTGCGAAGAAGAGGCAGAGGAAGTTCGGCTTGACGAAGAAGTGACTTCCCTCGCCGAGCTGATCAAGGATAGCAAGGCAGAAACCGCGGCTGAACAACAACTGAAAGAAACTGTTGGAGACATTCAGACTTTAGGCATTGCTCCAGAACAAGAAACGTTAAGTTCATCAGAGACCGCCGACATCAATCCCCTCGACCTACCGCGGGAGCCTATTCCTGCCGAACGAATCTTGGATGAGCGAAACGCATTCATCATCAACTCTATGCTGAAAGACGTGATTAACCGCGGCACAGGTCGGCGTGCACTGGCTCTAGAAAGGGAAGACATCGGCGGCAAGACGGGTACTACGAACGATGCTGCAGATACCTGGTTTAACGGTTTTACCCCAGAACTCACAACAACAGTTTGGGTCGGGTTTAGTAACCACGCGGCATTAGGTGCACGCGCCTTTGGTTCGAATACACCACTGCCAATCTGGATCGACTTTATGGAAGATGCATTACGGGACGTGCCTCAGGTGTTTCCTCCGCAGCCAGCGGGCGTGGTGAGCATCAAAGTCGATCCGCGAACGGGTGAGGTTGCTCAACCAGGACAGAACAACGCGATATTTGAATATTTTCTTGAAGAGTACGCACCCCAAGCCCGTAGCCGTACCGATGCGACCCCCTCTCAGAATGAAAGTGACGTCAACGCTATAGATCTATTCTGATCTCTGCAGGATTTAAGTACGACGCACTATCGAATTATCTTGATCGGGTCTCCTGCCCTAGGCTCCCCCCGCGGGTGATCACCATTGATTAGACGTAGCGTCTCTTCCGCATATTTGCTCAACGGTACGCTCCGCGCCAACTGAGCGTAGGTATCGCCCGGCTTAGCCGTGACAATATGAATCTTCTGGGAGTTGACCTGACGCAGGTCATCTCCCGTCATTGCACGCAAGGAGCCTACCGTCGCCTCGAAATCCTTCTTGAACGTCGCAACATCACCTGTTGCACCGAGCTCACCGTTGAAGAGGTAAACACCGCCGTCCTTGTAGATGACTGCAATCGTTCTAGCTTGTGCATTGCCACTGGCGACTTTCACATCCGCGATGTAACCGATGTAGGGACCAACTTGAATTTCTTCGCCATTCTCTAAATCATCCCGGCGTAACGTCTCTGTCAGGTATTCTTCGGGTGTCTGGTTTTTTTCGGGCGGTGATTGTCGTTTCAGGTTGATTTGCGCGTCCCCAGCTGGTGGCACGCCAAAAACTTCGCTGGCAGTGGAGCGCACATCCCACCCAGTCGGAAACTCCACTGTCAGGCGCAGGGAGCCGTGATAGAAGACGCCATCCTTAACAATGCCTGTGGCGGATTCGTCGCCATAGGTCATGCCGTTGATCATGGCAAAAAAATCACGTTCTGGATCCGCCAACTCATCCGGTACTAAATGATTCGATTGCATGATCAAGTCATTTATCCGTTTCTGCGTTGCCGGATGCGAACTGGTTATTCCGCGATACACGACTGGTAATTTTTTCACCGTGTTTTGGAAGTTCTCGTAACTGGACGTTTGATACATGCTGTCCAGTAAGCCATGCGGGTTGTATCCAGCACGGATTAAATAGTCAGTACCAAATTCATCGGCTTCCAGCTCATGTTCGCGACCGTACTCAGCCGTGATCACTGAAGTGAGATTCTGCGAAAGTCCGAACATGGAACTTGAGCCGGTGGCGAAAGTACCTAGATAACTCAACAATTGGCCGATTCGGCTGGTGGCTCGCGATCTTGCTGTGTGCCTGCCTACGACGTGGCCGATTTCATGCCCAAGCACACCCGCCAGCTCGTCTTCACTCTGAAACTGGGAAATGATCCCGCGAGTCACGAATATGTACGCATCCGGTGTCGCCCATGCATTCACGAAGGGCTCATCGGTCACCACAAAAGTATAGGTTTGACCCTTGTGGGGAGAAACGGCGAGCAGGCGCTCGCCAATTTCAGTCACATAATCGTGCCACTCATCATCTGGATAGAGGAGGTCTTTTTCTAGATATTCGTTATACCACTGCGCTCCTGGACCGGCGGCCGACGCAGACGAACCGACAATGAGAAGGAGCGGTAATAGCGCGCGAAGAGACCGCAGAAAGGGCGAAAGCGTACGACACCCACGGGCTAAAAGGCCTGGTGGACGTGCTTGGGGGCTATCATGATGCGTCAATGTCGCCATTGGACGTTTACCTCTATCGGCAGTCTATAGCTTTCGACCGCAAATTTCGCTAGAGGTGCCCTCGAAGGTGAACTCGAGGATACGAGAAATTGAGAATAGGAGAAATTGAGCTTGTCAGCAGGAATGCTGAGTTAGCTGCCTCCACGTCCGCCGAAACGCTGCCGGAATCGCTCAACACGGCCGCCAGAGTCAAGAATCTTTTGCTTACCGGTATAGAAAGGATGGCACTTCGAACACACATCAACATGGAAATCATCTGACAAAGTTGACCCCACCTCAATCACGTTGCCGCAACTGCAGGTCGCTTTTACTAGGTTGTACTCGGGATGGATTTCCGCCTTCATGGTTCGTTCTGCATCAATTTTCGGGGCGGCGCAGTGTACCAGACGGTGAGGCAAAGACAATACAGCAATTAGATCGGCTTTCTTGCACACGTCGATCGCGGCTAACCAAATCCAAGCCAGCCAGTACCCGACTAGTCCCCAGCAAGCCGCCGTCTCATGCGACAATCGAAATATGAGCGACGCTATCCCTCAAGCCGACCAAAATCACGTGATTCAAGTAGCCGTGCCTAGACCTCTACATGCGGTCTATGACTACACTATGCCTGCAGATATGCCTTTGCCAGCAGTCGGAGCACGCGTAAGAGTTCCGTTCGGTCGCACAGAAACGATTGGGATTTGCACTAACACGGACGTTGCGCAGCCACATACCAAACTAAAGTCAGTACTGGCTGTAATTGATGAACAGGCCATAGTCGCCACCGAGCTATTGGAACTTGCGCATTGGATGACCACCTATTACCACCATCCACTAGGTGAGGTGTTGGCAACGATCTTGCCTGCCGCCGCGCGCAAAGGGGCATCAACGACGATCGATCCGTACGACTTTTGGCAACTCGATCAGCAAGACTTCAATAAGCCCAGAGCCAAAGCCCAGATGTCCCTTGTGACAACTCTTAGAGAAAATGGTCCAACCTCCGGTACAACGTTGGTGGCAACTGGACACACTCGGGCAACGCTACGAAAGCTGGCTGAAACGGAAGTTGTCAGTCGAACTCGACCACCACTCGACCAGGACCTTGAAGCTGGACCCGAACCAAACGTTGAGCAACAGACCGCAATCCAGAAGATTCTCGCCGAAAGTCTTGTCGAGTCAGGCCAATCCTCCTCTATCTATGCCGCTTACTTATTAGATGGCATTACCGGCAGTGGTAAAACTGAAGTGTATCTACGGGTCATCGCTGCAGTCATCGCTGCGGGTCGACAAGCCTTGGTATTGGTCCCCGAAATCGCACTCACACCACAAACCGTCGGTCGTTTTGAACGCAGGTTCGCGCGTGTCGGTGTCTTTCATTCCGGTCTGACAGACCATGAGCGACTACAAACTTGGCTCAAGTGTGGCACTGGTGAGATCGACGTTTTGGTCGGTACTCGATCTGCTGTTTTCACGTCCTTCAGAGACCTCGGCGTGATCATCGTCGATGAAGAACACGATAGCTCATACAAACAACAGGATGGTTTGCGCTACTCAGCCAGAGACATCGCCGCAAAGCGCGCGCACGCTCTCAAGGTGCCTGTGATCTTCGGTACCGCCACGCCATCCTTGGAATCTCTACACAACGCTCAAAGGCAGCGCTATGAGCACCTACATCTCACCGAGCGAGCAGGTGGCGCGCAACTGCCGACGTACCACTTGATTGACCTACGCGGTCAGATATTGACCGACGGTATGTCGCCACCACTACAGCACGTCATACGCCGTCACCTAGAACAATCCAGTCAGGTTCTCGTCTTTCTCAATCGGCGCGGCTTCGCCCCAACTTTGCTGTGCGCGTCATGTGGCTGGCAGGCGATGTGCCCCCATTGTGATGCCCGCCTGACACTGCACCAAGCACCGCCCAAACTCATCTGCCACCATTGCAGCACGGTATTGGAAGTTGCCAAATCCTGTGAGCAATGCCATCAGCATTCGCTGATGCCAGTGGGCCTTGGTACCCAACGAACCGAAGCTGGTCTCAAGGCCCTCTTTCCGGAGATTCCCGTACATCGTATCGACCGTGACACCACCCGAACAACGCGCGCCTTAGAAGCACAATTTGAACGCATCAACCACGGCGGCCAGTGTATTTTGGTTGGTACACAAATGCTGGCCAAGGGACATCACTTCCCCGATGTGACATTAGTGGTCATTCTAAATGCCGACGCTGGTTTTCTAAGTCCAGACTTTCGCGCGCCGGAACGCACCGCGCAGCTGATCGTACAAGTTGCTGGACGAGCCGGACGGGCACAAAAGCCTGGTGAAGTCTGGATTCAATCTTATCAGCCTGACAACCCCACCCTGCGGACACTCATCGAACAAGGATATGGCGGTTTTGCAGAACACGAACTCAAGGTTCGTCAAACCGTTGGGATGCCGCCTGAGTACGCGATGGCTATGTTACGAGCGGACGCCTTTGACGCACGGGATGCACAAGCATTTCTAGAGCAGTGCAAAGCCTCACTGCGTGGCATTGAAGTGATGGGGCCGGTAGCCGCACCTCTCGCCCGAATCGCCAACCGTAGCCGTTATCAGTTGATGCTCCTCTCACCACAACGCGCCACCCTCCATGCGGCGCTTCGAGGACTAAATCCACCTAAAGCGAATCGCGCCCTGCGATGGTCTATCGATATCGACCCATACGACAGTCTTTAATCCGAACTGCGCCTACTTGCGGTATGATCTCGCCCTCAACGTTGTAACGACCCCACACCACCTTTATGCCAAAAGACTTTGCTGCGCGTGGACCCACCCGTCCTCAAAAGCGCGCGCCCACAAAGAGAAAAAAGAAGGCCGCGCCAAGTCGCGTCCTTTTTCATGGGCCTAGTTTTTCATCAGGGGCGATAGTGGGTGGCGCGATTGTGGTACTCGCTGCCTATGCACCAGAACTTCTCGATGCCGAAATCACACAAGCAACAGATGCGGCCGCACAGGTCGAGTCTACCCAGCCCGTCGTTGAATTCGAATTCCCAAAACTCCTTAGGGAGTCAGAGGTAATTGCTGATCCCACCGCATACGAAGTGCCGCAACCGGAGGAAAAGACAGCGGCCCTGTTCTATACGATCCAAGCAGCCTCTTTTCGTAACGGAGCCGATGCCGAGACGCTTCGCGCAGACCTTCTATTAAACGATCTACCTGCACAAATCGATACTCGCTTAGTCTCCGACAAAGTCTGGTTCAGAGTCACGGTTGGTCCATTTCCAAGGAAGGTTGAAGCAGATCGAGCGATGACACGACTCCGTGAGATGCGCCTAATCCCAATATGGCTAAACGATCACAACGGTTGAAGCAGAGACCGTCGCGCGTCAGTACAATATTCTATTAGGCTAGACGCGTTACTTTCATTTACTTTGCGCGGCTACGAGCTATTCTAGCCAACCCAATTTTGGAGGTCGGAGACACCTACCGATGCAGAATTTTCACGGCACCACAATCGTCAGCGTTCGAAACTCTACTCAAGTCGCGGTAGGTGGTGACGGCCAGGTCTCTATTGGTGACACGGTCATGAAAGGTAATGCCGTTAAGGTACGCAAACTGCACAATAATTCGGTAATGGCAGGATTCGCCGGTGGCACTGCAGACGCGTTCACTCTGTTTGAAAAGTTCGAAGCAGAACTAAGCAAACACCCTGGCCAACTCGCTCGTGCAGCCGTTGAACTGGCCAAACAGTGGCGTTCCGATCGAGCTCTCCGACGCCTTGAAGCTATGTTGGTCGTCGCTGACAAAACTGCGACATTCTTGATTAGCGGTACGGGTGATGTGATCGAACCAGAAGCCGGAATACTCGCAATCGGGTCAGGTGGTGGCTATGCCCGCGCAGCCGCTACGGCGTTAGTTGAAAACACAGATCTCCAACCAAAAGAAGTCGTGGCAAAGGCTCTCGGCATTGCAGGCGAGATCTGCATCTACACGAACCAGTCTCATACGATCGAAGTTTTAGATATTGCTGAGTAGCAAGGAGTAAGAGCAACCCACATGACTATGATGACGCCACGTGAAATCGTGCATGAACTCGACAATCACATTATTGGCCAAGACCAAGCCAAACGCGCAGTCGCGATTGCGCTTAGAAATCGTTGGCGTCGGATGCAAGTCGAGCCGGAACTGCGTGAGGAAATCAGCCCGAAAAATATTCTCATGATCGGACCAACTGGTGTGGGCAAGACTGAGATCGCTCGGCGTTTGGCCAAACTTGCTGATGCGCCGTTTATCAAAGTAGAAGCCACCAAGTTCACCGAGGTAGGCTATGTCGGTCGTGACGTGGAGTCTATCGTCCGCGACTTGGCAGACATCGCCGTTAACATGTTGCGCGACCAAGAAATGGAAGCTGTAAAGACTCAGGCAGAAGATCGAGCGGAAGAACGTATTCTCGATGCCCTTCTACCCGAAGCTCGTGGTGTTGGGTTTGCAGACGCAGAAGCTGAGAGTGGTAGTACCACTACCCGCCAACTTTTTCGCAAGAAGCTTCGTGAAGGTGAATTGGACGACAAAGAAATCGATATCGAGCTCGAACAAGTCGCGATGGGTGTAGAGATAATGGCACCACCCGGCATGGAGGAGATGACCAATCAACTGCAAGGTATGTTTAGCAACCTCGGCAACGGACGCAAGTCTACTCAACGCCTGAAAATTAAAGACGCTTTCCGCAAGGTGCGTGACGAGGAAGCTCTTGGTCTGATCAACGAGGATGAACTAAAGGCACGCGCCGTAGATAAGATCGAACAGACCGGCATCGTATTTCTCGATGAACTCGACAAAGTCGCAAAGCGCTCTGAAACCAGTGGGACAGACGTTTCTCGCGAAGGCGTGCAACGCGACCTACTACCCCTGATAGAAGGGTGCACTGTTTCAACTAAATATGGGATGATCAAGACCGATCACGTGTTGTTTATCGCATCCGGCGCTTTCCACTTAGCCACGCCGTCAGATCTAATCCCGGAACTTCAAGGACGGTTACCGATACGTGTGGAACTAACGGCGCTTTCTCCCGCTGACTTTGAACGCATTTTGGTCGAGCCGAACGCCAGCCTAACGGAGCAGTACCGAGCATTGCTTGCGACCGAAGGCATCTCGCTCAGCTTCGCTCAGGACGGCATTGAGCGGATCGCACAACTCGCTTGGGAGGTGAATGAAGGCACAGAGAACATTGGGGCGCGACGGCTGCACACGGTAATGGAACGTCTGTTGGAAACCTTATCGTTCGAGTCTGGCGAGCAAGCTAACAGCGAAGTTATGGTGGATGCCGCATACGTCGAGAGTCACCTAGCAAATCTAGTCAGTGACGTTGATCTTTCTCGCTTCATCCTCTGATGGACTTGAGTTAAAGAAGCGATGCAATCACCCACAGAAATAACCTATCACAAGATCGCGCATACACTTGAGCTTGCTTGGGGCGAGACCCGACTCAACATTCCATCGGAACTGTTGCGGGTGTATTCCCCATCCGCTGAAGTCAGAGGCCATTCCTCGGAGGAGCGCAAGCTGCAAACGGGCAAGAAACATGTTGGCATCAAGTCCATCGAACCCGTTGGTAACTACGCTATTCGTATTGTTTTCGATGACGGTCACGACACAGGTATTTTCGCATGGGAGTTCCTGCACGACTTAGGCAGCGACCTAGATCGCTATTGGCAAGACTATCTTGCCGACCTTAAAACCGCGAACGCATCTCGTCTACCGGCGGTTGCTGTGGGCCAGTGGCAGCCGACCTCTAGTCCCGGAGAAAAGTAGTGACTGAAGTTAACTTCGGCCATCGAAAAGTAAGTCCTGACGAGAAGACCGAGCTAGTTGGCGAGGTCTTCGGCAGCGTGGCACGCCGTTACGACATCATGAACGACTTCATGTCTTTTGGAACCCATAGGTTGTTCAAACGCATGGTGCTAGAAAGCTCAGGTGTTCGTCCTGGCGATCAGGTCCTTGATCTTGCTGGTGGCACAGGCGATATGAGTGCACTTTTTGCTCGCGCAGTTGGACCGTCAGGTCATGTCTTTCTAACAGATCTCAATTCAGAAATGATGACTGTCGGCAAAGAGCGGCTCTACAACGGCGGTATCGCTAACGTCTCACTGTGTCGCGCACCAGCCGAAGCACTACCCTTTGCAGACGCTACATTTAATGTCGCGTGCATTAGCTTCGGCATTCGTAATTTCACGGACAAAGACGCTTCTCTTAAGGAACTCCTACGCGTACTCAAGCCTGGCGCTCCTTTGTTAGTCCTAGAATTCTCTAAACCGGAAGAACCTCTTCTTAAAAACGCTTATCGCGCATTTCAATCTCTCTGGCCGTTAGCAGGGCAAGCTATCGTGGGTGACAGCGGCTCATACCGCTACCTCGTTGAATCCATCGAAGTACACCCCGATCAAAAGGCCCTGAAACAAATGTTTCTCGATGCAGGGTTTGAGGATGTCGAATATCATAACTTGGTTGGCGGTATCGCAGCAATTCACCGCGGCACGAAACCTCTATAGGCAGACAGTTGATTAGTATCGAACAATTCTTAGCCGATATGGCTACTTCCATCTCAAACAAAGCGTTAAACACGGACCCGGACCTGCGCGAGAAGCTTAGCGAGCTTGATGGCCGCACCGTAGAAATCGAATGCACGGCACCTGCTGTGGTTGGGCATTTCAACGTCTCCGGTGGCAAGCTGTTGTTTGCAACCGGTTCCGCTGAACAACCTCACGTCCGAGTCAAGGGTAGCGCGAACAACTTAATCAAATGGCTCAGTCAGCGTGAACCTGAAGATCTGATTATCGACGGTGACCACAATGTTCTACTGGAATTTCTAAACCTCGCGCAAACCTTCGATCCAGACGTCGAAAACACTCTGGCGACAATCCTCGGACGCGACCTCGCCTCGCGCGCCGCAGGAACTGCTGAACTCGGCCTGCGCGGATTACAGTCGATCGTACAAGGCGTGGGTAGCTCCATCCAAGACAGCACCTCCAGCCGTTTCGTCAAGAAGGACGAATTCGACACGCTTCTTGATGGCATTGACGAACTTCGCCTGCGCGTGGATCGACTCTCAGCAAATTTGCGTCAGCGAGAAGGCGAGTAGCACCCATGCCCGGGCTAATTCGCCCATCTCTCCGCATTGTTAGCCTGGCGTGCAAACACCGTATCGATCTCCTACTGCCACATGAGCCTCTGGGCTTCGTGGCAAGAGCATTGCTTCGAACTCTCGATTTTTTACTACACAAACCCCAGGCTGATCGAGGCACACGCATCAAGGAATTCTGTCTCGATCTCGGTCCTGTCTACATCAAGATCGGTCAACTTCTGTCGACTCGACGTGACCTCATAGATAACGAATTGGCGGATGCGCTCGCTGAATTGCAAGATCGAGTACCCCCGATCGAGAACCTCGACATCAAGGTCTACGTCACAGAGGCTTTGCAACAACCCTGGCAGAACGCGTTCGCCTCTATCGACGATCACCCACTCGCGTCCGCCTCTATCGCACAAGTGCACAAGGGTGAGCTCACGACCGGTGAGACCATTGTGGTTAAAGTCGTTCGTCCAGACATCGAGGCGCGTATCAATGAAGATATGCAGCACATTGTCAGATTAGCGGAATGGATCGACGCCAAGTTCAGCTCGACCCGACGGTTCCACCTTCCGAATTTGATGCGCGACCACTACGCCATCCTCGTATCAGAGCTGGATATGCTCAAAGAAGCAGCAAACCAAACACAGTTGCGCCGCAACTTCGCAGAATCCGATCTTCTCTATGTGCCACGTACCTATCCAGAATGGTGCCGCCAAAGTTTGTTAACGATGGAGTATGTGGAGGGCATACCAATCAACCACATCGATCAGCTTGTCGCGGCGAACGTCGACTTGGAAGTCCTCGCGCACAAAGGCGTTGAAACGTTCTTCACGCAAGTCTTCGAACAGAACTTTTTTCATGCAGATATGCACCCTGGCAATATACTTATCGACGTTCGGGATCCGACCAATCCGCGCTACATTGCCCTCGACTGTGCCATTATCGGAAACCTGCCTGAGCGCGATCAACGTTATCTCGCTTTGAGTTTGGTTGCTTTCTTCAAGCGCGATTATGAAACGGTGGCCAAGCTTTTCCGTGAATGCGGCTGGGTGCCACGCAGTACTGATCTCGTTAAGTTCGAAACAGTGATCCGCGAAATCTGCGACCCGATCTTTGCCAAACCGCTTGCGGAGATCTCCTTCGCCGAGTTCGTTATCGACCTGTTTCGAGCGGCGGGAAAGTTCGATATGGAAATGCAACCACAACTCGCCCTCCTGCAAAAAACCTTACTCTACGTCGAAGGTCTGGGCCGCCAGCTTTATCCGCAGCTAGACCTCTGGGCTACAGCACAACCGTTTATGCAGCGCTGGGTTGCCGAACGCCTGAACCCTATATCGAGCTTGATCGATTGGATCAATGCCGGTCCAGAGGCATGGCGCCCCTTAATCCGTCTGCCAGAAACGATTGCCGATATGCAAACAAATCTGCAAACCCTGCAAGGACAACTCGACCATTTGACCGCCATACAAAACACAACCCATAGGCAGCGATTATCCCAACAACGAATACGCCGCTGGAGTGGCACCGCGCTCATCGTTGGTAGCGTTGCCCTCTTGTGGCGACCGTTACTCGACGGCATCGGTGGAGGTGATATTTCTATGCTCGCTGGTATCGTTGGCGCTCTCTTAGGCTCAACGCTTTTAATTCGTGCTTAAATCATCTTCTAAGCGCGCGCAGACCGCATGAGGAACTTAAATGTCGATACTGTCTGAACTCGCCGACGTTCTCGAAGAACGTAAGTCGGCATCAACCGACGACTCCTACGTTGCCAGTTTATACGCGTCGGGGTTGAGCAAAATACTCGAAAAAATAGGTGAAGAAGCGACCGAAACGATTATTGCCGCAAAAGACCTAGAAGCTGGCGGAACAGACCAACAAGCCCAACTCGAAGAAGAATTCGTTAAGGAAGTTGCAGACCTCTGGTTTCACTCTATGGTTGCACTAACTCACCTTAATTTAGGCCCTAACGATGTCCTGAATGAGCTGGGACGCCGGTTTGGCATCGGTGGGTTAGACGAAAAAGCAGCACGGACGCCTAAGTGACCTACTAACACGCTTGATTGACAAGAATTCAATTTGCGCTTTGGTCGCTGTAACACCTGCAGTAACTCCCTATAATGGCAAAACCTTAACTCTCTGCGGAGACGACTATGTTTGGACTAGGTATGACCGAATTACTGGTGATCCTGGCCATCGTTTTGCTCATTTTTGGCCCTAAACGTTTGAAAAACATTGGCTCTGATCTGGGCAACGCCATAAAAGGCTTCCGTACTGCTGTGTCCGAAGACGAAGCGAAGCCAGGGGCCCCCGAAGCAAAAATTATCGAGGGTGAGGCTCAAAGCGCCGAAACCACCCAGACTCAACAACAAGACTCCAAAGTTTAGCCGTACATGGATTTCATGGGGTGGCAGGAGTTAATGCTGATCGCGGTCGTTGGTCTGATCGTCATCGGCCCCGCGCGCCTGCCAGAAACTTTACGGACACTGGGATTGTGGATGGGTCGGCTACGACGTTCTTTTGTCTCCGTCAAAACTGAGATCGAAAAAGAAATCGGTATGGATGATATTCGGCGCCAACTTCACAACGAAGCTGTGATGGAGGAAATGCGAAAGATTGAAGAGGAGGTGAAATCTTCCGTCGATCCTGCGATCTCGCTAAACGAAGGTCCGCCCCTTTATAGCGACGATACCCCGCCCCGCTCTGCTGAGGAAAAAACCGAATCTCCAACAGCATCGACAACTGACGAAGTAGATGAAGAGACAGATGCAAAAACGGACGTCGCGACTGAGGAGTTCGAGACAGATCAAGTGACCATCGCTCCCCCGGTAGAGAATGTGGTGCCGGAACCCGCAGAAGCTACACCAGCCACGCCGTTACCTCGAAGCGAGGCTGAACTCGAAGCCTTGCACGAAGCTCGCCAAAAACGTTTAAAAGAAGCTGACTCGAGTTAATGGCAGAAGAGGCTAATAACGACGAGCGTGACCCGCACGACCTCGAGGTCGATAGCAATGAGCAGCCGTTTCTCGACCACTTGATTGAATTGCGAGCTCGTATATTACGTAGCTTCATGGTCGTCGTTGCCCTTTTCGTACCGATCTATTTCTTCGCTAACGACCTGTACTCCTTCGTCGCAGCACCGCTAATGGAGGCACTTCCGGAAGGCTCCTCCATGATCGCAACTCAAGTGGCGACCCCCTTCATCACCCCCTTTAAACTCGCGATCTATGCGGCAATTTTTGTTGGCGTGCCATTTTGGTTACACCAATTGTGGTCGTTCATATCGCCGGGACTCTACCGACACGAGAAGCGTTTTGCAGTACCTCTCTTACTGTCGAGCATTTTGCTTTTCTATTGTGGTATGGCGTTCGTGTACTACTTGGTTTTTCCCTTGGTGTTCACCTTCTTTGTCAGTGTGAGTCCAGAAGGCGTGCCGATGATGACGGACATCGCCTACTATTTAGACTTTGTCCTAAAGATGGTTATAGCGTTCGGGATTGCTTTCGAAATTCCTATTGCAACGATGCTATTGGCAATGACCGGGGTGGCCTCTGCAGACACTATGGCGCACAAACGACCTTATGTAATAGTGGGGTGTTTTATCGTCGGAATGCTGCTGACACCACCCGATGTGGTCTCGCAGCTACTATTGGCTATACCAACCTGGCTTCTCTTTGAACTGGGTATTTTGCTTGCGCGGGTAGTCGAGAAACGATCAGAAAGTACAGAAGACTAACCAATCTCTGATTAAGTTTGATTAGCTCTGGTTAACCCACTGTAGGGCGTCTTCTTCATTCTCAAACGTCTGCCAGTCGGTACCCCAATCACTCCGGGATGAACGCACTGTTTCAACAACGCTCTTAACGAAACCCTGATCGCCGCTAACAAAAGCCATTTTGCCTGAACGGACACCACCTGCCTGAAATATAGCGGCGAGCTGCGTGGCGTCGGCAAGCGCAAAGTTAATTTGCATATCCGAAATTCGCCATATCGACTTCATCGGACCGCCATAATCCTGGTCAAAACATACGCGCAAACTTTCAGCTAGTTCTTCTACCGTCACATCACCACTAAGCGTCGCGTAGAAAACACCTGTACTTGAATCGTATTCACCGTGATACATGAGCGTGTAGCGAGATCGCGCTCCTTTTTATTACTTCTAAATTAACCATAGACACTGCTGAACGGGCTAACAACTTTGGATCAGCAGTTTTACAATAAATTTTCATTCCCGAATCCAGACTTTATGTCCAGAGATCCTTCGAATCGGCGAATCAGTTTTTGTGTGCTACACCGAGACGGGCGCGTATTGCATCAAGCGCTAGATGTCTTGCCGATCTATAGCACCACCAAGACGATTATTGCGCGCACCATTCATCTCCTTGGAATCGATCCTAACGCGCGCATCTCTGAATGGATCGAGAAGGACGTCTGCCCACACCCAATTAGGGTAAAACAACTCCTGAATCACACCAGTGGCCTCATCGACTACGGCGCGCTGCCTGCCTATAACCAGGCAATTGCAGCCGGAGTGGTTTGGGACGACCAGACCTTCGGGCAACATACCCTGCAAAGACCCTTACTGACGACCCCAGGACTCGCATTCGCATACAGCAATCCCGGCTATTGGCTCCTTAAAAAGATCATCGAGCAAGTTACCAATCAGACATTTGCCGAAACCATCTCAAGGCTAATTTTTGAGCCGCTCGAAATGAACTCAGCCTACGTTGCCGAAGACCAGTTTGCGCCTAACTTGCCGAGATATCCGGCCGGATGGGTCTGGCACGGATTGGTCATGTCCAACGCATTAGACGTGGCGAAATTTTTGTGCTCACTCGACGCCGAGCGATACATGGACAATGCATTTCCTGTGGGTGAAATGCACCCAACCTGGCATGACCCACATTACGGTAACGGTTTGATGATCGAACCAGGAGAGCATTTTGGCCACTATGGTGGCGGTCCGGGGTACTCGGCAGCGGCTATGCATTTCCTCAAAACAGGAGTTACCGCATGCGTCTTAGAAAGTGTGTCAGATCCAGCGGCACCAGATCCGGCAGCGACAACTCTCTTTAAACTCGTCGAAGACCTGGGCTACTAAGTTCACCAAACCTAGTCCTCTATCCGCTCGGCCGCGATCCAGATCAAACCAACAAAAAGAATCCCTGCCTGCAAGATGTGCCAGAGAACGCCAACAATATAAAGTTCAAGCTCGCGTTGCACACCCCAATCGGTAAAGACTGTAAACTGCAGCAAACCAAACAACACGCCCACAAAGAGACTTATCTTCGCGACTAAACCACTAGAACCGAGTCGCATCGCCCCGATGCAATGCCCAACGATTTGAACGCCTAACACAGCACAAGCTACATGCATTGTACCCACAGGATCCTGGACCAAGACATTTATTAACGTTGGGAGGAAACAAAACAAGACAGCGAACACAGCATGAATCGCCATACCGTGAAAACGGTCTGCGTCTCCTCGTGTCCACTTCCCTGAAGTCGTCCGCTTCATAACAACGACAACGGCCGAGAAACCTGCGAGTGCAATTGCGACTTCCGCAAGGCTTAGAAGAGTCTCAGGCGTGTTGAACATAGCGCTACCGTTCGAGAAGAATAGTTACAGGACCATCATTGACCAATGATACCTGCATATCCGCGCCAAATTTACCTGTGGCGACAGGTGCGTCTTTGCCGAGTCTAATGACGAACTGATCGTAAATCGTCTGCGCATAGGCTGGACTTGCAGCGCGGCTAAATCCAGGACGCATGCCTTTTGCTGTATCCGCAGCCAGGGTAAATTGAGACACGACTAGCAACGCACCTTGAACATCAACCACGCTCAAGTTCATGTTCTTGTCACCGTCAGGGAAAACTCTTAACCCCAAAGTCTTGGCTGCAAGCCATTCGACTTCAGCGTCACCGTCATTAGGGAATACCCCCACGAACAAAAGCAATCCACGTTCGATCTCGCCAATTCGTTCGCCACCGACGTCAACCGCGGCCTGACTAACTCTTTGTACTAAGACCCGCATCAAGCTCTCTTTCGTTCATGCTCCTTGAGCAGGGCTTTACGGATACGAATCGAAGCTGGAGTTACCTCGACGAGCTCATCTTCCTCAATAAACTCAAGCGCTTGTTCCAAGGTGAGGATCATTGGATTTGAGAGAATGATGCTCTCGTCAGTGCCAGATGCTCTGACGTTGGTGAGTTTTTTCTCCTTCAGGGGGTTAACCGTCAGATCGTTGCCTCGGCTGTGTAAGCCAACAACCATCCCCTCATAAACAACATCGTTGGGATTGACCATCATGCGGCCACGATTCTGCAGATTGAACAGAGCAAACGCGACTGCCTTACCTTGCGCGTTTGATATTAGGACACCATTACTTCGTTGTCCCACGAGATCATTGATTCGCGGACCAAAACCTGCTGACGCAAACGACATGATCCCTGTGCCTGATGTCATCGACAAAAATTGTGGGCGAAATCCCATGATTCCCCTTGTTGGAATACGGAACAGCAAACGCACTCTGCCGACACCGTCTGGCGCAAGCTCCAGTAAATCGCCGCGTCTATCGCCTAGGGCTTCCATGACTTTGCCCTGGTGCTGCTCCTCGACATCAAGGCTCAGGTGCTCGTAGGGTTCTTCAATTTGACCTTCTTCGTTTTCCTTAAAGATCACCTGTGGGCGAGATACTGCAATCTCGTAACCTTCACGTCGCATCGTTTCTATCAGGACAGAAAGATGCAGCTCGCCACGACCTGCGACACGAAAGCGATCTGGGTCTGGGGTTTCTTCCACGGACAACGCAACGTTATGAGACGCCTCAGTAAACAAGCGTTCTCTAACCTGGCGGCTTGTGAGGTACTTACCTTCCTTACCAGCCATAGGCGAATTGTTCACACAAAAGAGCATCGATAAAGTCGGCTCATCAACCGTCAATGGCTCTAAAGCCTCGACATGATCTGGACTACAGATAGTGTCCGAGATACCGACGTTCGCAACACCAGTAATGCACACGATGTCGCCTGCATGGGCTGATTCTTGTTCGACGTGATCAAGTCCGCGATAACCTTTAACCGACATGATTTTGGCGCGACGTTCATTACCATTTCGATCCACTACAACCACTTGTTGGTTGCGTGTGATAGATCCTCTGGTAACCCGACCGACTCCCATAACACCTTCGTAAGTCGAATACCCTAGCGAGCTAATTTGCATCTGCAAGGGGCCATCCGAATCTACTTTGGGCGGCGGTACTTCAGCGACAATCAGGTCCAACAACGGTTTCATGTTGTCGACAAGCTCGTCGGGCTCGCGTCCAGCGGTCCCTTGTAGTGCTGAGGCGTAAATGACAGAGAAGTCCAATTGCTCATCGGAGCCGCCAAGACTGTCAAAGAGATCAAAAACTTCATCGATAACGCGATAGGGTTCAGCACCATGTCGATCGACCTTGTTTACAACGACAATGGGTTTTAAGCCAAAACCAAACGCTTTTTGTGTGACAAATCGAGTTTGCGGCATCGGTCCGTCGACCGCATCGACCAGCAGAAGGACCGCGTCAACCATCGACAGGATGCGTTCGACTTCACCGCCAAAGTCCGCGTGTCCGGGGGTATCGACAATATTGATCTGCACGCCTTCATATTCGATGGAGGTGTTTTTTGACAGGATGGTAATGCCGCGCTCTTTTTCGAGGTCATTGCTGTCCATAACCCGTTCTTGACCTTGATCTATCAAGAATCCGGTTTGGCTGAGCAGACGATCGACCAAAGTGGTTTTGCCATGGTCGACGTGAGCGATAATAGCGACGTTGCGTACTTGAGGGTTGGGCACTAGACTGCGCGCGGTTTTTGAAAGGCGCGGATTATGGCCGAACAAAAGCGTGCTGTCGCGCTTATATCAGGTGGATTGGACTCAATGTTGGCCGCAAAGGTCATCATGGAGCAAGGTGTGCACGTTGAAGGGGTGAATTTCTTCACTGGCTTTTGCGTAGAAGGCCACACTCACGCAATTAGAAAGAAGAAGCAAAAGAAGGAGCAGCGCAACAATGCGCTGTGGGTTGCCGAACAACTAGGCATCAAATTACACATCGTTGATGTGATTGATGAGTACAAAGACGTCCTGCTAAATCCTAAGCACGGCTACGGCGCCAACATGAATCCCTGTCTGGATTGCAAAATATTTATGGTCAAGAAGGCCGAAGCTTGGTCGTTCATGGAAGACAATGGCTTTGACTTCATTATTACCGGTGAAGTCATCGGTCAGAGGCCAAAGAGCCAACGTCGTGAGACGATGCCGATAATTGCCCGAGAATCAGGTGTCGAGGATCGATTGCTTAGACCTTTGTGCGCTAAACACCTACCTCCGACGTTGCCAGAACGTGAAGGTTGGGTTAATCGCGAAGATCTGCACGATTTTCAAGGCCGCAACAGGAAACCGCAAATTGCACTTGCAGAGAGCTACGGATTTACAGACTGGGCGCAACCGGCAGGTGGTTGCTGCTTTTTGACTGACGAGGTCTATTCAAACAAATTAGTCGATTTGTGGGAGGCACGCGGGACTCGTGAATACGAACTCGACGGCATCATGCTTCTGAAGGTAGGGCGGCATATTCGTCCAAAGCCTAACTTTAAGGTCATCGTCGGGCGCGAGGAAGGCGAGAACCGGTATCTCGAAGGTTATCGCCAAACCTTTCTCTCGATCCGCGCAACCAGCCACAAAGGTCCCCTCGCGCTGATCGATGGACAAGCGAACGAGGCAGATATCGAACTTGCAGCACAAATTGTTGCGCGCTACGGCCAAGGCAAAGATGCACAGTCGGTCACCGCGGAAATTCGTTTCCCTGACGGCCAACTTAAGGAGCTAACGGTAGGCCCGCTTGCTGGGCACCAAATCGATCCAAAATGGCATGTCTGAGCAGATTCTTGATACTTCCGGGTTACTTTGTCCCTTACCGGTTATCCGCACCCAGGATGCAATCAAGTCTCTGAACTCAGGCGACACGCTTAAAATCACTGCGACTGACCCAGGTACGATGCACGACATTCCCGCATGGTGTCGCGTGCACGGCCACGAACTGCTGCAAGCCGAAGAAGAAGGTCGCAATTATTCATTCGTTGTTCGCGTCTCGTAACGCAACCCAGCTGTAGGTCAGGTTACCCGAATAGGACTTGATGCATCAGTCGACCGGGCATAAAAGCGAACGACCCTGCGATCAATATTCCACCCACGTAAAGCCCAACCATATTACTTTTATGCGCGCGGACATTGCCTCGGCGAATTGCATAGATCGACATTGGCACGTTGTAGAGCACCATCAAACTAAAAATGTGAATGAAACCAAAGTGGCCGAGCAGCGTTGGGCCTAGTGTTGCTGGCATGAGCAGCGAGGCAATACCGGTTATGAACATCAAAGCCATATAAGG
Organism: Pseudomonadales bacterium; assembly: GCA_012103505.1. Classification (GTDB taxonomy): domain Bacteria; phylum Pseudomonadota; class Gammaproteobacteria; order Pseudomonadales; family Azotimanducaceae; genus UBA4421. Next base: position 4,073,730 of record WLWP01000001.1, on the reverse strand, counting down.
CTTACCGAGAAGACGATGCGACTTGGTGCCTTTCGGATTTAAAAGCAGCCATCCACCAATAGGGAAAGCCATCAACACGGAACTGAGGTGAGTGTAGAGAAGGATCTGATACATGGGCACACCGGCTGTTTGTTCGAGCCGTAACCTACCCGGCCAAGCACCCTTCAAGGACTCCGTGCGACCTAACCTCAGTCAGCCTGATCAATGCGCTTCACTCGCGACGAAGTGGAGACCCAAACACGGGGTCGGTGCACGCTATATGCACCATAACGAGTCATATATCGATGGCTCGCACAGTTCAGGTGCAAAACCACACAACTATCGCCTTGAAAGGCCTTAAAATCCGGCGCGCACCGTGGCACACTTCTTGCCCCCTGAGGGACACTGACTTTGAAAATTCTATCGCTTGGTACCCGCTAAGGCGGCACCGATTTGTGAGCGACGGATCAAGATAAATACAAAGACGAAAGACAAGAAGATTAAAGGTAAAGAGAGGAGAAATACCAATAATGAAAGCGAAACTTGAATACATCTGGTTAGACGGATATGCCCCTACGCAAAGCTTGCGTAGCAAGACTCGCGTCGAATCAGACTTCGGTGGCACGCTTGACGAGTGTCCCATGTGGTCTTTTGACGGCAGTTCTACTGAACAAGCAGACGGTAGCGATTCTGATTGCTTGCTCAAGCCAGTGGCGATTTATCCAGACCCAGATCGCAAGAACGGCTATCTCGTGATGACTGAAGTGCTGAACGCTGACGGCACACCACACCCATCAAATGGTCGTGCCACCATCGATGATGGTGACGACGATTTCTGGTTCGGGTTTGAACAAGAGTATTTCTTGTGGGATATCGACACTAACTTGCCTCCAGGTTTTCCTCATGGCGGTTATCCCGGTCCACAGGGCCCCTATTACTGCTCAGTCGGTGCCCGCAACGCCTATGGCCGCGATGTCGTTGAAGAGCATCTGGACCTCTGCCTCGAAGCAGGTATCAATGTCGAAGGGATTAACGCTGAAGTGGCAGCTGGTCAGTGGGAATTCCAAGTATTTGCAAAAGGCGCTCAGCAGGCCGGTGACGAAACTTGGGTTGCACGCTACATTCTTGAGCGTACCGGCGAAAAGTATGGCTACTCAATCAATTGGCATCCCAAGCCCTTCGGCGAGCTAGATTGGAATGGTAGCGGCATGCACGCCAATTTCTCCAACAGCCCAATGCGCGATGACGGTAAGGAAGAGATCTTTACCGCGATCTGTGAGCATTTTGGTAAGAACATCGAACGCCACATTTCAGTCTACGGTGCTGAAAATGACCAACGTTTGACAGGTGCCCACGAGACTCAGTCGATCAATGAATTCAGCTATGGTGTATCCGATCGAGGCGCATCGATTCGAATTCCAATCACGACAATGACTGATGGCTGGGTCGGCCGACTAGAAGACCGTCGAACCGCATCGAATGCAGATCCTTACAAGGTTGCCGCGGCAATTATTAAGACGACCAAAGAAGCGCTGGTCTAAAACCTTCGCTGCTAACGGCTTAGCCAGTATGTAAGCACTTGCTAACTCTCTGGTTTTAGCATCTAAGCCCTCAATGGCTATGCCTTTGGGGGCTTTTTTTGTGCTGACTCAGGCTCTTTGTCGGACTTTTGTGGTCCAATATGGGGAGTCTGCCGTGTTTATTCGCTTTTTTATTTGTCAGACTGTTTGTGAGAACGATCATGATCCAACACCACCGCAAAATACTGTCCTCGATTGCCGCCTACCTGATTGGTGCAGCGGCCATCCTCGCTCCGTCTCTGGTGACGGCAGAGATATACAAAACCCGCGACGCTCAAGGCAATGTTGTATTCACCGATGTGCCACCCAAGGACCAGTCCGAGACCGTCAAGTTGTCCGAATCGAGTAACTACACCCCACCCGTAGCACAGGATAGCGCCTCGACCCAATCAGCACCGCCCCAAGATGAAGAGGATGATGAAGAGGCTGAGCCAACCACCTATTCAACTGTCAGCATCAGTTCGCCAGCGCCAGAAGAAGCGGTTCGAGAAAATTCGGGCAACGTCACCGTTACCGTCCGTTCAGCGCCAAGACTGGCCACAGGACACACATACACTCTCTTGCTAGACGGCCAACCTGTCGGCGATTCAAGTGACGGCGTGTTTACACTCGAAAACGTCGATCGTGGCACCCACACTCTAAGTGCCCGAATCACAGACAAAAACATGACCATCGTGGCCCAAGGCCCCGATCAAACCTTCCACATGCTGCGATTCTCAGCACTAAGCGTAAAACGCCGCAAAGCCGGTTGACCTTTTCTGGTGCATGCACTATTTTGGTGCAATTCGCATCGGTTCGAACCGCACACCTAATTTGCTCTAAAGCAAAGTGCTCTTGATCGATGTTTCTAATGCAGACAAATACCGATCTCTGCTAAGTGACCATAACTGTGGAAAACAGTTAGTGAACACTTACTGACCTCGGAATAGGCCTAAAAGAAAGCCATGAAACGAATGTTGGGCTCAATCGTCGATTCCATGACTACTGCCGTGGTGGTGTTGGATCGTGCATTAATCGTTGAGTACCTGAATGCTGCGGCGGAGGGTTTGCTGAAAACCTCTGCCTCTCACGCGATCGGTCAATCAATACAAGACCTAATTCTGCTCGATAATCGAATTTTGAGCGCACTAACCATCGCGTTAGAAAACGACCAGCCGTTTACCGAACGCGAAGCCACAATCCGTCTACCGGACAACATTTCAGAGCAAGTCGATTTTACAGTCAATATTCTTGACGATGAACGTTCCGGTGCTCGATTGTTACTCGAGCTGCAACACCTCAACCGCCTGAAGCGCATAAACAAGGACGACGAAAGTGTTGAGCGCCAGGAAACCACCCGACGCCTTATTCGGGGGTTAGCTCACGAGATAAAAAACCCCCTTGGCGGCATCCGCGGCGCCGCTCAGCTGCTAGAGGGAGAACTATTAGAAGGGCAACATCCCGAACTCAAGGAATATACCGGCGTCATCATTAGCGAGACCGACCGCCTAAAGGACCTTGTCGATCGCATGCTCGGTCCACAACGGCAACTGGACATATCCGAGGTCAACATTCTCGAAGTACTCGAGCATACGATACGGTTGATTCAGGCCGAGCGACCTGGGTTCATTACCTGGCGCCGGGATTATGATCCAAGCCTGCCTCACGTCGAAGGTGACCGAACCCAGCTCATTCAAGCGGTGATGAACGTGGTTCGCAACGCATGTGACGCACTGGCAGAAGTTGAAGACCCGGAGATTCAGCTTCGCTCACGCGCAATTCGACAATTTACGATCGGCAACGTTAGACACCGGATCGTTCTGCAATTGGAGATTACAGACAACGGGTCTGGAATCGACCCTGTTCTGCAGGAACGTATTTTTTTCCCAATGATTTCTGGTCGCGCCGAAGGCACAGGCCTTGGTCTCGCCATCACGCAGAACGTCATTTCTCAACATCGTGGATCGGTTCAGGTTACCAGTCGACCCGGCAAAACGTGTTTTTCAATCTACATACCTTTTACCTATGAACCTGCCCCTCTTTAAATTTCGATACAGCCAACGGTGCTACACACATGAGTGAAAATGTCTGGGTCATCGATGATGACCGCTCGATTCGATGGGTTTTGGATCGCGCTTTAAGCAAGGCGGGAATTCCGATCTCTGCCTTCAACACTGCAGATCAAGCGATGCACCATCTGCACACCGACGAACCCGTGGCCATCATCACCGACGTTCGTATGCCGGGCACTTCCGGTCTCGAGTTCTTACAACACATGCAACGCCATCATCCCAAAGTACCCGTCATCGTGATGACCGCGCATTCAGATATGCAATCAACTGTCGCCAGCTTCGAACAAGGCGCGTTCGAGTTTCTTGCTAAACCATTCGACGTCGACGAAGCCGTCGCGGTTGTACAAAGAGCGATCAGTCACACCCAAGACTCAGATCGGTTCGTGCACCAACCTGGCGAACCTGTGCCTGAAATCATTGGCCAGGCGCCAGCGATGCAAGAAGTATTTCGCGCCATAGGAAGATTGTCGGCGTCAAACGTTTCCGTACTAATAAATGGTCCGTCTGGGGCTGGCAAGGAACTAGTCGCCAAGGCGTTGCATCGACACTCCCCTCGGTCTACCGGCTCTTTCGTCGCACTCAACGTCGCCGCAATCCCTTCAGATCTTATCGAAAGCGAACTTTTCGGACATGAGAAAGGCGCTTTTACCGGAGCCAATCAACGCCGTCTTGGCCGCTTTGAACAAGCCAACGGCGGCACTCTGTTTCTTGACGAAATTGGTGACATGCCTGCGACGGCACAGACCAGGCTGCTCCGAGTTCTTGCTGAAAACGAGTTTTACCGCGTCGGTGGGCATTCGTCCGTCAAAGTGGACGTCCGCATCATTGCCGCCACTCATCAGAATCTTGAACAGCTCGTTAACAAGGGTGCGTTCCGAGACGACCTATATCATCGTCTCAATGTCATCCGCGTGCACGTCCCGTCTCTCGCCGACCGACGCACAGACATACCAGAGCTTGCCAAACACTTTTTGGAGAGTTCCGCACGAGAACTCGGCGACGAAACTAAACGGTTAGCAGCAGAAACCGAAGATTACATGACCATGCTGCCCTGGCCGGGAAACGTTCGTCAGCTCGAAAATACCTGTCGCTGGCTGCACGTCATGGCAAGTTCTCGGACGATTCTGATTGAGGATCTTCCACAAGAACTAAAACTAGAAGGTGAGACACAGACTAGTGAAGATTGGGAAAGCGGTTTCAGACGTTGGGCGACACAGCTTGCTGACCACAACGCCGAGGCACCTCTGCTAGATCACGCGCTGCCCAAACTAGAGAGAATTCTGATCGAAGTGGCATTGAGAAAAACTGGCGGTCGCAAGCGGGATGCTGCGGATCTGCTCGGGTGGGGAAGGAATACCCTCACCCGAAAAATGCAGGACCTCGACCTAGATACGCCGTGAACGCACGAAGCATTTACGGAATAGCTTGGGTACTGCGTGTGACGATGCCTGTTACGGGCGCATAGCTAAAGAAGGGAATCGTTACACCTGAGGAGTTACTCTGTCCGGTGTAGTAATAGTTGCAGATGTTGGCACTCTCAAAAGCACCATAGTCAGCGTTTAGACCAGACAAGTTTGCCAATGCGGCAACACTTGCGACGGATGGTCCACCCTGCATAACGCCCGTAAATACCGTGACACAATCTCCGGAACTTGCAGGAGCATTGCCAGCATTTGCTGTGGTGCTATAAGGAAATCCGGTGGCATTGGTCCGCAGATTAGCGAACTCTGGAATTGCAGTGCCTGCAGGATCTTGGCCATCTGCTACCCATTGCGCATGATAAAGCGCCACACCAGTTTGAAAACCACCCATTACACCTTCGAAGGCTGCTGCATGCGCATCATCATCCACGTCTATAAAACGCGGCAACGCTGTTGCAGCCAATATGCCCAACAGTATGATCACGACGACGAGTTCGACGATTGTGAAGCCCTGTGTGAATTTGTTCCTGTTCATCCTCTTTCCTCTTCCTTGAGCTGTCTCGGAGTGCTTGTCCCGTAAAGTCCGGTCAGCGCTCACTATTCAATTCGCTACATTTAGCGTAGTTCGGATCTGGCGATGTGCAACGTCGGCTACCACGCTTCTTGTGCGGGTTTAAGTCGCCCCAAGAACCCGCTAGTGAGCAACACTATTGAGGTCCCAGAGCGGTAGAAATACACCCAACGCCATGAACAAGACCAAGATCGCAATACCGATAATTAGCAACGGTTCAAGCGCATCAGTGAGCCCTTTGAGTTCGTACTCAACTTCCTCTTCATAAAACGATGCCGCTTGCTCCAACAGGTCGTCCATGGTCCCTGTCTCCTCGCCAACGGCCATCATCTGCAATACAACTGGTGAAAACAGTTGGGCACTTCGGGCAGTTGCTGTAATAGATTCTCCGCGCTCTATCGAAACGCGCATTTCATCAATGCGTCCTGCCATAAAATCGTTACCAACTGCTCTAGAAACGACATGTAACCCCTGGACAATTGGCACACCTGAACGGCTAACCATTGCAAAAGATTGGCAAAAACGGGTCAAATAGATGCGTTCTAGAATCGAACCCAAGATCGGGATCCGCAGTTGCCACTGGTGCCACAAAATTCTAAATTTTGCGTTCCGCATCGATCTAATAGCCGCAACAAGCGCAACCACCAACAGCAGACCGAGCACATGCCAGTACGCCACAAAGAAGTCCGATACGGCGATTATCGCCTGCGTTTGCCATGGCAGCGCTGCGCCGTATTTAGAAAACACTGTTGCGAAAGCCGGGATGACAAAAATATTGAGCACCACTATCGCGACTGAAATTGCGCACAAGACAAACATAGGATATCTCGTCGCTGCCTGTATGCGACGGCGTGTTTCACGTTCGAGCTCCAGGTACTTAGCAATTCGCTGGAACGCATCGTCCATACGACCTGTGTTCTCGCCAATATGGACAACGTTGATATAGAGCTCACTAAATGTGGATCGATGCCGTCCGAGACAACTGGCGAAGTCCAGTCCCGCTTCCAGACCTGCGGCAACGTCTGTCAGAGTGTCAGCCATAGTCGGGTTTTTGCTGCTTTCAGCCAGCGTATGAACGGCCTTAACAATAGATATACCAGCCTTAGCTAGGCTCGCCATCTGGTGGCTAAACACAATTAGTTCCGATAGAGAGACTGAACGTCGCGCGAGTTGTGCCCCAATTCTGCGACCCGCTTGCTGAATCGGATCGATCGTCAGGGGTATTAACCCTTCTCTGGACAGTTCCGCGGCCAACATGCTGGCGCTACCCGCTAGCCGTTTGCCTGAAATCCTGGCATCGCCCGATCTTGCGCTGTAGGAAAACTCAGGCATCAGTGCGCAGCATCAGGTGTACTAGTTTGTAGCGGTGGTTCACGTCCGGCTTGCGCGACCGCAAGGGTCGCTTCCAGAGACGGTGCTACAATGACCTCTTCTTCATGTCCTGATACAGCCATAGCCTCGGCTAACGAAGTCACTCCGTCGACTGCGTATTCAAGCGCTCCAGATACCAACCGTCTATAGCCTGGTTGCGAAGTCGCGAGGCGACTAAACAGGCCCGCATCATCATCACGCAAGGCATCACCTAGTTCTGGGGTCATTTCGAGTAGTTCAAACACACCGATTCGTCCTACGTGACCGCTGTTGCCACATTGGGAACAACCGGTACTCTCGTAAAAGGTGCGCTCTTTCAATTCTGGTGCTATGCCGTTTATCCAAGACGACAGTTGACTATCAAGCTCACAGGCAACCTTGCAGTTCTCGCAGAGCTTGCGCACGAGTCGCTGTCCGATGATCGCACGCACGGAGCCCGCCACCATGTAACCCTCAATGCCAATATCCATAAGACGAAGTGCTGAGGAAACCGCATCATTTGTGTGTAGTGTCGATAAGACCAAGTGTCCGGTCATCGCCGCGCGTAAGGCAATTTCGGCAGTTTCACGATCGCGTATTTCCCCAACTAGAAGAATGTCGGGATCCTGTCGCAGGGTGGCGCGCAACACACTGGCAAAATCTAATCCAATGCGACTGTTCACCTGGACTTGAATTAGGCGAGGTTGTTGAATCTCTACTGGATCCTCGACAGTAATTATTTTCTTTTCGCTTGAGTTGAGTTCGCGCAAGGCACCGTAGAGCGTTGTTGTTTTACCACTACCAGTGGGACCTGTGACAAGAATGAGTCCGTGTGGCTGTTTGATCAGCCTGCGAAACTTTGCCACTTCCTCTGGTCGCATCCCAACTTGATCTAACTGCGTAAGACCCTGGCTGTGATCGACCAAACGCATAACCACGCTCTCACCGTGGCTTGCCGGTAACGTACTCAGACGCACATCGAGACTTCGGTCTTTCATCTGATATTCAAAACGACCGTCTTGGGGTAAGCGTTTCTCAGAGATATCTAAACCAGCCATAAGCTTTAAGCGGCTGATTAAGGCCGGGGCAATACGCACTTCGTTAAGCGCTTGCTCGTGAAGTAATCCATCCACACGAAGCCTCAGTCTGAGGACTCCGTCACCTGGCTCTACATGAACATCAGACGCGCGCATCTGAACGGCATCCTCAAGTATCGACTGTAGGAGCTTTGCAACCGGACTGTCTTCTGAGTCTTTGCGAAACTCTTTAAGCGTAAACTCATCGATGCTCAACTCACCATCTAGCTCACTCGCAAAGCTCTCAATTTCACCAGTACGGCGGTAGGCACGATCAAGAGTCTCCAGCAGATCCTTCTCCCTGACGACCGCAATGTTTATCGGCGTATCTACCTGCCGTGCCACTTCGTCATACGCGAAGATATCTATGGGGTCGGTCATGCCAACCAATAGCTCTGCACCTTGGCGTTCTAGAATGATGGCGCGGTGGCGCCGAGCGTAGGTCTCCGGTAGGAGAGCAACCACTGATTCATCTATTTGATACTGGGCGAGATCTACAAATGGAACCCCAAGTTGGTCTGAGAGAAATCCTAAAAAATTCTGTTCATCCACGTAACCGCGATCGACCAAAATGCGACCAAGCTTGTGACCGCTTTGTTTTTGCTCGGCCAGCGCGTCCGACAGTTGCACGTCGCTGATGACCCCTTTGTCGACCAGCAGATCGCCAATTCTGATCTTTGCGCCATGCTTCAACACAGTTCTAGTTCAACCCGTCCCGCAAGGCACGAACTCGATCGTTGCTCTGCGATAAAAATTCAGATTGCACACGGTCTTCGACGATCACCGGCCTTAACAGAATGACAAGTTCGCTCTTCACACTGCTCTGGTTCTTCTGGTTAAAGAGATGACCCAAGAGAGGTAACTTGCGAAACCCGGGGACACCCGCATTTTCGTCGTTGGCGCTGTTCTGCATCAAACCGCCGATCACCACAACCTGCCCACTTTTGGCCCGCACGATACTGTCGGACTCCCGGATCGTGCTAGCAGCAAGCGGAACTATTTCTCCACCGATTTCTTTACGCTGCTCGGTCACCTCACTCACTGTCGGATGCACATGCAGAACGATGTAGCCTTCTGCACTGATCTGTGGCGTCACATCCAACGCAATTCCCGAAAAGAACGGTGTGAGTTCAGGGGAGTCATTAGTGTTGATCGCGCTACCAGCTGTGATTGTGTTGGAGCTGATGTCAGTGACAAAAAACTCATCACTCCCAACTTTGATCACGGCCTTCTGATTATTAACTGTTGCTATGCGCGGACTGGAGAGTACTTGGACTGTCCCTTGGGTTCGCAGCAGGTTCAACGTACCGGCAAAATCCCCAACATCTGCAGACAATGCAAACACAGATCCAAGTGGGTTATAGAAGTCATCCTCACCACTACTCAATTCTCCACCAAATCGGTGTTGCGAATTTACTCTTAACCCATCGGAGCCCCGACCGAACGTATGCCAATCGATACCGGACTGAAAGCCTTCGTTTAAAGCGACTTCAACGACCTTCGCTTCCAAAATAACTTGGCGACTAATACTGCTCTCCACTCGGTCGAGATAGTCAGTAACCGCTCGCAGCGTCCCTGGTTTTGCTTTTACAACAATCAAGCCTACTTGGGGTGTGATCATCACATGGCTGCCTTCATCGAGAGAGGTCAGTGCCTGCAGTGTTGCACTCACTTCAGCCCAAAGATCGGCGTCCGCACTCGTGTTCACTATTGTGCCAACCACATCATTACTGTTGCGTTGTTGCTCTTGACCGCTGGACTCGTAACCGTCTCTGTTCTGTCCTTGGCTATTCGCGTCGCTCACTTTTCCTGCACTAACTTGAACTTCAGACCGTCCAGAACGGGCGACATTGAGATAGTTGAGTCGAAATATTTCTGTTCTGAGCGTGTCGGGATACACACGATAGACATTACCTTCGAGTACATAGTCAAAACCGTATACATCGCGAACAACACTCATTACATCGGCGACGCTCACAGCTGTGAGCTCCAAGGAAACTGTTCCCGTGACGTCAGGGTGCACTACCATGTTGAAACTTGTGCCTTTGACGATGCCGCGCAGGAACGCGCTAATTTTCGCATCGGCGACGCTCACATCAAAACGTGATTCTTCTATTTCAGGAGCTAAATCGTCTACCGCCTCGGTTTCTGCTTCGACTGAATCAATCTCGGCTATGGACGAAGTGACGCCCGCCTGGAGTGTGAGCAATGCCTCCTCCAGACTGTCCATTCGCCGGACATCTTGCGGAGTCGTGCTAACACAGCCCCAACATAAAGCTGCGCACAAGAGGACTAAGACTCCTTTAAGCCTGTGCATACTTTTTCGCTCATAGGTCTGCCAATGACTTTCTGTCATGGCTTGTGCTAGTGGTTGGTCTATCTGCTCAGCCATTACTTTTTAACCTGCATAACGTTCGCGCCTTCCAATTCGATGCGTTCGATCTCTCCACCATGCCGCATCAGAACGACACCGTTTCGATGAACACGTGCGACGGTAAATTCCTCGTTAGAACTTCCTTCGAGAAGAACTTCGCCATTTATAATTGCGAGCTTTCTTTCTTCACTGATTAGTACCGACGACAGTTCAATACGCACGGATGGCGCGACGCTGCCAGACGATCCAATGTAGGGTTGGGTTGGATCTTCCAACGAATATACTAAGGCAGGCAGAAAGATAACCAGAACGGACGCTAGAAAAAAATATTTACTAATCTGCGTCACCCTATACCCCCAACCATTCTTTAGATCTACTGAGAGTCGATAGCTTCAACGTAGCCCGGGCTAACGGGTGTTCGACAACTTGGTAATCGAGCGAGTGAAAGGACAACATTTCTGTCCGAGACTCTAGGGCGACCAAATAGTCATGCAAGTTTGCGTAGCGCCCCTCTATCTCCAATGTGACTGGGTGCCTGTAGAAGACAATTTGATCGCCGTTCGTTACAGCCTCTGGTAGTTGGCTTCTTAGAGAGACGATGTGAACACCAGGCACTTTGACTAACACGTCTCTCAGTACACCCACCATCCGTTCAGGCGGGACAAAGGCGCGCATCGCTTGTTCAAGGTCTAGCTCAAGCTGTGCAATTTCATCAGCAACAAGTCCGAGGTCTGACTCCAAGTCAGCGACTTCCGCATCCACCTGAACTTGCATCGCTAGACTATTGCCAGCAGCATTCGCTTCAGACTCGAGACGCTGTTCTTTCTGCTGCACGCTAACACTGGTATTGAGAAGCGGCTCCCAAATGGCAAACAACCAAACAACCCAAACACCTGCCGCAACTGCGGCCAAAACTAGAACCCTCTCTCGAGTGCTCAGCGCTTGATACCAATCCTGTAGATTTTTTAATTGCGCGAAACGAGAACTCATCCGGGCGCTCCGTCCACGTCAATTTCCTGACCTAGAAGGCTGAAGTGCGCAAGCTTCTCTTCTGCCTCACGTTGGATTTCCAGCTCCGAAAACTGATATCCAGAGAAACCACCGTGGCTCTGGAGCTCTCGCAAAAATTGACCCACAAGTTCAGGCTGGTGGGCAACGCCCACGACACTCAGGTGTGGCTCACTACCTTCAACCTGGACAAATGAAAAATCCGTGAGCCAAAGACCAGTAACCCGACTCTCGGCCAAGACCACCAATTGATCTGAAAACCCACCAACTCGCTTAGCAACCTTTAAGACATCAAGCTCAGCGAGCCGATCAGCCTTACTCGTGTTCAATGCATCGAGCTCTGCCTGCAATGCCGTTTTTGCGTCAACGCCTTTGATTTGCGCGAGTAAAAGAACCAAATCCTCTTCCAGCGCCTCCGTGTCCACAAATCCTTGCCACACCTCAAAGCCTTTCACGCTAGACAACGTCAATAGCACAACCACAAAGGCCGCCAAGGCAACTAACATCTGCCGAAACTCGAGCAACGGCTGCTGCGGTAACAGGTCAGTACTAAGCAGATTAACTTGTTGTAACACCTACGCCGCCTCCGCTTCTATGATCGGACGGAGCGCCCCGCCAAGTGCTGGTAGCGACGCACACAGCGCGTTCATTTCATCATCTGTCACCGAACCCCAATCAATTTTGCCCCGTTGAGGGTTATAGAGCTCCACGGAGAATTCGTCGGATATCGCATCTGAAACTGCCCGCACGGGAATCGAGAGTGCGTCTCGTAGAAATTCTGTGACAGGACCAGTCCAGGATTGGGTACAGGCGACCATCAGTAAGTCACATCCCGCTTGGCCCATAGCGCTCTCGTAGTAATCGATCGAACGTTGTACTTGCAGCAACAGGCGTTCACGAAATTCTTCGAGAGCAACCGCACTAAACTGTTCTGGCACGCCAGAAATGCGCCGTGCCACATATAGGTCGGAACCACGCGACACAGTAAGTAGGCCGCTATTCGCTGTCAGTCTGAGCATCGCTACGTTCTGGTCGGCCATGGGAAAACACTGCCAAGCGAGGTTTCGTACCGCGAGTTCAGTAACATCAACACTCGTGACGTCGAGGCCAAGATTGTTGATTCCTGAAACAAGCGCGCCTAGGCGTGGTTTTGGTAGTGACACAACAAAGATGGATGCACCATCTCGTTGAGCCGCCGCTGGTACTGGAAACGTATCAATGCTCGCCTGATCGACGGGAAAATCGACTTGCTCTTGAATTAGCCACTTAACCGCATCAGACAGTTCCTTGTCTGGGACGTATGGCTTGTCTCAGCCTTGGCTGCATCACCAAAGCCCACGATCTTGCGCAGCCACTGGCCGTTCATAGGACCTCAAAATTAAACTTCTATGTGTCTAGCAGTATAGGAACGATTAACGATTTCGCCTGAGAGGCCATTTCTCCCGCTCTTTTACCTCCAACCACCGGTTTTCCGGCTTTTCAGAAGCGGGTTCCTAGCACGAGGGAACGCTTTACCGCACAATCCGTCGATGCCCTTCAGTATCGTGCTCTATGAGCCAGAAATTCCGCCTAACACAGGGAACATCATCCGCCTCTGCGCCAATACTGGCGCCAGTCTGCATCTAATCAGGCCTTTTGGTTTTGAATGGGAAGATCGACGGCTGAAGCGTGCAGGACTCGATTACCACGACTTGGCGCACGTCACATTGCACGACAGCTACGACGAATACGTTGCGCAGGTTCAGCCGCCTCGCTCCTTCGCGTTTACAACCAAGGCAACGAACAACTACACAACGGCGAACTTTAGCGTTACAGACGCCTTCGTATTTGGTCCAGAGACACGAGGCTTGCCGGCCGATTTCTTGGCGGCTCTACCCAAGGAAAATCGGCTTCGAATACCGATGCACCCTGAATCAAGAAGTTTGAATTTGGCTAACTCTGTGGCCGTCGCCCTCTATGAGGCTTGGCGTCAGGTCGGCTTTGTAGACAGTCGTTAGTGCTGCGTCTCACCTGCGCTGGGTATGCTCTCGCCTTGTGCCCCAGCTTGTCGCATGGCCTCCGAGTAGAGCATCTCAAAATTCACCGGTGCTAGATGCAATGGTGGAAAACCACCCTTGGTGACTAGTGTATCTAACGTCTCTCGCAAGTAAGGAAACAGCGCATTCGGACACGCGATGCCGAGTACCTGCCGCAGTGTGCCGCCTTCTGCACCCTCAATGACAAAGATCCCCGCCTGCTGTACCTCAACAATGTAGGCGTGATTTTCTTCTGAACGCATCGCATTAACCGTCGCCGACAACACCACCTCGTGACGATCATCGCCGAGGCTATTCACATTGGTATTTATGTCGACCTTCATTTCCGGCTTGAACTGCTGGGTAAAGATGCTTGGCGCACCCGGCGACTCAAAGGACGCATCCTTGACGTAGATTCGTTCAATTCGAAGTTGAACCTGAACCGCTTCACTCACTAGGTTTTCACTACAGGGAGGTTTTGACCCCGCCACTCGGCAATTCCGCCCCGCAACCTCGAAACGTTCTCGAAGCCTTTCTTGCGCAGTGTTGTACCTGCAGCGCCAGAGTGCTGGCCCATTTTGCAGGCGATTACGATGGGCTGTTCTTTGAATTTATTTAGCTCATCAGCACGACTATCGATTGAGGCATAAGGAATGTTGATGGACTCAACAATATGGCCTTGGTCGTATTCGGATTTGTCCCGCACATCGACCACAACCGCGTTTTCATTGTTAACGAGTTGCACGACTTCTTGCACGCCGATGACTGACCCACCGCGGCCCATCTCATTGCGAATGAACAGCGCGAGCAGAACGGCAAAGGTACCCACCAAGAAGGGGTGATTGCTGACGTAGATAAAAAGGTCTTCCATAATTCTCAGTCTGGGTTTCCGGACAAGCGCGAAAACGCGCGATTATACACATCGGTAGCAAACATTTTTTTGCTAGAATCGCGGCCCATATTAAACGTGTTGAGAAGCCTATGTCCTCGGTGAATCTACTCGTCGTTCTCGATGGCTTTGGCTATCGAGAGGCAGAAGAGCACAACGCTATCGCCCTGGCAGACACACCAGAATGGGATCGTTTATGGGCTGAACAACCTCATACGCTGATATCCGGATCCGGAGAAGACGTCGGCTTACCCCCAGGACAGATGGGCAACTCTGAAGTTGGACATATGAATCTCGGCGCCGGGAGGGTGATCTACCAGGACTTTACGCGCATCGATCGTGCCATCAGCCAAGGCGAGTTTAAGAACAATCGCGCCATCAAAGCGGCATTCAAGAAAGTCGACAAGTCTAGCGGCGTCCTCCATATCATGGGCCTACTATCCCCGGGTGGCGTACATAGTCATGAGGATCAAATCCTTGAACTCATCCGAGCGGCAGCGGCGCGAGGGGTGCAAACAGTCTATCTGCATGCATTTCTAGACGGGCGTGATACACCGCCCCGCTCAGCGGCGACCTCTCTCAAAGCAGCTGAAGATTTATTTACCGACCTTGGCAACGGCCGCGTTGCGAGCGTTGTTGGCCGTTACCTTGCTATGGATCGCGATAACAATTGGGACCGTGTCGAACAAGCCTACAACTTAGTCGTTCGCGGTGAAGCGCCCTACCATGAGACCAGTGCGAGTGCCGCCCTCCAGAGCGCCTACGGGCGAGACGAAAACGATGAATTTGTCCAACCCACGGCGATACATGCGCTCGATGAAACACCAGTCACGATGCAAGACGGCGACGCAATCGTCTTTATGAATTTTCGCGCGGACCGAGCGCGTCAAATCAGTCGAGCGATCGCAAATCCCGACTTCGACGGCTTTAAACGACGCTCTGTAGTGAAACTAGCTGACTTTGTCATGCTCACGCGTTACGCCGATGACCTCGAGCTACCCTGCGCATTCGACCAACAGCGTTTCAACAACACGCTTGGTGAATATCTCTCCAATCTGGGCAAGCGCCAACTGCGCATCGCAGAAACCGAAAAGTACGCCCATGTAACATTCTTTTTCTCAGGTGGGGTCGAAGCTGCTTATCCGGGTGAAGAGCGGGAGCTCGTCCCTTCCCCGAAAGTGGCAACTTACGATCTACAACCCGAGATGAGTGCCCCCGAAGTGACTCGAAAATTGGTCGCTGCCATCAAGGCCGGTAAACACGACGTCATCGTTTGTAACTACGCCAATGGCGACATGGTCGGCCACACTGGCCAACTAGAACCAGCGAAAATCGCCGTTGAAACTCTAGATGCTGCCCTAGGTGAACTACGCACTGCAATCGAAGAGACTGGCGGGCAGATGCTCATCACGGCTGATCACGGGAACTGTGAACAGATGTTGGATACCGAAAACAAACAAGCACACACAGCTCACACACACAACGCGGTACCGCTCGTGTACGTTGGACCACAACAAATCCAATTGCGCCAATACGGGACGTTATCGGATGTCGCACCAACTCTTTTGGACCTGATGCACATCGAAATCCCCACGGAAATGACCGGCCGTTCGCTTGCTACAATCGAAACTGCGCAGACCGCTTAAGCGACGCAGACAGGCAACGATACTTGCTTAGCATAAGCAAACGTACGTACGCCAGCTTGTTCAAACAGGCCAGCACACTCGCAATCTCTCTGATAGCAGTCGTCACACTTGGGCAAACCCCCGACCCTGAGACACAAGCTACAGCCAAAGAACTCCAAGAAACGGTCGCGCGCCTCAACGCTCTCGATGAATGGTTCTCCGAGGCCGAGAAAAAACGCACGCGCTGGTTGGCAGACATACAGCGACAAGACAAAGACATTTCTCGGCTCAACAAAGAAGTCAACGTAACTACCAGAGACTTGGCCAGCCTTCGCGCTGAGCTCAAAGAACTTACTGCTGAAGCAGAAGAGCTGAAACTTCAGCAACAAACCCAAGCAGCACACATCGCGAAACACGTCGGAGCGGCCTACCGGTTGACTGGCCAGGACTTTCTCAAGCAGCTTCTCAATCAAGAGTCACCCGATACGCTAGACCGTATGATGCGGTATCACCGCGAGTTCAGTGCTTCACGATTAGACGTGATGGCTGAGTATAAAGAAACGCTAATAAAGCTGGCTGATACAAATGCCGCTTTGACTGACCGACAAGTAAGCTTGGACGAGCGACGGGATGATTTACAACAAGAACAATCAACTCTGGCAGTGCAGCGCGGTGAACGCAGCAAGTTAGTGGCGGCCCTCGAAGCAGAACAAGAAACAAAGGAAGAAGAACATAACCGCCTCGTTCGGGACCGGGAGCGTTTGGAAACGCTACTCACACAATTGCGAACCAGGGCAAGTGAGTTGGACGGATCAGCGTTTGTCGCGGCCCGTGGTGCACTACCGATGCCGGTCCCCGGCCGCATTCGCCACGCCTTTGGCAGTCGTCGCGCGGACAACCGATTGCGCTGGCACGGCATCGATATCGCAGCACCACACGGCAGTCCCGTGACATCTGTCTTTCGCGGGCGAGTCGTTTTCGCGGATTGGCTGCGTGGCTTTGGTTTTTTGACCATTGTTGACCATGGTAGCGACTATCTCACCCTCTACGGTCACGTCGACGTACTGCACAAAAAGGTCGGTGACCTGGTTGAAAGTGGCGAGGTTATCGCTGATGCAGGCAATAGCGGCGGCTCACAAAACCCTGGCGTCTATTTTGAGGTCCGTTTCCGCGGTGAACCTAAGGATCCCATCGGCTGGATCGATCGCAGCTAAGCTGCCACACTCGCCGCATGGTATTGCGACCTCTCACCCTTGTTGGGATCATCCTAAGTATCGTTAGCGGACTCGCTCTCGGTGTTGGCGCTCACCTTTATACGCGAGCCAAAACACCGGCCGACCCATCACGCACCCTCTCGCAAGCTCTCCGTCAGGTTTCCGAAAGCTACGTTACTGAGGTGAGTGAAGAAGAGTTATTGGGCTTTGCGATTGAAGGCATGATGAACGGTTTAGACGAGCACTCCGACTACCTGGATGCTGGCTCCTTTGAATCACTGCAATCCACAACCTCAGGACGCTTTGGCGGGATCGGGATCGAGCTCGGTTTGGTCGATGGCTACTTCACTGTCGTCGCCCCAATGGACGGAACGCCCGCGGCAGCGGCAGGACTAGAGCCAGGTGACCGAATCACGGCCGTAGACGACGATCCGATTAAGGGTATGAAGCTGTCACGGCTGATCAAAATTCTCCGTGGTGAGCCTGGCTCACCAGTGACGCTCTCTATCTTCCGCGAAGAAGAAGATGCGTTCGATGTCACTCTGGAGAGAGCGATCATCCGTGTCGCTTCGGTTAAAAGCCGGCTTTTAGAGCCCGGCTATGGCTATCTCAGGATTTCCCAGTTCCAAACTCACACCAGTAGAGATGTCGTTGCTGCAATCGAAGCTCTTGTCGAAGAGGACGGCGACCAACTGAAGGGTTTGGTCTTAGATCTGCGCAACAACCCCGGTGGCACCTTGCAATCATCAGTGGAGGTCGCTGATCACTTTCTTGACGATGGTCTGATCGTGTACACGGAAGGTCGGTTACAGTCGTCCTACGCCAAATACCGCGCGACCAAGGGTGATGTGTTGCAGGGCGTACCGATGGTCGTTCTCATCAACGGGGGTTCAGCATCTGCGTCCGAAATTGTTGCCGCCGCTCTCAGAGATCATGAGCGCGCGACGCTGATCGGCAGCAAGAGTTATGGCAAAGGGTCTGTCCAGTCCGTGCTCCCTCTCGACGACGAACAAGCACTCAAATTAACCACGGCCTACTACTTCACGCCTGCAGGCACATCGATTCACAAAAAGGGGATTGAGCCTGATATGCCGCTCAGTCTCGACGACGAACTGCTGATAGACGAGGCCGTGCAACACTTAAAAGCAGAAACCCAAGCCCAGCACGTTTACTTAAGCCCACCCCCCGAATAGACTGGAAATCAGATCAGTCCGCCGATAGACGCGGACAATTTTGGGGAAACAGGACACTTTGAGAGCACTTCAAATTGCGCTCTCACTACGACGAGAACTGACACAAGTCTTATTGCTTGGACTTGTGGCACTGCCAGTCAGTGCCGCCGATCTAGCCGTGGTGATAGACGATGTGGGTTACAACAAAGCCCGGGGGCTACGCGCGGTGACCCTACCCGCATCTGTGACAATCGCGGTTTTACCGTTCGCCCCTCATACACAATTTTTGGCACGCCAAACAGCAGAAGCTGGAAAAGATCTCATCATTCATCAACCTATGGAACCCGTGCCATCAACGCATGTGCGTTACGAAACCGACACGCTGACTAGTGCAATGAGCGTGCAGGAATTTGATGCGATGGTCGAGCGAGCACTTCGAGCGATCCCCCAGACACTAGGGTTTTCCAACCATACTGGCAGCTTTCTGACTACCCAGTACGGACCCATGCGACGATTTATGCGACATCTCAGTAACCGTGGATTGTTCTTTTTGGATTCGAGAACTACTGCCGCGACAGTTACTGACAAGGTGGCGGACGAGCTTGGCGTAACAATTTTACGGCGAGATGTTTTTCTCGACCATGACCGATCCGCTGTGGCGATCGCTAACGCTTTTCAGCAAGCGATTCGAGTCGCGCGTCGCAAAGGTTCTGCAGTATTGGTAGGACACCCTTACCCGGTGACTTTGGATTTTCTAGAATCGGCCTTGTTGGAAACACCGGCTGACATCAATCTCGTCGGCATCGCTACTTTAGCCGCCAAACGGCGAGCTGCTATGCATCAAGCAGGGCTTGTCCGGCAGTCACATCCAACGAGCCTTCGTATATCGCTCGGCCAGTGATGGCCCCAAATAGCAGCTCCGGGATATCGGCAAAGGCGTCCTTCAGAGTAGCTAGATCTTCCAGGGTCGTGACACCGCCAGAGGCAATTACAGGGACTTCTGACCGTCGAGCGAGCTCAGCAGTCGCCGTAACATTAAGCCCAGTCATCATGCCGTCTCGATCTATATCGGTATAGACGATCCCGGCAAGGGCTAGCGCCTTGGCCGCGATAGCGAGATCAACCGCTTCAACAGTCGACGTTTCATCCCATCCTTCGGTCGCGACTTTTCCCGCACGCGCGTCGAGACCCAAAATAATTTGCTTAGGGAACGAAGACGCTACTTGTCGCAAGAATTCTGGATCTTCAACAGCTTTCGTACCAATTATCGCCGCACTAACCCCTGCATCGAGGTAAGCAGCGATGGTCTCTCGCGTCCTAATTCCGCCACCAACTTGCACGGGTATCGAGCCCATGACGGCGACCATCTGTTCAATGAGATCACGATTCTTAGGCTGACCTGCAAACGCCCCATCAAGATCTACGATGTGCAAGCGACGAGCACCCTGATCGCGCCAATGCGCTGCCATCGCGACAGGATCTTTCGAAAATACTGTTGCATCATCCATGCGCCCCTGGCGCAATCGCACGCACTGACCTTCTTTGAGATCGATGGCTGGAATCAGTAGCACTAAAGCGCGCCCTTGGTTGAAGGCACAATACCCGCCATACGCGGATCTGGTGTCACGGCAACGCGCAATGCGCGACCAAAGGCTTTGAACAAAGTCTCTGCCTGGTGGTGAGCGTTCTCACCTTTGAGATTATCCAGATGAATCGTCGCCATACCGTGGTTCACAAAACCTTGGAAAAACTCGCGCAATAAATCGACGTCAAAGTCTCCGACGCGAGGACGCGTGTAGGCAACATCATAAAAAAGACCAGGACGTCCAGACAGGTCGATGACAACGCGTGACAACGCCTCATCTAGTGGCACATATGCATGGCCATAACGAACAATGCCCGTTTTATCACCAAGGGCTTGAGTAAAAGCTTGGCCAAGCACTATCCCAACATCCTCTACGGTGTGATGGGCATCAATTTCTAAGTCGCCGTCAGCGTCGATCGTCATATCGATCAAACCGTGTCGTGCGATCTGAGTGAGCATGTGTTCAAAAAACGGGATGCCCGTTTTCAGCTGAGATTGACCCGTACCGTCGAGATTCACCGTAACCGTGATTTTGGTTTCTGAGGTATCCCTTTGTACAGTCGCGACGCGATCTGCGCTCATACGTTTGGCCCTAACTTTAAGTGGCGCGGATTCTAGCGATATCCGACAACGGTTAACAGCGACATGCTCGACGCATGTCAGTCAAGAATTAGACCTCTATAGCCGGTCCATCAAGCTGCCATGGGGCAAGAATCGGTTGTCTGTATGTGCCTTTATCCATTGGGTCAGCGATTTATCCCACTGACCACGGCCTTTCAACGCACGCACCATGGCAATAACAGGCGAATCTGATCCTGCCTTGAACGTCGCATATTGGTGCTCGAGCAGGGTGAACACTTTGGCCAGCCCAATAAGCTCCTCATCCAAAAGGTTATCCGAAGCACCCGCCCAACCCGCGTGGCGACCCAGAATGGCGTAACGCAGCTCCCCAGCCTTACCCAGCGTGATCTCTTCGCCATCAAACAGGTCCAGAAGCTCTCTTGCGAGCTCGATATCAAACGAGTTTTCGGCAGCATTCGGATCAAAGGTACCGACGGACATAATATGTCATCCTTTTTTACATTTGCTTCACAAGAAAGCTTTGCAGTTACCCTAAAAATGCGCGATCCTCGAGCGGCTATAGGGACACTGTTGAGCTAAAAAACAGATACTAACAAGCAGCGACGCCTTTCGGGGTGCATTCGCACAAAAGCTCAACATTATAAAATGGAAAAATTTGCCCTTTCACGACAGGACTTCCGCGAAGGGATGAAAGGCAAGGGGGCCGGTATGAGTGACCGGATATATCAGGGAGAAGATAACCAGTGGTACTACCGCGTGCGCGGCAATCAAGCCATTGGACCATTCGAATCCCATTCTGAAGCGCAATCAAAACTGAGCCGTCAGCTCAAAACTTGGACTGGTCGTTCCGGACCAGCGGCCGTTTGGCCAAGAGACTGGCATCCAGGAAGAATTTTGCGCCGTTCAGCAACGCGACAGACTTAAGACTTATACTGCACGCTTCTGAGATAGGAGCGTGCCGTGCGGATTTTCATACGATTCGTCAGTTTTACAGTAGCGATCGTGCTGGCCACATTCGTGGCTGCATACTTTTATCTGCAAAACACTGACCGGTTAAAGCCCGACGTAGAGGCGCTGATCGCTGATCAAACCGGCGTTGACGTCAAGATTCACGGCGACTTACGCTGGCAACTGTTCCCCCCGCTCACCCTGCAAATCGAAGACTTGGAAGTCACCGACGCCGGACGGCACACGCGCGCTGCCGCATTGGACCTGAAGTTGGATCTGTCAGCGATGTGGCAGGACGTCAACAAATGGAAAGTTAGCGCACTCCAGCTGACCAACACTTCGATCACTGAAGACGGCAACGTAACGAAAATTACTCAGCTCGTTCTAACAGACTTCACACCCGGTGAGCCCGCTAGCTTAAGTATCGAGGGCAACCACCTCACCGCAGGTGAAGAGATACCAATCGCAGGTACGTTGGTTGGCACCATTACCTATCAGCCCGCCACCGAAATGTCTCGCGAAGCGATCAAGTTGACCGACACGACGATTACCTCCGATCAACTTACAGCAGTCTGTGACATAGACGCTTTGGACAACGGCAGCTCGCCACCTGAGGCAGGCGTTTCAGATGAGGCGTTGTTGCCGGTGGCTACCTTGCGCGGTTTAGATGTCATAGCAGATTGTGTCATGACCGAACTCACTGTGGGCACAGAGACATTCACTGGAGGCGACCTCAAAATCACCAACCTAACCGACAACCTCAACGTCTTCGCCGAGATCAAAGATTTTCTGGGCGGCTCGGTGATCACCGAAATCGACGTCGACCTTGCCGCACAACCTATCCGTTGGCGTATCCTGCCAGAAGTTGATGGTGTAGACAGCAAGAGGCTCATCGATTGGACCAACCGCTCTGTACACTGGGTCGCCCCGCTCGGGTTAACTGGTGAGATCACGATGCAGGGCAATACTGAAGCCGAGCTCATGAACTCCATATCGTCAGACCAAGTGTTTGATGGCGGTCAGGGTGAGCTCGATGTCTCCGCACTAAAACAACAAATGGCACATTTGGCGGCTATCACCCGCAGTTCAGATTCTTTTGCAAAATGGCCCGATACTTGGGTGTATGAGACTTTCATTGGCAAACTCGAGACGCGTGGCCAAAATCAAGTCCTCAACATCCAACTCGACAATCTCTTCATTGATGGCGAAGGTATCTACGACTACACAACGGACAAGATTAACATGCTTGCCAACGTGACTTTTAGAGAGGCGCCGGAAGGTAGCCCGTATGTTGTTAACCCTATCCTGCAAGATACACCGCTGCCGATGCGATGTTCCGGTGCTTCGCAGGACATCAAATGCAAACTCGACAATGACGCTACTAAAACCCTAATCGCAAGCGCGCTGAAGAGCGACAGCGACACAGGTTTGCGCCGCAAGTTGGAAAAGAAGATCGACGAAAAGGTTCCGGAAGAATATCGAGATACTGCTCGAAGTCTTCTGGATGCCATCGGCCGCGCTCTCGATCGCGATTAGCGCAAGGATGGATGAGTTCGCGGAACGCCTGCTAACTTGGCACGACCAACACGGGCGCAAAGATCTCCCTTGGCAACAAGACATCACACCTTATCGGGTCTGGCTGAGCGAAATCATGCTGCAACAGACTCAGGTTGCAACAGTCATCGGCTACTTCAACCGATTTGTCGATCGCTTCCCAACTGTAGATGAACTAGCCAGGGCTGATCTGGATGAGGTGTTACACCTGTGGACGGGGCTCGGTTATTACGCGCGCGCGCGCAACCTGCACAAAACCGCTGTCACAATCGTTGCAACACACGATGGTCAATTTCCCAATTCTCAAGACCAGCTCGAAGCGCTACCGGGTATAGGACGTTCGACAGCAGGAGCGATCAGAGCGATCGCCATGCAACAGCACGCCACCATTCTTGATGGCAACGTGAAGAGGGTTCTAGCCCGGTATCACGCGCAAGCGGGGTATCTCGGCGTTACTGCAGTCGCGCAGCAGCTGTGGCGATATGCAGAGATGCACACCCCGAAAAAACGAACCAATATCTACACACAAGCGATCATGGACCTCGGTGCAACGATCTGTAGTCGCCGCAAACCGCTTTGCGGTAGTTGCCCAGTTGCCAGTGGCTGTGCGGCATACCGCGAAGGCACGACCGAGGCTTATCCTGAACGAAAACCAAAGACTGAAAAGCCTATCCGCGAAGCGCGTTTCTTCGTGGTCACACAAAAAAGCGGCGCGACGCTGCTCGAACAGAAGCCCGCCGATGGATTGTGGGGTGGGCTTTGGACACCACCGGAACGTCCAATCGAACAAAGCCCCGACTCGTTCATCACCGAGTTGGGTTACTCGTCGGAGCAAATGGAATCAGCCCACATCGCACCACGGTTTAGGCATACCTTCACGCACTTTCATCTGGATATCGAGCCGGTCTACATCCAAGTAGCCGGAGACCCGTCACTCGTTCGTGAGGGTTTAGAGCAACGGTGGGTCTTTCCCGAACACTTAACTTCAGGAAATGAACGTATTGGTCTTTCCGCCCCAGCGGTTAAACTCATCGCCAGTCTACAACCACCTTTCGCGGAAAATGCCTAAAACAGTCGTCTGTTCTCGCTACAAGACCGAGCTACCCGGACTAGAAAAACAACCTGTGCCAGGCGCCAATGGGGAGAAGATCTTTGCGATGGTCTCTCAACGCGCTTGGGATGAATGGCAGGAGTTACAAACCATGCTGATCAATGAGAAACATCTGTCCCTCATTGATCCAGAGGCGCGCAAATATCTCACGGAGCAAATGTGGCATTACTTTAATAACGAAGCCGTCGATCGCGCTGAAGGGTACATTGAACCCACAGCGCCGGAGGCGTGATATTCGAGACACAACATTGAGTTGACGCAGCTGAACGACCCCGCTTTAATACGCCGCTCGCCGCAGCCCGCATATGGCCAGATAGCTCAGTCGGTAGAGCAGAGGACTGAAAATCCTCGTGTCGACAGTTCGATTCTGTCTCTGGCCACCATATTCTTTAAAGTATTCACTTCGTTAGAAACTTACTGCCGACACGTGTCGCCACAACGCGGTTGGCGGCTCGATTCTGTCTCTGGCCACCATATAAAGCAGTGACTTATTACACCCCATCATTCTTTACCTCCAGCCGATGTGGGGAAATTGTTGGGATTCAACTTACCGCCCCCTTTATTACAGCCAATTCCGGGCGATTCTCAAGGCCGATCACAAATCATGTTAGCAGCCATCGCGGCCTACCACTGTATTCGTGGTGCTATTACGCACGCGGCCACTGACTTGGAGGCATAGATGAACAGTTCAAATCAATCTCCTACTGAAACTCCCGGAAAAAGGCAGCTCACGGCCACGAGCGTACGCACAGTTCGAACCTACTGCGTTAACTCATGCATCTCTCGTTCGAAACCTTGATCCTAGAGCGGGACAATTTCATAATTGGCGATCTTTAGTCACTGACTAAGACATTAATGTGAGAAAATCAGAGGATGCTGTTTTGCCTTCGACCAGCACGAGAGAAGTCAATATGGAAAAACGCCGTCAGCGGATTCTCGCTGAAGCGCGGCGTGCGATTGCGGAACACGGCTTCCAAGAACTAAACACCCGATCACTTGCGAAATCAGCGGGCGTGAGCCAGCCGACTCTCTACAATCTGATCGGCAATAAAGATCAGATACTTCTCCTCCTCATCTCCGAGACCATGAAAACCTTGGATGGTCGATGGGACGAGATGCCAGATGTTGACGCGTTAACCATGGCTGAAGTTATCGCAGAGGACTCCACAACACTTTTTGGAAAAGATGAAGACTTCTATCGAGGTGCGCTTATCGCCAATGAATATTTTTCAGATCAGGAAATGATCTGGGGTAAGAACGGATACTTCACGAGCTGGGCGTTACCCCTGACGATCAATATGTACCGGAGAGCGCAGGAAACAGGAAAGACGAAAGGAAAAATCAAAGCAGAGGACCTGGCCGAACAGACTCTTGCCGCTGTCCGCATTGCCTCAAGAGACTGGGCACTGCGACTAATCCCCCTAGCTGAGTTTCGTAAGCAAATGCTTCGCTCCATGTACATCACACTCGCAGCAGACGCGAAACCATCATTTCACAAGCAACTAATAGAGAAACTGACCGCGCTTTAATATTCAGCGCTCAGTCGGTGACAAGACCAAACATCCCCCAACGTGCATCAGGTAGGGCTGACCCCATTAACGCAGTTCCACACTCCGCAACAATTTGAGGCGACCACCAAGAACCCGCTTTCGACGCGCTGATATAGCAATGGTGTCGACTTGTCTTCGCCAGAGGGACGGCCCACTGTCTCAATAACAACGTGGTAAGAACGCCAGGACCACCAAATGGAGACGAATCCCAGAGGTGTGCTTTTTCTGGATCTTCTTCGTAGGGGCGTATGTGATCGAGAATTTCTTTGGGCAATGCTTGTGATGATTCCACTAGCAACCTCCCAAGTTTTCCAACTGCGGGGCATCCACCCAACTTCCATGTACGCTGAACGGAGTCCGTTCATCAAACCAGAGACGTGCAACCGGCTCGCCATCTATCTCCCGCGCATCTAGGATATCGAGACCTGAGCGATCAGCCTGCGCGTCATATCGAAGCGCTAGGATGTATCCATCATCTTCTGCCGCATCTTGACTTCGGGGGACGAACACAGGCTCACTGATGAACTGGTCATCTACGTAGCTCTGCTCAGCTAGAATCTCACCCTGCATGGTGTATTTGATTAAGCCGCGAAACGTTCCGGCGCCGGGTTTGCCAACTGATGCGTATCCAAAATTGCTTTCGTACCCCAGTCGTCGGTCATCGATGCGTGGGAGTTCTGCAAGAAGGTCACTCAGTTGAGTTGCAATACACGTGCCTTTGTCTAGATCGAATTCATAGCGGTAAAGAAACGAACCTGACCGGATGTCCGCATACCCGCTTCGTAGACATTTTAGGTTCTCAATCATGCCTTCCATGTCTACGAACGTGCACGCATCCATGTAGATCTTGCCGTTCTTTTCGAATGCGTTGCCAGTATGGAAAATGTAGTGACTTGAGGGCGTTTCAAACCATCGTACTGTGCTACCGGCAATGCGAGCTTTAATTCCAAACTGCAGGTTTAGATCTGGTCGCGCCCTCAATGCCTTGAGACCGGCTAGCGGATCTCGTTCATTGAGCTGACCCGAGTCAATATCAACGGCGCCAACAGGAATCACTACAAAATTCTCGGTGATGGCCACCTCGTGGAACTTGCTCGCCCACGGTACTGGCACATTCTCCGCTAACGAAACCTCGCCGTCCCCTTCAATAACATAAAGCTGGAAATTGGGTGCTTGAGGTTGATACCCACATTGGATCATTTGCCCCGTAAGTGGGTCGATCTTTGGATGGGCGCTCGAAGCGGAACCTAACATTTGACCGTTGTAGTCCCACATCCCCTTGGACTCCAAAGTTCTTGGGTCCATAAAAAAGGGCGGCATGGTTTCTTGCATTGCCCATAACCGTCCCGCATGAAACACAACGTTTGTGTTGGCTTGATAGTTGGGTGGAACGTTTTTAACCGTTACATCAGCTTCCGCGCCTAGAGTTCCTAGACAGAATGCATTCTCGTTCTTCTCGAACAGGAAACTTGGTGTAGCCGCATAGCGACTTCTAACGTGGGCCACACCATCCAAAAAAGTTATAGCGCTGATATACCCATCACCATCAAACAGGTGTAAAGCCCCAGGACCACCATCTGGCAACACTCTCTGATTGGGGGCATTTCTATAAAGAACCCCGTTCAAATCTCTGGGGAGATTGCCTTCAATAGTTGTGATTTTGTAATCACTCTCCACCGGGTTTGGACGCATGATAGAAAGTAGATTAGGAACAGGAATTTGCATTCGGAGTTCTCCACGATAGGGAGACCTAAAATTAAGTCATCGACTAAAATTAGTCAATGACAAATAATTTATTTCGAAACCAGCCTTCTGTCGATAGCCAATCTTATCGCCAAGGCTACAAATCTAACCTGAACAATTCTTGTCGGCTTGGGGTCGATTGCACGCATTGAACTAAATGCCATCGAAACGGCAGCTTTATTCGAGAAGCCAACCTACAAAGTGCCCAACTTAGTGTCAATCTGATACCACCTACGGCTACCTAACAACAGGATTGGGTCAACAACAATAGTGCTTAACATCAGGAAAAGCAGCAGCCTTGGGTTGTGTCAGATCGCAATCCATACGAACTGACATACCGTCAAACCCGATGTACTTATTCCAATCGGATTGGAGCATGACGGGTGCTAGATACAAACGGAGCCCTAACGGCGAGATGGCCTCGGCTTTCCTTTACTACCTTCCAACTTCCCGCCCGGGATCGGACCAAAGGGCGAACCGAAGACCGGCAGCGCAAGCGTTATCATGAAGACAAGCCACGCTGACTTTCTACTTACGGTACAAATCGACATGATCCCTCAGGCGAGCGGGCATACCCGAAGCTAAACTTCCGAACTGATGCCATCTACAACACTCTTGGAAAGCCAGAGGTACAGCAGCGGCATACCCACGACCTCAACCACAAAAGCCCAAAGGACCCCCGGTGATAGTAGGACCTCCGCGTTCATTTGACTTAAACGAGCGAGTCCACCTAAAAATACGCAGGCAAAGACTAGTGTGAGCATGCTCTGGTACTTTTTCAGGTTAGTGACAGATAGTATTAGCAGGACACCCATGCCTGTCCAAACACCACCCAAAAACCGGTAATGGTTGTCCGCCTCTTGGAACTTAGCGTCGTCAACAACTTCGAAGAAGGTTACTTGCTCCATCCAACCCAAAGTGAAGAAGCCTCCCAGGGTCATATCCAGGCCGGAAAAGACCACAAACACCCCTAGAAGAGCAAGGATTATCTTCAGTACAATTTGATTGGTCATAGGAATTCCTCCAGTCTTGGCCGCTCAAGCGGCTGTTGGTAACTTTGTGTAGTCGAAGGTCAGCCATTGCTCTGGCAGCATAAGATAGTAGTTGGATACCTCATCAGCATTCATCTCCAAGTACGCGTTGGCAGTGTCAGAGTCGAGGTAGCGCTCGGCCATAGGCCGGGTATCGGTCTCGAAGTTCGCGGTTCGCACTTCGGACACTCGCCCAGTGACACACACATATTGGTAGGCAGGGGCAGTCTCCGTCTGCGCGACTAACGTGAATCGGTTGCAGATTGCTAGTGCCTTACCTTTCTTGCTATCGGGGGCTGTAAGTATCCAGAGCCCGACTGCTGGATCGTAGTCGTACCAGATGGGTGCAGACAACGGCGCGGAGCCTTCGATCTCAATCGAAATTACGCCAACGTGGACGTCCCGTAGGAAT
The DNA here is from genome assembly GCA_012103505.1 of Pseudomonadales bacterium. GTDB lineage: Bacteria > Pseudomonadota > Gammaproteobacteria > Pseudomonadales > Azotimanducaceae > UBA4421. The sequence continues at coordinate 4,044,889 of WLWP01000001.1, read as the reverse complement.
GCTTCACGTTCTGGTTTGGTCATGTTCATGGTCATCGTTCAATCTCCTTTGTAGTGTCTTAGGTTTTGGTGTGGCGGCTTATGCTTGCTCAAGATCAGCCAGAACCCAGTTGCTGAACTCGTAGTGCATCTGATCCCAGAATGGTGAATAGAATTTTTGGTTAAACACTGGCGATCTACGAGCAAGCTGAACCGCCTCGCAAATCCGGGCATCTTCTTGCGCCGCACTGGCGAAACCTTCTGCCACTAGCGTTCGCAGCTCACGGGCGTCCGGGGATTCCGCAACCTCCTTCTCGTACAGATAGATCATCCTTTGATTGGTTTCCTCAGGGCCATCGGGCAATGCAAAACCCACTTCAATAAACTGGGATGAGGCGGAAACGAAGAAGTTGGGGTAGAGCGTTCCAAACGTCTCCGTTTCAGGCTGTCCGGATGATTCAAAACCCAAGTGCGGAATGTCCATTTCTGGATACGTCTGCAAAAAGTCTTGATGTTTATAACTTAGTGCGAGAAGTTTTTCGTCGATGATTGCTTGGAAAGTGGGTACTCCCTCATCAGACACGCGTGGTATCTCAGGAGATACCTTGTACCCCTCATGTACAAAATTTTCGTGCAACACGTTGATGCACGCGTTTTCGAAATGAGTCTTCCAGTTTGTCTTAACGTTAAGGGAGCTCACCTGAACACGAGCCTGCTCATTCACACCTGGCCGCGCAATTGAGAAGTCGTACTCCGATAAGGCGCGATGAAGGGGCGCGATGTGGTCATCGAAACCTAACGGAGCATCTGCAAGATTAATAAATACCGTGTTTAGAAAGCTACGGCTGTACACCTGTTGCAGGTTGATATCCTTTCCGTTTAGAGAGTCAGGCGAAGAGTGCTTCGTTCCACCCCAAACTGGCGCTTCTAACAGCGTGCCATTCAAGTCATAAACCCAGCCGTGATAAGGCGTCTCGATTTGTGAAGCCCCGCTAATGGGGTCAATGACTGCCAGGCAGCCATCATATGGACAAATGTTATGGAATATACTGATGTCATTACTTGAGGTTCGCACCGCCAGAAGTGGAACGCCACATAGATCAAAAGGTCTCAGATCCCCAATGCCTGCTACATCTGATTCAAATAGAACAGCGACCCAACGCCGCCCGAAAATACGATCGATTTCGAGCTGATAGAACTCATCATCAGTAAAGCACCTAGCGGGTAGCGTTCCTGCCTGTTCTATGGGTTCTTTGATGTGCGCTATTTCAGCTTCCGTTAGTAAGCTGCTTATGTCTATGTCTGTCATGTTTATGCTCAAACGAGTCCGATTTAGGCTTGTAGACCGTAGCTTCCGTATTCTTCGAGATCAGACAAGTAGACTGAACCGAACTCGGTTACCGTTGATTCCTGTACGCAAGGCAATGACAGCAGACGTTCTGACCAATCAACCACTTTGGGCATAGTTGTGGGATCAATCACTGAGTACCGAGCATTAGCGATGTTTTGGTGGGTAAAAAGCGGTGCGAATGCGGTATCGACCAAGCTGAACTCACTACCATTGAACCAAGGTCCTTCACCCAAGTGTGCCTCAAGACGATGGAATTGAAGGGCAAGCGCATCGCGGTGTTGTTCATACGCAGCCTTGTCTATAGCGACTTTCAGGTAATAGTCGTTACCGAGCATGCTAGAGGCGACTTCTATCCAAGCGCGGTCTTTGGCTTTTTCGAGTGGAGTCTCAGATTGCAGCTGTCCGCCAGATATGTCGTCGATGTATTCATTGATCACGGCGGATTCAAAAAGCGTTTCATTGCCGACTTTTAAGACTGGCACTTTGCCAAGTGGTGAGATGGCTGAAAACCAATCTGGCGGATTCGCCAGGTCGATGTAAGTGACTTTGAATGGAATGTCTTTGTAGGCTAACGTGATGACAGAACGCTGTACGAATGGACACGTTTTAAAGCTTACGAGCTCAAGCGACTGTTCCATTTTTACTCTCCTCAATCAGTGTGCATCCAATGTAGAGGAAGTGGGTGAAGGACCGAATACTGGAGTTCTGAACTAATGTTATCGAACAGATGAAGTAGTTTCATATGCCGCGACAGTTGTACGACGTAGACCTTAAGCTCTTGAGAATTTTCCGCGAAGTAACTCGGCAGAAGAGCTTTTCGTTGGCTGCAGACTCTCTCGGAACTAGTCTTTCGAATGTGAGCATGAACATTGCCCAGCTGGAGTCCCGCGTTGGCATGCGATTGTGCGAGCGGGGTGTTAAGGGGTTTCGGCTGACGCCTCAAGGAGAAGGTCTACTGGATGCCAGCGAGGAACTGGATCTATCAATGGATCGTTTTCGGGACAAAATTGATGCGCTGTCAGAACAGATGCACAAAGAATTTAGAATTGGCGTGCTGTCCGAGTTATTCGTCGAAGGCACAGTCAGACTTCATGAATTGATCCAGCACGTGGAAGCGTCATTGCCCAAGAGCACGTTCTCCCTAGAGTTCGGACCCGTTGAAGACCTTAAAGAGAAAGTATCGTCTGGCGAACTGCATTGCGCGTTCGGCTACTTCAATGAATTAGAGGACAAAATCAAACGAGAGTTTATAACAAAGCAGAAGCACAGATGTTATTGCGGGAAAGGACACGCGCTGTTCGACACACCTGACAGTCAAATTGAATTGGACGATCTACAGAACCATAAGATTGCTGGATATGATGATCTCTTTGAAAGCGAGAAAGCGACCGTCCCGTTGTTTGCTAAATACGACTCTTGTTCGAGAAGTGGTGGGGGCATTCTGGCGCTTGTACTCGGCGGGAGCCACTTGGGACTGTTGGTTGAGAGTTTTGCAGCCCGTTGGGTTGAGCAAGGGTTGATTCGACCGCTCGGACTGGAGGAGCTTGTTCTAGACGTCGACATTGAACTTATCTACCCGATCAATGATCCGACTAGTGTGATCACGGATACTGTATTAGCAGCAGTAAGGACTCTCTATCCTGAAGCAGATTCAGAATAATCTCTCGTCAGAGTATCTCTGGTTAGATTCGCAGAGAAACTCACCGCCAGGATTGCTGTGATGGTCGCAACCCCCGTCAGAAAAATGCCGAGTGTTTGAAAGTCCGTCGTGCTCACGACACTTCCAGCAATGGCTGGAGCGATTGCGCCTCCCAGTAGGTTTGCTCCGTTTGCGCGGGCGAGCCACCTGCCATGAATGTCCAGACGAGCGAAAGCGCCCAGCAGATACGGGAATGCAAAAAAGAATCCAAAGAGAAACAACGCTAGGCTGATCGCATAGACTGCTTGAGAGGCAGTTTGATAAATTGTAAACCCTGCGATCCCCATTAGCGGAATACCCGTAATAATTGGATAGATGCGGGGAATACGTGCCCCGAATATCGCTGCAATTAATGCGGCTATTAAACCGGCGACCTGAGCCAATCCCAAGAACATTCCGATTTCTGGATCGGTGAAACCCAGTTGGGTCCCGCTGCGCTCACTAAACGACCAAACTCCGCCCTCGAGCACGCAAAATAGGGTAAAAGTTGCGAGGCCTAGCAAGCCTAGACCAATTCGAGCTTCTGACGGTGGAATTGAAGCGGAATGTGGCGCGTCGCCCGAACGCTGAGGTATGAAGATCAGCAGGGGGACTAACAGTCCTGCTAGCAAAGCATAGACGGCAAGATAACCGTTAAACATCCAGATTGATTTTGCCCATCCGAGCAGCATAAGTATGACGACCATCAGGAGTGTATTGACCGCCAGAAGCGTGCCGACAGTACGGTCGGCGTCTGTGGTTCTACTGATCAAGCTGCCAGCGATGGCTAGACAGAGGCCTGCGCCAAGCCCTGCGAGGATGCGTAATGTGGCAACCTGGATAATTTGATCTGCCCAATAGGTAAGAACATTTGATGCAACAACAATAATGATGCCTACCCCAGATACTCTACGGAGCGGCAATCGATTGAGAATATTGGAGAGCATCAAGCAGGTTAAGGCGACAGCGCCGATCTCCAAAGTGCTTATCAGACCGGCTTGGCGTTCGTCGTATCCCAGCCCATCGACTAGGCTGCCAATGTATATGGGCGCAGTAAATATCGCGAAGTTGCCCAGAGCAATTCCAGGCAATGCTGCGATGATTTTGCGAAACTCCAACGCTCTATCCCTCTCAGGCCGACTCAAAGGCATTTAGATAGTCAGTCGCAATCTCTATCAACCGGGACCGCCCAAAACTCTCATCATGTCCGCCATGAACGACCGATGCTGGCAGCTCCAACAAACGTCGCATGGTAGCTTGATAGTGGCTCTGATCACTTCCGGGAAGCTCATCGAGTAACTGTGCGTCATAAATCGCATCGCCGGAGAAAAGCGTCTTCGTTGCAACTTCCCAAAGACCAATGCTACCGGGACTATGTCCCGGTAAGTGCATTACTTCGAAGGCTCGATTGCCAAGGTCGATGACATCTCCCTCGCCGATCACAGTTGCTTTTTTTGCTGATAGTTGTTGATACGCATCGGGTTCAAACTTGGTATCCGGTCGCGCTGTAATCACATACTCATCGACCGCGCCGTCTTCCTTCATCATCGCCAATATGTCTTCAGGCCAGTGCTGTGTAGCCAATGGCAGTTGCGAATCAATACGTGTCACTAGGTCCATTTCTTCCTTGTGCATGAAGCAGTTGTCAAACTCGTGGACCCCGCCCGAATGATCGACATGAGAATGCGTGAGAACGACGTTTAGCTTCTTTGTGAAAAGATCACGTGCTGCCAAGGTTAGGTCGGCGATGCCCATGCCCGTATCAATTAAAAGGTCAGCATCGCGACCCTGGATATGCCAGATGTTGCAGCGCAGAAAGGGGTGGACGTGAGGTTCTGTAATCAGTGTCACATCGTCATCGTGACTCTTTCGAACGAACCACTGGTCTGCTACGGGTAAGGGCATAGTTACTCCTGAATCAAGAGCTACACCCTATGATAGGCCGCCTACTGATTTGAATGGTCAATTTCTGAAGCTAACTTCAGAAACCAACAAAGTAGCTGAGGATACTTGTAAAGTGTTTTTGAGGTGGCTTTAGAATTCATGAAAAATTCGAACGCTGTGGTGGGCGATTAGTCCCTTTATGGTTCGAAGAATTTCTAGAGATCATGAGAGACAAATCTGTAGGTGCGACATAGCCTGCTGGCCAAGTTTTTTGCATGGGGCATAACCCAATCAACTTACGCCGCGATTTGCGTGTGAACCCTACGAAATTCCCCTGGCCTCATATCATATTGTTTCTTAAACGCCTGGCTGAAGGCTGCTTCGGACTGATAGCCGATTTGTTCTGCAACCGAAATGAGTGGTGTGTCGGTCTCGATGAGCAACCGACTGGCCTTCTCAAGTCGAACAAAAATTACGTATTGCAACGGCGTCATATGCGCCAACTCGGTAAAACGATTGGAGAAAGATGATCTCGACATGTTAACGAGTTGGCCCAGATTCTCGACACTCCAGTTTTCAGCGGGATCGGCGTGTATTGCAGATAAGACTTGATTAATCCGTGAGTCCGCAAATACGGATAGAAAAGGAATAAGTTCTTTTGTCGACGCCAACGTAGCCCGGATCACTTGGATTAGAATGATTTCGGATAGCCGGTCAATAATTGCGTGTGCGCCTGGTTCAAGCTTCGCGGCTTCGTGTGCGATAAACCCCATGGCACTGTCTAACCAATTTGTGTTGTAGCTGCTGTCTCCCGTTACGTAGAGCTTACTAGGCAAATTCTCAAGTAGAGGGTGACTCCCGAGATCGTCAAACGCAAATTCTCCACAGACTAGACAACATCCCGCGCCACCGCCGCCATAGACCAGGGGGCCACGACCCTCATATTCGACTTCCTCCAAAACATCTGACAGAGGGCGTGAATCCATCGTCGGTTCATCAGCTATCACATGGCCGGCTCCATGGGGGATCACGACCAAGTCACCGTTGGACATGTGCACGCCCTCATCACCATCGACCTGTAGCCAACATTGACCTCGAATCACAATATGAAATCTTGCAACCTTCGCTTGAGCAGGCACGCCTATCGACCATGGCGCGGTTAGTTCGGTTCGAAAATACAAAGTGCTCGACAGTCGGAGCGTGTTCAAAATATCGGTTAGTGCGTCCATCAAATTCAACTTTCTGTTGGAGAAGGGCTACATTATTTCGACAGACTACCAACTCTTCCCAGGCTAAGCAGCTGAACATCCAAAATGAAATACGATTCAGTAGTAAACAAATACGATTTAGTCGAAACGGTACGTTTAAGTACGATTTAGTATAATTTTCGTTCATTTGATTATTTATCGTCGATATATCTTCGGAGATTATAGTGCCCAAGAAAGTTGATGCTTTCTGGAATCTAACTGAAAAATAACCCTGGAGTTTATCGATGAAAATCAAACAACTAATTTTTGCTGGAATTGCAGCCCTTTTCTTTTCAGGCAGTGTAATGGCCGCCGACTACACCCATAGCACCCCAGCTGTACAAGGCTACGACGTAGTGACTTACCAAACCGACAAGCGCCCGCTGCGCGGTAACGGCAACTACGTTGCAAACCATGACGGTGCCACGTACTTGTTCTCGAACAAAGAGAACATGGAGACATTTGAAGCTAATCCTGCCAAATACGCGCCTGCCTACAATGGCTACTGCGCCTTTGGTGTATCAGTTGGCAAGAAATTCATTGGTGACCCAGAAGTATGGCGCGTCATCGATGGCAAAACATACCTCAACCTCGATTCCGGCATCCAGAACGATTGGTTGAAGGATGTTCCTGGACGCATTAAGACCGCGAACAGCAAGTGGGGAAAGATCAAGAATAAGAACCCAGCTTCTCTATAGGCGCTGCCGAGAACATTGGGGTGGCCTAACCGCTTCCTCATTGTTCTCTAGGAGACCTCCCAATGCGCACTAACAAACATGTTTCGCTGCTCGACGACGAAGTTCTCAGCGCAGGCGAAACAGTGCTCATTGTGAGTTCACTCAGCGCACTTTTGACGAACCTTGTTGCCGTTGAACAAAAAATCTAGGAGCGACCGATGAACTTAACAGCCCATTTTAATCGCTGGATCGATAGCCTGGGAGTCGCCGAAGGGCTCGCACCACTCGCGCTTCGACTCTATTTAGCGCCTGTGATGCTCCAATCAGGTTGGAACAAGTACCTCGGCTTTAACGGTGTCACGAGTTGGTTTGAACACTCATTGGAATTACCGTTTCCAGTGTTTATGGCAATGCTGGCCGTGGGAGCCGAACTAATAGGTGGCGTACTTCTCATCATTGGGCTAGGCGTACGCCTGATATCAATACCTCTAATGATTGTTATGTTGGTTGCTGCATTCATGGTGCATTGGGACAACGGATGGCTCGTACTATCTGATGCGACCAGTTGGTTGGCCAATGACCGTGTTTTCGAGGCAGTGGAAAAAAAGGCTCGAGCAATCGCCATTCTTAAAGAACATGGCAATTATCGATGGCTGACCAGTTCTGGCTCCATCACCATTCTCAACAATGGTATTGAGTTCGCAATCACCTATTTTGCCATGTTGTTGTCTTTGTTTTTCACCGGCGGCGGGCGTTACACCAGTTTAGATTATTGGATAAAACATCGATTGTCGGGAGTTCGTCCATGAAAGCTCCGATATGGGTGATTCGACGGATGTTTATCCTCATGGTCGGTGTGTCCCTATTCTGGGTGGGTTCCGCTTCAGCGGCCTCTAACACCTTGCTGCCGGATTTTTCTTTAACTAGTACCCAGGGACAAACGTGGTCACTCTCGACCTATGACGGACATCCCAAAGTTTTCATGTTTTGGGCCACCTGGTGCCCGCATTGTAAAAAGCTCTTCCCAACCATCCAGTCATTACACGACAAATATCACAACCACGGACTTAAAGTCGTCGCTATCAGTGTTTTCGATGAGGGCGATACCAAATCATATGCCACACAACGCGGCTTAACGATGGATGTTCTCAACAACGGGGATGGACTTGCGGAATATCTTCAAATTCCAGGAACACCCACTGTTGTCGTGCTCGATGGCAGTAACCAGATTGTGTTTGGCACGGTAAGTCCCGACCCGTTGGACACAGCAATTGAGCGTGTGGTCACGGGGTTGCTCAACCCCAACCTTACGATCTCCAACACAAACTAGAAAAGGAAATAAAGATGGAAACTGCATATATGTATCTAGGATTGAGCGGCATGCTCGCTGTCCTATTATGGACACCCTATATTCTTTCACGCGCTATTACCTGGGGTATCCCTACGTTCCTGAACAACTACCCTGAGGGTTACCCCAAAGTCGAACCTGAGGTACCACTTTGGGCACAACGCTCACAACGTGCTCACCTCAATATGGTGGAAACGTTACCAGCGTTTGCTGCCGTAATCATCGCGGCTGGTCATCTGGCGTCGGAGGCCTCCTATCAAAGCATTGCAATGTGGGCACAGATTTTCTTTCTGGCTCGCCTTGGTCACGCAGTCGTTTACACGCTCGGTATTCCTTATTTGAGAACACCCGTGTACCTCGTCTCATGGGCCGCAATACTCGTTATCGGTGCAAACATCGTTTAACAAAATATCCAACCAATAAAGGAATTAGAGAATATGAATATTAGAGAACAAGTCGAGAAGATGGACGCTACTGTCGAAACGGGTGCGATCGTTGATGCTGTAAAAGAACATTTCTCGGAAGAAGCTGCGACGAAAGACTATGGCAATGGTTCTACTGCGAACAAGGCTGAAATGGTTGCAAAAATGGAAGGATTTGCCGGAGCGATAGCAAAAGCGAATGGAATTAAGCGTCACCACACGATCGTGGACGGTAACTTCTCTGCCTCAGAGTTCACCTTCGATTTCGATATGCAAGACGGAAGCAAAATTTTCTGGCATGAGGTCATCCGCAGGATTTGGAGCGAAGATGGCAAAGTAATTCAAGAAGAGTATTTCAACGCCGCTTGAAAGATTGATCTTATGGCGAGACCTGGCGATTTCACACAACATAGCGAACATGCCTATATGGTCAGCATTGGATTCGAGGCTGATCAGCACGACCCTATGTAATCGCCAGCCTCTCTCCATAGATACATTATCCTCTGTACGCCAAAGAAAAGTAGGAAACTGTGCCCAACTTAGTGCCAATCTGACCAGCTGAGAATCGTCATGGTTAGGTAGGCACGCGCGCCGTCTTTGCCTCACAAATCGTACACCCGAATACCATCGCAACTCACATAGTCACCCGGGTACAGATACCGTTCTGTTTGGAATCCTGCGGCCAGCACAATTAGATTGCAGCACTTGCCCTGCCAGGAATCTACCCGCCGAAGAGCGCTAAGTCGTATGGCTAAATACTGCTTCGAGTTTTTTCACGCGCTACCTATTTTCTCAATTCCCATCGGAGTAATGTCCTGGTTGAACCTATACGTACAGGCAAGATATGAACCAGGAAATCAAAATCCGGGCACGCAGCAGCATTCTCGGTGCGGTCGTCGCTGACGCTGCATCCCTTGGATTTCACTGGGTTTACAGCCAGCGAAGGATCAGTGACCTCGCCCCAACAGACCCCGTATTCCGAACGCCGGATGCGCGTGACTATGAAGGCGGTGTCGGCTATTTCGCGCATGAACACAAGCAAGCCGGTGACCTTTCGCAATATGGTGAGCAGATGATCGTTATGTTGCGCAGCCTGGCAGACAACCTTGGTCGTTATGAAAAAGTTCAATACACCGAAGCGTTTAGGCGACACTTTGGCTACGGCGGAGGGTTTGTTGGCTACATCGACAGGCCAACCCGACAAACGTTGGATCGTATTTATCGAGACGAGCACGAAGCCATCGAAGCAGTCGATGCCATCCCCTACGATGGCCCAAGTAAAGATCAGCAAAGTATGCTGACTAAGGTCCTAGCTGCCGTCAAACAGTACGACGGCATCGCCTTGCGGGACCGAGTAGAGTGGTATGCGAACCAGATGCCAGATCCCAAAAACTCCAGGGTTTATGGTCTAGCATTGGTGGAGGCACTGTCCGCGTCGGATGAGTATCCGGGAGCAATCGATGAACAGCTACCGGCGATCAGTAAGCTCCCGCCGCTGATTGCCTGCCATCTAACGGATCCAAATTTAGATCAGATCTGCGAGTCTGCTATTCGGGTGACAAATAATGCGCCCCGCGCCGTGGATTATGGTCGTGTCTGCGCCGCCCTTCTAACGGCAACACTGAGAGGAGAGACGCCAAGCGATGCGCTAAGTGCTGCGATACAGGTGGCACCCGACCCCATAAAAGAGCGGTTACAAACAGCACTTGGCGCTACGGCTTCCGTTCGCGAAGTCAGCAAACACTTCGGCTTGCATTGTGATTTGGGTGTGGGGGTACCAAGCATATTGTACAATCTTAAAACTGTTAACAATTTCACCGACGCCATACGCCACAACATCTACGCCGGTGGTGACAACTGCGGACGTGCAATCCTTCTAGGTGCCGTTGCGGGTGCGCGATATGGTATCGGCGGGGATAAAGGCATCCCAGAAAGCTGGTTAGAGCAGGTTAATGGGATCACCGATATCGAGAGAATGATTGACGAAATCCTGAGCTAGTCACAACCCGTACCGAATGGCTAGTACGGACAAGAACTAGCTAGCAGCGCTACCATCGTTAAACCAGACCCACAGAACCATAGGCTCCACGATAGAGCGATTTCAACTCTGGCCATTCACTGAGACACCCACACAGCTCCGGAAATCTCTCCGGATAAAGCCTGCCGCTATCCCACAAGGCTACTCCATCTACAGAAATCGTCGGATCCAGCACCATCCAGCAGATCTCTCCCGGAGGGGCATTACCACAGGTGTGAAAATGCAGGAACTTCGGACTAGTAAATACAGTGTTAGACCACTTGTCAGGGTCCGTTGTTGCTCGACCAGAGAAATGGCACCCCGGATGTAGTCCTGCATGCCACGAGAGTACGCTGTCAGCGTCGATTTCGAATTTCTCACTGACGTTAGCGTATTGGGAGTGTATCTGTTGCAGGTCATTCGGATCGCCAGCATAACCAACAATGCGCCCTGCTGAGATGTTCGCGGTCACTGGCTGATTGATCACTATGCTCGCGGGTGCATAAACACGTGACCCTGTTGTCGTCAGATAGCGTGCAAGCCGCACTTCTCCTGAAAACTCCGCAGCATTCAAGGGTGTGTGTACCCCGAGTGGGAATCGCCGAACGGTCACATCTTCAGCTGGCACCCCACCCTGAACTCTTCCTTTCAGCGACGTGCCAAGCGGACAGGTGAGCACAATGTCTTGTGCACCAAACAAGACTCTGTCAATCATGGCTTTCAGTTCAGCCAACGCCTGGTAGTGTATCCCGCCATAACTTGATGCGAGGCTTTCCATTGACCTCACGTAGCACATAATGCGTCTGCTACCCTTGAGCTTAGGATCAAATCGCATCTGATCGCCAATACGGGAAAAGAAAAGACAACAATCAAAGTCGCTATCTATAGCCTGAGCGTCTTCCGTTGCGGCATCATCACTTACGTATCTATTGTCAGGACCTTCGACATTTCGCAGCGTGACACTAGCACTCATATCCCGCGCAACGTTCGAGACAAACTCAACGACCTCACGGTCATACCATCCAAGATCTGGATTTTCCTGGACAATGAGGAGATGGTCACCGGCATTGAGTTCCAAACAGTTGAACAACAGATTGTGCGCTCCTCTGAGCGCTGATTGGTTGGTCGCCAAATCAGTCACCTGGCTTCACCCGTTCGGCGGTAAGCAAATGCCTTCGAAAAACGCCAGTCCAAATATTCACCACAGGTAACCGTATCTGGCTTTGGCGCTTCATTCGATCTGAAATCTACCGGATCGATCACGGTCTCTGGATTTGGATCAAAAGCCAGCACAAGCGAAACACGATCAACATCGACGGGTCGAATAACACGATGGCGAGCGGATTGCATACAACCATTGGACCAACGACAAAGAAGGTCCCCAACATTAACAATCAGCGCATCTTCCTTTGGCGGCACATCGATCCAGTTGTTTTCACCAACTTCCACCTGCAATCCTCCGACAGCATCTTGGCTGAGCACTGTTAAGACACCAAAGTCAGTATGTGGACCCACACCAAACTGCTCCTCTAAACCAACCCGAGCCACTCTACTCGGGTAGTAAACGTATGACGCTCTGCTCAAGGGGCGATCGCTATGCCTAAGAAAGTACTTGGCGTCGAGGTCATAAGACACGGCCAAGCCCGCCAATAACAAACAGGCTAAACGTTCCGCACACTCAAACCATACCTCGGCGGGTCCGTGCATCTCGGGCAAGTGCTCCGGCCACTGATTAGGACCTCGGAGCCGGTGTTCAGATGGGTGATTGGTATCCAACGCAGCCCCCCAAATGAAGCTTTCTTTCATGTCAGGTAAAACATCCGCCGCCATCTGAGCACCACCGGCGGCTAGCCATCCCCGATGGTGTCTCGAGATCGATAGAGCTTGTTTTGCCGCCAACGTTTGATTGAAAAACAACCGAGCGCTCGCTCGCGCATCGCGAATGCAAGAGTCAGAAATGCCATGATTGATGACATATAAAAAACCGAAGTGCTCAACCGCTTGTCGTAACAATTGGAGATCCGCTGCTACGAACACTCCCCGTACGAGGCGTTCCAAATCGACAACCGGAATCGCATTCTCACCAATCGCCACGTTGCTCACTGTGAATGTTTTGGCTCTTCGGTACTGTAGTAACCAACAGTATCATTTTCCGTGGTTACACCCAGCCCATTCAGACTCCGATTCACATAGTTGAAATAACAGATGATCTGATTCGCCTCTAGAATTTCGCCATCGTCATACCCAGCTTTCTGCATTTTCTCCACATCACTCCGGATCATGTCACCTGGGTTTAGCGTGAGTTTTTCTGCATATTCAAACAGAGCTAGCTCTGGGGTCGCGAAGGCTTCGCTTGGGCGGCGAGCAAGCAGCGCTCCTTCAATTTCCGCAGCTCGTCCAGGATCACCAATAAGATGTTTAGCATTCGTCCAGTGGTTGGCAAATGAATAGTTACATCGATTCAACAATGACACCCACGACGCGATGCATTCCTGGAGCCACATTGGCAATGTATTGTCGTCATCGTGAAGAACCGCGCGGTACAACACCACATGGCCTCGCATTGTTGCAGGACGCAGGGAATGCACTCGCATAACATTGTCGACTGTCCCGTGCGGTGTCCTCGAAAGCGTCAGGATTTCCTTGAGATCGTCTGCAGCCTGTTCGTCACTGATCATCTTGATCCATGCAGACATCACACCTCCCATTGGGCGATCGTTAGAACTTGTATTGCCAACTGAAATACTACACTAGCAGTGCGACACAGTTGGGAAGGTCGGAATCCGAGATCGCAATTTCCCAAGAGCAACTCACAGAAGCGTGGGACATCGCAAACTGATCTGCATAGTCCACGTTCGTGGCATGCTGTTTAGCTATAGTTCCTGTCTACCATATCCTTATCCAGCCGACGCCAGGTTAACAAGAAGAACAGTGAACTTGCAGCGTATAAGATCGCCATGATGACCATTGCCGACTGTAAACTCTGAGAGTAGACCGCACCGCACACATTCTGCAGATTTTCGCTCAACTCTCCGATGGCACGCGGATGGCACTGGTTGCGAGCCAGCTCCTCTGCTGCAACGCCGAGTTCAGCCGCGCCGCTGACAAAAAAGACGTCAGACGTATAACCAATGAATAGTGGGCCAAAGCCGTAGCCAATTAAATTGGCGATGAACAACAGCACCGCAGTTGCCATCGCACGCACGCGCATATTTACGACCCCCTGACCGATGGTGTACTGAGCGGCGATATAGCCGTACTTCACGAATCCACCGATGATCAAGCCGATGGCGGCGAAGAGTAGATTCTCTGTCGTGAAAGCAAACACATAGAATGGGATCGACAGGGCCAAACCCAGCGCTGGCATCCAGGCGATGGCACCCGGATGTTTTTCGTAAAGTCTGGTTGCAAGCCAACCTGTAGCAAACGTGCCGAGGGCAGCTGACAACGCCACAGGTGTGTTGATCCAAATGGCGGCTTCACCGGTTGTGATTTCGTGAGCACGAACCAGGAAGATGGACTGGAACGAGGAGATTCCGTAACCACAGAACGCAGCGACCGTGGCTCCAGCCGTCATTAGCCAGAACGCGGGCTTCGTCGTCAGTTCGCGGATCGCCTCGCGCAACGTAACCGGTTCATTCGATTGCGTTTCCTTCGGGTCAGTAAAGCCCCGCGGCGGCTCTTTCACCGTCAATTTAAAAACCACAGCAATCAACAAGCCAGGCAGCCCGACGACATAAAATGCAGTTCGCCAGTCGAATGCGTCTGTCACCCAACCACCTATCAAGTTGGCAAACATGCCGCCGAGGGTTACACCCATGGCATAGACGCCAAGCGCCTGGGCTCTGTCACGCGGCGCATAATAGTCTGCGATTAACGAATTGGCTGGCGGTGTACAACCGGCCTCGCCGATACCTACACCGACGCGACACATCAACAAAATCCAGAACGCACCAATTGTGACCGAGCCGATGGTAACTTCGGTTGCGAGCCCACATAGCACCGTCATGAGAGACCATAGAGCAACACAGACGGTCATAATCCACACACGGTGAGCCGCATCTGCGTAGCGCGCGAGAGGAATACCAACGATGGTGTAGAGAAGGGCAAAACCGAAACCAGTAAGAAGACCGAACTGGGTATCGGATATACCTAGCTCGGGCACAAGATCAGGACCGACCACTGCGAGTAGGCCGCGGTCCACAAAGTTCATTATGTAGATTAGCGTGAGGGCTGAGAGCACATAGGTTCGGTAACGTTTAGTACCGAACCCTGTGATTTGATCAGGTGCCTTATGTTCTTCGTGGACGGTTGCTGCTGTCATACAAATGTATCTCTTAAAAAGGTGTCAGCGATGATCGATAGCGCCGACTTAAAATGCTTCAGTTCGCGTGTGCTCAACCGGATCACGGAATACAGTATTGCCTAACACGAGTCCAGTCTCGATAAACTGTCTAATATCGCCAGCCATCACGACCAGGAATTTTGAGCCAATCTCTCCAGAGTTTTAAGTCTTGATCTATTGATCTGGGCAGATCAGATCTCAAAAGTTTTCCGACCAGTCGTCGCCAAAAACATCGCGCCCGATCGTCCAGGATTCGCCAAGCGCTGGATGAATGCTCTCACTAAAGTCGCTGAGCGTAGCGACGCCCAGAACTATGTTCTCTGCGGTGTGCTGTTCGTCTGGGAGATGCAGACCTCGGCTCAACTCATTGCGTACACGATGTATATATCCACCGCCGACTTCGAATACACCTCCCGACTCCTGCGTGTCCTCGTGACATAGCCAAACAGCCAGTTGAGAGAGATAGCGGGGACCAAACGGACTTGTAGCTTGTTCTTCGTTCGTGCGCCCGGTCATCCGGCTCGCCGAAAATGGGGCTACTGCGTTAGCACGTACATTATGTTCCCTCCCCTCCAATGCCAGCGCTTTGGAGAACCCCAGCATTGCAGCCTTAGCTGCTGAATAGTGGGAGAAATTTGCCGCTGCGTACAATCCGAAAGGTGAGGAGGTGAATAACAAACGTCCGAACCCGTTTTCTAACATGTGTGGCCACGCAGCTTTGGTGCAGGCATAACTACCTTCTATGTGCACGTCTAACATACGCCGCCACGACTCTGTCGTCATTTCCGAGAAGGACGTTGGGTAGGCAATACCAGTATTGTTCAAGAGCACGTCCACCCTGCCCCATTCTGCCAAGGCTGTCCGAACCACTTTTTCTCCATCCACCACCGAGTCATAGTTGGCTATCGCGTGACCATTAGCCGCAGTGATTTCTTCGACTACGGCGTCTGCAGCGGATCGATCCTGACCATTGCCCGCGACGGAACCTCCTAAGTCATTCACGACCACCCGAGCACCTCGCCGTGCAAATTCGTGCGCGTAAGCACGGCCAATACCGTTGCCTGCGCCGGTGACGACAACCACCCGATTTTGAAAGTTAAGTTCTGTACTCATGATCGCTTCCCATTACACCTAGCTTGATAGTCTACGCGAGCAGAAGGGAAACTCATAAGAAGGGCACTTTTCCTAGTCTGGAATACTGCATATGGGTTGCTTCTGAGAGATACGCCAACTGGCTGGTCAATAGGCCCTTCAAGATCAATGGGTTCGCTCGTGATTACTGAACGCCTACTACATTTGTATGAGATAACCGTGATTTGTTTTCGAAACCTTCCACACACTCTAGTTGTGAGCGTGCACATTGCGTTTGCACCGAAGCCTGGCCTCAAACACGTGTGACGACGCAATTCCCGGTGCTGGAATGTAGACTAGGTCGGGTAACCAAAGGTGTCGGAGGATAACTATGACGGAAAATTCCGAAGGTGACCGGTTAGAGAAGATTGAAGAGGCGGTACTGCTACTCGCAAAGCAGTCGATACCCAAACCAAAGACTCTTTGGGATTGGGTGCCAATCGACAAGATTCGGGATCTAATTACCATCATTGGCATTCCCGCCTTCTTATTCACGGCCTTCCATGAATTTGACGAGTATTACCTTAGTCGAGAGGAAATCAGGTTGGAAGAACAGCGGAACATCGCTATCTCTCGGCTCGACCAACTGCAGGAGATCAACAGTGAGATCTATCAACTGCAGACGCGTGGAGATGGCAACGTAGCCTTCGCCTTGATCGAAGCCAAGAAGGGTCAGATAGCGCGACTAACGGACACCGTGTTCATCGCTTGGGCGGACCAGCCAGAAATGTTGAAGCGTCACGACCTTAATGCCCTGGCCGAAGCGCTTTTATTGCAAGCTCGCACCGATGACGCGCTTCGTGTTGCACAAACCGTCGCGACAAAAGACCTTCGGCCGATCGATGCAATTGATCAACAGATCCTTAAGGCGCGGATTCAATTTGCACTGGGACCAGCCCACGATATGGAGGCGGCGCGCGAACACCTTAGGGTAGCGGTACCAGTCTTGGAAGACATTCCGCGTGAAGCAAATCAATTATTGATGCAAGAAAAGATGCTGCAAGTACGAGTCCTCAATGAGGGATGGCTAGACAGTCCCTGCGAAACCGTGCTGCCGATGGCTGAGGCTCTAGGCGAATTGCGCGAATTCAATGCCTCACTCGGGACAGAAAAAGACGCATATCTATCTGAGATTACGGTTAGCACAATCAGAGACAAGTGTACTTAGGGGTCAATTTATTCCGGGAATTGGCTGAGCACCCATTGGCTAAACTTATGGTGCATCGTATCCCAACGTTTTGAGTAATACTGGCTATCAAAAGCTGGGGAGCTACGGGCTTTCTGGACTGCCTCGGTAATTCGTGCGTCTTCCCTACCCGCCTCCGCAAGACCTGCTGCCAACATCAATCGCAACTCCAAGAATTCCGATCCCGCGGCGGCATCTTGCGCGTAAAACTGCGCACGGATCGTTCGTGTGCGAGTTGCACCTTCAGGCAGGCTCACAATGAAATGGATCAAGCCACTGAATACGCCAAAATGGAGGTTAGGCAAAAACGAACCGAAATAACCCGTGTCCAACGAATCGGAAGTGTCCTTGACCAAAGATGGAAACGGCAGCTCAGGATAGGTTTGCGGGAAGTCACTCTCTTGGTACTTTAAGGACATCACCCGGTCATCGATGTAGTGTTCGAAAGTTGTCTTCCCCTCTAAGTTCATGCGCGGCACCTCTGGAGACTGGTTATAGAGGTCATGCACAAACGCTTCATGCAGTACGTTAATCCCCCAGTTCTCTAGATGCGTTTTCCAATTAGTAGCAAGGTTTTCAGGATCGAGTAATGGCAATCCCTGTTCGTCGCGTGCCACGCTCAACGAATCTAAATCCCACCCGCCCAACGCCTTCTGCAATGATCCGACAGAATCTTCAAATTCCCCTGCTTGGCCATCAACGTTCACAAAAAGGATGGGCCCCCAAACAGCAGATGCCACTTCGACCAGTCGATGCGGACGATCACCCAGCTCGCCGAGATCGGTGCCCTCCTCGGTACCATCCCAATAAGGGGTAGCGATGAGATGGCCATCCAGGCCATAACGCCAACCGTGATACGGAGTGCGAATTTCCGTGACACCCACGGCTGCGTCTATGACAACGAGGCATCCATCGTATGGGGTGATGTTGTGGAAGACACGGAGGGTATCGTCAAAATCTCGCACCATAAAAAGCGGTACGCCCGCAAACTCAATGGGCACCAAATCGCCAGGCTTTAGGAGTTCAGTAAAGTACAACGCGCACCAATTTGCAGAGAAGACATACTCTCGCTCTGCCGCCGCGAAGGCATCCAAAGTAAACGCCTGTCGAGGCAGCGTTCTCGCTTGTTCTATGGGCGCGTTAACTGCGTCCCTTACTTCAGGCGTCAGAGTTTCAGTAATGATGTTTGCAATTGAACTCATGAGCGGGTGCTCTCTGGATAATTCGGAATGTGTGACTCGAGGTAGCGCTGCATTTCGTACAGGCAGTTTTCAGCATCGCGGATGAGCATCCCAGGCTCAGCGTGTTTTCCCCGAAGTCCTTTTTGCACACGCTCACACATCGCGTTGTCTTCTGCACCTAGGCGATCGCCCCAGGCCTGATATTCATCGACCCCAACTATTTCCGTTCCACCTAGCGGGCGAACACAATGCTCGTTACGTGCCGCAACGCCGTAGATCACGCTCGATAGCTCAGGCGCAATTGGAAGTACAGAAAACCAAACAATGTTATCCACATCGATATTGAAGACCGTATTCGGCAACAACCCGAAGGTATACGTTGTGTTTCGTTCGTGATCCGTTAAGGCAGAAGGATCGTCATCTCGAGGCGCTAATGGCTGTTTTCTTGGCTCGGTTGAGACTGTCCATGCCCCATTCCCTGCAGGTGAATCCGAAGTGCCTGTGAGTCGCGGCGCCAGCGTTTCACGATGAACGAACGGGAAGTGGTATGACTCCAAGCCAATTTCCATCATCAATTTCCAATTCGCGTTGACGACCCTTTCGCTTGTCTGCATGAAGCTGAAGGTGAACGAATCTATTTCGTGTGGGTTAACAAGTTTTTCAACACCCTTTAGCTTGGACGCCAAAGACTCTGCATTTCTATCGCAATTAACGAATACGAATCCGAGCCATATCTCCACCTGGAACTCGGGAAGCTGGATCCCTTGCAGCAGATTTTTGTCTACCTTAGGAGCGGAGCGCAGTTGTCCGCTACTCTCATACGTCCAACCGTGGAAGGGACAGGTCAGGTACTGACACTCACCGCTGTCTTGAGCAAGAATAGACATTCGATGACGACACACATTTTCGAACGCTCGTATCTCGCCATCATCCCCACACCACACGATGATCGGTTGACCCACCAACTCAACGGTTTGATAAGCGCCTGGCGAGTAATCTGTTGTGCGACCGACTGCAAACCATTCACTCAGAAGTAGTTCACTGTCTTTAGCAAAGACTGTGGAATCTGTGTACGCATAAGGTGGGAACACCTTGCCCTCGTCGGACCACGCCATCAGTTTGGCCTCGCTGCAGGCCAGGCAGGTTCGCCGCCTTCAGCGAAAACATGGCTGGCATACATCCGTCGAAAGGCTAAGCCCATCGTATCTGCGTTCACTGAAATCGGACGGGGATGTCCGCCTGGAAAGCGATCGGCGATCGCATCTGTAATCACACCTTCGTCTTCGTCAAACACCTTCGGACCGATCGACCGGAACCCCAACCAGTAGATTAAGTTGCCAATAAGTGACCGACTTGGATTGGTGTCGATAAAACCCGCAAAAAACAGGTTGTGACACTCATCGACTGGAGTGGTTATCCCGTAGACGACAAAGTCATGTTCGTCCTGTTTCCGATAACGATGGATCACCAACCCAGTCATTTCCGCACGAAAGGATTTATCGTGAGTAGCCGGGTCTTCGCTCACGCCTAAGAGGTGCTTATTCATCCATTGAGTTACGCGAGAGGCTTTCCTCTTAGCAGCTGTGTCCCACTTCATGAAGCCTTCTACGCCTCGATTGTCGGAGTCGACCGTCACGTTTTGGATTGGTGCTAAGGCAACCGCAGTTGATGCGCCAATTGTCTTTCGATGGGCAATGTGCACATGGCTGTCATCTATGGAACCCTCGACAGTGTTAATGAAGTTACCCTTCTGTAGACGGCAAGCGCCTTTGACGTGGTACTTGGCGTCTAGGAATCGATGATGGGCAGGTTTCCAATCTGGTATGGCTTCAGAGTTCGGCCAAACGTAGATGAAGCCTTGCGCCTCGTGCACCGGATACGCTTGGACCTTGGCCGCGCCTGGGATTTTTCCATCGGGGCCAAGTGAAGGGACATGTGTGCAATTACCCTCGCCGTCATATCGCCAACCGTGCCATGGACACTCCAGATTGCCGTCAATACAACGCCCGGATCCCAAGTTACCGCCGCGATGGGCGCACATTGCGGCTAGGGATTTGACGAACCCCTCAGAGTCTCGGAATAACACCATCTCCGTATTCACAATCTTCTTGGCTATCGGTTTGTTCAGCACATCGTCACTTCTAGCGGCGCAATACCAGTTCTGAGTTGCAAACATGAGCTTCTCCTTGTTGAGAAATATCCTATTTGTTCCAGCGTGGGTAGGTGGTATGGTTTTCCGCCAATGAGATATGAATTTACGCCAAATACTGCGTCGTCAGACTTGTGGGCGTTAGCACCCGCGGTCTATTTGCTCGATGCGATCACCCGGGTTGAACTGCTGGGACACGACTTAACTCAGTTTTTGCGGTCGCTTGGTCTAAGACGGGACAACCTCGAACAACCTGGCAAATACGTCACATACGATCAGTACTACGGGATTATCGCGTATTGCATCAATACGCTGAAGGTCCCAGAAGTTGGTTTCATTCAAGAAAGAAATATCGGGCTTCTTTCTTCCGGCGCGGCAGGTTTGGCGGCTGCAACGAGCGCTACCGTTGGCGAAGCGATACAAGTCGTTCTTAGGTATCAAAACTTGATGGCAGTTCCCGTCGCCCTTAGCTTGAACCGAGAAGCGCCAAACAAGATGGGCCAGGTTGCAAGGCTTACGTTGGGAAAACTACAACATGAAGCTCGCTACCCCGAACCTTGGCATCGAGTATGGGCCATCGAAACGCTGGTATCGTCCGTTTACGCCATGTTTCAAACCGTTGGAATGAGCCAACACGTTCAAAGCGTGCAGCTCAGTTACACCGTGCCAAAACACTTAACAATTTATGAAGAAACATTCGCATGTCCGGTCACATTCAACGCGACGGCGGACGTCGTTATCTTCGATGCCGCCATACTCGATACCCTGCAGGTCGCGGCTGATGCGTCCGTGTGTTCGTTAGCAAAGCGCCAATGCGAGGCCTCGGTCCGTAAACTTACCAGCGGCGCAAGCTTGCTGGATCAGATCGAAGGCATCATTTTGTCAACGAGTCACCGCCTCCCGTCAGTAGGGACGATCGCGGAACGGTTACTTCTAAGTGAACGAACTCTACAACGCCGACTTGGAGAACTGGGTACCAGCTATCGAGACGTTGCGAATCGACTTCGACATCGCCTTGCCGTAGATATGCTAAATGATACGAAGCTCCCGATTAAGGAGATTGCCTATCTGTTGGGTTATACGGAGTCGCCCAACTTCTCGCAGGCTTTCAAATTAATGGAGGGAGTCTCACCCGCACACTTCCGTTTACGCCAGTAGGACCGCCAAAGTAGACGTAACTGACTCGATGGCGATGGCTGGCCCTTGGTCGAATTGTGCCACTAGAAAGAAGTGCTCGTAACAACCGAACTGACATTCCATCCAAGGGTCGTTTCCATATCGTTGGCTGCACCGAGTCATGCGCGGCCCTGAATACCCAGGTAGGATGGACGCCAGGAGTAAGGCGGAAGGGTTGTGCAGAACAATTTCTGGCGAGAGCTGAGGGAACGAAAAGTAGTCCGGGTACTAATTGGCTATGCAGTTACCTGCTTCGTTATCACACAAATAATAGATGCGGTTGGAGATGCGCTAGGGTTTTCAAACTACGCGATTCAACTGTTACTGGGCGGAATGGTCACGCTAGTGCCGCTTGTCGCGTTCCTGGCTTGGGTCTTCGAGATGTCGGCCGAAGGTATCGCGTTTGATAAGCGAGGCCGCTTCGGACTTGGACTAATCTTATCGATTCTACTCACTGCACTAATCGGGTCGACCGCTTGGTACACCATCGGCACCGGTCACGACATGCCATTGGCCGGTCTTCCAGACGATAAAGTATCGATCCGCAAGATTGCAGTGCTCCCATTCACTAACATAGTTAGCGACGCCTCACAGAACTACTTCGTCGATGGCATGACGGAATCACTGATTGCTGAGCTCACGCGGGTGAGCAGCTTACGAGTTGTTTCGAGAACATCGGTGATGCGTTATCAAGGGTCGGAAAAAACTCTTCAAGAGATCGCGGCAGAACTTGGCGTTTCCGCACTAGTTGAAGGCTCCGTCCAACGCGATGACGAAACCGTCAGCATCGTTGCGAAGCTCATTGATGCACGCTCTGACGAAAACCTTTGGGCGAACCGTTATACGCAAACCCTCGACAATGTCCTCGAGCTTCAAGCCCGTGTAGCGCTTGATATCACCCGCGAAATTAACGTGGTCCTGACGCCGTCGGAACGCCAAGTGCTGACGTCTGTAACCAACGTCGACCCTAAGGCGCTCGATGCGTACTTGCGCGGTCGCCACTTCTGGGAACAACGGACCCAACCTAGCTTTAGGCGCGCTCTTGAGTATTTCGACACGGCCATCGCCTTTGAGCCAGGTTATGCCGCGGCTCATGCCGCGATTGCGGACGCGTACGGCCTTTTGGCAATCTACGAATACGAAAACCCCAAACAAGCCTATGCACGGACACGTTCCGCGGCCTCTGCTGCAATCGCGCTCGACCCTACGATAGGCGAACCGCACGCAGCGCTAGGACTGGTTTACAGTTTTGTTGATCGCGACTGGGATCAAGCCGATACAGCCTATCTGCACGCACGAGAACTCAGTCCAAATAATCCGAACACCCATGTGTTTCACGCTGTGCATCTGTTGGGGGTGGGTGATATGGATAGCGCAGAAGCCGCACTCAAGACTGCTCGTCGAATCGATCCCCTGACCCCGCTTGCGGGCTCGTTCGAGACGCAGCTCAGCTACTATCGACGTCAACCGGAACGTGCGATCGCGATCGCTAAACAAGCCCTCGAACTCAACCCTGATTTCCCAGCCACCTTGTGGCATCTAGGTGAAGCTTACCTCGCCGCCGATCGCAACCTTGAAGCTGCTGAAACCTTCGAACGTATCGCCACTTTAACGCGTCGTCACCCGATGTTTCTCGCTCACCTCGGACACGCGTACGTACGTCTTGGTCGAATAGAGGATGCCGAGTCGATCATGACTGAAATACGCGATAAAACGATGGAAACCGACGTTGAGGCAGGACGGCTAGCACGGATCTATGTTGCCCTTGGTGAGCACGAAAAAGCGATAGACGCGCTGTACCAGAGTTTACCAGCCGCACAACGCCAAATTCTGGATCTGGGTAGAGGTCCCAAATGGGATCCACTCCGCTCAAATCCACGCTTCCAAGCTCTTTTACAAGAGCTTAAGTTCGATCTTTTAGACATCTAGGTACGGTCGATCACACTCCCTGCCGGTGGGAGCCGTTCTTTGGCAAATTACTTCTAGGAAACGAAGATCCTGGAGAAGAGCCCTGACTACACTTCTACCTCGGCGTTACACCCGCGCAGTATTCCTCACGCCAAGCGCCTGCTCGAGTCTGTCGAGTGTCACCATCGCATCAAGCCCCTGCGCGAGACTCGAATTCGGCTCTCGCCCTTCTCGAATCGCCGCAAAGAACTCTCGGTCGGCAAGTTCTATTCCATCCGAGCTAACCGCCACATCGTTCACATCAATCTGTTCACCGTCTCCTGTAAAGAGATCATCGTAGTTCGCGACAAAAGTGCCCTCATCACAGATGTAGCGGAAGAACGTGCCGAAAGGCCCTTCATTGTTAAATGACAGGGACAAAGTACAGATCGCACCAGAGGCACTTTTAAGCCCAATGGCCATGTCCATCGCGATGCCTAGGTCTGGATGGATCGGACCCTGGAGAGCCGTGACGGCTTCCGCCACACCACCCGTTTGATATTGAAAGAGATCCACCGTGTGGCATGCATGGTGCCAGAGAAGGTGATCGGTCCAGCTGCGCGGCTCGCCTTTGGCATTCGTGTTCGTACGACGAAAGAAGTAGGTCTGAACGTCCATTTGTTGAATCGCCAACTCGCCTGCGATGATTTTGTTGTGGATCCATTGATGCGAAGGGTTAAAACGACGCACGTGATCCACCATCGCCACCAATCCTGTCTCAGCAGCCAAATTCACCAGTGCCTGCGAGTCAGCAAGCGTATCTGCCATCGGAATCTCGACAAGGACGTGCTTGCCCGCGCGCAGTACTTGAGTGGCTTGAGCGGCATGTATTGGTGTTGGCGAAGCGAGGATCGCCGCTTCAACACCAGGCTGGGTTAAAGCTTCGTTCAAATCCAATGTCACGTGTGGAATTCCTCGCTCCGATGCAACACTGTTAACAACTTCCTGCACCCCGCCACAAATAGAAACGACCTCTACGTCATCAATCCGCTCTATCGCATCCAAGTGTTTGCGTGCGAAAGCACCTTCCCCAACCATGCAGATTTTCATCGCAGACCCTCTAGTCTTGATACTCGAGACCCGCTTGGGCGAGCTTTTCGCGCATACCGTAGACATCTAAGCCTAACTCACCAGCAGCTAAGCGAGCCCTTGTCGCGGCTTCCTTTGAAGTCCTTGTTTCTGATTTCTCGAGCGCCTCGTCTGCCGATAGCCTCGGCACTACGCAGATGCCATCGTCATCAGCAACGACAACGTCTCCGGGATTAACCAGACAACCTGCACACACGACGGGAACGTTCACTGAACCGGTTGTTTCCTTGACCGTACCTTTTGCAGAAATCGCTTTTGCCCAGACAGGGAATCCCATTTCCTTAAGATCAGCAATATCTCTACAACCAGCATCAATAACCAGCCCTTGAACACCTCGAGTTTGCGCGGATGTCGCTAACAAATCGCCGAACATACCATCAGTGTTATCTGCTGACAGCGCGACGACGAGAACGTCACCGGGCTGGCACAACTCGATAGCCACGTGCAGCATCCAATTGTCACCTGGATGCGTAAGGACGGTAATTGCCGAGCCCGCGATACGCGCACCTGGGTATATCGGGCGCAGGTAGGGCTTTAACAAACCAAACCTACCCTGGGCTTCATGCACTGTCGCGACACCATGGTTTGCGAGCCCAGAAATAACCTGGCTGTCAGCACGCTCTATGTTTCTAACCGCTACATTTTTCATGTCGCAACCTATATGTAAATTTCACCTTTGAAGAGTATCCGTCCAGTACGAACTATTCCGGCACGCACCACATCCCCTGCCTGATTGATATCGAGCTGTACCTGCATTGAGCCATCAGCGTGCTCAACGGTAACTAGTCGTGGATTACCAAAGGATGAATTCGCAACGCTAGCAACGCAGCTATCTGGCAACAGACAGGCGGTCGCAGTCGAGACGGCGCCTAATACACCGATCGTTTTGTGACAAACGTGAGGAATAAAGGTCCGAGTCATCACCAGCCCGCTCTGTTGCGCTGGACTAACAAGGCACATCTTCGGCACTGATTTCTCTTTCACATCACCAAGATTCATCGTAGGTCCCGCTTGGAGGCGAATCGTCTCCAAGCGGGCTTTCAGCGTTTCGTGTTGATCCAAATCTTCTGGCCGCTCGTACCCTGTGATCCCCAGATCCTCAGCGAGAATCGTCACTACCGGCATGCCATTGTCGATACACGTCACGCGGATACCGTCTATTTCATCCACGGCATTACCCGTTGGGAGCAGAGCGCCGCAAGCTGAACCGGCAATGTCGAGATAGTTACAAACAATTGCGGCGCCGGTGCCAGGTACACCATCAATCTTCGTGTCCCCCTCCACTTGAACAATGCCGCCTGGAGAAGGTATCTCAAGGTCACAAAGCGCGCCCGTGTTCTGCATCCTTACTCGCACAATTGATACAGGGTCCTTGGTCTCAACAAGCCCTTCCGCAAGCGCATAAAGACCCACGCCCGCAAGAATATTCCCGCAATTTTGCACATCACTGACAGTCTGACCAACTGGGTCTATTTGCAGAAACAAATAGTCGATATCCACATCTACATCTGATGCGACGCTAATGACCGCCACTTTGCTCGTTAGCGGGTGACCGCCGCCGATACCATCAATCTGAAGCGGATCTGGTCCGCCCATCGCCTGAACAAGAACACTATCTCGCGCCACGGGATCATCGGGTAGGTCATCTCGAAGAAAATACGCTCCGCGACTAGTGCCGCCTCGAATCATGAAGCACGGGATCGCGCTCATTCTAAACTTGCAACCGAGAGAACACGCGTTGCGCATTCGCCGAGAAGATCAGCGCCTTATCTGCATCGTCGGCATTTTTGGAACCGTCGATATAACGCTTAGTGTCATCGAAGTGGTGGCCAGTATTTGGGTCGATTCCACGAACCGCACCAAGAAGTTCTGAAGCAAACAGAACATTCTCTGCCGGGATCACATCGAGCAGGAGATCGATACCAGCTTGGTGATACACGCAGGTGTCGAAGTACACATTGTTGAGGACCAGCTCCTCGAGTTCAGGTTTGTCGTCCATCGCCTGGACAAGACCACGAAAGCGACCCCAGTGGTACGGGACCGCGCCGCCTCCGTGGGGAATGATGAACTTGATGGTCGGAAAATCACGCAGAAGGTCAGAAGTCAGCATCTGCATAAAGGCTGTTGTATCCGCGCCTAGGTAGTGAGAACCCGTCGTGTGAAAGTTCGGATTGCATGCTGCGCTAACATGAATCATGGCAGGGACATCCAGTTCGCACATCTTTTCGTAGAAAGGATACCAGTATCGATCACCCAACTCAGGGCCCGTCCAGTAACCGCCCGTCGGATCAGGGTTTAGGTTGCAGCCAATAAAGCCAAGCTCATTAACGCAACGCTCAAGCTCCGTGATTGAATGTGCCATAGATGCATCCGGAGACTGTGGTAGCTGTGCGACGCCGACGAAGTTCTTGGGGAAAAGCTCAGTGATGCGATAGATGAGCTCATTGCAGTGTTCGGTCCAATGTTTGGACGTGTGGGCATTCCCTATGTGGTGGCCCATCCACGAAGCCCGCGGAGAAAATATCGTCAGATCCGTGTTTCGGTCAGCCTGCATCTTTAATTGATTGCCAGTCAAACTGTCGCGGATCTGCTGATCCGATATCGCCATATGACCTTTGCTGCCGAGCGCAAGTGGATCACCCTCGAGCTCTCGCTGCTGCGATTCACGGTACTGACCCAACTCCTCTGGCGCCGTTGTGTAGTGTCCATGGCAGTCGATAATCATACTCAGACCCCCTGCTTCTTTTTCTTGCGGCCTCTGCTGGCAGCTTCAAATTTGCTCATAAGGTAGACCCACATACTGCTCGGCTATAACTCGTTGACCGTGCTCTGAACCCAAGTAGTAATCTAACTGTGATTGCATAAATCGCGAGAAAGTTGATCCTGCCATTCCGTCCACTGCCATGTCACCATAATCGTGCAACATGTTCGTCATCCACCAAGAAAAACGCTCGCCATGCCAGACGCGGCGCAACGCGACTTCGTTGTATCGCGCCAACCCACTACGGTCACCTTCTTCGTAAACCATCCGCAGCACTCGATATAGGGTGGCGACGTCAGACGCAGCCAAATTCAGTCCTTTGGCACCAGTTGGAGGCACGATGTGAGCTGCATCTCCAACTAAGAAGAGGTTGCCATAGCGCATCTCCTCACAAACAAACGAACGAAGGGGAGCAATGCTCTTCTCAATGCTAGGTCCCGTGACCAACTGCTCAACCGCAACCTTTGGCAAGCGACGGCGCAACTCCGCCCAAAATAGCGTATCGCTCCAGTCTTCGACCTTTTCATCCATCGGCACCTGTAGGTAATACCGAGATCTCGTACTTGAGCGCATGCTCGCCAAGGCAAAGCCACGCTGAGATTTGCAGTACATAATCTCGTCATCAACTGGTGGCGTTTCGCTTAACACCCCGAGCCATCCAAAAGGGTAGACGCGCTCATGCTCGGTGCGCGTACTCGCTGGGATGACCTGGCGAGAAATCCCGTGGAAGCCGTCGCAGCCCGCAATAAAATCACAAGCCAATTCGAGTTCTTCTCCTTCGTGTCGAAACTTCACTCTTGGACTGGACGACAACGGCTCATAGATCATTGCGTCTTCAGCTTGATAGAAGGTCATCGCTCCAGCGTCTGCTCGAAGGCCCATTAAGTCGCGGGTTACCTCGACTTGGCCATAACAGACAACAACATCACCCCCTGTCAGGGCTTTAAGGTCAATCCGATGCACTCGGTCTCCTTGTGCAATCGAAAAGCCCTCGTGTACCGCGCCTTCTTGGTCCAATCGTTCAGCGGCACCAGCCTCTCTCGCCAATTCGACGAAACCTTGTTCCAGAATCCCTGCACGGATCCGACCAAGTACATACTCGCCAGAGACGCGCTCGACGATCACGTTCTCTATCCCGCACCGGGTCAAAAGCTGTCCGAGCAAGAGTCCCGATGGACCAGCGCCGATGATGGCAACCTGTGTCTTTACCTTCCGCATGCGGACATCTTATCTTTCCTTGCGACGATTGTGAGCGGCAACTTTCCGCCACTTATTCAGCCCATGGCGTTGCAGCGTCTTCACGTGGCACACTTATTGGGCGCTGACATCGGAAAGACCAATTGAGCAACAAGCCCTACGACGATATCCCCGGGACTACGATTTTTGATGGTGACATGGCCCGCAAGGGTTATTGGGTCAATCAATTTTGTATGTCTCTGGTGACTGCAGAAAATCGTTCTCGATTTCTAGCTGATGAAGCCGCATACCTCAAAGAATGGCAAATGACTGACGAGCAGAGAGCCGCTGTACTCGCACGCGACTACAACACGCTTCTCGCCCTAGGCGGCAACGTCTACTTCTTCAGTAAGCTATTTTTTACCGACGAAAAGTCGTTTGAGGAATGCGCAGCACAAATGGCGGGCATGCCTCAGGCGGATTATCGAGCGATGATGATCAACGGCGGTCGTTCTGTCGTTGGGAATCGATCTAAAACGCAGGAAGGCAGTTAGATGGCCAAGATCACCGCAGGCATAAGTACATCCCATGTTCCTGCACTCGGCGCCGCGCTGGATCAAGGTAAAACCAAGGAAGGCTACTGGGCGCCACTCTTCAAAGGTTACGAACCTTCTCGTCAATGGATGCAAGAGAACACCCCAGACGTCGTCATACTTGTTTACAACGATCATGCCTCTGCATTCAGTCTGGAATTGGTGCCGACCTTTGCCATAGGGTGTGCAGATCGATTTCAAATAGCGGACGAAGGCTGGGGTCCGCGACCGGTGCCTGTAGTAGAGGGACACCCTGAGCTTGCCTGGCATATTGCCCAAAGCGCTATCGAAGACGAATTCGACATGACTATCGTCAACCGCATGCCCGTCGATCACGGCTTAACCGTACCGTTATCAATGATGTTTGGTCAGCCAAAGAGCTGGCCGTGCCAAGTCATTCCAATTGCAGTAAACGTTGTCGTCTATCCACCACCATCTGGGCGTCGCTGCTACCATCTCGGACAGGCGATCCAACGCGCGGTCGAGAGTTTTGAGCCTAATTTAAACGTTCAGGTTTGGGGTACTGGCGGCATGAGCCATCAACTACAAGGTTCCCGCGCTGGTTTGATTAACCAAGAGTTCGACAAGGCGTTTATGGATGATCTCGTCGCCAACCCCGAAGTATTGATGCAAAAACCCCACGTCGAATATCTTCGAGAAGCAGGTTCTGAAGGTGTTGAGCTTGTAATGTGGCTAATCATGCGTGGTGCACTTGGTCCACAAGCCAAGGAGCTCTATCGCTTTTATCATGTCCCCGCATCCAACACCGCGGTTGGACATATGATCCTAGAAAACGCATAGCCATACTTAGGTTAGGAGCATTGCCATGGATCCAGATTGGCTACCCTTCGATCCAGAACCGTCTAAACCTGTTTTTCAGCTACCGGTAGGGGCGGTCGACACCCACTGTCACGTCTTCGGACCCGCGCATGAATTTCCGTTCGCTGCGGAGCGGAAGTACACCCCCTGCGACGCCGGTAGCGACCAGCTCTGGGAGCTGCGCGACCATTTAGGTTTTACTCGCAACGTTGTCGTCCAGGCCACCTGTCATGGGTCGGACAATAGAGCCATGGTCAATGCTCTGGAATCAAGCAAGGGTAAGGCCCGTGGTGTCGCGACTGTCCGCGCAGATGTTGCGGATGAGGAATTACAACAGCTCAATCACGCTGGTGTCCGTGGCGTTCGCTTCAATTTCGTTAAACGCCTCGCCGACAAACTACCCACCGATGACCTACTTTCCATAGCCGAACGCATCGCACCGTTGGGATGGCACATCGTGATCTATTCCGAAGCGGAAGAACTCGACGAAATATGGGATTTAATTACTGCACTACCAACAAAAGTGGTTGTCGATCACATGGGCCGGCCTGATGTCGGCCAACCCGCAGAGGGCCAAAAGTTTGCTCAGTTCATCGAACTGATGGAGATGTTTCCGAATTTTCTAAGCAAAGTAACTTGTCCGGAGCGACTATCGAAAAACGGACCGCCTAACTACGATGACTTCGTGCCCTTCGCCCGCCTTCTAGTCGAACGTTTTCCGGATCGAGTACTTTGGGGAACAGATTGGCCACATCCCAACATGAAATCCCACATGCCAGACGACGGCCACTTGGTCAACATCATCCCTCGCATCGCACCGACGCAGGCTTTGCAACAAGCGCTATTAATCGACAATCCGATGGGACTGTACTGGCCAGAGGAGGGATAGAGAAACCCAACGAGCGTATTGTGGTTTTGATTCGTCTTAGGCAATTTTTGCTTTAGAATTTGCTCCGCCTGAAACGACTATTACCAATCAAAGTCATCCGTAACAATTCGCTTACCCATCAGGAAAGCGTCTGCAACATGGACGAGCGGTGTCGCATCAATTTCGCTGGTCCGTTCTTTTACCAGTTCAGCAAAACGGCTATACAAGCCCTCGTACTCACTGCGAGTGGAATCTACGAGACAAGCGTCTCCGTTGATCGACATTTTGGCGCCCCCCGCAGATAGCTTCATTTCGCCTTGATCAGTCACGACAGTGATTTCCCAGACCTCAGAGTTATTTTCGCGAAAATCGAATTCTGCGACGACTGGCACGCCGTCTTCGCCCGCGTAGCGAAGCGATGCGGCTATCGGAGCCTGCCTGTTCTTCGGCACGGTTAGCGATGCGTCTTGCAGTTTGAAATCCCACGGGAGGATTTGTGTCGCTATCGATAATGCATTTATGCCAGGATCAAACACGCCCATGCCGCCAGGTTCAAAGATCCAGTCTTGTCCTGGATGCCATTTACGAACGTTTTCCCTCCAGTTGATGACGACACTTTGTATCTTGCCATTAGCGAGCCACTCTCGAGCAGGTGCAACGGCAGCGGCGAAACGTGAATGCCAACTGGTGTACAGAGTAAGCCCAGTCTTCTTTGCCAGCCGTTTGAGCGACGCGAGTTCAGCCAGTGATGCAGTCGGCGGTTTTTCTAAAAACACGTGTCGCCCGGCTCGGAGAGCCTCGCACGCCTGTGCGTAGTGCACACCCGGTGGCGTGCACAAGACAACCGCGTTGATCTCCGGATGGTGCGCAAATGCGTCTGATAACGACTTGTACCCAAGAGTCTCTTCTAATCTAGCGTTCCGACTCACGGTCGCCATCAGCTCAAAGTCACTGCTCCGAGCTAGCGTCGGGACATGCTGATCTCTCGCGATTTTACCAATGCCGACTAGGGCGATCCCAATCGGACCGTCAGCTTTCAGAGCACAACCATCATTCGGCGAGTTTCATCTAACTGCGAGCAGAGAGCCGGAACAAGGCCGAAGTCTGCAAACTTTCTTCCGGGTCCGGAAAAGCACTGGTGATCTCAGGATAGTTAACCGCAT
Source organism: Pseudomonadales bacterium (assembly GCA_012103505.1). Classification (GTDB taxonomy): domain Bacteria; phylum Pseudomonadota; class Gammaproteobacteria; order Pseudomonadales; family Azotimanducaceae; genus UBA4421. The sequence continues at coordinate 4,012,703 of WLWP01000001.1, read as the reverse complement.
ATTTCGCTAACCAGGCATTGAGTATCTCGACCTGGTTTTCAGTGACAGGTGACGCGTTAAGTTCATACAACTTATCCGCCATCCGCAAACGAACCGGTCCGCCAGAACCTATCCCTTGGGTCCAACCACTGTCTTTTTGCCCAGTTACATACAAGTCGCCATCAACCTGTACTGTCCAAATGATTACGGTCCGACCAATGGGACCTACGCCAATTTGTAAATGGATCTCATCAATGGATTTCGTATCTCCCCAAGAAGAAGGTACTTCAGAATCTGTACCGCCAATCAGCAACCCAGGCATCGGCCCAAGGGGTGCGGCGATTGCCGCGATGACGCCGACCACCAGCAAGACGATTGCGCCTATTTTGAGAAACTTCATATTTGTTCACCGTGCTGAGAAAACCGCGAGTGTACTGCGTCCCCACGTGAAACGGTATCCACTCTAACATTCCTCCAACGTCGTCATCCTGCTGCGGCTCTCGGAACAAGTGCGGATTCAAGCCTGCCTGGGGCGGTCACTTTCGCGCCTTGCTCTTTCTCGCCCGCGACGGACAACACCGGATGCTCCTCGGCTTTAGTTAGCAATCGAAAACAAGCTGGAACTAGGTACAGTGCAATTATTGCGGATCCGCCAACCCCACCCGCAATCGCTGTCGCCAGTGGCGGCCAAAAGGTACCTCCGGCGACGATTAATGGGACGAACCCGCCTATAGTGGTTGCGGTCGTTGAGACGATGTGTCGTGTGGCGTTCACGACGACATCTGCTGTTGCCTCGAGATCACCGCCTAAAGCGGCTTCGTTTGCTTTCAAAGCAGATAAAACGATTATGCCGCCGTTAATCGCCAATCCCATCATTCCCAAAGAGCCAATGAGTGCCATGTACCCAAACGGGTGGCCGAACAGCCGCACACCAAACAGAGCAAGTCCAACGCTCAGTATGGCAATTACGCCAATCAACGCAGCCTGTCTAAATGAGTTCAAAGAAAGGATTACGACGATACCCATCGCTAGCGCAAAAAACAGGAATACGCTCAATATGTTACCCATGGACTCTGAGCTTTGCTCCGCCTCACCACCAATCTGTAACTCATATCCAGCAGGTACTTCAAAACCAGCTTCTTCTATTTTCGAACGCACTACTTTCATGACACCACCTGGGAGAGTAAAGGGCACTAGGTAAGCCTGCACCGTGCTCAACCGTTCACCTTGTCGTCTGTCTATCGCGGTGGCTGTTGGCATCAGCTGCCACTCTCCCAATTCACCCAACGGAATACCTCTTCCGCCACTCGTTAAGAGCGGTAACGTCGACAAATCAGAGACATCATCTCTAAATCGATCTGCAAGCCTCACTCTCACATCCAACTCAGCAGGACCTTCTAGAACTGTACCGGCCATTTCCCCGCTCAATGCAGTTTGCAATCTATGACTCAGTTCACCGGTTGACATACCCGCCACTGCGGCGGCATTTTCGCGGGGAACAAACGTTAGCTTAGGTTCAGTGCTCGACAGCGTAGCTCTGGTATAAGTTACCTCTTCGATGGAGGAGAGTATTCGACGTAGTTCTTCTGCTCTTTCACGCAGAATACCCAGGTCACCCCCAACGATTCTCATCTCTATCGGCGCATCTGTGGGTGGACCTTGCTCAAAGGGAATCGCCAAAATCTCCGCCTGCGGCAGTGCGTGTGAAAGGGTTTTTTGTAAGGCTGGCAGAAGCTCAAGCGTGTCTTCTGCAGATTCTGTATTGACCCAAGCCGCGGCAAAACTGCTAACGCGTTCGTTCAACGACACTACATTGTAGAAAACCCTCGGGGCTCCCTGGCCAATGGACCAAAAACTATCAGTAACGCGAGGATCTGAGCGCAATATCTTATCGGCCTTTGCCACTGCTAATCGTGTCTCAGCAAGGGAGCTGTGCGCTGGGAGCGCTAATTGAACTTGGAATTGATTACGATCCACCGGTGGAAAGAACTGTTGGGTGAGAGTAGGCGCCAACCCGAAACCTATGAGTGGAAGGACACACGCCACGCATATCCCTAATAGGGGTTTATGAAGAACGGTTTTGATCGTTCGTCGATAAGCTTTCGTTAGTGCGGGGTTGCTAAAACCACTCTGCCACCAACGATATTTGGAACCTGAACTCGGCCACCGTTGTTCTAGATATCCCGCTATAGCTGGCACTACCGTCATCGCCAATACAAATGAGCTACCCACAGACAAAGCAACGCTAACGCCGACGGTACCCGTAAAGTCTCCAACGCCACCTGGAGATAAGGCAATTGGCATGAACGCAAAGATGGTCGTAGCAGTTGATGCGCCCAAGGGTATTAGTAGATGGCGGACAGCTCTATTGATTGCGTCGCCTATTTTGTCACCAACAGACCTTCGCAATTTATAGTCTTCGACGACGACGATGGCGTTGTCGATCAACAAACCGAGCGAAATAATGAGGCCCGTAACGGACATTTGGTGTAAAGGGATATCCAAGAACTGCATGCCGATGAGCACCATTCCAGCCGACAACGGTAACGCTATGCCCACCGTTAGCGCCGATCTGATGCCCATAAACCAAACGAGCACGGCGAGCACAATCACTAACGCAAACGCCAGATTCGCCCCTAGCTCATTCATTCTCTGCCCGGTGTACTGGCTTTGGTCGTAGACCACCTCCAAACCTATTTCATTGGGTAGCCGGGCACGGAACTTGGCGATCACATCAGATGCCGAGGCCGTCCATTCCTCAATTTGCTGTCCGGGTTGCATCTTGGCATTAACCAAAACGATTTGATTACCGTCGTGCAACGCAATCGAGTTAGCAGGATCTTTGGCTCGCTTCGTCACCGTAGCTACGTCCGCAACACGAACAGACGAGCCATTTCTCGCGGTCGACAACGGAATACGCGCTATGCGTTCCGGGTTGTTCAACTCTGCGTTCACCTCTACCAACAGACTGGACGTATCACTATTCAATCGCCCTGAGGGGAGTTTGGTATCAGCTGACCGTATCCGCGCAGACACCTGACCAACGGTAAGATGTGTTTCAGCAAGTGAAAACGGGTTTAGCGAAACCAAAATTTCTTCATCCGCCGCCCCCCAAGACTCGGCAACTTCCGTCCCAGGAGTATTCGCGAGACGCAACCGAAGAGACTCAGCAAGCCGCGACAGCAAGTTGATTTGCACAGGAGAATCTTGCTGCCAACGTAGAGCGACAATGAGCGTCGACGCTAAAGGTTTATTTATTGTGAGCTCTGGTTCTGTAGCACTACTCGGCAATGTTGTTGCCATGTCGCCAAGCTTGTCACGAATCTCGGACCAAATGGCATCGACCTGCTCCGGGCCGACTGAGTCGTACATCTCAATGCTGACCTGCGAGAGACCTGCTTTGGACGTCGAACTAATCTCGTTAATTTCTGGTACTTCACGCAAAGCAGTTTCGATGCGTTCACTAACCGTGCTTTCCATACGTTCTGCTGTAGCACCAGGCATGAACGTTGTTACTCGTGCCCAGCGTTCTGTCATCGTAGGGTCTTCTTGGCGCGCTAAGCCAAGGTACGCCGCACTCCCCATTATCAAGACAAACATAACCAACAATATGGTTAAGCGCGGATTCGTATAGAAGAGATTAGCCCGCATTGTGCACCGCCTCCGATTCTGTCGCGAGCACCTTTTGCCCAGGAACAATACGGTGCACACCGGAATCCACCACCCAGTCCCCATCAGCCAATGTACCCCTAGCGTAAACTCGGTTTGCCTCCGTGTGGATCAATTCGACCAGCCTCCTATTAACAACGCTTTCGTCATCGATCACATAGACACCCCAAAGGCCTTGATCGCCTTGAGTCAATGCACCAAATCTCACTAACAGTTTCGTTCACGGTAAGTTCGATAGATGAACCCAAGGGTATATTCGCATCGACAATGTTGAGTACAGCTGTCTGTGTCCGAGTTGCTGGATCAACTTCGGGTAAGACATGAGCTAGTTGTGCAGAGTGACTATTGCCATTCCAACGAACGATATAGTCCCCACCGGAAAGAAGCCGTGCACCAATTTCTCCGGGGACGCCAATGTGAGCCTCTAAAATCCCATTCTCTTCGATCCTTAGAATGCGTTGGCCGGGGCTTATTTGACTCCCTTCGTCGACGTAACGCGCTTGGATGACACCTGTAAACGGCGCAAGTATCGTTGCTTCAGACAACGCAATGCTGCTCGCATCGAGAGCTGCTTCAGCGCCCTTAAGTTGGGCCTTTGCAACCGTTAGTTGAGAGCGCTTAACTCTGAGATTCAGATACGTTTCATCATAAGTTTGTTTTGGCGTATGACCTGCTTCGCGTAACCGACGAAAACGTTGTTCCGTATTCCTCGCAAGCAAAACCTCCGCTTCCATCGCGCCAATGTTGGCCAATGCTAAGGCGACGTTTGCTTCAGCATTGCGTTTGTTTGCTGCAAGTTCAGCACCATCAACCTGCGCCAACGGTTGCCCCCGCATCACAGATTGACCGAGATCAACCATCACATTGGCGATACGGCCGTTTACCTTGAAACCGAGTTCAGCCGCGCGTGATGCAACCACCCGGCCTGCATACACGCGTTCAGATTCATAAGCTGTGGTCTGAGCGAGCTTTGTGTATGAAACGTTGATCTCAGCTGCAACGCTCGTGCTGAGTAGGGACACAAACGCGGTGACCAATAAATTTCGCATCTTCCACCATGTTGACGTTGAACACATTGATCATTAGTGTATGAATCATGTGTTCGTTGTCAACATTTATGTTACCTAAAGTAACAAATTGGTCTGTGAAGAGATGTCTAGACGAATGCCCCGTTTACCCGTCTTATCTAGAACTGCACAATGATGACTTCAGCAAACTTGAATTGGCCTACCTTAGTGACAGCCGTAGACAACAGCAGAGCACGAGAATCCTACCATCATGGTGAATTGCCAAATGTGATCATGTCGCTCGCGCTTGCACACATTGAGCGCGAGGGCACTGAGAAGCTGAGTTTGCGCGCGCTAGCCAGAGAAGCTGGTGTGTCGCAAACCGCACCCTACCGCCACTTTCCAACTAAAAAGTGCTTACTTGCAGCCTTAGCCACTCAGGGCTTCTCTGAACTAGGTCGGCAACTTCGCATCATCATCGATAGTAGTCAGCCAATCGAGGAACGCTTCGAACAGATGGGCTTTGCTTACGTCAATTTTGCTCTAGAAAACCCAACTACCTACCATCTAATGTTTGGGTCAGTACTGGCAGACTTTTCCGAGTACGACATGTTGCAAAGAGCAGCTTCCGATACATACGCTCAAGTTCAGCGTTGCGAAGCTGAACTCATTGAAACCAAAGAATTACAAGTAGACCCAGCCAGATTTGGCGGCGTGATATGGGCAGGCGTGCATGGTATCGCCTCCCTCCTGCTCATTAAACGTGAGGGTACTCAATCCGGCGACACGGGTGCTGCGATCGAAGCAATGAGAGTCGACATCAGAGACTCTCTAAGAATCCTCTTCGGTCACTTCTTCTGATAAAAAAACCGGCGACTCATCGGAATCGCCGGGATTAGAACCTTTTAATCTGCGACAGAGGCGTCAACCCAACTTCCGTGGAAACCATTTGGCACACGTGGCAAGTCGACTGAGGCTACTGGCGTGTTATCCATACTCGCCGCATCCATGATCACGAAGCGACTGCTATCTGCATCTGCGTCATAGAGGTAAGTCATCAGATACCCGTCATCCTCGTTCTGAGGATCTGCAGAGGGTACAAATACTGGCTCACCACCAACACAACCCCGGCCAAATTCAATGTCGCTGCGCGCTCCAGTTTCCCGATCGTATTTCAAGATGGCACCTGATGCGTTGGCAGGATCACCACCAGCAAAGTCCTGCGAAGCCATGTAGCCATATCTGTGCTTCAGACCAATGACACTGTCTGCCACGCGAGGGAACTCTGCAGATCGATCATCAATCTGTTCCTCGTGTACCTTTCCAGTCTTGGTGTCGATCGTCCATCGCCAGAGTTCAGGCGAAGGGAAGTCCATGGAAGATTCTCGCCACATGTGGCTGAAACGGGCCACGTCGAGAACGATTTTGTCGCCTTCTTCATAAGAATTCATCGGATGGAAGACATAACAAGAGCTGATGTCATACCAAGTCACATCCGCATCGGTACCATTGCGCGGCATGACACCTAGGCGGGCTGGGTAACTATCGTCCCAACGGATTGGCATCTCACCTTTCATTGCGAGTTCCATGTTAAAGCACGCTGGAAGATCCATAAATATCACGTAGTTTTCCGTGATATTGAAATCGTGCATCATCGTTGGACCACCGACCGTAATATTCTCCGTTTGCACCATCTCGCCGTCTGCAGAAACTCGCAGGTAACGTAAATAGGGCTCCATCGCAGAATAGCCAAATGCCAGCAGTTCACCGGTCACTGGACAGATCTTGGGGTGCGCGGTGAACGAACCCTTTAACACGCCGTCAAAGTCAGTCGGTCCGACTGTATCCAGATCGCCATCCAGCACATAGGGAAAGTGTCCTTCCTCGAGCGCCAAAATTTTGCCCGCGTGACCGATGACGTGGGTGTTCGCTTTGGAGGAGGTCATATCCATCATCACCGATGGATCTAGGATGTTGACAGACGGATCTTTGATGAACGGCGTCTGCACATATCGGTTCTTGTACCATTCCGCCTGACCATCACGCAGACGCACACCGTGAGTCATGCCGTCACCGAAGAAAGGATGGTCACTCGTCCCACTCAAGGGGTTTGGTCCGGTGCGCAGATATCGACCATCTAGCTCTTTCGGTATAGACCCGGTCACTTGCAAGTCTGTTACCGTCAGTTCTTCCGTTACCGGTCGTCCATTGCCACGCAAGTGCGCAGGGGTGCTATCGAGTACAGCGGCCATGTTGGGATCTCCATCTGGTCAATTGAATACGCATGGTAATTCGACTCGCCAGATAAATCTACCCATGGTAATTTAATGCAATGGGCGCTCCAACTTCAAACTCAAACAAAACGACAACCCGTTCACGAGGTAGACCGGCTGGTCGTACCAGTGCGGACGGCGTTATCGCCAATAGCGAAGCACTGCTCAAGACCGCTGAGGCTCTGATCCGCGCAAAAGGTCCGGCGGTTTCGTTGCAAGCCATCGCCGAGCAGGCCGGGGTAACTAAGCCCACCCTTTATAGAGAGGTCGGCGATCGCGATGCGCTCGTGAAAGCGCTGGCAGAAAGACTCTCAGTGCGCATGGCCAGTTCTGTATCGCAAATGGTGGCGAAGGCGAGCGACCCTCGGGAGGGTATGCGGAATTTAGTAGCGGGGTATTTAGAGCTCGCGGCCACAGACCGCAATGTCTACCTATTTGTGACTGCCGGGGGTACGGGGGATGACCGGGTACAACAGTCGCTGTTACTTGCAGACGGGGCCGCCGGGCAATTCGCAGAACCCATAGCCGCCTATAGAAAGGCAAATGGCGCCGACCCTGACGTTGCGATCGTTTGGTCTTATGGTCTTTTAGGGGCAATGCACTTTGTAACACTTTGGTGGCTTCGCGATTCGACCGCGGATATCAACGTGGTCATCGATCAAATCACCGCTCTATTGTGGTCAGGTATGGGCCAGGTACCTAGAGCCGAATAGGCGGACTAGATTCACTAGCCTCTGCCGTCTAAGAAACGGTGCTTACTCGGCATCGCCGCTAAGTCCTTCCCCACTATTTCATAACAAAGGCTAAACCCACGACGCAAACTTAAATTCCTATTAATTCAGCAGTTTAGATTCAACCTCGTGAGCCTTGCCTAGCATGATTGAGCTCGTCCGACTACCAAACTAAACGTTTGACCCAAGTGGATGGGTTCGATATTGTCCGCAACCGGAAAAGTGGAGAAAAAATTGAGAATAGCCCACTTTGCGACTATCAAAAACTGGAGAGGGGATCTAATGTATCCGACCGTTTTGAAAAGAATGGCTTTCGCCATTGTTAGCGTGGCAATCGCCATGCCCTATTCATACATCTTCGCCGCCGAAGAAGTTATGGAAGAAATCATCGTAACGGCTCGTCAGCAGTCAGAAACACTGCAAGACGTACCCGTTACCATCGCAGCGCTCACCGAAGAAGACCTTCAGCGCTACAACATTACCAACCTAGTGGACGCCGCTAAGATGGTACCGAACATGGTTATCGCTCACGGCGGATCAGGTAACGGCTCTTCGCTGCGTTTACGCGGTATCGGCTCTAGCTCAATCTCAGCCGCATTTGACCATTCCGTTGCACTCAACCTTGATGGTGTTGTTGTAAACCGCGGTCGGTTTATTCATAACGCTTATCTTGATATGGGCCAGATCGAAGTACTCAAAGGACCCCAGTCTCTGTACTTTGGTAAGTCGGCAACCGCGGGTGTGGTTTCGATCACGACCAACGACCCAGGCGATGAATTCGAATTCGAATTCGGCGGCGGTGTTGAAAACGAACATGACGGCACATTTGTCGATATGGTCATCTCCGGACCAATCACCGAAACGCTAGGTGCACGTTTGGCAGTCGGCCATTCGGAAAACAATGAGATGTTCAAGAACTACTCATTTGGCAACGACCCCCAGGCGGCTGTTAACGGCGCTGACGAGTGGTTTGGTGAAAAGAGTGTAAATGCTCGACTAACCCTTGTTTGGCAACCAAGTGATACCTTCACTGCCAAACTGAAGTACAACTACTCCGAGTTTGAAAACGACGGTGGTAACTCTTGGGCAGAAGAAATTTGCCCAGAAGGTGCACACCAGCCAACAGGAGTTCCATCAGGTGGTGCGGCATTTGCCGTCTATCAAGGGGTAGACGATTGTCGCCTCAACGGTAACGCTTCAAAGATTTATCTTGATCCTGGATTGCGTGCTGGACTACCCGGCGGCTTCAACGATGGCAAGGCAGGCCTCGAGCAGGACACAGAATTCACCTCCTTACGCATGGATTGGGATGTGAACGAAAACTACACCGTTACAGCCGTTACAGGTTTAGTTGAGCTTTCACACTGGGAACTCGACGACTACAGCTACGGTCCTGGAGTTTTCGGCGGTTTGCATAACAACGAATACGAAAGTCTTTCGCAAGAAATTCGTCTCGCAAGCCACTACGAAGACCGTGCTGTGAACTTCCAGCTAGGATTTTATTGGCAGGAAATCGAGCAAGAGTTTGACGCGTACCAGTACGCATTCAACCTGCCGATCATGCCTAACATCTTTGGCCCAGCGTACAACGATCTTGTGAATGCCGTTTCGGCCGCGACAGGTCAGGCGATCATATCGCCAGTACCTACCAATGGCTTAGTTGGCCCCGACCCGTTCACAGGTAACGAGTACGATTACAACAAAGATCACTTTCTTGATACAGACGTCATCTCTACGTTCCTAGCGGTCTACTGGGACATCAACGAGAAAACCGAATTAACATTTGGTGCTCGTTACACGGAAGAGGAAAAAGACGGCAAGATTCGGATTCCATACCTGCACGCAGGTGCGGCTCTGTTTGGTTTCGGTGCACCACCCCTCATCGAAGGTCTAGAGTTTGATGACGATAACCTTTCGCCGGAAGTCGCGATCAACTACTACGTCACTGACGACATTAGTGTGTTCGCTTCGTACAAAGAAGGCTTCAAGTCAGGCGGCGTGGACAACAGCGCGCTACCAACAGCAGCTCTGAATCCAGCGGTAAACGGTGGCGACTTTGGCTTCCTTATTTACGAATCAGAAGAGTCTGATGGATTTGAAGTCGGCATGAAAGGTCATTTCCTCGATAGCGCTCTCCGCGTGAACGCAACTGTCTTTACTTATGAGTACTCAGATCTTCAGGTACAGTTGTTCGATTCCACCACTATTCAGTTCCAGACGTTTAACGCGTCGGCACTCGAAACAGAAGGTGTAGAATTCGATTTCACTTGGCTCACAGAAATTGAGGGTTTATCCGTACGCGGTGCCTGGGCATTTACGCAAACGGAATACTCCGAAGATTTCATCAACGCTACCGGTGAAAACCTAAAAGGCACAGATGGCGCAGGAAATGCTGAAATCACAGGCTTTGTAGGTGCGACCTACGAAGGTAACTTTGCTGACGGCTGGCGCTACAGTGTATCTGCAGACGCACGATTCACAGACGATTATGCGATCACAGCCACGCTCAACCCATTCATCCAGGATTCTTTCTGGGTAGTTGATGCAGCGGTAAGCATTTTCTCTGAGGACTACAAGCATACTGTTAGCCTCATTGGACGCAACCTAGGTGATGAGATCTACGCAATCGGCGCAGGTGCAATCCCTGGACGAATTCCTGCCAACAACACGGGGCCAAACAGTCTTGACCAAGCAGCCACCACGCAGCTCGGTCGGACTATCAACCTACAGTATCGCTACAGACTCTAAAGCGAAGGTAGAAAAAGTGCGGAGCTCTCCGCACTTTGGCTTCGACAAAAAAGGCGGGATCAACCCGCCTTTTTTATGTCCGCTTCTCATGTCCCTTTAGGGATTCTAAAGACCGTAAAGTTCGACCACATTTGTGCGAGTGATCTTCTCTTTCGCCTCGGCTGGATAACCTGTAAACATTTCGTTGAGAACAGCTGTCGAGCATGGCCAAGTTGAATCCGTGTGCGGATAGTCAGACCCCCACATCAACCGATCCTCGCCAATCAATTCTCGAGTCAATAGTGCTGGCTGGTCGTCTTCGATCGTTGCATAGAATTGACGTCGCCAGATTTCGTCGACTGGCTGGTATTTGGTGCCAGACTGATCCCCCCTAACTTCGCGTTGCCAGCCTTGATCGACGCGATCCAACCAGTGTGCAATCCACCCTGCATTGAACTCAGCCACAACAATTGTCAGTTCAGGATGTCGCGCACAGACTCCCCGACAGAGAAATTCAATCAGTGTATCTTGTATGGTCGCCGCGGCTCCCGCGTACATCGCTATGCCGTCTCGCACCTTGTTGACGCGCTGCTCTCTCGGGATATATGACATGCAGCCAACATGCATCGAAAGTGGAAAATTCGCTTCAGCCGCGCGTGCCCAAAGCGGATCGTAGACGGTATCGAAATACGGGCGATCGGCTGGAGACGTGCATGGAATCACTGCTCCCTTGTAGCCTTTCTTTATCACACGGTCGAGCTCAGCTACAGCAACTTCCGCATCTTGTACGGGTAGAGCCGCCAAACCCTGGAGCCGACCATTCGATGCAGCGCAGTGATCAAACAGCCAATCGTTGTAGTTTTTCTGTAACGCAACAAGCAGTTCAACGTTAGGCATGCTGAACATTGCGAAATAGCCTGGGTATAGAAACTCAAGTTCAACCCCATCGATATCCTGATCATCACCTCGTCGCGCACCATTGGTGAGACCCTCCCGCATCGCGGAGTAACCACCCGTGAAGTAAGCCTTTATTTCTTCGTCTTCCAAGCCGCTAACATCTGGCTTGTGCGCGAAGTTGCGATTGAGGGGGGTGTCGCGATCTAGTCGCGTCGCCGCTAAACCCATTCGGGCAACATTGACACCAGTAGCGCCGCGCGCTGGAATAACGATGTGGTCACCATCACCTTCGAAGGACATGACACGTGGTGCCTCATCGCCAAACTTGTCATCTAAACCGGCAAAGACACCCGGTCCTTCAACCACGTGGGAATCTGCAGATATCGCAGTCATCGCTCACCCTCCAATCTGACTTCGATCGGCATTATAAGCACAAGGGCTGCGATGTTGCGCAAGTCTAGATCGCGAGCTCCGTATCCAAGGTCTCACGCAGTTCTCGTTTGAGGAACTTGCCCGATGCGTTCCTAGGCAGCGGGTCTGTTTGAATCCAAATGTAACGAGGGATCTTGGGCGCAGATATGAGTGCACGGCAATGATCGCGTATATCGTCTGCGCTCACGTTTTCCTTGTCACCAAAGTAGATCGCAACGCCTACTTCCTCTCCCAAGCGATCATCGGGTACACCAAAAACTGAACATTCTGCAACGCTTGAATGTTCATAAAGTGCGCTTTCGACCTCAGCACAGTAGATGTTCTCACCACCACGCAGCACCATGTCTTTGATTCGATCGACGATGTAGAGGAATCCATCAGCATCTTTGCGAGCGACATCGCCGGTGCGGAGCCATCCTTCATGGATCGACTCAGCCGTCGCATCTTCTCGATTTAGATAGCCACGAATGACCTGTGCGCCACGAACGAGCAGTTCACCGTTCTCGCCATCGGCGACTTCGTTACCTTCAGCATCAACAATCTTGGTTTCGTAGCACGGCATCGCTGGACCACAACTCTCGGGGCGGTCAACGAAAAAATCCCCAGCGATGGACGTGATGATTCCACAAGTCTCAGTCATGCCATAACCCGTGTTGGGTTTAGCCGTCGCAACGGATTGATCAATCTTGCCGACTAAGTCGGGTGGCAGTTGCGCCCCACCGCCGCCAAGGCTCTGCAAGCTGGACGTATCAGTTGATCCAAACTTTGGATGCGCGATCACTTCACGCGCCATAACAGGTACACCGGTCAAGGCGGTGATACGTTCAGCTTCGATCAGACCCAGCGCTTGTCCGGCATCCCACTTATACATATGAACAAGCTTGCCGCCGCCAAGCGTTGTGCCTTGCGCCACACAATTGTTGGCAGTGACGTGAAACAAAGGAGTTGTGACGAGCGCTGCAGAAACAGGTGGTTCAACATCAGGGTCTACCACACCATTTCGAATCCCTAAAACACGCAAGATTGAACCCGCAAAGATCAGAGACCAGACATTGGATACGCAACCTCTATGCGTGAGCTGTGCACCCTTAGGCCTACCAGTAGTACCGGAGGTATAGAAAATGCACGCATCGCTATCCGGATCAATTTCTATCGAGAGGGGCTTGGCATCACCAGTCACACAATCCTGCCATCTGACCACGTCATTAGCTTCGGATTCGAAGCGAACGCCAATGATGAGCAAATCGTTCCGCTCTGCTGGATCGATTCGATCGTATCTCTCTTGGTCGAGAATGACCGCCTTCGGCGCGGAATCCTTCAGCGCATAACTCATTTCAGGCGTCGTCCACCATGCATTCATGCCAACGACAGCGGCACCAGTACTTAGAATCGCCCAGTAGGCGAGCATGTACTCAGGGTAATTCCGCATCGCGACGGCGACATAGTCACCAGAACCGATACCTCGATCAGCGAGGTTCTGTGCGAGGTTAGCGACCTGCTGATGCGCTTCGCCGTAGGTCAGGCGTTCCTCGTTGTAAACCAGATATTCGCGCTCAGCGAACTGGGTTGAGCTAAGCCACAGGTCTCGCAACGAACCTGGGGCATTGGTGTATACGCGGCAAGGATTGCCCCGCACTTCAATCGTGTCGACTTCAAAATCCGCACCAGGAGCGGTCAATTCATCCCAAATGCTGAAATACTCTTTGTACAACGTCATACCCTCCAAAACGAGAGGCGAACTCTACAAGAGCGCGTGGTAATTACAAAGCGTCAGCGGAATGGCAGAATCCCTGTCCGATCTACACCTGGAGAATGAACTTGAGCCTAGAAATCAAAGATGGGGTTGCTCTCATCAAACTTGACGACAGCAAAGCCAACGTCGTCGGCCACGCCCTTATCGATCAAGTTATGGCAGGTTTAAGCCAAGCCACAGAAGATGCGGAGGCCGTCGTTGTGGCAGGTCGATCTGGGTTGTTCTCAGCTGGCTTCGATCTGGATGAGATTAAGAAAGGCCCTGACAACGCAACTAAGTTGGTAAATCGCGGTGCTGAAATGTTACTCGCGATGTATAGCCACCCGCAACCTTTGTTGGCAGCTTGCACAGGACACGCTATCGCTGCAGGTGCCTTCATGTTGCTTGCTTGTGACACACGAGTTGGCAGTCTTGGTGATTTCAAAATTGGGCTCAACGAAACCGCGATCGGCATGAGCCTGCCCGTGTTCGGTCATGAACTGGCTTCCGCGCGGCTATCCAAGCGCCATTTAACAGCAGCAATCGTACAGTCAACTTTGTACGATCCCGAAGGTGCAGTTGACGCCGGTTTCTTAGACGAAGCAGTCGCAGCAGATAACGTGCTCACTCATACCATCGCCCTCGCGAACCAGTTAGGACAGCTACCCACAGAGGCCTATGCAAAAAATAAGCGGGATAGTAGAGCTGACGGTATTGCCAAGATTAAAGCTAGTCTTGCGTAGCGAGAGCGCCACGACAAAAAGACCAACGCTTAAGTCTATAATGACCATTCGTGTAATCAGACGTTGAAGTGATAAGTGAATCAAAAAGCTGACATCGATGAATCCCTCGAGACCGTGCGATGGGATCTAACAGACCTCTACACAGATCTTGAAGATCCAAAACTCGATCAGGACTTAGCTGCCTTGCTCGCTGAGCTTGAAGCGTTCCACAATGCACACGCGGGTAAACTTGCGCAGACACTTGGGCATGCCTTGGAGCATCAAGCTCGCATTACTAGCGCCGCCGACCAACTGATGGTGTACCTTTTTCTGAGACGTAGCACGGACGCGACCAATCAGCGTATACAACAGCGCCTGGCTCAAGTGCAGGAAGCTTTCGCGGAGGCGAGCGCGAACTATCTGACCTTTTTCGAACACGAAGTCGCAGAAATGGATGATGGGATCTACGCAGACCTCATCAACAACGACAAACAGGTTGCAACTCACAAACCGATGTTGGATCTCATCCGAGCCAATAGAGCGTTCTTGCTCGAAGAGAACGTAGAGCGAGCCCTGCAGCTGCGCTCACCTTTCGGCGCATCCGAATGGTCAGATTACATCGATGAACGTGAAGCAGAGCTTCGTTTCGACTTCGATGACAACGCCCAGACTCTGCCTGAGATTCTGCACATCGCCAACAACGACTCCGATCCAGAGCGCCGAGCTAGTGCGCTCGGTTCTTTCAGCAAAGGGCTCAAGGAGCAAGGTTTCGATAAGTTGATGGCTCGCACGCTGAACGTCGTCTTGGGTGCCAAGTCAGTGGAGGATCGAGAGCGTGGTTACGGTAACCCCATGTCCGCCCGCAACATCTCCAACCAAGTTGATGATGATACCGTTGAGGCTCTGCACGCCGCTGTAGCTGAAGTTGGTTCAGTACAAAGCCAGCGCTACTACCGGCTCTTATCCAAACACCTCGACAAAACGCCGCTTGCGTGGTCGGACCGCAACGCGCCTTTGCCTTTCTCCAACAAGGACACTGTGCCTTGGCAAGATTGTGTCGAGACGGTTCTGGAAGCCTACGGTTCATTCAGCCCAACCTTGCGCGACCTAGTCGCGAAGATGCTAGATAGACAGTGGATTGACGCGCCACCTTACGAAGGGAAAGGGGGTGGCGCTTTTAACTACTCCGTGCTTCTACCGAATGGTGAATCACGCGCATACAACTTTCTGAACTATATGGGTTCAGCGCGCGATGTCATGACCATGGCCCACGAAGTCGGGCACGGTGCCCACGGCATGTTGGCAGCTGATACGCAAGGTGCCCTCATGTTTCGAGCGCCTATGGCGTATGCCGAAACAGCATCGATCTTCGGTGAAATGACAACGTTCCAATACGTTCTTTCCCGCACAACGGATGAAAAACAAAAACTCGCACTCCTGATGGAGAAGTCGGCAGATCACGTCAACACCGTCGTTCGCCAAATTTCTTTCTCAAACTTTGAGCGCGCCGTTCATCAACAGCGCCGGAGCGGTAAACTGATGGTCGATGATTTCAATGCCGCCTGGATGAGTGTCACTGAAGACTTTTACGGCAAACCTGGAGAGTTATTTACGTACGATAACGTTGAGAATTTGTGGTCTTACGTCACGCACTTCCTACGACCGTTCTATGTATACGCTTATGCCTTCGGAGAGCTCTTCACCCAGTCGCTGTTTGCTAGACGGAGTGAATTCGGTCCAGACTTTGAGTCTATGTATCTTGACCTCTTGCGCGCAGGCGGCAGCAAGAATGCTGTGGAGCTAATGGCACCTTTTGGATTGGATCCCCGTGATCCTGACTTTTGGCGCCAAGGAATAAATTCATCTATCACTTCTTGGCTCGATGAAGCCGAGGCGATAACAGAACGAATTAGTTAGCAGTCCGATTGAGAAGACTCGTCGGTCGCAAATCACCAACGTTGCTAAGGATGATCGTGGGGTCATACTCCTGTAGCTCTTCAGCCGTCGTCGTGCCTGTTAAAACAGCGACAAAAGTAACATCGGCCCGCTGTGCGCACTCTCCATCGGAGACAGAGTCTCCCACATAGACCGTTTGGGTTGCTGGCACGTTAGACCTTTGACAAGCCAACAACAACGGCTCTGGATGCGGCTTGTTGTTTACAACGCAACCACCGCCAACAATGTCATCAACAAGATCAAACAACTGATCGCGCTGTAACGCAGCCTCAATCCTGTACTTGAGTTTGGTCGATACGATCGAGACGTAGTGCTTCTCTTCTTTTAAGCGTCTGAGAAGCTCTGGTACTTCTGGGTAGAGGTGGATATGCCCGAGCATGACGTCATCAGCATGTGCAAAGAATAGTTTCTTGAAACGTGCAGCAGCATCTTCATTTGTGTCATCCGTCAGGATGCGGAAAGTTTTCTCCAGGCTAAACCCTATTGTGCGACGTATCGCATCTGACGTCGGCAAGGCGTAGCCCATTTCACCGAGCGCATACAGGGCGCAAACAACAGTTCCCTCTGAGGATTCTGCCAAGGTGTAGTCAAAGTCAAACGAGACGTGCATAGACATAGTTCCGGAAACTTTTAGGGTATCGGCACCCAACGGCGGGCGAAAGACGCGACCCTAGCTTTAAGCTGTCTTCTGTTCAAGCACACAAGGGCTGGTACACTCGTGAATCAAACATCGGAGATACACCATGGTCGATGCATACTCTTCTGCCACTGAACTCGCCGCTGCCATCAAAGCCAAGGACGTCAGTTCTCTCGAGCTGACTGATCTATATATATCTCGTATCGAAGAATACGACGACCAGATTAACGCGGTGGTGGTCCACGATTTCGAACGTGGACGCGCTAGCGCCAAAGCGGCTGACGAAGCCCTCGCTCGCGGTGACGATTTAGGACCGTTACACGGTCTACCAATGACCATTAAAGAGGCTTATGACATCGAAGGCCTGCCTACGACATGGGGTATTCCGGAGTTCAAAGACAACATCGCAACGACCGATGCAGACAGCGTCCGTCGTCTCAAAAATGCTGGCGCGGTGTTTTTCGGTAAAACCAACGTGCCACTGAATCTTGGCGACTTTCAAAGCTTCAACGACATTTATGGCCAGACTAATAATCCGTGGGATTTGACCAGAACACCTGGCGGTTCGTCAGGAGGTTCTTCCGCCGCACTTGCCGCCGGACTGACAGGACTCGAGGCAGGTTCAGATATCGGTGGCTCCATCCGTAACCCCGCGCACTTCTGTGGTATCTATGGTCACAAGCCAACATGGGGCGTTGTTCCTGACGAGGGTCATGCGCTACCTGGTAGCGTTGCACCGGCTGACATTGCGGTCGTTGGACCAATGGCTCGCTCAGCAGAAGATTTGCGGGTGTCGATGGAGATCGTCGCCGGTACTGCACAGCCAGATCGAAGAGGATGGCAACTTCATCTACCAAAACCAACCAAGACGTCGCTTGCCGACTATCGTGTCGCGATCATTCCCACGTTGGAAATGGCACCCGTTTCAGCCGAAATGGCCGAGCGCGTGGAATTGGTCGGCAAATTACTTGAAGGACTTGGTGCAACGGTTTCTGCAGACGCTCGCCCAGATATCGATTTGGATGAGAGTTACGAAATCTACTCCAGCCTGCTCTGGGGTGTTATGGCAGAAGGCTTTACCGAGGAGATGAAAGAACTGGCGCGCCAAAAACGGACAGAACCGGATGATGGCTCCATAAACGCGACGGCAAACCGTTTTGTCGTCCAAGAACACAGTGAGTGGCTTGCCTACAACAATCGACGCTTTCTGCTCCGCAGAGCTTGGAACGCTTTCTTCGACGATTGGGACATTTTGATTTGCCCCCAAATGGCGACTGAGGCGTTTCCTCATGATCACGGCGAATATATGGGTCGATCCTTGATGGTCGACAACGTCGCACAAGACTATTTCCAACAAATCGTCTGGTCAGGGACAATAACGGTCGCACACCTGCCGAGCACGGTATTCCCAACTGGCCCCTCCAAGGCTGGCCTACCAATAGGACTTCAAGCAGTCAGCGCCGAATTCAACGACTACACTTGCATAGACTTTGCCCGTCTCATCGGACAAGAACTCGGCGGCTTTAAGGCACCACCAAACTATCCCTAGAGCCACGCGGTTAAACCGCCTTACATTAGGGTCGATGGTGTTTACAATAGCGGGCTAAGACGTAGAGGACGAAGATTTGGACATTAGTTTCACAGAGGCCGATCGCGAATTTCAGAGTGAAGTTAGAAGTTGGCTAGAGAACGCTTGGCCGCAAGAAATAAGAGACAAGCAAGCTCGGAGCGCCAGCGGTAGCTTGTCAAAAGACGACTTCGTCGCCTGGCAGAAGCGTCTTGCGGAAAAAGGTTGGGCTGCAACGAACTGGCCAAAAGCACACGGTGGCGCCGATTTCTCTCCCACTCAGAGCTATATCTTTGACTTGGAACGTGCCCGCGTAGGCGCCCCGAACGTTATCCCCTTTGGTATCACGATGGTCGCACCTGTGATCATGAAGTTTGGTACGCAAGAGCAGAAAGATGAATTTTTGCCCAAAATCCTAAATTCTGACATATGGTTTTGTCAGGGTTATTCAGAACCTGGCTCTGGCTCAGACTTAGCCTCGCTCAGCACCAAGGCTGAGGACATGGGTGACCACTATCTCGTCAATGGTGTGAAAACCTGGACGACGATGGCGCAATATGCCGATTGGATGTTTTGCCTGGTGCGCACTAGCAATGAAGACATTCGCCAGCTTGGTATCAGTTTCATTCTGATGGACATGAATACACCTGGTATCGAAGTGAAACCAATTATTACCTTGGACGAACCTCAAGAGGGATTCCAAGAAATCAATATGGTCTATTTCAACGACGTCAAAGTTCCCAAAAGTAACCTTGTGGGCGAACAGGGCAAGGGTTGGACTTGCGCGAAGTACTTGCTCGAGTTTGAGCGCGGTAACGCTTATTCACCATCGCTGAATGGCGCGATGGGCCATCTTGAAAGCTTCGCCAAAGCAGAAGCGGGTAGCGGTGATGCCTCCTACTGGGAGAATGCGGACTTTCAAAAACGTTTCAATGACATCAAAGTCCAGATTCTTGCGATGGAATATACCGAGCTCAGAATTCTCAGCGCTCTGTCTGCAGGTCAGAATGTCGGGCCAGAAAGTTCGATGCTAAAGACACGCGGTACAGAGCTGCAACAGGGTGTCACGGAACTCGCCATCGAGATCTCGGGCAACTATGTCAGTCCACTCGACCAGAGCACCCCTGCGATCGGCGACAACTACCAAGCCGTCGGTCCGCAAGCGGCAAACGGCGTCGCTCAAGAGTATTTCAATACTCGAAAGGTGAGTATCTACGCAGGCTCCAACGAGATACAACGCAACATCATGAGCAAACTGGTCCTAGGTCTCTAACCTAGGACTGCCCACCAGAGGTCCGTCTAACGGCGCCAGACACCTGAGTCGTTACTGACATAGCCAAGATCTAGATACGCTGCGTCTACCAGCCCTTGGCCTCGCTCATTCAGCAAGATGCCCGAACCCATACGGTTCATTGTGTAGCCAAAGCTCATGCGTGCTTCAGGATCGGCGAAGCCAATACTGCCCCCCGCACCAACATGGCCAAACGCGGCCGAGCCGAGAATGGCGCTGCTTTTGTCCACTGCTTTACGGACACGGTTATCCATCGATTTCATAAAGCCGAGACCAAAACGAGTTGGAATGAGCAACGTCGCATCTTCGTTGGTCGCAACAGCTGTTTCGGACATACGTGACACGGCTGAAGCAGTCGCAAATTCGGTGCCGTCCAACGTCCCACCACAAGCAAAAGGCGCGTAAATGCGAGCTAAGCCGCGGCCGTTACCAACCCCACCGGCGCCACCAATTTCTGCAGCATGACTCGCTCTGTCGTTGGGGTTAAACCCGCCTTGGTTGAACAAGGCTAGATTTTGGATCGACTGACGATCACTGATGAGGGCCTGGGTAAATTCTCCAATTGGATCACTCTTGTTAGGTTTATAAGGTACGACGCGCGCTACTTTCGTCTCGTGCTCCTCCGGCAAACCGATCCAGAATTCAGCATCTGTCGGATCAGCAATTGCTTCCCGAAAGTAGCTCCCCAGAGACTGGCCTGAAACCCGCCTGACAAGCTCTCCAACGGTCCAACCAAAATTGATCATGTGATAACCGTTCCGAGTCCCTGGCTTCCAAAATGGTTCTTCTTGCCCCAATCGCTCAACCATGTACTCCCAATCGTGTGCGCCTCCGTCTTTAACTGGGTCGCGCAAACAAGGTATCCCAACCGAGTGGTCGAGCATCATCCGGACCGTCGCTGCTTCTTTACCGTTCGCCGCAAATTCGGGCCAATAGTGACTAACAGATTCTTCCAGCTGTAGCTCACCCTTACTAATCAAGCTATGCGCCGCTAGCGCGGTTGCACCCTTGGTGCTTGAAAACACTGTGACCAACGTGTCTTCGAGCCAAGGCCTAGCCTCTTTTTCATTCGCACTGCCACCCCATACATCCACTACCGTCTCACCTTCAACCGTGACGCAAAGCGATGCACCGATTTCGCCAGCCGCGGTAAAATTCCGATCGAAAGCCTCGACCAAATTGCCGAATTTAGCGTCATAGCGCCTTGAATCGTACCGCTGGGTACAGATCGGTTTAACGTCTCCATCATTCCTGCTCACTTGCTGTTGGTGTTGGTGTTGGTGTTGGTGTTGGTGTTGGTGGCATAAAACCGCTCCTGAGGTCTGGTGCATCAAGAGAGCGTACAAAGCTCTCTGGAAAATCCGCAGTCTCGGCACCATCTCGGCGCCTAAATCTAATGCCCTGGGCGCGTTTTTCGCGGAAGGGCACTGAGCGTTCCCCATCTTTGTTAGCGAGGCTTTCAAACAACCTGCTCCGCCGTTCTACTAACGCCGAGATATACTTTGGCTCGTGCACTAGATTAACCCGTTCCCCCGGATCCTTTGTCAGATCGTAAAGCTCCTCAAGATCCCACAGGCCGTGGTACTGGATGTACTTGATTTCGTCATAGGTGATCGCGAACGTGGTCGGTGTCTGCGGGAACGTCCACTCCCAATAGTATTCATAAACAAACGGCTGCGCTTGCCAATCCCGCTCCGCGATCGCGCCCGTCAAAAGCGGGACGAGCGACTGCCCTTCCATTTGGCTCGCAGGAGCAACACCGGCGAACCCAAGCATAGTCGGTGCGATGTCTAGATTGGTAATCCGAGTATTTGTCACACCAGGCACAACACGGCCAGGGCCATATACCACCATCGGAACCCGCACTGAAGGTTCGTAGGCATTACGCTTATCAATGAGGCCGTGATCACCAAACAAAAAGCCATTGTCGCTAAAGAAGACAAGCACTGTATTTTCTAACTGATCGTTTTGTCGCAACCATTCGACTACTCGGCCAGTGGAATCATCGACAGCGGAAAGAGCCGCGTAGTATTCGCGGACGTAGTCTTCGATTGAGAGTTCTGAGTGATAAGGGAAGTCGACGCCATGCCAGCTGTTACGTTGATTGTGTACCCACATCGGTTTACCCGCCCCGGGAGCACCTACATCGCCATCTGGATCGGGTAACGTTATGTCGACGTCAGCGTATTGATCCTTATGTCTCTCTGCGGGCTTGAAGTCTGCGTGCACTGCCTTGTGGGACAGGTATAAGAAGAACGGTTTCTCTGACTCACGGCCATCCAACCATTCGAGGGCATACTCAGTCAGCTCATCAGTGATGTAACCACGCTGATCTTGAGGTTGTCCGTTAACGTTCAGCTGATAACCAGGAACAGGGTTGTACACGCCCTGCCCTTTAAAACTAACCCAGTGATCGAAGCCTGGTCGGGGGGCGTCACTCGCTCTGCCCATATGCCATTTGCCGATAAAGCTCGTCTCGTACCCCGCGTCCTGAAGATAGGATGGAAAGAACGTGAGACCTGCCTCTGAACCGTCGTTGTTGTCCACTATGCGGTGATTGCGCGCGGACTGGCCCGTCAGTATTGTGGCGCGACTGGGTGAGCACAAAGAGGTCGTGACCACTGCATTGGGCAAATACAACCCACCCGCGGCAAGCGCATCAAGATTTGGGGTTTGCACATCTGGATTTACAAAGCCAAGCGCGTCATAGCGCAGATCGTCGACCAAGATAAAGATGAGATTGGGCTTCGATTGGGCAAACACCAACGTGGACATCACCATTATCGCGATGGCCCCAATGCCTTTCACCCGATGCAACATCACGATCCCCTGCAAAAAGAATTGAATAACCTACCTGCATCCAAAATGCAAAATCTCGCGTCTTAAGGTACAGAACACAGTTAAATCGGAGTACGTAATGGAAGGTATTGGTCTTGGCGCAGGTCTCGCAGCATTTGGTCTATGGATCTTTATCGGTATGGCTGTTCTAGGCGGCATTTGGGATTCCATACGCAAACGTGAGACACAACACGAAACACTCAGACGGATGTTCGAGAGTGGCCAAGCGGTCGATCCAGCATTGTTCGAACAGCTAACCGGGGGCAACAAAGACGTCGCTCGGGACCTCAGGATTGGTGGTTACATCTGTCTTGCCATAGCTCCGGGGCTGGTTCTGTTGGGGTGGTTCATGAGCGCCCTCGCAACAGAGCTCTTAACATTGTTAACCGGCGTCGCGGCGCTCCTGGTGTGTATATCGGCTGGCATGCTGTACGCCGCTCGTAGCGTGAAGCAAGACTAGACCTCACTTGTGAGCATGGATCACGCAGAAGCGGTGCTCGTTTCCCTCGCGCAACACGGAGACGTCGACGCGTTTACTGAAATTGTACGGCGCAGACAAACCAGCGTCCGGCAACTCATGTACCGCCTGTCGGGTGATGCTTCGTTCGCGGAAGATCTTGCCCAGCAACTGTTCATCAAGTTGTGGCAAAACATCCACAGCCTGCGCGATGTACAACGTTTTCCGGGGTGGTTAAAAAAGATGGCAGTCAACACTTTCACCAGTCACGTCCGGAAAAAACAACTACCCGATGCATCCGAACCAGTAGAAACGCCAACGGATTTTCGCGACCCGACACTCGTAGATGATCTGTCGAGAGCCCTCGCAACGCTCGATGAGTCGCCGCGACTATGCATCGTACTCGCCTATCTCGAAGGCATGACTAACGAAGAAATATCGACGGCAACCGACTTGCCATTGGGCACAGTTAAATCTCACATACGAAGAGGATCCGAAAAATTACGATCCTATCTCTCGAGCTACGACTTAGACTTGGAGTCAGCCCATGAATGATCGCGACCCAAACCTGATGGCACTATTTCGACAGGATCTCGACGAAATACCACAATCCACGACAGACAACGAAGAATTCATCCAACAAGTTGCAACTGAGGTTATGCGCCTCCACCAGCGAACAAACCAACGAAGGCTGTTAACCATGATCGTCGGCTACGTCGCCCTGATGACTATAGTGGGACTTGGGCTGTTCATTCTCGCATCAGCACCGATCACCGACAATCTGCCAAACGCGGTAAATAATCTCGCGACACCAATAGGGATACTTTTTCTCGTCGGGTGGATCTTGCAAAGGAAGATTTTCAGTTGATCCATTTACCCTCATCGGGAAGTGCCGTCGACTCGAGCAATGTCAGTAACGTCTCTGGAGATTCATCTGCTTGCAGGATATCTCTGTGCACCGACTTCACAAAACCTTCACTAACGGTGTGATCTAGAAAGCCGAGCAAGTCATCGTAATAACCTTGCACGTTCAGAAGGCCGAGGGGTTTTCGATGCAGACCAAGTTGGGTCCACGTCCAAACCTCAAAGAGTTCCTCCAAGCTGCCCAACCCTCCGGGCAACGCGATAAAAGCATCTGCGTAATCGGCCATCGTCGATTTGCGCGTATGCATGCTGTCTACAATGATCAGTTCCGTGAGATTCGTATGCACGAGTTCGACCCGCTGCAAATACTCTGGTAAAACACCAATCACATCACCGCCACTCGCAAGCGCCGCATCCGCTACTTCTCCCATCAAACCAACAGATGCACCACCAAAGACCAAGCGGGCCCCACGCGTCGCGATGGCCTCGCCCAACATACGCGCGGCAGCCGCGAATTCTTTTCGAGCACCAAGACTGGATCCTGCGAAGACACAAACTGTATTAATGACAACCACTCTTGTTCAGTCCAATTAAGAGATCTATTTGATAGCGTTACACCGTCGCACTGAAAGGACAACTGCCTCCAAAGGATTTACAACGAAGAACTTCACAACGACATGCTTCACAACGAAGGACTTCGCCGTGTAGTCTCTAGTTCCACTTTCCGTCGGACGGCAGATGCCACGCTTCCGCTGCATATTCTTTCTATTCACGCTCACGTTTAGCGCGATCATCCCATCGGCCCAGGCGGAACCGGATCTAGAGTCTGGTGATTGGATAGACCTCTTTAACGGCAAGAACTTAGCAGGCTGGACCGCCAAGATTCGCGGACACGAATTGGGCGACAATTTCGCCAATACCTTCCGCGTAGAAGATGGAATACTCAAGGTACGGTACGATCAATACGAACGTTTCGACAATCAGTTCGGCCACTTGTTTTTCGCAAACGCCTATTCACACTATGCTCTACACATCCGTTATCGGTTTATCGGCGAACAGGTCGACGATGGTCCAAAGGGTTGGGCGGTGCGCAATAGTGGCGTGATGCTTCATTCGCAAGATCCCAAGACCATGACGCTCGGGCAGGAATTCCCGAACTCGATAGAAGCTCAATTTCTGGGTGGGTTGAGCGACGGCAAGCCTAGACCTACCGCCAATCTGTGTACCCCAGGAACACATGTAGAAATAGAAGGGAAACTCTTCACCCCGCACTGCACGTACTCTAGTTCCGAAACGTTGCATGGTGATCAGTGGGTGGACGTAACGATCATAGTGCTCGGCTCAGGTACGGTTCGCCACCTAGTCAACGGTGCAGAGGTACTCACGTACGCAAGACCTCAACTCGATGAGAGTACTGCACAGAGCGAATCAACCGTATATCTCAGCTCAGGCTATTTGGCACTGCAAAGCGAATCACATCCAATCGACTTTGAGATCGTTCGCATTTTGCCGCTAGAAGGCTGTACTAACCCAAACGCGACAAACTACAAACCTTATGCAGTCAAAGAGGGTGCATGCCTATTTGAATGACCCTTGGCATAGGTCATCGTCGCGAATCTAGGCGGAGCCTTGCTGCAGTAATTCTTCTATCGGATCGCCGTTTTCATACCGCTCGAGCATTTTATCTGGGTCAAAATTTACGCCGATGGGGTTTTGGCTAAAAGCTTCAGAATGCATAAACCCTTGCAGCTCTGCCTTAGTCGGAAAATTTTCGACTTGGAACTCGACCCGCATACCATCCGGATCCTCATAATACAGCGAAGTCGTTACACCATGATTGATCGGCCAAACAGGCACGATGCCCTCGTCCTTCAGCCGCTTGTAGGTACTCATCAAATCCCCAAGAGAATTTAATGTATACCCGACATGGTCCATACCGGGTGCCGTTTTTGAGAGTTTTTCATCGCCCTGATTTTGCACCAACGCGAGACGGTGATGTTCGTCATCATAGGTCATGAACGTCAGCATCGGGTTCTCATGCACGGGTTCCATGCCAAGCACCGACGCGTACCACTGTGCCGACTTTTCTTTGTCCGAACACCGAATGACGTAATGGGCAAAAGCCCCTGGCTTTACTAAATCTGTCTTAACTTCTCTGGTCATCATTTATCCCCAACACCAAGAAACTCAATCGCTAAAGGCGTTCGCAAGTTTGTACTGCCCTAGTAGCTCCGCAATCACTTCTGGAGTATCTAACGCGGTGATTCGATTCGCCACCATTTGTCTCGAGTGTTCAGGATACGGTCTGCTGAGATAACTGACCTCTTCACCGTATATATCGGCATGAAATGCCTTGGCACCAGCATTCTGTGCAGCTTGGTTGCCAAGCACATAGGGCACGTAAGTTGTCGCCATTTCGCCCAATAGATGTCGCGCGAACGCTGTGCTTGCAGGCAGTGGCGCAAGCTCTCCGCTCCCCGTCCAAGTATCCGCACGGCGCTCCGCCCAATCTACGACTACCGGAAAATTGGCAACGACGCGCTTGGGGTCAGGATCCATGTTGGTGTGCGCTCGCAGCCCACCGAGGACAATACAGTCAAGCGCGGTTGGTCGATCGCCCAAGAGAAACTCTGTTTCTTGCAGCTGGGCTTCAGCGGCTGTCAGCATGCGTACATATTCGTCTTCCGCAGCCTGACGTTGTTGCTCGGAATCGGTACCCGTGGCCCGGCACGCGCGCGGCCCCCAAGCCGCCACACGAGCAGCTGCTTCCTCATTACCCATCGACATACGCATAGAGGCGAACTTGGCACTCTCAGCATAGTGCCAACGGTAGTGCACCATGGTTCTCGCGATCCACTCATCCAGGTGTTCCTCAAGAATGTGTACCAAAACACCATGCTCGCCCGCGGGAAACATCTCACGGCCTGGAAATCGCCCATCCAGCAAACTCATGATCGGCGTCGTATCTGCAATCACCCAATTCTCAGGTGTAGTCAGAACCGGGACCTGATGGGTACCAGATCGCGCCTCCAGCAGAGCGGCGTCCGCCTTCGCTTTAGGTACGAACTCATAAGAGGCTTTGTAGAAAATAAGCGCGGCCTCTAACTTGCGGGTAAACAAGCTCAACTCACCACCATAAAGTGTGTACATACCCCTCCTAATAACCGTTCCGGACCAACATTTAGAAACCCAGTTTAAATGAGTGTTAGCATCAACGTTTCGTTTTTTCTGCCGGAGCCGATCCATGCAAATCATCGATCTATCTGTCGCTATCGACAATAATGAGCACACAGACCATCCTGGCGGTGCACCAAAGGTTACCTACCGAAACCATCAGGAAACCGCTGGAGGACTGGCGCACTTTTTTCCTGGTCTGAAACCAGACGAACTACCGGACGGCGAGGGCTGGGCGGTAGAGACCATCACGCTTTCTACGCACAACGGCACACATATGGACGCGCCCTGGCACTTCCATTCCACCACGAACAACGGTGCTGACCCGGCGCCTACGATCGATCAAACCCCTTTAGAGTATTGTTTCCAACCCGGCGTAAAGCTTGATTTCCGCAACTATGAAGATGGCTATCTTGTCAGCGCGCGGGATATCGAAGATGAACTCAACCGCATTGGTCACGAACTCAAGCCCCTCGTCAACACACGAGCGGGCAATGTGTTTGGTGAGCCCGGCTACGTCGACGCGGGTTGCGGCATGGGTCGTGAGGCGACCATGTACCTAACTGAACGAGGGGTTCGCGTGGTTGGTACCGATGGATGGTCTTGGGATGCCCCTTTTAACCATACCGCCAAGAAGTGGGCAGAGAATCGAGACCCAGCAATGATCTGGGAAGGTCACAAAGCAGGGCGGGAAATCCCATATTGGCAAATGGAGAAGCTGAACAACCTCGATGCATTGCCTGGTGACGGATTTACGGTTGCATGTTTCCCGGTGAAAATCGCAGGGGCTTCTGCTGGTTGGACCCGCTGCGTCGCACTCCTAAACGGCTAGTTCTACTTAGTCAGCAACTTCCAATGGCTCCATGCCGAGCGCTTCGCGATAAGTGTTGTGGTAGTGATGGAGCGCAGGTTCATTACGCCCGAAGATGATGTGCTCCTGCGCACCGGACATCGCGCCGACATGCGATGACGCGGCAGCGACATAGTCTTCATCACGGATCACGTTCGCAAATCCTTGCATCCTGACTTGGGCGTCCGTTAAGTCACCATCGAGACTGCTCTGCAAGAGTTCCATCTGGGTCTCATCTAGATAAAAACTAACCTTAGAAAAACTACTATTCGGATTGTCTTTATCAGGATAAACACGGACTAACGTCGGGCCCGCTCGGCCGATGATGAGCTGCACATTGGGGAATATGTAGTACACCGGGAGGGCGCCTAACAATACATTCCAATCGACTTTGTCGACCTCACGCAGCGTATCGATATTTTTCAAACACAGCATCATGCGGTGGTTGCGTTCGTAGCGATCGTACATCTGTGCATTGCCATAGAAGTCTTGCGCCAAAGTATTTCTGTGCAAAGCGTTGAAATGGTACGTCTCGCCAAAGGTGTCGATCGCCAGTTTCCAATTCATCTCGTGAGGGAAGGTCGTGGTTGATTGGTAAGTCTGTTCCTCAAGATCCCAACAGCCGAGTTCAGCACCGAGGTCGCCAAGTTGTGCATCGAGATTGAGGACCCCATTGGGGTTTGGATGTACCCACAGGATCCCCCATCGCTCCTCTGCCGGAAGTTCGACGAGACCGTTACAAGATCTGTCCACCGCGCCGAAATGGTCTTCTTTCGGGACCGCGATCAGCTCACCCTGTGTGTTGTAACCCCATGCATGAAACGGGCAATGGAATGTTTGCTTCTGACCGCGCTCTTGGTTTTCAACCACGGTGCCTCGATGTCGACAAACATTCAAAAAAGCATGGAATTGACCATCTTGGTCGCGCGTCGCAAGTATCGGCTTGCCAAGCTCAGTGCTTGTCATGAAGCTACCTGGCCCAGGAAGATCTGGAGACAAACCAAGTAAGTGCGGATAGTCCTGGAAAAACTGTTGCCACTCATGGGCAGCGATATCTCGCGATGTATAGGCGGAAACGGGATTCTTGAGCTGAACACCGGCATCGACGTTGGTGTCGTTATCCAGGTGTGTTAACAATCCTTCAATAATCCTGATCGTCTCTGTTTGGGCTAACATCCAGCACTCTCCTCAATTGCGACCTTGGGACTAAGAACTTGTACCGGTCAGCAGATTTTCCCCACCATCATCCATCTCTGCTGGCGGCAGCCAGTAATCATATTGTGGCGTGAATTCAGCAGAACTTAAGCCCGCTAGCGCCAAGAAATTCCAGGTAGAACAGTAGAGATCACCCGGTCCAAAAATGGCGCTGTTTTTTCGAACAATGTCGTGCCCATCTCTTGCATAGACTACACAACCTGGAACGTTTCCCCCTCCAGCCATGACGGTCTGCTCCTGAATATAGGCACCGCCATTGTGGGATGCGAGTTTGAACCGCCAACCACGACTGTTAGCAAACTTGCGTTGCAATGCAGGTTCATCTTTCGATACCAAAACCACAGACATTGCGGCTTCAAGGTGCGCTAGTGCACCATTTATCTCATCTGCCCAAAGCGTGCAGTAACGGCATCCTTGTCCCATATTGTGGATAAGCAACAACTTGTCTTTGTCCCCGAACAAGTCATCGAGTGAAACTTCGCCTTCTGCAGTCGTAAACGAGTAGTTCGGCACGCTAGTCACAGGGGCTTGTTTACGAAGTTCGGTCAAACGTTGGGTTAATTCGAAGATTTCCATCTCGATGGCTTGAATGTCATCTTGTTCCGCTGGCATAGCCTGCCTCCTCATGAGTAGCAACTGTACGGATTTTTCACTTTACGCTGTCCCTACAAAAAAGAAAATTAGAGTGGTAAAAAGAGTCATCAAGCGATAGGGAGCCAACATTGTCAGAATCTGCATTGTCTTACGTTGAGACAGCTAGCCTAACCACTAAAACGGTCCATGATGCTGACTCTCACGTGATGGAACTGCCCACCAAAATCGTCGACTACTTTGAGCAGTCCTACCTCGATGACTTTGCAAAGTACGCCAACAAGGCGATCACTGTCACCAAAGATCTAGATGCAGCTGTTACCAAACACGATGACCCTGACTTCCGTGCGGACGATGAAGCGCAATTGTTACTGCGCAAGAATCACCTCGCCTTGGGATCCTTTCGCAACGAAGACCGCCCTCAGTGCTTAGATCTATTGGGCTTCACCAGCCAATTGGTATTCACGACAGCCGCACTGGGTAACTACGGTTTGGATGACTCCCAGCCCGTACTCGCAGGTCACGCCGCCCGCGCGCACAACCGCATGAATGCTGACTTCTGTTCGGTCGATAAACGCTTGCTCGCCACGGGTTACATCCCCTTGTCCGATATCAACGCTGCACCCGCGATTGCCAAAGAGGCGATAGAGCTAGGATGCAAAGGTCTCATCATTCCATCGAAGTGCCCTGACACACATAGCCCAACCCGCACCGGCTTTGATCCGATTTGGGCACTAGCCCAGGAGGCAGGGATTCCGATTCTCTTCCACGTCGGTGGCGAAACCAAAATGCCAGCGGCCTATACAGAGAACGGTCTCGCCAAGGTCAAAGACTTCCATGGGGGCGATGAGAATTTTACTGGCCTATCGTTCATGTCGATCCCATTGGCTGTGTGGCAAACCATGGCGGCGTTCGTGTTCGATGGCGTGCTGAGCCGCTTCCCTAACCTTATGTTTGGCGCCATCGAATTGGGCGCAGGTTGGCTACCGAGCTGGATGCAATTCCTCGACTCCGGTTTTGAAGCATTCCGCAAAGGTGAGGAACGGTTGCAAAAATTGAACGATCTTCCCAGCGATATCGTTAAGCAGCAATTTAGAGTCACACCCTATTCGCACGAACCGACCGGCTGGATCATGCAGAACACGAGTCCGGACATGTTATTGTTCTCATCGGATTTCCCCCATGTCGAAGGTGGCCGCAACCCTCTAAAACGTTTTGAAGACAACATGGCTGACATAACGGACGAAGAAAAACGCAAGTTCTACCGCGATAACTTCATCAGTCTTATGGGTAACGGTTTGGATCGGTCTTTGCACGATCACCCTGGAACGACGTAACTGCCGCTGACGTTTACAAAACGGCCGAATTGCCGCATGGTGCTTGGCCCTCCGCTCTGGTAGCGGTCCAATTCAAGATCCGGCATTGCGGCCAAATGACGCACGAGACGAGCGAAGAGATATATGGATAGTAAACGCCACGCCCTGACCTTCGTCACAATCACCGTGTTTATCGACACCGTCGGTTTCGGCATCATCATGCCAGTCTTGCCTCAGTTTCTAATGTCATTGGCTGACATTAACTTGTCACAAGCGTCAGGAATTGCTGGCTATCTAGTCGTCTCCTACGCACTTCTACAGTTTGTCTTCGCACCGATCCTGGGTAATTTGAGCGACCGCTATGGCCGCAAACGTGTGCTGCTCGTGTCGCTCGCAATGTACGCGGTTAACTATTTGATCGCGGGCTTGGCAGGCACGCTGTGGGTGCTCTTTATTGGTCGCATATTGACGGGGATCACGAGTGCCACTCACGCGACGGCAAGCGCGTTAATCGCCGATGTGAGCCCGCCAGAGGAACGCGCTCAGAATTTTGGACTAATGGGTGTTGCCTTCGGCCTTGGTTTTATCGTCGGACCAAGTCTAGGTGGGCTGGTTGGCGGCTTCGATCTAAGGCTGCCGTTCTTCCTCGCCGCGGGACTAGCAGCACTGAACACCATGTACGGTTTCTTCGTTTTGCGCGAAACCCTGCCTGAAGATCGACGTAGGCCGTTTGACTGGCGTCGCGCCAATCCAGTTGGGATGCTGATGCAAGTGCGCAAATACCCAATCCTCGTCGGACTAGTCCTGGTGATGTTCATCTACAACATCGCGCATCATGTATATCCCTCAAATTGGAACTTTTACACCATCGAAAAATTCTCCTGGACGCCGCTCGAAGTCGGGCTTTCCATGGGGTTAGTCGGAGTTCTTGCGATCTTTGTGCAAGGCTATCTAATTCGAGTCGTGATACCTAAATGGGGGGCACCAGTGACCGCATTTATCGGCTTCACCGCCCAGGCTCTGGCGTACTTAGGTATCGCTTTTTCAGGTAGTTCTATGGCGCTGTATATGTGGTGTGTAATCTCAGGTTTCGCCGGTCTGGTTGGCCCAGCTGTAGCAGGCATCATGTCAAATCAAGTGCCGCAGAACGAACAAGGCGAGTTGCAGGGCATCAACGCAAGCATGGGCAGCATCGCTGCCATTATCGGCCCACTTTTGATGACCCAGTCGTTTACCTTCTTTACCGGTCCGGAAGCGCCAGTATATTTACCCGGTATCGCTTTCATCATCGCAGGTTCATTGGCCATCATAGCGCTGCTCATTTTTGCTTCAAACCTCCGCGTGCTCGGTCCGAGCGGAACAACCCAAAAGCCTTAGCAACCGTGTTTGCCGCATTGTTAAACCCCGTTATTTTGTTTTCCACACGTGTGCTTCCAACCGCTTACGAAAGCGACTAGCCCCTATGACTGATGTTGTCTCTCTCAATCGCAAGGCTTGGGATACACAGTCGATCCAGGGCGATTCTCGGTGGGTGCAACCCATCTCATCAAGCGAGGTCGCCGCAGCCCGAGCTGGGCAGTGGTCGGTAATTCTGACCCCAACCAAGGCGGTTCCGGCGCACTGGTTTGGTGAGATCGCAGGCAAGGAGGTACTAGCGCTAGCATCCGGTGGCGGTCAGCAGGTCCCTACTCTTGCGGCTGCAGGTGCAAGTGTCACCAGCTTTGACAACTCACCCGCGCAGCTACAAAAGGACCGCGATGTTGCCGATCGTGACGGGCTCGACATCCAATTTGAACAAGGCGATATGGCCGACCTCACTCGCTTCCCTGTTGAGAGCTTCGATCTAATTTTTCATCCTGTTTCAAATGTCTTTGCGGAGAACGTAACTGTTGTATGGCAAGAGTGCGCCCGCGTCCTGAAACCCGGCGGTCGTCTTTTAGCGGGCTTCATGAAACCTGACCTCTTTCTTTTTGACCATGAAAAAATGAGCCCTGATAGCCCGATCGAAGTGGTCTTCGAACTGCCGTATAGCGACCTTGACCATTTAAGCGATGAGGAGATATCAAGGAACATCAACGAGGGCGAGGCTTTAGAGTTTGGGCACTCCTTGGAGGATCAGATTGGCGGCCAGATCGCTGCTGGATTTGTGGTTGCGGGCTTCTATGAAGATCGCTGGAGCAACGAGGCCTCCCTTTTGAATAGATACATGCCCACCTCGATGGCAACTCTCGCGATTAAAAACGACCCGGCAATATTTCGGTGAAGCGAATATCGAGTGGGTCCACATTCGAGCAGGAGATCGGCTACTGTCGAGCCGTCGCCGACGGCGACTATGTGCACGTTTCAGGCACCACCGGTTACAACTACGACACGATGACTCTACCTGAAGACGTCGTCGCCCAAGCCGAACAAGCGCTAACCAATATTGAGGATGCGTTAACCAAAGCGGGAAGTGATTTGAGCCGAGTGATCCGTGTGCGTTACATTTTCCCCAACCGAACGGACTTTCCTCCCTGCAAGCCAGTGTTCGCCAGAGTCTTTGCTTCGCACCCACCGGCTGCGACCTTGATCGTTGCCGATCTGCTTGATCCAGCGATGAAAGTCGAAATAGAGGTGACGGCAAAGCAGCGGGCTGACTGAGCCCATTCTGCTGTGACCCGCGTCACCGACGCCCCACCTACTGTGCCGTTTCGACAACAAAACGTCGTTTTGTTGAACAACTTCCTGTTATAGAGTGCTAGACCGGCTAAAATTTAAGTTCCCATTCCTGTCAGGAGGCGGTCATGTTCGGTAGAGATTCGAGTAAAGAATCGAACAAAAAAGACGGCGATCGAATAAAAGAAGATTCAGACGGCGCAACCGAGCAATCGGCTTCTTCAACCTTCTCCTCTAATCACTCATTACCTAGGAGTACAGCCATGATTGGACAATCAATTCAGATAAAAGGCACAGTCACGGGCGCCGAGAACCTAGTGATCGAGGGAACAATTGAAGGCTCGGTTGAGCTGCCAGACCACGATCTTACAGTCGGTGAATCCGGCCAGGTGACCGCAGACTTAGACGCCAAGAACGTCAAAGTCGACGGCCAGGTTACCGGCGACATAAAAGGCTCAGAGAAAGTAGTCATCTCCAAAACAGGACGTGTGCGCGGCAACATTACTGCCCCACGAGTGACACTTGAAGATGGCGCTAAGTTCAAGGGCAGCATCGACATGGACCCGGGTGAGACTGCCAAGCCTGCTGCAAAGGTAGAGCCGAAAGCGGCAGCGCCTTCTGCAGGAGTGAAACAAGAAGCGTCCTAAAGTGGCTTTCCGGCGTCGCCAACCTTCGCCGGACGAAAAAGCTAGCACAGCAGATGCACCTCAACTGGTTAAAAGCCGTCTGCTGCCTCAGTTATTCGCCGGTCTCAACGATAGAGCGCACATCAGCGTGCTTGATCTCGGCGCAGGGTCAGCTGCAACGTTGTCTTTCTTTGGACAACTAGAAACCCCAGCAAAAATTACTTTCGCAGACGCACTCGATCTAACCGGCCAACTACGGCCAGCTACGGACGATGAGCCCTTCGACTTCAGCCAAACCGTACAAATTTGGCAAAGTCACCTCGCGCTGCAATCGGGCGATCAAATTGACTACCTGCTCATGTGGGACTATCTGCACTATTTTGAGCCCAGCGTGATCGAGGCCTTATCCAGTGCGCTCCAACCCTACGTTCATCGTGAAAGTCGTGGCTACGGCTTCGGTAGCTTGCACTCTGACAAGCCCATTAGGGGTGGGGTTTATGCCATTGGTGACGAAGAGTCAGTTGCCATTACCCCCGACCCAGCCCCTCTCCCGTTTGCGCATTCTCAACAAGTCATCGCAGACAATTTCGTTTGCATGCAAATTACGCGCGGTACGCTACTCCAGGAAGGTCACCTCGAACTGCTATTTGAAGCGTAAGTTCGCTATGGTATTCTGCAACCTCTGCATTGCACGTTAGCGGAACACCAGATGAGCAACCCCGTCGCTGTCGATCAGATCTTTCATGCGCTTGCCGATCCCACCCGTCGACACATCCTAGAAACGCTCGGCAACGAAGGCCCCAAATCCGCGTCAGCACTGGCTGCCAACGCCCAAATCTCACGGCAAGCAATCGCCAAACACCTTGTGATCATGGCAGATGCAGGCTTGCTGAACAGGGCCCGCTTTGGTCGCGAGGTGCTTTTTGCTGTCGATCCACGGCAAATTTCAGCGACCGGCCGTTGGATGCAACGCATCGCCGGACGCTGGGAAAGTCAGATTAACGAGGCGGCCACAGCATAAGCGCTGGAGTCTGCCGCTTGTACTTTCTGTAGGCTTCCTCTTCCCCCCAAACCTTGTCCGCTCTTCGTTCGAGCATCGGGACACCACTAACAAGCGTCAGTTGCGCAATCACAAAGAGCGGTGCGATCAATGTAAAAATTTGATTGCCGATCAACGCCGGGTACGCCATCAAGGCAACACCGGCCCAAAGTAGAATCTCGCCAAAATAATTTGGGTGGCGCGACCAAGCCCACAGCCCAGATTGAATAAACCGACCGTCATTACCTGGGTCCGCTTTGAACGCTGACTTTTGTCGGTCTGCTATCACCTCAACGCCGAACCCTAGCAGCCAAAGACTAAAACCCACCAACAACGTCCAATCGAGTGGTGCAACCACGGAGCTAGTTATCGCTGCCAAGCCACACGCTGCGGTTACGAAAACCCAATTGGCTTGCATCGTCCATGTCATCAACAACCACGTAAACGACTGCTTGATGTAACGAAAACGTCGATCCTCGCCTGATTTAACAATTCGACCGTGTAGGAACGGACCCAGCCGTAACGCCCACACGACGATAGCCACACTGATCAACAACACACGCACGTCGTAGTGACCTTGGGCTACGAGCGCTGTAAGGGTGACAAGGACAAACGTGAAGCTGCCGATCAGATCGAATAATTTTTCCGATCGGTTGAGCCAGGAATGGATGAACAACAACCAATTCACCCCAAATGCGATCAACATGCACAGGGCAAAGAGAGGG
The DNA here is from genome assembly GCA_012103505.1 of Pseudomonadales bacterium. Lineage (GTDB taxonomy): Bacteria > Pseudomonadota > Gammaproteobacteria > Pseudomonadales > Azotimanducaceae > UBA4421. The sequence goes on along the minus strand of WLWP01000001.1, from coordinate 3,976,733 downwards.
AGTCCGGCGACAGTTGCGCCAAGATCACTCCCGATGTATGCAATGACTAAGGAAATGACTAACGCTAATACAATGCCACCGATTTGTTGGGCTAAGGACATGACAAAAATCTCGCCGAATTGGATTCGTTCTTTGTAGCCTTTTCACGCTCGGATTTCGAGTTCAATTCACATCCTCCATCCGCCATACTGCGCCTCCGCTTAGTTGGTTTGATCCGCCCAAATGCCATATCTGCTTCTGATTGCTGGCATCGTTGTCCTTCTTGTAGGTGGCACAGTCCTTGTGCGAGGTGCCTCTGGAATCGCTCGTGGTTTTAAAGTCTCGCCGATGCTTATCGGTCTCACCGTCGTCGCTTTTGGCACGTCAACACCAGAACTTGTCGTGAACATTACAGGTGCTTTACAAGGCGAGACTGATCTCGCTTTCGGCAACGCAGTCGGCTCTAACCTCGCAAACTTTGGGCTTGTTCTTGGCGCTGCAGCCTTACTTTCCCCGATCTACCTTGAAGGTCAGGTCGTGCGTCGCGAGGTCCCGTTTCTGCTCTTAGTCACCGCCATCCTCATGGTTATGGCCGCGGACGGTCCGTTGTCGGGCACGTCACCACTCATCGACCGAGGTGACGCTATCATCCTGTTCTTGCTCTTCACCGTATTCGTCTACTTCATGGTGCGAGATATTATTCGTGAAAAGGGCGATCCTATTCTTCGTGAGGCGGAAACATTTCCCGCGACTGGGGCACGTGGAGGAGCATCTCGGGGACGTTCAGTCTGGCATGTTGCCCTCGTTCTAATGGGTCTCGCGCTACTAACTTATGGCGGTCAACTGACCATCGAACAAGGTGCGGTCATCGCCAAACTTCACAGCGTGCCACAAGTGGTCATTGGCATTTTTGTGGTCGCCGTTGGCACAAGCTTGCCTGAGTTGGTTACCTCGGCAATCGCTGCATACAACAAAGAAACCGATTTAGCCCTTGGCAACATTGTTGGCTCAAACATTTTTAACTCTCTCGTGGTTTTACCCGCTGCGGGGCTCATCCGACCACTGCCGATTCCGCAGGGTGGTACCCTCGACTTGGCTGTTGGGTTTGGCTTCGTCTTAGTTGTGATTCCGCTCTTTTTCTTCAGCAAGGCGCGTATCTCTCGCCGCGAAGGCGTGGCGTTGTTGCTCACCTACGCTGGCTACCTTGTTTATCGCGTCACAGCTTGATAGGTTGTCGAGCGTAAAGAAGTTCACCCACGGGGAGATTCGGTGAGAACACACAGTTTTATTAACACACTAATGAGGACCAGCATGAGCCTAAAAACAAGCAATCTGACAAAGGTTTCCCTGTTGTTGGCGACACTGATGGCTGCACCGCTAACTTATGCGGTCGACGATGAGCGCGCAGCAGCTGCGTACGAATCTCGACACGGTTTGTTCGCCATGGTGCGTCTGTATTTCGGGCCAATGTACGGCATGATGCGCGGCGCACCATATGACGCAGATGTTGTGAAGCACAACGCAGCGCAGATCTCAGCACTTGCCAAAATGATTCCTGATGCCTTCGTCGTCGATACACGAGAAAACGATCTAGACACCGAAGCGCTCGACGATATTTGGGAAGACATGAACGATTTCACCAGCAAGGCAGCCACCCTCGCGGAGCGGGCAGCGACTCTTTCTGAAGAGGGTTCTACTGGCGAAGATGCGTTCAAAGCCGCCTTCGGTGGCATGGGCCAAGCTTGCAAGGCATGCCACGATAACTACCGAGAACAAGAGTAACGCTCAGACGCAGGGAGCGCTCATTTGGGATCTCCCTACCCGTCTCTTCCATTGGCTTTTAGTCGCCTGTTTCGCCGGATCATGGATCACGGCTGAGGCAGGCTTCGACTGGACCGAAATCCATTTCCTGTTCGGTTACACCACGCTTGGGTTAGTTTTATTCCGTATCAGCTGGGGGTTTCTTGGTAACCGTTACGCGCGGTTCTCTAACTTTGTTGCGAAACCCAGTACAGTCGCTAAATCGATCCCAGAAATGTTAGACACTACCTCCGAGCGCCACGCTGGGCATAGCCCTTACGGCGGCTATGCGGTCGTACTGTTACTCTATTTTGCACTCGCACAGGCAACTTCGGGCTTGTTCATCAGCGACGATATTCTATATACCGGGCCCTACAATGGTGTCGTTAGCAACGACCTAGCCGGGACACTGGCTTGGTTTCATGGTCTCAATTTCACGCTGCTGCAAATCATGGTCGGAGCACACCTTGTCGCCATCCTTTGGTATCGGCTACGAAAACGTGAAGCCTTAGTGATGCCAATGCTGCTTGGTTACAAACGAGCTTCCTTCGAAAGCGCATTGCCAGTATCTGCACTCAAAGCTGTGGGCGTCATCTTGGTCTGTGCGGCCGTGATCATCCTGCTTGTACAACTTGCGCCGGAACCAAGTTTCGACGACTACTACTGAGTCGCACCTCAACCACCTCGTTTGATAGCGCTCACGCTGCCAAAATATCCAGAAGTTCAGAGAGTTGCTGAATGCTATAAGTCGCAGCGGAAAAGTCTTGCGGTGCTGTAAAGGGATGGTAAACCACCGCACAATCAATTCCGGCTGCCACTGCAGATCGTAGCCCCCGTTCTGAATCTTCAATCACCAAGGCATCCTTCGGCGTAATGCCAAAGTGTGCCAACGCGGCAAGGTACGGGTCCGGGTGGGGTTTGCTGCGGGCGTAATCTTTGTTGGTCAGAATCAGATCAAATGGTGCGATGATCTTTCGTTCGGCATGGATCAAATCAAAGTCGCTTTGCCTTGCCGTGGTAACGATAGCGAGCGCAAATCTCGCAGAAAGAGTCGCGAGCACGTCTTCGACACCTGGAATATCAATATCTTCACTGCGAAGATAGGCCTGATAAAGATCGTTACGTTCGCTCCTTTTAGCCGCTATCGCCTCCTCGGAATGACCTCGTTCATTCATTCCCACCCACGCGTTTCCCCCTTCGGCTTGGATCGCGAGGTATTTTTCAAGCGTCAGGTCTATCGAGAGGGTCGCAAGTGTTTCTCGGGTCGCTCGGAAATAGAGGTGTTCCGTGTTGACCAAGACGCCGTCGTGATCAAATAGAATGTGTGAATAAATGGGCCTAACGTCCTTTGCGTTTAAGCCACTCGGTAACGTTCAATTTGAATATCTTCAGCCCCATAATCGGCAAAATTATCTGTCACACGACCGCGAATAAACTCACGCCAGGAGAAACTCCTGTAACGTGCTTCATCACCTGTATCTACCCATGGCGTAATTTGCGCATCATATTTGGGTGAGTAGAAAAACGGCGTGCTATACCGACCCGTCTCGGATCGAACAGGCAATACCCTATGCATACCCGCCGTACAGCGATCATTCGTCCAAACCTGCAACACATCGCCAATGTTCACAACGATCGACCCGGCCAGTGGCGGCACATCAATCCACCCATGTGTTTTCGAGTTTGCTTGCAAGCCGCCATGATCATCCTGCAGTAATAGCGTGATAGCTCCGGGGTCAGTGTGATGGTGCAGCGCCATATCCCCGAGGTTGTTCAGCCCACGTCGTTCCTCATCCGGAACCGGATCTTCCGCAGGATAGAAGTTCAATCTCGCGGTACTGGAATGCAGATCACCAAAGCCATCAGCCATGATCTGGTCGATCGCTGATTTAGGCGTCCCGAGGGCAGTGAACACCATACGCATGGTAATGTCTGACAATTCCGTAAACGACTCAAAAAAATCAGTTAGCGCGTCGCGAAAGTCTTTTCGGCTTTCAGGCCAACGGGTCTGTTTAGCTGGGTCGCGGGATATATAACCACCCGCTTTGAAATCAAAAACCTCTTTGAGATCCCGCTTCTGTTTAGTGAGCTCACGATCGAAGTAACCTAACGGGTTTGCTTCATCTCGAAAGATCTTTAGCTTTTCTGCCTTCGGTGCTGCAAAAAAATCAGCACTTTGCCTAAACACATGCTCGATCAGTTCATCGTTGCCGTGATCTTTCAGGATAAAAAAGCCATGGTCCTCGCACGCGACCGCTAACGTTTTATATTCGTCAGCTGTCATCTCACCACCGCGATGCCGCGCTAGGCTGATAATCGGTATGTCCTGCATTTTGACTCCTAAGCTAGCCTCAATCTGTACTTCCTCGATCTCTTCTCGTGCGGCACGACCTCTGATATGCCAACCTCTCCGGCGCATCTAAAACTAGACAGACCTGGCCACCAAGCGGGCAACAGCAGCTCGCGCGCCATCCGGGTCGGTCACGAGTCCTTCAAAGGACTCCATTACATCCATCTGTCCGACTGCCGATACAAGTTCCCCTGACTTTACCCGAAAACGTCCACTCCGAGGTCCCACAACCGCCTCTGGTCCGTCGTATTGTAAGTGCTCCTCGACGAGTAAAAGACCACCTGGCCGCAGTTTTTCTGCAAGCGTCGCCAGCAAAGAAAGTGCCACGAATCTGACCATTATGATCACATCATAAGTTGACTCTACGGCAAACTCATCCGCCAAGAGATTTCGTTCATGCCAACTGATCTCACCGCCACTCGGCGAGTGCTCAGATGATGCATCCTGAGCGCCAAGTTGGAGCGCAACATCGGAAACATCATAAGCATCCACACTGAATCCTAAACGCGCAAGATATCGACTGTTGCGCCCACGACCACAAGCTATATCAGCAGCTGTGCGTCCTGCCAAACTAAGCAATTTTGATTCCTGCTGCACAAGAAAGTCACTGGCATGCTGTCGCTCTGCGTAAGCACCTGCGCGATATCGTTCATTCCAGCGCTCTTGGTCGGAACTACTCATCCGCTGTCCTCTTTAACCCGGTTCTTTTTAACCCGGTCCTCTTTAGCCTGATTCTCTTTAGCCTGATTCTCTTTAGCCCGATCCTCTTTAACGCGATCCTCTTTAACCTGGTCCTGTTTATCCCAATCCTTTCCCCCTCAAGCTATTGTTCTCTTTGGTCGTTTCAAGCTTAAGGTATTTTAATAAACCGTTGCAGAGCGATTACTACCACGCTAGCGTAAGCGCCCTTTTTACTCGACACCGCTACCTGAGTTCAACGCACCAGTGCAAACCTTCGAACAACATCCCCAAGATAAGCACAAAGCTGTCGCACTCGACCGTTGGGCGATCGTTCTATCGGGTATTTGTCTCCTGCATTGTCTAGCGCTGCCGTTCGCTGTCCTATTGGGGCCCGTTTTGGGCCAGTGGTTACTCGACACAGAAACAAACGTTCATTGGCTGTTGCTGGCACTAGCCTTACCCATCAGCTTTTGGGCTCTGAGGCGAGGCTATAAAAGCCACAGAAGCCTCGTCACGCTCACGTCCGGCAGCATTGGCTTACTGCTCATGTTTCTCGGTGTATCCCACCTAGCAGGAGAACTTCTCGAAGTGCCTTTTACTGTAGTTGGCGTCGTCGCAGTCATGTTCGCTCATATACGGAACACCATCGCGACCCTAAAACACCATTAAGGAAACATCACTGACGGTCGACGCGTGCATCCGCTGAAATCTGATCGAGGTCGATCACCTCGACGCTACCCCGACCGATCTCCAAGAGACCCATATTTTGCCAACGCTTGAGCGTGATGTTGACGCTCTGGCGCGTCGTGTTTAAAAAAGAAGCCAACTCTCTCTGTGAAATCTTAAGACGACAAGGCAGCGGTGTATCGACGCTTGCTACCATCACACTCAAATGGCTGGCGAGACGTTCGGGGACACTTAGAAACGCAGTTTCCTCAACAGTCCGGCTCACTTTTCGTACCCGCTCACACAACACATCAATCATGTGAATCGCGATTTCCGGGCGTCGTAGCATTAACGACATAAGATGCTCTCTCGAGATAACAAAGACTTGGGAGGCCACCGTGGCTGTACCTGTCGCTGTTCTAACGCCGCCATCCAAGGCAGCGATCTCGCCGCTGACCTCTCCAGGTCCAATGGTGTTCAACGCAAACTCTCTGCCATCTTCCGATTCGGTGGTGATTCTCACTGAGCCAGACACCAATCCGTAAATATGACTACCGGGCTCGCTTCGGGCGAACAACACCTCACCTCGTTGGTAGGTACGACTAACGCTGATACCTGCAAGCTCCCGCAGCAGGTCGTCGTTTAGCCCACGAAACCAGCTCCCGGCCCGCAAGATTTCGAGCACCGTGTTGTGATTCGCAGTCTTGTTCATCTTATCTATCTAGTTCTACCTGTTTACGCGACGAGCGATATCGTAGAGCATATCAAGTGCATTTTGTTAAGGACGTAGGGATCAGTATGAAATACAACAATATTCTCGAGACCATCGGCAGCACGCCGGTCGTACGCCTCAATCGCATCGCGCCGGACGGCATTGATATGTACGTCAAGGTAGAGTCCTTTAATCCTATGGCGTCTGTGAAAGACAGGCTCGCCTACGCCATCGTTAAAGACGCCCGCGATAGCGGTGCCTTGGCGCCTGGTCAGACAGTGATCGAGGCAACCTCCGGTAACACGGGTATCGCCCTGGCGATGGTCTGTGCGGTCATGGGCCACCCCTTTGTCGCCACCATGGTAGAGACCTTTAGTATCGAACGGCGCAAGATCATGCGGGCTTTGGGCGCCAAAGTGATCCTGACGCCAGCCGCAGAGCGAGGCTCAGGGATGGTGAAGCGCGCAGAAGAATTAGCTGGGCAACATGGGTGGTTCCTAGCCCGACAATTCGAGAACCCAGCTAATCCGGCCTACCACGCGTCGACAACCGGCCCGGAAATTCTGCAAGACTTTGCAGGCGAGCGCCTTGACTACTGGGTAACCGGATGGGGTACAGGGGGCACGCTCTCTGGTGCAGGGAAAGTACTGAAAGCGGCTCGTCCCGGTCTAAAGGTTATTGCCACAGAACCCGAGCAAGCCGCCTTACTCTCGGGTGGCGACTGGGCACCACACAAGATTCAAGGTTGGACACCCGATTTTGTGCCGGGCGTGCTCGAGCGAGACATTGCCGACGAAATCGTTTTAGTCGGGGAAGACGACGCGATGGCCAATGCCCTTAGACTTGCTGCAGAGGAGGGTATTTTCGTCGGCATATCAGCGGGCGCCACGTTGACCGCCGCGTTAAAGGTCGCAGCTAACGCAGAAAAAGGATCAGTTCTCCTTGCGATGCTGCCGGACACCGCCGAGCGTTACTTATCGACGCCACTGTTTGCAGGGGTCAACGAAGGGTCTGATAACGATTGGCTCGAAGGTTTGTAACGATCGGTAAAAAAAGCACCGGCATGGGGTCGGTGCTAAATAAATGAGGCATTTGGGGTAACTGAGGGGCTCTACCCGTCTCCTCGCGAAAGCGCGGACATTGTTGATCAGCTAAGTTGATCAGCAATGCAATTTAGTTGGCCTCAACACAATTTGATCAGCCCGTAACCCGTCAAAGGAACATCAGCCCCGCATTTATCCCAACCCCAACGAGCGTCAGAGCGAATAAGAAGTTGCGGGTGCGTAAGCTCACTTACCTGATGCCTCGTTGATTTGTCACGCCTAAACCAAGCCACTCTATAGAACACCCCCGCTTCGGAGGTGTTGTAACAAGACCATCCACTCACTGTATGCCTCGTTCAAATGCACGTTACCAATCGACCCTGTGCTTTGAAGAGGTCCACATCCCTGTGGTGGTGTGTCCTTGCAAGCGCATATTGAATACATTCGAACAGCTTGTATGTCACCTGCATGACATAACCTGCAATAAATTCAGCGATCTCTGACCGACGATCCCTCGGATCGCCTCGCGACGAATCCTCAGACCTCTACTATTTTTGAGCTTTCCATCAAATCGGATTCAGATGAACACGCTCATCCTAGTCATCATACTCACGGCCAATAACGCGACTACCCACGCAACGAATCTGAGGGCAGGCGACATCACACACTGCGCACAAGCAGATGGTTCATTGCTCTTTACCGATCTGCCCTGTCCAGTCGATGCACATTCGATTCCCTGGCAAAAGGGAGAGTTGTCGATCCTTGAATTCGCAAAGACTTCAGTTGATAAAACAAAGCGCGTGCCGCGACCGAAGTCCACACGTCGATATCTTCCAAACGAAAACAAAGCCAAGTGCCAAGCCGCGACGGCCGCACTCAAAGATCTTCGTGCGCAAAGGAGAAGCGGATATCGAATCAGTGAAGAGGCAAGCCTTGATCGAGATGAGGCGCGAAACAAATCTCTCAAACGCCAATTCTGTTAGCTCACCACAGTCGTTTACAGTTGGTGAGCTATCGTCATGAAGTCGTTTTGGGAAAAATATCGAGGACCTAGAGACTGCGTGACACTTCGTCGGGCGATTTCGACCGCCGCATCATTATAGGGTGTGTCGACACCATGCAATCTGCCCAACAGGCTGATCTCACCGTTTAGGAATTCCGTCTCTATGTCACCAGTGCCACGAGCCAAAGATTGCCAAGAGGAACCTGCCGTTCGCTCATAGCCTGGAATGTCTTCCAAACGGTAGCCCGCCGCGCGACGATCACGTACCTCATCCCGTGATGCGCAATCAATGCCACCTGCCTCATAGCAAGCCAGCGCCTCATCCCTCATCACTTTGGTGATTCGTTTGGTGTCTTCACCCTCCTTGAAACCCGCTTGAACAATGTTGCCAAGATTCACCAAGAGCTTGGCGTACTTTTGGCGCATGACCCGACCATCTGGCTCTGCGCTAAATCCTGCCTTGGTCAAAGCTTGTGTGACCACCTCCGCGCGAGCATCAACACCGCCAGGATAACAACCTGTATCCAGAATGCCTCCGACTCCAGTTGCATGGGTCACGACCTCTCCAGGTTCTAAGTGCATCGCGGGGAGGTTCACAACCGTCGCATAGGTGTTCTTGAAATAGCGCAGGCTCATTCGCTCGTTCGCTACACCATTTTGCACGCAAGTAATCCCCGCTTGTTGGTGCAGTCGTCCTGCCACTGCACGCAGTGCATCTTCCGTATGCTGAGACTTCATGCAAAGCATGACGAAAGCGTTTGAGTCATTAAGGTCCAGTTCCTCAGGATGGCCGACAGTGGGAATCGAAAGCTGGACTTGCCCATCAGGACTCACAAACTTGAGCCCCTCTGCTTGCAAACGTTCTTTGTGCGCACCACGAGCAATCAAGGTGACCTGCTCGCCCTGCTGAAAAAGACGAGCGCCAATCGTGGCACCAATTCCGCCTGCGCCGTAGATGATGAAATGCATGTCTCGGTGTTCCTTGATGTTGGCCCTATCTAAGCAGGAGCGGGTAATCGAGCTCAGCGCCCCACAGGACCTGCGCCACACTGGCGTAACGAGACTCGTTAGCAAAACCGTGGTGTTTGAGCGTCTCCATATCGCGGACGATCCGTTCCAGCGGCTGGCCTCTGGTCAGTACGCTTGATCCAGCCGCATCAGCAACATGCCGCACGATCTCAGCACAAGCTTGCATGGTGTGAGTGCCAGCAAGGTACAAGTCGGCACGGTCCTCAGCGTTAAATTCATGTCCCTCACCAGCTTGCTGCCACACTGAGTCCAAGGTCGCGTAAAAATACGCATGCGTACTACGAAACTTCGCTAGGCCACGCCCGTAATGCATCTGTGCTACTACGCGATTTTTCAACTTTGCGTCGCTCGCGTACGGCACTTTGTTCTTGGCCAACGAAACAAGCTCTGCCAGTGCCCTACGAGCGAGGCTCAACGCAACTGGAATATAGGTCGCAAACACCAAGCGTGATGGGCAGCGATACAGCTGGCCATCGTAGTACTCGTTGATCGTGATTGCCTCGCCGTGCCAAGCAACCATATCGGCATCAATAAGTACGTTTTCAACGGTGACATCATTGCTCCCCGTGCCCCGCATACCAAGCGTGTCCCAGTTGTCCTCTATGCGGCACTCAGTCATCGGGACAACGGCGAAGCTCATATTGCCGTCACATATCATCGGCGCCATCATGTAGTCGGCATGGTGGCAACCACTAACGAAAGAATTGGTACCGGATACTCGATAGCCACCTGACTCTTGTTTGCCGACCAATGGCGTATGGCCACTTGCAGCCACCAACGTGTCCGGATTTTCTAGCCAAAGGCGACTCACCATCGCCCCTGGCCAACTCGCGCCCATAATTCTTGCGGCGTTGAATACCATGACATGCCAGGCTGCAGCGGTGTCTGCGTCAGCGAGCGTCTCTGCGACCTGCGCACAAGTGACAGGATCAACAGCTAAGCCACCTAACGCCTCAGGCAGATAAAGCCGAGGGATCCCCGCGCCAACCAAGGCTGCAACTGCTTCATCATGAAGTCGCCCGTTTATTTCAGCCCATGGCGCATGCTCAATCAGCGTGTCAGCAATGCCTTGCGCGTTCGCGACGAGTGTTTCTCGAAGTGTGTTTGTCACCATCTTGCCGCCACATATCCTTCTGCTATTTGTGATTCTGCTATTTGTGATTCTGCTATTTGTGTTTCTGCTTTATATCTAACTGCCCGCTATCTAGCAGCCTGAATTCTAGGTACCTTCTATCTTGCGGAATGATTTCCAGCTGCCGGGAATCTTGTCGCCATGGGTTTGCCGGGGATCACTTAGCCGTCTTTGTCGCGATTTGCTTAACTAGTTTGAGCGGCTCTAATTTTGCAAGCTATGACTCTGGAAGCAAGCGCACAGTTTTTCTGAGTCTATCAACTATATTGATAGTATCGTTGCAACAGGACTCAACGTAGATGCCAACCGGCTTCCATATCAATCAAGACGACGGGCTAATCACCGTCTCAGGCTCAGAAGATGTCGATGCTATCGAGGCCACTTCAACCTTTCGGTCGGTCCTGGAACATCCTGAATTTGACCCTGGCCTTCCCCAACTCATAGACCTTCGCGGGCTTTCGAGTAATGCGCCAGCTGCGCACGATTTTTTGACGCTCGAGCGTTTTTTGCTCAGCACCTATCGGCCAAAAATTGAGGCATCGATCGCGGTTTTGGTGGACGATGAGCTAGATCGGTTCCGTATGGCTGCGATCTTTCATCTCACATGTCAGCTGCCGCGGACGGAGTTGTTCGACTATTTTGATCACGCAATCCGATGGCTTATCCGCAACGAATTCGTCGAGCCGATTAGATCAATAGAATCCCCGCACTGAGTCCCAGCACAGTGGCCCAAAATAGGTAAGGGCTCGCGTATGCGACAAACCTGTAAACGCCCTCTTTCGGCGCCTCAGATACTTCTCCCCCATGCGCATAACCACTGGTGTGCGAATCTAGCGTTTCTAGCCTTCGCAGCTCTGTGTGCTCCTCAGCAAACTGGTCCACGGACGTCTCCCACGGCGGACTGGTTTTGACCTGTGCGTCCGGGTACAGAGTGTAAGTCCTTGTATTTTCTATCTAATTCGACAATTAGAGACTCTTTTTGTTGGTCCCTTGAATGCCCATTTTTCGACCCATAGTGCAGGTATTATTGCCCTCGTCGTGAGGACATTTGTCAGTTAGTGTGCCTGACTTTTCCATCAGAAAGAATGGTTGTTACCAGCGAAAGTGTCTGAGTTTTGTAAGTTTTCCTCACTTTGAACGACATCAAAAAGTGAAAGAATTATGGAAGCCCAAAGGGTAAATGGTTGAACCGCAAAGAGATTTTCTGGCGGTAAAAAAAAGCGTTCCAAAAGGCCTTTTTTTTTACAGATTTTTTCTGTATCCTAGCAACCCTCACTAGCTGAAGCTGTATGTATATACAGTGTTATTCTCCTCGGCAGGGCGAGTACGCCAACGTACAGCTCGGCTAGTTGAGGCCAAACCCCGACCTGCTGCATCTTTCCCCGCTCCGCCCGTTCAACATCAATTCTTTGCGCGCCCCGCAAATGTGCCAACAATCAACTTAAGGCGCACAATTTGTACGAAATCGGTGTTTTCAAACGATTCCGTGTCAGGCAAATATCGCACCTATGTTCTGAGCTTAAGCTCCATCCATAGGCGGGATATCAGGGAGTAGCCCCCACCAATCAAAGCTTGAATCCGCCACTGCCACAAACTCTGGGTTGAGGAAACTCTCCTTGGCGTTGTAGGTCAGTGCATCTTGATTGGTTTGATAGACGTCACCACCCGCCGCTCGAAGCACCGCATGCGCAGCACCAATGTCCCACTCACTCGTAGGACCAAGCCTTGGATAACAATCGGCCTCGCCCGAAGCGAGTACACACAACTTCAACGAGCTCCCCACGGGGGTGCGAGAAAGGCTTTTCACTCGCGTTGCTAACTCATCCAAATATGTCTCCAATCGCTCTCCGCCGTGGCTGCGGCTCGCCACCACCACTAACTCATCTGTGTCCCGGGACATTTCTCTGCCACGAATTTCGCGAACGCCGTTAGCATCGATTAGCGTTGCTTTATGGGACTCGACGTCGCCGATAAAAATCCGTTCTTGTACCGGTACTCCGACGATGCCCCAAATTGGCTGACCGGATTGAATGAGCGCTATGTTGACGGTGAACTCGCCATTGCGGTTCACAAACTCCTTCGTCCCATCCAGCGGGTCGACCAACCAGTACTGACCCCAGGTCTTGCGCTCATCATAACTGGGCGGTTCAGATTCTTCGGAGATCACAGGTATGTCAGGTGTTACGCGGGCTAAACCAGCGGCGATGATTTCGTGCGCCGCGAGGTCAGCTTGGGTCAACGGTGACTCGTCTGCTTTGTTCTTTACCTCGAAATCGCTGCTGTAGACCGCAAGGATGGCATCCCCGGCTTGCTTAGTGATCTCGATCAATTCCGCTTCTAGCTTCAGTTCCATGTTCGCTCCGTTGTCTCCGTTCCCATTCTTTTAATCTTGTCCTTGTCCTTGTCCTTGTCCTTGTCCATCCCTTATCCCCTTACCCCTAACTCCTAACCTTAACCTTTCCACCCGCTTTCATTCTTGTGCCATTTCTATTGTCCCATGGCTAACGACTCACTTTGGATAACCAATACGTGAGCGCAATCAGATATCATGCGTTCTTGACCACCTATCATCACCACAAACACAACTTTGGCAAAAACAGATTCATCGATCCACCTTGATTGGGATCAAATAGACGTCGCCTTCCTAGATATGGACGGCACATTGCTTGATCTGAACTATGACAATGAAGTGTGGAACGTCGCAGTCCCGGCAGCGTTTGCCAAGAAAGAGTCGTTGGATCTCGAACAAGCACGCCAAACCCTATTCCAGCACATGGGTAAAATACGTGGTTCGATCGACTTTTACAGTTTCGATTATTGGGCAGCTTATACAGGCCTAGACATGATTGCCCTTCATCGTGAGAAGGCAAACCTGGTCGCTTACCGACCCGGCGCCTTGGCATTTTTGCGCTGGCTCAAAGCAGTTGGCAAGAGAGTGATATTGGCCACCAATGCCCATCCAGGTTCTTTGTTGGTCAAGGATGAACAGCTCAATATTTCGGCTGAGGTCGATGCCGTGATTTCGAGCAACCAGTTCAACGCGCCGAAAGAGGATGTTGCGTATTGGAATGGGATGCAGAGCGTACAACCCTTCGACCCCGCCCGCGCACTTTTCGTTGATGACTCTGAACCGGTGTTGGCCTGCGCGTCGAGGTATGGCATCCAACACGTTTTGACCATCGCCAAACCTGATTCTGCTAAACCCAAACGTGATCCAGATCAGCACCGATTTGCTGCTCTGGATCACTTCAACGAACTCCTACCAGCTTCTGAGCATGTCTGAAACTGACGTCAACCAGGCAATGCCGAACGGTGCGGGGGTGCGCATCGATCGTTGGCTGTGGGCCGCCCGATTTTTCAAAACCAGGTCACTAGCAAAGACCGCGATCGAGGGCGGCAAAGTACACGCGGACGGACAGCGTATAAAACCGGCCAAAGAGGTCCGCATTGGTCAGACGCTGGAGATTAGACGTGGCGACATCCAGTTCGAGGTCGTCATCGTCTTATTATCGGAGAAGAGAGGACCTGCCGCGGTGGCACAAACCCTTTACCGTGAGACCGAGGAAAGCATCGAACGTCGTGAGGCAGACGTTGCACGCAGACGCATGGAGCGTGCAGGCTTAAAGGTTCCGGACACTCGACCGAGCAAGAAACAGCGCCGCGACCTACGTAGACTCAAGACAAAATCGGACGCTGGAGACATCTAATGGCTGGCGCCAAACCAACCACACTCGCTTCAGTCGCCGATCAACTCATTCGTTTTACCTTCGACGAACTACCTATCCGGGGACAATGGGTCCGGCTTGAACGCGTTTTGGCTGATGCTAACGCCCATCATAACTATCCACTGCCGATCAAATCGTTGCTCGCCGAACAACTCGCGGCGGTCGCCATGTTTGCGGATACTCTAAAAATGAACGGCTCGGTGGCACTACAATCGCGAGGCGAAGGGCGCCTCATCCGCTCACTCGCAGAGTGTCGAGAGCAAGAAAATCTCCGCGCCATCGCTCACTTAAGGGAACAAGTTGAGGACCAAGCATCCGTGCCACAAGCGGCGCACCTGAACGATTGGCTTGGCAGCGGGCAGCTTGCATTAACCCTGATACCGGAGCTGCACAGCGCACAAACCTATCAAGGTATGATCGAGCTTGCCCACCCAGATCTCGAAGGAAACCTCGAGCACTACTTCCATCAATCAGAGCAACTACCTACTCGCCTGTTCTTCGCTCATAGCCCAACGGCTACCACGGGCCTACTCCTGCAACGTTTACCCGATGACGACCTTGGACACGAAATTGCGAGCCAAACCTGGGAGGATGCCTGGGAGACGATACAAGTTCTGATCGCAACACTGACACTCGAGGAGCTCGCTGCACTGCCACCGGAACAATTCCTACGCCGTTTTTTCTCCGAATTTCCCTGCCGCCTCCATCCACCCAGACACTTGCGTTACCAATGCACTTGTACTCGAACTAAGACCGACAACACGCTTCGTGCCTTCGCCCAGGAAGAACTGCAGGAGATCCTCACCGAGCGGGGATCAATAGACGTGGACTGTGAATTTTGTGGTGCCCGCTACACCTACGACGCCGTTGACGTCGCGGCCCTCGAACGGGATGGGACAACAGGATCGAAGACCGTCCACTGAGTCTTCACCTGCCCGTAGTCCATGGCTCTTTTCCGGTACTTTTTACGTTTTGTTACCTTTCCTTACCGCAGCCTTACAGAGCAAAAAGCAAAATCAATGTACTGACTAGCGGGGTCTGGCATAATGCAGAGAGCTTCTGGGATAAAACATAATGGCCGTAGACATCGACACCACGACGAAGACGAATAACTATCAGAATTTGACGTCTGCAACGCTTGCAGAACATACCGTTATTCGCGGCGAAGGCCGATTCGCCAGTAACGGCGCAATAGTTGTCGAAACCGGCGCGCGGACCGGGCGCTCTCCAAAAGACCGATTCATCGTCGATGAGCCGTCCACATCAGAGTCAATTCACTGGGGACCGATTAACCAACCCATCGCCCCGGATGTCTTCGATCAGCTCTGGGATCGCGTGCAAATTCACATCGGCGATCACGAAACCTACACATCGCACCTCCATGTTGGGGCAGACCCCGAGCACTATTTACCCATCGAGGTGACCACCGAATACGCGTGGCATGCTTTATTTGGCCGGGCGCTGTTCATCTCTCCAGAGTATTACAACCCACACAACAAAGAAGTTTGGCAGATCACTAACGCGCCAAATTTTGTTTGCGATCCTGACCGAGACGGTACCAACGCGGACGGTACTGTCATGATCAATTTTGCCAAACGTCGAGTTCTCATCGCTGGGATGCGTTACGCCGGAGAAATGAAGAAGTCGATGTTCTCGGTGTTGAATTTTCTACTCCCAGAGAAAGATGTCCTACCGATGCACTGCTCAGCCAACATGGGCGACAGCGGTGACGTGACACTATTTTTTGGTCTCTCCGGCACCGGCAAGACGACTCTCTCTGCTGACCCACAACGTCTCCTTATCGGCGACGACGAACATGGCTGGGGTAAGGGCACCGTATTTAACTTCGAAGGGGGTTGCTACGCTAAATGCATCGACCTCAGTCGGGAAAACGAGCCTGTCATCTATGACGCTATACGGTTCGGTGCGATCGTTGAAAATGTTGTGATCGATGAAGAAACCAGGGCTCCGGACTACAGCGATTCTACTCTCACTGAGAACACCCGCGCTTGTTATCCGCGCGATAACATTGCTGAATCAGTCCCTGAAAATCGGGGCGGCGAACCTAACAACATCATCTTCCTAACTTGTGATGTCAGTGGAGTACTACCGCCGGTTTCGATTCTTAGCAAAGAAGCGGCGGCTTATCACTTTTTGTCCGGTTACACAGCCCAAGTCGGATCGACCGAAGTCGGATCGACCGAAGCCTATGCTGCAACATTTTCCACCTGCTTCGGTGCACCCTTTTTCCCTCGTCCTGCAGGTGTGTACGCAGACTTGTTAATCAAGCGGATCGAAGAATTTGGCTCTAGAGTCTATCTTGTGAATACCGGGTGGACAGGTGGCGGTTATGGCGTTGGCTCTCGCTTCCGCATTCCGGTGACAAGAGCAATTATCGCAGCAGTACAGTCTGGCGCCCTAGCAGACGTCGAGACAGCGCACTTAGACGGCTTCAATTTGGATATTCCGACCGTCGTTCCAGGCGTAGAGGCAGGGCTTCTCAACCCTAGAGATGCTTGGGCTGACACATCTGCATACGATGCAGCAGCGAAGAGTTTGATCGCGAAGTTCGTTGAAAACTTCCACAAGTTCGAAGTTGACGACGGCATCATCGCCGCTGGTCCGCAAGCGTAAAAGCAATTTAGGGGCACGGGCCTGCCACATCTACCGAACATTCTTGGTGAACATCCAGAGGTGTTGCGCGGCTTGATACGCGGCATCGAAAAGGAGAGTTTGCGTGTCACAAATGACGGCAGTCTGTCCAGCCAACCACATCCTGCCAGTCTAGGTTCGGCGCTCACACACCCCTCGATCACGACCGATTTTTCAGAAGCGCAACTCGAGCTAATTACAGGCATACACGATTCCCCTGAAGGATGTTTAGAGGAGCTCGAAACGGTTCACAGTTTCGTCTTTGCCAATCTCGACAACGAACTACTTTGGCCAACAAGCATGCCTTGCGTTGTTGCTGCTGATGAAGGCATTCCAGTCGGCCAGTACGGCACGTCGAATATCGGTATGGCAAAGACTGTCTATCGACGTGGATTGGGCGTCCGTTATGGACGCTTGATGCAAACTATCTCAGGCATCCACTATAACTTCTCTATTCCAGATCATCTCTGGCATGCCCTAGGGATCAACGACCAAGCCGCAAAGACGGATGCCTACTTTGGTCTCATCCGTAACTTTCGGCGATGGTCATGGCTCCTGTTGTACACGTTTGGAGCATCCCCTGCAGTCTGCAAGTCATTCACCCGACAAATTGCGCACCGTCTGAGCGAATTGGATGAAGGCTCACACTACTTGCCTTACGCGACAAGCCTTAGAATGGGTCCATTGGGCTATCAAAGCGATGCCCAAACCCAGCTCCACATCTCCTACAACTCTGTGGATGCCTACACTGATTCGATGGTCGAGGCACTCACTACCCCCTACCCGGATTACGCCCAAGCAGGCGTGAAAGATGACAACGGCGAGTTCCAGCAACTTTCTACTTCCATTATCCAGATCGAGAACGAGTTTTACGGCACCATCCGCCCGAAACGGACCATCAACAAGGGTGAGCGTCCCGTGACCGCTCTACTCAGTCGTGGCGTTGAGTATGTCGAAGTGCGGTGTATTGATCTCAATCCATTCCTGCCATTGGGTATCGACGCCGAAGAGATCCGCTTCCTAGACACTTTTCTCCTAACCTGTCTGCTCGCCGACAGCCCGTTGGACAGCGTCGAAGAATCCATGCGGCTCGCACGCAATCAGCTTGCCGTTGTCGAGCGCGGACGAGATCCTGACTTGTTTCTCGAGACGGATGAGGGCAACACGATACCCTTGTCTGAATGGGCAAAGGAGCTGCTCTCGACCTGCAAGGGTGTTGCCCAACTCTTAGATCAGGCTAACGAGTCAACTAATTACACCACCTCGGTCGCCAACCAAGTCGCAAAAGTGAATGATGCGAGTCTGACACCCTCGGCACTTTCGTTAGCCCGAATGAACGATGAAAAAATTCCTTTCTTTCGTTTCGCGATGAACCAGGCTGACATCATTCGCGACCAGTTTGCGACAGCGCCACTCACAGCCGCAACGATGCAAGAGATGACCGACATCGCCCAAACATCTCATGATGCGCAACAACAAGCCGAGGCTGCCGACCAAGTTAGCTTTGACGATTTCTTGGTCGATTACTTAGCGTTACCAGAATAACCAAATGAACTTCTTGGCTCATACTGCCTTGGCCTTGGACGCAGGCGGTGTATGGGCTTGTCAGGATGAAGAAATTGAGGGCTTGCTGGCTGGTGCGATCATCGGCGACTTTGTAAAAGGTCGCATCCCGGAAGACTGGCCAGACCCGCTTCGCGCCGGAGTCGCGCTGCACCGAAAGATCGACGCACTATCCAATCTTCACCCTGCTATTCAAACAGCCTGTCGGACTTATCCGGACGACCTGCGTCGATTTGCACCAATTTTTCTCGATCTTCTGGCAGACCACAGCTTGGCACGCTCCTGGTCCGACTACTACGATGTAGAGATAGGTGGTCTCACCAAAGCCTGTTATGAGGCCACTGATTCCTATAATCGCCGACACAAGGACGGTGCTGTCTCAGCCAATGCCACGCGTTTTGTCGCATATATGCAAGATGTAGATTTGCTCGCCAACTACAACGATTGGCACCACATCGAACAAGGCATACGGTCCGTTGTACGGCGTCTTAAGAAAGATTTGGATTTGACGCACGTGCTCACACATTGCGCCGAGCGTGTCGGGGAAACGGACGTTCTGCTACAACAGCTTTACCCGGATTTGCGCAGTGCTTTTACTGAATGGAACGCATTTGACGTCATCTCTGCACGATAAAGTTCGTGAACATCAGATCTTCAATAAAGCCTTCGCCTTCTTCGGTCTCAAGGATTTCCCGAAACTCAGCCATCGCTTCTGCCTTTATCGTTTCCCGGCCAGACGCTGAGGAAACTGTCGACTCATCTTGTCTCGCCAGCAACATCACCAAACTATTCCTGAGTGCGGGTAGGTGGTAACGCGCCGCGTATTCAGCCTCTTTGTTGTGCACCAAAACCGTCACATCGGCTTTGACATATTTTAGATGCCCACTGTCTGACACGCCAAAATTCGTTAAAAACGTGGGCTTGAGTTCAACATAGCGAATGACATGTTGTGGCGTCGCCGGTGCTTCAGCCTCCTCAGCGCTAGCAACTAGTCCTAGAAAGAGGCTCAATATCACAACAATTATCGTTGTTTTAGCAGCTCGCATCATGGTCTCCGAGTTTGTCTATCCGTTTAAGCTCTATAAGGATAGTTGACGCTAGCATTTGCTCCAGTAACCTAGCGCTTCCAAAAATTGACCAGGATCCAAATTGCGCACCGTCCTCTGCAGAAGCTATGGCCCACCCGAAAATCTAACTGTCGAAGAAGTGCCCGATCCCAGCCCCAGCGCTCAGGAGGTCGTCGTTGATGTACGCGCTAGCGCCCTCAACTTTCCTGACGTTCTCATGGTCCAAGGTAAGTATCAGTCGCAACCAGAGTTCCCTTTTGCCCCAGGTGGCGAAGTTGCGGGTGTTATAAGCGCAGTCGGAACAAGTGTCGAAAATTGGCAAATTGGCGACGAGGTTTTCGCTGGCTGCGGTCACGGTGGGTTCGCAGAGAAAGTTGCCTTAAGCGCTAAATCCTTACGGGCAAAACCTGCGAACCTCACATTCGCGCAGGCCGCTGGTATGACCACAACTTACGGCACGTCCTACTACGCTCTTAAACAACGGGCAGACCTAAAAGCAGGGGAAAATCTGCTGGTACTTGGCGCCGCCGGGGGAGTGGGTTTAGCCGCGGTGGAGCTTGGCAAAGCCATGGGCGCACGAGTGATAGCGGCAGCAAGTGCAGATGAAAAACTAGCCATCGCCAAACAAGCAGGTGCAGACGAGTGCATTAACTACGCAGATGGGGAACTAAAGAACAAAGTAAAAGAAGTGACAGGTGGCGCAGGAGCCGATGTTATCTACGATCCAGTAGGTGGACCTCTGTTTGACCAATGTATGCGCTGCATTAACTGGTATGGTCGAGTGCTGATTGTCGGTTTCGTCGGCGGGGACATTCCGAAGCTCCCGACCAACCTCGTTCTGTTAAAGAGCTGCCAAGTGATTGGCGTCTTTTATGGTGCTTTCGCGGGTCGCTTTGCGACCGAAAACGAACAAAATTTCCGCGAAATTATGGATTTCGTGCAATCTGGGCAAGTAAACCCGTTGGTTGGACAGAGCTTCGCGTTCGAACAGTTCGCTGATGCGCTCAACTGTCTCGACCAACGTCGTGCCCTCGGCAAAGTGGTATTGGAAATCTAATGACGACACAATCCTTGAATACAGCCCAAACCTGGGCATTACTCATCTGCTTCTTGTCAGGCGCGCTCCTCTCGGGTGCCTTGTACTTCGAATTTGTCTTAGGCCTAGCGCCGTGCCCTCTGTGCATGATGCAACGAATTTGGTTTGTGCTCACAGCCCTAACGGCCTACGTTTCGTTGCTACACAGCCCCCGCTTAGGCATCTACCCCTTACTAAGTTTCATTTTCGCCGCCATTGGAGGCTATTTCTCAAGCCGCCAGCTTTGGTTACAAAGCCTCCCTGAAGATCAGGTACCGGCATGCGGCCCTGACCTTCAGTACATGCTTGAGGTTTTTCCCCTTGGTGACGTGCTCGTCGCAATGACTCAAGGAACTGGTGACTGTGCCCAAACGGCTTGGTCCTTTGTCGGCGTGACGCTGCCCGGGTGGGCGCTCATTGGCTTTGTTGCCATTGCTGTCTGCGCTTTTCTTCAGCTCAAAACCGGTCTAAAACGCTAACAACTCGCGCTTTCGGGCCTAAGTGCTATGTTTTCCTTATGACTGTTCAATACGGGATTAAGGGAAACATAGATGCCACATTCCAACACCGCTCATACCACCCACACCGAGAAGGCGAAAACCGCTCACGCTCAATTTGCCGGTCAATTATTCCAGCAGCAGACCACAAGACTGGCAACGCAGAAGGAGATATCTCGTAGTCGTGCGCTAGTTTTGAGCTATTTGCTCAAGCTTAAAAAGTGTATCGACGCGCAACACGATGATCTTGTACAAGCATTGTGTACCCGCTTTAGAGAATACCTGATCGACTACATTTCCTACGGCCACTTCCGGCTTTTTGAGGTCTACGATCCGGAGCCTCACCACGTTACCACTGTTGAACATGTGACTAACTTGGCACTGCAATTTGATCGCCGCTATCGCAGTCAACCTACAATCAATCTCGCGCGCCTACGCGATGACCTAGAGGAACTAGCACTGGCGATGGAAGCGCGCTTCGAAGTCGAAGATGAAATTACCATCATTAGTCATTAACTTGCCTCATGCGGAAAAAACACGCGGAAAAACATGTGGATAGCGTGTGGATAAAAAGGTGAATAGGCAAACGACTACAATTGCGATTTACAGTCTGCTAATCGTCAGTCTGATCGGTTGCTCTGCGTCTGAACCACCGACGCGCAGCTGGGAAATTGCTGCCCAAGGCGCATTTAGCGGCTCCCTCTCAAGCCAAGCAGATATGGTTATCGTTGGTTCTTTGAACCACGGCGCTAGTCTCTGGAAAACTCCGGAGCATGAACGCCTATACAATTGGCGCCACAAAGCTGGCGATTTCGTCGAGCTCGTCTCATCTTCATTTTTTCCTGACGGGACCCGCGCGGTGACAACCGATCCGAGTACGTTAGTGCTGTGGAATACGGCTACTGGCGAGGCAATCAACTATTGGGGTACCCCCGGCGCAGTCCTCGATGTTGCCATGTTCGCGGATAACCGGCAGGCGCTTTTAGGGTTGGACAATCATACGGCGCTCGTTTTCGATGCAGAAACGGGTGCCTATCAGCAAACGTTGATCCATGAAGGCGATGTGGGTTCAGTGGCGATCTCAAAAGACGGTAACACGGCAATCACCGGGAGCGATGACTTCACAGCGGTGTACTGGGACCTCAATACAGCCGCACCTCTGCAAACGTACAAACATGATAATCCTGTCCGCGCGGTCGCGTTATCGGCAACCGGACGTTTTGCTTTTACTGCCGCCCAAAATGATCTTGTGGCTTTGTGGGACAATCAATACGGCACCAAGTTGCACGAACTGCACAACGGCGACTATCACGGCGTAGTGACTGCTGAGTTTTCCGAAGACGAACGTTTCCTTGCTGTTGGGTATACCAATCGCAAAGTCTCGCTTTTTGACGTTGCAACTGGGCAGCTGCTGCGCACTTGGGACCCAGGTGTGAAACACCAGCTACGGGCTACAGGCGCCACCATTCTCGCTGTTGGCTTCCGCGCGAACGCAAATGCAATTCTCGCCTTAACTGGCGACGGCCGCTTGCTCGAGTTCCGCACTAGCTGATCTGACTGCTCGCGCAGCAACAAAATCCTCAAACAGCATCTGCTCTTTAGCGCAATTAGCTAAAAAGATGCTCACAAATAAGCCCTAAGTGGATAGTGCAATTGAAAAAAATGACTTGTATAGTTATCCACAGGCCGTGGTACAACCACAGCTAAGGGTGAAGGATTTAGCGCGCACTACAAAAATAAAATAGCGCGATACAAACGCATCTCTACAAACTGGTACAAAACCGGTCAATGTGAGCGTCTGTAGACAGGACTTACGGCATACGCAAAACAATAATAGTCGCCGTTAGTGTTCACCCTCTGATTGTAAATGGGAAGCACTGGGCGGGACGACACTATGGAATCACCGACACGCCGAATCCTGGTCATTAATGGCAAAGGTGGGTGCGGTAAAACCACCATCGCAACAAATCTGGCGGTAGCCTACGCGTGTTCAGGCACGAACGTTGCGCTCATGGACAATGATCCGCAAGGCAGCAGTACATACTGGGCCAGCCAAAGGGACCCTGAGCTGCCACACGTAGAGATCGTGGCAAAGCACCAACGTCCAGGTATGTACCAAACTCAAGCATTCCACCACCGCTTACCTACAGACACAGAAATGATTGTGGTCGATGGGCACAGTAACGCCCGTGGCCGTGATTTAGAAAGTCTGTTGCGCCAAACTGACATCATTCTCGTACCGATCCTGCCATCATCAATTGACATTCGTGCAGGTGGACAATTCATCACCGACTTGCTTACCCATCGACTCTTTCGCGCAGCACCGCGACCAGTAGGAGTCATCGCGAATAGAATTCAGCCCAACACTCAGACTCATGACAAGCTCATGAACTTCTTGGACTGTTTGGATGTCCCAGCAGTTGCGCAATTCCGTGATTCTCCTGTCTACACCGATGCCGCAGAAGTCGGCCAAGGTGTCGTCGACATGGTTGATTGTCGAGCTGCGCGCAAAGAAACCGCACAGTGGAAGCAGTTGATCTCGTGGATAAACGAGCACATACAACCACAATCTCTCGCTCGCAAAGCACCTAAAGCGGCAGAACGTAAACCGACATCAATCTCGGCGACATCCGCCTAGATCGAACCGTCGACCACGTGAATTAGGGCTCGCCCGTAGGCGGCATACACCTACATCGTTTTCACATTTAAACTAAGGACTTCACGTTGTGAAGCCCATTGGGAACATCCATGTTGCGTTCGGAGACTTTGCAGTTCAAACGCGGTGATGAACTGCTTTTTGAAAATCTCAGTTTTGTCGTCCACCCAGGACAACGGGTCGCTGTGGCGGGCCGCAATGGCGTGGGCAAATCAACCCTTTTCGAGCTAATCCTAGGACAGCTGCACTCAGATATCGGCGACCTCACCTTTCCAGCCAGTTGGTCTATCGGCTATATGGAACAAGAAGCTGAAGTCACTGATCGCCCTGCTCTCGAATACGTCATCGATGGCCACAAAGAACTACGTCGAGTTGAACGAGGTATTGCCACCGAACAAAACGAGACCAAGCTCGCTATGCTACATAGCGACTTCCACGACCTTGGCGGCTATGAGGCACACGCGACAGCCGGAGAAATCCTGCACGGGTTAGGTTTCTCTGGCGAGGACTTCGTGAAGCCTTATTCCGATTTTTCCGGTGGCTGGCGCATCCGGCTCAACCTTGCGCAAGCGCTAATGCGACCCTGTGATCTACTGTTACTTGATGAGCCAACCAACCATCTCGACCTCGAGACCATCATGTGGCTTGAAGGTTGGCTGCGTCGTTTCGAAGGTACCGTGTTAATCATCGCTCACGATCGAGCGTTTCTAGATGCCTCTACCAACCACACGTTGTACTTGTCTGGCAAAACTGGCCGCCTGTACTCCGGCAACTACTCATCGTGTGAACGGCAACGCGCGGAGCAACTTGAGCAAGAAGAGGCAATCGCCACCAAACAGGCTACGCAAGCCGCGCACATTCAAAAGTTCGTCGACCGCTTTAGAGCAAAGGCGAGCAAAGCGAAACAGGTGCAGAGTCGCATCAAAGCCCTAGAGCGATTGCAATTTACAGTCTCTGTACACGTCGACTCGCCGTACCGAGTGCAATTTAAGGATCCAGAAAAGGTCTCCAACCCCTTGCTTTCGTTTCGAGACTTAAAGCTCGGTTACGATGATAGCGTGGTTCTCAAAGGGCTTAGCCAAACATTGCTTCCTGGCGCCAGAATCGGTGTCCTCGGCCACAATGGCGCGGGCAAATCCACCTTACTCAAGGCGATCGTTGGGGACCTCGAGCCGCTATCCGGAGAGCTTCACCTGGGGCTACACTGTGCTGTCGGCTACTTTGCCCAGCATCAGCTTGAATCTCTAGACCCCAGCCAAACAGGACTGCGGGCTATCTTGGAGGAGAACCCTGCTTGGTCCGAGCAACAGGCACGCGACTTCCTGGGCGGCTGGGGCTTCACAGCAGACATGACGGTCAGACCTATCAGCACACTGTCAGGTGGAGAAAAGGCTCGACTGGTCCTCGCCAAGATCGCCTTACACAGACCGGCCATGTTGATCCTAGATGAGCCCACTAACCACCTTGATTTAGATATGCGCGATGCGCTGGCAATGGCCCTCCAGGGTTATGAAGGTGCCGTCGTTATCGTCTCACACGATAGGGCGCTCCTGGAAAAGACAGTTGACGATTTTTGGCTCTTGCGCGCAGGTGAGTTGACCTCATTTCAGGGCGACCTTGACGACTACGCAAATCTCGAGCGCATTACGTCGGGGACGAGCAAAAAGACCTCCCATTCCAAGAAAGGCGACCGTCAGGCACGCGCAAAGAAGCGAGCTGAAGAACAAGCATTACGCAAACAAATCACCAGCCTTGAACGCAAGATGGAGCGAAGTGGCGCACAGCTTGCTGACATTGAGACTCGTCTGGCTGACAAGGCATCCTACGAAAGTCTAAGCAAAGATGAGCTCGATAAACTGCTGAAAGAAACCGGCCAACTACGTAAGCAACTCGGACAAACAGAAGAAGAGTGGCTGACGGCAACACAAGCCATGGAGGATGCCAAATCGTAGCATCCCACGAGGCGACGATTTCCGCTGGCCTCAAGCTAATGGCGAGACCTAACGTCGCGAAGATGTTCATCGCCTACATGGTCACCTATACCGGGTCAGCGATGGCACCGATCGCCATGGCCTTTGGTGTCCTAGATCTGACGGGTTCGACCGCCGACGCTTCAATCGTCATCGCCGCTCCTACACTCGCCTCGATCATCGTTTTGTTAATAGGCGGGGCTATCGCCGACCGAACTTCGCGACACAAAGTGATCTATATCGCTGACGGTTTGTCCATGTTTGCCCAGCTCTGTCTCGCTTGGTTGTTCCTTTCGGGTCACGCGACGATACCGTTGCTTACCTTGTTCATGTTGCTGAACGGCGTCTCTATTGCTTTCCATATGCCAGCACTGATGGGTTTCATCGTCCAACTCGTGAGCGCGGAAGAATTGCAAAGTACGAACGCCCTACTTGGCACCGCACGCAACGGTGCAGTCGCTGGAGGCGCTGCTCTGGGTGGCATCTTGGTTGCCACAGTAGGTGCGGGATACACGCTCCTGATAGACGCGCTAACCTTCGGTCTTTCCGCAATCCTGATCTTCACAGTCAAACCCAATCCGCAAAAACCCACTCCAGCCGCATCGATCATCATGGATCTCAAATTGGGATGGCGCGAATTCACTTCCCATACTTGGCTGTGGACGATCGTTCTACAGTTCTCGCTAATCGTCGCCGCAACAGAAGCTGTCTTTGGTTTAATTGGTCCGGCCGTTGCCAGAGATACAATGGACGGTGCACGAGATTGGGGATACATCGCTTCAGGCTTTGGTATCGGTACATTGTTAGGTGGCTTGGTGGCCATGCGCATACGTCCGCGGTTTCCTATGCGGCTCGCGACCATCCTGGTGTTCGCTTTTTCCGGCGTCTCGATAGCACTCTACTTTGCCGCCCCGCTCTGGATCATTATCGGCTCAGCAATTTTTAGCGGTCTAACTGGCCAGATATTTGCGGTCCTGTGGTACACGACCTTACAGCTGAAGGTGCCTGTAGAAATGCTCTCGCGCGTCAGCGCCTACGACCATCTAGGCTCCGTCGCACTGGCACCGTTAGGTGTGGTCGTCGCTGGTATCGTTTATGAGCTGTACGGTGCACAAACGACTTTGGCAATCGCGGTTGCGACCGTTGTGGTACCAACTGCCTGCGTTTTGTGTGTGCGCGACGTGCGGATGATGACGACCGAACCCAATAACAACTAGACCGATCGTTCGGTTTGACTATGATGGCGTATGCCTGTGGCAAAGTCAGACCTACTACCTAACATCTTGGACGTGTTCCTCGCGCGCGGATACGACGGCGCAACACTTGTGCATCTGGCGCAGGCTGAGGTCTATCGAAGGCCTCGCTCTACCACCACTATCCGGGGGGCAAAGCCGAAATGGCTGCTGCTCTCGTCCGCCACGCTATCGCAGACTTACATGCCCGAGCTTTCGTACCACTGCAAACACACCCCCCACGCGAGGGGATTGTGTTGTTTATTTCCGGCTTTTCCGACTACGTACAGGACGGTGCGTCTGACTGCATACTCAGTATCTTGGGACGTCACCTTACCGCTCACGAAGACATTGGCGTGCTGCAAGATGACATCGCCTCGCAGTTCAATGACTGGCAACAAAGCCTAGTCCAGACCTACGTTGCACTCGGCTGCAAACCAAAGCGCGCTGATCGCGAGGCACAGCAACTTTTCGCGAGCCTTTACGGTGCACTCCTCACAGCAAAAATGCACAATAAACCCGAGAGCTTCGAACGCGCTGTGAAACGAATTCAAAAGGATTTTTCCAGAGCCTATGACGCTTAACCAACACTCAACAATGATCTATCCGTGAGGACCTAACATGCGCCGTTATCCAAATACCCGCTTACGTCGCAATCGAACTGATGATTTTGTGCGTCGGTTGGTACGCGAAAACGAAGTAACGAACTCAGATCTTATCTACCCAATGTTCGTTATTCCGGGCACAAATCGTGTTAATGACGTTGCATCTATGCCCGGTATCAAGCGCTATACCGTGGACAAGCTCGCCGCTGAGGCGGAAGCAATCGCGGCGCTAGGTATTCCTGCAATTGCGTTGTTTCCAAATATCGATAGCGAGCTTCGAAGTCTCGATGGCGCGGAAGCGTATAACCCCGAAGGCCTGGTGCCTGCCGCTGTGGCCGCGGTCAAAGAGAGCGTCCCGGAGCTTGGTGTGATAACGGATGCTGCCCTGGATCCATACACCACCCACGGCCAAGACGGCATTCTCGACGGTGCTGGGTATGTGGCCAACGACATCACGGTCGACGCCCTTTGTCGGCAAGCCACCGTCTGCACTGAAGCGGGTGCCGATGTCATCGCGCCCTCAGACATGATGGATGGGCGGGTGGGTGCCATTCGTTCAACCCTGGATACCGATGGTCACATCAACACAAAAATCATGGCCTATTCAGCAAAATACGCCTCGTCTTACTACGGACCCTTTAGAGATGCGGTCGGATCGAGCTCAAACCTTGGCACCGGTAACAAGTTTACCTACCAAATGGATCCAGCCAACGGTGATGAGGCACTGCAAGAAATCGAACTCGACCTCGCCGAAGGCGCCGACATGGTGATGGTCAAACCTGGGATGCCATATCTTGACGTGGTCAGGCGAGTGAAAGAAAAGTTTGCGGTCCCAACTTTCGCCTACCAAGTCAGCGGAGAATACGCGATGCACCAGGCTGCGATTCAGAACGGTTGGCTGACAGAGGCCGTTATTGCCGAGTCTCTGCTATGTTTCAAACGAGCTGGGGCAGATGGTGTCCTGACTTACTTTGCCAAAGCCTTTGCCCAGGCTAATGCCAGCTAAGCCAAGACGTTGTTCGGTTAAGTTTGAGCGACGTCACAATACGTCAATTTTAGACCGGCAGTTCTAAGCTGTTCCGCCTCTACCGCAAGTTCGCTGGTTGTCAGGGGATGACTCTTCAACCAATCTGACGAAAACCCTAAGTGGATTGAACCACTGCCACTGAGAACTTCGTACAGTGGGGAATCAAGCTCACTATGGCTACGCTCAAGAATCACAGCAATTCTTAGAAGGCTGAGAAGGTGGGTCAGTCTTACTGCAACCGCTGGCTCAAAAGTCTGGAAGGCGAGCCTTGGCAAACTTCGCCTATGGCCTCGGATCAGCAAACTCAGGGTCTCCTGCGTCACCTTACTGAGGCCCGGTAAGTGACTATGCTTCACTACGTAGGCGCCATGCCGATGGTAATGAGCGCTATTAATTCGGCGTCCAATTTCATGCAGCTGTGCCGACCAACTTAGGATCTGACGAGCCTCCTCATCACCAGCCCAATTATCAGCCGCTTGTGCCGTTGTTGTTTTCGAGTAGAGGTATTCGCATTGGCGTTGCACCCGTCTTGCCTGGGCCATGTCTATTTCAAATGTCGCCTGTAAATTATCGATGCTGTTTTGCGCCAAATCGGCGGCGATGCGATCGCCTGGGGCGATGTGATCCAGAGCATCGAACATTACCCCGTGTTGGAGGGATACATCTCCATAGACCATTTCTTCTATTTCTAGCGCTTCGAAAACGCCGCACAAAATCGCGGCTCCGGCTGCGAAGATATCCACCCGGTCTGGTGACAAGCCCGGCAAGCCACCCTCGACAAACCAATGTTCCTCGACAATAGCCTCTTCAAGCCGAGCAACACCCTCCTTAGTCAAAGCGTCCCAAATCCATCCATTGGCTTTAAGCACGGTTTGTACAGATTCGATTGTCCCACTGGTCCCGACTATCACACCATGATTCCCGCACAGTTCGGGATGGTTAGTTCGCAAATTCTTCAGGGCAACAACCACGTCTCGTTTGGCCAACCGAAAGGCATCTGCTTGGCGGTGTTCAGAATTAAAGTACTTGTCGGTGAGTGCAACACAGCCGACGCTGACAGATGCACAGGCGGTCACCTCTGTTCCGATACCCTGGGCAATCTCAGTGCTGCCACCACCAATATCGATGACCAGCTTATCTGTGTCGACCGCCAAGCCACGAGCCACCGCCTGGTATATGAGGCTCGCCTCCTGCTCTCCAGAAATCACCTCTACTTGCGGACCAAACATATCACCCAGTTCGGCGACAAATTTATCCGCGTTTACCGCCTGGCGGAGCGCATGCGTGCCGCGCACGAAGATGCGCTCAGGTGACACCGCAGCAAGTCGCTGGCGAAAACGAAGCAGGCAATTTCGCCCACGTTTAAACGCAGCCTCCTGTATCTCACCCTTACGGCTACCTGCAAGCAACTGAACTTTCTCTTTGAGCGTTTCCACCACATGAAAGCTACCGTTACGTGGCCTCGCCAAAAGTAAGTGAAAACTGTTAGAGCCTAGATCTAGCGCGGCAATCAGCTCGGAATCTATCGGCTCGCTTGCGTCTCGCGACAAGTGTTTCTCCTCGAATGTCCTTTGTGGGACCTTAATTGGATTTCTAAGCTATCTAGCCTGGCTATAAGGCTGGTTACCTGAGCAAAGTCCGTTGGGAAATAGCCTAAGTTTAGCCAACCTTTTACGCAGATGATTGGTACTTGTTCACCCTCTTTCTAGCATCGCTTCGCCACCATAGCGTTGATCAATGTGAGTCTCCGCAACTTTTCGCAGCTATGTACTAGTTGGTCGCACGACCATAGTGCTACACTCACTCGCAATACGTTTTGGGAGATTTTAAATGAGCGAATCCATCGTTCATACGTCCGACGACGCCTTCGATACAGATGTTCTTGGGGCCGATAAGCCAGTCCTGGTCGACTATTGGGCTGAATGGTGCGGACCATGCAAAATGATTGCGCCTATCCTCGATGAGATCGCTACCGAGTATTCTGATCGTATCAAAGTATGCAAAATCGACATCGATGCCAACCAAGGCACACCACCGAAGTACGGCATTCGCGGTATCCCAACACTGATGTTGTTCAAGAATGGCGAAGTAGAAGCAACCAAGGTTGGTGCGCTTTCTAAGTCGCAATTACAGGCGTTCCTAGACAGCAATATCTAGCATCGCGGCTGTATAAAACCACGATCGAGCAGGGTCGGTCGTGGTCTACCGCCAGCACAATCACGTCGAATTCTCAGTATTTAGGTGCATTACTTGCATACTATTAGCTGAAAAGTCACTTGACCCTTTGCATCAAACCTCTACACTCTAGCTGCAGATGACTGCGCTGTGACTTCCTCACGGCACCTTCGAAACCCCCTCTTACGCCACACAGACCAGACCCTATTGTCTTGTCTCCGGTAAGAACAAAAATCGCGTTTAGAAAAAAACGTCAAAAAAAGAGATATAAGTAATCATGGCAATGAACCTTACAGACCTTAAGAGTCTACCCGTCGGCGAACTCGTTGATATGGCCCGGGAAATGGGTTTGGACAATGTCGGGCGGTCCCGCAAACAAGAAGTTATCGCCGCGATCGTCCGCAAGCAGTCTAAGAATGGCGAGGATATCTACGGCGAAGGGACGCTAGAAATTCTTCAGGATGGTTTTGGCTTTTTACGCTCACCAGAAGGCAGCTACCTCGCAGGCCCAGACGACATTTACGTTTCACCTAGCCAGGTGCGACGCTTCAATCTCCGCACCGGGGATAGCATAGCGGGCAAGATTCGCCCACCGAAGGACGGCGAACGCTACTTTGCGCTGCTGAAGGTTGACGAAATCAACTTCAGTGAACCCAACAGTAAAAAACACAAAATCCTTTTCGAGAACTTAACGCCGCTATTTCCTGACGACCGCCTAAAGCTCGAACGTGGTAACGGTAGCACAGAGGATCTGACCGCCAGAATCGTCGACCTAGTTGCACCGATCGGGAAGGGACAGCGAGCGCTTGTCGTCTCGCCACCGAAAGCAGGTAAGACTCTAGTCCTGCAGAATATTGCTCAATCGATCGTCTCAAACAATCCTGAGACGGTGTTGATCGTCTTGCTGATCGATGAGCGCCCAGAAGAAGTGACCGAAATGCAGCGCTCCGTCAGGGGCGAAGTTGTGGCGTCAACGTTTGATGAACCCCCGTCGCGACACGTACAAGTGGCTGAGATGGTCATCGAGAAAGCAAAACGTTTAGTTGAGCACCAAAAAGACGTTGTAATCCTGCTCGATTCGATTACTCGACTCGCTCGAGCGTACAACACCATTGTGCCTTCATCAGGCAAGGTACTCACTGGTGGCGTAGATGCCCACGCATTGGAACGGCCTAAGCGATTCTTCGGCGCTGCTCGAAATATCGAAGAAGGTGGCAGCCTGACGATCGTCGCAACCGCCTTGGTCGACACTGGCTCTAAGATGGACGAAGTGATCTACGAGGAATTCAAGGGCACCGGTAACCAGGAATTGCATCTGGAACGAAAGATTGCAGAAAAACGTGTCTACCCGGCCATCAACATCCGTCGATCTGCGACACGTCGAGAAGAGCTCCTCATGGGCGAAGACGAACTGCAACGAGTATGGATCCTTCGTAAGCTACTCCACGACATGGACGATATAGCTGCAATCGAGTTTATTTTGGACAAGCTCAAAGAAACCAAGACAAACGAAGAATTCTTCAACTCGATGAGACGTTGAGACTCGACTGACTAAGTCCTTCGCAGCGCGCATAATTTCCCGCACTGGCAAGCCGGTGCAGCGGATTCAATTCGAAACCAATGATGTAGTTACTTTCTTAGCTGGGCAGTACCTTCTTGCTCGCCATCCCAATGGCGTTGAAGTGCCTCTTTCTATCGCTTCGTCGCCGCATGCTCTGCCTCTGCTTGAATTGCACTATCGCAGTACGCCAGGCGATCCGCTCGCCGAAGCGTTTGACGAGCTGCTACAACAAGAGAGCGTTTCCTTCTCCGCACCGCAAGGGCGGCTACGCTGCCCAGACACGGGACACCTTCTAATCATCGTTGGGGGCACAGGCGCATCGACCGCATTCTGTTTAGGTCGATATCGAGCTGACATCGCGTGCAAAGATCCCACCACCATATTTTGGTGTGCAGACGCTAGCGAAGATCTTTATGCGACCGAGACATTAAGCAATCTTGCCAACACGACGTTTGCAGCGATTGTGGATAGCCGACGAGATGAAAATAACACCGGTATAAAGTGGTTGGTCGACAATGCTGATCCGAACCAACATCAGACCGTTATTCTCTCCGGAAGCCCTGGTTTTGTTTATGCCGCGACCGATGCATTACTTGGCCTGAATTTCTCGCTGAGTCAGCTCAGCTCCGACGTCTACGACTACGCACCACGACCTTAGTGAGCTACCCTCTTATCGTCGGCGTTTGAGGCATCGGCAATTCAGGTAAATAGCTAAGCGATTGCAGAAGGTAGTCTTTACCACGTCTCTCATCACCCAGCGCCACACATAAACGGCCAAGTTCGGCGTATACGTCTGAGGATGGAGACAACCTCAAAGCAGCATCAAAGTACTCTCTCGCTTGCGGGAATTCTTCACACAATAAACTTATGCGGCCTAAACAGAGGAGAAGATCGGGATCGTTGGGCCTGGCTTTAGACCAACCCTGGGCAACCAAGAGTTGCCTCGCCGAATCGGCACCCTTAAGCGTGCCGTACTGCCTTACAAGCTCCGGGATCCATACCTGATCAAGTGCGAGAGTGATAACACTTTCAGCATCATCATCCCGCCCGTTATCAATCAGATGCTCAACCCATTCTTGAAGAAGGGTGTGATCCTCCTTCAGCGAGCGAGGTAACCGTTTCCACAATGCAGATACTTTCTCGTCTCCCTTTAACAAAGAGTCCCACACAAGGCGGGATAAACGTCGCACCTCAGCTTCACTCAGTGCCTTGCGATCAGCGGCTTCCGCTAATACGTCGTGCAACCCTTGCCAATCGGCCAATGCTTCGTAGCAGCCCACCAGCATCGAAAGAACCGTCTTATGTTTCGGTGCCCGCTTTTGCAAGGTCAGCAGTGCCGCTAACGCTTGTTCGTAACGGCCATCGCTCATTTGAAACTCAGCTTGCGTCAGCGTCGCCGCAAACTTGGCACCAGGCGTAGATTCATGGGCCAATCTGAGCAAGTTATCCCGCTCATCTGCGTCGCCCAGCTCATGCGCGCTACGCGCTGCTTGAAGATAGTTGATCAAGGGCGTGTCGACACTTTGCACGGCGTTCAGTAATGCCTTCTTACCTTCTTCCCAACGTCCTTCTGCCATAAACAACATACCTCTGACGGTCAGTTGTCGCGCATTGTTCGCTTTTCGTCCTGATCGCCAGGTCATAACCAGAGACTGACTGTTCAACAATCGTCGTGTGATATGAGCGACGCCTCTGAGCAACAGGTAGATAACCACCAAGCCAGCAATCGCCACCCAAAGACTAGTCTCAACAGTTTGTTGGCCGTAGGCGATCAGCACGTAGCCTGCGTCTCTGACGATCCACATTCCGAGCAAGCCCCCTAAGACGACTGCAGCAAGGATCGCAATCCCAAGCACCATTACGGATTGCCTGTCGCAGCTAATAGCTCATTCAGCGAGCCGGAGATATCTGGTAGAGGTCGGTCCAACCCCAACAGCGAAAGCGCGTCCAACTCAGTGAGCAAAGCCTCTCTCGCCTGCAGGTCCATGTAGTTAGCTAGATATTCTCGCACTCTTGTCAACGCCAATTCATATACCGCTTGCTGGCGCTTAAGTGCCGCTAGCTGCGCTTGAGATAGACCGAGCTGTAAATGTTGATGTAGAAACGCTTCTTCCTCCGGTGCAATCAAGGGCCGCACTGTCTCACCCTCTGTGAGCGTTCTAACCCGAACTAGATCCTTGGTTGCGGCTGCAATCTGTTGCCAAACTGTTAGAGCAGTTTCAGGCACCGCTATCGCTTCTTGATATTCCGGCGCAACCGGACGGAGGCCAGCCATCTCTGACTTAAGCGCCTCAAGCCGCAAATAAATGTTCTGCGAACTGTCCGACGGTACCTGCTTAAGCGCAATCATTTCATCGGCAAGTCGGGCGCGCACCGGGTGCAAAGAAAAATCGTCTAGCTCGGCAATGATTTGGTCCGCAGCCAGTAAAAGCGTCAGGGCGCCAGAACTGTCTTGTTCCATTAAAACCCTGTGGTTCGCTATGCGCAGCAAGTACTCAGCCTCGGCTAGTTTCCACTCTCGTTGTGCTGGCGGGGCTGCTTGTAACGCTTCCTGGAGGGTCTTCGTGGTACGTTGTTCGACTTCACTCAGGTGTAACTGTTGAGCTGACATAGCCTCTTCCAGGGCTGTAGCCTGGGTTCGCTCACTACTTTCTAATTCGCGAGCTAACTCTCTGCGCACATCCGCAATTTCGGTTTCCTGTTTGCTAATTTGCTCGACGAGCGGCGCATCTGGACTTTTGAAAATCAGTTCGTAGTAGAGAAAGCCCGCCCCGGCGATCCCAATCAACCCAAGCAGCACTGCAAAGAACGCCAGCCCCTTACCACTTTTGATGACTACAGGCTCGTTTCTGAGATCGTCATCGCGACTCGTTGGTTCCTGTTCTTCTGGTTCTGGCTCTGGTTCTAACTCTCGTTCTGACTGGGTCTCCGAGACTGGGCTGTCGGCTTGGTCCGTTTCAAGTGTCTCCGAATCACTTTGAGCGCTGTCTTTAGCTTCAGTTTCTTTCTGCGGGTCTGTTTCTAAACGCGCCTGGTCAGGCGAATCATCACCACTATTTTCAGCCAGTGAATTGTTGTCGTCATCAGATGATGTGTCTTTGATTATTTCATCGCCGGGGTTTATTTCATCCCCGAGCTTTGTCTCATCCCCGGAGTTTATCTCATCCCCAGGTGCCTCATCTTTACGATCCACCATGCGCTTGCGCTACTCCTATTCTTTCAATGTGGCGGCTCAGCATTTTGATAAGGCCTTGACGAAATCGGGCACATTCGCGCTCGCTGCAACTATAGTCTCATCATACCCAAGCGCACTTGCTGCCGCGGCTAACCGCTTGGAGGGCAGCACCAATCGCACGCTGTCGCTAACGTCTTCGACGCGATTTGCCTTAAGTGCCAAATCCACTGCCTCCAAGGCGGCGACCGAACTTATCTCTATGATATCGCCTTCTGTCGGGAGAAGCCTGGCTAGATTTTGGACGACCCGTTTATAAAGCTCGAGTTTAAATACGGCACTCTTGCGTGCGCACAACTCACGCACTAGATCTGCACGACCACCCTCGCCCGCGACAACCAAAACGCGCTCTGTGCCTTGTTGGAGAAGCGGATGTTCAAGTAGTCCTTCCGAACTAGCTCGTGCCGCAACCTCGCCATCTACAGACAGCGCCTCTAGGGTCGCGCCACCTATCGCCAAATGTTTGCACTTGGGCGCGAAAAATCCGGACTCGCTGTAGAGTCGTGCTGCATGCGTGGAGACCAAAACGACGATATCAGCTTCAACAGGGCTATCTGTACCTGTGGTCACTGCTCCATGTGCATCATGGCTCAGCAGTTTGGCGGGTACAGTTGCCTCTATAGCTAACGCGGAAACAATATCGCAGGGAATCTTTTGTGCCACGAGCGCTGCCTTGATACGCCCTGCCCCTGGGTCGGTCCTTGTGATCCAAACCCGCAATGATCAGCTCACCAGTGAGTCGAGAATTGCTTGGGCTCCAGCATCAAACAACTCTGCTACCACCAACGCACCGAGCTCATCAATATCCTGCCCAGACTTCTCAGTCCGCACAATACGACTACCATCCGCATTGGCGACCAATGCCCTAAGCGTTATCAACTCATCTGTCCTGGTCGCATACGCTGCTATTGGAAGGCTGCAGTCAGCACCAAATCCAGCGCTCACGGCTCTTTCCGCGCGCACGCAAGCAGCGACATGGCCATCCTGCAAAGGCTCGAGCAGTTCTTCGACTGCACTACCAACCAGACATTCAATACCCAAAGCAGCTTGCCCTGGGGCTGGCAAACTTAGGTCTACAGCAAGAATATGTGCATCGCCAACATCAAGACCTAAACGCTCAACACCAGCTCGCGCAAGCACGATGGCGTCATACTCACCGGCATCTAACTTGGCCAGACGGGTATCGACGTTGCCGCGGATCGATGCGACTTGTAAATCCGGACGAACCGCCAATAGCTGCGCCTGCCGCCTTAGGCTCGATGAGCCAACCCGCGCACCCTGTGGTAAGGACTGAAGATCACCTGCCCGTGTGATGAGCAGGTCTTCGACTGAACCACGGTATGCCATTACCGGCATGGCAAAGCCTTCTGGCAACACCGCGGGCACATCCTTCATAGAATGAACCGCGATATCGGCCAACCCGTCTAGCATGGCTGCTTCTAGCTCTTTGACGAACAAGCCTTTGCCACCGACTTCGCTCAATGGCGAATCTAACCAACGGTCTCCTTTCGTGGTCATCCCGACAAGCTCGACAACCAGTCCCGAGTGGCTCTCAAGCAATTGGTCGCGAATAAAGTTTGCTTGCCAGAGCGCGAGCTTACTCTGCCTTGTTGCAATGCGAATACGGTCTAGCACGTTGTTGGTTACTTCCTTAAAGTGTCTTTATGAGTTTTCTTATTGACGGCAAGTGTCGTCGACTGACTTCAATCAAGTCCTCAACGCCACTGAGTTGTATGCACATTTGACCCTCGCCATCCTTCACAAGACCCTCGACGAAGTTCCGAGCGATCAGAGCGTTGCGGTGCACTCGCACAAAACGATCGCCAAATTCATCCTCTAAGTCTCGCAACGGTTCATCGATAATGACCTCGCCATCACCGAATCGAACCGTGACGTATTTTTGATCCGCCTGCAGATAGCGCACATCTTCTATCGCAACCAGCTCTACGCCCTTGTGGGTGCGGGCAGAAAGATGGGATCGCCCGCCATCTTCTTCTGCTCGTAGCGCGGTTATTTGGGCACGATTTAGCTTTACCGACTTGAGTAGCGCTTCGAACAAATTTTCCCGACGTACGGGCTTTAGCAAATAGCCGACTGCTTGCAGGTCAAATGCTTGTATCGCGTGTTCCTCGTACGCGGTACAGAAGATGACACCTGGAGGAGACTCAAGTTCTGAAAAGTGCCGAGCAGTCTCCAAACCATCCATGCCCGGCATACGTATATCTAGTAGAACCAAATCCGGTTGTAAGGCTGCGCATTGTTTAACCGCTTCAACACCATTGGCTGCCTCACCCACAACCTCATGCGCGGGATTCGCTTCAAGCAATCGCCTTAAACGATCTCGGGCTAGGGTCTCATCATCGACTAGTAGGATCTTCACAGTGCGCTCGATTAAACGGAGATGGGCATTTTAGGGAAATGCAGCAAGGTAACAAATCGATCATCTTCTGCCGCCGCGCTCAACTCGGCCTTGCTGCCATATAGCACTGCTAGACGACTACGAATGTTCTGCAACGCCATTTGGTTACCGGCGCTCGCCTTACTAGATGCGTCACTAGGAATCGGATTTTCGATGCGTATGTGCACAGCGTCTTCAATATACTTTAGCTCAACAACTATTACGCCGCCTTCAGGCAGCGGTTGTATGCCGTGATAAATCGCATTTTCCAATAGCGGCTGTAGGGTTAACAATGGAATCAACGCAGTTTTGTCGTTTTCCTCCAAACGCCAATCCATGCGCAAACGATCACCCAGACGCAACCCCTCGATTCTGATATAGCGTTCACAAAGGTCGAGTTCATCACCAATTGGCACCTGGCCACCCGCATCGTTGAGGCTTGCTCGAAAGAGTTCAGACAAGTCTTCGACGACGGTCTCAGCAGTATCCGGATCGACGGCGATCAGGCTCGCGATAATGTTCATCGAGTTAAAGAGAAAGTGGGGACGAATCCGTGACTGCAAGGCCTGTATGCGCGATTGGAGTTCCGCCTGCTCTTGTATCCGCAATCTCTGTTGCACGTAAAAGTAGCGCAGCAAAAGCCCTGTGATAATACTGGAAATCGTGACTACACCCGCTAGCCGTTCAAACATGCCAGGGCCTCTCTCAAGAACCCATTCAGCCATCAGACCGACCAACAGGGCTACAACTTGGACAGCAACAAAGGCGATCGTGGCACCGAGTCGAAGATTTAGTTGTAGGAGCCAACCTCGGATACTACAAAGAGCACCCGCGCTTACCAGCGCAATCCACTGAACGAACAACGACATCAAGCCAAGCTGTACCCAGGATATATCGCCTCCGGCAAAGAGCAGGACGACGACGAGCAGTTCACTAAAAATTATCAACAGGGCGAGGGATGTTGTGTTGCACAGTTCCGGAATGACAAACTGCTCAGGCTGGTCGCTCAATTAAACCCTCATTCCGTTATACTCCGCGCGTTAATTTTAGGATCCGAACAACGGGACCACCATGGCTGGTAATTCTACACCGAAGGACGAAACAAAGGGGCTACTGCGCGGCCGATTCAGCGAGGCAACAGACGCATTCGTCGAAGCATTTACAGCCTCAGTCGGCTTCGACCACCGCCTCTACCGTGAAGACATAGCAGGTTCGAAAGCACACGCCCAGATGCTCACAACGATTGATGTTTTGAGTACTCAGGAATGCGCCGATATCCAGAATGCGCTCGATCAGATCGAGTCCGAGATTACAACAGGATCCTTTCATTGGTCAGTGGCACTCGAAGATGTGCACATGAATATTGAGAGTCGGCTAATCGAGCTTATCGGGGATACGGGTAAGAAGTTGCACACAGGACGATCTCGCAACGATCAAGTCGCGACCGACATACGCCTCTATCTACGTACGGCGATCGACGACCTAGTGTCACTGACAACAGAGCTGCAGCATGCAATTCTTGATCTTGCCGAGCGGAACGCGGATACTATCATGCCGGGATTCACCCATCTGCAAGCAGCGCAGCCAATAACGTTCGGCCACCACTTGATGGCATGGTACGAAATGCTGAATCGCGACCGATTGCGTTTGTTGGATTGTCGCACCCGTACGAACGTCTTACCGCTCGGAGCAGCAGCACTCGCTGGTACCCCTTACAAACCCGATCGCGAAATGGTCGCTCGCATCTTGGGTTTTGATGGTGTGTGTCAAAACTCTCTAGATGCCGTGAGCGATCGCGACTTTGCAATTGAGTTTACTGCTATAGGTGCACTCGCTTTGACACATATGTCGCGCTGGTGCGAAGAAATGGTCTTGTGGTCGAGCCAACAATTCAGTTTCGTCGAACTCCCAGATCGTTTCTGCACGGGTTCAAGCATCATGCCACAAAAGAAAAACCCGGACGTGCCCGAGCTTGTGCGAGGCAAGACCGGCCGGATGAATGGTCACCTTATTGCTCTGTTGACGCTAATGAAAAGCCAACCTCTGGCCTACAACAAGGACAATCAAGAGGACAAAGAACCTCTGTTCGATGCTGTAGATACGCTGAGAGATTGTCTGACTGCAATGCTAGGACTGATCCCAAACATCATCGCGAACGTAGATACGATGCGCGCAGCAGCCTTAGACGGCTTTACAACCGCGACAGACCTTGCTGACTACTTGGTTGGCAAAGGCGTTCCGTTTCGCGACGCCCACGAGATCGTTGGCCATGCAGTGCAACTCGCCGTGAGTAAAAGTTGCCCGTTGGACGCGCTCTCCGTCGAGGATCTCAACGGCAGTCTTACCGACGCGATTTCAGAAGACGTTTATCAAGTTCTGTCGCTTAACGGCTCGATCGCGAGCCGCGATCATCTCGGTGGCACAGCTCCTGGCCAAGTACGCGCAGCCATCGAAAGAGCCCGCTCTATCTTGTAAACCAGCCGAATCCGCAGGGCTGCCTATACTCAGATTATGGCAGCCAAAATACCTCTACACGTACACTCCGAAGCCCATTCTGCACAATCGAACGCTACGCATGCGTTGCGCCGTGCACCCCTTGACGAACACCTAGAAGACGACGCGTGTAAAGCCGCAATTGGCGCTTTCCATCGCTTCCTGAGACAACATCAACAACGCCGAGAGTTCATACGGACCCGGTTACCTGGTTCGCATCGGATAGTGCTGGACGCACTGCCCTACCTCATCCACACGAATTCACCGGGCTTGCATGGTTGGGTCAAGGACGCACCTTCTGGCGTCCAAGCTTACACACCTAGCCAGAGCGAGAAGCGGGCGCTTCTTAAGCTCGCCCCCGCGCATCGTTTTCAAGCGCACAGTAAACAACAAGCCATCGAGTCGGTGCACATCATGGGATCCGCAGGGAGCGTGGCACAAACTCAGTCGAGCGATTTGGATGTTTGGGTCTGCCTACCTGAAACGCTCCACATCGCAATTGCCCCCAAACTAACTGCACTAGAGGCTTGGGCTGCAACCATGGACCTCGAGTTACAAATTTTCGCCGTCGATCCGCGTAAATTTCAGACGAGCACCGAACCAGCTTACTCTAGCCTCATTCTCGATGAGTTTTACCGCAGCAGCTGCCATCTGGCTGGGCGATACCCGTTATGGTGGCTGGTTGCCCCTAATGTCCCAACAAAAGGCTACTCGGCCAGCTTAGACAAATTGGTTTCGCACGGCTTGGTCAAACAGGATGTCTTTCACGACTTTGGTCCGGTGTTATCGCATTCACCCCAAGCCTTACTCCCGGCAATTGAGCGGGAGTTCGCGAAAAGACTAGTAACCCCACATAAAACCGTTTTAAAGCTCGCACTGCTGGAGAGCTACGCTGCTGGCGCCAAATCACTCTCAACGACGTTCAAGGAGCAGGTTATAGGCTCCTCAGCTCGCGCTGTGGTCGAGCAAGCGGATGTTGCAATCGTCGATGCTTATTTATTGTTAGCGGATCACCTCGACAAGCACTACGCGAGAGACCACGAGCGACGAGATTTCTTACGACGTGCCTGGCTGACTAAGACCACCCGCGGAAACTCTCGCCTGGCTATCAATACAGACTTGAGGGTTTTTGCCCAGCGCTGGAACTACAACGAAGCCGAAATAGAGCGCCTCCGTTGGCCGGAAACCTGGAACCTGACCGAATTTCGTGTCGAGAGCGATTCGTTCCGGCGCGTGTACGAACACCTCTCATTGTTTATTTTCACTTTGCTTGAACAGCACCCTCAGGATCTCGATTTGGCGAGCGCCGGAAAGGTGCTGTTGAACGAGACACAACAGATGACTCAGATGGATGCACATTGGCATCCTTTACCACCTGAGAAACACTTCGGCACAGCCGCGATCTCCAAGGATGCCAAGGGATGGGCGCTGTCAGACCGCAATCACCAGATCGTGCGCTGTGACGACCGTCTCGACATAATTGTTTGGATGCACAACCGCGGTCTAACTCCGCAGGTGCTTGATCCAGAACAACGTAGGTCCAGTTGGGTTCGAGACATCTGGACAATTCTCGGCACCAGCAACGGCGCTTGTTTGGTTTTAAATGCCGAACGTACCACCACAGATACAGACCAACAGCTGATCACCGACCATGACGACCCGCTCAACTACGGAGCAGATCAAACCTGTCTGGTGCAAAGCGTTCACCGTCTCGCGAAGAACGACTTGGGGCAAATTACCTGCGTATC
Organism: Pseudomonadales bacterium; assembly: GCA_012103505.1. Classification (GTDB taxonomy): domain Bacteria; phylum Pseudomonadota; class Gammaproteobacteria; order Pseudomonadales; family Azotimanducaceae; genus UBA4421. The sequence continues at coordinate 3,934,662 of WLWP01000001.1, read as the reverse complement.
GCTTAACTTGGTCGACGCCCTCACGACCGCTATCAACGACAACCTAAAAATATTCAGTATGGGTAACCTTCGCGCTGCAACTATCAACCAACGAATCCAGGCGCTGGTTGAAATTATTAGCGATCACCTCTCCACCAACGGTACTGCTTGCGTTACGACTATCGCGGGCGAGCTATGCGCATGGCACCCCACTCAGGACGGTATCAAAGGGCAAAGATATCAAACACTACACAGTTGCATATCGGATATGCCATGTGTGGATGGGCCGATGTGGATCAACGAGCAACCTGAACGCTGGCCTGCAATCGACCATATACTGAGCGGACCAACCTTGTGGTTAAAGTCGCAGATTAGCGGTATCGAGATTACTTACCGGGATCACAACACTAAATACCAGGTCACAGCGCCGAGCCGGCCAATGTACAATTTCAGTCGTTCGATGGCCCTGTTTCTAATGCTTCTAGCCCGTAGGAATGTGCCAACTCCGAATCTTACGATAGCCCCCGATGAAGAAATGTTAGCCGTGGGTGCAGACCGAAATGGACTTGGACATCGCTTGATCTTCGAGCAAGTCGGTTCTTTCTGGCGAGTCCACATTGGACCTGAAAGCTGGCCAGAAGAAGTCATTTCCCGAAGCTTGATCAGACGCGTCCGCGATCGAATCCTGGCGCTCAGAGAAGGCGCTAACAGCTATCCAATCTATCTGACCGACGTCATCCTCAGCGGCGCTGATTTCCACAGTCACCTAATGGCTAAGCTAAGGCTCGAGAAGGCGCTCTCACACTTTTCTTAACTTTGGCAGTCTCTCCTGTGAGCCGTCCTGCTTTAGACTGATATCCCAGCCAGCATCACGGTATACTGCGCCGCTTTTATTTCGGAGGTGACCTATGCGTTGGTTTCTCCTCGCCGCCATTACATTAAGTGTCGCGACTTGCGGCCAAAAAGGTCCGCTCGAACTGCCCGAATCTCAGGTAGGTATTGTCGTGTTGCACGAGTCCACCCAGTGATACTGTCATATCAAGACAACCAGCTTCATATGGAAGAAGTCGCACTCGCGACAATCGCCGAAGCACTTGGTACGCCTAGCTACGTCTATTCCAAAAGATACCTGGACGAAGCTGTCGAGCAATTAAAGTCTGCCTTCGCGGGCACTCCGACGAAAATTCACTATTCAGTCAAAGCTAACTCTAACTTAAGTATCTTGAGGGTCATGGCTGCGCACGGTTGTGGTTTCGACATCGTTTCCGGCGGAGAGCTCAGTAGAGTGGTCGCCGCTGGCTGCGAACCAGGCGAGGTCATCTTCTCCGGAGTCGGCAAGACCGTGGAAGAAATCGACTACGCGTTGAAGCTTGGCATACATTGTTTCAACGTCGAGAGTGAACAAGAACTCAACCGGATCAGCGAGCGGGCACGAAACCTGCAAAAAGTTGCTGCCGTATCCATGCGCGTCAATCCCAACGTAGACGCCCAAACTCATCCTTATATTTCCACCGGGTTACGCGAAAACAAATTTGGTGTCAGCGCGGCGGTAGCGATGCAGCTCTATCAACGCGCAAATGAGGATCCACATCTAAATCCAACAGGGATCGACTGTCACATAGGCTCGCAGATTAGTCAGACCGAGCCATTGTTGGAAGCTCTAACAGGCCTGTTAACACTAGTTGATGATCTCGAACGTCAAAGTATCAAGCTCGAACACATTGATCTTGGCGGTGGGATGGGCATCCAATACAAAGACGAAGACCCACTAGATATCGAGTCTTACGGCGGTGGTGTCGCACAAATCCTCGGTGGTCGAGAGCAGACCATATTTCTTGAGCCTGGTCGATCACTAACTGCGAACGGTGGGGTACTGCTCACACGGGCGGAGTACATAAAGCCAGGCGCTGAAGATGCACCAAATTTCGCAGTTGTCGATGCCGCAATGAACGATCTGATTCGTCCAGCGCTGTATCAAGCCTGGCACGACGTGCTCCCCCTGAAATCAGCGGAGAGTGCTTGCGCGAAGACTTGGCAGATCGTAGGTCCGGTTTGTGAATCAGGAGACTTTCTGGCCAAAGACCGCGAACTCCCTATCGCACAAGGTGATTTGCTAGCTGTGACCTCGGCAGGTGCCTACGGTATGGTCCAAGCTTCAAACTACAATTCGCGTGGCCGACCTTGCGAGGTATTGGTCGATGGCGACACCTTTTCAGTTATCCGCCGACGTGAGACCATTTCTGACCAACTACGGTTAGAACGCGAGCAGCTATGAGCGCTTCCGCGACACAAAAGTTCTACAAGATGCATAGTCTCGGTAACGACTTCATGGTGTTTGACGGTGTAAATCGGGATTTCACGCCAAATCGGGAGCTCATACAGAGCTGGGGTTGCCGCCACACCGGTGTCGGCTTCGACCAATTGCTTGTCATTGCGCCTCCCGAGCATCCAGACGTCGACTTCAACTACCGAGTTTTTAATGCCGACGGCTCTGAAGCTGAACAGTGCGGTAACGGCACGCGTTGCGTCACGGCACTTGCACGTAGCATTGGTCTAACAAAGAAGGACAACCTCGTGTGGGCTTCATTGGCGGGACGCTTCGAGACGGAAGTCCGTAACGGTCAATTCAATACAACAATGACGGTCCCGGTTCTCGAAAACACTGCCATTCCGTTCGATCCGTCTCACGCAACGAGCACAGATCATGCTCACGTGTATCGACTCGATGTGGGTGGCGAAACATATGAGATAACACCTGTTTCAATGGGTAATCCCCACGCCGTTCTGTTTGTCGACAACTTGTTCGATCTAGACGTAGATCGCATCGGGCGCTCTATAACCGATCATCCAGCATTTCCAGAGCGCACTAACGTCGAATTTTGCCAGATCGTAGATCGACAATTCCTCCGCTTACGCGTTTACGAGCGCGGCACTGGTGAAACACGTGCATGCGGTACCGGTGCATGCGCTACGGTCGTTGCCGCTCATCTACTCGACCACGTTAACGAACGCGTCAAAGTTTCACTCCCTGGCGGCAAATTAAAGTTAGAGTGGCGTGGCGGTGCCAACCCAATCTACATGGCAGGACCGTCAACCTTAGTGTACGAGGGAGAAGTGAACTTACTATGACCGCGGGAAAAGGGACGGAGGAAGAAGGCACCCCTAAAAAAGAGCACAAAGAGCAAGCAGGAGGCTCGAATATTCTCGAGCACACCGGGTCTGACGCACCCATTACTTTGGCAGAAGACACTGAGATCAGTGCAGATGTAATTGCAGCTTACTTACGCGATCACCCTGATTTCTTTGTCGCCCACAAATCCTTGCTCGTTGACTTAAATCTGCCACATAGCCCGGGCAAAACTGTTTCGCTCGTAGAGCGCCAGGTAGATATTTTGCGCGAGCGGAATGTCGATATGCGACGTCGTATGAACGATCTCTTGGAAACTGCACGCATCAACGACACTTTGTTTGCAAAGACCCGCTCCCTAACGCTGGCAGTCCTTGATACCGTCTCTTTGCAGGCACTGAATGAGGTTCTCGCAACCCACATCCTGGCCGACTTCGAAGCAGACTTTGTCGCTTGTCATCTTTACGTCACTAAACCTGAACAGTCAGGACCGCTTGACCACTTTTTCTTTCACGAAGAAGAAGCTGAATTCAATCAACTGGTGCAAAACCAGATGACGACTCTAACTACCCTCAGGGCTGGCGAGCTTGATCAAATATTTCCCGTCACTACCCATGACGGGTCTGGCAGCGCAGCGCTAATGCCACTTGCTCAGTCAAATTTTCATGGTTTGCTTGCCATTGGCAGTCGCGATCCAGCTCATTTCACCTCGGACATGGACACGCTCTTTCTAGATCACATCTGCGACGTACTCGCTAAAGTCGTCCGACATTTGTTGTCCTAAGCCGGTTCGATGCAACAGCATATCAATCGCTATCTCGAGCACCTAGCATCCGAGCGGCGGTATTCTGTCCACACCATCACCGGCTATACGCGAGAGCTCAAACGCTTCGCAGCTATCTGCAACACCCCGCTAGAAGCCGTCAAGGCACACCACATTACCCAGTTCATTACTGAGCTTCATACCCGCGGTTTGAAGCCTCGCAGCATCCAACGATCAGTCTCTGCGGTGCGCAGCTTGTTTGGTTACTTAATGCAGATAGGGATGTGTCAAAGCAATCCCGCAGTAGCGGCCATAGTGCCAAAAAGCGACAAAAAACTACCCCGCGTCTTGGACCCAGATCAAGCCTCCGCGCTGTTCGTCCAAGAGCAAGTCCAAACAGAACCCCGACTAGTGCGGGATCAGGCGATTCTCGAAATCTTGTATGGCTCTGGGTTGCGACTCAGCGAGGCTGTGGGCTTAGATATTTCGGATCTAGATTTCAACCAAGGATTCGCACGTGTCGCTGGCAAAGGTAACAAGGTACGCAACGCCCCACTCGGCAGACTTTGCATCCAGGCGCTAAAGGAGTGGCTTGTATTCCACCCTAATCCTATCCCGGAGTCGCCGTTGTTTACCGGCAGAGGCAAGAATCGGATCTCACCAAGAACTGTCCAGCAACGTCTTAAAGCTATCGGCATTGAGAAACTTGGCACCGATCAACTTCACCCGCACATGTTGAGACACAGTTTCGCGACGCATTTGTTGGAGTCCTCTGGGGATTTGCGAGCAGTACAAGAATTGTTGGGGCATGCCGACATAGCGACCACGCAAATTTATACACATCTCGATTTTCAACATCTCGCTAAAGTCTATGATGCGGCACACCCGCGCGCGCAAAAGTCTAAGGATTGAACGTTGGCCAAAGACATACAGTTACTGACTCTAGATTTAGACAATACTCTTTGGGATGTCGACAAGATCATCATTCGCGCAGAAAAAGAGATGCGGCAGTGGCTCGCTGACGCGGCGCCACAAAGCCTTGATCACTACAACCAAGAGAACCTACCAAGTTTCCGACAACAGGTCGTCGATCGTTTTCCGGATAAAGTTCATGACCTCAGTTTTATGCGTATTGAAGTACTCACGCTCGTGATGGAAGCGGCGGGCTACGAAGCGCAACGTAGTCGAGATCTCGCGGATGCTGCTTTCGACGTGTTTTTTCAAGGTCGTAATCGGGTCGAGTTCTTTCCCGGTGCGGTGGAGAGCCTTACTGAGTTGAGCGCTCGCTATACCATCATCGCGTTGACCAACGGCAATGCAGACATCGAACGAGCTGGTCTAAGCGATTGGCTGAGCGGTGCTATAAGTTCGGCGGACGTCGGTAAAAGCAAACCAAGTGCTGAAATGTTCCACGCGCCCTTGAGCCAGTTTGGCATCAATGCGGGGCAAGCCATACATATCGGCGACAATCCCATTGACGACGTACAAGGGGCGCGTAACGTAGGCATGCATACAGTTTGGGTAAACCTGGAGGGTTCCTCGGAACCGGGGGATAATGCCATCTCGCCAGCAGACGAGACAGTCTTGCACAAAGAAGTTTCACATCTTAATCAACTCTCTACCGCGATCGCGGAGATCGCTGCGGGCTAGACTAATCGAATAACGCCTTGACGGCTTCTACGGTCGGTTCAATCACGACCTTACGCTCAGCTTTGTTCGTCAATGCGTCAAGCGTTGGATGTCTCGAGTCTACTTCTGGTAACGCTCGCTTGACCGCATCGGGGAATTTCGCCGGATGGGCAGTCGCTATGCAAACCTTAGGTCCAGATGTAGCACATTTCTTACTTGCCGATACGCCCACAGCGGTGTGCGGATCTAGCACATAGCCAAACTCAGCGTACACATCGCGCAACGTCGTCACGGTTTCTTCCGTGTTCACTGAAGTGGCCAAGAAGCCTGCATCGGTTGGCGGTCTCTCAAGGTGAGCTTCACCCTTCTGCTGAAAATCGTTCATGAAGGCGCGCAAGCGTTCAGCGTCACAATCAAAGTAGTAGTACAGAAAGCGTTCAAAGTTACTTGCGACTTGGATGTCCATCGCGGGCGATAAGGTGTAGTGCACATCGCCACGCGCATATTCACCTGAGTGAAAAAATCGCGCAAGAATGTCATTTTCGTTTGTGCCTACAACAAGCTCGGCAATCGGAAAGCCCATCTTTCTCGCCAGGAACGCCGCAAAAACGTTACCAAAATTTCCGGTGGGAACACAGAAAGATACTGGCTCGTCGAACTTCAGACTGATGTAACCGTAGTAAACAACTTGGGCCATTACACGTGCCCAGTTAACAGAATTAACAGCACCTAAACTGTGTGTTTCCTTGAATTCAAGATCTGCAAAAACGGCTTTCATCAGACTTTGGCAGTCATCGAAGCTGCCGTTCACGGCAACGCAGTGCACATTTAGATCAGGCACTGTCGTCATCTGCAATTCCTGCAAAGGACTCACTTTATCGTTCGGGTAGAGGATATAGATATCTATGTTCGGCTGTCCTCGCACACCCGCGATTGCAGCACTTCCAGTGTCACCAGATGTCGCACCCAAGATATTTAAATGGCGTCCATCCTCCGCGAGCGCGTGTTCGAATAGTTGCCCTAGAAGTTGCAAGGCGACGTCTTTGAACGCGAGCGTGGGACCATGGAACAACTCAACCAACGTGATGTCACCAAGCTCACGCATGGGTACCACGTCTGGATGATCGAAGGTGGAATAGGCTTGATCAACGAGTCGATCCAACGTCGCCCGATCAATGTCGTCAGCAAAAATACTGATGAGTTCTTTCGCTAAAGACGGGAAGTCCAATGCACGCCAATGCTCGAGTTGCGGCGTCACGTCCGGAATTTGTTCAGGTACTAAAAGCCCCCCGTCTGATCCCAACCCCATCAGGAGACTTTGCTTGAAACTAACACCCTTAACACCACCACGGGTGCTGCAGTACTTCATGACGCGCCTCTGTTTGTATACGGACTCAATGTCGGAATCAGTATCGGCCAATCCGACTCACAAAAGGCGCGTATTCTAAATGTTACCTTGCGCTAGATCGAGCCACGTCCGTAGTTGTTTTCAGGCTTCTTAGGTGGGTCAGCCCGCTCGCCCAGCTCGACCGATTTCACTTCACCGCCTTTTTTCAAGAATGCTTCCATATCGGCTTCTAACTGGTCTCGTTCTGAAGCACGTGCCTCGGGACTATAAACGGCTTCTTGTGTTGCTTTTTGATCCATATCGGCTCTCCTACCGGTAAATAATTGGGCGATCTATTTTGCACCCAGATTTTTGTCGCCTAATTAATAGAACAAATCTGAGATTGCGCCAGAAATCAGGGCAAAAAAAATGGGACGGTCAACTAACCGTCCCATTCCATACCCATTTTCTGGTAGCTACATTAAGAACTAGCCGATTCGAGAAAACTCCGGATAAGCCTCAATTCCGCATTCCGCTACATCGACGCCCTCATATTCTTCTTCTTGCGAGACCCGGATGCCCATAATGCTCTTCAAGGCGAACCAAACAACCAGGCTTGCACCGAAGGTCCAGGCAAAGATTGCAGCGATTCCAGTGAGCTGTGCGACCCAAGTCGCATCGGCATTCGTAAAGCAGACCGCAAGTAATCCCCAAACGCCGCAGACGCCATGGACTGAGATGGCGCCGACCGGGTCGTCGATCTTGAGCTTGTCAAAAGCAACGATCGAGAAGACGACCAACAAACCACCAGCGCCACCCACCAACAGCGACTGAATGGCCGTCCCCGCGAGTGGTTCAGCGGTTATCGAGACCAGTCCAGCCAGCGCACCATTGAGAGCCATAGTCAGATCTGCCTTGCCAAAAAGAACCCGTGCCAACATCAGGGCAGCGATCAGACCACCTGCGGCGGCCGTATTGGTATTTACGAAAATCTGAGCGACGGCATTCGCCTCGGTAATGTTGCTCGAAATCAACTCTGAGCCGCCGTTGAAACCAAACCAACCAAACCAAAGTATGAACATGCCAAGCGTGGCCAACGGCATGTTCGCACCTGGGATCGGGTTAACCTCACCGTTCTTGCCGTACTTACCCGCTCTCGGTCCCAGTAGTAACACACCCGCCAACGCTGCGGCTGCACCACACATGTGCACGACACCAGACCCAGCAAAATCAAGGAAGCCTAGTGTATCGAGCGCGCCACCACCCCATTTCCAAAACCCTTGGACAGGGTAGATAAAGCCAGTCATAACTACGGCGAAAGCTAAGAAAGCCCATAGCTTCATCCGTTCAGCGACCGCCCCTGAAACTATCGACATTGCAGTTGCAACGAAGACCACTTGGAAGAAAAAGTCTGCACGAGCGGAATAGTAAACTTCGCCACCAGAGGCGAGGACCGCCTCTACTGTATGTTCATCACCTATCAAGCTACCGAGGATCGGAAACCAAGACCCTTCTCCGGCGCCCGGGTACATAATGGCGTAGCCAACGAGCAGGTACATGATCGACGCGATCGCAAAAAGCGCCACGTTCTTGGTCAAAATTTCGGACGTATTCTTGGCTCGTACCATGCCAGCTTCAAGCATGGCGAAGCCAGGGGCCATGAACATGACCAGTACGCCCATTAATAGAAAGTAAAGGGTATCCACTGAGTAACTCAGTTGGGTTAAATCTTCCACGATGTTCTCCGGGTTTGGGGGGGTTAGACGGCGTCCGCGCCGGTTTCCCCAGTTCGAATACGCACAACGTCTTCAAGCGCTGATACGAAAATTTTGCCATCACCGACCTTGCCAGTATTGGCTGACCGCGTGATCGCTTCGACAACTTGGTCTAGCAGACCATCGTCAATGGCAGCCTCAATTTTTACCTTAGGTAGAAAATCGACGACGTACTCAGCACCTCGATAAAGTTCAGTGTGCCCTTTTTGACGACCGAACCCTTTGACTTCGGTGACGGTCATCCCTTGGACCCCGACCTCAGACAATGCTTCGCGCACGTCATCTAGTTTGAAGGGTTTAATTATTGCTGTTATCAGTTTCATAAATTGCTCCTATAGCCTCGGTCTGGGATACGTCGCGCACTTCGGTGATTCCGTGGAAGACTCAACCGCACCCAAGACTGTCGGCATTGTTCTACTAATGCAAGACCGCCTGCTCGTTAGAACGTTTTACCGATAGTGAAAATGAGCGCTTCGCTCTCAGTTGGATTGCCACTGCTATCGAGCTGATCTGAGAGTTCATCGCTAGAAAGGATCACTGCGATGCCGAGGTCGATTTCGGAAACCGTCGTGCCCCAACCGAGTTCGACGTAGTCGCCGTCAAAGTCATCGCCGAACGTGCCGTACTTAGCGTACACACCGTTTTCAAATTCCACAGTTCCAGCCAGGAAGTCATAGTCTGCATCAGCGCCGAATCCGTCCCATTCACCGACAGAGTACTCAAGACTAAATAAGCCATACCCTAAGTTAAGATTGATCTCTTCATAGGTGTCATCAAATTCACCCGTATAGTAGTACCCGGTGAAACCAAGAGATGCTGTAAAGCCTTCTTCAGTTTCGATCCCGTAACCGAAGTAGCCGTCAATTTCCAAACCGTCGCCGACATCGGCTGTCCATGCGCCCACATAAAAGCCACTTTCTTCATAGTCGACCCCAGCACTAGCTGACGAGTTCTTTTGCATGATCCCGCGGTAGTGATACTCAGATGCATAACCCACGTTGTAGGAAACATCGGCACTCGCCACACCTGTCGTCGCGACGGCACCTATGCTCATCAACGTCAGTAAGCCGATTTTCGTTAGTCTGTTCATTCTCGATTTCCTCGATTCTTTGATTTTCGCTTCATGCATGCAAAGCACACGCACAGTTACACCCGAGTCCATTGCAAACGCCGGGCCAACTTTGTAAATCTTTGTCTATCTTTGTCTATCAAGGACTTAGAACGATAGGAGGGTAAGTAGTGCGCTTGGCCAACCTATTCAAAGCTGGACACGCACCATTTCAGGCCTGCTTGCACCATAATGGTGCATACCGACAGACGCCTCGGCGGCAAGGTAGAGATTTCTCAGGTGCCCGGCTCAGCCACCACATCGTAGAATGGCAATATCACTGTCGAGAACATCTTTGATGAATCCAATACAACTGTTATTAGAACGTCTCGCACCGATACTCGGTCGCAACCCTGACCTAGAGGCAGAACTGAGAAGATTTTCGGAGCAATTCGCGCTCGTCTCTAAGAGCGATTACGACGCCCTGACGCAGCAGCTGGCTGAACTCAATCAGCAAGTTGCGCAACTGGAAGCCCGTTTAAAAGATCTCCCTGATTGAGCGAAGTGATCTACAGCCGAGTCGTGGTCGGTATGCACGCCCCGCTCGTGGCCGTCGAATGCCAGATCGCCGCCGGTCTACCAAGTACAACCATCGTCGGCTTGCCTAAAGGCGCTGTCCGTGAATCCCGAGATCGCGTCGCGGCTGCGCTGCGCAGCTCCGGGTTTGTATACCCAAATGGAAAAGTGACCATAAACCTCGCGCCCGGTAACTTACCCAAATCAAGCAGCTTTCTAGATCTTCCCATAGCACTAAGTATTCTTGTGAGTTCTAAGCAGGTTGCCGGTGAGCGGGCGCAAGAGTTCGAGTGGATTGGCGAATTGGGTCTGGACGGCCGGTTACGCCAAACACACGGCAACATAATCTGTGCCTTAGCAACCTATCACTCCGAACGAACCCTAGTCGCGCCACGGGAAGCCGCTCGAGAACTTGGTCATCTCATCCGCCACCAACAGGAAGTATCTGTGGTGCTAGCTTCCTCCTTAAACGCGGCGACCGCTATCCTCAACAAATCTGATAAGCCCCAACTGGCTGAAGCCGTCCGTGTAGAAATCCCGATCCAACATAGCACCTACAACGACGTTGTCGGTCAGACGTTGGCCAAGCGTGCACTCGCACTCGCAGCCGCAGGGGGTCATCACCTGCTCATGGTAGGTCCGCCAGGAGGCGGTAAGACCATGTTAGCTCGCGCTCTCAATGAACTTCTGCCGCCACTAACGTCGGAACAGTCGCTGGAGGTTGCCGCGGTTTATTCAAGCACCGGCTTAGAGGCACCACCGCACCGCCCCTTTCGCGAGCCCCACCACTCAGCCAGTAGTAATGCACTTCTCGGTGGCGGCCAGATTCCGACGCCGGGAGATATCGCTTTGGCCCACCATGGTGTTTTGTTCTTGGACGAGTTGCCACATTTCAAACCCTCAGTGCTCAACAACCTTCGAGAGCCGATTGAAGCTGGAACCGCGACACTGTCTCGGGTCGGCTACCGTGTCAGCTACCCTTGCCGCTTCCAACTTGTCGCAGCCATGAACCCTTGCCCTACCGGTCGATCATGTCGAGAGCATACTTGTCGCTGTAACCAAGAACAGGTCCGTCGCTACCAGAGTCGAATTTCGGGGCCGTTGCTCGACCGCATAGATTTACAGGTATTCGTTCAGGAGGTGCCTCAAGCGGAGCTTCTTTATGGCAAGCATGCGGACATTGACCTCGAAAGTCTCAGACAACACATCACAAAGGTTCATCAGATTCAGATCGATCGGCAAGGTGTGAATAACGCGTCACTTACTCCGCGCCAAGTCACACAAATGATCCGAGCCGCACAGGTCAGCTCTGTGCTGCTCGAGACCCTGGCCGAAAAAGAGCTTTCAGCTCGAAGCCTGCACAAGACTTGGAAGGTGGCACGCACGATCGCCGATCTGGCTAACGCACAAGACATCACCGACGAACACCTCTTACAAGCGCTGGGTTTTCGAACACTAGATTGGGAGGGAGGGCTGAATGCCCGCCCCTAGATTGTGCCTACAGTTGATCCAACATATAGGTCACGGCGCTACCCAATTCATCGTCAGAGCAGCTCATGCAAGTACCCTTTGGCGGCATCGCATTTAAGCCATTCAACGTTGTCGTCACGAGTGTCTCAACACCTTTATCGACGCGAGGCTGCCAAGCATCCGTGTCGCCTAAACGCGGTGCGTCACTCACACCCGTTGCGTGACAAACAAAACAGAACTGTTTGTAGATTTCCTCTCCACTCATTGAGCCGGTAGCAACTGCAACTGCGGAACTACCACAGCCTTCACCGGTTCTACAGACCGAACCCGCGGGTTTTAACCGTTCTGCAATTTCATCATTGGTACCCGGCGGGATGGCATAAATTCCCAATGCGAGCACTGCGGTCGTCATGGCGAGCAAAATTCGCTTCAAAATTCTCTCCTTAATAGGCGATAGGCCGGGGTTAGGATTTCGGCGCGGGATTATAGCGTTCCGGGACGATTTTTACAGTGCTACGACTAAGAACCCGTCTCACTTCATATCATCAGCAAGAAACTCAACCCGAAAGGTGGCAAATGTGGTCAACTCAATAAACTAGGAAACTAGATTAGACCTCCGCGACGAGCCCATTTTTCAGTCGCATCAAGACCTTCGGCAAATTTGCTGCAAAGTTCATCAACTTGATCCGGCGTAATGATCAATGGAGGACAAAACGCGATCGCATCCCCCATGTTTCTCAAGATCACGCCGCGATCCATACAGGCTTGGGCACAGTACGCGCCAACGCCATCGCTGGGTGCAAAAGGCGCACGTGGATCAGATTGCTTGACGAGTTCAACCGCAGCAATCAAGCCCATACCACGCACTTCACCAACCAAAGGATGGTCATTGAATTCTCGCAGACGAGTTTGCAGGAGCTCACCAACCTTGGCCGCATGAGCGAACAAGTCCTGTTCTTCCATCAACTCTAGATTGCGTAATGCAACTGCCGCACAGACTGGGTGGCCGCTATAGGTAAAACCATGGCCAAAGTTGCCGAGCTCATCTGACACACCCATAAACGCTTCGTGCATGTACTCCGGAACCAACACTGCGCTCAGCGGCAGATAAGCCGACGACACAGCCTTTGCAACGCTCATGGTTGCGGGATTAATTCCCAATGTTTGTGCGCCAAATGCCTCACCGGTTCGGCCGAAACCACAAATTACTTCATCATCTATAAATAAAATTTCGTGGCGAGCTAAGACAGCTTGGATTCGCTCATAGTATGTGGGCGGTGGCACAATCACCCCACCGGCACCCATAATTGGCTCAGCGATAAACGCTGCAATAGTCTCGCCACCTTCCTTAGCAATCAGATCCTCAAGGTCGCTAACAAGTCGATCAACGAATGTAGACTCCGTCTCACCAGCGACCGATTCGCTATAAAAGTGGGGACATGTTGTGTGCAGAACACCGGCCATTGGTAGGTCAAAGGCGTTGTGGAACGGCGCCAGTCCAGTCAGCGAGCCGCTGGCTACGGTCACCCCGTGATAGCCGCGTGTGCGACTGATAATCTTTTTCTTCTCTGGTCGCCCGATCGCGTTGTTGTAATACCACATGAGCTTGACTTGTGTGTCGTTGGCATCGCTTCCTGACAAGCCAAAGAACACACGACTCGCATCAAACGGGGCCATGTTGATCAGCTTTTCTGCGAGCAACACGGACGGCTCATTCGTCTTTCCAGCGAAGAGCTGCGAGTACGACATCTTTTTCATCTGTTCGGCAGCAACGTCCGCAAGCTCTTCGTTGCCATACCCCAAGGCGGTACACCACAGCCCTGCCATACCTTCTAGGTATTGGTTGCCTTTGTTATCCCAAAGATAGACGCCTTCGGCTCGCTCATGAACAGTCGGACCAACTTCTGCATGCTGCTTGAGATTCGTGGTGGGATGTAGAACGTGTTTGAGGTCTTTCGCCTCAATCGAGTTTTCCGGAAACTCGTTGTGTAATGGATGCGCTTCTGACATGCCGATCTCCCTGCTCCGCTATCGCCTGAGTGCAATAGCTTAGTTGGAATGTCCCATACCTAAGCTGGCGGTACAACCAATCGCGCGCCTTACGCGGCTACACTCTGTGCCACAGCAGCTGCGACCACCGGGTGCACGAGACGACCGTTATCCACATTGAGTCCTCGCGCCAGTCCCGGGTCGGTAGCCATCGCCTGGTCCAAACCTTGATCCGCGATCGACAAGATGTAACTCAACGTCACCCTGCAGAGCGCCTCGGTTGCCGTACGCGCGACACCACCGGGCATATTCGCAACGCAGTAGTGGACAACTTCGCTATCGATAAACGTGGGCTCGGCATGGGTTGTCGCTTTGCTGCTCGCAAAGCAACCGCCCTGATCGATCGCGATATCAACCAATACAGCGCCACGTTTCATCTGGTTCAGGAGCCTGCGATCAACTAACTTTGGCGCCGCCGCACCAGGAATCAAGACGGCGCCCACCACAAGATCAGCAGAGCGAACCACGCTGGTTACATTCTCTTTTGAGGCCATTAGAACCTGCGCTTTTCCGGCAAACTCCGCCGTCAATTCTCCGACCCGTTGCAACGATCTATCTACAATCGTGACATTCGCTTGGAGACCTACCGCCATTTGTGCCGCATGGCTACCTGCAACACCACCGCCAAGAATGGCGACCTTGCCAGGCGCAACACCGGCAGCACCACCTAACAATATCCCACGCCCACCGTGAACGTTCTGTAAAGCAGTCGCACCAACCTGGATTGACATACGCCCAGCTATCTCACTCATTGGTTTTAGCAAGGGCAGACTGCCAAACTCATCTTCAACGGTTTCATAGGCGAGCGCCCGACAACCACTGGCTAACAGCGCTGTGGCTTGCTGCTGCGCTGCAGCTAAGTGAAGAAAGGTGAATAACACCTGGCCAGGCCTAAACCGCGCACATTCCGCTAGAGAGGGTTCCTTAACTTTCACCACTAGGTCTGCGCTGAAAGCGTCGCCGACTTTCGCGCCCACCTGCAAATAGTCGGCATCAGTAAAACCAATCGCCGTGCCTGCATCATGCTCAATACAAACGGCATGTCCGCGTTTGATCAAAGCACTTGCACCTTCCGGGGTTAGACCGACTCGATATTCTTCGCTCTTCGTTTCCTTAGGAACACCTATCAGCATGTCACATACACCTACACTTAGTTCGAACTAGGATAAGTTAATATCAGGCTCACAAATTGCGTATACATCTATAAATTCATCCGTAGACGCAATATTATGCTAATATTTTCTTTAATCAGACAATTTTAGCGAACTACTCGCCAACTGGTTCAACAACGCTCACTAGACCGCCAAGACCGCGCTATCTTGCACGAGACCCAGCTGCACGGGCGCATTACCAACGCTGAACTTGCTGAGCGGATTAACTTATCGGAATCGGCCTGCTTACGACGCGTTCGCGCACTGGAGAAGTCAGGCATCCTGCGCGGCTACGTGGGTTTGGTTGACCAATCGGCAGTCGGCTATCCAGACAACGTATTTGTCTCCATTACGCTACATAGCCAACAACAGAACGATCTTGTGCGATTTGAAGAGGCAGTCGCAGCACTACCCGAAGTTATGGAGTGCTATTTAATGAGTGGCGACGCGGACTATTTACTTAGGGTGATCGTGGCGGATGCGCGTGACTATGAGCGCATCCACAGCCAACACCTCACAAGGCTGCCTGGGGTTTCCCGGGTCCAGTCAAACTTCGCACTCCGCACCGTCATCAAGAAAACGGAAGTGCCAGTAAGAGCAGATTGACTAGATCAGCGCTGCGGGATCTAGATTGAACTCTGTCATCACTTTATCGGCATAGTCGATTCTGCCCGTCATCACTTTAGGATCGCCGTGCACCAAGCGCAGGCAGGATTCTGTCATGTGCTCCATTGGCGTTACTCGATCCTTGGTTTCCTCCGTGATTAGCTTGTGATGAACCACCCCAGGGGTGGCTACCAAGCCAGGCGAAATGACATTCACAGCAATGCCATCGTCATAAACTTCCTGGGCAAGTCCCGTCGTAAAACGTTCCAATGCCGCCTTGCACATGCCGTATACAGTGCCTCCACGTCCACCTGCGGTTCGGTCGGGGTGAATTGCCGCTCCTGAAGAAATATTCAGAATCCAACCGGCGCCACGCTCCTTCATGCCTGGCAAAACGAGCTGTGAGAGCTCAAATGGCGCCCACACCTGCACATCCATCATGATTTGAAAACGTCTCTCCGGAAATTCTGCAACCGGGATGAAGTAAGTGACAGCGGCGTTGTTCACTAAAATGTCGGCAGAACCGAACGCTTCTTCCGTCGCCTTAACCAAGTTGTGTCTATCTTCTGCAACGGAAAGGTCGGCTCGGACAGCAATCGCTTCGCCACCCGCTTGGTTAATCGCATCGACCGTATGCTTGATCGTGCCTGGCAGATAGTGATCCTCATCTTCGACTGAGCGTGCTGAAACGACTACTTTTGCGCCTTCCATTGCATATCGTTTCGCG
The DNA here is from genome assembly GCA_012103505.1 of Pseudomonadales bacterium. GTDB lineage: Bacteria > Pseudomonadota > Gammaproteobacteria > Pseudomonadales > Azotimanducaceae > UBA4421. Next base: position 3,918,435 of record WLWP01000001.1, on the reverse strand, counting down.
ATTCCTTCACCAATGCCGCGGCTTGCTCCAGTCACGATCGCAACTTGCCCCGCTAGTAGTCCGTTTTTGTTAACGCTCATGATTCCCCTCAGTTTTTCTAGATCTTCTCAAGCTCATAAGCTTAGCGAAAAGATTGCGGCCCAGATACGCCTGGCTCACAATCCACCCATGCACAATCCACTTATGCACAATCCACCTGCGCACAACCGGTCCATAGTTTTTGAGCTCTGTTTACTGACGACTTTGTTTGCAGCTCTACCCATGCCTTTTGCTCATAGCGCCGATTCGCTAGGCGTTGAACAATGCCGCGATGCCGTAGTGTCCTACCCGATCCAGCCAGAGATTTGCGAACAAACGCTAGGGGCTCTTAGAGAGTCGCCGGATACGACGTTAGATCCAATCGCAGAAGCGACTGGGTTGCTAGCCATCAGCTATGCACGCACTAATAGAGCAACGCAAGCTCGGGAGGTCATGGACCAACTTCTCCAAGAACAACCCAACAGCTGGGTGGCACACGCCAACCACGGGACTATGCTCCTCTACCTCGGACAGTTTGGGCAATCGGTCGCTGCTACTGAGCGGGCTATCGTTCTCGCGACGAGGAGTAACCTCTCTATACCCGACCTTTACCTCAACCGAGCGCTCGCTGCCCGAGGCACCGGCGAATACAGAAATGCTGCAGAGGCATTTGCAATCTATCAAACGTTGATGGGTCACGTAGCCGCGCGGGAAACAAGACCTGGCATCTATGGGCCGCCAGAGTTTAGTCGTCAGTCAGATCGACGTTTCGGTGGTGACCCTTTCAAGGCGTCTCGCCGCGTCCAGTCCCGTTAGCACTTCATAACTAAGGGTTTGTGCTTGACGCGCTACTTCATCAACAGGAACGTTAGCGCCTATCAGTTCAAAAGTTTCATCTTGGAATTGCTCCACCTCGACTGACAGATCAACACGCACATGGATCAAGTCCATACTCGCTCGACCAACCAAAGGGTAGTAATCGCCCCGCCACCAAGCTCTGCCGCAATTCGACAACAGCCGTGGCAAACCATCCGCGTAACCAATGCCCACCGTGACTAAACGACTCTTTTCTGCCGCTTGATAGGTGCCGCCGTACCCAACGTAGGTACCGGCCTCAATATCTCTAACCTGTATGACATCGCCAGACAACTTAACAACCGCTTCAAGCGCGTCGCCCTGTTCGCCCGTTGGGCTGCCGCCATAGAGCGCGATGCCAGCTCTAACCAGCACCTCTGGAACATCGTGTAAAAGCGCGCCCGCGGAATTGCTTAGGCTAAGGGAGATGTCTGGATGTCTCGCACTGAACCCCAACATCGTCTCAATCTGTTGTCGTGTGATTCCTACACTGGGTTCATCTGCTCGGGCAAAGTGGCTCAGAACCAAGCTGGGTTTCGCGCCCTGAGCTAAGACTTCGTCACCTTCGACTATGCTCAAGCCGAGTCGCTCCATTCCCGTATCGATGTGTAGCGCAAACGAACCGGCGTTGTTCCAACGCGATAACTGCATAGGACTGTTGATGACCGGACGAAGCTGATGCTGTAAAAAGACACCACTGTCTGCATCCCGTACCAAACCTTCAAGCACGTAGATCTGGGAACCAGGACTGACTTGGCGCACCCGAATCCCTTCTACGAGGGTCGCTACGAAATAGGTTTTACAGCCCGCGTGCTCGAGGCACTGCACCGCATCCACCACGCCAATGCCATAGCCATTCGCCTTCACCACACCCGCAACTTCAGAATCGGTGGATGCGCATATCGATCCGTAATTTCGCGCAAGCGCCCCTGTAGAAACGGTTAGGCGCCCAGGCATTGCCGCTAATTCAACGTATTGATGTAAGCGACAATGTCATTGATAGACGTGTCATCCGTTAGAGTGGCAACCATCGGTCGCATCTGTCGACCACCATGATCAAGGTTGTGGTAGCCGCGCTTTCCTTCTTTGAACTTTTTGATTTGATTGACTAAATACCAGTCGTTCTGACCAACGAGCTTAGGTCCAGACATCGCCTCAATTCCTTCCGCCTTCTGGCCATGGCAGGCAGCGCAAATTGGGTACAGTTTTTCCCCTGCTGTTGCATCACCGCTGACCGTTGGCGCGGGTGTAGGATTCGGAAAGGTACCTATGTAAGCGGCGAGATTGGCTAAAGCCTCATCGCCTTTTAGCTGTGGTCCCTTCGCCATCGCGGCCATTTGCATACCATGCATATCACCGGGGGCTGTGCCTCGTGCATCGTTTTGAAACAACTCCATCTGCCTAACGATGTACCAGTCTTCTTGACCTGCGATCTTAGGTGCATTCATCGCTTGATTACCTAGGCCTTGTGGACCATGGCAAGCCGTGCAGACGGGAAAGAGTGCACGGCCAGCTTCAGCATCTCCCTCAGCAAGCACCTCGGCTGACAGCGATGAAACGATCAGCGCCAAAATACAGGCAGGCAAAAATTTGTTCATGTTTACAACTCTCCTAACGAACATATTCTCCGTACATCATGCACGGTATATTTAATTTAGATCTGAGACGGGTTGGTCTGATTTAGCGCTACGTGTCGCCTTTCGGCACCTTACTCTCGAGGTCTCTTTATTTTGAGGCTTCTTTATTTTGAGGCTTCTTTATCTTGAGATCTCTTTATTTTGAGGAACCGCTCTATTTTGAGGAACCGCTTTATTTTGAGGAACCGCTTTAACTTAAGGAAACCGCTTTATCGAGAGAATCCTCTTTATTCGATGGCCTAGGCGTCACGGCGTCGCCAGAACGCGAGACGAAATCTAGACTCGGCACGTCGTTCAGTTTGGCGTCTATCAGAAGTTACGCGATCGCGACGCGCCCGAAGCTCAAATAAGCCTTTGGCACTGCGGCGTCGGTCCTCGGCATTTCTCCGATCTTCTTCTGCGCGACGATTTTCAGCTTCGGTCATCATAAGAGCGCATGCTCATATTAGTACTCACGCGCGATAATAGCCGTCCGTTCGCGATTTTGAAAGCCGCTGGATACGGAGTTTATTTGTCGATAATTCCACGTGCCTGGGCAATCCATTCGTCACGTAGGAGGCGGCTTCGATAGCCGTACAGCAGATGTTCTTCGTCGTCTAAGTCCGACTCGTCCATCGCTGCAATCTGCGAAACACTTTGAATTCCCAACGCTCGAAGTTGTTGCGCGAGCTTGTCGCCCACACCCTTGAGCTGCGTTAAATCTGCATCCACGAAGTCTGGTTCGCTGGCAGTGTTTGACTTACTCACTTTGCCTTTCAAACGCTCAATTTCAGCGCGTGCATCCTCTAGCTGTTGGTTCAGCACCAACACCATTTTCTCGTCACTGGAACTGGTACTTTGTTGTTTTTCTTGCTCAGTACGCCAGCGCAATTCGTCAAGTTCCCGAGTCCGTTCACGGAACTTGTTTTCTAGCTCTCGTAGCTGTTCACCAAGCGCTTGCACTTCGATTGCATCAACCGTTTCCGCTTTGTACGCAACAAATTCCGCTTGAGTTGCTCTCGCCTCTTCTTCCAACTCTGTTACACGATCCTGGCTGAGTTCGAGATTCTGTTCTGCTGCAGCACGCTCTTCTTGCGCGCTCGTGAGATCGGCACCTAGTTGTTCGCTCACCGCCTTTGCGTCAGAGCGCACTTTGTGCAATTCAGTTTCCATTTCTGACAAGTTGTCTTGCAGAGTTTCTGCTAGCGCTTCTGCCTGACTAGAATGTCGACTTAATTCGTTCGTTAGCTCTTCGATCCGATTTTGCGAACGATCGCGTTCAAGCACAGCAGCCTCTTGGGTAGCCGTGGCTTGCCGCAACTTCTCTTGCAACTCATCGCGTTCGCTTTCGTGCTCAGTACTGATCGCCATTAGCTGGCCATTCAGCGTCGCGATCTCTTCATCTGACTGTCGTTTTAGTTCCTCGGCTAGTCGTGCTTTTTCTTCAGCAATGCGTTTATCATCGCCACTAGCTAACCGATTCTCGGTGTCCTGGCGTTGCCGTTGTTCGACTTCCAACAACCGGCGTTGTTCGACAAGTTTTGCTTGTTCTTCGCTCAGCTCTCTTTCGATCTGTTCCATCAGCTGGCGCTGATCGTTGACCCGTGCTTCGACTGTGGCCACGTGCGCCTTTAACGTCTCGTTTCTCTGTCGTTCTGCGGTTAAGTCCTGCTCGAGGCGATCCACCGTACCCTGCAAATGAGTACCATTGCGAAGCCGTTCGCTGCGCTCCTCCTCCAGATTCTGGACCAGCTGGGTTCGGTCTTGCAGTGTTGTTTGCAACTTTTTCAACTCAGCTTGCAGCGCCTCCTGGCCAAGGATCTTCTGCTCAGCATCCAATTCAACTTGCGCGACTTCCTCTTCGAGCGCGATGATGCGCTGCGTCTGGATCTCCCGCTCACGTTGGAAGCGATTCTGGTTTTCGATCGCCTCAGACAAGCACCCTTCAAGTCGGGATACTTCGGCGGTGGTCGTAGAGAGCTTATCTTCCGTGGTTTTTAGGCTCTGCTCGAGATCTGTGCGGGCTGTCTCATAGTCACTCAGCTCCTGGCTAACCCGTGCCTTAGCAGCTGCCAGCTCCGTCTGAAGCGCGGTTACCTGGTTCTGGGCATTGCCGAATTGTTCTTCTTTACTCTGCAGCGCTTGAGCAGACGTAGATTGAATTTCGGCGAGCTGCGTTTCATGTTCGCTCTTCAGGTTCTGCAGCGCTTCACCGGCCTCGGCAACTTCTGCCAGTGCACGGTTCCGTTCGTTGATGGCGACCGTATGCAGCCCTTCCAATCTTGCAACTTCTGAGCGTTGCGCCACGCCACTTTGTTCTGCTTTCTTGAACGCTTCGTCTGCCGCCCGCCTAAGACCATCCACATCGTCGAGCGCTTTCGTCAATGCTTCGTCCCGGCTCGCGACTTCGCTTTGGTGACTAGATACCAACTCGGACCGCTCGATGGCAAACTCACGTTTACTCTGAACGAGCTCGCTGACAACCTTTTCTAATGCGCCTTCCGCTTCGGCATGCTGCGCTATGAGGTCCTGACTGGACGACTCTGCCTGTTCAGCCCTAGCCACGAGACTGGTGAGCTCTTCGCCCAGTGTCACAATCTGAACGTTAGCCATTTCAGTCGTTTCAACCAACTGCTCATTACGCTTGCGCAAAGTGCCAATTTCGTCAGTAAGGCGTAGATGTTCTTTCTGATCAATCGCAAGCTGGGTCCGTTGCTCATCCCAATTTGCCCGTTCGCTGTCAAACGATAGCCGCTCGCTTTGGTGGTTCGATTCTTTTTCCGTTTTTTCCGCAGAGAGTTCGTCAAGAGAGCCGGTCACTCCCCGCCATTTCGATTTCCAATTTTCGGCATCTTCTTGCGCTTCGCCTAACGCAATTTCCATACTCCGAAGTTCGCCAGCAAGCGTTTGAACTTTGGTTTTTAGCTCTTTGGATTTGGACTCGAGTTCTTCAATCAGTTCATCACGCGCGCGCACAGTTACGTCGCTGTTAGCGCCGCCTGCTTGCTGCTTAAGCGTTCGAATTTCGTCGCGCGCTTGAGCCAGCTCATCGGTTCTTTCTCTTAGCGCACCGGCGAGCTTAGGAACACGTTCTTGCCATTTGGCCACTTCGGCTCGCAACGCTTCTGCGTTTACGTCGGCATCGGTGGGTCCAGGGTAAACCGTTGTTTCCTGATTCAACTCCGTTCTCTCCACAGGGGTTTGGTGCTCAGACACGCTTATGAATCCATGCATAGAAATTTCCAATAAGCACGCTACCTGATCATTACGCGCGATTTCGTGATCTATGCACGATTCATCACCCGGATCGCTAAAACCGTGACAAGCCGCGCTTTGCGGTATGCTGCGGGTCTAGTCTGGAGCGACCCCGCGCAAGCAAAATGCTGTCGCACTTAAAGGACGACACAACTGAAGGTGACCCCACATGGCCCGCAAAAGACAGCACACCCTGGATGGGTCGATCGTTCAGATTCAACACGAGTCTCGTATACTCAAAGACAATCCGTGGGGTGACCCAAATGATCGTGCACACTCCGTCTACCTACCACCTAATTACGACACAGCACCAGCCGGACGTAGATTTCCCGTTCTATATGACCTCGTGGGCTACACCGGGAGCGGCGGCTCCCATACTGGATGGCGGAGTTTCGATGAAAACGTCCCTGAGCGTTTAGATCGGCTGATCCATAATCGCAAAATGCCACCCTGCATTGTCGTCTTCCCTGACTGCTTTACCGCACTTGGCGGTAACCAATACATCAATTCTAGCGCGGTCGGTCGCTATGCTGACTTTTTGACACGCGAGCTCATACCAACAATCGACAAAGAGTTGCGCACCAAGCCAGAGCGCGACCACCGGGGTGTTTACGGGAAATCTTCCGGTGGCTACGGCGCGCTCATCCATGGGATGAAGTACGCCAAGTATTGGGGAGCGATCGCCTCTCACTCGGGTGATGCGTACTTCGATTTCATCTATAAGGCGGAATGGCCTAGCGCGCTCTCTGGTTTACAGCGTTTTGCACAGCAAAAAACCCCGCCGAAAACGACTCAATCCAAACCCGGCCATGATGACGGTCGCGTCAAACGCTTTCTAGACCATATCTGGCAAACCGAGCGACTCAACGGTTCCGATATCACAGTCCTAATGATGATTTGTATGGCGGCGACTTATGACCCGGATCCCCGCGCGCCTCTCGGATTCCGACTCCCCTACGACCTCAACACAGGTGTATTCATCGAGTCTCGGTGGCGGCGGTGGCTACGACACGACCCAATCCATCTAGCGCGTCCATCTAAATCGAATTTAGCGAGTTTGAAGGGCATTTACATCGACTGCGGTTGGCGCGATCAATACCATATCCACTTTGGTTCAAGACAGCTCAGCGCCACGTTGAAGAAAATGAAGATCAAACACACGTATGAGGAATTTAATGATACCCATAGCGGCGTCGACTACCGCATGGACCGAAGTCTGCCGTTTCTGGCACGAACGCTACGGTAACCCGTCACCGGTTAAGGCTATTCGCAACATCTCGTCCAAGCTGGTCTGGTCCGAGATTCCCAATGTGGTAAATGCATTCGTGTTGTCAACGTTGTCATCGTGATCAAGGATTTCAAGCATCGCGGGTGTGATTGGCGGGTTGCTCATCACTGCCTGCAGCAACGTTGCCAACATCTTCCCTAAGGCGACAGGTAGCGACCTCACTCTAACCGTGCGATCGAATACGGCTCCGGCACGACGACTAAGATCTGCACGCGAAAGTACCTCTGGCCCACCTAAATCGATCCCAGCATTAATCCTGCCCGCGGCACCCGCCCTGATTGCGGCAGTAACGTCACCTGCGAAGATTGGCTGCTCAAGGCTTGCCATTCGAAAGCCAACTGCTTTCTCCTTCAGCACCCGTTGACGCAACGAACCGCTCACATAATCTTGCTCTCCCAATACCATCGGCACCCTTATTGTGCAGGCTGGATTCGGTGCTTCCTGTAATATTTTTTCCGCACGTCCCTTTGACGCAAGGCACGTATTGGTAGCGTGCGGCTCGGAACCCACGATAGAAAGATAGGAGACATGCACGTCCGGTCGATCTTGCAGCGCCTCGCATAGTGCCGTGGTACTGGCCTCATGCGCGTCTTGATAGGTCGCTCCCCCTCCTTCTTTAATTATACCAACAAGATGGACAACACAATCTGCATCGGCACACGCTGCACTCAAGGCTGGTACATCCGTGTAACTTAGTACCTTGGTCGTAACAGCCTCATGTGAAGCAATCGTGGCCGCGGCACGCTCACTACGCACAACCGCCAGGACCTCGTTATCGTTTTCAACCGCAAGCTCTGCGACCAATCGCCTACCTAAATTGCCATTCGCCCCTGTTATCACCCACTTAGTAGCCAATTATCGACCTTAAATTTATTTACTTTTCTGCCAACCTTTGCGATCTCTTTACTGGCACCTATTCGATGCCAGCGATAGCATAGGCACCCTCATTCTTATTCGAAAGGTCGTGCATGCGCAATGCAATCTCAGTGGCAACAACAGCATTTTTGCTGTGCGCGTGCAGTAGCCCAGTTGGACCCATCGCAGGCGGGAAACTAGAAGGCACTGAAGCAGAATGGCCGCAAGATTGGATTTTTACTGATTCCGAAGACAACATTTTTTTAGAGACGAACCCAAACGACCCGTATTCAGTGACACTTTGGGGAGTATCTCTCGATAACGACTTCTTCATCGCCGCAGTCAATCCGAGCTCAAAATGGGCCGAGAACTTAGCCCAGGACAATAATGTGGTGATTAGTGTGACTGGGGAGCTATATCGCGGTCGCGCGCACCCAGTCAGCGAGGTAGCGCTAATGAATAGGATTGGGCAACGCTACCATGAGAAGTACGACATGGAACGCGAGGAAGGAGAAACGTTCATGGAAGACGGCGGCACGTTGTACCGACTTTCTCCGCGTTAGCCGCCTATGACCCTGTGGTTTACGTGGGCCAACCTGGTTACCTCGCTCCGGCTAACGCTCATACCTGCTACTGCTTTCGCGATCCTGAATGCTGATTGGATCTTAGCCGCAGCTATTTTCACGTTTGTGGTGATCTCAGATGTCGTCGATGGCAAATTGGCACGAGCTTTTAACCAAGCTTCACCCTTGGGCGGTTTGCTCGACCATGCAACTGACGCCACTTACGTTTCAATTTCTGCTTGGGTTCTAGCCGAACTGGGTTTGATCAACCCGTGGTTAGCACCACTGATTGCGGTCGCGTTCATCCAATACACGTTAGATTCTCGAGCTCTCGCAGGGCAAATTTTACGCGCCTCACAAATTGGTCGGATTAACGGGATTGCGTACTTTGTCTTGGTCGGTACGGCGATCGGCAGCAATGCCCTGAACTGGGACTTTCTAGCGTTGCCCGTGCAACTGCTGGCATGGCTACTCGTTTTCACATCTCTAATCTCCATTGGAGATCGACTACGCGCGCTGATCAAATCGAGCGTTTAAGCTCGACGCGATTACCTTCTGGATCAGCAAAGTAGATAGAAGCACCGATCCCCTGAGCGCCATAGAGTTCACCAGCAACCTGGCCCTCCACACCAGCGGCCGTAAGCGCACTTAGCACGCTCTGTTCGTCATAATTTGCCACCCGCAAGCAAAAGTGATCCATATTTGCACCCGTTCGCTCGCCTCGGATGATGTCCAATAAACTATCGCCAATTCGCAACTGCCAAAGAAAATCACCAACCTCGCGCTCAATTTCACAACCAAACAACCCTTGATAGAAGGCCACCAACACAGTTGGGTTTGGCGAACGCAACACCACATGGTCGAGCCCGAGAATGTCGATGCTCCGAGACACGTTTAGGTCGCGATCTGGTAGGCGAGCGTCTTAAACTCGTGACTAAAGGGGTGCCAAAAACCAGGCATGCGCTGCGTGCCACAAAAGCCAGAAATTCCGCCGTTGGGCGCCATCCAGCTATGGGTCCCGGCCATGCCACCCCAGTGGTATTCGTCAAGTGCAGCGGTGGGCTCATCGTCCGTCACTTTGGCTTTGAGCGCGAAACCAAGACCAAATACCGTACCTGGCATGGCCCACATCGGAAACGCAACACCGACTCCAGGGGCAAGTTGGTTGGTGCGCATCAACTCTAGCGACGAGGATTCTAAAATCCGCGTGCCTTGCCATTCACCTGCGTTCACGATCATTCTCGTGAACGCCATGTAGTCACTCATGGTTGAGACGAGGCCACCACCACCACTCAGAAAGGCACGCTTCTTGTTGTATTGACCCTCACGTGAATCATCCGCTTTGTTCAGCCCCGACTTCATGGGATCAAGAAGGTCGACCGGTGCGTACATCGTGGTGAACCGATCTGCTTTCTCGGGGGGCACCCAAAAGTCTGTATCCACCATTCCGAGCGGTCGGAAGATTCGATCAGCCAAGAAGTCATCGAACGATTGGCCTGACAACACTTCAATCAGGCGAGCGCATACATCCGTCGCGATGGAATACCGCCAACTACTACCGGGTTGGTAAGCCAAGGGTAGGTCAGCAGCTCTAGAACAAAATTCTTCTAGATTCAAACTGCTTTCTGACAAAACATCTAAGCCGCCCGAAAGGTACGCTTGATCTACCACTGATTCAGGTTCGATGAAGCCATAGCTCAAGCCCGCACTATGACTCAATATGTGTCTGATGCGAATTGCTTCCGACGGCGCCTCGACATCGTCAGCACTTTGAGCACCAGCTTTAAGAACCCGCATATCACCCCACTCGGGCATGTGCTTGGCGAGTTCGTCGTTTAATCCAAACCGTCCTTCCTCGTACAGCATCATTAACGCAACAGATGTCACAAGCTTGGTGTTGGAATACATGCGAAAAATGGCATCGGTGCGCAACGGTTCGCGCGTTTCCAGATCCATGTATCCATACGTCTTGTAATCGAGGACATCGGTTCCACGCAGCACCAAGGTCGTCATACACGACAAAATTTCATCGTCGATGTACTTGGTCATCGCACGATGCATCGGACTGAAGTCAAGCTCGTGCGAGACCGTTGTTAATTCATTGTTCATGTCTGCAATGCTTCCTTAGACAACTTTGATTAGCGTGCGGCAAATTCTTCTAACAATTCGTAATAAATCTTCACCCCATTCACGATGTTGGACACCGACACCCGCTCGTCATTGCCGTGCACACCCGAAAATTCCGCAACGGTGAAAGCGAAGGGTGAGTACCCATAGCTCGTCACGCCAATGTCTCTGAAGAAATGGCTATCGGTAAATCCACCTGAGACAGTCGGAATAACCTCTGCATCGAAGTAGTTCCGCGACACTTTTTGAATCGCCTTATATAGCGGAGTCTCTGTTTTACTCACCGCTGGGGTGAAGCCCATAATTTTATCAATGCTGATGTCGCCATCATTGATGATTGTTTGCAGCTCGGCGAGGAACGCTTCCGGATTTTGGTCAGGCAACAGGCGGCAGTCGAGTTCTGCATGCACTTCAGCGGGAATCACATTTATCTTCGAGCTACCTTCTAGTCGAGTGATCGAACAGGTGTTACGAAGCAACGCATGCGCTCCAGGATTGCGAAGTTTTAACCCAGTTAAATAGTCATTGCTTGGGTGCGTATGGCCTATAGATGCGAAGACCTCCTTATCTTCCCCCGTTTGAAATGGGGCGATCCCCTCAAACATGTCAGCGACAGGTTGCAAGACCCTGACCGGAAATTCAGTTTCGCTAATGCGTTTCAAGGCGCGGACCATTTTGGTAACAGACGTCTCAACGCGTGGCGCAGATCCATGACCCGGCGTGCCACGGGAGGTTACCCTAAGCCATAAAGGTACTTTCTGAGTGACTTCTACCAAAACCGCCGTCGTATCCCCAAAAGCGCGAGCCGAGCCGCCCTCGTTGAGGACATAGCCAACGCCATCAAATAGTTCACGTCGATTCTCGATTAACCAGCCCGCGCCAAAGAAACCCCCTGCTTCCTCGTCCGCTGTCGCGATCAACCAAACGTCTCGGTTAAGAGGTTTACCAGACGCATGGAGCGCAAGAAACGCTTGTAGTTGCGCTATACCCAAGCCCTTTGTATCTATCGCCCCTCGGCCGTAGACGAAGCCATTTTTAACATCACCGGACAACGGCTCAAAGCTCCAGTACTTCCGATTCGCCGGGACGACATCGATATGATGGAGAAGCACAAGCCCGGGCTCTTTTTCACCGCCTGAGGCTTCGAGCTTTGCCCACAAGTTACCCCGCCCTGGTGCCGATTCGGCAGTTTCATAATCAATACCAGCATCATCCAGAATTGCTGCTAAGAACTCGACACCCCTAGTTTCATTACCAGGTGGATTCACAGTGTCTATTTGTAGGTACTTAGACAGGCGTTGCACACCTTCCTCTGCGAACTCACCAACATCCTTAGACCATCCGTTAGTCGAAGTTAAACCGGCGCAGATAGCGAGAACAGCAATGATTAGAGGACGGGCGAGTGGCGCTGAGGTGGGGTTCATGTTTGTGCTTGTCTTATTGGTCGAGCCTCGACCTTGCCCATTCACCGGATTCGAATCAAGCCCTCTTGGATGGTGTTAGCAACAAGACGGCCATTCTGAGTAAAAATACGTCCTCGTGTCAGCCCGCGACTCTGTGACGTACTTGGGGAGTCTTGGGCGTACAGCATCCACTCGGATAGGTCGAAGGGACCATGGAACCACATAGCGTGATCTAGGCTCGCCACTTGCATCGACTCTCGATCGTAGCTGCCCCGATGTGGCAACCGCGCCGTGCCTAAAAGGGTGTTATCGGATTCATACAAGAGCAGACTTGCCTGAATCAGAGGATCGTTCGGCACCTCACCATTGCATTTGAACCACACAAATTGTTCAGGCGGCTGGGGCTCACTTGATTGCAACCTTCGGAACTCATGCCGCCAGGTCACGAAGGCATCTGCAAACAGATACTCTGGAATTTTTTCCGGGACAGGCGGGCGCAAATCTGGCATTTCATCCTGATGCTCCAGGCCGGCCTCTTCAGCCTGGAAAGAAAGATCCATATTAAATATAGCCTCGCCATTTTGGACCACCACAACGCGGCGACTACTAAAGGAGCCGCCATCTCGTAACCGTTCCACTTTGATGATGGCAGGGACCTTTGGGTCGCCTGGGCGCAAAAAGTAACCATGTACGGAATGAATAACACGCTCGCTCGCAGTTCGAGCTGCGGCTACCAGAGCCTGGGCCATTATCTGGCCGCCATATAGGCGTCGTTCTCTTGCCTCGGGATGAAATGCTCGGAATAGGTTCTCCTCGACCTGTTCAAGATCGAGCAACCCCAATAGCTCTTCAAGCTGCAATTTAGTTCGCCCAAATCGACAGAGTCTAGCCAAATCTTCCAAGCTGTGCCAAAACGCCAATGGAGGGTTGAGGTAGCCCACAATCGTAATCCGCAGTATCTTTCCCTGCTGTGGCATTTTTGGGAGGGGACAGCAACATGCTCGATCAAGCACAAATCCGACAATACAACGAACAGGGTTATCTAATTCTGAAAGGTGCTATCACTGATGATGAGATAACACGTCTTGAGCGCGGGGTCGCCAACAACCCACCGCTAGACGGTACGCTCGATCCAAACGCACCTATCTATCCCGCACCTGGGCGCTACACGCTTGCCTCACAATCCGCGCGTGACCCAGATTTGGCCTTCATTATCGAACATCCGGACATCGTTGGTGCTGTACGAGAAATACTCGAAGATGACCCGGTGCTCACGGCGTACGTTATCTACGACCGTACGCCCGAAGGCGCCGGTCTACCGCCGCACCACGATTACAAACGATGGCGGCCCGTCGGGAGCTCTATGCACTGGCTGTTCACGATAGTGCCGTTTTGCGACTTTGACGAGATGACCGGACCTCTCTACATCGCACCAGGTTCCCATAGGACAGAACGCGTACACGATGGCGAAACTCCGTGTTTAGAAGTTGGCCCTGCAATACGTCCGAAACCGGAAGACTTCATCGACCCCGGGCTCAAGCGTGGTGATCTTTTGTTAATGAACATGCATTTATGGCACCGCGCAGAGCCCAATCGTTCGGACAAACACCGGCTCGGCCTCTTCAACAAGTACGCAGCGGCGTCGTTCCCGCCAGCAACTGGATACTACCTCTACCACGATGATGTCGCCGAGGCGCTGAGTGAGGAAGGTCGGAAATTGATCGCCGTGCATAGTAAGCGCGACATAACCACGACCCGTTCTGTGCTTGTCAGAGAAAAAGAAGAAACCGAAGTGTTTTTTCTGGAGACGACCAACGGGCTCTACTTACCGGGCGGACTAACTAAGGACGAACGAGCGATCCCAGATTGGGATCTCGGCAACCACATCGCCCCATGTCAACAACATCTACGCGAACAAGTGTCCATCGAGGTTCCATGGCTTTCTTACATAGGTGACTTCGAGGAAGAGGATGGTCTGTGCCGTACATACGGCTATACCTTCAATGACAACGGCTTTCCCGTCGCCTACAACGGTGTCTGGTTGTCGCTGTCCCAGATATCCAAAGAACAACTTTCTCTGGGTTGGGAGCTGGAAGCTGTCGAGCGCTGGTTAGATCCAAAGTTCATCAGAGGCAAAGGGCTCAGCCAGGCAGCAAGTCGCGTGGATCAGTTCGCCTACTAGCCTGGGTCTACCTACTCAATGCCGCCTGTGTAGGGTCCATAAAAAGGATCATCCGCGAGCGCATTGCGGCGACCATCTGCATCGACGTTGTCCAGGTGGTTCCACAGGAGGTTTTGGCCAAGATCTGCTTCGTTCACAGGGTTACTCAGGCAGTATTCGATAACCTCAGCGTCCTCCTTGATAATCATGTCAAAGGGCAATCCCGTAAGTACATCGATAACATCCCGCACCAGCGCATCATCGGATCTTTGGCCCTGGCTTTGCTTGTCTTTGGCATCTAACGCCCACTTCCAAACCGCCTCCGGGTGCATGTCCCCCGACAGCCATTGCTCAACTACCGATTTCGTTTCCGCCCTTGAGGTCATCCCCGGTTCCCGCTAAACATGTAGAATCGATAACATCATAAAAACAAGGGGAGGACATGTCGATGTACGCTGCGAAGAATGTCGCTTCAACATTGTTGACAATCTGTCTTGCCTTGGCTGCCCTTTTGACGTTGGCAAGCTGTGGCGAAACACCATCCCCTACGACAGGCAACAGCATGTCCGAAGCGCCAGCAACCGAAATCTCGACGCCGACAGGTATCGCATCTCTACCCGAGGGTTGGCACACAATAGAACCCAAGGGCGACACAGTGTGCTCCGATGGCTCGCCTTATAGATTCTTCGTACGTCCAGGTGACCCAGAAAAACTATTGTTCTATCTGCAAGGTGGTGGTGGCTGCGCCGATCGAGAGCGCTGTGACCCAGAGATGCAACCCACCTACAAGCCCACAGTTCCAGCAGCCGAAAAGCCTCGTTTCAGCGGTATCTTCAACTTCAACCATCCGGATAATCCATTTCTCGACCACAGTGTCGTGATGGCGCCCTATTGCACGGCTGATGTACACATTGGCGCCGTCGACCGCGCTTACGAAGCAGTCGAAGATGGTCAAGTGCCTTTGACGATTCACCACCAAGGCCGCGCGAACGTCCAAGCAGTGCTCGATTGGACCTATGAGAACGTCACCGCGCCGCAGGACATCTTTGTCACTGGCTCTTCTGCAGGATCGATCCCATCACCACTCTACGCATCCGTCCTTGCTGCGCACTACCCGGAAGCTAAATTAGCCCAGCTCGGCGACGGCTCCGGCGGCTATCGCGGCATGGCGGAGACACGAGCAAACCGCGATGTCTGGAGTACATTTAATTATCTCAATTCAGAACCAGGGTTCGCTCAAGAGCAGGTTGAGAACTTCAACTACGAGCGGCTCTATATCGCGGCCGCCAAAGCCAATCCCGATATTTTATTCGCCGAATATGATGCTGCAGAAGACGCAGTCCAGAAACGTTTTTTAAACTACTCCGGCATCTCCGAAGGAAGCCTCTTACCCAGCTTAGAAGCGAACCATGATGATATCCGCGCCGAAGTGTCGAATTTTCGGACTTACATTGCGGGTGGCCCATCACATACGGTTCTATTGCGACCACAGTTCTACACGTTTGCAGCAAACGGCGTAGCAATAAGAGATTGGGTCGCTGATTTAGTCGCGCGCAAACCCGTTGAAGACGTGAAATGTAGAGATTGCACGCAGGAGGAGTTCGCGGGTCCTGCACTCCCTGCCGCTATGCAAACCCTATGGGATAGCTGGGAAGATCCGAAAACCCAGTACGTCGAACCGTTCAAGATTTTCGACAATCTTTACTACGTGGGCATCGATTGGGTTGCAGCTTATCTGCTGGTTACCAGCGATGGCTTGATTCTCATCGATTCACTCTACGGCAATTGGCTCCAACCACTGGTGGGTAACATCCGCAAACTAGGCTTCGATCCGAACGACGTTAAATACCTGATTAACACACACGGGCACTTCGACCACGCAGGAGGATCCGCATTGTTCCAACACAACTTTGGGGCGCGGATTGTTATGACCGAAGAAGACTGGCAAATCGCGCAAACGGTCCCAGAGCTGTCCCTGTTCTACAACTCGATACCCCGCCACGATATTGTCGCGCGTGACGGTGATTCCATAGTTCTAGGCGACACTAGAGTCGATCTATTCAACACGCCGGGGCACACTGAAGGCGTGCTGACCCTGCGCTATCAAGTTAAAGATGGCAACGACACACACACCGCAATCACTTTGGGCGGCGTAGGATTGAATTTCAGTGGCGTGGAGCGGACCGAAACGTACATCAAAAGCTATGAACGCCTGCAAACTTTGCAGGACGGCATTGCTGTGAGTCTGCCAAACCACGCAGCGATGGGGGATGTCTTTCAGCGTGCAGCGCGCCTAACTTCTCGCAAACCTGGCGAGCCACACCCCTTTGTCGATCCGGATGGTTATCAGGCGAGTCTTGCTCAATTTCTGGCCAACGCCAAGGTTAAGTTGCAAGGAGAAAAGGACGGAACTGCGCCGGACCCACTTGCCGAATTGACCAAAGCAATCAGCGAATAGGAGCGCGCAATGGATTTCGGACTATTTATGTACTGCACCATTGGCAGGCGCCACGAACTCGAACAAGGGATGGCTGGTCGTAACAATGAGCTCTATCAACGTATGTTGGATGAGATCGCCCAGTACGCTACTTTCGCCGACGAGGCTGGTTATTTTGGTTTTGGTCATCCTGAGCATCATCTTCAGATCGAGGGTTTTGAAATCTCGAATGATCCTTGTTTGATGGCCATGTGGCTCGGACAACACACGAAGAGGATGAAGATCATTACTTGTGGTTTCGTCTCAACGACCAATAACCCTCTCCAGGTTGCCGAAAAAATTACTACGTTGGATCACATGTTAGGCGGACGGTTCGGCGTCGGTCTTGTGCGCGGCTACCAAGCTCGATGGGTAGAAAACTACAAGGTAAAGCCAGAGCTAAACGCAGTAGGTCCATGGAATGCCAAGGGTCCCGAAGACGATTTAAACCGAGAGTACTTCTCCGAATTCGTGGACGTCGTGGTCAAAGCGCTTGGGCAAGAAACTCTGCAACATCGAGGCAAATTCTGGAACTTCCCACCAGAAGGCTTCGTCAATCCACACGATCACCCTGTCTACGTAAACTATGGCCACGGCGTAGATCAAAACATGGCGGTAGATTCGGTTGGCATAGCGCCAGGTCCCTATCAAACCAACATACCTTTATACGGAGGCTTTTCACAAAGTTTGACCACGGCTAAGTTCTGGGCCAAATACAAAGGTCGGCCAATTATCCTGACGAGTAACATCGAATTCCTGCAAATGTTATGGCAAGAGTGGACTGAAGAAGCGAAACAGCACGGACACGATGTACAGCCAGGCGACCAGGCTTGCTGGGGCGGCGTGATGATCTGCGCTGAAACAGACGCCAAAGCGCAGAAGTTGTTTGAGGACTACGAATGGTTTTGGAAAACCTGGCCAACGCCTTTTGGCCAGGGCATGCCTGGCTTGCTCGTCGGCTCTCCCGATACCCTCAACAAACGCATTGAAGAAGTCAGTCAGGCAGTGCCTATTAAGGAGGCATTTCTCTTAATCCCTCAAGGGTTGCACACACCAAACGAATTGCTCGGCTCACTCGACTTGTTTGCACGTAAGGTGATGCCGAATCACGGCTAGTGTGGTTTGAACCAAAGGCGCAAAGAGTGATCAAAATGGCAAGCGAACACCAAATCTAACGGACTCGAGGAATATGCGCTCAAGACCAACACACCTCTACACCACACTTGTTTTGGCCATCGCGTGCTTTGCTGGCAGCGCTTATGGGGCGGACTTTGCGCTCGAAGGTCGCTGGCAACTCAATCTCGAAGAGTCAGACAAGATCGCGGTAAAGTACACGAAGGGTTCTGGGACCGGACGGAGAAACCTGATTCAAAGTGGTACCGTTTCTATCGGCGGTCTGCCGCTACCCTCCTTGGGTGGACGCGTCCCTTCTCAGTCCAGAATGGCACCGAAGAATCCCGAAGTCTTGCTCTGTAACGTCATGGCAATTGAAGCGGATGGCAATCGACTGACGTTGGTTTACGACGACGGCGAAAAAGAGATCATGCGCAAAGGAGATTACCGCGGTAGAACCAGCGAGTGGGGCAAAAAAGGTATCCGTCAGAATTATAAGACGCCTGATCGCAAAGTGACCAAAACCTGGTCGATCCGCAAAGATGGACGACTTCTCGTAGAGGTTAAGCTCAACCCACCAAAGGATCGAGCTCGTACCTACAAACGCGTTTTCGATTTGGTACCCGATCCCATTCCAGCTTCAACAGCCGAAGTTTCTGATCAAGTGGGCAGCAATACGCCTTAAGCACTTACTCCAAGCACCAGGATCCACACAGACATTGCCAAACTGGCAACGAAGCTAGCCACCCGTAAAGGTGCTTTTTCCATCACATAGAAAACGCCATGCGCAATGCGGGCAACGAGCCAAACCAAACTCGCCGTCGCCCATGCGCCGGTCGGATCAACACCTTGCATAAATGCCACCAAATTGGCCGCCATGAAGACAGTGATCGCTTCCCACTGATTCATCTGCGCGCCCCACGCACCGGCTCCACCACCCGTCAGAGATAACGCCTGTAACCGCGGCTGCACCAAGTCAATTGTGCCGAGTTCTTTACTGCGAAACGGCACAGACACACCAGCCCAGATATAGGGCAATATCAGCCCGCCGATCAAACACCACAGTGGTACTGTCATCAGAGTTCCCCTCTATTTGTATACGTTTCTGTTTTATCTGTTTTATCCGTCGCACTACTAGAACGGTTCTAGGTAGCTTTTCCGGACATCATCGCCAAGCCACGATACAACGTTTCTTTGCCATAGGTGACTTCAAGGACAAGACGTTCTGCTTTAGCCATCTTCTTCACAACCAAGCCAAAAGAATGATCGATCATTCTCTCAATCTCGCCCCTCGGCACGCTGTCGTCGAGAAGCACTGTGTTCCAGTGGATTTTGTTCATGTGATAACCGGGCAACACCGATGGGAAAATCTCCCTCAGCATTTCGGCCTGTGCGGGTTCGCACTTTAAATTGATTCGCGCCAAACCATCTTCCCAGCCGAGCGTGCCGAACATTTTGGTTCTAACTTTGAACACGCACACATCCGGTCCAAACGGAAAGTCCTGCCAAGCCTCAGGCAAGGATAAAAAGTACTTCCTGACTTCTTCGTCGGTCACTTAGGCAGAGCGCACATCTGGATAGAGCACATCCACTGGTTTTGAGGACCCGTCAGCTTGGACAATTCTGCAATGGAAGCGTTGCAACCGGCGAGGCTCCGGAACCCCGCAGGAGTGAGCGATCGTGCCCACTTCCTTGCGCACAGTTTTAGCATACTGATAGACGCGTTCGGCTTTGTCGGTGATGTCGAGACCACGTTGCAACTTCTTGTCGTGGGTCGTGATCCCGGTAGGACAGGTGTTTTGATTACATTGCAGCGCTTGAATGCACCCCAACGAAAACATAAAGCCGCGGGCAGTCACTGCAAAGTCAGCACCGACGCACAACGCCCACGCAACTTGTCCCGGGGTTATGAGTTTGCCGCTAGCAACCACTTTGATTCTGTCTTTGAGTTCATATTTTTTGAGGATATCTATAACTAGCGGAAGGCTCTCTTTGAGGGGCAGTCCCATGTAGTCAATCAGGCTGGCTGGCGCCGCGCCTGTACCACCGTCTGCAGAATCGATCGTGATGAAGTCGGGGGCGTGTTCAATACCTCGTTCAAGGATTTTCTCGCACAGCTCCTCAACCCAGCTATAGGCGCCAATAACCGCTTTAAAACCAGTAGGCTTGCCGGTAACTGAGCGCACTCGAGCGATGATATCGAGAAGGTCATCTGCTGAATCTACCTCTGGATGTCGATTCGGACTTATAGAATCCTCGCCAACATTAATAGCACGAATTTTTGCGATCTCCTCAGTCACTTTCTCACCTGGAAGGATGCCACCCTTACCCGGTTTGGCACCCTGACTCAGCTTGATCTCAAACATACGGACTTGTTCGTGGGCAGCGACCTCGCGCAAGCGATCATCGCTCATCTGTCCTGACCCATCCCGTACACCATACTTAGCCGTACCAATTTGATGGACGATGTCCGCGCCACCTTCGAGGTGCCAGGGTGACAGCGCCCCTTCACCAGTGTTCATCCAAATACCTGCCTTCTTAGCGCCACGAGACAGCGCTAGTACTGCCGGTTTTGATATCGCTCCATAGCTCATCCCGGAGATATGGAAAACTGAATCAGTTGTGTAAGGCTTCTCACAAAAGGGACCGATGGTGACATCACTGGTACCGACACTGTCTTCTTCGAGCGTCGGATAGGGGCAGTTAACGAACATCGCAGTACCCACAGGACGCAGGTCGCGCGTCGAGCCAAACGCTACGGTCGTGTCGACATTTTTTGCAGCCTGATAAACCCAACTCCGCTCGGCACGGTTAAAGGGCATTTCTTCGCGGTCCATCGCAAAAAAGTACTGACGGAAAAACTCGCCCAGGTGTTCAAACAAATATCGAAACCGCCCTATGACAGGGTAGTTACGCCGAACCGTGTGCTCTGTCTGCGTTCGATCAATGACATAGAGCACCGCGACGACCAAAATCCCGATCCCCAACAACCACAGCAACACCTGTGCCATGAAGGTAAACACAGCCAGTGTGAAAGACATTTCCATTTAGCTCGTCCTGATTACTTGTGGATTGTTGGACGAAACAAAGTCGAATTGGTTCCCCGTACTTTAATCAGGCAAACCCAGCACTCGTTTAGCAATGATATTTCGCTGCACTTCATTACTGCCGCTGTAGATAGAGGCGGCTCTATAAAACAACCAATTCTTAGTGGTCTCGAGCTCATCAGCTGCATAGAAATCTTCGGTATCCGTGATCGTATCTGGATAACCGCGTATGCCACGCAACTGCAGCTTCATGTCGTAGTAAGTCTGCTGGAGCTCCGTGCCGCATACTTTGAAAATAGACGTTACCGGACCCGGCGTTCCACCTTCGGATTCTTCGACAGCCCGGCGTTGTGCCAGGCGGAATGCGCCATTGTCCATTTCGTACTTCAATATCTGCGCACGCCAAGCCGGATCGGCAATCGCCCCATTCGCTTCGCCCAAAGATTGCTTTGCCTCGCCAACCAAGGTCATTTCCCCACCCTTGGCGCCGCCGCTGACCAAACTTTCCATGCCCGATCGTTCGTGTTGTAAAAGGCGCTTACCAACGGTCCAACCTTTGTTTTGTTCGCCGACAAGATCAGCCTTTTGCGCAACGGCATCCGTAAAAAATGTCTCGTTAAAAGGCGACTCACCAGAAATCATCCGGATCGGTCGAACCTCAACGCCTGGTTGCTCCATGGGCAGGAGAACAAAACTTATCCCGTCGTGCTTTGGCACATCCGGATCTGTACGCACCAAACAGAACATCCAATCGGCGTTATGTGCCCCTGATGTCCAGATTTTTTGGCCGTTAATCAGGTAATGGTCGCCATTGTCCACCGCGCGGGTAGACAAACTAGCCAGATCACTGCCTGACCCTGGCTCGCTATACCCTTGGCACCACTCGTGTTCCGCTCGTGCAATTTTAGGGAGATGTCGGGCTTTTTGATCTGGCGTACCGAACTCAAGCAGGGTCGGTCCGATCATGGACGTGCCGAAACTAGAAAGCGCCGGTCGCGCATTGACAGCGACCATCTCTTCTAGCAATACCATGTATTCGTCGTTGGAAAGGCCACCGCCACCGTACTCAGCCGGCCAGTTTGGCACCGTCCAACCCTTCTCGACCATACGCTCTAGCCAGAGCAACGTATCCGGATCTGTAATCTTGATTTTTGTGCTGCCGTTTGACACCGGCCCTGGACCTCTTGCGCCTGGAGGGCAGTTCTCCGCCAACCAAGCTCTTGTCTCTGCACGAAAATCATCTAACTCCGCCATGTCGTCTCCCAATTTGTTTCTTCGCGAACCTTTGCACCAAAAATACCTCGCAATTGCACTTCGACGCAAACCGCCCTATCGTCTCGCGCCTATGATTTCTCGCCTTGGCATCATCGGAGATGTGCATGCAGAACATGCACATCTAGAACTTGCACTCGACCACCTGCAGAACGCGAACGTCGATGCGATCGTGTGCACTGGTGATATAGTCGACGGCGAAGGTAGTGTTTCCCGCTGCTGCGCGATGCTCGCAGCGCACGCTGTGCAAACGGTGCGGGGTAATCACGACCGCTGGTTAATGGAAGGTAAGGCTCGACACGTTCCGAACGCACACCTTTCATCCGATCTGGATGATTTCAGCCTTAACTTCCTCACCGACCTGCCGACCCAAATAAGACTACAAACTACCCAGGGACAACTCTTACTCTGTCATGGAGTCGCCAACAACGATTTACAAAAAATCTGGCCCGGCACCGCAAGAATGCCCATCGAGCGCAGTGCCAAGCTCGACGAAATTATCGCGAGCGGCGAGTTTACTTATATGATCAACGGTCATGTTCACTATCGAACGATGATCAACTTCCATGAGCTCACGCTGTTCAACGCGGGAACGCTGAAAGGAGATCATCGGCCCGGTTTTAGTATCCTCGACTGCGCAAACCAGACTCTGGCAGGCTTCGAGTTCTATCCTGAGTTACGCCAGGTACGCAGCCTGCATTTGGGTAATCCGCCAGGCCGGATATTTGCCAACACCCTAGATTTCGATGGGGATTGGCAACCCATCACCTTGTACGCTTAAGGACATTCGAGTGGTTTTCCAAATACCGGACGACGCTTGTGAGACTCGTTTTGTCCACGCATCTGGTCCTGGCGGACAACACGTCAACAAAGCATCGACCGCGGTTGAACTCAAGGTCTACCTACAGAAGTTAGGATTGCCGCCAGGGGCGCTGCATCGCTTGCGCGAAGCCAACCGAAATCGGATAAATCGTGACGGAGCGCTAGTCATTCAAGCTGATCAATTTCGTTCTCAACTAAAGAATCGCAAGGCCGCGATAGAGCGCGCGCAGGCTGTCATTGACCAAGCCATGATCCAACCAAAACGCCGTGTTGCCACGCGTCCGACTCAGTCAGCCAAAAAGAGACGTCTGCAGTCGAAGAAAAAGCGTGGTCAAGTGAAAGTAAATCGGCAGAAACCAGGTTTCGAATAGGTGCGACAGGTAATGACTCTTCTTGAACGTTTACAAAAGAGACTGGATCTAAGGCCCAGTGAAAATGATACTTTTGTCGGTGGCTCCGGCGAAGGTGGCGTCACAAGTGATGCACGCCTGTTCGGCGGTCTTGTCGCTGCGCAAGCCACGGTTGCTGCACTGCGCACGGTTGCTCCGCCAACGACTCTCCATTCACTACACGCCTATTTTTTGCGACCAGGGCGGGCTGAACTTGACATCACTTTTCGCGTTTTACGCACCAAGGAAGGAAAAAACTTCCAAGTGCGTTCGGTATACGCTGAGCAAAACGGGGAGACCATTTTTCAACTCCAAGCGAGTTTCCAAGCGCCAGAGGATGGTCCTGAGCACGCTATTGCAGCACCCGAAGTTGTCAGCCCTGAAGCTTGCCCAAACAGAGACGAACTGCGAGGTCGTGATCCAAGCAAAATGCCGATTGACGTACGTATGGCCACTGAAATTACTGCCGACAAAGATCTACCACCTGAACAGCGCGTGTGGTTGAAAGCAAATGGTGAAATTCCGGACGACCCACACCTACACATCGCCCTCGTGGTTTACGCAAGCGACCGCACGCTGCTCGACACAGCTTGGCGGCCACATGCAAGCCTTGGTGACCACGCTGGCGCAAGCCTGGATCACGTGATGTGGTTTCATCGCGCACCGCGATTCGACGACTGGCTACTATATGACATGACCAGTCCCGCAGCGAGTAATGCCCGGGGTCTGGCCTTAGGACGCATGTATGACCAAACGGGACGACTAATCGTGAGCGTTGCTCAAGAAGGGTTGTTGCGCGTTCGCCCAAAAAGAGAGACTGTAAAAAAAGACGCTTAACACGTTATTGCGAAAACCAAGGGAACCACATTGAAACAACTTGCTTACGGATTGGGCATCCTGATCATCTTGATTTACGCATTACTTCGACTAGTGCCTATCGATCCCGTAGAACAGCGACCGGGTACGGGGTTAGCTGGAACTCTGACAGAACCTATGGACGTCGACTGGTCCACGCTTGCTTCGGGTGCACAGGTCTATGTGCAAACCAATACCTGGTACGGCATTCCCCACTCTGTCACGACCATTACCTTTGTCGACGACGGCGTTTTATACATTCCCTGTGGTCGCTGTGAAACCAAGCGCTGGCCAAAGAATGTAGCAAGTGATCCCAACGTTTTAGTTAAGGTAGAGGACAAACTCTTCCCTCGCAGAGCTGTTCTCATCACCGATATGGCTACGAAGCATCGCATCCTAGATGCGCGACACAAAGACGTCGCTCTCTATAGAATGGACAATCCCGGCAACTAACCTCCCGTCAGACCCTACGCTTGGGGCCTAAGTCGCGTCGGCAACAGCATCGGAACTTCATCCACATACTGGCCATAGCCAGGCTTTGAAATGAGCTCGCGCTTTTCAATCATGGGAATACTCACGCCGAGGAATAGACCCACCATACAAACGAAGCCAAGCCAGCTATACCAAAGACCGGTGGTCACAAACGCGCAGAGCGCAAGAGCAAACCAAAAGACAAGCTCTCCTAAATAGTTCGGATGTCGACACCACCCCCAAACATCTTCACGAAGGACCTGGCCGATTTTATTTTCATCAAGGCGATGTGTGCGCAAGACGTTGTCAGCTCTGAACTCCAACCAAATGGCAGAACTACCAGCCAGTAGCCACAGCGCATCGGGCCATGAGATCGGGCTGGGGTTGTTAACAATGATGTAGAATGGCAGGCAGCCGATGAACACAAGTATCGTAGGCAGCAGTTGTATACCGAGAAGGTCCACCAGCGGGTACCACCTGCCAGTCTTTGCTGACAAATCCACATACCGCCAATCTTGGTGGCCGAGACCCCTCCAGCCACGGGCCCAATTGTGAGTCAGGCGTACTGCCCAAAGAAGGACAAGCACCGAGAGCAGAAGCGAACGCAGGTCAATCCCTCGTGACGCTAGCCAATATCCGATGAGCACAGGTGGTGCGACCGACCAATACGCATCATAGAAACTTGAATTGCTAAACAAGCGGGCGAAAACAAAAATGACCAAAGTTGCTGCAATATCTGCACATGCCAACCGCCACAGCGTCGACTCTCCTGCTGAGAGAGTAAAAACAACCCACGCAACACCAAATGCGACAAGGTAGGCAAGGGCCACCCAAGCAAAATCCTTGGTGCGGCTGGCGTTAGAAGAGTGAGATTTGTTTGTCATCACCGACTACTTGCGCAAAGTTCAAACCCAACGCTTCCAGTACTGGTTCAGCCACAGGTCGAATTTGCTTTTGCACATAATGCTCACGATCCGGCGAATGAGTTCGCTCAGCATCAAGTTCTGGTCCGTGTTCGGTAACAACATAACGAACGACTCTAGGCGGGGGCAATGAACTCTTCTTAACGGCCTGGACGTGGGGTGGTATGTTCGTCGTATAGGTATCGACAGACTTACGCAGTCCCTTACGATAGATAAGCTGATCGTCACATCCACCCGCCCTCACCACAGACACTTTCTCGCGTAGATAGTCCGCCACAGCATCGCCATTGAACAGACGCGTAAAGAGCGCCTTCTGCACCTCTTTAGCAAGATCTGTCCAATCACGTCGGACTACCTCCATGCCTACAAATTCAACCTCTTTACCTCCGGCTCTAACGCCTGCATAGCGTTTCCTCGCACCCTGACCACCACCTCGGGTCTTAGCGAGAAAGAGACGGGTGTAGAGTTTTTCGTATTCGAGTTCAAGCCGACTCTGGACGCCATACTGGTTTTCAAGATAGGTCGTCAATTCCCGATTAAAGTCGGCGACTAAACCTGCAATTCTTGATTCCGCTTCCTGTGTATCATGAGCGCCAGACGAGACGAATACACTATCAGTATCTCCATACAATACGTTGTAACCTCGAGCAGCAAACCAATCCCTGCTCCAATGCAGTAGATGCCGTCCTTGGCTTGTAATCGCATTAGCGATGTTTGGGTTATAGAAGCGGCACGCTGGTGTACCGAGAACACCGTAAAACGAATTCATAAGAATCTTGATAGCTTGGGAGGCTACTTCATCCCCCCTTGCCTTGGCTTGCGCTCGTTGTGGGAACAAGGCATCCAAGATGCTAGGTAAGATGCCGGGGGCTGTGCTAAACGCCGTCCCGTCCTGTGTCTGCACCGGTTTTCCTTCGCGTTTTGCCATGCTATGGCCCAGCGGGTCGATATTGAAAGTTCTGATGATGCTGGGATAGAGACTCTTAAAGTCACAAACCCAAACATTTTCGTGCACGCCCGCTTGTGGCTCAAATACAGCGCCACCGCCTTGAGCTATTCGACCGGCACCCGGAGAGGCAACGCTTGGGGCACTGACATGGCGTTTGTGTAGCTCGGCGAGATAAAGAAAGTCAAAAGAGGCAATACTCGCGGCAACCCTGTCAGGCGTCATCCCTGTCAGAGATGCGCGAGCAAATGCGAGCTTGATCAAATCAAGCTTTTCGACGATCTCTAACGCTAGGCGTGCGTCTGTGCGAGCATACTCAGTAAATTTAGGCAGATCGTTAGCATAGGTATCCAATATTTGCGCGACCTTATCCATCCCGTCTTCGTTATGACCAAGCGTTTTACCTTCCCCGAGAATCGCGTGACTTACCCCATCCAACGAGTAGTCATCTACCCGCACGAAAGCACCGCGGACAAGGTCCATGCCATCTAGGACAACCCGCCCTGGAATCATCGCACTACCGCTGCCAAAATATCCCTCAGCTGGCCGTATCCGCATTTTGCCGTTATCCCGACCCAGCTGTAGGTCGTAGCGCACCTTAGATGCGATGTTGGATAGAACCGTAAGGTCAAAATCGATAACGTTCCACCCAGTGAGGATGTCGACATCAAGTTCTCGCACTAGGGTCGCGAAGTGATGCAGGGCATCTTTTTCGGTAGGTACACTGATCGCACGATCAGGCATCTCCCTTCCTGTGGGGTCGACCACAACCACCTCGTCCTGACCGAGTCCAAAGTAGGAAATTGCGAGTAGGTTTTTCGCATCCGGCGTGGTCTCTATATCAAAGGACAGAACCCGAGGACTAGCATCGACCTTTGCCGAGGTTACTTCCGGATTTTCGAAGACCCATGTCGTGCTAGTTCCTGGTAACCGGTGGCCAATTATTTGAATGCCGTTCTTGATGTCACGATCGATCAAATATCGCATGGCAAACCGTACGTCTGCCTCGTACGTCTTCAATCCGCGCCCATGCAACTTGTCTCGCACCCGAGGGGCATCGCTTGGCACTTTCACCTCTACCTCAACGAGTGCGTCGCCGTCGAAAGTCGTTTTAGACGAGGGTTCTACACTGGCACCTTCAACTGCTTCTGCATTGTCCTTTTCGACATAGAAGTGGGGCCTCTGGCGCGTATCTCGCAAGGTGAACGTTTCACCACTGTCTAGGCGCCCAAACAGATAGACCACCGGCACACCATTCTGAATCCGGTAGGTCGCCTGTAGGATAAAACCGTTGTATACCGTCATAGCTCTGGCTGCCTAAACAGGGAGACTGTGTCCACAAAGCTCGCCAGGTCGTTGTCACGCAACCAATCGGCCACTTCTTGACGACTCCACGCATAGTGGAATACGCCTTGCGCCCCGGGAAAGAAAAACCCTGACGGCGATGTAAGCTGTTCTCGACTGGGCGCGTCAACGTGACGGTCTTCACTCAGAAGCGCCAACGCTGCAATTCCATATGCTGAGCGCTCGTCCACCTGCATTGCCAGTCCCTCATCAAACCAGGTGGGCACCCGGTAAGTACGAACCAGCACGCCAACTCTCTCGGCAAGTTCCGCATGAGCCCACTCATGAGCAATCACGTCAAGCTGTGATCCCTCCGGCGACAACAGAATAATAGATGGTAAACCGGGCATGAAGTTGGTGGTTCCGATAACCACGCCTTGGCCCAAGACAGGCTTGCCCAAGCAACGCAGCCAAGGCGACGACTCCTCTCCACCAAACAAACCCGCGATTCGCGTTTTAGCAGCATGAAGCAATTGTTGGTCGCATTGTTCTGCCGGTGAGACAGCGACCACAGCTGCCGCATGGACCCACCGAAAATTCGCTCCGAGGTAGAGTACGAGCGAGGCGACTATGACGTATACAACCTTCTTCATCCGCAAATCTTACCCTACTCAACCGACCGTGTAGCCCGGACCCGCTTCTTCCGGTGAATGTTCGCCGCTCGGACTTTTTATCCCTGCAGGGTTGTAAAGTGACCTTGACACACATTGTTTCATCCATTAACTTGCAAACACTTCATGTAAAGGACCCTTTACAGTATTCAGGAGGTTGTGATGACAAATTCAAATTTATCGATTCGCCAATGGTTGTCAGCATGTGGCGGTTTCGGGCTCAAACCGGGCGAAAGGAAATTTCAAGTAAGAGTCTCAGCAATTACCCTCCTCTGGGCAATTACCTATGTCGGTGCATCAAAGCTCTTGGTCGCAGACCCAGCACCGTTAGTTGCAGCATTGGCTATCGCAATTCCCATCGCGATCTCAATATGGATGATTCAAGCCTACCTGAGCTTATTGTCGAACATGGATGAGTTCATGCGCGGTCTGCAGCTCGAAGCCATCGCCTGGTCGTTCGCGATCGGCCTGATTGCACTTATGGCGTACGCTCTACTAGAGCAGATCGGCCTGCCACCGCTTACATCGAACGATGCGATATTGCTCATGATGGTCGCCTGGGTCGCAGGCCAGCTGAGCACCTTCTTGCGACATCGCTAATCGTGAAAAATAGTTTGCGGCGCCGCCGTGAAGCACAAGGATGGTCTCAAGGCCGTCTCGGTGAACTTCTCGAAGTTTCACGCCAAACCGTCAACGCGTTGGAGACTGGGCGTTATGATCCGAGTCTGCCCTTGGCTTTCAAGCTCGCCGCGCTGTTTGACTGCCAAATAGAGGAGTTATTTAGCCCAGATGCCTCTGAGTCTCAGTCATAAGGGAGCTCGTCCGGATCGCAGTCAACGTAGTCTGGCTCCGGGTCTATAGCAAATTGAACAGCATCAATATGCTCCCGACCTAGCCGATAGGCCTTACACACTCTGTGCATGCCATCCATGACTCGCCCCACGCTATCTAAGATGATTGGATAACTAAGATCCGCTGCATCCATAAGGTCCGCATGCTCGATGATGCTCCTGGGCGTCGGTTCTACCGCACCCGCAAAGTACCAGTGGTTTTTATCGATTTCATCGATCTTCTGTAGTTGCACTGAAGTCACCGGAAAACTGTGACTTAACGTAATTAGACGACGCACATCCCATGCCCAGAGGCCTGTCGAGGTTTTTCGAAAGTGATATTGTGGCCGAATATCTACGCCTTCCACTTTGGCCATCTTGCTTCCCACGAATTGATGCAATCATCCTAAGTAGGCATGTGCACTGTCGCAACACACAAGGTAGGATCCATTCAGGGAGGAATTGATATGGATTTAGCATACAACCAAGAGTACACAGAGTTTAGGGACGAGCTTCGAGCATTCTTAAAAAGCCATGGTGATGAGTCACCACCAGCCCATGAGCGCGGCAAACCTTCACCACGGGCTGTGGCATGGCAACAGAAACTAATTGAACACGGCTACGCTGCACGGACCATTCCCAAGGAATACGGCGGTTATGGCGCTGAGCCAGACATTCTCGAAGCACACATCATTGCGGAAGAGTTTGCTCGAGTTGGCGCTCGTATGGGTCACAATGGTGACAACCGTCTTGTGCCAACAGTTTTAGAACTTGGTACAGAAGAGCAGAAACAGTGGCTAATTCCTCCCTCTATACGCGGCGAAATGAACTGGTGCCAAGGATACTCTGAACCCGGCAGCGGCAGTGACCTTGCCTCGCTGACGACCAAGGCAGAGCTCGATGGTGGTGAATGGGTGATCAACGGCCAGAAGATTTGGACTTCAGGCGCCCAACACGCAGATATGATGTTCTGTCTCGTTCGCACGGAACCCGACGCCCCGAAGCATAATGGCATTAGTTACCTCATCTTCACCATGGATACGCCCGGAATCGACGTACGGCCGCTTGTTACAATGACAGGCGAAGCCATTTTCAACGAGGTTTTCTTCACGGACGTGCGGGTCCCTAAAGATCAGATTATCGGGCGTCGTGGCGAAGGGTGGTTTGTAGCCAACAATACTCTTAAGCATGAGCGAGGTGGGCTCGGCGATCCGAACCAAGCCGAATCCCGCTTTCACGATATCGTCGAGATAATGAAACGAGAGACAATCGATGGGCAACGTCTCCTCGACAATCCCATCTACCGCGACCGACTCTTAAAGCTACAAGGCCAAATGCTGGCGATGAAGTTCAACGGCATGCGGGTACTTTCTCATTTTGCCAAGGATGAAGAGCCAGGCTTGCCGCGCTGGATTGTCAAGCTGAACGGCTGTGAGCTTAATCACCAGATGGCAAACATGGCGATCGACTCGCTAGGTGAGCTGGGTGTTTTGTACGACGATAGCGACCACCTACGAGACCAAGGCATGTGGCAACAGCGTTACATGTTGGATCTCGGACTGATCATCGGTGGTGGTACCGCACAGATTCAAAAAAACATGATCGGCGAACGCGCGCTTGGTTTGCCCAAAGAACCCAAGTACGAGCAGCAGGTATAGGGAGCACACATGGATTTCGCACTTACCGAAGAACAACGCATGCTCCACGACAGCGTGAGTGGCTACTTGGCCAGTACCTGTAACATTGATGTCGTCCGTGAAGCTGCTGCAGAGGGTCAGACCCACAATGCCATGCTCGCCCAAGGTCTCGCCGAACTCGGTGTCACCAGTATTTTGGTGCCCGAGGATTTTGGCGGTGTTGGACTCGGATTTCTCGAAGCCGCTTTGATCGCCGAGAGTCTAGGTGCTGTCGCTGCACCAGTCTCATTCGCGAGCACTGCAGTAATGGCCCCTGTCGCACTACTAAAAGCAGGCTCCGAAGAACAACAAGAAACGCACCTTCCTTTGATTGCGGCTGGAGAAGCTGTGTACGGTGTTGCTGTGACCGAACAAATCGGTCGACGGGATAGCGACGGTATCACCGCCGCCGATGGGCAACTCCAAGGCCAAGCCATGTTTGTGCTCGAAGGCATGGATGCTGGTCAAATTATCGTCGCAGATAGTTCTGGCGCACTTTACCTAGTGGACGCAGGCGCGGTTCAGAAGACCCCTCTCAAAACGATAGATCGCACCAGATCTGTCGCAAAAATCGAGTTCAACAATACACCCGCAGAGCTGCTGCCTGGATCGACGACAAGCCGTGAGCCACTCATGGCAATGATCGATGCTGGGCGCGTGATGTTGGCCGCCGACACCCTGGGTGCCGGACAGAAGATGGTCGACGATTCCATTGCTTATGCAAAAGAGCGGCGTCAATTCAATCGAGTCATCGGTTCATTCCAAGCCGTCAAACATATGTGCGCTGAGATGGCAGCCCAACTCGAGCCGTGCCGTTCAATGGTTTGGTATGCCGCGCATGCGATGGATGCGATGCCGGACGAAGCACGACTCATGGCCTGTCACGCCAAAGCACACCTTTCGGAAGTTGGACAATTCGTAGCGAGAACCGCCACTGAAGTACATGGCGGTATGGGTATGACCGATTTACTTGGTTTGCACTATTGGTTTAAACGAATCGGACTAGACCGACAATTGCTTGGGGCGCCAGAGCTCGTGCGCGAAGAGGCTGCGAGAGCACAAGGGTGGCTTTGACCTCTTAGACGTTCGCCGCCTGGTCAGTACCAGCAGAACCAGAGTGGTTTGCGCTCGGCTTGTCGGAGCGTTCTAGCTGGAGTTGTTGGTGCAGAACCTTAAGCGATTTGTTCTGAAGTTCTCGCTCACGTTCGAGTTCTGTCACATTTGCACGTTGGCGAACAAGATCCGCCGACGCTTCTCTAAGCTCCAGATCTAGCCGACTTGTTTTTTCGCGGAGCGCCATAACTTCTGTTTCTAGCGCTTCCGCGCCAATGCTGGGTTGAGTATCGCTCGTTTGAGCGCTACCCGTCTGTTCAAGTTCAGCCTTCAACACAGTGATCTCGCGCGACAATTCAGCAATGAGATCACTGGCGTCATCTTCCGCGTCGCCATCTAGCGACAAAGAAGTCGCAGCATCGTCTGCCTGGATGAATCGATTTAGTTCACGTTTCTGTTCAAGAATCTCACGGTCTTTTTCACCTAGCGCTTGATCTTTGCCTTGCAACTCTTCGCGACGTTCTTTGATTTCGGATTTCAATTTCTTAATTTGATCGTCTCGGCCGCGAAGCAGTGACTCCAATTGCGGCACTTTTGACTTTGCCTCGTGCATCGCCCGTTGCGAACGCTCTTCGGTACGCTGACCCTGTAAATTTCGAAACAACCACCCAGCGCCAAAACCAATGACACCAGCAAGGACCAGGTAGGCAAAAATTTTGATAATCAGAAATGTCATGCAGTGCCTCCAAGCACGCGAAATTCAATCCTTCGATTCGCTTTTCTACCTTCACTTGTGTCGTTGCTAGAAACCGGTTGGCTCTCGCCGTAACCGACAGCTCGCACTTGTTCGGCAGACACACCATGGTTCACCAAGTATTTAGCGACTCGATCAGCCCGACGCTGACTTAAGCGCAGATTGATTTCAGAGTCACCCGCACTATCGGTATGGCCGGCTATTTCAACCGGGGCGTTGCACGCGCGGATGATCATCGCAAGCATTGAAATCGTATTGAAACTCGAGTCGGCAACTTCCGCTTTGCCTGATTTGAATCGAATGCTCTCTTTGTTCGCATAGTTGTTAAGTTCTCGCTGACAAGTACCATCTTCACCGATGACCTTGATCTCGTTGCTCACACTTGTGACACCCCAAACCTTCATGGCTCGTTTAGCTGCGGCGTCACGTGCCGGTACATCAGGCGCGGCGCCAGTAAGGACAATCCCTTGACCATTGGCTTCCACGCTCGTCCAATAAAGTTCATCGGAGTTCACGGCCGCCGTTACCGACGTCCCAACTTCTTCCTCGATGGCAGATACTTCAGAAAAGACACAGACGAAAAACAGACACAAAATCAGCGTGCCTGAGCCAGTCAGAATCTCAAAAGGAGAAAAGCGAAAATCTAAGTCCATGTATCCGTATGCGAGCTCAATCTCGCCAATTCTCGGGTTTTCCAAATGAGATTAGTGCGAACGACGTCACAGCTTGCGGAGAAGGCGCTAAGCCCTGCGTTTCAAATGAATGTGGAACATCGTTTAGCCGTTGCCCCTATTACAAGAGCCGGTACCCTTACCCCTCCCCAATAAAAAAGCCGGTACCCTCACTTCGCCGGGTACCTCTCCCTAATAAAAAAGCCGGTACCCTCACTTCGTTCGGGTACCGGCAAGGCCGCCTGGGGAAATTCCTTTTGAGGGGTTGGCAGGCGCTAGGTCATATCGAATACGATTCGCTGGCGAACGCCGTGAACTGTTTGGGCTTCGCCATTCATTACCCGTGGTTTGTACATGTAGCGAAGGACTGCGCGCAAAGCCGATCGATCGAAGACGTTTGGCGGGCTCGCATCAATAACGCGCGGCTCCGAAACCCGGCCTAACTTGTCCACGATGAACTCAATGACTACCCAGCCCTCAATGCCCCGCGCTAAAAGACGCTCGGGGTATTCCGGCATCACAGTCATGATCGGCATAAGATCTCCATCAGCGATGCCCGTGCCGCCGCCGACATCTGGGCGTCCTTTCGGCGGCGGCGTAATGACAATACCAATGTGTGGGCTACCACCTATCTGTTGATCAGCGATTGGCATCGGTGGCATTTCTTCTACCTTCGGCGGCTTAACGCGCACCTTGTCCGGCAGCTCAATTGGGACATCCTTAATTTTGCGCACGATACTTACGATGGGTAGATTCGCTCTTGGCGTAATCGTCGCTTCACGATCGCTAATAGCCGCTTGCATCACATACAGCAAGATACCGGTGATCGTAAACGCCGCTGCGAGCGCAACGAGGTAACGGTTAAAAACTTCTACTGGGTTGAGGTAATCAGACATGGCCGCTCCTTTCACGTTCATTTACTCAGTCAGACGCCATTCGAAAACGAAATATGCGCCTGACCTCGATTTGCGGCTCTTGGTTCTTTCTTATTAGTCGTCCAGTGGTGTATCCACTGGTGTATCGAGTTTGGTTGACTGTCCTCAATGCTGCTCGTCCGAATAACTCGCTAGACGCAGAAGCCAGCCTTGCCTTGGAAACCCCGCCGTCCCGCCCCACCTCGTAAAGGACCACAGCCTCTCCCTCTTCTTGACGGCGAATGGCAGCACCTGGGTAGATAACAGGTGGGGCATACTCAGGATTCATGAGTCTTTCTCGATCCACCTTCGCCACATTCACAGGCAATTCAGCGTGCTCAAACACTTTGGGGATATAGCTGGGTTGTGTCCTTTGTCGCGCGGTGGTGTGCGTCTCCTTGGCACTTATCCAGGTCACACCCGGTAGCCCTTGACTCGTTTTGAGTACCGGCTCGACGCTAGTCAACAAAGCCACAACGACTACGATCGCGGTTACACACCAGTAAACGCCGCCCGTATCAAGTTCGACCATACGGTGGTGGGTAAAGCGTCCAACCCTACCAACGAGATGATGTGCATGCATAGCTGTGGAAAATGTAGTGTTTGCGCCACTAACGCCTGCAGCTTTAACAAGTGCATCAACATAGTGCACTTCGTGACCCACCAGTTCACTAGCTGCGTCGTCACAGCTCTCTTCCATGACCCGCACATAGGTAGATTCGAGTTTGAGTAACCAAGGCATCCACCAGTACGTGATTCGCAAAAGCCGAATAACCATCAACCAGACATCGTCGCGCCTCTGGATATGAATTAACTCATGTGCGATCACGCCCCGCAGCGTGGTCTCATCCCACTCGCGCCACTCGAACGGCAAGACAATCGTAGGTTCTTTTATCGAACTTGCGCATGCGAGGTCGCCTTCTTTAACTTTCGGGGCAGCTACCACTACACTCGCGCTCATCTCCTCGACAGTGTTTAGAAGCGCTGCCACCTTCTCGCCGTTACCCGTCACACCGGGTAATGCATGTAGCAACGAAAGTTCGTCCCTTGCTCGGACCAGGTGAGTGCCCGCCAACAATCCAGCGACACCTAACCAAACAATCACAACACCCATGGGGATCGCAGCATTCAAAGTTATCATCGGGACTTCTTCCAAGGGAATTGTCCAAAGCGTTGGCCATACCGCCAACACCACAGGTATAACCGTCAAAGCCGTCACAGCGGCCAGCAGCAGCGCTCTACGCGTTGGCGCGTTTCGCGGAAACGCTAAGAGCGTCGCGACAGTGAACAATCCCGACAGCAGCAACAATCGAAATACGTCACGCAAGCTGAGCCAGCTGGTACCCAAGAGTTCGTTTGTCAAAAGTTCCATGAGCTTGAGCCGTTTCGCTTAACGAGACTTCAATTTTTTGAGTTCAGCCTCGATTTGAGCAATGTCCTCATCGCTCAGATCTTTGCCACCATCGCCGAGAAGATTGACCACAGCGCTCGCTGTCGAGCCGTCAAAAAAAGTATCCAACAAGCGTCTAATGGCGCTTACTTTGGCATCGCTTTTCGGAAGTACCGGTCGATAAAAGTACTTTGCGCCAGTCTGTCGGTACGCAATATGCCCTTTATCCATCAATTTCTTGAGCAGCGCGCGAACCGCTGAGTAGCTCGGCGAATCCGGAATCTGTTCCTTTATGTCCAGCGCCGACGCTTCTTCGTTTGCATAAAGAACATCCATGATCTGGCGTTCGCGCCGGGTTAGATGAACGTGTTTGCCGTGAAACATACTGACCTCTCTAATACTTTGACCGATACCCCGGTCGAGTTTTGCGCCAACTATGCAACTATTCGCTCCTCGAATGCTGCTTTTTTAGCACAGTGCTATATTTGTAGCACTTACAGGTTAGCGCCACAACTACTCGTTTAGATCGATTCGTTAGAGAGGGGTACCTCCACCAGACTTTTCGGTACTATTGAAACGGCAAGGTATAATTGTCACCAAAACCTTCCCACGTAGTCAGCTGGATCGATCGGAGAGATTCCTGGATGAACAAAGTTAGTCGGCACATTCAAGCTTTTTTTGGGTTTGTATTGGTTTTGGCATTAACAGTCTTTGAGCTAGCGCAGGCTCTCAATGTTGCTTCTGACCTGGGTGGTCACACCAATATGATCGACTCATTTCTAAGGATGGGGCTTGCACAACCACATGACCAGTGGCGATCCGTAAACGTTCTGCACCTTAACAAAGTTGTTACCATCGCAGCCGTCCTTTCGCACTCTGTTATCGCACTATGCTTCGCGATCGGTCTACTTGGAGACTTGGGATTCAAACGCGCTTGGGGTCAATTACTGATACGAGTTGGGTTGTTCGCAGGCCTCAGCTATTACTTGCTTTTCACCTTCGCAATCGCCTCCTACTTCCGAATTTCGATTTCGTCTGGATCAGACATCTTGATCGCCTACTTGGCAGTCTTCATTTTTCTAAGCGCTCCTCTCTCACTTTTCAAAGAAGATACCCCTTAACAACAGAGGGGTACGCGAACCCAAACACCACGGATGCGCCTGAGCCAAACTCCGCTGCGCCCATTTCAGGGGTTCCACCCAATCCCAGACGTTTCGGTTCTAGTTGCGCTCATTCCCCCCCTCGGTAAACTCAGCCTCAAACAACAAAGAGGGGAGACGTCGTGTTCCATTCCACCGGATTCTTTGTACCCGGATACCTTGGGCGCATCGGCTATTCGATACTCGTGGCAGGCTTACTTGCCGCTTGTAGTGAAACACCTAGTGTTGCGACTGATGAAGCAGCTGTCACGGAACTGCCACCGTCAACACGAGCCGCGGAGATTCAGGCTTCAACCGCGAGCGTTGACGAAGCCCGCATTGTTAAAGCTGAGCCGCAAAATTGGCTGAGTACCGGTCGGACTTATGACGAACAACGGCACAGTCCCTTAGACCAAGTTAATACCGAAACCGTGGCCAATCTGGGACTTGATTGGTACTGGGATACCGGCACCAGCCGCGGACTCGAAGCCACACCAATCGTAGTCGATGGCGTCATGTTCACTTCAGGTACGTGGTCAGTCGTCTGGGCGCATGACGCGAAAACCGGCGAACTGCTTTGGGAGTATGATCCGGAAGTACCCCGTTCGTGGGCTCGTTACGCCTGCTGTGATGTAGTGAACAGGGGCGTCGCTGCTTGGAAAGGCAAAATCTATGTCGGCACTATCGATGGTCGTTTGATCGCTTTAGACGCAGGGACAGGTGAAGTCGTCTGGGATACCAATACGATTCTCCCCGACCGACCGTACACAATTACCGGTGCCCCGCGAATCGTGAACGACAAAGTGATCATCGGCAATGGCGGCGCTGAATATGGTGTTCGTGGTTACATCACCGCATACGACGCAGCAACGGGCGATGAGCAATGGCGCTTTTATACAGTGCCCGGCAATCCAGACGATGGTTTCGAGACACCGGATATGGAAGAAGCCGCAGCTACCTGGCGCGGTGGCAAATGGTGGGAAGTCGGTGGTGGCGGCACCGTCTGGGACTCAATGGCTTTCGACCCGGAGTTAAACCTCCTCTACATCGGCACCGGCAACGGCGCGCCGTGGAATCGCTACATACGCAGCCCTGGCGGCGGCGATAACCTGTACCTCTCCTCCATGGTCGCAATCGATCCAGAAACAGGCCTCAAGATATGGCACTACCAAACCACACCTGGTGACACCTGGGACTACACCGCTGTGCAGCACATGATCTTGGCTGACATCGAGCTAAACGGTGAGATGCGCAAAGTGATCATGCAGGCACCGAAAAACGGCTTCTTCTATGTATTGGATCGCACGAACGGCGAGTTTATTTCTGCCGAAAAGTACGTGCCGGTTACGTGGGCCACCCACGTCGACCCTGAAACTGGGCGGCCCGTGGAGAACCCAGATGCGCACTACGCGAACGAAGTAAAGAACATCAAACCCGGACCCTTGGGCGGCCACAACTGGCATCCGATGACCTATCACCCAGGCACCGGCTTAGTTTATGTGCCTGCCTTGGACCTAGCTTTCGACTACGCCCAAGATAACGCGTTCAAACACTCTGCTGAAGATTGGAACCTTGGCGTCGACTTCCGCACCCAAGCACCACCAGCATCAGCTGAGCAAAACATCGAGAATCTACAAGCTATCAAAGGTTTTCTCACAGCTTGGGACCCGGTTGCACAACGTGAAGTTTGGCGAATACAGCACGCGACAGCTTGGAATGGTGGGCTGCTATCCACGGCAGGAAATCTCATTTTCCAAGGCCGTGCCGATGGTCAATTCGCAGCCTATACCGCCGACACTGGTGAGCTCGTTTGGGAAAGCCCAGTCCACGTGGGTATCATCGCAGCACCCATCACCTACAGCATCGACGGCGAACAGTACATTACAGTAGTTGCTGGCTGGGGTGGTGCATACAGCGTGGCTACTGGTGCACCTCGACATCGCGAGAATGTACTCTCAGATGGCCGCATCCTGACCTACAAACTTGGCGGCAAAGCACAGCTACCTAAACCGGAAGTGACCTATCTCGCTGTACCAACCCCAGTAGAAATGGAGTACACCCCAGAACAAGTCACTCAAGGCAACGATCTCTTTCATCAGTATTGTGCCGTATGCCATGGTCCTGGCGTGGGGACCTCAGGCCCCATCAAGAACTTGATGTTCGCCACCGCTGATACACACGCAGCATGGGATGGCATCGTTTTAGGTGGTGCATACACGAACAGAGGTATGCCGAGTTTCAGCCACGCTTTGGCAACGGCAGATGCCCAGGCGGTTCGCGCCTACGTTGTCGATCGAGCGAAAACCGTGATTGCGTTTTGTGAGTCAGTCTATCGAGAGCAGTATCCAGAAGTTCTCGATACCGCGTGTGAGATACCACAAGTTAATGGCGGTGCCGCAGCTGCAGGCGGTCAGTAACGCCTGCGAATGCGAAGATCTACTGGATGAGTGGCCGCTTTCGTGCGGTCACTTCTACCGCGATCGGCAAATGATCCGAGATACGATTGGTCAGGACTTGGTGCTGGCTAATCGCCAAGTTAGGCGAAACCAGTATGTGGTCTAGCGTCTGCGAAGGCTGCCAAGCCGGATAGGTGTGCGAGGTTGCTTCAGCAGTCGTCAAATCTAGGCTCTTCAAAGGAGAGTGGTCCATTAGCTGAGACGCATGGGTATTCATGTCGCCCATCACAACCACTTGACGCTCGTGTGCGATCAGTTCAGCAATGTAGGCCAGCTGACGCTGACGCGATCGGTCACCTAATGATAGGTGCAGCATAACCACCACGAGCTCATCACCCGCATAGGGCACTCGCACGATCATGGCGCCTCGTCCCGGCAACGCGCCAGGCAGCTTGTGATCTTCTAAGCCCGACAACGCGATTCGTGACAATAGACCATTGCCGTGTTGGGCAATCGGCCCTAGGTCGCGATTCAGCTGAGCATACCAATACGGAAAGTGCGCGGCTTGAGCTAGATACTCAACTTGATTCACAAAGCCTGACCGAATACTGCCGCCATCGATTTCCTGAAGGGCGACCAGATCGTATTCACCAACAACTCGGCCAATGCGGCGCAAATTCTTGAACCGATTTTCATGCGGGAACACGTGTTTCCAGCCTTTGGTCAGATATTGGCGATAGGCAGAGGTTTTAATGCCGACTTGAATATTGAAGGAAAGGAGTTTGAGAGATGGCTCATCGCAACTTGTGTCCGTAGACACTTCTCGTTCTGGAATTTGACAGTATTGATTCGCTACCGGGTCAACTACGGACGCTTTCTCCCAGCGTCTGGCCCATGCAACCATGTTGTGCTC
The DNA here is from genome assembly GCA_012103505.1 of Pseudomonadales bacterium. GTDB lineage: Bacteria > Pseudomonadota > Gammaproteobacteria > Pseudomonadales > Azotimanducaceae > UBA4421. The sequence continues at coordinate 3,878,289 of WLWP01000001.1, read as the reverse complement.
CCATCCTGGAAGCCCAAGTCTATTGCGTCTCTTGCCTTGAAACTGAGGACTAAGCTGCATTTTCTAATTTCCTACTACTAACGGAGTTTATTATTGGCTCTGGCGTTCTTTTGCGACGAGAAAATCTACCACTTCAATCATTTTGGCGTTACCGCCTGCCATCCGACCATCGATACGATATTTGCCATTTACGATCATGGTCGGAACGCCTGTAATCTTGTAAGCCCGTACCAACGCTTTGGCTTGCTGGACGCGGCTGCGCACAGAAAAAGACTTGTGTGCTGCATTGAAATCCGACTCATTCACTTCGGCGAGCTCTTCGAATATGGGGGCTAAGATTTCTGCCTGGCGCAGATCTTCGTTCAGATTGTGGATCCCTTCGAACATTCGCTCATGCACCTTCTCGGTCACACCCAGGGATTCGGAGGTATAGAACGCTTGTGCGAGGCGCTCCCAATCGTCATTAAAAATCGCCGGAACCGCGTGAAAGTCCACATTATCAGGCTGGCGTGCATGCCAAGCCTTCACATACGGGTCGAAGTTGAAACAGTGAATACAGGCGTAGGAGAACATCTCTACGACCTCTACTTTGTCTGAGTCCCGTGTATCAACGGCGATCTCCAACACTTCGTAGTGGGTTCCAGCAACAAATCGCTCACCCAGAACGGATTCCTCGGCAGTAGCGCCGACTGCAAGGCACAGCGTCACTGCAGTCAGCATACCGCGCCATAAGAACTGGACTGTCGATCTTTTCATAAACACTCCCTTAACGTGAGCAAATTAACTCTGTCTCAAATTTCTTTTTTTGAGCGTGCGAACTAGAAGAATAGCTAGAAATCTAGAATTCGAGCATACGTGGCCAACCTGAATCTACGCTTAATCCTCGGCGCAGCCTTCAGTTGATCACTTGCATTTGGATTAGTTCAATCCCTGGAGATAATCCGCTAGGACGGCGATTTCACCATCTGTCAGACCGTGCGCCACATCTCGCATCATGCCACCCACATATTCATCCGAGCTTCTTTGGCTTTCTCGATAAGCTGTGAGCTGAACCGTTGTATATTCGGGCGGCTGTCCAGAAATTCTAGGGAAGCCTGCCTGAGCATTACCAACACCAGTTGGGCTGTGGCAGGCGGAACACGCCGCCACACTCTTGCTGGCAATGCCGCCTCGATAGATTTGCTGGGCTTTCGCTATGTCTTCGTCTGAGCCGCTCGCCTGCCCCGTCTTAGCAGGCAAACTTGCGTAATAGGCGGCCATATCTGCCATCGTTTGTTCAGACTTGCCCGTGAGCTGTCCCGACATCAACAAGATGGGTCGCTCACCGCTCTGAATGAGTTTCAACTGTTGCAACAGGTACTTTTCATTCTGTCCCGCCAGATTTGGATAAGTACCATCTAGTCCCGTGGCACCATCCTGACCATGACAGGCAGCACAGGCAATCGACTGATCTTTTCCTGCCGCCGGGTCTCCTGCCGCAAAAACGAGCCCTGACAGTGAAAGGCCTGTAATTAGCACAAGTGTTCGAGAAAATATTTTCAACATCCGCTAGGTTCCAAATTCGCTATGACTTCTCAAATCTTCTAACTCTTTATCTCTCTGATCTCTTTTGATCTTTTTGTACGCTTTTCGGCCTGTTTTTCCTTATCAGTCCTTAACTTCGCGCCTAACTTCGCCCGCAGAGCTCAAATCTTGTACCCTGCGCTCACGACAGACCAAAAGCGGCGCGGATTATATAACAACTATCTACCGCCCTCACCCGGATTTTTACCGTGCCAGACGCAGAACGAATACACGCAGAGTTTCTTTTAAGCGCACCAGGCTTAAAACAGTGCCCAACCCCCGATCGTTCGGAAGTTGCCTTTGCCGGTCGCTCCAACGCGGGCAAGTCTTCTGTGTTGAATCGAATCACGGGTAATCGTCGCATGGCGAAGGTCAGTAAGACACCCGGGCGAACTCAACTTCTAAATTTCTTTGACGTCAAAACAGGCGGCAGACTGGTCGACTTACCCGGCTACGGCTACGCCAAGGCAACCAAAAGTGCACAGGCGCAGTGGCAAATGTCGGTCAATGACTATCTCGCTAAACGAGACTCCTTGGCTGGCTTGATCCTCGTCACAGACATCCGTCATCCTGGTCATTCGTTCGACGAGGAAATTATGATTTGGTCTGAAGCATCCGAGCTACCGATCCGCGTGCTGCTTAACAAGGCCGACAAACTCTCCAAAAACAAACAGAGACAGGCATTGGCTCTTTTCCAAAAGAAATATAAAGATCATCCGTACGCAAGTTTTCAATGCTTTTCAGCCATGAACGGCACAGGAACAAACCAACTTATCGAGTGTTTACTAGCCTGGCTAGATGACCCTCAGTGAGCTTCGTCCCAGTTCAATCCAACGCCAGCATCGACGATAAGCTCAACTGACAGATCCGCCGCCCCTTCCATCAACGACTTTACGCCTGCAATCAGATCATCGGCTTGGGCTTCGTCAACTTCGAATACAAGCTCATCATGTACCTGCATCATCATTGCGGCATCCAGCGTGCCGCTTTCTAACCAAGCGTAAACACTGAGCATGGCCCGTTTGATGATGTCCGCAGCCGTACCCTGCATGGGCGCATTGATGGCAGTGCGTTCAGCACCCTGTCGGCGTGGTACGTGTTTTGCGTTGATATCAGGTAGATAGAGACGCCGCCCGTACACCGTTTCCACAAAACCCTGTTCCCGCGCTAGTGCGCGAGTCTGCTCCATATAATCACGCACACCCGGGTAGCGTGTGAAATAGCGCTCAATATAATCGGCAGCTAAGGTGCGCGAAATGCTGAGTTGTCGTCCTAAGCCAAAGGCGGACATACCGTAGATCAGGCCAAAGTTAATTGCTTTGGCGCTCCGCCGCTCTTCATCCGTGACGGCATCACCGCTTTTACCAAACACTTCACCAGCCGTCGCTCGGTGGACATCTTCACCATTTGCAAACGCCGCCATCAGATTCTCATCTGAAGATAGGTGCGCCATGATTCGTAATTCAATTTGCGAGTAGTCAGCAGCGACCATCACTTTGCCAGGTGGTGCCACGAACGCCTGCCGTATACGTCGTCCCTCGGCGTTGCGAATTGGGATGTTCTGTAGATTTGGGTCAGCAGAAGAAAGCCTGCCCGTCGCGGCGACGGCTTGGTGGTACGAGGTGTGGATACGCTTTGTTTCAGGATTGATCTGTAACGGTAACTTGTCGGTATAGGTCGACTTTAGTTTGTGCAGGCCACGATATTCGAGGATCGTTGCGGGCAGTTCGTAGTCTCGAGCCAAATCAACCAACACGGGTTCAGCCGTGGATGGTGCCCCCTTGGGGGTCTTCTTGAGGACCGGAAGCTGGAGTTTTTCGTAAAATATCTCCTGTAACTGCTTCGGGCTATCGAGATTGAACTCTTCTCCACCCAACCGCCACGCTTCAGCCTTCAGTTCCGCCATGCGATCAGAAAGTTCTGCGCTATGTTGCGCAAGCAATCGGCCATCTACCAAGGCGCCATGTCGCTCAACAGCAGAAAGAACCGGCACAAGTGGAATTTCGATTTCTTCATAGACGGAACAGAGCTTTTTCTCTGCCTGTAGCTGTGGCCAAAAGTGCTTATGTAGTTGCAGCGTGATATCGGCATCTTCCGCTGCATAGCGAGTCGCGTTTTCTAGATCAATCTGATTGAAGGTTAGCTGCTTCGCGCCTTTACCAGCCACTTCTTCATACTTGACCGTGGTTCGATTCAAATAGTTCTTGGCCAGATCGTCCATGTTGTGTCGCGAACCAACACTATTTAGAACATAGGACTCGAGCATCGTGTCTCTGACGGGCCCCTCGATTGCTACACCATATTTGGCTAGCACGCTCATGTCATATTTGAGATTTTGTGCAACTTTCGTGACCTGCTCGTCGAGCAAAATGGGTTTGATCAGTTCTAACACATCATCCAACGCAAGCTGTGCTGGCGCGCCAATGTAGTCGTGGCCGACCGGGACATAGATGCCTGCCCCAGGTTCATGGGCAAGGCAAAATCCCACCAGCTCCGCTTCCATGTAGTTGACGCTGGTGGTTTCGGTATCAACAGCCAACAGGCCGATGCGCTTCGCTTCTTCCAGCCAAACTTTGAGGTCATCGATATCGTTAACCATGACATAGTCTTGAGCATCGACGACTGCAGGTATGTCTGCCATGGATGCAGCCACGGCACTGGCTGCCCCGGCCTCATCTTCAAGCCAGGTTTTAAAATCAAGGCGCGCAAATATTTCATTGAGCGTTGCTTGATCTGGCTCCTTTGCCACCAAGTCATCCAAACCAAGCGGGAGTTCGACATCGCACTTAATGGTAGTTAGCTCACGTGATAGCGGCAATTGCTCCAAACTGTCTCTGAGGCTTTCCCCGACTTTGCCCTTTATCTGGTCGGCGTTGTCGACCACACCGTCTAACGAACCGTGTTCACCTAGCCACTTTGCTGCCGTTTTAGGTCCAACCTTCGGTACACCCGGAATGTTGTCGGCGCTGTCTCCCATCAAGGCGAGATAATCGATAATCTGCTCAGGCGTTACCCCAAACTTCTCAACCACACCATCCCTATCCATGGTCGTTTCGGTCATCGTATTCACTAACGTGACATGCTCTGTCACGAGCTGCGCCATATCCTTATCACCCGTCGATATGACCGTCTCTCGCTTTTTCTTAGTCGCCTGAGAAGCCAGTGTGCCAATCACGTCATCAGCTTCGACACCTGAAATGACCAACAAAGGTAGGCCCATCGCCGCGATAATCTGATGGATGGGTTCAATCTGTTGGCGCAAGTCGTCAGGCATCGACTCCCGGTTCGCCTTGTACTCGGAGTAGAGGTCATCGCGGAAAGTCTTGCCTGGCGCATCGAAGACAACCGCGAGCGTGGCGTTCGAATAGTCCTTGGCAAGTTTGCGGATCATCGCGATCACACCTCGTATGGCGCCGGTCGGTTCACCGGTAGCACTTGTTAGAGCAGGCAGTGCGTAATACGCCCTAAACAGATAGGACGATCCATCTACTAACACCAAAGGATTTGTTTCTTTGCCCGCGGCCACGTTGCCTCCTATGACACGCTCTTCACTGATCTGTACTATACCGGACCATGCTTACCCGATTCGCATCATTCCTCTTTTTTTGCCTCCTCACGAGCTATGCATATAGCGCCGCAGACGAATTCGATCGTGGTCCCGATGTGGTCGTTATCCAGGGAGAGGACAGAGTCGTTTATGAGTTCCGTCAGAACGGTCAATTGCGAATGATCCGTATCGTGCCAAGTTGGGGTAAGCCGTACTACCTCGTCCCTCGAGACCCAACCAAGGGCTTTGGCGATCTGGAACGTGCGGAGACCTTGTTGCCACAATGGATCATCGCGGAATTCGAATGAGTGCAGTACTCAACAATTCAGAAACTGAGATCGCTCAGGCACTGGCGCCGTTTGACGTTGGCGAATTGATTGAATTTCAGGCTGCAAGCCATGGCATCGAAAATGCCAACTATTTCATCAAGGCGCGCAAAAACGATCGGTCACGTAACTACGTACTGACGTTTATCCAGCAGCCATCCAACGCTGGTCACCTGTACTCGCCCATGATGGATGCCCTTTACGTCCAAGGTCTGCCAGTGGCGCCACCGCTAAAGCGCAGCGGGCAGAGCGCAAACGAACAAGAGCCCGTTTTGCTGCAAATGCGTTTACCCGGTAGCCACATCGTCAATCCAACTCAGCGCCAAATCGAAAGCCTTGGTCGTTTCACCGCGCGGATGCACACCTGCATGTCCGAGTCCGGGGTTGCCCTACCTGCTTTTCCGAGGACACCTATCTGGTTGAGAGATAGCATTGAGCCCTGGCTGACATCAGTCTCTTTCACGGACCGTAAAATTCTAGAAGAGACAATCGATAAAGTAGCAGCACTCCTGCAGCGGCGAGATGTCATATCACTACCTACCGGCATGATCCACGGTGATCTTTTCCGGGACAATGTGCTCTTCAATGAACGCGGACTAACCGGTGTTCTCGATTTTCATCACGCGTCATCGGGCTACTGGCTGTTCGATTTGGCAGTGATCGCGAATGACTGGTGTACTGATTCGCAAGGGCGTCTCGATCCCGATCGAACACAAGCGCTGTTAAAGAGCTACCATCAGATCAGACGTCTTACAGAGCAGGAACTGTGGTTCTTCTCTGGTTTTGCGCTTTATGCTGCACTGTGTTTTTGGGTCTCTCGGCTCACGGTTAACTTAGCCGCAAGGTTAGAACAAGGCGTTCGGACCAAGAACCCTGAGGAATTCAAACGGGTTGTCGCCCAACACATTCGCCACTCACTCTATCTAGACCCGCGCATCCTCGATATCTAGTTAGTTCGTATCCAAAACACAGTTTTCGGCCGAACTTTTCCGGACAAGAGCTGGTGAGTTGCGAAGGGTCCTTAAAGCGCTTCCAAGAGAAACAACGCGAACCAATCCTGCTCATCAGTCCACTGGCGTGTTTGTTTAAAGCCTGCTTCGGCAGCAATTGCCAGGAACTCTTCAGGGTGAAACTTGTAAGAGTTTTCAGTATGTAACTCTTCGTCGAGATCAAAGCGAACGGGTTGCCCGTCGACCTCTACCACCTGATCTGTCCGGCTGCGCAAGAACATCTGTATACACCCGTCGTGCTCGTTATAGCGCGCGTCATGATCAAATTGTTGGATATCAAACGTGGCTCGCAACCGAGCGTTCAAATGGGACAGAACATTCAGATTAAACTCAGCCGTCACACCCTTGGCGTCGTTGTAGGCATCGACCAAAATCTCGACCGGTTTCTTCCGATCAACGCCGATAAGCAGGGCACCGCCGGAACCCAATTCTGAGTGTACATTGGTCAAAAACTGACAGGCCGCGGACGGTTCAAAGTTGCCGATCGACGAGCCAGGGAAAAAGCCTACTTTGCGCAATCCATCCGTAACCGCAGGGAGCGTCAATGGCTGGCTGAAGTCTGCGCAGACGGGATAAACCCGTAGCCAAGGATAATCCTCATAAAGCCTTTGTGCGTTGGCCTTCAGATGTTCCTGGGATATATCGATCGGAACGTATGCATTAGGCGTCACCGCCTCAAGGAGTTTGCGAATCTTAAGAGAAGATCCACTGCCGTATTCGACGACGCATAGATTGTCGCCCAGCAAGCTCGCGACCTCATCGAGGTGTGCTTCGAACAAACCGAGCTCAGTTCTCGTCAAATAGTATTCCTCAAGCTCTGTAATCGCCTCAAAGAGTTCCGAACCTCGTTGGTCGTAGAAGTACTTAGGCGAGATCTGTTTGGGCTCCCCTTTGAGCCCTTCGATCACTTCCGAAGCCATGTCGGCCTCACCGGGCTCATAGTCAAAAAAAGCAAATTCTCCGACCCGATCACCCATATTCATTGTGTTGCTCAACGCCTAACCATCCTTTGCCAATCGAAGCCCACTGAATTGCCATCGATCCGGCGGGTAGAAGAAGTTTCTATAACTCACACGCAAATGCTCTCTGGGAGTGGCAATCGACCCGCCTCGAAGCACTAGCTGGCTACTCATAAACTTGCCGTTATATTCGCCGAGCGTGCCCGGCAGTGTTTTATACCCAGGGTAGGGCGCATAACTTGAACTGGTCCATTGCCAAACCTGACCAAATAGCTCCCGGCAACCCAGGTCGTCTGCCAAAAGGTCACAGCCAACCGGGTGATACGACTCAGACTCCACGAAACAATTATCTGGTGCGGCCATTGGCTCCGCGTCTACCGCGACTTTTTCCCACTCAAATTCCGTTGGCAGCCGAGCACCAGCCCAGGCTGCATAAGCAAACGCTTCGTGCGCCGAAAGGTGGACTACCGGGGCAGACACCTGCAATGGTTTAAGGCCACTGAGCCGAAATTCAAACCACTCTCCATCCTGCTCACGCCAGTAGCGAGGATGCTGCCAATGTTGTGCTTGTATGATCGACCAACCCTCTGACAACCATAAGTTAGACGCTTGGTAACCCCCATCGCGGACAAACTCGAGAAACTCCCCGTTTGTCACCAACCGATCGGCCAATTGAAAAGAAGGTAGGAGCTCGTCGTGCCTGGGCAGTTCGTTGTCAAAACAAAAACCTGAAGCCGCTCCCACCGGCACAATACCACCATCAACTGACTGGTAGCGCAAAGGCCCGACCTGCCGCTCCTGCGCAACATTGGTCGAACGATAAACTGGGTAAAGTGGGTTTTGTGCAAAGTGATGTTTGATATCAGTAAGCATGAGCTCCTGGTGCTGCTGCTCATGATGTAAACCAAGTTCGACCCGCAGCAACGCCTCACTATCATCGCGCGTGTCGATAATGAGCCCAACGACTGCCTCATCAATGCGCTCACGGTAGGAAAAAACTTCAGCCACTGTAGGTCTTGATAGATGCCCGCGATGCGATCGAGGGAACGGTTGTCCAACGCCGTTGTAGTACGAATTAAAAAGGTATTCATACTCAGGCTGAAACGCGGTATAGCCCGATAGATAGGGTTTAAGAACAAACGTCTCAAAAAACCATGTTGTATGCGCGAGGTGCCACTTGATGGGGCTAGCGTCGTCCATTGATTGGACGCCGTAGTCCTCTATTTCCAAAGGCTCACAAAGATACTCACTCCGCCCACGGACAGCGCGATATCTATCAAGTAGGTGTGTCACGGCGTCCGCAGATTGCGCCGTCATTCGGCTCCTTAGAAACGGGCGTCCAACGATTGATAGGTAAGCCTAATGGTCTCAGCGTCATGCGGCAACTTCATGAACCCATGATAGTGACCGTGAGGATTGATCAATACGATATTACCGGTGTGATCGACGGTAAATCCGCCATTACCATCCGGTACTTTGGCAAACGCGACATTCACTTGCTGGGTTAGCTCGGCCAACACTTCTCGCGGCGCGGTAGCGCCTAGAAACCGTGGCGAAAAGAACTTGGCGTACTCTGTGACTTCCATCGGCGTATCGCGATCAGGATCGACAGATACCAAGACCCCTTGGAAGGCATTAGCCCTTTCCCCGGTCGTATCCTGGAGCGCCAGATCTGCCTTGCCGAGTTCCGACATACTCGTCGGACACACATCGGGACAGTGTGTGAAGCCAAAGAAAACAAAACTCCATTTTCCCTTGAGGTCGTCGTTTGAGAAGTCTGCGTCTGCAAGTTGGAGAGAGAATGGACTGATATCCCGCGGCTTTGGTAGTAAGAACACACCTTTGTCGCGAAGTTCGTCATCTGAAAGTTGTGGCGTCCGCATCGTACTGTAGACGAACATGATCACCACAATGACGATGAAACCCAGGCAAAGACTGACCGTTTTTGCTACTGAACTCATCTTTAGGCCGAAATAGACTGCCATTCAATGAATTGCAGCGCTTCTTCCGGCACAAATACATAGTGGTCAGCTAACAGAAATAGGAACAGGACCCCAAGGTAGACAATCGAGTATCGGAAGGTCTCCATCGGGGCTTTAGGGTTACGCGCTTGAACCAAAACTATCGCCCAGTAGATAAATCCGGCACCCAGTCCAAGAGCGCCAGCTAGGTAAAGTAAACCGGACATGCCGATTAAAAACGGCAGTACGGAGGAAATTACCAAGACGACCGTATAGAGGAGTATGTGCAGGCGAGTGAACTTCTCACCATGAGTTACCGGTAACATAGGTATGCCAACTTCCGCATATTCATCTTTGCGCTCGAGGGCTAGGGCCCAGAAATGCGGCGGTGTCCAAGCAAAGATGATCAACACCAACAACAAGCCTCCCGCATCGATGCTGTTGGTAACCGCCGTCCAACCGAACAAGGGTGGTGCCGCACCAAACAATCCGCCAATCACGATATTTTGCGGCGTCGCTCGCTTGAGGTACAGGGTATAGATCAAGCCATACCCAATCCACGAGGCTAGGTTCAACCATGCGGTTAATGGATTAACGAAAAACCAGAGTATTAGCAGTCCAGCAATGCCTGTGAGCGCTGAAAAAACGAGACCCTGGAAATTGCTGACACGACCCATTGCCGCCGGTCGCGATTCCGTCCGCGCCATGCGCGCATCGATGTGAGAATCTGCTATGTGGTTGACCACTGCGGCCGATCCCGCTACCAAGGTAACACCGGTCAAGCCAAACACGATCACGTCGATTGGCACCATGCCCGGTGTCGCCAAGAACATGCCAACGGCCGCGCATAAAAGCATTAACAGCACGACCCTGGGTTTAGTCATCTCCAGGTAATCGCGCCAACTGGCTTGGATAACGGTCATTTCAGTCATTGGGACAGTCTAACTATTCTTGTTGGATTTTCCGAGGTTTCGGAGTCTACAGGAACCAGACCCAAAATGAGAAAAATGCTAACAGACTACTTAGTCGCCGCGCGTGCTTACCCGATTTGGGACACTTTCAAGAGCTTCTTCAAATCCTCCAAGATAAGCTTCGGATTGATGTCCATCTGGTAGTGGAAAACTAGATTTCCATTCGGATCAACGATGTATACCCCTCGTGGTACAAGCGATTGACCCGGTTGGATCCGTTGTAGTTTGGGATAAGGCTCTCCAAGTTCCGGCTGTTCACCGGCAAGATCCGTAAAGCCTCGTCGCACGCGGCCAGCTTCACGGGTCAATAATATATGCAGTGCGCGCAGGTCTTTGACCATCTGACGACAGTCGCTCTCACAGCCCCGGTCGACGACCCAGAGCCACCAGTGTCTAGCGTCCTGCTCACTCAGCTGCCAGCCAAGCTCAATAGTCGTCCGCGGCGGTGAAACGAATTCTCCGTGGTTGGTCGTCGCCCAGCCACTGTTGTTGCCACTTACTGAATAGAACAATAGATATGATCCACCGAGGGTAGCCAAAGCAATACCCATGATGGACAGTAGTTGTCGCCTACCTCGATTCGCCGCTTCTTCACTCATGCTCGAATTTCTGCCGCCATGCAAAGTAAAAATATAGGACCACCAAAGCCCCGCACAGTCCGAACCAAGTGGCCGCATAACCTAGATGTTTTGCGTCGCTGAGAACTTCCGCAAATGGCGCCGCTAACAACGCCCCGGATTGGCCCGCTTCCAGCCGGATTTCTACTGGTTCCGCCGAAACCTCTTCGGCCATGCGAGCTACATCAAGGCGCTGAACTCTCTTGGGCCAGCCACCGATCCACTCGTTTTGATCATACACAGGTACCAGACCTGTATCGGGCCACACAGTGCCGATCGTGTGTACTATGCCTCGCGGCCAATCAACCTCCGGTAACTGCTCGCGTAGAGGCGGTGCTACGACAAAGCCTCGATTAACCAGCAGAGTTCGATTTTCAGTCTGAAACAACTGCACTACCCAATAGCCTGTTTGTCCAGATCGAACTTGATTATCCACAAGGTAGTGCTGAGCCAAGAATTGACCCGTTAATTTTAAGCGACTAAAGGGCTCTTGCGTGTTCGAGCTCGTCGGAGCAACAGGCAGTGTTGTCAGCTGGGTTAAGTAGGCATTTTCGAGATATCTCTTTTCAGCTCCGCGGTCCAGCTGCCAGACACCTAGCAGTATTGTTATTGGGACAAAAGCGCCAACAAAGAGATTCATTTTAACGGATCGTGCAAACACCATAGGTCTCGGCTCTACCTTCCAAAGTATCTTGATCGATGCTTAACTGCGCTCACCATCTGGAACGATCATCTTGCTCAAAGTACTCATCATTGTCCTCCTGATAGGCGTCATCATCAGCTTATTTAGCGGTCTGGTGTTCCTTTTTAAGGACACAGATCGTACCGATTCAAAGCGAACCTTTTACGCTCTTGGTATCCGCGTGACGCTAGCTTCCTTGTTGATACTCACTATTTCTTACGGTCTATATACCGGACAACTGCAGATGGGGATCAATGCCCCATGGCACGGCGCAGTACCCCAGGAGCAGGTAAAGCAGTAAACCGAACAAGAAAAGGGGCTAAAAGCCCCTTTTCTTAACTGTATCGTTCGTGAGTCGTTAGACGATATACACGAAGACGAAAAGCCCTACCCAAACGACGTCAACAAAGTGCCAATACCAACTCGCGGCCTCGAAACCAAAGCAGTCTTTGGCAGTAAAGTGGCCCCTAAGCGCGCGTAAGAATTGAACGAGTAGAATCACGGTGCCGAGCGTCACGTGAAAGCCGTGGAATCCAGTCAAAAGAAAGAACGTCGACCCATAAATACCAGTACCAAGCGTAAGGCCCATATGATTATACGCTTCTACATATTCTTCGACTTGGAGTATCAGGAACACAATCCCCAACAACACGGTTAGGCCAAGCCAGATATTAAGCTTGGTGCGGTTAGCCTCCTTGATGGCACTGTGAGCCACGTGCACAGTCCAGCTCGACGTTAGCAGAATTACCGTATTGTAGAACGGAAGATAGCCCGTCCAACCACTAACACTCCCCGGTGCATTCATATTCTGATCAGGGCCGGGAAACACGGCTGGATTCGGGGTGTTCATTACCGGCCATACTGCTTCGAAGTCGGGCCACAAATAGTCACCCGTCAGCCCTTTGGCGCCCTCTCCACCAAGCCATGCCACAGACAGAACTCGCGCATAGAAAAGCGCTCCGAAAAATGCTGCGAAGAACATAACCTCAGAGAAAATGAACCAACCCATTCCCCAAACATAACTACGCTTAAGCGCATCGTTGGCCAAGCCCTGCCGATTCTCTGAAATAACTTTGGCGTACCAAAAATACAGAACAACAGCCACCACGCCAAACCCGATCATGGTCTGAGTCAGACTACCCGCCTCTCCGGCAGACATTGCGTTTAGGTAGGATCCTAACCCGGTCAACATCACCATCAACCCAGCCGCGAGCACCACCGGATACCATCCGTTGTGCGGCACGTAATAGATGGATGAATCTCCTGCAGGATTCGCCATAACTAACTCCTCTTAGCCTCCAGCCAACTCACCAGTCTGCATCGACTCGGTGACATCAAATAATGCGTAGCTCAAACTGATTGATTGCACGTTCCTCGGCAGCTCGCGGCCAACGATAAAACGCATAGGCATTTCCATTTCTTCGCCAGGTTGCAACACTTGCTGCTCGAAACAAAAACACTCTGTTTTGTGGAAATACTGAGTTGCAGACGCCGGTACGAGCGAAGGTATCGCTTGCCCTACCATGACTTTATCCGTTGTGTTCTTCACAAAGAAACTAACTTCTTCAAGCTTACCCGGATGCACCCTCACACCGCCGTGCTCGGGCCAAAAGTCCCAGCTCATGCCACCGTTCGTATTGGTTATAAAGTTAATTTTTACTAGCCGGGAGGTGTCAGGCTGAGTAGTCGCGGGGTCATACGTATAGGGACCACCCGTTTTTCCATTCAGCCCAGTGACCTCACAAAAGAGGTCATAAAGCGGTACGAGGGCCACAACAAAACCACACATGCCAACGACGATCAGGCATAGCTTTTTGACCGTCTTCTTTATCTCTTGCTGTTGTGAGTTACTCATTCGCTCTTCACCCAGACCGCCTACCCGTGCACTTCTTCATCTGTCACCACCGGCGGGTGCGTAAAGCTGTGATACGGCGCGGGAGATGGCAGTGTCCACTCCAAGCCACGAGCACCTTCCCAAGGTCGAGCACTAGCAGCCTTACCGCTCCTAATTCCGTGCAAAATCACAAAGAGGAAAAACACTTGGGAGAAGCCAAAAATAAACGCGCCGATACTGGAAATCATATTGAAGTCAGCAAACTGTAGCGCGTAGTCGGGAATCCGTCGCGGCATCCCAGCAAGACCAGAAAAGTGTTGCGGGAAGAAAGTCACGTTCACTCCAATAAACGATAGCCAAAAGTGAATCTTGCCCAACGACTCGTTGTACATTTTTCCAGTCCACTTTGGAAACCAGAAGTAGACCCCGGCAATGATCGAGAACAGGGCTCCAGGTACCAAAACGTAATGGAAATGCGCGACAACAAAATAGGTGTCGTGATATTGATAATCCGCGGGTGTAATCGCAAGCATTAACCCCGAAAAACCGCCCATCGTAAACAAGACAACAAACGCGATTGCAAAAAGCATAGGTGTCTCAAAGGTCATGGACCCTCTCCACATCGTGGATATCCAATTGAAGACCTTCACGCCAGTCGGAACTGCGATCAACATCGTCGAATACATAAAGAAGAGCTGACCAGCCAGGGGCATCCCTACCGTAAACATGTGGTGCGCCCAAACGATGAACGACAGAAACGCAATCGAAGCGACCGCATATACCATCGAGTCGTAGCCAAACAACTGTTTACGCGCAAACGCCGGGATAATGTGCGACACGATACCGAACGCAGGCAAGATCATGATGTAGACCTCGGGATGACCGAAGAACCAAAAAATGTGCTGGAACATCACCGGATCGCCACCACCAGCCGCGTTGAAGAAGCTCGTGTCGAAATGGATATCGAAGAGCATCATCGTGACTGCGCCAGCCAAAACGGGCATGACGGCCAATAGTAGATAGGCAGTAATTAGCCAGGTCCAAATGAACATCGGCATCTTCATCAAGGTCATGCCTGGGGCACGCATGTTTAGGATGGTCGCGATAATGTTGATGCTACCCATAATGGATGAGGCACCCATCATGTGTACGGCAAAGATAAAGTACGTTACCGAGTCAGGCGCATAGGTTGTAGAAAGCGGCGCGTAAAACGTCCACCCAAAGTTCGGACCACCGGCATCTGAAAAGAGCGTCCAAATCATAATGCCGAACGCGAAAGGCAGTATCCAAAATGACAGGTTGTTCATTCTAGGCAACGCCATATCCGGCGCTCCGACCTGCATCGGTACCAACCAGTTCGCCAGACCAACAAAGGCCGGCATGATCGCACCGAAGACCATAATGAGGCCGTGATTGGTGGTCATTTGATTAAAAAATTCCGGATTTATAAACTGCAACCCAGGTTGGAAAAGCTCAGTCCGCACGATGAGCGCCATGACGCCACCGATAAGGAACATCAGGAAACTAAACCATAGATACATCGTGCCGATGTCTTTGTGGTTCGTTGTAAAGAGCCAACGTGACAAGCCCTTTTCCGGCCCGTGATGATCATCCGCGTGTGTGTCTATCAGGTCGGCACTGGTGGGGTGATCTGTGTGGATTGCTTCGCTCATTACAGGTCTCCTTATTGGCCAACAGTTAAGTTAACGACATCAACAGGTTGCGTAACATCACCCGCGTTGTTGCCCCAAGCGTGACGCTCATAGTGAACAACTGCAGCAAGTTGACGTGCATCAAGTTGTTTTCCGAATGCCTGCATACCCGAACCGGCAACCCCATCACGCACTAAACGAAGGTGCTCATCCCGCGGACCCGTGGTGACAGCAGTATCGACGAGAGAGGGGAATGCGGGCGGAATTCCCGCTCCATTGGCCTGATGACAAGACGCACAAAAGCTGATGTAGACCTGCTCACCCTCGGCCATAAGCTCGTCTGTTGTTAGCGTTTGTGAGATCGCCTCTTGGCGAATCACTTCTAGTCTAAGTTGCTCGTCGTACCACGCGTCATAGGCTTCTTCTTCCATAACCTCGACGACCACCGGCATGAATCCGTGGTCTTTTCCACAAAGCTCCGTACATTGCCCCCGGTAGATGCCCGGCTCAGGCACGATCGTCCAAAGCTCGTTCAACATGCCGGGTACAGCATCACGCTTAATGCCAAAATCGGGAACCCACCAGGCGTGGATCACATCCTCTGCTGTAACCAAAAATCGAACCTTTCGATTTGCTGGGATTCGCAGGGGGTTGTCCACTTCGAGTAGATAGAACTCGCCCTTTTTAGAGCGGTTTTGAATTTCATCTTGCGAGGTAGTCAGCGAAGAAAAGAAGGAGAACGTTTGGTTGTAATTATCATCTAAGTATTTGTATTCCCACTTCCACTGGTAGCCACGAACCTCAACGGTCATGTCCTCACCGCCAGTGTCATACATCGCTATCAGAACCTGCGTTGCTGGGATGGCCATGATGATCAAAATAAGGGTTGGCACCACAGTCCAGGCGATTTCCAGGCGAGTGCTTTCATGGAACTGCGCGGCTTCATGGCCTGCTGAACGTCGATGGTTAACAATCGACCAAAACATAACACCAAACACAAGCGCGCCGATGATCACACAGATCCAGAAAATGGTCATATGAAGATCGTAGACCTGACGACTGATATCAGTCACGCCCACTGGCATATTTAACTCATCCGCAAACGAACGACCTGCTAGTAACAGCATGCCAAGCGCGCCAGCAAACTTTCCTATTTGTTTCATCCCGTAAAGTCTCGCTTCTGTATCTACTACTTCTTTTTGTCTTAGGTCTTTTATCCTAGGTCTTAGTCTTCGCCTCGATCAGACTACCGCTGACCGTGCTGGCGCCGTACCGAGTTCGGCTTCGCTTAAATTTTTTGTTTTGGCTTCTCTACTGAGCAAAACGTAACCAAAAAAATGGCGCAAATTGCGCCACATCGACCTGGGTCGAGATGAGTTTCGCGAATGCCTAATTGGTAGATGTTGGCGTGATCGCAGCATTTGGCTGCCCCCCAACGCGCGGCATTATAGCAACCGAATTCTCAACAGCAACTTCAATATAGGCTATTTTGGCTTATCTGCTGGTCTAGGTTGCGAATGCAAGTCCATGATTTTTACGGTTTGTGCGGTTGTCGACTTTGTGCTGCCGCTGCGGCGCTCCGGCTTCCCTTTCGGAATACTGGCAACAGGTGCGTTCCCTACAACTTGGTGTGCCTCATAGCCGCACTCAACACAGCGCTGGGACTCTGTTTCCGCTGCCTCATCAACTTCTACAACGATCCGATCGAGCGCCCGACACTCGGGACAGACTGCACCCGCGATGAATCTCCGTTTCACAAATCGTCCTTGACAGCTAACTTGGCAAGAATGGCATCGTAAACTGGATTGGTGTCTGGACGATGACCGAGCCAAAGCTCATAACTGAACGCCGCTTGCTCGATCAGCATGCCGAGTCCATCGACACTTTGCTTTGCTTGTGGACTGATCTGTTTGTGAAAGACAGCGTTGTTGCCATAACTCATGTCATAACAAAACGTCGACCGCAGTTGTTTAGAACTTACGGGCAAAATCAGCTGCTTACCGGCCAAACCGGCTGACGTCGCGTTGATCACCAAGTCGACGGCTTCATTGGTCAAATCTGCCGTTAACGCGGCGCCTCTTAACTCGGCGCCTGCTTGCAAGTGCATCTCTAACTCGGCGCAAAGCGTGTCCGCTTTATCCAGTGTTCGGTTGGCAATCAGTATGGACCCAACTCCCGCTTCGAATAGCGGTAGAACCACACCGCGCGCCGCTCCACCTGCGCCCAGAATAATCACCCGAGCCTGATCGAGCGCCACACCCCAGCGAGCAACTAGGTCACGAACCAGCCCCTGACCATCTGTGTTGTAGCCACGGCAAATACCATCATCGCAAAAGTGAATCGTGTTGACCGCCCCAGCAGCCTGGGCTTCAACACTTGGCAAATCCACATACGCGAATGCGGCCGCTTTGTGCGGGACGGTGACGTTCATACCCTTCCCACCCGCTCGACGAAACGCGTCAGCCCGCTGGTCAAATTGGCCGCTAGGTACAGCCTCTGCCCCATAAAGAACGTGGTCGCCAAGCTGCGCTGCAAAGAGTTGGTGTATATCTGGGGACAATGAATGCCCCACTGGATCACCGACGACCTGTAATCGAGTCTTCACTTGATCATCCCTATAGATCTTTCACCGTAGTATCTCACCATCAAGCTGATGGATGGTGCTCGGTACTCCAGCATTTTGTACTGCCCCAGATAGGATCCAGTCGACGTCTGCTGCGAACAAACCCCGGACCTCGCCTTCCAGGGTTGCTGCAGGTTGACCAGATCGATTCGCAGACGTCGATATCAAAGGGTGGCCAAACATCCGAGCTAATGCCCTCGCTTGAGCATGACCTGGAACACGACAAGCGATCGTCGTCCTCGAACCGGTAACCTGCTCATCGAACCTTTGGTTAGGTAGTATCCAAGTATGGGGTCCCGGCCAAGTGGCGCTAATTGCCGCCACCTGTTCATCAGAGAGGCTCTCAAGCTCAGGAGCAAACGTCTCTATTGAACCCGCGATCACGATGAGCCCTTTTTCACCACCTCTTTGCTTAATCGCGAGAATCTTCTGAACCGCCGTTTTGCAATTGGCGTCGCACGCAAAACCCCAGACCCCTTCGGTGGCGTGGGCGACGACACCCCCCTCCGCTAAGACCTTTATCGCAGGATCTAAGACGCTGCGGTTTAGCTCATTCATTGCCGCCGCCTACATCGCCTGTTTGGATTCGTTACAAATCTGCCTGCACAGATTCGTTCTGTTGGGCAACTTTTGCTCTATTTGCGGCTCGATCATCGACTAGTTTTTGCACCAAAGATTCATCGGCTAGCGAAAGCATCTGTCCGGCGAGATACGCGGCATTCTTCGCCCCAGCTTTGCCAACAGCAACCGTTGCGACGGGTATGCCCCCTGGCATTTGCACGGTCGACAACAACGCATCAAAGCCTTGTAGAGGACCACTGTCGATTGGCACACCGATGACAGGTCTCACTGTGTGAGCGGCGACGGCACCTGCCAAGTGCGCGGCCATTCCTGCGGCACATATGAACACCCCACAATCACGTGCCTCGGCATCCTGGATGTACTGTTTCGTTTCTTCTGGGGTGCGGTGGGCACTCGTGACGCGAACTTCAAATTCGATCCCCAGATCCTTGAGTACAGTCGTTGTTCCTTTCATCACGGGCCAATCGGACTCTGACCCCATCAATATTCCTACCCATGCCATCTCAACAAGACTCCCTAAGCTAAAGACGTGGCAATATACCCGTCGCTCGCCCGTCGAACAATTCCAGTCAGCTCGAGTCGAGCCAATTCCATCATTAATCGATCTTCAGACCACCCGGTTAGCTCAACCAGCTGATCAAATCGAATCGCAAACCCTGATACCAGTTTGACAAGGTAAGCCTGATCACCACTTAGACTATTCGTTGGGAGTGGTGGAGACACCGCATTCGCCACTGCCTCAATACCGAGCGACTCAAGAATCTGACTAGATTCAGTCACAAGCTCAGCTCCCTGTCGGATCAAGCGATGGCACCCTCGACTGACCGGGCTGTTTATGGGGCCGGGAACCACGAACACATCCCTGCCTTGTTCGAGAGCCAGGCGTGCAGTAATCAACGAGCCGCTTTTTTCACCAGCCTCCACCAACAGAACGCCATTACTAAGACCGCTAATCAGTCGATTTCTTTCCGGAAAATGGTAAGGGCGCGGCAATACCGTCGCTGCATATTCGCTAATGATTAATCCGTCTGCCGCACATATCTGCTCCGCTAACCGAGCATGTGATTTTGGATATATCTGCTCAATTCCTGAGCCAAGACAGGCGATGGTTCCTGTTGAACTTGTCAACGCGCCCCTGTGAGCCGCGCCATCGACCCCAATTGCCAGGCCACTCGTTATGACCACCCCCGCCCGACCCATTTCCTGGGCAAATTTCTGAGCTATCTCAGCACCGGCGAGAGTACAACGCCGCGCGCCAACCACAGAAACACTCGCACGACCAAGCAATGCCGTGTTACCAAATAATTCGAGGACGAGCGGGGGATCGGGTATAACTTTGAGCAAGGCTGGATACTCTGGATCAAGGTAGCCGACGACTTGGGTGGCTGGTGTTGGACGCATACCAGCCCAGTGACTCGAACGCGCCTTCGATTGCTTGTCGTCGCAAAGTAGCGCAACAGCTGCGTCAAGACTGTCCTGCGTTGCTTCCAGCGCCGCAACGATTGCCCGACGAGTCCACCGTCCTAGCAACGAGATTAATGTTTGAGTCTCGGGCGTCAGGGCAAAGCCTTGGTTGCGACAGAATGTTGATTATTTGTCGCAGGCTAGAACGAAAACAGGCGAGGATGTCCTCGCCTGTCGTCAGCTATTTACGCTTTGAGAACTAGGGGTTTCTCACCTCATCGCTCACTGAGAGTGGGCGTTCGGTCATAAGCACAAGGCCGTATGACAACTTTTCAAAAGTGCGGAATACCATCAGCAACCCTGCACGTTCACTTGGCAGTTGAATCGTCTCTTTCGCAATTCGGTCTCGCGCCAAAGCGCCCTTCTTATATATAGCTAGAACGTGACCGACCTCCAGCCCTTCTCGTTCACCCCTGTTAAGTACTACGACGTCGTATTGACCAACTTGAGTGACTCCACTGAAAACAGAGATGATCTCGCCCCGCATCTCGCCCTCAGGGGCGCTTGGGAAAAAATTGGAGTCGACTTTGCGTTCTTCTGTCGGCAGTACACGGTCGCCGATCTGCACTTCCTCGCGGGTGCTGGTGACCCTGAGTGTTGATACATCGACATCGGCATCCTGAGCAACAGATGTCCCCATGCCAATGTAGGTTGCCTCGCGACCAAGCACCTTTCCGTCTCGGGGTCAACATACAGCGGACCACGGCGCACGAGACTAAAGGACTCACCATCTGTGAGCACACCGCGAACATAAACTCTGTCCCCGGCACCGAGGACCAAACGCTCCCCTTCGCCTTCGACGACGTAGGGCGCGCTTAGCAACATCGCGTCATCAACGGCTCGGTTTTGCACCAAGAAACCTTGTATCGCATCGAGACTAATCGTCGGGATCGCAGATTCTAACGGCGTCGCCCGAATTTGAGGTTCCAATGTCACGCTATCAGATGGGGTCATTTTGAATGTTCTACCCGCATCGCCTCGTCGCAACGATAAGCGTGGCTGACCATCAACATAGATTAGCGAAATTTCGTCGCCTGGGTAAATTAGGTGTGGATTGTCAATCTGAGGATTGATTTGCCAGATCTCAGGCCACAGCCAAGGTCTGGATAAAAAGGTGCCGCTGATATCCCATAACGTGTCACCTTTAACAACGGTATAGACGTCGGGATGTCCGGGTTTGAGATATTGGGCGATGTCCTCAGCAGTCGCTGACGTAACCCCCAAGATGCTACCACCTATAAGCGATACTGTTAGTAAGTACTTACATACTACTCTGCGAAGCGAATTAGGCATTTTGTTCTTCCCGAGATACACGTCTGCACACATCCTTTGTTTCGACCCCCTTATAAAGGCGGCAATTACAGGGCGCTTTGTCTGGCAGCCCATGTTACTGTCCAGAACGTTGTCGGAAGCCAAATCAAGTCCAAAAAAGACCTTCAGAACTTCAAAGACAAGCGTGCTAACAGCTATAATCGCGCCATCTTAACAGCACGTCTTAGAGCAATACTAGAGACAGTTCACACCGCTCAAATAGCTATTCATGAGTTTACTTAACATCCTTCAATACCCGGATCCGCGCTTACGTACCAAGGCAAAACCCGTCTCTGAATTTGGGCAATCACTACGGACGCTAACCGAGGACATGCTCGAAACAATGTACCAGGCACCTGGTATCGGTCTAGCAGCTACCCAAGTGGATGTTCATCAAAGAATTATAGTCATAGATGTCTCGGACGCCCGAGACGCCCCCTACATTCTAGTCAATCCCGAGCTGACTCTAATCGGCAACCGCTTCGATGCGGAAGAGGGTTGCTTGTCCGTACCCGGATATTATGAAACCGTGGAGAGGGTAGAAAAAATTGCAGTTTCTGCCTTCAATGTCGATGGCACTGAGCAAATTTTCGATGCTGAGGGTTTATTGGCAGTCTGTATTCAACACGAGTGCGACCACCTAGAAGGGAAACTCTTTGTCGACTATCTGTCTGGCTTAAAAAGAAACCGCATCCGTAAGAAGCTTTTGAAGCAACAAAAGTTAAGCGCGTGACTCAACCTGACTCGAGCAACCTGCGTATTGCCTTTGCGGGAAGCCCCCACTTTGCCGAAATTGTCTTGCACAACCTTATGGCCGCGGGCCTCACGCCAATCGTTGTCTACACACAACCAGACCGCCCGCAGGGCAGAGGGCGCCGCCTACAGGCAAATCCGGTCAAGCTATCTGCAGCAGCGGCACAGTTACCCGTAGAACAGCCAACCAACCTACGTGGTGCAGATGCGGCCTTGACCCTTGCCAATTATGATCCCGACGTCTTGGTCGTCGTCGCCTATGGTCTAATATTGCCGATTCCTATTCTTGAAGTACCGCCTTTTGGATGCCTCAATGTGCACGCATCTTTATTGCCTCGATGGCGGGGTGCCGCCCCAATAGAACGGGCCTATATGGCAGGTGATGAAAAGACGGGGGCTTGCATCATGCTGATGGACGAGGGGCTAGATACCGGACCTGTGTATAAGTGCTCCGAAGTGCCCATCGCTGACAATCAAAGTATTGAAGCACTTGAGCTCCAACTCGCGGAAGTCGGGAGCAAGGACTTAATCGATGTCCTGCAAACCCTGGCGTTGGCTAAGGCGGATAGCTCTCAAGCACCGACCCCAACCGCCCAAACTGAATTGGGCGCGAACTATGCTGGCAAACTCACGAGTCGCGACCGCGTGCTCGACTTCGAATTGTCGGCTATTCAACTCGCCAGACAAATTAATGCATTGGCAGCACGCATGCCCGTGCGCTGCCGATTCGAGGACAAGCCCGCACAACTCTTAGCCGCTACAGTGCTAGACGCTGGCGTGGATGGGACCGCAGAAACCAATGGCACAATAATTGGTCTGACCGCAGACGGCCTCGCCATTCAATGTGCAATCGGACAGTTGCTAATCAAGCAGCTCAAATTTGAAGGGGGTAAGGGTACTGTCCTTGATGGCAAAAGTTTGGTCAACGGCTTCAGCACCCTGCTGACCAACGGCACAGTAGTCAATTGACTGGCCAGCGCGCGGTGAGCGCCCGTTGCCTCAACGCGATCATTCTAGATAACCGAACGATCGATCAGGTCGTTAAATGACAAGATATTTCCCGAAGCACGAGAGACCATCTACGGGGTCATCCGTTATCTTCCGGGCTTGACCCTGCTAATCAAGGAACACCTTAAGAAGCAGTTAAAAAAACACATCATTGAGCAGTTCCCGAATCAATCGAGCGAGCTTTTTACCGCCTGCTTAACGCGGGCACCCATGGCGCTTAGGATCAACACCAGGCGAGTCTCAGCCGCCGAATACCAAACTACCCTTGCCGATGCAGCCATTGAGTTTCGAGAGGGGCCATTTCCCGAAACGGTGATTTTGGCGCAACCTCGTCGTACCGAGGAATTACCCGGCTTTGACAAAGGACTGGTTTCGATCCAAGACGTGGGCGCTCAATACGCCGCTCATTTACTCATCGACCGATTGGCGCAACCACAAGGACAAACTTTAGATGCGTGTGCCGCACCCGGCGGTAAGTTGTTCCACCTGATGGAGTTGTCGGCTTCCGATCATCAATTCGTGGCGCTCGAGTCACAAGCACGACGCGCCACCCTCATCGATACCGACGCCACAAGACTTGGCCACCAAATCTCTGTGACAGTGGGCGACGCTAGAAACCTGGCGTGGTGGTCGGGCGAGAAGTTCTCCCAGATTTTGCTCGACGCACCCTGCTCCGGCACCGGCACTCTCCGACGTCACCCAGACATCAAAGTACTTCTAGACCCATCGAGTATCGACACCCATCACAGTAATCAACTGCAACTACTCAACAACTTATGGTCAACGCTGCAACCCGGGGGTACTCTTCTATACTGCACCTGTTCCTTGTTAGAACAAGAAAACGATAGCGTCATTGAGGCATTCGTGACACAGCAATTTGAGGCTCTACAATCCCCCCTTTCCAGGTCTAGCATGAGCTCAATCAACCAACCCATCAGCCTGCCGACCGGCGGCCAAACCAAATTTGGTTGGCAACTACTACCAACCAACCCAGACACTGACGGGTTTTACTTCGCTCTTCTTAAAAAGCCGCTCGAAACACCATGAAAATTCTCATTCTTGGAGCGGGACAGGTTGGCGGGACACTCGCTGAAAATTTGGCCAAGGAAGCTTTCGACATTTCTTTGGTCGACAACGATCCAGCTAGTTTGCAAGCACTTGCCGATCGCCTAGATATTCAAACAACAGAGGGCTGGGCGAGTCACCCTGATGTTTTACGCCGCGCCGGTGCCGATGACGCGGACATCATTGTCGCGGTCACTTCGAGTGACGAAGTCAACATGATCGCCTGCCAAGTCTGTTACTCGCTGTTCCGAACGCCGACCAAAATCGCACGAGTTCGTGCTGCCACTTACTCAAGCCGGGAAGGGTTTTTCAGCAAAGAGCATATGCCCATCGATGTGTTGATTAACCCCGAACGTGTTGTCAAACAACACATTCACGAACTGCTAAAACACCCCGGTGCTTTGCAGGTACTAGATTTTGCAGATGGGCGTGTGCAACTCGTGGCCATGCGCGCCTACTACGGAGGCCCCCTGGTCGGCCAAGCCTTAAGCTTCTTGCGCGAACACATGCCCAAGGTCGATACGAGAGTCGCGGCTATTTTCAGGCGCGGCAAGGCAATCATTCCAAAAGGCAGCACAGTCATTGAGGTGGATGATGAGGTATTTTTCATCGCCGCGCGTGAGCACATCGACGCTGTGATGGCAGAGTTACGTAAAGTTGAGCGCCCGTTCAAACGCATCATGATCGCCGGTGGGGGCAACATCGGCGCGTCTCTCGCAGAGGAAATCGAAGATGAATACGGTGTCAAACTTCTAGAGTACAGCGCTCACCGCGCCAAACACCTCGCCGGTCAGCTCGCTGATACGGTCGTCATCCAAGGTAGTGCGACAGATCGAGATCTCCTTTTAGAGGAAAACATTGAACAGTGCGATGCTTTCTGCGCGGTCACGAATGATGACGAAGTGAACATCATGTCTTCTCTGATGGCCAAACGCCTCGGCGTCCGGCAAGTGATCGCACTCATCTCTAAACCCGCCTACGTTGACCTCGTCCAGGGCGGCGAAATCGACATCGCTATATCCCCACAACAAGCCACTACCAGCAGTTTGCTATCCCATGTGCGACGCGCCGACGTTGCTCGCGTCCACAGTTTGCGACGCGGGGCAGCAGAAGCGATCGAAGCGGTAGCGCACGGAGATTCAAAAAGCTCGAAAGTCGTCGGACGACGCATCAGCGAAATCGCTCTACCACCTGGTACAAACATCGGCGCCATTGTTAGAGGTTCAGATGTATTGATCGCACACGATGATGTGATGGTCGAACAGGACGACCATGTCATTTTGTTCTTGGTCGACAAGAAGCACGTTCGCGCAGTAGAGCGTCTCTTTCAGGTCGGTTTGACCTTTTTCTAGCAAACGCGCCACCACATGCATCTCGCCGTTATTTTTCGTGTTACCGGGACCCTCCTAACGGTTTTTAGCTTTACGTTTCTTGTGCCTGGCCTAATCGCACTTTTCCTTGGCGAGACCACCGTGCGCACCTTCGGTCTCGCCTTCGCCATCACCTTCGGCGTCGGGCTCACCATGTGGCTACCGTTACGAGGTAAACGCGAACTACGCGGCGGCGATGGCTTTCTTATCACCGCACTTTTCTATATCGGTCTGGGTTTGTTCGGTGCAATCCCGCTCTTTATGAGCGCAAGCACGGATCTGTCTTTTACCGACGCTGCGTTTGAGTCCATGTCTGGCTTGACCACGACGGGTGCTACAGTCATCACGGGATTGGATGAACTGCCTCAGTCACTATTGTTTTACCGTCAGTTGCTACAGTGGCTGGGGGGCATGGGAATCATTGTCCTCGCGGTCGCTATCTTTCCGATACTCGGAATCGGCGGGATGCAGTTATATCGAACCGAGTCAGCGGGCCCTGTTAAAGACAACAAACTCACACCGAGAATCACCGAAACGGCTAAAGCGCTCTGGTATATCTATCTAAGCCTCACGGTTGCTTGCGCACTGGCCTATTGGATTGCTGGTATGAGTGTCTTCGATGCCGTTTCCCACAGCTTCGCCACCGTAGCTATCGGCGGCTTCTCAACCCACGATGCCAGCATCGGCTTCTTCGACAGCCCGGCCATCGAAAGCGTTGCCATGTTTTTTATGCTTCTTTCGGGAATCAACTTCGGACTCCACTTCCTGGTTTGGCGCCGCCGCAATCCCATTCACTACTTATTGGACATGGAAGTACGGATGTACCTATTCGTCCTCGTTTTTGTGGCCTCCGTTGTTTGTAGTGTTCTCTACTTTTACCCAACGGAGGGTGTTGCACCCATTCGAGATGGTCTCTTTCAAACAATCTCGATTGCGACGACAACTGGTTTCACGACGCAAAATTTCAGCGCGTGGCCTTCAGTTGCCCCGGTCTTACTCTTGCTTGCTGCCTTTGCGGGAGGTTGTGCTGGTTCGACAGCGGGTGGCATTAAAATGATTCGCGTATTGATGATTTATCTACAGGGTATGCGTGAAGTAAAACGACTCATTCACCCAAACGGTGTCTTCCCGATAAAACTTGGGACAAGCCCTGTTGGTGATCGCCTGGTCGAAGCTGTTTGGAGTTTTTTCAGCGTCTACGTCATCGTATTTCTGCTGATGGTGACCTTGATCATGCTCGCGGGAGACCTTGATTTCACAACTGCTTTTTCAGCGGTGGGCGCCTGCCTCAATAATCTGGGACCTGGTCTCGGTGACGTCGCGTTGAACTACTCAAGCTTAGACGCGTCCGTAAAGTGGCTTTTAATGTTTACGATGATGCTCGGTCGTCTCGAGATCTTTACCGTTTTAGTTCTGTTAACTCCGGGTTATTGGCGACGATAGATATTCGTCTTGCCTAGTTCTGGCGGCCTTTTAAACCGCTTGTACTCCCACTGGTATTGTTCAGGTGCAATCTTCACAACGTCCTCAATCGCCGCGTTCACAGCTCTAGCTGTCGCAACCTGGCGTTCCGACTCGGTAGGCAGATCCGCTAGGTGCGAAAGCGGCAGGGCACTAAATGAAAGCCGATAGTTATACCCTTGTCGCCAGTCACCGTCGGCAATTGCGACTCGCTGGACCCAACCTAGGAGAACCCTGGGCGCAGTCTTAGTCACCAACTGATCCACCAAATTCATCGTCAGAGCAGTCTGCCCAAAAAACTCTGCATAAACTCCGGAGCCTCTCTCTGGCACTTGATCGGGCAGAACCGCCAAAAGCCCGCCGCTGCGAAGCACTCTGATCACTGCGCGTAAACCACCAATCCCGATGGGATGCATCTTGCCGCTAAAACGCTCTCGGGCTTCTAAAATGACGCTCTCAAGACCGGCGACCTTCGGCGGGTCATACAAAGCGTTGAGTTCATGTCTTTCTCCAAGATAGGCACACATTAGTTCCCAGTTCCCGATGTGTGGGACAAGCAACAAAATCCCCGCGTCTGCGGCGACGGCATCATCTAGAACCTCGGCCCCAATGATTTCGACCGATCCCAGAAGTTCTTCCTTTGACCAATACTTCAGCTGCCCAAGTTCGAAGAACATCAGGAACATCTGCTCCAGACTCGCCTTCGCCAACTGGTTTATCTCATCATCATTGAGCTCGGGAAAGCATGTCCGCAAGTTGATCTCGGTCACCTTCAGTGAATCACTGCGACCGGCGAACTTAACGAGAAAACGGGAAACCCCGACCGATTGAGAACGACTGAAGCGCGCAACCGTTGCCAGCAACATTCGGAAGAAGCTCGCGACCCATTCACTCATGACAGTCGATCCGTGATCAGTCTCAGCTGGTCTACCTCACACCCCACTACTTTATTCGCGCTTGGAGCGAGTCGCACGGAGCAAAACGCCAACAATCCTTGGTGTGATCGTTAACGAGCCCTGCGCTTTGCATAAACGCATAACATATCGTCGGACCAACAAACTTAAATCCTGCCTTTTTTAACGTCTTTGACATGGCAGTTGATTCGTCTGTTAACGCCGGTACGTCGGCGAGGGATGCATATTTTCTTGAGCTTGCTGGCCGGAATTGCCAGATGAGTTCCACAAAGTTGTCCGTCTCGAGGGCGAGACGCGCATTATTAATCATCGCCTGCAATTTGCCGCGATGACGAATAATTGCGGCGTTGTCTAACCACCGAGTAATTTCTGGCTCCCCACTTGCTGCCAGCTTGTCGAGCTGGAAATCGTAGAACGCTTCCTCCATGGCCGCTCGCTTGCGCAAAATCGTCAACCACGAAAGCCCGGCTTGCATACCTTCCAATGTTAGAAGTTTAAAAAGGGATGGCGCGTCCGTTATCGGCACCCCCCATTCCTCGTCGTGATAGGCAACGTACTCAGCATCGCCAACACACCACCCACACCGAATTTGATTATCAGTCATTTCCTGAGTTTCTCTTTCGTCTTACTTCGACTAACTTCGTCTAACCTCGACTATGGCGATCTCTTGTTTGTACGCCGCTATGGCAAGGCAGTTACATTGCGCGAGTTTCCGTGCACCTATATATTGCGCCTATGAGCCACGCACAATTATCGCCTGACTTGTCGCTTGTTTTGCTCGATCGCGACGGCGTAATCAACGCAGACTCCAAAGACTACATCAAAGATCCTGCAGAGTGGTTGCCGATTCCAGGCTCCTTGGATGCGATCGCTCAGCTGCAACTACACGTCACAGTTGCTGTCTGCACCAACCAGTCAGGTGTCGACCGTGGCTTATTCTCTCTTGGCGATCTACGTGCAATCCACGAAAAGTTTCAGTCTCAGTTAATTGCAGCCGGTGGATCGCCGCTCAACATCTACTTCTGTCCGCACGGCCCTGACACTGGCTGCGAATGTCGAAAGCCGCATCCGGGGTTACTCCTCACCGCGATGAGAGAACTCAACGCAAACCCTAGCTCAACTTTGTTCGCAGGAGACTCAGTGCGAGATCTTTCGGCTGCAGAGGCGGCGGGTTGTTTGCCGATCCTACTCCGCACCGGAAACGGTAACGACGCGCTGGCGAGCCTCCCGGCAACGCCTGTCACTTTTGACGACTTATCCGAACTCGCAGCGGCAGTGACCGCTTCTAAACGTCGAGGTTAACGACTGACAACGCGTTCGTTTCAATGAACGCTCGCCGCGGCTCTACTTGGTCACCCATGAGGGTCGTGAACATCTGGTCTGCACCAATTGCATCTTCTACAGTGACTCGCAACATACGTCGTACCTCAGGATCCATAGTTGTATCCCACAACTGGTCTGGATTCATTTCACCTAAACCTTTGTAGCGCTGAATGTCTAAGCCGCGACGCGCCTCCTTTAACAACCATTCAAACGCATCAACGAAGTGTTCTACTGTTTCAGTTTTGTCACCACGCTGAACATACGCATCCGACTCCAACAATCCATCTAAGTCGCGTGCAATCGCACCAATATCGGTATAATCGGATCCCAAGAAGAAATTTCGATCTAGTGAGATGCGCCGCTCAATGCCTTTCAACATGAGCGATATCACAGGTATATAGACTTGGTGTTCAGCATCTAAGCTTACTTCGACCTGAGGGTTGGCATCCGCAACACCCTCCAACAATTCTGATAAGTGGTTAGCCCACTCTTCCATACCAGTCTGATCTTTCAGCGTATCTTCTGTAACCTCTGGCAAGCGCAAAAGCGGCTTTGTTATTTCCATCGGGAACTTGCGTTGGATCTTTTCCAGTTTGTTGTGCGCACTCTGTAGACGGTGAACCAACGCTTCAAGCGCCTCATCTCCCATCGCCGGGGCTTCACTGTTGACGTGCAACTTAGACGCCTGCAGAGCAAGCTCGATGAAGTAGTCTGTTAGCTCCCCATCATCTTTTACATACCGCTCCTGTTTGCCCTTCTTAACTTTGTAGAGTGGCGGCTGGGCGATAAAGATGTGCCCTCGCTCAAGAAGTTCAGGCATCTGGCGAAAGAAAAAGGTCAGCAGCAGCGTGCGAATGTGGGAACCATCGACATCAGCATCTGTCATGATGACGACACTGTGATAGCGCAACTTATCGGGATCGAACTCATCTCGGCCAATCCCGCAGCCTAAGGCGGTAACAAGGGTGCCCACTTCCTGAGAAGACAGCATCTTGTCAAAACGCGCTTTCTCAACGTTGAGGATCTTACCCCTCAGCGGCAAGATCGCCTGTGTTCGACGAGACCGCCCCTGCTTGGCAGATCCGCCTGCCGAATCCCCCTCGACAAGAAAGAGCTCCGACAATGCTGGGTCTTTCTCCTGACAATCTGCTAGTTTGCCGGGTAGTCCAGCAATGTCTAAAGCGCCCTTTCGGCGCGTCATTTCTCTTGCTTTTCGTGCAGCTTCGCGCGCGCGCGCGGCGTCGATCATCTTGTTCACAACCGATTTCGCATCTTGAGGGTGTTCCTCAAGGTATTCCCCGAAAAACCGGTTTAGCTCTTGCTCGACAGCAGACTTAACCTCACTCGAAACTAATTTGTCCTTGGTTTGGGAGGAAAACTTAGGATCAGGCACCTTAACCGAAACAACCGCAGTTAACCCTTCACGAGCATCATCCCCCGTCGTCGAGACCTGGGCTTTCTTAAACGCTGATTCGCGCTCGATATAGGTATTCAGAGTCCTGGTCAACGCGCCCCGGAACCCCGCCATGTGCGTCCCTCCATCTCCTTGGGGAATGTTGTTGGTATAACACAGCACCTGCTCCTGGAATCCATCGTTCCATTGCATGGCAATCTCTACCCCGATCCCATCTTCTCGTTCAACATCGAAGTGAAAAACGTTGTTCAATTGTGTTTTGTTTTGGTTGAGGAACTCCACAAACGCCTGCAACCCCCCCTCATAAACAAAAACGTCGCTTTTACCAGTGCGCTCGTCGATCAGGTTGATTTTTACGCCCGAGTTCAAAAACGCCAGTTCTCGAAGTCGTTTAGCGAGGATTTCGTGGGAGAATTTGGCGTCAGAGAAGGTTTCTGGCGAAGGTTTGAAGTAGCATTCCGTACCTTTTTCGTTGGTTTCGCCAACTTCTTTGATCGGCTCAACCGGTACGCCATGTCGGTATTCTTGCTCGTAAACCCGACTATCTCGACGCACTGTCAATTTGAGCTTTTCTGATAGGGCATTCACCACAGACACACCAACCCCATGCAAACCGCCGGAAACCTTATAGCTGTTGTCGTCAAACTTGCCGCCCGCGTGTAACGTCGTCATGATGACCTCAGCAGCGCTAACATTTTCTTCCGGGTGAATGTCCACTGGGATACCGCGTCCATTATCACGGACCGTGATTGCTTCTTCTGGGTGAATCAGCACAAATACTTCATCACAATGGCCAGCCAACGCCTCGTCGATAGCATTATCAACCAGCTCCTGCACCATATGATGTAGCCCGGTGCCATCTTCAGTGTCGCCAATGTACATCCCGGGGCGCTTCCGTACCGCATCCAGCCCTCGAAGAACTGTAATACTGCCAGAATCGTAGCTTTGTTCGTCAGACATAAATTTGTTCTATCTCTCTTTGATTGCTTGTTGCCCAGTCGTTCGGCCCTGTACGTTCTAGTATCTAGAGTTCGGTTCTTTACGGGCTTGTTCGTATCAGCACTACTTGTTAGCCCAAAACCGCCTTTTGGACAGCCACCCGATCTTACCGTCGATTTTTAGGATGACGACTCGGCGCCAACCTTGCCTTGTTCCACGTGAAACACATCACACTTTATTTGCTCTAACCAACCCAGATTCCCCGGCGCCTCGGTCGATGTCGCGATGACCTGGCAATCTAGGCGCTCAAGCGTGCTTAAAAAGCGCCGCCAATGCTCAGCATCCAGCTCCGCTCCGAAGTCATCAATGAGAACAATACTATTTTCCCCGATTTCCTGACGCTGCAACTCAACTTGCGCGAGTACCAATGCTGACGCTGCAATTTTTGCTTGGCCCCGAGATAGGATCTCACTAGCTTTAGCGCCACCAATCTTCGCAGTTTGGCTCGAACCATCACTCGGATCGACACCGTTTGGGCTACCAGCACCCTGGGCTGTAACCAACAAATCTGCCCGGTGAGGACCGCGTTGAGTCGCACCGAATTTTACATCGCGCGCAAAGCTTTCGCTCATCTTTTTGCGACTTTCCGCCTCATCCTGCAGCCCGCCCCACCCATATGCCAAAGCCAAATCGATCCCAACGCTCAATGCACTAAGTGATTCACGAAACGGCTGCTGAAGACGTTGTACATACTCGGATCGGTGCTTGTTCAATTGCAACCCGTGATCGACGACAGACTCTACCCAAGGATCTTCTTGCCACGTCGCTCCACTCGACTCCTGACTTTTCAGCCAAGCGTTTCGCTGCATTAATGCGCGATTGTATTGGCGAGCTAACGACAGATGGTCGTGTTTCACGTGGAACAACCCCCAATCTAAAAAACGGCGCCGCTCACCGGGGCTGCCATATACCAGATCAGATGCATCGGGTAACAATGTTTGAACGGCAATCTGCCCGGCCAGCCGCGCAAACCCATCAGCGTGCTGGCCATCAATTCGATACTGGTTTTTAGCGTCCGTTCTGGCGAAACCGAGACGATGTGTGCCAGACCGATTACTGACCTCCGCACGAACCAATAAGGAACCCGGCTCTTTGTTAACCAGTCTTTCCAGGGAGTTAGAGCGAAATGAGCGTCCACGCGCCAACACGTGTACCGCTTCTAAGATTGCGGTCTTGCCAGCGCCATTATCGCCATATAGATAATTGAATCCCGCACCAAGCTCGAGATCGGCTGCGGAGATGTTGCGCAGCCCGTCAATGTGCAGCCGTTGAAGGTGCACGGCGGCGTTAGAGCCTCATGGGCATGACCACATAGACCGCAGACTCGTGGCCCACACCCTCAATCAGCGCAGAGCTGTTTGCATCGGACACACTAAGTTGAACGTCATCGGTGTTTAGAACACCCAGCACATCCAGCAGGTAACTGACGTTGAATCCGATCTCCAGCACATCGCCACCAAATTCCACAGCAACCACCTCTTCGGCTTCTTCTTGCTCAGGGTTGTTTGCTTGGATCGTAAGCTGCTCGGGATCTATCGTTAGCCGCACACCGCGGTATTTTTCATTCGACAAAATAGAGGCGCGTTGAAACGCCAGGCGCAACGTCTCTCGGTCTGCGCGCATGGATCTAGAAGCATCCGCCGGAATCACCTTTTGATAATCGGGGAACTGCCCATCTACCAATTTAGTCGTCAACGTGAAAGCACCCGATTGCACCTGAAGGTGGTTGCCTCCTAACTGCAACTGAACGGTATCATTTTCGCCGTCTAGCAACCGATTGACTTCAAGTACACCCTTTCGCGGAATAATTGCATGAACTCGACTCGGCACATCTGCCCCGCCTTCAGCGGTTGCCATTGCTAACCTGTGTCCATCCGTTGCCACCGCGCGAATGTGATCGGACGTAACTTCTAGCAGCATCCCGTTCAGAAAGTAGCGTACATCTTGCTGCGCCATGGCAAACGCAACATCATCGATTAGCGTTTTCAGATCACTTTGCGCAACTTCGACAGTCACATCAGCCTCTCCAGCTGGGACCTTTGGAAAATCTGCTGCGGGAAGGGTTGCCAAGGTGAAACGGCTCCGCCCGGAGCGAACAACGGCTCGATCACCCTCGACATTGACACTCACTTCAGCACCGTCCGCGAGAGAGCGCCATATATCAGCTAGCTTTCTTGCTGGTAGTGTGACCTCGCCGGGTTGCTCTACGACAGCCTCACACTCCGCGACAAGCTCTACCTCTAGGTCGGTGCCGGTGAACTCCAAGTGGTTATCCGTCGCGCGAACTAACAAGTTTGACAACACAGGCAGTGTTTGGCGTCGCTCGACGACACCAGTCACCAATTGCAAGGTCTTGAGTAGCTGTTCACGTTGGATGGTAAATTTCATGTTTAATACCTACTAAACGGCTGTGCCTGAGCACTTGAGCCCAAACACATAAACAAAGCGTTGCTCTTTATGCGGAAAGCAACCTAGACAAGTTTTTGTGATCCTCAGCCATATCTGCGCTGGAATCCCTTAACTCAGCAACCTTTCTACAAGCGTGTAAGACAGTCGTATGGTCCCTGCCGCCAAAGGCATCACCAATTTCAGGTAGAGAGTGGTTGGTTAACTCTTTTGATAGCGCCATTGCGACCTGTCTTGGTCGCGCAACTGTACGGTTTCTTCTTTTTGACAAGAGGTCGCTAAGCTTGAGGTTGTAGTACTCAGCCACAGTTCGCTGGATATTGTCGATGGAGATTTGTCGGTCTTGAATCGCAAATAAATCTCTTAAGGCGCGCTTAACCTGCTCAATACTGATGTGGCGCCCTGTAAAGCGGGCGTTGGCGATAACTCGACGCAAAGCACCCTCTAGTTCCCGAACGTTCGATCGGATGCGTTCTGCTATAAAAAAGGCCACAGCTGGGTCCAAATCGACTTGCTCTGCTTCTGCCTTCTTCATCAATATGGCGACGCGAGTCTCAAGCTCAGGCGGCTCCACTTCAACGGTCAAACCCCAAACGAAACGCGACTTTAGACGCTCTTCTAACCCATCGATTTCTCGTGGATAACGATCACAGGTCAACACCATTTGGTGATCTCGCTCTAGAAGGGCGTTGAACACGTGAAAGAATTCTTCTTGTGAGCGTAGTTTTTTTGCGAAAAACTGAATGTCGTCGATGAGCAATGCGTCTACCGAGCGGTAGTACTGCATAAAGTCCTGCATGGTGCCTTGTTGGAGCGCCTTCACCATATCCTGCACAAAACGTTGTGAGTGTAGGTAGACGACGTGGGCTTCCGGCTTTCTTTTCAGAATCTCGTTGCCAACCGCCTGCATCAGGTGAGTCTTGCCAAGACCTACACCACCATAGAGCAGCAATGGATTGTAAGAGTTCCCGGCGTTCCCGGCGACTTGCAACGACGCCGCCGTGGCAAGCTCGTTGCTTTTACCTTCGACAAACGTGTCGAAGTTAAACTCACTGTTCAAATTATGTGTCGGCTTACGACCGCTGCCATCTGCTCGTAGTGGCTGACCAACCTCGGCACCACCCACGGTAAGCTCGATGTCCGCCACCTCATCCAACCCAGACAACCGGCTCACCAAATCTCTGATGCGTGTTAAATACACACCTCGGACTTGCTCCTCAACGTAGATGTTGGGCGCCATCAGCGCCACCGTTGAATCCTCGATCCTAACTTGGAGAGGTTTTAGATAGGTATCAAATTGCTCAGAGTCTACTTCTTCAACCAATTTGGCTAAGCATTGCTGCCAAATGCCCGTTCCCACTTAACTTGCGCCCCCGAAAAAAAGTGCTGGATATGCGATCATAAAATGCGGTTCTTACTGTCTATGTTTGTTTTTCTATTTGAGTTAGACGCTTTTCGGTTGAACTGCTTGATGCTTTGCTAACAAACGCGACTCTGTTAACAAACCAATAAACGCATCAAATCTTGCCGGTCAAGTCCGCTAAAGGGACTGCATCGAACCAGGAAATATTTAAGCTGAAGCGCTACCAAATAGCTATTAAAAACCTAGCATTTCCTGCAGCTTTTTCTGAAAGCCTGGTTTATCAGTCGCTTACGATATGCCAACAGCTCACATCACGTGCGCAATTGAAAACTCATGTTGTGGCTAACACACTGGAGAACCTGTGGATAACTTCCTTGAAAGGTCTGGTGTCCGTGTTATCCACATTCCATGCAGCATCGACCCACGTTTTAATCAGACAATGTCCACACCTTTTAACGTTGGATTTATCGCACACAATCAAGCATCTAGAGTACTTCCCCACAGGCAAACCACCCCTTAACAACCAACAATAACAATCTTATATATTTAACCTTCTTCTATTAAGACTGTGGGAAACTCGTGCAACTCCCGCTAAAAAGGAGATTTGACAGGGTGAGGGCCTGTCCATAGAATCGCTCGCCCTGAAATCAGATCGCCAGCATCGCGACATGCTTGTGAATTCTTAGAGAACTGAACCAATGAAGCGGACATACCAGCCAAGTAATTTGAAGCGTAAGCGCACTCACGGCTTTCGAGCACGCATGGCGACCAAGGGCGGGCGAAAAGTTTTGAGCGCTCGACGGGCGAAAGGCCGCAAACGCCTAGCGGTATAGGCTGCTTTGTAGACTGAGTGAACCACTGAGTCTGACACACTTCCCTAAATCCTACCGTCTGTTGAACTCGGCAGACTATATTCCTGTGCTCAAACGTGCCGAGATAAATAAGGCGGTTGGACCGTTACGTCTACGCGCGAGAAAGAATAGAATGCCGGTCGCGCGGCTAGGACTGGTGGTTACGAAAAAGGGTAACCGAACTGCTGTGCGACGTAATCGAATCAAGAGGATCATCCGTGCGCGGTTTCGCCATCGCCAAGCGAAGCTCGCCGGGTACGACCTTGTCATCCAGGTTTTTGGCGAGCTCGATGATGCGAAGCTCAATGCGGGCTTGGATAGGTTGTTCGGTCAGCTTGAATCTACTGACAGGTAAGGTTTGTTCGCGCGAGCGTTTGCCGGTCGATTGGCGAGAGCGAATGGGTAACGCGCGTGGAAACGAGTGGACGAGTAATCAGGGTGTTAAAAAACCGAATCGGGTTTAACGATAGGAGCTGTGGTGATTAGGGATTTCATTGTGCGGGTCGAGGGGTGGTTGGCATTTTGCCTCGTGGGCTTGGTAAAACTCTATCGTTTGACCTTAAGTCCATGGGTCGGGCAGCAATGTCGTTTTCATCCGACGTGTTCATGCTACGCGATCGCGGCCATCCAGACCCACGGTCCCTGGGTGGGATTGTGGTTAACCGCTAGACGACTGTCACGCTGCCATCCTTTTCATGCGGGCGGCATAGACGAAGTGCCACCGCACCCGTTAGCTAAACGCGGGGTCGCTACTTGCGAACACCGTGATACCCACATGATCGGAGACTTGTAATGCTGCCCCCAGAAGTTTTGCGGATAGTTTTGCTGATCGGTCTCGCGGCGACAGGCTATATGATGATTTTGGCGTGGAACGATGATCGCCAGCAAACAAAGGCACCTGTGCAATATGCTGACGACCCCATCGTGGCTGATCTTGCTGCACCCGTACCCGGTGTTGTCACACCGAATCCTGTTCCAGGGGCAACCGATTCACCTACGGGCAGCCACTCCGATGTTCCCGACGCGAGCCTCCTTAGCGATGCACCCATAGCTGTGGAAGCACCGACCTTAAGCGTCGCCAATAGCGCACGTTTGGTCAGGGTCAACACTCGCGCGTTGAGTGTGTGGATAGACCTCGAAGGCGGTGACTTGGTGCGCGTTCGTCTAAAGGGCTTCCCTGTCGAACTCGACCAACCTGACGTTCCCTATCAGTTACTGGAGCGAAGCTCATCGCGGGTCTATACCGCACAGAGTGGGTTGATTGGCACGGACGGACCTGACAGTGCGAGCCGACCTTTGTTCGCAACGAGCCGGGAGTTGTACGAGCTTAACGAAGCGCCTGGCGAAGTTGTGTTGACCACCAATTTCAAAGGCAATGCTGTTCGGAAGATTTTCAGCTTTCAACCGGATGACCATTTACTCGGGGTCCGCTACGAAATGGAAAACGCGAGTAGTCAGCCTTTGCAGGCGGCCATGTTCGCTCAGATCAAAAGAGATGACAGACCTCCCTCTACAGACGAATCCTTCTCGCTGGCGCCACAACCCTACTTGGGTGCCGCAATCACGACCCCCGAAGAGCGATACCTCAAAGTCGACTTCGAAGACATTGATGAAGAGGGCTTGGACGAACGAGTTGAAGGCGGTTGGGTCGCGTTTTTGCAACACTACTTTCTCTCCGCTTGGATTTCTCCGGAAGGGCAGCCGAATAGATTTTACGGGCGCAAGGGCAGCGACGGTCGTTACCTGTTCGGCTATACAGGGCCACTAACGACGGTGGCACCCGGTGCAACGGGCGTATGGGAGAGCCAGTTCTATGCTGGTCCCAAAGATCAAAAGCGCCTGGAGGAAATAGCAGAGAATCTCAACCTGACCATAGACTACGGATTCCTTTGGTGGGTGGCGATACCGCTCTTTTCGTTGCTGGACTGGATGCACGACCTGGTAGGCAATTGGGGTATAGCGATTATATTGCTCACGATTGTGGTGAAAGCTGTGCTTTATCCGCTGTCCGCAGCTGGGTACAAATCGATGGCGAACATGCGACGGGTGGCGCCGCAGCTCAAGAAAATTCAAGAACGCTACGCCAACGACCGTGAAAAACTCTCCAAGGAGATGATGGCGCTTTACAAAAAGGAAGGTGCAAACCCGTTAGGTGGGTGTTTGCCAATGCTTCTGCCGATGCCGATATTCATTGCGCTGTATTGGGTGTTGTTCGAGTCAGTCGAACTTAGACAGGCGCCCTTTATGTTGTGGATCGACGATTTGGCACAGATGGATCCGTATTTCATTTTGCCTCTTCTCATGGGGGCAAGTACCTACATGATGCAGTCTCTCAACCCTCAGGTGGGGGATCCCATGCAGCAAAAGATGATGAAAATGATGCCCATCATGTTCACCGTGCTGTTCTTGTTTTTCCCTGCGGGCCTCGTGCTCTACTGGCTGGTCAACAATTTGCTGTCTATCGCGCAGCAACAATATGTGTACCGACAAGCTGAAAAGGCACAGCAGGCTTAGCCGCTGTAAACGAGGAAAAGAGGACTAAGAGTGACGACGTTGGATACCGACACGATCGTCGCAGTGGCGACCCCGCCCGGACAGGGAGGTATCGGTGTCGTACGTCTATCCGGACCTCAGTCGTCTGACATAAGTGGTGTTCTTTGTTCTGTTCTAGGCGGCAAACCAGCAACACCACGTTTAGCGCAAAGAGTTAGCCTGCACTATGACGGAGAAGCCATCGATGATGGCCTCCTGTTGTACTTTCCTGGCCCTAATTCCTTCACCGGTGAAGACGTTGTCGAGTTTCAGTTGCACGGAAGCCCGATAACCTTGCAACGGACCCTCGATGCCTGTCGAGCAAGTGGCGCTAGGCTTGCCCGTCCAGGTGAGTTCAGTGAGCGGGCTTTTTTAAACAACAAGATCGACCTTGTCCAAGCCGAGGCGATCGCGGACTTGATCGCGAGTGCTTCACAGGGTGCGGCACGTGCTGCGGTACGTGCGTTATCGGGCGAGTTTTCTAACCATGTTGGCTCGCTTGTCGCTAAAACCGAACGGATGAGAATACTTGTAGAAGCCACGATAGATTTCCCCGAGGAGGAAGAAGATTTCCTGGCTCGATATTCGATACCGCAACAACTGGCGAGCTTGCAAGTGGAGCTTGCTGAGCTGTTGGCGAAGAGTGGGCGTGGCAAAACGATCAACGAAGGCATAGCGGTCGCGCTTATCGGTGCACCGAATGCGGGTAAATCGAGTTTGTTGAATAGATTGGCCGGGGAGGACGCGGCCATCGTTACGGACATCCCTGGTACGACCCGGGATTTGCTAAAGGTCGATCTCGTGCTTAACGACCTTCCGGTACGGCTCGTAGATACGGCGGGGTTGCGCGAAACAGAAGATCCCGTTGAGCGTGAAGGCGTGTCGCGCGCACGAACCGAGGCGCGCCGCGCGGATGTAATCGTCTGTTTAGTTGATGCGACAGCACAAAATTGGGCGCGCGCGTACGAGCGATTGCTCGAGATGGCTGGTTTGGCAGAGTCAGTCGAGAGCCCGGTACTAGTTCCAGTGATTAATAAGTGCGATCTGATTAGCCAGCCCGTCGAGTCTGATTTCCTGCCGATCTCGGCGAAAACCGGGACAGGGGTCGAACTTCTCATCGAAACCGTGCGGAGGTGTGTTGGCTTGACGAGCGAAAGTACAGATTTTACGGCGCGACAAAGACACATTGACGCGCTAAAAGTCGCATCCGAGCATCTGGATACGGCAGTAGAGACTGTGCCGAATGCGCAACTCGAATTATTGGCGGAGGAGCTTCGAGAAACCCACAATGCCCTGGGCGAGATCGTTGGCAAAACGACCCCAGATGAACTTCTAGGCAAGATTTTCAGCGAATTTTGCATCGGTAAGTAACGCTTCCATTCGCCTTGGTCGACACTATACTTGGCCGCCCAGCGCGAAGGCGGCAGAACCAAAACATGAACTTGTTCTACAGGTGCAGTAGTGCAGTATCCAGACGAATTTGACGTCATTGTGGTTGGTGGCGGGCACGCCGGTACTGAAGCTGCGGCTGCGGCTGCCCGTTGCGGTGCACGCACGCTGCTACTAAGCCAAAACATCGAAACAATCGGCCAGATGTCATGTAACCCAGCCATCGGCGGGATTGGTAAGAGTCATTTGGTCGCAGAAATTGACGCGCTTGGTGGTGTCATGGCGCAAGCAACCGATCGCTCTGGGATCCACTTTAAGATACTCAATGCGAGCAAGGGGCCAGCTGTCCGCGCCACTCGTGCTCAAGCAGATCGCGCTCTGTACAAGGCGGCCGTTCGCGACGTACTCGAACATGTCCCGGGCTTACAGATATTCCAACAATCGGTGGTCGACTTCGTCATCAAAAACGATCGAGTAGCTGGTGTCGTGACCCAGATGGGGCTTGAGTTCGCTTGCTCGGCGATTGTCTTGACGACGGGTACTTTCTTGGGCGGGAAGATTCACATCGGACAAGAGCAACATGCTGGAGGGCGTGCAGGTGATGCGCCGTCGATAGCGCTTGCCGATCGTCTTCGTGCTCTGCCTTTCCGAGTTGGTCGTTTGAAGACAGGAACGCCACCTCGTATCGATGGGCGGACAGTGGACTTTTCCAGATTGGAAGAACAACCGGGAGATGAGCCTAGGCCGACGATGTCTGCCTATGGGTCGACGGCTACACACCCTCGCCAGGTTGCCTGCCATATTGCGCATACGAATGAACACACGCACGAACTGATTGCGAACAACCTACACCAGTCAGCGATGTATTCGGGTGCAATAGAAGGTGTCGGTCCGAGATATTGTCCGAGCATAGAAGACAAGGTTGTGCGTTTCGCTGGCAAGAAGCAGCACCAAATATTTATTGAGCCAGAGGGGCTAGGTACAACGGAGCTGTACCCAAATGGGATTTCAACGAGCTTGCCGTTTGACGTGCAATTGCAGTTCGTTCGTTCAATAGAGGGTTTTGAGCAGGCACACATTTCAAGACCCGGCTACGCCATCGAGTATGATTACTTTGATCCCCGTGATTTGAATTACAGCTTAGAGACCAAGGCTGTCTCTGGCTTGTATTTTGCTGGACAGATCAATGGCACAACGGGATATGAAGAGGCGGGTGCACAGGGGCTAGTGGCGGGACTGAACGCGGCCCGGGCTGTGAACGGTCAGGCGCCATGGGAGCCCCGACGGGATGAAGCTTATATCGGGGTTTTGCTCGACGATCTGATACAACTTGGTACGAGCGAGCCTTATCGGATGTTTACCAGTCGCGCGGAGTATCGGTTGCGATTGCGCCAGGACAACGCCGACCAGCGTTTAACCGAGCTTGGCAACAAGTTAGGCGTTGTAGGGTCTGAGCGCTTTGGTGTGTTCCAACGCCGCGCGGCACAGCGCGAAGAGTTGAAGTCCTTGTTGGCAGGTATACGGGTCCAGCCGGGGGACGTAAACATGGATAGAATCGGCGTATCGCTCTCAAAAGAAACAACGTTGTTGGACTTGCTACGGCGACCCGAGGTGTCAGCTCACAAGCTTGAAGCGCTTTATTCCGAATACGTTGGGAGTGATTTGGTTTTGCAACTCGGCCAGGTTGAGATCGAAACCAAGTACGAAGGTTACATAAAGCGGCAAAATGTTGAGATCGAACGCGTCCGCCGTCATGAAACCTTGAAGCTGCCACGGGACCTGCTGTATGCAGAGATCGAAGGGCTGTCGAACGAGCTTAAGCAAAAGCTCCAAGCAAGCGAACCGGAATCATTGGCCCGTGCGGCTCGGATTCCGGGTATGACACCGGCCGCGCTATCGATTCTGCTAGTTCATGCCAAGCGAGCACAGGATAGGGAGTTGGGAACATCATCAGCAAAAGTTTCAGAACGTGAGCGAGCTGGATAGCGCCCGACTGGTATTGGATGCGAGTGTTTTCGACCTTTCTTTGAGTCCAAAACAAATAGATCAGCTTGAGCTCTATGCTGGGCTGGTTGTTAAGTGGAACAAACACTTCAACCTGATCGCTCGACCCGATATACGGCGTCTACAAGACCGCCACTTGTTGGATAGTTTGGCTATCGCGCGACTGCTGCGTGGGCATAAGATTCTTGATCTCGGCAGTGGCGCAGGATTACCTGGAATACCGCTGGCGATCGTTAATCCAGATAAAGACTTTGTGCTTTGTGACAGGATGGGTCGCCGCTGTCGGTTCCTAACCCAGGTGGTTCGCGAACTTGGGTTGGACAACGTCGGCGTCGTTGAAGGAGAGGTTCCCAGCGCGGTATCGGGTCTGTTTGATGTTGTCACTGCTAGGGCGGTGGCGAGTCCCGCGGTTTTGTGGGGTTGGGTTGAGGACCTGTTGGAAACCGGCGGTCGGCTGCTGGTGTTTGCCAACACCAGGCGGGATGAGGCCGACTCTGAGGTTGATACCACAGGCGCTGACGATGATGAAAAAAGTGCCTTGCCGGACAATCGGGTGAAGGTGACTTATCATGAGTACAAAATTGCACAACTACAAAAAGTACATACGTTGATGGGGTTGGAGAGGGCATGACGCGAGTGATCGCGGTGGCGAACCAAAAAGGTGGCGTTGGTAAAACCACGACGAGCGTTAACTTAAGCGCATCGCTTGCGATGTCGGGTGGCCGTGTTCTGTTGGTCGACTTAGACCCACAAGGAAATGCCACAATGGGCACGGGTGTCGACAAAAATGGTGTCGAAAACACCATTTATGAATGGTTGTTAGAGGATGCACCCTTATCCCAGGTCGTGCAGAAGTGTAATGGTAGCTTTGAACTCGTGCCGTCTAATTTGGATCTGACGGCAGCAGAAGTTAGTTTGATGCAAATGGCTGAACGCGAATACCAAATCCGCAACCGATTACAGAAAGAAGCCACAGAATACGAATACGTGATCATCGACTGCCCTCCGAGCCTGAGCATCCTCACGGTAAACGCGCTCATAGCAGCTGACGGTGTGCTCATTCCTATGCAGTGTGAGTACTATGCGCTGGAAGGTTTGAGCGCGCTATTGGACACAATTGAGGGCATCAAATCCCACAGTAATGCTGAGCTTAAAGTTGAGGGCATCTTGCGGACGATGTACGACCCGCGCAACGGTTTGACGCGAGACGTTTCGAGACAGCTCATCCAGT
Organism: Pseudomonadales bacterium; assembly: GCA_012103505.1. Classification (GTDB taxonomy): domain Bacteria; phylum Pseudomonadota; class Gammaproteobacteria; order Pseudomonadales; family Azotimanducaceae; genus UBA4421. The sequence goes on along the minus strand of WLWP01000001.1, from coordinate 3,835,104 downwards.
ATTTTAGCGATCAAGTTTTTCGCACGGTGATTCCGCGCAACGTTCGTTTGGCCGAAGCGCCGAGCCATGGTTTGCCCGCGATTCTGTATGACCGAGCGTCTCGTGGAGCGGTCGCTTATATGGCGCTCGCTGGCGAATTGCGACAAAAACATGAACGCGAAGCGCGCTTGATGTCACACCAGAACAGCGAGCTTCCCACTGCAAACGAGAGCGCCGATTCAGAGCCGAACACCGAAGTTCGCTCAGACCTAAATACAGATAGAGATCTCTAGATGAGCAAGAAAAGATTGGGCCGAGGTCTCGATGCCCTGTTGTCGAGTCAGACGCAGCCCGCGCCAATCCACACACCCACCCAGGCCCAAAACGACAGCAATGACGCGGTTGGCGCTGTTACTGTTGGTGCAGGATCCGGTATTGCGCAACTGTCGATCGACGAGGTAGTACCAAGCCCTTATCAGCCGCGGCAGGCATTTGATGAAGAGGCCTTAGCTGACTTGGCAAACTCGATTAAGACGAATGGCCTATTGCAGCCAATTGTCGTCCGGGGGCGCGCGCAGGGCGGATTCGAACTCATCGCCGGAGAAAGAAGACTCCGTGCCGCAAAACTCGCAGGTATGGATACCATTCCAGCACTAGTCCGTGCCGTAAGCGAAGAAGAAGCGTCGGCGCTTGCCCTGATTGAGAACATGCAGCGGGAAGATTTGAGCGCCCTTGAAGAAGCGCTAGGACTGGCACGGCTCCGAGACGAGTTTGAGCTAACTCAGCAACAGATTGCGGATGCTGTTGGCAAATCTCGTGTGGCCGTGGCGAACCACTTGCGCCTCCTTAACCTTGGCGCGCTCGCTCGCCAGATGCTGGAAAATGGCGATCTGGAGATGGGGCACGCTCGTGCTCTGCTGGCGTTGGAGGGCGTGGACCAAGACCGAGGGGCTCATGCGGTGGTCGAGCAGGGTTTGTCTGTCCGCCAAACGGAGGCCTTAGTCCGAAAAATTGCCAATCCGGAAAAGGATACAAAGGCGCAGACTAATTCAAATAAGGATCCAGAAACGTTGCGATTGGAACAACGCCTCATGGATCACATCGGCGCGCCGGTGAGTATCAGTCACACCGCGTCAGGCAAAGGGCAGCTAAAGATTAACTATGGGTCGCTGGACGAGTTGCAGGGTGTGTTGCGTCACTTGGGGTTGGGCGGAGAGGATGAACAATGAGTCTGGCAAATATTACCTTGACCAGTTCGTAGTGAGCGAGTGTCCTCATTCTCTGTTTCCTGCGTAAAAAACTTGTTTTTCTAATGGCTTTTCATTGAATGCGTGGAAGCGCGTCCGTATAATTCGCGCCGCCTTTGACAAGGTGATGAGCCGAAAATGAACGCAGCCATACGCCCAGCAGCACGAGTTGTAGTGGCGCAAGCTGGGCTCGGTTTGGTGAGTTCGGCGGTGTTTTTTTTCACCGATCCTGCGGCAGGAAAATCGGCTTTAATGGCTGTGTTGTGTGTCCTGCTACCGACGATGTACTACGCTTGGCAGCAAGCGCAAAGTTACAACGCGGTCCGAGCATTAGCCCACGGGGTCATAAAAATGGCGCTGACCGTTTTCATGATGGCGTCGTGCATTGTTGTCATCGGCATTGACCCGGTAGGGTTTTTTGTCACTTTTGCAGTGATGCATTTTGGTTATCTGGTGCGCGTCTGGTTCGATCAGAATTCGACAAAGCTCTAAGGCCAATCGCTAACGACAAAGCGCGCGCGATAGGTAGGTCAGATGTGACAAAGACCCGATAAGAAAGAAAAGAATGAGGCCCAATGGCAGGTACCACAGAAGAGTATATCGAACACCATTTGACCAACTTGGCCTATGGTCAGTTGCCGGATGGGTCCTGGGGTTTTGCGCATACCGCTGAAGAGCTTGCGCAAATGGGCTTCATGTCGATCAATGTTGACTCCATGGCTTGGTCGATTGGGCTTGGCCTCGTCTTTACCTTCCTGTTCCGCAGAGCCGCGACCACAGCAACTGCCGGTGTACCAGGTGGGTTGCAGAATGCGGTCGAGATGGTGATGGAATTCATCGACGACACGACACAGAGCATTTTTGAATATAAGAACGATCTAATTGCGCCGCTCGCAATGACTATTTTTGTCTGGGTCTTCTTGATGAACCTGATGGATCTAATCCCAGTTGACTGGATACCAATGTTGGCCCAAGCCCTCGGCGTATCGCATATGAAAATCGTGCCTTCGACAGATCCGAATATCACCATGGCAATGGCGCTCACGGTTTTTGGCTTAGTGCTGTACTACAGCATCAAGTGCAAAGGGCTATTGGGTTTTCTTAAAGAACTAACCATGCACCCATTTCCTTCGGTTTGGGCTATGCCAGTCAATTTCGTTTTGGAATTTGTCACGTTGATTGCTAAGCCGTTGTCTTTGGGGCTACGACTGTTCGGTAATATGTATGCCGGAGAGATGATTTTTATTTTGATTGCGCTCATGTTCGGAGCGGGCGCGGTCTTTTTTGTGTTTGGTGGTGTGTTGCAGTGGGCGTGGGCTGTGTTCCACGTGCTAATAATTACACTCCAAGCATTCATTTTTGCTGTATTGACGATCGTGTACTTGGCGCAAGCACACGAAGTTGATGAGCACTAGCTCGATAGATTAATAACTCGTAACTGGGAGTAAGTATGGAACTACAAGGACTCATGAATATCGCTGGGGCACTGCTCCTGGGTCTCGGCGCGGTGGGTGCTGCTGTGGGTGTAGGTGTATTGGGTGGCAAGTACCTCGAAGGAGTGGCGCGCCAACCTGAGTTGATGCCTATGCTGCGTACGCAGTTGTTCATTGTTTTGGGTCTGGTCGACGCGGTACCAATGATATCTGTTGGCATCGGTCTGTACGTTATTTTTGCCGGATAGGCATAACGTGTTTCATGGGTGCAAAACAAGCGCCTATGAATGCAAGTCTCATTGGACGCGTGTGTCGAGCAAGACAGCCAAGTCGAATGAGACCGCAAGAAGAGTCGAATAAGACGGTAAGAGAAGTCGAGTAAGACGGTAAAAAGAGAAAGACCATGAACATAGGCCTAACCTTAATCGGTCAATCGATCACATTTATGGTGTTCGTGTGGTTTTGTATGAAATTCATATGGCCACCTTTGAAAGACATGATGCGTGAGCGTCAGGAAGCTATCGCGGCAGGGCTCTCAGCAGCGGAAGCGGCCGAGCTAAAACTAACTGAAGCTGCGACTGGCGCTGAAGCCGAACTCGCAAAGGCTAAAGAAGAAGCGGCTGTGATCATTGAACAAGCACGCCAACGTGCGAACCAAATGATTGAAGATGCAAAGAATGATGCTCGCGACGAAGGCGAACGTCTGATCGAGGCTGCGAAAGCAGAAATAGATCAAGAGTCAAACCGCGCGAAGGAAGTATTGCGGGCACAGGTGTCAGCACTTGTGATTAGCGGCGCCGAGCAAGTGCTTGAAAGCAGTGTAGATGCAAACAAGCACAGCGAGCTGCTCGATAAGCTTGCGACTGAGTTGTAGTTATGGCCGAACTTGCCACAATTGCTCGGCCCTACGCGAACGCAGTTTTTAGCCTTGCGAAAAGGGAAGTCTCGCTCAACATGTGGTCGTCAATGTTGAGTGTGATAGCAGCGACTTCGGATCACCCGTCAGTCAGCATGCTGCTCGCAAGCCCAGACCTTGCGGGCAGTGCCAAAGCCTTTCGGCTCGCCGAAATATGCGGTGATGGACTAGATGATCGCGGTAAGAAATTTTTGCAGGCGTTGGCGGACAATGATCGATTGGATCTCCTTGGTGAGATTCGTGTTCAGTTTGAAGATCTGCGCGCCGAAGAAGAGAAGAGCTTAGATGTAGAGGTTGTTTCAGCCTACGAGATGAGTGATGTGCAGAGTGAAGCGCTGAAAGTATCGCTGAATCAAAAGTTCGAGAAAGAAATCACGATAGAGACTCGTGTTGATGCAAATCTGATAGGGGGTGCTGTCATCCGGGCAGGAGACGTTGTTATCGACGGCTCTGTTCGAGGCAAGTTGGCCAAATTGGCTGAAACCCTAACAGCGATATAGAAGACACGACGAGTTTAAAAGGAAGAGAGCATGCAGCAACTGAATCCATCGGAAATCAGTGAGATTATCCAGAACCGAATCCAAGGCCTGGACGTCAAAGCGGAAGCCCAGAACGAGGGAACTATTGTCGGTGTATCTGACGGTATTGTGCGAATCCATGGTCTTGCCGATGCCCAGTATGGTGAGATGATCGAGTTTGACGGTGGTCTTTACGGCATGGCGTTGAACCTCGAACGAGATTCGGTCGGGGTCGTAATCTTAGGTGACTATGAAGATCTTACGGAAGGTATGACGGCTCGTTGTACCGGCCGTATTCTTGAGGTACCTGTTGGACCGGAACTGCTTGGGCGTGTGGTCGACCCTCTCGGCAACCCGGTTGATGGTAAAGGACCAATTAACGCTACCGCGACAGCGCCAATCGAAAAAGTTGCACCAGGTGTGATCGAAAGACAGGGTGTCGATCAACCTGTCCAACTCGGGCTCAAGTGTGTTGACGCCATGGTTCCAATCGGTCGTGGTCAACGCGAACTTATTATCGCAGACCGCCAGATCGGTAAGACCGCTATCGCGATTGACGCCATCATCAATCAAAAGCGCAGCGGCATTAAGTGCGTCTATGTAGCGATTGGGCAGAAAATGTCAACGATCGCAAACATTGTACGAACGCTTGAAGAGCATGGCGCGATGGAATATACGACTGTTGTCGCGGCTGGCGCATCTGCCCCGGCGCCAATGCAATTCATCTCTCCCTACTCAGGTTGCAGTATGGGTGAGTACTTTAGAGATATCGGTGAGGATGCGTTGATCATCTATGACGATCTCACCAAACAAGCCTGGGCATATCGCCAGATATCACTCCTGCTCAAGCGGCCACCAGGACGTGAAGCGTACCCCGGTGATGTTTTCTATTTGCACTCTCGCTTGCTAGAACGAGCCGCCCGCGTTAACGCAGCTTATGTCGAAAAAATGACTGACGGAAAAGTCAAAGGTAAGACCGGCTCTCTCACAGCACTACCTGTCATCGAAACTCAAGCAGGTGATATCTCGGCTTTCGTACCGACCAACGTCATCTCGATCACAGACGGTCAGATCTTCTTGGAAACTGAGAATTTCAATTCAGGGCTGCGCCCAGCTATGAACCCAGGTACTTCGGTATCTCGAGTAGGTGGTTCGGCGCAGGTGCCGTTCATGAAGAAAATCTCTGGCGGTATCAAACTTGCGCTTGCGCAATACCGGGAGCTTGAGGCTTTTTCTCAGTTCGCTTCTGATTTGGATGACGCGACTCGTCGACAACTTGAGCACGGCGCAAGGGTCACCGAGCTCATGAAACAAAAGCAGTACTCGCCGATGTCGGTTTCTGAGATGGGCACAGCACTGTTTGCGGCGAACGAAGGTTATTTAGACGACGTCGAAGTCGACAAAGTACTCGACTTTGAAGAGGCGCTCGTCGGTTACATGCGTTCTGAGCATGCTGACTTCATGAATGACATCGATGAGAACGGCACATACAACGACGACGTTGTGTCGACGCTGCATGACGCGATTAAGAAGTTCAAAGAAACCCAGACGTTTTAATTCAAAGGTAAGCTTCGATGGCCGTCGGCAAAGAGATAAAAAATAAGATCGGTAGCGTGCAAAACACGCAAAAGATCACCAGTGCGATGCAAATGGTGGCGGCGAGCAAAATGCGCCGCACCCAGCAGCGCATGGCTGAAGGTAAGCCCTACAGCGAGCGTATACGAGGCGTCATCGGCCACTTGGCTAACGCTAACCCTGAATATCAACACACCTTTATGCAGGCGCGAGAGATAAATCGAATTGGTTATATCGTCGTCTCGACTGACAGGGGCTTGTGTGGCGGCTTGAATGTCAATTTGTTCAGAGCTGTGATTAAAGACATGGCGGAATGGCACGGCAAAGGTATCGAGGCCGATCTTGGCCTTATAGGCAATAAAGCCGGACCGTTCTTTCGATCGATGGGTGGCAACATCAAAGCTGTGATGAACGATGTTGGCGAGACGCCTGGGCTAGAAGATCTGATCGGCGGCATCAAAGTCATGCTGGATGCATGCGAAGCTGGAGAAATCGATCGGCTTTTTCTGGCAAGCAATGAGTTTGTTAACACCATGACTCAGGCGCCTGTTATCCGCCAGTTGTTACCTCTGGATCCGGAAGAAAATGAGGCATATGGCCATCGTTGGGACTATATCTATGAACCAGATGCGCGACAGCTCGTAGAAGGTTTGGTGACACGCTACATCGAGTCGCAGGTATACCAAGCTGTCATTGAAAATGGCGCCTGTGAACAAGCTGCGAAGATGCTCGCGATGAAAAACGCGACAGAAAACGCAGAAAAGGCGATCGAAGAATTACAGTTGATTTACAACAACGCACGGCAAGCGGCGATTACCCAAGAGATTGCAGAAATTGTCGGTGGCGCCGCGGCGGTATAACCCGAGCGGCACTCAACGAAACACGGGTTATGAGCAAGTTCTTCTAACCCTAACAAATTGATAGAAGAGTAGAGGCAGAACATGAGCAGCGGTCGAATAGTTCAAATCATTGGCGCGGTGATCGATGTTGAGTTTGAGTGGGACAATGTGCCAAAGGTTTATGACGCTCTAACTGTATCGGATACAGGTATCACACTAGAGGTTCAGCAACAGTTGGGTGATGGAGTGGTTCGAACGATTGCCATGGGCGTATCGGACGGATTGTCGCGTGGCTTGGAAGTATCAAATACGGGTGCACCTATTATGGTTCCCGTTGGCGAAGAAACCCTGGGACGAATTGTCGATGTCCTTGGTAGACCCATCGACGAGAAGGGTCCGGTGAACGCGCGTAAATCTATGCCAATTCACCGAAAAGCACCAAAGTACGAAGATCAAGTTGGTGGTAACGAAATCCTAGAAACGGGTATTAAGGTTATCGACCTGATTTGTCCGTTCGCTCGCGGTGGTAAAGTTGGCCTGTTTGGCGGTGCCGGTGTTGGCAAGACTGTTACCATGCTTGAGCTCATTCGAAACATTGCTATAGAGCACTCAGGCCTCTCAGTTTTTGCGGGTGTTGGCGAACGTACTCGGGAAGGTAATGACTTCTACTACGAGATGGAAGAGGCCGAAGTACTCGATAAAATCTCGCTCGTATTCGGTCAGATGAACGAGCCTCCAGGTAACCGCTTGCGGGTCGCGCTTACCGGATTGACCATGGCCGAACAGTTTAGAGATGATGGTCGAGACGTCCTCTTGTTTGTCGATAACATTTATCGATACACGCTCGCCGGAACCGAGGTCTCGGCTCTGCTAGGTCGTATGCCGTCAGCGGTGGGTTATCAACCGAACCTCGCTGAGGAGATGGGTACGCTACAGGAGCGAATCACCACGACTAAAACTGGTGCGATCACATCCGTTCAGGCGGTCTACGTACCTGCGGATGATTTGACCGACCCGTCGCCTGCAACAACGTTTGCCCACCTAGATTCAACGGTTACTTTGTCTCGAGCAATCACCGATTTGGGCATTTATCCTGCGGTTGACCCACTTGACTCATCGTCGCGACAGCTTGATCCATTAATTGTCGGTGAAGAGCACTACAATACGGCGCAAGATGTGCAGCAAGTGTTGCAGCGGTATCAAGAACTGCGCGACATCATCGCAATTCTCGGTATGGATGAATTGTCGGAAGAAGATAAGCAGCTGGTTTATCGAGCACGTAAAGTGCAGAAATTTTTCTCCCAGCCTTTCTTTGTCGCCGAGCAGTTCACCGGTAACGAAGGTAAATTCGTGAGTAGCGCCGACACCGTCCGCAGCTTCAAGGCGATCTTAGCTGGCGAGTATGACCATCTTCCGGAAGATGCGTTCTACATGGTAGGAAGTATTGAAGACGCGATCGAGAAAGCAAAGACGCTAGAAGGCTAGTTCTTTAGAACTCTGATTTAGCCAAAGAGAAAACTATGGCAACTATGCAATGTGAAATCGTTAGCGCAGAGAAGTCTCTGTTTTCTGGTGCGATAAAGAAGCTAACGGCAGTTGGCACGATCGGTGGGTTAGGCATTTACCCGGGCCATGCGCCGTTATTAACGGGCATCCAACCGGGTCCTGTGACACTCACGATGGAAAACGACGAGGATGAAGTCTTCTTCGCCTCCGGCGGCTACATTGAGATTCAGGGTGGCTTCATCACCGTTCTAGCGGATACGGCCATCCGTGCCGAGGATATTGACGAAGCCCAGGCGAAGGAAGCAGAAGAAGCGGCTGAGCGAGCCCGCTCAGATGCGGCGTCAGAAATCGATTACGCCACTGTGCTCGCCGAGGCACGCGCGCAACAACGAACGATTGAAGAACTACGTAAATTAAAGCAACGTATCTGACATTCTGAAGTAACAATTGCTTACAAAGGGGGTGACAAACGTCACCCCCTTTTTTTTGGTTGTTCTTATAATTAGCGCTTCAGATAGGCAGGGATTCCAATGCGCAAACTCGATGTCGTGGTGCTAGCGGCTGGCAAAGGCACACGAATGAATTCCAATCGCCCTAAGGTTCTGCATGAACTGGCGGGGCGTACACTCCTAAACCATGTCCTCGATACCACGGAACAACTCACACCGGCGCAAACCGCTGTAGTGATAGGTTTTGAAGCCGAACAGATCCAGCTGGCAACACCTGATACTGGGATCACTTGGGTGGCACAGACAGAACAACTCGGGACCGGACACGCAGTGCAACAAGCGTTGCCGCAACTCCACGATGACCACGTCGCGCTTGTCGTTTGCGGCGATGTACCACTAGTGACGGTAGCGACACTCCATCACGCGGTGGCCGCTGCGGAAGGTGGTGAGGTAGGTTTGGTGACAGCGAATATGCAAGACCCAGCAGAGCTTGGTCGGATTGTTCGTAACAGTGAAGGCCGCGTGCAAGAGATTGTCGAATTTAAAGACGCGAATGCGGCGACACGCGCAATTAGTGAAATCAATTCCGGCATCATGGCGATCCCTGCGGGCAAAATATCCGGATGGCTCGGTAGGCTTAAGAATAACAATGCTCAAAGCGAATTTTACCTAACTGACATCATTGCAATGGCGGTTGCTGATGGCGTGGGTGTATCGGCGATAGGCGCCGACGAAGACGAGGTGACCGGGATCAATGATCGAGTGCAGCTCGCACAAGTAGAGCGTGCTTATCAAAGAGCCCAAGCGGAAGCGCTGATGCAGATGGGTGCGACGATTGCTGATCCACAGCGAATCGATATTCGTGGGCGGGTAACGTGTGACCGGGATTGTTTCATAGATATTAATGTGGTTTTGGCGGGTAATGTGACGCTTGGTGCCGATGTCCGCATTGGTGCTGGTGCGGTGATCACTGACGCCCAGATCGGCGACGGATCGATCGTACAACCACACACAGTTGTGGATGGAGCGGTGATTGCAAAAAACTGTTCCGTCGGACCTTTTGCGCGCATCCGTCCAGGTAGCGTTTTAGAAGATGGGGTCAAGGTCGGTAATTTCGTGGAAACCAAAAAGGCACATCTCGGACCGGGTACCAAGGCGGGTCATCTCACTTATCTTGGCGACACAAGCCTGGGTGCGGATTGCAATGTCGGCGCGGGTACTGTGACGTGCAATTATGACGGTGTAGACAAGCATCGCACGGAGATCGGTGATGAAGTATTTGTCGGCACAAACGCAACGTTAGTTGCCCCCGTCGAAATCCAGAACGGCGCCTTCGTTGCGGCAGGTTCTGTCGTGACCTCCACTGTTGAAGCTGGTGACCTCGCTGTAGGTCGCGGCAAGCAACGCAATATCAAGGGTTGGACGAGACCCGACCAAAGAACCCAACAAAAGAAGTAAGGGGTAGAACGATGTGCGGCATTGTAGGTGCGGTTGGGCGACGTAGTGTGCCCCCGATTCTGTTGGAGGGTTTACGGCGCCTTGAGTACAGGGGTTATGACTCAGCTGGGATTGCGGTCCTAGATGAACGTAACTCGCTCGAACGTCGTCGCCAAGTCGGCAAAGTACAAGAGTTAGTTGATCGAATCGAAGGCGAACCCATCGATGGTCATATTGGTATCGCGCATACGCGTTGGGCGACTCATGGTCAGCCAGCTGAGGTGAATGCGCATCCCCATGCCTCGAAAGGCCGCGTTTCCATCGTACATAACGGCATCATAGAAAACTTCGAAGCTTTGCGAGAAGAACTCATTGGTCTTGGTTACGAATTCGAATCTGCCACAGACTCCGAGACTGTAGCGCACCTTATCGATGCTGAGCTCAATAAGGGCGAGGACCTGCTCGACGCGGTCCGGAATACGATCAAACAGTTAGATGGTGCATATGCGCTTGGCGTCATTAGTACAGACGATCCAGATCGAATCATTGCCGCGCGAGCGGGAAGCCCATTGGTTGTTGGTAAGGGTATTGGCGAGAACTTCATTGCTTCGGATGTTTTGGCGCTGAAGCCAGTTACAGATCGGTTTATCTTTTTAGAGGAAGGCGATCTCGTTGAGCTTAGACGAGAGAGCATTTCCATCTGGAACATGGACGATCAGTCAGTTATCCGATCCGATGTCCGAGTCGAGATCGGGCATGACAACATCGACAAGGGTAACTATCGACACCACATGCAGAAGGAGATCTTCGAGCAACCGAAGGTCTTGAGAGATACGTTGGAAGGCAGGCTCGGTCGTACTCAAATTCTCGAACAAGCCTTTGGCGTAGATGCACCTAGTATCTTCGATCGGGTCGAAGCCGTGACTATCGTCGCCTGCGGGACGAGCTTTTATGCAGCGTCGGTGGCACGTTATTGGATTGAGGAGCTTGCTGGTATTCCGTGTCAGGTGGAAATAGCGAGTGAGTTCCGGTATCGGAAAATCGCCGTCACGGACAACAATTTGTTCGTCACGATCACACAGTCTGGCGAAACCGCTGACACATTGGCGGCGCTGAGAATAGCGAAAGATGTTGGCTACTTTGCCACACTAACGATTTGCAACGTGCCGACGAGCTCTACTGTACGCGAAAGTGATCTGGCGCTGATGATTCAAGCCGGGACCGAAGTCGGGGTCGCGTCGACCAAGGCGTTCACTGCACAACTTGCAGACCTGATGATGTTGTCTCTGCTACTCGGTCGCCGCCATGGCTTGAGCCGGGAGGACGAGAGTGCGATTGTCGCGGATTTGCACAAGTTGGACGACATCTTCGAGCAAGCGCTTGGGCTCGATATGCAAATCATGTTGATGTCGGAACGATTCATGGACAAAGATCACGCCCTCTTTTTGGGTCGAGGCACCATGTTTCCGGTTGCGATGGAAGGTGCGCTAAAACTCAAAGAAATTTCCTACATACACGCGGAAGGCTACCCGGCAGGGGAGCTTAAGCATGGACCACTAGCGCTGGTAGATGACGATATGCCTGTTATAGCGGTGGCACCAAACGATGCATTGCTCGAGAAATTGCATTCCAATTTGCAGGAAGTGCGGGCCCGGGGTGGTGAGCTTATTGTGTTTGCTTCTGAGGAAAGTCGGTTTAAAGAAGAGCCCGGCGTGACGGTCGTACACGTGCCTGAAGTTAGCCCATTGCTCGCGCCTCTAGTCTATGTCGTGCCGTTGCAGCTGTTGGCCTATCATGTTGCGGTTCTTAAAGGGACTGATGTTGATCAGCCACGCAACCTTGCGAAATCAGTCACAGTAGAATAAGACCGTCAGATGAAACAAACCGCACCTTTAGAGATCGGTATCCCGGTAATGGACCTAGTCCAGATGGTCGACTTCTATGTCGCCGTTTTCGGGTGCGATGAAATACGTAGAGCGGACATTCCTGCGACCTTGAGTGAACCGATTCGAGTCTCGCGAGATGGATACGTTAACGTATGGCTGCAATTTCCTGGCGGTGAGATCGTAAAGCTCGTAAGTCCGCCCACAGCGCCGAAACAGCAGCACCGTCCGGAGTTTGCGGCAGAAACAACTGGGATTGCCTACTTTACCGTCTATTGCGATGACATCGCCGGTGCGATGGAAGTGGCGGAAGCGAACGGTGCAACGTTGTTGTCGGAAAGAGCACTCGCTGTTAACGATAGCGGCGTGAAACTCGCCTTCCTTGCGGATCCCGAAGGTAATGTCTTTGAGTTTGTCGAAGCATAACCCCCCTCACTTGAAACCAGTCTCCCCTGCCTGAAGACATTTACTCCTTGCAGCTTATAGTTAGGCAAGTGGGTTTTTTGGAGTGACCTTTGCCAAGGTGGATACGAGTGTATTTGGTCCCGGGTGCGGTATTTCAATCGGTCTTAATCGGCGGTGGTTACGGCACTGGACGTGAGGTCGTTGAGTTTATTTCCCAGGCTGGACCGCGCGGCGGCCTGGTTGCGGTAGGGTGTTTCTTTGTCGCCATGCTGACTGTGGTCATCGCGAGTTTCGAGTTTGCTCGCATCTTTCGTGTATTTGATTACAGACGTTTCTTTCAGGAGCTCTTGGGTAAGCCCTGGTGGGTCTATGAGATCCTCGCAGTCGTGTTACTGCTCTTGGTACTCGCGGTGGTCATTTCAGCGGCAGGTACCATGGTCAATGACTGGTTGGGTGTGCCCCTGTGGGTGACAACAATCTGCGCAGTCCTTGTCACAATGTTTGTCCTATATATTGGACAAAGTGCCGTTGAAAAACTTCTCACCGCCTGGGCGGGTTTGTTCTCAATCTTCATCGTCGCGATTACGGTTTTCACTGTGCTCAGCCAAGGGCTGATGGTCGATGCCGGAAATCAGGCTTGGGAGGGCGGTAATCCCCTAAAGGGTTTCCAATACGCGCTGTATAACATCGCAGCTATACCGGTCTTACTCTACACCCTAAAGGAGATCAGCTCGCGCCGCGAAGCTGTTTTGTCAGGATTGGTCGCGTCTATCGCGGCTACAGTGCCCGCGTTACTTATGCACATTCTTTTCGTTCCACATTTGCCTGAGTTGCTGGCCGAACCGCTGCCGTTTTTGGTCTTCCTTGAAGATCTCGAGTTGTCCTGGTTGATTGTGGTTTATGCGGTGCTACTCATTGGCACAATCGTACAGACTGCCATAGGCGTGTTGGAAGGCGTCGTGCAAAGGGTGAATGGCCTTCTGCACGATCGAGAACAACAGCCGCTGAGTTCTAGAGTGCGTAGCCTTGTTGGTGGGTTAGTACTGATCATCAGTAGCCTCGCTTCGGGTGTCGGTGTGATCGCACTCATTGGTGCGGGCTATGGCACCCTTGCTTGGGCCTTTATGCTCGTCTATGCGCTACCCCTGTTAACGATCGGAATATCGAAAATGCGTAACTCGCCGGTAAGAGAGCGGATACCGTAGATGCGTTCATCGACCTGGTGCTACGCTGCGCAAACTTTCAATATTCCAGCGCCCGTTACTTTTTCTAGTGCTCGTAGCCGTATTGAAATGGCGGACGATCCAATCGTTCGTAGCGTTTGTAGAGTTGAGTCTGTCTGGAGCTTGGGTCAACAATAGTGCCGTCGACAACCACAAGATGAGCCCACGTCGTCACTTCCAAAGGGTCTCCTGTCCAGAGCACAAAATTGGCGGGCTTGCCAACTTCAACTTTGCCAAGCGCGTCATCAAGGTCGAAAAGTTCAACCGTTGCCCGAGTGATGGCGTGAAGGCCGGTTGACCAAGACAGACCATTCGCCACGGCGTTACCGGCATGTTGGCGCATAAGACGGACGTTGTGGGTGTCTGGAACGGCAATGGCAAAGCGCACACCTTGGCGCTCGAGCAATGCAGCATTGTCTAGGCGCGCCCCTAGATGTTTGAATGAAATAGGAATATTGCTCAAAGGATCGATGATCACAGGAATGTCGGCTGCTGCAAGAACATCGGCGACTTGCCAAGCCTCAGTCGCCCCCCGGATTACCAGGTTAAGGTCAAAGTCCTCAGCCAAGGTGATGAGTTGAGATATTTCTACCGCCCGGTGGGCGGTTATCACGAGTGGGCGGTCGTCATCGAGATGAGACTTCAACGCGATGAGGTCGCGCTTACTGTATTCGCCAGTGCCTGGATTATGGTTGCGAGGTCTAAAACTCGCTAGGTTTTCGAGCGCGAAGCGAAGTTTACCGATCGCTGCGGCACGACTTCCGCCAATTTTGGCGGCAGCGTTGGCACCTACGTCACCAAACATCGCAATTTTGGCTGCATCAACCCGGCCTTTGCCCAGATTGGCGAAAGCGCCAAGGCCCGCCATCACATCTGATCCAGGGCGTGGTGCAATGATGGTGTGGGTGACGCCCTCCACCAGATTGACATCGACAACCACGCTTCGTGCGTTGAATGCATACTGCACATCAAATGCGGGACCAACAGCTGGTATAAGTGGATCTAACAAGCTATCCACCGTTGATGCCTCAAGGTCAATCTCATCTAAACCCAATTGTGAATATGCGGATATGAGGCTGGGTGTTAGAACCATTCCCTCCCCGTTCACAATGCGTACGTCGTCAGGCAATGTGTCGACGGTGTTAGGGCTAATGACTGTGACACGCCCATCTTGCACCAGAACACTGACGTCGCTTACGACGCCAGACTCAGTTTGAGTATGAACTGTTGTGTTTGTAATAAGGATCGATTCGGCGAGTGTCCAAACGGGTAGACCAGTTCCGATCAGAATTGCGGGTAAAAAACGGATGACATGGAAAAAAGAAGACAGATGCTTATTCATGTTGACCCTCCACCGATAGCCCCAACGCGAAATCAGAGACGGGCCTCACGTCAGGGTCGTTACGATCGAAATAGAGGTGTCCGTCAATGAAGACTAGGTCTGCCAGTGCGTAGACGCTCAAAGGGTCTTGGTTCCACAGTACGAGATCGGCTGCTTTGCCGACTTCAATAGAGCCTGTTTGCTCATCGATTTGTAAAGACTTAGCGGCATTCTTGGTGATCCAGCTCATCGCTTCTGCTTTCGTTATTTCCAATCCCATCCGCTGCCCTGCTGCCAGGGCTTTGGCAGCTTCTTGATTGAGCCGTTGGATGCCGTAAGCTGAATCGGAATGGACAATGGCGCAGGCTCCGGCGTTGTGCACCAACGCGACATTTTGCTGCACGCCGTCGAACAGCTCTAATTTTGATCCCCACCAATCAGCCCACATCGCCGAACAGATGTTCTCTTGCGCTAGTTGATCGGCGAATTTGTAGGACTCGACTGCGTGGTGAAAAGTGCCGATTTGGTAGCCAAACTCACGACTCACATCGATCATGTTGGCCATTTCGTCTGCTCGGTAGCAGTGGTTGTGTACGATGATGTCGCCCTCCAGAACACCCACTAGAGTTTCCATGGTGAGGTCCCGGTCTGGAAGGGCCTTGGAGGGATCTGCTTCGTGCGCTTTGACCTTGCGTCGATAGTCTGTGGCTTTCGCCCAAGCTTCTCGGTAGCCCGCCACATTGCCCATGCGCGTGCTTGGTGCCTGACCTTTGCCGCCATAAACGCGCTTAGGGTTCTCACCACAAGCCATCTTGAGACCTTGTTTGGCGTTTGGGTATTTCATGCCCTGAACCGTGCGCGATGGGACGTTTTTGAGCGTTACGCCGCGCCCGCCGAAAAGGTTTGCGCTGCCGGGAAGGACCTGCAGCGTGGTGATTCCCCCTGCCAGAGCGAGTGCGAATTGGGGATCTTGCGGCCAAACGGAGTGCTCCGCCCAAACGCGTGCTGTGTTTGGCGAGGTAGCTTCATTCCCATCCCGTGTGGAAGCTATAGCGGGTGCAGGATAGTCGCCCATGTGTGAATGGACATCGATGATCCCTGGTGTAAGCCATCTGCCCCCGCCTTCGATAACTTCGACATTGGGTGCTTGGATGTTGGTACCGATCTCCTGGATCTTACCGTCGACGATCAGGACTTGAGTATTGCCATTTGCCGCTCCGGTACCGGTGTACAGATGAACGTCTGTAAATAGGCGCGCAGCTGTGTCGGGCACTTGATAGGTAGACGCAAACAGTTCTGTTGCGAGCGCGGTAGGCGCACAGGCATAGGAAAACAGGATCGCGATAGTACAGGCCCGAAATGGGCGCACCAAGTTAGGCATAGGTTGTGATCTCCTCTCTACAACAGACGCTGAATCCAGCTAGGATAGCGCAACTTGATCTAAGACATGGACGAAGATGTTAGTAGCGAATAGGTTTGTTCGACTGAAGCTCTCAAAGAGACCCACGAATGCGTGGATCAAGACATCAATAAGGGCATCGAGAGCAGCATCGAGAGCAGCATCGATAAGAGCATCGAGAGGAGCATCGACAAAGGCACTGGTAGTGACCCTGTCCACAGGCATGTTATTGGCGGCCTGTTCGCCTGAATCTCGACAAAATTCTGGGCTGCCTAAGAACCCACCGACTGAAAGCCGGTCAATTGAAAGCCCGTCAGCAGAAGAAGGCACGACAAAGCCTGGTCTCGATTTGTCTCGCGAAGCGCTAGCAGAAACAATGCTCGCCGAAGAACTTCAAGGTGGGGCGTCAGCCGACGTCGAGACTGTGCTACCCGATCTTTTTGATGAGCAGACCGAGAAGAAAGCCAAACTGCGTGGCAAGGTGCTGACGAAAGAGGATGCACAAGATTTGCAGTCGAGTGTCGATGGTGTGCAGATCGATCTGGAAATTCCGACGCGCTAACCTACGGGTTGAGCAGCGCGCCCAGCACCTGTGCATCTGGAAAACCATCTGCGATCAGCCCGGATTGACGCTCGAACTGTTGTATCGCGCGTTGGGTACCCGACCCCAAGATGCCATCGACGCTGCCTGCATCGATTCCCAACTCATTTAACCCAGACTGAATCTTCTTCAACTGATCTGGGCTAATGGATAACTGCGATGCGGTCGGCAAATCTCGGGCAAGGCGTCCAGCACCTGAGATGCGGTCTGCAAGCCGTCCAACGGACAGGGCGTAGTGAGTAGAGCGGTTCCATTTCATGATGACTTTGAAGTTTGGGTAGACCGCGAATGCAGGTCCTGTATGGCCGCTTGGCAAAAGTATCGCAGCCTGATAGTCAATGACCGGCAGGTCTTTACCAAAAGTGTCGGTTATCCCAAGAGATGCCCAATGGGAAAGCGGTGCCCAGTTGTGAAAGCCGGTTTCCGCGTAGTCAAAGTTTTCTGGCAGCAATACCTCGCGACCCCAACGGTAGCCGGATTCCCATCCAGCAGACTGTAAGTAGTTGCCGCCAGAGGTTAAGGCATCGGCGAGACTCGCGTAGACGTCTTTGCGGCCGTCACCATCGGCGTCCACCGCGTGGGCAAGATAGGTTGTTGGCATGAACTGCATATGACCCATCGCGCCAGCCCAAGATCCGCGCAATTGGTCGACAGTCATGTGACCTTCTCCGACGAGCGTCACTAGCGCGAAAAGCTGCTCTTTGAAGAACTGGGCGCGACGTTTGTCGCAGGCAAGTGTTGCAAGCGCGCTGGGGATGGAAAGTTTGCCGAAGTACTGACCAAAGTTCGTTTCTAAGCCCCAGAGCGCGACTAGATACTGGGGCGGCACTCCCGTGGTCGCTCGGACGGTATTCAGCAGTTTTGCATGTTCTGCTAAATACTCGCGTCCTTTCTCGATGCGGGTGGTTGTCACGCGGTTGCCGTAATAAGTCCCAAAGGACTGTATAAACTCAGCCTGTTTTCGATCGGCCGCGACAACTCGTGCTAGGCGCTTTGCTGAAGCGAAGACCGAGTTGATGGCATCCGGTGGAAGCGCTTGATTCGCGGCCTCTGTCCGGAGGGTCTGCACGCACGCTTGGAAATCACTTGCGTCTTCGGTGTCGGCCAGTACCGGATTCACATTCAGCGATGAACAGACGAAAAGAACGAAGCAGACGAGCGCTAAGTATGTATTGCGGACCTGTTGGGATGATTCCATAGAAGTTCGGTTAGACGTTCGGTGCTGCATTGGGTTGATTATCCACGACCAGCGCTCATCTGCTACTTGCGGAAGGTAAAATTCGGTAGACTTTCTGATCTGCTGCAACACCGATACTCGCTTGGATATTACCCACATTTTAGAGGGACTAAATGAACCTCAGCGTAACGCCGTTAGCGCGCCTGTGGGCAATACACTTGTCGTAGCGGGCGCAGGTAGTGGCAAGACGCGCGTATTGGTTCATCGAATCGCCTGGCTGATAGATGTAGAGCGTTTGTCGCCGCAGAGCATATTGGCGGTGACTTTTACGAACAAAGCCGCGGCTGAAATGCGCGTCCGGATCGAAGAGCTGCTCAACCTCTCGGTGCGCACTATGTGGGTAGGCACCTTTCACGGCCTCGCACACCGTTTGTTGCGCATGCATTCGCAAGAAGCGCGCCTACCCAAAAACTTTCAAATTCTCGACGCGGATGATCAGCTCAGACTGGTTAAGCGCTGTATGCGCGCCATGGATATTGATGAGCAAAAGTGGCCTGCTCGCCAGGCTGCTTGGTTTATTAATGGTCAGAAAGACGAAGGCCGGCGAGCGCACCAGGTGGCACCCGGTGATGATTTGTTTCAGATCACGCACAAAAAAATCTATGAATCCTATGAAGAGATCTGTGACCAAGGTGGTTTGATCGACTTCGCCGAGTTATTGCTGCGCAGCCACGAGCTGTTGCTGAACAACGCCGGACTTCTGGCGCACTATCAAGAACGTTTTCAGAACTTGTTGGTCGATGAGTTCCAGGACACCAATACGATCCAATACGCTTGGCTACGGGTGCTAGCCGGGAAACAGGGTAGTGTTATGGCGGTCGGTGATGACGACCAATCTATTTACGGCTGGCGGGGTGCGAAGATTGAGAATATTCATCAGTTCTCGACTGACTTTGAACCCGTCGAGACGATCCGTTTAGAACAAAACTATCGATCGACCCAGACTATACTTGATGCGGCCAACGGATTTATTAAGAGGAATACGGATCGACTAGGGAAGAACCTCTGGAGCGATGGTCCTACCGGTGAGCCGATCAAGATCTACTCCGGGTACAACGATCTGGACGAGGCACGTTTCATTGTTGAGCGGACCCAAGGCCATATTGATGAAGGTGGGAGCCCGGGCGAAGTTGCGATTCTCTATCGCTCCAACGCCCAATCACGGGTGCTTGAAGAGGCAATGTTGCGCGCCAATATCCCGTATCAGATATATGGCGGACAAAGATTTTTTGAACGTGCCGAGATAAAAAATGCGCTTGCCTATATGCGCATGATGGACGATCGGCATTCGGATACGGCGTTTGAACGCGTGGTCAATGTACCGGCGCGTGGGATTGGTGATAAGTCGGTTGAAGCGATCCGCAGTCTCGCACGCGAGCGTGGTACGTCGCTGTGGCAGGCTGCAAAAGAAGGGCTCAACGAGGGCATACTACCAGGGCGTGCAAAGACAACAGTCGCGACGTTCATCGCGTTGATCGATGATCTATCGGAGGCGGTCGCGACCCTGGAGCTCCACGAGCTTGCCGATCACATCATCGAAGCTAGTGGCTTGATGGCCTATCATCGCCAGGAGCGTGGTGAGCGAGGGCTCGCACGCAAAGAGAACCTAGAAGAACTTGTTAGTGCTTGCCGACAGTTCAGTGGTGAGTTGGTTTTTCCTTTTGAAGACTCAACAACAGGGGAAGTGACCGTCCTACAGGAGTTTTTAGACCAAGTTGCACTCGACGCGGGAGATCGCCAGGCGAATCAGGGACCTTCGGTACAGATGATGACCTTGCACTCGGCCAAAGGGCTGGAGTTTCCACTGGTCTTTCTCGGTGGTCTCGAAGAGGGTTTGTTCCCGCACAGAATGAGTGCGGACGAGCCGGGCCGAATGGAAGAAGAGCGACGGCTTGCCTATGTCGGGATAACGCGCGCGATGAAAGAGCTATATCTCACGTATGCTGAAACACGGCGTTTGCATGGGCAGGATTCTTATAACCGACCGAGCCGATTTTTGTTGGAGATTCCGCAGGAGCTTGTTAGCGAAGTCAGAATGAATGGTGCTGTTGAGCGGCCCTTCACCAGCCCAAGCGAAGGCTCCTTGTTTGCCGAAGAAAATGAGTTTGGCTTCCGCATTGGCCAAGGCGTGTTGCACGGTAAGTATGGTGAAGGTGTCATTATCCAGATGGAAGGTAGTGGCGATCGGGCAAAAGTAGAAGTTAATTTCCCAGGTGTAGGTGCCAAATGGCTAATGGTTGGATACGCCAACTTGCAAGCTGTCGACTAGGGTAAAAATTAGGAGAAGGGCGTGAAGGGTATTTTCAAACGTGTCGTGATGCTCATGGCCATGACGGGGTTTATTGTCAGCTTGTCGGCGTGTGGTCCGAACGGGAGTGGCACGAGCGAAAATGGCGGAAGTGCCGTGCCAGCCGCGCCTGAAAAAGTCTATCGCTGGAAACTCATCACCACGTGGCCCAAAAACTTACCCGGACTTGGCACGGGTCCAGAGCGGTTAGCAGAGAAGCTCCGTGTGATGAGTCGTGGACGCCTGGACATCAAAGTGTATGGCGCTGGTGAGCTTGTAGGACCTTTTGAAGTGTTTGATGCGGTAAGCCAAGGAACCGCAGAGATGGGTCATGGTGCGGCCTACTACTGGCGCGGCAAAATTCCCATAGCCGCGATGTTCTCGACAGTGCCTTTCGGGATGAATGCGCAGGAAATGAATGGTTGGCTCGCGTACGGCGGCGGCATGGAACTGTGGCGGGAACTCTATGAACCGTTCGGATTAATTCCTTTTGCAGCAGGAAATACTGGTGTGCAAATGGCTGGTTGGTTCAACAAAGAGATTAACTCCCTAAGCGATCTCGAGGGGGTAAAGATGCGCATTCCCGGACTCGGAGGAGAAGTTTTAAAGCGTGCGGGTGGGATACCTGTGGCGCTGCCCGGTAGTGAAGTCTTTACCTCGCTGCAAACTGGCGTCATCGACGCGACCGAATGGGTGGGACCCTACAATGACCTCGCCTTCGCGCTCCACACTGTCGCCAAGTATTACTACTATCCTGGCTGGCACGAGCCAGGTCCGACACTTGAGGCGATAGTGAACAAGAATGCGTGGGAAAGTTTGCCAGAAGACTTACAGGTCATGATTGAGGTTGCCAGTCGCTCGGTGAACGACGACATGCTGAGCGAATTTACCGCGCGGAACAATGCGGCGCTTCGAACACTTGTGGATGAGCATGGCGTGGAGTTGCGTCGGTTGCCGGATGACGTGATTGCCGCGTTAAAAACAGCCTCGCTAGAAGTTGTGGCAGAAGCCGCGAGCACCGATGAGTTATCGCAACGCATATATGATTCCTACATGGCGTTTTTGGCCGACGTCCGTGCGTATCACGAGATTAGCGAACAAGAGTACGTCAACATCCGATGAGTGAGATGGAACTCAAAAATACTGAATACGAAGTTTGCGACGGGATTGCGACGATATGGCTGAACCGGCCGCATCGAATGAACGCATGGACCGGGCGAGTTCATACAGAATATCGGCATCTCTTAGCCAAAGCCGATGCTGATAAGACCGTTCAGGTAATCGTTGTATCTGGTCGGGGGCGCGCGTTCTGTGTGGGTGGCGACTCTCAAGCGTTGGAGGGGCACTCTGAACGTGGGAGCTATGACCCAGGAACAGGCGGAGATCTTGCGAATCCAGGTTACGGCGTAGCCGATGAATTTGATGCAGCGTTTGCCTACCACTTTGGGCTGACCAAACCGGTGATCGCAGCCATGAATGGACCTGCGGCTGGCGTTGGACTTGCGTTGGCTTGTTTTGCTGACATTCGCTTTGCTGTACCGAATGTGAAATTCACGACCGCCCACGGAAAGCTGAATCTACCGGCGGAGTATGGGCTGTCTTGGATGTTGCCTAAGATCGTTGGCCTAGGGCGTGCTAACGATTTGCTGATGACCAGTCGTGTGTTCTTCTCGGATGAGGCTTACGTTTTGGGTTTTGTTAACCAACTCGCAGAACCCGACGAGCTGATGGCAAAGACCTATGAGTATGCGCAGAATTTGATCACAACCGTTTCTCCCAACTCTCTGCGCCAAACGCGTTGGCAAATTTATCGAGATTTGCACCGGGATGTGGCGAGCTCCGTGATTGAATCGGAGGCCCTGTTAGACAGCATGATGGGTGAAGATGATTACAAAGAAGGCGTGCGCGCCTTTGTCGAGAAACGACCGCCAGAGTGGCCGTCTCTGAAATAGAAGTCAGTCTCGGCCGGAGTCTATCCGGCCAATGCTGTGGCGCCGCGAGCGAGGACATGTACTGGCTTGGTGATCGCCTCGAGATTCGCTATCGGATCACCATCGAGAATCGCCAGGTCGGCATCGTAGCCAACTTTCAAGTGACCGGTTTTTTGATCCAAACGAAGCGCTTTTGCGGCATCTGAAGTCGCTGAACGCAGAGCTTGGTCGTTGGTTAGTTCGGCGATTTTGCCAAAGACGACCAATGCAGCCGGTAACTCCTCGTGGTAGACGCCAGGAATCCCAGCATCGGTGCTCGCCAGCATCGGGATACCCATATCGATCATCTGTCGGTAGGCGGCGCGGACGCGACTCAGTACGTTGCCACTTTTTGAGTCCAGCATGCGTTGCCAACCTTTGTTCACGGTTGGGGAAACCCACACGCCGTTGTCCAAGATAATTTGCGCAACCTCCTCTTGATAGTCGGATGCCCAGCCGTCTGGTCCGACCCAGCTGCAGTGCTCGATCGTATCTACCCCTGCAAGAGCTGCCCTGTGGATACCTTCTGTACCGTGGCAATGAGCGGCTACAGGTAAATCAAGGTTGTGCGCAGTGGCAACGATCTCATCCAGGATGGCTTGAGAAAACTGGGCATCGGTAGGTTCGGATCCAGCAGTGAGTCGCCCGCCGGTCGCCATGATCTTTATTAAATCGACGTTGTGATCGACCTGTCGCGCGAGGACGGCTTTCGCTTCATCCAAATTAGCGGCTTCTCCTCCCCAGAAGTGACAATGCCCCGCCCCTGTGGACAGGTGATCGGTTGGCCGGAACATACGAGCCTCGGTCCGGTTACTTCGCCTCTGTGTATGGCATCTCGCAGACTTAACTCATACCAAGCACCGCCTCCTAGGTCTCGAGCTGTGGTGATACCAGCCTTTGCCATTTTTTGTGCGCGCTCCGCCATCAGTGGGACGACATGCTCCTCCGTGCGCAGCGGTGGCTTGCTCTCATCGGGATTGAGTTCGAGGTGTACATGGGCATCGATGAGTCCTGGAATTGCAGAAAGCCCATCACAATTTATCTGCTGGCTATCCTTAGGCGCGTCCGCTTTATCCCCTATCCAGGTGATTTTGGTGCCTGTCACGGTGATCGCGTCTGCCTGCGCTATCCCAGTGCCATCCCATATATTGAGGCCACTAAAGGTCTTCGATTCAGTCATAGAGAACTCCTGGCAGCCAGGTCGTGAGACCTGGCCAGATTAGCAACAAGGCAAGTAAAAGTAGCTGTAGGCCGATGAAAGGTACAACGCCACGGTACATGTCTGAGGTGGTCACCGATGGCGGTGTAACACCGCGTAGATAGAAGAGCGCGAAGCCAAACGGTGGTGTCAGGAAAGAGGTTTGTAGATTCACTGCGATTAGCACCCCGAGCCAAATCGGATCGATGCCCATTGCCAGCAGAACTGGACCCACGATAGGAACGACCACGAAGGTGATCTCGATGAAGTCCAGAATAAACCCGAGCAGGAATATCACCACCATAACAACGGCAAGCGCGCCCCACATACCACCCGGCATCGACTCGAAAATCGTTTGCACAAGCTCATCGCCACCATAGCCTCGGAAGACAAGCGAAAAAATAGACGCCCCGATCAATATAAAAAAAACCATCGCGGTCGTCGTCAGTGTCGACTCACAAGTTCCGCGTAGCGTATCAATGTCCACTCGCCTGTAGCTGAAAGCGAGGAGGAGAGCGCCACCGGCACCAACTCCCGCCGCTTCTGTCGGCGTGGCCCAACCCATCAGAATCGAACCGAGCACGGCGAAAATCAAAATCAACGGTGGGAACAACGTTTTGAGGGCAGTGATGGTGGACGCAGTCTCAGTGTCGTCATCTCGCACTGGCGGCATACTTTCTGGATCAAGAAAAGCGCGGACGATGACGTAGATGAAGTAGAAACCTACCAGAATCATCCCAGGCACAATCGCCCCAGCAAAGAGATCGCCCACAGACACGGACTTGGGAGCAAACACACCCATATTAAGTTGCGCTTGTTGGTATGCGTTGGACAAGACGTCGCCCAATAGAACCAAGGCGATGGAAGGTGGGATGATCTGCCCGAGGGTACCCGTGGCGCTGATGGTTCCCGTAGCCAAGGATGGTTTGTAGCCTTGTTTCAACATCGTAGGGAGTGACATGAGCCCCATGGTCACGACCGTCGCGCCAACGATGCCAGTTGAAGCCGCCATTAACATGCCAACGAATACAACGGTCAATGCTAATCCGCCGCGGAAGCGACTGAGCAGTGACGAGATGCTGGATAGAAGGTCTTCAGCGATCCGCGTTTTTTCTAAGACAACGCCCATAAACACGAACAACGGCACCGCAATCAGAGTTTGGTTCGTAACGATGCCGAAAAGACGGCCAGCTGAAAAACCGAGATCATTTGGATTAAAGGCACCAGTCAATATACCGCCGAAAGCAAAGAGTAGTGCTACGCCAGCGAGAGTTGCCGCGACGGGGTAGCCGAAACTGAGGGCGACAAACGTCGCCGCGAACATGATGAGTGGGGTGAAATCCATTAGGCGCGGATCTTTGCGGTTTGCTTAATGATTTCCGCGAACGTCTGCAACGCCATTAGGACAGCCGTTATAGGGATAAGCGTTTTCAGCAGAAATACTCCCGGAACCCCGCCAACTTCTGCGGATCCTTCAAATACACGCCAGCTGGCAAGCGTATATGGCCAACTTGTCACTAGAATAAATATTGCGATAGGGAGAAGGAAAATCACGTGCCCGCTTAGGTCAATCATCGCCTGTCGTTTTGGCGAGAGATTGCTATATAAGATATCGACTCGAACGTGAGAGTTCTTGTTTATACCGTACGGTATGCCGAGTAGGAAGAGCAGACCGTGCATGTACATGACAGATTCTTGTAAAGGAATAGCGCCAATTTCGAAGGCGTAACGCAAGACCACGATGGCAAGCGTGACGACAACCATTGCCAGAGCGAGCCACCGAATTGCGTTGGCTAGCTTGATGCTGAGACCGTCGATGACCTGTGCAAGACCCATAATCACAGAAACGCCTTCAGGCTGAGTTCTGCCACGGTACCGGCAAATATGGCGAAACCCACCCAGGTATTGTTGCGAAAAGCGGTTAGGCATCGGCCTCGCTCTCGTCTTCGGATGAGGCGTTGCTGGTATATGAAGAAACCGACGCAAGCGAGAATACCGACGAAATAGGCGTGCTCGTACTCTAACCGTTGCCCTAGCAATATTAATGCGACGATGGTGATCGCCTGCAGAATGCCGATCATGAATCTGTCCAAGGCCCCGAACAAGATCGCGGTGCTCTTAACGCCGATCTTCAAATCATCTTCCCGGTCGACCATCGCATACATGGTGTCGTAGGCCACGATCCAAACTACGCTCGCCGAAAAAAAGAGCCAGGCTTCAGGTGGCAAACCTGCGCCGGTAGCGCTCCAAGCCATCAGGATTCCCCAGCTAAAGGCTGCGCCCAGGAAGGCTTGGGGAAGATGGGTCCAGCGTTTCATAAATGGGTAGAGAGTGGCGATAAGTAAACCGCCGACGGCAAGAATTTGTGTTGCACGATTGAGTAACAGGAGGGTCATGCCAGCAACGAGCACCAGACCAGCAAACAACATGAGTGCTTGCTGTGGGGAGATCTCACCGGTTACAAGCGGTCGATGCTTAGTGCGCTCAACGTCGCCATCGACATGGCGGTCTGAGTAGTCATTGATCACGCAACCGGCGGAGCGCATCACGACCGTACCCACAACGAAGACAAGCACCAGTATGATGGGCGGAGCTCCTCCCGCTGCCATGCAGAGTGCCGCCAAGGTGGGCCAGAGTAATAGAAGTGAACCGACGGGGTTATCTAACCGCATCAAACGGAGATATGCGTGCAAGCAAGGCACCTAATCAGGAAAACAACGCAGTTTAGTCAATTGCCACCAGGTAGACCATCGTCGCAGGCCGACAAGGTAGTACGGATTCAGGCGTTGATTTTTTCCAGGGACATCAGTAGTTTATCGCCGCTCGTCAGCCTTTGCTGAAGCTGGCGGAACCGATAACATTCCTATGCGCGAAGGCGTGTGTTCAATTGAGTTTTCTGGGAGTTTTCTGAGTCCATGAAAAAATGGCAGTGTATTGTTTGCGGCTGGATCTACGATGAGGCCGAAGGTTGTGATGAAGAGGGTATCGAGCCCGGCACTGCGTGGGAGGATGTTCCTGAGGACTTTGTCTGCCCCGAGTGTGGGGTGAGCAAAGAAGACTTCGAAATGATCGAGATTGGATAGTCTATGACACTTACCTACCGCATAGTCATTGGCATGGTCGCCGGGCTGGCGGTGGGATTGCTCTTGCAGTGGCTATCACTACCAAAAGAGCATGTCGTCTCTGAGTTTTTGACCTTTGGCCTAATCGAAGGCGGAGGTGAGATATTCATCAGCTTGCTGCGCATGATGGTTGTTCCGCTGGTCCTGGTTTCTCTCACATGTGGCGCCGCGAGTTTAGGTGCTACCGGTCGCCTTGGCGGCAAGGCCATCGGCCTCTATCTCGTTACGACCGCCATTGCCGTGACGCTAGCCTTGAGCTTGGCGCTGATTGTTGATCCCGGACTTGATGCGGGTGAGATCCCAGATATTTCCTACGAAGCGCGAGAAGCGCCGAGCACCAAAGACACGCTAGTTAACATTGTTCCGAAAAATCCGATCGCCGCGATGGCGGACGGCGCGATGTTGCAGATAATTTTGTTTGCCCTGCTGCTTGGTTTCTCGATTAGTCAGGTGGGTGAGGCGGGAGCGCGTATCCAGAGTGTGTTCGAAGATTTAAACGCGATCTTCATGAAGCTGATTACGCTTGTTATTGAGCTTGCCCCATACGGCGTCTTTTGCCTCATGGTGAAGCTGGGTGTAACCGTTGGGTGGTCAGAAATAACTAAGCTCTTGGCCTACTTTTTGACCGTTGCTAGTGCGCTCGCCATTCACATGTTGGTGGTCTATCCAACGCTACTTAAGCTTCTGTCAGGCCTGAATCCGATCACCTACTTGAAGAAGATGCGTGAGCCGATGTTGGTTGCCTTTTCGACGTCCTCATCGGGCGCAACTCTTCCCGTCACACTACGGACTGTGGAAAATCGAGTAGGTGTTAGCAACAGCGTGGCTTCGTTTGCAGTGCCTTTGGGCGCTACGATCAACATGGACGGCACTGCGATCATGCAAGGCGTGGCTACGGTTTTCATTGCGCAGTACTACGGGATCGCGCTCGGACCTGAACAACTCTTGATGGTGGTGTTAACCGCAACCATGGCAAGTATCGGTACGGCAGCTGTGCCCGGTGTTGGCCTCGTGATGCTTGCGATGGTCCTTGATCAAGTCGGGCTCCCGGTTGCCGGAATTGGTCTGATCATTGGTATCGACCGACTACTGGACATGATGCGAACGGCGGTCAATGTGACCGGTGACGGCATGGTTGCGACTGTTGTGGCCGCATCTGAAGGAGAGCTTGATCAATCGAAGTTTGACGATCCAAATGCAGGTCGAATAATCGAGCCTAGCTGAACGTCCCAGAGCGCAACGACCAGGCGTTACGGTTGCATCCTACAAACTGGAGTGAGCTAGAACGAGCTTGCGATATCGCCTAGCTCGACCTTGGAGTCGTGAATTGTCTCCATGACCTCTTCTACCCCATCCCAATCTAGATTTAGTGCATCAAATTCATCCAGCGATTCACACTCATCGAGCGAACTAACCCCCTCCTCAGCTTGTGCACTTAAAGTATGGGAAAGACGCAAAAGGTCTACATAGGTTTGGTGCTCACCGCTGTAGTCAGCCACGTACTGGTAACGCATAGCGGTGGTGACTTCATCCGGCAGTTCCCAAAGCTCTAGTAGCGTCGAGGCGATGACTTCACGGTTGAGGGATAGCACATGTTGGTCCACATGGGCGTGGTGAATTTTGGGGTTGGCTTCCTGTAATCGGCAAATAGTCTCGAACTGGGGTGGAAAGACATGACCGACCACCAACGTACCAAAATTTGCCAGAAGACCTACTAGATAGCAGGTGCCTGGGTTGGCTCGGTCCTGCCCTTTGGCTTGGTGAGCGAGTGCCTCCATGGTGGCTGCGGTATAGACCGCAGTCAGCCAATATGGGCTTGCACCGGATACATGAGAGCTTGGTAGCTTAAGGGTTGCACCGATTGCCATCCCTAGGGCCATGTTGAAAACAACGTCGAAACCCAGTACGCGCATTATGGCGTCGCTGAGAGTTTTTGCCGGTGTTGGCGATGCGTATAGGGCAGAATTTGCCCAGCCCATAATGCGCGCAGAGAGGCTCGGGTCTGTTTCAATGATCTGCACAAGCTCAGACAGATCAAAATCTGGGTTTTGTTGCAAGGCGATAATTCGGCGGGCTGCTTCCGGTAAAGGCGGTATGTGCAAAGTTTCATCTAACCGAGCTTCAATTCGGCGCGCTGTGAAGGCATCCACTGCCGCAAGAATGTCCTGTTCATCATCCATCCGTTGGATGGGCGTCGGCAAGAGCTCCTCGCAGAATTGGGCTTCAAAAGACGCATGCGAGGAACACATGTGGTGCAGTTCGGCGCCAGTTGTGCGCACATATTGGTCTGGTGTCTCGGTTGCGAGCGCAAGTACATCCGCCCGTTTTAGCTGGTCATGGACGACAGATGGTAAGCCGTAAAAGCCAGGTATCGCGCAGACTGGAGCGTCTTCGGCAACAGGTAAACTGCGTAAATCTCGCGCAGTGGTTTGGCAAATTGGATCTGGGTCGACCAACACGCCTTCAGGTGCGATGACTTGCACTTGGCCTTGTTTGTCTTCGCAGAGCAGGGCGCGAACCCGGGTATTTTCCGGCGGATTGTCATACGCCGGTAGGTCTCGAGGTGAATTCATAGGTTCAGCAAACTGAGTTGTCGTCATTGAGTATAGGAAAGCCTCAGATAAGTGTGAGCAGGACCCTTCTGGAACAGGGCGCAGCGCACAGTTTACCGGTCCTAAACCGTCAAGTTACCGGAATCTGCCGGTGCCCAAGTCTCGAGGAGGTTTTGCAGAGTACGAGCAGAATCCAAGTCGTCGGTGGTCGCGAGAAGCTGGTCTCCTCGGCGCATAGCCTCAGGGATGAGGTGCGCGTCGCTGGAAAGATCGGCGATACGGAACGACTGATCGCCAGATTGACGTGTGCCCAGGATGTCGCCTGGACCTCGAAGCTTCAAATCTTGTTCTGCCAGAAAAAAACCATCTTGGCTTTCGCGCATGGCGGTGAGTCGAGTCTTGGCAGGCACTGATAAGCCTTGGCTAAAGAGCAGATAGCAGTTGCTCGCAATTTGACCGCGCCCTACGCGACCGCGGAGCTGATGCAATTGCGCAAGCCCCAGCCGTTCCGCGTTCTCGATAGCCATATGGGTCGCATTAGGAACGTCGACCCCAACTTCAACAACGGTGGTCGCGACCAACAAGTCGATACCTCCGGCTTTAAAGTCGTTCATCACACTGACCTTTTCCTCACTTTTCATGCGCCCGTGTAGGAGTGCTACGCGCTGGTCGGGGAGCGCCTCGATGAGTTGGTTGTGTAAGGTCGTGGCTGAGGTCGCATCGATCTCATCTGAATCCTCGATCAGGGTACACACCCAATAAGCTTGTTGGCCTGACTGCAACGCCTTGTGTATCTGTTGCACGACCTCGCTTCGCCGACTTTCCTCGACTGTGAAGGTTGTAATGGGTTGGCGCCCCTTTGGTAGCTCGTCAATTACAGATACAGCCATATCTGCATAGAGCGCCATCGTTAGAGTGCGAGGGATGGGGGTCGCCGTCATGACAAGTTGGTGTGGGTGGGTGGTCTTTCCTTTCTGTTGGAGTGACATTCGCTGGTGGACACCAAAGCGATGTTGTTCATCAACGATGACCAGAGCGAGAGAATCGAATACGACTTTGCCTTGAAATAGAGCATGGGTGCCGATTGCTACGTTGGTTCGACCTGACTCGATGGCTTCGCGGCGCTTGCGTTGTTCAGCAGTCGTGAGTTGGCCTGTTAAAAGGGTAACCTCGAGACCGAGAGGTGTGAGCCATTGTTGGAAATTCAGAAAGTGCTGTTCGGCAAGGAGTTCTGTTGGCGCCATTAGAGCGGTTTGAAAACCATTTTCTGCCCCGCGAATTGCCGCGAAAGCAGTGACGATGGTCTTGCCTGATCCGACATCGCCTTGTACCAGCCGTAGCATTGGAACCGTTTGTTCTAGATCGGTTAGGACCTCACTAACGACACGCGCCTGGGCTCGGGTCAATCGAAAGCCAAGATTGCTCAGCAATTCTCTGCCTCGACCTTGACCGCGCGGTAGTGCAGTAGCACGTGTGCTCTGTCGTTTGAGCGCGCGCCCCTTCATGACAAGGTAGTAAGCGGTCAGCTCGTCGAGTGCAACCTCGCCCTGAACCTCTTCGATCTCTTCGGCCGAAGCTGAGGCGTCGGGACGGTGCAGGTAAATAAGTTTTTCGTATGGTGTGCCGGGTGCTAAAGGCCACTCCAAGTTACAAGTTGCGTCAGCGAGCTTGCGCAGCCGTGCTTGTCCTAGTCCTTGAGTGGCTGGATAGATCGGAGTGAGTCCAGGGACTGGCAGCGCTGGTTCGTCGCTAAATGTCTCGTATTCTGGGTGAGCAACAGATAGCTCTCGTCCAAAAAAACGAAACTCCCCGTAAGCGCGAACGTATTGCGCGTTGTCAAAGTCGTTCTGTTGGTATTTGGAAAAGAAGAAAAACCGAAGATAGACGCGTCCACCATCATCCTCGACGGCAACCTTGAGGCTACGTCGATTGCCAAAGACCACGCTGACTTTCGCGACGCGTCCTTCGACATAAAAAGCTTCACCGGGTTGCACTTGATTGAGTGGCGTTAGTCGAGACCGGTCTTGATACCGGAGCGGTAGATGGAGCAGCAAGTCGATAAGGCGGAAGATACCCAGGCGGTTCAGGGTTTCCTCAAGCTTGGGACCGACCCCCTTAAGCGAACTTACGGCTTGATTTGGGTCAATCACCAGCCATTTTCACCGATCAATGTGCCGTGAGAATGGCGTCGATCTCGATCAGCGCCCCCTTTGGTAGAGCTGAGACCTCTACCGCTGCACGAGCTGGGTAGGGTTCGCTGACGTACGTCGCCATGACTTCGTTCAAGAGTTGGAAGTTGTCGAGATCGGTTAAATAGACGGTGAACTTCAGAGCAGAGGTGAGGCTTGAATTAGCCGCATTTGCTACCGCCGTTAGGTTTTTGAAAACCTGGTGAGCCTGTTCAGTGAAGTCGCCGGATACCATTTCCATCGTAGCTGGGTTAAGTGGGATTTGGCCTGAGATGAAAACAAGCTGACCACTTTTAGCAGCTTGGGAATAAGTACCGATTGCTTCCGGCGCTTGGTCTGTTGCGATGATTTCTTTTGTCATACCGCTATTAGTTTCCAGTGCGGGCAAGGTTGATTACGGCTTGAACGTTTCGAAGTCGCCGCATCACGCGTGCGAGGTGGGACCGGTTTTTGACGGTGAGGCCGAGCATCATCGTACTTGCCTCTGCATTACGTTCTTCCACCTGAATGTGATCTACCCCGGCGTCTACAGCTGTCACCTCAGAGGCTATCTCGGCGAGGATACCTTTGCGTCGGCTGACATCGACCTTGAGAGAGGTAAAGAATTCGCCTTCGGTCGATAGCGTCCAACGGGCTGGGATAATTTCTCGTGCAGCGCGTCGGCGGATTTCGTTGATATTGGGACAGGTTTCAATGTGCACCACAAAACCCTTGCCCGGTGTCATGTGACCAACGATCTGATCGCCAGGTACGGGACCGCAACAGCGACCATAATTGATTACAAGGCCTTCGCCGCCTCGGATGGCGATTGGTCCGCCACCTTCCACGGCCACTGATTCGTAATCAGGATTATCGAACGAAAGAAGTTTTTGCGCGGCTACGTAGGCCATCATGTTGCCATTGCCGATCGATTCCAAGAGTTCGTCGAGACGGCGTACGCCAAGTTCGCCGAATACCTTGCGCAATCGCCTGAAGTCGAAATCGTTGATACTTTTGTTTGCGTTACCAAGAGAGCGATTGAGGAGTTTCCGACCAAGGGCGATCGCTTCGTTACCTTTTTGTTGCTTCAAAGCGAGGCGAATGGCTGATCGAGCTCTGGAGGTCACGGCGAACGTAAGCCAATCCGGATTCGGACGGGCATCCTCCGATGTCACAATTTCTACGCTCTGGCCGCTTTGTAACTGCAACGACAAGGGCGCCAACGCGCGGTCGACCCGACATGCGACACAGCGGTTGCCGATATCTGTGTGCACCGCATAGGCAAAATCGATTGGGCATGCGCCGCGTGGCAACTCTAGGATGTCGCCTTCTGGGGTAAATACATAGACTTCGTCTGGGAACAGATCGAGCTTAAGAGACTCGATGAATTCCAACGGATTACCCGCCTGACGTTGCAGCTCTAATAGGTCTTGCGCCCACCGGCGAGCGCGTTGCTGACTCGGTTCGAAATCAGAACCATCGCTGGCTTTGTACAGCCAATGGCCTGCGATGCCAGTTTCTGCGACCGCATCCATTTGTTTGGTTCTTATTTGCGCTTCGATCGGAACTCCGTGCAGACCGAACACAGAGGTGTGCAGCGATTGATACCCGTTGACCTTGGGAATCGCGATGTAGTCCTTGAAACGACCGGCCAGGGGTTTGTAGAGGTTGTGGATGACACCAAGGGTGCGGTAACAGTCATCGACTTGATCGACGACAATGCGAAACCCAAAGACGTCCATGATCTCGGCGAAGGGCTTCTGTTGGGTCTTCATCTTGCGGTAGATGGAGTAAGGATGTTTCTCCCGGGAGATGACGGAGGCTTTGATGCCATCTCGGTTGAGCGCCGCCGTGATCGTATGAGCGATTTCTTCCATCAGCGCTTTGCGGTTACCTCGCGCGGCTTGGACTGCACGTGCGATGCGGTCTGCTCGAAGAGGATAGAGTGCCTTGAAACCGAGTTCTTCGAACTCAGTCTTCATGGTGTGGACGCCGAGTCGATTGGCGATAGGTGCGTAAAAGTCGAGAGTTTCACGGGCGATGCGACGACGCTGCTGGTCTGACATGACCCCGATCGTGCGCATGTTGTGTAGACGGTCCGCCATTTTTACCATAATGACGCGGATGTCTTTGGCCATGGCGAGGGCCATTTTTTGGAAGTTCTCCGCTTGGGCCTCATCCCGGGTCGAGAATATCTTGGACAGTTTCGACACACCGTCGACAAGATCGGCGACCTGCTCACCGAACTGTTTGCCGAGTTGGGTTTTACTCGTATCGGAGTCTTCAATGACGTCGTGGAGGAGCGCGGCCATGATGGTTTGATGGTCCATGCGCATCTCACTGAGAATGGCAGCGACAGCAGTGGGATGGGTAATGTATGCGTGGCCGGTTCGGCGCCACTGACCTTCATGAGCAGCTTCAGCGTACTCATGGGCCTCAACGACCTCGCTGATCTGATCCGGGGTTAGATAATCTAGGCTACTTGAGAGGGTTTCGATCGTCGCAGGGGCTGCTACCTTGCGACGTTTGGCAGTCTTTGCGAGCTGCCCTACGAAATAAGATTGTGTGGTTGGTTCGGGCCTACCTTGGCTCGTCATCTCCTAACCTGCCGTCCCCTAGTCTGCGGTCTCGTGATCGGTCTCCTTCTTCTAGCCTATCATCGCCAAATCCGGCGTTTAGGCTAAAGCTCACCTCGATTTCTTCATCGTCGGTAGAGACTTCCTGGCTGTCAAGCATTTCATGGGAGATCAGACCTTCAGCAATTTCGCGCAGTGCGATAACCGTTGGCTTGTCGTTTTCTTCAGGCACCAATGGGTCGTTGCCGTACGCTCGTAGTCCCCGCGCACGACGGGTTGCCAACATGACAAGTTCGAAGCGGTTGTCGACGTTTTCAAGGCAGTCTTCTACTGTGATTCTAGCCATGATTCCTCCGTATAGGACGGCTGGTGTGCGAAGAGCGGCGGAGTGTACAGATCTGCTACGAACCTGACAAGATCGCTTGCACCGCCGGGTTGCCCTCAATTTGGCGTGCCGCTGTCAGTCGAGCGGCGCGGATAACCGCCACAAGGTCGTCTGTGGCTTGTTCGAAGTCGTCGTTGATGATGACAAACTCGTATTTTGGCGCCTGACTAATTTCTAACCTCGCTTCTGAGAGGCGATGTTCAATGACGTCAGTGCTGTCTTGTCCGCGGCTGGTGAGTCTTTCTCTTAGCGTTGCTTCATCGGGTGGCAAGATGAAAATTGAAAGTGCATCGGGATATTTACCCATAATCTGTTCTGCACCCTGCCAATCGATTTCGAGGACGACGTCCCGACCCTGTTGACGTAGCGCGCTGACTGCGGCGGCTGAGGTCCCATATTGGTTACCGAAAACCAATGCGTGCTCTAAAAAGGCGCCCTTCCCGACCATTTTGTCGAATTCGTTGTGGCTGACGAAGTGGTAGTTGATAGCGTCTTCCTCACCCGGACGCTGAGGGCGAGTTGTATGTGACACGCTGACGACCAACTGTGAGTCGGCTTTTAGTGCCGCCGCGACGAGGCTGGTTTTTCCCGCGCCAGATGGAGCAGAGACCAAAATTAGCAGCCCTTCACTCATTCGATGTTTTGCACCTGTTCTCTGATTTGCTCAATGATTACTTTTAAATCAACCGCGCGCTGTGACGTTTCTGCGAGAATCGACTTGGCCCCGAGCGTGTTCGCTTCGCGGTTAAGTTCCTGGGTTAAAAAGTCCAGGCGTCGGCCGTGGGGGCCTGGAGAATCTAGGTTATTGCGCGCTTCTTGTACATGGATATTGAGTCGATCGAGCTCTTCGGCGACGTCTACCCGCTGGGCGAGAAGTGCAGCCTCCTGTTCCAAGCGACCGCTGTCGAGCTCAACGGATAGTTCCGATAAGCGTTGGATGAGTCGTTCCTTTTGTGCGTTCGCCAAGTCTTGGCAGAAAGGTTCAAGCTCGGCGACGAGGTTTTCGATTTTATCTAGGCGGTTAGTGACGGTCGTTTTCAGCTTTTCGCCTTCACGTCCCCGAGCGTTGATGAGCTCTGCTAGGCCGTCATCGAAAGGTTCAACGATGCTTTTTTGGAGCGCATTCTCATCGGTTTCCCTTTCTTCAAGGATGCCCGGCCAACGCAAGATATCCAAGGCAGTCGTTTTAGCGAGATTGGTTGTGTTGGCATCTACTTGGTCCATCGCAGCAACCAGCTCTGTGAGGCGGGCATGGTTCAGGCGGATTTCTGCATCGCCCGAGGCTTGTTCGATGCGTAGCGTGCAGTCCACTTTGCCGCGGGTAAGGTGCTTGCGAATACTATCGCGAAGCTTGCCTTCGACACCGCGAGCAGTTTCAGGCAGACGAAACTGATGCTCTAAGTAGCGGTGATTGACCGATCTAAGCTCCCATACCAGCGTTCGGTCTGATTCAACCTTCGAAACGCGGGCAAAGGCAGTCATGCTGTACATCATGTTCACAGCCTTTGGTCTTTATGCGGAACCAGTGGCTCAGAATGTAAGGCTGGCAAGATTTATTAATACTCGTATTAGTCAGAACGGGTGCGATTCTACCGCGTCCTTTTATAATGTGCGCAAATCTCAACAAGGAACTTCTTATGCGGCCAAGTGGACGCTCTAGTGATGAACTGCGCGCGGTCAAATTTACCCGTAGTTTTACCAAGCACGCAGCAGGTTCTGTGCTGGTGGAATTTGGTGATACGAAAGTACTGTGTACAGCTGCGGTGGAAGAATCGGTGCCTGGGTTTATGCGCGGGCAAGGGCGGGGCTGGGTGACGGCTGAATACGGAATGTTACCCGGGGCCACCAATACGCGAAATGACCGAGAGGCCGCGCGAGGCAAGCAAAGTGGGCGCACAGTTGAGATACAACGTTTAATTGGACGCAGCTTGCGCGCCATGGTTGATATGAAGGCGCTTGGCGAGCGCACCATACGGATAGATTGCGATGTCATACAAGCAGATGGCGGCACTCGTACAGCGTCGATCACAGGTGGCGCGGTCGCCTTGGCAGACGCGATTGGCACTCTTCCCGTTCAGGGTGCGTTCAAGGAGCTTGTGGCATCTATAAGCGTAGGAATTTACAAAGGAGAGCCGGTGTTAGATTTAGACTATGCGGAAGACTCCAACGCTGAGACAGACATGAATGTTGTGATGATGGGCTCTGGTGGTTTTATCGAAATTCAGGGTACAGCTGAGATGGCGCCTTTTGATGGCACTGAGTTAGGCAAGTTAATCAGCTTGGCGGAGAAGGGCACGAGTGAGTTGGTTGTACTGCAGCGTGCGGCGCTTGGTTTGGAGTCGGCGTGACAATGGCGAACCAAGCAGCGTTTATTGAGTTCATGCTCGACCAGGATGTACTGCAGTTCGGTGAGTTCACGCTCAAGTCTGGGCGCCAATCACCTTATTTCTTTAACCTTGGTAAGGTCGCCGCCGGAGCAGCTTTCGCCAAGTTAGGCCAGGCATACGCAGAAGCGATTATTACTTCGGGTTTGGAGTTCGATGTGCTTTTTGGACCAGCATACAAAGGGATACCCATCGCTGTGGCGACGAGTGTTGCGCTTGCAGAAAAGGGAGTCGAGGTTGGCGTCGCGTATAATCGCAAAGAAGCTAAAGACCACGGCGAAGGTGGTTGGTTAGTTGGGGCGGATGTGGTCGGTAGAGTTTTACTGATCGATGATGTCTTAACATCTGGCAAAGCAATACGCGAAGCGGTGGCATTGATTGAGGAAACTGACGCTAAAATTGTCGGCGCTGTGATTGCGATGGATCGACAAGAGATCAACCTTGACGGCGTGACCGCGGTCGGTGCATTGGCCGAAGAGCTTAAGGCGAGTGTGATAAGCATCGCAAATATGCAGGATTTAATAGAGTATCTTGGGCAAGATACTGCCCAAACAGGACTGCTTGGGCGCATGCGCAGCTATCAAGCGGAGTATTGCAGACTGTAGGTGGATACAACCAACGTTAAGTGAAGACGATGCAAAAACTAAAGAAGCGACAGAGTGGGAATGGGATCAAGCGGAGCGCAATAGCGCTCCTAACTCTAAGTTTGTTGATTACTGCAACGAGTAGTCATGCAGCTCGGTTCTTCAGATATGTCGACGAGAACGGCAAACTTGTTCTCTCGCATACGATACCTAACGATCGAGTTAAGTACGGCTATGAAGTGGTCGATGAATCTGCACGAGTCTTACAAAAAATAGAGCCACAACTTACTGAAACCCAGTACCGGGAAAAGTTGCGCGTGGAAGCGGCCTTAAAAGAGTGTCGGCAAGCGATCGATCGAGTGCAGAACCTATTTCAATCACAGACCGATATCGACTACGCCGAAGAACAAGCGCTTACCTCCATCGATAACCAGATTACGAACACTAAGGCCAATCTAGTACATCTGCGCAATCAGCGAGAGGAGCTGGAGACGCAAGCAGCCCAATTGGATCTTTCCGGTAAGGCGATTTCTAACGCGTTACTCGATAACATCGAATCTGCGCGGACCCAAGAGCAAAATTTCGAAGAGCAGGTTGAAATGCGGTATGCCGAGAAACTGACAGTGCGCGAAGACTATAACTTCGAACGGAAAGTTTTTGAGCTCGCCGATTGCGAGCGAGGTTTGCCTGACCGGGAAATCGCTGGTCGGTAGCGCGAGCGATAAGCGCTAACTGTCAAACAGTGCCTTGGAGATGGTTGCCCACTGGTTTTCCCATTCTTTCGTGGGAGGATCGTCAAAGTTCGATCGCACAAACTGCAGAATTCTACCCTCGGTATAGGCAAGCAATAGGTTAGCTCCGGCGTTGATCTGGATCGAAGGCAATGATGGTTGGCGTGCGTTGTGCTCACGGAGCACTAACCTTAACTGGGTCTCAACACGATTCATGAGTTGATGCATCCGCGCTCTGAGTCGCTCTGTTTCCCCTGCGAGAGCATCGCCGACAAACAGTCTCGCGAAGCCGGGGTTGCGCTCAACGAAACTCAAAATCAGAAAGATAATGTTGCGACAACGGTCGTACGCTTCAGGTTGTTCACTCAAGATCATGTTGATGCGGGAGAACAGGGTGTCTTCAGCAAACGCGATGAGCCCTTCCAGCATTTTGGCTTTGCTCGGAAAGTGACGATAGAGGGCTGCTTCTGAGACGCCAACGGCCTTGGCTAAACTGGCTGTCGTAATCCGGTCACCAGGATTGTTTTGCAGCATCAGAGCCAGTGCTTCCAGAATTTGTTGGCGTCGATTGACCTTGGTCATCTAACGTGTGCGTTCTGTTTGGTCTGGATTTTTTGTGCCATCAGGGTTGGGAAGAATCTGGGTGCCCACACCGACCGCGGTAAAGAGTTCCAATAACAATGCGTGAGGTGCTCGGCCGTCCACAATTTGTACACTCTTTACACCGCCACCAACGGCATCTAAGGCGCATTGTACTTTCGGTAACATCCCCTCGTTGATTGTCCCGGCGGAGATGAGGGTGGCAACGTGCGCTGGCGTGATCGTACTGATGGTTTCACCCTTGTCGTCGAGGATACCTGGTGTATTGGTGAGCAGTACCAGCTTTTCCGCGCGCAGCTCTTCGGCGATTTTACCGGCTACAATGTCAGCGTTGATGTTATATGACTCGCCGTCGTCACCGACGCCGATGGGTGCGATCACGGGAATAAATGCCGAGTCGATGAGGGCGTTTAGAATTTGTGCGTCGATTTTTGTGATCTGGCCAACGTGGCCGATATCGATGATTTCAGAAGCGTTGAGCTCTGGTTTCATCTTGAGTTTCCGAGCGCGGATTAATTGTCCGTCCTTGCCTGTGATGCCGACCGCGCGACCTGCATTACGGTTGATGAGAGACACGATTTCTTTGTTAACCAGACCGCCGAGAACCATCTGCACAACATCCATGGTCGCCGCGTCAGTCACGCGCATGCCGCCCACAAACCGTGATTCGATGTTTAGTTTTTCGAGCAGCTCACCGATTTGCGGGCCACCACCGTGGACGATAATTGGGTTGATGCCGACGAGTTTTAACAGAACGACGTCCCGAGCGAATGAATGCTTGAGTGTTTCCTCAGTCATGGCGTTGCCGCCATATTTGACGACGACAGTCTTGCCGTGAAACTGCTGTAGATAAGGCAGTGCTTCAGTTAAAACGCGCGCGGTTGTGGATGATTCCAAGTCGTTCATATCTATCGCCACCGTTAGCGAAAGCTGAGGTTTGGATCAATCGCCGCGAGCTGTCCCGCGAAGAGTTCCTGGATGCGCTCGAGGGCCGCAGGACCATCGGCTTCAAACCGTAGACTCAATACCGGGCTTGTATTACTGGGTCGTATCAACCCCCAGCCATCGTCGAAATCAACACGGATGCCGTCAATGGTGGTCAACGCGCCGCCCGCCCAGTCTGCCTCAACTTCGAGGCGACCCATAATTTCGAACTTTTCGGAGTCCGTGGTCGTAACTTTCAGTTCTGGGGTTGTGAAGGTCACTGGAAACTGAGCAAAGAGACCGTCCACCGTTTCCCCGCCAGACCCCACGATCTCCAATAAACGAGCAGCGCTGTAGAGGGCGTCATCGAAGCCATACCAGCGCTCAGCGAAGCAGATGTGTCCGCTAAACTCGCCGCCGAGAAGGGCGCCAGTTTCTTTGATCTTAGCTTTGATATGGGAATGTCCGGTCTTCCACATGATCGGACGACCGCCCAACTCGCTGATGATGGTGTTGAGGTGACGACTGCACTTAACATCGTAGATGATGTCGGCGCCCGGATTGCGACTCACGATATCCTGGGCAAACAGCATAATGAGTTTGTCAGGCCAAATAATTTCACCACTACTGGTGACAACACCGACCCGGTCTCCATCACCGTCGAATGCCAAACCTATGTCGGCCTTCTCGGCCTGTACGACGGTAATCAGATCGGCCAGATTTTCGGGTTCGGCCGGGTCTGGGTGGTGGTTTGGGAAATCACCGTCGATATCACAATAAAGGGGAACAACCTCACATCCGAGCTCTTCTAACAAACGGGGTGCAAGCTTGCCAGCAACGCCATTGCCGCAATCGACCACGACCTTGGGGGGTTGAGCCACCGCGATGTCGTCGACAATCTTATCGATATAGCTGTCGTCGAGATCCACGGCTTCAATCTCACCAGGCGTTGCATCTTCGTTCAGTTGATTGTTTATCAGCCTCTGATAGATATTTTGAATTCGCTCTTCGGCCAACGTCACCCCACCGATCATCATTTTTAAGCCGTTGTACTCAGGCGGGTTATGACTACCGGTAATCATGATGCCGGTGCCTGTCTCTAGGGCATGTGTTGCGTAATAGAGTAGAGGTGTTGGCACCTGCCCGACGGTGATGACTTCCATCCCTTCTTCGGACAATCCTCGGGTTAAGCTCTCTCTGAGCGGTTCGCTAGAATGTCGTCCATCCCAACCAACGGCTGCCCGTGGTTGACCGGCGGCTAGCGCCTCAGCAGCAAATGCCCGACCGATCCAGTAAACGATGTCTTCGGTTAGGTTTTTCGTCGTAATGCCGCGAATGTCATAGGCGCGAAATATCTCCGGGTCGAGGTCGAGCCCCATGGCCATGGGGCCAGATTCTTCTGAGACTTCGATACCGAAGTTATCTCGGTTCCCAACGTTGGTGACTTCTAAGAATTCGTCATCGGCGATCTCGCTGGCCTTAGGGCTTGGTTTCTTTTCTTCTTCGGACTCGTCCGCTACCTCATCAACCGGCTCCTCATCTCTTTGCGCCGTCTTGGCGTAAGGCTCAAGCGTAGTTGCAACTTGCTCGAGGACACCGAGGTTGAACCCAGCAATGCGAACTGTACGACCACGAGCCACGCGTACAGCAATGTCAGCCAGGAGGTCTGCATCGCGGCGAATACGACCGCCGTACATCACAAAGCATGTGAATATAACGGCGACTACCAGTCCGATTGCGACGAGTAGCGGTATAAGGAGAGTGCCTAGACTCACTTTGTCAGGCAGCAGGTCGGGGTGGGCTTCGAAGATTAACGCCCAATGAGGCGCGAAAAGTTGGGCTTCTATCTTTAAGGCTTCTGAACCACCGCGCCCCCATTGCATAACTTCGGTGCTCGGATTGCCTGCGAAAGTTTGCTCAATCTTGAAAGTGCCTTGCGTGGCTTCAAAGTGCGACAGCGGATTTAGAAAAAACTGGCTGTCGAAGACCACAAGTAACACCCCAGCAATCATCCCATCCGGGGTAATAGGCTGGGCAGCGTAAATCAGATTACGCTGGTTGAGACTAACTTCTGGCCCGACGAACTCGCGAGTCTCGGCGCGTCGTATGAGATCTAGCGCGGCAAATGAAATCGGCACTTCGTTATTTAAGTCAACTTCGGCACCGCCGCGCTCAATTAAGTCGACTCGAAGAATAAAGGGATGTTGGCTTGCGAGCAGTTCGCCATGAAGGATGCGAGCTTGGCCGTCTGGGTCAGTCATGGCATCTAGAGTCTGGGACGCTTGGGCCATTGTGCCAACTTGAGTGCGAAGCTCAGCGATACGGCCGTTAAAAAGCTGTGTGTACTGGTTGAGTACCTCTTCGCGCTTCAAGACCTCGTCACCTTGGTTAGGCGCGAGGATAACGAGGTACCAAACCAGCGCGAAAGCGGCGACAAGCCCGGCCGCGGCGAATGCGCTGGCTAATATTGCTAGGCCGATTGAGTCGTCGCCGGAGCTCGATTTCGTTTTGGACTGCTTGTTTTTCTTGGCTCGTTTTGTTGCCACGGATTCTTCCCGCTCCCGAATCGCTTAGTTTGTCACACTCTGCCGCTTAGTATCTGCTAACTTTTTACCGAAAATCTCGGCTAAGTTTGTGATGAGATTGTCGGCAAGTTGTTGTTTGGATTGCTTTGGTAACGTGACCTCGCCGTGATCATAGATCAGGGTCGCCGCATTGTGTGTGCTGTTAAAACCGATTGTTGGATCGGAAACATCATTCAACACGATGGCGTCCAATTTTTTTCGTATCCGTTTGGCTCGAGCGTGCGCTAGCGTGTCGTTAGTCTCAGCTGCGAAGCCGACGACCAAGGGGCGATCTGGATGTTCTGCAACGTGGGCAATGATGTCTTTATTCTCAACCAATTCTAGGGAAACCCCTGCACCCGGTTCCCCGGAACGTTTCATCTTCTCTGTTGCGCTCACTGCTGGGCGATAATCTGCTACGGCGGCAACGCCAATAAATAGATCGGTTTCCTGAATCGATGCCATGGCGGCGTTAAACATGTCTTCCGCACTGATCACGTCGATTCTGTTTATATCAGGGTGTGTTTGAGCGACCCTTGGTCCTGCGATCAAATTCACTGACGCACCAGCGCGTAAGGCCGATTCTGCAAGACAGATGCCTTGTAACCCAGAGCTGTGGTTGCTGATATAGCGCACCGGATCGATTGCCTCGACGGTGGGACCGGCAGTAATGGTGACTGTCAGTCCGCTAAGTCGATCATCTCGCAAGTCGGGTCGGATCTTCGTCTGGGAGGTGGATTGATCGATGTTCGCGACAGAGAAGGCGAGAGCGCCAGCAATATCATTTGGTTCTGTCATGCGGCCAGGACCGAACTCTCCACATGCCTGTTCACCTGATTCTGGACCGATGAGCTGATAACCATATGATCGGACTGTTTCGAGGTTGGCTGATGTTGCAGGGTGTTGGTACATCTGCTGATTCATGGCTGGGGCCAGAAAGATCGGCGCTTCGGTCGCCAGGCAAAGAGTGGTTAGCAGGTCATGGGCAAAGCCGTGAGCTAGATGTGCCAGAGTGTTGGCAGTCACTGGCGCCACAATGACGATATCAGCCCAGCGAGCGAGTTCAATGTGACCCATCGCAGCCTCAGCACTTTCGTCCCACAGATTTTGTCGGACTGGGTGACCTGAAACTGCTTGCAGTGAGGTTGGGGTGACGAAGTGGTGAGCGTTCGCTGACAAAACAACTTGGACGTCTGCCCCAAGGGCGGTCAAAGCTCGCACGAGCAATGGTGCCTTATAGGCCGCGATCCCGGCGGAGACGCCAAGGATAATTTGTTTATCGGCTAGAGCGTTTGATTTCGTCATATTCGTCTAATCACGTAGCGCGTATTCGTACTTGGTTACGCGATCGTGCTGCGTTTAGGTGCGTGTGAAAAGGCGTAAGGGTACCTCGACTCGGGATAGATCTAAATGAATAAGGACACATCTTCGCTACCAGTTCGCTTGTGGCGAAAATCAGAGCAACCGCGAACTAGAATTCTCAACGGTCGCGCCGAGGCGCTGACGTTGGCCGAGCTACTGGCGATTTGCATGGGATCTGGGTCAGTAGGTGAGAGTGCGGTGATGTTGTGTACTAGGTTGCTCTCAGAGTTCGGCGATCTCGACGGTCTACTGCAGGCATCGACAACAGAATTGCTTGCGACTCATGGTCTTGGCGAGGCCAAGGTAGCTCAGTTAAAAGCGCTGCATGAGCTAACTCTGCGCTACAGTGAAGAAAAATTTCAGTCCGAGCCGCTAAGTTTGGACTCTGTGGATGGAGTAGTCGGCGCTGCGTCTAACGAAACGTGTGAACAAATGAACGATCTTGCTGCGGTAAGTCGATTTCTGCAGCGCAAACTCGCAGTCTCACACCAGGAAGTGTTCGGGTGCTTGTACCTTGATACTCGACACCGGCTGATAGAGTTTGAAGCATTGTTTAAAGGTTCTATTAATCGCGCGCATATCTACCCCAGAGAGTTGATTAAGAGATGTATCGATCTGAACGCGGCTGCTGTCATATTGACCCACAATCACCCTTCAGGCATTGCTGAG
The DNA here is from genome assembly GCA_012103505.1 of Pseudomonadales bacterium. Taxonomy (GTDB): domain Bacteria; phylum Pseudomonadota; class Gammaproteobacteria; order Pseudomonadales; family Azotimanducaceae; genus UBA4421. Next base: position 3,791,060 of record WLWP01000001.1, on the reverse strand, counting down.
CCGAGCCAAGCGGATTTGGCCATAACACGCACGCTGGTCACCGCTCTCCAACATGTAGATGTGAAAGTACTTGACCATATCGTCGTCGCAAATGCGCAAACGGTATCTTTGGCGACTCGGGGCTTGTTGCCGAGATAGACGACTCGGATTCAAATGCAGTTCGTCTTGTGCTCGGCATGCTGCTTTGGTATAAACGCGCCTCTTTTTCTCTGGGTGCCAGGAACATGTCTCAGGTATGCCAAGTCACAGGCAAAGGTCCAATGGTTGGAAACAACGTCAGCCATGCGCAAAATAAGAATCGACGCCGTTTTCTTCCTAATCTTCACTACCATAGATTTTGGGTTGAGTCTGAAAAGCGCTATGTGAGACTGCGCGTCTCATCTAAGGGGATGCGGATCATCGACAAAAAAGGTATCGATGGTGTGCTCCAAGATCTGCGTGCGCGTGGCCAGAAGGTCTAACGGAAACGCAACTTAAGCCAGGCAATACGAGGAATTCCAATGCGAGAAAAAATCAAAATGGTATCGAGTGCCGGAACCGGTCACTACTACACCACTGACAAGAATAAGCGCACGACGCCTGACAAACTGGAAATGAAGAAATACGATCCAGTTGTTCGTAAGCACGTGCTGTATACCGAAGCCAAAATTAAGTAGGCGCCCCTTCTAGATGCCCGAACTGCCTGAGGTGGAGACCACCCGTCGTGGCGTTGAACCGTGGGTAGTTGGCCGCACTCTCAAGACCACTCGCACCTATCAGTCCTCACTGAGGTGGCCTATCGAGGCACCCAAAGCTCTTCATGGAGCCAATATTAATGGGGTCTACCGGCGAGGTAAGTACTTACTATTTGGTTTGGATCTAGGTGACGATCATGACAACGGAACGCTGATTGTTCACCTTGGCATGTCGGGTAGCCTTCGCGTATTGGCCGTGGATACGCCCAGGCTTAAGCATGATCATTTTGAGCTGGTGGTTTCAGGGCCGCGCAAGAGCAAAAGTGCCCAGGAAGACAAGCTAATTCGTCTAAACGACCCACGCCGGTTCGGCTGTGTGCTCTACCAATCAGGTAATGACCCAAAAGTGCACCCATTACTTGCCCATCTTGGTGTGGAACCTCTCGGCAACGAATTCTCCGGTGAGTATCTTTTCCAACTGTCGCGCCGCCGCAAACTTGCGGTCAAAAACTTCATCATGGACAGCAAAATCGTCGTCGGCGTTGGCAATATTTATGCCGCCGAGTCCCTGTTTCAAGCAGGGATCCGACCGACGGTACCTGCGGGTAAGGTTACACGCCAGGCCTATGAAGATTTGAGCCAGCGGATCCGAGGTGTGCTGGCCGATGCGATTCGCCAGGGCGGCACGACTTTGCGGGATTTCGTTGGTTCTGATGGCAAACCGGGCTATTTCAAGCAGTCGCTCTATGTTTATGGTCGGGAGGGTGAGCCATGTCAGGTTTGTGCGACTCGCCTCAAAGGGGTGAATATTGGCAACCGGAGCTCAGTTTATTGTCCGACCTGCCAGCGTCACAGTAGTTTTCAGCCACCTATCTAGAATTTGCTTAAGTTAAGGCTAACTATGCCTTGTCTTGTAATGATTGGACCACGGCGGGATGGACAAACTGGGCGATATCTCCACCGAGACTCGAGATTTCACGTACCAACGTCGAAGAAATGAACGAACATTCCTTGGAAGTCGGCAAAAAGACGTATTCGATGTCCGAATCCAGAGATTGGTTCATCTCGGCCATTTGAAACTCGTAATCGAAATCGGTCACTGTTCTGAGTCCTCTGAGGATAAAACGTGTGTCCTTGGAACGAACGTAGTCCACCAGTAAGGTGTTGAATCCATCTACCGATACTCGGTCGCCATACTGGCTAAGCACTTCTTCACAAAGATCGATGCGATCTTTGAGATCAACCTTTGGGTTTTTCTGCGCGGATGTGCCGATGGCTAGAACCACATGATCAAAAAGACTTAACGCCCTTTCAACCAAATCTGTGTGGCCGTTGGTGATCGGATTAAATGAACCTGGATAGATGACTGTCTTCACCTACGACCCTCCCTTACTGCTGCCCTTGCGTGATTCAAATAGAATCCATGCCCCCTGCTCGCCGCATGTCTAGTTCACGAGGCGAGGCGCGATCTTAGCTGCCGTTTCCACCCCCTGCAACAGGGACTAGGGTGTTGCGTCACGAGCAGAGTTGAATTGACAGAGGAGAGCTTGCGCGTCACCGGCTCGAGTGGACTTGGTTGTATCAAATCCAAGCCCGGCAAGATTCAGCTGGATCGCTTCAACATCTCGGGATTCGATGTAGAGCCAACGCGGAGGCTTGGGTTTTGTGGCCAGTACTGTGATCGCGTCGATCAGCAAACCGGGTGTTTTATATGGCGGATCTAGAAAGACGATGTCCCAATAAGTGTCCGCCGACCGACGCAAAAAACTCAAGGCATCCTGACACCTAACTTCGACTGACGCCGTTGTCTGAAGGGTCTGCGCACACAGCCTCATTTGATCAGTGGCTGCTCTGTGTGAATCGACTAGCGTGACCTTGCTTGCCCCCTGAGAAAGCGCTTCAAAGCCAAGAATCCCGCTACCAGCAAAAAGGTCGAGGCAGTGCGTGCCGGTTATTTCTGGGCGCAACCAATTGAACAGTGTTTCGCGCATTCGACCTAAAGTGGGTCTTAAATCGGGTGTTGAATGAAAGCGGAGCTTCCGTCCTCTCCACTTACCACCGATAATGCGCACCTCTTGGGATTTACGCTTTCCCATTATTTAACCTATTGATGGAAAACAAAGATCGAAAGTAAGGATCGGACAACATTGAGCGAGGATACATCAGAGAGCGGTGTGACGGATAAAGATGGTGCTGAGAAAGCAGGGCTCTGGGGGCGGATGCGCAAAGGGCTCGCTAAAACTAGAGCCCAGCTTGCAGTAGGTGTCGGCAATCTGCTGCTTGGTGAACGTGAGATCAATGATGACGTCTTGGAAGAACTTGAAACTGCGCTGCTGTTAACAGATGTCGGGATTGAGACGACTGAAGCGATCATGAAGGATCTGGCGGGCCAAGTAGCGCGACAAGAACTCAACGATACCAGAGCCTTGTATGCCTCTCTGAAAAACCTACTCGTGCAAAGACTCGAACCACTGCAAAGACGATTGGAGATCAGTCACCAGCCACACGTGGTCTTTTTTGTTGGCGTCAACGGTGTAGGTAAAACGACGACGATCGGCAAACTTGCCAAGCGTTTTCAGGCGGAAGGAAGGAGCGTGATGCTGGCGGCCGGGGATACATTTAGAGCAGCCGCGGTCGAGCAGCTCAAAGCTTGGGGAGATCGAAACGATGTGCCGGTTATCGCCCAAGGACAAGGGTCGGACAGCGCATCAGTTGTATACGATGCGTACGAATCGGCGCGTGCGAGGGATGTAGATGTGCTCCTGGTTGATACGGCTGGTCGTTTACAAGCGAAGACGCAACTGATGGACGAGTTAAAGAAAGTGCATCGTGTCGTTAAGCGGCTAGACAGTGACGCACCCCACAGTGTGATTTTAGTGCTTGATGGTGGTGTTGGTCAGAATGCCCTCAGTCAGGTCGAGCTTTTTGACGAGGCTGTTGACCTGACCGGACTTGTCATTACTAAGCTCGATGGCAGTGCCAAGGCGGGTGTGCTTTTTGCGATTGCCGCGATGCCAGACATCACTGTTCCAGTCCACTATATTGGCGTCGGCGAGAGCATCGACGATTTGCGCGATTTCGAAGCGGATGTTTTTGTTGACGCGTTGTTGAAACCTGGAGACGACTGATTGCATGGGCCAGATTGAACTGCAACATGTGACTAAACGGTTCGAGAACGGCCACGAAGCAGTGGCGGATATTTCGACGTCGTTTGCAGAAGGATCAATGACCTTCCTAACAGGCCACTCAGGTGCCGGTAAGAGTACCTTCTTAAAGTTGCTGATCAGAGCACAGCAGCCAACCCGGGGTAAGATTCTCGTAAATGATATCAATATTGCCGAGATGCCGGAACGACGTCTGCCTAGATACAGACAACACATAGGTGTGGTTTTTCAGGACCATCATTTGCTTTCAACGCGGACTGTATTTGACAACGTAGCAACGCCGTTGCGCGTCGCGGGTTTGTCGGAAAAAGATGTGGCCCGGCGCGTGCGACCCGCGCTCACGACGGTGGAGCTTGATGGCAAAGAGGGTTTATATCCTAGACATCTCTCCACTGGCGAACAGCAGCGAGTCGGAATAGCACGGGCGGTTGTGATACGACCTAAGATTCTTTTAGCCGACGAACCTACTGGTAACCTCGACCCCGATCTTTCTCGCCACATAATGGAATTGTTTGCGAGATTCAATCAAGTGGGTACGACTGTGATCGTGGCGAGTCACGATGTATCTCTGATCGAGACAATGGGTGCGCGCATTCTGAATTTAGAAAACGGTCGGATTGTCAGTGACAGAGTCACCGATATGCCGTCGGGGACGGAAAGTTCCGCGGGAGAAACGACATAGCGAGCGACAAAGCACAGGGCAAACATCCGTGGGATGAAGGCAAGCGTTCGCCACTCACCTGGATTCGAGATCATCTGCGCGTAAGTGCAGAGTCCTATCATTTCGTTGGGTCGCGGCTAGGCACCAGTTTCATGGTGTGGTTGGTGGTTGGGATCGCGCTGGCTTTACCGGCTGGGCTCTGGCTAGTTCAGGTCAACATGGAAGAGATGACAGCCGAATGGCAAGGCCGCCCCGGATTGAGCGTGTATTTTGAGCTAGGCGCAAGCGAAGGTCAGTTGGACGAAGTCGAGCGATACCTTGTTCAAGCGCCAAGCGTAGACAAAGTGACAATGACCAGTGCTGCGGATGCACTTGCTGAGTTCAAGGACTATAGCGGTCTAGGGGATGCGTTAGAACTTCTGAATGAAAACCCATTGCCAGCCTCGTTGCAGGCGCAATTTGCTGAAGGCATTAGTGGTGGTGTTGTTGATGCATTGACGGATCGTCTCGCCAAGCAAGATGGGGTCAGTGAAGTCGTTGTCGAGAAAACGTGGTTGGAACGGTTGAATGACATTTCGAGTGTTGTCAGTCGGCTCAGTGTGGTGCTTGCGATTCTGTTTGGAGTGGGGGCTGTGTTAGTTACAGCTTCGTCCGTACGGCTTGCGATAGAAGCTCGGCTGGATGAGCTGCGAGTCTTAAAGCTGGTTGGCGCAACAGCCGGGCAGATTCGCCGTCCTTTTCTATACTTCGGAGCGATATATGGTTTTGGCGGTGGCGTCATCGCGGCGATGTTGATCGCGATCACGGTCGTGGTGATTGAACCACCGCTACAATCGCTGCTTGGTAGTTACGACCAAGCCTTGAATATGGTGGGTTTCGACCCCAATTTCTTAGTATTGCTGTTGGTGGTCGGTGGTAGCCTCGGCGTGGTCGGTGCACTGCTAGCCGTCAGACAGCGTTTGGTTGGCTTAGAAATATTCTAAATGCATAGATATCAATGACTTACTCAGTGTAACGAGCGTCACAGAACTTTATTTTGGATTAGCAGTCTCACTAAGAGAGTGCTAAGATCGAGTTATGAGTGTTACCGGAGGTATCACATGACAACCAATTTAATTGCAATGCCGAGCCTGTCGCCGGGGCGCGACCTTGATGCGTATTTGAATACGATTGCAGGGTTGCCGGTTTTGAATGCTGAGGAAGAAAAAGTCTTAGCAGATCGCTTCTACCATGAAGAAGATCTAGACGCAGCCCGAGAGCTAGTACTGTGTCACCTACGTTTTGTGGCGCACCTTGCGCGTTCTTACAGCGGCTATGGTTTACCCCAGGCGGATCTCATTCAGGAAGGTAACGTCGGGCTGATGAAAGCGGTTAAGCGCTTTGATCCGAGTGTTGGCGTCCGTTTGATATCTTTTGCAGTACATTGGATCAAAGCAGAGATTCACGAGTACGTACTGCGCAACTGGCGGATCGTAAAAGTAGCGACCACCAAGGCGCAGAGAAAACTGTTTTTTAATTTGCGTAGCGCGAAGAAAGAACTCTCGTGGTTATCTCCAGAAGAAGCGCAAGCTATTGCGGATGATCTTGGTGTTCCAACAAAAGAAGTTAATCGAATGGAAAGTCGCCTAGCGGCCTCCGACATGGCGTTTGATGGGTATGACTCCGATGATGGCGAAGTCTCAGCGCCTGCCCATTATCTAACCGCGCCTACTGCAGATCCTGCAGATCTGGTCGCGGATGCTGATGAAGCTAGAGACTCAAATGAGCGCCTTGCGTTTGCTCTTAGAGATCTTGATGAGCGTAGCCGTGACATTTTGGCTCGACGATGGTTGCAGGACGACAAAGCGACTTTGCATGAGCTAGCGGATGAGTATGGCGTGTCCGCTGAACGAATTCGTCAGTTAGAGAAAAACGCGATGAAGAAAATGCGTAAGGCGATAGAAGCCTGATTCGAACCGCGTTTTCGATTGGGTCGATCGGCGGTATGACCGCCGTTATACTCGGTGCTTTCGGCGCCCATGCCCTTGAAGCCTATTTCTCGGCGGACGAGTTAGAAACCTGGGATACGGCGGTGCTTTATCAATTCGTCCACTCGATAGCACTTATTCTTACTGGTCTTTGGGCCACAATCTTGCCCTCACCTCGGCTAAAAATAGCACTTTGGTCGTTCACGCTCGGTATTCTCTTATTTTCAGGATCACTCTACTTGCTGGTTGCCACGGGGCAGCGCTGGCTTGGTGCAGTCGCTCCGATCGGTGGAACTGCTTTCGTCCTAGGCTGGGTTGGTTTATTTCTGAGTGCATGGCACACAGCTGCGCCCCGGGACCAAAACGATTAGTTTGTAGTACTCGGTAGAGTGGCTGAACCAGGGATCAAGCGAAGTGTCTAGCGGCCCGTTTTCAAAATATAGTTACGTTCGACGACGTGGGCGAGCAACCGCCGGTCAGTTACGAGCGCTTGAACAAGAGTTCGAACGATATGCCGTGACGTTGGATGAGATTCAGTCGATGCCCGGGAGCCCTGCTTCCTTTGGAATTGAGGTTGGTTTTGGGATGGGCGATGCGCTCACTCAATGGGCAAAACTTTTGCCTACATGGCGCTTTCTCGGCATCGATCTGTATCGGCCTGGTGTTGGGTCTCTTGTTAACAAACTGGTGACTCACGAGCTCGCTAATGTACGAGTCGCCAATCTACCCGCACAAGAAGTATTCTCGCAGCTGACAAACGACTCAGTTGACGAGGTCAGAATTCTCTTCCCTGATCCGTGGCCAAAGAAAAAGCATGCCAAAAGGCGGTTGATCCAGACCGAATTTGTTTCTGATGTTGCGCGCTGCCTAACAACCTCGGGAGTACTGCGAATTGCGACTGACTGGGATCCCTATGGAGAGTGGATCAGAGAAGTTATCGCGGGTGTAGAAGGCCTCACTTTGGTGGAAGACCGGGTTAGGGAAAGCGAAGACTCGAGTGTCCGTGAAACGACCACTAAATTTGAGCAGAGAGGTCAGAGTCTAGGGCATCGAATCCACGACCTCTGCTATCAATCGAGCAAAAACTCCGCAACCACAGAGTCTAAATAGCGATACCCCAGGGGGGTGGTGGCGATGCGGTTGTCCCGCACTAACTCTCGAGCCACGAGGCTATCCCAAGTTGGCCGAACACGTTCCCAGGCCAAGCCAGTTTGAGCCCCAAAGATTGAAAATGGCACACCGTCTTGGAGGCGCAGTGCGTTCAACATAAATTCGAAAGGGAGTTCGTTCGCTGGGATGGCGCGACGCTCACCGTTAGTGGCGGACGCTGTATAAACCCGGGGTTGGTGGGGGTTCTGTGTGCGTTCCGGACAGGACCGGTTGGTTTCTTTGCCATGAGCGCCAGCACCTAGACCAATGTAGTCGCCGAATTGCCAATAATTCACATTGTGCTGACAGGGGCGATCGCGGCTAAAGGCGGAAACTTCATATCTCGCATATCCAGCCTCTTCGAGTAGCTCGAGACCCTTGGTCTCTATTTCTGCAAGTATGGGTTCCTTTGGCAGTATGGGGGGCCGAACAGCGAACTCTGTTTTAGGCTCTAGGGTCAGCTGATACCAGGAGATATGTTCTGGGCCAAGATCGATGGCGATGGTCAAGTCATGCAACGCGTCAGCCAACGTTTGTTCAGGTAGACCCCACATTAGGTCTATGTTGATGTTGTCGAAGCCGGATTTTCGGGCGGAAACGAAGGCGCTTTTTGACTCATCAGCGGCGTGGATACGCCCAAGTGCTTCCAGATGAAGATTGTTGAACGTTTGTGCACCTATGGAGAGGCGGTTGATGCCGGCCTGTAAATAAAGTCCAAAATCAACATGCTCCGCGGTGCCAGGATTAGCTTCCATGGTGACCTCGGCACCAACCTGTAGGGATACCTCACCCAAAATCTGGGTAAAATTCGCTGGTGCGAAAAGACTAGGTGTGCCGCCGCCAAAAAAAACAGATGCGAAGGTCTGCGGCTCTTCGAAGCTATCGCGTCGATGCTGCCACTCGAGAACAAGCGCTTCGGTATATGACTGGAGGTCGCTCTCTGGTTTCAAAGGGTGCGAGTTGAAATCACAGTAGGGGCATTTCTTGATGCACCAGGGAAGGTGGATGTATAGGCCTGGGTTGGTCAGCATGGATTAGCTCGAGTTAGCGCTCGATTGATCCTGCTTTTGATCTTGGAGTTGAAGGATCAAGCGATCACAAGCCAGTCCACGGTGACTGATTCGGTTTTTCTCCTCAGGCGCGAGCTCCGCTGAGGTGACCGTGTAACCGTCGGGGACGAAATATGGGTCGTAGCCAAAGCCGTTAGAACCTCTTGGCTCGTGTAGAAGTGTGCCGTGCCAGGCAGCTGTTGCGACCAGGGGTGTTGGGTCCAACGCCGAGGTGAAGAAAACAATGGCACAAAAATAGTAGGCGGTGATTGGGTCTTCGAGTGTCGCGATCGACTCGATCATTTTTTGGTTGTTGTCGTCGTCGCTCGCACCAACTCCCGCAAAGCGAGCTGAATGGATGCCTGGTGCACCACCTAGCAAAGGAACAACGATGCCGCTGTCATCTGCCACAGCAGGTAAGCGGGTAGCCTCGGCAACTGTTCGAGCTTTGATAATGGCATTCTCAACGAAAGTAGTCCCGGTTTCATCGGGGCTAGGGACGTCATGTTCGGCCTGGCTTTCGAGAGTTAAGCCTAGCGGGGAAAGAATGGGGCGAAGCTCCTCGAGCTTGCCTGAGTTCCTCGACGCGAGGACGACGCGCACTACTCTTCCCAATACAATTTTTGTTGCATGGAGATGGTCTTGTGGGTGCCATCCGCGAGTTCGACCTCAATCTCAACTCGGTGCACTTCTTCGTCACCGTGGCTGAGCAAAGCGAGATAGTAGACCGCAGAACCTTCTTCAACCATTGAGAAGTTCAAAGTTTGACCCTGTTCCAGCAGGTTGCGGGAACGGCCGGTGACGTCGGCTCTTACTGCATTGCCATCCTTGTTAAGTACTGAGACGTTTACGAGGGAGCGGTTCTTGCCACGCGCGATATCGTATTGACTCGCTATGTTCGGGCGTAAAAAAGTTGTCGGAAAAATAATGTAGTGAATTTCGTGGTCACCGGCAGTGACTTTTTGTTCGGCATAACTTGGCGCCAAAATGCCAAGCGCTATTAGTCCGCAAACGAGGTGAACCCCACGCAACAGTTTGGTCATGTACTTCGCCCCAGGCGGTAGAATGCGGTAGTTCCGAGCAAATTGGGCCACAGTGAGATCCAATTTGATTCGTTGTAGTGCGGACTTACCACTCGTCGTTGAATGATCCGCAACCCTAAGTCACCGCACAATTGCTCGAAGTCTTTGAACGTACATAAGTGAATGTTGGGTGTATCAAACCAAGTATGTGGAAGGTCGCGGGATACGGGCATCTGCCCCAAACCTAATAGCTGAGCGCGACATCGCCAGTGTCCGAAGTTAGGGAATGTTACTATGCACTCTTCTCCAATCCGGAGCATTTCTTTGAGGGTATGATCTGGTGCTCGAACACTCTGTAACGTTTCCGTCATAACGACCATATCGAAACTAGAATCTTGAAAGTTGGAGAGACCCTCATCCAAATTCTGCTCGATGACATTGACACCCTTTTCCATGCAGATGCGGATATTCTCTGGATCGACATCCAATCCGTATCCATTTACGGATTTATCTTCTTGCAGGTGGGCTAACAAATCGCCTTCGCCACAGCCCAAGTCCAGTACGCGCGCGCCTGAATTGATCAGCGCCGCGATATGGGCCAGATCTGGTCGAAGAGAAATCAAGAGCTGCTCACCTTTGGGTCGAGCTCTTCGTATAGATGTCCTAAGTAAGCATTCAACACGTCAAAGTAGCGCGGTATAGGCAAGAGGAAGGAGTCGTGGCCATGCTCCGACTCGATTATCGCTGTTGCGACGTTCTTCCCAGCGGCAACCAGGGCGTTAACGATCTCTTGTGAGCGTTCCACTGAAAAGCGCCAGTCGCTGGTGAAAGAGACGACGAGGAAACGCGCGCTCACGTCTTTGAGAACTGTCGCGAGGTCGTTGTTGTGCTCGCTAGCCGGATCATAAAAGTCCAAAGCCTTAGTCATCAGGACGTAAGTGTTGGCATCGAATACTTGTGAGAACGATCGACCTTGGTGGTGCAGGTAACTTTCCACCTGAAACTCAACGTCATCGCCTTTTTGCGGATTGCCTGACTTGAGCTCTCGACCAAATTTTTCGCGCATCCCATCGTCTGACAGATATGTCACGTGGCCGATCATGCGCGCCAACATCAGCCCTTGATCGGGATTGCTCTCGTTTTCGGCGTAGCGACCGGCGAAAAAGTTTGGGTCGCTGGTGATTGCCTGGCGGGCGATTTCGTTGAAGGCGATGTTTTGCGCAGAGAGCTTGGCCGCGCTCGCGATAACAATGGCGGTGCGGATACGATCCGGAAAATCGATTGCCCACTGCATCGCTTGCATACCGCCTAGGGAACCGCCAACGATCGCAGCAAACTGACGGATCCCAAGGTGATCTGCCAAGTGAGCTTGAGTGGCTACCCAGTCTCGGACTAATACGGTTGGGAATTCGGGCCCATATGCCTGACCGGTCTTTGGGTTTTTTGAACGGGGTCCGGTGCTTCCATGACAGCCGCCGATATTGTTCAGGCTCACCACGAAGTAGAGGTTAGTATCGATCGGTTTCCCAGGGCCTATGCAGCTATCCCACCAACCGGGTTTGACGTCTTCTTCTGTGTGTACGCCCGCGGCATGATGATGTCCTGACAAAGCATGACAGATAAGAATTGCGTTGGTTGCCTCGTTATTCAAAGTCCCGTAGGTTTCATAGACCAATTCATAACTAGGGAGTGTTACGCCGCACTGGAGTACGAACGGTGCTTCGTGGCGATAGATCTCTGGGGCGACAAGCCCGACTGACGCGTTGGTAAGGTTCATTGCTAGTCAGCTAGTACGCGCGACTCAACACGTCACGGACAACGAACAGAATGAGCAAAACGATCATTGGCGTTAGATCTAGCGGTCCGAACGACGGCAAGATCTTGCGCAATGGTGTCATCAGTGGTTCGTTCAATTGGTGTAGCAGACCCAGCGCGGGGTGCATGCTGCCTTGGGCGACGAAGCTTGCGATGGCAATGATGATGATCGAGAAAATGTAAAATTGCAGTAGTGTCATGAGTGTGTCGATGAGACCTGCCCAAGCAATCAAACCAGGGCTCAAAAACTCAGGCGCACGCAACCAAAGCGTGAGCGTGAAATAAAGACAAGCGATTAGCCATGCAACTAGGATGGACGCGATATCGAAATTGTTTATTGGTTTTAAGAACGAACGCAGAGGCCCACAAATCGGATCTGATGCTTTCACAATGGCTTGGCTCAAAGGGTTATAGAAATCAGCACGAGCGGCTTGTAGAAGGAAGCGAGCAATGAATAACAGTGTCGCTAAGCCAAAAACTATTTCTAAAACCAGGGATAGGGTGTTGATCATGTTTCGGCGCCAAATTCCTGAGCAAGTGATATAGAACGAGAATGAGCGGCGTCAAGAGCCCGGTGAACAGTGCCACGTAAATCTTCTGCCGTCATCACATCGAGAGCCGCCGCGGTTGTACCGCCAGGCGAAGTCACATTTTGCCTTAAGGTGCCTGGATCATCCGATGTCTGGCTCGCCATGAGCGCTGCCCCACTGGCCGTTTGTAAAGTGAGCTCTGTGGCAGTTTCTCGACTGAGCCCAAGTGCTTCGCCTGCTTCTATCATTGTTTCCATGAGGTGGAAGAAGTAGGCAGGTCCAGACCCGCTTACTGCTGTGACGGCATCTAGTTCGGTTTCACTCGCGACCCACAACGTTTTCCCGGCGGCATTGAGAATGTCTGTCGCGAATGATCTGTGTAGTTCGGTGCAAGCTGCGTTTGCAAACAAGGCACTCATCCCTGCGCCAAGGAGAGCCGGTGTGTTAGGCATGCAGCGGACAATGGGCTGGGAGGAACTAGTCCAGGCGGTGAGGCTAGTTAGCGATATCCCGGCCGCAATTGACACCAGAAGCTGGTTGGATTTGAGATGGAGATCGCTCACAACGGGGGACGCGACCTGGGGCTTAACAGCGAGAACGATCACGTCAGCATCGATGATGGCGGCATCATTCTTTGCAAAAGTAGGCACGCCGGTTTCGACGTATTTGGTCAACGCTTCAGGGAAGGGATCGGCCACACGCAACGAGGCAGCCGCCGTCGTTCCGGCGAGCATGCCTTGCACGAGGCTAAATGCCATATTCCCACCACCAATGAAGGCGATAGTAGGCTGCATTGGTTCTCTATCCTGCGACATTGGAATTGCCGTCTCCTGTGTTGTTGCTAGCAAGCGGCTGACTGGTTGAGCTCGCGTTGCTATACGTCACGTGGGCCGAACAAAGCCGTACCGATTCTAACGTGGGTTGCTCCTGCTGCGATGGCCGACGGCATGTCGCCTGACATCCCCATCGACAGGGTGTCCCAAAACATCGCGTCATCAGCCGCAAGCTGCTCTTTCAATCGAGCCGCTAATTGTGCCATGGATTGGTAACTAGTAGCAGGATCCGTAGATTGGCTGAGAATGGTCATGAGCCCGCGGAGTCTGAGATTCGGCAGTCTTGTTATTTCGTCGACTAGAACTTGAGTGTCACCAAGCTGGGCTCCCGCTTTAGCTGGGTCATCATCGATGTTGACTTGGATGAGCACGTTGAGCGGATCGCCCTCACGATGACTGGAAAGGCGACGTGCTATTTTTAGGCGATCGACCGTATGCACCCAGTCGAAGTGTGTGGCGAGGAGGCGGGTTTTGTTGCTTTGTACGCGTCCGATAAAGTGCCAGGTAGCCCCGGGGGTGTCTACCAGCGCTAACTTAGCGAGGGCTTCATCGAGATAATTCTCCCCAAAATGACGCACCCCGGCTTGAAAAGCTTCGTTCACCGTCTCCGCAGATTGCGTTTTGCTGGCAGCGATAAGGGTAATTTCGGTGGCATTTCTACCCGCCGCTGAAGCTGCCGCTCCGATCTGCTTATTTAGCGCAAGAAGGTTGCCTGCAATTGAATTCACTTAGTTCTCACAGCCTTTGAGGCATAGGTCTCATATCGGAGATCTTCTACAGGGTTAGCCTGGGATTGTGTACACAAGGCGTGGTGCCTATTGCGTTCTGGGCATAGTATAGCGCCGTTCCCCTGACAAGGACCGCTCATGGACATTACTGAACTCCTTGCCTTCAGCGCAAAGCAAGGTGCATCTGACCTCCATCTTTCCGCAGGCCTGCCCCCAATGATTCGGGTGGATGGTGATGTGCGAAGGATCAACCTACCGCCGCTTGAACATCAAGAGGTGCACGGCTTGATCTATGAGATCATGAATGACAAACAGCGCAAAGACTTTGAAGAATTTCTCGAGGCTGACTTCTCCTTTGAGGTACCTGGCGTGGCTCGATTCCGCGTTAATGCCTTTAATCAAAATCGAGGCGCCGGTGCTGTCTTCCGGACCATTCCGTCAAAAGTCCTAACTATGGAAGATCTGAGCCTAGGCCAGGTTTTCAAGGACATCTCGATGGTGCCTCGAGGGCTCGTACTTGTAACCGGTCCCACCGGCTCAGGTAAGAGTACAACGTTGGCGGCGATGGTTGATTACATCAACGACAACCGCTATGACCACATTTTGACCATCGAAGACCCGATCGAATTTGTCCACGAGTCTAAGAAGTGTCTGGTGAACCAACGTGAAGTACACCGCGATACCCATGGGTTTAACGAAGCATTGCGAGCGGCTCTGCGGGAAGACCCTGACATTATTCTGGTTGGTGAGCTCCGTGACTTAGAGACTATTCGGTTAGCGCTAACAGCAGCAGAAACAGGGCACTTAGTATTCGGTACTCTCCACACGACATCCGCTGCAAAGACTATTGACCGTGTGATAGACGTTTTCCCGGCTGAAGAGAAAGACATGGTTCGGTCCATGCTCTCGGAATCTTTGCAGGCGGTGATATCGCAAACACTCATGAAACGGGTCAATGGTGGCCGAGTCGCTGCACACGAGATCATGATCGGCACGCCTGCGATCAGGAACTTGGTAAGAGAAGCGAAGGTCGCACAAATGTACTCGGCTATACAAACGGGTGCTTCAGTTGGAATGCAAACGCTTGATCAATGCTTGATTGAACTAGTTGAGAAACGGACCGTTACTCGTGAAGCGGCTCGAGAGAAAGCGAAGACCCCGGAGAACTTCTAACAACTTTCTCACGCGAGGGAGTAGAGTTAGCTGGGCGGTTAAAAGCTAAGAGGAAAAGGCGCAATGGAATTCGACAAGCTGCTTAAGTTGATGGTTGAGAAAGGAGGTTCGGACCTCTTTATAACGGCAGGCAAGCCGCCGACCATTAAAGTCAACGGCAAACTCTATGCCGCAGGTAAAAGCGAGTTGTCACCAGAGCAATCACGTGAGTTGGTCTACGGGGTAATGAATCCTGACCAACAAGAAGCTTTTGACGCAGAACACGAATGCAACTTCGCGATTAATACACGTGGATTAGGCCGCTTTCGAGTAAGTGCGTTTTATCAACGCAATCTGGTTGGCATGGTCTTGCGTCGTATTGAAGTCAACATCCCCCAGGTTTCGGACTTGGGTCTCCCAACTGTAATCGAAGAGTTAGCAATGACTAAGCGTGGGCTTATCATATTCGTTGGCGCTACAGGAACGGGTAAATCGACATCGCTAGCTTCGATGATCGGGCACAGAAACCAGCATTCTAGTGGTCATATAATTAGTATCGAGGACCCGATTGAGTTTGTGCATCAACACAAGGGCTGCATCGTTACCCAGCGTGAAGTTGGAGTCGATACTGAGAATTTTGAAATAGCGTTAAAGAATACCCTCCGACAAGCGCCTGATGTCATCATGATTGGTGAGGTACGGAGCAAGGAAACGATGGAGTACGCGCTGACGTTTGCCGAGACAGGACATCTCTGCCTTTGTACGCTGCACGCGAACAATGCTAACCAAGCATTGGATAGGATCATTCACTTTTTCCCGACAGAGCGGCATAACCAAACGTGGATGGACTTGTCATTGAATCTCAAAGCTATGGTTGCACAACAGCTAATCCCAACTGTGGATGGCCAGGGGCGTAGAGCCGCGGTTGAGATTCTGATAAACACGCCGCTGATGTCAGACCACATCCGTAAAGGTGAGGTTCATCTGCTCAAAGAGTTGATGTCAAAAAGTACCGAACAAGGTATGCAGACCTTCGACCAAGCGCTGTATCAACTTTACGCTCAGGGTGAAATAACCTATGACGCTGCCATAGCCAGTGCCGACTCGCCAAACGATCTGCGTTTGATGATAAAACTTGGCGCAGACGCGACCCCCAATCCAATGGACGCAGTCGATAGCCTGTCTATTGAAGAAGACAACGATCCGATGTCTTTTGGGAGTCTTCGCTAAAGCCTAACTAGCTTGTTGCTGGAGCCAGTCGTTGCAGATCATGCAAGCCGCGAGTTCATGGTCTGTTTGTGCGATCCCGATATCTTTGGCGTCCGCCAGTTTAAGCGCCGCAATTTTTGAAGTGAGCCGCTCGTCTTGAAG
Source organism: Pseudomonadales bacterium (assembly GCA_012103505.1). GTDB lineage: Bacteria > Pseudomonadota > Gammaproteobacteria > Pseudomonadales > Azotimanducaceae > UBA4421. The sequence continues at coordinate 3,774,945 of WLWP01000001.1, read as the reverse complement.
CGTAATCTCCAATCTGTACCGTTGCCGCAATTGCTCGGCAAAGGCACGAGCAAGCTCGGACATCTCCGATTCTTGACCGTCCATGTGCAGTGGTAGACCGACGATGAGACGCTGTGGCTGAAACTCATCCACGATTTTGTTTAGCTCGTACCACTTCGGCTTCCCATCTCGACAACGTAGAGTTGCGACACCCCTTGCGGTACCCGTTAGGGTTTGACCGATTGCGACTCCGGTGTACCTTAAACCGAAATCGAATGCGATTACGGTGTCCGTGCTCAAGCGTGTCCTGGGCGCGCGGCTATTAAGTTAAAGTCGATGCCTAAGGTTTTCGCGGCGGCGTTTAGACGTTGTTCGTGCGACAGTTCAAAGAGAATCGAAGCCTCAGCGGGTGCTGTAAGCCAAACGTTATCAGCTATCTCGCTTTCTAGCTGACCAGCTCCCCATCCAGCATAACCAAGTGCAACGAGATACTGGTCCGGTCCTTTGTTGGATGCGATCGCTTCAAGTACGTCTAACGCGGTCGACATGAAAACGTCTTCTGAAATGTGTGTGGTGGACTCGAATGTGGCGTCCGCGCTGTGGAGCACGAAACCGCGTTCACGAGATACGGGACCGCCCTCATAAACTGTCACATCAACCTGTCTGGGATCTGTCGGGAGGGCGAGTTGTGACAAGAGCTCGAGAAGTGACAAATCCGTAGGTCGATTGACGATAACACCTAAGGCGCCGTCCTCAGTGTGTTCACAAACATAGGTAAGACTGGTTGCGAAGTAGTCCCCAACCAGACCAGGCATTGCCAGAAGGAAATTGTGTTGTAGATTCAGGAGGCTAACCTTGAGCGGCGCTTGGAGAATTGCCACCAGCGCGTAAACTCGAGTCGGTCGTAAGACTTCCTCATCTCGATATTAAAAGCTTGGAAAGGTGCCGCTTGGCGAACAGTAGCGAGGGCTGCTTGATCTAACTTGCGGTGGCCAGAAGACTTGAGGATTCGAACTTCTTCGAGCGTACCGTCAGACAGGATGGAGACTAGGATCAGGACTTCACCTTCCAGCTGACCTGCCGGATAATTTATAGCACCGATACGCTCACACTTCTCTCGCCACATACTTAAATAGGCGGCTTCGGATGCGCTTCGAGTGGAAACGGAATTGATCCGCTTGGTTCGCGGCATTTTGGCCAGCGCTTGTTGATCTTCCGCTATGCGTGCTTCTAAGCTCGCAATCTCTTGGATTACTTTTTCTCGATCAAACTGATTGGTCGGTATCGGATCGATTGCCTCGGTCGGATCTAATTCTTCCTTTGCCGCCTGGTCCAGCGCTTCGGCATCGGTGGTGAGCAGAGGGTCGCTTGCGGCAGTCTCCTCGGGTACAGGTAATGGCTGAGACATCACCGTCTGAAACTGGTTGCTATCGAAGTCTGCATCGCTGGTGGTAGTCATCTCAGAAATCTCGGCTTCGGTACCGCTGCCTTGTTGATTCGTGGTGGCTACGAAGTCAGCCTCCTCTGGCTCAATCAGATCGTTGGACAGAGACAGAGTAACGTCGATGCTGATCGTTTCTGGCATATTTTGATCCGACGAGAAACCCACACCGAGAATAAGTAGTGCATGGAGGGAGAGCGCCAGGAATACGGCGAAACTAAATCTATCTTTCGAAGTTACTGTAGCGGTGCTCATTCTCTAATAGCGTCAAACGTGTGGTGGTTGTCCCGACCGTGTTATGTCAGTTTAGCCAAAACTGTATCGATGAGTTTACCGGCGATATCGAGGGAAAACTGTGCATCGAGTTCGCGTATGCATGTTGGACAGGTAACGTTTATCTCCGTCAGGTAATCACCGATGACATCGATACCGACGAAAGTGAGTCCACGGCGCTTAAGTTCAGGACCAACTTGATTGGCGATCCAAAGATCGCGTTCGGTTAGCGGTCGTCCCTCACCGGTACCACCGGCGGCGAGATTGCCACGGGTCTCTCCTGCCGACGGTATTCGAGCCAGTGCGTATGGCACCGGCTCGCCGTCTATCAGGAGGATTCTTTTGTCACCGTCGACGATCTCCGGTAAGTAGACTTGCGCCATGATCTGGCTCGTTTCGCCTTCAGTTAAAGTCTCGAGCACAACGGACAAGTTTGGGTCGTCGTCCATGATTCTAAATATCGAGGCCCCACCCATACCATCAAGTTTTTTGTACACCACGTTGCGATGTTCTGCGTGGAAAGCGCGTAAAACATCGTATCGGCGGCTGACTACCAAAGCTGGACCGCAGTCTGGGAAAGCGGTGGCAAAGAATTTTTCATTGCAGTCGCGCAGACTCTGGGGTTTGTTGACGACTACAGCGCCCTGTTCTTCGGCTCGCTCTAGGAGATATGCCGTATAGATAAACTCCATATCGAAAGGGGGGTCCTTTCGCATCATGATGACATCCATCTCAGCGAGCGGCGCTCGAAACTCAGCCCCGACCGTAATCCAATCATCACCTGCGATAGCTGGGTCCAAAGTTGCCGCGAAGTCGGCGCGCAGCGTGATCGGCTTGAAGTAGCCACAAACCTCCCCTGCCCAAAGAGCGAGGTCTTGTTGTCGAACGTAGAAAACCTCCAATCCGCGGGATTGGCAGGCCTTAATCATGGCCAGAGTTGAGTCCTTTTTGAGGTTAAGCGACTCAACGGGATCCATAACGAAAGCGATTTTTGTCATATACGCTACTTACTTGTAATTAGGCTTCGAGGAAGCGGGCGAATTTTAGCACTCCGATTTCTGGATCCGTACTGAAACCATGTCAGCGCTCGGATTATCCATCGAGACCGAAAGTCGGCCTAACTTACCCATTCCTGGACGAAATAGGCAATAAAAATGAGAACAAAATCCCCTTCTGAGGGGCTGGTTCTGGTCGGCCCGAAGAGTGCGTGTTACAAAGGCTGGCGAGTTTGGAAAAGTATGCGAGAGTTCCATTTCTACGGGCTGTTTGCGTGCGAAACTCTATCGCCGATCAAGACCGAGGCGTGTTCGACTCAGCGGACTAAGAGAGACTGGATGAGCCCGCGCCGCCGAAATGCGGGCTACTGGCAAGGATAACGGACAGGACAAAGGACAGAAGGGACTAAGATGGAAGAGGAGCTTCTCCAAATGACCGATTCGAATGGTAATGACGGTGTAAAGGTTCTGGTCATTGACGATTCGAAGACGATTCGCCGCAGTGCTGAAAATCTTCTTAAAAAAGAAGGCTTTGATGTCATTACAGCAACCGACGGGTTTGATGCCTTAGCAAAAATCGCTGACGCACGCCCTGAGATTATCTTTGTCGACATTATGATGCCGCGCCTAGACGGGTATCAAACTTGTGCGTTAATTAAGAACAACAGTGAGTTTAAGGCGACGCCAGTTGTCATGTTGTCGTCCAAGGATGGCCTCTTTGATAAGGCCAAGGGTCGCATTGTTGGATCCGACCAATATATAACCAAACCGTTTAGTCGTGACGAGTTGCTCGGCACGATTCGCACGTTGGTCCACTAAGGGCTTAGGCGAATGACCCGAGCAAGGATTCGAGGATAAGAATCAATGGCAAGGATACTTGTTGTAGACGACTCGCCCACTGAGACGCACAAGATAGTGAACACGCTATCGCGTCAAGGCCATCAGGTGCTGACGGCAGCGACCGGCTCAGACGGCGTCAGCATGGCCAGCGAAGAACAACCCGATGTCATCCTAATGGATGTTGTCATGCCGGGGATAAATGGCTTTCAAGCGACCCGACAAATCACCCGCAGCGATAACACATCGCATATACCCGTAGTCATAGTGTCTAGCAAGAGCCAAGACGCTGACCGAGTTTGGGGTGAACGCCAAGGCGCGTGTGGGTACCTAACTAAACCCGTCGACGATAGAACCCTAATCAGCACCGTCAATGGATTGTTGGTTTAGGTGACAACAGGGATTAGGTAGAGGAACAAGGAATGCCAAGCGACGCGATAAACGTTCTTTATGACATTAAGGCTGCGACCTTCAAGAACGCAGCTGCGCTGCCGCGCAAGGAAGAGTCCCAGGCACAATGGCAGGGACTAGGTTTTCTGGTTGGTGGCACTCGATTGGTGTCAAAGATCGGAGACGTCGTTGAGCTTTTACAGATGCCTAAGCTCACACCACTCCCCGCGGTTAAAAGCTGGGTGCGGGGCATCGCGAATATTCGAGGTCGGTTGGTACCGATCGTTGATTTGCATGAATTTTTGGAAATGCCCACGACGATGCCCGCCAGTCAATGGCGGTTGTTGATTGTAGAAGATGAAGACGTGGTTGCTGGTCTTCTTGTGGAGCAATCGTTAGGGATACAGCATTTCTCAGAAGAAAGTTTTGAAGCGCACGATGGTGAAGGGTTGGCTGGATTGCAGCCCTTTGCCGAAGGTGCGTTTCGGCATGGTGGCCGCGTGTTTCACGAGGTGCACTTGAAGGCGATTCTGCGTGACGAACGTTTTTTCGACGTCGCTCAGGATAAATCGAAGTAAGACAAGCAAGTATTGTAGGTAGGATAAGGATATGAAATCAGGGAAGTTATCTCCGCTGTTGGTTGCATTGATGACCTTGATGGCGGGAATTTTAGCCGGGATGGCTTATTTCGTTGTACAAGAAGGTGCATCAGTACTAGAGAGTCCACCGACGTTGCTGGCACTTGGCGGTGTCATCGTCATGGCAGTCATCGGCATGGTCATGGTTACCAGCACACGCCAGCAGCTGCATGAGCAGGCGGCTCAAAATGAGCGGAATCAAGCAGCAATTTTACAGTTACTCGATGAGTTGGCGGATCTCGCTGAAGGCGATCTGACCGTCCACGCTTCAGTGACTGAGAACTTTACGGGTGCGATTGCCGATTCGATTAACTTTGCGATCGATCAAATGCGCGGACTTGTTTCAAACATTAACAATCTGTCAGTCCAAGTCGCGAAAGCTGCGGGCGACAGTCAGGATACTGCGAGTGGATTGGCTTCTGCGGCAGAAAACCAGGCGAAAGAAATTGGCCAAGCATCTACTGCGATAAATGATATGGCAGTGTCGATTGACCAAGTTTCCTCCAACGCAGCTGAGTCTGCCTCAGTAGCCGAGCGTGCTGTGGAGATCGCGAACAAAGGGTCGCATGTTGTGCAGGACACCATTGGTGGCATGGACAGCATTCGCAGCCAGATCCAAGAAACGGCGAAACGCATTAAGCGTTTGGGTGAGTCTTCCCAAGAGATTGGGGACATCGTCTCGTTGATTAACGATATTGCTGACCAAACTAACATCTTGTCTTTGAACGCAGCGATACAGGCGTCCATGGCTGGTGATGCCGGGCGAGGTTTCGCGGTTGTTGCTGACGAGGTTCAGCGTCTCGCGGAGCGATCTTCGGCAGCGACAAAACAGATAGCAGCCCTTGTTAAGACGATCCAAACAGACACGAACGAAGCTGTGATTTCGATGGAGCAAACGACAGCAGAAGTTGTTGATGGCGCAAAACGAGCGCAGGATGCCGGAGTAGCGCTTGAAGAAATTGAAGGAGTTTCTACGTCACTGGCAGAGCTGATTCAGAACATCTCGAATGCGGCCCGACAACAGGCAGCGACTGCGGGACACGTCAGCAATACGATGAACGTAATTCAAGAGATTACGTCCAACACAGCTGATTCGACGGATCAAACCGCGAGCAACATCGGGCAACTCGCACAAATGGCGAACGAAATGCAATCCTCCGTTGAGGGCTTCAAACTCCCTAACGGCTAACCTGGCGATTCTCGGCCAGAACTAGAAGGACACTAGAAAGGATATTAGATGGCATCGGCGCGCGAACATTTTGCACTTGATTGGATTAAGTCCGACCTGCTGGAGACGCTTAACGATGCGCGTCTTGCACTGGACGACTATGCCGAACAAGGGGGCGACGAAACCCGACTGAGAGCTTGTCTGACAAGTTTGCACCAAGTTCATGGCACGTTATTGATGCTTGAGCTCAGGGGTGTGACTCTCCTGACTGATCACCTGGAGCAAGCTGCACAAGCGCTCCTAAATAACGCGGTTGCCGCTAAACCTGAATGTAGCCAAGCGCTGATGCAAGGCATCTTAGAGTTGCCTGGCTATCTCGATGAGCTGCAACGCGGCGGGGATGATGAGGAGGGAACGTTCCTACCTCTCGTCAACGAGCTTCGCGTCTTCTTGGCTGCCGAGCCGATAGATGATCCCGCAGGTAGAAGTTTAAACGCAGGTGCATCCGAGGCAATAGTCGATAAGTTTGCACGTCTCGAAGGCAGTGAAAAAGTCGCGCGCATGCGTTCGGCTTATCAGAGTGTCCTGTTGACCATCCTGAAAGGTGAAGACCGCCAAGAAGCCGTCGTCACGTTTAAAAAGATAGCTGAAGGCTTGCAACGACTGACCCAAGGCTCTGCACTGGAGCGTCAGTGGCAGGCGTTTGGAGAATTTGTCGATAGCCTTGGCCAACAGCGCGGTGCGTTGGCGGCTGAAGCCGTCAAACTACTCAGACGAGTGGATATAGAGTTGAAGGGTCTTGCCCTTGATGGTGAACAGGCGTTGCGGCGTCCGGCAAACGTTGAGCTCATGGATCAGCTGCTCGATGCAGCGAGAGAATTAGAACATTCATCTGATGTGGCTGAAGGACTCAGGCAAGCCGTTAGCCGTGATACCACGAACAACACATTGGCGATATCGGGTCGTCAAGCCATGGCCAGTGCAGCGGTTGCTTTACGTGAAGAATTAACCGTCATCAAAGACAAGCTAGACCTTCTAGCACGAGCGCCGAGCATTGATCTTGAAGCGTTGCGTGAGCTTGCGGCACCGCTTCAGCAGATTGGTAGTACCCTGTCACTATTAGGATTTGAAAGTTCTCGAGAAATCGTTAGCGATCAAGTCGAAGCGATTGAAAACCTGGTTGTGCTAGGTGATGCTGATCCAGCGGGTGTGCACAGCATTGCTGCCGCCCTCGTCCAGATCGATGAGAACTTACACAGCGTCTCTTCCGAGCGATCTGAAGTTGAACAGATTACAGAAGAAGCGCAGCTGCAGTTGTTGGTCGAAGCCCGCAAAGGTCTGGACCTTGTGAAAACCGCGGTCGTGGATTTTGTCAGTACTCACTGGGATGTTCGCCACCTTGAGGCGGTACCCGCAACTTTTGCTGAAATTTGTGGTGCGCTTGAGATCGTTCCCCTAACGAGGGTAACAAGCCTTTTGCAAGCGGTCGGTGCGTACGTTGAGAATCAGCTCATGACGGGACATCGACCGGATTGGGAAGAGTTAGACAAATTTGCCGATACTGTTAGTGGTGTCGACTATTTCTTAGAGCGGTTATCCGAAGTGAATGCCGCGGGCGCCGAAGATGTACTCGTCGTTGCTGAACGAGCGATGTCGGAGCTAACCAAAACCAATGCCGTCGAAGTGGCAGAGACGCAAGTCTCTGAAGCGGTTATTGCGCTCGACGATCTAGAGTTCGTTGCAGATACCGATCGAGCTGAGAGTGAAATAGAGCTACCTCCTTTGGAGATAGCAGAAGACGATCCGTTGTTAACGACCCAAGAACAGAGCGCTGAAAGCGAAGTCCTTGAACACGAAACACCAGCAGAAGAGACCTTGGATGCATCCAGCGTACTGATGGATGACGAAGAGATAAGCCTTGAGCTTGAACACAATGACGCATTCGATCTTGGTGCAGAAACTTATGGTGAAATCGAAGGCGCGATTGAAAGTAAGTCAGATACGGATATTGAACCAGAACTAGAACCAGAACCAGAACCAGAACCAGAACCAGAACCAGAACTTGAACAAGAATTAGTCCATGAATCCGACCAAGCTTTCGGTCTTGATGATATAGGCGAGCCCCAATCCGAGGACGTTGAGCTACCTGTTGAGGCGCGTCACGAAGAGCCGCCCAGCCAGGTAGAAGTGGCAAAAGCAGCCGAAACAACTGAAACAACAGATGTTGAGCTGCCGGATCCAGAAATTGTCGAGATCTTCATCGAGGAGGTTGAGGAAGTTCTCGAGACCATCTCCATTGAACTACCCAAGTGGGCCGCGAACTCTGCAGATGCCGATGCGTTGGCTGAAGTACGCCGGGCGTTCCATACTCTCAAAGGCAGCGGACGAATCGTCCAAGCCGTCGCTGTTGGAGAAGTATCCTGGGGCGTGGAGAACATGCTTAACCGGGTCATTGATAGCACGGTCGACGTTAATCCGCAGTTTGTAGCCGTTATAGAACAAGCCTGTGGGCTCATTCCGGATTTGATCGAATCGTTCAAAGTCGGTGCCATGGGTGATCTTGATCGCGTTAGTACGATTGTTGATGCGGCGGATGTTTTGGCTTCTGGCGGTGAGGTAGACCTTGCCTCAATCACTGGCGAAGCAAGCCCCGTCGAAGATTTTGTGCCTGAACCAGACGCCGAAAGCACATCGCTCGATACTCTAGTGCTTGATGTGGCAGGTGATCAGGCAAATGACGAACCAAGTTATGAAGAAACCTTTGCTGATGAACCGATTGCTGAAGAGCCGATTGCTGAAGAGCCGATTGTTGATGAACCGATTGTTGATGAACCGATTGTTGATGAGGCAGTCGTCGAAGAAGTTGCAGCAGGGGCTATAACTGCAGGCAATGCGCCGGAAGATATTGAAGACATAGTGGTCGAGGTTTCAGAACCCACCGCGCTGGAGATATTTGTTGAGGAAGCTGAGGAGTACCTCGTTGTACTCGCTGAAGAGTTAGCGCAAGAGCCTTGGCAGCTGAGCGAAGTTGTTGTTAGAGCTTTCCATACGCTCGCCGGTAGTGCTGCGACGGCTGGATGCGCTGAAGTTAGCACGGTTATAGATCCGGCCAATCAAGTTGTCGAAGCTTGGCGTGAGCGCGAAGCTACCGAAGCGCTACGGGACTATTTGGCCGCGACCTTTGATAACCTCACAAGCTGTTTGGTGGCTCTATCCGAAGAATCCAACTGGCAAGTACCGGCATCATTGCTCGAGCAGGCAGAGGCATTGTTGAGTGCGGCGCTCGAGACGACGGAACCAAGCTTCCTCGATGCGCCCGCCATAGATCAACTCTTTGGCGCTGAAAATGTAATCGCGCAGCCCATCGAGAATAGCGAGACTCTACTAAATACGTTTAGCGACTTCGTCAAGGTCGCAAAAGATTCCGAACATGTTGCGCTCGCCGACCTCGGGGCATCGCTCCTGCATATGTTAACTGTAGGCTCGGTCAGTGGGTCATTGTCGACAGCTCGCTTGGTTGAGGGTTATGAACTACTGATAGATCAGCTGAACGGGATGGCGACTGGAACGGGATCCCCTGATGTCGCGCGAATTCTTAGGTTCATCGATGCTGCAGAAACTGTCGCGCAACCAACGGAAGCGGATCTTGATGAGCTCGAAGAGGCAGTACGCGTAGACGAGATTGCGCTTTCTCAAGATGAGTCTGATGAAGAACTGGCGGTAGAGGAGACTGCGTCCAGTCAGGAACTTAGCCTAGCGGGTCTCGACATCGATGAAGATCTCGTCATGGTTTTCTTCGAAGAAGCTGAAGAGATTAACGAGGAAGTTGAAACCAGTATCATGAGCTGGTCGCAGGAGATGGAAAACCGTCTCTACATGGAAAATCTCCTGCGCGGCTTGCATACACTCAAAGGCGGCGCGCGCCTTTGCGGCCTGATGACCTTAGGTGATATGGCCCACGATTTTGAATCCATTGTGATCGAAGTGCAAAACGACGATCGGATGGTCGATCCAGAACTCTTTGGTACGTTACACGCGCGTTACGACGCAATTGTAGAGCACCTTACCGAAGTGAAAGCTGCACTCCTCAATACAGGCGTTGATGAAGAAGAGTCGGATGCGCTAATCGCGAGCGCTGAAGAAGTTGAAACCGAACCGCTACCTTCGGTGGAAGATTTGACCTTGCCGCTCCAGGCAGAAGTAGATGATGCCAAAGATGGCATCGAAGCAGCTCAAGCACCTGAGACGGAAAGCGATAAAGTAGCGGTAGAAGAAGAAGGCACGGCTGAAGTTGTACCCGCGAAACCTGCCGTGCGCTCTCTACGCGATTCAGAAAGTGCAGAGCCAGAAAAAGTAGAGCGACCACCCACAGAAATGGTTCGTGTCGGTGCGGCGTTACTTGAAGAACTGGTCAATCTAGCCGGGGAAAATTCCATTGTCCGCGCTCGTATCGAACAGGGGATGAGCGATTTCACGGGTGCGCTAGATGAAATGGAAATTACGATTGAACGGCTGCGCGAACAGTTGCGCCGCCTTGAGATTGAAACAGAAACACAGATTCTCTTCCGCCATGAACGTAGCGATAGCCCTGACTATGAAAATTTCGATCCACTTGAGATGGATCGCTATTCGCATCTCCAACAGTTGTCGCGCGGATTGACGGAAAGTGCCTCGGACATGCTCGACTTGAAGGACACGCTGCTATTCAAGGCGCGTGAGTCAGAAACGCTTCTTCTGCAGCAGGCGCGAATTAACACGGAACTTCAAGAAGGTCTGATGCGGACTCGGATGGTCCCGTTCAGCCGTTTGCTACCACGGTTACGCAGAATCGTGCGACAGGTCTCCGGTGAGCTCGGTAAAGAAGTGGAATTCCACGTACAGAATGCAGAGGGCGAGTTAGACCGTAACTTGCTAGAGCGTATGGTACCGCCGCTGGAGCACATGTTGCGTAACGCGGTCGATCACGGCATAGAGACTGCGGAGATGCGTCGCAACTTCGGTAAGCCAAGCACAGGTCGCATTGATCTACGACTTTCGCGCGAAGGCGGAGATATTGTCATCGAGATTAGTGACGATGGCGCTGGTATCGATGTTGAAAGTGTCCGGGAAAAAGCGGTCGAACGCGGCTTAACGACCGCGTCGGCGATGTTGAGCGATGATGAAGCGCTACAGTTTATATTGGCACCGGGGTTTTCTACCGCAAAGTCGGTTACACAGATATCCGGTCGTGGTGTCGGGATGGATGTTGTGCACAGCGAAGTCAAACAGCTGGGGGGCAGTATTTCGATATCGTCTCGTACCGGTCAAGGAAGCCGCTTCGTTCTGCGAGTACCGTTCACCGTCTCCGTTAACCGCGCGCTAATGGTGTCGGTCGCGGACGATATGTATGCGATCCCACTCAACAACATCGAAGGTATCGTCTTACTGAACGCAGATGAAATTGCGCGCTTACACGCGGGTGACGACAATACCTTTGAATATGCGGGCGTCCCGTATCGCGTTCGTTATCTAGGGCAGTACCTGGGCCGCGAGTATCGAGGACCTCAGGTCGGTCAGAACAGTGTGCCGGTTGTGCTCGTGCGCTCTGGAGACCATGCGGTAGCTGTGCATGTTGATACAGTTCAAGGCAGCCGTGAGATTGTGGTTAAGAGTTTGGGTCCTCAATTTGCCGGGGTCGGCGGTATCTCAGGAGCGACTATTCTTGGAGATGGCAATGTTGTCGTCATTCTCGATCTGCTTGCGCTCATTCGCGCTCAGCGCGACCTGAGTTCACGACGTGCAGATGTCACTAGCGCTGGGCTAGGACGACCTCGCTGCGTGCTCGTTGTCGATGACAGTGTGACGGTTCGGAAAGTTACATCGCGTTTGTTAGAGCGACAGGGTATGGATGTGTTGGTTGCTAAAGACGGAGTTGAGGCCGTTGCACTCTTACAGGAGCAACGACCTGACATCATGTTGCTGGATATAGAAATGCCAAGGATGGATGGTTTTGAAGTCGCCCGTCAGGTTCGCCACGATGACCGCTTGGAAAACCTACCGATCGTAATGATCAGTTCCCGCACGGGTGATAAGCACAAAGAACACGCGGACCAACTGGGTGTGAATCGATTCTTAGGTAAGCCATTTCAGGAAAATGAACTTCTAGCGACGATCGATGAGTTGGTAACAAGGATTTAATGAGGCAGCGATGACGGATGCAGCGGTGGTTCTAGGTAACGAAGCAAACGAACTTTCCTGTGTGGTGATCCCCACATCAGGTCACCAATTGCTCTTACCCAATGTCTGTGTTGCAGAGATACTCCCGTGGCGGCGTATCAAAGTGCTTGATGACGGACCGGCCTGGTGTTTAGGGTACATGGGTTGGCGTGGTCTAACGCTTCCCGTTGTGCACTACGGTGGTTTCAATGAAGAGTCCGATCCCATGCAAACGCCTCGCTGCTTAATAGTGATGAATCGAGCGCGGACTTCAGGTGGTGTTGAGTTTTATGCCTTGGTTGCGGATTCTTTGCCTAGAATGGTGCAGCTTGTTGAAGAGGATATAAAAACCGAAGGTGGCAACCTAGGTACCGCAGATTCAATGCACGTCTCGTTTGGCACTGAAACCGCAACCATTCCAGATCTCGCTTACGTAGAAAGCCAGGTTGCTGACCTCATCAACGGGCTAAAAATCGTCTAACCGCCAGTTCCGTCCAGATAGTTCAGAATCGCCAAAGCCGCACCCGGGGTTGATTCAGCCCGCAAGGTGGTCGGTCCGACTGACACGCGTTGCACGCGAGCAGATTCCATCAAACTAAGTTCCGCCTCGGACCAGCCACCTTCTGGACCGACGAGCATTAGTCGATCTGCGCCAATTTGGAAATTGAACGGCCCGCCGTCCATGTGGAGCACGTAGGTGTTCGTGTCGCTTGCAAGAAGCGCTTCGAGGCTCACGTCAGGGTCAAACGTCGGCAAATAGGCACGACCGCTCTGTTCGCACGCACCGATAATGATCTTTTGCCAGTGTTCACGCTTGTTTTCGAAGCGTTTTGCATCGAGCTTTGCGTTGCTACGTTGAGCGCTAAAAAGGCTGATGTCATGTGCGCCAGATTCGCAAGCAAGTTGGATGGCTCGATCCATGGCGGAGCCCTTGAGTAGAGCCATAGCGAGATGATTGCGGTGGCTGGCTGGCGCTTCGCGCGGCTCGACGATCGTGACTGTCAACTTGGCATCTCGACTCGAACTGTCCAGAACCGCCTTGAACTTGAGCCCCTGTCCGTCGAAACAGTCGCAGGTGTCACCGCTACGTAATCTTAAGACGCGCGTTAGGTAGTGGTGCTGATCACGGTTGAGGGCTAGGTTGGTACCAACGTTAAGCTCACCATCGGGGACGTCGACGTATAGATGATTAGGCATAGGGTCTACTAGGTATAGGGGCGACTAGGTATAGGGGCGACTAGGTATAGGGACTATTAGGCATTAGAACGATTGGGTGGAGAACCGATTGGGTATGAGGTTTAGTTCATCGCCTCCTTTTATAGTGTTGGCTACTTTCTAATCCCTAGCCGCGAATCCTAGAGCTGAACAAATTTGGGTCGTAGCACCCCACCGGTTCAAGCTATAAAAATGAAATCCAGGGACACCGAGTTGCAAGAGACGTTCGCAGAGCCCTGTCACAAATTCAACCCCTAGCGCCCTCGTTCCTTCAGGGTCATCCGCAAGCTCCGCCAATCGATGACGTAGCCAGCGCGGGATTTCGGCGCCTGCCTTGTCTGAAAAGCGGGTTAAGGACTGAAAATCCGTGATAGGCATGATCCCGGGGACAATCGGGATGCTCACACCTTTCTGCATGCATCGATTTAAGAAGTCTTCATAGGCGTCGACGTTGTAGAAGTATTGGGTGACTGCTCGTGAGGCACCTGCCGCGACCTTAGCCTGAAAGAAATCCATATCGCTGGACGCTGATTTTGCATCTGGGTGTATTTCCGGGTAAGCCGCGACGATCAAGTCGAAGTAGTCACCGCTGTGTTGGCGAATGACTTCTATGAGGGCTTGGGCATTGTTGAATTTGTATGAACCGATTCCAGACGGTTGATCGCCGCGCAGTGCGACGATCCGACGGATATTGTTGCTGCGATAGTCATCGAGCAGAGAATGTACGGCAGTCTGGTCATCAGCGCCCATGGATAAGTGCGGCACGGCTTCTTGTCCGGAGCTCTGTAAGGCAAGCACCGTTTGACGGGTCCCGTCCCGAGTCGATCCACCAGCGCCGTAGGTGACAGAGAAGAACTCCGGACCCAATGCCGCGAGTTTTACCGCGACGTTTTCCACCAGACGATCACGGCCTTCTTCATCCCGAGGGGGGAAAAACTCGATGCTGAGTTCTGGGCTTCCTAGTTTTGTCATGACATAAGCGTCCTTGCTACCGTCTTACTTCGATAGCGGGTTTATACGGCGGCAGCCAGGGCTTCGGCGCGATCGGTCCGCTCCCAGGAAAAGCTCTCTTCAGTTCGACCAAAGTGCCCGTAGGCAGCTGTCGTTCTATAGATTGGCTGTTTGAGGTTTAGCATGTCGATCAAACCTTTTGGCCGCAAATCAAAATGCTCACGTACAAGTTGAACAATTTGCTCATCGCTTACCCGTCCGGTACCGAACGTATTTATGCTGATGGAAGTCGGTTCTGCGACACCGATCGCATAGCTCACCTGAATCTCGCAGCGGCTCGCGAGACCTGCAGCAACAATGTTCTTTGCCACATAGCGCCCAGCGTAGGCCGCGCTGCGGTCGACTTTGGATGGATCTTTGCCAGAAAACGCACCGCCGCCGTGACGAGCCATACCGCCATAGGTGTCAACGATGATCTTCCGTCCGGTGAGCCCGCAATCCCCGACGGGTCCACCGATAATGAACTGGCCAGTCGGGTTGATGTACATCTTCGTGTCACTGGAAACCCAATTCGCTGGCAATGTTGGTTTGATAATCTCATCCATGACGGCGTCGCGTAGGGTCGCTTGATCGACATCGGGAGAGTGCTGGGTGCTCAGAACGACCGCGTCGATCGCGATGGGCTTGCCTTCGCTGTCATAGCGGAAAGAAAGTTGGCTTTTTGCATCTGGGCGTAAGAAGCCCAGCGAGGATCGGCGTGCTTCAGCTTGCTTCTGGACAAGACGATGTGCGTAGGTGATCGGTGCTGGCATCAACACGTCAGTCTCGTCTGTCGCATAGCCAAACATTAGACCCTGATCCCCGGCACCCTGCTCGTGCTCGTTTGATTCATCCACGCCCATGGCGATGTCTGATGATTGCACGCCAAGAGCGTTAACCACCGTACATGCTTCTGGGTCGAAACCGACGTCAGGACCGTCGTAACCGATTTCAGCAATGACGTTGCGCACGAGACGGTCGATATCCACATCAGCGTTGGTACGGATCTCACCGGCCACGACCACGATCCCAGTTTTGATCAACGTTTCGCACGCAACCCGTGAATCGGGATCCGAGGCGAGCATCGCGTCGAGGACCGCGTCCGAGATTTGGTCCGCAACTTTATCGGGATGACCTTCCGAAACGGATTCGGAAGTGAAAACTGAGTAATCTGCCATGAATTGATTCCTTTACTGTCTGACGTTTCATGCGAAGGTCGGCGTTCTAGCCAAGCCGAGCATTTTACGGGTTTCGTTGAGTTTTTTGCGGAAAAGTTTGCGCCAGTGCATAGGAGTGAAGACAATAGCGCCGCTTGATAATAAAGGCTCCCAATGTCCTCCTCACACATCGAACGTGCAAACGCGATTCGCGTGCTTGCCATGGACGCGGTCCAGGCAGCAAAAAGTGGTCACCCTGGTGCGCCCATGGGACTTGCCGACGTCGGCGAAGTTCTCTGGCGTGAACTCCTAAAACACAATCCGAACGATCCTGGCTGGGCGGACCGTGATCGGTTCGTGCTATCGAATGGCCATGGCTCAATGTTTTTGTATAGCCTTCTGCACCTGACGGGGTACGGGTTGTCGCTTGATGAGCTGAAGAACTTCCGCCAGCTGCACGCCAAAACTGCAGGACACCCCGAGTGGGGAGAATGTCCTGGTGTTGAAACGACTACGGGACCGCTGGGCCAAGGATTAGCCAATGCCGTAGGTATGGCGCTTGCTGAATCGAAGCTTGCGCATGAGTTTAATCGCGATGGGCATAATGTCGTTGATCATCGCACCTGGGTTGTCGTGGGCGATGGCTGTCTGATGGAAGGCATCAGCCACGAAGTAGCCTCGTTGGCGGGAACGCTAGGTTTAGGCAAGCTCATCTGTATCTATGATGACAACGGCATTTCTATCGACGGCGAAACCGACGCCTGGTTTGGTGAAGACGTACCGGCGCGGTTTGAAGCCTACGGCTGGCGTGTGATCCGGAGTGTTGACGGTCATGACGCCGATGAAATCCGAGCAGCCTTGGACAACGCCTTGTCCTCGGATGGACGCCCTACATTGGTTTGTTGTCGGACGACGATTGGTTTTGGTTCGCCCAACAAACAAGGTACAGCATCTGCCCATGGCGCAGCGCTTGGGGATGAAGAGATTGCGTTGACCCGAAAGCAGCTCAATTGGAATGCTGATGCCTTTGAGATACCGGAGCACGTCAGAGCGGACTGGGATCAGAAAGCGGCAGGTGCCCGCCGTCAGGCGGATTGGCAAACTTTGTTCGATGCCTATGCCGAAGCACATCCACAATTGGCAAGTGAATTCACACGGCGAATGTCCGGAGAATTGCCGGACGGTTGGGATGAAGCTGTCAATGAGTTGGCGGCTACTGAACAGGCAGAACCGACGACACTGGCGACTCGAAAATCCAGCCAGCGCGTTATCGGTGCCGTGGCGGAAGGACTCCCGGAGCTGTTTGGGGGCTCCGCTGATCTGACCAGTTCCAATCTTACCAAATGGAGTGGTGCTACAGACGAGCAGCACATGAGCTACGGGGTGCGAGAGTTCGGCATGACAGCTATCAGCAACGGCATCTTGCTACACGGCGGGATTCGACCTTTCACGGGCACCTTTCTTGTATTTATGGAATATGCCCGTAACGCAGTGCGGTTGGCGGCGTTGATGGGGATTCCGAACATCTTTGTCTACACACACGATTCGGTTGCCGTTGGCGAAGACGGGCCTACCCACCAACCGGTCGAGCAATTAACAAATCTTCGAACGACGCCGAACCTGCATACATGGCGGCCATGCGATACAGTGGAAACCGCTGTGGCTTGGCGGTGCGCGGTACAAGAACAAAGTACCCCTTCAGCCTTGATATTCACACGCCAAAATACTGAGGCGCAAACCCGAGACGCAGCGACCTTCGCGAATATTGAACGCGGCGGCTATGTCCTGAAGTCCTGCGAGGGAATTCCCGACCTGATTCTTATTGGTACCGGTTCGGAAGTTGAGTTAGCTATGGCTGCTTGTGCAGCGCTGAGTGAGACAGGCGTTAAAGTCCAGGTTGTTTCCATGCCGTGTTGCGAAGTGTTTATGGCACAAGATCAGGCTTACCGAGACGAAGTCCTACCGCCAGCTGTACGGGCGCGCCTTGCGATCGAAGCGGGTCACGGTGATTTTTGGTCCAAATTTGTCGGTCTGGATGGGGATACCGTCAGTATTGATCGATATGGGTTGTCTGCGCCGGGTGCTGAAGCTATGAAAACCCTCGGCATAAGTGCTGACAATGTGATTACACGCGCGAAGGCTTTGTTGGGGTAAATTGAACGGTTTAGCGGTTCGGATGTGACGAAAGAGGATTCGAGATAGCACATGGCAATTGCCATCCCACAAATTGGCGAGATAGACCTTACAGGTAAGCGGGTGCTGATCCGAGCGGATCTTAATGTACCTGTTAGTAAAGGTGAGGTGACGAGCGATGCGCGGATACGTGCGTCGGTGCCTACCATTGAGCATGCGCTGGCCGCAAATGCATCCGTCGTCGTGATGTCGCATCTCGGCAGGCCCGATGAAGGCGTTTTTGATGCAGAAAGTTCCTTGGCTCCGGTCGCCCGGCGATTGGGTGAACTCATAGGATGTACCGTTCGATTACTAGAACGGGTCGAAGACTGCGCGGACGTGGCTAACGGCGAAATTGCCTTGCTTGAGAACGTGCGATTCTTCGCAGGTGAAAAAGCCAATGATGACTCTCTCGCTAAGCGCTATGCCGAGCAGTGTGAGGTGTTCGTGCACGATGCATTTGGCACTGCGCACCGCGCCCAAGCCTCGACTCATGGCGTCGCCAAATTTGCGCCTTCGGTGTGCGCCGGGCTACTGCTGGGTGGCGAGCTCGAGGCGCTTAATCGAGCCCTCGCCGCACCCCAGAAGCCGATGTTCGCGATCGTTGGTGGATCCAAAGTATCCACAAAACTTGAGGTTTTGAACGCCTTGGCTGAAATTGCGGACCATATTATCGTTGGCGGGGGCATTGCGAACACGTTTATCGCAGCATCTGGGTTCAACATAGGGACGTCTTTGCATGAGCCAGAGTTGGTTGATATTGCTCGTGAGATTGCAGCTCGAGTTGAGATTCCAATCCCTGTCGATGTGATCGTGGCGAAAGCCTTCGATGAGGGAGCGAAAGGTCTTGTGCGGCTCATTGATGAAGTCCAGGACGATGAGATGATTCTGGATATTGGTCCACAGACCGCGCGCGATTGGGCCTCTATGCTGGATACCGCGGGGACGGTGCTTTGGAATGGTCCTGTTGGCGTATTCGAGTTTGATCAGTTCGGCGAAGGTACGCGAATTTTGGCGGAAGCGATCGCGGCGAGCGAGGCGTTTTCCATCGCTGGCGGCGGCGACACCTTAGCCGCGATCGACAAATATGAAGTTAGCGAGAAAATCTCGTATATCTCTACTGGCGGCGGTGCGTTTTTGGAGTTTGTCGAAGGCAAAACCCTACCCGCGGTAGAAATACTACAATCAAGAAACGAAAGATAAGACGGAGAAAAAGATGGCCTTAGTAAGTATGCGACAGCTGCTCGATCATGCAGCGGAGAATGATTACGGTGTCCCCGCCTTTAATGTGAACAATCTCGAACAGATGCGAGCGATTATGGAGGGCGCTGATGAAACCGATAGCCCAGTGATCGTGCAGGCTTCTGCTGGTGCGCGAAAGTATGCCGGTCCTAACTTTTTGCGCCACTTGATACTAGCAGCGATAGAGGAGTTCCCACATATTCCAGTCGTCATGCACCAAGATCATGGTGCATCTCCTGCGGTATGCCAACGCTCCATCCAATTGGGGTTCAGCTCAGTCATGATGGATGGGTCTCTATTAGAAGATCAAAAAACGCCTGCAGAATATGACTACAACATTGATGTCACACGGCAAACCGTGGATATGGCGCATGCGTGTGGCGTGAGTGTCGAGGGCGAGCTTGGTTGTTTGGGGTCGCTTGAAACCGGGGAAGCGGGTGAAGAAGATGGGGTTGGTGCAGAAGGCGTGTTGTCGATGGAACAGTTATTGACTGATCCTGAGCAAGCTGCAGATTTTGTCCAAAGGACCGGGGTGGATGCCCTTGCAATCGCGATTGGTACTTCCCATGGGGCTTATAAGTTTAGCCGCCCACCCACCGGTGACATCTTGGCCATCGAGCGAATCAAAGAAATAAATCAGCGTTTGCCTAACACTCATCTGGTGATGCATGGCAGCTCATCAGTGCCGCAGGATCTGCTGGCCATGATTAATGAGTTCGGCGGCGAGATACCAGAAACCTACGGTGTACCTTTGAGCGAAATCCAAGAAGGTATTAAGCACGGTGTACGCAAGGTGAACATTGATACGGATTTGCGCCTCGCTTCAACCGCGGCGATCAGAAAACATTTGGCTGACAACAAGGCTGAGTTCGATCCACGCAAGTACCTGAAAGACTCGCAGGATGCGATGAAGAAGGTCGTGATTGAGCGTTATGAAGCTTTTTCGACGGCCGGCCAGGCCAGCAAGATTAACGTTGTGTCCTTGGATGCGATGTTTGGGAAATACGAGACTGGTGAACTAGACCCGGTCATACACTAGCTTCAAGAACTCGATCTAGTATGGATCAAGCTCGAGCACGGAGTGCGTTCGATCACGAGCGCCTCCTGCACGAGCTCGCCAACTCTGACGCGGCGAGCGAATCGTCGGACACCCAAACCGAGCCAGACTTTACCGAATATCTCGCTTTTTATGGCCTCGCCAGACATGCAGAGCATCGCGCTCAGGTGCTTTCTGTTGATGTTGCCGATCGAAGAGAACGTATTGTTTTGCAGCGTTTCAGTCCCGCGAAACCAAACGCCTGGGCGATCTTTCACCATGGCTATTTCGATCATGTTGGATTGTTCGGTCACGTGATTGACTATCTTCTTGAACGGAACATCGGCGTCTTTGCCTTCGATCAGGTAGGTCATGGGTTGAGTAGCGGTGAGCGGGTGACAGTGCAGAATTTTGACCACTACGTAGACGTTCTGCACGCGGTACTGGGCGAGATCGACAGAGCTGTTCAAACGACACCGCACTGGCTCGGCCAAAGCATGGGGGGCGCGATACTGCTCGAATATTTGCAGCGCCACCCCGACCGCCAGATCAAAGAACTGGTGCTCTTCGCCCCTCTCATTCGCCCGTATGCGTGGGCAGTCAATCGGATCTACTTTTGGCTTGCCAAACAGATGATCACGGAGCGCCCTAGAACGATCACCAGCAATGCCAGCAACGCAGAGTTCCTCTATCTCCAGCATCACGATCCGCTTCAAGCTGAGGTGCTGCCGGTGGCATGGGTTCAGGCGATGGTGCATTGGTTTGAAGATTTTGTGCACTACCCAGTATCGAACCGCGCGCCGAAGATAATTCAAGGTCACCAAGATCGAACCATCGATCGCCGCTATGGTGCCAAGGTGATCGATGCCCGATACCCAAATACCAAGTGGTTGCAGATTCCTGAGGCATCTCATCATCTAGCCAATGAGTCGGCGGCGATTCGTGCGAAAATGTTTGCGTGGCTAGATTCGGAGTGTCAGTGGCGATAGCGGCCCAAATTCGGCAATACTAGCGATGTTGGCGTAGGTGAATTCTTTGGAGAGTCGTACATGTCTCAGGCATTGAGTGATCTGTTAGGTTCAAAACAGGTTCGCACTGATCCAGAAAGTTTGAAGAATTATGGCAAAGACTGGACGAACGGTTTCACTGTGGCCCCGTCTGCCATTGTTTTCCCGGAATCGAATGATCAAGTTGTTGATCTTGTTCGTTATGCGATAGATCAGAATGTCCAGTTGGTACCCTCGGGCGGCCGAACTGGCCTTTCGGGAGGTGCGGTCGCTGGGCAGGGTGAAGTGGTAGTTTCTTTCGATCGAATGAACAAGATCCTAGATTTCAATGCCGAAGACCGGCTCGTCACTTGTCAGGCTGGTGTCATCACCCAAACGCTACAGGAGTTTGCCGAAGCGCAGGGACTGTTTTATCCAGTCGACTTTGCGTCTGCGGGATCGAGTCAGATAGGCGGTAACGTGTCGACTAACGCGGGTGGGATCAAGGTCATTCGATATGGGTTAACTCGGGATTGGGTTGCTGGAATGCGCGTTGTGACTGGCGGTGGCGAGCTTCTAGACTGCAACGCAGGCCTTGTTAAAAACGCCACAGGCTATGACCTACGGCATTTGATGATCGGCGCCGAAGGGACCCTGGGTCTCGTTTGCGAAGTTGACGTGCGTCTCGCCGCTATGCCGGAACCACAGACGGTGATGGTTGTCGGTGTGCCAAAAGTTGAAGATTTGCTAGCCGTACTGCAGGCCTTCTCAAAGAATGTCACGCTCTCTGCGTTTGAATTTTTCTCGGATCTCGCACTTGCAAAGGTTCAAGCCCATCGGGATTTACCATCACCGTTGGCTGAATCGGTCGCTTTCTATGCACTGATGGAATTCGATACTTCGGGTTTGGATGCTGCGAGCGAAGCTTTCAACGACTGCATGGAAGCCGGTTGGGTTGTCGATGGCGTCATCAGCCAATCGGACGCGCAAGCCGCAGCGCTGTGGGGATTGCGTGAGGGGATCTCAGAGAGCATCGCGCCGTATACGCCTTACAAGAACGATCTGTCAGTGACGATCAAACAAGTGCCAGAGTTCTTGCGCGACGTGGATCGTTACGTTGCGGAGAGTTATCCGGATTTTGAGGTTTGCTGGTACGGCCATATTGGTGACGGCAACTTACACCTCAATATCCTAAAACCGGACGACATGAGCGTGGAAGATTTCATGGCACAAGGACACGCGATGAGCCCCAGTATTTTTGCGCTAGTAGAGGAACGTAAAGGGAGTATTTCTGCCGAACACGGGGTTGGCCTATTAAAGAAGGACTTCTTGGGCTATACGCGGAGCGAGGCAGAGATAAGCCTAATGCGCGGTTTGAAGGATCTATTTGATCCACACCAAATACTAAATCCAGGCAAGCTGCTCGTTTAGAGAGTTTCTACGCCGCTACTACTTCCGACCAGGACGACGTGTGCGGCTTGCTTTGCGAACAAGCCATTGCACACAACGCCAGGAATGTTGTTGATCTCAATTTCCATGCTGGCCGGATCTTCGATCATGAATTCGTGTACGTCGATGATCCAATTGCCGTTGTCTGTGGTTGTGCCTTCTCGCCAAACGGGTGTCCCACCGAGGTCGACAAGTCGTCGCGCGACCATGCTGCGAGCCATTGGAATGACTTCAACCGGTAGAGGAAACTGACCGAGTACTGGCACGAGCTTTGAATCATCAACGATGCAGACAAATTCCGCAGATGCTGCAGCAACGATTTTCTCCCTGGTCAATGCTGCCCCTCCGCCTTTTATCAATTGTTTGGCAGGATTTACCTCGTCGGCACCATCGACATAAACGTCGACATACGGGGTAGCATTTAGGTCCATGACATGGATACCATGCGCGCGCATTCGCTCTGCCGATGCGTCGGATGATGAAACTGCCGCATCGAATACACCCTTGATGCTTGCCAGTGCGTCGATAAAGCAATTGGTCGTAGAGCCGGTGCCAACGCCGATGATACTTTTGGTGTTGAGCTTAGGTGTGATCAGGTCAAGTGCGGCGTTTGCCACAGCCTGCTTTAATTCGTTTTGATCCGAGATGATAGTGGAAGCGGAGATACGCTTGCTCAATCGTGAAGACTAAAAGATGGTGCCCATGCTCGAAAGTTATGTAAAGAGAATTCTAGGTTCGCGCGTCTACGACCTCGCTCAGGAAACGCCGTTGCAACAAGCACCGCTCCTGTCTGAGCGCATGGGTCATGAAGTCTTCCTCAAACGAGAGGATCTTCAGCCCGTTTATTCTTTCAAGCTCCGAGGATCCTATAACAAGATGGCCTCATTGAGCGCCGAGGAACTGGCGCGCGGTGTCATTACCGCATCTGCAGGAAACCATGCGCAGGGTGTCGCCCTTGCCGCAAAACACCTAAATACGAAGGCCACGATTGTAATGGGTCGAAATACACCCAGCATCAAAGTGAACGCTGTGAGAAGCCATGGCGCGCGGGCAGTGCTATTTGGTGACGGCTACGATGAAGCGTCCGTTCACGCCCACGAGCTCGCCGACAGTCAGGGTCTTAGCTACATCCATCCTTACGATGACAAAGATGTCATTGCGGGTCAGGGTACGGTTGGGATGGAAATCGTCAACCAGCATCCAGGTCGTCCAGATATAGTGTTCGTCCCTGTTGGTGGCGGCGGTCTGATAGCTGGGATAACCGCCTACATCAAATACCTTTACCCGCAGACAAAAATTGTTGGCGTTGAGCCTGAGGGCTCGGCCTGCCTGGCCGCGGCAATGGCAAAAGGACGCCGGGTCAAGTTGCCTGCCGAGAGCCTCGATCTTTTTGCTGATGGCGTGTCCGTCGCCCAAGTTGGTAAGGAGCCGTTCAAAATAGCCAAAACCTACGTTGACGATGTTGTTGTGGTTTCGGTAGATGAAATCTGTGCAGCGATCAAAGATGTTTTTGAGGAGACACGGGTCATAGCGGAGCCTGCCGGTGCATTGTCCATTGCTGGTATGAAACGCTACCTCGACGGCGTAGCAGGCAAACAATCGGTGGTTGCCGTGGTGAGCGGTGCTAACGTTAATTTTGATCGGCTGCGACACATTTCAGAACGAGCTGAATTGGGCGAGCAGCGCGAGGCGATATTGGCGGTTAGCATCGATGAATCGAAGGGTAGTTTCTTGAAGTTCTGTCGGGCGCTAGGCAAACGCGGGATAACTGAGTTCAACTACCGCTATGCGGGCGCGAATGAACCCGCGCATGTCTATGTCGGTCTGCAGGTGGCAACCCCTAGTGATCGAGATGATGTCTTGGCTGATCTGGAGCAAAGAAAGTACTCCGTCTTAGATATGACGCACAATGAGGCAGCCAAACTGCATGTACGTCATATGGTCGGAGGACGTCAGCAAAGCGGAGGCAATGAGCTTTTATTTCGTTTTGAGTTTCCAGAGCGACCGGGCGCACTCCTGCAGTTTTTAGGTGGGCTCGGCAGTGATTGGAACATCACCCTCTTCCACTACCGCAATCACGGTTCAGCGTTTGGTAGGGTTTTAGTTGGTTTTTCTGCGGCACGACGAGATCGACGCCGGTTACAACAGTACTTACAACGGATCGGATATCGCTACTGGGAGGAGACTGACAATCCTGCGTATGAGATATTCTTGCAATAGATCAAGCTAAATCGATCAAGCTAAATAGATCGAGCTAAATAGATCGAGCTAAACAGTTCGAGTTAAATAGATCTACCTAAAGAGATCTACCCAAATAGATCAGCTTAAACAGATCCGGCTAGTCTAATTCGGCGTATTTCCCGCGCCATCCCAAATTAGTCTAGGGCTCTGTCCAGTAGCGTGCGAACTCTTCTTCAAACACGAAGCGTTGCGAGTCTTGCATACGATCTATGTAGAGGTAGCCGTCGAGATGATCGAATTCGTGTTGGAACACGGTTGCCCAAAACCCGGTGAGAGTCAGCTCTTCCGCTTGTCCCTCGATAGAGGTATAGGAAACCGTTACATCTTGGGGCCGCTCCACAAACCCCCTCAGCCCAGGGACCGACAGACAGCCTTCCCAGTAGCCCGTAGTCGCAGGATCGTTCACCGTTACGACGGGATTTATGAACGCAGTGAGCGGCATCGCGTCGATTTCACCGTAGCGACTTTCACCGCCAGGGATTTCGATAATTGCCAAGCGCAGGTTTTCATCGATCTGTGGCGCGGCAAGCCCGATGCCACCGTAATCATGAAGCGTATCGACCATATCGTCGAGCAATCGCGAGAGCTCGGGGGTGCCGATCAACTCTTTGGGTACCGGTTCCGCCACCTGGCGAAGATGCGGGTGTCCCATGCGAATGATTTTCCTAACGGCCAACTTAACCTCGCGAAGACTGCGCTATTTGTTGAACTCTACCATGCCTGATTCAGTAACCACCGCGGACAAGGTCACATCCCAATCTTCCTTGGGTAGCGATGTCGCGGAAAGTTGGCAGTCGAACGCGATACCGATCCTAGGTGTATTGGGGGCGAGATTTATCAGATAGCGGTCGTAGTATCCGCCGCCCATACCAAGTCTCACACCGTCTCTATCAAAAGCGACCAGTGGCATCAGGACGGCAGATATTTGCGCTGCTGGCACTAACGTGGCATTTGAACTCGGCGCGAGAATACCAAATTCGACCGGTTCAAGTGGATCGGATTGACGCCATTCATGGAACGTCATTGCACGATCAACCGCAGTTTTTGGTAGCGCCCATAGTTGGTCCATGCGGCGTTTGTAGAGGGGTTCGAGGCTCGTTTCGTCTGGCAACGCAATATAAGCCGCGATGGGGCTCGACAATTTGAATGTGCCTAATATCGTGGACAACGTATGGCTAATGGCGGCTTCGCGTTCTTTTCGATCGGAGACTTCACGGCGAGCGAGCTTGTAGCGTTGCCGGAGGCTGACTCGAGTTTCTTCGCTTAACGGCATAGGATTTTCTAGAGGTTGTCTGGGGACTTTCTAGGGACTTTCTAGATTTTTAGTTGCGGTCTTGCCTAAAATCTTACTTAGGGAAGAGAGGGATAGCTCCCGGAAATGCCGCTGATGGTTTGCCCTGAACCGTTATGGTTCAAGGCGGAGGTCTGTGCAACGTCTAAGGCTACCCATCAGATTGGGCCTGCACACCGACGCTGTCCCCAGAGTCTCCTGGGTTATCTCTAACGGCTCAAGGACGCGACCAACTGGCAAACATCCCAGGAGCTGTTTGCAGTATAGCGCGTGGTTCTAGTTAGCCAAGACTTGTAATTGATGTATTGCCTGTGTTGGGACCGGGTTAGCGAATCAACACTTCTCTTGCCAGGATTGCTTTACAGGTTGAGCTGCTTATGTTCAGCCAGTGCTGAGCCGACGCGCTCATTGAGTCTATCGAGACGTTGCGACAGATTGCTCTGGCTTTCGGTGTGCTGGGAAACGCCAGACAGAAATTCGTGGGTGATGTTGAGAGCGACCATTACAGCGATTCGATCGAGACCGACCACCTTCCCAGAATTACGGACCTCTGACATTCGTTTGTCTAGATATTTCGCTGCCTGAGTTAGCGAATCAACCTCGTCAGCGGGACAGGCCACTTGATACTCTTTATCCAGAATATGAACACTGACGGTTTGCGGTGTGTCGCTCAAACTATTTCCTCTTTGGCTTTCTTTTTGGGCTTTCTTTTTGGGCTTTCTTGTTGGGCTTTATTGTGGGATTCGATTTGCTAATCTTTCTCGAGGGCTTTCAGTCGCGTAATCATCGCTTCCACTCGATTCTTAGCCAACTCGTTTTTCTCGATCAGTTTAGCGCGTTCGGTTGACCAAGATTTTTGTTGTGTCCGTAGAGCTTTATTCTCTTTGGATAACACTTGGGTCAAAACCAGCAGTTCGTCCATTTGCTGCTCGAGCTGATTTAGTTGCTCGGTTTCAGGTTGTTGTTCTGCTTGCACGAGAGATCCTGGTATTATCATTGTTCTGGACGATAGTTTGCTCCGTTTGCACTGTTTTGTGTAGTCCCTCGGTTAGCGTCGTTGGCAAGTTCCACAAGTTCGATATAAGTACCAAGTCTATGGACCCAGAACTCCTAAATAAAGCGCACGCTGCCTCAACTCTAATTGAACCCGCGGAATTGCACGGCCTCGTTTGTGGCCTAGCTTCAGCCAATCCAGGTACTTTTTCGATGCCTGAATTCATTGACCTGGTCGGTGCTGACACACTCACTGACGATATGAGTACGCAAGAATTTGTCACAGCCACGCTCGATCAGTTGCATGCCCAAGATATGGAATTCCACCTGTTAGTCCCAGATGACGAAGAATCGCTCGGAGCTAGAGTTGCTGCGACTGCCAATTGGTGTGCCGCGTTTCTGTCTGCATTTGGTATCGGTCTCGGCAACCTTGGACGCCAACATGGGGAACTCGCTGATGATGTGCAGGAGATATTGCGCGATTTTGTTGCTCTCAGTGGGATCGAGGACGAGCTGGACGAAGACGATCCAGACGCTGGCGAACAAGACGAGTCCGCGTTCATGGAAGTGTATGAGTATGTACGGGTCGCTGCGATTCTCATCCACACGTTAATGCACGATTTTGCCGATGATGGCGATCCAAGCAACTCGGAGGAAACTATCCACTGATGGCAGCCATTCCGGTAAGTGAGCTCAAGAAGAGACGCGATCGATTGATGAGCATGATGGCACCTGGAGCGATTGCGTTGATTCCCGGCGCCTCAGAAAAGAGACGTAACCGAGACATCGCGTACCCCTTCCGCCAGGACTCAGATTTTTTTTACCTCACCGGTTTTTGTGAACCAGACAGTCTGTTAGTGCTGGTGCCTGGACGTGCGCAAGGCCAAGAAATTCTTTTCTGCCGTGATCGAGATGCTCGTGGAGAGCTCTACGATGGCGAGCGCTTAGGCCCAGATCGAGCAAGCCAAGCGTTAAGTGTTGACGATGCGTTTCCGTACAACGATGTGGAAGAGATTGTGCCGGGACTGCTAGAAGGTCGGGATCGGATTTACATTAACCTCGGCGATTATCCGAACTTCGATCAACAACTCCTGGGTTGGGTAGCGAACATTCGCGCTCGCGAGTCAGGTGGTGCGCAGCCACCTGGAGAGTTTGTTGAGCTCAAACACCTTTTGCATGAACTACGTTTGAAAAAGTCCGCTAAAGAGTTGGGCTTAATGCGTAGGGCTGCAGCTATAACTTGTGAAGCGCATATACAAGCGATGCAAACTTGCGAGCCCGGCATGATAGAAGGTCGTCTCGAAGCTGAGTTGACCTATGTCTTTATGAAGCATGGTGCGCGCAGCCCGGCCTACCCTAGCATTGTGGGTAGCGGTGAAAATGCGTGTGTTCTGCACTATGTTGAAAACGTGGCCCAGATCCAAGATGGTGATCTCGTTTTGATCGACGCCGGGTGTGAGTTTGAGTATTACGCCTCCGATATAACCAGGACGTTTCCAGCAAACGGTCACTACAGTGAATCGCAAAGGGTCCTTTACGATATTGTGTTAGCGGCAAATCTAGCCGCAATCGATGCCTGTTATCCAGGCAGCAACTTCAATGATCCTCACGAGGCTGCAGTCGTCGTAATGGTAGATGGGCTCCTCGAACTTGGCATTTTGTCAGGTGATCGTGATCACATCGTCACCTCTGAAAGTTATCGTCAGTTCATTCCACACAAAACCTCGCACTGGCTAGGGATCGATGTGCACGATGTCGGCGACTATCGATTTGAAGACAGTTGGCGGGAACTAGAGCCTGGCATGGTTATGACCATAGAGCCTGGCATCTACATTCCCAGGATCGAAGCCAACAACCATGTACCAAAAAAATTCCAAGGGATTGGGATTCGGGTCGAAGACGATGTGCTGATCACGAAGGATGGCTGCGAGGTCCTAACGTCTGATGTGCCTAAAGACGCTGACGAGATCGAAGCCGTGATGGCCGGTGTTGGCGGCTAGGCTTTAGTGCTGAACTTATGAACAAAACCAAAGAGCAACGAATTGTTGTCGTTGGCGGCGGACTCGTGGGTGCTGCAACAGTGTTGGGTTTGGCGGCACATGGTCGAGAAGTGACGCTGATAGATCGCAAGCGACCGGAAGTTAGCGCAGGCAAATTAGGCGCAGACATACGTAACGTTGCGTTAAACCCCCGCTCCCAGAGCCTGCTCGAAAATCTTGATGTATGGACGCTCGAGCGGGTAGTGCCATACAAACACATGGTTGTATGGGAAGAACGCGGGACCGCGAGGGTGACGTTCAATGCACAAGAGCTTGGTCGTTCAGAGTTAGGCTGGCTCATTGAAGTTAGCCCGCTGCTGACTCGAATGTGGGCAGCGTTTGGTGACCGGGTCACGCTGATAGAGGGTGGTGTCGAAGCTCTTGATGTCGATGATGCGGTGACGCTTCAGCTAGACGGTGATCGCACGACTGTCTGTGATTTGTTGATTGCTGCAGACGGGGGGCAGTCGGCGATACGCAGAGGTTTAGGCGTAGGCGTGGACGAGCGTCCAGTCGATCAGATGGCGTTAGCGACTGTAGTTCGCACATCGCTTTCACACCGTGATACGGCATGGCAACGTTTTCTTAGAGATGGACCTTTGGCGCTGCTCCCGTCGATAGAGCCAGACTTAGTGTCCATTGTTTGGACGGGCTCAGTTGCCGAAACAAAAAGGCGTGTCGAGTTAACCGATACTGAGTTTTGTCGCCTGTTAACCCAAGCTTCTGAATCGCGTTTAGGCGACGTGATCGCTGTGGATACACGGGTCAGTTTCCCGCTTACCCAACAGCATGTCACTGATCCTGTGATGGGCAGCCAAGTCGTTTTCATCGGGGATGCAGCGCGTGTTATCCACCCGTTGGCAGGGTTAGGCGTAAATTTGGGGTTTGAAGATGTGAGCGCGCTTCTTGCGATAGCCGAAAAGACGGATAATCTATGCCGCCCTGATGTGTGGCGGCGGTTTAGCCGGGAAAGGGCGTTTCGAGCCAAGACGATGATTCGTATACTGGAAGGGTTGAATCGACTTTACGGTGCTCAGGATCCCGGCATTGGTCTGATCCGAAACCTTGGTGTTCGATGGGTGGATAACGTGAGTGGTGTCAAACACCAAATAATGCGTGAGGCCATGGGTCTCGGGCATTTCTAAATCTATAAATACAACAAGCCGCGCAACTAACCTTATGAGATTGCGGGCGTGAGGACTAAACGATGAGCGAACCGAAACGCACCGCCCTGTGCGATGCCCACATCGCTGCCGGTGGCAAGATGGTTGATTTTGCTGGTTGGTATATGCCGGTGAACTATGGCTCGCAAATTATCGAACACACCGCGGTGCGGACAGACGCGGGCATGTTTGATGTCTCACACATGACGATCATTGATGTCAGCGGTGACAAAGCACGCGGTTTTCTACAACGCTTGGTGGCCAATGATGTCGATAAGTTGAGTTTATGGGGTGCGTTGTATGGCGCGCTATTAAATGAAACCGGAGGAGTCATCGATGACCTGATCGTTTACCGCACGCCTCAGGGTTATCGGTGTGTTGTCAACGCGTCAACGCGCGAGAAAGTTCTGGCCTGGTTCGAAGCGAACGGGCTGGCAGGTGCGACCTTTGCAGAACAGCCGTTGAGTATGATTGCGGTCCAAGGCCCAAATGCCGTGGGGAAATGCGAGACGGTTATGCAAGAAGCGGGCATCCAAGTCGATAGCGGTGCCGAAGACCTCGCTGGCCTCAGAGCCTTTGCTGCTTTGACGACTAACAACGGCTGGATGATTGGGCGGACGGGATACACTGGTGAAGACGGTTTAGAGATCATGTTGCCACACGATGAGGCCACGCCTCTGTTTGACAAGCTCGTTGCTGCGGGCGTGACGCCATGTGGTCTTGGCGCGCGAGACACCTTGCGTCTCGAAGCTGGGCTTAACTTGTATGGCCAAGATCTGGACGAGGAGACGTCGCCTCTTGCATCCAATATTGCGTGGACGATTGCTTGGCAGCCGGATGACCGTGACTTTGTCGGTCGTGCAGCGATAAATCGCGAGCGAGGGCAGTGTCCTCAGAAATTGACCGGCCTCGTCATGCGCGAGAAAGGGGTTCTACGGCATGGGCAAATTGTCATCACATCAGCTGGCGAAGGGGTGATCACCAGTGGCACTTTCTCACCAACCATGCAGTGCGCGATCGCGTTAGCCAGAATCCCCACAGAGGCAACAGGCGAGTGTCAGGTCGACATTCGTGGTAAACAAAAAAACGCGACAATTGTGAAGCCACCGTTCGTTCGAAATGGCAAAATACGCGTCTAGCTGAGAGGCTTCAGCAAGAAAGCTACGGCACAAAACACAGCTAGCGTGTAAACAGCTAGGCATAACAACAAACGAGACATCGATAGGGAAGGATTGCGGCATGAGCGAGGCGCCCAGCGAAATTAAGTATCTAGCAACCCACGAGTGGGCACGGCTGGAGGAAGATGGCAGCGTGACTGTAGGTATTACAGATCATGCCCAGGATGCGCTCGGCGATGTGGTTTATGTTGAATTACCAGAAAAAGAACAGGATCTTGCTGCCGGTGATGAGGCGGGTGTGGTCGAGTCGGTTAAAGCAGCGTCAGACATTTACGCACCGGTTTCGGGAACGGTCATCGCGATCAACGAACTTCTCGATGATGAGCCAGAGAAAGTTAACCAAGATCCGTATGGTGACGGTTGGTTCTTCAAAGTGCAGCCCACCGATGTCGGTGAGCTAGATGAGATGCTAGACGCCGACGCCTACGTTGAAGTCTGCGAAGACGAAGAACACTAAAGCCCATGCCCTTCGTTCCCCACACGGCGGCCGACGTCGATGCGATGTTGACCGAAATAGACGCGCCGAGCATAGAAGCACTTTTCGATGAGATTCCACAAAACCTAGCTACTGGCAAACTCACCCAAGTGCCAGAAGGTATGAGTGAGCTCGCGATGTTGCAGATGTTGGAAGCTCGAGCCCGCCAGGATGATGGCTATGCCTGTTTTCTTGGTGCTGGTAGCTACGACCATCACATTCCTGCCGCTGTTTGGGATCTCACAAGCCGCGGTGAGTTTATGACGGCCTATACCCCGTATCAGGCCGAGGCGAGCCAAGGCACGCTACAGCTGATCTACGAATATCAATCGATGATGGCCGCGTTGACGGGCATGGATGTCTCCAATGCCTCTGTTTACGACGGCGCCAGCGGCTTAGCAGAAGCTATGTTGATGGCGATGCGATCAAACAAGAAGAACAAGTCCGGTGAGGTTTGGGTCGCCGGGACAGTGCACCCGCACTACGCAGAAGCCTCCAGAAATATTGTTCGCAATCAGGGTATCACCTTGGTAGATATCGCCGCTGCCGATGGTGGCGTTGATATGGCAGCCTTACCGGACGCGGGTACGCCCGTAGCCGTTGTCATCCAACAGCCAAATTTCTTTGGCTGTCTAGAGCAAATCGATAGCCTGACGGATTGGGCACATAGTCTGGGCGCCCTCGTCATCGCCGTCGTAAACCCGATGACGCTTGCAGTGCTCAAACCGCCTGGTGAGTGGGGTTCTGGGGATGGCGTGGACATCGTTTGTGGTGATGGCCAAGTTCTTGGGGTGCCGATGGCATCTGGTGGACCGTCGTTCGGGTTCATGTGTTGTCGAGACAAGTTTGTTCGACAGATGCCCGGCCGGATTATCGGCAAGACCGTAGACCTAGAAGGTCGTGACGGCTATGCCCTAACCCTGCAGGCACGTGAGCAACATATCCGCCGCGGCAAGGCCACCTCTAATATCTGTACTAACCAAGGTTTGCTGGTGACCGCCGGGACGATTTTCATGGCGTTGATGGGTCCGCAAGGACTACGTGACGTTGCCATACAAAGTCACCGTAACGCGGCAACCTTGCGAGAAAGGCTGCTCCAAATTCCGGGCGTGAGTGCGTTTAGTGACCTGCCGTTCTTGAACGAGTTTACTTTACGCTTAGGCACAGATGCAGCTGAAGTGGCTACCGCGATGCGCGCACACGGGATTCTCGCCGGGCTCAATGTGCACGACTTCGTTGCGGTAGAAGGTGGCAAACAAGTGCTTTTAGTGGCGGTGACAGAGAAGCGCACCGATCATGAAATCGATGCTTATGTGGACGCTATGGCAAGTATTCTTAGGTCAGCCGCATGAACGACCAAACCATATTCGACATATCGACAGCGGGTCGGCGGGCGACTGCTCAGCGTGTAGACCTCGATGACGCTGAAGCGCTGCGAGACATACCGGCAAACCTGTTGCGGGCCGAGCTGCCAGCCCTACCTGAAGTTTCTGAACTCCAAGCGGTTCGACACTACACGAATTTGTCACGCAAGAACTTCTCGATCGACACCCAGTTTTATCCGCTTGGCTCCTGCACGATGAAGTACAACCCGCGTGGCGCGCACAAGGCGGCCAGTTTGCCAGGGTTTCTTGGTCGGCATCCGTTAGCGCCAGAAGATGCGAGTCAGGGTTTTCTGGCTTGCCTGTATGACCTGCAGGAGATTCTGAAAGATGTCACTGGAATGCAGGGTGTGTCGTTAACCCCGATGGCTGGTGCGCAGGGTGAGTTTGCTGGTGTCGCGATGATCCGCGCTTATCATGAAGCGCGCGGGGATGATGCGCGCACAGAAATTCTTGTACCGATCGCGGCTCATGGTACCAATCCTGCCACCGCGGTCATGTGCGGTTATAAAGTCACTGAAGTTGCCGTTGACCGTAGTGGCGATGTTGATTTAGAGGCGCTTAAGAACGCAGTTGGACCACAGACTGCGGGTTTGATGATGACTAACCCGTCCACGTGCGGCGTGTTCGAACGACAGATCGAAGAAATCGCTAAAACGGTGCACGATGCAGGTGGCCTCCTTTACTACGACGGCGCGAATTTGAACGCGATTCTGGGCAAGGTGCGCCCAGGTGATATGGGGTTCGACGTTCTGCATATGAACCTGCATAAAACTTTTGCCACGCCACATGGCGGTGGTGGTCCCGGTGCTGGTCCGGTCGGCGTTGGTGATCGCTTGTTGCCACATCTACCACTACCGATAGTTGCGAAGATCAGCCCGGAGCATGCGAGCCCGGGAACGGATAGATTCGTTTGGCAAGGCGCTGATGACTTGCCTGAATCGATCGGCCGATTGTCGGGCTTCGCAGGCAACGCGGGCATTTTGATTCGGGCGTTATCCTATGCACTTCTCTTGGGGCGTGAAGGTATGCATCGTGTTGGCGAGTTTGCCACGCTGAATGCCAACTACATGGCTGCTCGACTAAAGAAAGCAGGGTTCCAACTCGCCTACCCGGATCGACGAGCAACACATGAATTTATCGTGACTTTTGCTCGCGAAGCCAAGGAGCTCGATGTTAACGCAATGGATTTTGCGAAGCGTCTGCTCGACTTTGGCTATCACTCGCCGACGACATATTTTCCGCTGCTCATACCAGAGTGTTTTCTGATCGAACCGACGGAGACGGAGAGCAAAGCCGAGTTGGATGGATTCGTGCAAGCGCTCATCGACATTCGACAAGAAGCTGAGACGACGCCCGACGTTGTTAAACAGGCACCGCATTCACTACCAGTGCGGCGACTTGATGACGTGAAGGCTGCCCGAGAGCTGAACCTAACGTGGCGTTCAACAGCCTAGTTAAGCAGTGCTTTTACTTCGTCAAGTTCGGTGATCGGAAGTGAACAGCTTAAGCCGGTACAAACATAGGCGGTAACTAACGCTTGTTGCTCGCTAGACACGAGTCGCGGCAAGTAGGCAGGCAAAGTAGTCGTATCCGTATAGGGGATGAGATACTGGGACCGTTCCGGTGTGTATCCCACAGCCAATTCATCCGCCCACTGTTGCATGAGGTCGATCGGCCCGCGTAAAACAATTTGTTCGCCTGGATAGATTGTCTCTTCCAACGCCCCCAACAAGGCGCAATGTCCAGCCGGGACTCGCTCCATGATCCCGCGTGCCCAGCGCAGGGTGTTATGAGCTGGATCTAAGTAGTCGCTTTGACCGAGCAGATGACCCAGGCGAACAAGAGCCATTGCAGCGATGCCGTTGCCAGGTGGGAGCGCATCATCGACTGTGGGTTTTGGTCTGAGGATCAGCTTCTCATGGTCGTGAGCCGTGAAATAAAAACCACCCTCGTCCGAGTCATAGAAGTTTTTCACGAGCGCGTCTGCCAGCTCGATGGCGAACTGAATATCAACCTCACGCCAGGAGACACTTAAGAGATCTAGCAGTCCCTGCAGCAAATTCGCATAGTCGTCGAGATATCCGGCGTGCTTGGCTTCGCCGTCCTGCCATGTCGCGTACAGCTGACCATCCACCCAGCACGACTCGCGCAGGAAGTCAGCTGTCTCATGTGCCAGCGCAATCCAGTGCGCTTCATTGAGTTGCGATCCGGTTGCGGCTAGACCGCTGATAAGCAATCCGTTCCAAGCGGTTAATATCTTGGTATCAGTGCTTGGTCGAATCCGCTTCGAGCGCGCCTCGAACAATTTGCCTTTGGCAGTGGCCAGTAGCTGTCCTGCCTCGCCTCGTTCCAGCGAAAGGCGCTCGACCACAGATCGCCAAGAGTCATAACGGTGAAAATTCCAATGGTTTTCGAAGTTGGCGGGTTTATCTAGGCCGTACAAAGTCTCAACGAGAAGGTATTCGTCATCAGTGAGAAGTTTTTTGATCTGTTCTCGTCGCCAGACATAGAACTTGCCTTCCTGCCCTTCTGAGTCCGCATCGAGGGCTGCGTAGAAACCGCCACTCTCATGACGCATTTCTCGCTCGAGCCAAGTGATGGTTTCTCTTATCGCAGCTTCAAACAGCTCATCCGGACCAAAACAGAGTCCGGCGGCATAAAGCTTTAACAACAAGGCATTGTCGTAGAGCATTTTTTCGAAATGCGGAACCATCCATTTCGCATCGGTGGCGTAACGACAAAAACCGCCACCTACATGATCGAAAATGCCGCCGCGAGCCATCTGGGTCAGAGTGACCATCACCATGTCGAGGGCTTCTTTGTCATTGCCCCCAGACTTTCGGGTGTAGCGCCAGTGGCGCAGCAGCCGCGAGATGGCGTTCGGCATCGGAAACTTCGGCGCACCGCCGAACCCGCCGTCACGCGGGTCATACTGCTGACCAAGCTGCTCGCGCGCAGCCTGCAGGAGTTCGATGTCCTTTAAGTTCGGGTCGAGCAGTGGCGGGACCATTTGCGCAAGGGCGGCTTGAAGCTTCTCTCCTTGCTCAGCGAGTTCTTCTTGTTTGTTCTGGAAAGCGTCGGTCAGGCGGAGTAAGAGATCACTGAAACCAGGCAACTGAAAACGCGGCTGGTTGGGAAAGTAAGTGCCGCCGAAAAATGGCAGTAGCGAGGTTGGATCTAGGAACATCGTCAGCGGCCAACCACCGCCTTGTGGGTTTATGAGTTGTAGTGCCATCTGATAAATTTTGTCGAGATCAGGTCGCTCTTCGCGGTCCACTTTAATGTTGATGAAATGTTCGTTCATGACCGAGGCGATTGCGGGGTCCTCGAACGATTCATGGGCCATCACGTGACACCAGTGGCAGGTCGAATAACCGATGGACAACAATATAGGCTTTCCCTCGGACTTGGCGAGTTCGAGCGCTTCTTCGTCCCATGGGTGCCAGTCAACCGGGTTTTCGGCGTGCTGCTTGAGATAGGGGCTGGCTTCGAAAGAGAGGCGGTTTGTCATAATTGCTAAGTGTACCGTATCGGTTTCTACCCGGGTTTGTTCTCTCGAGATATTTACTGTAAAGCTGCCAGAATTCCTGTAATAAGGTTCAGAATTGCTGTAATAAAGTAATGAACGGGGTAGCGCGCTGCTACGAGATACTCCCTCGCTAGAGGTTGAGGTTTGAATCGGGTTTGGGCTCGGGGTTAAGTTTGGGAAGGCTTGAGTTCCGGTCAGCAGACTCGAGACGGTGGTGGAAGTCACCAGGGATTGTCGGGAAACGCGGCGCAGAAGGATAGTAATGGTTGATGCAGACGGCTTTCGACCTAATGTTGGAATTGTTATCACCAATCGGCGGACGCAGGTGCTGTGGGCCCGGCGTGTCGGTGGGCACGACGCGTGGCAGTTTCCTCAAGGTGGAATCAATGATGGCGAATCATCGGAGGATGCGCTCTACCGAGAGCTGCATGAAGAGGTAGGCTTGCGCGAACAGCATGTCCGAATTCTCGGCCGCACGAAGGGTTGGTTACGCTACCGACTGCCGCGGCGTTTGCGTCGACATAACTCTACTCCCGGTTTCGTTGGTCAGAAACAAAAGTGGTTTTTGTTGGAAATGATCGGATCAGAAGACGCCATCGATATGAATCTCGGACCTAAGCCAGAGTTTGATGATTGGCGTTGGGTCAGCTACTGGTATCCGCTGACCAAAGTGGTCGACTTCAAACAAGACGTCTATCGGCGAGCACTCTCCGAACTCGTCAGTCACACGGTGCTAGAGAACTAGCATGGAGTCGATGCTCGGTACACTGCGCCGCATCGTTCAGGCCGTTACGGCCCAGGCTCGGTTTGCGAATGCTGTCCAAACATTGGTGACCGAAGTCAAAGTGGCAATGGCAGCGGATGTTTGCACGATCTATCTCATCAACCCGGCTCGGACCCACTTTGTCTTGGCTGCAACTGATGGGTTGAATCTCGAGAAAGTTGGCTCAGCGGAAATCTCTCTGTCAGATGGTTTGGTCGGTCAAGTTGCTCGACGTGCTGAGCCTTTAAATTTGAACGATGCGCGCAGTCATCCAAGCTTCCTTTACCTGGCCGATTCCGGAGAGGAGGCAGTCAATTCCTTTCTTGGTGTTCCGATTATCCATCAAGGCCGCACTCTCGGTGTGTTGGTAGTGCAACAACAAGATGCTAGGCGGTTCGAC
Source organism: Pseudomonadales bacterium (assembly GCA_012103505.1). Classification (GTDB taxonomy): domain Bacteria; phylum Pseudomonadota; class Gammaproteobacteria; order Pseudomonadales; family Azotimanducaceae; genus UBA4421. Next base: position 3,737,325 of record WLWP01000001.1, on the reverse strand, counting down.
GAATCTGAAGAGGCGTTCTTAGTGACGCTTGCGGCTCAGCTTGCGACGGTGGTCGCTCATGCTGATGCTGTCGGGGAGAGTGCACTTGGGGTGCAAGGTGGCGAACTGAAGGATACGTGTTTTACCGGTGCGCCTGGTGCACCTGGTATCGCCATCGGTACTGCCGTCGTTGTCCACCCAGTCGCCAACCTGGAAGCAGTGCCAGAAAAAGAAGCCGAGAATGTCACGATCGAGCTTCTTTTATTCGACCGCGCACTGGAATCTGTCCGTAGTGATATTAGAAATATCATTCTAGAGTTTTCTGAGTCCCTACCCGCACAGGAACTGGCCTTATTTGAAGCTTACCTGCACATGTTGGATGAGAACGCGTTAGCGGGTGACATCCGCGAACGTATACAACATGGGCAATGGTCACAGGGTGCGTTAAAACAGGTTATACGAGAGCACGTTAACCGGTTCGAGGAGATGGAAGATCCCTATCTGCGAGAACGAGGTGCTGACGTTAGAGACCTTGGATTGCGGTTGCTTGCGTACCTGCAAGACATTCGCGACAAGAAGACGCATTTTCCCAAAGACACAGTGCTGGTTGGTGACGAAGTCACCCCGGCGGTCCTTGCGAATGTACCTGCTGACCGTCTACGCGCCATTGTCTCCATGCGCGGCTCGCGTAACTCGCACATGGCGATATTGGCGCGGGCTATGGATATCCCAGCGGTCATGGGCGCTGTCGAACTTCCGGCGTTCGAGCTCGAGGGAGAAGAGCTCCTTGTCGATGGTCACTATGGTGAAGTTTATACTCGGCCTTCCGATGCTCGTATCAGGCTCAGTCGAGAACTGATAGAACAAGAGCGAACGTTTGACGAAGAGCTCAATGAGCTCAAAGAACTGCCGTGTATTACCCGCGACGGATGGCGCCTGGCTCTGTGGGTAAATATCGGTCTAACTGGCGATCTGACGCGCAGTCTCGATCGGGGTGCGGAAGGTATTGGGCTATTTCGCACCGAGATTCCGTTTATGTCGAAAGACTCGTTTCCAACGGAAGCTGAGCAGTACACCCTCTATCGGGAACACATGGAAGCGTTTGAACCACGACCGGTGACGATGCGCACGTTGGACATCGGTGGTGACAAATCGCTGAGCTATTTCCCGATCCAAGAGGAGAACCCGTTCTTAGGGTGGCGCGGCATTAGAGTGACGTTAGACCACCCAGAGATCATGTTGGTCCAAGTACGTGCGATGCTGAAGGCGAACGCAGGTTTGAAAGGTCTATTGCGCATCATGTTGCCAATGATTTCCAGTCTGCAAGAACTGCAGTCTGCAAAAGGGCTCATTAACCAAGCCTACGACGAGGTCATCGAAGAAGGCGTGACCGTGAAGCGGCCCCAAGTTGGCGTGATGATCGAAGTTCCTGCTGCGGTATACCAAGCTCGCCAGCTGGCAAAGGAATCTGATTTTCTCGCGGTGGGTTCCAACGACCTCACTCAGTACATGCTAGCGGTGGATCGAAATAACGCGCGGGTCGCTGAGCTCTATCAAGACGTGCATCCAGCAGTGGTGACGGCGTTGCGAGAAGTCGCAAGAGCCGCCCACGCCGAAGAAACACCGCTTGGAATTTGCGGAGAGTTCGCCGGGACGCCGATCGGCGCGGTGCTTCTGATGGCTATGGGATATCACGTCTTATCCATGAACGCGACCCACCTACCGAAAGTTAAATGGGTGATTCGCAATATCAAACGCTCTGATGCGCGTCGCATGCTCGCTCGGGTTTTGCGTATGGACAATACTCAGGACATTGAGCGGTTTATGGATGAACAGTTGCGAAATGTGGGTCTCGCCAAGGCGTTGCCACACCACCACGACTAACTGCCGTGTTTTCTCCGACAGACAGTCGCATCGTCTTTTATCGTTCGAGATCTAGCTGATAACTTACGCGTCCGACGGCTTTCCCGCCCGCCACGTAACTTTGTTCAGAGAAATGGATCGTGTCAGTGCTTATTTCGAGCACTGTGCTTGCGCGAGTGCCGTACTCATCGCCAATGATGAAACAGGGAGCAACACGCCGTTCCATTTCGATCGGGCGGCCTCGATGTGGCAATTGATCATCGGCCGGTATCGATTGATCTCTTAGCATCGCCACCAAATTATCGTGTTCGAATCCTTGCTTGACCCACAGCTCTAGGTTTTGCGCGCCCTGGACACATTTTGGCCATTCGGCACCAAGCTCCGCGTTAGATAGGCCGTAGTAGCCGGGACTCAATACTTCAGTTGTGCCTCTATTGGATGTACAAACCAGAGTCGTGCCGTCGAACAAAAGTAGATTGAAGCCAGCGTATTCGGAGCCAACCAGATGGTGAGCGTAGTGTTCTGCTTCAGACTCGCCTACGAGAAAATCCTGAACGAGCGCGCCGCGAGACCGAGGTGCCTCGGGGTCGTCTGGATGACTGAAGTTAGTCAGAGCAGCGAATCTCCCAGAACGCGTGCAGCCGAGCCAGGTGCCGCCAGCGACCTCATCTCTACCCGCAAGGACGTTTTTATCTTCTGACCAGAAATTAGCCGGTTTAGCCGCTCGCCCATGAAACTCATCGCGATTAGCTGCGACAATGAGAGGCCGGTTCGGGTCGATACGGTAGCCGAAAAGGATTAAACACATGGGACTGTTGAGGGTGCAGCGTAAATGCTGAGTGTACCAGCTGGTTTGGCGGTAATCTTCCGGTATCCTAGCGCTAATCTCTGCGAGGCCGCTCAAACGTGCAATATCCTGTTATAGACCCGATCATTCTATCTCTCGGTGGTGGGTTGGCGTTACGCTGGTATGGTCTGATGTACCTCTTAGGGTTTGCCGCGGTCTGGTTTCTTGGCAATCGGCGAGCCAAGACGCATCCAGGTAACTGGCAGGCGCAGGAAATCAGTGATCTCGTGTTCTTTGGAGCGATGGGCGCGGTCCTTGGTGGACGAGTCGGCTATGTCTTGTTCTACAACCTAGACGTCTTTCTTAGCGATCCGCTCTACCTTTTCCGTATGTGGGAAGGTGGCATGTCCTTTCATGGTGGCTTGCTTGGCGTCGCAGTCGGTGTGTTGCTGTTTGCGCGCAAATTCAATCGCGAATGGCTTGATGTCGCGGATTTTCTGACACCGTTGTGCCCGATCGGTATTGGCCTTGGTCGCATGGGTAACTTCATCAACATGGAGCTCCCGGGGCGGGTCACTGACAGCGCGCTCGGGTTCTTCTACAAATGCGACAAGGTGCACGGTCTCACGCAGACTTGTGTTGGTGAATGGGAAACAGTCGCGCGCCATCCATCACCGTTGTATCAGGCCCTGACCGAAGGGCTGTTGTTGTTCATCCTTGTTTGGATCATTTCGGCTAAACCTAGACCAGCAGGATTTGTCTCAGGGACATTTCTCATGGGTTATGGCGCTTTCCGAATGATGACGGAAAACTTCCGTTCACCAGACTCGCGCATCGGCTTTATAGCTTTTGATTGGTTAACCATGGGCCAGATTTTGTCGCTCCCGATGTTGATCGCTGGTATCCTGCTTATCGTCTGGTCTCGAACACAACGAGAAGCAAACAAACCAGGCTAACCAGCCGATTTACTAAAAAGCTAACGTACAAAAAAAGAGGTGCCTTCTCTTGAAACAGTATCTGAACCTTATGCGACATGTTAGAGAGAAAGGAGTCTACAAAGATGATCGCACCGGTACTGGTACCTATAGTGTCTTTGGCCACCAACTACGTTGTGACCTAAACGAAGGATTCCCCCTCGTTACGACTAAGAAAATGTTCCTTAAGGGCATCATTCACGAGCTACTGTGGTTTTTGTCCGGTTCAACGAACATTAGATACCTCCTCGATCACGATGTGCACATTTGGGATGAGTGGGCGGATGAGGACGGTGAGCTTGGTCCAGTCTATGGTTCTCAATGGCGTTCCTGGCCTGCGCCAGACGGTGAGGCCATAGATCAGATAGCTCGTTTAGTACACGGCATCAAGCACAACCCGGACAGCCGCCGACACATTGTTAGCGCATGGAATGTCGCTGAAGTCGACAACATGGCACTGCCGCCCTGTCACTCGCTGTTCCAGTTCTACGTCGCGGAGGGCAAATTGTCTTGCCAGCTTTACCAGCGTAGTGCGGACATCTTTTTAGGGGTGCCCTTCAACATCGCCTCATATGCTTTGCTGACCATGATGATCGCGCAAGTTGCAGATCTTGAGCTGGGCGACTTTGTCCACACGTTCGGCGATGCGCACATCTATGCCAATCACATCGAGCAGGTGGATAAGCAGCTAGATCGACTACCGTTGCCCTTGCCTAAAATGGAACTTAATCCAGAGGTAAAAGACATCTTCGGTTTCACCTATGACGACTTCACGTTGACGGGTTATCAAAGTCACTCAGGCATCAAAGCGCCGATCGCCGTCTAGCACAATTAATGGATCTCTCTTTGATTTGGGCGATGACCCAAAACCGAGTCATTGGCACCGATGGTGGCCTGCCTTGGCGTCTGCCGGACGAGATGCGCCACTTCATGGATACCACCGTGGGCAAGCCGGTCATCATGGGGCGCAAGACTTTCCAATCGATGAAGGCGCCATTACCTGGGCGTTTGAACATTGTACTCACGCGCGATAAATCTTGGTCGGCGACTAGTGAAGATGTCATTGTCGTCCATGAGTTACAGGCTGCCATTGATGCGGCGACTGTCAATGCGCAGAAGAAGACAGTTGACGAAATCATGGTGATCGGTGGTGCGGCCATCTACGCGTTAGCTCTGCCGCATGCAACCAAGCTCTATGTCACCTACATTGATATGGAGGTGGCGGGCGACGTTGTATTCCCTGAGTTTGATTTAGACCAGTGGCGAGAGGTGTCCGCTGTCGAGCACCCGCAAGACGATCGTCACAATGCAGCGTTTGTGATTAAGACCTTGATCAGAGCCTAGTTGGCTTGGTTGATTGTTGCCTGAACCAGAGCGCCATCGCAAGGTAGGTCCCGCCAATTCCCAGTTGGGATATCTTTTGACGAAGCATCGTACCAACGAGAGAATTGACCTTGTTCAAGAATGAGAAAGCCGTCCAGGGTTACGGCTGCATTCGAAACACTAAACACTTCGCTGCGAGCTCTATTGATATCGCAAGAGCCGCGGGTCAAGGATCGGACCGTTTTAGCAACAGCATCCGGCTCGACTCGAGCAACACGATACAAAACAGTCGCGGATTGTAGGTCCATCATCTCCACGAGATAGTGCGCATTGCAGTGACAGCATCTGACGAAGCCATCCGCCATTTGCAAGTGTGCATCTATGACGAATACCGTTTCTAATTCGGGATTCGGTAAGGTGATGTGGGCACAAGGCGCTGTGGGTGTCATGGTGAGTTAGGCTAGATGGTGCTCTTCAGGGGTAAGGATGGTTAAGGATTAAGAGGATGAGGGACTAAATGAGCAATGGCAAGTTAGGGCTAGCGGTTAACCCGATGTCAGGGCGCGATGTGCGGCGCCTAGCCGCCCGCGCAACAAATATGACACATGAGGCAAAGCGCGACATCGTTGCTCGAGTAGCAGCGGGTGCGGAAGCCGCGGGTGTGACGGATATCTATATCACAAAGGAACCGTTTCAAATCTCGTCTATGGCGCTCGACCACATGGGTTTGAAAGCGCGCGTACATGTTATCGAACACCCTCTTGCGAACGACGCGAACGACGCGAACGACGCGAGCGATACCGAGCAATCCGTTCAAGCATTTGTTGCTGCGGGTTGTTCGACCCTTGTTTCCCTTGGGGGGGACGGTACGAATCGCGCCATCGTGCGTGCCTGTCCGGAGATCGATCTGGTTCCTCTATCAACAGGCACCAACAACGTTTTTCCTGTCTTGGCGGAACCCACCATTGCGGGGGTCGTCGCTGGTCTTAATGCCTGCGGGAAACTTGACGCCGCTCCCGAACTCAAAGCGCGCGTAAAAGTTCTACACGTGAAAGCCGGTGAAAGGCGTGATGTGGGTTTAATCGATGCGGTGCTCTTAGAAAACGATAATGTTGGCAACTTGCTTCCATTTGATGCTGATCGTATTGCGCAGGTGTTCTTATCACGTGCCGAACCGAATTCGATTGGCATGTCGCCGATCGGCGGATTGATACGCCCAGTTTACGCTGACGATGACCATGGCATGTTGGTTACGGCTGGTGGTGATGGTCCAGGGCTGCTCGCGCCTTTGTCTCCCGGTTTATTCCGTGAGGTTGTTGTGTCTGATGCGACAGACATAAACTTTGAAGTCGCAGTTCCCTTTCGTGGTCCCGGCGTGCTCGCGCTCGATGGCGATCGAGATATTTGGATCGCCGCAGGTGAGACCGCGACCGTGACGCTGCGGCGAGATGGTCCACACGTGATAGATATTGAGGCCACCATGCGTTGGGCAGTGGCACAAGGTATGATGGCGCCTGCCAATTTGACCAGGACCGATGATGATCGTTAAACCCCGTATACGAGGCTTTATTTGCACAACTGCGCACCCGGACGGTTGCGCTGCTAACGTGCAAACGCAAATCGAATACGTGCAAGGGCAAGGCGAAATCTCATCGGGTGAGCTTAAGAATGTGCTCGTGCTTGGATGCTCCGGTGGCTATGGCTTAGCGTGTCGAGTCGTATCCGCCTTTGGTTGTAACGCCAACACACTCGGCGTGTCGTTTGAGAAACAGCCCGAAGAGAAACGGACAGCAAGTGCTGGTTGGTACAACAACATTGCATTCGAGGCGGCCGCTGCAGAAAAAGGCCTCTACGCCAAAAGTTTGGATGGGGATGCTTTTTCGGATGAGATGCGTGAACAAGTCATCGACACTATAAAAGCTGATCTCGGCAAAATAGATTTGGTTGTTTACAGTCTTGCCTCGCCAGTTCGCCCGCACCCACGAACGGGCGAATTGCATCGTTCAACGATCAAGCCGCTAGGTGAAGCCCTCAACATAAAGTCGGTCCATGTGGATCGCGGTGAGGTAATCGAGGTCAATCTTGATCCCGCTACCGAGGAAGAAACAGCCAATACGGTCGCGGTCATGGGCGGTGAAGACTGGGAATTTTGGATAGAAGCGTTGGTTCAAGCTGATGTGCTCGCCGAAGGCTGTCGTTCGATCGCGTTTACCTACATTGGCACAGAACTTACCTGGCCGATCTATTGGGAAGGCACACTCGGTCAGGCGAAAATTGACTTGGATCGCGCTTGTCGGGCCAATTCAGAGCGTATGGCTGGTATCGGCGGCTCGGCCAGGGTTGCGGTACTTAAGGCGATTGTCAGTCAAGCGAGCTCTGCGATTCCGGTTGTGCCGTTGTATGTTGCCTTGCTATTCAAAGTGATGAAGGAACAAGGCTGTCACGAAGACATCATTGCCCATATACACCGCATGTTCGCGACACAATTGTCCACTGGTGCGGAACCTCGCTTGGATGATGATGGCCGTATAAGGATGGACAACATCGAACTAACGGAAGAAGTACAAAGAGAAGTGTTAAAGCGTTGGCCGCTGGTTAATACAGCGAATCTAGATGAACTTGGCGACCTGACCGGTTTTCGGGAAGATTTTCTTAAGATCTTTGGCTTCGGCTTCCCGGGCGTCGACTACGAAGCGGATGTTGACCCAACCCTCGGACGCGCAGTCTAGCCAAACACCTACTTCAATCTAAGCGACAACCCGTGTTGGGTGTCGCTCAATCGGCGCATGGTTCGCTTGTGAACTCTGCTATCGAAACTCTTGTCCTCCCCGCGGGATTTCTTGTCCAGGTGCGCGTCTTTCGATACCTAGTTTATGCCACGTTGACGTTGCTCACGTTCTACAACGCATATCTTCAAATGCTGGATGTTTCTGGGTGGGTGCCTCTTTTTATCGTGTTACCCATTGTCTTTCACCAATTGGCCGCTCAAGAAAATGTCGGAATACAAAGAGCCTACGCTGTAGAGGCAATACTGACCCCATTGCTCATGCAGGCTGTAGGGCTAGGGATGAGCGAAATCACGGTCTTCGCATGGCTCGCGCTTTTGTGTAACACCTCACTCTTGGGTATCCGCAGTTGGGCGGCTGCGCTCGCGACTCTGGTCCTAATCTTGTCACTGGCGATGCGCCAGGTTTGGGATGTAGAAATGCTTGTCATCATTTCCTGGACCATCGGGTTGGCGATCCTGGTTAACCAGCGAGCGGAGCAACAAATAGTAGGTAAAGAACTTCTACGCGAACGGCACAAGGACACGCTGAGATTTCTGCCGTTGGCCTTTGATGCGAAAACAGGTTCAGCGCACCAGCGTCAATGGCTGACGGTGGCGTTCATAGACCTCGGTGGGTTCACGGCCGCAGTCGAGCGACTTGCACCTGAGGTTGTTCGTGATGTGTTGAACGAGTTTTTATCCCAAGTCTGTGAGCGGGCAGGCGACGCTGATGGCTCAGTTGAAAAATTTCTCGGTGATGGTGTGCTCTGTACATTCCTATCGACAGATCAAACAGATCGAGCGCAGGTGGCAGGGCGATGCCTTGGGGCTGTGCTGTCTGTGTTTGCGTGGATACCGGAGTTTAACCGCATGGCCCGCACTCGCGGGGCAATGGTGGAGTTTTCATTGAGCGTCGGTGTCGCTTCGGGGTATTGCTCGACGGGAGAATGGGGTCGTGGTGCAAGGGTGGATTACACGGTCATCGGTTCGCCGGTAAATCTCGCCTACCGGCTGCAGAACGCGGCGGGAGATGTGTGCGCAGATGTGCCGATTCTGATTGATCCGGTGACTAAGGATCTACTCGATGGGAGCGTCTTGTTGGAGGGACCTATCCCGGTTTCTCTTAAGGGTATCCCTTTGCGCGAAGCTTATGCCCCGGCGAGATGCTTGCTTCTGAAAGCTCAGGGCTGATACTGTGCGGCGGTTTTCGAGCAGACGGGAATTATGGCCAAGGTATTTATAGACGCATGTCACGGCAAGAGCACACCACACACGCCGATCTGGCTGAATCGGCAGGCAGGGCGCTATATGCCGGAGTACCACCAGGTAAAAGGTGATACCCCCAGCTTAGATTTTTTCAAGAATCCGGAATTAGCTGCCCAGGCGACGTTAGATGCCCAGCGCATTCTTGGTGTCGATGCGGCGATCATGTTCGCTGACTTGTTACCGATAATGGAACCTATGGGCTTGGCGTTAGACTACCTACCCGGTCAGGGACCTGTTTTTGCCAACCCCGTTCGCAACGCCAGTGATGTCGAAGCGCTGCGTGTCGCACCAGCTGAAGAAGCTACACCCTACATTAGCCAGACAGTACAGAACATCGTCTCCGGCCTCCCAGCAGACATTGCTCTGATCGGTTTTGCGGGAGCGCCCTTCACCTTGGCCTCCTATGCGATTGAGGGTCAAGGATCGCGTAACTACGTGCATGTGAAGAAGATGATGTATGAAGCGCCAGCGCTATGGCACCAACTGTTAGCCAAGCTAGTCACCCAGGTTGCGAGCTATCTAAAATTGCAAATTGCCAGTGGCGTGGATGCCGTACAGATATTTGATACGTGGATTGGTAGCCTTTCACCCTACGACTTTTCGACCTATGTCCGTCATCATCTCAAGGATTTGATCGTGGCGATAAAGGCGGAGAGCGATGTGCCGATCATCTATTTCGGCACGGGTAATGTGCATCTCCTACCGCAGGTGGCGGATCTCGGTATTGATGTGATTGCGTTTGATTGGCGCACACCACTGCGTGCTACCTGGGATGCGCTTGATCTAACAGCAGTCCAAGGTAACCTCGATCCGATTGTGTTGTGTGCAGATCAAGCGGCTATACGCACGCAGACTGATCAGATCCTCAAAGACGTCGAGGGGCGAAACGGCCACATCTTCAATTTAGGGCATGGCATCATTCCTGAAACGCCGGTAGACAATGTGAAGTTTTTGGTCGACCACGTGCACACCGCGAGCAGTCGCTGACCAAAGATATTCCAGAGAAGGAATGCCAAAAACGGTTGGGCAGATAAGTTCGTAGGCATGATGTCTAGCCGTAACGATGCGATTTCAGTACGACTCAACCGGTCGGAGTAGAGATTCCAGACCTTTAGACTTTTATAGAGCGAAATCTCCTGGCGGGCTATATTCGCGCGGCAGCCTACCGCTTTCATTTCGATCCGGGATCAGCAAGCTAGCTCTGCCAAGCGCGGCAAACAAAGTTGCTTCCCATCGTTCAGGCCATCCAATCGCGGCTTCGCGCCAGCACTTTGAGCAGACCCAAACTGCATAGCCAGATACCTTGTGGAGGCTAGGACCAGCTAGGCATAGGTGGCACAGGCCGTCGCTCACAACGCCGCACGTTCCTGCTGGTAGGTCTCATAATTACGAGCAAACTGGTCTTCGCACTGCTGGCGTTCGTCGACGCTCGTCAACGCCTCACAATCGGCTTTGGACTCTCCGATGTCATGGCCAAACTCGTACACATCCTGCGCTGAACAACCGGCAAACAAGAGCGCAGCGCTGCAACACACACCTAACCCACGCATCAATCCAGCTCCACATCCGCAGATAGTGTTTTGTCGACAAACAGACTAGGGATTTGTAAAGCTTGTGCAATCTCGCACAGGATTTCACGTTCAGCTTCGCTACTGCCATCCACCTTTGAAACCAAGCAAAGGTCCCGCACGACCTGCATGCGCTGTGGGATGGAGGTCAGGGAATTGACCTGCTCAATACGATCAGGCAGTTCCGCTTTGAGCTTTTCGATGTCGAGTTTGTCAGTCAGCGAGTTACGACCAAAGAATTCTTCGAAAATTTCTTTCTCCTCATCGGAGATGCCATCACTAGCGTCCGCTACTGCAATAGCTCCCGCAAAGAGTAAACGCCGCATAGCCTCGGCAATGTCGGTCTTGCCCTCGATGTAGGAGGGTTCCATCATGCTCATTAACGCTTCAACGCCGAGATCAAGGTCATGAATTGATTCGCCGTTGTCAGCGCTCATCAGTTCAGAGCCATGAAATAGCTTTAGTGCTTTCACACGCAAGGGGCTGAATGGATGCGTGAGAAACCAGTCTTCTGTTGGAGCGCCCTGCCCTGGCTGGCCATCTTCCAGCTGCATCTCATCCACTTGGGCGAGAAAATCTGAGACGGAAAATTTTGCGTAGCTGCCACTCAAACCACTCGCTAGTTTAAACAACGCATGAGCGACGGATTCTAGATCATCTGCGCAGTATGCCCCGGCTCGGTCAGCTGAAATCTCGGCATAGCGGGACCAGCTAGTGAGGGTGAGTGCCAATCGGGGTGAAGGCCTTGTATTGCCACGCATGATGTAGCCAATTGGCACATCGTGGTGATCATATAGGTGATGCCCTAGCTCGTGGCCCATTACGAAACTGATTTCTTGCGCGGTAAAGGCCTCAAGGATGGAAGAGCTGAACATCACGAACAGCCGCCCCGCTTCAGGTTTTACACAGGCAGCATTGTAAGAAGGACTCGGGAAGACGTAGAGCTCGAGCGGAATATCGAGACCTAAACGTTCACTGCAGGCATCGGCCGTTGCATGGAGATCACGAGCCATTGTCTTGCTTAAGCGAACAGAGGTTGAAAGTAGGCGTCTCCTGACCCCGAGATTCCCTTTCTCTGTTTGTTTTGCAATCTGATCGTTAACGCGCACAACATCTGGGTCCTTCAAGAGTTGCTCGAAGAGTTCCAGGTCATGTTGGCTGCGAAGTTCCAAAGCATTCATGAAGCTATCCTAGGTGTTGGGCTATGGCTCGAGCGAGCATAACAAAGAATGCAACGCATGAGAGCGCGTAGATCCAAAATCTAACGATCACCACGTTGCGGGTACAGTGCATGATGCTGTGGGCCACCCTAAGTACAAAGAAAGTCCAAGCGCTAATCACGTGGATCTGGTCCACGTGACCCGTTACGTATAGATAGAGAACGAGGGCATAAAATAGCACCGGCATCTCGAAGAGATTCTTGAGATTGTCCGACGGATTTGCGACTTCGGGCGGCTGCAAAGCCATAAATCGAGCGGGTGTTAGATCTTCGTCCGATAGATTTGCTTGAGTTATCCACGGGATCCGCTTTGCATACATGTATACCCAGACGACTGAGGTCAAAATGAACATGCCAAACATGGGCGAGAAAATAGCTGTGTCCACGGTGTGTTCCGACGATGCCTTAAGCTTCGATTGTGCCTTATCGACCATCAATCGTCATTGCTGGAGGTTAGCCTCGTTGTGGCGTCAAAGCGTAATGAAGCGCCACAATATTTCCGTCTCGGCTCCGCCTTGTGTAGTCGAAACCCAAGCGCTCTAGAAGGTTTATTGAGGGCGTATTGCGCGCATCGGTAATACCGATATAGGCGTTAGCGCGGCATGTGAATTCGGCCCACAGCACAGCCATCCGAACTGCGGCGGTGGCGAGTCCCTGGCCTTGGAAATGGCGGTTTAAGGTGTACCCAAGCTCTAGATTTGTGCCGTCATGACAAAGCCCAACATCGCCAATAACCTCGTCCAAGTCGGAGCGACAGATCGCTAGCTGGATCCAAACGTCCTTCTGCAAGGCGGGCGCGCCTGACATCGTTTTGAGAAACCGTGCGGCTTCTATGTCGGTTTCAACTTGCCATCCTTGGTAGCGCGCAAGGTCGGGATCTGTTCGATAGGATTGGAATGCGGCGAGGTCCGTTTCGCCGAAACGCCGTAAATGGATCTGCACTTAGATTGGAGAGACTTTTAACATCGCCGATTTTGAGACGTCGGAGATCATCACAACCCACGCGTCACGCCAGCCGTACTTTTCTCGCATGAGCGATCGGATCAATTGGTGGTTTTGTTGGCCGTCATGCAATTTGAATGTGTAAGCTTTCGTCTGGTCATTGATCGCAAGACTCAAGGTAGAGCCTTGCCGCAGCTCGACAACCCATGGGTTAACTGGATTGCCGGCCTCTAAGAGGAGCTCACCGTCTTTTTCAACGTACCAGATATGAGTTTCTCTGGGCTTGCCGGACTGATCGTATGTCGTCGCGATGGCAACCTCACTGAGCTCCAACGCCGTATAGGTTACTGCGACCAATGTGACTACGACGAGACTAAGACCAATAGCTAAACGAACTAGGGTTTTCAAATCAAATGTCCCTATTTGGCAGAAGTGTAAAAGATTGGATAGCGAACACCGCCGGTTTTCGAAGTCACGAAGGATGAACCCGCGCGCCTACGCGTACCCGCCCAGCCTGCTGTAGTCGAAAACTATCGACCTTGTCGTTGTCGTCAGGGTGGAAGGTGATGATTGCCTCGGTATGGCGGTTAAAAAATTGTGTCGTCGACGCAGGAATCAGTTCGACGCGAGTTTGATTCGAGCCTTGCGCATAGAGCTGCTGGCCTTCAAGAGTCACCGTGATATAAAACCGTGGCTCCAGTTGGTAGCGACCGACATAGCTTTGCAGGTTTGCGGTTGTAACATCTACCGGGGTCCGGTCGAATGCTTGCAGTTCAATGTCGGAGGCTTCGATTATCTGATTTGCCTCGATTTCCCGGTAGAAAGAGAGTGTTACGACGATTGACAGTGCGATTAGACCAACGATTAGAATAGATCGTTTCTCAAACTTCATAGGTGGCCCCCTTGAGTGTTAACGCTTCGACTGAACGCAATAAACAGGAACTCGATCTGATTCGCGAGATCGCCGCCGGAAACGATGATCGACCAGTGGTTATGATCAATCTTAATCGATACAAACCAGAAGTAAATTTTCCTGAAGGGCAGGTATATCGCGACTACATGCGGGTCCTTGAGGCGCTGTTGCCGACGATCGGTGCACGGATCTTGTGGCGGTCCCAGGTTTATGGACAACCGGTCGGCGCACAAGACGTGGATGAGGTACTCGCAGCGTGGTACCCCACTCACCAATCCTTCTTGGATCTACCCGCTGCACCGGGAGCGGATGAGAACTTTAGACTTCGGCGGGAGTGCATTGCCGAGGCGACAATCCACCGATGTGATGACATTTCTACCTGATCGAAATCGGCTATCGTGAGGGGTTTAAGAAGACGATCTAAGTTGGTCTAACAATCCTGTCTCAGCATGTACCCACCACTGATTCCCGTCGGGATCTGTCGCGGTAAAGCTGTAAGCGATGGGGCTGTCTTCGGGGCCTTGAGAAACGGATGCGCCCGCGTCGCGAGCACGCGCATAGAGCGCATCGACACGATCTTGATCATCGATGCGTAACGCGATGCCAGACGGACCCATATTGACGAATTCAGTACGTTTGATATTGATGGAGATCTTGCCCCCAGGCCAATGCAATTCGCAGTGTTCTACCGTGCCGTCTTCCCCTGGTGCGCGCCAAGACTCTTGAAGGTCGAGTGCGTTGACTGCCCAATCGACTAAGTTGACGACATCGTCAGTCCAAATTAGCGGGAAGACTTCTGCTACAGACTCACTCATGACCTATTACCCTTATTACCCTTATTTTCCGTGTTTTCGAAAACCTTTAAGTTCAGTGCGACCGGCGCTCCAAGCCAAATGACGTGCTTGGTATGATCGTCTAAGTCGTTACCAGACAAACCGTGGATGAAAACTGTTAGGCCCCTTCGCTTATCGTCCAGCCACTGTATAAGGGCATCTCGGATCTCTACTTGAAATGCCAGCTGACAACTCCACTCTGGATGGGGGCCAACTGGCTTTTCGTGATGACGACCGACGGTGAGATCAAAAGTCTTACCTGCGCGCTCACACAGCTTTTGGGCAGCTCCAGAGGTGGAGGCGCCGAAGTAAACATGGGCATGATACGCGTCGAAGCCGTGGATAGGTTCAAGGTTCATAACCTCGTTCCTCAATTATTCATCGTGATCAGTAGAGAGTACCAGGGATGCGAAAGCGATGGCCATCTGCACAAGTCCGACGAATAGCATGACCTCATACACCGTGCCGTTTGGTGGAATCGGCCAACCGAAAATATTGACTAACATAAGTACAATGACAGCAATTGTCATAACAGATGCGCCGATACGAGAGGCGACCTGGGTACCTGAGAAAGACTGAGCGACTTGCCGGATTGATGTATGTGCGAAGGCACCGACGACAAGGTTCACAACGACCGCGCTTATCAGTGCGACTATGGAAGAGGCACGCCATATATCAAAGTCGAAGGCAAAGTGCCGATTGATCCAAACCGGGACAAAAGCGAGAAACGCAACCAAACAACCGGTCGCGACGATGGCGAGAAATCTTGCCGAGTCCAACGATCCAATCGGTTTCGCGGTTAGGAACACGGCAACGATGCCAGAAACACCGATCAGACTGATGGCGAGTTCGGCCAGAATGAGTAGGGTCGTGAAATCTGCCATCTACTAATCTCTGTTTCAGGAAGCGACTTTCCGTTGATATCGAACACCTGCGTAGCCCGCTAGATCTACGTCACTGTGATATTGGAACCCATGGCGCTCATAGAGTTCACAAAGTTGGGTCCGGGTTCGGTCACAATCCAAACGCAGCCAGCCCGCTGACGCCATTCTCGCCTGTCGCTCGGCGAACGAGAAGATCTCTGGGATTAAGGAGACGCCACTCGTATTTTGGGCGTATTGGCGTCGTATCGCGATACGATGGATATAGAGTGCGACCCCAGGCATGTTTTGCCAGAAAACAGAATCTTCGGTCGTTAGCTGAAAAGTGCCCATTGGGTCGTCGTGTTTACCAGCTGAGATGAGGAAGTAGTGTCCTTGCGCGACGTCATCAATAAGAGCTTCGACCGTTAAGTCTTGAGGGCGCCACAGAGATTGAAAAGGTGGAACGGATTCCATCCAGGTCGACGCTTCCATCAGAATCCGACTAACCGCGAGCGGGTTAGTCGCGACCGAAATGTTAATCGGTAAATGCGAGCCCAACACCGTACTCTACGAGGTCGACCAGATCGATTTCGCCGAGATTTCCCACGCGCCACCATTGGCACAGGTCTGTCGTACCATCGAGCTCGTTGGTTAATTCGCCGCCAAGCACCCGTGCATGATAGAGAACTTGGATACCGTGATAGCGCACATCGTCAGTGTCAACGGAATTGGCGTTTACGCCAGCCAATCCAGAGCTCTCCACGATGAGCCCTGTCTCCTCTTGAACCTCTCGAATCATTGCGTCGACTGGGTCTTCCCGAAAATTGATTCCGCCACCAGGTAACGTCCAACAACCTGTTTTTGCTGGGAATCGCTCAGAAATTCGGCACAGCAAGATTTCGTCCGAGCGTGTGACCAAGCCATAGGCGGCAACACGCGTTACATCGATTTGTTTGCTCATGAGAAAATCGTCATAGAAATTATCCAACGCTATCGATTTGTATACCGGAGCGGATCAACAAGATGAACTGCTGCAAAGCCCCGACGATGTTTAGCACAAGAGCTAACAAGAATGGCCAGGAGGATTGCCAGATCGCGATGTTAGCGATTTGCACTAGCAATAACACTCCAGCAATGCCAATAAAAGTAGCGACCAGGGGGTTGCTGACCTCCTCGCGTTCTTTGGTGCTCAGGTTGCGTACGCGAATGACGTCGCGGATCAACCAGGGCGTGGCGAGCACTAGGACAACAAGGCTACCAACACTCCACAGTACCTCCTGAGAGATTTGTGGCAGATGTCCGATCGACATCCAAACTAGCGACAATGTCAGTGCTAAGCCACTAAACGCAAATAGATTGGATAACCGGCGTAACTCAAGCGCGGTGAGGACTGTTCGGGACCTGTTGCCGACCGCAATAACGATTCCAGAGAAGCCGATGATAGCAACAGATACTTCTGCGATTAGGGTAAGCGTATCAAAAGGATCTGGCATACCGAGCCTCAGTCAGTTGATTGTCCGGGAAACACAGTTGTATATGATGAGCAAAGAAATACCAAACCGTTTCTAGCCCATTCCTAAGAGAGGATTAACAGTTGGGTCTTGGTAGCGTGATATTTTTGTTCGGTGCGGCACTGTTTGTGAGCACGTTAAAGCGCCCTGCCTGGCTAGGCGGAAGGCGCCATCGCGCCATGGCTGATGACACTACTCTCGCGATGTTAAAAAGGTCCGGTCGCCGTTCCGCAGGAATGTGGGCTATGTTGATCGGCGCGATATTCTGGAGCGTCTAGTCTGTTGAGGCATCCACATAGGCCTCATCAAACTGACGCAAAGAGTCTTCGATTTCGTACCAAGTGGCTTTTGAGTTAACCCAGACGTGCCCGGTAATTGTCACATCGATGTTGCCCTGAAACCCGCCGATACGAATCCGAATATCATTAGGATCTTGGTCTGAGCGGGCATATAGCGGTGTGCCACAGCGGGAACAGAAGGCATTGTAGAGTCCGGGTGTGTGTTCAAACTCGGTGATCGATTGAGGCGGTCCATCTAAGTGCCACTGAGATCGGTGAATCTTCGCGTTAGCCGTGAAGGCGGTACCTGTTTTGGATCGACACCGGCTGCAATGGCAATAGCGGACATCACCAAAGGAGCCTGTGATTGTGGTTGTGAAAGTTCCACAGGTACACGTACTCGTTGCGCTTGTCATAACTTATCCCGGATAGGTGATATAGCCAGTTTTTGCGGTGCCGTTGAAACCACAGGCACGATAGAAAGCGTGCGTCGATTCCTTTTTTGAACCGGTCATCAGCATGGCTTTGTAACATCCCCGCTCCCAAATGAACGACAACGTGCATGCCATCAACTCTCGTCCAAGCCCCGTATTCTGCAAGCTGGGTTTCGTGATGACGTTCTCGATAACCGCATATGGCGAGGCGGAGCGAGTCAGGTTAGGAATGATGTTGACGTAAGTTGATGCCAAGAGATATTCGGTCTCGAATAGACCGAATAAAAAGAAATGTTGTGATTGGGTGATTTCGGCCAAGAGGCGCTGATCACTACCGTCAGTCAGTACAGGATCTTTTGGTTGGAGAGCTCGGTACAGGGTCATGAGCTGGTCAAAATCCTCCTCGACCAACCGGCGAAACGAGCGATCGACAGTACTCGCCACCCTAGTTTTCTTTCCGAGGATCGTCAGCTTCTGAGTACAAAGACTCTCCAGGCGTAAAGTAGATGAACTTTGCTCCGTCAGGTGCCCCCGGCTTGTGCCAGATCCCTTGTGGGACGACGAAGGCGCTCCCTGCAGAAGCCCGATGTAGGGTTTCACCTGATGACTCGAGAAGGGTCATCTGGACCTCCCCTTCAATAATGTAGAAAAATTCATCCGTGTCAGGGTGCATTTCCCAGCCCGGTGATACTCCCTCGATAGAGCATGTGCCAAATGAAGCGTCGTTAAAATTCGCGAAAGATAAAAATGAGCCTTCCGGATGTTCGGCCAGTAATTCTAAGATGTTGGTAGTCTGCATACTTAACTCGACCGGCTTTCAAAGAGTTCTACGACGTTACCAGAAGGGTCGACGCAGAGTATTTGCGAGCCGCCCGGGCCGACAACGATATCGTTGCGAAAGGTCACGCCTTCGTTTCGTAAGCGCTCTACCAGCTCGGCTAGATTAGTAACGCTTAAGACAAAGCGAGCCCAACCACCGGGGCTAGGTTGGGAACCGTCTGGCATAGGTTTAGAAGCTGAAGCTTGGGGCCCGGCGACCCATAGATCGATATCTCCGTGTTGCAGAATTGCCATAGCGGGTCCGAACTGTTGTTTGAGTTCGAAGCCGAGACGTTTGGTGTAGAACTCAATGGAAGCATCCACGTCGTTTACGATATATCGGATTTGCGCCATATCGACCTCTTAGAAGTGTGTTCTTAAACTTGTCCCATAAAGTAGAGACTAGGTAACCACCCGCAGGCTGCGACAAAAACTGAGCCCGTGACCCAGAACAGCACTAAACTTGCTATCGACCCAAAGGCGTAGACTTTGTTGTTAAAGAGTTCGCTTTTGGGATGAGCCGCCAGTATTTCGCGTGCAAGGTTGTAAGTGATGACAACACGGTCGCGTGCCATGTAAGTGATCGATCGGCCGTAAACAAAAAGAAACGCGATAGCTGCTTCTACGCCAACTATGTCGGCCATGATCACGAGTTCGACAGCAAAAGGAGCAAAGAGAAGGAATAAGGCGTAAGCGAAAACACGAAAGAGCATTTTTCGGTTTAGTTTTCTATGCCAAGTGGGTCTGTCCATTTCTAGCCTCACGCTCGATATTCGCAATATAACACTTTTGGTCACACAGGCACGTAGTACCCTACTTCGTTCGCATGCCATCTTGGTGAGTCTTCACCTCAAAGTCGTCCGGTAGGGCTTTACCATGCCGTGATAGGTAGAGTTCTTTGAGAGTCAGTTGTGGCAATTTGTCTGAAACTACGTCCCAATCTGGCGTGAAGTCGACGAAGATATGTTTGTCAGGCTTGAGGCCTGGATCATCGTCAAGAAGTCCCGCTGGTATCTCGAAGAAATCGTCGGGCGGATCAATCGGTGGTGTTGGGCTGCCACAAATCGAACAAAAACACACTTCATAAGCAGGTGCCTCGTACAAGATCGGCGCTGTATAGACTCGAATGTATTCCACACCAGTGGTCATACGATAGTCACTTGAGAGTACGCCAAGTGCCGCCATGCCCGCAGTACCACTTGTTTTTCTGCAGCGGTTGCAGTGACAAATCTCGAACGGTCCAACTGCCTTGGTCAATTCAAACTGAACAGCACCACATAGGCAGCTCCCACGGATCATGTTTCATCTTCCGAGATGGGACTGAGTAACAAGAGTAAGAACATGGAGAAGCCGTTAACGATTAGAAGCGACACCCCGATCAAGAATGGCCACGCAACGCCATCCTTACTTTGGCGAGTGCGGAATGTGATGGCAGAAACATACCAGCAGATGAGTAAGCCACCATTAATTTTCCACACCAGCGGCGCAGATATTCCGGTTTCGCTGAGCACAGCTGGCAACAAGGCGAAGAAAATTGTGGCAGCTGCAGCGAAAAAGAGAATTTGCAGCATGATGCGGTGCGCCGGTGGCCAGTTCGTGACTCGGCCTTGGCGAATTGCGGCAATGATACCGGCAAAACCTGCGATACCGATCGCGACCTCGATGATGGATGAGAGGAAGAGGCTGCGTCCATGTTTCAACTACCTTGAAGATTAGACGAGTGTACCTTGATGACTCTTGTCTCACCGAGAGCGTTCGATCTCGAGACCCACCGGACCTCATGAATGATATCGAGTAGGGTCAGATGCGTAGTCCTGGGTCCAGTCTCCAGCTTCTGGGTACACGCGATGTTCAGAAGGCAGAACAACCCAGTGCAGTTTTCGGCTCGTCCAGATGTGGGCTTGGACTTCGACTTTGTGTGGATGGTCTAGGGAGCCGATATGTAATGTGCGAACACGAGGTCTTGCAGAGTTTTCAGCATACAGCGTTGAGCCGCAACTTTGGCAGAAGAAAGTTTGCAATTGATTGCCCGAGTCAGCCATTCGGACATGGCTGCTTGGCTTTCCTTCGCGAAGAGAAACGTCTTCGATAGGCACTTGTACACAGGCAAGGCAGGCGCTTGCCGTTAATTTCTGGCACGCGCGACAGTGGCAAGTGTAGGCAATGAACGGAGTCGTGTTTACCGCATATCGGCAGGCGCCGCATTGGCAGCCACCAAGGTCTGTCAAGTTCAAGCTCTGTCCCCCGTTCTTTTAATCATCGTGGCATCTAATCATGGTGGCATCGTTTGTACGCCGCTCACTGTAAGCCAGGTTGCGACGCGTGTTAAATCCCAAACAGAACTTTCGCTAATTCCTGTCACTCTCCTGACAGGCCCTGTCAGGAGCCCCTAGGTATAGTGGTCATTCATAAACCCGGAGATGAAGTCATGGATACAACAGCGGTAGGCAAGCGACTCGTGGAGCTCACCAGTGCAGGCAAAGATCCGCAAGCGCTCGATGAACTTTATGCGGACAACATCGTCAGTGTCGAGGGAGGAAGTGATGGTGGCGAAGCTCAAACCTGGGAAGGTATTGAGGCCGTACGCGAGAAACACGCCTGGTGGGATAGCGCAGCAACCACCCACGAGACGACAGCAGAAGGTCCCTACGCTGGCTCCGGTGATGATCAGTTTGTCGTTAAGTTTTGGATGGATGTGACGATGGAAGGCAGTCGCAACCAGATGACAGAAGTCGGACTATTCACGGTAGCTGAGGGGAAAATTGTCAGAGAAGTCTATCTACCGCTAATTGCAGGATAGCTATCTAATTATCTTTAAGAGTAGGTGGTGCGATGCTATCGACAAAATCGATAAACGGCTGGCTGAAGTTTGACTGCCTAAACCGCCAGACTTGTTGGGCGCCTGGCCATGAATGGAATTCACTCAGCTGTGCCACCATTCCCTGCCAGATGTGGCTTTCCAGGCGGCCTGATTGGGCTTGATAGTAGGCCTCCTCAGAGACTTTGTAGATATTGACGGCGACAGAGACGAAACGAACTTGTTTTGATGGCTCAAGATTCTCAAAATCTGTCGTCGCCTCAACCCATATGTCAGAGATGTTTGGGTTTTGCAGTTGCGAGAGTACATCTCGGTGGGCGGTGGTGATCTCGTGGATTGAGGAAAGCTTAGCTTCCCGATTTTGAGTTCTAATTTGTAGCGCAAGATAGACCAGCGAGATGACGACGGCGAGTGCCCCTACGATTTCTCCGATAGCGCCGATGGCTTCCCAATTCACTTGTCTAACTCCTGGTGAGACAAACGGATTCTAAGAAGCTCGGTCATCGAGTCTAGTCAACGCGAACCAGGCGAGACCTGCGCTCAGTAGTTCTCCCACAAGATAGACGAACATCAACGTGTTTGGCATGCCATCAACGACAATCCCGATAGAGCGCGCGCACGCCATCCCAAGCATCAAAATGACGAAACCCCATAGGCCAAGCTTCACGCCGCTGGGGTGTCGGGCGGCCAGCGCGAGCGCAAGTCCCACAGCAAGGGTCATACCACCATACGTGGCACGAAAATCGACGATGCCAGAGACGGAATTCGGAGAGCTGCCGGTCACTAAGTCTGAAAATGAAGAAGGGAATATCGAGAATATCAGACCATAAATGAGGAAGAATCCTGCACCTGCCCAGAGAACCAGCTTAGCTAGTTTCACGCACCCTCCTACCCAGAAGTAGGCACTAGGCAGTAAGCGACGAGTTTGTTGCCATCGAGGTCTCTAAAGTAACCACCATAGAAACCCATCGTTGAACCACGGTCATGTGGGTGGCCTTCGTCACTCCCTCCCAGCTCAATAGCCTTGGCGTAAACGCGGTCAACGTTGTCAGGACTGTCCACATCGAGTGCGATCATCACGCCATTGCCAACGGTTGCTTGGTTTTGGTCGTATGGCGTGGTCACGGAAAACATCGGCTCATCCTTAGATCGTGCCCAGCCGAGCATCCGTTCATCTGTCATAACACGTCGCGCACCAATTTCTGCCAGGAGGGCATCGTAAAAGACGGCGGCGCGTTCGCGGTCGTTGGTCCCAATGGTTATGTAACCAATCATCTGGCCAAACCCGCTCGTGTGAGAACGATGCCGTGGGCCACTCTACTGATTCTGATCAGCCTCAAGAACACCATTTTGGGTCATGTAAACTTTTTGGATGAGTGCCATGCTACCAAGAATGGCTTTTGCCTGGCCTTCTGTCAGCCCATGTTTGGCGCTGTCTTTCAATGTTTCCATATCGCCCAGCAGACCATCTTTGTAACTGGCCACGCACTTCTTACGCCGTTTTTCTTTGCGTTCCAGTCGCTTACGCGAGTAGCCATCAACGTCGCTCACGGATGCCGAGCTTGTGCCCTCAAACACCGCAACGCTGCCGCTGGACTGTGTTGGTGGTGGGGCGCTACTGCTGTCACCAGATACTGCGATCGGCTTGCCGCAGGTGTTTGCGGGTAGTTGATAATCCAGTGCCGCTTGCACCTCTGCGTGGGTTTCCGCCTGTGCAATAACGGGTAGGAGTACGAAAAGTCCGATTGTGAGTGTGATTGATTTCAAAATTACTTCCTCGATTTGAGCTAATTGTACTAACTTCTCCGAGAAGAAGACCACTGTAGACGGAAGATTCCCGCTATCAATACTTGCGACTCGGCTAGGAGTTGTTGTTTAGGCGTTAAAGAAGTCGTTCTCCACATCGAGGTCGAAAAGGAACGTGGTGCGCTGTTTTTCCCTCTTTCCTGCGAGCGTTGATGATGGATCGATAGACCGTAGTTTGCACGTCATGCCCCCGGTATTGTTATTGACGGATTTTTGAGATGGGCGCTCATATTGCCGATCAATGAATTGCGAATCTCTCTTCTAGAAAACTGCCACATACCGTTAACGCGCTCGAACTCGTCAAAATAGTCACCAGAGTAGATCGGCTGAAGAGGCAACGCTTCGGTCTGTTGGAATACGGTGACATAGCTATGTGCTTTGGCCGTACCTCCTGCTTCATCAATCTCGATACTGATGTTGCTTAGGGTATGTTTTGTCCGAGGGGTGCCATCCTCATACAAAATCAGATTTGATTGAGATTCTTTACCTGGCTTTTTCCCTTCAGCAATCCATTCTGCGTGCTTCAACAGCTGACCGAAAGTTTTGAGATCGCCGCTGTCGATTGCGTAGCAGTAGTCGTTCATCAGTTTCAGGATTTCACCTTCAGAGGTCATCTTCTATTCCGTTCGTGATTGCATTTGATGAGTTTCGTAACATTGCCAAGTACCAAACAACCAAGTGTGGTTGTTCTGGATTGTTTCAGGCAACGTCATATCACTCTATCAAGATCAGCGATGATTTGATGGGCTATTGAACGAAGCTCGGCTTTGCGTTCACTGCTCAATACGCGCCAGTGAATCCCCAGTACAGCGCACTCTAGTGCATAGATCCAATTGACCGTTATCCGCTTACCAAATTGCATTCGTAACGCGGTGAAACTGCCTACCGCGCCGTGCTCTTGCAGTGAATGCACATCTTCTATCCCTACTTCGGCTAACAATTGAGCCGATGTGGCGCCCAGGCTTGGAAGGTGGGATAGCGGCAGATGTTTGGCATGCACTAACTATTCTCCTAACGCTAGTTTGCCCGCAATGGCTTGCAGTGTGATTGGGTTGCGACGGCATTGATTCGAGCGATGGCGGTCATCGTTGGCGGTTATGATAGAAAAAGTAGATGGTGATACAGGTCAAGAAGTTACTCGTCACCGTGGACGTATAATCGGCTAGTTCGTAGTTGCTCATGTAGTGTTTTCGATGTTTGAGAACGGGGCCATCATGCCCAGCGACACAATATGAATGTCAGACGCCATCTTCGCCGCCCATAGGGTCGAGTCTAAGAAAGCGCCTAGGTGCGAATCCACACATCAATCTGAGCACGAACCCCATTTTGTACTCACGAGCGATCTCCGCCCGTTCGTCTCCCTCAATGGGGATGATTGTGTAGGGTTTAACATTCCCCGCATGCTCAACATCAATCTGCGGGTTCCTAAGAATGGCGTGATACCAATGACGAAACCAGTGGTTAGAAGACACGTACAGCTTGTGGTTGTAATCAAAACCGTAAAGTTTGCGAGTAAGTACACTATCCCCTTGAGGCACAAACAAGGTCACGGCGTTCTCCATGTTGGGTTGTGTCTTCCACACAACGACCTCTAGAAGGAGAAGAAGAGTGAAGTACGCTGCTGAGAAAGCTAGTAATACTTCAAGCATGGTCATGGCGGATTCCTTGCATTTGTGATCGCCATCTAAACGCCGCCTCGAGTACGCTCATCGAATTGATGTCGCGTGTCGCCCAAATGCGCCCAAATGGACATACACGCAGGATTTGCTTCGTCTGTACTCGTAGTGCTGATCCGTGCCTTTGTTAGGCATCCTTTTTTTCCTCTGGATTGGTTGGGTCCGATCCTCGAACTAGATCTCTAATCAGCAGGAAAAAATGGAAGGATGCGATGAAAAGTCCAGTTACAAGCGCGGCCAAATATGGCCAATCGGTGGCACCGGCAACAACGTTGTACGCGTGAAAGAGTAAACTGACCATTCCGACCGAACCGTAAAATCGACTGGTTACGTAGTCAGCTGATTCAAAGTCAGTGTCGAAAAATAGACTAACCCTAACGCCCACTATCCATGCGATGTAGACGCTGCTACATATAGTCCAGTTTGTCGCTTCCTCGAGTCCTGTTCGGAACATGATCATTGGGAGGAATGAGAAGAAAACTACAGCCGCACTGGTGACGAGTAGGGTGCGCAGCTTCACCCACACCACAATTCTTTGTGCGAATTGGGCTTGAGATGCAAATGCAGCTGCGATGGTAGAAAAACCGGCGATGCCGATGCCTACTTCTGCAACAGTTGTTAGGGCTGATTGCGGATCCATCAACCTAACTCCAACTTGAGTGGAGAGCTGGTGTAAGGAGCGAGCTGAGCGTGGGTACGTGCAAGGTTTCTATCATCGTTAGACACAATCTTGTGCCTTAAGGAACACGTAGGTTTCCGACATAGGCTCTACCTTGTTTGCTCCCTGTTCGCATTGGGATATGTATGCCATCAAATGTCCCGGTAGCGGTGGGCTAGCATGGAAACTCCCTAAGCATTCTCTTGCGCCAGATTCATCTCCCTGAAGTTCCATCCGCAGTCGCTCGTTAAGCGTCATCAGTCATCACGTGACTCATTGGGACTAGAATCTGGTGAACCTGCGAAGTAAATCATGGTTGAAGTGGTCGATTCATTCGGTCTCGTGACCCTTCTACTTCTCATTTTCTTTTGCAACTTAGTTAAAGGCTTTGAAGATCTTGCGGTGATCACGCCATGCTCATTCTTTGTAATGTTAACCATCTCAGGTGAGCGTCTAATTTGATCTCTAAGCCATTGAAGTAGAATTCTTTGATCCTCGCCGAGCTCCTGGAATGCAGCGATCGCTGGGTAGTTAGTTGCAAATTTTCCGCCGGTGTCACAACGAACCAAGAGCTTCCCACCTGACCAGTCAGGAAGCTGGACGTCAGCCAAAGACTGGCATAGCGGGCATTCATCCTTTTTCAGTTCTGTTGAGTGCCCCATGACGCCTAACACCACAGTATGACTAGTGATCGACAGAAGCGCAGGGCTGCGGGAACAGATCGAACATTGCTGTCAGTCGTCCAGTCAATGCACTCGTTAGGCGTCACTAGTAAGTCGCTCCTTCATCGTCTACGACCTTACCACTTAGATCGTTGGAGATCTGTCCCATCAGTTGAATTTCGTTCCCGCTGGGGGCGTCACCTGATCACAGAAAAGTAAATGGTAGTTGATGACAGGAAGTTACTCAGCACCGTAGCACCTTTAGCAGCGTAGCCAGCTAGTTCGTATCCGGTCATGAGTCCTCTGAACGTCGTTATATGACGCCTACCGTCATGTTGAGTGATGGTTGAGGCCAGGGAGGTTTTGCAGCAGCAAAACCGAACCTGGGGTCGGCCATCCACTCCAACTACACGTTAGGCGAAAACTGAAAACCTGTGCAGCGCAAATCTTGTAGCGTGAGCCTAATGGTTGTCCTAACACGCTATATCGCAACACCTTCTTTTTGAAGATAATTTCGAATATTCGCCACAAGTTGGCCGTCCGTTATCTCATCAAATTTGACTGCGTTTTGCCAATCATAGAACCAAACCGGATGTTTGCGTAGTTCTTCAGGCTCAGTTTCGTATCGAGGAAATATATGAGCGTGAAGCGCAGCTTCTGTGTTTCCGAGGATCTCGTAATTGATTCGATATGCCTCTGTTGTGTGGAGTAGTGCGTCCCCTACAATGGATACCTCTCGCAAGAAGCTTTCTCGATCTGGAATCGATAGAGAGTTTAGATCTGGGACAACGGGGTCAGGCAGAATCAGCGAGTATCCGCGCACGAATTGTACATCGCCAATAACAACCCAACCTGAGGAGACACGACAGATCGCCTTTGGATTCGTCCCTTTTCTGCACATTTCTACTCGTTCGTGGATTAGTGTCGTCATATCCGCCTAACACCGTGTTGAGCTACGACCGTCCATGAGCCGAGGGAAGTTGCGGTGAGCGAAGCGAGCCAATGCAAACGAAGTGGCGAATAGGCCGTCAGTTCCAACAACTCGTTAGGCGTAAAGCCTAGATGCAATGTGGTCAGGATCTTGGGCTGCATGAATGACCGCCAATTTGTGAATTGATTCTTCATCTGACGCGAAGAGTACCAAGTAAGGAAACGATTTGGTCAAGGATCTGCGAACGTCGTCTATGACATCTGGGAATGCTAGGGGATTTTCGGCGACCAGCTGGAAAGCTGCATCTAAGGAATCGAGGAATCTAACGCTAACACCACTTTATTGGACGTTGACAGAGGCTGAGTGAAGCTGCAGCGCAACGAAGACTGCTGTCTGTGTTCCGGTCTATGCAATCGTTAGGCGTCATCAGACAGCCCATCACGCGCTCCGTCAAGTAGCATGAATTCTCGGTAGTATTCTGAGCAGTCTTCTTGCTCACCTTTTTTTAGCGCGGCTGCGATGAGCCTACGGTGAGTCGGTGAGAGTTGGTCTCTAGATTGAATGTTGTGGATGAGCCACCATCTCCCATGCCTCGATGAGGCGATCTTGGAGTAATTACCTCTAGCGTAAGCTTCCCAAGGTATGCCGTACTCCCCATGCGCTTCGGTCGAGCGATACAAATTGGTGTGCGCCTGTATCATCTCGAAGTAACTGTTCAGTACTACATAGTCTGCAGGGACCAGCTGGCTCGGATCTATGCACGCTTTGGCTATGCTCTCGGCATAGTGCTCACCGCCGACGGCCCTGGGAGTTTCCACAAAAAGGCGTTGTAGGTTCGAGACGATCTCAGTCCTCGCGATTTGTTCCGCCTGTCGTAGTTCAAAGAGAACGAGGCCAACACCGATGGCAACGGATAGTGTTGTGACAACCTGAATCCAGTTGTTTATTGACTGTGAATTCATGGTGATCTACTCATGACGCCTAGCACAATGTTGAGCGATTCCAACTACACGTTAGACGGGGGCTGATAAATCTCACCTCGCGATCTGTCGATACTAGTGACTCTATGCCCATACCCATGACTCCGGGAGCGTACGACCTATGGCGTACATATGACGGATAATTTGGCCTTCGTGCATTGTCTCGTGTTCAACCAGTGTGGCCAGGAGTTTAGTGCGTTCGGGAGTCCAGTCCTCTACAGCAAGGATAACTTCCGTAGCTCGTGATGCTGATTCTATTAGCTTAGATTGAATGTCTTTAGTTGTAAGCGCTTGTAGCGAACAACTGAATCCAGACCACTCGCCTTCGTCGATAGCCTTTGAGTAGCTTTCCCTTGCGCCTACGATGCACCATAAGTGTTCGGCGAGGGACTTGTGTTTGGGTACATCTATTCTTTGACCGAGCAAATTGTCGTCCAGAAGATCTGCCAGATCGGTATAAGCGTCTAATCGTGCGGTGAATCGATCAGTGATTTCTTGGAGCATAGTTTCCATTCTGCCACCCCCTCCAACTACACGTTAGGCGGGTATTGAACTTACGGCCAGCGACCTCTCACTATAGTGAATATGGTAGTTTCGCCTAGTCACACTTTCTCCTTGTGTCACTAAATGCCACTGCCACTACGCTGATCTTCATCATGCTCTCTCTGAACGCCTGCGTACAGAGACCACAGTAGCGGCGAGGCCTCTACATTCGCGTGTTCCTTTTGGCCTTCCCGTACCACTCAACCAACCGGCTCTCGACTGGTTTGTTTTCGGAAAACGCAGGAATGTACTTTCTGCTCAAAACATATTTGAGAAGTCGATTTGTGCAACTTGGCGACAGCTGACCTCTAATAACTTTTGAATCCTTGGGCGTACCATTCGCGGTTATAACAACCTCTACCCATGCATTATTTGCCCGAACTACGCAAAGAGGAAACTTCGCGAGAACGCGGCCGTACCCTTGCGCAGAGATGTACGACTGACCTAACCGCGACATTTCCGCACCGTTATTAGGGCTTAGGATGACTCGCTCTCCGGAGTCATCGCGTTGGAACCAAACCGAAAATTGGAACCAGACGAGTCGACCCTTGCCATCGATACGAGCGGGAGAAATTTTCTTACCCCATACCCGCCCCATAACCTCCCGTACGAACCACTCGTTCTCGCTATCGCGTTGACAAATCGGAGAGCCTATTTTGCCATTCACCCATACATAGGCTGCACAAGTCACGAATTGATTTATGTGTCCTTCCACTTTTGGAAACTCAAAGCTGTTTACTATTGACGGCGCGCTCTCGCCGAAGTGAGCAGGAGATGTCGTTGTAGGTTCGTTGGCGTGAATATCAGAATTGGTTATCAATCCCAATAGGATAATTTTGCTAATTCGGAGTCTCATCGGAGCGCCATGTAGCATTTAACCAATACGGAACCTTCGCTCAGTTGGGCTCGGCAGTTCCTTTAACGACGCATAACACAATGTTGAGCCATCCATTCGATTACACGTTAGGCGGAGACTGGAGATTGGTGCGGTGCGAATCATGAGAAGAAGCATAGCTTCAAAGGGAACTGTGGTCTGCAGTTTGGATTAGGTTGCCGCAGAATGGGCAAAAATTTACTATCAAAGTACTCTCCTCGCCGGAACCAGAATCCAATGAAAGACTCCAATTATGGCCGCCGTCGCGCTGTGGGTAGGGGGTGAGTTTAAGTTGCAGGTTGCCACCCTTCGGCTCCTCAACAGCTCCAAATAGGACTGGACAGCAGTATTCGGTAAGGCGTTTTTGGCGCTCCAGTAGTTCTAGACCGACGTTCTCGACGATCCAAGCGTAGCATTCTGAGCATTCCTTTACGTGTGCGAGTAGATCCGTATCAGTTTTTGGATCAAAGTCATCTCTATTGATTCGCCCGGTGCACTCCATACTGAAGTAACGCAACGCAATGGCGTGGCCGAATGAATAGTGATGATCAAGCCAGTCTTGCGCTTGGTTACAGATTTTAGCCATACTAATCTCTATATCTTGGTAGTCGCAAACCTATTCGCTTAACACCATGTTGAGTGGTGGTTGAGGCGCCAGGGAGGTTTTGCGGCAGCGAAACCGAACCTGAGGTCAGCCATCCACTCCAACTACACGTTAGGCGGAAACTGAAAACAGGTGCAGTGCGTTTCATGGCAGGTAAAACAATTTCTATACGCTCTTCTTCTGCGTTCGACATGAGTTGCATTCTACCGCTTTTGCATCGGTGTGACCTTTGGCCTCTTCGTAGTACCATTTTTGATTCCGAGCTTTCCAAATCTCTTGCTTACCACAGCCTCTGCAAATAAAAGGTTGATCAACATAAAAATCGGGTACACAGCCATAAGTGTTTATGTGCAGCAGTTTTTCTGGGTCTGCGGAGAGCGCTGAAGGATGTGTCCGCTGTTGTTCGGGATGGAGCTGAAGAACCCTTTCAGCTTCCCATAATTCTTTTGCTGATGGGTTACGTCCTGTTTCAAACCTGGGGTCAGCCATCACTCCAACTACACGTTAGGCGGAAACTGGAGATAGGTGCAGTATTCACGCTTGCTGTAATCCCGGAAAAGCCCAGTACTGCGATTGAGATCTCAGCGAATATTTCGATCGCCTGGGTATCCAAACTATCCGCCTAACACCATGCTGGGGTAGAGGTTGACAGCGATGACGGACTGCGGAAGCAGTCCAAGGAGAAGGTCAATGGTTCCGCTCCAACTGCTCGTTAGGCGGATATCGGGACCCTCCGAACAAGATTAGACGAATTCACGCTATTAATCTGATGGAATACGAGTCCCGAGCAGTTCAAATTCAGTGAACAGGCCTGCCATCGTTCCGCCTGAATCAACCTCAATCGCTCCGAGAATTTTCATGCCTTCAAAACCCTCCGCCTGAATTAAAACTACCCTGGTTCTCGCTCCCGTTTCCACATTAACGTGTACTGCGTATTGAGGGATCTCGAGATCCAATGGCTCGCCAACGACGACATCGTTCGCTTTTAGCACGAAAGCTGCGCTACCTGCCTTTGCGTCCGTATCTGTAGCCGCACGGCCAGAGACAAAACTGAAATTTGATAGTTCTGGCCAGCTAACACTGTTCCCCTGGCCAAAGACAGTGCTTGGTAGGGTGAGTGAAGCCACCAATAAGACCTTAATGTTTAGCATCGCCTAGCCTAGTCGCCTAACAACTACACGTTAGGCGGAGACGAGAGATAGGTGCAGTACGTTTCATGAACTGAAGCAAAAGGTAGGTTGTGAATATGTCATATATGACATGGTATTGCTCAATGAGTCAAAGCGATAAGCCACTAGTATGGCTTCATGGAGAAGTAGAGACACCCCCGTTTTCGTGCACAGCCCGGATGGAAGCTGGATACTTACTACGCTTACTACAACATAGACTCAGTATTGGAATCCCACATTCCAGACCAATACCTAGCATTGGTAAGCGGTGTCATGAACTTAGAATCACGGACGATGATGGATTTGGAGAATTGTATACAGAACTGACGATGACGCGATTGTGATTCTGGAAGTGTTTTCGAAGAAAACCGCAAAACACCAAAATCGGTTGTAGATACATGCAAGCGACGAACACGAGGGTATGACGATGAAACAAGGTAAAAAGAGACTACTCGAAAGTAAGGGATACAAGGTAAGTAGCACCGAGGAATTCCTTGGGCTCACGGATGAAGAAAGTGCTTACATCGAAACGAAAGTTTTGTTGGCGAAGTCTTTCAAGGAGCTTCGGCAATCCAAAAGGGTCAGCCAAACTGAGATGTCAAAAATGATTGGGTCGAGTCAATCAAGAGTTGCAAAGATGGAGGCTGGAGACCCTAGTGTGAGTACGGATCTACTGTTTAAGGGAATGTTTGCTCTTGGAGCAACGCGTAAAGACATCAGCCGCGCGCTAACAGCTCGAAAAGCCGCCTAGCACCACTGTATGACTGGCAATTGACAGAGCCGCAACGGAGCGGAAGCGCAGTGAGGACTGCTGTCAGTCGTCCAGTCAATGCTCTCGTTAGGCGTCATCTGATTTACCCTTATCGATTAGATCCCGAAGCTCGGGAGAGATCACATCTCTGAGTTCCGGCCAGACCTCTACTGCGCCAGGATAAGCCATAGTGGTATGAATGGTATTTTGGAGTGTTTGCCACTCTTCTTCATCAAGAAGACCCGATTTATAGTGAAAGAGTTGAGTTTCAAATCCGCGCAAGGTTGCCCGTATAAAGATATAAACGCGCATTCGCTCAGTTAAGTTGAGCTCGCCTCCGAAAACGAGTTTGCCGAAAGTGTCAGGGTTTTCATTGGCCGTAAAGAGAAGCGCTTGTGTTGAATCTGAAATCGCTTGCTTAGTGTTAGCGCGCATCATTTTAGAGTTCTGCCGGATTTGCGCCGCAAGATAGATAAGTGTGCCAAGTGTAGCTATAGCAGCGAGTAGCTCGCCTATACTGCCTATGTCTTGAATACTTATACCAAGACGCCTAACACCACAGCATGACTGGCGATTGACAGAGCCGGAGCGGAGCGGAAGCGCTGTGAGGACTGTTGTCAGTCGACAAGTCCATGCTTTCGTTAGGCGTCAGCATCATTTCCCTTCTTTCTCATAATAAGGTCATCGACACCTGACTTAAACTCCCCCGATACTACTTCGATTACATAGGCGAATCTTTCCCAATGCGGTTCGAGTCCTGGGTTTTCAATGAGCATAGTTGCCATATACTCCAGTTCAGCGCCTAAGTTATGCGCGACACCGGATAGTTTACCGTTTACGTAGGAAGTACAACCCGCGACAAATAGCTCTTCAGCTGTATTTCTCATTTGAATCTCCTCAGACTCGGTGAGCTCTTGGCCTTGATTTGCCTTTGCGATGAGACGAGAGATTTCTGAGTTCTGCATTACCGCTCTACGCCATTCAGCGTGCATTGAGGCGCTTTGGATCGTGCCTTGCGCGTCAGCAGATTGACGGGCGCGTTTTGTCTGTAGAGCTAAGTAGAACAGCGTAGCGGTTACCGCGATTGCACCGACGATTTCTCCGATGGCGCCAGCAGCGTCCCAATTCATGATGATCTATCCATGACGCCTAACACTACTGTATGACTGGACGTTGAACGAAGTCGGCTGTCAGCGTTCCAGTCTATGCACTCGTTAGGTGTCACACAGACTAGGAGTTTTAGTCTCTTACTGGATCTAGTCACTCAAGACGCCTAACACCACTATGTGACTGGACGTTGACTGATGGAGACTGGAGCGGAAGCGAAGGGGAGACCGCAGTCAATGTTCCAGTCCATGCACTCGTTAGGCGTTTGTCTGGTTCGGTGTTCGAATATGTGCATATTACTAATCTGCTCGTCAATGCCAATTGCATAATCGGATGAAACCATTTCCACCATAGGACGAATGCGCATCCATTCCGGTATCAATCCAGGATTTGATTCAAGGACACTCATCGTGTACTTAATCTCACCGGCCTGCTCATAGGTGGCTCCCGTGTGCTGGCTGATTGCATACGATACGGCTGCTGCTGTAAACAGCTCGTCGGCTAGCGCATAGAGTTGTGTTCTTTCAGCATCTGATAGTTCTAACCCATGATTCGCTTTCGAAAGCGTAACAGCCAGGTCGGTATTCTCCAGTAAGGTAGTTCTCCACTTCGAGAATAACTCGCTTGATACGACTGTACCCTGCGTCTCGTTAGCTCTCAGAGCTTGTTTTAGCTGGAGAGCAAAATAAATCAAAGTCACGACGACCGCGAACGCTCCAACGATTTCCCCAATAGCGCCGGCTGCCTCCCAGTTCATGAAGATCTACTCATGACGCCTAACCACACGTTAGGCGGAAACTAGTGATAGGTGCAATGCGTATCATGGCATTGCCACACTGTAGTCTGGCAACTGATCTAGGCGGGCCTCAAGGCATTCAAGTTTAATTTCTTTGTGCTGGGCATCGATTGGATGTGTAGACGATGCATAAGCCTTTGCACCTTGCTCGAAGTTCTCTGCTTCTATCGCGTAGATCAAAAGTGGACCATCGGATGTTGAAACGATGTATGCCTGTTCGGCGCGGACGGACTCATCCGCAAAAGTCTGGCGAACTTCATCGGCGCGATTGTTGAGTTCCGATAACCACGCTCGGAGTCGCGATTCTTTTTCCTTTCTAATTGGATAGATGTTTATGTGGAGCAATTTGAAAACCCTCTTTCTTGTTTGCTTAACCATACGGCCGTGTGGACTTTGCTATTCCGCCTAACACCATCCACTCCAACTACACGTTAGGCGGGAGCTGCCTAAATTAGCAGTTTGATTCGCGATGAGCATATCTACGTCGCATTTTGAATTTCTTCAATTCTGGCAAGAAAATTTGATGTCAGAAGTCCACGGCCCTCACGGTTAATCCAATTTTGAACGAAGGGCACTTTGAACAAGGAGGCGTATACGTCGTGCGATAAGGTTGCTCGGTTTGTAAGCCCTGCCTGTTCATGCTGGTAGTTGTTTTCGAGTGCCAGGAAATATGCAACCAGCAGCGCCCTCGCTTGGTTCAAATTCTCACTAGAGACATTGTCCCGCACAATCTCTGAATACCAAATGTCCGCTAGGTGCGAATCAGCGGCCAAATTTGAGAAAAACTCTACGAATACATCATTGGTAGATTGGTATATCGAAGATTCAATGTGTTTAGAATTTTGTCTAATCTGAAATCCAAGATATACGAGGGATCCGATTACGCCTATTGCGCCCCCAAGTTCGGCAATAGCTCCAATTGCATCCCAGTTCATGGCGATCGCTCCATTCCACTCCAACTACACGTTAGGCGGGGGCTGGAGATAAGTGCTGTACGACTCATGAGTAACAGAATATCGGCTTGTAGCTGTGCGTCAATGCAAGGACTTATGTATCTGTAGATGAACCTGTTTCATCATGCCTTGTGCAAGGAGTAGGGAGATGACAAATGTAAAAAGCGACGCCTCCCATAAGCATAGTTAGACTGATGGTAACCACGAGTGAAAGTTCGAAGCCAAATCCAGAGGTTCGAACGTGATTGCTCAAAATAAGTCCGAAGGCGATCAGAATCGTGTTTGGTATCCAAGACGGAAATCTGTATTTCAGGAACAACCCGCAGGAGCAAACATAGGAATAAGTGTCGGGTAATGTACGATCCCACCTTTTGGGTAGTCTAACGTTGCAGCCTGGACAAAAAGTGCGCAAAGCCGCCTAGCACCACTGTATGACTGGCGATTGACAGGGCGTGAGGGGAGCGGAAGCGAAACGAGTATTGCTGTCAGTCGTCCAGTCCATGCAATCGTTAGGCGTCGGCTGCATATCTAAGGTCATACCGAACCTTTTCGCGTAGCCTCTATGATGGGGGTAAGATAATCACGACAAGATCCTATCTGATTTTTCGCGATCATCTCGTCCGCAATTTTTTCATACCATGGCCACCAATTGCCTTTACCCTTTTCGTACTGTGCGCGCCCCGCTTTGTGACCGAGGATAACTCGGATGTTGTTTCTTGCGAGGTCTCTCCAGGTAATTTCGTACGTGCCGATATTTGAGTATCCCCTCATGCGAGCAGCTTCATTGCGAAGTATGTAGAACCATGAAAGAACTTCTTGGATTTCTGCTTCTGTTAGTTTCTCGGGAGAGACGCAGGACTTATACCTAACTTGAGCAAATGTCTCGCTTAGGGTACTTCGTCCGGTTTCCATCATTTCATTCCAGCCATCTGCTGCAAGCTGGGCTCTAGCGAGTTCTCTTGTTTGTTGGAGCTCCCAAATCACAAGGACTAAGCCGACAATTACCGCGAGACCAGTAAACATCTGAATCCAATCCACTAAACGAGTGTGCGAGTCAATCTGGCTCATGACGCCTAACACTTATTAGGCGTCGTCGGCATTATCTTTATCCCCTAGATTATGGAAAGTTGCTACGACGAAACTAACCGACATAAATAGCAACAGTAGGAGGAGTGCAACGACATAGTAAGCTGGCGACTTAATTGTGGGGAGAATCACGTTGTACAGAAGGAATCCGTTGCCAACAAAAAAGGACCTACCCATAGTGCTCCGTGTCTTTGGTCTATAGGTACAGCGCGACCGTAGCTACGAATTCCCCAGCTCGCGGAAATGATCCACACGACACAAAAAACTAAGCTTGAGTACCGCCAAACATTCTCGGAGCTCTCAACGAAAAGATTGACCGTCAATGGAAGCAGGGCGCCACCAAGACGATAAGTCCAACGATGGCCACATCACGGATTGAATAGATTCTGAATGATGCTTCATTTCGGGCGCGCAGTGCAGCAACGACGGTTGAGAAGCCGACAAATGCAATGGCGACTTCAGCGATTGTATGGAGTATCTCGGTGGGGTTCTCTTGCACTTTATCAGAGGCCTAGCACCACTATATGAGTGGACGTTGACAGCAACGACTGGACCGGTAGCGAAAGAAGGCAGCAGTCAGGCCATCCACTCCAACTACACGTTAGGCGGAGACGTGAGATGGGTACAGTAAGAATCATGTTCCGGAGTGTATCTCCCTTTCTATCGTTTATGAGTTTTTGTTTGAGCGGATGTAGCGCCAAATTGAATAAGAAATTGTGCTAACAGTGACTATCCAAAATGCGGTTTGCAGTAAGGGGATCAGAATCCTTGTCGTTGGAGCGTTAGCCTGAGATGCGAGGTAGTGACCCATGTAACTGACGTCTTGGTTAGCATCGACCATTGAACGTATTTGATTGATCCCGCTAGCCAGTATTTCCATTTCGGCTATGAGCATTGTGAAGTTTATGTAGCCGAAAATAAGATAGGTCCCGAGCAATATGAATAGCAAGGATTTCGTGAATTTGATTGCTTCGATCGTGGAAATAATTAAGACACCCACTGTAATGGTAATGAATACTTCCGTACGCATTACTGATATTTCGTTGCCTGTCTGAATGACTTCCCATATTTCTGATTCTGTCACTTTGTTCCTTGTAACGCCGTTGGGTCCTGGCGGTTGTTCTATCCGCCTAACACCGTGTTGAGTGGACGTTGGCAGCGATGCGAGCGTGCGTTCGCGCGCCAAAGAGACTGTCAATGTTCCACTCCAACTGCTCGTTAGGCGTCACTTGTAACACCCCTATTGTGTTGTTCGTACTTCTTCACGGCATCTGAAATTTCTTGTGTTTTTACACGAAGATGTTGATTCACGTATTCAGAGAATGCTGGTGTTAGGAATGTTTTGTATCCATCCCATAATTCGAGCCCAACAGGGTGGGACAGCCATGCCGTTATCCATGTCGCTTGTCTGGACCATAGCTCGTGGTCGAGTGTCCCGCGACGAAAGTTCCAATACATAAGGTCAGAGGTGTTCAGGAGCGAAACGATAATATATCGATACTGCACCTGTTGGTCGGCGGTTAAGGAGTCATAATCGGTAGCACCAACGTTGAACACATGAGCATTGGCAGCGGAGCCAGTAATTGTGGACATGGTCGCTTGTGCCGAATTGATCATGCTGTCTGCGACGCTGCTTTGAACAGCAGTTGTGTTCTGTTTAATCTGGAGCGCGAGATATATGAGTGTCGCAAGTGTAGCGATTGCGGCTAATAGTTCTCCGATTGCCCCTAAATCTTGAATACTCATGCCGTGACGCCTAACACCATGTAGAGCGACGCTTGACTGGCAGGTGGGCGTGCGGGAGCACGAACGTCTGGCCGCCAATGCGTCCGTTCGAACTGCTCGTTAGGCGGGAGCTAGAAATAAGTGCAGTGTGTATCTTACTGCTCCTCTATTTCTTTTTGTTGCTAAAAAAGAATAGTAGGCACCCAACGTAACCACCGATTGTAACTAGGTTCTGAATAATCGTTAACACTCCAACAGCCCACCCTGGATTATGGCCGAACCAACTTACGGTTGGATCTCCTGCTGCTTTCAGATCAATTATGTGTCGGAAGAGATGTTCCATGTCAGTCTTCATGAAGTTGAATTGAATGATAAGCATCAGACAAGCTAGAGAAAAAAGAACTATCACAATTAGCGCTAATCCGTTGCTAAGTTTGCCTGCAGCGAAATAGCTCATGATCAGAAAAGCCGAGAGAATGCTAATGTAGCCAAAGAGGAGATTGTTTAAATTGGCAACTAAATCATTGAACCCTGAGACTGCTTCGTATCCGATCACTATGTACTCTCGATAGTCTGATTTGGTATTCGTATAATCGCTGCACGATCAACCCGCTTCATAACAGTCTCTCCAGCCACCTATCACCATGTTGAGTGGTAGCTTGACGGCCGCGACGGGAGCGGTAGGAGGCAGCAGTCAGGCCATCCACTCCACGTTAGGCGGAAGCTGGTGATAGGTGCGGGTCGAAGCATGATTTCGTGATACTGCGCCACATTCGTCGCGACGTCTATGAACTGCATACGGGCGTTTGATGTGTATAATAAGTGTATTGCATACACATTGGATTGACCATGCGAACGAACATAGTAATTGATGAAAAGCTTCTTGCGGAGGCTATCGAGGCTACCGGCGCAAAAACAAAACGCGAGGCTGTGGAGCTGGGGCTGGCGGCGTTAGTAAAGCTAAATAAGCAAAAGAACTTTAGGTCAATGCGCGGAAAGGTAACGTGGACGGGCGATCTTGAAGAGATGCGAAATAGTGCCGCGTGATCCTCGTTGATTCCAGTGTTTGGATAGACTATTTCAATGGAACACCTACAACCGAAACAGACTTCCTCGATTCGATACTAGGGGTAGAGCCACTCGGTATTGGTGATTTAATCCTGACCGAAGTGCTACAAGGATTTCGAAGCGACTCAGAATATAGAAAAGTTAAAGACTTGATGCTCGAGCTCACGCTATTTGAACTGCTAGGTCGTGATCGCGCTGTCAGAGCAGCCGATA
The DNA here is from genome assembly GCA_012103505.1 of Pseudomonadales bacterium. Classification (GTDB taxonomy): domain Bacteria; phylum Pseudomonadota; class Gammaproteobacteria; order Pseudomonadales; family Azotimanducaceae; genus UBA4421. Next base: position 3,698,566 of record WLWP01000001.1, on the reverse strand, counting down.
GCTATCGCGCACTAAGGAAGAAGGGCGTCACCATCCGTAAAACGAACGATCTGATCATCGGAACATATTGCGTAGATGAATCGCTACCTCTTTTATTTCGTGATCGGGACTTCCAGCCGATGATCGATCATATGGGCCTTCGTTCAGCTTTAGCATGATGCGGCTAACCCGCCCAGCACCATGTTGTGTGGTGGCTTGACGGCCAAGTCTGGAGCGCTAGCGAAAGGAGACGGCTGTCATACGTTTCACTCCATATACTCGTTAGGCGTCGTCATTGAATGCATGAATATATCTTGCTCCATTCTTTGCTAGGTGGTTTCTGAAACGCAACAAAGCTCGCACCTAGATAGTCGACGATTTGAGACACGGAAACGACAATATTCTGATCGGTGTGATCAGATAGGTCGATCTGCTTATCTATAGTACCGATCAGATGACACATTGGCGGTATGGGACTTGGATGTTGCGCATATATTGCTGATGTGGAATCAACGACTGTGAAATCCTCGATCTGGTCTGTGCTAAGAATTGAAATCGGCGATGGAGAGCCCAGGTGAGTCTGTTGTGTACAGTTCACGGAGCGGCGTTCGAACGTTGGGCATGGTATGTCTTGTGCTGCCGATAGATATGGACTAACAGCCAGAAGGATGAGGCAAAGCAAAACGCGACGCCTGGCGAATCTAGCTTCGACGCCTAACACCGTGTTGAATGGACGTTGACTGCAATGCCAGCCTGCGAAAGCAGGCCAAAGCGGCTGTCATACGTTCCATTCCAACTGCTCGTTAGGCGGCGCTGTTGGCTTTCCATGTTAGATCTGGTCTGCGGTTATTAGCGACACAATCTCTCAGATAGAGGTTGATGAGTGTTTGATAGGGTATGCCTGTATCGTCTGATAATGTTTTGAAATAGGAAATAACGTCATCACCCATACGAATTGTGACTTGTCTTTTGAGTTTGGCGGCAAATGGATTTTTGCGGCTTTTCATATTCGAGAAATCGTATTCCTTTTTCATATTGGGCCCTTATAGTAATTAGACTCAGTCCTAGTAGCTTTGCGTGCGGAGATGATTCTTATGATACTGCCCGATTCACGCACACAATGAACAACAGTCAGTAACCGGGCGACATTGCTTATGCCGAGCATAACGAATCTATCTTCCTTCGAAGAATGGCCATCGTCAAAGAACTGGACTGCAAAGTCGTCGTAGAACACAGACTCGGCCTCTTCGAATGACACCCCATGGCTCTTGAGATTTGAAGCGGCTTTTTTGGAATCCCAATCAAAACTAATCATACATACATTGTATGTATTGTGTTTCCAAAATCAACCTTCGGTCATTGATCGTCTTTATCAGGCGCCTAACACCACTGTATGACTGGACGTTGACGGATGGCGACCGGAGCGGAAGCGAAGGGGAGCCAGCGGTCAATGTTCCAGTCCATGCATTCGTTAGGTGTCATCTGAAGCTCCTCTTGTGAAGCTGACATTGTATAATAACTCACCATAGTCAGTGACGTTCTCTATGAGGTTCTCGTTTACGTAATCCACGAATGTGTCGCCAAAACTTACCCGTGCGACCTCATCCCACCAATTCCGTGACCATGCGAAGCCCAAAACCATTCGAACTGCCTTTTCAGAGCTCTCCCAGTTGTCTTTGTCGAGTAAGCCCTGACGGTATTGGTAGCACTCATTCTCTCTAGCGACCAGCGAAGAGGTGAGCCAATCAGCCATAATGAACTCTTCGACTCTAGTTAGGCGAGCAGGGTTATCGATAGCTTTTCTGTAGACTTCGCCTATCTCACTGCTCCAGCGAATTTCGAACTGTTTATGCTCAGTGATCGAATTGAGTGTTGAGCCTTTGATGGCGCGAAAGGAGGCAGCAGTCAGGCCATCCACTCCAACTATACGTTAGGCGTCGAATGAACCCCTCGGCAGCAGGAACGTGTGTCACGAGTTGCCTTTCGAATCTGAATCTAGAGGTCGTCTGCGGCACTACTTTTTTGCTCCCCTAGATTTTGGCGTATACCTTGTATCCACCCACGCATGAAAGTGGGTTTCGCCTGTCTTACTGCCTCCGACATTACTGTAGTAAATTCTGCGTCTCCTCCCCATTTAGCACCATGCTGTTCAAAATTCTTCCACCAGGCTTGTCCAAATTCATGACCGAACGCGTAGTTGTTGGTACCCAATCCGATGACTTCCCGCCACCTTGCATCAGCCACTAGTCCCAGATCCGCGTTTCTTTTTATCGTGTACCAGTAGTCCACATAAGTCTGTATGAAATTGTCCAGAACTAGAATATCAGCGGTTGTTAGCTCATTGGGAGAATCTATGGCCTTTGCAAGCACAACGCTTGGGTCTTCACCTAAAAAGGCAATCAGACGTTGATCCGCCCGGCCAAGCCACTGGTTGTCCATTTGGATACGAGTTAACTCGGTTGCCTGATTAATCTGAATTGCTACCAATCCCAAGCCGACAAGTAATGCGAAGTTACCGATGACCTGTAGCCAGCTACTTAATCGTTGGTTCATCAGTACCTCTGGTCGCTGGATAGACACATCTAGAGGCCTAACGCGGTGTTGAGTGGATGTTGACGGGGACTGACCGGAGCGACAGCGAAGGGAGGTCATCTGTCAACATTCCACTCCAACTTTTCGTTAGGCGTCGTCATGTTCACTTTTGTTTTTTTGCACCGTACACGTAGAACGATGAAACAGAGTACGCCAAAAACAATGTTCCCGGTATCGCGAGATAGATCGGATGGAATGAGTCTCTTAGTACCTCACCGCCTATGATGTATAGCTGATAAGAAGCAAGTAGAGCTAGGCAAACATAACCAGTGGCAAGGTAGTCCCTCATTATGCTGACAACCGCTACTAGCGTGACCAGGAATAACATTGAGGAGGTAAGAAAGTACTGAAGGGATCCGAGCTGATCCAAGTAGGGGTGATCAGAGAAGAGAATACGAACATTCGCGTATGCTGTCGCGAAGAGCCAAATCGTTGGTACCGCACAAACTAGGGGTTTTAGTCTCTTACTGGATCTAGTCACTCAAGACGCCTAACACCACAGTATGACTGGCGATTGACAGAGCCGCAGCGGAGCGGAAGCGAAGTGAGGACTGCTGTCAGTCGTCAAGTCGATGCTCTCGTTAGGCGTCAACTCTAGCCTGGAGAGGGAATTGACCTGGATCTCGAATGGAGTCAATTCCGAGATCAATGTCTAGATCTGGCCAGTGATAGGTACCAGGTGCCTCTTCGATGACATTTAGAACCGCATCTACGGTGCCGGATCGCAACCAAGGAAATTGATCAAAAGGCATGAATAGCTCCTCGCCTGATGCGAGTATCCATATACCGTCAGGAGAGATGTCAGTTACCGCTACTCCCGAAGTGTTGGTTCCACGCTCGGATGATCTCATCTTTGTGTGCCTCGACGATGCTTCGAATCTGCCTTAATTGTACATCTGATAACCGGTGATTTCTCGCGAGTTCTATCTCAGGTTCAAGCCAGAACTTCGCTTCACCATCTGGAGAGCGAACGTGGATGTGCATACGAGATTCCTCGAGTGAGAAAAAGAAGAACCTGTAACCTCTTTCTCTGAAAACAGTAGGACTCATCGATTGACGCCTAGCACCACTGTATGACTGGATGTTGGCAGAGGCTGAGTGGAGCGGTAGCGCAACGAAGTCTGCTGTCAGCGTTCCAGTCTATGCACTCGTTAGGCGTCTTTATAGATCTGTCCATATGTTGGTGGTTACCCTACCAATATTCGACCGGCACCTGGCTGAAGCCAGATTAATGCAGAGAATACAAAGAATAACAAACTCGCCGCCACGGCTGCGTATGCTTGGATTTTGCGAAGATTAGATAGCAATGCTGTGAGTATTATAGCGGTCATTACAAATTCTGGTACTCGAACTAGATTTAGAATCGGTAGATCTAGCAAAACCCAGTCTCTAAACACTGATCCAATCGGGATCAGTATGTAGAAACCAAAAAACGAAGTACGAATAGAATAGAAATGTTCTTCCCAGTTCTGGTGAGAGGGCTTGTTGACCAGAGTGCTAGATGCGACAAATAGTATTCCAGGATTAACGAGTAGCAGTGAGAAGGTAAACAGTGTCCACGATTCTACAACTCGATATGCCCACAATCCCCACCAGGTAAGAATGTGAGTTGAGAGTAAAATTAGCACCCAGACTATGTGTACCCAATATCGAGTTGCTGAGTCAAAGATAGAACGAACGTTTAGGAGAAGTTGTGTCGCACTCAGGGAAAGTACTATCGAAACTGCTACGGAAAGGTACTCAAATATTGTCATGCAACAGTGCTCAAAATTCTTGTTGACGTAGGCATGACGCCTAACACCATGTTGAGTGGTGGTTGAGGCTAGCGAATTTTTGCGGCAGCAAAAAAGAAGCTAGGGTCAGCCATCCACTCCAACTATACGTTAGGCGGAGACTGGACAATGTTGGGCTAAGCTGCGACAAGAGGTTGAACCTTGACGTCGCCAACAGCCTGTTGAGCTTGCCACAGATCATACTGCAACTGCTGATTGAGCCAACTTTCAGCACTGGTGTTAAATGCCTTGCCAAGTCGGATAGCCATTTCGGGGCTTATACCTGCTCTGCCATTAAGGATGGCGGATAGTGTCTTACGGCTGACACCCAAGGCCTGAGCTGTCTTGGTAACCGTGAGCTCCAAGGGCTTTAAGCAGAATTCCTTAAGAATCTCGCCTGGATGGGGTGGGTTATGCATGTTCAATGGTAATCCTCCAAATCAATGTCGAAAGCGTCAGGAGTTTCGAATCTAAAGGTGATCCTCCAATTCCCTGATACGCGAACAGACCAGGTTCCTTTTCTTTTTCCGGTAAGCTCATGTAAATGGAGCCCTGGTAAGTTCATATCCTTTGGTGTCACTGATGCGTTAAGTCGTGCAAGTATCAGTCGGATCTTAGGAACTTGTTCAGCAGACAAACCGCGTTTGGAGCCAGTTTCGAAGAAGCGCTTAAGTGCTCGATGCTTAAAGCCGGTGATCATGCTGTAAATGTAACCTATAACGTTACAGGTTTCAATATATATCTTGGATTGAAGCTACCTATCCGCCTAACACCACTGTATGACTGGCGGTTGACAGAGGCGCAGTGGAGCGGAAGCGAAACGAGCACTGCTGTCAGTCGTCCAGTCCATGCAATCGTTAGGCGTCGTCATGATCCCTCCGATACCAACATTGTATGGTTAGAGAGTAGGAAGCAACTATTGTCTAAGAAAGTATAAGTGCGCATGAAGTGATAGCGCTGAAATTCAGGTGAATTAAAGAGATCTATAAATTTCTTTGAGCGCCGAACCTTGGTAAATCCATGCACAACTCCAGTATTACCCGCGATCACAATCTCAACATCCTCTTGAGTCCTATCTCCCCGATCTTCGCCTTCCTTGTAGTGCGAGCTGGTCCTATTAAACATTTGAATAATCTCGTTCCGAGAATCTTGGGTTGAGCTCGCATGGTTGTGAACCCAAACGAAACTCGGGTGCATCTTAGCCTCAGCAAATTCTACGTCGCTCGTCAGCACGGCTAGCTCATAGGATGCATCTAATTTGCGTAAATTGGTTTCGGAAAGGCATGTGTCTGCGGCGGATGATGAGGCCGCAAAAAGAAGTAGAAAACATAAGGACAAATAGTTGAGGTTTAGTGTTGATTTCATCTAGACGCCTAACACCATGTTGAGTGGTCGTTGACCGGCAGGTGTGGCTGCGGCAGCGGCCACGGCTGACTGTCAATCGATCCACTCCAACTACACGTTAGGCGGATACTGGAGATAGGTGCAGTACGATTCATGGTGGATAGCATACATTCGGTGGCATGAGTTGCAATCTCACTACTAGTTAGTGTCAGGTGGATCGTAGTCTTCAGGTTCTTTTCGAACGTTGATTACCTTGTCTCGCTCAGGAGGATCGATTTTGATGCTAGAGAACAAGCCGGTGAAGATGATCAATGCGCTAGATGACAAATTTCTAGGAAAACGGTGTTTACGCGGCCGGTATTTTAGAGCGAGAACTAGCAGAAGGACGACCGAGCCAATAACTGCAAGCTGTGCTAACAAATTGTCGGTATTTCCGTCGATTCGGCCGCTCCAAACGATCTATCTGAGTAGTACTAATAAATGAGGTCGAAACTATGAAATTCAAGAGGGCGGCATTTTGGTGTTGCCGATTGTCGCAGTGTGGGTCGCAAAGTTTGTCCGCCTAACACCATGTGGAAGGGCAGTTTGCAGTCCGCTCCAACAATACGTTAGGCGGGAACTGGAGATCTGTGCAGGACGTTTCATGGAACGAAGGGTAACAGAGCTAGCTAGGTACAACACATCTACCGCCATCGCACTCCGCTGTGGATGGAGGCATGCACCTGTACTTGCATGTATCACATTGCGCACTTTCAGATAGCTCGAAATAGCTAGCACTGCTTTCTTTGAGGATGCTTTCGTACTCGCGATTCACTGCTACTGAGCATCCGAGGGGACAAGGCTGATGTACGACCACACAATCCTCATGGAATCGGCATTCTCCCCAAGTTGACTCAAGATTCACCTCAATTGATTCCCTTAAACTTGAGGCAATGCGGCATTGTTCTCCCATTCCTTCGGGGTGCTCCAGATAATCGTCCGTAATGACGACTTCGTCAGAAGAGATCGATTGATAGAGTGAATATCCAGCGACTGACAAAAGCGTGAGTGCGATGACGCTAGCGCCTACAATCCTGTAGATTCTCAATTGCCGCCTAACACAATGTTGAGTGGGGGCTTGACGGCCACGACTGGAGCGATAACGAAAGGAGGCAGCAGTCAGGCCATCCACTCCAACTACACGTTAGGCGGAGACTGGAGACAGATGCGGTTAACGATACCAATAGCTGTGTCGGGGCGAGCTGTAGGCTAGGCATAATCTGATAAACCTACTCTGTTTTGTTTAGGCCTTTCAATTTAATATCCACCGCCTCCCCGAATTCTGGTGACAACCAATCAATAGCAGGTCTAAAGCGTTTCCATTCCCCAACTAATCCCGGATTACTTTCCAGATTAGTCATGGTGTACTGGATTTCAGCAGTCTCTTCATGCATCGATCCAGAATGTCGCCCATAAGTATATGACACGGCGGCAGCGAAAAAGAACTCGTCTGCTAGAGTTTGTACGCCGATACGATCTTCTTCTGTCAATTCTTGGCCCTGGTTGGCTTTGGCTAACGCTTTAACAGTAGACTCACTTTCTAGTAACGTTCTACGCCAGTTTGAAAATACCTCCATCGAGACTTCTGTTCCTCGCGCCAGAGTCGATTTGCGTACCTCACGAACCGAATAGCCAGGTAGACAAGGGTCGCTAATACAGCTATCGCGCCGAGAATCTCACCGACTGCTCCTATAGCTTCCCAGTTCATAATGATCTCCCTGTTATGCGTAACACCGTGTTGAGTGGACGGTTGACGGCAACGACTGGAGCGGTAGCGCAGGGAGGCAGCGGTCAATCATTCCACTACAACTACAGGTTAGGCGTCTATCGCATCCGAATGCTTCAGCATTCTGGGTTTACCCTCCTCCAGCTGAGAATAGAACACCAAGTATGACGTCGAGTAAGAACACGATACCAACAACAATCATGGCATATTTCGAAGCGTCTCCCCACGACATGCTATAGCCTTTCTTAAAGATTAGCGCGGGTACTACAAACGATAGCAACAAACCAATACTGAAGGTCACGAGACTCGCTGGGATGATAGCGTGAACGATCAACATCACAATCGCAGGGACTAAAACGAAGGCGATAGACATAAAACCGTCGACTTCGAGCGCTCGCAGCCTGGGAATGAATCGAAATGCTAGAAATACGGCAAGTGCCGCTAGAAACCATGGAACCATTTAGTACTCCAAATATCTGGGGATGCCGATTCTGACGCCTAACACCATGTTGAGTGGTGGCTTGACGGCAACGACTGGAGCGGTAGCGAAAGGAGGCAGCAGTCAGGCCATCCACTCCAACTACACGTTAGGCGGAGACTGGGGATAGGTGCAGCACTTGTCATGTGGTCAGGATAACGTTATTGGAATGTTATGTAACTAGACCTCAATTTTTATCCGGATTGAGCACCATAGTTATTACCAAGACTACGGATTGGGCGAATACTGAAAGTAGGCATAGTAGATAGATGGGTCCGATCAGGTTGGAATTGAAAAAAATGGAGAAGACTAGACCAATCCAAACGATGGCCTCGAAAATGTAGAGAGGAATCGTGGTACGCCATTCTTTCAGAGCGGACCCGAATTTCGTTAAGGCAAGATGTTGCAGAACCCAACCCAGTGAATTCGCGAAAAGAAAAACTCCTGCTGAGATTCTGATGGACAGAAGCTCGGCAACACCTGCCCTTTGAAGCCATATGGGTGTGAAGACTCCAATCATGATCCAAGAAGCACATAAAACAATTGCTACAAGTCGAACTCGATCGAAACCATCACGACTGACCGAGGATGCGACAATCGCGAAACCCAAAAAAACGGCGGAGATCTCTGCTAGTAGATACAGCGGTTCGTGTGGTAGCAACAACGGCATTCCGCCTAACACCACAGCATGACTGGCGATTGATAAAGCCGCAGTGAAGCGGAAGCGAAATGAGGACTGCTGTCAGTCGTCCAGTCAATGCTCTCGTTAGGCGTCGATCTGAGCAATTTAGAGTCTAGCATTCTAAGCCTCGCTTGCATTGGTAGATCTACGGCTGTCAGTGTTCCAGTCCATGCACTCGTTAGGCGTCATCTTGGAACCTTCCTTGATCAGTAGGGGCGCGACTTCGGGACAGGAGATCTTTAGTTAGCCAAGTTCTAAGTTGGCTACCGGCAGCTCGGACTTGCTCATACTGTTGGTCTGATAGAACAGGTTGTTCTCGAGGTTGTTTCAGAGTTTCTTGAAACCGATCCAGAGCGGTGGAGTATGCTCGCCGCGTTCCTCCTGTAGATGCCGCCTTCTTTGTAGTACCAAGCCTCAAGTTCCATTGAGATTTTCGCTAGCTCCTCAAAGGGTAACTGCCGAGTTGGCCTCCGTGGAAGGCGACCTGTGATTTGCCATGCTTCTGGATAAAGCGTTGCTCTTCTATCATGAATCTGCTCGTGAATGTGCTTTTTGGCGCCATACTTCGTTTGCCACACGATTCCGAAGTATGCAGCGACACCACCAAAGAGTGCCGAAAGTGTAATCGTGGCTAGTTCAAACATGACGCCTAACACCACTGTATGACTGGCGATTGACAGAGGCGGAGTGGAGCGGAAGCGAAAAGAGCACTTCTGTCAGTCGTCCAGTCCATGCTCTCGTTAGGCGTCAGCTGGGAGAAGTCTATTGACATAGTCCTGATAAGACTCTGAAAATCTAAACTTGTTGCTTCGCCACCACTCTTGCACCCGCGGCGATGACACAATTTGACGATTTCTTCGATCGTAAGCATCAAAAATATCCCGATCTAGAAATCCTTTCTCATATTGATAGTGGACTTGCCAATGAGCCGCAAATATCGAAAGTAAGAGGGAGTTGAACCTCGCGTCTTGCGATGGTGATAGCTCTTTCTCTCCCGACCAAGCGATTGACATGAGGTCGCTGAGGCTTTCATCCGCAGTGAGTATTGTATTGTTGGTTGCTGACAATCCCAAGACTTGTTGAGCTGCTGCTAGTTTTTGGGTTTCAGTGTTCTCTTGGACTTCAAGAATTAAAATCACAAGCGAAACCACCACAGCGATTCCCGAGAGAATTTCAGCGACGTGTGCACCCTCTGATAGCTTCATACGATTATCTCAGGTCTTGACGGTTTATCCATGACGCCTAACACCACTGTATGAATCGCGATTGACAGGGCCGGAACGGAGCGGAAGCGCAGTGAGGACAGCTGTCAGTCGTCCAGTCCATGTAATCGTTAGGCGTCGGCTGCTTATTGACTAATTTGGGCATTTACAATCTCTCGAAAGGTGGTTCTATAAGAATCTTTCTCGGCATTCCATAGCGATATGAACAGTGGATGCTTAGAGATCAAGTTCATAGATTCAATACTGGCAGTCCAGTGTTCCTCATCAAGCATCCCCATCTCATACAATTGATGGTTACTCTCCCAATAAATCAAGATGTTGCCGAAAGCTCGCTCAATAGACGTACGTTCTTGAGCGGTTAGTTCTTTTCCATCCTGGAATTTAGTAAATGCCGAATACACTGCCTCGGATGGTGCGAAGTAAGTACGGATTTGTATATCTAAAGCCGCACGATCTTGGTACATCTGAGCTACAGCAATGTCTCTTGATTGTTTTAACTCAAAGCCAACGAATGCAAGCCCAGCAATCACTCCGAAGATGCCAAGCACTTCAACCCATGAGTGTTTAGATGTACTCATTCAGACGCGTAACACCACTGTATGACTGGCGATTGACAGAAGCACAGGGCTGCGGAAGCAGACCGAGCATTGCTGTCAGTCGTCCAGTCCATGTAATCGTTAGGCGTCAGCTGAACAGAACTTTCGTAAAATTTGATTGATTCAATCATTCTTGAGACATCCATGGAAAAGTGTCTATAAACGGTTGTACAGAAGCCAACTTATGTTGTTCCTCTACATATGCCACGTACTCTGGGTCTAGCACATTCTTTGCGTCTGCCCACCATTCAAGATTTCCCGGATTTTTGAGTATTGCTGTAATTGACGCGATGAGTGGGTCGACAATTGCGGGATCCAATTGACCTCGCTTTCTCTGAAAATACATGTTCTGCACAGTGAAGATCTGAGAAGTTAAGAATGTGTGTACTTGTAGTTTTTCGACCGTGCTTAGATTGTGAAAATCCCTCGAGCTTCGCAGGACTAGGTCGCACAAATTGGGATCGCTATACATGTGTTCCAATAAACGATTGTAGTCGGTGATTAAGGCGTTCTCAGCGGCCGTAGCCGTAGCGTCGTTGCTCGCTCTCAATTGTCTAGCGAGGTAAACCAGGGTTACAACGACGGCAACCGCACCAGCCCATTCGCCTGTAGCTCCGATAACTTCCCAATTCACGAAGATCGATCCATGACGCCTAACACCATGTTGAGTGGACATTGACCGGCGCTGACTGGAGCGGCAGCGCGAGGAAGCGACTGTCAAACGTTCCACTCCAACTACTCGTTAGGCGGCGCCGCGACTCCTCGTTCCGGTGTTTGGGTCGATTGCTGACTTTGAGATTCAACCGCCGCCCCGACTGTTCATGCGCTTTCTGACTTCCAGTTCAACTGCCGCCGCGAACCCCGTAGGGTCTTCCTTTGAGTGAGGGAGCAATTCCCAAGCGCTTCGAAGTCCAGGCCGAGCGAGCAGATTGTCAGCTAGCCGGCTGACAGTGAGGGTTGCAATCTCATAGTTGCCGACCGTCGCGTTTCTGACGTAGTGGTTCCTCATGATTATCGTCCACTCAGCCACGAGTCTACCAAATCGGTCTGAATCTACCTCGTCGAGTTCATCGCCCCGATTTCCCTTCAGCCAGAGTTCCGTAAGGTCTCGGTTTCCGATAAGGAGGCGGCGAAACTCGCTATACTGCTCGGAACCCTCGTCGAGTGCGGCTGCTTTTGCTATAGAATTGTTTCTTTCAAGCGCGCTTGAGTTTTCACGGACCTCGTAGATCAGCACTGCTAAGCTGAGAATCACGGCAACGCTTGCGAGGACTTCTGCGAATTTGAGCAGGCTGTCTCTCATGCCGCCTAACACCATGTTGAGTTGCGGCCGTAAAGCCAGGCGTCACTTTTGCCACGACCGAAGGGAGTGAATTGCAAAAGTGATGACGGGTAGGCCGTCCACTCCAAATGCTGGTTAGGCGTCATTAGACTCCTCTAGCTGATTAAATGAGCGTTCGCAAAAATCACCTAACTTGTATTGTTGACAGAAATCTCTAAATGCTGAGATCAAACCAGGGTGGCGACGGATTTCCGCTGCTAGATCACGCGGAGCAAATTCTGCGCTTCCTTGCTCCCTCGATTCGCCAGATTGGTACAAGGTGTAGAAAAGAAAGAAGTATGTAGTAGTAAGCCGAGAGAAAATCATCTTTTCAGTAGGCTCTAGTTTCTCGCCGATAGATCCTTGGAACCAAATATCGGCGTTCTCGTTGCTAGTGATGATAGCGGTCCAGTCCACCCACATTTGTTGGTTCTGCTGAAAAACGTTTGTACCCCAAGACCTATACTCTCGATCCATCGTAGTGTTGGTTTGGCTAATTTCGTACGCGACCAAGGTTAAACCAGCGATTACGCCTAGATTGGTAATCACCCCAAGCCATTTGATTAGTTCTTCAAGTTTCATGGAATCCCATACCTACGACGCCTAACACCACTGTATGACTGGACGTTGACGGATGGCGACCGTAGCGGAAGCGAAGGGGAGCCAGCAGTCAACGTTCCAGTCTATGCACTCGTTAGGCGTCATCGAACATCCCTCGGTACATAGATGTCTGGCAAATACTCATAGATAGGTTGCCCTAAGTTGTCCTCAATCCATTTGTCTTGGTTGTGCGTACTAATTATTGGTGTGCAAGACTGGACATAATAGTAGCCATCTATGTTGCGGGAAGTAGCGAGTACAAATTCGTCTCCGAGTGAAAGCATCCTTGGCATCGCGACGTAAACGGTCTCTACACGATTGACGGTGCCTCTCCAAACTTGGTGGACGTCGACCTCGAATTGTGTGAGATCGCGATCAAGCGATAACTCTCCTTTCATCGGAATTACCGCAAAGACGGCTTCAGCCTCTGCGAGGATGCGCTCCTGCGACTTGCAGGAATCAGCTAATGAGGGAAGAGGCTGATAAGCTAGAAATAGCTGAACTATCCGTACTCCTAGACTTGTAGATCGCTCCATGACGCCTAACACTTAGTGGGTGGAAATGTTCCACCTAACCTCGGATTTACCATGTTCCCTAACCTAAGTACTTGATCCAACATTAGTTTTGTTTTGAAAGATGCAATTTTTCCACATTATAAGGTGGAATTGTTCCTAGCAATACCGGTCTCCTTAGCGCACAACGCACACCAAGTGTGGACAAGTTCGTGATAGCTGGGAGCTAAGCTCTGTCTGCTCTTGTCGTCGATGTCGTGCATCTATAGTCCGTTGGTGTTTGTATCGTGTCTGCATGGCGAGCAAATTGTTAGATCAGGTTCGGTTCGCGATAAGAGCCCGAAACTATAGCCTGAGAACTGAGAAAGCTTACGTTAGCTGGATTAGTCGATACATTCACTTTCACGGTTTCCGGCATCCTGCTGAGATGGGGTCGAGTGAAGTCAATGCGTTCCTTACCCACCTTGCGGTAGATCGAAACGTTGCGGCCAATACGCAGAATCAGGCGTTGGCTGCTATTCTCTTTTTATATCGATGGATCTTGAAGAGACCGCTTGATTCTGTTGACGCGATACGGGCTAAAAAGCCGCAGAAATTGCCGGTTGTTCTGGATAGAGATGAAGTGCGCGATGTGCTTAATGGACTGCTCGGGACCCATAAGCTCATTGGCGCCCTGCTGTATGGATCTGGATTACGATTGATGGAAGCTTTGCGTTTGCGGATTAAGGATTTGAATTTTCAGTATCGAAGCATTCATTTACATAACGCGAAGGGTGGCAAAGACCGGATTGTCACTTTTCCGCTCGCGATACATAGGCCGAGCGTCGCTTGGAACGACCCAAATCTATACGCATGTACTCATGCGAGGCGGCCTTGCAGTACGTAGTCCTCTTGAAGACATCTACCCCTTGTTGCACATCGAATAATAGTCGTTAGGTTAGGTACTTATCCGTGACAGCACCTTCACTTGCGCTTGTCACAAGCTTTGCGTATTTCGCGAGTGTCCCAGTGGTTGTGTAAGGCTCCGGGCGTTGCCATGCAGCTTTGCGAGTTTGCATCTCGTCATCACTGATATTGAGCGTGAGCTCTTTTGTTTCGGCATTGACCGTCACGCTGTCGCCGTCTTGTATAAGCGCTATTGGACCGCCTTCATATGCTTCAGGTGTAACGTGACCGATTACGAATCCGTGGGAGCCGCCAGAGAATCGACCATCGGTGACCATCGCGACGTGCTCGGAGAGGCCTCTGCCATTGATCGCGCTGGTTGGGGATAGCATCTCCCGCATGCCGGGTCCGCCCCGAGGTCCTTCGTATCGAATAACAACGACATCGCCTTTGTCGACGGTGCCATCCATGATGGCAGCCATCCCAGCTTCTTCACCGTGAAAACACTTAGCTGTGCCGGTGAACTCCAGTCCTTCATGTCCTGTGATTTTGGCGACTGCACCTTCGGGTGCCAAGTTGCCCCGGAGGATCACGAGGTGGCTATCTTTCTTGATGGGGTTATCTAATGGTCGAATGATCTTTTGACCGGCAGGATAGTCTTCCGCATCGGCTAGGTTTTCAGCCATGGTTTGTCCTGTGACCGTCATGCAACCGCCGTGGAGAAGCCCTTCTTGCAACAGCATTTTCATGAGTGGGCGAATGCCACCGATTTCGATCAGTTCACTCATTGCATACTGACCAGCGGGTCGCATATCCGCGAGCACGGGCACGCGTTCGCCGACTCGGCTGAAATCATCTAGTTCTAATGGGATTCCCGCTGAGTGTGCGATGGCTAGAAGATGCAAAACGGCATTGGTCGATCCTTCTAGGGCGATTGATACTGTGATTGCGTTCTCGAACGCTTCTCGGCTTAAGATATCGCTAGGCTTGATACCACGCTGAATGAGGTTGTGTACGGCAGCACCGGCTCGGAAGCTGTCTTGCTTCTTGGCTTCGCTCGTCGCATTTTGTGCGGAGCTATTGGGTAGAGAGAGCCCTAGCGCTTCCAGTGCTGATGCCATGGTGTTGGCGGTGTACATGCCGCCGCACGAGCCTGGTCCCGGGATCGCCGTAGACTCTACTTCTTTGAGTTCAATGTCGGAGACGTTTCCGGCTGCGTGACCGCCGACGGCTTCAAAAACCGATACGATATCGCGCCGTTCGGCGCCTGGCATGATCGTCCCACCATAGACAAAGACTGCGGGGCGGTTTAGACGAGCGATCGCCATGCCGCAAGCAGGCATGTTTTTGTCACATCCACCAATCGCGACGAAGCCGTCAAAGCCCTGTGCCCCAACCACCGTTTCGATGCTGTCAGCGATGACCTCTCTCGATACCAACGAATAGCGCATCCCGGGTGTACCCATGCTGATACCGTCGGAGACTGTGATGGTGTTGAACAATACGCCTTTGGCTCCGGCATCATCTGCGCCCTTGACCGCCTCATCGGCTAATGTGTTGATGTGCATGTTACAGGGAGTCACCATGGACCAAGTCGATGCGATACCAATCTGCGGCTTTTTGAAATCGGCTTCAGTGAAGCCCACTGGATAGAGCATGGCCCTGCTTGGTGCTTGTTCGACACCATCGACTACGATGGATGAATAGGGACGCTTGTCGTCTGCCATGGGCTACTTCCTGTTAAGGCCTTGTTGGTTGTTAGCTGATCGGTTTAGTCAAGACAGCCGAGTTACGCTGCCAGTTATACAGACTTTGTTTTGACTCTGGGAGGGTGTCAATAGAGGCAGGTTCGAAGCCCTGTTCCTTGAACCACTCTTGGGTCTGTGTCGTGAGCACGAATAGCTGTGTCAGACCGTTTTGTACCGCTTGCGCTTCCGCGGCTATGAGGAGGCTCTTGCCGATACCATTCCCTCCTGTGGTTTGAGCAGTTTGTGCGCGATAGTTTTCATGTACTGCGACGCAAGCCAGCTCGCCATGATCATCGTACGGATAGATGGCACAGCAGCCAACGATGATGCCGTCCAGTTCTGCGACTAAGAAGTTCTCGATTTCTTGTTCGAGTCGATCGCGCTCTCTGCGAACGAGAATGCCGCGCTCTTCTAGCGGACGAATCACTTCGATAATACCAGCCACGTCCTGCACGTTAGCCCGTCTAATCGGCTGCGGTGCTCGTTCTAGCACTTGTGTGCCGATCCCGTCAGCAGTGAAAAGTTCCGCGAGCAAAGCACCGTCGTCTTCGAAATTGATGAGATGGGATTTAGATACGCCGCCTCGAACTGCCTGACTCATCGCAGCAAGTCGGCGCCCTCTTTCGGTCGAGTGGTCGAGCTTCACTTGTTCCAGTGTGGTTGGCGTGAATGTGCTCACCCTTTCATCCGCCTTGTTGGTCACGATGAAATCGTCGAGCACGATCAACTTATCAGCTTTGATTTGAATTGCGATTTCAGCCGCGAGGATCTCGGCCGACAGGTTGAACGCCTGTCCTGAGTTTGAAAAGCCAATCGGAGACTGGACCAGCAAGCCGCCTGCATCGAGCGTAGTACGAACGCGCGCTTTCTCTACTTTTCGTACCTCTCCAGTGAAGAGGTGATCGATGCCGTCAACAATGCCGACTGGCTGCGCGATGACGAAATTGCCAGAAATCACAGGTATGTCGACGTTGTGCAGTGGTGAGTTGGGCAGACCCGTCGAGAACAAGGCTTCCAGGGTGGTGCGTATGCCACCGTTGATTTCTGCGATTGTCGCGATGGCATCCGCATCGGTAATGCGGCGGTCATTGTGGAATTTGCTGGCCTTGCCGCCTAGGCGTTGTTCGATCTGTGCTCTGGCGCCATGCACGAGTACTAGTTTGACACCGAGCACATGGAGCAGTGCCAGATCGTGGATGATGTTGGTGAGATTGACATGCTCGAGAACTTCGCTCGTTAACAATATTACGAACGTTTTGTTGCGGTGTGCGCTGATGTAGGGGGTGGAGCCTCTAAACCACCTTGCGTAATCGTTGGCGGCCATAGTTACCCCACACAGTAGCGTTGAATCACGTGCCGCAGGGTTTCGGCTGCGGGAGCGATTTGATCTCGTGCGAGATACTCGTTGGGTTGATGTGCCTGGTCGATGCTACCGGGTCCGAAGACAACGGTTTCCATGCCAAGACTTTGCAGAAAGTGCCCTTCGGTACCAAACGCTACTGTTCCTGGCGCATTGCCCGAGTGCTTGGCGAGTGTTTGCACCAAGTCGCTATCAATGTCCGACTCAAAAGGCGGAATGGGCGGATAGTGGGTGTTCAGCTCGAGTTTGATGTCACAGTGTGCGATGGCCTGTTGCAATCGATAGAGCAACATCTCGATCGTCGCATGTGTGTCCATGCCGGGTAGTAGTCTGAGATCGATTTGCAGCTCGGCGTGACTGCAGATTCGATTGGGACTGTCACCAGCGTGCATACAACCGAGGTTCAATGTCGGTACGTTTACTTCGAAGGCAGGATTTTGGTTTTGTTTCGCAAGCTCGGTGCGAAATTGGATGAGCTCACCCATAACGTCGTGCATCGCGTCGAGCGCGTTACAGCCTAAGTCTGGGTTGGATGAGTGTCCGGACTCACCTTGTAGTTTAACCGACATAAAGGCGATGCCTTTGTGGGCGTAAATTGGTCGTAGACCTGTAGGCTCGCCGATGATGGCGTAGTCAGCTTTTGGCTTCTCCTTCGCTGCGAGATAGCGGGCGCCAGCCATCGAGCTTTCTTCGTCGGATGTCGCAACGATCGTGATCGGGGCTTTAAGGTCCTGGTCCAGGAACGTGGTTACAGCTTCAAGTGCAACGGGGAAAAACCCCTTCATGTCACAACTACCCAAGCCATAGAGCTTGTCATCTCGTTCGGTGATCGTGAAGGGATCGGTTTGCCATTTCGACTCATCGTACGGCACGGTATCGGTGTGTCCGGCCAGGACTAAGCCACCACCTTCATCCAGTGTCGGACCGAAGCTCGCGATCAGATTCGCTTTTTTGGGATTATCGGGCAGCGTCATCAGTTCGGTATCGAAGCCGATGTCGTCAAGCCAATTGGCCAGGTGCTCGATCACGCGCAGATTGCTGCGATCGATATCGGGTGTTGTTGAACTCACAGACGGCTCTGACACCAATGTCGTCAACATATCGTCGAATTTGGGTAGCACTTGTCTGCCTTTACTTAGCCCAGTTAACTCAGTCGGTACGCTTAAGTCGTACGCAATGTTAGATGCGCACGAAAGCCACGTATTGTAGTCTCAACGTTAGCCTAAATGCATCTAAGTTGTTTAAATTTCAGGCTTTTTTCTTATGTGACAAGCGTCTTACCTAGGCGCTTAAATGCTTGCAATATGATGCTTGAAAGGGATACTCGAGGCTCTATGTAGAGCATAAATGGATAGGTGCGTGGCAGAGTCGGAACATCAGCCAGAGTCCGAGCTGGATTCGAGTGATCGCCAAGCGGGTGAGAGTTCGGGCGATGCGGAGCATCCCGTAGATTCTCAGGGACTTGAAGTCGTCACCAGCCAAGGCAATGACGCGCACCCAGATGGGGACAATCCTTTCGATGGTGTGCAAGAACAGCTCCTGGATCTCCCCATCGTGCTTGAGTGGGTTGTTGAGGCTGGTTTCATTAGCCAGCGACAAGCCGAAGACATCCTCATTGCGCCTCGAACCAAGAAAGAACTCAACATGCATCCACTCGAGATCGTTGCATCTCGAGAGTATGAAAACCGCACCAACCCTGGTCATGTGCTGGATCTAGAGACGTTGACTTCTTGGTTAGCCGAGAAGGCGTCGCAACCCTACATCCGAGTTGATCCCCTGAATGTGAACGTGAACGCCTCGACCGAAGTGATGTCCTATGCGTTTGCTGTGCGGCACAACATTTTGGCGCTTGAAGTCGCTGACGATCATGTAGTGATCGCCAGTGGCCAGCCCTATATGTATCAGTGGGAGACCATGCTGACGCAGACCTTGCGTGGGCGTCGGATCAATCGTGTGGTTGCGAATCCTGCGGATTTAACGCGCTATCAGCTTGAGTTCTACAGCATTGCTCGTTCTGCGGCCAAGGCCGAAGAAGCGGGTATGGAAGTCTCGACGATCACCAACTTCGAGCAGATGTTGGAACTCGGTGCGCTCAAATCGCCCGAAGCCAATGACTCTCATGTGGTCAACATCGTCGACTGGCTCTTGCAGTATGCATTCGATCAGCGCGCGAGTGATATTCACATCGAACCGCGCCGAGACAAGGGTCTTATCCGTTTCCGCATCGACGGTATCTTGCACCATGTATACGAACTACCCACAGCCGTGAATGCTGCGGTGACCAGCCGATTGAAAATTCTAGGCCGCATGGACGTTGCTGAAAAACGTCGGCCGCAAGATGGACGCGTTAAAACGTTGAGCCAGAACGGCGATGAGATTGAATTGCGCTTGTCGACCCTACCGACTGCGTTTGGCGAAAAGATGGTGATGCGGATCTTCGATCCGGATGTGCTGTTGCGCAGTTTCCAGGAACTTGGCTTAGGCGGCGATGACTATCGTCGTTGGCGCGACATGACCCACTCCGCACACGGCATTGTGCTCGTGACCGGACCGACCGGTTCGGGCAAGACGACGACGCTCTATAGCACGCTCAAGCAACTTGCTACGGACGAAGTGAACGTTTGTACGATCGAGGACCCCGTCGAAATGGCGGAGCCTTCTTTCAACCAAATGCAGATCCAACACAATATCGATGTCTCTTTTGCCGCAGGTGTCCGCGCCCTGATGCGCCAAGACCCAGACATCATCATGATTGGTGAGATCAGAGACTTAGAAACGGCCGAAATGGCGATCCAGGCGGCTTTAACAGGCCACTTGGTCATTTCCACCTTACACACGAACGATGCACCAACGGCGGTCAGTCGGATGCTTGATCTGGGCGTACCCGCCTACATGATTCGAGCGACTGTTCTGGGTGTCATGGCACAACGTCTGGTGCGTACGCTTTGTCCGCATTGTAAAGAAGAAGAACCTGTTGATCCGGAGGCTTGGGCATTGTTGACCAAACCTTTCCGAGTCAAGCCACCGGCGCGATTCTACATACCAAAGGGCTGTCTCGAATGCCGCGATACTGGCTATCTTGGGCGGATGGGGATATACGAGATTTTACCCATGACAGCGAAGATCCAATCTCAAATCAGGGCCGATACCGAACTTGATGTGTTGCGCAAATCGGCATTTTCGGAAGGTATGCGTACGCTCAGATTGTCAGGTGCCCAGAAAGTGGGCGCTGGTCTGACGACTGTCTCTGAGGTGTTGCGCGTCGCACCGGTCTCCCAAGACCTCTGATTACACCGCCACCTCGGCGGGTTTCTGGCTGCATTGCTAGGCGATTTATGGTGGAATACCGCGCCGTGACGACTGACCTGTAGATACATGACCGACCCAAATTTTGCAGACCGCGATGGATTCATCTGGATGGATGGTGAGCTGGTGCCGTGGCGCGATGCCAAGGTGCATGTGCTCACGCATACGCTGCACTATGGGCTCGGTGTATTTGAAGGTGTGCGTGCCTATAACACACCTCAAGGCCCGTGCATTTTTAGACTGCACGAACATACAGAACGTCTGTTCAACTCAGCCCATATATTGGGGCTGACGATTCCGTACACGCCAGAACAAGTAAATGAAGCTCAGCGAGATTGCTTTCGTTCGAATGAGCTCGATGAAGGGTATTTGCGACCAATGGCATTTCTTGGATCTGAGGCGATGGGCTTGCGAGCGCAGGGCTTATCGGTCCATCTAACAATTGCTGCCTGGCCGTGGCCTGACTATATGGACGCTGATTCCCGCGAAAAAGGCATTAAGGTGCGAACCTCGTCGTACACGCGCCACCACGTCAACATCACCATGTGTAAGGCGAAGTCCAACGGTAATTACACTAACTCGATACTGGCGCTACACGAGGCGCTGGATAGCGGCTGCGACGAAGCCCTTTTGTTGGATAATGAAGGATATGTTGCCGAAGGCAGCGGTGAGAATATTTTCCTGATTAAGAACGGCGAACTGCACACGCCCGAGCTCACATCCTGTTTAGCCGGCATAACTCGTGACACCGTGTTTGCACTTGCTGCTGAAGCTGGCCTTACAATCCACGAACGCCGCATAACGCGGGACGAGGTCTATATCGCTGACGAGGCGTTTTTTACTGGGACTGCCGCAGAGGTCTTACCCATTAATAGTCTTGACGGGCGCACCATAGGTGCTGGTCGCCGAGGACCCATTACAGAACGGTTGCAAACGGCCTATTTTGATCAGGTACGTGGTCAGCGAAACAGTTTTCCTGAGTGGCACACGAAGGTCTAAATAGGGCAGTAATTATTGGGCCAGCCTGGGTAGGCGACATGGTGATGTCGCACGCGTTGGTGCAATTGTTAGCTGCTCGCTACAACGAAGTCTATATGGCGGCGCCGCGAGCGACAGTCTCGGTGGCCGAACGGATGCCCGGAATTCGACGGGTCCTGCCAATCGATGTTACACATGGGCAATTGGCATTCGCCAAACGATGGCAGATGGGACGCATCCTCAAGGACTTTGACTTTGATGCTGCCTACGTGCTGCCGAACAGTTGGAAATCCGCGCTCTACCCCGTATTTGCGAACATACCCGAACGAATTGGCTGGCACGGCGAAGCCCGTTTCGGGTTGCTGAACCGACGCTTGCGCGATTTGAGCGAATATCCGCTTATGATCGAACGCTTTATGGCGCTGGCTGATCCAGCGGGTAAGTTACCCAATCAACCTTATCCTCTGCCTAAATTGACTGTAGATGCAGAAAATCAGAGGAAGTGCCTAAGCCGGCTTGATTTGGATCCAGCGAATGTCGTGGCTCTTTGTCCTGGCGCAGAGTTTGGCGCGGCTAAAAAATGGCCCGCTGAACATTATGCGAAGCTCGCCGATTCCTTGATCGACTCAGGTAGCAATGTTTGGCTCCTGGGCTCTCCAGGGGATGTGCGGGACTGCGACCAAATTGCTGAACGTGTGCCCGGAGTTGTTAACCTGGCTGGCAAGACGTCGATGTTGGATGCAATTGATCTAATCGCAGTTTGTACGCGCGTCGTTTGCAACGACTCAGGATTGATGCACGTAGCGTGCGCGCTAGGTATCCCTACTATCGGTATCTTTGGCTCGACTTCACCCAGATTTACACCGCCATTAGGTACGGCAGCCCAAGTGGTTGAGCTCGAGATGGACTGCCGTCCTTGTTTTCAGCGAGAGTGTCCGCTCGAACATCGGCGCTGCCTCAACGCTCTATTGCCTGATCGGGTGATAGAGCGGATCACTTCCTAACGGTCACGATGTCCCGTAAGTCAGTTCTACTCATCAAAACCTCCTCGCTTGGGGATGTCGTCCACGCGCTGCCTGCAGTTAACGACGCCATCGACAATGGCATGAGCGTCGATTGGGTTGTCGAAGAATCGTTTGCAGATATCGCTCGGCAACATCCCGGTGTCGGCAAAGTTATTCCGGTAGCTTGGCGTCGATGGCGTAAGAACCTCTTTGCTCATCGCGAGGAAGTAAAAGCTTTTGTTGCACTGTTGCGTGAATCTCACTACGACCAGGTGATTGATTCCCAAGGTTTGATTAAGAGCGCGCTGTTTGCGGCTTGTGCGCGTGGACCGAAAGCAGGATTTTCACACACCTCGGCGCGAGAGCCTTGGAGCGCTTTCTTTTACTCAGACCGTTGCCGGATAAAAAAGGGTGGTCATGCAATAGACAGGCAGCGTCAACTGTTGAGTGCCGTCCTTGGTTACGACGTTCTACCCTCGTGGCGTTCCGGAATAGAGCGCGCACCTGCAACAGGCAATCAGGTCTTCTTACTGCACGGCACCACTTGGGCGACGAAGCACTGGCCCGAAGCCATGTGGATCGACTTGGTGCAGAGGTTTGTTCAAGAAGGGATGCAACCGATCGTGACGTGGGGAGACGAATCGGAAAAGATTCGAGCAGAACTTCTCGTTGAGGCAGGGGCGACGATGATCGACAGACGCCCATTGGATGAGCTTATCGAGATCCTAGCGGCAAGTGTGTTGGTTGTGACGGTCGATTCCGGGCTCGGCCACCTTGCTGCTGCCCTGGGTGTACCAACAACAGGATTGTATGGCGCTACGAGTGGTGACCTAACTGGCTGCCGCGGCAAGCAAGCTAAAATTATCCAGGGCGATACTATGTGTTCCCCGTGTGTGCGCAAAAAGTGCACCCAGTATGTAGGGCCAGATCTGGTCTGGCAGCATGCAACGGTGTACCCACCCTGTTTTGCGTCGATTACGCCGGAGAGAGTCTTTGTCTCCAGTCGTGGGCAGTTGCAGCGATGAGGTTTGCATTTGTCATCTTCAAGTATTTCCCATACGGAGGAATACAGAGAGACATGATGAAACTCCTGCAGGAGTGTCAGCGTAGAGGTCATTCGGTCAAAGTTTTCACTCTTAGGTGGCAGGGTCCCATCATCGATGATGTTGATTTCATTGAACTGCCGATTGTCGGATTCAATCGGCACACGCAGTACGACAATTTTGCGGAAGATGTTTTGCATCAGGTCCGCGCCGGTGACTTTGATCTGGTCGTTGGCTTCAACAAGATTGCGGGCCTTGATGTTTACTATGCCGGAGACTCCTGCTACATCGAAAAGGCGCACTCCCAACGAGACGCGTGGTACCGCTTGTTACCAAGATTCAAAAGTTTCTATGCTGCAGAGAAAGCGGTCTTTGGCGCGGCTCACGATACCGAAATCTTGATGATTTCGAATGTCGAAGTGCCGCGCTATCGGCATCACTACCGAACACCAGAAAACCGTTTCCATGCGCTTCCACCGGGTATTGAAAGCGATCGAATCGCGCCGCCTAATCGAACTGAGATCCGATGCGAAATGCGCGCGGAACTTGGTCAATCTGAAGATGATTTGGTCTTGTTGTTCGTTGGTTCAGGGTTCAAGAAGAAGGGTCTCGATCGCGTTCTGATAGCCGTCGCGTCCCTACCGCGGGAGATACGTGATCGAGTGCATCTATATGTCATCGGTCGGGATAAGGCGGAGAGTTTTGAACGTATGGCGATGCGGTTGGGGATCTCGAAACAGATAACTTTCTTCGCCGAAGGTCGAGATGATGTGCCTAGGTTCTTGTTCGCCGCGGACGCACTGTTGCATCCGGCATATGATGAGACGGCCGGGATGGTAATTATCGAGTCGATGCTTGCCGGTCTGCCAGCCTTGATCACTAAAAACTGTGGCTATGCTCGATACATGATCGAGCACGACACCGGCATTGTTCTAACGAACCCAACCCAAGATGAGCTCAATTCAGAACTCATCCGTTTGCTAACTTCTGACGAGCGGGAAGCCTGGTCTTTACGTGGCATGGCCGCAAAAGAAGACCCTGCACTGTTTAGTCTGGTGCCGGAAGCGATCGACTATTTAGAAACGTTTAGCAAAAAACGCAAACCCCTACTCGTGTTCTCGCTCTTTCGATATTTTGACTATGGTGGCTTGCAACGTGACTTCTTAAAGATTGCCCTGGCCTGCCAAGCCGCCGGTTATGAGATATACGTCTACTGTCTTGCGTGGATAGGTGAAGTACCCGAAGGCTTTCGCGTGGAAACCGTTAGTGTACAGGGGGTGGTAAATCACGTCCGGTATCAACAGTTTGGAGAATACGTTGCCGAGGCGGCGCGATGGCGAAGACCTGTTGCTCATATCGGGTTCAACAAAATTCCGGGCTTAGACATTTATTATGCGGCTGATAGTTGCTTTGAACACAAAGCTCAGGCGATGCGAACGGCGCTGTACCGTCGGACCAAGCGCTACAAGCAAATGGCAGAATACGAGCGCGCTGTATTCAACAAGGAAAGCGACACAGAGATTCTATTAATCACCGATACGCAGCAAGAACAGTTTCAGCAATACTATGATACCCAAGAACGACGGTTTCATTTATTGCCTCCTGGGGTCAGTCGGGATCGAGCGCGTGGTCCGGATGCGAGGATTCAGCGTCAGCGTGTGCGCACTGAATTGGGTTTAGCGGACGATGACTATCTTCTGCTATTGGTAGGCAGCGGCTTCATCACCAAGGGTCTGGATCGCGCGCTCTTAGCGTTTGCGTCGCTCCCTCAAGCCATTCGCGACTGCTCTCGATTCTTGGTGATTGGTCAAGACAATCCGCAAGCCTTCTTGCGTCAGGCACGAAAACTTGGGATAGAGGAACAACTGACGGTCCAGAAAGGACGTACAGATATCCCCGATGTGCTGCAGGCAGCTGATTTAATGGTCCACCCGGCCTACATGGAGAGTGGTGGCTTAGTTTTAATCGAGGCGATCATCGCCGGGTTGCCGGTAATCGCAACTTCTGTCTGTGGCTTTGCACATTATGTTGAAGAGGCTAGTGCTGGCGTGGTGATCGATGAACCGTTTGAGCAAGCGAATCTGAATACAGCGGTATCGGAGACACTGTTGGATGGCGCGCTTCGTGCTTCATGGTCATCGAACGGAGTGGCATTTGGGCAAGCCAACGATCAGCTTTTTGACATGTCGTCCAACGCAGTGGCCATCATCTCGGAATACTCTGACAGGCAGCGGAACCAAACGCTGTGACGGTTTATCTACGCGCAGATGTATCGAAATTGTGGTCCGAAACGGAGGCTTTGGAGCGAGCGTTTGCACTCGATGGTGAAGTCTTCCGCGAGGTCGCTCGGCGCAAGACGATGCGCGTAGAACTTGATGGTAGAGCTTATTTTGTGAAGCTCCATGACGGCGTGGGCTGGCTCGAAGTGATCAAGAACTGGGTACAATTTAAGCGCCCCATCTTGGGCGCAGAAAACGAGTACGAAGCCTGCCGGGATCTCGAGAAGGTGGGTATTCGAGCACCGCTGGCCGCTGCATTTGCAACGGACGATGGTTCTTATGCGTCGAGACGTTCTTTTGTTCTTTGCGATGAACTGAAAGATCACACCAGCCTCGAAGATGTGGTTGAGCCATGGTTTGAGCACATGGCTTCACCGCTCACCCGTCTGCGCATGCTCGTGGCAGTCGCCAAATTTGCCCGGGAGTTCCATACGCACGGATTCATCCACCGAGATTTCTACATCTGTCACTTGCTGGCTGAAGGAGTGGCACTGAAGAACGATGAATTTGATCTTGCTGTGCTCGACCTGCACAGAGCTCGGCGGTTCGACGTTGTCCCCGAGCGCTGGTTACGCAGAGATCTTGCGGCGTTGTTGTTTTCTACATTGGACCTTGGCTACACGCGGCGAGACTGGCTGCGTTTTATTCGTGTCTATACAGGCAGACCTTTGCGTGCAGAGCTTCGTGAACGTGGGGACTTTTGGCAGAGTGTTTATCTTCGCGCCGAGAATTTGTATCAGGAAGGACTCAGAAAAGGACTAGTGAAAGGACTTTACGGTGGAGGCGCAAGTTGAGGTTTACGACCGAAGGCTTGAAGAAGGCAGGGATGAACTTGCATGCGCCTTTTCAGATAGACGTCCAATTGGATCCGGATAAGGACGTGGGTGACAGCAGCATCCAAACGTTAGAGTTCCAGCAAGTCACACGAGTTCTGCCGGGACGGCGGGTCTCTGGTATCGCTCTATGCGAGGGGCGAACCGTTTTTGCGAAGATATTTTATGGCCGACAAGCGCGCCGATATTGGGGTAGGGAGCTAAACGGCGCTGCTCTCATGGCCAGTTCTGAAGCGCCATCACCTCCTGTTATTGGCCAGGGCGCCACTGTGGATCAAGGGGGCTATATTGCTCTGTATCAAGCCCTACCGGGCGCCGTTGGTTTATCCGCTGCAGACCACGGAGAGATTCTCGCGGCGGTGCACTGCCTAGCCCGACTCCACGATGCCAATCTTGTCCAATCTGACCCTCACCTGGATAATTTTATCCGATCGGAGGGGGTGGTTTATGCCGTTGACTCGGATAGTTTAAGACGGGCTCAGCTGGTTCGACACCACCTAACCAACTTAGCCGCGATGCTTGCACAAAGAGCTCCGGAATTTGATGATGAGATTGGTGAAATTTGGGCGAGCTATGCCCACGAGCGTGGTGAGTATGTCGCGCGCATGGGCTCAACCGAACAGGTACAAAGACTGACTCGCCGCGAACGGCATTTACGGGTGCGCCGCTACCTCAAGAAGACGCAGCGTGAGTGCACCGAGTTTGTCCAGCGGCAAAAGTTCACTCGGGATTTTCTTTGCGATCGGCAGCATTGGCCGCGGCTGCAACGATTTATGGTCTTCCCGGAGGAATTCATGACTTCCGGGGTGCCGTTGAAACTAGGTAACAGCGCCACAGTGGTGCGGTGTGTCATAGATGGCGACGCGTATGTTATCAAGCGCTACAACATTAAGGATCTCGCGCATCGGGTAAAACGTTGGATCAAACGTCGTGCGCGGAACGCGTGGATGAATGGCCATCGCTTGGATTTCCTGGGGATCGATACTGCTAAACCGGTCGCCTTGCTTGAACAAAGATGGGGTTGGTTCGCCGGTGTATCCTATCTTGTTATGCCTGACTGTGGAGAACGAGATCTCGTCCATACTCTAGCCAATGCGCCGGAACGGTTGGAGGTGCTTGCACCAAAGGTTGTCGCTCTACTTAAAAAGCTACGCCAGGCCGGGCTTGCGCATGGAGACCTCAAGGCGACCAATTTTATGGTCAACGGCGATGATGTGTTGTTGATTGACTACGATGCCGTCCGCGAAGGCGACTCTGAACGAGATGTCGCACGCTTTTTGGAAAACTGGGCAGACAATCCGGAGCTGTTGGCAACGTGGCAGCACTATCTAGAGTCGGAGTCTTCCGAGACCGAAGCACCGACGTAGTCCGGAGCAAGAGAAGGAAAAGTTTTGATCGTTTTAGGGTTATCCGGAGCACTACAGCATGACCCATCTGCAGCATTGGTGATCGATGGCGAAACCGTTGCCGCTGCAGAAGAAGAGCGCTTTGTTCGGGACAAACACGCTAAGAAGCGAACCCCGAAAGAAGCAACGAAGTACTGCTTAGATGCCGCTGGTGTTAAGCCGTCAGAGATTGACTACGTTGCTTTTCCGTATGCCCACATCCCGTTGTCTTCTCCGGCGCGCTGGCACTATGCGCGTAGATACTGGTATGCCCCCGATCGCGCGTTGGATGCCTTGTTTAACGGAAACAGACGCTTCCGTGCGCATAAGAAATCGGTTCATGAACTTGGTGTCGAGCTCGGCATAGACTGGAACCGCACCGAGTTTATCCCCGTCGAGCATCATCTTGCCCATGCATCTAGCGCCTATCATCTATCCGGCTTCGACAGTAAGTGTGCGATTCTTGGTGTAGACGGTAAGGGGGAGTATGCGACCACATTTTTTGGCTACGGCGACCATGGCGAGATCCATAAGATCAAGGAATTCTACGACCCAGATTCTCTTGGCGGCGTGTACGGGGCGGTCACTGAGTATCTAGGCTTCGAGATGCTCGATGGTGAGTACAAGGTAATGGGGATGGCGCCATATGGAGATCCCGCGCGCTACGACTTGAGTGACCTGATCGAGATAGAGGACGGTGAGATAAGGGTGGATACACAGCTGGTCAATACGGTTGGGCTGCGACGCCACAAAGATGAAGGTCAGAGTTTTTTCTTCAGCACAAAGTTAATCGATAAGCTCGGTCCGCGTCGACGAGACGATGCGGCTGACGAACCCTATATACACTATGCCGCGTCCATGCAGCATCTCTTTGAGGAAAGAGTGCTCAGTTTGGTGGACACGCACCTTGGCGATGTGTTGGCAGAAACGGGCAAGCTTGCGTTCGCCGGTGGTGGCGCATTAAACGTTAAGCTCAACCAGCGGTTGCTCAACCGTGCGGATATAGACACGCTTTTTGTGCAACCCGCTTCGGGTGATTCTGGGACAGCGCTGGGTGCGGCGACCTATGTTGCACACGCGCGAGGTGACCGGATAGCGCCGATGACGCATGTCTATCTTGGCCCGAGCTTCACAGCGAAAGAGTGTAAGGCTGCGATTGATGCGGCCGGTGATGCGGTGAGCGTGCAAGCTCTCACAGACACGGTCGCGGCAACCGCTGATATTCTGGCAGCAGGTCATCCAGTAGCGTGGTTCCAAGGGCGCATGGAATTCGGCCCGAGAGCACTTGGCAGTCGTAGCATCTTAGGTTGTCCAAATGCCAAAGGCATCGCGGATCGGATCAATGAGCAAATTAAATTCAGGGAACGGTGGCGACCATTTTGTCCGAGTATGCTTGATCGGGTTGCCGCAGAAATTCTCGGTACGGATCACCCGGCGCCCTTTATGACGATTACGTTTGATGTTGCCCAAGCTTGGCGAGATCGTATTCCCGAAGTCGTTCACGAAGATGGGACAGCACGCGCCCAAGTAGTATCTAAAGATGCGCATCCTCGCTACTACGCCTTGCTGGAGGCGATGGAAAAGCGAACCGGTAATGGCGTGTTACTCAACACATCCCTCAATCGACGTGGTGAGCCGATGGTGTGCTCGCCGGTCGATGCGCTACGAATGTTTCTTGGGTCGGATCTTCAGTATCTCGTTTTGGAGGATTGGCTGGTGACTAAAGCGAGTTAACAAGTTTTTCGTAAACTATTGGTAGAGAGATGGCTCCCCCGGCGGTCTCGTTTTGAAGCGTTTGTGGAGCCATAAATATTGTTCTGGTCTTTCGCGCACAAGCTGCTCGATCTGTTGATTTACGCGCGCCGCGTCGACGACATCGTCGCCGCTGGGATAGCCCTCTAAAACAGGATGGAACTCAATCTCCCACTGCCCAGAGGCTGGGTTCTTTGTGTGTTGGACAAACAAAACCGGTGAACTGTTGAGTTTTGCAAAGCGAGCTGTGGCAGTAATCGTTGCAGTCTCGATGCTGAAAAAGGGCGCGAATACAGAGTGTTTAATACCGTAGTCTTGATCTGGCGCATACCAGACTACGCGACCTTGTTTCAGCCTGCGTAAGACTTGGCGGGTATTCTCGCGCTCAATGACGCCGTCAAAGTAGCGCTTGCGCCCATTGAGCTGGAGCCATTCCCATGCAGGATTCTTGTTGAAGCGGTACATCACATCGATTGGACCGCACTGTGCGAGGGGCGCGCTGATAACATCCATCACAGAGTAGTGCGCACCCAGCAATAGGACCCCTCGGTTCAACGCGACAGCGTTTCTTAAATGAGACAAACCTTTGACAGAGAAGTAGGGCAACAAATCTTTCTTAGGGTTGAGCCATGGAATCATGAGCTCGAGGGTTCCGATGCCAACGTGTTCGAATGTTTGTTTTGCGAGAGCAACACGCGCTTGCTCGCCTAATTCTGGGAAACACAGTTCCAAGTTCCGCAGAGTAATGCGCCTGCGCGAGTGTCCATACCGATACAGTAGTCTACCGGTAGATCGACCTAGGGCACTTATCCAACTGAGTGGCAGCCGGACCATGAGCCATACGAAGCCAATCAGGATCCATGTCGGCCAGACAACCGGGGCGAGTAGGTGGGGCGCTCGATCTTTCTTATGTACGCGTCGCTTTCGTTTCGGCATGTTGGCTGAGCAATCTAATTGACGCGATAGTAGCGCATTGTGGGCTGCGGTTGTGGGCTGCGGTTGTAGTAAGAGGTGTCGCAAGAATCCTCGTACGAATGGTAAGAGTGGTAGCTGTGTGGGCTGCGAGTTGGGTGGTGGGCTGGGCTGAATGAGAACTAGCCGTGGTAAGATCGCGGCTCCACTGCCCAGAACATAGTGAACATGGCCGAAGATTCGAACGCTCTATATTTGGCACCAGCTGACCTGTCGAAAGTGCACGTGCTCGTCATAGGCGATGTGATGTTGGATAGATACTGGGCGGGACCTGCTCACCGAGTTTCGCCAGAAGCGCCAGTGCCCGTAGTCAAAGTTGAAACGTCGGAAGGTAGACCCGGTGGCGCTGCGAACGTGGCGTTGAATGTTGTCAGTCTGGGTGCTCGATGTACGTTAGTTGGCTATGTTGGCGATGACGAGCCCGGCCAATCTCTAACGGAAACCCTTGAAGCTGCTGGTGTGCAGTGTGATTTTGTCATAGTCGAGGATTGGCCAACGATCGTGAAACTCCGATTGCTTTCGCAACAGCAACAACTGATACGTGCCGATTTTGAAGAGCCAGTACCCGCAGTAGGCATGAGTGAACGCCTAGCGGTACTGCAAAACAAAGCTGAAAAATATCTCTCCGATTGTGATGTGCTCGTCTTGGAGGATTATGACAAAGGTGTCCTCGATGAACCTGCCGCTTTACTCGCCGCAGCAACAAAGGCCGGTGTTCAATCCGTTGTCGACCCCAAAATGAAACCGCTCGCAACGTACCGCGGCGCTTCGATCATCAAGCCAAATGAAAAAGAGTTTTTGCACAACGTTGGTGCTGACGTGTCTGGTGAAGAGTTAGCGCAAGAGGCTGTTCGCCTGTGTACTGATCTAGGCTTCGAAGGAGTCGTGGTGACGCGTGGCGGCGACGGCATGGAAGTTTGTGGCGCCGCAGAATCTCGCCATATCCCCGCCCGACCGGTTGAAGTTTATGATGTCACTGGTGCCGGAGATACGACCATTGCCGGGCTCGCGATCGGCGTAGCCTTGGATTGGACCCTTTTTGACGCAGCCCAGGTAGCGAATGTGGCTGCGAGTATCGCGGTGTCAAAATCTGGCACTTCACCCGTCACCGGACCTGAAGTGAATCGTGCATTGAGCCAGAGACGACGCAGCCAAGGTGTCATGGATCGAGATGAGCTTGCACGGGAAGTAGACATCTCTCGACAGGCAGGCGAACGTATTGTGTTCACAAACGGTTGTTTCGACCTGTTGCACGCGGGACACGTGACCTATTTGGAAGAAGCTGCAGCGCTAGGCGACAGATTGATTGTCGCGATAAACGACGATGCATCTGTGACGAAGCTAAAAGGCAAAGGCCGGCCGGTCGTCCCGGTAGAGGGACGAAGTCGCGTCCTACTAGGTTTGGGCTGTGTTGATTGGGTTGTTAGTTTTTCTGAGGACACGCCAATACCGCTGCTAGAGCTTTTGCAACCAGAGATATTGGTCAAAGGCGGAGACTATGGTCCTGATCAAGTTGTTGGCGCCGATATAGTTAAAAACTACGGCGGCCAAGTTCAGGTCTTAAGCCTGGTCGAAGAAGTGTCGACGAGTGCGATTGTCGAGCGAATCGCGGAAGGGATTCAGACGGACGCCACCTGACGGGCGTTTTCTATCAAATGTTCGGGATTGGTCGTCCCGACCACAATGCTATGCACCCCAGTTTGCGCTGCGACAAAGGCGAGATCTCTGGCGCTGCCGTGTCCACTTGAGAGGGCTTTTTTTATCAAAACACCACACCCTTGCTGTGCGGCTGAAGCGATCACAGCCCGATCATCAAGATAATCGGGATTGAGCGTCGCCATGATCACATCAACCCCTTGGCTCAACGCAAGCTCAGCCCCCTCTACGGATTTGTGTGAGATACCAACCGCGCGAATTTTTCCGGCTACTTTCATTTGCTTGAGGGCCTCGAGCGTCCCGAGTTCGGTGAGAATTTTTCGGTCTTGCCCATCGGAATGTATGAGGACGATGTCTAGGTAGTCGGTGACCAAGCGCACAAGGGAACGTTCGACACTAGCTTGAACTGCTTCAGGGCTAAAATCGTGGCTAGACTGATTGCCGTCGAAGGTTTCACCAACTTTGGTGCAGATGAGCCAATCAGTACGTTGCCGCTTGATAAGCTCACCTAGACGCTCTTCGCTATTACCGTAAGCGGGAGCGGTATCTAGCATATTGATGCCAAGTTCTTTGGCTGTAGCAAGCAGTGCTTTGGCAGCCTTATCATCAGGAATAGTGAAACTTGTCGGGTACTTAACCCCTTTGTCTCGCCCTAGCTTAACGGTACCCAGACTGAGGCGTGCAGTTCGCATCCCGGTATTACCAAGGGCTAGGTCTGGCAGGGGTGTTACCAACGGAAATGACCTACATCGACGGTTTGCTGATTTGGTGGCAAAGAAGGTAAGTTGGTCGATGCCGGTGGCAGCTCGCTCAAAACTCGATCTCCGAGATCCGGTGCGAGGGTAAGCTTGGTCGGAAAGCACTGAATGAAGTTGCCTATCTTTGTTACATAAGCTTCGTCCGGCCGAACACCACCACCTTGATAAGGCTCTGCGCGATCGACATCCAATGTTGAGTAGTCAGCGCCCGTCCAGTCCAACCATGGAACGCAATGCGCCAGCTCGCGGCGCGCAAACGCTATCTGCTCCGCGTCACTGCGATCTACACCTGTAGTTGCGAGCAACCCGCCGACATACCAAACCAGATCAGTACCTTGACCGTAGCTAGTTATTGTTAATCTAGGTTCATTACTAGTGACACCGGTAACGCAATGCGCGTTCAGTTTGACGCCGTGTTTAGGGCGTACAACCACCTGTTTAAGCGGCCTGGATTGCGTTTGCAGATCATTCAGACCAAGGGTGTTGATTAGCTCCCTGCTACCGTTGCCTGCGCAACTGACAAGAGTTCCAACGTTATAGGTCGTGTCCCCGGCCTTGACCTGGTAACCGTTTGGAGTGGCCATCAGATTGTTCGCGTCGATACGTTGTCGATAGGTGCAATGTTCAAGCCCTGAGACAAGGTGAGATAACAAAGCAGGCACATCTACAACGAAATCGTTCAAGTCATAAACGACCCCGTTAAAACCCGTGAACTCGCTTGGCCATTGTTCGGAGTCGAGGCGACTGACTCGACCACGCAATGCCTTGCTTGCAAAAAAGGTTGTTAAACGCCCCAAGGTCGAGCGTTGGGCAAACATGTGATAGGTGTCCGCCAGGAGCGGGAGGCCTTGAAGGTCGACGTCGTCGTCCCCGGCTAGACAACGGCGCCAGCGACGAGGCATCCCTGCGATTGCCTCGGAGGAGCCGTTCAATGTGCCACCGAGTGCGTATTTGAGCCCGCCGTGGATCATGCCTTGAGAGGCTAGGGTCTGGTCACAGCCTAGTTCTTCCTGTTCGAACAGGATCACACGATAACCGCTATTCGATAAGAGCCTGAGTAACCAGCAACCAGCGATACCACCGCCCACTATGGCGATGTCTGCCGCCACTTCGCTAACTTGTCGACCTTCTTCAAGATCAACGCCAGGTTGTACAAGATCAACGCCAGGTTGCGATTGCTGGTTATTCATTTGGTTTCATTTCTGAAAGGTTCTGTCCTGAGTTCGCTTCAGTTGAGTGCATTGACAGTTTAAACGTGACCTATCAGTCTGCAAGCTATGAGCATGATGTTCTACCAACTTGTCCTGTTTCTCGTTCGCCCCCTCGTTAAAGTGAGATTGCGCCTGCGTGCACGTCGCGAGCCAGAGTACGGATTGCGCCAAACTGAGCGTTTTGGTGACGTCCCAGCGTCGGTGCAAAAAGGGTCTGTTTGGTTCCACACTGTATCTGCTGGAGAAACTATTGCCGCCGCATCTCTAATCCGTGAATTGAAAGGCATCTTTCCTGATATACCCTTCCTCGTCACGACGATGACCCCGACAGGATCCGCCCAAGTACAACAGCGACTGAGTGATATCGTTTCGCACTGCTACGCCCCGTACGACTTTGCCAGTGCGGTCGATTCTTTCTTTGCTGCGGTAGAGCCACGAACATTGGTTTTGATGGAGACCGAGCTCTGGCCAAGCTGGATACAGCGCGCGACAAGTCGAGATATTCCGATCATGGTGGTGAACGCGCGGCTGTCAGACAAGTCGGCAAGAGGCTATGCAAGACTAGGGAATCTCGTCAAAGGCATGCTGGGTGGTATTGAGCTTTTTGCGTGTCAGACACCGGCTCATCGAGATCGCTTTATCGGCCTGGGAGCTGACCCGGATCGTGTCATTGTCTCTGGGAGCGTTAAGTATGATCAGTATCTACCCGCAGACTTCGATGCGCGCGTCCATGAACTGAGAGCTCAGTTTAACATCGTGGCCGGTGAGCCGATGTGGATTGCCGCGTCCACGCACGCAGGGGAGGATGAAATTGTGATCGCAGCACTTAAAGTGCTCCGAGAACGGATCCCAAAGCTGCGTCTGATATTAGTACCTAGACATCCAGTTAGGGTGCATGAGGTAACAGCCATGTGCCAAAAGGCTGGATATACAGTCGGCGAGCAAAGCGAGACAACCGCACAGCATGATGTAGATATCGTGATGGGTGATGTGATGGGCTCTCTGCAGTACTTATATGGGTTGGCCAATGTCGCCTTTGTTGGTGGCAGCTTTGAGAAGGTTGGTGGACACAACCCGATAGAACCGGCGCTTTGCCAGATACCGATTGTCACCGGTCCGCATCAATTTAACTTCACCGATGTGATGGAGGCGATGTCTCGGACGGGTGGGCTCGTGACTGTGACCGGCGCGCCGGACTTGGCGCAAGTTGTCGGCGATTGGCTCGGGAACGATGAGTTGCGTGCTCAGGCTGGAGAAGCGGTCGCAGGTGTGGTTGCAGCGAACCGCGGTGCGCAGGAAAAGGTCCGAGAGCTAGTTAGGGCTCGTATTGCCGGTACGATTCCTGAGTGACACCAATCTAGTTACTTGATCGTTGGCATCCATGAAATTGTTGAGTTCAGCTAGATCGGCTTCGATCAAACTACCAGCGACTTGCTTCAGGCGCATAAGATCGGTGACGTAGTTGTAGCGGGAATCGGCGTAGTCAAACTGAGAGGAGAACAAGCGTTGTTGTGCTTGCAGGACGTCAACGATGTTGCGTGTGCCGACTTCGTAGCCGGTTTGGGTCGCTTCTAACGCGGACTGCGAAGACTGAATCGCTTTTAAGCGTGCTTTTACACGAACGACATCAGTGGCCACTGCTTGATAGAGATTGCGTGTATCGCGAATAACGTTTCGTTGTTGATTGAGCAGTAGTTCCTGAGCTTGATCTTTCTGCGCTTGTGCTTCCTTTGTTCTCGACCGGGTGAGACCGCCGGAGTAAAGCGGCAAGTTAAATTGCAATCCATAGACCGTTTGGTCCGTGGTATCTGCACCAAAGAAATTTTGCGCACCCGTAACGCTATGCACCTGAGTGACGGTCGCATCGATAGTCGGGTAGTGTCCTGCTCGACGTGCTCGGACTGTACGGCGAGCTGCTGTCAGTTGTTCTAGCGCGGCACGTATGCCGAGGTTTTGGGTCAGCGCTGTGTCGACCCATTCCTCCTCATCGGTAGGATTTGGATCAACTATCGGTAGCCGCTCAGAGACGCGATCGAGAACGTCATATGAATCCCCAGAAAGAGTCCCCAATGTTTCGAAGAAGATGTCTTGATCACCATCCGCTTGGATACGGCGAACCACCGCGTTGTCGTAGACCGCCTGAGATTCTAGAACGTCAGTTATGGCGACTAGACCAACGTCAAAGCGCTGTTGGACTTGTTCGAGTTGCCGCTTTACAGCGGTCTCTTCTGAAGTCGTTGAGTCGAGTAAGTCTTGTGCGCGTAAAACGTCAAGGTAGGCCTGAACAACGCGTACGATGAGTTCTTGTTCGGTACCGGCAAGATCATATCGCGCTGCCCCGACTGAAGCCTTTGCGCCGCCCAGTGAAAACCAAGCGTTCATGTCGAGGAGCGGTTGGCGTAATTGGGCGTTGTAATTGTGATCGTTGAATTCCTGATCAGGGAGTTCTTGACCGGCTAGAGGGCTCAACGGGTCTGTGATCATCGAGCCAGGGAAAGAACGCTCTGTCCAGGTTGTCTGTGCGCTTGCGTTTAACTGTGGCATTAACGCAGATCGCGCTTGAGGAATTGCTTGGCGAGTAGCCGCGAAGCTCGCACGCGCAGCGCCCACAACGGCATCACTTGATTTTGCTGCCTCGTAAACGTTCAGCAAGTTTGCAGCTTTCGTATGTGGGCTTGCGACAAGAAGGCACAGCGCTATGAAAATTGCTCGATTACCCAAAAGTCTACGTAAGTACGATTGAGGAAGAGAATTCTTAAGGGACATCATTTAAATCAAAACTCCGACTGCAGGCCGTATTCTATACCACCGGTTAGTACAAAGTCGTTGCAGTTCGTAAATTGGTTCTATTTGTCGGTCAAGATGTGGAATAGGTCGATAATTGGGGTGACCAAAACAGGTCGGGTGGGTATATTGGGGCTTCGATACCGAGGTCCCAGGGGACTACAGTTGTCAGATAAACGGCCGGAAACAAGCGCGGATATTGTGAGTCGATCCAAAGTACTTTTGGGCGATAGCGTTACGGATGCGCCTGCTGGAAGACGTGGCTACAGCGTCGATCTAGGCAGCCATATGGCCGAGTGTGACGCCAACTATCATCGCTTGAAGCGATTATTCCCAGATTTGCGAACGAGCGACTCAGCTGACTTTGCGCTCTACTTACCTAGTTTCAAAGCCGATGTGGTTTTTTCAGTTGGCGACAAAGGGCCATACACGACCGTGTTGCATATGGCTGTCGGCTCTGATCAAAAGTGGATGGGGATGGCCACGATGCCGGAGATGACCATACGGGTCTATCACGATGCGCAGAGTGCCGAAGTAATTTCCTATCAGAATCAAAATCGGTTCCATGGTAAATACGACTACCCGAATACCCGCATGCGTCAGCGTGATGAAAAAGTTCAAGTGAACCGATTCTTAGGTGAATTTTTGACACTGTGCCTCGAGCACGGTGCATCAAACCAGCCAATATCTTTCTGACTGAGTGATTAACGTACTGCAAATCACCGACTGCCATCTCGTAGTCGAGGATGCTCTGTTAATTGGTGTTGATACTCAGGCTTCGCTTGAGGCCGTACTGCGCCAGGCAACCGCGGAGCGAAAACCAGATGCTGTGTTAGCTTCTGGTGACTTAGCCCACGATCCTATGCCAGCTGTGTACGAGCGATTTTTAACGACGGTACAGGAGCACACAGACGCCCCACTTGTTTGTGCACCCGGCAATCACGATGTGCTAGCCGCGATGTCTGGGTTGCCCCAAAAGGACCTGCAGATTGGTAACTGGGCGATCGTGAATCTCGATTCGCACGAAGACGAATCAACGCCCGCGAGCGTTTCCGCGCAGGATCGGGAGCGAGTGCAACAGGCTTTTGCAGAGACGGATGCGGATCATGTTTTGCTGAGCACCCACCATCCTTTTGTCGCTGTTGGTGCGCCGTGGTTAGACAGAGATAGGATCCAAAATCCTGAAGAGCTGGTAAAATGGCTCGCCGAATGTAGTCGTTCAGATTCGGATCCTGCGGAATCGCAATCCGCTGGGCGGATCAGAGCAATTGTATTTGGACATGCGCACCAAGAAGTCAGTGGCCACTGTGAGAACGTGCCCGTTTATGGTGCGCCGTCGACTTGTTTTCAGTTCAAGCCGCGTAGCCAGACCTTTGCGATAGATGATGAGGGTGATGGACGTCACCCAGGTTTCCGTTGGATAGAGCTTGATGAAGATGGCGCGGTGACGACGCAAGTCGGACGCGCGAAAGAATTTTTGATTGAACCGGAGTTGCGGCGATAACGTCGTGATTCCCAACAGTATTATTTAGAGGTACCCAGCTAACAACTAATGGCTGAAAAAAAGTATTCTGCAGAATCACTGCAGGTTCTCTCAGGCCTGGAACCCGTGCGGCGGCGTCCAGGAATGTACACCGATACCACTCGCCCCAACCATCTCATTCAGGAAGTGGTTGATAACAGTGTCGACGAAGCTATCGCGGGATATGCGCGCGAGATAGAAGTCACACTGAATAAAGACGGCTCAATTGAGGTGCTAGACGATGGCCGTGGCATGCCAGTCGATATGCACCCACAACACAAAGTCTCCGGTGTTGAGTTGATCATGACGAGGCTGCACTCGGGCGGCAAGTTCGACAATGAAAACTACAGCTTTTCCGGTGGACTTCACGGTGTTGGCGTATCGGTCGTGAATGCCTTGTCTATTTGGCTTGAGGTTGAGGTTAAGCGAGAAGGTAAGATTCATAGCCAGCGCTATGAGAAAGGCAAGCCGAAGAGCAAGCTGAAAGCGAGCGGTGAGGTTGGCAAGAGGAACACCGGCACACGCATTCACTTTATGCCGGAAGCAAGTTACTTCGACTCGCCGAATATTTCCGTCCCCAGACTCAAGCATCTACTGCGCGCCAAGGCAGTGCTGTGCCCTGGGCTTCGGGTATCGTTGTCCGTGCACGCGGGTAAAGAGACAGAGACCGAGAGCTGGTTCTATGAAGACGGACTGAAGAGTTACTTGGCCAACGCGCTTGCCGGTGCTGAATCTATTCCAGACGAGATTATTCTCCATAGCGCCGAAGGAAATCAGGAAGCCGCGGACTTTGCCTTGAAATGGGTCACCGATGGCGGTGAGCTTGTTACCGAATCCTATGTGAACCTGATACCGACTCCTCAAGGCGGTACCCACGTTAATGGTTTGCGCTCTGGGCTAAGTGAGGCTTTGAAGGAATTTTGTGAGTTTCGCGATCTTATCCCGCGTGGCATCAAGCTGACTGGAGAGGATCTTTGGGAGCAGTGTAGCTATGTGCTGTCCACGAAGATGGCAGACCCTCAGTTCGCTGGCCAAACGAAAGAAAAGTTATCTTCACGCCAAGCAGCCGCATTTGTTTCAGGCGTTGCGAAAGACGCCTTCAGCTTGTGGCTGAATGAGCATCCGAGTGAAGGAGAGAAGGTTGCTGAACTGGCGATCAGCAATGCACAGAAAAGGACCCAAGCGGCGAAAAAAGTCGCGCGCAAAAAAATCACTGCAGGTCCGGCGCTACCGGGGAAGCTTGCGGATTGTTCTGGTCAGGATGCCGATCGAGCCGAGCTTTTTCTTGTAGAGGGGGATTCAGCCGGAGGTTCGGCGAAGCAGGCGCGCGATCGACAGTTCCAAGCGGTGTTACCGCTACGGGGCAAGATTCTCAACACTTGGGAAGTAGATTCCAGCCAAGTCCTAGCCTCTCAAGAAGTGCACGATATCGCGGTGGCCTTAGGGGTTGATCCCGGTTCACCGGACATCAGCGGACTACGCTACAACAAGCTTTGTATTTTGGCAGATGCTGATTCCGATGGTCTGCACATCGCAACTCTGCTCTGTGCCTTGTTTGTGAAACACTTTCGAGCCTTGGTGGATGCTGGACATGTCTATGTCGCGATGCCGCCCTTGTACCGCATAGATCTCGGTAAAGAAGTTTTCTATGCCC
Source organism: Pseudomonadales bacterium (assembly GCA_012103505.1). GTDB lineage: Bacteria > Pseudomonadota > Gammaproteobacteria > Pseudomonadales > Azotimanducaceae > UBA4421. The sequence goes on along the minus strand of WLWP01000001.1, from coordinate 3,658,572 downwards.
TCGATGAGTCAGAGAAAACCGGTGTTCTCGATCGTATTGCAGCTGAGAAAAAGCGAGGCACACCTATGGTGCAGCGGTTTAAGGGCCTGGGTGAAATGAATCCGTTGCAGCTTAGAGAAACTACCATGGATCCAGATACGCGTCGTCTCGTGCAACTGTCGCTCGAAGGGAGTAAGAAGACCGAAGAGATGATGGACATGTTGCTCGCCAAGAAAAGATCATCAGATCGGCGTGCTTGGCTAGAGAAGAATGGCGATCAGGCTGCGCTCGTGAGCTAACTTTGACGTTGAATTGCGTGGGATTCCACATCCCACTCACCACTAACTAATACGCGAAACTAGAATGACTGAAGAAGTTCAAGATCCAGATGCGGTGGAATCGATCCCGCTTGCGGTTTATACGGAACGTGCATACCTCGACTACTCGATGTATGTCATTAATGATCGTGCGTTACCGCACATCGGTGATGGCTTAAAGCCTGTCCAGCGGCGCATAATTTTTGCTATGGGTGAGCTTGGTTTGAACCCTCAAGCCAAGTTCGTGAAGTCCGCGCGGACTGTGGGTGATGTTCTCGGTAAGTTCCATCCTCACGGTGACAGCGCTTGTTATGAAGCTATGGTGCACATGGCCCAGCCCTTCTCCTTCCGCTACCCATTAGTCGATGGCCAAGGTAATTGGGGTGCTCCTGATGATCCCAAATCGTTCGCCGCGATGCGTTATACAGAGTCCAGATTGTCGAAGTACGCCGAACTCTTGTTAGCGGAAAGCAAGCAAGGGACTGTCGATTACACTCCGAACTTCGATGGTACCGTTGACGAGCCACAGTTATTGCCTGCCCAGGTACCTTTTGTCTTACTCAACGGTAGTACGGGTATTGCTGTAGGGATGGCAACCGATATCCCGCCGCATAATATCAACGAAGTTGTCTCTGCGTGTATTCATTTGTTAGACAAGCCGAAGGCAACTGTTGCCGATGTCATGACATATATCAAGGGTCCTGACTATCCGACAGAGGCGCTTATCATCACGCCGGCTGAGGAAATTCGAGAAGTCTATGAGACGGGCCGCGGCAGTATTAAAGCGCGGGCGGTGTATCACAAAGAAGATGGCGAAGTTGTCATCACTGCTCTGCCTCATCAAGCATCACCGGCCAAGATTCTCGAGCAGATTGCCCAGCAAATGCATGCCAAGAAGTTACCCATGCTAGTAGACCTACGGGATGAATCAGACCATGAGAACCCGACCCGCCTAGTTCTAGTACCTCGGTCTAACCGGGTCGATCTAGAACGGATGATGAGCCATCTCTTTGCGACCACAGATTTAGAGCGCAGTTACAGAGTCAATTTGAACATGATCGGTCTCGATCATCGCCCGCAGGTTAAGAACCTCGCGCAGATTTTGAAGGAGTGGCTGTCGTATCGCCTAGATGTGGTGACCAGACGGTTGAACTTCCGGCTCGAGAAGATCAACGATCGATTGCATATCCTCGAAGGCTTGCTGATCGCCTACCTCAATATCGATGAAGTCATTCGCATCATTCGTGAAGAGGATGAGCCGAAAAATGAGTTGATGAAAGCGTACAAGCTCAGCGAAATCCAAGCCAACGCAATTCTCGATCTGCGCTTACGACAATTAGCGAAGCTCGAAGAGATGAAACTGAAGGGCGAGCAGGACGAGCTTGCTACCGAGAAAGCCGATTTGGAAAAAACCCTCGGTTCAAAGGCGCGGATGCGCACATTGATGAAGAACGAGCTATTAGCGGTTGCAGAGGAACACGGTGACGATCGTCGATCACCACTGATCGAAGTAGATGACGCGAACGCTTTTAGTGAGGAAGATCTGCTCACCAACGATCCCGTTACCATTATCGTTTCTGAGAAAGGATGGGTACGTTCGGCGAAAGGTCACGAGATGGATCCCACCGAAATTAGTTACCGTAGTGGCGACAGTTTCGCGCAAGCCGCCCGTGGTCGATCAAATGAACTGCTTGTCTTCTTCGATTCCCAAGGACGAGCTTATAACGCGGCAGCGCACACATTACCCTCGGCACGAGGTCAGGGCGAACCGTTGACAGGACGCTTTAAGCCGCCGCAGGGTGCACGCTTTGTGGGTGTCGTGATGGGTGATGCGAAAGCCAAAGTTCTGCTGTCTTCCAACGCCGGTTTTGGCTTTATAGGTCCACTAACTGAGATGGTGACAAAGAACAAAGCGGGCAAGGCGGTGCTCTCCGTTCCTCAGGGTGGTAGCGCGCTCGCACCGTGGCCGCTCGATGAGGCGTTGCTTGATACCGGCTGGGTCGCTTCAGTCACGGACCAAGGTCGATTGTTACTATTTCCACTCAAAGAGCTGCCAGAACTCAACAGGGGTAAGGGCAACAAACTCATCAATATTCCAACTGCAGCCTTTAAAGCTGGTGAGGAAAAAATGATCGCGAATGTGGCGCTTTCCAATGATCAAGAACTTCTCGTGCACGCAGGCCAACGTCATCTTCGTCTAAAACACAAAGACCTGGAAAACTACATTGGCGAGCGAGCGAGACGCGGCCGCAAATTACCGCGCGGTTTCCAGAAGGTGGATCGTCTGACGGTTGAAGGGTGAACTATCGGGGTAGCGCTTAGGCAAACCCGAGAATAAGGCGGCTCTGGCGCGTAACAAGTTCGGCCATGGAATCAGGCAGCGCATCGACGACGTACACCTCGTTCTCCTGCGCTTCGTCGAGGATAGGGTGATCAAAAGCTCTGACCCACTCACGTGTACCGAGTACTTCGGCGACGCTATTGGAGAAAAGAATTGATCCCGGTCGTGCAATCGCAGCAAGCATCAGGGGATCCTCGAAACTCTTTTCTGCTAGAAGCTCGTCGACTTCATCGGGGGACAAGTCCGTCGGTGCTGACGGACATTTGAGGGTGTCGAGATAACATCGAAACTCACCTGCTGTTTCGAACTCTTCCAACAAACTTTGAATGAGTGCAGAGCCGCACAACGCTTGATCGGCGTCAACACTGGTGCGGTCGAAGAGCAGGACGATCCCACGGCTCGCTAGTAAAGCTGCGACTCCGTGGTGAACAGCTCCGACTTCCTGGGCCATCGACATCGCATCTTGCAGGGCTTGTTTGGCCTCGTTATGGGACAGCGCGAGTTGGTTGTGAAGGTTGATGTAGAGCGCGAAGCTCTGTTGGGGTTCTGCGCCTGATGGCTGGTCTGGTACTGTCACAATCGGTAGGGATCTATTGCCCCGAGCGGAAAACTGGAGCGCGGCGACAGATAAGAAAGGTACCGCGATGACAGTGAGTAGGGTCAAGAGCCAGCGGCCAAGTTCTAGGTCGGCTTGGAATGATGACTTGTCGAGAACAATGCTGACATAGCCTGTGATCGTGTCATCAAGTGCCGCGGGCGCCATGTACTGGTTAATCAACTCGCTCGTACCGCTCATAGCCAAGATGTCATTGGTCGTGTCGTAGAAAGCGACCCCCGCGATTTCCGGCTGGGTAATGAGTTCGTTGGCAAGCACCGCCAGTTCGATACGATCTTTGTGTACGAGATGGCCGGCACTCATGTGCGCCACGCTACGGGCTAGACTTTCGCCAAATCGCGACATTTCGGCATCGGCATTGTGGCTGGGGTACCAAAGTAACAAGAAGGTTACCGCGGTGATGCCGGTCGCAAGAACCGCGATCGGAAGACTCTGCTTACTGGGTTTAAGTCTATCGAACCAGAGGGCCAAACGGTTTCCCGGGTGCGTCAGTGGGCGGGTAATTTAACACACAAAGACAGAAGCACAGACTAGAATAGGCGCTGCAAACAGTCCGGCAAAGCGCGTAAGGAGAATTGCTTGGCAGACGATATTGTTCTGATCAATGTATCTGGTCGGGATAAACCTGGGTTGATGTCCGTGCTCACCGAGATATTGGCAAGTCACAATGCGCAATTGTTGGACATCGGCCAGGCAGTGATCCATGAAGATCTCGCGCTCGGTATTCTGGTTAGCGTGCCGCCCGAGCATGCGGGTGGCTTGGTCAAAGACACAATGTTTGAGGCAAATGAAGTCGGTTCGACTGTCCGCATTTCCAATGTGACGAGAGCTGAGTATGAAGCCTGGTTAAAGGCTTCGGGACAGACACGCTATATCATTACGTTGCTCGCGAGTGGCTCTGGAAGCGAACCGCTGCATGCCATCAGTAACATCACTCGCAAGTTTGACCTCAACATTGACACCGTCCGGCGGTTAACCGACCGGGGTGCGGCCGAGTCGAGCCAGTCGAAACTTTGTGTCGAGATGCGAGTGCGCGGTGAGATTGGCGACATGAATGCTCTCGAAAGCGATTTTATGACAGCTGCCGAGTCTCTTAATTTTGATTTTAGCGTCCAGGAAGATACTGTCTTTCGGCGCAACCGCCGCTTGGTCGCCTTCGATATGGACTCCACGCTGATCCGGCAAGAGGTGATAGATGAGCTCGCCAGACGCCACGGTGTTGGAGATCAGGTTGTGGCCATCACAGAAGATGCGATGTCCGGTCGGATTGATTTCCAGGAGAGTTTTCGCCGTCGCGCTGCCCTCTTAAAGGGTATGCCGGTCTCTGTGCTGGAAGATGTGGCTAAGTCGGTAGAGTTGAATGAAGGCGCGCGTCGATTACTCAGAGCGCTCAAGCACTTTGGTTATAAAACGGCAGTTATTTCAGGGGGTTTTCAATATGTCGGTGAGTACCTCGCTCGAGATCTAGACATAGATTATGTCTACGCAAATAACCTCGAAGTGCAAGACGGTGTCATGACCGGAGCGGTATCTGGTCCTATCGTTGACGCTGCTAGAAAGGCGGAGTTACTGCGAGCGACAGCCGATCGTGAAGGTATCGCGCTCCAACAGACGATCGCCATCGGTGATGGAGCAAATGATCTACCTATGTTGACGAGCGCAGGTTTAGGTGTTGCATTCCACGCCAAACGTGTCGTGAAAGAAAGTGCACAGCATGCCATTTCCAACTTCGGTCTGGATGCAGTGCTGTATCTTATTGGATTTTCCGATCGAGACATCGATCAGGCGATTAGCGCGAGCGAATAAAGCTATTCTTCAGTGGTGAAGTCGTAGTCCATTGAGACGGACGGCTCTTGCAAGTAATGCCCTTGTATATAGTTTGCGCCTGCCTGCCAAAGGGTCGACAAGACGTTGGCGTTTTCCACCATCGGCACAACAGTGAGCTTACCCATCGATTGCAATTTCTGGATCGAGCTAATCATCGATTCGCGTTCTGCTTCATCGGTCTCGACCTTTTCGATGAATGAACCATCGAGTTTGACGACGTCTACCGGAATGTGACGTAGTGTTTCGAACGGATCTTCGATCAGACCGAAGCGCGATAGCGCGCAACGACAGTGCATGCTGCGAAGGCGTTCCACAAATTCACGTGTTTGTCGCAGGTAGCCGATGGCGTCTTTTTCCGTGATCTGGAAGATGACCGCGTCAGCCGGTAGCCGAGCTGCCTTCATAGCGACGCCGAGCCACTGAGGAAACTCTTTATCAAGAACCGTATTCGAAGTCAGGTTGATAGTCAGCCGGGTCGCGTTGCCTCTTGCCCGATGGACTGAGAGCATTTTGATGGACTGTAGAATTACCCAGCGGTCAATTTTTCCAGCCACGTTGTTATCTATGGCTGTCTGTAAGAACCGACCCGGTTCTATCTGACTGCCACTGTCGTCGACCATGCGAAGAAAAACTTCGTAGTGTTCGTCTGAATCGCCGCGCAAGCTGATGATCGGCTGATAAAGCAGTACGAACATCTTGTTTTCTATCGCGTGCGTAATTTGGCGCAACACAATTCGGGCGTCGTCAGACGCGTCGTCTTCCAGTTCAGCGTCAGGGTCGGTTATGCGTACGACGTTAGATTGCTCTTCTTCCATGAGCTCGAGAAAGCTCGCATAGGATTCATCAAGACAAGAACCGATACCCAATTCGGGGTTGAACCTGGTACCTGTGATGGAAATTGTTGGGCGAACAGTTCGATCTTGAACCTCGAAAATCTGGTCTTCGACTTCTGCTCGCAGATTTTCCGCTAACTCGTTTGCCTGATCCCAGGTAGCTGCTGTCACCGCCAGCGCGAACTGATGGGTACTTAATCTAACTGTTGGGAATTCAGCTGCAGACTCACTCAGCTGGATCCAGACTTTGCGCGAAATGCTTTCAGCGCCGAGTAGGCCATACGCCTGCTGTGTTGCGCTGTAGTTGTCCAGCGCGACACACATGAGATAACACTGATCATGGCTGGAGGCGAACAGCGTTTCAGCCGATCTGACAAAGCCAGGTAGACCTAACTCTTGCTCCTGCGTTGGATTTGCTTGCGTTGCCAACTTCGACTGAGTTGTGTCTGTCCGAGCTGTGACCTGCAGACAGTCTTCCCCTTCGTATTGCGAATGGGTTAAAGCCATGGAACCTGAACGCTCATCGTTTGCACTGACGAAGTCTAACGATATGTCGTCGGCACCATTGCGAAGTTCTTTAAGCGCTTGTTTGAGCTCATCAGCACACCCAGTGCTCAGCAAATCGACCAATGAGGCACCGCAAAGATCATCAAGATCGGTGTAGCCGAATAGACTGAGGTAGCCTTCGTTAGCATGTATGTGCATACCCTCGTGCACGTAGGCGATAGCAGCTTGTGATCCTTGCAGGAGAAGCTGGCAGCGTTGCTCTGCTTCGGTCAATGCACGTCGTAGTTGGCTCGTATGTTGTCGACTACAGATATGTTCTAACTCGCGTTGCACGACGAGCGAGATGTATTCGTGTTGATCAGCCGGGACGATATCAGTGACTCCCAAACGCAATGCGTCAGACGGAGACCAATCCTGATCTGATTCCGGATTCGTTAGCAGCAGCAGGGGTACATGCGGGGCGTTTTCTTTGATACGTGGCAGAATATTTTCTAAGCCTGGAAGTTTGTCAGTGAGCAGAGCGATATCGATTTCATCGCTAGCGATGAGCTGGGCAATGTGCGCCAGGTCGTCAGATATACTCAGTTTGGTGGCAACACCTGCGTCACGGAGGGTTGAATCCAACGTGTGCGCGGCGTTTTCTGACTTCTCAGCGATAAGAAGTCGCGTTGTAACATGCTGAGATGGTTGGGCCGACATAATTCCTTTTAGCCCCCAAGGTACTCTCGTAGCGCTCCCTCGCTTCTCCAAAAGTCGCCGACGCGATGGCTTGGAGACCCGTTTACCTTACCGATTATTGTGACCTTCTTGGTCTGCCCGGTTAAGGCGGTTACTGCTAAGGACCTCGGGTAGTGTCCTCTCTGTTCATGGCTGACAGGTCTGACATTTTGCTTGGCGAAACGGAGCTTTCCAAGTAACCATCCAACACACGAAATGTGAACTGGTTAAAACTTTGGGTGTTTACCACCAGATCCATCAACATTCCGGTGGTTTGCAGGCCTTGGCGCTGGACGCTGATCTTCTGTTGTTCTGCAAAAGGCAGCTTTGGGGTGATCATTGTCGCCGGTTGGTCTATAGAGTCTAGACCAGGCAACAGGAGGGCGCGCTGAAATTCGGTTCCCCCGCCCATTTTTCGAATATTCCGAATCGCAACAGGGATCGCCTTTGGCGAGAGAAATTCCACGCCCATTTCGGCGTGTTCTCCCGAGCGAGAAATCCATCGGACGACGGCGACACACCACCTTGGATCGCTCTCTTCGCGCAGTGAAACAAGTTCTCCAACACGGGCTTCGCGAGGCATTTTTTCGGGCCAACGCACGCGGTAACCACCTGGGCTGGTGTCGGCGGCGACTAACTCATAGTGGTCATACTTCCGCTGAGCAGTATCTTGCTTGGCGGATTCCAGCAGAATTCGGTTAGGTTCTTCGACGTTTGGATTTTCAGGCATCTTGATTTTCAAATCGTGTGCCTGGCTCCATGGGTCATCGTCTGCCGGTGCAGCCATGGGCTCGTAGTCGACCTCGAGAAACGGATTTACCTCTCGGCGTAGAAGAGCGTCCGCGTTTGAAATTTGCTCAGTGAAGTCGATGCCACCGGAAAGGAAGTAGTGGGTGGCTCGTAGACCAATGCTAAGACGAATGGGCGTCTCTGAAGCGATGCGATTGTAAGCACGGGGTTGCATCGTGCCCCAGGAGGCAATCGCGTGCAGGATCAGTTCATTGCTGACATTTTCGGGTACGACCACAGTGCTCGAAACCGAGTTTAGATAGGCTTCCAGTTCATAGGTGATGACTTCAGTGCGCAAGCCCCGAAGAGCGCCGGTCTTTGGTTGTAGCTGTGAAAACTGTGCGGGTTGGTTACCTGTCAGATCGACCGTAAAGATGGCGTCGGACACCGGATCAACCAGACTCGCATGCTTGCTCCATTCCTCGAGGGCGGTATAGAGATTAGTAAGCTCGGTGTGATTGAGTTGGTTTGGTTTTCCAGTCTGCAACAACAAGATGCGCAGGTAGCTTTCCCGGATGGTGAGATCGCGAACAACCGCTTCGCCGTCCTTTAGTTTGTAGTCCTCAAGCTCACGCCGCTCAAGCTCTGCGTAAGCGGAGTGTAGTTGTGACCAGAAGGTCTCAGGCACCTGGATGTAGTACTGAAAGCTGCGCAACATTGTGAGAGACAGTTCGCTGATTAGACGGTGGCCGATGCGGGATAGGAGATCTTTGCTCGGTGGCTTGTCTTTCTCCAGCGCAACGAGAGTCTGGTCGAACGCCCTACGATAGGCGTTACACATATGACGTTGCAGCGTTTGGGAGGCGGTGCCTGAATCTCGTGTCCCTTTGCCAAGGGAGGCGCGATCGATCCTGGTGCAGATGTAGCGAAGCGAAGGACGGATGACGTCAAGGAGTTCTAGGCGTTGTTGCGGACTCAATTCGATTTCAGAAAGTTCTGTTGCAGCCAGGGCAAGAAGGCGGGTCGTTTCTTGGGTATTCACCAATGGCAGCTCAGCAGTCCATTGCTCAAGCGCTGCAGTCTCTGCGGCGCAAAAACTTAAAGTCGGAGGGGAGGACATATCACTGCCACTGCTCTTAGCCATACTTCTTAGTCATACCTCTTAGTCATACCCCTTATTCATATCCCTTGGTGATAGCTCTTCGTCATCCCGCTTGGTCCTCTCTCTTGGTCATCCCTCATGTTCATCCCTCTTGGTCCTCCGTCTTGGTCAGAGGAGGGATGATGCATCAAAGCCGGGGACTATGCCGTATTGGTTAATGCTTGTCTTGTGACTACTTTCTGAATCGAGCTGGGATTTACCCTGGTGCGCTAGTCCTTGCTGGAAACAATCAGTTTGTTGGGCTCACCGGCAATTTCTTTGACTAATCTTGGCACCAGATAGCCAGGTAGTTTGGCTTGCATCTCTCGGTGTAATGCTTGTCCTGCTTGCTCATCGACAAAGAAGTGATGTGTACCTGCAATAGGATCGGGTAAATGTAGGTAATAAGGGAGCACACCTTGAGCGAAAGTTGCGGATTGGAGATCTACTTGAGCCTCGATAGTGTCGTTGACGCCCCGCAGTAAAACTGATTGGTTAAGTAGCCAAAGTCCGGTTTGGCGAAGGGCAGCAAACGCTCGTTGGGTCACATCATCGAGTTCTTGTGCGTGATTACTGTGGACAACAACGACGATGTCGGCGCGACAACTGCCGAGAAGATCGAGAAGCTGCGCGGTGATCCGTTGCGGCAAAACTATCGGTAAGCGGGTGTGAATACGAAGCCGTCTTAAGTGTGGGAAGCTGTCAAGTCGGCGTATGATTTTTGTTAGTGCATCGTCAGGCAGAAGTAGTGGATCGCCTCCGGATAGAATAACTTCCGAAAGACTCACGTCAGCCTCAATGGCAGCCATAGCCAAATCTAGGGTCCCGGGTCGATGCTCATCGTACGGAAAGTGACGCCGAAAGCAGTATCGGCAATGGACAGCGCATCCAGGTGTGGTGATAAGTAGGGCGCGACCGTCATATTTCTGCACGAGATTACCGGTCACGGTCGCTGCTTGCTCCGCTAGAGGGTCGGTTGTGAAGCCTTGTTTGTCTGCGCGTTCGGCGACGTCAGGTAGCACCTGACGAAGTAGTGGATCTGCTCTGACGCCAGGGCGCATCTTGGCTGCGAAAGTGCGGGGTACCAGCGTCGAAAAGCCTCGTTCGATTGAAGCGTCGAGTTCTGGCTCACAGGGTAAGTCCAACGCCGAAAGTAGTTCCTCTGGCTTTCGGTATGCGCGGGCGAGCTCGTCTCGCCATACACGAGACTCCCATGGGGAGGCATTCGGAGGTACCATTCGCGCCGTTTGTTAACTCTGAATTGGAAATATGGCGAGCTATTCTACCAGCGAATTTAGATCCGGATTGAAAGTAATGCTTGAAGGTGACCCGTGCACCATCTTGGAAAACGAGTTTGTGAAGCCAGGCAAAGGTCAGGCGTTTAGTCGGGTTAGATTTCGGAATCTAAAATCCGGACGCGTTTGGGATCGGACCTTCAAGTCGGGTGAATCTATCGAAGCCGCAGACGTCATGGATACAGATATGGAGTACCTGTACACCGACGGCGAATACTGGCATTTCATGAAAACCGACGGGAGTTACGAGCAGCTCGGAGCTGGGGCGGCGGCTGTTGGTGAGTGCGAACAGTGGTTAAAGGAACAAGAGGTTTATCAAGTCACGCTTTGGAATGAAGATCCGATCGCGGTGACCCCACCAAACTTTGTTGAACTAGAGGTGACCGATACAGACCCGGGACTCAAGGGAGACACAGCGCAGGGCGGTACTAAGCCAGCCACGCTTTCAACAGGGGCAATCATCAAAGGTGTCCCATTATTCGTAAACATCGGTGATGTGCTGAAGATTGATACCCGCACAGGCGAGTACGTCAGCCGGGTGAGATAGCTGGACGATTGGCAGCCACTGGCCAACACTGCAACGCTACTAAAGCGCAGCGAGTGTCTGGCGACAGTTCGCAGATTTTTTGGCGATCGAAGTGTCGTAGAAGTACAGACTCCAGTCTTAGGTCGCGAGACGGTGACTGATCCAGATGTCGAAGGCATCAATGTTCCTGGCTACGGATATCTCCAGACCTCCCCCGAGTACTTTTTGAAACGGCTCCTCGCCGCTGGATTCCCTGACTGCTATCAAATGGGCCCTAATTTTCGGGCGGACGAGCAAGGTCGTTTGCACAACCAAGAATTCACTCTCCTTGAGTGGTACCGCCGTGGTTTCAACCATCACCAGCTCATGGGCGAAGTGCGCGAGCTAGTTGACGCGGTGCTCGGTCCAGCTGAGTACCGAACTGTCGAGTACGGTGAATTGGTCCGTGACCTTGATCGACCTCGTGCTGAGCTCGATCTCGCTTTTGCTGAGGCATGCGAGCGTTTGTCAGGCAGGGTTTTTGTGACAGCCTACCCTTCAGACCAAGCCGCTCTTGCAAGACTGAATGAAGATGGATCGGCTGCGCGCTTCGAGTTGATTATCGACGGTGTAGAAATTGCGAATGGCTATTGGGAGCTTTTAGATCCCGACGAGCATCGCGCCCGCTTTGACGCTGATCTTGCCGTTCGTGCCACGCGCGGTCTTGCGGACCGGGATGTGGATGAGGCTTTTCTCGCTGCTCTGGATGTTGGCTTGCCATCGTGTTCTGGCGTAGCTCTAGGGGTTGATAGGCTTGTTATGATCGCGTGCGGTGTTTCAGCGTTGGATGACGTGATGAGCTTTAGGAATTAGCCAAGCCCACTGTCTGACCCATTTGTACAACCGTACCTGGTGTTAGGGATGGATCGAGTGCCACTCGCCCTTTCGGGAAGCAACATATCGCGGTTGAACCCAACAAAAAACGTCCTATTTCATCAGCCTTGCCAAACGTCAAATGAGCCTCGGAGTGATTCTGTAAGACTTGGCCGCGGTAAGGCGTCGGCACTTGATCCCAAACTGCGTCGATAGATCCGACTATCATCGCGCCCACCAAGACCACGAGCATTGGGCCCAGTGCAGTTTCGAAGCGACAAACCAAACGCTCATTGCGGCAAAACAGCCCCTCTATCGCATTCTCCGTCGCGCCGTTAACGCTAAACAATGCACCAGGAATCGCGAGCGTCTTAGTCAGTGTTCCCTGAAATGGAAGGTGCACTCGGTGGTAGTCACTAGGAGCAAGATAGACAGTTAAGAATGACCCACCATCGAAGCCATGACCCAGCTCCCCCCCAAGGCTACGTACTGAGTATCTGTGTCCTTTTGCTTGCAGCAGCGTTTCGCCCTCGATTTGACCGATCTGGCTGATGCAGCCATCCGCCGGAGACACGACGGCCAATGGATCGCTATCTACGGGACGAACACCTGGCTTGAGTGCGCGAGTAAAGAAATCGTTGAAACTAGGGTAGGCGGCAAGATCGTCGTTGACGGCTTCGCTCATATTGACGTCGTACACCCGAGCAAAGTTCTCAATGAAGGTTTTTTTTATCCAAGGTGTACGACTGGCGCCGAGCTTCCCAGCCAAGCGTGTTAAACCATGTTGTGGTACCGCTCTTTGGACGCTGGCAAAAAGAGAAGTAAGAAAAGTATCGTTTGAGGACACGCCTAACCGCCTGAGCTGTCACTCGGATTGGTGATCGGTGTGTCTTCGCGATTGCCCCACTCTGACCAAGAGCCGTGGTACGCGCGGATGTCGTAACCAAAGATGCGACCGACCATGTAGGACAAGCCTGAGCGGTGGTGCGTTTGGCAGTGAGTGATGATCGGTTTGGACCCATCCACACCGATTCCTGTCAAGGTAGATTGTAAGTTAGGCATCAAAATTTGGTGGTTCTGTGGGTCTTTCATCAGTAGCCAATCGTAGTTGACCGCTGTTGGTATGTGGCCGACACGTGCAGATGCTTGTTTTAAACCGATATGTTCTTCTTTGGATCGAACGTCAAGTACCACGCCGCTGCCGTCCTCAATAGCGGCAAGAACGTCGGGGATTTCTGCAATGGGTTTTTGGTCTATCTCGAGTGATGAGTTGTCCGTGGGCGCGACTGTCTGCTCCCCCCCTGCTGCCAACTCGAGCTCCGAAGCTGCCCAGGCGTGTAAACCGCCGTCGAGGTATCGCCAGTCGCGATGCCCGATACAATCGAGTGTCCAGCCAAAACGGCCAGCCCAACCACCGCCTTCATCATCGTAAACGATGATGTCTTTATCCGTGCTGTAACCAATGCGATCAAACAAGCTAACCAACCGATCCCTGTCGGGTAGTTTGCCCGTAGCCGGGGGAATTCCGGAAACAAGTTCCGCTGGCGTGACCAGGACTGCGCCCGGTATGTGAGCTTGTGCAAAAACTTCGGCAGATGTGACTTGGACGAGCAGGATAGATTGGGTCTGTAAAATCTCAGACAGTTCGATGGGATCGACGGTTGTCACCTGTCCTGGGTTCTGTGTGGACGATGTGCCGGATTCTGTACTCACTTAATTCCTAACTCTCTTTCACATTCGCGATGAGGGAGGCATATTAGCTCATTGAAGGTTCTGTGGAGTGTGAATTTTGAGCGTTGATCTAGTTTGGATGGACTTGGAAATGACGGGTCTTGACCCTGAACGAGATCGGATCATTGAGATCGCGACGATTATCACCAATTCTGATTTAGAGGTGATTGCCGAAGGTCCGGTCTTTACGATTACGCAGGAACGAAGTTTGTTAGACGGCATGGATGACTGGAATCAGAAGCATCATAGCGAATCCGGGCTACTTAAAAGAATCGCGAGCGAAGGCGTTACAGAAACAGAGGCCGAAGCCATGACTTTGGCTTTCTTAGAGCGATATGTTGAAAAAGCCAGTGCGCCACTTTGTGGCAACACAATCTGGCAGGATCGGCGTTTCCTTTCCCGATACATGAAGGCGCTTGAGAGCTATCTGCATTATCGAATGATCGATGTGAGTAGTGTGAAGGAGCTCGCTAAAAGATGGCGTCCTGATGTCGCTGCGAGCTTCTCGAAGAAAAATGAGCACACGGCTTTGGCAGATATTCGAGAGTCAGTTGGCGAGTTAAGACACTATCGAGAACACTTTTTTAAGTTGGACTAGTTGGTTTCGCAGGATTCGCCAAACGTGACAGTGCCCAGTCGATGTGTTCCTTTAATAAGGGCGATGCGGTTCTTACGCGTACTGACAAAGCACTGATGGCCTCCGAGGTGGCTGGTCCATTACCAAGGGCAACACTCAAATTCCGTTGCCATTGCTCATAACCGATACGACGCATGGCACTGCCTTCCGTGAGCTTTAGGAATTGAGCTTCTGATAGTTTGAAGAGATCAATCAGTTCAACATCGTCTAGACCATGGCGAGGTTTGAAATCTGCTTCGGTGGATTCTGGCGGGTCGCGGTTCCACGGGCAGAATAGCTGGCAGTCGTCACAGCCAAAGACTCGATTCCCAATCGGCTCACGCAGTGGCTCAGGTATGACACCTTTGTGTTCAATCGTTAAATAAGAGATGCATCGTCTTGCGTCTAGCACCCGTGGTCCGACGATGGCGTCTGTCGGACACACGGTTATGCAGGCGTTGCATTTCCCGCATGCGTCGGTGCTTGTGGCTTGAGTCGTGTCGATTGGTAAAGGGGCATTAGTATAGATTTCGCCGAGGAAGAACCAGGATCCGACACTCTGATCTAGAAGTAGTGTGTGTTTCCCCATCCATCCTAAACCAGCTTTCACACCGAGCGCTTTCTCGAGAACCGGGGCTGAATCAGTAAAAGCGCGATATTGGTGACTTGCCAACGCGCTGTCGATGCGCGAGGCGAGTTTCGCGAGTCTTCGGCGTAGAACTTTGTGATAGTCACGTCCCAGAGCGTACCTGGATATGTAGGCGCGGCGGGAGTCTTGTAGGATTTCCAGCGGTCGCGTATCGGCAGCGAGGTAATTCATCCGGGCGCTGATGACCCGGACCGTGCCTGGGACGAGTTGCTCGGGATGTAACCTCTTTTGCAGATTCCTTTCTAGGTAACCCATTTCGCCGTGAAACTTGGCGTCAAGATAGGCCTGCACGTGAGGTTCGTGATCGGACAAATCAACATTGGTTATACCGAGCGCATCGAACCCGAGCTCAGCTGCCCAGCTCGCTAGATCGGCTCGGGTAGGGAGATCTATTTCATTGCCACTATCCATGAGCGTGCACAGTATAATGTGCAGCTTCACAGGCCAAGTGAATGAGCAAATTAACGATATCTCCACAAGTGGCGACCCAATTGAAGGGCTTTATGACGGTCCTGCTAGCCAAGCACTAGATGATGCGGCGCGAGTCGGTCTGCCCATTGCTGGGATAGATTTGATGGCCCGGGCTGCACGGGCGGCATTGGACGTCGTTGTCTCTGAATATCCTCAAGCGACTAGGATCCTCGTGGTTTGTGGTAAAGGAAACAACGCCGGAGATGGATACCTGCTCGCAGCACTTGCTAGGGAGCAAGGTCTCGAACCCTCAGCGCTTGCGTTGATTCCGGTTGCGGAGTTGCAAGGTGATGCTGTTGTCGCTCAAAAAAGAGCGAGAGATGCCGGTGTCGTCATACTTGTAGGAGACCTAGATCCAACAGCATACGATGTTGTCGTCGACGCTATGCTGGGTACCGGCTTTAAGGGCGAAGTGAGACCGGTCTATCTAGGGGCAATTGAGCAAATCAATGCGTGTAGAGTGCCTGTCGTTAGCATCGATATACCCTCTGGTGTTGACGCGTCCACCGGACGGGCTGGAGCCGCGATCCAAGCGGACCACACCGTGACCTTTATCTCTCAGAAACTAGGCACTGCTACCGGCTCCGGTAAATCCCTAACCGGCCAAATGCACTTTGCAGGTCTAGGCATACCTAAAGGCCTCTACTTTGCGCCGTCAGCTTACCCATGTCGTTGGGATGCATCGAGGTTGGGCTCGGCGGCTGATAACGCGTACAAGCATGAGCAAGGACACGTGCTCGTAGTTGGTGGAGACCTTGGGATGCCTGGTGCGGTAGCGATGGCGGGCGAGGCTGCGCTCCGTGTTGGTGTCGGGATGGTGAGTATTGCAACTCGAACGGAACACAGTGCGGCGCTCGTCGCTCGTATTCCGGAAGCGATGACAATCGATCCCGATGGCAGCGCGGTGGAAGCCAAACTTGAGCAGATTGATTTGGTTGTCTTGGGTCCCGGCTTAGGCCGCGGAATGTGGGCTAAGTCGCTTTATGACTTGGTTGAAGCGTCTGGTAAGCCAACAGTGCTAGATGCGGACGGCTTGTATTGGTTAGCGCAAGCGCAAGCTTGGCGCGGCGGGAGACTATTTGTCACCCCGCATAGTGCAGAGGCGGCGCGACTGCTGGGTGTGGCGGTCGACGAGATTGAGAACGATAGAGTTGGATCTGCCAGCGAACTTGGCAAACGCTTCCACGCTCGCGTTAACCTAAAGGGACCAGGTTCGATCGTTCGATTGTCGGACAGGGTCGAGGTTTGCAAACACGGTAACCCAGGCATGGCCACAGCCGGGATGGGAGATGTGCTGAGCGGAGTTATTGGAGGATTGCTTGCAACAGCAGCGCGACAGGCAGGCTCTGAGGAAGTGTTTGATAGCTTGTTTTCTGTGGGAGTAGCGCTACATTCAGCGGCAGCGGACAAAGCGGCTGCAAGGATCGGCATGCGTAGTTTGCTCGCAACCGACGTCATCCGGGCACTACCCAGAACAATTCGTGGCGACTAATGTCTAGCACGTGGATGGAAATACTTACCTCCGAGGATGCGACAGTTCAATTTGGCGCACGCCTCGGACAAGAACTTCTCGAAAAATATGCGGGTTCCGCTCTGGTTTTGCTGCACGGAGAGCTCGGGGCGGGTAAGACAACGCTGGTTCGGGGAATGCTGCGATCGATGGGACATTCAGGTGTCGTTAAGAGTCCAACCTATACGTTGCTTGAACCCTATAGTCTTGACGGTCAAGATGCGTACCACTTTGATTTGTATCGCATCAACGACCCTGAGGAACTATTGTTTGTTGGGT
This sequence comes from Pseudomonadales bacterium, assembly GCA_012103505.1. Taxonomy (GTDB): domain Bacteria; phylum Pseudomonadota; class Gammaproteobacteria; order Pseudomonadales; family Azotimanducaceae; genus UBA4421. The sequence goes on along the minus strand of WLWP01000001.1, from coordinate 3,641,636 downwards.
TTGATGAAATCATCGATGGTCCGGGTCTCAAACTAATCGAGTGGCCAGAGCGGGCTGACGGCTGGTTGCCCAAGGCGCAAACAATCGTGAAGTTGGAATTGTCCGAAGCCATAGATGAACGCAAGGTAACTGTACAGTTTAATGATTCTGACGTCTGAACAGCGGAACTGGACGAGCGCTTGGAGTAACTTCCTAGTCATGGTTGCGCTCACGTTGAGTTCAACGGCCGCGAGTGCGGTGACCCTCGAAGGCGTGCGCATGCACGAGGCGCCCGACTCGACAAGGGTTGTGTTTGATACTTCACAATCGGTGCAGTACAAAGTTTTTACTCTCAATAATCCCGAACGCGTGGTTGTCGATTTAATCGATGTGCAGCCCGAGATTAGTTTTGACCCTAGCGTTGTTGCCGTAGGTAGAAAAAGGGTTTCGCAACTACGCGCAGGGCAGAGAAAGAATAATTATCGGATTGTCATCGAGACGAAAGAGGCGCTAGATCCAAAAGCATTTACGCTTCGCCCCATCGAACCTTACGGACACCGTTTGGTTGTGGACTTGCTTGTTAAGAATAGAAAAGTTGTGGTGGCACCGGAGCCGCGTCGATCCGATAGTCGCGATATAGTCATAGCGATTGATGCCGGGCATGGCGGTGACGATCCTGGTGCCATCGGCCCTAAGAAAGTTTACGAAAAACGAGTTGTCCTGCAGCTAGCGAAGCGCATCGTGCAACAGCTTGATGCTAAACACGGCTTCGATGGCGTGCTGACGCGGACGGGCGATTACTATCTCGGTCATCGTAAGCGAACTCAGATCGCTCGGGAGAGTCGTGCTGATCTTTTTGTCTCCATACATGCGGATGCTTTTAAATCGGCAAACGTAAAAGGTGCTTCGGTTTACGCGCTGTCTGATCGAGGTGCTTCGAGCGAGACAGCCGCTTGGTTGGCGGAACGGGAGAATCGTTCTGATCTCTTGGGTGGGGTCGGTGATGTGAGCCTTGGTGACAAGGACCCGGTGCTTGCTCAAGTGCTACTTGATCTGTCGATGGATGCTAATCGCTCACAGAGTATTGATGCAGGCAAAGCGGTTCTAGCTAACTTGGGACGAATCACGAAATTGCACAAAAGCCGCGTCGAGCAAGCAGCATTTGTCGTGCTGAAGTCTCCAGACATGCCCTCGATACTGGTGGAGACTGGGTTTATCTCCAATCCAGACGAGGCAAGACGCTTGTCCCAAGCTGAGCATCAAGACAAAGTTGCCCGGGCTGTCGCCCGCGGCATCGAACAATTCATGCGAGCCAATCCTCCGCCCGGCACGCTCCTCGCGCAACGCACACAAGGTTCCGAATTCAGATACACGATCGTGCGTGGCGATACGCTTTCCGCGATAGCACAACGATTTGGGGTTAGCTCAGGTAATTTGCGCCGTCACAATGGGCTGCGGGGAGACAAGATCCGCATTGGCCAAGTTTTGCGCATTCCTGGAGGCGCGTAGATTTGGGTGTAACCGGAGATCCACGTCGGGTTCGTCGACTGTCGCAGTTCGTAGCGGATCAGATCGCGGCCGGGGAGGTCGTTGAGCGACCGGCGTCCATAGCAAAAGAGCTCGTGGAGAACAGTATTGACGCTGGTGCGAGTCAAATCCAGATTCGAACCCGTGGCGGTGGTAGTGAGTTGGTCTCTGTTCGCGACAACGGGTTTGGTATCCCAGAGGATGACTTGGCGTTAGCGCTTGAGCGCCATGCCACCAGCAAAATTATTGATGCCCGCGACCTGCTTGGCGTTGCCAGCCTAGGATTTCGTGGGGAGGCATTAGCGAGTGTTGCCTCAGTCTCGAGAGTTAGAATCACTGCCGCGATCGCTGGAGAAAAGATGGGCGCGTTGCGCGAAGTACACGGCGGCCAGCTGATGGCTGAACGACCCGTGGCTCATCCAGTGGGAACAACCGTTGAAGTTTCTGACCTCTTTTTTAACACTCCTGCGCGTCGCAAGTTTCTCAAAACTGAACGGACGGAGATCGCGCGCATTGACCAAGTTGTGCGTCGCCTAAGTTTGGCACATATGGATATCGGCTTTGAGTTGGAACAGATGTCGTCCGCTTCGCGCGCCAAGAGTTTGCAGCTCCCACCAGGTCGGATCAACGAACGGCTTGGTGCCGTGTTGAGCAAATCTTTCGTGGACGAGAGCATCGTGATCGACGAGGAACGTGGTGAGTACCGTTTGCATGGTTGGGTCGGGGAACCCGCGCATCATCGTCGCCAAGGCGACCAACAGTACTTTTACGTCAACGGTCGAGCGATCACAGACAAGCTGGTTGGCCATGCAATCCGGCAAGCCTACCGAGATGTCATGTTTCATGGCCGACACTCGGTGTTTGTGCTTTTTCTAGAGTTACCGGAAGCCTATGTAGATGTGAACGTCCATCCAACGAAACACGAAGTTCGTTTTCGAGACGCTAGACGGGTCCATGACTTTATCTTCGGTAGCCTCAATCGCGCGTTGCGTGACGTCCGGCCTTCGCTAGATCACGCAACAGATGAGTCAGGGGTTCCAGGCGGACAGCAGTCGGTGGACCAGCATCAAAACGCGTTGGCAAGGCAAGCTTTTCGCCAAGGTAGCTTCCAACAAGATAGATTAGCCCTGGCTTCGACCAATGCGAAAGGATCGGATACCCCAGCCGGAGGTATTGCTCAGCTGGTTGCAGAGGCTGAGCCAGAATGGATGGCGACGTCTAACGTTGCAGACGCTGGGACAGTGCCGCCGCTCGGTTACGCGATTGCGCAGTTGCACGGTGTTTATGTCTTAGCACAAAACGCACACGGCATGGTGATGGTGGATATGCATGCTGCCCATGAGCGTATTACCTATGAAAAGATGAAAGCACAGGTTGAGCGCGATGGCATGATTCGTCAGCCTCTGCTGGTGCCGATCGCACTTGATATTTCTGCGGCTGAGGCTGACATCGTTGAGGATATGTCTGAAGAACTGGAACGGGCTGGGCTCGTGATCGAACGATCGGGTCCGCAAGCCGTTACGGTTCGAGAAATCCCCGCCCTACTGCCGCAGCGGGATATAGAGGCTGCGGTCGTTGATGTACTCAGCGACTTAGGGGAGATGGGTAGTAGTGACGAGGTGCGTCGCCGTCAATTCGACCTGCTTGCGAGTGTCGCCTGCCACGGTTCGGTTCGGGCCAATCGAAAGCTGTCGATATTGGAAATGAACGCGTTGCTGAGAGAGATGGAACAGACTGAGAACGCTGGGCTTTGTAATCACGGCCGACCCACTTATTTCACGCAGAGCATGAATGACCTGGATAAGCTTTTCTATCGAGGTCAGTAATGGCTGGTCGCGTAATCTTATTGCTCGGTCCCACAGCCGCGGGTAAGACAGCCACAGCAATGAAACTGTTCGATGCTCTAGGGGGTACGCAACACGTAGCCCTTGTTAGTGTCGACTCGGCGCTGGTCTACAGAGGTCTGGACATCGGCACCGCAAAACCCACCGCAGACGAACTCACCGCTTATCCTCATAGCCTCATCAATGTGCGAGATCCAGCAGACCCTTACACAGTGGCGGACTTCGTCTCAGATGCTGATCTCGAAGTTGCTGGCGCCGTGGCCGAAGACAAGACCGTTGTTTTGGTCGGCGGCACAATGCTTTATGCGAAGCGCTTTATTGAAGGGATTGCGGAACTTCCCCGAGCAGATCCGGAGTTACGGCAGCAACTTCGGGCTCAGCTAGAAGAAAAAGGCAACGCGGCGCTGTGGGCAGAGCTTGAACATCGGGACGCTGTTGCTGCCCGTGAAATCCATCCGAACAATCCACAGCGGCTACTTCGAGCATTGGAAGTCATTCGCATGACTGGTCAACCAATTTCTGAATTGTGGCGCAAGCAATCCGGGGCGAGTGCTACGGAGCGGTTAGGAGCGGTTGTGCAAACCTTCGGCATAATGCCACCGGATCGAGCGCGACTTCACGAGCGGATTACACGACGTTTGGAGGAGATGTTAGCCCTTGGATTTCTCGGCGAAGTAGAAGGTCTAAAAAACCGAGACGATCTCCACTTAGATCTGCCATCGATGCGTGCTGTGGGTTACCGCCAAGCCTGGCAACACTTGGCAGGGGTCCTAACGTATGGCGAATTCGTCGCTGATGCGGCAACTGCCACGCGCCGGTTGGCTAAGCGACAGATGACATGGCTGCGCCAATGGCAAGACTTGATTCCGATAGAAAGTGAAGCGCCGGAACAGATAGCGTCGGTGGTTGTCGAACAACTAGGCAAACGGTAGACCTAGTACATCTCGAAACATCGTGTGTTACCCTTTGTATCACTTGGTGTAGTGCAGCGTGAAAGGAGAACACAATGTCAAAAGGGCACAGCTTACAAGACCCTTATTTAAACGCCTTGCGCAAGGAGCGCGTCCCAGTATCGATCTATCTGGTGAATGGCATCAAATTGCAGGGTCAAATTGAATCGTTTGATCAATTTGTTGTGCTGCTCAAGAATTCAGTGAGTCAAATGGTATATAAGCATGCGATTTCTACTGTTGTACCCGCTCGCAACGTAAAGCTGGCTGCTGGCAGCGAAGAAGAATAGTTCAAACCCACCCGTTCCGATTTGGAACGCGTTCTCGGCAGGAACGACCGGGCGTTTGAACGACAACTGAGTAACTAAAAGACCACCATGTTGTTTGAACGTCCCGAAATTGGTGACCGCGCGATCATTCTGCAGATTGAACTCAAGCGTGGGGTCAACCCTGAACAAGCTGAATTTGCTGAACTGGCGAAATCAGCAGGCATTGATGTGGTAGCCGCAGTTGTCGCACCACGCGATGCCCCTCATCCACACACCTTTATCGGCAAAGGCAAAGTCATTGAGGTGAAGTTGCTGCTCAAGCAAAATGAGGCGGATTTGTTGCTCGTCAATCACGAGCTGAATGCAGGCCAACAGAGAAATCTCGAACAAGCCCTCGAGTGTCGCGTCATTACACGAACAGAGTTAATCCTCACCATTTTTGCCGATCGCGCGCGGTCTCATGAGGGGCAGTTGCAGGTCGAGCTGGCGCAATTGAAACATGCTCAAACCAGGCTGGTTCGAGGTTGGACTCACCTCGATCGGCAAAAAGGGGGCATTGGCCTTCGCGGCGCTGGTGAGAAGCAGATCGAGATGGACCAGAGGATGCTGAGCGAGCGCGTTAAAGCGATGGAAAAAAAGCTGCTCGATGTAGAAAAGCGCAGAGCGCAAAACCGGCGTGGACGATATCGCCGGGGTGTCCCGACAGTCACGCTTGTTGGTTATACCAACGCTGGTAAATCCACGCTTTTCAACAGACTAACGAGCGCAGATGTTTACGCTGAGGATCAGTTGTTTGCGACGCTCGACCCCACTACGCGTAAGATTTTGATTCCTGGACTCACTGATGTCGTGCTCGCCGATACGGTTGGTTTCGTGAGTTTATTGCCCCATGCTTTAATAGAGGCTTTCAAGGCCACGCTTGAAGAGGTCGCTCAGGCGGACTTATTGCTCCATGTCGTAGACGCCTCAGATCCACTGATGAACGAACGGGTGGGTCAAGTGCGACAAGTTTTGCGAGACATTGGCGCTGGTTCTGTGCCAGAAATCATCGCACTCAACAAAACCGATCTGGTAGAACAACGGCCACACCTCGAACCTTGCACGTCCGGGCGGAAAATCGATGCGGTGCCTGTGAGCGCATTGACTGGTGCTGGGTTGGACCGTCTGGTCACGACGATTGGCGACTCGCTTGGGGTCGCATCCCCACATGAGGTTGTACTTGACTCGGCAGATGGTAAAACGAGAGCTTGGCTTTATCGCTCTGGAGCTGTTTTAGATGAGGCGCTACTAGAGGATGGTAGTCTACAATTGACCCTGCAAGCGGATAATCAACTTATTGATCAACTCGAAAACTCGCCACAAGTATTGTTGCGCACGAGAACCCCGCTCCCTAGAATTTCGAACTAGACCGATCAGAAATTTAACTTGAGCTTTCGGAGAAAATAGATGGCATGGAATGACGGTGGTGACTCGGGCGGCAAAGATCCCTGGGGTAACCGCGGTGATCAAGGACCGCCGGATTTGGATGAAGCGATCCGTAAACTGCAAGGCCAGCTGTCCGGTATCTTTGGTGGCGGTGGTGGTCGATCAAGCGGGGGTGGAAGTGGTCTGTCTGGTGGCATCATTGCGCTCGCGGCGTTTGTATTAATTGCATTCTATGCCTTCACGGGCATCTACCAGGTGGACCAACAGGAACGTGGCGTGATTTTTCGTTTCGGCGAGGTCTTGGATGACTTGAAAGGTCCGGGTTTGCATTGGAATCCCCCGCTGATTGATGAAGTCGATGTGGTCAACGTCACACAGGTGCGCTCACATAGGCATCAATCCTTGATGTTGACCGAGGATGAAAACATCGTTGATGTCAGTTTGACCGTACAATGGGTTGTCGATGACGCGATAAAGTATCGGGTTAACGTCTACAACCCTGAAGCCAGTTTGGCACACGCCACAGAAAGTGCGTTAAGACACGTAGTCGGTAGTGCCACGATGGATCAGGTAATCACCGATGGTCGGGAGGCAATCGCCGCAGAGGTGCAGTCGCGACTGCAGGATTACCTCAACATCTACGGCACGGGCATCTTTCTACAAAAGGTCAACATCGATCGAAGCGCGCCGCCATCTCAAGTGGAGGATGCGTTCAACGATGTTCAGAAGGCCAAAGAAGATCAGCAACGCTACATTAACCAAGCCACGGCCTATCTAGAGCAAGTAGTTCCCGAAGCACGCGGGCGAGCAAAACGACAAGTCGAAGAGGCGAATGCATACCGTGACCAGGTAGTTGCTAGATCAGAAGGTGAGGCGAATAGGTTTGAGAAGCTCCTAACGGAGTATGCTCTAGCGAAAGACGTGACCCGCGATCGTTTGTATATAGATGCGATGGAGACCGTGTTCTCTAACGCCAGCAAGGTGATGGTTGATGTCGAGGGTGGCAACAACCTACTTTACTTACCACTCGATCAACTCACGAAGCAGCGACCCACAAATAGAATCGATGAAACGATGATCGAAAATGAGGTTGAGCGCAGACTGCGTGAACAGACAGGTAACCGAGCCGCCAATGGCCGCTTGAGAAACTAAAGGTATAAATATGTCTACAAAAACACTGATCGGCATTGTATTGATATTAGCGGCTGTCGCCTTGGCGTCGTCGACGCTCTATCGGGTGCACGCTACTGAACGCGCCATCCTTTTACAGTTTGGTAATCTCGTGGAGGCGGATCTTCAGCCGGGGCTGCATTTTAAATTGCCTATAGCGCAGGAAGTGAAGAAGTTCGACGCTCGTGTGCTAACTCTCGATTCCGAGCCTGAAACCTATTACACACTCGAAAAGAAACCACTGATAGTGGATTCATTTGTTAAGTGGAAAGTCTCGGAGGTGAAGAAGTTCTACGAACGTGCGTCTTTTGAAATTGAACGAGCACAGCGCTTACTCCAAGAACGGGTCAATGAAGGTTTACGTAACCAGATCTCTAGACGAGATATGCATGAAGTGGTATCCGGTGAACGAGACCTGTTGATGAGTGAATTACGTCTCGATCTAGACACAGTAATGCGTGAGTACGGCGTTGAGGTAGTGGATGTTCGTGTAAAGAAAATCGACTTACCTGTCGAAGTTTCTACCGCTGTTTATGATCGAATGAACTCAGAGCGGGAAATTGAAGCGCGTCAATATCGCGCCGAAGGCCGGGAGCGCGAGCTAGAAATTAGAGCTGGCGCTGATCGGGAAGCGGTAGTGATTGAAGCTGAAGCATATCGCGAGAGTGAGCAGATTCGAGGTGATGGCGATGCCAAATCCGCGTCGACTTACGCGTTTGCGTTTAACAAAGACCCTGAATTTTATGAGTTCTATCGGTCGATCAATGCGTATACTACGGTCTTTAAGGACAAGGGTGATTTGCTGGTCCTGGATCCGAACAGCGAATTTTTCAAATATTTGGAAAATGGTGACGGTTAGAACATTCTGAGCGTCTACGCGTAAGAGCCAACACCAACTCAACAAAGCGACATGAAGACTTACTGGCGCCTGCCCCGTGGGGTAGATGAACTGTTGCCGCCTGATGCGTGGGAGTTGGAAGCACTTCGGCGAAAAGTTCTAGACCTATTTGTTTCCTGGGGTTACGACTACATAGAGCCACCCGTCGTCGAATACTTAGATGCCTTGCTTGTTGGTAGTGGTGAGGATCTGGATCTCCAAACTCTCAAAGCCGTCGATCAAGTAACGGGAAAACAGCTCGGTGTCCGCGCTGATATGACCTCTCAGGCTGTCCGCATTGATGCACATAGTCGAGTCACGGATGATATCCAACGACTTTGCTATGCGGGCAATGTGGTATTTGCGAACCCTCAACTGACAGAAAGCTCGCGGGTGCCGATCAAAGCGGGCGCAGAACTGTTCGGGTCCCCTTCTGTAGAAGCGGATGCAGAGGTGATTGGCCTTATGATGGCTGCGGTACAAAGTGCCGGTGTCGACAATCCGGTTCTGTTGATTGGCCATATGGGTATCTATCGATCTTTGGTGGCAGACCTTGTGTCCGCTGGCGAGGTCTTTGACGAAAGCGAACTCTTTGCCTGCATTCAACGTAAGTCTCAAGCGGACATAGCGGCATTGTTGCCAGAATCAACTTTGGCTCACATGTTAGTAGACCTGCCATCACTGATGGGCGATGTTGAGAGCATCGGCCATGCACGAGAGCGTCTTGCTGGCGCTGGAGAATCCGTCGTTGCCGCCTTAGATGAGCTCGAGCAGCTGGCACTACTGGTGCGGGCCAAAGATGGCCAGGTGAGCGTGCGGATAGATGTGTCGGAGTTATCTGGATACGGTTATCACAATGGTCCGGTCTTTGCGGTCTACCATCCCGAGCACGGTCGAGCCCTGGCACAGGGTGGTCGTTATGACGGTGTCGGCGAGGCGTTTGGGCGAGCAAGGCCTGCCACTGGCTTCGACATGGATCTAAAGTCTTTGCTATCGAAAATCGAGCAAAGCCAGGACATTATCTTTGCGCCGTCCGTAAGACCGACGCTTGCAGATGAGAGTAGTGAACAATTGGCCAAAGTAGCTGAACTTCGAGCCGCGGGCGAAAGGGTGCGCGTTGCCCTCACAGATGAAGAAGAAATCCCGAAAGATTGTCGACGACTATTAGTTGTTGTCGATGGGTCTTGGCAGGTGATTGATCGCACAGAAAATACATAGCACTAAACTTAAACGGTAGTTAACAATGGGTCGAAATGTAGTCGTCATCGGTACACAGTGGGGTGACGAAGGTAAGGGCAAGATCGTTGATCTCTTAACGGAGCGAGTCTCTGCGGTCGTTCGTTTTCAAGGTGGTCACAATGCAGGCCATACGCTGGTCATCGACGGGGAAAAAACCGTCCTGCACGTCATCCCCTCTGGCATCCTTCATGAGGACGTGCAGTGTGTGATCGGCAACGGCGTAGTGTTGGAGCCGCATGAATTGCTAAAAGAGGTGTGCGCCTTAGAAGAACGAGGCGTGCCGGTTCGTGACAAGCTTCTGATTTCACCTGCATGCCCATTGATACTGCCTTACCACGTGCAACTTGATCTCGCCCGGGAAGAGGCTCGCGGTAACAAGAAAATTGGTACAACGGGTCGTGGTATCGGACCTTCCTATGAAGACAAAGTCGCACGTCGCGGACTGCGCGTTGGCGATTTGTTCTACTGGCAGGAGTTCGGCGCCAAATTGAATGAAGTCATGGAGTATCACAACTTCATGCTGACCGAATACTACAAATCTAAGCCAGTCGACTTTCAGAAAACCTTGGACGACTGTGCCGCTGTCGCGGAACAAATTAAACCCATGGTTCGGGACGTTGTTCCCGTGCTACACGAGTTGCGAGAAGCTGGCGACAACATCCTCTTCGAAGGCGCCCAAGGTGCCATGCTCGATATTGACCTGGGGACCTATCCCTATGTCACGTCATCGAATACCACCGCTGGTGGCACAGCCATCGGTAGTGGCTTTGGCCCCACATACCTAGATTATGTTCTCGGGATCACCAAGGCCTATGCGACCCGAGTTGGTTCTGGACCTTTTCCGACAGAGCTCTTTGACGATACGGGGTCTCGTTTGGCCGAGCGAGGTAATGAATTTGGCTCCACCACGGGACGGCCAAGACGTTGTGGCTGGTTTGATGCAGTGGCGCTGCGCCAAGCTGTACGGATCAACTCCATCTCAGGATTGTGCCTCACCAAACTCGATGTGCTTGATGGGCTCGAGACGATTCGCATTTGCGTCGACTACGATACAACCGATGGTATGGCAGCCGATGCGAGCTTCGGTAGCGAGTACTATGAGTCTGTCACACCCGTATACGAAGAGATCCCCGGTTGGTCGGAATCGACACTGGGTGTGCAGTCAGTCGAAGAACTGCCTGCAAATGCCCAAGCCTATATTCGTCGGGTTGAAGAGGCTGTTGGTGCACCGGTCGATATAATCTCAACCGGCCCCGATCGAAATGAGACTATTGTCCTGAATGATCCCTTTCTATAGAGGTCTGTATGGTTGATTCGAAGCTCCTTGAAATACTGGTCTGCCCTGTCACCAAAGCCCCATTGGTTTACAAAAAAGATGCCCAAGAACTTTGGTGCCGAGCGAGTCGACTGGCCTATCCCATCCGAGATGGCATGCCTGTGATGCTTGAAGCCGAAGCACGAACTCTCGTTGAAGAGGAATACGTCACTCTGAGATAGGCGATCGCTCGAAATCGTGGCTATATCTGGGTCCTCGCCGCAACAGGCGTTCGATCCTCGAGTTGTGTACAATCGATGGCCTTTTTTTGTAAATGCCTAAGGGCTGTTATGACAAAGCCAACACTGGTCGTAAGCCAGAATATGCCGGATATCGCGCGCCGTTCTTTCGGTGAAGCCCAAGCAACTCTAGATTGGGTAGGGATGAGCCATGTCCACCAGCCGCTGCTCGTAAAAGATGGCGACGTGTCAAAGGCCGTCCAAGCGATGGTGCAGGTCTACGTCAATCTTGCGGATCCGCATGCAAAGGGCATTCACATGTCGCGCTTGTATTTGTTGCTGGATGAACACGCAGAGACAAGACCGCTAACTGCAGCAGGACTGAAACTGTTGTTAGGTTCGATATTAGAGTCACACCATGATCTGAGCACCAACGCTTTTGTGCAGTTTGAATTTGATCATTTCGTACGTCGCGATGCGCTAATCAGCGATAACCAGGGCTGGTCATCTTACCCCGTGATGGTGAAAGGAACCTTGTTAGGCGGCGAAGTCGTGTTGGAGTTGTCGGTCGAAGTGCAATACTCCTCGACCTGCCCATGTTCAGCGGCGCTCGCTCGGCAAATTATCCAAGAGCAGTTTGAAGCCGATTTCGCGGATAAGGCTGATGTGAAGTTCTCGGACGTGCGGGCCTGGCTCGGCACAGAGGAAGGCATCAAGGCGACCCCGCACAGCCAAAGAAGTACGGCAAAGGTGCTTGTTCGTCTTGCCTCTGACATGGATGAGTTTCCGATTACTGATCTCGTAGATCAGGTTGAAGAAGTCCTGAAAACGCCGGTTCAAGCCGCAGTTAAAAGGGAAGACGAACAAGAATTTGCCCGCCTCAATGGGGCGAACTTGATGTTTGTTGAGGATGCGGGCAGACGTTTAAAGTCCGCTTTTTCACAAGATGAACGCTGGTGCGATTTCTGGGTACGGATAGAACACCATGAGAGTTTGCATGCACATGATGCCGTGGGCGTCTTTACTAAAGGCCAAAAAGACGGCTATCTGCCGATCCCCTAGAGCAAATTTATGCATTCAGTCGTAATTAGTGGCGCGGGTTTATGGACCCCTGATGAGATCGTGACCAATGAAGAATTGGTCGAGGCGTACAACGGTTGGGCAAGTCGCTACAACGAGCAACACGCGGCAGAGATAGCGGCAGGAGATTGTGTAGAGAAGCCGCTATCCAGCGCCGAATTCATAGAAAAAGCGAGTGGTATCAAGCAACGCTACACATATTGTAAAGAAGGGATTCTGGATGTAGATCGTATGCGGCCCGAGCATACCCGAGCGGTCGCCAGACGAACTTTCCCACCAGGCGGAAATGGCGTTGCATGCCGCGCGCGACGCGATGCAAACGGCGGGTAAAACCGCGTCCGATATCGACATGGTGGTTGTCTCCTGCGCGTATACACAACGTTCGTACCCAGCGATCGCTATAGAAGTGCAAGCGGCACTTGGCATCGAAGGATTTGGATTTGACATGTTGGTGGCGTGTTCGGCAGCAACATTTGCACTGCACCGCGCCTACGACGCGATAGCGGCTGGCTCCTCAAGCTGTGTGCTCGTGATCAATCCAGAACTGACTACTCCTCAAGTCAACTTTCGTGACCGAGATGGGCATTTCATCTTTGGCGATGTAGCAACGGCGATGATTTTGGAACGCGCAGAGTCAGCAACTGCGGATCACGTTTATGAAGTGTTGGGGACTAAAGCGATTACGCAGTTCTCCAACAACATCCGTTCCGATTTTGGCTATCTTTCTTACGCTGATGATTCTGACCCATTTGGCGACAGCAAACTGTTTCGCCAAAACGGACGCAAGGTGTTCAAAGAGGTTTGTCCAATGGCTGCGGAGCATCTAACTCGTCAGATGGAAGAGACCGGCTATGCAGTAGCGGATGTAAAACGCTGGTGGCTCCATCAAGCCAACATCAATATGAATGATTTGATTGCGCGTCGCCTACTCGGACGCGATCCGAAACCAAACGAGGCGCCGATTGTTCTGGATAAGTATGCCAATACAGCATCAGCTGGATCGATAATTGCGTTTAACCTCCATCACGAAGACTTGGTTAGCGGAGACCTCGGCGTGCTGTGCTCGTTCGGCGCTGGTTACTCCATAGGCTCCCTAGTTTTGCGCAAGCTTTAACGAAGACCACATATGGCCGGATCATCTAAGAAGGCAATCTATGCCGCGTTGGTAGGCAACGGGCTTATCGCCGTTACCAAATTTGGTGCCGCAGCTTATACGGGCAGCGCCGCAATGTTGAGTGAAGGCATCCACTCCTTAGTCGATACGGGCAACCAAGTGCTTCTGTTGTTCGGAATTCGCCAGTCGATCAAACCAGCTTCACCAGAGTTTCCATTTGGCCATGGCAAGGAGATCTACTTTTGGTGCTTTATTGTTGCGATGCTGATTTTTGCGCTAGGGGGCACTGCATCGATTTACCAAGGTGTTCAACACCTTTCTGACAGTGAACCCATAACCAACATGCTCATTAACTACTTGGTGCTTGGGTTTGCGCTTGTGTTTGAGCTCGGCGCGCTTTATGTCGCCTTCAAGGAATTCAATAAGAGCCGTGGCAACCAGAGCATTGCCCAGGCGGTACGACATGGCAAAGACCCGACCTTGTTTGTCGTTGTGTTCGAAGATACTGCTGCGACCTTAGGTCTTCTAATAGCAATGGCTGGCTTGGTGCTCTTTCAGCTGACTGGGAATGCGGTCTTTGATGCGGTGGCGTCGATCGCAATTGGTGTGGTCTTGATCATCACGGCTTTCTTCCTCGCACTGGAGTCAAAGAATTTGCTGATCGGTGAAAGCGCTAGTATTGATGTGCGGAACGCGATATCAGTGAAACTTGAAAACGATCCTCGCATCATCTCGACAAATGAAGTCGCCACGCTGCACATGGGTCCTGACTTTATCGTCGTTACCGTCTCGGCCGACTTCGTCAGCGAAATCAGTTCAGATGAACTGGAAGCTGCAGTCACAGAAATCAATGGAGCCATCAAATCTGTTGACGATCGAATTAAGCGGGTCTTTGTCGAAGCAGAACGCCCCGAAAATCACGGTCTCGAAAGCGCTTCCTGAGAACTAAGTCGGTGATTTACGAGTAGTAATCTCGCGCAAGCGAGATCATGGTTCCGAAAGATCCGACCGACCTTGACCCAACTAGTTCTCAACGCGAATGCTGCTTGGAGATTAGAGCGACGTTTTGCCACACGGAGGCGAAACTCGACAGAGCTCGCGTAAGCGAGATCATGGTGCCCAGGAGAGGACTTGAACCTCCACGAGCCGAAGCTCACTAGCACCTGAGGCTAGCGTGTCTACCAATTTCACCACCTGGGCATTGTGGGTCCGATAGGGCCGCGCACTGTACTTAAATCTGCGTCCGAGTGTCAAACACGCACAGCGCACCTAACCTCGCGCCGATTGTTTGTGACTCTGGCTTGTGTCTGAGTGCAACAACACGTTTACTACGCGCGTGGTAAAAAAGAAAAAGCAGGCGTCGAACCGACGTGAACGCGGCGCGACGCGATATACCTCGACGGAGGTGCGCAATCTGATCGCAAATTCAGACGGTCAAATCGACTGGCGAGACTTAGTTGAAAAAAGTGGCGCCGATTCACCGCGAGACATCACACAGCTCCGTCAAATGCTCAAAGGTCTTGAGCGATCCGGTGAAATTTCAAAAGATCTCGGAGGGCTCTATCATCTCGTAGGTGCTGAACAAGCACTTTTCACCGGACTTGTTGAACAGGCTGGATCGAGAACGACAGTCGACGGTCATGAGATGGAAAAGAGTCGCGTTGCTCTCCGCGCCGGAGACAAGATTGCCTATACCCTGGTCGGTGACCGAGCCGTGTTGTCGAGCGTTGTCGAACACAGTTCTGCGCCCGTTATCGGCATTCTGAACACTGATAGCCGATTCGCTTACGTTGAAGGGCTCGGTAAATCTAGACGTCGAATTGAGTTGGATGAACGACCTGGGTTCGGTCGTCATGGCGATACCGTGTCGGTTCTTGTTACTGGATTGTCGCGACGAGGTCTCCGAGGCGTAGTTACCGACGTCCTCGAAAGCGGGTCTGTCCTTGACCAAGCGATTGAGACCGCGATAGCTGCGTTCGAGATTCCCTTTATATGGCCGGACAGTGTACTGAGTGCCAGTGGCAAGCTACCAAAGACCGTTCAACCTGGGCGTTTCAAAGATCGAGTTGATCTGACCGATCTGCCCTTGGTCACGATAGATGGTGAGACGGCTAAAGACTTTGATGACGCGGTCTATGCGGAACCTCTCACGCCTGGCTCAAAAAAAGGTGGCACTAAGCAGAACGGTTGGCGACTGATCGTTGCGATTGCTGACGTTGCGCACTATGTCAAAGCTGGTGGTCCCTTTGATCAAGAAGCTCTTGTACGTGGCACCTCGGTCTATTTTCCTGAACGCGTGATACCGATGCTGCCGGAAATAATCTCCAACGAGTTGTGTTCTCTGAAACCAGAAGTGCATCGATTAGCGCTGGTATGCGAAATGCAAATTTCTTCTTCTGGGAAGGTACTTCGGCATGACTTTTACGAAGCGCTCATCTATTCGCACGCGCGACTGACCTACACAGAGGTTGAGAAATTTCTCAACGGCAAGAAGCTAGCTTGGTCCGATGCAGTCACTGCATCAATTACCGCGTTACAGGGTGTCTATGAAGCATTGCGGGATGCCCGAGAAAAACGTGGCGCCTTGGACTTTCCAACGCATGAAGGATCACTGCGCCTCGAGAACGGTGCTGTTGCTGACGTAACTCCGGTCGAGCGGCTAGTCGCAAACCAACTGATCGAAGAAGCGATGATCGCGGCCAATGTCAGTGCCGCACAGTTTCTGGAAAAAGCGGGGTTGTCGAGTCTCTATCGAGTGCACGAACCACCAGACAATATGAAGCTCGATGAGCTTCGCCAGATGTTGTCATATGCGGGCGTTCGATTGGCACCTGGTGAGATAGCACCGAAGGATTTACAAGAAGCTCTGTTGCGCCTGCCTAAAACTGCAAACCTCTGGCTGTATGGTCAGCTGACACTACGAACTATGCAACAAGCAGTCTATACCCCTAACAATCAAGGCCACTACGGATTGGCGTTGCAGGAGTACATGCACTTTACGTCTCCCATTCGCCGATACCCAGATCTACTAGTCCACAGAGCGTTAAAGAGCTTGGTATCTGTCGCTAAAAAGAAGCCAACCGCACCAAACGCGGACGAACTTGCCTGGCTCGGTGAGCAGACATCGCAGTACGAGCGGCGGGCTGAAAGCGCGGGTTGGATGGTGGATGGCTGGCTGAAGTGTGACTACCTCTCGAATCAAGTCGGCGAAGTACTTGATGGCTTGATCGCTGCGGTCACGGATTTTGGTCTTTTCGTTGAATTGGAAGGCTACTTTGTCCAAGGCTTGTTGCACGTCTCCTCGCTTGGGGGTGACTACTATCACTTCAATGCGCGGTCGATGAGTCTTGTTGGAGAAAAGAACGGCCGACGCTTTGTTATGGGAGACAAGTTGCGTGTCCGGGTCCAGTCTGTGGAACCGACGCAGGGGAAAATTGATTTGCTCTTGGAAAGCAGTCCAAATGGCAAAGGACAATCCAACGCAGGCAATCGAGGTTCCCGTGGGCGTGGCAAAGGTCGACGCAGGTGAGCGACGTTTTTGGTATCCAGGCGGTGCGTTCAGCGCTGCGAGGCTCAGCGGATCGTGCCCGTTGCCTATACCTACAAAAAGGGCGTCGCGACGCGAGAATCAATGAGTTGATTGGACTCGCACGCGAACATGGGGTCCGTTTCCAGACAGTCGAATCTACCTGGTTTCGTCGGCGCCTATCCGAGGGTGAAACGCATCAGGGTGTTTTGCTTGAGGTTTTAGAAATCAGTTTGGCAGCGGAAGAAACGCTTTTCGAGACGATTCCAACGTGGCATGGACCAATTACGATTCTCGTCCTTGATGGCATCACCGACCCGCGCAACTTGGGCGCTTGTTTACGGACTGCAAATGGCGCAGGCGTTCAAGCCTTAGTCTTGCCTAAGCGCAATAGTGCGCCCCTTAATGCAGCCGCGTTAAAAACCGCGCAAGGAGGGATGGATGGCATCATGGTGGTGGAGGTTACGAATCTCGCTCGCTGTCTGAAAAAACTCGCGGCAGAGGGCTTTTGGCTGATTGGCACGGATGGCGAAGCCGACGTGCTGCACAGTGACGCAGACTTTGCGCAAAATGCGGTCATCATCATGGGCAGTGAAGACAAGGGTATGCGCAGACTGACGCGAGAAGTTTGTGACCAATTGGTAAAAATCCCGATGTTTGGGTCGGTTGAGAGCCTAAATGTTTCCGTCGCGACGGGCGTCATTCTGTACGAGAGGCAGCGCCAGTTGGCTAGGAACTGAACCGTTAGCGTGCTTGCGTTGACCTCATCGGACCCCTACAATGCGCGGCCCGCTCACCAGCGGATACATTTACCTTACTTCACGTAGGTCGCGACTGAGAGTCGTGTAATGCCACGGAAGTGTTGTCTCAGAACACAAGCTCTGCGACAAAACCAAAAGGAGACGTAATGCGACATTACGAAATCGTATTTTTGGTCCATCCGGATCAAAGTGATCAAGTCCCAGGCATGATCGAACGCTACCACGCAATGATTGAGCGCGGTGCAGGCGTTGTGCACCGAACCGAAGATTGGGGGCGCAGACAGCTGGCCTTTCCTGTCTCCAAAATTCACAAAGCCCACTACATACTTTTTAACATTGAGGTCAGCCAAACTGTCCTTGATGAGCTTGAAAGCGCTTTCCGATTCAACGATGCGGTTATCCGCAGCATGATCATTCGACGTCAGGCACCTGAAACGGGTACGTCGAAGATCTATGAAGAAGAACTCAAGGAACAAGAGAAAGAGAAAGAACGCGATAAGCGACGAGAAGAAGAATATGCAGCACGTGCTGCACAATCTGCGCGCGACGAAACGCCTGCAGAAGATGCACCCGCAGAAGGCGCACCCGCAGATGATGCTGCCAGTGCAGGAAGCGAGAGCGAAGCTAGTGCAGAGCCTAGTGAGGCAGTGGCGGCCGAGGGCGACGCTGAAGTAGAGGCAGAAGAGGAGAGAAACGAATGAGTAGACGAAGAATCCGAGAAGCCCAAAAAGAATCCGAAATTGATTACAAAGATCTAGATACGCTACGTCAATTTATCGGTGAGACCGGCAAGATAGTGCCAAGTCGAATTACTGGTACATCGGCCCGTTTCCAACGCCGTTTAGCAGCAGAGGTTAAGCGAGCACGTTTTCTCGCTCTCCTGCCTTACACCGATCAGCACAAGTAAGGGGAAGCCCCGTGAATGTAATTCTATTAGAGAGAGTCAACAATCTGGGTGACCTCGGCGATGAAGTTGCTGTGAAGCCCGGTTTCGCTCGAAACTTCCTAATCCCGAAAGGAAAGGCTGTGCAAGCGAATGAATCGAATCGCAGCGTATTTGAAGGTCGTCGTGCAGAACTTGAAGCCGCAGCTGACGAGAAGTTAAGTGCAGCAACAACTCGAGCCACACCGCTCGAGGAACACACACTGACTATCGTTGTGAAAGTCGGTGAAGAGGGCAAGTTGTATGGCTCCGTGGGCACACAGGATATAGCCACAGCGCTGACTGAAGAAGGCCACGAAGTATTGCGTAGTGAAGTGCGCATGCCTGAGGGTGTTATCCGCCAAGCAGGTGAATACCAAATCGGTCTGCAGTTCCACTCTGACGTCACGGTTGAAATAACTGTGTCGGTAGTCCCAGAGTAACTCACCTCCCGAGGACATGATGAGCGCGCACATAGTCGCGCTTTGATTTCCTCAGCTTTTCCACAGGTTATTCTCTTGCAATCGATACCGGTTGCGCTCACGCTTGCCTGTCCAAAGTTGTCCCCGTTCAATGTCTCAATACGCACCTGAAAGCCAAGCCGTTAGCCTTAAAGTACCACCTCATTCTGTAGAGGCTGAACAATCGGTATTGGGTGGACTAATGCTCAATAACGAGGCGTGGTTCGACCTTGTTGAGATAGTCGCCGCGCGCGATTTCTACCGGCCGCAACATCAGATTATTTTTGAAGCGATGATGTCCCTCGCAAACAGCGATGAGCCGTTGGACGCCGTGACCGTATCAGAACGACTGCGCTCTGAGGCTCTGCTGGAGAAGGCGGGTGATGTCGGATACCTAGCGGAGCTTGCAGAGTCGACACCTGGCGCGAGCAACGTCCTCGCTTATGCACGCATCGTTCGTGAACGCTCCATGATGAGGCAACTCATAGGTGCTGCTAACAAGATAGCAGACGCCGCATTTACGCCAGAAGGGCGAGATGCCGATACGTTGGTCGAAATGGCTGAACAGACCGTATTCGAAATTGCTGAGAATCGAGGCAACGACGGTGGACCAGAGAAAATCGCACCCCTGCTCACACGGGCACTTGAGCGGGTCGAGTACCTATTCAATACCAAGGGTGCAATAACGGGCGTTGCAACTGGGTTCACTGATATAGATTCAAGAACCGCAGGTCTACAGAAGTCAGATCTGGTGATCGTCGCGGCCAGACCTTCAATGGGTAAAACTGCTTTCGCTATCAACATCGCTGAACATGCTGTGATGAGCGGTGGAGCAGTTCTCGTGTTCTCAATGGAGATGCCGTCAGAACAAATTGTCATGAGAATGCTCTCAAGCCTCGGCCGCATTGATCAGACTCGACTGCGTACAGGTGAGCTACAAGACGATGACTGGTCGCGCTTTACAGGTGCGGTTAGCCAACTCCGAGACAAACGCCTCTATGTGGATGATACCCCTGCTCTGACTCCTGGCGAGGTCCGAGCACGGGCGCGCCGAGTTTCTCGAGAGTCCGACGGACTCGACATGATTGTCGTCGACTACCTACAACTCATGCGAACGGCGGAGCGCTCCGAATCTCGCGCAGGAGAGATATCTGAGATCTCTCGTTCTTTAAAAGCTTTGGCGAAAGAAATGCGCTGTCCCGTGGTCGCTTTGTCTCAGTTGAATCGAGCGCTTGAGTCTCGACCCGATAAGCGTCCCATGATGTCGGATTTGCGCGAGTCTGGTGCAATCGAGCAGGATGCCGACGTCATCCTCTTCATATACCGTGACGAGGTTTACAACGAAGACACTGAAGAAAAAGGTGTCGCAGAAATCATCATCGGTAAACAACGGAACGGACCGATTGGCAAAGTGCGAGTTCAGTTTACGGGCAATCTCACCAAGTTCGAGAATCTGGCCTCCGATGTATACAACGAGTTTGTTTAGTGGCCAAAGCTAAGGTTAAGACGGCGTATGTCTGTAGCGACTGCGGGGCTGACTTCGCCAAGTGGCAAGGGCAATGTGGTGCTTGTCAGGCCTGGAACACCCTTTCTCGTGTCAGCGTGGGACCGATTAAAGAAGCACACATTGGCTTCGCGGGAACCAAGGCGCAAATCAAAAAGCTCGGTGACGTAGAAACACAGGAAGCCCCGCGCATACCCACACCTTTCGCTGAGTTGGACCGCGTTCTCGGTGGTGGCCTTGTCCCGGGTTCTGTGGTGCTTATGGGCGGTGACCCCGGTGCTGGCAAGAGCACCCTCTTGTTACAGGTTTGCACTCAACTAGCCAAAGAGCGAGGTGTGCTCTATGTGACCGGCGAGGAATCACTGCAACAGCTCGCGATGCGCGCTCAACGGCTGGAACTGCCGATGGATGGCTTAGATGTTGCTGCCGAAACTCGAGCAGAGGTGATCGCATCTCATATTGAGCTAAATCGACCAGAGATTGTGGTCCTGGACTCGGTGCAGGTATTGCAGATGGAGTCGATTGATTCAACTCCTGGATCGGTCACACAGGTTCGCGAGACAGCTGGCTTCTTCACTCGGTTAGCCAAACAGACGGACACGGTCGTCATATTGGTTGGTCACATCACGAAAGAGGGCGGATTGGCCGGTCCGAAGGTTCTCGAACACATGATCGACACTTTCGTGATGCTCGACAGTCCGGCTGGATCTAGGTACCGAACACTACGTGGTAACAAAAACCGATTTGGTGCGGTGAATGAGCTTGGCGTGTTTGCCATGACCGACGTGGGGATGAAGGAAGTTGCCAACCCATCAGCGATCTTTCTGCAGAGGGGTGAGACCGATTCGCCCGGCAGTATCGCAACGGTAACGTGGGAAGGCACTCGACCGCTGTTAGTGGAAATACAAGCGTTGGTCGATGAAGTTGCCGCAGGTTATCCGAAACGTGTTGCAGTCGGCTTAGATCATCAACGTCTCGCGATGCACCTCGCGGTTTTGCACCGGCATTGTGGCATTACGCTCGGTGACCAAGATGTTTTTGCCAATGTTGTTGGCGGTGTGCGGATTCAGGAGACAGGCGCAGATCTTGCGTTGCTCCTCGCTGTGTTGTCGTCTTTTCGGGATCGCATATTGCCCCGTGACCTAATCGTTTTTGGCGAGCTTGGTTTGACTGGCGAGCTAAGACCGGTTGCTAACGGCCAAGAACGGCTCCGGGAGGCCGCGAAACATGGATTCAAGCAAGCGATTGTACCTTACGCCAATCGACCCAAGTACAAGCTCCCCGGTATGCGGGTGCACGGGGTGCAGAACCTCAGTGCAGCGCTCGAGATTCTGTCCCAGTTTTGACGTGCTAACGATTTTCAAAATTTAGGCCGGGGCTTCAGTTCGCAGATCGTGACGTGTGTTCCGATACGACGTAGTGCAAATTAGTGGCTACCTTGTTGCAGCCGCACGGCAAGCAGATCGCAACCCAGTCCGAGAAGCACGGCATTCGGCGCAGAACCCAACTTCTATTACACGCAGTGTCGGTGTTAGAAGCATTTGGCTACACGCAGTGTCGGTGTTAGAAGCATTTGGCTTCTAAAAGTAAATGAGATAAATATTGAATATGTCTCAATATTGAGACAAAATATCTTTTTGTATCATTTGCGAGCTACATTGCCATGCTGGAAACTAACTACCGTTCACCGCGTGCTCGCCTGGCGGTAACAGACGTGCCTCGCGCGCTTGGCGATTTCGCCGCACTACTGGCTAACGCTCCCTTGTTAAGACAGGCGCCTCGGGGAGATGCACATCCCGTACTTGTGATGCCTGGTTTTGGTGCCAGCGATGCCTCAACAGTGGTGCTACGGCAATACCTAGCTTCTTTAGGGTATGCAGCGCGTCCGTGGGAACTTGGTCGCAACCTAGGTCCAGCTATGCCGGATCTTCGGGCTCGATTGGTGGCACGGCTCAGTGCAGTGTTTGACGAGTCCGGAGGGCGTAAGGTAACGATTATCGGCTGGAGCATGGGCGGCGTCTATGCCCGCTTGTTGGCGCACCTAGAAACAGAGAAGGTTCGCCAGGTGATTACGCTAGGCAGCCCAATTCGTGGCAATCCGCGCTCTACGCGCGCTTACGACGTAATTCGTCGTTTGAACGGCGGCGTAGAGTTAGAGGCTCACCCGACCTATTCTTTACGGCAATTAGCTGGCACACCTTTACCTGGTATCCCAAGTACGGCGATCTTTAGCAAGTCCGACGGTGTCGTGCCGTGGCCAATGGCAGTTGAACAACCCAGCGAGCTGGCTGAGAACATAGAGGTTTTTGCCTCTCACTTGGGTTTAGGGTTCAGCCCAACAGTTTTGTTTGCCATCGCGGATCGGCTAGCCCTACCCGAAGGTGAATGGCAGCCATTTCATCGGCACAGCTGGCGCGCCTGGGTGTATGGACGGGCACAGCTGCAAAGCAATGGTGACCAGTCGATTGAAACGTGACTCGTCGCGGCTGGCATAATTGTCAACCAGTTGACCTGCACCGGTTAGCTCGCGCATGGTTTGTAGGAGCTCGGCGCATTGAGCTGCAGAAACTCGCCGTAGAGCTCGGTATCTCACGCGCGACCGCCTACCGCTGGGCTGGTAGTGCCGAGCAATTGGTTGGCGAAGTTTTGGCGTCGCTGATCGATGACACCTTTTCGCGCATTGTAGATCGAACTGAGAGTGAAGGCAGCGAAAGGGTGCTCGAAGTCGTCGAGAGCGGGATGCGTGCTGCCCATGCATTTCAACCACTGCGGCTATTCCTAAAAAATAACCCGCAGCTCGGCTTGAAACTGGTGGCATCGAAACATGGTCCAGTTCAAGCGCGCACCATCGACAACCTTACTGCGCTAATCAGCGAGGAAATCGACAAAGGTCACATGACCCTACCGGTGGAACCTTCAACAATGGCGTATGCTCTGACACGGATCATAGAATCTTTTTTGTACGCAGATCTCATCACCGGGCAACCAGCTGACCCAGAAAGTGCCGTGGAGATATTGCACCTGTTACTACATCCGCACCACACGACATCGACGAGCAAGAGATAACGTCGTTAACATAGGCACAAACGCCCCTGAAATTTCAAAGACCAATGCGGCGCTCTTAAGTGTTCCGAATACTGGCCAATAAGGGCGACGTTGATGAACTCTCAACCTTTGTGTCGCAATTTGATACCCTAACGGTGAATCGGTTTGTACTTCACCCGCGTTGGCTGAGCATCACCTAGCCGTCGTTTTCGATCGGCCTCATAGTCTGTGTAATTCCCTTCGAACCATTCAACATGGCTGTCACCCTCAAAAGCCAACATATGCGTTGCGACCCGATCCAAAAACCATCGATCGTGCGAGATAACGAGCACGGAGCCTGCGAAGCTCAGAAGCGCGTCTTCGAGCGCGCGGAGTGTCTCCACATCGAGATCGTTGGTAGGTTCATCGAGTAGCAAAACATTGGCGCCACTGCGAAGAAGCTTGGCCAAGTGCACACGATTGCGTTCACCGCCCGATAGGTCACCGACGCGTTTTTGTTGGTCGGTACCTTTGAAGTTGAAACGCCCAACATAGGCGCGGCTATGTATTTCGTGCTTGCCGATGCGAATGATGTCTTGGCTTTCAGATATTTCTTCCCAGACTGTCTTGTCGGCTTCTAGCGCGTCCCTGCTCTGATCGACATAAGACATCTCAACGGTTGAACCGATATCAATCGAGCCTGTATCAGGCTTCTCCTCGCCGGTCAGCATCTTAAACAAAGTCGTTTTACCTGCGCCGTTGCCACCAATAATGCCGACGATCGCACCGCGGGGAATGCTGGCATCTAGGTTTTCGATCAGAAACTGTTCACCGAAGCCTTTGTTGAGACCGGAAATGTCGATCACTTTCTCACCAAGACGCTCGCCGGTTGGAATGAAAAGCTCTGAGGTTTCCTGGCGTGTTCCCTGTTCTTGGCTAACCAATTCGTCAAAGCGTTGTAGTCGAGCGCGGCTCTTCGATTGCCGTGCCTTTGGATTGGAGCGAACCCATTCAAGCTCTGACTTGATTGACCGTTGCCTGGCTTTTTCTTGCGCGGCTTCTTGTTCAAGACGTACTTCCTTGGTCTCAAGCCAATTGCTGTAGTTGCCTTCATATGGAATCCCACGACCGCGGTCGAGTTCTAGGATCCATCCGGCGACGTTGTCGAGAAAATAGCGATCGTGGGTCACTGCTACGACCGTGCCCGCATATTCATCGAGGAAGCGTTCAAGCCATGCAACGCTTTCTGCATCTAGGTGGTTAGTTGGCTCATCTAGCAGCAGCATGTCAGGCTTTGCTAAAAGGAGTTTACACAGCGCGACCCTGCGCCGCTCGCCACCTGAAAGCACATTCACTTGCGTGTCCCAATCAGGCAGTCGTAATGCATCAGCGGCAATATCGAGCGTGCGATCGATTTCCCATCCGTCGACCGCGTCGATTTCGGTTGCGAGATCGCCTTGGCGTTCAAGCAGTTTAGTCATCTCGTCGTCTGCCATCGGTTCGGCAAACTTATCGGAGATTTCGTTGTATTCGTTCAAGATCGCCATGATCTGCCCCACACCTTGCTCGACATTACCCCGTACAGTTAGGTCGTCGTCCAGTTGTGGTTCTTGCGGCAGGTAGCCGACCTTGATGTCCTTTTGTGGTCTGGCTTCACCATCAATTTCGGTGTCTTCTCCGGCCATAATGCGCAATAGGCTGGATTTTCCGGAGCCGTTCAAACCAAGGACACCGATTTTGGCGCCAGGGAAAAATGAAAGATTGATGTTTTCCAAGATCGTTCGCTTGGGAGGGACGATCTTGGAAACCCCCTGCATGGTATAGACGTACTGCGCCATTGTTTGAACTCAGCCTCAACGAAATTTCGGCCGGAAGTATACTCATCGCGCTCAAGATAAGAAGCTCGGGTTTGCCTAAAACGCGAGCCAAATTGATGTTCGCGATGAGCAATTTACATCAGGACTCTCTCTCCTTCGTGGAGTTGATCGGGTACAATGCGTCGCGTTCGCGCACAACGGCAACCGCCTCGACGCAACTAATTTCACTAACTTAAATCAGAGACGTAGATGTTTACAGGAAACGAGACCATATCCGGCTTCGACGACGAATTGGCGTTGGCGATGGCTGAGGAAACCAGTAGACAGGAAGAACATATAGAACTTATCGCATCGGAAAACTATGCGAGCCCAAGAGTTCTTGAAGCGCAAGGAAGCAAACTTACCAACAAATATGCTGAGGGGTATCCCCACAAGCGCTACTACGGTGGCTGTGAATACGTTGACAAAGTAGAGGTGCTCGCCATCGAGCGGGCGAAAGTCCTCTTTGGCGCAGACTACGTCAACGTGCAACCTCACTCAGGTTCGCAAGCAAACGCCGCGGTTTATATGGCGCTGCTATCGCCTGGTGACACTGTGCTCGGCATGAGCTTGGCTGACGGTGGCCACTTGACCCACGGGGCTGCAGTAAATTTTTCTGGGAAGATGTACAACGCGGTCCAATATGGTATCGACCCCAAAGACGGGCTGATAAATTTTGATGCGGTCCGAGCAATGGCACAGGAGCATCAGCCGAAAATGGTCATGGCCGGGTTCTCTGCCTATAGTCGCCGGATCGAGTGGGAGCAGTTCCGCACGATAGCCGATGAGATCGGCGCGTACTTGGTTGTCGATATGGCTCATGTCGCTGGCTTGGTTGCAGCCGGTGTTTATCCTAATCCGGTCCAAATAGCAGATGTCACAACCTCAACTACGCATAAGACCTTGGGTGGTCCGCGCGGTGGTTTGATCTTGGCTCGAGCGAACGCCGATATCGAGAAGAAACTCAACTCTGCGCTCTTCCCGGGGAGTCAGGGTGGTCCGCTTATGCACGCGATTGCTGGAAAAGCTGTTTGTTTCAAGGAGGCGATGGAGCCAGAGTTTAAGGTCTATCAAGAGCAAACGCTCAAGAATGCCCAGACGATGGCGGCAGGTTTCGTGGCGCGGGGCTATGACGTGGTTTCTGGCGGTACTGATAACCATCTCTTTTTGCTGGATCTGATCAGCAAAGAGCTCACAGGCAAAGATGCTGATGCAGCACTCGGTCGTGCCAACATAACGGTCAATAAAAATACTGTGCCTAACGACCCACGTTCGCCTTTTGTAACCAGTGGCCTACGAGTTGGCTCACCAGCGGTGACAAGACGCGGTTTTAAGGAACCAGAGTGTGAGACGTTAGCAGGTTGGATGTGCGACATTCTCGACGACGTCGAAAACGACAATATGATTTTGACTGTCAAAGAGCGGGTTAAAGAAATCTGTGCCAAGTTTCCGGTCTACCCCGGCGAGTAGCGTGCCGTGCACTGTCCATTTTGCGCTCAGGATGACACCAAGGTAATCGACTCGCGTCTGGTCGCGGATGGAGACGCGGTTCGTCGTCGTCGTGAGTGCCAAGCATGTGGTGAGCGATTTACGACCTTTGAGACAGCCGAGCTCGTTATGCCACGGATAATCAAACGAGACGGGTCGCGTGTGCCGTTTGATGAAGAGAAACTCAAGTTCGGGCTAACCAAGGCACTTGAAAAACGTCCCGTTAGCGTCGATCAAGTTGAAGCCGCGCTCACCCACATCAAGCACCGACTGCGTGAAACTGGGGAGCGTGAAATCCCGTCAATGCAGGTTGGTGAGGAAGTGATGGAGGAGCTCAAGAGCCTCGATCCCGTCGCCTATGTGAGATTCGCGTCTGTTTATAGGGATTTCCAGGATGTCAGCGAATTTGCTGATGAAATCCAGAAGCTCATGTATCAGCGATGAAAGATTCAGACCGCCTGTTTCTGGAAGCTGCAGTGGCGCTCGCAGGCAATGGTCGGTTCACTTGCGCGCCGAACCCCGCCGTAGGTTGTGTGATTGTGCGCGATGGGCTAATTGTTGGTCGCGGTTTTCATATGCGGCCGGGCGAAGGTCATGCCGAGGTCGAAGCGATTAGATCTGTCGCAGGCGATGTTAGAGGCACGACGGTTTATGTCAGTCTTGAGCCTTGCGCATTTGAGGGGCGGACTCCCGCGTGCGCTAAAACCCTGATCGCAGAGCAAGTTGAACGCGTTGTAATTGCGGCAACCGATCCACATCCTCGCGTTTCTGGCGAGGGTATCCGTCTTTTGCGAGAAGCGGGCATTACGGTTGATGTTGTCGTTCAACCGGAGGCGCTAGAGCTCATACGTGGTTATCGCTCGCGGGTTGAGATAGGTAGGCCCTTTGTCCGCATCAAGAGCGCATCTAGTTTGGATGGTGGCACAGCACTGGCGAACGGCGACAGCCAATGGATTACGAGTTCTGCTGCTCGAGCAGATGTTCAGTATTGGCGAGCTCGAAGCGACGCCATCATTACAGGCATTGGTACCGTGTTGGCCGATGATCCAGCATTGACTGTTCGAGATCATAGCGCCGAGGCACCGGTTAGAGTGGTCTTGGATCGGAGGCTTCGCATAGCGCCGAAAGCCCAGATTTTGACCGACTCTTATCCCTCTCTGATAGTCCATAACGCAGATAGTGAGCCATCTATAGAACAAGCCGAAGGGGTGATGACCGAATTCTTGGCTCGGGATACTAGTGATCTTGAAGGGTTGCTGACCGAACTCGGCGATCGTGGTTGCAATGAAGTTTTGCTCGAGGCGGGGGCTGAACTCGTGGGCAGTTTTGTAGCGCAAGAGCTGTGGGATGAGTGGGTCGCCTATGTAGCCCCAGCGGTAATGGGCGGTGACGCGCGAAATCTCATTACATCGACATTTGCAGAGATGCCAGATGTGCCTAGAGGTAAGATTGTAGATGTTCAACCAATAGGCGAAGACGTGCGCATAACAATGGTGCCAGAAACTCAATGAGTGAAGGTTCAAAGAAGAAGACAAATGTGTGGGCAAGAAGGCGTGCGCGTCGCGCTTTAGTCCAAGCGCTGTATCAATGGGAGTTGTCCGCAAACTCGGTCAGCTCCGTGATAGCAGATTTTCAGACGGGTGATGCCTTAAAAAAGGCGGATGACGAATTCTTTACAGAAATCTTGCGACGGTCTACTGATACGACGGATGTGCTCGATGCGTTGTACGCACCGCTGCTTGATCGTGAAGTGAATAAGCTAGACCCAGTGGAGCGAGCAATTTTACGGCTGGCTGCGTTCGAATTTTCAGAACGGATCGACGTGCCCTACCGAGTTGTGATCGATGAGTATGTGGAGTTGGCTAAAGTGTTTGGCGCTCAAGATTCTCACAAATACATAAACGGCGTCCTCGACAACCTTGCTTCTTCGGTCAGAACGGTTGAGGTGGGGTCTCGTGGATGAGTTTTCCCTCATCGATGACATTGTTGATTCGTTAGACGAGGTAGCCAGGGCGAGCTGGATCGCCGTTGCATCAGGTGATGACGCCACGGTTGTATCGGTCTCGCCCGGTGCAGAAGTTGTCTCCTCGATCGACACATTTACACCAGATGTGCACTTTCCAAGTAATGCATTTCCCAGCCAAATTGGTTACCGATCTTTCATGGCAGCTGCCTCCGATCTAGCAGCGATGGCTGCACTACCACGGTATGCACTCGTCGCCCTGTCTTTGCCTGAGCTTGATCGAGAATTTGCCCTTGGCCTCTGCGCAGGCATGGCTAAAGCCGCCGCGAAGTGTGATATGGCGATCTGCGGAGGCAATCTAACGAAGGGTCCGCTAAGTATTACTGTCAGCGTTCATGGTGAGGCTACCGCCGGTACGAGTGTGGTCCGCTCGGGAGCTCAAGTAGGTGACTTAGTCCAAGTCAGCGGAGATCTTGGCGCTGCGGCAGCTTGTGTGCGAACGGGTAGTTACGCGGTTGCTGGTCCTTTGCAGAGAGCGTACTTCGAGCCATATGCGAGAGTAGACCTTCGCGGGATTGTGGCTGGCGCCCATGCAGCGATCGATATTTCAGATGGCTGTCTCCAAGATTTAGGACATATCCTCAAGGCATCCCATTTGGGTGCAGCTATCGATGGTGCGTTAATCCCTGTGGCGGAGGGGGCTGAGCTTCAGGACGCGCTCTGGGGTGGTGACGACTACGAACTGTTGGTCACAGCGCCAGCTGGACTCGCCGGTTTCAGGGTTATCGGTGAAGTCACTGTAGAGCTGCCTCTCTGTTTGGACGGGGAGGAGATTACACCTCAGGGGTATGACCATTTCCGCGCTTAAAGCATCGGACCTAAGCAGCCCAAGCCTGCTCTGGGCGAGCGGCTTTGGGCTTGGTTTCTTACCTCGCGCACCAGGGACATGGGGAAGTCTTGGTGCGTTGCTTGTCTGGTGGTTTGTGATTGCTGATCTCAACCCGCTGACCCAGCTTGTGATCATTGCCACGTACTTTGGTATTTCGTGGTGGGCATGCCAACGAGTCTGTGAGCTTTTTGCCGTTGATGATGCTGGGGAGGTGGTTGCGGATGAGGTTCTTGGAATGTGGGTGGCATTGTTCGCTTTGCCTCAATTTTGGTGGATTGCGATCCTTGGCTTTGTGACTTTTCGTTTTCTCGACATTAGAAAACCGTGGCTGATTGGCCGCCTAGATCGGGAGCTGAAAGGGGGCCTAGGGATTATCGTTGATGATCTAGTCGCAGGCGCCCTAACCTGTCTTGGCATTTGGGCACTGGTTATCATTTTCCGTGCGCTGAGTATCAATGTGCTTTGAACTAAGGGAATAAACTGGTGCGGATAGTATTTCGACGAGTTGCTGTGAGCACAAACACACTAAAGTCTTTCATTGGCCTGACAATTCTAGCGGTTTCGAGCTTTGCGCACGCTATGGCGCCAGTTGAGGTGGTCGCGCTCTTTAAAGATCGCGCGGTGATCCGTTCTAGTGAGGGCCAAGCGATGCTTAGAGTCGGCGAGACTTCCAAATTTGGTGCTTACTTGATTTCAGCCGATCCGCACACCGCGAAAGTGCGTTATAAGGGTGAGTTGTATAACGTCGGCTTGTCGACTCGGGTCTCAGGCGGGTTTGTCGAGCCAGAGATACAGTCAGTGAGACTGAACGAAGACTCCATGGGTCAGTACCGCATGCGAGGCTCGATTGACGGCACCTTTGTGAACTTCCTTGTGGACACCGGGGCATCCGTTGTTGCCATGAGTGAGCACCACGCGCGGATGATCAATCTGGACTATCGTCGTGCCCAAAAGGGTACTGTGCAAACTGCTCAAGGTGTCGCGAGTGCTTACTTCTTGCGGCTCTCGGAAGTGACCCTCGGCGGCATTACGATTAACGGTGTTCAGGCAACCGTGATCGAAGGCGGGTACCCGACTGACGTACTTCTAGGGATGTCGTTTCTAAGCAAGCTCAACATGCAGAACAACAACGGTGTCCTGGTGTTATCTGCACGCCACTAGTGGTTCCGGTTCACAACCAGTTCGGCAAGATCTGCCAGCAGGCGTCCATCTTCTCCTAGAAATTCGATCTTCGATTTGGCTTCTCCGATCAGGTCTGCAGCAAAAACGACTGCAGCGTCTAAGCCCATGAGTTTTGGAAACGTGTTTTTCTCCAGGGCTTCATCGGAGCCTGCCGGTTTACCCAACTGCTCGGTAGATTGAGTGACATCTAGAACGTCATCCATGACTTGGAAAGCCAAGCCAATCTGCTCGCCGTAGTCACTCAACAGCGTGAACTTCGGATCACCGGCCGTTGTTCCACAGGCGCTCAAATAACCAAGTTGGACAGACGCTTTAATGAGTGCGCCGGTTTTTGCGGCATGGAGGGCTTTCAGTTCAGATAAGCTGAGATTCTCACCTTCCGCCATGATGTCTAGACACTGACCGCCTGCCATCCCAGCCCACCCGGCAGCCTGAGATAGGAGGCTGATCATTTCGATTCTTGTCTCAGCGGCTAAGTCGTGATCCTGTGCGATGAGCTGGAATGCCATCGAATGCAAAGAGTCGCCCGCGAGAATTGCGGTTGCCTCGCCAAAAGCTACGTGTGCACTGGGTAAGCCATGACGCAACTCGTCATCGTCCATTGCAGGTAAATCATCGTGAATCAGGGAGTAAGCGTGGATGAACTCTGTTGCACAGCCTGATGAGAGGGCGACCTCAGGGTTCGCACCGCTGGCTTGGGCAGTGGCGCACGCCAGCATTGGCCGCAGTCTTTTACCCCCGCCGAGAACCCCATGACGCATCGCATCGACGACGTCCTGGGCGATCGCGGAGTCAGTGGGTAAGTACTCGGCTAAGGCAGAATCAATTCGAACCTTCAGATCTGCAAGATTAGTCACCATCGCTGAGATCGAAATCCTCGAGGGCGCCGTCTGCGTTTAGAATTTGAACTTTTTGCTCAGCGTGTTTTAGTTCAGTTTGACAGCGACGTGCGAGTTTGACGCCACGCTCGAAGGCTTTCAGGGACTCGTCGAGAGTCAGCTCACCGCTTTCCATACTCGTCACCAAGGTTTCTAGTTCGGCCAGTGCGGTTTCGAAGTTCTTTGGCTCATTCTCGGGCGTCAAATTGTTGGCGGTTGCGTCGGCCGAGCTATCGGATGCTTTAGGCATGGGGCTTGTGCTACTTGAACTAGATGGTTATTCGCAGCGCCAAGCATAAAGACTTTTGCTGGTTTGAGCATCGTGTTTCATCAACCTGGCGTTTCTAGCCAGGCTGCTAGACTTAAATCAGGAAAATCCTTCAGGGAATACGTTAGATGGATCTAGCGACACTCATCGGCATATTGGGCGCTTTTGGTATCGTCATTTACGCGATGCTCTCAGGTGGCTCGCTCGACATGTTTGTAAACGCGCCATCATTGATGATTGTATTGATAGGCTCGTTATTTGTAGTACTGATGAAGTTCAATCTTGGTCAGTTCATTGGTGCACTCAAAGTGGCCGTCAAAGCTTTTAGTTTCAAACTCACTGATCCAGAGGTTCTGATTGAGGAAGTAGTCGAACTGGCAGATGAAGCACGCAAGGGGGGATTGCTCTCCCTTGAAGGTAAGGAAACCTCCAGTAAGTTCCTAAGCCAAGGCATTCAGCTGTTGGTCGACGGACATGACGCGGACGTTGTCAAAACTTTGCTGTGGAAAGATCTTAAACAAACCCAGGAGCGACACGAGTGGGGTGCGAAGATTTTTACTGCTTTAGGTGATGTTGCGCCCGCGATGGGCATGATCGGTACTCTCGTTGGTTTGGTCGCGATGTTGTCAAACATGGACGATCCGAAATCGATTGGACCTGCGATGGCTGTCGCACTTCTGACAACACTCTACGGCGCGATGTTCGCGAATATGGTCGCTTTGCCGGTTGCCGACAAACTAACTCTGCGGCGTACCGAAGAAGGGCGAGTAAAAACCATGGCGATCGATGCCTTGCTTGCCATCCAGGCGGGTCAAAACCCACGCATTATCGACTCGATGCTGAAAGCCTATTTACCTGAGTCTCAACGCAAAGAAGACGAGTAGTTAGGGAAGCCAAGCAGAGTCGATTATGGACGAAGAAGTAAGCGAAAGCTCAGACGAAGACGGGGGTGGCGGATGGATCATGACATTCGCAGACTTGATGTCCCTGCTCATGTGTTTTTTCGTTCTGCTTTTGTCATTTTCGGAAATGGATGTCCTCAAATTTAAACGCCTCGCTGGATCGATGAGCGAAGCCTTTGGCGTGCAGCAGAAGTTTCGGGCAGATGATCCACCCAAGGGTACTAGTATCATCGCGCAAGAATTTTCACCAGGTACCCCGCAGCCAACACCGCTGAATGAGATATGGCAGAAAACGACGGATGAGTCGAGCAATAGCCTAGACGTTGCTTGTCAGGATCAGGGTTCGAGCAACACCGGCGAGTCTGGTGATGCGCAACAGATGATTATCGTCGATAAAGTCAAAGATCTCGTCGGTGAAACCGAACAAGATGCCATCGAGATGGCCGAAGCGCTTTCAAAGGAGATCGCAGCAGGTGTGCTCGAAGTTGAAACATCAGGACGGCGGATCACCATTAGAATCAAAGAGCATGGCACCTTCCCGTCAGGTACCGATCGTTTGTCCCGCAACTTTTTGCCGGTCCTAAAAATCGTTCGTGAGCAGTTGCGAGATATGGAAGGGCAGATAATTGTGGAAGGCCATACGGATGATGACCCGATTAATACGGCTCGTTTCCGGTCGAACTGGGCGCTCTCCAGCGGTCGCGCAGTCAGCGTTGCCCATGAACTATTTAAAGATCCGGAGCTTGATCAGGATCGTTTCACGATAACCGGATATGCGGAAACCAAACCGTTGGTGAGCAATTCAACTCCGGCAGGTAAATCACGAAATCGGCGCGTGGAAGTGGTTGTGAACCAAGGGCTGAGTTCTGAAGTGCAAGGTGAGCTCGAGGTGTTAAAGGAAGAATTCCCGGCGCTGTATGAGGATGTCCGCCAAGAACTTCTGCAGCGGTTTGAGCTCTCACCGGAGGAGATTTTCTAGGTTATCCTAATCGACCGACACGAGTAGGTTAGGTTATGAACGAAGAAGAAAAGTTAGAGCTCGCTAGAACCATCACCGAAACTTTGACCACCCCCGACGAGATTAGAGATGACTGGGGCAAGATGATCATCGATACGGTCTTACCCAACGGTGTATGGTCGCGAGAGGGTCTTAATAAGCGTGATCGCTCGCTGATTACCATTGCTGCCTTGTGTGCTCTACACCGTCCCAACGAATTGAGATTGCACATTGGCCGCGGGCGTCACAATGGTCTTAGCCGCGAAGAAGTCTGCGAGGTTATTATGCACATGGCGATATACGGTGGTTTTCCCACATCTGTCGAAGGCATGGCCGTCGCCAAAGAAGTGTTCGACGAAGAAGACTAATTCGCGCAGCTTAGCGAGGAAAAGCTTCTGCGATTAAGTCCAAGCGGTCGCGTCTGATGCCGTCGACCGTTTGGGTTTCGGCGTTCAATCTTTGGGTTGCGAAACTCTGAGAGTTGAAACTCTGCCAATCTGGCAGCGCGTCGCCGTTGGGATCACCCGTCCGCGCGAAGTTTGTCCAATAATTCACCATCAAGTCGGACAGCGCTCTGTCTTCGGGCGTCCAATCTAGTCCAACTTTGTCGACGTTGCCAAACACATAGGCAAGATCGCCCGAGTGATAAGCGGCGTGGCGAGGTCCTTCTGGTGTTTCGAGTTTTGGGTCTTCCGGCATATAGAGATGGAACGCTGGTGGAATGTGATCCATGAAATACAGGTAAGTAGGTTGGTCCACTGCTACTTGGTATTCAGCCCAACGACGCATGGCAAAAGCCATAAAGAGATCCGTGGCGATCGCATGTTGGGCGGTCCCGGGAGATTGTTTGTGTTCTGCAGCGTACGCTGCCTTGATCGCAGTGGCCTGATCACCCAACGTGCGACTCAAGTACTCGGCGAGTTGATCATCTGTCAAATCTGCGTTAACTGGGAACAGGTTTACGCCTTCGTCTGCAAGACAACCTAGCATCAAGGGGACCGGGGACTGCCGACCCGCTCGGAAAGTCTCGATCTGTGCTTCAGGGAGAACCCATCCGTCGATGACAATGCGTGAGTCATTTGTCCAACCACTCGCCTCAGTCGCATTCAGAATATCTTCTGGCGGTACGTTTCGAAGTGTCTCGAGGGAAGTCGCTCCCAGTAAGTCGACCAGCTTTTCGCCACGTTCTAATCCTGCTGGGTCACGTTGCGGGGCGGGGCCGACGCAAGCCGCCGATTGACCGATAGCTTTATGAAACAGCCCCTGGGCTAAGGGTGATGCCATCAAAGAACAGACACTTTGGGATCCAGCTGATTGGCCGAAGATCGTAATGTTGTCCGGGTTCCCGCCAAATTGAGCGATATTGTCCCGCACCCAATTGAGGGCAGAGATTTTGTCTGACAGGCCGTAGTTGCCGGAGCTATCGTGGGCTGATTCTTCACTTAGCCATGGGTGGGCGAGAAAGCCGAGTGCGCCAAGTCGGTAGTTGATGCTAACGAGGACCACATCGTGTTCAGCGAGGGTGGTGCCGTCGAAAATCTTTGAGTGTCCTTGTCCTGATGTATGTGCGCCACCGTGAAACCAAACCATAACGGGTAGATTGTCGGTGTTTTGTTTAGCCCATATGTTGAGATAGAGGCAATCTTCGGAAACGGCAAAATCTGCCCTTCGCCAAACATAGTTGCTGGTAAAGGTCGGCTGAATGCACGAATCGCTAAACGCTGTAGCGTCGCGAACATCACGCCAAGTCTCTGGGGCTTGCGGTGCTTTCCAGCGTTTTTCGGCAACAGGTGCCGCCGCGTAGGGAATGCCTCGAAATACAGCAATCTCTTCGGTGACCATCGCTCCCTGCAATTCGCCGTAGAGTGTTTCTGTGGTCGGTCCCGGTCCATATGAGGCTGATGCTGGTGTTGCGGATTCAAATGACGCCTTCGAAGTCGGAGTATTGGTGGACATATCGTTTCCTTCTTCAGGCGTGCTGCAAGCGGCTAGAACTAAGGCTGCGGAGAGCGTGCAGGATCGGAACAATTGGTTGCGGGATATGTTGGCACCACCGGTGCGTCTACCGATCCGGAAAGAACCTATGCAAAGCATGGGCTAAACGCGAGGTAGACGGGAAACCTTGGGGTCTTCGTTCTCGGATTGGATGCGATCGTAAATTTCTTCCCGATGCACGGCGACTTCTCGTGGTGCGCCAACGCCGAGGCGGACTTGGTTACCTTTTACGCCTAAAACGGTGACGGTGATTTCGTCGCCAATCTTGATCGTCTCGCCAATGCGCCGGGTGAGAATCAACATAGCCTATTTCCCTAAAGTCTAAATTAGCAGTCCCTTTCGCTAACGCGGGTCGTCCGCTTTCTAAAGTTCTTCTTGTTCTCTATTTTTTCTTTTTTCTTTTTATAGATCTCTATTGCTAGAACGGTCATAGGGTTTCTAGTTGTTTTTATCCAACCCCAAGTGAACTTCTAAGCAGACCTGTCGAGCGATTATTACATACCAACATTGATGTTAATAGGTCGCAACAGCCGCAACCCGTATGAAAGGCTGCCTGGCTTCAAGTGTCTTCAGTGGATAAAACGGTGTAATCTTCTGCCCATGCGTTACTTTAAGTTACACGTATGACCACGGTCATGCGCTTTGGCGCTTTGGGCGCGGCGTTAATAACGCCTCGTGCGCTTGTCTATCCGTGTATCGACGAACCGGCGGCGACGATTTACGCAATAGCTGCGCGTGATCGGTCGCGTGCGGAAGGTTTTGCGCGCTGGCACCGAATCCCAAAAGTGTTAGACAGCTATGCAGACGTGGCGACTCATCCTAAAGTCGATGCGGTGTATAACGCGCTGCACATCACCGCACATCGAGAATGGACTTTGGCCGCAATCAAAGAACAAAAACATGTGCTGTGCGAAAAGTCTTTCGCATCAAATGCAGAAGAAGCAAAAGAGATGGCTGCAGCCGCAGACAAAGCGGGCGTGGTAGTGATGGATGCGTTCCATTACCGGTACCACCCAATCTTCATCCGCGCCAAGGAGATCTACGACTCTGGCGAGCTTGGGGAAATTACCCGCATTGCCGGTGTTTTTCACATTCCGGTGACAGACCCCGACAGCATCCGAATGAAATATGAACTAGGTGGCGGGGTAACGATGGACATTGGATGTTATCCGATATCTTGGGTTCGCCATATTACAGGTTTGGAACCGGAGGCCATCTCAGCTCAAGCCGAAGAGGGTCCACCTAAAGTCGACGTTATGTTGAAAACAGAACAGCATTTTGCAAACGGCGTTGTCGCGACAACCTCTGGTGATATGCGAGAAGGTGTTAAGTTCGAAGCTTGGCTCGAAGTAGTCGGCACCAATGGGACAATGCGAGTCAACAATCCTTTGGTGCCCCAAAACGGCAACTCAATTGAGGTTACTGGCTCATCGAGAGACCGGGTCGAAACCTTCGATCGGCGCGCGACCTATGGGTATCAGCTTGATGCCTTTCTAGCAGCCGTTCATCAGGGTGAGGCACTGTTCACTGATGCGTGGGACGGCTATCGTCAAATGGCAGTCATAGATCGTGCTTATGAGGCGGCAGGACTACCGGTGAGAGGGCTAGCGCACTGATGCCAAATTACTATCAAGCTTTGCCAGAACTATCTGCTGATGAGATTGGCCAGCACCAAGAGAACATTGCCAAGCAAGGCTTTTCCATCATGGAAAATGCTATTGACGCAGACTTCTTGTCGGCGCTCCAGGCAGAACTCGAGCTTTTGGAAGAGGTACGGCCCGGTGGCGATATTCCACCTGCACCTTTTACTGGCTTCCATACCAGAAGATGGTTTGACCTATTAAACGACGGCGATATATGGCAACAGGTGGGGATCCATCCGTGGGTGTTAGCCGTGTTATCACAAGTGCTTGGTGATGGCTTTCTGTTATCAACGATGGGCACGGCCGTTATTGGTCCGGGCGAAGAGGCACAAGGTATTCACTGCGATGACATGGTCTACATGTTGCCTCGTCCCCACCCGAACTTGGTGTGTAACACCATGTGGGCATTGGATGATTTCACGGAAGAAAATGGCGCCACTCGCATCGTTCCAGGAAGCAATCTCGCCGAAACTGATCCGGAGGCCACCCAACCGCCGGAAAGCTTCGACACAATAGGCCTTAAGATGCCCGCGGGTAGTATTGCTTTTGTGCTGGGCACGACCTATCACGGCGCGGGTGCTAACCAGAGCAATGACACGCGTTACGCGCTGACGATCAACTACTGTAACGGGCGCATGCGGCAGCAGGAGAATTTGATGCTGGGCGTGCGGCAAGAACGGTTAATGAGCTTTCCCACGGAACTACAGGACATTCTAGGACTCAAAATCTGCCAAGGTGCGGGACACATTTTTGCGCTTGATCCCCGGGAAGAAATGATCCGTAGATATGGCACTGGAGATGCGCAAGATCCCTATCTCGAGCGGCGCAACGCGCTCCGTCGGGAGGCTCGCGGATCATCGGAACAGAGCTAGAATTCAGGATCCGTAGTAGAAAATTTAAATGAAGCAGTTTCTGAAAATTTCGTTACCTTTTGTCTTTCTCGGCATCGCCGCGCTTGTCGCGATGGGGATGTTTGCTTCGCGTCCTGAGGCAAAGTTTGTACCACCACCGCCACCGACCTTGCTCGTTGAAGTTGCTGAGATTGGACGCAAACCGGTCACACATATTGTTCGGTCGCAGGGTTCGATCGCACCAAGAACAGAGACCACCCTCATTGCAGAAGCAGCGGGACAGATTGTTGAGGTGTCGCCCAATTTCGTCAGTGGCGGCTTTTTTCGCAAGGGTGATTTACTGGTTCGTATCGATCCGCGTAATTACGCGAGTGCTGTCAAACGTGCTAAAGCTGATGTGGCGCGCGCAGCAACTCAACTCGAAACCGAGCGTGGGCTAGCAGCCTACGCTAAGTCTGATTGGGAACGGCTGCGTTCCGTAAGTCCAACTAGAGGCGCGGGTACAGATTTAGCACTACGAAAGCCGCAACTGCGTGAAGCTATAGCGATGGTGCAATCAGCTCAGGCTGATCTAGAAAAAGCTGAAGGAGATCTAGAGCGTACGGTCATTCGAGCACCGTACGATGGCTTGTTGCGACAAAAAATTGCGGACGTAGGTCAATATGTAAATGTCGGTGGGCAGCTTGCGGTAACGTTTGCGGTTGACGTTGCTGAGGTTCGACTTCCGGTCACGCAGCAAGACCTTAGATATCTGGACATCGCCAAGCTGAGAGCCAATGAAGATTTGAACGTTAGCCTCAAAGCGAAACTAGGTGGAGGGGAGTTTGAATGGGTGGGTGTAATTGACCGCTCAGAGGGCGTGTTTGACCCAACTAGCCGGGTACTCTATTTGGTCGCACAGATTGAAGATCCGTACGACCTCTCCGAGAGTGGGCGCATGCCACTGCTAATGGGCACTTTTGTGTCGGCAGAAATACAGGGCCGAGCCGCAGGGAATCTCGTGATGGTGCCCCGCCATGCCATGCAAAGAGGCTCGACGCTTTGGATCGTTGATGAAGCAATGAAAATCTATCCGCGTGATGTGAACGTTGTCCGTCGCGATGAGGATTTTGTTTACATATCGGAAGGCGTCGAAATCGGCGAACGATATTGCCTCACGCCCATAGACCAGCCGTTGCCTGGTATGCAAATACGCGTCGCGAGCTCGAGTAGCTAAGGCCTTAAGATGTCTATGAAACAAGACGCGCCTGGCTTAATCGGATGGTTTGCCTCGAACCACGTGGCAGCCAACCTGCTCGCAATATTTGTTGTTATGGGCGGACTGTACGCGGTTTTCACGCTCAAAAAGGAGAGCTTTCCACCTTTTAACTTTGACATGATCACGGTTGCTGTCCCGTACCCGGGCGCGGGGCCTGAAGAAATCGAAGAAGGTATCGTCGTCAAAATAGAAGAGGCGATTAAAGATATCGAAGGGATTCGAGAGTACCGCGGTGTCGCTTATGAAGGTAATGGCCAAGTCATTATCGAAGTGAGGAATGGTTTCGAAATAGGCGACGTCACGGATGAAGTGAAGTTGTCGGTCGATGGCGTCAACACCTTTCCTCTCGATGCAGAGCGACCGATCATCTCCAAGCAAGAGTTCCGCAAAGGTGCGCTCAACGTGCAACTTGCCGGTGATCTTGATGAGGCGACAATGAAGTCGCTGGCAGAAGACATACGGGAAGAGATCGCCGCGTTGCCGGAAGTCTCCACCGTCGAGCTATGGGGTTCGCGGCCGTACGAAATCGCAGTGGAGATACCAGAGCTCACTCTGCGGGAATATGGACTGACCTTCTCTGAGGTAGCAGCGGTTATTCGTCAGTGGTCAGTGGACCTCCCTGGTGGCTCGATTAGAACGGACTCGGGGGATATTCGGCTACGTGCGCTAGGACAAGCTTATCGAGGCGATGAGTTTGAACGCATCGTGCTGCTCACGAACCCAGACGGTACACGAGTGCGTTTGGGCGATATCGCGACCATCACGGACGGCTTCTCTGAAGTTGAGAGTTATGCCTTCTTCGATGGTCGTCCCAGTTTAGGTATCAACGTTTCGTCCACCGAAAATGAAAGTGAAATTGAGATCAGTCGGGCAGTTCGAGCGTATGTGGACCAGCGCAACCAATCGTTGCCGAAGGAAGTCCAGTTAACGGTCTGGGCGGATTCCACTTACTACCTGGAAGGTCGCATGGACATGTTGCTCGACAACATGGTGATGGGTGCGATCCTTGTTTTTGTCATTCTCGGTTTGTTCCTGCACATCAAACTGGCAGCGTGGGTAATAGTTGGTCTCCCTGTGGCTTTCCTGGGTGCCATGATGATGCTTCCGCTGGTCGGGGTGACGATCAACATCATGTCGCTCTTCGCCTTTATCGTGGTGTTGGGCATTGTAGTGGATGACGCGATTATCATCGCCGAAGCAGCCTACACAGAGACAGAAGAGAAGGGTTATACGCTGCCGAACATCGTTGCCGGTGCTCAGCGCGTTGCAGTGCCCGCGACCTTTGGTGTGTTGACCACAATCATGGCTTTTGCGCCGCAGCTTTTTGTCACGGGTCCTACGCAAAACATCAATGCGGCGATGGGTTGGGTCGTTATCTTTTGCCTGTTGTTTTCACTCGTAGAAAGTAAGCTCATATTGCCATCTCACCTCGCGATGATGAGTTCGTCGCATGGCAAGAAAAAGGGGGTTACGGATTGGGTCGATAGGCAGCTTAAGCGCTTTATCAGCGAGATCTATAAGCCGCTTCTCACCCGGGCGATTGAATTTCGTTATGCCACGGTCGCACTGTTTCTGGCGATGATCATCGTGTCGACGGGACTTGTCGGTGGCGGCATGGTCCGATTGGTATTTTTTCCAGAGATGGAAAACGACTATGTAAGCGGTAGTTTGGAGCTACAAGAGGGTGTTCCAGAGAGCATGGCGGTGGGCATTATCACGCGAATGGATGA
Source organism: Pseudomonadales bacterium (assembly GCA_012103505.1). Lineage (GTDB taxonomy): Bacteria > Pseudomonadota > Gammaproteobacteria > Pseudomonadales > Azotimanducaceae > UBA4421. The sequence goes on along the minus strand of WLWP01000001.1, from coordinate 3,600,570 downwards.
AGCACTTCGAGAAGTGAACGCCGATCTGAAGACAGAGTTGGGTATTGATCACGATATCATCGAACATGTCTTTGCCTATGTGCGTAATGGCACGATGGGTCGCTTCCAAGTGGAACTCGTGAAAGAGGACAGGCCTGTTACGCCGAAAGATGTTGAAAACAGATGGCGCGAGAAGGTCGGCGAAGTCGCTGGCACAAAAGAGCTACGTTTCTCATCAAGTGAGCATATGGGTGGCGGCCCCCCAATTGCGTTGAAACTGCAAGGCAAGAATTACGATCTAACAGAGGCAGCGGCGACTGAGCTGCAAGCGTATTTGCGTGGTGTTGATGGTCTTTACGAAGTTGAGATGTCGGCCAACTCCGGACCAGAAGAAATTAAACTGCGAATCAAACCCGAAGCGGAAGCGTTGGGAATCACCCTCTCAGACTTAGGTCGACAGGTTCGCGAATCCTTCTACGGTGCTGAAGCGCAACGTGTGCAACGTGGCGATTCTGATCTCCGAGTTATGGTTCGTTTTCCAAAGAGCGAGCGAGGTAGTGTCGGAAATCTGGAAAGCATGTGGATTCGTTTGCCGGATGGGCGCGAGTTGCCGTTCAGTGCCGTCGCTGAATTTGAAATGCAGCCCGGCTTTAGTGCCATACGCCGTCTAGATGGGAACCGAACAGTGACGGTCTCAGCAAATGCCGACCTCGCCGTCGTTGAGCCCGCACGCATCGCCGACGACCTCTTAGCGAATTATATTCCCCAGTTATTGCAGAGTTATCCGGGTGTATCGGTGGATCTAGATGGATCTTCCATGGAAGAACGTTTAGGGATGCAGGAAGCGTGGTACGCCTTTATCGCTGCACTCTTCGGTATCTACGTCCTGATGGCGATTCCACTTCGCTCGTATCTGCAGCCGCTCATCATTATGAGCGTCATTCCGTTTGGTATCGTCGGGGCTGTCGTCGGTCACTGGGTCCTAGGTATTGCAGTATCCAGCCTGTCTCTGATCGGCATAATTGCGTTGTCCGGCGTGGTTGTGAACGACTCCCTGATACTTGTTGACCATGTTAATAAGAAAGTTGAAGCAGGTATGGATGCGACGTCTGCCGCGATTGATGGCGGTGGAGCTAGGTTTCGACCGATCTTGTTAACGTCTTTGACTACCTTCTTTGGGTTGTTGCCTATTTTGTCAGAGACTTCGATGCAGGCGCAGATGGTGGTGCCAATGGCAACCTCTCTCGCGTTTGGGATTTTGTTTGCTACCGTCATCACCCTAGTACTCGTTCCGTGTCTGTACAAAATATTGGGTGACATCGGGTCTCACCGTGTACCAAAGGACGACGAGACACAAGGCGCAACAGCGCGAGCGTAGTCGTTTAAAGACCTGGCGCGGATTGGTCGAGTCCCAAGAGGACCCTCCCAGCAAGTTCCATAACAGGTTCTGCCACCATCATGTGCTGAGAGACAACATGGACATCTCTGAAATGTTGTTGCAGACAGGACGTTTCATAGATCGAGCTACCCCCAGCAACGGTATAAAGTCGGTCGATCACATCGAGCGAAGTCGTCACGGCATGTATGTTGGCAGTGCGCAGCTTGCGACGTTCCTCGAGAACCTCCTTTTGTGTTTGCGCGGATTGCCAAGCGTTGTCGATGGTTTGATACAGCAGCTCTCTAGCGGCTCGCAGCGCCACATCGTGGATGGCTATGTCTCGGTGCAATGTTGCACGCATCGCCAAGGTACGTCGGCTACCCGTCGGTGTCTTTTCTTGCGCTAGCGCAATGAGCTCATCGATCGCGGCTTGCGCCATGCCGAGCGCGATCGCCCCGCATGGGATCGAGAGAAGGCCGAAGTGAGGAAATTGATAAATAGGCTCCGTATGCCACTTAGTAAACTCAATCGTGGTGGACATTCTCTCCGCAGGCACCCAGAAGTCTTCTACGCGATAGTCACATGAGCCGGTTCCGCGTAACCCGGACACATGCCAGTTGTCGATAAACTCGATTTCCTCGGGCTTAAAAAATACGCGAGCGATAGGCGGATCCCGAATAATGGCCTGTCCACCTGCATCGATCTCATGTACTCCGCCGGATATCCATTCCGCGTTCTGACATCCCGACCCAAACCTCCAATGTCCGTTGATCACGAACCCGGCCTGTCCGTCGCGTAGCTCCGCCTGCGCTGTTCCACTGTCTGCAAAAACTCCAGAAGTGATGATGTTGGGGTTGTGTAGCATCGCTTCGAGTTGCGGCTCTCCTAGCGCACCAAAGAGATACTGGCTGGTTGACCCAATAAAAACACACCATCCCGCAGACCCATTTGCGGTCGCTAGAATCTCGCACACTTCACACAAGAGCCGTGGCGTTGCGCCAAGGCCACCCAGTTCTGTTGGAGTCACCAGACGATAGAATCCAAATTTAGCCATGGTCTCCGCAATGTCTTGCGGTAGATATCGATTGGCGTCGATCTCACGGCTTCGCTCCCTGAGCATGGGCAAGAGGCTCTCGGCCTTACCATGCAGGCCCTGGGTTAAGTCGGGTTCGTTTGACATGACTGTAGTATGGCGAAAGAAAAGCAGATGACCAAAAAAAACGCCGATCGATTTCTCGATCGGCGCTTCTTTTTAACCGAAAGTTAGACGGAGGACTTATCTTGCGTTAGAAGCCGAACCTGCTTCAGAAGCTTGAGCAGTTTTTTGCTCAGCCGATTCTTCTTCAGTTAGGAAACGCATCGTGAAAGCACCGAAGAGCATTTCTTCCCATGACTGCTCACCCCAGGTCACGTCAATCGACGCATCTGGGTTGGCTGGATTCTGGCTCGAGTTATCCCACCAGTTAGCTTGCACAAGCTTTGTGCCAGCTGGGATGAATTTGGGCGTGTCAAATTCATAAGTGGTTTGCCAATTAAAGTCATAGTTAGGCACAGAGAGCAGTAACTCAGTTGATCCATCAGGATAAACGGCTCTGAACTCGGCCGCTTTGCCTCTGAAGTGAGCGTGCGGCATCAAGCTATATAGCCACGCGTCCTTCGGAATGACTTGATCAACAGTTTCCCTGTGGTTGTTTGCACCAGCTGGAATTTTGATCTTTGGGTTGGCAACGAACATGGACACCATTTTGTGAGTCGGTGGCTCGTCGTAGACCCAAACACCCATTTTAGATTCGTCAACCGTCGCGCGTCCGACAGGGGTGTAGTGCACTTGAAATTCGATCTTGGCGTCAGCGGGGAGCATGACACCCGTATCTGCTGGGAAGCCATCATTGTTTAGACCTGGCGCGTAACCGCGTAGGCCGCCGATACGGTTGAATCTGCCTTTGTGCTTACCTTCGGTAATGTCGTAACCGAATGTGGTGATCACGTGGTGGAGGACCTCACGGTCGCCCGGCATGATCTCGGCGGCCCTTATCCAGACGTCCTTACCGATTGTGTTTTCAACAAAGTGGTACTGGTAGTCAACAACGCCTGCGGCAGGGATTTCCGTACCCGGGATATCGATGACAAAGTCGGGTGGTCCCATTGTGTCTTCTGCATCCCAGTCGAAGTATTTCACATCGTTGGTTGCTAGGAAGTCTTCGCCTTCACCCCTAGGCGCGCCAGCTTCGATCCAATGGACAAGCGTCTTAACTTCTTCGTTGGAAAGGCTGCGGTCGTTTGACCAGTGCCCAACCGCTGGGTCTGCGTGCCAAGGCGGCATGCGCTTGGTGCGAACAACTTCACGGATCATCTGTGAAAAGCCTCGAACCATGTTGTAGTCGGTCATGGCCCAAGGACCTAGACCACCTTCGCGGTGACAGGCAACGCAATTCTCAAGAAGGATCGGTGCGATGTCTTGGCTGTAGCTAATTTCTGCGTGCTTGGCTTTTGCCATGGCTTGCTGCTCAGGGAAGTTGATCAAGCAGCCAATGCCGTTGGTGCTCGCAACTTCAACAGCCTCTCCGGCCACCATGTTGTCGAGCGCGTCTGCTAAGAAGTGGTTCTGTGCTTCTTTCTTTTGGTTTTCATAGGTTAGTCGATCGTCAATTGCACCTTGGTAGGAAACCTTCCAAGTCTTCGGATCAACCACGAAGACTTCGCCAGTCCGAACGAGACTCAGGGCTTCTCCGACAATTTGGGTTTCGTCTTTTAGGATTGGGATGTCGTAGCAGAACTTCTCAACTTCTTTTTGGATGTTCTCGCGATTGTCTTGCAGGTTAGTGTTGAGCATAAAAAACTCAACGCCCTGTGCTGCGTATTGGTCGCGCAGTTCTTTGAAGCGAGGCATTGCGTTGCGCACGATTGGACAGCCATTTCCTTGCACAAGAAAAGCGACTGCTTTGGCATTGCTGTGATAATACAGCTCGTGTGAGGCACCAGTGTGGTCTAGAAGGCGAAAGTTATCGACGCGATCGCCGACACTAATTGCCCATGCGGAATTCATTCCGACCAGACCGACCAACAATGCACTTAGTGTGATAATTCGAGAACGAATCATATACAGATCTCCCAATACGATAGAGGCACGTTTGTTCAAGTTAGCAAACTTGGAGTGTGTAGAAAAGTAGCATATGTTCTTTTCTACATCAATGTTGATAACTCTAGTTCAAAACGGGGTATACACACTCTGTGAGAACTGGAGCATCTGGCCCTTTAAGTCGCACTAGGCAAGAAAACGGTTCTCTGTCGACTTGATATACTCGGACTGTATTGGGACGAGTGGGATTGGGAGAGAGACATGAGCGAACTGGGTTATCCGCTCGAGGGCTTAAAGGTCCTCGATTTTTCACGTGTATTGGCCGGGCCCTTTGCAGGGCGAATGCTCTGTGACTTAGGTGCCGATGTGGTCAAGATCGAGCCACCGGACGGCGATGTTACGAGGCTCTGGGGCGCGGTCGTTGCCAATGTGCCAGGCTACTACCACCAGCAAAATGCAGGCAAACGTAACATTTGCGTCGATTTGCGTGCAGAAGGTGCGCGCGAGCTTGTACTCAGTCTGGTTAAAGAAGCGGACATTGTGATTGAAAACTACAGGCCAGATGTCATGCCTCGCCTCGGCTTAGGCTATGAAGCCTTGGCAGCTGCCAATCCTAAAGTGATCATGCTGTCGATTTCAGGATTTGGACACAATGGGCCAGAGTCCCATCGACCCGCTTACGCGCCAATCGTTCACGCTGAGACCGGCCAGATGGCACGGCAAGCACAACGCGGCGAAATCCCGTTCCGAGATTTACCGCTCTCTGTTGCAGATACAAATGCGTCGCTACATGGTTTGGTCGGTCTACTGAGCGCTGTCATACAACGAGGGCGTACCGGTTCCGGACAGCACATCGACATCGCGATGATCGATGCAACAGTTTGCACCGATGATCAGATTCACTACGCGTTAGAAGACTCCGAAGACACAGGACCGCTACCGAATCACGCTTGGGAGACTGGCGCTGGACCGGTACTTGTGTCTGCTGACTTCCGCTATCTCTGGCACCTTTTAACCACCCAGCAGGGCGTGGTAGATCCAACGACAAAAGATATGGCACTAGACGACAAGATTCGGATACGGCGAGAGATTGCGTCGGATTACTTGTCGCGGCTCAATTCCTGGGATGAAGTTGAAGCCAAAATGGAAGAGATGAACATCGCTTGGGGAATTGTGCGAGATCCGATAGACATCCGCGAGCAAGCCACGGTAAGGGCACGAGGCGCGATAGTGGACATTGATAACCGTGCCGGTGGCACTCGGCCGATAACGCAATCGCCCTATAGATTTTCTGGGGCGAAATCTGGTGTTCGCGGACCCGCCCCACATAGGGGTGAGCACAATAAGGAAGTGCTGACGGAGTGGATTGGCACTGCCGAATTTGAAATTGACGGCTTAATCGCTGCTGGTGTTTTACAAGCGGAATAACTATGGCCGATTATCTCTTTTCTGGTTTGAAGGTTATTGATTGCGCGACTGTCATCGCCGCGCCCGTCGCGGCCATGATGTTGGGCGACTTTGGTGCCGACGTGATTAAAATCGAACAGCCCGGTGAAGGGGATATGTTGCGCCTGCTCTCAGATCTGCCCCAAGCGCCGAAAGCAGGGAGCGATTGGTTTTGGCAAATGGATGGCCGTAACAAACGAGGACTCACGCTAGATCTCAAGTCTGACGAGGGACAAGAAATTTTGCGTAAGCTCGTCGCAGAATGTGACGTGTTCATAACAAATCAACCATACAAAGTTCGCGAGACACTCAAGCTGACGTTCGAAGACTTGCAGCCACTGAATCCGAAAATGATCTATGCCTCTTTGACCGCTTACGGCGAGAAAGGGCCTGAACGCGACCGCAAGGGATTTGACCAACTCGCCTATTGGGCACGAAGCGGGTTGATGGACTTGATGCGAGAACGAGGGACTCGACCCACTCAAGGATTGGCAGGCATGGGTGATCACCCGACGGGTGTGGCAATCTATGCCGGTATTGTTACGGCGCTCCTGCAAAGAGAACGTACCGGCGTTGGCGGTATGGTGCATACGTCGTTGCTTGCCAATGGCCTTTGGAGTGTTGCCGGAGTGGCACAAGGTGCGATGGCAGGTGGCGATATGGAGACCTATCGCAATAACGCGAAGGTTTACTCCAGCATGTTCAATGTTTACGAATGTGCAGACGGGCGCTGGCTTCAATTCAACATGGTGCGCAACGAAGAACTCCTTTCCCTCGCTTTCGCCGCGATGGACGTTTTGCATCTCTTAACGGATCCAAGGTTCTCATCGCTCGAACTCATGTATGAAAATCGCGGTGCGATGATTGATGAGTTGAAGCCGGTAATTTTAAGCAAGGCGTCTGAAGAGTGGTTGGCAAAATTTGCTGAATTCGATGTGCCAGTAAACCGTATTGCGCTCGTTGAAGAGACACCTCGCGATGAACAAATTCTTTTGAATGAAATGGCAGTGGAACCGAAGGACCCTGACCATCCCGTGCCGCGGATCATCAATCACCCGGTCAAGATCACAAGCGTCCCGCAGGTGGGACCGATGCGAGCTCCAGAATTGGGAGAGCACAATGCAGAGATTCTGGCTGAGTTAGGGTATGACGAAGCGACCATCGCGAAACTGATCGCAGATGGCGTGGTGTAAATGTGTGGTGTAGGCCTGGTGGCGTATAGGTGAAACAGAAACAGTGGAGTGAATGATGAGCGACAGTGAAACAAACATAGCAAACGCGCTAAACGTGTTGCAGGAGAGAATAGGTGAATCTAGTGCACCAACGGATTGGTTCGAAGTCACCCAGGACCGGATCAATGACTACGCCGATGTTTCAATGGACCATCAATGGATTCATGTGGATGTTGATAGAGCCAAAGATGGCCCCTTTGGTGCGCCTATCGCTCACGGCAATCTAACTATCGCCATCATGGGACACTTGCCGAGATCGGTAAGAGAAGAAGGTCCTAAGCTTGAGGGACAAAAGCTCTCGATAAACTACGGTTTTGACCGGATACGTATGCCATCACCAGTGAAGGCGGGGTCCAAAGTTCGCGCCACTAGTACGCTAAAACGTGCAGAGGTCAAGGGTGGCATGATCGAGACGATGAACGAGGTGGTGGTGGAAATAGAAGGCCAAGACAAACCTGCACTTGTGGCAGAAAGCCTCGGCCGCATGGTTTTCTAACTGACTTAATCCGGAGCGGCAGCCAAGTCTTTTTCAAGGGTTCGTGTCGCAAGGAATAGATGCACCACAGACCAAGCCATCGCTGCTGGAAGTAGGAATAGCATCGCGTACCGAAGCGAGTCTTGGCCATAGCTTGACGCCAACATATCACTTAAGACGCCAGTTGCCCAAGGTCCCATGCCGAGACCAATAATGTTCAGGATAAAAAAAGAGAATTGCCGATGCGAGCGCCCGCATTCTTAAGCCGACAAGCCCGTGTGTCATCGCCAAAGTGTTGCCAAGGTAAACGTTGAACAAGATCCCTGGGACGATCGAGAGGAGGAGTGCGGCATAGGCGTTGTCTACGAGATAGATCGCGACCATGAACGGCAAACATACCGCGCCGGTGAGCGCTGGTAGGCGCATATACCAACGGACATCTTTGACCGCTAACTTCTCTGCGATGAAGCCGCCAAAGAAAACACCGATAGCGCCACCGAGCCCCATAATGCCTGCCAGCCATGTACCCAACTCACCTGTCGTCATGTCATGGCTACGTATAAAAAAGGAAGCGGTCCAGTTGCTCGTGGAATAGCCCGCGAAAGCATTCAAGGCGGCACCCATAGCCATATGTCGGAAAGACATGCGACTCCATAGAAGCTTTAAGACTTCCTGGAATGGCACTTGCTTCTCATCAGTTGTTTGTCGATTCTCGGACAAACCGCGGATTGGTTCGGCCAAGGTATAACGGACAAGGAGCGCGACTGCGAGGCCTGGTAAGCCTACGACCATGAAAGCCACCCGCCAGTCAAATATCTCGTTTAACCAGCCGCCAGCCAGAAACCCAAACAGGATGCCGAAGTTGACTCCCATGGAGTAAAACGCGAGTGCGCTTGCGCGGCTCTCCGGGGGGAAAATATCCGAGATGATCGAGTGCGCCGGAGGGCTACCGCCAGCTTCACCAACGCCGACACCGACCCGGGCGAGCAGTAGCTGGGAATAGTTTTGCACGAGACCGCTAATCGCGGTCATGAGGCTCCAGGTACCAACAGCGAGCGCAACAATGTTACGTCGATTAGATCGATCCGCCCAGCGGGCGATTGGAATCCCTGCAGTGACATAGAAGAGAGCGAAGGCAAAGCCCGTCAGAAGCCCGAGCTGCCAATCCATCAGGCTTAGATCCGCTTTGATGGACTCTTGCAAGATCGCCAGTAGCTGGCGGTCGACGAAGTTAAACGTATAAACAAGCGTTAAAACACCCACGGCGTAATAACGAGCGGATTTGTTTACGTAAGGGTTCACCCCTATGTCTGGACTACTCATTTTTTCTTCTTTTCTGCTCAGACGAGTAAGCCAACTGTACACGTTTATCGGATGAAGTGTGACGGCTAAGACAATTTTGAGGATGGACTAATGGGAGTCTGCGCCACTTCACTTTTGTCAGATCGCTTGTCGCTTAGGCTCGGCAGATCGCGACTGTGGAGATCTGAGCGTGAAATTGCTGTTACTAATTGTCGTGCTATGTTCGATGGCGACAGAAGGGATTGCTGGTGCCAAAAATGGCAAAGGTAAATCACAAACGAAGCCTGACTCAGGGATATTTCTTTCTTTCCAAGCTTTAAAAACGGAATTGACCGCTGGAGACAAGACAACATTAAGCTGGGCATCGAGTGGGGCTCGCAATTGCGTGGCGTCGGCCGATTGGGATGGCAGGAAAGCAACAAGCGGTACGTGGGCTACCCACGCCATACACAGGGACAGCCAATTTGTACTGACCTGTAAGAATAAACGTGGTGCGCAGGTGACTCAGACGATCGGTCTTAGCATTATTCGCGCCGAACCCGAACCCGAACCCGAACCCGAACCCGAACCCGAACCCGAACCCGAACCCGAACCCGAACCCGAACCCGAACCCGAACCCGAACCCGAGCTTGCGCCTGTCGTAGTGTTGAGCTCTGATGCGCGCGAGGTCTTAACTGGTGGCTATGTGAATCTCAGTTGGACAAGCTCCTACGCCGATTACTGTCAAGCTGGCGGCGATTGGTCTGGCGAAAAAGCGAGTGGCGGGGTAGAAACCATAGGCCCCATTCAAGAAAGTTCGACGTTTTCGCTCAACTGTGTGGGTGCAGGTGGCGAAGCAGTTGCACTAACAGGTGTTGTGGCGCTAGGGAGCGTGGCCGTCAGCTGGTCACCGCCGACGGAAAACGTCGACGGCTCACCCGTCAGTGGGATTGCACTTTATCGGGTTCACAGTGGCTCGAGTCCTGGAGCGTATGACGATGTCGTCGAAGTAGATGGTGCATTGTCTGGCACAACCATTACTGCAGTAAGTGGTCCAATCTATGTCGCGATGACCGCTGTAGATATGGAAGGAGATGAGAGCGGTCTTTCTAACGAAGTGGTGTTAGAACCGATGTAGGCTCTAATGGGTGGCAGGCTTGGTTCTGCGAAGCCGCTTATCTTATAGTGGTTCCCTTACTAACGGGGGATAGCTTGATGATCGAGGTTTTGGGAAGGCGCAATTCGGCCAACGTTCAAAAAGTCATGTGGGCGCTGGGTGAACTAGGCATCGACTATACGCGGCATGATATCGGTGGCTCGTTTGGATATCCCGATGACTATCCCAATCCCAATGCTGTGGTGCCCACGATTCGTGATGGCGATGTGACCGTTTGGGAGTCCGCGGCGTGTGTTCGCTATCTTGCTCGTACGTATGGTGTTGGTTCGATGTGGCCAGAAGACGCAGCAACACTTGCCAGTTCGGATATGTGGATGGAATGGCATCGTAGCGATATCTCTTCTGCTTTTTTCCCCTTGTTCCAGGCAAAAATTCGGGGCTTACCAATCCCAACGGAGAAGCAAGAGCAGATGTCTGCCGACTGCGGGCGGATATTCGGTCAACTCGATGCGCAGCTGGCTGGCAAAACGTTTATTTGCGGGGATCAGATCACGGGCGCTGATATTGTTAATGGCGCGATCATGTATCGCTACATGAACTTGGATATTGAGCGTCCTGATCTACCAAACCTTGCAGCATGGTATGAGCGTTTGACTTCGAGACCGACCTATCAGAAGCACGTGATGTTGGAGTTTGGCACGAACGTCGATGAGTGGAACGAACATGAACGTGCGAATGCGGGTATCCAGTAGTTTTACGAAAGGTTTACAGGCGGTAAAAGTGCCGTTGTTAAGATAGGCTCGTGCGCTAGAACAACTGGGAGGTCATCATGGACATCATTCGCGTCATTCTTTCGATCATTTTGCCGCCGCTCGGCGTCTTTTTGCAGGTGGGAATCGGCCTGCACTTCTGGATCAACATCGTACTGACGCTCATGGGTTACATCCCTGGCATCGTGCATGCGATTTGGATAATTGCTAAGAAATAGCAGTGTTGGTCGACCTGGATTGACGACATAGTCAGGCGGGCTGAGATTCTAATTAGTTGTTACAATGATGGTTTTCTTCAAAGGAAAGCCCATGCTTGAAGCTAAAGAGCAAGAAGCGCATTACGATGTGATTATTATCGGTGCAGGTATCTCCGGGCTAGGTGCTGCTTGTCATCTTCAACGTGAATGCCCCGACAAAAGTTATGTCATCTTAGAAGGCCGAGAGACAATTGGCGGCACTTGGTCTCTTTTTAAGTACCCCGGAATCCGATCAGATAGTGATCTCTATACGTTCGGTTACGACTTCAAGCCTTGGTATGGCAATCCCATTGCGACCGCAACAGAAATAATGCGTTACCTCCACGAAGTTGCAGATGAAAATGACGTGGAAGCGCACATTCGATTCAATCATTGGGTCGAGACAGCTTCTTGGTCGAGTGATGATGCGCTGTGGACGGTGAATGCCAAATCGGGGGGCGAAAGCACGGCGGTGAGCGGCAACTTTCTCTTCATGTGCCAGGGCTACTACAACTACGAAGCAGGGTACCAACCAGAATTTCCGGGCGAAAAAGAGTTCTCAGGTCCCATCATCCACCCACAAAAGTGGCCAGAAGATTATGACTATAGCGACCAAAATATGGTCGTTATCGGCTCTGGGGCTACAGCGGCCACCATCGTCCCTGCTGTTACTGACAAGATAGGCCACGTTACTCAGTTGCAGCGTTCGCCAAGTTACTACTACGCGATGGACAACACTAACGAAGAGCAAGTGATCCTCGATCTCAGAGAACTGAAGGTTTCGGAAGACACCATCTATAAGGTTAAACGCGATCTGGCCTTGAATTTTGGTGAGGATATTGCGGCACGGTCGTTCCAAGAACCAGAGTTGATGAAGCAGGAACTGATTGACCTGGCGAAAGCTGAGCTGCCTGACGACTTTGATGTCGAAAAGCACCTCACTCCCAGCTATGGCCCGTGGAAGGAAAGGCTTTGCTTACTGCCAGATGGCGACATGTTCAAAGCCATAGCCAGCGGTAAAGCATCAATTGTGACAGACGAAATCGATTGCTTCGTAGAGGATGGCATCAAACTAAAGTCAGGTGAGCTTCTACCCGCTGACATCATCGTGGCAGCGACTGGCATTGAAGTGTGTGGCATGGGCGGAGTGAAGTTTTCGGTTGACGGTAAGACAATTGAGATTAACGACACGTTCACTTATCACGGGATGCTCGTCTCTGGTCTACCAAATATGGCGTGGAGCTGGGGTTACATTCGAACCTCTTGGACGATGCGGTCAGATATGATCGCGCATTATGTCTGCCGACTACTCAATCACATGGACGCGTAGGTGTGCGGCAATGCACACCTACTCTGCGCCCGCAAGATTCTGGTATGAATGGCAAAGGTTTCATCGATCCTGATGACTTTGCGCCGGGTTATCTACGGCGTGGTGTCCATCGACTTCCGCGCCAAAGTGATGACGGTCCGTGGGTGAATAGCCAAGACTATTATCAAGAAAAAGACATTATTCCAGAGCTAGGGTTCGATGATGATGCCTTGGACTTTTCCAACCCGAGTTCAGACGAGCAAGTAAGCGCTGGCTAAATCTGCGTTAACAAAAAGCTCAACAGATCTTAGAGGGTGATGTCTCGCTGCCAGTACTCGTCGCCCTCTTGGCTGATCTCGGCGCGAGACTGAGCATTCCAGTTTCCATCACCTAGATAAGTGCCCGAGTATTCGTAAGGTTCCTCATCAGGGTAATACTGACGGCGTGCATCTATTGCCAAGGCGATCATGCGCGCTCGCGTCTCAACCCACTCGGTATCGTATTTAACTTGGCGTTGTTTTCCAGGCAGTCTAAAAGCATGGACATTGGTTGTTTCGGCGCCGATTGCCGAATCGCGTTTGTGAAATCCCAGCACCATAGTGATGCGCCGTGTATCAGATTTGTTGGGGTATGAACCGTGTAGGGAGCTACGACTAACCATACCGCAATCACCGGGATTAAGCGTCATCGGCACAGCGTCATCAAGGCGCTGATTAGATTTTGGAAACGTACCATCATTAGCGAGTAACCACTTCTTATGACTGCCCGGTACAACCCATAAACAGTTTTCAGGCGTACATTCGGACCACGAAACACTAAGATTGAAACCATGTGTTTTGCCGGATCCGTCAGAACCTTCCAGGGCACGACCCGTTTCATCCCAGTGTGTGCGGCCGTCTTGGTGCCAGGGTGTCGGAGGACCTTCGCCAGCGCCTTTGTGGAAAATACTCTCGTGGAATGGGACGAAGTCATCGCCATTGATACTTGCGACCATTTTCATGATTTGCGGGTGTGCGTAAACGCGTAGCGCTGAATCCATCATCATTAAGGGATGTGAGACTAAGCCCACAACTGCTTCGTTTTCGCTCTCTCCATCGACTTGGTGATTGCGGAAGACTTCATCCAGCGCTAAGGAGTAATAACCTGGGAACTCAACATCACGTCCATGTTTGTCAATGGTCGCGCCTCGAGCGACTGGGGCATTATCCAAGAGTTCATCAAACTCTCTTGTAAGCTCGTCGATTTCCTGTTGATCGAGCACACCAGTGAACACGTAGAATCCATTAGCGTTGTAGGCGTCGATAATGTCCCTATGGAGGCGCCCGCTTGCATCAAATTTCATTGGGCCGCGGTTACCGAGGGCGATCGCACGGGCTCTTCCTGTGGCGCAATACTCTTCCCAGGACGCTTCAGCCATGGCTTAGCGCGCGTTCGTCGATAGGAAGAACAGCAGATATTGCTCGACCGTGTCAGATAGTCCTGGCACGGCAAGCAAAGCGATTACCCAGATAACCGACGCGATTGCACAGACTGCGAGATATGTCTTCAAGTTCATTGCTAAGCCCCTCTCGGTGCGAGTTCGAATATCCAGGTGTCGCCGTCCACAACAGATTGTTTGGTCCCAGCGATTGCCTCTGGCGCATCACTGCCGCCATATTTTTTGGCGAGTTTGCGAGCTACGCCATCGAGTGCTGGATCATCGCCCATTACTCGAACAAGTTGGCGCTCATAGCGCACGCCGTTCACGCGCAAGACGCCTAAGCCATCGCCTTCGTACGCTTGGAATGCCCAGTCCTTCCAAAGCCGCCCCAAGAAAGAACGCATGTACCCGGACGGAACATAGATTTTGCCGTCGCTTTCCATGATGAAAATGGTGCGCGAGCTCAAGGGATCATCGAGTTGAAGCTCGATGGTGAAAGCATCGTCAGTAAAGGACCAGTCGGGATCAGGTCCGGTGTGCATATCGCCTGACACTAGCTTGCCACCAGGGAACAAAATGGATGGACCATCAGCGTCCTGGTTATCAATTCTTAGCGTTAAAAGTGTGATGCCAAACAGCAAAGCTAGCAGACCGACGATCTGCGCAATGATCTTTAGAATTTGCATTTGATGCCTCTGTGGAACTACGTTGGACAACCTTATCACAAGCTCTAGTTAGAAATAGTTCACAGAGGCTATTCTGTGGCGTCGGCGACGGTACAGGTTAGGCTAAAAAAACAAGAATTCGAACGGGAAATATGGAGTGATCGGAACGAGGCGTCCGCGTATTTTTCGCTAGTCGACGAAGACCGAAGAAAATGAGTTGAGGGTGATCTTCATTGGCAGTGTTCCAAATCTTCTTCTTCACCATAGATGTAGCAAATCTCGTGCCCTTGCTCGCCGCTTTTGAGCCACCACTTCTCCATCCCTTCTTGGACGCCGTCTCGGTACGGCGTTTCGACCCTTAGTTGACCGTTGTCGTGCCAAGATCGTCGCATGCCTACTTGTTTGCCATCCTGGTAGGTAGCCTCAAAGCGCAGCTGACCGTTTTTGTGCCACCGCCTGCGCACCTCGAGATTGCGATCGGTATCCATGTGTTGATGTTCGCCCGCGAATGGTTCGGTCTCGGTAGGTTTATAGTACCGGCCATCACGCTCAATCAATTCGCCCTTGTAGATCTCAACTTCACATCCCGCCAAGAGACATAGCAAAGATCCAACCAAAACGAGATTTCTCACCCTTGTCCTTCCATCATTAAATTGTTGTTAAAGTAACTCCGATCGCGGCGCATAAGGTAACTCTTCCCGAAGACACAAAAAACCCCAGGCAGGCTGGGGTTTCAAGGATGGCCGTGTTATATCCACGGCATCTAATTGGTGGAGGTGGCGGGAATTGAACCCGCGTCCGCTAGTTCGCTGCTATTGGCTCTACATGCTTAGGGTCCGTCTATTGATTTAGCGTCCTACGACCCGACGGTCAGGGTGTGTTCAGCGAGCCCGATTGGTTTTGACGCTTCAGCCCCGGGCGAGGCATCCGCGCGATCCTGCTGCTTTGCCGTCGATTTCTCCTAGCAGGAAACGAATCATCGACGTAAGCGGGTTTTTTAGGCCGCTAGTGCGTAGTTTTCGTCGTTGGCAACTAAAAAGTTACAGCGATTGTTTTACGAGAGTCACTACCCTCTCGACATGCACCGCAAGTTTTGATACTCGCGTCGAAACCAAGTCACCCCCAGTTTCACTTTAAACATAACAGCCGGTTGGGCTGCGTCAGTGTCTCCGTGATTTTCACTATGGATACAGTATACGCCCCTTAGACTGTCTCCATAAGAATTGATTCACATGCCTGAATCGTAGCTCTGCGGTAAACTGACGCCATGTTGAGACATGTATTAGTCATATTTGTTGCCTTGGTTGCTTGGTCTTCAGCCTACGGCCTAGATCCACGTGGGGATATTGAGAAAGCTGTTGAGCTGATGGAGGCAAGGCAATACTCATTTGCCCGCTCCTATCTCGAACCTAGCCTAATCTCGCCCTATATCTCTAGTGGCGAGCGGTCGCGCGCCTATTATCTCCGTGGCTTCTCATTCTTGGCGGAAAACATGCCCGTTTCAGCACGGAAAGACTTCAATCGTGCGTTGGAATTTAACCCAGTAAACCCAGCTGCTCTAGTTGAATTAGGGCGCTTGCACATGGCGGGGAAAGGCATCGAGAAAGATGCTGATTTAGCGGTCGCGCTCTTCCAGCAGGCAGCCGATCTTGATTACCCACCGGGACATTTTCATATTGGTTATGCCTACTTACTTGGCGAGGGTGTTGAGAAAAACCTTCTCAAAGCTCGCGAGATACTAGGAATGGCGGCTGACGAGGGCCATGGTTTTGCGATGATGAGTTTGGCTGCGAGTTATCGCAAAGAGCATGTTTCATTACCTGACCCAGAACTCGCGATCGAGTGGTACGAAAAGGCTTATGACGCCGGAGAAAGCAAAGCGTTGCTGTCGATTGGTTACATGTGGGCCAACGGCGAGGTTGGCGAGCCTGATACAGAACAAGCACTAGCTGCTTTTCGTAAAGCAGCTGAGGCGGGTGTCATTGAGGCGCATACCAGCCTTGCGTATGCTTATTTAACCGGTGCCGGAGTCGAAGAAAATCCTGGTGCCGCATTCGATCATTACAGCGAGGCGGCCGCCGGTGGAGATGTCGCTGCGTTTCTCGGCCTTGGACACCTCTATGAGCACGGCATTGGTGTAGAACAGTCCGCTGGCGTGGCAAAAACCTGGTATGAGCGGAGTGCGCGTCTTGGCAATGTCGATGCGCAGCTTCGAATGGTGGGTATCTACCTCAAAGAAGGTTCTGCGATAGCGCGGCGACAAGCGATCTATTGGGGTCGGGAGGCGGCCAGCAGCGGTATTGCTCAGGCGCTGAATGACTACGCCTGGCTTCTAGCGACGTCTAAGTTTGAAGGTGATCGCAACGGGATATTGGCCTTAGATCAAGCTAAAAAGGCAGTCGATAGTGCTCAGAATGCCGCGTACTTAGATACTTTGGCCGCAGCGTATGCTGAAGTGGGCAACTTTGCAGAAGCGATCGCGGTGCAAGAGCAGGCGCTCAAGGCGATAACCGATGACGAAGCTGATTTGCGGGGCGAATTGCAAGAACGATTGGAGTATTATCAACGCAGCCAACCCTGGCGAGAGTAATAACTTTCTGGTAAAATACGCGCGCCTCGAGTGAGTCGTGCGATGGATGCTTGGGACAAGACTAGTCAAACAATCATTTTAGAATCGTTTGCATGGGTTTTTGCGGACCGGTGCTAATAGGCATGGGCGGAGAACAGATTGAGCTTCGAGAAGAGAAGAACGCGCACAGTTTACGACGTCATCCAGGAACTGTTTGCCGAGGGCAAATCGTCAATTCGGCCAGGTGATGTGAATAGCGTGTTGCGAGCCCGGGGGATGCCCATGGGAACGTGGGAGGTGCGAGCTGAGTTTATCGTCTAGAGCGAGAAGCGGCGCTTGAGTGTAATCCTGAGACCGGTGACTGGCATCTCACAGAAAACTCCTCCCTCAAAGAGACCGGGTAGGCAGTAGATGAAAACCAAGGTCGATCTTTCCGACCTCCCCCCGATTGAGCAACCCGGCCGAATCGCGATCCTTAAGTCTAAGTGGTACCCAGAGTATGTTGAAAACATGGCCGAGGCTTGTGCCACCGTGCTCAGCCAATATGGTTACAAACATATCGACCAACACACTCTACCTGGTTCGCTCGAGCTGCCGCTGGCGGCTCGAGATCTATTGAGTGAAGACCATGACGGGCAGATAGATGCAATCATCTGTTTTGGTGTCATTGTCAAAGGCGCCACGCTGCACTTTGAAATGATCAGTTACGAATGCATGCGTGGGCTCGGCAAAGTGATGGAAGACTTTCGTCGGCCAGTAGTTGTCGAGGTACTTCCGGTATTCGATATCAAAGAGGCTGCAGAACGCGCAGCTGATGATGAATTCAATAAAGGCATCGAAGCGGCTGCGGCAGCGATAGAAATGGTCGCTTGGCGGCGGACGCATGCCAGCAACAAGGGCTAGTAGGACAGGGTAATACCCGATCTAGCGGTGTGTTGCTTTCATCAAACGTTCTTTGTCTCTCTGCCAATCCTTATCTTTGGTAGAGGCACGCTTGTCGTGTTGTTTCTTGCCTTTGCCTAGTGCGACCTCGACTTTGATGTGGTTGCCTTTCCAATACATTGCGGTTGGGATACAGGTATAGCCGCGTTGTTGGGTAGCGACAAAAATCTGCGCAAGTTCTCGCGCATGGAGAAGTAATTTTCTTAGGCGTTGCGGTTCTGGTACAACGTGGCTGCTGGCCGCGAGTAGAGGGGTTATGTTTGCGCTCGCGAGATAGGCTTCACCCTGATGGAGATTGACGAAGCTTTCTGTCAATTGTACGCGCCCGTCTCGAATAGCTTTTACTTCCCAACCCTGTAAAGCAATTCCCGCTTCAAATTTTTGTTCGAGCAGATAGTCGTGGCGAGCACGTTTGTTTTGCGCAATCGTGCCTGCGTTCGCTTGTGATTTTTTCCTGCCGTTGGCTTTACTGCTCATCGCTTATCTGGGGCTATTTGGGGTTAGTGATTCAGAGCGGGGAGCGAAGTATAACACCGCAAACTCGTAGCGTAGCGAGCGATCTCTTCGGTAGAATGCTGGCCCAATTCCACTGATGGATTCGCCATGGCACTGGGTTCAGATTCTGGTCGCGGTATGTGGTCAAACCGCTGGGTATTTGTACTCGCCGCAGCGGGCTCAGCTGTCGGCCTCGGCAATATTTGGAAATTCCCCTACATCGCTGGTGAAAACGGTGGTGGTGCGTTTGTCCTAATCTATTTGGTTTGTGTCGGTCTCGTTGGGATCCCGATCATGATCTCTGAGGTCATGTTGGGCCGTACAGCACGATCGAGTCCAATACATGCGATGCGTAAGCTCACCGATTTGGCCGGAGCGAGCCGCAAATGGGTCTTTATCGGATGGATGGGTGTTGTCGCGGGTTTTATGATCCTCTCGTATTACGCAGTAATTGCGGGCTGGGCGTTGAACTACATTTTGCTGACTGCACAAGGCACTTTTACTGAGATCAGTGCCGACGGCGCCGCACTAACCTACAACGAATTCTTGGCAAGTCCCCTACAGCTCATTTTCTGGCATACGCTGTTTATGGTGTTGACGATTTGGATCGTTGGTCGCGGCGTGAGCCAAGGACTTGAATTTGCTATTCGTTGGTTCATGCCTCTGTTGTTCATTCTGCTGCTGGTTCTTCTAGGCTATTCATTCACATCTGCTGGTTTTGCGCAGGGGTTGGAATTCATGTTCGACACACGCTTTGAAGCGGTGTCAGGAGAAACGTGGCTTGTCGCCATGGGCCAGGCATTTTTTACCCTGAGTCTGGGCATGGGCGCGATGATGGCGTACGGGTCCTATGTGCCGGAGAACGTCAGCATCGGTAAGACCGTGATGATAATCGCTTTGTTGGACACGTTTGTGGCGGTGGCTGCCGGAATGGTTATCTTTCCGATTGTTTTCGCCAATGGGCTCGAGGCGGGACAGGGTCCAGGATTGATGTTTGTCACAATCCCGCTGGCGTTTGGTCAGCTCCCCATGGGCGAGATATTTGGCACGATATTTTTTGTCTTAGTGAGTTTCGCGGCGTTCACATCCGCGATATCCCTGACCGAGCCAGCACTCTCCTATCTCGTTGAAGAGTACAACGCGAAACGCAAAAGGGTTGCGATTAGTCTCGGTGTGATGTGTTGGATTCTTGGCTTGGGGACTGTCTTTTCCTTCAACATTTGGTCCACGGGATACATCATAGGGCAAATGACAGTGTTTGATTTTGTGGACTATGTTTCACAGAACATCATGCTGCCGTTGGGCGGAATGTTAATCGCTGTTTTTTCGGTTTGGGTATTGCCGCAGACCACAGTTGGTGAGCAACTGGGTATTAGGGGTGGATTTCTCGGTGTGCTTTGGAAACTCCTAGGCGGGCTTGTCGCGCCCGTGTGCGTGCTTGTGATTTTTGTTTATACAGTCATGCCATTGTTTACGAACGCGGGGTGACAAAGGTCAAAAAATCGGCGCTACTCGAAGCACCACTGGAAGTTGCGTACAAAGTTGTTGCAGATGTTGAACGTTATCCCGAGTTCTTGCCAGGTTGTCACACAGTTGAAATTCGAAAGTGCGAAGAAGACGTAGTAGAAGCCAAGGTCACGGTGCAGGGGTCCGGAATGACTCATGCGTTTGTGACAACGAATACGAATGAGAGTAAATCGATAAAGATGGTCCTGAAAGAAGGGCCATTTAAAAGACTAGTTGGCGCGTGGTCGTTCAAAGCCATCGGTGACCTCGGCTGTAGAGTAGAGATTGAAATCGATTATGAACTGGCGGGTGGTCTAGATTTGATGCTTGGCGGCCTGGTCCGCCCCCTCACTAACAAGATGGTCGATGCGTTTTCTCACCGTATTGAGGAAGCCGCATCCGACGAGACTCATTGATGCGTGAGGATCAAACTACAATCGGTGTGAGTGTTGTTTACGCCACACCAGCCGAGCAAAAGGTCGTGATGCTCGAGCTAGCCGCTGGTGACACAATTGAGAATGCGCTTGCGGCGGCGCAAAGCCATTTGCCTGAGCTCGATTTATCAACCCACACTGTAGGCGTTTATGGCACGGTACAAGACCGGTCAGTAGTTCTCAGTGATGGAGATCGAGTCGAAATCTATCGACCGCTGGAGATTGATGCCAAGGAAGCGCGGCGTAGGCGAGCACTCGAACAGCAGATTAGTACACCAAGATCTTAGGTGGTGGGCTCTTCCTCTTCTTCTTCTTCTACATCTTCGGGGACTTCATCTACGTCTGTAGGATCAGTGGGTGCAAGATCCCCTGTGAAATAGGCTAGTGAGTCATCTTCAAAAAACAGACTCATCTTCATGTCCGTCTCGAAATATCCCGGAACGCTAATCGTATAAACGTAGTCCCAGCGTTGTTCGTTGAAGGTATTACGGAAAATAGGTTCTCCCATAATGTAGGCCACCTGTCCGCGGGTCATACCCGGCTTCAGTTGGTCAACCATTTCCTGTGTGATGAGGTTACCCTGCTGCACACTGATCTTGTGCACTCTCGGCATTTTGAATGTCGGTAAAGAAAAACTGCAGGCGCTGAGACCGATGCTGCTCACACCGAGAATGAGGCAAAATTTGGCAAGTCGATAACCGATCAAGTCTTCGTCCTTTTGATGGCTTTAAGCTGACGCGGCATATTAGCGAATGCGCGCTCGATTGCCATCTTTGAAAGCGTTCATTAGTGGGGCTCTTCGGTAGAAGCTTTCAAGAGAGAGGCGGCGTAGTCTCTAGTTTGATCGGTGATCCCTGAACCCGCCAACATTCGAGCTAACTCGTCTATTCGGTGGGCATCATCCAGATTCTCGATGTCCGTATGTTCGTCTTGTTTAGTGACTCGGAAGTGATTGTTGCCGAGGGCTGCGACTTGAGGGGCATGCGTTATGCAGATGACTTGAGTGTGCGTCCCTAAGTTTCTTAAGATTCGCCCGACCGTATCCGCTGTGGTGCCACCAACACCGACGTCGGCTTCGTCCAATATTAGGCACGGCAGTGCGCTGTGTTCCGCAGCGACAATCTGGATAGCTAACGCGATTCGTGTTTGCTCACCACCTGATGCGATTTGTGTGAGGCTGCCTGCGGGGAAGTTTGGGTTCGTCGTCACCATGTAGGTTACGCGTTCTGTCCCGAGTTCCCATTCGACATCTTCAAATTCGATTGCGAATGCGCCGTCACCGATACCGAGGAGTTGCATGTAGTGTCCGACCATCGCGGCGAACTTAGGCGCTGCTTTGCGGCGGGCATTCGATAGGGTTTTGGCGGCTTTGCGATACGTTGCTTCCAACTCGTCTAGTTCAGCAGTTAGGCTCAAGAGCGTTGAATCGTCGGCTTCAAGCCCGTCTAACTCCTCTTGTAGGAGATCCGTCTGGTGATGGAGAGCGTAGGCTTCTACCCTGTGCTTTCTGGCTAGATCCAAGACGGCGTTTAAACGATCTTCCATCGCGCGTAACGCTTCTGGATCGATGACTACCAATTCTTGATATTGACGTAGGTCGTGTACCGCATCATCGATGAGACTTAGTGCATCCGTGAGGTTAGCCCTGGCGGACACAAGTGCATCATGGTCGTCTTGGATCGTTTCAAGCGCTGAACTTGCCTGCCTTAGAGGGTCAACATCCTCCAAAGCCTGGCTTGCACTAAACAAAGACTCGAGCGTTGTTTGTGCATTCGCGAGCCGCTTGTGCTCTTTATCGACGCGCTCGAACTCACCGGCTGCCAATGCCAGCGTCTGCAATTCGTCGAGCTGATAAGTTAAGAGGTCTTTGCGATTTGCAGCTGAGTTTAGGGCTGCCTCGAGCTCAGCGATTTTTTGCAGTGCATTTTGCCATTGCACCCAACCCTTTCGGACTTTGTCTACTTTGTTGGCCAGTCCTGCAAAGTCGTCGAGCATGCTCAGCTGGTTGGTCCTATTGCTCAGGCTTTGATGCTCATTCTGGCCATGTACCTCGACCAGCTGCTGTCCCATGTGGCGCAGGTACTGGGTCGTCACTGGTACCCCGTTAACGAAGGCTCGGGATCGACCCTGGTTTGAGACAACACGCCGAACGAGGCACTGCGTAGGTTCATCGCCTTCGAGTTCGTCGCTTGCCAGTTGGGTTTGAAGAGCCGGGAGCTTGGAGAGATCGAACTCCGCTGAAACATCAGCTTTGGCGGCACCGGGTCGGATCGCTTCAGTGTTCGCCCGTTCGCCCAACAGTAGGCCAAGGGCGCTAAGTAAAATCGATTTACCCGCACCTGACTCGCCCGTGATGGTCGTAAAACCAACATTGAAGTCGATGTCGAGAGCCTCGACTAAGACGAAATTCTTGAGCGTGAGTTGTTTAAGCATGGACAGCTAGTTGTGCACTTTGGTGGATCTTTGGCCAGATCGGATATTAATCCTAGATGTGCGAATCGCCGAAATACATTAACCACAACGAGCCGCCGAAATTTGCGCTATATTCTCAGGTAATGACGAACGAGTCGATAAATAAGCACTTGCAAAGCCAAGTTGGTGATCGCGCCCAACAACTGTTTAAGTTGTTGGTCGAACAATATATCGCCGACGGCAATCCTGTTGCTTCCAAAGCTTTGGCAACGCTGCCACAGGTGGGTGTTTCTAGCGCCACCGTACGCAGCATAATGGGGGATTTAGAATCCGTCGGCTTGGTAAAGTCCCCTCATACATCTGCGGGTAAAGTCCCAACCAACCAAGGCTATCGATTTTTCGTCGATTCATTGTTGAGTTATGAGCCTTGGGGCGCTGAGCGGGTACGTGAATTAGAGGCGGAGCTCAATCCGGACCTGTCACCGACAGATCTTGTCACGAGCGCATCAGACATCATGTCCCAGATCACCCAAATGACGTGTTTGATTACTACCCCATTGAGAAACCAAATCAGCCTTCGTCACATAGAGTTTGTGCGTCTGGATGCCGAACGTATTCTAGTGATTTTGGTGTTGAACGATCGTGAAGTTCAAAATCGAGTCATCCACACAGATAAAGAATTTTCTGACATCGATCTCACCCAAGCTTCCAATTTCATCAATCGACAATTTGGCGGCCACACACTGCTTGAAATTCGGCGTTCGATCATTGCCAGTATGCAGGCTGATAAAGACGAGATGGACGGGCTCATGCAGTCCGCCCTTGATGTAGCGAGTGCTGTCTTTGGTGATTCGGAGGATGAGGAAAACGGGCAGGAGCTTGTCGTTCGTGGTGAGAGCCGTTTGCTTGATTTCAGTGATGACACACACACGGTCAAAGTGCTGTTTGATGCTGTTTCACGGAAAGGCAGAGTGCTGCATTTACTGGATCGTTGTCTAGAGAGCTCGGGTGTGCAGCTCTTCATCGGCGAGGAATCCGGGTATGGTCCACTCGGAGATATGTCCCTGGTTACCGCATCTTATGAAGTGGGTGGTGAGATCGCCGGTGTCCTTGGTGTAATTGGACCGACACGGATGGATTATAAGGATGTGATCCCGGTCGTGGACGTCACCGCGCGGCTGTTGAGTGCTGCGATGCGCAACGGCTAAAATCTTTTTTCGAATTTCCCCTTGTAATTTGTTCCTTTGAACCTCATATAGTCGCCGGACTTTATGTGTGTGGGTTAACAGATGACACAAGAGCAAAATCCTGGGCGCGATTCCGAATTAGACCCGGAAAAACAGGCGTCCGTGGACGAAGGCCCTCCTGCGAAACAAGAAGCAGCGGAGCAAGAAGGAGCGGAACAAGAAGGAACGGAACAGAAAGCTGAAGATCCCGTGGACAATCAAGAGTCGCAAGCAGAGCTCGATGGCGAAGAAGCTGAGGCTGACGCAGAGACATTGGCAGCAGAACTCGCGCAGCTAAAAGATCAGGTGTTACGCAGCTTGGCGGAAGTCGAAAATGTGAAACGTCGAGCGACTCGCGACGTTGAAAATGCGCACAAATTCGCTACGGAAAAGCTGATCAATGACCTATTCCCGGTTATTGATAGTTTGGAAAAAGCAGTCGAAACAGCAAACTCCATCGACGGCGCAGAGTCGATATCTGAGGGTGTCGCTCTGTCTTTGAAGTTGTTCGTCGACACCTTGGGCAAATCGGGCGTCGACCAAATAGATCCACTCGGCGAGCCGTTCGACCCGCAATTGCACGAAGCGATGACGATGGTACCGAACCCAGATGCTGAGCCAAACTCGATTATGGATGTGATGGCCAAAGGCTATGTATTGAATGGCCGATTGGTGAGAGCTGCAAAAGTCATTGTTGTGAAGGGCGATTAACGCGTTTTGCAGTTCTTTTTCGCCTAAAACAGAAAGAAAACACCTTTGAACACCTTGAAAGTAGGCAGTTTGGCCAAATAAAGGGTGTTGTAGAACAAAAGCCTGCAAATCAGGCAAACGGAGAAATTTCATGGGTAAGATCATTGGTATAGACCTCGGCACGACGAATTCGTGTGTTGCCGTATTGGATGGTGGTGATCCACGGGTTGTCGAGAACTCCGAAGGCGATCGCACCACCCCGTCGATCATTGCCTACACAGAAGATGGTGAAATTCTGGTTGGTCAGAATGCCAAGCGCCAAGCTGTAACGAATCCAACCAACACCGTTTTCGCTGTTAAGCGTCTGATTGGCCGTAAGTTCAAAGATGATGTTGTCCAAAAAGACATCAAGATGGTGCCTTATTCGATCGCTGAGGCCACGAACGGTGATGCCTGGATCGAGGTCAAAGGTGAAAAGCTAGCACCGCCTCAGGTTTCTGCTGAAATTCTCAAGAAAATGAAGAAGACAGCGGAAGAGTTTTTGGGCGAAGAGGTGAGTGAAGCGGTTATCACGGTCCCGGCCTACTTTAACGATTCGCAAAGACAAGCGACCAAGGACGCAGGCAAAATTGCTGGGCTCGAAGTTAAGCGGATCATCAACGAACCTACCGCAGCAGCACTAGCTTATGGTTTAGACAAGCAGCGTGGTGACACTAAAGTCGCGGTCTACGATCTTGGCGGCGGAACATTTGACGTTTCGATAATCGAAATCGCAGAAGTCGATGGTGAGCACCAGTTCGAGGTTTTGTCTACGAATGGTGACACTTTCTTAGGTGGGGAAGACTTTGATCTCAAAATCATTGACTACTTAGCGGACGAGTTTAAGAAAGAAAACAGTGTCGATTTGCACAACGATCCTCTCGCTCTGCAGAGACTTAAAGAAGCGGCAGAAAAAGCCAAGATCGAGTTGTCTAACAGCCAACAGACCGAAATAAATTTGCCGTACATCACGGCTGATCAAACAGGTCCAAAACACCTTGTCCTGAAGCTTACTCGGGCAAAACTCGAGTCTCTCGTTGAGGATTTGGTGGCACGAACTATTGCGCCGATTCAGACTGCTTTAGACGATGCAAGCTTGACCGTGAATGATGTCGACGACGTGATTCTTGTCGGTGGTCAAACACGTATGCCACTTGTGCAAGACAAGGTAAAAGGCTTCTTTGGTAAGGAAGCGCGCCGGGATGTGAATCCTGATGAAGCTGTCGCTATGGGTGCAGCGATACAGGCGGCCGTACTTTCTGGCGATGTCACCGACGTACTTCTATTAGATGTGACACCCCTCTCCCTAGGGATAGAAACTTTAGGTCAGGTGATGAGTGCTTTGATCGAAAAGAACACGACAATTCCAACTAAGAAGACACAAACCTTCTCGACGGCGGATGACAATCAAACTGCTGTGACTATTCACGTGTTGCAGGGTGAGCGTAAACAAGCCGGTCAAAACAAGTCGCTCGGACGCTTTGATTTGGCAGACATACCACCAGCGCCACGCGGTATGCCGCAGATAGAAGTAGCCTTTGATTTGGATGCGAACGGCATTCTAAATGTTTCCGCGAAGGACAAAGCGACAGGTAAGGAGCAATCGATTGTCATTAAGGCTTCTTCAGGCTTAAGCGACGAAGAAATTGAACAAATGGTTCGCGATGCTGAAGCGCACTCTGAGGAAGATAAGAAATTCGAAGAGATGGTTACGCTTCGCAACCAGGCTGATGGACTCGTCCATGGCGCGCGCAAAGCGGTTGTAGATGCTGGTGATACAGCTACTGACGAAGAGAAAACTGCAATTGAAGCTGCAGCTTCAGACCTTGAAGAGGCGCTTAAAGGCGAAGACAAGGATGACATCGAAGCCAAGATGCAGGTCTTGTCTCAAGCTTCAGCAGGGCTTGCGCAGAAAATGTATGAAGCGGAAGCCGCTGCTGCCGGAGGACCGGACATGGGCGCAGAGATGGGTGGTGGTCCCGATGGCGCAGAGCCCGTTGATGGCGATGCAGTCGATGCGGAATTCGAAGAAGTTAAGGATGACGAAAACAAGTAAACGCCGACGGGCTTTACTAAATGTTCGAGAGCCAGAGTCTAGCGACTCTGGCTTTTTGCGATAAGGAAAATGGGTATTTAAATGTCCAAACGCGACTACTACGAGGTGCTGGGCTTAGGTCGAGATGCTGATGAGGGCGACCTTAAAAAGGCATATCGACGTTTGGCGATGAAATACCATCCGGATCGCAACTCAGACGACCCGGATGCTGAAGAGAAATTCAAGGAAGCGTCTGAGGCCTATGAAGTCCTCACCGATGGAGAAAAACGCCAGGCCTATGATCAATTTGGTCACGCCGGTGTTGATGCGAGTCAGGGCGGCGGTGGCTTCGGTTTTGAAGGCAACGTCGGTGATATCTTCGGTGATGTGTTCGGTGATATTTTCGGTGGTAGGGGAGGTGGTGGCAATGGTGTTGGGCGCGGTTCAGACCTGCGCTACAACTTGAATATGGACCTCGAGCAGGCAGTCAGCGGCGACACGATTGAGATTCGCATCCCGGTGTTAGCCGGATGTGAAGAATGCGATGGTTCTGGTGCCGCTCCAGGTACAAGCCCACAAACCTGCCCGGATTGCCAAGGCGCTGGTCAAATCAGAGTCTCACAAGGGTTTTTCTCATTGCAACAAACCTGTCCACGGTGTCGCGGGCAAGGTCGAGTTGTTACTGATCCTTGTCGCTCTTGCGGTGGTGCAGGGCGTACTGAAAAACGCAAGACTTTGTCAGTTAAGGTTCCTGCTGGAGTAGACACAGGAGATCGCATTCGACTAACTGGTGAAGGCGAAGCTGGTGTGAATGGCGGACCGCCTGGTGATCTCTACGTACAAGTTGAGGTAAATAGCCATGCAATTTTTGAGCGGGACGGGCGGCATCTTTACTGCGAAGTGCCGATTTCATTTGTTGACGCAGCCCTTGGCGGTGAGCTCGAAGTACCGACGCTTAATGGTCGGGTCAAACTTAAGATTCCCGCAGAGACACAAACCGGCAAAGTCTTTCGCCTGCGAGGCAAAGGCGTGACACAAGTACGCGGTGGCGGTGTCGGTGACCTTCTTTGCAAAGTGGTCCTCGAGACGCCTGTGAAGCTCACCGACAAACAAAAAGAAGTTCTACGTGAATTTAAGGATTCGCTTGGTGGCAGCGATCGACATTCACCGAAAGAAAAGTCTTGGTTTGATGGTGTAAGAGATTTCTTTGACGGGTTAAAGTCTTAGCCCGATTTCAACAGCCGAGACAGACATGACACGAGTTGCCGTTACCGGTGCCGCCGGGCGCATGGGCAAGACGTTGGTCCAGGCCATTCACGACGCAGACGACTTAACCTTGGGCGCCGCTTTCGAACACCCGGATAGTCCCAGTATCGGAAGCGATGCGGGTGAGATTGCGGGTGTTGGTAACTTACAGGTCACCGTCCAGAGTGATTCGAGCAACGCGGTCGCAGACTTCGATGTAGTTATCGACTTTACAGTGCCCCAAGCAACTCTTGCGTTGGCAGAGGTTTGTCATTCTGCTGGCAAGGCGATGGTCATAGGTACGACGGGTTTTACCGAGACCGAGCTCTCGACCTTACAGTCGCACGCGAAAGCCGTACCACTCTTCATGGCACCAAATATGAGCGTGGGCGTGAACCTGACTTTCAAGCTCATCCAGTTAGCAGCAGAAATCTTAGGCGACAGCGTCGATGTTGAAGTACTTGAGGCTCATCATCGGCATAAGATTGATGCGCCTTCAGGTACCGCTGTGCGCATGGGGGAAATATTGGCAGATGCGTTGGATCGTGATCTAGAAACTGATGCGATCTACGGACGACAAGGAATCACTGGTGCGCGCGATAGAAAGACGATCGGATTCTCCACGATGCGGGGTGGCGATATTGTTGGCGAACACACTGTTATGTTCGCGGGCGAAGGAGAGCGGATTGAAATTACCCATCGAGCGCAAAGCCGCATGAATTTTGCGCAAGGTGCGCTCAGAGCAGTCCGTTATGTCTCGACCCAGGATGCCGGTCTTTACGATATGCAAACGATCCTCGGCCTAAAGTAATTCGAATTACTTGGGTACCTCAAAAAACAGACTGCAAAGTGTGTGCTAATGCTACTGAGGCGTTTATTTCTGAGGCACATGTGAGTACACTACCGCCCCCAAGCTGAGGGCGGTTCGTCACACTACATGATGAGCCCAAACGCCCCAAGCCCGGTCCACGCTGTACCAAAACGGCGCCTAGATAACGGTGCAATCCCCAAACAAGATCTCGCTATCTAGACAAATGTTGGAAAACTTGAGGGCGCTTATTTGATACCGGCTTTAATTGCCTTAGAAGACGGTAGTGTATTTCTCGGCCAGTCAATTGGGGTCGAAGGTAGCACCGTTGGCGAAGTAGTGTTTAACACTGCAATGACTGGTTATCAGGAGATCCTCACCGATCCTTCCTACGCCCAGCAGATTGTAACGCTTACCTATCCTCAGGTCGGCAACACTGGGGTTAACCCTGAGGATGACGAGTCTGATGGTTTGTGGGCTGCAGGATTAGTTATTCGTCAGTCCCCACGCCGAAACAGTAACTGGCGCCAGACGATGTCTCTCCCAGAGTATCTAGTTGAACGAGGTGTGGTCGCGATCGCGGATGTGGATACTCGTCGCCTAACAAAACTGATTCGTGAGAAAGGTGCCTTGGCTGGATGCATCGTTGCAGGAAATGAAGCTGCGACCGTAACTGGTCAAAAAAATGCGATCGAGCAGGCGCAATCTTTTCCAGGTCTCAAGGGTATGGATCTCGCCAAAGTCGTTACTGGAGAACAGAGGACGTGGAGCGAAGGCACGTGGACTCTAGAGGATGGTTATCAAAAAAGCCCTGAGTCTAAGTACCGAGTCGTCGCCTACGATTTTGGTGTCAAGCGCAACATATTGAGATTGTTGGCTGATCGTGGCTGTGACCTCACGGTTGTGCCAGCGCAAACACCAGCAAGTGCGGTCATGGCGATGAATCCAGACGGCATTTTCCTTTCGAATGGGCCGGGTGATCCCGAGCCGTGTCAATATGCGATAGATGCGATCAAGGCCTTGCTAGAAACTGGGTTACCAATTTTTGGGATTTGCTTGGGGCATCAACTATTGGCTCTGGCGAGTGGCGCGAAAACGATGAAGATGTCCCACGGTCACCATGGCGCGAATCACCCGGTACAAGATCAAGATTCAGAGGCGGTCATCATTACCAGTCAGAATCATGGCTTTGCCGTGGATGCGCAGACGCTACCAAATAACCTGAGATGTACGCACGTTTCACTTTTCGACGGCACAGTACAGGGGATTGAGCGAACCGACGTCAGTGCATTTGGTTTCCAAGGTCACCCAGAGGCGAGTCCTGGACCGCAAGATTGCGTTTACCTATTTGATAAGTTCATTCGCAATATGGACTCGGTGAAGGAAGCGTAATGCCAAAGCGGATAGATCTAGAGTCGATATTCGTTGGTGGGGCGGGACCCATAGCGATCGTGTCAGGTCGCGTGACCCATAGCGATCGTGTCAGGTCGCGTGACCTGGAGTAACCGCTAATGCCAAAGCGTACAGATCTCAAGTCGATCCTCATCATAGGAGCAGGGCCTATAGTCATCGGCCAGGCGTGTGAGTTTGACTACTCGGGTGCGCAAGCTTGTAAGGCCCTGCGCGAAGAAGGGTTTCGGGTCGTTCTCGTGAACAGCAATCCTGGCACCATAATGACTGATCCTTCGATGGCTGATGCAACCTACATTGAACCTGTCGAATGGCAAACGGTTGCACGGATTATTGAAGTCGAAAAACCAGACGCTCTGCTACCCACAATGGGTGGCCAGACCGCTTTAAACTGTGCGTTAGATTTAGTGCGTGAAGGCATCCTCGAGGAGCATGGTGTTGAGCTCATCGGTGCCAGCCAAGATGCGATAGACAAAGCGGAAGATCGTGAACGTTTCGATCGATCCATGAAACGCATCGGACTTAATACCCCTCGATCTGCCATTGCTCACAGCATGGAAGAGGCATTGCAGGTGCAGAGCCAATTAGGGTTTCCATGTGTGATCCGCCCGTCGTTCACGATGGGCGGCAGTGGTGGTGGTATTGCTTACAATCGAGAAGAGTTTGTCGAGATCTGTGAGCGGGGACTCGAACTATCGCCAACCACGGAACTTCTTATTGATGAGTCTCTTGTCGGCTGGAAAGAATTCGAGATGGAAGTGGTCCGGGATCGACGCGACAACTGCATCATCATTTGTTCGATTGAAAATCTAGACCCGATGGGAGTGCATACCGGAGACAGCATTACTGTTGCACCGGCGCAAACCCTGACTGATAAGGAGTATCAGCTTTTACGTAATGCATCGATCGCTGTGTTGCGTGAGATAGGTGTTGATACGGGTGGCTCTAATGTCCAGTTTGCGATCGATCCGGAAGATGGCCGGATGGTCGTAATCGAGATGAACCCAAGGGTCTCCCGGTCGTCCGCGCTTGCGTCCAAAGCGACGGGTTTTCCGATTGCCAAGGTCGCAGCAAAGCTCGCTGTAGGTTACACGCTGGATGAGCTTGAGAACGATATAACCGGCGGCGTTACGCCCGCGTCGTTCGAACCAAGTATCGATTATGTAGTTACCAAGATACCTCGATTCACCTTTGAGAAGTTTCCGCAGGCAGATCCGCGCCTAACCACGCAGATGAAATCTGTTGGGGAGGTCATGGCCATAGGTCGGACGTTCCAAGAGTCTCTACAAAAAGCGTTACGCGGTTTAGAAACGGGGATGGTTGGCTTCGATTCAGTCCTCGATACTGAAAGTGCCAATTGGCTTGCGACGTTAAAGAGGGAGCTTGCCACACCTGGCTCGTTACGACTTTGGTACGTCGCTGACGGCTTCCGTCAGGGTTTCAGCCTAGAGGAACTTTTCGATCTAACCAGTATCGATCCTTGGTTCTTAGCAGAGATCGAGGATCTTCTGCACACAGAGACGAATCTCGAGAACCAGGCAGCTGAGGCGATCGACAAGGCGGGTTGGTACGCACTCAAGCGTAAAGGATTCTCTGATGCGCGGCTTGGACAGCTGCTGGCAAGCGACGAGCAACAGATTCGTAGTCTTCGTCAAGCGCTCGGTGTACGACCCGTTTATCGCCGAGTAGACACTTGTGCTGCAGAATTTCCCGCAACTAGCGCTTACATGTATTCAACCTATGAGGAAGAGTGCGAATCAAACCCCAGTGATCGCCAGAAGATCATGGTGCTCGGTGGTGGACCGAATCGTATCGGTCAAGGCATTGAGTTTGACTATTGTTGCGTACATGCCGCCCTCGCGATGCGCGAAGACGGCTACGAAACGATCATGGTCAACTGTAATCCGGAAACCGTCTCGACAGACTACGACACGTCTGATCGCCTCTATTTTGAACCGGTTACGCTGGAGGATGTGCTCGCGATTGTTGATGTTGAACAACCAGCTGGTGTCATCGTGCAGTTTGGGGGACAGACCCCGTTGAAGCTCGTTAACGATTTGGAGGCTGCGGGTGTACCGATCATCGGCACCAGTCCTGATGCCATAGATCGAGCTGAAGATCGTGAACGTTTCCAGCAATTGGTCGAAAAGTTAGGGATTCGCCAGCCTTCAAACCGAGTTGCATCGAGCGCTGAGCAAGGCGTCGAACGGGCCCAGGAAATCGGCTATCCCATCGTCGTACGACCCTCCTACGTTCTGGGCGGCCGTGCCATGGAAATAGTTTATTCCGATGATGAACTATCGCAATACATGCAGAACGCGGTAGATGTATCCAACGACTCACCCGTACTGCTCGATCGGTTCTTAGATCATGCGTTGGAAGTTGATGTCGATGCGGTGAGCGATGGCGAACAGGTCGTGATTGGCGCGATCATGCAACACATTGAACAAGCGGGCGTGCATTCGGGTGATTCCGCGTGCTCACTGCCGCCATACAACCTAGCGGCTAACATCCAAGATCAAATTAGAGACCAGGTAAAACGGGTAGCGATTGAACTCAAGGTCATTGGCCTCATGAACGTTCAGATGGCTGTGCAAGGAGAAGATGTTTTTATTCTTGAGGTTAATCCTCGAGCCAGTCGTACCGTGCCGTTCGTGTCTAAGTGCATTGGTACATCGCTTGCGAAGGTTGCTGCGCGTTGCATGGCAGGGACTTCCCTAGCTGATCAAGGTTTCACGAAAGAAGTTATACCCAAGAACTTTAACGTCAAGGAATCCGTCTTCCCGTTTGCGAAATTCCCAGGTGTCGATCCCATTCTAGGACCGGAAATGAAGTCTACCGGTGAGGTCATGGGTGTCGGTGAAACGTTCGGTGAAGCATTCGCGAAAGCGTCCCTAGGAGCAGGCGAAGTGCTCCCGACATCTGGCCGAGTTTTCATGAGCGTGAAGGAATCTGATAAGGCGGAACTCGTACCGGTCGCACGAGCTTTTGTCGAACTAGGGTTTAGCTTAGTCGCGACCCCAGGTACGCGCTTAGGTCTCCAAGCGGCAGGTTTGGAATGTGAGTTGATACGCAAGGTTAACGAAGGACGCCCTGATGTTCCAGACATGCTCAAGAACGAGCAAATTGCGCTCATCGTAAATACGACCGAAGGTCGCCAATCTATCGCGGATTCGGCAGTCATCCGGCGGCTCGCGCTGCAAAAGAAAGTGTGCTACACCACTACTTTAGCGGGAGGCGAAGCCATCAGCATTGCTATCAAACAAGGTCGCGGGGACCGTGTCCATCGACTGCAAGACCTCCACAAAGCAATCACTGGTTGAAGTAAATGTCAGTAGCGATCTGCAAGGTGATAGTGGTGGATAAGTGCTCGCGATCTTTTGATCACATGAGAGTCATATAACGTGCCTATACCGATGACCGTTAAAGGAGCCGAAGCGCTAAGGGCGGAACTACAAGATCGAAAAAGCAAGTTGCGACCGACCATTACCCAGGCGATTGCAGAAGCGCGCGAGCATGGCGACCTAAAAGAGAACGCTGAATACCACGCAGCACGAGAGCAACAGGGCTTTAATGAAGGACGCATCCAAGACATCGAGGGCAAACTCGCTGATGCACAGATCATCGACATCAAGAAGATACCCCCTGGTGAAAAAGTGATCTTTGGCGTGACTGTCGCATTGCTTGATGTCGATACCCAAGAGGAGATCCGCTACCAAATTGTCGGTGAAGACGAAGCCGATTTGAAAATAGGAAAGATTTCGGTGATGTCACCAATCGCGCGAGCACTGATCGGTAAGAGCGTTGGCGATGCGGTTTCAGTCGCGACACCAGGTGGCGACAAAGAATATGAAATTGATGGTGTCGAGCACGGCTAGCTCACACTCTGGAGTGCTTAGGCACCACCCGCATGTCGGTGCAAATTGGAGAGTTTTGGATCGGCTTTTGGGTTAGCCCTGAATAGCACGGCGACCTTGCCGATTCGTTGCACAATGTCGGCTTCACATGCGCTTGCGAGCTCATCCCCCAAAGCTGTTCGGTCTCCTCGCTCACCGCTGTTGATACGAACCTTAATGAGTTCGTGATCCCGCAAAGCGCGATCGGTTTCTGCCACGACATTTTCAGTGACGTTCTTGTCGCCTACTTGGACAACAGTGTCGAGGTGATGGGCGATTCGGCGAAGTGTTTTTTTCTGACTGCTAGATAGGCTCATTCAGGTATTCTACTTAACTTATGGCCGGTAAGCGCAGCAAATCCAGTGATCGTTGGTTGAGACGCCAACAAAAGGACCATTTTGTTCGTGCGGCACATGCGCAAGGGCAAGTTTCGCGTGCGCACTTCAAACTGGTCGAAATAGATCAAAAATACAAATTGCTGGCCGGTAATGCGCGAATATTGGAGTTAGGTGCAGCTCCCGGTGGCTGGACGAACTATCTCGAAGGCAAACTCTCTAATAAGGGGGCATTGATTGCGGTTGATCCTTTGCCGATTACTGCAGGGGTACATACAGAAGTTCTGGTGGGTTTGGCTGGGGACGAAGAGGTCGATAAAGAGATCGATCGGTTAGCGGCTGAGCTCGACGGCCTCACCCTTGTTTTATCGGACATGGCCCCCAATATATCTGGCATACGGGCTGTGGATCAGGCCCGAGCCATGGAGTTAGCTGATGTCGCGCGAATGGCTGCGGCGAAATGGCTGGTAACCGGGGGTCACTTGGCAATAAAGGCCTTTCAAGGTGAAGGTTTGGATGAATGGGTTGCTCAAACGCGCCAGTGCTTTAAAAAAGTCGTCATCACGAAGCCGAAGTCATCTCGAACTGAATCGAGAGAGGTTTTTGTCGTCGCCAAGGGCTTTTCCGGGGTACGGGACGCTTTTAACGATTTGGTGTAGGCTGCAGGGTCTATATTTAGAAAACACAGTGAAATTTTGGTACTCACTTCGGTACCAAAGTATTTATAGGCAGCATATTTGACGTTGGCTTGGTTCTAAAGCGTCACTGTCGCAACACAAGAGGTATGTCCCTTGTCTGATATGGGTAAAAACTTATTGCTTTGGCTGATCATCGCAGCGGTATTGCTGACGGTTTTCAATAACTTTAACGTTGAGCAGAAGCAAGACCCGATGTCGTACTCCGACTTCGTCAAGAACATCAATATGGGCAATATCCAGGAAGTTAATATCCAGGGTGACAAAATCTATGCCCGGGATGGCTCAGACAATCGCTACGTAGTGATTTGGTCGGAAAATGATCAGAAGCTCCAAGACGATTTGCTGAACAACAATGTCGACGTGAACTTTGTTGAAGAAGAGAAGCAAAGTTTCTGGAGCCAACTACTGATAGCTAGTTTCCCGATTCTGATCATCATTGCTGTGTTCATGTTGTTCATGCGCCAGATGCAGGGTGGTGGTTCTGGGCGTGGCGGACCGATGGCTTTCGGCAAGAGCAAGGCTCGCCTACTTTCAGAAGATCAAATCAAGACGACCTTTGCTGATGTTGCTGGGGTCGACGAAGCCAAAGAAGAGGTGCAAGAACTCGTAGAGTTTCTTCGTGACCCAGGCAAGTTTCAAAGACTCGGTGGTCATATACCTCGCGGTATCCTGATGGTTGGTCAGCCTGGTACGGGTAAGACGTTGTTAGCCAAAGCCATTGCCGGTGAGGCCAAAGTACCGTTCTTCTCCATTTCGGGTTCAGACTTTGTTGAAATGTTTGTGGGTGTCGGCGCATCCCGTGTGCGCGACATGTTCGAACAAGCCAAAAAACAGGCTCCATGTATCATCTTCATCGACGAAATCGATGCGGTTGGTCGACACCGCGGCGCAGGACTTGGTGGTGGCCATGATGAACGCGAGCAGACCTTAAACCAACTGTTAGTAGAAATGGATGGGTTTGAAGCGAATGACGGCATTATCGTGATTGCCGCGACGAACCGTCCGGATGTGCTTGATCCAGCGCTCCTAAGACCCGGCCGCTTTGATCGCCAAGTGGTTGTGGGTTTGCCGGATATCCGTGGTCGTGAACAGATATTGAAGGTACACATGCGCAAAGTGCCTCTGTCCGATGATGTTGACCCAAGCATAATCGCTCGTGGTACACCGATGTTCTCTGGCGCAGACCTCGAGAATTTGGTTAATGAGGCTGCGTTATTTGCCGCGCGTGCGAACAAGCGTCTCGTCGAAATGGAAGAGTTCGACAAAGCCAAAGACAAAATCATGATGGGTACTGAACGCAAATCCATGGTGATGTCGGAAAAGGAAAAACGTAATACGGCTTATCACGAAGCTGGTCATGCCATCGTCGGGCGATTAGTCCCCGAGCACGACCCGGTTTATAAGGTATCCATCATTCCCCGTGGTCGTGCGCTAGGTGTCACGATGTTTTTACCCGAGGAAGATAGACACAGTCTGAGTCGCCAGGCGATCTTCTCGCAGATATGTAGTCTTTTTGGGGGTCGCATCGCCGAAGAGATGATTCTTGGCAAGGATGGAGTGACGACTGGCGCGTCTAACGACATTGAGCGGGCAACATCACTCGCCCGAAGCATGGTTACAAAATGGGGTTTGTCCGACGTTATGGGACCTTTGATGTATGACGAGGATGACCAAGAGGTATTTCTCGGTATGTCCGCAGGCGTAAAACCTAAGCCGCTGTCGGATGAAACCGCAAAGGCTATCGACAACGAAGTTCGGTCGATTATCGATTCGTGCTACGGCACCGCCGAACGATTGTTGAAAGAAAATGTGGATAAGCTGCATGCTATGTCCGATGCCCTCATGGAACTTGAGACGCTATCTGCAGACCAATTGGATGACATCATGGCGGGTGCTAAGCCGCGTGCGCCAACTGATCAGTCGCCACCGCCAAGCGATAGCCCTGATTCTTCGCCAGAATCACCCATTGGTGGTCCAGCGGAAGAGACTTAAGCCACAATCTTGCATCACAAAAGTCGCTAAACTTCGCGAATGAGCAGGAAATACTTCGGTACAGATGGTATTCGCGGTCGTGTTGGACAGTATCCGATCACGCCAGAATTTTGCCTGCGTTTAGGCTGGGCAGTAGGCACGGTGTTCGCACAACGCGGACGGGCTCATATCGTGATCGGCAAAGATACTCGGATCTCGGGTTACATGCTGGAATCTGTGCTTGAATCAGGATTGGTTTCTGCCGGAGCTGATGTAAGCCTTATCGGGCCGATGCCCACGCCTGCCATAGCCTATCTCACAAGGACTGTTCGTGCTGATGCAGGCATTGTAATCAGCGCCTCGCATAACCCGTATTACGATAATGGCATCAAATTCTTCGATCGATCTGGCACTAAGCTTGATGATGACTTAGAGCTCGAGATCGAGCAGAAGCTTGAAGAAAAAATGATCAGTGTCGACTCTGATCGACTAGGGCGCGCGTCTCGTCTTGAAGATGCATCTGGCCGATATATCGAATTTTGCAAAGCCAGCGTTCCAAGGGGCTTTAGCCTTAGGGGTGTACGGATTGTTGTCGATTGTGGCCACGGTGCGACGTACCACGTTGCCCCGAGGGTGTTCGAAGAACTCGGTGCGGATGTTTTCGCGCTCGGCACTGAGCCCAATGGCAAGAACATCAACGATGGGTACGGCAGCACCGAACCAGAAAACTTGCAGGCCAAGGTTTTGGAGGTTCGAGCGGATGTTGGCATCGGATTTGACGGCGACGGCGATCGGGTAGTCATGGTCGATGATCGCGGCCAGCTTGCTGATGGCGATGCGCTCCTCTATGTGATTGCTAAACATCGTCAGCAAAATAATCAACTAGACGGCGGAGTCGTCGGCACAGTAATGACCAACCTTGGGTTGGAACAAGCGCTTGCCAGTATGTCGATACCGTTCGAGCGTGCTCAAGTGGGAGACCGTTACGTTACCGAATTGTTGAATGAAAAGGGCTGGAGTTTGGGTGGTGAGTCATCTGGCCATATCCTCTGCACAGACCTAAATACAACAGGTGACGCGATCATCGCGGCACTACAGGTACTTTGCCCGATGGTCGAGTCTGGCGCTTCGTTGGCGGACCTGGTGAGCGGCATGAGCAAATTGCCACAGGTTATGATCAATGTGACAGTCGATGACCCCAAACGCGTCGCTGTCTGTGATGAGCTTAAGAAAGCGATCGAACGCGAGGAATCACAGCTTGGTGGCCGCGGCCGGACTTTGGTCCGTGCGTCCGGAACTGAGCCTTTGCTGCGCGTGATGGTCGAAGGTGAAGATGGGGACGAAGTACAAGAGATCGCTAACCGATTGGCGATCGTTGCTGAAGGTCAGAACTAAAAATATAGCTATCCGCTGTATTCATTTCCTATTTTACACACGTCCGGAGTTGGCATAACATTGCGCGCCCTCGCTAAAGGCAGCTGAATGCGACCGAGCCTAGTAGCCGCTAATTGGAAAATGAATGGCTCTGGAGATTTTCTACGCGACTACGCGGAGAGACTCGAGCTAGACCAGCCACTCAAGATCGATGTCGTACTTTGTCCTCCATCGATCTATTTGGCCGAATTGGTCCGTGCTCTGCGCGAAACCGGCGTGGCTTGCGGTGCACAAGATGTTGGTATCCAACCTTCGGGGGCGCATACGGGCGAGATCGCAGCGGAAATGATTGCGGATGCGGGTGCAGAATGGGTCATTGTTGGCCACTCAGAAAGACGCATCGACCAGAATGAGAAGGATGATCTCGTTGCCACGAAAGCCGCGGCAGCACTACGCGCGGGGCTAAAGCCGATTGTTTGTGTTGGCGAGACACTTGCAGAGAGAGAAGCCGGGCATGAGATTGCCGTGGTGGAACGACAGTTAGAAGCTGTTGTCGATCGAGTGGACCTCGATGGACTCGCTAGCGGAGCGATAGCTTATGAGCCTGTGTGGGCGATAGGTACGGGAAAGTCGGCGACGACCGCGCAGGCGCAGGAAATGCACGCGTTTATTCGGGACAAGATAGCGCACGTTGATGCGGCGATAGCACGAAAGATCCGCGTTGTTTATGGCGGTAGTGTCAAGGCAGAAAATGCCGAAGAGCTATTTGGTCAAGACGACATTGATGGCAGTTTGGTTGGCGGGGCAGGTTTGGACCCCATACAATTTGCCGAAATTGTGCATGCAGCAAGCCGATGAGTGACGTGCGAAAGACGAAACGAGATAGATAGAAGATAGATAGTGATAGAGAGAATTTGATGGACTTGTCGACGATTGAAAGCATTCTATTGGCCCTACTGGTTGTAGATGCGATTGCTCTTACGGTGTTGGTTCTTCTGCAGCAAGGCAAAGGTGCTGATGTAGGTGCAAGCTTTGGTAGTGGATCTGCGAGCACGATGTTTGGCAGCCTGGGCGCCGCGTCTTTCTTTACGAAAGCGACGGCTTGGCTTGCGATCGGGTTCTTTCTAATTACGTTCGCGCTGGCTTACGTTGCTAAGGAAAAAGCAGGGGCTGCAGGGTCTTTGGGAATTCCGACAGCAACTTCGGATGTACCAGTGGAGTTGACCATACCTGTCGAATCTGACGATACTATTCCAACGGTCGAAGAGTCACGCGAAGGCGATGTGCCGGATCTCTAGACCTTATCGAATGCCGAAGTGGTGAAATTGGTAGACACGCTACCTTGAGGGGGTAGTGAGCTTATGCTCGTGCGAGTTCGAGTCTCGCCTTCGGCACCATTACAAAAGCGATAGCGCGACCGCCACTCGGTTGGTTGCTGCCCCCAAAATGTCGTTACGCCAGGAGTATTGGCTCGTGATTTTGTCAAGTAGAGATCAAAGACTTTCCTAGACTGAGCAGTTAATACCGGAACCGCGCTCCCCACACTTAACCCGATCCTGAAAATGCATTGATATCGGGGCTTGCAGGGTGGTTAGTCCGTCCTTATAATCCCCCGCCTTGCTGATGCGGGGTGGAGCAGTCTGGTAGCTCGTCGGGCTCATAACCCGAAGGTCGTGGGTTCAAATCCTGCCCCCGCTACCAAAGGAAGAAAGGCCCCTTATTGGGGCTTTTTAGTACTTACCTTGAGTGCTCGCGCTTTCTTGCGAGTGCTCGAGGAAGTGCACACTTTGGTGGCCCGCATAGAGGCGGGCTCTCGCAGAGAGGATCACAATTAGTCTGTGTGGGGGCCTAGGTGCCCTTTTTTTGTGCCTTGAAGAAAATGGCCTGCCCAGTAGAGACTCTATCGAAAGTGGGCAAGAGAAGAAGTGAAAGGCGAGAGAAGAAATAGCAAATAGAACGAATAGTTAAAGACACAGCAGATTGAACAGAAGAGAGCGCCAAGTAGAAGAATTGCTCGCCCCAACGGTGGAATCGTTGGGGTGCACGATTTGGGGTGTTGAACATTTGTCCCAAGGCAAACACAGCAAACTGCGCCTCTACATCGACAAAGACGGCGGCGTGGACGTGGGTAACTGTGCCGAAGTTAGCCGACACGTGAGCGATATCCTTGATGTTGAGGAATTTAGTAATAGCGCCTACACGCTTGAGGTCTCCTCACCAGGGCTCGATCGGATTTTGTTCAAGCAAGAGCAGTATGAATCAGCAATTGGCCAACAAGTCGATGTGAGACTGAACTTTCCTTTTGAAGGGAAAAAGAAATTTATTGGCGTTTTGGCCGGTGTAGAAGATCAGAACGCGGTCGTACAGGTAGAGGAGGAAGAGTTTTTGCTTCCCCTTGAGAACATACAAAAGGCACGGCTAGTGCCAGTATTTGATTAGGTTTTTAAACGATGTCTAAAGAAATCCTTCTAGTTGTTGAGTCCGTCTCGTTGGAAAAGGGCGTTTCGAAAGATGTCATTTTCGAGGCGATTGAAGCGGCATTGGCGATGGCGACCAAAAAACGCTATGGCGAAGATGCCGAATTTCGCGTCGCGATTGATAGGACCACGGGTGAATACGAGACTTTCCGTACTTGGGCTGTGGTCAATTATGAGGACGAAGAAGAGCCGAACATCGATGCGATGTACAACGTTGAAGAGGCGCAAGAGATAAAGCCAGGTGCTGTGCTTGGCGATACTCTCGAGGAGCAGGTCGAATCGGTAGAGTTTGGTCGGATCGCAGCTCAGACTGCCAAGCAAGTCATCGTGCAAAAGGTACGAGAAGCAGAGCGGGCTCAGGTCGTCGATGCCTACCTGCCGCGTATGAACGAACTGGTTAGTGCCACGGTTAAGAAGCTCGGGCGCGACAATGTGATCGTTGATCTCGGTAACAATGCCGAAGGCATCTTGACCAGAGAGCATTTGATTCCGCGCGAAACATTCCGTGTCGGTGATCGGATTCGAGCACTGCTAACGGAAATAAAGCCTGAGAATCGTGGACCGCAACTAATTCTGTCTCGCACCACACCGCAAATGCTGATCGAGCTGTTCAAGGTGGAAGTTCCGGAAATTTCGGAAGATGTGATTGAGATACGCGGTGCAGCTCGAGATCCAGGATCACGGGCGAAGATCGCGGTGAAGACGAACGACGGTCGCATTGATCCTGTTGGTGCATGTGTCGGCATGCGCGGTTCACGAGTACAAGCCGTTTCCGGAGAACTTGCGGGTGAACGAATAGATATCGTTCTTTGGGATGATAACCCAGCCCAGTTGACGATCAATGCGATGGCTCCGGCAGAAGTCGCGTCTATCATTCTGGATGAGGAAACTCATTCAATGGATATTGCAGTTACTGAAGAGAATTTAGCGCAAGCGATTGGTCGTGGTGGTCAGAACGTTAGGCTCGCGAGCGATCTGTGTGGTTGGTCACTCAACATCATGACCGAGGAAGAAGCCGTACAGAAGCAGGAAGAAGAAGCCGGTCGTTTTATAGAAGAATTCCAAGAAGCCTTATCTGTGGATGAAGACGTAGCAATTGTCTTAGTAGAAGAAGGCTTCTCGACCCTAGAAGAAGTGGCCTACGTGCCAATAGAAGAAATGATGGCAATCGAAGGCTTCGACGAAGAAATTGTTGAGGAGCTCCGCAATCGAGCGAAAGATGCGTTGCTGACCAAGGCGATCGCCTCAGAAGAAGCGTTAGGAGATCAGAAACCGGCAGACGATCTTCTGGAAATGGAAGGCATGGAACGACCATTGGCATTCAAGTTGGCAGCAAATGAAGTTGTCACGATGGAAGATCTTGCGGAATTGTCGATTCCGGAATTGTTGGATATAGAACCGGATTTAAGCGAAGAAGTGGCAGCTGCGCTCATTCTAAAAGCTCGTGAACCCTGGTTTGCAGAGGAAGGTATTGCAGAGGAAGGGATTGCTGAAGAAGCGGATGAAACAAAGGCAGCTGCTGAATAGGACTGTTTGAGCGATTTGACAGGCTAACAGTTCAGAGAAGGAATTATCGATGGCAGACGTAACAGTTAAACAACTCGCCGATACCGTAGGTGCACCAACCGACCGGCTATTGAAACAAATGCTTGAGGCAGGCTTGCCGCACTCGGCAGAGGATGAGCTTGTTTCTGAAGAACAGAAACAAACGTTGCTCGCGTATCTGAAACGCAGCCACGGTGAGAAGGACGACGCGCCGAAGCGGATCACGCTGAAGCGCAAAAGCACAGGCACGCTGAAGGCGGGCCAGGGTCGTGCCGGTCGCAACGTTACCGTGGAAGTCAGACGCAAGCGTACATACGAGCGCCGGACCCCAGAAGAAGTAGAGCAGGAAGAGGCAGCAGCGGCTGAGCCTTCCCAATCAGAAGTCGAAGCGCTACGTATTAGAGAAGAAGAGCTCGCGCGTAAGGCGGCCGAAGAACAAGCGCGTACAGAGGAAGCGGCGCGCAAGGAAGAAATTGAACGAAAGGCTGAAGAAGAACGCGCGGCAGAAGCTGCAAAACTCGAAGCCGCCAAGCTTGAAGAACAGGCGCGAGAAACGAAGCAAACCAAGGAGCCTGCTAAAGACGTCTCAGCCGCAGATGTGCAAGCCAAAGAACAGGCTGCTGAAAAAGGCGGTAAGCGTACTAAGGGCAAGGAAAAGGAACGGCGCGGTAATGACTTTGGCGATGGTAAAAATCGTCGACGAGAGCTCTCGTTAAAGAGCGAACGACGCACCAAACGCAAGCAACATCATCGACAAGCACCGCTGCAGGTTGACCAACAAGGTGGCGAGTTCAGACCGACAGAGTTTATTGCCCGGGAAGTAGAAGTTGGTGATATCAATTCCGTTGGCGATATCGCCCAGGGTATGGCGGTTAAAGCGAGTGAGGTCATCAAGACATTGATGGGTCTTGGTGTGATGGCGACGATCAACCAAACGATTGACCAAGATACGGCGACCCTCGTCGTCGAGGAGATGGGTCATAAAATCAAGATCGTCTCTGAAGATGCGCTAGAAGAAGAACACGTCGCGTCGTTGCAAATCGAAGGTGATACCGCTCCACGGGCGCCAGTCGTTACCGTGATGGGCCACGTTGACCATGGCAAAACATCATTGCTCGACTACATCCGAAACACACGTGTAACAAGCGGTGAGGCGGGTGGGATAACTCAGCATATCGGCGCGTACAGCGTGGAATCGAAAGGTAGCGTGATCACTTTCATCGACACTCCCGGCCACGCAGCGTTTACCGCAATGCGCGCGCGTGGCGCAAGAGTCACAGATATTGTCATTCTTGTTGTGGCGGCTGACGATGGCGTCATGCCTCAGACCGAAGAGGCCATTCAGCACGCGAAAGCAGCTGGGGTGCCGATGATTGTCGCTATCAATAAGATTGACTTAGAAAGCGCTGATCCGGAACGCGTCACGAATGAGCTTTCTGCCAAAGAAGTGGTCCCTGAAGAGTGGGGCGGAGACACCCAGTTTATTAAAGTGTCAGCCCAAACGGGTGAGGGCGTCGATAGCCTCTTAGAATCGATTCTCCTCCAATCAGAAATTATGGAACTCGGCGCTATAGAGCAAGCGCCAGGCCAGGGCGTTGTCATCGAGTCTAGACTGGATCGAGGTCGTGGACCGGTAGCCACCTTGCTGGTGCAAAATGGAACGCTTGCCCAAGGAGATATTGTTATTGCGGGGGAGGCTTATGGTCGCGTACGAGCAATGCTCGATGACCAAGGCAAGAACGCAAAGTCCGCAGGTCCATCCCAACCTGTCGAAATGCTTGGTTTGAATGGTACGCCAAATGCTGGCGACGACTTCTCCGTAGTTGCAGATGAACGGTCAGCTCGGGAGCTGGCGGAGTTTAGATCGGATAAAAGCCAAGAACATCGCCAGGCGCTGCAACAAGCGTCAAAAATCGAAAATATGTTTGCCCATATTGGTGAAGGCGAAAAACGCATCCTCAAAGTCGTTATTAAGGCAGACGTTCGTGGCAGCTTAGAGGCTATCGTGCAAGCGCTAGCAGAGATTGGTAACGATGAAGTGAGTGTGCAGGTGCTCGGATCTGGTGTCGGTGGAATCTCTGGCTCTGATGCGACCATGGCTGTCACTTATGGCGCTATCGTATTTGGTTTCAATGTTCGCGCAGACAAGACCGCGAAAGTAGCGCTCGAAAAAGACGGCATCGACCTTCGGTATTACAGTGTGATCTATGAGTTGTTAGACGATGTGA
Source organism: Pseudomonadales bacterium (assembly GCA_012103505.1). Lineage (GTDB taxonomy): Bacteria > Pseudomonadota > Gammaproteobacteria > Pseudomonadales > Azotimanducaceae > UBA4421. Next base: position 3,555,848 of record WLWP01000001.1, on the reverse strand, counting down.
AAGCTATGTTGTCAGGCATGCTGTCTCCAGAGTTGCGTGAAGAAATCGTTGGTGTGGCAGAAGTGCGAGACGTATTCAAATCGCCACGTTTCGGCGCCATCGCAGGCTGTATGGTCATCGACGGCGCGGTGCATCGAAATAAACCTATTCGTGTTCTGCGTGACAATATAGTGATCTACGAGGGCGAACTTGAATCACTACGGCGCTTCAAGGATGACGTCAACGATGTCCGCAGTGGTACCGAATGCGGCATCGGTGTCCGCAATTATAACGACGTTCGACCTGGCGATCAGATAGAGGTTTATGACGCTAAAGAGGTTGCTCGTTCGCTGTAGTAGAGCGACGCACATATGTTAGCCATGTCTAGGGACCTTAAAGTCGCCGACTTCATTCGTGATGAAGTTGCGCGAATTATCCAAATGGAAATGCGAGACCCTCGCGTTGGCATGTTTGTGAGCGTTAATGACGTCAAGGTGAGCAAGGACTTGTCGTTCGCAGATATTTACATTTCATCGCTACAAGCAACCGGAGCCGAAGAGCAACGAGAGCTGATAGATGTACTTAACAAGGCAGCTGGTTTTTTCCGCTCGACATTGGCTAAACGACACAGCATGCGTACAACGCCGAAGCCGAGGTTCCATTACGACGCGTTAGTCGAAAGCGGACCAAAACTCGAGGCGCTAATCGCTCACGCAGTCGCGAGCAATCAGGATCTAGACAGCGAAGTTAACGACGATGTATCGGGTGGAGAGAGTGACGATGGCCAGACGTAGGCGTGGTCGCCCGGTTAACGGCATGCTGATAGTCGACAAACCTCAAGGCTTGTCGTCAAACGATGTCGTGCAGAAGGCTAAGCGATTGTTTGGCGCACAGAAGGTCGGCCACACCGGTAGCCTAGACCCGTTGGCGACCGGCGTATTGCCGTTGTGCTTTGGCGAAGCCACGAAGTTTTCGCAGTTCTTATTGTCATCAGATAAGAAATATTGGGTCAGGATAAAACTCGGCGTCGCAACCGATACAGGTGATGCGGATGGTGATGTGATCGCTCAAAGTGAGGCTTCCCATGTCACCGCTGTAGACGTAGAAGGGACGTTGGGCAGCTTCCGTGGTGACATAGAACAGATACCTTCTATGTTCTCGGCCTTGAAACACAATGGCCAACCACTGTATAAGCTTGCGCGTCAGGGCATTGAAGTGCCACGCGACGCACGATGTGTGCATATTTTTAGCAATGAATTGGTTGGGTTTGGGAATTGTGAATTCGAACTTGAGATTCATTGCAGCAAAGGGACCTACGTTCGAACGATTGCGGAAGAAATCGGCAAAGCACTGAACGTCGGTGCGCACGTCACGGCGTTGCGCCGCTTGAGTGCCGGACCCTTTGATGAAGACGACCTCATTTCGCTTGATCGTCTCGAAACAGAGCGGGAAAGTGGATCGTTAGATAAGTTTTTGATGCCTACTGCCAGTGCGGTAGGTCAGTGGCCGGAAGTGAGACTGACGGATGCGACTTCGTTTTATTTAAAACAAGGTCAACCGGCCCTAGTCCCACATGCCCCAAGTAGTGGGTGGGTACGGCTCTGTGAACTGAATGGTCAGGAAGAAAGCTTCTTGGGCGTTGGTGAAGTACTGGATGATGGGCGCGTTGCGCCTAGACGATTGGTGGCGGGTTAGGAAATCCGTCTTACATGTAGGGTCCGTCTAACAGGATCCGTCTTAAAGGAGGAGCCGACTGTAAATATGCGCGGTTGGCTCACGAACATAAAGTTCACGCATATTAAAGGAGAACTAAACGATGGCATTAAACGCCGAAACTAAAGCAGAGATTGTTAAGGAATATCAGACTGAAGAGGGCGACACAGGGTCGCCGGAAGTACAGGTGGCCTTGCTAACGCATAACATAAATGCGTTACAGAGCCATTTTAATGATCACCACAAGGACCATCATTCGCGTCGCGGATTGATCCGTATGGTGAATCAGCGAAGAAAATTGTTGGATTATTTAAAGAGTAAAGACGCCGCGCGCTACACCACATTGATTAAGCGGCTAGAACTAAGACGTTAGTAGCGTAAAGAAAACGGAGAAATAAATTTGAACCCTATAGTTAAGAAATTTAAATTTGGCGACGAAGAAGTTGTCCTAGAGACAAATCGAATCGCCAAGCAGGCAACTGGCTCGGTTGTAGTGACAATGGGCGACACGGTTGTGTTAACAACCGTTGTTGGTAACATGAGCGCTAGACCCGGACAGGACTTCTTTCCCCTGACGGTAAACTATCAAGAAAAAACCTACGCAGCGGGTAAAATCCCCGGTGGTTTTTTTCGTAGAGAAGGTCGTCCAAGCGAGAAGGAAACTTTAACTTGTCGCCTTATCGACCGGCCAATTCGGCCGTTGTTTCCAAAAGGCTTCATGAACGAAGTGCAGGTTGTTTGTACCGTGATGTCAGCGGACAAGGACCAAGATCCAGATATAGCTTCACTGATCGGCACATCTGCCGCTCTGATGCTGTCTGGCATCCCTTTTAATGGCCCGATTGGTGCTGCCCGTGTTGGTTACAAAGATGGTGAGTTCCTGCTGAATCCAGGTTATGCCGCGCTCGAAGAATCGATGTTGCACATGACGGTTGCTGGGACTGAAAGTGCAGTCCTGATGGTTGAGTCTGAAGCGAAAGAACTCACTGAAGATGAAATGTTAGGTGCTGTACTGTTCGCCCATCAAGAGATGCAAACGATCATCACGGCGGTTAAGGAATTGGCTGCTGAAGCTACTAAAGAAGCATGGGATTGGGCTCCGGAGGAGACCGATGAGGTGCTTAAAGAGGCAGTATCAGGCGCCATAAAGACTGACCTCGGTGAAGCCTATCGAATCAGCGACAAAATGCAGCGTCAGGATCGAGTTCGTGAACTTCGTGGACAAGTCGTTGAGTCACTTGGTGCTGGCGAAGATGCGAAGTTTGACGGTCAAGACGTTGCTGACATGTTTGGTAAAGTCGAAAAGAACCTGGTGCGGCAGCGAGTGATTGAAGGTGAAGCGCGTATCGATGGCCGTGACCTACGTACAGTTCGACCAATTGAAGTAGAAGTTGGTGTACTGCCGAAGACACACGGTTCCGCGGTCTTTACTCGCGGTGAAACACAGGCTGTGGTTGTAGCGACGTTAGGTACACTGCGAGATGCGGCACTAGTCGATGCGCTTGAAGGCACATTCAAAGACCAGTTCATGTTGCACTACAACTTTCCTCCCTACAGTGTCGGTGAAGCGGGCTTCATGTCTGGCCCTAAGCGTCGAGAAATTGGCCACGGCAAGTTAGCTAGACGTGGTGTTGCTGCAGTTTTGCCTGATAGCGAAGATTTCCCATACACGATCCGAGTTGTGTCAGAGATCACTGAATCGAACGGTTCTAGTTCGATGGCCAGTGTTTGTGGCACCAGCTTGGCGTTGATGGATGCTGGTGTACCACTCAAGGCACCAGTCGCCGGTGTAGCCATGGGTTTGGTGAAAGAAGGCAATCGATATGCCGTTTTGACCGACATTCTTGGTGATGAAGATCATCTAGGTGACATGGACTTTAAAGTTGCCGGTACACAAGCTGGTGTTACCGCACTGCAGATGGACATCAAAATTGATGGCATCACCGAGGAAATCATGGAGGCAGCTCTCCAGCAGGCGCTAGAGGCGCGCATTCACATTCTGGGTGAGATGAACAAGGTTATCAGTAACTCTCGTGAGGAGCTCTCTGACAACGCGCCAGCGATGGTCACGCTGAACGTTCATCCGGACAAGATCCGCGACATCATTGGTAAGGGTGGAGCCACAATTCGATCGATCGTCGAAGAAACCGGTGCTCAAGTCGATATCGATGATGATGGTCTAGTGCGCATCTATGCAGAAGACGGTGCGGCCAAGGATGCTGCTGTTGCCCGAATCGAAGAGATTACGGCAGAGGCGGAAGTTGGCAAGATTTACCACGGTAAGGTTGAGCGGATTGTCGATTTTGGCGCTTTCGTGAATATTTTGCCTGGCAAAGATGGCTTGCTACACATCTCACAGATCGCTGATGAGCGCGTAGAGAAAGTCACCGACTATCTGAGCGAAGGCGAGGAAGTTGATGTGGTTTGTCTCGATGTCGATCAGCGAGGGCGCATTAAGCTTTCGATTAAGGAACTGTCTAAGTACCAAGACGGAGATGGTAACGAAAACGCAGAAGAGTCTGCTGGCTAAAATTTAGCTAGTGACAAAGGACGGGACGGCTTTGCCGTCCCGTTTTTGTTTGTGGCTTCTGTTAGGTTGATTGAGTGTTGCGTTGATTGAGTGCTGGTTGATTGAGTGCTGGTTGATTGAGTGTTGGGTTGTTTGAGCTATTCGAGTCCGTTATCGGTTGGCGCGATTCTCAATAAGATCGTCGACCACACCAGGGTCAGCAAGCGTGCTGGTATCGCCAAGGCTATCGAGTTCGTTGGCAGCTATCTTGCGCAGGATACGACGCATGATTTTACCGGAACGTGTTTTGGGTAGCCCAGGTGCCCACTGCAAAACGTCTGGTTTCGCAATCGGTCCGATTTCTGTTCGCACCATATCAATCAACTCGCCCTGGAGTTCCTCAGGATCGCGATTGTCTCCCACCATGAGCGTGATGTAGGCATAGATTCCCTCGCCCTTAACATCGTGTGGGTAACCGACGACGGCTGCTTCAGCGACGGATGGGTGCAACACCAACGCACTTTCAACCTCGGCCGTACCAATCCGATGTCCTGAAACGTTTAAAACATCGTCGACCCGCCCAGTTATCCAATAGTAGCCGTCAGCATCTCGCCTGGCGCCGTCCCCAGTAAAGTAGTGGCCTTTGTAGGTTGAATAATAGGTCTCGACGACTCTGTCGTGATCGCCGTAGACAGAGCGAATTTGTCCTGGCCAAGATCCGGATATAACCAAGTTCCCGGAAGCTTCCATGGTATCGATGATATTGCCGTCAGGGTCCATGAGCTGAGGGTTCGCGCCGAAGAAAGGTCGTGTGGCAGATCCTGGCTTTAGATCGGTCGCGCCTGGTAGCGGTGTAATCATGATGCCGCCGGTCTCGGTTTGCCACCAGGTATCAACGATAGGGCAACGACGATCACCAACGACCCGGTGATACCATTCCCAGGCTTCGGGATTGATCGGTTCGCCAACGGAGCCCAGCAAACTCAAAGAAGAGCGGTCTGTTTTAGTCACGAAGTCGTCGCCTTGACTCATCAGCTGACGCAGCGCGGTCGGTGCTGTATAGAAAATTTTGACTTGGTGTTTATCAATGACCTGCCAAAAACGCGAGGCATCTGGATAAGTCGGCACCCCTTCGAACATCAAGGTCGTTGCACCGTTAGCAAGCGGTCCGTAGACGATATAGCTATGACCTGTAATCCACCCGACATCAGCGGTGCACCAATAGACATCACCATCGTGATAGTCAAAAACGTATTTGTGCGTCATGGCAGCTTGCAGGAGATAACCAGCTGTACCATGTTGGACACCCTTAGGTTTGCCGGTCGAGCCACTCGTATACAAAATGAAGAGCGGATCTTCCGAGTCCATGAGTTCGGGTTCTGCGTAGGTAGATTGATCTGCGACTAAGTCGTGATACCAAATGTCGCGATCTTCATGCCAGGCAATATCCCCACCAGTCCGTTTCACAGTGACAACTGTGTGAACGTTAGGGCAGTCAACAAGGGCTAGTTCTGTGTTTTCCTTTAACGGGATAGGTTTGCCACCACGGACACCTTCGTCGGCGGTGATGACCGCGCGACAATCAGAATCAAGAATGCGGTCCTTGAGAGACTGTGGCGAGAATCCGCCGAACACAACGCTATGGATTGCGCCAATACGGGCACAAGCAAGCATGGCGTATGCGGCTTCAGGGATCATGGGCATGTAAATACAGACACGGTCGCCTTTTTTAACACCGCGTGCGCGGAGCCCATTGGCGAGACGACCTACGGCATCGGCAAGATCTTGGTAGGTGATCAATGCATCATCGTTGGGGTCGTCACCTTCCCAGATGATCGCGGTTTGGTCCGCTCTCTCGGATAGATGCCGATCTATGCAATTAACCGTGACGTTGAGCTTGCCGCCTAAAAACCAGCCGATTTGACCGGCTTCAAAGTTTGCGCTGGACACAGTCTGCCACTTCTCGTTCCAGTCCAGGAATTTGTCTGCTTGCTCGGACCAAAAGCCGTCAGGGTCCGAGATTGAGCGCTCGTACATAGCGAGGTATTGCTCATTGTTGATATAGGCATGTTCTGCCATTGCTTCAGGGACGGGATAGACCTGGCTCACCGATGTGCTCCTCTAAATCACTGCTGTAAGCGATGAGTTTGCCACATTTAACCAGGCAATTGTTCGGGGTCAGTCGTGCTTAGGGGGTCTTGTACTGGATGGTTTCGATGAGTCTTTGGGTGGCCAGATCTTGTTTGTGATCTTGTTGACCTGACAGGGTTTCGTAGATTGGCTCTGCCAGCATTTTACCCAGCTCCACACCCCACTGATCGAATGAATTGATGTTCCACACCACGCCTTGGCAGAAGACTTTGTGTTCGTAGACGGCGAGAAGGGCGCCAAGTTGTCTTGGTCCGAGTTCGTCGATGAGAATGGTAGATGTTGGACGATTGCCAGGGACTTGGCGGTATGGTTGGTTCGCCGGAGCGTCATAACCGATAGCCATCGCTTGGCTTTGTGCCAGAGCATTCGCGGCTAGCCAATTATGGTGTTCCGCTTGGTCGAGGTCGTCGCTGGCAACGAGGATAAAGTCCGCTGTGAAGGCTCGTGTGCCTTGATGCAGGAGCTGGTGATAAGCATGCTGACCCCGAGTCCCGGTGCCGCCCCACAGTATTGGCATCGTGTGTATCCCAACTGCATCGCCATCTCTGGTGACTGACTTGCCATTGCTCTCCATTTCTAATTGTTGGAGATAGTCAGGGAGCAAGGCCAAACGTTCGTCGTACGTCAGTACTGCCAGACTACCAGCGCCGAGAAAGTTGTAATTCCACGTCGCCAACAAAGCGCTTAGAAGAGGGATGTTCGTCTGTGCTTGGGTCTCCGCGAAGTGTCGATCGGCACTTCGTGCACCGGCGAGTAGCTCCTCAAACCCGCTTACACCGATCGCGATCATAATGGGGAGCCCAACCGCTGACCAAAGGCTATAGCGCCCTCCGACCCAATCCCACATGGGTAGCAAATTCTCTTCGGCTAAGCCGAAAGACTCCGCTTCGCCGATATTGGTCGTTATAGCGACAAAGTGTTTGGCGATTCCGTCGGGTGAACATGTTCGTTCTAAGAACCAGCTTCTGGCTGACTGGGCGTTCACTTGTGTTTCCAGGGTCGTGAAGGACTTGGAAGCGATGATGAACAGGGTCTTTTCGGGGTTCAATTGCGGCAAAATCGCAAATAGATCGTGTCCATCGATATTGGCAGCGAAGTGGATTTTTAAGTTCGATGACCGTTTGCCGTCGTCAGCTAACGCGCGAACGACAAGCTCAGGACCCAAGTGCGACCCGCCGATACCGATGTGAACAACATCAGTGATGGGTTTGTTGGTGTACCCGAGCCAAGTCCCGTTCCGGACTGCCTCCGCGATGGTAGCCATGCGTCGTTGCACGTCTTGGACAGCATTGGCGATATCTGGGCTAACCACATTCGCGCCTTGCCGTAGTGCTGTGTGGAGGACCGCTCTGTCTTCCGAATTGTTGATTGCCTCTCCGTTCAGCATTTTGTCACGATGCGCGAAGACCTCACATTCTTCGGAAAGCTCAATCAGACCGGTGAGAATTTCCTGATTCAAACGCTGCTTACCGAAGTCAAACTGGCATCCGGAAAGCTCTAGGATGTCTAGCGTTGGTTGCTTGGTGAGTTCAGCCAGAGAAGACACATCTTGCGCAGCCAGTTTGGCGAGGTTTTTCCACGCAGCCGTATTAGCTGGATTCATAGCGTTAGTCCCATGCCGTCAGCGATAGTGATGTCCCCGAGAGTCACCTGGCAAATGAGGCGAAAAGACTCGGTTTGTTCATCGGCATTGGCCAATGTCTGCTCGTCCAAAATTTCAAAATACGCGATGGCGAAGCCTGCTCCCTTCAGCGCGGTTCGCGCAGTTCGACGGATATTTTCGAAATTGCGTCCACCTGATCGGATCACATGGGTCACGTTCTCGAGTGTTTGATAGATCACTTGTGCCGTTGCAGCAGTTTCGGTGTCCATGTCTTCGACGCTTGTAGCAACTGCGGTGCCATTCGAATGCCGAACCGTTGGCACACAATGCAATTGTGTGCGTATGTCCAAGACCTTAATGAGGGCTTTGACCTGAGCATATTCAACGAAGTTTCGTTCCCCCCACACCATAATGTCCGGTTGCACTGCATTGATAATCTTTAGGTGGGTCAGCAACGCAACGGCGTCATGTTCGAGCTCAGAAAGCGGTACTTGGAAGGGAAACTCTTCAGCCAGGTCAGTTCCTTGCGGGAAGAGATCGGTTGCAGTCGGTGCATAGACGACGTCAGCTTGGTGGCGGTCGCTAAAAGAAATGTCTTGGAACTCGGTAGCGGAAACTACGTTTTCGTCTTGATCAACCGTCATAGGCATTTTGGCAACGACGACATGGTCACTAACCGTTGCCGCGGCGTTGATCACCGCGCCATGACCGTCATGCAGCTCGCCACGAGTCGTGACTAGTGCAATCGTCCGCCGCTTGCCCTGTTGGTAGCGCAATTGATCTAACTGGGGATGCAAAGTCGTTGGCGTGTGCGCAATTAGCATGAATTTGGGTGGGTCGAGTTGAGTTTCTTTAACTCTGTAACCCTAGCAAGATCCCTAAAGAAGAGTGGGATTTGGGTTGAAAAACTGGCGATTTCCATCCATTCGCAACATCTGATCAAGTAACAATTCGAAGTGGGTCTCATTGTTGGCGAAGTCGATTTCGCTGGCATTAACGATTAGTAACGGCGCGTCGTTGTAATAGTGAAAAAATTCTGTGTAAGACTCTGCAAGCTTTTTCAGATAGTCGAGCTCAATTGGTTGTTCGAAGTCGAGTCCACGGCGTTGTACTCGCTCGAGAAGCGTGTTCGCCGGTGCTTGGAGGTAGATGACCAAGTCCGGGCTGGGTGGGTCGATTTGGAGATTGCGGTGAATCTGGCTATATAGCTCATATTCGTAGTCATCCAGCGTGAGCTTCGCGAACAGGTCATCCTTCTCGATTAGAAAATCCGCTACGATCGTTGGCCCAAGCAGGTCATTTTTAGGAAGGTCTGAAACCTGCCGTGCGCGATGTAAGAGGAAAAATAATTGCGTAGGTAAGGCGTGACGGTGCCCCTCACGGTAGAACCGATCCAAAAAGGGATTCTCCGTTACCGGCTCCAACAACAAAGGGTAGCGCAAGGTATCAGAGATTCTCTGCGCGAGAGTCGTCTTGCCAACACCGATTGGGCCTTCAACAGCGATGTAACGGGGCAGGATATGTTGTTCCGCGGCGTGCGCAACTTTGCGTGTGATTTGACCTGAAATGTTGAGACTGGGGTTAGCGGTCAATGCCAGGGTGTATCCGTCGGTTAAGAGCTGTTTGTGAAAGACTATATTTTGAGGCTATTAGAGGACTCTCACTCTTTATTAGAGGACTCTCACTCTTAGAGGCCTTCTAAGAAAGGTCTCTTGTTAAAAGCCTCTTAGTCAGACCCACTGCCATCATTTGATTTTGGATTAGTGTGGCCCGCCTCGCTTTGGCAATCAACTTGAATCCAAGAAAATTCAATATTGATTGAAGTCGTTCGATCGTGGCTTGCGACGATTGTTACGGCGACGTCCACCTTTCTTTGGCAATTCGGAGATCAACTTCTCTTGGGCTTGATCGTCTAGTTCCTGTATTTCTTCCCACCAAATTGCTTTTGATTTTAGGCTATTGTCATAGTCGGCGCGCAGGACGAGAAAGTCGAAGGCCGCTCGAAACCGCTTGTGCCCCAGCGTTCGTTTGATAAAACGCGGATTACGTTCTTCCAAACGGCTTTGGAGCTGCCAAACTTCGCGGGCGAAAATGCTGAACCGTCGAGGCACCGATATATGCTGTTGTTGAATCGCCAAGGTATCCATGGCGACCTCGTAAGCGATTTCAGGCTTGCCTGCTTCGTTGTCTCTCTTGTTACGAAACTCGAAATCTTCCCACAACAACACCGCGATTAAGAAACCTGGTGTCACCGGCTGATCGTCTGCGATGCGTTGATCTGTGTTACGCATCGCAGCTAGGACCAAATCGTTGTCGGGGTTGCAGCTCGGAAAAAGGCTGCGCGCGAGAGGCGTTTCGCGTAACTCAGCCCAGACATTGCCACCGTAGCCTGACAAGAACAATTTCAAAAACTCATCAAATAGCCGCGCGCCTGGAATTTCTTCCAAACGTTCGGCTGTGTCCTCATGAAGATCCGCGAGGGTTGGGTCCAATTGGAAATCAAGTTTCGCGGCGAAGCGGATCGCGCGAAGAATGCGCACAGGGTCTTCCGCGAGTCTCTCTGCCGGTACACCGATAAATTGAATCTGCTTGTCAGCAATGTGCTCAAGACCGCCGACGTAGTCGATGATTTCGTGTTCGCGAATGTCGTAGTAGAGCGCATTGATCGTGAAGTCGCGTCGAAACGCGTCTTCCGCAATGCTGCCGTAGACATGATCTTTTAGGATCAGCCCTTGGTCTGTGGTTTCGACGTTTTCGAGCTGCCCTTGTCGGAAGGTGGATACTTCAATGATATGACGCCCAAAGCGAACGTGGGCGATCGGGAATCGACGGCCAACTAGTCGGGAGCGGCGAAAAAGCTCTTTCACCTGCTCGGGAGTTGCGTCCGTGGCGACATCAAAGTCCTTTGGTTTTTCCCCGCAGAGCAAGTCGCGCACACAACCACCAACGAGGTAGGCATCGTAGCCGTTCTCATGCAGCGTTGTTACGACTTCTAGTGCGTGCCGATCGAGGTCATCTTGATTGATGGCGTGGTCGGAGATACGAATGGGATCGGGTACAGCTTGTTGCAAATTAATCCTCAGCTAGATGCTGAATCCTGGCGTCGACCGCGCTTGCGGGTCTTGCGACGCGGGATATTCAAACGCTGCCGTCGCTCCCATAAACTTTTACGGCTGATGCCGAGTTTTTCGGCCAGTTCGGTTTCGGTCAATTGGTCTTGGTGTTGCTGGACGAACTTAACAAAGTAGTCCTCCAAGCTGGTTAGATCGCCCGACTGGGTGGCGTCTATAGTCACATCAATCGGAGATGTGGCTTCGATAGCTAGCGCTTGTGGGGTGATTGCAGTATTGGAGTCACTCAGTATCACAGCGCGTTCGATGGCATTTTCCAACTCGCGAACGTTGCCAGGCCAAGCATAGGTCAGCATCGCTTGTTCTGCGTCTGGGGCAAAGCTCAACCCGAGTTTACCGAGGCGTTGGGCGGTTCGAGTTAACAGCCAACGGGCTATTTCGATGACGTCGGTTTCTCGGTCATGTAGTGGCGGTAAGCGGAAGTTGAAGACGTTCAGCCGATAGTAAAGATCTTCGCGAAATTGTTCGCCTTTCACGAGTTCTTCTATGTTGCGGTGTGTGGCTGAAATGATGCGTACATCGACCGGATTGGTTGCGGAACTTCCCACCCTTCGATTCTCACCTTTGAGCACTTGCAACAAGCGAGCTTGGGCTGCTGCAGGTAGCTCATCGATCTCATCTAAAAATAGTGTGCCACCTTCAGCGGCTTCGATAAGGCCGCGACGTTGCGTGGTTCGAGTGTCGTAGCTCTCCAAGCCAAAAAGTTCAGCTTCAATTAAATTGCCAGGAACGGTAGCGCAGTTAATTGTGATCAATGGAGCGCCTGCACGATTTGAGGATGCGTGTAGTGCGCGCGCGATTACTTCTTTGCCGGTCCCAGACTGGCCCGTAATGATGACAGTGGAGTCGGTTGGGCCGACCTTTGTGATGTTGGCCTTCACTTCAGACATGACTTCGGAAGAGCCGATCAACGGGAACTGTGTGACAGCGAGATCATCTTTGATCTGTGACTTAGTAGTTGCGCGTTCTATAGCTGCAACCAGATGTTCTGGTTCGATAGGTAGTGGCAGATAGTCCTCAGCGCCTCTGTGTATCGCCGCCACAGCATCAGGAATCGTGCCTCGTTCGGCCATGACAACAACAGGAACACGTGCGGTCAGCTCCGATAGCTTTTCTTCTACGAGCGGACTGATTGCGACTAAGCAATCTAGGTTTTGCATGACGTCAGGTAACGCCGTAGTGAAGGTAGTACTTAATCCAAGCTGCTCGAGTGATTCCGCGAGACGTGTGCCGCGGTCCGAATTGCTATCGATGACGAGAATATTTGTCATAGTGTGATATTAGCAACCGTTCTCCGCGCGAGGGAAGGGCTCAAGTGATTTGGGGATCCGGCTCAATTGCCAAAAACTTACTGCATTTTCTAGTAATTGCTCAATAGTTGGAGCGTCGGCTGCGATAACACCTAGTTTCGCAAGTGTAAGTCGGAGGTTGGCTATCGCGTCGTTGTCATTGATCGCTGGCGCATGGGTATGCTTGCTGAGCTTGTCTCCTTCAGGGAACTTGAGTAAAGGCAGATGGCTGTAGGAAGGTATCAATTTTCCTAACGCCCGTATTAAGCCGACTTGTGGTCCTGTGAGTTCTGCCAAATCTTGCCCTCTAACGACGTGACTTACGTCGCGGCTGTCGTCGACCGCCGTGGCAAAGTTGTAGGCCCACAAGCCGTCTTTGCGCTTAATAATGAAGTCGCCAAAATCAACGTTGGCTGTGAAAATTTGCTTGCCAAGATAGCCATCTTGAATCTCGATGGGCTGCCAGGTTGAAACATCTATGCGTGTTGCGGCGCCTTCGATAGGTGTTCGTTGTGATCTACATGTGCCGGGATAGATTGGCGTATCTTTGAGGACGGCGCGAGTACAGGTGCAATAGAACAGGTCAGGTTGCAACGCTTCGTAAGCAGCCTGGTAGTGGTGGCTGTGCTTTGATTGGTATTGGATGCTTTGGTCTGAGTGCAGGCCATGTGCAGCGAGGCTTGCGAGGATACGTTCTGTCGCACCAGTTTGGGCGCGCGGTGGGTCAATGTCATCTATGCGAATAAACCAATCGCCCGCCCGTTGTTTAGCGTCTAGATAGCTGGCTGTCGCCATAACCAGTGAACCCATGTGAAGCGGTCCAGTAGGGGACGGCGCGAACCGTCCCACTGAGATTGCTTCACGTGGCATAGGCTAGCTTAGCCGCGGATTTGTTTTTCCTTGATCTCATCTAGCGATTTGCAGTCGACGCACTGAGTTGCGGTGGGACGAGCCTCAAGTCGTCTGAGACCGATTTCGATGCCGCAGGTGTCACAGTAGCCGTAATCTTCTTGATCGACTCGCTCCATAGTTTGATCGATCTTTTTGATCAGTTTGCGCTCGCGGTCTCGTGTGCGCAGCTCAATACTGAATTCTTCCTCCTGGGTCGCTCGATCAGCAGGATCAGGGAAATTTGCCGCCTCATCTTGCATATGGTGGACGGTCCGATCGACCTCCTCCATAAGTTCTTGGCGCCAGTTCATCAGTATTTGCTTGAAATGAACGAGTTGTTGGTCGTTCATGTAGATTTCGCTCTTTTTCGGTTCGTACGGCGTGTAGTTCCGAAACGCTGAATCACCGGCCGCGGCGGCAGCTTTTTTGCTGGACGCTTTCGACTTGGGCGCTGCCTTTTTTGTCTTCTTAGCAGGGGTCTTTGCTTTTGTAGCCATTTGAAGTCCTAGTACGCAGGCGGTTAGCCGCCCTCATATTTCGAAGGGCGCGTAAGCTACCAGAACAACTTGCGGAACTCCATATTAATTAACTGGAGAAGTGGCGGAATTTTATGTGGGATTCTTAAGTTGTGGGCGAGAGCACAGGCTGGTATTAAGTGCGCATGTTTGCGCAACGATTAGACAAGATAGCACCCTTTAGGGTGATGGAAGTTCTCGCGCGCGCCGGAGAGCTAGAGGCGGCGGGACATGAAGTGGTCCATTTGGAAGTTGGGGAACCCGACTTTTCGACGGCTGCTCCGATTGTGGAAGCAGGTCGAGTGGCACTAGCGGATGGAAAAACCAAATATACAGCCGCAACTGGGATCATTCCGCTGCGAGAAAAAATTGCTGCCCACTATGCCGAATTAGGGGTTGAGGTGTGCCCAGAGCGAATAATCATCACCAGCGGTGCAAGTGGCGGGCTGACATTGTTGTCAGCACTCCTGCTTAATCCAGGCGATGAAATTCTGATTACTGATCCGGGTTATCCGTGCAACGAAGTTTTTGCGCAATTGGTTGGAGGTGTGCCGCGGCCGATGATTGTGACTGCAAACAACGGATTTCAACCGAAGGTTACAGATATTCGGGACGCATGGACCGCGAGAACGAAGGGTGTGTTGTTAGCGTCCCCGGCAAATCCGACTGGCACTATGCTCCACAGCTCTGATCTTCAAGAGATTGCCGGGTACGTCGCAAATCAAGATGGTTTCTTCGTTCTCGATGAGATCTATCAAGGATTGGTGCGCGGTGAGGTCTATCGGACGGGTCTATCGATTAGCCAAGAGCTATTCATTTTAAATAGCTTCTCCAAATACTTCGGGATGACTGGGTGGCGGCTAGGCTGGATCGTCGTTCCAGAGCAGGCCATTGAGTACGTGACACGGCTGGCGCAAAACCTATTTATTTGTCCGAGTACGCCAGCGCAATATGCTGCGCTTAGTGCGTTTGATCTGGATTCGATGCAGATTCATGAGGAGCGAGCGAGAGAATTTGATGCGCGCTGTGAGCGCCTCTATGAGGGTTTGTTAGCGTTGGGGTTCCAAATTCCGGTTCGACCTAACGGCGCTTTCTATCTTTACGTCGATGTGAGTCATACAGGCTTGACGAGTACGGAGTTTTGCCAGCGCCTACTCGATGAGTATTTTGTTGCAGTGACCCCAGGTGAAGATTTTGGCGCCAACGAGAACGACCGTTATGTGCGCTTTGCTTACACAACATCGATGGCGTCGATCGATCTGGCATTGGATAGGCTCGCTCAGGCTTTGCAAGCCTGGTAGTTGATGGAACTACCAACCCTATACGAAGGGACTTTGATCAAGCGCTATAAGAGGTTTCTTGCAGATATCGAAACCGCCGATGGTGTCATCACAGCTCACTGCCCAAACACCGGCGCGATGACTGGCTGCGCAGATCCAGGGTGGCCCGTTTGGTACTCTTTGTCAGACAACCCAAAACGAAAACATGCAGCCACGTGGGAGTTTGTGGATACGAGCCAGGGCTTGTGCAGCGTGAATACGGGGCGTGCCAACAAGTTAGTGGGTGAGGCGCTCAGCAACGGCGTGCTAGATGGCTTTGCGGGGACGATTAAAGCGGAAGCTGCGATTCCGGGTGGTGGTGGCCGCTTCGACTTCCAAGTGGGCGACGCATACATCGAAGTGAAGTCAGTTACTTTGGCTCTCGCTGATGGACTTGGAGCCTTCCCGGATGCCGTGAGCGAGCGAGCGCTAAAGCATGTTCACGCACTGCAGCGCATGGTCGCTGATGGCCGCCGCGGTGTGCTGATATTCTGTGTTCAGCACTTGGGCATCGAGCGTGTACAACCTGCTCGTGACATACATCCAGCCTATGCAGATGCCTTACGAACGGCGATCGAGGCTGGCATCGAGATTCGCGCTTACGGTATGTCGACAGACTTGAGGACAGTTGTTCTTGATCGAAAGCTAGATTTTTCCATCAATGAATATGCGCTACCCGGTGAATTTTTCCTTTAATGCGAGATAGTCATCCGCGTTTGTCAGCCTCGCGCCGTAATGCGAGACCAATTCTGCTGCACAGAAATTTGCGAATCTTGCGGCTGCAACGGGTTCTGCACCACTTAGACGCGCTGCGAGGCAGGTGCCCGCATAGATATCACCTGCGCCTGTGGTGTCAACTGCCTTAGCTTCGTAGCCGCCCGCTTCCTGTGCGTTTCCATTGGTTACCGCGATTGAACCCCGTGCACCGAGGGTGACGTACACCTCTGGTGAGATATCTTTGAGCTCTGCGACCGCTAGATCTACTCGATCCGTCTTGGCCCAAGTTAGCGCTTCTTCTTCATTGCAAAAAATTAAGTCGACGCCGTTGCCCATCATGTCTGTCAGCTGATCTCGAAATATCTCGACCATTGATGGATCAGAAAGAGAGATTGCGGTGGCCACACCAGTCTCTCGTCCAGCATCGCGACAAGCACGGACTGCCGCGGCGCTGTCTGGTGATGCACTGAGATAGCCTTCTGCATAAAAGTACTTTGCACCAGCAAGCCGTTCAAAGTTGATATCACTTTGAGATAAGGCGGCCGAAATACCGAGATCGGTGTTCATTGTTCGCTCAGCATCACTCGTAATCAATATCAGGCATTGCCCCGAGTGATTATCGGTGGTGGCGGCGCTGGTGTTTATGTCGACCCCACACTCAGCCATGTGTTCGAGGAAAAATCGCCCTGTCTCGTCATTGGCAACCTTGCACCCATAGCCTGTACTGTAACCAAGTGACTGTAGAGCAACGATGGTGTTGGCAGCCGAGCCACCGCTAGAACGAACTCTAGGCTGTCCCTCTAACGCCTCCAGAAGGTCGTGCATGCGAGGCGTGTCGACTAGTGTCATATGACCCTTGGCGATATCTTGGTCGGAGAGGAAGCTCTCGTCGACCCGAAGTTCTGTATCCACAATGGCGTTTCCGAGGCCAAAGACGTCGTACATAATGTTCCTTTAAATCTGGTTAGAGAGAAAGTTGGTTAGAGAGTGAGTCTGGTTAGAGGGTGGCGAAGACTCGTTCGGCTGCATCAAGGGTGGCAGTCACGATCTCTGTGCTGTGTTCCGTAGAGATGAAGCCTGTTTCGAAGGCGGATGGCGCGAGGTAGATGCCTTCGTCGAGCATCCCGTGAAAGAATTTGTTAAATCGGTCCACGTTGCTATTGGCTACGTGGTCGTAGTTGTCCGCTTGGTTGATATCGAAAAACAGACTAAACATGCCACAGACATGATTGCTCGTGACTTTTAAGCCAGCAGCTTCGGCGCGAGTTACCAGACCACTGATTAGTTGTGCAGTACTTTGTTCAATACCCTCGTAGAGACTGGGTTCAAGATTGTTCAACATGGCGAGCCCGGCGGCGACTGCCAAGGGGTTGCCTGAGAGTGTACCTGCTTGATAAACGGGTCCTACGGGTGCAATCCGTGCCATGATGTCCGCGCGCCCGCCAAAGGCGCCGACCGGGAGACCGCCGCCCACAATTTTACCAAGCGTGGTTAGGTCTGGCGTAACCCCGTAGTAACCTTGAGCGCCACCGAGGGAGACTCGAAAGCCGGTCATTACCTCATCGAATATCAACACGGATCCGTCATCGTTACAGATTTCGCGTAGGCCTTCGAGAAAACCGGGTACGGGCGGAATACAGCCCATGTTTCCGGCTACGGGTTCTAAAATGATGCACGCGATCTGACCTGGATACTTCGCGAAAACTTCTTGTACTGCGGCCAGATCGTTAAACGGAACTGTCAGCGTATTGGCCGCGGTGCCTTCCGGAACTCCCGGTGAATTTGGAATGCCTAATGTGAGCACGCCACTGCCAGCTTTGACGAGTAGAGAATCGGAGTGACCGTGATAGCACCCAGCGAACTTGAGGATCAGATCTCGCTCGGTAAAACCTCGAGCCAGGCGGATGGCGGACATCGTAGCTTCTGTGCCAGAGTTAACCATGCGCACCTGCTCGATGCTGGGGACTAATTCGATAACTTTTTCGGCGAGCGTGATCTCGCCCTCCGTCGGCGCGCCAAAACCGAGCGCTTTAGTAGCTTGGGCGACAACAGCTTGGACTGTGTCCGGGTGACTGTGGCCGAGGATCATTGGTCCCCATGAGGCCACATAGTCGATATATCGGTTGTCGTCCACATCGAACAAATAGACGCCTTCGCCGTGAGTGAAAAAGACGGGGTCGCCTCCGACGCCAGTGAACGCTCTGACAGGGGAGTTAACACCACCCGGGATACTCTTTTTCGCGCGCGCGATCAATTCACTAGATTTTGTTCGGTCCATAGTTTTGATCTCAGATGAAAGGTTTGACAACAACAAGGATAACAATGGGAATTAGAATCAACACCGGGATCTCGTTGAATAGGCGGAGGAACTTGTCGGAGTGGGGTGAGTTTCCGGCTGCCAATTCCTTCATGATTTTTAGGCAGTGATGGTGGTAGCCAACCAAAACAACAACGAGCGCGATCTTTAACCACATCCAGGTGTGCGTGCTGTATGCCTGCCATCGCTCAACAAGCATCCAGGTCCCCAGAACCAATGTGACGAGCATGGATGGATTCATGATGATGCGATAGAGCTTTGACTCCATGACCTGGAACCGCTCTTTGCTCACGTCGTCGTATGCGGCAGCGTGGTAGATGAAGAGTCGCGGTAAGTAGAAAATCCCAGCAAACCAACAAATAACAGCGACGATATGGAAGGCTTTTAGCCACAAATAAAGGGTCATTCGACGAGATTCCGATAATTGTCTAAATGACGGCGCGTGACGATTCCGATGACGGGAGTGATCAAGGGCGCGGTCGTTCTCTGTACAACACAGGCTTCGACGTGTGCCTCTGCCAACGCTTCCTGTACTTGGGCCGCGGTTGCTTGGGCATCAATAGTTGTCACGTCCATCCGCTCACCGGGTAACTCCAGCAAGTGGACCTCGTTTTCCTCTGTGTCACGTTCTTGAACAAATGCGGCGAGGTCCGCTGAGTTCAATGCGGCGCGGATATTATCACCCTCATCGCTTTCTACAAGAATCCAGCGAGCACCGCTCTCGATAACTTCGCTGGCTCGGGCGTGCGGGATGGAGCTTGGTAGTCTGACAAAAGATCGATCCATGATGGCCGCGGCGCCAATTCGTTGTAAATGGAGGGTCACGGGATTCGGCGGGTACTGCAGTCCGAGTGTATTCAATGTTGAGATAAACACCGATCGTTGACCGAAGACTTGGCTACAGACGATCGTTGCGACCACAATGGTCACCATGGCGGGCAGTACAATGTTGGTATTTGCGGTCATCTCTAGAACAGCCATGAGTGCTGCGAGCGGCGCTTGCAGAACTGCAGCCATCATCGCGCACATGCCGATCATGACGTAGAGACCGATGGATAAGTCTATCCCCTGCCAGAAATTTAGTGCGTTGCCAAAGATGCCACCAAGGCAGGCGCCAATCACCATTGTAGGTCCTATAAGGCCAACTGGCATGCCCATGCCAACGGTCGCGGCGCTACAAAGCGCTTTAGCGAATAACAGGCCAATAAGGAGCAGCATGGAGACTTCGCTGACCATTATTTGGTTAACGGTGTCGTAGCCAACCCCTAAGACTTGAGGAAGAGCGAGCGCACAAGCAGCCGTAATGCCACCAGCCAAGGTGACGCGCAACCAAAAGGGCCATTTCACTAGACGTGCGAAAGCCTGGATCAGCTGAATGAAACCGGCAGCGAAGGCCCCGATGATTAATCCGCCAAGAACAAGGTAGGGGATTTCGAGTACAGAGTAGGTGTGTTCAGAGCCGACCGTAAATGCAGGCTCGCCACCAAAAAAATATTGTGTAATTAACGTGGATGAAACAGACGCGACGATAATCGGGACGAAGCTCGCGACGGTGTATTCCATCATCACAACCTCCATCGCGAAGATGACCCCAGCGATCGGGGTATTAAAACTCGAAGCAATAGCGGCTGCTGTGCCACATGCGACCATCGTTCGAATTGAATTATTGGGAAGTTTGGATTGTTGGCCGAGCAGGCTTGCAGCTGTAGCTCCGAGATGAATCGCCGGACCTTCACGACCGCCGGACTGGCCACTTATGAGAGCAATCGCGCCGCCGAAAAACTGGATGACTGCGTTACGTAAGGGAAGGTAGCCTTGGTGGCGTGACAAACGCTCCATGACGTGGACGACGCCAACTCGTCGTGCGGAAGGACTGTAACGTTGCATAAGCAAACCGAGCAACAGTGCGCCACCGATGACCAAGCTAGATCTGGTCACGATATCCAAGCCCTCGAAATTTTCAGCATCCGACATGCCGAACAAAAAGATGCCGCTATATTCAATGAGGTAACGGAACGAGATGATAACAAGGGCGGTCACCAAACCCGTTAGTAATCCAAGAAGTGCCAGTTGTGGCAGTGCATTAGCGGTGGCGAGGCGGCGCCGAAATGCTTCTATCGAGATGTTAGCTGGCAGTTTCAGATTTCGATCCTGTTATAGTTTTCTTGGCAAACGCGTAAGAGTCTGCCCGATTTGTTGGAACTTCTATCCCGCTAGTTGGCCTTGCTAGTATACAGACCTCTACACATCCATTAAGGAAGCAAAATTTCGGAACAGCCAAGTGGCAAACAGCCTCGCTACCAAGTTGTCGAGTATCGACCTTGGCGGCGTCCGATGGTGGTTGTGTTATCTGGATTAATCGGAGTGATTTGTCTAGTGACGGGTTATGCATTGGGCGAAAACAAAGTATTTGCTGAGCGATCATCAAGTACCTTACTCACAGGAGATCTCGAATCTGCAAACGCGCGCATACAGGACTGAGAAAAGAGGCTAATCGATGCGGAGCTAAGTGCACGCGTGCAGCGTTCTGCTGGTAATCAGTTGCGAGATGACATGACCGGACTTTTAGGCCAGGTCGAAACCCTGAGTGAGGAAGTTACATTCTATAAAAGTTTGATGGCACCAAGCGAGCTCGCGGCGGGATTGCAAATCGCTGAACTTGATATCACCCCTCGCGCTGCGGATGCCTATCACTTTGAAATTTTACTCACTCAGAAGGCGATCCGGAGACGTTTCATCAGCGGTAGTGTTGCTGTAGAAGTTCGTGGCGTAGACGCGGGCGGCGGCGTGGTAGTTAAGTCGTTCACAGATTTGGTAAACGACACTCAGTATCCTCTGAAATTCAAATTCCGATTCTTTCAGGATTTGACAGGTCAGTTCACATTGCCGCAAGATTTTACGGCTAATGAAGTTGTCGTGACGGCAACACAGAACGGCAAAGATCCTCTGACCTCAACTTTCCCGTGGCCAGATGCTGCTTGAGGTGATAAGTAAGCGGCAGCCGGACTTCAGGCAAAGAATCGAGTGCAAATTGCAGAGTCGAAACAACGAAGATGGGTAAAGGATAGGTAAAGAGGTTCTCATGGCGCGCAAAGGTAAGGGTATGGATAAAGGAGTGACATTGGTCGCGTCGCATACAGAGGTCATCGGGGATATCAAATTCACCGATCAGCTCTACATCAGTGGCAAGGTTAACGGCAATGTGCTCGCCGAACATGAAAAAGCGACTGTCATTATCAGCGAAGAGGGCTGCGTATCCGGTGAGGTTCGAGTGCCAAATGTCGTGATCAACGGCTTGATTGAAGGCAATGTTTTTGCCAGCAACAAAGTCGAACTCGCACCGGCGGCTAAAGTGCGCGGCAATCTGCACTACAAACTCATCGAAATGCAGCTGGGTGCAATGGTAGATGGCCAACTTGTCCACGAACTTGAGCCTGGGGGTGACAATGTGCTCCCTCTCAATGCTGAAACTCCGCAGCAGGGCGAGAGTTAAACCCAGTTTGCGCCTAGCGTAGCGCAGGCGGATAATAGGCTTATGGATACCAATATCGAATTTTCCGACCGAGCGGCTGCCAAAGTGCTCGGACTGATTGAATCTGAAGGCGATGACTCGTTAAGACTCCGTGTGTTTGTGACTGGCGGAGGGTGCAACGGCTTTTCCTATGGTTTCACATTCGATGAAGACGTTGCTGAAGATGACGCAGTGATCGAGAAAGAAGGTGTGACCATGGTGGTCGATTCAATGAGTTATCCGTATTTAGAAGGCTCGCAAGTTGACTACGTTGAGGACCTTAATGGTTCTCAGTTTGTTGTGACCAATCCAAACGCGACCTCGACCTGTGGCTGCGGAAACTCTTTCGCGATCTAATACCGTTTTGCTGAATTAGGCTGGATAGATTGCCCCTAAGATTCGATAACCGGCGGCACCCGTAACGGCTGGCTCGTTGCTAGGTTGATTGTTGACCGTTTGGTGTGCAAACCAAGCAAATGCAGCTGCCTCGATCGCATCCCCATCAATACCAATGTCGTCGCAACTCAAAGTCTCCCAGCCACTGATCGCAGCCAAACGACTGAGTAAGTGATCGTTTAAACGACCGCCGCCACAGACAATGAGTTCTTGAGTATCCGGCGCGCAGTGAATAACTGCATCGACCGTGCATTGTGCTGTCAGCTCACACAGGGTCGCCTGAACATCTGCAGCAGTAAGCTTGTCCGGTTGATGAGCTGTGAGCCATTTTTCGTGAAAATATTCCCGCCCGGTGCTCTTAGGTGGCTGTGCAGCAAAGTAGGGGTCCGACAACATAGACGCTAAAAATGGAGCGTTGACAGTGCCCGTTGATGCCCAACGTCCGCCTTCGTCATATGCGCCATGATCGTGTCGTTGGCACCACTCGTCCATCAAGCAATTGCCGGGACCAGTATCGTAGCCAGATGGTGGATCACTGAGTATGGAGACGTTACTAATGCCGCCAACGTTTAAGACGACAGTGTGGTCACGATCCTTAAAGAGTGCTTGGTGGAAGGGCGGCACTAAAGGTGCACCTTGACCGCCAGCTGCGATGTCTCTTCGCCGAAAGTCGGCGACCGTTGTGATGCCGGTCAGTTCAGCGATACGGTTCGGGTCCCCGATTTGCAGGGTAAAGCGGTTCTCGTCTGCCTTGCCCGGACGGTGGCGAACTGTTTGACCGTGTGAGCCGATCGCAGTGATCTCCTGCGAGGCCAATGAGTGGTTAACTAAAAACTGTTGGCAGGCCTGACCAATGAATTCACCGAGAGTCGCGTCTGCATAACCGAGACGATCCATTTCGCCTGGGCTCGGATTAGCCAACGCACGTAATTCGCTCGTGAGGGTCTCTGGGAAGCGAATTGTTTCTGCTTGGAGAATTGAGATTTGAGGATTTGCGCCGCCCGCCCCAACCTCTAAAAGTGCGATGTCCAAACCGTCAACGCTGGTCCCTGAGATCGTGCCTAGGAACAAGTGTCTTTGGGTCACCGCGCTAGGGCCACGGCCACTTGGGTTTTGTAAGTATCTAGTTTTGCCGCGAACTCGGCGGCATGTTGTTTAAATCTCGGCATTTCAGAACTGGCGATGGGCTGAGCGTCTGGAAGAGAAACGGTCCGCGGGTTTTGGTGCACCCCGTTGACCAGAAATTCATAGTGGAGATGGGCTGCAGTTGCCCAACCCGTGGCACCGACATAGCCAATCGTTTGTCCTTGCTGAACTTTTGCGCCGGACTTAATGCCGCGGCCAAACTTGGAAAGGTGAAGGTATTTTGTGACAAACTGCTCGCCGTGCTGGATGACGACATAGTTTCCATTCGGTTTAGTGCGGGAAGCGCGCGTGACCCGCCCGTCACCAGCCGCCAGGATCGGCGTACCTCGAGGGGCGGCATAGTCGATACCGCGATGCGGCCGCACGGTCTTAAAGAGAGGGTGAACGCGGCGTAAGTTGAAGTTTGAGCTGATACGAGAAAACTCAACCGGTGCACGGAGGAAAGCCTTCCGCATACTTGTGCCGTTGGGAGAGAAATAGTCTTTATCCCCGGCGTCATCGGTGTAAAGGATTGCTCGATGATGGTCACCTTGGTTCACGAACTCTGCGGCAAGAATCTCGCCGTAGCCGACGAATTCGTTTTCGTGAAACAGCTCCTCGAAGAGTACATAGAACGCATCGCCCGGTCGGATATCTAAAACGAAATCCACATCCCACTGAAAAATTTGCGCGAGACGCATCGTGAGATTGTCGGTTAGCCCTGCACGTTGGCTGGCAACAAAAAGGCTGTGGTCTATGACGCCGTGTTTGTAGGCGAGGATTCGATCGGGCTCTGCGGTGACTTGGTGCGATGTGAAGAGCTTGCCTTCCCGCTCATAGATCAAAGTATCCAGTGGACCCGATGCGTAATCGACTTGCATCAATTGACCTGCTTCGTCCTGATAAAGGGTGAGTTCATGACCAGGAAAAATACTGCGCAACCGCTTACCCAGAGGCTGCGCGTTGCTGACAGCATAAACGTCTGTTGGGCTCAAGCC
The DNA here is from genome assembly GCA_012103505.1 of Pseudomonadales bacterium. GTDB lineage: Bacteria > Pseudomonadota > Gammaproteobacteria > Pseudomonadales > Azotimanducaceae > UBA4421. Next base: position 3,531,684 of record WLWP01000001.1, on the reverse strand, counting down.
ATGACGTTTAAAGATCAGGGCTAAATTATCGCCGGGCCGTACTTCTGTTCTAGTAGCTTGCCATTTCGGCGGTGCTGGTGGCGCCGCGTCTGCAGGCTCGATTGCAGTGTTCACTTCTCCAGTCTGGAGGGCAGCTTCTTCTATCGCGGTATCTTCTGAAAGAGTTGCGGCATCTGGAATGGCCGCAAGCGTTGCATCGGTGTTGAAACGCATATCCTCAGAATCTTCCGTGAGCTTAGCGAACACGAAAGCCGTCAAACCGAGGCTAAGGACAAAAATTAAGATGAGATGGGCGCGAGGAAACTGCAAGATCGTATATCCGTGTACCTGTTTGGGTTGCCGTTCAACTAATTAGAACGGGTCCGACTACTCTGCGTAAGGCCCTTCCCAAGCCTAAACAGATTCGAACAGAAATATCCTTCTAAAACCGTAGCTTACGAAAGAATGCTCGTACAGGTTGCGGAGTATACAAATTTGTTGTTCCGATGCTAGCCCTTTTCTGCGTACAGACTTCATTGGTCATACGCGATTTGGTATGGTGCGCACCCGTTTTCTAGCCACAACGCAACCCATGTCTAACGCGCTACTTGATGAACTCTCTTGGCGAGGACTCATTTCTCAGTCGTCCGATATCGATCGACTCGGAGAACACTTAGATGAAGGGCGAACACTTTATTGTGGCTTTGACCCCACCGCAGATAGCTTGCACATTGGCTCCTTGGTGCCGTTGCTCACTTTGCGTCGCTTCCAAGAGATGGGCCACCGACCGATATTGGTGCTCGGTGGTGCGACCGGATTGATCGGCGATCCTTCGTTTCGAGATGACGAGCGTAATTTGAACAGCGCCGATATTGTGGGTAGCTGGGTTGAGTCGCTGCGTCGACAGGTTGAACCCTTCTTGTCATTTGAGGGTGAGTGCAGCGCCATCATCGCCAATAACCTCGATTGGACGCAGGAGATGAGCGTTATCTCTTTTCTTAGGGACGTGGGTAAACATTTTTCCGTCAACGCAATGATCCAGCGCGAATCGGTCAAGACCAGGCTCGAACGTGCCGATCAAGGTATTTCCTATACAGAATTCAGTTACATGCTTTTGCAAGGCATGGATTATCTCGAACTTGCTCGGCGCCATGACTGTACGTTGCAAATAGGTGGCAGCGATCAGTGGGGGAACATCGTTTCAGGTGTCGACCTTGTGCGGCGGGAACTCTCAAAGGAAGTCTTCGCCATAACGCTCCCTTTGGTCACCAAGGCGGATGGCACAAAGTTTGGTAAAACAGCAGGTGGTGCCGTGTGGATCGATCCACGGAAGACCTCGCCTTATAGCTTCTATCAGTTTTGGTTAAATGCAGCAGATGCAGACGTGGAAAACTATCTCAAGCTCTTCACGTTTTTGAGCCAGGCAGAAGTTAGTGAGTTGCTAGAAGAGATGCAGGCGGCGCCAGAAAAGCGTAGCGCGCAACTCCGCCTGGCTCGTGAGGTCACTCGAATTGTGCACGGCCAGGCAAACCTTGAGTCGGCTGAACGCATAACACAGGCGATATTCGGCGGTGAGCTGGCAGAGTTAACGCGCGATGACTTCGAACAACTGACGCTAGACGGGCTTGATGCCTCTTCAGCGGCCACCGGTGATGGATTGCTATCTGTGATGGTGGAGGCTGGTCTTGCCAAGTCTGTGGGTGAAGCTCGCAAACTTGTTCAAGCGGGTGGCGTTAGGATAAATGGAGAAGTCGTAACTGATCATCAACAGGCAATCGATTTCGGGACAGGTTTCTACGGCAGTTATTTGGTTTTGCGGCGTGGCAAAAAGGTCCACCATCTATTAGTAAATAGTAAAAATGACTAATTACAGAAATAGTGAAAAAAAGTTCAATCGCCTGTTGCACGTCGAACGCGCTTACGTATAATTCGCCTCCCTTGCCACGGGGCGTTTTGTCCCGGGGTCGCTCTTTAACAGTTAAAAGTGAAAGTACTAATAGGTATTGGTGGGTTAATGACCACTGATATCGTAACAGTACATGACACCCGTGCTGTCGTGTTTACACGATCTGCGGAAGTGTGAAGACCACTACCTTGGTCGAAGCGCGTCATGTCTTAGTTAATTTAGTACGACAAGCCATTCGTGTGGGAACACGTAATTCATATAAGCCTATAGTCAGCTTGCTGGCGATAGGCGGATAGAGTCTTGAGTCAGCTTGCTGACGAAGGACAAAAAAACAAGAGCTCATGATTTCGCCGAGATCTAATTCGGCAACACTTCTTAAACTGAAGAGTTTGATCATGGCTCAGATTGAACGTTGGCGGCAGGCCTTATACATGCAAGTCGAACGAGAAAGCACCTTCGGGTGTGAGTACAGTGGCGGACGGGTGAGTAACGCGTAGGAATCTACCTAGTAGTGGGGGACAACTCGGGGAAACTCGAGCTAATACCGCATACACTCTTTGCGTCTTCGGACAAAGGGAGAAAAGTGGGGGATCTTCGGACCTCACGCTATTAGAGGAGCCTGCGTTGGATTAGCTTGTTGGTGAGGTAAAAGCTCACCAAGGCTACGATCTATAGCTGGTCTGAGAGGACGATCAGCCACACTGGAACTGAGACACGGTCCAGACTTCTACGGAAGGCAGCAGTAGGGAATCTTGGTCAATGGGCGCAAGCCTGAACCAGCCATGCCGCGTGTGCGAAGAAGGCCCTAGGGTTGTAAAGCACTTTCAATCGCGAAGAAAATCTTGACGTTAATAGCGTCAGGTCTTGACGTTAGCGATAGAAGAAGCACCGGCTAACTCCGTGCCAGCAGCCGCGGTAATACGGAGGGTGCGAACGTTAATCGGAATTACTGGGCGTAAAGCGCGCGTAGGCGGCTTGTTAAGTGAGATGTGAAAGCCCTGGGCTTAACCTGGGAACTGCATTTCAAACTGGCAAGCTAGAGTATGGTAGAGGGAGGTAGAATTTCCTGTGTAGCGGTGAAATGCGTAGATATAGGAAGGAATACCGATGGCGAAGGCAGCCTCCTGGACCAATACTGACGCTGAGGTGCGAAAGCGTGGGGAGCAAACAGGATTAGATACCCTGGTAGTCCACGCCGTAAACGATGACAACTAGCCGTCGGGGCCCTAGAGGCCTTGGTGGCGAAGCTAACGCGATAAGTTGTCCGCCTGGGGAGTACGGCCGCAAGGTTAAAACTCAAATGAATTGACGGGGGCCCGCACAAGCGGTGGAGCATGTTGTTTAATTCGATGCAACGCGAAGAACCTTACCACCCCTTGACATACTTGGAATTTTCCAGAGATGGATTAGTGCCTTCGGGAACCAAGATACAGGTGCTGCATGGCTGTCGTCAGCTCGTGTCGTGAGATGTTGGGTTAAGTCCCGTAACGAGCGCAACCCTTGTCCTTATTTGCCAGCACATAATGGTGGGAACTCTAAGGAGACTGCCGGTGACAAACCGGAGGAAGGTGGGGACGACGTCAAGTCATCATGGCCCTTACGGGGTGGGCTACAAACGTGCTACAATGGTCGGTACAAAGGGCTGCAAACCAGCAATGGTAAGCGAATCCCAAAAAACCAATCGTAGTCCGGATTGGGGTCTGCAACTCGACCCCATGAAGTCGGAATCGCTAGTAATCGCGAATCAGAATGTCGCGGTGAATACGTTCCCGGGCCTTGTACACACCGCCCGTCACACCATGGAAGTTGGTTGCACCAGAAGTAGGTAGTCTAACCTCGCAAGAGGGGGGCGCTTACCACGGTGTGGTCAATGACTGGGGTGAAGTCGTAACAAGGTAGCCGTAGGGGAACCTGCGGCTGGATCACCTCCTTAAAAAGATCGGCTTTGATCTCTTTCAACAGAAGCAATTTCGCCTCTGTAATGATTTTTGAGCAAGCGTACGTAACTGCTGGTTATCTACTAGTAAGTGCAAACGCCCTTGAATTAAAAGAGAAACAGTAAGCCCAACTCTTGTTCGAACTGCGCAAATCTAACTTGTTAGATTTTTATGTTCCCACACGAATGGTTTGTAACTCACTTATCAGTAACTTAGAGCACCTGGGTCTGTAGCTCAGTTGGTTAGAGCGCACCCCTGATAAGGGTGAGGTCGGTGGTTCAAATCCACCCAGACCCACCAATATGAGTCCGATCAGGCCCGACTAGCGTTGTTTGCTAGTGACCGCAGTTTTCTGTGAAAACTGCATACAGAATTTGCTCAAGCAAATTCCGACGGGGCCGTAGCTCAGCTGGGAGAGCGCCTGCCTTGCACGCAGGAGGTCAGGAGTTCGATCCTCCTCGGCTCCACCATTCACAACTCGTTTGACGAGTTGAATTTGTTTTCAAAGCCCACATTTAAGAGATCCCTCCGAAAGGAAAAAGGCTGATCCTTTGAATGTGGGCTTTTACCTCTAAGGTGAAAGCTGGAACCTAGATTTTCTTATGAAAATTCAGGGTCCAAAGTTCTTTAACAATTCAGAGATTGATGAATTAATCGCTGTTAGTGTCAGAATTTGCTCTGCAAATTCTTTAGGCAGCTTGCTTTGCGGGCTGTTTATATAGCAGATTGCATTGCAGACTGCTTAATTAGAAAGACGCTAACACATACGATTAGCCGCATTGTTATCTCCAACTTTCCCTTTTGTTTTGATGAAGTTTTCTTTCGAGATTTCTTCTAAAAGACAAGAGAGACGATTGGAAAATATCAACGCGGGTACATGCTGCATGTATACCCATACATGTGGCAATTTTGAATTCTTTCAAAGCGATATCTAGCGAGGGTGTAAGCCCAAACTAGAGATCAAAATGTGTCTAATATTCAAAACGTACTCAATATTTTTGCTTCGGCAAAAAAGCGAGTGCAATGGCAATTGAAGACTTATGTGCATGTAGTTTAGCGAGTCGAACCTGATTGATACAAAAGGGGGTGAGACGTCTTGTTAGCAGGCTGTAAAGCCGGTTAAAAAGTTAAAAGTACGTTGGATTATATGGTCAAGCAATGAAGTGCATCTGGTGGATGCCTTGGCAGCTGAAGGCGATGAAGGACGTTGTAGCCTGCGATAAGCTTCGGGGAGTCGGCAAACAGACTTTGATCCGGAGATTTCCGAATGGGGAAACCCATCCCACTTGTGGGATATCTGCACCTGAATACATAGGGTGTAGAAGCGAACCTGGGGAACTGAAATATCTAAGTACCCAGAGGAATAGAAATCAACAGAGATTCCCTTAGTAGCGACGAGCGAACGGGGACTAGCCCTTAAGTTTAAGGTTAGTTAGTGGAAGCTTCTGGAAAGTAGCGCGATACAGGGTGATAGCCCCGTACATGAAAACTGACCGTAAATGAAATCGAGTAGGACGGGGCACGTGAAACCTTGTCTGAACATGGGGGGACCATCCTCCAAGGCTAAATACTCTCAGCTGACCGATAGTGAACCAGTACCGTGAGGGAAAGGCGAAAAGAACCCCTGTGAGGGGAGTGAAATAGAACCTGAAACCAGATGCATACAAGCAGTGGGAGCTTCTTCTTCTTCTTTCGAGGAGGGAAGGGGTGACTGCGTACCTTTTGTATAATGGGTCAGCGAGTTACTTTTACTGGCAAGGTTAACCGTATAGGGGAGCCGTAGGGAAACCGAGTCTTAATAGGGCGAATCAGTCGGTAGGAGTAGACCCGAAACCGGGCGATCTAGCCATGAGCAGGTTGAAGGTTGAGTAACATCAACTGGAGGACCGAACCCACTTATGTTGAAAAATGAGGGGATGACTTGTGGTTAGGAGTGAAAGGCTAATCAAGCCCGGAGATAGCTGGTTCTCCTCGAAATCTATTTAGGTAGAGCCTCTCGTATTACCGTTGGGGGTAGAGCACTGTTTGGGCTAGGGGGTCATCTCGACTTACCAACCCCATGCAAACTCCGAATACCGACGAGTACAGCGAGGGAGACACACGGCGGGTGCTAACGTCCGTCGTGGAAAGGGAAACAACCCAGACCGCCAGCTAAGGTCCCAAAATTACAGTTAAGTGGGAAACGATGTGGGAAGGCCCAGACAGCCAGGAGGTTGGCTTAGAAGCAGCCACCCTTTAAAGAAAGCGTAACAGCTCACTGGTCGAGTCGGCCTGCGCGGAAGATGTAACGGGGCTAAAACTGTATACCGAAGCTGCGGAGCGTACACATTTGTGTGCGTTGGTAGAGGAGCGTTCTGTAAGCCTGTGAAGTCGAATCGGGAGATTCGGTGGAGGTATCAGAAGTGCGAATGCTGACATGAGTAACGATAAAGGAGGTGAAAATCCTCCTCGCCGAAAGACCAAGGGTTCCTGCGCAACGCTCATCGGCGCAGGGTGAGTCGACCCCTAAGGCGAGGCCGAAAGGCGTAGTCGATGGGAAACAGGTTAATATTCCTGTACCGCGCATAACTGCGACGGGGTGACGGAGAAGGCTAGGCTGGCCTGGTGATGGTTATCCAGGTTTAAGCATGTAGGCTGGGAAATTAGGTAAATCCGATTTCCCCTCTTTAAGTAGAGAGGTCGAGACGCGACGACGAACCGAACCTATAAGGATCGGGAAGTAGTTGATGCCACGCTTCCAAGAAAAACCTCTAAGCTTCAGGTTATGAGCGATCGTACCCCAAACCGACACAGGTGGTCGGGTAGAGAATACCAAGGCGCTTGAGAGAACTCGGGTGAAGGAACTAGGCAAAATAGCACCGTAACTTCGGGAGAAGGTGCGCCGCTGATGGTGATCGGACTTGCTCCGTAAGCTTTTGGCGGTCGAAGATACCAGGTGGCTGCGACTGTTTATTAAAAACACAGCACTCTGCAAACACGTAAGTGGACGTATAGGGTGTGACGCCTGCCCGGTGCTTGAAGGTTAATTGATGGGGTTAGCATCTCTTTATTGAGGAGCGAAGCTCTTGATCGAAGCCCAAGTAAACGGCGGCCGTAACTATAACGGTCCTAAGGTAGCGAAATTCCTTGTCGGGTAAGTTCCGACCTGCACGAATGGCGTAACGAAGGCCACACTGTCTCCACCCGAGACTCAGTGAAATTGAAATCGCGGTGAAGATGCCGTGTACCCGCGGCTAGACGGAAAGACCCCGTGCACCTTTACTATAGCTTCACACTGGACTTTGACTTAATTTGTGTAGGATAGGTGGGAGACTTTGAAGCGTTGTCGCCAGACAGCGTGGAGTCGCCCTTGAAATACCACCCTGATTACGTTGAGGTTCTAACTTAGGTCCATTATCTGGATCGAGGACAGTGTGTGGTGGGTAGTTTGACTGGGGCGGTCTCCTCCTAAAGAGTAACGGAGGAGTACGAAGGTACACTCACCATGGTCGGAAATCATGGAATGCGTATAAAGGCAAAAGTGTGCTTGACTGCGAGCCCGACGGGGCGAGCAGGGACGAAAGTCGGTCTTAGTGATCCGGTGGTTCTGTATGGAAGGGCCATCGCTCAACGGATAAAAGGTACGCCGGGGATAACAGGCTGATACTCCCCAAGAGTTCACATCGACGGGAGTGTTTGGCACCTCGATGTCGGCTCATCACATCCTGGGGCCGAAGCCGGTCCCAAGGGTATGGCTGTTCGCCATTTAAAGTGGTACGCGAGCTGGGTTTAGAACGTCGTGAGACAGTTCGGTCCCTATCTGCCGTGGGCGTATGAGATTTGAGAGGAGCTGCTCCTAGTACGAGAGGACCGGAGTGGACGAACCTCTGGTGTTCCGGTTGTCACGCCAGTGGCATTGCCGGGTAGCTATGTTCGGAAGGGATAACCGCTGAAAGCATCTAAGCGGGAAGCCCCCCTCGAGATGAGATCTCACTAATCTTTGCGATTCTGAAGGGCCCTCGAAGACTACGAGGTTGATAGGCAGGGTGTGTAAGCGCTGTGAGGCGTTGAGCTAACCTGTACTAATTGCCCGTGAGGTTTGACCATATAATCGAGCGTATAACGCTGATTGGCTTACTGATTCCACAGGTAAAACTGAGGAGACAAGATAAGCAGGTACAAAGTTTTCAGATTGTCGAGAATAGAAACGCATATTGATCATTTGAAGTAGAGTCGAAAGACTCGAATTTGAAAGTTCAAAAACATCAATCTCTGGATTTGTTAAAGCCTTCACGTATGTGAAATTGAGCCCCTATTGGGCTCTGGCAAGAAAAACAGTTTTGCGACGAAGAGGAATTTCCTCTTTGTTCACAGTTTTTCCTGACGACAATAGCGAGTTGGAACCACCTGATCCCATTTCGAACTCAGAAGTGAAACGACTCAGCGCCGATGGTAGTGTGGGGTTTCCCCATGTGAGAGTAGGTCATCGTCAGGATTGATCCAAAACCCTAGGTAATACCTGGGGTTTTTTAATGGATCGTTCGATTTTTTTACACCTTTCCTTTTAATGTTGCACGAATGTGTATGAATTTCATGCAACTGATTATTGCTAACGTGTAACATATTGATTTATAAACAATTTGTTCTTGGCACGTAAGTTGCTTAATAGCTGGTATAGATTTAACTTTTAGTGTTGATACGAATGAAAAAGCTCTTACTGATAGTCGCGCTCCTACCGATGGCAGCAAACGCTGCCCTCATACAAATACAATATGGGGGAATGATCCACTCTCAAGGTAATGTTGGTGCCTCGGAGCGTGGGGTTTGGACAGAGAATCATAGCTCGGAGAACCGAGGAGACTGGATTCGAGGACGCATGAATCTTCGTTTGGACGGTGATGGCTATCGCGTTACTGAAGACGGTATTTTTGGAAATTTCATCGATCAACGTCAGGGTCCAGGGTTTGATGCCGTGGCTTGGGATTCGGGGCGAATTACTGGAATCTTGAATACCGCTTACAATAGACGTGGCCAAAGACCTGATCTATTCCGCTTTGAATTGCTACTCACCGATATCCATATCGGGCGCTTATTGCGAGATTTGAGTGATGATGGAGTTGCCATGTTGCGCGGTCCAGATCTCGGTTACGGTGTTAGAGGTAGGCTGACGGAGCGAGATGACTATTGGTATGGTCGATATACTGCGTTTGCATTGAAATATATTCGAATTACGAAAGTGCCGGAGCCTGGCACTCTTGGATTGCTTGTTCTCGGGCTGGTTGGACTTTCTTTGGCTCGGAAAGGACGGAAAGGATAGCTCGGAAGTTTTAACTTCGTAAGAAACCGGGCGCTGCCCGGTTTTTTTTGCGTTGGATTTTTGTCCAGGGCATAGTGGGCTGTGGATTTTCTTGAACTCAACTTGTTGTTTGCGCAAATCGTTGAAGAAGGCGCGATTGAAATGTCTGCGTGGCCAGACGAGATTTCTTTCGAACATTTCGCATTGGCCAGTGAAGCAGGACGACTTAGTTGGCGTCGCAAAATTGAGCTTTACCAACTAGAAGCCATAACAAACGCGTTGCGTCTCGATAAGTTACAGAGCTACTACGTTGTAGGGTCGACTAGTACTGAAATGATGCGCGTCGCTGGTACTCAATCTGTCCACCAACAACTGTATATTGCAGAATGCCAAGTTCAGGGGCGCGGGCGTAGAGGCCGGACGTGGGCTTCTCCATTTGCGCGCAATCTGGCATTTAGCTATGGGCACCGTTTCAACATCCCAATGTCGATGCTGGGTGGACTAAGTTTAGTTGTCGGCCTTGCCGTTGCAGAATCTCTCGGGACGATCACTGAGGCTCATGTGCACGTGAAATGGCCGAATGATGTTGTTGTGGGAGAGCAAAAACTCTGTGGGATCTTGGTTGAACTGGCACAGAACGGAAATGTCGTCGAGGCCGTTATTGGTATCGGAGTAAACGTAGATTTGGATCATGCGGATCGGGTGGATATTGATCGCGATGTCACTGATCTACGTACGCTTGGAATCAGCTCCTCGAGGACTGAGGTCTTAATCAGTGTTGTGCGATCTTTGCAACGGTTTCTTGCTCGATTTGACGAAGTGGGATTTGAGCCCTTCATAGACGCATTTAACGAGACTCACATCTATCACGGCAAGTCTTGCGTTATACACCAAGGTGACCGGATAATACGCGGCCAAGTCGAGGGCGTTGATGTAGATGGCGCGCTCATTCTTTCTACTGATACAGGTTTACGCACGTTTCACGGTGGCGAGGTCTCTTTACGCGGAAGTTAGCGGGATCTAGCCGGGACGGGAATTGGCGTAGAGAGGGGTCAATTCACCTATGGGTGGTGTTCAAGACAAACGCAAGACGGCCGTTTTTCGTTGGTTGATGATCTATAGCCGACCGCTGATTGCAGCGTTGCTCATCGTCAACATTTTCGTTGCCGGTACGTATTCCTATCTCACTACACCGGCTAATTCGGGCTCATTAATCGCCGCAAGTACAGCAAATGTCGAAGACGCTAGTGCAGATATACTCCTTCTCTCCGAACTGCCTACCCTAGAGGTTCTCACGGCTGACCTGATGGTCGAGCAAGCAATCCGAGAGTGTCGTGTTTGGGGTCCGCGTTCAACTGTGAAAGAGTTTGATGATCTGGTGACTGTATTAGACTCTGATGGAGGATTTCCAGAGGTCAAATCCGTTGAAGTTCAAGCGGCGCCGACGTATATGGTTTTTGTCGATGCGCGTGATCGAAGTTCGCAGAGTCGGCAGATTATGCAGGAGCTCAAAGCCGTAGAGGTGGACAATTTTCGCATCCAACGAGAGGAGGGAGATATCATTTCCGTCGGCGTCTTTTCGCGCCGAGATTTAGCAGATCGACAACAGCAAAAAGTTGCGGACCTTGGTTACCCAACAGATGTTGAAGTCATGGAACGAAGTCAGACGGTTTTTACGCTCCAGGCCTACATTGACGCCAGTTCCCCACACTATGTCCTTTCGAGTCACGAATGTAGCCTTGATCAGGGCGATCAAGTTAGTCAGTACTCACTTCATTAATGCGCTTCAGTTACAGGATTACGGATATTTCTTAGGGAAGTATTGCAATTGCATAGCCCTAATAGTTTCTATAGAATCGCGCTCCCATTTTGGCCGCCATAGCTCAGCTGGTAGAGCGGCTCACTTGTAATGAGCATGTCCCGCGTTCGATTCGTGGTGGCGGCACCAATTTCCGCCTTCGGGTGGTGCCGAATTGCTAAGCAAATCGGCGAAAATGGGTTTGGAAAAATTAGTTATGCACGATGAGGCAGTTAAGAAAAACGGAAACTGGCCTTGTGGTGCTTTAGTGTATTTTGAAATTGGATAAGAAATACACAGATGGTTGCGGGTGGGGTTCCCGAGTGGTCAAAGGGATCAGACTGTAAATCTGACGGCTTAGCCTTCGAAGGTTCAAATCCTTCCCCCACCACCAAAAGAGAGAGTGTGGTGTTGCCACGGGTTCAGCCACTAGGTGGCATTGAGAGTAGGTTACCGCGGGTATGGTACAACGGTAGAACCTCAGCCTTCCAAGCTGATGATGCGGGTTCGATTCCCGCTACCCGCTCCAGGTCGGGTTTGCTTCGGCAAACCTTTAGCGAGTTTGCAGAAAGCAAACTCGGTCTACTGGCAAGTTAGTGCTCGTAGATGAAGGTTTGAACAGTTTAGCGGGTTGGTAGTGAGGTTCGGAGCCTGCGGAGTTTTTCGCGGAGCGAAAAAACTCCTAAACAACTTGATAGTTAATAGTTGGGGTGGATTCGCACCAACTATTAACTATCAAGTTGTAGCTCACATAGCTCAGGCGGTAGAGCACTTCCTTGGTAAGGAAGAGGTCATCGGTTCAAATCCGATTGTGAGCACCAGTATTGATGCGGTTGAGCTTAGTCGATGCGACGAAGCTGGACCGAACAATGAAGAACGACCGGATCCTTATATAAGGCTGGTCAAAATGAGAGATTTCAACGGCTTGTTCGTTGAGTGTATTAACTATCTGGGCATATTTGAGAGAAAGAGTCATGGCCAAAGAGAAATTTGAGAGAAATAAACCGCACGTGAACGTAGGAACGATTGGACACGTGGACCACGGTAAGACGACGCTGACAGCGGCGTTGACGAAGGTGTGTGCAGAAGCGTTTGGCGGAGAAACCCGCGACTTTGCACAGATAGATAATGCACCGGAAGAGCGCGAGCGTGGCATCACGATTGCGACCTCTCACGTCGAGTATGAGAGTGAGGCTCGACACTACGCACACGTTGACTGTCCCGGACACGCGGATTATGTGAAGAACATGATCACAGGTGCAGCCCAGATGGACGGCGCTATTTTGGTGGTCTCTGCAGCAGACGGCCCCATGCCTCAGACACGAGAGCATATCTTGCTGTCTCGTCAGGTCGGTGTCCCTCGTATCGTTGTGTTCATGAACAAAGCGGACATGGTCGACGATGAAGAGCTCTTAGAACTGGTTGAGATGGAAGTTCGAGAACTTCTAGACCAATACGAGTTCCCAGGTGATGACACACCGATCGTGATTGGCAGTGCACTGAAAGCACTGGAAGGCGATGCGGATCATGCAGCGAAAGTCAAAGAGCTGGTTGAGACCCTGGATACGTACATTCCAGAGCCTGAGCGAGCAGTTGATCAACCGTTTTTGATGCCGATTGAAGATGTGTTCTCCATCTCTGGACGCGGCACGGTTGTGACGGGTCGGGTAGAGCGCGGCATTGTGAATGTTGGCGACGAGATCGAGATCGTTGGTATCAAAGAGACGCAGACGACAACGTGTACTGGTGTTGAGATGTTCAGAAAGCTGCTCGATGAAGGTCGTGCAGGTGAGAATGTTGGTGTTCTGTTGCGTGGTACGAAGCGAGAAGAAGTTGAACGTGGTCAGGTGTTATCAAAGCCTGGTGCGATCACACCGCATACGAAGTTTGAGGCAGAGGTTTATGTCTTGAGCAAAGATGAAGGTGGTCGACATACGCCATTCTTCAAAGGCTATCGTCCGCAGTTTTATTTTAGAACGACGGATGTAACGGGTGCGGTTGAGCTACCTCAAGATGTTGAGATGGTGATGCCTGGCGACAACATTAATATGGTTGTTGAGTTGATTGCCCCGATTGCGATGGATGATGGTCTACGATTTGCGATCCGAGAAGGTGGTCGAACGGTAGGTGCCGGGGTCGTCACTAAGGTCATCGAGTAACAATCACGAGAACGTGGAGTTTTGCGCAGCAAAACTCCCAAAATACTTAAACTTCGCATCTGATTTTTTGAATCAAAAAATACAGAAGCGAAGTCAAGTATTAGGCCAGTAGCTCAATTGGCAGAGCAGCGGTCTCCAAAACCGCAGGTTGGGGGTTCGATTCCCTCCTGGCCTGCCATTAGAGCAGTGACTGGTGTCGACAACGGCTTGCGAGAGCCCACTTTTGGAAAGCGCTGTCTTAGATGGCACGGCTCAGAAGGAAAAGAAAAGAAGGGACGATTCTTTGAGTACAGGTACAGACACAACAGCAGGTAGCACCCTCGACTGGCTGAAGTGGCTCGTGGTAGCTGCCATCTTGGGCGGTGGCGTCTATGCCAATTGGTACTACGGTGAAGAATCCTTACTGCTACGAGTGGTAGGACTCCTGGTGTTGGCAACTGTGGCCGGCTTTGTTTCGTTACAAACGGAGCGTGGTCGAAGTACTTGGAGTTTAATAAAAGAAGCGCGTAGCGAAATTCGTCGCGTCGTTTGGCCGAGTAACCAAGAAACGACACAGACAACGTTAGTCGTCTTGGTACTCATTGTTATTTTCGCACTGATTCTTTGGGGCTTAGATTCATTATTAGGATGGATCGTGAGTTCCATCATCGGGTAGGAGCAGCAGATGTCTAAAAAGTGGTTTGTTGTGCATGCTTACTCGGGGTATGAAAAAAATGTTTCTCGTGCTCTACAAGAGCGCGTTGAACTTTCAAATTTCGGCGAGTTTTTCGGTGACATATTGGTGCCAACGGAAGAAGTCGTAGAGATGCGTGGTGGCCAAAAGCGCCGTAGTGAACGCAAATTCTTTCCAGGCTATGTGCTGGTGGAGATGGAGCTTAACGACGATACCTGGCACTTAGTAAAAGAAACACCTCGCGTGATGGGTTTTATCGGTGGCAAGGCGGATCAGCCCGCGCCGCTATCAGATCGTGAAGCGGCGGCAATTTTAGATCGAGTTGCCGCAGGTAGTGAGAAAGCAACGCCGAAGACGGTATTTGAACCGGGCGAGATTGTTCGGGTCATAGACGGACCGTTCAATGACTTTAATGGTGTCGTTGAAGAAGTGAATTACGAGAAGAACCGACTCAATGTTGCCGTGACAATATTTGGCCGGTCCACACCAGTCGAACTAGATTTCGGCCAGGTCGAAAAAGGTTAGATCTAGGAAAGTTTAGAGTTAGAGGTGTATTGGTCTTTTGGCCAATACTCAACAAATTACCGCGCAGTGAAATCTCGCGGTAAACCAGGGAAGCTGACCGACTAAAGGTAAGGTCCCAGCGTTGGTACCCATACAGGAGGCCGTGTTGGCTTGAGCCAACACTTAGGAAGTTTACGCAGTAAACTTCACATTAACGGGGAGCTTACGAGCATCTAGGTTGCTCAAGCGTTGGTACCCATACAGGAGATAGAGAGAGTGGCTAAAAAAGTTGAAGCCTATATAAAGCTGCAGGTCCCTGCAGGTCAGGCTAACCCGAGTCCGCCAGTCGGCCCAGCTTTGGGTCAACACGGCGTTAACATCATGGATTTCTGTAAGGCGTTTAACGCACAGACGCAATCTATGGAACAAGGCTTGCCGATTCCGGTTGTCATCACCGTCTATGCGGATCGCAGCTTCACGTTCATCACCAAGACGCCACCCGCTGCGGTTCTCTTGCAGAAGGCAGCCAAGATTCAGAAAGGTAGCGCGACACCGAATACGGTCAAAGTGGCCAAAGTCACTCGAGCCCAGCTCGAAGAGATCGCGACGATTAAAATGCCTGACCTAACAGCTGCCGATATGGATGCTGCGGTTAGGACGATAGCCGGTACCGCACGAGCTTCGGGCATCGATGTGGAGGGAGTTGTTTAGTGGCAAAATTAACCAAACGACAGCGCCTTTTCGCCGAGAAACTCGAAGCGGAAAAAGCCTACGCTATCGATGAAGCCGTGACGATCTTGAATGACTTGTCAAAGACGAAGTTCAAGGAGTCATTTGACGTCTCCATTAATCTGGGCGTTGATCCACGGAAGTCCGATCAAGTAGTACGTGGTGCAACTACGCTACCACATGGCTCCGGTAAAACTGTGCGTGTTGCAGTTTTCGCACAAGGCGACAACGCTGATGCGGCGACGGCGGCTGGCGCAGACAAAGTTGGCTTCGAAGACCTAGGTGAAGAAATCAAGGGTGGCAACCTGGACTTTGATGTTGTGATCGCCACGCCTGATGCGATGCGTATCGTCGGCCAACTAGGCAAAGTATTGGGTCCTCGTGGTCTCATGCCCAACCCGAAGACAGGCACCGTGACGCAAGATGTCGCGGCGGCTGTCCAGAACGCAAAAGCAGGACAAGTTCAGTTTCGCGCTGACAAAGCAGGCATCGTGCATGGCAGTGTCGGTCAGGTCGGTTTTGATCCAAACGCGATCAAGGAAAACTTGGAAGCGTTGCTGAATGACCTGAAGAAGGCTAAGCCAGCTACTGCGAAAGGTATATATCTTAAGAAAGTGACGCTCTCGACGACCATGGGTCCGGGTGTGTCAATCGATCAAGCCTCCTTAGAGGTGTAATTGTCTTTTCTCTAAGGAGAAAAGCCAGAAAAGTTTTGAAGACCTCGCCAGCTAGATGTAGGCGAGGGTTGTCAAAAACCGTTTAGGTGAACGGTTTCGCTTTGATGCGAAACCAATCATTAAATGACCCGCAAGGGGAACCTAACGTAGACGGCGTGTCGATTGGTTTGTTAATGCGAACCTTAGACAGTAACTTCGAATAATGAGGTCGTCCTCTGTAACGAAGAAACGCCAAGAGACACAAACTTTGTGTTTGAGTCTCATAAGTAAACGGTACCGCAGTATTTGCGGTGCAAAATAGGAGTAAGCAAGTGGCATTAAGGCTCGAGCAAAAGCAACAGATTGTTGCTGAAGTGAATGAGATTGCCGCATCTGCTTTGTCGGCAGTCGTTGCAGACTATCGCGGTCTGACGGTCGCAGAAATGACTGAGATGCGTGCGAAGGCACGTGAAACAGGCGTTTATCTGCGAGTTGTTCGCAACACATTGGTTAAGAGAGCTGTAGAGGGAACGGACTATGCGTGTCTAGATGACGCGTTTGTTGGTCCGACCTTGGTGGCGTTTTCGCAAGAAGACCCAGGTTCTGCTGCCCGATTGTTGAAAGACTATGCGAAAGATCACGAAGCATTGGAAGTCAGAGCGCTCGCTATCGGAGGTGAGTTACTAACCGCAGATCAGATTGATCGTGTGGCCAAGTTACCTACCTTGGATGGGGCAAGAGCGATGTTGCTTTCAGTGATGCTTGCACCGATCACAAAACTTGCACGCACGATGAATGAAGTGCCTAGCAAAGTGACACGAGCGGTGGCTGCTGTCAGAGATCAGAAAGAAGCGGAAGCTTAGAGTCTCCATAGACTCTATGACTTTGAATACGATTTAGTTATTAGGAGATACAAAAATGGCATTGTCTAAAGACGATATTTTGAATGGCATCGCAGAGATGAGCGTCATGGACGTTGTTGAACTTGTCCAAGCGATGGAAGAGAAGTTTGGTGTTTCTGCAGCGGCTGCTGTCGCGGCAGCACCTGCAGCAGCTGACGCTGGCGGCGCAGCAGCAGAAGAACAAGACGAATTTGACGTCATGCTCACGGCAGCTGGTGACAAGAAAGTTAACGTGATCAAGGCAGTACGTGCGATCACAGGCCTTGGATTGAAAGAAGCCAAAGCAGTAGTAGACGAAGCACCTTCTGCAGTGAAAGAAGGCGTAACCAAGGAAGAAGCTGAAGACCTTAAAAAGCAGCTGGAAGAAGCCGGCGCATCAGTCGAACTCAAGTAACGCAATATTGATTGCTTTGGCAATCCTTATCGATTGCACCTTGATAAGACAGATGTGCTGTCAAATTGGGCGGACGCTCAATTCGCAAAGCGAATTGGGAGTCGGCCCTTTCGTGGTTGGAGAGAAGCCTTTCAGGACATCTACGACCAATACTCGCAAATGCATTGCCTAATAGGCATGGGAGACTCGCATGGCGTATAGCTTTACTGAGAAAAAGCGGATCCGAAAGGACTTCGGCAAGTTATCGGAATCAATGGAATTGCCATACCTATTGGCCATCCAAACGGAGTCCTATAACCGATTTCTACAAGTAGACACAAAAGCGGACACCCGGGATGAAGCTGGGTTGCATGCAGCATTTCGTTCTGTATTTCCGATCGTAAGCTACTCTGGTAGCGCTGCGTTGGAATACGTTGACTACCGTTTGGGCGAACCTGCCTTTGACGTGAAAGAATGTGTATTGCGGAGTATTACTTACGCAGCACCACTGCGTGTGAAAGTGCGTTTGATCATTTACGATCGAGAGTCGTCCAACAAAGCGGTTAAGGACGTCAAAGAGCAAGAAGTTTACATGGGCGAAATTCCGCTCATGACGAATAACGGTACTTTCGTTATCAATGGTACCGAGCGGGTTGTCGTATCTCAGTTACACAGATCGCCAGGCGTGTTCTTTGACCACGACCGAGGCAAAACTCACTCTTCTGGAAAACTGCTCTATAACGCGCGGGTTATCCCATATCGAGGTTCGTGGCTCGACTTCGAGTTTGACCCGAAAGATTGCTTGTTCGTACGTATCGACCGTCGGCGCAAACTCCCTGCGACGATAATGTTGCGTGCGCTTGAGTACACAAGCGAACAAATTTTGGAAACGTTCTTCGAAACCAATCAATTTTATATTGATGGTGAGAACGTATCCGCAGAGCTCACGCCTGAGCGCATGCGAGGCGATGTTGCAAGCTTTGACATAACTGACAGCAAAGGCACCGTTATTGTTGAAAGTGGCCGTCGTATCACCGCGCGTCACGTCCGCTTGTTAGAAGAAAGTGGCATGAAGAAACTCGCTGTACCGCGCGAGTACTTGCTCGAGAGAGTGACAGCGAAGGATCTTGTCGATCAGAGTACAGGTGAAGTTGCGATACCTTGCAACACGATCATCACCGAAGAAGTGCTCGAGCAACTGTTCGAAATGAACGTAAAAGACGTCGAGACAATCTATACGAATGATCTCGACTGTGGACCGTTCATCTCAGACACTCTGCGCGTTGATCCATCGCGCAACAAGTTAGAAGCGCTGGTTGAGATCTACCGAATGATGCGTCCTGGTGAGCCTCCTACCAAGGAAGCTGCAGAGAACCTGTTCAACAATCTGTTCTTCTCAAACGAACGCTATGACCTATCCGCAGTAGGCCGCATGAAGTTCAACCGCCGTCTTGGTCGCGAAGCGATCGAAGGCGAAGGAATTCTGAACGCGGATGACATTGTTGCCGTCATGGAGACATTGCTAGACATTCGTAACGGTAAAGGCTCGGTCGACGATATCGACCACCTTGGTAATCGACGCGTGCGTTCAGTTGGCGAAATGGCAGAAAATCAGTTCCGCGTCGGTTTGATCCGAGTAGAGCGGGCTGTTAAGGAACGTCTCAGTCTTGCGGAATCCGAAGGCTTAATGCCCCAAGATATGATCAACGCTAAGCCAGTGGCAGCCGCGATCAAGGAATTTTTCGGCTCCTCACAACTTTCGCAGTTCATGGACCAAAACAATCCTTTGTCCGAAGTGACGCACAAGCGACGCGTCTCTGCATTAGGACCGGGTGGACTTACCCGCGAACGGGCCGGTTTTGAAGTTCGAGACGTACACCCGACGCACTATGGTCGTGTTTGTCCAATCGAGACACCTGAAGGACCGAACATTGGTTTGATCAATAGCCTTGCGACTTATGCGCGTACGAATGGCTACGGTTTCTTGGAGTCGCCCTATCGCAAGGTTATCGATGGTGTGGTTACCGATGAGATTGAGTATCTATCTGCGATCGACGAGGCGAACTACGTTATCGCGCAGGCTAGTGCTCCGTTAAATGCCAAAGGTCAATTCGATACAGATTTGGTCGACGTTCGACACCAAAACGAATTCACCAAGACGGCACCGGAAAACGTAAACCACATGGACGTCTCACCGAAGCAGGTGGTCTCTGTTGCAGCATCGCTCATTCCGTTCTTAGAGCATGATGATGCTAACCGAGCGTTGATGGGTTCCAACATGCAACGCCAAGCCGTCCCAACGTTACGTGCTGAAAAGCCGTTGGTTGGCACAGGGATGGAGCGTGATGTGGCGCGTGACTCAGGCGTCTGCGTCATCGCCGACCGCGGTGGTGTAGTCGACATTGTCGACGCAGCGCGAATTGTTGTTCGCGTCAACGATGCAGAAACGGGAGCTGGTGAAGCAGGCGTAGACATCTACAGCCTGACTAAATTTACTCGCTCGAATCAAAACACCTGTATCAATCAGCGACCTTTGGTCAAGCCGGGCGACATTATTGCCCGCGGTGATACGTTAGCGGATGGTCCCTCAGTAGACATGGGCGAGCTCGCACTTGGCCAAAACATGCGCATCGCTTTCATGCCTTGGAACGGCTACAACTTCGAAGACTCGATTTTGGTCTCAGAGCGAGTTGTTAAGGAAGATCGTTTCACGAGTATTCACATCCAAGAGCTCACCTGTATCGCTCGCGATACTAAGCTTGGACCGGAAGAGATTACCTGCGATATACCGAATGTCGGTGAAGGAGCACTCTCTAAACTGGATGAATCCGGAATTGTCTATATCGGTGCCGAGGTTGGTGCTGGTGACATTCTCGTAGGTAAGGTCACGCCGAAAGGTGAGACGCAACTTACCCCCGAGGAAAAACTCCTGAGGGCGATCTTTGGTGAGAAGGCGTCTGACGTGAAAGACACCTCTCAACGTGTCCCGACCAGTGTTAAAGGTACTGTGATTGACGTCCAAGTCTTTACGCGCGATGGGGTTGAGAAAGACCAACGTGCTCTGGACATTGAACGCGCTCAACTAACCCAGATCCGCAAAGATTTGGATGACGAATATCGTATCGTCGAAACAGCGACCTACGAGCGGTTACAGCGGGCCATTATGGGTCAGCAGGCTGCAAGCGCCCCGAACGAAAGCAAAGGCATTAAGATCGACGAGGCTTATCTTTCGACGCTAGCGTTGGATGATTGGTTCAAGATCCGAATGCAGGACGACTCACTCAATGCCCAGCTCGAGCGGGCTGATGCACAGTTGAAGGAACGCAAAGAAGCACTTGATGCGATCTACGCTGACAAGCGAGCTAAGCTCGAGAGTGGCGATGATCTTGCACCAGGTGTACTCAAGATTGTTAAGGTTTATCTCGCGATCAAGCGACGCATTCAACCAGGCGATAAGATGGCTGGTCGGCACGGTAACAAGGGTGTCATTTCCGTCATCATGCCGGTCGAAGACATGCCATTTGATGAGCATGGTGAGCCGGTAGATATCGTCTTGAATCCGCTAGGCGTGCCTTCGCGCATGAACGTCGGGCAGGTTCTTGAGACGCACCTTGGGTGGGCTGCTCGTGGTGTGGGTGACCGCATTAATGAAATGCTTGAAGGGCAGAAGAAAGTTGCAGAAATTCGCGGCTTCCTGGACAAGGTCTACAACAAGATCGGCGACTCTGGTGTTGATTTGCCGTCTCTAACGGATGAAGAAGTTCTCGAGATGGCTAAGAACCTACGTGGTGGTGTGCCGATGGCAACGCCAGCATTTGATGGTGCTTCCGAAGACGAGATCAAAGGCATGCTTGAGCTTGCTGGTCTACCGACTACAGGCCAAGCACATCTCTTTGATGGACGGACAGGTGATGCCTTTGACCGACCTACGACGGTTGGTTACATGTACATGTTGAAGCTCAACCACTTGGTGGATGACAAGATGCATGCACGATCGACGGGATCCTATAGTCTAGTCACACAGCAACCGCTTGGTGGTAAAGCACAATTCGGTGGCCAGCGATTTGGTGAGATGGAAGTCTGGGCACTTGAAGCGTATGGCGCAGCTTATACGCTGCAAGAAATGCTGACCGTCAAGTCAGACGATGTCCAAGGCCGTACCAAGATGTATAAAAACATCGTGGACGGTAACTACGAAATGGATCCTGGTATGCCTGAATCGTTCAATGTATTGGTCAAAGAGATACGCTCTCTTGGTATCAATATAGAACTGGAAGCCGAGTAAACATTACCCTGAACTGATAGAGGAGAAGCTCTTATGAAAGACCTACTTAACCTACTGAAGGCCCAGGGTAATGCGGACGAGTTCGATTCCTTGCGAATCGGCTTGTCATCCCCTGAGATGATTCGGTCTTGGTCGTTTGGCGAAGTTAAAAAGCCAGAGACCATCAACTACAGAACCTTCAAGCCAGAGCGCGACGGATTATTCTGCGCGCGGATCTTTGGCCCAACGAAGGACTACGAATGTTTGTGCGGTAAGTACAAACGTCTCAAGCATCGTGGCGTAATTTGTGAAAAGTGTGGTGTCGAAGTCACCTTGACCAAAGTTCGTCGCGAACGCATGGGTCATATCGAACTTGCCTGTCCGACAGCTCACATCTGGTTCCTGAAGTCATTGCCTTCTCGAATCGGTTTGCTGCTCGACATGACGCTGCGCGATATTGAGCGCGTGCTCTACTTTGAATCGTTTGTCGTGATCGATCCGGGTCTAACAGATCTTGAGATTGGTCAGCTGCTAACGGATGAGGAGTACTACACCAAGCTCGAAGAATTTGGCGACGAATTTGATGCCCGCATGGGCGCGGAGGCGGTACAAGAACTTTTGATCCAACTCGATATGGACGCCGAGATCGCGCACCTGCGTGAAGAAATTCCGGCGACCAATTCTGAAACTAAGATCAAAAAGTTCTCAAAGCGTTTGAAGCTGATGGAAGCCTTTGTGAAGTCTGGTAATAAGCCACAGTGGATGGTGATGACAGTACTACCCGTACTGCCACCAGATCTCAGACCGCTGGTACCACTCGATGGCGGACGCTTCGCAACCTCTGATCTAAACGATCTATATCGACGTGTGATCAATCGAAACAATCGACTGAAGCGCCTGCTCGATTTAAGTGCGCCAGACATCATTGTGCGCAACGAAAAGCGTATGTTGCAGGAGTCCGTTGATGCGCTTCTCGACAACGGTCGTCGCGGACGAGCGATCACTGGGTCTAACAAGCGACCGCTGAAATCATTGGCTGACATGATCAAGGGTAAGCAAGGACGTTTCCGTCAGAACTTACTCGGTAAGCGAGTGGACTACTCAGGTCGTTCGGTGATCGTGGTAGGACCAACGCTTAAGCTACACCAGTGTGGCTTACCTAAGAAAATGGCCTTGGAGCTATTTAAGCCATTCATATTTGGCAAACTTGAAGACCGCCAGTTGGCGACGACGATTAAAGCAGCCAAGAAGATGGTTGAACGCGAGACAGCAGAAGTCTGGGATATCCTGGCAGAAGTTATTCGCGAACACCCAGTACTGCTAAACCGTGCGCCAACTCTGCACCGACTAGGTATTCAGGCATTTGAGCCGGTTCTCATTGAAGGTAAAGCCATACAGCTACACCCACTTGTCTGTGCAGCGTACAACGCTGACTTTGACGGTGACCAAATGGCTGTACACGTACCTTTGACGTTAGAGGCGCAGCTCGAAAGCCGCGCATTGATGATGTCCACCAACAACATTCTGTCTCCGGCATCGGGTGAGCCGATCATTGTGCCGTCGCAAGACGTTGTCTTGGGTGTCTACTACATGACCCGGGAAATGGTGAACGCCGGGGGCGAAGGCCGGATCTTTGCGGATATCGAAGAAGTACACCGTGCGTACTACGCGCAGCAAGTTGATCTGCATGCGAAGGTCAAAGTTCGTATCGATGAGAATGTTGCGGATGAGAGCGGCAAGCTACAGATGCGACGCAAGTTGTATGAGACAACCGTAGGCCGAGCATTGCTTTATAACATTGTGCCGAATGCAATGCCGTTCGACATGGTTAACAAGCCAATGGATAAGCGCTCAATCTCGAACCTGATCAACGATTGCTATCGTCGATGTGGTTTGAAAGACACCGTTATCTTTGCCGACCAGTTGATGTACACCGGTTTTGCTCATTCAACCTCTTCTGGCGCGTCGATCGGGGTTGAGGACTTTGTTATCCCGAACGAGAAATCGACCATTATTGGTGAAGCCGAAGAAGAAGTTGCAGAGATTGAATCTCAATACGCTTCGGGTCTCGTCACACAAGGTGAGAAGTACAATAAGGTTGTAGATATTTGGTCACGAGCCAACGATCTTGTTGCGCGGTCCATGATGGATGGCATCTCTACTGAGATTGTTAAGAATCGGGAAGGGGAGGACGAGCAGCAGGATTCGTTCAACTCCGTCTATATCTACGCCGATTCTGGAGCACGAGGCTCTCCTGCTCAGATTCGCCAGCTGGCTGGTATGCGTGGTTTGATGACGCGACCAGATGGCAGCATCATCGAGAATGCGATTACCGCTAATTTCCGTGAAGGGCTCACTGTAAATGAGTACTTCATCTCGACGCACGGTGCTCGAAAAGGTCTGGCCGACACAGCGCTCAAAACCGCGAACTCTGGGTATCTAACCAGACGCTTGGTTGACGTGGCGCAAGATGTCGTCATAACAGACATCGATTGTGGGACTGATGCAGGTCTGTTCACGACTTCGATCATTGAAGGTGGTGATGTTGTTGAGGCATTGGGTGACCGAGTTCTTGGGCGCATTGTTGCTCAAGACATTCTCGCCCCAGACGGCAAGAATGTGCTAATTCCCGCAGGCACCATGCTCGATGAAGCCTGGGTCGAAGAGTTAGAAGAGTTGGGTGTAGACGAGATGTTCGTCCGCAGCCCAATTACGTGTCTGACCTCCTATGGTGTTTGTGCGACCTGTTACGGACGTGATCTTGCCCGAGGGCATCAGGTCAATGTCGGTGAGAGTGTCGGCGTAATCGCAGCACAGTCAATCGGTGAGCCAGGTACTCAGCTTACGATGCGTACCTTCCACATTGGGGGTGCGGCCTCAAGAGCGACAGCGGTCGACAATATTCAAGTTAAGCACGGTGGATCGGTCCGTCTGCATAATTTGAAGACCGTGACCCGCGAGTCAGGTGAGCTAGTTGCAGTATCCCGTTCAGGTGAAATCGCAGTCGCAGATGACCACGGTCGTGAGCGAGAGCGGTACAAGCTCCCCTACGGAGCGGTCATATCCGTCGCTGAAGAAGATTTAGTTGAAGCGGGCCAAGTGATTGCTCAATGGGATCCACACACACACCCAATCGTTGCAGAAGTCCAAGGTACTGTGCAGTTTATTGAGATGGAAGAAGGTCTCTCCGTGAATCGTCAGACGGATGAACTCACGGGTTTGACGAATATCAGTGTTCTCGATCCCAAAGATCGAGCGAGCGCGGCGAAAGATTTGCGTCCAGCGGTTCGCTTGGCTGATGAAAAAGGTGAGCAGGTGAACCTGCCTGGTACCGACATGCCAGCAAACTACTACTTGCCGAGCAACGCGATCCTTAACTTAGAGGACAACGCGCATATCGGTATCGGTGACGTCATTGCGAGAATTCCGCAGGAAGGGTCTAAGACTCGTGACATCACCGGTGGTCTACCTCGAGTAGCGGATCTCTTTGAAGCACGGAAACCGAAGGAACCTGCGATCCTTGCAGAAACTTCAGGAACAGTCAGCTTCGGAAAAGAAACCAAGGGTAAGCGTCGCTTAGTCGTGACACCGCCGGATAGTGATCCGGTTGAAACCCTGATTCCGAAGTGGCGTACGATTGGTGTATTCGATGGCGAGCATGTGGAAAAGGGCGAAATGGTTTGTGATGGACCGTTGTCGGCTCACGATATTCTGCGCCTCAAAGGTGTTGCCGAGTTGGCGAAATACATCGTCAACGAGATCCAAGAGGTATATCGCCTCCAGGGTGTGAAAATCAACGACAAGCACATCGAAGTCATTTGTCGGCAAATGTTGCGTAAGGTCGAGGTTGCAAGCTCTGGTGAATCTGACCTCATCCGTGGTGAGCAACTTGAGTTCACAAGAATTCGTGACATCAACAATGCTTTGTCTGAGGAAGGCAAGGAGCCAGCTGGTTTCCAGCGCATCTTGCTCGGTATAACGAAGGCATCGTTGGCCACCGAATCGTTCATTTCAGCGGCTTCTTTCCAAGAAACCACACGCGTGCTGACCGAAGCTGCCGTCACCGGCAAGCAAGATTGGCTACGTGGTCTGAAGGAGAATGTAGTTGTTGGGCGATTGATTCCAGCAGGTACCGGATTGACGTATCACGCAGAGCGTAAACTTCGTAAAGAGCAGGAACAAACTGCATCTTTAGGGCCATCAGCGGATGAAGTGGAAGCAGCGTTGACCGAAGCGCTGTCTGCTCAGAGTGATGCACAGTCGAGTGATCAAGAAGAAGAGTAGATTGAAACGATTTCAAGTGGGTGGCGGTTCGCCACCCAGCTTGTAAATCATTAATCGGTGCCTATAATGGCGCCCCCACTGCGACCATGAGGGTAAGTGGGATAAGCAATAGATAGAAATTCTAAAGAGTTTCACAGGATAGGATTAGATAGGTATTTATGGCCACCATTAGCCAACTAGTGCGCAAGCCGCGCAAACGGAAAGTGACCAAGAACATCGTACCCGCTCTCCAAGCGTGTCCGCAGCGTCGAGGTGTTTGTACGCGTGTTTATACGACCACACCTAAGAAGCCGAATTCAGCGCTTCGCAAGGTATGTCGTGTCCGTTTAACCAACCAGTATGAAGTAACTTCGTATATCGGTGGTGAAGGCCACAACTTGCAAGAACACTCAGTTGTATTAATACGTGGTGGCCGAGTTAAAGACTTGCCTGGTGTGCGCTATCACACGATCCGAGGAACCTTGGATACATCTGGTGTTGCTGATCGTAAGCAGGGTCGCTCTAAATACGGCACCAAAAAACCTAAATAACAAGTTTTCAGCCTCGGCTGAAAACATCAACAATATTCTCAGTAAGGTCCCCGATGTGGGGAGCGACCTGAAGTAAGGAGATAGACATATGCCACGACGTCGCGTTGTAGCCAAGCGGGAGATTCTTCCCGATCCCAAATTTCACAATCAAACTGTAGCTAAGTTCATTAACCATGTAATGGTTAGCGGTAAAAAAGCTGTGGCCGAACGAATCGTTTACGGTGCATTCGACCGTATTCAGGAACGTGATGCATCAGCGGATCCCGTTGAGGTCTTCGACAATGCGCTCGAAGCGATTGCTCCACTGGTTGAGGTTAAGTCTCGACGTGTGGGTGGTGCAACCTATCAGGTGCCTGTAGAAGTAAGAACGTCTCGACGAGCTGCGCTCGCGATGCGCTGGTTGGTTGAGAGTGCTCGTGCTCGGAGTGAAAAGTCGATGGCTGCGCGATTAGCTGGTGAATTGATGGACGCGGCCGAAGGTCGTGGCTCAGCAGTTAAGAAGAAGGAAGATACGCATCGGATGGCTGATGCGAACAAAGCCTTCGCCCACTATAGGTACTAATCTTCGGACGCCGATAAGCTCGCTTCTCGACACCCTCGCGCTATGGCGAAGGGTGTTGTTAATTAAGTTGGTTCGAGGATAGACATGGCTCGTTCAACCCCAATATCTAAATATCGAAACATCGGCATTGTTGCCCATGTCGATGCGGGCAAGACAACGACGACAGAGCGGGTGCTTTTCTATACCGGTTTGTCACACAAAATCGGCGAAGTCCACGATGGTGCTGCAACCATGGATTGGATGGATCAAGAACAAGAGCGCGGCATCACCATCACATCCGCCGCTACGACCTGTTTTTGGCGCGGCATGAACCAGCAGTTCGATGAGCATCGCGTCAATATTATCGATACCCCCGGCCACGTTGATTTCACCATTGAAGTAGAACGAAGCCTGCGCGTTCTTGACGGCGCAGTCGTTGTATTTTGCGGAACGTCAGGTGTCGAACCCCAGTCCGAGACCGTTTGGCGTCAGGCCAACAAGTACGAAGTGCCACGAATGGTCTTCGTCAACAAAATGGATCGGCAAGGCGCAGACTTTTTGCGCGTCGTCGATCAAATTCGTGATCGGTTAGGGTCTAATCCGGTACCGATTCAGTTGGCTATTGGCAGCGAAGAGAACTTTCGCGGTGTGATCGATCTGATCAAGATGAAGGCGATCATCTGGAATGAAGCAGACCAGGGCCTAACCTATGACGAAGAAGATATTCCCGAAGATTTGCAAGAAGAAGCAGATCATTGGCGCGAACAGATGGTCGAAGCCGCTGCGGAAGCGAACGAAGAAATCATGGATAAGTATCTCGAAGGAGGAGAGCTTTCCAATGAGGACATACAGACCGGCTTAAGAATCCGAACACTCGCAAATGAAATTGTCCCAGCTCTGTGCGGTTCCGCGTTTAAGAACAAAGGCGTGCAAGCGATGTTGGATGCTGTCATCGAGTATTTGCCTGCGCCAACTGAGGTTAAAGCGATAGAGGGCACCCTCGAAAACGAGTCTGTTGAGACGCGCGAGGCTGATGATGATGCGCCGTTTGCGGCGCTAGCATTTAAGATCGCGACCGACCCCTTTGTCGGCACCTTGACGTTTTTCCGAGTCTACTCCGGTGTACTGAAGACCGGTGATCAGATATTCAATCCAATAAAGCGTCGTAAAGAACGAATTGGTCGAATGGTGCAGATGCATTCAAACGATCGCAATGAGATCAAAGAAGTTCGCGCAGGAGACATTGCGGCGGCGATCGGTCTGAAAGATGTGACAACTGGTGAGACGCTGTGTGCGATTAACAAACCCATAACGCTAGAGCGAATGGAGTTTCCGGAGCCGGTGATCTCTGTTGCCGTCGAGCCCAGGTCTGTCGCGGATCAAGAAAAGATGGGGGTCGCGCTAGGTAAACTCGCACAAGAAGATCCGTCCTTTCGTGTCGAGACAGATGATGAAACTGGCCAGACCATTATTTCAGGCATGGGTGAACTCCACCTCGATATCATTGTCGATCGTATGAAACGGGAGTTCAGTGTCGAGGCTAACATTGGTAAGCCTCAAGTCGCGTATCGAGAGACAATTCGAGATACGGTCGAACAGGAATCAAAATTCATTCGCCAAACGGGTGGCCGTGGTCAATACGGACATGTTTATGTGAAGCTAGAACCCTTCAAGGATGAAGATGGTGCGTTTGCGTACGAATTTGTTGATGAAATTGTCGGCGGCGCTATACCGCGCGAGTACATACCGGCAGTGAACAAGGGTATCCAAGAACAAATGAAGAACGGTGTTGTCGCTGGTTACCCATTGATCGGCGTACGTGCAACGCTATTCGATGGCTCCTTCCACGATGTGGACTCTAACGAGATGGCCTTCAAAATTGCTGGGTCGATGGCGTTACGAGAAGGCGCGATGGCGGCTCGCGCAGTACTGCTAGAACCGATCATGGAGGTTGAGGTAGTAACTCCGGAAGACTATATGGGTGATGTTGTTGGCGATCTAAATCGCCGTCGTGGAATAATTTCTGGCATGGACGAAAATCCCGCGGGTAAAGTTGTACGAGCTGAAGTGCCGCTTTCAGAGATGTTTGGTTATTCGACTGATGTTCGATCTGCGACTCAGGGGCGAGCCACATACACCATGGAATTTAGTGACTACGCTGAGGTTCCATCACAAGTTGCTGAACGCATCATCAACCGCTAAGAATTGCTTTTAATTATTGGACAGACTGAAAGGGTAAATAATGGCCAAAGAGAAATTTGAGAGAAATAAACCGCACGTGAACGTAGGAACGATTGGACACGTGGACCACGGTAAGACGACGCTGACAGCGGCGTTGACGAAGGTGTGTGCAGAAGCGTTTGGCGGAGAAACCCGCGACTTTGCACAGATAGATAATGCACCGGAAGAGCGCGAGCGTGGCATCACGATTGCGACCTCTCACGTCGAGTATGAGAGTGAGGCTCGACACTACGCACACGTTGACTGTCCCGGACACGCGGATTATGTGAAGAACATGATCACAGGTGCAGCCCAGATGGACGGCGCTATTTTGGTGGTCTCTGCAGCAGACGGCCCCATGCCTCAGACACGAGAGCATATCTTGCTGTCTCGTCAGGTCGGTGTCCCTCGTATCGTTGTGTTCATGAACAAAGCGGACATGGTCGACGATGAAGAGCTCTTAGAACTGGTTGAGATGGAAGTTCGAGAACTTCTAGACCAATACGAGTTCCCAGGTGATGACACACCGATCGTGATTGGCAGTGCACTGAAAGCACTGGAAGGCGATGCGGATCATGCAGCGAAAGTCAAAGAGCTGGTTGAGACCCTGGATACGTACATTCCAGAGCCTGAGCGAGCAGTTGATCAACCGTTTTTGATGCCGATTGAAGATGTGTTCTCCATCTCTGGACGCGGCACGGTTGTGACGGGTCGGGTAGAGCGCGGCATTGTGAATGTTGGCGACGAGATCGAGATCGTTGGTATCAAAGAGACGCAGACGACAACGTGTACTGGTGTTGAGATGTTCAGAAAGCTGCTCGATGAAGGTCGTGCAGGTGAGAATGTTGGTGTTCTGTTGCGTGGTACGAAGCGAGAAGAAGTTGAACGTGGTCAGGTGTTATCAAAGCCTGGTGCGATCACACCGCATACGAAGTTTGAGGCAGAGGTTTATGTCTTGAGCAAAGATGAAGGTGGTCGACATACGCCATTCTTCAAAGGCTATCGTCCGCAGTTTTATTTTAGAACGACGGATGTAACGGGTGCGGTTGAGCTACCTCAAGATGTTGAGATGGTGATGCCTGGCGACAACATTAATATGGTTGTTGAGTTGATTGCCCCGATTGCGATGGATGATGGTCTACGATTTGCGATCCGAGAAGGTGGTCGAACGGTAGGTGCCGGGGTCGTCACTAAGGTCATCGAGTAAGCCTGACCAAGATTATCGAGAAAACCAAATGAAGCCGATGCGAATTCTACTTTTGATGAGCTGCGGCTTTTTGGTTGCCTGTGGTGAATCAAGCGAGCCGATGCCACTTTCGACGGTTGAGGCCGTTGAGCAGAGTTCATCATCTGACGCGCTCGCCACAGTATCCACTGGTAAGCAGGTCTTTTTTGGTGATCTTCATTTGCATACCGCGCTATCCGTAGATGCCTATATAACAAACACACGCACCATGCCTGATGATGCTTACCGCTATGCCAAGGGTGAGCCGATCGAGCATGTCAGCGGTGAAAAGATACAGCTGCAAACTCCGTTGGACTTTATGGGCGTCACCGATCACGCAGAGATGCTAGGTGTCGCAATGGCCATGGGTGATCCCGACGATCCTTTGTCCGAAGGAGAGCTTGCTGGAGACATTTCTAGTTCTGACTACGCAAGGTCCCATGGTGCATTCCAACGGGTCATCCGTGCAGCAGCGACTGGAGAATTTGCCGAATTGATGGACCCTCAAGAAGCGCTACGTGCGACTCGTGATGCGTGGCAAACGATTATTCAAGCCGCTGAAGATCACAATCAACCCGGTCAGTTCACAACTTTTGTAGCGTACGAATGGTCGTCGATGCCGAACCTATCCAATTTGCATCGTAACGTCGTATTTGCGGGCACGGATGTACCTGCCGTGCCTTTCTCAAGTGGGATGTCCAACAAGCCGGAAGATCTTTGGCGGCATTTAGATGAATGGCGTTCGAAGGGCAGCGATGCGTTCGCGATTCCGCACAACGCTAACGCCAGTCGTGGGCTGATGTATCCGCTGGTCGATTCTGAAGGCATGGCGGTGGATGTCGAGTATGCAGATCTTCGAATGCGCAATGAGCCTATAACGGAGATCACTCAGTTCAAGGGCACTTCGGAAACACATACTGTTCTGTCCCCGCTAGATGAGTTCGCCGACTTCGAACTTTGGAATACCGTCGTCGGCGGCACCATGCCCGTCGATCCGGTTCCAGGGAGTTATGTGCGTGCGGCCTATCAAAGGGGCTTGGCTCTTGAAGCAGATCTGGGCACTAATCCGTTTGAGTTTGGCCTCATCGGGAGTTCTGATAGCCATGACTCGAGCACAGCAGTAGAAGAATTTAATTTTACTGGTGGGCATGGTAATGCCGATGCGACGCCTGAAATTAGGCTCAACAGCAAAGCGTCAACGCTCACTGCATCGAGCCTGAACTTTAGTGCTTCGGGCTTAGCTGCCGTATGGGCTGGCGAAAATACACGCGGGGCTCTGTTTGATGCCATACGAAGAAAAGAGACGTATGCCACGTCAGGTACGCGCATCCGGCTTAGATTCGATACGTCGAATGGTGAGCCAATGGGGAGCGCCGTTACGCTTGATGAACGTCAATTGCCATCCTTCGACCTTTGGGCCCAACAAGATCCAAACAGTGCGCCGCTCGAAAGGATGCAAATCATTCGAGTAACAGCCGATGGCGAAGCCATCTTTGATGTGGCCTGTGCGGTCGGAATACCTGATCCAACCACACAGCAGTGTCCAAAGTCAGCGGCTGGCGTTGATACACAGACTTGCCAATTGGTCGGTGATGGTGCTGGTGAGCTTCGGGTCAGTTGGCAGGACGATGACTATGATGCTCAAAATCGTACAGCCTACTACGTTAGGGTCCTCGAAAACCCAACCTGTCGATGGAGTACGTGGGATGCTATCCGGATCGGCCAAGCACCGCCGGAGAACAAGCCGCAAACGATTCAAGAACGTGCGTGGAGCTCGCCCATTTGGGTGAGCACACAATCTAGGTAAGCGAAAAGTTAGTCTAGTGCTGCCTGTTGGATTAAACGGGCGGCATCTTTGTTGGCACGCGCGATCGCCTGCATCCCGCCAGAGAACTTGTCGATATTGCCAATGAGCGACCAGATCGCGTGGGTCGTTTCGTGTGCAGGTATTTCTTCCATAGCGACTAACCAACGGCCAATGTGTGTGTGCTGTGAAAAGTCTGTGCAATTAGCATATTTCGCTTGGTTTTGACCGAGTTCTTCGTAGGCGGTGATGTCAGCAAGCGTTGGTGTGTCTCCCGCAAGATAGGGGGTGGTCGCGAGCATGCCGTCGATGATTTGTAATGCCTGAGTGACGATCTGCGAATTGTTTTCCAGCCCTGGGAAGGTGTTACGTTTTATCCAAGCTTTGTCTGGATTGGTCACGCCAAAAACGGCTGGCCAGAGCGTGCGGCTCCATTGAATGACGACTTCTCGAGTGTTGCGGTGATGAAAATGAAGGTACTGGTTTACCTGGGCGCGTTGGGTGAGATCTGTTGGCCACAAGTCAGACCAACCATGCTTTTCACATAGATAGATAAGAATCGCGTGGCTTTCCCATAAAATGACGCCATCGTCATCTATTGCAGGGATAGTGCCACGCGGGTTTACAGCGGTTAGATACTCGGGTGCTTTTGCGGCTTTGTTCTGACTGGTCATGATGAATTCGAACGGCAACTTCTTCATCAAACAGAGCCAAACGACGGCTCTGACCGGTTGTGAGTTGGGAACGCCGTAAATCTTGAGCATATCTGTCGCCAACGAAAAAATTCGGTGCAGATATATTAGCGCGCTGTATGGGTTGTAGCTGCGATTTGCAGGGTTTGAGCAGTCTTTTTTAGTACCCTAATCTTCAATAATCAGGAGGTTGCGAACACCTATGTAGGTAGGTATAGTTCGCGTCCCGCTTTCGGGGTGCCCTGCTATGCGGTGTTTGTTTTGGACAGATATGGCTAAACATCACCGATAGGGTGGAAGCGGGTAGCCGTTTTTGATTATCGAGAAGTTAGATCCTAGCGAAGCCTAAACAGGTCTTAGCGGTTGGAGAGGAACTTTGTAACTGTCGGAAACGCGCTCTTTAACAGGAGAAGATTGAGCCTACTCAATATATGCCGCCAAAGGCTTGTAAGCCGCTAAAGGCTTTACATAGCCGCTAAAGGCTTCATATAGCCGCTAAAGGCTTCATATAAGAGTAGTAGCTCGCGAGGCATTGGCCACCAACGTCATGCGACGAAGATGGTCAGTAGAAAAAAATGCATGCATGGGTGTTTTGCTCAATGTGTGACGAGATGGAGTCTTAGTAGGTGCAGAACCAGCGCATTCGAATTCGCTTAAAAGCGTTCGATCATCGTTTAATTGATGTGTCCACGCAGGAAATTGTGGATACGGCCAAACGAACCGGCGCGCAGGTAAAGGGACCGATTCCTCTACCCACCCGCAAAGAGCGGTTTACCATCTTGGTTTCACCTCACGTGAACAAAGATGCTCGCGATCAGTACGAAATTCGTACTCATAAACGTCTCCTGGATATTGTTGAACCCACCGAAAAAACTGTCGATGCCCTGATGAAGTTGGACTTGGCGGCAGGTGTAGAGGTTCAGATAAGTTTGAATTAAGCGCTGGCGAACTTAGCCAGCGTTTTTATATCCGCAGAAAATCTGTTTCGCTTTAAGCACAGAGAGAGTACGCGGGACTTCCAGAAGCAAATTTGCACTGGGAGTGAAACAACAAGGCTCCGATTTGGTAGCCGGCGGTAGTAAAGGTAGGTCGAGCCTTCTTAAGAGATGAGGGCGTAGGCCTGTTTCGCTGTTTTGTTTGATCGCCCTTGGAGGGCGTTGAGTAGATACGGGCTTTGGACGAAGTTAGCCAGTATCGATAGAAAGAGTTGGAAAAGAGCTGGAATTGGATAAGAAGATGGCAATTGGATTGGTTGGTAAAAAAGCAGGCATGACGCGCGTCTTTACAGAGGACGGTGCATCCGTTCCCGTGACCGTCATCGAGGCCACCCCAAACCGCATTACGCAAATCAAGACAGACGAGTCAGATGGCTACAACGCCATCCAAGTGACTGCGGGTGAAGTGAAGCAAAATCGGGTAAGCAAGCCACGAGCGGGTCATTTCGCAAAGGCTAATACCGGCGCTGGCCGTGGACTTTGGGAATTTCGCTCAGACGAGATTGGCGAACTCGCTGTCGGCGGTGAGTTGACTGTTGAGCAGTTTAGCGAAGGTCAAAAAATTGATGTTCGCGGCGTTTCTAAAGGTAAGGGCTTCGCTGGAACAATCAAACGTTGGAATTTCCGCGGACAAGACGCCACACACGGCAACTCTATTTCACACCGTGTGCCAGGATCCATTGGCATGTGCCAAACACCTGGACGAGTTTTTAAAGGCAAGAAGATGTCTGGCCACATGGGCGCCGCGAATGTGACCACGCAGAATCTCGAAGTTGTCCGCATTGATACGGACAAAAACTTGCTCTTGGTCAAAGGTGCAGTGCCTGGACCTGCGGGCGGGGATGTTTTCATCCGCGTGTCGGTAAAGACCAAAGCCGGAGGGGATAGTTAATGAATCTAAATCTAGCGGCAGACGGTGGTAGCGTAGAAGTGTCGGACGCTACATTTGCACGTGAATTTAACGAGGCATTGGTGCATCAAGTGGTTGTTGCCCACATGGCGGGTGCTCGTCAAGGTAGTCGAGCGCAAAAGAATCGTTCGGATGTGCGTGGTGGTGGGCGTAAGCCATGGCGTCAAAAAGGTACCGGTCGAGCCCGAGCTGGTACGACAAGGTCGCCCATTTGGCGTTCAGGTGGTGTCACTTTTGCAGCGCGACCACAAGATCATTCGGTAAAGGTCAATCGCAAAATGTATCGCGGTGCCCTGCGTTGCATCGTGTCGGAGCTCATCCGCCAAGACCGCTTAGTCGCCGTAGAATCATTTAGTATTGACGCCCCCAAAACCAAAACCCTTCTCGAACAACTTAAATCCCTAGACCTCTCCAGCGTCCTCATCGTGACCGAAGAGGTTGATCAAAACCTTTATCTCTCTTCTCGCAATGTCTTAGGCATAGACGTTCGTGATGTGAGCGCCGTTGATCCGGTTAGCCTGATCAGCCACGACAAAGTGTTGGTGACGGTTGCTGCGCTCAAGGCATTAGAGGAGGCGCTCTCGTGAATCCGGAACGCATTTATACAGTGCTCGTTGAGCCGCATATATCTGAGAAGGTCGCGATCCTCGGTGATCGCGTGAATCAGTACGCTTTTAAGATCTCGAAAGATGCGACGAAGGCTGAAGTAAAAGAAGCGATAGAGACGATCTTCAAAGTCGACGTGCGCAAAGTCACTACAGCGAACGTTAAAGGCAAAGTGAAGCGCAACGCACGTGGTGTCACGCGCAAGAAAAATTGGAAGAAGGCTTACGTGACGATCGCGGAAGGCCAAGAAATTGATTACATGGTGACGGAATAGTCATGGCTGTTGTAAAAGCAAAACCGACCTCGCCGGGACGTCGATTTGTCGTCAAGGTTGTCAACAAAGACCTGCACAAAGGTAGCCCACACAAGCCGCTGCTTGATCGTCAAAGTAAGACTGGTGGGCGCAACAATGCGGGCCGTATTACCACACGTCATCGTGGCGGCGGTCATAAGCAGCACTACCGTATTGTTGATTTTAAGCGCTCGAAAGATGGCATCCCTTGCGTCGTAGAGCGTCTTGAATACGATCCGAATCGAACCGCGAACATCGCGCTTCTGAAGTACAAAGATGGCGAGCGTCGCTACATCATCGCGCCCAGGGGCGTGGCGGCTGGTGATGAGCTTATGAGCGGCGGATCTGCGCCGATCCGAGCGGGCAACGCAATGGCGCTACGTAACATACCTGTTGGTAGTGTTATCCATTGTGTTGAGCTCAAGCCGGGCAAAGGTGCGCAGATGGTGCGTAGTGCCGGTGGTTCTTGTCAGCTCGTTGCTCGCGAAGGTGCTTACGCGACATTGCGGATGCGCTCCGGCGAGATGCGACGTGTGTTAACAGAATGCCGAGCAACGCTTGGTGAAGTTGGCAACAGTGAGCATAACTTGCAATCGCTAGGTAAGGCTGGTGCCACCAGATGGCGTGGTCGTCGACCGAAGGTACGCGGCGTTGCTATGAATCCGGTAGATCACCCGCATGGTGGTGGTGAAGGTAAAACGTCGGGTGGCCGTCATCCGGTGACACCTTGGGGTGTCCCAACCAAGGGTTACAAGACAAGAAAGAACAAGCGAACGGACAAGCTCATTGTTCGTAGAAGAGGCAAGCGTTAGACGCGTTGCCGACCGTTTTAAAGCCGAGCAATAGAGAATTAGACAAATAAGATTAGGCGGAGAGATATAAGTGCCAAGATCGTTATTTAAAGGACCATTCGTTGACACTCACCTGATGAAGAAGGTTGAGGTGGCGGCAGCGAATAGTGAGCGACGACCGATAAAGACGTGGTCTCGACGGTCAATGGTTGTGCCGAACATGGTTGGGTTGACGCTCGCGATCTACAACGGTCGCCAACACATACCTGTTCTGATCAATGAAGACATGGTCGGACACAAGTTGGGCGAATTTGCACCGACACGCACCTACAGAGGTCATTCGGCAGATAAGAAGGCTCGGAGTTAAAGATGGAAGTCAGTGCAAGTGCCAATCGACTAAGAATATCCGCGCAGAAGGCGCGCTTAGTGGCAGATCAAGTACGAGGAAAGCCTGTTGCTGATGCATTGGACATTCTTACTTTCAGCACGAAGAAAGGTGCTGTTTTGATTCGTAAGGTTGTCGAGTCTGCGATCGCGAATGCAGAAAACAACGAAGGTGCGGACATCGATGAGCTGAATGTCTCAGAGATTTTCGTCAATGAAGGTTTGACCATGAAGCGCATTAAACCGCGCGCTAAAGGCCGAGCCGACCGAATTTTAAAGCGAAGCTGTCACATTACCGTGACCGTTTCTGACGTATAAGCGCGAGAAAAGTATGGGTCAAA
Source organism: Pseudomonadales bacterium (assembly GCA_012103505.1). GTDB lineage: Bacteria > Pseudomonadota > Gammaproteobacteria > Pseudomonadales > Azotimanducaceae > UBA4421. The sequence continues at coordinate 3,494,914 of WLWP01000001.1, read as the reverse complement.
AAGTACATCCGACTGGCATAAGACTTGGCATTGTCAAAGAGCACACCTCTGTTTGGTATGCCGACAAGAACGTCTATGCCGAATACCTGATCAATGATCTAGAAGTGCGCGCTTATTTGCGTAAGCGTCTTTCCGACGCGTCAGTAAGTCGAATAGATATTGAGCGGCCAGCGCAAACGGCGCGGATCACGATTCACACAGCCCGCCCTGGCATTGTGATCGGTAAAAAAGGTGAGGATGTAGAACGCCTACGCGCTGAATTGGCAAAAAGAATGGGTATGCCAGTTCACGTGAACATCGAAGAAATTCGCAAGCCGGAGCTGGATGCAGATTTGGTCGCGCAAAATGTCGCACAGCAGTTAGAGCGACGTGTTCAGTTCAGGCGTGCTATGCGTCGTGTGATTCAGAACGCCATGCGCCTTGGTGCCGAAGGCATCAAAGTGCGAGTGGCCGGACGTTTGGGTGGTGCCGAGATTGCACGCTCCGAGGTCTACCATGAAGGTCGAGTGCCTTTGCATACCTTGCGCGCAGATATCGACTATGCAACGGCAGAGGCGCTAACAACGTACGGGATCCTGGGTATCAAAGTGTGGATCTTTAAAGGCGAAGTTATCGGTCAAACGGAGGAGGCTACTCAGCAAAGCTAGTAGACCCATTTGGGTTTGGTGTGCCGGGTTGCAGATTGGATAGAAGAAGATGTTACAGCCAAAAAGAACAAAATTTAGAAAGATGCATAAAGGCCGTAATCGCGGTCTTGCCGAGCGCGGCAGCAAGGTCAGCTTTGGCGAATACGGACTCAAAGCGGTTGGTCGCGGTCGATTAACTGCGCGACAAATTGAGGCCGGACGACGTGCGATGACACGGCACGTTCGCCGTGGCGGTAAAGTTTGGATTCGTGTTTTTCCAGACAAGCCGATCACGAAAAAGCCGTTGGAAGTACGTCAAGGTAAAGGCAAGGGTAGTGTGGAGTACTGGGTTGCACTAATTCAACCAGGTCGAGTGCTCTATGAGATGGAGGGTGTGCCGGAAGATGTGGCGCGCGAAGCTCTCACGTTGGCAGCAGCAAAACTGCCATTTAAAACAGTATTTGTTAAGCGGACAGCGATGTAATGAACGCGGAAGAACTACGAGAAAAATCGACAGACGAACTAGACGGCGAGCTAGTGCGTCTACGCAAAGAGCAGTTTTCGCTGCGTATGCAGTTTGCCAGCGGCCAACTTGGTCAAACACATTTGATCACTGAAGTTCGGCGTGACATCGCGCGCGTAAAGACTTTCTTAACGCAGAAGGCGGCTGAGAAACAGAAGGAGAAGGCGAATGGCTGAAGCAGCTGAACGCACAACAAGCCCTCGTGCGGTGAGCGGTGTTGTCGTGAGCGATAAGATGGATAAAACCGTCACCGTTCGCATCGAACGACGGGTAAAGCATCCGGTCTACGGCAAGTACATTCGCAAGTCATCTAAGGTGCATGCGCACGATGAAGACAATAGTTGCAACGTAGGCGACCAGGTAACAGTGATCGAATGCCGACCACTGTCCAAAACTAAAACGTGGATGCTTAAAAGCATCGATGAGCGAGCAGGCGGAGTCTAGGACCGATGATTCAGACTGAAAGCATGTTAGAGATCGCCGATAACAGCGGTGCGCGTCGAGTTCAGTGCATCAAAGTGCTGGGTGGCTCGAAACGTCGTTACGCAGGTATTGGCGACATCATCAAAGTGACCGTGAAAGAGGCGATCCCCCGTGGGCGCGTCAAGAAAGGTCAGGTGATGAATGCGGTAGTTGTGCGTACACGAAAAGGTGTGCGACGGGCTGACGGCTCTTTGATCAAGTTTGATCAGAACGCAGCAGTGTTACTCAACCCGCAGAATCAGCCAATTGGCACGCGGATTTTTGGTCCAGTAACCCGTGAGCTACGAACTGAAAACTTCATGCGGATTGTGTCCCTCGCTCCGGAGGTAATCTGATGGCGAAGATTAAGAAAGACGACGAAGTCGTCGTTATTGCGGGTCGCGACAAAGGTCGTCGAGGCGAAGTTCTAAATGTCCTCAAAGACGGACGTTTGCTGATCGCTGGCCTCAATATGGTTAAGAAACATACGCGCGCGAACCCAAATGTTGGAGAACGAGGCGGCATCGTGGATCAAGAAGCACCGATCCAGGCTTCTAATGTTGCGATTTGGAACCATGAAGAAGAGCGCGCGGATCGGGTCGGTTATAAGGTCGATGAAGGCAAGAAAACACGTGTCTTCAAGTCGACTGGAAAGGAGATAGAGGTTTAGACATGACGAATCTATATAAAAACTATGTAGATGAGATTCGTCCGCAGCTACAAAAAGACCTTGGTTTGTCCAACGTCATGGAAGTGCCGCGCCTGGAGAAAGTTACGCTCAATATGGGTGTTGGCGAAGCAACAGGTGATCGCAAGGTTCTGGATGCAGCGGTAGCGGATATGACTGCCATAGCGGGACAAAGGCCAGTCGTTTGTAACGCGCGGAAGTCTGAAGCGGGTTTCAAAATTCGGGAAGGTTATCCGATTGGCTGCAAAGTCACTTTGCGCCAAGCGCGCATGTTCGACTTTATTGAGCGTTTGGTCAGCATAGCAATCCCAAGAATCAGAGACTTTCGAGGTCTGAACCCGAAGTCGTTTGATGGTCGAGGAAATTTCGCGATGGGTCTCTCGGAGCAGATCGTATTCCCTGAAATCGACTATGACCAGATCGACAAGATTCGCGGCTTGGATGTTTGTATTACGACCTCCGCGAGCACGAACGAACAAGCGTTGGCGCTTTTGAAAGCGCTGAACTTTCCTTTTAGGACATAGCGTTAGAACAAGTTTAATAAGCAGCTAACTTCGATGGTTAGCAGTTAAAGCAAAAAGAGAGTTATATGGCTAAACAATCAATGATCGAACGGGAGAAGAAGCGCGCTCGCACTCGAGCAAAGTATGCTCAGAAGCGCACTGCCCTGAAGGCCATTATTGCTGACCGAAATATGTCGGACGAAGAGCGTTGGGATGCGCAGTTGAAACTACAAGCGCAGCCAAGAGACGCCAGTCCGATTCGTGAGAGACGTCGCTGTGGACTCACAGGCCGCCCTCACGCTGTATATAGAAAATTTGGTTTGGCTCGCAACAAGCTGCGTGAAGCAGCCATGCGTGGCGACGTGCCTGGCCTTGTTAAGGCTAGTTGGTAGGAGATTGTCATGACAATGCAGGACCCCATATCTGATCTGTTAACTCGCATGCGTAATGCTCAAATGGCAGGTCACACTGAAGTAGCGGTACCAAATTCGTCAATCAAGCGAAGCATCTTAAAAGTGCTCGAAGACGAAGGCTTTATCAATAGTTGGAGCGCGACTGATGATATGAAATCGCAACTGAATATAGAGCTGCGTTATCACAACGGTGTGCCAGTGATTGAAGAAATTCAGCGTGTCTCACGACCGGGTTTAAGAATTTACAAAGAGTCGCGCGAAATACCCGCGGTTCGAGGTGGACTTGGAATTGCGGTCGTTAGCACCAACAAGGGTGTGATGACTGATAAGAAAGCGCGTGCGCAAGGCGTAGGCGGCGAAGTGCTCTGTACGGTCTTTTAGGAGAGAACGATGTCTCGAGTGGCAAATGCTCCTGTTGAGCTGCCGTCTGGTGTTGAGGTCAAAGTTAGTGGCCAAGACGTTGCGGTTAAGGGTGCGAAAGGAGAACTGAAGTTAGCGATACACAATACGGTTGAGCTGACCCAGGAAGACAATGCGCTGAAAGTTGCTGCGCGCAACGGAGATCGTAGCGCAAATGCGATGGCCGGTACCATGCGGGCTCTGATCGCCAATATGGTGACAGGTGTGACAGATGGTTTTTCACGCAAGCTCGAGCTGCAGGGCGTTGGTTATCGGGCGCAGGCACAAGGTAAGAAGCTGAATCTACAGTTGGGATTTTCCCACCCTGTCGAATACGCATTGCCAGAAGGCATAAGCGCTGAAACACCCAGCCAAACTGAAATTGTGGTTTCAGGTATCGATAAGCAGTTGGTGGGTCAGGTTTGCGCTGAAATCAGAGGATTTAGACCGCCGGAGCCTTACAAAGGTAAGGGTGTTCGTTACGCAGGCGAGTACGTACGACGTAAAGAAGCCAAGAAGAAGTAGACGAGTTATGAACCAGAATAAAATCAGCAGAATGCGTCGGGCCAAGCGTGGACGCATGAAGATTCGAGAGCTGGGTGCGACGCGCTTGAACGTCACCCGGACGCCACGTCATATCTATGCACAGGTGACGACGGCTGATGGCGGTACCGTCATCGCCCAGGCATCGACGCTAGACAAGGCACTTCGTGATGGCGCTACGAGTAATACCGATGCTGCATCTAAAGTCGGCGCTCTTATCGCTGATCGGGCTAAACAAGCGGGCGTGACCGCGGTTGCGTTCGATCGATCTGGTTACAAGTACCACGGCCGGGTGAAAGCCTTGGCGGAAGCCGCTCGTGAAGGCGGTCTGGAGTTTTAGATGGCATATACAGACGAAGTTAAAGAAGAAGGTCTGGTTGAAAAGCTGGTCCAGGTCAACCGCGTGGCCAAGGTTGTTAAGGGTGGCCGTATTTTTGGTTTCACCGCTCTTACAGTCGTTGGTGACGGTAATGGCCGGGTTGGATTTGGTCGAGGCAAAGCTCGTGAAGTGCCTTTAGCAATACAGAAAGCGATGGAATCTGCTCGTCGCAACATGGTTGATATAGAGCTTGATGGCGACACGTTGTGGTACGCAACCACAGGTCGGCATTCAGCATCCAAGGTGTACATGCAGCCTGCATCTTCGGGTACTGGTGTAATTGCGGGTGGCACGATGCGTGCTGTCTTAGAAGCAGCCGGTGTACACAACGTTTTGGCTAAGTGTTACGGCTCAACGAATCCGGTCAACGTCGTTCGTGCGACGTTTAAAGCGCTGACCTCGATTAAGTCGCCAAATCAGGTGGCAGAAAAGCGCGGCAAGCCGGTTGAAGATGTCGTTGCGTGATAGCGAGAGAGAAGTTCGATGAGTGACAAGACGATAAAAGTGACGTTGACGAAGAGCCCAATCGGACGGCTTAAGAAGCATAAGGCGTGCGTGGCAGGTCTTGGTTTGCGCAGGATTGGCCATACTGTTGAAGTAGAAGATACACCTTCAGTGCGCGGCATGATCAATCGCATCGACTACATGGTGCAGGTTGAGGGAGAAGCGTAATGCGTTTGAATGACTTAAGTCCTGCCGCAGGCAGCAAAAAAGGTAAGCGACGCGTCGGCCGTGGTCCTGGTTCAGGCTGGGGAAAGACGGCGGCACGCGGTCAAAAAGGTCAGAAGTCACGTACAGGTGGCGGAGTAAGACCAGGTTTTGAAGGCGGGCAGCTGCCGCTGCAAATGAGAATTCCAAAATTTGGATTCCGTTCGCGCATTGGTGCGGTCACCGCAGAGGTTCGTACAAGTGAACTTGTACAAGTTGAGGGTGATGACATCACTTTGGACAGCCTTAAAGCGGCGAATGTTATTCGCCGAGACATGAAGCGGGCTCGCATCATGTTGAGTGGTGAAGTTGGCCGCGCTTTTAAGATTAGTGGTGATGACATCAAGGCGACCAAGGGTGCGCAAGAAGCCATTGAGTCAGCCGGTGGGTCAATCGGCTAGTTCCTGAGGAACTGGTCCATTGAGTAATTTAACGAGCAGGTAGACAGATATGTCACGAAATGCCGGCGAAATGGCCAATCAATTGGCCGGGAATCAAGCAGGGATAGCGGAACTCCGCAGTCGCCTGCTATTTGTTCTATTCGCGCTGCTCGTCTATCGGGTTGGCACGCACATCCCTGTGCCTGGCATTGACCCGAGTCAGCTGCAGGCTCTGTTTAATCAGAATCAAGGTGGCATCTTAGAACTCTTCAATATGTTTTCAGGCGGAGCTTGGGAACGTATGAGTATTCTCGCGCTAGGCGTCATTCCCTACATTACGGCAAGCATCATCATGAATTTGATGACGATGATGTATCCACAATTTCAGCAGTGGCGTAAAGAAGGCGATGCTGGACGGCGCAAAATCACAAAAGTGACGCGCTACCTCACGCTAGGTATTGCGACCATTCAGGGTGTTTCGCTGACTGTAACGCTTGCGAATCAAGGGTTGGCGTTCGATCCGAGTTTCACGTTCTATTTTGTCGGAGCACTATCGATCGTAACTGGTTCAATATTCATGATGTGGCTGGGTGAGCAAATTACCGAACGGGGCGTAGGTAATGGTATTTCGCTATTGATCTTCTCGGGGATTGTGAGCGGTTTCCCTTCGGCGCTTGGTCAGGTATTCGAAGCCGCGCGACAAGATCAGATTAATATAATCGCGTTACTCTTTATGAGCGTCATAGCGATTGGCGTCATTTGGTTCATCGTACGGGTAGAAAGAGCTCAGCGGCGAATAACAGTTAACTATGCGAAGCGCCAGCAAGGGCGTCGCATGTATCAAGCCCAACAAAGCCATCTACCGCTGAAGATAAATATGGCAGGGGTTATCCCGGCGATATTTGCCTCCAGCCTGCTGCTTGCTCCGGCATCGATGGCGAGCTGGTTTGGTACGAACGAAGGTATGGGTTGGTTACAAGAGGTTTCTCTTGTGCTCTCACCAGGACAGCCGCTGTACATCATGATGTTTGCAGCAGGGATTATCTTTTTCAGCTTCTTCTATACCGCGATCATGTTTGATCCGAAAGACGTCGCAGATAATTTGAAGCGCCAGGGTGCGTATATCCCAGGCATTCGTCCAGGCGCACAGTCGGCGCGTTACATCGACGAAGTTATTACGCGTTTAACAGTTTTTGGTGCGCTCTACGTCACGAGCGTCTGTTTGATGCCCGAGTTTATGGTTGTCGCTTTCGACATAACGTTCCAGTTAGGTGGCACAGCGCTACTGATCGTCGTTGTCGTCGCGATGGATTTCATGTCACAGGTGCAGTCTCACCTGATGTCGAGTCAGTACGCCAAGCTAATGGAAAAATCCAACTTGCAAAGCTACGGCAAAAAAAGAGGCGGTTGACAGCTAGCCTGTCCGGAGAAACGAAATGAAAGTTAGAGCATCAGTAAAGAAAATGTGTCGCAATTGCAAAGTTGTGAAACGCCGTGGCGTCGTACGCGTCATATGCAGCGCGGAACCCCGCCATAAGCAGCGGCAAGGGTAGCATGCGAGTCATGCAGTTAAGCGCGAAGTAGTTAGGTAAAGCACGGAGTAACAGGGGCATCATATGGCACGTATTGCCGGTATTAACATTCCAGATAATAAGCACGCGCGAATTTCGCTGACGTACATATTTGGCATCGGACGAACAACTGCCGAAAAAATCTGTGATGCGACAGGGATTGACCCTGCCAGCAAAGTTGGTGATTTGACAGAAGAGTCTTTGGACGCAATACGCTCCGAAGTAACGAAGCTGTCGGTAGAAGGCGATCTTCGTCGAGAAAATTCCATGAACATTAAGCGTCTCATGGACTTGGGGTGCTATCGGGGCATACGCCATCGTCGTCATTTACCGGTACGCGGACAGCGTACTCGAACAAATGCACGCACGCGTAAAGGACCCACGCGACCCATTCGCAAATAGACGTTAGTAGAAGAAAGAATAGAGAAAAAACATGGCAGAACGAAAGAAAGCCAAGCGCGTAGTGATTGATGGGGTAGCCCACATCCACGCATCGTTTAACAACACAATTATCACGATCTCTGATCGTCAAGGTAATGCACTGTGTTGGGCGACATCTGGTGGTTCAGGTTTCCGTGGTTCACGTAAGAGCACACCTTTCGCCGCTCAGGTGGCAGCGGAGCGCGCAAGTAACACCGCGTTAGAGTTTGGCATGAAAAGTGTTGATGTGTTTGTCAAAGGACCAGGGCCGGGGCGAGAGTCAGCGGTACGTGCTTTGAACGCAGCAGGATTGAAGATAAACAGCATCTCGGATGTGACACCCATTCCTCACAATGGATGTCGTCCACCCAAGAGACGTCGCGTTTAGCGCGATCGATTCTCGAAGTATGACTGTTAGGTTTAGCAACAAAGGTTTCCAGGAAGAGGTATAGAGTATGGCCCGGTATTTAGGACCCAAACTCAAATTAAGCCGAAGGGAAGGTACCGATCTATTTTTGAAGAGCGGTGTCCGTCCGATTGACTCAAAGTGCAAGATTGATCATGCACCGGGTCAGCATGGCATACGTCGTGGTCGACTCTCCGACTACGCGGTACAGCTGCGTGAAAAACAAAAAGTACGCCGAATATATGGTGTGTTAGAAAAGCAGTTCCGTAATTACTACAAGAAAGCCGATCGTCGCAAAGGTGCAACGGGTGAGAACCTATTGATGTTGCTCGAGTCGCGATTGGACAATGTTGTATATCGCATGGGCTACGGCTCTACGCGCGCAGAATCTCGCCAACTCGTATCGCACAAGTCGATTACGGTGAATGGCGGTATCGTCAATATCGCGTCTTTCCAGGTTCGCCCTGATGACGTCGTCGCGGTAGCGGAGAAATCCCGAGGCCAACTACGTATTCAAGCAGCGCTACAGTTGGCTAGCCAACGTACGCCGGTTGAATGGGTAGATGTGAATTCGGAGAAGATGGAAGGCACATTCAAGCGACTACCTGATCGCGAAGAACTTCCAACAGAAATCAACGAAAACCTCATTGTGGAGCTTTACTCGAAGTAGCGGCCTTTTGCCGTCGTTGGTCCCTTTGTGGACTGTTACTTGGGTTAGCACAAAAAGCGCTTAAGCGTTAGGAGACAAATAAATGTCACAGTTGGTGAATGACTTTTTGACCCCCCGAAATATAGAGATTCAGTCTGACAGCCCGCTACGCGCGCGCGTCACGCTGGAGCCCTTGGAACGCGGGTTCGGCCACACTTTGGGAAACACGCTACGCAGAATTCTTCTGTCGTCGATGCCAGGTTGCGCCATCTCGGAAGTCCAAATCGATGGAGTTTTGCACGAATACAGCACCCTTGAAGGTGTCCAAGAAGATGTTATCGACATCTTGTTGAACCTCAAAGGTATCGCGGTGACTTTGCACAACCAAGATGAAGCCATCATCAGCCTGGTGAAGGATGGTTCTGGAGAAGTCACAGCTGGCGATTTCCAACTGACACAAGATGTGGAAGTCACGAACCCTGACCATGTCGTTTGTACTTTGAATGATAATGGAGCAATCAGGATTGAGGCTCGTGTGACACGTGGTCGTGGTTATGTCCCGGTTGATTCAATCAATGACGAAGAGGACACACGACCAATTGGCGTGCTTCGACTCGATGCGTCTTATAGCCCAATGCGTCGTGTGGCCTACTCTGTTGAGAGCACACGGGTTGAGCAGCGAACAGACCTCGACAAGCTCATTCTTGATCTTGAAACCAATGGTACGATCGATCCGGAAGAAGCGATCCGCCGCGCAGCGACTATTTTGCAGCACCAGCTCGCAGTGTTTGTTGACCTTGAAAGCGAAGGCGAGCAAGTCGTTGAAGAGAAAGAAGACGAGATAGATCCGATCCTGATACGACCAGTAGATGATCTTGAGCTGACCGTCCGTTCTGCGAACTGCCTGAAAGCCGAAAATATTTACTACATCGGCGATTTGATACAACGCACTGAAGTTGAACTACTGAAGACTCCCAACTTGGGCAAGAAGTCTTTGACAGAGATCAAAGACGTGCTGGCATCAAGAGGCCTGTCGCTCGGCATGCGACTAGAAAATTGGCCGCCAGCAAACCTACACGGAAGTACCGGTCGAACTATCGGCTGAGCGGCTTAGCGACAAAGAAGTTATAGGAACGAGAACATGCGTCATCGCAAGAGTGGCAGACAACTAAACAGAAACAGCTCCCATCGTGAAGCAATGTTTCGCAACATGGCTGTGTCGTTGATCGATCATGAGATCATCAAGACGACTGTGCCTAAGGCGAAGGAGTTGCGTAAGGTTGCTGAGCCGCTGATCACACTGGCAAAAGAAGATTCGGTCGCGAACCGGCGGTTGGCGTTTTCACGTACGCGCGACAAAGCTGCCGTAGGCAAGCTTTTCTCCGAGCTTGGTCCGAGGTACGAAAGTCGGCCTGGTGGTTATACGCGCATTTTGAAGTGTGGCTTTCGAGCTGGTGATGCGGCCCCGATGGCGTACATCGAGTTGGTTGATCGACCGATCGCGGATGACCTTGATTACGATGATGATGAGCTAGAAACATCGAGTACAGCTGAAATTGAAGATGCCGAGATCATTGAAGAAGAGGTGATCGCCGACGCGAGTGAAACACAGGCTGAAGAAGCGGTAGAAGAAGAAACTGTTGCTGAAGCGGAACCTTCAGACGACGAGAAAGACGAGACCAAAGACAAGAGCTAATCCCATGACCTATACGAGCTTCCATCCGACGCCCCGCACGCTGATGGGGCCCGGACCGTCAGACGTTCACCCACGAGTTTTGGCTGCCATGGCGCAGCCAACGATTGGTCACCTCGATCCTGAATTCATTGGCGTGATGGACGACATAAAGTCGTTGCTTCGTTACGCCTTCCAGACCAAAAACGCACTTACAGTCCCGCTGTCTGCACCGGGTTCGGCCGGTATGGAGGCTGCTTTTTGCAATCTGTTGGAGCCAGGTGACAAGGTAATCGTTTGTATTAACGGTGTTTTCGGTATGCGACAAGCCGAAAATGTGAGGCGTATGGGCGGGGAATTAGTGACGGTCGAAGACGACTGGGGTACCCAAGTTGATCCTGAGAAGTTACGCGCCGCGTTGAAGGCGAACCCGGATACGAAAGTTGTCTCATTTGTTCACGCCGAAACCTCCACTGGGGTTTGCTCGGATGTAGCAACCCTGTGTGGCATTGCACAGGAAGCAGGTGCACTGACAATTGTTGATTCGGTGACCGCGCTGGGTGGTATTGAACTGGCTGTGGATGACTGGGGTGCCGATGTTGTGTACTCAGGAACACAAAAGTGTTTGTCGTGTCCTCCTGGAATCAGCCTGATTACCTTTAGTGAGGCAGCCGCAGAACAAGTCAAGTCACGCAATACAGCAGTGCAAAGTTGGTTTCTTGATCTGTCTCTGTTGATGGCGTATTGGGAAGGCGATGGTGCGCGAAGCTATCATCATACTGCGCCGGTTAACGCGATGTATGGGTTGCATGAGGCATTGCTCATGCTGCACGAGGAAGGGCTTGAGAATGCGTGGCAGCGCCATCGCAGCCAACACGCGTCCTTAGTCAACGGGCTGGAGGGTATTGGCCTTGAATTTGTTGTTGATGCAGCTTATCGACTACCACAGCTAAACGTCGTGCAATCGCCAGATGGGGTGAGCGAAGCAGATATTCGCAAACAGCTGCTCGCAGAATTCAATCTAGAGATTGGGGCCGGTCTAGGTGTCTTTGCTGGCAAAGTCTGGCGCATTGGCTTAATGGGCTACGCGGCTCGATCAGAGAATGTACAACTCTGCGTCAGTGGTCTGAGACACTGTTTGGCATAGATTTTTCTAGGTCGGATCACGCGCCCAGCAGGCTTCAATTGTCGGTGTAATCCGACAAATGCCAGGGAAATTGTGAGGTAGCTCACAGAAAAAATCCCGTCTGGTTCGCAAAATAGCATCTCTCGCTTTTGCAAAGGAATATGCGATGGCTGATGCGAATTCAATGCTTCTCAACCGTCTTGAAGGTCGTCTGTTTGTTGAACATGGAAGACTTTACTACGTCTTACATGTTGATCGGAAAACTGGCACTGCCAGAGTCAGTGTGCGTGAGGATGGCAGGCAGACCGTGGTTGAACTACCGGTTCACGAAATTGGCGCCAAGGTCGGTGCCTGCAATCACTTGATACTAGACGGTCTGGAATCCCAAGAAACCGCGAGTCGTGTTAGTCAGGAAGCAGGCGGTTGGTTCTACAAAGCGCGCGAAGGAAAGTTCGGTCCTTTTGATACGGAAGAACAAGCCCAAACAGAACTCAAAAAATACATCATTGCCGTGCAAGGCGCCGATGTGGAATACGAAGGTAGGCTCGCTAAAGTCAGTTAGCCCTATCAGGCAACAGCCTTTTTGTTACGGAACGTGTTGCGCAGAAAACTCCCAGTATGAGATTTCTTGTTCTTAGCGACTTGTTCGGGTGTGCCGGTCGCGACGATCATGCCGCCTCCAGAGCCTCCTTCTGGCCCGAGATCGACAATCCAATCCGCCGTTTTGATGACGTCTAAGTTGTGCTCGATAACCACGATGGTATTGCCGTCGTCCCGTAGTCGATGCAGCACATCTAACAATTGTGCAATGTCATGAAAGTGCAGTCCCGTGGTCGGCTCGTCTAGAATATAGAGGGTTTTGCCTGTGTCTCGTTTCGACAATTCGCGAGAGAGCTTGATACGTTGGGCTTCACCACCAGAGAGAGTCGTCGCTGACTGGCCGAGTCTAATGTAGGAAAGACCAACGTCCATCAGCGTCTGCAGTTTGCGCGAGAGCATCGGTACTGCGTCAAAGAACGCGCGACCGTCCTCGACTGTCATGTCCAACACTTCGTGGATGTTTTTACCTTTGTAGCGAATATCTAAAGTTTCGCGGTTGTAACGCTTGCCCTTACAGACATCACAGGGCACATATACGTCGGGTAGGAAATGCATTTCCACTTTGATAACGCCGTCGCCCTGACAAGCCTCACAACGACCACCTTTAACGTTGAAGCTAAATCGACCAGGCTTGTAGCCCCGTGTGCGTGCCTCAGGGACCTGAGCGAAAAGCTCTCGAATTGGCGTAAATAGCCCAGTATAAGTCGCTGGGTTCGAGCGTGGTGTCCGTCCAATGGGGCTTTGGTCAATGTCGACGACTTTGTCGAGATGCCCCAGACCGTCAATTGAATCGTGGGGCGCGGGTTTCAGTGTGGACGCTTTATTCAGCGCGGTCGCTGCAAGTGGGTAGAGTGTCTGGTTGATTAGGGTCGACTTACCGCTCCCTGAAACACCTGTCACACAGGTAAAGAGACCGCATGGTATGGAGATTGTGACGTCTTGTAAGTTGTTACCGCTCGCACCGGCTAGTGTCAGCATTTGTTCGGTGTTGTGCTCTACTCGCTTCTTCGGGATCTTTATGGACTTTTTACCAGAAAGGTACTGCCCGGTTATCGAGTTTTTAGTGTTGACGATATCATCGATGCCACCGAAGGCGACAACTTTGCCCCCATGCACACCCGCACCTGGTCCGATGTCGATCAAAAAATCGGCCGCTCGAATTGCTTCTTCATCGTGCTCGACCACGAGGACGGAGTTACCTAGATCCCGCAGGTGCTCCAAGGTGCGCAACAGGCGTTCGTTGTCGCGTTGGTGCAGACCGATACTTGGTTCATCGAGAATGTACATCACGCCAACCAACCCAGCACCGATCTGGCTTGCCAAGCGGATGCGTTGAGCTTCTCCGCCTGACAGAGTTTCTGCACGCCGATCAAGGGTCAAATAATTGAGTCCAACGTCAACCAAGAACTGTAGCCGCGCTTGTATCTCTTTCAGAATCTTGTCTGCGATCGTTGCGCGCTGGCCCTTGAGCTTAAGTTTTTTGAAGTGATTTAGAGTCGTTTCAACGGAGCCGTGAGTGATTTCCGGCAGATTGCTTTTACCGATAAAGACATGGCGTGACTCCTTACGCAGGCGTGTACCCAAACACAACGGGCAGTCAGCGATACGCAAGAATTTCTGCAGATTCTCGCGCACCATATTTGAGTCGGTCTCGTGGTAGCGCCGTTCCATGTTAGGAATGACCCCTTCAAAGCGATGGCGACGTTTGATGACGTCACCTCGATCATTCGCGTAGCTGAAATCGATCCGAGTTTGCCCGCTGCCATAGAGGATCGCCTGTTTGTGCTTCTTTGCGAGCTTGTTGTACGGCGCCTCAACATCAAATCCATAGTGATCTGCGAGTGAATTCAACATGTGGAAGTAGTACACGTTGCGTCTATCCCAACCCCGGATGGCACCTTCGGCAAGCGTCAGATCTTCGTCTGTGATGACAAGATCTGGATCAAAAAAGTTGGTGACACCGAGTCCATCACAAGACTCGCAAGCCCCGGCTGGGTTGTTGAAGGAGAACATTCTCGGCTCCAACTCGGAAATTGCATAACCGCAGGAAGGGCATGCAAAGCGGGCTGAAAACACAAGTGGCTCAGCTTTCTCGTCATCCATGTCTCGCACTAGCGCGACGCCATCAGCCAATTGCAACGCGGTTTCAAAACTTTCAGCCAGCCGCTGCTGCATGTCTTCTTTGACCCGCAATCGATCAACGACAGCCTCGACAGTGTGCTTCTTCTTTTTGTCGAGGTCAGGCGTCGAGTCGAGATCAACGACAATTCCATCGATGCGGGCGCGAATGAAACCGTTGCTGCGTAATTCTTGGAAGACGTGGAGGTGTTCTCCCTTTCTTTCGCTGATAACGGGAGCCAGGATCATGATGCGTTTGTCGTTGCCCATAGCCAGAACTTGATCGACCATCTGGCTAACCGTTTGTGCCGCGAGAGGTTGGTCATGGTCTGGGCAGCGCGGTTCGCCGACTCTGGCATAAAGCAGTCTCAAGTAGTCGTATATCTCCGTAATCGTCCCGACGGTTGACCGAGGATTATGAGAAGTCGATTTCTGCTCGATAGAAATTGCTGGCGAGAGTCCTTCGATGTGGTCTACATCGGGCTTTTCCATCATAGATAGAAATTGGCGCGCGTATGCGGAAAGGGATTCGACGTAACGGCGCTGTCCCTCTGCGTAGAGGGTGTCGAACGCCAAAGAAGACTTTCCCGAGCCTGACAGTCCGGTCACGATCACAAGCTGGTCGCGGGGAATGTCCAAATCAATGTTTCGGAGGTTGTGGGTGCGAGCCCCACGAACGGAAATGGTGTCCAAATCGAATCCCCTAAAGCGAGCCGACCAAAATAGCGTGATCAGGTTTTACGGGCAACTGCCATAGTCATGAAAGATGCTGACAAACCGAAAATAGTGGCATGATGGCGCCATCTTTCTTGCGAGGTGTGTAATGCGTTGGAGTCTGAGTTCTGTTTTGTTGGTGGCGGTCTTCGGACACGCAACCGTCACTGTGGAACCAGATAGCGAGAGTTATCATTTCGTGAAGAGCTATCAGGTAGAAATCAGCGCAACTCCTCAAGACGTCTGGCCGCATCTCTCTAACCTTCGTAGCTGGATGGTTGATTTCGAGTTGTCCTCTATCAGTGGTGAACCCGGTCAGACGGGCGAAGTGTTAAGACTCTATGAAGGCCAGGAATTCCAGATCCAAATCATCGCAGCCGACCCTCCGCGTTTGCTCGGCATAGCGAACTTGCCGCTCACTTTTCAGGGCGAGTTGTCCCAAGGTGTGGCATTTATGCAATTGGTCGAAAACGACGGAGGGACCGTCTTGAGCTTGATCATGAGCCGTCGATATACCTGGACTGAAGATGGCGAGAATCCGTTGTTGGTGACTCGCAAGAGTGTGGTGTTCAATGAGAACACCGACGCGATGTGGATAAGGTTCTTAGATCACTTGAAGCGTTTGGCGGAATTGCCGAATTGATGCAATCGTAGGCAAGCGGCAGACATTTCTGATTGGGTGGGACTAGGGATTCCTTTACACTACTGCGCTATTAGAAAGATAAGTGGCCGAGGACAACGATATGGCGCGGGGAATCAATAAAGTCATTTTGATCGGTAATCTAGGTCGTGATCCGGAGACGCGCTATGCGAAGAGCGGCGGTGCGGTTACCAACTTTAGTGTCGCAACCTCGGAAAGTTGGCGTGACCGGACTTCGGGTGAACAGCAGGATCGTACCGAATGGCACAATGTTGTTTGTTTTGCGCGACTGGCAGAAATTGCTGGTGAGTATTTGCGCAAGGGCAGCAAGGTCTATATCGAAGGTAGCCTACGTACGACAAGTTGGGAACAAGATGGCCAGAAGCGCTACCGTACTGAGGTCATGGCACGTGAGCTACAAATGCTAGACAGCCGTGGTGGTGCCCAACAGGGTGGCGGAATGGGCGGTGGATACAGTAGTGAGCCATCTGGCGCGCCGACGGGTTTTGATCAAGGTAGCAACTCTATGCCGCCTTCTGACAATAGCCCAACCCTGACAGATGACACTGACTTTGAGGACGACATCCCTTTCTAGAGTTAGATCATGAGTCGCCAGCAAGGAGCCTTTGAGCTAACCAACCTGGTCGATCGCATTGCGATCGTGACCGGTGCTGGAAATAACGGTATCGGCTGGGGGATCTGTCGCCATGCCGTGTCGTCGCTTGGTATGCGAGTCGCGGTCCTAGATTTACATGAACGTCTCGTAGTCGACGCAGCGAGACGCCTGAACGATGAGTTCGGTGAAGGTTGCGCTATCGGTATTAGCTGCGATGTCACCAAACCAGAGTCGTTAGTAGAAGCGCTTAGTAGCGTCATTAAACACTTCCCCGATCGATCTATCGGTGCTGTATTTGCCAACGCCGGAGTGATTTTCAATCACACGTTACTTAAGAGTACTGCAGAAGAATGGTCGACGACGTTGAACGTCAACGTGATCGGTGTCGTCAACACAATCCAGGCTTTTATACCTACGCTACAAGCGCAGACCGAAGAATCTGTTTTTTGTACGACCGCATCAGTCGGTGGTCTCGTGCGTGGAGATGGAGGAGCAGCATCCTATCAAGCGAGCAAGCATGCGGTTGTGGCACTCACCGAAGCACTCAGCTTCGAGCTCGCGCGCAAGTCTCCACAAGTCCGCATACATGTCTTGTGTCCTTGCATTGTCGGGACTGCCCTTGGTGCCACGAGTATCACGAACGCCCAAGTTGCGCGGGGAGTTGTTGCCACAGATGATATTGAACCTGCAAAAACAAGTGAGCTCTTAGGTCTAGCACAGACTCCGGATCGTCATGCGCAGCAAGTGTTTAACCACGTTAGCGCCGGTAACTTTTACATGGTGACAGAAAACGAACCGCCATATGTTGACCATGAGTTTCCCTTTGATGCTGAAGGCATCATTCGCGAGCGTATGGAAAATATGCTACAGCTTGATCTTGATAACAGCGATGCCTGGTCGTCAGGGCCCAATGGGCCGCCTTCATCAATTCTGAAAGGTCCCCTTTGGCAGGAGCTTAAACGCCGCTCGAACCGTTAGGTGCCAAATTCCACGGGTTCAAGGTTAGGTGTTTCCTGAGCTACGATATCTTGCATCCCTTCCCATTCCGTCCACATGTTGGTCAGTGCGTGTTTCGACTTTTGCCAAGGGTCGTTGCCAGGTTCGAAATCTAACCACTCTCCCATCTGACCACGATCAGGATGATCAGAGACGCCGGTGACAACCACATTAGGCTGACGCGCTTTGTTGCGGATCCGAAAGATCATGTTTTTACGCGACTCTGTGCCATATTCATTGCGCGTGCCAGTGTGCGGCATTTGAAAAAGCGTAATCGCGACGTCGCCGGGTTCCATTAGTATCTGCTTGGGTTTTGGCCAAGCACGACCATCGGGTGTGGTATCCGGTTGTTCGGCGTTCAGTGACATCAGCTTGTCTTGAACGGCTTGCGGAAGATAGACATGTCCTGCCCGATTCGGTGCATCGTGGTTGAAACGGGGCCAGCCTGGTCCTTCTGGACCAACGATGCCACCTTGCTCGAGCTGCCACTTGTAGAAAGCGGTGAGCACTCGGTGACCACCAGGCACGACTGCAGTTTGTCCGCAACCTTCTTTGCTCTGGTCATTGAGTGCCGCGATCACAAAAGCTGTAAAACTCCCAACCGCCAAAGTCATTTCGGGATCTTGGAATAGCGGATCGGTGTTCACACCGACTACATCCGCCGACCGACCTATGTCGCCCGTTGGGCAGGTAGCGAGCATCTGCCGATAGATGTCGTCGGGACTGCCTTGCAGCTGTTCTTGGGGTGTGGGTGCTGTAAACAGTCCCTCAGCGTGGAGGGTGTGACCAAAATAAGGTAGGTCCTTGTCGCGATAGCCTAGGGGGGTGAACTGATCACCTGGCTGGCTTTGTTTTATGATGCCAACCTGACCGCGCGAAGGTGGGTCGAAGTGTCCCATTGCGTCTTGCAGTATTGGTGTAACCGAAGACTTGTTAACGAGATCAGTGATCTCAGGGGCGGGTGATAGAGATTCGCCTTTCTTTGCCGCTTTGATTCGAGCCCGCGCTGTATCCACCAGATCTTGTGAAATAGCGTTGCGTATGACGACATAGCCATCATGAAAAAGTTGGCGCTTTTGTTCGAGTGTCAGCTCATTAGCCATCGACGACCCTCTTTGTTAATGAATCGGTTCTCTTAAGCATAACGCTACCTATGGGGAGGAGTTCAAGGGCTATGGGTCATCGATTGTTGAGGGACGGTCTCAACTAAACAGAAGCAAAGCGAATAAAACTGTCCCAAGCAATAGTCGATAGATGACATAGGGGAGCATGCCGGTGCGCTCAACGAGCGCGATGAAATAGTGGATGCAGAAGTAGGCGGTAATGCCAGAGAGAGCAGCTGCGCTGAATAACTCACCCCAGTTTCCGACGCCTTCTTCGAGAACGTCTAAAGTCAGTAAGAATTGGGCTCCGGCTATCGTTGGTATCGCCAAGAGAAAAGAGAATCTAGCAGCCGCCGTTCGAGACAAACCAAGCAGCAATGCCACAGTAATCGTAATACCCGAGCGTGAGGTGCCGGGAACTAGAGCAAGGATTTGTGCCGAACCAATTAATAGAGCGGTTCGCCAATCTATGTTGTCGCTACTGCCGGGGTTTCGGTCAGCCCAGTAGAGAACGAGGCCGAAGAGGATGGTTGTTGTGGCGATGACCGGTATGGTTCTGAGCTCGGCTGCAACGAAGTCGCGGAACAAGAAGCCGACGATGATGACCGGGATGGTGCTCGCGGCAATTTTGAGCGCTAAGTCGATTTGTTCGGTATAGAGTCGCTTTACTGGATAGCTGGCAAAATCGACCGCCATCTCTGTCAGGGTCATCCGGAAATACCAAAGGACGGCGAGCAGAGTGCCGAAGTGTACGCCGACGTCGAAAGCTAATCCTTGATCAGGCCAATCTGTGAGTTGAGCGGGTAAGACCAAATGTCCCGAACTCGATATAGGCAAGAACTCAGTGATTCCCTGGATCAGGCTGAGGACAGTGATCTGGATCCAATCCATGAACTAGACAGTTTTCAATTGGCTGGCAAAGTAGGACAACACTTCTTGTAAGGCATCTTCTGCGAGTTGCCCCCCTTTAATAAAATCCAATGTGAGAACCGAGTGTCCCTTGCCGGGTAGTTCTATCAGTCGTATCCGTTCGGCGTCATCGTTGAACGCGCGATCGATGGCTTTGAATTTTTCCGCTGTGCAGAGTACGTCGCCCGCAAAGCGCAGGGCTATCATCGAGCCTTGCTGATCCAACCGCTGACGTACAGAAGTAATCTCTGTATCAGACATGTGTAATTCAGACTGTTTGTTGAGCGGCATGGACGGTTGGCTTGCCACCCCAGCGAGAACGTTTTCGTCGGCCATAAGCGACATTGCGAAGTTTCCGGTTAAGCACATGCCGATCACGCCGATGCCCCCAGCGCCATGGTTGTCTTTCAGATCTCGGCAAAGAGCCTTCAACCAGTCGACGATCGGACTACTTTTCTTCTTTGCGAACAGGTGGAATTCTTTGCGCATGCAGAACACGCGCAGCAAATTGCCGCCGAGGGAAACCTTGCCGAGTGGACCAAACAGGTGCGGGAGGACGACGCGGTAACCCTGATCGGTAAAACGGTCGGCGAGCGCCAGTGTTTCAGGTCCGATACCTGGCAGTTCCTGTATGATCACAATCGTTGGGCGTTGGTCGCCGCAGGTGTAAATATCGTGGCCGATAGTTTTGTGCTGGGCCGTTTGAGCGGAGAAATGGTGTTTCTCGTATCCCTCTAACATGGTAATTCTGTCATCCTAACCTTGGGTGAGCTGATTGCCTGGAGAGGATAATCGAAAATGATAGAAAATGATTGAAGAGCTACCTTTGTTTCCATTGCGCACCGTACTGTTCCCTGGAGGGGTGCTACCGTTGCGTGTTTTCGAACCTCGATATGTGGATATGGTTGGCCATTGCATGAGGGAAGGCATTGGTTTCGGTGTGGTGTTGATTCGCACCGGTGTCGAGGCGCGCTCTTCCAGGGATGATAGTCAACCAGATATCTTCGAGGTGGGGACCGAGGCGCGGATAATTGATTTCAACCAAGCGGACAATGGCCTGCTCGGGATCGTGACACATGGGAGTCGGAAGTTTGCGGTCAGGGCGACCAGAGAGCAGGCTGACCATCTCTTGGTTGGCGATGTTGAGTTTTTACCGGAGGAGCCGGAGGGTGAGCTGTTGTCAGAACACGAGCCCCTTGTCAGCGTTTTGAAACAGCTGACAGAACATCCACTGGTTCAGAAACTCAATTTGGAAGTAGATTTTGAGCAAGCGAGGTCTGTCAGCTTGCGTTTGGCCGATCTCCTGCCAATTGAACCCGAGATTAAGCAGTCGTTGCTGCAATTGCGATGGCCGAGGGAGCGTTTGACGGAGCTGAAGCGAATAGTCGGAAAATTCCAGCAATAGCGTATAATTCGCGCCCGACTTTGACTGTGGTGCCAGTGGCCACGCAGATTAGTTTAGCGAGTAGCGACTGATGAGTAGCACAACTACAGATTACGCAGACCTCCGAACGGAGCTGACAAAAATGGGTCAGGCGGCGCGTGCGGCGTCGAGGCATCTAGCTTCTGCATCCACAGAAGCAAAGTCCGAGGCGTTGCGTGCGATTGCCGATGAAGTTGACCAAGACCGGGTCGCTATCAAATCTGCGAACGCCATCGATATGAGCAATGCCGAGAAAAATGGCATTGATCAGCCTCTTATCGACAGGCTCCTATTAGATGACAAAGGCATCGATCGGATGATCGAAGGTGTACATCAAGTAGACAGCTTGAAAGATCCAGTAGGCGAAGTTACGGATCTCAGTTACCAGCCAAGTGGTATCCAGGTCGGTAAAATGCGGGTACCGCTCGGCGTTATAGCGATGATTTATGAATCACGCCCCAACGTAACCGTAGATGCTGCTGCTCTTTCTGTTAAGTCAGGTAATGCCTGTTTACTTCGCGGCGGCTCAGAAGCCTTCGAGTCTAATCAAGCCATCGGACCGTGTGTGTCGCGAGGACTTAAACGGGCAGGGCTGCCTGAGCGAGCGGTACAGCTGTTTCCGACCACAGATCGGGCAGCGGTGGGTGAGCTACTCAAGCTCAATGACTATGTTGACGTCATCGTCCCTCGGGGCGGCAAGGGTCTGATTGAGCGCATCATGCGAGAGTCTATGATCCCTGTGATCAAACACTTGGATGGAATTTGCCACGTCTATGTGGATGAAGCCGCCGATGTGCGCATGGCGCAAGATATTGCCTTCAATTCCAAGGTTGAAAAGTATGCGGTATGTAACGCGCTGGAAACTTTACTGGTCCATCGAGAAGTCGCTGGAGACGTGCTGCCGGAGCTCGCGCAAAGATACAGTGAAGAAGGTGTAGCCCTGCGTGGCTGTCAATCTGCACGTCAGTTTGTGGGTGCGATGGCAGAGGCGACAGAAGATGATTGGTATGCGGAGTATTTAGGACCAACCCTTGCTGTGCGCGTAGTTGACGGGTTGGATTCCGCGATTGCGCACATCAATCAATACGGTTCCCAACATACTGATTGTATCGTTACGGAAAATTACACCCGAGCCAGACAGTTTGTTGCCGAAGTTGATTCAGCCTCGGTTTTGGTCAATACCTCGACGCAATTTGCGGACGGGTTTGAATATGGTTTGGGCGCGGAAGTCGGCATTTCGACGGATAAAATTCATGCGCGCGGACCAGTCGGGCTCGAAGGACTCACTTCTCAGAAGTATGTCGTTTACGGCACAGGACAACTTCGCCATAGATAATCCCGTCGGAGTATATGGCGGTACGTTTGATCCGGTTCATCAAGGCCATTTGCATGCTGCGCAAACTATATTGGCAACACTGGGACTTGATCAGATCAAGATGGTGCTTTCCGCGCGTCCTGGTCATCGTGGTACACCGCATTGCTCGGTAGAAGATAGATGGCGCATGCTTGAGCGCGCCTGTGCAAATATCGAAGGGTTGGTCGCCGATGATCGAGAGGTGGTCCGGCCCGGTAAGTCTTTTACTTTTCTGACTGTGCGTGAATACCATGCGGAAGGTCTTATACCGTGCTGGATTGTCGGGCAAGACTCCTTTGCAACGTTGGCTGAATGGCATCGTTGGCGAGAACTGTTGCACTATTGCAACTTTGTAGTGATCGAACGACCGGGCGATGCTGTACCATTGCCCGCAGATGTCATGGAACTTGAAGAGAGATACAGTGTGGCGACTTTGGACCTCAGCCGAACAGGACAAATTTGGCGCACGAACATACCAATGCTTGAGATAAGCGCGACAGATATCCGCAAGATTATTGGGGAAGGTGGGGATGCTTCAGATTTGCTAGAAGAGACCGTATGGACCTATATTAGGCAACACAACCTGTATGTGGAGGCTTCTGTTTGAGTGCAGTAGAGCTTCGTGATCAGCTAGTCGGCGCCCTGGAAGACTTGAAGGGCCAAGACATCCTTTCTTTAGACGTTTCCGAGTTAACATCCATCACCGATTTTATGGTCATTGTTAGTGGAACTTCTAACCGCCATGTCAAAGCGCTCGTAAACGAGGTCGTTGAAGCGGCAAAGGCCTTCGGCCAACCCCCACTCGGGGTCGAAGGGCGAGAATCGATGGAATGGGTTTTGCTAGATGTGGGCGATGTGCTCGTACACGTCATGCAAAAGGAAGCCCGAGAGTTTTACGATCTCGAAAGGCTTTGGACAGCGTTGGACTCCGATGCCGCTGGTACAGAAACCGAAAAGATTCCGTAGCCGCCCAAAGATCAATGAAACTAAAGATCCTAGCGGTAGGCGCTAAAGCGCCTAAGTGGGTGCAAGCCGGATTTGATGCCTTTACGAAGCGGATGCCCACGAGTCTCAAGATCGAATTGATAGAGATTTCCCCATCAAAGCACGCTCGCGACCCACAACGATTTATCAGCGAGGAAGGGGGGCGAATTCTTGCTAAGGTTAAGGATCAGGACTGGGTTATTGCACTAGATGAGCGTGGCAAGGCGTATACCAGCAATGAACTTGCCCAACGCATAGAGGCCTGGCAGATGCAGGGTCGTGACGTGATCTTTACAATTGGCGGTTCTGACGGCTTAGCAGATGAGGTTAAAACTAGGGCTAATGAGACTATGGCACTGTCAGCATTAACGCTCCCCCATCATTTGGTTAAGGTCGTGCTCGCTGAAGCACTATATCGGGCCTGGTCGATTAGTACCGGGCATCCCTACCACAGGGCTTAAGAGTACATCGTGGTAAAACTTGCGATAAAAGATCCCATTCGCGAAAAACAAATGTTTTTCAATCGCGCCGCGATTCTATTCGTTGGTGTGATTGCGTTGATTGGGATGTTGGTCTTGCGCATGGTGCAGCTGCAAGTGTGGGAGTTTGAAGCTTATCAGACACGTTCGGATCAGAACCGAATTCAAGTCCAACCTCTAGCACCACCTCGTGGCTTGATCTTTGACCGCCATGGCGAAGTGATCGCAGACAACCGCGTTAGCTCAAGCTTAGCGTTAGTGACAGAGCGCATCGAGGATCTTGCTTCGATTATTCAGAAGGTCAGCGTCATCGTTGGCATTACACCAGCCGAAATATCAGAGTTTGAGAAACGATTTTCCCGAAAACGCAGACCCTACCAACCAATTGTCTTGCGTGATGCGCTGAACGAAGAAGAAATTGCCCTCTTAGCCGTCAACCGCCACGAATTTGTGGGCGTCGAAGTTATCGCTGAGCAGGTACGCGAATACCCCTTTGGAGATCTGTTGGCACACGCAATTGGTTCAGTGCGGCGGGTTAATGAAGAAGATCTACAAACCTTAGATGAAGTCCGCTACAGCGGCACACGATTTGTCGGCAAGTTGGGCGTAGAGCGTTATTACGAGAGATCACTGCATGGCGAAGTTGGCTACCAACAGGTGGAAACTGATGCGCACGGTCGTATCCGCCAAGTTTTGGATATCCAACCACCCATTGCTGGACATAATATTACTCTCCACCTCGATAACCGGTTACAGATCGCGGCCAGTGCGGCTCTGGGTCAAAGTAGAGGTGCCGTTGTAGCCCTCGATCCGCGATCGGGCGGTATCCTCGCTATGGTTAGCCAGCCAGGTTACGACCCGAATCTTTTTATTACCGGGATGTCAGGTAATGAATTTGGCGAGATCAGTGGGTCCAAGTACAAGCCGCTCTTCAATCGCGCGATCAACGGTCAATATGCGCCGGGCTCGACTTTTAAACCGGTTGTCGGTTTGGCTGGCTTGGTCAGCGAAGTCACCAGCTGGGACGAAGTGATCCAGGATACGGGCGCTTTCCGGTTACCCGGGCTCAAGCGCCTTTACCGAGATTGGAGTTGGCGTACCAATAATTCTGGCGGGCAAGGAGAGGTCGACCTGTTTCGTGCGATTTACCGTTCCTCTAATGTCTTTTTCTATGACATTGCTAGTCGTATGGAGCCAAAGCAATTGATCGATTTTGCGGACCAGTTTGGCTTTGGACGTGATCTCGCCGTGGACGTAGCGGGCGCCAGTGGTGGTTTGTTACCCGACCCGGTTTGGAAAAAAGCCTACAAAGGCGAGATCTGGTATCCGGGTGACAACGTTAATATGGGGATTGGACAAGGGGACCTTCTAGTCACACCACTGCAGATGGCGACGGTTGCAGCAACTTTGGCCAATAGAGGTCGGGTGGTGCGACCACGGATGTTACTCGCGTCAGATTCCGTGCTGATTGAAGCGGATGCGACGAGTGCCATACCGAGCGTAAGCGGGCCCACCCCAGAAGATTGGGAGAAAATGGCTTCCGCAATGGAAGCCGTTGTGCATCGTGGTAATCAAGGTTTTCGGGGAAACGGCACGGTTTGGGCGTACATCGGTCGTGATATTTCCTATCGGATGGCTGGAAAATCTGGCACCGCCCAAGTCGTAGAAATCAAACAAGGCCAAGAATACAAAGAAGAAGAGTTAGAAGAGTTCAATCGCAAACACGCTTGGTTCATCGCTTTTGCGCCGATAGAAAAACCGGTGATTGCCTTAGCAGTTCTCGTTGAGAACGGCGGCGGTGGCAGTTCCGTGGCCGCACCGGTTGCAAGAGAAGTGATTGATGCCTACTTACTCCCTCAGCTAGCAGCGCGATAAGTGGCACGAGATTTTATAAGAAGTTTGCCCGAGCATGAGCGGAGTGTCGCCAACAATTGGCTACACTCGGTGCACATCGACCCGATGCTGTTGTTGCTACTCGGATTGGTCGTCTTTTATGGGTTGGTGGTTCTCTTTAGCGCAGTCGATCAAAATCAAAGTTTGTTTCAAGCACAGTTGTTACGCCTCGGATTAGCGTTTGTAGGTTTGTTTATTGCTGCCCAGTTGCCCCCGAGGCTGTATGTCCGATGGGCTCCTTTCGTTTATGTGTTCGGTGTTCTGTTATTGGTTTTAGTGTTGTTTGTTGGAGTTACAGTTAAGGGCAGTCAACGTTGGCTTGAGATACCTGGGGTTACTCGCTTTCAACCATCTGAACTCATGAAGATTGCGGTCCCGCTGGTGGTTGCCTGGTACTTCCATGAGAGACCGTTGCCACCCTCGTTCCAAGACGTGTGCGTCGCTGTGGGTATCGTGGCTGTTCCTGCCGGTTTGATTATCATGCAACCAGATCTTGGTACCGGTATTTTGGTTGCTGGAGCTGGCTTTGCAGTCGTTGTTTTGGCAGGACTGCCGTGGCGATGGATGGCATACGTGGCCTTAGGATTCGCGGCTGCCGCACCCGGCCTTTGGTATACGTTGCAAGACTACCAACGCCAGAGAATCATGACTTTGTTTGACCCAGAAAGTGATCCGCTTGGGGCCGGGTGGAATATAATGCAGTCCACCACGGCGATCGGTTCAGGCGGGATTTGGGGTAAGGGACTGTTGGAAGGCACACAAAGCCATCTAGATTTCTTACCCGAAGCGCAGACAGATTTCATTATTGCTGTGATCGCCGAAGAGCTGGGTTTAGTCGGCGTTCTAATGTTGTTGGTTCTCTATTTACTGATCATCGCTCGCGGCCTCTTCCTAGCTGTAAGCGCAGAGTCAACGTTTGGTCGCCTATTGTCTGGCGCACTAATTCTGACGTTCTTTGTCTATGTGTTTGTTAATATTGCAATGGTGAGCGGGCTTCTCCCCGTAGTCGGTGTGCCGTTACCGTTGGTTAGTTATGGCGGCACATCTGCGATCACGCTTATGGCCGGTTTTGGCCTCATCATGGCCATTCGAACTCACAAAGCCTGGTAGTTAAATCGATATGTTTGTACGCCTAATTGGTTCGGCACTGATTTTTATTTTCGTCAATACGGCCGCTTGGGCGGAAGCGGCTGCAGAGGGTGGGAATTACGGTGTCCGATCGGATGTCGCTGAATATGTTCAGTCAGTAGCAACAGAGCATGGCTTCAGCGCTGATGAGTTAAAGGCGTTGTTGAGTGCGGTTGAATTTCGTAGCGATATCATCGAACGAATATCCAAACCGGCGGAAAAAGTCTGGACCTGGGGGCGTTACAAACGCCATTTGGTCGATGAGCAACGCATCGCCGAAGGTGCGGTTTTTTGGGCTGAGCATGCCCAGACGATCGAAAGAGCCGCACAAACGTTCGCTGTAGCACCAGAGATCATAGTTGCGATTCTCGGTATCGAGACGAGATATGGACGCATTACCGGGACCTATCCAGTGCTCGAATCGCTAATGACTCTAGGCTTCGACTATCCGCCGCGAGCTGCTTTTTTTCGCAAAGAACTGACAGAATTTCTGGTTCTTGCGCGTGAAGAAGGTAAGGATCCAACGACCGTTACTGGCTCCTACGCGGGGGCGATGGGCTACGGTCAATTTATCTCATCAAGCTACCGCCACTACGCCGTCGACTTCGATGACGACGGTGTGCGCGACATATGGGCCAATCCGGTCGATGCGATTGGTAGCATTGCCAACTACTTTCACCGCCACCGTTGGCAGGGCGAACAACCTCGCGCCGTCCAGGTAGAACTAGAGCGGCCGATTGATAGTGTCTATTTGGACAACGGACTGGATCAGACCTTAACCGTTGCCGACTATGCCAAGCTAGGCGTGCGCATAAACGGTCTTCCAGAAAGTCTGCCTGCCAAACTATATGAGGTGATCGGTGACGACGGACCTGAGTATTGGTTAGCGCTGCATGACTTCTATGTGATTACACGATACAACCGCAGCCACCTCTATGCTTTGGCCGTTCATCATCTGGCCGATTTGATCAAGGCGCGCTATGCAGCTGGATGAAATGAATGTGTCGATACTAAACCAGCGGCTGAGTTTGTTTTGCCTCTCGATGTTGATTTTCGGTTGCGCATCCTCGCCGACCTCGCCGGTGCCGAAGCCACAGCAGGATAGAGCGCCCCGAACGAGTAATGAGACCATTCAACGGCTTGCGAGATTGCCTGACCCACAAATTTTGGATGTAGCTAAAAGCCGGGGCGGCAACGGTCCTGTCTATACGGTTTGGGGCAAGTCGTATCGGGTTATGGAGTCAGCTCGCGGTTTTCAGCAAGAAGGTATTGCTTCTTGGTACGGCGCCAAGTTCCATGGTCGCCAGACATCTAACGGTGAGCGTTTTGATCTTTACAAGCTTACAGCTGCGCATAAACACCTGCCGCTACCAACCTATGTTCGGGTGACGAATTTGACTAATGGTAAACAAACCGTAGTGCGGGTAAACGATCGAGGTCCGTTCCATGAAAATCGGGTCATTGATCTATCCTATGCGAGAGGGACTTTTACATCTTTGTGTAGCTTGCTAGCCCTCTGCTATGCCGGATTCGTCGGTGCAGCCGCGCCGATCATTCCGCCGCCGACAATTCATGCGACGTCTTATCTACTTATAGATGCCACTTCGCAAAAAGTTTTGGTTGAGCACAACCCTCATGAGCAGAAACCTCCAGCAAGCTTGACAAAAATTATGACTGCCTACCTTGCAGAGCAAGAAATTGCTGCGGGTCGGGTTACTCCCAATGACGAGGTATCAATCTCCGTTCGAGCCTGGCGTACGGGCGGGTCGAAGATGTTCATCCGTGAAGGCACACAAGTGCTGATGTCGGACTTACTGAAAGGGATCATCATTCAATCCGGAAACGACGCCAGCATTGCTGTCGCTGAACACATAGCCGGAAGCGAAAGTGCCTTTGCCGATATGATGAACCAACAGGCAATCGTGCTCGGTATGACGAATACTCAGTTCCGCAATGCCACTGGCTTACCAGATGACGAACACTTCAGCTCTGCATGGGATTTGGCGTTGCTTACCCGTGACCTCATAAATAGGTTCCCACAACACTATGCGACCTATAGTGAGCGCTCCTTTAAGTTCAACGACATTGATCAGCCTAATCGCAATGATCTGTTGTGGCGCGACAAAACCGTCGACGGGGTAAAGACGGGTTACACACGTGCGGCTGGATATTGTTTGGTCGCTTCTGCAGTGCGCGAAGGCATGCGCCTGATCTCAGTTGTCATGGGTACAGAAAGCGATCAAGCGCGGATGCGCGAAAGCCAAAAACTACTTTCCTATGGATTCCGGTATTTCGAAACGCAGACGCTGTACGAAAAAGACGTTGCGTTAAAAGAACACGAACTTTTTTACGGTGAAGCCGAAACTGTCAGCTTAGGCTTAGCCGAGGACGTGACCTTGACGTTTCCACGAGGCTACTACAAAGACATCGAAGTAAACTTGGAAGTGCCGAAACTACTCGAGGCACCGCTCGCGCAGGGCGATGAGGTAGGCGAGATTACTCTGACGCTGGGTGATGAAATACTCTATAGCGCGCCGCTCCTTGCCTTAGAAGATGTGCCAGAGGCTGGCATCTTTGGTCGTCTCAGCGACTTTGTATCGCTCTTTTTCTCACAGTTGCTCGGTGGCGACGATTGACCGACCAGCCGCAAATCGAGTTTCCGTGCGACTATCCGATTAAAATTATTGGTGAACGAGACCCGGCATCTGTTGCGGATATTATCGCGGTGGTTCGACAATACGCGCCCGAGGTGACCCCTGATCAAGTCAGCACGAGACAGAGTCGTAACGGTAATTTTGAATCTATACGTGTGACGATCATCGCTACCGGTGAGACTCAACTTAAAGCTCTGCACACAGACCTTGTCGCACTTCCGAGTGTGAGGCTCGTTTTGTGACAACGCCAGTCAGAGTGCGAGACCTTGGGCTCACGGGCTATGAGCCCATCTTCCACAGGATGCAGACGTTTACAGAAGAGCGTGGTGCCGAGACCCTCGACGAAATTTGGTTTACAGAGCACGAGCCTGTGTTCACCCAGGGCCAAGCTGGTAAGGAAGAACACCTTTTAGCCCCAGGAGATATCCCTGTTGTGCAAACTGACCGAGGTGGTCAAGTGACCTACCATGGCCCAGGCCAGATAACCGGCTATTTAATGTTTGATTTACGCCGTTTGAAGATAGGCGTCCGTGAACTTGTTACTGGGATAGAGGAATCGATGGTGGCGACTGTCGCGGAGTATGAGATAAAAGGCGCGCCGCGACCTGATGCCCCAGGTGTCTACGTAGATAGCGACAAGATAGGGTCGTTGGGACTTCGTGTACGTCGCGGCTGTTCTTATCACGGATTGAGTCTCAACGTGGATATGGACTTAGAGCCTTTTTCCAGGATCAATCCATGTGGACTGTTCGGGGTAGAGGTGACGCAAATCGCGAACTTTACGCCAGTCTCGATCGATGCCGTGAAGTCGGTATTGTTAGGAAACCTACTGGCTCAATACAAACTCGAGGTTGTCGGTTAGCCTGGATTACATACTGGACAGCCAGCCCGGCGGGTGAGAATTAGTGTTCGCCACTCCATGTATTTCCCGTCGAAGTAGA
This sequence comes from Pseudomonadales bacterium, assembly GCA_012103505.1. GTDB lineage: Bacteria > Pseudomonadota > Gammaproteobacteria > Pseudomonadales > Azotimanducaceae > UBA4421. The sequence continues at coordinate 3,464,894 of WLWP01000001.1, read as the reverse complement.
GAATCTTGCCAACTAAGTTTTCGCCTACACCAGTGACCACTTTGATCGCCTCCAAGGCTTGGCAGGCACCGATGATTCCCACTAGCGGCGCAATGACACCATTCTCGGAGCAATTGAGCGCTGAGTCGTCTTCTTCGTCGTAAAGACAGTTGTAGCAAGGAGCGCTGTCCTGTCTTGGATCGAATACGGCTACCTGACCTTCCCAACGTATACCAGCACCTGAGACGAGCGGTGTGTTCGCCTGCCAACAAGCCGCATTGATTGCGAAACGAGAACCGAAGTTGTCGGTGCAATCCAGTACAACTGTGGCTTGGCTTATTAGTGAATCGAGCTCGCTCTCGTTAGGCCGATGGTCGATGGTTGTGACGCGACAGTTTGGGTTTATCTCCAATAACTGCCTACGAGCAGATTCCGCTTTGTTCATACCAATGCGACTAGTTGTGTGAACTATCTGTCGCTGCAAGTTCGATAGATCGACCTCATCGTCGTCACATAAAATTAGGTGGCCGATACCGGCTGATGCCAAGTACAGAGATGCCGGAGAGCCGAGACCGCCGAGCCCGATGATCAGGGCGGTAGCACTGATGAGTTGCTCCTGGTCTGCCACATCGAAGTCGGGCAACATGATTTGTCGGCTATAGCGCAGTAACTCGTCGTCGTTCATTGAATTTGGCCTGTCGTCACCCGCTCATTGTTACCGAGATCGGTGTGAGTTTCGATCTTTTGGAAACCCGCTTCGATAAATAACTTACGCACTGCAGAGCCCTGGTCGTAACCATGCTCGAGGAACAGTTGACCCACCTGACTTAGGTGAGCTGGGGCTTCTGCGATGATGTGGCGAAGGTCATCTAAACCTTCTGGGCCGGAGACGAGGGCCGTAACTGGTTCATGGCTGAGCCCGGCCAGATGCGGATCATTCATGGCGACATAGGGAGGGTTGCTGATGATGACATCCCAGACGTCGTTGAGTCCGTCGAACCAGCTCGTTTGTTTAAACTGGATGTGGACACTATGGTGATCGGCGTTTTCTTTTGCGATTACTATCGCACTTGGCGCCAGATCGGTTGCGGTGAGGCGTATGTCAGGGCGTGTTTTGGTCAGCGCGATTGCGATTGCACCGGATCCAGTACCGAGCTCGAGGACGGAAGCGGAAGTAGGCGTTCGATCAAGGCCGAGTTCAACGAGTAATTCAGTGTCGGGACGGGGAATCAACGTCGCGTCATTGAGCTTTAAGGTAAGTCCCCAGAACTCCCAGTGACCGATAGCGTAGGCAATGGGTAAACCGGATTGGACTGATTTTGCGAGTGCATTGAGGTTCGACTCGTTGGTCGGCGATATTAGCGCCTCTGGCTCGGTGACTATTTTGCTGCGCGAGATACCCAGGGACTCGCCGAGAAGTATTTCTGCATCACGACGGTCAATTTGACAGGTCGCCAGCCATCTCCCAACGGAAATCATCCGTCGTTACCGAGACTCTTCAGCTGGTCGGCGTGGTGTTCCTGGATCAAGGGCTGGACGACGGAGTCTAGGTCACCATGGATTACTTCATCGAGTTTATACAGAGTGAGATTTATACGATGATCTGTAATACGGCCTTGTGGGAAGTTGTATGTTCGAATTTTCTCCGAACGATCGCCAGAACCGACCAACAGACGACGGTTCTCGGCTTGTTCTGATTCTTGCGCGGTTCGTGCGGAATCGAGCAGCTTTGCTTGTAACAGCGACATCGCTCGTGCTCGGTTCTTGTGTTGTGAGCGTTCGTCTTGGCATTCAACGACCGTACCGGTTGGTAGGTGTGTTAGGCGGATAGCTGAATCGGTTTTGTTGACGTGCTGACCACCGGCACCTGAAGCTCTAAAGGTATCTTCGCGGATATCTTTCTTTTCGATTTCGATGGAATCTATCTCGTCGACCTCCGGGAGGATCGCAACCGTGCAGGCAGAAGTATGCACGCGTCCCTTGGATTCGGTTTCCGGCACCCGTTGCACGCGATGGGAGCCAGATTCAAACTTGAGCTGGCTATAGACTTCCTGTCCTTCGATACGTGAGATAACCTCTTTGAAGCCGCCGTGCTCACCATGGCGCTCGTTTAGCACCTCTAAACGCCACCCTTTTGTTTCAGCGTACTTGTTGTACATCCGAAAGAGATCTCCCGAAAAGATGGCTGCTTCGTCGCCGCCGGTACCAGCCCGAATTTCCAAAAACACATTGGAGTGATCGTTTGGATCCTTTGGTAGCAAGAGGACCGTTAGGTCCTCAGAGAGTCTACTGATCTCGGCGGTCGTTTCGTTGATGTCTTCTTGTGCGAGTTCGCGCATCTCGTCATCTGACTCGCCATCAAGCATTTCGCGAGTTTCTGCTAGATTTTCCTCCAGCTTAGCCACATCGCGATAACACTTCACGACGGGTTCAAGTTCTGCATATTCTTTGGAGAGGGCGGTGAATTTTTCACGTTCGCCCATGACTTCCGGGTCTGATAGCAGAGCTGAGACTTCATCGTACCGGTCGTTTAAACCCGCCAGTTTGGCGAGCATGGACTGACTGAGTTCCATGAGTTACTGCTTATCCGTCTTTGGTGGTTTTTGGTCTTTGGTGTGCGAGTGATCTTCGGTCGGTAAGCCGAAGATTGTGCGGCAGTATTCTAAGAGATCTGCTTGGCCCTCGGCACTTGCGTTCCTAATTGCCATCGTTGGTGCATGAATTAACTTGTTTGTGAGATTGTGGCTTAGTCGACTTAGAGCTTCTGTTGGTGGTGTACCGTTCTCCAAGTCTTTCAAAGCGCGTTCGAGTTCAGTACTTTGTAGCGTTTGTGCTTGATCACGAAAACTTGTTAGTACGGATTGGCCAAGTTGTACTCGACGCTCGCGTTGATAGTGACTAGCGCCGTCGACAACGAACGTTTCCGCATCGGCGGCTGCGACGCGACGTTGTTGCATGTTTTGTTCGATAATTTGCGTGAGATCATCGATCGAGTACAAGTAGACATCGGGTAAGCTGCCAACTTCTGCCTCGATGTCTCGAGGCACGGCGATATCGACCATGAAAATGGGTTTGCGGCGCCGTTGCTTGATCGCCGCTTCGACTGCACCCTTGCCAACGACGGGTAGTGTTGAGCCAGTCGAGGCAATCACAATATCGAATTCTGCAAGGCGCGAGGAAATGTCTGTGAGTTGCATGGCCTCGGCGCCATATTTGGCGGCCAAAACTTCGGCGTTCGCGAGGGTTCGGTTGGCGATACCGATATGGGTAACATCCTGTGCGCGAAGGTACTCTGCAACGAGATCGATCGTCTCACCGGCTCCGAGTAGAAGTGCCGACTTCTTCGATAAGTCAGTGAAGATCTGTTGCGCAAGTTGAACGGCAGCGTAGGCAACTGAAATTGGGTTTTTGCCGATCTCAGTTTGGGTGCGGACTTCTTTCGCTGTGCGCAAGATGACCTGTGAAAGGAGATTGAGTTCTGGTCCGAGAGTGCCGCTTTGTCGAGCGATCTCGTAGGCTGTTTTAACCTGGCCAAGTATTTGCGGCTCGCCGAGCACTTGACTGTCTAAGCCGGAGGCCACGCGTATCTGGTGCTTAGCGGCATCCTGATCCCAGTGTTGGTAAGTGACGGCGTTTAGCTCATCAGCGCTGATGTTGCGATGATCACTTAGCCATTGGGCAATCTCAGGTTCCGTGCCAGGCTCCAGGGCACAGTAGAGTTCAGTGCGGTTACAGGTAGAGAGAATGGCAGCCTCGCGTAAGCCACGCACTTCCGAAACTACCTGACTCACAGCGCTCGCGATATTCTCCTCTGGGAACGCAACCCGCTCACGGAGCTCTATTGAGGCCGTGCGGTAGTTTAATCCGTATGCGAGTATGGTCATGACTTTTGTACGTTGTTCACTTTACGCTTTGATTACGCTTGATCTACCTAGAGTTAGAGCAACGCTTTTGAAGGCTGCGTTCGAGCTAATAACTGTCGGCAAATACATGCGAATGATAGCAGATTGGGGCCGCGAGACCGGCCTTAAGTATTTCATTTACTTACTGATTTTAGTGTTAAGTGGCGCAATGTCTGGCTGTGCTGTGCAACCAGGACTTGACCTCGGTGACCGCGACCCTGACTTCGTGGCGCTGGGTAAGCTCTCCGTACGTTCCGGCAACGATCAGCACACTGCGAATTTCAGTTGGCGACAGTTTGATCGAACCTATGCTGTGGAGGTTTGGGGTCCTCTCGGACAAGGAAGAACCCAGTTTGTCGGCGACAAAAACAACCTAACAGTTTCAAAGGGTGACAAGGTGCTTGCTCAAGGTGATCCAGAGGCAGTGATGCTTGAAAACCTTGGGTGGTCAATACCAGTGAGTTTTCTGCCACAGTGGCTGCTCGGCACCGACGTCAACGAAACGTCTCCAACCCAAGAAGTTGGCGGTTGGGCCGTCGAGTTTAGTCGGTTCCAAGGTCTTGGCGAGGCGCGTCGACCACAACGTATTGAGGCACAACGAGAGGCACAGAGAATCGTTGTTTTTGTCCGCGAAATTGAGCAATAAGCCGTTGATTTTAAAGGCTACCGACCTAATTCGTCCGATCGCGCATTCCTGCACTCTTTGTTTGACAGGTATAGGTCGGATACGGACAATAGCGCGCTCTCAATATTGGGGTGTCGCCAAGCGGTAAGGCCCCGGGTTTTGATCCCGGTATGCGCAGGTTCGAATCCTGCCACCCCAGCCAGTTTGGACGACGACTGAACAATTTCAACAAATCTCATGAACGGCAAACAGGGGAATCTGACTTGGCCAACTTGATGCTTTTTTCAGGTGGAGCGAATCCTGAGCTTTCAGTGAAAGTCGCTGATGAGCTGCGCGTGACACTAGGCCGTGCGGACGTCGGACGATTTAGCGATGGCGAGGTGACTGTTGAGATTCATGAAAATGTCCGTGGCCAGGACGTCTTTTTGCTGCAGTCGACGTGTGCACCGACCAACGATAGCCTAATGGAATTGTTGATCATGGCAGATGCAATTCACCGAGCATCTGCAATGCGCGTGACCGCGGTCATTCCGTACTACGGCTACGCACGACAGGATCGGCGACCAAGATCAGCGCGGGTTGCGATAAGCGCAAAAGTTGTTGCGGATATGATTGGTGCAGTTGGCATCGATCGAATTTTAACGGTCGATCTGCATGCGGATCAGATCCAGGGATTTTTCAATATCCCGGTAGACAATGTCTATGGGTCGCCGGTGTTGTTGGATCACATCGTGACCAAGCACTACGAGAACCCGATTGTTGTATCACCAGACGTAGGTGGCGTAGTTCGGGCGCGTGCGATTGCGAAACAGATAGACGACTTAGATCTGGCGATCATCGACAAACGACGTCCGCAAGCGAATGAAACCAAGGTGATGAATGTGATTGGTGATGTAGCTGGCAAGAGTTGCATCATGGTCGATGATATCGTCGACACCGCAGGTACTTTGTGTACCGCAGCGAAAGCTCTGAAGGATGAAGGTGCCATAGCGGTCGCGGCTTACATCACCCACCCTGTTCTTTCGGGTCCGGCCGTGGAGAGAATCGCGAACTCCGCGCTGGATGAGATTGTTGTTACAGATACGATTCCGCTTAGCCAAGAGGCTATGGAATGCGAAAAAATTACACAGCTCAGTATGTGTCAATTGTTAGCTGAATCGATACGAAGAGTCAGCAACGAAGAATCAATCAGCGCGATGTTCCGTTAACACCGCGTGATTGCATAGTCGCTTCGACTGGTCGCAGGTCGAAGTGAATTACAATTAAACTAGGAGACGAGTATGTCAGACAATATAACCCTGACTGCCGAACTCCGAGAAGACGTAGGGAAAGGTGCGAGCCGCCGCCTACGACGACTTGGAAACAGAGTTCCGGCGATAATCTATGGTGCAGAAGAAGCACCTATTACCCTTACGCTTGCAGTCAATGAGCTTACTAAAGCCATGGAGCAAGAAGCGTTCTATTCTCAGATTCTTGATGTAATGATTGGTGGCAAAGCCAGCCAGGCCGTTGTTCGAGATCTACAAAGGAACCCTGCGAGCGGCAATGTGCAGCACATCGATTTCATGCGCATTAGCGCCAACAAAGAGATGCAGGTTAGTGTCCCACTACACTTCATCAATGAAGATCTGTGTGTTGGGGTCCGGCTTAACAATGGTGCGATCACTCACAATCTCACCGAAGTTGAGATTAGCTGTTTGCCGGCCAACCTGCCCGAGTACATCGAAATCAATATGGAAGAGGTCGACACTGGCTCCTCTATTCACTTGAGTGATCTTGTGTTACCTGACGGTGTCGTGATTGTCGCGCTTACGCACGGTGAAGATCGAGACATTCCCGTCGTCAGTGTCACAACTCGCAGAGTTGAGACCGAAGACGATGAGGGTGAAGGCGATGAAGCGAGTGCCGATGATGCAGCAGATGATGCTGATGCAGCAGAAGGTGACAGCGAAGATAAAGGCGAAGAAGAGGAGTAACCTCCTCGAGTGGCGAGTGAACGATGGAGCCACTTAAGCTTATTGTCGGGCTAGGTAACCCTGGCCCGCAATACGAACGGACGCGTCACAACGTTGGTGCAGTCTGGGTGCAAGCCTTGGCTGACTCCTGTGGCATATCTCTCAGCCAAGATAGCAAGTTCAAAGGCTCGATTGGCCGTGGTCTTGTCGGCGATCAAGAGGTGCGCCTGCTCATACCTAGTACGTTCATGAACTTGAGTGGTGAATCTGTTGGAGCTGTGCAGCGTTTCTACAAATTGACAACTGCATCGATCTTGGTTGGATACGATGAGATGGCTTTTGAACCAGGTATTGTTCGCCTTAAGAAAGGTGGTGGCGATAATGGGCACAATGGTATCAAGAGTGTCCGAGCGGGGTGTGGCAACGATGCTGAGTTTCATCGGCTGCGTATCGGCGTAGGCCATCCGGGCGATAGGTCTCGTGTAACAGCCTATTTAACGCAGATCAAAATGCCGGAAACAGAGCGTTCTCTTGTGGACGCCGCAACACAAATTCCGAGTGACATCTTGGCCAATATGGTCAAAGGGGATTGGCAGGCGGCGATGAATGCGCTTCACGCGAATCCGGAAGTGTAGACTCTGAGACATAAAGTGCTCGTTGGAATGGCGGGTAGCAACAAGAAGTGAGGAACTTAAGTGGGTTTTAACTGCGGTATCGTCGGCATGCCTAACGTAGGTAAGTCGACACTATTCAACGCGCTGACAAAGGCGGGTATTGATGCGGAGAATTTCCCTTTCTGTACGATTGATCCCAATACAGGTGTTGTTCCGGTACCCGACGGCCGCCTCACAGAACTTGCCGCGATCGCGAATCCGGAAAAAGTTATCCCGGCAACGATGGAATTTGTCGACATTGCCGGACTGGTTGCCGGTGCAGCTCAAGGTGAAGGTTTGGGGAATCAGTTCCTAGCCCATATTCGCGAGACGCATGCGATTGCCCATGTTGTTCGTTGTTTCGACGATGAGAACATTGTTCATGTCTCTGGGCGTGTTTCGCCACGCGATGACATAGAGATTATAAATACCGAACTTGCTCTCGCGGATCTCGAGACGCTGGAAAAAGTTTATGAAAGAACTCGCCGGACGGCGAACTCCGGAGACAAGGATGCACTGGCGCTTTTAGCAGTTTTAGACAAGCTCAAAGACAAGCTAGAAAGTGGTGACCCAGTCCGCTCAGTCGAGCTGTCGAAGGAAGATCGATTGGCGATCCGTGAGTTTCACTTCATTACTGCAAAGCCAGTTCTTTATATTGCTAACGTGGCTGAGGATGGATTGGAGAATAATCCTCTTGTGGACGTTGTTAGCGATATTGCCCAGGCAGAAGGCTCGGAAGTGGTCGTGGTTAGTAATCAAATCGAGGCTGAAGTCGCTGAACTGGAAGACGAAGAGCGGATAGAATTCTTGGAGTCGCTTGGTATAGAGGAGCCGGGTTTGAATCGCGTTATTCGTGCGGGTTATAGATTGTTGGGTTTGCAACAGTATTTTACTGCAGGCCCTAAGGAAGTTCGTGCGTGGACCGTACCTATCGGTGCGAAAGCACCACAAGCTGCAGGCGTGATACATACCGATTTTGAAAAAGGCTTTATTCGCGCCGAAGTCATCAGCTATGAAGACTACGTCGAGTTCAAAGGTGAGCAAGGTTCTAAGGACGCTGGGCGATGGCGGCTCGAAGGAAAGGAATATGTCGTTTCTGACGGGGACGTTGTCCACTTTCGATTTAACGTTTAAGGCGAATCACCGACTCACCGCTCTTCAGCCGACAGGTTTACCCCGGAAGTAACAAAAGGCAGCTGTCGCAAGAAAGACGGGTGGCGCGAAAGAAACGAAAGCATAGAAGTCAGCGTAGGCGATCGCGACCAGCAAAACCAATGTACCAGCGTAGGCATAGAGGTACTTGTTCTCTTCAAAGCCTAATTTCTTCAGCACGAAGTAACCAATACCCCCAATAATGAGTGCGGCCACGTACGAGAGAACTATGCTCAAGGCGATCACTGCCAACCACTGGCCAACGCTCAGGTTTAGAAACACAAGGAACGGCAGTAATCCCACCACTGCGCCAAGAGGTGCGAGCGCCATGGCTTTGCCGACTTTACCCTTCTCATAATTTGCCATAGTTACTTCAGTGACTTATTCGGTTGTGTAGAGCATACGAAAAAAAACCCCTGCTGGCGAAGGTTGCCAGCAGGGGTTTGTTCATCAGGAAGTGCTTAGGCTTTAGCTTTGCGTTCCTTAACTTCAGCGATTACGTCTTCGGCAACATTAGAAGGGCATGGTGCGTAGTGCGAAAATTCCATCGAGAATTGTCCGCGACCAGACGTCATCGTGCGTAAATCGCCGATGTAGCCAAACATCTCACCAAGTGGGCAGTCTGCCTTAACGCGGACACCTGTTGCACCGGCTTCTTGTGACTTAATCATGCCACGTCGACGGTTCAGGTCACCGATAACGTCACCGACATGATCGTCCGGTGTGAAAACGTCGACTTTCATCACAGGCTCAAGTAATTGGGGCCCGGCTTTCGGTATCGTTTGTCTGTACGCCGCTTTCGCAGCTAACTCGTAAGCAATAGCCGAAGAGTCGACTGGGTGGTAGCCACCGTCTGTTAGTGTCACCTTGACGTCGAGGAGGGGGAAACCTGCGAGGGTACCTTCGTCCATTGAGACGCCAAAAGCCTTTTGTACAGCAGGCCAGAATTCGCGTGGCACATTACCGCCCGATACCTTTGACTCGAACTCGTAGCCTGAACCGACTTCACCAGGTTCAACGATGTAGTCGATCTTGGCGAACTGTCCTGCCCCACCGGTCTGTTTTTTGTGCGTGTAGGTGTCTTCGACGAGTCTAGTGATCGTTTCACGGTATGCGACCTGCGGTTTACCAACTTCAACGTCAATGCCGTGGGTACGCTTAAGGATGTCGACTTTAATGTCGAGATGGAGTTCGCCCATTCCCTTCATGATGGTCTCACCGGATTCTTCGTCAGTCTCGACGTAGAAAGAAGGATCTTCTGCAATCATTTTCGACAATGCGATACCCATCTTTTCGGCACCGGCTTTATCACGTGGTGCGATCGCTACAGAAATGACCGGATCAGGGAACACCATAGGTTCGAGTGTAGCTACGTTGTTTGGATCACTCAGTGTGTGTCCAGTCTGCGTATTCTTCATTCCGAGGAGGGCGACAATGTCGCCCGCCTGAGCACTGTCTCGCTCAATTCGGTCATCAGCGTGCATTTCAACGATACGTCCAATACGCTCAGTTTTACCGGTAAAGGTGTTCAAGACGTTGTCGCCTTTCTTGAGCGTTCCGGAGTAAATTCGCGTAAATGTAAGTGCGCCGTAGCGATCGTCCATAATTTTGAACGCGAGAGCGCGCAAGGGCGCATCGGGATCAACCACAGCTCTACCGCCAGTTTCGGTACCTTCCAGGTCTACTTCTGGCTGCGGCTCAACCTCGGTTGGGTTCGGTAGATAGTCAACGACCGCGTTTAAAACATTTTGGATCCCTTTGTTCTTAAACGCAGAACCACAAAATGTTGGGAAAAAATCGATAGCGATTGTGCCTTTACGGATACAGCGCTTCAGGTCTTCGATGGATGGCTCATTGCCTTCAAGATAGGCCTCCATGACGTCATCGTCTTGCTCAACGGCAGTTTCGATCAACGCTTCGCGGAACTCCTCGACCCTATCCACCATGTCTTCTGGGATGGGTTTGATTTCGAAGTTCTCTGGCTCACCCGAGTCGTCCCAAACATAGGCTTTGCGTGTCAGGACGTCGACGATGCCAACAAAGTCGTCTTCGATGCCTATGGGTAGGGTCATGACGACTGGTACGGCGCCGAGTACTTTTTTGATCTGCTCGATGACGCGATAGAAATCGGCGCCCAAGCGATCGAGCTTGTTGACGAAGATAAGTCGTGCCACTTCTGATTCGTTGGCATAGCGCCAATTGGTTTCAGACTGAGGCTCGACCCCACCGGAGCCACAAAAAACACCAACGCCGCCGTCGAGTACTTTCAAAGATCGGTAAACTTCGATGGTGAAATCGACGTGTCCTGGGGTGTCGATAATATTTAGGCGGTGTTCGTCCCAAAATGCTGAAGTTGCAGCGGATTGAATAGTGATACCGCGCTCTTGTTCTTGCTCCATGAAGTCGGTTGTGGCCGCTCCATCGTGAACCTCGCCGATCTTATGGATCTTGCCGGTTAGCTTCAGAATGCGTTCTGTAGTGGTGGTCTTGCCAGCGTCTACATGGGCAAAAATGCCGATATTTCGATAGCGCGATAAATCAGTCATGTCGTTTCTCAAAAAAAGTCTGGATACACACCTCTTTTGAAAACCTAACTTATTGAAAAATAAAGGAATTTCTATGAGGCGAAATTCTGGAGCGCGAACTTTACCATCGAACGCGGCAAAGCTCACGCGAAATCTAAGAGGGTTATCTAGATTCTGAGATCCGCGTAAACGGGGGCATGATCGGACGCTGTGAGGCCGTCTTTCTTCTTTCTATAGTCGCGGTCTATGACAACATCATCGACTAGATCGCGCACAGAATCGTTGCCAAGGATAAAGTCGATGCGGAGCCCTTGCTTACGATGAAATGCGCCGCCTCGGTAGTCCCACCACGAAAAAACTTGCTCTTCTGGCTGCAAATGTCGGTGCAAATCGGTTAGACCTAGAGTCAAAAGGTTTTGAAAACGAGATCGCTCAGCAACGGTGTGGAACACATCACCGTCAGCCTTTTCCCCACGCCATGAATCGAGTGCCTCTGGCACTATATTGAAGTCTCCGCAAAGGACCCTTTTAGTGTGATCACCTGAGGACCAGTGTGCACAGAGAGATTCATACCAGGAGAGTTTGTTCGGGTAGTCATCATGCTCAACGGATTTGCCGTTGGGACAATAAACTGTGGTGAATTCTAAGCCGCCGACATCCGCTGTAATCAACCTCGATCCCCAGTCGTCCTCGCCCGGTAGTCCAATTTGTACCGACTCACACGGGGATCTCGTTAAGATCGCAACACCGTTCCAACTTTTTTGCCCGTGCACCAACGCGTGATAGCCAAGGTCTGTAAAAAAATCGTGGGGGAATTCTTCTGTAGGGGTCTTCAACTCTTGTAGTCCAACGACATCTGGCTTTCTGTCATTCAGCCATAGGGCCATGAATTCCATACGCGCGCGGAGGCCGTTGATATTCCAGGTCGCAATTCGCATCAGTGGTTAGTCCGGTTTGTTTATGGTTCGACTAGTAGTTCCAGCCGATCAGGTGCCAGTAATTCAGTATCGCAAGATATAGTACGAACAGAATGGTCACGAAGCTATAGCGTATGCTCGCCCAACGACTACATTCAGTGGATTGCCAGACCGGCCAAAGGTAATACAGCGAGCCCAAAGTAAAGAAAAGGCTCAACAGCGGGAATATTAGAATGAAAGGCAGTCCAGCTGGAGGGTAGTCATAGACCACACGCTGCATGTCCACACCGGCGACGATGGCGCCGAGACCAACAATAAACACCAAATTCGATACGGCTGCGCTGGTAACGAGTCTGCGCCCACGCCTAGCAACGCCTGTGATGCCATCTTTGCGATTGCGGATTGTGTTGATGATGACAAACAGACTTGCCAACAGGGCGAGTCCAAGAATCAGTTGGTGGTTTGCCGCGGATTCCAGAGCACCTACCTTATCAGCCACGATGACAGGCGTTGCTGCTAATAGCAGATGTGCTATTTGACCATCTGCATTCGCAGTGAAAACCAAACGACGCTGACCGCCGACCTGATCAAATACAAACGGTTCCACCTCAAAGAATTTACTGCCGCCATTGGCACTTGGCAGATATATGGCACCTTCGCCTGCCGGGGTGATGGGTATATCTCCGCCTAAAGCGACGATACCCTCGAGTTTGGTATAGGAGCGACGATTCATGCGATACGCACCGACCACCTGGGCGATACGCTCAGCGCTGCCTTCGATGGGGTCGAAACTGTAGCGTTTCGGTGGCTCGGGATAGAAGTAGTCGATGATACCGTCAACGATTGCAGCTCGCGCACGGGCTCCGTCCGGTGCGTTGAAGGACAAATAGAAGCCAAGGTCGTTTTCTGGATCGAGTACGAGCTCGGAATGAAAAGCGATTGTGTCACCACCATGTCCAACAAAGCGCTGTCCATTCCGCCACTTTTCCCAAAAGCCATGCGCCATTGCCGTAACGGCCTCGTGGTGGGAAAAAAGATTTTGATGCATGAGGCGTGTTGTAGCGGGGTTGAGAATTTGGGTTTGCTGAAATCGACCGTCGTTAAGATGGGCGATGATGAAATTGCCCATGTCTGCACTTGCAGCCGATAGCGCACCTGCAGGTCCGAAGTTTTTTATAAACTCAAAACCGGTTGCAGCGAGAGTACCTTGTTTATTGAGATACCCAGTCGCCATATTCGGGGCAAGGTGCGCGGGTAGTGGTTCATCGAAAGTCGCGTTTGGCATCTGCAATGGAGTGAGGATGTGGTCGCGCACGTACGACTCAAATGATTGGCCGGAAATGTTTGCAACTATGAGGCCCGCAAGGGCGGTCGCCCAATTGGAGTAGGAGGCGTGAGTTCCCGGTGCCCGGACTTGGGTGGGCACATTGGCACCCAGCGAATCAGCCAAAGGTATCAAGTCATCCGCGGATTCTTTGAACAGTATGCCCGCAGCGGCATCTTCCAAACCTGGCGCGTGGGTCATGATGTGGCGTAGCGTCAGTGGCTGGTTGAACTCGTTCGGGATCTCAAATTGATCAACGTACTGTCCAACGTCAGCGTTGAGATCGAGCCGTCCTTGCTCGACCAGTTGCATCACAGCGGTCCATGTAAATAGTTTCGAAACCGACCCCGGTCGAAAGAGATGTCGGTTGGGATCGACCGGTTCGTTTGAAGCGATGTCTGCCAGACCATACCCTTTCGCCAGCGTAACCTGCGCTCCTTGAACCAAAACGAAAGTCATGCCAGCCAGCTTGTAATCGTGAAACTGGGCTTTCACCAAGCCGTCTAAATAAGCCTCGAAACGAGCGCCATCAACACCTTCTTCACTGAAAGCGAGGGATGGCATGGCCGCAGCAAACAGTAGAGCAATAGGAGCTAAAAGAGCGCGCATACTAGTTCTCCTGAACTATTGGGTCGTTATTATGTCGCTGAAAACGTGAGGGTCGATATTGCCCCCACTCAAAACGATCGCAACGTTTTTGCCGCGTAGGCGTTTTTCGTTAAGAACCGCTGCGAGGGTTGCCGCACCGCCAGGTTCGACGACAAGTTCCAGCTCTGTAAAAGCAAAACGAACCGCTTCTCTCACCTGACTGTCAGTTACTGTTAAACCGCTATGGACAAGTTCTTGGTTAACCGCAAAAGTGTGCTCCCCGGGTTCAGGTGCGAGCAACGCATCACAAATGGATGGGGGAGGCGATTCGTTTTTTTGGCTTTTCCCAGCGGCGAAAGAACGCGCATGATCATCGTGATCCGTCGGTTCGACGCTGTAGATTTGGAGCAGCGGATCGGTCGCGCGAACGGCTGTAGCGACCCCAGCAGTGAGACCGCCGCCGCTAGCCGCTGTTAGAACAGCGTGTAACTTGATGGAGCGTTCGCTCGTTTGTTGCATGATTTCTAAACCGCAGGTGCCTGTCCAGCCATAATGTCGAAATCATCATAGGGTGGTACGAACAAAGCCCCACTTTTCGCTGCAATTGACTGGGCAATCGCCTCACGAGACTCGGTGTTGCGATCATAAAGGACGACTTTGGCTCCGTAGCGCTTTGTATTCTCGATTTTGAGCGCTGGGGCGTCTTGTGGCATGACGATCGTGGCTTTGCATTTGTAAATCTGAGCGGCGCGCGCCAAACCTTGGGCGTGGTTACCAGAGGAACACGCGACGACGCCGAGATCGAGCTGCGTTTGAGAAATCTGCGCGACTTTGTTGTATGCGCCCCGGAATTTGAATGACCCGGTTCTTTGTAGGCATTCCGCTTTCAGAAATACACGGCCGCCGGTCATCTCGTTTAGGGTTTCGTTCTCAATTAGGGCTGTGCGGACTGCGTGACCTTGAATGCGCCGTGCAGCCGCTTCTATGTGAGCCAGGGTGAGTTGGGGATGAAATGTCGGGCGCATAGCCCGACTCTACATGAGTACTTGGAAATCTGGCACCCTCACCTCGGGAGCATCTTCGGAGAGAAAGAGGTGAGGGTGCCAGGAAAACCCTAACGGCAGACGAGAACGTCGCAGGGAGTGTGGTTGAGAACACCGCGAGCGGTTGAACCGAGCAGGAGGCGATTCAAGGCGTTACGTTTGTTGCTACCAATCACGATGAGGTCGGCATCGTATTCTTCTGCAGCTGCAACTATTTCGTCGCGCGGATCGCCGCTGCGAAGATCGATGACATCGGCGTCGAGTTCGTGCCGTTCAACGGCCGCAGACACCTTGGATCTTGTTTCCGTACGTATGTCTTCAGCCAGTTCGGCGAATGACCAATCCAAACCATGTCCTGCCTCGGGGGCTGCAAAGACCTTCGTGAGTGGGATGATTACTGAAACAACTTTGACCAGCTCAGCACCTTCCAGAAATTCCTCCGCTCGGGTGAGTACAGTATCGATCAGATCAGTTGTGTCGACTGCCACAACAATACGCTTGTAACCATTGAGTTTGCCATCGGGATGAACTGCTAGTAAATCTCGGCCGGAAGAGTTGAGAACAGCATGTGTGGTGGATCCCAAAAGCCGTTTCAAACCTCGACGGTTGTGGACACCCATGACAATCAGATTAGCGTCGAGGTTCTCTGCCGCCTTGGTGATTTCCTGGGATGGGTACCCCTCAAGCACGGTGAGATTTTTATCAGCACAGGGTGCGACGTTACCGAGGAATTTTCGGTTTGCAGCAATCAGCTCACGCTGCCAGTCGGTTGCACACTCTGCTAACGGCGTAAAGTTCAGGTCTGCATAGACAGCTACTGCAGGTTCGACGATGTTCAGTAGGTGCGGTTGTGCGCCGCGTTGTTTAGCGACGCGAGTCGCGACCTGCCAAATGTGCTTGCCTTCAGAAGTCGGCTCTGCGGCTACGAGGATGTTCGTTGAGGTCATAGTGATGCTCCTTGATGGCGGGCTCGGGTTTAAGTGCCCAGTGTCCAGTGAAGGACATTGAGACCAACGATGACGACGGCGGCACCTACGACGAGCGCGATCCCGGCGATGGTCATTATTCTAGAAGGCTCAATTTGTGAGATTTCGCTGAGGGACATTTGTCTCCCCTGGTTGTTTAAATGATGGGTCTATCTTGTGCCGGGGCATCGCTTTGCAACATTGGGGAAGCCCCTTGAAGGACTAGGTGATTTCCACTAGTGACGGCACCGATACAGCAATGCAGGATTATGAAAAATTGAAAAGCTTGGCGTGCGATGAACGAAACCCTAAGCTACGCACGAAGAAGTGGTCAGTGGCAGGTCAATGAATCCTTCTCGGATTTCACAATGGATCTAGAGCGACAGAAGTGGTTAGCGGAGAACGCTGATGCTGTTCTCGATGCCGTCGTTGATGCGATTATTACTATCGATACTCAAGGTTCAATTCAGTCGGTCAATAGTGCGACCTTGCAGATCTTTGGCTATACCGAGAGTGAACTGATCGGCGCGCCGTTAATCTGTTTGATGCCAGAACCCCATCACTCAGGACATCAACGATATATTGATGACTTCATCAGGACCCACAACCCCAAAATAATTGGCGTCGGTCGTGAACTCTTGGCTGTAAAGAAAAGCGGTCAGACTTTCCCGATCTATTTGGCAGTCAGTGAAATACGTAGCGATGAGGGGTTGTTTTTCGTTGGCATTATCCGCGATCTCAGTGCCGAGAAAGCGGCTGCGGATGCATTGCTAGAGCAAAAAGAAAAGGTAGCGCAGGTGGGTCGCTTGACCACAATGGGTGAAATGACTGCGTCTATTGCGCACGAAATTAATCAACCCCTGACCGCGATCTCAATGTATGCGCAAGCCGTGATTCGACTCATGGGTCGAGACGATGTGGATGCCGACAAAATTCTGGATGCCCTAGGTAAGCTGAACGAGCAATCCCTACGAGCAGGAGCCGTCATCGAGCGGATTCAACGATTTGTCCAGCACGCCGATGGCGATCGAGAATTTGTGGATATCAATGGGTTGCTGAGTGAAATCAAGAGCCTGGCTGCTGGAGATGCCCGACTACACGGCATTGAGCTAGAGTTGAATTTGGATAGATCCTTGCCAAATATTTTTTGTGACCCCATCCAAGTACAGCAGGTCACTTTGAATCTTGTTCGCAACGCAATCGATGCGATGTTCGAAATCGAATGCGCACACGGATGTTCGGTTCGCGTCATTAGCGAGGCGCAAGATGGTGCGGCTAGTATCAGTGTTCAAGATTGTGGCCCGGGTGTTAAGGACGAGGTTGCCAACGAGCTCTTCACGCCTTTTCATAGCACTAAACGGAATGGTATGGGCATGGGGCTCTCGATCTGTCGTAGCATCGTGGAAGACCACGGTGGTGTCCTAAGGTTCGAGAACAATCGTAATTTTGGCGCGACCTTTTCGTTCACGCTGCCAGCTGGAGAAACCCCCGATGGATAATCTCGTTGAAACTGTAGATACGGTTTTTGTGGTAGATGATGATGAGAGCGTACGTGATTCGATCAGTATGTTGCTTGAATCTGTAGACATCGCCCATGAAGCATTTGCGAGCGCCGATGAATTTTTAGCGGCTTACGATGCGGGCCGCAATGGATGCTTAGTTCTGGATATCAGAATGCCCGGTATGAGTGGGTTGGATTTGCAGAACGAGTTAGCGACGCGAAGCGCGAACATACCAATTATTTTCATTACCGGACACGGCGACATTCCCATGGCCGTCGATGCTATGCGACGCGGTGCAGTCGACTTTATCCGTAAGCCCTTTCGGGATCAGGAACTCTTGGACCGAATCGCAGAGGCATTGACGTTGGATGATGAGCGTCGCAGTCTCAGCGCAGATCGTGGCGAAGCCGAGAAGTTGGTTGCTGAGCTGACACCCCGAGAAACCGAAATATTTGAACGCGTTTGTCTGGGTCAGGCGAACAAGGTGATTGCGATCGAGCTGGAAATTAGCGAACGCACGGTTGAGATACATCGCAGCCAGGTGATGCACAAAACAGGGGCTCGTTCGCTCGCTGAACTGGTGCGACTTAAAATAGGTCTAGAACAGTCTGAAGCTCGCGCCTAGGCAGCGTCGTCTGAACGATAGTCGATGTGCCCTGGTACGTATGTGGCAACCCGATCCACAGAGTTCACGGTGACGCATAAGTTTGAGAGATTCAAACCTTCAGCGTGATCTTCAATCTCTTGGCACACATTCACACAAGTATCTTCATCTGTGATGGAGCGCATCACGGCATATTCTTCCGTGACATGGGCAAGGTTGATTCGTTTTTCTTCTTCGAAATCTATGTATCTGGCAAAGCTGAAACTAAGTCCGGGTACACCATGATCGAGTAAGAGATCGACCATATCTTGCATTTGGCTTCGGCGTATAATTGTCGTTAGACACGTCTTAGGCTTTGCCTCGACTAACGGTCTTTCTAAATCGATACCGGTGCCTCGACCTTGCGCACCCACCTCAAAGACGGACTGGTCTCGCCAATGAGAATGCCCTTGCAGATGGTCTATCGCGTTGATGACTTGCTGCATAGATGCATCGTAATGGTGATGCGCGACGCGGCTTGGAATGTTGAACAGCCCTTTGTCGATACTGAGCCGGAACATAAATCCGCGTCCAGGCAGATGGAGTTCACCGGCTTTGGACATGGCATCAAAAATATCTTCTGCTTCGCTTTGATCCGCGATGACCATCAAAACTTCTTTTTCGTGTTCTTTCGTGATGCGCAGCCAACCGAGTCGGTCTCGCAAACCACGACCTTCGCAGTAATAGACGATGGGTCCGTGGGCACCAACGCTAATCGCCGCCTTTGACATCTTTTCGCTGAAGGCGTGATTAACGATACAAAAGATGAGACAAAGATCTGAGCTGAGTTTGTGTTCTTGGCCTGGACCGCTTTCTTCGCCAGGCCAGACGGGAAATTCTGGCCCTACGAAAGCGTGGTCATGCGGAGTACTGAATACAGCGCCAGTAGCTTGGTAATTTAACTTACCTATTTGAATGACGCTGTTTACGATCGGGTCGACCGCCGTATCTGGTACAACCATCTGCAGCATTGTCTTTGCCGGACTAATGGCTGGTAGAAATTTCTTCAGCCAGTGATCGTGCAACAACGTACCACGCGCTTTCCATGATAGAGCGTTGGTGTCTTGTCCGGCCGTTATCTGTTTAGCCACTTCTTGTGCTGTTCGCGTGGGTAACACTGAGGTTACGGTCGTAAGGGTATGATCGTTACGAAACATTGGTGGCTGCCTTTGCTGCTGGTATGGACGCGTCGGCGAGAGCCTCGGCTTGGAGAGATCGGGCGTTTTTGCGTTCTTGGTGTTGTGTGTATAGCCCAACGGTGAGTACTGTCAGGATAGGTCCGACGGATGCGAGCGCAAGAATGCCAAAACCGTCCGATACCCCTGGAATGTTAGATCCGACGCCAAGACCCATGGCCAGCACCAGAGGCACGGTGATCGGGCCCGTGGTAACTCCCGCACTGTCCCAGCTGAAATTCACAAACGTATGAGGTGCGATCCAGGTGAGCACGATCACCAATGTGTACGGGGGTAGGAGCATCCAGAAGAGAGGCAGGTTGTAGGCCATCTTAAAGATCCCCGCAGCAATGCCAACGGCGACGCCGAACGCCACTGATTGCATCAGTAAACGCTTGCGAAAAGCGCCAACCGTAATGCGTTCCACTGTATCGCCCAGCGCGTGGAGGGCCGGTTCTGCGAGAGTTGCCCCGTAGCCAAGAAAAAAGGCAAAACCGATCGCCAAGAACTTACCCAAGTGGCCGTCGAAGAAAGGGCCTTCAACATGGTTCAGGCCTAGCGGCACGATCTCGGCAAAGCTGATGGGGATATTCGCGCCCAACTGACTGCCGAGCGGGGTGAGACCTAGAGCGATACCTAAGCCAAACAACGCCATACCACCTAAAGCAAAGCCTATGCCGATACCGACGTCGGCGGCCTGCTCGAGTTTTTGGCGCAGGACGACTCGAAGAACGAGGTAGAGGAATAAACACAGTGGCACAATCGCTCGTAACGCGTCGAGGGCTGCGGTCTGCAGGCTATCCATAAATCCAAGGTTGCGATCCCAGTTTTCTTCTCCGGTGAAAGTAAACTCGCGCTTGTAGAGTTTGGTGACGATCACTTCAGGATTGTCGACGATGATCTTGCCGTCTTGGAGAGTGTGTTCTCCATGCACAAGTTCAAGTGAATAGTCGTTGGGAAGGCGTCCTGATTCACTGAAGCGTTTGTATTCGGTCAGCGTGATAGGTTCGAGGCGCTTATCCAATTTCGGTGCTGCGACGGTGTCTTCGTGACTCACTTCGACGATCTCACCCTCGTAGTGGGCTGCACCGTAATAGTCTTCAGCCTTGTAGTGGTAGAGGCCCAGAAGTAGAACCGCAAGAATCGGAAACAGAGAGGCCAACGTAACGATACCGAAGCCTGAATGTCCAGTATCGCCGGTGCCCGTGCTAACAACCCGACAGACACCAATTCCGAGAGCAAGCACCAGCGGTACGGTGACTGGCCCAGTGGTGACGGCGCCACAATCCCAGGCGAGCCCCAATATGTCTGCGAGGAGTGGATTCTGTGAAAAGTACATTGAGAGTGCGAGGAGCAGACCGACGCTAGGTATGGCTAAGTTTTTTAATGGCCAAGCAAAGAAAAATCTGAGCACGCCGAGCATAACTGCGCACCCAACGCCTACCCCCACTGCGCTGACAAGCTGAGTGGAAAAATCGTTGAGCAATGAATAAAGCAATGGCGCGTCAGTCGGCTTAACTCCAGCGCCTGCAGCTTTGAGTACGGCGATAGCCGGCTCGGCGAATGTTGCACCCGCACCGAGTAGAAAGGCAAAGGGTAGAATGACGGCCATATTACTTTTTGCTGGAAGCGTGCTGCCGATAGTCTCGCCAAAGGGCATGAGACCTAAACGTAGCCCCTCCATAAAGAACATGAGGCCGAGTGCGACGATAAAGATACCGGCTGCAACCATGCCCGCATGAACGATAGGCAGTTGCAGCACCAGTAGCTGGAACACGACCAGATAAGTCACGATGAACCAAATACCGTGTACCTGCTGCATAAAGTTGCGGCGGACATACGGCCAAATGATCCGGAATGTGTCTTGCAGGCCCAGTTTAAAACGTGGGCTAGTTTCTTCTGTAGGGTGCATGCACCTTCCTTGTTGCGAAGCACTGGATAACCGATTCATCGGCCGGGCTGAGAAGACCTTGAGGATTGTTGGGTATTCAATACGTTTTCGTAAATTAGCTAGACATTACTGCCTTGTGATCCCGTGAAGCGATGGATATGTTGTCGTCATGAACCGTCTCTTTTTGCTGTTTTTCTGCCTACTACCGAGCCTCGCCTGGACCGAGAGCTACGATACCGAGTCACGTGTGGTCGCATTCGGCGATGTTCATGGTGCCTATGCCAGCTTGATTGAACTTTTGCAGGGTACTCAGATCATTGATCAAGCTGGCCACTGGCGTGCGGGAAAGACGCACCTCGTTAGCGTTGGCGATCTCCTTGATCGGGGACCGGAATCGAAGGCGGTGATGGATCTCCTGATGCGGTTGCAGAACGAGGCGGTTGCAGCCGGAGGGCGGGTGCATGTTCTCGTTGGTAACCATGAGTTGATGAACTTAGGGCGAGATCTTAGAGATGTGAGTGCCGAAGAACTCGCGGCCGTCGGTGGCCGAGAGGGTCATCGCCAGGCGTTTTCTGAAACTGGAATTTACGGCAAATGGCTACGAACATTGCCCGTTGTCGTCCGGATCAACGACACGCTATTCAGCCATGGTGGTTTTTCTAGCCAAAGTTTAAAGCCGTTGAATGAACTCAACCGTGAGTTTTGGCAAGCGTTTGGTCGCGTTGAGTTTGAAGGTGACCGCCTGCAAAAGTCAGGACTATTGAGTCCCGATCAGAGTCTCTTAGACGCAAGTGCCTATCAAGAAGCTCTGCCAGAAACCCACATTGCGTGGCAGAAAGCGACGGCTGCATCCGAGCTAGGTCCGCAAAGCCTCGTGTGGTACCGGGGTAATACGGCGTGCCACCCTTTGTTAGAAATGAATAGCGTGGCAACCATTTTAAGCTACCACGGTGTTGGTCGCCTTGTTGTGGGCCACACGCCAACAAGCTCCCGTGAGATTGAGGGATATCTAGATAACCAAGTCTTTGCTATCGACACTGGCATGCTAGCGTCTGTATATCGGGGCCAGCCACGTGCTTTGGAGATTCGAACGGAATCGGGTGAAACCGTCCTGTCAGTGCTAAAACCAACGGGAGAAGTGATCCCGCCGATAGGGCGCGAGGGTAGGAGAGCACGGGCTCACGCAGAGCTCCAGAGTGAGTATGAGTTTATTGAGATGAGCAAGAAAGCGGCGAAGAAGGCACGAGCAGCCTTCCTTTTGTCGGAACATCTCGATATGAACATGGTGTTGCCAACCAAGGTGGTTGATAAGGGGATTCACCGCGTCAAAGCGCGGCTGTTGTCAGAAAGGACACGTCAGGAGAAAAATCTCTATCGGCCGAACCACTGTGAGACAGGCTCTGACTTCGATTTACTAGCAGTTTTTGATTCGCTAATCGGCAAAGTAGACCGCACCCTAGACAATCTTACCTACGATAGACGCGATTGGCGCATCAGGGCATTGGAGAATGCAAATGCTTTTCCAACATCGAGTAAGTTGCCAGTCTATTCCAAACCACCGCGGTTAGCCGCCGCAGGCTTTCGTAACGATTTGTTAGAGTTGAGTGAAACGAATCTTGCCGAACTGTTGGGTGATTTGTTAACCACGAAAGAGATCAAAGCAATCCTCAAGCGGAGGGACAAGATCCTGCAGTGGGCAAGCAACGAGTGAACCCGTATTATCTAGTAAAAGCTATTGCGCGGTTGCGAGTCTATGCGTAGATCTACGCCTGTTCTGAATCCTCTGTTTACACTTACCGTGTACTTCGTGCTGTTGTGGCTACTCGTCGAAGGGTTTGTCCGGGCGTTTCCCTCTTATGCGATGTATCTACCCTTCGGTGGCGTAGAGAATCTACTTGAAGGCGCGAGCGATGTAGAAGTTCTGACGACAATGGTCACGCCGCTTGCTGTTGATAACATAGAAGCGCTGACATTGGCGCTCGCGATTTCCGGGGCAGTGTTGATCATGGTCCCCGTCTCGTGGGTGTACTTCATCACTACGCGAACCAAACAGATCGATAGGTCCTTTGCGCAAACGATAATGGTGTTACCAGTTATTGTTGCGGGCATAGCGATGATTGTGCAGAACAGCCTCGCCTTGGCTTTCTCGTTGGCGGGGGTGGTGGCTGCCGTTAGATTTCGGTTTTCTCTAGAAGAACCTGCCCATGCCTTATATATCTTTCTCGCGATAGCCGTCGGCTTAGGGGCGGGTATCGGCGCCTTAGGGATTTCTTATGTGGTTTCGATTGGGTTTGTTTACGTGAACTTGCTGCTCTGGAAGTTGAACTACGGCTCTGATTTAACAACCCCATTTTTCTCGTTCCTAACAGGACGAGGTCGTGACGATAACGATCTCAAGTAGATGGTTTGCTCTCCTTCCGTTGTTACTCATGTTTGGGTGTGGCGGAGATGAAGGTGTAACAAGGATAGGTCTACCAAAACCACTCAAAGAAATCTCTGGGCTCGCTCAATTTGGTAACGATTTAATTGCGATCGCAGACGAAAAGGCACGCATCTACCGTATTTCTTTTGCCAACCAAACGGTTGAGCGCATTGGTGCTTTTGGTGATAAGCCGATCAAAGGTGACTTCGAAGGGATTGCTGCCAACACACACTCAATCTATGTCGTAACCAGTGATGGCCTTCTTTATCGACGTTCGATAGAGGCACAAGACGAGGTCTTTGACAAAGTAGACACTGGCCTCGGGGCACTCTGCGAGATCGAGGGCTTGGAACTGCAAGATGACTTGGCCTACATCCTCTGCAAAACACCACTAGATGAGTCACTAGTCGGCAGCCTGAATATATTTGTCTGGAACGTTGCAAACAATGAGCGTCTGGAGAGCCAAGACTTAACGGTGCCGTGGAGTGCACTTGGTTTGGGTGAGACCAGAAACGGTGACTTGCACCCCTCAGCACTTGCCACAGTCGATGGCGGTTTTCTGATTCTGGCGGCCAGGGAAAAAAGGTGGTTGGTCATATCTGCGCGCGGCGAATATTTGCGCGGTGGCAAACTCCCTAATCGTAAATCCCACCCGCAAGCGGAAGGATTGGCCGTATTTGGTGGCGCCACCTACATTGCAGACGAAGGCAAAAAGCATGGTACGGTAACCCGCTACGAGGGAGGTTTGTAGTTGGGTATGAGTGGTCGCAAAAAGAAAATCTTACTGTTGCATGGCTGCGGTCCTAAGCCTGTGGAAGATGAGCTACATCAAGTGTGGCGTGACGCTTTGCTCGAGGGCCTCAAACGAGACGAGTCCAAGCTTAAGGACAAGTTCGCCGATGTTGATTCAGAGTTCTTTCATTACGCTGAAAATTTCGAGCCGTTCATGGAGCCTGAGTTTGATCCATCGTTAGATATGGAAAATCGGCGGTTAGCGCTGCGTGAACTCGTCAACCTTGAAAAAGCGCGGGAGTTTAGACGTCGCAACTATGACGCACTACCTGGCAAGAGTGCAGCCAAAGAATTCCTGATGGACGCGGGTGCGAGTGTTGGTCTGGGTGGGCTGCTGGTGAAGAAGAAATTACCCGAGCTGCACGACTATTTGAGTGGCGGCGCGTGGGGTGAGCAAGTACGAGTCCGCCTGCAGGAAAGCCTTGAGCGTTCCCTTGCCGAAGGTGAAGACGTCTTAGTAATTGGTCACTGTCTTGGTTCAGTGATTGGGTTTGATGCATTGTGGTCACTTAGTAGAGAAAAAGAACTGCTGGATCGCGTTTCTGTCTTTGTCTCCATGGGCTCACCGCTGAGTGATCGAAGTGTGCAGGGGCGGCTGCAAGGCAGTAGCAAAAATGGTGTTGAGCGGTATCCCAACAACATATCGCGCTGGTACAACTTATCCGCTGAAGATGACTACGTTTGTCACGACAAAACGGTAAGAGATGACTTCAAAGCGATGCTTGACCACAGGATGGTCAGCGAGATCGAGGATTTCACAATCTACAATCTCGCGGTCCGTTATGGACGTTCGAACGCGCATAGTAGTGTTGGTTATCTCGTCCATCCGCGCATGGCAAAAATTCTAGCTGATTGGATAAGAGCCTGACTGCCTGAGTTGCCAGTGTAACAGCTCAACGACATTTTCTGTAAAGACGAGATTGTTGTGTGCGCTCATTGCCTACCGTTTTGAAAAACCCTTCGATGAACTTGACGTGTTTCTTGGTGCGCACCCCGTCTAGGTCGGCGAAAGATTCCACCATATTGATGATGTCTGCTTGGCGTGTTCGAAATTCGGTGATCGCGTTAGCCAAGTGCTCGTTGTGCGCGCAGTAACCCCGGTAGAGCCGTTGTGTGAGTCTGGTAATACCAAGACTCGGAACTGGAGCGGCATAGGGAACGTTGACGAACCCTGTCACGTCGAAATCGTACGGTATTGAGACCACGCCAGTGTTTGCACTGTCCGTCAATGCAATCGGGACGGCGTTGTGACAGCATTCTTCGGGGTCTGGTCCTTGGGTCATGGAAAAGTCAGTGTTGCCCGCTAAGTACTGGAATAGAGCGAGTCTTGCCGACATTTCTGGATCGAGATCGCGCACTTTTAATTTTGGCTGGTCTACTAAGCTGGCGCCCAGGCGTTCTACCATCGCTCGTTTGTGCTCGATGAAGAAAGCTGGATGGCTACTCGACTTTCCTGTGTTCGAGTCTTGGTAAGTCATATTGATCGCGCGTACTCGAAAGCTCGCGTCAGTCATTAAATTAAGTAGGCGATAAACGAGCATTTCGGCTGCAACATAGCCGCGGCTGGAGAAGGACCGCGAGCAGTGGGTGACCAGCTTTAGTTTGTTCTGATCTGCAAGCACGGTGTCAGGTAGCTCTGATTTCTTAAAATCTAGCCACAAGGGATAAAAGCTACATCGTTCTTGACGACTTTTGCCGCGTGGAGAAACCTTGACCGCAAACGATTGATCAGCGCCACTGGCTGTCTGCAATTTGAATACACCAGGGAGTTCCGCGCCAGCCTTCATCAACGCTTTAAGATCCACTTCCAGGGTTGCAGAGAGTGCTATGGCTGAACTTGGGTCATCAGGGAACAGCGGCGTGGCCGACCAAGTATGACTTGCCAACCCCAGAGTGATAACGATCAAAACATTCTGTATACGCATACTGATAACTTATACCTTTTCGACCCGGACTTCCTAGCCGTTGCTGCGATGTTGATCCTGAGTCAAACTCTTAAAAAAGGCGAAAGTCATGCCGCTAGCCATAAACAACGAAGTGTTCATCACCTGCGCCGTTACCGGATCAGGCAACACCCAGGATAGAAGTCCGCATGTGCCACGGTCACCAAAAGAGATTGCTGAAAGCGCCATAGCTGCCGCGGAGGCTGGTGCTGCAGTTGTTCATTGCCATGTTAGAGACCCCGAAACGGGTGCCCCAAGTCGCGATCCGCTGCTTTACCGAGAATTGACAGAATACATACGCGCAAGTGCGACAGATGTTGTTTTAAACATCACGACTGGCATGGGTGGTGATTTGATTCTAGGCGATGTTGAGCAGCCTCTGCCGCCGGGCGGAGGGACAGATATGGCGGGTGCGAGTGAGAGGATGCAACCAATCGCTGAGTGTCTACCGGAAATTTGCACACTCGACTGTGGCACGATGAATTTTGCCGAAGCCGATTATGTCATGACCAATACACCAGGCATGCTGCGCGCGATGGGTAGTGCGATTACTTCGCTTGGCGTTCAGACGGAGATCGAGGCTTTCGATACTGGGCATTTGTGGTTTGCCAAACAGTTAGTCGAAGAGGGTGTTTTGCCCGAGCCAGTACTTGTCCAGCTTTGCATGGGTGTACCATGGGGCGCTCCAGACGACTTGAATACGTTATTAGCGATGGTGAACAATGTGCCGCCGAGTTGGCACTGGTCGGCCTTTAGTCTGGGCGCGCATCAGCTACCGTATGTTTGTGCAGCGGTCTTGGCCGGAGGCAACGTTCGAGTCGGCTTGGAAGACAATCTATTTCTCGGTCGTGGCCAGCTCGCTACCAACGCCGATTTGGTGGAACGGGCAGTTAAGCTCATCCAAGGAATGGGTTCGAAGGTATTAACTGCACAGGAAGTTCGTGCGAAGTTAGGCCTAACGAAGCGCATGCCCCGCAAGTAGGACGTTTATGACAACCGCAGCAGTTATAGGCGCCGGGGTGATCGGTGCTGGTTGGGTCGCACGTTTCGCTTTGTCCGGGTGGGATGTGCAGATCTACGATCCAAATCCAACGTCGCAAGCGACTGTACAGCAGACGCTCGCGCGGGCTCGCAAACATGTTGGAAATTTGCGCACCGAACCGTTGCGAGAAGGCAGATTGACGTTCGTCGAGACGATGCCACAAGCGCTTCTTTCAGCCGAATGGGTGCAAGAGTCCTTACCAGAGAGCGTGGAGTTAAAGCTCAAGATTCTCTCCGAGATCGATGCGCTAACCGAGCAAGTGGTTCCTATATGTAGTTCGACGTCAGGATTCAAGCCGTCAGTTCTCGGCGAAGGTTTAGGGTCAGCAGAGCGATTTTTCGTCTGCCACCCATTCAACCCTGTTTACTTGATTCCCTTGGTAGAGGTCGTTCCACATCCAACCGTAGCGCCGGAGCTTTTAGCAGATGTGAAGAGCATATTGCGCGACTTAGAGATGAAACCGTTACACGTACGACGGGAAATTGATGGGCATATTGCGGATCGACTACTTGAGGCGGTTTGGCGCGAAGCGCTTTGGTTGATTCACGATGACGTTGCCACCACCGAGGAGGTGGATGCGGCGATAAAAAACGGTTTTGGACTCAGATGGGCGCAAATGGGGCTGTTTGAGACCTACCGACTGGGTGGAGGCGAGCAAGGGATGCGCCACTTTTTGGCGCAGTTCGGACCCGCCTTGCAGTGGCCTTGGTCGAAGCTTACTGATGTCCCGAATATGGACGCAGCGTTTATCGAGAAGATAGCTACACAGTCTGACGACCAAGCGGGAACTGACTCCACCGAAGAGCTCGCCGAACGACGAGATGCTAATCTCGTTGGCATCTTAAGGGCTTTGTCAGAAACAGACGACTAGCCCTTCGCCACACGACCTATCTTTCGGTTAAGAAATCTTACTCTGCGCTTGCTCGCGTAGTTGCGCGACGATATCCCCAGCCGCGTGTTTTGGGACATCCAGTTGAGCAAGCAGGGCTCCGGCCAGTTGTAGACCTGATTCAAGCACTTCTGGCACGACCACTGATGCGCCACTCTGCAGTAGATCTTGTGCTTGGTGTTCGTCTCGGGTTCGAACCAATATGGGGATGTCAGGTTCCAAGCGACGGGCGGATGCAATGATGTGCTTTACGGTGTCAGCCTCGTTGATACAGATCACGAGCGCTTGTGCTTTATCGATTTGGAACTTTTGCAGGGTCTGAATACGAGCCGCATCGCCGATATGGACGCTCGTCTCGGCATCACCATTAGTCAGGTCAGGATTCCGATCGATGGTGATAAAAGGCACCATGTGCTGATTGAGCATATGACTCAATAGTTGCCCGGTACGACCAAAGCCGATGAGGATGACGTGATCTTCGATTTGTTCTGACGGTACATCCCCGAGATTTACCACAGAACCCTCTCCAGCGAACTTGCCTACCCACTTTGCTACACGACCCGATGCAGCAGCGAGTAGCGGTGTCACGAACATTGTCGCGCTGACGACAATGAGCATGAACTGCGCCGTGTCGCTGGGAAGGAGTGCAAAAGACAGTGCGAGTCCGATGACGACAAACGCGAACTCGCCACCTTGGCCAAGCAAAATGCCTGTCTCAGTAGCGTGCTGCCAGCTAAACCCGAAAAGCCGAGCCGACAACGTGGTCACCGTCGCCTTAATTCCGATCAGGCCAATGACCGATAAGAGTATCCAGACCGGGTTTGCAGCGATTTTACTGAGGTCTATATCCATAGCCACAGAGATGAAAAACAGACCGAGCAGAAGACCTTTGAATGGTTCTATATAGAGTTCGATGTCGTGCCGATACTCGCTCTCGGAGAGCAGCAAACCCGCGAGGAACGCGCCGAGCGCAGCAGATAGCCCAACCTGGTGCGTAATGCTTGCAGTCGCTATGACGACGAGTAGCGTGGTTGCCATAAACAGTTCAGGCGTATTTAGTTGTCCAACGAATCGGAACAGCGGTCGGAGCAGGGTGCGACCCACCGCGTAGATGATGACCATTGTGATAAGCGCGCGCGCAATGGCGATACTCGCGTCTGTGCCGGTGGATGTCGCAGCTGTATTGACAAAAGAGCCGACCAAAAAAAGCAACGGTACAACTGCCAAATCTTGAGCGAGCAGAATTGCGAAGCTAGCATGCCCTGCTGGGCTGCTAAACCTGCCTTGATCGACAAGCAACTGAAGTACGATCGCGGTAGATGAAAGGGCCAAACAGCCGCCGAGGATGATCGCCGCTTCTAGCGAGTTACCCCAGGCATAGGCAATCGACCCGATGACAAGCGCAGTCACAAGAATTTGAACGTTGCCCATGCCTAGGACTAGTTTGCGCATCCCCCAAAGACGGTTGAACGAGAGATCTAAGCCGATGAGGAAGAGCAAGAAGATGACGCCGAGTTCTGCAAGAGCGCGAACGCCCTCACGATCGGTAATTAGTAGGTAGTCCAACACGGTGGTGTTGCCTGTTAGGCTAACCAAGCCATATGGACCTACGAATATCCCGACTGTTATGAAGCCGAGTACAGGGCTCAACCGCAGCGATTTGAATACGGGGACCACCAGTCCTGCAGCGACAAGAAAGACGATGGTGTCCCCGAGGGAGAGGTGCTCCATCTAAGTTATGACACTCTTTTATGGCGCCCAGTCGAAAGTTTGATAATCCCCTGGTCTCTTGAGACAGAGCAATTGCTTCAAATTGGAACCGGTTCGTTCTATTCGCTCGCAACTTATGCCCTGAGTTTCCATGCCGTAACGGGCGACATAAAACTTGACCTGTTCCCCGACTAGTTCTCGGTACTTTTCAGGGATCGCTTTGAGCCCTTTTTTGTATTCGCGTTCGAGCTTCGGGTCGCCGCTTTCGGCAGCAAGACCGAGTAACGCAACGCCAACGAGGACATTCTTATCGACGCCGTAACCATTCGCGTGCATAACAGCCAGACTGTGCTGCGCTCGTTTGAATCCGTGTTTCGCCACACCTGCAAGTAAGGGGTATGCCGTTTCATACTCTTTTGAGCGAAAGAGGTTCAAACCTCGGTGCTCTTGCTCAACCCAACCACGGATCTCTTCATATAGAGGATCGTCGAGCGGATAACCTTGTGAATCAATCAAAGATTCAAAGGTGCTGATTTCCGCGCTACTAACGCTCGCTAAGGTGGCGGTGAACAAAAACGCTAGGGCGGCAATAGTATTTCGAAACATAAGGTAGGCTCCTCCTTGTGCTGTCCTATGGTACCTCAGGCATGTCGATGTACCACAGCAACAATCGTCAAGATATGATATCCCGCGAATACCATAATAAATCCTCAAATTAGGAGGACAGATATGAGCGGGATGAAAAGTTTGGCGTGGGGCTTGTTCTGGTTTGTTGCGACAATGGCGTTAATGATTGGCGCAGCCTACCTCTGGGTCTTCATCTATTCAGTGGCTATCAATTCTTCTGGCGATCAAGCGTTCTACGAGCAGTATGCTCAGATGGCTTCGCCATTCGTAGCGGTGGCAACTGCTTTGCCGGTGTTTTTTTTGATGGGGCGATCATTATGTCGTCAGGTCGCGAATGCAGCTGCCGTCGCAGCAGGCGTTGTGATTGCCAACTTGATAATGGAGGTCGCGGTTTTGTCGACACTCGATGAGAACTTTAGTTACGTTCTCCCATTTTCGATAATTTCCGGGATTCTAAAAATTGGCGGTGCGTACTGGGGTACGCGGCCAGACAAGACGCAAGCTGCTGATGGAGCCGCGTAAACTCGACGCGATCAAACAAGTTATTCTCGCCCAACAGGAAGATGAGCTGACGCTAGATGCGCTGTCTGCTTGGGCAGGTGTTTCACGGTTTCATCTACAGAGGGAATTCAAAAAACACGTTGGTGAGAGTCCGACTAAATATCTCGAACGCGTCCGATTGCAAAAAGCAGCAAACTCACTGCTGATGAAAGTCGATTCAGTGCTCGATGTGGCTCTGAGCCACGGCTACAACCATCATGAGTCATTCACGCGCGCCTTTCGGCGTCAGTACCAGCTCTCACCCCGCGACTATCGAGCCTCTGGGACGTTGCTCTCGACTGGATTTCCACCAAAGAGAGATGACGAGGCACAGAGCTATGGCAGCTGGCAGATATCAAAGACGCGCGTGCAGCGAACCAAAGATCTGCACCTGAAAACCCATCGCCTCCTTGGTGCGTACGAACAGGTCGGATCGGAACACTGGCAGGTCCTGCAATATGAGTGCGACGAGCAGGGGATTGCGCATGGCGCGCTCGTTGGCCTGGGCTGGGACAATCCGGCTACTACCCCAGAAGTCGAGCATCGGTTTGATGTTGGGTTGCTTATCGCGCAAATCGAATCAGCCGACTTGATACTTCCGGCAAGAATGTGGGCCGTTACCTTGTACACGGGATCATTTGCAAATCTGTCGAACGCTTATTCTCAGATCGCAGTCCAAGTGGCTGGACTCAGAGGTATGGATTTTGACGAAGGTCCTATATTGGAGGTGTATCACGCTGATTCTCTGGTGGATGAAGACTTAACTCGGTATCTCGAAGTCTTCATGCCGATCAGACAACATGTTGAGTCGGTGATTTCCACAGTTGAAAACTAGGCTTGGCGGAGTAGATTGGGTGACATGTCGTTGGCCAATCCAAAGTTTGAAGATAGCTATGGCAGGCTTTTTGGGCCGAACGTTTCGATTGATGAGACGGCGGATCCCTTTTTTGCTGAGTTTTATCGACGTTTTTTGGAGGTTTCTGCGATCGGTGCGCTTTTTACCGACACCGATATGGCGAGGCAAATCGCCATGCTCAAGCACTCGCTTTTTCATTTGGTGTCGTACTATGTTGCGAATTATCCCTCCGCAGAGCTAGAGCGACTCGCGACTTTTCACAAAGGGATCAACGTCTCAGCCGAGATGTTTGACGATTGGTTAGAGGCACTCATTGGAACAGTTAAGGCGCTTGATCCCGAAGCGGACGAGGCGACACTCCTCGCATGGTGTTGGGCGCTTACTCCAGGCATTACCTATATGCGCATGCGTATCAGCGAAGCGTAAGTCCCTCTAACCGACTCCGTCAAACCTTCGGAAATTACGGATAGTGGGATGAGTTCGGAAGCGTTTGAATACAAGCGTATTTTCAGACGCTGGGTTCGATATGGATTTGTCACCGTTTGGTAAACCGTCTCTCCTTACCCGCATCGCGGTGGGAAAGGCGATCGGTTTTGTCATTGGAATCGTTGGCTTTAGTGTCGCGCCCTTCATCAGCGAAGAAATTTCGATGATGACCCGTCTCGGAATTCTCTGTTGGTACCCAACCATCGGCGCGTTCATAGCGGTGTTCGGAGTCTTTAATTGGCATCCAATCTTGAACCTGCCTTTACCGTGGTGGTTCCGATCTACGTTCGTTGGCGCATGGATGAACTTTGTCCTCGCGTTCTTTGCGCATGAGCAGATGTCGACGATATTGGATGGGATCTTTCACCAGAATGTGTCGCCTTTTTGGTTTGTACTCAATGGTGGTGTTTTTGGCCTGGTGACAGGATTCCTATGTACCCAAGCTGGCGGCGAGGGACCGGATACCCTGGCGCCAGTAGTAAATGGTTAGAGGACTCGTCGCCAAGTATTTCTAAACTACGGAGTTTTACGTGTCGAAATATAGTCTCGCCAAAGTGACCATCGATCAGCTCAATCAAGCAGCGAACGCGGACGGCATCGGTTGCACGGAAGCGCAGGAGGCACTACTTGTCTCGCTGGTCCAAACCTTGAAGGAAGAGGGTGGGGCACCGTTTGTGCGCGGAGTACTCGAGTATGAGATTGATAGTCTTGGTAGTGGTGGTGAGTTTGAAATCCAACGTGGTGGTGGTCATTCCTGAAGGACTGATGCGCGCCGCGATAGATCTATACGAAAACAACTAGCAGCGTCATGTCTTCCTCTATCTCAAAAAAGGAGTGTTCTTCGGCAGCCTTGATGTAGAGCAGGGTACCCGGATTTACACTTTGCTCCGTACCACCGACGTGTAATTTGGCACGACCCCTTATAACGTAATACATCTCATCCTCGTCATGTGGGGTTTGCATATCTTTGGAACCCTTTTTGAGGTGGTACAAACCACAGTGCACCGTCTCCACATATAGAAACTCCTGGAAGCTGACGTTCGACTCTTGTCGTGCATCTATGAGTTGATGAAGATCAAAAACTTGCCAGCTGTCGAGAGCATCGTTACTCAGTTTCCTACCCCTCACTAAAATTGCACAGTGATGGAACACGAACGACGTCGAGATGTCGTTACGGGGATCCCCTAATGGCGAGGGAGGAAAGGCCCTCCTAAGGTGGTCGAATTTGAAGCGAGAAATCGGGTACTCATGACGGAAATTATTGACCGACTGAAACTAGACCACAAAAGGTTGAGACGCGTGTTAGGCGCAACATTGGAAGCGTTGGACGATGTCTCTGATGGCAGCACTACCGCAGAAGATCGACTGTACTGCCTCTTGGACTACCTGGGTGAGTACCCACATCTTGTTCACCACCCGACTGAAGAGTTGGTTTTTACCGCACTTGGTGAACAACCGTCTCCAGAGTTCGGAGTAGATTTGGCACGGGTTCGGAGCCAGCATGATTTCTTGGAGCGAGCGACCTCAGATCTTCTACAGAGTGTTGGTACCGATTCGATTGATGTCGACGCAATAGGCGACACCCTGCGAGCCTATGTCGAGGCTCAGCTCGAGCATATGAAATTTGAGGAGGCTAACGTGTTTCCTCTAATAGAGAGCAATCTAGTAGCCCTTGATCAACACGAGATAGCGTGCCGCCTCTCAGAACTGCACGACCCTTTGTTCGATGCCCATGAGCAGCGCTTCCAGGCGCTCTACGAATGCCTAGGCGTCGCGGCTGAAAGCATGCAGGGTCGAGCCGCGGCTGCTACGGCACAGTACTTGGCTAATCGGCTATGAAACATACCCCCGGCGGGTTGCTTCCATTGTTGCTTCCGCACGGGAGGAGACGTTTAACTTTTGGTATACGGATTTAGCATAACCCGCGGCAGTGTGGTAGGAGATTTCTAACAATTCAGATACGTTGCGAACGGTGTAACCCTTGGCTAGTAGCGTGAGAACGTCACGTTCTCGTGTTGTTAGATTGTCGTGTTCTTCTACATGCTTCTTGGGTGCGGTGAAGTGTTCCAGGACTCGTCTAGCAATGCTAGGTGACAACGGTGGGTGGCCATCGAGTATCCCCTTTAGCATTGAGACCAGTTCTTCTTTTGGATGATCTTTGAGAATGTACCCGCGAGGACCGGCTTTGAGCGCTTGGAACAAATGTTCGTCGTCACCGAATATCGTCGCAATGACGACTTCAGCGCCGGTTGCGACGAGGGGTTCGATCAAAGATGTGCCATCACCGTCCGGCAAGCCCAAATCCAAGATCGCAAGGTCTGGGGACGAGGATAGAACGGTTTGTGCCTCCTCAATAGATCGTGCACCTATAATCTCAACTTGGGGGAAAGCGCTTTGTAGTGCGTCTTCCATCCATGTGTACGCATTCACGTGGTCTTCGATGAGCGCGCACTTCTGCAATTGAATCATCTATTTTTAACCTCTTATAGTGATTTCATTCTAAAGCCGCGGTGCTCGGTAAAAACCCCCTAAATCAGGGATCGACGGTAGTTGTCAACGGCAGCGATAATTCGACCACGAATCCATTTCTAGCCGAGTCGGGGAACTGTACGGTCCCGCCTAGCTCTGCTACGCGACGTTGTATGCCTTGGAGACCGGATCCGCCAGAGCGCGAAGGAGCTGTACCCAGACCATCGTCCGCGACTTGAATCAGCAAGTCGTGCTCGATAACCGACACTGAGATAGTGAGGACGCTTGCCTTGGCGTGCTTTAGCACGTTTGTAACAAGTTCACGTAGACACCGTGTGAGATGATATTGCTGCTCGCCAGACAACATAGCTGCATCATCCGTAATTCCCCAGATTAATTCCGTTGGATATTTTTCTAGCCTCACCTCGGTTTGCATTTTGGCTTGGGTGCACCAGTCGGAAAGTGACAGGCTTGGGTGATTTTGCATTGAGACCATTGATCGTATGTCACCTAAAGCGTCCCGGGCAATCTGCGCGTAACCATCGTCTTTGGCCAGATACACAAGGTCTAGAAGTTTGGCGCCGACGTCATCATGCAGATCTCTGTATATCCGTGCGCGCTCTTCATTCGCAGCTTGCTGATGCTCGAGTCCTCTTTGGGCTGAGTAACTTTCTTCAAGCTCCGTGGTCGCTTTTCTGAGACTGCGTTCGCGATGGATATTGGTTCGACGCAATTGCCACATCAGTTGAGTCAGCGCAGCGAGAAGTAAGACTGGCGCACCCAGGTTCAACATAAAAAAGGAATTGAGCCAAAGGGTTTCAATCCCACCTGTATTAAGTAGGGCGTCATGTACCCCTAAGCCGATGAAGAGACCAATACTGATGACATATGGAATTGCATCCTTCCGATCCTGTCGAATTGCCAGGTGTGTAGTTGTTACGAAGCAGTAAGCCAATGAAAGCAAAGCCCCAAGATGAACGACGGTGCTTAGTCTTGCGAAATTGACCATCGGCACAAAAGCATAGATGGCTGATGCGATGCACACATAAAGGATGAGGATCTGCTCCAGTCGGATACGCGAAAGCTCGAAATGTCGATGCACAAAAAGCACGAGAAACAACGCGAAAAGATCAATGCTCGTGTGCAGTATCCATAGCCAGTTGTGGGTACTTCCTGGAATGTCTTGGATGAACGGATTGATGCTGTAGACAGACCAAACCAGAGACGCTAATGCGAAATAGAGATAGGTTCGGTTGCGGGTATCAAAGGACCAAAGTAAAAAGCCAAGCAGCCCAAGAAAAACCGAAAACCCGAATATGATCTGATTCAACACGATTTGGTTGAAATAGCGTTGCTCGTACAGGTCTTTAAGTTGCGCAAATTCGCCATAGGCTGGCGGCAGTAAGTAACCATAGCCGGGGACGACAGAGATCTCGACCTCCAATAGGTTCTGGGTTTCATTCAAGGCTGCCCCGTGAAGTCGTGCTAGCTGTGGAAGGTGAAGGTTGCGAGAGGGCGGGTGCATCTGACCCGCTTCACTAACAATGTCGCCATTCAATGAAAGGGTCGCGTTCATGCTGTACCGCCACAAGAGGATTGCGGGTTCCGCAACTAACTCACTACGACCGGGAAGTACGTAACGGATGATTGCGCCGCTATATGTCCCATACTGATCTGCTTTAAACAGTAAGGGTCCGTCGAGCGGATACCACTTTTTTGAACTATCGGGTATGAAGCGTACTTCCCCTGTTTGGAGAAGTTGGGGTTCCACGCTCTTAAATTGAACTTCACCCTGCTTGGTTTCAACGGCATAGCATCCAGACAACATGAGAAATCCTGTTGTCAGTAAAACGCTTAAGTACAGTCGTTTTAAATGCATTGAAGCTGGTTCGCCTTTGGAGAGCTGGTTATACCCCTTCACTTGGTGGGACGCGAGTCTCGGATTGGCTTAGTTCGTGAGCCCCTAAAACAGGGGAGTGTGAACACGTCTGAGCTGCCGTACGATGATGAATGGAGTCTGGCCAGTAGGCTTCTCCTGGACGTTTAGCGAGGCGAATCAAATCGACACTACCAGAGACCACTACGAAAACTTTCCCTATCCACCACGCGATCCAGCTGATGAGCAGCACAGGCTTTTAACGCCCGCTTTGGATTGTTTTGACATGTTGAATCACTATGGCTTTGGCGGAGCACGAGATTTTGAAGATGAATTTACTGTTCTAGTAGCGGGCGGTGGCACCGGTGACAGTACGATCTTTTTGGCGGAACAACTTAAGTCTACGAGCAATAAAGTAGTTCACGTCGACATCAGTCAACAATCGATCGATGTCGCAAAAGAGCGTGCTCAAGTCCGCGGATTGACCAACATTGAGTGGCGCCAGGCCAATCTCCTGAACTTGAATTCGAGTGAGATTGGCACCTTCGACTATATAAATTGCACGGGGGTCCTCCACCACCTTCCAGATCCGTCAATGGGACTAGCATCCATAACTTCACTCTTAAAAGACGATGGCGTTCTTGGATTGATGGTATATGGGCAATATGCGCGAACTGGCGTGTATCAACTGCAAAACCTCCTGCGTCATCTCAACAAAGACGCCGACCAAGAAAAGAAGGTCTCTAATGCCAAGAGCGTATTGTCGCAGCTACCCGATACAAACTGGTTCAAGCGCGGTAGCGAACTTTTCGGTGATCATCGGTTGGGGGACGCTGGGATATATGACCTGTTGCTGCATGAGCAGGATCGCGCTTACACGATAGCGGAGCTCATCGGACTTCTGGGCGATCATGGTTTGATGCTGAGCAAACTGGTGGATTCATGGCTTTATGATCCAGGCCGCTATCTGCAATCTGAAGATCTCGAAACGCAGATCGCGACGTTAGATCCAACTGAGCAAATGTCCGTCGCTGAACTTGTGAGTGGTACTTTAAAGACGCACACCCTTTATGCGCACAAGAATCGTTGTGCAGAACCCGAATTTGGGCTCGATAAAGTCATTTCGTTGACGCTGAGCAACGACACTTCGATTTACTCGAGGTTTCATCGTTTGATCGTTGAGAACCTCCGCGAGCCAAAAGTCTCGTTCTCGCACGAAAACAATTCGATTGATTTGGAACCCAGCGAAGCACTCGCTGCGGCGTTAAAGCACACGGATGGAGAAAGATCGATCGCGGAAATCCTTAAGCGTGCGACTATGCGGGGTAAAGCGAAACGTCGGGATGTATTGAGAGCATTGGAAGCCTTTTACAAGACGCTAAACACATATGACATGGCGTTTCTGAGAAGCTCCGCTGTGGCTCGGTATCGAACCAAGAAAGAACTGCATGGTGCATAAAAAAGGGGGGCTACTGCCCCCCGTAAGACCGTTGGAGAGAGTCTAGAAACTGAGGCCGATCCCGGTCCCGATGACGAAACCATCCAAACCATTGCCACGCGAGCCAACACCTGCATCGCCGATATCTTCATCGAAATCGAGATACGCGCCAAAGAGGTTTAACTTTATGTTCTCGTGAATTTGATAGTTGGCACTAATGAGAAACGCCGAAAGTTCTTCGTCGTGCTGGTCGCTGACAAATGCATGTTCGTTGTCTACGTTTTCGCCTTCGAAGTAGGTAAACGAATATTGCCAGGGACCACTATCGTAGCTGACGCCTACATCGTAGGCTTCGCCATCGCTGGCACCACTGTCATTCTGTTCGGCCCAAGATCCGCCAACAGTTACCCCCGCGAACCCGAGGTTGATGCCAAAGCCGGTCACCGTCGGATCGTCGCCGGTTGCTGGGTTGCCAAAAGTCTCGCCACTTTCTGCAATACCCCAGCGCCCCGAAACGCCGAGGTCAATGTCGCCGAACGATTGGACGTAGTTGGCAGCGACATCAAAATATTTGCAGTCGCCGAAGTTACAGTCGCGTACTCGATTATCCTCATCACCATCTCGCGCGTAGGACACACCGAGTTGGAATCCGGCGAAGCGTGGTGTGAAGTACGTGATGCGTTGCGCGTCGTTGTTCGCGTTGGTCTCAAGATGGGTGCTGCCCAGCGTGGCACGAAATACGTCGTCCCCGTATCTGGCAGAGGTGGCGCCATCTGAGATGCTGCCATCAAACGGAATGTATTCACTCACGTATGCAATGGAACTTGGATCATCGCCGCTGAGGAGCGCGAGGTCCGGAGCACCATAGTGCATTTTGTATCCCGCTGAGTTGGTGCTACCCACCTCGACGGTGCCAAACGAACCATTTACGTGAATGAAAGCCTCATCGATGCGGTCACCGCTACCACCACTTTCGGCTTCGAGCTGAATGTTTGCGCTAATTTTAATCCCATTGTCGAGCGTGATGGACGGAAGAAAAAACACCTCTCCGTCAGTGTTCACGTCGACGCCGTCAAAGTCAGTGCCTGAAACATCGGCTGGATCAGAGGAGGCATACGCGGCAATTGCGTTGTAGTAACCACCGAATTTGACGTCCCATTCTGCGGCGTGAGTACTTGCACTGATTCCGCAAAGACCTAGGACAGCCATTGAATGTACGAGGGGTTTTCTTGCTAAGCCAAAAGGTTTCATTTCGTTGTTCATGTTTCGTTCCAATTAGTCAGGATTGGCGGTTGTTTGCCTTGTCATGCACTGAGCATGAACTAGCAGTGCTACGATATTCATGAAGTGACATAGGCATAACCCCTTATGTAGGGGGTGCACAGAAGGCGACATAGGACTAGTGGCGATTGCTAGGTGCCTGACTAGAGAGGCTGATCAACGATAGGTATTGCTGTGGTGGGTCTAAAACTAACGATGGTTTTCGCGGTACCAGCCGATTGACACACAGTACAGAGCTGAGGAAAATGCGCCCCCCGCGTCCAATGCGGAATCCACGATGGCTAGGTAGCTCAGCTGGTTAGAGCGCAGGATTCATAATCCTGAGGTCGGGAGTTCAAGTCTCCCCCTAGCTACCAATCAAATCAAACGCTTACGATTTTGGGTAACAATCCTGGGTAACAATTGAGTAACTCGCTCCAAAGCGGACGCTTGGTTTGGGATAACTACGCCAGCTTGCGGCCAACTACGGACTAAACGCCTCAATCATAGGTATTGTTCAGCAGATACACCCGCTCGATTTCAACTCATCGAGCCCGCTAATAATTTCCCTGACGAGTCCCAAATCTACGGAAGGTGGAAAAGTGATTCGGTACTCGCTCTTCGCCCCGGATGAAGAGCTGTAGAAAACCACATCATCAAGATCGTGCTCTTCGGCGAATAGGTCGTCCATCCAGTCAAACAACTCATAGTCGTCGCAAACCACAGATACGCGGTCTTCCTCCTCGACTAAAATCCGTAGACATTTTTCAGTCGGTTTCGGCCAATAGCCTTCATTC
The DNA here is from genome assembly GCA_012103505.1 of Pseudomonadales bacterium. GTDB lineage: Bacteria > Pseudomonadota > Gammaproteobacteria > Pseudomonadales > Azotimanducaceae > UBA4421. The sequence continues at coordinate 3,424,908 of WLWP01000001.1, read as the reverse complement.
ACTCTTCGTGAAGAGCACTCTGAATTTCTGCAAGGTAATCCTTCCAATCGTCATCATTCGGAAGATTTTCGATCACAGAGTCCACCAGTTCGACCACCCTCGGATCGCTCTCTACGAACTGACTTCGAGATACTTCCCACCACTTACGTCCAAATTTCGATCCGAACGCATAGTCAATTACACCTCGATGATTTTCCCAAGCCTCCGATGGGTAGATATTGGAATCTACAAGTTGCCGGACTCGTCTCGCATATATGATCTCTCTCGTCATCCAAGAATCCATTACCACAAGCTCGGCATCTGTAAGTTGGTCTGGTGTGGTAACGGCTTTCGCGAATATCTCGGCGGGATTCTCTCCCAGCATATTTTCCATAGTAGACATGCGATCTGACGCCTGATCGCTGACTAGTTGATTACGAACGAGATAACTAGCTTGATTAATCTGTAAGCCAACCATTATCAAACCAGCCAAAATTCCAATATTTGCCCCAACTTGAAGCCAGTGGCCAATCTTGCTCGTTTCCATGTGGTGTCCGATGGCAAAAAGGGTAGGTTAGTGGATTCAGCTCGAATAGCGAACGGTCAAAATGGGTCGGAAGCTGCCGTTCAACTTACCCATTCTGAGCGCCAGTCAAATGCGGATTGGAGGCGGAGTCCAAAGTTCCCTTTGACTGACTTTCGAATCGAAATAGTTTACGAATTGCCTCGGCGAGCTATGCTCTATGCCGTTACTTCGTGAGATCTAAGCGACTTGCCTTGAATACCAGCTCACGATTTGTTCGTGCTTTTAGGATCTTCTTTAGCTGTCCGAGATGGAAAGAAACCGTAGCTTCACTAATCTCCAGTTTCTTCGCGATTTGTTTGTTGGCGAGACCCTCTTGAAGCCCGCGAAGTACTGCGATCGCGTTTTCAGAAAGTTGATTCCCTTGTTCAAGTGATTCAGCCATCGCTTTTAGATCGTCTGAATAATAGGACGGCTCACCGGCGAGGATACTTTCGACACATGTTCTTAACTCACTTGCGGCTGAAGACTTACTGACAATATGCCGGACACCGAGTTGTTGCGCTCTTTGAATCTCGGCAAGATTTAGCTGCCCGGACAGAAGAATTGTCGGTGTCTTTTGCGCGCTGTCTGAGTACCAATCCAAGCCGTCTCCATCCGGCATCCAGAGGTCGATGATGAGGATGTCGATAGCGTGCTCTTCAACGTACTGTGAGGCATCGATTAGCGTTACGACCGTATCCACGTGCGCCATTGACTCTAACTCTCGGACAATGCCTTGCCCGACTAACGCATGGTCTTCTAAAACAAGAATGCTTAGCTTTTTATGTACGGCGGACACTAACTGGTTCCTGCACTGGACAATGCGCGCAGTAGAGAATCGTGCATCGCCGGTAGGTAGACAAAGACGTCCGCATCCTTTTGCCATGTACGGCGAAATTCCCTGCCTCGATCGTAGGTTGCTATGAGTCTTCGCTGCCTCTTTGGAGCCAGTTCCGGCATCGATTGGTCAGCAATCAATATGTGAATGTCTGCGTCGGGATGATCTGTGTATTCAACCTTCAATTCCTCGAGTAGCCCTGAGACCACCTTAACATCGCTGTCGGGACCTAGGACCGATATGCTTAGACGACGTATGGCTGATAGGTCGACGTGAGGTATACGAACACCAAAGACTGTTGCGCCATCGGAGTCGCTGCTGCCATACAGGATGCCGTTGGACTTGTTCAGGAGTTTGACGACAACACTAAGTCCGCTACCAATTCCTGATTGATCAGAGCGGATGAACCCACGCCCGTGGTTTACCGTCTTGAGCAACCCCTTTATGTCGGTCGCACTTAAACCAGAGCCGGTATTCCAAACTTCGAACAAAATCGCGTCATGGCGTTCACGGACGGCGACGAGTATTCGGTTACCAGTGCCATATTTAATGGCGTTGTCGACCAAATTCAACAACGTGCGCAGTAAAATAGTTCGATCAGCTGCAAACACGGTGACCTGCGAACGAAACTCGAGTTGTGTGCCGCTAGCTTGAAGCTTGGCTTGAGCAAGAATAAGAATTGCGCTGAAGAGTTGCTCCAACTCGATTTCCTCAATTGCCTCGGCTGGACTCTCAAGCGTACCTGAACGACTTTCGTCAATTAGTAAGGACAGCATATTGGCGACAGTCGAGGAGAGAGTGGTTATCTGCTTGCTGACGCTCGAGTCGGAAGTCCCACTCCGCTCAAGCTCGCGTCCTAAGAGCTCGATACCGGCTAACATGTTCCGACTATCGTGACCGATTGCTAGTACCATGCGGGCATTGTTCGCTAGTTCATCCAGTGCACGCTCGCGGTCATCTCGCAGCTTCAAACGCTCTACATCGTCTGTTCTGACTTGCAACGCCAAGGCCAGTGTCATTAGCGCGGTTTCGAGTACAACCGTTGGACCTAGGAGTAGCCAATGTGCAGAGATTGGTTCAATCAAACCTGCGGTGGAAAGGACCGTTGCCGCGGTGAAGGTTAAATAGAGAAACCAGGACAACAGTAAGGGCCAGGCTGAACTCTGACCGTTTCGATAAGCCCAGAGGGCGTGAGCAGGTAAAAAAAACAAGACAAAGATCGAGAATCCCCAGCCAAACACCACGTACGGATCGGGATTCACTGCAGTCGCAAAACGCAGCGATAGTAAAAACGCAATATAAGAGCTGCCAACCCAGATTAGAGCCTGATAGATGCGTCCAAATGGCGGCCACAGTCCATCTGGCATTCGTAGGAACTTTCCTGCAAACACCATTAGAAAGACAGTCGAAGTGACCATGGCTAACGAACCAAAGATCCGACCATCAGCAGGGTTCTCGCCAAAGAAAAGCAAAGTCGTGGCACCTTGCAAATGCGCGCCGCCGAGCAATATGCCGAGACTCGCCAAACAGTACCAACCGAAGACAGCGCGACGCGTGAACAAAAAGTAGAGGAAGTTCGCCGCCAGCAAGGTGATAACTGCGGCTGCGCAGAACAACGAAAGGAAAACGCGCCCTACAAGGACCGATGTTGTCAGAGTTTCAGGAACGAGGACCATCGGTAACCAGCCCGACGCCGAAGCCCTAAATCGAAGGAGAATTTCCGTTCTCGCATTTGGGGGCATGACGATATCGGCTGCCAAACCGAAGTGTCGCTCATAAGCATCAACTCTTTGTTGGGTATCTGCATTATCGAAAAGGAGTTGTATTCGATCATGATCAACTCGGTAGATCTCCAACAATTCCAATGATGTCCGCATGGTCATCAGTACCCAGCGACGAGTCTCGGGAGATGGATTGTGGAACTCAAACTTCAACCAGTGGGGCCGCTCCTGATACCCGAAATTGAGCTCATCGCTCGTATAGAAGGGTGCGTCGAGTAGCTTGGTATGCGCTTCTAAAGGCGTCCAACCAGCTACAGGTTCCTGGGAGAATTGAACTCGCTGTCCGAATTCACCGATCGTCTTGTCCGCATGAGAACCCACGACTGCGTAGGTACTTTCACTTTGTACCAACGCTGGCCAAACCATAAACACGATTGTGCAGATTAAGTGCCATCTATTTTTTTCTAGTCGCAATTCGTCACCTAAGAATCAAACTAAGCACCAACGGTGCCAATGATTGACTATCGCGATGAGGACTTTGCATTCGGTCAATCTAACACACACGGCACAAGGAAATCGTAGCGGAAAAAAACGGAATTGAAAGGGGGTCGCGATGCCTAGAATAACGCGTATTGTTGTTGTTGGGGTCTTTGGGTTATGCACATGCTGGCAGGTGGCGTGGGCTGGAATTATGTTAGAAGGTGGTCCTACCGCTGAGTTTTATACTGTTGCACCTGGGCCAGTGATCACTCCGCAAGGTCAAGCAGACTCTACCGTCACCACTGGGAGCGCCAGTTACGATGTCGGCAGCGATGGATTTGTGCTCCTGCGGCCCACCGCTGCGCCGCTCTCAAAGCCTGTGCTGACAGTTGATGGTGGTTCAAAACTAAATGCAGGGCTCCGTCTACTTACGGATCTACCACCGGGTCATTCTGGCCCAATCACTGACGCGTTGGAACTCAATGAAGTCACTGTGAGTGGCGTTGGGTCCCGGCTCGAAATGGGTAGTGAGGGTACTCCTTCTGGTGGTCGCATCGATCTCGGCGGTAAATCCGATCTCGTGATCTCTGACGGCGCCACAGTTGGATGGGCTGCTGACAACACCTGTGGTGCTACAAACTGCGATGTCAAAATTGGTTCAAACTCCTCAGGCGCTTCGGGTTTCAATGGGGCCTCGAATGCTGTTGTCATAGTTACTGGCGCTGGTTCTGAATTTGATGCATCCAACAATAACGGTGAGTTTGTTGTGGGTGCGGCGCTTGCAGTACTGCCTACTGAACTCGATGGCGATGGCAATACAGTGAGAGGAGATGATGCGCTCGTCATTCAGAATGGCGGTCTAGTCCGTTCTCAACAAGCTGACATTGCAAGCGGCGATAGCGCGGCTACTTGGGTAGTCACAGATGGGCAAGTTCAAGCGACGGCGTTGATCGACAATGCTACATGGGAAGTAGCTGCCCCGTCGGGCCAAGCAACAACTTTGGACGTCGGTGAGGGCAACGGCGCTAGCGGTAATCTTATTATCACCGACGGTGGCGTGATGAGCGTCACAGCAGCCGAAGGCGAAGAAGGCGGGTTCTATCTTGGCCAAACGGATGTCGGTGCACCGACTACTGGCGGGTCCAACCTCCTGTTGATCAGTGGCGGCGGCAGCGAGTTGTCCGTGAATACTGGCCTAGACGAAGTGAGTGGATCCAGAGTCGCCAACGGTTTTGTTAGTGTACAAGACGGCGGCACTTTGAACGTCGATTCTCAGCTGTTGTTGATTAGCGGTAACTCTGGTGCGAGCCTTGACGTTCACAATACCAGAGTAGTGAGCGACCTCGGTCTGCCAGTGATTTCAAACACAAATTTGGAAGTGTTGTCAGGCGGTAGTGTGAACATTACCGATTCTCGGGGAACCGGGCACACAGCACTGATCATCGGTCAGACACCCGAAGCAGGGCCCACTCAAAGTGCAACAGTAAGGGTCAGTGGTGACGGATCTAGTATCGTTGTTGACAACGCGCTAGGCGCTCGGGTTGGCAAGACCGAATTCGGTATCCCAGCGGTCTCGAACATTGGAACGGGGACGCTCACTATCGAAGATGGCGGTTCAGTCACGATCAACAATGGCGATTTCGTTATCGCACCAAGAAACGGTGACGATGCTACAGTAGAAATCAATGGCGCGGCGTCTTCGCTAACCGCTGATCGGGTTATTGTGGGCCATACCGATTTTGAAACGGCGGGCGCGGATCTAGGAAGTGCTCAAGGAACGTTGACACTGAACGATGGTGTGGTCAACGGCGACGTTATTGTCGATAACAACGGCACGCTCAATGGCATTGGCACAATCAATGGCACTCTTATCGCGGACGGTGGAACGATCGACCCTGGCTTTTCACCTGGGACGATCGTTGCCGAGGAATTTGTCCTAAATCTTGGTTCTAAGATCATTTTGGAACTGGGGATTAACAGCGACGGTTCCGTCGATACAGCTCAGAGCGATGGGATTATCGCGACGGCTGGCGGTATTGATTTGCTCGGCGAGGTTGAGTTTGTATTCACTGCACTATTTGATGAGGCGGTCACCCCGCTAGACTCAGCTCTGGCCAGTCTTGTTGATCTCGGTAGCATCTTTACGTTGGATGCGGGGCAGGTTTTCAACTTTGATCCGGTATTGGCGAGCTTTATGACCATGGATGACAGTGGCGGGAGCGTGGACCTTTCCTTAGATTTGGCAGAACTCACAATCAATCCAACACGAGTTGATGAGCCTGGCACACTGGCTCTCCTGCTCGTCGGCGGTCTTGGGTTGTGGTGGCAGCGGCGTCGGTCTAGTTCATATCACACTTCTAATGCGGCGTTGTCGAACTCCGTTTGACCGGCTTCTGAAATTGTTTGTAAATTCATTCGCTTGGCACTGGGGAAAGTTCTCCGAACTTTCCCCCAGTTGGGAATGGTAGTTTGAAGTCTCGATGACAGCCCTCACAGACTTCGACCAGTTGATCTCCGATATTTCCGATAGCGGCGAGGTCTCTGTTCTCGACAGCCGCGATGGCATCAACGCCGGTGGCATGTAGCTGATTGGACCACTGTTGCCAGCCTGGTTTCGCGGTCCACTTATGATCGAGTGCTCCTGTTCCGGGGTGTGCGATGAGCGAGCCTGCGAGTTGTAATTGATAGGCTTTGCGCTCGAGTTCGCGCCACTCTTCGTCGGTCTTTGGCTCTTGCCAAGCGGCCATCCAAATCGGGTCGGCCGCGTCATTGACTAACGCGACCATGACATCGTTGATGCTGATTGGGAGCTTGTAGGTTACCGGCAGGCTGGCTTCAGCCTGGTTGTAAGTTGACGGTTTGTCGCACGCGCTCACTATCAGAAACAAACCAAACGCGAGTGCGACCGCTGCGCGCTTCCCATATCTTGATTGGTGCATTCGATTGGTCCGTTGCTGGTTTGTGTCAGCTCAGGGTAGGGGTTTGAGTTTATAAGGCACTAAGCGGTTTCCGAGATAGACCCTTCGGTTAATCTCTTTTGCGATATAGGGCCTGTGAAAGTGTGACCCCTGAGCGAGATTGTTATCAAAATATCTTCTATAAGGGGATTCCTAAGATACAAAGCGCGCGTGGGGTCACATTGACTGAGGCGACAGGAAAATCCAGAGGACTAGTACTCATTGGTTTGGTGATGTGGGTCCTGCCACCGATACTTGCGGAACTTTTTGGGTGGCGTGGTATTTGGGGGGGGTGGTTCCGCATTCAGCGACCTAATTGTACCCGCGCCAATTACCGGCGGTATTTTGCATGTGCCGAGCATGGTTGTCGCACTGGCCCTGCTGAATACCTATCGTAAATCGCCGGATGCCACAGCAGCAGTCTTGCGAACCGTCCTGTTGTCGGCAACTCTGGTCGGCGTATTGATGTTAATCAATCTCGAACGCTTGTTTCTGGCGCTAACGACGGATATGGAAGCGAGTGCGTTTCGAATGCATAAGAACTATATGGGTCTTTTCATAGCATCCGATGCATTCGTCGCCTGGGCGTGGACGCAATTTGATCGTCGTGGTGATCTCGATCGTGCTCGAGTGCTAGGCGTTTTGGCAGCCCCCGCGATTGGATACATCATATTTGCGTTGTCAGGCAACGATCGGGTGGGGGCAGACTTCCTGCACGGGCGTATGGCCTACCAACCCGAACGAGGTGACGCAATCTATTGGATATACACTCGTCATGAGTCGCTCACGGAGGAGCAACGGTTGCAGGCATTGGAATTTATGTCGATGCAACATCCGAACCAGAACCCGAACTATCAAGACTTGGCGTTGTACTTCACGACCAGTTTGCACGATGCCAAAGAACACGCTCCGGATGCTGTACCTCTATTTTCGGCTTGTTTGTACGAAGACCAGACGCCAACAAGGTGGGAAACGGGAGCCGCTGATTGCTTTACGGAGCACCAGAACTTTTCCGAACGCATGGAACAAGCGTATGCACACATGCCTAAAACTTTGCCGAATGATGTTAAGAATTATTTTGTTGCTGTAGGTGTGTGCGAACAGGTGGTAATCGACGCTGAACCTCGATTCGACATTGAAGATCAGAACTATTGCCGTTATGCGCGGTTGGACGAGAAGCGTGCCGATATTGTCGCCAAACATGGCGAAGCGATCCTTGAAACATCGGTGGATTAGCACCTTTCTGCAGCGCGCTATGGCCCAGAACTTCCCTGATTCCTTACTACACTTCTAACTAGTGCCCGCACCGTGTGGCGGCTTACGCGCGCGCGGCTGAAATTTGGGCCTGGAAAGTAGAAGCATGTTGTCAAAATCAGTGTGCAGGCAGTTTGCTTGCACAATATTGTTAACGGTTAGTTTATCCAGCGCGGTAATCGCGGATACCCCGACGCTTAGCGCATCGCCACCGACGAGTGACTTTGTCGGTGAGGCGTTCTGTTTTGACGCGGGGCTTACTAATAGCGGTACGCCTGGGTTTGGACCTTACCATCAGATCATCACCCAGCCCGATTTCACTTTGTCCAGTGCAGATTTTCTTGGCCTCGGTTTGACACCGATTAGTGTAGGCACCTTTGCGCTGCCAAGTAACCAGCTCATCGATCCGATTTCCGGCCAAACCGTCACCGGTCCAACTGGCGGGGAGCTAAACGTCGTTCGATATCCGATTGGTTCTGTTGTGGCAGGTCAGCCTAGCTTAGACATGACTCTGTGCATGGACGTTGATACCAATGCTGTGATTGACGTTCTGCAGTCTGGCGCCTTTGAGATAGTGCCTGTCTACGAGTTTGGGGATACAGCGGTTGGGACGAACGGGCCGACTTTTGGTACGCGAACAGGCTTTGATTTTACGCCCATGGTCATTCGATACTCGATTTCAGATGTCACCGCTGAAATGGAAAACCCCCCGGGACCAGCCTGGGTGTGGAACATCGATGTCTTTGCGGATATCGCATCAAACAAAACAGTTACGCCAGTAGATTTCACTGCCGATCGTGCTTCCTGCGAATGTTCAATACGTAGGTCCTGTTGCATTCTTTGGCACCTACACGAACTGCCGCGCTACAAGTGAGCCTTCCACGCTAACACCAGGCGGGACGTTGGATCTGTTGTGCGATGCCGGTGGTGGGACCATAGGGGCTGACCAAGACATCAGGGCTACGTTTCCGGTCTACATTGTGGATACGTTAGATGAGAATTCTTGCAGCACACAAGGAGCGATTAATACAGCAAAGCACGTAACGATTAGGAAGAGCGCGAGTGGCGGAGGCTTTCCTGGTAGTACGATTACGTACACGATAGATTTCCAGGTGTCGCAGTTCGTTGCAGGTATTGACCGCTTGGAACTGACTGACGTCTTGCCAGATGGACTTTCGTTTGTGAATACCCCGACGGTTACCTACGGAGGTGGACCGGTTGCGATCTCCCCGACGATAACAAACGATTCCCCTAGTACCGGTCAGACTACGGTCGTGTATGACGTTGTTGCCGTAACGGGGAATCTAACGCCTGCATCCAGTGGGTCGATTACTTACACAGCAACAATCGATCAGACGTACGACGGGGTTCTGGCTGGTGAACCAGTAAGAGCACGTGATGCTCTGACTAATAATGTGGTTGGCGAATATGACATCGTGACCGGTGCGTCAAATTGTACCGACGACTCGCAAGAGACAATCACTATACCTGACGTTACGAGTAGCAAAGCGATCATCGGCTCAGCAACCGCTCAGCCTGGTGAAACAGTAACCTGGCGCCTCCGTTTAGAGATCCCCTCGGGAGACGTACAAGGGATTCAGTTCAACGATTTTTTCCCGCTTCCTATTTTCGATGTGGACGACGGCGTCATTGGCATCGACACCACCTTGCCTCTCTCTAGCAATTCGAGCATCAGCTTAACGGCGGGAGACACTGTGGGTGTTGATCCGACAGCGATAACGGTGGATGGACCGGAAAATCGTCTGACCATAGATTGGCCAGACCTCTCGAGCGCAAGCTCGCAAGTGATCGAAGTTGACGTCGTGATGACAGTCTCAGACGAACCGTTTGCAGATGGACTAGTGCTTTCTAACGTGTTGCAAGCAATTACAGATAACTCGGTTGTTGATGGCGGATCTGGCCTAAACATTGCGAACTTGACGTTACAGCAACCCAGTCTTTCGGTTGCAAAGACGGCGACTTCTGCAGACGCCGGGTTAGAAGCTGGCGACAGTGTCTCTTTTAACATTGTGGTGACCAACGATGGCAGCGCAGAAGCGTACGATGTTGTTGTCACCGACACGCTACCAACTGATCTAACGAGTTGTAGCCTAGGCGCGGTTGTAGGCGGTAGTGGTAGTGGCGATCTGTTCGCGGCGGGCTATACCTTTTCGAGTTTCACAGGCACAACCCCAACCGCCCTCGATCCGGGTGATTCGGTCACTTTGCCAATAAGCTGTGACTTGGCCGCAACGGCAGAGAACAATGCGTCGATTGACAATACCGCAGGTGCCACTTGGGCGGGGCAACCAGGCGCAACAGCCTTTCCGATAGTTGAGAACAGCGCCTCTATATCGACACGTCAAACCGAGTCGTACAAAGAAATTGTTGCGACTTCAGAGGCTCATACAAGTGAAGCCACGGTTGATAGTAGTGGTGATCCGCGCCCGGTTGTTACGGGAGAAATTACTCGCTATCGCATGTGGGGATATCTACCCCAAGGTGTAGTTAACGGCGCGCAGCTGACGGATCTTCTGCCGGACGGGTTCGAGTATGTCGCTGGTGCGCAGACTCTGGTGGGCCTTGTTAGTGATTCTGGATCAGATTTGAGCGCGACTGGACTAACTTGTTCAAGCGGTACACCGGATCGGGTTGGTAACGAAAGTACAGATTTCTCTACGCTTGGTCTCGATTGTGTCATCGCACCAAGCAGTGGTGGTAGCGGGTCAGGGTCAGACCCGGTGTTTAGTCTTGGTGATGTGACAAACTCGGAAGACGATGCCAACGAAGAGCTTGTGGTGCTTGAGATAAACGCAAGAGTTGTAGGTGATCAAGTCGCAGGCACACAGTTTGATAATCGTTTTCGAATAGTCAGTGATAACGGTATTTCAACGTCACCGCGAGTTTATGCCGAACAATTAGAACCAGATGTCCAAGTCACCAAGACGGTGACACCAAACATGGCTGACGCGAATGACACCGTTGGATACTCGGTATTGTTTGAACACAGCACGAGTACTGGCGACGAGGTTGCTGCATACGATGTGACGTTCAACGATGTGATTCAACCTGGGCTCACCTATGTGCTTGCAAGTGTGACTGGACCAGCGCCGCCAGCAGTGCCAGGAACGGATACGTGTACGATTAGTTCCCTGACTGTGGATGATGCTGATCCCGCTGGTGCTGGGATCACGATTACGTTTGATGAGTTGGCACCAGGTGATGTTTGTGAGGTCCGGTATCAAGCGAGTACAGATGGATCTGTTCTGCCGGGGCAGGTGATTACCAACACGGTGGATATGGATTACAGCTCATTGCCTGGTTCTGGCACGGCGATCAACCCTACCGGCTCTGCACCTGGGGCTGAGGGGAGTTACAACTCGCAAGGTCAAAGTTCTTTGACTATAGATGCTTTAAGCATTGTCAAAACAATCGTCTCTACAAGCCTTACGCACACACCAGAAGGTAGCGCTGACAGTTCGTTAGATCCTCGCCTGGTGACGATCGGCGAAACCCTGACCTACCGCTTACAAATGCGCGTGCCTGAGGGGAGTGCGCCGGACTTTGAAGTCACCGATTTTTTACCTCCTGGACTCGAGTACGTAGCGGGTACCGGCCGAGTCGCGTTTGTTTTTGATGGTGCTGGATCGATCACTGCATCTCCAGCGATTGCATGTGGAGGCGGCACTGCGAACCAAACAGGTGATGAGTCCACGATTAGTGGCATCACCCCAAGCTGTATATTGGCCCCGTCGGGCGGCCCGTTTGGTTCAGGTACAGATCCCGTGTGGGATCTTGGTGACCTCACCAATACCGACATGGATGCTGACGAGGAATTCGTCGTCATAGAGTTCGATGCGATTGTACTAAATGAGGTGGGTAATCAGGCCGGTGTCAGTCTCGAGAACAGCTTTGAGCTCTCGGTCAACGCGACTGGTCAGACTTCTACCTCAGTATTTGCCGAGGTTGCCGAACCCCAGTTGACCATCTCCGCCGTTGCGGCACCGAACCCTACCGACAATAGGGTGGATACCACCCCGAATGTCTCCTGGGATATCACCCTTGGGAATTCTGGAACGAGTACAGCGATGCAGATCGGCAGTGATTCCGGCGGAGGCTGGCAGCTCGTGTTACCGGTTGGCCTCGAAACTATGACAGGGTTGAGTCTGACCTTAACGGGCAACGTGTTTCTCAATGGTACGACGACGCCAGTTTCCCTGGGGGACATTACGCTCTCCACAACCAATAATCCGAACGATACGATTACGTTCACTACATTGTTACAAATCGATGCCAGTGCTTCTCTGCTTATAGAGTTCGATACTGAGTTGCTGTCCTCCATCCTGCCAGGTGCCGCGTTGGCAGGGATCGATGAGGCAGTCTATGCGTCTTCGGATACGGGTAGTGCAGGTACTGGTATACGTGATGATTCGGACATCGCCTCCGGCTCTGGTAACGCACCGATCACTAGTACCGCTAACCTTAACGACTATCGAACCGAGGTCTCGCTCGCTTTAGCGACCATCGCGGAGAACCCAACCTTGGACGTCACTAAGACGATCAGCGCGGGTCCAGCCAACAACGGCGACGGGACTTATACGCTGACCTACACCCTTGGTTTGGCCAATTCAGGGGATGTGGGTCTTGAAGACATCGCCGTCCAAGATGACTTTGATACGACCTTCGGAGCGGGTAACTACACACTTGACGACGTGCGAGTTACCAGTGATTCGGGGACTTTGACGGAAGACGTGAGTTTTACCGGTGCACCGGCAACGATCGACTTGCTGGATGCATCTAGTAGTACGCTGGGTGTAGGTGAGAACGGCAGTATCGAGATAGATGTCACTGTGACACCAGCCCTCGTGTTGGGACCCTATACAAACACTGCGAATGTCACTTCAGAATCCGACCGGAGTACGGTTGCCGCTAACGACTCTGACGCTGTCGACGTCACATTCGCGGAAGCCCCTGAGATTGGCTTGGCCAAATCAGTGCCGACTGCGCCCGTGAACAATGCTGATGGCACGTATACCTTTTCATACCTGTTCACCTTGGAGAACTCTGGGGACACCCTGCTCGATGACTTGCAGATCACCGACGATCTTACCGCGACCTTTGGCGTCACAGGCTTCACGGTTGATAGCATCGCCAGCACGGACTTTGTCGTCGATGTTGGCTACGACGGCTTGCCTGGTGGCACGCCGACGCTGCTGGCAGCTGGGAACATATTAACGGCTGGTTCGACAGGTACAGTTCAGATCGACGTCACAGTCACCCCGGGAGCAAACCTAGGGCCGTATGCGAACAGCGCTACAACGTCTGGTGACACGCCTTCCGATGTCACCGCAAACGACACTTCAGACAATGGCGTCGTTCCTGACGACAACGGTAATGGTGACCCCACAGATGATTCGGATCCCACGCCAGTTTCTTTTGCTGAGGTCCCAGAAATTGGCTTAGCAAAGACCGTTGTTACCAACCTCAACAATGGTGACGGTACGTATACATTGACCTACAGGTTGCTCGTTGAAAACACCGGTGACATTGATTTAACAAACTTGCAGGTGACGGAAGATTTCACCGCGGTCTTCGCCGCAGCCACGGGCTATACGGTGGACGCGATCACGAGCCCGGATTTCACCGTCGTCTTCCCTTATAGCGGTCTCAACCTACTGGCGGGTACCGACCCACTGCTGTTCGGCGGGAGCGGTACAATCGACGTCACGGTTACCGTTGCTGCAGGTGCAACCCTCGGTCCTTACAGCAATGGTGCGTTAACCAGCGCTCAATCTCCTGGCGCTGTGACCGTGAATGACACTTCTGACGACGGCACCGACGTCGACGAGAATGGAGATGGTGATCCCACGAACGATAGTGACCCGACCATCGTCACATTTGTAGAAAGCCCTGTACTTGGCATTTCCAAAGCAGTGCAAAGCGTCCCCACGAGCAACGGCGACGGAACATATGACCTGACCTATGTTGTCAATCTAACGAATACTGGTGACGTGGATATAGAGTCGGTCCAGGTAACTGATGACATTGCTACCGCTTTCTCCGGCGCCGTCAGTTTCCAGGTACTGGGCGTAACGAGTGTGGGGCTAACCGCGAGTGGCAGTTTTACCGGGATCGCACCGAACCAGGGATTACTTAGCGGCAGCGACACTTTAACAAGAGGGTCCACGACGGCTGTTGAACTCGAGTTGCGAATTGACCCCGGCGTCAATCTTGGACCATATTACAATACGGCGTCGGCGGCGGGAAACACGCCCAGTGGTGTCGGTGTTGCGGATGACTCAATCGATGGGCTTGTGCCCGATGCCAATGGCAACTCAGACCCAACCGATGACGCTGGTGTCACACCGGTTACTTTTACGGAAAATGCCCATGTTGGGATTGCAAAATCAGCACCGCTTGCGACGGCAAATCTAGACGGTACCTTTACGACTACAGTGGCGCTTGTCGTCGAGAATCTGGGCGATGTGGATGTTTCGAATATCCTCATTACAGACGATGTTGTCACGCAGATAAGTCCTGCGATCCTGGAGTCGGTAGCGAACCTCGCGATTACGGGAGACCTTACTGCAATCAACCCTGGCTTCGACGGGGTTGCTGACGTCGAGCTTACCGATGCTAGTGAAACGTTGGCAGTTGGTGGGTCAGCTACAGTGACATTCGATCTCACCTTTCGCCCTGATGACAATCCCGGTCCGTTTAGCAACGTTGCTCAGGTTACAGGTGAAAGTCCGGCGAATCTGACACCCGGCACACCAAACGTAAATGACGATTCCGTTGCCGGGGCTGATCCCGATCCGGACGGGAACGGTGATCCCACAGATAACGCTAGCCCCACACCCATAGAGTTTCCGACTGGTACGGATGGAATTGTCGACATCTCGGATGAAAGTGCCCCGGGCGAAGATCTTGTCGTGACGGTCACGGATCCTGATGAGAATTTTGCCGCCGGGGTGGTGGAGTCCTTTACCGTCATAGTCACCAACGATATGACTGGCGAACGAGAGGTGATCACGGTTGTGGAAACAGGTCCAGATACTGGCGTGTTCACGGCTACTTTAACCACGACGTTCGGGGCCACAGCTGGCGTAGATGATGACGGTGAGTTGAATACGCAATTGGACGATACAGTGACTGCTACCTACACAGATCGGTTAACAAGTACTGGCGGTGTCGCGGATCGGACTGACACAGGGGTCGTGCTTGGCTATGCGTCGATCGAAGGTAATGCTTGGTTAGACGCGGATACGGATGATGCTTTTGATGCGGGCGAAGCGCCGTTGGACGGGTGGGTGATCCGTGTAGAGCGAGATGGTCAATTGATTGCCGAAGGTGCGGTCGCGCCAGATGGCAGTTACAACATTCCCGATCTAATCCCAGGATCTGACTACTCGGTGGTGCTAGTGCACCCGGACTCGGGAACGACATTTGGTGTCATCGCCGACATTACGCTGGCGCCCGAAGCCAATCTGATCGATCAGAACATGCCAATCGATCCATCAGGTGTTTTCTATAACAGTGTTGATAGAACGCCGATAGAAGGGGTCACAGCGACTCTTTTGAATGGCGGCGGTTCGCCGTTGCCTGAAATTTGTCTATTGCCGAATCAACAGAATCAGGTCTCAGCTCCCGATGGCATGTACCGCTTTGATGTCGTTACTGATGCCGATCCAGCATGTGCTTCCGGTGATACATTCACGATTGTATTTACTTCCCCAAGCGGATTTAACCCAGGTTTGTCTGCCTTGTTACCACCAGAAGGTGATCCGTTCGATCCGACAGGACTCGGTAATCCTGTACGTGTCGGCGACAGTGCCACTGCACCAACCTTGAATGAATCTACGACGTATTACGTGAACTTTGTGCTGGAGGCTGGGGATCCTGATGTTGTGTTCAATCATATTGCTTTGGATCCAGTCGGCGTTGGTGGCTTCAGTGTTCGACTAGTTAAGGATGTTGATCAACGAACGACCAGCATTGGCGGGCTTGTTTCGTACACACTTACTCTCGAAAACCTGAGTCCAGTTTTGTTGCCGGGTATATCGGTAGTGGACTCCCTGCCCCCTGGCTTTAGTTACGTCGATGGCTCTGCCGTTGTGAGTGACGCATCAGACGAGCTGGTGGTAACAGGAACGCGTCCAGTTAGATTTGGTGGGTTAACACTCGCCTCAGGTGAACGAGTTACCTTGCGCTACGTACTACGGGCAGGAGTTGGGCTAGCGCATGGTGAGTACATCAATACGGCGACGCCGTATGTGGGGCCTGCGCAGATTGGCAATACGGATGACGCGCGGATTGTCTTGGTGGCAGACCCCGATTTTGAACAAACAACTGTAATTGGCAAAGTCTGGCATGACCGTGATGAAGATGGCTGGCAAGACAACGCGGTAGCGACGGACATTCGAGTTACGCTCGATGTCGGCGGGGATGTGCCACCCGAGAAGTTGTTGCTCAGACTGACGTCACTCAAGCAAAAGTCTAGTGAGACCGTGTTTACAGATAGCGCGGTCGCGATAGAGCGCTTACCGGGAAGGTACGGGCTGAGTGACGATTCGCAAGCGAACGTTGCCGTGATCAAGGCAATATACCCTGAGGTCGTAACCCTATCTCAGCTCTCTCTCGAATCTTCAGAAGGAACCTCACTTACTTGGCGCGATGGTCAGATCGAGACGAAACATACCGGCAAGAAGCGCGGGGGACTAACGAGTCAAGATTTGTCGGTCGACGTTTTCCAAGAGGAAACGTCCCGCGGATATGAGTTGAGGATAGCGGTCACCAACAGAGGTTTGAATGAGCCTGGCCTGCCGGGGGTGCGTTTAGCAACAGTCGAAGGGTTGTTGATAGAAACAGATGCGTTTGGTCGTTATCACATTGCCAGTGTCGACGGAGGGTTCGTGGAGCGCGGTCGGAACTACATCGTCAAGGTTGATCGAGCGACATTGCCTAAAACAACACGATTTACGACAGAAAACCCACGGGTGAAGAGACTGTCGCAAGGCTTGATGAACCGTTTTGACTTCGGTGTGAAATTTGACGAACTGCAACCACCCGAACAACGGTTACAGATAAAGATTGCGGAAATGTTCTTCAAACCGGGTAGTGCGGAAGTTCTGCCTGGGTATCGCAGTGCCCTTGCCGCATTGGCTGAGAAATTGCGGGGCGGCAGCTTCATCACTCTAAAAATACAATCGTTTACAGCCCCAGGTGTAACTGATCCAGAAGCTAAGAAGCTGGCTACGCGGCGTGCCGAAGCCTTGCGCCGCGCGTTGTGTGATTTGTTGGGAAAAGATGTTAGTGCGCAGTTAGAAACTGTGATCGAACCAATTCCTCAACAACAAGCGCGGCAGGAGTTAGGACTCACTGATCAGGCGATGGAAACCCTCGGGCGGTTGCTTGATCAGGGGTTGGACTTGTTAGTGCCAAAGGCGGTTGCTGAATGCGATGGCCTACTTTGTTCATCGGCAGTCCTGGATGGGGCCATCGCCGTTGATGAAACGGAGGACCCTGGCTCCGAGGATGATACAGGCGCGCGCGTGCGCGCTCATGAGCCTAGTGTTTTTGCGCCTTCTTCGGAATTGGGCGATCAAGGGCGAGTCGATCTCGTCGGGGAGGCGGTTACGCGGTTGGCCGATGGTGGCGTGATCTGGTGGACGGAAGATCCGGCCAACCTTGAGGCGCGCTTTGCCTTAGAGGGGCCCAGTCATTTGCCAGTCAGAGATGGCCGTTTTACTCAGGATCAGAAATTTGTGGTCTTTAGTAACTACGCGCACTTTCACGACGAGTTCGTGATTGAGGTGTTCGCGGAAGCAGACGTTGACCGCCGCAAACCGATCCATCAGTTTGTTGTCGACACGCGTGAAGACAAGAAGCTCTTTTACGTGGTTGATTGGCCGCTGGAAGGGACCGTCGCAGCACAGAGTTATGTCTATCGGGCGCGTATTCGAAACAGTGACGCATTTGTTGACGAGACTATTGATCAGCGGAGTTTCGCGATTGACGCCGATCTCTATGAACAGCAGATTGAACAAGCGCGGCGCTTGTCGATCCAACCAAAGAGCTTCCGCATTGCAGGTATAGACGATGGGATCGTGGTGTTTGTGCCTGGCCGCGATGAGATTGAAGCCTTTGAGTTTCGTCCACAATTTGACGAGTTGGGGACAGAGTTGTCTGTGGCAGACAGAGAAATCCTCGATAAGATCATTCAAAATTGGCTCGACGCCGACAATGTTAAAATCAACGTCAGTGGACATACGTCGAGCTCAGGTATAGCCCAGCGTAGCCAACATATCTTTGCTGATAACTACGCGCTCTCCAGGGCGCGAGCTCAGGTCGTTGCAAACTACATAGCCAGCGGTCTCAACGAGCGTGTGCTTGGTATTGAAGCTTCAGGCATGGGTCCGGATGAACCAATAGCCAATAACAACACCGAAACCGGCCGCGCTCTTAATCGGCGTGCCGAGGTTTTGATTGAAGGTGGGCGAGGCGGTGTTGCTGAGACTGTGCACACCGTTGACAGGCTTTCGGACACATTGAACGTGCGATCAGCTGCGATAGCCCTCGACGGTAGGCAGATGGACGTGGAAAGCAAGGTCGATAGATTGCTCCGACGCAACGACTTAGAAAGACGACACATTCCGATTTATGGATCCAAGGTTAGATTCCAGGGCAATAATATCGGTGCTGGTTACCTCGTACTGCTAAACCAAGAGAGAATACCGATTGACCGGAAGGACAAGTTTGCAGTCGAGTATTTGATGCCTATTGGGGTGCATGCGTTTGATGTCGGTATCGCAGATCCGTCGGGGTTGTTAACTAACAGTTCCCAAACCGTTGAGGTGACGGGCAAGTACCGCTTTCTTGTTGCTCTTGCTGATTTGACGATTGCGAGCCAAGACACATCCGGCTCGGTGCTGCCGCTCACCGGCGATGAACGTTATGAAGAAGATCTACTCACGGAAGGGCGACTTGCGTTCTATTTGAAGGGCAAGATCAAAGGTAAATACCTGTTAACGGCGCAGATGGATACGCGTGAAGAGCAGTTGGACGATCTGTTCTCTGAGATACACAAGAAGGACCCGCAAAGCCTCTTCAGGCGACTAGATCCCGATCGCTATTATCCTGTCTACGGTGATGATTCTACGACGGTGTCTGATGTAAACAGCCAGGGCCGAATGTTTGTGCGCTTGGAGTGGGATCGGAGTGAAGCTGGTTGGGGCAACTTTGAAACTGGCATGACCGGTAACGAACTCGGCCAATACAACAGAGGGCTCTATGGGGCTAAGCTAAACTTTGCAAGTCTACGGACCACGAAGTTCGATCAGACGAAGTTCCAGGCAAGCGGGTTTGTCTCCGAATCTCAGACCGCCCTTGGTCATTCTGAATTTATTGGCACGGGTGGTTCGCTCTACTACTTACGCCACACCGACATCTTGCCCGGGTCAGACAAGATCGCCATCGAGGTCCGTGATCCGAGTACAAATCGGGTTGAAGACAGGATTGTCCTTGCGCGCGAAGTTGATTATGAGGTGGACGACTTCCAAGGACGGATCATCCTTAACAAGCCTCTGATGCAAACTTCGCGGCAAACATCGCAGCAGTCGCCATCACTGATCGTAGACGGTCCACTTGACGGTAACATCAATGTACTGGTTGTTGATTACGAGTACATACCCGACGACTTTGACGCGGATAACCTCATAGGTGGTGCACGCGCCAAGCGCTGGTTTGGCGACCATCTAGGCATTGGGACAACTTATGTAAATGAAGGCCGCCAGAGTGAGGATTATCAGCTGGGTGGTTTGGATCTAACCATTCAACCTAAACAAGACAGTTGGGTGAGGATAGAGTGGGCAGGCACTGAAGCTACTCAGACAGCGCGTCCGTTCTCTTTTAATGGCGGTTTGTCGTTTGTGAATGCGGCTGCGATTAGCACTCAAGACAGGGCGGGCGATGCCTATAGCGTTGATATTCATGTCAATTCTGGTGACTTTGGTCGTTCAGAGCGATGGATCAGCAACGCTTGGTTCAAGGAAGTCGATGATCAGTACTCTGTTGCGCGGCGTGACGATGGCAATGACGTAATGGAGTATGGCTTTGAGAGTCAGTTTCCTGTTAGTAAGCACTGGGTGTTTGGAACGCGAGCTTCTTACTTTGAAATGGTCGATCAGTACGACCTTACTGAATTATCGGCGCAGATCCAGGGTGGCCTAAGCGCCAAAGGCAAACTTACCAGTGAGCTAAAAGGCGTTAGCGAGAGCCGAGTAGGGATTGGTACCACTAACGCGGTGCTTATGGGGTTGCAGTACGAACACCAAATTCGCCCCGGTTTGGATTTATACGGCACTGGCCAATCGACGCTTACCGCAGATGGCGGGTATCAAAACAACGATCAGCTGGCATTGGGTGCGCGATTTGCTCTCAACGAAGCAACGGAAGGCCAGTTGGAGGTGCGCAATGGCCACCGTGGTAATGGTCTTTTAGCAGGTCTTGAGCGGCGCCTGAATCGAAGCCACACCATATATGGAACGGCGACTCAATCGACGGATAACACAACAGATCCGTTGGCAGGTCCAGAAAATGGTGCATCCATGCTCGATAACATGGGTACGAATTTCGCCGCGGGCCATCGATGGAACTTGACCGATCGTGCGAATCTATTCAGTGAAATGCAGTTCAGCCGAAATGATGAATTTTCAGGTACCGGCGAAGTGTTCGGTCTTGAGTATGCGACTGCATCCGGCTGGCACTATGGCGTGACGATTCAGGATGGCGACTTGACCGATCCCAACGGGATTATCGAGCGGCAGGCTTATAGTGTGGCGGCAGGTTATCAATCAAGCCAAGTTCAGTATGCGACAAAACTGGAATGGCGCGACGATCAGGGCGTCGATGATGTAGAGCAGTGGCTGACGACTAACCGCTTCGACTTCAAGTTGAACGAAACCTATCGCCTTGCTGCGAAACTCAACTACTCCGAGTCGGAGTATGAAAGTGACAACGATCAAGATGCAAAGCTATTAGAAGGCTCGATTGGCTTAGCGCGACGCCCGCACTTGGACGACAGGTTTAATTGGTTGGCCAAGTACACCTATCTACACGACTTGCAGAGTTATGGTCAGCTAGATTCGGAAACTGACCAACGATCTCATATTGTGGCTTGGGAAGGGATCTACCGAGTGAACCGTCGATGGGATGTCGGCACTAAGGTCGCGCGGCGAGTGGGTGAGTTGCGCCTAAGCAGAAATTCTGGGCCGTGGTTTGAATCCACGGTGAATTTTGCCGCGCTTAGAGCGCGGTGGCATGTCCTTAAAAAGTGGGATGCGATGGCCGAGTATCGCTGGCTTGAACAAGAAGAAGCAAACAATGAGCGTGGGGGATACCTAGTCACTCTTAACCGGCATGTTGCCGACAATTTCAAGATTGGAATCGGCTATAACTTTACCGATTTCAGCGATGACCTAACTGAACTCGATTACGATCACGAGGGTTGGTTCCTCAATGTAGTCGGTAAGTACTAAGCTCTCTCATACGTCACGAATCGTGAGGTTTCCTCTGTTGCGTTCGCTGCAGAACGAGCTTTTGGTGTAGGTCCGTCATTTCGCTCGAAGCCCTAGTGGTGTACAGCCACGGGAAAATGGCGTGGACCGAACAGAAAAAGGTGCACTTAATAAACTGATGGGCGAAACCAAACGCCGTTTGCATGTGTTGTAAATAGGTCTCGCCAACCTGTTTTGGATGAGCCCGAAAGTTAGCCTGTAAGATGGATTTCATGGATGAATAATATCCCGATATGAATGGAGATATATCTCTAATAAATCCGTAAAATTGACTTTATATGGTAATAAATACTACTAATAGGGATATTATTAGGACGAATTATCAATAGGCCTCCCAAGCTCATCTAGATAAATCCATTCATAACAGCGAGGATGTAGGTTCACTATTGGGATTGTGCGGTTTTATGTCGGAACGAATGAATCGAGACAGATCAATAGATGGGGCAGTTAGCCTTGAAATTGACCCTTATGGAGAAGAGTTTCTTGGCGATCCGTATGCATTTCATACCGAGTTGCGCGATGCGGGTCCGGTGGTCTACCTCCCGAAATATGATGTGGTCGTCCTCGCGCGCTATGAAGATGTCCGAACAGCGTTGGAAGATCCGGGTACCTATTGCTCACGACGAGGGGTAGGTCTGTCTGACTTCCACCTAGAAGAACCTTGGCGTCTGCCCAGCATTATTCTAGAGGCTGATGCGCCGTTGCACACAAAAACCCGGAAAGTGCTGAACGAAGCGCTCTCGCGCAGTGCGCTGGCAGCGCTTGGGAAACGCACATATAGATGGCATCAAGGATCTCGCCGAAGCGTTTCCGTTGTCGGTCTTCCCTGATGCGATTGGGGTGGTGAAAGAAGGCCGTGAGAACCTCCTACCTTATGGGGATATGGCGTTTAACGCTTTTGGCCCCCGAAATGAACTGTTCGAAAAGTCGTTTGCGAACGCACAGACTGTGGCGGCTTGGATCGCAGAGCAGTGTGAGCGTGAGAATTTGAGCGAAGACGGAATTGGTGCCAGCGTGTACGCCGCGGCGGATCGGGGTGAAGTTTCCGAAGAAGAGGCCGGACTCCTGGTTCGTTCTCTCCTTACAGCAGGACTTGATACAACGATTTTTGGTATTGGAGCGACGCTGTACTGTCTTGCTCAGCATCCTGAGCAGTGGGCGAAGTTAAAGGCGGAACCGCGCCTAGCGCGATCTGCGTTCACCGAAGTGATTCGCTATATGTCGCCAGCCCAAACATTCTATCGAACCACAAATGCTGAGGCAGATGTCGCCGGGACCATAATTCCGGAGGGGCAGAAGGTCCTTTTGTGTTTGGCAGCCGCTAACAGAGACCCACGTCAGTGGCAGGATGCAGATGAGTTTCAGGTTGATCGGCGCGCAGTTGGTCATGTCGGGTTTGGCCATGGGATACATGTCTGTGTTGGCCAGCAGCTTGCTCGTCTTGAGGGCGAGGCCATCCTCAAAGCGTTGATTGACCAGGTATCCTCTATCGAGCTGGACGGAGAGCCCGAGTATCGGGTGAACAATACATTACGCGGCTTTGACCGCTTACCCCTACACATCACTTAGTGCGATTAATGTGGGTGTAAGAGATATACTTTAACCACATTTCTAATTTGGTCGAGACATGTTGAGACTAAAATCTCTAATGGCTGTGACAGTGCTGTTTATCGGCGCCGTTGCAAACGCTGCAACAGTCCTATCCAACTTGGGTACGGTGGTTGTCGAACACACACTGCCTGATCCCACAGATCTATGGGTGACACAGGCGAATCTACCCCGGGTTAATGGCTTCGAGCTGAAACCCGAAGGTGCCTGTCTTGACGAGATCTGCATCCCGATACGGCAGAACGAAGATAGCGATATCTTCATAACAAGACAGGACACAGGCTGGGTGAATGTCCTGGAGCTTGCGCGACGGATCCAACAACCTGTCGTGTCAGACCACGCCACCCAGACATTTAGTTTGGGTGAAATACCCGTGCAACGTCAGAACTTTGTGCGTGATGGCTTGGCGCCAGACTTCGAACTGACGGACTTTCGCGGCGAGACGCATCAACTCAGTGACTTCAAAGGCAAGAAGATCATGCTCCTTACCTGGGCCAGTTGGTGAGGATGCCGTTTTGACCTGTCAGGTTGGCAGGCAGTTTACGAAGAGTTAGAGAACGAAGATTTCATTATCCTTGCGGCAGCGCAGGACACACAAGGCACCGAAGCCGCAGCACCTTGGTATGAACGAGCGGAGACCACGTTTGTAGGCTTGGTCGACCCAACACATAGCATCAGCGCACTGTACAATTTGGTCAATGTTCCATCAGCCGTTTGGATCGATGAAAGTGGCCGTGTACGACGAATTGACGAAGGCGCCTATGCCGCGGTGAACAAAATGGGCGACTTTGAGTTTGGTCGTGCTGATTACGCGCCGATGGTTGCTGACTGGGTGGCGAACGGGGATCAGAGCCAGCATGTCAGTGAGCCAGGCGAGCTGCAGATTGCGGCCAAATCCGATGAAGCCGCCCGCGCGGATGCAGCCTTTAGATTAGGTAATCACTTCAAAGCGCAAAACGATGAAGGTCGTGCGGAGCAATACTGGCAGCTTGCGCAACAGCTAAATCCGGATAGTTGGAATTACCATCGCCAAGATTGGGCTTACACACCAGAAGAAGCTGGAGCCAACTGGCAGCAAAAAGTCCAGACCCTCGGTGATAAGCCGTACTACAAGCCAATCGAAGGTCTAGACGAAGGCGAGTAGCACCTGCCCTCTGAAGCTGCGATCTCTAGATCGCAGCGACCGATGGATGGTCGTGCAATGAAGCATCCAGTCCATTACCCATCAAATCTATAAAATTGTCTCTGTAAAAACGGTTTTGATCCGCCTGAGATACATGCGCAATCGCGTCGGTAAATCGTTTCAGAGGGTTGCGTCCACCCTCAACATGGGGGAAGTCTGAGGAAAAAAGACAGACTTCGGGTCCTGAGTTTTCGATGATCCATCCAGTTGGTTCATGCGGATAAGGCGTTACCCGGAATTGTCTCTGCACGATTTCGCTGGGTTTTGCGGAAAGATTCTTTAGACGTTCTTCACCCTTGCGGAACGCATCTGCAGCGGAATCCATGAAGCGCATCCAACTAGGCACCCATCCAGCGCCAAGTTCAATGGCACCGAATTTCAAATTCTCGTGGCGATCTAGCACGCCATCGATGATGAGCACTGACATGGTCTGCCATAAAGAGAGTGGGATAGTCATGAAGCTTGTGGATGTGAAATTCTCCGCACCACCATGGAAATCGAGGACCTGAGGTTCTCCGTTTTGTGGTAGTCCACGTTCATTTTGTGTTCCCCACCGACATGAAACAGGATGGGTATACCCGCATCTTCAGCAATTGCCCAGAGCGGTTCGAATGCTTTGTGACTTGGACTGTGTCCTGGTGGACACCGGGAGGGAATGATTAGTCCTTTACAACCGAGCTCAAGGGCTTCCTTAGCAATCTTCGGTGCTTCTGCAAGATCAACTAGCGGGACATACCCTGTCGCGAGCAAGCGCTTATCAACATTGCAGAAGTCCACCATCATACGGTTGTGCGCACGCGCTGCTTCGCACGCAAGTGCGTTGTTCTGACCATTCTCGAGACCATAGTTGTCGAGCGCGTCAGAGGTGAAAACGAGCTGACTAGTAAAACCGAGGTAGTCTAGAGTCTTCGGTCGATCCTCTTTGCGAAACGCACCTAACGCGGTATGCCCGCGTCTTAGCATAATTTCTGTTTCTGCCCCGGAAAGAAACTCAGCGTCATCGTGAAGCGCTTTCATTTCTGCAATCCACGCTGCGTCGCGTTTTCGCATGTACGGTTTGAATGCATCTTTGAACCGATCAGATACGAATTCGCCAATCCGGTCTGGAAATTCCATCACATGGCTGTCTGCATCATGAATGGTGCGATTTTCCACATACGCCATGCCAGTCTCCGTAGGTTTTCGATCAGGCCGACGAGACTAACTCGCAACCGAATTCAGTGCCAGGGACTGATTGGCGCTATGATCCCCCAGGCCTGAAATAGAGGGCTTGAATAGAGGGCTTGAAATAGAGGCCAGGAAAAGAGGCCTGTGGAAGAGGTATGGAATAGAGGTATCGATTAAGTGAGGATCCCATGAGCAACACCATCATCGTAACGCCGCAACCTGAATCTGCCGAAGCGGGTGCTCGTGTTCTACGGGCAGGCGGCAACGCCGTTGATGCGGCTATGACCGCAGCCCTCGTTCAGGGAGTAGTCGATCCACAGATGACCGGGATCGCCGGGTTTGGCAATTGCCAGATATACATGCGCCAGCAAGGCGTCCACCAGTGCATCGATTTTCATGGCAAAACCCCGCTCAGCGCCACCCCGGACATGTGGCAGGACCGTCTAATCGAAGAGACCAGGGACGGATTTGGCTTTGTGCTTGAAGGCAACGTTAATGATCTGGGTTATCAATCGGTCACCACACCTGGCAGTTTGATGGCGTATGCAGAGGCAGTGAGCAAGTTCGGGACTTGCGACTGGAAAGATGTAGTAGCACCAGCCATTCGCTACGCCGACGAGGGGTTTGTGATACGACCACAAATATATACGTGGTGGACTAGTGGCGCGATTCTTGGTCGTGTTGATGTGCTGGATCGTCTTGGCTTGACTGTGTCCGGGAGAGATCTCTACTTTCGCTCGGACGGCAGTCTTAAGCGGGTGGGCGAGCGGATTACGAACAAGGACATGGCCACAACCTTGAAACGGATTGCGCAACATGGACATGACATTTTCTATACAGGTGAGATCGCTGAGGAGATTTCCTCCGACATGTCCGCAAATGGTGGATTGCTGAGCGCTGCAGATTTGGCAGCCTACCGTACAACTTGGAACGATCCTCTGCAAAGTAGCTATCGAGGCTTAGATCTCGCTACCAACCAACCGCCAGGTGGGGGTGTCATGTTGGTGGAGATGCTCAACATCTTGGAACATTTTGATCTAAGAAACCTCGAGCACAACTCCACTGACTACATTCGTACCGTGTGCGAAGCAATGAAGGCGGCGACTGCAGACAAGGAGGCCCACGTCGGCGATCCTGCCTTTGTTGACGTCCCTATGGGACGGTTAACGGATAAGCAGTACGCAGGTGACCTAGCAGCTCGGATTCAGGCTGGTGAGCGGATGACGGTTGAACGTTTCAAGGCTCCAGAGCCGCCTGATACGACGCATGTCGCTGTAATGGATAGTGCTGGGAACTGCGTCACCATGACGCATTCGTTAGGGATGCCCTCCGGAGTGATCACTGATGGGCTTGGCTTTATGTACAACGGTTGTATGGGTGTATTTGACCCGAGACCCAACCGCGCAGGATCGATCGCACCAGGCAAAAGTCGCTTCTCTTCTCTTTGTCCGACTATTGTTTTTGCAGCGGGAGAACCGCGCGTAGTCATCGGTGCACCTGGTGGTACACAGATTGCGATGGGTGTATTGCAGTCGCTGCTGAACATTATTGATTTTGACATGACCGTCCAGGAAGCGGTCGCGGCGCCGCGCTTCTCGGCCACAAGTGCGATCATCGATGTGACCAACCGGATTCCCGACTACACTCTTGAACCGTTACGAGAAGCTGGTTACGAA
Organism: Pseudomonadales bacterium; assembly: GCA_012103505.1. GTDB lineage: Bacteria > Pseudomonadota > Gammaproteobacteria > Pseudomonadales > Azotimanducaceae > UBA4421. The sequence goes on along the minus strand of WLWP01000001.1, from coordinate 3,397,906 downwards.
ATCGCGCGCTCACCGTTTTCGTATGGCATTGCAGGTGTGCATGGCGTCGAGTCGGTGGATGGTCGATTGCGCGGTGGTGCCGACCCAGGTTTAGATGGCGTCGCTCTCGGGGTTACCCAACCACGGTCAAGCTAGTGGACTCCCAAGTTCTCGAGCACGTTTCTATAGAGATGTCCGATGGCATCTCCTTGTCCACGCGGTTATGGCTACCTGAAGCCGAAACTAGTCCTGCTGTCCTAGAGTATATTCCATATCGGAAAGACGATTCATATCGTCGAGCTGATGACTATTGGGGTGCCAAACTAGCTGGCAACGGCATCGCTTTTGCGCGTGTAGACGTTCGTGGTAGCGGCAACTCCGAAGGTTTGTTGCTTGATGAGTACACAGACACGGAAATTGCAGATGGTGTCGCGATCATTGGATGGTTGGCGGAGCAAAGTTGGTGTAATGGTCATGTGGGCATGCGAGGTATCTCTTGGGGAGCGATAAATACACTGTTGGTCGCGGCTGAGACCCCGCCTGCTCTGAAAGCGATCATGCCCATCGCTGGCACAGACGATCAATATACGGACGATGCACATTTCATTGGGGGTTTGGTAGCACACACCGGTTTCCAGTGGGGGACACTTTTTAAGATGGTGATGGCGGGCCCCCCTGACCCCGAAGTTTTTGGCGGTGGATGGTATGACACGTGGCTATCGCGATTGCATTCGGCGGAGCCGATTCTCGCCAACTGGTTGGCTCAAAGCCCCGCGGATTGGCCGCCGCTCGATGTTCGGAAAATCAAAGTCCCAACCTACCTAGTCGCCGGATGGCAGGATACGTACGCCGTACCCACGTGGCGGATGTGGCAGCATCTAGCGGTGCCTAAGAAAGCTCTGTTCGGACCTTGGGGTCATACCTATCCGTACTTTGGCGGTCCGTCTGGCTTGGCTTGGGTTACTGAAGAAGTGGCGTGGTGGCAGCGGTGGCTTGCATCATCAACGTCTAACGCCGAACCACATGAGGATAAGCTGCGTGTCTTCGTTCCACATGCGACCATCAGAGAAGCCGGTACCAAACCTGTGATGGGTCATTGGTTGATCAGTACAGACGAGATCGAGAGCAAGGTAAGTACGTGGCATCTTACCAACGATGGACTGACGGTTGAGCCTGGTCCACTGCGGGGTGAGTTGATCGAAAGCGATCACCTGGTCGGTCAGTGCAAACCAGAGTGGCTCGACAGGGCGCCCCTTGAGCAGTCACCAGACGATGAACTGTCAGTGACTTTTGACAGCAAGCCATTGCTGAGTGAGGTTTCGATTCTCGGTGAGATCGACGTGCGGCTGGGTCTTACGGTCAGCGGAACAGCAGCAAGCGTCGCGGTTCGTTTGTGTGAAGTTAAGCCGAACGGACAATCTTGGTTGATCGCAAACCAGGTGCAGAATCTAAGCGGTAAGTTGTCTGTCGATGGGGAAACTTCGGCTGTTTTGCGGCTTGGTGCGACAGCGCATCGATTTGCCAAGGGTAGTCAGATCAGAGTCGCAATTTCACAAAGTCTGTGGCCACTAGTCTGGCCGCTAGCACAGGCAACCACGATGACTCTGAGGGCAGGGACTATCACGTTGCCAGAGGCTACAAGCTCAGGAGTAGACCTTGATCTCGAGACACAAAGTTTTCCTAGTGCCCCGCTCGCAGACTATGCGGTTCAACCGCATGACACGGATGGCAGACTTCGCTTAGAGAACCATTCTGGGCCAACAGTGGACATTGTATCGAGCGCCGTTGGCCAAGTTGAAATTACCCGGTCAACCGAAGAGATCAGTGAAATCGTGCAAACCGACCCGCAAAGTGCGGTCTGGACCCAAACGGTTAAGCAACGTTGGCGACGGGATGGTTGGGATTGTGGGTTGGAAGCGGGTTATCGTCTGACGTGCGACGAGGACACGTTCCATTTGAAAGAGTGGTTGCGTGCGACTTTCCAGAGTGAAGAGATCTTCACCCAAGAAGAGCTGAACAACATACCTAGACGTCAGCGGTAGTTCCGTCGGGGTAGGAACGGAAGAATCCGAAGCGGCCGGAAGTTTTACTTCCTGACGAAGATTTGCGACCCGGGGAGCGCCGCACTACCGTAACGATAGGGTTGCCAGTGCAACACGTCCGCTCCGTGTGCCGTACCGTCGAGGTCATAGACGCCGATCGAGATGCGAGCTTCTTTCCAACTGTTTCCATTCGGCGCTTTGGATGCTATGTACTCGAGTGGTATTGCAACTTCGGCGAGATAACCATTGTCGGTAAGGGCGATGCGATAGTCGATATTCGCGTTTGTTTCAGCCACAAAACCAAGCAATTCATCAGGTGTTGCCTCGCCTGTTGGCAAAATAGTGGCAACTTGCGCAGCCATATCGCCACCTAAGACTGCAGCTCCTGCCCCCATCGGTTGATCTCGTTCTTCAGGGGCACGGGGGTCGACAAAGATGCGCACTGAGTCTTGGGCTCTGGGAATCAGTTCTGCGTGGTCTTGTACATCATCGTCCGTGACTTCTACCGCGATGTAGAGATTGTCATTGTCTGAGCGCACGTCGAAGTTGAAAGACGCATCAGCTGGGTCGATCAAAGGCGCCAAGATGTCGCCTTGGCCATTGCTGCTATAGGTCAGAGAACCCCAATCGGATAGATCACCATCGATCGTCAAACCCGTAGCAGCACCGATCGCGTATTTCGCAAGGGGTAGAACAGGTTTTGTGACAGGAAACTGCGCAGGCCGGCCATTCACAGTGCCAGTAACAACCCACTGTACGGCGGCGGTGCCAAGTTTGTGGTAAGGCACTTGCTCGGTTGTCGACAAGCGCATCGACATCTGGACTTGCGCGCCCGGAGGAATGGTTAACGGTACTAGGCCGTCAATTTCGAAGTTTGCTTTTCGATGAATTGATGGAGAGATCGCTAGAGGGGCATCCGTTGGATTTGCGATCGTCACGAGTTGGTTGGTTGACGAAAATAGGCTTCCTTCGGCGACTGTCGTTTCGATGTTGATACTGCTGCCGATATTTGTCAGAGCACCCAGAAGCTCCGGATTGGACACGTCTTCATCATGGATACCATCGAGAAGTAGATTGGCGATACGGGGGCCTTCATCACGCATGGTGACCCAAGCAACGTGATCAAATTCACCAAACGCTGTGCCGCGCAGATCGCTGCCGCCGCCGGTAGTGGCCAGTGTGATGAAGTTGCGGTTGTGCCGTTCGACTCGGCTATATTGATGGAAATGCCCAGCGAATACGGTGTAGTCGCGTTCGCCAAGGAGACCCTCGACTTCTAACCAGTCCTGATTGATGTTGTTGCTGTTCCACAAGGGTTGGTGCAGCAGAACGATGGTCCATCTTGGGTCTGGGTGTTGGGCGAGCACGGAGCGGACAAACTCCATTTGTTCGCTTTGCTGCCACGGTCCTGGAACAGGGGTATCTGGCTGGCCAACCATGCCAAACAGTTCGCTATTGATAACAACGAATAACACCTCCTTATAGAGGAAGTGGTAGTAGCTTGGACCAAAACGGTTTTGCCATGTTTCAGCCATCACGGCATTGTTCATGTCGTGATTGCCGGGGGTATAAAAGAATGGCGCGTCCAGAGTACCGATGAACGACTCCATCTGATCCCATTCACGGTCAAGCTGAGTTTGGTTTTCTGTGTAGCCTTCGATAAGGTCGCCAACGCTGACAACAAATGCTGGGGACATGAGATTGACCTTAGGCATCGCACCGGCGAACACACCCGGACGAGCGCAACAGGTTCTGTCGCTGACTATGACAAAATGGAAGTCATCAGCGGCGTCTTCCGCGTTCAGATCTGTCCATGGTTTGGCGCCTTGGAGCGTGGGGACTTCAAACACTGGAGTATTTGAGGCAGATGAATTCTGTTGATCCGTTAGTTCGGACGTGCAAGCTGTAAGTAAAACAAGGCTGAGAGATAGAGCGAAAGTAGATTTGGGGAAAAGGGTAGGGAGCGAACGAGACGTGAAAGTCATAAATGGCACCTCTCAAAAACCGTATCGTACGCAAATTCGCAAAGCATGCAAACAGTTTCTATTCGCGGGCACGAAATTAGGAAAACAAGGCTAGAGGTTACATCATGAAGTTTGGTATCAGCATGTTTCCAACCGACCGGAGCGCCGGACCAGGCGCCGTTGCGCTCGAAGCAGAAGCGCGAGGCTTTCACGCGTACTGGGTCTCAGAGCACTCTCACATGCCAGTAAATACTGACTTCCCGCTGAGCGCCGAGGTGCCGCGAGAATATTCCAGCATGTTGGACCCATTTGTTGCACTTGGAGCAGCGGCAGCAGTGACTGAGAGGATCATGCTGGGTACTGCGATTGTGATCCTTCCGCAACACGACCCGATCAATTGTGCCAAAGCTGTCGCAACAGTTGATCAAATCTCCAATGGGCGAATGCTGTTTGGGATCGGTGCCGGTTGGAACGTGCCGGAACTTGAAAATCATCGGATCGATCCAAAAACCGGTTCAAGCTCATGCGTGAGCGAGTCGAAGCCATGCGCCAGCTGTGGACGGAAGACGTTGCCGAATATCACGGTGACCTCGTCAACATCGAGGCGAGTTGGCAATGGCCAAAACCAATACAGAAACCACATCCACCAGTCTTTGTAGCAGGAGCGAGCGCGAGGGTGATTGAGCGTGTGGCTCGGTATGGAGACGGCTGGCTGCCTGTTGTGGTACCAGAGGCTAACGAAATATCACCCGGACGGATGACGCCGATCGCAGACCTGAAAACGATGGTGCCGAGGCTGAACGAGCTCGCGACTGAAGCCGGTCGACCTCGACCTCGCCTCGTCGTATCAGGATATTTGGACCGCGAGTCGTACGAGACTTATGAAACGTTGGGCGTTGAGAGTGTGACCTTTCGAGTACCCTCAGACGATATAGATAGTGTGCGGCACGCGATGGATGAAATTGAAGGAACGATCAAAGCCTCTGGGGGTGAGCTGAGCCCCTAGACATCCTGATCGCGGTTCCGAAGGGGCAAATGCCCCTCCGAAGCCTGACAGTAAGCTATGAGTAGCCCAGGATCGCTTTCACTTCGAGGAACTCCTCAAAACCAAACGAACCCCATTCTCGTCCGTTGCCGGATTGCTTATAGCCGCCAAACGACGCCTGATTGTTTGGACCTGCTCCGTTCAAATGAACATTGCCAGTCCGAATACGTCGCGCGACAGAACGTGCTCGTTCAGTATCGGATGAGGAGATGTATCCCGACAACCCATATGGGGTGTCGTTGGCGATGCGTACTGCATCATCATCATCTTCATAGCCGATCAGTGAAAGAACTGGGCCAAAGATCTCTTCTTGCGCGATGCTCATATCATTAGTGACATGTGAGAACACGGTTGGGCGCACGTAATATCCTGAGTTCAGACCCTCTGGCTTGCCAGTGCCGCCTGTCTCGAGCTTGGCGCCTTCATCGATGCCTTTTTGGATCAAGTCTTGGATCTTGTTCCACTGTATGTCTGAGACAACAGGGCCAATGGTTGTGCCTTCAGCCGTCGGGTCACCGACAACGACTTGTTCAGCAGCAGCTTTGGCGATGCCTGCTGCCTCGTCCATACGAGTTTGCGGAACGAGCATACGGGTTGGTGCGTTGCAAGACTGTCCGGAATTCATGCACATACCAAAGACATCTCTAGAGATCGATTTAGCGAACTCCGCATCATCTAATATTATGTTGGCTGACTTACCACCGAGTTCCTGGGCTACTCGCTTGACGGTCGGTGCGGCATTTTTCGCAACTTCGATACCCGCTCGGGTGGAGCCGGTGAAAGACATCATGTCTACGTCTGGGTGTGAGGAGAGTGAGGTACCAACTCCGGGTCCGTCGCCGTTAACAAGGTTGAAGACGCCAGGTGGGACACCCGCATCGTCCATGATTTCAGCAAATATGATTGCGTTGAATGGTGCGACTTCTGAGGGCTTTAATACCATGGTGCAACCGGCCGCCAATGCAGGGGCAACTTTGCATGTGATCTGATTGATTGGCCAGTTCCAAGGTGTGATCAAGCCACAGACGCCAGCAGGCTCTTTGATGCCCCGAGCGTTGCCAATATCTTCTTCGAATGCAAAGTCCTTTAGCACTGCGAGTGTGGACATGAAGTGGCCGAGTCCGGACGGCGCTTGTGCAGCATTTGCCAGCCCCAATGGTGCACCCATTTCTTGGCTGATAGCTTGGCCGAGATCAGGTAGACGTTTTTGAAACGAAGCGATGATCCGCTCGAGAAGCTCAACGCGCTCTTCCCGGGTTGTTTGAGAAAAAGTTTCGAACGCTGCTTTTGCTGCAGCGACAGCACTATTTAGGTCGTCTTCGTTGCCCAGGGCGATCGTGCCGATCGCTTCTTCTGTGGCTGGATTGATGACGTCTAGTGTGGTCGCGGATTGTGGCTCAACCCACTGACCGTTGATGTAGAACTTTTGATTGTTGCTCAATGATTACTCCTTGTTACCGGTAAACGGTAAATTGACTCAAGCACCGACTGTGGTGCGCGAAAAACGGAAGCGGGATTCTTACAGATTGTTCCGGCCTTGCAAGGTCTTTGTGTCGCAAGCGCTAGCGCCGGATAATGCAGACTTAATGAAGGAGGTGTGGCGTGAGTAGAATTTTTGGACCCATTGCGCAGAATGGCTATGTCGTGCCAGATCTGGATGCGGCGATTGAACATTGGGCGAACAAGTTGGGGGTCGGTCCTTGGTTCGAGATGGATACGTCGATCTTTGAGGAGATGGTCTATCGGGGAGAGGTGACCGATATGCGGGTGCGCATTGCACTCGCGAACAGCGGTGACTTGCAAATCGAGCTCATCGAACCGATAGACGAGCGACCTTCGCCCTATCGAGATTTCTTACAAGACAACGGCGGTCGTGGGGGTCTACAACATGTTTCTAGTTGGCCGACGAGCCAAGAATTCGACACCCTAATTGAGACTCATCGAGTGGCATTCTCAGGACGTGGTGGTGGCACTCGTTTTGCCTACTTTGCAGACGTTCTCGACTTCGGCACGATGATGGAGATCGCTGATCTAACGCGTGGTACTCGCGCCTATTTCGGTGAAATAAAAGCCGCCGCGGTACAGTGGGACGGTAAAAGCCCGCGTGCTTAGCTCGCTGAAAACTAAAAAACGGAGACCCGTATGCCCACCTTTCAAGTGCTTGTCCTGTCAGAACCGAGAGAAGGAAAAGAAGATGAATTCAATGAGTGGTATGAGAATACGCACCTAGATGAAGTCATCGCGACGACGGGATGGGGCCGTGCGCAAAGGTTCCGTCTGTCTGAAACAGTGGGCGCTGAATGCCCACTGCCCTATATGGCAGCTTATGAGGCAGAGGCTGGCAGTGCCCAAGAAGTCCTGGATACCCTCAATAGCACCCGCGATGGACGTCAGCAGAGTGCTGCATTGAACAAGCGCACTGCCGGTGTTTGGGTGTATGAAGCGACTGGACCCGAGCACTCTTCCTGAAATCACTATGACACCTCCTGACAGACTGGTGTCAGTAGCCCTATGCTAGGGTGATCAGCACATACACTACGGGGTACCAAATGCAGCACTATTTCAACCCAATGAGCCGCGCAGCGTCGACCGACTGGACGTTGAAGGAACTTGATGTCGACCATGAGCAGGTCTTCATCGATATCCAGGCAGGGGATGCTGAAAAGCCAGAATTCCGAGCGATCAATCCGATGGGTAAAATTCCTGTTCTCGTCGATGACGGTTTGGTGGTGACAGAAACAGCTGCCATCTACGCCTACCTTGCTGACAAATTTATAGACCGTGGGCTTGCACCGGCGCTAAGTTCTCCGGAGCGTGGGAAGTATTACCGCTATATGTTTTTCTCCGGCACGACGCTAGAAACTGCATTTGCGGTTGAACAGATGGGGATAAAGGACTATCCGGCACAGTCCATGGGCTGGGGTGATTTGGAACGTTGTCTAAATACTCTGGAGGTGATCGTGCCGAAGGACGGATGGGTACTAGGTGAGCAATTTAGTGCGGCGGATGTAGTTTTCGGCGGCATACTAGATTTTGCCATTCAGTTTGGCTGGCTTGCACCGCCGTCCCAGTTAGTTGCTGACTACGTTGGACGAATCAGGGAACGCCCTGCTTATCGCGCCAGTCATGGCCTTTAGTCAGGTGCTAGAAACGCGCAGGTGCTAGAACTGGGGGTTCATCGGCCACGCTGATCGACCGTATTTTGACGTCGGGCCTTCGCGCGCTCGTCCATCTTTGCCAGGAGCGTGGCCCGATAATTCTCGTAAGCGCCCAACTGTGCCTCGCTAAGAAAGGTCGCCACTTCGTTGTCCATGGTTTTTACCCTATTGCGGCGTTTGCTGGCGATCTTTCTCTCAATCCGCAGATTGTTCCGACCATTCAACAGCTTGCGAACATCCGAGCCGTACCCTTGCAGGAAGTCAGCAACCGCTGCGCGGAACTGCGGTTGTTGTTCTGCTGTCATCGCGATTGAAAAAGCAGCCTGCAACACTTCAGGGTCTGTCCAAGGTCTCTCTTCACCCATGGCGGGCGGACCAATAACCAAAAGTAGAAGAAGTAGAGGGTGTCTAAGCATGGTGCGCTCCTGAGTTAGCGCTGGTCTAAGAGCCTAGTTTGACAGCTCCTATCGGTTTTAGAAGCTCTGCTATAGTGCGGACCATCTGGATTATTCGGAGGTCAGTCAGTTGGCAGACTTGAAAATGGATGTGGTCGTTGTCGGGGGTGGTTTTAGTGGCATGTACATGTTGCACAAGCTCCGGACGAGTGGTTATAGCGTCATAGTGTTCGAAGCAGGTGATGGCATTGGTGGCACGTGGTATTGGAACCGCTATCCCGGCGCACGTTGTGATATCCAAAGCATGGAGTACTCCTATCAGTTCTCTGATGAACTCGCGCAAGACTGGGAGTGGACTGAGCGGTATGCGACACAACCAGAGATATTGAGATATATCGAGCATGTTGCTGAACGGTTCGATCTTATGAAAGACGTCCAACTCAATACCCGGGTAGGGCGTACCGAGTTTGATGAAGGAACCAATCGGTGGCAGGTGACGACAGATCAGGGGGATGCCGTCGATGCGAAGTATTTGGTTATGGCAACCGGTTGTCTGTCTAGCACGAACTACCCACAGATTGATGGGCTTGAGAGCTTTTCTGGTGCTTGTTATCACACTGGAAAGTGGCCACACGAAGGCGTTGATTTCAGTGGCAAACGAGTCGCGGTCGTTGGTACAGGATCATCTGGCATTCAGAGTATCCCAATTATTGCCGCGGAATGTGATGAGCTCACGGTCTTTCAGCGAACACCGAATTTCTCTATCCCAGCGCATAACCAACCGCTTGATCCGGGGTTTGTCGCAAAGATCAAAGGGCGCTATAGAGCGTTTCGAGACGAAAATCGTCTAACGGCGTTTCATGCCGACTTCGATTACAACGAGGAGAATGCGCTAGATGTCGATCCAGCTCACCGGACGAACGAGTATGAACGACGGTGGGCCAAAGGCGGTATATCTTTCATGGCTGCCTTCGCCGATCTTATGTTTGACAAGAATGCCAACGCAACAGCAAAGGAATTTTTACATGACAAAATTGATGAGATAGTGCGCGACCCTGATTTAGCAGCGAAACTCAAACCCGATGGTGTAGTTGGGTGTAAACGTTTGTGTGTGGATACAGACTACTTTGCCACGTTCAATCGGGATAACGTGTCACTTGTCGATATCAATGAGACGCCAATCAGGAAAATCACCGCAAATGGCGTGGAGATTGATGAAGGCGTTTGTGATGTGGATATTATCGTGTTTGCGACAGGGTTTGATGCGATGACAGGTGCATTAACGAGGGTCGACATACGAGGTCGGGGTGGTGAACGGTTCTCAGAATCCTGGGCAGAAGGACCCAAGAGCTTTCTCGGCTTAGGAGTCCAGGGCTTTCCCAATATGTTTATCATCACCGGTCCAGGTAGCCCATCTGTGTTGACTAATATGTTACCGAGTATTGAGCATCACGTGGATTGGATAGGTGACTGCATATCGTATTTAGAAGAGCGTGGTGTAGCTCGGATTGAAGCCAAGGCGGATGCGCAAGAAGATTGGGTTGCCCATGTAAATGAAGTTGGTGACACGTCCGTTTATCCTCAGTGCAATTCCTGGTATCTCGGCTCGAACGTACCCGGCAAATCGCGGGTCTTCCTGCCTTATCTAGGCTTTCCTCCCTATGCGGAAAAGTGTGCTGAAGTGGCAAATAACGACTATGAGGGGTTTGAGCTCTCGGCTTAGGCTGATGACTGATACAAAAAAACGGGTGCCAGGCACCCGTTTGCTTGGTCCGACTCTTGTTTCCTTACAGATCCTTGGCTGGGATGTCCTTTATACCTGGCCATTGACCCTCGGCTTTCACGATGTTGTTAGGGATGTCTTTACGCCAGGTCTTGTAGACGCTTAAGTCCTTATTCACGTAAAGGCGACCTGCAACGATCTCGAAAGCCTGGCCGTCGATATCGAACTTCTTACCGAACGACGTCCCAAGGGCGCAGTAGCCGCCGTAGGCAGGTGCGTACTTGTCTGGATCTGCGCGGAAGAGATCTCGGTTCTTTGCGCTGACAAAGCGGTAAACCGCTCCATCGTGTTGAGCCGTAAACTCACTCGAACCGCGTACTGGCTTGCCGACTGTAAAGTAGGCAACAGCGTCATGCCCAGCCAGAATGACATCGTTGCCATCTGTTGATGTTTCGACACCTGCGTGGGCAAACAATGCCGTGGCGAGGGTCGAGATTAGAAGTAGCGACTTATAGATTAGTTTCATCTGGTGCTCCAAAGTTTGTGTGGTTAGTCTTTGATTAAGGTTTGCAGATCCGCGGCAGAACTGAGCCCAACACGGGTGCTAACCGGTTCGCCATCTTTGAACAAGATCAGGGTTGGTATACTCCGCACCCCATAGTTCCGTGCCAGCTCCACGTCCCGATCGATGTTTACTTTGACAATCGAAACCGAGTCAGAGGCCGTTGCATCAACAGACTCGAGAATTTCTCCCTGGGCCTTACATGGGCCACACCAATCGGCATAGAAATCTACCAAAGTGGGACCTTCCGCCTGCAAAACTTCGTTGGTGAAGGTTTCTGACGTGACGTTCTTAAGCATTTTCTTCTCCTCTGAAATTGTCCTTTCTGGACGATGGGGTTACAGTAACGATTACTGTATGAATTAAATATGCCTTAAAAGGTCCTAAACATGTCAGAAACAGTTTTGGAAAAAGAAGATGGTTTGAGCCAATATCTGCGCCAAATACGTTTTAAGGCGCGGGTGTTCTTTCGTTCTGAATACTGCGGGCCATGGGCGGTGGACACGTCTGGGGATCAACAGGTGCCGTTCCATTTGGTTTGCCAAGGTGAGGGTTGGCTGCACAGCGATGATGCTGAACCAATGCGATTGATGGCAGGTCATCTTGTCTTGTTTCCCCAGGATAATGCTCATGTTCTAGCCAGTTCAGCGGTGAAGCCTGCTGTTCAGAAGATCAATCTGCCACCGCCTGACCGCATTAGCGGTGAGGCGACGCGGTTAGTGTGTGGATACTTTGAGTTTGATCGTAAAACGGCAAGCCCTTTTCTAGCTGGCTTACCTGCGACGATGATTGTCGACCTTGGTCGTTCTGAACGAGGCACGTTGCGTGAGCTGGTAAACCTTTGGATACGGGAGTCTCGAGATGAACAACTGGGTTCCGATTTTGCTGTCGACCTGTTGGCGGAACTGGTCTTTCTGGAAATGTTACGCAGTGAGGCGCAGAGAGGACAGTTGCAAGGTGTCATTGGCGCGTTGGGAGATGAACGATTAGGTGCAATTTTGACAATGATTCACCGTCGACCGGAAGATCCGTACACGGCAGCGAGTTTGGCGCGTGAAGCGGGGATGAGTGAATCTGCATTCGCTAAGCGTTTCAAAGAAAAGGTTGGCGTTACAGTCGGAGCGTATCTGCGACAATGGCGGCTGCAATTAGCGGCACGCGCTTTGCGAGAGAGCAACGACTCGATGGCTACCATTGCGGCCGATGTCGGGTACGAATCTGAGGTTGCCTTCAGGAAAGCTTTCTCAAGTTATTTTGGTACGGCTCCTGGCAGGTACCGACGCACGGAGCGACCTTGAGTCACTCGGGATGGTCTGCGTTCAGCGTCCCTTCGCCGGGGGTAATAAAAAGCATCGTTGTCTGTGTGTGCGGACGCGCCGTATGCCAGGTATTACACGGCACAATGACGTAGCCGCCTGGCTCGTTGACCCGCACAACTTGTTCAGCTCCGTCTATCCAAAGAACCAGATCAGTATCTCCTTCGAGCAGGTACACCATCTCATCACCCTTTGGGTGAATCTCCCAGGTTGGCCAGGCTTCGCCAAAAGAAAACTGTTGGACCAGAATATGGTCAGCGAAGGAGTCAAACTTCTGATCAAGGTCTTGATAGAAGCTCTGCGTGACGTCGAGAACTTGCGCCAGATTATTGGGTTTGAAGACTGGACGTTGGGTTTGAAGATTATAAGGTCCTGGGTGGGTAGGCATGCGCGCTCCAGTTGTTTCACCGATCCAATCAGATACAGGGTAGCTAATACCCTCTGTCGAGGTCTACTAGGTAATCGAGTGACTCACCGGCCCGGTAGAGGTCTAAGTTGTGCAAGAATATTTTTGCTACCTCATGGGGATAGCTAACAGCTGATATGTGTGGGGTTATGTAAGTGTTCGGCGTGTCCCATAAACTGCTTTCTGCGGGCAGTGGTTCAGTTTGGAATACATCCAGAACCGCTTTGCGCAAAAGTTTGGACTGCAAAGCGGTGACAAGTGCATCTTCGTTCAAGGTGACACCCCGGCCAACGTTTAGCAGCATAGCCGTACTTGGCAGCGTTGCGAGTACGTCAGCGTTTATGAGACCAGCAGTATCGTCCGTGCCGGGTAGCACAATTAAGAAGTAATCGGCATCACTCGTCGCATGGTACAGCCGGTCTATCGGCAGCACGGTATCGAAGCCAGGCTTAACTTGACCGGATCGAGATACCCCCGTTACGCGCATTCGAAAAGATTTCGCAACTGCCGCAACTTCGACCCCGATCGAGCCAGTACCTAGGATAACAAGATGCCGATCCTGTAGAGTCTCAGGGGTATAAGGCTGCCACTGCTTGTCAGTTTGAGCGCGTAAAGCGCGGCCGAGGTCGCGGACGTCGTCAAGGAGATAGGCGAAGACGTATTGTGCTATTAGTGGGCCAAATATCTCTTTGACCCCAGTGACCAGCAGACTCTTTGCTTTTTCCTCTTTGGTTAAGGGTTCGATCCCTGCCCAAGTTGACTGTATCCAACTCGCAGTACCGCCTAATTGAAGATATTGTGCTGCTAGATCTGGTTGCGCTAACAAGATATCAAACGAAAATTGATCGGCGTTAAGTTGCTTCGCGTCGGTCGCGAAGTAGATGTCGGCTTCTTTGTTGAGAAACTCTGTGTAGTCAAGTGCGTCTTGGCTGAGTACAAGTATGCTCAATCGAGATCCGTGCTCTGTGGGAAGGCGCCGGTAATAGCCACGGCTCGATTTAGGCGCAAGGGCGGTGGTGGTTGGGGTAGGTCTTCACGCGGCCAGGCGATTGGGGTGACATCGCTGTTAATAGCGGCACCCGGTTTGATGTCGCTTCGATCTACAGCGTGGTGTTTGCCAGTTGCGCTGCGCGTAGTGCCATCTTTGAAGTAGATCATCGTATGCACTTCACGCGTTTGTTCTGAACAGTTGGCGTTGGCACCGTGTGCTGTTAAACCGTGATGGAACGCCACACTGCCACGTGGCACCTCAACGTTAACCGGTTCAGCCGTTAGCAGATCTTTCGCCTGATCCATTGGGTCCTCATCACCACGGCGAAAAATGTCCACAAAAGTTCGATCAGACACTTTGTGTGATCCAGGAATGTAGTACATGCATCCATTCCCTCGGGTTGAACCATCGAAGGGGATCCAGGCGGTAAGGGCGTCTTCTTCGGTCATTGGCCAATATGGAAGATCTTGGTGTGGGTCGGTGACTCGCCCACCTGCCTCCTTGAATAGTGCCTGATCGTGCCACAGACGGACCGCGCTTACCTGCAGCAGCGTGGCGGCCGCTTGGGCGATTTTTCGATGAAAAGTCAGTGGTCGGATCTTTGGAAAGTCCTCCCAGAGGTTCATGCATTGTAGAAAAGATTGCTCATACGCGCTCTTTTGGGCCAAAGCGCGGGTGTCGAAACGTTTCCGTGAGGACACTGCCGCGCGCACGATTGGTTGATAGCGATCGATTTCGGTTTCCGTGAGGAGATTGTCGATCACGACGTAGCCCTCCTCGCGGAACTGATCGATAAGCGCTTCGGATAGCATGTCCAAATCCGGTTCTAAGTTGAGAGTCATTATTGGACGGGTCTCTCACTTTTTTAAAGGGTTTTTTGGGGGCATACTGGTCGGTCCTGAGTATCAATTGTGACGTCCGACCAATGTCTGAAAACATCATCGCCATTGACCGCTACCCTGAGCAACAGACTCGAGGTTCGTTGTTGGAAGGCAAGCGCTATACCTCGAAAGAATTTTTCGCGGAAGAATGGGAAGGCATGTGGACCAAGGTTTGGCTGCTACTTGGCCGTGCTTCAGAACTACCCAATCCAGGTGACTGGCAGATGGAATCGGTGGGTGACGAAGAAATTCTCATGGTTCGCCAGGCTGATGACAGCATAAAGGCCTTTTATAACGTCTGTCAGCATCGGGGTAATCCCTTGGTCGAGGGGCCGAAAGGATCAGTTAAGCGATTTGTCTGCAAATACCATTCTTGGGCCTTTATGCCCGACGGAGAGCTCAATTTCGCGCCCGACCGAGAAGATTTTCCTGAAGGCAATCCTTGCGGCAAAGTGAGGTTACAGGAGGTCGCCTGTGAAACGTTTGCAGGGTTTGTTTGGGTCAACATGGATCCGAAGTGCGGTAGTTTGAAAGATTATTTGGGCCCTATCTGGGATGAATGGGAAGCTCGAGATATAGCTTCTTGGCAACGCACGATGGCTAATAGCATGTGGCTGCCTTGTAACTGGAAAGTGGTTCTAGATAACTTCAACGAGTCCTATCACGTGCCGACCGTGCACATGGGTGCAACAACTGAAACCAACCGCAAAGAACTGCGTGGACACATCAACACCTATTTTAAGGAGACTCAGTTCGATCTGTCCAATGAAGGCCATAATCGGATGATCATGGAAGGTGGCTACGGTGTCGGTTCTACGGACAAAGAAGGCAACATCTTGGAGCCGCTCGCGAGTCAGCTTAGATATTGGGATCTGGATCCAGACGATTTTAAAGCCGAACCAGAAAAAACGCGCGTAGCTCTACAAAATGCAAAAAGAGAAATAGGTCCATCGCGTGGGTTTAAACACTATGCGCACATTCCGGCCGAGCAGCTGACAGATGCGTTCCATTACACATTGTTCCCTAATTTCGCAGTGTCGTTGTGGTCCGATGGTTTTCATTTCTTGCGCGCTCGCCCGCATCCAACGGATCCGCAACAATGTCTCTTCGACAACTTTTGGTATTCAAGTCCAGCGGCGCTCGAGTCGGGCGTGGAACGAGACCATGGAAAGGGCGAAGAAGTTGTTCACACCATGCTGGAGTTCGGCTCAGACGTGTCGATTGGTCCAGGAATTGAGGATGACGTTCGCGTGTTTGTTACCCAACAAAAAGGTTTCCGCTCGAGGGGATTCAAAGGGGTATACCTATCCAATCAGGAAAAACGAATTCGCCGCTACCATGAATTGATAGACGACTACATTGAAGGTCGGTTACCAAAAGATTAGGCGACTAACAGAAGAGGATACGAGATGAATAAGGTAGAAGGATTGCACCATTTGGCAGTTTGCACGGCCAACATGAAAGAGCAGATCGAGTTTTTTACAGACAAGTTAGGGATGGAACTACAAGCGTTGTATTGGATGCATGGCGTAGAGAATACCTGGCACGGTTTCCTGCGACTAAATGACGAGAGCTCGATCGCGTTTGTATCTAATCCTGATATCGGCGAGATCCCTCGTGTGGCTGGTGAAACCTACGCCGGTAACCCAGGGGCGAACAGCGCCGCTGGCACGATGCAGCACCTCGCTTTCAAAGTGAAGAATCACGAAGAGATGATGGCGATGCGAGATCGTCTTCGATCTAAGGGGGTGCCAGTAATGGGGCCTGTTGATCATGGCATGTGTTGCTCCATGTACTTTGCTGGTCCCGAGAATCTGTCGTTGGAATTTAGTTACTCAAATGAACCCATCAACGCTGAAGCATGGATTGACCCTGAGGTTGTTGAGCTTGCTGGTATCAACGGAGAAGAACTAGCTCGCTATAAGAAACCAGCTGGTTTTGAGGATCAGGGCGGCGGGATCGCGCAACCAAACGTCGCTGAAGCTCCGGGCCCGCACATGACAAATTACCCTGCGGGTGCTTATGAAGCGATCATGGGCACGCCTGACGAGGTGATGTACAACTCGATGGAGAGCGATCCTCCAGTAGCAGCTGCCTAGTCCTTAGGCGCAATGCCAAATTCGCGCATGATTTCGTCGGCATGTTCGCCTTTTAGAGGTGGAGGGTGGTGCAGTCCGGTTGGGGTTGAAGCGAATTTAATCGGGTTTGCAGCTAGCGTCGCCATTGGGTTGCCTTCGCCTTGTATCTGGTAGGTTTCCAGCATTGCCCGGGCGGCGACGTGTGGATCATCGAACACCTCAGCCATTGAATTGGCTGGACCCACAGGTACGTTGCCGCCGAGCAGATTGACGACTTCTTGCTTGGTCTTAGTCGTCGACCAAGCAGTAATTTCACCTTCGGTAAATTCGCGATTTGCGGCTCGCTTGGCATTGCTACTGGTACGCTCATCCTCGATTAAGTCTTCCCGCCCCATCGCCTGACAAAGAAATACCCAGTGACGCTCGACGGGAGCCGCGATTGCGACACGGCCATCGGCTGTTGGAAACAGAGTGAAGGGAACCAGTGCACTGATCCCGGGCTTGGGTTCTCTCTGCGTGACGCTGTATCCAGCGATGTTAGACCGCAGCAAAGTCATTACCGCGTCGTACATACCCACGTCGAAGAATTCGCCTTTGCCAGTGCGTCTTGCCTTGTGGACAGCCGAAACAAGACCGAGCGCCATCAATGTGCCCGGATAGATGTCTGCGATCGCAACCGGAAATAGGTCTCCGGTAGCTTCTACCAACCCACCTGTACTTTGTCCCGCGACGTCAAGGCACGGCCAATCGCTGTAAGGACTTTCGCCAGTTCTTGGGTCGCCGTAGCCACGAACGGCACCGTAAACAATCTGCGGATTGCGGGCGCTGATGACCTCATAGCTCAGACCGAGCTCATCCATCACCCCAGTGCGCATATTCTCGACAACTGCATCCGCCTGTTCGCACAGTTGGAGCAATATTTCTTTGTCCTCCTCCTGTTTTAGATCGAGGCAAATACTGCGTTTGTTGCGATTTACGCCAGCAAAGGCCATACCGTAATCAGCGCCTTCGTTGCTGTCTTTGAAGGCGTGGTGATAGTTGGGTGGGAATGGCGGTACCGGACGAAAACCGTCGCCGCCTGGCGGCTCCACTTTGATCACGTTCGCGCCGAGATCAGCAAGCAAAGCAGTACCGAATGGTCCGGCGAAAGCCATTGAACAATCGATGATCGTGACGTCTTCCAGCGGTCCTGTGCGGGCAGCGTAGGTCATTTATCTCTCCTTATTGTCTCGGCTAACTGTCTATTCTCAAGACTCTTCTCATAATTCTTTTCATATTATCCCCAGCTCTCTTCTCTTATCACTCCTGGGGCGCGACAAGGCATGATAACGTTTTCCACCTGACTAAAACTTAAGACGAACATATGCCTAGAAACATCCTTTTCATCACAACTGACCAAATGCGCTTTGACGCGTTGGGGTGCAATGGTGGCCAGATTGCTCGAACGCCTGCGCTAGACCGTTTAGCTCGAGAAGGCATTAACTACACACGGGCGCACAATCAGAACGTTGGGTGTATGCCCGCGCGTGCCACCATGATGACCGGACAGCATGTGGCCAGTCATGGTGTTTGGATGAATGGTGTGTCATTGCCGGAGGATCAAGAAACGATCGCGCACCATCTGCAAAGAAATGGTTATCGAACCGCGCTTCTTGGCAAAGCGCACTTTGAGCCGTGGCTTGGTCAACCAGAGGAGTTCTTTGAGAATCGCATGGCAGCGTTGGGCTCCACCGGACCGCACCGCGGATTTGATCATATGGAACTTGCGAATCATTTTTTTGAGGGGCATTCGCACTACGACATTTGGATGAACGAGCACGCCGAATTGAAGACGCGGTTCTATCCGATGATCACTGACTCCGGGCAGAATACGGCGAGCAAAGGAGCAACCGGGGCTGTGCAAGTTTGGCCGATGGATGTCCCTCGGGAGCTCTATCACACTGAATGGGTTGCCGATCGCACGATCAACTGGTTGCAAGATGTACAAACCGATGAACCTTTCTTTTGTTGGATGAGCTTTCCAGACCCACACCATCCTTGGGATGTGCCTAAATCTGAACTAGATAGAGTTGATTGGCGTGATGTCCCCCTACCCGAACTGTACCGCGAGGACGCCAGTGAGCGAGAAGCGTTGCTTGATCAGAAACCGAAACATTGGCGCGGTTACTATGAGGGTTCGTTGTGGACGAATTTGGAATCGCCTCGTCATTATGTACCGCGGGAGATGACCGCTGATCAACTTCGAGAGATCAACGCTATGACCCATATTGAAAATGAGCTTATCGATGAAGCGTGCCAACGCGTTTTCGATCAGTTGGCTGCACAAGGTCAACTCGACAATACGGATATTATTTTTACGACGGACCATGGCGAGTTACAGGGTGACTTCGGTCTCTTATTCAAAGGGCCCTACCACGTTGACGCTCTCATGCGGTTGCCTTTCATTTGGAAACCAGCAGGTAGCGAAACCCCATCGACGGTCACGGCGCCTGTCGGGCACCTGGATCTTGCGAGTACGTTTTGCGCGATCGCTGATATCGAGATTCCGGATTACTGTCAGGGCCAGGTCTTGCCGCGCAGTGATGCCGAAGCGACAGCCCAAACTCGCGATTGTGTGCTAACAGAATGGGACTCTGAGCATGGGCCCATCAGCATGCACTTAGCCTCGATCTATGAGCAATCTGGCTGGCTATGTACGAGTTATGGAGAAAGCGCCCTCTATGACGGTACCGAAGGCGAACTCTACAATATGTCTGAAGACCCCGGGCAAACGGTGAATCTGTGGGCGGAACAGTCTGCACAGGGGATACGGGACGATCTTGTTGATCTCATGCAGGAGCGGTTACCGACAAAGCGGACGCCGAGACTGGAAAGGCGCGCTCCGGTATAGGCCGGCGCCGCTAAAAAAGTTCTTAGCGTTGTCATATATATCAGTGCTCATGGCCACTAACTACCAAGTAATTGGTTAGTGTCAGATGAGTGAGCATGGACTACCTAATAATCCGCAGGTTACCACCGCAGAGTTGGCAGCCTTGCACGACAGCGTTTGGCATTGGGCTCGATCGCTGGTCGGTGACCGAACAGTGGCGGATGACGTAGTGCAACGGGCATATGTAGAAATAGTTGCTGGCACCGCGCATTTTGACGGGCGTAGCCAGCTAAAAACATGGCTCTACGATGTCGTTCGCAACGTCGCCAGATCTCATCTCCGCACAGCGCAACGAGAGCTCGCCCTGGTGCGCGATTATGCCAACAGTGCCGAACACCAGCCATCCAGTGAACAAATACGAAACCAATCAGAAGAACCCACTCTAGCGCATGCGATCGCGGCATTGCCGTCTCGACAGAAAGAGGTCCTCGAACTGGTGGTTTATAGAGAATTCACACTCGAACAGAGTGCACAGATTATCGGGATCAGCGTTGGCACGGTACGCACCCACTACCATCGGGCAAAAGAAGCCGTGGGTAAGTGGCTCGAACAAGGAGGCGTCAATGACTAAGCAGACAGTAGATGATGACCAGATTGAAGCATCGATCAGGGAGCACTTTGCGGCCCGGGAGGAAGTAGAACCGACGCCATTTACGTCCTTATGGAAAAAGACCGAGCATCAGAAGCCAACCAGGTATCGCTGTGCGATGGGAATTTTAGCGATAGCGGCTACGGTCGCTCTGATTGGTGTCACCAGCTTAGTCTCTCAGTCAGAGCAATCTGAGCTGGACGCTGACCAGGTGCTCGCACAAGGCAATAAGTTATTTCTAGAGCTCGCGAGTTCGTCAGCGTGGCGAGCGCCGAGTGATCGGCTTACCGAAGAATATATGCAACTACCAGCTTGGGGTACCACAAGTTTTGACCTACCTCAGCATGATCTTGATACCGAGTCTTAGGAGAAGAATATGATCAAACACATCTTATTGGTGGCCCTGTTGTTGGGAAATTTTTCGGCGTCGTCTGTTGTGTTTGCAGCCGAACCGGACCCCTTTGAAGGACGCCTTTTACCGCTCGAGTTGGCGATGAGCTTTCGGAAAGAGATTGATCTCAGTAAGGATCAGAATCGGGCGCTTGGAAAAATGGTGGTCGCTCTGCAGAAAAGTGTCGCTGAAAAACAGTGGCAGATGCAGGCGGCCTATTTCGATCTCATCGAAGAACTTGATGAAGCGACGATCGATGAGGACAAAACTCTATCGTTAGTTGAAACCGCCGTGGGTACTGAGAATCTCATCAAGTTGGAGCAGATACGTTTTCTGATCCGAGTTAGAAACATGCTGAACAGTGAACAGATAGCGTTCCTTCGGGATCAGATAGACCACGGTTGGACCGAGGGATAAGCGGAGGTCGTCATGAAAGCTTTTTACTATGTCATGTGTATTGGACTGTTATTCGCCTGTGGAGGCGGCGGCGGAGGTGGAGGGGGTGGACCCCAGAACCCGCCAGTTACAACGACTCCCCCGGCACCACCAGCAGGACCAACCGCCGCGGAAATGACAGCGGCGGCAAGATTGCTAGATCTAGCAACGTTCGGTGCGACCTACGACGAGATCGAAGATGCTGCGGTGCAAGGTGCAGATGCATGGCTAGAAGCCCAATTGGTGATGCCTGCGAGTCAGCACATGCCAGTGGTGCAACGCTATATAACTGAGTATGGCTTCGATTTGTCAGCGGACCCATTCCCGGGGTTCTATCGACGGTTTGCTTTCTGGGAGCAGGCGTTGACCGCTCCCGATCAGCTGCGTCAACTTGTGGCTTATGCACTCACGCAGATTTTTGTTGTTAGCGATAACGTGGGCGCAATTGTTAATGACCCGAGGGCGCTAGGCAGCTACTACGATCTTCTGATGGAGCACGGTTTCGGTAACTATCGAGACCTGTTGCGAGCTGTAACCTTGCATCCGGCAATGGGGTTGTATTTGAGTCACGTTAACAATGGCAAATCTGATCCGATCACAAATACCTTCCCAGACGAGAACTATGCACGTGAAGTGATGCAGCTGTTCTCGATTGGACTGTTTGAGTTGAATCCCGATGGTACACGCGTACTTGACGGTGGTGACCCGATACCAACTTATGCCAACAGTGATATACGCGAGTTTTCGAAGATCTTTACTGGTTTGAGCTACGGTCCTGAATTTCCTGGCGGGCCGAGTTTCTTCGGTAAGCGGAATCCGGTGATGCACGTGCCGATGACGATGTTCGATGATTTCCACGAAGAGGGCGACAAACAGCTGCTAAACGGCTTCGTTGTCCCAGCTGGTCAGAGTGGGATGGAAGATCTCGATGACGCGATAGACAACCTCTTTAATCACCCCAATGTTGGCCCCTTTATTGGCAAACAGCTGATCCAGCGTTTGGTGACTTCTAATCCTTCACCTGAGTACGTGAGCCGTGTGAGTGCGGTTTTTGCCGATAACGGTGCCGGGGTTCGAGGGGATATGCGGGCAGTCATTAGAGCGATTCTGACCGATGCGGAAGTGGCGCAGGGTATCCGTTTAAGGGAGCCTTTTCGGCGATATGTTGCTCTCAACCGGTCCCTGCATTCTGTGGGTGAGGACGGGACCTATCCGGGTCTAGGTTTTGTCTCTGAATTTCTGACTGGGCAGAACGTCTTAAGTGCACCCAGCGTCTTTAACTTCTACCTACCCATATTTTCCCCGGCGGGTTCGATCAAAGATGCCGGTCTCGCAGCACCGGAATTTCAAATCACGGATGCATCGACGATTATCGGGATGACCAATCTTGTTGCCTATGCGCTGTTTTCGGAACAATCGCTGGATACACCGAACAACTTTACCCGAATCGTTCCAGATCTTAGCGAGTTCGAATCGTTGGCGAGTGATGGGGCGGCAATGGTCGACCGCATCGACCTTATTTTTTTCGGTGGTGCGATGGACGACGAAACGCGAGCGATCATCACGCAGTATGTGAGTGATACGTTTAGTAGCTCAGGCGACACCACGTTGACAGCACAGGTCGGTCTTTATCTTTCTCTAACTTCACCGGCCTACGCGGTTAACGGAGGTGATCTATGAAACTCTCCATGAATAGACGGCGGTTTTTGGGGCATGCAGGTATCGCTCTGGCGGGTTCAACACAACTCAGCACGTTTGCGCGAGTTGCCCACGCCGCGCCTGGTGGTGACTACTGTGCGATGGTCTGCATTCTCTTGGCGGGTGGTGCTGATTCGTTCAATATTTTGACCCCTTACGATGATGACCGATACACCGAGTATGCGACCACGCGGTCGGACCTTGCGTTACCGCAGGAGGACTTGCTGCCGTTGAGTTTTGTTGGCGGTGCAGGTGCTGAGTTTGCTGTGCACCCAGGGATGTCTGAGGTACAAAGCCTATTCGATTCGGGCGATCTTGCCTTTCTCGCAAACATTGGTCCATTAGCTGAACCAACATCGCGTGCGGCATATGATGCTGGCACGGTCGAGTTGCCCTTAGGTCTTTTCTCGCATTCTGACCAAATAGCGGTTTGGCAGACTGCGACGGCGGGGAGCCGCGTCAACACCGGATTCGCCGGACGCGTTGCCGATATTCTGGAACCACGCATCGCAACAGGACCTGTTTCGATGAATATTTCCATGTCAGGCACGAGCCTCTTTCAAACCGGCGAACAAATCACGGGTTATGTGATGGATCCTGGCGAGGGCGTACGTACCGTTGCTGGTTATGGGGATGGCTCTGAGACGTTGGTGCCTATCATCGACAATTTGTTGGCGATTGATTATGGCGATCCTTTTCGTTCTACCTACGCGAACGGACTTCGAGATGCCATAGATTCGGGTGCTGAGTTGAGTAGCGCGTTAACCGGCGCGCCGCCTTTGAGCACGGCTTTTTCGGATACAGACTTTTCAACGGCGATGCGGCAAATCGCGAACGTGATATCCGTGCGTGGTGCTCTTGGGGTTGAGCGACAGACGTTCTTTGTGACGGTCGGCGGCTGGGATCACCACGATGAAGTGCTTGATAACCAAGCCCGTATGTTGCCTGGCATAAGCCAAGGTCTTGCTGAATTCCATGCAGCGCTTACGGAACTGGGCGTACTCGATCAAGTCACCACGTTCTCGATTTCTGATTTCGGCCGAACGCTAACCTCAAACGGACGTGGCTCTGATCACGGCTGGGGTGGCAATCAATTTGTGATGGGCGGCGGTGTAAACGGCGGGCAAATATTTGGTGACTATCCGAGCCTTGCCTTGGGAACTGATCTCGACTTAGGCCGTGGTAGGTTCTTACCCACGATGAGTACGGATGAATTGTATGGTGACCTAGCACTTTGGTTCGGCGTGGCACCAGAAGAACTGAGTACCGTCCTTCCGAACATCGGTCGCTTTTACGATACCAGTGGTGGCGGGAGTCCATTGGGGTTGTTCGCTTGAGATGATACGGGTCACAATAGTGATTTTGGGGACCTGTAATGGCTGACTATCTGCATGAAGGCGAGTTGACGCTAGACAACGGCATCCGAGGCGAAATGTGGACGGTTAGCACGGCTAATCCAGAGACCTTCTACCAAGCCATATCACAGCCAGAAAGCGTCCCAGTGACTGAAATATACGCCCAGAATTTCTATCCGTCTGACGACTTGTTAAGAGATGGCGAAAAGCCACCAATTGTCGTTGTGGTTCCTGGCAGCATGGGGATTGCACCTTCGCATGTGCACAAAGCGAAGCTATTCACGGACGCAGGGTTTGCAACATGCCTGCTTGATCCCTTTGGGGCTCGGGAGGTATCGAGCACTGTGGCCAATCAAGCCCAGTTTTCTTTTGCCGCGAGTGCTTGGGATGTCCTTGCAACGGTCGAGGCGCTCTCACGGAATGACAGAGTGGACCCAGCGCGAATCGGTACTCAAGGACATAGTCGTGGTGGCTCAGCTATTCTGTCTGCGGCTTCCATGCTGAAATTCTCTAATTTTGAAGGTCGCATGGCAGGTGCTTACGCAGCTTACCCTTGGTCAGGACAGCAATTTCTCAACCCTGATGTTGGTGACACTAAAGTTCGTTCTGTCGTGGGTGATCAAGATGAGTGGTGTTCACCCCAACAAGTTCAGGGACACATGCAGGCGCTGAGATTGTCTGGCTGTGAAACCAGCTGGCGGATTTTTGCTGGTGCGCATCATAGCTTTGACAGGGCAACTCCAGTTGAAATGATTGCAGAGGCTTCGGTTGCTCCGGGTGCGCCAACGATCTATATCGAGGACGATGGTACTTGCATCCATCCGGTGACAGGACCTTGTGCGATCGAGACCCAAGAAAGAGAGCTCATGCTCTATGGCATCAAAGCGGGATACGGCAATCGAGGTGCACGCCTCGGCACGTCGTCTGACTTTGCCGATCAATTTCATGTGGACATGATGGAATTTTGGCGTGCTTGTTTTGCCTAAGTGACGGTTTAGGGATTCTTGGTGGCCCAGTTATCGAGCCAATCGCCAAATCGCTCGATCCAGGAATCTGATGGCAAATTCTGTTTGCGCATGCCAAAGCCGTGACCACCATAGGAATACATGTGCAGTTCGGCAGGTACCTTAGCGTGCAACCACTGGGTGTATAGATTGACGCTATCGATTGCGAGGCCGAGTTGGTCATCTGTGGCCGCGACGATAAACGCAGGTGGGACCGTATTGGGCAGTGCGGTGTCAGCGAGCCAGCGGTTCGCTGTATAGATTGGCGCTACGAATGCTGGTCTCGATTGGCTATCGCTGTGGTAGGCGACGTGGACCGTAACCGCGCCACCTGCCGAAAAACCCATAAAACCAATGCGATTAGGATCGACATTGAAAGTTGTAGCTCGCTTGCGGACAAGAGCCATTGCGCGCAAACCGTCGGCACCTGCAAGCGGGACGATTTGGCTCATCGCCTTGAAAGATTCTTCTTGGGATTTCGAGATCATTTCTTCTACGCCGTCCTCCCCGGATGGCACTAAGCGATAGCGCAGGACGAAAGCTGCCACCCCTCGATCGTTTAACCACTTGGCCACGTCGTTACCTTCGCTATTGATCGACAGTGCGTGGAAACCGCCGCCGGGGGCGATCACGACGCCAATACCGTTAGCGTCAGCCGCTGGAGGAAGGAAGGCTGTGATCGTCGGCGTAGAGACGTTTGTAACAACGTCTGTGCGAAAAATCTCTGAAAAGTACGCGTGTTCTGGCCCAGTCCATTGGTCTGTGTCAGGCGGGATTTCATAGAGTGGAATTGCTTCGGCCGCAAGGGTGACGGGCAGCCAAAGAGTGATAAGAACGGCTGTTAGAGTCGTCAGAAATCGACGCATTGTTATCTCCAAAGTGCCTCGGAAGTATATTGGGTTTCCTCTATACTCGCCGCCCTTAACTGTTCAGCTTGAACAAGAATTTAAAACACAACTACAGATAAGACAGAGGAAAGAATGGACATAGCAGGCAAGGTCGCGGTTATCACGGGTGGCGCGTCGGGTTTAGGGCGCGCCACGAGCGAGCTGTTACATAGTCAAGGTGCAAAGATCGCCATCTTCGATATGAACGATGAGTTAGGTCAGCAAGTAGCGAATGAACTTGGCGATGGCGTCAGCTATCACAACGTTAACGTCACTGATGAAGCATCGGTTTCAGCTGCTTTGGCGGCCGTTGTCGAAACGTATGGGGCCGTTCACATCACCTGTAACTATGCTGGTGTCGGCACTCCTGGTAGAACAGTAGGACGCGATGGTCCACTCCCTCTTGATTGGTTTCAGCGAGTCATTGATGTCAATCTAATAGGAACGTTTAACGTCATTCGCTTAGCTGCCGAAGTCATGCTCAAGCACGATCCCGTTACAGCCGATGGCTGCCGTGGTGTGATTATCAATACAGCATCCGTTGCTGCGTTTGATGGCCAAATCGGACAGGCAGCCTATAGCGCATCGAAAGCCGGTGTGGTCGGCATGACGCTACCGATTGCCCGAGACTTTGCGAGTATGGGAATTCGAGTCAATACGATTGCACCTGGATTGATCAACACGCCTATGTTGCAAGGTTTGCCGGAGCCTGCGCGTGAATCATTGGCGTCAACAGTGCTGTTTCCGAAGAGACTTGGTGAAGCAACGGAAATTGCCAAAGTCGCTCAGATGCTCATCGAGAATGATTACATGAACGGTGAAACCATCCGCATGGATGGCGGTATTCGGATGCAGCCGAAGTAACGACCGCTACGGACTTGGCAGGTCAGGCGTTGCGCGGCTAGATGCCGAGCGTAAAAAATTGACGATCTGCCTCAGCGTCCCATTCCAACTGACCACCCGCGCCGATTGGATCTGCAACCAACAGTTCGGTTGCAGCTTTGATTGGATCGCGGGCATTGGCTATGGCCCTAGCGCCTTCGGCTAGGTCCAAGAGATAGATCACATTCGTTGGTTGCCCGCTGCGATCGTATTCGATGGTATAGCTGGTGATTGCAGCAGGACCTGCAGATTTTTCGGCAACCGCCAAGGGCGTTTCACCAGTCGCGACTCGATACTCAGTTTCACCCGTTGTGCTTTCAGGGATGTTGGCGCCGCTCGTGAGGAGGGTCGCCGCGTGTTTGGTATTCGCCATACCGACGCCAGTTACCATGAGCGTCTGCTCTGGGATTGCTTTCAACTTTTCTACCGCGGTGGCTAGTGAATGCATCACGTAGTTGTTACCCGGACCACCTGCATAGGCGAGACCGCCCGTGAGCGAAAAGGATCGAGGGTCCTGCACAGGAATGTTGAGGGCGTCGAGGGCCATCTGTATCGGACTGGGGAAACAGCTGTAGAAGTCAAATGCGTCGATGTCCGCAGCCTCTAGACCTGCTGAGGCAAGTGCGGCGTTGAACGCGACTTCCATAGCCTTGCAAGTCGAGAGTGAACGGCGCTCGATTGGATTCCAGATTTCTTCCGCCCCGGCGCCGCCGAGAATTGCTGCTGCGCTGTCACGGTTGCCTAGCTGATCGATCACGCGCTCGGAGACCACTACGATTGCTGCTGCTTGATCGACGTCCATGATGGCGTTCATACGCTTCGTGTATGGATAAGAGATAAGGCGATTCTCTTCCGTAACGGAGCCAATGAGTTCGACAGAGGGCGCATCTTGAAACCACGCGTGTTCATTGTCTGCTGCGACCAGTGCATTTTTATGAAGGAGAGAAGCGGCAACCTGAACCTGTTCGTTGGCTGTTCGCCCGTGCGCGTGACGAATTGCGTTTTCGTGTATAGGGAACGATTGGATAGGTAGGCGTAAGCCATGCTTGGCTTCCCATTCGGACGAAAAAGGTTTTTGCCCCCGGGTTGGGCTGACACTTTTGTCTCTTGGAGGCCACGGTAGCTGTTCACCTGCGCGGGTCGCCTTACGGCGAGTACGCATTGCTTCAGCGCCAACGATGAGTGCAACGTCCATTTCTTCAGCTGCCATTGAGGCAGTGATTTGATGCAGGAGGTCTTGTGGCGTTGTGCCACCCGCAGGAAGCCAAATGTCGCGGATTTCCGCGCGACAGCCAAGGTCGTTGGCCAGGGTCTGACCTAAATCTGCGTAAGTCCATGAGAAGGGGTCAACGCACGCGATGGTGTCGAGCTGCTCAGGTTGTATGCCAGCCTCGGTGAGTGCCTTTCTCGCGATCGACTGCATCAGAATCAGCGGATGATCAACCGATTCGACGTCGTGATAGCTCTGCTGCGCGTGGCCTAGGATAAAAGCGTGGACCTGACTCATGTAATTCTCCCCTAACGTGGCGCCATTATAATGTAAAAGGCGGTATCCTTCGTTTCACGATGATTTGGTGATGACTGGATAAAAGAGAGAGAGGGGTAT
This sequence comes from Pseudomonadales bacterium, assembly GCA_012103505.1. Classification (GTDB taxonomy): domain Bacteria; phylum Pseudomonadota; class Gammaproteobacteria; order Pseudomonadales; family Azotimanducaceae; genus UBA4421. Next base: position 3,369,590 of record WLWP01000001.1, on the reverse strand, counting down.
CCATGAGATATTTAGTGATGACGCTGGTAGGAATCTTTTTGCTAGGTTCAGCCAGCGCGGAGATCAAGCGGACGAGTAGCGGAAAGCCTGACTTATCCGGATTTTACGATAGTGGCACGTTAACACCGGTAGATCGACCAAAGGAATTTGGTGATAAACAGTTCATGTCTTCCGAAGAGGCGGCCGCGATCGTTGAACGCACCAAGAGTGGCCTTGCGGCAGCTAATCAAGAAAGTGATCCCAACCGCGAAGCGCCCGTTCAAGGTGGTGATGGTAACAATGGCTCAGGCGCAGGTGGTGTCGGTGGCTACAACGCATTTTGGGTAGATCCAGGTAGTTTTGTTTCTGAAGTGAATGGCCAATTTCGAACTTCCATCGTTTACGATCCGCCAAATGGACGGCGTCCAGCGATGACCCCAAAGGGTCAAGCTGCAATGGCAGCAAACTTTGCCTCTTTTGCTTATCAGAATGATGGCTCCGCATCCTGGCTCGCAAAAACAGGTAACGGACCTTTCGATGGTCCAGAGACTTTGGCGTTGGCCGAACGCTGTCTTCTCGGATTTAGCGCAGGCCCCCCAAGTTTGCCCGGTCTCTACAATAACTTTAAGCGCATCATTCAAACTGAAGATCACGTAATGATATTGTTGGAGATGGTGCACGATGCGCGGGTGATTCGGATTGACTCTAAACACGCACCAGACAGTAATCGCAAGTGGCTGGGTGATTCCATCGGTTGGTGGGAAGGCGACACCTTGGTTGTCGAAACGACTAACTTCAAAGAAAGAACAGGCCTCTACGGCGGTGATGAAAACCTGCACCTGGTCGAGAAATTCTCTAGGCTGGAGGATGGCAATCTCCACTATGACTTTACGGTAACTGATCCGACGATCTGGAAAGCACCGTGGAGTGGTGCGTTCGTTTGGAAATCGAGTACCGACAAGGTTTATGAATATGCCTGTCACGAAGGTAACTATGCGATGGGTAACATCCTTCGTGGTGCACGGATACTGGAATCTGAATATGACGGACCTCGAGCAGGGGCAGGGGAATAGTGCGGCGCAAGCCATAGCGGTGCGCGACCCGTTTATCAATAGCATGCGAGTTTACGAAGTTGCCTAAGTCTAATTCTGACGTTCATCTTGTCGGTAGCGTGCCACTTGCCAGCGCGACCGAAGTCTTTAGACGTTCGGCGGAACGTCTTGACCAACACATTTGTCGGTATCCTGACGGTGAAACAGGTGATCGGACGAACTGGATCGGCTGGCAGTTACCAAAACTTGCCGCGAGCAAAGGTCTAGTGTCGGTTGCTGCAGAAGACCACGATTATGGGACGACAGGACTTGTGGGTCTCGCCGGATCTGACGCGGAGGTAGAGATTACGAATCTCGGCTATAGAGACGCCGCTCTTGCATCCTACGCCGAGTTTACTGAGTTAAAATCCCAAGGGGTTGTGGCCGCAGGGAGCCGTTTCCAGGTGTGTCTACCAACGCCCCTAGCGCCGGTCCATCTGTACGTGCAGCCCAAAGACCGGGTTGTGCTAGAAGAGATTTACGAAGCGGCACTGTTGCGAGAGGTAGGAGAACTAATCGGTGCGATTCCTGACAACGAGCTCGCAATTCAGTGGGACACCGCTATCGAGTTTGGTGTGCTTGAAGGCGTGTTTCCTACATATCTGACCGATCCAAGTCGACAGATAACGGAACGTCTTGTGCGACTTGGTGAGGCCATACCCGCCAAAGTCGAGTTGGGTTATCACCTTTGTTATGGCGATGCAGGGCATCAGCACTTCGTTGAGCCCAACGATATGAGTAAGCTGGTTGCAATCGCGAACGCTGTTAGTGCTGCGCTGACCAGATCGATCGATTGGATCCACATGCCCGTACCCAGAAATCGTTCTGATGATAGTTACTTCCAGCCACTTAGCGAACTAACCCTAGATACGGCAACGAAACTCTATTTAGGATTGATTCACGCGTCTGATGGCGAAGCGGGTGGGATAGCCCGGATAGAGGCGGCTAAGAAGTTCTGTGCTGATTTTGGTATCGCGACGGAATGTGGTTTAGGCCGTCGTCCGGCTGAGTCAATTCCAGAGCTCCTTGAGCTACATCAAAAGCTAGCGCAACGACTTTAACGCAGCAGCGTTAACCTTCGATGATGGCGTCTAGTGCCGCGCGCACTTCGCCGTCCCATTGCTCCGCAACGGTCTTACCTGCCGGTAGATCGGTTGAACGGCGACGATAGGTGAGTTGACCACTACCGTCGACGACCATGAGTCCGGGGATGAAGTTCACGTTATATAGTTCCGCGATCGGATCAGCGTCGGCGACAGCGACCATTGGGAATTTCAAACTAGCGACGTAGGCTTTTGGATCACCACGCCCTCGCTCTTTGGCATTGAGCGAGATTATCTGCACTCCCTGGTCGGCGTAGTCAGCTTGGATTTCTTTAACGGAAGGCATGAAGGCCTTGCAATAAGAACACCATGTAGCCCAGAAGAGCACAACGGCAGGTTTGCCGTTGAGGACAGATGGAAAGTCCACTCGCTCCCCATTGACCAAATCGGTGCCGGACCATGCAGGTGCTTGAACCCCTTTGTTAACTTCTGCGTTAGCTGTAGTAACAAGACTAGTCGTGCCGATCAAAGTGAACGCGATTGTGCCGAATATGGACCAGAGCAAAAGTGTGCGTCCTAGCATTTAGTGTTCTCCCGTTTAAATGTGACGTTACGGTATTCGTGCTTTCGAGTGAACGGACAGTTTAGATTGTCCGACCCACTAAGTTGCGTTGTAGGAGTGCGTGCACTTGTTCCCAATGTCTTTCAGCAGCAGTGCGGTCATAGCGCTCGCCACCTGGTGGGGCAAAACCATGTAACGCGCCAGCCATAAACTCGATGTTGTAGTTGATGCCTGATTTACGCATGGCTTGGTCCATGATCTCGCGCTCTTCGGCTGTAGCCGTGGGATCATCGTCCGCCCAGGCGAAATAGACTTCGGCTTTGATTTGATCGATCTGAGTATGGGGCGAATCATCTTTATCAGTTACCACCCAGGCGCCATGGACCGACGCAATAGCGGCAACTTTTTCAGGCATCGTTTGCGCCAATCCCATAACCAACGGCCCACTCATACAAAATCCGACCGCTCCGATGGGTCCGTCGCTGTCGGCTTTGTCAGAAGTGGCTGCGTGAGCGAGTAAGGCTTCAGCATCGGGAATCATGCCCTCGCGTGTGACGCTTTGCATGAGCTCGCGACGTAGGTGCATGTCTTCATCGCTCGTGCCGAATTCGCGATAGGGCGTCTTGCGATAATATAGAAACGGTAGGAGCACGTAATACCCGGCGCTAGCAAGCCGAGAGGCCATGTCACGCAACGCAGGGCGAATACTTGGAGCGTCCATTAGGTAGAGCACGATCGGGTAGGGTCCACCGGCCTCAGGGTGAAATTCAAAAGTCGGCATGATGCCGTCAGGGGTCTCTATATCAATTTGTCGTTCGATCATGCTTAGCCTGCTGAGACGTTTATGCCAATTTCGTCAAGGCGCGGATCGTTAGGCATCAGCCAGTCATCGCTGAGAACTTGCGCCACGCGGAGTTCTTCTGGGATGTTTTCGATCCCGATGAGTCGATCTGCCCATTGGTTCCAATGGTAGATTCGAGCCTCTTGGTAGGATAACGGTACGCCTTCAAAACCGTCAGATTCCATGGATTTCTGGATGCGAGCACCGAACTGTGTGTCTTCGAGCAAGACTTGGCTTAGCTCTGAACCGTCGGGAGAAGTCCAAATGTTTTGAACATCTCCCGGCACGTTGCCTTGATCATCTTCAAAACACAAAGTCCAAACTTCAAAACGAGTGGTGCGAATGCTAGTTGGCCAAAAGAGGAGTGGCGGAATCGTCATCTGATTGAGTGGTGAAACCCAGTTTGGAAAGACGCCATAGGATTGTGTGCAGGTCTGGCCAATTTCGCTGACAGTGTCTATCTGTGGAAACCCGGTGCGGCCGCCGCCATCCGGGCGTTCCTCGTAGGTCATCTTTTGTGGTGCCACCATGCGGCCATGACCGTTGGGATAGAAAGTGTTAACGTTACGACGATCATCTAGGAATGGCGCTACTGTGTTGGGGTGTATGTTAGGTACATGATAGACCTCGGTATTCGCCTCCATCGCGATCTTCCAATTGCATTCGAGGTCGAAGGCCTCTTTGGAAAGCAGGCGGCAGCGATCAAATTGAAACTCTCGCCACTCATCCGCCACGGGACCGAGCCAATCCAGCAAAGACGGGGCGTCTTCATCGTAGTTGAGAAAAATCAGGTTGCCGAAGCGTTCGCAACGTACGGGCTTGAGTGCTCTGCAGGTAAAGTCGAGTTCACGAAAATCCTCCAGGTCGCGTACTGAAATCAGTTCACCTTGGAAGTTGTATGACCATCCGTGGTATTTGCAGGTCAGACTGGAACGACGTCCAGATTGCTCTAGAACGACAGGTGCGCCCCTATGTTGGCAGGTATTGTAAAAGGCATTAATCGAACCATCTTGTGCATGGACGATGACTGTAGGTTGCCCGGTATGGTCCCATAACTGAAAGCACCCCGGCTCTGGTAGTTCGTCGATGTGAGCGGCAAAGAGCCAGGCTTTGCGCCAAATGTGTTCTTTCTCAAGTTCGTAGAAGCGAGGATCGATGTAGCGTCCTGCGGGCAGGTCAGGCAACGCGGGAAACGCCTTGGGCGGTTCTGTGCGAGCAGCCTCAAACTCCATCAGCGCGCGTAGGTTATCGATATCCCGTTGCTTCATATTCCAGCCCGATCGTCGTAAAGGTGTAACGCTACACCTGCCCCTGTAGAGGGTCAATTTGCAACGCGTATCAAAATTGAACCGCCAATGCTCACAGCGTCCGACTATGTGGCAAAGCGTTAGTTGACCTTGGGGTGAGATACGCCATCATCGGCTGATGGATTCGGTTCTGCACGACAATGAAATTCCGGTGGACATCGAGCTGGTTGGCCAGCTAGTAGTGGCACAGTTCCCGCAATTCGCCGAGCTGACCTTGAGCCGGTTACCGGCATCAGGATCGAGTAACGTGTTGTTTCGTTTGGGTGAGGACCTGCTCGTGCGCCTACCGCGACAACCCGGCGGTGGTGATGGAATCGCTAAAGAACGGCGTTGGCTGCCGCATTTTAAGCAACGTTTGCCGGTTGCAGTGCCTGAAGTGTTAGAGGTAGGTAAACCTGGATTTGGCTATAGCGAGCAGTGGTCGATCGTACGCTGGCTTGAAGGCGACTTGGTTAAAGCCTATGCCGGAGATCGTCCAACAGACGTTGACAGAAACGCGCTTGCGCACAGTTTGGCAGATGTGATTCTCGCTCTGCAGAGTGTGGAAGTATCTGAGGAAGCGTCTCGAGACCCAAGCTTGCGCTGGTATCGAGGCGGCGCGTTGGCAGACTTTGACAAGGTAACTCGGCGTAACATCGAAAAATGTCGCAGCATTGAGGATCTTGGACTCGATCTTGATGCTGCACTAACGTATTGGGATCGGGCAATGCAGCTCCCGGGCGTGCATAAGCCGGGGCCTACTCGTTGGTATCACAGTGACCTTGTGGCGGAAAACCTCCTCGTGACAGATGGTCGGCTTAGCGCTGTGCTTGATTTTGGCGGGCTTGCCGTGGGCGATCCAACAATCGACCTACATGGGATGTGGGAGATCTTAGACTCGCCGAGTAGGGAGATACTGCGTAGCCGATTGAACGTTGAAGATGCCCAATGGGCGCGCGGCAGAGCTTGGGCGTTGGGGATAGCGCTTGGTGCCTTTACCTATTATTGGGCCAAAATGCCCGGTCGAATGCAAGATAGGTTAGCTATGGCGCAGGCAGTGCTGGCGGACGACGGGTAGTCGACACAAGGAAACTATGACAACCATCTGGATCGCGAAACTCATCTCTCCCGTCTTGGTCGCGTTGAGCATGGCCATGATTTTCAAACCTAAGCATCTTCAAGAGACAACTGAACGGTTCTTGGAGGATCGCCCGTTGATCTTGATATCTGGTGTGCTTGCCATGGTCGCTGGTCTCGCGACGATTAACTCTCACAATATTTGGGTGCTGGACTGGCCTGTGATTGTCACGTTGTTTGGCTGGGCACTAACTATGGGCGGTGCCGTGCGGATTATCCTGCCGAATTTCGTCGAAGAAGTCGGGGAGACCATGTCGAATCGACCAACAATGACAAGGCTAGCGGGTATCTTTTGGGGTCTAATAGGTCTCTATCTGGCGTACAAAGCCTACTGGTAGCCGGTTAAAGAAAGTCTAGGCCAATAAAGATGATGAACACGCCCATCATCATTCCGAACAGACCAACGATGCGCCAGCGGGCGAGGGATTCTGCTGTTCGATGCGGTGTTATGGGGTTGGCGATCCCCATTATGAACCCTGGAAACACGAACAGGCCTAGAACGATAACGAATAGAAGGAAGATGCCGAGGATGAATAGGACAGTTGCCAGCCCTGATTCTTCGGAAAAGCTTGGCCATATCATCGCGAATGCCAAGAGCAGAGCGACCACTCCTAGAGTTCGTGTTCGCTGTTGAGTCTTTACGGCTGCCTGGAACCATCCAAGACTGATCGCGGGTGCAACGAGCATTACCCCTCTGGACAAGACGACCAAGACGCCAAGGCAGATTGTCACAAGGCCAGCCAAACTCATATAGATACCTCTCCATTCTTTGAGCACGAGTTTACAGCCATTCAGGCATAGCAACACCTTCGTCTCTGGACCAAATCTCTGCCCATGCCGCAATGACGTGTTGCCGGTCAACTGTTAACCTGATGCTAAATCCGGGATCGGAAAAGGAAAAAAATATGAGCGAGACGCCAGTACCGGAAGCGGCTAAACCTAAGACGCCGCTGTGGAAAAAAGCGTTACCTTGGTTGATCACCATCGGCTGCTTCGTATTTCTATACACAAGAATCGCGGGTCCTGCAGCCGGCCAAGGTATGAGCGTGCTTGGGTATTTGGCGAGCGTGTTTGCTGAGGTCAATTGGTTCGCCTGGCTCGCGCTGATGATTCCGTATTCGATTGCGTTTTTTCTGATCGATTCGATGATTGTTTGGCGGATCATCAACTGGTTTAACACCAAGATCGCCTACAAAGAAATACTGCCAGTACGTGCCAGCGCGTACATCATCTCTATCTTGAATGAACAGGTGGGGAAAGGCGCGATGGCACTCTACCTAAACCGCCGTGATGGGGTACCTGCCTGGCAAGTTGGCTCTAGCATGTTGTTCATCATGGTTTGTGAGCTTTTGTATCTCACGATTTGGGCAAACATTGGCCTGCTGCTCCAGTGGGATACTCTGCCACCTGTTTTTCGCGCGCTGCCTTGGGTCGGACTTGGGATATTTGTCGTCTTCGCACTCTTCTATCTCTATTTTCGCGGCCACATCATGCCGAATAACAAGTTCCGAGACGGACAGCTTCTGAAGGCATTTAAGGAAGCGACGCTGTCGCAATACCTGATAATCATCGTTTTACGCTCGCCTGCTCTAATACTTGCAGTGTTCATGTATAGCGAGGCACTGGCGCTATTCGGTATTGAATTCGGTTATCTGCAGATGCTCGGCATCCTGCCCGTCATTTTCTTTGGCGCTTCTATTCCAGGACCGTTCCGTGCAGTGGCCGTTTCACTATGGGTGATTTTGTTTCCAGAGTATCCGGCTGAGATGTCTGCGTTTGGTCTTGTCCAGCACAACTTCTTCATCCTCTTCAACGCTGTGATTGGCTTGCTGTTCATGGGTCGCGTACAAAAGGAAATATTTGTTAGCACCGACAAGTAGTTGATGGTCTTCGACGTAAAGGGCTAGTCGTTACCGTGAAATGTAGTCAGGGTTAATCTCGAACGCCGCGATGTAGTCATAGGTCTGCCCAGGTAGTTCATCCTGACCGCCCTGCCAGCCGTGCCAGGGATACACAACTGCGCCATTGGGGAGTCTGCTCGGCCGACCGTTCTCATCGAATTTGAAGTATGGGCCGTGTTCTTCGCCTGCTTGCAGTGGGTGCGATGTCCTTGCTATGGCGCCGGGCTCGGTGATCTCATACATACCCCCTAAGCCAGTGCCGTTGTTAAAAACCCAGTGAATCTCCGCAAAAGCCGGTGATGCTGTCCGAGGGGACTGAGCATGATTATGTGTCGTTAAATCCACGCCTTTGCCGCAACACCACGGATTGACATAAACAATCTCGGTGCCATCGCGGTCCAAAAGATGAAACCCATTTGCCATGTAACAATCTTGCCCATCGAAAGCGTCAACCAACCCTGCGAAACGTGCCTCAAAGGTCTGCCAGCGGAGAGCCTCGGCACAATCGCCACGCCAGACGAGTTGTTCGATGTCGGTCAAATTCTCAGGACATGCCTGTGTGCGTTCCATGAGGGCGAACAGGCAGGGCAAATCGCCAGCTTGTATCACTGAATCTATCAGTTGGGTGGATCGAGGGACGATCGGTTCGCCCAAGCAACGACGATTGGGATTTGCCAGATGACCGGTGATGACTTTGGCATGGAAATCACCGCTCACGAGATCGAGCTCGGTGTGTGCGGACAACACAAGGTAGGTCACTGACCATCCTGCCGATTGCCAAGTGGGTGACTGCTGTAGCGGCTCATTAGATGCGAGGTCGAAATGCACATTAATGCCGCCGCGAGGATTTTCTGTGTCTATTGAAGCATTAGCTTCTGCTAAGCGTTGCATAACGGTGCGTCTCCTTCTATTGCGAGGTAGTCTACGCAGACACGACTTTGCTTGGGAAGGGACGCATGAGTACACGAGCCGAAATGTTGGCGCAAGCGACGGCGCTGATCCCAGTGCTTAAAGGTCGTGCACAACATTGTGAAGAGCTGCGTCGAGTCCCGGATGAGACGATTGCTGACTTTGAGGCCGCGGGCTTGTACAAGATATCGCAGCCAAAGGAGTATGGCGGCTACGCGCTGTCACCGCTGATACTCTTTGAAGTCGCAATGGAGCTCTCGAAGGGTTGTCCTTCCAGCGGTTGGTGTCTCTGCCTTATCGGCGTACACAACTGGGAAATGGGACTACTAGACCCACAGATTGCCGAAGATTTGTGGGCCCAAGACTCGAGTACTCGCGTTTCCTCCTCCTACGCGCCCTTTGGTCAGGCGATCAAAGTTGATGGCGGTTACGAGGTCACAGGCCGCTGGCCCTGGTCATCGGGTTGTGATCACTGCAGTTGGGTGAACGTTGGTGTGCGGGGGCAAGACTTACCGCCTCTGTCCGTATTGATCCCTAGATCTGATTACGAGATCGACGACACGTGGTTTGTCGCCGGTCTCAAAGGTACCGGCAGCAAGGATATCGTTGTGGATGGCGCCTTCGTTCCGGAACACCGAATTCACAATTCGCTTCTGTCCTTTTTAATGCAAGACCCAGGTCGCGCGCACTTTACTGCCCCCTGTTATCGCTACCCGTTCGGGGTTGTCTTCGGATACTGCCTCACCTCTGTCACCCAAGGCATAGCTGAAGGTGCTTTAGAGGTCGCCGAGGACATTATGCGCAAGAAGCTTCATGCCTATGATGGCTCCAAGGTCAGCGAAGATCCTTTTGTTCTCCAACGTCTTGCTAACGCCAAACATCGGATCGAGCTGAATCGACGTGCCATTGTAGATGCGTTTGGTCAGATGGATGCGGAACTCGCAGACACTGGCACACTCTCGATTGAACTTCGTGCAGAACTGAAATGGCGAGTGCAACGCGTCGCTCATGACAACGCCGCATCTGTGACCGACCTCATGAAGGCAGGTGGAGGTTCAGCGATGCGTTTGGACAATCCTTTGCAGCGGTATTTTAGAGACATTCACACGGCGACCAACCACGCGTTTTTGAACGCCGATAAGGGCGCGATGTCGATGGGGAGCGTACAACTTTCGGGTGGTGATGCCGTTATCGACAAGATGATATAGAGGTGTATCGAGCATGACCTTGCCAAGTATGCCGGATGGTATTTCTCCTGAATGGCTAACAGAAGTTCTTCGCCGCGAAGGTTATCTTGCTAGCAACAGTTCGGTTGTAAGCGTGACACGCGAACAGGTCGGTGACGGTGTGGGCATGATGAGTGAGGTTTCTCGCCTGTGTGTTAGCTATGACGGTAGCGTGGACGCCTTACCCGATTCCTTTGTTGTGAAGTACCCATCACAAAACAAAACCAATCGTGAAATCGCCATGTCGTACAACTTGTACGAGCGAGAAGTAAGGTACTTTGCTGAGCTTGACCCAAAGACAACCGCTTACTCACCGCGACCCTACATAACAGAGCTGAGTGGTGACAACTTTGTCATTCTTATGGAGGACATGTCGGACTATCGCGTCGGCGATCAGATTATTGGAGCCAACCTAAAAGATACCGCGAGATGCATGGACGAGCTTGCCAAGTTGCACGCGACGTTTTGGAATGATGTAACGGAACTCGATTGGGTACCTGGAATTGCCGAGAGCTATCACGCTGACAACATGGCCACATTGATAGCGATTGGGTGGCCCAATATGTGTGAGATATTCGGTGATTTCATTGACCCAGAGATCGCGGCCCAAGGGGATGCGTTTATCGCAGGGATCCGTGGGCTACAGGAAAAAATGATGGTGCAGCCAATCACTTTGCTGCACGGGGACTTTCGTCTCGAAAATCTTTTCTTTGGCGTGACGCCTGATCATCGTCCGATGGCCATCATCGATTGGCAGGGTCCATTAGTCGGTATGGGTATCGTCGATGTTGCGCTTTTGCTTGGACAAAATACCCAAACAGGCGTCCGTCAGGCCCATGAGCGAGAATTAGTGTCACGCTATGTGCGAGGGCTGAAGAACGCGGGTGTCGTTGGCTATGATGAGACACGTGCCTGGCAGGACTATGAGTTAGCAATTCTCTATAACTGGGTTTATGTCGGCGTTGTGGCTGGAACGCTTGATGTGCACAACGAGCGAGCCTTCAGCTGGATGTCGCAAATGGTCGCGCGGCAGTCGATAGCTTCGCTAGACTTAGATGTTTTTCGCCACTTAAATTAGATGTTGGAGAAGAGGGTGCAAATGAACTTGCAAGACTCAGGACTATTTCGGACCCAAGCCTATGTGGACGGTGCCTGGATCGACGCCGACGATGGCACAACCAGAACCGTCACTGACCCCGCGACTGGGGGAGTGATTGCAGAAGTTGCCAATTGTGCGCAACTAGAAACAAGACGGGCGATAGAAGCCGCGGAACGTGCTCAAGTTGGGTGGCGGGCTGTTCCAGCGAAAGAAAAGAGTCGGCTTATCCGCAACCTATTCGATTTGATGATGGCGCACCAAGATGATCTGGGCACCATCATGACGTTAGAGCAAGGAAAACCGCTGGCGGAAGCCAGGGGTGAGATCGCGTATGGCGCTGCATTTCTTGAATGGTTTGCCGAAGAAGCGAAGCGGGTGTATGGGGACACCATTCCAGGTCCTACGGGTGATCGTAGGGTCGTCGTCGTTAAAGAACCGGTGGGTGTTGTCGGTTGCATAACGCCTTGGAATTTTCCCAACGCGATGCTGACTCGCAAGATTGGACCGGCATTAGCAACTGGTTGTACGGTGGTGTGTAAGCCGGCCAATGCAACGCCGCTGTCCGCACTAGCGATTGGCGAACTAGCTGAGCGAGCGGGGATACCTCCGGGAGTCATTAATATCCTAGCAGGCAATACGGCAGAGATAGGTGCTGAAATTACAAGCAATCCTATCGTCCGCAAGCTTACGTTCACGGGTAGCACTGAAGTTGGTAAAACGCTGATTCAAGAATGTGCAGCGACCGTCAAACGAACGTCGATGGAGCTCGGTGGCAATGCACCATTCATCGTCTTTGATGATGCTGATATTGACTCAGCCGTGGATGGGGCGATCGCGTCTAAGTATCGCAATGCTGGGCAAACCTGTGTGTGCGCAAATCGAATGCTCATCCAAGCTGGTGTGTATGCGACGTTTGCCGAACGCCTTGCTGAAAAGGTTGCGCAACTTAAAGTCGGTAATGGCATGGAACCTGGTGTCGAGATCGGTCCACTAATCGACGATACGGCAGCGAACGACGTCATCGGAATGATTGATGAGGCCACAGCTAGCGGGGCAAAGGTAATTACAGGCGGTGGGCGACTTGCGTTAGGCGATCGTTTTGTTGCACCGACTGTGCTTACAGAAGTCACTGACGAAATGCGCGTGTTCAACGAGGAAATTTTTGGTCCCGTCGCGCCACTGATCAAATTTGAAACTGAGGGTGAAGCCATTGAACTCGCCAACAAGACAGAGTTTGGTCTGGCCTCCTATTTCTACGCGCGCGATATAGGCCGAATCTGGCGTGTCGCAGAAGGGCTCGAGTACGGCATCGTTGGCATCAATGAAGGCGTGATCTCAAACGAGATGGCACCGTTTGGTGGGATGAAAGAATCAGGTAACGGCCGGGAAGGTTCTAAATACGGCGTAGACGAATATTTGGAAATTAAATATCTGTGTATGGGTGGGATTTAGTCCGCGAGCGCAGGCGCGAGCGTCTCATGGATCTGAGCCAGGTACTCAATCATGGCGTCGCTCGTCCGGTAGCCTTGCTGGAAAATCGGCACACAATCGATTGAGGTTTGTTCAAAGCCCATCTCTTTGAGTTGTAGCGCTCTGTCTAGTAACAGTTGGGGTTCGGCATAGAAGCGTGTGCGCTTCTCTCGATCGAGTGCGTCAGGCGACAATCCCATCTGCAGGCGAATTGTGGCTGGATCACGACCGAGTTCTTCCGCGAACTGGTACAAAGATGCCAGTTTTTCTGCCAAAGGTGGATCTCCCGGGGCGTTCATCCCCAACCAACCATCCCCGTGAGTCACGACACGCTTCAATGACTTAGGCCAAGTCCCGCCGATCCATATTGGGATGCTTGCCCCTTGTGGTGGTTTGGGTTCCATCGCCATGTCGTTCGCTTGATAGTAGGTACCGTCGAAATTGACATGCTCATCCTGCCAATAGGCTCGCATAAGATCGATGGCCTCATCCATTCGGCGGCCACGGGTGTCGTAGTCCTCCCCGAGCGCCTCAAATTCTGAACGCTGCCATCCAATGCCGAGACCCAGGCGGACTCTCCCGCCGGAGAGAGTGTCGAGTGTACTGACCTGCTTGGCGACCAAAGTAGGTTGGCGCTGGGGTAAAACAAGCACGCCAACACCGAGTCCTATTTTAGTCGTTGCTGCAGCTGCATATGACAACACCATAAATGCTTCCAGGATGGGCATCGTCGGTGAATAGAACGGTTTACGGCGGGTCTCGGTTGGATGCCCCATGACAACATGGTCGAACATATCCAACTCATCGTAGCCTATTGCCTCGATGGCTTTGATGAGTTTGAGAACACCTTCGGGCCCTTCTCGATATAAGACGTTCGGGAAGACGACTGATATTTTCACGCGAGTTAAAGCTCTTTTGCCATGATGTCTAGGGACTTACGTCGTAGAACTTGTTTGGTGGCTGCATACGCTTTGCGAGGTAGTTTTGCCAGTTGCGCTGCCTTTTCTAGACCGATGTCGAGTCCCTCCCCTTCGGCTACCAATTGATCGATGAACCCCGCCTCGACTGCGCCTTCTGGCGAGTAAAGTTCAGAGTGCAGGATGGCTGGAATGAGTTGTTCTGGCTTCAGCCGAGAACGAAATGGTTCCAGCGGCCAATCGGAAAAACCGACGCCAAGAGCGACTTCTGTCATACCGTACTTGTAAGGTCCGGGTTCGCCAATTCGAATGTCGCAGCAGGCAAGCCACACTGCTCCTATGGTGAAACAATGACCTTGTGCTACACCAATGATCGGTAGGTCGCTGCCGAAGAGTTCCAAGGCAAAACGACCACCGCGACTGCCGAGTTCTCCTGCCGCTTTTGCGCCACCTTCGGTCATCACCTTGATGTCGTAACCGGCGCAGAAACTACCAGGTCTCCCTGATAGTACGACTGCACCACAATTTGACTTTGCTTCTGCCCAACAGGCTTCCAGTTCGTCCAGAACGTCATGGTTGATGACGTTCTTAGCGCCATCGTCGAGTTGAATGTGGCCGACGTCGCCAACGGTTGAAAAAGTAACGCTCAAAATAATCCTCCCATAAGATTATGATCAGGATACCGGGATTTAGGTGAGGTGAGTATGGCATTGCGACGGGTCAGCGCGACAAACGAGTTATCAGAGATTTTGACAACCCTGGAAGAAGACCGCGGTTTGATTGTCGAGGGTATGTTCCCCGAAGATGTTATAGCGACGATGCGAGAAGCGATTTTGGATCACGCACAAAGCTTTGCGGCTGGTGCAGCGGACCAGGGTTTGGGCGAGGTTGGCAAATATTTCGTCGGTGCGAACACGATACGCTTCTCGACATTGGGCAGGGTTTCCCCCGCGTATTTCGAGCTGCTCGACAATCCTACCTACGCCGCACTTGCGGACGCCGTGCTCTTGCCTAACTGTGGTTCGTATTGGGTGAATACCGGTCAAGCTATGTTGATTGGGCCCAATTCGCAGGCACAGATGTTACACAGGGACTGTGAAAACTGGCCCTCCATCTCCGCTATCGATTGGCCCAACGGTCCTGAGGTGACGTTGAGCGCCATGATCGCGTTGGATGAAATGACCGAAGAACTTGGCGCAACGCGCGTGGTCCCCGGAAGCCACCGATGGTCTGATCGATCACGTGTAGCCAAACCTGATGAATCCTTCCCAGCAGAGATGCAGCCGGGTGATGCGTTAATCTACGCTGGTAAGTTAATCCACGGTGGAGGTGCTAACCGGACCGCTGATCAATGGCGTAACGCGATGCACTTGAGTTTTGTTGCGGGTTGGCTAACGCCAGAAGAATCCAGTCCCATTGACTATTCTGATGAGGACCTCGCCGGACAATCTGACCGAGTGCAGATGTTACTGGGTCATCGATCGTACCAGCCGACGAAAGCTGGAGGCGGTGGCCTTTGGCTAAGGCATGTCAAAAAGATAGAAGAGGTGAGCGATGTCTTTTAGTTCGTGACCTTGGATACGGGCGAGCACGACCTAATATCGGCTCTAGTCGGGCTGAGTTGGCGGCGGCGGCCCTTTCTGACCAGGTTTCAGTAAACGGTTTAGCCAATTTAGAGCGGTCGCGACAAGTTGTAACAAGGCGTTTACAACGCTGCGTACACCAGGAAAGAGAAGCGCCAAACCGAAAACAAGAACACCGCCAATCAAGAGTAAGAGTGGCGTTCCAAACAACCGCTGGATGGCCCCCCATATTGATTTGCCGGGAGTGACGATTGCGCTTGTGTCGAACTGATCAGGGCTAGGAAGATTCTGCTCCGTCGAAACCACAACCGCTTGCCGAGCTTCGGGGATCATCGCAACAGTGTATTTCACAACGAATTGTGCATAGCTATTGATCGGTATTAGTTCCACGATTTTTCGATTTAGCACAAAGCCGCCTTTTTCGAGAAGTGCCCCAGCTCGTAGCTGCGCCGCCAGAGCGAATGTCGCCGACGTGGGTAAGTCTGGCAAATCTGTCTGGAGTGGATCTCTACTAGCAGATGGAATCTCGCCCAGTAGAGTTAGTGCGCCAGATTGAGTTGTAGCTATTGCGGTCGGTGATTCTAGTCGGTAGCCACGCGGGTCTTCGTTCAGACCAAGCCTAGTTGAAGAATCGCAACTCACGATTTGGCATAGCCCTTTTCCTTGACCATCGTCACGAATACGGATGTCACCGAAACCAGTGCGAACTCCAACAACGTCAATACCAACTAACCCAGCAACAAAATCTTGGCTTCCGTTTGCAAGCCAAGGTCGAATGTTGATGTCGAACCCAGCTCGGTAGATAACACTACCCCCATCTCCTGTGCTGCTATTGAGATGGCTCAAGCCGGGTACGTTTCCGGCCTCGTCGTATTGGTCTTGCAATAATTTAAGTAGTCGGCTATCGGCCGAGTATTCCCTACGACTATAGGAGGACCACAGCCTGGGATGCTGGGGTTGGCGAATTTCGGCTGATGTTTCGTGCGCCAGGTACTTACGGTTACCTGAGCGACCAATATCGCTGGCACCGATTTTCGCGTGGCTTGCATTTGTGAAAAAAGTGATCGCCCCGTAGTAGTGACCGATAATCACTTCCGTATCGGGTAGGTTAAGCGTTCTATCTGGCGTTTGATAAATCTTTAGATCGCCAAAGTCGACGAAGTGACCTGAAATAGTTGGCAGAAGATCGGTCAGTCTGGATTGCCAATCGTCATCGATCTTCCAAGTACTGGACACTGCAATGCTAAGTCCGGGTACTCCTGTGTGCTCACCATCTAGATCCAGGTTTGTGACGGCGCCACCGGGTAGGGTCCACCATGCATGCTCGTCTCCACCCACATGCTTCGGTAGATTGCCATGTCCAGACTGGACCTGAAGGTATTGGGGGATGACAGCGACTGAATTCGCACCAATTGTAGTTGGTTCCTCGGAGGCATTGTTGGCGTACTGTATTCGAAAAGTACGCCAATCGAGAATTCGCTCTTCTTCACCCTCGTCGACGAGGACGGCGATATATGTTCCGCGACCTAACTGTTCCTTTGAGATATTTCTGTGGAAGCTGAAGGTCTCCCCGTTTGGTGATAGCTCAACTCTAGTTCTTTTTGCAAGACTATCGGTTTGCTCGGGATTGCCTTCGTATAGAAAGATCGTACTTTGATCTGGAGGTGGAGACTCTGTCTCCCAACGAATTTGAACCTCTTGTGTGTGTTCTCCCAAAAACAATAGGTTGAGACTTCTATTCAGGTCGGGTCGCTGTATGCATCCTTGGACGCAGGCTACGTCGAAAGAAGCGAATGCGCTAGAGCATAGCGATAGTGCGGACAAAAAGTAGAGAGCTAAGGTCGAACGGTGTCGTAATTTCCAGCTAGATGCGACTTTGAGAATCATGATCGGCCGCCAGGTCCCTACTAGTTGATGTGGTGATAGTAACATCGAACAACGTGCGTTAGTGTGTCAACTAAGTGACACAACAAGTAAGTAAACAAAGATAGAATTTGTTTAGGTGTAGTCGAGAGTCAGATTTTTCCGAGTGCGAGGAGAGCGCTTGAATGAAGTTTAAGAGTCGACGATTGATAAAGATCTTTGCGGCAAGTTTGATCTTGGTGTCTTACTCTTTATCGGCTTGGGGAATAGATCCCGTTGGTAAGAAACGGGCTGTATTAATTGGTGCAGGCGACACTCCTGTTGAAGGTCTACCCCGACTTTACAGCACGTCTAACGATGTTGACCTGATGGCTACGTTTCTCTCTGGTCGTCATGATTTTCGGGACATCGTTAAAATTAAAGGGGCTAACGCGACCCGGGCAAATATCCTCGCTGGAATTGCAAAGCTAGCAGAAGTTGTTGAGCAGGGTGATATCACCGTAGTCTATTACTCGGGTTACGGGTCGCAAATACCGGATGAAAATGGAGACGAAGCTGATGCGCTGGACGAAGTTTGGTTAGCGAACGATCGTAAAGAAGTTGTGTCGGATGATGATTTGGACGAAATCTTTCGCCAAATTTGGGAGAGCTCAAACAAACTCACGGTTATCGTCGACACCTGTTTTAGCCCAGTTCCCGCAGGCGGTAGTGCCAATCCGAAATGCTTGGAGATCCAGGCGAATTACAAATACCAACGAAAGTACTCGATGCAGCAGAGTTATCGTCACGTACAAGCAAATCCCTGGGAGGAAAGAGCGGCATATCCCATCTACACAGCTTCGCAAGTAGGTGGGTTAGCCTATGAAACCTACTCCGGCGGCACTGAACACGGTGCATTTACCTATACTCTTGTTCGGACGCTATTGGATCTCAAGGGTGCGAGATCTATCGCCGAAATTGAGTCTTTGGTTGTGCCGGGAGTCGCTGAACGTTTTCCTGATCAATCACCCGTTTTTGAAGTCGCTGGCGTCGGCAGACGCCCCGCAGTCTTTTTTGACTATGACGTTGCCTCCGACTTTTACATTTCAGTTTCCCCAGACAGTGCCAACGAGGGAATGTTCGACATTCGGGGTGGCACATCCGTTGGAATTCAACAGGATCATATCCTCGACGTTTATCAAAGTTTAGGAGACGCCGCACGTACTGATCCGATCGCCCAACTCAAAGTTGAGCAGTCAGAGGCTTTGTTTTCTAAGGCCTTTCTTGTTCGAGGCTCGATAGGTGGTAGTGCCGTTGCGGTACTAGAAGATACCCGCGTAGACGAGAGTATCTCAGTTTGGGTAGATCCAAGCGGTTTTGAAGACGATGGTCAGTTGCGGAAATTGCGCCAGGTCATTCAGGAGCATCCAGATGTTTTGCAAATCGATCAAGCGCGTGGTGCTCAGGTCTTGTTGCATGGAAGTAGCGATGCTGGGTTTTGGTTGAGTGCGAGCGATGGCTCGATCCTCAGTTCCCGCTATTCATTAGATGAACTTCCACAAGCCGTTTTTAAGCGGGTCATGTGGCTGAAGACTATCGGATTTAGTAATGCGGACAACGCAACGCCGTCAGGACTCGCTAGCTTGCGCGTGATCGTCGATGATGAGAAAGGCGAGGTCCTTAGGGAGAAAGTGCCTTCTGGTAAGTTTCTGCGATATACGATAACAAACAATCACACGGAAGATATATGGGTAAGATCGTTTCTTCTCAGCAAGTCGAACATCGTAGAGGACAAGCGAGTTAACAAAAGACTTGGCTTTGGTGAATCAATATCCGAGCAACTGATGACATTTGTTGGCGATGATAACTTCTCTGAGACAGACTATATCAAAGTGTTTGTGTCCACCCGAAAATTTCGTGCTAAGTCGATCCTGAATTTGGAGCCTCGTGAAGAGGACTTTGGTCGTGGGGAGTGGGGAACGCTCGTGAAACGCTTCACCGTGACGCAGGACCAAGTACGGTTGGTTGGCTTTGGAGCAATAGGGACACCTCAACGTAGTCTCGGTCGTTCGCAAGTTTGCTCTGAATCTGGTCGGACCTGTTGGCGTGGTAATACCATCTCGTACGAAGATGGCGTTACGTTTCTGGACACAGATTTGGCGCGTACCGCACCCGGAGCTGTGTCGATCGGTGAGGCATTCGATGAGGCATATGACATTCAATCGGAGCTAGGCCTCGACAAAGTAGAACCGCTCTTTGAGGTTGCGATAGATAGCGAACAGCATCATGTGGCTCAAACGCGAAGTGGTGGTGAGATCGAAAACGATCCCGCCGCTGAAGCAAACAAGAGATGGAGTTTGGAATATGTCAATGCAATGCGTGCGTGGGAGCTACTGCAAGAGACAAACTCTGCAGTTCACGGTGAGGAAGCCAGAGGGGTTCACATTGCGCACCTAGATACAGGCTACACGGAGCATCCGGAGCTCGTTCAGGAAGGTTCTGGCCCAAGAACCGTGTTACCCGAATTTGGGTATAACCTGGTGGAAAGAGATGAAGATCCTTCAGACCGGCTAGATGATGGCGGCTTTATTCCTAACCCCGGTCACGGCACAGCTAGCGGGACTGCAATAGTCAGTCCTCGCGAGTGTCAGAAACCCAACGTACATGAGCCTTGTGTTACGGGTGTGGGGCTTGGGGCGTCATTGATTCCTATTCGTGTTCACACCTCTGTGGTGGTTCTAAACCAGAAGAAGCTCGCAGAGGCCATTTATCGTGTTGCCGAGAATCGTGTGAGAGGGAACCCGCGGATTATCTCGATCGCCATGGGTGGCCCACCGTCGTGGACACTATGGCGAGCTGTTAAGAAGGCAGAAAAGAACGGTTACCTAACGATTGCAGCCGCTGGTAACTATGTCGGCCTCACAGTTTGGCCAGCTCGATTCAACTCGACGATAGGCGTTGCTGCCATCAACATTCAATGTGAGCCGTGGTCTGGCAGCTCTTTCGGCTCGCGAATCGATTTCAGTGCGCCGGGACAATCAGTTTGGCGGGGAAGCGCTGATGAAGAGAACGGGTTTACAATCGGTATGGGTACAGGAACCACCTTCGCAACTGCGACTACGACTGGTGTTGCTGCGCTTTGGGTTGCGAAACACCGAAACTCTCCTGCATTCCGCCAGTTAGTCAAACAAGGTCATGTGGTTAGGGCATTCCGAGCGGCTGCAAATTCAGCAACTTGGCGACCGACCGCCGAAGATACAAATAGACCTGAAGGCGTGATTTGTGCTGACAAAGAATGGCGAGCAGATTGGTATGGCTCAGGAATTATCGACGCTAAACGTCTTCTTGAGGCACCGTTGGGGTCATTTGAGTCTCGTTCCGGTCTTTCCGACGAAGACCGGCTACCTCTTTTTCGAACGCTGTACGATGAAGGTACTGAAATTGATCATATCATCGAAGACTACGAATCGCTCTTCAAGCAGGCAGAGAATTCTGCTCGATTCGAAACGGAAGTCCTCTATCACTACAGTACGAATGAAGTGGTACGAAGGGCGCTCAATAGGCTCGCACGAGCGGGAAATGAGCATGGGCACCTTGAGTTTGCAGCACAAACTCTTAGGAATGCTGATCTATCAGAAACGTTGAGAAAGAGCCTGAACGAATGAAATTTCGCATCCTCGCTTCAATCCTCTGTTCCTGCTGCCTATTGCAGGGTGTGTATGCTGATGTTGCGACGCTCATGGATGAGCTTCGAAGTGGCGATCGCAGCGTAGAGGGTAGTCTTGAGTTTTATACCTGTAGAACCGAAAAACCACTTCGCATCACGATACCCATATTTGCAAAGGCGAGCGAGCTAGTCGGGTTGGAAGCAAGTCAGGCGACGGGCTTAGTTGCGGCCGATAGAGCCCAATTCGATATTGACGAACCATTAGGTTTTAGTGATGAAAGCTCCTTTTCGCTTAAGGGTATCCCGGGGCATGCGCTCGCACGCGAACTCGAACCGTTAGTGAGCAACCTGATTGAATGGGCACAAGATGATGGTGCGCGTTTTCTGATTGGTCGCTGGCTCTCGCAGCACTCTGATTTCTCTGCTGCCAACGCGAGCAACTTGGGGCCGGAGTTAGAAACTGCACTTCAACTTTGTCCCGATACATCTGTTACTTTCCGTAGTTCGCCTCGCTTGCACGAGGGTCGACCCGTTGCTCGTGGAATAGCTCCGATTGATGATCTAGACCCCGTCTCCGAACAATCGAATGCGAGTACGGTGCTGCTATATGATGCCTCTGGTAAACCGATCGCTTATCAAAACATAGGCACACTTCGCACAAAACCACTATGGACTGCGATCGTCGAAGACGACCCGCAAATAAGAGCCGAGTACGGTAGTCCGAAAATAGTCGGCGGTTCCAAGGTAGAAGATGGGCAAATGGAATGGTCCGTTTCGTTTTCAACTTTACAGGGAGAGCGGTACGAGAACTTCTGTGGGGGTACCTTGCTGGATCCCTATTGGGTTCTAACAGCAGCCCATTGCGCGATAACAAGCGAGTCAACGATTCTTATTGGGCGGACGAACTTGAACCCAGCGTCAAATGAAAGGCAGGGAGAAAAAAATTCTCCGTTACGTGTCTGGCGCCATATTGGTTTCGACAATCAAGGTCACTTCGAAGCGGATATCGCTTTGGTACGGCTCAAAGATCCCGTGAGCGGGTACGACACCCCACACACTTGGGAGGAACCGCTACGGGCTGGTGATTTTGTAACTTCGGTCGGTTGGGGAGCAACGCACTACGGAGGCTCGATGGTTGAAGATCTACAGTCAGTCGATCTTGAGATCCATGCGAATACGTATTGTCATGCACAATACGAAAACTTTGATGAACGGATGTTCTGCGCAAGTAAACCAGGTAAGGATGCGTGCCAAGGGGATAGCGGTAGTGGTGCTTTTCAGCAGAATAGGTATGGCCAACTCAATCTGGTTGGCATTGTGAGTTTTGGTTACGGCTGCGCATTCGAACAGTTCCCCGGCGTGTATACGGACGTTGTTAGCTATCGCGAGTGGATTGACAAGGTGCGGGAGGTTGATGAGTTATGATTTTTATTCGATCCGTAGGGCTCTTTGCTTTCTTGCTGTCCTCGTTTGCTAATGCTAACTGTACTAATCCAGACGATCGAATTCGTTTTTTAACTAATGAGTTGCGTGGGCACAATGAGCCCTTGCTGTTTGATACCTTGTCGATCCAATTTAACATCAAAGAGCATGAATATGAGGAAGTAGTGCTAAGTTCCGATGTACCTGGAGAGGAATTCCACATCGAGGATATCTCCAGCAGCCAAGATATGATCTACGATGCGCTGATCGGACCGAGGAGGTCTGAGGCGAGTCTCGAAATGACCCAGGGTTCGCGATTACTACAGATTGAGACTCGATTAGCGGGAGAGTGTGTTGCTCGTGTGAGAACAAATGTATTTGTCGGAGATTCTAGAGTCGTCGCGCTGGTGGTTGGGATAGACGACTATCCTGCGGAAGCTGATCAACTGGAATATGCGGTTAGTGATGCGCTTTGGTTCGAAGATCTAATGTTGAATTCGTTTGAGGATAAAGACAGACACGTCCGGGTGCTTTTGGATGGTGGCGCAACGCTCACAAATATCCGCGAAACGCTCACCAACCTAGGCGAACGCTTATCGAAATATGGCACCTTAATATTCTATTTCTCGGGTCACGGAACCAAGATTAAGCGAGGACACGCAATCGAAAGCTACTTCGTTCCTTATGGCGCTGACAACAATAAGGGCACGGAGCTCTATTCAAGGACGGATGTAATCGAAGATTTGAAGGAACTGACTTTAGCCGACCGCCGAGTGTTGTTAACGGATGCATGTTTTAGCGGCGATAGAAGATTGGTTAACGCTGCCAGCGGAATTTCTGCGGCTTCAGATGAGCCACAAGCGGCCCCAGTACCGGAACAAGCGCGTTCAAAATCTCTGTTCAAAGGTCGCACTAATTACAGCCAGATACCCAACAAGCCACCGCCAGATACACCGAGCAATTTGCTGTGGGTTGCTTCTTCCACGGATGGCGAACCGAGCTACGAGCACCCTGAGCATAAAAGTGGCGTCTTTACTCACTTTTTGAAAGAGATGCACGACAAAGGGAAGGCATACCACGAGCTTGAGCAATTCTTTAAAGACGAGTTTTCTGGACCAAAGTTTCAGAAGCCGACGACTCGAGGAGGCAGTGCGATAAGGGATATGCATCTTCCGGCGGTAGCACCGAGATGAAACGGTTTGTGTCCAATATTTTGCTAGTGAGTATGGTTTTGCTCACTCAGGGGTGTTTGTCCAAAAGCGGACCCTTGTGGTTGGTCGCGGACAATATTGATCTCAAGGAATATCGCGAAGAGCAAATCCATGTACTACCGGTTGTTGTCAGCGATGCGGCTAATTTCAGTCGGAGTGAGGCGCGTAAACTCCAGCGCTTAGCGGCGGATAGTTTGAAGCTATCGCTGAGGCTGAGAGAAATATCAACGCCAAAGCAACTTTCCCTACCACTTACCTACCCGGTGGATCGCGGACAGGTAGAGGCGCTTTTTGACAAATCTCCGGACATTTCTGCGGTTGTGGTCGTCTCAGTCTACGAGCGTTCACTTGGTTCGGATTTCAGTGATGCTAGTCTGGGTTTGCGCCTCTCCCTCTTCGATTCAGAAGACCCAGAAAAAAGGCTAGTAATCTCACGTCGCTACATCTCTGGCAACGGACGACTTGATGCAGACTCCACGAGATTGTCATTTGCATTGTAAACAGATCTCAACGTCGTTGAGCGGGAGCTCAAGTCGAGCAATTTTTTTGGTTCACGCAAGGTTTCTGAGAAGCCAACAATTTCTTTTGCGGCAGCAATAGAAGCGAAATCAGGAGAAGAAAGGGCACCGCTAGACCCCATGGATACGGGAACGATAGAAACTACGGCGAGTGTCTATCCATTGCGGTTTATGGCAGACGATCTAAGCGGCCTTGGAATGATACGAGTTTCCAACAAAACCTTGGGGTTCAATCACGACATCCAAAAAAGCTTATGCCATGGAGATGTGGACGTCGTCTTCACTGACGAGCTTGTTGAAGTGCCGCTAGAAGAAGGAGCAAATCAACTTACAGTCCTGGTCACCGATTGTGAAAATCAAAGATCGGTGAAAAAGCTAACTGTGACACGGGCGGTTGAGCGGAGCGTGTATGCGTTGGGTATTGCGATTGCGCGTTACCGTACGTTCGACTATTTCGATCTTGACGAGGGATTCATGCTGTCTCGAGTGAGTCGCAAGAATGCAGTGCCCGTAGGTGAATTGTTTATGTTACGAGACGAAGAGGCCACCGTTGATCAAATTCGTGAAGCGCTGTACGAGATAGGCTCTCGAAGCTACTACAACAAAGAGGGCGTTGGCCTCGTGTATTTCACTGGACATGTAGTTACAGGCAAGAGCGATCTCTATTTAGCTGCTCATGACAGCGTCCCGCACAGAATGCGTATAACTGGCGCAAGTTTGAATGAGATTCTGGAGGTCCTACCAGAACCTGAACGGAGAGTGCTGCTCTTTGATCTCTGTGTTCCTGCTCAACAAAGAGCCTCGGTCGGGGAATTCCTCCCTACAGATGCGATGGTCTCCTATACGAGTTGTAATGAGTCGAGAGTTTGGAAGAGGCTGGTTCGATCCAGACAGCAGGTTGCGGATCTTCAAGAGGCGGCTTTGCTGTCTCGACAGAGTTGGACAAGAAAAGATGAAATTGCGACGGAATGACCTTGTAACGATTGTCCTACTTGGCTTGTGCGTGGGCTGTTCGCAAGAGTACCCCACGTTACATAACAAAGGCGCTCCTGGGATCCTTACAGAAGATGCGACCCGAATCCTTCCGCCAGAGGGAGTCGAGATTCGCCAGATTAGTAGCACCGGATTGGGTGTCACCAAAGTATCAGAGGGTTGGGAGCCTCAACTTTACAATGACCCTGCTGGCTATTGTACGATCGGCTACGGGCACCTCCTGCACAAATCTCCGTGCACGTCTGGGGATCCTTACCAACCCGGGATTGCTGAGGAGCAGGGAGAGGAATTACTACGGGCGGACATGCGGCAAGCAGAGATAGCGGTTACTGCTTTGGTAACCGTAGATTTGGATATCGCTCAATATAGCGCGCTATGTGACTTTGTGTTCAATGTGGGAAGCGGTAACTTCAAGAATTCAACATTGTTGCGAGAAATTAATACCGAAAATCTAGTCGTTGTACCCTCGGAACTTCGTCGTTGGCGGTTCGCGAATAGAGTAGAGCTGCCTGGCCTTATCGTACGAAGAGAAAAGGAGATTGAGGTTTGGTTTGATGGGCAGGCTTCTCGATCCCTATTGCCCGAAGATACGGAAAGAAACCAGAGCCCAATCGACATTATTCAGGGTGAAGTCTAACGCGGTTGAATCGTTACGCTTAACGTCGAGTGAGTCCACCTTGCGTCTATGCCGCTTCGTGCCATCTCGAAACTCTCGTTTAACGTGATCCCAAGACCGCTAATCGATCTTTTAGGGTCTGCGAATGCTGGCCAGTCTATATTGAGTGGTCCTGCGGTACCGATAGCCACAACGTGATCTGCTATTTCGAACGGAGCTGCTGCTTGAAATCGGATAAGCCGACTTTCTTGCATCGGCCTTAGGGCAGTTTCCCTCATAGGATATATTTCCCCATTCGATGAGAGGATTAAGCCACCAACAGTTAACACATGGGACACTTTCGAAGTTGCGATTACGTCCCAACAGGAGTTTTCAGTGAGCTGTTGCAATGGGCCAAGATCAGGTGACGAAATTTGCGGCGAACAATTTTCATCGATATGTTCTTTTAGGGAGATCGTGAATTCCCTGTCGGAGCCGGACGAGTTTGCGTTAATAACTTGCAAGAGGCTGTATTGCCGATGGAATTTTTGCATTGTAGCTGGAAGCTGAGTGTGACTAGAGACACTCGCTCGATGTTCGCCTGCGCTGTCAAGAATTTGCCAGTTGTCATGTTCTGTGTCGATCTCAAAAAGAGCATCTTCCTGGTAGACGAGGCTGGGGTCGGATTGACTCAAGGTTTCTTTGAGTGTTGGTTCCCGATCGTGAGCACGAAGAGATATTTTGAATGATAACTTGTTCGCAGAAGGGCTTGGGGTAGATAGGCTCGCGAGATTTCCAAGTTTGGCGTGACCTTTGTGCAACCGACCAAAGCCAGACAACCCATCGAAGGTATCAAGAATCATGACGCCCACCGGTGTGTTTTGGTCTGCTTCTTCAAACAAAACGAGCTCAGCGCCAACCCCCAACCCGGGTAGTGGTGGCCCACCCACTTGCACTGCATTCTCAGTGACATCGAAGACTTCCCAAGTCAGCGGACGGGTCGATTTACGATGGTCAAAGACTAGCCTGGAACTTTCACCCGAAAGTCCTGGAATTTGGTTGCTTCTGGTTGCGACTAGTGGATACATCGCTCGAAAAAGTGCTGCGTATGATTGAGGTTGTCGTTCAAATGCGAGAGTTTTGATTAGGGAATCCGTAAATACTCCCGTGTCTTCGTCCTCCTTTGCTTCTGTGCCATCAATAGCTGCGGAAAGCTCCGTGATACCAGGTAAAAGGAGTTCTGATGGATCTGTTGTGCCGCGAGCAGACCTCCAGTTGGTCATGCCCTCTGGAGGCAGGCTCCGAACGCTCGAGTCGGAGGTACGAGCGCCAGTTCCTGAATGACAGCTATCCATGATTATGGAAATATTTTCCGTTTTCGAGTGGAGCCCTTCGACTAAATTTCGTAGGTTGTCGTCGCGAAAATCGGACGTATCGACCCGTGAGTCGTGCATGACGATAGTTTCATCCCAGCCATCACTCTCATCTTCTCCGTCATCTTTAGTTTGTGATCCGTGACCGGCGAAGTAGAAGATGGCGAGGTCATCTTTGTCAGCATTTCCGATTAGGTGTTCATTGAACGCAGTGATAAGGTTTGCTGCCGTTGCTCGTTCATCGGTCAGGACACAAATATTTGACTCTGCAAAGTCGTACTTATTGATTAGCAAGTTCTTCAGACGGGCGACATCGCGGGTAGGACCTCTTAGGTTGATACCGGGCAGTTTGTATTGGCTGATCCCTACCAGGAGTGCGAGTTTTTGTTGCTCGTCACCTGACGTGACTCGGTCGCAAAGGGTTTTTGGTGTTTGTTCACACCCTGCCAGTAAGAGTGAGACAAGTGTCGCCAGAGATGCCCAACTCCGGTAGTGCAGGGAAGTTGTTCCTAGTAGCCCCTCTATTTTTGAAATCATTTTGATCGAGGACCCCCACTATTCGAATTCTGTGAATACCGAACGCAAGTCGTCGATAGCAGATCAGAGATTGTAACTCGAGACATGTCGCCGCTGGTATTTGGATTAGAGAAGTTAGTTGCGTATGGACACTATAAGCAATCTGACCGAGTCAGCGGAGAATGGTAGGGAACGCAGTAGCGAGACTATCCAGCAGACTTAATCAAATCTGCCGCACGCTCTGCCATCATCATCACCGGGGCGTTCAAATTCCCACTCGTTATGCTCGGCATTATTGATGCGTCGACAATGCGCAGTCCAATCATGCCACGCACTCGGGTATCCGAGTCCGTAACAGCAAGATCATCTGTACCCATCCTGCACGTGAAGACACGTGATAAGCGGTCCCCGCTTCCTTCCGAATATATGCGTCGATGTCTTGCGATGTTTGCACGCTTTGCCCGGGATCGAGCTCTTCGAAACGCACCCCATCAAAGGCTGCTTGCGCAACAATCTCTCTCGCCATTTCGACGCAACGACGCAAGTCAGTCCGATCTTGCTCTGTGGCGAGATAGTTAGGGTCGATTTTTGGCGAAGATGCGGGATTGCCGTCGTTGAGTTTGATCGTGCCAACACTTGTTGCGCGCAAGGTGCCGATGCCTAAGCGAAAGCCATGGGGTCGCGGTTTTGGAATCCAGCCCTGTAGATAGACGGGGAAGAAGTGTATCTGGGCGTCTGGGTGAGTGGCCTTGTCGTCCGTCTTAAGAAATGCCCCTACGGTGCAGCCATTAGAAGTGGCCGGTCCTGTCCGACTCATGAACCACTGAGTGAGATTTTTCGCGAGACGGTGGGGTAGCATCTCACGGTTAAGCGCGGCTGTAGCGGGTGCTTTGTAGTGGAGATGAATCTCTAAATGATCTTGCAAGTTTTGGCCTACGCCAGGTAGATCATGAATCACCGGGATGTTGTGTTCTGCCAAATGTTTCGGATCACCAACACCCGAGAGCATGAGAAGTTGCGGCGTTTTAATGGCGCCTGCGCACAGTATGACTTCCCGATTTGCGCGGAGCTCATAGGTTCTGCCGCCGCTGACAAATTCCACTCCCACGGCGCGTTCGCCTTCGAATAGCACGCGAGTGACCGCTGCGTTTGTTTTGACGCTCAAATTTGTTCTTGGCGTCACTGGGTGGAGGTAGGCCGCGGACGCACGTTGCCGTTCGCCGTTATGAATATTGGTGTCGAAGTAGCCGAACCCTTCCTGGGTCCGCCCGTTGATATCGTCTGTCGTGGCGTAACCAGCCTGTGGTCCGGCGGCGAGAAATGCTCGATCTAATGGGTTGTCGGCTGGTCGTGTGGTGACGTGAACGGGTCCGGACGTGCCCCGATGGTCACTGGCGGGACCGTGCCAGTTTTCTAGCTTCTTAAAGTAAGGCAAGACGTTTTGAAAGTTCCAACCCGTAGCGCCTTCAGTCTCCCAACGATCGTAATCGTTGGCGTGGCCACGAACAAAGACGAGCCCGTTGATTGAAGATGAGCCGCCCAAGCCTTTGCCCCGAGGTGTGTAGATGCTGCGGTTGTCGAGGTGTGTTTGGGGTGTGGTTTGGAAACCCCAGTTGTGGCGCCCACCGGCTGTGTTAACACCCAGCGCTGCAGGCATACGAATGGTCAAAGACCGATCATGACCCCCCGCCTCGAGTAGACAGACAGACACATCCGGATCTTCCGACAACCGATTGGCCATAACGCAACCAGCCGACCCTGCACCAACGATGACGTAGTCAGCCCTCAGGGGGGCGTCGCCGCTCATCTGAGAGGGTTCAACTGGCTTTGGCGATCAAATTGTCTTCAGCTGGTGCGCCTAAGAGCTCTGCAAGACATAGCGATCGAGCAGTCGCGGCACGAGTGGCGTGTTCTTCTCGAACGTGGCCATAGCCACGAATTTGATCAGGTATTGCTGCAAGTCGCGTTGCTGCTTCCAGATTGTGTGGACTTAGGGTATCCAGAATCTTTGCTATATCGCTCTCATACTGTTTGATCAGTGCTCGAGCTGCCTGCGCGTCGTTTGAGTTGCGAAATGGATCCAGCCAAGAGCCGCGTAAACCACGCAGGCTTGCCATGAGTTTAAACGCGCTCATCATCCAGCCGCCGACAGCCCTTTTAATCACTTTCTTGGAATCGGGTACCTTTTGTCCGAAAGGCCAACCACCAACGTGGAAAGTGAGTTTCAAGTCTCCATCAAACTTTTCGGCCAGCGTTTTGGTGAAGGTCGGATCTGCGTACAGTCGAGCAACTTCCCATTCATCCTTGTGGGCCAGCACTTTAAAGTAGTAACGAGCCACTTCGTGGGTGACCGTTAGATCAGTAGAGAGATCCGCTTCTTTTCGACGCACTTGGTCGACGAGTTGACGGTACTTGTTTGCGAGCTCCACATTTTGATACTGAGTGAGAAACTCCACACGTCGTTCAATGAGACTGTCTAGATCAGGTGTTGCCTCTTTGTCGTGTGAGGCACTACCTTGGATGAGCGCGAGCGCACCCTCTAAGTCGTGCGCCGCGTATCGTCCGAGGGCGAAAGCACGAATGTTCATCTCGACGGCAACACCGTTGAGGTCGAGCGCGTGCACTAGTGCTTCCAGACTGACTGGGATGGCACCGAGTTGCCAAGCAGCACCCAGTAAAAGGGTGTTGGCATAGACAGCATCACCCAAGATTCGCTCAGCGAGGAGGATGCTATCGAGTTTAAGTAGCTTGCCTTCTAATGCCTGGTCTAGCCGCTGGATCAGTATTCGCTCATCGATGTTCCAATCTGGATTACGAGCGAATTCGGCCGTCGGAATTAGGTGGGTCGAGACGACGCCGTTACTCTGACCAGGAACGAGGGTAGCGAGTACTTCGTCTCCTGCTGAGACAATAATGTCAGCCCCAATCAACGCATCCGCCTCGCCGGTCGCGATTCGGGTTGAATTTAGTTGCACGGGGTCGTTTGCGATCTTGATATGTGAGAGGACGGCGCCATATTTTTGCGCGAGGCCAGTGACGTCTAGATTGGAGCTGAACAAACCATCAGCGTGGGCAGCGACAGCTAGCGTTTGTCCAATGGTTACCACCCCAGTCCCACCGATGCCTGCCACTAATACGGACCAAGAGCCGTCGATACTGGGGAGTATTGGTTCCGGTACTTCGGGAAACGAGCGGACGTTCGGCCCTGCTTCGGATTTTTTCGGTGTAGCGCCCTCGATCGTTACCAAACTTGGGCAAAAGCCTTCTACGCAAGAAAAGTCTTTGTTGCACGAGGACTGATTGATTTGTCGTTTTCGCCCGAACTCTGTTTCTAACGGTTCGATCGCCATGCAGTTGGAAACTGCACCGCAATCACCGCAGCCTTCGCAAACACTTGGGTTGATGAAAACTCTTTTGTCCGGATCCTCCCACTTACCCCGTTTGCGCAGACGACGACGTTCCGTCGCGCAAGGTTGCTCGTAAATCAATACAGAAACGTTGTCATACTCGCGCAGGTCTTTCTGTACAAGTTCGAGCTTTGTACGTGGGTAAATGTCTACATACCCAGGTAATTTTTGTGTGTCGTACTTTTCGGGTTCATCGCTTACGAGGGTTATTTTTCGCACGCCCTCTGCGTAGAGCTCGCCGATGATTTGGTCGATGGAAAGTTCGCCTTCGATGGGCTGCCCCCCTGTCATCGACATGAAACCATTCACTAGAAGCTTGTAAGTGATGGGCAGATCCGCGGCCACTGCTGCGCGAATAGCCATGAAACCTGAGTGGTAGTAAGTGCCATCACCCATGTTGGTAAAGACGTGTTTTTCGTCGGTGAAAGGCTGTTGGCCGATCCACATTGCGCCTTCCCCGCCCATGTGGGAGATGGTGTTTGTGGTGGAGGGGTCGACAAACATAGCCATGCTGTGACATCCGATTCCTGCAAGAGCACGGCTACCCTCAACAACTTGAGTCGAGCGACCGTGGGGACAACCGGCACAGAAAGAGGGGCTGCGAATCGGGGAGACAGTGCCAGCCGCTGGTTTGTCGGGGAAGTTGGGTAACGACACACCACAATTTGGATCGACGTTTAGTGCGGTTTTGCTCAGCACCCGAACGATGGTTGACGGGTTGATTTCACCGCTGTTTGGAAACGCTTGGTCGCCCCGGTTGGTCGCGTAAGTTTGGCCGTCGAAGAATTTACCGACGATACTTGGTGCCTTGGGCTCCCCGTAGAGGATGGAGCGTATCTGATCTTCAAGCAATGGACGCTTTTCTTCGACGACCAAAATAGTGTCCAAGCCTTGGGCGAACTCGCGAACGATTTGGTCATCTAGTGGCCAGACCATCCCTACTTTTAGAACCTTTAGACCGATGCTGCCAAGATCGGCATCGCTAACCCCGAGCGCACGCAGTGCTTGGGAAAGGTCCTGGTATGCCTTACTTGCCGCCACGATCCCTAGAGTCGCCCCAGGCGTGTTTTGTGTTATGGCGTTTAGCTTGTTTTGTCTTGCATAGATAAGTGCTTCGTCGATGCGGTGCTCGTACAACACCTCTTCTTGTTGAACAAACGGCGTGAAGGTTTGAATGCTAAGGCCTTCTTTCGCATCGGGTGTCACAATCTCAGGCGAATTGGGTCCGACGTAAATCGAACCTCCGCCTTCGATCACGTCGGTAACGAGTTTGATGCCGCACAGCAGCCCGCTATGGCGGGACATGGCGATGCCTTGGAGTCCGAAGTCTAGGACTTCTTGTGCATTCGAGGGTGCTAACAAGGGAATGCCAGCAGATACGAAATTGAAGTCTGAGTAACAAGTTAGCGTGGACGACTTGGCGCCATGATCATCTCCCACCAACAGCAGGCTACCGCCGAGGGGTGAAGTACCAGCCATATTGGCATGGCGCAGTGCGTCCATGGATCGATCCATACCGGGTGCCTTGCCGTACCAGATGGAGAACACGCCGTCGACGGTCGCGCCCGGGAAGGTGCCAACATATTGAGATCCCCAAGCGGCAGTTGCGGCGAGGTCTTCGTTAACGCCAGCTTTGAATACAATGTTGTAGCTTTCTAGGGTCTCCTGTGTGTTCCAAAGCTCCATATCGTATCGGCCGAGAGGTGAGCCACGGTACCCAGAAATGAAACCGGCGGTATCTAAGCCTCGGGCGATGTCACGAATACGCTGCTGCACGGGGAGGCGCACGAGAGCTTGCATGCCGGTCATATAGACCCAGCCTTCCTCGACGGTTAGGCGGTCGTCGAGCGTCATATCTAAACGCTTGTCTTTAGACAGAATTGATTCCGCCATGTCTTCCTCAAATGTAGCTACACGTGGTCTGTATTAACAGATCTCACACGGGCTGGCTACTAGATGGACGATCGGCGCTAGACGCTCTAGGATGGTCTTAATTTCACGGAATCGAGCTATGCTCAAAAAGACGATCTTTGGTCTGTGTTTTGCTAGTTTGGCGGCGCTTGTGCCGGGTATCAGTTCGTTTGCAGATCCGCAAAACTTCAATTGTACGGGTGGCTTTATAAAGAAGGATTGCCGTAACCCGGCAGATAAG
The DNA here is from genome assembly GCA_012103505.1 of Pseudomonadales bacterium. Classification (GTDB taxonomy): domain Bacteria; phylum Pseudomonadota; class Gammaproteobacteria; order Pseudomonadales; family Azotimanducaceae; genus UBA4421. The sequence goes on along the minus strand of WLWP01000001.1, from coordinate 3,336,850 downwards.
CCCAACCTCGAAGGCACCCCTAAATCGATCAAGCTCAAGCCGATCCCCTTGGTGCGCAAGCTCACTCTGCCGGGTCAGGAATTACTGACTGAACAACACTGCCAAGCCGCTTTTGAAATATCGTATATGCAGCGCAACGATCTGATACGCGTGGATACGACAATCAACAATGAAGATTGTGGTCCGTCCTCTGGTGAATATGCGCTACGGATTAGAACGTACAAACAGAGCGAGGATGGCAGTTCTGAACCCGTGACCCGCACTGTCAATGAGCGCTGGCAGCGTAATTCAGCAGAACCAGTGCTTGTTTCGAAGGACTATCCGATGGATGGAGGGAGTCACGTGGGCTGGGTGCGTATCAAGGCAGACATTGCGTCTTCTTGCCTTTGTGCCGCTGAGGGTGATGCGGAAGGACCTTAAGCTACTCCGACTATTGGCTTCGAAGTACGCGACTACAAAATCCATGAACGCTTGAACTTTGCCGGATCGCTGTAGGTCTTGGTGAGTCAAAATCCAGAGCCCAAATTGACCAAGATTAGATCTAAAAGGCAGTTCTTCTAGTTCGATTTGCGGCTTTCTCAGTAGTGATACGCCTAGACGCGCCTTGGTCGCGGACAATGCATCTGCGTAGTTTGCAGTCTGAACTTTTACAATGGGTCGCTTTGCGAAATGCCTAAGTGCCCGCTCTTGAGCGGCGCTATTGAGTTCAGGATCCGTATCGTCGGTTTCACCCCATGTAATCCAGTCGCAGATGCTAGGATCTTGCGCGGCACCTTTGAGCAAGGGATAGTCGCGGGCAGAAAAGTAGGCGAATTCTAGGCGTTGCAGTTGCCGGCCAACGAGATCGTCGGGTGGCGTGTTGGTGATCGCCAAGGCGACGTCGGCGGTTGATCTGAGCATGGCTTGAGGCGCTCGATGCTCATTGCGAATTGTGATCCTAGGGTATTCGTCTTGGAACTTGGATAGGACCGGCATCAGGTTAAAAAGTGCATTGTTCGGCGAAACAATCTGAAGGAGACCCTCTGGCGCTGGATTCTTAGCGCTTGCACGACGCATGAGGAGTTTGGCTTGCTCATCCATCTCAAGCGCATGCGCCAATATCTCGCGGCCTTGCTCGGTGATGCTATAGCCCGTCTGCAATCTATCGAAAAGTCTGGACCCCAAGGTAGTTTCGAGCTTTGAGATGTTGCGAAGGACGGTGGCGTGGCTGACCCCAAGAGTGCTTGCAGCAGCTATAACTGAGCCAGCCTTGGCTACTGCGATGAAAGACCTAAGGTGGTCCCAATTCATTTTATTGTTCATATATGAACGTTGAAAGTTTATTAATGTCTATATATGAACAGTACTGGTCAAGCTAAGATGCCGTCAACTTAAGAACCAGGTGCTGTCATGGCGCAATTGTCCACGGTCGAGTCTGCCATCGAACAAATAGGTCAAGGCGGCTTCGTGATTGTTGTCGACGACGAAGACCGAGAGAACGAAGGTGATCTTGTTATGGCGGCACAGTTTGCGTCCCAAGAGCGGATGGCCTTCATGATCAGACACACAAGTGGTGTGATCTGTGCCCCATGCGAACCTGAGCGCCTAGAAGCGTTGGCCCTTCCAGCTATGGTCGAGAAAAACCAAGAACCGCATAGGTGTGCTTTCACAGTGTCGGTGGATTACTTACCGGGGATGACCACAGGGATCTCAGCCGCGGAGCGCGCGAAGACGCTCAACGCGCTGGCCGAAGGTGATGCCACAGCTCAAGATTTTGTGCGCCCGGGTCATATTTTCCCACTTCGCTATCAGAGAGGAGGAGTGCTGGTCAGATCCGGACATACGGAGGCGACGGTGGACCTTTGTCGGTTAGCTGGAGTGACTCCAGCAGGCGTCTTGTGTGAGTTGGTGAACGATGACGGCACGATGAAACGATTACCGTGTTTGTTGGAGTTTGCGCAAGAACATGATCTGCCCATCATTTCGATCGAATCGTTGATTCGGTACAGGACGGAGAACGATGTGTTGGTTGAACATGCTGCGGAGACGACGATTAGCCTCGGTGATAGCAACCTAACAGCGCATGTATACCGCACTGTATTTGGTGATCAATTCATCACTGCCGTTGTAAAGGGACAGATTGACGGATCGCAGCCAACTATGGTGAGAGTTGTTAAAGGTGTGCGGGATCGTGACTTTCTGACAAGTGCTCTCGTACCCGGCAATGTTGTTCATCGGTCGATGCAACTGATAGCCGAGGCAAAACAAGGTGTGTTTATCTATTTGCCCCCAGGTGAACATAGTGCAGAAGATGAACAACAAGGCGCCGTTTGGCGAGAAGTTGGTCTCGGCAGCTACATATTGAGCTCGTTAGGTGTTCGAAGGATCCATCTGTTAGCCAGTCGCGAGATGACCTTTCCTGGCATTGCTAGTTTTGGACTCAACATTGAAACCGTCATAAAAGAGTCTTGAAGGTGGCCGCCAAGATTCGCATCACGGCGACGACGAATTTGCCCACTCGTTTTGGCAACTTCAAGCTCGAGAGCTATCGCTTTGCTGAGACAGAACCCGCGCATCTAGCGCTTAGTTTTGGGATGAGACTTGGCAAAGGGGCGGGTTCGAAGGAAATACCACTTGTTCGCATCCACTCAGAATGTCTGACAGGCGATGCGTTTGGTTCAATCAAGTGTGATTGTGGCGACCAGCTACACGACGCAATGGGCAAGATAGCGAGTGCTGGGCGGGGTATCGTGATCTATCTTAGACAGGAAGGTCGTGGCATTGGTATCGAAAACAAGATCCAAGCCTACGCGTTGCAGGAAGGTGGGTTGGATACGGTGGATGCGAATCTGGCATTGGGGTTGCCTGTGGATGCACGCTGTTACGATCCGGCAACCGCATATCTTGAATTGGTAGCGGTCAAGCAGTGTGTTTTGTTGACGAACAATCCCGAAAAGGTCACGGCGCTAGAAGCAGCAGGTATTGTTGCCACTCGCGCACCACTGCTAAGTAGCCAGTATGCGGCTTGCGCGCCATACCTCACGACGAAACGGGAACGTCTGAATCATGACTGCTAAGAGAACCTAAAACTTGAGCTTAGCTCGATCCGAACTCTAGACCTTCGAAATTGCCGTCTTCGCGCCACTGCTCTAACAGTTGAAAGAACTTAATGGAGCCGCCACCGTAGGGAGCGGATTGAGCGGCGGTAGGATTCGGTTGACCTTCGTTGTTGTAATAGCCGGGCGTACAATCTGGGCCACCGAGACCACCCAACGGTCCACCTTCGAATCCGATGATCGTTTTAACCCAATCATCTTCTGCGTCCGGTGTGACCTCGACTGTCGTGTGTCCTGCGCTCAACGCGTGCCCAATAATGTGCGCCTGGTGCACTGCGGTTTCGTCGAGCAGATGTGGGAAGTTGGCGGTAAAACCACCTTGCGATGTATTCATAATGAAAAGATTTGGAAAGCCGTGACTGCCCATGCCGTGCAACGTCCGCGTGCCTTCCTGCCAATGCTCGCTTAACGCTCGGTTGTCCTTGCCAAACACTTCGTAGCCAGAACGCCTGGTGTAGCTGGTGCCGACCTCAAATCCGGTGCCGTAGATCAGGCAGTCGATCTCGTATTCTACACCCCCAACTACGACACCCTTTGCGGTGACTTCGTCCACACCTTGGCCGTCCGTATCAACAAGTTCTACATTGGATCGGTTGAAAGTAGGCAGGAAATCGTCGTTAAAGGTCGGACGCTTACAAAACATCTTATAGTAAGGTTTGAGCTTCTCGGCTACGTCAGGGTCTGCAACAAGTTGATCAACGCGGCCACGTATCTCTTCCATCTTTTCGAAGTTAGCCATCTCGATCATTTCTTCCAGCGACATGTTGTCGCCTTCCTTCATGTTCTGGAACTGATTCATCATCTTGCCGATGAGATCGGTCCAGCCATCGTTAACTAAGTCTTCGCTTTGAGGGATGCCTGAGATCAGAGCGTTAAAGTTCTCCATGCGTGCTTTTTGCCAGCCCTCGGGCAAAGACTCTGCCCATTCAGGATCGGTTGGTGCGTTACCACGAATATCAACGGTTGAAGGCGTACGTTGGAAAACGTAGAGCTGCTCGGAAGCTTCGCCAAGGAAAGGCACACACTGGATAGATGTTGCGCCGGTGCCGATGATGCCAACACGCTTGTCGCCAAGCTTGTCTAACCCACCCAGGGGCCCACCGCCTGTGTATTCGTAGTCCCAACGACTGGTATGGAAACTATGGCCTTGGAAATTCTCAATACCCTTAATGCCTGGAAGTTTGGGTCGATGTAGCGGTCCGTTTGCCATCGAAACAAAGCGAGCTTTGATTGCGTCACCCTGGTTCGTGTGAACAATCCAGCGATTTGTTGTCGCGTCCCAGCAAAGCTCCGTCACCTCGGTCTGAAAGAGTGCGGTGTCATAGAGATTGAAGTGTGTCGCTATGCGATCACTGTGTTCAAGGATCTCTTTGGCATAGGCATACTTTTCTCGAGGCACATATCCGGTTTCCTCGAGCAGAGGCAGATAACAGTAAGCTTCGATATCGCATTGCGCGCCGGGATAGCGGTTCCAATACCAGGTTCCACCAAAACTACCGCCTTTTTCGATCAGCAAGAAATCATCCACACCTGCATCGCGCAGACGCGCAGCTGCTTGCATGCCACCGAAACCCCCACCCACCAGGACGACATCGACCTCTTTCGTGATTGGATCGCGATCGATAGGTTCATCGATATAGGGATCTTCGAGATAGTCCGCGTAATCGCCGGTCATCTCTATATATTGCTCGTTGCCATCGGCACGCAGACGTTTGTCCCGTTCGATCCGATAGCGTTCTCGGAGTGCGTCGGGATCAAATCGGGTTTCGGTTGCTTCTGCCATTTGAGACACCTTTGTACTGACGAAACCCTCGAGTATAACGACTTTGCCAATGACCTGTAGCATTGGCCCAATTTACAGCCTTTCACTGAGTGTGGTTTGATGGCCAGCCTGGTGCTGCCGCAAAATCTAGAAAATAAGAACAACGATCATGAGCAGAACACCACAAGAAGTAATCGATCAATCGCCCATGAGTGTCCTGCAAGTCACTGTCGTTGTGATGTGTGTGCTACTCAACGCGCTAGACGGCTTCGATGTACTTTCGATTAGTTTCGCTTCCCCCGGCATCAGTGCGGAATGGGGGATTGAGCGGGCGGGTCTTGGCTTCGTACTGTCGATGGAACTTTTTGGCATGGCGTTCGGCTCGTTTTTGTTGGGGCGAGTGGCTGATCAGTACGGACGACGCCCAACGATTCTTGGCTGTCTGGTTGTGATGTCGGTAGGCATGTTAGCAGCAGCGTACGCGAACAGTGTTACTGAGCTATCCGTCTATCGACTCTTTACCGGCCTAGGCATAGGTGGGATGTTGGCAGCCACCAACGCAATGACCGCAGAGTTTTCGAACAATCGACATCGAGCGTTAGCCGTAATTGTCATGGCCTCTGGCTATCCACTAGGCGCAATTGTTGGCGGTGCGATCGCCTCGGATCTATTGATTTCTTACGACTGGCGGGCCGTGTTCCATTTTGGCGCTGTCATGACTGCGGTGTTCTTCCCACTGGTTTGGTTTTTCGTCCCTGAGTCGGTCGTATATTTGGCGCAACGCGACGATGCTGAAGCTCTGTCGGCGATTAATAAGATGTTACGCAAGATGAAGCACGAACTTGTTAGTGAGCTGCCCAACCGAATTGAGAAGGTGAGCAGTTCAACGCGAGAGTTGTTTGTCGGTACGCTGAAGTCGAAAACGACTTTGCTGACACTGGCGTATTTCGCCCACATCATGACGTTCTACTTCATTATCAAGTGGATACCGAAGCTGGTAGTCGACATGGGGTTCCACCCTTCGGAAGCTGGCGGGGTTCTGGTATGGGCGAACGTCGGTGGTTTGGCGGGTAGCCTTTTGTTAGGGCTTCTTTCCTTAAAGTTCCCAGTTAAAAAACTGATCCTAATCGTGTTGGTGGGGTCCGTTGTCATGGTCAGTTATTTTGGCCAAGGACAAAACGACTTGGTTGAGCTCGCTTTTATCGCCGGTGCTGCAGGGTTCTTCACCAACGGCGCCATAGTCGGCATGTACTACATGTTCACGCACGTTTTCCCAACACACCTGCGTGCCGGGGGAACCGGGTTTGTTATTGGTGTCGGGCGAGGTGGAGCGACGCTCGGACCAATAGTGGCAGGACTCATGTTTGCGCTAGGCTACGGTCTCGATACCGTTGCTGTGCTCATGGCGACGGGTTCGGTAGTTTGTTTTGTAGCGTTGTCGTTTCTGCGAACGGAGAGTTAACGAATGGAATTAGGTTTCTTAAGAATAGCTTGTGCCAGGTTAGCGATATTGTTAATCGTATCTGTGGCCGGTTGCAGCAATGACGCAGGCCCCGAACTCGAACCAGAACCAGAAACAGAACGTCCGAATGTTCTAATCATTGTTGCTGACGATCTTGGCTATACAGATTTGGGTTCTTTTGGTGGCGAGATTTCTACACCGAATCTAGATCGTCTCGCCTTGGCCGGTATCCGCTTTACGAACTTTCATGCCGGTCCAAGTTGTGCACCAACGCGAGCGATGTTGTTGACCGGTACAGACAACCATTTGGCTGGGATGGGCTCCCAATCCGGTCTTGAAACCGAGCAGCAAAAACTCAGCCGAAACTATCAAAATCGACTCCGCGCCGACGTTCCCACCATCGCGGAAGAAATGCGAGATCTTGGTTATCACGTAGTCGCATCTACGAAGTGGCATCTAGGTGATGGGGATGCACTTCCAAGTGAGCGTGGCTTCGCCAAGAGCTTTGTGCTGATGCCTGGTGGTGCCGGGCATTTTGACGACACTCCGTTGTTTGAACATTACGTAGCAGACTGGCGGGAAGATGGGGAACCATTTGAGCTGCCTCAAGAGTTCTACACCACGGACCTCATGACGGACAAACTTTTGACCTATATTGACGCGGGTCCTGTTGAGGAGCCTTTCTTTGCCTATCTTGGCTACACGGCACCACATTGGCCGTTACAGGCACCAGAGACGTCAACGGCCAAATACGAAGATCAGTATCACGAGGGATGGGACCTGTTGCGTGAACAACGATTAGCGGGCGCGAAACGATCCGGTGTAGTTGATAACGCGGCACGAGGCGTCGCCCAAGAACGCGGTTCGATACCCTGGGAAACGCTCGCACCAGAAGAGCAGGCACGGCAAACCAAAATCATGCAGGTTTACGCCGGAATGGTGGATCGACTCGACGAAAATATCGGTCGCGTGCTCGAGTACTTGGAGCGCACCGGTAAAATCGACAATACGATTATCTTCTTTATGGCGGACAACGGTGCTGAAGGCCATGCGATGGAAAATGCCCGAACCAATTCGACCTGGATTCCGGCAAATTTTGACAATTCTCTCGATTCGATCGGCAGCAAAAACTCCTACGTCACGTTGGGTCCTTCATGGGCTCGAGCGCATGCGGCGCCGTTCCGAGATTCCAAAGGACGGTTGGCAGAAGGAGGGATTCGCGTACCAGCCTTTGTTCACATTCCTGGTCAAGCCGCGAGTCTAGACGGCGCATATATGCGTGTGATGGATCTCGCGCCGACTTTTCTACAGCTTGCCAACGGTCACGCGCCAGATGCAATGATGGGGCGATCTTTGCTGGAACGTTGGCGGGGTGGGGCTGCCCCGTATCCGGATAGTGAAATCGTAGCTGCGGAAACCTATGGGCGACGGCTCGCCCGGCGTGGAGATTGGAAAATTCTCTTGCAGGAACCGCCGTTAGGAACAGGAGATTGGCAACTTTATAACTTAGCGCAAGATGTCGGTGAACAGGAGGACCTCAGTGAAGAGTTTCCAGAGATCCGCACAGAGTTAATCGAAGCGTGGCAATCTTATGCTGACGAAGTGGGTGTCATTTTGCCGGAAACGCCAATCTACTATTGAGTTTGATTGGCGTGTGGCGGCTAGTTGCTTGCAGACTTAAATAGCTCCGGTAGATCTTCGTCGGCGGTGGCGAGGATCGTATCCACCCACTGGTGAAAGCGCTGACCGCCACCTTCGTTCTTACCGAACATCACATGACTCTTGGCGCCAACATCTAGATTTTTCTGCAACGCGATCCCAGTTGCATAGTCTTCCTCTTGAACGACGTATTTGAGAAAGTCGAACTGTTGTTGCGCCTCGGCTTTAAGCTCGTCGGTATCGGGTGCACTTTCCATCAAGAAAATCTGGTTGGTATAAGACGTTTCTGGTGTCTCTCCGGGAAATAGTTGCGACAACATAATAGACCGACCGCCGCCGCCGAATGTGGCAATCGAGATGTGTGGAAAGATCGTCCAAACTCCACCTAAGAGTTGGTCAACCGGCCAGTCGGCGTCGGGCAGTTTTTCATACTTTTCCCAGCCTTTGTCGGGTCGACCCATATGGGTGTGTGGACCCCAACTATAGTAGTTGGCCTGGTTACCGATTTCGGTACCGAAAGACTCTTTGTGCAAGATGGGTAGGTGGTAGTAATCCAAGTACCCGTCGTACGCGATTTTCCAGTTTGGGCCGTGCACAGTTTGAGTATGTTGATGGTGCCAGTTAGCCAGTCCGAACTCCCCGAGCATGCTGTCATAGCCGGACAAAAAGTCTTCGATATCGAGGGTTGAATTGGGATCCAATGTAACCCAGATGATCCCGGCGGCTTCGAGGCAGGGTAGTTCGGTAAGACCCAAACAGGACTTGTCGACCTCACCAAAATCGTCGGCTGCGTAAATCGCGATTAGGTCGCCGTCTGGACTATAGGTCCAAGCGTGGTAAGGACAGGAGAACTTGTGTGCGGTGCCAGTGCCTTCAGGCATCAGTCGCGCGCCGCGATGGCTACACATATTGACGAAAGCTTTGATCTCACCGCTTCGACCGCGGCTTATTAGTACCTGGACACCGGCTGCATCCATTGCCTTATAGTCACCCGGATTGGGTAGCTCTGCTGTGGCACCGAGGACAAGGGGCATGCGCCGAAATATCTTTGCGACCTCGTCATCGAATCGTGCTTGATCGAAGTAGTTTTCTACCGGAATTTGCACGATTTCGTCGACTTGATCTAGGGTGCCATTGCGGCCATGCGCCAGATCTTGCCGTGCCAATTCTACCAGTTGTGCTCGTGACATCTGTACCCAACTTGATTTGTGTTGTGTTGATCTTAATCAATTTGCAAGGTGATCAATACAAGAGATTCTTATGCGAGACAACCTGCAAAATCATGTCTTCGCTGGCCAATATTTGTCCTTGAGCAAACGCTTGTAGAGTTTGCCCGTCGGTAGGCGAGGCATTTCATCGATGAAGTCGAAGCTGCGCGGAACTTTATAGCTGGCCAGGTGTTCACGGGCGTACTCAGCCAAAGTATCGGCTAAGTGTGTTGTGTCGGCGTTGCGATCAGCAGGTTCGATCACCGCCTTGACCTCTTCACCAAAATCCGGATTGGGGATACCAAAGACCGCGATATCTTGAACGTCGGGATGTAGGATCAACGCGTCTTCAATTTCTTGCGGGTAGATATTCACGCCACCCGAAATGATCATAAACGCTTTGCGATCGGTGAGATAAAGATAGCCTTCTTCATCGAGGTAGCCGACATCACCCAATGTCGTCCAGTTTGGCTCTGTTGGATGCGTGGCTGCTGACGTTTTATCCGGAGCGTTGTGGTACTCGAATGACTTTTCGGGCTGTTCGAAATAGATTGTTCCGGCTTCACCTGTGGGGAGTTCGAAACCCTCGTCGTTGCAGATGCGAATCGGGTTGCTGACGGCCTGGCCAACAGAGCCCGGGTGCGCCAACCACTGTTGCGGATTGATGATCGTTGTGCCGTTACGTTCAGTACCAGCGTAGTACTCCCAGAGTATCGGACCCCACCAGTCCATCATCTGCTGTTTAACAGCGACCGGGCAGGGGGCCGCAGCATGGATAGCAACCTTGTGGCTAGATAAGTCGAATTGGGTCCGGTCCGACTCTGGCAGCTTTAGCATACGAACGAACATCGTGGGCACCCACTGTGAGTGCGTGATCCGGTACTTCTCGACGTTTACCAACGATTGCACTTCATCGAATCGCTCCATCATAAATACTGAACCACCCAAAGAAAGAGTGCGCATGCAGTAGCCGAATGGTGCTGCGTGGTACAAAGGTGCAGGGGAGAGATAACGGGTGTCTTCGTCGATTCCATATGCGTTAGCGCGATTGACGCCAGGGATACCATCTGAGATCGGTTGCCCTGTTAACGGCCGCTTAATGCCCTTAGGGCGTCCAGTTGTGCCAGAACTGTAGAGCATGGAGTCGCCCATACGTTCGTCAGCAATGGGCGAAATCGACATAGCGGCCAACTCCTCGGTAAAGGATTGAAAACCTTGCGGAGCGTGACCGGTGCAGAATCTGTTTGGGCAGTTGGGTATGTGCGCCAGCAACTGCGGGGTAACTTCTAGTGCGTCTGAGGTAAAAAGCGCGGTGCTCTCTGAGTCGTTGACGATGTAGCCAGCTTCTTCAGCTGTGAGATAACGATTGATACAGGTGAGGTACATTCCAGAACGTAGTACCCCCCAGGCGATGACGAAGAACGCGAGCTGGTTGTCCATGATGAGCGCGACATGGTCGCCCTGGTCGAGGCCACAACGCGTCAAGAGTTGCGCAACCTGATTAGAACGATCGTTGAGTTCATCCCACGTGTACGAGTCACCCGTTGCGGTATTTGTTACTGCTATCGTGTCTGGTTTTACGGTTGCCCAATGACCTGGATACACAATATCTCCTGTGAGACCTAAACTGATTCGCCTGCCATTGTGCAGTCGGGCAAGGAGCAATCCAAGCGCGCTACAGGTAAAATCTTGGCCAAACTTGGAGGGAAGTATGCGAACCACGGTCTTGCTTTTGTGCGCGTTGTTGACTGGTTGTTCAGAAGAGAACATGCCATTTTCGAGTGGTGAGCTGACCGGTGTGGTGACGCCAGCACCAGCCGACTGGACGGAAATTGCATCGGTCGAAGTCGTTCAATTCGAAACGAGGGCACCGGATGCCTACTCGGTCAATCTGTGGGTTTTGGGTCAAGGTGACCGTTTGTACGTCTTCGCAGGGGGTTCACGATCAAATTGGGTCGAACACATTGAAGTTAACCCGAATGTGCGGATGAAAATAGGCGCGGCAATCTACGAGCTGACGGCTAGTCAGGTTCATGATGCTGATGAATTCGAAGTCTTTGCCCAAGGTTGGGAGGCCAAATATGGCAACCGACCTTGGAACGACGATGTGAGTGAAACGTACCTCTTAAGACTCAGCCCGAGCATGGGAGAGGATGTATGAAAGGTCTGGCTGACAAAGTGGCGATCGTCTCAGGAGCGGGTGCTCGTGGCGATGGTATAGGTAATGGGCGTGCGGCGGCTCTTTTACTGGCGGAGGCTGGTTGTCAGGTTATCGCCGTTGATCGCGACATCGCACTTGCCGAGCGAACTGTGGAAATGATCAGAGAAACCGGTGGCGTTGCAGAAGCGGCACAAGCCAATGTCACCACGCTCTCTGATTGTGAGGCTGTCGTTGCCTATGCCTGCAAGAAGTATGGTGGCGTGGACCTACTCGACAACAATGTGGGGATAGGTAGCACGGGTACGGTTGTTACCGAGGACTTAGATCGTTGGGAAACGGTTATGCGGGTCAATGTTGATTCGATGGTAAACATGTCTCGAGCTGCTATCCCAGAGATGGTGCGGAGAGGCGGTGGAGCGATCGTCAACGTCTCGTCCATATCTGCTCTGAGACCCCGCGGTCTAACCGCCTATAGCACCTCCAAGGGGGCTGTTATGGCCCTAACCAGGGCGATGGCGGTCGATCATGGTGGCGAAGGAATTAGGGTCAACTGTGTTGCGCCTGGTCCTGTTTTCACTCCCATGGTTGAGGGAGATGGAATGAGTGAGGAGCGCAGAGCGAGCAGAAAAGCGGCAACGCTGCTCAAGGTTGAAGGCACCGGTTGGGATGTTGAGAACGCTGTGATGTTCCTATTGTCTGACGCTGCTCGTTATGTGACCGGTCAGGTGTTGGTAGTGGACGGTGGTGTTACGTTGCAGGGTCCATCTCGCTAAAAATACTTCTAGCGAGTTCATCTAGATCGCGTGGATGGAATGTTTGTGCTAAGCCTATCGCGACGAGCTGGCTTTGCTCGACGGACGTCTCTTTTGCTGTGAATTCGACTCGCCTGCCAACGACCTGAATTTGGAGAGATCCCTCCTTAGCTCTAACGATACCTTTGAGTCTAAGGATGCCGCGTGCTCGTTCTACGAAAGACGTCAATGCTTGCTCGGTAAACTGTTGCGTGTTTACTAGCTGCCAAGTTTCGTAGTGTGCGTGTTGCTGATGTTGGCCAGCAACATACCCCTGGAACTTACTGTCGATGCCCAGTAACGCCGTTAGAGGTATCTGTCCTTGTTGTGTGGGTATAACAGGGCAGGTGTTGAATTGCGCGAGCCACTCTTGAGTGTCGGCGAGTTGGGCTGGTGACACGAGATCTTGTTTGTTTAGCACGATCAGATCGGCAGCCCGCAGCTGGCGGCGCACCGTCTCAGCGACGTATTTGTCATTCGCCTTAGTTTCAACCGTTTCAGCATCAGCAAGCACGATGAGCCCACTCAGTTCTAAATCAGCGGTATAGCCGTACTGACCCAGGTTATGCACATCCGCAACGCCGCTTGCCTCGACGATAATGTGGTCTGGGGGCGGTTGCATTGTCTTCAAAGTGTCTAGGGCTTCGAAAAATCCGTCGCTTAAATTGCAGCAGATGCAGCCGTTCGCGAGGTTAACTTGTTGCTCGTCTTGAGATTCGATCAATGCAGCATCGATGTTAATGCTGCCGAAATCGTTGATTAAAAGTGCCAGTCGAAGACCGTGGTCGTCGCGCAATATGTGGTTGAGGAGCGTCGTCTTGCCAGAGCCCAGGTATCCGCCTAGAACCGTGAACCCGGTCATTGGTTAGGGCGTCGCAACTGTTGAGGCCCTGGTCCCTTGGTCATTAGGCGGATGCCTGATTCTTGCGTCCGACCAGCACGGTACCCCATACGCCGATGTCTTTGATGGCCATGGGATCGACGCTTAGTGGATCTTCTTCGAGCACGGCGAAATCAGCCTTCTTGCCTGCCTCGAGGGAGCCAATCTCATCATCTAGGTGCATTTGATAGGCAGCGCTGATCGTCACGGCTTTTAGCGCCTCGTAGGGTGTGATCTTCTCGACCTCGCCGAGGATGCGACCTGTTGGAGTAACTCGATTAACAGCGCACCACATGGTGTGTAGTGAGCCCAAAGGAGTAACACCCGCATCTGAATGGACTGAGAAGGAAACCCCTTCGCGGATAGCCGATGCGCAAGGTTCCAGTGCGTTAGCTCGTTCCGGTCCGACAGTGATTGCATAATGTTGGTCTCCCCAGTACCACAGATGATTGGAGAAGAAGTTGGCGCACAAACCCAGTTTCGCCATCTTTCTTAACTGCGCTTGGGTGGTCAGTTGCGCGTGGGTAATGGTATGGCGGTGATCGAGCCAAGGGTCTTCACGGAGGACCTTCTCGACTGTCTCGATGGCAAGATCCTGAGTCAGATTGCCGTTGCAGTGCATGTGTACATTCAACCCGCGGTTGTGAAAAGGCCGCAGCCAATCAAGGAACTGGTCTGGCACGGTGAGAAGTTGGCCATGATCCTCGCCCGAGAAATAGCGCGGCTCTTTGATTAACGCGCTGAACCCTTGAATGGACCCATCTAGAACGAATTTGACGCCAGGAAACCGAAGTTTTTCGCTAGCGCTATTCTTGAGATCGACGAATTGGTCGGCGACGCTCTCAAAATTGGTCTCTGAACCAGGTATGGCGGGAATGTTGTACTGCGCGATGCGTAGTGGATAAGCATCCTCCGCTGTAATGGTGCGCCACATGGTAAGGACCTTGGGCGCCAAAATTGCTTGTCCTGCGAGATCGGTACAGGTCGTTATTCCCGCGTTGCGCGCCATCGCACCGAAGTCGCGTAGCGCAGATTCTGTTGAGTTCGCGAAGTGCACGATACGCATAGCATCCTTACACGTGCCCATAGCGGGTGGCTCCCGCAACTCACCGTCCAAGTCACCATCGGAGTCACGACCTAAGCCTTGGATCTTGAGATCCTTTGTGACGTTATTGCGCGCGAGCATGGCTGTATTCACGGTGGCCAAGTGACCGCTTGCGTGATGCAGATAGATTGCCCGGGTTGAAGAGACTTGGTCGAGATGTTGCCTCGTCAGCCTCGGCTCATCTGGAAAGTAGATTGGATCAAAGCCACCGGCGACCAGGGGCGCGTTTGGATCTTCAAGTTTCTGATCTTCCTCCTGAAGTTTTGTGATCAAGGCATCGTAGCTTTTGATGCCAGGTGCTGTTGCACCGTCAGCTAGTTTTCGGTCGAAGAAGCCAACGTAAGGGAGCTGCATGATCCCAGCGGCCATAATGTGTGCATGGGCTTCGACGAAACCAGGGACGATCACATGATCTTTAAACGTGTCATCGAGCTCATAGTCGCCCCAGCCAGCAACTTCATCGAGCGAACCCACCCCAAGAATCAAGCCGTCACGAACCGCGATGTGTGTGCCCGCAGGATTGGCAGGATTCATGGTCAGGATTTTGCGTGCTTGGTAAATAGTGATCGTCATATGTGGCCTTGATTTATCTACTGAACAAACACGCTGCGAAGTGCGGCGTGTTTGTTGGCTGGTAGCGAAGTGAGCGGTGGAAAGCCGGTAGAAACTAGGTGGTTCCTAACTACCGCCGCGACGATTCCATCCTTCCTGCGCACTCGACATGTCATAGAGTCGTTCTGCGTTTGCCTCTAAATCTTCAAAAGTCACATCGAGCCCAAGATCAATGTCCTGATTGTTGAAGATCGCACACATCGAGAAATGACCGCCACTCGCTTGGATGATCTTGCCAGTCGGTGCATTTTCACTCGACATGAGAATCACTGCAGGTGTGACAAGTTTCGGATGTGCTGACGGATCGGGGTTGTCTGGATCAAGGTCCTGACGACCAGGTATCGTGGCGATGAGGCGTGTCGCGGCACCTGGCGCTAGACCATTAACGCGAACGTTCTTGGTCGCACCCTCGATTGCAAGGACGTTGATTAAACCCAGCATGCCCATTTTCGCGGCGCCGTAGTTTGCTTGACCGAAATTACCGTAGATGCCGGAAGTTGAGCTCGTCATGACGATCCGCCCGTAGCCTTTTTCGTACATGATTGGCCACGCGGCGTGAGTTACATAGGCGGTACCATTGAGGTGCACATCCATCACGATGTCCCAATCTTCAAGCGCCATTTTTTTAAAACTCTTATCTCGTAAGATGCCAGCGTTATTGATGAGAATGTCGACGGTGCCAAATTCAGCGACTGCGTCATCGATGATGGATTTCGCCCCAGCCTTGTCAGAGACACTTGCCTTGTTTGCGATGGCGATACCACCAGACGCTTTGATTTCATCAACCACTTGATCAGCCATGTCACTGCTGCCAACACCGTCACCACTGCCACCAAGATCATTTACCACGACCTTTGCCCCGCGTGCCGCGAACTCAAGTGCGTGTGATTTTCCTAATCCACCACCCGCGCCCGTGACGACCACGACTTTGTCTTCAAATTCACTCATATCGCTCCCCTAACGTTTTTGACGAGGTTACCGAGGCTAGGCGAGACCTGGATGGGATTCAACCCGTACAAACGCTCCCTATTAAATCTGTTACGGGTAGGTAGAATCTTTGCCTGTAATTGGGGGTAACAGATGCAGGTAGGGTTTACAGAAGATCAGCTTCAGTTTCGAGATGTGGTGTCCCGGTTCCTGAACGACAAGTCACCACCGACCGCGGTGCGTGCATTGATGGAATCGGAACAAGGGTATGACACCAAGGTGTGGCAACAATTAAGCCAAGAAGTTGCTTTGCTCGGTACACATCTTCCCGAAGCGTATGGTGGCTTCGGGTTTGGTCCTATCGAGCTCGGCATCATTGCTCAAGAGATGGGGCGACACTTGTACTGTGGACCATATTTCGCCTCCGCTGTGATGGCTGGATACGCGATTTTGAATTCGGCGACAGAAGAGGCTAAAGAACGATTGCTGCCCGAAATAGCAGCCGGTACCAAGATTGCGGCACTGGCGTTGGATGATCTAAGCGGTGCCGACGCTGTGGGTGACGGTATTAAGGCCAGTGGCGGTCGGCTAAATGGGGCTGCAGCGGTTGTGGTAGATGCACACGTCGCGGATTCGCTCATCGTTGTTGCCGGGACATCGGATGGACTGTCGCTCTACGAAGTGGCACCAGCAGCCGTGTCGATAACCGCTCTAGATGCGATTGATCCGACCCGGAAGCTGGCCAGAGTGAGTTTTGAAGATTGTGAAGGCGAGCTTATTTCTGGGCCTGGTACTGTAGATATCGACCTTTTGTGGGATCAAATGAGCACAACCCTTGCACACGAGATGATTGGCGGCGCAGAGCGATTATTTGAGACGACTATCGAATATATGAAGATGCGGGTTCAATTTGGACGACAAATTGGCTCGTTTCAGTCACTCAAACATCGGTGTGCTGATTTGTTACTGGAGCTGGAGCTTGCCAAAGCGATGACGCATGAAGCTGGTCGTTTCATGGCTAGTGGTGAAGGCGATGCCTACTCGCCAAATATGGCTAAGGCATTGGCCAGTGATGCCTATTTGAGTGTTGCGAAGCAAGCGATACAGCTTCGCGGTGGTATTGGTTTTACCTGGGAAGAAGACACCCACCTTTGGTTTAAAAGGGCCAAAGCGTCTGAAATGTTCCTAGGATCTCCAAACTGGCACAGGGAACGCATGATGCAACGTATGGAGGCGACAGCAAATGTCTGATCATCCTAATTTGAGTTATGACGAGATATATCGAGACGCCGACGCTTGGCTCAGAGAAAACTGGGATCCAGAACGCGGCTTGGCAGCGTGGCGAGAGATATTGGTGGAAGGGGGTTGGGCTGCGCCCACTTGGCCAGAAGAATACTACGGGCGAAATTTCTCGATCGAGCAAGCGGGTGCGGTCAATCAAGCTTTTGATGACCACGGTGCAGTTGGGGTCGCACAAGGCGGTCCAGGACGCCTCGCATCGCACACGATATTGGTGCACGGCACAGACGCACAGAAGAAGAAGTACTTGCGCCCGATCCTCACTGGGCAAGCCAGTTGGTGTCAGCTTTTCAGTGAACCGGGCAGTGGTTCAGATCTCGCTGGACTGACCACGAAAGCCGAAAAAGACGGTCACCGTTGGGTCGTAAATGGCCAGAAAGTTTGGAATACCAGTGCTCACCACGCGGACTTCGGAATTTTAGTCGCACGCACGGATTGGGATGTACCCAAACATCAAGGCATCAGCTATTTCCTCATCAACATGCGCCAGCCAGAGGTGGAGGTGCGACCTTTGCGGCAAATGAATGGACATGCGTCGTTTAATGAAGTCTTTATGGCCGATGCTGAGGTATTAGCCGAGGACCTGCTCGGTGCTGAAGGCGAAGGTTGGAAGATCGCGGCAACCACTCTGTCGGCAGAACGACAAGGATTCGGTGGCGACCGTAGTGGCGGCAAGGTCAAAGATTTGCAGGGTCCGATCTATCAGCAATATAGAGACGAGCTTGCAATCGCATTAGAACCCTACACCTGGTATCCACAACGAGCGGGTCGGGTAGACCTTGCTATGCCGCGAGCGATAGAGACAGGGGCGATTTCTGATCCACAAGTACGCCAGGAGTTGGCAAAGTTGATCGCCATGAAAAAGGCGTCAGATCTTACTGCAGCGAGTGCCGCGCAAAAGCGCAGAGCAGGTAACTCGAATGTGATCCCAGAAGGTTCCATCGGTAAGCTAGCTGCAAGTGTTATTGCTCGCCAGGCTTCTCACGTGCATACACTTGTTTCAGGTATAGACTCGATGTTGAAGGGCACCGATTCACCGATGGATGGAGTGATTGCTGAGATCTTGGTTTCAGTACCGGCCATTTCGATAGCGGGTGGTACGGACGAGATCCAAAAGAACATTATCTCCGAGCGGGTGCTCGAACTGCCGAAAGAACCCAGGTTTGATACGGGTCCATTTCGAGATGTGCCGAGGAATCTTTCAGATATTTAGTCTGCTTGTTGCATGACTCAGCAAGTGCCCACGGGACCAATCTCGGAATTGGTAGAGATTGTTTTGCCGCTACTTGCGGATAACCTTCCTGCGGCGTTGGCTTGGCAGACGATCGCAATAACGCTACTTCTTGCATCCGGAATCTTTTTCCTTAGAAGAGGGCGCGGCGCAAAAAACGCAGAAGGGCGGATGCAGGAGATGCCTTTCCTACAGTTCCTCCTGCCGAAAGATGTCTATACACACGAATCGGCGCGCGTGGATATATGGCTGTGGATCTTGGAGCGGCTTCTAAGACCTTTGTGGATCGGACTACTCCTTGTGTCGGTTGGACCTTTCATCGAATCTGGTCTCATGAGTTTATTGCAGACGAGCTTTGGTTCATCCCCGGAGTTGGCTCCTCACTATGCATGGATGCTGTTGTATAGCTTGATAGTTCTCTTATTCTACGACGCGTTCTTTTACGCGATTCACTATACGATGCACAAAGTTCCCGCGTTCTGGGCGATTCATAAAGTGCATCACTCTGCTGAAGTTCTCACGCCGCTCACGCGCACGCGCGAACACTTTATCGCAGGTCCGATATGGGCCGCTGGCGCTGCGCTCGGCTTTGCGATTCCTGGTGCGTTCTTTGCCTATCTCTTCGACGGCCAACTGAATCAGGCGACATTGTTGGGGATGGGTTTGTTCGCCTTTTTGTTCGGGCTGACAGGGAACTTCCGCCACTACCATATTGCACTGCACTATCCGAACTGGTTATGTATGTGGCTGCAAAGCCCAGCTATGCACCACACTCATCATTCTTATTTAGACAAGCACAGAGACACCAACCTCGCTGCGGTAACGAGTGTGTTTGATCGGATGTTTGGCACGTTTTATATTCCCGAGAAGGATGAGTACACGCCTTGGGGATTGGGCCCTGAGACTCAGGATGAGTGCCGGTCTTTTCAGCAGAATGTCGCGGCACCTTTTAAAGAATGGGCGGCGTTGGCGAAAAGGTCGCCGCGGCCATTTCCCAAAGACAAGCCAGACGCCTAACTCTTTTTACAGGGCGTTTTTCCCTGCCCAATACGAGTGAGTGCCCACGCATATACGTTGTGGCAGTTTGATTTTGGCGATCGGACCCTTGCTGATGCTGTCCGCGGCGAAGATCTCACAAGCCGAGGAGTCTGTATTCATATCCGTTGTAAAGGTCATGACGTAGCCATCGTCTTCCGCCTGACTACCCACGCGTGGCGCCATAGGGCTTTCACTTGCATAGACGCCTTCAGGGAATTGATAGCGTTCTATGTCACCACTATGAACGTCTAAACGCATCATGCCATCGAATAAGAACCAACCGGGTTTTGCGGTCATACCCCATGTGTATTGGTAACGCTTTCCGGCAACGTTCGGGTTTATCATGCCAAACTCTGAAATACCCTCCTCGAGTGGACCTTCTTGCACTTCACCGGTCTTCATATTGAAACGCCAGCGATAAGCATGTGCACCGATCGCGTTAATGTCCAACATCGCGAACGGGGTGAGGGTTTCAGGTAGACCCTTAGTCCGAATGCCTCGTCGAGGGTCTTGTGTATAACCATCGAGGACAATTTCGTCGCCATCTTCAAAGGCATTAATCCAATGTAGGACGTAGGTTGGTTTGGCGGTAAACCAGACGACTTGGTCGCTGGATCCGCGGCGGGGCACGATACCGAAACGGCTGCCAAGTTCAGGAAAGAACCGAACTGCGTGAGCGCCTTGGGTAAGCGCTTCTGGATCCCAGAAAAGTGGCAAGTCATTCAAGATGGCATAGCGATCTGTGAACGCCATGTCGTGAGGCAGTCTGGGCCCGGGTAGCTCGATTGGAATGTAGTGTGCGAGCTGTCCCTTATTGTCGACGACGCCATAGTGCATGTACGGCGCTTCTTTCGAGTAGTTAAAGAAAAGCATCTCGCCAGTGGCTTCATCAACTTTCGTATGTGCAGAGACCCCCCATCCCGGTGTAACGTCTTTAGTCCAGTCGGCTTTACCTCTGTGTTCTAAAGTACGCGGATCTAACTCGTAGACATCGCCGCACTGATAGAAACTGGTTGCAGCAATGCCGTTGTGAACGACAACGTCAGTACTTGAAGAGTCCTTGAGTCGGGTTCGTGCACCCCAACCATCTTGTTTGGAAAGGCTCGGATTTTCTCGCAAGCCCGCCCACAAAGGTTCACCGGCATCCAATTCAGCTTCAAATCCATCGGTGCGGATAAAGCGATTCCGATACTCCACGTGACCCGAGTCGAAATACAGCGAGTGCAGCATGCCGTCCCCGTCGAACGGGTGATATCGGCCCAGCGCGCCGTGCAGTGGGTTCTCAGTGTTGCGGATGTACACCCCAGCGAGATCACTGGGTAGGTCTCCAATGACTTCAGGTTCGATGACTTCGTATTCGCGTGTGTTCGGCGTCCAGGCACCAGTGCGATAAGGGTGGTCGTCGTTTTCCGGCAAGTTGCCGTGGATATCATTCTTAAGAGTTGTTTGCATATCTGCTCACTCGTGGGTCAGCCGGGTACGTTACCAGACTCCTTTAGCCTGCGCTCGTGACTGACTGAACCCCATGTATACTTCAGGCCATGTCTAATGCACCTGCTTATTCTATCGAGCCGCAAAATTTCTGGACCGATCCCTATCCAGATTTTGCGAAGATGCCGCCGATCGCCTACGTACCAGAGCTCGACGCCACGTTGATCACGCGACATGCTGATATTGCAGTGAACGAAAAAAAAGACGGATGTGTTTTCTTCTTGGCAGCCACAGGGGTTGATGACGGTCTTGATGGGTGAAAATCTCATGCGCAAAGATGGCCGCGATCACATGACCGAGCGTAAGGCGATATACCCGAGTATGTCGCCCCAGGCGGTCAAATCCCATTGGCGTGAACAGTTCCACGAATACACAAAACGCGTGATCGCTGATCTCGAGGGCGAAGATTCTGGCGATCTTTTCTGGCGCTATGCGATGCCTGTCTCAGCGCATGCGTTGCGGGTGATGACCGGCCTTACGGATATGTCTGTCGATGAGATGAATCGTGTCAGCCAAGGCATGATTGATGGTTGCGCCAACTACGGTGGGGATGCGGCTGTTGAAGCGCATTGCCATGAATGCACCGCGAGTATCGATGCCCATATAGACGCCCAAATAATGGCAGGCGTTGCCGACGACGACATGTCGCTCCTGGGTGTACAACTTCGAGCGGGTTTGAGTCTTGAACAAATGCGCGCAAACATAAAGTTATCGATCTCCGGTGGTCAGAATGAACCTAGGGATGCCATAGCGGGAACGATCTGGGCCTTGCTCGACCATCCTGACCAACTTGAGAAATGCCTTTCGGGCGAGACGAGCTGGCTTCAAGCCTTTGAAGAGTATGCTCGTTGGATCTCGCCAATCGGGATGTCGCCCAGACGTGTTGCCCAGAACTATGACTATGGTGGTGTCCGGTTTGAGCCTGAGGATAGGGTGTTCTTTATGTTCGGTGCGGCGAACAGAGACCGAGAGGTTTTTGCCTCGCCAGAAGAATTTGATGTGACGAGGGACATCCGCAAGTCACTGAGCTTTGGCGCAGGTCCACATTTCTGTGCTGGTGCGTGGGCTTCGCGCGCGTTGATAGCGGACGTAGCCTTACCGATCTTTTTTGAAAAGTTTGCCGACGTGCACCTTACCGGTGAAGTACCTTTTGGTGGATGGGCGTTCCGTGGTCCGTTGGCGTTGCCTTGTCGCTGGACCGCGTTCTAGTTAGCTCCCGTCCAAAATGGCGTTCCTGCGTGCCAAGTAAAGCCGTGATCGCTATTTGCCTTTCCAGACTGGCTCACGTTTCTCGATAAACGCGCGTGGACCTTCATGGAAATCCTCGGTATCTGCGATACCAGCAAATTCTTTGCCGCTGGCGCGCCAAAGGTCGTCATCGGTATCCATAAATGCACGCACTGCCACGCGTCTACTGGCTTGTACGGCTAGCGGGGCCGAGGCGATGACCCGATCTGCTAGAGCCTTGGCTGCGGTCATAACCTCTTCAGGAGGCACTACTTGATTCACCATACCCAATTGATACGCGCGCTCAGAGGAGAGCGGATCTCCTGTCATAATGACTTCGAGCGCAGGTGCCATGCCGATCGCTCGCGGTAGTCGAAACAGGCCACCAGCACCTGCGACTAATGATCGTTTCACTTCCGGCAATCCAAAATTGGTTGCGGTCGAGCAAACAATCATGTCGCAAGACAAAGCGATTTCTGTCCCACCTGCTAATGCGCTACCAGCAATGGCAGCAATTAACGGTTTGCGACGTTCTCTGCGTACGATTCCGGCGAACCCGCCTTTCCTAGTTGCCAATGTGTTGCCACGTCCGGCAGCGATCTCCTTGAGATCAGCACCCGCACAGAAAGCCGAGCCATTGGCAGTCAGAATGGCCACCCACAGGTCATCATCCGCCTCGTACTCGTCGAGGATCTCTTCCATCCGCTGCGCAACTTCGCCGTTGACGGCGTTGCGCGCATCGGGACGATTGAGTGTGATGATCGCGATGCGACCTTGTTTTTCGAATTCTACAACCACTGGACTTCCCTCAAATCTAAGATTGAGACAGTGTTGCCTAAATCTCAGTACGCTGCCACTTTGCGAAAAAAGGTCACAGCCACTCCCGAGCGTGCGAATATCAGGGATGACCAAGTGATTATGATTTGTGTCGCGATGGGCTATCCTGACCGTGAACTTGCGGCCAATGACGTCCGATCGGAGCATCGCGTGTTGATCAGGTTGCAGTGTTAGAGGGTTCGAATAAGTAGAATGTTAAAAGAAGTTAGTTGAGGGGTTCATAT
Source organism: Pseudomonadales bacterium (assembly GCA_012103505.1). Taxonomy (GTDB): domain Bacteria; phylum Pseudomonadota; class Gammaproteobacteria; order Pseudomonadales; family Azotimanducaceae; genus UBA4421. The sequence goes on along the minus strand of WLWP01000001.1, from coordinate 3,313,841 downwards.
GCAACCAATGACCGGGATCAATGTTTTAGAGTTTTCCACGATGATCACCGCTTCGTTTGCGGCGATGATGTTGGGTGAGCAGGGAGCGAATGTCATCAAGGTCGAGCCAATTGAACTGGGCGATCCGATGCGATTTCTTGGTACGAGAAAAGGCGGCATCTCGGCGCTTTTCGCAAACTGTAATCGTGGTAAGAAGTCTCTTCGTATCGACATCAAGTCATCGGAGGGTAAAAAAATCATCGAAGATCTCATCACTGAAACCGACGTTGTACTTTGCAACTACCGCCCCGGAGTGATGGATAAACTTGGTTTGGGCAGCGATCACCTGCGTTCGATCAATCCGAAGCTCATATACTGTGGTGTTTCAGGGTTCGGTACTGAGGGACCGGAGCGAGGGACGCCGGCCTATGATCCTGTTATACAGGCGCAATCCGGGTTTGCGGCAGTTCAGGGTGCTGGTAAGGAAGGCCCAGAATTTGTGCGCAACTTAACCTGCGATAAGGTTACGGCGTATACGGTTTGTCAAGCGGTAACGGCAGCACTCTTCCACCGAGAACGATCCGGCGAAGGACAGAACATCGATCTGTCGATGATGGATGCGGGGCTATTCTTCTTGTTCCCGGATGGGTTTATGCATCGCACATTGTTGGACGATGACGTCGAACATGCGATGCCTTTAAGCGAACTCCTCTATGACCTAACGATCACAAAAGACGGTGGCATCACTATGTCTGCCGCGAATCAGGCACAGCAGGTCGGGCTTTTGACTGCCCTCGACATGCTACATCTCTTTGCCGACGACAGATTTAACAGCGCTGAAAAACTGATCGAGAACATCGCGGATCTGCGTGAGATTTTAGCTGCTGCCTTTCTTGAGCATGAGACGGAACCCTTGCTTGCCAAGCTCAAAGAGAACGACGTACCTGCAGCCAAATGCATGGACTACGATGAGGTCCTAGGTCATGTTCAATACGAAGCCAATCAGAGTATTGATCAGTTCGACCACCCGCTGATGGGTAATATGATTCGTGTTAAATCGCCCGCCAAATTTCAAAGTGAGCGGGTAGAGCCGGGCGCTGCAAGTCCTGCACACGGTGAGCACACAATCGAGATTCTAAAATCCATCGGACGGACTGAGGATGAAATTAGCTCGATGATCGATACCGATTTGGCTCGGGGCCAAGGTTAGAGCCCGTTAAATTTGGGTTCGCGCTTTTCTAAGAAGGCGTTGATCCCTTCTTTCGCATCCTCGGTGCGAGAGCAGATGTTTTGTGCGTAGGACTCGAACTCTAGCGCTTCCCTCAAGGAAGCGTCTTGGTTGCGGTAGAGCGCGCGCTTGGATAGTTGAATCGCAACCGGTGGCCCTGCGGCGAATGTCTTGGCCAAAGACTGAGCTTCTGCGAGTGCATCGTCGACAACACTTGAAACGACACCGAGCTCGAGTGCCTCCGCTGCGTCAATCACCCGACCAGACCATATAAGTTCTGCAGCTTTTGCCATGCCGATTAAGCGTGGCAGAAAGTAGGTGCCACCCCAGTCTGGGTGGAGACCACGTTTCGCGAACGTTTGACCAAACTTGGCTGAGGTTGCAGCGATACGAATGTCGCATGCGAGCGCGATACCCATACCGCCCCCAGCAGCCGCACCATTTACCGCCGCGATATAAGGCTTGCCTGCATCACGGATGGCAAGTACTACGGCGTCTCGTACAGGGGAGATTTTTTCCGCCATGGTGTCTGGGACGCGGCTAGCCTTCATATCGAGACCAGAACAAAAACCTCGACCTGCACCTGTAATCACAACAGCGCGGACGTGTTCATCATCGTTGGCCGCCTCTACTGCTGCGAGTAGCTCATGGCGCATTTTGGGGACCATAGCGTTTAAAGTATCGGGACGATTCAAAGTGATCGTAGCGATTTGGTCTTCTATCTCGAGGAATATGTGTTCCAAATCCATAACAAAACAACGTTGGCTTTTTCGGTCACGGAGTATTGAGCTTAGGATGAGGATTGGTCAAATCGGATTGTGGTAGGCTCGAAGTTAGTGCCTATCCAGAAACGCCTGTTGTTGGATGGGCACTTCGAGCGCATGGATGGCGCGAACCAAAAAAATCCCGGCTTTGGGTTTTTTGCGGGGTTTTCGCGAGAAGACCGACGGTAAGAAATGGCACGGACGCCATTTCTGGACAAGAATTAAAATTAGGGAGGAAACAGATGGCTCTTACGTTCGAAAACAAAGTCGCAGTTGTCACAGGTTCGGGTAACGGTCTTGGTCGCTCGCACGCTCTTTTACTCGGATCTCTTGGCGCACAAGTTGTGGTTAATGATCTCGGTGGTGCGACCGACGGTTCGGGGACTGACAATACTGTAGCTGATGGCGTCGTTGCTGAGATCAAAGCTTCTGGCGGCGATGCGGTTGCGAACCCTGACAGCGTCACAGATGGCGATAAGATCATCCAATGCGCAATGGATACATTTGGTCGGGTCGATATCGTCATCAACAATGCAGGCATCCTGCGTGACAAGTCCTTCCACAAAATGTCAGATGATGATTGGGACCTAGTTTACAACGTCCACTTAAAGGGCGCGTATAAAGTTAGTCGTGCTGCTTTCCCGTATATGCGCGAACAGGGCTATGGCCGGTTTGTCATGACGACTTCCGCTGCTGGGATCTACGGTAACTTTGGCCAAGCTAACTACAGTGCCTGCAAACTTGCGTTGCACGGATTGTCACAAACGATTGCTATCGAAGGACGGGCCAAGGGTGTGCAGTCAAATACCATTGCGCCACTTGCAGCTTCACGCCTGCTAGGTTCTGTGATGACTGAAGAGCAGATGGCGATGCTCAACCCTGCCCTGGTCAGTCCTCTGGTCGTCTATCTGAGTCACGATACTTGCGATAGTACAGGAGGTTTGTTTGAAGTCGGAGCGGGCTGGATCTCACGACTGCGTTGGGAGAGGACCCAAGGTGAGTACTTCAATCCTGCCGGGTTTGATGTCGATGATGTGGCTGACGCCTTTGAGAAAATTAGTGACTTCACTGATGCGCAGCATCCAGACACAGTCGCGTACGCCATGAAGGCGATTCGCCAGAACCCGATGTTAGGAGGGGAGTAGCTTCGTGAGTGCAGAAAAACGTCCAGTGGCGGTGGTCATTGGCGCCACTTCCAAATGGCAAGCCGATGGTCGGAACACGTTGCTCGCTCACGGACAAAACATTGATGATGGCGATCTACCGGTCGAAGTCCGGTCAGGCGTCGGCGGCGCCATCGCCCACAAGTTTGCCGCGGAGAATTTTCACGTCGTCCTGACTACGAGAACGGCGAGCAATGCAGCAAATTTGCAAGCAGCGATAGAAAGCCAAGGTGGGTCTTGCTCGACAGTTGAACTGGATTTGGTATCAGAGTCGTCTATACAAGCTGCGTTCTCTGAGATCAGGTCAAGTGTCGGTGATCCTCAGGCGGTTATCTTGAACGCCGGTTATCTTGAAGGACGAGATCTACCCGCTGGCCAAGAGCTCCTAGAGTATATCCCGACGGAAATGTTCGATACCGCCCAGCACATCGCTAGCCGTGGACCGTTTCTCGTTGCCAAAGAAGTAATGCCCGCGATGCGTGAACGCGGCAGCGGTTCGTTTCTCATTACTAACAACGCAGCTTCTCTGAGAGGCCGCAAGCGTCAGACTGGCCAGTCTCTGTATTATCCTCGGGTCATGATGCGCACGCTGGCGCAGGTGTTAACAGAGGAGTATTCGGAGCTAGGTGTCCATGTGGCGAATGTGATCGTCGATGGGTTGATAGATTCGCCAGGAACGCGTGCGCTGCCCATCGCGCAGAAGCGTCCGGATATCATCATGAGTCCTGTGGCGATTGCGGATGCGTTTTACTACCTACACTGTCAGGACCAATCTTGCTGGACACACGAGTTACAACTCACTCCGGCGGCGACCAAACCGAGCTTTTAGCGGGTGTCGTGCGTACTGGCAGAAAGGCTCGGGTAAGTATCCTGCATCCAGTTTTTGCCGATAGCCTTGGCTGGCAGAGAAAGACCTAGCTCAGGGACTTCGAGTGCAATCCATTCGATAAACGAATTGCTGTTCGGTCCCGGCCACATAACGTACTCCCGGTCGTAAGGGTAGGATTTGGCGGCTTCAGAGATCTTGGGGATCAGTACCTCGGCTTCAACGCCACGCAACTCATGTAACAACAATGGTGAGGATCGAAACCACGGCCGATCCGGACTTCCTTTGGTAATGCTAACGGCAGTGCCCTCACGGCGTAGGCGCCAGCCGATGACTTGATAAATTGTGTAAGTGTTCTCGTCCACGTCCTTCGTAGCTATCCAAGTGTGTATCGCGAAGTGTCCGCGAACTCCCCATACGTCGGCGCCATAAACCTGCACGACAGCACCTCGATGCGTTTGCGGGTCTGGTGCGACAGAGGGGCCGATTGGGGTTGGCTTTAGAACTGCGGAGGTGGTGAGTGCGGTGAAAAATAAAATAGCCCCACCAACGAGCAAGATGATCGCGAATCGCATCATTGCGCGACGCCGCCCCAGATTTCTTCCGCAACCTGCACGACCAGTTCGAGTTTGCGCCGCTGGTCGTCTTCACTGAGCTCGTTCCCTTCTTCGGTTGAAGCGAATCCGCATTGTGGTGCGATACCTAGTTGATCGATATCGACATATTGAGAAGCCTCATCGAAACGGCATTTTAGGCCGTCGATGGACTCAAGTTCAGGGGTCTTGGTGGTGATGAACCCTGGCAGCACTCGTTTCTTTCCCTTAGGTAGGAGCCGTAGTGGTTCTAAGCCGCCAGCGCGATCTGAGTCGTATTCCATGAAGTAAATATCAACGTCGGTCTGGTTGAACACGGCATCCGCGGCTGGATCGTAGGCGCCATCAGCAGCCCAAGTGCTACGGAAGTTCCCGCGACACAGGTGCATCGCGATCACCATGTCATCCGGACGATCGACGATCGCCTTGTTCATCATTTCAGCGTACTTCGAGATAAGCCAATCTGGATCCTGACCCTGTTTGGTCTTTTCGGCTCGTTGCATTGGATCGCAAAGATAGGCGAAAAATATGTCATCCATTTGTAGGTAGCGACAACCTGCGTCGTAGAATGCATGCACCGCCTGTCGGTATGTCTGGGCGATATCATCGAACAAGACTTCAGGGTCTTGGTATGCATCCGGCGCGATGTCATCCGGTGCGGTTCGAAAGTGGCAGGCACTGGGTCCGGGGATAGAAATTTTTGGGGTCAATGCCGTTATCGAGTCGAGGTAGCGGAAGTGGCCCAGCATCGGATGGTTGTCTGGAAAACTGAGTCTGCCTGAGATCGTTGGGAAGATGGGTCTCAAGTTGACGCCGTGGAACTGCACACCGGCTTCGCTTCTTTCGACGAGATCGAGACCATCGAGCGCACCCATGAAGTCGTAGTGCCAAAAAGAGCGTCGATACTCGCCATCGGTTACAGCTTGAAGCCCCACGCTTTCTTGGAGTGCCACGACATTCTTTATCGCGTCGTCCTCAACCCGGCGTAACGCCTCATTGGTTGAAAACCCAGACTTTGTCAGCTCCGTGGCTCCTGCTGCACTGCGGGCATCCTTAATGCCAGGCGGACGCAAAAGACTCCCGACGTGATCGGCTCGAAAGGGTGGTTTTTTGTTACCCATCACGCGACCTCTGAAACTGCGCGGTGTGCTTGATCGATAGCTTCATCCAAATATGCTCGTGCGCCAGCATCAGAGTTGGCGATAGCAATATTGCCAAAAGGTATCCTGCCCCGTTCGTGCGGGGCCTCTCCTTCATCGTATTCAGAATCAAATAACGGATTGTAAGTATAGGCATAGCCATGCGGCCATCGATTGACCGTGATAGCGGCAATGTCACTCCCGGGATCGAAGCCGTGTGCGCCAAGCGTACCAGCTAACGTTTGTCTTACGTCACGTTCGATGGTTGTAAAGGGAGTTGCGAGCAACCTGCCACGACCCGCTCGAGACTGAGCCCGCGGAGGCAGACCGGGTTCGATTAGGGCTTCCGAAAAGTGGAGGACCAAGGGGTCGTCCGGAGACTCTGAAAACTGATAACCCGGGAAGCTCACAGGGAAATCCACCATGAAGTAAGAGTGAAAGGATGATGGTGTATAAACAAAACCAGCGTGCGCTTTTTTCAAAGCGTGCCAATTGCGCAAGACGACGTTTGTGTAGACCAATGGAATTTTGACCAGTTCGCTGAGGGCGGCTCGCTGGCCTCTTGGTAGGTCGGGACAGAGAAATGGGACCATGGCGTTGTAGCAGGCAAGAATCGATTTCTTAGCTGAGACTCGATGGGTCTGACCGGCGGTTCGATAAAAGACTTCAACACCTGAATCAATGTTGTTGACGCGAACCGCTGTGCTTTCCAGACGGATTCGCACCGCGTGGTTCGATTGGTCCAGCAAATTGTAGTCGAAGCGTTTTAGCAGAACGTCGCTGGGTTTGCGTGAGCTTGAGAGTTCCGGGATGAGCGAACGGACAAGCAACCGCGCGATACTCGCATTGCCGTCTGGAAAATGAAAAATATAGGGCTCGACCATGCTGCTAGCCATAGTTTTGAGCCACTCAACGCCCCAGACGCCGGTCTTCTTTATACCAGGGAGACCAAAACCAAGCGCGTACAAAGCTGGGATTTGGTCGGTACCACCACCGAAGTAGCCGGTCGAGTATCGACGCAGAAGCTTGATGAGCTCTTGTGATTGGATCCCAACGTCGTCGGTGATGAAAGCCTCATAGCTCTTGCCGCTAAGATAGTCAGGAACGTCCGTTAGTCCAACGTCTGCTAGCTTGTCTTCGGACTGGGTAATGAGGCTGATGAGTTCACGTTTAGATGCATCCGAAAGCGGCATTTTGTCGATAACCTCTTTGGCATCCTGTTCTCTCGGATCAAATCCCATTAGGGGCGCGTCGAGCATGAACGGAGCCGCGACAAATTCTTCGCGACCGTACGTCGCTTTGTCGAAGTAGACACCACTAGTGAGCTTATGACGTTTGTAGAAGTCTTGGTCGAACGCGTCATAGAAAAAGTCAGTATCGACAGAGAGTTCTGTAAGCAGCTTTATCGCGACTGGGCTGTAGTCACCTGGCGATTCCAAACTTTGGCTACCGCCATAACCGAGGACTGGCTTACCGTCCACATTGAACTCATTTCGTTTTGCGTGGCCGCCAAAATCGTCGTGATTGTCTAAAATCAAAATCCGAGCATCTGGGTGCTCTTGGCGATAAAAGTACGCCGCACTCAAGCCACTAATTCCAGCCCCGACGACAATGAGGTCGTATTCCTCGTTTGTATTTGCAGCGCCTCGTAGCAGGTCTTGTCCGGTGACGAGCGCATGAGCATTTTCGAAGGAACCAACGTGACTGCCACGCAGCCCCGTTTTCATCGGAGGATAATTGCTCGAAACGTTCGCTTTAGCGGACGGTGCCAAAAACGCACCGGTGCCTAACGCTGAGGCTTGGATGAAGTCACGGCGACTGATGTCTGCGTGTAGACCAAGATCGCGATCGTTAGCCATTTCGCCCTCCGACTTATTGAGTGTTTACTATAGGCACCGGCAGCTGGTCTAGGAAGTCCAAACCAAGGAGACCGTCGACATGGTCCGGGAGATCGCCCAACGCGCCAACCAAAAAGTAATCGAGAGTGAGGGGACCACCTGATATGGATTGAAGTCCGTAAACTGCTACATCGATGGTTCCATTTGCAGTCTGGGCTTGAACGCGATGTGGCGTACGGGTCGCTCCGAGTTCTCGCAGCTGCAGTTGAGAGATGGCCGTTAAAGTCGCGCCTGTGTCGACAAGGAGCGTGAGGGTAGAGGTACCAGTCGGCGTCGTGACTTCGACATCGGCGTACATCGCGCTACCTTCGCGACGAATAGGTAACCTTGACCTGAGTTGGACGAGCTTTTCCTTTAGAGCATCCCTTTCGCTGCTCGTGACGCCTGATAAACCTAGTTCTTGAATCAAGCGTTCTGCACTGGAGGTGACGCCTGAGTTCAACAACCACTTGGCGAGCAGATAACGGTGCAGGTCGTAGCTGGGTTCTTGCACCGTCTGGCGTTCAAAGAAAGCTATCGCTTCGTTGCTTGCACGCCTGGTGACAAATCTCTGATCCGCACTACGTGCAATCTGGTCGATTTCCCGACGTGCCCGGCTAAGTTCTTGATCGTCCAGAGACAACGATCTGATTGTGAGTAGTTCTGAAATGGCCTCATCGAACTGATGCGTCTCGTTGTATAGACTCGCTAACAGAAAGCGCAGGTCAAAATCGTCCGGCGTCTCAGATAATGCAGCCAATATTAGCTCGATGGCAGCGAAGTACCGGCCACCGTTGATAAGGGCTTGTATCGGTTCTTCGCTTGATCCTGTTACCTGATCCAGTGGTTCCGCTGTCTTTTTGACAGGCACTGTCGTTTTCACAGTCGTGGTCACTGGTTGCGCAGTTTCAGACGGCGCGTTTAGTTGTTCATATCTCATGCCCGCGTAGGCAGCAAGAATGAGAGAGAAAGCCCAGGCGATGACAAGAACAATTCGTGACATCGCTAGATTGTACCGTCTCGTTCACAAGCACGCGCTCACCAGATAACTATTGTGTCAGCTAGGTACAACTGCGTGACGAGGAACAGGTGGCCGACCGAGTGGGCAAGGATCACCACCCACAGATTGCGGTCGCATAGAATATAAGCTGTACCCCAAACAAGTCCCATCATGGTTGTCACGATCATACCGCCGACGCCCCATTGGAAGTGTATGGCACCAAAGATAAGCGCTTGGATACCAAGGGTGGCGCAAACGCCACTAAAGCTCTGGTCAAAGATGGCTTCGAGACGACCGATCAGAAAACCACGGTAGATGATTTCTTCAGGTATTGAAGCCGTGAGAGGTAGTAGCAGAAACATCACAGCTGCGGCACCTAAGTTTCCTGCGATACCCTCATACTTCGATAAGTCGGGTGTGGGCAAGTCGAAGTAAGGCGCGACAACTAGAGCTGCCAGTCCTTGAACGGCGAAGAAAGCAGCGATGATACCAAAGACCTGTAGCGGCACATGAGACCAGCGGCTTGGTTTTTTGAAACCGAGGTCGGAGAGTCGACCGCCGCGCGCATAGTTGATGCCAACGGCCGTGGAAGCCCCGGCTATCACCGCGGTGACCGCGCGCATGTCCTCACCAATGCCAAGTAGACCTTGAGCGCGTGCCCAATCTTCAAGCAAGAGAACGATGAGGGAGACTGTTGCTACGGCAGCGATATCGACGACAGGGTTAAGAGATGCTGTGATGCCTCGGGGCTCTGCAGACAAGCTTGTATGATTCATGCTTAACGGACCTCTAAATTGGTGTACAATATCAACGTTATAAAAAATAAATAACACTGTTATATGAAACAAGTCAACACTAAAGATCGCATCGTGCAAGCCGCGCTCGAGCTTTTTGTAGAGAAGGGCTACCAAAAGACGTCGATTGGAAATATCGAAATGGGTGCCGGTTTAGTCCCGAGGGCTGGCGCTTTTTATCGCCATTTTGAGAGTAAGCAAGCGCTATTGATTGAGATTGCGAAGTCACGGCTCTCCGAAACGCCAGACAATTTTGAGATAGATCGACTCGCAGATTTTGGCGATACACGCGCCGAACTCATTGCCATTGCGTTGAAATACGAAGAGGCGGCAATTCGCCAGAGACCCTACGCCCGTCTCATCGAAGAGGTCCGATTGCTTGATTTCGGGGCTGATCTGCAACAGGAACTAGATACCGACATGCTAGCGGGTCTCACGACTTGGGCTAAAGGCAAACCGGCGGCTAAGGGACTGTCACGACTGCAGATCTCAGCCTTGTTAATCAGTGTGCTCGGCGGCTGGCTGTTCTATTTGTCCATGCTACAGCGGGATGCGCCAGTCGAGCCGGTGCGGGACACACTTTTGGATGAGTGGGCGACCCGTTGGGCGACCTTTTTAGACAATTCTGCTTAACTTTTTTTGTTTGAGCACATGACTGGGCTCCGAGTAGACTCGGGCTCTTAACTTGGGGGAAGTAACATGGATTTAGGTGTCGAGAATAAGGTGGCTATCATCACCGGCGGTAGCGAAGGGATAGGTAGAGCGGCTGCAGAGAGACTTTCAGCAGAGGGAGCAAAGGTTGTCTTAGTGTCGCGTACACAGGCGGACCTAGACCGGGTGGCGACTGAGATTAGCGCGGCGACAGGTAACGAGGTGATAGGGATCGCCACGGATGTTCGGGATGAAAGCGCTTGTGAGGCGATGGTAAACAGCGTAGTCGCCTCATGGGGTCGCGTGGACATTCTCGTGAATAATGCAGGGACCTCCTCTGCAGCGCGGTTCGAAGACATGACCAACGATCAGTTTGATGATGACTTTACGCTCAAGGTTAAAGGTGCGATCTATTGCACGCGCTACGCGCTGCCGCACCTTAAGAAAGATGGTGGTGCGATATGTAACACGACAACCCCCGGTGGCAAAGCGCCTGGTCGAGCATCACAGCCAACGGCGATGTCTCGGGCAGCTGGAATTTCGCTCACGAAAACTTGGGCCACAGAGTTCGCGGCGGATGGCGTTCGGGTAAACACCGTTTGCGTCGGTTTTCTGCGCAGTCGTCAGCACGAAAGGCGGTTCGAAAAGGCACACGCCGAAAACCCAGATTTGACCCTTGATGAGCATTACGCTGTATTTAACCGCATGATTCCAATGGGCCGTGTTGGCGATGCGAGCGAAGCGGGCGACGTTATCGCCTTCTTGTGTTCCGAGGGTGCAAGGTACGTGACAGGGACGGCGGTGAATGTTGATGGCGGGATGTCGCCAGTTGTTTAGCCAACTCGCATTGCGCTTTACGCAGGAGTAGGGTGTCGAAACGAATAATTATTAGTACAGGGTGTCATCATGAGCGAAGCGATAAATCTCTCAGAAAACCTCCATCCAGCTGATCCGCAACGATTTGCAGATCAGGAGATCTTGCCGCTGTTCGCAGAACTCAGAGCCAATGATCCTGTGCACTATTGTGAAGAGAGTCCCTACGGACCTTACTGGTCTGTCACCCGATACAAAGACATCCAGGAAGTCGATACGAATAACGAGGCCTTCTCGTCCAGCGCATATCTCGGCGGCATCATCGTCGATGACGAGATTGTCGGTGATGCAGATAGTGAGTTCTTCATTTCGAGTTTCATCACCATGGATCAACCGAATCACGGTCCGCAAAGAAAATCCGTGAGCGGAATTGTTAAGCCCGATAGTCTGATGAGTTTTGAAAAACTGATTCGTGAGCGCGCACAAAAAACTCTGGATAGCGTGCCGCTCAACGAGCCTTTTGATTGGGTGGATAAGGTGTCGATCGAGTTAACCACGCAAATGTTGGCGACATTGTTTGATTTCCCATTTGAAGATCGCCGTAAACTCACGCGTTGGTCTGATGTCACAACTGCGGAAGCGGACTCGCCAATCTTAGTTGACGGCCAAGAGGGTCGGATAAAGGAGTTGATGGAATGTTTGGCATATTTCAAAGCGCTTCGCGATGACAGACGTGGTGGTAGTAACTTTGATTTAGTGACCATGCTTGCCAACGACCCAGAGACAGCAGACCAATCCGACCATGAGTTTTTGGGTACCTTGCTACTCCTGATCGTCGGCGGCAACGACACAACGCGCAACAGCATGAGCGGCAGCATCAATGCATTTCATCAGTATCCTGATCAGCTCGCCAAGCTCAAGGCGAACCCGAAACTCTTAGGAGGTGCGGTCTCTGAGATTATTCGTTGGCAGACGCCGCTCTCGCATATGCGCAGAACCGCTCATGTTGACTACGAACTTAGCGGCAAGCAGATACGTAAAGGCGATAAAGTCGTTATGTGGTATTACGCTGGCAACCGCGACGAAGACGCGTTTGAAAATCCAAACGATCTAAACATTGAACGGAAAAACGTGCGGCAACACCTTTCGTTCGGATTTGGGATTCACCGCTGCCTCGGAATGCGTTTGGCAGAGCTACAGCTCAAGATCCTTTGGGAGGAGATACTTGCTCGATGGGATCGGGTAGAGGTACTCGAGCCACCGGAAAGGGTGCTGTCCAACTTTGTGAATGGCTACTCAAAGATCATGGTCCAGGTACACCCCAAGGCCTAACAAGCTGTTGCTAGTCCCGGCTAACTCGCTCAGCGAGAGAGGAAACTTCAGCCAAGCTACGCAAAACATCATTCAAGTGGGTGCAGCCCAGCACCCCAGGCAATGTTTCAATCACTCTCGCCCGCATCTCGAGCAAGGATGTCCCGACCATTTTTTGTATGTTGGCAATCGCACCTGGGCACTCTGGAAAGGGCAATACATGCGGCGTTGCGTCGATTCGGGTGAGCTCTAGAGTTTCGAGATCTGCGCTTCCGGTAACGTGATACTCATGGATCGCGACGCGATCGACTTCTGGATCACTCGCGCTGTCTTGAAATCCGACATCGATCTGGATTGCGTTATCGTCCAGCCAAACATCGATGCGACGAGCGCGGCGAAAACCTGCATGTTTGATTGTTGGGAGGTCATGCCAACTCAATAAGTCTTCTGGGTTTGGCAGAGGTAGCACTTGGGGATTATTGTCCGGTGGTCGCACCTCGGTGAGTGCGCTGTTGCCAGTCGCGAAACCTGTACAGACGTTTTCCATCATCGTGCGACGGGATTCAAAGTTATCGAAATCGCTGTCGTCCATCCAATCTGAATCCCAGCGAGACCATGCCCATCCAGAGACCAAGCTCACACCAGAGATGTCATCCAGGAGGAGATAAAGGGGCGTGCCATTGACTCGTTCTTCATGAATCTTCTCGTCCAATACGGCTCGGAGGTGGCCACCTCCACGTGCACCGACGAGTGCTGACAGATCAACACGGTCACTGTGCACGCTCATTATGAGCCGCTCTTGATTGAGTTCGGCTAGCATCTCGTCATAGCGTGCTACCTCGTGATTCGCAACATCGGCTCGCGTAATAAGATCTCGACAACGCCCTTCGATGCGCATGGTTTCGCCATGGCCTTTGGGCCATGTCGAATCCAGTGTTGATGTGCGACGCACACTGTTAGGACGGCGCACGGGGGCGTGCCCTTTTGGGTTACAAACCAATTCCATAGAAATTCGCTAAAAGATAGGCGGCGGGTATTCTAGCGTAGTTTGGGTTTTGGTTCGCATCATGTTCGCGCAGTAAACTCGATGTGTAGTTCTTTCAAAATTCGCAAACTGTAGTTGGGCAAGTGTCGCAGATTATTTTTGTTAGGAATGACTGAAAAATCCTCTACTGCATCAATGAAAGCTTTGAACCCCCAGTAGAGCTCACGTCGCGCAAGCGGAGCACCGAGACAGTAATGTGTGCCGGTACTGAAACCGAGGTGGCTACCCGCGTTCTTGCGTTCGAGGTTTATCGCCTCTGGGTTTTCGAAGTGGCGTGGATCACGGTTACCGGATGCGTAGCGGAGGTCGACTTGTGCACCTTTAGGGATTTGGACGCCGTGTAACTCGTAGTCGTTCTTAGCAACGCGCATCATGCCTTGGGTTGGGGTTTCTAGGCGTACGACTTCGTCGCAGAAGGTCTTCAGGTATTTGTCTGGGTTTGAGCTCAGTTGCTCCCAAGCGGATTTGTCCTTATCTAGGAGCATAAGACCTGCAGCCATCGCATTGGTTGTGGTCTCGGAACCACCCACAAAGGTGTCCTGCATCATCTCGGCGTGTAGCTCGTTGTCTGTCAAAGTCCGGCCCCAGCCAGGCACCTCTAGGTTGACGAGGTCTGACAACAGAGAGTCATCCGGCGTCTTGCGCAGTCGCTCGAAGATGGCCTGAAAATAGTGTTGTGCCTCAATCTCTAAATCTGTGTAGTAGATCGTTTCTTCTTCGGATAACCCAATCGATAGACCCTTGATCCACCCGTCGGTCCATTTTTTGATTTGCCAAACATCGTCCATGTCCGCGCCCATTTGCTGGCAGATGATGAACAGTGGCAATGGCACCGCGTACTGGTGCACAAAATTACAGTGCCCATCATTGACAAATTCCGCCATGAGTTGATAGGCAAGCTTTTCCACATCCGCATCAATAGCGTTGATTCTTTTAGGTCGGAATGCTTGATCAAAGATCGACCGCATCTGCTTATGATTGGGATCGTCCCTAGCGGCCAAGGATTCACCAGGAACCCAACCTTTCTCTAAAAATCGTTCGTGGGCCAAACGTGCGTTACCTTTGAGCGAGCTGTGGTCGTTGGAATATCTGAAGTTTGAGAAATTGTCGTAGTCCAAGGCGATCTTGCGCTGATCCTCGTAGCGCGACACGACATATATGCCGGTATTAGGATCTTTGAAAACGGGTGCTTCCTCACGTAGTAGGGCGTACGTTGGATAGGGACACTCCAGGACTTCGGGGTCTGCCAGCGTCGCATCCGCGAGCCTCGCGGGGCATACAGGCGAGTCCATTCGATTAATTTCTTGCAATTGGGCTCCAGAATCGGTTGTTGTTAGATACGCTCGAGTGCGGTTGCGAGTGGTTCGAGTATGTCTACGCGATACGGGTTACGTAGTGTATAGATCACCGTATCAACGCCAACGGCGCGTAATTCGGCTGCAATTCCCGCCGACACACCCGGGTCTTGATCCGGTGGGAGAGCGACTTGGACAGAGCACTCTATCTCGGCGATGTCGCGTCCAACAGTGGCGCAGTGCTGTTCTAGCACCTCGTACTTGGCCGCGAATTGGGCTGGGCTCGCAAAGGGCAAGTTCCAGTGATCTGCATATTGCGCCGCGATATGCAGAGTGCGTTTCTCACCCCCACCGCCAATGACAATCGGTGGCCCATTCTGCTGCGGACCCTTGGGCTCACATCTTGCGCTTGCAAGGTCATAGTAAGTACCTGCGAAGGTCGTGGTTTGTTGTGTGAGGAGGTCACGGACGATTTGTACGCTCTCCTCGAAGCGGTCCATTCTTTGTCCGATGGGTAAGAGGTCAATACCATAAGCTGCTGATTCCCCCTCGTGCCAACCAGCTCCGAGACCGAGGTTGAGCCTCCCGTTGGAGACAATGTCCAGGGTCGCGGCCATGTTGGCGATGACTGCGGGGTGGCGGTAGGGTGTGCCGTTGACCATGCAGCCGATGCGTACTCGCTTGGTCATTGCCGCAAGTGCGGATAGCGTTACCCACGCTTCCATGCAAGGACCGTTCTCGTCGCCGACGAGTGGGTAGAAGTGATCAAAATTCCAGCAGCTAGTGAAAGTAGGGATTTCATCGGTGGCTCGCCAGATTGCCGCCATATCCTGCCAAGAACACTGCTGTGGAGGTGTCTTGATACCGAACTGCATGGGCAAACCCGTGGTCGTGATGAATAGCGTTATACTGACCAAATGTATGCTCAATGTGTAGTTTTGCTGAGCTGTAGTTTGTTGCTGAGCGCGTGTAGCAATCAGCGGTCGGTCATGCCTGAAATAGAAGTCGTGCCGGACAATTTTTCACAATGGTCTGGGTTTGAAGAGTTCTCCGGATCGGCGTGGCTGAAACGGTGGGCAGAGGCACCCCTTCGATCTTTCGTAGATCAAGCGCTCGTCGAGAATTTTGACCTGCGAGCGAGATGGCAATCCGTCGAAGCGTCTCGAGAAAGTGCAAACATCGCTCGCTCGCCCAGATTTCCGACGCTAACAGCAAGCAGCACCGGGCAGCGTGGTCGCACGTCGGCCAGCAGCGTACAGGAGAACTACGAGATTGGCGCGATCCTGAGTTTTGAACTCGATATATGGGGTCGTCTTGCACAGGACCACAAGGCAGCGCGCCTGACCTACGCAGCTGACCTTTTGGCTTATCGCCGCGAGGAACAAAGACTTGTCGCGAGCGTCGTGGCATCCGTGTTCGACCTCGTGACCGCTAAACACCTAGCTCAAGTCTTCGCCCAGCGTTTGTCGAGTCTGACCCAGAGTCTCGATGTCATCGAAAGAGGCTATCGTAGTGGTCTGAATGGCGCCCTTGATGTTTATCTATCGCAAAACACGGTGCAGCAAGAACGGGCCAATGTCGCGAGCCAGGACCAGGCGGTATTTGATGCCGGGGTGGCTCTAAACTTGCTACTTGGAAGCTATCCCGACGGTCGGGTTGACTTGCCCATAAACGACCTACCAGAACTCGAGGCCTTACAAGGTGTTGGCGTACCCGCACAACTGCTGCAGCGTAGGCTGGATGTACAGAGTGCGTGGCCCGACTTGCTCGCAGCGGATGCCGAGCTTGCTGTCGCCCACCGTCAACGCTTTCCCGCGTTGAATATAAGTTCGTCGCTACGGGACAATGACCCTGAATTTGGAAATTTGCTCGATGGTGGGAAGCTCGCCTGGTCGGTGTCTGCGAGTCTTTTTCAGCCACTTTTTCAAGGCGGACGACTTTTGGCATTAGAGCGACAGGCACAAGCACGTGTCCAACAAGCGGAGGCGCGCTATTTAGGTACGGTTTATGATGCTTTCGCAGAAGTTGAGACGACGCTGCGTGAAGCCGATGCGGTGGTCGCGCGGCTTGCTGCTTTTGAGGCAGCGAATGAAAATGCGCAGAACGCACTGCTCCTTGCCAACGATCAGTATCAGCGAGGACTTGTGACCTACACAACTGTGCTTGAATCGCAAAGAAGAGCGTTTGATGCTGAAACAACCGTGGTACAACTCAATGGCCGAGCAGCGCAAGTACGAGTCGCCACCTACCTCGCATTGGGAGGTAGCTACTTGTGATTAGGATACTCGTGCCAGTTGTTATTTTGGTTGTACTCGGGCTTGGCGCGTGGTTCATTTTCGACAACCCGCCAGAGAGTCAGCGTCGTGGCGGACCGTCTGGTCCGCAAACAGTGGTAGAAGTTGTCAGCACGGAGCGCCGACCTTTTGCCATCACAGTGCCAAGCTACGGCACAGTCCAACCGAGAACGCAGAGTTTTCTGGTCGCGCAAGTCAGCGGTCAGATCATGTCGATCAACCCAAGTTTTCGTCCTGGAGGTTTCTTTTCGCCAGGTGATGTGTTGTTGCAGGTTGATCCACGTGACTATGAGGCGAACATGAAGATCGCTGATGCGACGTTGATGGATGCGCTACAGGCCCAAGCACAAGAGCAGGCGCGTTCTGAACAAGCCGAAGTCGACTGGCAGCGACTAGGCGGCGAAGACGAGAAGGCTTCGGATTTGGTTCTACGCATCCCGCAACTGGAAGCTTCGAGGGCTCGGGTGAGTTCTGCGCGATCGAATCTAGAGAAAGCAAAACTTGATCTTGAACGTACTCAAGTCCGAGCGCCTTTTTCGGGACGGGTATTGAGTCAAGCTGTTGACTTGGGACAGGTGGTCAACACCGGTACGCCTTTAGCGGAAGTATATGCGACTGATTATGTGGAAGTCCGCTTGCCGATCAGGAACGCAGATCTGGCGTTTGTCGACCTGCCAGAAAATCCTGGAGATGCGCAACCAGAGGTCCGATTTACCTCGGATTTGGGCGGAGTGGTTCATTGGCAAGGCCAAATTGTGCGAACCGAGGGTGCAATTGACGAGGTCTCTCGACAACTTCACGCAGTTGCCCAGATCAATGATCCCTTCGCGCGACAAGAGAGGCCGCTCAAGATCGGTGAATATGTAATAGCGACAATTGCAGGTCGATCGATGCCTGATGCGTTGGTCATCCCAGCAAATAGTGTGTACCAAAATAGTTACGTTTATGTTGTAGAAGAAGACGTGCTTAAGCGGCGGGATGTACAAATCGCCTGGCAAAACGAGAGCGAGTCAATTATCGCGACTGGTTTGGAATCGGGTGAAAAACTCGTCGTAACGCCACTTGGACAGGTCACCTCTGGAACTAGAGTTCGTATCGCAGGTGAGTCGTCTGTCGCCAGAAAGAGCCCGGGCAGGCAAGCGGATGGGCAGGGAATTGGATCTGACCCTAGCTTAGAGAGGGGATCGGAGCGAAGACCAACGAATCAGCCTAGGCCAAGGCAAGGGGTCGCACGATGATCGAGTGGTTTGCTCGGAATAGTGTTGCTGCGAACTTGTTAATGGTTAGTGTTCTTGTGATGGGCGCATACGCGTTAACTTATGAGACAGGTGTCGAGATATTCCCATCTACTGATCCAGAGACGATTCGAGTAACCGTACCACTACGTGGCGCGACGCCTGAAGATGCTGAATTAGGCCTGGCTGTTCGGATCGAGGAGTCCCTACAGGGGCTGGAAGGCATCGAGCGAATAGTGTCTTCCTCTGTCGAGGGAAGTAGTAGTGTCTTTGTAGAGGTCGATGAGGACTACGATCCAAGAGTGATCCTCGATGAAGTGAAGACGCGTGTTGACGCGATCAACACATTCCCCGCGGATGCAGAAAAGCCCGTTATAAGTCTGGCGCAAAGAAAATACGACGTGATCAGTGCCGTCGTTTCTGGAGATTATTCCGAGCGCGAGATTCGCCTTTTTGCCGAGACCGTGAGAGATGATCTGCTGCGGATCGACGGCATTAGCCAAGTGAGCTTAGACGCTGTGCGTCGCTATGAGATCGCGATTGAAGCTTCTCAAGACCGTCTCCGAGAGTTTGATGTAACGCTTGCACAACTTGCCCAGGCGATCCGCATGAGTTCTGCTGATTTGTCAGCAGGAAACGTCCGGACACGAGGTGGCGATGTCCTTATCCGCTCAAAAGGGCAGGCTTATCGGCAAGCGGATTTTGAGAGTATTGTCGTCAAAACCAATCCAGACGGCAGCATCATTCGGGTTGCGGATGTCGCGCAAGTGCAGGATGGATTCCAGGAAGATGCGGTAAAAACCCTGTTTGATGGCGAATACGCAGCCATGGTTGAAGTGGAGCGTGTTGGCGGCGAGAGCGCGCTTGAGGTATCTAGGCTGGTCCGCGAATACATCGCAGATCGGCAAGATTCGTTGCCCGATGGTATGGCTTTGGCGTACTGGGATGATGACGCTCAGCAGCTCAAAAATCGTCTCGGGGTTCTTGGCAGCAGCGCGTTGCAAGGAACCTTCCTCGTCATCGGACTCCTCACACTCTTCTTACGACCAAAAATCGCGTTCTGGGTATTCATTGGGATCCCGATTAGCTTTCTCGGTGCGTTTTCTGTGATGTCATTGTTTGGTATCACGCTCAATCTAATGAGCGCGTTTGGCTTTATCGTCGTTCTCGGAATTGTCGTCGACGACGCGATCGTGACGGGGGAGAGTGTCTATCAGCGTCTGAAATCCGGGGACACCGATATTGAAGCATCCGTTCGGGGGACGATGGATGTGGCGTTGCCAGTGACCTTTGGGGTGTTGACCACAATGGTTGCCTTTTTACCGCTGACATATATCGAAGGCCGTTTCGGCACGATCATGGGACCTGTCGCGGCGGTAGTGATGTCGGTGCTGCTTTTTAGCCTGATTGAATCAAAACTTGTACTGCCCGCTCACCTGAAAGGAATGGGCAAAGGGTTCGACAAGGACTACGACGGCTTGCTCGGTCGGTTCACAACTTGGCAGCGCAACTTTGCGGATGGTTTTGAGACCCGCATACGAACGCAATATCGTCCTGCCCTCGACTTTTTAACCACGCACCGCTATGCGACCGTCGCGAGCTTTGTTGGGGTGTTGTTGATTATTAGTGCCTTGATTAGCAGTGGTTGGATGCGCTTTACCTTCATGCCATCGATACAAGGGGAAACGGCGACTGCGGTGTTGGCCATGCCGGTCGGAACCCAGTTCGCGGTCACCGATCGCCATGTCGGAAAGATGTTCCAAGCAGCGAAAGACATACAGTCTAAGTATGTCGAAGAAGATGGGCGGTCCATCGTAAAGCACGTTCTTTCCAGTACAGGTTCTCGGCGCGGCTCTTCCGGATCCCAATACGGGCGTGTTCAGTTTGAGTTGGTACCACCCGAGCAGCGGGAGATCGAGATTACGACCAACGAGGTCATTGCCGAGTGGCGTCGCCTAATCGGACCGATCCCTGGCGCTGAAACACTGACCTTTCGGGCCAACTTCTTTCGCATGGGCGATCCCATCGATATACAGCTTAGTGGCAATTCACTTGAGACGTTGTCATTGGCGGCAGATCAAGTAAAGGAACGGCTGCAGGACTATCCCACCGTTTATGAAATAGCGGATACGTTGTCCAACGGCAAGGAAGAGTTGCGCATCGAGGTTAAACCACAAGGTCATGTGCTGGGGCTTTCGCGGACGGATATCGTTGGTCAGGTGAGCCAGGCGTTCAAAGGTTTTGAAGCACAGAGGATACAAAGGGGGCGCGACGACATAAGGGTTTTGGTAAGACTGCCTGCTAGCGAACGAGCAAATTTCTCAACGTTGGATGAAATGTTAATACGCACACCTGCCAACCGACACATTCCTCTGTCTCACGTAGCAACCCTAACGCCCGGAAAGGGCCCTCAGCAGATCAAGCGAATTGATCGCTATCGCACGGTCAACGTTACTGCAGAAGTTGAAAAAGAGAATACCAACATGACGGTGCTGACGAGCGAGATGCGAACTTACATGGACGAGCTCCTCACGCAATATCCGGGAGTTCAGTACGAGATGGAAGGTGAGGAACGGGAGCGCCGAGCTTCCTTCGATAGTCTGTGGGGTGCAAGTACCATGGTGCTGTTTGCAATCTACTGCATGTTAGCGCTGCCACTACGTTCTTATGGCAAACCCCTCATAGTCATGTCTGTCATACCATTCGCGGTTATTGGTTCCGTGATAGGGCATTTCATTATGGGTTATACGCTGTCGATGATGAGTGTGCTCGGCATTCTCGCGCTTACCGGAGTCGTTGTTAACGATAGCCTGGTTTTGGTGCATACCGTGAACAAACAGTTAGAAAAAGGGGAGCAGCTCAAAATAGCGATTCTAAATGCAGGCGTCGTCAGGTTCCGACCCATTTTACTCACCTCCTTAACCACTTTTTTCGGATTGATGCCTTTGCTACTTGAAGAATCGACGACATCCCAGTTTTTAATCCCCATGGGCATCTCACTCGGGTTCGGAATTTTGTTTGCGACTGCGATAACGCTGATCCTAGTTCCAGTCAATCTGTTGATCGCATATGACTTAAGAATTGCATTACGACGTTACCTAAAAGGTCCTGAGGCTACGCAACCCGCCCACGGCGGCTAAGGAACAGATCGATGGAATCCGCCAACGCGATTGAAGTTGTCATTAATGATTTGGAGGCCATCGCCGAATCACACGGGGATATAGTCCCATTGGTGTACCAACGGTTCTTCGACGTCAGCGATGATGGCAAAATGTTGATGGGGCACTCTGATATTCACATGCAGGGTCGGATGTTTGAGCAAGTGCTGGAGTTACTGTTTACAGATGACCATTTTGGCCCGGGCTGCTATTTGCAGTGGGAGCTTGAGAATCATCTGGATGCTTACGGGGCGACGCCGAGCATGTACCAAGCGTTCTTCGAGGCCGTTGTCAGCGTTGCCAAGTCTTGTCTAGGCGAGGATTGGCAGTTAACCAACGCAGAAGCTTGGCAGCAAAGAGTTGACCAAATACTGACGGAGGTAACAGCCTATGAGGCGAGTAACGTCGGCCAATCTGCCTCTATATAAGGTCTGAGCTCCGCTAGGGATTCATGCAGCGCTGTGACTGCCGTGTCGATTTCGGTATCGGTCATCGCTGTGCTCGTGCAGTACATCAATCTTGTTGCTGATATGACACCGTGCCGAATCATAGTTAGGTGGAGCAGATTTGTGAGCTCTCCAGCAGCCACCATTCCTGTAAACGCATCTCGAGAATCATGTATCTCGTCCGTGGTGAAATGTAGATTCGTCAAAGATCCGGAACCGAGCGCCCGTGCTCTTAGTCCTGTTTGGGCAAAGGCTTGATTAAACCCTTCGCGTAGCTTTTCCCCCATCGTATTGAGCCGCTTAGCTTCCACTGCCGTGTAGGCCAGCATGGCTGCTCGTCCTGCCGCCATTGTTAACGCGTTGCCGCTGAAGGTACTTGCGTGCATGACTGGACTTTTCTGGTCAGGGCTAAAAAGTTGCATCAACGCCTTATCACCCCCGACGCCGCCAACGGGTAGCCCACCACCAATGATCTTGCCCATGCAAGTCAGGTCCGGTGTGACGCCATAGTTTTTCTGCGCGCCGCCTTCACTCAAACGTAACGTAATCACCTCATCAAAGATGAGGACAATGCCGTGGCGCGCGGTCGCTTCTCGCAAGGTTGTGAGAAATTCTTTGTCTGCAGGAATCATCCCCATGGAACCGAGTACCGGTTCAACTATGACAGCCGCAAGTTCTTGTGCGTGGGCATCAATTAACGCGTTGGCAAGGGCAGGTTCGTTGTAGGGGCAGACGACGGTGTCGCCGAGCACGCTGTCCGGGAAGCTTCCGTCAACGGCAGTCGAGGCGGGTGCGTCGAGATCTCCTCGCCGACCTGGGAAAGGTACGAGACTGACTTCTGCGAGTTCATAGCTGCCGTGATAGCCACCTTCCATTTTCATGATTTTCTGGCGGCCGGTCGCTGCACGGGCACAACGAATGGCCATCAAAGTCCCTTCAGTTCCTGAACTTGTGAATCGCAGTTGTTCGATTGAAGGTACCCGGTCGACGATGAGTTCGGCGAGTTCTATTTGATCGGTATTGGGCGCGGCGTAGGCCGATCCTTTGGCGACTTGATTTTGTACTGCGGCGACAACATCAGGTTGGGCGTGACCATGTATGAGAGACGTGAAATTGTTCATGAAGTCCAAAACTTCGTTGCCATCGATATCACGCAAGCGGCATCCCGAAGCTTCATCCATAACCAGTGGGTAGGGACCGTAGTGCGCACTCGATCGTGTATCGCCTCCTGGGAATACAGTGCGTGCTCTTTCTCCGAGTTCACCAGAGGACGGCGAGAACTCGCGATACTTAGTGATCAAAGGATGTTCAGACACCGATGTAACTCCCGCAAAATGTTCCGATATAATAAATGTAACGCACTCTCGTCGAATTGGTTAGTTCTGGTTTTGAACTGAACGAACGGGACAAGCACAAACTCTTGAGGACCGATGGCACGAATAGAACTGGTCAGCGACGAGCTGCACACGGAATTCAACGACCCAGAGATTCTGGAACTTGGCATGATGATTGGACAGTACATCGGCTTCGGCAGGTTACTCAAGGTCCTCGATTTGGAACCTAAGTACTGTGCGACCTGACCGTGGATTATAAGTCGATTGAGGTCTCGACGATCACACCCAAGCTCGGCGGTGAGGTAAATGGTGTGGATTTGGCGAATTTGGATGAGAACCAGGTCAAAGAGATCAAGACCGCCTTCCGTGATCGTCTGGTCCTGGTTTTCCGTGATCAGACGATGACTCGGGAACAGCACAAAGCGTTCGGCCGGTTGTGGGGAGAATTACAGACCCATCCCGCGAAAACGCACCTCGGCAGGCCAGGCGACCCCGAGATCTTTGATATAAAGATAACGCCTGAGACCAAAGTTGCTAACGGAGAGTCTTGGCATACCGATCTTTCCTGCGAACCAATTCCGCCCTTAGCCTCTGCGCTGTATATCACTGAAATACCAGCGTCTGGCGGCGGAGATACGCTATTTGCAAACATGTATGAAGCTTACGCCACTCTCAGCGACGAAGTGAAAGCGATGCTGCAAGGATTGGATGCTTATCACGATGGGTTCAAGGATTTGAAGGCGTATGGCTATGAACCTAAACCACATGAAACTTATCCCTGTGCTACGCATCCTGTGGTGACTCGACACCCTGAAACTGAGCGCCCCGTTCTCTTCGTCAACGAACCGTTCACTAGTCACATTGAGCAACTCCCACCGAAAGAAAGCCAAGCGGTCCTAGATATGCTGTACCGCCATATCGAGACCAACACCCGTTTCCACTGTCGAGTGAAATGGCAACTCAACACAGTCGTGCTGTGGGACAACCGGGCTGTTCATCATCATGCGGTCTGGGACTACTATCCTGAATCTCGCAGCGGTGAGCGGGTAACGGTTCGCCAGTCCCAAGCGCCGCAAGCGTATCGTTGAGCTCTGTTGAACTAAAAACTGAACGTACGCTGATTCGGACCCCACGACCGGCGGATGCTGGGTTGTTGATGGATTACTACTCAACGAATCGCGAGCATCTGGCGAAATGGGAACCTAATCGGGATGCTGACTTCTATACCCACAAATACTGGGAACGTTGGATAGGGGAAGTTCGCGAGTCAGCCGAGGCTGGGACAACGTGTCATTTTGTGGCCTTTAGTCCTGCCGATGATCTGGAGAGGGTCGCAGGGGTTTGCAATCTGACTAACATCTCGAGAGGCGTCTTTCAGGCCTGCATAATGGGCTACTCTATCGGTGCGGTGTATTCAGGCCGTGGCCTCATGCGCGAGATTGTCAGCGAAGTCGTGACTTATGCATTTAATACGCTCGAGTTGCATCGAGTGATGGCAAACCATATGCCGGAGAATGAACGCAGCGCGCGCGTCCTTGCAGATCTAGGGTTCCAACGGGAAGGCTTGGCGCAGTCGTATCTCAAGATCGGGGGCAGATGGCGGGACCATATCCTCACTGCCAAGATCAACCCCCGCCACTTGTAAGGGTCTCTTCCGTCACGCGGGCAAAAAATGATGCGCCGTAGACTGCTGCCTTGTCGTTGAAGTCATAGCTGGGGTTGTGTACGGGTGTTTTGTGCTGGTCGTCTCGATTACCTAGTAGGAGATAGCACGATGGCACTTGCTCGGACATAAAAGAGAAATCTTCGGACCCTGTACCTGGCGGTAAGTCTCTCAAGACGTTGTCTTCTCCCACAATCGAAGCCGCAACGTCGCCAGCAACCTGTGTGGTAGCTTGTTCATTGACGACAGGATGGAAGATAGTTCGGAAATCCACTTCTGCTTGAGCGCCGTGTGTCGCGGCCAGCCCTAGGCAAATTTCGTTCATTCGTTCCTCAACACGCTTGAGCGCATCGAGTGAGAAGGTGCGTACTGTACCGCCTATGGTGCAGGTTTCAGGAATTACGTTATACGCCTCCCCGCCGTGAATGCGCGTGATGGATAGAACTACCGTATCTGAAGGCTTGATATTGCGCGACACGATGGTTTGCAGAGTGCTGACCGCTTGTGAGGCAAGGACCACTGGATCAATCGAATCTTGCGGAAATGCGCCATGAGCGCCACGTCCGGTAAACTTAACATCGAAGAATGCGCCTGCTGCGGTCACGATGCCTGGGCTGGCACCGAACTTGCCTACGGGTAATCCAGGTGCGTTGTGTATTGCAAAAAGCTGATCACACGGGAATTGGTCGAACAGTCCGTCTTCGATCATCGCCCTTGCGCCACCTATGCCTTCTTCGGCCGGTTGGAAGATGAAATTAACTTGCCCTTGAAAGTTCCGCGTTTCGGCTAAGTACTTGGCCGCTCCCAGTAGCATAGCGGTATGCCCGTCGTGGCCGCAGGCGTGCATTGTTCCTTCGTGTGTAGACTTGTGAGCGAAGTCATTCTCTTCCTGAATAGGAAGTGCATCGAGGTCGGCACGTAAGCCAATTGACCGAGTATCATTGCCTTCCCGGAGTACGCCCACGAGTCCGGTCTTGCCCAATCCTCGGAATACCTGTACGCCGAATTCTTCCAGCTTTTCGGCCACGAAATCTGCGGTCCGATGTTCTTGAAAACCGAGTTCTGGATGTGCGTGGATATGTTGTCGCCAGGCGGTCAAATCTCCTTCCATATCAGCGATTGATGCAGTTAGGTCGCTCGGTGTTTTATGGCTTTCACTCATGGTGTTCTTCGGCTCCTTTGGCGAACTAAGCCATGATAAAGTGTTGTGCATTCCAGCGCGAACCACGCAGAAGAACTAGACCAAGTGGAGGGGCGACGCCTTGGCGCCAGTTTGCCAACATTGCAACAAAACCAATCCGAAAGGGTTTTCCTTTTGCGGTGCGTGTGGCAAACCACTGAACGAACCAGTCACTCGGGGTGTAGTCAGACATCGTCTGAGTGTCATGCTTGTAGATCTTGTCGACTCAACCAAACTATCTGAACGTCTCGATGGTGAGGACTACCTAGAGCTCATCCAGTCCTACCAAAACCGCGTGAACAATATTGTTAACGATTGGGGGGGTCACATTGCTCAATATCTGGGTGATGGAGTGCTTGTCTATTTTGGCTATCCCGTAGCCGGTGAGGATGATGCCGACAGAGCAGTACACGCCGGTATTGGTGTGTTACGAGCGGCTGAACGGTTAAGCATGACGTTTCTGCGAAACTACGGTGTGAATATGCAGGTACGCGTGGGTATCCATACTGGGAATGTTGTCGCAGCCGATATAGGTGAAGGGGAGAAAACGGACCGTTTGGCGCTCGGTCCAACACCCAACGTCGCCGCACGTGTACAAGCACAGGCTGCACCGGGGCAGGTTTTTATCTCGGAGACGGTTTACCACGCGCTGCGCGGAAATATCTCGATTCAATCAGTTGGTCAGCAAGAACTCAAAGGCGTAAGCCAACCCCTGGAACTATTCCATGTCCTCTCAGATGAATACGTCGAAAGTACTGACGCAGCACCGCTAATCGGGCGTGAATCGGAGCTTTCCCGCGTGGTTGGTTTAATGGCAGGCGCCAATCCATCCGTCGCGATCATCGGGGAAGCAGGCATCGGCAAAACTCGTTTAGTCAAAGAACTAAGTAAGAGGGTCGATCGACGATGTGTCGTTGTACGTGGCTCGGCGTTTCACAGCAATGAGGATCTATACCCTTATGGTGAGTTGTTAAAACATCTCGCCAAAATCAGTGACAAGGATGCAAAACTGCATCAACGCCGATCGTTGCAAAACTGGCTCGATGAGATTGGGGTTGAGACAACAGAACTTGCTCACATTGAAGAGTTGTTGGGCTTGCGGGAACGCACTGAAGTTACCAATCGAAAGGCAGCATTTGAAGCGCTCGTGCTTTGTCTGGGCGGCCTAGCCAAGCAAGAATCGGTTTGTCTTGTGCTTGAAGATGCACACTGGGCAGATCCGTCTTCGTTGGAACTCACGTCCATGTTGATTGACGCTGGTTCGATCGCCGTATTGATTACAACCCGTCCCAGTAGCGCACCATTGCCGAAAGTCGAGATGCACGCCGAGCTCAGTAATCTGGTTGACGCCCATGTCCAGGAACTCATTGAAGGGCTGCACGCGAAGGCGTTTCCGAAACCGATTTTGAGCAAGTTGATCGAGCGGAGTGAGGGCGTTCCTTTCTATGTAAAAGAACTGACGCGGGTGGTTTCAGAAAAGCTCACTTCGGGAGCAGTTGGTGATCTTGAAGTTGATGAAGTAGTACCGGATTCCCTCGAGAGTGCGCTCAATGCTCGGCTAGATAGCCTAGGTGACGCTAAGGAAGTGGCTCAAATTGGCGCGCTGTTAGGCCGTGAATTTCCCCCAGATCTGCTACGGGCTGTCTATGACTCAGACGCCGATCTTAACCGCCTGTTAGCCACGCTACTCGATTCAGAATTGGTTTCACGGGTGATTGATGGCGATCAGACACGCTTTCGATTTCGCCATGCGTTAGTCCAAGACATTGCCTACAGTTCTCTTTTGCGACGTCGTCAAAAGACACTGCACGACAGGGTGGCCAATGTCATGGAAACTGATTTTCCAGAAGTCCTTCGTGAAGAACCACAGATCGTCGCGAGGCATTTAGAAGGCACCGAACGATATCGAGATGCGATGCAGGCTTACCGAATGGCGGGTCAACGCGCGAAACTGCGATCTGCCTTCGATGAAGCTGCCGCTGCCTATCGGCAAGCGCTCGCAATGCTCGAACTCGCAACTGATCTCGAAAATAGGGACGATGAAGAGAGTCGTCTCCTGCGAAATCTGGTGAGTACTCTGACAGCCAGAGGTGGCTATGGGGCTGAAGATACGCGCCCATATCTAGATCGTATATCGGTTCTGAACAGTGATATCAAAGACCCTGTTGCCCGCTTTGGTGCACTCATTTCGGAGTGGGGTTTTCACGCCATGCTCGGGCACAAAGTTGAAACGCGGCACTTCAGCGAGGGATTGAAACCCTTTTGTGATCAGAGCTTCCCGCCGATAGTGGCAGCGAGTGCGGGCTATGCCGTTGGCTCGACCTATCTGTATGCGGGGGAGTTCAGTGCCGCGACTGATTATCTGAATATGAGCATAAAAGTACTCGATACCGACGACTTCGGTACCGAGCGCAAGCACATAGACAGCCCAGCGTTTCTCGCTTTCTTGGTACGCGGTTTTCAGCTATGTCTGTTAGGCCAATATGTCGAAGCACTTAAGTTGCTAGATAAGGCGCTAGCGCTTGCCGATCGGGTCGATTCGCCACTGGGGATTACCCAGACGCTGATTCACCGGGATTTCGTTCATCGGGAACTAGAGTGGGATGTGCCGACTAGGACAACCAACCTTCAACGCGCAATGGATTTGTCGGAACAGCATGGGCTCGATCAATGGCATCTCGCATCGAGACGGATGCAGGAATGGGCCAGACTTGAGGCGGGTGAGGTGGCGCTGCTACCTGAGTGTCTCGATCACTACGTCCCTGAGCATGAAAACACGAGTGTGATGCTAGCCTATGAGATCTCGAGAAGCGCGCAGACATTGATAGCGCTAGATGAGGTCCAAGCCGCAGCACTGATAATGCAACGAGCTCGAACTTTCGCGGACGAACGGTTAGGTGGGTTTAGCTTGGCCGATGTTTTGAGAATCGAAGCAATCCTCGCCCTCATGGACGGTGATAGGAGACTTGCGAAACAGCTTTTTGCACAAGGTGTTGCGATCGCGAGTGAACGAAGAACGGTGGCTCAGGAATTACGCCTCTATTTGGATGTGCAGCGCTATGTACCTGAAGAGTTCGCTAAATATGCTGATTGCCAGGAGGACTGCTTGGCCTCTGTTGAAGCGGGTGCTGAGGGGCCTTTCCTAGACCGGGCGAGGGCTAGCCTCTTGGGGTGATCGGTCCGGCTTAAGCTAAAGCTGTACAGTTCGCTATGACATAGTTGCGGATAGCGTAACTACTATTGACGTTGATCGTTGTCAGCGCGCGCATGCCACCCATGGACAGTGCTGTTGCAGGGTCGCGGGTGATGAAATCGCTGAAATGACGTCGAAAACTACGCCACGTCCGTTGCGTCACATCTTCTACATTGATTTCTTGGAATCCAGCCAGCGCGAGCTTATGTGCGTATCCGCTGGCGCCGCCAGTCACGTGGTTGGCTCTAGGCGATAGCGGGGAACCGCTCGCTAAGAGAATGTCCGCCACTGCCATTCTCCCGCCCGGCCTTAGAACACGATGAGCTTCCGAAAAAAAATTTTCTCGCGTATCGAAATGGAAAGGTGCTTCGACCGAGAGAATGACATCGAATTGATCATCCTCAAATTCAAGATTAGCGCCATCCATGACTAGTATTTCCGCCTCAGGAGCGCGTTCGCGGGCTTGTCGAACTTGAGCGGGGTCGATGTTAATCGCGACAACGTCTAGACCTGGAAGATTGTCACATAGCCACTTTGTGCTGGCTCCGGCACCACATCCGACTTCGAGCAATACACCGTTGGGTTTGTCGATCTGAGCGGCAACTATTTCAACGAGACGTTCAGAAGCTTGTTTACCAGAGGTGATCCCGGTATCCCAATAGCCAAAGTTGGCAAAACCTGAGTTGTCATAGAAAGCTTGATAAATTGGATCGGAGTAAAAAATATCGTAAAAAGGGGCTATTGCGGTCTGATCCCAAACCCATGGATTAGACATGGTCATAGCCGGAGATGCTAGCTAGAGGTGGCGATTGGCATAGGGCGTGGGCTGCGAGACGACCCGACATGACTGCAGATTCAACACAGCCAAGATTCAAACCACAGGAAGTCCAGTCACCAGCCACAGTGAGGTTGTCGTAGGTATTGTCCAACGGTGAAAGCCTGTGAACGATGCTGCCAGGAGGACACAAGACATAGCGGTCACTAGGATTGATGTTGGCTGTCCAAAACTGGCTCGAGAGCCTTTGTTTGGAACCGCCTTGCGTCTCGCTGTGCAATAGGGACCAGCGGAAGTCCTTATCGGTCACGGCATTTGGCCAGAGATGACCAAGATGCTCTCGCATAAAAGTCTCTGAGTTCTGCAACACCAGCTCGTGATAACGGCGCGGAAATCCTGCATCACTGCGGTCATAATCGGCGATGTCTGGTGCGGGAAGAACATTGCAAAAGTAGGCCAGAGAACCAGGCGCTTCTTGCCAATCTTCATAAGGCAGTAGATGTGACATATCCGCCCAAGTATCGAAAGGTTCGACAAATCCAGACACGTTGGCTGACGGATGCTTCCAACCTAAGCCCGGCAGATCTTCGTCGACCCAAAGCTGCAAAGCTTGCGTAGGCACAGTTCGAACGTGCTCGACCATTGTTCGCCAGCGCTTGTTGTGGGCTAGGATTTCACTGCAAGTGTGGGGGATCGAGCCAACACTTAAGCCGAGCACCACGAAGTCAAAGTCGTCCTGTACGCGAAGGGTTTTCTTGCCCGTATATTCGAGATTCCAGAACGACTCGAAATCAACGGCTTCGGCGGCGAGTTTGTCGCCTTCCCTTAATTGCTGCCATAGCGGTACTGACGGCCAACAGGGCAGTCCCTTAATGTCTACCAACGGATTGTATTCGCGGCCTTTGAGGTCGGCTTGGATATCAAACGTTAGGCTAGAAACATGCGGCGTATCGTCTTCATCTTCTCTTGAGTCCGAACTTAGACCCACATTTTCTAGACGATGGAAAAACTCAAACTTCACGCCTCTTTTGCGGAGCGCTTCGTACATGGGTGCGAAAACGATGTCGCCCATACCGGCGTTCATCTTCCAGAAAATGGCTTCGCGATAGTAAAAAAACATACGCATACCGCCGCGTAGCCCTTGTCCGGCAGCCAGTTTGGCACCATTTGGAACGCCGTTGTCATACGCGAAGGCGAGATCGTAGAGACCGCGTACGAAAGCCGAGTTGACTGAGCTTTCGTCTGCGCCATGTTCAATCAACCAATCTCGAATATCGTAGTCGTCAATCGCATCGAAGCCGCGTGGATCGTTGATCAGATCGTGGTGCGCACTGCCGCGAAAACAAGCGAGGACGATATCGATAATCTCCCAGGTATAACGCGCTGTGGTGTTATCGACTAACAGTGGTTCAATTAGGCGATGTGTTGCAGCGACGATAATCTCAATCAGATCACTGTAGATTTTCTTCGGCAGCAGCTGGCTTTTTTCAAGAACGATATCGAGTACGTGGAGGGCGTGCTGCAAAGCGGCCAACGTCACGATCTGTCCATAACTAAGCACTTCGGCGACAAGATCCATGCTCGAGTCGACCGATACGGGCCTCGGAGGTACTTTTTCAAGCCCGGCTGCACCATTAATGAGCGCCAACACAAGGTTCACAGTCTGGCGAAGAAAGTCCGCGAAGCTAACAAACCCGCTTGGGCGCGGATCACCCGGCGTACCGGGCTGAGGCGGGAAGTTAGCCATAAACTTGCGCCACTCACCTTTGTCATTGGGATCGGTCAAGCCGACCCAATTAGCAGGTTCGAAGGCGTCCCGCCAAGTAGCGATAGGACACTGTTCCGGATCACGCGCAAGCTCGGCATAAACCTCCCGCATGAGCGCGAATGAATTGTCGTAGTGACCGAGCCACAGGTGTAAGCCGTGCTCTTCAATGCGACCGTTCACACCGCGGCCCGACGCGCCTTTGCCGCCGAGGCGCCAACCAAGTTGGTAGACCGTCACATCGTATTGGTCGGTTAAGTGAGGTTGCGTAAGTTCCCACGCGGCGGTCATGGCGGCGCACCCACCGCCAACGATGGCTACTTTGTATTTCGAACTACTCATCTGGGCGAGGAGGGTGTCCAGTAGCCCGGGTTGTCTTCTGTCGGGAGACACTCCTGGATTGGAAAGTCACGGCCGGTAACAGGACCTGCTCCTGCGGTACATAGGACGTGATCGGGAAGGCGTTGATGCGAACAGTGACGTAGATGGTTGAGACGAGCTTCCAGTGCCATGAGCTCGTCGGAGTGGACGCCCCGTGTCGCTAGGCGGGCCTCTACTGCGCTTATCTCAGCGGCAAGCGCTTTTTGTCTGCGATACCGTGAATTGCACGTCGACCCCCATTCTCTAGACAACACAGCACCTAGAATGGCTTGGGGTTGGTGGTTTGCGGTTAGTGTAGGCAGACGCGACGGATTGATGTTGCGATTTGGTCCGTTGGCTAAGGAGGGTAGGTCCTGCGTCAGATGCATAGGGTTATCGTTAAGTGCGCTGAGCACCGATGGTCTGTAGGTTGATCGCCTGAGCGGGGGTAAACTCAAAGGCTGCCACTGTCTGGTACCAGTTCGCCACGACAAGTTGCGCGCGGCAGTCGTGCTCATGTCTGCTCGCAAATAGAACGGCCGAATGGCTTGTACACAATCGCAGCGACCGCGTTCGTCCTCATGTGAACTTTTGATCTTCAGACCTAACGACTCGGCGATTGGTTGTGTGGGATAGCGAAAAATATTGACGTGTACGGGTTGTTCAATTTCCTTCTGCTCATAGACCCGATCGACAGACAAACCCGTTTCGACGAAGGCTTGGTAACAAGCGTCGCTTGGGACGGCTGCATCACGAAACTGCTTAAAGGAAAACTGGCGCAGTGCAGTCCCGCTTAAGAGGTTGCTAGCAAGACCGAGAAGGTCTTCGAACTCCTGCGGGGCGCCAGCTTGTGCGCTTTGGAATGCTGCCAGACTTTCTTTTGCAGCAGAATTGAATCCTCTGGTGCGTTGCCAGCGATAGGCGTCGTCTTGATCTATGACGTTGCCCTCTACGACTTCCAACAATGTATTCCATTCGAACGGTTGATCGCCGAGAAGTGCCGCAGGCATGTCGACGTCCACGGACACTAATGTCTGCGGTCCATATGGTCCATGCCCGTCAAGCCAGTTCGAAACCTGCGCGTCTACCCCGGCACTGATCATGGGATAGCCATAAAGCTCGCGACCGGTGGTGGAGGCAATGTCGTTGTTTGAGTATTGGTATGCCACGACGAAGCCTGTCCCGACCAGTTCATCGTTGGCGTTCAAATAGCGTACTGGAATCGAGAAAGTAACTTTATCTTCGGACACTGTGCCAAAGTCGTTTGTCTGTGACTCAACCTTGTCGAAATGGCTGATGACCATGTAGACGTACTCACCCCATGCTTCGAAATGACCAAACTCCTTGGGGAGTTGGCTGAGTAGCGACTTGGGTAAGAGGGCGTCGGACAGTTGCCAGTCGATATTATCGAGAGTGGTATCGTCGTGACCACCCTGCAAAAACCGATTTAGCGTGTCCCTGTCCGCGAGTAGGGGTAACACTTCCATAGACGCACCGGGCATGTTGAACGGACCCTCAGCGACCTGGAAATTTGCCCCGGCGTCAGTCATATAAGGTGCTGGGTGGGGTGGCGATGTGGATGGTCGAACCTGGATCTTTTCGTGATCGCGCCAAAGCGCATCTTTGCCATCCCATCCGCGCCAAGCAATATTCTCGCCGCGCATATAGTTGAGATCCATCTGTGTCCAGAACGGCATAACTGGCCGCAGTCGAATGGGTCCGCCAGGCGGACTGTCTTCAACCTGAATCCCTAGTGTGTCGATTATCGGTACGGAGGGGTAGTCATGAACCAAGATCTCATAGCCTCCTGATAGATCTCCCGTGGCAAGATAGGCATCTCCTAAAAGACCGCCACGGTTGAACCGCATCATTTCAATTTCGACGTTGGTGATGGCTTGGTAACACGCGGAAAAGGACATTTGCGCGTCGCGCAGCTGCTTGAGGTTAATCGAGTTGCCAACCAAAGCTGATAGCAAAGGGTTATTAGTGTCACTAGTTGAGAACAACTGGCTCAGTTGGGCTACGCCAATGCGTCCCATGGATTTAATGTTGTGCTGTGCCCATTGCCATGTAGAAACTGTTAGACGGTTGAAATCGGCGACAGTATTAGCGATCGCAGCGAAAGGGTTCAAAAGGCCGGTTGGGTCTGGAGGTAGTGTTGAAATGGCAGGCGGAGCTGCTTGTCGCACGTCGATGAGGGGCAGCATTTCATCGTAATCGTCGCTATATAGCGCTTCAAATCCGTTCGCGTTAAGTTCTAGCAACGTGCGGTTTTGCCTCGGGTTTGTCAGCCACGCACTAGGTGAAGACTCAATCCAACATTGCACCTTAGGCCAACCATAGACCTCGCGCCCTTCAATTTGAGAAGCGTCTTTGTCCACGAAGGCGAATGGTGAGAACTGCGCAGTTGCGCGATATTTGAGTCCCTCGGGGGTTCGTTCATACCATTCGACCGGGGTGAGGAAGAGCACCTCGTCTTGTGAGATCCAGCCACCGTTGCCATGGGCTAAACCCATTTTGGGGTAGTGATTCACCATCATGAAGACGTATGGCATGGCTGCTCGGAAGTACGCGAACTCAGGCGCAAGATTTAAGTAATCATCGATCAGGCTTTGTAATGTATTGATGTCTGCGCGTAGCGGGAAGAACATCATGGTGGTGTCATCGAACGTGAAAGGCGGCGCGGTGGTAACCGTGGCTGTCGCTCGGGCGAAGTTAAACGGTGGGTTGTGCTGGGCTTTCTCAGCGTCCGTTAGAGGTCTTGTTTCCATAGCGAATAAGTTCTTACTGTTCCTAACTCTGTTCGAAAATCCAACTTGTGAGCCCTTCCAAGAAAGCGAGGTCTGCACTTGGTTGGACGCCCTCAAAGGCGATTGCGAACTCGGCTTTCGCTGCACCTGCTAGTCCTTGTGCAATCTGGCTTGCGTGATCGATGCTCCCGTATTTATCCATCAACATCCTAATCCACTTAATGTCTACGCTCGATTTTGAATCGCGGCTCTGGCCTAGACTCCTGGCGATGCGGGTGCGTTCTTTTTCTGTGGCTTGGGAGAGTAGATGTATTAGAGGAATGGTGCGTTTTCCCTCCCAAATGTCTCCAGCGTGCTCTTTCCCATAGCTTCTATCGCCACGCAGGTTGAGCATGTCATCTTGAATTTGAAAGGCAGTACCTAAGAAGAAGCCAAATTTAATGAATCGATCGAGATCGATAGTTCCGCGTGATGCAATCAGTGCGCCCAAGCGCAGTGGATAGATCGTAGAGAGCCAACAGGTTTTTTTGAGCACCATCTCAAGATAGTTAGCTTCAGTGACGGTGGTGTTATTGTCCTCCCGCCAGCCCAATTCGAGAGCCTGCCCCTCTGCCGACTCACGCGCAACGCGTTCCGCTTCTGCGACGAGTCGGTGTGTTAAGCCAAAACCGAGTCTGTGGTGATTGTCGAGGAG
Organism: Pseudomonadales bacterium; assembly: GCA_012103505.1. GTDB lineage: Bacteria > Pseudomonadota > Gammaproteobacteria > Pseudomonadales > Azotimanducaceae > UBA4421. The sequence goes on along the minus strand of WLWP01000001.1, from coordinate 3,278,516 downwards.
AGGACGAAAACTCAGAAGGCTAAGAGTATCGCCAACGTTGATGGCGATCGCCCCCCCATTTGGCGTGTAGTGTCGGACGCCCACGTCGTTCTTCGCTCTCATCCTCTATGTCGTCATGGATCAACATGGCGTTGTGGAAAAGCTCTATTGAAGCGGCACTTAAAAGAGCGTCTTCCTCACTGCCGCCGAGCGCCTTGGTCGTGGCGATACACATACTTGGCCGCATCATTTTTCCACCCCGTTTGGGATAGTCTGCGACCAAATCGTAGAGATGACGTTTCGGTTCGTGATCCGGAAGATATTGCGCAAGGACCGTGCGCGTTCGATCGCCGTACGAACTAAGTAGCTCCGGAATCAGAGCGGGTGTTGCGGTCATAACTAAGCGATGTCTAGGGAGATATCGCCCAAAATTTCGCCGGTGACAGCGTTCACCAGATTTGCCGCGTAAGTGCCACCCGCTTGGCGAGCAGGAACGTCTACTTCGATCGTGACGCCGGTGTCCGGTGATCCAACGGCCTGAAAGGCGATTGTGTGACTGCCGTTTGTCAGGTTGCCCGACTTGATCTCAAAGCGAGTTGCCCCAGGACTCAAACGGCCCGTAGCCGTAGTCTTTTTTGCCGACGTGATCGTAAAAGTTGGACTCGCGCTGGAGAAAGTTGTTGCCGAGTTGCTGGCCATTTGTTGGCTAAACGCGTCGTTGTAACGCTCAGAGGTCGAACCGACCATGTCCATCCAACCCGCCATGAGATCACTAGAAGCGCGTAGCCAGTTTGACTGGAGTGCTTGCCATTCGTTAGGCACTGCTTCCATAGCGAGCTTGGAGTAGGACTTGCTCAGTTCCTGAGCGATATTTTGACCTTCAGACATATATCGGTCGATCACTTCATAGGCGCTGCGCACGCTATTAGAAATAGTTTCGCCGGTAGCTGACTCAGCTTTGCGGTTCGGCAGCTCTCGTTCCGGTGTGGGCTTTTTGGCGCGCATGGTCGATGTCTTTTGTGGCGCGCTCCTGCTTGTAGAAGCTTTGCTGCTCGCTTTCCTGCGAACTGTGGGAGACTTTTTTCCTGTGGCCATGACTTTCCCAGTTAACGTCCATGTTTGCCGTAATCTGACATGTTCACTCACCCGTGTCTATGTAGGATTACTTGTAGGACGATTAAAAAATCAACTGCACACTTTTTCCGTGCATATCGGCCAAGGTCGAGCGTATCCCAGGCATGAGAGCAACTGGCAGGAGCGTCTTGTTCCACCTCGCATGTTCCTGTCTTAACCGGGCAACGACGCCTGGATGCAGCTCAGCCAAGTTTCTTGTCTCGCCTGGATCGTCGAGCATGTCGTATAGCAGTACAAGCTGGCCATGCGGTGACGTACGAGGCCAACCGTTAGGTGGGGCGGCTAATCGGCCGTCAGCACCAAGATCCGCTGATGTTAAATCGGTCCGGTTGTAAGCGATCAATTTCCAACGATCGTCACGAATGGCAATGGTCGGTCCAGAACGCCAATAGAGATAATCATGCGGGTGGCCCGCTTTGTCTTTGAGATAAGGGATCAAATTAATGCTGTCTTCCGTGCCATGTTCGCTGCCTGAAACCGCGGCGAAGGTTGCCATTAGATCGAGTGAGACTACAGGCTGAGCGTATTTGCTACCTGCCTTAAGCACCCCTGGCCAAGACATTATGAGGGGTACTCGAATGCCACCTTCCTGGTGATAGCGCTTGAACCCTGCATGGGGGGCATTCGAACAGACTTTAATGTAGGACGCGCATCCATTGTCACTTGAGAACACGATTAAGGTATTTTCAAGCTGGTTAGTTTCTCGGAGTGCTTCTACAACCGCACCGACGCTGTCATCGAGGGATGCGACCATGGCTGCATAAATGCGAGCAGCCGGATCTTCGATGTGTCGATAGCGATCGAGATACTCAGCAGTTGCTTGCAAGGGCGTGTGTGGGGTTGTGTGGCTGAGGTAGAGGAAGAAAGGCTGCGCCCCCGCGTAATCTTCGACAAACTCGACGGCTCGCTGGGTGAAAACGTCAGTGAGGTAGTCAGTAACCTCGATTGGAGTACGGCCATCATAGACTGCGTTTCTGGCGCTGCGTTCTCGCGGTAGAGCCCCTCGGGATTCGACGCCCTGTGTCTCGGGATCGATGAACAAACTACCCCCAGCAAGGACGCCGAAATAGCTGTCGAAACCCTGGGACTGGGGGTCATGTGGCGGCTGATAGCCTAAGTGCCACTTGCCAACCATCCCAGTGCGATAACCTTCAGCTTTCAACATGTCAGCGAGTGTGATTTCGTTTGGGTCCATCCCATTCGTCACGTCACGTCCAGCTGGATTGAACTCCCAGCCATGTCGTTGTTGGTAGCGACCGGTCATCAATCCGGCCCGACTCGGGCTGCATACAGGATGAGTAACGTAGGCTTGTGCAAACTGGACACCTGATCTTGCGAGTGCGTCTATCTGTGGGGTGTCGATAACGGTGCCACCATAGGTCCCAACATCGCCGATACCCAGATCATCGGCAAAAATGAACACGATGTTGGGTTGGGATGACGGCTGTACGCTGGCGGTAACATCAGCACCGTAAACACCCCCGACAGAAAAAGAGAGGCTTACCCATAGCAGCACAACGAGTGCGCGGCTGTTCACAGCATGCATCTTCATAAAACTCACCTACTTAAAAAACTTAGGCAATCAGTAATACCCGAGATGTTACTACTAGTTCCAGTTCGGGTACTATTTGCTGTCTTCCGGAGAGGTGTGGAGCGGTTTTGAACGATTTGTTGCTGGGACTAGCCCGTTGGGTGGATACACAGGATTGGAGTACCCAAATCCATGAGTCCATCTACCTATACTCGTGGATAGAAACAACCCACGTCCTGACACTCATGTTGTTCCTGGGTATGTTGGTCATCATCGATCTTCGCATGATGGGTAAGAGCTTCACTGGTGTCCCAGCAGCACAGCTCGCTGAGCGCCTTAATCGCCCGATGGTGATCGGCTTTGTTGTCATGGTTGTGACTGGATTTCTCCTTTATTACGCCATTCCGGTGCGAACGACCCAGAGTATTTGGTTTCGGATCAAGGTTGTTTTGCTTGTTGCGGCGGGGATCAATGCTTGGTTATTCCATCGAGCGATGCGCGATTCAGTCGACACTTGGGGCCAAGATGAGGTGCCGCCTGATCGCATACGAAGAGGTGCAGCGACATCGTTGACGCTGTGGTTAGGTGTGGTCTTCACAGGGCGAGCGATTGCATACGATTGGTATGACTGTCACAAGCCACAAAGCGAGTTTGTTTATTGGGCCGCGGGCTGCGTCGACGAACTCGCCGCGCTGCCACAATAAGGGGTCTGTAGAAGATGGATGTTTTATTTCTATTTGAATGGTTAGACACCTCTTTCTTGGCAACAATCTCTAAGGCTTACGGCGGTGTGTTTGCTGTCATCCAAATGTTCCATTTGGCAGCACTTGCTGTGATGGGCGGCATGGTCATGGCAAGTGACCTGCGGCTCTTAAACGTATTGTTGCGTGATGTGCCATCCGAGGTTGTCTTGGCTAACACCAATCGGTGGTTTGATTACTCTTTGATCGTGCTTTTGGTGAGCGGTGTATTCATGGCGAGCGCCGTTGCGATGAAGCTCTACTACAGTGAGATGTACTGGGCGAAGATGGCCGGACTTTTTGCGGGTATGGCCTTTGTTTATTTTGTACGTCGGCCGTTGTTCAGAGGTGGCCTTGAAGGGGTCAGTCCTTTAGCCATAAAAATTACCGCGATCAGCTCAATCATTGTTTGGGTGACGGTTGCCGCCTGCGGTCGCTGGATCGGCTTTTCCTAATTCCCAGGGGTTATGTATTGAATAAATCTATTGTAGAGAAGATCGCCATCGGGTTTGGCGGCGCGATCATCATCGCAGCTGCGTGGTTCTGGTCAGTCCAGATAATGGGTGTCATAGAACTTCTTGAGATGGCCTACGGCTAAGCCGGGCTTTCGGCCCGACAGTGAGAGAGCTTAACGAAGACGCCACGAACCCACAGGATCGGCACGCGTCCCAACCTTCGCTAAGCCAGCAGCGCATCTGACATACCAACCTGACGGCGGACCCGTCGTCGCGGACATTCCAAATTTCGTGCTCTCCAAGGCTGCACTTAGTCTGTGGAAATTTTCGCTTGCTAAATTAGTTAATATATTAATAATTAATATATGAATGAATTTAACAATTCCTTACCGATGATGTTGTACCGAGCGCTTGACGTTGTCATGCCTGAATTCCGCCGTATCTTTCTTGAACACGGGTTAACCGAACAACAGTGGCGAGTGCTCCGGGTGTTGTGGGAAGACGATGAACAACCCCTCCTGGTACTGGCAGCAAAGACCTTGATCTCTTCGCCTAGTTTGGTCGGTGTCGTCGACCGGCTAGAACGAGACGGGTTGGTCAAGCGTCAAAAGAACCAACAAGATCGACGCTCTGTCTGCGTCACTCTGACGCCCCAAGGTGCGAAGTTGGAAGACGAAGTTTCCGCCAAGGCGGAGGCGGCATACCAAGCGCTCGAGAAACGGGTGGGAAGGAAGGAATGGCAGCAACTAATGACGAGCTTAGAGAAGCTCGCGGTGAATGGCTAACGGAGGAATTATGGCGATCAGATCAGGTCCGGAATATTTAGCGTCTCTTCGAGATGGCCGATCAGTGTGGCATCGTGGCCGAGAGGTCGAAGACGTGACCGCCGAACCTGGTATCGGACGGGGGACGCAAACGCTCGCAGATTTTTTGGATCGTCAACAAGGGACTGACGTCCAGGAAAAGCTGACTTTTGAGGAGGATGGCGAGCGTTATTCGATGTCGTTCCTGATGCCAAAATCTGTTGCGGATGTGCAGAGGAGGGGTGCGGCCTACTATGAGTGGGCAAAGTGGTCGAATGGTATGTTTGGACGTACACCAGACTACAAGAATGCGTCCGTCATGGCGTTTGCTGGGGCTGCGGACTTTCTTAACAGCAATCAGACGGCAAAGAGTCCTACTGACTTTGCCGCGAATATGCGCGGTTACTACCAAGAGGCACGGTCCAACGACTATGTGCTCACGCATACGTTGGTCAATCCGCAGGTCAATGCTCAGCTAGCCAGGGAAGGGCTCTCCTCACCTGAAGTGGCATTGCGCGTGGTCGAAGAAACGTCGGCAGGTATTCGTGTAAGTGGCGCGAGGTTACTTGCGACGCTGGGACCTAGCGCTAACGAAATCGAGGTCTTTCCATCGACACTGCTGCGTGCTGCGGAAGAGAATATTCCGTACGCGTTTGCCTTCTCGATACCGATAGCGACAGAGGGTCTGCGACTCATCTGCCGGGATACCTACGATGAGGGTAAGTCGAATTTCGACGCCCCACTAGCCTCCAGGTACGAAGAGATGGATGCGGTTGTGATCTTCGAAAACGTGCTGGTGCCGTGGCACCGGGTGTTTATGTACAAAGATCCTTTGCTCTGTAACCGAGCTTTTGCAGAGACGAATGCAGTCGTCCACATGATGCACCAAGTCGCTTGTGGCAAGTTGGCGAAGGTGGAATTCATCATCGGACTACTGTGTGCAATGGCGCAAGCCTCTGGCAAAGATTCCGACATGAATGTTAAGGGACAGATAGCCGAAGCCATGTGGGCCGCCGAAACGATCCGAGCCTTACTCTTCAGCGCGGAAGCACATGCGGAAGAGGACCAGTGGGGATTGTTTGTGCCGTCTAGAACATCCCTCGACACCTCGAGGAACATGTTTCCCAAGATCTATCCTAAGCTGATCGAGACGATCCATATGTTAGGTTCGAGTTCCCTGATGGCGACGCCCTGCGAAGCAGACTTTACCGGCGATATCGCTGCAGATGTGGAGCGGTATTTCCAGCTGACCAACATGGAAAGTCGGGATCGAGTCGCGCTGTTCAGGCTCGCGCATGATGTCGCGGTGTCAGGCTTTGGCAACAGACAAGTACTTTACGAGCGTTTTTTCTTCGGTCCGCAGAACGTCATGGCTTCCATCTACTATGACCTATATCCGAAAGATGAAATGGTAGGACGTGTGGAAAGCCTACTTAGCTAATCTGGCAACCCAAGCCGCGACAAGATGGTGGGCAGACCACTACTGAATTGAACTGACACTCTCTTCCCAGTTCTGGCCGTCAAATGGCCGACGGTTGAGGAAATCGAAACCGTCGTCCAAGCAGCGCGCGTTTACGTCATAGCTACCAGGATGTGAGCGCGGTCTGCTGAAAGGATGAACACCGCAGTTCTTACAGAACTGATGTTTCGCGATCTCTGTGTTGAACTGGTAAGTCGCCAGGCTGTCTTCACCTTGGAGAAGTACGAAATTCTCTGGCTTTGTAATCAGGTTGATGAATCCCTTTTTGTGACAAATTGAACAGTTGCATTCAATCGCCTCGACGGACTCAATCCATACCTTGAATCGCACGTTTCCACAGTGGCAGCCGCCGGTGATCCACGTTTCAAGTTGAGTACTCATGTTGCCTATCGTCCTGTATTCGCGGTTCTAAGAATACACTGAAGTTGCTCTACGGCAGATACTGGATCTTCACAGTGGATGTAATTGTCATTGTGGATTGCGTCGGTTTGGAGTTGATGACCGATCGATCTCTGAAACCGCAAGACGATCTTGATAGCTCTGAACAGAATCGCAATTTCGGGACAGTTCGGAGGCAGTTCAGGGCGGGATCGAAAACCAACTTGAAAACACCGTTTAACACACCGATACAGACACTTGTAGGTTGGTGTCGCGAGGACGATGACGAAATCCGCTCGTTTGCGAACTTGTTCGGAAACCCCTTCGATGATCCAGCTATCGTTCGCAGCTAATTTTGAGATCGCCTGCAATTTTAGATCGGAGCTCGGTTTCGTCCAGCCTGGACCCCAAACGACCGTGTCTAGATGATGGGCTGGGAGGTCAAGTTGCTCTCCCAAGAGTTTGGCGAGGGTTGTCTTACCGGCGCCAGCGTTACCGGTGATATGGATACGCACTCTAATTCCAAAGCCGAAGCAATGGGTTTGAGATAGTGTGTTTCCTCAAAACCGGATCGGATTAAGGTCTACAAGTAGACGTAGGAAATGATACCGAGGCTGACTGCCGTTACGCCAATGGTCCACCACAATTGGCGATACGATTCTTCGGTGTCTGCGTGTTCGAGTGTCTCGATGGTTACCTTTTCCTCTTGATCGTTCTCTTCTGTCATTTTGTTGCCTCTGTTTGAGCTAGCAGAATTCTCCCACAATTCAGAACGTGGTACTGAAAACTCATTGCAGCCCCATTGCTCGATATCACTTCTCGATGAACTTTGACCACACACCAACGGGTTCCCAAATCTGCTGTAGATCTTCCTTGGCCGACTGTTCTGAGTGGCCGAGAACTTCGGTTCGATAGCGATAAGTGAACGCGGATACTCGCATGTTTGCTGCGCAATGAACCCAGGTGCTCGAGGGCTCACCGACGTTAGCAACGAACTTTTTGAAATCTTGGTCAGTAGGGTTTTTGAAATCTACAGGAATGTGGATGTAGCTCAATCCAAGCTGATCAAGTATCGCTCGTTCTTCGATCACTGAATTTTCGAGCACACTGGTTGGTGCTAGATTGATGATTGTCTTGTAACCAGCAGCTTTTATGAGTTGGAACTGTGCTTCGCTGGGTTGGCCCGAAGTTGCGTAAAAATCATCAATGGGCAAATAGTTGTAGATGTCTTTTAAGTCACTGCTGCTCGTTAAGAACGGCAGCCATCGACTTAGAACGGCCCGGAAAAATCCAAAGACGGTTTTCGCAGTGTTGGTATGTCTCATTTGAGGGCCTTGTCGAGGCGCGTTTGCTGCGAACTGGAATCACAGTCGCGAGAATCGGTGTCCCCAGGCCTCGCGATGTCGCGATCCCGCTTAGTTAGCCGCCGCAACGGTGGGGTCGATACCCATATTCTGTTGATGGCGCGCGATTCGTTCTTCAGGTGATCGCTGGGCAAGGCGCAACCGATAGTTTTGAGACAAATACGTCAGTACAAGCGGTAGCTTTCGTGGTTTAACTCGGGCCAATGCAAGTTGTGTTGGGTTGTCGCAGTCGACTAGTGCGCCTAGGAAATCCTCAACATACGCGCGCTTATAAGCACGTAGTCGCGGACGGCTTATGCGCTTGGGTTCGCCGTCGACCAGAACGCAGTATTTGATGCGCTTACCATTCTTTCCTCGAGCATGGAATGCAGCTCGGCTGTTATCGAATGAGACATTAGCGAAGCCAAAACCTTGATTGGAAACACCGCCAACAGAACTACATGTTCCGTCAGACATTGCGCTAGGTGAGAACAGGACTAACAGCGCCGTGGCGAGAACCATTTGAATCGATGGACTGAAGCCGGTCGTTTTGAACGATTCTGGGGTTCGCTTAGTGAAGATCATCGGTGCACTCCTGTTCGGTTCTAATAGCATCTGACGAATTCTCTAGGTCACTGCTTTGTGTTGGAGAGATCGCTTAAATCCTACCTCTTTCAGACCTCCAAACACCAGCATCTTGCATAATCCAGTTGGTTAATTTTTGCGAGCGTACTCTACTCGATAAATGCGTCATATCTCGGCGTGCCCGCCGCCTGATCGTACCAATCCGCCCGTTCGGACCAGAAAATGTTGCCCTGCGGGGCAATCGATGGGGTTCCGTCTAAGGATCCTGCGGGAACCGCTAGGATTTCGCCACTCAGAGAAAGAAATGGGACTCGCGATCCATATTTACTACAGAACGCATTGGAAATTCTCCTCCCCGGAAGGTTAAAGCGAACGATGGCGCCTTGGCCAGAAAGCCACGAAATGTGACTCGGATCGGTGAAAAGATTTGATGCGTGGGCCGACCCCGTGGTCTTTTGGCACTGTCTGCAGTGGCAGAGTTGAAAATGCTCGAACCCGTTTGCGATCTCGAAAGACACGGTACCGCAAAGGCAGCTTCCTAGAAGTTTATCCATTCCCATTGCTCTAATTCTGGCGTTCCTATGATATCTGTTAGGAGCGCGACAGACACCACTTACGGCTCGATGGTGTATGTAGAAGGACCGCGGACAGTACCAAAAAGCCCACCATCATAAGCGTCCTGTCTCTAGAATCTGTTATCGCACGACGTACCTCGGTATCCATAAGCTGAGCCTTCGAACCTTGCTCGAATCCCCCATGAGGCATTGATTGAACTTGAAGGAACAAACTCGCACCCAGGAACACTAGCAGAGCAGAGGCGAACCAGCGGGCGACGTTATCTGCTTGTGTGAGGCGGTAGATGAGGAACGCAATCGGAGAAAGAATCAGACCGAATTGTAAGGTGGTGAAGAGGATGCTCAGGTAGGCGAAAGAAACCATCGCAATACTCGTGAGCGGCGCCCAAGGGATTCCGTAAAACGTTCGCATGATGCAATTCCTTGTGCGGTTGCAGTGCTGACCTGACGGGTGGCTATTGAGATGAGGCAACGTTTCTAGACGATACCGAATACTGCGTTGACCGGACAGCAACCTGCAAGCGGCCACTCCAAACACTTGTCGCGTAGTTGATAAACTCTGTTGGAAGCTGTTTGTAATAGTGAGTAGAATCTGTGCTTGCCTAGCTGAATGTTGCGGGGTCTATTTTCCATGGTCTACGACGTGTTACCGACCAATGGCCAGTTCGTATTTAGTGTGCCGCATCCTTTTTTTTCCTTTGTTCGCCCAGAACAATCCGAACCTTTTAATTTCGATGGCGTCGGCAAAAACTGTTTCGCTGGCGTAAACGAGCAATTCGAAGGTCAGATCTGGAAGCACAGCGGTGAGCCCTTACATGTTCAATGTGTTCATAAAACTGTTAGTGACTCCTTCGATAGTCTAACGTCCGCAGGGTTTGCCAAGATACCCGAGATGAAAGAACTAACCGTGACGCCAGAACTGGTGGCAGAAGATGAAGCTTTTTTCACACCGCTGTTAAACCAGCCGCTACATCTGTTGTTCAACGTCTTGAAGTAATGGTCATGCAACCTCTGTCCGTGTGATGTCTTTACCCAGCTCCTTAGTCGAACGCCTCTATTACTACGCGGAGAACAACCCCAAACACGACGCACTTGTTACTCTGAGAACAACTCTTTCATATGGTCAACTGGCAAGGTTGGTTAGCGAGCAGGTTCAACTCTTCGCAAATCAGGGAATTTCGAACAGTTCTGTCGTTGGCATAAAGTGTGCGGATGACATAGAGCATCTGGTGTTGTGCATGGCTGCAACTCAAATTGGTGCCACTTCCTGCACGATCGCTAGCCATGAACCAAAGCAAGTTCAGACATCATTAAGCGAACGTTGCGGGGTCACGCACTTAGTAGAGACCAGTAGTGTCGTCCCCATCCCAGTGGCCGAAGTTCCCGAATGCGATGCCGTGACTTCATCCGACCAAATCACTCTAGCTCCAACTGCCCGCCTGCTGTTCTCTACCTCAGGGACTACGGGCGAACCTAAGTTGGTGGTCCACCAAGACTGCGATCTTGTGGCCCAGGCTCACCGGCATGTAGGTTCTGACGCGGAACGTTTCGCCTGCCTTGCGTCCATGGAACACAACTTTGCTAAGCGGCATCGCCTGTACGCCTTAGCAGCAGGGGCGACCAACATCTTTTTTGAGACTACGGGTGAGTCACTGGTTGCGCAAAGTTTGACCATGGCGGTTAACGTTCTGCACGTATCTGCATTTCAGGCACAAGAACTGCTAGCGGTACCCGAGATCGAGAAGTTAGCCAACATCCGGCTAAAACTAGGCGGAGGACATGTCCCGATTAAGCTACGGCAGCAATTGAGGACTAATATCACCAAAGATCTCCAAGCGGGATACGGTACAACCGAAACAGGTGCCATCGGTTTTACTGATCCGGAAGATGCTGATTCGGGCGAAAGCGTTGGCCAGCCACTGCCGGGCATCGAAGTACAGGTCGTGTGCCCAGATAGACACCCCCTTGGGACCGGTGAACGAGGTGAGATAGCTATTCGGTGCGAAGGGATGTTTCGAGAGTATCTCGATAACTCAGATGGAACTGCGGCGCGATTGGTAGATGGCTGGTTCTATACAGGTGACATAGGTTATGTAGATCAACAAGAGCGAATCCATTTATGCGGACGCTCGGACGACATGTTTGTTTTTAACAGTATGAACATCTACCCCCAAGATATTGAATCCACCATTCTTGAACACCCAGATATTGTAGATGCGGCTGTCATTCCAAAAGCATCACCGGTGCACGGCAACATTCCCGTTGCCCTGCTTGTTTTTAAACAAGGGGTTAAACAACGTCTTCCCGAAATAGAAAAGTTTGTGCAGAAGCGGGTCGGGGTACGCAGTCCTCGCCAATACCTCATTGTGCCGGAAATACCAAAAACCGATTCAGGCAAAACATCTCGAAGCAAAGCGATTCACTTGCCAAATAAGAGCGGCGAAATTCGGACCGACATTCTCGGCATGCTGCCCGCTGACGCGATAGATCATTTAAAGCCCGCGCAGATCAGAGCGTTCAAAACAGGCGATCAGGACATCTTGTTTAAACGGTTGGAGATGGACTCGCTAGACCGCATGAACTTCTTGGTATCCGTGGAATTAGAATACGACACGATTATCACACCCAGAGAATTACGCCGGTTCCGCTATTTAGGTAATGTAGTTGCCCGCATTTTGTCACCGGACCGCCAAGACGAACAGCATCCGCCAACGCGACAAAACGGTTCGGAGCACAGGGTTACGGATCTTGCCAACATTCCCTTTGTTACGCGGTTTGTGCAACGCTTCTTTCGATACTGCAACACGGTTGCGCAACTGAACCAAGCGCTAACGATATTGGAAAGTCGCATAACTCCATTGGAAGTCGAGAGCTTGTACGATTTCGACAGCAACAATCAGCTATTGCCAGCTGATGCTGCACCAAAATTCCAAGTAGCTATGACTAACTGGCTGCAAGAAATGAAAGACTCGATGGGGCGTAGTGGCAAGGCAAGCCCAGAGCCATACAGTTTACGTAGGCTAGCTCCAAACATATGCCATTTTTTCGGTCCGGGATCTTCTTCGAGCAAGACTCTCTTGATCTGCTTTCCACCTAGAAGTCTGCGTCAGATGGGGATCCCCAATGCGGTGTTTCTGCAACACGCGGACGCCGAACAATTCGATGTGCTAGTCGTATCTGGCCCATTCGAGACGGGGTACCGGCATGGTCGGTCTCAGTTTAAAGAGGAGCTGGCTGAGTTCGGTGGTTGGTTGAATGGAAATAGTTGGCTTCAGAAATATCGTCAAGTACGCACACTCGGGTTCAGCGCGGGAGGACGTACGGCGATTGCTGCAGGTTATTTGCTGGACGCTGAAATCGCCTTTAGTGTGAGCGGTCGTTTTCACCGCAAACGTTTTATCCTTAAGAATCTAGATCAGGTGATAGCAATCTGGAATGCTGCTCGTTCAAAAAAGGGACCACGGGCTATTCTAAGCTACGCCCCCCGAAAATCCTCGTGACCTTAGATTTGCAAAGATCATTACAGGCATTTCTGGCGGTAGAAGAATTGAGATCGAGCATGAGGATGAAAAACTCAGACACTTGATCTTTCAACAACTCTTAGATCAAGGCGAGCTGGCAACCTATCTGGCCCGGACTATCTTCTCTAGCGAAGATGGCGGGTTAGTTGCATCGGAAAAGCCCGATCTCGTCATCAGCTTCCCTTCAGGAGAGTTGCAGACCTTGAGGTACTAGTTCCAACAGCCCCTTTTTTCTTAACGGACAGCTCTCACCACTAGATTAGTGGTGGTATGCAAGAAGCGCGGCACTACTAGAAGAGAGTCGCGCCGCCTACGACCAATAGCGCTGCAAGTGATAGTGCAGACACGCCGAAACATATCGATCTCAGAACTTGTAAGTTTGCGTAGTAACAGATCGCGTACACAGACCTAGCTGTAACGTAAGTCCATGCACAAAAGGCGGTCATGAGTGGGGACGCGGAAGTAAAGATGCAAAACAATACCCGCACACGAATATTCCAATGCTCTCGTTGGTGTTGGCAACTGTGCGAGTGACCCGAAAAAGAGGATCGCTGTGACCACTTTGAACAGACGTGCCGGGTGTGTGCTTGCGGATTATTCCGAGTACGTCGGCCACCAATAGCTGGATTAACATCAGTGCCGCGGTAGCGCCGATGGCGTAGATCGATGCGCTATATGCGTTAAAGACTGTCATTCAACAACTCCTGATGGGTCAAACATAATTTGCGGCTTGTCGTTTGCGAACCAGAAGAGCGTTTGCATTGACACTTGGCTATACCACTCCACGACGTATGCGGGTACCTCTTGGTTCCTGCGTTCATGTTCGAGGATGTTTGCGAGTTCCCGTCCAGAAAACTCTGATTTTATCTGTGATGTGAGGGCATCGTGATGACCCTCGGCGAGTTCGCTGGCACTCATCGGAACGTATTCACGCAAACCGGTTTGAGATAAGAGATTGTCGTAATTTTGGAGAGTGTAAGCGTGGCTTGCGAGCAAGCGAGACAACCTCGCTGCCGAGTCATCCGATACGGCGTATTGAATCGGGAGCAGCCATAGCACGAGAATTCTGGCAGTGCCAATCAGCCTTTGTTTGAAAGCGGGTCGATGACGAGGCTCGGAAGTAGAACGGTTGCGAGGCTCAGCCATCGTTGTCTAGAACCAACACTCTTTCAGGTTGGCCGATCTCATGGACACGAAAAACGATCAATTCGACCCCGTCCGAACCTGCCGTTGCGGAATGAATCTTCTTAAGGGGCACTTCCCCAAGTTCATTGACTTTAAGCACTAACGCCTCTTCCCCTTCGAGACTCAGCGAGACTGTTCCGGATAAGACGTAAGCGAATTCTTCACCGGGATGCCAGTGGGTCGGTAGTGTCATATTCGGAGGAACGATTACTCTACTCACGATTACTTCAGTATCTGAGATTCTGTCTAGCTTCGACTTTAAAAGTACCTCGTTGGAGAAGTCGTCATCTGCTATCGAAACTATAGGAAGTGTAAAAAGAAGCAGTATTAAAAGATGCAATCGAAAATTCTTGTTCATAGTTACCTTATGTTTCAGAGCTGATTCGCGCGCGACTTCGCCAACATGGAGACACGAACGCTATCGTTCTACCGCAGCTGCGTCTCCGCGCCCCCATTCACAAAACTAGCCAATTCACCTGTTAAGGATCGATCTGCATTTCGTAAGATTCGTTCTTTTCTTTGACTACATAAAATCCGAGTCGATCGTACAAATGTTTTGCAGGATTCACTTTTAGCACACTCAGAGATAGCGACACAGCTTTCGCGCGCGTCTCTTCGATCAGTTGCTCGAGAATGTATCTGCCGATTCCAGAACCTTGAGACTCTGGCTGTAACTGGATTTGTACCAGCTTCCAGTTTGATGGGTGTTTCACAACTTTAAGCATGCCAATATCCATTGAATTCCTGAGGATAATTTGGATGGATTCGAAATCTTGAACAACGCGAGCTCTCTGCTCTTCTTCGGATAAATATTCATGGGCAGCAAGGAGGTATGCTGACATCGTTTTGATTCGGAGTTTCACAAGCCACTCGATATCGGAGTGCTTGGCAACCCTAAAATTTAGATCCTCAAACATTGTAGAGGCGCCTAACAAGAGTTTATTGTGGTCGAAGCTCGGTCATACGCTCTGCAATGCTCAATACCGGCTCTGGTATTATCACCCTTTTCGGGTTGGCAGCCAGCGATTTACCTGGCTGCAATAGTGTTTGTAACTTGATCCAAAAACACGTTCTAGATAAGGCTCCTCATACAACAACACAAAGAGATGGAAGCCGATCGCAACACAGCCTCCGTAAATGGTGATCGACACAGACCTGAAAAGGAATGCCCAGCCGAAGATCACGCTAAGGACACCCACGTACATAGGGTTACGGCCGTATGCGTACAGTCCTCGAATAACAAGTTGCTTGGCTGGATCAATGGGAGCTGGAGTACCGCGTCCGGTTACGCCGAAGTCCCAGACACACCATAGATATATCAGTCCGCCTGCGAGAAGTAGAACCCCTCCGATCAAAGCAAATGCCGAGAACACCAATTCGGAGTGCGCGAAGGCATAGAGCGGAACAATCACAGCGACCGATCCTGGGACAATCAGAGTGAAAGAGAGGTTCTTAAGGAAAAGCAGCATATGTTGGTGTATTCGTCGAGTTCGACTATCTCATCGGGCAAAGTGGTGAACTGAAGAGTTTCGATTTTGGTGAACTTCGAGTGATGAATTGCAATTTAAAGACCAGAAATACTCCGATAGCAGCCAAGAACCATGGAATCATCTATATCTCTCTATTCGGAATTTGCTCAGACTGTGCGTCTCATGGTCGTCCCCTTTGACCGCAATTAAACGTATTGTTGGCGTGCGGGCGCACGTTCTACCATTTCAATAAGCTGCTCAATAATGAGCTCCCCGATTGGACCAGCGCGATCTGCGTGAGATCGCCGATGTCCAACGAATACTGTGTGGCCCTCGATAGAGGCAGATATAGAGAGCGCTAGATCCTCCGTAGTTTGTTGGTCTAAGTCAGGTCTAGTGTCTTGAATGATGTCCTGGATAACCGACCGGTAAGAACTATAGAGAGAGTCCATGTGCTCCGCAGCGCCCGAATCTCGAAGCGCCAAGACCCATAGCTCTGGAAAAAATAGTGTGGTTTCTCGGTTACCGAGGTCGTTGTAGACGAATTCCAAGACCGAACGCAGTTGGTTGCTGGCTGAGGCTGCCGAGCGCAGCCTGAGTTTTTCGAATTCTTGCAAATAAGGTTCGACCACGAACGCGCAGAGGTCTTGGATCAGGTCAGACTTACTGCTGTAGTAGTAATTTAAGTTGCCGGGGGACATCCCTAAGCTACGTGCAAGGCCGCGCATGCTTAGTTTGGCGAAACCCTCTTCGATTACTAGCGCCTTCGCACCATCTAGAATGCTGGTCGCGGTTGCCTGTCCGTTAGCATACGATGCAGTGCCGGAGCGTTGCTTTTGGCCGTTTGGTTGAGGGCTAGGCGGAAGGTTTGTCGGTGACACTTTGTCCACGGTACTCAATTGCAAACTTAGTACGAGCGTACTATATTCTTGCAAAAGCGAAAGCACCAGTTGTTTGTCGTAGTGCTGAACACAAAGTTGGCGCCTCAACCCAGTAAGCGCTGGCTTTGGAGGTAGTTCTAAGACCTCGGGAAGAGGAGAATAACGACATCGATTGGTGTGACATCGATTGGTGTATTGGTACAGCTAGCAGTGTCTACAATTGCTCAACTGCGGGCATCCTTGGCTTGGCAACGGAATAACTGAACATGAAACTACTAAAAAGAAGCGTATTCGCTGCATTGTTGTTGGCCACCGCTGGCGTACGAGCAGACTTCGCGCCGGAACCCATAGGCACCGTCGAAGTTCTACCGTCCGTGTATCCCGAACACTGGATGCTCGTACACGATTTCTCCTTCTTTCATATGTCTGAAGGCGAGATACAGGTTGTGGATCCATTAGCGGACACACTAGGCGGGCAATACAAAGGTATGTTTCCAGCGAGTTTTATCGCAACGTATAAATATAGTGCTCAGCGCAATGAACACTACGTCGCTGAGAGCTTCTTTTCGCGCGGTGCACGTGGTGGCGAGCGAACTGATGTGCTCACGATCTGGGATCCAGCAACACTCCAGGTGAAGGGTGAAGTAGTTATCCCGGCAAAGAGAATAACCGGCATGCCGAAGAGGCTTATGAGCGGTTTGTTAGATAACGACAAGTTCATCGGGGTATACAATTTCACCCCTGCACAATCGATTAGCATTGTTAACTTAGAGGATCGATCTTTCGTTGCTGAGATACCGACGCCCGGGTGTGGTTTCATGTTGCCGGTTGGGCAGAGGAGCTTCTCATCGATCTGTTCAAACGGTTCTCTACTAACGTCACATCTAAATGAGGATGGCACCCTGCAAAGCACGTCCAAGTCTGGCGTTGTCTTTGATCCAGAAAACGACCCTATATTTGAGAATCCAGGGGTCGCTAAAGACACGGCTTACTTCGCGACCTTCCAAGGAAAGATCCTACCCATCGGCACGAGCAACGATGAACCAGAAGTGGGTGAGGCGTGGTGGCTATCGGCTGAATCGGAACGCAATTGGCGGCCAGGTGGTATGAGCCCGTTAATGGCGGATAGCAGTGGCGTCGGTTACGTGCTCATGAATCCTGAAGGCGGTGAAGGCACGCATAAAGATGGTGGTAGTGAAGTGTGGGTCATTGATCTTACCGAACAGAAGCGGACCGCACGCATTGAACTCAAAAACTGGGGGATATCCTTGGGGAGCACTGGTACTGGTGATGGTCGACTAATGGTCGTGACCAATGCCGATCTCGCGCTCGATGTCTACAGCATACCCAGTGGCGAATATGTCAAAACGCTAAACACCGGTGCCCAGACGCCGTTTACCGTTTATGGGAACAACTAAGTGACGCAGTCGCTTCTAGCAGTGTGTGCGGCATGGTTGATGGTTGGCATATTTGCGATGGCGTTGAAGCACAAGATCGGTGCATGGCCTAGGTTTTGTGCGAGTCTAGCCGCGTATAAGCTGGTCCCTGACTCATTGACGAAGCCCGCCGCTGGTGTTCTCATCATTCTAGAGCTGGCCACGATTGTTGGTTTGCTTTTCGTGCAGCCACTCGGTTTTCTAATAGCGGCGCTTCTATTTGCGAGCTATCTTATTGCGATCGGGGTCAATTTGGCACGTGGACGCGCATTCATCGATTGTGGTTGTGGCGATGAGCCGACTGGTTTGTCTCAATGGCTTGTTATGCGCAATTCGGTCCTTGTCGTCATTGCTGCCGTTGGCGCATCTATGCAGGCGAATTTGACACTTGGACTCTTGGCTATTGGCCTCTGTTTATCGGTCGTTGCCTACTTACTTTATTCGGCGCTAGATCAAATGATTTCAAATTTTAGCCTGCATCGTCGTTTGTACGCGGAGGAAGCGTAGTGGAAATGCTGATTGGTGCGGTGGTTGTTTTATGGGTACTGGTGCTGGTGCTTGCCGTTGTTGTCTTTGCATTGGCCCGCCAAATTGGTGTGCTTTACGAGCGAGTGGCTCCTGCTGGTGCGCTCATGATTAACCAACAGGTTAAGGTTGGCGATGCTGCACCAGAGATTGGTGTAGAAGCCTTGAACGGGCGGAACTTTACTATTGGACAGGTCGCAGGTTCGGGTCAGCTCTTGTTCTTTTTGAGCCCAGACTGTCCGATCTGCAAGACGTTGTTACCCGTTCTGAAGACGATGCTGAAATCGGAAAAAGCGGTTGAGATTGTGCTTATGAGTGACGGTGATGACGTCGCCGAACACGAAAGGTTTGTCGAAAAAGAAAGTCTACAAAAATTTGACTATGTGCTCTCTGAAGTCGTCGGACGGAGTTATGGTGTTGGCAAGTTACCCTATGGTGTACTGATTGATGGCCGCGGTGTGATTGCATCGTTGGGCATAGTCAATTCTCGTGAGCACCTAGAGAGCCTATTTGAAGCACAAGAACTTGGAGTAGCGTCGATTCAAGAGTATTTGAATCCTCCGGACTCAGGTGGGGAAGGCGTTACGCAATTTGATCCCAAGCAAGCGAGTTGAAGGATCAAAGTCATAATATATTGGTCTCGGGTAGTCGTAGTGACCAGAAAAAGATGGAAAAGTAGATGAGTGACTTGATGATAGACAAAGTGACGGAAAAGCTGAGCAGGGGGCTTGCGCGCGCAACGTCCAGGCGCGGCTTGTTCGGTTTGTTGGGGGCTACGGCAGTAGGGGCGGCCTCTTTGCCACTTTTACCAGTTGCACGTGCCGATCATCATCAACCGAAAAAGAGTGATATCCCCGATACAGGCGACGACACGACCTGTGAATACTGGCGTTACTGTGCGATCGATGGGTTTTTGTGCACCTGTTGCGGTGGTTCAGTCATGTCCTGTCCTCCCGGGACTGAAATGTCCCCGATTACATGGATCGGTACTTGCAAGAATCCCGTCGACGGTAAGAGCTATGTCATCTCGTACAATGACTGTTGCGGCAAGTCTGGATGCGGCAACTGTCTGTGTAATCGCAATGAAGGCGACCGTCCTATGTATAACCCGCCTAAGAGCAACGACATCAATTGGTGCTTAGGGACTGAGAGCAGTATCTATCATTGTTCTACGGCAATCGTTGTCGGGCTCGCGGTCGACGATTAGCACGCTCGTGACGAGCCTTCGCCTAATTGCGTGCGTTGGCTTGCTCGTCACAATCCCAGTCTTCGCGAATCAAGACATGGCTGGGGTTGCAGATACCGACCGCGCCCGCGTTAACTACATGTTGAATTGCCAAGGTTGCCACGGTCCGGATGGAGCGGGCACAGTGGACGGTGCTGTTCCTGTGATGAAGGATTTCGTCGGTAAATTTTTGAGTGTACCTGGTGGGCGTGCCTTTCTCGTCCAGGTCCCTGGTTCTGCGAATGCAGCGCTCAGTGATGCAGATCTAGCGGAAGTCTTAAATTGGATGTTGCATACGGTATCCCCGCAAGAGCTTCCGAAGTCATTCCAGCCCTACACCGAATCTGAGATTCAGCCGCTGCGCCAAGATCCCATGGCGGATGTACTACAGGTTCGAGATCAGCTCGTCCGGCTTATCGAGGCATCCGAACAAGACGGCTAAGGTTTGGTGTCAGGGATATGACACGCGTTGCATTGACGAGTTGGGCCATGTTCTTCTCCGGCTAACTGCTTTTCGATGTGACAGTTTCGGCATAGGTCGTGAAATTGCTCCTCGATCAGTTCGTTCACTTCTGGATCGGTCTTATGACAGTCAAAACACATGCCAGCACCGGTGTCGTCGACGTAGTTGTGATGACATTCGATGCAAGATTGATCGACGTGGTCGGCGTGGGCAAAACTCACTGCGAGCATAGGGCCCTCTGGGTGTGGAACGAGATGCTGTCCGTCAGGGTTTGCCGCTTCATAGTTCGCAATTGCGACCAGCGCTGCGAAAACACCGATCACGAGACCAATTAGGATCAAAGGCTTCATGCTAGATCAGGCGAGCCGTAAGCCAGACGACGGGTATTAAAAAGGTTCCGGCGAGCATTGCATTTGATAGGTTCGGTCGTACTTTCACGTTCGATCGATGTGCCAAGACGAATGCCCCAGTGAAGATCGCTAGACACCAACTCTCTGCCACGGAAAAGTAGAAGCCTGAGCCTGTGATATGCCATACGCTTAGCACAATAACGGCGAGCGAGAGATAGTAATGCCAGTTTCGGAAATGCTTGTAGCGCGTATGCCAATATCGTCTAAATTGAGGCAAGGCGAGAAAGGTAGTCGCGATAAGCGCGCCGAGTGCGCCGAGACCCACCCACATATAGTCGGGCATGTCTGTATCGAGGTAGTGCCAAACGGTCTGGTCGGGGATCCAGAGTAAGAGGACGTGCGCGACCGTGCAGACGATGATCGCGTAGCTCAAAACACGATGCATGCGGCCGTGTTGTCCAGAGCCAATGAAGAGGAACAAGTACAGCAATCCTGCGAAGGCAAGAAGCCCAAGCGCGTTGGCGCTATCCCAAAGGAAGCCTCCAGAAATCAAAGGTGCCGAGAAGGCGCTGATCCCGAAGAGGATCAGCGTGACTAAAAAAAGAAGACCAGCCGGAAGCGACTTTACTTGTTTATCTTCCAGAACTTGGAACCTTCTAGAGAAAGGTTGTACATGAGGCCTTTGTTCGAAAATATGAAACCGATGATCGGATCGCGGATAGAGTTAGTATCGATCTCTTTGCCCACCCCGAATTCCACTACAGCAACAGAGCCGTCAACACCGGCTTCCCAGCCGTCGCTCTCGCGGAACTGTCGCAGCGCGTCGTTCGTCATGAACATTAGCACTTCAGATTTCGCCTGACCGCCGAGTTGGAAACCCACCGATAGTGACGTCACCCGATAATAAGCTGCGTTTTGGCCTCCGATAGAGAGAACCCCTTCGCCAATTTCGCCCCCAACACCGATGCCCGCTTTGATGATTCGGGGAAAAATGAGCATGCCCGCCGCTTTGTTAGCAAGATCTCGTGCTGCTGGCTCCTTGTCGAACAAAGTTTGCAACGTTGCCGCCGAGCGAGTATCAAGCTCGAGTTTTGACGCAGCGTGGGTTAATGGAGCGGTTAATGGAAGGGACAAAAATAGGACGAGGACCGTAAGCTGGTGCGTTTTGATGCCCATTGTTTCTGCATGCCTGTGGATCGAGGGTGCGGCCAGTATACCTGGAAAATTAGCCTTAAGCCTCGATCGATAGCGGTTACGCCCGAGCTTTGACAGGTACTTTTCGTGGCTTAGAAACATTTGTCTTAGGAATGCTCACGGTGAGTATGCCGTTGATGTATCGAGCGGTGGTCCTAGCGTCATCCACTTCGCAAGGTAGACGCAAAACTCTTTTAAATAATCCGTATGCACGCTCGGTGATGACCGTTGAACCGACCGTTCTTGTCTGGCTGCTCCTCTTGTTACCTGTAACGGTGATGAAACCGTCGTCCAAATTGATGTCGATGCCATCCTTGTCGAGACCTGGCGCTTCGAGTTCCAAGGAAAGGTGATTCTCGTGGTCAATGAGATCGGCGGCCATAACACCCCAACGCTGGTCGTTGGGTGGTTCGCCGTTGTCTGGTTTAAAATAGGTCAGTGCTTGGAGCGCTTTGTCACGTAGCGAGTGCCAACCATCAGCAAGCCAATGTAGGGCACCGGGTGAACGCACAGAGACTTGTGTCATCGAATTCTCCTTTCTCTCTGATTAGCTAACACTAATTTTCTTAGGCTCTGCTGGTGGCACGTGAGGAATCATGACGCACAGTAATCCGTTTTTGACCTCGGCAGATATCTCTTCTGTTTGTGTGCCATCTGGCAGTGTGAACTTGCGACAAAATGTGCCGTGGCAACGTTCGCTGCGGACCATGTTTTCAGTGTCGCTCGCTTCTTCGCGAACGCGTTCACCTTTGATAGTCAGGACGTCGTCATGTGCTTCAACCTCGACTTCGTCGGGTTGAAAGCCAGGGACTTCCATCTCGAGCGAGAAGCCGAGCTCACCGCTCTTGATGTCGACCGCAGGTAGCCATCGACTCGGGCTGTTTGGCATTGTGGGCTGATTGAGGTTGAACAGTCCTTCAAAAGGTCGATAAAGATCTTCGAAGGCGCTATAGGGCTGTAGTACAGACATCGTTTTCTCCATCGTTTTCGACGGACGAAGTATGTTACTGGCTACAAAAAATCGCTGTACGTGAATACCGAAAATACGACGTGGCTTGCCCTTAGCTGTCTTGGCGCATGACTAGGCCGAGCTGACGACATTGAGCGACGAGAGCGCCGGATTCATCCCATAGCAGACCGCTTTCGATCATGCGGCCACGATCGAGGTCTTGTGTGATGAGTTGGGCTTTGATCCAGCCGGACACCGGCCTTCGGCGTATATGAACCGTTAGTTCTAGAGTCGGAACCCAGCCAACCACACCCAGTAGAGCGAACGGTGATGGCGGGAACGCGTCTGCGAATACGGGTAAAGCGAACGTGTTCGGGTCTTGGCCGTCCTTGAAGCGTATCCAGCCGGATACTTCGGCTGTCGGGTAAGTCCCTGCCTTGGCCTGTTCAGGATGGATGCGTACATCCAAGCGTTTTAAGATCGGTAAGTGAATACCCTGACTTTCTCCTGACCGTTGTGGACATGCATCGGGTGCGGGTAAGTCGATCGATGGGATAGTGAGTTCCGTATCGATTCCTACTGTTGATGTGAGATCACCGAATGCACACAGCACTTCAAGCCGATCTTTGCCTGCCTGGATGAAGGTTGCCCGCGCAACGCTGGACATGCGCCCGATACGCACAATATTTACTCGCACCTCGAATGCCATGTTGGGTGAGCCTGGTCTCAGAAAATGGGTGGTGATTGATATCGGGTCCTCATGGGGTACGCATTCAGCAACCGCGCGCAGTGCACACGCGACCATATATCCACCATTGGGGTTGTCACCGATGTTCCAGTCGGGACTCAAATGGCCTCGGTATAGATCCCCGTCTGCGGTTACCACAGTTTCTGTATCGAAGTTGGACATTAACTAAGCCTAATTCAAAGGATTCGGACTATGGGTAGGTATAACTGGAAGCGAGACCTAACGGAATGCCGAGACTCCAATAGATCACAAGAAATAGACTCCAGCCAATGAGGAAGGTGATTGAGTAAGGCAGCATCAGAGCAGTTACCGTGCCAATGCCTGTGTCTTTTACCCAACGTTGGCAATAAGCCACGACCAATGGGAAGTAGGGCATGAGTGGGGTGATGATATTCGTGGAGGAATCACCGACTCTATAAGCCGCTTGGGTGAGTTCTGGCGACATGCCAATTTGCATCAAGACCGGCACAAATATGGGTGCGAGCAATGCCCACTTCCCGGATGCGGAACCGACAAACAAATTCACCAACGCCGTTAATAAGATGATGCCACAAAGTGTGATGGCGCCGGGTAGAGCAAGGGCACGCAAAAAATCCGCTCCCTCTACAGCCATCAATGCACCTAGATTTGATTGGCCGAAAGCATAGGTGAATTGAGCGCAAAAGAAGATCATGACCAAGTAATACGCCATCGTCTGCATGGATTGTGTCATGCCTGCGATGATGTCTCGGTGGCTTGTGACCGTGCCTGCGACGTACCCGTAGATCGTACCTGGGATAATGAAGAGGAGGAAAATGAGCGGGATGATGGACTGCATGATAGGCGCGCCAAACGCAGTGATCGAGCCATCCTGTGCCCGTAACGGTGAATCGGCCGGCCAGACCGCCATAACAAGTGCAAATACGCCGGCCAACATAGCGATTGTCGCGACAGTCAGGCCTTTCCGCTCAGCTGGCGACAAAGCACCAAGCTCGTCATCGGCTTGGTCCTGCTCTTCAATAGGTGTATTGGCGAGACGTGGCTCGATGACTTTATCAGTTAGGAACCAACCGATAGCAATCACGAGAATCGAGGACACGCTGGTGAAGAGCCAATTGCTCAGCGGGTTAACCTCTCTGTTTGCATCTATTATTTGCGCCGCTTGTTGTGTGAATCCCTGCAAGAGCGGATCGATACCTGAGGGTATGAAGTTGGCACTAAATCCCCCGGATACTCCTGCGAATGCACAGGCAATTCCCGCAAGAGGGTGACGTCCAGCCGCGTAGAAGATAATCCCGCCAAGTGGGATGACTAGAACGTAACCAGCATCCGCCGCCGTGTGGCTCACGATCGCGACGAGTAGCAGCATCGGTGTGAGTAGTTTCTTCGGCGTCAGATTCAATAAGCTTTTCAGCCCGGCGTTGATAAAACCGGTGTGTTCAGCAACACCTACACCCAACATCGCAACCAAGACCACACCCAGTGGCGCAAAGTTGGTGAAAGTCTTGACCATTGAGGAGAGGAAAAGCGCGAAATTCGACCCGGATAACTGATTGCTGATCGCCAGTTCTCGTATGCCGTCTTGGCTTGGGACAGAGAACGTGTGACCGGATAGTAGCCAAGAAACTAGCCAAACGACGAACAGCGCGCCGAGAAACAACATGGCGGGATCCGGTAGCCGGTTACCGACGGTTTCTACGGACGCGAGCAATCTTTGGGTGCGGCTAGACATAGGCACTCGTGGGCAAAAAAACATCGTCACCGAGTTAGACGAAAGAATCAATTCTTGACGCACAGCGTCAAAACTGTGACGCCGTGCACGTTTCGAGTGTGCGCCGACCGTAAAATACGGTGTCTATTGGGTATGAAACTCAATATTTGTAACAACACGCCGAGCAGGATTTCGGTATAAGAACGAGTCAGGGATTACTATGAAGTTAATGCGCACATTTTTGTTCTATGTTTTGGCCATGGTCGCTCTGCCGACCTGGGCGTCTATGGAACTTAGCAACGTTATTTTTCACTTTGAACCAGGTGAAGCGAGTCGCGAGGATGTTGAAATTTTCAACCCGGGCGACACGCCGATGTATGTTCAGATAGAGCCGAAGCGGGTGCTTTCGCCGGGCGCTGAGACGGAAGATCGCGCCCCCATCACCGACCCGCGTGAGGCAGGACTCTTAGTCACCCCGAACAAGCTCGTGATTCCACCGGGCGGCACGAAAGTAGTGCGCATGGTGAAACTCGGCAGCAGTGCTGAGGAACGCGTGTATCGGATCGGTGCCAAACCGGTTGTTGATGGCATCGAGAGTGAGAGCAGCGGTCTCAAGATCCTGATCGGTTATGAAATCCTAGCGATCGTCTATCCTGACAATCCTAAATCGGATCTACAGGTTGAGCGAGCCGGTGAACGCATGTTGTTCAGGAATACGGGCAACGCCAATGTACTACTGCGTGAAGGCTATCAGTGTGAAACGCCGGATCTTGAGAAAGAAGAGTGTGAGCAATTGCCGGGCAAGCGTCTCTACCCGGGCAATACATGGGAGCTGGAGCTGCCGCTTAATACGCCTGTTACCTACTACCAAAGCGTCGGCACTCGTCATTCCGTGGAGACCTATCCGTAGGCATTGCCCATGGACGGTTTGCGGACTGCAGGCGCATGGATGCGCTACGTGCTTTGGTTCGCCGCGCTATGCGGGGCGAGTTTAGCGCACGCAGAAGAAGCTCAAAGTGATGAGTTGTTCAAAGTCCGCGATACCGTCCCGCCAGGCTTCGAGGCATTCGCCGAGAAACAAGAAACACAAGCAGATATCTACTACGGGGGTATCTTTCTACTCTCAACGTTTGTCACCTACGACCTCATGGAGGTCGAGCTCGGAGACCCGGTGGCGGTCGTCGAGGCTGTGCCGAATGTAAAGAATCCCGAGAAGCTCACCGAGAGTCTTTCAGGTCCGTTAGCCAATAACGCCTCCGTTCGCTGCAGCAGCCGAGTGATCTCAGATTGCGGCAAGCTTGAACCTGAAGTTTCCGGCGTGATCTTTGATGACTCAACCTATCGCTTGGATTTATTTGTGTCGCAGCATGAGCTGTTGGTCCACGAACTAGAGCAAGATAAATACCTCCCGCCCCCTGGGGTTGATCGTTCGACCCTGCACAATCTGCGTCTGAACATGTCTGGGGTAGGGGATAGACGAAGTTTCAATATTGGCAGTGAAAGTTATCTGTCTTGGCGCAATTCTAGGTTGCGTGGTCGATTTGGGGTCGCAGATGGCGATCCGGCACTCTATGAGCTGTCATGGCAACGAGACGACCCGGATGTGGAGTACGAGATAGGCAGCTTCCGTTCTTCTTCTCGAGAACTGGCTTTTGTAGGGGACAATGCTGTCCTAGGTGCTCGAGTTAGTACCTCGACCAAAACACGCACCGATCTATTACAAGCAACCGCTACACCAGTGTTGATCTTTCTTGATGAGCGTAGCCAGATCAATGTCTATCGCGGCAGCGAGCTGATCGATTCTAGCTTCATGGATGCTGGGAACCATGAGCTCGACACACGGAACTACCCTTCTGGGGCTTACGATATCTCTATCCAAACAGTCGGTTTGAGTGGCGTTAGAGATGTGCAAACTCACTTCTTTGTTCGCAGTCATAACTTTCCGCCGATGGGGGAACCACAGTATTTTGTTGAGGTTGGAGCGCGAATGTTGCAAGAGCAATCTTCGCTGCCAAGCGTGGGGGGTGGTGCGTGGTTGCGCGGCGGCGCGAGTCATCGCCTGTCACAAACCATGTCTCTCGATACAGAACTCCTCTACGCAGGGGACCGCACGATTGCCCAAGTGGGATCCTTTTTCCTAACTAAGAAGATGCAACTTTACGCTGGTTTGATGGCCTCAACTGGAGGTGACCTTGGTCAGCTGCTTCGCGCCAGTTACTTTCACCGCGATGTGTCAGCGCACTTTGATCTGCGACATGTAAAGACTGAGAATGATCTTCAAGCGTTTGACGAGTTCCGCTTGCTACGTCGCAGCTATCTACAAGGGAGCGCATCGATTGGTTTTCCCTTGGGTAGCGGTCGAATGTTCGTACGGGGCACCCTTAGTGAGCAATCCTCGAGGAAGGTCCAGGGTTTCGGGGTTTCCTATTTAGGACCGTTGTTTCAAAAGTGGGGATTCAGAGCCGATATCAGAATCGACAGTCACTACGCCAAAGATGAATCGTGGATTAAAGCCGGGGTTACTTTCCGACGAATTCAAGGATCTGACTCTACGATTTTCGGGCCAAGCGTAAGATCTTCCAATGGCGCTAACGGATCGGATCTGGAGGGAAATTTCAACGGTTATTGGAACGGTATGCATGAGTGGGATCGAATTGGCAAGTTTCAGCGGTCAAGCTATCTAAATCATGACGGCGATCGATCAAGTCTTGGTACGCGACTGATGCCGGAAAACTTTCCTGGCTCAGATTTAGAGCTAGGCGTACAAAGAAGGCAGAACCGAAACGCAGAACTCTTCTATGCCATGAACAACACGATGAGCGTCGTCCGGACGAAGAATCGAACCACCATTGGTGATGGTGGGTCCACGGCAGGGGCTGTCGTTGTCCACGTAAAGGGACCTGTGGAAGGACAGTTTGAAGTACGTGTGAATAACCGAGTTGCAGGATATGCGTGGGCAAACCGTGCTAACGTAATTTCGCTGCGCCCGTACGAGACCTATCAAATCAAGCTAAACGCAATCAGCGACAACATCGTTGGTTTTGATGAATCAGAGCATGAAATTACGATTTTTCCGGGCAATGTTGAAGTGCTCGAGTTTGCTGCCTATGAGCTCACGGTTCTAGTTGGGCAAGCCGTTGATGAGCAGGGCCACCCCTTAGCTTTGGCTCGGTTCCAAAACTCGGTGGGCTTGGGACTGACAGACGCTTCTGGCTGGTTTCAGATTGAGGTTAAAAACTTGGATCCGCTTATCCTCCGACGCAAAGATGGACATATTTGCATGCTCGAGCTTCCCGAAATCCGTGTAGAACAGAGTCTAGCTATGGTTGATACGCTAACATGCGTAACTATTCCGGAGCCACAGTCAGCTGCAGGATAGAGGCATAGTCTCCGCCAGGTGCACTACTCAGTGCGTCTTCGTTGATGTCCACTAACAAACCAATATACGGTGGCGCACAGCGACCATTTCTTAGGCGAGGACGGGCATAGAACACTGTGTTTGGGATGCCAGGCTGCAACTGGCGTCTGAACAAACCAAATATGCGCTGAATATAGACGTCGTAATCTATGACGTTGGGGAGGGCTGGATGGTTCATTTCGAAGCGACCTCCTGCACCACTACCGATTGCTGTGATTTGAAAGGGTCCGGCAGGATCTGAAACAACGCAGAAGCGGATTTGAGCGCGCACGTTTCGCGCATCTGGAACGACGTTTCCGAAATTCACATCCTCGAGTTCAGTGATTTGCAGTGAGGCGGCGTAGGTTGTCCAAGGTGTGACCAAGAGTAAAGCTACAACGATGAGGAGAGATGTCTTCATCCCACGAGCTTAGCCAATTTACATGTAAAAAAAGGCTCCGTTTAAGGAGCCTTTGTCACCATTCGGTCGACTAGTTAGGACCGATGGTCAGAGACAATACGCCTGTATAGCTGTCTGCAGGAGCCGTCGAAGCAGCAGCAGCTGAGAGTGTCACCTGAATTTCGCCGTTGTCACCAGCAGCACAAGTGTCGTCAGTCCCTGCGCCCGTGCTCGGTAGTGGTGTGTTTGGAAAGAGGTTAGATGGTAAGCCCGGAGTACCGCCAGTTACTTCCGCAAAGCCAACACTGTATGGAAGAGGGGGTCCTGGTAGGAGTCCAGACATGACGAATGCGCCACCAGGGCCGTCACCAACAGCAGTGATTAGATAGTCACCGGGGGCTGTGTTCCGGTAGATACATGCAGGAGACGTCACTGTACCGCCAACACCGACCAGTAGGTCGAAGTTAACATCCTCAAGGTTGGTAATTCGCACTTCGTCTGTGACAGTCATTGTCACATTGAGCGTACCAGTAGAGTTGTAGCCAATACTTCCATCGGTCGCAGCAAACCCTGTTGTCGCAATCGCCGCCAAAGTGCCGCCAAGCGCCACTCCTTTTAATGCTTTAGCAATAGTTGTTCTCATCTTCGATACTCCATGATTTGAGAATAAGTCAATTTGGTGACGATCTTTGGTGATCCAGCACCTTTCGCTGGGCGTAATGTACGAGAACGGCGGGTTTTGTGACGCGAACTAGGTCACTTTTGTCAGAGATTTGGCGGATTCAAAACGCGTGTCGATAACTTGGCGCCTGGGGAAGTGATCGAGATCACAGTCTCTTATTGAGGTTAGCTACCGAAGTGCCTGTCGCAGAGCGCGATGAAGAGTCTGGCACCGGTGCTCAAGGGCTCGTGTTTACGATAATACATACCCACCTGGCGAGGTATGGAGGCTGAAGCGAGACCCGGGATCGCGACCATGTCTGGTGTATCGTCGAGCAGATAGTTGGACAGATACATCACCCCTTTGCCGCTAGCCGCCATGCCAAGGCGTAGCTCGAGATTGCTCACCTCCCAAACAGCCGAAAACTGACTGCGCAAGCGCCCACTGTCGGCGCGTTTTGTTGCGTCGTCTAGGTAGGACGTCAGGAGCGTGGTGTTCGCGAGAGCTTCGGTGGGCTGGTGCATCAGTGCTCGAAAATCTGGGTGATTGCGATGCACCGCCAAAACTCTAGTCTCATCAAAATATGGCTTGGTTTCGAAGTTTCGCGGCATCTCGTGTTGGAAGGGGCCGAAGCCTAACTCCCATCGGCCCTCATCGACGCCGTAGATGATCTCCTTGCTGGGCACCACGTCCAGTTTTAGTCGAGTCAGTGGATTGTCCTCACAGAACTTCAAAAGCAGTGTTTGCGAGTGGTACCTGTTGACCATTGAGTTGGTGGCGAGGTTAAGGGTCGAGAGTGCGCCTGTTCGGATTTGTTCGATGTCTTCCAACGCTTGGGATTCTTCTGACATCAACAACCGCGCGTAGCTGTACATTCGCTTACCTGCCTCGGTCAATTCCGGGCGACGTCCGCGCACGATCAGACCAGTCCCTAGCTTGTGTTCGAGATTGGCTACGGTTTGGCTGACTGCAGATTGTGAAATATGGAGTTTTTCAGCCGCGCGGCTGAAGCCGCCTGCGCTGATAATTGCCTCAAAAACACGGGCCTCGTGTCTTTCTATACGTAGGCTGCTATCAGTGGTTGGCATGCGCGGCAGTGCATCAGACTCGACATAAAAATCTATTAGTATTTGTGATAGTTAGTCTTTTATAGGTTAATAATTGGAAAATAATCCCGTTCTTCTTATATTTTGAGAAGGACTGCTTGCTGGTTTGGCGGTATTGGGTGAGATAGGTTTGATCTTCACGTACTGCGTATTTACGCAAGGAGATCGACCGTGACGAATCTAATACTAGAACCGGCGCATAAGGGTTTAGCCGGGGTGGTGGTTGCAGAGACGAAAATTTCTGATGTCCAGGCAAGTGGTTCACTTGTCTTCCGAGGGGAGGCAATAGAGGATCTGGTGGATCGTGATTTTGTCGACGTTGCAGCGCTTGTCGTCGATGGTTATGAGAATGATGAAGTGCGTCATCTGTTGGCGCGACATGCCAATCTAACCGAAGTGCAGTCGAACCGAATTCTTGCACTTGATCGCAGCATGCACCCAATGCGTGTGCTGCAAGGCATGGTGCCCTTACTAGCAGCGGAGTTGGATGAGCTTGATCCACGCTTGAGAGGACTTTTGATCGGAGCCCGCCTCCCAGCCATTGTTGCGACGCATCTTGTCGGTACTCCTGTCCAACTGGCTGAGGACTTGGACTACGCCAGTCGGTTTTTGGCGGCAATTGGCACAGACCTTAGTTCAGCCAATGTGAGAGCTTTCAACGTGGCTCAGATCCTCCAGCTTGAGCATAGTTTTAATGCAGGCACTTTTGCTGCGCGGGTTGTCGCGTCGACCCTTGCGGACATCGAGTGCGCGATTTCGGCAGGCATCGGCGCACTATCCGGTCCTCTGCATGGCGGTGCTGATCAAGCGGCCATAGAAATCGTTGACCAACTTGGGGATGCAGCGAGCGTTAGAACTTATGTAAAGGATGCACTCCTGAATGGTTCCAAGGTTCCAGGCATGGGACATCGAGAATATAGAGTGAAAGATCCGCGAGCAGGGCACTTGGAAAAGTGGGCGCAGGAGCTTGCGGACGGAACTGTGCATCAAGAGACTTTTGAGAAGCTACGTATGTTAGAGGAGGTGTTTGCTGAGGCCATGCGGGATCGAGGCAAGGATGTGCACGCAAACGTTGAGTTCTACAAAGGCGTCGTCTATCGAGCCTTAGGACTACCAAACGATTACTTCACAGCCTGCTTTGCGATGGCTCGGGCTTTTGGCTATGTCGCCCATTTCCTTGAAAACGCAGTGGATAATCGTATCTACCGTCCTGCTGCAGCGTATGTCGGCGCGTGATTTGGAGTATCCTCTGGCTTCTTAGGGATTTGTTAGAAGGGGAAAATCATGGGGCGATTGCAAGATAAGGTTTGCCTGATTACCGGTGGTGCGCGAGGGCAAGGGGCAGCGGAAGCGCGTTTGTTCCATGCCGAGGGCGGCAAGGTTTGGATTACGGATGTCTTAGATCCAGAAGGACAGGCGCTAGCCGATGAGCTAGGCGCGCAGTACCGTCACTTGGATGTTCGCGAGGAAGATGCGTGGGGGTCTTTGTTATTGGAAATTGTCGAGGCTGATGGTGGTCTTGATGTATTGATCAACAATGCGGGTATTTTTCGTTCGAACAGACTCGTCGACACGCCGACGGATGAGTTCCAATTGGTGATGGACATAAATTGTACGGGTGTCTTCCTTGGGATGCGTACGGCAGCCCCGGCAATGATTGCAAGTGGTGGTGGATCCATAGTCAACATCTCTTCCCTCGCTGGACTGCGAGGATCTGCAGGGGCGCTGGCCTACGGCACTTCAAAATGGGCTGTACGCGGCATGACTAAGGCTGCTTCGGTCGAGCTCGCGCGCAAGGGCGTCCGAGTGAATTCGATTCACCCTGGATTGATCGAAACCCCCATGGCGGATGAGTTAGGTGTCAGCCCTGAACGGCTGACGCGCCGAACCCCGCTGGGACGCATAGCCAGTGCCGATGAGGTCGCGAACATGGCGCTGTTTTTAAGCAGTGATGAAAGCTCCTACTCAACGGGTAGTGAGTTCATTATCGATGGCGGCTTGAACGCGCTCTAGCTATTCACCGCCTCTGTAGGTGGGGTAAGCATCCCAGTAACGTGCGACTATGTTGATGTTTCCCCGCCGAGGCCTCCGCAGCTATATAATCGCCGCTCAATCATGCAGTGAGCATTGAGATGACAAAGATTGCGGTACTTGGACTTGGAAATTTTGGCACAGCACTCGCCAAAAATTGGGTTGATGCTGGTATGGAAGTGGTCGGCTGGACTGTCGAGGATGAGGTCTTTGCAGCGATCCGGGACAACGGTGAAAACACCAAATATTTACCTGGGTTAGCACTTCCCGGCATGAGAGTTTCGATGCAGATCGAGGAGACGGTAACAGGCGCAGATATTGTGGTTTTTGCCTTACCGTCGAGTGTCGTGCTCGACGTTGTGGACCAAACACTGCCATTTCTCGAGTCACAGCAGATCTTGATCGACCTCGCCAAGGGCTTGGCGCCGGGTGATCAACTCATCTCCGAGGCGATCGAGACGAAATTGGCAGCCGTGAATCTAACCAATAAGCTTTGCGTGATGATGGGACCCACGATCGCACCGGAATTGGCAAGAGGCGTCTACACCAGTGCTTTGGTGACGAGTGAGGATGCCGAGGTCGCGGCGTCGATTGCCGAAACACTCAGTACCAAGACACTGGGTTTGGCAGCTGGAACTGATCCACGTGGCGCAGAGCTTTGGGGTGCGTTTAAGAACGTGATTGCGTTGGCGTGTGGTGTTGTCGATGGTCTGAAAGAAGATGGTCGTGGTGGTGACAATCTCAAGGCAGCGATTTTTGCTGCGGGTTATCGCGAGGGCGTGCAAGTTCTACCGACTCTTGGAGCCCAGCAAGAAACAGCACTTAGCGCCGCAGGTATCGGTGATTTGTTTGTGACAGCGACTTCACCACACGGCCGGAACCGGGAAATGGGTGAAAGGTTAGGCAAGGGGCAAACGCTCGCTGAAGCCGAGCAGGCCATGGTGATGGTGAGCGAGGGGGTGCGCGCTGCTCGAATGTTCAAAGTACTTTGTGCAACGCAAGGCACTGCAGCCCCATTTGTGGGTGTTGTGTGTGGATTGTTGGACGAAGGGATGAGCATCGACGATTTCTTGGCTCAAGTAATGCAGCTGTGATTTCCTAGTCTGACTTCGTTAGGGGATGGTTCGAAAACGCGATTGGCTTGAGCTTGAAGGCCAAAATCGGCATAGTGCGCGCCCCAGATCGATTCCGCCTGCTAAGGATTACTCATGTTGTTTAAGGCCGCGAAGTTTCCGCGTTGGCACATTAGTTTGCCAACAAAGATTCGCTCCCATCTATTCACCTTCCTTTATATGAGTGTGCTCTCCAGCATTTCAACTTTCGTGTTTGCCGCTGGTCCATCCGTTTCTGCCAAGGCGCTTACGACACCGCCTGTTGTCGACGGTCAGGTGATTGGTGAGGCGGCGTGGCAGGGCGTACAGCCAGCGACAGGATTTACCCAAGTTCGACCCTTCGAAGGCCAGCCCGCAAGTCAAAAGACAGAAGTTTTTATCGCCTTTACCGATGATGCGCTTTATATCGGCGTGGTCTGTTATGACGAAGCACCCACAGAGATTGTTATCTCTGATAGTCGTCGGGATAGCTCGATGGATGACACTGATAGCTTTCAGATATTGCTCGACGTGTTTAATGACAAACAGAATGGCTTTGTTTTTGGCACGACGCCAACCGCGGTCGAATATGACGGTCAGGTGGTGAATCAAGGTGCGGGTAGTTTTAGGTCCGGTGGTGGTGGTTTTAACCTAAATTGGGACACCTCGTGGTCTGTGGAATCTCATATAGGTAAGTTTGGTTGGAGCGCCGAATTCGAAATTCCGTTCAAATCACTGCGTTATGCGAGCAGTGATGTACAAACTTGGGGACTCAATTTCCAGCGCAATATACGACGCAACAACGAGATTGTGTTCTGGTCACCCTTGGCACGTCAGCACAACCTACATCGTGTGTCGGAAGCTGGTTCACTCGTCAACTTGCAACCGCCAGCGCAAAGAAACCTGAAAGTGACCCCCTACGGGTTGGGTGTAGCCCGGCGTGGTGGGTCAATAGACGGAACCGATTATGAGGAAGAGTTCGGCATCGATGCTAAGTGGTCGATCACACCAAGTCTGACTCTGGATGCAACCTACAACACTGATTTCGCGCAAGTAGAAGTGGATGAGATACAAGTGAATCTTGATCGCTTTAGCTTGTTCTTTCCGGAAAAGAGACCATTTTTTCTTGAGAATGCGGGTCAGTTTTCTGTCGGCACGCCGCGAGAGGTAGAACTCTTTTTCTCCCGTCGGATTGGCGTTGGCGCTGGTGGTGTCTTGCAGCCGTTAGATGGTGGCGTTCGGCTATCTGGAAAAATGGGTGAGGCGACCAATCTAGGGTTACTGCACATGCGAGCTGATGGGGTCGACGGTCTCGCTGCCGAGAACGATTTCACCGTTGCGCGCGTGCGTCAAGAGTTTGCCAATCGCTCATCGATCGGTGGGATTTTTGTTAACCGAGATGGCGATGGCAGTATCACCGGGGATGCGGATTCTGACTACAACCGAACTTATGCTGTCGATGGTAAGTGGGGTGTTGGAGAGTTTGTCGATGTTGAGGGTTACTACGCGCAGACCGAGACGCCTGGTATGCGTGGAGACGATGAGGCATATCGCTTGGGGATCCGACGCAACACGCCCGCTTGGTCTCACTCAGCGGGGTATACCAAGGTCGGTGAGGACTTTAATCCTGAAGTCGGCTTCCTGCAGCGTACAAACTATGAAAAGGCAGATTTTTTCGTGTTGCGGCGAATCCGTCCTGCAGATCTGTTAGGGCTGCATGAAATACGCCCCCACGTTGCGTTTCGTGGTTTCTGGGATGATGAAGGCTTTTGGGAAACTGGATTTCTCCATGTTGATAGCCATTGGGAATGGCGCAACGGGATCGAAGTGCATACTGGTGTGAATTTTACGCACGAAGGTGTGCAACAAGCGTTCGAGATCAACGAAGGGACGTTTGTACTTCCTGGGGAATATGACCACGAGGAATTGCAACTTGTGTTCGATACCGATCAGGGCAAGCCGATTAGCTTTGAAAGTCGTTACACGCATGGCGGCTTTTTCGGGGGTGACCGAGATCAACTCAACACCAGTATCAACTTCCGTTCTGGTGATCGGTTTTCGTCCTCAATTGGTTGGAACTACAACGATATTGATCTACCCGTAGCTAATGGTAACTTTGAAGTGAATGTTGGGCAGTTGCGGCTATCTTATTCTTTCTCACCCAAGATATTGCTTCAAGCGCGATTTAGTGGCAACCAATATCCGCTTCTCTTGGCTACAAGCTGCGAATGCGGGTCTCTATCTGGTGTACAACGAAGTGGACGATGACAGCATTATCGGTCCCATGGAAAAACGGCGTGAATTTGCCATTAAATACAGTCGTATTATCGACCTTCTTTGAGAGCCCAATAAAGCTCAGCTAGACCGATCAGCCCGAAGTAAATTGCTCCTGCGACGATAGGTCGTTCGGGGTAACGTTCCCAAACTCCGCCTCCGCGGTTCGGGTATACCTCGTTTAGAACGCTCGTTGTGATGCCCATTTCTGGGACCGCGACAAACACGGTTGCGCCAGCAAGACCTACGTATAGAACAATACCAACAGCGGCGCGTGCGTTGTTGTGGGCTTTGGTTTCCGGGCTGGCGGTAAAGGCGGAGATGATGCGAGAGACCATTATGGAGGCAAGTATAAGAACTAACGACGGACTGCCAACTCCGGCAGCAATGCCTACAGCCATTAATAGATAGAACGCCGTTAAACCGGCGCCAAATTTCAATCTCTGTGTCAAAGTTTCGTGCTCCGCCATCAAGTTGGTGATGAAAACGGATGAATGCAGAGCTAAGAACTCAATAACAAGTAGACCAACCGCGAACGGCACCCAGCTGCCGTTGTCCCGCGCCATGGGATCCAGCCAGACACCGACTAGTACCCAAGAGAGGTAAAGGCAAGATATGCCAGCCACGGCGCCGGGTAGTGTTCTCGTTAGCCAATTGTTAGGGGACATAGCTATACTTTACGCAGGAAAGACGGCAAAAACGCTTGTCAGAGTTCCGATTTCATCAAATTGTGAACGCGTGCCCATTCGTAGGTGGGTTCCTACTAAAATTAATCTTGCGTGTCCAAATTCGTGTCTATGCTTTAGAGGTCGACGGGCTGTCGACTAGTTGTACTTAGGCTACTGATAATGAAAGGACGCAAGACTATGCAAGGAACAAGCAAAGGCTTTACATTGATGGAAGTCATCGGCGTTCTCGCCGTGATTGCCATCATTGCGGCGGTTGCAACGCCACAAATATTTCAGGCTATTCAAGATGCGAAGGTAACAGCCCTCGTACAAGAAGCGAATGATCTGAAATCTTCTGTTGCTCGGTACTATAAAGACACGGGTACCTGGCCACGACATATCCCGACGAACAAGAAAAATGGTTTCCGCCAGCTCATGGTGAACAAAGACCGTAAGGGTAAGAAAATTTCTGGATGGGATGGACCCTATCTTGAAGCTGAATTGCAAAACCCTATTGTTACTGGCGGCTATCTCGACCTCAACGTGACTTCGCACAAGAGCTTGGCGTGCGATCTCGACGGTGACAAAAAACCCGATGGCACGTTCATTACACTCCGTGTGGACGGTGTTAGTGATGACCTCGCGAAAGAAATTTCGCAGATGCTCGACAAAGACGGTGATACGAACAAGTGGAAAACCTCGGGTCGCGTAAAGCGGTTCAATGGCAACCACCGGTCACGCCTAGTTATGTGTCTGGCCCGGGTGTAAATAACGCCTAATGACAAATAACAGGGACAGCCAAGGATCGGCAAGTCCGCGAGTCAGTAAGCCTGTAGGTCAGCGCCTGGTGGAAGCCGGGTTGCTGACCGAGTCACAACTCGACCTCGCGCTTCGCGAACAAAAGCGGAGCGGGGGTTTTCTTGGTCAGGTGGTTGTCGCGCTCGGTTTTGTCAATGAAGAGGATGTCACCGCGGTTCTTGCGGATGAACACAACGTCGATATGGTTGTGGTCAAGGACATCGAAATCTCGCCTGACATTCTAGATCTTGTTAGTTACGACACTGCAAAGCACCATCGTGTAATCCCCCTCTCCCGTGAGGATGGATTGCTAACTGTTGTGTTTGCGGATGCTTTGGACGTCGTCGCGCAAGACATGGTTGAACGAGAAAGCAAACACACCATCAAGGTGGTTACAGCTCCGGAAGCGCAAATCCTTGAGGCTATCGAGAGAAACTACTCTCGAACTTCGAGCATTAACGACACGATCGAACAAGTCCTATCAGGAGACTCGCTAGATTACTCCGACGAAGAGTCACCCATGGTGCGGCTTGTAGATCAAATATTTGCTACGAGTATTAAGTGCAAAGCGACAGATATCCATCTGCAGCCTGAAGAACGCAATATGCGAATACGACTGCGTGTCGACGGCATCCTGCGGGAAGAAATTGTCATACCAAAAGTTATTCAATCTGCAGTTCTCGCTCGAGTAAAGCTCCTGGCGAATTTGGACATAACTGAGAAACGAGTCCCGCAAGACGGACGCATACGATTTACCTTCGGCTCAGGTTACGTTGATCTCCGAGTTTCAACGCTACCGACCAACCATGGCGAGAGTATCGTCATGCGTATTTTGGACGGCGGTGCTGTTCAGCTTTCATTGGGTGAGCTTGGATTTTCGCCGACTGATCTCAGCCGAATTGAGCAAGCGATTAGTCATCCATACGGGATGGTCTTGGTCACTGGTCCGACCGGTAGTGGTAAGACAACTACCTTGTATACAGCACTCGGGACGATCGATCGTAAGGCCCGCAGTATTTTCACGTTGGAAGACCCCATTGAATACACGTTGCCACTAATTCGCCAAACACAGGTTCAGTCAGAAGTGGGTATGGACTTTGCGGCTGGGCTACGTGCGTTACTGAGACAAGATCCGGACGTGATCCTGGTGGGTGAGATTCGAGATGCGGAAACAGCAGAGCTTGCAACAAGAGCAGCATTGACCGGTCATCTTGTCTTCTCCACGCTCCATACCAACAGTGCCGTTGGTGTAATCCCACGTCTCATTGATATGGGTATTGACCGGTATCTCCTGCCTTCCGCGCTAGTCGGTATCGTGGGACAACGGTTGCTAAGAAAACTGTGTCCAGTTTGTCGCAAAGAAGTCGACGGTCCAGATCCCCTACTACAAGACGGTGAACTCACACCTGAGGCCGGTAGTAGCCATTGGGAGGCAGTCGGATGTGATGCTTGTAATGGTCAGGGCTACAGCGGAAGGATCGCTGTTTACGAAGTACTACTACTCGATGAATCGTTTCATGACGTCATTCTCGAAGGTGGCGTCGAGGCCAAGATGGTCGAGCTTGCAAAAGCGAGTGGCATGACCAGCATGTTCGATGACGGCATCGACAAAGCCAAACAAGGATCCACTACGGTTACGGAAGTATTGCGAGTTTTGAGGTAGCGCGATGCCTCAGTATGCGTACAGAGCAATAGATCAAAACAGTCAGATGATGACGGGAGTATTGGTTGCCGATACTCCAAATATGTTGGAACGGCGTATATCCGAACTCGGCTTGTGGCTAATCGAGGCATCTGAACACACGCCCAAACAAGTTGCTGCACAAGCTACTAAAGTTGATGTCACGCGCAAAGATCTGGTCGATTTTTTCAACGGTCTAGCAACATTGGTGGGCGCAGGGATCGACATTGCAGAAAGTTTGAAGGTACTCGTTAACGAAACCACCGACGATGGTTTTCAAAGAGTTCTCGAAGATGTACGCCTCAACATAGAAAGCGGTGTGACCTTTTTTGATTCAATGTCTTCACATCCTGAAGTCTTTACTGCGGAGATATGCAACCTGATCAAGGCGGGGGAGCATTCGGGTTCTCTCGTCGAGGCTTGTAAAGACATCAGCGAACATCTTGAGTGGGTTGATCAGCTCATGGCGGATGTAAAACAGGCGACGATGTACCCAGCGATGATCGCAACGGCGGTTCTAGGGCTAGTCTTTGTGATGTTTAGCTTTGTCGTTCCTCAGTTCTCGATCATCTTCGATAGTTTGGATATGGAACTTCCTGCGCTTACGAAGGGTGTCGTTATCGTAGGCGAGTTCTGTAATGGCTACTGGTGGGCAATACTGATATTCATCGGAGCGCTGTTCGCTTTTTTTAAATTTGGTCCAAGCAGGATTCCAGGTCTGGCGATGGGGCTGGACCAGTACAAACTCACTATGCCGATCTTTGGTGAAGTGAATCAGTTGCTGGTCCTGAGCCGGTTTACTCACAACATGGCGCTAATGTTGCGCGCTGGTGTGCCGATAGTAGAAGCACTCAATTTGGTTGCAGGAGTCGTTGCGAATCGAGTGATGGCGGCAGCGGTCGCCAATGCGGAACTCGCAGTGACAGAAGGTCGGAAGATGTCTGAGGCGTTTGCAGAGCACGATGTTGTGAGTCCAATGGTAATGCGGATGATTGTCGTCGGCGAAGAAACGGGGCGATTAGATTCCTGTCTCGAAAAAATATCGGAACGAATGGACGATGAAATACCGCGACGAATCAAGCGTCTGTTTGGGGTTCTAGAGCCGATGATCATTTTGACCCTTCTGGGCATCGTCGGACTTGTTGCTGCCGCGATTTTCTTGCCTCTATTTAGTTTGATGTCGGGGATCGGCTAATGATCTTGCCGCGAAAAAACTTCTCCCTCACTGAGCAAAACAACTTCTCCCGCAAGTCAAAAGCGAAGGGCTTTTCACTGCTAGAAATGATTGGTGTGCTGGCCGTTATGGCCATCTTTGCCGGGGCGCTGGCGCCCAGCGTTTTCCAAATGATTGAAGAAAGTTACCAAGGTGCGGAAGCGCAGAGCGTAAATACGGTAGCGCAGGCTTTGCAGGATTACGCGCGATATACCAAATCGATCCCTGCCGCGAAGTCATCGAAATGGCCAACCGCGGTGGCAGACTATGCAGGTCTCTCTCCAAACCGGGTCCTCAAGAACGACAAGAATTTCGAGCGCAAACTATTTATAGACCCTGATTTTCTGGCCGGTGGTGGATCGGGCGGATCCTCTATCTTTTACAGCCAGGACCAAGGCTTGGACACGATGCCGTCATCACCGCGCATAATGTTGGTGTCCAATTTGGAAGGGAAAATCAAGCCGAAGCTTAAGAGTGCATCTGATTTTGACGATGTGTGGAACCAAACTGCAGACAGCAAGATTGTCGAATCGAAAACGCTATTTGTCGAACGAATTAATCTAGCACCATTGTTCATGCGGGTTGTGCTTTCGAATGCCAACACGAGCCAAGCTGGATATTTGCTTGAAAGCGGAACCGAAGCTTCGGTCGCGGCCGCAAGTGGCGGTAGTGATGGGGTGCGAACAATTTTTGTTCTGGCAGGATCTAAACTCAGCTTGCGAGCAGCGCCTTACCCTGGAGGTACGACTCAACGCCAGCTTATTGTGGACCAAGACATGTCGTTGCGGTTTGAAATTGGTGGCAGTGGCTGGTACTGGGCAGGCTGATGGCACGCGCAAACTATGCAATTTCGTGGTTGTACGGAGAATTCCGTGTGGCACGATTTATCAAAGGCGAGCTTGATGCCCAATGGGCATCAGAAGAGCTGGTTAACACTCAAGCAGGATTGATACGAGCGTTAGACGAAGCCTGTAACCACATGGATCTGACGGTCAAAGGCGATGTCACCGTAGTCCACGAACACGACCTGCATACCCATGACTACCTAGAAGTCCCGACGATGAAGAAGCGGGACCTAGAAAAATATCTAGCCCGGAAAGTCGAGCAGAACAAGAACTTCGAAGAGGACGCGGCCTGGTGTTATCACCAAGTCCGTCACCAAGGTGGGAAAGAAGGTGTATTGCTACACCAACTACCAAGGAATATTGTCGACTCCACAGTAGCCGCTTGTACGGCAGCTGGTCTTGCACCTAAGCGCTATGTACCGCTTACGGAGATTGTCTCGGACTATATACCGACGACCGATATTGAACCCTCGCAGATGGTTATTGTGCTCGCCTGTTTTGATCAGCGAGTCGAAATTATATTAGCCCTCGGCGATGGTGAAGCGCTGTTTGTCCGCGAGCTAAACTATGGCGCTACCGCCGATATGGTTGAGAGGCTTGTTACGGATGTAAACCGTACGGTCCGATATACCAAACAGCAGGTCGGTCGAAGTGTCGATGTCGCGTGGGTTATGGGTCACCCGGAGTGGCAGGTTGTTGAAGGACTTCGAGAAGGCGTCGAGGTCCCCGTTGAATTTGACGCAGATGCCTCGGATCCTAACTTCTGGTCTCTGTGGGCGACGCGCTTGTCCGGAAAACTATCAGCCAACTTTATCTCAGCGTTCGAACAGAAGAACATCAACGTGGAGATGTTTCGACGAGTTGGCGTCTACACGACGGCCGCCGTCATCGTTTTGTCCGCCCTGATGACAGTTCTATCTAGTGCGTTGGTTGCGCATCGTAATGATCAGATGGAAGAGATCATGCAGCGGTCTGATGCGGTTCGAACTACTATCGATTCAAAGGAAATGATGCTGGCTGAGTTGGTTACCCAACAAGGGCATCTAGACCGCCTCAGGGCGACCAGTCAGAACTTGCCCTCCCTCTTAATGCTGCACCTGAGCCGGTTGGTGCCTGAAGATGTAACCTTAACGAGTGTGTCAGTAAATCAGTCCCCTGACGGTTGGCACGTTGAGATGCAAGGTAGAGTACACGGTTACATGCGACACGGGGCACGCGTTCTTGCTGGT
Organism: Pseudomonadales bacterium; assembly: GCA_012103505.1. Classification (GTDB taxonomy): domain Bacteria; phylum Pseudomonadota; class Gammaproteobacteria; order Pseudomonadales; family Azotimanducaceae; genus UBA4421. The sequence goes on along the minus strand of WLWP01000001.1, from coordinate 3,236,483 downwards.
TTTGAGAATCGCATCAGTGGTCCGCCATGGCAAATTCATGTCCATCAGAGTTTCAAGAGCACCTGGATGGAACAATTTAGCCAAGGAAAAATGGGTAGCGCTGCCGAAGCTGGCTTCTTCATTGCGGGGTCATTGCAATGAGTCTTGAGATAGAACTACCTGACTTTGAAGACAAAATCGAAAAACACAAGGGCTTAAAGCGTTATGTCCAGTTGTTGGCAGATGCCTGGTTTAGAACGCCTAAGCGAGTGGCTGGAACTGTCTGTCTTGTTTCGGCTTGTCTGGTTCTGATTAATTGGAATTTACAGCGTCTTAGGGTGTTTGACGAGATCGTCGCACTAGAGGTGGGAGAGTTTGAACTAAACGACCGGCTCAGTGACCTGGAATTGCAGCTCTCGAACTACAACGCAGAACAATTGAGTGCTGACCTGGAAAGCGAGAACAGCAAGGTATTCCAAGGATTTCCAGATCTCGCCGCCTGGACTGAAAGTTTAGGCAATATCGCGAAGAAGCGTGACATTATTCTGACTTACACCGTGCAGAAACCCCATTTGTCTGCGGTCCCTGGTGTACTCGAAGTGCCTATAGATTTGGTTTTTAAAGCTGAGAAGGAAAGTGCCGATAAGCTATTTATGGGCTCTATGCAGTTGGTTGGTGTGTTACTGCAAGATCACTGGCACATCGATGTGATCTCGACCCAAGGCAAAGGCAATGGGATGCATCTCGAAACTGTGACTATTAGAGCGCAAGTTTGGGTTAGAGACATGTTTGGGTTTGTAGACGTACAGGCGTTAAAACGTTAACCGCAAACGAGGCAGGAAGCCGCGTTTGTGCCAGCACTGAGGGATGGCCCTCAGCAACGAAAAGGATTTTCAGTGTTTAAAAATCTCTTCAACAACCCATGGTTCATAGGTGCGCTAGGCGTCTGTGCTTCCATCTATCTGGGTTGGGCGATCGCCAAGCCAATCTTTTTTGACGACAACATCGAAGTCGTGCAAGACACTGTCGAACAGTCAGATGACAGTGACGGTAGCGAAGCATTTGCCGATGAAGACTCCGAGGCATATGACACATATGGAGATGAATACGACCAGGATGATGAAGACGGTGACATCGTCGCGCGGCGAACACCGGTAGATAGATCCGCTGTCATTCAGGAACGCGGACACATCGGATGGCTTGATGACATTGAACGTGACCCGTTTGCCAACTCACCACTCGCTGTACAGAACGCAGGAAATGCTGAGCTGCCCACACTAGAGGCGCTATTTTTGAGCGATGGTGTGCAGGCTGCCGTTATCGAAAATCGTTTAGTCCATGTGGGTGACACTGTTGCGCATTTCCGCATCACCGAAATCGGTGAAAACTTTGTCCGTGTCAGTCGTTACGGCCGACACTTTCGATTAGAACCTAAGGCGGGCTAATGGCTTCTTTTAGAATAATAAACGTGTTGCCTTTGTTGTTCGTTCTGGGCGGGTGTGCTCTGAACCCAACGATAGAGTTTAGCCATGAGCAAGACTTCCCTCGATATCATGAAAATCCCGAGGTGAATTTGGCGCCGGAGCCAGTTGAAGTCGAAAAGAGCGTGCGCATGGTCTACCCCGATCCAGTCGCGACTAAAGCTCTAGACGAAAAGGAAGTTCTGTACAGTTTCATGATCAGCAACATGCCGGTCAAAAAAGGGTTACGGCTCTTTGCGCGGGCCTATGAATTAAACATAGCCGCCGACCCAGACGTTAGTGGCGTGCTAGATGTGGAATTTCGAGATGTCCCCCTTGAGCGAGCGATGTCGTTAATGCTGGATAGTTTGGACTACTACTGGGAAAGCGCCGATGGTGTCATCCGAGTTCGGTCGCAGGAAACGCGAAGGTTTACCGTAGATTACTTACGCTTGATTCGATCAGGGACTGGCTCGAGCACAGCGACCGTCTCCTCTGCCTCTAGCGGTGGTGGCGAATCCGACGGGGGTGGCGGCGGTGGCGGTGGTGAGGATTCAGGCTCAATCAGTATTGAGCAGAAGGATGAGATTCAGTTCTGGGCCGAACTTGAGGGTCAGCTGGGAGCACTTTTAAGTCCTGCTGGAAATATTGTCGTTAACCGCCTTTCGGGGACTGTCCAGGTTAGTGATCAGCATGCCCACGTGAACGAGATTGGCGCGTACATCGATCACATTAACCGTGCGATTCATCGTCAGGTAGATATAGAAGTCAAGATTTTGGAAGTGGTGCTCGATGACACGACGGCCTTGGGCATCAATTGGTCGCGTGTTTCCGAAGTACTAGATTCTGGCGTGAACGTCGACTTCTCGATTGACGGTATCGTCTCTGCTCCGTCTGGTGGCATCTCTGCTATGGGAAGTGTGTTGAGCATGGATGGATTCAACTTAAAGAACGACGGTAACCTTCGATTGGGAGCTGTAATCCAAGCCTTAGAACAACAGGGTGATGTGGAAGTTGTTAGTCAGCCGCATGTTCGAACTTTGAACAATCAGACCGCGTTGATAAAGGTCGGCACCGATCGAACCTTTTTCCGACGTGAGCAGTCAACCGATTCAACCTCTGCGGGGTCTATTACAACTTCATCAGATGTGCCTCAAGTTGTCACAGAAGGTGTTGTTCTTTCCATTACTCCGCAGATTGGAGAGCGTGGCTGGGTGATGATGGATGTATCACCGGTTGTGACAAGGGTCTCTAGCGTGAGCGTCGTCGAGGGCGCCAATGGCAGTATCCAGAGCTCCGCACCCAATTTGGACGTCGCCCAGGTTTCGTCACTAATACGTGCGCAGAGTGGCGATACGGTTGTGATTGGCGGTCTGATACAGACTCAGGAATCACATACAAAAAGAGGGATACCGGGGCTCACAAAGCTGGGGTCCATTGGCCGCGCATTTGGTGGTGGCCAATACAAGAGTACTGTTCGAAAGGAATTGATCATGGTTCTGACGCCTACTGTAGTGCCCTCAGAGTCTTAAGCGCCGGAGAGAAAAATGCAGAAAGAAATGCTCAGGCAAATAGTGGTTCTCATCATCATCATCGTGCTGTTTCCCTTGGTGGCTGTCGCAGAAGTGGAACGCGCTTCTGATCTGGTGAATGGCGACCTAAGCGAGCTCGAAGGGGAACTGCGTGAGCATGAGAATAGGGTCGAGGCTCTACAGAAGCTAACAAACAAGCAACCGGAAGCAGTCGAAACTGACAAGCCCGTGGCAGTAACGAGCCCAGTTACTCAGACGGAAACTGATGTTGCAGTTACGTCGACGCCAGAACGAGCTACGCAATCGCGTGAGGACGAAGAGAGCTTTGTCAAAATGCTACCGGTTAGTGGCGTCGAGTTTGGCCAAACCAAAGTCGAACAACTCGCCAGTTTGGTTGCTGAGATCACAGCCGGTGCTAAGTCGATACACGCGCTCGAAATGATGGTGCGGGACAACCCGGAATATCGAGATGCACGTATTTCACTGGCGAGATTGCATATACTAAATGCAGCACCAGCGAAGGCTTTGGTTACGTTGAAACCGCTAACTACGCCGCTGCTAGAAGCAGATCATCCAGATTGGCAAGTTTGGTTCTGGCAAGGGACGGCTCGATTGGCGATGGGTGAGTTGGCACGGGCACGAAAAGACCTTGAAGCTTCTTTGGGTAAGGGGCGAGAACAGGTTGCAACCTGGATACAGCTCGCTGTTGTTGAACAAGAACTTGGCAACCATGCCGCCGCGATTCAATATTTGGATATCGCCCAACAAGTAGACCCAAGCGAAGGTCAAATCTATCTCAACAGAGCTTACAGTCTGGAACACTTAGGCGACTACGACGAAGCAGCAAAAGCGTACCGAGGCTTCTTGGTTGCTGATGTGCAAGCACCCTCACGTCAAGCTCGGGTCGAAGTTGTACGCCGAATTTCGGATTTAGCTGCGATAACGGAAGTACCCGCAACTGAAGAATTCTAGTGAGGCATGCCCGGATCGAGGTAGAAGACGTTTCCATCAGGATCCTTGAATAACGCCAACACGCCTCCCCAAGGTTGAGCAGTTGGCGGCATTTCGAACTCAACGCCTTTAGCCAATAACTCGTTGTAAGTCTGATCGATATCGTCAACGATAAAGCCGATACCCGTAAGCCTGCCGATTTTGTCCGCGTCATCCGTCTGAGCGGCGCCAAAACTGATGGGTCCAGCGTTGAACGATGCATACCCATGGCTCGCGTCTGCGACCTGGCAGGTTAAGCCGATACTATCTTCGAAAAACCTCTTCGACTGTTCGATATCCGACACAAAGACATTCACGTAACCGATCTTCATGGTGTTCTTCTCCTGTAGTCGCAGCTGACGCGCGTGGCTTAGGTAGCCCGTCAAACCCTTTCAAGCGTTGGGTTGTCTAATTGTACGTTAGGACGCGTTTCGGGATTGTGCAGAAATCAGTCAACAGGGGGTAGTATTTTTCATAGACTATGAAAACGAGATCTTTGAGGGGACGGGTATGTTGAGGGTTTGGACTAAGCTTGCGGCTGGTATTTTTCTATGTGTCGTCTGGCCATCCGCATTCTCGGAGCCTGAAAACCTCATGGCCGGTGGCGATTTTGCGGGTCCTGCGCTGTATGAGGAAAACTGTGCCGTTTGTCATGGTGAACAGCTAGAGGGAGCAGCACAGGGCGTGCCCTTGATAGGCGGTGATCTCAAGCACGGTGAGACTCTTGAGGCGCTAACTCATAGTATTGCCAAGGGCATGCCTGAGAAAGGGATGGTCGCGTGGGAGTCAGTACTTAGTGACCTTGAGATAAAAACGCTTGCTCTCATGGTTAAAGAATATCGCGCTGGGCTCGTTGAAATTGACCTGACGAAAGAAATCGAACTTCCGCAGGGCGAGATTTTGTCAGCACATCACAGCTTTAAGGTAGATCGGATTACCGATCAACTTGACCCTTTTCCGTACTCGATATCTGTTCTTCCTGATCACTCTCTCTTAGTTACGGAGAAGATGTTTGGCATCAGGACTGTGTCTGCAGAAGGTGAAGTCTCTGAATTGATCGGCGGTGCGCCGGAGACTCACAACGATGTCTATGTGCTCGCCGAGCAAGGCATCGAATTTGGCGCTGGCTGGATTCTCGACGTCCAAGCGCATCCACGATTCGAAGAGAATGGCTGGGTTTATCTTCATTACACTGAACGTTGCCAGGAATGTGGCGATGTTATGGATGATGATAATCCACCGACATCGAGGAATGTTGTGGTGCGTGGGCGAGTCAAGAATGGCCAATGGGGAGATCATGAAGTCATCTGGAGCGCACCTGATTTCGAGGCTAACTTTTACCTCGATGTGGTAGCGGGAGGCCGGTTAGCTTTTGACCCAGAAGGTTATATGTTCATGACGGTTGGCATGCGTGACATGGATGGGATTCAGGATCTTAGTTCGCCGTATGGAAAGACACATCGAGTCCATGATGATGGGCGTGTGCCATCTGATAATCCTTTTGTAGATGTTGAAGGCGCATATCCAACCATTTGGACGGTAGGACATAGGAGTCCGCAGGGATTGGCTTTTGATGCGAGTTCACGACAAGTGTGGGGCACTGAGCATGGCCCCCGTGGTGGTGATGAGATCAATCTGCTCACAGCCGGTGGCAATTTCGGCTGGCCTTTGTTTTCGGGTGGCCAGAATTATGACGGTACAGAGGTATCCCATGGGCGGGCAACAAGTGAGCTGGAGCTAGAAGACACCGAACAGCCCACGGTTGAATTTACGCCATCGATAGCGATCTCGAACCTTTTGGTTTACCAGGGTGAGATGTTTCCTGAATGGCAAGGTGACTTCTTGGTAGGATCATTAAAAGCGACTGACTTGTTTCGCATCCGCTTGGACGGAGGTCAAATTGTGGAACAAGAGATCTTGTTGCAGGACATAGGTCGAATCAGGGATATCGACGTCAGTCCAACTGGTGAGGTATACCTACTGCTTGAGCATCGCTCCGGCGGTCAAATCGTTCGATTGGCAAGTCCTTAGTTCCGTGGACTACAACACAGGGCATGCAACCACCCAGGCGATCGACTCTTCGGTATCCATCGCAGAAGCTGTCGCCCACAAGGAAATCGTTGCTGAAAACAGCACGCGATTGAGCCCTGAAGAAATTTCCTTTTTTAAACACAACGGCTATCTCATTAAACGAAGGGTCATTGATGATGATCAACTCTTTTGCCGGGTGATTGATTATCTTTGGAACAACGTGCCGCGCAACATATTACAACGCGATGATCCGCACACATGGTTGGACTCGCCACATAAACGTTGGACAGCATCTGACCATGAAATGGTTGGTCTGCTGCACAGCGGTAATTGGAAAATGAGGTCCGCCGACCGCATTGGCAAAGAGTCGTTTCTCGTTGATGGCATCGCGCGCCATCCGACCATGTTACAACTGGCTGAGCAGCTTCTAGGCGGGCCGTTGAAATCGGTGAACCGGGTTCGTGGTGTTTATGCCGTCTTGCCAAAACCTCAGCATCTCGTGGGTGCCCTAGGTCCGCATTGTGATTATGCTGCCGGGCAGCTTGGTGCCATGGTGGTGGCCGATGAAATGCCAACTGGCGCGGGTGGATTTACTGTTTGGCCAGGTTCACATACTCGCCTACACGAGTGTTGGGATACTTGTTATGGATCTTCCATAACCGGTGAAGGGGTAGACGCGTACCGAAGGTGTCGCGACGAGATCCTATCGGATACGGTACCGGTTGAGACGTTTGGCCACCCCGGCGATGTGATCTTCTGGCACCACCGTCTGCTCCATTCTGCGGGGATCAACCGGACAGCAGATAGTAGTTGCCCGCTCGTGCGCATCATCGTGCCTTGTGGCTACCAGCGAGGTGATAAGAGCTTTTTCGACGACGAGGAATACGGACCCTCCGAGAAATATCAGTGGTGGATAGATACTCGCAACTATCGCGAAGACGTTGCGCCCACGGGCAGCAATCTCTGGGCTGAGTGGGCGATCTAAGTACCAAGTGGACATCACTTATCGAAAAGCCGTTGCAGACGATGCTGAGGCGATATCGAAGCTGATTATCGAGTCCCAGCGTGAATTTTGCTTTCATGAATACACGGGTGAAGGTCGCAAGCTGATGCAGGAGCTTTGTAGTGTCCCGGCAATTAGCGGCTACATCAATCGCGGCGATGTCTACTTTGTTGCGGAGGGAGAAGGTGAAGTCGTCGGCGTCGCCGGTGTGCGCGATAGTGAACACTTGTCACACAATTTCGTCGCCTCGGCATGGCATCGACGCGGCATATCGAACCGGTTGTGGCAATTGACTCGTGAAGCTTGTTTGGCTAGAGGCAATCCCGGGCGTTTCAGTCTAAACGCCTCAACGTTCGCGATTCCGGTCTATGAACGGTGGGGTTTCACTGTGACTGGCCCTAAGAGTTTCGAGCACGGACTTGCTTTCACGCCGATGGAGATGTCTAAGTCACTCCTCGAAACAGACTAAAATTGCCGCGTTCACGATGACCATCAGGTCCGGTCCCGAATCACTGGGAACGTCCAACCCACCCTTTTCAGGCTCGATCGTTGCCGTGCCGTAGGGAAGTTCCGCAGCGACTGCGGCCAAATCGATCGCACCGGGGTCACCGCAACCAAGTTTGACCGTAATCTTCATGTCATCGGGTGTTTTGTCGGTGACACGAAAGAAATTCAGGCTTGAGTGTCTAATCGCGTCGGAAACGGCACGCTTCGCCGCCTTTGTGTAATCGCCACCGTGGACGTCAACGCCCATACCCATTTCTGTCACATATCTGTTCAGTGCCATTCTATTCCCTCCACCATTAAAAATTGCCGTAGAACCATTTTATCGCCAGAAACGACCTATTAGACATGTAATTTCCGTTTCGTCAGGGCAGGCTCCGACGGCCGTGGTGCGACATTAGACTCAGAGCTAGAACGAGGGATAGACTGATTACCTCAATATCAGGCATACACGGCGATTGATCGGCAGATGAAGACCGATCTGAACTAAAACTGCGCTGTAATGAGCTGAGCTGTAATAAAAAATGCTCTACGACGTAATACAGAGACTCGTCGCAGCACAGCGGGACGGAAAGTCTCAAGAAGGAAAAGTCTCAACAAGGAGAGAACTGCGGTATGGCATCAGAGTCAGAGGGCGCTGACAAAAAGGCGCTCCTCAATGAGCTGAAGATAGATAGGGATGAACCTGCTAGTGATGGGGGCAAACCGACTAAATGGTTTGTTCTGATTGCCTTGATCGGTGGTGTTGTCTTCGGCCTATGGTTCTTGGATCTACTAAGTTCAGGTGAGCTCCTGCCGGTAAAAACAGCCGTTGCTAGGGCCTCTTCTTCCAGTCCAGTTGGGGCTAGTGTCCTTGATGCGACAGGCTATGTCGTGGCACGGCGTCAAGCGACGGTAAGTTCCAAAGCGACAGGAAAAGTAGTGGAAGTCTTGATCGAGGAAGGCGTCATCGTGGCGAAAGACCAATTGTTGGCAACATTGGATGATTCGATACCGCGAGCACAATTTGAACTGGCGGAATCACAGCTTCGATCTGCCGAGGCAAGCTTGGTTGAGATGCGAGTCGCGATTAAGCAGGCGCAATTGGACTTAGACAGAACCCAAGGTCTTGCAACGCGCAATCTAGCCAGCAAAGCCGATCTCGACCGGGACTCGCTGTCTGTCGAAGCTTTGATAGCCCGGCTCGAACGCGCACAGAAAGAAATTGTCGTCGCTGAGCGTGCGATGGCTGTGCAACGACAAGTGTTAGATGACATGCAAATTCGCGCGCCGTTTGCGGGTGTCGTGATCGCGAAAGCGGCACAACCGGGCGAGATGATCTCACCAGTGTCTGCCGGTGGAGGCTTCACTCGCACGGGTATCTGCACGATCGTGGATATGGATTCGCTCGAGATCGAAGTCGACGTCAACGAGTCCTACATCAACCGCGTATACACAGATCAGCCAGTTCAGGTCACTCTAAATGCTTATCCAGATGACAACTATCCAGCTGAGGTGATCGCCATCATTCCGGCAGCTGATCGGAATAAGGCGACCGTGCGTGTGCGTGTTGGCTTGCTTGAGCGTGATGCACGTGTCCTCCCGGACATGGGTGTTCGCGTCGCTTTCCTAGACGAGCAAGCTGACATCGAACCAGTTGAGGCTCCAGCAGGTGTTTTAGTGCCAAGCCTAGGCGTAGGGGAAGATGAGTCTGGCAGTTTTGTTGTTGTTGTGGAGGGGGATACGACGGCTCGTAGATCTGTCCGCGTCGCAGGTGAAGAAGGTGATCGGGTCCGAGTGTTAACAGAATTGGCGAACGGCGAACGAATCGTTGCTTCGTTGGCAGTTGAGAATATAGATGCGCTTAAGCAAGGTGCATCGGTCTCGATACAAAGATGAGAATCAAGGAGAGAGCGTATGGCACTGGCCGTTAGTTGCAAAAATGTTGAGAAACAGTACACGAAGGGTAAAGAGGTGGTGCCCGTCCTCACCGGGATTAGCTTAGATATCGAGGAGGGCGACTTCCTTGCACTGATGGGACCATCCGGATCCGGCAAGACCACGTTGCTCAACTTGATTGGTGGTCTGGATCAACCGACCGGCGGCGAGATCGAAGTCAGCGGTCAAAGCCTGAGTGGCATGAAGGCCAAAGCACTGGCGAAGTGGCGGTCCGAAAACGTTGGTTTCATCTTCCAGTTTTATAACTTGTTACCTGTCCTTTCCGCGCAGAGAAATGTCGAATTACCCCTATTGCTGACAAAGCTGTCCCGCAAGCAACGACAAAAAAATGCCGGTACAGCACTTGAGATAGTCGGTTTGGGCGATCGTGGCAAACACAAACCCAATGAGCTGTCAGGTGGACAACAACAGCGTGTCGCTATTGCACGTGCGTTGGTCGCCGATCCGAATCTGTTGGTTTGCGATGAGCCGACGGGGGATCTTGACCGTGAAACCGCGGATGAAATCCTGGGACTCCTCCAGACGCTTAACAAGGACCATGGCAAAACCATCATCATGGTGACGCACGATCCCCGTGCTGCCGATCATGCTCGCCGAACGCTCCACATGGACAAAGGCAAACTGGCAACGGAAGTCAGTGCATGAGTATTGTTAGCCTGATGTGGGCGAACTTGTTTAGAAAGCCGACTCGGACGTCACTTACCCTTGCATCCGTTACCGTTGCCTTTCTCTTGTTCATGTTGCTGCGGTCCATTTCTGCAGCGTTTGATTCTGGGATCGCGGTCACTGCCACTGATCGTTTGATGGTGATGCCGAAGTACTCTCAGGTCGATAGCCTACCCTTTGCACAGAAGCAGCAAATACTGCGCATAGAAGGGGTCGATGGAATCGCTCATACGTCATGGTTTGGTGGCACCTACCAAGACCCGAAGAACTTTTTTGCCAAGTATCCAGTGGATCCCTTGAGTTATTTCGATGTTTATTCGGAACTCGATTTGGAGCCTGCCGATGCTTTAGAGCGCTTTACTCGAGAACGAACTGCGGCTGTCGTCGATGTAGGCTTGATGCAGGACTATGGGTGGGAAATCGGTGATGTGATACCGATTCAGGGCACGATCTATGCGAAGACAGATGGATCGAGACTCTGGGAATTTGAGATTGTTGGACAGTTTACTGAGAAGGGTGAGTCCTCAAGCTTTCCCTTGTTCCTTTTCCACTACGAGTACTTCAAAGAAGCAGCGTCCTTTGGCGGAGATGCCGTAGGCAATTGGATAATCCGACCAAGTTCGGCTGAACGAGCTGACGCTATCGCGCAAGAGATTGACGCGCTGTTCGAGAATTCAGCTGATCCGACCAAAACCGCGTCAGAAGAGGAATACAACCGCCAGTTTGCGCGCCAACTTGGAGATATGGGCTTTATCACCACAATGATCATGTCAGCGGTCTTCTTCACCATCGTTTTGCTCACGGGCAATACGATGACGCAGGCGTTGCGAGAACGTATCCCTGAGCTCGCTGTGCTCAAAACACTGGGGTTTCAAGACGGTACTGTGTCTTTGATGGTGTTGGGTGAAGCGATACTGCTTTGCCTCGTAGGCGGAGTGCTTGGCGTTGCTCTGGCTTTCTTAATCGGCCCGGGCTTGGTGACAGCGCTTGAAGGTATCTTCGGCAGTTTTGAAGTCAATCTAACAACTGCGTTGGAAGCCTTGGTGTTGAGTGTTCTCATCGGCACGGTGATAGGGATCATTCCCGCGGTCAGCGCGCAACGACTTGCTATCGTTGATGCGCTAAGGAAATAAGCATGCTGTCTCAGATCAAAGAAATAACCCTTCTCAATCTGCTTAACCTACCAAGTCGACTAGGCTCTTCGTCCGTTATCATTGTTGGTATTGCTGGCGTGGTGGCTGTGTTAGTTGGCCTGTTATCGATGGCGACTGGGTTTACCAAAGCGTTGGAGAGTGCTGGCAAACCGGATCGGGCGATTATCATGCGAGATGGTACAACCAGTGAGATGAATGGTTCGTTGACAGTGGATCAACGAGCGATCATTAGTGCGATGGAAGGCGTCGTCGTTGGGAGTGGTGAACTGTATGTTGTCGTCGACTTGCGCAAGATCGGCACAGACATCGATGCGAATGTTGTTGTCCGGGGGGTAGAGCAAGACAGTTTCGCTGTACGCCCGGAAATCCAGATAGTCGCTGGGCGCAACTTCGAACCAGGCCGTTCTGAGGTCGTAGTCGGGGTGCAAGCTGTACAACAGTTTTCTGGCTTGCAGATTGGAGACGAGGTGCCCGTTAGAGATCAAACTTGGCTTGTTGTCGGCCATTTCGATGCGGGTGGCTCTGCTTATGGATCGGAAATTTGGGCTGACCTTGCCGGAGTCCAAGCCGCATTCCGGCGGGGTGGATTTGCAACAACGATGCGAGTTCAAATGGAATCTGTAGATGCAGTGACCGCGTTGGATGATCGTCTGCAGGCAGATCCACGCTTCGATTTAACGGCGCGCTCAGAGGCTGACCACTATGCTGCCCAAGCTGAAGCTCGAGCGACACTAATAAACAGCTTTGGCCAGGCGGTGGGCGTCATCATGGCGATCGGTGCAGTTTTTGCTGCGCTCAACACGATGTATTCGGCGGTCAGTGCTCGTACAGTTGAGATTGCTACACTACGAGCTCTTGGCTTTGGCAGCGCACCGGTGGTGTTTTCAGTCATGATTGAAGCCATTACATTGGCATTACTGGGCGGATTGTTGGGGGGCGGACTAGTATGGCTCGCATTTGATGGCTACTCGGCGTCAACGTTAAATAATGCCTCCTTCTCGCAAGTGGCTTTCGACTTTGCAGTCACGCCAGACCTTTTACAGATGGGCGTAACGTGGGCGTTGGTTCTAGGTATTGTAGGCGGCGCGTTCCCGGCCATACGAGCAGCTCGCTTACCGATAACGACTGCACTACGGGGCGAATAACCTCCAGATGACATTCCATTCGGCGCGAGAACGTCGACTCTGGATCTGGGTGGCCGTTATCATCGGTGGAATTGTCCTTTCAATGGGATGGGCGCAATCTCTGGCTGGTGAGTTACGCGAAAGAGGACTCTTGCAGCTCACTTTCTCAACAGGTCTGATCCTTGTCGCCACATCGATCGTTGTACAGGGCTTGCGCTTTCGGCCGAGGGGTTGGGAGATAGCTCTTGGGATTGGTGTTGCGGCGACTTATCTGATCGTTGTAGGTCGTATGGTGACGCCTGAAGCTCGGTCACATCTGATCGAATACAGTGTTCTCGCGCTGTTCATCTATGAAGCCTTGCTCGAACGACGAGAGGCTGGCGGAACGGCTCGGTATGTGGCGTTGATGACGATCGTCATCACAAGTCTGTTGGGCGTGCTCGACGAATGCGTGCAATGGTTCATTCCAAGCAGAGTGTTTGATCCCATCGACATGCTCTTCAACTTTCTGGCTGCGACAGCGGCAGTATCGGCGAGCGCGTGCGTGACTTGGCTTCGACGAGTTGTGAGGCGTTCTTAGCGCGTGATAATGGTGTCGTGATATGGCGCTAGGCTCTCGATCTCGCTTGTTTGGTTCGTTTCTCGTCGCCAGGCAAACAGACGAACCCGTAGATGATCAGGATACGCATCGACTATCGTGAAACCGTTTTTTTCTTGGATTGGGGCTTGGTCGGTGAGTTCTAATCCGATCGCGGATGTGGGCATTATTCCACGGGCTCGGGAAGGCCAGTAGGTACCTGTCCCTAAGGGACCTGTAATCATCGTGTTAACTGGATTTGCCGCGAGGTTGAGGTTGCCCGATCTCGTGATTTGGGCATGGCCTGTCGCGTGTAGATCACCGCTCATCATGACCGGTGCGCGCTTGGTTTGTTCACTTAGGGCCTGCAATAGTCGTTGGTGTTGTAGCCACCAGCCCTTTTGCCACATGAACTTCGGCTTATCTGTCGTTAGACGAAACTGTTTACCTTCTGTACCTATTTGAGCAATTTGTTCGCCATCATCCCCCGTGTTGGCAACATCGGGGTACCATTCCCGCCACTTGCCAGCACTCCAACCCATCGGGTGAGAAGGTATGTGCAGAAGCTGGCGAATATCAGAATTGGCGGTACGAGCCTGCAGCCACCGTTCTACGTTGCCTGGGATCAAGCCAGCATTTTCTCCCTTTAGGCTGAGGTGCCCTGCGCAGTCGTACATCAAAACTTCTAACAAATTCCCCCACCGCAAAGTACCAAAGCTTGAGTTGCTGCCGTCAGAACGATCCCCGGATATCGGTTTGGATCGTCCCGGGTCAGCGAGGTAATTCGGTAGGTAGAGATTGCGTACGTAGTCGCTAAAGCGAATTTGGTAGTTGTATGGCGGTAGTGTGACGAAGCGTCTGGTTGCCTCGTCGTTCTCGAAATAGTCGTGATCATCGTTGATAAAGTACGCCGGTGTAGACCGCAGGCTGACGCCGTACAAAGGTTGTATTTGTTGTCCAGCAACGAGCTTAAGGACGTCTTCGTTTCTGGTCCCGGCGGCGGCCAGAGTTCGGTCTAAAAGGCCAGCTTTCTCGTAGACCGCAAGTCCCCGCTCTCGCCGCAAATCAGAAGTTGAATCGAGAATCGTTCGTTGATCCCAATAGATTTGATCACCGATTGCGATCACAGCGTCTGGCTGAAACGAGAGGCCCCGATCTAAGAGTGCGCGTCGGGTCGCCATGGGCAGGAAGCTCGATCCTTCCCCCTCGGACATTAGAGGATGGCCGCCAGCGCAGGTATAAACCAACAGTCGAGCGTGTTCCTTCTTGGCATTGGGATGTGGAAACGTCTTCAAAGGCCACGGGTCGCTGAGCCGCTTTGCGGATCGCCCCTGCCCATCCCAAAGGGAAAGTTCATATACGGTATCCGGATTCAGTTCAGTGCTGTGGAACGTCCAGCCGGTTTGTTCAGTGTCACCCGGCACTCCCTGCACGAACTTGTCACCGACGCGCAAATTAGGTGCGGACTGCGTTTCTCGAAAAATTACCTTCAGCTGAATCTCGGTGTGATTGGCGACGGGTATCAAGTGCTGAACGCGACCACCGGACCATTCTGTATTTGGTTGAGCGGTGTTACCGGATGCTTGAGCGGCTGCAGCCGCGAGGCTGCCAGCCAGAAAGTGGCGTCTTGTGCTTCGTGCCTTCATATCCAAGACCTCGTATGGAAAGGGGTGGTATGGGAAGAGTGCTGGGGACGCTTCTCTACATACGATCGCGGCTAAATGGCAAGCGTTCTTCGCTCTGCCCGTAACGTATTTTATGGCATAGTTCGCCGCTGCACACGTCGGGATCAATCGTGGAGATCATCGATGTGAAAAAATTTAGCGGAGACTAACCAATGACGGAGCTGACAATTCTTGATGGGGGTATGGGTGTTGAACTCATTGCTCGAGGTGTCACCAGTAAAGATGGCTTATGGTCGGCCCAGGCGTTGGTGGATGACCCAGAGACTGTCGCCGAAGTACACCGTGACTATGTTAAGGCCGGGGCCCGCGTCATTATTACTAATTCGTATTCCACGATCCCGAGCTACCTCGAAAAGGCGGGACTGGCAAACGAGTACTTACGTTACACAAAGGTTGCTGGCGAAATAGCTCGTCGTGTCGCCGACGAATTTGATGGACAAGTCAAGGTGGCGGGTTCCTTGCCACCGTTAGATGAAAGCTATCGCTATGATCTGGCACCTGCGGACGAAGACGCCCTGCCAATCTACCGGTCGCTCACTGAAACGCTAAATCCGTACGTTGATCTCTATGTCTGCGAAACCATGGCGTGTGTGCGAGAAGCGTGCAATGCCTCCCAGGCAGCATTGGAATCTGGCAAGCCTTTCTGGGTCGCTTGGACGCTTGCCGAAGAGCCGGGATCGGGTTTGCGTAGCGGTGAGAGTATTGCTGCTGCCTTTGCGGCGCTGACACCGTTCAATCCCGAAGCATACTTGTTTAACTGTTCCACTCCGGAATCGATTACGCCAGCTCTCGGGCAGTTGCGGGCGCTGACGGATAAGCCTATCGGTGTCTATCCCAACTTGCTACATATCCCTAAGGACTGGACACTTGATAACGAAGTATCCGCAGGGTATCGGGAATTGGCAGTAGAAGACTTTGTCGGGTTCGCCCATGAATGGCGCCATCAGGGTGCTACGATCATTGGTGGTTGCTGTGGTATCGGACCTGACTACATTCAAGCATTAGCAGCGGGAGTTTAAGCGTGGGTATACCTGTTATTCTCGATACGGATATTGGCTTTGATGTTGATGATGTTTGGGCACTCGTTTTTCTTCTGCGTTGTCCCGAACTTGACGTGAAGCTAATTACCACGACGACTGGGGATACGGTTTACCGCGCGCGTATCGTCGCCAAAATACTCGCAATGATGGGTCGCGAAGACATCAGTATTGGGATAGGCATTCCGCTAGACGAAACTCCACATACCCACGATAGCTGGCTTGGGGATTATGAGTTGAGCGAGTATGCCGGTACTGTGCTCCGGGATGGAGTCGGCGCTATGTGCGAGACAATCATGGAATCGGACGAAACGATTTCACTCGTCTGCATCGGTCCTCTGCCAAACATAGCAGCAGCACTTTCTCGTGAGCCGGAAATCACCAACAACGCTCGTTTCATCGGGATGCATGGCAGCATAAGGAAAGGGTATCTAGATGCGCCGAAGCCGATGCGCGAATACAACGTCAAACAGCATGCGCTGGCGTGCCGAGCAGTTTTTTCGGCGTCATGGGAGAAGATTATTACTCCGCTTGATACTTGTGGCACGGTCATGTTGCAAGGTGATCGTTTTGCCAGCGTGTTCGACGCAGCTGAGGAGAGTATTAGTAGTTCCATCTCGATCGACAACCACCTTCAGTGGTTTGAAGCGGTAAAGGACTGGCCGTTATTGAAAGATATAAACCCTCGAGAGCAAAGCTCTGTGTTGTATGACTCCGTAGCGGTCTATCTAGCCTTCAGTACGGAGTTTGTCGAAATGGAAACACTCCCAATTGTTGTGACGCCAGACGGCAAAACCATCATCGATGAGGCAGGCGAGCCAGTTGCTTGTGCAATGGCTTGGCGTGACAAAGATGCGTTTCTAGATTTGTTAACAGAACGATTGGTTTCCTAAGCATGTCGCAACCCAACGTCGTTGTACTGTTCCCAGACCAACTCCGAGCGCTGTCTCTGCCGTTGTTCGGAGAAACGCAGATTGAGACGCCCAATATCGATCGGTTAGCATCAGAAGGCACCTTGCTCACCCAAGCAATCTCCAACTGCCCCGTTTGCACACCAGCGCGAGCTATGTTGGTGACCGGGCGGTATCCGCAGACCACAGGCCATCTCATCAATACGACTCGAACGCGGCACTCAGAAATCTCGATTGCAGATGCTTTTGCACATCAGGGATACAAAACAGCCTGGGTTGGCAAATGGCATTTGCACACAGGTTTGTGGCCTGCACTCGACCGCATGCCACAGCATCCAGATTGGGTACCCGAAGGCAGAGATCGACTCGGATTTCAGTACTGGCGGGCTTACAACCAGCATATGGTCTACTTTGATGGTTTTGTGCACAAAGATGATTGGAATTACGAGCGGTGGGATGGCTACGAGACCGACGGTCTGATGAACTATGGCATCGAGTTTATGGACGCAGCCGGGGACGATCCATTTCTGCTTTTTCTCTCTCCGCATCCGCCACACTACACACCGTTTGAGTTTGCGCCCAAGAAATTCTACGAGATGCTCCCTGACGAGCTAGAGATGCCGGGCAACGTGCCTGCGTCTATGCAAGTCGCTGGTAAAGATATGTACCGGCACTATCTGGCCATGGTTCTTGCAGTCGATGAAATGTTGGGTCATTTGTTAGACTATTTGGACCGCACTGGGCGGGCTGACAATACGATTGTACTTTTTGCCTCAGACCATGGCACTCAGGGTGGATCACAAGGCGTGAATCCGTGGTCAAAGAAAAACCCGTATGATGCCTCTATACATGTGCCAGGTATCGTTCGCTATCCGGGTGTTTTGCAAGCGGGTAGTAGGACAGATGCGGTGACGTCTATGGTGGATTGGTTCCCAACTTTATGCGATTTGGCGGGAGTGCCGATACCACGTAGTGTTGAAGGCGTGAGCAGGGCTGCGCAACTACAGGGTGCTGATAGTGATTCTGATAGCGCATTTCTGATGAATTTTTCGAAATGGTTTGATTGGTTCCAAGATGGCGCCGAATGGCGTGGCGTACGCACCCAACAATATACTTATGCAGAGTGGTTAAACGGTAAGGTTGAGCTTTATGATCTCCTGGAAGATCCGTTACAGATGACAAACTTGGCTGGTTCTGGAAATGTAGTTGAGGCGCGCCTGCAAGAGGAGCTCCGCCTCCATCAGAAACAACGCCAGGATGAGTTGGTGGCCTGCACGGCTTGGAAACACTGGCTTGATGACCAGCGCCGGGTTGTGCGAAATTCATTTGGTGAACTCAGCCATCCTGAGAGCGAACCAGACTGGTCGCTCCTTCACTGACGCTGTCGGACATTGGGTTAAAGATATGAACGAATTCCCCATCAGGCTTGAAGACTCGGTTATCGCCTCGTTCCGCGCGGACGGTTTTGTGGTAACCCCAGAGGTATTAACAGCCAGTGAGCTCGATCGCTACGCTACTGCTGTCGACGCAGAGGTCGCAGAGCGAACCGCGGATGACCAGCGAGATATAGCTGAGAAGACAACTTATGAGCAGTCCTTCATCCAATGTATGCGCCTGTGGGAGACGAACGAGGGGGTACGGCTACTGAGTTGTCACACTGGTCTTGCGGGCATTGCGACTCAGCTCTTAGGGGTTGCAAGCGTACGCCTTTGGCAAGATCAGGCGTTATATAAAGAACCCGGTGGTAGAGAAACGACGCCACACCAAGACGAGACTTTTTGGCCGATAGGTGATGAGCCCTTGGTGAGCGCGTGGATTCCTTTTCAGGATGTTCGCCTCGAACACGGTGCAATGGCCTATGTCCCCGGATCGCACAAGGCAGGATCTTTGCGCGTTGTAGACATTACGCATCAATCAGAACCCTATGACATTTTGCAAGATCCAGCCCTCCAGGGTAGAGAGCCGCAGTTTGTTGAAGTGGAAGCAGGTTCGGTGATTTGGCATCACGGCATGACCGTGCATCAAGCAGCAGCCAACACATCGAATCAGACCCGACGTGCTTTTACGGTAGTTTACATCTCGAGTGCTGCGCGCCGAGTTAAGGAATGGCCAACATACCCACTCGATCGCGAAGGGATCAAGGTGGGCGAGATGATGCGAGGGGATGGGATGCCCGTGTTGTGGCCAGCACCGGAACAACTTCCCACGCCACCAGAGTTAATCGGCGAGAAGACTGGCCCGCAATACGAGGTCCCTAAATAGTCTAGTCGCCGCCCGCTGCTGCGCTGGCTTCTCTAGCCGCGAATTGACCAGCCATCGCTCGATAGCGATCTTCGCGAGCCACCCTCCGGGTATAGGTTTGCTCATGCCCAAAAGCCATTTCTTGTGCTTCCAGGTCAGTGAATTCTCGCCAGATTGGTAAGTCACCGCTATTTGGGTCACCACTTCTATTTGGGTCACCACTTCGCGCGAACTGAGTCCAGAAGCCTTGCATTTGTTCGCCCAGTTCGCCATCACGTTCGTCAGGCGGCCACATTGGGATATAGCCACCGAAGACATGGGATATTTCGAGTGCATGGGTTGCGCCGACGGTTTGATTCTCAGTTGGCGGGTGTCGTTCGTAGAAATAGAGATAGGTTGGTTTGCCAGCAGCGCTGTGTCGCTGAGCCATATAGAAAGCGTGGCGTCCGAACCAACTGTCACCCATGAGTTGTTCTGCTGCTTTTGGTACATCGACATCGCGATCGACAGTGTAGGCGGCCGCAACAGCATCAGCGTTGTCTTCGAACTGATCAGCCAACAGCTGATTCCATTCGCTTTCCGTTTCAGGCTGGCCCTCAGGTCCACCATCGACCGGCGATAGGCCAAGATAGTATAGAACTGAGCCTTCGTCGGCATTGCTACCGACGATTAGTGGCACGGCCAGTTGCTCACCATCGGCAAATACTTGCGCGGTTGGTTTTGGCAACACATAGCCGTCTATTTGTGGATGAAAAGTCCCGCTGATCACTGCGTCAACGGCAACAGGCCGTAGCTCCTCTGGTGTCATTGCGCGCAAGGCTGCAATTTCGTCGTTACCATTAACACCAGCCGCTTTTGCGACCTGGCGCCCTGCATCGTTGCCACTCATTCGCTCGTATGAAGCGTGAACCGCTTGGAATTGCTGAAAACCGGTACCGCTTTGCGCTATGGCGCGATGGATAAGCCCTATGGTTAGTGGTGAAGCTAGCAACTGACCGACTGAATGGCCGCCAGCGGATTCTCCGAAGATTGTGACATTGTTGGGGTCACCGCCAAAGGCGGCGATGTTTTCTTGTACCCACTCGAGCGCCGCTATTTGGTCCAGCATGCCGTAGTTACCGCTGCTGCCGTGTGGATCTTCTTGTTCGAGTTCTGGATGGGCGAGGAATCCGTACATACCGAGTCGATAGTTTATCGACACCAACACAACACCCTTCTTTGTAAGGCTGGGTGATTCGTATAGTTGACCCCCTGATCCGAATTGGTGACCACCGCCATGTATCCAGAACATTACTGGTAGGTTCTCTGCATTCTCGGGTGCCATCACGTTGAGGGATAGGCAATCTTCAGAGACCTCGGGCTCAGCGAGAGCCGCAAATGTTGTCAAAATCCAAGAGGTGAATCCGCCCATGCCCGAGCCAGTACTGAGCCGGTCCATAAATTGCGCATTGCCACCGGCAGTATCTTGCCAACAGGCGGGTCCAAAGGTGCCCGCGTCACGAATGCCTTGCCATGAAGGTGCCGCTTGTGGGGCTCGCCAGCGCAGATCGCCTACCGGAGCAGCGGCGTACGGGATGTTGCGATAAAACTCGAGGCCATCTTCTTCGATGCCTTGAAGCTGTCCGGTAGTTACTGAAACCGGATCGGTAGGTGTGTTTCCGCACGCTAAGAGCGTCATCGTAAATGTGATCGTGAGAAGCGCTTTCGTGTACGACATGAGCTGTTTCTGCTTGGACTAGAATGAGCGATTGTAACGAACGCTTGGCGAGAACGCTTGCTGCACGTACTCTCTCTGGTCTTGTTTGGGGAGGAACGACATGACGACGTCTGTATTGAAAATTTTTTCCTATCTACCGAATCCGCGTGTATGGAAGTCGCTTATAACTGCAGACCTGTGCGGCGTTGAAGTGGAAGTTGTCGGTGCGAAGCCACCGGAACTCGGTACCTGGTTGTGGGATTACGATGCCAAGCCTCTAACCGAGAGCGAAAGGGTTGATGATTCACCGCATGCCCGTACAGGGCGTCGAGGCTTTTCTGGGACGCTCTGGAAGACAGATGCTTTTCTCGAAGCACACCCCTTCGGGACTGTTCCCGCTGCCTTTTCGCCAGGCGGAGCCGTTGGTGTCTTTGAATCGAATAGTATTCTGCGAGCGGTGGCTCGCGCAGGAAAAGGTCTATACGGACAGGATGGGTATGAGGCTTCCCGGATCGACAGTTTTTTGGACGCGAATTTGGTGTTCGCGCGTGAAGCTCAAGTCTATTTGCTAGGTATGGAAAGTCTCAGCCAGGAAAGCTATGACAGAATGGCTGCGGCTTATGAGTTCTATTTGTCAGGTATAGAGCAGACGCTAACCAATAGCCCTTATCTCGTCGGGGAAGAATTGACGATCGCAGATATATCATTCGTATGCGATTTTGCGCAGTTTCTTCGCGAAGGTCACTATGAGGAAGCTCTAGCCACCCAATCCAAAACGTTGATTAGCGCTGATGGTCCGAGCATCTATCCAAAGTCGTTTGAACACATGTTAACGCTGAGTGCGGAGCCTGCATTTGCGGAGCGTATGGGTAGCTATCTCAATTGGTATCGGAAGAAGTTAGGTAGGGAAGTCGCATGAGCAACGAAGCACAAAAGGATTTTTGGAATGGACCCGCCGGTGATGTGTGGGTTGAAGCACAGGGTTATATGGACCAGATATTGGCGCCGCTGTCTGAGCTTGCAACGACCCATGCCGCCAGCCAAGCGAATGAGCGCGCGATAGATGTCGGGTGTGGCTGCGGCGCGACAACGTTTGCGTTTGCTGATTCCGGTTGCGCGGTTTGGGGTGTCGATATCTCCGAACCAATGTTGGCTAAGGCGAAGGAAAGAGCTAAAGAGCAAGGGATCGAAAACGTTGCCTTTTCTGTTACTGATGCTGCCAGCCAAGACTACACGCCCGATCACGACATCGTTTTTTCTCGTTTTGGCGTGATGTTTTTTGACGACCCTAAAGCGGCGTTCCACTAACATTCGACGAAGCCTCAAACCTAACGGAAGGTTGGTTTTCATTTGTTGGCAGAAGCCGTCTGAAAATCCATGGATGTCTATTGCCGGACGCGCTGCGAAACCATTTTTGCCGGAAGCTGAAGCTCAAGACCCGAGGGCGCCGGGGCCGTTTGCGTTTGCGGATCGTGAGTGGATCCACGAAATTCTAGAGAGTTCCGGTTACCTAAATGTCAACGTCGAGGCTCTGACGCCAACGCTTACGGTCGGCAAAGATGTTGAAGAAGCCATGTACATTCAAGGTCGGATCGGTCCAATGGCCAGAGTTTTGTCTGAGTTAGAAGAGGATGTTCGCGAGCAAGCCATGGCTGCAGTGCGATCTGCTTTGGCAGAACATGAAACGGATGCAGGCGTGCGTTTGCGCGCGGGGGCGTGGCTCGTCACCGCCCAAAACTCAGGCTAGTGTGACCGCACATAACAGACAATACGAATCAAAGAGGGGAAAGAGATGACCACGAATACACAGGTACTGATCGCGGCCTTACCAGAAGGTAAGTTGGAAGAGAGTCACTATAGGATTGAAGAGGGCGCGATGCCCGAACTGCCAGAGAACGGCGTTGTCGTTAAAACGAGTGCTTTCGCGATCACGGCTGGTACGCGGGCTGGTCTGCAGGGAAGCGCTAGCTACGCCGGGGCACCAAGCACGGGCATTGTGATGAATAGCACAGGTGTGGGCGAGGTTGTCGAAAGCGGTGTCGCTGATATTCCAGTGGGCTCGATGGTAGTAGGACCAACGGGCTGGCAGAGTTACTCAGCTCATGAAGCTAAAGCGGTCACAGCGATCCATCCTTCACACAACCCACTGCATTATCTTGGACCTTTAGGTGTAAATGGGCTTACCGCCTATTTTGGCTTGTTGGAAGTCGGACAGCCAAAGTCTGGAGAAACCGTCATGGTTTCAGCAGCGGCGGGCTCGGTCGGTCACATGGTAGGCCAGATCGCGAAGATAAAAGGCAGTCGAGTTGTCGGCGTGTGCGGGAGTGAAGAGAAGTGTATCGCCCTTACTCACGACCTTGGCTTCGATGAGGCGGTTAACTACAAAGACGATGGTTTCCGTGACTCCTTAAAAGGAGCTACACCAGATGGTGTTGATGTGTATTTCGACAACACCGGGGGCATGATCTTAGGCGCTGCATTGTTCCGTCTCAATGTCGGCGGAAGGATTGCATGCTGTGGTGTGGTTTCTCAGTACGACACGGACCGACCGGAACCCGGGCCTAAGGGTATCCCTGGATTGCTCGTCAACAAGCGAATCAACATGAGAGGCTTTTTGGTCTTCGACTTTGCCCATCAGTACGATCAAGCCAGAGCAGAAATCCATGGCTGGTTAGAATCTGGAGAAATGCAAGCGCTGACCGATGAGGTATCGGGTTTGGAGGCAGCACCCGCTGCGTTTGTCGATTTGTTGAGTGGCGGAAATATTGGCACACGTGTGGTCCGCTTAGACTAGATCTAAAGCATGGGAGTGAGTCTGGGGGTCCTAGACCTCTCGATCATTATCGGCGTAATGCTTGCCGTGACGTGGATGGGGCATCGACTGAGTGGCAGTGTCACCAGTCGCAGTGCATTTTTCCAAGCGGATGGTTCTCTGCCGTGGTGGGCAGTATCCGCGAGCATAATCGCCACACTTGTGAGCGCAGTCACGTTCGTGTCTGTGCCAGCCAACGTGTTCGCGCCAGAAGGCGATCTCAGGTACTTCCAAGTTATTCTCGGTCTCGCCCTTGGCAAAGTTGCAGTAGGTTGGATTCTTGCGCGACCTTTTTATGAATCTAGCGGTGTACGGACGAGCTATGAGTACGTGAGCGCGAGACTAGATAGGCCAACTGGCGAGCTCTCGATGTATCTAGGTTTGGCTTTAACGGTGATCAACTCAGGTGTGAAGCTTCTGACCGCGAGTCTGGTCCTCGACGTCATCACAGGCTGGGGCATACCAGGATGTGCAGCCTTCGTTGTCTGTATCAGCATCGTTTGGAGTGCCCTCGCTGGAATCAAAACGGTCATCTGGACGGACTTCCTGCTCTTCGTATTGTTCGCGCTAGGTGCGGTGTTTGCCGTGGTTTACATCGGCTTTCGAATCGAGATGTCGCTAATCGATGCCTTTGTCTTTCTTGATGATCAAGCGCGCTTGGTTCTCTTTGATTTTTCGGTTGATCCTGAGCGGCGCTACACAATCTGGGCGGCAGTCATCGGCGGGATTGCTCTAAACATTGCAACTGGTAGCACGCAAGGTACGTGGCAGCGCGTTAAAGCATGCCGCAGTGTGCATGATGCCCAGAAGGCATATCACTTTGCCGCGTTATTCTACGTGATGCACCTTGTTATCCTTGGCGTAGGTCTTGGATTGGTGGTGTTCTACGCGGAACAACCGCTTCCTGATACCGCCGCGATGGCTATTGCGGAAGCCCGCGATAGGATATTTCCGTATTTTATCTTGAGTGAGATACCAGTAGGTCTGTCTGGACTATTCATAGCGGCCATTTTTGCCGCCGCAATTTCAACCCTGGATTCAGCGCTAGCGGAGAGTGCTGATCTTTCGGTGACGCATATCTATGCCCGTTTGTTGCCTGCTCAAACCGAAATGCAGTACGTGGCGGCATCTCGGTGGCTAATGGTCGCCTGGGGACTAGTGTTTCTCGCGACAGCAGTATTCTTCAGTCGCTTTCAAGGGGAGGGCTTATTGGACTTAACGTTCCGCCTACCAAACTACGTGTACGGTGCAATGTTAGGCGCCATAGTCCTAGCTCGAGTTGGTATCGGACGCATTGGTAGTGTCGCAGTTGGTTTTGTGGTCGCGATATCGGTGACGCTTTGGCTGAGTAGCCAAAACGTCGCGTTCTTTTTCTGGTGTCCGACCGCAGGTCTTACGATGGTAGCGACCGTATTGTTGATAGAACGACAACGCCCTGAGTGGCGAGGTGTTGTAACAGTTTAGTGACTGGTTCCTTCACGCTCAGCGCCATTCCCAAACGATGATCGATTACCGCCACCTTGGCGACCTCGCGATTCCGAACGGCGCGAGCGGTTGTTGCCTACGCGCGCTTGGCGCCTAGGCTGTTGTGACCGCTGTTGTCTATTTTGTGCCCGTTGCGGTCTATTCTGAGGTGATCTGTTTTGCGCCCGAGAGTTGGCTCCTCTATTGGCAGTAACTCTCGGACGCTGAGATTGTTGGACTGCTCGACGTTCTCGCGGCGAGTTTGCTGCACGGGCTTGCTGCCTTGATCGAGCGGATGTTCTCATGTCTCGGTTGCGATCGCGCCGCTGCGCAACTCGATCACGGCTTTGGGTTCGTCGCCCACCGTTGTCCACCCGCCGTTCAACAGCGCGCTGACTTCGGTTCGCCGATCTTTGGCGCTCGAGCCGCCTCTGTGCATTGCTGGAGGCCTGATTGCGGCGATTCGGTCGAGCGTCGTTGTTAGCCTGGCGATTCTGTTGCCGTTGTTGTCGCGTTTGATTGTTACGTCGCTCGGCCCTTTGATTGGTACGTCGCTCGGCCCTTTGATTGTTTCGCCTTTCGGCTCTTTGATTGTTTCGCCTTTCGGCTCTTTGATTGTTACGCCGCTCGGCTCGTTGATTGTTACGCCGCTCGGCTCGTTGGGGATTTGCCCTTTGTGAAGCGCGACGTTCGCCACGGAAATCACGATTAGCGGCAGCTCGTTGCGAGTTAATCCCTCGAACACCGTCTTGTAATGCTCGGTCGCGAGGTCTTTGTCGTTGTGTTTGGCGGCGCTCTCGGTCGCCGCGACGACGGTCGAGATTTGCCGGGCGAAATGCCGATCTGTTTTTCTTGATGGCTGCGTAGTGGTGACGTCCGCGGCGATCAAAGTGACGACGGTTGTGTTGGCGCTTGTTGCGCTCATATCTCGGCCGAGCACCATAACGGTGATGTTTTGGGCGCCAGTGGCCGTTGTAGGCATAGTTATGTGCTCGGCGATGTGCCCAACGGCGATGGAACGCAGGCGTACCTACATAATGTCGCGTATACCGATAGTGGCGATCGTGATAGCGATGCCCGTAGTAGCGATGGCTGTGATGATTATGACGGTAGTGGCGTAGATGGCGATGCCCCCAGCTCAGGGTGTAAAAAGAGCTGATACCCCAGAAGCCGTAATCGTAAAAGTGGTGATCGTTCTGATAGGGGTAGTAATAGACCGGATAACGCGTTGGATAGTAGTGGTATACCCGAGTGGTTTGATGGCGAACCACATCTTCTGGCTCGTAGTAGGGTACGTAAACCACCTCATCGTCAGCAGGTTCTATGATGACGGAGTCGTCTTTGACGTACACGTTCTGTTTGTCGTCAGAGTCGATGTTGCCCGCGGCGTAGGCCTCTTTACGCACGTATTGAATCGCATTCATTACGTCGCTTTCCTGATCAGAGATTGCTTGGCCGAGTTCCCACGTCCAATCGATGTCATCATTCAGGAGGGCGAGCGCCTCAGGGTAGTTTAGTAGGGCGACAATCGATTCGTCCCAATCTTCGTTCGGTTCCAGTGCATCGTTCTTACTGTCGGCACGAAACCGGGAGGCGGCTACGACCTGCAGAGGATAGGTTGAGGCGGGTAAGACAATCGCGAGTAGATCATCGGGGTACAGAGCGATTGGCCCCACGAGTTTGTTGAGCTCATCGGTGGTTAAGAGAGGAGCTGGTTCAACCACTACTACTTCGGCGTCAGTGGTGCCTGTTGCTTGGGCTGAGGCAAGCGGGGCGAATAAAAAGATCCCGAGTAGCGTGAGCAGTCGGTATATTGGTGAAACCGTATGATAGCTAGATTGTATGCGCATGAGCGTTCCCCACTACTTCATTGCCCTGATGTCCCTAGTTAGCACGATACTAGAAGTAAGCTGAACCAAAAGTGAACGAAGATTAAGGTCTGCTAGATGTCAGAAACCCTCGTGCACAACCCTAAGAACGCTGTGACAGAGAGGATTGAGCGGCGTGTGGTCGATGGTCAAACGGTCGTCGTCAAAGCCTTCAGTTGCAAGAATCGTGAGGATACACCTGTAGAGTGGCGTGCTAGTACTGAGCCGCGCCATTGGAACTACTGGGCGCGAGAGGCAAATGTTTACGAAAGTAGACTAAACGATCATATGGTGGGTACCGGTGTTCGACTACCGACGATGATTTCTCTCGTTCGGTCGCAGGAGACGATCGAGCTTACGATGGAAGACGTCATCGGCCGTACAGGCAGTGATCTAACACTGCAAGATTGTGGCTTGATCGCTAAGGCTTGGGGCCATGCACAGGGCCAGCTTTTGACGACGATTGGCCATTGCCAGAGTGGACCAGCCAGCGGTTCTTGCGTAACTATGCGCAGTCGAAACCTGCCGATTACGAGCTATTAACCACCCGGACTCAAAAAGGACGTAGCGCCTGGGCGCAACCCTTGATAAAGGAAAATTGGCCATCTGAGCTTGCCGACGGCTTGGCATCGCTTTATGCGAATCGAGAGCTTCTATGGGAATTGTTGGAGAGTGCGCCGCAATCACCGTGTCACTTAGATTTTTGGCCGAACAATGTGATTGTTACTGAGCGTGATGAGGTGGTGCTCATAGATTGGGCGTTCTTTGGTTCTGGATCGCTCGTAGAGGATGTTGGTAATTTCATCCCTGATGCGATTTTCGATGGTTTTTTTGCCGGAGAGGACATCGGTGTCCTTGAGTCAACGATGTGGCGTGCCTACACGGCTGGTTTAGCTGACTTCGACGTTGGCTTAGACTTGCCGTTGCGTCGTTACCTCCATGCCTCGGCTGTGAAATATGTTTGGCTTGCACCGCTGTTGCTAGCGAGAGCAAAGGACGCGCATCAGCTTAGCTATGGTGGAGAAGCGATAGCTGATCGAGTAGACGTGAACGAACAATACCGGGCCCGAGGAATGGCGCTCATGCGTCTGTGTGAATGGGCGGATGAGGCCGTAAAGGAAAAGCATGAAATTGGATGAGATAGCGCAGCGCCGAAATTGGCGAATAGCGAACGCCGGACAGACAGGCGGTCAGATTGAGATTGGCGGATGGGACTTTGGCGGCAGTGGTGAGCTTGCAGTTCTACAGCACGCCAATGGTATGTGCGCTGCCCTTTGGGCACTTGTCGCAACCCAGCTAACGGATCGCTACCACGTCATCGCGATCGATGCGCGGGGGCATGGCGATAGCGAACATCTAACGGTCCCGGATGATTACGGCTGGGACGTGTTTGTGCAGGACATCATCAGTGTGACTGAATTGATTCTTGTAGAAACACAACACGAACGGATAGCGCTTGGATTAGGTAGCTCGTTTGGCGGGATACTCCTCGCCGGTGCTGAGGCGAAATCGCCGGGTTTAATGGACCGGCTCGTGATGTTGGATCCACCCATTCACCCAACCGAAGAACTTGCCGCACAGATGGGTATCGAGTGGCAAACCACGCCGTCCATGCGAGCGGGGCTGGTGGAGCAAACTTTGAAGCGGAAATATATCTGGGAGTCACGACAGGCGGCTCACGCCGGATGGCGAGAGAAACCTCTGTTCGCACCGTGGGACGACCGTGCCTTTGCCGTTTACCTTGATGAGGGTATGCGCGATCGTGATGACGGTCAGGTTGAATTAAAATGCCATCCAACCGTCGAAGCCCACATTTTCGCAACGACCGGATCGCTAGGTCTGTTTGATTATGCACCCATGGTTAACATTCCGGTCGATCTCGTACACGCAAAAGACGGCCACTTTCCGCTCAAGTTCTATGAACAGATCGCAACCGTTTTCCCCAACTGCAATTTGTCCCAATTAGATGCGGGTCATATGCTGCCCCTTGAAGCACCAACTGCGGTGGTCGAGTTTATTCGCTCGCTCGCCTAGAGTGCTACAAGCCAAGCCGTTGAGACGACTATGAGGGCCATGATCCCGGCTCGCTGTTGGTCCCCACGCGAGCGCGCCTTGAGGTTGATTTCAGCAAAGAGCAGTCCGGCGATGATCCCGTAAGTAAAGCCGAACACGTGGCCGCCAACGTCGACTCGTTCACTCCCAAAACCGGTATAGGACAGAATGCATATGGCGGCAAAGATAGGGGCGAAGCCGCGCTTCAGACCGTTGCCTCTAAAGTAACCGCGTCGCCAAGCAAAAGCGGGGACAAGACCTAAGGCAGCAAATGTTACGGTCGACGCGCCGACAGCACGGAAAGCATCTGGCTGGATCCAGGCATTAGTGAAATTTGCGATCGCGCCGCAGCCGAGGACCAACAGCCAACCTAAGCCAGAACCAAGGTGGCGGCCTACGAACAAGCCAAACAAGGCGCCAAACAAAGAATTAGAAAAGATGTGGCCGAGATCACCGTGTAGGGTGAGGGCGGTAATCACGCGCCAAATCTCACCCGAGCGAACTGCCTCGGCGTGCAGATGTCCTGCGTCGCTCAGGTCGAAGTTGGTCCATGACTGAATGGCGGGGATAGACCAAATAATGGCTAAGTAGCCGAGTACGCCAAACCAGCCAGAGTCCACAATTTCGACGTCTCGGGGTGTGATTGATGGTGGTGCGTTCTCGCGCCAGTAGGTGTGCAGTTCACTGCTTGCGCGGGCCAAGTCTTCTTCGGCGACGAGCAATGCCCAGCCGTTGCCGGTTTGCTCAACGACATATTCCACCTCCCGCGCGGCCATAACTAAGGCCGCATCCATAACAGCACGGCGAGTGTCTGCAAAATAGACGGGATTCACAGTACGTTAGTTCTCGCTAGCACCGAACTTCCTCGTTGTCTGGATCGTAGACCGCGCGTGGCTGAGGTATCGCTTCGAAGTGGCGGTCGCCAATCTCAATTGTGTATGACTTGTTTAGAATTTCTTTGCGTGTCACACCTTGCTCGGTCTCCACATAGCCGAAGGCAAGGCTAGCATTAACGCTATAGCCAAACGCGCTTGAAGTGACTTTGCCAACTCGTTTTCCGTCGCTC
The DNA here is from genome assembly GCA_012103505.1 of Pseudomonadales bacterium. Lineage (GTDB taxonomy): Bacteria > Pseudomonadota > Gammaproteobacteria > Pseudomonadales > Azotimanducaceae > UBA4421. Next base: position 3,206,693 of record WLWP01000001.1, on the reverse strand, counting down.
CAGATCGGTTCTTCGTGCGTCATTAGGGCTTGGGTGTCGATGAGCTTAAAGAGGATGAGACGCCTAGTTAGCCCCTGTTCCTTTTGCGCCGCGAGTGCGGCTAGTCCCAGAGTTTTGGTTTTGCTCCAATCGACCGTAAAACCGAGCCCTGCTTCTAGCGGCGTGTCTTCATCGCAGATGTCATGTCCCCAGTGTCGGTAGGCTTTCTCTATTCGCAAAGAATCCATGGCGTGATATCCGGCGTGTTGTATGGGTGATTGAGTGATTGTCTGGTAGACCGCTAAGGCATCTTGTTTGGGGATGTAGAGTTCCCAGCCGAGCGCGCCTACGTAGGTCAGTCGAGTCGCGACTACTTCGTGGCCTGCTAATTCGATTTGTTGGGAAGTTGCGAAGGGAAAGTCTCGGTTGTTCAGTGGGACATCGGCATAAGGCTGAAGGCGCACACGAGCACTGGGCCCCATGACACCAATGACTGCCCAATCCTGCGTGATATCCGTGATTTCAACATTGTAACGGCGAGCGTGTTGATGCATCCAATGGAGGTCACGTACGACGCTTGCCGCAGCGGAGACGACCCAAAAGTCCTGCTCATCGTGGCGTGTAACCGTGATATCAGCCTCGATGCCACCGGCAGCGTTGAGCCATTGGCAGTACACCGTTTGCCCAGGCTCGACATCGACATTAGCGCTACATAGATAGTCCAGGTACGCGCAGGCATCTAGCCCAGTTACGCGATATTTAGCGAAGCTTGATTGATCGAACAGAGCGACGTCGTTGCGAACGGCTTCGCATTCGCGCCGCGCGTTTTCGAACCAGTTTTGCGGGCCGTATGAATACTCATAGGTTGGCGATTGATCTGGACTTGCGTACCAATTTGGTCGCTCCCAGCCAGCGAGTTCGCCGTGACAAGCGCCTTGTGCGGCCAAGGTCTCATACAGCGGCGAGCAACGTTGATGCCTCGCGCTTTCATGCTGGTGGTATGGCCAGTGCATGGCATACAGCAAACCCAAACTTTCGGCGGTTCTCTGAACGAGATAGTCATCTTCGTTCTGAAACGGGGAAAACCGTCTAACGTCGACCTCCCATAAATCCAGCGGAGGTCTGCGTTTTTCAAGCCACTCGGTCATGACTTTGCCGACACCACCTGCTGATTGGATGCCGATGGAATTGAACCCTGCCGCGACAAAAAGTTGCTCAACTTGAGGGGACTCGCCCAACATGTAGCGACCGTCAGGTGTAAAGCTCTCAGGGCCGTTGAACCAGGTCCGGATACCGAGATTTTCGGTTCCCTCGATACGCGCCAAGCCTGCCTCTAAATAGGGTAAAAAGTGGTCAAGGTCGAATGGCAGCTCTATGAAGGCCTCGTCTGGTAACTGAGTTGCGCTGATCGGCTTTGCTTCACGTTCGAAACTACCGATGAGGAGCCTGCCTGCATCCGGTTTGACGTAGATCCCATCGTCGGGAATACGCACGATTGGGCCTGCAGCCTCGATAGGTTCGGTGACGGCGTAAAAGTGCTCTGCGGGATATAGGGGAAAGTCGGCGCCGACAGACTTCCCTAAATCGCGGGTCCAAAGCCCAGTAGCCAGCACGACTTGCTCTGCCTCAAGTTGCTCGCCATTTGCGATGACGCCCTTGACCCGATCGCGGACCACGATGAGTTCACTGACCTCGCATTGTTCGACAATGTCAGCGCCGTTGTTTTTCGCAAGACGGGCGAGGGCCACGGTTGTGTCGACTGGATTGGTCTGACCGTCATTGGGCATAAAAACGCCGCCCACTAGGTCTTTCGTCTGGATATGCGGGAACCGGTCAGATATCGCTGCTGCTGTGAGCCAATCGCATTCGACTTGGTTGTGCCGAGCCATCGCTGCCTGTTTTTTTAACTCGTAAGCTCGCGATTCGTTTTTGGCCAGGGTTAGGGCGCCGACACGTCGAAAACCTAACCCCTCACCGCTATCTTCCAGCGACTCGTAAAGTTCTCCGCTATAGCGTGCGAGTCGAGTCAGATTAGCGCTAGCACGTAGCTCTGCGACCAATCCCGCCGCATGCCAGGTGGTGCCTGAAGTCAGTTGATTGCGTTCTAGTAGGCAAATCCTACGATTTGTCTCTGTGGCTAGGTGATAGGCGATGCTCGCGCCGATAATGCCCCCGCCGACGATAATGACGTCATACTTTTCCAACGCGCGTGTTGTCCTGAGTGCTGTGACGGACTCCACGTTATGCGTTGCTTCATGGACTTGCAATTACCTGGAAATGTCCCAATATTAGGGTTTGTAGCATCCAATAAAGGTGAATTGTCTATGGCAAACGAACGAGGAATAGGCGAAAGAGTAATAGGCGGCGGCAGAATGCCGAACGCTTCGATCGCGGGACTATCTCAGTTAGAGGTTAGTAAGGTACTGCGCAACACCTACATGCTGCTCGCGATGACACTCGGTTTTAGCGCTTTAACGGCATTTGCAGCCGCCGTGATGGGTGTTGGGATGATCAATCCCTGGATCTTCTTGGGCGGTGTACTAGGTTTGAGTTTCTTGGTCCATAAGACTGCGAACAGCGCGATGGGTCTCGTCTCTGTGTTCGCATATACTGGATTTATCGGCTTCTTTTTAGGGCCGGTCCTGTCGATGGTCGCGCAGATACCCGGTGGTGCGACAAACATCGTTCTGGCGATGGGTATGACTGCCTTTACGTTCATTGGCCTAAGTGGCTATGCGATTGTCAGCAAGAAAGACTTCAGTTTTCTGTCAGGATTTATCACCGTCGGCATGTTTGCGATGCTAGGCGCGATTGTCTTGGGTCTGTTGTTTGATCTTGGCGCGTTCCAGTTGGCGATCAGCGCAGGCATTGTGTTGTTGATGAGTGCACTGATCCTTTGGCAAACCAGTTCGATCATCCACGGTGGTGAAACTAACTACATTATTGCAACGGTGACGTTGTACATGACGATCTACAATCTGTTCATGTCTATATTGCATCTGCTAATGGCTTTTGGTGGAGATGACTAGACACCGGATACCGGTATAAGAAAGGCGCCAATAGGCGCCTTTTTTGTGTGTCGTCTGTGAGGCTTTAGCGGCCGGTCACTTTAGCGCCAAGTCACTTTAACCCCTACACTTTAGCGCCCGGTTAAGGCCGCATAAACTTTGGATAGCTGATCCGGGAGGTCTTCCATTTCCTCAATGATCAAATAGCGCGAATCAGGGCACATTCGTTTTAAATAGTCGTTGCCCGAACGGTCAACCGTCACGCAGAAAGTTTCTACGCCCTTTTGTTGTGCCTCAACGATCGCCTTAGCCGTATCTTCCACACCGTAATCGTGATTGCCACGATCTGGACCGTAGTCTGAGTCCTGCGGAAAGCCATCGCTGATGACCATGAGTACCTTCATGGCATGCCCGGATTGCATCAACTTGTGTGTACTGTGACGGATCGCCGGACCCATGCGTGTACTGCGCTTGGGCTTCATGGCTGCAATTGCTTGTAAAGACTGTTTAGAAAATCCTTGGTTCGGCTCCTTCGCAACAAAGACTTCGACACAATCTTTCCCATATCCTGAAAACCCGTAGATGCCGTAGCTGTCCCCCAGCGAATCGAGGGCACTGGCCATAACGACCATGGCTTCACGTTGAATGTCGATGATTTTGCGTTTTGGCTCTTCGTCCTCAACATCATCGTCGAGCGAAGTATCCCAAGGATCGCGTAGATTTGGGAACCCATCCTCATCGTACTCTGACCAGTCGTAGGGTTCGGGCGGCTCGATGGGATCGTCGGTAGATGCAGATAGATCGACGAGAAAAATCGCGCATACGTCGCGGTGCATACGTTCTTTGCGAGAATAGAACCGTTCGCTCGGACTGTGCCCTGCGCGTATATCCTGACGTGCTTCAATGATTGCGTTTAGATCAAGCTCATCACCATCTTGAACGCGAGTGACACGTTGTAAACCCGTTGGGCGAATCTGCTCGAGTTGTTTTTGAACTAGAGGCTGGAAGTGTTTAATGACTTGTTGCAGCTCTGTCGTATCATCATCAGATGTGCCAACAAGAGGCTCTTCAAACACGCGACACCAGTGGGTGAGGTAACGGTGTTCGAGGTAGTTCCATTCGTCATAGCGATAGCTGCGCGCGTTAGATCGATCCGCGCCTAAGGCATGCTGGACCGAAGACTTTTCCATGTCGATGCGCCGCTTCATCGTGTCGCGTTCATCAATTAGGGATTTGATGTCTACGTCTGCTTCACGAACCGCGGCATCGCCCGCTTCTCCGCGTTCGGCTTCGACGTCTTCTGCTTCCAACATTTCTACAGCCATGGCCATAGAAAGCTGATCAACCTGCTCTTCCCATTCCTCGATACGTTCTTCCCGAGCTAACCAGTCTGGGAGCGATTCTTCTTGTTGGGCATAGGGTGTCGTCTCGGTGAAAACGTAGGCACCTTCGATTTGATCGTAGTACTGGAGAAGAATTTCAACGCTGGTGTAGACACTGTCTGTGGTTTGGGCCTCGGTTACTAGTCTCTCCAAGCTTTGGCAATATTCTGGCCAGAGACCCGAGAACTCGCCCCAGACCTGGCGTTTCCCGGCTATTAGGGCGTCGTTGCTTGGCCCAGTCAGACTAAGAAGATAGCCGTGGTACTGCTCAACGTGGCGACGTATCCCTGGATAGGCACGCAGTAAGTAACCCAGAATCCGAGCTTTTTCGGCCAAGTTAAAAATATCTGCTGCGAGTGCGGGTTGTGCGAACACGCCGAAAAGCAGGTGGAAGTCCCCAGTACGAGCGGTCAAACCACGAGGTTCGGTATAGCGAGCGGCAAGTGCTGGCAGCTGCTCGAGCGCTGTGCTCATTCGAAATCCGAACGTACCGCATTCGCGCAGTCCGATTTGTTCCATGACGAGGACGCGATAGCTTGCCGCACTAGGTGAGTCGAGGGATTCGGGCAGGAAAATCGTGTCGCTGGTTTGACCGGTGCCATCATCGCCTAAAGCGAGTCGTCGGTGGGAGGCAAACTCCTCGGAAGTCCGAATGTGGAAGTACCTACCTGCAATCCCCTCTGTAAAGAGCGCTAACGGCTCTTCAATCTCGGCCAGAATCTGCATTAAGGCAGGATAACGTCGACAATATCAGCGACAGCCTGCTGTACTGTGGGATCATCGGAGATAGCTGTGACGATCGCCACCTCTGCAGCACGACGCGGTGAGATGTCGGCCGCAATCAAATCGGCGGCATAGATCAAGAGCCGCGTACTCACACCTTCTTCGAAACCGTGTTGTTTCAAATTGCGCACACGCTCTCCGATAACGGCGAGGCGTTCTGCGGCATCCAAGGGTAGTCCAGATTCGTGGGCGATAATCTTCGCTTCGGTCTCGACTTCAGGGTAGTCGAATTCTAGGGAGACGAAACGCTGTCGGGTACTTGGCTTCAAGTCTTTCAGCACAGATTGATAACCGGGATTGTAGGAAATGACGAGTAGAAATTCTGGATGAGCTGAAACGAGTTCGCCGGTTTTATCGATCGGTAGTATGCGCCGATGATCAGTCAGAGAGTGGATAAGGACCGTTGTATCTTTGCGCGCCTCGACAATTTCGTCTAGATAACAAATGGCTCCAGTGCGAACTGCCCGGGTAAGAGGCCCGTCTGCCCAGACCGTTTCATCCCCTTTTAATAGATAGCGCCCAACCATGTCTGTCGCGGTTAGGTCTTCGTGACACGATACAGTGACTAATGGGACATCCAACGGATTAGCTGTTTCTCGGTAGAGCCGCCAGGTCATATGCTCGACGAACCGAGTCTTACCGCAACCTGTTGGACCCTTGAGCAGAACGGGAAGACGAGCACTATAAGCGGCACGAAAAATTTCAATCTCGTCACCTAGAGGCAAATAGTAGGGTTCGTTGTCGGCCGTAAAAAAATCGACTGCTTGGCTCATGTGGGTCCTAAGAACGGGCCGCTGGGCTGAACTGTTCGTTGCCTTTGCGGTAGGTGAAGAAGTTGGTTTCGGGGTTGCGATTGACGAGCGGGCGTCGGTACATAGCATGACTGAGAGAGCGGACTTCATGCTCGATTTCGTACAGTAGATCGCCGCTCTGAGGGTCGATGATCTTTTCAAAGCGATATTGGAATTGATCCGATTCTTCGCTAATTAAATCTCTCTCAGCGAGCCATCCATGGGGAGCGGAAAAGTTTGCTACGTAAATTGCGAGATGGTGGCCGTCATAGGCTGGGATTGGTGCATCGGTTTCAGTGAAGATCAGCTCCTGGTTGGTGCCCATGTCTACTTTGACACTGTCCCCTTCGATTCGGGTCGCACAGTCTAGGACTGCTTCGTAAAAGCGGCCTATACCTTCTTTGACACCTGGCGGCACGTCAAACTGGACGTAAGGCATGCCGATATCCATACGGTCAAAGCCTGACGGGTCATAAGCTCTGATGGAATTTCCATATGGACATGTGAGCTGCACATAGCCATCTGCTTCTTGGCAGGCGAACTGCGTATCGGTTAGACCCCGACCAGCAAACTTGAGCCGCTTCAGAAGGCCTTCGAGACTCGGTACGACGACAGCAATATGACCACGTAGGACTTGGGCTTTGTTGGTGGGGAGATGGAACTGTTGGTCTCCTAAGTTGACCCACATATTGAGCGTGCCAAAATCTATGTACGGGTCTCGAGTAAAGCCTAGACCAGTCACGTAGAACATAGACGCGATGCCCTGGTCGGGGACAGTGAGATTCACGTGTTCGAGCAATTGGACGTTACCAACGTCTTCCTGGGCACGATCAAACGATGCAGGGGCAGGTGACTTTGCTTCAGCCATAACTGTGTCTCGCTCTGGATTCCTCTGAATTCTCTCAACACTATACTAGAAAGGTCAGAGGCTGTTGATAACCCACTGACGGAGGATTCAGTGGTCGGATGGGAGTATATTGGTTGTCTGCGAGCAGAGTTGATCAATACTTATGACGGAAGAGAACACGAGCGACACCGATACCTTACTCGAAGCCACCACCGCGCTAGTACCACCGCTCCTAACGGGCATCGATGTACTACAACGAGCAGGGCGCCACCTGCATCCGCCAAACGTATTAGCGTTGACCAGCGAAGTAGAGTCATTTCGAGCGCCGCTGAAGGAAGGGCTTGATAGCTTCAACGGCATTGAGTGGCCGGATCATTTGCGCGGTTTTGCTGCCCACGTGCGAGAAAGCAGTGAACTCGCTATGCGCGCATTCAATGAATTCTTGAGTGCGCCAAATCAATCGAATCCGGTCATGGCCGCTTATCGGGCGATGGGTTTCAACACGAAGGCGCTTGAAGCGATTTACCCTGTGGGTCAAATGTTGCCGCCTGTCAGTCGCTTTTTTCTCAATCCTGAGCAACGCGAGGATGAGGCTCTATTGACGAAGATCGGCCAAGCCGACGCCTCGCGCGAAAATGTAGGGGTTATGCACGCGGCGAATGGTCCGGATGAGCGCGGTGGTTTCTCGATGTATGTGCCTGAGTATTATGACGATGAAACAGTGCCGCTCATTGTCGCCATGCATGGTGGCAGCGGCCACGGACGGAGTTTTCTATGGACGTGGCTGCGAACTGCACGGTCCCGCAACGCGATTCTGATCAGTCCAACGTCAAAAGATTCAACATGGTCCTTGATGGGTCCAGACATCGATTCGGCAAACCTACAGGCGATGGTCGACTACGCGAAAGAGCATTGGCAGATTGATGAAGAGAAGGTGTTGTTGACGGGTATGTCTGATGGCGGAACGTTCAGCTACGTATCAGGCTTGCAGAATGATTCTCCATTTACGCATCTCGCGCCGAGTTCAGCCTCTTTTCACCCTATGCTCACTGAAGTTGCTGATCCCGAACGATTAAAGGGGCTACCGATATACCTGATGCACGGCGCGTTGGATTGGATGTTTCCCGTTGACATGGCGCGCAGCGCTAACGATTCCTTTTTGGCGGCTGGCGCTGAGGTTGTCTATCGCGAGATAGAGGATCTGTCGCACACTTATCCGAGTGAGGAAAACCCCAGAATATTCGATTGGTTGACGGGCAGCTAGATCGATGAACGTGTCGGTTGTGAAGTTTGACGAACAGTTCGCTGCCGCCTTCGCGGCGCTCAATTATCAGTGGATTGAACATTACTTCAAAGTGGAAGAGGAAGACCGAAAAGCGCTCGATAACCCCGTTAAATATGCACTTGAGCCCGGCGGTGAAATTTTTTTTGTCCTCGAGGATGGGGAGCCCGTGGGAACTGTGGCTATTGTTCCAAAAGAGGTTCCAAAAGAGGTTCCAAAACAGGCGGCAGAACAGATGCCGAAACCGACGAAAGAAGCTTCAAAGTGTGTTTTTGAACTGGCAAAGATGGCTGTACGCCCTGATCGACAGGGCCGAGGGTATTCCAAGTTGCTGATGGATCATTGCTTAGACTTTGCTCGTGCTCAAGGGGCTGATGAGGTGATGCTTGTCACCAACGATATTCTTGCACCGGCGTTGGGCTTGTACACCGCAGCAGGTTTTGTTGCGACACAATATTCCGACTCGCGCTATGAGCGAGGTAATCTCGAAATGCACCTAACACTGGCGTGACTGTTTCGCAAATGTGCATTCTTACTGGCGGACCAGGTAGCGGCAAAACTACGCTCTTGAGCGAATTGGCCACGCTTGGTTACCAGTGTGTACCTGAGACAGCTCGGGCAATCATAAAGTTAAGACATAAGAAGGGGCTTTCGCCGCGTCCAGAGCCTCTTGATTTTGCACAACAGATTCTCGACGAGGATATGGTTCAGTACGAACGCCTCCGAGATCATGTAGGACCGATCTTTTTTGATCGCGGTTTAGTGGATGGCTTAGCGATGTGTAAAGGCGCGGGTTTGTTGACGCAAGTGGAGTGTGCAAAACGGTTGCAGAACTATGCATTCAATAAATCTGTGTTTATCTTTCCAACGTGGCCGGAAATATACCGACAAGACAATGAACGTGACCAATCGCTCGATGATTCTCGGCGGGTGTACGCCGAGTTGTCTGAGTGGTATCTCAGTCTGGATTTCGAGTTAGAGGTGGTTCCAGAAGGATCTGTCTCTGAGCGGGTTGCGTTCGTCCAGTCAGTGCTTGTTAGGGAGTAATTTTCCGTGTTTCTGCATGTTAGTAACTTGTATCACCTCATTGCGTTTGCGTTGTATCTTTTGTTTTTAGGTTTTTTTGCAAAGAACACGTCGGCTCGCGCAATGCGCACAGTTTCATCCATTATCCAGCTCTCTGTTATCTTGCTGTGCCTAGATATTTTGATTGGATTTCTGTTGGTCGAAAAGCTGTACGGTTCTAGCCTCTCTGCGGGTTGGATATCGAAGTCGATTTTTGGATTTCCGTTGCTCGTAGTAGCGAGCTTTGCGTGGATGTGGTATTGCCGTCGCAAAGCGAAGCGTGTTTCAAGCTCCAGCTCTGATACTAAAGTTTAGTTCTGCTGCGGTTCGATAGGCTGGTCGTGACATATGCAATTTCGCATATGCGTCTAACCTTGGCGTAATGGCAACCCCATATGCCTTTGCCCAGCTGAGAACCGTTGTCATCATTAAATCAGCGCCCGTGAAAGTATTGGCAACAAGATAGTCGGAGTTGGACAGCTCAGTGTCGGCAACGCTCACTTGTTTTTGGAAACCCTCTATCGCTGTGGTAATAGCTGCGGGGGCTTCGCCATAGAGGTCAGAGAGGTCACGATGTTTGCGCATGACGTATAAAGTATGCGCATCGAGTTCCATTTGGATGAATGAGAGCCATTGGTTGTAGAGGGCACGTTCGCGAGTATAAGGTTTTGGTACTAACCCTGTGTCTGGACCGTAAGTGTCGCCGAGATAGGTGACGATCGCGGCGCTCTCTGAGATCACGAAATCGTCATCAACCAGTACAGGTATTTTCTCTTTCGCATTCAAAGCGCGAAACTCTTCGGACTGCGTCGCACCTGTTCGCGAGCCTATGAGTTTGGGTTCGTACTCAAGCCCAAGCTCGTAGCACATCCAATGGGCACGGACGGTGCGGGCTGTGGCACCACCCCAGATTGTAATCATGCGCCAGGACGATCCACTTCGGTTGCCTCGTAAAATGTTGCGACAACACTTTTTGGCGGATGGGCTCCCATCGCTGCTTGGAATTCGGCCATATGAGGTGTCGCAAAATGAACATTGAGGTCGTCCATGGTATCCCAGCGCTCGGTTATGCGCAGAACTGCCGGGTCGTTTAGCTCCACGCTAAATGTGTAATCGTGACAGCCGCTTTCGGCACGGCTAGCGGCTTCCATCGCGTTGATGGCATCTTTCATTGCAGCGATTGATTGCACATCACTTTCTATTTTGGCGTTGACGACGATCATTTTTAAACTTCCCGATTTCACACGTAATTAGAAAACATAACACAGAATTTGTAAGGATTGCGTTTGCTGGATTAACGGGCTGAAAGGCATAGTAATACTGTACATACATACAGTATTACCTTAAGCTGATCGGCCGTTCCAGTTTTGGTAGCAGACATGGAGGACAAGACTCGGTCAGATTTACCTATCCCAAATTCATCTATCTCAGATTCATCTATCCCAAGTTTGCCTATCGATTCACTTATAAAGGGCCGGGGTAGTGCGAACACCGTTCAGAGCCGATTTGTTCAAGCTCGGACGGTGGCTGTGGATGATGGTTGGGGTATAGATCCGCGAGCTGATGATCGCGCACCGGGGACAGAGCTCTTTATAGATCGGACTAAAAAGCTCATCACGACCAACAAATCCCCAGACATCCCGTTTGATCAATCCATCAATCCGTACAAGGGGTGTGAACACGGCTGTATCTACTGCTTTGCCCGACCGACACATGCCTATCTCGACCTTTCTCCGGGGCTCGACTTTGAAACGAAGATTTTTCGAAAATCAGATCCACGCGAACACTTGTTACTCGAACTATCGAGACCCAGCTACGAATGTAGCGTGATTGCAATGGGAACAAATACGGATCCGTATCAACCCTTCGAACGCTCACAACGGGTAACGAGAGAAATACTTGAGACCCTGCTGGAACTGCGCCACCCGGTAAGTATTGTCACTAAGAGCAAATTGATCCTGCGGGATCTGGATCTGTTACAGGAGCTGGCGGAACACGACCTTGTTCAAGTCAATATCAGCGTAACGACGTTGAGCAATAGCCTCAAAACAAAGCTTGAACCGAGGACTGCATCCCTTGCGGCCCGGCTGCGGACCGTGGCTGAATTGCGGGCTGCGAATATCGCCACCGGCGTGATGATCGCGCCAGTCATCCCCTTTATCAATGATGACGAGATTGAAGCGCTCGTCGCAGCTGTTGCTGATGCTGGAGCGCAGGCCGCGAGATACATACTCGTTAGGTTGCCGTTAGAAGTGGCACCCCTATTTACAGAATGGTTGGAATTGCACTTTCCGGATCGTGCAAAGAGGGTCCTCGCGGCAATCCGAGATACTCGCGGTGGGGAGCTATACAAATCAGGCTGGCACACTCGTTTCCGCGGCCAAGGCCAGATTGCCGAATTGGTTGAAGCGAGGTTTAACAAAGCAGCCAGGGCCAAAGGGCTGTATGGCCGAGAGCTGAAGCCGCTGGCGCTGGACCTCTTCAACAAACCCGCCCGCATTAAGCCACGCGCAAACGATAGACAAATGGATCTCTTCTGAACACCTGCTAAGCTAGCGGCCAATAGAAATGCCGATGTTGGGGAGACACATGGACCTAGTTGCTTGGTCATGGATTTTTTTGGTGGGCTATATCGGGATGATGCTGTATTTCGGTATCGTCGGGCAGCGTAAAGTTAGCAATGCAGATGACTTCGCAACTGCTCGCGGTGGCTACGGACCTCTCTTTCTAGCGTTCGCTTTTGCTGCTACAACAGCTAGTGGTGCCACTTTCGTGGGCTTTCCTGGGATTGCCTACAACGCGGGTACCGCGGCGATCTGGTCTGTATTCCTGTACCCGATCGGTGTTTACCTCGGCGTTCTGATTTGCCTACGACTAATTTCTAACAGTGGTCATGAGTTTGGCAGTCGGTCTATTCCCGAGTACCTAGGGCAGCGCTACCAGTCTGACTGGATCCGAATCTTAGTATCGGTTTTCTCCTTATCTTTGTTCTTTTATCTCGCGGGCCAACTGGTCTCGGGCATCGTCATGTTCGAAATAATGTTGGGTATTTCACCTGCAGTTGCGCTCGGGGTTACGGCCGCGGTCCTAATGATCTACGTGGTCATGGGTGGAGCGCATGCAGATATCCTCACGGACGGAGTGCAGGGCTTCATAATGGTCGCGGTTGGCTTGCTTGTTACAGGCATGTTCATAACGGGTTTCGGCGTGGATGGTGGTTTGGATGGAATGCTCGACATAGTTGCTGGGCACGATCCTGATCTGGTGGGTTGGCTCAACCCAAATGACGTGCTCTATCACTCATGGTGGTCGGTGGTAGCGATTCTTCTTGCGCATATTCCGCTCGGCTTACTACCCCACATTGGTAACAAGCTGTGGGCACTCAAAGAGCCAAAGCAGCGCATGACATTTATGAAACTTGCTTTTGCATTTGGCTTGATTCTGGGCATGCTCGGTTTTGGCGGCATTATGGCACGCGCCATACTTGGCGAGGGTGTTAACGGCAATCAAGCGTTGGCGCTCCTCTTCATTGAGCTGTTCCCAACTTGGTTTGCCGCACTATTGGGTGTGGGCATTCTGGCTGCTGTGATGTCAACGGCGGATGGGCTAGTGGTGTCCTCGTCACAGATCATCGCCAACGATCTATATCGATTAACGTTTGTGCCCCGCTATCAATCCCACTTAAGTGAGGCAGAAGTCGAAGCGAAAGTGCTTACGATCAGCCGCATAGCAACTGTGGTCGTCATGATTTTGTGTACGCTTTTGGCTTGGTCCATGCTAGACACTAACGTCACCCTCATCGTTTGGATTGGCACTGGCTGTATGATGGCGGCCTTTGCAGGACCCCTGATTCTCGGTGCCATATGGCGGGGGGTCACAAAGGCTGGGGCTTTTGCTGGACTCCTGTCGGGCGGCTTTGTGTTCATCATCACGTTCAATGCGATGATCCAGCCAGAGTGGTTTTCTCCAGGATTAATGCAAGATGCAGTTACTTGGCTGGTGATTGAATCACCAAATCCTTGGTCTTGCGCAGCAATGGGAGAACTTGTGTCCGTAATCATGACGGTAGTCGTCTCCAAGTTGACGCAGCCGTTGGACCGGGCTCACTTGGAGAGAATGTTTGTTAGCGAGACTGCTTAGAGATGCTCTTTTCGTTGGAAACGAAACAAGAGGAGTGCACCTAACACCACCCAAACGAGAATTGTGAGCCACTCATCGGGCCAGACAAGAGCGCTATCGCTCCAGGGGAAAAACCCAGCGAGGAGCGCGAGGGACATGACGATAGCCCCATAACCGACAAGGCGTGGGTGTGTAATTTGAAATGGTCTGGGCATCTCTGGTTCATGCCTGCGCAAGGCCAGAAAAGAAATCGCCACGAATAGAAAGGCAATCGTTACGGCAAAACTACTGGTGTTGATTAACCAGACTAAGATTGTTCGGCCGAACAGCGGCGCGATCATGGACAGCGCGCCAATCGTCAAGATGCCGATATAGGGAGTGTGATATTTGGGGTGTAGTTTGCCAAACGCGTCTGGAATAAAGCCCGATTTAGCGAGTGCATAGAGCACCCTGGAGGCACCAACGACGAAAGCGTTCCAGCTCGTCAGGATGCCGCAAACACCACCGAACACCAGTAGATAACCGGCTCCGGGAATGCCCCACAGGTGTGCGGCAGCGTCGGCGGTGGCCATCGTTGATTCAGCGAGTAGGGGACCTGGTAAGCCAAAGCCCACTGCGGCAGCAACGCCGATATACCACAAGACAGCGCAGAACACAGAGATCACCAAAAGGCGACCGATCCTGTTGGGCGGCAAATCAATCTCTTCAGCTGATTGGGGGATGACGTCAAAGCCAATCAACATTGCGGGGACCATGATAAAAACGACCAGAATGCCGCTCACGCCGCTTCCGAGCCAGGGCTGGGCGTTGGCAGTGTCACCGAACACGACGGCACCTGAGATAAGGAGTGCACCTGACACTAGGATGAGGGCGGTAACGACTGTTTGCACAAACGCAGCCGTTCTGATTCCGACATAGTTTGCCCACGTTACGACAGCTGCACCGAAGGCACCGATGATCGCAAAGCCTAGATCTACATCTGCGCCGAGTACTGACCAAAGAGTGCCTATGCGGATTTGAGGGAAGAGGTATTCAATAGCCGTCGGCAGGGCGACCGATTCGAACATACAGACATTGAGGTAGGAGAACAGTAACGCCCAGGTGCACACAAAGCTCCAATTGGCACCAAGTGCTCTGTGGGTATAAACATGTTCCCCACCGGCCTTTGGCATCGCCGCTGCAAGCTCGCTATAGGTCAAACCGATCAAGGTGATCGCGAGACCTCCGACCGCGAATGCTATCAGCGTGCCTAGCGTACCCGCTTCGGTGATCCATACCCCGGTCATCAGGACCCAACTCCAGCCAATCATTGCACCAAACGAAAGTGCGACGACCTCTCTGGTCTTCAGGACTTTGGTAAACGTTTGTGTATCCGTCATTTCCGGAGCTTAGGTTGAAAGAGATTTGAATGCCAGCGAGGCACGGGTCAGAATGGAGCTGGAGGTAGTAGTGGCACATTCTTTAACGTTTCCGCATCGACACAAGACATTTGTACTAAGGCTGACCGATGATGGGGCCATCGAGCTTTATTTAGATGAATGTCTACGCAAAAGACGCGACGCCAGCGATCGTGAGCCGCAATACGTCTGGACCAACGTCGAGCTCGAGTGGGAAGAACACCACTACATAGAGGTGAGATATTGGGCCTCGACAGGTCGATTGCAGGTAACAGTGAATGGTGAGGAGTTGCTGGTGCGTGAATCGTGGGTTGCGGCTGCGACTACCTGAGTACGAGGTCTTCGATTGCGTTCAAAAGCAGTGCTTTATCTAATGGCTTGGTAATGTATTCAGACATGCCCGAATTGAGCGCACGTTCCTTAAACTCCGGAAGTGCATGAGCAGTTAGCGCGATAATTGGAACTTCTACATCGTGGGCGCGTATCTGCTCGGTCGCGCCATAACCGTCAAGCTCGGGCATCTCACAATCCATTAATATGAGCTTCAGCTCGTCCCCAAGAGTTCGCCACTGTGCGACAGCTTCGATCCCGTTTTCCGCGAAATCAACGTCAGCACCCCAATTTCTGAGTATCTTTCCAACTACGAGTCGATTAGTTGCGTTGTCTTCTGCAACCAATATTTTGATGTCCTTGAGTGGCAATTCTGTGTCGATTTGTTTGTCTGGTTCGTGAGGAGTAAGAACGAGAGCATGTAACAGGTCGGTGGTTGTCATCGGTAGGACAAGGTCCTTGCCGAGAACTACGGTTTGCTGGCTTGTTGTAGTGTCGGTTTGGTCAGGATCCAAGATGAGGATAGCTGCCTCTTCGCGTGAGACTTGCACAAGGTGATGTCGGGACGCCAGTGCGGCAAACACGGTGTTGAAATTAGAATCTTTGCCAAGATAGGCGAACGAGGCGTGCTGGCTCTGAGTGGGCGCAACGCCGGTCAGTGTCGTGGTGACCGAGAAAGTCATTGTGGTGCCAAGGCCGGGCTCGCTTGCAGCACTGATCGTTCCGCCCATAAGTTCAGTTAAGCTTTTTGAGATTGCCAAACCAAGTCCTGTGCCGCCGAAACGACGTGAAATGGATGAGTCAGCTTGTTTAAATCTCTCGAACAAGCCAGCGAGCACTTCAGACTCCATGCCGATCCCTTGATCAGCGATTTGGAAAGAAAGCACCGGTCCGGAAGCATCGCGTTCCATGGTCACACGGATGTGAATGTTGCCTTCTTTTGTGAATTTGATGGCATTACTCAGTAGGTTTGAAAGCACTTGCTTCACGCGACCTGCATCGATCTGGACAAACAGTGGCACAGCCGCGTCAATTAGCACATACAAGTGGAGGCTGCTGCGAGTGATAGGTTCTCTGAACAAAACGACCACATCATCAATGAGTTGGTCGACCGATGTGTCCTGGATCTCGAGCTCCAGGTGCCCGGCTTCCACTTTTGAGTAATCGAGCACGTCGTTGAGTATCGACATCAAACTCTTTCCGGAGCGAGCCAACGTTTCCACATAGTTAAGTTGTTGCGGAGAAAGTTCTGTTTGTTTGAGCAGATCTGCCATACCAAGCACACCATTCATCGGTGTTCTTATCTCGTGGCTCATCGTTGCAAGAAAAGCAGACTTCGCCTGATTTTCTTGCATCGCAACCTCGGCATCACTCGCCGCCTCTTTGGCTTTGAATCTGGCCAACAGGGCGCTGTGTTCAGCAGCTTGGTGCTGCTCCCTCATACTACGAATCCGATATGCCATAGCGATTGCCAAACTCACTGAAACTAAGGCGCAAGCAAGTGCCAAAAGCATTTGTGGAAGTTCGGTTTGCCAACCCCAATTGAGCATGCGATTTGCAGTGATGGCGACAAGTACTGCGATCAAAGGACTGAAGGCCAAGATGAAATGACGGGATAGACTATCGCCGCGGACCGCGCGAAATATAGCAATCGCGAAAGTTACCAGGAGCGGGAGGAGATACGGCACTCCGGAGGCAATCATCAATTGCGGGCTCGTGAAGAGCATATTGACGGGTACCATGATAACCGCGTAGCCAAGCATGGCTTTGTAGATCCACTTGTGAACCCCTTCCCGTACGACACCTAGGAACTCCTGGCTGAACAAAAAACAAGATAGGCAGAAGAGGATTAATGCGGGGCCAATAAGGGTTCCAGAGATAACTGGATAATCCGGCCAGAGGTAGACTGAACCATAATCTTGGGCGACAACCTGCAGGACCAGAAGCGAGATCAGAAACGTGCCGAGGTAAAAGTACGATCCCTCTTTGGTGATCGCCGCTATGAATAGATTGTAGATCGCCATTACCAAGATAATCCCGAACAGTAAGCCCAACACAAAGCGCTGGTTAGTGTATTTCGCACCTAATGCCAAGGGTTTCCATAACTCCGTATGCCATCGCATTCGATCCACTGTGTGTGCAAAAACCACCAGTTCGAGTTCTTGTTGAGCGGGGATTGTGATGTCAAAGAGGGGATTGCCAGTTGGGATTGGCTTCCCTGAAAAGCCCGTTGCTAAGCCATCGGTTTGGATAGACGTGATCTCGCCATCTTGAATTACCCAGAGACGAGCGATTCTTATGTGGTAGTGCGAAATTTCCAGAATTCTCCGCTGATCAGTGTCACTTGGGTTGTGCACACGAGTGCTGAACCAATAACCACGATCGAATTGTTCGAAACTACCTGTTTGGTCTTCAGGTATCGGTTGGAAATCTGCTCGGGTTGGCAGGGTGTCTGGTGGTGCTGTCGCGTTTGCCGCCAAATAGCGCCAAGTTTTTGACAGTTCGGTGTTCGGGGCAGTTAAGTCGATTGCGGTTGCTGCGAAAACGACTTGGACTAAGAGCACCTGGGCCAGTACGAGTAGCCAGGCGCAAAGAGGCCGGATGCTGCTGCTCATCCATTCAGTCTAGGCGGGTAAACGGGTTTGTGTGACGCAGAACAATCTTTGTAGGAAAACCGGAAAAGTTGTGGCTCGTGAGCTCTTCTGGCGGTCTAGTCTGTAAAGAATGGATTGTATGTGAGTCTGTTTTTGTTCGATTCAAAAAATCTCTTTTCAAGGATGGCGTTCCCGATGATGTTGATGGCGTTGGCCGTCGCATTGGTGGGTGGTGGTACGCTTTGGTCGGTCCAAAAAGGTATTGAAAAGGATGAGCTTCGAGCCCAGGCCCAGATTGTCGTTGGTGCCCTCGAGGCCAGTTCCAACCTCCACGGTAGTGCGGCCGAACTCATGGAGTATGTTAAGACGCTCGGAAGTAAGACTTCGGCGTTGGAGAGCATTGCACTCATAGAGACTTCCGAGAAGAGAATCGTCGCATCTACCGTTGATGATTGGATTTCGCACAAGGCCACATCGATTCCTATCCTACGTCCATTGACCGGGGCAGAAACTTGGAAGGTAGCCGGGTCTGAGCGGGTCGCGTTTGTCATTCCTGTAACGGTGCAAAACCCATCGATCACTGCCCAATATGGCAGCGAGTACTCAGCCATCGTGATACTCGATGGGTCATTCTTCGCGGCGAACACGAGCGAGGTGCTCACTACCTTGGGTTTTGTGGGTTTGCTCGCGGGGGTTCTGTTACTTAGCGGTTTTTTTGCTTTGCTAAAACGTAACGTTCTAGAACCGGTGCAGAAGATTCATCATGCATTGAGGCAGTATGACAAGGACCAAGACAGCTCGCTGCGTCTGCCATACATGCTCCCTGATGAAATCGGACAGCTTGCAAGTGCATTGCAATCTAGCGTGCGAGAAATTTCCGAGTCCAGCCAAAGACTAAAGGTGCTCTCAACCGCGCTAAAAAATGGCAGCAATGAGGTCATGGTCATTGATGCAGATTCTTTGATCGTGCTCGATGCGAATCTGCAGGCAGCCCAGAATCTAGGGTATGAAGTGGAAGCGTTGCGAGACATGTCAGTCATCGACATTGCACCAGATCTTCGCGACCCTCAGATCGCCGCAAACCTAACCCAGCAGCTCAACGATAGGAGCGAAATCAGCCACGCCTATCAACACTTTCGCAAGGATGGCTCCAGCTATCCGTTTGAGTTTAAGGCGATTCTAGTTGAGGGCGCTGAACGGACCCTACTAGTTATTGGTAATGATGTAACGGAGCGACTGAGTCAAGAAGCAGTCTTACGTGCGAGTGAACAACGGATGCAGTTGGCGCTACGTGGCTCCAACGACGGGTTGTTTGAATACGATATTGAGCGCGGACAAATATACGTGTCTGACCTCATACGAGAGTGGCTCGCGATTGATGAAGAAAAACTCTCCTTGGATCAGTTCTTGCGCCGTGTGCACGAAGAAGAAGTCGGTGTCGTTGCCGAAGCTCTGGAGAACAGCGTTCAACATGGCAGTGAGTTCAACGTCGAATTTCGCATGGGTGCTGTTGGTGGTGGCTATCGCTGGTTACAAGTTCGTGGCCAATTGGGCATCGACGAAGTCGATCACGTTCGCCTATCCGGGTTTGCGTCTGACATCACACGCCGAAAAGTTGCTGAAAACCTACTCAACGGTACGGTAACGAGGCTAGGTGCGGTTCTCGATCATATTGCCGATGGTATCGTCACGGTGTCCGAAGAAGGTCGTATTTGTACGGTTAACCCCGCGGTTCTGAAAATGTTGAGAATCGACAAAGAGACCTTTTCTGGATCTCGGTTCGAGGACTATCTACGTCTCGGTCCAACGCAAGAACGGCCTGATTGGGATGCGATGTCGGATGGTATCGTTCGCGCAGCACAAGCTACTCGTCACGATAGTACAGAATTTCCTGCAGAACTGGCCGTTAGAAGAATGGAAAACGTAGCGGATGAGCGATTTACGATCGTCATTCGAGATGTTGCAGAACGAAAACGTCACGAGGACGAGATTCGCGTGGCGATGGAAGAGGCTCAGGCGGCGACCCAAGCAAAAGGTGAGTTTCTTGCCACGATGAGCCATGAGATCCGCACCCCCATGAATGGGGTTCTTGGCATGACACAGCTCCTTCTCGATATGGATCTGTCGGCTGAACAAAGGGAAACGGCAGAGGTCATTTTTTCTTCCGGGGAGTCGTTGCTGACGCTGATCAACGACATCTTGGACTATTCGAAGATAGAAGCAGGAAAGTTGCAACTAGAAGCGATTCCGTTTGATTTTCGCTCTGCCATCCGAGAAGTTATGGAGCTGTTGGCATCGAGCGCACGTCGCAAAGCACTAGATTTGTATGTGGACTACAACGAGGAGCAGCCTTTTGCATTTGTTGGGGATGTCGGACGCTTCCGACAGATTTTACTTAACTTGGTTGGTAACGCGATAAAATTCACGGAGTCTGGACACGTGGTGGTTGCATTTCACGCGTTGGAAACCACAGAAGAAGCGGTCCGTGTTCGTATCTCTGTTAGAGATACTGGTGTAGGTATCCCACAAGAAACACAAGCGAAGCTGTTTCAATCCTTTACTCAGGCAGATGCATCGACGACGCGAAAGTTTGGCGGTACTGGCCTCGGCTTGGCGATTAGTAAGCAACTCGTTGAACTGATGGGTGGTGCCATTGGCGTTGAATCGGTTGCTGGTGAAGGGTCCGAGTTTTGGGTTGAGCTCGAGTTAGAAACGACGGATCAGGTCGAAAATCAGGAAGTTGTTGATCCGACGCGATTGCAAAACAAAAGGATGTTGGCGGTAGATGACAATCCTGTAGGTCTCACGATCGTCAAGAGGATGGCGGAGTCGTTTGGTATGCGAGTAGACGGCACGCTAGATCCTCGCCAAGTACCGGTCATGATTGATCAAGCGATCAAGGAAGAACGATCTTATGAGGTAGTCGCTTTGGACTACAACATGCCTGAAGTTGATGGCCTCACTGTTGCGACGAATATTCGAGATGATGAACGTAATGCTGATACTAGAATCGTACTGCTAACATCGTCGGACCTCAATTCACCAAGTGGACTGGATGGCTACGCATTGAAACCGCTTATGCGTGCCGGTTTTGGACGACTGTTGGAGAAAGCATTGTTTGGTGAAGAGACCAATCGAAACAGTGGTATCGATGAGGCAATAGAACAAACAGGCGAAAGCCTGCGGGTCTTGTTAGCGGAAGACAATCCGGTCAACCAAAGAGTTGCGGTCAAGATGCTCGAAAAGCTAGGTTGTCGAGTTGACGTGGCGGCAAATGGCAGAGAGGCGATCGATATGTGGGAGCAATTCCCTTATGCGATGATTTTCATGGACTGCCAGATGCCTGAACTAGATGGCTTGGCGGCAACGGCAGAAATCCGTAAGCGTGAGAACGAGTGGTTAGATGATCGGCGCGAGGGCCCCACACCGATTATAGCCATGACCGCCAACGCCATGGCCCGTGACGAGCAAGACTGCCTCGCTGCAGGGATGGACGACTACGCGAGTAAGCCGATCAAGTTGAACCTGCTTTCTGCCATGGTGCAGAAGTGGCACCCCGAATCGCGAATTCACTAGCTAAAGAGTCAGATGGATGGATTGACGATCACTTTGGCATAGCGCTCCGGGTCTGCCAGAGCGACAAAAGTGTCAGCCACTTCATCTAACCCCACCTCGTGTGAAACAAGTCCACCGACGTCGAAAGTGCCATCTGCAATTGCGTGCAAACTTTGCGTGAATTCTTTCGGGGTATAGCCCAAGACGAATTGCAGAGAGAGCTCTTTGTTAATTGCGACTAAGGGCCTCATATGGTCGGTTTGCAGACAAACTCCAACGACAACGATCCGCGTGTTGTGAGGTGCCTTTGTGAAGATATCATCAAGTACACCTGGGACTCCGACGCACTCAAATACAACCAACTTGCGCTTGCGCAATTCTGATACCTGAAAAGGGTCTTCGACTGCTGGATTGCATATCCAATCGGCGCCTTGTGTGGTTGCGTATTCGCGTCGACCACTAGAAAAGTCTGCCGCGACGATCGGCGCAACATTTTGGGCTTTTAAGGCTGTGATCACGGCCAGTCCCACCGGACCACAACCTAAGACTAGGATGGCCTCGTCGCCCTGCAGTTGGGCTTTCATAACGGCGTGATATCCTACCGCTAAAGGTTCAGTCAGGGCGGCGGCGGTTGCTGGCGTACCTGCGGGGACAGGGAGAAGCATGCGTTCTGACAAAACCATCTGTTCGGCAAACCCTCCAGGAGTTTCGGTACTGTAGCCCACAGCCAAATGGTTGTTGTCTGACTGCAAGCGTACGGGTATTGAGCAAACAAGTTGACCCGTGGCGTGCGTTTTATCGGTTTCTGGACCGTAGTCGACGATTTCGGCGCAGAATTCGTGACCTAAGACAACGGGGTCGAATGTCGTTAGCTTGAATGCGCCGCCGGTTTCGATGCTAGTTTGGACAAAATCGGTTGTGTGTTTGGCAGCATGTAGATCGGAGCCACAGATACCACACGCCTTTGTCGCGACGAGCACTTCTCCTTTGCCCGGCTTTGGCGAGTCAATGTCATCGACCCAAAGCTTGCCTTTTTCCATGAGTACTGCGCGCATAATAATTGCCTGAACTTAGTGGAATGAAATTTGGACTTCGCGCAAGATTACCTAAAATTCCCCGTGAACGTCTCGCGCAAATATCGAAGGTTCGAGTGAAATCCCCGGATAGAAACAAAAATCTAGACCAGCAAGTAGATCAGGAGCTGCTCGCCGCCCGCTTTCGCCGGGATGGATTCGTGGTGATAAAGCGCGTTTTGACTGAGGCGCAATGCGACAGTTTAGTGGCACGACTCGCGCAGGAGCTTGATCCTTTGGTTGGTCCGGTCGAGTTTGAGGCGGACGTAGGGTACCCGGGCGCCCCCACTGATCGCTCGGAACCTGGTGGCGAAACCCCGCGCAGGTTGCTGCATGCCTATGCACGTGGACAAGAATTTAGGGATCTGGCGGAATCCGCAAAGGTCACAAACCTAGTTCGATTTCTCTTGGGTGAAGGGATACGCCTGACGCAATGTCACCACAATTGCGTCATGACTAAGTACCCAGGGTTTTCCAGTGCCACCGCTTGGCACCAAGATGTGCGGTATTGGTCGTTCGATACGCCTGACCTGATCACAGCGTGGATCGCCCTTGACCGGGAAGAGCGTACTAAAGGGGCGCTTCGGGTGCTGCCTAAAAGCCATCAACTAGAGCTTGATCGTGGCCGGTTAGACAAAAATTTGTTTTTACGAACTGAATGCCCAGAAAACAAGCAGCTGATTCGCCAAGCGCAAGAAATTGAACTTGATGGTGGTGATGTATTGCTGTTCCACGCCCGGCTTTTTCATGCAGCGGGTAAAAACTTAACCGAGACTCCCAAGTTTAGTGTGGTCTTCAGTTATCACGGGGAGTCTAACTTACCTATTCCAGGCACCCGTTCTGCGACGTTGCCCAGTTTGTCCATTGAGTCTGAGACGACACCCCCGGACATCGTAAATGAAAGATGACGATGAGGAAGCGCTCTTCTTAGAGGCGATGCGGGATGTAGCGCCTGTTGGTAAGGGTCGTAAGCAAGAACAGAAAGTGGCTGTGCAGGATTCACCAGGCCTGCGACAGCGACGAGAAGATGCCATCGGGGCCACTAAGGACACCGTTGATCCTAACTTTTTGACCCTTTCAGAAGTGCCCTTGGTTGAACCCTTGGCTCATGTTGAGTGGAAGAAAGATGGGGTGCAAAACGCGGTTTTCAAGAAACTCCAGCAGGGCGGGTATGCAATCGAAACGGCGTTGGATTTACATCGCAAGACAGTGAAGGAAGCGCGTACGCTTCTATTCAACTTTATTAGGGGTATGAGCACGCGCGATCATCGTAGCGGGCTGATCTCCCCAGGTAAGGGCGAGTTCAGTGAGACTCCGGGTCGTCTCAAAAGCTACACGTTACATTGGCTGCAGGAGCACCCGGAAGTGATCGCCTTCTGTTCGGCGCAGAAACAGCATGGCGGAGTGGGCTCAATCTACGTTTTGGTTCGTAAGTCAAAAGCCAGTAGCGAGTTGAACCGGGAACTACACGAAAAAGGCTAGTCGCAGCGATAAGCTCTGAATTTCTGGGTGCCATTTTCTGGCACACCAATCGCGACAACCGCGTTCGCGCCCATGCTCGCCGCTTGGTTGCGCGCCAAATCGATGAGTTCTTGTTGTACTTTTTCTGAACCCCTCTCTAGCAGTACTTTTGCGCGAGTTTGGCTATCGATTTGTCCGATATAGGTGCAGTGGTTAACGTCAGGGGCGTTTGCCTGGGTAACCATTGCGCCACTTTCATTAACTTGCACAAAGTTGCACGCGCCAACAGTTGTTATAAGTGCGATGATCAGGAGTGAACGAGTCATCAAATTCTCCCTTTGCCAAGTTCAAGAATACCGCGTCCGATGTTTAGTCGGAGAACGTCAGAGGCGCCTTCTGCCAATCGCCATGCGCGGACATGTCGGTACAGACGTTCGAGAGGATGGCCCTCCACCAATGCTACGCCGCCAACCAGCTGGATTGCAGTATCGACGATCTCGCCGATAGATTCTGTGGCAAACGCCTTGCAGGCCATGGCCTCATTGACGAAGTTCTCGCCTGAATCTGCTAGTCGGGCAGTTCGATAGAGCATGCTGCGCGCGGCGTAGGCCTTGATACGGAGATTGGCGTAGTGCCATCTGACGACGTCTTTGTCTCCACGTGGTGTACCTGATTTGTCTTTTGCGAGTAAATGTTCGTTGAGCATGTTGAGCACCCAAATCATGTAGCCACAGGCATTGGCTGCGAATAGCATGCGCGTATCACCGATTTGCCGCATGGCACGTGGTAAACCTTTACCGGGCTCGCCGATAATCGCATCTGTTGGGACCTCGACGTTTTCGAAGCGGAAAGCCGCGTGGTGACTGCCATCGAGGGAGCTGAACTTTTGCTCCAAGATCATGCCATCGAGATTGGTGTCCAACACGACCATTGAGGGGCCACGATCTTCGATATCTACCAGAGCGTTAACAAAGTCTGCTTCAGCACCGCCAGTGACGTAAGACTTCTGCCCGGTCACTGAAAGCCTGTTGTCACTAATAATGCCGAACGTCGGTCGCGCCACATTATCCGGTTCCGTAAAGCCAAAGCTCGATCGCTTTTCTCCAGCTAACAAAGGCTCCAGATGGCTTTCTCTGAGTGAATTTGTGACACCCCCAAGTACACCTGGGCTTGGTCCAAACACAGCGTCCATCAGCGGTGCGTTGTGTGAGGTCAGGGCTTCGCGCACGATCGTGAGCGAAAGCTGATCGGCCTCGGTGCCGCCGTATGCGGCAGGTTGGGTCATGGTGAAGAATCCCGCAGCTTTGGATGCCTCACGGACAGCTGCGCGTGCCTTTTCCGGAGTGGGATAGGGCACTAGCATAACGTCCTGGGCAAGTTGGTTTGCTTTTTCTGCTAGTGCATTTTGTTCTGCGGTTAGGGACTCAGGCAATGTTTGATTCCTTGTTCAGATGACCGTGTCATCACATATTTGGGGCGATGGTTAGGACGACGATGAGTAGCATTGCCAAAACCATCGTGCCGAAGGCGTATAACAGATAGCTTTCTCGTTTCGCATATTTCGACAAAAGCGCCTCAGTTTCTTCTGGAGTTCGCGTCGATGCGGTTGTTGTAATGCGATATCGAGTAATGCCGTCACGCCTGGGTAAACGGACAAAAAGTTCTGGCGTTGCATCCAGACGGCGAGCTACCTCCGCAAAGCTTATGCCGGTGCGGCGGGCAATCTGCGTGGGATGCAGGGCTTGGCCGTCGTCTTCTACAAAGCAGTAGTAGATGTCTAAGATTCGCCGCACTTTACCGCGAAATCTAAAGTTGAACGGGATGATGCCAAACACAATATTGCTCGCTGGTTACTGGACAGTGTTCGCTCGTTAGCGGCCTAAAAGTTGACTACCATTTTACCGGTGTTGGCGCCCGTAAAGAGACCGATGAACGCCTCTCCTGCTTGATCGATGCCATTGAAAGTGGTTTCTTTGTAGTTGATTTGACCGCTTGTCACCCAACCTTCCATGTCTGATCGGAAGTCGGCTGCCATGTGGTTAAAGTGGCTGACAATGAAACCACGTAGGGTCAGTCCCAAACCTATGGCGACGGCGAGGTTATTCGGACCCGGGCGAGGTTCTGTATCGTTGTATTGGGCGATCGCGCCGCACAGAGGAATTCTACCAAACTGGCGCATGTGCATGATTGCCGCTTGCAGATGGTCAGCTCCGACGTTGTCGAAATAGACGTCAAGCCCATCAGGTGCACCCTCGCGCAGATGACCGAGAATCGATCCATCCTTGTAATTGAATGCGTAGTCGAAGCCGAGCTCGTTGGTCAGCAAGTCAACTTTGTCAGCACTACCAGCACTACCAAGGACTCGACAGCCTTTCAGCTTGGCGATCTGGCCGACGATACTTCCAACTGCCCCTGCAGCGCCGGATACGAAGACAGTTTCACCTTCTTTGAGAGCACCGACTTCGAGCAAACCGACGTATGCCGTCATCCCTGGCATGCCAATAGCACCAAGGTAGGCTGAAGGCTCAGCGACAATATCGCCAAGTTTTTCTATGCCTTCCGCACTCGCCGTAAATGCCTCTCGCCACCCATAGTGGCTTGTAACGTGATCACCCTCGGCAAAACCTGGGTTGTTCGATTTGGTGACGCGACCAATCGCGCCGCCAGTGAGGACTTCACCGATTTGAAATGGCGGTACATAGGATTTTCTGTCCACCATCCGACCGCGCATATACGGGTCAACGGACATGCAAAGGTTCTCGACTTGAACTTCACCTTCGCCCGGATCTGGGAGGTCAGTTTCAATTACAGCAAAGTCAGAAGACTTCGGCATGCCTTCAGGTCGCTCATTGAGTACAACGGCTCTGGTTTGCATAGGGTTTCCTAGGTAAGCAAAAAATAATGGTGACAGTTTACCAGTTGATCATCGTCGAGATGCCAGCATTTTGCTCAGCGGATTACTTCGGCTGGCTGCGGACTCTCGATCCTTGGGGCGGCGGGTCTTCTGGTGGACCGGCGAAGCACTGCGCGATACGCATCCACGCGATGGCGTTGTCGCCAGTGACGCGGAGTTGGGTATCTGCGACGTTACGCACCTGCGTGACGACTTGGCAAAAATCAACGACATCGCCGCTGACCGTGTGTACAGAGCTCGGGTCATGCCATTGCCATTTGGCGCCAGATGGGGATGTAAGTTCTACATAAGGGATATCTTCCGGTACTTCTAGATCTCGATTCTTGAATGCCCAGCCAAACGTTCTCACCCCGATCTCGGCGATGTTGCGCAGACGATCAGAATGGGTGCGTGCAACGCCCATCAGATCGTAAATCTCCCAGCCGTGGGCCCAAGTTTCCATTTGCCGAGCGGTGGCGAGCATGCGCGCCTTCATACCGGGCCCTGCCCAAACAAATCGTTCATTTGGATCGGCGCGCTAAAGTTCCTCGCAGAGTTCAAGAAACATTGACCGCCAACGCTCCAGAAGCTCAGGTCCAGTGGGTGGGTGTCCGTCAACTGCGAGCCAATCTGTGGTGTAGTTTGTTAACGATGAGTCGCGGATATTAGCCAGCAAAGTTCGGAACTCATCAGCACTACGGAGTGACGTCAGTGCCATGTAGTCTGAAAAATGCAGATGTGCGACAACATCCCATGTTGTCCAATGCTTGAAGCTGGAGACTTGTGTCCAATAGCCAGTGTCCATTTCCGCCAAAAGCTTAAAAAGCTCGTCACCCTCTGCGGCTAGATCTTGTACGGCATTAGCTAGTTCTGAGACTGAATCTTCTGTTGGCATACCTCCTCCCTGTAGAGAATGTATCAAGACGCTGACGGAAGAAGCAAGGTGAGCTATCCTGTCTGAGTCCGACAGTTGTGTGTTTGGTCGCAAGTTAAACGACGCTCAGAACAGAGATATGAAGACCGATATGGTCGGACAAGTTGTGATAGGCAGATCTAAGCAGATACCGAAAGGTAGTTTTCGCAGGTATCCTCAGAGTAGATCTTAAAGGGATGTTCTAAGCAGGGAGCTGAACATGGTGCGCGATCAGCACGTCGACCCTAGTAACGGCAAAAACAAAGGGCTAACAGCCAACAAAAGCCGGTGGGGGGGTAATGTCAGACCTCGGACCTGAATCTGGTGAACAGCCAGGAAAGGATCCCGTCAATCTGGTGGTTCGTGAGCAGGGGCTGAACTACCCTCAGCCAAGCGATCTTGAGAACGAGTTGACGCAGATCCATGCCGCACTTGAAGTTTCCTCAGCGGGAACATTTAGTTGGAATGAGCGCGACTTTACGTTTACCTGGAGTCCAGGTTGCTACCGTTTGCATGGCTTCGCTTTCGACAAACAAACAATTACCTATCGTGACTTTTTTAGTCGCATTCCAGACGACGTAAGAGGATCGCTCGAAGCGAAAGTCATCGCTTCCCGAGACGACCATAGCGTGTTCGATACGATCTACCCAGTACGCTGGCCAAACGGAGAAACCCATTGGATACATTCGCGCGGCGTTTGGGACTATGAAGATGATGGTACCCCAGTACGGCTATTTGGCATTGGCTTGGATGCTGATGAGCGGGTAACAACGCAAGTACAGCTCGCTGCAAGCGAAGAGCGATTGCGTGCCTCACAGGAAGCAAGTCAAGTTGGTAGTTGGGAGCTTGAGTTGGAGACAGATCAATTGTTGCTGTCTGAGACATGCGCGCGGTTGCATGGTTATTCCGACATAGTGATTACGAGGGCTGAAAGTCTAGAGTTGGTTGTTGCTGCAGACCGATCGAGCGTTATGCGTGGCTATGAGCGAGCGAAGCAACCTGACGGTTTCTACGATGTGCAGTACCGCATTACCGGCGTTGGTACTCGAGAGGGCGAGCCGCGGTGGATCCATGGTCGCGGCAAGGGCATCTTTGACGAAAACGGCAGAGTGGTCCGCATAATTGGCACTGACCGAGATGTAACGGACCGGCGACGTGCAGAACTTGCTTTTGTAGATACAGCGCGGACTTTTCGAACGCTTACTCAAGCGTCCCCAGCACTTGTGTTCCGAGCCGACGAGGCAGGCAAAGCCATATTCTTTAACTCGGATCGGTGGCAGGAATTTTCTGGCCGAGGACCAGATGCCTGGCGCGGTTCTAAGTGGATGGATGCTTTTCATCCTGAAGAGCAAGAGCTGATCGAGCGTGCCTGGCGGGATGCGGTCGATGCGCAACAAGAATTTCGTGGTGAGTATCGCTGGCAACACGCAGATGGCAGCGATCGTTGGATCCTATTTCATGCGCTGCCCGTATACGGCGAAGAGGGTTTTAGCGGGTTCGTCGGTACCGGTACGGACATCAGTGCGCTAAAAATTTCGCAGGGCGAACGAGCGACACTGCAGATAGCGTTGGCAGAAAGCCAGAAAATGGAGGCGGTGGGAACGCTAGCTAGTGGTGTAGCGCATGACTTTAATAACTTGTTAGCTGCGGTTAAAGGGTATGTGGAGCTAGCCCGTCTTGAGCTTAAGCCAAAGGCTATGCGCGATGACGATGACGATGACGATGTCGGTGAGTCAAAGGCAGCAGGATTTTTGACACAGGCCGAGCTTGCCATAGATCAAGCCCGTGATGTCACTAGAGGGCTGTTGACGTTTGCACGAGGTAGCGGTGGGATGAGTGAGCCGCTGTGTATCAATGAGCTGGTGGCCCAAAACGTTAAATTTCTACGACAACTTGTGTCTGCGTCGATCGATATATTGAGTTTGGATAGTGACGAGCTGTGGGTGCATGGAGATTCGACTGAGCTTAAACAGGTCTTGATCAACCTGCTCGTCAATAGCCGAGATGCGATGCCCGACGGTGGCTCATTAGAAGTCAAACTCAAACACAGGGACGGACGCGCGAGTTTGATTATCGCTGACGATGGCATCGGTATGGATGAAGCCACCCGGAGCCGAGTTTTCGACCCTTTCTTCACGACTAAGGAACAAGGCGAAGGTACAGGTTTAGGCTTGTCTGTCGTGCACGGTATCATTCAGTCGCATGGCGGCGAAATTTCCGTGTCGTCAGAACTCGGTGTTGGTACCGAGGTAGAGATCAAATTGCCGCTGTGTGAACCCGTAACTGAGGTCCCAGTCGAACAAGCAGCACAATCACAGTCACCTGCCGTCTGCCGGGTTCTGTTGGTTGAGGACAATGATCTGGTGCGTGATTCATTCATGCTTCGAATTGCTGTGGAGGGTTTTACAGTCGTCCAAGCTGCATCTGGCGGGGAGGCAATTGAGATTTTCGCTCGCGCTCCGAACGCGATCGATGTTGCAATATTGGATGTAGATTTGCCCGATCTCACGGGTGTGAAAGTTGCGAGTGAATTACGCGCGGTTCGGGGTTCTTTACCCGTTCTCTATATCACAGGCAATGCGCAAAATGACGCCCTTGCCAATGCTCTTACAACCGACCCTGTTTTTGCCAAACCGGTCGACTACGAGGCGCTGATTGCGCAAGTGCAGCGATTGTTCGAGGCGTCGGTTGTTCAAGAATAGAAACGGCGCCAGAGGTAGGCGCCGTTTTTCTAGTCGCGGCACTCCCTTTGAGTGTCCGCTTTTAGGGTAGATTTAGAACTGGTTCATCGTGTTGGCGGTACCACCAGCGAGGAGTGCCTTCTCACCTAAGAAGTACTCTTTGTGGTCATCGCCAATGTTGGAACCGGCAAGATCTTGGTGCTTAACCGCCGCAAGATCACTGCGTATCTCCTGACGTTGTACGTCTCGCACGTACGCCAACATGCCGAGATCGCCGAAGTAACCTTCAGTGAGATTGTCAGTGGACAATGCCGCAGTGTGGTACGTCGGGAGCGTGATTAAGTGGTGGAAAATCCCAGCTTCGCGAGCACCGTCGCGTTGGAAACTTTGCACAAGACGATCAGCCTCTTGGGCGAGCTCTGAGTCATCGAGTGCTACATCCATCAAACCTTTTTCGTTCGTCGCTGGATCAGGATAAGCCGAGACGTCCTTACCTTCTGCTTTCCAATCTTGATAGACCTGATCACGGAACTTCAGCGTCCAGTTAAACGACGGAGAGTTGTTGTAAACCAGTTTCGCTTCGGGACGAACTTCACGGACTCGGTTCACCATTTCTGCGATCTGAGCAACGTTGGGTCGCTCGGTTTCGATCCACAGAAGGTCAGCACCGTGCTCAAGGCTTGTGATGCAGTCTAGAACCACTCGGTCAACGCCAGTATCTTCTTTGAATGCATACAATCCGTTGTCGAGGCGCTTAGGCTTAGCAAGCTTGCCATCTTGGTGGATGGTAATGTCGCCTTCATCCAGCTCGCTGATGTCGTGAACTTCTTCGGTATCTAAGAACGCATTGTACTTAGAGCCTAGATCTCCAGCAGAGATGGACACCGGCACTTTTTGAGTAAGGCCAGCGCCGAGGGAGTCCGTACGAGCAACTATAATGCCGTTGTCGATACCGAGTTCTAGAAACGCATAGCGTACGGCGTTGATCTTGGAAACAAAGTCCTCATGCGGAACCGTCACCTTACCTGCCTGGTGGCCGCACTGCTTTGCATCGGAAACCTGATTCTCGATCTGAATCGCGCAAGCGCCGGATTCGATCATCCGCTTGGCGAGGAGATACGTCGCCTCTTCGTTACCGAATCCAGCGTCAATGTCAGCGATGATCGGTACAACGTGCGTTTCATAGTTGTCGATCCGTTGGATAATAGAGTCTGTCTCGCCGCCGTTTGCACGCGCTTCATCTAGGTCAGCAAATATGTGGCGAAGTTCTCGCGCATCAGCTTGCTTGAGGAAGGTATAGATTTCCTCGATGAGGTCAGCGACGCTCGTCTTTTCGTGCATCGATTGATCGGGTAAGGGCCCAAACTTGGAGCGGAGTGCGGCGACCATCCAACCAGAGAGGTAGATATAGCTACGATCTGTGGTTTGTTGATGACGCTTTACGCCCATCATTACCTGCTGGGCGACGAAACCGTGCCAACAACCCAATGATTGTGTGTACTTACTGGTGTCCGCATCGTACGCGGCCATGTCGCGGCGCATTATGTCTGCTGTGTACTGGGCGATTTCAAGTCCAGTAGCAAACCGGTTTTGTAGCTTCATACGGACGACGTATTCGGCTTTGATGGCGTGCCATTCTTCTTTGCCTTGAACTTTTTGGCGGACGCTTTCGATCTCATCAAGATATGCGGTCATTTTCGGGTCTTCCCTATGAAACAGGGCGCGGACAATACCAATCAGATCGATTCAAATAAATGGAATAATTGAAAAGAAATATATTCCGTTTGAGCATGTTATCGGTTGGCGAAACCCGGGAGGTCGAAGGCGGCAAAAAAGCCCCGTACCCGGTCGTCTGCCCCGCTGATTGAGACGATGCCTTCAGTAACCGCATCCCAGAAAGGCAATCTTCCAGACAAGATTGACGCCCAGGTCTCTGGGCTCATGGTGAGAATTAGGTTTGCTTGAGCGCCATCGGTGGGCACAGCGACTTGGCCGCGAATTCTTAGTCCACAGCGACTCCCATCTGCAAAATGCCAGGCGATTTCATCTTCGATGCCAACTGCGGCATCTGGATTGAGTATTACGCGCAAGGTGGCGATGGAGCGTGCAGGATCGGCGAGCACCTGGGCGAAGCTAAATCGGTGTGTTCTGTGTCGATCTAAGTTGATGGTGCCTTCGAGTTCTAAGGCACGTGTCAGGCACCAGTTGCGAATATTTGCGGCAGTTGTTCTTTGTGCGATTGTGCGCAAACAGGTTGCCAGCGTGTCGCGGTTGGCCTGGGTTGTGGCACTACATCGTACTAACCACGTTGCGAGTTCCACCGCCCAGCGCAGATCGTCGTTTTCTATGGCTTCAGTGACCTTCGCCTCGACTTGGGCGTGCCCACCAAATCCTTCGATAAGCCGATCATTGCGGTCGACAGTAGAAAGTGGGAAAAGATGAGATTCATCCTCATCAAACCAGCCAAAGAGGCCGCCGTGGATTTGCCGTACATGATGTTCGGCGACGCCGTAGAACTCTTTTGTTAGGTCGTCCTCTAGAAACCGATCGGGCAGAGTGATCGCGTGTGCTGCTTCCGCCAGGGTGGCCCCTTTGTTGATTTGGCGAACTGTCTGATCCCACAAGAACTGAATACTGTCGCGATAGTTAAGGACACTCGCGTCGAGATTAGGGCCTGAAAGTGGTGGGCCATGAGCACCGATCAGGTGTTGCGGTTCGAAATCGACGATCTGGTCGAGACCTGTAAGGAGGATGCGGGGATCGCGGTACTCTTCACCACGAATAGCGAATACGTTGAAGAGTGCTGGCCAAACAAGGTTGTTAACACACAAACCCAGCTCTGGAAAGAAAATGGTAATCGAGTCTGTTGCATCTGACGGTGCGTGGTTCATCAACACGTCTAGCCCGGCAATTTTGGTTTGCATTGAATCTGTAAACGTCACGCCTGCAGGTAGATAACCGGCTGTGAAGGGCGCGTGGCTAGGATTTCGATAGAAGAGTCCTAAACCACAGTGCAAGAGACCATCCGCCCCGTCATTGGTCAGCATGGTGCCAAACTGTTGCACCAATCCTCGACCAGAACGAGGTGCGACTTCGCCGCCGAAGCGAGCTAGATTTGCAGCGATACCCTCATGCCCATAAATCTCTATGTGATTACCTTCATTGAGAATGGCTTGTGTGCCGTTGACATAGTGGAAATGGCTGTAGATGCACGCCACGATCGGTTCGGCTGTGACCTCGCGTAGCAGCTTAAGAGCGGCCTCCATCTCCTCCACGCTTTCACCGCTATCGATCGCTATGATCCCTTCTGGTCCGCGGACAAAGGTCTGGTTGGACAGTCCGTTACCGACCAAGCACCAGGCTTTGTCGCCGACCGAATAGAAGTTCAGTTCAAGGCGCTCACGGTGGGCGATAGCCTCTGGGTGAGCGGCCTGACCCTGTGGGCCGTTTCTGATGTCGTTCTGAGGAGATAAGTTGTGCATCGCGGGCTTAGTAGTTGGTCGGTGTGGCATGATAGCCGCTTATCTGATTTGAATGATATTGAGTAGATGCTGGAACTTCGGAGTGTCTCCCTGAGCGATCTTTCTATGGGAGAGAAGGGAGACCAACAGATTGAGCGTGCGGCCTTCGATCATGAGTTTCGAGCGGGGCAAGTGTGCGTTGTCTTGGGTGGTAATCGCGCGGGGAAAACTGATCTCTGCCGCTATCTGGCAGGCCTACCGAGTAAATTCTCTGGATCTACGCGCCTTGACGGCCAAATCCTGTCACCCGGTGACCGGCGGTCGGTTGCGATGGTGTTTCAAGCGTTCGTCAATTATCCGAATTTAACTGTGTTCGAGAATATCGCGGCACCGTTGCAACATAGAGATATAAAAAAATCAGAAGTCAGTACCAAGGTAAGACGGTATGCGGAGATGTTAGGCATTGCTGACTTTTTAGAGCGGACGCCTGGAGAATTGTCCGGTGGTCAACAACAGCGAGTGGCGATCGCAAGAGCCTTAGCGAAAGAACCGCGGGTTTTGGTGCTCGATGAACCGCTTGTGAACTTGGATTTCAAACTGCGCGAGCGTTTGAGCCGAGAGCTTATCGAACTGCTGAAGGAGACGGAAGCGATAGTCGTTTACGCCTCCAGTGACCCGCGTGACGCCTATTTGATGGGCGACGAGGTGCTGCTCATGGATGCCGGGACCAAGCTCCAATCTGGTAAACCCATGACCGTTTACCGCGAACCGAATTCATATCGATCCCTCGCGATCACGTCGGATCCGCAAGCGAATTATTGGCGAGATGGTCCTGATACGTTAGCGGTCCGACCAGAACATATTAGCCTGGACGGTGATGGAGGCGACATCGGGATAGATTTTGAAGTTCTGGGCATCGAGCGTAGCGGTGCTAAGACTCTCGTCTTTGGTTTGCCAACTGACCGAGAGTGTCCACAGGATCATTGGGCGATATGGTTGCCTGGCTCTTTGCAGCAATTCCCCGGCAACGAGTGGCAGGAAGGCGCACATAGGCGAGTGTATTTACGCGGCGCAGATGTGCATAGGTTCGACAGCAAGTAATGGCGTCCATAGAGCTTATTGATGTTTCGTTTTCATACCCATCTGCAGGTCCAGACGTCCGAGTTATTGATAACTTGTCACTCGCAATCGAAGATGGCGAACGCCATGCCATCCTAGGCGCGTCTGGCGCAGGAAAAACCACACTCCTAAATTTGTTATCTGGGATCTTGCAACCAGACCAGGGCCAGATTCTCTTTGATGGGGAAACGGTCCAGGGCGTCAGCACGGGCGATCGGTCATTGACTCAGGTCTTTCAGTTTCCAGTGCTCTACGAATCTCTGTCTGTTCATGACAATCTGATTTTCGCATTGAAAAATCGCGGTGAGTTTGACGCAGACGCCGCACTTCGGGTCAACGAAATAGTTAGCGAACTCGGCTTGGAAGGCAGTTTAGAAAGCAAACCCGGTCAATTGGATCTTTACCAAAAACAATTGGTTGCGGTAGCGAAAGTCATTGTCCGCAGTAACACGCGTCTCGTTCTGTTGGATGAACCACTTACCGCGGTCGACCCGACTCGAAAATGGCAAATGCGTCGAATCTTGAGGCGAATCCAAGCGAGATTTGGTTTGACCATGGTCTATGTAACTCACGACCAGACTGAGGCGATGTCATTTGCAGAAAAGATATCTGTCCTGACGGTAGACGGAATTGCACAAACTGGCACGCCTGACGAGCTCTATGAAAAGCCTGAGACTCCATTTGTGGGTCACTTTGTCGGCTCACCCGGGATGAATTTTTTACCGGCCACGACGCTTGCTGGTGAGGAAATCGATCGAGAATCAGGTGCAGTGATTGGTTTCCGTCAAGATTGGGCGTCCATCCGAAGTGCCTCGGACGAGGCAGCTGATGTCACCGGCGTTGTTCGAGATGTGCGCCTTACCCACACAGAAGCAGGACAAGAAGTGGGCTTGATTTACATAGAGACAAAAGACAACGAAATTGTTGTCGCAGGTGGCGGGCACGATATCGGCGTCGAAGTCCGCGTGCGTATCCACAAAGTGGCGCGTTATGTGGCCGGTCGGTTGGAGGCGATAGATGATCGTTAAGCCTCGGCGCGACAAAGCTTGGCTTGGAGTGTTGCCTGTCTTGTTGATAGTTGCATTTAGTGCGGTTATTCCATTGATGACCGTGGTCAACTATTCAGTGCAAGACATTCTGGATTTTAACAGCCGTTTCTTCGTCGGTTTGGAATGGTATGAAGCAACGCTCACAGACCCTCGATTTCAAGAAGCGTTTTTTAGGCAGCTTGCCTTCTCTGCCACCATTTTGATGATCGAGATCCCATTAGGGATCTTGGTCGCGAGAGGTATCCCACGCACGTCTAGGCACACTGGAGTGATTTTGGTGTTGCTTGCCATACCGCTACTGATCCCGTGGAACGTTGTCGGGACAATCTGGCAGCTATTTGCACGTTCAGATATTGGTTTGCTCGGCGTCGCGTTAAACGGCATTGGTATCGACTACAACTATACGTCCAATCCAGTGGATGCTTGGCTCACGCTTGTTGCCATGGATGTGTGGCACTGGACTTCCTTGGTTGCTCTGCTGAGTTTTGCTGGTTTGAGTGCGATTCCTCCAGCTTTTTATCAGGCTGCGGAAATAGATGGTGCGAGTTCCTGGCAGATCTTTCGATTTGTAGAGCTGCCGCGATTGCGAGCAGTGCTCGTGATCGCTGTGCTGTTGCGATTAATGGATTCTTTCATGATCTACACAGAGCCGTTTGTTTTGACCGGCGGTGGACCGGGCAATACAACAACATTCTTAAGCCAATATTTGGCGACGATGGCGGTCGGCCAGTTTGACCTTGGCCCTGCAGCCGCATTCTCGGTGGTCTACTTTTTGTTCACGCTCTTGTTTTGCTGGCTCTTTTACACGAGTGTCATGAGGGAAGACGATGGATAGAGCTTGTCGCGTATTGTTAGTTGGGTATGGTATCTATCTGCTCATACCTCTCTATTGGCTCGTCACGATCTCGCTACAGGCGAACACGGATATCGTGAGTGGCTTTAGTGTCATCCCAGATGCAGTCTCCTTCGCTAATTTTGCAGAGATTGGTGCAAGTGCGGTTTGGCGATCCGCGTTTGCCAATTCTTTGACCTATGTCGTGCTTAACAGCGGCATCTCGCTGTTGGTCGCTATACCCGCTGCTTATGTCTTTTCCCGCTATCGTTTCTTAGGAGATCGCCAGCTTTTCTTTTGGCTTCTTACGAACAGAATGGCACCACCTGCAGTCTTCCTTTTGCCATTTTTTCAGTTGTACTCTGCAGTTGGTCTCTTTGATACACCGTTTGCCGTTGCGTTGGCGCACTGCCTTTTTACCGTCCCCTTAGCGGTTTGGATATTGGAAGGGTTCTTTTCCGCCGTCCCGCGAGAACTCGACGAGATGGCCCATCTTGATGGTTTCAGTTTCATAGAGTTCTTCTTAAAGATTTTCATTCCAGTCAATCGTGGTGCCATAGGTGTCGCGTTTTTCTTTTGTTTCATGTTCAGCTGGGTGGAGCTTTTACTTGCGCGCACACTGTCTGGGAGCACGGCTAAGCCCGTGGTGGTGGTGATGACCCGTACTGTTAGCGCATCAGGACTTGATTGGGGTGTGCTGGCTGCTGCTGCTGGCGTACTTACAGTCGTACCTGGCGTGTTCGTTGTCTGGTTTGTTAGAAAACACCTCGTGAAGGGGTTTGCGTTGGGTAGGGTCTGATGGCGTGGATGGCTTGGACAGGTCCGACGATCGCTTTCTTTTGTAGCATCGGGATAGGCTTGATCGTTATGACCGTATGGGAGATTCGTTCGCCAACTATACCTCGCCGAGGATTTTTGCCTATCAACACAACCCGGGGCGATCGTTTTTTCATATCTTTGTTGAGCGCAGCATTCATCCACCTCCTTTGGCTCGGCCTAATCGGACAATACATATGGCTTGCGTCATTGCTCGCTGCGGCGTGGGCATGGATACTCATGCGCTGGGGTTAAGTTTCCTAACAAACTGGAATGATAGATCTATGAGACTTTTGAACGCATTTGTACTCGCGGTTTTTCTGCTCAGCGGCTGCGGCGGTGTGGATGAAGATCCAAAGCCTGAAATTGATTCGGTCGATTACGCCGCCAACGCAGTCCGTTGGGTGGAGTCAGAATTCACTCCCTCAAGCCTTGGTCGGAGTGAACAGATAGCGGAACTGAACTGGTTCACGCAAGCGAGCAAACCGTTTCGAGGTATGGAGATCAATGTTGTCTCCGAAACGCTAACTACGCATGAGTATGAAAGTGAGACTTTGACGAAGGCGTTCTTTGATATCACAGGGATAAAGGTGACCCACGACTTGATTCAAGAAGGGGACGTCATTGAGAAACTGCAGACCCAAATGCAGTCTGGGGAAAACGTCTACGACGCCTATGTGAATGACAGCGATTTGATTGGTACGCATGCTCGCTATGGCTATGTAGTGCCATTGAGTGATTTTATGGCTGGCGATGGTGCTGCGGTGACCTCACCGACACTGGATCTTGATGACTTTATTGGCATCTCATTTACCACAGGACCAGACGGCAAGATTTATCAGTTGCCGGATCAGCAGTTCGCCAACCTCTATTGGTTCCGCTATGACTGGTTTAGTGATCCGGACCTGCAAGCTCAATTTGCAACGATTTATGGCTATCCGTTAGGCGTGCCTGTCAATTGGTCCGCGTATGAGGACATCGCTGAATTCTTCTCCGTTCACGTCAACGAAATCGATGGGGTCAAAGTCTATGGACACATGGATTACGGTAAGAAAGATCCCTCGCTAGGGTGGCGATTTACGGATGCATGGCTGTCGATGGCTGGCGCCGGAGACAAAGGTATTCCCAATGGCCTGCCGGTAGATGAGTGGGGTATCCGTGTGGAGGGTTGCCGTCCCGCAGGATCATCCGTGACTCGCGGAGGTGCAGCGAATGGTCCAGCCGCGGTTTATTCACTGACCCGTTACATCGATTGGTTGAAGCGGTTTGCTCCCCCAGAGGCATCGGGGATGACTTTTTCTGAAGCAGGTCCAGTCCCAGCCCAAGGTCATATCGCGCAACAGATATTTTGGTACACCACTTTTACGGCAGACATGATTAAGCCTGACCTTGCCGTCGTTAATGACGATGGCACCCCGAAGTGGCGCATGGCGCCTTCGCCTCATGGGCCTTATTGGGAAGAGGGAATGAAGCTTGGTTATCAAGACACAGGATCGTGGACTCTGTTATCAAGTACGCCGGTAGAAAGACAAAAGGCGGCATGGTTGTATGCCCAATTTGTCACTGCAAAATCGGTCAGCCTTAAGAAAACACTCGTCGGCTTAACGCCGATTCGCAACTCTGACCTGAACTCCCAAGCCATGACAGATATGGCCCCGCGTCTTGGTGGGCTTGTAGAGTTCTATCGCAGCCCCGCACGGACGCTGTGGACGCCGACGGGCACAAATGTGCCTGACTACCCGAAGCTTGCGCAGCTTTGGTGGGCGAACGTTGCAAATGCCGTGAGTGGTGAAGTCTCTCCTCAAGTGGCGATGGATAGCCTCGCCGAGCAACAAGACCGCGTGTTAGAGCGTTTGGCACGCCATGATGTGATGGGTGAATGCGGTCCAAAGTTGAATGAAGAAAAGGAGGCCGATTTTTGGCTACAAGCGCCCGGTGC
The DNA here is from genome assembly GCA_012103505.1 of Pseudomonadales bacterium. Taxonomy (GTDB): domain Bacteria; phylum Pseudomonadota; class Gammaproteobacteria; order Pseudomonadales; family Azotimanducaceae; genus UBA4421. The sequence goes on along the minus strand of WLWP01000001.1, from coordinate 3,167,324 downwards.
ACCGAAACCAAAATTGGCAAATGAAAAACCTCAAGGCCAAACCATCTCTTACGATGATCTGATCGCAACCTGGTAGGCGTGAGACGCTAACTGATGCTGAAGGGGATGTCGCCGAGGCTGCCGAAGTCGCCGCGATAATCCCCAGGTTTAGTTGGTGCGATACCTCCAACCGAACCTGTCATCAGGATGTTACCCGCGGTTAACTCGTATCCAACGGTGAGCAGGGAATTTATTAGCCACGCTAAGGCTGCTCGTTGGCCACTCATCACGTCGCCGCTACGACCGTTGAACACGCGTTCGCCTGAAAATTCGAGGGAGGTTTCGATCTCATCAACCTCTGTAGCTAGTGGATTGAAACTGCCCCCTTCGATAAATCGAAACGAGGCGGAATTAGTGGCAATGAGATCCAAGCCGTTGGGCTTACCCGGCAGATTCGGCCGAGCTACTTCGATCATGATCTTGCAGTTGTCCATTTTCTCGAGGACCGAATCTGGTGAGACAGGTGTGGTGATGTCTTGCGCGAGGGTGAAGCCAAGTTCCGTTTCCAACACACCGCCGCCAGGTACCGCGATCTGCGCACCCGGGCTTGCTCGCCCGTCGTCAAAAAGAACGCCGAAAACCGGGCTGTCGATGCCCATGGCTTGTTGCGCAGGGGGTGCTGTGAGTGCCGCTTTATAGCCAGTGATATCTCGGTTTTGGGCTTTAACGAATTCCTGCTGTTCCGTATACGCTGCATCAACCGTTGGGTCGGATATCTGTTCAACGAAACTAGGATAAGGGGTCTGTGCTTGGGCAGCGTCCAAACAGGCTTGTACAAATTTACTCATAGCGTAATCCGACATGACAGGTCGTTGATTGCATCTTAGTATCCGATCTAAGCGCCTGGTTGTCTAACAGGCCAATCATATATGTGGAGCAAGGCAATGGCGGATGTACATGAGATAAGAGATGCAGTGGCGCTGCGAGCGGTCATCGGGAATGAAATCCCGGGACTCGCGGAAAAGAATTTGCCGGAGCTCAATCGCTTTGCTCGAGACTTTATCGCTCGGTCGCCATTTCTGATTCTCTCGACAAGTTCAAGTGATGGGAAAGTTGACGCCTCTCCTAAGGGCGATGCCCCAGGCTTCGTGCTAGTCCGTAGTGACGAGGAAATCGTCATACCAGACCGTCCTGGCAACAAGCTGGCTTATGGACACTTGAATGTACTCGAAAACCCCCATGTGGGCGTGTTGATGATGATTCCGGGTACTGGTGAGACTTTGCGGATAAATGGCGTGGCCACATTGAGTGCGGATCCAGATCTTCTGCAACAGCTTGCAGCACGTGACAAACCAGCCACAGTCGCAATCAAGATCAAGATTGAAGAGGTCTTTTTTCATTGTGCCAAAGCTTTTATTCGCTCCAAGATTTGGCAGCATGAAAGTTGGGCTGATCCGCATAAAGTTTCATTTGGTGAAATGTATGCGGAGCTGCGTGGTGGTGACAAAGATGCAGCGCAGCAAATTGATGAGATGATCGAAACTGACTACCAGCACAACCTCTAGCGCCTAGGTCGGTTCGAATGGAAGTTTCCAAAGGTCATGCACAGGCTGCGGCGAAGCTGCTCGAATTGCTTAAACTCGAGCAAATCGAGCTCAACCTCTATCTTGGTCAGAATGAATCTCGCGGTGGGTTTCGTTTGTTCGGGGGCCAGGTATTGGCTCAGGCCACGCGTGCTGCATATCAAACTGTTGCCGATGTTCACCTTCATTCTCTGCACGGTTACTTTTTGCGTGCGGGTGATGCGGAGAGACCAGTGCTCTACGAGGTAGAGCGTATTCGTGACGGCCAGAGCTTCAGTACGCGTCGGGTAGTGGCGATTCAGTCAGGTGAAGCCATATTCAACATGGATGTCTCGTTCCAAAAAGAAGAGCTTGGGTTCGAACACGCTGATCCGGTACCAAATGTGCCTTTGCCGGTGGAGTTAGAAGACGATGTCGAGGTGGCTTTGGCCGATGCGGAGAATACGCGAATAAGTCCCTTTGCCCGACGTACGCGACCTTTCGAGACTCGGAGCGTTTTTAAACTTGGTAGCGAGGAAGCGGCGGCACCTCGACTGTTCAATCCCGTTTGGCTACGTTTTCCTGTAGAAACAGAAACTACTGATATTGCGTTACGACATTGTTTGCTCGCCTACGCCTCAGATATGGGGATGGTTTCGACGGGCAATTTGCCCCATCAAGAGGAAATTTCGCGCGATGCATTGCAAATGGCAAGTTTGGATCACGCGCTTTGGATACATCGGCGTGTTCCCATGGGCGAGTGGATGCTCTTCCATAAACGAACCTCTGTTGCACATGGTGCAAGGGCCATGGTCCATGCAGGCTTTTTTTCCGAGGCTGGACAATTGATTGCCTCTGTGACGCAAGAAGGATTGGTAAGGCCAACGCGTTCGGACGAACAATAAGAACCAATTTTCGCTTAACTACGACTGTGTACTTATGAAAATGGTGACCCCTCGAAATCTTTCTCTCGTGCTTGTTGTCGGCTTGGCCCTTTTTATGCTCGCCCATACGCGCATTGGGGTTTTCATTGTTTTCGACGTGTTTGGCGATCTGTTTGAGGCAACTGACAACTTAGTGACCGACGCTGAGCAGGGTCCACTTCGACTCGATAGATCCTTGCAACCTCTTAGACGTCTGCTGGTGCCAGCGGAAATTGAACAAATTTCAAGCTTGTCGATTGGGAGCGGCGAACTATGGCTTGGCACTGACCAAAGTGAACTGTTCTCGATTTCAGCTGCGGGCGAACTCCTACAGAAGTTTGACCTACTTGGCGGACCATTGTTGTTTCGACAAGGGAGTGTCGAGGGTTTGGTCCGGGATGGCAGATCCTTCCTCGCCGGGGGTGAACTAGATACGATTGGTCATTGGTCACTCACTGAGAACAAGTTAACAAGACTCGACGATGTTTCGGCGTCCGTTGCCTCCCAGGAATTGACGGGATTATGCCAAAACAGTCGTGGTGTTTGGGGATCGTTAGAAACTGCGCAAATTATCGAGGTTTCGTTAGGTAAGACCTATGACCTTGATCTGAGTGGTTACTTAAAACCAGATCATGATCTGGATGCGCTACTCTTCTCGGGCTTGGATTGTGATGATGAGAATTTTTACCTGGTCACAGAAAACTACGCTTCTCTTGTAGTCGCGAGACCCGCAGCTGGTGCGGAGTTAGGCGCGATCGCGAATTTTGGTGTTTACGGCGTGTTTGCTCTTGATCCAATTGAGGCGTCAGACGTGGCTGTCGATGAGGGCTTGGTTTACGTTTCAGTCGACCATAACTACTTCGATCCGCATCCCCCTCTTTATATCTATGAGTTGCCGATTTTATAGATAGCTTGCGTCGATCACTTCAAAGCGAATGGGTTTCCGGGCGTGGGCGAGCATCATCGCAGCTGATTGTTGATCCGATAGCGGAATATGTGTCGCATCGATCTCTGTTTGATTCCAGGTCGGGTCTACAGCGATCCAGTTTCCATCGACGTACAGCTCGTTCCATGCGTGATACATGAATACAGGTTTGGGACCATCTCTATAGGCCAGGCCAAAAACGGTCCGTGCGGGAATGCGACCGGCACGCGCAAGGGTCGTGAGCAGATCAGCGAAATCTGTACATTCGCCGAACCCTCGACTGAGTGCCTCTAAGACGCCACCTGCCGGGTTGTTCTCTGAATATTGTAGTTTTTGATGCACGAGTTCGACGAGGCGGTGAGCAAGTGACCCGAGATCTGATGATCCCGCGCCAGACTTGGCGACCGCCTGTTGTAATAAGACTTGTATTCTACGCGCGCTAACAGGGTAGTTGAGTTCTTCACCGATGTGTAAACCTGGATCTGCAGGAGCACTCGCGCTGCCACGCGATAAAGCCAGGACATCTGGCAGGACGTTGTTCGCATTGTGCGTCTTCAAACGGAGCGCGTTTATGCGGGTGTGATCGCTTAGTCGTTGATCGACCGGAAAGAGATAACTGGTTTTGCTCTGCATCTCTTGGATTGCGACGGCTTCAACTTCTGGTACCCGCTTGATCTGGAACACGCCTGACATCGTGAGACTTAAGGGGCGAAAATCTTGATCTAGTTGGGTAACGGTGGGTGCGAGCATTGAATTTGTCTCTATCAGATAACCCTGATCGTTCTTGTTGAGAACGCGATAGCTCCTTTGTGCGATTCGTAGTTTTTCGAAGTCTGGGTCGCGCACAGAGAAGCTCGCCGCCGCAATTGGTTGGTCGTCGCTTAGCCACGCTTCAAAGGCTAGAAAGTCGGCCATTGTAAAGGACCAATCAAGCGGGACTTCACTGACCTGAGTACCTCTTCGCACGGTTGCGATATAGCCGTTCTCAGTCGGGTTAACTTCGGTTGTGTCGCCGCTGGCGCCTTGAAAGAAGACTTGTTCTAGAGGGTAAGGGGGAAAGGCGCCAAACGTGAGCTTCTTGTTGATTGTGTTTGGAGAATTGTTTTGCAACAAAAAGTGTGTGGTAGAACTGAACGTCCAGCTGCCATCTCGTCCCTGCTTCGTTTGATTGTACATATAGCCGACATGGCGATTTTCTAGTTCTATGCGGAACCAGTTTTCACCTGCCATACCTGCCGCTATGCGTTGATAGACTGATGACTTTTGGTCATTCCAAAACCAGAGACCCGTAATGAGCACGAGGCCGACGGCCAGGACTAGGACGCGATTGATTTGTGAGCGAACGATCTTCCAACCTGCTACTGCTTCCGTAAGCCAAGCATCTTAACAGGTGGATTGAGCTATTCGAGATTGAAAGACGCCTCTATTCGAAGCCGGATTGCCCGAATACGGCCAGGTTCTCCATGAGTTCCTGATTGTTGTCATACGGGCGACTTTTGGCTATGCGCCAATGGTGTTTGCTGGGTGGGTCGGCAATGCTCGCAGCGAAAACTCCAGAACGAGAGACGAAAAGACCGAAGTGTCCGGACAACGAAACTTGCTCAGGGGCAACACATAGATCGTATTCAGGGAGTCCTTCGCTGTGCGGAATGAGGTCCAGGGGTCGCAGGTCCATTGCATCGCCATGAACGCTTAGTACGCGGCTGATGCGGTCAGCGAATCCAGCTTCACTAAGTGCTTCGATAAGCCCTGCCCGTCGTAGCATGCTTTCATCCATCTCGGGCACGACTTCGTCAACGCCTTCGACGTGACCGACATCTTGACCCTGTTCTAGGTCTTGTAGTGCTGAGCCGACCGTCGCGACTTTAGCGATTTCGATCTCGTCGTGCTCTGTGACTTTTTTCAGATCTACAGCATCAACGAGCTCGTGCGCGCGCTTGGCACGATTAATCCAATCCTCTAAGGAATCGCCGTCATCTGGTTGGTTGACCTCGTCAATCAACAGCGGCTCATCTGGGTTTGAACCAGAAGGGTTGGGGGCCTGATTGTCTTCATTGGGGTTTTCCATACCTCAAGTGTAGTGCAAGATGCGCATCCCGCTTGAAATTGTGCCTAGTTGTCAATTTATGGACCAGGAATCAAGAGACTTTATCCGCAGCAGAATCGATGAAGATATCAAGTCGGGGGATTTACCTGCCGGTGTCGTTACTCGTTTTCCGCCTGAGCCTAACGGTTATCTCCATATTGGGCATGCGAAAAGCATATGTCTGAACTTTGGGGTAGCTGCGGAGAATGGGGGTAAGACCTACCTGCGCTTTGACGATACGAATCCGGCTAAGGAAGACGAGCTTTTCGTGCAATCCATTCAGAGAGATGTGCATTGGCTCGGTTTTGAGTGGGCGCACCTCACCCATGCCTCTGATTATTTTAACGAGCTTTATCAGTTTGCAACCAATCTCATCAAGGACGGTAAGGCTTATGTCTGCAGCCTGAGCGGGGAGGAGATCAGAGAGCAACGGGGCACGCTCACGGAACCTGGTCAAAATAGCCCGTACCGAGATCGAACCGTCGCCGAAAATTTGGATCTTTTCATGCGCATGCGCGCCGGAGAATTTGCCGACGGTGAGCATGTGGTGCGGGCGAAAATTGATATGTCGAGTGCGAACATCAATATGCGCGACCCGGTGTTGTATCGCATCCGCCACGTTAGTCACCAACGTACCGGTGACGAGTGGTGTGTTTATCCGATGTATGATTTCACGCACTGCATCTGCGATGCATTAGAGGGCATATCGCACTCGCTGTGCACGTTGGAATTTGAAGATCATCGCCCGCTCTACGATTGGGTGATCGAAAACGCCAACGTTAACTACCATCCGCCACAAATTGAGTTCTCGCGACTCGGCCTCGAGTACACAGTCATGAGTAAAAGGTTGCTCGCGCGATTGGTCGAAGAAGGCTTTGTGTCCGGTTGGGACGATCCGCGTATGCCGACGATTGCCGGTTTGCGTCGTCGCGGAGTAACACCCGCCGCAATACGTGACTTTTGTGCTCGCATTGGCGTTACTAAGCAAGAGAATCGCGTTGAAATGAATCTACTCGACTTTTGTGTCCGCAATGACCTTGAGAAAAGCGCTAGACGTGGCATGGGTGTATTAGAGCCGCTGAAAGTCACATTGACCAATTGGACTGATGGTGTCTTGGATTTGGAAGGACCCTGGCATGCGCAGAATGAAGAGTTGGGGCGCCGAACGTTGCCGTTCTCGGGCACGTTGTATATTGAAAAATCTGACTTTGCCCTCGATCCGCCTAAGAAGTGGAAGCGGTTGGCGCCGAACGAGATGGTACGACTACGTTATGGGTTCATAATTCGGTGCGACGAGGTTGTTGTGGATGGCGATGAAGTTGTCGAACTTAAATGTAGCTACTTCCCTGAATCGCGAAGCGGTGAGGATACGAGCGGTCTGAAGCCGAATGGGGTGGTGCACTGGGTATCCGCAGAGCAGGCCGTTGCAGTCAAAATCCATGAATACGAGCGATTGTTTCGGGTTCCGGACCCGACAGCAGACAGTTTCTTAGACGATTTGAACCCGGCATCCGTGACGATCAAGGACGGCTTTGTTGAGCCGGCGATCGTGGCACATGAAGACACGCATTATCAGTTCGAGCGACAAGGGTATTTTTGTAAAGACTCTGAAAACCCAAACTGCTTCAACAAGACGGTATCCTTGCGAGAAGGCTTTTAAGTGACCAGTGTGACCATCATGGAGGTCAGCCCGAGAGACGGGCTGCAGAATGAGGATGCGCTCGTAAGCACTGAGGACAAGCTAAAGCTCATTGATCGAGCGCTTGTTGCCGGTTGCAAGCGGATAGAAGTGACGAGCTTTGTTAATCCCAAAGTTGTGCCACAGATGGCCGATGCTGAAGCGGTTTGCGCTGGGTTACCGCAGCGTGGCGATGTGCGTTACACAGGACTTGTGCTTAACCAACGCGGCTACGATCGTCTCCGCGCCACGGAACGTCTTAACGAAGCCGGTCTGGTAATAGCTGCAAGTGATACTTTTGGTGAACGCAACCAAGGCATGGACATCGATGCCGGTCTTGCGATGGCCAAAGACATATTGCGTCAAGGTCGTGACTCAGCATTTCCGGTGCAGGTGACGATCGCGGTTGCTTTTGGCTGTCCTTTCGAAGGAGATGTCCCCCTCGAACGCTTGGTCCATATGGTGACAGAATTAGTGGTCGAGGAGCCAGTGGAGATAGCCTTGGCCGATACGATTGGTGTTGGTGTGCCACAGCAGGTTGAAGAAACCTTCACAGCACTCAAAGATATTGTTGGCGACATCCCGTTGCGCGCGCACTTTCACGACACTCGAAACACTGGCATCGGCAATGCTTATGCGGCTGTCAAAGCCGGTGTACAAACTCTCGACGCCAGTATTGGTGGGATCGGAGGTTGTCCTTTTGCACCGAATGCAACCGGTAACATCGCTACCGAAGATTTGGTGTACATGTTGAATCGCAGTGGTATCGAGCACGGAGTTGGCCTGGAAAACTTGATCGATAGCGCGCAGTGGTTGGAGGGTGTGTTGGACAAGTCGATTCCGTCGAGTCTGTTGCGGGCTGGGGACTTTTTGCCTAAGCCTTAGGTTCCAAGTCTAGCCAGACTCTGGATTTAGGCGTTGCTTTCAGATTGTGATGCGCGCGCATCAAGTTTGGCGCGCAACTCCGCATGTGAAACTTTGTTGAGTCTATACCCGGCATAGAACATCGCCGCGATCAATGCCGGAACGATTGTCACCGGTGAATCCATCACTCCGAGCATGAAGACCACATCAGCTTCAACTTCGCCAGGTTTTGCGTTTGCCGGGAACATGATCAAGTCCAAGGTGACTCCGGCAAGAAATGTACCCAAGGCACGGTCCGCCTTAGAGAAGAACGAGCGCGCTGAATAAAGTATGCCTTCCTGTCGCATACCATGACGTAGTTCGTTCTCATCTGCGACGTCTGCCAGTGCTGACATGACGGTTATGTTGAGGATGCTAATGGCAGCGGCCCCGAACGCGTGAAACACTAAAATTGAGGGGAACAATGCGTCTGTTCCGTTTTCTGGGAAGAACCCCAGAATTCTCAGGATCACCGGCATTGCGTCGAAGAACGCATAGCAAGTTACAGCAACGAGCATAGTTGCCCGTTTGTCGAAGCGCCGATGCAGTTTGTAGGCGAAGAAAAAGCCAGCGATGTATCCGGTAGCGCTGCCAAGCACGAACCAACGGATTTCACTCGGTAGCAGTTCCCAGTAGAAGATGTTCATGTACTGATTAAATGCTGCCCGCATACCGACCGTGATACTGACGAGCAGCAATCCCAAGAGTAGGAAGAGATAATTACGGTTCTTAAGGACGGCGGCTAGATCGCTGTATAGGTTGGGCAGGCTGAAACCTGGTTGATCGTCAGTAGGTTGAGCGAGGTGGGGGATGCGATCCCGAGTCCCCCAAGCGCAAAGGTATAGAGATATGAAGACGATACTTGCTGCCCACCAAGAGAACCTTGGATAGGCATCCGGATTTAATAAGCCGTTAGCGTATTCAGCAGTCGCGATGAAAATGAAAGTAAGACTGAGCCAATGCGCACCGGCAGCACCAATGTAACCACCGAGGTTGTTGTAAGACATGATCGAGCTACGTTCATGGTAGTCACGACTCATCTCTCCCCCCAAGGCCAGGTGGGGTACGAAATAGAGGGTCATGCATGATCGCATGAGAATCGAAAATAGGATGAGCCAGATAAAGAGCTCTGTTTGTGAAAGACCTTCGGGTGGGTTGAAAATCGCTAAAAAACTGAGGGTGACGGGGATAGGGGCTGCGAGCATAAACGGGTGACGGCGCCCCCATTTCTTAGATCTGAACCGGTCGGACCAAGATCCGATCAACGGGTCTGTAACCGCATCGAACACCAATGCCAAGGTTGGACCGAGTCCGGCCAGCGTTGCAGGGAGTCCGAGCACCTGGTTGTAATAAAGCATCGCCAAAAACCCGAAAGTGTAAAGAAAAACACTTTCTGCGGTGGCGCCAAGACCGAAAAACAGTTTTGTCCGACGCGGGATAGGTACCGCGTTCATCAGGTCCAACTAGATCGGGAGGTGTTGCTGGAAGTGCTTGACGACATAGTCATCTAACCAACTGTCCATCTGCCAATTTTTGAGATATGCCCCATGTCCGCCTTGCTGGGTGACGTCGATGTCCAAAGAGTCTGGCAGGTTTGCGAAGTCACTGAAAGGGATGATTGGATCGTCAGCGGCGGCCAGGATTTTGGCATCGACGCCTGCCAAGGCATCGCCAGAGAGATCGTAGGAGGCGAAATAGCTGGCAACATCTTCGTAGACGGTTTGTTTTTGTACGAAGTGTTCGGTCAAAGTCTGAATGGAATTGAGATGGGCGATGTCACTGTAGCGATACAGGTGTGGATATACGTTGGCCTTGGCCCGCCAGATCTCTCGCCATTTGTTCAAGAAGTAGCGTTGGTAGATGAAGTTTCGATCTATTCGGAACATGGTGTCGCGCGGTTCGATGGCGGGGCAGATGGCTAATGCAGTTAGGTCAGGTTCTGCACGGGCGACTCGTAGTGCGAAGTTCCCACCGAGAGAGAAGCCCAGTACGCCTCTAGTTTTTGCGCCATCAAGGCTCGCCTGGACAAACTGCACAACCTCGTCTGTTAAGGACGAGTTGAACATGGTTTCGTTGAGTTCAGCGGTTTCGCCATGATCTCGGAGCGTCAAACGCGCGATTGAGTAACCGGTGTTCCACAGTGCGTGAGCAAATCCCAATGCATAGGAAGACTCGGCGCTGCCGAGCCAACCAGGCACTATCGCGATCATTGGTGCCTCGGGGTCTTCTTGGCGGTGGATGGCAGCGGAGAGTTTTTGTCCAAAAACCTCGAAAGTCGCTGACCGACTTGTTAACAGAAAAGGGGCGAGACTTTTACGCAAAACCAACTTGCGGACCGCACTTGAACACATGGTTTGCAGATGCGGGTTGCTGAGCCCCAATGGCGGTTTAAAAGATGACATGCCAGGTTTGGTCTTAATATTTATAGCGAAGAATTTGATTGGTAGCGAATGCTCTTATAACCGGCTTTCTCCAAAAGCTTAGGCACTCCCTCGTCGCCGATAAGATGTGCTGACCCGATTAACACAAAGTACGTGCCGGGTCGTTGCAGGTAACCGGTGACTGCATCTGCCATGCCGTGGTTTCTTGCCTCAATCAACGCTTCACTGAAGGCCATGAGCTCTGGCGTGTCACCGCTTTGTGCCTCGGTTGCCGCAGCGAAACTTGCATCGTCGCCTGCTAGCCAGGCAGTGATCAAATCCGCAGTGACGCTTTCGAAGTTCGGCATCTGCGTGAGCATAGCCTCAGTCATTTGCACCTGGGTTTCGAGGGCAACGTCGAACAACAAGTCGAGTTGGAATTCTACAGTTTCCAATTGTAGAACTGGCCGCGACCCCCTTTTTCTTCGGAAATGGCTTTCTAGACCTGACTCTGGTTCGTAGCCAACACTCAGTAGCGCGAGGACTGCGAGTTGCTGGGTGACAAAGTTCGGTTTTAGCTGCTCAAAGAACTGCAGGTCGACACCATATTCGCGGAGAATGTTTGCAAGTTGAGTGTATGTGGTGGCGGGCAATACGCTGCTCAGCTTTGTGGCTGCTGGCAATTGCGCATACTTCAAGGAGAGGGCTTGCATTGTGCTTGGCGATGTTTGTGTCGTATCGACTTCTAAGGCCAGATAGTCAGACTGAGCAAATGCATGCTCAAATTGGCGGGGCAGCGGGTAAAACCCTGGTTTCAAAATGTGGATGGAACCGGCCAGATAGACGGTGGAGCCGTTGGCCTCGAAACGCCAAAGGTAAAGTGGATGCGGATCGGTGGAGACGCGGGCTTTGATATCAACCGCGGTGATGACGGGTGTGTCTGCGAGTTCAGTGAGAGCACAGCTCTGTGGGTCTTGCGAGTGAGCTGCTCGACACGCTTGCGTGGCTTGGGCACTAGCAGCGACCCGGTTGCTTTGTTGTTCGACGCGATAGGTCTTACCTGTCGGTTGGTGTGTGGCAACAGCACTGTAATCTGCCGCAACAACGACCTGCGCTAAACCAAGCTGTGTGGCGATCAAAAAAGCGCATGCACGGTTCATGAAGATAGATCTAAGCATTACTACCCAAATCCTCGGGCGTCTCCCCACGGGCGACGACCGCGTCCATGATCGCGCCAGCGGCTTTTTCAATGTCCGCATCCTCTGTCCCCCGAACAACGAGCACGGTGCCATAGCGATCATCCCGGTAAAATGGATAGCTGCCGATGTCGAGGTCAGGGTGTTGGTTCTGTATCGCGCCGAGTGGTCCTGCGATTTGGCTTTCACCGAGAAAGGCCCGGATCGACCGTGATTTGACAATAGGTCCGGTTTTTAATTTGCCGTCAAGCGAAGAGAGCATCGCTTGCATGACCATTGGTATCCCCGCCATGACATAGACGTTCTCTATGGCAAAACCCTGGGGTCCACCCGTGGGGTTATCAATCAATTCAGCGCCCTCAGGAACACGAGCCATCAGCAACCGGTTCGCCATGACATCGTCCGGTGCGGGACGCTGTCTGATTCGCTCGGCGATAGCTTCGCTTTGCACAAGTTGCACTCCGAAAGCGGTTGCGATGCATTGTGCCGTAATGTCGTCGTGCGTTGGTCCGATACCGCCAGTTGTGAAGACGTAATCAAACTGTTGGCGGGTTTCGTTTACGGCGTTCACGATCACTTCTTCGATGTCGGGAATAACGCGTGCTTCCGTGATCCGCACGCCCCACCCCCCGAGTGTGACCGCCAGATGATTGAGATTCACGTCTTTAGTGCGCCCCGAGAGGATCTCGTTGCCGATGATGAGGACGCAAGCTGTGACCGGATGACTCATGGGTTGACCTGATGCAAAACCTCATTTTAACAGATCTAGATTGCGTGATTGTGCATGTCCGGTTTGCGCTACCGCACAGCGAAAACCTCGATTGATTCACAAAATTACAAGTTCGTGAATTTCGCGTTAAGTGGGTCACAGGTAGCCCTTTTTAGCGTCTCTAAGATGTTAGCTCGAACCCGAAGCATGCCATGGCAGTAGTAACCCCGTCGGGGGAAGGAGAGATTTTGGCAATGGGCAGAGATAGCAGAGAGAGACTAAAGCAAACGATCAAAGGCGCGGGCCTTTTACTTACCCTGGTTCTAATTGGTGCTTGTTCAAGCGGCAGTGAACGGGGTTCTTCAGATGAAGTGCTGGGGAGCACTTACAGCGTAAGCGGTAGCATTGGCGATGGCCCCATCGTTGGTGCCGACATCGAAGTTCGTGATGCGAACGGTGAAGTCGTCGCTACCGGCACGAGTGATGATCAAGCTGCGTACGCAATAGACATACCAACCAATGCAGCCCTGCCAGTCACGGTACACGTGACCGGCGGCACTGATCTGGTGACAAACCGAGCAGCTGATTTTGAGTTGGTTGCCATGGTTAACGCCACTGGTTTACAGACAGTAAATGTCTCGCCGCTCACCAGTTTTGCCGTCAAGGCAGCAGAGTGCCGGGGGACACCGACCGTCAATGGGTTGAATGATTCCTGGGATGACATAACCCGCGAGCTCAACATTGGCCTTGATACTGTGCAGTTGGGCGATCCCATGACGCAAACTATTGATGGCAATAATGTCGAAACGGCAGTACTTGCGAATGAATCTTTAGGTGAGCTGGTACGACGTACAGGCGCCGCTTTCGGTGGTGCGATTCCTCTAGATCTCATTGTCGATGTGCTAGCTTGTGACATCGCTGACGGAGCCCTTGATGGCTCGGTTGTAGGCAGTACTGGTCAAGACGAACCTAGAATATTTGCAGTGGCGAAGTCTGCTGAAATCGCGATCCGGCTAGAGGTTATCGCCGGAGCCTTGGAAGTTGACGGTGTAGATGCAACAGAAGCGATGAATAACTCGATCCGCACGATCATGCCAGAGGAGACCGGAGCAGATGTTAATACTGTGCCGGTTACGCAGGCTTCGATAGACGGGGCAATTCAGGCGATCGATGCTTTGGCAGATGTGCTTCCTGATGGTGAGCTCGATACACTGCGCGCAACTTTGGAAAGTGCCAATCCGACCAACGTGAGCGACAGAGTGGAAGCGGAACTGGATAGTTCAACACAGAGCACGCTACAAGGCCTACCAGATAGAGTTGCAGTCCTGGATGAAACTGAGATCGATGAGATTGGTGACGCTGGCGGCAACGGTGGTGGATCCAACGGTGATTCAGGCGGCACGGGAGGCGACTCAGGTGGGTCCAATGGTAACGATGAAGGATCCGACGACAACTCTGGTGGTTCCGGTGGCGATTCAGGTGACTCTGGTAGTGGTGGCGGATCGGATAATCTGCCGACCGTTCAGTTGTCCGTGAGCAACGCAAATCCTGCCATGGGGGCCTCGGTCACGATATCATGGTCGTCAACAGGCGCGAGTTCGTGTCAAGCGAGTGGTGGTTGGAATGGCAACCAAGCGCTTAGTGGTCAACAGGCGACTGGTTCCGTCACTGGACCGGTCACCTACACACTGACATGTTCTAATGGCGATGGATCTTCGGTCGCGATGGTTAGCGTTGCGCCAATAGGAAGTCTCACGGTTAGTTGGCAGGCGCCAACAGAAAATGTAGACGGCACCCCGGTTTCTGCGCTCACGAGCTATCGCATCCACTATGGTACGAGCTCCGGACAATATGACTCGGTTGCGCAAGTGGAGGGCGCTGTGTCTTCGCACACATTGTCCCTACCTGTCGGTACCTACTATATCGCAATGACCGTAACGGACGCCGAAGGTGATGAGAGCGGACTGTCAAACGAAGTGACATTGACCGCACAATAAGACACATTCTCGCTACAAAATTGGGGGAGAAGAGCCCCCAATTTGTAGTGCTTTCTACTATTATCTCTCTGACAAATTTGCATCTGGCTAGGCTAGAAAAGGACAATTTGGTTTGAATCAGACTTCTATACGCGGAATTGTGTTGGTTACATTGTTATTGGTGGCAAGCGCATGTGATTCTAAGACGGCCGAACAACACTTTGCGGATGCGGAGCTAAACATAGCTAACGCCGAAGAACGCGTGGCAGTAATCGAACTTAAGAACGCTGTGCAAAAAAATCCGCAGTATGCCGCTGCCAGATCGCTCTTAGGGCAGATGCACTTCATGCTCGGCGATATGCCGTCAGCACTTAAAGAGCTCGAGCGTGCCTTGGATTTGGGTTTGGATGATGAGACGACTCGTCTGCACATTTTGAAAACCAAACTCGCCATGGGACGTTACTCTGAAGTTGTTGGTGAACTGGAAGAGGCATCATCATTGAGTCCGCCCTTCGCGGTTGCATTGGCGGATGCCTACATCTTCGCCGGTGATTTTGAGAAAGCCAAGCCACTGGTCGAACAAGGTTTGCACCTTGCTGATGGGTTAGTGAGCGCGGCTAAGCTTGCGCAGGTAGAAAACGATCTGGAACGGGCTCAGAGTTATCTGGATCAGTCCGTGACCAAGGCGCCACGACTCACCAACGCATGGCTTTACAAAGCTGAGGTCGAGCTGATGAGAGGCGCGGGCGAGGCAGCTAAGTCAAGTTTTGAGACGGCGGCTTCCCTCCCGGGTGGTGATGTTACGGGCACGATGGGTGCGATCAGGGCAATGTTGGTGTTGGAAGATTTGCTGGGAGCTGCAGCGCTAATGGAACCATTGGTTGCTCGTGCGCCTGAATATCCCCCGGCACAGTATCTGAATGGACTTATCAAATTTCGCCAAGGCGATATCGATGGTGCCGAGGCGGCGCTGCGAGTTGTACAACAGTACGCCTCTGACCACTTGCCTACGCTCTATCTCATGGGGGTCGTAAAGTCTCAGCAAGGTCAATTTAATCAAGCTGCAGACAACCTGAGACGCTATCTGGCACGTGATGGCGAGAATTTATCGGTGCGTAAGCTTCTGGCGACTATTTACGCCGAGGACGGCAAGTCCGACGAAGTGGTCGAGCTTCTTAAGCCCCTAGAAGGACGGCACGCAGATCCACAAGTGTGGGCATTACTCGGCAGCGCGGCGCTACGCGAAGGTGACATGGGAGCTGCCACAGATGCTTTTCAGAAGGCCGTGGAGCTTGCTCCTGATATGGCGCCCTTTAGAAATCAGCTGGCGCTTAGTCTGTTGTCATCCGGCGATGAAGAGGCGGCTAAATCCGAGCTTGCTGCTGCCGTGGAGCTAGATGGCGATCAATTTCAAAGTGACTATATATTGGTCATGGTCGAAGCGCGTAAAGGCAACTTTGCGGCGGCTCAAGAAGCAGTTGCACGAATTATCGCGAAGAGCCCAGATAACCCCATCGGCTACAACTTGCGCGGAGCCGCGGAACTTGCCCAAGGTAGTACCGATGCGGCAACGGCGAGTTTTCGCGAAGCGCTGGTGAAAGACGCTACCTATTACCCAGCAGCAAGTAACTTAGTTCGGGTGTTGGAACAAGCTGAGGATTTTGCCGGTGCTGAAGCTGTGCTCGCACAAGTGTTAACGGCTGATGCAGAAAATGAAGCGGCTCAGCTGGGCCTGGCAGATTTTCTAGTGCGTCGTGGTGAGGTGGACCGCGCTTTGGATCAGCTTGAAGCGACTGTTGGCCAGTTCCCTGAATCTGTGCGCGCCCGTATTGGCCAAGCGCGGCTCTTGCTGGCAACGCGGCGAGTAGACGATGCGGAACGAGCTGCCCGAGACTTGATTTCTCTGGCGCCAGATTTACCAGACGCGTTACTGCTCAAGGCTGAGGTGGATCTCGCCTCTGGTGACAGTAGTGGCGCCCAATCAGCGGTCGCCAAACTACAATCGCAACTCGCTGGTTTTGGTAATAACCCACAATTGCTAGCAGCTGTTGGTAATTTGCAGTTGCGCACTGGCGAGCTCACTTTAGCTCGAAAAAACTTGGAGACCGTGATCGAGCTAGGCCAGGCGCCAGCAAGCGTGCGTGCTGATCTCATTAGACTTGAGCTTCAAGAAGGAAACGCATCAGGAGCAGCGGCACAGCTCGCTGCGTTGGAAGGGGCAGGAGGCGGTAACGCAGAACAGATTGCACTGCTGAAAGGTGAGGTCTTGCTCGCGTCAGGCGATCGGGATGAAGCGTTGGCGCACTTTGCGAATCTTGCAGAAGGTGGCTCGCGGGTGGGCACGACTCGCTATGCATTGTTGCTTTCGTCCCAGGGACGTAATCAGGATGCTGAATCAATTTTGCAAAATTGGTTAACTGAGAATCCTGGTGATACCGGAGTACGCATGGCACTGGCCAATGTTGGCGTCCAGCATGGTGAGCTTGCCAAAGCCAAGGCTGAGTACGAAGCCCTTATGCCATCTGATGACCCGGTGCTACTGAACAACCTAGCTTGGATTTATATGGCGGAAGGCGACGAGCGTGCCGAGGACGTAGCGCGTCGGGCTTACGCGGTCCTACCAAACAACGCTGACATTGCAGACACACTGGGTTGGATTCTTGTGCAAAAAGGTTCCGAGCAAGAAGGTTTGCAGTTACTACGGTCTAGTGCACGAAATAAGCCCCAGGACCCGGCAATCCAATACCACCTAGCGGTCGCATTCGAGAGGACCGGGAACCAGCAAGGGGCTCGGGAGGCTTTACAAAGAGCTCTGGCGAATGATGGTGACTTTGAAGGCCGCTCGGAAGCTCAAACTCTTCTGGAACGCCTGAACTAGGGTCGGATTTAAATCTGACTTACAACTGAGAACATCCCGCACACAGACATCTCTCTTTGCGCTTGGCATCCTCCTCCCATCAACTTGGATGATGTAGGACCCCCCAATGCAAAAGAAGATTCAAGACTTTGGTGTCGTTCGTCAGGGTGAAAAACACCGCACTTGGTACCGCTGCTCGCGTATCTTTAAAAATGCCAGCGGTTGGTTTATCTCAACGCGCGAAGGTGTCGATGTCGGTCCATACTCGTGTGAGTTTGATGCCGAGGTCGATGCCGAATCGATGGTCGGTCAGCTTTCTAACTGTCAGCCAGAAAAATCTCGCCAGGTTGTCTTCAACCAAGTTCGTGCCGCCAACGTAGGCGATCAAAGGCTGGATTCCCAGGCTTATACAAGCTATTTAGTTGAGGAAGGTGGCATCGAACTCCTACGCCGCCGAGGGTAGTGTCGCAGTTTCGGCGGCGCAATCTGATAGGTTAACTACCGTTAAACCGTGGGGTTCGCTTTTCACCAAAGGCTCGCCGCCCTTCCTTATAGTCATCGCTGTCAAAACAGACATCGACCATTTCTTTCACACGCTCCAACTCATCCTCACGGCCACCCCGCTCGAAGGCGTTGACCGCTGCTTTGGCTGCTTGCACGGTTAAGGGCGCATTACCTGCAATACGCTTGGCGTAGGCGATGCACTTGGGCTCAATGTCACCGCGTGATTCGATGAAGTTCAACAATCCCATTTCTTTGGCCTCATCGGCATCCATGAATCGCGCACTGAACATAATGTCACGTGCGCGGCTGGGACCGACTACGCGGGCAAGCTTCGCCAAACCATCGTATTCATAACCAAGTCCCAACTTTGCAGCCGGAATGCCAAATTTTGAATCCGGGGTCGCGAACCTAATGTCAGCAGCGAGCGCAGTCGCCAAACCTCCACCTATACAATAGCCTTCGATCAAACCAATGAGCGGCTTCTCGATCTTTGCCAACCATCGGCTTGCTCGGCCAGCCACCTCGCCGTAAGTACGTCGTTGTTCTGCATTAGCCCTTTTCTGATCGAACTCCGAAATATCCGCGCCTGAGACAAAGGCGTTACCGCCCGCGCCGCGCATAACAACAACGCGGACGTCCTGGTTGTCACTGAAGTGTTCGAGGATATCGCCGATGCCCTGCCACATTTCGAGGGATAAGGCATTGTGGCGTGCTGGGTTGTTGAAGGTCATCCAGCCGATGCCGTCCTCTATTCGTGCCTGCATTCGGTCGGTTTCTAAATTAAGTTCAGTCATGATTTTCTTCCAGTTAGAGTCAGCTGCGTCGATTAACTGAGTTGGCGTTTGATTTTCGCTGCACGCTCAAGCAATTTCTGGGCGCGAGTTAGATGCGGCACATCGACCATCTTGCCTTCAAAACTGATTGCCATTAGACCTTGAGCCTGTGCTGCTGCAAATGCCTCGACCAGGCGCTCAGCCTCATCAACTTCAGCAGCGCTTGGTGAAAAATGTTCGTTGACGATGTCGATCTGATTGGGATGGATCGTTATCTTGCCGGTATAGCCCATCCAAGCGGCTTCCTGGCAATCTTCGATCAAGCCCTCATCATCTTTGAAATCAACGAATACAGTATCGACCGGTTGCACGCCACCTGCAGCGGCGCTTAAAAGGGTGATGTTGCGGCAATGTTTGTAGAGATCAAGGTAGGACCCATCGGGACGCCGGTTACGGGGTGCGCCTAGCGCCGCAGACATGTCCTCTGCCCCCCAGGACAAAGCGACAACCCGATCGCACTCAGGAAACGTCTGCACATTTAGAGCAGAAAGAGGTGTCTCAGTACAAATTAGAATCAGGTCGACACTTTTCGGCGGGTGTCCGTATTCGGTTTCCCATCGAGTAATCTCATCGCTGATGATGTTGAGTTCGCCCAACGTTGAAATCTTTGGCACGACGTAACAATCGGGGGGTTTGCGCATCGTGACTTCGATATCTTTTAAGCCCCAAGGCGTATCCAGAGGATTCATGCGCACGGTGCGCTCCTTGCCTTCGAAGTCCACAGTACCCAACCAGTCAGAAACGACTTCCCGGGCTTCATCTTTTCGATCCGGTGTTACCGCATCCTCAAGATCCAGGATTAGACAGTCAGCATTCGTTGCGATCGACTTTTGCAGCATTTTTTCGTTCGCCCCTGGGACGAAGTGGCAAGACCGGCGTAATCGATCCGCGCTCATACGGAGTTTCCTCTTCTCATTGTTCTTTCCCCTTCATCCCTTCTCAACATCCTCATTTCAACTTCCTCTTCGCGACATCATAGCTCCGCGAATACATGAACAGACTATCTCGCCGCGTTGATTGGTGAGCGTGTGCTCAAATGTCACAATGCCACGATCTTGTTTGGACTTACTTTCTCGCTTGTCTTTGACATGACTCACCGCGGTCAGAGTGTCGCCTATGAACACCGGGTTGGGGAAAGTTGTTTTGTCAAAGCCGAGGTTGCCTAGCGTCGTTCCCAAGGTCGTATCAGAAACTGACAAACCAACGGCTAGGCCAAGCGTGAAGATGCTGTTGACTAGAATTTGGCCGTGGATCGATTGTTCTGCGAATTCACGATCGATGTGTAACGGCTGAGGATTATGGGTCAAGGTGCTAAACAACAGGTTGTCGGTTTCAGTCACCGTACGGCTCGGCTGATGTGCGAAACTATCCCCGACGTTGAGATCTTCGAAGAATTTCCCCGACATTGTCTATGTCCTCCCTAAAACGGACAACTTACAATGCCTCCTTATAAAAAGCCAAAGCAAGATTATGGGAGTAAGCACAGATGGATTTTGAACTGACGGATGAGCAGGAACTCATTAAGGATTCTGTAGCCAAACTGTGTTCGGACTTCACGGACGAATATTGGTCGGCCAAAGACAGTGCACATGAATTTCCATGGGACTTTTACAACGCCATGGCGGAAGCCGGGTGGCTAGGCATTGCGATTCCTGAAGCCTATGGCGGCAGCGGTCGTGGCATCACGGAGGCGAGTTTAGTGTTAGAAACAGTCGCTGGCAGTGGTGCAGCTATGAACGGGGCAACGCCTCTGCATCTGTCTATCTTCGGCATGGAGCCGGTCGTCAAATTTGGTTCCGAGGAGATGAAACAAAAATATCTACCCCAGGTCGCCAAAGGCGATCTGCACGTTGCTTTTGGCGTGACAGAGCCCGACGCCGGTACGGATACTTCCTCGATTACCACCGCAGCGCGCCGCGAGGGCGATCACTATATTGTAAAGGGTCGCAAGGTGTGGACCACGAAGGCACTCCAGTCTGAGCGGGTTCTCCTACTTGTGCGCACTACGGCGAAAGACAAAGTTGAGAAGCGCACAGACGGTTTGACGCTCTTGTTGGCGGAGTTGCAACGCGACGAAGTCGCGATATCTGCGATCGACAAAGTTGGCCGCAACGCGGTTGCCACTTGTGAAGTTGTCTATGACGATCTTCCGGTTCATGTCACCGACCGAGTCGGCGAAGAGGGTAAGGGCTTCAAATATATCCTGACTGGACTAAATGCTGAGCGGATTTTGATCGCGTCTGAGGCGTTAGGTATTGGTCGTGCAGCACTGCGGCGGGCCGTCAACTATGCCAACGAAAGAGTTGTATTCGGCCGACCGATAGGCAAGAACCAGGGCGTCGCGTTTCCCCTCGCGGAAGCCAAGATGCGACTCGATGCAGCTGAGTTAATGATTCGCAAAGCGGCGTGGATGATTGACAACGATATACCCTGTGGCGCCGAAGCAAACATGGCTAAGTGGCTAGCTGCGGATGCAGCCTTCCAAACTGCGGACCAAGCAATGCAAACACATGGCGGGTTCGGCTACGCGACTGAGTATCACGTAGAGCGCTATTGGCGTGAGGCGAGACTGATGCGGATAGCTCCGATCTCGCAGGAAATGATTGCCAACTTTGTTAGCGAACATGTGCTTGGCTTGCCGAGGTCATACTAAATAATTCTGGAAAGAGGGACTCAAATGAAGTTGTCGTACGGGCTGGGTGCTTTGTTAGTGCTGCTGCTAAGCAGTTGTTCAGAACCAGAGCCGATACCTGACCATCGCGCCTCGGGCTGGTTTGCCAAAACTCTGCCAGAAATAACAGCAGCGTTGGATGCCGGTGAGATAACTTCAGAAGAATTGGTGCAGGGCTATCTCGATCGAATCGAATCGATCGATCGGCATGGACCAAACTTGCGGGCCGTGCTGTCTCTGAACCCAGAGGCAATCAATGAAAGTCGTGCGCTGGATCGATTGCGCAAGCAAAGCCAAGTTCTCGGTCCATTACACGGCGTACCGATCCTGTTGAAAGACAACATAGAAAGTAAAGAGCCGTTGCCGACTACTGCGGGTTCGTTTGCACTCGAACACAATGTGACCAATCGCGATGCACCCTTGGTCGCGGGCTTGCGCGAACAAGGTGCGATCATTCTTGGTAAAGCAAACCTCAGTGAGTGGGCGAACTTTCGTTCACAAGCGTCAATGAGCGGTTGGTCAGGCATGGGCGGCCAGGTTAAAAACCCACACATGCTGGATCGTAACCCGTGTGGCTCTAGTTCAGGGTCAGCCGCTGCGGTTGCGGCTTCATTAGCCGCAGGGGCCATCGGTACAGAAACCAACGGCTCGGTGATCTGTCCCGCAACGGTCAATGGGATCGTTGGTTTTAAACCAACGGTGGGGTTGGTTGCACAAGACCTGATCGTACCCATTTCGCCGACCCAGGATACAGCAGGTCCGATGACCAAAACGGTGGTAGGTGCTGCCATGCTGTTGGGTGCCATGGATAACGGCGACGCCGATTATGTGGCGGGTCTGGACACTGAGTTCTTCCGAGGCAAACGGATTGGGGTCGCGCGTTTCTCGGTGGGACAGGACACCTCGATACAACCGATATTTGACGCAGCGCTTTTGGTTCTTGAATCTGTTGGGGCAGAACTGGTCGAGATCGAATCTCGGTACGAAATGCCTGCAAATTTTAGAGACCTCACCTTCGTTGTCCTCGCGTACGAATTTAAGCAGTCCATCAACCAGTACCTTGCCAATACCCCTCCTGAAGTGGGGAGTCGGTCACTGGCTGATCTCATTCAGTTCAATCGAGCCCACAGCCGTGAACTCAACCTATTTGATCAGAGCATCTTCGAAGTTGCGGCGGCAAAAGGTGCCCTCACCGATGAGGCCTATCAGGAAGCGCGCGCGATCACATATTCTGCGACCCGTGAACAAGGTATCGATTGGTATCTTAAAGAATATGAGGTCGATCTGTTGGTCGCGCCTTCAGGTGTGCCTGCCCCGCGTAGGGATCCGATCAATGGGGATGTCTGGCCACCGTTTGTTGGCATTGGTTGGATGGCAGCAGTTGCGGGCTACCCGCACGCGACCGTACCGATGGGGACCGTAGACAAATTGCCGATCGGATTGTCGTTCATTGGATCTGCAAATGAGGACACGGTCGTATTGGCCGGAGCGTTTGCATACGAACAAGCCAGTCTGCAACGAGTTGATCCGGAGTTCTTGTCCAGTGCCGCGGAGCTCACCCACATCAGTGATGCGTTAGAAGCTCCATAGGTGCCATTGCTAAGTTGGGTATGTGCTTGTTATCTGCCGAGCTTTTTGCGTTTGTTCTCTACGAAGTCGACTAAGATGTACTCACCAAGATCGTCAGGCGATGTGTAAAACACACGGCCGCCATTGATGCGAGCGACTTCCTGCATAAAGGCTCGTAGATATTCGCTTTGCTCGAGCATAAACGTATTGATCGCAATACCCTTTGTTGTACATCGCTTAACTGCTCTGAAGGTTGCCCTAATGGTTTGCGGTGTTGGTGGGTAGGCGAAAACTGCCTCGCCGTTTTCAAGATGCGCCGTTGGTTCTCCATCAGAAATCATGATGATCTGTTTGCTTCCGCCAGGGTGTTTGGCCAACAAACGTTCAGCTAGAAGCAGTGCATGCTGCATATTCGTGCCCAGCACGTATTCATCCCACTGTAAGTACGGCAGGTCATGTGCCTTCAGTTCCTTGGCATGAGCTGCAAAGCCAATGATGTAAAAACTATCTTTAGGGTATTGGCTCGTTATGAGATTGTGCAGAGCCAGCGCGACTTTTTTCGCTGCTTGAAAAGATCCGCGTAAGGCCATTGACCAAGATAGGTCGACTAACATTGCCGTCGCCGTCGAGGTGACCATCTCGCTGCGATAGATCTCGAAGTCGTCGGGCTTGAGTTGCACTGGTGAGCCAGGACCGTTGCGATTGACGGCATTGCGAATAGTGCGGGGCATATGTAGGTGAAATGGGTCGCCGAATTCATACGGCTTAGTTTCCTCGATGCGCTCGCCGAATCGTCCTTCCTCTGGAATGGCATGATTCCCTAGACTCTGGCGCTTAAGGCGCGCATAGATTTCGCCCAGCGCCTTTTGGCCAATCATACGGGAACCGCGTGGTGTCAGTTCCCACCCCTTTTCGTCATCAGATCGTACATAGCCTGCGTCCTCTAGCATCTTCATGAGCTTCTCAAGCTCTTCCAGATTATCGGCGTCTTCGTCACCCATAACATCTCGGAGCAAATCCTTATCGATCCCGTCCAGATCTCCGCGCCGTTCAGCACCCTGCATTTGTTCGAGTAGATCGTCCATTTCATGCATTTCTTGCATAATGCGCATGGCCTCTTGGAAATCGACTGACTCTTCGCCGCTGAAGTTGTAGCGGTTGCCGTCAGGATTCAAAAAGTCGAGCTCCTTGGCGAGCTTCGCCATTTCGGCTTCGAGTTCAGGATCACCAAAGCGACCTTGAAACATATCTTGTAAGGCTTGGCGTTGTTCTGCCGACATGGAATTCATCAAGGACTGTGCTGCGGCCATTTGCTGCCGCATTCGATCGAGTAAGTCATCGAGGTTTTGTGGTGGGTCGTCGCCAAACATGTCACCAAATTCCGCCATGAACTCGTCGAAGCCTGGATCTTCGCCTGCGATCTGTTTGACCAGCATATCGTTGAGCGCTTTGAGCATTTCCTTCATTCGCTCAACATCGCCGTCGGACAAATTGTTAACCATGTTCTCGATGTCTTGAAAGAACGTGTTGGTCATCGCTTTTTTGAGTTCGTTCAAGAGCTCGAGAAACTTCTTTTGTGCGTCTGGATTGATGAACTCGAACTTTTCCAATGTTTTGATCTTTGACGGTAGATCTTCCGGTAGTTTGTTTAGCTGTGCTTCGTTCCGCTCTGCTATGTCCTTGAGCAACGTGTCGCTAAAATTCTCAGCAGCTTCGGCTTTGTCTTTCCACTCCGAAATACGATCACGTTCCATCGCGATGATCTCATCGAGGCGTTCTTGAAATTGATCGAAAATCGAATCGAGGTTGTAGCGCTCCAACTGGCGGCGCTTTTGCTCACGCAGCTCGCGGATCATGTCGCGCAATCCCTGCATATATCCGCCTTGGGGTATCTGCATGCCGCGCGACATTAGGTTACGCATGGCCCAACGGAGATCGCCGTATTCGATCATGTCGTCGGCGAGAGCTTTCATGATTTCATCCGGGTTAAAGCTTGGTTCTTGAGAACCGTCCCAGGCTGAATATCGACTTCTGCGAGATGACATAATGTATCTACTTCTAACCGGAGTAAGTGGCGCGGCCAGAGACTGCGTATTTGTTGAGCAGTTTGTTCAGATGTAGTCCTTCAAGAATAAATTCAACCTCCGATGCACGGGACGCTCGGGTTTGTGTGGTGAGGCGATCGGACATCCCGGGAATCTTTTCGATAATGGTTGTGTAGTCTTCTGCGTACACTGCTTCTCCAATCTCGATCGTCAGGCCCTCATTAAAAGCTTCACTGATGGGTGCTAAATCATTGAGCTCGTGGCGGCGATCAAAAACCGCCTTGGTTGCTGCGTGAATGATTCGTTGTGTAATTTTGTCTTCCTGACCTTCTTCCATCGACTCGAACTCAACCTTTCCTTGGAACGAACCAGTTATGTAGTCGAGATCCGATATTCGTGGCACGACTTCTGCTTCATTCAAAACGAGCGCGCGTCGGAAGGCATTAGCCACCATCGCTTCATAGTTTGAAATTGAGGCTCGTACTGACACGCCAGAGCGCTGATTGAGGTCCGGGGATTTGCGAGCGTGGTGAGTCACCTCGGCAATTATCTCCTTCATAAATTCTGGCACGGTAAGTTGATAATCGGAAAGCTCAAGGACATTAGCTTCCTGCTCGATGATCTCTATTTCTTGTTCTACGAGCTCTGGGTAGTGGGTACGAATCTGTGCACCGTAGCGATCTTTGAGCGGGGTGATTATGCGCCCTCTGTTCGTATAGTCCTCTGGATTCGCAGTTGCCAAGATGAACACATCCAGAGGTAGACGAACCTTGTGCCCGCGGATCTGAATGTCTCGCTCTTCCAGAAGGTTCAAAAGACCAACTTGGATGCGTTCAGACAGGTCGGGCAGTTCATTTATAGCGAAGATACCTTTGTTCATCCGAGGGACGAGACCGTAGTGAAGGGTCAGTTCATCGGACAGGTAGCGACCCTCGGCGACCTTTATGGGATCAACCTCGCCGATGATGTCTGCGATCGTAATATCAGGCGTTGCTAGCTTTTCTCCATAACGCTCGTCGCGATGTAACCAGTCGATCGGTGCTTCATCGCCTTGTTCCGCGACGGCGGTCTTGCCTGCCATAGTGATTGGCAGCAGTGGGTCTTCCGGGATTTCGGAGTTTGCTAGGACGGGGGACCACTCATCTAACAATGACGTTAAGCCTCGAACGATACGAGACTTCGCCTGGCCACGTTCGCCAAGAAAGATGATGTCTTGGCAACCGAGGATGGCATTTGTGATCTGGGGAACAACGGTATTCTCGTATCCAACCACATCGGTAAAAAGGGGCTCGGCGCGGGAGAGTTTGAGAATTAGGTTGTTGCGGATCTCTTCTTTGACGCTGCAGGGCTTGTAACCGGATTCTTTGAGCTTGCCCAGCGTGCTAATTGAGGGCTTCGTTTCCCGATCTGAAGCGTGCGACACAATAAGACTCCCGATTACAGCGTCGCTTGAGTCTACGATGGAATGGACTCAGCAAGCCACCCCGTTGATACGATTGCTTGAATCGGTCAGTTAGCAGGGGCCAAATGTGACAATCAGTCTCCCGCTAGGATCTTTTGCACCCGCTGCTGGAGCTGAGGCACGACTTCTACCTCAAGCCAAGGGTTTTTCTTTAACCATAAGCGATTGCGAGGGCTTGGATGCGGTAGCGGGATAAGTCGCGGCCACCAATTTTCCCAACTTTGCACGATGTCCGTCAGCGTACTTTTTTTGTCAGGCGCGAGGTGCCAGTCGAGCGCGTAGCGACCGATGACTACCGTGAGCTGTATGTTCGGGAGTTCTGCTAGGAGCCGATCCCGCCAAAGGTCAGCGCACTCAGGACGCGGTGGCAGATCGCCACTCTTGCCCTTACCTGGATAACAAAAACCCATCGGTACGATGGCAAGTTTTTGTTTGTCATAGAAAGTGGCTTTGTCGATGCCGAGCCATGACCGGAGGCGATCTCCGCTGGGGTCATCAAATGGAATACCGGATTTGTGGACAGCGGTGCCTGGTGCTTGACCAACAATAAGAATCTGGGCGGAGGGATGTACTTGTATCACCGGTCTTGGGCCTAACGGCAAATGCGCAGCGCAAACTGTGCAGGCTCTAATCTCGTCGACCAGCTGGATAAACTTGGAGGTCCTACGCTTACTCATGTTAGATGCGGAAACGGTCTATCATTGGAATCGGCAACCAGCTGCAGCATGATTTCAGGTCAAGTCGTGTAGCCACGCGGCCTGTCTGGGTGCCTTCTTTGTTGTCGACCATTCTTCGAGCATCTCCTCAGCGATCACTTTCAGACCTTCTAGCTGCTCGGGGGTTCCCTTATCTACTGCGAATTCTAAGCGGTGGCCGTTAGGATCGAAGAAGTAAATAGAATCGAATATCCCGTGGTTCACTGGTCCCAGTACATCGACCCCGGCGGCTTCGAGACGGGCGCGCATCAATTTCTGATCGGCCAGTGAATCGAGTTTGAACGCCATATGTTGGACCCACTCGGGGGTGTTTTCGTCACGCCCCATTTGTGGTGAGTTAGGTAGCTCAAAGAAGGCAATGACATTGCCACCCCCTGCATCTAAGAAGACATGCATGTAAGGATCTGGTTCGCCTGTCGAGGGTACTTCGTTCTCGGCAAAAGCGACTGTAAATTCCATACCGAGGAGATCGCGATAAAACTCAACGGTTTCTTTTGCATCAATGCAGCGATAGGCGGCGTGATGTATACCCTGGCTGTGCACTTCGTTCGACATCTCGGACCTCAGTTATCTATGGCTTGGAACGCCGTGTGCCCGTATTTTAACTCTTTGGTGACAAACTCCCTTAATGCAGGCGTTAGGGTTTCCGGGTGCTCGTTGGACAAAACCGGTTCGCCAATACGGATGTGGTACTTTTGATTGGTCTTGTTCAGCAGTTCTCGAAACAACGTCATATCTTTCAGTTCGGTGTTCAAAAACCACAATAAATAGTACAAGGCGCTGTTATGGCCGGTTACGTGCATTGGTACGATCGGGCATTTGTACTTCTGCGCTAGCCCCACGCCTGAAGCAAGCCATGGCCGTTCGATCAGACCGATTGGCGTTGGTCGCGCCAAGCGACCGGAGGCGAAGATGACGACCAGACGCTCATCTCTGAACGCCTGGACCATGTTGCGCACGGTCTCCTTGGTTTTTGCATGACTACGCCGCTGTTCCATCCATTCAATCGGAATGAGAATCTCATTCATCCGCTCGTGACATCGCACTGCGTCTCGATTTGCAAAGAATGCAACGTCAGGTCGAACTTCCTTGAGTGCGTCAAAGACCGCGATGCCATCTGCGATTCCGGCAGGATGATTGGGCATAATCACGGCACGCCCCGTTTTCGGAATGTTGTCCCCACCATCAACGGTCACCCTCATGTTAAGCGTCTGGCTGATGTGTTCGAACACCTCAAAACCGCTGAGATTCTGTACAAAATCTATGAGGGAAACCGCTTCGTCATAGCCTAGGATTGGATAGAGGTTGCGTTGGACCCATTGCCAGACACGTGGATGATTGCGCAGCCTTTCTGCACGCTCTTCTATGAGGGTGTCTACTATGTGAACCAAAAGTTAGCTCGTATGCTCTCGTATAAAAGCGATCCATGCTGAGTTGAATCCTTCGGCGTCTTCCATATTCACCGCGTGCCCAGCGTCCAGCTCAATGACTTTGAGGTCTGCCATGTTTGCTAGCGCCCAATCCTTAGCCTTGCTAAACCGTTTTTCGTGTCGACCAAACGCGAGCAGTGCGGGGCGGGGGTTGGTCGGTGCAATGTCCCGAGTCGATACATCGACGTTGGTCCGCAGAAGTGTATTGGCGACAGCGTCCGGTGATAGTTTTTTACTATCTTGCAAAAGAGCGTCATAGACCGGTTGTGGCAGGCGTCGAGCGTGGCGCGGATGCACCGCGATGCGTTCAATAGCGGGTAAGCCACCCGCGCGGATGCTCTTAGCGCTTGCATCTGAGCTTGCTTGCCACTCACTTACGAGCGCTTCATTAGCAAAGGCGGAGTTTGAGTTGGTGAGGCCGTGCGCAATGACACGCTCAGGATACTGGTGGGTGTACCGTATCGTGATGCCAGCGCCCAAGGAATAGCCACACAGAAACCACTGCTCGGCTTTTAAGTTTTGGCGTATGCGTTCTAGCTGATCTACATAAGCTTGGGGCCGGTATAGGTCCAAATCAGCGGGCGCGGGTGAATCGCCGTGCCCCCACATATCGATCGTTACCGGCGTACAAACCTCCGCCAAAGCTTCAAGATTTAGCAGCCATTGACGTCCCGAAGACAGGAAGCCGTGTAGAAGACCGAGGTAGGGTCCTTGGCCGGGATGAACAACGTAATTTAGGGCTGGTTCTTCGCGCACGTTTTTGACTGAGGGGTAAACCGCGCATCGTATCATGAGCGCTGAACGGTGCTAACAACGGTGCTAGTATATGACGATAGGGTTTAGGGAATTAAGGAGAGCATCATGGCTTATGACTTAGTTATTAAAAACGGTACGGTGATTGATGGATCGGGCGGTGCGCGCTACCGCGCAGATGTGGCGGTGCTTGACGGCAAAATTGCAAAGATCGGTCGCGTCAATGAGAAGGGCAAGCAGAACATCGATGCTGAGGGGCATATCGTCTCGCCTGGGTTTGTGGATGGACACACGCACATGGATGCGCAGATATTTTGGGATCCAATTGGTTCCTCTTCGTGTTATCACGGGGTAACCAGCGTGGTGATGGGAAACTGTGGATTCACGCTCGCACCTTGCAAACAGGAAGATGCTGACCTCGTCTTTCGCAATCTCGAGCGCGCTGAGGATCTCTCTCGAGATGCGATGCTTGAGGGTATCGAATGGACCTGGGAAAGCTTTCCGGAATTCCTCGACACAATCGACGCATTACCGAAAGGAATTAATTACGCAGGTTACATCGGTCACTCACCTCTAAGAACGTACACAATGGGTGAGCGCGCCTTTGAAGAGGCGGCCAGTGAAGATGAGATAAAGCAAATGCAGCATCTGGTCAAAGAGGCCATGGCAGCAGGCGCAATTGGCTTTTCGACCTCTCGCACGTTTAATCACACGACCGCAGATGACCGACCAGTCGCAAGCCGTTTGGCCCATTGGGATGAAGTCAGAGCGATCGTCAACGCAGTCGGCGAAACCGGCAAAGGTGTGTTTGAGATCGCGGGCGAAGCGCCAGGAAGAGATCCAGAACGAATTCGCGAGTACCACGAGCGCTTGCGAGACCTGGCGGTCGAGTCAGGCGTAACTCAGACTTGGGGTATGTTTAGTGTCAAAGCGGCGCCTGATCTATGGCGCCCCTATTTTGACTTGTTGGATGAAACGGCCGCAGCCGGTGGGCGGATGTTCGCCCAGGTGCATAGCCGAGGCCTGAACAATATCCTCTCTTTCGAAAGTAACTTGCCCTACGACAAGTGGGAGATGTGGAGCGACATACGCGCGTTGCCATTAGCTGAACAAGCAGCGAAGTTACGCGACCCAGAGATACGCAGAAAGTTAGTTGAGATCGCGAATCAGAAGTACAACGGCCCACGAATTGTTGGTGCAGAGTTGCGTCCACCAAACTGGGACTTGGTTTATCCCATGGACGACATGGTTTACGACAAGCCATCCATGGCAGAAATTGCGGCACAAAGGGGTATGGACCCCGTTGATCTGATGATCGACATGGCCCTCGAGAAAGATCTCAAAATGTACTTTCGAACGCCAATCGCTAACGAAAATCAGGACCACGTGCTAGAGATGATTAAGCATCCGCGTTCAGTTGTGACTTTTTCCGATTCCGGCGCCCACGTATCGCAAATCATGGATAGCTCCCTGCAAACACACCTATTGAGCTACTGGGTGCGTGAGAAGGAAGCGTTGACGTTAGAAGAAGCGGTTCGGCAGATTACATACAATACAGCGACCCTGTGGGGCTTACACGATCGGGGTCTGTTGCGGGAAGGTATGGCAGCAGATGTTGTGGTTTTCGATGCTGACAATGTTGGCGCTCGACTCCCAGAGGTTGTCCACGATCTACCTTCTGGTGCGACGCGGCTTAAACAGACAGCGGACGGCATTCTGAATACCGTCGTCAATGGCGAGATTTTGCTTTCAAACAATGACCATAGCGGCGCTACCCCTGGCAGGTTGCTACGGTCCTAAACGAGAGCTGGTGCGCGTAGTTTGAAAGAGTTTCTGCAAGCAGTGGAAACTCGCTAAAGAGCTGGCGCACCCGGCAGGACTCGAACCTGCAACCCTCTGGTTCGAAGCCAGATATTCTATCCAGTTGAACTACGGGTGCGTGACCAGTGCCGACAAACGTGCCGTCTGGGGATTGGCATCGTACATGAATTTTCGCTGGTTTCCAGAGGGTCGACTTCTGATCTGGCTGCCTAGCAACCTTTCTTTTTCGGTTTCTATATCGCTCGCCCCGAACGCGCTATGATCGCCCGTCAAACAGAAAAGCAAAGAGGGGACTCATGATCGATTTCACCATCCCGGAAGACGCAAAAGCGGTTCGCAACAAGGTACGCGATTTCGTTCGCAGCGAGTGTCACCCGGCAGAAGAAGTGTGCACAGCGGATAACTTCGATGAAGTTCTTGCCGGTTTGCGGGCCAAGGCACGCGCTGAAGGTCTATGGTGCCCGTTCGTACCAGAAGAGCATGGCGGTATGGGCTTGGGTCCGCTCGCGAATGCGCTCGTACAGATGGAGCTCGGCGAAAGCTTTCTAGGTGCCTTGTCGATGAATACACAGGGTCCCGATGACGCAACTATGCTGACACTGCTAGAGCATGGCACGGACGATCAACGAGAGCGGTATCTGAAGCCACTGCTGAACGGCGAAAAGCGGATCTGCTATTCCATGACTGAAAAAGCCGCGGGGGCAGATGCTACTGGCATGCAAACCACCGCAATTCTTGAAGGTGATGAGTGGGTTCTGAATGGCGAGAAGTGGTTCAGCTCTTCTGCAAGTGTGGCCAATATCGCGGTAGTAATGGCAAAGACCGATCCCGATGCGCCACGTCACGAGCAGTACAGTACATTTATTGTGGAATTACCCAATCCTGGGTACGAAATTGTGCGCAACATTGAAACTATGCAACCGCATACAGAATTAGGGTTGAAGCTCGGCGGTTCACATTCAGAAATTAACATCGAGAATCTTCGTGTGCCGCGCGACGCTATTTTAGGCGGACGTGGCCAAGGTTTTAACATGGGCCAACATCGGCTCGCGTACGGACGGTTGCGTCACGGCATGCATAACGTCGCCATGGCTCAACGCGCATTAGATTTAGCCGCAGAGCAAGTCGTCAATCGCACGACCTTCGGGAAGAGACTCGCCGACCGCCAAGGGGTGCGTTGGATGCTTGCCGACTGTGCGGCAGAGATCTACAAAGC
Source organism: Pseudomonadales bacterium (assembly GCA_012103505.1). Taxonomy (GTDB): domain Bacteria; phylum Pseudomonadota; class Gammaproteobacteria; order Pseudomonadales; family Azotimanducaceae; genus UBA4421. The sequence goes on along the minus strand of WLWP01000001.1, from coordinate 3,135,150 downwards.
ACGGCTGATGTTGTTGCACATCGCGTATAAGGCGGAACACGGCATGGATCTGCGCCAAGAAAATGGCATCGCGAAGGTGTTCTTGGCCAACATGGTCCACCAAGTAGTGGATACTGCATTGCAGTTACACGGGGCGCTCGGTTACAGCCATGACACCCCGTTGGCTCGTTGGTATACAGGTATTCGCTCGCAACGATTGGTTGACGGTCCAGATGAGGTTCATCGCTGGCGTACCGGTGCGAACGTGATTAAGGCGTATGAAGAGCACGGCACCACTGCAGGCGCCTGCGGTGGCGAGCTATTCGACTAGCAATCCTTGATCTGAGCCCCTTTTCCGACTGGAATTGGGGCTTAAACGCCTTGTTGTAATTAAGTTACTTTACAGGCACGATCGAAAACCCTCGAAAAATAACAACAACTAGCTCTTTCTACTAATGGATTGAGTAATGGATTGAGCGGCCGAGGGATCGAGAACTTTCTAGCGAAATTGGGAGCGGTGGACAGATGGGGGAAGCAAGTTTAGAGGTCCCGGTAGTAGAGGAGGTCTCTGCTGACGTGCGGCGTCGAGAAGAGGGTCTGCGATACCACAAAAAAGGTCATGACTTCTACAAAACGCGTTACTACCAATCTAAGACCCGGCTTAATCGCACGCGCTTGATAGCAGTGGTTGTCACTGTCTTGGCACTATTGCTCGCCACCAAGGTAGCGTCTCTCAACCAAGATAATTCCGCGTTAGAAACTCGGGTTACTTCATTGGAACGAGCGCTTTACGAAAAGTAGTCGCTTAGAGCGCCGCCAGCTTTTCTATTGTTTGCCAATTCCGGCCCGTAGTCGGTGTTCCGACTAAGCTATCCATGCGGCTGACGATTTTACTGCGGCCGATTCCACCAGGCGCGTGAAGGTAGAGAGCGGGAGCAACCCACTGCACCTTTTCGTTATTGGTCGCAGTAGCTTCTAGTTTAGCCAGCGCTTCTTCCTTCGGCTCAGTTTTCGGAAAATACACATGTAGCGTCTTGGGCTGTGCTGTTGCTGCCTGAAATGGGTTTTGGGCAATAACTTTATGCAGCGTTTCTCTTTTAAGTACCCAAACGTCTGAGTTAACACTGAACTCGTTTTGAAGGAGAGCGTTAATATTAGCGGCGAGTTGGGTGTCAGTTTGGCGCTTATTCGTTAGCGCCAGATTACCACTCTGAATGTATGTGCGAACGTTACCGTGACCCGCTTGGGTCAACGCCTCACGTAGATCGGCCATCGCTAGCTTGTTGTGGCCAGCAACGTTTACACCGCGGAGAAGTACGAGATAGTCCATAGATCGGGCGAGAGCTCCGTGAAGAGGGCGACATCATGCTTTGCTGGATGTTGCAGTTTCGTGGTCTAAATCGCTAGCGATAAGAACTTTTTTCTCTGGCATGGCGACTCTAATGACAGACTGATTGGGATCTGTCACCGGTTCCTAATCTGTCTAATATCCCTTGGATGACCCATGTCCACCCACGCCTAGCGAAATACGTCAGGCGTGGGTCTTTTTTTTCACCGTGTCTATTTTAAGGCGATGATAAACCTCGTCTGGCGATCGATATATATGCCACGCGCACTCTGTGTTAACCTGCGCCGCCGTTTTTTTGAGAAGACACATGAGCGAAGAGGACGTCAAGTTTGACTCCATTGATACCGCCTTAACCGCGATTCAAGCTGGTGAATTGGTTGTGGTTGTTGACGATGATGATCGTGAGAATGAAGGTGATCTCATCATGGCGGCTAGCAAGGCTACTCCAGAGGCCGTCGCTTTCATGATTCGTCACACGAGCGGGATCTTGTGCGCGCCTTTGTTTGAAGACCAAGCTCAGGTGTTAAATTTGGATCCAATGGTGGCGCGAAATGACGCACCGATGAGCACAGCGTTTACAGTGTCGATAGACTACAAACACGGTCTCACAACGGGTATCTCTGCGGAAGAGCGCGCGACCACAGTGCAAGCATTAACCAACAGTAATGTGTCGGCGCAAGACTTTGTTCGACCGGGCCATATATTTCCTCTTGTGGCTCGTCAAGGCGGAACTCTTGTACGGTCTGGGCATACCGAAGCGGGTGTTGATTTATCGGTCCTTGCAGGTCTGCCACCAGTTTCGTTGCTGGCTGAGTTGGTTAATGACGACGGCACCGTACAACGATTGCCGCAGCTGCTCGAGTTTTCCAAAAAGCACCAGCTAAAAATTATTACGATTGCCGATCTGATTGCCTATCGCCAACAGCGCGAGCAACTGGTCGAGCGCACCCATGAGTTTGAGATAAAGACCGCCATAGGCACAGCGCGAGCATTCGCGTACCGAACAATGTTCGAAGATGCGGAACATGTCGCGCTAAGGTTCGGGGATACATCGAAAATGGATTCAGTGCCAATACGGATTCACCGAGAAAAATTGTTAGATGACATTTTTGGTCCGCAAAGCGAGCACAACGAAAGCCTTTTGAATGCCGCACTGCATAAAATTGAAGCCCTTGGTGGGGGTGTTTTGATTTACCTGCGCACTGGAACCGTCGGCGTCCCGCACGAGACCATCGAAGATCAGTCTAAGGAAGATGAGCGCCGCAACCAGTGGTTGGAAGTGGGTGTTGGGGCTCAAATTGCTCGCGACTTAGGCCTCACTCACATCAAGTTGATCGCTGGTCGAGAAGTAGAATACAAGGGAGTCACTGGTTTCGGTTTGACCCTGGATTCGACCGAAATTCTATAAGTCGGACAGTTATCGCGCATAGCGAAACGACGCAGCCTTGCCGTCGGGACCCACATAGACGATGCGCAATGCTTGACTGCGTTGCTGACAGGATTTGCAGTACAAACGCATCCGCACCCGATCGATCGGATAGTCACCACCCTCGCTTTTGACGAGGGTCGGAAGGTCCACCCCCTCAACCCTTTGGCACGGCTCACAAACGGCGTAGAGTTGGAAACACTCGAGTAGATCTGACAGAGTTTGCATAACTGTATATATATACAGTTATGCGGGTTGGGGCAAGATCTATGTGGGTTGGGGCAAGTTCAATGTTTGGTTGAGGCAAGTTCTAGTTTGGTTGAGGCAAGTTCTAGTTTGGTTGAGGCAAGTTCTAGTTTGGTTGAGGCAAGTTCTATGTTTGGTTGAGGCAAGTTCTATGCGGGTTGAGGCAAGAATAAAAGTAATGAGTCAAACTTCAGCTATTGGCACGGTTTGTTGGATACAGTTCAGGTAGTTAACTAGAGAAGGGAGGTGACGAGATGCAGCCGATAGCGATCACGCTCGGTGACCCTGCTGGCATCGGACCCGAAGTGGCGGCCAAGGTACTGGATCAAGCTGCGAGCTCTGAGGAGCTGCAGACGCCGTGGCTATTTGTTGGCAGTCGCTGGAGTTTAGAGGCGGGTGCGCTCAGTGCCGGTGTCACGTTGCCCGAGCTACCAGGAGTCTCACATCCAGATGATATGCAAAGTCAGAATCTACCTATGGCTCTTTACGATATTGGTGTCGCTAAGCCAGATGATTTCCGATATGGATCGGTGCAAGCAACCTGCGGCGGTATAGCGGTTCAGTCTGTTGAGTGGGCGGCGCGGGCATGTATGGCAGGAGAGACCAGTGCCATGGTTACCTGTCCGCTGAATAAAGAAGCGATTCATGCCGCAGGCTACGTTGATGATTTAGGCCATCAAGAAATTCTAGCCAGACTCACCGGTGCGCAATGGACTGCAACGATGCTCATGACTCCTGGACTTCGAGTCGCCCATCTCTCTACGCATAAGTCTCTCATCCAAGCAGCGCAGTATGTCACGCAAGACACGGCGCTAGAAAAACTCACCCTGGTGCACGAAACGCTTTCAACTTGGGGCTTACCTGATCCACGGATTGCGGTTGCCGCGTTAAATCCCCACGGTGGCGAAGGCGGCATCCTAGGCCGAGAAGAGATAGAAGAATTGCTCCCGGCAGTCACGCAAGCTTCTGCGCAGGGTATAAAAGCCACGGGTCCGATTCCAGCAGACTCTGTCTTTACGCGTGCGATCAACGGTGAATTTGATGTGGTGCTCGCGCTCTATCATGACCAAGGCCACATTGCGATCAAGGTCCACAACTTCCATGAGTCAACGACGGCGACTTTAGGGATTCCGTTCGTGCGCACGTCGGTGGATCACGGCACGGCGTTCGATATAGCCGGTCAGGGAATTGCCAATCCGCGTGGGTTGGTAGCAGCGATACAAACGGCAGAGCAGATTGTCCAAGGTGAGCTCGCCTGAGCGATGCATCGCGATTTAAGATTGTGGTAGTGTTCGGTCCATCAAACGCTACAAGAAAATTGAGGGGAGACCATGAAAGCAGCAGTGTTTCGCGAAGTGAATGTACCGATGGAAATTGAGGAGATTCAAATCTCCAAGCCAGGACCGCGAGAAGTATTGGTAAACACCAAAGCCGCAGGTATCTGCCACAGCGACATGCATTTCTACAACGGCACGTATCCTGGCCAAGTACCGATGGTGTTAGGCCATGAAAGCGCTGGTGTGGTTGAAGCTGTTGGTTCTGATGTCCACTACGTGAAGCCTGGTGATCATGTCATTACTTGTTTGTCTGTTTTTTGCGGTCATTGTGAGAAGTGCCTAACTGGCCACATGTCTTTGTGCCAAGAGCCAGAGACCAATCGCAGCAAAGAAGATGAGCCGCGACTGTCGCACAACGAGGCGCCGCTCACGCAGTTCGCTCAGCTTGGATCGTTCGCCGAGCAAATGTTGGTGCACGAACACGCCGTTGTGAAAATACGTGAAGACATGCCGATGGATAGAGCCGCGCTTATTGGTTGCGGTGTGACCACGGGCGTTGGTTCGGTCATCCATACAGCGGGGGTTGAACCTGGTTCGACAGTCGCGGTTATCGGCTGTGGTGGTATTGGTCTCTCAGCTATTAATGGCGCTGCGATCGCCGGAGCAGCTCGTATCATCGCTGTGGATATGGTGGATTCAAAACTTGAACTCGCCCGAAAATTTGGTGCAACCGATGTCGTGAACGGCGGTTCTGGTGACGCTGTTGAGCAAGTGAAGGAGCTGTCTGGCGGTGGTGTGCATTACTCGTTCGAAGCGATTGGTCTGAAAGTTACTGCAGAACAAGCCTTCAACATGCTACGCAACGGTGGTACTGCCACAGTGATCGGCATGATCCCTCCAGGTGACATGGTTTCGCTACATGGTCCTGATTTTTTGATGGAGAAAAAGATCCAAGGGTCAATGATGGGGTCCAATCGATTTCGTGTTGATATGCCAAGATTTGTCGACTTCTACCTGCAGGGACGATTGCACCTGGACGATATGGTGTCCAATCGCATTAAGCTCTCGGATATCAACGAAGGTATGGCTGCATTAGAAACTGGGGAGCTTGCGCGTAGCGTCATCATTTTTGATTGACAGCAGCGCTGGAAGTAGAAAAACAAGAATCTTTCAGGGGAAGGTATGCGTTGGTTATCTTTTGAGCGCGATGGTGCAGTGTCGTTTGGCTATGTGACCAGTGACGGCGCGGGTGTGGTCGATGTCGGTGCTCGAACGGAGTACGCGACTCTACGCGAGGTGATTGCGGCAGATGCACTAGCAACACTGCCAGACCAGTGTGGAGATGTGGCTGATCTCCCGCTAGAGGGCATCACGTACGCGCCAACGATAACGGATCCTAAGAAGATTCTGTGTGTGGGACTAAACTACAAAGCGCACCAAGAGGAAACCGGCAGAGGGGGCGAAGGCGTCCCTACTATTTTCGCTCGGTTTGCAGCCGCACAGGTTGCCCACAATCAACCGATGCTCAAGCCACCGGAGTCAGACTCACTCGATTTTGAAGGCGAAATTGCCATGATCATTGGCAAGGGCGGGCGACGTATCTCCCAAGCTGATGCGCTAGACCATGTGGTCGGATTTGGCATCTATAACGATGGCAGTGTGCGCGAGTACCAACGCCACACCAGTCAGTTCACTCCTGGAAAAAACTTTGCTGCCACCGGTGGCTTTGGTCCCTGGATGATGACGAAAGACGAAATTGGCGATCTCTCGCTAATGGAACTCACGACTCGGCTTAATGGCGAGGTGATGCAAAACGCGACTGCAGCCTTGATGGTCCATGGCTTCGAAGAGCTAATTGAGTTTTGCTCGACTTGGATCGAATTAGAACCTGGCGATGTCATCGTGACAGGGACGCCAGGTGGCGTTGGTGCTGCTCGAACACCGCCGGTCTTTATGCAGGATGGCGATCAGATCGAGATAGAGGTCACGCCGATTGGCAAGCTTGTTAATCCGATAATTGCTGAACGCTAGGCGGCTTTTGTGAAGTTTGGGGTTGGGCAGAGTGTGCCCCGGAAGGAAGATCCGCGTCTTGTCACGGGGGCTGGGGAATTCACCGATGATGTCAATCTTCCCAATCAAGCCTATTTACGCGTCTTAAGATCGCCGTTTGCGCATGGCAGTATTGTGCAATTGGACGTTGCCCAGGCGGCTACTGCTGAAGGTGTTTTGGCCGTATATACATCCAAGGATCTAACAGGACTTGGCAGTATGCCCTGTCGAGCGGTGTTAAAGGATGCTGATGGCAACCCGGCATTTATTCCTCGCCGTGCACTCCTGGCGGAAGACAAGGTAGCATTTGTTGGTCAGCCAATCGCCGTAGTTGTGGCTGAAAGCGTCGAAGCGGCAGACAACGCATGTGAGCTTATCCAGCTCGATGTCAAAGACATCCCGGCAAATCCTCTTCCTGCACTCGCGCTAGATCCAGATACGCCTGTGATCCATCCTGAGCACGGATCGAATTTGTGTGTGCATTACCAGATTGGCGACGCGATTACAGTCGATGAAGGTCTCGCCAGCTCACACCATGTGGTCGAAGTTGACTTAGTCAACAATCGTATGGTCCCAAGCCCATTGGAACCTCGGGCGTCAGTTGGTGTGTACGAAGAGGGTCAATACAAGCTGTACAACCCAAGCCAGGGTGCCGTTGCGCAAAAGGGCGTGCTCGCCGGGGCTCTATTAAAAGTTGATCCTGAAGAAGTTCGAGTAGTTTCACTCGATACCGGCGGTGGATTTGGCGTCCGTGGCGAGGTCCATCCTGAGGCAGCTATCTGCCTGGTCGCAGCCAAAGCGCTCGGTCGTCCTGTTAAGTATTCGAGTACCCGAGCAGAAATGTTTCTAGCCGACTCCCACGGTCGAGACAACTTGACCACAGTTATTGGCGGGTTTGATGCGGATGGAAAGCTGCAAGCTGTTCGCGTGGAAACGATTGCGAATCTAGGTGCTTACTGCAGTGCGGTCGGTCCGTTCGTGCCCACGATGGCTGGCGGACGCATTGTCGGTACAGTCTATCGCGTGCCACACCTGCACCATTCTGTGCGACCTGTATTTACTAACACGATGCCAGTGGCAGCCTATCGAGGTGCCGGTCGTCCGGAGGCGTGTTATGTCATGGAAAGACTGCTCGAAGAGGCGGCGCTACAAATAGGGCTGGATAGTGTTGAGCTTCGCAAACGAAATTTTGTGACACCAGCCGAGATGCCGTATCAAATGCCATCGGGCGTGGATCTGACCTGTGGTGAATTCTCAGAGACGCTTGATAAGGGGTTGCACGCTGCCGATTGGGCGGGCTTTGAGAAACGCCAAGTTGGCAGCAGTGAAAACGGTTTAGTCCGGGGCCGTGGTATTGGTTACTACGTGGAATCAAGTGGTGGTGGACCTGAGGAAGAAGCCCAGATAACACTGCGTGAAGATGGTGGCGTGGATGTGGTTGTCGGTACCTACAGTCATGGGCAAGGACATCGCACCACTTATTCGCAGATCTTAAGCGAAGCGATGGGGATAGATTTCGAGAAGATCAATATTATCCAAGGCGACACAGAAACGGTTCAATTTGGCGGCGGTACGGGTGGTTCCCGTTCATCGCAAATGGGTGGCGTCGCGGTGAAACAAGCCTGGGTCGGCGTACTCGCTGAAGCCACCGACGTGGCAGCTGAACTCTTACAAAGCGAGCGCACCAACGTAGCTTACGCAGAAGGTATTTTCTCAAGCGAGGTCAATGAATCGACTGTTACTTTGGCCCAGGTTGCGATCGCCGCGCATGATCCACAGTTTGGTGGCAAAGGGCTTAGTCTGACCCATCGTTACAATCGAGGCGGTGGGTTTACGTTTCCCAACGGCTGTCATGTTGCCGAAGTTGAGGTTGATCCTGAAACTGGCGTTATTGAAGTTGCACGGTATACGGCTGTGGACGACTGCGGTCGGGTCATCAATCCGCTGCTTGCTGCGGGTCAAGTTCATGGCGGGGTCGTGATGGGAATTGGCCAAGCAATCTACGAACACGCGGTTTATGACGACGACAGTCAGTTGATCACGGGTACGCTGATGGACTACACGATGCCACGCGCATCGCACATGCCGGATATCGAAGTGAGTTTCAATGAGGTGCTCGATCCCAACAACGAACTCGGTGTGAAAGGAATTGGCGAAGGGGGTGCGTGTGGAGCGCCACCCGCGATTGTAAACGCGGTGCTTGATGCACTACGCCCACTGGGTGTTACGAAGATCGATATGCCACTGAATTCAGAATCTGTATGGCGAGCGATACAAGCCGCCAAGTAGGTCTTGCTGCCCGCTAAGCTTTTCTAGGTGGAGAAAATCCACCAAATCGGCTATACAACGGGTTGGATTTGAGAATCAAACACCAGGAGGTAGGCATGGAACCGGTATTGGACATGCAGCTCGATTGGATGGACCAACAGGGTAGTTGGGGTGCGAACGCAGAACCAAGCAAGCAAGGGCTGACGCTCGCCGACATCCAAGTTGGCGCTTACGGCGATGTGCCGGATGAGAGCGACAACATGACAGGACGCCCAAGGGGTGCGGGTGCGCGACCCGATTCTTATCGTATTGGTGGTTACTCTGTACGGAGTAAGCATGAGATCTGGTTGGAAAATGCCTCGTTCCTCTACGAAGAAGCCCTACAACGCCAGTGGAGTTCTGCGACAGATGTCCCATGGGATACCATAGAACCTCTGCCAGATGACATCGAGCAAGCTGAGTGCCAGTTAGCGACGTTTCTAACGGAGGTCGAGTTTGTTGCAGGAGATGTCCCAGCGCGCTGGATTGCCCAAACGACACCCGATTTTTTCGAACCACGCAACGTTCTGCTAGCCCAAGTAATGGACGAAGCGCGCCACATGGATGTTTTCCGCAAGCGTGCGCTCGCGAACGGTGGTGGCCTGATGGGGGCGACCGGTGGTACGGCAGGTGTCGTCGGTAGCATCGATCTTGCACGTGATTTCACAGAAATGTCCTCGCGCCTACACATATCTGGCGAAGGCGCGGTGCTCACCATCTTCCGCATGGGTGAACTCATGGCCTACAACGATGCCGAGAAAGCAATGTATCGCTTGTGCGCACAGGACGAAGCGCGACATGTTGCCTTTGGTGTCATGCACATGCGCTACATGTCAGAAACGGCGCCGGAACGGCGGGAGGAGATTGATTGTTATCTCGACGAAGCGGAACGCCAAATTCTTGCTGGCAGCCAGAACCCCGCAGGGGCACAAGCCGAAAGCTCAGAATCCCTCGCGATTCTCTTAGGGGGTGGCAAAGATCAGTACGATGAAGGCGTAAATAAGTTGATTGCGATTCGGCGTCGCCAACTTCAGGAATATCAGAAGCGTGTTCGATCAGCTAGTTTTGGTGAGCGGTTCGATAACGGTCGTTCGCCGATCAAGGAGATGCTGGCAGCGTCTGCTGCTTGATTCGTAGTTGATTGGTCGAAGGGACGAAAGGAGGGGGAATGGCCAAAGCAGCAGTAAAAGCCAAAGCAGCAGCGAAAGCTAAAACCAAGGCCGCTAAGAAAACAGCGCGCGACAATAACGTCGCAAATGCCGCTGAAATACCAAAGCCAGGTTACCGTTGGATGAATCGATCCAACCAATGGGACACGCGAGTTAAACCTGGCAAGCACGGGCTGCGGCTAGGTGATCTTAACGTGGGTATCTATGGCGAGATCCCTGAACAATGGCAAGATCAGACTCGGAACCCGCGTGGTGCAATTCCGCGGAAAGGTGTTCCGCCGCTGGGTTATTCGATCAGAGACAAAGCTGATATATGGGCAGATTCTGCAGCCGATCTTTATGAAGAAGCGATACAGCGAAAGTGGGCACCGGCAACTGATGTGCCTTGGGAGACCGTTAAGCCCTTAAAAGAACCGTTAGAAAGAGCAGTTTGCCAGGTGCTGACCGAATTGTGTCAGTACGCCAACTGTGATGTAGAGACGATTTCACAGTGGCAACACCAAATGTCATATGGCTACCACGAAGTGAAGCAGTATCTCGCTACGGCGTCCTTCGACGCTGCGCGTATGCATGAAGCTTTTCGCAAACGGGCGCTATGTAATGGCGGCGGCTTGGGTCTAGAGGGTCCGGGCGAAGTTAATCGCATGATTCTCGAGAGTCGAGGTGGGTGGAGCGAAGCGGTTACCTACCTCATGCTCATGCGCGGTACGTTCACTATGACTTTACTTCGCTATCTTGAGAAATACGCGTACAACGACGCGGAGCAAAGCATTTACGCCAACGCGCTCCAAGCCAAAGCTCGACAGATGACTTATGCGCTGGAACATTTGCAGTACTCTATCGCCCATGACGAGGAGCGCAAGGCGATCATGGCCACGCTGCTGTTTATTGGCGATCGGATCTGGGTCCGAGAAATGGCTGATCATGTGCTACGTGAGGCGTTGTGCATTGTATTTGCGGGTGGGCTTGAGAAGGCGCCAGATAAGGGCTACGCAATCTATCAGCAGATGCAGCGCGACTTCATGCGCGACTATCTGGGTACTTGTGAATGGCTTGGCATCAAACGAGATCCGGCCATGCTGCCTGAACCGATGGCAGCCTACGTGGAGTCCACCTGATGGCGAAGTTTCCGTCAGTTGCTTGGTTTGATGCGGTAAGGAAAGTCTTTAACGGCGACGAGTCGTATCAGGGCGCGGGTGGTGGCCAATGCAATTGTATAGCCGGCATGAGAGTTGGTAACAAGATCTTCATACTGACCTTTGAAGGGCTTGAGTGTATTGAGGCTCGGGAAGGTAAAGACAAAGACCTTGAAGATGTCGACTTCTACCTCGATATGCCGATAGCAGATTGGCGGGCGATGCTAAAGAACATCTCAGCCAACGATCGAGCAACTCTGGACTACACCCTCAACACACTAGATCTGGATCGTGAGGAAAGGTTGTCGACGTCAAGGCATGGCGATCAGTATCGAGAAGATTTGTTTTTCCGGTACAACCAGACCTTCCAGTTTTTCTTTGACGCGTCAGCGCGGGTCAAAACGAGTTACTAGGAGTAGAGACTTGGCTAAAGCAAAACCTAACCTTGATTGGCTTACCAAAGCACAGCGGCAGCTCAACAAGGATTCAGCGTTCCGCAAGCTCGGATCCACTGACCTAAAGCTGGGTTTGCTGATCGGTGACGTTGCGCGTCTTGTGACGTTTGAAGCGTTTGAAATTTCTTCGATCCTAGAGATGGATTCGGAAGATGTGCGGGATGCGGATCTTGTCATCAACATGTCTGTTCGCGAGTGGAATGCCTATCTTCGTCAACGCAAGGCTGGTAAAGCGGCGTCGCTCATGAGCGTGGATGTGGAAACGCCTGTCGTCTATGCGCAAAACCCATTGAAACGGTTGTTGTTTGAGCGTTACAACCTCTCCATCCAAGCATTTGTTGATCGCGGTGCGAAACTCGCGGCATAAGCAAAGTTCTTAGTGCCGATCTATGAATATAGGTGCGGCGGTTGCAGCGAGATCTCGACCTCGTTGCGGAAGGTATCAGAATCCAAAGATCCGATAGATTGTGAGTCTTGTGGTGCACAAGCCCGACGAATAGTTTCTCGTCCATCCGTGCATCTTTCAAACATGAGTAAGGTTGAAAAACTGGATCCGAAATACGACAAGATGGTCGATCGAGCGATGAAAAACACCACAAGCGCTGACCCTGAGCGGATTCTCAAGAAGATGAAACCGCTCAGCGATGGCAAATAGGCTAGCCTAACTTTCCCAGCTTAAAATTGTCCCACGTTACTGTCTTGTCAGGTGTGAAGACTATCCAGCGTCGATTTCTCCCTCGTGCAGTAGCCGCCATGGGCGGCGGATCATCCACCGGAGGGCTGCCGTGACCACCGTTGTACTTGCGACCCATTTGCGTTTTCGCTTCGTCCAAACCACTTTCGGCAGACTCTTCTTCAGCGGACTCTAAGATACGTGCGGTGCCCTGCATCATGATCGCTTGTAGTTCTGGGAACTTTTCATTGTGATCTAGGAGAACCGTACAGTTGGGGTTGCGCCGCAGGTTAACCACCTTTTGACCACGGGCTGAAATGAAGATCTTATCGGCAGCCCAGCCGAACCACATCGGTGTGAGATTAACGCGCCCCTTGGCATCGACCGTCGCAATTCGACAGTTCCAATCTTCCAACAACATTTGTTGCTGTTGCTCATCATCTAGAGCAATCTCTCTTGGTAAAGCCATTAATTCACCGCCTCGCTGCCAGGACGACCAACAACACCCGCAACCATGTTATGCGCTTGTTTAGTCGATGGTTTAGTGGGTTTGCGTCCTCGCTCGAAATTGAAAGGATCCGTATCGATGTCAGGCAGGATGGTTTCTCCCGCCAGAACGGATCGCTTCCAGGCTTGATGTTCATCTTCACGCCCATGAAATTCGGGCATCACCTCGTTAGCGAAAAGCTCTAGCGAGTCGCATATGTCCTGATGGGTATTTTTACCAGCTTGATTCAATAAGATGACCTGGTCGACGTTAGCGTCCTCAAGTTCCTGCAAACGTTCGCGGATGGTGTCGGGCGAGCCAATGAGCTCGCTACCGCTTCGTTTTTGTCCTTCCGGGGTGGCCTTCCATTCCTCATAGCGTTCCCAGAAATTGACCGTGCCGGGCTCGAAGGGCCCTTCTTGTCCGTATAAACGCAGCGCGAACTGGAAAAATGTCCATCCGTCAGCTTTACGCCATGCTTCTTCGTCAGTCTCTGCACACATAAAACCGGCTACGACTGCGATGTTGGGGTTTGTTTGGTAGTCAGTGAGCTTTTCTTGATGGTGGATGAAGGTGTTGTAGTAAGCGTTCACCCAAGCTTGGGCGGCGTCTAGGTTTACAAACTTGAAGCACAGGGCACCCATACCACGGTGGGCGGAGTACTTAATAGTATCTAGCTGCGAACAAGCCACCCAAAGCGGAGGATGAGGTTTCTGGAGAGGTTTCGGGATGACCGCGCGCATGGGAAACTTGAAGAACTCACCTTCGTATTCCCAACCGTGGTTATAAAACATTGGCAGAGTGCATCTAACAGCGTCTTCCCAAACGTCACGTTTGTCTCGATACTTTAGATTGAAGGGGTGTAGTTCTGTGCTGGATGCACCTTCACCTAACCCAAGCTCGACGCGCCCGTCAGATACTAAATCCAATGTTGAGACTTTTTCCGCAACCCGAGCCGGGTGGTTGGTAGTGAGCTGAATGATGCCGTGACCGAGACGAATGTTCTTCGTGCGCTGACTTGCTGCTGCCAAAAACACTTCCGGCGCGGCAGAATGTGAATACTCTTCCAGGAAGTGGTGTTCAACCTCCCATGCGTAGTCATAACCGAGTTGGTCGGCCAGTTCGATCTGATCGAGAGATTGCTTGATCAGTTTGTGTTCGCTGAATTCGTCCCAGTCTCTGGGTAGCTGGTGCTCGTAGAAAATGCCAAATTTCACGTTCTCTCCCTTTAGAAATTGATACTAAGCAACGTCTTTATGAGTGTGATCTCTAAGGCGAAGCCATACAAGCCCCGCTAAAGTGAGGGCGACTTGACAGTAGCGGCTGCAAGGCGAGATAGTCGAGTGCTGCTTAGGGAGGCTTGCGCTGAGAGGACGCGGGCTCTCTTATAAAATAGAGGGGGAGTAAGTATGGTGACCGACATCCCGGTAATCTCTGCGGATTCGCATATTACCGAACATCCTGAAACGTATAGCGCGCACATTGACCCAAAATGGCGTGACAAGGCGCCACGGATGATTCGTTCTGAAGAAAAGGGCGATTTGTTTGTTATCGATGGCCTATCAAGACCGATTGCTATGGGTCTCGTTGCCGCAGCTGGCAAGGATCCGGAAGAGCTTTCTATGACAGGTGCGAAATTCGAGGATCTACATCGCTCCGGGTGGGATTCTACTGCGCGCTTAGCGGACCAAGACCGCGATGGGGTGTCGGCCGAGGTCATCTACCCGACCGTCGGTATGATGATCTGCAATCACCCTGATGCCGACTACAAGAAAGCCTGCTTTGATGCTTACAACCGTTGGATAACTGAGTACTGCGCTGAAGATAGGGACCGATTGCTGGGTTGTGGTCAAACTGCGATGCGGACTCCGGAAGAAGGGATCGCGGATCTACACACGATCAAGGCGTTGGGTTTGCGTGGCGTCATGATGCCTGGCGATCCGGTAATGGAAGACTATGATTCCGAGATCTACAACCCGGTGTGGGAAGCCGCGATAGAGCTCGGACTGCCGCTCTCGTTTCACATCCTGACGATGAAGAATTCCCATACTCGCGGTCCGCGCATCAATACATTTCTATCGATCATTCGTGGTAACCAGGACATTATGGGGACACTGATCTTTGGCGGTGTGTTCGAGCGGTATCCGGATCTCAAGATTGTCTGCGTTGAAGCAGATGCCGGTTGGGTGCCGCACTATTTGTACCGCATGGATCACGCGTACAAACGCCACCGAAATTGGTTAGCGCCGGGTATCAACCTATCGAAATTGCCGTCTGAGTATTTCTCAGAAAACATCTACACGACTTTCCAAGATGATTGGGTTGCTTTCCAATCTGCCAACCATATGAATTGGCGCAGACTTATGTGGGCGAATGACTTTCCTCATAGCGACTCGACCTGGCCTTGGTCACAAGATGTGTTACGGGAACAAACACAGCACCTAACGGATGAACAAACGCGGGCGATTTTGTGTCACAACGTCGCCGACTTATACAACATAGATATATCAAAACTTAAGGGAGCAGCATGAGTTATACAGGCGCGGATCTCATTGCCGATGCGCTTGCCCAACTGGGCGTAGAGCACGTGTTCGGAATTGTTAGCATTCACAACATGCCGATGATGGATGCCATCAATCGTCTCGGTAAAACAAAAATCATCGACGTACGTCACGAGCAAGCCGGAACCCATGCTGCGGACGGATATGCACGAGCGACGGGAAAACTCGGCGTCATGATTGCGTCAACCGGACCGGGCACCTCGAATACCGTTACTGGTCTCTACGAAGCTCAATACGGGTCTTCAAGAGTGATGGTGATTACCGGGCAAGCAGAGACTGCGTTTTACGGTAAAGGCTTGTCGTATGTCCACGAGGCAGAAAATCAGGTGCCGATGCTTGCGTCCGTGTGTCGTCGTGTTGAGAGTCCGAGACATGTCGGGCAACTCGGATCGGCGTTCACGGCTGTCTTAAACGACATGTTCACTGGACGGGGCGCCCCTGGTGCTCTTGAGATTCCGATTGATATCCAATATGCCCAAGCCCCGAAGATCGATGTCTCATACCCTCAGTCTGAATTTCTGCCTGCGGACGAGCAGATAGATGCGGCCGTTGCCAAAATCAAAGAAAGCGGTCGTCGCCTCATTGTTGCAGGTGGTGGCGTTATTGCAGCAGGTGCCCATGAGGAAGTTCAAGCGCTTGCTCGCAAGCTCGACTGTCCGGTACTGACGACGGTGGACGGGCGTGGCACGCTACCAGAAGATGATGAATTGGGTGTTGGCAATTACTACAACAGTGCTGGAATCTACAACGCCATCCAAGGTGCCGATTTGACGATTGCGATCGGGACCAAATTTGCAGTCGGTGTGGATGGTCAGTTTCAGGCTCAGACCCCACCGGGCGATATGATTCAAATTGATATCGACGGCAACATGATTGGCCGGACTCACCAAGCACATATACCCGTCTTGGCCGATGCCAAGTCAGCGCTCACTGCCATAAACGCGAGCTTGGATGAAGTTCAGCCCAATGATGGTCAGTTCAACGAGGTGATTTGGGAAGCGCGAGATGGCGTACGCAAAGCCATGCGCGACCGGCTAGGTTCAGATTGGCCACAGGTCATGGATGCGATACGCGCCAAGTTGCCTCGTGATGGTGCGTTTGTACGCGATCAAACGATCTCCGCCTACAACTGGGGGAATCAGCAGTTTCCAATCTATGAGCCGCGCACTTCGATCAACCCAACTTCAGGGGCAATCGGTCCTGGTTTCCCAATGAGTGTCGGGGCAGCAATCGCCATTGGTAAAAAAAGCGTCATCATCCACGGCGACGGTGGCTTCATGTTTCACGCGACAGAGCTCGCGACTGCAGCGCAGTACAAAGTGCCACTCATCATCTGTGTCTTTAATGACTCAGGGTATGGCGTCCTGCGCTGGCTGCAAGACAATCGTTTTGGTCGCATAAATGAAACGGATCTCGGTAAGGTTGCGTTCGCGCAAATGGCCGGGTCCATGGGCGTACCGGGAGAACGGGTCCAAAGTGTCGCCGAGTTTGAAGCGGCGTTTGACACCGGGATGGCCACTGACGGTCCTTATTTGATCGATGTGGATATGGAGCACTTCAAACCGATGGAAATATCGATCATGCCGAAGCAGAAAAAGGAAGTTGATATAAGCGCGAGCGCGTCCAAGTAACGCGAGGGCGAACGATCTATGGCGATTCGATTAACCAAACCTTGGCGCGATCTTGACGAGGCGATACCGCTACTGCGCGGTAATTTAGGCGTATTTGAACTCGCCGACAAAGATGGACAAATCCTCTACATCGGCTTTGCCAGTGGTAAGAGTCTGTTTGGCTTGAAAGGAGAAGTTCGTGACTTATCTACGCGCATTGCAAGCGCCACGCAGGTGAGACATGAAGTGAATACTGCTTATCAGAGTCGCTTCCGAGAATTGCTCATGGTCCATGTTGCGGACCAAGGCGAATTACCACCGTACAATATTGAATTCAATCACCGGCCCGTTCGACTCGGCCGACTAAGTCCCGCGTAAGAGAAGACTATGGATCTAAACCTGACAGAAGAACAAGACATGATCATCGGCATGGTGCGACGTTTTGTGCGAGAAGAGGTCCTCCCTCTGGAGCTTGACCTCGATCCAGACGCGGATGAACTTAAATCGGAAGATCGGGATCGTTTAGTAGAAAAAACCAAAGAGATGGGACTCTACGGACTAGATATCCCACCTGCCTATGGAGGTCCTGATATTGATCTGGTGACTCGTACGCTGATTGCGATGGAGATGTCGCAACACAGAGCAGGTCTCTACGCCCCTTGTTACGGGACATTTGGCGGCGCGGGGCTTGCCCAGCTCTTTGAGGCAACCGATGACCAAAAAGAGCGATACCTGCATCCAACCCTGCGTGGCGAAAAACGAGGTTTCTTTGGGTTGTCTGAGCCGAGCGGTGGTTCAGACCCAGCACGCGCTATACAAACCAAGGCTGTGCAGGATGGCGATGATTGGATCATTAACGGCAGCAAGCTTTGGATAAGCGGCGCCGATCGTGCGGACTTTGGTTTGGTTTTCGCGCGGACTGACTCTGACAAAGGCCGTAACGGGGTGACTTGTTTTATCGTGGACACAGATACGCCTGGGTTCCATGTCAGACGAATTGTCCACACCTTGCGGTCTGCACACTATGCGACGGAACTTCAATTTGAAGACATGCGGATCCCTTCTACCAATATTCTGGGTGAAGTGAATCGAGGCTTCGCCATCGCTAACGACCGATTGACTCGGCAACGTATTCCCTACGCCGCTGGATGCATTGGGGTTGCCCTCAAAGCGCACGAAATGGCTCTGGAATATGTCCCCCAAAGAGAAACATTTGGCGCACCTTTGTCGACCCGTCAATCCATACAATGGATGTTGGTGGACAATGAGATAGATATAAAGCAGTCGATTTGGATCACGTTGGAAGCCGCTAATAAAGCCAATTTAGGCGAGCCGTTTCGGAAAGAGGCTGCTATGGCCAAATTAGTTGCTACCGAAGCCGGTGGTCGGGTAGTAGATCGCTGCATGCAAATGTTTGGTGGCTTAGGTGTGGCTAAAGATCTGCCGTTTGAACGTTGGTTTAGGGAGATGCGGATACGTCGGATCGGTGAAGGTCCGAGTGAAGTGCAGCGGCACGTCATCGCCCGCGAGCTTCTAGGTTCCTCTCTGCGTTAGTATTTTCGCGCCAGCCAATCGGCGGCGAAATCGACTGCGGATCTTAGTTTGAATCGTCGACATGTGGCGGCACCAATTTGATTAGTTGCAAGCAGGTGACCGGCGGTTTCGAAGTCCGCACCGATCTCCGTAAAAATGCCGCTATTGGTGGCCACGTCTTCGTACTGGATCAGGCGCTTCTTACCGGCGGTCTCTTGGACGCTCAGAAATGACCGACGAGGTGGGTCGGCGACTCGGTATTCGCCGAGGTGGAAAGCGGTGTTAGTACTGTAGTCGGTACCAAGAAACAGAACTTCTGCGTCTTCGTCATAGAGCCTTGCTAGCGGTGAACTCTCGCCGAATCTGTCTTCCAAATGATGCTGATGGAGGATTTGCGCAGCACCTGCTCCCCACGCGGCAAAGGATGAGTGGCTATGGTTAGAGCGGAACACGTTTGGCCAGGTGCGGAAAAGCTCGTAGAGCTGACTCATATCCCAGTCAACCGGAGTTCGTCGCGAGTCGAACAACGGCGTTTCGAATCTATATCGCTGCCAATCGCTCTCTGGAACGGGCGGTTGTGTCCACTCGCTAGGATCGAAGCGTCCGGGTGTGAAAGTAGGCATTGCAATCAGGCCTTCGGGGCCAATCGTTTCAGTCAGGGCGTAGAGCATGGTTTCTGCGCCGCCCTGTATTCGACCGAACGCGGACAACGAGCAATGCATCAAGACGCGCTGACCCTTGCGTAGCCCCAGCGCAGCCAATCCGGCTTTCAGCGTTGGTATCGTGATAAGTTGCAATTTAGCCTTCGTAGCGAACTCTGTAGATGACACCACGCTTGTCGTCTGAGATTAGAAGTTCACCGCTGGGTGTTACCAATACGTCGTTCGGGCGTCCAAGTACGTCGCCATCTGACAACCATCCCGTCACAAAGGGTTGATATGAGTCGTCTTCGGTGAGCACGCCCACTTGATAGCCGACTTTGCTCGAACGATTCCATGATCCGTGTTCCGCGACGAACAAAGCGTTGTTATATTTCTCAGGAAAGCCGCGGCCCCGTTTTGAGGCATAGAAATCAATTCCTAGGGCGGCTGAATGAGCTTGGATTTCAACGTTCGGACCCTTGTGAGTGGCAGGTCTCGCTCTATGGCTGCCGAATTTCGGATCGTCGATATCATCCGAGTGAACAAAGGGAAAACCGAAGTGCTGACCGCGTGAAGTGCTGACGTTGAGTTCTTCAGGCGGGACATCATCGCCTAACATGTCTCGGCCATTGTCGGAAAACCACAGCGCCCCTGTTTCAGGATGCCAGTCGAATCCCACGGTGTTGCGGATACCAGAAGCCCAAATTTCTGTCTCGCCGGTGTCAGTATCCATTGTCAGAAGACTGGCGAAACGTAGGTCTTCGGACAGACATACATTGCATGGAGCGCCCACGGGGACATAGAGTTTTCCGTCAGGACTGAACTTTAAGTACTTCCATCCATGGTGTGTTTTGTCGGGCAGCGCACGGGTTATGTACTCCGGCTGCGCGTCGGCAAAATTTTCATTGATGTCGCGGATGCGGATGACCTCGTTCAGTGCGCCGATGTAGAGATCTCCCTGAAAAACCGCCACACCGGACGGGACCCTCAAATCTTTGATGACCGATACAACAGTTGGGGCAGGATGAGTTAGTGCTTTGGGTATGGCGTAGACGGCACCTTGGCGCATGGACCCGACTAGCAACGTGCCGTCGTCAGTTAAGGCCATTTGGCGTGCGCCTGGTACGCTGAGATTTAGTGTTTCGACATGAAATCCAGGAGGGACCTGTAAGTTTGGTTCTGTTGCAGCGACGTCCATGCATGCGACGAGAAGCGTTGCCGCGGTCATATGGAGGAGTGGCTGAAGAAGCCGAGCGATGTGGTTTGTGTTTTTCATAATGCCAATTTCGCACAGGGGATAAGGCGACTCAATAGTGGCTTATGGTAAGGCCGCTCAGTTAAGCTAGCTCGATGAACGCACCTTCCGCAACGACCGCTGCATTACTCAGCCAAGACATCAAAGACACCATACAAAGCGCCTATCGGGCGTGGTTGGATGCGCGTGGTTTTAAGGCTCGGCGGGGTCAAAGGGAGATGATTGCCTATGTTGCGCGCGCTCTGACTGCAGATGAAAACAGAATTGCGGTCATCGAGGCTGGGACTGGAACGGGCAAGACTGCCGGTTACTGTTTGGCCGCCATTCCGGTCGCGCAAGCGTTGCACAAAACCATCGTCCTCTCGACCGCCACGATTGCGCTGCAAGAGCAGGTCACCCTCCAAGACATACCTGACCTTAAAAACAACGCTGGACTCAAATTTAGTGTGAGTTTGGCCAAAGGTCGAGGCCGCTATCTCTGCCTAAAACGTTTAGACGACCATCTCAAATACCAGGGTCAGCAAGATATCCCGCTGTTTGAAGAGTTTGATGAAGACCACACCGCGTTTTATCAGACGATGTTGGACACGTTTGGTAAGGGTGAGTGGGATGGTGAATTTGATAGTTGGCCGGAAGAGATGCCTGACGGCGCATGGTCAGGTGTCACGACCGATCACAGAGGCTGTAGTAACAACCGCTGTGGGTTCTTTAAGCAATGCCCGTTTTTTAAAGCGCGCAATGCCTTAGAGGGAGTCGATGTGATCGTTGCTAATCACGATCTTGTGCTCGCCGATTTGGCATTGGGCGGTGGTGCTGTGTTACCTGAGCCCGAGGACTGTATTTTCGTGTTGGATGAAGCACACCATCTGGCAGACAAAACGCAGAACCACTTTTCGGCGAGAGCAAGGATCAACGGTACTCAACAATGGCTCGATCACATCAATTCGGTCCTGGGTAGTATGGCCCAGCGGTTTGCGCGACCGGACGAGTTGGTCGCCCTTGCCACGAGCGTGTCCACTGAAGTTGCCTCTCTACGCGCGTCTTTGGAGGCAGTCGGTGATCATCTACAAGAGCTCGACTTTGAAGTGCGCGATGAGAACTTAGAAACCTGTCGGTTCGCAATGGGAGACGTTCCAACACCTCTGCAGGATGTTGCTGGCGCTGCCATCCCGGGCTTAGAGAAGATAACTAACGACCTAGATCAGACGCACCTTTTGCTACAGAGTGCCGTGGCAGGAGAGGTTAACTGGGAAAAATCTTTCGAAGCCGAAGACTGGCTTGTACCAGTTGGTCAATTGCAGTCGCGCGCGGCGGCTACGCTTGCACTGTTCGAAGACTATGCGAACGGTTCATCTTATCGGCATGCTCGTTGGGTTAATCGGACTGGCTTTGATGTAGAGATGATTAGCGCGCCGATTGAGCTGGGCTATATCCTGGATGAGGTCCTATGGCAAAGAGCCTACGGCGCGATTTGTACATCGGCTACCTTGAGCGCGCTCGGTCGTTTCGACCGGTTTGTGGAGCGATCAGGACTGAATCCCGCTGTCACTCAAGTGCGCATTCCGAGTCCTTTTAATTACGGGGAGATCGCGACCTTTTGTGTACCTGCGATGAGCAGCGATCCAAGAGATTTTGATGCGCACACGGCGGAGATCGTTGCGCTCTTGCCGACACTGATCAAGCAGGAAAAGAGCGCGTTGGTCTTGTTTACATCTTGGCGTCAATTGAATGCGGTGGTGAAAGCGCTGCCCGGCAAGGTCACCGAGGAGCTCTTGATTCAAGGAGAGTCTGCCAAGCAAGTGCTGATAAGGACTCACCGGGAGCGAGTAGATGCTGGCGAACACTCAACGCTGATAGGGCTCGCGAGCTTTTCCGAAGGGCTAGATTTGCCGGGCGACTACTGTCGGCATGTCATTATTAGCAAATTGCCTTTTGCAGTTCCCGACGACCCGATTGACCAAGCCATGGCTGAATGGGCAGAAGCGCGGGGTAGAAATGCCTTCTATGAGATATCTGTCCCGGATGCCGCACTCAAGCTGATACAGGCCTGTGGCCGGTTGATTCGCCATGAAGAAGACTACGGTCGCATCACCATGCTAGACAAACGTATTGTCACGCAACGCTATGGACGCGCGCTACTAGATTCTCTGCCGCCCTTTAAGCGAGAGCTGGCGAACTAACAAGCCTCTACTGCATGGTTTAGAAAGCATCTTTCGGTCGAGCCAACCGGGCGCCGCGAGACGGCTCATCTGCAAATTGACCGGCGCTGTAAACAATCAACCGATCGGCAGAAAGTCGTTCTTGAATCGATGTAAAGAAATCGGCTATCTCAGCCTTCGTCAGTTGTTCAATTAGGTCGGCCATCTGTTGACGGCTATCAAAAGTCAGATGATCGTCTACTAGATCGCGCCAGTAGAGTTGAGACTGCGCGCCAAGATTTTTAGGCGCCTCGAGAAGGCGAGCGATGACACCGGCTTTGTGTTGAGCGAATTCAGCGTCGTCCATACCTGCAAAATACTCAACGAAGCCGTCCATGAACTCGACTGTGGCTTCTTCGAGGTACCCAGCACCCTTTGCAGGCGATTGGACAATAAACGTGATGCCTGAGCGTTTGACGACAGGCTGATTGTTCGCGCTAACGACATAGCCAAGTTGTTGTTCGGTACGCAATTCTCGGAAGTACTCAGGTCTAAGGATCTGGGAGGCCAGCATCGATTTTGCCCGACTTGCAAAGCTATCGTCGGGATCCTGAACATGGATGACGATGGCGGCGTCATTGTGGTCGATATCTACTTTGTGGATGAGTGCTGTAGACACGGTCCGGGCCGATGCTCTATGTGCGGTTTGATTACGCAATGTAAAAGTGTCGTTAAGCAAGCCTGCTAATGCAGCGGTGTCCTGTTGCGCGATGTTGCCATGCAACATGCCTTTAATGGCGACTTGGTTAAACAAGGTCACTTGAAAGTTCTTCAGATCCGCGAGCGTAATCGGTGCGAGTGCCTCCGCGAGCGTGTCGCGTGGCCATCGCCCCGTTCTGAGAGTGTCCTGCAGGGCACTCATCACTTGTGTGTAGGGGCGCTCCTTAGTGGAGTTTTGCCAATCTTTGATCAACGCCGCTTTGAGAAAATCGAACCTCTCTTGATTCAACTCTGCAGCAACCAAGGCGTCTAACACAGCTGCCAACAAGACTTGTTGCTTATCGTTGTAGCCACCGACCGATACTTCGAAACCGGAGTCAGGCACGCTAATGCCATAGCTTAGACCAGCCAAATAGGCCGGGTAGGTTAGTTCACTCAGGCTGTCATTCACCATACGGCGATAAAGCTGTGCCATGCCTCGCTCAACTGGACTCTTCAAGCCCTCGGGGAGGATGATCTCCAAGTTGAGGTTAGCTCTTGGGGTTCCGAACGTGACATCACTATCAGTCCACAGCTGTAAACCTGGGGCTTCGTGCGCGAGCGCTAAACGGTCCGGATCTGCCGGTTTGAGTTCTAGATTTTGAGGAAGAAATTCATTGCGCGGTGGCAACGTGAAACCGGCGTTAGTCCCCGTTCTCCCAATCGGTCCTAATTCGATGCTATAGGGAACGTTAAACCAAGGTTCTACTTGATCGGTCGTGACATCAGGCGATGAAAACTCAACCATCACGTTTTCTGGGGTTAGGTAGGTGAGATATTCCTTGATCACGTCGGCGTCGAAGGATTCCATAAGGTACGGCGCCACGAGGAGATCTTGTGCTGGAAAGTGATTGAGACGTGGTGCCATTTGATAGACGAACCCGGTTGGTCTCGACTTCTCCTGAAAACGAAAACCCATTTCCGTAACCCGTGCTTGTTCATCGTATAGCCAAGGCATGGGTTCGGTGTTTCTAAGCATGTCTAAATAACGGAAGACGTAATCGTGGACAGCCGGTAGTTTATCGACACCGCTAGGCGTGAGTTCGATGCCGATGTTTAGAATACTCGTGGCGTCATCAAAATCGCTGACACCGGTGCTCAGTGATTCGATCCACCCCTGCTGGCTAAGACTTTGGTAGAGAGACCCTTTGCCTTCATGGCCGATGAGATTGGCGAAATATTGTTGTGGCTTTGTGCGGTAGTGGGGACGCGTACTCGGCAACGGAAATGTGTAAGTGACGCTCGCACCTTGCTTTTGCGATTGATACTGGAGACTGCCAGGCAGCTGGCCGTCTTCATACATAGCGCCGGTAATTGGTCTTGGGCCTATGTCTTTGTTTTCGACAAGCTCAAAAATTGGCCTTACTAGCGCTTCCAACTCATCGAGAGTGTCATTGGAAAGGACGACCAGCCCCATCTGATCTGCCGAATATTCTTCGTTGAAGAACTTCAGCAAGTCCGTTTGGATATCTCCAGCAAGCGTGTCCAGTGAGCCGATCGTAAATCGAGAGGCAGGGTGCTCGGGATTGAGCGCTTGTTTACCTGCCATAAAGCCGCGCCAATTGTCTGCTTTGATTTGCATCTGATATTCAGAGTGCACAGCATTTTTCTCGCGATCAGCGTATTCGGCACTGATCACCGGATCGATAAAAAAGTGTCCCCACCGGTCTAGAGCTTCAGGAAAGGCTTCGGGTCTGACATCGAAAAAGTAGTTGGTGTGATCGGCAGCTGTATAGGCGTTCGATGCGCCACCGTTGGCTGATACAAAGGTCTGAAATCCATCTATTTCTGGATAGGTCTCGGTCTGTATGAAAAGCATATGTTCGAGAAAGTGAGCCAGACCACTTTTGTCTACTGGTTCGTGAAAGCTACCTCGATAAACCGCTAGCGCTGCAGCAGATTTGTCGGTCGCGGCGTCCGAAACCAGCAGGACCTTGAGCTGATTCGGTAACGTTAGGTAGCGATACAGTCTGTCATCGTTGGGGCTCTTACGAACATCAGCTGTGGCGCTGATGCCGGAAATTTCTGAAGGAAGCTGCTGGCAGCCTGCCAACAGCATAAATGATATTAGATTCAGACAAACAAACTTCTGCAACTGAGGTCCTTAACGATTAGTGGGTTCGGTACAGTACCTGTACCTATATTAGGGGAGAACTATACCGGTTGATCGTCAAGATCGGAAAACCCGGCGTAGATAGTAGTCAATACTGAAGTATCGTCCGCCCCCAATGATGAGTAACCCGAGGAGCATGGCAAAGTAAATCGCGGCGAATTCGATGCCGCTGTTTAGTTTCACAATCGAGCCACTACCATTCAGGTAGCGGTAGTTGCCGTGTTCGCGCAAAATACTTTTGGCTTTAGTCAAGCGTTCCGATGCCTCAATTGTGCGGGCGTTGACGTTGTAGCATTTGATGTAGCGTTCGAACGAATTTGAGTTTGCGTCCGTCTCTTGGATACAAACTTTCGGCGGAGTCGAGGGCGCAATGGCGGGCCAGCCGTTATCCCAGTGAACGGAGGCAGCAGCGACTAACATCGTGACGGCGAGAGGAACCGCCCAAATACGAGTAGCGAGACCAAACAAAATACAGATACCTCCGATAAATTCAGTCCAACTTGCCAGAAACCAGGATAACTCCACAGGAACTATGCTGAAGGGAAAAGGCAGTAGATCCTGACTAAACCAGTTGTTGCCGTTTATTTTCTCCCAACCAGCCCCGATTAGTACTGGTGCCAATATGAGCCGCAGCAAAATTGAAGCGACACCATCGAAGTGAACCAGAAGGCCGACGGCGCGATCATATAGGTCGGCGATCGTGTTTGTAGTTGAGTTCATTGTGGGTTGCTCCCCATGTTGGTTGGCCAATAGCCTCGGTTTTGTTTGAAGTTATCTATCGAGACATAGATTTATTAGACTCATGCCATGACAAAGGTTCCCAACCAGTCCGACTTTCGCGCGCCACACGCGTCTTTTCGACGACAACTCGATCACGTGTTTGAGGCTAGTCTAGGACGTGCCGCGCTCGATGAGATCACAAACACTGCTTTTCCTGACTGGGCGTCCCTTGCGAGTTTCATCGGTGCTCAGATGCTAGATGACTCCATCCAAGTGCTTGGTGTGTCTGGCAGTCAGGGTAGCGGCAAATCTACTTTTGCAAATGTGTTGGTAGAAACGCTGGAAACTGCAGGAGCGCGTGCTGCGACCTTGTCGCTGGACGACTTCTATCTCACTAAAGCCGAGCGAATAGATCTCTGTGAATCTGTGCATCCGCTACTGCGAACTCGGGGCGTGCCGGGAACGCACGATGCCGAGTGGCTGCTAGATACATTACTCGCGCACAGAACGGGTCGAAGCGTTACCGTGCCGCGGTTCAACAAAGGTCAGGACGATCGGCAAGGGAAAGTATCTCTTGAAGTCGATTTCCTAGTCCTTGAGGGATGGTGTTTAGGTGTCCAACCTGAGAGCGGTGAAGCCCTGTTAGATCCGGTAAATCAACTTGAGCAGATTGAAGACGAGGCAGGCGTTTGGCGACGCTGGGTCAACGATCAAATTGCACGTTACTCCCCGAGTTGGCAAGCAGTCGATTATTGGATTCAACTCCGGGTGCCTTCTTTTGCCCAGGTTTATGAGTGGCGAGAAGAGCAGGAGCGATCAATACCCGTGGAAGAGCGGATGTCCAGCAGTGAGCTGCGACGGTTTGTGCAACACTATGAGCGGTTGACCCGGCATCTTTGGTCTTCACCTCCACTTGCCCCCGGACTCCTGGTCGATTTGGATGCCAACCACAATGTGAGCGACATCACTTTAGCTCGAGAAGGCTAAAAGTGTTCAGATCTGGTTCAGTTCTATCGCCCTAAACTGCCCGCCAACGTGAAGTAAACCTTACGAGGGGCAAAATGAGCTCAATAGTTAAGAAAATTGTTAGAATCACCGCGGGCTGTGTCATAGCTGGAGCGCCGATGTTTGCACTTAGTGCGTCAACCTATGACGAAGCGGAAGTCGTTGCCGTGGAGCCGATCTACGAGACGGTCAGTCGTGAAATTCCTGTTCAGGCCTGTCGAGAAGAACAAGTGACCTATCAGACCGGCCGCAACCGATCCGCCACGGGTCCAATCCTAGGCGCAATTATCGGTGGTGCTCTTGGCAACGCTGTTGGGCATGAAAAGCGCAATAAGCAGGTGGGTACAGTTGTTGGCGCCGTGCTCGGCGGGTCAATCGGCGCTGATATATCGCGACGCCAACGTGGCGGTCCGGTACGGACCCGTACTGAGGAGGTTTGTGACACTCGTTATGAGGTGCGATCTGAAGAACAACTTGCGGGCTATGATGTGCGCTATGTTTATGGTGGTACGACTTACCAAACACGCATGCCTCGCGATCCAGGTCCTACCTTGCGTGTACGTGTTCGTCCTGCGGAATAGAACAAATTCTGTCAGCGAAAAGTGAAGTATAATGCAGTCCCCTTTAAGAAAAATTAGCAGCATGAAACAGCGCAAATTTTTCGTAGTGAGCCTTATTAGCATTTGCTTACTCACGCCAATCGCGCACGCAGAGCCGTATAAAAAGGCCAATGCGCAATCTGAGAGCTTTTTCAATCAGGCACCTGGACTCACGCGTAAGGATGCTGCGCGACAGGCTCGAAATGCCACGCAAGGAAAGGTGATTGCAATTAAGCCGATCAAGAAAGGTAACGCCGGATATTCCGTACGGTTGCTGGTTGAAGGCGGGCGAGTTGTGACGGTCAAAGTTGATCGTGATGGCAATGTTCATCGCAATTAGATTGATTGCACAGTCGCTAAGAAAATAGGAGCAGGTCATGCGTGTTTTAGTCATTGAAGACGAAGACTCATTGCGAGATCAGTTAAGTGACCATTTAAAATCACATGGATTTGCGGTCGATAGTGCCGCTGATGGTGAAGAAGGTCTCTACTATGGAAGAGAGTATGATTACGATGCTGCCATCGTTGACCTCGGCTTGCCTAAGGTTGATGGCATTGAAGTCATCGCCACGTTGCGTCAAGAAGGTCGGACGTTCCCAATCATCGTTCTCACTGCTCGTGGCCACTGGCAAGACAAAGTAGAAGGCCTCGAGGCAGGTGCCGATGACTACATAGCGAAACCGTTCCAGATGGAAGAGCTGTTCGCCCGCCTGAACGCCCTAATCCGAAGGGCAGCTGGCTATGCTTCGCCCGTACTCAGCCAAGGTGAGTTGCAGCTCGACACGGCTAAAAAAGAAGTACGGGTGGAAGGACATCCGATAGAGCTCACAGCGTATGAGTACAAGGTGCTGGAATACCTGATGCTGAACCCTGATCGAGTGGTGTCCAAAATGGAGCTAACTGATCACCTGTACGACCAAGATTTCGACCGTGACAGTAACGTCATTGAGGTCTTTGTTGGTCGATTGCGAAAGAAAATAAACCCTGTCGATCTCATTCGTACAGTTCGTGGCCAAGGATATCGATTCGTGGCGGAAAGTACTGCTTGAGGCATTCCATTCGTAACCGACTGCTCGGTACGACGACTTGCGTGCTGGTGATTTTTCTTACTTTGACTGGATGGGTGCTGGATCAATCTTTTCGCTCGAGTGTAACCGCCGGTGCCGAAGAACAACTTCGGCTTGTGGTCTATTCAGTGATGGGTGCTGTAGAAGATGAAGGCGGATCGCTGCAAGTTGGCGAAGATCTTTCTGAACCCCGCCTTAGCCAGCCGGACAGTGGGCTCTATGCCAGTGTTGCTGACGATCTGAATGGTGCGCTCTGGATATCTCCCTCGACAACCAGCGAAGTTAACTTCGACACAGGTGCAGCCGAACCCGGTGCATTCGTGTTTGCTGAATCGGCGCAGCCACTACCAAGATATGTACTCAGTTATACAGTCATTTGGGAAGGCGCAGATGTTGAACGCGTGACGTTTAGTGCGGCGGTTGACCAAGCGCCTTTTGCAGCGAGTATTGGACAATTTCGACGCAGCCTGGGTGTTGGCTTCGCGTTAGCGATGTTGGTTTTTGTGGTCGCGCAAATCCTGTCCCTACGTTGGGGCTTGCGGCCGCTGCGTGTGATGGCTGATGAAGTGCAGGCGCTAGAATCGGGAGATGCCCAAACAATGCAAGACGGCTATCCCCGCGAATTACAGGGCCTTGCCAATAACCTGGAACGCTTTATCGAACACGAACAGCGCAGTCGTTCACGTTATCGCAACGCGTTGGAAGATCTGGCCCATAGCCTTAAGACGCCGTTGGCTGTGATTCGCAACACGCTGATTGAACCGCAGGTTGACCGTTCCTTGTTAACCGAACAGCTAGAGAGAATGGAATCAACCGTCACCAATCAATTGTCTAAGGCTTCTGCCAGAGGACCGATGGTCGTGGGTAAACCCGTCGACATAGGTCTACAAGTTGAGCGGCTTGTTAGAGCTTTGCAAACTGCCTACATAGAAAAAGGGGTTGCGGTAAGCCTGGTCAAAGAAGCCTCGCCATTGGTGCGAGGGGATGAGAGTGATTTTTTAGAGATCTTTGGCAACCTGGCAGAAAATGCCTTTAAGTATACGAGCTCACAGGTTTCGATCGCAGTCAGACGTGAGCATGACGAAGCCGTGGTTTCTGTACAGGACGATGGCGACGGAATTCCTGAAGACCTAAGAGCGGACGTCTTAAATCGAGGCAAACGGCTTGATGAAATTCAGCCAGGTCAGGGGATTGGCTTGGCGGTCGTCGCCGAGCTCGTCGCTCTATATTCAGGTAGCCTTGAAATCAGCGAATCTGAACTGGGTGGTGCCCAGATCGAAGTTAGATTGCCGTGTTAGCCTAATTCGTTGATGGCTTTTGCGAACCGTTCGCGCAGGTCTTCTATATCTGTCGGTTTAGCTACATTGCACCAACGTTTGAGCAAGTCCCGAGGATCAACCTTTTCGGTGTTGCGCCGACCTTGGTTCATCAAGTCGATCTGTAACGCCATGCGCGCACCTTGATCCGAATCAGGGCTCGCAATGTCCGCAACAATCTCGGTTTCTAAAACGAGATTTAGCAGCTCCTGTGCAGAGATTGGATCAGTGCTGCGATTATTGAAGTACACATGAGGCGCTTCTAACGTTTGCTGTTGTGCTTCTGCGGTCGAAACTTCCTTATCCCAGTCGAGCAGCTGCTGCACCTCTGCGACCTTCTTCTGCTGCGCAACCGCTCGCATTTTGCCTTGGTATCGGTTGCGTACATCACGGAGCTGGTCTGTGATCGAGCGTGGCGCCCTTACCTGATTAAGAAGCGCTTCGATGCCGTTATTGTGTTCGTCGAATTCCCGACGAGACGGTTCGCCGTCGGCTGTCACAAGTGCGTCGAAGACCTGGATGGCAGCTTCGATCTGAAGCAGTGTTTGCGCAGCTTCACCTTGCGCTTCGGCATGTGCTGCTTGGCGTTGTGCGAAGACGTCATCACATGCTTTTCTAAATGTCCGCCAAAGGCGTTGGTCGATGGCGCGCGGTGTAGAACCCACGCTCTTCCATTCCTCTTGGAGGTTTTTCGCGCCCTCTGCCATCGCGCGACCGTCTTCCAGGGTGAGCAATTCATCTGCTCGAGAGACTATGGATTGCTTGATGGCAACGTTGCGATCCCATTCTTGCTTAATCAACTCATGTAGGCGTTTTTGTAGGGCTTCGAACTGTTGTTCGATGGGTTTGAGCGCTTTACGCTCACAAGGATGAAAGCGCCGCCATTCTTCACGGGCGGTGCGCATGATTTTCTCGGCTGCCTTGAAGTCGGTATTTGGCCAATCGGTGACTTCGAGATAACTCGCTAGCTGCTTGCATAGAGCTTGGCGTGACGCAAGATTTTGCGCGCGGATCTGATCTTGTTCTGCGTAGTAGACTTTGCACGGTGCAAAAGCGATTTCGGCGAGTCGGTCGAACTCTCCTTGGAGATTCCGCTCATCAGCACTCGAAGGGATCCCAAGCTCCCGCCACTGATCTCTCATGCGACGCAGTCGTGTGGCTTGCGTCGGTGGTTCGAGAGGTTGGTCTACGATTTCTCGAAGTTCGTCCAGTAGCGCTTGGCGCTTAGGCAGAGTGGCGTACTTCTGCCAGTCTTTTAGCTCGGCCAGCCTTGCACTCAAAGTGGTCAACTCGCGCTCATGATCTTGTCTGTCTTTAGGCGAGAGCTTGTGTCGGGCAAGCTCTGATCGTGCAGCCTTGATCGCACTCACGCCTTGTTGGTATTGGCCAGCTGCCACTGCGTCTGCGACAGCTTTGAGGCTCGCGCTGAGCTCGAGTAGAGCACTACTTTGCTTTTCTTTGATTGCGTTGAGGGCAGCGTTTGCTTGGTCGATCTCGCGATCAATCTCTGCTGCGCTAGCTGGTGGCCGCACATCCCGCGGCCAATGCAGTTGGACAGAAGTTTGTTTGCAGACTTTGAGCCAAGATTTGTAGCGCTTCTCTAAGTTAGCGACATCGCTGCCGTTGTCCAACTGAAGCGGCTCAGGTGGTGTCAGTTGTTGCCATTCGGTGAGGCGCGTGAAGGCGGCGCTTAACTGGACGAGCGTCTCATCTAGGCGTAGGTAGTGATCTTTTAGGGCGGGTTCGAGGTCATTGAATTCCGCAGAAATTGCCTGCTTGAGCTCTTGCCAGCTGGCGATGAGCACTTCCGGTGACTTCTCGTTAAAACTCTGTTCAAACGCGACCAGCCGAGGGTCGGCGGATGGCGTGGTTGGTACCTTGGGGAGTACTTCGCCGATGAGCGGAGACGGCGGTGGTTGGCAAGTTGCCACGCCAAAGCTATCTAACACCTGATTGTGGTTGTTAAGGTCTTGTAGACACGCTTCCCGGCCGAGGCGCATTTTGTCGATGCGCGCTCTACCAGTCGGAAGTTCCGGATTAGCTTTTAGTTCGGCAATGGCGCGTTTTAGGCTCTCGTCGACCTCGTTAACTCGGGCCAGAACTGCTGCGCAGCCTTGTTTAGCATTTTTGACTGCATCGAGAAGTACCCGTGCATGGCGGTTGCACTTCTTGTCCCGATTTCTCGCGACTCGCTCAAGGGTCTGTAGACCGTTTTCTGTTTGTAGTGCCTGGTGGCCGAAAATCTTGTCACGGACTTGACCGCGTGCGCGAATCGCAAGTTCTGCGACCTGCTCTGGTTCAACCAAGATTGTCGAGACCTGTTCCAGTTCCGTTCCGTCGCAGCGATTCAAATAGGCGCTAAGGATCCGACTGTCTTGCAGGAGGTGAGCGCATTTCTCGATAGAGACTACCTGGCCTAGTTTGGCTGCGGCAGCATCAGCGGTGTCCGGATTCGTGAGCAAACGCTCTAGTGTGGTTGGGTCTTCTACTAAGGCCAATGCTGCTTGGCGAACCGCCGCGGAGGGGTCGTTTTCAGCGAGCGAGACCAAACGTGATGCATCGTCGGTTAGACTTGGATTGAGCTCAGCAACGCCCTCTAAGCGAGTCTCCTCCTCGTCGCTCTCAAGTTTGTCCTTCTTAAACCACAGTCGGAACATGACAGGACTACTCAATCGAGCGCGTTGTGGGATCCGTCGCAAAGAGGAACACCATTCGTGTGTTTGCAACCACAAAAATAGAGTGTCTTGGTTTGCTCTGCGGTGTAGCTGAACGGAGTGAACTCGCCACCTTGGTGAGAGCCATCACAGAAAGGTTGGTTGGTACTCTTGCCGCAGGCGCACCAGAAGTACTTTTTCCCTTCCTCAACATCGACTGGGTATGGTGCTTTTTGGACAACGATCGGATCGCTCATGGCCTCTCCATTGGACTGTTATGTTCGCGGATTGAATAGTACCGGAAATCTTAGGCAGACATCCTCTAGGAAAAGTCTCGTTCGGTCCACCAAGGGAAGTACTCCGGCATATCAGAGCTGACTTTGCCCGAAAATTCTGCGGGCCGCTTTTCTAGAAACGATTCAACACCTTCTTTGGCATCAGCACTCCGACCCCGATGGTACACGCCGCGCGAGTCGATCTTGTGCGCCTCCATAGGGTGATCGGCGCCCAACATTCGCCACATCATGTGACGGACTAAAGCGACGCTAACCGGTGCGGTGTTGTCAGCGATTTCTCGGGCCATGGCTCGTGCGGTTTGCAACAAGTCGTCCTTAGGGATTAGTTTTTTGACCAAACCACCTTCGAATGCCTCTGCCGCTGGGAAGACCTTACCTGAATAGCACCATTCTAACGCTTGGCTGATGCCGACTGCTCTCGGCAAGAAGTAGGATGAACATGCCTCGGGTACGATCCCACGGCGGGCAAACACAAAACCAAATTTAGCGACATCGGCGGCCAATCGAATATCCATCGCCAAAGTCATAGTTACCCCGACACCTACCGCAGCACCATTGATTGCGGCGATAATGGGTTTGTTGAGCTCGTACAACCTAAGTGTGAGTAGTCCGCCGCCGTCTGGATGCAAGCCACTAGCACGATCTGAGCGCTTGTCGGCATCGAAAGCTTTACCACCCGAACTCAGGTCCGCGCCAGCACAGAAAGCTCGTCCTGCGCCGGTGACTATGACGACTTTGACATCATCGTCAGCATCAGCTTGATCACAGGCATCAATCATGTCACGGCGCATTTGTTCGTTGAATGCGTTCAGTTTATCGGGACGATTGAGCGTTATGGTCAGAATGCCGTCTTCGACTTCATAGAGAATTGTTTCGTAGTCCATAGTGTTCCTATAGTGGTTGCGAGGGTGGTCGCTACGTTAAATTGGTGCAGAAGAGATGCACTTTTGTCAGCGGACAGTTGTGGATGTTACTGGCCGTGATTACCTGAAGCCAGTTGCTATGATAGCTATCTGATGCAGCGGCGCGGATCGAAGTAGCAACCTGCAGATTCGATGACACACTATCAATGGGCGTATGGGGATTGAATGCGCAGACAAGCAACTCAAGCGATGGCCCTCTTCCGCCAGGACATTACCGACACCCTAACTCGTCTTGCCACAAAGCAGGTGGGCATTGCGCTATGGGATGAACCGGAATGGCGAAATTGCCTGCTTGAGAATAACTGGGTGTGTGCAAGCTGGCCGATGGCTTGGGGTGGAGCTGGTTGGTCATCCGAGCAGAAGTTCGTTTGGTATAGCGCGGTACATCATATTTTTGACGACTATGTCGAACCCCCGGAAATTCATGATGTCGGTCCTTGTTTACAACGGTGGGGCAACCAGCTGGGACATGAGCTGCTACCTGCGATATTGAATCTCGAGGCGCGCTGGTCGTTGGCTTTGTTTGAAGGCAGTTTTAACGGGATCGACCTCGCCACGGAGCTCACTGCATCTGGACGATTGTCGGGCAGGAAAACGCAAGTACGTTTTGCCCAGCGTGCAGAAAAGTTTTTGGTTGCTGCAAGATTCGCGGACAAATTTGTTTTGCTCGACGTTCCGGTCGATGCTCCAGGTGTCGAGGTAGAAGCCATTGCAGGATTGAACGGCGACGTGAGCAACTTGGCCTGGGCCGAGGTCAAGTTTGACGACGTGGCCGTAACTACCCAACAAATATGTGGTGAGCTCGATTCAAGTGAGGCGCTGCGTTTGCTTTGTCACCAGACCGTTAGCCTAGAACTTGGGCGGAGTGGCGCTATTGATCGACAGCTGCTAGCCGCAAGGCAACAAATTGAAACCCAAGCGAGTTTAGAAGCAGAATTTTCAAATAGGTTGGCTGAGG
This sequence comes from Pseudomonadales bacterium, assembly GCA_012103505.1. GTDB lineage: Bacteria > Pseudomonadota > Gammaproteobacteria > Pseudomonadales > Azotimanducaceae > UBA4421. Next base: position 3,100,450 of record WLWP01000001.1, on the reverse strand, counting down.
CTGAAATAGGTCTGCAAGCGCTAGTCGCCATGGAGGCAAGAGTCGTTACCGCCGCTGAGATCGCAACACCTCCGCCGATTCCTCGGTCGTTGCTACAAGCGAGAGGTCTAGCGCTCCAACTTGAAGTTGGTGAACTGCTAGTTGATGCGTTCGGTTACTACGCCTTGCCCTATCCGGATGAAATTAGCCTGCACAATGAAGGACCGATAGGCTCGTCTTCTGGAATGGCTGCGAGTCGCGCTATGCTCAGAGCCACAGAGCAGGTAAATTATGCAAACTTGGCAGGGGATCTGTACGATATCGCCGCCGAAGTGTTGCTGAGTGAACCAGAAAAATAAAAGTCGCGAAGCAACGGTTTAAGTACAAGTAAAAGTACAAGTAAAAGTTAACTTAAAAAGAAAAGAACAAGAGGTATTGAATGGATTTTTCCTTCAACGAAGAGCAGACCCTGCTTGAAGACAGCGTCGCGCGGTTCATCCAAAACGACTACGGATTTGACGATCGCCAAAAAGAAGTCAAAGGTGAGGATGGATTCAGCACGGCTAAGTGGCAGACCTTCGCTGAGCTTGGCTGGCTAGGCGTACACTTTTCTGAAGCCGATGGTGGTTTTGGTGGTGGCGCGATCGAATCGATGCTGATGTTGGAAAACTTTGGTAAGGGCTTGGTTGTCGAGCCTTATCTCGCAACGGTCGTTCTTGCGGGAGGTGCGTTGAAGCACGCTGGAACTGCTGAGCAGAAAACACAATATCTCACTGGAGTCATCGATGGCTCCAAGCAAGCGGCACTCGCATACGCAGAGCCACAAGGCAGATTTAACTTAGCGGACTTGACCACGACTGCGCAGAAAGATGGCGACAGCTATGTGATCAATGGCTACAAAGCGGTCGTCCTCAACGGGCCTGCTGCAGACTTTTTTGTCGTCACGGCGAGGACGGACGGCGCGCAAAGAGATGAAGCAGGTGTCTCTCTGTTTATTGTGTCCAACGATGCTGATGGGTTGAGCAAACGAGATTATCCGACGGTTGATGGCCTGCGGGCTTCAGAACTGACGCTCGATGGTGTCACTGTGTCAGCGGACGCTTTAATCGGCTCAGAAGGAGATGGTTACAAGATCGTGGAGCAAGTTATTGACGACGGCATTCTGGCGGTCGGCTCTGAGGCGGTTGGCTGTATGGAAGTACTCTATAAGGACACCGTTGAGTACTGCAAAACCCGCGAACAGTTCGGCCAGCCGATTGGAAAGTTCCAGGTACTGCAGCATCGCATGGTCGACATGTTTATGGAGCATGAACAATCGAAATCACTGATGTACATGGCCGCAATGCGCATGGATGAAGGTTATGGACCGGAGGCACAAAAGGCAGTCAGTGCATTCAAAGTACAAATCGGAAAATCAGGCCGGTTCGTCGGTCAAAATGCGGTGCAATTGCACGGTGGTATGGGAATGACGGATGAGCTGAATATCGGTCACTACTTTAAGAGGTTGACCATCATCGACACACTCTTTGGTAACGTAGATTTTCACTTGAAGCGGTTTGGACGTTTGTAGAACGCACAGAGGTAAGTCATGGCACGATGGGACAAAGGTGATAGCGCACCGTCAATACCTGATTGGTTTTGGCAGGCGATTGAAACGGAAGCTGAAACGCGTTCGGTAGAAGTCGACGAATGCGATGTGATGTATCGGTTATACCCTAAGAGCGGTAAGCCAGGGCTTTTGTTGATTCACGGCATGTACGCCCATTCGCGATGGTGGGATTTCATAGCGCCGCAGCTTTTGGATGAGTATGACGTGGCTGCTATGGATTTGACTGGCATGGGCGATTCCGACTATCGCTATAAGTATGATTCCAACACCTACGCAGAAGAGATCGCAGCGGTCATCGCAGATGCTGGTTTCGGTACAGACACAACGGTAGTGGCCCATAGCTTCGGCGGTTACCAAGCCGTACGAGCTGCCAATCTCTACAGCGATCGTTTCGCCAAACTCATTCTTGTTGATTCTGGTATTCGCCACCCAGATGATCCGCCGCCGGAGCATGCCATGATGATGATGGGTGTGCGCTCAAAGGTATATCCGAATAAAGAGGGTGCAATCCAACGCTTTCGATTACAGCCACCCCAGTCTTGCGACAACGAGTACATCTTGAAGCACATCGCGCAAAACTCAGTTATGCCTGTGGATGGCGGTGGTTGGTCTTGGAAGTACGATGATGATCTGCCGTCAGCGATCCAGGAAACCGAACGGAATCCTGAAGATTATCGAGGTATAGGCGTCCCGCTAGGTTTGATCTACGGTAATGACAGCGAACTGTTCTCCCAGCGTACGTTGGACTACATGCGTGAGCTTGTACCGCAAGAATTCCCCGCTGTCGGCATAGAAGGCGCACAGCATCATGTGTTCCTAGACCAGCCGCTAGCTTTTATCGATGCCTTACGGGATATGGTCAAAGGGCTCGGCTGAACGTGCTGCAAAGCCCGTCTTAGACCGTCGATTTTAGTTCACTAATCTTGCTCAATTGGGTTGAGCTTGATCCGAAAAGCTTCATTCGCCTCGATCGCCGCTCTCGTGTAAAGCAGTGGAAAAGACTGCTCCGTAGCCCAGTTTTCGAGCAGGTTGTCATAAAATTTTGAGCGCGGATCCCCGGATTGCCCGGGAGCGTTCGTTGCTAGTGCCGCATCCCAATTTCCCACGTCGACTACCATACGGAACGAGGCGCCTGAGGCGACGTCAAAAGTGTTTGGATTCCTGAAGCCGGTATTGTTGGTTGTGTTGGCGCTACCCCCGCTAGGATACGGGTCGATTAGCATCGCAGACTTCAACTCGGCGGAAGCGAGGTGCAGGAGCGGGTGTGCAAACTTGATCTGATGCAGGTCACCCCACTGCCACTGCGAGCTGTCTGTGCCTAACTTTTCCTGTATAGCAGTGTGAGCTTGCGCCAGTGTCGAGCGGGCAACATTTTTTCCGGCTTCTGTCTCGAGTAATTCCAAAACCGTCAGAGAATCTAGAGATCGCGATACAGGGGGTTGGGGTCCGATCAGATTGCTGAGTCCAGGGTTTAAGAATTGGTTATACCAAACGTTCCAGAGAGCCGCTGCAGCTGAATCGGGGGCTAAGATTTGATCCCAGCGCGCGAGAAGCTTACCGCCTGGTTGGTCACCGATGTCAGGCAGACGAGCCATTGTTTCTCGAGCGAGGACGGAGTGATAGTCGCGCTGTAGATCCAAGGAGCCTTGCATCGTGTGTTGATCGTCTTGTTTTAGGACTTCCCAGAGTCGGTTGTAGCGCCAGGGGGCTGACCATTCGAATCCAATACGATAATCATCGATAGGATAGTCGGGAGGTAGATTCATTGAGTTGGCTGTGCCGCTGTAACCGCGACTCGGGTTGTATTCCTCAGGCAGCACATCCATGTCGAAGTACCCATCCCATTCGTATCGACCATCGCCCGGCACGGGCAGAAGACCATCCCAATTATGTCGTTTAGGGAAGCGCCCCGCGGGTTTGTAGCCGATGTTACCGTCAACGTCGGCATAGACCTGGTTCTCTGACGGTGCACCCCAGCGGTTCAGGGCGCCGACGAACTCACGGAAGTTCTTTGCGCGCATGTATTCAATGCTACCGAAATAAGGTGACATGCCAGGCTCGAGCCACGCTGCTCGAACCGCGAAGATGTGTTTTTTAGTCATGGCGATGACTGGTCCATGACGCGTGAACTGGAGTTCCACCTGTTTAGGTGCGGCTCCTTTAACATCGATCGTTTCGGTCAGGGTCTTAAGTGGTTCCGTACGACCCTGATAACGGTATCCCTCGCCGCGTCGCTCGTAGACGTAGAGGTCTTCTTGATCGATCGGAAAGATTGTTAACCCGAAAGCGATCGTTTCATTGTGTCCAATTGAGATGCCGGGTAGGGCCGGCTCACCTGCGCCGATGACATTGATACCAGGCGCAGATAGATGGGCTATGTATCGTAGAGAAGGGGTGCTATGGCCGCGATGAGGGTCGTCCGCGAGGATCGGTCGGCCTGTTGTCGTACGAGAGGGGGCAACCACCCAGTTGTTGCTGCCGAGACTATGATCAAATGTGTCTTGTAAGGCGACCTTTTGTAAGGCGACCTCTTTTAGGGTGAGCTGGGGCGCGTCGAAACTGACGGGTGCTTTGGCGAGTTTGTACTTGTCGAGCACATTGGCCGGGATAGCGCACGGATCCAGACCTTCAGGTACGGATGTTTGCCACGTTGGTTCCAGTTGTTTCCAACGGGCGGCAGTGTCTAATTGACCAGCGCACGCCAGTTGCGCACGCCAGACTTCATCAATGACATTGCGCCAGAGACCGTTGCCCCGGATGCGTACGATATCCGCCGCCGACCAGCGCTCTGGTCGATAGTTCATGAGGCTGAATTCGGGTGGTAGCAAGCGTGGTTCGCGCTCTGTTAGTGCAACGTAAGCGTTAATACCGTCTGCGAATGACGTGGCTATGCGTTTGGCATCATTGCCATATGCAAGCCATTCCATGTACATGTCGTCTCGATACAGGAAGAGGCGAGCGGCTTCGTCTTGTGCGGCGAAGCTATCGCCGAATGTTGCAGATAGGAGACCTAAGCCGCGCTTACGCCAAAGGTCGATTTGCCAGAGACGATCTCGAGCCGCATTGAACCCTTGCACAAAAAATGCATCGTAGTGATCGGCCGCATAAAGGTGCGGCACGCCCCAACGGTCGACGATGATCTCGGCCGGGGCAGTAATTCCGGCGACTGTGTATTCAGCGTCTTGTTGGATTTTCACTTCCGAGATGCTCGAAGCTGTGAAGGCGAGCAGACCTAGTATCATTGGCAGACGAAGCGAAATGGACAATTTGGTGTGTTTCATGTGCGCGGCTTTCATTGTGGTGCTAGAAATCTATCTACCCGACACTTATTGTCAACAAAGATTGAAGTGGGAGCAGAGAAAAGCGCGGCAAAAAAAAGCCTCCACGAATGGAGGCTTACGAAATGAATTGTGTAGGCTTCTTATTGGCGGGCTAGTCCCAAGTAAGTGCACCACCTGTTTGATACTCGGTAACGCGTGTTTCAAAAAAGTTCTTCTCTTTCTTGAGATCCATGATTTCTGACATCCAAGGGAATGGATTTTTCACCCCGGCATGTTGCTCGGCCAGACCAATCTGAGCTAGACGTCGGTTAGCAATAAATTGCAGATACTCTTCCATCATGTTGGCGTTCATCCCTAGCACACCGCGAGGCATGGTGTCTCGGGCGTAACCGATTTCTAGGTCCAATCCTTCCAAAATCATGTCCCGTGCCGAGGTCTGCATCTCAGCATCCCAGAGTGAAGGGTTTTCCATTTTGATTTGATTGATTACATCGATGCCAAAATTCACGTGCATCGATTCGTCACGCAAAATGTACTGGAACTGCTCAGATGTACCCGTCATCTTGTTACGTCTACCCATAGATAGAATCTGAGTAAATCCACAGTAGAAGAAAATACCTTCTAACACACAATAATAGGCGATCAGATTTTTCAGCAATTCCTTGTCTGTTTCTATCGTGCCTGTGTCAAAAGTCGGATCGTTGATCTCTTTTGTGTACTTGAGCGCCCATGAAGCTTTAGCAGCGACCGATGGAACCTCGTGATACATGTTGAAGATTTCACCTTCGTCCATGCCTAAGGATTCGATACAGTATTGGTACGCGTGGGTATGTATCGCTTCTTCAAAAGCCTGACGCAATAGGTATTGGCGACATTCCGGGTTTGTGATCAACCGGTAGATTGCCAACACCAGATTGTTTGCGACAAGAGAGTCAGCGGTTGAGAAAAAGCCTAGGCTTCTCTTAACAATCGTTCGTTCGTCATCGGACAGACCATCTTCGGACTTCCACAGTGCGATGTCCGCTGTCATGTTAACTTCCTGCGGCATCCAGTGGTTCGCACAACCATCGAGATACTTCTGCCAAGCCCACTCGTACTTAAACGGTACGAGCTGATTCAGGTCAGCGCGACAATTGATCATTGCTTTTTGATCAACTGTTACTCGCTCGTACGATTGTGGGACCGCGACTTCTTCGACTTGCTGTTGTTGGACAGGCTCGATGCTTTGTACGGGAGCGTTTTCTTGCACAGGCACGGGTACAGGTACAGGGTCTGGCGTTAGCGCAGCGGTCGTCATTGGCTCGGGTAGTTCGATTTCCACTACCTCTTCCATCGCAATCGCGCGCTCAGGTTCTACTGATACAGGTTCCTGCACGACAACGGCTGGCTCCGGTTCGATCTCGCGGGTTAGTTCTTGAGTTGCCTGCTGTGCTTGCGCCTTAAGGCTCTCTTCTTCGTTGTAGTCATCCCAACTCAACATATTGTTATCTCCTTTGACGCGCTACTGGCACGCTTCGCAATCAGGGTCATCGAGCGAACAAGCAAGCGGTACATCTGTCGCTTCGCCTAGGTCGATGTCGAGCGCGCCTGTATTGGCAACAGGCGCTGGCTCAGGCGGTGGCTCAGGTGGTGGAAGGACGGGTGCAGCGACCGTGGGTGTCGTGGAACCTGATGATGAAACTGCATTTAAAGTGCCGCGGTCGAGTGTCGATTTCTCAGCGCTTGTTGCACCGAGAGCTCTTAAGTAATACGTGGTTTTAAGACCGCGCAACCAAGCCATACGATATGTGACGTCGAGCTTTTTACCCGATGCACCGGCAATGTAGAGATTCAGCGACTGTGCTTGGTCGATCCATTTCTGGCGTCGACTTGCGGCGTCTACCAACCAACGCGGCTCAACTTCGAATGCAGTTGCATATCGCTGTTTGATCTCTGCTGGTACCCGCTCTATAGCCTGCATGGAACCGTCGTAGTATTTGAGGTCGTTGACCATGACCTTGTCCCACAACCCCAAGGCCTTTAGGTCTCGAACCATGTAGGCATTGACGACCGTAAACTCGCCAGACAGATTCGATTTAACGTAGAGGTTTTGGTAGGTGGGCTCGATTGATTGCGAAACTCCAGTGATGTTGGCAATGGTTGCCGTTGGCGCGATCGCCATCACATTAGAGTTGCGCATACCTTGGTTTTGAACCTTGTTGCGTAACTTCTGCCAGTCTAGGGTGCTGTCAGTGTTCACCTCTAAGTAAGCCTCACCACGTTCTTGAGCGAGCAGAGACAGTGAATCGATGGGCAAAATACCCTTGCTCCAAAGAGACCCAGCAAAGGTTTGGTAGGCGCCTCTTTCTTTAGCAAGTTTGCTTGATGCATCGATTGCATAGTAGCTAATCGCCTCCATCGAGCGGTCTGCAAATTCGACCGCCGCGTCAGAAGCATAGGAAATACCAAGCTTGTACAACGCATCTTGAAAGCCCATGACGCCAAGCCCAACCGGGCGATGCTTCATGTTGGAATTCTTTGCCTGAGGGACAGAGTAGTAATTGATGTCGATGACGTTATCGAGCATACGCACCGCTGTGCGGATAGTTTTCTTGAGCTTCTTCATGTTGAGCTCACCGTTCTCGATATGTTGCACTAGGTTCACCGAACCTAGGTTGCAGACCGCGACTTCATCATTGGAAGTATTGAGCGTGATCTCAGTACAAAGGTTGGATGAGTGCACCACACCAATATGTTGTTGTGGTGAACGGACGTTGCAGGTGTCTTTGAAAGTGATCCAAGGGTGACCTGTTTCAAACAACATGGAAACCATTTTGCGCCAAAGTTCGGTTGCCTTGACGCGCTTGAATAGCTTGAGGTCGCCTGATCGAGTTCGCTCCTCATATTGCAGATACCGAGTTTCAAAAGCGCGACCATAGAGGTCGTGTAGGTCTGGTGCGTCACTGGGTGAGAATAAAGTCCACTCAGCGTCTTCCGAGACCCGCTTCATGAAAAGATCAGGGATCCAATTGGCTGTATTCATGTCGTGCGTGCGGCGTCGATCATCGCCTGTGTTCTTTCGCAGCTCTAAGAATTCTTCGATATCGAGATGCCAAGTTTCGAGGTACGCACAAACTGCGCCCTTCCGCTTACCCCCTTGATTCACGGCCACTGCAGTGTCGTTGACCACCTTTAGAAAAGGGACAACGCCTTGAGACTTGCCATTGGTACCTTTGATGTAAGCGCCTAGAGCACGAACGGGTGTCCAATCGTTACCTAGACCACCGGCCCACTTAGAGAGCATGGCGTTATCGTGGATAGCACTGTATATCCCATCCAAATTGTCCGGCACAGTCGTTAGGAAACAAGAGGACAGCTGTGGGCGTAGAGTGCCCGAGTTGAATAGGGTCGGCGTTGAACTCATGTAGTCGAACGACGAGAGCAGGTCATAGAATTCAATGGCTCGTGCCGTACGGTCGTTTTCTTCTCGAGCGAGGCCCATAGCGACGCGCATGAAAAATACCTGTGGGAGCTCGAATCTCGTATCGTCATTGTGGATGAAGTAGCGGTCGTAGAGTGTCTGTAGCCCGAGATAACTGAAATTTAGGTCTCGCTCTGGTTTTAGAGCTTTTCCTAGTTCAGCCAAATCGTAGTCCTGCAGATTTGGATTAATCAGCTCTAACTCGACGCCTCTGTTGATAAATGCCCGTAGTGCTTGAGGATAGACAAGCTGCATTTGCGACTGAGTCGCGTACTGTTGTTCACCACTTCCGTCGACATTGAGGAACGTCAAAGCTTCTGTACGTAACCCGTCTAGCAGCAGCCGAGCGCTGACATAAGTATAGTTAGGCTCTTCTTCGACAAGCGTTCGTGCGGTGATGAGGATTGAAGTAGCGACATCTGTCGCCGAGATCCCATCGTACATATTGTTTAGTGATTCTTCGAAAATGCGGTCGGCATCTACATCGCTTAGGTTCTGGCACGCCTCAAAGATAACCGTACGGATACGTTTAACATCTAGCGGTGTAGATCGCCCGTCTTCTAGTAGAACGCTTATGGGCGAGGCGAGTTCTGGCACAACAGTATCGGCAGCTTCTTTTTGCTCCGCTCTAACTCGCGCTCGTTCGTCTCTGTATAGAACATAAGATCTAGCAACTTTGTGTTCGCCAGAGCGCATCAAGGCGAGCTCGACTTGATCCTGAATGTCTTCGATATGGATCGTGCCGCCTGAAGGCAGCCGTCTAGCGAATGTGTCGGAAATCTGATTAGCAAGAACGCCGACTAATTCCCTGATGCGCGGAGATGCTGCGGCAGTGCCACCTTCTACCGCTAAAAATGCTTTGGTGATGGCTACACTGATCTTGTCATTAGTATATGGCACAACAGTACCGTTGCGTTTGATGACCTTGATCTGTCCGGGTGCAGTTGCCGTAATCGACGGCGAAAGAGGTGTTGCTATTGCGTCTGCCTCTATCGGGTTAACTGGTGCGGTTGTTGATTCTGCCTGCCTGTCTGTTTGCATGAGATTGTTTTTTGCTCCTCAAAAAAGTCTCTTGTTTTTGGTGTCGCGTTGGACTACTTGTTTTGCGACTTAACTTGTTTGGTTGGCTTTGTTCGGTGTGGATAGCGGCAGAACGGCATTAACCGTTTCTATCTACGTTGAGCTTTGCTGCCAATAGACTCGGCGTTCCCACACCTCGTCTGTTTTTCTTTTTAGTTCTCGTTTTAGTTTTCGTTTTGGTTTTCGTTCGACTTCAGTTCGACTTATGTCTTAACCTTATTTCGACTTTATTCGACTCTAGATTTAACCCAATTTCCGGTCTGATCCTGGGGCTAAGTTCGGCTCTAACATCGACAATTTTGCAAAGCTGTCGACGGCACCGCTGTGGCGGTTTTAGTGCCGGTTTCCTCTATAAAAGCCCGGATATTTTTGGACTCGATCTAAATTTAAAAACCCTATATATAGGGTTTTTCGAGACGAGCTACACAAGATAATGGGTGTATTTTTGTTTTGCAAGGAAAACCCTGTGGATAACCTGTGAGTTATTTGGGTGTAGCTTGTGTTGAGTAGAATGCGCCCAAAACGGGCTTTGAGCAGCACTATTTTGGTGCGTGAACTGAGCTCTAATCAGCGCTCATGCGGACAAAGGATTTGTAGTTTAAAACGAGTCTATTAGTCATGGGAAATAGGTCTTGGAACAGTTAGTTTATAAAACAAAACTTAGCAAACGAGGCGACAAAAAGAGCGATGACTCAGTACATCTTAGCGTTAGATCAAGGCACATCCAGTAGTCGTGCGATCATCTATACAGCGACAGGGGACGTTGTCGCCCGCGCGCAGCAGGACTTTGAGATGTCATTTCCAAGCGATGGCTGGGTCGAACAAGACCCTGAAGTGTTGTGGGAGACCACCCTTCAATCAGCCCGCCGTGCGCTCAATGATGGTGGTATCTCCGCTCAGGATGTAAAAGCTCTTGGGATTACTAACCAGCGAGAGACGACGCTAGTTTGGGATAGAGTGACTGGCGAGTGTTTATACAATGCCATTGTCTGGCAGGACAGAAGGACTGCCGTGCGATGCACACAGATGGCAAGTAGCGATCGACAATTAGAAGGCTTGTCGCAGACGCTTGCAGAGCTGATATCTGCGAAAACGGGATTGCTTATAGACCCTTACTTTTCGAGCACTAAACTCGCCTGGATTCTTGAGAACGTGGCAGGAGCGGCTGACAAAGCGCGGGCGGGTGAGCTCTGTTTTGGCACCGTCGATAGCTTTCTGATTTGGCGCCTAACTGGGGGTGCCGTGCATGTCACCGATGCCACCAATGCCAGTCGCACGCAGTTGTTTGATATACATCAACAATGTTGGTGTCCGGAGCTACTTGAATACTTCCAGATCGATCCTTCTCTTTTACCTGAGGTCAAAGATTGCGCCGCTGACTTTGGCGTGACGACTGAAGATTTATTCGGCGCAGCGATCCCGATCACTGGCGTTGCGGGTGATCAACAAGCGGCTCTCGTGGGCCAGGCTTGTTTCGAATCTGGACAAGTTAAAAGCACCTACGGTACGGGGTGCTTTGTCATATCTAACACCGGGTCAAAGGCCGTTCGCTCAACCCAGCAGCTGCTAACCACAGTCGCATATCGGTTGGAAGGAGAGGTTACATTTGGGTTGGAAGGGAGCATTTTTGTCGCAGGGATCGCCATCAAGTGGCTGCGTGATCAGATGGGATTGATTCGGGAGACCACGGACACGAGCGATGCCTTCCAGTCGACAGGGGGGGGACACGGGCGGTGTGTTTGTCGTTCCTGCATTCACAGGATTGGGGGCCCCACACTGGCAACCAGATGCTCGAGGTCTGATCACAGGTTTGACACTCGATACTTCCAGAGAACAAATCGTGACCGCTTTTTTACAGGCGGTTGCCTTCCAAACAGAAGAGTTATTACAGGCGATGGGAAAGGATGGGGCGGAGATATCGCGCCTAAGGGTCGATGGCGGCATGGTCGTTAACAATGAGCTATGCCAATTCCTCGCCGATATACTGAACGTCGTGGTTGAGCGGCCTGTAGATGTTGAAACGACCGCGCGGGGTGCCGCTATCCTGGCAGCCTTGGGGGCGGGGCTTTTTCCGAACATCGAGACCGCGGGAATGATGTGGGCGAGCGAGCGCGAGTTTGTGCCAAGTATGGAAGAAGCTGATCGCAAAAGGCTGGTTTCGGGATACAACCAGGCGGTTATGACCGCATCGCCCAGCCCATAACCGATCCAAAGACGGTAACTTTGCTTTACAGAATGGTTACAGGGCGCTGCTTTTTGCAGACCCATGATGGGCGTAGACTGGATTAGTGGACTTTCTAGGCAAAATTTACGAACGGTTTATCCGACCCTTCGCGTTAGCGGGGGGCTTGATTGCCTATGTGGTGTTTACCTGGGCGCTGCAGCAAAACGGTTTCATTCGAGCCACTGAAGACGTTTATCTACAAATCGTTGCCATGTGGTCCATTGGGTTCGTTGCACTCGCGATAATCCCTAATACTCGTTTAGGGTTGGACACGAATGTCACTGTTCTGATTCGGACGATGTGGTGCAACATTGGTGTGGTTGTCATGGCGGTCTTGGTACCGGATGTTGTCCGCATATTCATGCTTGTGGTGACCTTGTTTGGACTCATGTATGCGTCACTGCACCTCAATCGAGGTCACGTTGCGGTGATGGGTTTTCTAACCTATCTATTCTATGTGTTGTGTAGCGCGGGCCTTGCCAGTTACACCGAAACTGATCCTGAGTTTGAGTTCTTTCTCGGACTTGGCTTCGGCTTCATCCTCGCAGGCGGCTCAATTCTGATTTTTGAAGGTCAAGAGCTGCGCGCTGAACTTAGGCACCGTAATGAAGCGCTGCGAGAAACTATGGGCCGGCTGCAGGAAATGGCCCTACGTGATGAACTGACCGGCGTACACAATCGGCGCTACATTCTTGATGTCTTGAATCGACAGAAGTCACTTGCGGATCGGGAGCAGCAGGGGTTCACCGTTTGCTACTGTGACCTTGATCATTTCAAACAGGTGAACGATCAATTTGGTCATGTGACCGGTGATAAAGCACTGCGACAATTTGCCGAACTCGCGACAGGCGTCGTCAGAAATATTGATTATGTTGCTCGATTTGGCGGTGAAGAATTTGTCTTGGTGTTGGTTGGTGCAGATGAAGTGGCGGCCGAAAATGTTGCCAATCGACTTCGAGTCCGGACCAGTGAGATGTGGATTCCTGGTACAAGAGATGATTTTGTTTTGAATGTCTCGATTGGGGTTACCAGTTTTCGGTCTGGTGAGCGGGTGGAAGATGCGCTTAATCGCGCAGATCGCGCACTTTACTCGGCAAAAATTGGCGGCCGAGATCGCGTCGTCGTCGCTGACGGTTGAAGAAATTCGTGAAGTGGTTCACGTAATTGGTGCGCAGTAGAACAGCCCACGGCAAGCACTGTGTTTCGTTGTTTCTTGATATGCGTTAAGGTCATCTGTTGATTCTCGTTGTGTAATCGGATGACACAAAACCGCAGAAAATTTGCTCGCCAACCTATCCAATTGTCCGCTTTGGTGCACCCAGATCAGGGGCGCTCGTGGCTATGTTCGATACGTGACTTTTGTGAAGCTGGCATGCTTTTATCGGGCGGCGGTGGCACTCGGTCGTGGGATGCGACCGGCGCAGAAGCGGGGCCAGGTGACGATGTCGCTTTGCACTTCTCAGTTGCCTCACCAACGGGTCAGCAGCACTTTAGAACGCGAGCTCGTATTGCAAGGGTACTTGATGGCGGCAATGGCTTGGGTGTTGTCTTCGATGAGGGGATCGAAGATGGCGCATTTAAGGCACTCCTAGATTATGCCGTTGCAGCGGGTACTGCGGTACCTGATGAACTGCCGGAACCTGAACCTGAGGCACTCGCAGCCGAGCAATCGCGAGCTGATAGCGCAGCGAAAACTTCGAGCGGCAAAGTTAAATCAGACGATGATGCGGCGTTGCGCGATTCGCGGATCTCCCCAAAGGCAGCCGACCGGCTTAAATCCAGGATCTTGGCAGTCGTCACACGCTCTTCTTCTCGAGTAATCACGGCGATCACCAAGGTGGCGGCACAAGAGTTTCTGTTGAAAGCGCGAGATGCAGGTACAAACGCTGTGCAAACTCGTTATTTCGAAGCGCTCGACTCGTTAGAGAAAGCGGAAAAATCAATTGTCGACACATTCACCACATCGTTGGTCAGTGGTGTCGAGTCAGTATCTGACCTCGAGGCTGCACTTGATAGACGACGCAAACGCGAGTCAGGTAACACGGCCAAACTAGAGCTTGTCGATACGCAACAGTTTGAAGACTGGCTCCAGGTAGCCGAAGTGATTTCCAAGGCAGAGAATCGTTTCAAGGACCCATTGCTCGACATGCGCGCGCAATTTGGTCTGTTGGCAAAGCCTTGGAGTCATAAGGATGTTCTGCCAGTTGGACCAGCGGCTTTTTGCTGGGCGTTTGACGATGCCTTGAACACAGGCTCGTTTCAGGCGCACGTGCGCAAAGAGCTATACGACCTTTTTGAGCCGGAGCTACATAAAGGTCTAGATAACCTATACACGGCGCTGGCGAAGCTTTTCGAGGACAGCGGGCAGATGCCTGCACTTGAGGAGTTACGCGAAAAACTTCAGCCGAAGTACACGGTGAAAAACCGAGCGGGTGTAACGGTTCGACCCCAAGAATACCAAGAAATGGATCAGGCCATGCGCGAAGCCGTTATGGCTGCCGATGGCGTTGTCTCCGGTCGAGTGGACCAGAATCCCTTTGCTGAAAATGCTGGGGTTGGCGCACCAGTCTACAACACAGCGCGATCCATACTTGATATAGGCAGACGTACGCAGACGATGCTGGGACGGCCGCGGGCGGCGGAACTCGCAGCGGAAGGTGCAAGACCAGAAGAAGTTTTTGGCGCGGAACAGATCACCGAAGCGCTCTCTGCTATACAGAGCCAGATTGGGGATGCGCCGCTAGAAGGCCAGGGCTTGAGATCGCAACTCGTTGAAGTTTTGCGGGATCGATACGGCGCGGAAATGGGTCTGACGGAAACAGACTATGACACGTTAGAAGTCATGGAAAGCTTGGTGCGATCCCTATCTAGTGATCAGCTGCTCACTGAGGGGATGCGTGAATGGGTTGCTCGTTTGGAAGTGACTTTGAACAAGCTTGCAGCCCGCGAACCCACGTTCCTAGGCAGTGACCCCGACAACCCACACAGCGCTGTGCAGATGTTGAATCAGCTGGCGCGTTTGGGAAACACAAAGGAAATACGCGAGGGCATCGACCGTGAGGTTGGTCGTCGCGTAGATGAGCTCCTGCAAAGAGTTATCAAAGATTACGACGACAATCCTGATGTTTTCTCAGAGGTTGTTGATGAGCTGAATCCACTATTAGATCGTCAGTCAAAGACCTATCGCGGCAATGTGGAGCGAACCGTACGTGCCAGTGAAGGCCAGCAGAAGTTGGCAAGAGCGCGCCGAACAGTATTGCAAGAGATGGAAGCCCGGCTTGGCGACAAAGAAGTTCCTGAATTGCTCATCGAGATGCTGAACCCCGGGTGGCGTAACTTGTTAGTCCACACCCACTTGCGCCAAGGTGTTGATAGCAACCCGTGGCGCGATCAGCTCGCAGTTGTGGATCAAGTATTCGGCCAACTAACTGGTAACATCGCTAAAGACTCGGATGCTTGGGTCGAGCCCGAATCTTTACTCAGGAAGGTAGTCGAGGGATTGAATAGTATTTCGTTCGATCCTGCGAAACGTACGCCTCTGATCATGCGCATGTCTAGCGCGCTAGTTGGTGACACGACTGGTGAGAAATCAGAGATCCGCCGCCGCCGCGTAGAAACAGAACAGCTGGAAGAGCTGCTCGGTCTGTCTGGCATGCTCCCGGAAGCCGATCCGAAAATTGAGACGAGCGATGAAGACGTTCGAGCAAGTTACGCTCGGGCTGTCGAGCGAGCGCGACGTATCCAGGTCGGTGAGTGGCTCGCCGCATCTGACCGACAGGGCCGACCACTTATCTTGTCCGTCGCCTTTGTGGGTGATGAGGCGACCTCATTTATATTGGTTAATCGCAAGGGTGCGAAGTCTCTCGAGCGCTCTTTGCAAGAAATGGCAGACGATCTTCACGCTGGTGACATTACCTTGTTGGAGGACTATGACCTACCATTGATGGAACGAGCTTCGCAGCGCATGTTGGAAGACATGCATCAGCAGCTCGCGTTCCAAGCCAGCCATGACGATCTGACTCAGTTAATGAATCGCCGTGAGTTTGAACGCAACGTCGAAGAGTGCCTGCAGCGCGTGAAATCCAGCGGTGGGCAGCACGCCTTGCTGTACATGGATTTGGACCAGTTCAAGATTATCAACAACACCAGCGGTCATAGGGCCGGCGATGAGCTGATTCGGACTATTGGCGAGGCCATTGCTGATTTGTTCAAAGAGGATGAAATTTGTATCGCCCGCCTCGGTGGTGATGAGTTTGGTGTCTTGTTGGAGGACGTTGAATCAGTAGCTGCACGAGAAACTGCAGATCGAGTTCTGCAAAGAGTCCGCGAAACCAAATTTGAATGGGAAGGTCGCAATTACACGACGACGACCAGCATGGGCTTGGTGTTTGTTGACCCGAGCACCGCAGGCGTGGATGAGCTGATGCAACACGCTGACGAGGCCTGCTTTTCAGCCAAGGATGCTGGGCGCAACCGAGTTCAAGAGTATGAGCTCGGGGACCAGGTTATGGCCAAACGTCATGGCGCGATGGAATGGGTGACGCGACTTGACCAGGCGCTCGAAGAGGATCGCCTAATCCTAAATTGCCAAAAGATTGAGCCCATTTCAGAATTGGAAGAGCTTGAGCCTCATTACGAAGTCTTGCTGACGATGTTGGACGAACTAGGTGATGTTGTGGCACCAACAGAGCTAATAAACGCCGCAGAAACCTACAATAGAATGACCACTGTGGATCGGTGGGTGATTTCGCATGTACTCGATTGGATGAGTAGCCATCGAGATGTTCTTGATGACTTTGGTGGTTTTTCGATCAACGTTTCCGGTCACTCAGTCAATGACACGACCTTTCCAGATTTCGTTCTTGAGCAATTTGGTCGTACCCAAGCACCAACTGCCAAGGTTTGTTTTGAAATCACAGAAACAGCAGCGATCGCAAACCTCGATAACGCCATCGACTTTATGAACCGTATGCGGATTATCGGCTGTAGTTTCTCCTTGGACGATTTTGGTACAGGCTTGTCCTCTTATTCTTATCTGCGCAACTTGCCGGTAGATTTCGTGAAGATCGATGGTGTTTTCGTTCGGGATATTGCGAATAACCCAGCGGATTATGCAGTTGTCAGATCTATCAATGAGATCGGCCACTACATGGGCAAGAAGACCATTGCCGAGTATGTGGAAGATGAGAAGATTCTCGAAAACCTTAAAGAGATCGGCGTAGATTTCGCCCAAGGTTATCAGGTGAGCAAACCGTGTTTGCTCGATGACTTAGTTCACTAAGCGATTTCGCCCAACAACAAGAACTCAATCAGTGCTTTCTGGCTATGAAGGCGATTTCCGGCTTCGTGAAACGCAACTGATCGAGGATCGTCCAACAGTGTCTCACTAATTTCCTCACCGCGATGTGCTGGCAGACAGTGCATAAACATCACTTCCTTGGCAGCGAGATCGAGCAACGACTCGTTGATTTGATAGGGCGCGAAAGTTGCTCGACGATCTGATTCCTGACCCTCATGTCCCATGGAAGACCATACGTCGGTGACCACTAAGTCTGCTCCGTCAACGGCTTCTTGAGGGGTGTCGACGAGTTCTGCGTTGTTGGTACTGGCGAGTAAGTCTCGATCGGGCTCGTAGTTTTTGGGGCACGCGATCTTTAAATAGAAGCCCCACTGCTTAGCGGCGTTGATATAGGAGTGGCACATGTTGTAACCGTCGCCTACGAAGGCGACAGTTCGTCCACGTATCGATCCGCGCAACTCTTCGAAAGCTTGTACATCTGCGAGCAGCTGGCAGGGATGTAAAAAAGAACTCATCGCGTTGATGACTGGTATGGTCGAATTGGTGGCCAGTGTCTCGATGTCAGTTTGGCTCAGGGTTCGAACCATGACGATGTCGACCATCTCTGACAGCACACGGGCCATATCTTCGACCGGTTCACCGCGACTAAGCTGGCTACCGGTAGAACCGATGTTAATACAATGCCCACCAAGCTGCGCTAGCCCAGCCTCGAAAGCAACACGTGTGCGCGTGCTATGCATCTGCAAGATCAGCGCGCCTACCTTGCCAACTAAGGGTTGATAAATCTCGCCTTTGGCGTGCATTTCGCGGAACTGACGTGCTCGGCGTATCAGATAATCCAGTTCTTCCGGAGAAAAATCGAGGAGAGACAGGAAATCCCGTTTAGCCATAGTAGAGATCCAGTGGAATCAGTCGCGTATGAGTTCGACGACTGTGTCGACGAGTTTGTCAGCTTCTGTATCTGTCAAAGTGAGGGGAGGCAACATGCGGACGATGTTGCCTTGAGTGACGTTAATGAGTACGCCTTGCGCCATCGCATCAGTAACGAGATTAGGTGCGTCTTCATTGAGCTCGACGGCGAGCATGAGACCCAACCCCCGAATTTCTTTTACTCGGTTTGACCCAGCAAGTTCTGTTCGCAGTTTGTTGAGCATACGATCGCCAAGATCTGCAGCGCGGTTTATGAGATCGTCACGCTCCATAACATCAAGGACAGCATTGCCTGCAGCGCAAGCGAGCGGGTTACCACCGAACGTTGATCCATGGTTGCCTGGTACGAAGAGCTCTGCAGCTTCTCCGCGTGCTAGACATACGCCAATGGGCATGCCGTTACCTAAGCCTTTCGCGGTAGTTAACACATCGGGCAGGATATCGGTGTGCTGGTAGGCGAAGTACTTACCGGTGCGACCGTTACCGGTTTGAATTTCATCGAGCATCATGAGCCAGCCATGCTCGTCACAAATTTTTCTTAGCGCTTCGAGGTAACCGTCACCGGCGATATAGATGCCACCTTCACCGAGAACAGGTTCGACGAGCAGTGCGACAACCTCTGGGTTGTTGTCAGCAATTTGCTGAACTGCTTCGACATCATCAAATGGTGCGCGCGCAAAACCGGAGAGAAGTGGTTCGAAACCAGCGTGAACTTTGCGGTTTCCCGTAGCGGTCAACGTTGCCATGGTGCGACCGTGGAAGCTGCCATCCATCACTAAGACTGATGGATTTTTTAAGCCTGCCTTGCTGCCCTTGAGGCGCGCGAGCTTGATTGCTGCTTCGTTGGCTTCAGCGCCGGAATTTGCGAAAAAGACTTTTTCCATACCCGAAATACCGCAGAGTCTATCAGCGAGTCGACTCTGTGATGGAATTTCGTAGAGATTTGAGGTGTGCGTGAGTGTCTCAGCTTGTGCGGAGATTGCTGCAGCCACGGTTGGGTCGGCGTGGCCAAGGCCAACGACAGCTAAACCGGTCAGGCCATCCAAGTATTCTTTGCCGTCTGTGTCTGTGAGGTACGCACCTTTGCCGCTGGCAAAAGCCACGGGGAGACGTGCGTATGTATTCATCACATGTGACACAATTTCTTTCCGATAAGCGCTCGAAGACGCTTTTTCCTCAGTCCAAAAAGACAACAGGCAGCAAAAGCGCTGCCTGCAACGGACCGGCAACGATACTAAACCTCCCATGGTCGATCAACCGGCGATTGTGTGTCGCGTGCGGAAGCTTTATAAACACCCCTTCGTTCGGGACACACAATAATTCTAGTGTAGCGACAAGTTTCAAGGGACACACAATTTTCGGCGGGGTTTGAAAATCAAGAGGACATACAACTAAATGAAAAGGACAGACAACTTGGCGCGCATTCTGGTCGTCGCTGGAGTTATTGCGCTTGGTGGTTGCGCCCCTGAGATTGGGAGCCTGGAGTGGTGTGAGCAAATGGATGCCAAAGAGAAGGGTGATTGGACGATCAATGATGCTGCGGAATACGCGAAGAGCTGTGTTTTGCGTAAGACATCGGATTAGTTTCCCTGCCGATGGAACTCAAAGAGCGCTTCCGAGGCTATCTACCAGTTGTCATAGACTTTGAAACCGGGGGCTTTGATGCGGATCAAAATCCCCTCTTGGAAGTCGCTTGTAGTTTCCTCGGTTGGCGGGATACACATCTATTTGTCAGCGAGACGCATAGTTGGGATGTTGAACCTTATCCCGGCCTAACGATTGACCCTGCCAGCCTTAAAGTGACTGGTATAGATCTGGATTCCCGTTCGGATTCCGTTGCAGATGAAAAAGTGGTGATGTCTGAGTTCTTTAAGCTAGTTCGCTCACAGATGAAGGCCGTGGGCTGTCATCGCGCGGTGATGGTCGCGCACAATGCCGCGTTTGACGCTGGATTTCTGTCAGCAGTGCTAAAGCGACAAAATATGAAGAGGAATCCGTTTCATCCATTCACGACCATCGATACCGCGACACTTGGTGCCGTTGCCTTTGGTCATACCGTATTAAGTGAGATTTGTCAGCGTGCTGGCATCGAATTTGACCGGGATCTCGCGCACAGTGCCAAATACGATGCGGAGAGAACCGCCCAGGTTTTTTGTGAGATCGTCAATACTTGGCCCCTCAATACCGACTCGTGGAAGAAAGAGGGGGTTCCAAGTGCGTGAGCTATCCGGCTTCGGCGTACTTGCTCGAGGTATCTTCCAACAGCGTTTGTAACTCACCAGCTTCGAACATTTCGGTAATGATGTCACAGCCACCAATGAGCTCTCCGTCTACCCACAATTGTGGAAAGGTTGGCCAGTCTGCGTAAGAAGGCAAGGTGGTGCGGATGTCGGGATTTGAAAGAATGTCGACGTAGGCAAATCTCTGGCCGCAGGCAACCATGCACTGAACGGTTTGCGCGCTGAAACCACATTGCGGTGCCTGAGGGGAACCCTTCATGTATAGGATGATTGGATTTTCAGAAATTTGTTCTTTAATGGTGTTCAGTATTTCTTCGGCCATGGCAAATCGCCCCAAATAACAGAGATTAACGGGCCTATTGTAGCGACTTCTTAGCCGAATTGCTTAGACTGATGCGCTCTGAACTAACGCAAACACCATCGGTATACTCGTCCCATGACCTTCAATTTTGATCAGGGTGTGAACCGCCGCGGCACAAGTAGTACAAAGTGGGAGAAATTCTCTCCAGACGTCCTCCCTATGTGGGTGGCGGATATGGACTTTGCTGCACCCGACTTTGTGATATCGGCGATCCGCGAGCGCCTGGATCACCCAATTCTGGGCTATACCGATCGTCCAGAATCTCTAAACACTGCGTTCCAAGGTTGGCTCCAGCGCCACTATGGCTGGGAGGTCGAGGCAGACTGGCTAGTCTGGCTACCAGGTGTGGTGACTGGGCTAAATCTCGCTTGTCGTACGCAAATCGCACTTGGAGATCGATCCAAGGCGATGATTCCAACACCGGTTTACCACCCGTTCTTGGACCTCGGGCAAAACTCCGGCTTGGTCGAGCAACGTGTCTCTATGGCGGTGTTGGACGGGAGATGGGAAATGGATTTCGATCGGATGCGAGCCGAAATCGATAAGCAGACCGGTTCGCTATTAATTTGTAATCCTCAGAATCCTACTGGCCGATGCTATACAACCTCAGAGCTTGGCGAGCTTGCCCACATTGCTGAACGGAATGATTTATTGCTAGTCAGTGATGAGATTCACTGCAACATTATTTTAGACCCAGGCACGCGGCACCAACCTATCGCGCAAGTCCATCCGGAAATCGCGCAACAGTCGATATCACTATTTGCTGCAACAAAAATCTACAATATCCCAGGTGTTAGCTGTGCAGTGGCAGTCATTCCCAATTCGTCGATCCGAGAGCAGTATAAAGAAGCCCGAGTTGGCTTAGTTTCGGGGATCGGTCCGTTGGGGTTTGTAGCGTCCGAAGCTGCGTTCAACGATACCACCCAGTGGATACCTGAACTGGTCGGTTATCTAAGTGGAAACTACGACTTGCTTAGAGAAGCTCTGGGAAAGCGGCTGGCAAAACTCGATGCAACCTATCTAGCTTGGATTGATGTGTCAGACTTGGGGCTCGAGAACCCAGAAGCTCATTTTGCCTCACATGGATTGGGCATTTCACCAGGCGCGCAGTTCGACGGTTCAGGCTATATCAGACTAAACTTTGGATGTCCCCGAGCCACGCTCGATGAAGGTATAGCGCGATTGAAGGCAGGCATCGATGCTGCACAAGGTTAACTAAGCTCAAGTTTTTCACGCACGGGCCGATGAGCAATAGGTAGTTCTTTCATTGGACGCACTAATGCGTGTGACTCGAAATTCTCTTCTAGCTGGGTTTTTACTCGCGATTTCTCCTCTGCCGGTCACTGCTGTGGACGGCGAACCCCGATATGAAACCCACTGGCAGAGTGCGTGGACGTACCGGGAGAGGAATAGCTACTGCGAGCTTGAGCTCGCACTCCCAGCGTATGGTGAGGTCCGTTTTGTCGCATCAAACGCGAGTCCGATGCAATTTGAATTTCAGGCCCTTCGAGATCTTCAAGCTGGTGACCTTGAGATTTGGCGCCAGGCACCCGATTGGCATCCCAAGTCTCCGACACGTGATCACATCGGTGCCGCGCGCCATGTGGCAGGCGGTGGTAGCGTGCAAGGAGGGACACTGGTGGACAGGATGGTCATCTCTCTCCGTGATGGGTATCACCTCGAACTGATGGCTCCCTCAGTGGTAAGTGAGTCGGAAGATATGTCTTGGCAAGTAAGGGCGCTGAATTTCCAGCCTGCGTATAGCGAATTTTTGAATTGTGCGCGTACAAATATCCAGGTTTCCTGGGCAAAAATTTCCAAAACCAGAATCCCTTTTGAGATAGACAGCCATGAACTAGGTGATGTTGGTTTAGCGCAGCTGGATGCGGTTGCGCAGTTTGTTCAAAACGACCCATCAATTGGACAGGTCTACATAGATGGACATACGGACTCGACCGGCGATGGACGAGCGAACCGCCTACTGTCAAAACGCCGAGCGGTGCTGTTGCGACTTATTTCAAAAACTCCGGTCTTGGCGAGGATCGATTCGTCATCCGCTACCACGGCGCGTCATATCCCGTCGCTGACAACAAAACCGCTTCTGGAAAAGCCCAAAACCGCCGCACCACTGTCCGTCTCGAAAGAGGACACACACGCTTGGTGACTCACAACGCTTCAGAGAAGTAGTACGCGCTGACGAGGTCGACTCGTCTTTGAGGGACTGTCTCGCGATAGCAAGGTGGGTGGGTGACAACTCCGCGTAAATTACTTGTTGATGACAAGACGCCTTTGTTCTACCACATCGTTTCGCGTTGTGTGAGGCGAAGTTGGTTGTGCGGGTACGATCCGCAAACGAGACGAGACTATTCTCACAGGAAAGAGTGGCTCGAGAGTCGATTACACCTACTTGGGCGTGCGTTTTCTCTAAACGTGTACGCCTATGCGATTATGAATAACCATTTCCACTTAGTTGTCTATTACGACCCCACTGCAAACCAGCGGTGGTCGAACGAAGAAGTTGTAGATCGCTGGCTGGTTGCGTGTCCGCCAAATACCTCAAATCGCATTGATGAAAAAGAAATGCGAGAGATCCGGCGCGGTCTTTTGATCAGGAACGAAGCTCAGATTGAACGCATCAGAGGCTGTCTTGGATCGCTATCGGTGTTCATGAAGTTGCTAAAACAACCCATCGCTCGGAGGGCGAATGTAGAAGATGAGTGTCGGGGCCATTTCTTTGAACAGCGATTCTATTCAGGTGCACTACTGGACGAACAAGCCGTACTCGCGGCGATGGCCTATGTTGATCTCAACCCGGTGCGCGCAAAAATTGCGCGCACGATCGAGGAAGCCAAACACACATCGGTGCAGGCGCGATTGCAGGCTGCAAGTCGAGTCGGTTTAGCTGAATATCTCGAGCCGGTTGTTGTTGGTTTACCAGAAGTAGCTACTATGCCGATGACGACCCGCGAATACGTTGATCGGCTCAGGTCAATTTGCACTGAACTTCACGAACAACGTCGATCTCCGAAGTATTCCAAATGGCATGATCAAATGATGGCGCTAAAACGACCGCAGCGAGCATACGGATCAATAGCTCTGCTAAAGCAGTGGATTAATCAGCGAAGCTTGTCTTTGCGCGAGTTGGCATTGCCTAACTAGCGGAATTCGCAGCACCGCAGACAGCTGATGGTACGAGCTACTTGGTCTCCTTTGCGAAACTCAAAAAAAATCTCCAACCTATACCGTAAAACACGACATTCTTAGTTGATTCCTACCGGCGCGCATTGCAATGCAGGTCCGGATGCATATCATTGCGGGCCCGCGCGTGTGTCCCAAGTTGATGAAGTTGATGCGTGTTCCAAATGGAGGTTTCGTGGCTGATAAAATGAAAATTGTGTTGGCGTATTCTGGTGGTCTGGATACTTCGGTGATTTGCCGTTGGTTGCAAGAAACCTACGACGCCGAGGTTGTCACCTTTACTGCGGACATTGGGCAAGGCGAAGAAGTTGAGCCTGCACGTGAAAAAGCCCAGGCGATGGGCGTGAACGAAATCTACATTGAAGATCTTACGGAAGATTTTGTTGCGAACTACGTTTACCCAATGTTTCGGGCCAACACGGTTTACGAGGGTGAGTATCTATTAGGTACCAGCATTGCGCGGCCGCTCATAACAAAGCGCTTGGTTGAAATCGCGAGAGAAACTGGAGCGCAGGCGGTATCTCATGGTTCCACAGGAAAGGGTAACGATCAGGTTCGTTATGAACTTGGAGCCTATGCGCTTGATCCAGACATCAAGGTAATCGCCCCATGGCGAGAGTGGGAGCTAAACTCCCGCGAGTCGTTAATGGATTTCTGTGAAAAGCACCAAATCCCAGTGGATTACAAGCGAGGGGACAAATCTCCCTATTCCATGGATGCCAATCTCCTCCACATTTCGTACGAGGGTGG
This sequence comes from Pseudomonadales bacterium, assembly GCA_012103505.1. Taxonomy (GTDB): domain Bacteria; phylum Pseudomonadota; class Gammaproteobacteria; order Pseudomonadales; family Azotimanducaceae; genus UBA4421. Next base: position 3,076,039 of record WLWP01000001.1, on the reverse strand, counting down.
TGGCTTGGAAGATCCTGCTCAACCGGCAGATGAAGGCATGTGGCGATGGACTGTGCGTCCAGAAGATGCGCCCAATGAAGGTGAGTTAATACAACTGGACTACGAGAACGGAGATCCTGTGTCCTTAAACGGGGAAGCTCTGTCTGGCGGCGCGATGTTGAAGCTTTTGAATGAGCTGGGTGGCAAGCATGGCGTGGGACGGAGCGATATCGTTGAGAATCGTTTCGTCGGTATGAAGTCGCGTGGGTGTTACGAAACACCCGGCGGGACGATCTTGCTCAAGGGTCATCGTGCGATCGAATCGATCACTCTCGATCGTGAGGTCGGCCATCTCAAAGACGAGCTGATGCCTCGGTACGCGAAGCTTATTTACAATGGTTACTGGTGGGCGCCCGAAAGAAAGGTGCTACAGGCTTTGATTGATGAGTCACAGAAACCGGTAAATGGATCCGTTACCCTCAAGCTCTATAAGGGCTCTGTCTCTGTTGTGGGACGTAGTTCACAAAATGACAGCTTGTATGACGCCGATGTGGTCACCTTTGAAGATGATCAAGGGGCGTATGACCAAAGGGACGCCGGTGGATTTATCAAGCTCAATGCCTTACGTCTGCGTTTGGGCGCGAAGAAAGGTCGTGACTACAGCTAACTAGAACAGTAGAGCCAGGCAATTGAGAGATTTACAGCCATGGCGAACTATCAGGTATTGTTCAACGGCGAACTGGTCGAATCCGCCAGTTTCGATGCCGTGCGCGATAACCTGGCACGTGAACTGGGCTTGGATGATCGCAAAGCAAAGCAGCTTTTTAGCGGTCGTACGGTGGTTATTCGGAGTCAGTTGGAACAAACGGAAGCGCAAGCTTGGCAAGAACGCTTTGCCGAACTTGGCGCAATTTGCCGAATTAAAAACCTTGCCCCGGCTGAGCAGCCGCTAGGGATCCGCGACGGCTTGGAAGCAAACTCGGAACCCGACCGCACCCTACGCGACATCACCGCGGCCCACCTTGAATGCCCACGTTGTGGTTATATGCAACTTGACGCGAGCCATTGCGCTCGATGTGGCGTCGACCTCGAAGAAGCCGCGCGGGTAAAGCGTAACGAAGATCTGATGATTGAGAAGAAACTGCGGGCGCTGCGAGAAGAGCGAGAACGCAGATCCAACCAGACTTTGCCGCCACTGCAAGAAGAAGAACGAAGCCTGCCAAGAGCCGGTGTTTACGACATTAGAGAGTCGAAATCGAAGCCAAAGAAAGGCATGCTCAGCTGGCTAAAACGCACGTAACAAGGTTCAGTTAGTAGCCCAGCGAGAGTAGTGGGTTGGTTCCAGGACACACATTCCAGAATTTCGACAGGAGGATCGATTGCAAGACGCGATTGGTGTTTTTGATTCGGGCATGGGCGGGCTCACGGTGCTCCGAGCGCTACGAGAGCAACTACCACAGGCAAACTTTGTCTACCTAGGCGATACCGCACGTCTTCCCTATGGCACTAAATCCCCTTCAACCGTCGCGAAGTATGCTGAGCAAGCTGCCAGCGTTCTCGTCGATCGCGGTGTTGGTGCGATTGTCGTGGCATGTAACACAGCGTCCGGAATCGCGCTTGAAAGTCTCCAGTCTCGGTTTGCGCCCCTGCCAGTTTTTGGCGTGGTAGAACCTGGTGCGCAAGCTGCGTGTGAGGTGGTAGATGATTCAGGGGTGTTGGTGCTAGCCACAGAAAGTACGGTGGCTTGGGGTGCCTACCAACGCGCTATATCCAACACGAGAAGTGATGCAAAAATCTTTGCTCGGGCATGTCCGCTCTGGGTTGCCGTTGCCGAGCAAGGAATTTCTGAGGGCGACTTAGCTGATGCAGTAATCGGCCATGATTTGCGTGGCTTCGAACATACCGGTCCGCGGACGCTCTTACTCGGCTGTACGCATTTTCCCGTGTTTACAGAGACCCTGAAAAAGCGGCTACCGAATCACCAGATTGTCGATTCCGCAGCCACGACAGCGCGGGTTGTCGCGTCTGTCCTTAGTCATCCACAAACTGAGAAACTTGGAACAACGGACACGCATTCCTCTGGCAGCCGAGACAGCCGAGAGGACACACAATGTTTTGATGGAGAAAGCGCAAAGGACACACAATATTTGCGTGGCCAAGTGAGCTTCCTAGCGACGGATGGTGTTGCTCGATTCAAGCGGGTCGGTAGCTTCTTTTTGGGTGAGTCGATTGATGAGGTTGAGCTAATCGATCTCTGATACGGTCAATTTGCTCAGATTTATTCCGGTTCGGTTTTGTCTTTGAATTCGCAAAGATCTTCGATGGTGCACGAGCCGCACCGAGGTTTGCGAGCCAGGCAGACATACCGCCCATGCAGAATTAACCAATGATGGGCGTCGATTTTAAAGTCTTCCGGGACGACTCTAATGAGGCGATCTTCGACTTCGCGGACATTCTTCCCGGGTGCGATTTTGGTTCGATTCGAGACTCGAAAGATATGCGTGTCGACAGCGATCGTCGGGTGTCCGAAAGCGGTATTTAATATGACGTTCGCCGTCTTACGCCCCACGCCGGGTAATCGCTCCAGCGCTTCTCGATCCTCTGGCACTTCGCTGCCATGTTCATCAACCAATATCTTGCATGTTTTAATGACATTTTCTGCCTTGGTATTGAACAGACCGATTGTCTTGATGTACCCCTTGAGTTTTTTGACACCTAGTTTGTGCAACGTCGCAGGCGTGTTGGCCACCTTAAAGAGAGGTCCGGCCGCCTTATTCACGCTCACATCAGTCGCCTGCGCGGATAGGATCACAGCGATGAGTAGTTCGAATGGGCTGTTGTAGGCAAGCTCCGTCGTTGGCTTTGGGTTTTCTGCTCGCAAGCGGGTGAAAATTTCGATGCGCTTATCTTTGTTCATGACTTACTGTCTTCCGTCAGGTCGAGGATGTTTAGGGATCTCGCCTCTGCTTGTTGGACGCGATCAGGTGGCGTCTCCGGATTAAGAGATTTAGGAGAATTAAGAGATTTAGGAGAACGAGGAGAATCAGGAGGGGAGGACTCCGTGGCGGAGAAGGCGGGCGTGGAGGACACACGTTTTCCAAGCGCGAGCAACAATCCTGCGACGATGAATGCACCGGGCGCGTATTGCGCGATGGGTAGAGGACTAACCCCGATTTCGATTTTCCAATTGGCAGCACTTGGTCCGATGAGAACGTCGAGTCCCGCGAAGAGAGTCCCTTGCCCCAAGATCTCCCGCACAGCGCCTAGAACAATGAGCGCGACAGCGAAACCAAGTCCCGTACCAAGCGCATCCATGAGCGCTCGCCCAACCGGTTGTTTGCTGGCAAAGGCTTCAGCGCGACCCAGGATCATGCAATTCGTCACGATGATCTGCACGAAGAGGGCAATCTTGAGATAGAGCTCGTACGCATATGCTTCCAGCAGTAGGGTCGTTAGCGTCGTGAAAGTCGCAACTATCAGGACAAACACAGGCAGTCGGGCAAATTCTGGAATACCCCGCCGAACTGAGGCAATGAGGACGTTGCTGCCAACGACGACAAACGTACTTGCGAATGCCAGACCTAGCGCGTTAGCGACAGAATTCGAAACTGCTAGAAGCGGACATAGACCAAGTAGTTGAACCCAGGCTGGATTTCTCGCGACGAACGCGTTGTTAAAATCACCCACGGTGCGACTGGCACTGAATTTGGACAAAGGCTAACGCTTCTCCTAGCGCCATGTTGAGGGCGCCACTAGTCACCGTTGCGCCAGATACAGCGTCAAGGGTTTGCCACTGAGCCGCGGTATAGGCATCTTTTTCGACGATGTACTGGTCCCTCCGACTGTCGATGAAGTCGCCGATGCCAGGCGTTTCTCGATGTTCAAGTGTGCGGATGCGAAGGATGTCAGGGTCTAACCCGCGGTATAGCAAAAACTCGATAGGGCCAGCGTACCCAGGTACGACCTGCTTAAGGAGCAAACCATCTGAGCAGTTACCGGAGGGTGTCTTGCCGAGTTCGAAGCCGCTGGAGCCGTCCGGTCCAACGAGTTCCTTGAGGAGCCGTTGCTCAACCAATTTTCTATTGGTATCGATGTTCTCCTTGGTCGCGGCATTGGCAAAATGCAGCACACCACCACAAACGCAACCAATGGCCACAAGAAAGATGATGCCCTTAGCTAGATCATGCATGACGTTGTCCGCGATCCGTTACGGACGTTCTTGCGCGATCGAGGAGTGGCGTTACGCAATTTGCTAACAAGATTGCAAATGCGATGCCGTCAGGGTAGATGCCGTATGCTCGGATGAAATAGGTCAAAAGGCCGATCATCATGCCGAACAAGACTTGCATTGATCTTTGCCGTGGATGTGTCACAGGGTCGGTTGCAACAAAGAACATCGCGGCGATAAATCCACCACTCAGCAGGTGAAATGTCGTCGATCCCGCACTAAGGGAAGAACCTTGATCGTACCCAAACAAACTGGCCAACACCAAACCAAGTACGCAGCCGAGCGGGATGTGCCAAGATATGATCGACAATGCCAATAGGACAAAGCCGCCGATAGCGAAGCAGCTAGCCACCAAAGTTTGCGCCTCGAGCAAACTGGCATAGCGCGCATCAAACTCGAGCACTGTCACACCATCGCGATAGCGGAACTCTGACAACTGGGTTGCCCCCGACAGCACGTCTACTGATCCCTCTACGAGTCCATCAAGTAGTGGCCAGCTGGTAAAAGCGGCTGGAAAAGAGACGAACGCCACGGCGAAGCCAACCATCGCTGGATTGAAGATGTTGCGCCCTAAGCCGCCGTAGGCGTGTTTTGCCAGTCCGATAGCAACAACACCTGCGGTGGCGAGAACGTATACAGGCATATCCGGAGGTAGGCAGATCGCAATGAGGACGGCGGTGACGCACGTGCTTAGATCAGAAATTTGCCGCGTTGCTTTTAGCCAATCTCGTCCGCAGCAGATAACTTCTGTCAGAAAACAGAAGGCCAGCAACCAAAGTACATTCCAGAGCACACCGACACCCCAGAGGTAGGTCATCGCTAGCGTTCCTGGTAAGAGGGATACAAGCACTATGCCCATGATCCTTGTCGTCGATCTTTGCGCAGCCTCTTGTAGTCCGTCTACTGCCATGGTCGCGAACCTTCCAGACGTTCGGCACGACGGTCGCTTTGTTGTGCTACAGCTTTTTCAAGCCGGACTGTGTGTTTCTCATAGCGTGCTTTTAGGTTCGCCTTAGCCGCAGTCTCCTCTACGCTGCGAGCTCGGCTTTGTTTTTCCGTCCCAAAAATAAGTGCGAGTGGGATTGCAGAAGGACACGCTTTGTCGCACAGCCCGCATTCGATGCATCGGTCGATATCAAGACCCGCCGTTATCGACGTACTTTGATTCTCGATAGCAGACAGGAGCGACTGCGCAGGCAGGTCAAGAGGACAGCTATCGTTACAGCGTCCACAGGCGATACAACCGAGTCCACTATCGATTGGGATTGGGCTGGCGGGTATTTCGGTTGGGATGTTTAACATGGAGATACAGTCCACGGGACACGCGGGTACACACAATTCACAGCCGGTGCACTGTGCATCGATGACGGTATGCATCTGTCCTGCGGCACCAACGATTGCGTCCACGGGACAAGGCGGCAGACACAATGCACAGCCAATGCATTCAGATTCATCGATGACGGCCAAGAGACTGAGCACCTTGCTTGGTGGTTGGACAGCCGTATCAGGTTGTAGCAAGTTGTTGAGGGCATCGAACAGTGTCGTACCACCTGGCGGACACAAGTTAGTGGCGGCCTCGGAGCGAGCTAGAGCTTCCGCATACGGTCTGCAGCCCGGGTACCCACATTGTGCGCACTGGGTCTGAGGCAACAGTGCATCGATGGCAGTAACAATTGGATCTTCGTTGTGTGGATACCTTTGTTTGAGTGCCCACGCCACAATGCCGAGGGTGAAAAGTAGGGCGGCGATGACAAAGGCAGCGATCATCCTGCAAATCCCTGGAAGCCCATGAATGCCAAACTCATGATCCCCGCTGTAATGAGCGCAATAGCCGATCCTTGCAAGGAGTACGGGATGGCATCGTTTGTTAGGCGTTCGCGAATGGCGCCAAATAGCACCATCACCAGAGTAAATCCCGCGGCAGCGCCAACTGCAAAAAAACCGGTTTCTAGCAGACTAAGATCTTGATCGATCGCCAGTAAAGCAACACCCAAAACGGCACAATTGCTAGTGATAAGCGGGATATAAACGCCTAAGAGTTGGTGCAGGAGTGGAGACGTTGCTCGTATGTAGTAGTGAATGAGTTGCACGATGCCAGCGATAGTGGTGATGAAGACGATGATGCGGAGATATTCGAGCGACAAAGGCACGAGTACAGCGTGAAAGAGCAAATACGCCAGTAATGAGGACAGGGTGAGAACAAATGTTGTGGCCAGTCCTGTCGCGAGCGCCGTATCGTAACCTCTGGTTACACCCATAAATGGGCATAACCCCAAAAATTGGGCGAGAACGAAGTTGTTTACGAGCAGCGCGCCGATGAGCAAAAGAGCAAGATCGGCCATCGCGTACTTAGGTCACGTCCATACCGGGCATCGCACCGTCGTCTGGACTGAGTAAGAAGATATCCTCTCCACCAGGTCCGGCTGCCAACACCATGCCTTCGGAAACACCAAAGCGCATTTTTCTTGGCGCGAGATTGGCAACGACGATAGTGAGCTTGCCGACCAAATCCTGGGGCTCATAAGCTGCGCGTATCCCTGAAAAGATGTTGCGTTGATGATCACCGAGATCAACGGTGAGGCGCAAAAGTTTGTCAGCGCCTTCTACGAGCTCGGCGTCGACAATCTTGGCCACCTTAAGGCTCACTTTGGCAAAGTCATCGATGTTTATGTACGCTTCATTGTCCGCAGACTGCCCAGTTTGCTTGGTCTTTTCGGTCTTTTCGGTTTTTTCGGTCTTTTCAGTTTTTTCGGTCTTGGCGGCATTCGGTTCATCCACGCTTGCGGCGACGAGCTTATCGACAACTTTGCCTTCCATGCGTTGCATGATCGCCTTGAACTTTGTGATCGTGTGGCCAAATAGTGGTGTTTCCAAATCAGCCCAAGTTAGCGGCGCAACGTCGAGAAAGGCTTCAGACTTTTCTGCCACCGTGGGGAGTATGGGCTTTAAGTAGATTGCTAATGCGCGATACATGTTTATCGCTTGGGTACAAACCAAGTGCAGATCGTTGCGGCGAGACTCGTCCTTTACCAGATTCCACGGTTCATGGGTGGCGATGTACTGGTTCGCGAGATCAGCAAGACGTGTGATTTCACGTACAGCTTTGCTGGTGTCGTCGAGCTCATACAGATCGGCAATCGCACCAGAAGAAGCCGTGATTTGAGACCAAAGCGCTTCGTCATGCATTTCGGCTGCAAGTTGGCCATCAAATTGTTTAACAATGAAACCGGCACATCGGCTCGCAATGTTGATGACCTTGCCAACAAGATCGGAATTGACCCGCTGGACAAAGTCTTCGAGATTGATGTCGATGTCATCAGAGCTGCCATTGAGTTTCGCCGCGTAGTAGTAGCGCAGGTACTCTGGATTGAGATGATCCAGATAGTCGCAGGCCATGATGAACGTGCCTCGTGACTTCGACATCTTAGTGCCGTTGATCGTAATGAAGCCGTGGGTATGGATTCGGGTCGGCGTGCGAAAATTTGCGCCACTCAACACGGCCGGCCAAAAGAGCGCGTGGAAATTGATAATGTCCTTGCCGATGAAGTGGTGGACTTCGTGTTCGCTAGTGGATGCCCAGAACTCATCAAAAGACACGTTGTTGGTGCGGTCGCAGTAATTTTGGAATGAAGCCATGTAACCAATCGGTGCGTCCATCCAAACGTAAAAATACTTGTCCTGGGAGCCTGGGATGGCAAAGCCGAAATAAGGTGCGTCTCGAGAGATATCCCAAGCATGCAGACCTTCTTCGAGCCACTCAGAAAGTTTGTTTGCTACCTCCTTCTGCACGGCACCTGACCGTGTCCACTCTTTCAGAAACTCAGTGTATTGGGCAAGATCGAAAAAGTAGTGCTCGGAAGAGCGCAGCTCAGGTACTGCACCACTGTGGACAGAGCGAGGATTTTTCAGCTCAGTTGCGTTGTACGTAGCCGAGCACTTCTCGCAATTGTCACCATACTGCCCCGGCTCATTACAACGAGGGCATTCGCCGACCACAAAACGATCTGCGAGAAAGAGTTCTTTCTCTGGATCATAAAGCTGCTCGACTTCCTCTGTGAAAATGAGATCCCGAGCTTTTAAGCGCTCGTAGATAAGCTCGGAGAAATGTCGATTCTCCTCCGAGTGGGTCGTGTGGTAGTTGTCATACCCAATGCCAAAACCACGAAAGTCCTTGAGATGGTCTTTGCGCATCTGTTCGATAAGGGCTTCGGGCGTCAGACCTTCCTCTTCAGCCCGGATCATCGTTGCCGTACCGTGAGTATCGTCAGCGCAGACGTAATAGACTTCGTGACCACGCATGCGTTGGAAACGAACCCAGATGTCTGTCTGGATATGCTCAAGCATATGGCCGAGGTGTATCGGTCCATTTGCGTTAGGCAAAGCGCTCGTTACCAAAATCTTACGTGACATGTCGTCTACCTAATCTGCCCAATTGTTTAAGAGAGTGTAAAAGGGGCGCTAGTATACGTATTCCGGCTGTGCGGTTCAGGTCCTTAAACGCAATCCGTATACTGTCGCTCTTTTGGCGTGCTGAACGTCCCTTAGCTGGAATCATTTTGGAGAGTTTGTGTGAAAGTCGATGACTTTGTTGATCCATATCTAAACCAAAGCTGGGGTGAGCTAGGCGCGCGAATACTGACATCGGGCAATCAGGTCGCGGTCACGCTTGGCTATCCTGCCGAAGGTAAAAAGGCAGCGCTAAGCATTGCTTTGGCCGAATTTCTAAATGTGCCTGAGATCGATCTGGAGTTACGGTTTGCCGCGCAGAGTGGCCGTGGCTTCAACCACGTAAAACAAGTTGTGGCAGTAGCTTCTGGCAAAGGTGGCGTCGGCAAATCAACCACCGCAGTTAACCTAGCTCTCGCACTCGATGCAGAAGGCGCCAAAGTCGGTCTTTTGGATGCGGATATCTATGGACCAAGCCAAGGCATGATGCTCGGCGTCGATCCTAACAAACGCCCAGACGTAAAGGATGGCAAGGTCTTTGAGCCGATTCGTGCGCACGGTATAAAGGCGATGTCGATGAGTTTTATGGTCACCGAGAAAACGCCGATGGTTTGGCGTGGGCCAATGGCCTCTGGTGCGTTACAACAGATTCTTACGCAGACTGATTGGGGCGATCTAGACTATTTGATCGTTGATATGCCACCTGGGACTGGCGATATCCAGCTGACATTGAGTCAGAAGGTACCAGTGGCAGGGGCTGTGATTGTCACGACGCCGCAAGACATAGCGTTGCTTGATGCAGCCAAAGGGATCGAGATGTTTGCCAAGGTCGACATCCCGGTACTGGGAATTCTCGAGAATATGAGCGTCTATACCTGCCCCAATTGTGGTGAGACGCATCACTTGTTTGGTGCTGGTGGTGGCGCACGAGTAGCAACTGAATTAGGCGTGCCTCTGCTTGGCGAGCTACCTCTGGCGATGCAAATTCGCGAGCAAGCCGATGGCGGCACGCCAACCGTAAAAGCAGATCCAGATTCCAGCATTGCCGAGCTTTATAGGGAGGCAGCGAGACATTTGGCTGCTCGTTTGTGGCAGGGTGAACAATCAAAACCAACTATTCGCATGGTCGATGACTGAGGCTGGGGAGTTGTTTCCCGCGCGTCGACCAGTAATCGTCTATAAGAAAAAGGATCCACTTCGCCATGACCATTAAGTCCGATCGATGGATTGTTGAGCAAGCCAAGAAAGGCATGATTGAACCCTTTGAGAGCGGCCAAGTTCGCAGTCATGATGGCCAGAAAGTGATTTCATATGGCACATCTAGCTACGGCTACGACGTACGGTGTGCGGCTCAATTTAAGGTCTTTACCAACATTCATTCAGCGACGGTCGACCCCAAGGCCTTTGACGAGCGTAGTTTTGTCGATGTAGAAGGCGATGTCTGCATCATCCCGCCAAACTCCTTCGCGTTGGCAAGTACCGTGGAGTACTTCCGCATCCCTGAAGATGTGTTAACTGTGTGCCTTGGAAAGTCTACTTATGCGCGATGTGGAATCATCGTCAACGTGACGCCGTTGGAGCCTGAGTGGGAAGGACATGTCACGCTCGAGTTTTCCAACACAACAACCTTACCTGCAAAGATCTATGCCAATGAAGGTGTCGCGCAAATGCTGTTCTTCCAATCAGATGAGCGTTGCCAGGTGACCTACAAAGATCGTGGCGGCAAGTATCAAGGGCAGCGGGGCGTCACGCTACCAAAAACCTAGCCCTCAAAGCTTTGGTTGTGACGGAAATCAGAACTACGAAACGAGAATCTGGCTCGCGCTCGGCTCGGTAGCTGCATCGACAACTTGGCCGATGACCCTCGACTCTTCCCCAGCGGTGACCAAGACATCCAGTAGCGCCTCTGTGTGAGTTGGATCGACCATCATTAAGAAGCCAATGCCACAGTTGAAGGTGGTGAGCATCTCGCGGTGTTCGATGTTGCCTGCTTGTTGTAGGAAGCTGAAAACTTCTGGCCAAGCCCAGCTGTCGGTGTCGATCAATGCAGCTAGAGAGTCGTCCGAAAAAATTCGTGGAATGTTCTCGTAGAATCCGCCGCCAGTGATATGCACCATGCCGTGAATTGCGCCGGGTCGTTCGCGGAGCGCTTGCAAGACTGACTTCACATATATTCTGGTTGGCGCGAGCAAATCGTCCAACAGACTCTCGTTGGGTGGGGTTGTTTGGTTCTCTAAAACCTTGCGGACGAGTGAGTAGCCATTGCTGTGCGGACCGCTGCTTGGTAAACCGATGATGTTGTCGCCTGCGTTGATTTGGCTGCCATCGATAATGTTTGGCTTGTTGACGACGCCGACGGCAAAACCGGCGAGGTCGTATTCTTCACCCTCATAAAAGCCAGGCATTTCAGCTGTCTCGCCACCAGCTAGGGAACACCCAGCCAGTTCACAGCCATAAGCAATACCCTTGATTACGCGAGCTGCTGTGTCGACCTCGAGATGGCCCGTCGCGTAATAGTCCAAAAACAGAAAAGGTTCTGCTCCTGTCACCAGTACGTCATTCACACACATCGCCACGAGATCTTGACCCACACCATCGTGTCGGTCGTGGTCAATCGCCAATTTGAGTTTTGTTCCGACGCCGTCGGTACCACTGACGAGAACAGGCTGATCGTAACCTGTCGGGATTTCTGTCATTGCTGCAAATCCACCTAAGGTGGAGAGCATCTCTGGCCGATGGGTAGCTTTGCAGGCAGCTCCGATACGCTCGATGAGTGCAGCACCAGCATCAATATCGACGCCTGCGTCTTTATAAGTCAGGTTCTGGGAGATGACTGGGCTCCAATTTTGTGAGGCGCAAATTGTAGCAGAGTTGCCTCTCATCACTGTCAGGATTTTGATTAGAATGGCGTTTCATCATACTGTTGCGAAACGATTGTTAGTGCGTGAAAAAATTGGCTCCTAGATTAGAAAGAGAATTCGAGAAAACGTTGGGAAGTGAATTCGAAAAAAAGATACGGAGAGAGTTGGCTGGAGAACTGAGTATTGTCCGGTGAGTAGGACTCTAGTCTTTCTGTGCACGAAGGCGCTCACGGTGAAGGCGCTGTTAGTAGCCGTTGCTCTGACTTCGATTTTACCCAGCGAAGCGATGGCGATGTCGGTCCCCAGTTGGCTGTATTCAGTAGAGCAGACGGTTGCCGACCAGTCAGCAGGCGAACGGCAACGCGTGGCACGTGAAGGTTTGCTCACTGTGTTATCCCGATTAACGGGTCTTGAGTCCGTACCGCGGAGTCAACCCGTTCGTTCCGCCCTGGCAAACCCATCGCGTTTTTATAGCGAGTACAAGTTCTTCGACAACGACGGCGATGCGATGGTGCGGATAACCTTCCAGAAGACCGCGGTCATGAATCTGATAAGAACGAGCGCGCTACCTATCTGGTGGACGTCTCGGCCAACCGTCCTTGTTTGGGTCGCAGTGGAAGAGAATGGCCGCAGACAGATTTTGGCGGCGGATAGCGATCACCCCCTCCGGGGTGAGATCGAAGTCCATGCCAAGCGTCGAGGTTTAGAAGTACGGCTACCATTAATGGATGTGGACGACGAACTTTCTATTACGCCGGGAGCAGTTTGGGGAGATGTTGCGAGTAGTGTGCAATCGGCCAGTTCTCGTTACGACGCTGACATGGTCATGACTTGTCGGTTAAAAGCGGCGCTGTCGCTGGCTGGTCGAGCCCTGGACGGGGATTGCCGTTACTGGTTCGCTGACAGTCCGATCGTTGATGCATTTTCGACGCCTCAATTCAACGATGTCGCCAAAACGGCGGTTGATGGTATTGCGGGGTTACTGGTCGACAAATATAGCGTCCTTGCCCGTGATTTACGGCGTTGGGAAGTTCGTATCGCTGGCGCCGATGATGTCTCGGATTATGCAATGCTCCTACGGTACGTCGAAAACCTGGACTTTGTTGATCAAGTTACCGTCAGCCAACTTGAACCAGATCATTTCACGTTTCTTTTCGATACCCGCGCCGACGCGGATCAATTTCTAATGCTTCTTACGAGCGATGGCTCGTTCCTGGTCGACAATTTGGATGAGCAACCTGGCGTGCGGCTGGTCTGGCGGGGTTAATGTTGGCGCAAATCCCAAATGCGATAACGATTCTGCGCATATTTCTGGTAGGTCCGATCGGATTCCTACTTTGGGATGACCGGCATATGGATGCGTTTACCTTAATGGTCATCGCAGGTATTTCAGATGCGTTCGATGGATTTCTCGCAAGACGTTTCAATTGGCAGAGTCGGTTGGGTGCCACGCTTGATCCCTTGGCTGACAAGTTGCTGGTGGCTTGTGTTTTCGTGGTCTTCACGTTCCAAGGGCATATCCCGTTGTGGGTCGCGATTATCGTGCTGATTCGAGATTTCACGATCGTCGCCGGAGCAGGGGTATACAAAGTCCTCTACGAAGAGGTTGAAATTTCCCCCACCTTTCTAAGTAAGGCAAACACCGCCATGCAGATCATCGTGTTGTGTTTGATCTTGCTTGGACTGCTGCAAGTTGGTGTGTTGAGTGATTTGAGTACGGCTGTAGTCGACCCATATTGTTTCTACATACTTGCAGTGTTGGGGTTGGGATCCGGAATTGACTACGTCTTTACGTGGGGATCTAAGGCCTACAGAGAAGATAAGAAGCGCAAACTCTACAAGCATGGACCGGCGAGCATGAGAAGGCCGCGCTAGGTGGCGCTTGATGACCCGGGACAGCTCACGCTTGCGATAGATCGAGCACATGAGCAGACGTTGTCGAGCTTTGTTCAAGGTCCCAACAAAGAGATTGTGTCGATGGTGACGCAACCCAGGCCCGGATTTAGAGGGATTTGGTTGTGTGGCACTCAAGGTACCGGCAAGACGCACCTACTTAGGGCGATAACCCTTATCGGCACAGGTCTTGAACAGCGCCAGTTTATCGATGGCGCGTCGTCACGAGTATTAGCAGACCTCGAAAATGCTAGCCACCTAGGTGAAGTCGTAGCGGTGGATGAGGCATCTAAGATTGCAATGAATTCACAATGCGAAGAGGCTTTGATGGCGACGTATGAACGTCTCAATGCCTCAGGCGGTTTACTAATCGTTGGTGACCGGCTTGCAGCCACAGCCACGGATTTCGCCATTGCTGATCTGAATTCGCGCATGCGCAGTTTGATGCACTATCAAATGACGCCGCTTGGCGACGAGGAGAAATCGGAAATCCTGCGGGCGCGTGCACAGCATCGAGGTTATGAATTGAGCGAAACCGTGCTGAGCTATTGGCTCGCTCGCGGTCCTCGTGATCTTCGGCTCCTTCTAACTGATTTGGACCGACTCGACCGCGCCTCCCTCGCTCACCAACGCCATGTCACCATCCCGCTGTTAAAAGAAGTCCTGGGCTACTGATGAAAGTCCTTATCGTAGGTGGCGGTAGTGCAGGCCATGTATTGCCGACAGTCCCGATTGTGACCGCGCTCGCGGAGGAAGGACACGATGTCGTCTTCGTCGGTACGCATTCTGGTCTGGAAGCTGATCTTGTCGCTGAACTGCCCTGTGACTTTCGCGCAATCAGTGCAGGCAAGCTGCGGCGATATTTGTCGCTGGAGAACGTCTTGGACATCTTTCGTACGTTACTAGGGATATTCCAGTCGCTCTTGCTTGTGCTAAAAACAAAACCACAGGTGATATTTTCCAAGGGTGGGTATGTGTCTTTTCCACTTGTGCTTGCGGGGTGGATTTGTCGAGTACCAATTGTTGCCCATGAGTCAGACATAAGCCCTGGTCTTGCCAACCGATTGGTCACACCTTTTGCTAATACGATCTGCACAAGTTTTGCGGATACGGCATTCAAAGGGGCAAAAACACACGTCGTACATACGGGAACGCCGCTGCGAGCGGAAATCGTTGATGGCTCTGCGACCACAGGCCGACAGCGGTTAGGAATATCGCCGGATAAGCCGCTACTGGTTGTGACCGGTGGATCATTGGGCGCCGATCGCTTGAATGAAATCGTTCGTTCGGAAATCCAAGAATTGACCCAAACCTTCTATGTTTTCCACGTTTGTGGACCGGGTAAATTGGTTGCGATGGAGGTGTCCGACTATGTTCAGGCTGAGTTTGTTGCGGAAGGTTGGGGGGATGTCTTGGCGGCGGCCGATGTCGTGCTTAGCCGAGCAGGTGCTAACGCGCTGTTTGAGTTGGTCGCTTTGCAAAAGAAGAATTTGCTAGTACCCCTACCAAAGGTAGCCTCGCGTGGAGATCAAATTGAGAATGCTGCCTACGCGCAGGCGCGTGGCTGGAGCTTAGTTATTGCGGAAGAGGATTTGACTCCGCAAAGCCTGGGGGCAGCGGTTCGGCAACTCCTCGAACAAGGTGAGCAGTGGACAACTCGATTGGCAGAATTTGCGACCCCAAACGCGGCTCATGCAATCGTGATGGAAATTCATGCCGCTGCACGGAAATCGCCTTGACTTTAAATGACCCGAGCCCTAAGTTGCGCGCCTCCTCAGGCAATGCAATTGGACGCCAGGCACGCGATGTATCAAGTTAAAACCTATAATGCCATTGCCCAAGTCGGTCTCGATCGGTTTGGTGCAGACTACGATGTCAGTCCGGAAAAAGATGATCCGAAGGCGTTGTTGCTTCGTAGCCATAAACTTCAAGAAGAAGAGCTTGGTCCGAATTTACTCGCCGTCGCACGTGCGGGTGCTGGAGTGAATAATGTCCCTGTAACTGCGTGTTCCGATCGAGGCATCGTTGTATTTAACACACCTGGTGCGAATGCCAACTCCGTGAAGGAGCTTGTTATCACAGCCTTGCTGTTGGCCTCGAGAGACGTTTTCGGCGGTATATCTTTTGTCCGGTCCTTGAGTGCTGTCGCAGATGAAGCGGAGCTCAATAGTCTCGTAGAAGCTGAGAAGAAGAAATTCAAAGGTCGAGAGCTCATTGGCAAGACCTTGGGTGTCGTTGGTCTTGGCGCGATCGGCTCACTGGTCGCGAGAGCTGCTCTAGATTTAGGGATGGACGTGGTTGGATTTGATCCAGCCCTCTCAGTTGAGGCGGCATGGCGGGTGCCTGCGGAAGTAGGTCGGATGGAAAATCTGCCCAGTCTTTTTG
Source organism: Pseudomonadales bacterium (assembly GCA_012103505.1). Lineage (GTDB taxonomy): Bacteria > Pseudomonadota > Gammaproteobacteria > Pseudomonadales > Azotimanducaceae > UBA4421. The sequence continues at coordinate 3,060,247 of WLWP01000001.1, read as the reverse complement.
CGCGTTCTGACTACGTTACGTTGCATGTTCCGTTGCTGGCTGCAACTGAAGGCATGATTAACGATGAGAGCTTGCGTTCGTTCAAGCCCGGCTCAGTGCTTCTTAACTTTGCCCGCCAACCTATCGTAGATTCTGCCGCGTTAGCGGCTGCCCTGGAGAACGGGCAGGTGGGCCGTTATGTAGCGGACTTCCCTGTACCAGGTCTTATCGACCATGAAAAAGTCATGCTCACGCCGCACCTGGGTGCGAGCACCGAAGAGGCAGAAGAAAACTGCGCTGTCATGGCTGCAAACCAACTGATGCACTTTCTCGAGACCGGCAGCATCACCAACTCTGTTAACTTCCCGCAAGTTTCTATGGAACGCACTGAGGGTCATCGCGTCGCGGTAATTAATCGCAACGTACCGGGCATGTTAGGGCAGATGACATCGTTGCTGGCCGAACGAAGCATCAATGTGATCGATCTGCTCAACAAAAGTCGTGATGAGATAGCCTACAACCTAATTGATTTGGCCAAGGCACCTGACGATGGACTGTTAGACGCGCTGAAATCGATAGAAGGTGTCATTAGCGTACGGGTTGTCGTCTGACGCTAGCCCTTCTTAGGCGTCAGTAAGCCGCGGCGTTGTTGGCGTTCTTTGAATCGATGCGGATCGAGCATCATCAACTCATCATCAGATGCTACGGGTGCAAGTCCCAATAGTTGGTGCGTGAGGATAGCTGCCGCATAAGGGGCTGAGCTTGTGCCAATAGAGCCGTGCCCGGCCGACATCCAAAGATTCTTGCCTAGACGACCTACAATTGGGTTTCGATCGCTGGTGAGTGCGCGTACGCCACGTTGGTGTTGGCCAACCTCGAATTGGCTCGGCAGGTAGGGACTGTTCTCGCGTAAGTTGTGATCCAAAGCGTCTTGATCATCCCAAGGCGAGTATTCGTATGTGCTGCCAACCATGGTTGAACCCGAAGAAGGGACTGCGTAGCCGTTGCCGACGATCGGTATGCTGAGTACCGTTTCGGCATGGTGAACTTCGTGTAGACGACCGGCGACTCTATTCATCTCAAGCCATTCGAAACCAGGGAGTGTGTTGGCGGCGACAGCTGTGCAAATGTATGTGGTCACAGTTGAATCGACGCTGCCCGCCTCGGAACGCACTTCGATGTTCGGGTGGTCAAGTAACTCTGCACAAATGATGGGTAAATCGATTACGGCGCCCTGTGGGAAAAACAGAGTTTGATTTTGCAATTGGGTGCTAAATTTGTCCGTCGCTTCCTCAGCTGAGAGAGGGATTAACCAATCTTGTGTTTCAGCATCGGCGTCGTAGAAATCGACAACACGATCAAATTTAGGTTGATGCTGATCGTCACTTTCAACGTGGAGAACCCCTGTTTGAGAGTAGCCTTTAAACCGCGACAAGTAATTCGTGGCGTAGTGAAATGCGGCCAACCTATATGCGCCCACCGGAGTCCCATCACCCAAAAGGCGAGGGTGCAGAATCGCCTGGCGAATACTTGATGCGCCAGAAGCGGGACCCTCTGGATCGTAGACGGTGACAGCTTCACCCGCATCCGCGAAGTGTCGCGCCAAGCTTGCGCCAGCAATACCGGCGCCATGTATTGCCACATTGTGCACGGCTCTCGTTGGACGTTCTGTATTTTGGTTCTGTGTAGGATTCTTGTCCGCTGTCTTTTTGCCGAGAAGGGATTCACGCTTATTCGGTCGCTGGTCGACTTTTGTGACGTCAAAGCCAGCGCTTAGCATGGCTCGTCGCACTCGGCCAGCAGCGGTGAATGTCGCAATGTGACCGCCACTTCGAGTCAGCTGACCGATACGTTGCAGTAAGGGTTCGGTCCACATCTCTGGGTTTCGGTCAGGTGCAAAACCATCTAGATACCAAGCGTCGATGCGAGGGTCATTGGCATTTAGGCTTTGGGCTAAGAGATCGAGCCCCTCATCGGCGCCACCATGATAAATACTCAATCGAATACGGCCGTCGGCAAAGACGCGGTGGTGCCAACCAGTCAGAAGCGGGGGGGCGGCTTTCGACAAAGCTCGAGCCAGATCGAGCGCGTCGCCGCGCAGGTCAGCGCACCGAGTCCAATCGGCAGTCGCTAATGGGTGAGACTCAAAGCTGATGAAGTTGAGGCGTGCAGATGTTTCTTGCGCGACCCAATCAGCTGTGACGAGAAAGTTTAAACCCGTACCGAAGCCAAGCTCAGCCACGGTGATAACATCCTGGTGAGCGCGCTCTTCGAGGTGTGCGGGTTGTAAGAACACGCGACGGACTTCATCGATACCGAGTTGGTCGTAGTGCTCACTGTAGTAGGTGTCATCGTATGTTGGAGCATACGGGCACCCGTCGCGCCACTGGATTTCAGCTGGCGCCATTGGTCTTGGCGCTGACGCACTAGGTCTCAACTGGTAGCTACTTCCCGAGTGGGATCGGTGATCCAACCACTCCAGGAATCTGCGTAGAGGGTCGGTTCAGGTAGACCCGCAATGTGCATTGCCAAGATGTTGTGACAAGCTGTCACACCGGATCCGCAATAGCAAATCGGTTCGTCGCCTAAGTTAGCGAACCGTGTTTTAAGTAACTCAGGCGACTTAAACAGTCCGTCTACGCCCAAATTGTCAGGGAATGGAAAGCACATCGCGCCTGGAATGTGACCCGCTACCGGGTCTATAGGCTCTTCTCTGCCATCAAAACGTTCTTGAGCGCGCGCGTCGAGCAAAGACTGAGCTGTGCCTACTGCTAGATCCGGGGTTGAGATTAACTTGGTCAAGGCCGGCATAGCTTGGAACTCTGAAGGCTCAGGTAATGGTGGCGTAAATGGTGGCGTAGATGTTGGCGTAGATGTTGGCGTAGATGCATCTATTTCGAGCTGCCAGGCATTTATGCCTCCGTCGAGGACAGCTACATTCTCGTGCCCAAGCCAGCGAAACATCCACCACGCTCGAGCGGCATATGCGCCACCGGCGTCGTCATACAGGACGACCTGATGATGGTTTTCTACGCCAAAGCGTCGAACAACCGATAACCACTGCGCCTGTGGTGGGAGAGGGTGACGACCAGCCTCGCAGGGAGGTAGCGCGAGATCATGGTCAAGATCCAAAAAGTACGCTCCGTTGATATGCCCCTCTTCATAAGCGCCGCGTCCCCAGCCAGGCGCACCAAGTTTTGATCGGCAGTCGAAGAGCGAGAGATCAGCACTATCGCTCATTAACGCTGCAAGATCTGAGACGCTAAGAATGTCTGAAAATGCTTTGATCGAGCTGGTCATATAAGTAAATCCTCTAAAGAAGCTGGTCTTTCGTGGGATTTGACACGTATTAGGCTCTGATTGTCCATTACACTTAGGATATTGTGCAAAATTAGCGCGTCGAATGTCTAAATTGAGGTGGTCATTTCGGGACTAAACCCGTAAATTTCGCCCGTTAAATCAGGCGAGCTATCTGAAGGAGAAAGGTTTGAGCATATTGGATTGGCTAAACCAAGGGTTGTTGAATTGGTCAGCGTGGGCACTAGTTGGCTATGCGTTGATCGTGACCCACATCACGATTGTTTCCGTGACGGTTTATTTGCATCGGTACTCCTCGCACCGATCGCTCAAGTTGCATCCAGCCTTGCAGCACTTCTTTCGGTTCTGGCTTTGGTTAACCACTGGTATGGTGACCAAGGAGTGGACAGCCATCCATCGCAAACATCATGCGAAATGTGAGACCGACGAAGACCCCCATAGCCCTGTCCGAAAGGGGATAGGTGAGATTTTTTGGCGTGGTGTTGAGAATTACAAAGCAGCTGGCGAAGATCAGGAAATGCTAGAACGTTTTGGCGCAGGTTGCCCTAACGATTGGCTCGAGCGAAACGTATATCAAAACAACACCGTTGGCGTCGTTCTGCTGATGTTTATCAACGTGGCTCTCTTCGGTGCACTTGGGCTCACAATCTGGGCCGTACAGATGTTATGGATTCCAGTGTTTGCTGCTGGTGTGATTAATGGCATCGGACATTGGTGGGGCTACCGTAATTTTGAGTGTCCAGACGCCGCTCGCAATATATCGCCCTGGGGTATTTTGATCGGCGGTGAGGAGCTACATAACAATCACCACACTTACCCGAATTCCGCAAAACTTTCCGTCAAACCTTATGAGTTTGATTTGGGTTGGGCATGGATACAGTTGTTCGCCAAATTGGGTTTGGCAAAAGTTGTTAGCACCGGACCGGTTGTTGAGCGAGTGCCTGACAAAGACAGCTTAGATAAAGATGCCGCATGGGCCATAGTGAACGATCGTTTCCGCGTCATGGCGCGTTACGCAGAAGAAGTTCTGCAGCCTGTGTTGGAAGATGAATACAACAAGGCGGATGCGGCAACACGTAAGCTCTATAAGAAAACTAAGAAGCTAATGTGTCGCGAGGCTTCCCTTTTAGACTCTCGTGCTAAAGAGAGAGTGTCTGCAGTCGTTGAACAAAGCGCCAAACTTCGGGTGATCTATGACGCCCATCTTGGACTACAAGAGATTTGGGCCAAACGCGGTGGCAATGTTGAAGACGTCGTTGCCGAGTTGGTTGAATGGTGCAGGGAGGCTGAGGCTTCCGGCATGGACGCGTTGCACGACTTCGCGGAGACACTTAAGTCGTACACGACGCCTCAAGCCCAACCGGCTTAGCCCGGCCTACATCCGCTCCGGGGTCTGAATTCCGAGAAGCGACAAGCCGAGTTGTAGAGTATCAGCAGTTTGACGTGCCAGGACTAATCGACGCGTTTTGACATCTCCATCGCTTTTTAGAATTGGACAAGCCTCGTAGAACTGAGTGAAGCGCGTCGCCAGCTCGTACAGGTATCCACACAAGTAATGCGGATAGCCCTCTGCTGCGACTTGATCCAGTGTGTCGTTTAGGGCCGCTAAGGTCACCGCCAAGCGGCGCTCAGGTTCGTCCACTGCGACGGTTAGCAAGGGCAAGCTTGCCACATTTATTTCACCACGGCTGAACACGCTCCGGACTCTTGTATATGCATATTGCAGATACGGTGAAGTGTTGCCTTCAAAGCTAATCATCTGATCCCAGTCGAAGACATAATCGCTCGTACGGTTCTTGGAAAGATCACCGTATTTCACCGCACCGACGCCGATGATTCTTGCAAGCTCACGAGCATCTTGTGGGTCAAAATCAGGGTTCTTTTCTTCTACGAGTTTGAGCGCCCGATCTTCTGCCTCGCTGAGCAGGTCTGCCAACTTGATGATGTCGCCCGAGCGTGTTTTGAACGGCTTACCGTCCGAGCCGAGCATTGTGCCAAACGGTAAGTGCTCGAGACTTGATTCATTGTGGTTAAAGCCAGCGAGACCCGCGACGGCAAATATCTGTTTGAAATGCAGGATCTGACGAGCGTCCGTGCAATAGAGGATACGATCGGCCATTAGGTCGCGTGTACGGTACTCGATCGCGGCAAGATCTGTTGTCGCATACAGATAGCCACCGTCGGACTTTTGCACGATGACTGGCAGAATGTCGCCTTTCTTGGTCTTAAACTCATCGAGAAAAACACACTGAGCGCCGTCGCTTTCTTGTAGCAAGCCCTTGCTTGCGAGAGCTTGAATGACCCCGGGTAGTGCATCGTTGTAGCGACTCTCGCCAGCAATATGTTCTGGCGTCAAAGTCACACCGAGTCGCTCATAAAGCTCTTGGCAGTGCGACATAGAAATCTCTATGAACTTTTGCCATTGCAGGGCGGCATATTCTGCACCTGATTGAAGGTCGACGACGGCTCTGCGAGCACGATTTTGGAACACCTCGTCTTCGTCAAAGCGAAGTTTTGCCGACCGGTAGAAAGACTCTAAATCGGCGAGTTCATCTGAGCTTTCTCCGCTCTCGTTAAGGTATTCCAGGAGCATGCCGAACTGCGTGCCCCAGTCGCCAACATGGTTCTGGCGTAATACCTTGTGTCCTTGGGCTTCAAGCACTCGCACGATGCTGTCGCCGATGATTGTTGAACGCAGGTGCCCGACGTGCATTTCCTTCGCCAGATTAGGGGCGCTGTAGTCAACGACGACAGTGGACGCGGGTGCCGCTTGGCGAATGTTGCTGGGTTCGGCGGTCGACAGCCAATTCGGATCGAGCGTAATGTTCAAAAAGCCTGGCCCAGCGATCTCTACCTGACTTGCGATCCCCTCTAGATCGAGATGGGCGACTACTTGTTCCGCAACTTCCCGAGGGTTCTTTTTTTCACGTTTTGCCGCAGCCATTACCCCGTTGGCTTGATAATCACCAAATTCTGGGCGGCTGGCTGCCTGCACAAGGGCATCGCCTTGGAGACCGAGTGCGGCAAACGTTTGTTCTATGCGCTCGCTGAGCGTTGCCTTTATCTGCATAGTTAATCCAGAGGTGTGACGTGCTCCGCTTGTGCACCGCGTTCGTTGTTAACCACAACATAACTGACCTGTTGGCCGTCTCGCAACACAGGCCGAGTCCTGCGATCGTCCGAGACGATGGATCGCTGGTGAACAAAAATCTCTTCCTCGTTAGGACGGACGATGAAACCGTAACCTTTGGAGCGGTTGAACCACTTCACTTCGCCTTCTTCTACAGGACCTTTGGGGGCGCTTGGTTGTGGTGTAGCGTCTCGATCTGTTTCGCGCTCGGGTTGGGACCGAGAGCCTTGATTGCGATTCTGGCGCTGTCCATCACGCTTGTTGTCTGAGGAGTTTCGAGGCTGGCGTTGACTGTCATTAGATCGGTTACGGTTGTTGCCACGATTGCGATCACCAGACCCGCGCCGATTGTTGTCTGCTCTTGCTGTGTTCTTGTTAGCTGAGCCACGATCCTCTTTGGCGGCGCGACTAGGTTGTGCGGGGCTTGCCGTCATCTTTGCGACGAAGAAGCCGTTGACGATGAAGGCTGCGATGGCAAGGACAAGCAGCGCGAAGTAGTTGTCGGCGAAAAATCGCGCCGAAAGTTCTGTAACCAGATAGCCCAGCAGCAAGGCGCTGGCGAAAATAGCTATTATTTTTTGCATGAACGATCCCAAATTGAAGGTGTCGGTGAAGGGCACCGATGTAAGCAGTTACTCGATAAGAGTAATGCTAGAGATGATGACGAGTTCCTCAGGCACCGCAGCCATACCGTGGCTTAAGTGGGTGCTGACGAGCTCAATAGACTCAACGACTTCGTAACCTGCTGAGATACGACCAAAGACAGTGTATCCAGCCTGACCGCCAGCTGCGTCGAGATGAGTGTTGTCTTTCACGTTGATGAAAAACTGTGTATCCGCCGAGTCCGGGTCCGACAAGCGGGCCATGGCGACGGTGCCTTTGGTATTCTTAACGCCATTGAAACTCTCATTGGCGACTGTTTTCGGACCAGGCACGTAACTAACCTGTTGGTTGTAGCCGCCACCTTGAATCATGAAGTTTGCGATCACGCGGTGAAAGATGAGCCCTTCGTAAAAACCGCTTTCGATAAGTCCCAGGAAGTTAGCCACTGTGAGTGGGGCTAACTTTTCGAATAACTCAACTTCGATCACGCCATGGTTGGTATCAATGGCGACGCGTGGATTTGCTGCTTGGGCGAGTGATGAGAGACTCACGCAAGCCACGAGTAAAACAGATGGTAGTACTCGAGCGAGCTCTCGAAACAGTTTGGAACGGTCTAGTATTTTCATGCGCACATGATAGTCGACGCGCCCGCGCCTGGGTAGCGAGATATTGGTCGTAGCTAATGAAGGCTGGCGGTAAAGCCGGACCTGGCGCAAGGGTAGGTAGAGACCTACCCTTGGATGGCCTGTTTCTAGTGAACGCCTTGCGCGATCATCGCTTCGGCAACTTTGACGAAGCCTGCGATGTTGGCACCCTTTAGATAGTTCACGTTCGATTGATCTGGTTCGCCATAGGTCACGCACTGCTCGTGGATACCTGCCATGATTGACTTCAGCTTGGTGTCGACTTCCTCACTGGTCCAAGCATAGCGTTGGCTGTTCTGGCTCATTTCGAGACCTGAAACCGCAACGCCACCTGCATTGGCCGCTTTGGCCGGTGCCAGACTGATGCCGCCTTCCTGTAACACTTGCACCGCACCTGGTGTGGTAGGCATGTTGGCCCCTTCCGAGATGGCATGGCAGCCGTTCTTAACAAGCGCTGCCGCGTCGATCTCGTTGAGCTCATTTTGAGTTGCACAAGGAAACGCGAGGTCACAAGGCACGGTCCATGGTTTAGCATCAGCTTGGAAGTCACACTTGAATTCTTTGGCGTACGCATCGATGCGACCGCGACGGTTGTTCTTCAGATCCATGACCCAAGCTAGTTTTTCAGCATCGATGCCTTCTGGATCGTGGATGAAGCCGCTGGAGTCCGAGAGTGTCACGACCTTGGCACCAAATTCGTTGAGTTTGGCGACACAGAACGTTGCAACGTTGCCACTGCCCGACACGACACAAGTCTTGCCATCTAAGCTATCACCAGCGTGACGTAGCATGTTATCCATCATATACACGACGCCAAACCCTGTGGCTTCTGGACGCATTAGGCTGCCACCAAACGAAGGTCCCTTGCCGGTTAGAATGCCTTGAAATTGTCTGGTGAGGCGCTTGTGCTGGCCGAAGAGATAGCCGATTTCCCTGGCGCCAACGCCGATATCCCCGGCGGGTACGTCACAATCTGGTCCGATGTGATTGACAAGTTCGGTCATAAAAGCCTGACAGAAACGCATAACTTCGGAGTCAGACCGACCTTTGGGATCGAAGTCGGAGCCACCCTTGCCACCGCCCATCGGCAGGCTGGTTAAGCTGTTTTTGAATGTTTGTTCAAACGCTAAGAACTTGAGAATGCTCTGATTGACTGAGGGGTGAAAGCGCAACCCGCCTTTGTAGGGTCCAATCGCATTGTTGCCTTGGACGCGATAACCGCGATTAATATGAACGTGGCCGTCGTCGTCCTGCCAAGCAACGCGGAAACTCAGAATTCGGTCGGGCTCTGTCATCCGTTCAAGAACCTTAAGTTCCCGGTACTCAGGCTTGTCGGCGATGAACGGCAACACATCTTGTGCGACCTCATGTACCGCCTGCAGGAATTCAGGTTCGCTCGGGTTGCGAGCGGCGATAAGGTGCAAAAATTCGTCGACGTCGCCGCCTTTTTTCGAAGGGGCTGTTGCTGGTTTGGACGAGAGTTTTTTAGCTTGGGGCATTTGCCTTCCTTGGCCATAGAAAAGTACTTCTACAGTCTAGCCAGGCATGGTTCAGTCCGGTGGAATCAGTGCCAAATACTTGCGCGCTGTCTCAAACAAACCGAACTCTAGAGCATCTGAGACAAGCGCATGCCCAATTGACACTTCGTTTATCTCTGCTTGCTGACAAAAAATTGACAGGTTGCCTAAATCGAGGTCGTGTCCCGCGTTCACCCCAAGACCAATCTGGTGGGCATATCGCGCCGCGGCTGCATAGGTTTCGAGGCAAGCTTGGGAGCGTGCGTCAGCGACACCGTGGGTCCAAATAGTTTCGGCTAACGGTCCTGTGTATAGTTCGATCCGATCCGTACCATGCGCCTTTGCGGCTTCTATCTGCTCCAGCTCCGGGTCCATAAAAAGTGATACCCGTGCCCCGTAAGATTGGTACAGGCTAATTTTGCTGGCCAACTCTTCATTTTTTGCACTCAGATCCCAACCGTGATCCGAAGTTAGCTGATCGTCGCTATCGGGAACTAAGGTCGCTTGGTCCGGCGCTGTATCCCTGATGAGCGCGTCAAAGCCTGGGTAGCCCTCACTCGTTGGGGCTGCGTGTGGGTTTCCTTCGATATTGAACTCCACGTTTGGGAACTCGTCATTCAGAAGTGCGCTTAAGTCGTACACATCTTGTGGACGGATGTGGCGCTGGTCTGGTCGCGGATGGACAGTGATACCTTTGACCCCGGCTGAGATCACAGTCCGAGCGGCTGCAACGATGCTAGGACGATGCCCATCGCGAGAATTTCTCAGGACTGCGATCTTGTTGAGATTAACCGAAAGGACGGTCATCTTAAGACCATGCGGAGCGTTGTGGTCGCGCCTTTATCAAAACGCCCGCGATCAAGCCCAAAAGTATAAAACCTGCACCCAACATGATTCCCTCGTTTTCGGCGTTGTCGAGCAACAGGTTGCGTTCTTCGGCGACGTCATCGAGTTCATCTCGCAGACGTGCGTTTATGTCTTTGAGTCGGAGGTTCTCTTCGTGAGTTTCTACAGCGCCGGAGGAAATGCTAGTGATTCGATCGAGCTCCGCTTTTAGTTCGTTATTCTCATTGGCTGAAGCCTTGTTGGCGCTGGCTTGTTTTCCGCTCGTTTCGGTTAGATTGGAAACTTGAGATTCGGTCCTCTGTACTTGCTGCTTGAGTCTGGCTATCTCGCGTTGAGCAGTTATAAGTCTGAGTTTGGCAATCGGTTCTTTGACCAGATATTGGGTTCTGATCCAGCCGTCGGTACCGCGCGCAGTCCGGATTTGGGTAAAGCCCGCATCTGCATCTTCGCCGACTATGGTGAGCTGGGTGCCGCTAGGTAGGCCGCGGTGAAGAATTCGGTGGCTCCCGGAAGGACCACTTCTCAAAGGGACCGTTAACTCGTCAGAGATATAAACGGTGTTGCTGTTGGCAAAAGGCGCGCAAAAAGTAGCTATGAAAAATAGGGCGCTTAGTTGAGTTCGAATCATCATTTCTGGGGTTTTCCTCGCGCAAACAGGCCGGGTATGTGAATCAAATTTCGGTTTTGGAAGCATCGTCCAACTGAGTAGTGGCGTTGGGATCAAGTAGGTGCTCTTCAGTTAGCAAGCCCTTGAAATGTAAGAAGGCGAAGGTTGCCATCAAGAACACAAGATTGAGTCCGAGCAAACCGATGAATTTGAAGGTTACCCAAGTATCTAGAGAGTAGGAATATGCTACGTAGATGTTGACGGCACCGGCTATGGAGAAGGCTACTGCCCACCCGTAGGTTAACGTGCGCCAAGCAGAGTTCGGGAGCCTTAAGACTTTACCCAGCATTTTTTCGATGAGGAAGGTTTTGGCGAACAAGTGCGCACCAACAAGAACTAGGGCCAACAACCAGTTTACGATGGATGGCTTCCACTTAATAAATGTCTCATCTTGAAAAATTAGGGTCATACCGCCGAGGATCATGCTTGCCCAAAAGGTAAGTTTGAGTTCGTTACCGATGGGTTTCTTTAGCAGCCAGTAGAGGCAAATTTGGACAGTCACCGCGACCATGAGAACGCCAGTGGCCAGAAAGATGTCTTTGGTGACGAAATAAACGACAACAAAGGCAAGGATGGCGATGTAATCAATAAATTGCTGCATTCTACTTTACTAGCTGGTTGCGTATGCTTGCGCGGTTTGATTGTAGGCGATCTGCAAACCGCGAATGAAGCGAGTCGCGCGCATCATATGCGATTCAGGGTCAAAACGGCAGGTACCAGTTGGCACAGTTATTAGAGATTCATCCTACCCATCCGCAACCCCGGATGATTCGCGTCGTGGCTGAAAAGCTGCAGGAGGCGGGTACGGTTATCGTTTACCCGACCGATACGGCTTATGCCTTGGCCTGTCGAATCGGAGACAAGACCGCTCTAGAACGTATCATTGCGCTACGACAATTACCGAAACAGCACCAATTTACGATAGCCTGCCATGACCTGAAGTCTCTCGGCGTGTATGCGCGAGTCGATAATGCTGGCTATCGGCTGTTACGGCGAGCAACTCCGGGTCCCTTTACCTTTGTGATGCGAGCGACTCGGGATGTGCCAAGGCGCGTGCTCCAAGCTAAGCGTAAGACCATCGGCATGCGCGTACCCGATCAAGGTGTCGCGACCGCCCTACTTGAATACCTACAAGAGCCATTGCTGACCACAACGGTGCGACTACCTGGGGACGACGAACCGCTTAGCTCGGCTTGGGAGATCAATGAGCGAATTGGTAAGCAGGTGGAAATCGTCATCGATGCCGGGATAGAACTTACTGGCGTATCGACCGTTGTCGATCTGACCGAGGAGCCACCTGTCACGATTCGGCAAGGTCTTGGCGATCTGGAAACTCTGTAACCAAATATAGTCGGCATTGCGGCTACGGTGGTGTACGCCGCAGCGTTGAGCGCCGTATAATCCGCAAAATTAATTACGAAAGGCGCTCGCTTGAGCAGCAATGAATCGAACCAGAGAGTTCTCTCTGGTATGCGTCCGACCGGACAACTGCACCTAGGTCACCTGCACGGCGTTCTCAAAAACTGGGTCCAACTCCAGCATGAATACGAGTGTTTCTTTTTTGTGGCGGACTTTCATGCGCTAACCACGCAATACGAGGCTTCTGAGAACATAGAGCAATTTACGCATGAAACTGTGGTCGATTGGCTTGCAGCGGGGGTCAATCCGGGTGCTGCGACAGTATTCGTGCAAAGTCGTGTACCGGAACACGCCGAACTACATCTATTGCTCTCGATGATCACGCCGCTCAGCTGGTTGGAGCGTGTGCCTAGTTATAAGGACCAACAACTGAAGCTGAATGATAAGGATTTAGCCACCTATGGCTTTCTCGGTTATCCGCTGCTCCAGAGCGCTGATATCTTGATGTACAAGGCAGGATGGGTTCCAGTCGGGGCAGATCAAGTGGCGCATGTTGAGTTAACCCGTGAAGTCGCGCGAAGGTTCAACCATATCTATGGCAGGGAACCTGGTTTTGAAGAACATGCCGAGGCTGCGGTTAAGAAAATGGGTAAGAAAGCGGGGCGGTTGTACTCACAGCTTCGCCGTGAGTACCTCGAGCGCGGCGATGGCGAATCTCTGGAGCGAGCAAGGGCGTTACTGCAGGAACAGCAGAATCTATCGATCGGTGATACCGAACGCCTTTTTGGTTACTTAGAAGGGGGCGGTAGAATTATCCTGCCCGAGCCGCAGTCCTTGTTGACGGAGGCCTCCAAAATGCCGGGATTGGATGGTGAGAAGATGTCCAAGTCCTACAACAATTTTATTGCTTTGCGAGAAGCGCCAGAGGTTGTCGAAGAGAAAGTACGTACGATGCAAACCGATCCAGCGCGAGTTCGATTGACCGACGCTGGTGAGCCTAACAATTGTCCAGTCTATGCGTTGCATGAAGTTTATTCAGACGAAGACACTTTAACCTGGGCAGCCGAAGGCTGTCGCTCTGCCGGAATTGGATGCGTTGACTGCAAAAAACCCCTGATTGAGAAGATCAATGAAGAGCAGGCCGGGTATCGACAACGTGCGGAGCCATTCGAAAAAGAACCGGACCTCGTCCAGTCCATTATTCAGGAAGGGTCTGAGAAAGCACGTGCAGTAGCGCGCGAAACATTGGAAGATGTCAAAGAAGCAATCGGCATCAGCCACCGCTAGTGCGACGAGTAAAAACTACGAGAGGAAAACATGGCAGATGATGTCGTGGACAATGTAGATCCATCGCCAGATTCCGGTTCTGCGACAGCGCCTGCAGCGGAAGATTTGAGCGAGGCGCGCGCGCAAGAGAGTGCAACGATTGCGCTGATCCACGGCGAGCGAGTGCAGGAGCTGCCTACGGATCTGTACATACCACCTGAAGCGCTCGAAGTGTTTCTGGAGACGTTCCAAGGGCCATTAGATTTGTTGCTCTACCTGATCAGGCGACAAAACCTCGACATTCTCGATATCAAAGTCGCAGAGATCACCAAGCAGTACATGCAGTACATCGACTTGATGCATGCGCTCCAGCTTGAACTTGCAGGAGAATATCTTGTGATGGCTGCGATGCTCGCGGAAATTAAGTCGAGAATGCTACTGCCGAGAGTTGATAGCGGTGATGAAGAAGAAGGTGATCCGCGTGCTGAGCTTATACGACGACTACAAGAATATGAGCAGATCAAGACAGGTGCTGAGAATATTGGTGAAGCGCCGAGGGTAGAGAGAGATATTCACCTCGTCGCTGCCACAAAGCCGGAACTCGTTCGGCAACATGCCGATCCAGAAGTTGATATTAAGGATGTGCTGCTCGCGATGGCACGGGTACTTAAGCGGGCGGAAATGTTTGCGTCGCACGAGGTTCAACTAGAACCTCTTTCTGTGCGGGATCGCATGGGCTTGATCCTAGGACGAGTACGCGATACCGAAGAGTTCGTTTCTTTTTACGATTGCTTCGTAATGGAAGAAGGACGTATGGGTGTGATCGTGACGTTCCTGGCGATCATGGAACTGGTTCGAGAGTCCTTGGTTGAGTTTGTCCAAGCAGAGCCGTATGCACCGATACACGTCAGGGCGGTTGCAAGTGCGACCGATCAAACACCGGTATTCCTCACCAACTATGGCGGTGAGACAGACAACACGGAAGCAGAGGAAGATTGATTGACGAGCACACTTGGTGAGGCGGCTTGTGATTGGATCAATAGTAGTGAAACAGAGTAGGTAGCGGGCAGTGGAAGACACGAAAATCAAACAGATTATTGAAGCGGCGCTGCTTGCCTCAGATGGCCCGTTGACCGTTGCAAATCTAGTTAAACTTTTTGCCCCGGGCGAACTGGGGGACGATACAGCGAGCAAGGAAGTACGTGAGGCGCTAAAGACAATTGAAGCGGAAGCAGAAGAACGTGGCGTGGAGCTTCAACGTGTTGCCTCTGGTTATCGCTTCCAAGTACGCCAAGAGCTTTCGGAATGGGTAAGCCGTCTCTGGGATGAAAAGCCTCCCCGATATACCCGCGCGTTGCTGGAGACCTTAGCCTTGGTTGCCTACAAACAACCCGTGACTCGGGGAGATATAGAACAGGTACGAGGAGTCAGCGTCAGCCAGAACATCGTGCGTACACTTCTCGAGCGCGAGTGGATAAAGGTTGTCGGCTACAAAGAGGTCCCGGGTAAACCGGCGCTCTATGCGACAACCAAGGAATTCCTGGATTACTTCAATCTCAAGAGCTTGGCTGAGCTGCCGCCATTGCCAGAAATTCGCGCGCTGATTGAGCCTGTCTTGCAGGAAGAACTAGGCGGTAAAGACGAAGCCTCGCCGGTAGAGGCCGTAACTGAGGCCACAGCAGCTGCCGCTGACGTCGATGCGGCAGAGCAGAACCTCGAGGTCGAGGCTGATGGTATTTCGGTTGAACCGGTGAGTCTCGGTGCTGACGTTGTCCCGCTTCATCCTGAAAGCATTCCGAAAGCGCCCTAAAGCAGTATCAGATGGCCAAACCAACATCCGGACGTAGTGGACGTGCTGGACCGCCAGGGTCTTCGAGGCAAAAATCTGCCAAATCTGGCGCTACGAAATCTTCGAAACAGCGATCAAGCCGTTCGCCCAAGTATCGGTCTGAGTCGGGGTCTGCTTCGCGATCCGAATATCGTTCGAATCCGCGCCAGGTGCGCAGTCGTGACCAGACAGAGGCGGCTGATCTCGGTCCCGGCGAACGTCTACAGAAAGTGCTTGCCCAGATTGGCATGGGATCACGACGAGAAATCGAAAAGTGGATAACTGAAGGCCGCGTGATCGTTAATGGCGATCGTGCTGTGCTCGGGCAGAGGGTTAAAACAAGCGATAAAGTTGAAGTAGATGGTGAACGCGTCCGCATCGCAGTCAGCAAAGCGGTCGAGATACTGATCCTAAACAAGGCGACCGGAGTAGTGACGACGCGCCGCGACCCAGAAGGTCGGACTACCGTGTATGAAGAGTTGCCGGATCTCAAGCAAGGTCGCTGGGTCAGCGTGGGAAGGCTGGACGTACAAACATCGGGACTCCTCCTATTCACCAACGATGGTGAGCTTGCCAACCGTCTGATGCATCCTTCTACTGGCTTAGATCGAGAATATGCGGTTCGTATACATGGCATCTTGGAAAAAGATGACATCGATATCTTGAAAGCAGGGATAGAGGTCGATGGCGAGACACTTCGATTTTCAGATGTACGGTTCTATAACGGCAGCGGTAGCAACAATTGGTATCACGTGGTGCTCACTGAGGGCAGGAATCGAGAGGTTAGACGTTTGTTCGAATCACGCGGTCTCACGGTCAGCCGGTTAAAGCGTGTTCGATATGGACCCTTTGTATTGCCGTCGTGGTTACGCAATGGACAGTGGGCATCGTTGCAACAAAAAGACGTAAGAAATACTTATAAAATGCTAGGTATGTCTTATGAGACGCCGAAGCGAACGCCGTCGAAGGTGTCGCGAACAGCGAAGACAAGCTGTTTAATTCCTTATCCGAAACTTGAGAAGAACGAGCGCTAATTTATTCGCTGGTTTCCGCCAACACTTCTGTGTAGACGCAAATAGTGCTTCGACCGTCACGCTTTGCCTGTGCTAGAGCGATTTTGGCATGAGCCATAACGTCTTCTGCTGTTTTAGCGAGCTTGGCATCAGCTATACCCATACATGCAGAAAGTTGTTCTTCGGTGGAGGCGCCTGTGAGATGCAAACTGGCCACTAGAATCCGTACTTTTTCGGCCACTTGGTTGGCCTGAGTCAGGGTTGTATTCGGAAGCAATATGGCGATGAGTTCGTCAGAGATTTGGTAAACCCCATCCGCTTGCCGAAGTCCTTCTTTAACATGTGTATGCACGCTTGTCATGAGTATCTGTGCCCACTCATCACCTGACTGTTTAACGAGCTGGCTGTAGCCGTCAAGGGCCATGAGTACGAGCGTGTCAGCTTTTTCTTCACGACTAAGCTCGTCGATGTCAGGAGTTGCCGGAATGGTTTGTGGCGCAGGTTCTGCCTGGCGCGCCTGCAGGAGGGTAACGGCGTTACGCAGGGCAGTGAACATGAGCGCAACCAGATCTTCGCCGGTTTGAAGTTCGGGCTCGGTCTGTCTGCGCGGATAGAAGATGGTCAAACTACCCAGCTGATCCTTGCCATATTCAAGATTGTACTCAGCGTTATGGTGTGCGGTTCGTCCCAATCGACACTCAAGTTCGAGGGCAGCATTGTCGTACGTCACCCCGTGGGCGCCGCACAGTGCTTGGAGTTGGGAAAACAATAGGGCCAGCAAGGCTGGTAGATCCGTTTCTTGGTTAAAAGCCTGGGTCAGGTGAAGTGCCGTGCGATCATCGAAATGAACGGCTGAGGCCATCGTTAGAGCTTGTTTTTTGTCGGTTGCCATCATGTTTTGGAACTTCGTCGGTAAGGCTTTGAACCTATTCCCATACCAGATCCGTGCCACATTAAAACGTTAATAAAATCAAAGGGTTGGTAGTTACCCGAGGGCGCGTTCGTCAATTTTTTGACAGTTTAGCGTCTATTTCTTGTCAGTTTGATGATTTGGCGCCCACTTTTGGGCGTCTACTTAAGCTTTACGCCATGTTCGAGCGTCGAGTTGACTGCCCGTTTCGGGCAGAGGCTCACCATGCTTCAGCCCGCCGAGTAAGTATGTGAAAAGATCCATATGGGCGGTTGGTTCTGGAACAGTTTGAGGATCTTCATTGGGGTAGGCGGATGCCCGCATCGCGGTGCGGGTGGCACCCGGGTTGACGCTGTACACGTGGATCTTACCGGCTTGCTCGGTTTCGTCAGCCAGTATCTGGCTTAAGCCTTCCAGAGCGAATTTAGAGGCAGAGTAAGCCCCCCAATAAGCTCGACCTTCCCGACCAACTGAAGAGGAAACGTAGACAACGGAAGCTTCTGGGGCTTTGTCTAACAGATGGAAGAGACCTTGGGTCAGCATGAATGGTGCGTTGACGTTGACCTGCATGACCTTGAGCCATGCATCATGTGGGTAGTGAGCGATCGGCAGTCGAGGTCCAAGGATCGAAGCGTTGTGCACGAGCCCATCTAGATGGCCATAGGTATCAGCAATGGCATCGGACAACGCGTTGACTGAGTCAAGATTGAGCTCCGCTAAGTCGCACGGCACGATCACAGCTTGGGTTTCGGTATTTGCTTCGATCCAATCAAACACTGTCTCGAGCTTTTGGCGGGTCCTACCGAGCAGAACGACGTTGCCGCCGAGTTGGGCGATGGTGCGTGCCAAGGTCGCGCCGATGCCGTCACCAGCGCCCGTAACGAGTATCGTCCGATTTTCAAACAAGTCGGAATTTGGCTCGAAACGCCAGTCGGTTGTGTCCAGTGCTGTCATAGTCCTTTTACTGCGTGCACCAGATAGTTTGCGTCAACGTCGTCATTGATCACGCATTGGTGCGAGAAGGGGTTGTACACCATACCGCTAATTTCGCGGACTTCTAAACCGGCATTTGTGATCGCGTTGCAAAGTTCGGCAGGTTTGATGAACTTGCTGTAGTCATGTGTACCTCTGGGTAGAAGATTCATGACGTATTCAGCACCCAGAATTAACAATGCATAAGCTTTTGGATTGCGGTTGATCGTGGAGAAAAAAAGATTGGCTCCTGGTTGTGCGAGGTCAGCACAAGCCTGTACGGTGCTGGGATAGTCAGTCACGTGTTCTAACATTTCCAAACACGTAACTGTGGCGAAATGATTTGGGTGTTCGCCAGCGAAGGCTTCCGCTGTCGAGGCAAGGTAGCTCACATCGATCTCAGCCTCAAGCGCGTGTAAACGCGCAACACCAAGTGCTTTCTCAGCCATATCTATGCCGGTGACTTCCTCGGTCATCTGGGCGATTGCTTCCGTCAGTATGCCGCCGCCACAGCCAACATCGATGACAGGTCCACAACGCAAATCGCTGCGCTCATCTATGTATTGCACGCGGATTGGATTGATATCGTGTAGCGCGCGAAACTCACCTGTTGGATCCCACCATCGCGCCGCAAGTGCGTCGAATTTGGTGATCTCTTCTGGGTCGACGTTGGCGTCAGCCTGTGTACTCGTATATTGCATAAATCCCTAACTGAGAACGTCCCTAGTGAGAGCGCCTAGCCGATTAAACCGCGGTGATCTGCCATTGTCGCACTTTCTCGGTCAGTGCTGAAATGTCGATGCTGGTATGGGACCGATCAGCCAAGAGCGCCTCACCTCTCACATAACTGTGACTCACATTACGTCCGGCGTTGCCATGAACCAAGGCAGCAAAAGGATCGTAGTGGGGCATTAGGTTGAGACTGTTTGTGTCTATCGCTATGAAGTCCGCTTGCTTACCAATTTCTAGTGAGCCGACTTTGCGCTCTAAGCCGAGCGCTTGAGCGCCACCAAGTGTCGCCATGCGTAAGGTATCGCGAGCATTGCCAGCCGTCGGGTCGCGGTTTTCGTGTTTGGCGATAAGCGAGGCTGTGTGTGCTTCGTGAAATAGATCCAAAGTATTGTTGGAGGCTGCGCCATCGGTGCCAAGTCCGACTTGCACATTGGCTTCGATATATTTGTCGACGTGGGCATACCCCGAGGCCAGCTTGAGATTTGAAACTGGGCAATGGATAACACTGGTGCGCGAAGAAGCGATAGTCGCCAGGTCTTCGTCTGATACGTGGGTCATGTGCACGGTCTGTAGATTCGGACCGAGGAGACCGATTTCGTCTAAGGCTTGGATCCACGTGTGCCCGTGCAGGGCTTGGGCTTCGTGAACTTCCTCAGCGTTTTCGTGCATGTGGATTTGGACTTGGGCGTCAATCTCATTGGAGTACATAGCCACTTTTTCGAGGTTGGCAGCGCTCACGGTGTAAGCGGAGTGTGGACCAAAGGCGATATCGATTCTTTCGTGGTGCCGATAGTGGTCGTATAAGGCGAGGCCTTTGTGCAAGCCGTCGACTACTCCGTCACTCCACACGTTAGACATCTCGATGACTGGAAAACAAACCTGTGCACGCATCCCCACAGTAGCAACCAAGTCAGCACAGTCTTCAGGAAAGAAATACATGTCTGAAAAAGTCGTTGTACCCGAGGCAATCATTTCTGCGAGTGCGACTTCGGTGCCGAGACGGACGAAATCTGCGTTTACATGTTTGGCTTCTAGGGGCCAGATCGTGTCCGAGAGCCAGGCTTGCAGTGATTGGTCTTCACCGGCACCGCGCGGAAGGGTCATTGCAGCATGACCATGCGCGTTGATAAGTCCGGGTAGAACGATGTGATCTGTGAGGCTTAAGGTCTCACTCGGAGAGACTCGGGCTTGCACCTCTTCGGCAACACCGAGATCCACGATTTCACCGTCTGTTATCGCGAGGGCGTAATTGTCGAAGGCGCAGTTTTCCGGCGCAATGGGTAGCATCCATCGCGCAATTACTAGTAAATCACAGCTTGTCATGATGTGAGTATTGCACCAATTTTCCCTGACCCCAATCCTCAAATGATGTAAAATTGCCGCTTTTACCTTCCCCGAAAATTAATGTCCGAAATCGGCTCTGAGCCTAGTAGAGATATCCTCCCGGTAAACATCGAAGACGAGCTGCGTCAGTCCTATTTGGACTACGCGATGAGCGTCATTGTTGGGCGCGCATTGCCCGATGTTCGTGATGGATTGAAACCTGTCCACAAGCGTGTGTTGTTCGCGATGAGGGAACTGAACAACACTTACAACCGCCCCTACGTGAAGTCTGCCCGTGTCGTCGGTGAAGTCATCGGTAAGTATCACCCACACGGTGACTCGGCAGTGTACGAAACGGCCGTTCGGATGGCGCAGGAATTTTCTATGCGTTACCAGCTGGTCGACGGCCAAGGTAACTTTGGATCTATCGATGGTGATCCACCAGCCGCGATGCGCTATACCGAAATTCGAATGGCCAAGATCGCAGGTGAGCTCTTAGCTGATCTGGATAAGGATACTGTTGAGTTCGTCGCGAACTACGACGATACGTTAACGATGCCGGAGGTCTTGCCAACGCGAGTACCGAACCTCTTAGTTAACGGTAGTTCCGGGATTGCGGTAGGAATGGCAACAAATATCCCGCCACACAATCTCACCGAAGTGGTCAATGGTTGTCTGGCCTTACTCGAGACCCCAGAGATTTCCATCGATGAACTTATGGAGTTCATTACCGGACCTGATTTCCCTACCGCAGGGATCATCAATGGTCGGGCTGGCATAGTGCAGGCGTATCGAAGCGGTCGCGGACGGATATACATGCGCGCGCGTGCCGAGGTCGAGGAAGATAAGAGTGGCCGCGAACGAATCATCATTCATGAGATTCCTTACCAACTTAATAAGGCCCGCTTGATCGAGAAGATCGCGGAGCTGGTAAAAGATAAGAAGATCGAAGGCATCACCGAACTGCGTGATGAGTCAGACAAAGATGGTATGCGCGTC
Organism: Pseudomonadales bacterium; assembly: GCA_012103505.1. GTDB lineage: Bacteria > Pseudomonadota > Gammaproteobacteria > Pseudomonadales > Azotimanducaceae > UBA4421. Next base: position 3,039,141 of record WLWP01000001.1, on the reverse strand, counting down.
GTCATCGAGATACGTCGAGGTGATTCGGGCGATGTGATCCTGAATAATCTATATGCACAAACACAACTACAGTCAGTGTTTGGTATTAATTGCGTGGCGTTGGTGGATGGCCAACCGAAGCTGCTCAATCTCAAGGAGATGCTCGAGGCGTTCCTTAAGCATCGCCGCGAAGTCGTTATCAGACGTACGCTCTACCTGCTTCGGCGTGCACGCCAGCGAGGCCATATTTTAGAAGGGCAGGCCGTTGCGTTATCGAACATTGATGCTGTCATCGAATTGATTCGAGCGTCGGCGTCAGCTGCGGTTGCCCGCGTCGCGCTAATGGAGCGTCGCTGGGAAGCAAACTCCCTGTTTGAGCTTCTAGAGAAGGTCGGTTCCGATGCCTGTCGGCCAGAAGGTTTGTCTGAAGACTTTGGCTTTACCGAAAATTTGTACCGCCTTACTGAAGAACAAGCCCAAGCTATTTTGGAAATTCGACTGCATCGCCTTACCGCGATGGAACAAGACAAGTTGATGGAAGACTACCAAGGTGTCTTGGATGAGATAGCGGATTTGCTCGACATCCTTGATTCAGATGAACGTTTACAAAGCGTGATCCGGGATGAGCTTGTAGAGATCAAGGACACCTACGGAGATGAGCGTCGCACTGAAATTGTCGCCACCCAACAGGATCTTTCGGTTGAGGATCTAATCACGGAAGAAGATCTGGTGGTCACCATTTCGCATCAGGGCTATGGCAAAACTCAACCGTTGACAACTTATCAGGCGCAACGGCGTGGCGGCCGCGGCAAGGCTGCTACCAGCGTAAAAGATGAAGACTTTGTAGAACACTTAGTCATTGCCAATTCACATGACATGCTGCTTTGCTTTTCTAATGTTGGCAAAGTTTATTGGCTTAAGGTATTTCAGATACCGCAGGGCAGTCGTGGCGCCAAGGGTCGGCCTATGGTCAACATTTTGCCTTTGGCTGGTGATGAGCGAATAACGGCGATCATGCCGGTCCAAGATTTTGAAGAAAACCAATTCGTCTTTATGGCGACTGCGAATGGCACCGTCAAGAAGACACCCCTGGAGCAATTTTCTCGTCCTCGTCCCAGCGGATTGATAGCGCTAGAGCTTGAAGAAGGTAATACGTTAGTAGGTGTGGAGATCACATCCGGAACTAGCGACGTCCTTCTCGTTTCGAGTTCTGGCAAGGCAGCACGATTCAAAGAGTCGGACGTCCGCGCTATGGGACGAACCGCACGTGGCGTTCGTGGCATCCGCCTGAGAGCCGATCAGCAAGTGATCGCGCTGATAATCCCGCAGGATAACGGTTTTGTGCTCACCGCTAGTGAGCATGGTTATGGTAAACGCACAGAAGTGTCTGACTTCCCGGTTAAGGGGCGAGGTGGACAAGGTGTGATTGCCATGCAGACATCGGACCGAAACGGTGCGCTCGTTGGCGCGTCGCAAGTGTACAGCGGCGATGAAGTCATGCTGATTAGCAACATGGGCACGCTTGTGAGAACGGCTGCGGATGAAATATCTGTGCTTGGACGTAACACTCAGGGTGTACGCCTGATTAACTTAAAGGCCGGTGAACAGCTGAACAGTGTCGAACGGATAGCTGAGGAAACTGTCGAAGCGGCAGAAGCAGAAGCAGAAAATCCAGATACAGAGAGTCCAGACGCGGTGCCTGATTCAGGCTCCGAAGCAGACCCCGATTAAGTAGTGGATCAAGACTGACTTATCGGTGCGGGCCGACGACCGCGAACAATCAAATTGGAGAAAAGCGTGAGAAGTTATAACTTTTCTGCCGGGCCTGCGGCCCTACCCGAACCAGTGCTAGAACAGGCCCGCGAGGAATTGCTCGATTACCGTGGCACTGGCATGTCCGTTATGGAAATGAGTCATCGAAGTTCGGAGTTTGTCGATATTGCTGCTCGAGCTGAAGCTGACCTTCGCGAGCTAGCGGGTATAAGTGATGAGTATCATGTCTTGTTTCTACAAGGCGGGGCAACCGGTCAATTTGCTGCCATCCCGCTAAACCTGACAAGTGCAGGTGACCCAGTAGATTACCTCGACACGGGTTCCTGGTCCCAGAAAGCCATCAAAGAGGCAGGTAAGTACTGTGATGTGAAGGTAGTTGGGTCAAGTAAAGATGAGTCCTACGGATTTATTCCAGATCCTGCTCAGTGGCAAACACGTCCGGATGCTAAATACCTGCACATATGTTCGAACGAGACCATTGGCGGACTTCAATTTAAGTCATTCCCGGAGAAGAGCGTACCGCTTGTCGCAGACATGTCGTCCGACATCCTGTCGCGCCCGCTAGCTATAGATCGGTTCGACTTGATCTACGCGGGAGCGCAAAAGAACATCGGGCCAGCCGGTTTGACCGTTGTTATCGTCAAAAAGGGTTTGTGCGGGAATGCCCGGCCGGAGACGCCGACCTTTTTGGACTACGCTACGCAAGCTGATGCCGACTCCATGTCTAACACACCGCCCACCTATGCTTGGTACCTTGCAGGTTTGGTGTTCGCTTGGCTCAAAGAGCAAGGCGGCTTAGAAGGAATTGCCAAACTCAATGAGCGCAAGGCCGGTAAATTGTACTCAGCGATCGCAGCTAGCAATTTCTATCGAGCACCAGTAGACAAACCCTATCAGTCAGATATGAATGTACCGTTTACTTTGGCGAACGCTGAGCTGGACGCAGATTTTCTACAAGGTGCGCAAGCACGTGGATTGCTTAATCTGAAAGGTCATCGCAGTGTCGGCGGCATGCGTGCGAGTATCTACAACGCTGTACCCGAAGCCGCAGTCGATGTCCTGGTGGACTACATGGCTGAGTTCGAACAAACTCACGCCTGAGATAACTGACGAACTCAACAATGAGTACTGACGATGATAAGTTGGGGCCGCTGCGGGAACGCATCGACGCCATCGACAAGAAGTTGCTGACTTTGCTCAACGACCGCGCCCAATGTGCCTTAGAAGTAGGGGTGGTCAAACAAGGCAGCTCAAGTGAGACTCCACCAGTGTTCTTCCGACCAGAGCGCGAAGCGCAAATTCTGACCCGCCTGATGGAAGCGAATCCTGGTCCGTTGACTGATCAGGACGTCGCTGGACTATTCCGTGAAGTTATTTCTTGCTGCCTTAACCTCGAGATGCCCCTAACTGTTGCCTACTTTGGTCCTGAAGGAACCTATACAGAGGCGGCGACCATAAAACAGTTTGGGCACTTCGCCGGAACCAGACCGTTGGCGTCTATCAGTGATGTGTTTCGCGACGTTGAATCGGGTGCGGTTCACTATGGCGTTGTACCTGTTGAAAATTCAACGGAAGGCATGGTCAACCATACCCTCGATTGCTTTCTGACCTCAAAAGTCAGCATTTGCGCCGAAGTAGAGATGCCAATTCATCACGCCATGATGCGTTCGGAAAGTGCTACTGAAGAAGTGCAACAAATCGTTTCCCATGCACAATCGTTAGCGCAGTGTCGTGGCTGGTTGGACCGAAATTATCCAGGGGTTCCGAGGATCGTTGTTTCCAGCAATGCCGAAGCGGCACGACAAGCCGCCGAGAATCCCACGTTGGCCGCGATCGCGGGAGAAATGGCGGCTGAGCGCTACCAATTGCGCCTGTTATCGACTTCCATTGAGGATCAACCCGACAACAAGACTCGCTTCATTGTTCTGGGTAACCAAACAGTGGGCGCAAGTGGTAAAGATAAAACTTCCTTGTTGGTCTCTGTACGCAATGAACCTGGCGCCCTTTTGCGAGTTCTGGCACCTTTTGATGAGCATGGCATTAGTTTGTCTCGGATTGAGACTCGTCCGGCACCTACGGGCGACTGGTCTTATGTCTTTTTCATCGACTTCGATGGTCATGCCAGCGACGACAATGCAAAAGTCGTTCTGGAAGCCATTGCTGACGTCGCGTTCGAAGTTCGTGTACTTGGCTCCTATCCAGTAGCGGTAGTGTGAGGTGATGTGAATAAGACGACGGGTTTGGCAAATGTTCACCAGGGGATAGCCGGGCTCAATCCGTATGTGCCTGGTAAACCCATTGATGAGCTTACTCGAGAGCTCGGCATTGCAGACATCATTAAGCTTGCGAGCAATGAAAATCCGCGGGGTCCGGGACCGATCGTCATGCAAGCTTTGGATAGTGTGCGGGGGGATCTTTCCAGATATCCTGATGGTAGCGGCTATCTCTTAAAGGAATCGTTAGCAAGTCGCTTAGAGGTAGATACCTCGCAGATAACACTTGGCAATGGTTCAAATGATGTGCTCGATCTGGTTACGCGAGTGAGCGTTGAGCCGGGCTATGAAGCGATAATCTCGGAACACAGTTTTGTGGTTTATCGACTAGCCACGACATGCGCCGGTGGCACGCTTGTTACAGTGCCAGCCAAGGACTATGGCACCGATCTTGAGGGGATGCTTGGTGCGATTACCGAGAAAACGCGCATCATCTTTATTGCGAATCCCAACAATCCGACTGGTACATGGGTTGCACAAACCGAACTAGCTAACTTCCTAAGGCAAGTGCCCAACAACGTTTGGGTGGTTCTGGACGAAGCGTATTTCGAATACATAGACGAGCCAGATTACCCGAATGGGATCGAGCTCATGGCAGATCACCCGAACTTGATAGTGACGCGAACGTTTTCGAAAATTCATGGACTTGCGTCTGTGCGCCTTGGCTACAGTATTTCTAGTCCAGAAATGGCAGATTTAGTTAATCGAGCGCGGCAACCTTTCAATTGTTCGAGTTTCGCTCTCGCGGCTGGGGTAGCGGCAATCGCCGATACAGACTTTGTGGCGACCAGTCTCGCACTCAATCAAGAAGGTCTAACCCAGTTGACCCAAGGTGTCGCCGCACTCGGCTGCGATTACATCCCCTCGGTTGGCAACTTTGTCTCTATCGATTGTGGCGGTCCCGGACCGGAGACGTTCGATGCTTTACTGCATAAAGGGGTGATCACGCGTCCCGTGGCGGAATACGGTCTACCGCGTCACCTCAGAGTGAGTGTTGGTCTTGAAGCAGAGAATGAACGCTTCTTGGATGCGTTTAAAGCTGTCCTCAATGAACGAGAGGGATAGAGCCTGAGCTCATTGCCCAATAGCCAAGCAAACCTAGACCGTGTGCCTATTTTGACAATTCCCGTTCTGACCATAGACGGCCCGAGCGGCTCGGGGAAAGGCACCATTGCAGCCCAGTTGGCAGAAGCACTTGGCTGGCATCTGTTAGATTCCGGTGCGCTCTACCGTATCATTGGCGTGACAGCACAGCATCGTGACCTGGCTCTTGATCCAAAGATGGAACCGACAATCGCTGCTATGGCTGAAGCGTTGCAGATCGAGTTTGTTGGCGAGCTCGCAGTGGTCGACGGTGTCGATATCACGACTGAAATTCGCAACGAAGACGGCGGCGCGGCGGCGTCGAAAGTGGCGGCTATGCCAGCTGTTCGAGATAGCGTGATGGCACTGCAACGTGGGTTTCGTCGAGAACCTGGATTAGTTGCTGATGGCCGGGATATGGGGACGGTCGTCTTCACCGATGCTCCTCTCAAAGTTTTCCTCGATGCAAGTGCCGAGGAACGTGCGCAGCGTCGCTATAAACAGTTGAAAAACAAAGGGTTAAGTGTTAGCTTGCCCGGCCTTCTCGAGCAGATCCAAGAAAGAGATGCTCGGGATCGAGGACGCACTGTTGCACCTCTGAAGCCCGCTGAAGATGCCTTAGTTATTGACAGCACGTCGATGACAATAGAGGCGGTGTTCGATCAGGTGATGGTATGGGTCAAAGAGCGTGGGTTAACAAACCCTAGCTGATCCCGCCATAGACTCTGATTGATCCGTTCTTGCGCTCAAGCGGTCACTGATTCCGAGACCAGTGTATTTTATTAACTAACCAAAATCAGGAGCGCGCTGTAACCCTTTTTGTATCCACCCGGGCTGACTAGCACGGATGGTCGAGTACTCTCTGGAATAGAGACCCTCAGTTTGAGGATCCTTCTGGAGAAGTCAGTCAAAGACGACTGACAACTCAGTACAAGGCAGGCAGAGCGAGATATATGAGCGAATCTTTTGCCGAACTATTTGAAGAAAGCCTACAAACCATCGAGATGGCCCCCGGGTCAATCGTTACCGGCACGGTGGTAGACATTGATGACGACTGGGTAGTAGTACACGCAGGTCTCAAGTCAGAGGGAGTGATCCCCAAAAGCCAATTTGTAAATGAACAAGGCGAGTTTTCCCTAAACATTGGCGACCAAGTTAAGGTCGCAATGGAAGTCGTCGACGATGGTTGGGGTGAGACTCGACTATCGCGGGAAAAAGCACGACGTGCTGAGTCGTGGGAAAAATTAGAAACCGCACACGAAGGCAACGAAGTTGTCACCGGTGTCATCAACGGTAAGGTTAAAGGCGGCTTTACGGTTGATATCAGCGATATCCGTGCCTTCCTACCTGGATCCCTCGTGGACATCCGACCCTTACGCGAGACCGCTCACCTAGAAGGTAAGCCACTCGAGTTCAAGGTGATCAAGTTAGATCAAAAGCGTAACAACGTTGTTGTTTCACGACGAGCAGTTCTCGAAGAAGAAAACAGCCATGAGCGTGAGGCGTTACTCGAATCCCTCCAGGAAGGCCAAGATGTGAAAGGTATCGTTAAGAACCTCACAGACTACGGTGCCTTTGTTGATCTGGGTGGTGTTGACGGACTACTTCACATTACTGACATGGCTTGGAAACGCATTAGACATCCAAGCGAAATGGTTAACGTTGGTGACGAAGTAGGTGTTCGAATCCTTAAGTTTGACCGAGAAAAGAATCGGGTCAGCCTCGGCATGAAGCAATTGGGTGATGATCCATGGTTGAACATCGTACGCCGCTACCCAGAAGGGTCTCGTGTCCTTGCAACGGTAACTAACCTCACGGATTACGGCTGTTTCGCGGAGATCGAAGAAGGCGTTGAAGGTCTAGTGCACGTTTCGGAAATGGATTGGACTAACAAAAATATCCATCCTTCTAAAGTTGTCAATGTAGGCGATCAAGCAGAAGTCATGGTGCTCGATATTGACGAAGATCGTCGACGTATCTCTCTGGGTATCAAGCAGTGTCGGCCTAATCCTTGGGAAGAGTTTTCCATTAACAATGCTAAGAACGACAAGATCTCAGGCAACATCAAGTCAATCACCGACTTCGGTATCTTCATCGGCTTGGATGGCGGCATAGATGGCCTAGTGCATCTGTCTGACATCTCTTGGAACGAACCAGGTGAAACTGCAGTTCGCCGTTACTCGAAGGGTGAGGAGATCGAAACTTTGATCCTTTCTGTTGATCCCGAAAGAGAGCGAATTTCTCTAGGTATCAAGCAGCTAGACCAAGATCCGTTTACGGATTACACCAACGTCAACGATCGTGGCACGATAATCAAAGGTAAGATCCTTGAGGTTGAGCCGAAAGAAGCAATCATTGAGCTTGCTGAAGAAGTCTTAGGCACGCTGAAGGCTTCTGAGATAAGTATTGATCGCGTCGAAGATGCGCGAAATGTGCTGACTGTCGGTGAAGAAATTGAAGTGAAGATCATCAGTGTGGATCGTAAGAATCGTTCGATCGCATTGTCGGTTAAAGCGAAGGATATTGAGGACGAGCGACAGGCCGTGCGTGAGCATCAGCGTACCGAGACAGACCGCCCAGGAGCAGCAACACTGGGTGACCTGATCAAGGCGCAGATGGATAAAACTGACGAGTAATTAGTTCGGGCTCAGAATTCATTCTGGGCAGCTAATTTGCAGAGATGCGAAAGTATGAGGGATGACTCTCTATGACCGAAGTAAGTATGACGAAGTCTGAGCTGATCGAGCGGATTGTTACTGAGCAGGCGCAAACATCTGGCTCGCAACTGACGAGCAAAGATGTTGAGTTGGCTGTTAAGACGATGATCGAGCAGATGTCTCTTACTTTGGCGAGTGGCGAGAGAATTGAGATCCGTGGCTTTGGTAGTTTTTCTCTGCATTATCGGGCGCCACGGATAGGTCGCAACCCGAAGACGGGCGAGTCGGTTGGCCTATCCGGCAAATATGTCCCTCACTTCAAACCAGGTAAGGAACTCAGGGATAGAGTGAATGCAGCACTTGAACAAGATGGTGTTGGCTTTGCTGAATCCTCAGCGATTGCTGGCGATGGTCATGGTGCGCGTTTTGACGGGGACGGCGTTTAGCGAGTGCGTTGGCTGAAAACAGTTGCACTCGTTTTAACGATGCTCATCGCAGGCGCGATGGCCGCTCTCACAGTGAATCAGCACGAGATCGCGCTAACGTTTGCGATATGGCAGACGCCCTTTGTTTTGAGCATGTTCTGGTGGTTGCTCGCCGCATTTTTAGTAGGACTTTTTGTTGGGCTCGTCAACGCAGCCTGGGTTGGCCTGAAACGCCGAGTGGAAAATCGACGCTTGCGTCAGTCGCTCGAACAGGCAAATGCGGAATTGGAGCGACTGCGTAGCGTTACAATCGAGGGCTAGGTCATGGATTGGCCGCACAGTATCCTTCTCTACATACTCCTTTTAGTCGCGATCGCTGCCGGATACTTTTTGGGTCGCCGTGAGCGTCATCCTAAGAAAGCGCAGTCTGCGGTTATCAAAGACTATTACCAGGGACTCAATTTTCTTCTGGGTGATCGTCCAGAGCTCGGCGTGGATCGCTTTATCCAAGCGATGGAGGTTAGTGACGAGAGCATCGACGTGCATCTTGCGTTAGCGGGGGTGGTTCGTCGGCGTGGCGAAGTCGAAAAAGCGATCCGCATCCATCAGAACCTCTTGGCAAGTCCCGCGCTCAAAGCGGCCAACAAACAGTTGATAGAATTCGAACTCGCACGTGATTACCACGCTGCTGGGTTGCTCGACCGAGCAGAAGCGTTGTTGGTGGATATCGTAAGTCGACGCGACAGCCAAGAAAAACAAGCGGCAGAGTTATTACTCGATATCTATGAGCAAGAGCGGGACTGGCAACAGGCGATCGAGATCGGGCGCCGGTTCGCGGGGTCTGATACACCGCTCAAGGCTCGATTGAGTCATTTTTATTGCGAGCTGGGGCAGGGCTATCTAGCGCAGAGCGAAATTAAACTTGCCCTAGAGAGTGTGCGTTCTGCCATACAGATGGATGGCAGCAACCCACGCGGACATTGGCTGGCCGCCGAGGTGGAGTACGCTCAGAAACACCATCGACAGGTTTTGCGCTATTTGGCTCGGGTCGTCGAGTTGCAGCCCGACTTAGGTATCGAGGTGTTAGACCTCTATGCGAGAGCATCGGAAAGTCTCGGTCAGGAGAGTGCGTTTCTGGATTTTCTAGTCGAAGGGATACAGCGTTCGGCCGATGCCAAAATGTTGCAGGCGACGATCGAACATCGCCGCAAGCATGGTTTAAAAACCGACTACAAGGAGATCCTGGATCTGATCGCCCGTCAGCCTCGTTCCGAGCACTTTTCGATCCTGCTAGATATGCTCAATCGAGGTTCACAGCTTGCGGAAGATGGCGGGATTTCTCGATCGGAGTTTGAGGCGGAAGTTCGGCGGTTGTTGGCACAGATTGCTATAGAGACCCAGGGTCATCAATGTCACAACTGTGGGTTTACCTCGCACCATCACATTTGGCACTGCCCAACTTGTAAGCGATGGGGTTCTTTCTCAACACCAGCGTCCCTGTCGGCATAGTCGAATTCCGCGCTCCCGCCGAGTTTGTAGCTTACGTCTATTGGTACCGATCACTGAGACCGATCAAGCTGCAACCCCTCTAAGCTGTCCTTCCTTTGAATTTTAGGAACTACTATGACCAAACTTTCACATGCAATGAAGGCGGTTGGACTATCGCTGCTGTTTTTTTTCGAGGCGGCCGTGGCGCTACCACCAGGTGGGATCAACGTGAATGAAGCCTCTGCTGAAGAACTAGCTGCGTCTCTCGCTGGTGTTGGGCAAGCGCGTGCCGAGGCCATCGTCGAGTATCGACAAGAGCATGGCGATTTCGTAGACCTCGATGAGTTGATGGCAGTTCGCGGTGTTGGTGAACACGTTATAAAGACAAACCGTGACAAGATATTCTTTACTGAATAGTTGCTTTAGCACCCGCTGGTGGCGTTTCGGCGGGTGCTATTTTGCCGAATCCCAGCGACAATGTTCCGATGTCGAAGCGCCAGAACATAGTTCATATTATCGTACGCTTAGAAACTGGCGGTGCTGAACGCAGTTTACTGCGGTTGATCGACGCTACCCAAGAGGAATTCAAACATACGGTGGTCTGTCTAGGTTTCCCTACTGCGATAGGCGATGCCATTAGCCAGCTCGGTGTGGAAGTTTGTTATCTGGATTATAAAAATCCGCTGACCTGGGTGCGACTAAGGCATGTGGTTCGCAGATACGAACCGGACCTAGTGCAAGGGTGGATGTACTACGGGAATGTAGTGTGCTCTCTGTTTTTTGGTAAAGGTGATGTCCCTTGCTTGTGGAATGTCCGGCATGCTCTAGGTGAGACGCGTGAGAAGTGGTTGGTTCGTCTCGCGTTGTGGCTCGGAGCGCGGCTGCGCCGTACGAAAATTATTTTCAATTCGGAAACTGCGCGAAACACTCATGCTTACTTGGGTTACGACCAGCCTGACACTAGCGTAATTCCAAATGGCATAGACACCAGTCACTTTCATCCCGATCAAGAGGTTCGAACAAAAGTTCGCGCGTCTTATGGGCTCAAACCGGAGTCACGTTGGATCGGCGTCGTGGGACGTAACCACCCGCACAAGGGTGTTGATATATTCTTGTCTGCCGTCGCACCACTACTCACAGCAAATAAATCCTGGCGGATTGCCTTGGTCGGTCCTGGCATGGTCGAGTCTGATCCAGGCTTAACCAAGCAAGTTGCGGACACAGGGGTATCGCGCGAACAAATAGTCTTTTGCGGTAGCATCAATGATACAGCCAAATTTTTCCCCGCATTGGATTGCGTAGTCGTGTCGTCACGGGTGGAGAGTTTTCCAAACGTGGCAATTGAAGCGATGGCTTGTGCGGTACCGGTCGTTGGAACGAATGTGGGTGATCTCAGTGCAATTATTGATGACCCGGAGCGGCTATGTCCGATAGAAGATGTCGCGGCGCTACGTTCGATCGTTGTAGAAGTGATGAGTCAGCCACCGCAACAGCTCGCCGCGATAGCAGAGCGTGATCGACAACGAGTCCAAGCCCGGTATCATATGGACATCTGTTCTCAGGCTTACGTTTCGACGTATCAAACCCTCACTCAGTAGGCACCAATGAGCCGACCTAATTGAAACTTCTTTACGTCGTCAATGAGGCAAGGTTCTTCCTTTCTCATCGATTGCCGCTCGCGCTTGAAGCGAGGAAACGCGGCTACGACGTTGTCGTTGCAACAGCGCCTCAGACTGGCGAAGAGCGAGTGCTGGAGCTTGGCCTAAAGCATCGGGCGATTCATCTAACGCGGAGTGGATTTAGCATTGGCGCGGAGATCAGCAGTTACCAAGCGCTGAAACAACTCTATAAAGAAGAACAACCTGACCTGGTTCATCACGTCACGATAAAGCCGGTCTTATATGGTTCTTTCGCTGCGCGCGCGAGCGGGGTAAAAGCTGTCGTGAATGCGGTTCCGGGCATGGGCTATGTCTTCACAAGAAGAGGGACGCGCGCCTCGATCGGTAGGGCAGGGGTCAACCTACTGTACCGATTGGCTTTGCAGCACACGAACATGCGTGTGATTTTTCAAAACAGTGAAGACCTGGCAGGATTTATTGGCCATGCCATCGTCCAACGAGAGCAAACCGTTCTGATTCGTGGAGCCGGTGTAGATCTAGACCGATATGCCCAGAGCCAGATTGTGCACCCATCTTTTTGTTGGCATCCAGAATGCTGAAGGACAAAGGTGTCGTAGAATTTGCTAAGGCCGCAGGTGCGATCAGAGCGAGCGGTGAACACGATGACTGGCGTTTCCAGCTTGCCGGTGGAGTGGATGATGGCAATCCCGCTTCTCTGACAGAAGCGGAATTGCGCAAGCTTGAGACGGACTTCGGTGTTGAATGGTTGGGGCATAGGGATGATGTTGGTGAACTGCTTAAACGCTGCCATGTCTTCTGCCTCCCAAGCTACTATCGCGAAGGTGTGCCTAAGGTCTTGTTAGAAGCATCAGCAGTTGGCCGCGCGATGATCGCATCAGATATAGCTGGATGCCGGGAAGTCGTCACGGATGACGTAACTGGGGTCATTGTACCAACGAGGGATGTCGGCAGCCTCGTCAAAGCGATGACGCGGTTAGGTGAGGATGCAGATCTACGCCATCGTTTGGCGGTAGCTGCGCATGAGAAGGCTGTTGCCGTCTTTTCTGAACAAGATGTTGTGACGCATACATTTCGTGTCTACGAGGAGCTTTGCCCTGTTGCAGGTCAGCCAGCGTGAACGAAGCATCTGCACAAACATCGAGTAAAACAATATTGGTCACTGGCGCCAGCGGGTTTATTGGACAGCATCTGCTACGAACGCTGGAAGCATCTGGATACAACACCGTTGCGCTGACACGCGGTGGTCAGAGCGGTGAAACGAGCCGGGTGGTCACTGGAATTGATCAGGTAAATTTGGCCGAGATAGCCTGTGTTATCCATCTTGCGGGACTCGCCCACGCCGGAGCGCAGAATGCATCCACCAACACCATGCATGAAGTAAATGTAGATGCGTCTCGACGACTCTTTCAGCAAGCGCTCGATGCACGCGTGCCGCGGTTTGTTTGGCTTTCTTCGATTAAGGTGCTCGGCGATGTAGCGGAGCAACCACTCCATATTGATGCACCGTATCAGCCTGGAGATATCTATGCAGAGAGCAAGATGAAGGCCGAGTGCGCGTTGTTACAGGAACTTAATGACTCTCAAAAAGCCGAGTACACACCGCTGGCGATCGTGCGACCACCATTAGTATATGGCACCGGTGTGAAGGCTAATTTTCTGAGTATGCTGCGGTGGGGGAGTTGTGGTTGGCCGTTGCCGTTGCGCCATGCATCTGCGCCGCGATCATGGGTCGCGGTGGAAAATTTGGTGTCTCTGTTGATGAAGCTCATTTCTTATCATGGTCCGCAGACGATTTGGCATGTGCGCGATGAGGAAGAAACAAGCGTGGCTGGGATGTTGCGGCGTATCGCCAGCTTGTCTAATCAAACAGATCGTCTCTTTGGCATCCCAATAAGTCTGTTGAGTATGGCAGCGAGAGTAGTTGGACGGACAGAGGATGCGCAGCGGTTGTTGGCACCTCTTAGAATCGACATGGATGCGACGAGGCAGGCGCTCGACTGGAGCCCGCCAGTCTCGCAGGCAAACGCAATGCGGGAGGTCGTTAGTTGGTATCACGGCCGCTCATAGCTGTTACTTTTCTTGTCGCGACACTTATTTTGGAATGGTGTGTGTTGCAACTTGTGATCAAGCGGAATTGGCTTGCAGAAGTAAACGACCGCAGCTCCCACGATGTACCCACACCGACCATGGGTGGCGTAGCTATTTGGCTGCTGACGCTTAGTTATTTGGTTTACCTGGCGATTGAGGGGATATCGCCGGGTTGGGAAATTGTCATCGCCTGCTGTTTAGTTGGCGTCGTCGGTCTATGGGACGATCTCCGCCCGCTCAGTGCGCGCCTGCGCCTGGGTACCCAAACCGTGGCCGCAGGCTTGATCATCACTGCTTTGTTGCCAGCGGAACCGTTAGTCATTTCCCTGCTATTTGTTGTCGCGGTTGTCTGGTTCACCAACTTGTTTAACTTCATGGATGGAATAGATGGCATTGCAGCTAGCCAAGCCTTGGTGTTTTGCGCCGGAGTTGAGGTTTTAAGTGGTGGGTTGACTGGGTGGTCTGGTGAAGTTGTATGGGTTTTACTTGGTGCGAGTTTAGCCTTCTTGGCTTTTAACTGGCCACCTGCAAAGATATTTATGGGTGATGTCGGTAGTGGTTTCTTGGGTTTAGCTATCGCGATGATAGCGATACAGGCATGGACTTCGGAGCAGTTACCGCTGGTCGCCTGTCTGATACTGTTGGCAGGATTTTGGTTTGACGCAAGCTATACTCTTTGTGTGAGAATAGTCACACGTCAGCCGTTTACCGAGGCGCATCGATCGCATCTTTACCAAAGGTTAGCGAGCAGAAAAGGACATCTATGGACGACCAACGCATTTCTTGCGTTTGCACTACTTTGGTTGCTACCGATCGCGTGGCTGAGTTTAAAATTCCCCGCATGGCAGTTGGCCGTCTTGACCGTCGCGCTGGTACCGCTTGCGATACTTTGTTACAAATTTCGAGCAGGGATGCGGAGCTGAATCAGCTCATCGGCTTCCACTAAAGAGCGAATTGGGAAAACCAGAAAATTGGAAAAACAAAAAGTTGAATAAGAGCTAGATGCAATCCCTCATCGAAGAATTGTCTAGGCGGAAAAAACAGGCGATAGCTGTATTTGCAGACTTCGTCATGTTGCCGGTGTGTCTTTATTTGGCCTTTGCTTTGCGACTCGGTGACTGGTCTCCTACCGTTGCACCGTTTTGGTCTGCATTCTTGGTGTGCGTCTGCATCGGAATCCCGACATTTGGTCGCTTAGGGCTGTATCGCCAAGTCGTACGGTACATGGGTAACCATGCCATTGTTGTCATGATCAAGGGTACTGTTGTCACAGCAGCTGCGGTTGGCGTGATAGCGCTCTATACCTATTTTGTTCGCATACCAGCAGATCCTTTCTTCCCAAGATCGGTGCCGGTGATCTTTTGGCTGCTTGCGCTTCTATATGTAGCGGGGAGTCGTTTCGCAGTGCGTGGCTACCTGCATAACTTGGTGACGTCTTCCACCCGAGAGCCAGTGATCGTATACGGTGCTGGGTCGACGGGCGTTGAGTTGATACGCCTGTTGCGTCAACAATCTGAATATCAGCCGGTCGCATTTATTGATGATGACGAAAAGCTCCATCGCAGCAGTATTGATGGTCTTGTCGTCCATCCACCCAGCGCACTGGAGAAATTACTCAAAGATCACAGCGTAAGTGAAGTGTTGGTGGCCGTTAGCCATGACGTCAGTGGAAGACGAAAGATCATTGCTTTTCTGGAAGGTCTTGCTGTCCGGGTCAGGTTGATACCGGACCTAAGTGAACTCATGTCGGGTACGGCCAATCTCGCAAACTTAAGAGATGTTGGGATCGAAGATCTACTTGGTCGAGATGAGGTCGAAGCACTACCACATCTTCTTGCTGGCTCAGTCCAGAGTCAGAACGTTTTGGTCACCGGTGCGGGTGGCTCGATCGGTTCTGAGTTGTGTCGGCAGATTCTGCAACAGAAGCCAAGCATGCTGGTGTTGTTAGATATGTCCGAATTCGGGCTCTATCAAATTCACCGAGAGTTGGTGAGCACGTCTAAATCGCTAGGAATCACCGTGCCAATTGCGACCGTGCTTGGTTCGGTGACGGATGCGAGCTTACTCAATCGCACGTTCAGTCGTTACCAGATTGAAACGATCTATCACGCTGCAGCGTATAAACATGTGAGTCTTGTAGAGAACAATGTCATCCAGGGTGTTAAAAACAACACGTTCGGGACATTGTATGCAGCGCAGGCGGCGATGGACTGTGGTGTAAAACGGTTCATTTTGATTTCGACGGACAAGGCAGTCCGAACAACGAGTGTGATGGGCGCAACTAAGCGGATGTCAGAAATGATTCTGCAGGCGTTACAGGATGAGAGTGACACTACTCAGTTCGCGATGGTTCGCTTCGGCAACGTTCTCGGCTCATCCGGTTCTGTTGTGCCTCTGTTTACCGAGCAGATCGAGCTGGGTGGACCGATAACGGTGACTCATCCCGAGGTTACACGTTACTTCATGACCATACCCGAGGCCGCCCAGCTTGTACTTCAAGCAGCGAGTATGGGGGATTCCGGGGATATTTTTATTCTCGATATGGGCCAACCGATTAAAATAGTAGACCTCGCTCACCGTATGGTTCGGTTGAAAGGACTGTCGTTGCGCGATGAGAGTTACCCAGAAGGCGCGATTGAAATTGAATTCACGGGTTTGAAGCCTGGCGAAAAGTTGCATGAAGAGTTGCTGGTCAGTGGTGATGTCACCGGTACTGATCACCGTAAGATCATGCGGGCGGAAGAACACTACTTACCTTGGACTGACTTGCGTGGGGCGCTTAATACCCTCGAGCAAGCGTGTGCAACCTTCGATTACAGTGCGATAAAAGCGTTTATCGAAGGCTTGGTTGAAGGTGCTGATCTAGAGACTCAGCTTGAAGAGTTGACTCCGATGTCGAGCAAAGTCGTCAACATCAAACGTCCCGACTAGCGAAATTCCGCGACCTGTGGGGCTGTTATATTGATGGCGCGCACAGCGTTTGCTCCATCTAGTTCAGTATGCTCAATGCCACAAGGCGAACCATTGCAGGTGAGATCTGGCGAAGACCAAAGCGGTAATTGGGTTGCTGAAAACTCGGTCGGACTTGCCATGATCGTGACAAAGTCGCCGTCTTCACCATACCCCGTCGCGTAGTCAAAGGTGCCGCCTTCCGGGTCTTCGCGTCGTGAGTGAGCGAGTCCCATGTTGTGACCTAACTCGTGGGCTAGTGTGTAATCAGTGCAATTGGCAGCGACGATGGCGAAGCCGTAGGAAGGTTCGTCCGGGTGGCTGAAATCCCCCGCGCGTTGATAGCCACCAACCCATGCATAACCGCAATGTCCATCGTTTGCATAAGGTCTAAACAGAACGACGAGATCGGAGCCCGTTGAGTCGCGCAGGCTATGCACTTGCGAGAGTGAGATGTGAGAAGCCGCAGTGAGATCATCGAGCGCTTGTGAGATAGGGAGCGAATCTGGGTAGGTGACAACTTCTAAATGATTGATGCGAAATTGTGCTGACACCTCGCTTTGCTGCAAGACATCGTTAGTTGTATTGAACAGATGTTGAATGCGCAGATCTGGGTCGACGAATTGCGCCTCTACACCAGGTGTGATTAAAGACAGAACATTAACGATGACTGGACTTTGAGGACCGGCCTCCTGTTGTGGTTGCGTCGTTGTCGTTGCCACAGGCGTTGTCGTTGCCACAGGCGTTGTCGTTGTCACAGGCGTTGTCGTTGCCACAGGCGCCTGGTTGCTGCTCCCGCCACCGCCTCCGCCGCCGCAGGCGGTGAGTGAAACACAGAGTGCCGTTGAGAGAATTATTCGTTTAGTGCGCATGGCGATAGTCGGCTTCGTGGCGAATTAGGCGTTGGGCTAAAACACGGTTTGGGGTGATCTGGCTGTGAGTACCCCGACCTTCAACGCGATATCCGCCGTTTGCGGTGGCAAGACTTAAAAAGAACGAGTCACCTCGTCTGGTCAAAGTTGACACCAGTTCGGGTGTTTTGATTGGAGTCGCATGCGCTTGCTTTAACGTCATTGTCACCATGCCATTTAGGCTCTGTTGGCGGGTCTTAACGAGGGTTATCGGCGCCATTCCAGGAAGCTCAAGGGTAGCTTCGCCTCGTGTCTGCAAACGATTGACTGCAGTTATGCCGAAATCGATTGATTGGGATGGCACATCTAACTCGGCGGCGATGTGTTCGGCCTGCTCCAGTAGGGGGCTTGGTGCTACCGCGTCAAAGTTTTGACGCTCATATGCGTGTTGTTCTAACGCTCTGGAAGATCCGGCTGGACCCATACAAACGCTTGGAAATACGAGGCCGATGCACAGCAGCATCGCGGTAACGATTCGCGCCATACCCTCAGTGTAGACAGTCTGTGCGGGCTCGTTGGGTAAGTGCTATAGTGGCTAGAGTAATGGGAATCAGGATGATTCCTGTGCATTCTTGCTTTGTCTCACCGCACGTTGCACAACAGTACAAAACGTACCTCAACACAAGAAGATCAAAACGACAGGAACGGTGAGATAAGGTGGTTCGAAGGTCCCGGCTCATCGCCGGTGATGGAGATGGGGGTATGCTGTGACACGACAGCAGCAACAGCTAATATTGCGTCTCTGGCAGGAGTGGTGTCGGGTTTGGCCTGAGCAGTACGGACATGAATCTCTGCGCGTTAAGCCAGAAGGCTATGACCCTGTCTTTGATGTCGTACCGTCCCAGACCTACAAAGATTTCTACTTCGAGGTCGTGCGCGGCCACCCTAAACTTCGTTCGCTAGATGCGTTTGAGGTTGTTGACACTGCACTAAACCAGATCCGAGCGCCGGAGATGACGTTGCGATCAGCAGCGCCCAAGGATTCCATCGAGGACGACACACCAGCCAGCGAAATCGCCGTTCCCGAAGCCGTCGTCCAACACATTGAACCTCGGGTTGTCGAGGTCGAGTTAAAGACGGTTACTGGCAATGTCGAGTCTTTCGATGACATTCAAAATACGGGTACCAAGGGCCGCTGAGCATGCCTGAAAGCTCGGTACTTTGGTCTCCAGTGTGCGACCGTTTAGGTATCCAATATCCGATTTTTGGCTTCGCTCACGACGTAGCGACAGTTGCTGCGATCACTAATGCAGGTGGTTATGGCGTGTATGGCGCCACTCGTCGATTTCCGCATGAAATTACGGATGAGCTTGCCGCGATACGGTCCCTCGTAGGAGATAAACCCTTTGGTGTAGATCTGGTGTTGCCTCCTGGCATGCCAGAACATAATTCGCGAGAGGCGATCGAGGCCGAGATCCCGACCGCACATCGAGAATTTGTCGATGGGCTCATCAAGAAATTTAGAGTACCGCAAGCGACCGAACCAGGTATGCGCACTCGCTTTATTCGCTCGACGGAAATCGAAGAAGCGCAGATCAAGGCAGTGCTCGATTCGAGCGTAAATATGTTTGCTTGTGGCATAGGCTCCCCGCCCGCAGTTATCTCTGAAGCTAAGGCGCGTGGTAAAACAACCCTAGCCCTGATAGGTAGTCCGCACCATGTGCCGCGAGCGATTGCAGCTGGTGTCGAGTTTCTAGTCGCTCAAGGGTATGACGCAGGCGCGCATACTGGGCCAGTTGGTACCTATTCATTGGTGCCGCAAATTGTAGATGCAGCAGGAGATGTGCCTGTATTGGTTGCCGGTGGTGTGGCAACTGGTCGCCATATCGCTGCAGCACTCGCAATGGGCGCACAAGGCGTTTGGATGGGTACGGCGTGGCTCTTGTCCGAAGAACACCAAGGGCATATGCATCCGGTCAATACTCGCAAGCTCATCGATGCGGGCAGTGGCGATACGGTGATTACTCGCTCGGAGTCGGGCAAGACATTCCGTCAGGTACGGACGGGTTGGAGCCAGGCTTGGGAAGCGGAGGATGCGCCAGCGCCGCTAAAGATGCCCTACCAAGATGTTTTGGTCGGTGATCTTCTCGGTGCGATTGAAGAACACGATATCGAGCCACTAATTCATTCAGGTGCCGGTCAGAGCATAGGTTACTTTAATGAAGTACGACCTGTGGCAGACATAATGTCTGGCCTTGTCGATGAAGCATCGACAGTGCTCGCGAACCAAGCTGCCTTTCTCAAGAGATCCTCATGAGCTTACCTAACAAATCGTTCGCAATGGTGATGACGGCCAAACGTGAACTGACCCCAATGGATATAGCGATCCCTGATATCGATGATGATGCAGCGCTACTCAAATTAGAAGCGTGTGGGATTTGTGGCAGTGACTACGAGCAATTTGAAGATATGTTGCGCACACCCATGCCAGTGGTCCCAGGACATGAGCCCCTTGGCGTGATAGCAAAGATTGGTGATCGAGCTGCGGCGCGATGGGGTGTTGACGTCGGCGACCGTGTTGCTGTCGAGACCATGCTGTCCTGTCGACACTGTGACCCTTGCTTGGGTGGCCGCTATCACCTATGCGATAGCCGCAAAATATACTCCTACATACCCACGACAGAGTGGCCCGGGCTGTGGGGCGGTTACGCTCAATACATGTACTTGCATCCAAACTCGGTCGTGCATCGGGTCGACCCAGGTTTGCCGCCGGAACTCGCCGTGATGTTCAATCCATTAGGGGCAGGCTTTCGTTGGGCGGTAGAACTTCCGAATACACAGCCCGGTGATACTGTGGTGATTCTAGGGCCAGGCCAGCGCGGCCTGGCAAGTGTTGTCGCTTGTCGCGCCGTCGGTGCGGGACAGATCATCGTCACAGGTATTGAAGCCGATGCTGAGAAGATGCGTATAGCGAAACTTTTCGGAGCCGATCACACGATCGATGTAGACAACGAAGATCCGGTTCGACGGGTCAAGGAACTGACCGATGGGGTTGGCGCGGATGTCGTCGTTGATGTGAGTGCATACGCGACGAAACCTGTCAGCGATGCGATACGGATGGTGAGAACTGGGGGCAAGGTCATCCTTGCTGGCATGAAGGGATTCAAAAACGTGGAGAACTTCGTTTCAGATTATGTAGTCACCAAGGAGATCCAGCTTCAAGGCGCCATTGGTGTGACCTCAACCGGTTACAAAGCGGCGATTAGATACATCGAATCGGGACAAGTTGACCTCTTAAAGATGCACACACACGACTTTGCCCTACCTGATGCTGAACTCGCGATCAAAACCCTCGCTCGTGAAATACCGAATGACGAGTCTATTCACTCCTGTCTTATCCCTGAACACTAAGCCAACAAAGAGGAGTTTATGTCTGAGATTGCTTTCAACCCAAAAGTTGCTGAACGATTTAAAGGTCCGGCTACAGGCCAAGGTGGCATCGTCGAATTCTTGGGCTTTGAGATCACGGATGCAGGTCCTGGCTGGATGGCAGCGACCATGGACGTGCGTGAAGAACTCATTACCGGGTTTGGCAACATGCACGGCGGGGTTCTATCCGCGTTTTGCGATCACATATTGGGTTGTGTGTGCTATCCCGCGATGCAAAAAGGACAATGGGCGGCGACCACAGAATTCAAAATCAATCTCACTGCTCCCGTATCAAAAGGCGTCGTGAGTGCACGGGCAGAGATCATTAACATGACGCGGACTATGGCGATTGTTCGGATAGATCTCGAAAATGAAGGTCGCACCTGTGCCATGGCCCAGGGTACATGCACGATCAGGGACCCAAGATAGAAATGGTCCGCTGTCTCACCTTAGGTTTCTTCGCGGTGTTGGTCGCAGCTTGCTCTGGGATAGAGTTGGTAGAGGATAATCCGATCGGAGTAGACCTGACGGGATCCTGGGTACTCGATTATGCTGACTCAGATGCGACGCCAGACTTCAAACAAGGTTTGGGTGGACGTAAACGCGCTCGTCGCACAAATGACCAAGTGATAAAGCAGCGCAACGATGTGCTTGGGGCGCTCGGAAGTGGGTTTGCGTTTGTCGTGCATGATTTCCAAATTTTGAGCGCGGACAGCATCACCGTTGAACAAAACCATGATTCTATGGGTATTGCACACGAACCGGGTGTTTACCGAGATGTCAGCTGGGGTGAACGGCAGAGAGGACTGTGGGAAGTTTATGCCGGATGGGAGGAACAAGACCTGGTCATTCTTTCTAAGGCGCCCGACATGTCAGTACTTGAGCGATACATCGTAAAAAGAGACCGGATGACAGTGGAGCTCACGATTGAGGCTGACGACGAAGAACGCACGGTTCGGCGCATATTCAACCGAAAATAGCTGTCGGACAATGGCTTGAGGCGATTGTTGCGGCGTTCTACACTGCTGAGCGAGCCACGAGTTCTGGATAAGAGTGCTGGATAGGAGCGCTGGATAGGAGTGCTGGACATGTCTAGATTCAGAATTTTCTTCAAACGAAGTGCGCTATTGGCCATCATGCTGAGCGTCACCGGCTGTGTGAGCTATCCCACCTTTCCATCCGCAACCGAACAAATACCTGCCCTCATTAGCGGGGAACTCGCCTTCGGCGCAGAAATCGAGCCAGCCGTTTCTGCTGATCTGCTCAAGATGTCAGATGAGATGCACGCATTTATTGCCGCGAGAAAGATCCTGGACTCTACGATCCCCTACACTCGATTTCGTAGACTTATGGCTGGGCTTGTGGACGGTGGCTATTTCTCCAATCACTATCGGGCAGACGGTACTTATTCTGCCCAGCAGACATTTGCATCCGCTGAAGGAAATTGTCTGGGATATACCAACATGTTCATTGCTCTAGCGCGGGCAGCCGGTTTAAATGCAAGTTATCAACTGATTGAGAACTACCCAGCTTGGGATGTGAATGCAGGCCAATTGGTTCGTAACAACCACATCAACGTCATAGTGGATGAGATAGGGCTAGCTGGTCGCTATACCGCCGAGCTCGTTGTGGACTTCAACATCGTGCAACCGGATGCTGATTTTGCCAGGCCAACGCTAGTCTCAGACGCTTTCGCAGAAGCGCTCTACCACATAAATCTTGCTATCGACGAGCTCAACGTTGGGGACCTGGAGGGGTCGTTTGCTCAGCTGAAAAGAGCTGCGCTTTCGGATCCTGAAAACAAATTCGTGTGGAACAATCTCGGTGTCTTCTATTCTCGCTTGGGTAAATCTGAGGTTGCCCAACAAGCCTACGAAGTGGCATTGTCGATAGACAATCGCGACAAGAGCGCGCTCGCCGGAATGGTAGTCTCGCTCACAGCACAGGGCCAGCTTGCAGAGGCTGCCGAGTTTGAGCGACGGGTGTACTGGTATCAGCGGCGCAATCCTTACTATCACTATGCGCGCGCAAACCTAGCCTTCGAAAAAGAGGATTTTGATGAAGCGTTAGTTGCGATAGAGCAAGCCATAGATTTGCGTGGTAATGACGCACGCTTCTTCGCATTCCGAGCGGCGACCGCAGGAGAACTAGGGGATGATCGCTTGATGCGACGATCCGAGACGCTCGCGGCAAAATATCAAAAGTCGAACTCCCCCGCGCCCGAAAAAGTGAATGTCAGCTACTACGGGAAACTTGAGGTAAACGGCAGTTAGATATCTCAGTTTTCGAGTAAACGAACCTCGCGTTGCGGAAAGGGTATTGCAATCCCAGCCTCTTTAAACGCGTTAAAAATCGCAAGGTTCACGCCATGTGTCGTTGGATAGTAGTGACCAGATGGTGCCCAGTAACGATATTCGATGTCGACACTCGAATCGCCAAAGCCGGAGATCCCAACCTCCGGTGTCGAAGATTCAGACACGTCTGGATGGGCTGCTAACAAGTCTACGATGATGCTGATCGCGCGTTCAATGTCGGCATCGTAAGCGACCCCTATCGCGCCTTCGACGATGCGATTGGCTTCAGAATTTGCATGTATCTCACCGAGAATTTGTTTGTTCGGGATGACGATGATTTCGCCATCTTCTGCACGTATCTCAGTAGCTGCAAGACTGATTTCTTCCACGATACCCGTACAGCCTTGGGTGGTGATTGTGTCGCCGACCTTGTACATGCGGGTCAGGATGATGATGAGACCGGCACCGTAGTTGGAAACAGGGCCTTGCAGCGCAAGGCTAAGCCCGACAGTAAGACCCCCGATCGCGGCAACCATCGGCGTGATGTTGATGCCGAGTTGTTGAATCGCAATGACAACGAAAATGATCAATATGATCAACCGCACAGTTGACCCGATGAACTGGCGCAGAGTGGTGTCGACTTCGCGAGCTTCCAGTACTCGGGCGATCAGGTTGGATATCCAGCGAGATATGTAGAA
The DNA here is from genome assembly GCA_012103505.1 of Pseudomonadales bacterium. Classification (GTDB taxonomy): domain Bacteria; phylum Pseudomonadota; class Gammaproteobacteria; order Pseudomonadales; family Azotimanducaceae; genus UBA4421. The sequence continues at coordinate 3,015,514 of WLWP01000001.1, read as the reverse complement.
GCCCGCGAGCACGACGATGACGGCGCTCAAAAGTTGGAACGAGTACGACACCATGTAATCGATGCCGAGCTGATAGAAGTGATTTACGAGCGAAAGTTGGTCGCCAAGGCTCTCGTCAAGTTCTGCCATGATCTAATCCGTTACGCGCTTTGTTGATAAGACATCAAACCCAATCTAGGTGATCTCAGTCAAGTAGATGCTCGAATTGTTCGTCAGTCAGAGTCTTGAGGAAAGCGATTAGCGACTCGATGCGATACTCATCCAGCGGTTGACCTCGACGTAAAAGATCAAGACTGATGTTCTCGGCGACTTCTGGGTCACCCCAAGGAAACCCTGTCTCAGGATTTGTTGGTGCTTGCATCACGTACTTGTTATAAAAGCGCAGTACCGTCTCCAGCTCGCGAAAAACACCGTTGTGCATATAGGGTGCGGTGATCGCTATGTTGCGCAAAGTTGGGATGCGGAACTTTCCTTCGTGTTGCGGACCCTGAACAATGGGATTTTCTGCGAGCCCAAAATCGGCCTGGTTTACGCTTAGATTCTGTGGCGTCCCGATGTTGTGGTAGGTGTAGTCCGTGAAGGTTTCTTGAGTGGGATGATCGAGTTGATGACAACTGTGACAGTTGATCAGCGTTGAGAAAAACAAGAGCCGGCCATGCTCTTCTAATCTTGTGAGGTCGGCTTCTCCGCGTAAAAAGCGATCGTACTTCGAGTTAAACGGTGAGAACGCGTCACTGCGTTGGAATGCCGCCAGGCTTTCAGCAACAGCAGTCACCAAACGACTTGGTTGAGTCAGCACGTCGCTGCCAAATAGCCGTTCTATCGCTCCTGCGTACGGACCGTTTTCTTTGATTCTGTCAAGCAGTACTACTGGTGAAGCTAGCGCCATTTCTAACGGGCTAAAGATGGGTCCATCTGCTTGCGCAGGCAGATCGTGGGCTCTGCCGTCATAGAAGAAACCTCCAGCGTATAGCCCCTCATCATTCAGATGGAAGGTGGGTGTTTGTCCGATGTAGCTGAGCGTCGGAGTATGCCTTCGTCCATGGGTTGTGCCGTCTGCACCTATCGAGACGGCGCGGTCAAATTGATTGGGTCTGGCATCGGTGAAAGCGACTGCAGGCATGTGGCAGGTCGCGCATGCTTGTGTTCGATTGCCCGATAAGCTGGTTTCGAAGAATAACGCCTCCCCTAGCTGCGCCTTGGTTTCGAAAGATCCAGCGTGTACAAGAGAGAAAAGGCTGATTGTTGAGGCTAGGAGAAGGGCACGGATCGTCATCTGCCAAAACGGTAACGTAACTTCAGGACTAGAAAATCAAGTATAGGATCGTCAATGGCATCGTTAAACAAAGTGCTGAATTCATCCTCGTCATCCATCAGCGCAAGGTTGCTGCCGCGTGTATAGACCACGAAAAGATCCGACAACGGCCCTATCTCCCACCGATAACGTAGTTGAGCGGTCAGGCGAGAAAGAGAAAAGTCTTCGTTCGGATCACCTGCACCGAGTGCTCGCGCAATCAAATCTCCGTCAGAGAGAGGTATGGACCAATAGTCTTGAGCCTCGGCCTGAATCCCTGCCCACTGCATGGTCAGACGTAATTGGTGTTTTGCGGAGACGAAATAGTCCAAAGATAGTCGAGGTTTGAGGTCATTCGCGCGATACGTGGTGACGTTGCGTCCTGTGCGATAGACGAGCCAGCCGTCTCTCTTCTTGTAGGTCACGTCGAATTCAAACGTTAAATTGTCGGTCGGTGTGTAGGTGAATCCGAGGTCAGTCGCGTAGGTCCAGGTACCATCCAGCTCTTCTTGCTCGGCGCCGATAGTGCCACTAAAGGAAAGGCGCTTAGATGAATCGGTGCCGTACCCGACTTGAGTAAACCAGCGCGCGTCGGTCTTGTACCATCCGTTGCCGCGACTGTTTACGTCATCCCAACGTTCTGGGTAATAGTCCACCTCAAACCGAACTTGAGAATTGTTTTGCAGCAGATAGGTATGGTTGGAGAATATCCCGGAGCGATTGAGAAACCCTTCCGTATTGGTTTGTGCATTGATAAAAAGCGCATTGCGGGTGTAGCGAAAGCGATCGCCTTCCTGGCCGCCACCTTGGAGGGTGATGCCATATTGACCATTGAAGATATCGTTTTGACGGATAAAACCTAAGTCGCTGACGTTGAACTGATCATCGATGTAGTCGAAGCCAAAGAAATGGGTCAGCCCGCGTCGTTGCGTATACACAAGATCTGCGAGCATACCGTAGCCTTGTAAGCCACGCGCATCGGAGCTCATGACCTGCGCATCAAATTTGATTTTGCCTTTCTCTGATAGATAGTGCGCGTCGATTGAGTGTGCTGTTGAGTCGTCTTCCGGGAGGGTGACGAGCGTCCCCATGTAGCCAATGCTCTTACGCGATTTGCCAGTCGCCTCGTACAAAGCGCGCACAACGCCAAAGTCTCGACCGTCTTCTGTAACTTTGATTGATTGCCCGGTGGCGGTCACACGGCCCGGTAACTCGACGTCGTCTTCGAATGCGCCGAGAAATCCGTAACGAACGTTACCGAGAGAACCTGTGGATTTGATCGCGCCGAGTAGGTCCGTGGGTTTGCCGCGTTGAACCGGGTCCACTTCGACCCCATCGGGTAAGTTGAGTTGCCGCGGGGGGCCGCCGATTCGGCGAGTGTTGAGCAGGGTGGTGGGCTCGGGTGTAAAAGTTGAAGGCGTAGCCCGCGCGCCACTGCCTTGCCGCGATGAACGAAAGCGGCGCAGATCCGATCGGGGTGTGGTGATAAAGACTTCAGTACCTTCCAAGAAGAACAGTCGTTTCTCCGGAAAGAAAGTCTCGAAAGCAGTGAGATTGACGACCACTTCATCTGATTCGACGGCGCCGAAATCGGGATTGAGCGTCGCGGTCAGTTGCGCATTCGGTGTGGGCCGCCAGGCAACGTCAGCGCCGACGCGATATTCGTCGTCTTCCGCGATCGCATCATGGGTTGCAGATATATACGGAAAAACGGCCAGCTGGGATTGGGCTTTGAGATTCGGTAAGGCAGCTGGTTGCAATGCAGACATAAACCTCGGAGAGGTAAAAGGAAGCGCGGGCCAGCCGTAGAGCTCATCTCGGTGCGCGACCTTGCGCTCAATCCAGATGCCGATTTCGCGATCGGTGGTGCCTTGGGGGAGGGCCATCATCGACCAAGGTAAGAACATCTCTGTGCTCCACCCGTCTTCTGTCCGCTGACTCTCACCGCGCCAAGGCCCATCCCACTGTTCGCTAAAAGTGCGCTCTGGGAGAACCCGACCGTCCATAAGAGAGCCACCGAGATTCACTTTAAACCAATATCCGTACAAGCCTTCACCGGACGTATCGATTGTGATCCCGTAAGCATCCCGGTTGATGAATTGGTCACGTGAAGAAAGACGCGCGACGAGAGTGTCGGTGGGCTGCTTCATTTCTGCCGCGACGTAAAGTCCGCGGTTGGTAAAGAATAGGCGTGTGTGTGTTTCATACTCAGGTGTCGCCATCGAATCTGGATCAATCACACGCATGTTGTCGTGCACGGGTAGGGTGTCCCAGATGGGTTCATCGATGTGGCCATCGAGAGTGATATCGCTGTCCTCGAGATAAGTCACTTGCAGTGCAGACTGGGTTGTCTGACCTTGGGCCGTTATGACAGAACCAGGGTTTGCGGTGGCGGCGCTAGGTGTAGTTTGTTCAGGACTTGCCAACACCACCGATGGAGGTACCGCCTGAGGCTTTATTTGTGATGTCCCACTGTCTTGTCTTACATTCCCTGCGGCTTTGCCAGCGCCAGCGGCTTTATCAGCGCCCGCGGCTTTATCAGCGCCCGCGGCGCGCTCATCTGCGATATAGCGCCTGGCGCTCGGTGAATTGTCGATGGCAAACCAGGCGTCGGGGAAATTGGGATTGGTATTCTGCAAGCCTCGGGCGGCGGATTCCAAGAGTGGCATGCTATGGACTCTATAATAGCGCTGGCCCCCGATATCTACTGGGGTGACAGCGACCCGAATCTGGAGTTCGTCCGTTAGTCTCGATTGGGCTTGAAGTGCGAAATCTTGATTGAGCCAGCTACCGAAAACGAGGCTGCCGACACGTTCTTCAGCGTTTGCAGAGACGCACACCACGCACAGAGTCAGCGCGACACAGCTTTGCCGGATCCAGTTGTAAAATCTCGATTGAATTTGCTGCACTCCCCAAAGCAGCAACTAGAACTCGTATTGTGCCTAAATTAAACGGTTACGTCGCCCGTCGTGCACTAGCCGAAGGTGGCTTGCAGCATAAACTTGCAGCATAAGATAGAAGGTCTCAACCAGCGCTGTGGTGCACAGACCATAGGAAATGATACGACCAATAAAAGACGCTCCTGCAAAACGGCTACTTCACGGTTACTTGCTTAGCTTATGCACAAGGAGAGTCAGAAATTCGTAGCCCTCGTAGAATGAGGTGACGAGCAAGCGCTCGTCGCGACCGTGGATCCGGATGTCATTGCGATCGACAAAAAGACCCGAGATACCATAGGTCGGTACGCCCGCATTCCGCATCTTCGCACCATCGGTAGCGCCAGTGGTCATGGTTGGCATGACGGCAACACCTGGCCACATCTCTTCTGTTGCCGATTCGACAGCGTTAAGAATTTCGTCGGTTAGAGGTGATGGGTCAGAGGGTCGGCCACCACCTTGGAACTCAACTTTGACGTCACTGTTATCCACAGCGTCAATCAAAGCAGACAAAACGTCTTCAGGATCGCTGCCTGGCATCATGCGGACGTTGACTACAGCTGCGGCAGTTTGTGGCAGGGCATTTGGCGCGTGTCCGCCCTCTAACATCGTGGCCACAGCGGTCGTGCGTAACAAAGCGTTGATAGAAGGAATTTTGCTCAAGCGCGCCAGTGCTTCGGAGTCAGGTGTTGGCTTGAGTAAACCTTTTAGATCTTCACCCATCTGCCCTGGGCTTATTTCCGCGAGGCGTGCAAAGCCCAGGCGCATTTCGGGGTTAATGACCAGTGGAAACTGATAGTTGCGAATATTGAGCAGCGCCTGAGACAAGTCGTAGATCGCGTTGTCTTCACGAGGGATGCTCGAGTGACCACCTGGGTTGGTTGCGCTCACTTTGTAACTTAAGAAAATCTTCTCCGCAGTTTGGATGCTATTGGCGATGCGTTGACCGTTTTGTAGAAGCCCATAGCCGCCTTCGTTCAAAGCGATTGCTCCGTCTATGAGTTCAGGATGATTGTCTTGCAGCCAGTAGACACCGTTGTTACCACCACCTTCCTCGTCAGCGGTTAACGCGAGGATGATGTCACGGTTAGGCTGATACCCAGATTCCTTCATCCGAATCACAATGGTGGTCCAGATTGCAGCCTGTGCTTTGTCATCCAACGTGCCCCGACCATAGAAGTAGCCGTTTTTCTCATGCAACGTAAAAGGATCCATAGACCAATCGGTTGGCTTGGCTTCAACAACATCTAGGTGAGCGAGAAGCACCATTAGTTCCTTTTCGCCGGAGCCGCGCAGTCGAGCCACAACATTGCCTTTCCGCTCTTTCTTACCTCCGACAAAGATATCGGCCTCATCGTATCCAGCAGCTAACAGTCGAGCCTTCATGCGGTTGGCTGCGAGTGTGTTATCGCCGACTGAATTTGTCGTATTAGTTTCGACCAGTTCTTTGTAGACGTCATACACGAGCGCTTTGTCCACAGCCGAGATGTTTACGGCGAGGCTTGTGTGAGCGAGAAGTAGCGTAACGATCGTCGCCACATGCTTGATCAATTGAGGCATGGATGTTCCTAAGCAAAACCAAAACAAATGCTGAGTCAGTATGGACAAAAAAGGCGTAAGCTTCACTCTGCAACAAGTTGAGGAGAGAGATGTGGCGAAGAAACCAAGTTATATCGGATTGCTAAACGCAGTAGCAAATGGCGAACGTGGCGGCTATGAATTGTTCAAGGCATGGGGTGATACCACCAAGGACAAAGCACTGAAGCCGACGCTGGATATGGTCGCCGTACGAGAAATGGAACATAGCTGGGCGTTCGAGAAGCGACTCACGGAACTCGGCTATGGATTGCGGCCAACAACGAACAAGGAGCTGAAAAAGCAAGTTCGTTTCTTGAAGTCGAATGCAAGTGACGAAGAGAAGTTCGCATCGTTCGGAGTTGGTGTGAAGCGAGAGAAAGCCGCTGGCTCTGACAGTACAGAGACTGATGGTCTACTGCAGATACTCGCGGACAAAACTATCGATCCGCAGACCGGTGCGTTGATGGGACGTTTTATCAGCGAAGAACGCGACACCGGGCGTCAGCTCGTGAAAGCCTATGGCGCAATGCAGCGAAGAAAGACAAACAAGAAAACAAACGCACAGTAGCGTTGACAGGCAAAACTTGTGGCAGTGACGCTGATAGCGAGCGAAGGTGGCTCAGGCTCCTATCCGGAAAACACAGCTTATGCCGTAAAGCGATCGTTGGCAGAGGGTGTTGACGGCTGTGAGTTAGATTTCCATCTGACGGCAGACAATGTCTTCGTCGCGCACCATGACTACACGCTGAATGCTGCACTTACCCGAGATGCGGACGGCGCTTGGTTGGGTGATCCCGGACCAACTATCAAACATAGTACTTTGCAAGAGTTACGCGAGTTCAACGTCGGCGCGGTAAACCCAAATTCGAAGACCGCGCGACGCTACCCGGATCGAGCATCGCTTGTTCACGAGACCGTGCCGACATTCGAAGATATTGAACAAGCATTTGAGTCAAGCCCCGGAGCCGAGCTGTGGTTCGAAGCCAAAACGGACCCATTCGATGTTGAAAACACCACAATGGCAGAGGTCTATGTTGATGCGCTTACCCAGGTACTGGGCGCCAGTTCGCTGTTCTCGCGGACAGTATTGATTGCGTTTGATTGGCGCTTACTTGAACTCGCGGCAATTGCCATGCCTGGCATTCAAACCGGGTATCTCACGGTCGACTTCAACTGGCTGAGTCGTTCTCCGTTGGATGAAGCCCAACTGACCAAGCTTCAGCGCTGGTATGGCAATTTTGGACCCCGACAATTTGGCGACAGTACACCACGCGCCATAGCCGCTGCGCGTGGCACCAATTGGTCGCCGTATTGCCAAGATCTATCAACAGATTTAGTGAAAGAGGCACACGACCTGGGACTTAATGTGTCGACGTGGGGCGCGGATACGGAAGCAGAAATTGAGCAGGCGTTAGGACACGATGTGGATAGTTTGACGACCGGTTATGTCGCCCGTGCTCGCAGACTCAGTGGTTGACTGATTACTTGCAATTGGACAATAGGACACTAAAATAGCCGACCCTTGCCCAGTTCGATGGGCAATGACCTCTACTCCGCCTTAGCTCAGTTGGTAGAGCAGCTGACTGTTAATCAGCGGGTCGCTGGTTCGAGCCCAGCAGGCGGAGCCATACAAATCAATAGCTTAGAATTAAACAGGGACTGGATCCTCCCTGTTTAGGCTCGATATAGGCTCATGAGTTTGATTATCCACATCCTTATTTAGAGACGTAGGATTGGTTACTAGAATGAGTACTAAATGTTCACTAATAGAGTGCGGCGGGGTTCTACCGCACCTGTAGCAGGACTCCGCCGGAGGTCTGGCAGCTTTCCGCCGCAGCCTAGTCTTGGTAGCGAAGGTTTTCCACAACGGTTTTAACACGGTCTCCGATTTCCCTTCTCACTTCGTCTTGCGTGCGTCGGTACTTTCCAATACATCGAATAGTTCTTGTGTTCTTAGCTTTGTTCAAATCAATTTCAATAAGGCCTTTGTCCTTCAAGCGTCTGAGATACTCGCGTATTTGACGCTCTTTCAATCGTAGTGTTTCTTCGAAATGAGAATTGGCTGCAACGCAGCCAAATTCGTTGTCGAGCGAGTTGATTTCTGCCCAAAGCATGGTTTCTTGTGCAGAAAGATCGGAAAGCCAGATTTCCTTTGGGATCCATACACCTTTGAAGACTCGTCGTTTGGAATGCATATTGTTTTGAATTATTTGTTTCTAAGATTGACGCCCCTAGTCAGATTTACCGAAGTAACGCAACCAGCGTTCGACACCGTGTTTTTCGTGCGGGGTCGATTTTCGATCAATAGTGACATTTTAACTCTCAACTGATGAATCCCAAAATTAGTTATATAGGTTTCCTTTCCTCTTCGTTAGCTGGGCGCAGTGCATTAAGATGGGATTCGGCAGCTCCCAGTTTGTAACTGGTTTCGGCGTAACGCTCTGCCAGATCGCGGCTTTGTTTGCAACTTCGTCGCGGGCAAAGTGCGCTGCCCTCTTTTCAACTCCAGCATCGATCAGCTGGCGTTTTAATTCTTCAATGGGTTTTCAATCCATAGGCAGTACTTTCGTCAAGTTTCACGGTGAAAAAGTCGAATGCGTTGACATGGTGAACAGCCTACCATTTTGAAAGTTTGCAGATCTGACCGGCTGCTTCTAGCCGAAAGTACGCATAGATATCGCGTCTTGAATGTCGGCTTTGTAGAAAGCTGAGATCGTTTCGTGATCCACTTCACGCGAATCATGAAAGCCGACGTTCGCTAAGCTGGCTTGGAGGTCTCAAATCGACCCTAACCAGACGAAACTGACTTAGCTCGACTGATGGATATGGATGCCCAAACATCAAATTTCATTTGTTACGAAGTTGCTGCCTCGAGAAATCGCCCAGGAAAATGACCTAGCTGCCTGTTGTGTGCAGACAGCATTACTTCGGGTCAGAGCAATGGTATCGATAGGGAATAATCGAAACCTAAAATCGAACTTTGACCTCGCCACCATAAACTCTGGGTCGGCCCCAGGTTTGGAAACGGGCGCCAAAATTGTCGGAGGCGTCCATCTGTGAAACATATACTTCATCAGTCAGATTGTTGGCAAACAATCGAACACTGTATTGCTCGCTGGGGCTCTCCCAGATCACGTTAAGGTTCACAATCGCGTAGGACTCCTGCTCTTCCAACGGTCCATTGAACTCACGAAAATACAGGTTGTCTCGGTAGCTGTAGTCAGCACGAAACACCACGAGCCCCATATCGGTCATAGGCGTGGTGTAACTAACACTCAAATTTGTAGACAACTTCGGCGCATGATTTAAGTAATTCCCATCAAGGACTTGATCACCTATCCCAGGATTCAAACCGTCTGTATTCGTAAATTCCTTGTACGTCGCATCCAGCCAAGAAACATTACCGGTGATCATCCAATGTTGGTTGGGAACCCAGGCAACTTCTACTTCCGCTCCCTTTACTTCTGCTTTGGGTGCGTTGTCGATTAACCGTGTTAGGCCAACCACCTGACTGATTTGTAGATCGGTATAGTCATAGAAAAAGGCCGAAAGATTCAAGGTTAATGCAGAATCTAGCAACTCAGTCTTCAGACCAACTTCGTAGGCTTCAATCTCCTCTGGCTGGAAGTTATCGTCACAGGCATAGGCGTTGTAGCCTCCCGACTTGAAGCCCTCGGAGTAGGTGAAATACCCATTGACGTTATCACTGAACGCATAGCTCGCGCCTGCTCGGAACGTTGTAGCGTCATAGTCCGCATCATTAGTCCGGAGTGCACAGGTCGGAATAACCGGTCCTGTTGCACCAATTTGGATGCTATTAGCCTGGGTTTGCGACTGCGACTCATCAGTGTATCGCACACCAGCCATTAAGCTGAGCTGTTCGTTGACGTGGTAGGTCACGTCTCCGAAGACTGCCATGACTTCTGTATCAAAGTCGGGAACTGTAAACAGCAGATCACTGCCTATTGGCAACCCTGCAGCAGGCAGAAGTGTGACTGCCACACCTTCGAGCAGGTCGTAGTCCAGCGTATGATTGAAGTCGTCCTCTGAATAGTACACGCCCCCGACGACGTCGATGTTGTCACCAACGTAGGAAATATTGAATTCTTGGGAGAGTGATTCCTGATCATAGGAGCGCACTGAGGGGAACATTGTAATGCTGATCCCGTCGTCATCTGCGTGGCTCACCTCATCGTAGTCGGTATAGCCGGTAATACTCTTGAGGGTAACCGTATCGAGATCCCAGGTAAGATTGACTGAAACATTGGTATATTCCTGATCGGTGTTTATTCGATCGTTGGCAGACGATTTCCATGGCTCCTGGGTGGTTGTCGCAGTTCCGAGGGATGGGTTTAAGAATACTGATACAGGGTTGGGTTCGGTGCTCAGTGTAAAGTACTGAACCGGGCCATTCAGATCAGAGAAACTGGCGGAGAAATCAGCCTCAAAAGTATCCGATGGCGTATATCGCAACCGGAGACGCGCTGATTTCGATTCACTTTTGTCAAAATCTTTTCCGCCGGGAAGAATATTTTCTACATATCCCTCGTCTTGGTCTCGCCAGCTAGCAATCACGCGGGCACTGAGCTGGTCAGACAGAGGAATATTGATCATACCCTGGGTTCGAAGTTCGTCGTAGTCGTTCCCACCCGCGAGCACATAGGCGTCAAACTCATCCTCGGGCGCTTTGGTAATATAATTCACCGCGCCACCATTGGCGTTACGCCCGTACAGTGTACCTTGCGGTCCTCTCAACACCTCAACCCGTTCCAGGTCAAGCTGTAAGAGCTCTCCCATTCTCGGGTCGGGTTGGTAGACACCGTCCACGTGGATCGCGACGCCAGGAGAACCTTGATTGAGCCCAACACCCCGTATGGTGATATAGGTTCGCCCCAGAATGTCAGCTACTTGCATGCTCGGGGTCACGAACTGCAGACCAAAAGGTCCGTCAATGCCCTGGTCATCCAATGCGTCTCCAGTTATCGCGGCCACAGCAGCAGCCGTATCTTGTACCGTCTGCGCTCGTTTGTGCGCTGTGACTACAACCTCTTCAATTACGCGTTCTTCTGCAAAGCCTGTGTTGGCAAACACAGTAGAGAGCAACACAGTAAATAGTAAATAGCCTCTTTGAGTATTCAGCATGATAGAAACCCCTCCGTTTCCGATCTTTGAATTCTAAGTGCAATGATGAATATTCGTTGTTAATTTATTCCGGTCTAGTAGTCTTGCAGTATGGAAACATCAGTCAAGAAGTCGAAAGCGAGCAATAAGAAGTCGAAAAAGCGAGGAGTCTGGCTGGGTGCTGCTGCCAACGTTCTGAACCGCCACGGTATCTCGTCCGGCTCGTTGCCAATGCTCAGTAAAGAGTTGAAGGTGTCTCGTGCAGCCGTTTATTACTACTTTAGCGACTTAGAAGACCTCGTCTTCCAGAGCTATAACCGTTCCTGCGAGTTGCTCAATGAGCACCTTGAGAGTGCCATCGAGAGCGGTGACACCACTATTTCTACGATCGAACATTTTGTTGAAAACACGCTGGATCCGAACGCGCCGGAGTTAGCTACGTTGAGCGATTTAGCCTATCTGAACGAAGACCGCCGAGAGCACGTGATTGTCCAATTTGAACGCATCAAGCTGAAGTTGGAAAACCTACTCCTTGCCGGTGCCCACAAGGGAGAGATAGATCATTGTGAGGCTTCCATCGTCGCGCTTACCATACTCGGGTTTATCGCATGGTTTCCTTCGACTAGAAACTGGAGCACCAGCGATCCGCTCAATGACTCCGACCTGATCAGCGCAATGACAGGACTTCTGAAGCAAGGTATTGCCAACGACCGATCTGAGGATCACGCGATCATGCCCATTGATGTGCGTACCGCACTCATGCCGGTGACCAAAGTATTTGACAATGCAGCGATCGCGAAAGCGAAGCAGGAGTCGTTGCTCGCTGCCGCGTCATGGTTGTTTAATCTCAAGGGTATTGATGCGACATCACTCGATGAGATTGCGGCTCGCCTTAACGTCACTAAGAAAGTGATCTACCACAACGTTGGGGACAAAGAGGACTTGGTCGCCGCATGCTACAGCCGCTCCTTTAAACTCTACGAAAACGTTTCAATCGCAGCCCAAAACTACGAAGGCCCGGCTCTGCACGCTATCGTTGCAGCCAACCGGGCTTATGCAGAATCCAGCTTGAGCGAGGAAATTACCCCCCTGGCGCCTGTGAGCGGGCTTGAAAGACTTCCGCCTGACGTTTTTCAGGAGATAAGTGAATCCAGCGATCGCATGACGGATTCCTTCATTACCCTCTACGATACCGGCCAGAAAATGGGCTCGGTAAGGCAGCTTAATAGTCGAGCCTTAACTGCCATTAATCCCGGATTATTTGAATGGCTACCAAAATGGCTCGATCTACTTTCTCAGCACGAACGCTCAATTGCGCCTGACGTAATAGCAAAATTAAATCGCGTCGGCCTTCTGCCGAGATAAGCCACAAAGACTGAAACGCCTTCCGTTGTGGGTTTGTATGGCAACGCCTCACTATTCCTTGTTGACATAAATCTATCTTAACGTTTATATTTACACTGAAATGTCAAATATTACATATGAGTGCATCGAGGATCGTGATCATCGAATGCATACACAAGGCCTGCCGAAGGTGGTCTGCAGGGGGAACCAAGAAGTGAACAACGAATTCCAAACCGAAAGTAACCGGTTTAAAACGCTCTGGGCTGAGCGGTTGAAAGAGGGGGAGGGGATTGAGCAATCCATCGAAGAATCACGAAAGGCATTCGACGATGAACATGGCGCCGTGCCGTTTCCTGAAAGTTGTACAAGAACGGAATTCTCTGTCGAGGGCGTTAAGGGTGAAAAGATCACACCAATCTCAGCTATCCCTGGCAAAGCCATTATTTATCACCATGGTGGCGGCCACGGTTTTGGTTCCGCGTTAAGCCATCGACATTTGGTTGCGCGACTTGCGGAATCATCAGGGGTAACCGCGTTCAACATGGATTACGCACTTGCGCCGGAACAACCGTTTCCAGCGGCTTTGAACGATGCTGTGGCCGCTTGGGATTATGTCTGTGCGCAGGGCTACTCCGGAGACGACATCGTCGTTGCTGGGGAGTCCGCCGGTGGAAACTTGACCGCGTCTTTGTTGCTAAAGCTCCGCGAAACAAAAAGAGAGATGCCTGCAGGAGGCTATCTACTAAGCCCTTGGTTGGATCTCACCCAAAGTGGAGAATCGATGACCTCCTGTGCAGATCAGGATCCGATGGTCACGCGTTCCGAGCTCAGTTCTCTTGCTAAAAGTTACTACGCAGGGACTGATCCAAGGAATCCGCTGGTTTCACCAATCTTCGGTGACCTTAGTGGATTTCCACCAATGATGATTCAGGTTGGCACTGATGAAGTCCTTTTGAGTGACGCCATCACTTTTACGAACAAGTCCGCTCTATCCGGCGTGGATGTTCAATTGCGCGTTTGGAAAGACATGGTGCACGCGTGGCCACTGTTCCACTTTCTCATGCCTTCCGCAGGCCTGTCGGCGATCGATGAAGCAGGTGCCTGGATACGTGGGTGTCTGGGAGAGTGAGTTATGAATTCCGATTCGATACTACGAGCTAAAGGACGAACGCAGAGATGACTATGCGACCACCGATTTTGTTGAAATTGATGATCCAACTTGGAAGCATTTGTGCGTCGGCAGCAGTAATTGCTGATCAGACCCGTTTACCACCGGCGCAAACTGCTTGGAATACACCAGATATTCAGGGTGTGTGGGATTTCCGTACGCTTACACCATTGGAACGCCCAATAGAGTTCGGCGATAAGGCGATACTAACAAGGGAGGAAGCACAAGCATTGCTGAACAAGATTGCACCGCCAGACCAGGTAGATGAACCAACTGGCGTTGCGAAAGAGGATGTGGAAGGCTACAACGCATTCTGGCTCGACGCGGGTGAGAATCTGGACAAAGAAATGCGTACGTCTCTGATTACCGATCCGCCCAATGGTCGTCTACCGAACGTCTTGCCAGAAGCCAATGCCGCAAGACTTGCACAGAACAAACAGCGCTCCGCCCCTGTACGCGATGTTTTGTCGTACAGCGTTGGTCCTGATTATCGGCATGACCATCCCGAAACGCTCGGTCTATCAGAACGTTGTCTACTGGGTTTTAACGCTGGTCCTCCAATCATGCCAAGTGCGTACAACAACAATCTGCGCATTGTACAAACACCTAAGTATGTGATGCTGATGACGGAAATGGTGCATGACGCGAGGATCATCCCGACCGATGGACGGCCGCATTTACCCGCAGGTATAGACCAGTGGAACGGTAGCTCACGCGGCCGCTGGGAAGGTGAGACCCTGGTTGTTGAGACTCGAAATTTTTCAGACAAAACACCAGCTTTCCACTTACCTATTCAACCAGCAAACGCAGATGTGAATGGGGTTTTGGGGTCTGGGAACGACCTGCATCTGGTAGAACGCTTCACTCCTCTGGGCGAGGGTGAACTTGCTTACGAAGCAACCGTCAGCGCGCCTAAAAGTTTTGCCCAACCATTTACGTTTCGAGTTCTCATGAGCGCGTCGTCAGACAAAATATTTGAATACGCCTGCCATGAAGGCAATTACGCAATGGGGGGCATTCTGCGTGGTGCCCGGTTGCAGGAACGAGAGGAATAAGCCCGAGTTTAGCTAGAACCCTGCAAAACAGATCCACACCCGGCAGCACTTGCTTGCGCCGAAAAACTAAGTACATGCACGGAGATGACGATGAATGACAACGTTGGGTACTTATCGCCCGCTGAAAGAGAAGCCATTCGTGAAAAGAACCTACAAGAACGCGAAAAGCGAATCCGCAACGATGGTGTTGATCAGTACGTGGAGCCAACGGGTAAATTTTCATACCTTGAAGAAGATCCTTACACACCAATAGCCGAGCGCGAACCACTTAAAGATCATGTGACATTTGCGTTTATTGGCGGTGGCTTTTCTGGCCTTTGTGCAGGCGCGAGATTGCGCGAGGCTGGGATCTCAGACTTTCGAATTATTGAAAGTGGCGGTGACTTCGGGGGCGTGTGGTATTGGAACAGATATCCCGGCGCTATGTGTGATACAGCCGCAATGGTTTATCTTCCTCTGCTAGAAGAGACGGGTTACATGCCGACGGAAAAGTATGTCCAGGCGCATGAGATATGGGGGCACGCGAAACGTATCGCAGAGCAGTATGACTTAGCTCCGCACGCCGTGTTTTCTACCAAGGTCACCAACCTGACTTGGAATGAATCCGACTCGGTTTGGGTTATAGAAACAGATCGCGGCGATTGTATGACAGCTAAGTATGTAGCTGCGGGAACCGGACCGCTAAGTCGACCCAAACTCCCCGGAATTCCAGGTATTGACACCTTTAAGGGCAACTCATTCCATACTGCACGCTGGGACTATGACTATACCGGTGGGGACTGGACCGGCTCCCCGATGGAAAACTTGAAGGACAAACGGGTCGGCATTATTGGTACCGGCGCGACTGCCATACAATGCATCCCGCCGCTCGGGCGTGATGCTGGAAGCTTATCGGTATTTCAACGTACCCCGTCGGCTGTCGATGTGCGCAACAACCATCCCATCGAACCCAATTGGTTCAAAGATTTGCCGAAAGGATGGCAAGGCCAGTGGTTAACGAACTTTGCCACACTACAAACGAGCGGCCTTGCGGATGAAGATCTAGTTCATGACGGCTGGACCGATATTGGCATCAGGATTCGTGATCGGCTGTTGGAAGATGTTGGTAGGCCAGACAAGTGGACTCCGGATGCGGTTATTCGTTGTTACGAATGCACTGATGACGCAAAAATGGTGGAGATTCGACAGCGGATCGATGACATCGTCAGCGATCCAGAAACAGCGTCTAGTTTAAAACCGTGGTACCGCCAGTTTTGCAAGCGACCGTGTTTTCACGATGAATACTTACCTGCATTCAATCGACCGAATGTGCGCCTGGTGGACACCGATGGTAAAGGTGTCGAACGCATCGACGAAACAGGCGTCTGGGTTGATGGCGTTCATCACGAACTCGACTGTTTGGTCTTCGCTTCCGGTTTCGAATTCAACACGGATTATACGCGCCGGTCAGGATTCGATATTACAGGCATAGGGGGAGTCACACTTGCAGATCGTTGGCAGGATGGCATGGAGACGCTCCATGGAATGCACGTACACGATTTCCCGAATCTATTCATAGTAGGTTTTGTGCAAGCGGCAAACCTCGGTGCCAACTTAACCAGCAACCTGGCGGACGCCGCAAAAACGATTGCGGCAATTGTTAGGCATGCTGAGGATACAAGTGCTTCCGTGGTCGAATGTCTCAAGACATCCGAGCAAGAATGGGTTCGAGCTATTGAGGAAGCCGAGTTCGCAACAATAGTAGGAGGGGAAGACTGCACACCCGGTTACTACAACAACGAGGGAAAACCAGAAGGTCGCCGTCATAAGCTCAATACGAATGGATACCCGCCAGGTGCCGTCGAGTTTTTCAACTACATTGAGGAGTGGAGAACATCTGGAGAATTCGAGGGGCTTGAGTTTCGAAAAACTGCTGCAATACGCTAGCTTTCGCTAATTTTCCGCTTGGAGGAAGTAACCGATGCTGGCAGCCGTAACCGATTTAAGTCGAAAGTTGACGAGCTGGCAAGGCCAGCAGTCGATTTGATCCAGCATTCATGGCGGAACGACAGCTCCTGGCCGGAAGCTGCCTCTTGCAGTGCACAACGATGAATTTTCGTGCATTGCACAACTCAAAGTCTGAGTTCGACCCACAACAGTCATTTAGTTCGATGCCAATTGAACCACTTACAATCACTACTGATTGTTTGTCGAAACGTTTCTCTTGCTGTCAGGTACCACGGTGTACAAGTGGACTGATCGAAATCAGGCGAACTAACACAAAGTTTGCCTTCATTAGAAGCTTCCCAAGTACCTTTCTTGTTAGGTGTGTCTGGTAGACCAAAAAATCTAGTTGTGAGTGCACTACTGAAATCCATGCTGTTGTCAGCATTCAACGTAAATGCGTACGCGTCATTGTCGTTCGTGAATGTCTTACCGTTCATGTTTGCTTCAAGCTGATCTTTGTTCATTGCAGCTCCGACATCGACGATGTCGTACCTGCTTAGTACGAATTGATGCCAGCCATTTTCAAAGTCAGCTTCAGCTACTCCCAATGACTCCTGGACGTTACCATCATTGCTAATCAGGTCGATCAAGGAGTCTCTACCGAACACTTCAACAACGTATTCTATGAGGGAATACCCTATTCGATAGACCTTTACAGCGCTCGTCGTATGACTCGCATTCAATTCATCAAGCGTCGGGTACGATGTATGGGTAATGCACGATATACTTTTTCCATCTTCAATTTTTTCTTCAGCTTCGTAGATCGCAATTGATTCCCAGAGCCATCTTGGGATGTCCTTATTCAGTTTGGCAGTAACAAGGTGGGCAAACTCATGGACGGATACTCTGGCGATGTCGGTATGCCCTACAGCTAAGAGTCTTATCTCCCAATCCTCAGTGTTGACGTACGCCAAGGCACCGGCCAAATTCCACCAAAAGCATCTGCAAAAGGCTTTTGCTCCGCCCAAACTCGAACTTTTGCGGGTGGCATTTCTTCGATGCGTAGATCACCTACTATGCGGTCTCGATTCTCATGCAGCTCTTTTGCGATACGGTCCATTAGATCGCTAGATACATCGCCGATGGTTGTATAAGTGAAACTGTCTGAATGGTGGATCTGCTTAGGCGTCCAGGATTGTTCTTCCCCGTCGAAACATGCCGAAAGCGCTAGTAGGAACAACACAGATGTGAATAAGTAAGATGATCTCATCGCCAAAAACCAACCAAATTCGAATCCTGTGCGTAACGCCATTTATTCATCCGCATTTCTGCGGGTCCTGTATTCTTGTTCTTAACGTGAGCCAACATCACAAAGCGAATTTGACGCTCAACCATTGTGGCTGTGTAACTGTTGTTAGTCCCTGCGATTAAGTCGCCTTCCTGCCAGCGATCCCACGTCAGTGATTTCTGGGATTCTGAGTAATAGATCCGTGTGCGGTATTTCATCAACAACATTCCTTCTCAATCGTATGAGACTAGTGCGTTGCATCGACCAGTTGAATCCACAACCCTGAGCTGCCATTCACAGTACAATAGATCGATGATTACCGATAAGCATATCGTTGTTGTCTCTGGGGCTGCGGCCAGTGGGAAAACCACGCTAGGGAGGGAAATTGCCAAACAACTTTCTATCCCATTTATTGATAAAGACGACATACTTGAATCCCTATTTGACACATTAGGAGTTGGCGACCATCAGTGGCGAAGACGTCTAAGTCGCGCAAGCGATGAGATATTCCTAAAAGTCCTTTCCCAATATGGCTCGGCAGTAGCGGTCTCTTTTTGGCGTCATCCTCGTTCTGATTCGAAAGATTCGGGAACGCCGATAACACAATTCCTAAGCAACGAAGTCTCAGTTATTGAAGTTCACTGCTCATGTGATCACAACCTTGCTATAATGCGTTTTGAGGCTAGGACAAGACACATTGGGCACCTCGACGGCGTGGCGGGTGACAATAGGCAGTCGCAAACCAGTGGCAGTCGAGACTACGCTGATCTAGGTCCTCTCGGTTTAGGGCGCCTAATCAAAGCCGACACCAGCTACGAAAATGATCCTCAAACCTTAGAAATTACAGATAAGATCAAAAATATTTGGGCTGAGCGGGTTCTCTAGTCTTCCGATCTTAGGCTGGTCACTATCAGTCCAATCGGATCAATTCCCGTAATGTTCGAAGTGAAAGCAATTTGTGTGTGGGTGTGACCAATCATGATCAAGACCTACTGGCATTCCACTCCCGTCAGTTTTCCACCGATCAACTCGATTCGAGCGCTGGCAAGACTAAGTAACCAGCGGCTCGCTTCGCTAAAAGAGCTAATCGGATGATTTTCCAGCTGTGCTTCGAATCGAAAATTGTTGTGGGTCTTCTCCAAATTGTTGACATGTTAAATAAGCCGGTGACCCCACCGGTCATCGCTAGAGGTGCAAAAAAATTGGAGCACCCCCTATGCCCACTCGGTGAATGGGCGTGATGGATTTTGCTTGTGACTGTGTCTTACAAGAGGTATGCATTCGGTCACTGTTGAGCCAAGCTCGTTTTATCGAATTCAAAAAATGTGTCGGAGGGACCTTCATGCATCGCATACTTCAAAGAATCTTGGTTGTCTTACCTTCTCTCTTTATATTCTGCGCATCGGCGGATTCTCCCATAGATTGCGTCGACCCTGATATCGCGAATACGTTGCTCGGTATGCCTGGCCAAGGTCAACTAGAGATCACACGATCCCTGCCTGATCGCTTCCGTTCGATTGACGTACCTTCCGAATTCACGTTGATTGGGAGTCGGCAATCACCGTACTTGACCATGGTTTCCTACCGGGCCGATAAAACCACCGTTGATGACGCCAAAGCGAAATTGCGGAAACGGATGGCTGAAGCACAGTGGCATGTGCCTGAACGGAACAATGTCCCTGGTCGGCGGGGTGGATTTCAAAGTGAACGGATCCAGCGAGTTAGAGATGTCTTAAGCATGTGTCACGATGAAAAGGGAAACCTAAGTGCTACCTTTGGCGAAGCGCCGCACGCTAGTACTTACATAACGCTCATGGCCTCGGGTCAAAACTCGCCGGGGCAATGTCAGCTAATCCAACAAATGGGCAGTCGTATTTTTCAGGATCGAGCAATGCCGACATTGACGCTACCGAAGGCCGCCAAAACCAAAGGTAATGAGATTGGTGGGGTCAGCAGTAGTGGCGATGGCGCCACAACGCGGATAGCACTCGAAACTTCCTTGAGTACCCCAGATCTACTTACTTTTTTCAATCAACAGCTCACACAACAAGATTGGACTCTGGACGGTTCCTGGATCGGACTAAGATCATCTGGCTCTGTTTGGGTCTCAGACGACGAACAACGCAGTGGCGTCTTAAGCGTGATAGAACAAGGTGATGCCACCTTTAAGCTAGTCTTTCAAACGACGCGTCACGGAACCCGATCCAACCCCGGGATCTCTTTCGGGAGCATGGGGACTTCTTCGGCAGTCGAGCGATGAACCTGAAGGCTCCGTCGTGAAGCTGATGGTGACATTTGTACTTGCGGTTTCGGTATCTCTTCCGCTGCACGCCAAACAGGAAATCGTCCTCATAGAGATCCGTGGAGATTCTTTGGCGACGCCAATTGAGATTTCAGATCCGCGAATCATCATCGAATTCAGTGTTTGGAATGGACCAGGAGTTGTTTCGTCCGATGGAGAAGGCCGGTTGAATCCGCCAGCATATCTTGATCCAGATAGGGAGGAAGGCAGGTTCATTGATTGGCCCCGAGGGATCGTTGGCGATAAGCCTGTACTCTCAAATCGATTCGACGTGACCCTCTATCTTGGAAAGAGTCCCAATCAACGCCTTTATCCGTTCACCTACGCTACAGATTCGGTGAGTAATCAAGGCTTTATCTTTTTGCCGCTGGCATCCACAGCGGTCATCTTGCACGGTGTTGAGGACAATTGGTTCTATGCATCTGAGCAATGGGATGAGCTGATAACACCGCGAATTACAGCCGCCATGGAATGACGGTAGGTAGAGCATTGATCAGTCTCAGCGTAGTTGTCACTTCAATGGGCTGTTTGGATCCATCCATGGCTGTCGGGTTGAATCGATAAGATATTGTGCTTCGTTTAAGACGTCCATCGGTGCGCCTCTAAACGTAATATTCATTATGGTCAAAAGGTCATCAAGATCTGCAACACGGCGAGGGCTGTGAACATGACGAAGAGAATAGATTTGGTGAGTTTCATAGACTTAGCTTGATCCGTATTTCTGATCGAGCAGGTTGCCTTCAATCTTATCGTTACATGGCATTATGCCTGATTGTTGTCCATTCATGATTGATGAGCCGCTTACTTTGGCTACCGAGCGTATATAAACCTATGTCTGGCTATAGTGGCCCGCCGTATGTCTGCTGTCGTTGCCTTGTTAGTGATGCCGAGACTAGGGAGCCTGAAAATGTATCGATTACCGAGCGGCTTCCGCAGCGTGGTATTTGAGATTCTCTAGAAGCACCCGGAGCGATTAGATGGTATGGCAAGCATCACACCTGCAGTTTCTTGTCTGGCGATCCGTGATTGTCAGTCTTGCCGGTTGATTGGGGGTCAGCTGGCGGTGTTTTATCCACATTCATGCACCAATTGCTCTTGAAACGAGCACATCTAGCCTCTACGTGATGCCTGTAGCGGATGCAGAGGCCGTTCAGCGTCGAGAATTTGGGTACTTGATTGGGTACCTTAATGAGCCTTAGAAACCCTCGCAAGTGATCGGCCGGCTGATTCAACATCAGTAGGTCGCTGGCACCCGCAACCTGTTCGAGTACCCCTTTCTACGCAATCGCACTTAGAAGGTGCCTTACCACTGATTCACTGTCAGCGAGTCACAAATTACTTCTGGTATTGGCTGCTTCTCGAAGAAAGCTGCACGATTGGCTTTCTACGAGTTTTTGAGTATTTTTGAATTGTACCTCAGCTTGGAAGCGGCATGGGTTGGAAAGGGACGGTCAGATCGATTGGGGCGGCGGTAAGAGCTGCAGAGCGAGAATCGAAGCGGCGCGAACGTGAGTTTGAGCGTGAGCAAAAACAGCTTGCGAAGATGGAGGAGCTTGAACGCGCAGCAGAGACCGCTGCCGCATACGACCAAT
This sequence comes from Pseudomonadales bacterium, assembly GCA_012103505.1. Classification (GTDB taxonomy): domain Bacteria; phylum Pseudomonadota; class Gammaproteobacteria; order Pseudomonadales; family Azotimanducaceae; genus UBA4421. The sequence goes on along the minus strand of WLWP01000001.1, from coordinate 2,993,910 downwards.
ACATGGTTCAAATCCAGTCGATTCACAAAGATTGTTCTGAACCTGTTGATTGGATCGTTAAATCGAGCCAATCAGAACCTAAGGAACCCGAGCCAACTTTCGCAAAACAATCCAAGGCGCTCCACAGTATTGAAACATATCGCCCCAACGTGTTTGCACGCTTGTTTCGTAGAGAGGAGTCGCAGATGGCAAGCCTTGAGGAACAACTTGAAGCGGCTAAATCTGAGGATGCAAAAACTACTGAAAACGAACACAAATCGTGGCAGGAAAAACACTCCAAATGGAAGGAGGAAGTAGAGTATGCCAAGAGACTTATCGCAGGCGAGTCGGAAGTAAAGCTGAAAGTCATCAAGAAATATCAGACGTTTTCAGACATCGAGGATTTAGGTTCAGACGTGAGCTTCAACGTTACTGATGGGGGTGTACTGAACGCTGAATTAAAAGTCCACGGTTCCGACATAGTTCCGGACGAATCGTATTCACTTTTGCAGAGTGGGAAGTTGTCTGTAAAGAAACTGCCAAGGGGTAAATTCTACGAGGCATACCAAGACTATGTTTGCAGTTGTGTTCTACGAATTGGTCGTGAGTTGTTTGCAATTCTGCCCGATACAGTTGTAGTTGTTACTGCTACCGACGAGTTACTAGATACCAAAACGGGGCACCAGGAAGATACCCCAATCTTGTCCGTTGTTCTTTCCAGATCGACCTTGGAAACAATGAACATGGATCGAATTGACCCATCCGAATCGTTAGGTAACTTCGTCCACAATATGAATTTCAAAAAGACCGGTGGGTTTTCAGCGGTCGATATTGTCAACATGGACGCTATCGAGTGATTCAATCAACGTCGCGTCAAAACTATCGCAGCCTGGCCTAACAGGGGTTGCTCACTGATTTGGTATCAGTGGGTAGGCTTGTTTCTTATTTGGGTACCTCTTTAGGTACCTAAACCATTCCTTAGCACCGAGGATCCTAGCTCGGCGACTGATTTGGGGTCAGCTGGCAATGCCAGGTCTACTTTCGACTCCAAAGTAACCATTTCCGCTTTCGGCTAGGCTAGCGATTCTATGCAAGGACAACGCGCCTAACATTTTCAGCTCAGATAGGATGATGATTTCGCGTGGGAATAAATGGGGATACGTCAGCAGCTCGAAGAAAAAGGACCGTTATCTTCGAAACAAGTTAACAAGTCCCGGTGGCTGGCTATTGTTTGTCTGTTTGGCAAAATGGTTGAAATGCTGAGCTCAGGCGCGTTGGAAATGGAAGAAGTCAGGGGTTCTAACAGCGAACTGATCGCGTTAATGCCCACCAGTGATCTATTTGAGCTAGCAACTCAAGCAGGCTATACACCTAATTCCCTTAAGGGATTGCTGGAAAGGGTAGGCATGCCGACCAATCTTTTCGAAAGAAGCAGTGGTTATGCTGAGCCTGACGAGTTCTGGCGCCTATTTTCTGCCATGGGCGTGGAACTGGATGATGAGCAGTTTGGCCTGGGTGAATACCCCATGCCATCCGGCACCACAGAGTTAATCATAGCTCGTGCACTACATGAGGAGAATTTGGGTGAGGCCATGATTTCCATGGCGCACGCAGCCAAACATCGTTTACCGCAACATCGAAATGCGCATCACGCATCGACAAGATGAAACAAGGGTATCGCTCAGGTTTATAGATTCTGACACGACCGCCAAGCAGATCTTGCTGGAACTTACTTGCATTCCCTACCATTCGATCTTTTGTTGGCCGGTAGACGTTCCGTTGCAGGCGGTGCGGATAAGAACTGCAACATCTCGTGCTTCTGACACGGTCAGCCTGCTGGGTATATTCGATTGCGCTTTGGAGTTCCATGGCGAGGGTGTAGAAATCCGCTATCCACGGAAAGTTGAAAATTTGCCAATAATCCAGAAAAACCTCCGAAGTTGGCGAAATGACCTTCATCAAATTTTTCTACAGAACATGGTTTGGAGAAAGAAGTATTTTCTTGCCTCCGAGATGCGGGCTTATGTCGAGAGTGCGTTGCGAAAAGGAATTACGTCCCAGTCTGCAATTGCAGCGTCCGCTGCGATGAGCGTGGCAACGTTGCGTCGTAAGCTCAGCATTGAGCGAACATCTTTCAGGGCCCTCTCTGATATGGTTTTGTACGAAACGGTTGTTCACCACATGGAGACCGGGCTGTCATTTGAGGAGATTGCAGAGCAACTGGGTTATAGCGATTCCAGAAGCTTTCGGCGCGCGTTCCGCCGAGTGTTTGGTAAGAACCCCTCAGATCTAAAGAAATAGATCGGAAAATGATGAGCGAAATTGTCCCCTAGAGGTTTAGAGGAAGTGACCTTGTTGCTCCTCGCCCCACTCTTTAATTTGTCATGTTGTTGATAGCCGGTTGAGGAGTCTAGATGTCAATTCAAGAAGTTCATGGCGCGGTTGCGCAACCTTTCGAAAAGGTGCGCGAAGTTTTTGCCGCCAACTTCGAGCAGCAAAACGAGGTAGGCGCAGCTGTCTGTGTGTACCATCAGGGAGAGAAGGTGGTGGATATCTGGGGTGGTCATCGCGACGGCGCGCAGGCTGAGCCGTGGCAAGAAGATACGCTGGTCAATGTTTGGTCGACGACCAAAGGAGCGATGGCGGCGTGTATTAGCCGATTGGTCGCGCAAGGCAAACTAGAACTGCAAAATCCAGTTGCCGATTACTGGCCAGAGTTTGCAGCCGCTGGCAAAGAAACAATTACTGTTGCTCAATTGTTCTCCCATCAAGCCGGACTATGTGGGCCCGTAGAGCCGGTAACCGTTGATGACGTTTACGACGTTGCAGGGATGGCTGATAGACTGGCCGGCCAGGCGCCCCAATGGGAACCCGGCACTCGGTCCGGGTATCACGCCATTACTATCGGCTACCTAGCTGAAGCACTTGTTTCTCGCGTCACTGGCCAATCGGTGGGTGAGTATTTTCGCGACCAAATCGCCGGCCCACTCGGGCTGGATGTATTTTTAGGTTTGCCTGAGGACGAAGAAGGCCGAGTGGCCGAGATGCTGCACGATGGGCTTCCCTTCTCAGGTGGAATCGAGACCTATAACGAGTATCAGATTCTTGCGCAGGTTAATGTCCCCGTCGCGTTTGATCTCGCGAACCAACGTCGGTGGCGTGCCATGGGTATTCCCTCAGCCGGTGGAACCGCGAGTGCTCGAGGTGTCGCTGGCATGTACAACGTTCTCATTGACGATGTACGCGGAAATACCGAGAACATTGCTGATCGTAAAACCTTAAGTCAGACGCTTGCCTGCCAGATCACGAATGAAGATCTGGTGATACGCATTCCGATAAGTTGGGGCGTGGGATTTGGGTTGGATGACGGGACAGGCATGTATGGCGGTGGTGCCAAGAGTTTTGGCCATCATGGCTGGGGTGGCTCATATGGGTTCGCTGATCCCGAAGCCGGATTGGCATTCAGCTATGTGATGAATTTTATGCGCGAGCCTCAGTCACTGGACCCGAGAGCGATTGATCTTTTAAAGGCATGTTACGCAGCAATCCAATCATAGAGAGAAAGAAAGTAATGGCCAGAGTATTTGGGAGCTTGCAAGGTCGTACTGCGGTGATTACCGGCGGGGCCAGTGGCATCGGCGCGGCCACGGCAGAACAATTCCTTGCCGCAGGCGCAAGTGTGGTTATTGGTGATATGAATCAAGATGCTGGTCATCAATTTGTGTCAGATCTTTCAGACCGAGGTTACCAAGACAAAGTCAGATTTCAGGGTGTCGATGTTGCTGAAGAAGAGCAGGTCGTTGAACTGATGGAGGTTGCAGAGTCTGACTTCGGTAGCCTAGATATTGTCTTCAACAATGCAGGTATTGGTGGTGCTATTGGTCCAATCACAGAACTCAACGTAGCGCACTGGGACCAGACGTTCGCGGTGATGGCTAGAGGCGTTTTCTTAGGGATTAAACACGGTGCCAAGGCGATGCAAAGAGCAGGTCGAGGAGGTTCGATCATTAACACCGCCTCGATCGCTGCGCTCAGCGGCAAAGGTGGGCCGTTGGCTTATTCTGCGACGAAGGCGGCTGTGGTGAACATAACCATGAATGCGGCTGTTGAACTGGCTGAGTCGAACATCCGTGTGAACGCCGTATGCCCTGGCATTATCTTTACTGATCTGATGCATCGTGGGCGAACTGAAGAGGCTGAACAGGTCATCAAAAAAATCCAGCCCTCGACGCTGCGTGGTGAGCCTGAGCACATTGCCTCGATGGTACGTTTCCTTGCCAGCGACGACAGTGTTTTTGTCACCGGTACGACTCAGCTCGTTGACGGCGGGTATCTTGCTAACGGACTGCTCGGCGTTAATCCCTTACCCGGTGTTTCAAATCGGCCGAACTATGCCGGTATGAACCACGGCACTACGGGCCAAGGTAACGAGATTCGCTTTCTAGAACCAAAGAGCGATGTCTAAGTCAGGGAGGCAGAAGATGAGCGAAACCTTAGATCACAGAAAGCTGGCGGCGAAGGTAGTGGTGGTAACGGGTGCCGCAAATGGTATTGGTCGAGCAATCGCCCTGCGTTGTGCTGACGAAGGCGCAGATGTTGTGGTCGTCGACCGAGATGAAGCGGCTCTGAATGCTGTTGGTCAGGAGCTTGCAGAGAGAGCGGGTGGCGATGACGACGCCAGATTTTCGATGGTTGTGGGAGATCTTGCAGACGAGAGTACAGTTAGAACCATGATCGATACCGCACTGGAAAGTCATGGCCGCCTGGATGGTCTGGTTAACAATGCCGGGATTTTTGGTGCTTATAATCGTTTTGAAAATAACAGCTTAGAGTTGTTTGAGCAGATAATTGCGGTCAATGTGCGCGCCGCATGGTTAGCCATCAAGTATGCCAAGCCAGCGATGTTGGCCAGTGATGGTGGTGGTTCGATTGTGAACACTGCCTCCATGGCCGCGATGCGAGCTAACCGCGGCTTGTCACTTTATGGCATGAGCAAAGGTGCGGTGGCAAACCTCACTTTCAACGCTGCCACTGAATATGCAAAGCATAACATTCGGGTTAACGCGATTTGCCCGGGACCCATCGATACGGACATGTTGGGTGCAGTTGAAGAGTTTATTGATGCGCGCCATTCCGAGGTGTCGCGTGCGACGATTAATCAGTCGATACCGTTAGGACGCTATGGCAAGCCCGAAGAGATCGCAGCAGTCGCGGCCTTTTTGTTAAGTGACGATGCAAGCTTTGTGACCGGCGTTCGTATGCCTGTCGACGGCGGGCAGTCGTTGGAATAGATGAAAGAATGAACGAAATGAAGATTTACGAAGTTGTAGTGATTGGCGCTGGTTTATCTGGCGTGTGTGCAGCGATCAAGCTGAAAGAGGCAGGGGTTGCCAACTTCCACGTTTTTGAGAAGGGTGCTGATGTAGGCGGTACATGGCGAGACAATCGATACCCGGGGGTGGCTTGTGATGTGCCTTCGCATCTGTATTCATACTCCTTTGCGCCGAATCCGGAATGGTCACGATGGTACGCCCCAGGTGCTGAAATTTGGGACTATGTTAAAAAGTGCGCGACGGAATTTGACGTTTACGATCAAATCACCTTTAACACGCTCGTGGAATCGGCTGTTTGGGAAACAGACCGTTGGGTGCTAACGGATTCAAACGGCTCGACCTTTGCCGCCAAGTCGATTGTCTCAGCGTTAGGGGGGTTGCACACGCCAAACCTGCCGGACATCCCAGGCCAAGATATTTTTTCGGGTCAGCAGTTTCATACAACCGAATGGCCTGACGAGCTCGACTTGACGGGTAAGCGTGTAGCGGTTGTGGGCACCGGTGCCACCGCGGTGCAGATCGTGCCGGAGATTGCGGATCAGGTAGAAGAGCTTTTCGTATTCCAGCGCAGCCCGGTTTGGGTCGGCTCAAAGAAGGACCCCGAATACACAGAAGAAGAACGAGCGGAATTTCGCAGCAATCCCGAGGCCGTGACCAAACTGCGTCACGACCTTTACCAGTCCTGGGAATCCAGCAGTATCGACCTTCATCGTGTCGGTACAGAGGTGAACACGAATGCCGAAATGCGAGCGCGACAGCAGATACAGCGGAGTGTGTCAGATCCAGAAGTGGCTAAGGCACTAACACCAGATCATAACTTTACCTGTAAGCGCGCAACGATATCTAACAGGTACTACGCAACCTACGACAAAGACAATGTCACTCTGGTGACGGGCGCCGTGGATTCCTTAACACAGAGTGGGTTGGTGTCCGACGGGGAAAGCTACGATGTCGACGTGATTGTTTTTGCTACAGGCTTTAAAGCGTTCAACATTGCCAACGAGATTGATCTAACTGGAGCTGGGGGGTTGAAATTAACCCAGGCTTGGAAGAATCGAGTAACTTCCTTCAAAACAGTCATGATTCATGACTTCCCCAACTTGTTTCTAATGATGGGCCCTAATGGTACGGGATTGCACTCTGCGCTACAGACGATAGAAGCACAGGGCGACTATGTGGTTCGAATGGTTGAGCACTTACAACGCGAGGCGATTGTGTCATTGAACCCTAAGCAGGAATTCGTTGATGAATTCACTCGAGATGTTGAGCGGCGATTTGAGGGCACAACACACGATAAAGGCTGTACATCGTGGTGGTCTGATCAAACAGGCTTCAATCACAGCATTTCCCCGGGTTCGAGTGATGACTATCGCTCGTTGATTGCGAATATCGAGCTAGACCAATTTGAGGTGGGTGGGTAGATAGCGTGCTTGGCTAACCCAGGACCTTTTCGTAAATGACCTAATTTGAGAAATGAGAGGAACCATGCAAATTAAACATAAGTGCCGTCACGCAAAACAAGAGGGTCGAATGGATTGCCAGACCCCTAGAAACAAACGAATCCTGGGGTCTTTGTTAGGGCTTATTCTAGGATTTGGCGCATCAGTCGCAATCGCAGAAGGTGCCGATGCGAATGCGAGTCAGGCTAGTGATGCTTTGGTTTACGAAGAAATTGTTGTCACCGCGCGTTTCCGTGAGGAAACCGTGCAAGATATTGGCGGCGCTGTTTCCGCTCTCGATAGCACCTTGATTGAACGGGAAGGGATCACCGATTTTGAGGACATTGCTGCGCGAATACCAGGGCTCAACCTGAATGACCGCGGCCCTAATCAGAACGATGTTGGTATTCGCGGAGTTGCAAACGGCGCTATGCAGGGCTTATCGGACACGGGGTTGTCCGGACCACTCGTCAGCCAATTCCTAGATGACATTCCCATGGCGCAGTCCACTGCAAGCCAACGTGATTTCAACCTCTTTGATTTCGATCGAGTTGAAGTGTTGCGTGGACCGCAACCAACATTCTTTGGCGAAGGTTCGGTAGGTGGCACGATACGCTACGCGACTAGATCCCCAGACCTTTCGGGTGAAAGCATCTCCGATAGCATTGTTAAGATGGGTTTGGGCTCGACTGACGATGGTGGTACGAACTACGCTGTATCCGCTGCAACATCGCTAATCCTTTCCCCCAATACGTTTGGTATTCGAGCAGTGGTTAACTACCGTGACGATGACGGGTTTATCGACAATTCTGCGACTGGTGCAAGCGATATCAACGACTATGAATCTGTTAGTACGCGATTGGTCGCTCTTTATGAACCGAATGACGCGCTCAGTGTACGACTTATGGCATTTGTTGGGAACGATGACATCGGCGAGAGCAATGCCGTTGCAGCGCCTCCAATCGACGCAGACGACCTTGTTTCAGATTCTCTAGTTGACGGTGACAATGAAGATGACTTCGAGATTTACAGCGCAAAAATCGACTACGACTTAGAATCGGTAACGCTTTCTTCGGTTACAGGGCTTTTTAAGCGAGAGACCGCGACGGAGTTTCTTTGCCCGGGATGCCGCGCATTTGGATTGTTTTTACCCGTAGCGTTAACCCCTAGAAGTGTCGTGATGAACGACGATCAAAGTTTTACTCAAGAGTTTCGGATTGTCTCGCAAATGGAAGGGCCATTAAGCTTTATAGCGGGACTCTATTATCAGGACACCGAGCTAGATTCCGGTAATGACACTGAGGCAGTTGAGTTTGGTGATTTTGTTGTACTACCGGCTGGTAGTAATGCTCTCTTTAATCAGCACAGCACAGTTGAATCAGAGCAGCTCTCGGCATTTTTCGAACTGACTTATGAAGCTACCGACAACCTACGGCTGATTGGTGGGGTGCGCTACGTTGACGAAGAGATTGTTAATGAAACGACCGTCTCAACCCTAGCACTCGGTGGTGGCCCCTTCGGCCTGGCACCGCCATTTGTATTGGGCAATCTGACGGATTTCGTGATTGGCGCTGGGCTTTCGAACAAGGGTGTGTTCGAGCTGACTAAATTCTTGCCACGAGTGGCTGTTGAGTATGATTTTTCAAACAATGTGATGATCTATGCAGGTGTTGCAACCGGCGCCAGGAACGGCAACTTGAATCCGTCGAGCTCTGCATTTTTCGCGTCTGGCGGGAATCCGACCGTATTCAGTAACGTTCGTGCTTTTTCTGAAGACGAAGTGCTCAGCTATGAGATCGGTGTTAAAACGCAATGGGCGGACGATGCTTTGACCTTGAACGTTGCAGGTTTTTATACCACCTTCGATGACCCACAGGTCCAGGTTTCCAATCCCTTTGTCATGGTGGCCAATGGTCCGGAGTTGGACATACGAGGCCTCGAGCTAGAAGCGATTTGGCGAGTGAATGGAAACTTCAGTACCTTCTTCAGTAGCGCCTATCAAGATACTGAATTCCAGGACAGTCAGTTGTTGTCGCCAGCCACTTTGGCAACCGGATTCGCTTTTGATCTAAGTGAAGGCAACGAGAGTGCGAACACGCCTGAGTGGTCGTACTCCGTTGGTGCTGATGCCGCGTTTCCAATCTCGGACGGTGGTATGTTGCTGACAGGCCATATGAGCTTCAACTACACAGGGTCACGGTTCTCGACGGTGACGAACTTCCCATCGAGCGAAATGTCGTCATTGGGCATTCTAAATTTGCGTGTGGGTCTTGAGACCGATTCCTGGTCCGTTGTTGCTTATGGTTCGAACCTGACAAACGATGTTGAGTTTACGTCGATAGACGGAAATCTGGGATTGCCCTTCGTAAATGCCGGTGGAGAACTTGATTTCGCTGCTGACACATTCGCGGTCAATCGTCCTCGTACTATTGGTATCGAGGCTACTTTCAGGTTCTAGGCATTGAGGAAAACATGACTGAGATCGTGCGAATTGCAGCGAGTGAGGGAGTCGTGCCGCTCAATGCGGCCCTTGCGCGTGATGGGGTGTGTGTGGTCGCAGGTGCGCTCACACCCGAGCAATTGCGCGGTCTCAACGCAGACCCCGACCCTGTGATCGCCTCCAACTCTCCGGAGTCGCGAAATCCGAACCACCCGACAATGGAGGTCTTCTACGGCTCCAGGACGATTCGGTTCGACGGGATACCATACAAGTCACCGACTTTTGTCGAGTTTCTAAGTGAGTCACCGGCGCTCGACGTTTGCGATTATTTTCTCAAACCGAATTGTCCGGACTATTTGCTCAACACCTCCCAACTGATCCAGATCGGTCCGGGCGAGGCGGCACAGCGCCTCCATCGCGATGAAAACGCATGGCCGATGCTGCGCAGCGATAGCCCACACGTCAGCGTAATGGTCATGCTCGCTCTCTCCGAGTTCACGAGGGAGAATGGTGCAACCCAGGTAGTTCTTGGCTCTCATGTTTGGGATCGCGATCGTATCCCGGAACCGAGCGAGATCACCTATGCTGAGATGGATGCTGGCGACTCGCTCTTCTGGCTCGGCGGCACACTGCACGGGGGAGGAGCGAATACAACCGAGAATCAGTCTCGACGCGGTCTGGGTTACGGCTTCGTTGTCGGTTGGATGCGCACTGCCGAAAATCTTTTTCTCACCGTGCCGATAGAGAAGGTGCGGGAGATGCCTACTCGCGTGCAGGAACTCCTCGGCTACAAGCCTCTCTTTGGTCTAGGCGTTGTCAACGTAGGCAGTTCAATGGCGCTGTTGGAATGATGCTGTGTCGTTTGAGCGCTTGAGGTGCACGGCCAAAATATTTTGCTGATCTTTGATCGCGCTACAGTTTGGCAAGGCGGGTGCAGGTGCGCCACTCCATCGTCATGATTGGGACAAGACGTTCTTTGTACTTAAGGGAAGTGCAATTTTACGTGCGGTGAAAACACGCAAAGATGTACGCCGGGTTCGTTTGTCTTCGTGCCGGGAGGGATTTTTCATTCGTTTGAGTTTGGTGAAGATGGATGTGAGATGTTTGACGTGACCGGGGTCGTTAGCCAAGCGTTGGCTATGTTTAAGAGAATCTCGGAATCACAGCCTACTTCTAAGGTTTAAGGTCCATTGAGCCCAATGGCATTGCGTCCTGCAGATCTACGATTCAGGCGTAAACTGCGCTGGTTAACCTACAGCGAACGCAAAGCTAATTACCAAAAAGGGTTGTGAATTAAAGAAATTGACTGGCGACTCATATAGGTGATGACAGTCATGGATCAGGTACCTAATACGGTTAAAGGCTGCTTGAAATGGGAAGGTCTCACTGATTTTGGATCAGCGTCAGATCAACCACTCGAGCTCATGCGCCTACCTCCAGAAATCAACCTACTCTGAGCCTTAGGACGCAATAACGATCATTCAGGCTATAGACTGCTCGCTCTTGTCAAAAGGTTGAGGATACTATGCGTTCGCTACCAATCCCGGAACTCGGTACTTCGTATGTCCGTTGATCTCACAGATGATGCGGAAGCGGCCAAGAGTGAACTCGAACCGCATGTCACTCCACTTCGCGGTCTTCTACAGATGTGGCACATGTTCAGATCGGCTGGTTTAGTAGCAGAGGAATTTGCAGACCAATACGACGAGCTTTCATATCAGCTGAAGATCGCGTGCACCCGTAGTCTCGTTGTCGACTATCAGAAACCCTGGTCTGGCAATTACAGTCCCGAGATTAACTCGCTCAGGTCTGGCCAAGACGGAACGTCGTGGGGGCAACTAAGCAAAAGCCAAAAGAAAACTAATGGTCCGTGGAAGTACCCATTTCTCGATCCGGTAGTGAACAGCCATGAGCACGAGGCACTGATGGAATTACGCAACTCCATTGTTGCGCATCTGGATAAAGACTATGAAGGTGGTGGATTAACGCTTAAGGGAGTCAGGGTCGAAAACCTTCCTCAGAATAGACCGCGAGACCCTGGCACGCTCGACGCAGTATTTTTGCCAACCACCCCTGTCCTGGCCGGGAAACGCGGATTCTGGTGGCTATCCGAACGAAATCATATAGAGAGCCTAAGAGAGCACATTTCCAAAGCAGAGAAAATTGTCGGGACTGAAATCAGGGACCGCTCTAGCGCGTTCAGAATTGCGTGCATCGAACACCTGCACGTGATTAGCGAATTGTCTGACCTATTCGGCGTAGCCGCTACTCCAATCGAAGAAGGTAACGTAAACGTCACGTCCCAAACTGAGGACCCACAACCATTAGCAATGACCAATCCAAAACCCCTCAAGATCGGCGACCAAAACATCGAGGCACTTGCCACCGTCTACGAACCTCGTGCGGCTTACCCCTTCGGGATTGAGATCAAGGGCAAAGGCTACACTCTCATGATTGGCGACGAGGAAGACAAGGGGGAAGGCAACTTTCAACGTCAGTTTTCCGAGATACCCGCATCCGAAAGGACACTAACGTGCCTGTTGTGCCGTTGCTCATAGCTTGACGGCTAGTTCTACTCACTACCGAGAGAGGGAAAGTCTGGAGGATTGACATCCGGAGTCAACAATCTGAAGAGCACACAAATCAAGGCGAGAAAGGCGAGAGCGTTGGGTACAAAGAGCTGACTAATTTCGTGGTCATTCCTAATGCAAAGCCCAATGCTTCTTGCTTTTATCTTACAGAACTGAAACAACGGGACCGGAAAAAAGCCGGTTCGACCGTTGGTCTTCAGTGTGTGTGACCCATTCTTCCACTCCATCGTTAGTGATGAGTTCGCCTTTATTCCGAACCTCAAACCTCTCATCTCGAGTGGTGGGCCAGAATTGTATGCCCTCTCATTGGTTTCAAAAGTGAATTGCTCAATGCTAAGCGCCTCTCGACTGCATCTTCCTTGGCAGCTGGTGGCGCGCGCTGCATCTCTCTTTCAAGGTTTCGATCCCAACCAGCGGGTCTCCACTGGCTATTATTCATCTGGGTCAGGATGTGCTGAGTGGCTGAATCCAGGTCTTCTTCAGTGACGGGTTGATTGGGAAAGAACGAAACCAGGAACGAGTGGGTACGATCGTAGCTATGTAACTTCTCTTTGACGGTCTTCCAGGGATCAGAAGTCGCCAGAAAGTACTGATAATACATCCAAGCCCAGACTAACACTGCAGCCCAGGAGAGAACCCAAGTTCGTTCTACTGGCATCGTAAAAGACCCTGCTTGAAAGCCTGTGATATCACCACCAGCCAAAACGTAGATTAAAATAGCGCCAGACGCGATGTTTACGTTTCTCGCTGGTTGTTTAACTGAATCGTCCATGATCGTTGCTTATTGGTAGAAACTTCCTGGTTGTCGGTCTAGCGAAATTGAGTTTTCGCGATTCGAGGTATGGAGCCAAGTAGGTCTCAGAAAGAGTTTATTAGCACGCTAGAAAAAGAGGTACTAAATCAGGTACCCCAACACCCTCAAGCAGACTCAATTGTTCTCAACTTGCCTCAACACAAACTTCCCTATATCGTAGAGTTTACTTGAGTTTCACCGAAACCTGATTAAATTCAATGAGTTACGACCACGACTGTTAATCAGCGGGTCGCTGGTTCGAGCCCAGCAGGCGGAGCCATCTCTTTCAATGACTTAGCGGTAAACTCGCTGATATCAAATTTCCCCTTGCGGGGATTTGTGGAAATTCCTTCGGTTTGAACTTCCTTAGAATGTCCACCCCGATGATTCTTCCAGCCTCGATCGTCGCCGAGAGACCACAATGCGGATTGGCGTGGCGGTTGGGATCACAAACCGTGCGCTCGGTGCGGGCCATCGAATCCTCCCGGGATCATTTCAGGTTAAGTTCGATTCTAGCAGGTTGCCGATAAGTACATTCGAGAGGTGTAGACCGTATCAAGTTGGCTCGGCAGCAGATTGGCGCAATCAGCAATCGTAATAAAATAGTATAAATACTACGATTCTATCAGGTTAGTATTGAACCAATGAATATGAATAGATACATTACATTCAATTAATACGTCATGTGAGTGGTTGCAATGGCAACGCTTCGCACTGCCCATCACGGGGTAACAGTCACCGATCTGCAATCCGTCCAGCGGGCGTTTAACGCTGTTGGTTTCACACACCAGAGCGTCGGTGGGGTGCTTGCATGGTCGGTGGATATGCCAGAATCCGCGCGTTGGATGCATGCGCAAATGGAACCTGCATTTGGTGATTTTCGCTCCTTGGTTTTGGAGAATCCGACCACGCACCAGCAACTCTTTCTCATAGAGACGGCTGCTCATCTTCGCCAGGCAAGAGCGAGCGATGTGCCTTTCCAGAGTGATCTAACGATTGTGGTGCCGGTGAACGACTCCCCTATGGAGGCGTATCAACAGATGCGTGCACAGGCGCGCGAACTTTCGTTTTCGGAGCCGCGCCCGATTGATGCGCGAAATGGCATTGAGGCCCTGATCGACAGTCAGCGCTATTTATTGACAAACGAAACGAGTTCGCCAACGCCATACGCGATCCTTCATTATCATCCGGATACGTTCGCATCGTTACAAAGAACTTTCGAAAGCAAGCTTGGTGTCCACCTAGAAGAATTGCCGGAGGTGTCTCCCGGGGCACGAAGATTCGTGTTCGCCGATATGGCAGCGAGGGTAGAGATCGAAGTGTGTTCGGAGACGCCCATCGCAACGGCCCAGGTAGGGAAGCGGTATCCCGGCGCGAATTACCTTCGGCTAACCGACATTGATCTGGATCATGTTGCCTTGCAGGTCGGGGATCCAGTTGTGCCACTGGTTCCACCGACGGTGGCCAGCGGTGAGTGGCAATGGTGTTTCCCGATTGCTCACAACGCAGGCTACGTTTACGGCCCCTGTGACGAGCTGATCGAAATTTACGACCGCAATGTTGTTTACGATGCATCCCCTCCATATTGCCCGGAAATGGAATCCGCAAACTTACAAGGATCATCGTAAACATGGCTCGACCCAAAGACATACCAGTGATCGATCTGATGATGGCCTTGCCGACCGGCAAAGCCGATATGAGTATCGAGCTCATTCGAGTTGGATTTCTTGTTCGAATAAATCTATAGGCAAGGAGATCGATATGGCTGCCACCCAGTCACAAGAAGAGTCACAAGAATTTGATGTTCATATTAAGGGCGGTACCATCATTGATGGCGCACGTTCGCCTCGATACCGTGGTGACCTTTGGATCAAAGACGGGATTATTGCGCAGATCGGTGGTCGTCCCCGGGGTACCGCAAAGAAGGTTATTGATGCGGATGGTTTGATCGTGGCGCCGGGATTCGTTGACCTACATACCCACTACGATGCGCAGATCCATTGGGATCCCTGGTGTACCACATCAGGTTGGCACGGAGTGACGTCGGTAGTGTTGGGTAACTGCGGTTTTGGATTTGCACCGGTGAAACCGGACATGAAGGATCGATCACTACTAACCATGACCCGCAACGAAGCGATCCCGTTTGAGACGATGAAAGCGGGAATGCCGTTTGATTGGGAAACGATCCCTGAGTATCTGGAATCTCTGCAGAAGACACCAAAAGGCGTTAACTGCCTGCACTACATGCCCACCGGACCCTTGATGATTTACGTGATGGGGCTCGAAGCTGCGAAAACTCGCGCCGCCACGGAAGACGAACGCGCGGAAATGGCGCGTCTCCTACACGAGGGCATGGATGTGGGCCTATGCGGCTTTTCTATCCAACGCCTCGGACCCAACTCCACCCAGGGTGACTATGACGGCACGCCACAGGTCACCGACATTATGGTTGATGAAGATATATTCAATCTTGCGAGGGTGCTTAAAGAAAGAGACGAAGGTTTCATCCAGATCAGTCAGGTCACCGGCAATCCAAAAGAAGACAAAGCCTTCATCGAAAAGCTTGCCGAAGTGTCTGGCCGTCCGATCATTTTCAATTTCGTGAGTACCCAAAAAGGTAACCCCGACTTTCACCAGAAGGAAATGCGTTGGCTTAAGGAAAACAACGAAGCAGGTCGTCGTATCTTCGGACAGAGCTTTACGTTGCGTATGGGGATGGCTTTTTCGCTGAATAATTGGGCGTTCTGGGACTCAAGTCCGGCGTGGAAAGAGGCGTTGATGGGGACCGGTGAGGAACGACTGGCGAAATTAGCCGATCCGGATATACGCCAGCGCATAAAGCAGGAAACCGATGGTGCTGTGGAAACGGCACGCAAGGCACAGGCGGGCATGAGTGCGACCATAGAAGGGCTCATCGTGCATGACGTCTGCGGCAAAGAAAACCTTGAACACTTAGTGGGTAAAACGCTGATCGAGGTGAGCGGTGACCAAGATAAGCATGTGATCGATGCCATGCTCGACCTGGTGGTTGCAGCCGGGATAGATACCGAATTCCTCTTCCCTTATTTGCAGGATCATCTGGATCCAGACTTTGTCGCTGAGATGATGACAGATTCGATCTATACGATTCCCGGCGTGTCTGACGGGGGTGCGCACACCAAGTTCTTCAATGGCGGCTCCTACACCACTGATTTTTTAATGTGGTTGGTTCGGGATGAGAAGAAAATGTGTCTGGAGGAAGCACACTACCGGCTCAGTGGTTTGCCAGCTCAAGCCGGAGGGTTCCATGATCGCGGCCGATTGACCGAAGGTGCTCCTGCGGACGTTATCGTTTATGACCTGGATCGATTGGATATCTTGCCAAAATTGATAGGCGAGGTCGTGCACGACTTTCCAGGTGACGAATGGCGCCGAGTACAGCGCGCAGAAGGGTACGAAGCCATTTTTGTAAACGGCGTACTCACGTTTGAAGCCGGTCAAGCAACGGGAGCGACGCCGGGCAAACTGTTGCGCCACGGCCGGGGCTAAACGTGCTGAGCGTACCCCTCTCAGGAGGTTGCGGCGTCGAGATAAGAGACGTTGATGTTGCAAACTTGACAGACGACGGCGTTCGATCGGTTTTGCTTAAGCTCTACGAGCACCGCTGCATAGTGTTACCTGAAGTCGGGCTCTCCAAGTCACAGTTTGTCGATTTTGCCCGTCGGCTTGGCGAACCTGTACTACCCAAGGTAGTGCCGGACTACCCTGAGATACTGGTCCTTTGCAACGTAGATGGCGTTGAAGACAAACCTGTGACCAATGCATCGCACTGGCATACCGACCAGTCCTTTCGCGCAAACGTAGCGTCTATGACAATGTTGCATACGCTGCACGTACCTGCTGAAGGTGGTGAGACGCAAATCTGTGATCTGGTGGCTGCGTATGATGCTTTGTCAGAAAGCACTAAATGCGAACTAGAAAACCTGATCGTGCTGCACAAGTTTGGGGCGGGTATCGCGCCGCCGCGGGGGGACCACGCGCCCGCTCCGGCAAAAGGCATAGAGCACGACGATCCTCCCGTATCACATCCCTTGGTAAGACCGCACCCGGTGACGGGGAAGAAAGCGCTGTACGCCATTGCTGGAACGGCTTCCGGGATTGAAGGCATGTCCCAGGAGGAAGCTGCTGAACTGCTGCGAGGCTTGTGTGAGCACGCGCTGCAACCCTGCTTTATCACTAAACGCAAACACCGGGCGGATGATCTATTCATTTGGGATTGTGCAGCGACCCTGCACCGAGCTGAGCCTATAGATGCAGCAAAAGATCTGGCTACATTACGTCTGATCGATCGAATTTCTGTTGGAGGTTTACCTTCTGTATTCGCCGACCGTAGGTATTCGCCGATACTAAAGCGTCGTCTTGACATCTGACACTTGAAAACTGAGAAGTTAAACCTATCTTTCTCCTTGAAGTTTGCCTTCGGGTTTGGCCAGTTGGCTGAGGGTTTGATAGACGGTGTTATCCGCATATTACTTTTGTTCTACTTCAACCAGGTGCTGGGGTTATCTGCCTCTCTTTGTGGCATTGCCCTGCTGATCGCGACCATCGTGGATGCCGTCACTGATCCGATGATGGGCACGATATCCGATAACTGGCGTTCCCGATGGGGCCGTCGGCACCCGTTCATGTATGCCTCTGTATTGCCAGCCAGTGGCTTCCTTTTTTTACTCTTCAATCCCCCAGTTTTGACAGAAGGGGCGCTGTTTGGTTGGTTGACTGTCTTTGTCGTGCTCACTCGAGTGGGACAGTCGTTGTACCACGTTCCACATCTCGCGCTGGGCGCAGAGCTGTCGAGCGACTTTGACGAACGTACGCAGCTGGCATCATTCCGGATGGTGTTCGGAGTCGCAGGGTCACTCTTGGTTGCAGTGGGGTTTGCAAATTTCTTTGCGCCGACAGACGCATTCCCAAACGGTCAATTGAATCCAGAGAATTATCCGATCTTCATTTCGTTTGCCGCACTGGGCGTGCTGGTATCGATTCTCGCTTCATCGTTAGGTACGCAGTCTGTGGTGCCTTACTTGCCTGTACCCAGCGATGCTCAGGCATCGACCGGAAATGGTGTAGCCAAGATCGTGCGCGACATTTGGGATTCTGTCTCGAATCGATCCTTTCGGTGGCTCGTGCTCGCGTTCATCACTGCGGGTATTCCTGGGGGAATTGGATCCGCGTTCGGTTTGTACGTCAACACGTTCTTCTGGAAATTGACGCCGAGCCAGGTATCCCTGTTGTTGATCGCCGGGGCAGTGGCAACTTTTGCTGGGTATCTCATCGCTCCCGTCGCCGGTCGGTTTATGGAAAAGAAAACCGTGATGATCTGGGGGATGTTTGCCTGGGCGATGGGTACGTCATTGCCGATACTTTTACACTTTGCTGGCCTGTTTCCGTTGCAAGGAACAACCACTGCGTTTGTATTGTTGTTCGGCTTCGCTGTCGTTACGGGGTTGGGGCTTGCGCAACTGATTGTTGCTGTCAGCAGCATGATGGCAGACGTTGCGGACGAGTTTGAGTTAGAAACTGGACGACGTAACCAGGGGGTGTTCTTTGGCGCATTTTCAGTCTGCGCCAAGGCCTCAGGTGGGACTGGTGTCGCGGTGGGTGGGTTAATGCTCGATCTGATTGATTGGCCGACTGGTGCCGCGGTTGAGACCGCTGCGGATGTACCCCCTGAGGTATTGACCCATCTGGCGCTGCTCGCCGGACCTTTGGTCGCGGGCTGTTTTGTTCCGTTCTATTTGTGTATTCGAAACTACGATATTAGTCGTGCGCGTTTTCACGAGATACGCCAAAGTCTGGACACCGGCAGGTAGGGTTAACTTTCGTCGCCGTCCAAAATCGGATCGGTAGATAGGAGGTCCATCGGCAATGGCTGCACAGATTCGAGGTCGCGCCAGGTGTCCGAGAACTTGAGTATTTCCTTTACCGGCTCCACAATTATATCTCTCAAGCCTGGAATGGACTCGGTGAGTTCGGCAAGGTGAGCCTCAAGCTGATCGTCGGGCATGGATAGACCGGTTTGAAAACTTCCCCTGGAGCCGAAGATGCGCTCGACACCGGCAATGTAGGGTACAGTGTTCAGGAAATGAGCGGCGGCTTCGATCTCGCCCGGTTCAACATCGATCCAGATTGCCGAGGGCATGGCGGTGCCATAGATGAGGTTTCGATCGGAGATAATCGGGGCGAAACGGATTGCGCCGTCATTGACGAGTCGAGCGATTCGTCGCCGCACGGTACCTTCGACCACCCCCAGTTCTTCTGCAATTGCCTGGTAAGGTTTGCGCCCCTGCTCACGCAGCGAATGAATGATGGATACGTCCAACTCATCGATGTCCGCAAAAGGGCGAATGGGAGGCGTTCTACCTGACGCGGTATCAGCGGTCACAACCGATGGATTGTAGGACGAACGCCCGGCCATGATGTGCACCTCCCAGCTACGGGCGCCAGGGCATGGGGCTATTTCGTTAGCCAGGAGTTGCTGACCTTGCTCAAGACTGCGGGCCACAATGTGTAAGCCGAATTGATGCTTCGCAAATCTTCCCCAGCTGTAGAGGGTCGATACGTTTTCGTTATCGATCAGGTAAGCGGCCGCAGCGTCGACTTGATCTGGATCTACGGCTAAGCGCAAGTTGAGAAAAGGACGATAGCCAAATGAGCTGTAGTCTAGTAGTACGGTTGCCCTGACGATGCGGTTGGACTGCATGACACGCAGACGATCTGCGACGATGCGCTCCGGTATCTGCAGTTCGCAGGCCAGGTCGCGACTGGTAATCCGCGCATTTCGGGTGAGCACTTCCAGGATTCGACGATCCTGGTTATGTGGGCGGAACTTTCTGTCTGGCGCTGTTTTCGGCATGGACACATTATGTGGCTGCCTTGGATGTCATGCACGTCTTGTGTGGGGATTTTGCGGGGGACAGTTATGCACGGTTGTGCATTGTTAGGCATTTGGTTGCAACAGACGCCCCGTAAGTTATTGATTGTATTGAGCTAACGAGTCCGTTGACGCAACTGTTAATCAGCGGGTCGCTGGTTCGAGCCCAGCAGGCGGAGCCATTCAAATAGAGGTGCTGCCCGGAGACATGGGTGACACTTCATACCGAAGACATAGGTTACAGTTTCGGTACAAAAGGATTTTCAGCGGGTTCAACCCGCTGAAAATCCTGATCAAAGAATCAAAAATCATACTCCATGAACGTGACCAGCCAAATCTTGTCGCTGACCTCCCGTATCCCAATATCTTGTCCTGCAAACACCCGACTTAAGTTGATTTTCCGGCCATCGAAACAGATGCGGCCACAGTGGGTGACCCTGATCGTCCGGTCATGGAAAGGGTACTCAAGTGGCTCTGGTTTGTGAAAGTCTCGGCCTGAAGGTGTATACAGCTCACCAGGATATTTCATATTCAGGCTTTGGTGAGGTCGATCGTTGTTGTACGTATCGATGAACTTATCGAAGCGTTCTTGTTGTTGCAGAAAGTTGAACGATGCGGGTTTGGTCGCATCCTGTTTTAGGGTGAGATGCATCCGCTCGTGACGCCCGTTTTGTTCAGGATGGCCAGGTTTGATTCGCTCAATGTTAATGCCCAGACGTAGCCACCAGACTGAGAGTTTGGAGAGGCCGAAGAAAGCGGTTCGAGAACTGAAGGGGATACCGCGGTTCGGATGGCATCTGGCAGTCCGAAATCCCTAAATGTCCTTTCAAACACGGTCATAGTCTTCTTTAGTTGAATCTAGACCATCACAAGCCAGTAGGTATCGGGTTCGATAGTCTGTGATGGTCAGTGGATAGCAGTAGCGTCTATTAGCGAGTTTGAACTCACCTTTGTAGTCAGCACACCATAGGGCATTGGGTTGTTTGACGTCCTTGAGGGCTGTGCCTTCAGCGCGATAGCGTCGCCGCTTCCGTTTCTTGACCAAACCATTTCGATCCAGAACAGCATGCACTGTGCTCTTGGCAGGTGTTCTTACCTGCGGATACTCACGGATCAGTTTTTCTCTGATCTTAGGTGCACCCCAGGTGGGGTGCTCTTTTTTATGGCTAAGATCCTGCTTTCCAACTGAAACGGCAGTTGGTTGGCATACCGTAAAGGTCGGCGAGTCTGGTCGTTTAGTCCGTCCAGTCCGAGCTCTTTATAGCGGTTGAAGATCTTGTACCCGGTCTTGCGTGAGATGCCGAACTCTCGACACATCACTGTCATTTTCTCGCCTTCGAGTAAGCGGCCAACGAACTTAATGCGTTCATCCATCAGATTACACTCCTTCCATGGCATCTGGGGCCTCCCCAAATACCTCTATTGTGTAACCTATGTGTCCGGTATTAAGTGTTACCTATCTGTCGGGTAGCACATTGGGTCGATACCACGTATTACACCTTCCAAACGATACGAAGCGTTAGATATCGTCTCATCATCTCCAGTTATGTTAGGGCTTGATATGGACAGAGCAAGTCATCGTCGAATGTTACGTGCCACTTGAAAACTAGGTCAACGGTGTACCAAAGGTTTCCACCTCTAGGTAGAATCGAATTCTTTGTGTGAGCACCGGCTAGAGCTGGAAGGCTAAATGAAGAAGTATTGGCGGTTATATGTTTTTGTGCTTGTTTGTGCAGCGACAAGCTGTGGTGGTGGTAGCTCATCCAGGGGTCCAGCTGTTATTGAGCAAGGGGTATGGGGTTCGAGTAGTTGGGGAGGTGCGACATGGGGATAAATAAGTGGGCGGTAGTGAGCGTAGTACTTTTAGGCGCAATCAGCATTTTTGCAGCTGAACTATCAATACCAAACAGTTTTACACAGGGGGAGACAATTTTGTCGGCTCAAGTAAATGAGAACTTCGAGAGCCTAGCTAGTGAAAGCAATGCGCAGGACGCAAGGATTGCTTCAACAGAAGCAGCGATCGCTGCACTGCAAATTTTGGAGGTCGAAGATCAACTTATCTGTGTGTTCCACTATGGCTGGGTCCTAGATGGGACACAGATGGAGTGCGTTACTCGAAATGAGCCAAGCAGTAAGCGTTACCGCACGTATGCCCAAATCGCCTCTGAAGGTTGGATTGCTCAATCGGTAGGGGGGGCTGACCCTAGGATGATTATGATTTTTTCTAAGTAGATGAGCGCCACTCCCCCTCATCAACATCACTTTATCGCTCTCTTAAACCCCTCCCACAGTCCGATTACTATCGTGGTCGAGGCTGCGACTTCAATAAGCCAGTAGTCTCTATTGCCACTTGGGTGCGGGAATATTGCACTCCCGAAAAGATACTGGGTGAGCAGGTCTAACAAGGCGAAACACCAGGCTCCGCCGAGGACGTAAAGAATGGTTCTGGCTTTTTTCCTACTCGTCCCAATCACCATGTTCTACCTCAACATCCTCTACCTTCCTTTTCTGCACCCATACTTCGTCTTTATCAAACCAGGGTAGTTCTGATTCAGGCTTGGTGCTGTGTAGGGTTTAAGGAAGTCGGGTGTGTTAGTCATAAAGAATGGTTCGATTAAAGGTTTCCAGAGAAGTAACCCCTTTTGTTTTTTACTATATATTCCACCAAAGGTGAGCGGCGTATTGATTCCGCGGCGGCGGGTGTTAACCGCGCAGAAAATCCTTGCACGACTAGAAGCACGTTTTGGATACAGTCAAAATCATCAGCCTGAATATCGCCATAGATCTCGCTGTCGGGCTCGAAGCTTGATGCAAAAGTTGCTTTTTTTGCATTTTCTAATAGGTCATAAGCGACCTTTCGAATGTTACTCGCTTCAGGTAGCCCTGTGAAAATTTCGCTTTTGATTCTGACGATGTACTCGTTTTGAATTGCATCAGGATGACCATTTCTACACTTGTTAGCCTTAACTTGTGGAGAAGGTTTAACGATACGTGAGCCCTCACGTATGCCCTCACACATTACTTCTTTTCTGTCTTCTGGCTCTCTACAGCCATCGGGGTATTTGTAGCATCTATCACCATCCTTTTCGAAGACATAAGTTAACGTGCAATAAACGGGCTCGTTCCCCGGTCTAAACCACCACATAAGAAAAGAGATAACGACAATCATTAGTGTGAACACCACAAGGACAGGTTTGTCGGGCGTGGTCAAACTTGGATATGCTTACGTGGTCCCATGCGTGCGACTCTAATACAGCTTTAATCTCTGCGCTAACCATTGGGATGCCCACAAAAAAGCCCGCATAAAGCGGGCTTCTTCAATTCCTTGAATCGAACTAATGTCAACGTCTAGCCAATCCAAGTCCAACCAGTCCAATTGCTAGCAAACCTTGACTGCTGGCCATATAGAGGTTGCCTGATACTAAAGCCGCGCCGACCTACCCGGGAAAGAGCTCGCGGAATGGGATCTGATATAATAACAACAAACCGATTAGAGCCAGAAATAGTGGCCGGTGTTTTCCACCAGGGTTGTGAATGGAAAGCCCCCAAACACACAGAAGCCATCCAAAACCGAACACGGGTGCAAAAAAATAAGTTGTGGCGACAAACAAAAGCAAAAGAGCCGACAGACTTTTGAGAAGCATTCTCCTGATAGCGAACAGCGCTAGTGCTCCGATGAGTGTTTGTATCACCAGGTTCCAGTACGTGATAACTAGGGCGGCAGTTCGTACGTTTGCATTGGCGGGAAGAGAAATTTCTTTAGGATCAAAGACCCCCTGCTGCAGCTCTTCAACGCCCTGCCAAACAGTCCTCAGCTCGAAGTCGGTGACGCCTAACATAGACGATAGGAATGCAAACCGATGATCGGTTAGAAGCGTAAATTCAAAAAAGTCGCCACTTAAGTAATCTGTGGAGGCAGACTTTTGGATGACGGAGCCGAACATTGTTATAGCCAACAGCGCTCTGGCTTGTTTGTCCAATAACCAACTAGATGGGCCGCTATGACCAGATAGCGCAAGCGCGATGGCGATCGACCAACACCAATACACAATCAAATACTGATGGTTATCTGCGAATAGCCAGTTAGATAGCAACCCTCCAGTGAGTATTGAAGATACGAGAAGCCACATTTGTGGGGACGTTAGACTTTGTGGGTGCACGACTATCCAAACTAAACAGGCTTGGATTGGCAGCGACACGTACCAGCTGGATGGACCATAAATAAGCACCAGTAGGAGCGTCAAGGCCAGGATTGTTCGATCTAGTTGAGATCGCTTTAAATTGAGCAATCGCTGACCCGAGCGTGTTTAATAAGTGCGGAATTGACTGCTCGGCGTTTTGGCTGATAAATAAGCTTGTAGACCTTGAGTTCCACGGTTTGCAGTTTTACTCGCGTACTGTCGCCGGTCTGAAAAGGTTGAAGTCGGCTGGCCGGAGTCGGAGAAGCCGAGTCTAGGTTTAGCCACCAATCTGTTGTTAAAATAGAGCAGCCGAGCTTCTGTAGTTTAGCTATGGTCGGCTCGGCTCGGAGTTCCTCGACGATTCTCAATTGGTCCGGACGAATATGCTTAATCTGGTGTTCAACCCCGTCAAGCGCAACTCCGAATACGCTCACAGACCTTGAAACGGGGCTGTCCACGCTGGAAAACATTCCCATGCCACCACCTTTCCACGGTGAAATATCGTGTAAATCCTGGCGATACCATTGATGAAAAATTACCAAGGTAGCTACAGCTGGGACCATGCCCGCGATAGCCAACAAGCGAATCCGCACAGAGTTAAGCTACTCTGCTTTGGAGTTTGCTATCGTTCTTTCAATCCACTCGTGATATTTGGAGATGCGGGTGTAAACGCCATATTTTCCTGCTTGTGCACAGCCATGCCCCCAACTCACTATACCGACATGAATGGGACAGCCTTCGGAATCGAAAGCCATGAGCGGACCACCGCTATCACCTTGGCATGAATCAATGTTTCCAGACTCGTAGCCCGCACAAATTTGAGAGGATCCGTCGATTACGTTCGGATAACTTTTTGCACAATCATCTGCATCGACATGAGGCACAAAAGCCTCTAGTAAGACACTTGACCCTGACAAGAACCTGAGGCCGTTGTCTGCTTTTTGAATTACCGAGACGGCATCTTCCTGTGTCAACCCAGCACCCGCTACCATATACGGGCCACGTAGGAGTGATTCGTCGTCAACGACCACCGTGCTCGTCGTCGTGTCGTTTGCCGCATGCGCGAGGCGTATCAAAGCAATATCTGCACCCTGTGCGACGTTTAAGTACTCATGATGTGGAATAGCTTCTGTTGCCGAAATAGTTTGATCCTGTTCGACCTCTTCGAGATCTTCGGTCCCGAGAACGATTTCCATGTGTGCCTTACCTTTGAATCCGAGTTCATCAAATCCAAAGGCTTCCATAGAGCTAACGAGTTTATCGTTTTCGGGTTGAAAATAAGTGTTGAACTCATCTTTGTTTGAGAATCTATCATTAGTGACGCAATGTGCCGCCGTAAGGACCCAGGAAGGGTGCACAAGAGCACCACCACAGAAATACACGCTGTCTCCCACGTCGTTAGTCACTCTCATTAAAGCCAATCCGGGCCAGTTTGAGATGCTCGCTGGACTACCTCCAACAATCTTTACGCCTTCGTTGTCAGGTGGTCTTGGACCGGAGCACTCGTCGAGTGCTTCTCCTCGACCTAAGAAAAACGTACCGAGAAAAAAAACAAGGACAAACGTTACGATTCTCAATGGTCGAGCTCCGCTTTTCTGTGTTGGATGAAAGGTATTAGTCTATGGCTAGGATCGAGTTCGTTTTGTGGCACCATGCGAGACTTGCTACGAGTGCTCACTTCTAAAAATAGATAGTTATCTAATTCATTCAAATCCGTTACCCCATCTTTGCCCTTGTTTCCCACGTATCCGTCAGCATTGCCGTTTACACCTTCGAGTAAGACGGATGTGAACAAACCGTGACCATCGTCGTTTTCCATTGTTGACTCGAACGCATTGCTCTGTTTGCCCACTGCGGCGAAAACTTGGATACCCCTATCGATGATTTCAGTGATACTTTGTTGGTGTCTAAACGCGCCTGCGTGGCAAGTATCAATGAATACTAATAGGTTCCCTTCTACGCCTTCCTTCGTGAGTGCTGCAAGAAACTCATTCCACGGGTAAACAGTGTCAGTCTTCCAACCCGCGCCGAACCGATTTGGTTCCGCGTTCGTACTCAGAAAATAGTATTGTTCCTTAACTTGTTTGGCTCGATAACCACCATCACTAACATAGGGTTCTATTGCGGCTCCGTGACCAGATAAAAAAACTATGGTGGTATCCTGATCCTGCGCCCGAACTAAACTATCCATAATGTCTACGATGTTTGACTTGTTTGCTTCCACAACATCAGCTCCCTGAGGGACCGGGTATGAATTGTTTTCCAAAACTTGAGTATTTACTGCGAGCGTAGGAATCACTGTACTAAAGCGCCCGTCTGCCCGGCCAGCGGCGGCTACGTTGTTAACAAAATAAGCCGCGTCCCGGACCGCAAAGTCAAGATTACAGTCTTGCTTGGGGCATAGCTCTGGGGGGACTTGTGGGTATAGGTTTACGCCAATACCGACGACGTACAACGTTTTTTTCTTGTCCAAATTTCCCTTTATCTGACTCTCGAACAGTACTTCTTTGTCATGGGAGCCAAACTCGTTTCTCGCAACGATGAGTACCTGATTGGTTCCTTTTCTTACAGGTATTCCCAACAAATGAAACGGTTGTCCTTCTAACGTTTCTACTCTGTGTTGGTCTACATAGACATCAACAGTTGAATCTTGATGATGATCCAGATGAAATCGAAGATTCGCGTTGCGACCCAATACCCTTCTCTCTATTTCGACGTCTCGGATTCTTGGGGGGGGTGAATCAAAAACGGACGCGAGTGCTTCCATGCTATTCGTCGGTGAACCGTCGAGATTGACTATTCGATCTCGAACCAATTCGGCGTTTTGAAATCGTCGGAAGACTTGCTGGCCCGTTATGTAATCTGCGAGTTCTTGTTCACCGCGGTTTCGGTGCCAACCAATAACCTTTGAAAGACTGTGTGACGCGTCGAAATACCCGTCTGGTGTCCAAATTGCCCAACGCTCTGGGTCCTCGTAGAAGAAAGAGGCGATAAGTTTCTTGGTTTTCAAGCTCCAGAGTCGCATCGTTCGATCACCACTACCGCTCACGAGAAGCTTTCCGGATTTGTCAATTGCGACGGCAGAAACGATGCCTTTGTGGCGCCTTTCGAACTCAAATGTTTGACCACTTAACGTGTCGTACATAGCCAGGTAGCCATTGTTTCCGCCGCTCACGACACTCTGACCATCTGGGGAGATGGAGAATGAAATATGTTGGCGCCCATCCGATTGACCTTTCCGTTCGATGCGGTTCTTGACTTCGCCGTCAAGGGAGATTTGGAGAACGTTAAATAGCTCCTTCTCGATCTCGTCTGTCGCAATTGCGGTTATCGATCCCACTTTGTGAACCGTGCCTGTGAAGTTTTCCAGGTAATCGGCGTCATCGAGGTTGATGGTTGAAGGGACAGCACTCATTCTGTTCTGGGAAGGTAGCTCTATCTTGTGCGTGAGAATTGCGTCTGGTCCATTTGGGCAATTTCTCATTTCCGGACACGGGTCCTCACTTCCGAACGCGATCGTTCGACCGTCCAACGAAACAGCGAGACCGGAGAATCTTCTTCCGATTCCCGAGAGCGTCTGGATGGGCTCCCAGGTATCCGTTCTCCAAATACGAATTTCCCTACCAAGCCCGCCTGCTGCAGCAAACAAGCGTCCATCACTGCTAAATACTGAAGCGTCGACGGCATTGTCAAACCCCCAAAGTTCCTTCAACTCTTGATGCGCTTCTAAACTCCAAACCACTTGGGGATGCCCTCTGCAACGTCCGGAACCGCAGGTTGCGACGAGCATCTTCTGATCCGGGGATAGTGCGAGACTCCCGATTGGGAGTTTTTGGCAACCGAGCTTTGCGGCAATGGCGAGTGGGCGTGTCGTTCCTAGGTAAATACAACCGTCTTGATCTCCGAATGCAAAGAATTTCTTGCCTACGACTAGGTCACGAATTCGAGCTTCGAAGTTCAAGAGCTTCGGCGCCTCCTGGGGTCTCGATAAGTCAAATTCAAAAAGCGTTTTGCTGGAAACCACAAGTGCCGTTGATCCACGGTTGGCAAACTCAACATCATGCACGGTGTCATTTATGTCTTTCCGGAGTAGCTCCTGATATGACTCAGCATCCCACACAACAAAATTACCGCTGCGATCACCTGCTGCTATATGAGTTCCATCCGCGGAGATTCGCGCTGCACGAATTTGAGAGCCTTCCTGCCGCTCACGATCCGTGAATAGACTGGTTTTGAAGACTCTATTTGCGATGTCAAATATTCGTAACTGATAGCCGGTGGTATCCGCGTACCCAGGGATTGCCACTAATTTTTGCTGGTTCAAAACGTCGAACGAGTTGATCGCACCTTGGCCGTTTGCACCGATAAAAGGTCGAACGATGTCCTCGGTCCTTCCTGAACTAAGATCCCAGACCCGAATTGTGCGATCGAGTGAGGCAGAGTAAATCCGAGTGCCGCTATCTTCAAAGTGAAGACCGGTGATTAAGCCTGAGTGACCACCCGGATCAAGCTCGAAGCGGAGTTCGGGATTCGGGTTCGCGTGAGTAGCGAAAACAGTCAGTGCGAGCCCTGCAAAGAATGAAAGCGGTGGCATCGTGTTTGGCTTCATCTTAGCTACCCACTCCTTTTTTGACGCTCTCAACGTGCCGGCTCGCCACCTCCACCTTCGCCTTCGTGACCATCTGTATCCCCGCCGTCATCGCCTTCCGACTCCGCCGAGACAGTGTACGGATCGGATATATCCACCGTTCGTTGTGAAATGGAAGAATCAGCGTTTACTCCGACGTAATAAAGCGCTGAAACTACCCCTATCACCACTACGGTAATCCCAACTATTTTCTTAAGCATTGTTTCGTCCTCTCATGGTTTACTGTCACTCGCCTAGAATCCTCCTTGCAGCAATTCTGGCGATTTCCTTGATTTCCGTTTCTTTATCTCGAATGAGTTTCTTCGACTCCCTTAGGTACCTCGGCGGCTGAGCGACCTCAGCTGCAGAAATTGTTAACTCAACATTCCCCTGTCGATCGTTGCCGCTCATTCCAACCTCAGACCAACTTGGAAGGGGAACTAATATCGTATTGTCTCTATCATTTTCTATAGCAACTTGAATACCACGATTCCTAGAACTCGGGGAGATGAAGCGCCAAAACAAGTTTCCAGGGCTGCTTGATCCAAGCGCGCTTCGTATCCTTCAGCAGAAATTGCTGATACCAGGGGTGGGAGTGGTTTAGCTGATGAAAACAGTTGAGCAGTAAGCTCGATCTCTGGGGCTGCATTCGATGTTGCCGGGCTCTTTGAATTTGCCATTAGACAGACCGGTACAACGAGTACTAGAAATGCAAAAACTCTGCTAAGCACCTGACCCCCTTCATCCCAACCAGACGCTAGTGCTGGTTCGTAGCGTATAACATTCGAAGACTTCTGGCAAAAAGGTGGCGGAACTTGGAAATTGCCGATACGTGAGTGTGAAGTAGTTATAGCGCTCTAACCTCCAATAAATGGCAGTACGTAGCAATAATTTTGCGAACGGCTCCGCGAGCCAAATGATTCCAAACCTCAAGGTTATTATCGGCCTGGCTAAGAGGTGTTGAGACGACCTTGTTACAAATCTAGAGGCGAGCCAACTTGCTAGATTAGAACCCACGAGAACGCTGAACCTGAGTGTTGTAACATACGAATCTAGAGGTGGACCGATGTGGAATTTTGGCCTACCGAATGATACTGGACACGCAGAAATGGATTAGATCATGGAAGATATAACTCGCCGCAATACCATCAAAACTTTGGCAACAGCAGCTATATTGTCTGCAATGCCTTCCTGCAAGCATTTAGCTGGTCGCGAATCCAACTGCGCTAATTATGTCTTTAACCAGCTTCATAATCCTGTCATTGATATGCATGCGCATTTTTTTAACGCCACGGATCTATTGGCCGTTGAATATGTCCTAGGGCCCGCGACTAACGATTTTGTCGGCGATCGGTTCAAGCATACGCGAAGGCTCTTGGCTCGCGTTGGGAATGCCATACTTGGTCTTAATCGACGCAACCGTGAGATAAGAGCAATTAACGAGCTTGCATGGCTCAACGGTTCTGAGAGTTGTTCTCCCATAGATGAATATACTCAAGTATCACGAGAGTTCTTTGAGTTCGTAAGTGCGGAAGATGCCAACCAGTCGACCAAGGTCCTGGGAACGCCTATAAACACCACATTTGAAACCACGCTGAACAGCGCTGCTGCGGAATTAGGTGGGGGCTTTCAGGATTCCGAAAAACGACTGTTTAGTAGAAGCAGTAACGTTCAGTTTGATCCAAAAA
Source organism: Pseudomonadales bacterium (assembly GCA_012103505.1). Classification (GTDB taxonomy): domain Bacteria; phylum Pseudomonadota; class Gammaproteobacteria; order Pseudomonadales; family Azotimanducaceae; genus UBA4421. Next base: position 2,963,929 of record WLWP01000001.1, on the reverse strand, counting down.
CTGTCTTGAATGCAGTCGCGGGATATAGCGTTTACGAACAACAAGCGGATGTAAGGAGCTTTCAGTTTAACGGCGTGTGTCCACGCGATCCAGGCTTTCTATCTAGAGTTCTTGCATTTGTCGGGCGTGCCCTTGTCAGGCGAAGCACAAACATCCAAGCCTACTATGATCGCTATAGCCTCAGGCCGATCGATGGGTACGGTGTGCGACATGTTCTCAACATAGGGTGCGATTTTGACTTTTTTTTAAGCGATGACTGCAATAATAGAAGATCAAATCAGGGTTAATGAGAAGTTGTATGAGCATACACAAGGATATGCAATACCGGTCCTGGGCGTTAACCCCTGGAAGATCTACCACTTTCAAGACTATGCGCACCTAGTTGACGCAACTTTGGCCAGAGGGGTATTCAAAGGTGTCAAGCTTTACCCTAGTGTTGGCTATTCTGTGACAGGGGATATTCGACGAGGCATTACGGATCGTCAATGTGATTCTAAGGGCGTTAGCACCTCCATTATTAAAGAAGGTATGGAGCGTCTTTTTGAGATCGTTTCTTCTCACGATGCGTATGTAACTTCACATACAACTTATTCAAAGGGGGCGGAGCCGGGCGCTGAGGCGCTGGCGGGAGCACGGTATTGGAATGAAGTGTTAGAGAGTCGTCCCGATATGCGAGTGAACTTTGGTCACATGGGTGATCCTGGCGATAACGTTGGCGAAGAGTGGCGAGACGGGTTCCTAAATTTGATGAACCAGTATGAGCATGTCCACGCAGATTTCGGCTACCATGAGTACGCTAGTTACGACACGTTGAGGAGCGATCTGCTGCGCTTTAAACGTAGTTACGGCGTGAGCATTTTTGACAAAATATCGTACGGTAGCGATTGGTATATGATTTCCAAAGACAAAGGGGCCAATGCATATCTTTGTGATTCTGCTCGTAGCTTTGAAAGGGCAGTAGAGGAGGGCGTTATAGACGAAAGCCAGTTTAAGGCGATGTTCTATGACAATGCTCATCGTTTCTTGAGACTGTCATGAAAATATTTCGGTTAGAATCCAGCTGAACGCCCAATACAACTAGGGATCAATATTTTAAAAAGCGTCCCTATTAAAATCGGGTTAAATATCTCGTACGCAGATCAGCAAACAATTAGACAATGTCGCTTGCAACCACCGATTGCATCAATGGGATAGCTATAGAGTTCAAACAACCTGGATTCCGCTTCAGCGGTGAAGCGGCTCTAAACTGGGGCTCGGCGTCCAGCCTCCTCTAGCCTAAACCCTCATAGAACCGCTTTGTGAGACTCGCACTGCGCTCATCACCCAGCATATCCATGTCCATCTGATTCATGACATACGACATACAGACGTGGTTAGTGTGATCGAGCATGATCGTAGAGCCACCAGCACCGCCCCAAAAAGCTAACCTTTGCATCGTCTGGAATCTGTAATGCGAAGAGCCCGGACAGCCCGTAACCGATACCGTGAACCACGCCCATGCCTGCCAAATCGCATCATGGAACTGGATGGTGTTCGTCGGCAGCTAGTAGGCCGTCGTCATTGCGTTGGGGTGGAGCGTGAAGCAACGATCTTAGGAATGAGCTTGGATACCTATTTCCAAAGAATTGTTACCCGTCTAGAGCAATCTCGGTTGTCTCAACCGCTTAAGGGGGATGTTGTCCAAAGTGCAGAGTGACTCATGCGAAGGTTTGGGAGGTTCATTGGAAAAACTGTCCTCGGCCTATACAGATCGTCAACCGTATGTCTTCGTGTGCTATGCGTACGAAGACAGTGATGTTGTCTATCCCGGGATGACTTGGCTGCGAGACCAAGGGTGAACCTGTGGTACGACGAGGGGATTTCAGCGGGAAAGAATTGGCGAACTGCCATAGGATGCCTAACATCAATTCTCTGATCCGTTGGCGAGCCTGGATAATCAGATTCTCAGGATCACCGACTAACCAGATTGGTGCTGAAGGAGGCGGGCATGGGGAAGGTGTTTTTGGGCGCACTACTTGGAGCATTGTGTGGCGCGTTGCTCACAGCAGTTGTGTTACTTGAGCCGTCCACAAGCTTAACTGCGCAATCCCAGAATGGAACGAACTCGGCTGATTCAACGAGCCCTAAAGGCCAGATGGGCTCAATGAATCAGACGCGACAGGACAACCAAGAGCGTCAGCTAGGGGAGTTACAACACCTACTCGGCAGTTTGGAAAACGCGGGGCGAATTAGCCCGGCTGGTAGATCTCAACTTCAACGCGAATTCGAAGACCTGGTCTTAATTGATCCAATTGCCACCGCCGAACTGATTGTTGAAACCATATCGCGACATAAACGGGCCGTGCTGCGTCAGTTCCTAGGCTTCTGGATCGAGAGCGAAGGCGTCGACTTGGTCAACAACTTACCAGCAGGATGGCGTGAATCTCATCCTCTACTTTACCGAGAGGTTTTTCAGGCGCTTGCCAACTCGAACCCAGAGGCGACGCTTCCGCACATCTTGGCTATGCCTCCATCAGATATGCGTCCAGCGCTCATGGGTAATATCGCCTACGCGCTCGACGTGGAAAAGATGCCCGAATTCTTCCTGTCGCTCACAGAGCTTACGAAAAACGAACAGCTTCGTTTTGTGGAGTGGGATTCCATAGAGCTTGCCAACAAAGTGCCCCGTCGGCTGCTGGCTTGGTCTAGCACCCTGAGTGAGCCACAGCGGAGTATGGCGGCGCAGTCAGCGCTTGAGGGGCTTGCCCGGGTTGATCCAAGGGCCGCACTGACACTTGTAGACGATCAATCGGCCAGTAACAAACCTCGCATTGTACGATCGGCATTGCGGCAGCTGGCAACAACTGAACCGCAGCTCGCCGTCGCAGAGGCTGAAACTCGCGGACGTTTCTTCGCTGAGGTCGCGCGAGTCTGGGCCAACGATGATCCGGTTTCTGCAGCCCGCTGGTTAATTGAGCGCACACCGGAAGCGCGAAGTTCTTCTCATGATCCATTGATGAACATCGCAAGCAGTTGGGCCAAACATGACTTGAATGCAGCACTGGAATTTGCGGAGACTCTACCAGAGGATCTCCGCGGAGGTTGGACCAGTGCGGTTGCTGCCCAGATCGAATTGAATGATCCGGATCGGCTCGAGACTCTGGCGCAAGCGCTCTCCGATACTCCATACGCCGCTGGGATTTATACCCGCTTGGCGTTTCAGCGCTACAACACAGATCCGGAAGGCGCACTAAGTCAGGTGCTTAGCCTTAAGCTCTCACTGCGTGATAAACCACTGTCATCACTTATCGATCGCGCCATGGAACACACACCAGAATCAGCGGCGTTACTAATTGGTGAAATCACCGATCAAGAGATACGTATGCGTACCCTTCGCAAGGTACTTCGGCGCTGGCAGCGAGCGGAGGATGGAGCAATGGAGCGTTGGCTTGCCAACCAAACCAGTCCTTCTTTGCGTGATGAAGCGTACGCGACCTTGGCCGCTGAGCAACCCAAATTGCTCGCATCAATCAAAGATCGGGGGATGCGGGTCGCCACCTATCTGGGTATTCAGCATCGGTCTCGGTCGACAACCGGAGTGCGGAAACTGTTGGATCAAATCGATCTCAGCGAGACGCAGTGGGAAGCTCTCGATAGCGCTGCAACTGCAGCGGCTAAATAGTCTTGAAACCGGGGCTATCAATGGCGCTACGTCAAAATGTCTCCAATAGGCTGCGGACTCTACCGATAGTGCAACACATTGGTTAAGCCGATCTGCGGGTGGCGAGAGTCGTTGTAGAGCTTGTTAACGAAAATACAACAGGTCAAGAAGGGCGTACCCCGAGGGGAAAAATTGGGTGTCTTAGAGCCTTTTTCTGAAAAAGCGTGGTACGGAGGAGAAACTGATAGCCTGTAGCATGGGCATTTGCAGCATGTCGATCCCGCCCGTTAGTCAGCGGGTCGCTGCAACGCGGTTGGCTGTTAAGCCCAGGAGGCGGAGCCATATCTTTCAAAGACTTACCAATAAAGGCGCCAAGCACAAGCGCGCCATATGCCCTGTGCACAACAGTTTGATCGCTCCCTCCCTAATCTACATACCCGACCCAAGGATCTCTGACACTTTGAACTGTATGAGGTGAACTCGTTCAGGCGGGTGCTCAATTCCCATATGTCCGCTGCCTGAGATGTCGATATACTTCAGGCTTCAATCGCACGATAAGGGGGGACGATGAACCATCCTTATAGTCCCGTAGATCAATCAGGGGTGGTCATAAACGGGTTGGATATCGGTTCTATTGTCACAGAGATTCAGTCTCGTGGTTACGCGGTCGTGGAGCATTTTCTTAAAGATACGGAAATTGCGGCTACCCGTGCAGCTTTCGAGACCGAGGTACCGATTACCCAAATGCGTGCAATAGGCACGAAGACCGGCAGAACCTGGCGCTCCCACAATCTCCTTGCCAAGACCCGTGCTGCCGACTTCATATTCCTGGACTCAAGGCTGCGCGCCATCATCGACGGGGTCATCGGCAAGTATAGTCAGGTCAATATCACGACGATGTTCAACACCTTGCCAGGTGAGACCAGGCAGGATTTACATCAGGACGATGGGCTGTGGCCGATACCCAGGCCACATCCACCGTTTTTGTGTAACGTTTTGTTTGCGTTTGATGACTTCACAAAAGAAAACGGTGCAACTCACGTGGTGCCTTTCAGTCATCAATGGACCCGAGCGATTGAGCAGGATGTTGAATCGATCCAGGTTGAGATGCCCTCTGGAAGTGCTCTCTTTTGGGAAGGCAGTCTCTGGCATGGGGGTGGAACAAACAGAGCTGCCGATGAAGAACGCATGGGTTTCTTCATCAGTCACCTGGTGAGTTACATGCGACCGTCAGACCTGCAATTGGTTTCAGTGCCGCGAGATATCGCCCGCAAGCTACCACACAAGTTACAGCGCCTGCTTGGCTACTATCCATTTGGCAATGGCGTCGACGGTCTTGATCCTATCGATACACTGCACGATGGGGTGGTGGTGCATCCCGACGCGCGTACCGCAGACTACTGGCGCAAGCAGAACTCAGACGCGGAAAAATAGGCAGGAGCCGCGATGGGGAGTGTTCGTTGAGTCTGACCTCGGCTTCTGGAATTGTGGCCGCAACCCAACTGAATACACGCCCAACACACATGAGAGAAGGAGTAAATATCCTATGGGGAGCGTTGGATACTGCGGGTGCTAGGGAAGTCCTCAGCGGCAGAACCACGAGTGATCTTGTGCGGGTGGCAGGCGAGTTGGTAAACGATCCAATAACGTTGCAGGTTGATCTTTCGCCACCAGGCGCAGGCACAGAGGAACACCGCCTACCACTCCTCCTCATCATCGTATTCATATTCATCCTCGTATGAGTACTCATCTTCGCTCGAGTTTGCATTGCCATTGCCGAACTGTCCGGACTTAGCCAGCTCGAAGAGCTCTCGATCGTCGACGCGCACCAACATTAAGGCGTATTTAATCGGGCCAAATGCAGTCTGCACAGACGCGCTTAGATTGCCGTCGCGATCTAGGGTCGCATTCCACGCACCCATCAGAGGCAGGTCTTTACCGGCATAGTTTTGTCCGTCAGTGGTGGAGATATTGTTGATGACCACCATTAGCGGTTTGACCCTCAGCACGAACATGTGGAGCCATGGATCGAGGGCAAAGGCCCGTCCCCCCTGAATTCTGATCCGTTTACTAATCGAACTGATCACCCATTCGCCATCAATCGGCGATGGTTCACCCGCGGGCACAGAGTGTGCCATAGGCAGGAATGCAGGGATCTCTGGTATCTGGGGAATACCTTGAGCAGCATTTACCGAAGCAGTAGAGAGTGAAAATAGGCATATAAGGATTGTGGAGCGCATAGGTTACTCACTTCTTGAAACACGCGTTGTTGAAAGTGTGCTCAGAATAGTCAGGCGGCGGTCATTGGAATATGGGGTGAACACCCCATCGTGCGCCTTGGTCCTTAAGCTCATAGTAGGTGTACTCATTAGGTTGGTTGGTCTCCCTATGCGGATCATTCGCGATATTTTCGTTCACACCTTTTTGATGTTGGCATGCACAGCGTGTAGCCACGTACATGGCGGTGGAGAGGCAAATACATCAATGCTGAAAGCACCGAGCGGGTGTGTCCTGGATGAACCCGGCAAATTGCGCTTTTTACATCAGGTTCTCGATGAGGCAGTCGATACCATCAGCTTGTACACGCACCCTTGCTCCGGCGGTTTGTATCTTGCAGACCCTAACAAGGCATCGGACAAACTAACTGTATTGCATGAAGGCTGGTGGTTTGAGGGCTTGTTTCGACCGCAATGGCGTAAAGCGGATGAGGGCCGAGCACTTGAGTTAACAGGTGAATATATTACGGGCGTTGGACCGACTGGGGTCCAGCCCTTTATCGGTCGCATAGGCGTGGCACAGATGGACAGTGGTTGGCGCGTATTGGAGCCAGAAGTCGATGTGCCGCCGCCAGCTCATCCAAAAGAATTGCGCTACAAAGGTCGCACGTTGTTTGTCGTTCGCGACGAAGTGGAACTTAAGTATCTCGACTTGTCGAACGAGCATTGGGGCGTGGATTTCAGTACAGAGCGGCTAGTTTTGATGAACGCGGATGTACACTCGAGTTCAGATGCCGTTGTTAAGACCGATGGCAAGAGCTACTTTCTACAGCGACATCGGGTCCCGGATGCATTCCCAATTGGGATTACGTTTACCAGACCGGGTGTCCTATGGATGGTGGTGCCTAAGGATGATCTATCGATTAGGCGTATACCTTATGACAAGACTCAACCGCAATGCGACCAGTGTCGCGCGGGTGCCATGGTCACAATGCGACGATTGGTGGGATATGTGCCAGCACGTGAAAGAGCGCGTAACGCCTTCGGGCATCCACCATTTAATCGTGGCAAACCCGATAGATTTAGAAAGGCGCTCTAACTACCGTGCGGGTCGATCAAGCCATCTTTCAGCGCGCGGGCCATCAATTCCGCCAGAGAATGAACCTCCAGTTTTTGCATGAGGCTAGTGCGATGCTTTTCGACCGTTTTTGCGCTGATATGCATGGCTCGAGCAATTTCCTTATTCGACTTGCCGGAGATGATCATGTTTAAGGTTTGGCGCTCTCTGTCGGTCAAACTCTCAGCTTGGTGGCCTTTCTCGATCAGCGCCAAAAGACTAGGTGCCACATGGTGGCCACCCTCCAAAATGATAGGCAGTACTTCTGCAATACTCGATGGTGCATCCCCTTTGCTGAAGATCGCATGTACGCCGGATTCAACCATGTTTGCGAGCACGCCAGGTGCGACCACGCCGGTAAAGACCAGTGTTTTAGTGTCAGGGCTCCAACGATTGATATCGGTTATGATTTCAGCACCTGTAGCCAGCGGCATCGAGATGTCCAGAAAGAGCAGATCCGGTCGATGTTCACGCACACAAGTTAAAGTTTCTAAGCCATTCGTCGCGTGGGCTTGTATGTCAAAGACTACGTCTAGCTGCCCAGTTGCACTCTCTAGCATGTCGACTAGTCCATCGCGGACGATTTGATGGTCGTCCGCAATGACTACGCTATACACGTTCAATTACCGCTCAGTCTCTGGTTAACATGCTTAATGTTAACTGCAAAAACGTCATAGCGCGTCGGAATCGTTCGAAAATTTCTGTGTTTATCCGTTTGGTAACGAGCCTTGTTTTCGCTCTTGGCGCGGTCCCAGCACTGGCAAGCGAGTCTGCGACTGTGATTTCGACGGGAGACGTTGTTTTCTACACGTTGACTCTCGCGACAGTGGTGTTTTTCAGCGTCGGTATGATTGTTAGCCGTGAGTTACATTGGCTCACCTATTCGGTTTATGGATTTCTGGCCATAACGCTTGTGGCATCAATCGATGGGACGCTTGCGCATCTATTCAATGACCCTTGGTATAGGACTGACGGCCCGTTGATCGCTGGTGCAATGACGGCAGCGTTTGGTTTCTGGCATGTGGCATTCCGCATTGAAGATGGTCATTGGTTGGCTCATACACGCTGGTTGAATCTCTCCTTTGCGGTACTGATGGCAATACTCATTCCCACGTATTTTCTTTTCGTGGAAGCGACCCCAAGCTTGTTAGTGCCGCTCTATAGCACGCTTAATACCGGTATGTTGCTAATGTTTACGGCACAGATCTTCCCGCCAATCACATGGACGGAATTTTCGACAAGGCAGCACCGGATCACCATTATTTGGCCTCTAACAACAGCGCTTGTAGGCGCTGGAGGGTATGTAATCCATTTCGCAGGCCCAGGATTTTCAATTGAGATGTTGGAACTCCTAAATCGTGTAATTTTCTCGATGCACTTGCTGCATCTCTTGGTTTTCGTGTGTATCTCGGTGCTTGTGCATATCCGTGCTCGTATCGAAGCCGAACAGGAGGCTGCTGATGCAGCGCGTCAGGCGGCAGAAGCCGCGCTCGCCTTGGAGCGTTCGGAACGCAACTTTGAACGGGCTCGTGCGGTCGCCTCTGAACGATCACGTCAGCTAGCCAGCGCATCACATGACCTAAAACAACCGATCACCGCGCTAAGGCAAGTCATAGAACGACGTTCTGCTGAGGCAGAGGGGCGCGATATGCAACGCCTTCGCGATGCGGTTGATTACCTCGACCAACTCACGGGCACATTCCTCGATGAAGGTAACAAAGCGATTGATGACGCACTTGAATCCGAAGACGATCATCGCGAACTTGACCAGGATGAGCTTGCGCGCGAAGCGGTTGGTGTAAATGTCATCTTGAACACCGTTACGGCGCTCTTTCAAGAAGAAGCAGCGCAAAGTGGCATGACGATTGGTGCCGACGCCAGCGACGAAGTAATCAGGGTGCAACCGCTGGCACTTACGCGTGCCGTGTCCAATTTAGTATCCAATGCGATTGCTCACAGTGACGGCAAGTCGATTCGATTGAGAGCAATCAAGCAAGAAGATGGTCTTTGTATCGATGTGACTGATAACGGTCGGGGCATGACTGCTGAAGAAGCCGACCAGGCTACAAAATTGCGATACAAGGGTGAACACTCAACAGGAAGCGGGTTGGGTTTAGCTATTGTGCAAGCTCAAGCAGACGAGCAAGATTGGATCTTCAGTTTACAGACGGATCCACGGCAGGGGTTGACCGCCAGATTGTTGATTCCAAACTCGTAACACTCCATGAGTCAATCGAACCAGATTAATACACATGCACTCAAGATCGTGGCCGCTGTCGGCGCGATATTAGTGCTTTGGCTCTTAGCGATGGCGCAAGCCTATTCCAGTATTGTAGACACGAGTACACCTTGGCATTGGCAGGTGGCGCGAGCGATTCCAGGTCTATTAGTTTCTCTATATGTCACGGGTATCCTAGTCCCGTGCCTTCGCCATACTCAAAGCTCTCAAGAAATCTAGCCTAACTTCTTAGGCGCAACCACGACTAACCAGTATATCGACGAGTGTGCCATTGAAGTCATGCTGGGATGTGAATTACGGTTAGAAACTAAATAGCAGGGTGCAAAGAGGATATCAGGGGCGTGTTAAAAGAGAGCGATTGAGAGCGACAAGGTGAGCAAGGGAGAGCAAGGGAGAGCAAGGGAGAGCAAGGGAGAGCAAGGGAGAGCAAGGGAGAGCAAGGGAGAGCAAGGGAAAGGTTAAAATTAAATGCCGCCGGTCTATGACCGACGGCATTTGGCAGAAGCTGACGCTAGCGTAGATCTTTACGCCATTGCTGGTTCTTACCGTTATGACAAGTCCACAGCAACACATCGCCCCCATCTTCGCCGATGTGTGACTTGCGGACGTCGAGGCAGAGGCCGCCAACTTTGAAGGCCCTCTTTTCTTTGACCCATTTCTGCTCGGCACTGCCATCACACTCTTGAGCGGATAGCCTGGAGCCCTTTCTCAGCTCGTTCGCGGTTAGGCAAAAGCCCTTGATGTTGACCAGTGACTCATCAACCTGCTGCCACAGCTGGCTCTTGCTGCCTCGGTGGCACCCCCACATTTCAGCTCGGCTGTCTTCACGATCCGGATTTTCGAATTGTAAACAGCGCTTGGTGCGACTCTTCATTAGAAACTCTACACCCTCACCCCAGTTCCAGGTGTAGCCCCACGCGTACTCCACTTCGAGTTCCATACCACCCTGGTAACCGACCACGATGCCACCGTATTCATCCTTGGATTCTTCGCTGCGCCAAGTCTTCCAGTCGAACAACTTCCAATCGTCATTTTCCCAAAACCAGTTGATGTTCCACCAGACCGACCCACCTGCACCGACGCCGTTAACTGAGCCGCCAACTTGCAGACCGTGAGCAAATCCTTCCATCTCGTTGAACCGAGATTTCCAGAAACCGATTTCTAGGTTGCCGGAAGCACCTGCAGAAGCGCCTCCGGTCACGTTGGTGGTCAAGATATAGGTGATCTTAATGTCTTTCCCGTCGGGGTCGCCTTTCTCGTGAACGGTACCAAATGCAATCCCGCCGGAACCGGAACCACCGACGACGTAGGATGCATCAGCACCGGCGGTGATGGTAATTGTGCAGAGGAAGTTGTTTCCGCAAGCACTTTCCAGAACGTCACTCGCACCGGCATCGATTAGATCTTGGGCTGTTAGAGAACGGATCGCGTCTGCGTTGGTAAGTGCGCCATGGCTCCGTTGCAGATTGCCAACCACCTGCTTCATACCATCGATGTTGTCTTTGTTTGCTTTGAGGATATCGATGGCCCCATCTTTCTTTTTCTTCTTAAACAAGTTTTGCACCCACTTTGGCGGACTCCATTCACCTTTATTTTCAATGAAGTCGGGAATGAACTTGTTATCGTCGGTGCAGGTGCCTCCGACTGGACTGGTTCTATGCAGGTCTGGGTCACATCCACGCAATTGCTCCGATTTTTTGCACACGCGCTGATTCAACCCGCCACAGTCGGTTTCAGAAGGCTCGTACATCTTCTTGAGCTTCAGCTTGTTCTCCGTGGTACAGGTGCCGCCCACGGGCTGGGTGCGATGATAATTAGGATCACAACCGCGTAGTTGCTCACTTTTCTTACACACTGTTTGGTTGTTGCCGCCACAGTGTGTCGCTGAGGGTTCGTAGAACCGCTTTGGCTTTAGCTTGTTTTCGGTCGTACAGATACCGCCGACAGGACTGGTGCGATGAAAGCCAGGATCACAACCTCTCAGCTGTTCAGATTTTTTACAGACCTTCAGATTATCACCACCACAATGGGTCGCTGAGGGTTCAAACATCTTCTTCGGCTTGAGCTTGTTTTCAGTGGTACAGATGCCGCCTACAGGGCTCGTGCGATGAAAGCCAGGATCACAACCTCTCAGCTGTTCAGATTTTCTACATACCTTCTGATTATCACCACCGCAGTGGGTCGCTGAAGGTTCAAACATCTTTTTCGGCTTGAGCTTGTTTTCAGTGGTACAAGTACCACCCACAGGGCTTGTGCGATGAAAGCCAGGATCACAACCGCGCAATTGCTCGGTTTTCTTGCAGACTCGTTGTTTGTCACCTCCACAGCTGGTTTCCGATGGCTCATGCATCTTCTTGGGTTTGGCTTTGTCGATGATGGGTTTGAGTTTGTTTTCTCGGGTGCATTTCCCACCGACTGGGCTGGTGCGATGAAAACCAGGGTCACAACCTCTCAGTTGCTCTGTCTTTTTGCAGACCTTCTGATTGTTACCACCGCAATGTGTCTTGGATGGGTCGTACTTCTTAATAAAGGCTTCCGCTGGTTCGGCCGCTAGTAAGAGAACGACACCAAGCGCATACAATATGATTGCGCTGAGTCGAAGGGCGGGTAGGGTCATGGCTTGTACTCTTGCTGTTCACCCTATCTAAGGTACGGACCCGCCTATTTTTGAGATATGGGGTCGATACCCCAATCGACTTAATGCGCCTTCTTTACGCTTACTGAATAGGTCGCGCTCATCCCTGATGCATATCTCGCACTGAGGCGCTGAGGCTACAAAGCCGCGATCACATGGGCTTTGCTGCTTCAGTAGGTGGCAGATGAGCTGATTTTCGCCACCGCAATCGGGAGTGTCTTCGTAAAAGCGTTTCAGTTTAGGTACAGCCGTTCTTCTGGGGCACTGTTTGATGGCGTTGGCTGAAACCTTCTCGAAATAGTTCTTCGTCGAATTCTCAGATTGCCCGAGCGTCTGATCGATGGAGGTATTTGTGCACGCCAAGCAAGTCGTTGCTCTATCGGCTCAAGCCGCTCGTCTTAGCGATATTAATGAGCTAGGTTGTGCAGAACTTGGACTCTAAGTCCAACACCATCAACAAGCGTCCAAAGCCAATGAACTGGCCGATCATCATGCCCAGTTCCAAAATCTGTTCGTCGCTGTAGTGTTCTTTTAGTCGATCAAAAAAGCCATCGTCCATATTGTGGTGATCAACAGCGAGGCGATCAGCATACTCGAGCGCGAGACGCTCCGAATCGCTGAATGGGTCCATTGACTTATCTAAATCAAGATTGGAAATTTTTTGTTCAGTCAGTTCACCTGCAGACTGCAGGAGCCGAACGTTGAGTCACGTAAAGCAGTCATTGTGGCGCGCGATACGCAAGCGTACTAACTCAATAAGTTCGTCCGACACGGATCGACCCTGACGAGCTGGTCCATAGAATTGGAAGTAACTGTTAAAAAAGTCTTGCGCGTTGGCAAGTCCCCTAGCGGTGGAGGTATCCAACCCTTTCTCTTCCATCTCGTGGACAGAAGTCCGGGTAACTTCATCCAATTCTTCATCGGGTAGTAATCTAATTCTCGCCATATGCATCTCTGGTTTGTGAGTACGCTAGGTGTTGGGAATTATTCTTGTAAGCGTCCTTCCGGCTAACCCAGCTGGTAGCAGTATAACGCGCTCTGGCCACCTCAGTGCAGGGATGAGTAGCCTGTGATCTTTGTAAATCACGATAGGTCCGAGGCGCAGCTTAGCGTTGCGATCGTGGCCTTGGCGGCGTACTTGAACTTTTGGCTCTGCCCAAAGCTACTAATGTGACGTGCCTGCAAACTGTCTGCTGAACTGATAACAATGAGGAGACAGAATACGCGCGCTGAGATAGGTTTAAAGAACTGGGAAGGGAGATAGAAGAAATGTCAGAGAGTGCACCTGAAGAATCGCTGGAGTCTCTAGAGATTCTCTCTCGTCTTAAGGACTAACTCACTACTTGAAGGATTGAACAAATGAAAATCGGAGTCGTTTTTCCACAGACTGAGATTGGCGCAGACCCTGACACCGTTGCCGAGTACGCGGTCACAGCAGAAACACTAGGCTATGATCACTTGCTAGCTTACGATCATGTATTGGGGGCGGATACCGCGAGTCGCCCTGATTGGCAAGGTCCCTACACCAGTGACAGCATGTTTCAGGAACCTTTTGTTCTCTTCTCATATCTTGCGGGTCTCACCTCCTCCATAGAGCTTGTCACTGCAGTGATTATCCTGCCACAGCGGCAAACGGCTCTGGTGGCCAAACAAGCGGCTTGTGTCGATGTGTTGAGTCACGGGCGTTTGCGTTTAGGCGTCGGTACGGGGTGGAATGACGTCGAGTACGAAGCGCTGGGTGAAAACTTTCGTGATCGCGGCCAACGTTCTGAAGAGCAGATCGACCTTTTACGCAGACTTTGGCGTGATGACGTCATCAGTTATTCGGGTAAGCACCACACCATCACGGCAGCAGGTCTTAATCCACTACCCGAAAACAAAGCCATTCCAATTTGGTTGGGTGGTATGGCGCCTCAAGTCATAGAACGAGTTGGGCGTCTGGCCGATGGATGGTTTCCTTTTGTAAACAGAGATCTCGAGCAACAGATCGCACAGATGAAAACCAGCGCAGAGCAAGCCGGTCGCGATCCGGAAAGCATCGGTATCGAATGCATCATGGCGTCTAACTCAAGTGTCGACGACATAAAGCGAGTACAGGACATGGGTATTACTCATGTCGCGATGGTGACGATGAATCAAGGTCTAGCCGATCCGGCTGCGCATATCGATTCAATTAAGCGGGCGCGGGAGATGTTGTCGCAGCTCTGAAGTTAGCGCTGTCGTGAATCGTGAATGAATTTAGTATGTTCACTGATCGTTTTACTGGTAGAGGCATGTCCGGGCCCCCAGGTTTCAGATGAACTCCAGCCGCTTGGGCTCAAACCACAAGGTGAGGGGTCGTTTCTGCAAGAATTGGGCGGATCTCGAGGAAGGTTTCTTTAATCGCACCGATACTGAAATCAATTTCTTCCTTCGTCAGTGGGATCGAGGCTCGCACGTGCATCAGGTTCTCCAGAGTCATTACTCCCTTGTTGATCAGGGATCGACGAAACAGCGACATTGCCTCTTTTAGACCCGGGGTATTGGTATTGGTGAAATAGGTAACCGGATCGTCGACATCTGTCTGGTCCGTCAGATGCAATGCCTGGTGATTTCCGTAACCTGATACGAATCCTCGGAGTCCGGCGTCTTTTAGAGCGTTACGTATACCTTCTGCCATGTACTCGCCATTCGCGTTGATGCGGCTAATCTCGTCCTCGGACATGATCTCAAGGCAGGCGAGGCTGGCGGACACAGTCAAAGGATCGCCTTGGTGGGCTGCAATAGCGGCTATGCGATAGCTTTCTTCCTGATTGAACAGATTCATGATCGCATCTTTGCCCGCAACCAAACCCATCGCGATTCCGCCACCGATACCTTTACCATAGCAGCACAGGTCCGGTTCGACGTCATAGAGCTTTCCCGTCCCGCCATGATCGAGCCAGAAATTAACGATTTCATCGAAGATCAGAACAATGCCATATTTTTCAGTGACCTCTCGCAGGAAAGAAAGATAACCATCCTGAGGCGCGAGGGCGCCGCCGGTGTGAAACCCTTCCGTCAGGACTGCAGCAATGTCGTCTTTGTTTTCACGAATAACTTTTTCGGTTCCTTCCTTATCGTTCCAATCGACGAACAGAAGATGATTCAGGCGATCTTTGGGAATACCAGGTGAACCGTGAGGAGGGCTAATGAACGCATCGTCGTAGGTACCATGGTAGCTACCTCTGATCTTAACGATCTTGTCCCGACGCGTGTGAGCACGCGCCGCGCGAATAGCCCACATGAACGCCTGAGAGCCGCCAAATGCAGGCCAAACCTTATCGATCGATGGGACGCGTTGGTTCATCTTCTCGGCTAACAAATCCCACTTAACATCTGGCTTGTATGTCACCAAACCCTTTGGAATCTGTTCCTGTATCGCAGCCACAATCGCCGGATGGTTGTGACCCATGATGCACGCCATGCCGAGAACCAAGTCGATGTACTTGTTACCGTCGACGTCGTAAACATGACAACCATCGACGCGGTCGCCATAGGGCAGATGGGTTCCGGTGCTATGCGAACGTACAGCGCCGCCTGGGGTGAACCGTTTCGCGCTATCGCATAGTTCCCGTGATTTGGGTGTCATGTCGCGCCAGATGGATTCGACTTGTTCTTCGTACCTTGTTAACAGTTCAGCTGATTTTGACATTGTCAGTCTCCTTTGGGCTGCATGTGTTTATCCGCAAAGTCCATGAAACGATCCCAATCATAGTCAGTCACATTGTGGCCGCCCAAGCGAATGTGATAACCGATTCGGCTTGTGACGGGCTGTTCGACTGGCGGCATTTGATCTACAGCCAGGCCATCGGTACCCAGAAGTCGATAGACGGGGCTGGCATGAAGTGCAGAAGTAAACTCTCCTTTTGGATCAGCCCATAGGTCTTCTTGCGCACTGGCTACGTAAATTGGTCTGGGAGCCATTAGCGCGATTAGCATATGCTGGTCTAATGGTTGAGCATCTTCGTTGCCGTTGTACTGATTGAAGTTGTCATTGAACCAGTGTGGGAATCTAGTGTTGAGTACTTCGATCGTTTCCCCGAACCTTCGCCGCGATAGTGCGGCACCGCCAGCGCCTGAGTTGTTCGCAACCACAAGAGCAAATCGTTCATCCTGAGCACCCGCCCAAAGTGAGGCTTTGCCCAATCGGGAATGTCCCACAACTGCTACGCGCTCGTGATCTATGTCTTCGTCAACGATCAAATAGTCCAATGCCCTGCTCAGTCCCCAGGACCAGGCCCCGATCGACCCCCATTCGTCAGGTTCCGGTCCGGTTTGATCCTGCTTGAAGAAGAGACGGTGTACGCCGTTCGTCCAGCCGTCATCGTAGTCGGGGTCAATATCACCGTAGTAGGCCGTAATGAGGGCGAAGCCGCGATCGATAATTCGCTCGATCGGCCAACGCGAATCGCGAACGCCTCGAGATTGTTCAGTCGCCTGATTGTTAGTGACGTGCAGAGCATCGTTGTTGCGCATCCATCGGGTGGAGAGAGTAATCTCCGCGTCGTTGTGTACGGTGTGATTGCCGTAGAAGTTCAAACCAATAAACGCCGGTGCAGGGCTGGCTCCTCGCTTCGGAACGTACATGAGGAGATCCATCTGAGGTCCGTTGTCGTCTTCGGTGAAGTAAACTGTGACTTCCTTGCGCGTGGCTGAACCGCCGAAGGCATTTTTATCTTCGGAGCGGACCTGAAATCGAAGCGGTGTTACCCCGCTCGGGGTGCGGCCGTAGACGTGATCCTCAAATAGTCGGAGGATCTCTGTGCGCCGGATGCGCCATTGCTCTGGCGTGGTGACCGGGCGCCTGTCTTCAAAGACAAGCGGGTTCGGTAAAGAATAACCAGGGACCTTTGCCTCGTTGTAGTTCGCGTCTGCTGTGCCTGCGAATCCCAAAGGGGGCCAAAGAATCAGAATTAAGATTCCACCTAAATGGCTAAACGAGTTGTGCATGGCTGTCTGTTATTGCATCTCTGATTTCTGGATGTAACCACCTCGGATCGTCGAGGCAGTTTTGTGTTGGCCTGAATGATGCCATCCAGGCGGCATTACGACGTAGAGTAGTTTGTCACGGATGCGTGGTGCCATGAAAATGTCCTGTGCAAGGAAAACAAATTCCCCGAAATACACATCGAAAAAACTTCCGGAGTCTACTTTCCGGCTGATGCCATATTCAACGCGCACTTCTGTTTGTTCTTCCTGGTAGGTCCGAAACACCCTGTCCCAGACGTTCAGCAGGTTGCAGAAATTGGTGTCGATGTAGAGGGGGTTTCGAGCGTGATGGACCCTGTGGTGGGACGGAGTCAGCATTAGCTTCTTGAGGAAGCCGAAGCGGGCGTCTCGGATCATGTTCTCCCCAACGTGGATGAACGCCCCATAGGTGCCGTCGATGAACATAACGATCAGCAGCAGCTCGACCTGCACGCCCATCAGTATGCAAACGGACGTGCGTATGAGGTCGGCGTAAGGCGCTTCGAGGAAAAAATGAGCATAGTTCACAGAGAGATTCATCTCTTCTGGCGCGTGGTGGGTGGAGTGGAGGCACCATAGCACCCGGACCTTGTGGGTCGTGAAGTGGTAGATGAAATGTCCAAACTCCCAGACGATGTACGCGTAGATGAACCAGTACCAGGTCAGGGTCGTCTGAAACGGCGCGTGTTTCTGAAACAGAGTAATGCAAAGGACGACTATGCCGAGCGAGATGAATCGGCCCACAAAGCGATTCACGACATAGATCAGGAAGTTAACCTTGTAGACCCTCATCTGCGGATTCCGACGAACCAGACCTAGTACCAGTTCGATGATGAGCAGCAGTGGGATGATGGGAAAGATGAGCGCCCTGATGCCGTCGACGCTGGCGAAAGCACGAATCTCTCCAGTTGTAACGATCTCCCATGCTGCGGAGATTCTGAGGAATCCCAACACCTCCTGCACGACGGTCTCAATGATTTCCATGCATTGGCATCCAATTAGCTCTGGGTGTGGCGCTAGGCCGATCGTCGTTGTCGAAGCAACAGTGCATGGTAGAAAAGAAATTGACACCTGCGTTGTGTCAGCCAGCTCAACTACCGACGTTGACCATCCGCTTTCGCCAGGATGGCGTTTTCGGCTATATTGCGGTGCTCTCAACGTTGAATCCAACTATGGTTCTGAGAATGTCAGCCGAACTAACGGGAACGCTAGCAGGTGCCTGACGGGTCAGGTTGAACGCGGTTTTTTGTACTGGGAGGAGAGGCATGATCAAGCGCTATCAAAAAGACGATGACCTCACCGCTGCGGTTGCAGAGATTCGACGCAACGGTGTCATTGTTGTTGAGAATTTATTTCCACCGCAGGTGATGGATGAGATGCTGGCCGTTGTCGATGACGACTTGAATGCCCAGACACCTGGTGGTGGGGAGTTCTTTGGCAGCCGTAAACGTTCTGTTAACGGGCTGTTTGGTCGCGGTAAGCTATTCAGCGAACACCTGCTGTTGAGTGAGCAACTGCTGCAACTGGCCGATGGCATCCTGTTGCCGGAACATACGATGGCCGCCGGGTCGCCGGGGGTAGCGCCAACAGACACGTTCAGTGTGATCGATCAAGCGGTTGGTCCCAATTGTCACCATTACCACGTCAATGCATCGGTGGTGATGCAAGTGTGCCAAGGTGGCGGCAACCAGATGCTCCACCGTGACGAGTGGCGCTATCGGCCGTACATGACGCGCGACCCTAAAGGACCCGAACTGACGCTGGCATTTATGGTGGCGTTGACTGATTTCAGCACTGAAAACGGTGCTACTCGTTTCATTCCTGGCAGCAATCACTGGCCGGAAAGCCAACGTCCCGATGAAGCTTTGGTCGAGCAGGCTGAAATGCCGAAAGGTTCTGTAGCAGCCTGGCTTGGCAGTGTCTATCACGGGCTTGCGATCAACCAAACTGATACGCCACGCAGCGGTCTCATTTTCTCCTACGGTGTGAATCATATGATGGCTGAGGAAAACCAGTTTGTCGTAGTGCCCCCAACGCTCGCAGAAACCTTGCCAAAAAAGGCGCGGCAATTGGTTGGTTACCGTTCAAGCGCGGGAGTCAATTTTATCGAGGGGCTGAATGAGGGCCACGCATTAGACACTGGGTAGAATGCAACCTGAGCAACAGGTCAGGATGTGACTCTCAGGAAAAATTGCTTCTTACTGGGTCAGATTTTTGGCAGTGCGTCTAAGTAGCGACGGGTTTTAAACCAGTAGCGCAGTCGAATTTCCCATCGATTAGGCCATTTGTCTACAGAGTCTTTATAGCTCTCACCAGAGGGCTCGGCCTCTGCAAGACTCGTGGTCCACTGGGTATTGGCTTCGTAGCCAAAGGCTTCAAGTTCTTTCTGAAAAGCGGGACTGGACTCGTATTCGCGACGTACGCGACCCAGATGGGTGCGCCATGCATCGATGCGCGTATTGTCAAAAGGACGAATGCCGCCCAATGCCTTTTCCGCATGTTCATGAAGATCTTCGATGCCGTCGGGGTAATTGGAAAAATCCCTCAGCTGCTTTAACTGCGGTAGGAGCTGTGCGATGCGTGCTTGTTGTTCGGCCGGTTCAGCCAGCAGATCTTCGTAGCGAATGACCAAGTAGCGGGGATGATCGGCATAGCGGCGGATGTGTTGTACATAGGTTTGCCACCTAGAGAAGCCGACAAAATACAGATCCGGATGGGACCAGTGGACGCTGGTAATGACAGCCCGTGGGTCGCGTACCAAGGCGATGACGTACAGGTTTTCGTCAGCCTCGAAAGCCCGGCCGATTCGAATCGTGTCGGCTGGCTTCTTGGTGAGGTACGGAGAAAGGTCATGCGGAATCGGATCAAAGAGGGATTGTTCGTGATCCGCTGCACCTGCAAAGTCGAAGGCATAGCGCATGAGCTCTGTGACGAGCGTTGTGCCACTTCTTGGACAACCCACAATGTGCACGCGCATTTGAGGTTCCTGAGCTTGTTGGTCTGTGTTCATCTTCAGAAAAAGGGTATTTTAGCGCGCAGCCGCGTTGCGGTAAGAACTATAACAACAAAACTATACCAACAAAGGATGGGTGAGTGCCTGCATCTGCACATTCCTCTATGCCAAATCTTGGCTATCGTGCCGATATTGACGGTTTGCGTGCGGTGGCGGTGTTGCCTGTGGTGTTCTATCACGCCGGATTTGAAACATTTTCCGGTGGCTTTGTTGGCGTAGATGTTTTCTTTGTCATTTCGGGGTTTCTCATCACCTCGATTCTTGCATCGGAAATCCGTAGTGGGCAATTTGCCCTACGAAGTTTTTATATTCGGCGGGCTCGCAGGCTATTCCCAGCCTTGTTTGCTGTCCTTGCGGCATCGAGTATTGCCGCTTTCGGATTGTTGATGCCTTGGGAATTGGAGGACTTTGGCAAGAGTGTCAGTACGACTGCCTTGTTCAGTTCCAATTTTTTGTTTTTCAGTGAGGCAGGATACTTCGATGGACCGGCCGAGTTAAAGCCGCTGCTGCACACCTGGTCCTTAGCCATCGAGGAACAATACTATCTTTTGTTCCCAGGCTTTCTGCTGTTGATCCATAAACGTTTGCGTAGCCATTTCATGGCGTGGACGGGTGGTGTTTTTGTACTGTCCTTCGTCATTAGCCTGTGGAGTGTTGCCAACGGTCCGGATGCGGCCTTCTATTTACTGCCTAGTCGGGCGTGGGAGCTGCTAGTCGGTTCTTTGCTTGCTCTTGCACCGGTCCCGCGTCTACCAGAAGCCGTTCGAGAGTTGGCGGGACTTGCGGGTCTGGCGCTGATTTTTGTCGCTGTGTTTTCGTTTGATGCTCAGACGATGTTTCCGGGCGCAGCTGCCTTGCTGCCGTGTCTAGGTGCCGGACTTATCATTGCCTGCGGACGTGAGGGTGAGTCCACTATGACGATGAAAATTCTCGAGCTGCGCGCAGTTGTGTTCTTCGGTTTAATTTCCTATTCACTCTATCTTTGGCACTGGCCAATTCTAGTGTTCGCCAAACACTACTTCCTTACGCCGTTGTCGTTGACCCAGGTGTGGGTGCTTGTGACGGTAGCGGTGGCCGTTGCTATTTTTTCATGGCACTTCATTGAAAAACCTTTTCGAGGGAAGAAGGGCAAGTTGACCGGTACGGGTGTTCTGCGCGGGTCAATGGCTCTCATGTTGGCGGCCATCGTGGTTGGTGTCGTATATGACCAAACCGATGGGTTGCCCGGCCGATTGCCAGACAACGTTGGCGCGATTGCAGCGGTGAGTGATGATAAACCGCGTGAGCGCAAACGGTGCGAGGGTATTGCACCTGAAGAATTGTCGTTTGAACGCGTGTGTCGGGTAAACGATATTGAAGAGCCGCCGTCGTTCGCGGTCTGGGGAGACTCCCATGCCATGGCGGCCATGCCCACAATTGGTCGCGTGGCGGCAGAGACGAATGTAAATGGTTTGAATATCACGTCTAACGGTTGTACTCCTTTGCTGGGGCTATGGCGGCCTGCTAGGGATGCACAACGGGAATGCGTAGCTTTCAATGAGGCGAGCTTAGATCTAATTAGACGACACCCGGAAATCGACACCATCATTTTCGTTTCTCGATGGGCCAGGCATGTGCACGGCACGGTGTTTGGCAACGAAGACGCAGCGAACATGTTCTTTGCAGATGCACAAACAAGCGCATCCACGCCCACGGAAAATAGAAGAATATTCAGTGATGCACTACAAGAAACGTTGGTCCAGTTACTAACGCTTGATCGACGCATTGTGATCATAGGACCGGTGCCTGAAACGGGAAATGACATACCCAATGTGTTGGCAAAAAGTGTCTGGCGCGGTCGATCTCTCGACCTGACAGTGCCGCGAGAACTGTTTGATGCGCGCCAAGAACATGTGTCTGAGATCTTTCGTGCAGCGCATAAGAAGTCTTCGTTCGAGTATTTTGCAGCCCACGATTACTTCTGCGATGAACGAGTCTGCGAGGTGACCAACGACGACGGTTTGCCGCTGTACTTTGACGATAATCATATCTCTAGTCACGGTGGACAAAGGCTGGTACCCCTGTTTCGACATATATTGTCGCAAGAGGCGTTTGATGAGGACTAGTCTGAGCATAGTGCTCTGGCACTGACCGTCTTGTTAGTGCTTCTCTCTACGCTGCCAAAGGTTCTTCCAGATGCATTGGACCACAGGTGCGAGTTACCCTAAGGTCTGTGACGGGAAACTCTATGTCATAAGGAGGAGCACAGTTGAAAACGCTTTTGCGGCGGTGGCATCAGCTGTTGGGGGTAGTGGCGCTGTTTGTTGCCATGGCCACCAATGCTGGGGACCTGCCGCTCGGAAATCCAGCCGACGTTGGCATCGACGCTGAGCGCCTCGCGCGTATTACTAGCCATTTCCAGAGTCGTGTTGACGCAGGTGAAATCGCGGGGATTGTGACGCTTGTCGCGCGTCGTGGAAAAATTGTTCACCACGAGGCGATCGGCTACCAGGATGTTGCTCGCAGCGTACCCATGCGGACCGATACGATGTTTCGGATCTACTCAATGACGAAACCCATAGCGTCTACAGCGCTCATGATGCTGCGAGAAGAAGCCCGTTTCCGTCTCACTGACCCGGTGGTGAAGTATATTCCTGAGTTCGAGGCGCTGCAGGTACTGCGCAGCCCTGACAGCACATTGGATGACATCGTGCCGCTGGAGCGGCAGCCAACAGTGCAGGACGTCATGCGCCACACGGCTGGTTTTTCGCATTTCCTTGGCACCACTGAGTACGATCGTCACGCGGTTGATATGGGGATTTTCCGTCCGGAGAACTCGCTTAAAAAAATGATGACCCTGCTGGCGGGCATCCCCTTAATCCATCAGCCAGGTGAGCATTATCGATACAGCGTTGGACCGGACATCGCGCTACGTTTGGTTGAAATACTCTCCGATCTATCGGCCGAAGAATTTCTGCAACAGCGAATATTTCAGCCACTTGGCATGGTCGACACGGGCTATGTCGTTCAACGCAAAGACGTGCAGCGTTTCGCGCCCGTGCACTGGTCGCGTGAGGGTAAACTCGTGCCGCTAGACGACGAGTACGGTACCCCAGGCGGCGGTGTTTTGAACCAAACCTGGTCGATCAACATGTATGAGGGGGAGCATGCGTTCAAAGGCGGTAGCTTTGGCTTAGTCTCGACGGCAGCGGACTACTGGCGGTTCGCACAGGCCATGCTCAATGGCGGCGAGCTAGACGGAAAGCGCATCCTCGGACCGCGTACGGTCGCGATCATGTCGCGCGATAGTCTCAGCGACAAACAACGCGCGACCAGGATTGCCGGGTCGGGCTTCGGTCTCGGTTTCGGCACCATTAACGACGAGGGGGTGTTCGGCGGACTTTACCAAGACGGTAGTATTTACTGGAGTGGGGCTGCGGCAACGTCGTTCTGGATCGACCCAGCAGAAGAGCTTGTCGTTGTAGCCATGACCCAACACAGAGCGGTACCCCTCGCGTTAGAAGCGCGGTGGGAGCTTGCTGCCCTAGTGCACGCCTCCCTGGTCGACTAATCCGTTTATAGTCGACGTGTTCTGGATCGCGGCTAGATTAGGTCGCGTGGTCGAGTTACACCAGCAACAACAGAACTAGGCATACGGCAACGATTGCGGCAACGGTCATGTCTGCCTGATGATCTTCAGGGTCTTTTTCCCCAGGCGTAAACAGGTGTGATCGATTTGCACCTTGCCACTGAGCGGGTACTTCGCCTTCGGCGACCATTTCGTTGACAAAAAGGGGTGTTCTATTTTTCCCCTCCCAGCGTGGGGCTTCTCCAATATTGTCGTTCTCTGACATCTGCCTTGCTCATCTATTGTTCGAAATTCGATATTTGCAGGTTACCGATACCGAAGCACTTTGAACAGTGCGATGCTCGGTGTTGGCGAGCGTGTTTACCAAGGCAAGCTCGCCGTTTTTCGAGCAACCTGGTGTGTTTGTCAGGCGCAACTCTGAGTCTGAGTCAGGCGCCGTTTGTGCTGGCGAATTGTGCTAAAGCACAATCGATTCCCACTCCGTGAGTGCGCTATCCAATCGGCCGACCATATCGTGCATCTCGTCGGATGTGATTGTTAGCGGCGGTGACAGCCAGGATGGAATGCCGCGTTTGAATGCAGCCTGTCTGCGAGGACCATACAAGCTTCCGTACATGACCAATCCATGCTTCAGCGTAATTGCCGAGTAGAGCTTCTCGGCTTGTAAGGACTCGTCGAAGAACTCTAAAGTCTCTTTGTCCTTGATTAACTCCAAAACCATCATCAAGCCCCAGCCGCGAACATCCTTGACTGTGGGATGCGCGAGTAGCTTTTCTTTATAGGAGAATAAGACCTCGCTTTGCTTTCGACAGTTTTCAAGCAGGTTCTCGTCACGAATAATTTCAATCAGTTCACAGCCAGCTGCACACCCGAGAGGGTGGCCCCCATTTGTAAACCCATGCACGAAGTGAGTTTCACCAGCTTCGAAAGGTGCGTTTAGTTCGGCTGAAACCGCAACGGCGCCAAACGGGATGTAGCTGCTTGCGATACCCTTCGCTAAAGTCATTATGTCGGGGACAACATCGTAGTGGTCCATCGCGAACCACTCGCCGGTGCGACCGAAGCCGGTCACGACTTCATCAGTGATCAGTAACACATCGTAGCGGTCGCAGATTTCCCGTATCGTTTGCCAATAACTTGCGGGCGGTACAACTGCATAGTCAGGGCCACAACCGTGAGGTGTTGCGAGGAACGCAGCGACTGATTGCGCTCCCTCATAGTGAATTGCGGTTTCGAGCGCTTTGGCGCACACGACTCCCCATTCTTCTCGACTCGTGCCCTCAGGCCGATCGAAGTCAGAGTACTGTCGTATTGCGGCCACTTAGGAATCATCGGCATAAACGGCTTGTGAGAGCCGGGTGAGCCTGATGCGCCGAGCGTGGCTAACGTCATCCCGTGGTAACTATCGTGGACGCTGATGATCTTATATTTATCAGGATGTCCTCGTGAAATCTGTGCCTGCCTCGCCACCTTAAAAGCGGTTTCGACCGCTTCCGATCCTCCGGAGACCAGGTAAATGTGATCCAGGTTGCCTGGCGTGATCTCGGATAACATCCTGCAGAACTTTGCCCTTAGTGGATCCGCGAGCACCGGGTGGGTGTAGGCATACTTGTCAAGCTGATCCGTAATTGCAGCTTTCATGCGTGGATGGTTGTGCGGCAAATTGACCGAGAACGGCCCACCGGAGGCATCGAAGTATCGGTTGTCCTCATCGTCGTAGATGTACACGCCTTCCGCTCGCGCGATTTGCACGTTCATCGGGTGGTAGGAAAAAATATGGCGATAGTCGCCTTCGGGGTTTTGGTAATCCGGTAAGTTCTGGCCTTGTATGCTCATGTTCGCCTCCCTAGGTCGAGCCAGGAACTTAGCACCCCCGGTATTGTGAGTACAGCTAGGTCACGCGAGCTTTGTTCGTAATGTTGTTTGCAACTTGCAGGCGTCGATAGCATCAAGAATTGCGAACCCATACGGTGTCGGTATGAGATATGCTATTTTCTAGACGCCTTTATCGAGGCTAGCGACCAGAGAGAGACAATGAGCCGACGCGAACTTCAGATTCGACCTGCAGATACGCCGAGCGAAGAGCTGACGAAGATCCTCGAACGTGATGGCTGCGTTGTCCTGAAGGACTTCGCTTCGAAAGCAGAGATTGAAGCTATTCAGAGCGACCTGCGACCCTTCATCGATACCTCATCGCAGGCGCGCAGTGATTTCAGCGGTCTAAAAACCACTCGGACTGGCGCTCTAATGGCGCGATCACCGCGCTGCCGTGAGTTGGCCATCGATCCTAGGATCCTTAGCCTCGTCGAGACGTTTCTCGCTCCCTATGCGAACACCTTCCAGCTACACGTCACCCAGGTGATTCGCGTACTGCCAGGTGAGAAGGTACAAATGCCACATCGCGATCGTTGGGCGTGGAGTCAACTCCAAGACCCGAGCGACCTGGACCCTCCTGTGAACTCAGTGATCGCCCCACTCCTGACCGGCGTTGAAACCCAGCTAAACACGATGCTCGCGTTGACGGACTTTACGAAAGAGAACGGAGCCACGCGCATCGTGCCAGGTTCATCCCACCTTCCGGATAGCGCGAAGTTACCCGAAGAGGCATACGTCTCGGCCGAGATGACCACCGGCTCAATGCTCGTGTTCACGGGCTCGGTCTTTCACGGCGCCGGTGCCAACATGAGCGAGCGCGAACGGATCGGCCTCAACATAGACTATTCGCTCGGCTGGCTTCGCCAAGAGGATAACCAGTACCTCTCTTGTCCTCCGGAAATCGCGAAGGACCTGGACCCGAAGCTACAGGCGTTGCTTGGTTACGCAGTCGCTGAACCTTCCCTAGGCTACTTCACGCCGCCATTGCCAGCCGGAGAAGACCTAAGTTCTCCACAACGGGCACTCCAGCAGCCCTCGACGCCCGTCCGACTTGATGCGGACGGTCGACCCGAGTTTGTTGAGTGAGCCACTTCTATTCTTGCACACGTAGAAGTTCTTGCACGCGTAGAAGTCGCTGAATCGCGGGCCGATACTCAGACAAATGAACGAATAAAACGAACTGAAAAAACAGAGGAGTTAACTCATGAAATTGGACGGCAAGGTATCGCTCGTTACCGCCTGTGGCAGGGGCATTGGCAAAGAGGTCGCATTAACTCTGGCAAGAGAAGGATCAAGTGTCGTCATCAATTCATTTAGCGATGAGAACACCGAGGCACTGGCGAAAGAGATAGAAGGGCTTGGGGTAAAGGTGGTTGCAGTCGCAGGTGATGTAACCAGTTCAAGAGTGATCCTTAAGATGGTTGCTGCGGCAATCGATGCTTTTGGCAAGATTGATATCGTGGTCAACAACGTGGGCGGCGGCTCAGCAAGTGATGTTGACGACAAGGACAATCCGCTTGCAGATGTGGAGGCGATTTGGGATGGGACCTACGCGATGAGTCTAAAGGCTCCGGTCCTAATGTGTGAGGCAGTGATGCCGCATCTCATCGAGCAGAAGTCGGGCAAGATTATAAATATGTCGTCCATGGCTGGGCGACCCGGAATGCCACATGTGGACCTCGTACCCTTATCAGCTAGTTACCACAGCACGAAAGCCGGACTGATTCGCTATACCCAGGTACTTGCAGATCAACTGGGGCGCCACAACATTAATGTCAATGCAATCTGTCCAGGCATAATCTACACCGATGGTTGGCGAGAAATATCGGAAGAAATGGTCAAGCATCATCCGCGTTACAAGGGAGAGGATCCGCGTGAGTGGTTTATCGGGGTTGGCGAAGGTAGATATCTCGGTGAAGGTCTACCCCACACACCCATGCGGCGTGAGCAAACTACAGCTGACATAGCAGAAGCGGTGCTCTTTCTTGCCTCCGATGCAGCGGCCAACATCACAGGGCAGACCCTGAATGTTGACGGTGGAATGGTCAAGGATTGAGGAGAACCCTTTCTGGCAGAAAAATAGAAGAAAACGAGAACCTATTTATTGCGCGCAGTGATCTACGATCGGTCTTTTGATAGCACTGATTCAGGAAGGTAGATATGAAGGCGCTGGGATTAATTTTAGTAGTCGTATCTACAGCGGTACTCCTCGTACCCGATGCAACGGGCGCTAAGCCGTCTTGTGATACTAACCCTACACATCCGCGCTGTAGTGATGGAGGTGATGGAGGCGATGGAGGCGATGGAGGCGATGTTTGCAGTGACGAGTTCCCCGCTTTCACGTTCACGCGCGAGAAGAAAGGCAAAGCTTCGGGAGAGGAACTATTTCTTTCGAGTAGCGAGGGTTGTCGAGTCGAGAAGCTCGCGGATGTTAATGCTAGGGATGGTGTGTCGCTCGGATATGTCGCTGGCGAAGGAGTTGTCGCTTGGGCGGAAGGCGAAACCTCCGATCTATACATCTTGCGATTTACAGTACAACCGGGTACGTCAGAGCAGGTGTTGGCGGTTGGGGCGCCAGAACTCGTATTAGCGACGCATCAGCCTACGCTTACAGATCCAACACTAGAACACTTTTTCGCACACGATGTGCTGTTGGACTATTCCGGTAGCGAACCTGTTGAACTAGTGGCGTTGTATTCTTTGATTGATCCCGGTCCTGGCGATAGTGACTGGATCCATTCAATTCAAACCGTAGACATCAATGATCCGTCTTCAGTTAATCGTTTGCTCTCCCGGGATGAACCGGAGTTGTTTGCCTGTGTCGGTGGTGGGCCATTTGACCCCCGCGCACCTGGCGGGGATGCGTGTTTTGTACCCAGCAGTGAAATCCACTTTAGCAGCGATGGTAGCCATCTCTACTTTCTTGGCGCGAGTGTCGAAAATTGGCGAGCACAATTTAGGATCGCTAAACCAGTTGGCGGGTGGACACAGGGAAGTGTTCCGCCTGACCTGTTGTATATCAGCCAGGCATGGGATTGCGTGGCAGAGGCTATGCCGATAGCACATAGCACAGACACGATTCTTGTTAATGGAGAGAGTAAGGTTGTGGCCGCCGCTGGCGCTTGTTTGGGTATTGGTCGAAAAGGACTACGCGATCAACGGATATTCTTCCTCGATGTGGACGCATGTGCCGCGGATCCCTACGCAAATTGGACGAATTGCCATTTGGACGTACCAGCGCTTTATTCAGGGCAAATCAATGGAACAAGACCGATGTGGCGAAGCGATGGCCAGGTGATTTATGGGGGCTTTACGCCCAGGACGCTAGACACGATTCGCGTGTTCGACCCTAACGGGAGTGTCATCAATGACCGTGAGTTAATCTCAAACGGGGCTTATCCGAATACTGCTCAGTAATAAGGGATTCACGCTTTGGGAAGCTCTAGTTTGACATGTACTTTCTTCGCAATTCTGTGAGGTTTGGGCTAAGTGAACCATCAGGCTGGACGCCGGTTGCGGTAGCCAGTTCTCGGAGTTTTTCGTCCAGGTGATTTTGCCATTGTTGTCCAAGGCCAAGCGCGCTAAGAATCGCCCCGAATTCCGGCGAGTTCCCCACCTCTGGATTTCCATGAACATATTGGTCTATCCAGAAAGTCCTTCGGGCTAGTTGTTTCTCGACAACGGAGAGGTTGGAAAAGATTTCACTCGCTTCAATGAAGTGCTGTAGTCGGATCGCTAACAAACCTTTCGAAAGGCCCGAGCCCCCACCGAGTCTGTACTCTGACCAATGCTCAGAACGACGGAGTGGTTCTTTGTAGAAGGACAAGTAAGCGTTCGCGTGCAAGTACCAGAACCCAACCGGATCTACTTGCTGTAGCTCGACCAAAAATCGCTCCGCTTCTTCGAACCTGTGTAGTTTTGCCAACAAACCCACAAACCCGGTAAGGGCTTCGACCGATCCGGACTGGACGTCTAATACTGCCCGATATTTGCTTTCAAGCCCGGACCAATCTTGGTCGAAAGCCAATCGTTCGAATGTCGCGTCTACGCTCGAACCAAATGACTCGCATTCATCATCCACACGACACTTTAGTATTCCTGCTAGTTGATAGGCATCGGCAGCATCTTGGCGGTGACTGGTCCGCAAAAGTTGGGCGTACTGTTCGTAGTAAAACCCATAGTGTCGAAATTCAATATCGCCCTCGGGAATCTCAGGTTCTGGTCCCTGGAGGATTCTCTCTCGTAACAGTCGCTCCTGATCGTAAAGATCTCCAAACATGCCTGCTAACATGAGTGACACGATTCGGATGGGTTCAGTTCCGACGTCCTCGCTTTGCACAGTTTTCAGTATACGAATTGTCTCGTTCCGGCGAGTCGCAAACTGCTCCAGCTGATCGAGTGAAACCAGCTGACGGAGACTCATAGCTAGACCGATATAGGCTTCCCTAAAACCTCGGTCTAGCAACAGAATGGAACGCAGTACATCCACTCTTCCTACTATTGCGTCCAGATTTTGCGGATACCGGCGCGGGAGACCTCGGTACATGCGCCATGCAGTTGCATCCGATACGTTGTTATAACGCATGATTTCTATCTCGTTTGGATCAAGCAAAACGGACATGGCGTCCCCAACGTACCTACCCAAAGTGGCGCCATTGATGTTCTCTAGCAACGTAAAACTTTTGGTGTATAGAAGTGTGCTATCAGAAATCTTCTTGAGCTCGAAGCGCACGTCTGAGTCAGACCTGAACGAGCTCTCAAGTATGTAGTCGGCGTTCATCGCTCCATCTGAAGTAACAATGATCCATTCGTACGCCGTGAGACGTTCAAGGAGTGAATCGTTGAGTTCTATTGATAGCGCTTGGTCAGCCCCCCCTTTGGGAGAGCTAACGAAGAGAACGGTCGATTCCGGTGTCCCACAACCTGCTGGGGTCATCCAGCAAGGTTCCAGAGGGTTCCAATACCACCCGGCGAACATGCCAATGGCCAATACCGTGGCACAGACCAATACTATTCTTCGCCTACTGTTTTCTGAGGGTCTGATTGCGGTAGGATCCAATTCGACGCCAGCTTCGATTCCAGGCTGAGTGAGCATTGGTACGAGAATTTTGTAACCGCGTTTTGGCACGGTTTGCAAAATCCGCGATTCATGGGCAGGGTCAACAAAAGCTTTACGGAGTTCGGTAATGCATTTGTAAACAGCATTTGATCCGGTATAGGGCTGATCCCAGATTTCTGTCAGAAGCTCGTCGATTGAAACAACTTCACCGGATCTCGCCGCGAGATAACTTAGGACCTCCATCGCCCGAGGCGTAATTTTTGTGCTTATTTCACCATTCTGAACTGTGCATTCTTCGGCGGCTATGCAGAATTCGCCCAGGTAAAAGTGGTCGCGTTCCAGTCCCTGATTAACATCATCCATTCCTCAGAGCATAGGGGCCTAGTTGTGAATGAGCAACGTTTCATGACTTGTGTAGGTGAGACGTCCCTGTCTCTTGCACACGGCTAAGGACACGTGCGCTGCGCTGCTTGCTCGGATAGGCTTGACTGTTTTCCTGCAGTCAATCGGAGGGGTTCAAGGGAAAGTTGAGTCGCTGTAAGCACATTTTTTATGATGTAGATTGCACGATCGTCTGTTAGAGAACTTTGCGCGTTGACGAGTAGACTTTGACCGTCACAAGTCCACGCAACTTCGTTTCTCAACAAGTAGTCACCCACCCGACGCACGGTGCAACCGGGCTTGTTGATCATTGATCCATCGGCTTTGATGTGTAGACAAGTAGAAGTTGGCGAGTCCGTTGACTCGATGAAAATGTCTCGACGTGTGTAGTTTCCGCCTTCAACCACCGATTCTGGATAGGCGATTAGGTCTGCGTCCGGGTGCCATGCCGGTTCTTCAATAAAAATTTGTTCCCGCCATGAAGTTGATGGGCAGGCTAAGGAAGGTGGTTGGGAGCTCCCATTGAAATCACAAATCAACAACCGTACGCGATCAGGGAATCCCGGAAGCAAGACCCAGTCTCGGATTAGCAGCTGCGTGCCGTCGGGCGACCACGTAGGGCGATCTTCCAAACCCCAATCTATCTCTGAGTCGGGTGCTGGAAGTAACGAACTCGTTAAGTTAACCGGCACTCCACCGGAAGAACTCGTCACCCAAATGTCCGAATCGCCAACGTTGTTGCCGTTTGTATCGAGTCTCTGAGACCAGATCTGCAGCGCGATCCAGTCCTCTGTTGGGTGCCATGCAAGGTCTGCACCCGGACTCAAGCCTTCTGAGTCGAAAATCGGAACTGCCTCGGATGGATTGTCTGCGGGCCCGACCCAAATCGCATCCAGATAGCCTGTGTCGATAAACGCAATTTCTGTACCGTCTGGCGACCACTCACCGTGCTGGTAGCGGATCGAACTTTGTTTTCCTTTCGACGCCCGTCCTTGCTTAAAAAGCAGAGGTGATGATCCGTCAGCGTTCATAAGGTATAAGTCTCGCTTGGAACCATTGGACCCGACGGTGTAGACGATGCTCGGGCTGGAACTGACCGGTGGATCTCCACCGCCGTCGTCAGGCTTGCAGCTTGGATGCCCGGGACAACTCGGTTTTGCCCATCCGTATCCGGTACAAAACAGCAGTGCAATGATGGTTGAAACAGCGTAGATCGTCTTCATTAGTAGGCCCCCTTAACCAGATAAGATGTTTAGCACGGGGATACAGAAAAGACCTTCTCAGAACCTTCTAAAAGCCTTCTAAAGCTCGCAAAAGTAGCCCTGCCCCTTTCTGGGATTGTCAAAACCGGGGTGATTTAGAAAATCGACATCTTCAAGTAGCCCAGGACCCACGCGGTTGAATATCCTTTTTTGTAGGCGAATTGGCGTGGGTGTTGTGCGATAGTGCCTTGTTCCAAACAAGGAGTTGCGTCATGACAGAAGCATTTGCGGCTTATCCCGACTTACGGCACCCATTTGAAGAGCGACCGATTCATGATGCAGGTCAAACCACAGTCCTCTACCAAGGTAACACCATCACCCTAGCTGAAACCGCAACTGGTGATGGCTTGTTAATTCGCCCGACTGACTTAACGCAGATCAACGGGTTTGAATTGAAGCCAGAAGGCGCGTGTTTTGACGCTATGTGCATCCCGCTTAATGACCAATTGTTGGTCAAGCGGGATGGTCAGGAGTGGTTCGACTTAACTGCGTTTGCAGAATTGTTGGAACAGCCCTACGTAGCTGATGTCGATTACCGCGTGTGGAGCTTCGCAGAAATTCCTGGCAAGCGGAGCAATATGTTGGCGGATGGGTTGGCGCCAGATTTTGAAGTCACTGATCGCAACGGCAATGTGGTTTGTTTGGCGGATCTAGAAGGTAAGAAGGCACTGATTGTCACCTGGTCATCCTGGTGAGGATGCCAACTAGATGTGCCCGTGTGGCAACATATATACGCAGAAATAAATGACCCTAACTTTGTCTTGATCTCAGCCGCGCAAGATACCGGCGGTGAAGCAGTCGCAGGGCCAATTTTTGACGCAACCAACCCTACCTACGTTCAAGTGGTTGATGAAGATCACGTAATTAGTAGCGCATTTAACTTTGTGAATGTGCCGTCAGCGGCCTGGATTGACGAAGAAGGTCGAATTGTTCGGATTGATGAAAGCACTTATGCAACAACCCACCAATTTGGTGAGGGTGATGCAGCATTTGTCTTTGGCAATGACATTTATGCACCCGCGCTACAAGACTGGGTAAAGAATGGTGCGAGTAGTAAATATGTACAGTCAGCCGATAAGGTGACTGACAACATCCGCCAGTTTACGGTTGATCAATTGCGTGCAGATGCAGCGTTTCGGCTGGCGAATTTCTTCAGGGCACATGGTCAAGTGGGTAAGGTCGAACAATACTGGAAACTGGCGCAGTCGCTAAACCCTGATAGTGTCAATTTTATTCGCCAAGACATGACGCTAACGACAGAGGGTTCCGGTGGGGAGTCGTTCTTTAAGTTGGTCGGAGAGTTTGCCAATCGAGGCAAAGAGATGTCTCGGCCGCTAGACCTAAGTAGTTGACCTAGTTGGACCGAGCTTGTTTGACCGTTTATGGGCCATTGGTCTGAATACATTGCTATTGCTAGCAACTCATCTGGATCGATTACGACACCCAACCAAAACTCGATACCAGAGCCGCATCGGAAACGCAATCTGATCTCTCTGGGTTTGATGCCTGTAGAGATCCTTCCATGATTGTGTGGTGTGGTTCTCACTTTTGAACATCTTTTGTAAGTGTGTCTGCTTGGTTTAACTGGCGTTCAGACACAGCACCTAAGAATGGTTGCTCTAGAAAACCAGGTTGGTGCAGATGTTTCGGAATCTCTATTTGTTGGGCAGTTTTATTACGATCCTTTTTTCCTACCAAGCTTCTGCTTCTGTTTCTGCTTCTGCACACAGCGCGCCTGAGCAGCAATGCTTAGCGCTTGCAATTTATTGGGAGGCTCGGGGGGAGGGCGCAGCAGGGATGTATGCCGTGGGCTCGGTAGTGGTCAATCGAGTGTCGGACGAACGATTTCCGGACACCGTATGTCGTGTCGTTAAACAAGGGGGCGAGTCACCTCCGTGTCAATTTTCTTGGTGGTGCGATGGCAAAAGTGATCGACCTACTGATATAGCAAGTTGGAAGCAAGCGATGGAGATAGCGGACAAGCTTTTACACAGCCGTCGCTATACTCGGACCCGCGGTGCCTTATATTTTCACAGCACTGCCGTACAACCCCGCTGGCGCTTAAAACGTGTTGCAAAAATAGGCAATCACATTTTCTATATCTAGAAGGGATCGGGTCGTCAGAGAATATCGACGTCGAATTTTAGTAGAACTCTACGTTCGTCGATTCACTGTCGATATTCGAAACGTTTAGTAACGTCGCCATCAGGTTGCACGCACAGATCTACCCAATGACCGAACCTTGCTTGGAAAGCTCGGGGCAGATCCAACTAAAACAACTAGTAGACTAGCTCGTCGAGCCGGTCATCCTGGCGCTCTCTTTTCGGCTAACGCAAAAGCGATTTCACGGTGCCTGCGGCGATTGATTCGATAACCCGCATAGAAACAGGCGGCGATCAGTCCTGGAATCACCATGTAGGGCCCATCCACGAAACCCAGGCTGTGCAACGTGGAGTCGGTGACCTCTCCCGGTTTTGCATCTATTGGGAATTGAATGATGTCGATAACAACTCCGGCAATGAACAATCCCAGAGCCTGGTCTGCCTTGGCAAAGAAAGTTCTTGCTGAGTACAAGATGCCTTCTTGGCGATCGCCAAATTTGAGCTCATTCTCGTCCGCTATATCTGCAAGGGCTGACATCACGCTAATGTTCAACACCGCGCCTGATGCTGAGCCCAAAAACTTGAAAACGACAATCCAGAACAGCAGTCCTTCTTCACCGTTTTCAGGAAACAATCCCAATATGCGGAACACAAAAGGTGCCGCAGGGAAGATAGCGAGACCCGCTGCAGAAATCACGATAGTAGCTCGCTTGTCGATGAGTTCGTGGATCCGATAAGTCATCGTGAACCCGAGTAAGTAAGCGCACACCTGGCCTACGACATAAAACCGCATCTCCTCGGGTTTTAGCTCCCAATAGAACAGGCTCATGTAATTATCGAAACCTTCACGAGCCCCTAGCATCACACTCAAGCAAAAAAATCCGAGCAGCAGAAAAAAATAGTTCCGATTTGTAACCGCTTGTTTGATGTCTTTGACGAACTCTGTAAAAGAAAAACGCGGCGCGCTCTCCTCTGGCTGGGAGAGCAGCGGAATGCGATCGCGCGTATTCCAGGCGCAAACGTAGAGTACGATTAAAGTGAAGGCACTACACATCATACCCATGTACTTATAGCCCTGTTCGTTCAACATGCCGTTCGGAACATCTGGGGTTGATGCAAAGAAGGTACTCATAGCAATCCAATACACCCCGGCCGCGCCGATGTAACCGAATGCATTGTTATAGGACATGATCTTTGATCGTTCGGTGTAGTTCTTCGAAAGCTCTCCACCCAGGGCTAGGTGCGGCACAAAAAACAAGGTCATGGACGTTCGAAGACAGACTGAAAAGGCTAAAAACCAGACAAATAGCCCAGATGGACCCAGGTCGGGAGGATTGAAGATCAGGTAGTAACTGACCGCCACCGGAACCGGTGCTAGAAACAGAAATGGGTGTCTGCGCCCCCATTTTTTGGACTTGAATCGATCCGAGAATGACCCAACTAATGGATCGCTTACGGCGTCAACCAGAAGCGCTAAAGTAAGCGCAATACCTGCCAGGCTGCCAGGCATGTCCAGCACCTGGTTGTAGTAGATCAGCGCAAAGATCCCAAACGAGCGCAGACAGACCTGCTCCGCCGTCGCACCCAGACCAAAAGCAAATTTGGTTTTAAACGGCACTGACTCAGGCGGCTCTCCCGCAATATGACGCGACGCCTCTGACATAAAATTCTCCCTCTTCCGCCCATCACTGTAACAAGCGCTGAAAAGTTAGGGTAGGGCAGCTCTAACTGGGTCTCGTCTCAGCAACAGAGGAGGGTTATCGCTGGCAAAGGGCGCAGGCGATCTCAGCGGGGAGAGATTGGCTCCTCAGATGGAGCTAGTGGCCGCCCGGGTTGGATCAGCGGTCCACTCTTCGCTTGGGTCACATGAAGAAACTTGGAAGCGGTGAGCGAACCAAGTTCACGTGCTACGACCCTCTCTGCGGTACTTATTCAGTAACCCCGTGAGGTGCGCGACCACTTCAGGGTGATCTCCCTGAATGTTTTTTGATTCCTTGATATCGGCTTCGAGGTCAAATAGTTGTACAGGTGGTAACCCCTGCGTTTTTACCTGGTCAGGGCTTAGTCGGTAGTAGCCACCCGAACTTGGTATTAACTCGAGTTTCCAGCGTCCCTGTCGAACACTGAAACCACCCGTGGCGGACTGAGCGATAGTTGCTTCTCTTATGGGCTGCGCGCTGGGTTGCCCTAGGAGGGCGCTCAAAATGTTGTAGCTATCCTCTCCTGCGTTTTGGGGAAGGGTGCGTCCAGTGATTGCAGCAGTTGTTGCTAACAAATCAGTTAAGCAAATTATTTCGTCCGACCTGGATCCTGGGCTTATGGCTTGAGGCCAGCGTGCAAGAAAGGGGATACGATTGCCGCCTTCGTAGATGTCTGCCTTGTAACCACGGAACAGGTAACTGGGGTAATGACCTAAGCGGTTCATCTCATCAACGCCGATGTATGGTGCGCAACCGTTGTCCGACGTGAAAACGATGAGCGTCGAGTCGGCTACGCCCTTCTGCTCAAGCGCAGACAAAATGCGCCCCACGTCATCGTCTACCTGAATACAGAAATCACCATAGGGCCCGAGTTGGCTTAAACCTTGGTAGGCTTTGCTCGGAACAATTGGAATGTGTGGTGCGGCGAGTGCCATGCAGGCGAAGAAGGGCTTATCCGCGGATTGTTTATTGATGAACTCGACCGTCTTGTTTGTTATCTCGCCTTGAACGTCTTCTGCCACGAAGTCTGCATGGGAAGGTCCCATGTTCTTGCCGTGATCGGCAGGCATCGCATCGCGGGTGTTAAAGAGCAGATCTTGTTCGGTTGTGCATTCACCGACAAAACGATCGCCGTCGATCCAGATATACGGGTACATATCAAGAGACGCGGAGATGCCGTAAAACTCATCGAATCCAACGTCGAGCGGACCGTTTTCGATCTTAGCGTTCCAGTCGATGTCGGCACGGAACGCGCGTCGATCCACTTCCTTATCTGGTGCCTGAAGACCGGCACCGTCGCGGGTCATCATGTCCATGCCCATATGCCATTTGCCAAAACAGCCGGTGTTGTAGCCAACTTGTTTTAGCAATGAGGCAACCGTCAGCCGGTGAGGCTCAATCAAATGCCGACTGTAACCCCAAGTGACACTGTTGGTTATTCTCGTACGCCAACAATACCGCCCTGTATGTATGCCGTATCGGGTCGGCGTACAAATCGATGATGGTGAGTGGGCATCGCTGAAGTACGTCCCTTCTCGTGCGATCTTGTCGATATTTGGCGTCGGTATTTTTGAGTCGGGGTTGAGATAGCTGACGTCTCCGTAACCCATATCGTCAGCTAGGATGAAGACGATGTTCGGAGGATTAGCAGCTGCCTTTGCGGTGGTTGTGAACGGGGCAATAGCCGCAGCAGTGCCACTGGCTTTGATGAATTCTCGGCGTCTAATAGGTGTCATCTACGGGCATTCCTTCCCGGCTTCATCAGATGAACAGATCCTTCAAGTTGTAGCCGTGCAGAACGTCTCGCTCATTCTCCGGCGTGAAGGTTAAGTCGGGCACATCTGCGCAGGGCTCGTATCTATAGGGTGTCTCGTCTTGATGAAGCTGAGCACGTGCGTCAATTGCTAAGGCAATCACCTTGGACCGTTCGGCTATTCTTTCTTCGTCGTACGTGATCTCTTTTTTCTGTACATAGTTAAAAGCCTCGACCCCAACAACCGACTCTCGGCGATGGAAACCAAACACATAAGTGACTCGGGCATCTGTAGATGGATTGGGAAAAGAGCCATGTAACATCTGTCGACTGCACACAGCAACATCTCCCGGTTCTGCAAGCAGCGGGACAGCATCAGGTAGAAATACCGAATCGTCGTTGTTCTCGATCCGGTCAGCGATGTTGATGTGGCCGATGTCATGCGTACCTGGAACGATCCATAGTGCACTCGCCGGTGTCGTGCGATAGAGCTGAGTCATGAAGTTGAAACCGTGTGTTCCTCGATCGAGTGTTGGACTGTCCCAATGCGTCATCCCATCTTGATGCCATGAGACAGCCGGACCGAGGCCAGGCTCTTTGACCCAAATGGCATCGGTAAATGGCACGAAGTCGGGACCATTTATAGCAGCGGCGATAGCGAGGAGGTCAGGGTGGCCATACAAGTGCAAGCACGATCGCATCAGTTGCAGAACGCCGTTAACCTGAAGCAGCGTTTCTTCGGGCGCGTCGTCCGCGCTCTCCAATTCCTCCATCTTCACCTGGTATCGTCCGATTCCGCCCATCGGATCGGAAAGGGGTTTCGCAAACTGAAACCGCGCAGTTGGGTATTTAGTTTGTATTGATGGACGACCCAAATGGTCTGTTTTAGCGTCGGTACCGGCGGGAGCGCGGTCGATCAACTCGGCAAAGTCGGATTGCAGACGTTGCACCTCTGCTGCATCCACCACGCCTTCTAACACATAAAAACCGAACTTCCAGTAGGCATCGATGATGTCTGGATGAACAGCACCGTCCGCAGCAAATCGGAGTGGACCGCGATTGCCGAGTGACATAGCGCGCTCAGCCCCTTTTTCGAAATAGCTACTTAGGTTCCCCATTTCCGAAGCTCCTGTTGCGGATCTGTGAACGTTACATCGACCGTTGCGCTAGGGCGAGCTCGGTGGAGACGGAGTGTTGTCACTCACAACAGATCCCCGCCTAAGACTGCTGGCGTTTCGCAATGGGTCGACAGTATGAACCGTTGGTGCTCTTCTACCTTGTCCGTGAGTACTTCAGAAATCGCTGGGATCTCCGAGTTTTTTGCGAAGTATCTCAGCATGCCTTTGTTCTGTTGGGTTAACGGCATGATCTCGGCTGGGGGCACAAGAATACTCATACTGAGTGTGGCCCAATAGAGGTCAGCTGCGGAGAGGGAAGTGCCGACCAGATAGCGAGACCCAAGCTGTTCTTGTGCCTCGAGGCGGCGGGCGATCAAAGCAACGACCTCGGCCATTTTGCGTGGAGCCGCAGCACTCGCCTTCTCATTGAATCCATACTTTCTACCGAGTGGACTGTCGCCGAGGATTCTCATGTTCCAGATGAAGCCGTCCTCGGCCAAGACAATAGCGCAAAGGCCGAATACGGTAGCTCGTTCCTCGAAATCAGTTGGTATCAGATTTGGTGTACCTGGTGCGCCAATTTCTTCTGCCAATGCGAGTTGCTCTATCCAGATGTTCCGCGGCCGCTCCTCATTGTGAAACATGGTCGGCAGACCGGTTTGGCTGGTGAGCTTAAAAAGCACTGCTTGCCGGTCTTCTCCAGTTGCCTCGTCGATTCCCATCATCGGGTGCAGTGCGCGGATAAGCGGAATGCCCTTGACGTAGCAAATGTTCTTTAAGGCTTCAGAAAAGAGAGCAGGAATCCCTGGAATGAAAGTCACTCTCGTTCCAGTTTTCATGGCCGCTGCTTCTTCTAGTGTGATGAACTCGAGCTCTGACATGCTGCCTATCTCCCGAGGTCGAAGCCTTGGTGCTCGTGACCAAGCTTGTCATCCAACACCGTGTACGCCTCCCCTTCGTATTTACGCACTTCCGCTCGCCCCACAACCATGTGATGAACTTCGTCGGGCCCATCAGCAATTCGCAACGATCGTTGTGATACATACATCCGAGCGAGTGGCGTCCATTGGGTCACGCCCGTGGCGCCATGCATCTGTATGGCTTCATCGACGATTTGGCATATCTTCGCTGGCACATTGGCCTTGATCGCGCTGACGTATATTCGCGCTTCTTTGTTACCCAAAACGTCCATGGCCTTTGCAGCCCGCAGCACCATCATGCGACAGGCATCTATTTCGTAGCGGGCCTTTGCGACTACTTCGATGTTCTTGCCGAGTTGGATGATCGGCTTGCCAAACGCAGTCCGCGCCGACGCGCGCCTGATCATCAACTCTAGCGCTCTTTCTCCGGCGCCAATTGAACGCATGCAATGGTGGATTCGGCCAGGTCCTAGGCGCACTTGAGAGATCTCAAAGCCGCGACCTTCGCCGAGAAGAATGTTGTCCTTAGGTACTCGACAGTCTCTAAACCGTACGTGCATGTGACCGTGCGGTGCCTGAGTTTCACCAAAGACCCGCATAGCACCGAGTATTTTCACGCCTGGTGCATCAAGTGGGACTAGAATTTGCGACTGTTGTTTGTGCGGGGCTGCATCTGGGCTGGTTTTCACCATGGTGATCATCACTTTGCAGCGGGGATCTCCTGCACCCGAGGTGAAATACTTCTCACCATTGAGAACCCACTCATCGCCATCGAGGACGGCTTCTGTGGAAATGTTCTTAGCATCTGAAGAAGGCCAGCCAGGTTCCGTCATCGCGTACGCTGATCGAATCTCACCACGGAGCAGTGGTCCTAACCATTCCTCTTTCTGAGCCGGTGTACCGACACGCTCAAGCACTTCCATGTTACCCGTGTCGGGTGCAGAACAGTTAAGGGTCTCGGAAGCAAGTGGATACTTGCCTAGTTCTGCCGCGAGGTACGCATAGTCGAGGTTACTTAAACCCTCACCGGTATCAGCGTCGGGTAAGAAAAAATTCCATAAACCAGAATCTTTAGCCTTTTGTTTAGCTACTTCAAGCAGCTCCAACTGGCCTGGATGGTGTTCCCATTCTTTTTCGCGTTCTTCGCCGAGTCGGTTGTACTCATCCATGATGGGTGCAACATTGTCTTCGATGTGTTTCTTGACGGCGTCCATCAAAGGTTGCGCTTCTTCAGACATAGTTAGGTCAAATAGATCAGTAGTTGCTGACATGGATCCCCCCAGTAATTAATTGAAAACATCAGTAGGAACTAGAACTATCCGAAATCGGCCGTGATTTCAAACGGTCTTGCAATGTGATGACAGCCGTCGCCGTTAAACTCTGCCGCTTATTGTCCGCTCGGGACTGAGCCATTCGTCTTATAATTAAGCCGCTCAGATTGGCTGGGTGGCAGGCAAAGACCAAAAGGAATGAAACATGGCTAAGTACTTACTTGTGTATCACGGTGGCGGCGCCAGCGATGGACCGCCTGACGAAGAGATTATGGCAGCTTGGGGTGCCTGGTTTGGCGAGTTGGGCACGGCAGTGGTTGACGGTGGCAATCCGATTGCGGCGGCGCAAACTCTGACGAGCGGTGGCGCGAGTGAAGGCGGCGGCGCAAATCCAGCTACGGGTTACAGCCTCATCGATGCCGCCGATATGGCTGATGCACTGGCAAAGGCCAAGGGGTGTCCCGTACTCAGTGGCGGCGGATCTGTCGAGGTTTGCGAAACGATTGATATGGGGCCATAACCCTCAGTGCCCGGCGCCTCATTCATCGCATAGCGGTCGCGAGCTAGACACACCACGTGCCAGCGGGTATGAAGACCCAACTAGGAGTGAAAGGTAGGACGGCGCGATGCATGAAATGGCAAACGAAGGCAGAGATTGGGACTTACTAAAAACTGAAATGATCGAGCGGGGCGCGGACGACGCTAAATGGCGCGAGGGTAAAACCGCCGTTTACGTCTTCAATGCCGGTGAGGATGTTGCCCGGGTGCAGAAAGAAGCCTACACCCTGTATATGTCTGAGAACGGGTTGGGTCCGGCGGCGTTTCCGAGCCTCAAGCGGATGGAAGAAGAAGTGATCGCCATGGGCCTGTCTCTGCTGCACGCGGCCGAGGATGCGGCAGGCACGATCACTTCCGGTGGCACTGATTCCATTACCATGGCGGTCAAGGCTGCCAGAGACTATGCACGCGCAACACGCGGCGTTGATGGGCAGGCGAACCTGGTCGCACCGTTCTCCGCCCATCCAGCTTTTGACAAAGCCGCGCACCTCATGAACATCGAAGTCCGCCGAATCCCGGTGGGCGCTGATCTGAAATCCGATGTGAACGCCATGGCTGAAGCTGCAGATGAGCAAACGATCATGCTTGTCGGTTCCGCGCCTTGCTTCCCGTACGGCTTGATTGATCATATCGAAGCACTGAGCGATCTAGGCGTAGCGCAAAACATATGGCTGCACGTAGATGCGTGCGTTGGTGGTTATCTTGCACCCTTTGTACGGATGAATGGTGCGGCTATCCAACCGTTTGATTTCGAGCTCCCCGGCGTGCATTCCATGTCAGCGGATCTACACAAATATGGCTACTGTGCTAAGGGCGCGTCTAGCGTTCTTTATCGTGACAAGGCGTTGTACGAGCATATGGTGTTTGATTGCAGTGATTGGCCTGGTGGGCGGATGGTCACACCGACCCTAGCGGGTACCCGTCCAGGTGGAGCCATATCTGCTGCGTGGGCAGTGATGAACTATCTTGGTATTGCGGGTTATCGGGAGAAGCAGGCGTTAGTTACACGAACTCGCGAAGCCGTCGAAGCCGGTGTACGCGAGATGGGGTTTGAAATCCTCGGTGACCCACAGCTTGGGATTGTCGCGTTCGGTCATCCAGAGGCGGACGTATTCGCTGTGTACAAAAACATGTTCGACAAGGGCTGGTTCACAAGTTTGACCACACAACCCAAGGCGTTACATCTCATGCTGTCGCCATTTCATGCTGAAGTAGTGGACGTGTATTTGCAGGACCTGCAGGACAGCTTGGAGGCTGCGGGTAGCAACTCTGCAGGGGATTTTGAAGCGCGCTATAGTTGAGCAGTATGCATCAGTACAAAGTGATTCGTACTGAAACGGGTTAAAGAGGGGAAGGGAATGTTACGGATCTGTGCGGTCGGAATCAGTGTTTTTGTTTTGTTGGGATGCTCTGCTGGCCCAGA
Source organism: Pseudomonadales bacterium (assembly GCA_012103505.1). Classification (GTDB taxonomy): domain Bacteria; phylum Pseudomonadota; class Gammaproteobacteria; order Pseudomonadales; family Azotimanducaceae; genus UBA4421. The sequence goes on along the minus strand of WLWP01000001.1, from coordinate 2,921,090 downwards.
AGAGGGTGCAGCATCGGCAACACCTCCAGCTCTACCGGAAGTCGTCGGCCCCGTGGTGTCGGTGACAGGCGGAAATCTCCGCGGCACTGTTCGCGAGGATGGATTGCAGGAATTCCTAGGTATTCCGTATGCCGCACCCCCAATCGGAACAAAGCGTTGGCAACCACCGGCGCCGTTGACACCTTGGGAAGGAGAGCTAGCTGCCACAGAGTTCGGCTTGCCTTGTTATCAACCGGGTTCTCTTAGCGCCTTTTACGATCGCACTTATACGCAGATGAGCGAAGACTGCCTGACACTCAATGTGTGGACGCGCGGTGAAACGGTTGCTGACGATTTGCCGGTCATGGTCTGGGTGCATGGCGGTGCATTGGTGATGGGCTCGGGTGGTGACTACGACGGCGCACCGCTCAGTGCGGAAGGCGTGGTATTGGTGACGATTAATTATCGCCTTGGGCCGTTTGGTTTCTTCGCGCATCCTTCATTGAGTGAGGAGGGCGGTGGTACCTCGGGCAATCAAGGCTTCAGAGATCAGATAGCGGCGCTCACGTGGGTACAAAACAATATAGTGCAGTTCGGCGGCAATCCCGACAACGTAACGATCTTTGGAGAGTCTGCGGGGGCTTGGAGCATGTCTGTACTACAGGCAAGTCCTTTGGCCCGTGGTCTATTCCATAAAGTGATTGGGCAAAGTGGTGCGCGTTTTATTCCTCTCAGCGACCTGCGCGAAGAGCGATGGGGTCTACCCTCGGGCGAGGCGTGGGGGCAGACCGTTGCGGCAAAATTCAGCGGCAGCCAGTCGCCAGATCTAGAGGCACTACGCGACTTATCTGCACAGGAGATAATGGATGCGTTTGCTGCTGATCCAGAAATTCTCATGAATTTTGATCGTCTGACCATCGTTGATGGAGAAGTGTTACCAGACGAAGTGAACACAATCTTCGCTGCAGGAAATCAGACCGATGTGCCTGTCCTGATTGGATCGAATGCCGATGAGGCAACGACCTTTGACCCGGCATTGCTTAATCCCGGCGGATCAACGGACTATGTTGCCGCACACAGCGAACTCGTTGCACGCACACTACCTGCGGCTGGCGATGAGGTGCTTGCGCTCTATCCTGAATCACAGGAAGTTGCTCGAGATTCCTACATCCGATTCAACACGGACGCGATGTTCACGCAACCCATGCGGTTGTGGGCGGATTACACCGGTAATACGACAAGTCCCGCATATCTGTATTGGTGGAATTGGCGGCCGGTCATCAATGGCAGCGATGCCTATGGTGCTTTCCATGCCGCTGAGATTCCCTACGTCTTTGGCAACTGGAGCATGTTCGGCATCGATGTCACGCCGGAAGATGAAGCGTTCTCTGCCACCATGCGCAAGATGTGGACGAACTTTGCTAAAACCGGTAACCCAAGTGTTGAAGGAACGCTCGCGTGGCCAGCCTACACGCAGGAGAAACCAGTGACCGCGATTTTAGGTGCTGAGATTGGTTTGGCTGAGGGTGTTCGATCCGAGGAAGTTGAAGTCATCACCACGGCTTACAACGCTTTTCGTGACTGAGGTTCAATCGGGCTGATCGAGGTACTCGCTCAACCCATAACCGATATGTTCACCGTCCAGTGTGTAGGCAGTCATGCCTTCGCCGACGTGGGTTTTTGCCCCTTTGCGTCTATTTCGCAGAGGGATGTAGCCCATAACTTTACCTTCTAACAGACGCGTGCGACCGTCTTCCAGTTTGAGCTCAGCCTTGAGCGCGGTGTGATAATTGGTCCCAGGTTCGTACTCGGTGGTGAGCGTGGTTTCCGTGATACGTACCAGTTTTTGACCTTCGTGGAATAGACCGCCACCTTTGCCTTCGTTGTTGGTGCGGACGATCATGCCGAGGTCATCGCTGAAATTGCCGGTAATCCATCGATACGAAGGCGTAGCCTGCCAATATCGTGGACCCCATGAGTGATCGCGAAGGCCCCAGCCGTTGAACGCGATAGGTGAGGCATCACCGACCGCGATAGTGCCGCTCACGCGGCTATGTTGTTCGGTATGCGCCCGGGCGAACTGGTTGCCGTCGTCGGGATCGCCAATGTGTCCATACATAGGACCGACTGCTTCGTGTTGCAGATCGATGCGCAAATTCTCGTGTGGATTGTTTTTAAACGCCTTGCCTGGGTCGGCCATCTCTTTGGGATCACTTAGGTGAACCGCTGAACCGTCAAAGACGGTGTGCACCAACTCGGCGGGCGCCACGATTTCGATATTCAGGCCACCCGCGCTCCAAGCGTCATTGTGGCTAATCGCAGGCTTGTCGTAGTTGAAAATCGCAGACCCGTCCGGGTTCCATACGATTACTGTCATTTCCGCATAACCCTCATTGGCGCGGTTACCCATGCGCACGAAGCCACCACGATTCTGGCTGGGATCGAAGAAGTTGAAATACACAGATTCGTTGAAATTTTCTTCGGGTCCGAGTTCATGGGTATAATCATCTTCCGCACGAAGATTGCCGTAGATGTGGATACCTTTGGGGGTTGTTTGCATGTATTCCTTCCGATGCAGAGAATTTCCTGTAGAGGCCACTTGGCCTGCGTTATTCGATAATCAATGGTACGTCGCAGCCGATCGGCTGACCGCCATCTGCTAATCGAGCCTCGGCAGTTTCGGCGAGCCAGTCGCTACCTTTGGGAAGCAAGAACGATCCCATCCGAACACGTCCGGTGTCTGGGTTCTCGACGTTAGGGGGTAAGGATCCATTGTCACGAAATGCTTTTGCTGCACGGATCAACTGACGGCGTACAGCGATGACATAGACATCTGACGTACCCAGATGTTCTTGGGTTCGGTCATACAGGGGCTCGCCATCGTCACTACACATAAGTTCCGTCATAGCGCGGTCGGGTAAGTTCATGACAAACGGGATGCCGTTGTACATGCGATCTTTCTGCACTTCTCGATCCAGCCAGAAGTCGTTTCGCTTGTTTGCTACCGTCATGAAGTATGACCTGGGATCGTGCGATCGCTCAATGTAGCCGCCAACCTCATCAAACGCATTCACCATGCGTTCGTCCGTACCCGGTGGCATAGGTTGGTCTGGATGTGCCGACTGAGTAATCAACATTGCATGGTGGTCATCTAACGGTACGAACGAACGAAAGTTAACGGTCGGACCGGCAGAGATCATCGTAAAGAAGGGAAAGATGAACTGATTGATCCTGTGCCACTCTTGTCCGTCTTGCATATTCCGCATCGCGGAGTAGAACGCGCCATATTCAGATTCGTGAACGTCAAATTCGGGTGGTCTCGGGTCAGGATTGTAGAACCCGTGGGTACCGATTGGTGGAGGCGGCGCGTCTTTACTTAATCGTTTGTGTACCCAATCCAGATGGACCGAGTCTAAATCGCCCTCCATGTTCTGCATCCAGTTAGCCTCTTCCATCATGACGTTAGGCTCAGACACACGATCATAAGGGAGAGTGTTAACTTCGTAGTTTGGAAATGGCGGCGGCTCCGCGCGTGGCCCCATGTATATCCAAACCATTTTATTTACGTCGCGACAAGGGTATGCGCGTGCTCGGACTTTGTTGATGAAGTTACTACCTTCGGGCTCGGTAGGCATGTCGACACACTTGCCGGTGATATCAAACTTCCACCCATGGTAGGGACAGCGGATTCCTTCGCATTCATTGCGGCCGAAATACATGCTCGCCCCGCGGTGAGGACATGCTTCTGCGATGGCACCCATGTTGCCATTGGTATCGCGAAACATAACGAGATTCTCGCCAAGGAGCCGCATGCGTTTAATGTCGCCGTCACTTTCCGGAAACTCCCTGCTCGGTAGCGCGGGAAACCAAAACTCTCGCATGAAGTTACCCATGGGTGTGCCAGGACCTACACGACACAGCAGTTCGTTGTCTTCTCTATTCAGCATTGTCCTTCCTCAAAGTTGGCTGCCTCCGCATTGTATTCATAGCATCAATCAGAATCTCGTGAAAGCAAGGTCGGTCTAAATTCGGCTGACCAGAATCATTGGCGACAAAACCGGCCGCGAAATTGGGCGGTGGACCAACCGTCCGCGTCGATGCGGCGGTAAAGCAACTCTTGTCGAGAACCGAAGTGGTGGTATAAATGCTAGTTTTAAGAGGGTTACCTTGAAAGTGTTGAAACACACGCTGGGGTTCAGTCTTTCTACGGTCATTCTGTGGTTAGTGGTTTTACAATCTGCATTTGCCGCGACTGGCCATCCAGTAGGTTTGTTATCGGCTTTTTTTGGGCTGGACAACAGCTTGCCATTTCGAGCGAATGGCCTCTGCCTTGGCGCATCGGGTAAGGACGGTATGCCGATTGTGTTGTCTCATACCATTGACGCTGAAACTCTGCAGTCAGAGGATTTCCAAATCATCACACAGTCTGGGGTTAAGCGGACACCGCATTGTGTCACCCTGAGACCAGCCCAAGACGAGGGCGAGCTTAGAACTGTGCTGCTTACCGGTGAGTTCGGTGACGCGAGTGATGATCCACCGGCGACGGTACGCATTGTTGGAGACCTGCTCTCGGGTGGCATGCGGTCAGTGGCTGGTGTTCGCGTAAATTTTCGTGGTTCTCAAGCGGCGGTTATACCACTCGAAGCTGGTCCTTCCCTAGTGTTGGCAGAGCGGATACCGGTGCATCAGTTGCCACGAGAGACCCGGGGTAGTGCTTGCCCAGATGGCGTTCAGCAGGTGGTCCGAGTGACCTGGGCTGGAGGCGTACGACTACCGAACCGCGGGGATCCCGGTGATGCGGAGCTTGAACTCTATCGGGTGGCTATAAAACGAGAGGATGGCTCGACCGATGAAATCGCTCCGGTTGCGCTAGCAGATCTTGGCGATGGAGATAACAACCACTTTTTGTGTCTCGATACGGTCGATCCAGCGGTTTCGGTCAGTTTCCCTGCGGGACACCTGGTCGATCCAAATCAAGACCTAAATCCCGATACTCACGTTGCAGTCAATCCCGGGGTAAATTGATCACCTCTGTGTGTGTCCGAATCAAAGATCCGAATCAAAGATCCGAATCAAAGATCCGAATCAAAGGGCGATGCCTTTGATATCGACTTCTGCTTCGCGTTTGTCACGCCGTCGGGACGAAACAAACCGATGTTGCGTGCGCCAACCATCATCTGTTTTTACTATCTTGTCATAGTAACTCGCGGTTGAGGTGCGCCCCTTGCCGATCAACGCGACGATGCGAAAGCGCAGAGTAACGCCGTCTTCATCTGAGTCGGTATAAATGTTAGTCATCATATGCGTACGGGGATGCGCGGCCTCTGATTCCATGAACGACTTAATGTCGTCGAGACCGGTACAGATACGTGAGCCGACTCCGGTGAGATCAAACACCGCATCCTGAGTGAAGACCTTGTCGAGACCGCTCCAGTTTCGGTCATCGATTGAATCGCCGTATCGGCCTGGGAGTTCGTGAATCTCGACGCGATCGGCGGTCGTGAGAACATATGGCGTATCTGTCATCTGGTTGCTCCGTTGCTGGCTGTTGAATTGTGTCGTTTGAAATTAAGGCAAGGACGTTGGAAATGCGGCACTATTTCTTGGCGACGACGCCAGTTGTGATCGCTTGCTCAGGTTCTACCATTTTTTGTCAGCCATTGCAGAATAGCTTCGTTGCAGGCGTCGGCTTGTTCGTATTGTAGCCAGTGTCCTGCGTCGGCGATAATCTCAAACTCCACATCGTCCCTGACTGCTTTGAACAAGTCTTCTTTGCCTGCGATGTTAGGTAACCCAGGCGCATCGAATTGACCGTAGAGAACCTTCAAAGGTGAGTGGGTTCTACCCACGCCCTCTAGAACTAGTTTCGTGCGAGCAAATTGAGGACTGTTAAATCTTGCCTTCTGTGTGTTGCGCGTCTGAATATAGACTGCCGTGTCGTCTATTCGAGACTCGTCACAGAACATTAATCTGGCTAGGTTCCTTCGATTAGTTGCCTGAACTTCCGATGGCGACATCTCCGGCGTGCGTCTGATCAGTGGTTTCATGCCGCCCCGTCGAGGAATGTCGCCCAACGACGCTGGTCCGATCAACAACAGTGATTGCAATTGTGTGCCGAGGTGAATCGCCGCCTGTGACGAGATGGCACAACCCCAGGAGAATGCGGCGATATGAAATGCAGTGCCTTTCATTACATCGACGGTACCGTTTACGAATATGTCAACGACATCAGATGCAGTGTAATCGGGGGGCGGATCAGCGGAGTCTCCTAACCCAGGTAAATCAACCGTGATCACATGACAGTGCTGTTGTAAAAACGCAATGTTGCGGTACCAATGTAACCATGACCCTGAACCACCGTGGACCAGCAAAACTGTCTCGGCATCAGCGGGACCCTCCCAGCGGCGATAGACCATCTCCCCGTTGTGGCAAGTTGTGGTGATTTTACGGGCGACTCTTTCCAGTCGCTGTAAGCTCTGCTCTATCGGATTCGCTGCCACCACGGGATTCGCTACCACTACGGGTTATTCACTATTGGCACTTAAAACTAGCCTTTTTCGAGGCGTGATCATAGGTGTGCGACATGCCCTCAATCAACGGGCGGGTAGCTTCAGTTCGAACCTAGCGTAATGCATATGGATGACGCCAGGGTTTTCGTCAGAGGCTAAGTTGATCTCTCTTAGATTGTACAAGTGGAGAGAAAAGCATGTCGGCAAGAATATTCACTGTGATCCTTGTAGCGATGACGATGTTGAGTGGTTGCAAGATAGGGGCTATGAACCCGGCTAGTTTGTCGGTCGATGTGGCTGGTGGTATGGACCACGTAAGCATCTTAGATGATATTGGCTATACCGGCCCGGACCCAGAAACCTCCATTCGAGAACTTCAAGCGATACTAGATTTTTGCAGTTCCGATCAAGAAGCCAGCGCGGCAGGCTACGAATCCATGCGGGAACGCTATGGACGTTTCTATAGAGAACTGCGAGCAGCCGCGACCACCCTTCGAGAAGAGTTGATAGATAGCGGTAGCGACTCTCAGGTTTCAACTTTAATCCAGCGTTATGACAGTATTCTGGCTGATCTGCCACACCCTACTGATCTTCTCTGTCCAGGTTGGACGGGTTTTCACAACAGACTTTTCGATATAGTTCTCGGAACAGGCTACGGTCCAACCGAAATCGGAGCTTTGCCCAGTAGAGCTGGAATCCAAGATGGTGGTCGCGAACGTTCAATCCATCGTTCGCCGGACTCAGTAGATCGCACGGGTTACCACATCGGAGGTGGGATGGATTTCGAAACATTTCGTGCGCTGTTCTTGTTTGAGTCAGCCAGCGATTCAGCGAAATCGCGTGCTGCCAGAAGTGGCGCTAACAACTACATCGTCGGCTTTGACAATCTATCCAACGGGACAACCGGACTAGGCTTTTTCAATGATGTTGAATCGGCCAGCGAGGTCGAAGCGGACACGACCACGCTAGAGATCGAATTTATGCTCAAGCATCGATCTATACTCAATTCCCTTTGGTCGCCCTATGTTTCACTGTCGTGGCGGCAGGACGAGACGAACTACGATGAAAGTACGATCGTCCCAAGCATTCCGAATATTTTCGGATCTGCAAGTGTTGAAACCGAAGTAGACACGTTTACGTTGTCCGCCGGTGTACAGTTCGAGACAAAGTTGACTAAGCGTTTTGATTTGATCCAGCGCTACGATGTCAATCTACACCGATCATCGGCTGACCTATACGCGATGCAATTAATCGACTTTCAGGGTATGCCGTTAACCGCTATGGTCGACGATTCGGATGACAAGTACAGTTTTGGCATGGAAGCTGAGGTCGTGCTGGCCTACGAACTACACCCGCGCTGGAATCTTGAAGCGTATATAAGAGGAGGGTACGTTGCGGATCAATTCGTCCCAGACAATGCGCCGCAAACCGGGGATGATCTACATATACGAAACCGACCTTTAGAACTCGGCACCGAAGACGCGTTTGGCTACGACGCTGGCGTACGTTTGCGAGCCCGTTTCTAGGCTAGTTGATTGATTGACGGGTCTAATTGTTTCTATCTATAGCGTGAAATCCGGACAAAGAAATGGCAGTGCAAGATAAGACCACAAGCGACACTCATGATGTGATCGAGTCACTCTATGACTTGCCGTTTGGTGGACATTGGAGCCAGGTACAGGAAGCGCTGTGCGGTTTTTGGGCGAATCCGGCTTCGTCCGGCGACGCCCAAGAGATTGCCTTACTCGAACGACACTTTGAACGAGCGCTCGCATTGTTAGATCGTGCGCCTGAAATCGAGACACGATGGCGATCTGAGTTGTATCGCGTGCCGTTACCGGCCGCAGTTTTTACTCGACGAGGAGAACCCATCGATGTCAATGAAGTCGGTTCGACACTCTTTTCTCGTTGGTTTGACCCGAGCCCGTACGCTTCGCAGAACCAGCGAATCGTGCGCAAGGCGATTCTAGCCTTATATGGAGATCAGATATCCAATGCGACTCTGCAAGGAGGCGATGCTGAGACCACGACTCTGTTGCTACGCCAAATACAGCTGCGGAGTAAGACTGAATCCGAACTGTACATGGGAATTTTGGTTCACAGGAGCGTTCCCACCTACGGGTTGGAAGCGCTTGCGGAGGCTTACGATTTGACGGCGGCAGAGACGAACTTGTGTTTGAAGTTAGCGTCCGGTATGTCGCTTGATCAACTAGCAGACACGGCAGAGGTTAAGAAAACAACATTACGCACACAACTTGCCCGGTGTTTTGGCAAACTGTCTGTAAATAGCCAACCCGAATTAGTCGCAGTGGTTCTGCACAATATGTTCGCAGGGGCACAGCTCACAGGTAGCGGGCAGCAGGCGCCAGCTCTCACTAGATATCTTGATCCGGAAATTCACGGTTCTCCTAAGTTCAAATTGATCACTCTGAGTGATCATCGAAAACTTGGATTCTTTGAGTACGGCGATGCCGACGGTATTCCTGCGTTCTATCTACACGGTACCCTTGATGGCGCGCTGATCATGAAAAATCAGTCCCTTAACGGAACCGGAATACGCCTTATTGCGGTTGAGCGGGGTGGCGTTGGTGAATCGACTCCCAACACTGACTTCAGCCCGCACGCGTACGCGCGGGACATTGTGCAACTAGCCGACCATTTGAAGCTTGACGAATACATTGTAATTGGACGTTCAATGGGCAGCTGGGATGCGGTCACTGTTACGCAATTAGATGCCAAGCGTGCCAAGTTGCTCGTTTTAGTCGGCGGTCGGTTACCAGTGAAACAAGTTGAAGATCATGCGAGCCACGATCCATTCTATCGCACGCTTTATAACGGCATCTGGAACTCTGACACCATGGGACGACTAATGCTTCGGGTCATGATCGTCCAGTTGATGGTGCGAGGGCCAAGCCAGTTCCTGGTTGATTCCGGTCTATCTAAAATTGAGCGTGATCTGAATGAAAACCCGTTGTACCAGCGACATATGAAGGCGCTGTGGATGCGATGTACAACATTTGGTGTAGAAGCGACCCACGAGCATCTAAAACTCTATAAGGATGCGATCGCCGATCCCCCTTGGGAGGGCTTGACGACGCCGACCTTACTGATCCATGGTGCCAACGATAGTAACGTTCCGTTAGAGCGCTTGTTGGAACAAACTGACAGTTTTGCTGATAGGGAAGTCGTAGTACTAACGGGTCTAGGACATCGACTTGTCGCGGTCGCGTTCGGTGAAGTGTTGCATACGATTTCACAGCATTGGCGGCAAAAGTTTAGTGCAGACCAAAGAAAGGTAGGGTGAGTATCCAAGTCCAGGGCACCGTTGCGCCAGGTTTCGAATCTGTTAGACGCCTATACGAACACAACATGAGCACGCTCAAAGAGCGAAACACCCAACTGTGCGTCTACGTTGACGAATTGTGTGTAGTGGATCTATGGGCGAAGGAAACTGCGGACACTGATTTTGACGGCGATTCTTTGGTTAACGTCTTTAGTAGTGGTAAGAGCCTTGAGGCGATTCTGCTGGCCGTGTTGTGCGACCGTGGCTTGCTAAACTACGATGCAAAGATAGCAGTGTACTGGCCAGAATTTGGCGCTTGCAACAAAGGCGACACCAGCGTCGCCGATCTAATGCGCCATGAGGCCGGTTTAGCAGCTTTCGACATATCGCTGCCAATTGATGCATTGCTGCCGGAGCAACTCCGAGACAATTCAATTGCGCCAATAATTGAACAGCAGAACCAGCGCTTCCGAAAGGGAACAGATTCTCGGCGTGAATATCACGCCATCACTCGTGGCTGGATAGCTAACGAGCTTTTTCGAAGAGTAGAACCGGCTGGACGCACGATGGGGCAATTTCTCCGTGCAGAAATCAGCCAGCCATTGGATCTGGATGTTTTCATTGGATTGCGTGATGAAGAATTGTCTCGGGTCAGTCATGTGACACCACTGGGTATTGGCTACCAGGCTGTACAGAGCATCATTCCAAAAGCGTTTGGTCGAAAAATCGAACTAAATGTATTTCAAATTATCGCCCGACTCACGCGTTTCGCATTCTCTATGAAAGATCGAAGTAACAAACAGGCGCCGACACCCTTCAAAGATACAAAACTCCTATCGCGCTTCGATACGCCTGAGCTATGTAAAGGGGAATCTCCCTCTGCCGGTGCAAAGTGTTCCGCTCGTGGCTTAGCAAAGCTCGCGGCTGTAATGGCAAACAGAGGCTCCTTTCAAGATCATCAGGTCCTGAGTGAAACAGCTCATGCGACCCTGCATGCTAATCCGACAACAAATGATATGGGTCTTATGCGCACCACTTTTAGCCAGGGTGGGGTCGCGCTGTTCTCAGAGTCGAGTTCGAGTTCAGCAATGGATACCGCCCTGAACAATGGACGAGAGGGTTACGTTGGTTGGTTCGGTCTAGGGGGATCAATTTTTCAATGGCATCTTGAGCATAGAATTGGGTTTGCATACGTCCCTACCTCACTGAACGTGTTGGATATCGTGAACGAGAGGGGCAAGGCTTACCAAGATGAAGTCCTACGATGCGTTGCGGGACAGCGCGCAGATGAGTGCTCTTGAGTTCGTACCCATTCTGATTTTTTCTTCGACAAACCACATCAAAGCACCGACGATCTTGTAGCGTTTTGCGTATCGCGTTAGCGTGTTGACTTGGGTTGGTTTAGAAAAGGTGCGCGTGGACTGTTTATTCAAGAGGAGTCTTACTTTGCATGATGTGGGGGAGTAAAAATGTCGTTGAGTCCTAGGCTAGAAACTATTTCCAGGGATCTTGGAGTTGCTGCCATTTCCTCAGCATTGGAGCGTGATGGCGCTTGTATCGTCGAGCAAGCCATCAGTCCCGAACTACTTGATGGGATGAATACCGATCTGGATCGATTGATCGCGAAGACAGGGCCAGGGTTACGCAATCCGGCACATGAGCGCTTCGTAGAATTTTATGGGGACAAAACGATACGTCTGGATGGTATCCCCGCCAAATCTGAGACGTTTGTTAAGTTCATGCTTGACCCATTAATGCATGAGGTGTGCGCACACTTCTTGTTACCAAGTTGTTATGACTACTTGCTAAACACCGCGCAGTTGATTCAAATCGGTCCGGGCGAAAGTGAACAAGAGTTGCATAGAGACGAAGACGCTTGGCCGCACCTGTCCGTGCCCAGACCTCAATTAGAAGTCGAGGCGATGTTGGCGCTGACCGACTTCACTGTAGAAAATGGTGCCACTCGAGTGGTACCTGGATCCCACAATTGGGAACCAGATCGAGAGCCTCAACCGAGCGAGATTCTTCAAGCCGAGATGAAAGCAGGGTCGGCACTCTACTACCTAGGTAGTACGATGCACGGTGGTGGCGCCAACCTGACGCAGAGCGTTCGTCGCCGTGGCATGTTCTACGGCTACGTTGTTGGGTGGCTGCGCACTGAGGAGAACATGTTTCTCACTGTGCCCTTTGAAAACGTTAAGAACATGCCGGACCGAGTGCAAGAGCTCCTAGGTTACCAAGCTCACGGCGGTATTGGCGTTGTGGATATCGGCACGCCTAAGGCGCTCTTTAACGATTGATTTCGGTGGGTCAAGGTTGCCGCATCTCCAAACCGAGGCTGTCTAGAGCACGGCTCGTTGTACGGACACAGCTTGTACTTTTCTTTCTTACTTAGAAGCGTAGTCTTGTGACAAACAACCCTGGGGAGGGACGCAACGAATGAAGATTGGTGTCACGCTGTTCGCGCAGAATTATGTAGATTGGGACCGCTATGAGGCAGTGGAAGCAGATCCAGCGCTCGAAGGTACGCCGCAGGTCATACACGATGGGCAAATCTATCAGGAGCAGCTGCACCTTGGTCGCCTTGTCGAGCCCTTAGGATTTGATTCGTTGTGGACCATCGAACACCACTTCACACCTTATACGATGGTCACCAACCCGGTTCAGTTTTTGTCGTACTTTGCAGGTACAACCACCAAAATTGACATGGGGACGATGATCGTCGTCTTGCCATGGCACGACCCGGTTCAAGTTGCGGAACAATTTGTGATGCTCGATCACATGCTGAATGGCCGAAACTTGAAGCTGGGCTTCGGCCGAGGTTTGGGTTTGCGAGAATACAACGGTTTAAGGATTCCTATGGAGGAATCGCGAGAGCGCTTTGACGAAGCTCTTGACGTGGTTCGGTTGCCAATCACGCAAGAGTGGTTTTCGTACGAAGGTCAACACTATCAAATTCCCCGTACGAGCTTGCGCCCAAGACCTCGGAAGGGTTCTACGTTGGCGGACAACCTCTACATCGCATGGGGTAGTCCACAGTCGATGCCCGTTGCTGCTCATGCCGGGGCCAAACCGCTGTTTATTCCGCAGCGAGGGTGGGATGCGCATCGTGAGGAACTTGCTGGATATAACCAAATTCGAGCAGACGAGCACGATTGGGGCGCTGAGCGGCCGACGGCGGTGTGTTGGGTGTATTGTGCCGAAACTGATGCGGAAGCCAACGAAGGGGCAGCGCAATACATGGGTGAGTACGGGGATAGTGCTTTGCGCCACTATCAATTCCTAGGCGACCACCTACAAAAAACCAAGGGTTATGAGTACTACGGTGAGATGGCGAAGATGCGCAATGCTATGCCTGCCGACCAAAACCCTGACGACATCTATATGACAGATCATATTTGGGGTAGCCCAGAGACCTGTCTGGAAAAACTGCGGGCTGTAAATGAACGTATGGGTACCGACGATTTTGTTGTCGTGTTTTCCTATGGGTCCATGCCCGTGGACAAGGCTGAGAAAAGCATGCGTTTGTTTGCGGGACATGTCCTGACAACGGCTCAAGGATTCGAGCCCGGTCCGATGCCGACCGCCTAAACGATGCCGGACTATTTAGAAATCATGCAAGCCTGTGCAGAAGCTGCCGGGGTGGTACCTGAGGAGTTTGTGCAACCCACAGATCATACTGGTCAGTTCGGCGACATCGAGCTACATTGGCTCGACTGGGGCAACCCGAATGCAGCCCCTGTGTTGTTGTTGCATGGTGGATCGCTGACTGCGCATACCTGGGACATGGCGGTGTTGTGTTTACGCCACAAATACCACTTTATTGCGCTCGATCAGCGCGGTCACGGAGACAGTGGCTGGACACAGGAATCTGGACTTGCCGCCGATAACGGTGACTTGATGTTGGCCGACACCAAGGCGTTCATCGAGCACCTCGATCTGCCCAACTTAGTTCTGGTCGGAATGTCCATGGGTGGTATAAACACCATACGCTACGTATCTCGCTATGGTGATCATTTGCGTGCTGTAGGGATCGTGGATGTAGCGCCGGTAAGTATGCAAGAAGGTCAGCAGGAGATGGCGGACTACCGGCAGGCTACCGATGTGCTCGCAAACTTCGAAGACTTTGTCGATCGCTCAAAGAAGTTCATGCCACATCGTGCTGAGGCACATCTTCGCTATAGCTTGTTCCATAGTCTCAAACAAACCAGCGATGGATCTTATACATGGAAACGAGATCATCGACCGCGACCACTGGAGGAAATGTCTGCTACCGAGATGGAACGTCTTCGCCTTGGTCGCGAAGCAGCTTTGTGGGAGGATGTCCGCGGCATTAGGCAGCCAACAATTCTCTTTCGTGGTGAAGACAGCAAGATTCTGTCACCTGAGGTAGCATCTAAGATGGTTGGCGAGTTGCCGAAAGGCCAGTTGGTTACGATTTCTAGAGCTACCCACAATGTTCATAGTGATAACCCCGTCGATTTCGCTGCAGCGCTTGACGCGTTCCTATCCGATCTGTCAGTTCAGGACGGCTGAATGGACAGAACGGCTAGTATCGTTGGACCGCGGGGGTAGCGAATAACTAGTGCGTCGACTCGATCCGTAACACCAAGCTCATCGGGTTCGTTTGGGACGGTATGGTGAAATATAAGTTTGTGTAGGAGACAGTCGTGATGGTGCTAAAAATTCTGAAATACGCCGCGGGCGGCATTCTCGCATTACTGGTCATTCTTCTAGTGGTCTTACAGGTCGGCTCATGGGTCTCGATGGATAGAGAGCTAACCCACACAACAGCGAGCGAGGACTTGCCTCAGTTCACACAGACGAGTGGCACAGGTCTCGTCAACATTTCTGCCAACAACATGACATTCCGAGCGCGTATCGCTGGGTTTGACGGTGACCTGGATAAACCGGTAATGATTCTCCTGCACGGTTTTCCTGTGACGTCCGCAATGTGGCTTGGGTTAATTGAACCGCTTGCTGACTCTGGATTACGCGTTGTTGCATTTGATCAAAGAGGCTACAGCACGGGTGCCCGACCTGGAGCCGTTGAGGCCTATGAGATCGGTAACCTCACAAGTGATGTCTTCGCTGTGGCCGACGCAGTTGGTGCTGAGCGGTTCCATCTTGCGGGGCACGACTGGGGTGCAGCCGTGGGGTGGGCAACCGTCATGACTCGACCGGACCGTGTGATCAGTTGGACTGGTCTCTCAATCGCACATCCAGAAGCATTTCAACAGGCACTTGCAAATGATCCCGATCAGCAGGCGCGTAGTGGCTACTTCGCTTTCTTTCGAACCCCTTGGTTGCCAGAAACGGCATTTACCTTCAACGATCTGGCCTTACTCCGCGGTCTCTACTTTGGTATGGGTCCAGAAAAAACAGATGAGTACATTGGTGTGTTCAAAGAACCTGGTGCGCTCGAGGCAGGACTGAATTGGTATCGAGCCATGGCGCAGGGTCCAGGAGAGGTGGATGCCAGTACGACTGATGTTTCGACCCCTACTTTGTTTATTTGGGGAAACGAGGACCAAGCGGTAGGTCGAGCGGCAATCGATGCCATGAGCGAGTTTATGAAGGGTCCCTATCGAAATGTCGAATTGAACGCCGGTCACTGGATGATGGTGGACGATCAACCTCGGATAGTGGAAGAGGTGGTCGCGCACGTGTCCCACCATCGGTAGTCGTCGATTCACTGGAGATTGCACCGGCTACTCGTACGAATTTGGCCAACATCCCTCCGTTCACGATGCGGAGACTTCAATTGAGTTCACGTCGCCACTAACTCATTCCATCGCATCGTTCTAATACCGTCTACACTTTTATAACCGAACCTGTTTTTTTCAGTTCCGCAATCCTATGGATGACAATCAGCAAGCGACCGACATCAACGACACCCCGGATGGACGGGAGAGTGAAGGCTATTGCCTGTCGATTGAGTTCGTGTTCGATGAATCGACCGACATCCTCAGCGCCATAGTTTGTGATAGTGAAACCTCGCAAGTAATAGATATTGCGCACATCAACAGTCTGATTAGCGATGGAGATTGGACTTCGCTCTACTTCCGCGACGGCGCACTAGACGATTTGGTGACCAAGATCGAAACGGGTGAGCACGGTTCCTTTGAAGTCGCGCAACGGTTGGATGCAACTGTGAGCATCGACGTTGCTGAGGATCTCATGAGCGCGACGATCAGTTCTACAAAGCCGTACGGCGGTGCAGAAATGAATCAAGGTGTGTTTGAAACATGCATTGCGAGTGCCGGGATCGACTCCGATTTGTGCGACGAAAGTACCGTTCGGGAAGTCCTTGAAGGTAAGGTCGTTGTGGATCGCGTTCTCGCAGCTGGCGTAGAGCCGGAGCAGGGCGCAGACGCTTACTTCGAGCCATTGGTTGAGGGTATCGTTCGGCGTGCGCCAAGGTCAGATGAGATCGGTAACGTCGATCAATACGATCTAACCGACTTTGTTGTTGAAGCAGGGGCTGAGTTGATGCGCCGACATCCACAAACGCTGGGCGTGTCAGGTTCAACGGTCACAGGAGTATCGATTCCTGCGACCCCTGGTGCTGACGTACCATTTTTCAGCGATTTGGTTGCGGCCGTTATCTCCGATACTGACCCGAATGTCTTGATCGCAGAGATCAAAGGTCACCCCATCGCGACGAGCAACTCGGTGCGCGTAGATCCAATGCTGAAAGTGAAGGATGTGGATCTACGATCGGGGAATATCGAGTTCGATGGTTCCGTGGAGATCGCTGGGGACGTGCGCTCGGGGGTCACTATCGACGCGACCGGAGATGTGTTCGTTAAAGGAGTCGTCGAGGCGGCGACGATTATCGCAGGCAACGACTTGTTGATAGCCTCGGGTATCTTCAAGCAAGGCGACGATAAGAGTGATGGCGAAGCGACTACCCGTTTGACCGCGGGGGGACAATAGAGGCCCGTTTTGTCAGCGGGGCAATCCTCCGCGCTGGCAAGGATGTCGTCATAAAGGAATATATCGGACATTGCGATACGTACGCTGAAGGCAAAGTCTTGGTTGGCCAAGGTGGAGGCAAAGGCCAAGTGTTTGGTGGTACCTGCTTTGGTGTCGGGGGTATTGTTGTAAATCGCTTAGGTAGCGACGCGAGCGTGGAGACGTTGGTCGCTGCGGGTAAGAAAGCACACCCGAGTGTGCGTAAAACGAGCTTAATCGCGGAGCTTAACGAGCTTGCTGAGCAGCAGGACAAACTTGATGTGCTTGCCGGCCAACGCAGTAGATTCAAGGATGACGAGTTGACGCCCCAACAGCGAGCAAGTTTTGACAAGGTAGTCAACGCGATAGATGAGCTTGGCAGTCGAACTTCGGCACTAGAAGCGGAACTCGCTGCTCTCCAGGCGGAACTCGATACCGCCCACGTTGCGACGGTATCTGCAAGCAAGGCAATTCGAGCCAACGTCACTGTACAAATCAACGAAGTACAACGCACATTCAAGAACCAGGCTAATCCTGGGTGTTATCAGGAACTGGACGGCAGGGTGGTTCTAATCGAAACACAATAAGCTCAGTTCGCTGCAAAGAATTCTGTGTGGTGGAGTTGAATTGCTTTCTTTTTTTTAATTCTCGGCTCGTGCCATATTTGATTACTTGGTCTATCGCCGGAACCTCTTTGTGGACGCTTAGCCTAGAATCTGCCTAACGCCTCAAAGTGGGCGCGATTTTAATCTCGCGAACATATCTTGTATTTCTACCTATGCTGGCGTTATTGTAACCGTAGAAGGCATCTCGTGGCCCAAGTACCAAGCTCCCAAACCAACAAGAAAAGGTGGGTGTATGGCGATTGGCATAGATGACGGTGCAGTTCAGACCGCCATGATAGAAAGCCAGAATCTCTGGCCATTCTTGATATACGCACTCGCCGTTGTGGGCTTGTTAGCTATCGTATTGCTGATTGCTTACTACGCCAGTCCCAAAACCGATCATACTTCTGCTACCGATCTACCGTATGAATCTGGTGTTGTGCCGGTAGGCGCAGCGGACCAAACCCGCCTAACAATCGAGTTCTACCTGATCGCTATGTTCTTTGTGATTTTCGATCTCGAGACGATCTTTGTCTTTGCCTGGGCGGTGTCGTTCTACGAGCTCGGCTGGCGCGGCTATTTTGGTGCCGCCCTCTTTATTTTCATTCTCCTGGTCGCGCTCATTTATGAGTGGCGAACTGGTGCCCTTGATTGGGGCGCGACAAAGCGCGGGGCACGTACCAGTTATGCTACTCAATCTTCGGCGGAGATAACCTAATGCGTTGGGAGACAATCCCCGTAGCACCAGGCGACAAGATGGTGGCGCCTGACGAAGCCTATCAGGATCAGACCGGTAAGAGCGTTATGCTCGCGAAGCTTGAAGACTTGATCGCTTGGTCGCGCTCGCATTCCGTTTGGCCTTTTAATTTTGGTTTGTCGTGCTGTTACGTTGAGATGGCAACCTCATTTACTTCGCGCCACGACATCGCACGATTTGGTTCTGAAGTTATTCGCGCCACTCCTCGGCAGGCCGATCTGATCGTCATTTCTGGCACAGTGTTTCGTAAAATGGCACCAGTGTTACAACACCTCTATGAACAGCTGTTGGAACCGAAGTGGGTTATTTCTATGGGTTCATGCGCCAATTCGGGTGGCATGTTTGATGTCTACTCTGTGGTCCAAGGGGTAGACAAGTTTTTACCGGTTGATGTTTATGTGCCTGGATGTCCACCGAGACCAGAAGCCTTGCTCCAGGGTCTCGTCCTTTTGCAAGAAAGTATCGCCGATAGGCCGCGTCCCCTAGGCCTTACAGTTCCACCACCGTCTTCGCCTGTACATGTGAGTCAACGCGACTTGCGGACGCCGGAGCGAATGCGGGCCACAAGCCTGGCTACACCTGACACCGTGGGTGATGCGCCAGACTCCACTGAACTCCTTCGCAGTAAACAGGAGTCCTGAGTGTTCTAAGGTAGTTTTACGATGTCCGATGTTGCAGAAGCACCTGGTAGAGCAGGGGTGATGGGCCACCTCGGGGTTCATATTGATCCCCAACCGGTCGCACAGAGAACATCAGATGGCATCGAGACCTATTGGCTAGACCGATCGCAGCTGCTTGAAACGCTGAGAAAACTCAAAACAGAATCGTCGTGTGCATACGAAATGCTGTTCGACGTTTCAGCAATCGACGAGCGCTTGCGCGAGCACAGGGTGGGTCAACCAACCGCAGATTTCACGGTCTTCTATCACCTCATTTCTTTTTCACGAAACCAAGATGTTCGCATCAAGGTTGCCTTGCAGGAAGGTGATCTCAGTCTCCCTTCCGCCGTTTCGATTTGGCCCAACGCCAACTGGTATGAAAGAGAAGTTTTCGACATGTTCGGCATCGAGTTTACTGGCCATCCCAACTTGCTTCGCATTCTGACTCCGCCTTTGTGGGAAGGGCATCCTCTACGCAAAGAACATCCCGCCCGTGCAACTGAGATGGATCCTTTTCAGATGTCGGATGAATTTCAGACCGCGCAACAGGACGATCTGCGATTTAAGCCAGAGGAATGGGGTATGAGTCTGGATGCCAAGCATACCGATTTTATGTTCCTCAATCTTGGTCCCAATCACCCTAGTGTTCATGGCGTGTTTCGTATCGCCTTGCAGTTGGACGGTGAAGTGATCGTCGAAGCGGTTCCTGATATTGGCTACCACCACCGCGCGTCGGAAAAAATGGCTGAGCGTCAGACCTGGCATACCTACATCCCTTATACAGACCGCATCGATTATTTGGGCGGGGTCATGAATAACTTGCCCTACGTTATGGCTGTCGAAAAAATGGCAGGCATCGAGGTGCCAGATCGGGCGAAAGTCATACGAATCATGCTGGCAGAATTTTTCCGTATCTCGAGTCACTTGGTTTTCTACGGGACCTTTGCCCAAGACGTTGGTCAACTCTCGCCGGTGTTCTACATGTTCGCCGATCGGGAGCGGTTGCTTACGATTATCGAGGCGATTACGGGCGGTCGGATGCATCCTGCTTGGTTTCGGATCGGCGGCGTTGCACAGGATCTACCACAAGGCTGGGATCATATGGTGCGCGACTTCATTGACTACATGCCCAAACGCCTCGACCACTATCAGAAGATGTCGATGGATAACGGCATTTTGAAGCAGCGCTCGGTAGGGATTGGCGCATACGACACGGCTGAAGCCTTGGACTGGGGTATTACTGGACCCGGGTTACGCGCTACCGGGCTTGAATGGGATTTGCGGAAAGCACGTCCGTATGGCGGCTACGATCAATTCGATTTTGACGTACCGATAGGACAGAAAGGCGACACATACGATCGGGCGGTTGTCCGCGTGGAAGAAATTCGACAGAGTCTGCGCATCATTCGTCAGTGTCTCGACAATATGCCAGCGGGTCCATACAAAGCGGATCATCCCCAGGCTACACCGCCAGCAAAAGAACGCACGATGCACGATATTGAAACCCTCATTCAGCACTTTTTGAATGTGAGTTGGGGGCCAGTCATACCGCCAGATGAAAATTGTACGATGGTGGAGGCGACAAAAGGCCTGAACAGTTACTACTTAGTTTCGGATGGTAGCGG
Source organism: Pseudomonadales bacterium (assembly GCA_012103505.1). Taxonomy (GTDB): domain Bacteria; phylum Pseudomonadota; class Gammaproteobacteria; order Pseudomonadales; family Azotimanducaceae; genus UBA4421. The sequence continues at coordinate 2,900,716 of WLWP01000001.1, read as the reverse complement.
TATGTCGTATCGCACCAGAATTCGTACCCCGTCCTTTGCCCATCTTCAAATGATCCCGCTAATCAGCCGGGGTTTCATGATTGCTGACTTGATCGCGATAGTGGCGAGCATAGATTTTGTTATGGCGGATGTTGATCGATGAGCGAAGTCACTAACTTAATCAACGTACTGTCTGAGGATGAAATCAGCCGCATCCAGCACGAGATCGATCTGCTACCCGACGCACAATCTGCGGCAATTGAAGCGCTGCAGATTATTCAAGATGCGCGGGGTTGGATATCTGATGAAAGTTTGCAAGCGGTAGCAAAAATGCTCGGCATGTCCAGTTCACAATTGGACAGCATTGCAACGTTCTACAACCTCCTATACCGCTTACCCGTAGGTAAGCACGTCGTCAATGTATGCGACAGTGTGAGCTGTTTTGTTATGGGTAGTGATCGGCTGATGCAGCGAGTCTGCGAGAGTCTCGATGTGGAGCTTGGACAAACGACACAGGATCAGGAGTTCACACTTATCCCGAGTGTTTGTCTTGGTGCTTGTGATCGCGCACCTGTACTCATGATTGATAAAACTCTCTTTGGTAGAGGAGAAACCGAGGACCTTGCCAGCGTGTTTAAGAGATTCACCGAATGAGTACGCCACGGCCCTTAACAGAGCGCATCGAGGCTGCCAATGGCTTAGTGAGCTTCGCCGCCTATGAATCGGCGCAGGGTTATGCCGCGGCAAGACAAGCAGTGACCGAAATGAGTGAGCTAGATGTGCGCGATCTGGTCAAAGACGCGAATCTTCGTGGACGCGGCGGGGCGGGGTTTCCGACTGGGGTGAAGTGGGGATTTGTGCCCCCACCCGAGCGCACCACACCAGGTCATACCTACCTCGTATGCAACGCGGATGAGATGGAACCTGGTACGTTCAAAGACCGCTATCTCATGGAATATGACCCTCACTTGTTGATAGAAGGGATGATTATTGCTGCATATGCAATCGGTGCAGACCGGGCCTATATCTTCCTGCGGGGGGAATATCACGAGCCGTTCAAGCAGTTGAGTGAAGCCATTCGTTCAGCGTATGACCACGGCTTCCTCGGTGATCGGATATTCGGGACGCGGCACGATCTCGAACTGTCGATTCACCGTTCTGGGGGGCGCTACATATGCGGAGAGGAAACCGCGCTACTGAATGCACTTGAGGGTAAACGCGCCCAACCCCGAACAAAACCGCCGTTTCCGCCAGCGAGTGGTGCTTGGGGTAGGCCGACAATCGTTAACAACGTCGAAACGCTCTGCAATGTCCCATGCATCATTAGGAACGGCGCCGATTGGTATCAGAATCTGGGGCTAGGTGAAGATGCGGGCACCAAAATCTACGGCGTTTCCGGCCGTGTGAAAAATCCTGGTCTCTGGGAACTGCCTATCGGTACGACTATCCGAGAGATCATTGAGGTCCACGCCGGTGGCATGCAAGAAGGCTTTGCGTTGCGTGGTTTGTTACCAGGTGGTGCATCGACCGATTACCTCACTGACGAACACCTCGATCTTGCCATGGACTATGGGACGATCCAGGCAGCCGGTAGTCGTATGGGCACCGGCACTATGATTTTGATGGACGACTCTGTCTGCCCGGTCGCGATGGCGAAAAATCTACAGCACTTCTTCGCGCAGGAATCCTGTGGATTTTGTACGCCGTGTCGCGAGGGCCTACCCTGGCTTGAAAAACTGCTTGCCGATCTAGAGGAAGGTCGCGGCGAACCTGGGGACTTGGAGTTACTTGATCGTAACGCCGCCTTCATCGGCGCACCGGGCAATACCTTTTGCTTGCACGCAACCGGAGCTATAGAGCCACTCGCCAGCGCCCTTCGGTATTTTCGTCCAGATTTTGAAGCCCACATAGAACAGCACGGCTGCCCCTACCATACGGAGGATCGTTAGGTCATGCCCAAGATCACAGTCGACGATCAGGAATACGAAGTCACCGCTGGAGAAAACGTTCTACAGGCCTGTCTATCCCATGGTCTAGATCTTCCTTATTTCTGTTGGCACCCGGCGATGGGATCTGTCGGAGCGTGTCGTCAGTGTGCAGTGATTCAGTATCAGGACGAGGATGACACGCGGGGCCGATTGATTATGTCATGCATGACCCCGGTGGCTGACGGTACCCGCTACGCAATTGCAGTTCCCCAAGCGCAAGACTTTCGTGCCTCGGTTATCGAATGGCTTATGGAAAATCATCCGCACGACTGCCCGGTTTGTGAAGAAGGTGGTGAATGTCATCTGCAAGACATGACGGTTATGACGGGTCACACCTCGCGTCGCTATCGCGGACAAAAACGAACATTTGAGAATCAGAATCTCGGCCCATTCATCAATCACGAAATGAACCGTTGCATAACATGTTATCGCTGCGTGAGATTTTATCGTGATTACGCTGGGGGTTCAGATCTCGCCGCGCTTGGCTCCAGGGACCGAATGTACTTTGGGCGCAGTGAATCTGGTGTACTCGAAAGTGAGTTCAGCGGTAATTTGGTGGAAGTGTGTCCAACTGGTGTGTTCACCGACAAACCGTTTAGTGCAACCTACAATCGTAAATGGGACCTTCAGTCAGCACCGTCGATCTGTACCGGCTGCGCACTCGGATGCAACATATTTACTAGCGAGCGGTATGGGACTCTAAAGCGGATTCACAACCGATATCATGCGGAAGTGAATCGCTACTTTCTCTGTGATCGCGGTCGTTTTGGTATGACATATACGAATTCAAAGCGTCGCATTCGAACAGCCGGTCGTGCAACTTCGCCGGGGGTATTTGAGCCAGTACAACCGGACATAGCTGTCCAACAAATCTCAGAGTTGATAAGTAGCGGGTCTGTTATTGGCATTGGCTCACCGCGAGCTTCTCTAGAAGACAATTTTGCATTGCAGCGTTTGGTGGGAAAAGAAAACTTTTGCGGCGGCTTGAGTGATCGTGAATCGGCATGTTTGGCTGAATCGGACCCGGCACACATTTCACCAACGCTGGCTCAAGTTGAGGATGCTGATGCTGTACTGATTTTAGGTGAAGATCTCCTCAACACCGCACCCAGACTGGCGTTGTCGATTCGCCAAGCCACTCGCAATACATCCTTAACAATGGCTGCAGATGCCGGTATACCTCTCTGGCGAGACGCAGGTGTTCGCGGACACGCACAGCAGGCGCGCAATTCGGTTATGAGTGCCACCATGCTTCCGACTCGGCTCGATGACATTGTCTCTTTGTCATTCAATGGTGAACCAAAGAGTCTTGCTCGGTGCGGATTTGCTATCGCAAATCGAATTAGCTTGGAACACCCGGGTGTTAGTGATCTGACCGAAGAAGAGCAGGAATTTGTTGCGGCTTGTGCCCAGATGCTGGAAGCCGCTCGGCACCCAATCATCATAACTGGTACCAGCAGTGGCGAAGCGTCGCTCATTTCAGCAGCCAACAACATTAATAAAGCGTTGGAGAAGAATAGTCGCTTGATAGTCGTTCCGACTGAGGCGAACACAACCGGAGTACGGCGCATTCCGGCTGCTTTAGGACTCGAAGACGCCTTAATGAAATTGGGTGGAACCCATGACACCCTCTTAGTACTCCAAAACGATCTCTTTCGACGAGCAGCACCAGAGAAAGTAACCGCGGCTTTAGACCGGACTACTAACGTCATCGTGATAGATAGTTTGGAAAATCCTACTTTGGACTGTGCGGATTGGATTCTTCCAGCTGCAACGGCTGCTGAATCGACCGGTACTTTGGTTAATTATGAAGCGCGTGCACAGCGTCACTATCAGACTTTTGTCCCTAATGATGACATTCGACCGTCCTGGCGCTGGCTATCAGATATGGGCAGTAGGTTGGGTCGCGCGCCATCTTGGTCCCATGTCGATGAGATTGTGATTGAACTTGCAGAGCAAGCGAGCTTTAGGGGCCTCGGCGATGTGGCACCTAGCGCTGACTATCGTAGCCTCGCCGGTCTGCGTGTACCCCGTGCGCCGCATCGTTACAGCGGTCGAACAGCTATGTACGCTGACAAGTCCCTGCACGAGCCAAAATCCGTTGTCGATGATGAAACGCCCCTCGCTTACTCAATGGAAGGTCTAAATAGAGATCAGCCTGGCGCGCTACTTCCCTATGTGTGGTCGCCAGGTTGGAACTCCAACCAGTCTATCTTCAAATTTCAGGCGGAGGTTGGTGGTTCGCTTCGTGGCGGGGATCCTGGCGTCATATTGGCGGATTATGAGAAGTTGGGTTCTAGTGCTGCCAGCCTGGAACTGCCAGTGCGCCCTGGAAAAGCTCAGAACGGCGAGTTTCGCCTGCTCAGCCTTCCCGTGCTTTTTGGTGGTGAAGAGTTGACTGGGTATGTTGACGCGATTCAAGAGCGAGGCACGGGTCCCATGATCGTATTGCACCCGACGGACGGTGCAAGGTTAGACGTCAGCGACGGAGACGGCGTCGTGTGTCTCGATTATTCGTTGCTAGTCAAACTAAATTCAGCGATTGAACCAGGCACAGCTGCCGTTTCGAGTGGATTGCAAAACGCACCTGCCTGGCTTCCGGACAATAGCGTCACGTTGCGCCGAGATGAGAATTTTGTTCGGCCACCTGAGGTCATTGCAAGAGGATGAACAATGGAAGCTGAATTTCTTATGATACTTCCGGTACTGCTAGGCAGTTTGTTCGCAGCGGCCGTCCTCGTTTGGTGGGAAAGACGTTTGTTGGGATTCTGGCAGGATCGATTGGGTCCGAATCGACTTGGACCATTTGGTAGCCTGCAAATCATCGCCGATGTCATCAAACTCCTCACGAAAGACGATTGGGTGCCACCGTTTGCTGATCGTGTGGTGTTTGTTCTAGCGCCGCTCGCGATTGCGGCTGGAATGCTCATGGGATTTTCGGTTGTACCCTTTGGTCCCGGGCTCCACATCATAGATCTTAACATCGGCATCCTCTTCTTCCTCGCGATGACCTCCCTCGCAGTCTACGGTGTGCTGCTAGGTGGCTTGGCTAGCAACAACAAATACTCCCTCTTGGGAGGGCTTCGCAGCGCGGCTCAAATGGTGACTTATGAAGTGTTCATGGGCTTGTCGTTGATGGGTGTCGTGATGCAAACAGGCAGTTTCAACCTCAACGAAGTCGTCGTAGCGCAAAAAGACATTTGGTACGTAGTACCGCAGTTTCTTGGTTTTGTCGTATTTATGATTGCCGGGATTGCTGAGGCACACAGATTGCCTTTTGATTTGCCTGAAGCAGAGCACGAGCTTACAGCCGGATTTCACACAGAATACTCTGGGATGAAGTTTGGCTTGATTATGGTCGGAGAATATCTGTCCGTGATTTTGACGTCGGCCATTGTAGTCACACTCTTTTTCGGTGGCTGGCTGGGTCCTGACTTTTTGCCACCTATCTTTTGGTTCTCGCTCAAAACTGGACTTGTTATCTGCTTTTTCGTTTTGCTCCGAGCAGCCATTCCTCGTCCACGCTACGACCAACTAATGTCACTTGGTTGGAAGATTCTGCTGCCGATCACACTGTTGAACATTCTTGTGACCGGCTTTCTCCTATTATGGTTTGAGACATAACATGCTAAGTCAGCTACGCACTATTTGGACCGTTCTCACGCATACCTTTTCCCGCAACGAGACGGTGCAATATCCAGAAGAAATGCCTTACCTAGCACCCCGTTACCGTGGCCGAATAGTACTAACTCGAGATCCGGATGGAGAGGAGCGTTGTGTATCGTGCAATTTGTGTGCGGTCGCTTGTCCTGTTGACTGCATCGCCTTGCAAAAAACAGAGAGCGATGATGGGCGATGGTATCCCGAATTTTTTCGTATCAATTTTTCTCGCTGCATCATGTGTGGAATGTGTGAAGAAGCATGTCCCACTTATGCGATTCAGCTAACCCCCGATTTCGAGCTCTGCGAATACGACCGGGAGAGCATGATCTATGAGAAGGAGCATCTGCTGATTGATGGGCCGGGAAAATATCCGGACTACAGCTTTTGGCAGGTCGCAGGTAAGACGATAGCCGGAAAAGGCAAAGGTCAAGCCGAGCGTGAGTCTCCACCCGTTGATGTTCATAGCCTGCTGCCGTGATTGTGAGTGTTGATTAAAGGATCAGTTTAGAAATATGGAAACGACTCTTTTCTATATCGCCGCCGCAGTCTCGTTGACGAGTACTATCGTTGTAATTACTCGCACTAACGCCTCTCACGCGCTGATCTATCTGATCGTTTCGCTGCTATCCATTGCCGTTATCTTCTATCTCTTGGGGGCCCCGTTTGCGGCAGCGTTGGAGGTGGTGATTTACGCTGGGGCGATCATGGTGTTGTTCTTGTTTGTCGTCATGATGCTCAATTTAGGGCAGAGTTCTGTTGCGCAAGAACGCCAATGGCTCGATCCGAAAGCTTGGATCGGACCGGGGTTGCTAACGTTTGTCCTATTGCTCGAGTTGAGCTATCTAATTTTTGGTAGTCCGATCGACACCTCCGGCCAACCAGTCTCGCCCAAGCAGGTGGGCATCGCGCTGTACGGACCGTACTTACTCGCTGTAGAACTTGCCTCAATCCTTTTACTCGCCGCCTTGGTCGGTGCCTATCATCTAGGCCGGCGCTACCTTCGTGCTCGTCGTGAGGAGTTTGAGACATGACGGGCACTGCTATCGCTCTGGATCATGTGCTGCTGCTAGCAGCGACGCTCTTCGTGATTGGCCTGACTGGTGTATTGGTCAGACGCAACGTGATCTTCATGCTCATGTCGCTTGAAATCATGCTCAACGCGTGTGGTCTTGCCTTTGTTGCAGCCGGTGCGCGTTGGGCAGAACCTGATGGGCAAATCATGTACATGTTGGTTCTTTCGCTTGCAGCAGCAGAAGCTGCACTTGCTCTGGGACTAATTCTCCAACTCGAACGTCGCTTTCGTAGTCTCGACATCGACGCTATCAACGAGTTGAGCGGATGAGCGGGTTTGGCATGGAGTTGCTTGGGTGGGTGCCGGTGTTGCCACTACTCGGCTTTGTTGTGTTGTTCCTGACCGAGGGGCGGTTACCCGATCGAATCGTTGCCTTCGTTGGCGCGGGGTCAGTAGGCCTTGCCGCAGTGTTCACGCTCTTGGTGTCGCTGGCGTTCATGGAATCTGGCCAGGCGGCCTATGTTCATACTTTCTGGACATGGATTGCTGTCGGTGACCTAACAGTCAACATTCGTTTGTATTTCGATGGCCTCGCTATGGTGATGACTGGTGTCATAACAGGCGTTGGTTTTCTTATCCATCTATATGCAACCGGTTACATGGCAGGAGAAACTGGCTACAGCCGTTTCTTCGCGTACATGAACTTGTTTGTGTTTGCCATGTTGATGCTTGTGCTCGGTGACAACTTACTGGTTCTCTTTTTAGGTTGGGAAGGGGTCGGTCTCTGTAGCTATCTGCTAATAGGGTTCTACCACGAGAAACCAGAAAACGGGTACGCCGCGCGCAAGGCTTTTGTGGTTACGCGAGTTGGAGATACGGCCATGGCGCTTGGCTTATTTCTCATGTTCAGAGAGTTAGGCACTATCGAGATTCAGTCCGCTCTGATCTTGGCTACAGATACTTGGCCAGAAGGCTCATCCATTAACACCGTGATCGCGTGCCTTCTGCTTGGCGGCGCCATGGGTAAATCCGCTCAGGTTCCGTTACAAACATGGCTGCCAGATGCGATGGCTGGTCCAACACCAGTCAGCGCCCTTATACATGCGGCGACCATGGTGACTGCGGGGGTTTACCTCATCGCGCGAACGCATGATCTTTTCTTGCTGTCACAAACGGCGCAACTCATGGTAGCTGTGATCGGGCTCTTGACGCTATTCATCGCGGCTTGTAGCGCGATGACGCAGACCGACCTCAAACGAATTCTCGCGTATTCGACGATGAGCCAGATCGGTTACATGTTTTTCGCGTTGGGCGTAGGTGCCTGGTCCGCCGCGATATTCCATCTTATGACCCATGCTTTCTTCAAAGCTCTCCTCTTCCTTTCTGCCGGTTCAGTCATTCTAGCGCTCCATCACGAACAAAACGTGTATCGCATGGGTGGCTTAAGGAAAGCCCTGCCGGTGCCATTCTTCTGTATGACCATCGGCAGTGCTGCATTGGCTGCGCTACCGCTCACATCGGGCTTCTATAGCAAAGATGAAATATTGCTGATCAGTTTTGATCTGCCGCAATACGGTCCGTTCTTTTGGACGATCGCCGGTTTGGCGGCACTTTTAACCTCGATGTATTCCTTGCGCATGATGATGCTTGTTTTTTTTGGCGAGCAGCGGAACGAGGCCCATGATCACAGCAGCTGGAATATGACCCTACCATTGGTCGTGTTAGCCATGCTGGCACTTGGCGGTGGGTGGTTTGGGCTTTCAGCGGTGACCGGCGTTCTGCCCGATGGCGGTTTGGGTAACAGTAACCACGGCACATGGTTGGTTTGGTTAACTGCAGCGATACCCATTATCGGCGTCTTGTTAGGCTTCGTGCTCTATCGGAACCGTCAACCGACTGAAGGCACCGAAGAGACGGGTCTACAAGGGTTCTTACGTCGCGGATGGGATTTCGATCGTCTCTTTGATGCGACCTTGGTCAATCCATTTACGCGGTTCGCGAACCTAGTTCGCAACGAGCCGATCGATCAGCTCTATAACTTGATTGTTACGATTTTCGAAACTCTGAACAAGAGCATCGTACGAACACAGACCGGGCAGTTGCGGTGGTACGCGGCCAACATGGGATTCGGGCTTGCTCTTGTTTTCCTCTTAGCACTGGTGCTCGGATGAACCTGCTTGGGCTAATCCTCTTACTTCTCCTCGGTGGCTGCCTTGCTGGTTCTAGTAGTCGAGTAAGCAAAGACATACCACGCTGGATATCCATCGCAGTCCTCCTTGGTGCCGGTGCGTGGCTGATAAGCGTATGGCTGGAAGGCGCTGAAGGAGGAGTTTATGCACAGACACGTATCGCCTGGATAGAGGACTTTGGGATCAGTGTCCAGTTGGAGATGGATGGTCTCAGTTTGATGTTGGTTGGTCTGACTTTGTTTCTGGGTATTGTCTCAGTCGTATCGTCTTGGTCAGAGATCGAATCTCGGACTGGTTTCTTCCAGTTCAACCTGATGTGGACGCTCGCGGGCGTTGTCGGGGTCTTCACAGCATATGATTTGTTCCTGCTGTTCGTTTTCTGGGAAGTCATGCTCATCCCCATGTACTTCTTGATTGCGGTATGGGGCCATGAAAATCGTGGCTATGCTGCGATGAAGTTCTTTCTCTTTACCCAGATCAGCGGTCTTTTAATGCTTGTCTCGATCCTGGCTCTCGTGTTCGTCAACTATCAGAACACCGGCGTCATGACCTTCGACTATCACGTGCTGCTCGAAGCGGATATCACAGGCCAGCTTGGATTCTGGTTGATGCTGGGCTTTTTTATTGCCTTCGTTGTGAAGCTGCCCGGTGTCCCTTTTCATACCTGGTTGCCTGATGCGCATACGCAAGCGCCCACCGCTGGGAGCGTCATTCTGGCAGGTATTCTCCTGAAAACTGGCGCCTACGGGCTCATTCGTTTTGTCGTACCGCTGTTTCCTGATGCTGCTATCGATTTTAGGTGGCCGGCAATGGCGCTAGGGGCACTTAGCGTTGTTTATGGCGGATATCTGGCCTTTAGTCAGACAGATTTTAAGCGTCTTGTGGCTTACAGCAGCGTCAGTCACATGGGCTTTGTTCTATTGGGGGTTTATGCGGCCAATCAGATTGCGATCCAAGGTGCAATTATGCAAATGATCGCACATGGGCTATCTACAGCTGCACTGTTCATGATGGCTGGAGCGATACAGCAACGGTTGCACACGCGCGATATGTCAAAGATGGGTGGTTTGTGGATGCGCGCACCTCGTATGGGAACTGTAACGCTCTTCTTTGTCGTTGCCTCCCTTGGCATGCCTGGCCTGGGAAATTTTGTGGGTGAGTTTATGGTGCTAATGGGAGCTTTCAAAACCGATGTCCTGCTCACAGCCATTGCGGCCATCGGCATTGTTGTATCTGCCGTATATTCACTGTTGCTAATGCAGCGAGCTTTTCAAGGCAGTCCCACGGAAGAGATCGGACCGATTGCCGACTTCGGCGCTCGAGAGCTCACGATTATGGGCTTGTTAATGATCGGGTTGATCTGGTTGGGCGTATACCCCCAACCTGTCTTTGATACCGCACAGCCTTTTGTCGACGCGCTGTTACGGAGCGGCCCATGAGCGGCGTGACGATATCATCCTTGGCCCCCCTTATTAGTATTGCAGCTGCGTTGGTTGTCTTGTTGTTGGTGGTGGCATTCTCGCGAGGCCACCTAACGGCGTTTCTTACAACCCTCACAGGGCTCGTAGTTACACTGCTAATCACGATTGGCGGCTTCAATATGGAGCCGCATAGAGCAATGCATCTGCTGTTGATCGACGGCTATGCAAATTTCTTCACCTTACTATTCGTTACTTCAGCCATCGTTACTGCTCTATTTGGCCATAGCTACCTACAAGGCAGACGAGGCGAGCTCGAGGAGTTCTACATCCTACTTGTGATAGCTACCCTCGGCGCCATTGTCATGGCCGCCGCGACTCACTTTGCGAGCTTTATTCTTGGACTCGAAATCCTTTCGATCGCCTTGTACTCAATGGTCGCCTATCCGGAAGAAGAACACGCGCCGCTTGAGGCTGCGATGAAATATCTTGTGCTTTCAGCGGTTGCCTCTACAACGATTCTCTTCGGTATGGCGATGATCTACAACGCGACCGGGAATATGCAATTTGTAAGCACAACAAGCAAAGTCGCCCCACAGGATATGTTGTACAGACAAGTCGGCTACGTCATGCTGTTTTCTGGGTTAGCCTTCAAGCTCTCTTTGGTGCCATTCCATATGTGGACGCCAGACGTCTATCAGGGCGCCCCAGCACCAGTGGCTGGATACATTGCAACGGTTTCCAAAACCGCGGTGTTTGCGTTGTTGTTTAGGTTTGCTTTGACAAGTGACTCGCTACAAATCCCGGTGGTGACCTTTCTCCTTGCAGCAATGGCTGTTCTGTCCATGGTGTTGGGAAATATATTGGCGCTACGTCAAGCCAATCTTAAGCGTCTGCTCGCCTATTCATCGATCGCGCACATGGGTTACCTCATAATCGCAGTGTTAGGTATCGTCTATCTAGATCGAAGTACGTTTCCAGCAGAAACGGCGCTTATCTATCTGGCCGGGTATATGGCGATGACGCTGACGGCTTTTGGTGTTGTGTCAATATTATCGAGCGCTGAGGGTGGGGATGATGCCGAATCGATTGAAGCTTACGTAGGACTCTTCTGGCGCAATCCCGTTGCGGCAACAGCACTTACGATTGCCTTGCTTTCTCTAATGGGGATGCCTTTGACAGCTGGTTTCATCGGTAAATTTTATTTGGTCAATATCAGCATCATGAGTGGCGCGTGGCTACTTTTATGGACACTAATTCTCGGATCAGCAATTAGCGTGTACTACTATGTCAAAGTCATCTATGCCATGACTCTTACGCGTGATCCTAGCGAACTCTATCCACATCCTTCTTCGACGGGTGTTGGACTTGCCGCTGTCTCCACACTTGGGGCCACAGTGATCATCATAGGTGTGATTCCTGCACCACTTATCGGCGCAATTCGCGCGTTACTCGAGCAATTCGGGATGTAAACAGAGCAGTCGTAAATCTGTACAGCAAAAACAGTAGAGGGCATTACGCATGAAAAATTTGGTAGATGTAAATTCCTACATGGTAAAACGACCCGTCGTGGTGACACCTGAGACGGAACTATTCGAAGCAATTCATAAAATTCTCAGACACAAACTATCAGGTGTCACGGTGGTCGACGAGAACAGACATCCCGTTGGCATGCTTTCCGAGCTTGACTGTCTTGGTGCCATTCTTTCGGGAACTTATTACGGTGACGAGCATGGAACCATAATTGTCGGTGATCATATGGCACGTGAAGTAGAGTGCGTTCATTCACACGCAGATGTGATCGACGTAGCGCAGTCCATGCTTGATCACAAGCATCGGCGCCGTCCTGTCGTTAACGACCACAACCAGGTTGTTGGACAGCTGACGTGTCGTGCGATACTCAAGTGCATAAAAGACTTCGATGTGCCAAAGCGATGGTTTGAAGGCGGATGAATGAACGAGCCTAAGCCGCTTTGTGGGGACAATAGAAGTTCACTGTTGTTCTAGAAGTCTTCACTATGGGCGGTGCGCTCTATGATCGCGACCGGAGGCTCTGCTAGAGCCATTCGGCACCATCGTAGTAGCGTGTACCGCGGTGACCTTTGTGGGGAATGGGTTGGACTACTTTTTCGCCAGGGCAACGGACCATGATTAGCGTTCGAGGTTTTCCAGAGTTCGGATTGGTCGCACCAGGAATGAGGTGAGTAATGACTAACCGACCTCTGAGTTCATCCTTAAAGATCGTGTAGACGTAGTCACCCACCGATAGTTTTGATGGGTTCCCTGCCATATGAAACTCAAACTCAGTAATTGAGCCGTCGAATAGTGAGTCAATGCCTTCGTCACCGCGTGAGGCAGGAATTGTCTTGGTGATACCAAAGTCCATGATGGCCAGATACTAGTTTGGGGGACTACGTCGTGGCAAGAGTTAGGTAGGTCAGCTAGCGGCAGCCGCGTCTAATCGATCCATCTAACGGCTCTGGTGTCGATCGAAAGCATTTATTTGAAGATTTGAGTGTGTGTCTTAAAGCTTGATGAGCCCAATATCGACGCAACTTTCGTTGCGGATCCATCGCAACAGGTAACAAACGCGAATTTAACTTGCGCACAACACGCGCCGCTTCGGCAAAACCAAGAGTTGGTCTAAGCGCATCGAAAGTGAGTTTCGCACTGCGCTGTATGGCACTAAATGAGTTTGCTGAGAGTTCACGCGTTGCGTTGGTTGACGCAACTAGATCAGTCACGAGCAATGAATGGTTGATAATGGCTGGTAAGACTTCTTGCGCTCGGGATCTGTGCAGATCCATGGCTTTTGCCACCCTCGAAACTTGGTCTGCCGTATAGGTCACTGGCGCCCCATGCGCAATCCCAACAACCATGAATAGCGCCACGACCAAGGCATTCTTGTACATATTTTGCTCCCCTCTTGCCGCTGTGGTTACAGTATCACTGTGTGTCGATCGCAGCAGCTCACGTCTTGTTCTCGCTCTGTTCGCGTGACCAAAACCAGCCAAGTTCGCCGTGATCAACGTAACCAAGGATGGTGTTTTGGCGATCCAAGCCATCGATAAGCCGAGCGTTGATGCCCATACGATCGCGAAAATTTGGGTCGGTTGCAATCCAGTGCGTGGTACAGCCACATTGAGCGCAGTTGTGGAACTCGAGCACTTTGTTGTTCCACACATATGCTTTTGTCGATCCTGCGCCACTTTCGAAGTTAACATCGTCGCAATGATAGTAAGCCCAGAGTACGCCGAGCCTGCGGCAGATTGAGCAATTACACTCGAATATCTCAGCGGGCTTTTCCGAAAGACGCATTGTGACGTTGCCACAATGGCAAACCGCCTCGTTCAGCATTGATCCATTCACGAAGACATCTCCTTTAAGAGTAGGATCCCAACCAGCGCGTTAGCCGATTGCCTCCACTTGCACGGGTACGGATTTATGCCACGGCGTCCCAACAAACTCGTCAGCAAGATCGGTTGAGGTGAGTTCGTTTGGCGCAGCACCAGTTGTTTTCGTATCGCCTTGCTCGTCGGGATAGTCGACACCCAAGCCGTTGGGGATTGAAATGTGGCCGCGCTGCATACGATCGCTAATCTCCACAACCACTTCCAAGGCACCGCGATCGTTACTAATACGGGCGTTTGAACCATCGCCGAGATTCAGTCGGGCGGCGTCTTCAGGATTGATATACATGGCACCTTCTTTGTCCTTTCTGCGCCATTCAGGATTACGAAAAATCGTATTGGCGGTGAAACTTCGCCGCTCACCGGCCGAAAGAAGGAACGGTAACTCCGCCGTCGTTTCTTGAGGATTAGTCGAATTGAGTTGAGCAGCTGCTGCCAACATTTCCGGTAGGTTGAAATTAACACTGCCTCCGGGAGCGCGCTGCCAAACGTCGGACCACTCTTCCTTACTCATGATCACCGCACTCGGTCCAGCTAAGATTGCGTCGAACAAATTGTCACCGAGATCCATTCCTTCGCCAGTTACCCCAGCTGCTTCGACAGATTTTCGGTTCGCCATGGCGTGCTGGTGGCATACGGCCCAAAGCGCCGCTGCATTCTGCATGCCTTCCGGTAGCGCTTTGCCAAGGGTCCGATAGAGGAGCGCGGGCGCAATCTTGGCAAGCGAGGGGTCTTCACTGAGTTTTTTGAAAACAAAATTCCTCAAACCCTCTCGGCCACGGTCGGGTAAGAGCCGTGTTCAGTTCTTCTTCAATACCTTCTAGAATTGCGCCAAGCGCGGTTGCAATTCGGGCATGTATTTCCGCTTCATCTAAGACGCCCTCAGGTGGGGTGAAGAGCGGTGCTCGCACATGGAAGTAGTTTTCCGGGAACTCAAAGTTAAAGAAAGTCGCTTCAGCCTTTTCGTATTGTGTCGTTGCAGGTAACACGTAGTCAGCCTCACGCGCGGACTCGGTCATTGCGATGTCGATGACCACACTGCAATCGAGTGCGCGCATGGCTTTACGCCACTTTGAGCTGTCAGGTAATGAATGCACTGGATTGGCAGATTCTATAATCATCGCGCGATAGCTCTTTGGATGACCTGCCAAGATTTCATCTGGGATAATTGCCGCAGGTATGATGCCAGCGATGATGCGTCCACCGAGCACTGGGCTTTTGCCGCCCTCTGTGCCACTTCCTATATTGCCCAAACCGTTGGCTGTGTAGGCGGTTCCGCGCTTGGCGAAGTTGCCGGTAAGCATCCATGTGAGGCGTTGCAGGTAACTCACGAGGGTTGAGTGCCGGTTCATTTGCGTGCCTAGATCTTCAAATACAGCAACGCTACTGGCGCCTGCTATCGTTCTTGCTGTCGAACGAATGATGGCCTCATCTATGCCAGACTTGACTGCGCAGTCGGCGATATCGATGTGCTCAAATACATCTATGACGGCTTCCACGCCTGTAGTGTGTTCGGCTAACCAGTCCTCATCTTGCAAGCTCTCCTGGACGATGGTTGCAACCATTCCAGCCAGTAACCAAGCATCACGCCCCACTTTTACTGGAAGGTGAATGTCGGCAAGGTCAGCGGTTTCTGTTCTCTTTGGGTCGAGCACTATCAACGTTCGATTTGGATCCTTGGCCATCTCTCGAATTTCAGCCCGTGCTCGATGAAAACCGTGGGATTGCCAAGGATTCTTGCCTAGGAACAGGACAACTTGGGCGTGCTCAAAATCAGCGTGGTTGTAGCCGCCGACCATACGCTGCGCGACCCAGAACTCGCCCGTCTTTTCTTGCGCGAGCGCGTTGGATCGATATTGCACACCAAGGCTCGATAGGGTTGTGCCAGCGTAGGCTCCGGGTAGATGGTTGCCTTGTCCGCCACCGCCGTAATAAAAGATCTTGTCGCCACCAAATTCGTCACGTATCCCACCGAGTTTGGCCGCGATTTCGCTGATCGCGGTATCCCAATCGATTGGGTCATAGCCGCCGTCGGCATTGCGCTTCATGGGTGATAGCAATCGGTCTTCCCGATTCTGGTAGAAGTTCAAGCGTGATGCTTTGTTACAAAGATAACCTAGGGATGCGGGATGGTTCTCATCGCCCTTGGTTCGGATAATTTCGGTGCCTAGGTCGTTTAGCTGAACCTTTACACCGCAGTTTAGTGTACAGAGGATGCACGCCGTTGCTTTCCATTCTCTGTCGTCTTTGTCTTTAACCTTGGCCATTCGAATTCCCCATACTAATAGAACCATTGTGCCGACTCTGCGGCGTCAAGAGAAGAAGGCGATGGAGGCCAGCCAGGGTTACGTTAGCGGCGCCACTTGGATTGTCTGAGTTGCAGAGCGACCAGCCTCAACTAATAGAGCCACACTGCCAGATGCAATCGTGTTGTCTTCTGCTGCGAGGATCTGTTGGCCATCTATGAGTGCACTTATTTGGGTACCGTTGCATCGCAGAGTTAGCTCGTGCGTATCACCGAAGGACCAGTCATAGCGGATGCTTGCCAATACAGTGGATTCATCGAGCATCTTGATGAGTTGCAGTTCACCTGACCGATGCCATCTGAGTGCGTAGTAGCGTCGCATTCCCTGGACGCGACCGGCGAGACCTGCGCTCTCTACAAGATGCGGGGTGATGTCTGCGCTAACCTGGTAGTCGTACCACTCTCTCGTACCTTGGATGAGAAGACCGGTACCTGAGTTCTGGATGATCCGCATAGATTCGCGCCGAGAATCAAACACATCTGCGCCATTGACGAACGCCCGCCGCCACATAGAACCTCGATGATTAGGCTTTGTTAGCGTTAGTGTCGGTGCGCCAGTCCAACTGACAGAATCCAAATGTAAGCAACCACCGCTAGGTAACGATAAACCGACTTCGAAAACGGGATGTACTCCAACAGGTACGGTCAAAGACAAGCTCGTCTCGCCGGTGATCTTCTGGCTCTCACCCATTACGGTTGTGGGTTGATCGTTCTCACCGTAGTAGCGCATGTAGAGAGCGGCCTCCATTAGGGTCTCGCCGGTCACGTTTGCGGTAACGACCTGGCCAGGGTAAATCCTCGGGGCACAGAGCAATGCATAGCCGACGTTCTCGAACATCTTCGCGATCTCTTTTGTTGGCGCGAATACCGGGGTGCCAAATTCGGCGGATGTTCGTGCAGAAAGACGTAATTGGTGGCGGCCGCTATGCTGCTCGTTAACGATTTCACCCTCCCCCTGGGTGACGGTAAAACCTTGCGTTGAACCAGGATATGAAAAGTGCATTTGGGCACCATTCTTGGGTGGTTCGTAGGTGTCTCCTGACAGCCGGACTCCTGCCTCAATGATTGCGTCTGCCTCGCGCACGCAATCAGAAATTCCCCAAGAAGGGTCGGCGGTGGGCACGTAGATGCGATCAGCAATAGGACCACGCCAGTCGGTTAACCCGGCATCGATTCCTGGGAGTCCGTTTTTGATGCCCATCAAACAACCCAAGTTGCCAGAGTTACAATCCGTGTCCCAGCCACTGGTATTGATGATTTCCATTGCTAGCGAAAAATCGTCGTTGCTGTGTAGTAGGCTTTGAATAATCAGCCCGTGGTTGGGCACCATATGGCAGTTACCGCCATACTTATCGTAGCCGTAATTTTCTTCAATCTTTTGCCGCGTATCCCGCCAATCGTTGTGCCCGGCGTGCCAGTTGCGGACATCGTTGATAAGACGACGAATGATGGAGTCGTCTGGAATGTACTTTAGTGCACCGTCGAGTAGTTTGTTTGTATCTCGTTCGACAAATGCCATCGCCTCCATGACAGCTAGCATCACCGCGCCATCAACGGCTGCACCATCGTGACTAACTTTGGCCGCCTCAGTTGCCAAGTACGCAGCGCGATCAGCATCCCCTGGTGACATCATGGCCCAGCCATCAATAAAGATCTGCGCGCCAATCTGTTCCGACACCACTTGGCCGTTCAGTTCAGTCGAACCACTCAGCGGTGCTTCGATGCCGTTCTTGAGCCGCAGGTAAGCTGTGTGTTCTGTCGAGTTTCCGAGACCGCCCCACCATAAGATGGTCCGTTCTTCGATGAGGTAGTTCATCCAGCTGCGACCAATCTCAGCGCTTGTTAGGTCGCGAGAAAAATTGTTGTCAGCCATCGCCCGGGCGAAAGTAAAGGTACCTGAAATGTCATCGTCGGTGACGAGTAGAGGGATATCGAGTTTGTCATTTACGTAGTCGGTGATGTCTCCCAACCGCTCTTGGATGAGCTCGTACGTCCACCCTTCAAAAGGGCGTCCAAGATAAACGCCAATGACTTTGCCAAGTACGCCTGCGTACACACGCTCGGTATAGTCTTCTGGTAGGTTACTCATGATTGCAGCTTCTCCCCAGGTCTAGCGATCGTTCCATCGTCTAATGCAATGTAACAAGGATCAACAGGTCACTACCAATTCGACATCTGTTCTGTTCGAACTTGCAAGGGTTGCGGGGTAGACGGCCTTTCATGTGATGCCAGTGTGCTCATGACGTTGGAACTAGTTCTGTACACCGGAAACGATTGCGCTTCAACCCTGAGCATGGCACCGTTGCTGCGTTTCCCACCGCCCAAGTCATCGTGACCGAGAATCAGCCTAAATACGAATTCGCCATTGTGGTTCCTTGCTTTAATGAAGAAGCGGCGATCAGCTCGACCGTACATCAACTTTGTGAGGGACTCGGGGAAGGACCGGCGTACCAGGTTATCGTCGTTAACGATGGCTCGAGTGACGAATCTGAGCAAATCTTGCTGGCCGCTCAAGATAAATATGAAAAACTGACTGTAATTTCACATGACGAAAATCGTGGCTACGGAGCTGCATTGAAATCAGGACTGCAACAAGCAGATGCACGTTACATAGCGATAACCGATGCGGATGGAACCTATCCGAATGACCGGCTGATGGAACTGGTTAAGGAAATGCAGGACGCTGATATGGTCGTGGGTGCAAGAACTGGAGCGGACGTGACTTACAGTAGTCTAAGAGCGTTCCCCAAATGGTTTATGAGAAAGTGGGTTTCATGGATCTCCCGGGTCAAGGTGCCGGACATAAACTCAGGTCTTCGAGTATTTCGTAAGGACCTGGCGGTTTCGTTTATTCGAATGTTGCCCAATACCTTTAGTTTCACCACCACGATTACACTATTGATGCTAACTAACTACTATCGCGTCAAGTTCATACCGATCAGTTATTCCCCGCGCGTTGGCAAGTCAAAAATAAGACCAATTCGAGATACGATTCGATTTCTTATGCTGATCGCTCGTACGGGAACGTACTTCGCGCCGGTGCGCGTGTTACTCCCTTTGTCAGGGGTTCTTGCCCTGGGCGCGCTGTTTAGTATCGGTAATGATGTTTATAACAGTGATCTAACTAACAAGTCAGTTCTGCTGGTTCTGTTCAGTATGAACACGGCGATGTTTGCGTTGTTGGCCGATATGGTAGACAAACGGTTCCATTGGTAGACACAGGTATGGCGCAAAGTCTGCCGGAGCCTGCAACGCCACTACATAAGTTGGAATTCGTACTGCTTTTTTTGCTTACGGTGTTGCTCTTCATTTACGTGACCGCTCACTTAGACTCCCGAGCCGCGCAAAACGATGCGCAAGAAAATCTTCAAGTTGGTTTGACCCTCTCTCAGACCTCTGTCTATGGTCCCACACCGACGTCGATCGGCTATCACCAGCGCGAGCCATTCATCCCAGGTCTTATTGCTCTAATGGATCTTGGGCATCGCGTACTAAGCTTCGACCGAGCAAACCGTGATTGTGCGTCTCCAGAACATGTCACCGAATCGACCTGTCGGACCAGCTATCAGAGCTACAAAATCCTCAATGCTTTCTTCTTCGCGTTACTGCCAATCGTATGCTTTCTGCTCACATTGCGGCTAACCAAGCATCGGGTACTGGCCTATGGAGTGGCACTTTGGATTGGCCTAGATAAAACGTTGATAGAGCAAACTCACACCTTTGTTTCTGAAGTCCCAGCAGCCTTCTTGGTAGTTGCGGCTACATTGGTCAGCATACGATTTGCAGATCGAGCAACGATTAGAAAAGGGATTGGGCTAGGCGTCCTTCTCGCTGCCCTGACGCTGACGAAGGTAGTGTTTGCGTATGCTTGGTTATTCATCTTGCTTGCCTTGGTCGTGAATGCAAAGTTACAGGATACCTTCGATCGTCGTTTCTTGGTCGGGGTCACTGCACTTGCCGCCGCCTACGCTGTTCTTGTTGGCGGCTACATGACCCGCAACGCTCTGCAAGCTAATGACTTTGCCCTCGTAGAAAATCGATCCTATCCCGTGCACGGTATTCGCGCGTCGTACAATTCGATGAGCGATGCAGAGTTTCGGGCGGGCTTTACCTATTACTTGCCCGGTTCCAAGAAAGACCCAGATCTAATGGGGCGGTTTGATATACGGGCCGACAACGGCTTTCGGCAAATGGGCATACGGGCTTATCAGGATCGAAGTGAAAAGTTGAGCGACGAGGGTCGATCGCCCGCTGAGGTTAGTTCTGAGTTAAGTGCTAACGCGCAACGGGACATGCTTGAAAGTCCAATACAGCATCTAAAGATCTCGTTGTTGATGGCATATCGAGGGCTTTTTGTCATGCAGGGCTTTGGTCACGAATCACGATCGAGAAACAGTACCATTGCGCAAGGGCTTGGCTTCGACAATTTCCCCCGACTGGGCGTGCACTTTCCTTCTTTTGTTCAGGCAGTTTTAGGTATTGGTAGCTTCTTAGCGCTTTTGGGCGTAGCACTACTGGCATGGCTGCGCAGAGAAACGGTTCTGTTCCTAGCCGTTCTCCTGGCCCTCTACTCACATTCTGTCTATGCCTTGGTATCCCACTTTATCCCGAGATATTCAGTGCCGGTACTGCCACTCAGAATTGTCGCGCTTGTCGCTTGCCTCTACTTTGTCATTAGGGGACTACAGAAGTTGGTCCACGAGTCCCGACTCCGTCAGTCTCGTTCGAACGCCTAGGTATGCGGGTAGTGTTTTCTACCAGTTACAACCACGTTCCATGACATGCGCAGTCCAACGCTAACAGGTAGTACGTGAGCCAAACCTCGATCCAAGGCTGAGGTAAAATTGGCAATTGGTCGCGTTAACCACAGCGGATCGATAGGCACTTCGGCAAGGGGAGTAGCCAAGAAGCCTTGAGCAGATATCGCTACATCGGCAAGACCTGCAGCCTCAAACGCATCGCCAATCGCCTTGGGTCCAAGTTCATCCTGGTCTTCGGAATATCCACTGTCGAACTTTTTGCGTAGATGACGAGCGCCAGTAACGATTGGATTGAGGGGGTGCGGCTCGTTAACCATCAGCCAGCCGCCTGGGCGCAAGAAACTGCTAAGCCTGAGTAAAAGATCCTGATACGCCTCGATATGATGTAAAACACCAATTGCGAAAATAAGATCAAACTCTTTTTCAGGCTCAAATTGAAACGCATCTGCACAAAGAAAGGTTCGTCCTGGTCCTGCATTGAGCTGTTGTGCGTACGTTGTGAGCTCCGAAGAATAGTCTAACCCGGTATAGCTACCGTATTGTCCGGCTAGGTATTCAGCTGAAAAACCGGCGCCGCTACCGATTTCTAGTACATCTGAGTTCTCCGGGAGGAGAAGAGGGCGCATCGATTGCTGCAACCGGGCCTTGCGAGCGATGGATGCAGACGGATGCGTGTCTTTTCTTGCATAGTCTTGCGCGATTCTGTCGAACAGAGCTTTGTCGTTATCAGCTCGCATGGCTACCGTCCTTATCTATTTCTTAATACTAAAGGTGGACGGACCACCAATTAGCGCAGGCAGCATACTTAATACTGAAAAAAGCTCACAGACACGCTGCAAAAGGACAAAGGCAACTGCTGGAGCGATTGCAACACCCAAGAGTTGTAAGAGTCCAAACCAGCTCGCTTCGTATGCACCGAAACCACCGGGTGTGATCGCGAGTAGGTTCGCTAGTTGACCCACCGGTGCAGCTGCGGCGACCGCTGTCGGCTCTATCGCAACACCCACTGCCGTGGCGAGTACTGCCGCACGGAGAATAAGAATTAAAAACTTGATCAGACTAAGGGCTAAAGAGGCAAGCACTACTTGCGGACTTATCGCGAGAGTTTGTAGAACCGCGGTTTTCAATTTGGACAAAGCTAACTTGAACCCGGTCGGCACCATTGCTGAAGAGTCTTGGGATTGCTGTGTGAGGGAGGGAAATTGTTTTTGCAGGAATGTTTGTACAAGGGGGACTATGAAAACAAAGCCCACGCACACTGAGATGAGCAACAAGAGTGATTCAGCTGGTTCCAACCATGAGAGAAACAAGGCGGCACACCCAACAAGGGCGATACCACTGATGCCTAGGTCACATACACGATCGATGAGAACGCTCTGCATAGCGCGCGTGTTCGTTTGTTGCCGAAACTTCGCTAACCAAACAGCACGGCCTCCTGTTTCGACGATCTCGCGCGGTCCCACTAATCCACCCAAACCAAGAGTTACCCGAGCTCGCAAAAATCCAAGGAAACTGTCTACACGCGCGCCCGCCAGATGGTTACTAATGAGCCACCATCGCAGGCTCGCGATAGGATAGGTAGTCATGGATAAAACCAGTGCGGTTAACAGAAGAGAGCGGTCGGTCGCTTTGACGACATCAAGCAGATCAGACCCTGCGAAGAAGACCAGTACAAAGATGAGGGTGACAGCAAGGAGGAACGACAGCGCATAGCGATATGGTTGGGAGAAGGTCATTCTAACCTGAACGCCGCTAGATCGATTTTCTGAAGGGCTGATGTCCTGCGATCAAAGCAGGCCAATGCGGCATCGGCGGGTGACCTCAATCAAGGTGGACCCGATCAACCTCTCTAGTAACGTTCTCATGTTGGTCGCCAGCTATGTTTGATGGCAATCGTAACATCAGTGACTTTGTTGCGACCTTCCGTTTTGTGACATTCTGCATTGAGTGCTTCGAGGACGAGGTGCGCGACTCGCTCGTGGCCGGTGGGGTTAAGGTGGCCGAAAGATCCATTTCCACGATCGTGATAATAGGCTTGGGCGGCGGTTTTTGAGGATTTCGGGTCGCGGAACTCGGTAGCCAAATCAATCACATTTATTTCCAACTGTTCATAGATTTTCCTAAGTCGTTGGCTCGCTTCATCGCGAAACTCGTTTCGCTCTGAGAACGCATCGGCGTGTGGTATATGGATTATCACGAGTTGTTGATTGGGTGAAAGATCGGATTGTAGTCGTTCCAAGAGTGCTCGGATGATGTCGTCCGTTTGGTTGAAGTAGTCTAATCTGTCGGAATCAGATTGGGCTATCCGATTAACCGAGCTGACAACAATCTCCTTTAGAAAAGATCTGCCGTTGAGGGCTTGGGATATGCGTGCGACCTCCTCGGAAGGACGCGGTACAGGTGAGTTAGCTAACCTGAGTTGGCCATCAAAGGTCTGAAATACAGGCTTTGGACCAAAGTTGAAACTCAGTCTGGTGCGTTCATAGTCGCCAACATAGATTCCAAACAACACAGCGTCCGGCTGATATTTTGCGCCATGTTCACGGTATTTGAGAAAACTCTGGTCAATGCCGTATCCGGGCACACCCATGTTGAGTGCTTGGATCGCGTCACATTCATTCAGTATTGAGGTGAAGTTTTCGGGTTCTTCAACATCGAGCCCAAAAGTAAATGAGTCGCCAACGGAGACAACCCGTCTTACGTTTGCGGGTGCGCTGATTTGAATTGTAGCCGAGCCACGAATTCGATTCCCGTGGCGTTCGATGTCCCAGCCAAGAACCGGGTCAAAGTTCGTTTCGTTGGGAGGTTCCTCCTGGTGCTTCTGCCAAAATTGAACCGCATTCTGCCAAGACTTTTGCTCATGTTGGGTGCGAGAGGCTGAAAAGAGCTGTTCGTGATCCAGACTAATCCGTAACAAGCCCTCCAATGCGATCAGGGTCACTATGCTAGAGGCGATGGTGAGGAGTAGCGCTTTCACGTTCACTAGGTCTGTAGAGGTGTGTGGTATACGACATGCATGATACGCACGGTCTGAGCAGGCATAAAGTCTGGCACCTGAGGTTCCTGTTTGAGCACTAAGTGTTTTCTGTGCAAAATGGCTCTGAGATGGGGTAGGTTGATTAAAAGGGAAGCTATCTCGACTAGCACCTGCGGATCATAATCGTTAGATGATGTCACCATGTGTTTTTTGAGTTGTTTGCTATCGAAGGGAGACGAGCTTGCTAATTGAAGTCAATAATTGTCGGTTGTACGTGGATGTTGTCGGATCGGGTCTCGTCGCCGAAAGCTCGCGCATGGTCGAGCGTCCGGTGGTGTTCGTATTGCACGGCGGTCCTGGGATGGACCATACGACGATGAAACCGGACTTCAATCCTCTTGCGGATGTTGCCCAACTTGTTTACTACGATCATCGGGGCCAAGGTCGAAGTGATAGTGATAAATCAGAAAATTGGCATCTTGATCAATGGGCAGACGATCTTCGGGGCTTAGTTGATACGTTGGGTGTTCGGCGACCGATTGTGTTGGGGTTATCGTTTGGGGGTTTTGTTGCGCAAAACTATGCAGCTCGTCATCCCGACCGGTTGCACAAGCTAATACTGGCCAGTACGGTTGCGCGTATGTTACCAGGGCGAGTCTTCGATGCTTTTCAACAATTTGGTGGCAGCACAGCACGACTCGCAGCGGAGGAATTCTGGGGTGGTCCAACGGCAGCGAACACAGAGAACTACATCCGCGAATGCGTGCCTTATTACAACCGCACTGAACCGGACAAAAACCTGGAGAAAAGAGCGATTTGGACACCAGCTGTGATCGAACACTTTTCGAAACCTGGTGGTGAAAATTGGACCTTTGATTTTCGGCAGCAACTTGCGGATGTCACCTGTCCGACACTTGTCACAGCCGGAGATATCGATCCAATCACGCCCCTAATTGCAGTAGAAGAGATGGCCGCTTGTATTCCTGAAGGGGTTAGACGCCTTGAGGTATTCTCAAATAGTGGTCATGGCGTGCATAGGGATGATCCGCGTGTGTTTGAGGTGATGAAGAACTTTTTGATTGAATAAGTGAACCTAGAGTCGTGCGATAGCAGGTTCTGATTCCTTGGGATCCACAATCTCCGCGTTCTTCAAGCCGGTTAGATCCGCTTCTGCCAATCCGCCAGTCTTCGATGTCTTCGCGACCGTCGCGAAGGCATGCGAGATCGCACCACCCGCATCTTGAAACCCATCCTTCACTGGCGCGTTTAGTTCAAGGGAGTGGGTGATACCACGCAACTCCTCATCTTCCTTGGCGAAGGCTAGGTTCTGCTCGAGATGCATTCGTGCCTCCTGTGGACGGCCAATCATTGGCAATCCCTCAGCAGACTTGTAACCTTTTTTCGCGCGTGCCCGTTGGCGCCAATAGAACTTGTTCCATGCCTTCATGGACTCCCATAACCACCATTTGTCGCGACGATTCAGTGGACCAAGGCCGTCTTTGTTTTTTGGCATGCCTCGCTTGGGGTTATGGTCGTAACCAGCACCCGCTTCCTGGTATTCGCCAAAGTGGCGGCTCTGGTAGGCTTCTTCGACCCAACGTTCGGCGTTTTCCAGCCGACCATCGCCCACTAAACGATTCGTGAGTTGGGTAATTGAACCCATGGTGAACACAAAATAGGCATGCCAAATTGCCGTCGGCCGTTGTGTGAGAAGCTTCCAAAAACTCGGATAGCAGCCAATTTCATAGGCAAGATCTTGGTAGTATTGAAGAAAGTTGCCGTTCAATACACGCAGTTGTGATCGATCGATAAACTGTGCATTGACGGCGTTTCGGTTAGCTTCCATATCTTCGTATTGTTCTTCTAGGCTTGGCAGTTGGCACTGTCCAGTGAACACCTTGAGCAAGTAACGCCCCTGCAGCTCACCACAAGGGAATGTAAAACCTTGGATGAAATTCACGAACCCCAGCCCTTTGTACTGGGAAATGGGTAAGCAGCTTTTGTACAAGGGCACATCGTTGCCTTCGCGTTCAAACCGCATATCCACAACTTTTGGGTCTACAAAACCAGCTTGTTGCCGGTATCCGGTCGCATAGACAACAGCATCTACCTGGGTGGGTTCTGCCATTGGGTTTCCATCTCTGTCGTTGAGCCAAATGCCTGTGCCGTCTTCAGTGAAGCCCTTTTCCATGTTGAAGCCGCGATGCATCTTGATCCATCCGTCGTCGAGCTGATCGCCGAGCCATACCTGTCCTGCAAGTCCCGAGATAATGGGGTGCTGTTGGGAGCGGCGGTGTCCAAGTCCCGGGGTCATGCCGTGGCGATTGAGCTGCGCCTGATTCTCATCCACCTCGTCACCGTTGCCTTGCACGGTGTCGCGCAAAAACCACGGCTGTCGATTAATGAAATCTCCGACGATCGCTTCGCCAGCAATCATGCCAGCGCCGATCTCTAGGTGTGGGGCACGAGCTACCCAACCCCCACTGCGCGCGATTAAAAAGGTATCCGAACGATGTTCGTTTACGATCTCGCCGTCACCCTTGCGCATGCCACCGCCATTTAACATGCCAAGCTCGGTGACGATGTCAGCGCCGCTGTTGCCGATACCAACGACAGCCACCCGTTTGCCGACCATGTTGTGTTTTTCTGGATACTTATATTGGGACGAATGCATGATCGGACCCTTGAACTTTTCTTGGTTCGGGTAGTGCGGTACGAACCCACCGCCGCCATGCCTGCCGGTGCAAACGAGCACACAGTCAAAGATCTCCATGGAATCCGTTTTCTCGCCGGTCTCTGGATCAGTATGTGTGTAATGGACTTCCCACCCTGGGTACTGTTCGTCGCCAAGATGATCACCGACTGGCGTCACGAGCGACACTCGGGTGTTGAGCTTGATCTTGTCCATGAGCCCAAATTTCTCGATATTCTCGCGTAAATAACGTATGAGCTCGGTGTTGTGAATCAGCAGAGGTCTGTTCGGATCCCAGGGATTGTCGCCGAAAGAATTCGTGTCTCGGTCAGAGTCAATGTGCGTGGAGCGGTAAACTGAGGGGAATTTGGGGTCATCCCTGTAGCGCCACAGCCCACCGATGTCTGAGTCCGCTTCGAACCCAACGGGCTCGAAGCCTTCGGCCAGACAATTCTTCATAGATTGTACGCCGCTGATCGCGATGCCAATAACGGCACAGCGTCGGTGACGCTTTGGTACTTGTACGATCAGTTCTTCTAGATCCGCAGGACCTGCGTGCCTATTGCTAATCTGACGAGGGAGCCAACTAGCCGCCGCCGCCAAACTCGCGACTATGCCGTTGCCTCGGGTACGATTACTCCCCGGCGTTGTCTGTTCTGCCCCCATTTTGGTCTCCCTTCAATCTACTGCCACGATCAATAATTGCATGGCTACACGTTTAAATGAAGTTGCTGGTTGTACCTGTCTTGTGATTGACAGGTGCTAGCCAACTATCCAGTTATGCTTCAAGCTAGGGGACGAGCCTCTGGGAGGTGTTTGAGAGAAGCATTGGGAGGGAAAATGAACAAGATCATTGATGTTGATGCGCACGTACACGAGCCTGTGGACTGGGTTGCACACGTTGATCAGGGACTCGCCGACGCGCTTGGTCCCCCAGCTACGTTTCTAGAGATATCAGACTCGGTTTTCGGGATTGGTAATCCTGCCGTCAGAGAGCTGCCAGAACAGCAACAACCTGACTCGCGCTACGAGACAATTTTGCCTGGATTTCAAAGGCACTTGGAAATGACCGACGATCGGCAAGCTGAAACGCTGGAAGATCCCTTCTGCAACGCCGCGGCGCGCATCGCGCATTGCGATGAGAGGGGGATTGATGTGCAGTTCTTAAATCCATCTTTTTTGGTTGGACCCATCGTTCAGGCTGCGCGAACGAAGCAGTATCATTTAATTCCAGATATCCGTCGTTGTTGGAACACTTGGGCTATGAACTTGGTTGAGGGGTACACCAACCGGTTGATTCCAGTGACCCAAATCGATCTTGCGGATATCGCGGGCTCGATCTCCGAGATGACGCGTATGCGTAAACTTGGTAGCAGGGCATTTGCCATTCCTGAATCGCCGGTAACCGTGGAACGATCAAAACCAGGTAAGTCCCTGACACATCCAGATTTCGATCCGCTCTGGGCGGCTGCGGTGGATCTAGGCATGGCTGCTTTCGCGCATGTGGGTTTCGGCCGTGAACGCATCAATTTTGGTTGGGCGAACAACGGCGGCAACAATCTTGATACGTACGCCTTTCTAAGTCAGGTGATCGCACCACAGGTTGCGCCACAGTTGCTCCTTGCTGCAATGGTGTTTGATGGTTTGTTTGAGCGTTTCCCAAAACTAACTGTGGTTGTGGAGGAGGTGGGTATCACTTGGCTCCCCCATTTGCTGTCTGTGCTTGATCACGGTGTGGGCCAGGCTTCTTGCGAAGAGCTGAACGATGGTGAATTTCGACCAGACTTTGCTGGTTCCGCCTATAAACTGCCGCTCAAACCGTCGGAATATCTGCGTCGGCAGGTTCGTGTTACACCACTTGTTATAAACGAACCCCTGCAACCGGTATTGGACAAAGCCCCGGAAATGCTGTGCTTCTCAAGCGACTATCCTCATGTGGAAGGCACGGCGGATGCTGTCGCAATCTGCGAGGGACAGATGGGTAGTCTACCAAAGGCCACGCGGGAGGCATTCTACGGCGGTGTTGGTGACATGATCGGTCTATGACAATGCCAATTTATTGATATTCGTCCTCGGTTGACCGTGGCCAATACTTCAATTGGCTATCGGTGTATGTTGCGCCGCCATGAATCAGTATCGATCTAGCAATATCCAAATGACCGTAGCAACTTTGACACTGTTGCTCACGCTGTGGCTGCCGACCGAAGTTGTCGCCAAGACGGGGGATGACGACCACGATCATCATGATGGCGCGGTCGAGGAAGTTATCGTTCAGGCAACACGATCGCGGCAGCGTGTGCAAGATGCACCTATCCGGGTTGAGGTGTTAGATGGGGAAGAAATCGAAGAAAAGTTGCTGATGCGACCCGGTAATATTTCCATGATGCTCAACGAAACAGGCGGCTTACGAGTCCAAGTCACGTCCCCAGCGCTAGGCTCTGCTAATGTTCGAATCCACGGTATGCGCGGGCGATATACACAACTGCTCGCTGATGGCTTGCCTCTGTATGGTGGTCAAGCTGCGTCTCTTGGTTTGTTACAAGTACCACCCAGCGACCTCGGGCAAGTAGAAGTCATCAAAGGTTCATCGTCCGCACTCTATGGTGGGCAGGCGCTAGGGGGCGTCATCAATCTTGTTTCAAAACGTCCCAGCGCAGATGCGAGCGGGGAGATCATTGCTAACACCACAACACGCGACGCCCAGGATTTGTCAGCTTATCTCTCCAGTCCGCTAAGTGGCGGTTGGAGTGGATCGGTTCTATCAAGTTTCAACCGGCAGACGCTCCAAGATTTGGACGACGATGACTGGATTGATATGCCAGGTTACGACCGCTTCTTGATTCGGCCGCGATTGTTCTACGACGGATCTGATGGTGCCAGGGCTTATGTAACCGTCGGTGCTATGACGGAGGAGCGGCGTGGAGGCACGGTCAGTAGCGGTGTAGTCGCGAGTTTGGAACCATTTGAACAAAATCAGGACACGCGGCGATTCGACGTTGGTTTTGTAGGTGAGCTACCGGTGGCAGATTGGGGTTACGCACAGTTTCGTGCTTCCGGTATGCGCCAATCCCATGATCACCGTTTTGGCAATCTGCTCGAAAAGGACGAACATGAAACGGCGCTCGTTGAAGCATCGCTCACGGGTGAAACGTCGACGTCTGCCTGGGTGGGTGGAGTGACCTACCAGGCCGATGAGTACGACCCGGAGACCTTTTCGGCATTTAACTACAGCTACGAAACCCCGGCTGTTTTTGCTCAGCTTGAACACGATTTTAGTGCAGATATCAGTGCGGCATTAAGCGCGCGATGGGATGATCACAGTGAGTATGGGGGACAGTTTAGTCCACGTTTGTCGCTCCTCTATCGTCCTGATTCGTGGACTTTTCGGGCGTCCTGGGGCAGAGGTTTTTACGCGCCAACCCCGTTTGTCGAAGAAACCGAAGCAGCAGGGCTTTCGCGCTTGGAAGCAATTGCTGGACTCGATGCGGAAATCGCGGAGACTCTATCGCTCGATTTTGGCTACTCAGCAGGTGCGCTTGAAATGGGGTTAACCTTGTTTGGCTCCAACATCGAGGACGCGGTAAGGTTACAGACCGCGTCGCCCAACAGTGTGCGGCTTATCAATCAACTGGGCATAACGCGCACGCGTGGGGTTGAGACCCTAATACGTTGGCGTCGCACACCGTATGTGATTACCGCTAGTTATCTCAACCTAGATGCCAGTGAGCCGGGCGAAACTTTGCGTGATCGGCGCACACTGCCATTGACACCACAACATTCGTTGGGACTTGTGGCCATGTGGGAGCAGCATGATCGAGGTCGAGTTGGGCTGGAGCTCTACTACACTGGAAAGCAGTCTTTGCAAGACAATCCCTACCGGAACAGCAGTGAACCCTATCTCCATATTGGTCTGCTCGGTGAGATCGTGTTGGGACGATACCGGCTCTTTCTAAATCTTGAGAACCTCTTGAACGTACGTCAGACCAGAGAGGACACGTTGCTGCAACCGACCCGGCGGCCTAATGGACAGTGGACAGTGGATGCATGGGCACCTTTAGAAGGGTTTATTGCGAATGCTGGCGTTCGGGTGCGATTGGGACGCTAACAGCTAGGCTGTCGGACAAAGCGTGCAGGCAATCTGTCAGTGTCAGGGTTATCCTTGGTGGCTAGCTATTGGAGAAGAATGTGTCCCTCCGACTAAGTGTAACGACAGCGTTTGCGTTTCTTGTGATTGCATGCGGTGGCGGTGGATCTTCTTCACGACCGGCGATAGGCGTGCAACCTCAACAGCCGTTACCCGCACCAGCACCGTTGTTGGCCGTGGATCGCATCTTTGCAGGTGTTGCATTCCAAAGTCCGGTTGCGATTCGACAAGCGCCTGGTGATGTATCCCGTTGGTATGTCGTCGAGCAAGGCGGGATAATTCACGCGTTCGATAATGATCCTGCGGTTGGTACGACGGATACTTACCTAGATCTATCGGCTGTGATCAACGACAGCTTCGGTGAAGCGGGCCTCTTAAGCCTAGCATTCCATCCAAATTATCCAGCAACACCCGATATCTTCGTTCTCTATACCGCAACGGGAGCGCCGCTAATAACGATAGTCTCGCGTTTTACTCTAGTTGCTGGCGGAACCACGATTGACCCAGCGAGTGAGCAGGTTCTTTTCTCCGTCCCGCAACCACAGTCAAATCACAATGGCGGCGATCTCGCATTTGCCTCTGATGGACTGTTGCATGCAAGCTTGGGTGATGGTGGCGGTAGCGGGGATCCAGGTGAAAATGCACAAAATTCCCAGAACCTGCTCGGTAGCATCGTTCGAATAGATGTGGACGGTGCCTTGCCATACGAAATTCCGGCAGACAATCCATTCTTTGGTAACGCACTATGCACCAGTGGTCCTTCAGGTGGGGCCGACTGCCCTGAGATCTTTGCATGGGGTTTTCGCAATCCGTGGCGGATCAGTTTCGATACCATCACGGGTGAGTTGTGGACGGGTGATGTCGGACAGGGTGATTGGGAAGAGGTTGATTTGGTTCGGCTCGGTCTTAATTACGGATGGAATGATCGTGAAGGTGCGCATTGTTTCGATCCGCTCACAGGCTGTGCGGACATCTTCGAAGAGCCTATCTCCGAATATGACCACTCCTTGGGCCAATCGGTCACAGGCGGCTATGTCTATAGAGGGGTCTTAATCCCGAATCTCGTCGGTTGGTACGTATTTGGCGATTTTGTTACGGGTGTCCTCTTTGCCGTAGAAGCCGACAGCCCAGCCACGACCACACCTGATGAACTTGGTGATGCTGGATTTAACATTTCATCGTTTGGTGAAGATGCGGATGGTGAGCTATATGTTGTTGACTACGGTGGCGGTGGGATCTACCAAATTGTTGAAGCTCCCTAGGGATCCTAGTCAAGACCTTGCTTTGAGTCTGCGCTGAGCTAACCATGTGTTGTAGAGCCTGTTTTCAACCTCTGACCATCGCGGCGGATAATCCGCAGAGAGGCTGTTAGGCATTGTCCCATTCGGTTGATTTACTGGGTTGGCCGAGAGTGATACAACTGAGGCAGTGTGATCACTAATAAGGGGCCCCATGCCGCAAACTAAAATCGTGCTGTTTTTCTTTCTTGTTTCGCAAGCGTTCGCAGCGAGTGCTGCTCCAACTGAACAGGACTGCTTTAACGCATACAAACTTAGCAATCACGAGCGCGCTGTTGAACCTGGCATTATCGTAAGTGCTACAGACGGTGTGCCAGAGCATTGTGCAGTTCGCGGTGTTATCAATCGTGCGATCCGATTTGAAGTTCGTCTGCCGACTAAGGACTGGTCGGGTCGGTTTCTCATGGAAGGCACAGGGGGTGCATCAGGCTTTATTGCGGACACCACGCGAGAGTTGCATCGCGGCTTTGCTGTCGCTTCAACTGACACTGGGCACGAAGGCCAAGACCCTACCTATGCAATGCAACCTGAAGCTGCTCTCGACTATGCGTTTCGTGGGGTACACCTTGCGACTCTCACGGCTAAGGATGTCACTCGCGCTTTCTACGACCAAGAAGTCGACCACGCCTACTATCGTGGATGTTCCAATGGCGGGCGCCAAGGTCTCATAGAAGCCACGCGCTACCCTGACGACTTCGACGGCATCGTCGTAGGTGCACCAGCAATACAGGTCATCCGCGAATTTCTGTTGTGGTCGCTAAATGTACATCGGGCGCAGGAGGCAAACCCACTTACGGAAGCGCATCTGAGCCTGCTAGATCAGACATCCAGCGCTGCTTGTGATTCTCTCGATGGGGTCAACGATGGTGTGATCAACGATCCGCGTGAATGCACACTTGAGCACTATGACCCAACAAGTCTCCTCTGTTCGGATGATACGCAAGGGACGTGTCTGACTGAGGGGCAACTCGAAACGGTAATGACGCATCTCCGCGGCGTGGTCGACGCAGGTGGAAATGTCATCAGCCCAGGACTACTGCCTGGTGCTGAGGGCGCAGGCGATTGGCGTACATGGGGACTTCCTGGCATGCCGATGCCGATAACTGGCGAAGCCCTAGATGGCACGCTTAACGAAGTGGTCACCGAAATGTTGAAGACATGGGTTTATCGTGACCTCAATTACGATCCCAACGAATTCGATATGCTGAACGATCGGGCGGACTTAGAGCGTGCCTCAGCCATCGTCGATGTGAACACCGCTGACCTGTCCGAGTTCTCTGGCCACGGTGGCAAGATTCTTATGTACCAAGGGTGGAACGACTATCCTTTGCGGGCGCAGCGCGCTATTGAATATCTACACAAAGTTGAGGCTGAATCTGGTGGCGTGAGCAAGACTAAAGATTTCTTTCGCCTGTTCATGATCCCAGGTATGACCCACTGTGGAAGAGGACCGGGTGCGTGGGTAACTGATTACATCGATCCGCTCGTGCAGTGGGTTGAAGAGAATAAGGCCCCAGACACGATCATCGGCTCGCGACCAGATGGCGCGTTTTCGCGTCCGCAATGTGTTTACCCAAAACTCGCACAGTATGACAAGGGGCCGGAAGACCAAGCCTCAAGTTATGTGTGTAAATAAGTACCGAGCGGTCGGAAACGGAGCCGAGCTATGATTACAGCCATGCCACGCATAGCAATTGCGATTCATGATTTCGAACAGGCTGTGTCTGTTTTTAAGGAAGAGTTCGGGATGCCAGTAGCAGACCTATCTTCAAGGACGGTGCCGTCCTTGGGGGCTCATGTCGCGATGTGTCAGCCCGTCAGCGGCAGTAATATAGAGCTGATGGCTCCTGCCGATCCAGATAAACCGTTAAGCCAAGCCTTGCAAAAGTTTCTTGCGCACAGGGGCGAAGGTATCTACGCAATGATGTTGGAAGCTGCGAATCCTGACGCAGAGGCCGTGGAGCTCTTAGATCGCGGCCTTGAAGTGTTGCCTTTAATGCATGGTGCAGGCGGGCGAGACATTCATCCGCGATCAACCCACGGCGTGCTCGTTCGGATATATCCCAACGATTCAGTTGCGCAACCGAAGCATCCTGTCAGTAGGGCGCCTAACTTCTCAGGCATTCAAAAAGTGGTCGTTGCCACGCGAGATGCGTCTGCTGTGACAAAAGCCTATGCGGAGGGTTTAGGGTTGGCAGCAAACGATGTGGTGATGGATGCCAAACGAGGTGTCTGCAGCATCGTCGTTCGTCCACCTAAGGGTGGTTGTATCGAATTGGTTTCCCCGGTTGATACAAAACAAAGTTTTGCCGCTGAAATTGACACGCATCTCCGCACCCATGGTGAAGGAATTTGGGCGCTAACGTTGTCAGCGACAGGTGAGCCGGCGGAAAGGGACTTTCAACGCTTTGGTACACGTTTCTTGGTCGTTTAGAACTAAGGGAGCGACACCGTAATGCCTAAGATCCTAGACCGAATGTCAGCCCATCAAATGGTGATATCACCGGTTGTTGGGATGATAATTTGTTGTCTGAGTGCAGTAGCAGTTGGTGCGCAGTCCACAATCAGTTCTTATTCGCCTGCGACTAACAAAACGTTTCCCACACAACTGCTCTGGGGGGATACGCATCTACATACAAACCTCTCTGTTGATGCCGCATCTGGAGGCAACAGTAGATTTGGACCAAACGAGGCGTACCGACTAGCTCGCGGCGAGACGATCATTGCTCACAACGGTATGCCTGTCCGTCTCAACCGTCCGCTTGATTTCCTTGTAGCTGCCGATCATGCAGAGACTATGGGCTTGTTCCCTGGCTTAGCGTCTGCGGATCCTCGCTTGCTGGAAACTGAAACTGGGCAACGGTGGTATCAGATGTATCTGTCGGGTCCTGAAGAAATTGCCAAGATTCTCATTGAGTTCGGCAATTCGCTGCGTAGCCGCGAAGACTTACTCGATAGCCCTGAATACAGAAAATCCGTTTGGCAACGTGTTACGTCGACTGCAGATGCGTACAACCAGCCAGGTCAATTCACGGCGTTTATCGGCTATGAGTGGAGTTCTGGGCGTGGCGGCGGGAATATGCACCGTATCGTTATATTTGCAGACGATGCAGAACGGGCGAACCAAGTGGTGCCCTTAAGTGCTTACGATGACAATCGGCCGCGAGGCTTATGGCGTTACTTGGATCAATACGAGCGCCTGACAGGCGGTCAAGCCTTGGCAATACCACATAACTCTAATGTCAGTGCGGGGCTCATCTTTGCAGAGACAGATTCCGACGGGAACGCGATGACCAAGGAATACGCGCAAAGCCGAAACCGGTGGGAACCACTGATGGAAGTCACGCAGTTTAAGGGTGACAGTGAGACACACCCGTTTGTTTCGCCGGACGATGAATTTGCCGACTATGAATCTTGGGATCGTTATCGAGGCTTTTCGACCGACCCGCACGAAGACTCCATGTTTGCGGGAGAATACGCTCGACCTGCCTTACGGCGTGGTTTAGCACTCTTCACGAAAGTCGGCGCCAATCCTTTCAAGTTCGGCATGATCGGCAGTACGGATTCTCACACGGGCATTCCGTCCGCGGACGAAAATAACTTTTGGGGCAAATTTAGCTGGCATGAGCCGAGTGCTACACGAGCAGTTGAACCGTTCGTGAACATTCCCAACATCGTTCAGCTCGAGTGGGAGATGGCGGCTTCCGGTTACGCAGCTGTGTGGGCCCAAGAAAACACCCGGGAATCCATATTCGCTGCTCTAAAACGTAAAGAGACCTATGCCAGTACGGGACCTCGCATGTCTGTCCGATTGTTTGCTGGTTGGGATTTCGTCGCCGCGGATTTGGCTCGACCAGATTGGATTGAATACGGCTATCAACAAGGCGTACCGATGGGGGGTGACTTGCTGGCCTTGGCATCTGGTGCGTATCGCAAGGCACCTAGCTTTCTAATTAGTGCTTTGAAGGACCCGATGGGCGCAAACCTGGACCGCGTTCAAATGGTTA
Organism: Pseudomonadales bacterium; assembly: GCA_012103505.1. Lineage (GTDB taxonomy): Bacteria > Pseudomonadota > Gammaproteobacteria > Pseudomonadales > Azotimanducaceae > UBA4421. Next base: position 2,864,874 of record WLWP01000001.1, on the reverse strand, counting down.
AAGGCTGGATCGACGATCAGGGTGAAACGCATGAAAAAGTATTTGATATTGCGCTGTCTGACGACAGGGCCGTCTCATCTAGCACGGGTAAGGTGACAAAGCTGCGTAGTACTGTGAATATCGCCGAAGCGAGTTATACGAATTCTGTTGGCGCGCCAATATTGCAAACAGCATGGCGGGATTCAGATTTTGACCCATCGGAACCTGCCTTCTATTACGTGCGGGTGATTGAAATTGAGACACCTCGTTGGCCTGCCTACGACGCTAAATTCTTCGGCACCAAGATGCCTCCCGAGGTTCGGATGACAACCCAGGAGCGGGCCTACACATCACCCGTTTGGTACACCCCTGAGTAGAGGACATCACAACCGGCACGTAATGGACTTGTTTCGGGGTACTGCTAGGATCGGCGCTTGAAAAAAGCAGCTAGTTATCTCGGGTTAGGCATCGCCTTCACATGGTTCATGTTTGGTGGCATTGGGCATTTCACCAATCCCGACTTTTTTGTCGCGATCATGCCGCCGTACCTGCCTTGGCACTTAGAGATCGTCTACGTCAGTGGCGTGCTAGAAGTTCTCTTCGCGGGGATGCTCTTACCGCCTAGTACCAGGCAACTCGCTGGCAACTTGCTGATCCTGCTGACTCTCGCTGTTACGCCAGCAAACGTTCATATGTGGATGAATCCGGATCTGTTTCCTGAGGTAGGTCCCCTCTTCTTGTCCTTGCGTTTAGTCGTGCAGGTCATCCTCTTGTTTGTGATTTGGTGGAGCACAAGGGATGTACGCTGGCAGCGTTAATCACTGCTCATAATTCCGCTGGACTCCCACTGACGTAGCGTTCATTCATTGATACCAATCTCTGCTAGGACTTCACGATTGACCTAGCCAGTAGAGCCGTTGAGCGACTCAAGGTTTTCGCGGCAAAGAACACCTAATGTTGTTTTTGAAGGGATTGCGCGCTTACTATTCGGCCAGTTGGTTGCCCGAATAGTGGTTGATTGACAGGTTTGGATTAGATTGATCGATGTCTCAGGTTGGGGTGCAATTTCGTTGTATAGGATCTCATTGCCAGTTTTGCTTATCAGTCTGTTGGGTTGGCTCGCTGGGTGTGGCGAGCAGCGCGTCCCAGCAGGGCAAGCTGAGGCTCAGGTTGCGCAGGCATATGTTGGCTCAAGTACTTGCGCTGAGTGTCATGCGCAAGAATATGACCTTTGGTTCGGATCGCATCACCAGTTGGCCATGCAACCAGCTTCGTCAAAAACTGTCGTTGCCGACTTTGACGGTGCACAGTTTACCTATGCCGGTATTAGATCATCCTTCACCCACGATGCATCGGGCTATCAAGTGCGCACGGAAGGTGCGAGCGGTGAACTGGCGGACCATACCGTTCGTTATACTTTTGGGGTTGCGCCGCTGCAACAGTACCTACTGGAAGGTGCCAACGGCCGTTTGCAAGCGTTAGGGATTTCCTGGGATAGCCGGTCTGAGGAACAAGGAGGAGGGCGATGGTTCCATCTTCATCCGGATGAGTCGGTGGGTCCTGATGATGTTTTGCATTGGACGAAACCTGCTGCTAACTGGAATTTCATGTGTGCAGATTGCCATTCCACCGGGCTGCAGAAAAATTACGATGCAGGAACACGATCCTACGAGACTAAATTTGCGGAAGTGAGTGTGGGTTGTGAAGCCTGCCACGGTCAGAGCTCGCAACACGTGTCATGGGCACGGAGCGGTGGGGTCGATCCAGACTCCACCAAAGTCGTTCCGATGACAAGCCAACAAGAACAGATGAACACCTGCGCCCAATGCCATAGTCGTCGTGGGCAACTCACAGACGGGTTCACGTCGAAGCAGAATTTTTTCGACTATTACTTGCCAGTACTTTTGGACGAGGGGTTGTATCACGCCGACGGCCAGATATTGGACGAGGTCTATGTTTACGGTTCTTTCACGCAAAGCAAGATGCACGAACAAGGCGTGACCTGTAGCAACTGTCACGAGCCACACTCCAATCAGATTAAAATTGCAGGCAACGGCCTCTGCACCCAGTGCCACAACTCAGTTGGACGACCAGATTTTCCATCCCTGTCGTTGGCTAACTACGATAGTTCCGGACATCATTTCCATGAACAGACACAGAGCGAGCCGAGCTGTGTGTCTTGCCACATGAGCGATAAGACTTATATGGTGGTCGATGATCGTCGCGATCACAGTTTTCGAATTCCCCGTCCTGATTTGTCTGTAAGCCTGCAAACGCCCAACGCGTGTAATCAGTGCCATGAAGACAAAACGCCGCAGTGGGCTGCGAGTGCGATCGAAGACTGGTATCCCGGGGAGCGTGATGACCATTTTGCGTCAATCTTTGCTGCTGGGAGAAATGCTGATCCAGCGGTTGAACCACAGCTAACTAAAATCGCGATGGACTCATCCCAACCAGCCATTGTTCGCGCAACAGCGCTTTCGCTGTTGGTGAGCTACGAGTTACATGGATCATCGGTTGCGATCGAGAAAGGTCTGCGAGATACAAGCGCGCTTGTGCGAGTGGGGGCGCTGCGCGGTGCTCAGCGGTGGCCAGCTGAACAACGGTGGCAGCGAACCAAACGCTTGCTGGACGATGAGAGGCTTGCGGTACGCGTTGAAGCAGTACGCGGGTTGGTAAGTACGCTCCCGGAATTGGGGGAGGTAGAACGTGAAGCGTTTCGGCCATACCTAGACGACTATTTGCGGTCAGTTACTTTCAATGCCGATGTGGCTGAAGGTCAATCTGAGCTTGCCAGTGTGCACCTGGCGCTAAACGACATCCCAGCCGCTGAACAAGCGCTCAAAACAAGCCTAGAGCTCAATCCACAATGGGTGCCAGGTCTGATTAATCTGGCAGACTTATATCGCAGCACTGGTCGTGACGGCCAAGGGGGCCCATTGTTGGAGCAAGCACATGTACTCGCGCCAGAGGTACCCGATGTGTTGCTGAGTAAGGCGTTGTGGGTCGTGCGTCAGGGCGAGGCTGCAACCGCACTACCGCTGTTGGAGCAGGCTTGGCAGCTTGCCCCTGAATCTGCCCGTTACGCCTACGTACATGCAGTGGCACTGCATTCTGCTGGACGCTCTTCGGATGCATTGGCGGTGGTCGATCGGACACTTGCGTTACGGCGAGATCGACAACTGCTCCAAGCTGCGTACAGCATCGCGCAAGAAGCGAACTTGGAAGAAAAAGCCCAGGAGTACGGTGAGGCTTTGCAGGTCCGCTGATCGCATGGGCAGCCAGACCTCCTCGCATGGTTGTAGGAATTCAGCAACCTTGACAATTCGTGTGAGAACGGAAGAATCAGGGCTATGGGCATGATTTGGCCGCGACACCGAACAAATGACGAAAATATAACGTTATAAATCGGGCTGCGGATCGTTAAGTCAAAGATGTGGCTCGCCATATAAGGTGAGGGCTTCTTTTACAGCTGGATGGAGGACCGATTAGATGCATCATGTATCAGATCTAATAGATGTAGTGACGCGCGAACCAGTTTGGATAGAACCTCTCGCATCGGTCTTCGATGCGGTGGAGATGATGAATCGAGAGGATATCGGTGCACTTTTGGTGCAAATTGACGGATATCTGGTAGGCATTGTTTCTGAGCGAGACTATGTCCGCAAAGTTCTCTTAGACCATCACGCAACTAAGATTACAAAGGTGTCTGAGATCATGACGCGGGACCCTGTCACCGTGACGCCGGAAGATACTGTGGTTCACTGCATAGCACTAACACGAAAACATCGCATACGGCACTTACCGGTTGTCGTCGCTGGCAAACCTGTCGGAATTCTCTCTCTTAGAGATTTGTTCTTGGATGTCATCCACGAGAAGTTCGAAGAGCACAACATCGTTGAGGAAGAAATTTCGGACTAAGACCGGCTTTAACCTATAGATTTGCCAAATACCAGCGCACCAAGTCAGCTTGAGTGGTGTCCGGACTGAGTTCTAGATAACGTGTGAACGCTTGCTTTGCGGCAGCGACTTGCCCTTGTTGGCGGGCAACCATACCCAGCTCAAGATATGCCGGTGCATAGTCGGTCTTTTGGTTGATTGCCGCCTGATAGCTAGATTCACGGGCCTTAAAGTCAGGACCATCGGGGTTATCCAGGCGATAAGCCTCTGCAAGCAGGAAGTGGCCTTGCGCGTCATCGGGCTTGGCGATCGTATATTTCTGGAATGCTGTTTGGGCTCGTTCGAAATATTGCTCACGAAGATCTTGGGCGCCGGTCCGGCGGATAGCGGTCGCGACCGCCCGGTAATAGTCCTCACTTGAAGGTATGTCTCCCGCTTGATAGCCCTTTTTACGCTCGGCTTTCTTCACAGCTTTGGTCAGATTCTTTAAGCGATCATCTAGCGTCGGATGGCTGCTCCATAGAAGACTTGGGCTTAACACACCGTATGCGGAATTTTGCTTAAGGATCTCAAAAGCACGAATGGCCTGGGCTTGGTCGTACCCAGCGCCAACTAAGAGTTCGAGGCCTTCGGCGTCGGCAATGTGTTCGTTCTTGCGTGAGTAGCCGCTGGTCACCAGATCAGTCCATAACCCACCCGCTTTCATAAGATCTGTGTCAATTACCCCTGTTTGCGAGGCGACGGCAGCCGTGGCGAGTATGCCAAGTCCTTTGCCGATTACTGACTGGCGCTTGTCAGCAATCAACTCTCGATAAGAATGGCGCTGCATGAAATGGGACAACTCATGACCAATAATGGCTGCGAGTTGTGCTTCATTTTCCATTCCAGCCAATAGTCCTGTGTTCACCGCGATCGTTCCATATGGGTAAACCCAGGCGCTGAGCAGATTGTTTTGCACCACGATGAATTTGACGCGAATACCGAGATGGTCCAACCGGTTGCCAAGGAGTCGTTGGCCGACACGATCTAAGTAAGCCTCAAGATCAGCGTCGTCGACCAATCGATCTTCTTCGCGGATGTTGTCTTGATGACCAACCGCAACATCCCATAGATCCCTTTCCGCTTCATTTTCGGGAAGCGCGGTGATTTCGTCCACGTGCTTGATGCGGGCGGCTTCTGCACAGGGAAGGCAAAGCGTTAGAAAGATTGCAAGATATAGGGTTTTCATTGAGCGTTCCTAATCTAGAGCGGTTTAAAAGCTGACTGCACGGATTTCTTAAGCTGCTTAGTATCGTTCAAAAAGTCGTCGTCGCGCAGCACGAGTCTGTCTCCCTGTCTTGTTTGGAGTAAGTCGATACCACTCCTCTGTAGGAAGAGGAGTTTGTCGTTACGGTCATAGACCGCGAGTTGAAATGAGACGCCAGCGATACTGCCTTGGTATTTCCCACCGCCGAACAGGCTGTTGCGATCATTGCTGATCACCTTGCGTTTGACGCCATCCCATTCGGCGCGGTCTTCAGAGAACTGGGCAGAGACGGCGACGAGCGCAATCTCGGCAAACCCATCGATGGCATGCTGCAGTCGCATTTCTCTCTTTGCATGATCGCGCACAAGAGCCTTACGTTTGGCATCTAACTCACCCTCTGCATTGCGCAGGCCACCAATCTGATTGGTGAAATTGGTGTAGATGGCAGCATACTCAGGCATACCTTGGTTGTTTATTTTTTTCTTTGCGAGCGCTTTGACTGCCTCGGTTTCCAGGAAAGTGCGCATATCTGCAGAGAGGGGGATCATATCCGGGACGTCTAGTGGCGATAGTGCGACGGAGCTGATCTTCTTCTTAAAGTCTTTCTTCTCGATCAGATACGGAGAATCTGAGGCTGCGTACGTGGGGGCAGCAAGCAGGCAGATCACCGAGCAGAAAATTAGGGCTGTCAGGGTCGTTCTGTTCAAGCAATTCTCCGAAAGGCTTTACGCACGTAGTTTGACCGAAACGTTGGTTCCTGGCGATAGCTTTGATCCCCCACCCCTCCGATAGGGATGGAAGATAGAGATGGGAGATAGAGATGGGAGATAGAGATGGGAGATAAGGGTGAAAGATAGGGTGTTGACGTTTCTAGTTTTTGGCATCCACCAATCGCCAGTCTTCTGAACCGGGCGCGTAACGGTCGCGAAAGTCGGGGTCATAGGCCTTGGCAAGTTTGAGAACCGGGGTCGTGGCAGATAGATAGGCGTCAATTAAGGCGTCTTCTGCAGCATAGTCAAATGGATCTTGCAGTCGCCGTTCAGTGATCGATCCCGGAGCAATCGGATTGTCTCGGAGATAGCGTGCTGTAATGGCTAATGCCTCTACGGCAGGAAGTACGTCGCGATAGTTTAGTTCTGTTCGGATCGCGTCAATGCCTGTTTGGTGGTGCAGGGTGTAGGCAGACGTCAGATAAGGCCGGGCAGGCGTTGCTAGATTTACCGGCAGGCTTACCAATTCAATCTCTACGTCGAGGGCTGCTGCCAAGATTTCGATAGTCTGAGCGGCGGTAAAACAATTTTCATCCCCGACGTTGTATGTTTTGCCTTGCGCAATCTGCTGGTTGCTGACCACCAGCGACAAGGCGTGCCCAACGTTGGGTCCATATCCAGCGGTTCGCAGACTCAACCCGCCATCGGCAACAATCATTCTGCGTCGACCGTCCAATATGCGTTTAACCACCAACCACTCGCGCGGAAGAATCTGGCCGGGTCCGTATATCAACGGGTAGCGAAACAACGTTGCGGTGGGGTGGTACTCAAAGACAAGATCTTCGCTGGTAACCATCTTTGCCGTTTTTTCATTCTCGTCCGTACCTGATCGCGGCGCGTCTTCCCTGATTGGGACGGACAATCCCGGCGGCCAAAGCATGCTTGGCACGGCGTATCCCAAATAGCTTGGCACGCCACCAACGGCGACAAACTTACCGGTTTTACCTACGAACCAAGGTGCTATATCGCGTAACCGGCCGTACATGGAGTACACGATGTCGAAAGTCCGATCACCCAGTGCCGTGGCGACTTCATCTATCTTGAACGGATTGGTGTGAATGTGTTCAACTTCAGGCGGAATCGTATCGACTTCGTGTCGTCCGGTATGAAGAATGGTTGTCGTGAATCCTTCAGCACGGAGTCCATTCACCAGACTTGGCCCGGTCGGTCCTGTTCCACCGATCACAAGTGCGGTTTCTTTACCCACAGATTTTCTTCCTTCGCTCGGTTGTGTAACTGCTGTTCATTCTATGGCTTGTGCTTAATGGTTTCAGTCCGGATCGACCATCGAGGGCGCCTCATGGGAAGAAAGTCTCTATGGAAAGAAAGCTGATCGGTTTGATTCCCCCTTTTGACACAGCCGTGCCATCATAGCCCGCAGCCAAAAAGAGGGGATCGATGCAGGGACTAGTGAACAGAATCCCATTCTTCTATGGCTGGGTGATAGTCGGTGTTGGCTTCTGTGTCAGCTTCCTGAGTTTTGGGATGCTCACTTATGTGCGTGGCATCTACCTACCTTTGTTTGCCGAAGCGTTTGCGACCGGTCGTTATGACATTACTTTGGGTTTCACTGCCGAAGGTGTTGTGGCGGGTAGCTTTGCGCCTTTTCTTGGCTTTCTTCTGGATCGGTTTTCACCGCGCAAGATGTTGTTGTTTGGCCTGACGTTAGTGGTGACAGGATATGTGTTGCTGTCACTGGTTCAGACGCTTTGGCAGCTTTACGCGGTTATGGCGGTTTGCTTCGGGTTTGGGATGACAAGTCTGGGTGCGTTCACAGTGCAGCGCATAACAGTCAGTTGGTTTTCGCAGAGGCGGGGCTTTGCGCTTGCCTGCGTGATTTTGGGTGCCTCGATGTCGGGGATGATCATGCCGAGTGTGTGTGTCTACCTCATTGAGGTATTAGGGTGGCGTGATTCGCTGCTCGTGCTTGGACTCCTCATCGCAGTAGTGCTTACGCCGTTGGGCGTCTTTCTCCTGAGAGATGCACCAAGGCAGCTGGGTTTGGCTGTGGACGGACAAGCAACAGGCAGCGATAGCGAACCCGTATCGACAACGGTCGCCGCCGCACAAGAGCTATGGCCGCCGCTTCGAATTGTCCGACGGGTTTCGTTCTGGAATATCGTTCTAGTGTTTGGCGTGATGCTCTGTGTGTTCGGCACAGTAGCCACGCATGCGTTTGGTCACATCACCGACCTCGGCTTAACCGAGTATCAAGCTGCCGGTGGTTTCTTTGCTATGACCCTTTGTGCTGCGCTTGGAAAACCGTTGGTAGGTTTGTTAACGGATGTAGCAAATGTACGGGTTTCGATCTGGTCGTCGCTCGCGATGTTGGCCATTGGTCTTTTAGTGCTCGCAGAGGCGGACCGTTACTTTGCTGTCATTGTAGGTATGAGTTGTTTCGGTTTCGGATACGCGGGCATGCTGCCTCTGCGAAGCTATTCTGTAGCAGCGGCTGTTGGACAGCGAAATTTCGGTCTAGCTAACGGATTGATGAATTTTGCGATCCTGCCGTTAACACTCGCCGCTTCGCCGGTAGCGGCCTGGATCTATGACTTCTCGGGAAGTTATGCCTTTGCGTTTCAGCTTCTTGTGATTGGTGTTGCGGTAGCTGCCATTGGACCTTTCTTTATCAACCACGATGGGGTGAGCGAGGAGTGATGTTCGCGGAGGCTGTCCGCGGGTACAATTTGTAGTGGCGTCAGGCACCCTACTGGGTCAGGTAACTAAAAGGCTAAAAGGCTAAGAAGCTAAAGAACTAATGAGGTTTCAGTTGCAGGCTGATAGCTGGGCGCAAATTGATATCGTCGAATCGGAGCGAAGAATAGAACTCAAACTTCGGGGACAACTCTCGCCTGAATATCTTTGGCAGGTGATGAGCGAGATTGAAGAGACTGAAGGCGCCGACGCAACGTTCGATCTGTTGTTCGACGGTTCAGAATTGGAAATTGGTGATGTCGATGTCATCTCTCTGAGCGAATTTGAAAAAGAAGTGCCTACTTCGAGGGAAAGATTGGCGATCGTAGGAACGTCGGATCTGCACTTTGGCATCGCAAAAATGTACGCAGCATGGAGCGCGGAATTGACAAGTAGAGAGGTGCAGATATTTCGTGGTCTAGAAGAGGCACGGGTGTGGTTACGTCGTGATTAAGCTGATTGTATTAGTTCGGCGGGCGGAAGGCGTAAGCCACGATGAGCTCGTTGAATCCTGGCTGAATGCACATACACCGGCGGTGGTTAAGCGTTTCCAACCTGATCACTGCAGTGTCACTATCTTCGATTCAAAGCCAGATCAACAATACGATGGTATGACCACGTTGTGGTTCAAGGACGCAGAGCGGGCGTCATCTTTCTATGAGCCGCAGCGCGAAACGTCGTATCTAACAACTGAGCTCAATGATGGTTTCTTTGAGTTGACCGACAAGAATCCAACCGTCTTGGCTTGCGAGGAGCATGTCATCGTTGACGGACCGAGACCTAGCCAAGCCGTTAAAGTGACAGGCTTAGTGCGGCGAAAATCAGATGGCGATGTTCGTGCGTTCTATAAGAGTTGGCTTGAGGATCACGCTCCAAACGTTTCCGGTGCGCTTGCTGCGACGCCAGGTGGATTGCGCTATGTGATTTCACACGCGACGCTAGGTGGACCAGAACCACACTATGCAGGACTGGCAGAAGTCTATTATGCGGATAAGACGGCGGCCCAAGCGCATATGGGTAAGCTTGGACTAGATAACTTCTTGAAGGTCTCCGAAGCTGCAGGTTTTTACCACGGCTACGAGATTGTAGCGATCGAGTAGACCCTTCTGCTTTACGTTTTTACGCGTCGAACCGCCAAAACTCCCCGTCGCGAACAATGTGCCCGGCAGTGGGTGAAGCGAAGTGAGTCCCCAGCACCAGAGTTTCGTTGCCATATTCGTGCATGAATTTGAGGCGAGTACGCTCTGCCGTTTCCCCATCTACATCTGCGATGTCTTTCCAACCGGGGCATGCAAACTGCAGCGGATGATGGAACAAGTCGCCAGTTATGATTGCAGTCTCACCTTTGGATTTGATCAGGACGCTCACGTGCCCCGGTGTGTGACCTGGGGTAGGGACGAGACAAACCTCATCCGTGATGCGGTGGTCTGTTTCTACGAACTGCACTAAGTCCGATTCGATGATGGGCAAGATCGAATCAGCTTTGGCTTGTTTCCCGAACGGGTCATCCTCATGCTCCCAGAAAGCCCATTCCTCACGGCCGATTAGGTAGCTAGCGTTTGGAAACGTTGGCACCCATCGGTCGTTTTCAAGCACTGTATTCCAACCGACGTGATCGACGTGTAAGTGTGTACACAACACGGTATCCACGGCCTCGCGGGCGGCGCCTCGGTCTGCGAGATTGTCGAGAAAGTCTGAAGTGCGGAGATTCCAGTTTGGCGCATCTCGCTCTTTGTCGTTACCAATACACGTGTCCACAACAATGGTGGCATCTCCTGACTTGATGACAAACGTGTGGACTGACACGGTCATCGTTGTGCCGTCCTTGTGAAGAAAGTGGGGTTGTAGCCAACCGTTGAAAGGCGCGAGCTGCTCGGGTGTTCCTTCGGGAAACAAGAATGTGAGAGGCATGTCCATGAGCAGATCTACGACACGGTGAATTTGAACTTCACCAACTTTCCATGATTCCACTACCAGTCTCCTTCCGATTAAGTTTTCGAAACGTGATCCGCGCGGATCACGAGTAGTTGGCTAATCTACACTGGTAAGTAGGGCGGCTGCCAACATTACCGTGGTTTCAATAATCCTGCAGGTGCAGAAAAACAAAATGACACACGCGATATTGCGGCGTGAACGATCGGTCAGAACTCGTTGTCGCGCGTCTTGTAGTCAGCACAGAAGGCTCGTTATCGGAGTAGATCGGGGTTAGTATCTGACGGCTTCAGTCAAATTATTAGGGGATAGTTATGGCTCACAATACTTCTGAGCTCATCATTCGCAACGGCACAGTATATGACGGCACCGGTGCAGAAGGTCGACAGGCCGATGTGGCGATATCTGGCGATCGTATCGTTGCCGTAGGTAGTGCCCTCGAAGGCACGGGTCATAGGGAAATCGATGCCGAGGGTAAGCTGGTTACCCCAGGTTTTGTTGATGTCCACACCCACTTGGATGCCCAGTTAGCATGGGATCCTCTGCCAACGTCATCATGTTGGCATGGCATCACCTCCGCGGTTCTCGGTAATTGTGGGGTTACGTTTGCACCGGTTGAAGCGGGACAAAAAGAGTTTCTAGCCGAGATGATGGAATCTGTTGAAGACATCCCCCGGGAGGCAATCCTCGAAGGTCTACCCTGGGATTGGAACTCCTATGGTGAGTATCTTGGCTGGTTGGACCGCACTGAGAAAGGCATAAATGTCGGCGGTCTTGTCGGGCACTGTGCGTTACGTGTTGCTGCCATGGGCGATCGATGCATGACCGAGGGGTCTGGCACAGCTGAGGACATTGCAAAAATGGCGGAGCTGGCTACAGAAGCAATGGCAGCCGGAGCACTAGGCATCTCGACCAGTAGGACGCTAGGACACAAAGTGCCCGATGGCAGGCCGGTTCCAGGGACTTTTGCGAAGGCAGATGAGCTGTTGGCATTTGGGGATGTGTTAGGTAAAGCAGGTTATGGTCTTTTCGAAGGCGCGATGCGCCTTGGTGAGCGTGATGACGACGAGCTGACAAAAACCAGAGAAGAACTAGCGCTAATGGGCGAAATCAGTCGTCGTTCCGGACGTCCGTTGAGCTACGGCTTGGTGCAATCGGATCGGCGTCCGGACCTATATTCGAAAGTCATCGAATTCAATCTAGAAGAGAATGACAACGGGGCATTGTTGCGTCCGCAAACAACCGCCCGCGGCATCGGTATGATTTACAACATATTCAACCGAACGCCTTGGGATCGGGCTGATTCTTGGTGGTCTCTGCGGAGTCTAGATCGGGCTGGAAAGCTGGCGGCTCTGCGTGACTCAGCACGACGTGCGCAACTCATAACGGATGCGGAGCAACTAGAACGGGTACCGCGACCTGAAGCGATGTTCATTTTGCCGGATGGTGACGCGCGCTACGATTGTCGGGCCGAAGACTCTCTGGCCGCGCATGCCAAACGTCGTAACTGCCCTCCGGCTGAGGCGTTCATCGATCTTTGTTTGGAACGCGACGGATTGCTCAACCTCAACTATCCGATACTGAATCACCAGCTGAGCGCAGTAGAGGAAATGCTGGATAGTGACTTAGTCACTCTCGGCTTGGCTGATGCCGGTGCCCACGTTGGTCAAATTATGGATACCAGTCAACCTACGTTCTTGCTCACCTACTGGGTGCGTGAACGGCAACGCTGGTCGCTGGAACAGGCAATCCGACGACTGACCTCTGATACGGCTGATCTCTTCGGGTTCAAGGATAGAGGGCGTATCAAAGTTGGTGGCTATGCCGATATCAACGTCATCGACTTTGATAACTTGTCTCTGCCGCAACCAGAATATGTCAATGACCTACCTAATGGCGCGGGTCGCTACATCCAGGGTGCGAGCGGTTACGACTACACGATCGTCAATGGAGCTGTATTCATGGAAGGCGGTGAACACGTTGGCGCTCTCAATGGCCAGTTGGTAAGGGCTGGCGTTTAGTAAGTCAGGACAAGACCGACTATGGGCCGACAAGGCCCATGGTCCTGTCTGGTAGCTAGTCGGCTACACCGGCAAGAATCAGACCCGCACTGAATCGTTCGGCAAGTTTTGGATCTATGAAGACCATTCGATAACCAGACTCAAATAGGCTCAAGGATAAGCCGGGCATCATGTCCTTGGCTTTTTGCCATGCTTCCGCTGCACCTTCTGTCTGACCCAAATAGCCTTTCAGGTTCGCCAAATTGACGTGAGAAAAGTAGTTGGCAGGATTCTCAGTCAAATCGCGCTCTGCCAGTTCCAACGCTTGATCGAATTCCTCGCGCAACATGTACAGGTTTGCTAAGAGGGATACGGGGCGTAGTTCGCTCGGTGCAGAAGGCGTGCCTGGTACGGTTGCTACCACAAGCGCCTCACAAAATTCCTGCGCTTCAGTCAATTGGCCGTTCCACATTAGTGCAGCGACGTAAAGGGCATCAGTCGTGCCAGATATCTCGAACGCCCGATGAGCTAATCGCAATGCCTCTTTACTCTGGCCGACCGCTGCGTATCCACCAGCGCAGGATTTTAATGTGACAGGGTCCGTGGCGCCGGTGGCGAGAGCTTTGTCAGCGTGACCTTTTGCTGCGGCCATGTCTGATTTTGCATCACTCGTAAATCCTCGCGCGATCGATAAAAACAGTGCCCAACAAAGAAATGCGTGGGCGCGAGAATAGTCTGGGTCAATGCTTAAAGCCTCGTGGGCCAAGTCTCGTTGTTCATCACGAGTGGCTGCATCGCGAACTCGGATTTGGCCAGCCTTGACCAGTAGACCCCATGCGTCTAAGTCTGCTTTGTGGGTTCGTCTTACGCGTTCGCGCTCGGCGAAACCAATGCGGTTTTTTAGCGTCCGAAAGATTGCGTGGATCACTTCGTCTTGAACGTCGAAGATTTCATCAACGGGTCGGTCGTAGCGGTTGGACCAGATTTGCGTGCTGTCCAGAGTCGAGACCAGCTGAGCGCTAACCCGAATTCTCTCTCCGACGCGACGCATACTGCCTTCGACGACGTACGCAACGCCCAGTTGTTGTCCTACTTCGCGGACATCTACGGCCTGATCGCGATACCTGAAACTTGTATTGCGTGAAGTAACACGCCAGTTAACGCAGTTTGCTAACAGGTTGATCAACTCCTCGGACATGCCATCAGCTAAAAATCCGTGTTCTGGATTAGAAGACATGTTGGTAAAAGGCAGCACTGCAATTGATGGGAGCTTCGGTCCACGGTCTCTTGGCTCACGCCCCGTGTCTAGTGCTGACTCGCCAGGAGGTGCGGGCGTTGGGTGGGAGGGTGCAGAAAAAGTGCCGTCGCGAAGTGATTGAATGAGGGCGATGGTTTCGGGTGAAGGGGGAGACGATAGCTCTCGCTGCAACAAGTCTCGGCAAAGATCGAACTGGTTTAACGCAGCACTCATCTGTCCTGATTGTGCGTAAAGTCGAATGAGCTGTTGATGGGCTGATTCGAGTAAGGGATCAGTCCGGAGCAGGGCATGACAGGCAACCGTCGCAAGCTGACCGTCCTCTGCGGCTAGAGCTTGATCGAGTAAGCGATCAAATATCTTCCTTGCGATGCGGCGAAAGCGCTCCCGTTCCATCAGGAGCCAATCTTCCAGCGTCTCTAGATTTGTATGGAGGTCTGGCAGTAAATCTCCCTTGTACAACTCTGCTGCCTGAGTAATTTGGTCGAGATCGTTACTTGTGCCGAGGGTTTGGAAGGTCTGGGTATCTACCGAAACATCTTGGCTGAGACCTATTGTTTGCCCGGTAGCTTGCAGTATTTCGACGGGTAGGAGGCGGCGAATAGCCGCTAGTTCTTGCCGCAAACTCGTACGAGCGTTGGCCGCTGCAGAACGAGGCCATAGCAAGTTTGCGATGTGATCTCGCTGACCAGGTCTTTGCTGGTTAAGCGCCAACCACGCGAGAAGAGCTTGAGATTTTTTCCCGCGAATATCGATGGGGTTGCCATCGCACATCAACTCAAGGCTGCCAAACAGTCGTATTGAGACTTCCATTTGAACTATTAAAGGGGCATTTCTCCCAGAATTCACGTTTTTTTCACGCTCATTACCCGTCTGCTTTCACGGCCCAGCAGTAACGTGTGCGTATCGAATGACGGTGCAACCGACATTTGTACAAACGGAAGCACAAAAAATGGAATTTTGGAGCGAAGAGAGATGACGAACTCACAACATTACAGTACAGGAGCCCGTGCGTGCATGTTTGCGTACGGAATGGTCTGCTACTTGGTCTTTATTGGAACGCTTGTTCACGTGGCCGCCTTCGTAGGTGGATTTGGTCTAACCAACACCCTTGACGGCAGTGTCGTTGATCCTATGGCTGGTGGCGTTGATCTACGTGCACTCTTGATCGATATCGGTTTGATCGGGCTTTTCACGTTACAGCACAGCGTTATGGCTCGACCTGGTTTCAAGCTTTGGTTCATTCGCCATGTACCACAGCCAATCGAGCGCAGCACGTTCGTGCTAGCAGCGAGTCTGACCTTGAACGCCGTCTGTGTTTTCTGGGAGCCCATTGGTGGGGATATCTGGATGCTCGATACAGTGGCAGGCAAAGCGGTGATGTACCTCGGTTACTTGACCGGTTGGATTCTTGTCCTCGCCACGACGTTTTCGATCGATCACTTCGATTTGTTCGGAGTGCGACAGGTTTGGTTTGCAGCATGTCAGAGGCGCTATGAACCGCCCGTATTCAAAACGCCGTGGTTGTACAGCGTAGTGCGCCATCCGCTGTATATGGGCTGGTTGTTTGTGTTCTGGTGCACGCCCTTCATGACGGCGGCCCACCTATTCTTTGCAGTCTTGCTGACAGTTTATGTCTTTGTGGGGATCCACTTTGAAGAAGCTGATTTGGCTGCGAAGCATATCGCGTACAAACGATACAAAACTAAGGTCCCGATGATACTGCCGGGCAAGATGGCAACGGTGAAACAGTGGAAAAACCCTACAGCAAAGAATTCTGGTTAGAAATTTCTAGAGAAGGAGTCGGCACATGAACGCTCAACAAAATTTAACGAAACGCCCATATTTCCTCACCGACGGTGGTATTGAAACCACGTTGATATTCCATGAGGGCTGGGACCTGCCGGAGTTTGCGGTATTTCCGTTGGTCTCCACACCAACAGGGCGTGATGCGCTCGTAAGGTATTATGAGCGCTATCTACAGCTGGCCAAGAAGCATGGTTGCGGCTTCATTTTAGAAGCGCCTACCTGGCGCGCGAGTCCACGATGGGCCAGTTTGATCGGCTATAGCAATGATGAGTTGGCCGGGATGCTGCGGGATACAGCGGGAATGTTGGCGGAACTACGTGAAAGTTATGTTAGTGAAGATTTGCCGATTCTAATTTCCGGCTGTATCGGGCCTCAGGACGATGGCTATAAACCGGATGTGCAGCTTTCAGTTGATGCGGCGTTTGCTTATCGCAGCTTCCAGATACTTGAGTTCGCCAAGACCGATGTGGATCTGGTGACGGCAGTCACGATGACTTATCCGGAGGAAGCGATTGGCATCGCCAATGCTGCCGCGTTCGCGGGCCTCGATTGCGTCGTGTCTTTCACCTTAGAAACTGATGGCCGGTTGCCGACGGGTGAACTCATCCACGAAGCGATCAGGAACGTCGATGAACAAGCCGTAACTCCGCCCATTTATTACATGATCAACTGTGCGCATCCTGACCATTTTGGCGCACTTTTTGCGCAACCAGCAGATTGGCACGGCCGGATTGGTGGTGTCCGGGCCAACGCCTCGCGCCTGAGCCACGCAGAGTTAGATGAAGCAGATGTGCTGGATGAGGGTGATCCCCAGGAATTTGGCGAGCAGCATGGGTTGCTCGTCAAATGCCTGCCAAATCTGAAGGTAATAGGCGGGTGTTGTGGTACAGATCATCGCCATGTCGATGCAGCCGGATCCAACTTGCCGCAGTAAGCCCCTGTAAGCGGGTTTGCCAAAATTGTAGGAGCCGCGCAGATATCGCAATACGCGGCTTCTTTGTCACCGTCGATATGCGATAAGATCGCGCCAAAGCGAATTTTGGTGAGGTTTGGTGATGGAGTGGCAGCAGTACGAACTTGAGCGAGAACAACGGTTGGCGAATGCCCGGGACCATGCGGCCTCAATATCACTTGAAGAGATTGATGTTGGCCACTGGGATCTCATGCGGGACGACACCATATGGCCTTATTTCGAGCGCCTACGCCGCGAAGAGCCTGTTTATTACCACAAAGACAGTATCGTTGGCCCGTTCTGGTCGGTGACTAACTATGAGTTGATAAGGCGGTTGACTCTGATGCCGAGCAATTTTCCTCAGAACCTACTATCGGGCTCAACGAAGTAACCGGGGAAGATAGTGCCTCTAGTTTTATCTCGATGGACGACCCTAACCATGCGGTGCAGCGCAAAGCGGTCGCTCCCGTTGCAGGTCCACGCAATTTGGCGTCTTTAGAACCTCAAATACGTGAACGAGTCATTGGGATTCTAGATAGCCTGCCTGTTGGAGAGACGTTTAACTGGGTGGACAAAGTGTCCATTGAACTCACGACACAGATGCTCGCGACGCTGTTTGATTTCCCTTTTGAGGATCGTTACAAGCTTACGCGCTGGTCGGACATCGCAACCTCGCCACGTAAAGCAGGTCTTTGGGACACAATAGAAGAGCGCCAGCAAGAGTTGAACGAATGTCTCGAGTACATGACCAGACTCCGGGACGAACGAGCTAAAAACCCTGGTGGTTTGGATCTGTTGACCATGCTGGCACACAATGAAGACACTAAGAATATGTCCCCCGTTCAGTTTCTGGGAAATCTTCTGTTGCTCATTATCGGTGGCAATGACACGACGCGTAACTCCATTTCTGGCGGCGTTCTAGCGATGAACCGCTTTCCAGAAGAATTTGAGAAAGTGAAAGCTGATCGCTCAAAAATCCCCAACGCGGTCGCCGAAATCATTCGCTGGCAAACGCCGTTGGCGTTTATGCGTCGAACGACGACGAGAGATGTGGAGATAAATGGCACAGTCATCCCAAAGGGTGAGCGAGTGCTCATGTGGTATGCCTCTGGGAATAGAGATGAGGCCGTGTTCGAGAATGCAGATGTGCTCAACGTCGATCGCGCTAACGCGCGTCAGCATCTCTCATTTGGCTTCGGTGTGCATCGCTGCATGGGGAATCGTGTTGCTGAGTTGCAGCTCAGAGTTTTGTGGGAAGAAATGCTACAGCGGTACAGCCAGATTGAAGTTGTTGGCGCACCCATCCGCGCTATTTCAAACTTCGTGCGTGGTTATACGCATTTGCCTGTGAAGCTACACGTCTGATTGCGTCTTAAAAGCGGACTTTTCGGACGCTTCCTTTACGAAGGTGACATTTCGAATTCAATCCACAATCGATCTCGAGCGTTGACTGGTACATCACGAGAAAGGACGTGATCACCGACTTGGAATACTTCTTCGCCTGTAGGAATGTCCGGTTGATTACAAAGTGTGCCAATGTCAGTTTCTAGACATGTGGGTTCTGGGCCAACGTAGCCTGTCGGAATGCTAGCATCAGCGGTAGCGTCTACTTGGAATCGGACTGACCAAACAGTCAGACTTCCATCAATGCGAGCCGGGGTCGCCAGAGCCTGAAAGTGGTTGCCGCTCGATTTGACGCAGTCCTGCAGATTGAATCGACCAATGTTTGTACCCGGTTGTGTTTCAAGAACGCAGTATTCAAACCCTTCGACAACCAATTCTGATAGCTCCTCCGCTGAAAAGTATCGACGATCTTCTATTGTCGGGAAGGCTGGTGAAAGAGGTGCGATTTCGCCGGGTGAAGGAGGATCGTTTTCAGGATGCGTGGCAAAAATCCTGACCCAATTGACCCGCACTCGGGGACTAAATTCTTCCTCAAGATTACCGTTCGCGTCCTCGACTGTGTACTTCCAAGTGCTCCGGACATAGCTGAAGTCAATGTCCTCGGATAGCCCCGGATATGGGGTTCCGCCGAGTGGAAGTGAGCCGTGGCCGCACCATCGCCCGCGTTGGGGTGGCGCCGTGGTAAAGCCTCGACAGTCTCTGCCTTGCTCTAGTGCAGAAAGATGCGCCGTGTCACAACCAGATTCACCACCATCAGGCGTTCGCATGAGGCAACGCTGGCTGTCGAAATTTAAAGGTCGAATTAGCGATCGAGGTCCATCAATGATCCTAATTTTTGGCTTTATTGTTGGTCGAAAATATCCTGAAGGAGTTCCAGTCACGGCGGTTTCAGCAGAATCTCCAGTCGGGAGGATAACGTCCATTACCTGATCCACATCCTGGCTTACTCGAAACGAACATCCAGTGGATGTCCACGGCAGATGGGAGATTCCACTTGCCCCGCTGCAGTAGGCGCTTGTTAACGCCTGATTCGAACACGAGGAGCTTAAAGTGACGACTTGGTTGTATTCATTGGTGGGTCCTCCTGAACACTGGACGAGGGAGGTCTGCATGATTTCTTCTAGCGTGTGAAAACCATCTTCGTATAAGTCTCTTTTTAGAAGATTTTCGTCATAGACCAGGAACATGTCTGTGATGGGCTGAATAATTCCTCGGGCATTAATTGAAGCCTGCTTTGTACCTGGCGCAGGCGCATCGTAGTCGATTTCGTCTGTCGTTGAGCCCATCCCGACATTAGAGATCCCTAGCCTGTTGCCGTCTGCCAGAGGTTCTCGAATGACTGTTTCCCAACCCATCCGAAAAGATCCTGTCGGTGTAGTCCAATACGTCGCAACCGTTTGAGGTGTGCTACCGACAGGTATGTCGTCTGGCGTCACGTGTATCACACTTATGGGAGTGTGGTTGTTTCCTGGATCAGGTTGAGCAGCGAAGTACATCCCAGTAAATTTCAAATCGAAGCTAATGGTTTCACTACCACACCCAAGTAGCACGACAGGGACGCACAAGATTAGTAGTCGATGCATATTCCTCTCCGACGGGTTTTCGTTAATCGTCGCGCTGGACGGATCCTAAGTCAAATAGTCAGCTAACCATCACTGTGCGTTGGTCGTTTTGCAGGATGAGCTGCTTAATTTCTGCCCGAAGTGCCTTGGCAGCAGATTTTCGATTGCGCTCGGCTTCGATGGCGCGATCTTTCTCTACTTTTTCTGCGTTTCTTTTTTATGCACGCTTCTTGGCCTTCGCCGCGGCAGTGCTAGGATCCTCTGACGCCGTCGCCTCGTTTTGTTTCTTATTGCCGTGACGTTTGGCTTGCTCTTCGGCGCGTTGTTGGCGCTCAGCTTTCTTCGCTTGCGAGTTTGTTGCCAAACCGGCTTGTACTAATTGGTCTCTAAGACTCCCAGCCAAGATCTTGTCTCCGTAAATATCTTTCTATGTTCTTTACTGACCCACGATGAGTCAAATGCTCGCAAAATCTGGGTCTCGCTTTTCGAGGAAGGCTGAAACCGCCTCTTTGTTCGCGGGACCGCCTCGAAGTTCCGCCAAGCCATCGTTTTCGGCGATTACTGATGCTTTCATCTGCGCACGCAGAGGGTCCATGATTAACTGTTTTGTCTTGACCAGTGATGCTAGAGGCAGTTTCGCCAATTTGTCCGCTTGTTCATCAGTACGGGTCATCAGCTGGTCAGAAGGTACTACTTCCATTGTTAACCCTGCCTCTAGACAGGCGTTGGCATCTAACCATTCGGCCGCCAATAAGAACCAGCTTGCACGTTGGCGCCCCATGAGCCGAGGAAATGTGTATGTGCTAGACAGTTCAGCCGTTAGTCCGAGCGCGGAGAAAGGTGCTCTCAGACGGCCTTTATCGGACATGATCACGAAATCAGCTAGTCCACAAACGGTTGCACCGTAACCGACGCCCAAGCCGTTTACCGCGGCGATAAACGGTTTCGGGAAGTCGACCATTGCATCGATCATTCCGGCTAGGCCGTGCTTGGGGGTGTAATCGCGACTCGCAGCAAGATCGGCACCCGCAGAAAACGCACGTCCTGCACCTGTCAGAACAATGACTTTGATCTCATCGTCGCTCGCCGTAGATATAAATATCTCCGCAAGCTCGTCCATCATTTGTGGGTTGAGGGCGTTGAGTGAGTCAGGGCGGTTCATTTCAACGACTCGAACGCCGGAGTTGGTCTTAATTGCTAGGGTGGTCAAAGTTCGTCTCCCTTAGAACATGTGTGTATTGATTTGTTTGATTTGGCTAGGGCTTAATCAAGCGTCTGACCATAGAGGAGAGGCGTCCTTCATCAGCCGGTCCATCTTAGTCATACGTGCGATTTTCTCCCCTGAAGATGGGTCGCTTAACGTTGCCGTGTACCAAATTATTTCTGTCTTCGGGCTATCAGACAAAGCGACCACATGACCTTGGGCTACGTAGTCGCGTTCTGCGACTATCGGTCCGGCTAGGTACTGCACTTCGATGGAACCAAACAACCCTACATAGGGTCCTCTAACAGGAATGATATGAGGCTCGACTTCTCTGAAGGCGTGCACAAAAGGAGCAATTGGCGCGACGTTGCCACCGTAGAGCGTCTCGTCGGTGTAGCACGTCATAGGTTCGGTGATCACTGCGAGACGTTCATCGATGCTCTTTTGGGGTACACGGACAGGACATGGGGGAGATGGTTCGTTGATAACCACATCGGCCATCATGCGGAGATCGGTAGGAGGTCGTACGGCTTCGATGCGTCTGCTCACTTCGGAATTCTCGTCTTCACCCAAGGAGGCAGATCCTTCCATCACGACTGTACCGGCTTCGTTCTCCATCCAAATTCGGGCTGTTGTTTCGCCGGTCGGTTCAAGTTTGCAGCAGACCGGTTCGTGATCAATTGTTGCAGCCTTAAAGTAGAGGGACATCCCACCTTGTGACCACCAGGCGTCGCCGAAGTGTTGAACTAACAGTGGTGGGAACTGTTCCATGTGGATGGAGCCTGCGATCGTGCCACCTTGGAAACCAAGATCCTGAGCTGTGTCGTCGTCATGGATACCGCCCTTCTCATCGGCTGATGTGTTTTTGGGTCGGCGCCATGGCCCGAGAACTGTCTCTGAATTAATATTGGCGGACATAATTTGGCTCACAAATTGGTGAGTATAAGTGTAACTTAAAGTTGCAAGACTGGGTGGCAGCCCATACCGCCTGCGGTATCATTCAGCTAAACACGCTACGGGAGGGGTGTTATCAATGAGCGTTCCTAACGAATTTGATCCGGAATCCATTAAGGCCAAGTCGGCACCTGAAATGGGGATGTATCGCGCGGAAGTTTCTACCGCTGAGCCCATGAAATCGGTATTGGAAAGTAATCCGGAGATCTATTTCGTACCCCCTCAGCGTGGCAGTCAGTGGGGGGAGTGGGAATTTCAACCGGGTTCCTACTACGACACCACGACAGGCGCAAAACACCCAGAGTGGGCACAACACTCTCTGCCCCAACCCAGTAAAGATATCGAGCAACTTCGAAGAGATATGGTCGAGTGGGGTTATTGCAAAATCGAAGATGCGTTGTCCGTTGATCAGATCACGGTGATCAGGGAACGGGTTCTCGAGCAAGCCGAAGGAGAAAGGCTTGCTGGTATCGCGCAAAAGACACCTAGTGGGCAAAATATAAATTGCTGTGTGAACAAAGGTCGGTGTTTCGAACAGCTCATAGAGCAGCACTCGGCCGCGATGCAAGGGGGGCCATTAGTAGAACAGCTAGTGACAGAAGCACTGGGTGTTGGTTGGATCTGCACATCTTTGATTGCAGCGATTTCATTGGAGGGCGGGGTGCCGCAGGCGTTGCATCAAGACCAAGGCAATGCGTTGGATTCTCGCAGTCCGATGACGGTGAACGTCCTAACTGCAATCACTGATGTAGATGAGAACAACGGGGGGACATTACTGATCCCCGGTTCTCACACAGCACTGTCGGATGCTGTTCGCGAAAACAGACCCGTCGGCAAGCTGCCGCCAGCCATCAATTTGGATGCAAAAGCCGGTACGGTAGTCATTACTGATGGTCGCATACTGCACGGCACTGGCATCAACCACACTACTGAGCCTCGCATCGTAATGCTCAACGGTATGCAAAAACCGTGGATGCGACAGCAGGAAAACTGGATGCTTTCAGTCCGCCCCGAAGTACTCCGCAGAGCCAGCCCCAAATTACTCCATCGTATGGGTTATCAAGCAACAACCGGGACGCAAACCAATGAAGGTCATGGCTTCGGCGCTCGTGGAATACCGGGGGAAGCGGCGGGAGCGACAGTAGCATTTCGGTTGGCGGCAGATGCCGGTGAATATTTGCGTGTTGGTGAGCTGAGCTCTGCTTCTACTGGTGAAGAACTGGGTGCGAACTACACGCTACGCGAAGTGGTTGGCGCCGCGCGCCAAGGAGGCCAAAGCGCGCCCGTTGGGATCACGAGTATGAGGCTCCCAACGGGCGAAGGCTAACGCTAGTCAAGCTCAGCATTTAATTGTTGCTGAAAGATTTCCTGTAGCTCATCGACGGCAACCCCTAGCCCCTCTGGATCGACGAATGTGTTTGGATCGTAAGGCATACCTGGTTGGTGTTTGTCGGCAAGGTTGTACTGTGATCCGTGTGAGGAGACCCAGACGTCAATCTGCATTCTCTTCTGTTTGTGGAACGTTTGCGCGAAATCTTCAGCAACACCGGGATACGTGGGATCAATCAATAGTTTTTTACCTGGGTTAATTGAACCCATGTTCACGATCGCGACACGATAGTCTCGTCCCGCTTCGTTGACTGTCCAGGAGTAGCTGGCGCTGCCTTCCGTATGCCCTGGGTGATGATGAGTGGTAATTTCAAGACCACCAAATTCGATCACCTCCCCGTCGTCCAAGCGTCGATCCACTTCTATTGGTTCAAATCGAAACTCTAGGCACTCACCAAAGTGAGCATCACTGACGCCACCATCTTCGAGGACTCGCGCATCGTCCGGGGTTGCCCAGACCATGGCCCCTGTGAGCGCACTAATTTCAGCAAACGCGGCAACGTGGTCGAAGTGCGCCTGTGTGGTTAGCATCAACTTGACGTCCTGAAGGCGAAATCCGAGCGCTTTGATATTGCGCTTGATCATCGCTGTCGAATCTGCCAAGCCGGTATTGACAAGAATATGCCCGTCATCTGTGGTGATGAGATACATGCTTAGCCCAGCATTGCCCACCGCGTAGAGATTACCTATCACACGATGTGCTGGGTATGGCTCGGTCCAATCCTCAGGCCAGGTTGCATCTGCACCTAAGCAACGTTCCGCCGCAAAGGAATTGTGCGTGGTGAGCAGAAATCCACTTAAAAAAATCGTTAGAAAAATTCTCACGGTTTCTCCTAAAATTAACAGTATCTTTCTGGTCCTTGCCATTGACCTGCTGAGTAGCGGTCGCCATGACACCAACCAAGCGGCAGTGCTTTTTCAATCTCGGCGACATCTGTATTGCTCAGATTGAGATCGACACCAGCTGCCAGTTCGTTTAAATGCTCTACTGACCTTGTCCCTGGAATTGGGATGACATGATCACCCTTGGCAAGTAGCCAGGCGATCGCAATACTTGCAGCCGAGGCGCCCATGTCAGCAGCAAGTTTCCGAAATGGCTCGGTCACCTGTGTATTGCGTTGTAGACTTTCTTTCTGAAAGCGTGGATTGACCTTCAGAAAGGCAAGCGTTTGACAGGTTTCGTAGTCCAACAGTGTGTCGGTTAGGAGTGTACGACCTACGGGACTGAAGGCGACGAAGCTCGTACCAAGCTCCGATGCTTTCTGCACGAGGCCCAACTCAGGTGACCGCGTAGAAAGTGAATATTCCGACTGGACAGCGCCAATAGGGTGCACGTCCTGAGCGATAGCCAGTGATGTTGGAGCAATCTCGGAAAAACCGATTTGGCGAGTTTTGCCTGACTTAACAAGAGTTGCTAGCGCGTCTGTGACCTCTTCAATTGGCACGGCGTCATCTCGCCGGTGTACGTACAAGAGTTCGACCTGGTCGACCCCTAAGCGCTGGAGAGACTTGTCTAACTCACCACTTAGATGTTCCAGAGTGTTGTCAAAATACCTAGTGCCATCAGGTTTACTCGTGATGCCAGCTTTGGTCGCGATCACAAAAAAGTCGTTTGCTTGGCGACCTTGTTTGGCTAGAAATGAGCCGATGCGCGTCTCGGACATGCCGCCGCCGTAGACGTTGGACGTATCGATGTGAGTGATGCCGAGATCCATACACCGTGCGAGGACTGCGTGCGATTTGTCATCGCCCGTGGGCCCGTAGAAGTCGCTTAACGACATGGCGCCATAGCCGATGGCAGATATCGGCGTAGCGAGTTGTCCAAATGTTCTTTGTTTCATGTGTTGCTGGCTTCGTTTTGTTCAGGCGAAAGGCTACAGGGTTCCCGACGTTGAGGCGACAGTGAATTGGTTTCGTTCAGTCCCTAGTAGCCAGGGATTGGATAGGTAACACTTGGTCTTGAAAGATTTGTTAGGAATATTGATGTCTGATCCATACTGGGCTTTGGCCGCTGGATGTGTGCCCGATGCGCTGCCTTGGGATATTCCGCGCATTGCAAATGCGGCAGGTTTCAGCTCGTGCGGGATGTGGATTGATCCTAATACCACATGGGACAACAAAGCTCTGGCGAAAACGAAATCAGCCTTGCAGGAAACAGAAATACGATTGATCGATGTGGAAGCGCTTTGGCTTGCCGGAGGGCATAAAGCAACTGATTCGCATAAAATGGCCATTGAAGCTGGATTGGAGCTGGGTGCGAAGAACGTTCTGGTCGTATCGGTTCACGATGACTATGAGGCGTCCGTTGAACAATTCCATGAGCTCTGTGAGTTAGGTGGTGAAGATATTCGCATTAATCTAGAGTTTGGGGAATTCACGCATATTCGTTCTCTCGCGGCTGCAAGCAAGTTCATCAACGCCGTCGATCACAAGGCTACCGGCATCCTCGTCGACCTAATGCACCTCAATCGTGCGGGTGAAGCATTACCTGAGTTAGAAGACCAAGTGTTTTCTTACGTTCAGGCCTGTGATTACTGGCAATCTTCAAAAACTATGACTGGTGATGCATACATCGAGGCCGCTGTGGACTCTAGATGTAACCTCGGCGAGGGAGAAGCGAGTCTGATCGATATCCAGACCGTCTGTCGCTCAAAACTAGATGTCAGTCTCGAGATTCGCTCTAGAGCACTGCGAGAAAAATTTCCTGATCCAGTGGCGCGAGCAAAGCAGATTCATAGTGTGTGTCTTCGGTCTGCATTTCTCTAAATTCTAAGTTTCTCTAACTTCTAAGTTTCTCTAACTTCTAAGATCTTGGCCGTCGGATTGGACCTCCCAATTACTAACAGTCGGTCACCGGTTGTGACGTTAGGATGTTCAGCTGAAGGGCAGGTAACGAAGTGAAAGTCAAAGTCTCCCTCGGTATTAAGAAGAGTATCCCGCAACTCCTTCTTGGCCGGTAACCAACCGATGATTCGACCGTTGGCGAAACTTGTCATCAATAACTTAGAAAATGGCACATCCAGCAAACCCTCCTCTTGAGCGACCGTGATTTCGCGGAGAACACCTGTTTGATCCTTGGCGATTAGCCCGAGAAGGGTGCGAGCGGCAGACGTATGACCAAACATCGCGATACTCATGAGACGTTCTACGATAAGTGGCACCGGTACGATTGCATTTGCACCAGCATCTTTCAGTAAAGGTCTGTTCTCAAGCCGCTGCAGAGTGGCGGTGATGTTTGCGTTTGGTTTTGCGGCACGAATGGAGTTTGTTAGAAGGATCGTCTGACCATCGATTGTATTTGCAGCGTCGTAGTTAACGGCATAGAAGTCAGTTCTGTTGGCAAGAACGACAATTCGGTCCCAGTCTCTTTCTAATAGTTCTTCGAATTCAACCGATGGTTGTATCAGGCCGGAATCCGGATCCACCGCCAGAGCGTATGCTTCGAAGTTACGCTCCGGATGCTCTGATCTCAGTACATCTCGTAACCGTTCGGGTCGTATTCCAGTGCCCGCAATAAGTACCGACTCGCGTTTCGTAGGTGTTGGGAGGCTGGTCGTCGTTGAGACGGTAGATTGTGGCGCAAAACGTTGAGCGATATTTTTGGTTGTTGTCTTCACGGAATCGGCGGCGTAGATGATGTGGCAATCGTTTGGAATTTGTTCGTCTAGTGCACTTTCACTCAGCAGAAGGTCTATGCGATCGATGGAAAGTGGTGCAGGGGTTAAAGCACCCTTTGCTTTTGGAGTACGATCGATGGCGATAAGGTTCATCCCGATAGTTGATAGTGCCTCAGCAAGTTGGCGGATCGTCTGTATCGAATCTCCATTAGGGAGCAGCTGGTAAACCCTTTCCGGACTTGCGGTGTACCATTCAGCAAAATCATCAAACGTAATCGCGTCCAGAAAGAAATCGATTGCATGGTCAGTCACACAGGCTAGTGCAAGCAAGCGATTCCCGATCGCTTCTGCATCGATGGTTGCGCTAACACCTGCCGTGTCAAAGTTCTTTCGATTGGTATGTGCAGACAACTCTGCCGCAAGGAACGCTTCTTTGTTCATCTTACGCACAGCGAAAGCAGTTAACGCGCTATTGAAAGCACGGTCTGCGCCAGATTCAAGGTCGTCGAGAACAATGACGGCAGACGCCCTGTGGATATTCGCCCGATCCAGATCACCTGGCTTTGAGCTCTGACCACGTACGTAAAAGACATGGTCTTTGTCAAAGTTCCATCGTTTCAACGGCTCTTGTTCAGCTAGTTGCGCGACGACGATAACGATTCTCTTCTGCGGTGCTTGTCCGCTGGTCAATGAATAGATCAAGCCACTGGCTTTGTCATTCCAACCACAGATCACAATATGACGGCGATCTCTAAAGGATGCCTCGCCTTGAGCTTCGCGCGATTGGCGATCACGTCGGCGGTTAAAGTACTCGTATACAAGCGTTATCGGTCCGACGACGCCGATTAGCGCGAGTACCGAGAGTACAAATTTTGCGAAGGTGGAGTTCGGAAAGATGTCGTCCTCGTATCCGGAAGCCATGAAGCCGAACAACCAGGTGAACGCTCTAGCGTCTGATAGGCCTAGGAGATCATTGTTGGCACCTTGAGATGCGGCGTAGGAGATCTCGACGAGACGAATAAGGAAGTTCAAGCCAATAACCAAGATGAACATGCCAAACACGATTAGCAGTCCAGTGGATATGGAGGCGATTCGGTCGAGATTTCTTCGAACGAAACCATAGTTGCGGGCTATGAAATCCACTTCACCCAATCGGTTGTAGGATGATTCGTTGCGAGTAGCGATGTAGACCAGGACACACAAAAGGGTGAACACGCCCAGTAACCACAGGTACAAGTCTGTATTAGTGACAAGCTCCTCGTCGATTAGGATCTCTTCAACCTTATCGTGATACACGATTGGCGTAGCACTGATGGCTTCTTGAAGGGTGAACAGGTGCTCATTGTGTTGTTGTATTGCTGGCCAGCTTCCCCACAGCGCTGAAAATAGGGTCTCGACCCGGTCCGGTGAAACGGATTCAGAGGTGACTAGGAAGAGCCGTAAGGTTAAAAATGTCCAATCTTCGGCAGTCCGCAATGACAACGGGGCAGCTGACTCATGATAGTAAGGAAAGGTTGACGCCATACGTTTGACTATCGGTTGCGGCATTGGCACATGCTCTGCCTCGCATTCTCGATGCAGATACTCGGGGGTTCGGAAGGAACCTGGTAAGAGCACGGCATCGGCGTCGGCGGTTTTCAAACGTTCGCACCAAGTTTGCGAACCGTTTCCGACGTCTTCCCAGCGGATGCTAGCTTCGTCCTTGACTCGATCAGAGTGTATGCGGACGACTGAGTTAGGTTTGCCAGTGTGGACTCGCATTGTATTTAGTTGGCCAAGCGCTGATATGTCGGCACTTTCGCGGGCAATGAACTGGAGATGGATTCGGGAGATCGGTAGAACCGCCCGTAAGTCCGAGATTGGCCTAAGGCTTTCGCAGGGAGTTGTATCTTCTTCATACCACGGAAACCGACTGCGCGATGCATCATAGATACAGTCATTTTGCGCAAGGGCGAATTCAAGCGGAGGGTCGTCTTGTTTGAAAAGGCTCAGATTTCCTCGCGAGCCGTCACTGTTTGGATGTTGGCGAATGACCAAC
This sequence comes from Pseudomonadales bacterium, assembly GCA_012103505.1. Lineage (GTDB taxonomy): Bacteria > Pseudomonadota > Gammaproteobacteria > Pseudomonadales > Azotimanducaceae > UBA4421. Next base: position 2,836,169 of record WLWP01000001.1, on the reverse strand, counting down.
TTTGCGAGCTTTGAACTGGGGTCGTAAAATAGTTCTTGGCAAGCTTGTTCATTGAAAGAGTTAATGATTTGCGTGTAGGAGGTGTATTTCTCAGTTCCTGCAATCTCAAACTCTTCTATCTGGCCTTCGAAAACGATGCGTTGGTAGGCTTCGCACGCCCCAGAGTGGAATGGTGTCGGTATTCTGAGAACCGGGGTTTTTCTCACTATGTCCACACTCTGAAGTGTCGTCAGCTCCTCACGAATCTGGAAGTACTCGCGCGGGGGCTTACTAGTCTTTGAGACAGCCGTGCTTGGAAAGTCAATCAGACTGTCGGTTAGTTTGTTAACGCGTTCGCGATCGACATTTGCTCTAGTGACCAGCATGGTCGAGACAGATATTTTTTCATCATGCAATACGTAGTATGGGTAGGTTTTTTCCAGTCTTTTTATGGTTTCTTGATTGATTTCCAGGTTGTGGTAGCCGCTGCCGAGTGTCTCTTTCAGATGAGCGTTGTTATGCAGTGTGCCAATAAAAATCGCTGCCTGGATATTGGCGTCTTCGGCAAGAACTTGGCCCTTTTGAAATCCCTTTTCAATACATTCGACAGTCGTAATTTCCGTCGTAGCAGCAAAGAGCTGTTTAGCGTGGAAGTGACTAGAGGAGTCGCTGCTACCAATTGCGATTTGCTTACCATTTAGATCAGCGAGAGAGTCGATGCCTTCTCTAGCAATGATCTGCAGGTAAGCTGGATAGAGCGGCCTGACTACACGAATATCTGAGAAACTTTGACCGTCTGTAACACTGCTTGTTTCTGCAGCTTTCTCCACGTTAGTACAGACCTCGTCCGCATCAGCTTGCCAAGTACGACCGCGGAATGCCTTGTACACCCAGTCCCCTTGAATGAACGCGAGGTCTACCTCGTTGGCTCGCAGCAACCTTAAGTTGTTGACGCTTCCCCCAGTTTCGTCCTCTTTTTTGGGGACTAATTGCAGATCGATGTTGGGATGCTGGTTCATGAGGTTGGCGATAGTTTCGTATGCACCACCTGGGCTACCAGTAGCTAACTTCAGTTTAAGTGACTCGTCTTGAGAGGTATCTTGTGCATAAAGGTTTGCGCCAATGAGGGTCAGGAAAACTCCAAAAATTCGTCTAAACATTCATCCCCCACATGTCCTTTGTCACAATGAGACTGGCTGACCAATACCACTCTTAACTGGCATATGGTAACGCACCCAAGGCGTTCGCTCGGGATAGAAGATCGTATATCAATCGTGGCGAGTAAATCAGAAAAGGATGTGAACCAATTGAGTTTGGGTTGGCGTCCTGCAAGGATGACTCTTGTACGGTTGTGCTGGTAAAGCCGGTGAGTGTCCGTGTCGATGCCTAATGCACACGGTCAGGTATCAGCGCGCTTGTAGATCGTAAAATTGTTGATCGTTTCTTTGAGATCGTAGTTGCGGTTAAACCATGCGAAGAAATCCTCGAACTTGGCCTGATCATATACATAGGGTTCTGCAGGTCCGGGCCAGTTAAGTCGAGCAACTGGATCTAATGGCGGTAAGTATGGGTTGTAGGTATCCACAACAAAAACTGGGTTATCATTTGTAAGACTGGCAAGAAATCCCTCAAACACTTGGTCTGTGTTGTACCCAGGCGTTACCAGCGGATACTGATAGAAAAATCGAGTAGGCGCTTTGCGTTTCGAAAAGAAGTAGATCTGCGGTTCGGCGCCCCAGACCAGAATCGGGTCTTGTGGAAATGAGCCCCGCCGAATTGCTTCGACGACCAAAGTGTGGTCGTTAGTTGTGAACGGGGGCGTGTCGCCCAACACTACAGAAGTGCCCTTACGAAGATTCTCCATAAAGGTAGGGTGTATTGACGCAACTTGTGAGGATACTAACAACAAAGGCAGGAAGAGGACCGAAGCTTTTGCAAATGTTTGCAAATTCTTCGACTCGTTAAGGAAAGGGAGAAACCATGTGGACATACTGTGTAGTTGATAGCCAAACAGTGCGAAGAGCAGGGTCATCGTTGGTAGGGAGGTAAGGTAATAGTGTAGATAGGATCGGCCAGACGTAGAGATTAGTATGAGTTCAATTGGTACGAGAACCAGCGCCAATTTCAGGATTGCATCCATTAGTTTGTTACGACTTGAGTCCGTCACAACTAGTATCACTCCTATCAACCAGGTGACTAGGGCGATTTCTGCCAAAGCTGAAGTTTCGAACAGCGCCAAGATGACGTCGAATCGTTGCGCCACCGAAATTTCGTTGGTGTAAGCCAAACTGTAGCTAAAAACTGCATCGACAAAAACGGTGCCACTGCTGAAGCTCAGCAAGTAAGCGGCAAAAAGTGCAAAAACAATGGTAGCGCCTACGACTGCATTCCCGACCAGACGGATAGTGTGGTTCCAAGGGTGCGCCATGAGCCAATAACAGCCGATTCCAAGCCAAATTCCGATCAAACTAGGCTTCAACAAAAATGAAAACGCGCCTAAGACGCCAAGGGCAATAGCAGACGAGAATCCGACTAGTTTGGAATTAATGGTTCGGAGGAAAACTTGCACCGCTAAAAACTGGAATAACAACGCGTACTCCTCGGTCAAATTTCCTCCGTCCAGAAATTGACCAAATTGAAGTAGGAGCATTGACACGGCAAAACCACCTATCAATTGACCGAAGACCCTAGATATCGTTGTAAATGCAATAAGCGTGACTGCTAGTAAAAACAACGCCTCCATGACCCAAATGCCCCAAAGACTCCCGTCTGAAAGGCTCAGTGCGATTGCATCCAGGAGGAAAACGAGCGGCGGCTTGTGATCCCAGCGATCTATGTAGGGAAGTGCGCCATCGAGAAGTCCGTCCCCAACATAAATGAAGACGCTAGAATCGCGGCCGGGAAACGCAGGAATAGACACAACCGTCGAAATAAAAAGACAGGCTAAGAGCACAACCCATAACCCAGCAACGATTCGGTCAACTCTACCTGAGAGGGGTGGTCTCATTCTGCGCTATACAAACGATTCTGTTTCGTTAGAGCTAACAACTGTGCTTTCGAAGAATTTTTGGGCTACAAGCTGACCGACCTGCCTGCCTTGTTGAATGGCGTAGTTTGTTCCTCGATCCTCAGGATATATTTGTGCCATGGTCGCAAGATAGAAGCCTGATATGGGTGTTTCTGTCTGTGGAATAATCTGGCCATAGTTTTTTTCAACAATAGGCTGGGAAAAGCGGGCGCGCCAAACGTTAGATTGGATAACCCAAGACTCGTCAAACTCTGGGAACATGATTTTCAAATGAGACATTGTAAATTCGACTGCTTCACTATCTGCCATTTGGTACAAAGTGTCATTTTCCGGAAGATACTTGGACAAATACACAATGTGGCGGCCACCGTATGTTTTTGTCGGTTCAAAATTAGTGTGCTCGATGACTCCTACAAAAGGAAAACCTGGATCGTTAACGTTTGTCCAATAAGTGGATGAGAGACTGCGATCTAGTTGTAAAACAACGCAAGTGTTTGCGAGATATCGAATCCTACGAAGTTGATCGACATATTCTTGACTAGTCACTTGTTCTGCCAGATCTGCTACGAGCGGGAGAGCTGGTGTGGCTATAACCGCTTTAGCCCTGTATCTTACTCCATCGCAGACCACACCGATTATTCTTCCATTTCGCACGTCCAATTGATCTACACTCTGACGAGTCAAGACTTTGCCGCCCTGGTCTTTGATCGCATCACGCAGCGCGTCAGCCAATGCTGCAAATCCACCGCGAAAGTATGCTAATTGCTCGCCGCCCCCCTTGCCTCGACTTCCACCTCTGAGCTTGATTTTATTCCAGAACCAGACGGCAGACACTTCGTCCGCTACTTCGCCAAACTTACCTCTCAATAAAGGTTCCCAAACAACTTCATATATTCTTGGGCCACCCAAAGTACGGATCCATTCCGCCGCCGTTTGATTTTCAAGGGTCCGCCAGTCACGAATGCGTTGGGCTCTTAGCGTGAACACCCCCAATCGAATTCGCTCAAAAAAACTTAGCGGAGAAAACTGAAGCAAGTCAAAGGGTGTGGAGAGCTTAAAGAAATTGTTTGAGTAGTAGACGCCTGTTTGCGTAGGCCTAAGCAAGATACGATCTTGCAAACCCAGTTCTTGGATCAGTTGTGTGACGTGGACGTCGTTGGTGAACCAATGGTGGTAAAATTTTTCGAGCCGTGTTCCATTGACTTCAAATGATCCGGCAAGGCCTCCCACGTCAGAGTCACTTTCGAAAACCGTTACTGGAACTCCTTGTTTGGCTAGTTCATAAGCAGCCGCAAGCCCGCAGAAACCAGCGCCAATAACGATAACGTGAGGGGAGTCTTCCGGGGTCAACTTGAACTCTTTACTCGTACGAACTGGAAGGAGGGTTTTTGGGCGGCTGCAAATTCCAAAACTGAGTTCCTCGAATTGTGAGGTATGACAGGCCTAAGATGGTTATCGGTAACCAAAGCACGATGTGAACTGTAAGTGCAAAACCAATGGCTTCGGTCTTTGAGGTTCCAGCAAAGACCAAGCTTTGCGCTGTGAAATAGTCAAAAGTACCAACGTGTCCAGGCGAACTGGGAATGATGGTGGCGAGCGTTCCGCTGGCCATTGATAACCATGGACCAACGCCCGCCAAATTTGCCATTGAGCTTGCTACCGTCGCGAACATTGCACCTTCACAAAGCCAGACGAGAACAGTAAATATCAACATTGTGATCAACCGTTTGGGTGTTCGTATTGAATTCAATGTGGCTGTGAGATGGCTCCCAATGTCTTGTAGCCCCATCGAAAACCCGTGTCTTTTGACCAGAGAGCGTGTTGACAAATATTCGAACGCCGAGCCTAGTTTTGGCGTCGTAACTATTAGGGTTAGCAGCATGGACAGACTGATGGCGGACAGCCAAATGAACCCAGTTTCAAATCCAGCCGGTAAAGTTAATGGTTCGAAGGCAGAGACCGTTATGCCGACGATTGCGATGAGTACTACTACGTCAAGTATTTTTTCGACAATCAGCGTTCCGAATAGCGAAGCTCTTGGTGCATGTAGTTGTTTTCGAAAGCCAAAAACCCTAAGCGCATCACCCGCGCGAAAAGGCAGAACGTTGTTCACTGCGATGCTGGAAATATATGGCCAGAAACAAGCTGACATTCGTACTTTAGGTTCGATATGTTTGAGCATCCACCACCATCGTGTTACCCGGATCAGATACCCTAAGCCTAGGTAGAGTAAAGCCTGAATTATTATCGGGAAAGACAGTGACGAAACGGCCTGCACGACTGCCGCCGAGTCTACCCCTGCAAGCAATAGCCAGAGAAATAGAATGGTCGTACCAAATCCAAGCCCAAGTTTCAGCCAAGTTGGCACTAGACATCACGCTGTGGATTGATGGGTTCAGGACCTTGTCGTTGTTTGACGAATCCCATCTGTTCGCGAACGAGGTAGAGTGGTCGGCGCTTAACCTCGCCATATATTCGGCCGATGTACTCACCCATGACACCAAGAAATAGCAGTTGAACACCTCCCAGGAATAACATCGCGATGAAAAGGAGAGTCCACCCCGTAACCCACACGTCAGTAAACAGACGCATAGAGAGTGCGTATAAGATTCCCAGTAGAGACAACAGACTTGTAGTGAGACCCATATAAACAGCCATACGCAGAGGTACGCGTGAGAAAGATAAGATGCCGTCTATTGCGAAACGGAACATGCTTCGCAATGGGTATTTTGTCTGACCTGCGGACCTCGGTGCTCGGGAATAGGGCACTGGGTCTTGTTTGAATCCGACCCATGCTGACATCCCGCGAACGAATCTGTCTCGTTCAGGCATGGCGTTCAATGCATCGACAACCTTTCGGTCCATGAGCCGAAAGTCTCCAGTGTCGAGAGGAATTGGTACGTCCGAAAGATGATTAATTAGCCTGTAAAACCATTTTGCTGTCCAGACTTTGAATCCCGATTCCCCGGCCCTGTCTGTTCGCACACCGTAAGCAATATCGGTACCCTCCCGCCAGAGTGCGAGCATGTCGCTTATGACACTGGGGGGATCCTGGAGATCTGCGTCGATCACGACCACAACATCCCCTGCCGCGTATTCTAATCCGGCCGTTACCGCAATTTGGTGACCAAAGTTTCTGGATAAGGCAATTACCCGCGCATTACTATCCGCTTGATGGATTGTTTGTAGTCTTCTCAGTGTCTCATCGCGACTGCCGTCATCGACGAACAAGATCTCATAGTCTTCGTGTTCTTTAGCAAGCGTAAAGGTTAACTCTTGATACATCGCCTCAATTACAGACTCTTCGTTGAAGCAGGGAACAATCACGGACAAAAGGTGAGTGCTTGAATCAGTCGATTCGTTCGCAGTGACTAGCATTCAGAGGCAAATTGGTTCAGACATAGAGGTGCACACGATAGCACTCGCGTACGAGCGGGGCTATCAGAGAGAGGCAGCTAGAGCAGCCGTGTCAATTGGATTTGATTTTCTGGTCGAAACTTAGGAGCCACAAGGTCCAGGCCGCTGTTGGGATCTTTCTGTCGACGCTCCCTCTGCCAATTCGATGGCCCAATAAAAATCGCAGTGCGATTCTGCGGATCGACTAAGGTCGAAAGTGCCATAAGTCTGATCACTACTATCAGGCATCGCTCGATAGCGGTAGCAGTCCTTTCGCTTGTCGCAGTCGCGTCCAAAGCACATTGCTATATCAGCCATTCCGAGGTTCCTGAGGTGATGAACGCCAGCGGGACCTAAATCTGATCCACGCCTACCCAAACCCAAGCCTGAACAAAGGCGCCGCCAGACTCGTCCAGTGACACGACTGCATCAGCGTCAATTTCAATCTGGTTATCATCTCTATCCCAGAGGTCTTCAGCGTTGGCGCGGTAACGATCAATGAGCTCTCTATCCCCATCAGTGTCCGCGTATGCAACTGCTGTACACAACTCAACAGAAGCTTGTTCGATCGAGGTCTTATCTCCGGATCGATAAGCTTTGGCAAAGCGGCGCGCACTCATTTCGATACCTGAACCCATAAGTCGTCTTACCCGGTCGGTCCATCATTCTTACATACCTTACATACCTGGGTCCGCGTAAAACTAGTTCTGATGACCTTTTGAGTGGCTTGCGAAAGGCGCAAGCGCTTTCTAAGTTGACGGCCATACGCTATACAGAAGAATCAAAACTGAAGGTAAGGGAAGCAGATGAAAAGAGAACACGTCGATGTGAACGAACAGCTAGGGTTTACGCAAATAGTCTCGGTAGAAAAAGGTGGATTGAAGACCCTCTATATCTCTGGTCAGACTGGTTCTTCCAGTGACTTAAAGTCACAGTCTATAGAGGCGTTCACTAGCTTAAAGGGCCTGTTGGAAACCGCCGGTGCCGCACCCAGCGATCTCGTTAAATTTACAATCTATGTGGTGGACTATTCACCCGACAAGGCACGCGACGCGTTCGCAGGTATGGCGACATTAGGCATCGACCCGAAAACGCCACCAGCGGCAACGTTGATCGGTGTCCAAGGTTTGTTTATGCCTGAGTTGCAGATTGAGGTTGAGGCGGTCGCTGTCGTCGATACGGAGTAGGGTCGTTTCGCGTCAGGTCAAAGAGAGGTTGGGCTAGCGATATAGTTGCAAGTAACTTACATAAAAGTTGCATAGAGGAGCTCAGCGACCAGTAAAGTGTGACGATGGTCACGAAACAAAAGTCGACTGGTCGATGTAATGTACCAACGAACGTGGTTGCCGGGATAATGCTTGGATGGTCCGCGTTAGCCTTTGGCGCCTCACAGGGCGATCTGGGGAGCTCATCTACGGGCTCGATTGGTGTCTCTATGGTGGTCGGTACTACCCTTCAAGTTGAAAGCATTCAAGATGTCTCTCTGCAGGTTGCTCAAGGGGAAACGCTTCGAGGAGAAACTCAGCTATGCATAAGTGCAGAGCGCTTGGATGAGTTTTCCGTCATCGCCTATGGAGATGGGGCGAACAACGAATTCGTACTGAACTCAGATTCAGACGAAGTTACCTTTGGATTGGCATACCAGGATGTTAATGGAGATCTCGATCTGTTGCCTAGTGCGCCAGTAACGGTCGACGCAGACGCATGTGAAAAATCGAGCTCGAGGCTAGCGGTTGTCGTTGACGAGCAGGTTTCTAATGCAACGTACAACGGTACTTTGACTCTATTGGTGAGTCCTCTCTAGCGATCAACTAATCGGCTAGAGCGAAGGTCCAAATTTCTGCATTGGCGGGCGTCTGTCTGCTTGTTAAGCGGGTCGCAACCGCGGTTGTAACTGGGTTGCCCGAGAACTCGGTCCTAGATAGTGATCCGACATGTAGGTTGGCAGTCCCGACCATCACCGCAAGGTACTGAATACCATTTACCCGATACGTTATTAGCCCCGCAGTTGGCGCTTCACTCAGCTCCGCTTGCCAAAGCAGCTCGCCTGTTTTGTCATTGAATGCTTTGAGCGAAGGTTCTACGTCGCCTGAAAACAAGAGGCCACCGGCAGTTGTTAACATACCCGTGGATATGGGTGCGACCTGGTCATGAGTCCAAGCTAGCCGTTTGTTCACAAGATCGACTGCTTGCAGGCGAGCGAGTTTCCCGTCTTGGGCGTCGGGGTGGTCGGCGTTAGAAATACGTACCCCGGAGGTGAGAAGAGCTGAACCTTTGTCGCTCAGTAACATGCACATTTCAAAGAGGGGCAGGTACGCAAGGCCGGTCTGGGTGCTATAAGAAGTGGGTGGCCAGCTTCGTGAGCCAAGTGCGGACGGGCAGATTGTGGTTGGTCTGGTAGGGTCTGGCATTTTTTCGGGGTCAATTTCTTTGGCCCCCGTTTGAGGGTCGATGGCTGTGATTACGTTTTGCACGCCAGGGTCTATCGAGAAAAGGTACTCCCCTGTCTGCGCATCGAGTGCCTCAAGTACGGCCATCTTGCCGGTGTTCATAACGACTTTGCGGGGATGACCGTCGATTGGGATTGTGACGATTTGTCGCTCGAACGCCCAATCTAAGTCCCACTGGTCGTTGGGCATATGTTGATAAAACCAAACTAATTCACCCGTGTCTGGATTAATGGCAACCGTGCAATTGGTATATAAAGCAGCATTCGACACGTTCGCAGCATCCAATTCATGGAGTAAGGGCCCAGTATCATAGGTTGGTGCAATACCGAAGTAGACGAGGTTGAGTTCTTCATCATAGGTGCCTTGATGCCACACAGAACCACCGCTGCGTTTATCTAGCGGCAAGTTGTTCCAAGTTTCCCCGCCGGGTTCGCCAGGTCTTGCGATGCTATTAAACCGCCAAAGCTCTTCGCCAGAATCGATGTCGACTGCAACGATGAATCCCCCTTTTGGCATAAAGCTCGCAGTGACGCCCTGGATTACTTTGTTGCCGACAACCAACGGTGCTGTGCGCAATTGATACTGCGCCCGTCCGGTAGCAGCTGGTGCGCGAGTGTCGATTGCATGATCCCAGATAAGGCTTCCATCTTTGGCGTCTAGTGCAAGCAGACGAAGATCTGAGGTAGGGACGAGTACTTTGCCGCCGTGTAGACCGATACCCATTTTGGCGCTCGAACGTGGTGCGCCGGTATGTTCGTATCGCCACAAAACCTGTCCGTTGGCCGCATCCATAGCGAGGACGGTGTCGGGGTAGGTATGCAAGTACATGATCCCTTGATGTACGAGAGGAGAAGACATGTTTGGTCCACTACGTAGCGGCGCGCGCCATGCGGGCTGCAAACGCTGAATGTTCTTTCGGTTAATCTGATCGAGCCTGCTGAAGCTCGTGCCGGTGGCGCTGTTACCCCATCTTATCCAGTCATCTGCAGAGGGGTTCGCTGCTGTGGCGTCAGAAATCAAGCTTGCGTTCTGCAATAGTTTCGCCTGCTCTGTTGAATGGACGACTGGTGTGTAAGGGTCTGTTACGCCGCCTGTGACTGCAGGTATTTGCAAGGTATCAAGTTTGTCTTGACTGTTCGGGAGCGGTGTCCCAGACGGCAAACCGTTGGCTTGTAGTATGAAAGCGATGAGGTTGGTATAGGTATCCTCACCTAAACTATTGGGCGCTGCGACGGGCATTCGCTGGACATGGAAGGAAAGTACGCTAATTGGTTTGCTGCGCCAAGATTGATCAAATCTGGCACCGACTAATGCAGGGGAGAGATGGATACCCTGTAGGTTTGCGCCATGACAAGCGGCACAGTGTTCGGCGTATTTCTCTTTGCCTCGCTCTGCCTGTTCCGAGGAAAAACTGGCGTTTTCTGCTTGCGCGAACTGTGCCCACAGAACTACGACCACGGTGGCTAACAGTCTAGAAAATCGCTTTAGAAACATAATCGTCCTTTGGCAGAAAACGGTTGGAGATTGCCTGGAGAACCCAAGATGATCAAGAAAGAACAACTAAGGAGACGTTCGGGCCACATTGAGTTGGCGCACTACCCACAGAACTGCAATGGCACAGATGGCGAAAGTAGCTAAGTAAACACCAACGACTAGAGCCAAACTGAGGCTGGGTAGGATAGGTGCCATGATCGTTAATATGTGAAACGCGAAGAATAGAATAGCGATATTGAAAAAAGCTAACTCCCGCGCAATCGGTGTGCGTAGATCTGGATCGAGCATGCGGAGTAACAAAATACCGCTGCCGGTTGAGCCACAGCAACAACCAAATGCTGTTAGCGCCCTTTCGATACCGTGTTCACTCAACTGTCGGCCAAACCCGAAACAAAGTAACGCGGTGGTAGCGCTGACAGTCAGGCAAACGATCAGTATCGGTACGAAGTGCTCAGCCAAGAGTGCAAACTCAATACTCATGATCGTGGCCACAACCATAAAGTCGACAGACGAACCGGTGATCCGCCGTTGAGTGTCGTCATCAATAAAACGCCCTAGTCCAAACCGATCAAGGCAAGCACGCAAAGCGACGCATATAATCAGCCCGTGAAAAAAGAAGAGATTGTGGCTAAAAATTACGGCGAGATTGATGTCGCCTAAATCTAACTGAGATACCAACGGGTTCATAAAGTTGATGTAGGCGTCGGTCAGAAGGTATGCAACAGCGAGGATGGCTAAGTGATAGCCGAGAGTATCAACGTTGGCTGGGTGGGTGATCTGATTCCCTGCGGACAACTTGGTATCTGTGTTAAGGATGCCCGAAACAAACTCACCGTCCATACGAGCGTTACGGTTAGCGTTTAAGCCCTGACGGACGGCCCAACGAGCAACCGGTACGCCAATCCCAAACGCGACAATGAAGCCCATTGATGCGTAAATAAGACCAAAGCTCATCGCATCGGGAATATCGAACTCAGCTTCCCAGATTGAACCGATAGCAAGCGCTTGCCCAGGACCTTGAGTGAATCCGTGAGTTACGAGGATGCCAAGATATTCTGAAAGGTCGCCACCGGTCCCGGCATTGAACGCGACGATGACAATGAGCCCAATCAGCGCCTGTAATACGAGACTCATAACCCAAACCATTGAAAGCCAGCTACCACCCCACACCACAGATGGGCCTTGAGTTTTTTCGCCACGGGCGAGGACCAAGGACATAAAACTTAATGTGAAGAAGTGGAAGGTGAAAGGGGCGAAATCAGTGCTCTCGTAACCGTAAGCCATACCAAACGCGATCAATGTGAAGCCAATAACGCCACCGATGAGGCTGGCGGGCACTAAGGCCGAGCGTAAAAAACCTACCCGAGCCCGCAAAATGGTACCGAGTAGTAGCATTGCGCCGAGAAAAGCGAACGCGAGTACGCCGTGAAAACTGGATTCCAAAAATTACCCTTAAGACAGTCTTGTGGATTCCGGGTTGTCCTTCGGACTGCCGGAAGCTGTCGACTCTAACATTTAGCTCTTGGAGATGGCGATGGGGATGGACTTAAATGCTGGCGTATGGCTTCGAGGATCACTTGCACGGGAGGTCAGTACATTTGCTTCAGGATAGTACGTGGCGGCGCATCCGCGAGCGATGCTAAAAATTTTCACAGAGACTTTTCCCATGCGGCCATGATCGGAAACTAAGTCAACCAAACTCCCTTCACTGACGCCAATTTCTAGAGCATCTTGCTGGTTCAAAAGCACAGTCCAACGGTTGTCGACGCCTCGATAGCTGTCTCTCTCCTCATAGATGATGGAATTGAACTGGCCCTCACTACGGATGGACATCAGCATAAAGGTGGGGCCAGGTGCGTCATCAGCAGTAGCTGCCTCAACCGAGACAAAGTTTGCTTTCTTGTCAGCGGTTTGAAATTCCGGTGTATGTAGAATTCGTCCACGAACATGAAATTCACGCTTGGCGACGTCGATGTCTGCGAGATCTTCCATGCCAGGGATTACTCTGGAAATCGCCTCTCGAATTTTCTGATGTCCGCGAAATTCATCGAAATCGAAAGGTATCTCTTTGAGAAGACTCTTGCCGATGTCCGCGAGGATGGCACTTTCTGACCGCACGGACGCGATCCGTCTTATACCACCATCGCTTAGTCGGACGTAGTTGAACATCGATTCCTGCGTAGTAGGCTCCGGTTCCTCATCTCGTGCACATACAGGGAGGATGATAACGTCGCCTGAATCCACGCCCTCGATATGACCGCGGTTGAGGGTTGTTGTTAAATAGACTTTTGTTGCTACTCGATCTAATGCTTGCGTTGACCAAGCCTTGTTTGGCGATGCTTCTAACAAGTTGCCGCCTAGCATCAAAGCCACGTCGATGTTGCCTGCGTATGCAGCTTCGAGAGATGCCAGCGTGTGCATCCCAGGTTCGGTTGGGAGTGCGACATTGAGCTCGTTTTGCAGGCGGTGAAAGACTTCTGTGGGCAATACCGGTTTGACACCAATTGTACCGATTCCTTGCACGTTGCTATGCCCGCGAAGAGGAAGGAGTCCTGCCGACCTTCTACCGACCATGCCGCGCATCAGGGCGAGATTGCTGATTGACTCGATATTTTTGACCCCATGTAGGTGATGGGTCATCCCCATCCCCCATGCGAATATCACGTTATTAGATTTGTTATAGAGTTTTGCGACTGCCTGGACATCCGCTTCGGGGACCCCACATTGGCGTGAAAGAGAGGCCGCATCCTCCGAACGGATAGATCGGACAAATTGATCGAAACCGTTTGTGTGTTCCTGCACAAACCTCTCATTGACCCCGCCAAGCTCGTCCACGGCTTTTGCGATCGCGGTAAACAGCGCGATGTCTGAACCTATGCGAGGCTGTAAATAGTGGCTTGCGACCTCATCGCCGCCCTTAATCATGGAGGAGAGCATCTTCGGTGCAGCGAAACGAACTAGACCGGATTCTTTGATCGGATTTATAACCACGACATGTCCGCCACGTCGTCTGAGCTCAATCAATTTATGGAGCAGGCGTGGGTGGTTGGAGGCAGGGTTGGCACCGACCAGAAAGAACAAATCGCACTTACTTAAGTCATCGAGTTCAATGGTTGCTGTGCCTGTGCCGATGGTCGATTCAAGTGCTTCGCTTGTTGCTTGATGACAATAAAACGAACAGTTGGATACGTTGTTCGTGCCATACAAGCGCGCAAGTAGCTGCAGTGAGAAACCTGCTTCGTTGGAGGATCGCCCGGAACTGTAGAAGAAAGTTCTAGCAGGGACAGTACTGACGAACGCCTCAACGGTTCGATCGATGGCATCACCCCAGTCTATTTCCTTAAACTTATTCTGTCCTCGAGCTTTGTAAATGGGGTACCTAGGCGTCCAAGGTGTTCGAGTTCGTGAGCGCTTAGTTCTGCGAGCTCGTCGATGGTGTGATTGAAAATCTCGCTTGGTATGGGTGTTTGTATGTCTGTTGACTGAGCTTGCACGCTCTTGTTGCAGACTGATGGGTACTCTCCGAGCTCGTTGGTCATACCGCCGAGTTGGCCGCCCATACCTAGACCGCAAGATTTGCACGTATTGTGGGCTGTTAGCGCCTTAGCCGAATCTAACAGACCGATCTTACTTGCTGTCGCAAGGGTATAAAGAACCTTTTTAACACCACCACCGCTGATCGACATCGATTGTTACTCACAGGCGTTACGTCTCGAATATAGGCTATTTGGCTCTTTCGTGTCTTCTTGACACACAGAATTGACTGGTTAGGTACAGATCGGTGAAACATTGCCCATCGGTTGGTATGCTCCGGTGAGGACGGAGGCAATAGATTGTTAACGACAGGAAACAAGTGATGGCTAAATATGATGCGCAGGGTGCGCTGCCTGGTGGAGAACCGGGTCCATGGGGAGATCCGGTTTCGATTAGTTATGACCAACGCGATGTATTGTTGTATGCCGTCGGGGTTGGGACGAGAGATCTTCGCTTTGTGTTTGAACAGCACCCCCAATTTGCGGTGTTTCCAACCTTTCCCATTCGGTGGGGAGGCGCTGGTGCACCGATAGATACCAATCAGATTCCAAGTTCGCCAGGACCACTAAATATCGATGCTGAAAGATATCTTGAAATGGTTAAGCCATTGCCAATCTCGGGAACTGTCCAAGTGACATCGCGGCTGATTGGGGTTCACCCACGCGGCAAGGGCAATGGTTTTGTCGAGTGCGAGAGCCAAGTGACCGACGAAAATGGCGATGTGTACCTGCGTATGGTGAACGGCTCGTTCCGCCGAGGCGTGCAAACACTTGGCGACATCGAACCTTTCGAAGGCTCAGGTCAAACCTACTCAGCGAAGATTGAAACCCCACCAGGTACAGCTGATTGGCAAACTCATACTCATATCGCAGATAACCAGGCGCACATCTATCGCCTTTCAGGCGACTATAATCCATTACATATTGATCCAGAAGCAGCTAAGTTTGGCGGCTTCGATGAGCCAATTCTGCACGGACTATGTACCTTCGGCCATTGTGGCCAGCTTCTGTTGGCATCTATCTGTGATTCGGATTCAACGAGGTTCCGCAAGATTAAGGTTCGCTTCTCGGCACCAGTCATGCTTAACGACACGATTCGGGTGGCAGCTTGGCAAGATGGTGCTGGTCGGGTCATATTCCAAGCATCGGTTGACGATCGTGTTGTCGTTTCCAATGCGTATTTTGAGTACGAAGCTTAACCCATCAAATCTGCAGTGCAGCTCTTAGAGAAGGTACTCGCTGATTCAGAGGATGATTCTCTGGAAATCGAGACCCTCGATGAGTTGGCAAAAACACCAGAGTTGCGAACGGTTACCCAGCTAAACCTGAGCGAAGTGATTCTGGGTCGTGAAGGAGCAGCAGTCCTGTTTGGTTCTCGTTTCCTAGACTCTATCCAGTACGTCGCACTGAGCGATGAGGACAGTCAGCTTGAGATCATGAATTTGCTCGTGCAAGCATCGATGCCTGGGTTGCGGCACCTGGAGATGCGCGGCTACATGCAGGCAGCGCTTGGCGATGAAGGGGTCGGCGTTCTTGTTGAGTCCGCGCTCTCAAGCAAACTTGAATCACTAGCGCTTTTCAATTGCCGGATCGGGGCAAAGGGCGCCGCCGGGCTGGCCGCCGCCAAGGGTTTAGTGAACCTACGACACCTCAGACTTGGAGGCGGTAGCTATTCGCACAATGAAATTGCTGCGGAAGGTGCTGAAGCCATCGCTACGAGCGAATCACTATCTGGTCTGACCTTGCTTGATTTCAACTTCAACGGCATCGGCGATGCTGGTGTTGAAGCGCTTGGAAAGTCCAGGTCTCTGACAAAGCTCACTAATCTATATTTGGAAGGTAACGGTTTTGGTTACCAAGGATTCAAACACCTATGTGTATCCGACATGTTAGATCGTGTGGAGGTACTCGTTCTTAGCCACAATGAACTAACCAGTCGAGCGGTTGAGGGATTAGTCACCGCTGCGCCACCGCGCTTGAAAACGCTATGGTTCTACCACAACCAGATAGACGACAAGGGTGTTCGAATACTTGTTAATTCACCATTGGCGGAACAGCTACAGTCTATCAATCTCCGGCAGGTTGGTATGTCTGACCAAGGCGCTGAAAGTGTATTGGCGGCCCGGGGTCTAGATGGTCTGCAAGAGCTGTACGTGGGTTTAAACGATCTTTCGCAAGAGAGCCATTCTGCCCTTCTGCGCAGATTTGGCAGCGCTCTTTTGGGCTGACTTACGCTCCATTCTCCCTTTCCAACGGTCTATGCCTGGGTGTATCTTTTAGCATCGCACCACATCAGCGTTGTTACTGGAGAGACGGTAACAACTAAATTAGGAGGAACATATGAGCAAGTTGGCCAAAGAATATTCAAACCTAGGCTTTGACCCTGAAGAGATTCGTGCGAAGTATAAGGCCGAACGCGACAAACGTTTGCGTGTTGATGGTAATGAGCAGTACGTAGAGGTTAAGGACGATTTTGCTCACTATATCGAAGATCCATACGTTGAGCGCCTTGAGCGGGATCCAATCGAGTCGGAAACGGAAGTCGTGATTATCGGTGGTGGATTTGGTGGTCTACTCGCTGGTGCTAGGTTCCAACAGGCTGGCATTACCGATGTGCGCATAATTGAAGCAGGTGGTGACTTTGGTGGTACTTGGTATTGGAATCGCTACCCAGGGGCTCAATGTGACATTGAAGCTTACTGCTACCTACCGCTGCTGGAAGAGCTCAACTATATGCCGAAGGAAAAGTATTCCTACGCGCCAGAAATCTATTCCCATTCGCAGCGCATCGCGGAGACGTTCAACCTCTATGATGGTGCTATTTTTCAGACCCGAGTGACGGATCTGCGTTGGGACGAAGATTCCGCTCGTTGGCACATATCGACCGATCGGGAAGATACCATCAGTGCTCGTTTCGTCGTCATGGCGACGGGTCCGTTGAATCGACCAAAACTTCCCGCGATCCCAGGTCTTGCTGACTTTGAGGGTCATACATTCCACACGAGTCGCTGGGACTATGAATACACCGGCGGTGATCACAACGGCAATCTGACTGGATTGGAAGACAAGCGTGTCGCCGTCATCGGAACAGGTGCTACCACGATTCAATCGGTGCCCTATGTGGCTAAGCACGCTAAACAGTTATACCTGTTTCAGCGCACTCCTTCGTCGGTAGACCTGAGAGGAAACAAACCCACAGATGAAGAATGGTTTGAGTCGCTAGAGCCAGGTTGGCAGAAGGCAAGACGCCAGAACTTCGATGCAATGGTGACCGGTCAGCCTGTGGAGCAGGATCTTGTCAACGATGGTTGGACTGAGATCTTTCGATTGTTCGCCAGCATGGCACCAAAACCCGGGGAAGCCGAAGTGTCCATGGATGAGATGGTCGAATTGGTCGAGCTTGCCGACATGCGCAAGATGAATGGCATCCGAGAACGAGTGAATGAGATTGTTGAGGATGACTCAACCGCCGAGGTGCTAAAACCTTGGTATCGACAATTCTGTAAACGACCGACCTTTAACGACGAATACCTGCCAACATTCAACCGTCCAAACGTATCCCTCATCGATACAAGCGATGAACAAGGCGTAGAACGCATCACAAGTAAGGGCGTTGTTGTGGGTGGGGTCGAGTACGAAGTGGATTGCATCATCTATGCGACTGGCTTCGAAGTCGGGACGTCTTATACGAGACGCGCGGGTTATGAAATCACGGGACGCGACGGACGCACATTATCTGAATATTGGGGTGAGGGTCTTAAGACGTTTCACGGCTACTCTATTAACGGGTTCCCGAATTGCTTCCAGGTAGGTTTGGGACAAAACGGGTTCTCTGCCAATCTGACTGCTGTTCTGGACGATCAGGCGCAACACGTTTCCTATCTGATAAACGAGATAAGATCGCGCGGGGCTCGATATGCAGAACCTACGGAAGAAGCGGAGGCAGGTTGGGTAGAAACAATCCGGAGCTTAGCTGCGGTCAACATCGCATTCTTCGATGCGTGCACGCCGGGCTACTACAACAATGAAGGTAAAATCGCGACAGAGGGTGGCGGTATCCAAGGCGAGTCTTATGCGCCAGGCGCTAATGCTTTCAACGCGCTGCTAACAACTTGGCGAGAGGCCGGTGAACTCGAAGGCTTAGACCTGACCTACTGAAACCTTATGGATCTCAATTTGATGGCCACTCTGTCTAGGAAAGTCTTGATTTGTATCGTCTGTGTAGGACTGCCAACGGCAGCAAGCGCGAATGACGGTGTGCCTAAAACTACAGATGGGCACCCAAATCTGTCGGGCGTCTGGGACTATCGGAGCCTTATACCCTTGGAGCGACCCGAGCGCTTGGCAGAAAAGGCAAGTTTGAGTCCGACTGAAGCTGCCTCGCGTCAGGCAGAAGCCAGACGAAGGACAAAAGAACAGGACAAGGCCAGTGATGCAGATCGGGGTGCACCCCCGAAAGGTACGGATGTCGGCTCTTACAACAGTTTCTGGTACGACAACACTGCTGGCGTTGAGTCTGATGTCCGAACTTCCCTGATTGTAGATCCCGCGAATGGCCGCCTACCAGCATATCAAGCTGGTGTCGAAGTTCAGGCGATAGGTGATGTTAGACGTGACGATGCGATTGCTCGACTCCGAGTTGGTGGGGTTGGGACGGCAGGTCCTGAGCAACGGGGAATATCGGAGCGCTGTCTGTTGGGTTTCAGTTCTGGTCCACCGATCCTACCTGGTGGATACAACCAAAATATCGGCATCACGCAAACAAGTGACCATGTTGTGATCTTGAATGAAATGATTCATGACGCCCGTATCGTGCCGCTAAAAGAAGTGCCAAGACTAGGCCTTACCACCTGGATGGGTGAGTCACGTGGTCATTGGGAAGGCGATGTGATGGTGGTCACGACGCAGAGTTTCACACCGAAGCTGTCGAGTTTCTCGCGTAGCTTTTTCAGCTCAGCAGGAAATGCCGCGGAGCTAAACATCATAGAACGGTTTCAACGCCTAGATGAAGACACGTTGCGGTATGAGTTTACTGTTAGTGATCCTGCTACCTACACCGCGCCGATAACGGGTGTGCTGCTCATGCAACGAAGCAACGAGAAGATTTTTGAATATGCTTGCCATGAAGGCAATTACGCGATGCGTAACATGCTCTCTGGTGCCCGGGCGGAAGAAAAGTTAATCGCCGAAACCCGAAACTGATCTCCATTGGCTCAAGTTTTATGTCGGTGGGGTGCCGAGGACACCGCTTTCCCTGAACTGGGAAATTTCTTCGTCACTAAAGCCCGCTTGTTGCAGGAGTTGAACGCCGTGCTCTCCCAGTTGGGCAGCTTGCTGTTCTGTATTTGTTGGTGTGGTCTCAAAGCGAGCCGCTGGACGAGGCTGGCGCACGCGACCAAGACCCGGATGGTCGTATTCGGAGAGTATTTCGTTCACCTGGACTTGTTCTTGCGCGATGACATCCGGTCTACTCAGTACTGGGGCGCTTGGGACTTCACATTCGTCCAGACGCTTCAACCAGTAAGCTGTCGTGTTGGTCAAAATCACCTCAGCGGTCATTTCGAGCCGTTGTTTAACGTTCATACCTCTGGCGCGCGGGGTGGCGAAGCGCTCATCGGTCAACCACTCTTCCCGGTCTAGCGCCTTACACATCCCGCGCCACTCTGCATCCGACACAGCACCGGCGGTAATGTAGCCGTCTGCGGTTTCATAAATCAGGTCTTTGGAGCGTTGGCCGCGTTTAACACGATGTTCTTCGCCCACCATAGTCAGACCGCCTAGTCCCTCCTGCCACAAATAGGCGATCATCACATCGAGCATAGCGACTTTGACATGTTGCCCCACGCCGGTGCGTTCTCTTGAGAGGAGAGCAGCTGTAATCGCCTGCGCGGCCGTGATGCCAGTGGTCTTGTCGGGAATGACGGTTCGGATCATGCGTGGGCGATCGGTTTCGTCAGTTGCTTGGAGATCTGCTAGACCTGACAAAGCTTGAATAACAGGGTCATAAACACGTTTATGAGCATAGGGGCCCTTCTCGCCAAATCCGCTCATGGAAACGTAGATGATCTTCGGGTTGATCTCACGGATCACCGGTTCTCCCAAACCCATGCCATCAATGGCGCCAGGACGGAAGTTCTGCACGAATACATCTGCGTCTTTCGCCAATCGTTTTACGATCTTGATTCCGGCCTCGGATTTGAGGTCCAGAGCGATAGACTGTTTACCCCTGTTGGCGGTTAAGAATCCAGGCGTTAATCCGCCGCCGCCCATGGCTCGCACGACGTCGCCGCGTAAAGGTTCAACCTTGATGACGTCTGCACCTTGATCCGCCAATAGGACTGTTGCCGCGGGACCAGCCAACACACGCGACATGTCGAGTACCTTGAATCCGCTCAATGGTCCGCTCATTTGGACTGCCTCAACTCTCTAATTTCCGCCTTAGCATACAACAAGGTGTTGATAGGGTGTTTGGCAAGTCGATGAGTTTTAGCGACATCTAAGGACCGAGAACGCTACCAGGTGTCGATCCAATGTTTCTTTTGTTCGCGAGGTGGACGTGTGTCACCCGAGCCTTTTAGGAGGCTCTGTAGCCGACGGACTCGATTTGGAGTTTCATTGGGTTCGATTACATCGTCGAAAGCGTTGTGATCGACGACCGCTGAGAAACCGTCCCGTTGTCCAATGGTCACCGACGGCCAAGCCAGTTTCATGAGTGGCACACCGCGCGTGCTTGAGACTCCGGTCATCAAAGTGCCAGCGAGGCCACCATTTTGACCAAGTTGCACCGATGTAAGAGGTACGGTCCGTTGTTGGTGTGCGAGCAGTACTCGTGTGTGCCACCTTGTTAAACCGGGTAGATCGCTGGATGCACTAGCGAGAGTATCGGTCTTTTTCTTCTTGCGAGGTTGGGTTGTGCACCCAGGGGTATCGATAAGCGACAGAAGGGGATATTCGTAAGTGTTGCACTGTTCCACAAAACGTCCGATCTTGATGGCTGCCTTCTCATCGATACTGCCATCCAAAACACTAGTTCGATTTGCCATTAGACCAACGGGTGCACCGTTTATACGGGTCAGCGCGGTGATGAGGTTGGGTGCAAAGTTGGGGCGGAGCTCAAAAAAAGAATCTCTATCGATGATGCTATCGATCACGAGTCGAACGTCGTAGTCACATCCAAGGTTATTCAGGTCTAATTTGACAGGGTCAGCCGATGGAGTATCACGGTTTCCGTAGAATCCCAAGTACTCCCGTGCAGCGTCGATGGCAGACTGCTCGCTGTCCACAAGAAGATCGATGCCGCCACTCAGCTCGTGCATTTCTGACCCTGCAAGTTCATTAGGCGTTAGGCGTTGTCCCAGAGCAGCCTCGACCATGGGCGGACCACCCATACCAATGGATGAGCCAGGCGTACTAATGAGAAAATCGCTGAAGCCTGCGAGGCTCGCATGCCCAGCGAAGGCAGGACCAGAAACGATAGCGACGGTCGGTACCCAACCTGAAAGTTCGGGGAGGCCATCCAAAAATGAAAATCTGCCGATTTGGCCGCTGGTTTCGATGTGTCCCAAGCCACTCCTTGGGTGTTGCGCACGGCTACCACCGCCATCGACGAATAAAACGACCGGCCATCGACGCTCAAAGGCTACAGCAAATAATCGTCCCAGACGTCCTGCCCCGTAGCCGCCACCGTGATCGGTATAGTCTGTGGATGACGCGATAGTGGGTTGTCCATCGACAGTCCCGATGAAGTCCACGCCGCCAGCTTCTGGTATCCAATCGCCGTCAGAGCTTGCGGCTGCTATTGAACCGAATTCAACTTCGGAGCCAGGATCTAACAGTTCGGCGATGCGCTGACGCGCTGTCATTTTTCCGCTAGCCGAGATCTTTGTGACGATATCTGGCCTGGCAGCATCCTTGGTTGTGAGCTTGGCGACGGCTAACTGATCATTTGGGTTTGGTTGTTCGGTCATCGCAAATCAACCGAGTGACGTTTGTGACCACCATAGCGTTCGGCTTTGGGTAGTTCGCGTGCCGGGAGCTTCTGCAACATTGAGATTATTCTTGGTCGCGTTTCTGCAGGTAAAATGACGTCGTCGAATTGATAACTGCGGGCTGCGCGCAAACCTGAGTTTGCATCGCGCATTGATTCTGCGTATGTATCTCGAATCCGCAGGGCTTCTTCTGAGTTTTCGGCGGCGTGGATTTCCTTGCGCTTGACTAAGTAGGCTGCTCCTTCCAAAGACATACCACCTGATTCAACGGAAGGCCAGGCGAGTCGAAGTTCAGGCACCCGACGAGCACTGCCCCAGCCCGACATCGCGTAGGGTCCTAAGCCATAAGCTTTGCGTAGCTGTACCGAATAGAGCGGCACACTACGATGATGAAGCGCCGAAAGTGGTCGGGCATGGTGTCGTGCGATCCCTTCCTGTTCCGCTTTTGGTCCCACCATATAGCCCGGATTGTCGATTAAGGAGACGATGGGAAAGTCGTAGGCATCGCAAAGCTCGATAAAGCGCGCGGCTTTGTCTGCGGCATCGGCGTCGATTGCACCAGCGAGCGGTGATTTTGGTTGATTGGCATACACACCGATAGTGCGCCCGCCAAGGCGGGCAAAAGCGGTCAACATAGAGCGCCCCCAGTTAGGGGCTAGTTCCAAAGCGCTCCCCTCATCGACGAACGCAGCCATAACCTTTCTCATGTCGTACGGTCGGCGTCGATTGTCTGGAATGACGTCAGCAATCGCCGCTGCATTGCTGGCAGGAGACGCGGTCTCTGTCTTGTTCAGCAGGTAGAACTCGAGATAGCGGCGCGCCGTGTCGATCGCTTCGCTTTCGGTTGCGACCAAGAGGTCGACGTTGCCAGCTTGGGCATAATCGATTGCCGCGATATCCGGTCCACCGTGGGCTTGAAACGTCGCGTCTTCGACAGCAACCGTCAAGTCGGTCAACATTGCGATGGCCGCATGCCCGTCATGACAAGATCCGCACACTATGGACACTGTTGGCGCCCAACCGTTTAGTTCTGCAAGACCATCTAAGAGATCAAAGCGGCCCCTGGGAGTTACAGCGATTGGGGGTGGTGGCAGCGGATCGTCGGTCCGTGCGCCTTGGCCGTCAACAAAACAAACGAACGGCCAACGATGCTCCATGCTCAGATAGAGTAGTTTCGCCATCTTCCGCTGGTTTCGGTCGCTTTGTTGTCCGTGTAGCAAATTGGTGTCGTAGCACGCAACAACGACCGGTGCATGGGCAATGTTACCGATGCCGCCAACGAGACCATCTGCGGCTATCGGGTCATCGGCTTTGGACGTTCGGCCAGCAAGAGCGCCGAATTCGACGAAAGAATCTTGGTCTAGTAGTCGTTCAATACGTGTGCGGGGAGGCGGGGCGATTTGGTGCTCGTCCGCAACGACCATTTGTCTTGCGGCGATAATCTGTTTTATGAGTTCTTCTTCCACTTATATAAGCCTTACCTTCCGTTCAATGGATCCTGGTTGCGGGTGGGTACAAATTTGCGAAGCGCGGCGAAGGGTCGGCTACCACATGCGTTCCTTAGCGTATTCGTCATACCCCTCGTCATAAGCCGTGACATCTAGATCGGATATGAACTCTTTGTTGAACTGTCCTGCAGTCGGGACGCGGTCGCTTTCGTCATCCGCAATCCACAAACCCGATCTCATCAGCGCTTTGGCGCATTGGTAATAGACTTCGCCGACGCTGAAGACGATGACGGTTCTTGGGCGCTTACCATTTCTCATAAACTGACTTGTCGCGTTAACGTCTGCCGTGAGTATCGCTGAGCCGTTGGCACGCACAACGTTTCTGCAGCCCGGTACCATGAACATAAAGCTCACGCGGCTATCGCGCACGATGTTGCGAAGCGAATCAAGCCGGTTGTTACCGCGCCAGTCAGGAAGCCAGATAGTTTTGTCATCGACGACTTGAACGACGGGACCATCATCGCCGCGCGGACTGGCGTCTGTCCCCTCGGGACCGATAGTGGAAAGAATCAGAAAGCGAGATGCGTCGATCCACTGCTGATACAAAGGTGTGATTCGCGTTGAAACCTTTGTTATAGCGCCGGGAACGGTTGCGTCGTAGATACTCTCTAGCTCTTCGAGCGTTTTAACTGCGTCCATTACTGCTCTGGCTCCAACTTTTCGCGGCTTCCAGCATAACGGAAAAGCCCTTGTCTGAGGACTGTCGTCGGTTGCTCTAAGAGATCTCGATTGGGAATGACATCGTTAAACGCATAGCATGGTCGATTTTGAGGAAGTCGCGATCTCTAACCCCGAGCGATCTACCAGCGAGAACGCCAAACATAAACGAGCGGCCGACTTTAGCGTCTTCGGATACCCAGTATTTTTTGGTTGGGTGGTTGTTGCTGGGTGCTTCTGCATGTCGATTGTCTCCGGGGCGTTCTTTTACGCACGCGGGATTTTCTTGCCACAGATGGCTGACGAATTTGGCGGGAGTCGCTTGGATGTCACCTTGGCCTTCACTATCGCGCAGGCAGTAGGTGCTTTTGCGGCGCCAGTTATCGGACATCTGTTGGACAAGCACCACCCCAGACGCATACTTCTAGGCGGCGCCGTCATGGTGACGATGGGCTATGTCGCGACTGCGTATGCCAGTACTTACTTAATGCTCTATGCGATATTTGGTCTGTTGTTCGGTGCAGGTTGGCGTGCGATTTCGAGCTTTGCCACTTCGCGGGTGCTGGTTCAGTGGTTTCGACGTAAACGGGGTCTTGCGTTGTCCTTGGATGTCGCAGGGGCGTCCTTCGCGGGGGTCTTTGTACCTGTGATTGCCGTTTGGTTAATGGCAACGTACGGGTGGCGGGTTGGGTTTGCTTCCTTTGGCGTGCTCACGATCGGCTTAGTCGTGCCGTTGGTCATGTTTGTTATCCACCGAGCACCTGAAGATTTGGGGCTCTATCCAGACGGAGACAAAGAGCCGCTGCAAGCTGAGACAGGTGGCGAGACAGAGGGTGAGGCAGGGCGTGGCGAAGAACGTTTGTGGACAACAAGGGAGCTTTTCAGAATTCCTGCTTTCTGGATGTTGATTGTTTTGTTTAGCGCAATGTTTTGCGTTTGGCAGGGGGTCAACATGCATCTATTTGGCCACTTCACTAACGGTCGTTTCACTGCAGAACAAGCTGGTGTACTGCTTTCCTTAATGGGTCTATTTATTCTTAGTGGCAAACCTATTTTGGGTTGGTTCGCTGACTGGGCAACGCCCAAAGCAGCGATAGCGGTCGCGCTTATCTGCCAGCTCGTAGGTGTGTTCTTGTTTTGGTTCGGTGATACGTATTTGTTTGCAGTTCTGGGCGTGGTTACTTATGGCTTTGGGTTCTCCAGTGTTACGCCGTTGCAAAGTATGGCCACGGCCGCAGTATTTGGTACCGCTGCATACGGGAAAGCCAATGGGTTAATGCAACCCTTTATGCTACCGGTAGCGCTGATTGCATCGCCCCTGGCGGCATGGATATACGATACGACTGGGAGCTACACCAATGCCTTTCTACAATTCCTGATCATTCTAGTGGTCGCGCTACCCATTCTTGTTTTGATTAAGCTGCGGGCACCACCTGATTTGAACAGGACGAAATAGTTGGTAACCTCATTGCCATGACTACAGAACTGAATTTTGAACCGGCAGACGTTCTCATCATTGGCGCGGGTGCTTCCGGCGCTACTGTGGCGTGGAACTTGGCTGAGACGAAGATGCGCATCGTCTGCCTAGAGCAGGGCGGTTGGACAAATCCTGCCCAATATCCGACCACTGGCAGAGACTGGGAGAGTCGCGCGCAGTCCGATTTCAGCATCAACCCCAATCGCCGTCAGCAACCTGGCGATTATCCGGTCAACGACGACGATAGCCCAATCAGCGTTGCTAACTTCAATGGCGTCGGTGGTGGCACTGTGCTCTACGCAGGACACTACCCTCGGTTCCATCCTTCGGATTTCAAAGTAAATACGCTAGATGGCGTGGGTGACGATTGGCCGATCGATTATGAGACGCTCGAGCCTTTTTATGCAGAGAATGATCGTATGACGGGGGTCTCCGGTCTTGCAGGTGATCCAGCGTATCCGGCGAAACAATCCTTGATGCCACCGTTACCGATGGGCAAGTCTGGGACAAAAATTGCTGAAGGATTCAATCAAAAGGGTTGGCATTGGTGGCCGTCTGATTCGGCCATTGCGACACAGCCCTACAATGGACGCGATCAGTGCATAAATTTGGGTGCTTGTTTGCATGGTTGTGCCCAGGGTGCGAAAGCGAGTACCGACATTACGTATTGGCCGGAGGCGATCCGCGCTGGGGTGGAGCTTCGCACGTGGTGTCGCGTTAAAGAAATTAATGTCGACGACGAAGGTATGGCTAACGGCGTCACATACTTTGACGAAGAGGGCGTCGAGCAATTCCAGGCAGCGCATGTTGTCATCATGGCGTGCAATGGCGTAGGTACTCCGCGAATTTTACTCAACTCGACTTCGGATCAGTTCCCTGATGGCTTGGCTAACACAAGCGGGTTGGTCGGCAAGAACTTGATGTTGCATCCGTATGCATCAATCAATGGCATCTTTGCAGATGAGTTGGACGGTTATCGCGGTCCTCATGACAGTATTTGGAGTCAGGAATTCTACGAGACAGCTGAGGAACGTGGCTTCGTTCGCGGTTTTACCTATGAGTTCACCCGAGGTCGAGGTGTGCTTGCGACGGCACTTACCGGAGTGAATTCGGGTCGTATCCCGTGGGGGCAGGGCCATCATGAGGCCTATCGGCGCTTACACAATCGCATTGCAGGCATGGTGTCGATCTGTGAAGACCTACCGGAGGAGCACAATACGGTAACGTTGGATCCTTTGTTGAAGGATGCGCATGGCATACCCGCACCGAAAATGACTTATACGATCAGCGAGAATTCGCAAAAAATGCTCGATTTCTCAGTCGAACGGGCGTCTGAGGTATTGCTGGCAGCTGGTGCTCTGGACTTGATTGTGGAGTCACCGATTGCGGTGGGCGGTTGGCACTTGATGGGAACTGCCAGAATGGGCACTGACCCTTCTCAGTCGGTTGTAAATGAATGGGGAAGAAGTCATGACGTTCGTAATCTATTTATAGTTGACGGGAGTATCTTTGTTACAAGCGCTGGCGTTAATCCGACACGAACAATACAGACACTCGCCCTCTACATATCTGACCAAATTAAGAAGCGGTTAACGAATCTTTTCGATTAATTCCTGAACAGGAAAAATCCATGACCGACACCATCGCAACTGATAGTCCTTTCACAGAGGATGAGCTACGTGTGTTACGAAGCTTGGCTGGTATGGTGATACCGCCGAATGAGGAATACAGGGTGCCTGGCGCCGATGACGACCTTATCTTTGCAGATGTAATAACGACGGCTCAAGGTAATGAAACGGCGGTGCGGCAAGCTCTACAGCTCGCGATCACAGTCGAGCAGGAGTTAGGTGCCACACTCAGCGCAACTAACACACATGCGTACGACCGCCTTGAAGGTCGGTCTGAGCTCGCCCCTTTAGTTGCGGTGATCTTGCAGTGTTACTACCGCGATGATCGGGTCATTGTGTCACTGGGCATGGAAGCACGTCCGCCTTTTCCGAAGGGCTTCCAAGTGGAGCAAGGTGATTGGTCCATGCTCGAAGCCGTGCAACAAAGAGGCAAAATCTGGCGTGATGTTTGAGCGCAATAACAAGCGCATGCGCCAACATCGCTAACCCAACATTTTTTCATTTAACTGAGACGAGCAGATATGACCAACGAGAACGCTTATATCCCACCCAAAGTTTGGCAATGGGAAAAGGAAACTGAGAGCCGCTTCGCCAACATCAACCGACCAATCGCTGGGGCAACTCACGACAAGGAACTGCCGGTCGGCAAACATGCTTTGCAACTCTATTCATTGGCGACTCCGAACGGCGTGAAGGTCACCATGTTGCTAGAAGAGCTTTTAGCCATTGGCAAAAAAGAAGCCGAGTATGATGCATGGCTGATCAATATTGGCAACGGTGATCAGTTTGGTAGTGGCTTTGTCGATATCAATCCGAATTCGAAGATTCCAGCCTTGGTTGATCACAGCACCAAGACGCCAACCCGGGTTTTTGAGTCCGGTGCGATCATGCTTTATCTCGCTGAGAAATTCTCTGCGTTCGTGCCAATAGAGGAACCGGGCCGTGCCGAGTGTTTGTCTTGGCTGTTCTGGCAGATAGGCAGCGCACCCTACCTCGGCGGTGGCTTTGGGCACTTTTATGCTTATTCGCCCGAGAGATGGGAGTACCCAATCAATCGGTTTGCGATGGAAATCAAACGTCAGTTAGATGTCCTTGATCGAAACTTGGCATCGCGCCAATACCTGTGTGGCGACGATTACAACATCGCTGATATGGCCGTTTACAGCTGGTACGGGCAACTTGTTTTGACTGGCCTCTACGAGTCGAAGGAGTTTCTTGATGTGGCTTCCTACGAAAACCTACAGCGCTGGGCGACTGAGATCCACAATCGACCTGCTGTGCGACGAGGTCGCAAGGTCAATAGGGCTAGTAAGAGCGGGTTAACTGAGAGGCATGATGCTACTGAGCTGGACGCGCTGGAGAAAGGCTAGCATTGGGCGCTTACGTTTCCCGCAGCGGGTCCTCAGATAGGGTCGGTGTTTGCGTCCCAGAAAACGCGGTACATGGTCTAGTCCTCAGATTAGGGTTTGGCGATCAGGCGTGCCGCTCAACAAATTCCAGGAGCACTTCTGTGCAGAGCGTCGGTTGCATTAAAACACTACCGTGTCCAACGTTCTCGAGTTCGATTAGCTTTGCGTTAGGTAGAAGTTGTACGGCCTCTCGGCTTGAAGCAAGGTTTGGATCGTGGTCACCAGTCGCGACCAGAATGGGCATTGTGAGTTTATGTGCCATGCTGGCTAGTTCCACTTGTCCAGAAGCAGCAAGACTTTTCGCCAGAGATTGCTCATCCCGGTGTTGATTCCATCCGTCTGGTAAGGGCGGGGCAACGTAGCCCGCCGCGCGTTGTTTCTCGCGAGCTAGTTTGTTACCCGATCGTTGGGCTGCGACGTCCGGTTTGCCGATACTTAGATCAAAAAGTGCAGCACTGATGATCCGCTCGGGGTATGTGGCACAAAATGCGAAGGCAGCACGTGAGCCCCAAGCCATCGACCAGACATGACACTGGGTGACATTCAAGTGATCCAAGAGCTTGCACGCATCAGTTGCATATTTTGCAAAAGTGTAGTCTTCATCCGCACCGCTAGAACTTTGACCCGCTCCGCGTACGTCGAATCTGACTAGATGGAATCGATGATCCTCCAGTTTCGATACAACATGGTCCCACTGTCTTAGTGTGCATCGGGCGCCATGCCATAGCAGGAGGGTAGGACGGTTTGGGTCACCACTGGATTCGTAATGTAGTCGCACGCCGTCTTCGATTTGCAGAAACACGACTTCCCCGTATTCGCTCGTAGCTGTCAGATTTTAGTCGTGAATGATTAGCCTTGTAACCTTGAGCGAGCCGATCTTGTGTGGCTAAGTCTGAGCTCAATGGGCTAAAGTTCGCTTACTCCAAGTGTTCTAAACACAAAAAAGCCGCCTCTTGGCGGCTTTGAACTAAGAACGAATTGACTACGTTCGTCTTCGTTGCAGACCCAACGCAAAGATCCCTAACGCTAACAACCCCAGTGTTCCAGGTTCAGGCACGGAGACGGATACACTCTGAATTCCAAAAACATCGCTGTCGCCATCGGCTGAGATCATGAACCAATTGTTAAAAGCGTAGGACTGGTGAAGGGTGCTGGATGCGCGGTCGACGAATACTTCGACCCCATCTATCCATAGATTCCAATCATCACCATCTCCGAATTCGGATAGTTGTACGGCGGTTAATATTCCTGCACGACCAATGTTAAACAAGATTGACTCGTCCTCACCATCGAGCAGGTGATAGGAATCTGAACTGCTTGAATTGTCGTCGTCATTGACTCCTAGTCCCCAACCGCCCCAAGTAACTTGTTCTCTGTCTGAAAAGCCCTCGCTCGGGTAATTTTCGTATCCGAAAGCAGTTAGAGTGACCCCGTCCTTCGTTTGCTGGTAGTAGTAGTTGTCGTCGTGGTCTTCACCTGTCTCACCGTTATTTACTGGGATGATCGTGGGTTGGGTCAAATCGTAAGTTATAATCGCCGCGTACGATGCTTGCGATAAGCAGAGCACTGCTAGAGTAAATACTAGCCTTCTTAGAGTCATTGGTCTCCCCCAGTAAAAGTGTTTAGAGATTATCGATACTGTCCATGAGAATGAGTAGGCGTATGTTGTAAGAGCCCATACATCTTCCTTACGTAAATATTGAGACGGATCAGTCCGAAATTGTGGCGTTCCGTTGCGCGTCACCGCTCAGGGAATTGGAGTTCGCAACCTTTTCCCGCTACGGTAAGAGCAATTTTATCCAGTGAGAAGGAAAGCCTATGCGTATTGGTTTGTTTCCGTTTTGTACCGAATACTCCATGCCGATCGACAAGCTTGCTGTTGCCGCCGAAGAGCGTGGGTTTGACTCGATATGGGTGCCAGAACATACGCACATCCCAGCTAGCCGAGCCACGGCTTATCCTGGTGGTGGCGAATTGCCGAAAGAATATAGTCATACACTGGATCCATTTGTTGCGTTAGGTATGGCTGCAGCGGTGACAAAGGATCTAAAGCTAGCGACCGGAATCTGTATAGCGGTTGAACATCACACTTTGACGTTAGCCAAGACCGTTGCCACCTTGGATCACGTCTCCAACGGGAGGGTTCTGTTGGGCTTAAGCGGGGGTTGGAACCGAGAGGAGATGGAAAACCACAGTGTCCAATATGCAACGCGCTTCAAGAAATTAGAAGAACAGATGCGGGCGTTGAAAGAGGTGTGGACCCAGGAAAGCGCATCGTTCCAAGGCGAATTTGAGCAATTCGACAATATTTGGTCTTGGCCAAAACCCGCTCAAGATCCCCACCCGCCACTCTTTTTAGGTGGCTCCTCTGACCATACGCTCAGGAGAATCGTGCGCGTGGCAGAAGGTTGGTTGCCGATCACAACGAACCCGGAAGCGATCATTGCAAAGATGGCAAAACTTGATGATTTCGCTACTGAGGCTGGGCGCGATCCTGCGTCAATATCGATATCTATATTCGCGGCACCACCTAAGGACGAAGTGGTGATGAAGTTTCGTGATACGCGAGCCGAGCGCATTATCTTTCAAGTGCCACCCCAGGACGAAAGTGAGACCCTTCGACGTCTCGATCGTTACGCAGCCTGGGTCTAGGAGAGTCTAAGCAGCTGTATCTATTCGCCCGCGAATGTAACTTTTGCCATGCGTTCTGTGAATTTACAGACGCCACCGTCAATCACATACTTGTCGTGATACACGCCTACGGCAGCAGGTTGTCCTGTTATGGGTAATGGCCCATCTTTGCTCTCGGGGCTGGTGTAGTAGGTGAAATAGGAAGTCCCTGTTAGCACACCGTCCTGATCGTGCACAATGTGGTTGGTCGCAACGTGCTTAGATGTAAAAGCAGGACGGGCTGGGTCAACTGCTATTTGGGCCGGTTTGCGGCTGCCAGCGCTCGTAGCGAGCGTGCCATCCTTGGTGAAAAGCGCATTGAACTTGGCTTGTTGATTCGTATCTGCATAGTGTGCATACAAGAGTGCGGTTTCGCGACAGAGTGATTTAGCATCGACCTCTGCCCACGCAGAGGTACTCGCCAACGCCGTGGCTACAAGACCTAGCGCAACAAAGCCTTTTGTATCAATCGAACCCATTACCAAGCCCTCCAAGGGAAAATGACTTAAAACCTGCTTACTCACCGGATGCTGAGCCTTGCTCGATGTCGCGTTCTAGTATTCGAGCGCCACGCATAATGTTGCCCAGTGCGTAGTTGCCTTCATGACAAGCGTATTCATACACTTTGTCTTCGGTTGCAGGCCATGGGTATTCACCGCTCCAATTAGCGGTCCACGACTTTGGATCGTCGACGGTGAATGCGTATTTAAGGTCGCCTGAGTCGGTCATGGTGAAACGCTCAACGACGTGAAGGTCTGGACTCGCACCACGAAGCGCCGGTTTCGCGCCAAAGTTGGTGGTATCGACAACGAGGGTGTCTCCTTCCCAGTGGCCGATAGAGTCACCCATCCATGCACGAACGTTGTCAGGTGCATGTTCACCCGCTAAGCGGATGATGCGCGCATCGTGAATCATTTCTGCGAGAATCATCACGTGAGCCTCTGTTTGGACGATGCGTTTTAGATTGTTGTAACCGGATGGCAACATTGGCGGTCCACTGGTTGAGCCAAAGCTGAGCAAGCATCGTTCCGCGTTTGGTCGCATTTCCATATTGTCATAGGGGCCGGGTCCAGGTTCGCTTAGCCACCAAGCGCTACCGGTGTTTTCTCTAAATAACCGTCTAGCGGAGGCCATACGTGCTTTGCCTACTTCGGTGCGTTGCGGTTGGCGCCCGTTGGCTGGCTGCGTGATGATCGAGGTTGGCACTCTGCCATCCAAGGTGGCAGCTTCGTCACCGAAGTCGAGCCAAAAGTCGTTATATCCGCCAACGTTTCCTGCTGCACCAGGAGATCCATCGCCTCCGGGAGGCGGAGCAGTTCTGTCGGGGCTGCTGACGGCGTTAGCCAACGCTCTGTCGTTTGCACGTTTGTCACGGATGGCGTCCGCTTCTTCTTTGGAAAGATAGGCCTTGTCGCCATACTTCTTAGGACGTTCAAGCGGTGTCAGCGTGGCGACATCATATGTACCAGTCAGATCAGGGTGGCCAGATGCAGTACGGGGGATATCCGCAGATGTGACCAACGGAACGGCTGCGATTGCGAGGATGAGACCAGTTCGAAATCGTTGCATGCTTGCTCCCTAAAGACTGATGACGACCGCTCGAGTCTAGCCCTACTGGCCACATTCGTCACCCGTTAAGCCGCCTCACTAAAGGAAGGCTCATCTGGCTAGATTGCGGAACCCATAAGTTGCTCGAAATTGCCTCGATAAAATGCATCAAGGGTGTTTTCGTGCAGACCTTCAGTAGACTTTTGGAAGCGACCGTAAGGATTACGCCCACCTTCAACGTGTGGATAGTCGGAACTGAACATGCAGATGTTGTCGCCACTGTTCTCGATGATCCAACCAGCATCTTCCGTTGGGTAGGGCGTAACTCGAACTTGACGAGACACATATTCACTGGGCTTTAAGTCCAAAGACTGCAGTCGCTTTTCGTGTCGACCAAATGCTTCCATCGCAGCGTCGAGCTGGCGAATAAATCCTGGCACCCAAACAGCGCCCAACTCGATGACTCCGACCATCAGTTGAGGAAATCGATCTAAGACACCGTCGAGAATTAACATCGACAATGCCTGCTGTGGTCCACTCGGAATAGCCATGTAGGAGATGGACCGAAAGTTTTCGTCACCGCCATGAAAATCTGGGATCTCAGGGAGCCCATTCTTAGCGTGTGCCTTAGGTAGCACAAAGTCTGCAGCACCGACATGGAGCAAGATTGGTATCTGTGCCTCCTGAGCCTGCGCCCAAACACGATCGAGATCGATGTGACTCGTCGCGTGATTCTTAGGGCACGCCCAAGGTATGAGGAGAGCAGCAGCGCCCATTTCGATTGCCTCTGCCGCGACGAGAGGCGCTTGTTCTAGATTCGCTAGGGGAACGTTGCATACAGGTAACAAACGCTCATCAACTGAGCAGAAGTCTATCTGGGCACGGTTTGATGCACGCGCCATGGCATAGACCAAGTCCTGGTTTGCAGAGAACTCAAACTTCTCTATGAGGACATTAGACGTCGTAGGGAAAATTAACTGCCGCTGGACACCGAGTAAATCCACCGCAAGAGAGCGATCTTCCTTGCGAAAGGAGCCGAGCGCTTGATGGTTCTTTCGAGCCATGAATTCCGTTTCGACACGACCGGCAAATTCGTTATCAGCGTGTTGTGCGACGACGGATTGAAATTGTTCTTTGCGCGTGCCAGAAAAAACTTTATCAAACTGTTCTTGGATCTCGGCGCGAAACTTCGACTCGGCAAACGGTTCAAGCCAGGTCGGTGTCTCCATGACGTGTGCGTCGGCGTCGTGAACGACGCGCCCTTCAATGTGCGGCATATCGAAGTCTCTCGGCTAATCTTGAGCCTAGAACTTGCCTTAATCGACGCTGTTCATCAAGACTATTGGGGTAAGACGCGGAGCCAGTTGCGCATTTCTTGCACAAATAGTTCAGGTTGTTCGAATGCAGCGAAGTGGCCACCCTTGTCCAGCTCATTCCAGTAGATGAGATTGGTATAACCGCGTTCTGACCAAGATCGTGGTCCCGCCATCGTTTCTTCTGGGAACACGCTCACACCTGCGGGGAGCGTCACTTTTTCTGGTTTTGCGTGTACCACTGTCGGGTTGAATGTCTCCCAATAAAGTCGTGCGGATGAGGCGCCAGAATTAGTTAGCCAGTAGAACATGATGTTGTCGATGAGCTCGTCGCGCCCGAGCACGTTTTCAGGATGACCATCACAGTCTGTCCACGCGTAGAATTTTTCGAGTATCCACGCCGACTGGCCCACTGGTGAATCTGCTAACCCGTAGCCCAGGGTCTGTGGTCGGGTAGATTGCTGTTTGTGATACCCCGCTCCCCATGCGCTGAATTTAGCTATTCGATCCAGGATTCTCTGGTCGGCTGCCGTCGGGTTCTTGAGTGCTTCTTTGGTTGGTCCTGCGGTGGGCATGTTGACATGGACGCCTTGGCAGTGGCCCTTATTTTGGATGCCGATCGCCGTAGTTACCCCCGACCCCCAATCGCCGCCTTGAGCGTAATATCGGTCATAACCGAGTAGGACCATGAGATTGTCCCAAGCGGTGGCTATTCTAGGGACGTCCCAGCCAGGTTTAGTTGGCTTATCAGAAAAACCAAAACCCGGTAACGATGGGCAGATGATGTGACATGCATCTTCTGCGTTACCACCAAACTTTGTTGGTTCTGTGAGTGGTCCAATGATTTTTAAAAACTCGATGATTGAGCCTGGCCAGCCGTGGGTGAGTAATAACGCCCGAGCTGTTGAGTGGCTACTTCTTACGTGCAAGAAGTGAATATTGAGACCATCGAGGTGAGCTGTGTGCTGTGTATATTGATTTAGGCGATCCTGGGTATCGAACCAGTCATATTCATTGGCCCAGTACTGACAAAATTCCTGGTGGTAACTTATTGGCACCCCTTGTGACCAGTCATCTACTGGCTCCACTTCCGGCCAGCGTGCCTTGGTGAGTCGAGTCTTAAGATCCTCGATTTCGGCAGGCGGGATGTCGATGGTGAAAGGTTGAATTTCGGTCATCTTAGGCTTGTGATCACTTTAACGAGCAGGGAATAGACGTTACTCGAACCCGTCAGCGCGAACTAGAGTTCTTGAATTAATTGTTCAAGCTGATCTACTTAAAGGAAGTTTCTGAGAAAGAGAGCGATGCACGACCTCACCATAAGGGGTGGTTTGATAGTAGATGGTAGCGGATCAGATCCGTTTTTGGCTGACATTGCGGTTGACGGGACAGAAATTGCCCAGATAGGAAAGGCACTGCCAGTGGGGCGAACCGACATAGATGCCAAAGGCCATATTGTCACCCCTGGTTTCGTTGATATTCATACGCACCTCGATGCGCAGATTGGTTGGGATCCAATGCTTACCCCAGTGAGTTGGCATGGTGTGACGACCGCGGTACTCGGGAATTGCGGCGTGACGTTTGCGCCATGCAAGCCGGGTGATCCGGAGTTCCTAGCCGCCATGATGGAGACAGTTGAAGATATCCCGCGGGAGGCTATTTTGAGTGGTCTCGCGTGGAATTGGGAGCACTACGGGGAATACCTCGATACGCTGGAAACCCTGGATCCGGTGATAAACGTGGCAGGCTTGGTCGGTCATTGCGCTGTTCGTTATTACGTCATGGGCGAACGAGGTATTGCCGAGCAGGCCTCAGACGCTGAAAAGCAGCAGATCGCAGACATCGTACACCGTGCAATCAAAGATGGTGCGATTGGCTTTTCTACTTCCCGAAATCCTGGTCATGTTATTCCGGACGGACGTTCAGTACCGGGTACCTATGCTGAGCACGATGAACTCGTCGCAATTGCGAAGGTGGTGGGTGCAGAAGATGCGCTCATGCAAAGCGTCATGAACATGTCCGAATTCGAAGACGAAATGGCTCTACTGAAAAAGGAGGGTCGGCACGCACGTATTCTGTTTAGCCACTATACCGGAGGGACGACAAGCTTCGGTAACAAGGTTGAGGCTAAAGTCATGGCTATGCGTGAAGGAGGCATGGACGTGAATGCCATGCTCATCCCTAGAGGCTCTGGCTTGATCACGGGGTTAGCTTGCAATCAACCGTGGCGTGGCGGCCCTTGGGACAAGCTCCTTCAAATGGAGCTCAAGGATCGACTCGTCGCGATTCAAAACGGTGACTTGGTTTCGGAGCTTGTAGATTTCGCTAGAGAAAATGCTCCGATCATCGCCGCAGAGCAGATTTACTACCTGGGCGAGGGCGACAAACCGAACTACACCGCTGGACCTAACAAGAGTTTGCAGGCGATTGCCAGAGATAACGACGAACATCCAGCGGAAACGTACTTACGGATTAGTCTCGGCTCCGGTGGTAATGCGCTCTTCACGTTGCGGAGCCTAAACCGCAGCTTGGATGCACTCGCTGCTGCACTCGCGAGCGACTTTTGCTTACCTGGCCTCGGTGATGCTGGCGCCCATGTCAGTCAAATTATGGATTCGGGTTGGACGACCTTTGTCATGACGCACTGGCATCTGGATACGGGCCTATTCTCGCTGCCTGAAGTGGTCAATCAGCTAACAGCGGCTCCGGCAAGAATTATTGGTCTAGGTGATCGCGGTCGACTAGAAGTCGGAATGAAAGCCGACCTGAACGTGATTAACCTTGATACTCTGTCGGAGCGTATGCCGGAACTAGTGCATGACGTGCCTGGCGGTGCCCCTCGTTTCATTCAGAAAGCGAGAGGTTATAGAGCGACGATTTGCAACGGTGCGGTAGTCTTGGAGAACGATCAACAAACCGGCGCTCGAGCAGGGTTGGTGCTGAGACACGGCAGGACTCGCTAATGTTTGTCACCGGTCGAGGTACCAAGTAGCTGGGTGATACGGCAGCGTCCAGCGAGTGTCCCACCCCCAAAGGCCTTCCTCTACAACATTTTTTAACCGCTCCGATACAACCACCGGATGTGGAGCTAACCCAATCGTACCGATGGACCAAACATTTTCCGCATTTGAAGCCAGAATCAACTTGCCCAGCCGAATGCGCTCAGATTGTTTCAAGGTCTTAGAGAGCTGGTCAGCCCAGTCTTGCAGCTGTTTGATCTCAGGCGGTGGAGGTTCGCCCAAACGTCCCTCGGTGAGGTGCCAGCGAGCCCATTCGTTCCACATAGAGGTGCTCGCAGCGATGACGCGAGGTACCCAAAAGTCAGGAGTAATCGGAAACAGGACGTCGGTCGTGCGATCCGCGTGCCACACCGTCATCTCCATCTCACCAGCGATTGCGCGGACGTACTGCAGTCCGCGGTCGATGAGTTTTTGACGAACATCTATCCCAACCGCTTGCCAGTAGCCTACGATAAGTTCCATGGACATCTGTTTCGGTGTTTCCGTGTCAACGTACTCGACAGTAATGGTTAGCTTGCTGCCGTCGGCGTATTCGCGTAGATCATCGCCATCCGTGTCGTACAGTTTTAGTTCGTCGAGCAGCTTGTTAGCTTCCGTTGTGTCGAACTGCGTATACGCAGTGGCGAAATGTGCCTCGAAGTAGTCACTCTCGGGAATGACTGTGACTTGGCGTGGTGTACCGCGACCAAAGTAGATGATGTCGTTCATCTCTATGCGATTGATGGCGATCGACAGTGCCCGTCTAAACCTCACATCCCAATAAAGTGTTTGTAGTTTTTCGTTGCTGTGGTTGTAGTTGGGTTGTATGACCAGATCACTGCCATGTAGGCGCCGCCAAATGTTTACTTTGATGTCACTACTCAGCTCGCCAAGTTTGAGCAGTGGAATGTCTTGTGTAGGCATCGTAAATGCTGCGAAGTCCAGTTGACCATTCGATGCCTTTGCTACCGCAACCGCGCCTTCGCTGACGATTTCTGCCTCGATCGTATCGATATAAGGAAGTTGTTGGCCTTCGGGGTCCACCTTGAAATAGTAAGGGTTTCGATCATAACGATTGACCGTTGGTGTGAACTTGCTCGGTTTGAAAGCGCGAACTGTCGGTTTTTCGATAGAATCTTCGATACGCAATTGCAGGTTCGCGCGGATAAACGTTGACCAGGAGATAAAACCCTTTTCCCGCATTCGCTCTGATATTTGTTCTGCGTCGCTATACCTCGGGTGATGTTGAGCAAAGTAATGCTTCGGCGCCAAAAAGAGCTCCGGCACTTGCGCCATGTAGTTAATAAATAAAGGGCTCGGCTGATCGAACTTGTAGACAAGCGTCCACGGATCTGGTGCTGTGAGTTCTAGTCCTCTTAAAATAAGGGGGGTGACAGGTTGGTAGTCCGGGTTTAGTTGCAAGTCATTGGTCATGAACAAGCAATCTGCTGCGGTCAAGGGTTGTCCATCTGACCACTTCAATCCCTTTCTGAGTTTCATCGTGAGTTGCAGACCATCCTCGCTGTACCGCCAAGATTCAGCCAGATTCGGCAGGATGCTCTTGTGGTCTGGCGAAATTGTCACTAAGCCCTCAGGGCTGTACAGCATGCCGGAATCTAGCGAGATGATTCGAGCGGTTCCGCCATGGCGTCCAATGTCATCGAGTGGAACCAATACAACAGGATTGTCGGGAAGCCGGTGTTCGACTGTAGGGAGCCCGAGGCCGTCGAGACTTGGGCTCTGAGTGAAGGTGTTGATGTTGAGCTGGCCAGCGGTCTGCGCGGGTTTAAACCATGCCTCCGGCCAATTTGACTGTTCGGCATACACTACGTTCGCTAGCATTAAGGCGAAACAGGTCGCGAACCAAGACAACTTCAAAAAGTTGACCAAGAGCGTCGAAGGGAGGAGATTGTCATAGCCGTTCATCCTACCGAACGGTTCAAACTGAGACCACGTATGAAACAACCGAAGCGGCTCTGGAGACATGACGACTGATAGAATTTTGGACCCTCGAATGGACCGACTTCGGTGCTAGACCGTTATCCTCTGCTGCGTGAGTTAACGATACGGCAATGGCTCGGCTGGGTTTTGATCACGTTATCCTGCTTGGCTTGGCTCGCGCTCCCGGTCGTCCCCTTCCTACCTATGGAGCTGACGGATAAGGGGGTCTGGACCGGCGGTCTAATCGTGTTTGCTGAGATTGCTTGGTGGTGTGCAATGCCGCTTCTGGGACCTGAAATAGCAGCAGTGATTCGCAATAGCTGGGCTGCCATTAAAGGCTGGTTTAAGTCCAAATTTAGTCGCTCTTCAGACTAAGTTGCGGACACAATTCAACACTTCTGCCTGGTAGCTCTTGCCGCGTTCGTTGACAAAATCGATGGCATTGAGTGAGGTCGGTACATAACCGAACCCGATTTGAAGTTCAGGGTGCCATTGGAACAATGATCCGCCCAGCCCCATCCAACCGTAGAAGCCTTCACGTCCTTCATTGAGACGGCGATCAGTTGGTGTGCTCTGTTCTGAGAGATGACCAAAATGGGCGAGGCCACCTTGGCTAAAGTGAGCGGAGGCGAAACCCATTTCTCCATCAAGCACTTCACCGTGCACGGCTTGCCACGCTTCTTCGTTCAAGAACTCTTCGTTGCCCCATTTACCACCCATAGACATCATCGCCGCAACTTTGGCGAGGCCTCGGGCTGTACAATTAGCATTTGCTGATGGTGTTTCGCCCATCGCGATCTCGGGTGAATTGAAGTCGGGGAGTCTTTTGGGACCCTCGAACGCAGATGGCGCGTTCTTACGGGAACCACCTTGAAGTGTTGATCGCATACCTCCTAACAAGCCAGCCAATTCAAAAATGTTGCGTTCCATTTTTCGGCCGAGAGCTTTAGGGCGAAGACTCTCGCCAAGTATGCGCGCTGGACCTGGAAAAACTACAGGACTGCGTCTGTCTAGATCTGCTTCCTGAACGCCGATAACCACGTCAGCGCCAAGCGGACCTGCGAGATCTTCCTGCAAGTATTCGCCGATGGTTCGACCGTTAGGGTCTATCCGCCGAAATATCTCATTAACGATCCAACCTCGCGTTAATCCGTGGTATTCGCGGGGCTTGTCTGGTGCTCGAAACTTTTGATCGTGTTGCTCGATCAAGGCACCAATTTTGTTCTGTTTGATGTTCTTAGGCAGCAAGTCCTCCGGATTTAGACTAACTTCGAAAGAGGCCATACCCCCCTCGTGACGCATGACGTCAGCGACTGTGGTTTCACTTTTACCGTTGGCACCGAACTCGGGCCAGTAGTCCGTAACTTTCGCGCCGTAATCCAACCTACCTTCGTTCACTAATGACGCCATCGCGATAGACTCGAGACTCTTGCCGCTGGAAAACACATTCACGAGGGTATCTGGCGTAAAACTTGTGTCACCAATGGCGCTACCCCAGAGATCTACCACCTTCTCACCGCGATGGTAGACACAAAGCTGGGTGTTTCGCTCAAGCAGCGTGTGCATATTGTGGTTGTACAAATCGCGCACGCGCTCAAATCCCGATGCAACTGTGCCTTCAATCGATGGTCGATTGTTCATGTGCCACCTAATTCATATGTTATGCGTGATTCTAACTGTTTTGTGTCAGTTTCAGGCTGCAATCAAAGCTAAAGGCGTGGCTATGAAGTACCGAGACAATCCCGTACGGACGCTTATTGGCTTTGAGCGATAGCCGGGACCATCTTTAAGCCGTTGTGACCTCCGCGGATAGCAGGTCTATGAGCTCTGAACGCAGCGCTTTGAATTCCGGATCAGATGCTCGATTGTTCAGCTCGTATGGGTCTTCATGCAAATCAAAG
Source organism: Pseudomonadales bacterium (assembly GCA_012103505.1). Lineage (GTDB taxonomy): Bacteria > Pseudomonadota > Gammaproteobacteria > Pseudomonadales > Azotimanducaceae > UBA4421. The sequence continues at coordinate 2,795,250 of WLWP01000001.1, read as the reverse complement.
AGCTCGCAAGGTGTATTTGTATTTGTTTCTACGGTGAGTCGATAGCGACTGTTTCTAACGGCCCGGAAGGTAGGCGCTTTTTCTTCGCGGGATTGTTTCTGAATCTCGCTAAACAGCGTTTCGTGCACATCTTTTTGTTCGGTGATCACGGGTAGGAGAGAGCGACCCCGTATCTTATCCAGAGGCTGTGCGCCCGCCACGTCCAAGAGAGTAGGACCGATATCAACGACTGCTGCCAACGACTCGCTTGTGGATTGTTCGCAGCCCCCGGCAGGGCGGATGATGAGCGGTACTTGGACAGAGCTTTTGTAGAAGTTGAATTTGGCCATGAGGCCATGATCGCCGAGCATCTCGCCGTGATCGGAACTGTAGATAATCCAGGTGTCCTCGAGCATCGATTGGCTTTTAAGCTGTTCGAGCAATTGGCCGATAGATTCGTCGATAAGGGAGATCATGGCGTAATACTGGCGCGCTCCTGTTAACACGTAGTCATCACTCAGGAGATGTGCATTGGCATGGTGTCCGCACCAAGAGAGATAGTCTTGCCAAACAGGAGCAGCGTGATCGTTTGTGCTTGTTGGACCCCTTGGGATGATCGCTTCTTTGTAATAGTCAGCCCACTCCGGGTCACCCATCAGCGGCACATGGGGTTGTACGTAAGAAAGCTGTAGAAAGAAAGGATCTGCCTCGGTTTGCCTGGCGAGCCACGACTGTGCCTCTCGTGTAAGAAAGCTTGTTAAGTCTTGTTCCTTTGTGAGTGGGCTTGTTACACCGTTCCAGTGTTGGTCGGTCAACCGCCATATAGATTTGATTTGATCGCGATAGGTCTCGTAAACACCCTCCGACTTCAAATAACCCGTGTACGGCGTGTCGACCCCATCCATGGCGTGTACGTATCGATCAAATTCTTCGACCACGTGGTCGAAACCGAACTCTGCAACTCTTGCAGCGTGCTCGCGCATGTCCTTTTTTCCGTCTGGTTCGCTCAGTCCTTCTGCGTAGTAATGAGTTTTGCCTATGTTAGCCGTGTTGTAGCCAGCGTTTTGAAGCTGCTTCATGAATGTGGGCCAGCTACTGTCCATATCTGGTCCAAAGTTGCGCATCACGCCTAATTCGTGCGGATAACGCCCAGTGATCAAGGCAGCGCGAGAAGGCTGGCAGATAGGTGACTGACACCACGTGTTTGCAAATCTCACGCCACTGGTGGCCAAGCGATCGAGGTTCGGAGTTTGTATGATCTCGTTCCCGGCACAACCCAATGCGTCATGACGATGTTGGTCGGCAAAGATAAAGACGATATTAGGCCGTTTGGACATTCGTTGACTCGGATGTGGTTGGCGATGCGCTATGTGGTGGATGCTGGTTTGAAGTAAGGCACGTACTGTTCACCACGTTGTTCGAAAATGACCTCGACGGGCTGCTCAAATTCCACATCTGCTGCTGCGCACTCGCGTAACACGGAGAGCATTGTCGGACCCTCGTCGAGCGCGATCAACGCGCTGATAAACGGGACCTCGGCTTCGAAACCGGGCGCGCCTGGAGCGATGACAACACTCCAGCTACGGATCTTGCCGTGCCCTGACGCCCGTCGCCATTCAACGTCTTGACTAAAACAGCCTGAGCAAAGTTTGCGAGGTGGGTATTGCACATGGCCACAACTCGTACAGTGCTGCAGGCGAAGTTCGCCCGCTGCACAGCCGGACCAAAAGTTCGCCGTTTCTGGCGTTGGCTTGGGAATTGGTTTGTTACTCATAATGTGGCCTCCGTACCCAGAATTAGTGTTGCGTGACTGGATATCACGCCCCCTTGGCCGTGCACGAGACCAACTTCAGCCTCTGGAACTTGGCGCTCTCCGCCCGTACCGCGTAGTTGTGTCACTGTTTCAGTCAATGCAAACATTGTGCCCGGGTGTCCGGTGTGGGAGTGGGAAAGGAGACCCCCATGTGTGTTGACTGGGATGGTACCACTGAGCTCGATATTGCCATTTTCCACAAAGCTGCCACCCTCACCTTTGGCGCAGAATCCGAGATCTTCGAGTTCCATGATCGCAACCGGGGTAAAGCAGTCGTATACCTGAGCGAAGTCCATGTCCTTTGGACCAAGACCCGCCATCGTAAACGCTCGAGGTCCGGACTCACTTGCGGCTGTGGTGGTCAAGGACCGTGCCTGGAACAAGTGCTCGTGCCAGTGACCTTCACCGCAACCTAGAAAGTAGACAGGTTTGTTTGGAAAGTCTTTAGCGCGTTCGGCAGCAACCACGATGACTGCGCCGCCACCGTCTGACCACAGCGAACAGTCAAGCGCATGCAAAGGATCAGCTACGACAGTAGAGTTGAGGACATCGTCAATCGTGATGGGGTCGCGCATTTCTGCGGCTGGGTTCAGGCTGGCGTGTCTTCTTGCTGAGACTGCAACTTGTGCAAACTGTTCAGAGGTCGTGCCGTATTCATGCATGTGCGCCCGGGCTGCCATGCCATAACCATTTGTAAGAGGAACACCATAAGGCAGTTCAAATTGCGGGTTCATGGTTGTGGTCATCTTGGCACCTGTCTCTGCACCAGTCATGCCACTACGTGGATTATCTCCGTGTGTGATCAACACCGTATCGCACACACCTGTCACTATGGCACTTGCAGCTCGGAGGACGGCAGTGAGCGTTGTTGCACCTCCTGCGTTTAGTGTCATGCAGAAACTTGGGAATATCTGCATATACTCTGAAAACATTTCCGCGTGGTACAAATGCGGCTCGACCCAGGGATTACAGGTCACGAGGCCGTCGATATCTGCTTTCGTTATCGCCGCGTCGAGCAAAGCGCGTCGTGCGGCTTCTGCACAGAGCTCTGTGGATCCTTGGCCGCGTAATACACCAACTTCTGTTTCCCCCATGCCGACTATTGCGACACTTCCCCTCAGATTAACTGACAATTTTTACCACCTTGGGCTGTTGTGATGTTGAAGATCGTTTGCTGTGGAGCTGGGATCTTTCCATGGACCTGCCTGACTATGCAAATTCTGGTCTGTCTTGCCGGAGCTATACAAATGTGGTTTTGTTTATATAAATGACTAATAGGGGATTGAGATGACAGAGTCGGTCTTGCTCGTTGAGAAAAAAGGTGGTGTTGCCACTTTGACTTTGAATCGTCCGGATCAAATGAACGCCCTATCGCTGGAGCTACGGTGGGCTTTGCAGGAAGTGCTAACCGAGTTACGGACCGACGACGATGTCGGTATAATTATATTGACCGGTGCGGGCAAGGGCTTTTGTGCCGGACTTGATCTTAAAGAGATGGGCAGTAGTTCGCGTGATCAGAGTCCACAACCCTCGGATCCGCCCTCTTTGATGCGAGCAGTGAACAAACCCATCATTGGCGCAATTAACGGCGTTGCTATTACTGGCGGATTTGAAATTTCTCTGTCCTGCGACTTGTTAGTGGTGACCCCAGAAACAAGATTTGCGGATACTCATGCGCGGGTCGGCTTGATCGCGGGGTGGGGACTTGGTGCGCGCTTGTCTCGCGCCGTCGGTTTGGCACGTGCGAAAGAACTTTCGCTGACTGGTAACTTCTTAACCGCAGAAACTGCCTATGAGTGGGGTCTTGTAAATCGGATTGTAGCAGCCGAAGACTTGTTACCGACGTGCCACTCGCTTGCACAAGACATGTTGTCTTGTGTCCCGGAAGTAATGAATGAGTACAAGCGTCAGATAGACCATGCCTATGATCTTGCGTTGGGTGATGCGATGACCTACGAAGTCGATATTTGTCGACGACATCGCAGCCCACCAGCAGAGGTAGTCGCGGAGCGTCGTTTGCTAGTGCAAGAACGGGCCAGGGGTAAGCTCAAAGAGCTGTAGCGTTGAATTGTAACCAAGTCGATCAGTGCCCGGCATCCGCGGTAAGTTTAAAAAGGGTCGCCGTAACAGGCGAGGCGACCTTTAGCCATTCTCGACTTGAGGCTCCCGACTTGGGTTGCATGTCCGACTTTGCAAGTTGACGCACCTGTTGGGCATCACTGGCTTGCATTCGTTCATGACGCTAAGCTAACTAGCAGACAATTTTCAAGGAGAGGGGCATGGAGATTCAAGGATACTGCGATGAGCGGTTCGCGTCGGTGCGCGAAGCGTTTGAAAGGAATTTCAGCGAGAACGGCGACGTTGGGGCAAGCTTCGCTGCGACGCTTGAGGGCGAATACGTGGTGGACCTGTGGGGTGGCCATCGAGATGAGGCACGGACCATACCGTGGCAAGAAGATACGATCATTAATGTCTACTCCTCGACCAAAACGATGACGTTTCTAGTTGCACTCATGCTTGAAGATCGGGGCGATCTCGACCTTGATGCACCCGTTGCGAAATATTGGCCGGAGTTCGCGCAAGCTGGCAAGGAAGGTGTGTGTGTTAAACACCTTCTCTCGCATTCGGCGGGTCTGCCAGGATTCAGTCGTACCCTGGCCGTAGAGGAACTATATGACTGGGACCTTGCATGTGCCGATCTCGCGAGCCAAGCGCCTTGGTGGGAAGTCGGTGCCCACAGTGGCTACCATGCAATAACTCAAGGCTATCTGATTGGCGAAGTTGTCCGGCGAGTTACTGGTAAATCGTTTGGCACCTATTTCAGGGAAGAAGTTGCAGAGAAAGTGGGTGCAGACTTCCATGTTGGCGTTGATCCAAAGCACTTTGATCGAATTGCAGATCTTGTGCCCGCTAAGGAAGTAGCGCCGATCTTAGAAATGGACCCGGATTCTATCCCCGGTCGAGTATTTGGCGGATTAAACCTACCACCAGAGAGTGTTGCTAGCGCTGAATGGCGGCAGGCGGAAATCCCAGCTGCTAACGGACACGGTAACGCGCGTTCTATCGTTCGGGCTCAAACAGCGATGGCAAATAGCGGCAAGGCGTTTGGCCAAACACTATTCTCGCCGAACACAGTGGCTCGAGCTCTGCAGACACAAGTCGAAGGAGCGGATTTGGTTCTAGGCTTGTCAGTCCAATTTGCGATGGGTTATGCGAAGCCAACGCCTGAAATACCGATGAGCCCAAATGCAAACTCACTGTGGTGGGGCGGTGCGGGTGGTTCGACAGTTTGCGTGGATACGGATGCACATCTGTGTATGTCGTATGTGATGAATCAAATGGACAATTACATCGTTGGCGATCCCCGTGGCACCGGTTTGCACCAGGCTGTCTACGCCGACCTCTAGATTGACTTAGCTGCCGCCGTTCAAGACGGGTTGCCCTGCTGCGCGCCAACGCAGCATCCCTCCGGCAAGATTAGCGACGTCTGCAAAGCCCGCTTTTTGTAAGAGAAACACACCTTGCGCTGAGCGGGCGCCAGACCGACAAACGACCACGATTGGCAGTTCTCGATCGAGTTTGCTCATTTGCCCTTCAAGTGACCCTAAGGGGATGAGCTTCGCGTCGTGAATGTGACCAAGTGGACCCTCGAACTCGATCGATTCACGCACATCGATAAGTTGTACTTTCCCGGCGACTTCCTCGAATGCTTGAGGTTCGATTTCCCAGATACCCGCGAAGGTGTATTTGAGCGCTGCCCAGGTTTGCGCATCGAGTGCGTCCACGTCACCCTCAGGCTGTCCACAACGCATATTCGCGGGCACAGCTATATCGATTTGTTGGGGGTGGGGTAGGTTCAAATTCTCCATGTAAACCGAAAAGTCTTGTTCTCCGACTTGACCGCCCAGACGCGGGTTGAATTTACGTTCTTCAGCGACGCTGGTTACGGTAAGACCCCTATAGTCATGTCCGGGGTACAGCAAACACTCATCAGGTAGAGTGAATATCTTTGTATGGACTGAGCGATACATCTCACTTGCTTCCCCTTGTTGGAAGTCGGTTCGCCCACTGCCTCTGATCATCAAACAGTCACCGGTGAATGCCTTACTTTCGTCGTCTAAGACGAATGTTAAGCAGCCATTCGTGTGACCGGGCGTCGAACGGACTTGCAAGTAACGTCCGCCGAATTTGATCACGTCGAAATCAACGAGGTATCGGTCTGCGTCTTGTGCGCCGCTTGATTTGGATATCGCGATCTCGCTGCCGTATTGTCGTTTCAGCAGCCAACCACCGGTCACATGATCAGCATGGACATGAGTCTCGATGGTGGCGACCAGTTTTAGGCCAAGCTCGTCGACCAAAGCGGCATCGCGTCGAACTTGTTCAAAAACTGGGTCGACAAGAACTGCTTCATGCGTCGCGTCGTCTCCCAGCAGATAGGTGTAGGTCGACGATTGTGGGTCAAACAGTTGCCTGAAAATCAACATAACGGGGCTTCCACTACCAAACGAAGGGAGACAATAGTTGAGCCTTGATTATACCCGCTGGCGACAAACGAGTTGCGATTTCGATGGTTCCAAGCCCACACGTATACCGGCAAGATGAGAGGCATGCGAGATCGACCGATTTCTACTTACGATGTTTAGGGTGCTTGCTTGGAATATCCGTGCTGGCGGCGGTGTTCGTATCGACAAGATAAGGCAAGCGATCGTGGAGCTTGCTCCTGATGTAGCCCTTTTGTCGGAATTTCGCGCAACGCCCCCAAGCGTGACTCTTGCTGCTGAGCTTGCCCGTGATGGACTTTGTCACCAAGTGTCCACAAGCCGCGAAGTTACCAAGGTTGCGAATGGATTGTTGATTGCGTCTCGCACGCCCGTACTGCCACGTAACGTACGGCATCGCCCAATCGAGCCAGGGCGCTTTAAAGCTATCAAAATTCAGGCGCCTGCTATCACTATCGCCGGTATGCATATCCCCAATCAGCACACGGGTCGGAAACCGCAGTATCACGATGCGATTATCAAAGTTATGCGGGGCTGGCGCGGGGGTCCCGCGGTGTTTGCAGGTGATACAAACTCCGGTCGAATTGGCATTGATGAACAGACCCGCGTGTTCAATAAGAAGACGACGCAGTGGTTCGACCAAATAGAGCAAGCTGGTTGGCGAGATGCATTCAGACTGCTCCATGGCAACAAACGAGAATACACTTGGTATTCGCCAGGGCATGACAACGGCTTTCGCCTCGACCAGTTGTTCGTATCCCCGCAGCTTGTTGACCGTGTGGTGAGTACACAGCACATCTGGGTTTCTGATGAGAGGCAAGCTCATCGCCGTGAGGCTGTCAGTGACCACGCCGCGCTGGTTATGGACCTCGATTTGTCGGGTTTAGATTAGCTCTACAAAGTGTTTGGCGTCTTTGTTTGCGTGGACCAAATTATTTATGCGGACCAAGTTAGTTTGCGTAGACCAAAGATGAGACATCTATGGTGAGTACTTCATAGACTTGCCCGGTGTGCTGAAGTTTTCGGCTGCATCGGTCGCGCGTAGGTAATATTGGTAAGACTTATCGCTATCGACATCAACGTCTAAGTATCGTTGCTCACGTTCATAGAGGTAGGCGAAGACATCTGGCTCTGCGTCTTCAACACCACGATAGAGAATTAGTAGATCCACGTCCCCTGGGACGGATGTCCATTCGATCTCTAGTCCTTCTTTTGGCGCGTGGATGGCTGTGACATCAGGAGCGTTCGGTGGCTCGTTATCCCGGTTCATCACTGAGAGCGATTGCGATGGGTCACTTTCATTGCCGCTCTCATCCAATGCTGTCAGATGGTAGTGATAGATCGTATTGAGATCTGGTGGATTATCGGAAGTATCCTGCCCGACGACAATGGATCCAACTGGAGCAAACTGTTTGTCATCAAGGGAGCGGTATAAACGGTAACCCTCCAAATCTGGTTCGCCATTGGCTTGCCAAGTGATTTGTACAGCACCACTATCCATTCTGACGTAACGCAGAGCTGGTGCAGTCGGAGCAACAGTATCCGGCATCCTTGCAACTACTACTTCCGATGACTCGCTGTAGTTACCAGCATTGTCGACGGCTATGACACGATAAGCGTATTTTGTTTGTGAAATTGGCGGCACGGGATCGAGATAGGCTGGCTCAGTCAAAGGGTCGACGTTTTGAGTAAAGAACTTCGATTCGTCAACAACGTCGTCCGCAATGCGAGTGGTCCGGTGGACAAGGTAGCCCTGAAGATCAGATTCGTTGTTTGCCTGCCATGTTAGGTGAATACCAACGGGTTCTCGATCGCCAGCAATCGCGACTAGGTTTTGTACCGGCTCTGGTGGGGTCGCGTCAGGTTTGAAAACCTGTACTCGATCTGAGGGTAGCGATTCGTTACCAGCGAGATCCACTGCCACGACGTAGTACCAAAACTCTTGGCCTTCGCTGAGCGGTTCAATACGACTTATTTTGGGAGTGAGTGGCTGATCCGATTCGGGCCAAACCGGTCCATAGTCTCCTTGAGGCGTATCGCCACGGTAGATTCGATACCCTTCCAAATCGGAGGATATGATTGGTGTCCAGCGTAGAAATACACCCTCAGATTGAAGCTCTGCGATCAAATCCATTGGCGTAGGTGGGCGTCGGGTATCCTTCGGAATAATCTTAATTGCAGTTGATTGTGCTCCTTCGAAACCTAATACGTTTAATGCGCTGACCCGATACCAATAAGGTTGACCATTGTTCAGGTAGCGGTCGATGTAAAGGTAGTCGGGTGTGCCGCCATTTACTTTTGTCGGGATAACCGGTTCTAGGCTAGCGGGAGTGAAAGGGCCAGACGGCGTATCCGAACGATAAACGCGATAAGCAACACTGTTTCCAGAGCTTGAGGTGGTTTCGTCGTGTCGCCAATTTAGTCGCGCGACAGATTCATCCCCTTCTCCACTTAGGTCCCTCGGTACGGGTACCTGTTGGCTTGAACTTGGGGTGAGCAGGGAAGATTCTGCCCATAGAGTCTCGTCACCGTTGCGCCGTATCTGGACGCGGTATTGCACAGTGTTTTCCTGTTCAACGTCCCGATCGACGTAACGTTCTGCCAAAACGTAACCCATATTGGGGTTCTGCACTGAAAAGAACTGTATGAAGCCTCGAGCAACTGGGTCCGACATCACGTCCCTAAACTGACTGGCACTGATTGTGACCAGACCGTCTCCAAAAAAAGCTAGGAAACTGTCAGCTTGTGCCCCCATCAAGGCTTGAATTTGACCGACATCCTGAATGGGAACAATGAGCTCGTTTGTGACGCGCTGCCAATTTCCGTCTTGATTAGTTTGCCGCTCGATGTGGAAGCCTTCAAACGCCTCACCCAGAGGGGCGTTCCAGCGTAAGTAAACTGCTGCAGGTGTTGAGTGCGTAAACAGACTCCCCTGAGAGAACACGGGCTGGCTCGCAAGCAGGAGGGTGGCAACCAGAAGGCAGTTCACAGCCAGCTTCTTCATATCTATCTCGAATATCCTATGTCGACATCGTGACTACCCGCGTGTACCCAGGTATCCCAGCTGACGGTGACACTTCCGTCCACCTTTATTGTCCTGTTGGTGGCATTAAACTTCAATTGAGCGTCGGCAGACACAGTTGCTAGGTCAAAGTTTCGTACGCGTGTTTCCAGCGTGACGTCAACGTTTCCTCTAAATCTCAGCTCGGTTGTGAGTGATACCTCGGATTCGCTGACAATAAACTCAAGCTTGCCGTCAGCTCGTAGATTTACTTTGACCTGCAGCGTCACGACGGCGAGAGGGATGGATTTGTCCAAGTCGTAGCGAACATTGCCTTCGAGCAACGCCGAGCCAGACTTAATATCGATGTTCCCCTCAGCGATTACCTTTTCGAGAAGGGCGCCCTCAAGGGTTCGACTCTTAATGAACCAATCTGTGCCGCCCGCGTATTTGAAATCCACCTGACCGTTCAGACGTAGAAGTTTACCGTCCGTTCCCGGGAGTGCGATAAGCATGCGTACAAAGCCCTCTAGCTTCGCAGATGGTTTCCAGTACAGGTCCAGCTGACCTTCCCCAAAGAGGCTGGACTCTCGATCCAATACCCATACTTTCCCATTAACTGAGAATCGATCCGAGACCAAGACCATGGTCAGACGCCCGGCGAAAACTTCACCGCCTGGGAAGTTGCCGATCTCGATCGCTGCCTTGAGGGAGAATGTATCTGTCTTGCGCACGGCTCCGGGTGCCTGACCGATTGGCGGGTCATAGTTATAGCCGATACCACCACCAAGTTTTGTGATGGCGAGTCCGGTGGCAGAGGGTGGTGGTGGCGGCGGACCCAGTGGGATAGTGACTTTCGAGTTGAGCTCGACATACCAGTAGGTGAATTCCGATTCGTCTTCCTGTTTTTGTGTGCCAAGGACAAACGAGCCATCTATTTCTAGAACCTTTTCGACTTTGACGGCAAGTTTTCCGTTAAAGACATCTGCTTCGTAATCGACGCTCGCATCGAATGTGACCGGTCCTTTGTTGGCTTTTACGGTAGCTGAGAATTTCTCGATCTTTGGCCCTTTCCCAATTTGAATGACTTCGATATCACCTTTGAGGGCATCTGATAGCTGCAGCTTGATGGTCTCAAGCTTCATTTCGAATTCTGTGTCAGTTTTCTTGAGTGCAAACTTGCCAATGTGTGCGGAGAATCCCTTGCCAAATTCCATATCAAGATTTAGATCGACGTCAGCCTCAATATCACCAGTCGATTTGACCTTGAACTTATTCACCCGAATTTCACTAAAGGTCTTTGAGCGCATTTGCGCTTCCAATTCGAAGGTAAAGATCTTCGCTGGTTGATCGTACTCTGCGGCAACTTTTTCTAACAAAAGAGTTAAGCCGAGGCTTGGGGCCGTGATAGGTTTATCTGTACCGATTGCAAAGCTGTACTTGCCTGCCCGGTCGAGGCTCATCGTTGCGGAGACATTTCCGTGGAAAGGTTCGGCTAGTGTCATCTTGCCGCTGAACTCACCTTTGTGCAGTTGGTTGGCTTGGAATTCAACCGCAACTTTTTCGATGGCGAAATCGACTTTGCCTAACTTTGCGGAGACTGTGTACGCGATATCGATTCCGCCGTTTAGCCCCGTGGAATTGTAGAAAAGATTTTTAACGGATATTTTGGGTGGCGTTTCGGCGTCACCCTTTAGAGCCTCAGGTAGCAGGAGGCTTGCTTGAACAACCACTAGACCTTTGCCGCGCCAATTGCCTTTTAGATCTAGGTCGTCGGGGTCCTCTTCACTGTGCATATCCACAACGAAAGCGGCGCCTCTTTCTAGTTTTAGTTTGGCAAGCTCAATCTCCGGGAAGTCGCTGACGCGACCGATAAAACCTTTGGGTCCGATGATGGCATCGAAATTCACAAAGGTGTTCTCGCGCCTCGGAACTTTTACTTTACCGGTGATTTTGGCGTCGCTACCCGCACTCAGCCCTAACTTCTCAAGGCGGAACTCAAAATCAAAGGCTTCGACCTTGAAGGGCCAAGAGGCCTGGCCAGTACTGCTAACAGACCAATTCACGGACCCTTCCGTTGCGATGCCGTCTTCGTCGACGACGACTCCCTCTGTTTCCAGTTGAAGCTGCTTAAATTTTAGGGGAATGTTCAGCTCACCCGCAGAGAGAACGAGCTTAGCTGTACCGCTGAAAGCTTGGCCGGGTACGAACGGCTCATCTGTCTTGATTGTTAAGCGCTTGCCTTCTGGACCAATTTGGAATTGGTCCAATGTCGATGTCGATTGTTCGCCTGTCAGTAGCGCAGGGGTCGTTACCGGTTTCAGTGCTTCGTCCACTTCAGCCTGGAACTTGACTTCTGACTCTTCCGGAACGTCAGTGGCGAAACTCCAGGCAAGCCCATAAACCGAGGTCGATACTTCACTCGGATCGATGTTTGCCTCATCTGGTGAGATCAGACTGAAGAGAATTTTCTTTTCGTCGACCGGATCCATCCAATCGTCGAGCAGCCCTACAGCCATGGAAGACGAAGTCTCAGGCCCGTCTCCTTCAAGCGCGTCTGCCAAAGCGTCAAAGTTAAAGTTGCCGCCAAAGGCCTCTTTGCCTTGCTCCCAACCGTTCTTCGGCGCAAATCCGATGTGGATCTCGTTCAAGCTTACAGGCCGGGTTATTTTCATAGTCGCGGTTGCGCAAACCGTAGTGCCGCGTTTCCACTCGGCAGTGGCTGTTGCGGTGCCCCACCGCTCTTCTAATAGGAAGTCCACCTTGGAGTAACCTGAAGCATCGGTCTCAAGCGCCTTGGGACCGGTCAGTTCGGTTACACCAAGGGCGCCTAGACCGTACTTCGACTTATCGACAGCGGGTTGGACGCCGCCAAGTCTCCATTCGACAGTCTGCTTTGATTTGCCCTGATGCCCACCTTCGAACACTTGGAATCGAAGTTGAACTTTATTTTGCTTACCAAAGTCTCCGTATTCCTGTGGCGCATCGCCAAGCAGACCGGCGTGGCGTTTGTATATGTGGTTTTGGGATTTTGTATCGTTCCACTGCCGGGTGCTGTCTAAGTACTCAACTTGAAAGTCAACATCCCCCTCGCACTGATCGGGCTTAACTTTTGGGACGTTGATTGTTGTTTTCATTTCAACGCCCGACGTGTAGGTTTTTGTATCCCACTTCGCGTGTGGAACATCTTCTATCTCGCCGCCTGTGCTACCACCTGCCTCACACATTTGTGGTACGGACTCGGACTCCATCCCGGCGCTCTCTTGCCCGCCGATCGCAATTGCGGTGGCGTTTCCCAACGTACATTGTGCTGCTATTTCATCTATGTCGGTGGCGCCAGTAACAAATGGCGTCGCCGCATGTACCAGGATTTTTTCTTCATCTTTTTCCTCTACATCTGCGCCGGCATCACCATCGCCCGCAGGTCCTGCGTTAGCGTTATCTGGTGCACTTGGGGGCGCACCCGGGTTTCCTGAATTGGATGTCGGACTTGGCGATCCTGATCCTGCTGACTTTGGCCGTGGCACTGGTGGCCAATAGTCGTATAGCGCTCTTCCTTTGTCGAAATAGAGCGCTACAGTTTTCGGCTCCAAACCTTTCTCGCCAACGTCCGTATCTCGCTTGATTACGCCCATGGACAAAGTAGGGACAGGTTCACTGATGTAACCAACAGAGAGCTGGCAAATTGCGGCAGCGGCGGGTACATCGCTTGGTGCACTAAGGTCATCGTCGAAAGCACCGTTGATTTGCGGTGTTCGACCACCGGCACCACGGACAACTGTGGAACCGCCTGCACTTCGGTACTCGATGGTGACGGTGACGAGTCTGGGTTCATCTGCTGTCCGCCACTTGTCTTCGTCAGGTGGAGGCTCGCCTGCAGCTTCGGCGGCGGCTTTGGCGGCACTTGAGATATCCATGATCGTTAGATCAATCGTGACTTTGTGACGCACGTTGTTGAATTGGTTGACGAGAAATTTTTGCAAGTCGTCCTTAGCTTTGTCACGTTCGTCGCGAGCTTTGGTCAGATCATCGTCCGCCTTGGACTTGCGCTTGTCCCACTCCTCTTTCTTAATTTTTAGGGCAGCGAGTTTATTGGTCGCCTTGTTTTTATCTTGTTCACCTTTGTTCTTGGCTTCAGTTTGGCTGTCGATTTCCTTTTGGGTCGCAACAACCTCACTATCCTCATCGGCGGCTTTGGCTTGGTCAGATTGGGCTTGCTTAACCTTCTCGTTCTGGCGTTTTATCTCGTCGTCGGTTTTGCGTACTTCCCGCTCAGCGGAGAGCCTCGCCTCAAGCGACTCCCGAACTTTATCCTGGCTTGATTTAACAAAGCGCACCTTGTCCCAAAACGCTGTATTCATCTCTCGCAGGTTCTCTTCCGCGTCGGCGAGATCACTCTCCGCTTGTTTCTGACGGTCGACCGCTTGCTTGTATTGGCGGTCCATCAGTAAAAGCGGCCCACGCTGCGCCTCGACTTGTCCGTCTAGACGAGTGATCTCCCTTTCCAAGCGATTGATCTCCGCGGTGGCTGTGCTGAGACCAGCGTCGTCTTTAGCAGCTGCGGCTCTCGCTGATCTTGATTTCGCGCGCGTTAGCTGGCTCTCCGCTTCTTTCAGTTGATTTACGCTTGTTTGAAACTCGGCAAACAAACGGCTTTGGTCAGCATGGAGGCGCCGGCGGTCCTGGTCTGCCTGCTCAGCGGCACTTCGTTTGCCGTTGACGTCCTTCTCAGCATCTGATTTTTCTCGGGTAGCTTCTTGTAATTCCCCCTCGCGATCGTCGAGTTGTTTTTTGTCTTGGGTCTCGACTTCTTTGGCCCGTGTGACATCAGCTTCATTACCTGTTTTTTTTGTCGCCGAGCTCGGACGTGCGAGCCATCTCAGCCGCGACGCCATCGTTGTGTTCATCGACAACTTGGACTTGGCGATCTTGTTTCTTTTGGGTAAGTTTGGCTATTTCATCGTCCACACCGGCCAAAACTTTTTTCGCTAGTTTGAGCGCCCAAAGCTGTTCCGTGAATCCTCTAAGTACGCTGTATGCGTCCTTCTGCAACTGGCCTTTGGCTGCACGCGCTTTGGCGTAAGCAGCCTCCTTTTCAGCGAGTAGAGCTTTTGCGGTTTCGAAACCAGCCTTATCAAAGCCGTCTGTCTCTTCCAGTGGCGGTGGAATGAAAAAGGCCTGTTGTCCGTTCGCGGATTTGTGTCCACGAGTGCCCGACGTGATTCCAGCAAGCAGGCGTTTGAGCTCTGCCTCTAGCGCGGCGATTGCCGTTTCGAGAGTTCTGATTTCAGCTTCAAGTGCAGCCGTTTCATCGGCGAGGCGTGCCTTTTCATCTCGTTTTCGTTGCAATTGGGCTTCGAGATACCGAACTCGGCCTTGAAGCTCGCGTTGCTTTGCTCGTAGCTCGCGGAGTTCATCTGCGAGTTTGTCCTGTTCCACTTGAGCGATTTCTGCTTCCAAGCGTTTTGCAGCTAGCTCGGCTTCTAATCTCTCGATCTCCGTGCGTAGCGCTGCGATTTCGTCCAGCCAGTCTGGGGTTTTCTCGATTCTCTCCTGTTCATCCTTGGCACGAGATGCTGTCAGCTCCTCGCTCACTGTCTGAAACTCCGCTTGTATACGGGTGATTTCCACAGTCAGCCGGATTTCTGACTGTTGCAGCCCGTCTATGCCGTTTATATAAACCTGTTGAGCCTGAGTCACGGCTTGCTCAGCTGCAGTAACTGCTTGTTCTGCTTGGCGTATCTGTGCTTCTAGCGCCTTCAGCTCATCTCGGAGCTCATCGAGGCGGCGCCATTCCTCGGGTGTCCCTCCCACCTCTGGGTTACTGAGCGCATTTGTTAGCGTATCTGCCAGCGATTGTGCTTCATTGGTTAACTCATCCAATATTGCGACGCATTCTGATTGGCTTGGTTGTGAAAGCGCAGAGCATTGTTGGCCAAGCTGATTGAGTAAGCGGTCCCGCTCGGTGACGAATAACTCCAAAGCGTTTTCACGAGCACTCGCTGAAGGCGATTGGAAGACTTCTTGAGCGAAGCGCAATAATTCTTGTGTAGGTGGTAGTCCTCCACTAAAGAATTGGTTTTGCAAATCCCTTGCGAGTCGATAGACGTTTGCTTGGCCAAGCATTGCACTTTGGAGAGCGGGGTTCGCATAAAGGCGATTTTCCAACGCTAAGATCTCGTCTTGTTTCGCGGTTACCTGTGCGCGAATGTTTGCCAAATTTTGTCGAGCCGCTACTAATCTGTCGACAGCAAGATCGTAACTGGCCGAAAGCGTTCGCTCTGTATTTTCGTTTTGAATTTTGAGTTGAGCGAGTTCTGTCTGGCGAGCTTCGAGCTGGCTTGTTAACGCATCCAATCTCGCTGAAATTTCCTCGCTTTCTCCGGATGGTTTGCCGTTGATTTTGTCTTCGAGATCGTCGATCTCACCGTTCAGCCGGTCAATTTCGGTTTGAAGTCGGTCGATTTCAGCCAAAGCAGCATTGAGTTTTCGGGTTGCTTCATCAAGGGCTGACTGTTTAGCAGTGACTTGAGGTGAGAGCGTCCCAAGCTCTGATTGAGCTGCTGCGAGGTCGGCTTCCAACCGGGCGATCTCAGCATCGAGTGCCGCCTCACGGGCGGGTCGGGTGGCATCCAGTTCAGCTTTTTTTGCCTGTGCCTCAGCTAGAGCCGCAGACTTAGCCGCTATCTCCTTACGGATGCGGTCGATTTCGTCTTGAACGCCATCTTCAAGATCTTTGTAAGGCTTGTTTAGCGAGCCTTTGCCGTCTAACTTCCAATCGTATAGGCCTATGGCTTCCTCTATGTAGCGACGATCGTTGGTCTTTTCACCGCCACAACCGCTGCATGCGTATTGGATTTCATCAAAATCCGCGGCGCGCACTTGCAACGGGATAGGTCGCGGATACATGAAATTGCTAGGATTCCCATGGCTGAGGAGTGTTTTGATATCCGGCGTTTTCTGTTTCTGGAACGTTGGAATATCACAACTCATGGAGTCGTATTCGGGAGGTATCGATCCCCCTGGCGTTTCGGGAGGAATCGTACCACCGCCCGGATCCCTGACCATGGTCCAACCTACCGTGCGCCGAGTTTGGGTGGAGCTGTGAGTTGTTCGTGCGTGTCGTTGAATGATATTCGCGTCCGCCGGTTTCCGTCTCAGACGAGGTCAGTCCTTCGTCTGTCCACTCTGGACGATCGCCGTTTAGGAAATCCGCCGGAGTAGGTGGGTTAGGTGTGTGCAGAGCTCGTTCTTCGTTAGGGCTACGCTCCGGGTAAAACTCATAGCAGACATTTGACTCGACATGCCTGATTCGTGAGCCAGAACCTAACGCGCTCATTAAGGCTGAACTGACATCCGGATCTTCGGGTTTGGTGATGCTGACTAGATACCCGCCACCCTCAGGTCGTAACACAGTCCCTGTAACTTCAGAGCCGAACTCGCCAAGTAATTCAGCGAGCGCTATTTCTGGATTAGTGTTGCCTTGGTAGATAATGCCAATCTCTGAGCCACCGGCTGATGAGGCGACTGTAGGCATTGACAAAAATAGCGACGATGCAGTAGCTAGAAATGCCGTTGCAGAGAGTGCACGACGACAGGCTATTGTCAGCGTTGCTAACACGTTAGTTCAGATTCAACACAAATCGTGACTCACGCTGACGTCCGTTCTTATGTTCTGCCACTAGCTTTAGGATCCAAACGCTAGAGCCTGAAAAGTTCTTCGCATCAATCTCGTTGAGAACATCCTCTGTTATGGACTTCTTGATTTCGCTGCCTACCTTTGTCCACTTCTTCGGCTGCTCTCCAGAGCCGATTTCAATCCAAGCTTTTTTTAGCTTGTCAGCAGCTACGCTACCTAGTGTCTGTAGGATGGCTTTCTTGCCTTGTTGGGTAACTTGCACTGATGTTAGTGCGGCGTCTAAGTAGAATTCTGTGTCTGCCGAAAGTGCGGCTTGGATGTCTAGTGCACCGTAGCCAGTGTTGAGATCGCTGCCTGGTGTATCGATATCCTGCGCAGATTGTAGAATCAGGCGTTTTACTTCTACGGGAGAGATGTTCGGTCTTTGTGCATAAAGTAGAGACGCAGCACCTGATACAAACGGCGCGGCAAACGATGTCCCTGTGGCTCTGTAGTATCTATTTTGTTGACCAACAAAAGCCTGCCCTGGCTCATAGCCTTCAAGACCGGCAACGAGGGATAGATCAGTTCGACGCGCGCGTAAAGATAGTATATCGACGCCAGGAGCTGCGATGTCTACGGCGTCTCCCCAGTTTGAAAATCCCGCGCGTTCACCATCTGGAGTGACTGCGGCTACCGTCACAACGTTGTCTAATCCCGCTGGAGTAACGACCGCTGTATCTTGATTGGCATTACCGGCAGCGACAACAACCAACACACCGTTCTTATGTGCGTAGTCGATCGCTTCTTTTTGAATGAGAGAGTTATCTACGGCACCGAGACTAAGGTTGATGACTTTTGCGCCGTTGTCTACGGCGTAGTAAATGGCACCCGCCAAGGGCACCGTGCGTCCTCTGCCAGTAAAGTTCATAACCTTAAGGGCCATAATCTGGACACCCCAATTTATCCCACTCACTCCTTGGCCGTTGTTTGAAGCCGCGCCGATTATTCCCGCAACGTGTGTTCCGTGTGATGAGAAATCCCACGGATTGTTGTTGTCCTCAACGAAGTTCCAGCCGAGAATGTCGTCGACATAGCCGTTGTTGTCATCATCGATACCGTTGTCTATTTCCGCACGGTTTTGCCAAATGTTGGCGGGATCTAGATCTGGATGGAAATAGTCTAGACCGGTGTCGAGAACAGCGACGATGACCGGATTCGCAATGCCATTTTCGATATTCCATGCAGAATCATCTGTATCGGTAAAACCAATGGCGTGCAAACCCCATTGATCCGGATAGCCCTGCTGCCATGAATTTTGTGAGGAGTAGTAAGGGTCGTCTGGTGGGTTTGCGAAGGCAAGGCTGGGTGAGAGTGCAGTTACAGTGACAAGTGCTGTCAGCGCGAATATTCCAGCAACTCTGTCCATCACACAGTTCCTTGTAATGTCCGAATCGAGCCGAAGCTCGATTCGGTTTTGAGTGGCCCTCCGGCTTAGAGTTTGACGCCCACAGTCAGTGCATAGTAGAGATTGTCAGAATCTTCGCTGGTTAAACCTGAGACTAATCCATTGAGGAAGTTATCGTCGCCGCTATTTAGATTTCTAATGCCAGGTGTTGATAGTCCACTTTCATACATTGCATTCAAGCCTAGCGTAAACCTCCCCAGGTCTGCATTGACACCTGCTCTCACATGCCCGCCGAAGTCGTTCTCCGTTTCATCATCGCGAAGATTTAGCGAACTTACACTGCCGAACAGGTCGAATTCTTCATGAGATTTGAAGTCTGAGTCGAGTCGTTGGTAAGACAAGCCGCCGCCAAGGGAAATCGACCAAACGTTGTCTATTGGCATTACCCAGTCCATACCCAGACGCAACTGCAGTAGGTCACTGTCAACCTTTTGATGCAGCATGTGGCTCACACCACTGATAGAAATTGGAGCATTCATCGCGTCGAATTCTTGATCAAACCGTGCGAACGTAAGATCTACTCTGGCGATGGTTTGAGAATTTTCGGAAAAGTTGAAGAGATCACAGGGTACACCAAAGCCAATTTGGAACTTGTCGTAATCGTATTCGTGTGACGACCAAGACATGCCGCCAGCACTGCCAAAGAACGCCCCGGTCCCGACACCGGGTACATCACCTGTTGCGACAGCGTACGCGTTTATACCGCCGGGAGCGATTGTCGCCGCACCCTCATCGTCACCGTCACCGGACGCGGCATGAAGCGTCAAAGTGGCGTTACCGAAAACCGGAAAGGATGCCGTCAACCCCGCAATATCAAGGTCGAATTCATCTTCGGATGGCAAGACAGTACGTTCTTGCCCCGCGGACTCTGATTCTCCTAATCCGGAGGTAATGGCGGGAATGTCCCCAGTCGCCATACCATATGTAACGCCTAGTCGGATGGGGTTATCTGATGGTCGAGATGTAGGCGATGATCCTCTTTGCGGAAGCGCGGTGCCATTTCGTAGATTTAACGCAACGACTGCAGCATTGGCGGGAATCGTAACGTTAATAGGAGATCCATCAACAGGTGTGACTGTTAGGACACCGCCTCGGCGATTGTCGCCGGAGTAGGTAATAACAATGTCGCCATCATCATCGACTTCTACATCGCCACTACTGAAACTGACAGTTGCAGTACGGACAGCAGGTTTGTCGGTCGGGACTACGGACACTTGTTGTTGAATGACTGCGTAAGCGCTATGAGCGCACAGCAAGGCGGCTAGAAGGACGATGATGCGTTTCATAGTTTCGGTTTTCCTCGGTTTTCCTCGGTTTCTTCACTTATTTGGGCCAGCGCCCTCGGCTAGTACGGTGTCACTGATAGTCGTTAGAAACAACCCCCCCAATTGAGGGATTGTGTTAGTACATGTACTGATTGATTAAGGATTGGCGATTAGCTCGTCGAAGGTTGATCAATGGCTTCACCCACGTGCAGGACCGGGGATGCATCTATTTCCTCTGCGTTCATCATCGCAGCAACTCGTTGGAAGGCGGCGACAATCATTGATTTTTCCCACTCTGCTAAACCGGCGTAACGTTTACTGAAAGTGTTCTGGATGGGCGTTGGCGCCTCCGCCACTTTTTTCATGCCTTCTTCACTAAGAGTTGCATGCACGACTCGTTTGTCTTGGGTGCTGCGGTGTCTTGCAACGAGACTTCTACTTTCTAGGCGGTCGATGATATTTGTCACTGTTGCCTGACTGAGGCTGACTTCTTCCGAAAGCTTGGAAATCGACACTGCGCCAAGGCCTTTGATGGCTTGGAGGATCAGTAACTGCGGGGCAGTTAACCCTACCTCTTTGCTGAGCTTACGAGAGTAAATGTCTGTGGCACGAATGATCTGGCGCAAGCTAATGAGTACCTGTTCTTCTTGATTGATTTCACTCATGTCTCAAATGGGTCTTCCGATTGGTGGTCGCCGTGGGCTCTAGGTCTACGCAGTTGCGATCGAAAAGACAATCTTTTGTGTTCTATAGATCTAATTGATGCGTTTTTTTCGCTGCTTATGACCCTGCGTGTAATTTCGAGGCGAAAACCTCTATAATCGCACGGTTAACGTCAACAGAAATATAAAGCTCGAACGCAATTTGATTTGAGCACTAATAATTGGGGAGCTAAATTGGAGTTTCAACGTACCAAGATCAATCAGGCTGTGGTCGCCGCTATTGCCTCTATGACAGCAGCACCGGCAATCAGCCAAGACGCAGGGCAAAGTCGTGCAATTGAAGAAGTTGTCGTCACGGCCACGAAACGTGCCGTACCACTACAAGATGTAGCGATTGCGGTACAAGCCCTGACCGAAGACACGATGAACGATCTAGGCATTGACAATTTTGAGGACTACCTCATTCAGTTGCCTGGAGTGACTGCTGGTGGATCCGGCCCAGGTCAGAATACGATTTATATTCGCGGCTTGGCCTCGACTACACCAAATTTGACTACAGCCGGTGTCGCTGGGCTTGCTCCAAATGTCGCTTTCTATCTTGATGAACAGCCGCTGTCACAGCCAGGGCGTAACTTAGATGTGTATGCCGCGGATCTAAATCGTATCGAGGTACTGTCCGGTCCACAGGGCACGCTTTTCGGCTCGAGTTCTCAAGCAGGTAATGTTCGACTGATAACCAACAAACCCGATCCGTCTGAGACATATGGGAGTATCGACCTCGGTACCTCGGTTACAAAAGATGGCGACCCAAGCAGCAAGTTGGAAGCGGTTTTGAATTTGTCGCTGGCTGATAATTTTGCAATTCGGGGAGTCGCTTACACCGACACTCAAGGTGGCTACATCGATCAGGTTGCTGGGACTCGAGACGTTAGCGAAAGCGCTCGATTTCGATCTGCTGGGGCGGTGCGCGCAAATGGTGAGCCCGTTTCTGCGGGCAGGGCTGGAATCCAAGCGGGTGCCGATCTAAGTGGTGTTACGTTACTGCAGGCTAATGCCCGTCGAGATAGCGATTCGAATGAGGCGAAATACCAAGGTGGCCGTCTAAGCGCGGTCTGGGACATCGATGAAGACTGGAGCGTTAACGCGTCTGTTATGCAACAGTCGTTGGATGTAGACGGCGTCTTTTTTGCCGACCCAGAACTTGGGGATATGGAAATTGAGCGATTCGGCGCTGACGAAGTAGAGGACGAGTTTACGAATTCAAGCCTGACGATCGAAGGTAGAGTTGGTGCGTTGAATGTCTTGTATGCGGGTGCTTTTACAGATCGCGAGACCGATCAAATTGTAGATTACACCGACTATTTGTTCGTTGGTCAGTATTTACCGTATTACATCTGTGATGGATCAGTGAGTTATCCGGGAGCAGCAGCACCTAGCGGCGTCTGCCAAGCACCCAATTTGTTTGTGGATTCAACTACTGAAACCGAAGTTTGGTCCCATGAGTTTCGTGTCACGACTCCTGCCGAGCATGCGGTGCGTTTCACGGGTGGGCTTTTCTACAGCGATCTTGAGCTCACTGAGCGCAATGACTTTACCTATCCCGGCGCTGCGGTGTCTGCACCCTTCGGTGCGTTTGCACCTAATTTTCCATTCACCACAGGTTACCGGTCAGACGCTGGACCGTTTCCCGCTGATGTTATCTTTCGTAATGACGTCAGAAGAACCGATGAACAAAAAGCGGCTTTTGGCGAAGTTTCTTGGGATTTGAGTGAAACGTGGTCAATAACCGCGGGCTTACGTTGGTATGACATCGAGGTGGACTTTGATGGCAGCGCGAACAGTTCGTTCTGTAACTCCGGTGCGGCAGCAGACGTGAACGCTTTTGGTACCGATATTAGCGATCTTTACAACGGCGACGGTCAATTCACCTTCCGCAACAGCTGCGATCCTGCCAACCATATTACTTACACAACCGCTGATATAAATGATCCGGCAACGCCTGCCCCCGTCGTGGGTGCTCTCCGCGCACCAGATGCGGCGGAAACCGATGGCGTAATTGGAAAATTTACAGCGAGCTGGACGCCAACTGACAATGCCTTGATTTACGCTACCTGGTCAGAGGGGTTTCGGCCTGGATTATTGAATCGTCCTGGCGGTGCTGCTGGTCCTAACGGTTACACCGTCCCGTTCGCGTTGGATACTGATGATGTTGTTAACTACGAAGCAGGATGGAAACTTGACCTACTGGATGGCACGTTGCGATTCAATGGTAGTGTCTTCTATGTGGAAGTTGAGAATCTACAAACGACGATTTTCGACCCGAGCATCGTTAACTTGTTTTTCTCCGACAACGCGGCAGACGCGGAAATCCTTGGCATGGAAGGGGATTTCATTTGGAACGCGACTGACAATTTGACTGTTTCTGGCGCAGTTTCGATTTTAGATACTGAGATTACGAAAGTTCTTACACCGACAAATGATGTGCGTAAGGGTGATGAGTTGGCGTTCGCACCTAGCTTCCAAGGCAACCTCCGGGCTCGGTACCAATGGTCTTCGGATTCAGGAATGCTTTTCCATGTGATGCCTCATGTGTCCTATTCATCAACTGCACAGAGTGATGTGATAGTAATCAACAACTCGGAATCTGACAGTTGGGTTTTGACTGGCATAACAGTCGGCGTTTCCTCCGATGAGTGGTCTGCAGAACTTTTCGTGGAAAACCTCTTCGATGAAGAAGCGGAATTGTCTCGTAGTTTTGTCTTTGATCGAGAGCGTGTGTCGTATGCGCGTCCGCAGACGATTGGGTTGCGTTTCTCCTACGATTTCTAGCCGCAGTGCCTGATCTTGCAAAGATCAAAGGCATACTTGCGAAAGGCGAGCTTCCGCTCGCCTTGAGTCAGCTCGCGGATCTTCTCAACGAAGATCCCCATGACCTCGAAGCGCTGTATCTCCAAGCCGTCGCATGTCGCTATGCTCGACTCTACGACAATTCGCTCGAAACACTTGAACGTCTCAAAGTTTTAGCACCTTCACATAGTCGCGCGCACCAAGAAGAAGGCCATGTATATAGGGACCTGGGTAATCCACCTCAGGCAATAGAAGCGTATGGCCGAGCCATAGCCTTAAACCCCGCATTGGCATCGAGCATGCGCGAGAGTATTACGCTGTTGCAAGGCATGCGTCGTGATCGACAAGCGATAGCGTTGCAGGTTCAGTTGGACAACTTGTTGAAAACTCCTCAGCCGCTAGTGGCGGCGATGGATCTACTTGCGCAAAACAAACTCCTTAAAGCCGAAACGTTGTGTCGAAATTTTCTCCAACAGCACCCCGAGAATGTAGAAGGCATACGGCTCCTCGCGGATATCGCGACTCGGTTGGGGATCTTGCATGACGCTGAGTTCTTGTTGGAAAGTGCTGCGACTTTTGCCCCCGCAGACTTGCAGGTGCGAATGGAGTACGTGCAGATTCTCCGTAAGCGGCAAAAATTTCAAGCAGCCCTAGAACAAGCACAGAAGCTGTTGTCCGCCTATCCAGAAAACCCTCAAGTAAAGTCGCTTTGCGCGATAGAACATATGCAGACGGGGGCTTATGACGTTGCGATGTCACTGTTAGATCAGGTGCTTGTACATGTGCCCGGAGATGCGCGTACGCTCGTCACGTACGGTCATGCACTTAAGACGGCTGGTCGCACAGAAGAGGCGGTCAAGAAGTATCGCGCTGCGATTGCTGAACATCCTGCACACGGAGAGAGCTATTACTCTCTCGCAAACCTGAAGGTCTATCGTTTCGACGACGCCGAAGTTAGTCACATGCAGACGGTAGAGGCCGACGGTAATCTAGGGTTTATGGATCGCGTCTATCTAAACTTCGCGTTAGCAAAGGCGTATGAAGACCAGGCTGAGTACGAAACAGCATTTGCCTACTATGAGCAGGGCAATCGTCTGAAAAAAGCTCAAAGTCGTTATGACCCAGATCGCATGCAAGAAGAAATGGCGGAGACTAAGGCGGTCTGTGATACCAGGTTTTTTGCAGACCATGCCACCTCTGGCGCGGATGTCCTGGATCCAATTTTTATCCTGGGGCTACCCAGATCCGGTTCGACCTTGTTAGAACAAATTTTGTCGTCCCATAGCCAGGTTGATGGGACTCTAGAGCTGCCGAACGTTTTATCACTGTCACAACGTTTGCGGCGTCGATCAGGTAGTGGCTACCCGGCGGTGCTGCCGGAGTTGACTGCCGACGAGTGCGCTGAATTCGGTCGAGCGTATATAGAAGAAACGAAAATTCATCGTGCTGGAGCGCCTTTCTTCATCGACAAGATGCCAAACAATTTTCGCCACATAGGTTTGATCAAAATGATCTTACCGAACCCAAAAGTTATTGATGCGCGAAGGGAGCCCATGGCGTGTTGCTTCAGTGGCTACAAGCAACTATTTGCTGAGGGGCAGGAATTCAGCTACGACCTTACTGACGTTGGTCGATACTACAGTGACTATGTCGACCTAATGTCCCATTGGGATGATGTTCTGCCAGGTTTCGTATTGCGGGTGCAGCACGAAGATGTCGTAGTAGACCTCGAAGGTGAAGTGCGTCGAATTTTAGATTTTGTTGGTTTGGACTTTGAGGAGGCTTGTCTCAATTTTTTTGAGACCGA
Source organism: Pseudomonadales bacterium (assembly GCA_012103505.1). GTDB lineage: Bacteria > Pseudomonadota > Gammaproteobacteria > Pseudomonadales > Azotimanducaceae > UBA4421. The sequence goes on along the minus strand of WLWP01000001.1, from coordinate 2,770,288 downwards.
AAGAAATATTCGGACTCCGAGTTCTGAACAAGTTCGCCAGCCTATATTCACTGATAGTCTGGAGCAATGGCGGCATTTTAAGCCCTGGCTCGATCCGTTAAAAATAGCGTTAGGAGAGTAGTAGTGTCTGAGGCGAAGTCTGATACCTCGAATTCCGCGCCCCTAAATCCGCCTGTTTTTTATGGTTCTGTAGTCTGCCTAGTACTAGTTCTTGGCGGGGCTGCGCTTGCGCCGGAAACTGTGGGCGGCATGTTCGAGAGCATCCAAAGTGGGATCGTCGCCAACGCTAGCTGGTATTACGTCCTCGTCGTAGCGGTCATTCTCGTCAGCGCTGTCGTCGTTGCATTAACGCGCTTCGGTGAGATTAAACTCGGTCCAGATCACGCTCAGCCTGAGTATTCGCTGCTCTCATGGTTTGCGATGCTGTTTGCTGCCGGTATGGGGATTGGCTTGATGTTCTTCGGTGTGGCGGAACCTGTTAATCACTTTCTTGCTCCGCCTCATGGCGACGGCGGCACAATCGCAGCGGCCAAAGAAGCGATGAATCTCACGTTCTTCCATTGGGGTTTGCACGCGTGGGCAACCTACGCGATTGTCGCTGTGATACTTGCCTACTTTGCCTTCCGCCATGACTTGCCGCTTACGATGCGTTCGGCGCTCTATCCGTTGATAGGCGATCGTATCTACGGTCCTATCGGTACGGCGGTAGACGTGTTTGCCATTTTGAGCACGACCTTTGGCGTCGCGACGTCTCTCGGTTTTGGTGTTGAACAAATTAACTCGGGTCTCAATTTCCTTTTTGACGTGCCGAAGTCCGTGGCGGTCCAAGTTGGCTTGATTGTACTGACTACTGGTTTGGCAACTGTCTCGGTTGTGCTGGGTTTGGATGCGGGGATAAAGCGGCTCTCTGAGATCAACATCTTTTTAGCGGTAGCGCTTCTCATTGGAGTATTGATCATTGGCCCGACCGTGTATTTGTTGCAGATGTTTATGCAAAACACCGGCAACTATATTGGCGACATTATTGGCAAAACGTTCAATTTGTACGCATACGAGCCAACGGACTGGCTCGGAGGTTGGACGATTTTCTATTGGGGTTGGTGGATAAGTTGGGCACCGTTTGTCGGATTGTTCATTGCGCGGATATCGCGAGGTCGTACGTTGCGCGAGTTCGTCTTTGGTGCATTGGCCGCGCCGACGCTTTTCACGCTGCTGTGGATGACCGTGTTTGGGAATTCTGCGATCGCGCTCATCCTCGATCAAGGGGTGGTCGAACTTGCGACTGCTGTGCAGATGGATGAGTCTGTGGCGCTGTTCAAGTTTCTAGAGAACTTCCCGGGTTCCTCAGTGCTATCCATCGTCGCGATCGCGATGGTGTTTGTATTTTTCATAACCTCGGCGGATTCAGGGGCGATGGTTTTAAACATGCTCTCGTCGAATGGTCGGGACGATACGCCTTTGCCTCGAAGAATATTTTGGATGGCGATGATAGGCGCGTCAGCTTTGTTGTTGTTACTCGCCGGGGGTTTGCCTGCGTTGCAGACGGCTGCGATTGCCAGTGCGTTACCCTTTTCATTGGTAATTCTGGTATCAATTTGGGGTTTTGTTCGAGCGCTCGGTATTGACCATGCTAAACGGCAAACCCTGCTGCTAACTAACGTGGGTCCAACCGGCGGTTCGCAGTCGACAGATTGGAAGTTGAGGTTGCGTAACTTGTTGCATCACCCTTCCCAGGAGGACGTTAGGAACTTCATAGAGAGTACTGTTGTTAGTGCGATGGAACAATTCAGAGAAGAGCTACAAAAACAGGGTCTTGATGCTCGTCTCGAAGTCGAATCCCCAACGATCGCAAAACTGAGTGTTTTTCATGGCGACGAGATCGACTTTCAATACTCCGTCGCAGGTAGGCTGCATAGTTTACCTGCGGATGCGATACGCGGAGACTCGAGTCATGCCGAGGATGGCTATTTTCGCGCGGAAGTGCAGCTTAATGAAGGCAGCCAAGACTACGACGTCATGGGCTGGACTCAGAGCCAAGTTCTGCATGACATTCTAGAGCAGTATGAAAAACACCTGCACTTTTTGCATGTTCTACGATGATCGCATGAACTAGAGATCATGCTGAATAGTGTTTGACCCCGGGAGAGGAGCGACCCAGCGAGTGGAAGATTTTGTTGCGTGGATTGAACGGCATTGTCCCTCTTCGATAAGAGGAAAGCGACTTAGCTACTCAGGTGGTAGTAAGCACAAGATGCCGAGCCCTGAATTTGAATCGTGGTTCGATGCTTGTGTTGAGCGGGGCCTGACGGTGCCAGAATGGTCTAAGGAACATGGTGGTGCCGGTTTGAATTCCGATGAGGCCGCGTCTTTTCGAAGCGCAATGGAAGTGGTTGGAGCGCCGCTGCCCTTATTTGGTTTAGGTATTGCTATGCTCGGACCCACTATCATGGAGTTCGGCACCGATGATCAACAAAAAAGACATCTACCGAAAATTGCTCGTGGTGAAGTTTGTTGGTGCCAAGGCTACTCAGAGCCTGGAGCTGGGTCGGATCTCGCGTCTCTGTCTACGCGCGCAGATGATCATGGCGATTTCTATCTCATCAATGGTTCGAAAATCTGGACTTCGGGTGCTTATAAGGCGGATTGGATATTTTGTCTGGTGCGTACTGATCAGAGTGTGCCAAATCAAGAAGGCATCAGTTTCCTACTTTTTCCGCTCGACGCGCCGGGTATCACTGTGCGAACAATCGACCTAATTAATGGCGGCTCTGAGTTTTGCGAAGCCTTTTTTGACGATGCTAAAGCCGCAAAAAACGATTTGCTTGGAGACCTCAATGGCGGCTGGACGATTGCTAAGCGACTCCTGCAATTTGAGCGAGCTTCGGTTTCGCGGGGCGAATTCTTGCCACGCGGCGGCAACCTCCCAGCAGCACTAAAAAAATATGCCGCAGATGACTTTGCGGCTCGGAACAATGTCTTATGCATCGAGATGGATGATGCAGCATTTCAGCTAACGAAACGGCGAGCTAAGCAAGAAGCCATGAGCTCCGGCACACCGACTTTCGCAACTTCGACTTTCAAGTTTTTGTCTAGCGAGCTAGAGAGCCGTCGTCTGGATGCGATCACTGCTATGGCTGGTACTCAGGGTCTCGGCTGGTCTGGTAACGTATTTACGAAAGAAGAACTTAAAACCACGCGGAGTTGGTTGCTGAGCAAAGGCTTTCTAATTGCTGGTGGATCTTCCGAAGTGCAACGAAATATCGTCGCCAAGCGAGTGCTTGGGCTGCCGGACTAACTTCAATCGAGTGAAAGAAAGTCCGCGCGGTTGCTAGATATCAAGCCAAGCGATGTCTTGCTCAGCGCTGCGTAGCCTGATGGAGAGTTCTTCCAGAATGAGGGATTGAACTTCGGCGGTCGCTAGCTGAGGCACCTGTTCGCTGTCAGTTGGATTAGTTTTCTCGGCTGTAACAACAATCTCAGCCAACTTATCGGCGTCAGCGGTCTGTGTTGGACGGCTATCTTCTGCGTAGCAGTTTAAAGAGCTGGTTATCGTCAATGCAATGACGAGCGCTAGTTTGATGTTCATGTTACTTCTCTACCCACTCAAATTTCGGGCTGGAGAATATCGTTTCACGAGAATGAGACCGTGATGTACTTCGCGAAACCCACGGATTCACTGTTATTTTTTGATGTTTAGTCCTGGTTTTGATGACGATTCGTGTTTGCGACGAAATGCGGCGTTGGCTTCGAAGTTACCTTTCGTTGCATTGTCGACCATGTAGAATAATCGCCATAGGTCTTTTCTAGGGAGCGGCTAGGTGCAGTGTCCAGCCTGCCAGGCAGACAACTCAGATTCTCATAGGTTTTGTGCACAGTGCGGTGCATCTATGGCTGCACGCGTAGGCGCTGAGCGTCGGCATTTGACAGTTTTGTTTTGCGACGTTGTGGGATCAACAGAAATGTCCACGCGTATGGATCCAGAGGACTTACGCAATATCATGCGTGGATTCGAAGACGACGTGAGTCGGTTAGTCGATCAACATGGCGGCTTTGTAGCTCGCTACATGGGTGATGGCGTGCTTGCCTATTACGGATATCCCAGTGCTCATGAGGATGATGCAGAACGAGCAGTCCGTTGTGCTTTGGAACTGATAGAGACCGCTGGCACCGAAGAGGTCTCTTTGCGGGTTGGCATCGCGACAGGTGACGTTGTTGTTGGTGACATCGTTGGCGTTGGTAGTGCGCAAGAGCGATCAGTAGTTGGTCAGACCCCTAACCTCGCTGCTCGTATGCAGTCTATTGCCCCTGCGGATGGGGTTGTCATCTCCCAGGCTACACACGATTTAGTCGGCGAGTTGTTCGAATATATAGAACTCGGTGACCAGGTACTAAAGGGTTTCGAGCACCCAGTGCCCGCGTGGCAAGTCAGGAGTGAGCGGAAAGGGGTCAGTCGTTTTGAATCCCAGCGATCACAATCTGGCGCCTTCTACGGCAGGCAAGATGAACTGGAAGGCGTTATCGAGCTATGCGAGTCGGCACTAGAAGGCCGCGGACAAATAGTTACCGTGACAGCCGAACCGGGCATGGGAAAGTCGCGGTTAACGTATGAGGTTGAGCAACGGTTAGGCAATCGCAATTTGCAAATCGCTCAGTTCAACTGCTCACCACACTTTAACAACACCGCCCTATACCCCGTCAGTAGTCGAGTGGAATTTGAATCCGGTTTTGCCAACGGCGACACCGTTGATGAAAAGATGGCTAAGCTCGAAGAATTTCTGGAGAACGCAGGGCAAGGAAGCCTGCGCTACGTCGCTGCGTTGTTGTCTTTGTTGTTTGGCGAAAGATACGAAATGGCGCCTGACAATGCCGACCAACAGATGGAGCAGACACTCAAAGCAATCGAGAATCAGATTTTAAAGATGGCAACGGCCAAACCGTTGCTTGTTCTGGTGGAAGACTTACATTGGTGCGATGCCACCACGCTAGACTTGATCCATCGAGTTGCGCAGCAGATTGAAAATTTACCAATCGTCATTTTGACAACGGCTCGACCACTTGCGTCGGTACCCTGGCGTGAACTGTCCTATGCAACCGAGATTGAGCTAACACGATTGGACAACGAAGCATGTATGCAGATTGTCGATCAACTCGCCGGTCCCGGGGTGCTGGATGATGACATTACGGACCAAATCATCCAAAAGGCGGACAAAGTTCCGCTGTTTGTCGAAGAGCTAACGAAAAGTGTCTTGGTTTCGTTAGATTCGCTCCGCGTTCCAAACACACTACAAGATTCGTTGATGGAACGCCTTGATTTGTTGGCAGACGCGAAGGAAGTCGCGCAAATAGGTTCTGTGCTTGGTAGGGAATTTTCCCGTGAATTGTTGGCGATGATCGTTCCAGTGGGAACGCCTCTCGAATTATCTCTCGACAAGTTAGTCGACGCAGATGTCCTCGAGGTGAACGAGGCCAGAGAAAGCACAGGCTCTACCTTTAGATTCAAACACGCTCTCTTACGTGATGCCGCCTATGAAAGCTTGTTGAACGAGAAGCGGCGAGAGTTGCACGCGCGTGTCGCCGCGGAGCTCGAAAATAACTTCATAGAGATATTGAACCGACAGCCTGAGTTGGTTGCGCACCACCTCACTCAGAGCAATCAGATCCGTAAAGCGGTGGTTATGTGGCAGCGCGCGGGCATGCAAGCAACTGGCATTGCAGCCTACCCTGAAGCGATCGATCATTTCAGAACTGCAGTGGACCTGATTCCGCAACTCGGAGAAGGTGAGATCAGCGTGGTGCTCGAGATCGAGCTGCAAGGCATGCTCGGGAATGCGATTTCTCGATCCCGTGGCTATGCAGCTGGCGAAGTTGAAACTGCTTTCCAGCGAGAGCTAGAGCTTTCACAAAAATTAGGAGATCGAGACAAATTTTCTGCACTACGTCGGCTCGGGACCTATTATATTGTTCGTGCAGACTTTGAACTTGCTCGCCAGGTGACCGACGAGTGTTTGACGATCGCAGAGGCACTAGATGATCCTGCCTTTCTAATTGATGCGTACAACGCCTTAGGCCACGTACAGGCCTACACTGGGGAGCTGGCGGCAGGTCGGGTATCCCTGGAAAAAGCCATCGCGATCTATAAGGATAATCTCGGCTCGTCTTTGACCTATGTGACTGAACAAGATCCGGCTATGTCGGCACTAGCATTAGCCTGTGTTGTTGCCTGGCTGATGGGTGACACTGATGTTGGCGCCGGGTACAAAGAAGAGTTGTTGTCCTCGGCGCAAGCTGCGGGATCACCATTTGACAATGCGTATGCAAATACTTGGGCGGCTGTGTTTGAAACACTCCGTCGGAACTTCCCACTTGCCTCCCAACATGCCTATACGGCGATGACGTTGGGTTCGAAATATTCGTTGGCACTCTGGGAGCGGTTTAGCGCCGTTTTGCACGGCTGTGCGCAACAGACGCTGACAGAGTCTAGTGACCAGACGGCCATAATCGGCCACAACGTTGAGGGTTATGTCGCTACCGGAGCAGTCTTGGTTGAACCTTTGCTACGCGCACTCCATGCTCGTAGCTGTCGAGATGTTCAAGAGCTAACCCAAGCTAACCAATCAGTAGACCAAGCCATTGCGCAGGCGAAGATGCACAAGGAGATGTTCCTTTATCCGCAAATCCTACAGATTAAGGCGGATCTCAATTTGCTGTCGGACGCCAGTCAGGATGCGGATAGGCTGTTACGAGACTGAGGCTAAAGCGCTACTCACTTAATCCCCTCGATAGTCCACTAATTTCCCGCATTGCACATTTCTGCCTCGGCAGGTACAAACGTATTGTGATCAATATATTTGACAATTTGTGTCTGGGAAAAAATGGCTGACGTAGTTGTTGCTGGTGCAGGTGTGTGCGGGCTAATGACTGCATTAGCCTGTGCGAAACAAGGTCTCAGTGTGATCGTTTTGGAACGTCGAGCAGATCCAGATGGTTCTGATGGCAAAGGCTTATTGGATCGCAGTGCGGAGTTGCTCACTAAGGCGAACCAGACGCTAGCTACCGCTCAGCCAGCGCATGAACTGTTAGAAGAATCGGCGAAGTTGCGTAACCAAGTTTGGGGTACGCGTCAGCGAGGTATCGTCCTGGACGCTTCATGTCTTGGCTTCTTACAATCCTACGGCGTTGCAACGAGTTCCTTTCCGCTACTTGACCAAATGTGTATCGACTGGGGGATTGACGCCCCCGAACTTCTCATGCGATATGGCGATAGAGATCACAACAGGGGAGTTGAGCTTAGTGCGACCGAATTGATTCTGTGCCGTGATTGGGCAGCGCAGCCTTCGATTTGTGAGCTCGAACGGGCACTCAAGAAATCACTCGATGACTACTCCAATGCAGCTGTTCTTTTTGATAGCGAAGCCACCAGCGTTTGCAGCAAAAATAGGTGTGTGGAAGTAACAGTCGGGGACGAAGTACTCCGGCCCCGAATGTTGGTGATTGCAGATGGGGGTGGGCATCGCTCGTTGGTATCTCGACTCGGCGTGACCAGACAGGTTGTTGGCGAGGAGCATTTGGATGTAGCGGTGTTTACAACACAATCTCGTTGGCCGCGTGCGCGCGGGCTGTCGATGTCAGGACAGGTTTGGGGGCATGGTTTTGTCACTCCAGAAGGATGGACTGGCATTGGGGATAACGGGCGCATACTCACGGTAGATGTCCGTTCCAATGTTACAAACGACGGTACGAACCGTGCGAAGTCAGCCTACCAAATAGCGCGCGAACATGGCGTAGACACAGATTTGGTCGAACCGCCGATGCGTGGATCGTATCGCCTTGATCGGGCGGAGTACTTCCACAGCGGGACGAATATTCTATTTGCTGGCGATGCCGCGGTACGTGGCTCGCCATTGTTTGCGCTAGGTGCTCAATACGGCTTGTTATGGGGTCAATTTGCGGGCAACTGTGTGCAAGGCTGCCTGGCAGGGGACGGAGCTAGAGCGCTCGCCGAGTACGAGTCACTAGCGGAGGATGCAGCAGAAGCACGCCTCGACTTTGAGACAGCGTGTGTCACGGTGCTTGATCAAGCCAATAGCCGCCAACGCTCCTTCGGCCAAGCTTTTGCTTCGCCGGGGATGATCGGCTGCGCGCAAGTTATAAGCTGTTACTTCAACAGTACTGGCGACGGTGGGGTGCTCAGGCTTGAGGTGGCGTTCGACTTTGCAGGTTTGGCAGATGCTTACGCGGCGCCCGAACTTGTTGCGTTAAAGTGGCTGGGAGTGGCTCGGTTGTTGGTCAAATGTCGCCTGAAGGTAGACGGCGATAAGATCCGCATAGAGCCAGCGGGCGCTGACAAAGTGGTCATCAAGACCGAACATGAAACGCTGCGAGTTGTCGATGGTGTTATTGAACTCTGTCGCGTTGATCGTGGTTGGGAGTTAGAACTTAAGGGCGTACAGGTTAGACGCCGTCGCCAAGGTGCTAGAAGCCTGATACCGCTAAGGCAAATGCTAGTGCGTCTGCCGCACGGTTTTATCGACCAAGCTCTACGATCGGTCACTACGACACTAACAAGCGAATGCCCCCTACGACCGATAGATTTAACGCTGGCAATCGTTGAAGGAGCCGTTTGGGAATGGGGTCCCTTGCGTGTTTGTTTTAGGCAGGCACCCTTAGTAAATATCTCACTGCAAGTTTTAGAGACCCAGACAAGGGTCCAGGTGAAGATGTGTCGCGGCGTAATTGAATTACACTCGCTGTCAAAACTCGTCGAAATTGCTGGCGTCACTGGGTCGGGAAATCTGCAAAAGGGTGGTGTCATTGCCCGATTCGCCAGAGACATGCTAGACGCTTTCGGTGGGGTTGCCAGTTCAGTGATAGACGAGATAGTTATCGACATCCACCACAATGGCAGTAGCAGTGTGCGCTGTCGTGTTCGCCACACAGGACTCATGGTGCCGATTTCGGTCAGCCCGAGCGACACACAGCGTATGCTTGATGAAATTCTGACAACTCAGAGTGTTGGCGATACGTTGTTTGCTGCTGCCCGTGGGACATGGTTAGCAATATGATCTTTCCGCCTCCCCAGTATGTGGGAAATACAAGAGCTAGACGCAATAAGCTGCGTTCCTTAGTTTGTGATGAACATGTAAGGGTTCGATGTGGCGGCCGCAAACGAGGTTATGATGTGGCCATTCTGGGTGCTCGCTTAAGACGAGTAGAGGTGTACAGAGTTGGATTCTAGCAGGCCAATTGAAGTAGCGGTTGTTGGTGGTGGATGCGCGTCCATTGCAACTGCCTATGAGTTGTCCAAACCTGAACACAACGGCCGCTACCACGTGACGGTTTATCAGATGGGTTGGCGTTTAGGTGGTAAAGCCGCGTCAGGCCGTGGACCAGCTCAACGGATCGAAGAGCATGGGCTACACATATGGCTGGGTTTCTATGAAAACGCCTTTGCCATGGTGCGCGAGTGCTATGAAGCCTTGAACCGAGATTCAAACAAGCACCCGTATAGTGATTGGACGGACGTATTTTTCCCAGATTCGCACGTGGGTGTGGCTGAGCGGGATAACATACCAACGGACGAAAATGAAAGTTGGAGCGCTTGGACGGCGCTATTTCCTCCGGGGGAAGGATCGCCCGGAGATCCGCTTACTTCAAACGACCCATTAACACTCTCTTATGCGATTTTCCGTGGCGTCGATCTATTGCAAACCTTGATTGTTGGGCTTGATCGAGCGCGTCATCAACCAACACCTCCCAATCAAGAGATGAGTGCAGCATCTGCTGCTGCTGCTGGAATGTTGCGCATGGTGTCGCTCGGTGTGCTCTCCAGCACTGCGGCGGTAAGCGAGGCGCTGGGAATTCTCGGCGTCGTTATGAGATCACTACCCAGCTACCAAAGTAACGTCGTGCTCAAGTTTGTTGAGACGATCTCGAGTAGTGCTCGCACGCTTCTGGAAAAAACTGTGGCATCAGATCCACAGCTAGCTCGACGTTGGGAAATTATGGATTTAGCGCTTGCGATTCTGGTTGGTGTCGTCCGCGAAGGGATCCTCGTTAATCCCAAAGGATTAGACGCGCTAAATGACTATGAGTGTCGTGCGTGGTTGAAAGAGAACGGAGCTTCGGACCGCGCCCTCGAATGCGGATTTATCCGCGGTTTGTATGATCTTGCGTTGGCCTACGAAGATGGTGACCCAAACAAGCCAAGCTTGGCTGCAGGGCAAGCTGTCCGTGGGAGCATAAGAATGTTCTTTACCTACCGAGGGGCATTGTTCTGGAAGATGCGTGGCTCCATGGGGGACTTGGTGTTTGCACCGTTGTACGAACTTTTACAGAAACGGGGCGTCTCGTTCAAATATTTTCACAAGCTAACCAACGTGGGAATGGCGCAATCAGAAGATCTACTTCCGGGTGAGAAGCCTTTTGTGCAGACGCTCGAATTCGATGTGCAGGCAAAAACCCAAGATGGCAAACCATATCAGCCACTTATTGATGTGGGTGGAGTAGAGGCGTGGCCGGCAGCGCCTTTGTTCGAGCAGCTTGAGGATGGCCAAAAGTTGCGCGACTCGGATTGGGATCCGGAAGCAGTGTGGGACTCGCATGCTGTGGAATCGATTTCGCTCGACGTCTCCAAAGACTTTGACTTTCTTGTGTTGGGGCTCAGCGTTGGGGCTGTCCCTTCAGTTTGCAGCGAGATAATCGAACGCGATCCTAGGTGGCGCATGATGGTGGACAAGGTGAAGACCGTCGCCACTCAGGCGTGCCAGATTTGGATGAAAGAGGACATGGTTGATTTGGGCTGGTTTGAGCCGCCGATCACATTGTCAGCTTTCAAAAAGCCATTTGATACTTGGGCCGACATGTCCTATCTCGCGGATGTTGAGGCGTGGCCGGAGTCACCTCGGTCCATCGCGTACTTTTGTGGCGTTCTCGCAGATCCGAAAGAAGATTACGTGCTCGATCGAAACTATCAGCGCCAGCGAGAAGCCGAAGTCCGGAAGAATGCGCGTAGGCATCTGAACAAGGACATCAAAGCACTTTGGCCTGCGGCAGCAACGCAAAAATTTTGTTGGTCAATGTTGCAGTGTCCCGACCCTGAGGACGACGCTCGTATGAAAGGTAAAAAGCGTTTCAACACACAGTATTGGCGCGCCAATCTTAATCCGACGGATCGCTATGTATTGGCGTTGCCTGGTAGTTTGGCGTATCGTATTTCACCGCTAGACAATACTTACGACAACATGACGGTCGCAGGTGATTGGACGGATTGCGGATTTAATGAGGGATGTGTTGAGGCAGCTGTTATGTCAGGACGACTAGCCGCACACGCAATTTCTCATTCGCCACCGTTAGAGGATATCGTCGGCTATGACTATCTCTGAAACTGCGCCTGACAGTCCGAGTAAACAAGAATCGCAGGACAGGCTGCATCGAGTTGATCCTGTCCGATCAGCTCCCGTGCGCAATCATGTACCGTTTCGGCGTCGCGACAACGGCGAGGCGGCACGTTCCACAGACCAGCCGACTGCAGCACATCAAGCAACCCCCAAAGCCCCTGCAGATGCCCAACATGAGAAAGCACCACAGGCAGAAAACTTAGATTACGGCATTGCGCTCGGCTATCGAGTTATTGATGATCAGATTGCGAAGGCAAAAAATCTTGCCTCGCAGTGGTCACGTCCCAAGGAGACAGCACCGAGTAGCGACGAATGGTCAAATCTCGCGAATCGGATGTTGAACGCGTATCGTGATCTGGGTTCGGTCACAATCGATGCCGTTGAGAAGCTTGTTCGCAATGCGCCACATGCTGCAGTACCTGAGTCTAATAGCCAGACCAACCAAATGAACCACTCGTCCGGTGCTCCTTCTGGCGCAGCGGTGGTCGTTAAGTTACGAACATCGCAACCCGTGGAATCGATTGTGTCCCTCCCTAAAGATCCGGGAGGGGAGCTCGCGGTTGTGGCACTTCATGGCCCGGTAGGTTCAGATCCAATACAGTCAGTTGAATTTGTCCGTGAAGTTGGGCGAGGACTGACCTTACAGATTGATGTGCCTAATACAGCTGGGCACGGGACATACTCCGGCGTCATTGTCGAAGCCCAGAGCAATGAGCCCATCGGCACCCTCTGTTTGCGGATTGGGGTTTAGCATGTCCGCGATGGTGCCGGATCTACTCAGAGAATACGGTGCGATGACGCGAGAACGGGTGGAATCGTATTTACCCGATGAAGGTTGGCAACCTTACTTTCGCGACCCGCTCGTGGATTACCCACGTCGCGGTGGCAAAATGATGCGTCCCGGATTATGCATTGCCACAGCTCGCGCGTACGGTGCCAGTATCGAGGATGCGTTGGGTTCTGCGGCAGCGATTGAGCTGCTGCATAACGCGTTGTTGATTCATGACGATATTCAGGATGGCAGTGAGGAACGACGAGGAATCCCTACGTTGCATGAACTGCATGGCATTCCATTGGCTATCAATGCCGGTGACACGCTGGCTATGCTGAGTTTGCGCCCGCTCATAGACAACGTCGATATTATCGGTCCCCGCTTGGCATCGTCGATCATGGAGCAATCGCAACACATGGCTATGGCCTCAGCTGAAGGTCAGGCCATGGAGCTAGGCTGGATCCGAGATCAGAGATTGGATTTACAAGACGAAGACTATCTTGAGATGGTGCTCAAGAAGACATGTTGGTTGGCGACGATCTTCCCAGTTCTTGTCGGCGCCATCATTGGTACGCGCGACAATACCGATTTTGAGCCACTGATCCGCTACGGGTTTCTTTTCGGCGCAGCGTTCCAAATCCAGGATGACCTCATGAACTTGGAGGCGGACGATCGCTATGGTAAGGAAATAAATGGCGATATCTATGAAGGCAAACGCACCCTCATGTTGCTGCATGTTTGTCGCAGCTGCAGTGAGGAAGAGCGTCGAGCGTTGATTGAGATCATGGCGTTGCCCAGGGAAGAGCGTGATGATGATCACGTCACTTGGGTCAGAAGTCTGATGGAGACCTATGGCTCACTAACCCACGCTAGGGGTGTAGCCCATGGTTTGGCAGGCGCCGCATTGGCTGAATGGGCGCAAACATTCGGCCAGCTGCCGGTTTCCAGAGATCGAGATTTTCTAAAAGAAATTGTGACTTGGGTATTTCAGAGGACAAGTTGAACAAAGTACAACTACCATATACGGATCCATCTGAGCGTTTTAGCTCAGCTTCATTGCCAGCGGTACCCCCGTTTGGTATGCGCAATGTGACGTGCCGCGCGTTCCCACTCCGAGCTGATATGGCGGCGCTGAATGCGTTTTGCGATCGCTATCTCAACATGGATATTCCGCCGACGATAGCGCACTTCCGGCCGACACTACCCTATGTCTACTTCCTAGCACTGGACTATGGGTCCATGTCACCTGAGTCCATCGGGATGCAGAATATGGGTTGGGTTGCTCAGCACGAAATGCTCTTCATGGTGCCGCTACAACGTTGGCGTGAGGAAAACGGCAAACTGGTGTTTAAGGATTGGGCGTGCGTATCACCCTTCATCTTTGTTGACGATGCGATGTCACAAAGAACCGGACGCGAAGTATACGGGTGGCCCAAGGTATTAGGTGAAATCACGCCAGATGTGCCAGCTTGGGTTAGTGACCCCCGTGCAGCGACCAGATTGTTTACCATGAGCGTAAAGGTTTTTCCAAAGTCCTATGCTGGTGAGCAGCAGCTAGGGCGGCCCTTGGTTTCTGTCGACCTAGCACCGCCTGCGAGGCTTTCAGAGCTACCGATAAACACTGCAAACCCTTTGGGCTTATTCTCTTCGATAAATCAGTTCGGTACCTCAGCTGTGCAGCTAGGGACAAGTGCGCTGGATATACTTCTCGGATTGCGGTTGCGTGGTAATCGTACCAATCGTACCGCTGACAATATGTTGCGTATGTTTGGTGATATCGCTTCGAAAGCAGCACTGTCGCTACCTGATGTGCCCTGGTGGCCCACGGAACAGCGAGGTGGTGTTGGCGGTAACAAACAAGCGTTGTCGATTGAGCAAATCACCCTCAAGCAATTCAGGGATGTTGCCAATCCACGTACGGCTTGCTATCAAGCTTTAGTCAGTTCTCCCATGGCAATCGATTCATTAAACGCCGGTGGGTTTTTGGGAGATACCAATCTCCTTCTTGGTGATGCGAGCGGTGGCTATACCGTAAACGTTCATCGATATGACTCACAGCCCATCATAGAAGCCCTTGGCCTGAAGGTTTACAAAGAAACGGAAGATGTAGACGGCTCTAAGGTAGCTGTTCTAAAACCCATCTTACCGTTTTGGACGGATGTTGATCTGCACTATGGTGAGGGTTCAGTGCTTTGTTCGCGTGTACCGCCACGTTTTCCAGACGAGCCCGTTACGTGGCGAGATGAAAAAGCTGAAAAGGAACAAGAAAGAGAACAAGAAAGAGAACAAGAAAAGGAAGAGGAAAAGCCAGAAAGTAACGCGAGCGAGCCGGAGCCTGAACTTATGCTCGGCGAACTTTTTCCGACGGAGTTGGCGCCGGATGAAATCCCTTACAACACCGCACGGGGTGCTGCTACGCAACCAATATCAGGTCCATTCCACTTTCCTGATATGACTTTGCAACTCTATCCGTTACTCGCGGATAAAGAGTGCATGCAGGAATCTGTAGATCGGTATCTCAATGACATCCTAAGTGAAGGTGACGATGGAGGATCGGGTTATCGGTTTGAGGTCTTAGGTGAATATGCCTACCTGATGACAGTATTGTGCAGCGACGAAGAAGGCACAATGTGGTCAGAAGTTAACGATATCGGCTGGTGGGCGGAGCGCCAGGTGTCGTTCAACATTCCGGTTAAGTGGTTCAAGGATGATGAGTTTCATAGCCTTGCTATGGTTTCACCCTTCGTATTCGCCAACAGCAGTCGGGCTGTCCTCACAGACAGGGAGGTGAACGGGCGGGAAGCCGTGCAAGCTGACATAGAATCCGATTCGGATGTTTGGTTTTCTGAGACATCCGGTCCAGTTAAGCCGCGCAACATGTTATGTATGTCTACTAACGTTTTTCCTGCTATGAATATGGGGCAGCGGAGTGAAAAACGAACCCTACTCAAGATCGACGAACATGACGTTCTTCCATGGAACGATGTCGTTGGGTGGAGGCTTGTAGCTGAACAGTGGGGCGAAGACATCGTTGCTGAGCTACACCGACTTACAGCCACCAAAGAAAAATATGAAGAAGAGATTTGTACTGCGAGAGCCCTTGCGACGAGCATTCTTTGTAATGAACAACCCGTTAATTGGATCAATCTGAAACAGTACCGAGACACGGACTCCTCCCACGCTTGTTACCAGTCTCTTGTCCACAGCACTTGGGCGATAACCGACATCTATGATGTGCGAGAAATCAAAGAGCGGCTGCATGTGCATCTCTATCGTTACCCAGGTCAGCCGATCGCCAAGACGCTTGGTTTGAAGGAAAAGTGCACGTACTCAGCTGATGGCGGAGTCGTACAGAGCTTTCAACCGATGCGTCCCTTTTTTATGCGAGTAGCTATCCGTGAAGACCTAGGCCAGGAGCTTTGCTGGCGAACGAACGAAGATGCAACTTGGGTACGAGATCGATCGGAGCAAGTACCGCGAACTAGATCGTCCAAAGGACCTCCGGGTTTCTTTGTTAAATCTGGATCTAGTCGTGCTGTTCGTACCCTTGGAGATCTGGCCAACAAAGGTTGGGGTGCGCGACAAAGGCTTACGGACACTGTGAACGATGAAATGCGGGTGGCGTTGCGCAGTGATTTGCAAAGTGCCAGTGAGATCGCGCAGGTTAGCGATCCAACTGGAGAGACAGGTATGGCAGAACGAATAGCCAGCATAGCTGCCCAAGCCGAAGAAATGACCGTCGAGGAGTTGTATAAAGCTGTTGAGGAACTAGTTAACTCAGATGACATCTACGAGAGTAAGACTCGAGTGTCATTCGATAGCGCTCAACAAGCCATTGAAAAGTTAGATGAATTGCAGTTGGTGATTGGCAGTATCTTAACTGAGCGATGGGCGGATTGGGGCAATCCATCGGACGAGAAAAACGACCCTACGCCTCCCGAATGCTGCATTCGAGAAGATTCAATTGATTGGCACGAAGAACGGAAAATTTGGCAACAACGGCATAATCTTGCGTTCAAGGACACTTGGGCGACACCGGTCAAGAATGCTCGTATGATCTATCCGAGATAGCGTGGCTGTACGTCTTCTACTCTACGGGGCCACAGGTTTCACTGGAAGGCGTGTAGCGGAAGCAGTAGTGCAGATGGGCTTAAACTGCTCGTTGGCTGCTAGGGATGAAAGTGCACTAAGAAATTTAGCTGGTCGACTACAAGTGCCATGGTACGCCGTTGATTTAGCTGATTCTGATGCGTTAGATGAACTGGTTCGCAAACACGATCTAGTCCTAAATGCATCTGGTCCTTTCCACGACACCTGTATTCCGGTTTTGGAAGCCTGTCTGCGCTCCGATAGCCATTATATAGATGTCTCGGGAGAACTACCGTCCTTTGCTCGCGCCCTGAGATATGACCAAGCGGCACGGGAGCGAGGTGTGATGCTGATGCCTGGTGCTGGTTTTGTCGTTGCTCCATCTGATTGTCTGGCGTTGCACGTAAGCCAACAGCTCCCAGATGCGACTAGTCTACGACTAGCATTTTCTCAAATTGGCAATTTCTCGCGAGGCACTTTGCGAGCCATGGTGAACTTGGCTGCTCGGGAAACTACCGTAACAAGACACGGACACTTGACCACTGTCCCGGTCGGTCGCTTGGAACGATTCTTTGATTTTGGTCAAGGTCCCAGTCGTAGTTCTGCGGTCGCGTGGGCGGATGTGTTAACCGCACCTCGAACCGCCGGATACAAAAACGTTGAAGTATATGTCGAAGCAGACTCAATACGGCGAGTGGCGTTACAGAGCGGTGCGTGGAGCGCTGAGATGTTGCAGACGACTCTTGGTCGTCAAGTGTCTGCATTCGTATCACGATGGTGGCCCGAAGGACCCTCGGCAACGGCGCTTAATGGCGTGGAACGGGTCATTGTTGCTGAGGCTGAGACCCGCGACCATAGGGTGTGGCGTTCAACGTTGCGACTGCCGGATGGTTACCTTGTTACTCCACCAATCGCAGTGGAGATTGCGAGCCGAGTTTTACAGGGTCAAATCCAGCCTGGCTTTCAAACGCCAGCTGGAGTGTATGGCACCGATCTTCTCAACTGCATTCCTAACACGAGGCTTGCGGACGGTTAAGACACCGTTGCTGATCTATTTTTGACAAGCATCAAGTGAAGGACCCTTTTACAGAAGAGCGATGCCCCGCGTACGCTCATCTACGTATCCAGGCGTCTCATTCATTCGAAGGATTTGCGCCACATAGTGATCGGTAGTCATGTTTGTATTCACTTCGAGAGCGGCTGATGCGGCCTGTTGCGCACCGTCCAGGTTGCCGGTTTGAGCACGTATGTTAGCTAGGTTCATCCAAGACCAAGAAAGTTTGGGCGCGCCTTCGATGGACTGCAGAGCTGCACTTTCAGCGGCCGCGAGGTCCCCGCTACAACTAAGCGCCACGGCCCGATGGTGGTGCCAGTGGGGTGCTCCGGGATGATCCGGTGAAGACTTCAAAATGCGTTGGAGGATTCCGAGCAGGTTGTCGATGTCTTCAGCGCGTCCTCGAGCTGTCAGAGGCCAGCCAAGATATCCCCATGCGCCGATCTCGAAGGGTGTGAGCTCAACCGCGCGTTCCAATACTTCACAAGATCTAGTCGGCTCGCCGATGGTACTCCACACCATGCCAGCCATCTTTAGTACGTATGGGTCATGGGGGGCACTGGCCAGCGCGGTGTTTATCGAATCACGAGCTCGCACAATGTCTTCTTCCATGTTAGTTGACGCACCGTTCAGCAATTGCTCAGAAATTGCGAACGCTAGAGTTGCGTGTGCCGCGTCATAGTCGGGCGACAATGTGACAGCCTCTGTGAGCCAAGTTCGTGCTTGATCGTAGACATCTTCACCTGATTCAAGAAGATATGCGCGGGCGCGCTGGACCAACTGCCAGGCGCTCTGGTTTTCAGTGCTCGTACCGCTACTCCGGGCTTGCTGGAGTTCGGTCCGCAAATGTTCAACGCCGAAGGCCGTGACAACAGCTTCTGCTATTTCAGAGAAAACACCGAGGCGATCTTCGAATGAGCGCTCAAATCTCTGTGACCAGATTTGTACGTTGTGCTCTGCGTCGTCCAGCTCAGCGATGATTCGAACACGATCATTGTCAAACACCACGTTGCCAGTGAGGAGATAGCGAGCACCAAGTTTGTCCACGAGGTCTTTGCCACTTAACGACGCAACAGCGCGTCGGGATAAAACTTGGATACGATTGTGTTTGACGAGAAGACTATGGATCTCAGTGGTCAAACCTTGGGCGAATACGGTGTGTTGATCATCCGCACTGAGGGCATCGAAGGGTAGTACAGCGACGCACGCGACGGCTTGATCTAACTGCGGCAGTTTTTTGGGGACTTCCTTCTCTGGATCGGCTGGAGTCTCGGTGAGATCTGTGCGCTCGATGCCTCGAGGTGTGATGTCAAATACCCAAGACAGTGCGATGACCAAGGGGAAACCCATAAGAACGATCACAGTGATTAGACGCAGCGACCATTCGGGCAGAAGTAGTGTTGGAATCAGGACAGAAGCGACTTCAATGACAAGCCAACCCACTACGAAATAGGTTGCGGTTGCGCCGAAAACTTTACGGCGTTTGAGCTCCTCGAAAAATGCCCGCAACTATGTCTCTCCCGCTTTTTCTCGCATCTTACAGGCTATGTAGAACTTCCTTGTTTCGGACTACCTTCGTGAAAGATGCATCATGCAGCGTTGAGAAGGTCCACGCAAACTGAAAGATTGAGGCTTCAGCAAGGTGGGACTAGACTCGAGTATTTGCGAGGTTATTGTGCGTAAAGAAGATTTCTATAGTGAAGCTCGAACTGACCTTTCTGGACCGTTGGCAGGGGTACGTGTGTTGGAAGTCACGACCACGTGGGCCGGGCCAATGTGTGGAACCGTGCTGGCCGATTTGGGCGCGGACGTTGTCAAAGTTGAAATCCCCTCTGGAGATGTTGGTCGTGCAATTTTCCCGATGTTACCTGGCACCGAAGTTGGGTTTGCCCACGCGACTGTGAATCGTAATAAGCGAGCGGTGACGCTCGACATTCGGACCCCAGAAGGGCGGGATATTTGCTTAGATCTTGCACGCCGATCTGATGTGTTCGTCGAGAATTTCAAAGTCGGTACAATGCACAAGTACGGACTTGGCTATGAAGATATCCGGGCTGTCAAAGAAGACATTGTTTATGTATCTATCACTGGCTGGGGTCAATTTGGACCGAAGTTTGAAGATGCAGGCTATGACCCTTTGGCTCAGTCTTTCTCGGGGTTTCTGTCTGTTAACGGTTCTCCGGATGGGACGCCGACAAAGGCCGGTACTTTTCTCGCCGATGACTTGGGCGGTCTTCATGCCGCCATAGGCGCGATGGCTGCGCTGCGCCACCGAGATCAGACGGGGGAGGGACAGCACGTTGATATCGCGCTCCTTGATGCCATGTTGTTTCAATCCAATGGCTTGCCATCGTTGGGGGCGTTAGGCGTTGAGCCTGGAAGAAATGGTAACGAGTTCGGTTTTGCAGTACCCGCGAATGTTTACGACTGCAAAGATGGGCCTATGTATGTAGGTATTCTGCTCGATGCCCATTGGCAGACTCTAACAAAGATATTGGATCAACCAGATCTCGCCAACAATCCAGCATTCGCAACGGGTGCCGCTCGGGCTGAAAATAGAGATGTGTGCAACATGATGCTGGCTGAGTGGTTAGCGCCCCGAACCCGTGCGGAAGCTCTGGAAATTTTGTTGGCTCATAGTCTTGCTGCTGCCCCCGTGCAAAACTTTGTTGAAGCGGCCCAAGATCCTCATGTGCTAGAGCGAGATATGCTACAGACTACCGCGTTCGATGATGGTACAGAAGCCCCTATTACCGGGCCTGCAGCAAAATTCTCACGTACTCCGACAAGCGTGCGCACAGGTGCGCCCAGCATGGGACAACACACCGAGGAAGTGTTAACCGAGCTCGGAATAGATGCTGCAAAGCAACAAGCGCTTGCAGATGCTGGGATCACCAAATAGCTCCTTTCAAACACGGAACTTTCAAAAACGGAGCTTTCAAAAACTCGGAGCTTTCATGAGTAGCTTACCGGTATTATCGCACCGGGAAAAAATATCCAGTTTATAGTCTAATAATCATTCAAATCGGGAGGGGAAACTCATGGCGGAAGCGATTGCAACGGAGCATAAGTACAGTGTCTGTACTATTTGTGACATCGGCTGTCAGCTGCGGACTGAAGTTAAGGATGGCAAGTTAGAAAGAGTGATCGCCCATGATCACCCACAGCTCGCTAAGAATGTTTGCTACAAAGGCATTGCCGCCCCCCATATCCACAATCACGCAGAACGCCTCACAGTACCGCTAAAGCGGGTTGGTGCCCGCGGCGAAGATAAGTGGGAAGAGATTAGCTATGAACAAGCGATGGACGAAATCGCTGAACGGCTACAGAAGGTAGTCGACGAACACGGTCCTGAAGCCCTGGCCGTATCGACCTCTGGTTGGAACACGCAAACAACACACAGCATGGACCGGCGCTTTATGAATGCGTTGGGAACGCCGAATTATATTTCGGGGGTTTCTCTGTGCGCTGGTAATACAGCGGCAGTTAACAAATTAACCTACGGGTGGTTTGTCGGCGCTGACATAATGAACAGTAAGTGCATTGTTTTATTTGGTCACAACCCTCGAAAGCATAGCTGGACGCCAATCTTTAACGCCATCAACGTTGCGCGTCAAAACGGCGCAAAGGTGATTGTGCTTGACCCTCGAGTATCGGATCAGGCAGAAACTGCTGATCTGCACTTGCGGTTACGAGCCGGAACAGATGCGGCCATGTGTTTCGGATGGTTGAAAGTCATTATCGACGAAAAACTCTATGACGAAGAATTTGTCAAAAATTGGACGGTAGGGTTTGAAGAATTTTGTGAGCGCGTCAACGAATACCCGTTAGAGCGAGTGGCTGAGATAACCGGTGTGGATGCTGAGCTGATTGCTGAAGCGGCGCGGGCGTATGCCACGGCTGAGAGCGCGTGTATCCCGTGGACCCCGATAACCGACATGCAGATCTCATCGACGTCGGCAATTAGGCTACACAGTATCCTTCGAGCACTAACGGGGAACTTAGACGTTGCTGGAGGAGAACTACTTGGTGGCTTTAATCCAAACTATGTCCCGGAATCCAAACTCGGCTATCACGAACTTTTGAGTGAAGAACAGCGCGCCAAGCAACTGGGTTCTGACCTGCATCCAGCTTACACGTATCGGGCTCAAGACATGTTGGGTGACGCGACGGAAAAAGTCTGGGGCTATCGATACGCTGACATTGTTATGGGTTGCTACATGGCCAATCCTAGCGCGACCTTTCGCGCGATGGAAACTGGCGATCCCTATAAGGTCAAGGCATTCATCACGCTGGGTAACAACACGTTGCTCAGCTATCCAAACCAGCACCAAATCTATCGCGGGTTGATGAACCAAGATCTAATCGTTGCACATGAAATATTCATGACCCCCACTGCGATGTTGGCTGATTATGTTCTGCCGGGCGATGTGTTCAGCGAACGGAATCACGTTGCGGACAGTTGGAGTTGGCGGTCAGGATTGACGCTATCTCAGAAAGCAGTTGAGCCGCCAGAAAACTGTACAGGCACATTCCAATTTTGGCGTGATCTGGCGCATCGCATGGGTTTTGGTAACCACTTTCCGTGGGACACTGTCGAAGAATTGCTGGACTATCGTTTAGAACCATCCGGCCAGACTTTCGAAGAGTTTCAGGCCAACAACTTTATGTATTCCGAGCCGCCTGAGTACAAAAAGTACGAGAAGATTGGCTTCGCGACCCCATCAGGTAAAGTTGAGTTGAAGTCGAGCATCCTCGATGAGCTCGGCTTTGATCCGCTACCTTACTATCGCGAAGGACCAGCGGTCAGCGCTGAGTACCCCTACTATGTGTTTACCGGAGTACGGGAGGACGCGTTTTTTCAAACGGGTCAACGCCAAGTGGAGGTTCTGCGTAAGCGTTCGCCGTCGCCTAAGCTGTTCATGCATCCGACGGATGCAGCACGTGAAGGAATAGCAGATGGCGATTGGGCCAGTCTAGAAACCGAAACAGGCCAAGTTAAAGCCAAGGTGTCTGTGCAAGAGTCAATGAAAGAAGGGCATATCCGTGTACCCCATGGTTGGTGGTACCCGGAACTGCGAGGTTCGCAACTTCTGGCAGGTGCGTTTGTTAGCAGTGATGCCGTGCTTTGTCCCGATGCCCCTGAGTTTTTGGACCATGAGCAAGGCATTCCGCACTTCAAGGGATTTCCTGGCCGAGTTGTGAAAATGATTGAGCCACCTGCTGGTATGTCTGAGCAGGTGCTCAACGGATAGTTAGCACCAACTCTAGGCGAAGTTAGGGGGTATCTCAAAGCCGCCGACTTCTTGAGTAAGTAGGCGACTGAACTCGATTGTTAGGTAGTCGTTAAAGGGCGCGCCGATCGCTTGCAAACCGATTGGCAGACCCTGTGCCGACAAGCCGCTGGGGAAGACGGTGCTTGGCAAATAGGAATTGATCGCTAAGCCTGCCCAAAATACTTGTTCCATGTAATCCCGGTCAACGCCGTCAACGGCGATTGTGCGTTCAGCAAATGGTCGGTGGTCATGAGGGAAGGCATCGGTCGCCATTTGTGGGCATACCACGATATCCCATTCGCTAAAAAACTCATCCCAAGCGAACCGTAATCTTTCGCGGAAGTTGTTTGCACGCACCCAATCGCGGTGACTCATCACCCGACCGCGCATTGTGGTGGCTGATCTGGAATTGTCAGCAGGATCGAGTTGTGCCACGTGGCCTGTCGTCTTGGCAAAAGCTTCGTTGTTGTCACCAGCACCCATTACCGAACTGAGGAGACTGAGATAATTTCGGTTGGCACGTTCTATGTCGAAGTCGGGACGAGCGTCTGCGGAAACAGTTGCCCCCAGTGCCTTCAGAACCTCCCCAATTTGATAGACCCGGTCTTCAGTTTCTTTAGTCACCGGGGCTTGCTCGTCTGTCGCCCAGAGCGCGACCTTCAGACCCTGCAAGTTGCGCAGAGAGGTCTGCGGCAGGTGCAATTGCCAGCCTTTGCTGGCTCGGCCAGTCGCGCCAGCCATCGCAGTGAAAGCTAGCTCTATGTCTTCGGCGCTGCGTGCGAGAGGTCCGACCACGGAGAGGTCTGGTGCCGGTGAGTTGGGTAGTAGATCATGCCCTTGCCATGGGATCACGCCGAATGTTGGCTTGAGCCCATAAACACCACAGTAGTGGGCTGGATTGCGGATTGAGCCGCCGATGTCGGAGCCCACCTCGAGTCCAGTTAAACCTGCAGCGAGTGCTGCAGCACTGCCGCCTGAAGATCCGCCGGGTGTTCGCTCAAGGTCCCACGGATTTCCTGTTGTGCCATAGATGGGATTGTAGCTTTGGAAATCGCCTAAGTTCACTGGCACGTTGGTTTTGCCGATGAAATGAGCACCGATGGCCCTAAAGCGTTTGGCTGAGACGCCGTCTTCCGTAAACACGTTGTCGCGAAAAGCTTCGATTCCCCAGGTGCTTGGCGTGTCGGCGATGTTGTAAGACTCTTTCATCGTCATTGGCACGCCATGCAAGGGGCCTAGAGAGTGCCCGCGGGCCATCAGGGCATCTGCATTTTTGGCATCAGCCAAACCTTGTTCAAAAAGTCGAACGACGACGGCATTAATGGCATCGTCGTACTTCTCGATACGGTCTATGTAGAGTTGTGTTAGCTCGACCGAGCTAATTTCTTTATCACGAATTTTCTTTGCCAGTTGGCTGGCGGCTAGAAAAGGAATATCACTCATGGCAGCCCCTTGATTTCTTGAAGTGTCTCTCGTCACTCAATGTTGTCCCATCCGTCATTGTTGTATCAAACGTCCTGGCTTGGCAACCACGACTGTTGGTTCGCGGTCAAAAGCGAGTATTCTGCAGGCACTTACACAGCGGATTTAGTTGATGGCAGAGCAGCGAGCGGATTCCTCACCGTCAGGATTTATAACCCGAACCCCGCCAACTTTCGAAAGTGTTGAGCAAGAGCGTCAGCATAGAATTGAGCGTCTTGTAGCGGCTTGTCGGGTCTTCGGGAAAGCAGGGTTTTCTCAAGGGCTCTTAGGACATGTCACGGTCCGCGATCCAGATAATCCAGAGCAATTTTGGGCGAATCCCATCGGCATTTCGTTCAACTGTATAAAGGTCTCTGATATTGTTTTGGTAGATCACACGGGATCTTTGGTACAAGGATCTAGACCAGTAAACCCAGTTGGGGTGCTGCTACATTCCGCGATTCATCGGGCCTATCCAGATGTGACGGCGGTCTGTCACGCGCATTCTGTGTACGGGTCCGCATGGTCTGCTTTCGCTCGCCCTATAGACCCTCTAACTCAAGACACCGCGATCTTTTTCGAAGACCAAGCGATCTTAAGGGAGCCTCGGGTAGCGATGGATAGCAAAGGTGCTGATCAATTTGCTGCTGGTTTTGCTGGGAAACGAACGGGCATTCAACCTGGACACGGGCTCTTTACAACGGGTGAGACGGTGGACGAGGCTGCGTGGCGATTTGTGAGTATGGATCGAGCATGCCAAGTGCAACTTCTGGCCGAAGCGGCTGGAACCCCAGAAGTGTGGCCAAGTGAAATGGCCCATGCATTGAGGCAATCGCTGGGTAGTCCCAACTTTTGTTGGTTGTCTTTCCAAACATTATGGGATGAACTTCAAGCGGAAGGCACCGATTTTTTAAACTGAGTCTCGGGTCAACGTACCTGAGTTTTTGTTCTCACCAAGCGGTAGAAACTGACAATGAAGAAAATCGTACTAGTTTCGGTCGGCATCGGGCTCCTCGTTTGGTTGACGGTCGACCAGCGACATTACCTTTTCTACCAGGCCGCAAGACTTAGTGGCGGATCTCCACCAGCACTCATCGATGCGGTTGACGAGCTTCCGTCTACCGTTTGGTTCGATGACTACTATACGGTTGATGAAATCGGCACTGGCACTTTTGCGATAGGGGAGACTCGTTACTGGCAGCAGAATTTCAACTACCTGGTGGTTGGCGAACATACAGCTTTACTGTTTGATGCGGGACCAGGGGTCCGGGATATCCGTCCCGTCGTTGAATCGATTACAGATTTACCCGTGATATTTTTACCATCGCACTTTCACTATGACCATGTGGGAAATGGTACGAACTTTGCGCAACGTGCCGTCGTTGATCTTCCTTATCTGCGAGCTAGGGCCGATGGCGATGAGCTGGCTTTCACAAAGATGGAACATCTTGGTCCAATAGAGGGGTTTCCTATCCCTACATGGACGGTCGATCACTGGTGGGCACCGGATCAGCCGATCGATCTTGGCGGACGAAGCGTCGCGGTCATACATACCCCGGGTCATTCCAAAGAATCTATTTCATTGTTTGATGAATCCAATAACGTGATTTTATCTGGGGACTTCTTGTACGAAGGAATGCTTTATGTGTTTGTCCCAGGATCTAGCGTCCAGGACTATCTAACAACAACACAAACACTGCTGCAAAAATACGCAACAACCGATGTCTATTACGGTGCACATCGCTTGACACCTCCCGGACCACCACGTCTCGCGCGACAAGACGTGGCTGAACTTGAACAAACACTTTTGAACATAAAAGCTGGAGAGCTCACGGGTAGCGGGTTATATCCGAAGACATATTATGTAAACCAGAATATCTCGATACTCGCCGACCCGAACTTTCTGCACGATTGGAAGTAACCAAGAATAGCTAGAACTACTCCGTGGTCGTGTCCAAACCGAGGAACGCCGTAACCCGTCCCTGAACGTTGTGTCTGATATCCACATGAAAGAGGGGGTAGTCCATCACGTGATAGCTACCGCCGCCGAAGTTACTCGAGTTGCCAAACTCATTGTCACTCTGATCAGAGACAAACAGTGTGCCAGCCTGACATTGTGCTGCCAGTAGATTTGGCAGTGGTTTGCCGAGACGTGAAAAGTCTACACCTTGGTAGACATCTTCTGTGCCAAATTCGGTGTTGAACATTCCAGCCATAGGTACTGCACCTAGGTGTTGTGTTGCGGGGATCAAACCTCCGTTCTGTTGCCAGGACAACGGATTGACGCAAACGTTCTCTGCGCTATCTGAGAGGTCAGACTCGATGGCACTGTCGCTGTAAGTATCCCAGTGTATGACACAACCGAGATCATTGGCGCTCGCGCAGACCGAAATGTCACTCATTTCATCGACCTCCCGTTGTGAGATGCTCCCACCGATGATGTATGCCGCAACAAGGCGTTGGACCAAAGGCGTGCTGCTGATCCGTTCCTGCAACAAACGGATAGAGTGATGGGTGCCTTGGCTATGGCTTGCCAGAACGAAAGGGCGTCCATCGTTGAATTCGCTAAGAAAGTGTTCAAAGGCACTTAGAACATCTTGGTACGCAAAACCAAGCACTTCCTCCCGTACGTCATCGCCGTGAAAGTATGCAAAAATATTCGCTTGGCGATAACGAGGCGCATAAACGTTGCAACAGCCGTTGTAGGCGCTGGCTTGGTTAGCCATCATCCAGACCGTGTTCTCCTCGGTCGCAGTGTTTGTGTCCATAGAAAACACCCATGGACCATCACTCAAATAACCTGTTGGGTGAACAAAGAACACATCTACCGGAGCGCTACCTTGTGTCGCGGCCGTGTGGCCGGGAGGGGTTAGATCTTCAGGTCCACGTCGAGACGGTAGGCCTGCCCAATTGTGAGGGTTAGCATAGTCTGGTTTTGGCGCTGTTGCCGTAAGATCGACGGGAAGGGGTGGCCCACCGAATGCAAAAGTCCAGGCCAAACCAATAGCGGGCGCGTTGCCAGTGGCAAAAACAAGTCCAATGCCAACGATAACTACAGCAATCAACCCGCCAAATATCTTGAGTGCCACTTGTAGCCCCTCCGAGTTTCGTAGTTTCCTCTCACATTTGGGTTCTGGCGTTCCATCTAGGGTCTGCTGTCATTCCAATTTGTTAATGAGGCGATAGACCACTATCAGTATGCCAAAACCAACGTAGAGGCCAAACAAGCCCACCAGAGAGAGCAGAGCTTCTTCTGGTGTTAGCCCTCCAGAGCGTGCGATAAACACGACAGTTGCAGCCAGGGCCAAGTATGAGCCGACGACCAAGACGAGCGGAATGATTCTTTTCCGTTTGGTTTCCAATGGTCTTCCTTAGCGATCGACGGTGGTATTAAAGGTACAATTTGACCACACCCTTGGTACTTGCTCATACTATGCTAAAGGTGTATAGATTGTGGTAACTCGTTTCACCGCCTTGTAAGAGGTAGTTCGGTGCAGCCCTCGGATAGTACAGATCCTCAGCCCAATGTTTCAGCAGAATCACAGGATGAGACCAACGAAATTAGTGAGCCTAGTGGGCCACGTAAGTTTCTAGCCCCGGCCGTAGCTTTGGTTATTACGGCTGGCGCGCTGTGGTTTCTTTTTGGCATTCCGGCTTATCTTTTGTTTGGTGTTTTATTTGAATAGTCTTATTTGAATTGTTTTCTTTGAGGGTGTGCAAACAATGTTCGGCGGTATCGCCGTGGGAGAAGGTAATTGAGCGTACTTAGGCATTATTTCATTAGCGACAATCTCGACGATCTTGAGTTGTTAGAAGAAGAATTGGAGCGCCAAGAAGTTGAGACCTCACAGATTCATGTGCTAAGTCTTGACGACAGTGGCACTGAAAATCATGTTCATTTGCATGATGTTAGTTCTTTCATGAAACGGGATATCGTGCACTCCGGTGAGATGGGTTTGCTCGTTGGGGTTATCGGCGCCATTGTAGTGCTTCTTTGTGCTTACTTTTTTGGTTGGACCAATACAGCAGCCGGGTGGGTACCATTCATCTTCCTGTCTATCATTGTGCTCGGATTTTGTACTTGGGAAGGTGGGTTTATTGGGATACAACGTACCAACATTCATTTTAAGCGCTTCGAAGAAGTGTTGGCTGAAGGCAAGCATGTCTTCTTCGTCGATTTGCTACCGGAACAAGAAGGGATTTTGGATGAACTTATTAAGAAGCATCCTGGACTAGAGCTAGCAGGTACAGAGCGTGGTACTGCGGCTATTATTATGAAAGGGCAAAAGCGGATCCCCCATTTTCTACGCGAAACTATGCCTTAATACGCGACGAGTAATTAGAGTAAATAACAATAAGGTCTACAGAATGTCCGAGAAACCAATTTCCCGTCGTCAGATGCTTAAGAGTGCCAGCGCAGGCTTAGCGCTTTTACCTCTTTTGTCGCTCGAAATGCCTAAAGCTTGGGCGGCAGAACGTATAACGGAAGATCATCCCACGGCAAGTGCACTAGGTTATTACCACGACGCGGCCGATGTTGACCTTGCTAAGTATCCCAAGCGAGCAGGTGATGAAGGTGCTAAGCAGTATTGTTACAACTGTTCCCAGTATAAGGAAACGGAAGAAAATTGGGGGACTTGTGGAATTTTCCCGAATTATCTAGTGGCCAAAGATGGTTGGTGCAACGTCTGGGTACCGATTACTTAGGTATTTTCCTAACTTACTGACGATCAACTTACCGGTGATCAACGAAAAACGGGCTTGTGATACACAAGCCCGTTTTTTTTGGTCCCCGATTAGATCGAGCTTGGATGGCTCAGACTAATGTCCACCACCGTGTTCTTGAGGGGTGAAGAATAAGCGCCAATCAGAAAAGAACTCTGCTCTAGTCGAGAATGTGTAGTCTGCCTCTAGCGCCATTAAAAGTATTAACACCAGAATCACTAGTGGCGGCACAAGAACCGCGTAAACGATCGCGAGACGCTCCCAAATCATGTGCATGAATATCGCGACTATCAGTCCGGCCTTCAGCATCATGAATATTAGAATCAGGCTCCAACGCAACATGCCTTGAAAAGCCATATAGTCCACGGTGTAGGACAGAGCACTCAATACGAAGAGTAAACCCCAGATCCAAAAATAGATGCTGATCGGATGTTGCTGGCCTTCTACTGCCATTGTAGCCTCACTTAACCTTGTCTAATTTTAATAATCGCCGTTCAGCCATTACCACAAATAAAAGAATGCGAAAATAAATACCCAAACCAAGTCAACAAAGTGCCAATACAGGCCCATTGTCTCCACAATTTCGTATCTGCCCTTCCGGCCAGTCATAAACCCTGCCCGGCCGGTATCGAAATCGCCTCTCCTAACTTTAAATGCCACGATAAATAGGAAGATCACACCAATGGAAACGTGCGTTCCATGAAATCCAGTGACCATAAAGAACACTGAACCGAATTGCGGCGCACCCATTGGGTTAGACCAAGGACGCACACCCTCGTCAACGATGAGCTTCGTCCACTCGAAAGCCTGCATACCGACAAACATCGCACCAAACACAGCTGTGACAATGAGGAGCCAAAAGCTCACGTTGCGGTTCTTCTCGTATCCAAACTTCACCGCCATCGCCATGGTGCCGCTACTCGTAATGAGGATGAACGTCATGATGGCGATCAACAATAGCGGTACGCTCGTGCCAAACACCTCAAGCGCAAAAACCTCGGAGGGGTTGGGCCATCCCACGGTTGTGGACATACGCACCGTCATGTACGAAACCAAGAAGCAAGAGAAGATGAAGGTATCCGATAGGAGGAAGATCCACATCATCGCCTTGCCCCAAGAGACATTCTTGAAGGCCTGTTGGTCAGATGACCAGTCGGCTGTCAGGCCCTTTAAGCCCGGTGCAAGTTCTGCAGATTCGGCCATTTTTTTGCTTCCCCTTCTTAAGTGGTTAACATGAAGCTGAACAGGATTACCCAAATTGCCAAAAGGTAATGCCAATAAATTGTGCAAAGCTCAACACCGAGCTCCACACTTGCACTTGAACTGTCGTTCCGCCAAACCCGTCGCACGGTTTTCAGAAGGGCGAATATCCCACCTGCGAGGTGAATTGCATGGACACCGGTGAGGGTATAGAAAAAAGCGTTTGCTGGATTTTCTGCGATACCGTAGCCGCCGTCCGATAACTGTTGCCAAGCCAGTAACTGACCGATAACAAATGCCAAGGCCAAGCTGCCACCAGCTAAGACGCCAAACTTAGTTCCCGCTTCGTTTTGGCGTTTAGCACTGTTCCATGCGTATTGAAGGAAGGCGCTGCTCAGTACCAAAATGCCGCTATTTATCCATAGCATCATAGGTTCTGGCATAGGTCGCCAGTCGCCATATTCCATACGAATGGAATACGCGCTGATAAACAGAGCGAACAACGAAGTAGCTACAGCGAGAAACACACCCAAGGCGAGTTTCGATGAAGGTAGTGCTGCTTCGGTCATGGGCGAGCGCACACCCTCGCTGCGGACTGTATCAGCGGCTGGAGCCGCCACCCACGGGCGAAGACTTACGGTTTGCTTAACCAGCCACCACACCACAACGATCATTAAGACCGCTAGGTAAATCAGGGTGTAGGCCATATCCATCTAGCTATCACCTTTCTCGCTAGCAGGTTGCGCAGCCATTTCAACGTCCTTAGGTGCAACGTTTTGCGGAATGAAGTCATCTTTCGCGCCTGGGACGCTAAAGTCGTAAGCCCACCGATACACCAAGGGCAAATCGTCGAAGTTGCCGTGTTTGGGTGGTGTGTGTGGCGTTTGCCATTCCAGTGTTGTTGCTTCCCATGGGTTGTGACCTGCATCTCTGCCACGGAAGTAGCTAATGAACAGGTTGTATAGGAAGAAGAGCTGCGCACTTGCGACAACGATGGCTGCAATTGTTATCGCAGCGTTCAAATCCTGCGAGGATTGCGAGATAAAATCTGTATCACCGTATGCGAAGTATCTACGCGGGATACCTTCAAATCCGAGATAGTGCATCGGATAATAGATGGCATAGGTGCCCAAGAAGGTCATCCAAAAGTGAATCTTGCCTAGCGTGTCATCGAGCATCCGCCCTGTGATCTTCGGATACCAATGATAGATGGCGCCAAACACCACCAGAATCGGCGAGACCGCCATCACCATATGAAAGTGGGCGACGACAAAGTAGGTGTCTGATAGCGGTAAATCCACAGTCACGTTACCGAGAAATAGACCGGTGAGACCGCCATTAATGAACGTGAAGATAAATCCAATCGCAAAGAGCATTGGTACGTTCAGCCGAATATTGCCTCGCCAAAGGGTTAACACCCAGTTGTACACTTTGATGGCTGTCGGTACTGCGATGATTAGCGTCGTCGTAGCAAAGAAGAAGCCGAAATATGGGTTCATGCCGCTGACGTACATATGGTGCGCCCAAACAACAAAACTCAAGGCGCCAATTGCGACGATAGCCCATACCATCATGCGATAGCCGAATATTGCCTTACGCGCGTGGACACTTAGAAGGTCAGAGACGATACCAAAGGCAGGTAATGCCACGATGTAAACTTCGGGGTGGCCAAAGAACCAGAACAAGTGCTGGAATAGGACTGGACTACCACCGTCATAACTCGTTTGTTCGCCTAACGAAATCATGGCCGGCATAAAGAAGCTAGTGCCAAGCAGCCGGTCGAGAATCATCATTATGGCGCTTACAAAGAGGGCTGGGAAAGCAAGCAAGGCAAGTACAGTTGCCATGAAGATACCCCAGATCGTCAGAGGTAGACGCATGAGCGACATCCCCCTGGTGCGTGCCTGGAGTACGGTCACGACATAGTTCAATCCACCCATCGTGAAGCCGATGATGAATAAGGCGAGTGACACCAACATCAGAATGATGCCGCCGTCAGTACCGGGTGTACCTGGACTAATAGATTGAGGTGGATAGAGCGTCCAACCGGCCCCCGAAGCACCGCCAGGGACGAAGAAGCTAGCCACTAAGACCATAACCGCTAGGAAGTAGACCCAGAAGCTGATCATATTCACGTAGGGAAACACCATATCCCTAGCGCCGACCATGAGGGGGATCAGGTAGTTACCGAAACCGCCTAGGAACAGGGCTGTCAGCAGATAGATCACCATGATCATGCCATGCATGGTGACGAACTGAAGGTAGTTGCTTGGGTCGATGAGGTCGAATTCGTGGGGAAATCCCAACTGTAAACGCATCAATAGACTCAAAACCAACGCTACCAAGCCGATACCGATCGCGGTCACGCTATATTGGATTGCGATTACCTTAGCGTCCTGGCAAAAAACATATTTGCCGAGCCAAGTCTTGGCGTGGTACAGCTCTTCTTCTTCGACCTCCGCTGGGGGGACGAAATCTAGAGCATCATGAGCGACATCTGTCATTTCTTACTCCCTTCCGGCTATTTCTAGTTGTTCTTTAGTTCCCGACAATGTGTTGATGTAAGCAACCACATCAGTAATCCGCTGATCATCCTGGAGGATTGCTGCCATCATGGCCATTTGCATGCCGTACTTGTCGTCGTCGTGTGCACCGCGCACGCCGCTTCTAAAGTTCTTTAATTGGGTCACGAGATACCAGTCGTTCATGCCAGCTTGACGCGGGGCATTCAGCGCAGCAATTCCTTCACCCTGCCACCCGTGGCAAGTGCCGCAAGTGGTCCAAATATCTTTGCCGTTTTCGACGTCCCCTTGGACTGTATGCTCTGGTGGTCTGTCGGGCAGTGTCGTTATGTACGCAACCACATTCTCGACCGCCTCTTTGTTGGCCAAGGTTGCGACCATTGGTGCCATCTGCTTGCCGTATTCATCGTCTTTATGCGCACCACGTGCACCGTTTTGGAAATATTCGATTTGTCGCCGTAGATACCACTCTTCCTGACCGGCAAGTTTTGGCGAGTTCAACAACTTGTTGCCCTCACCCTGAGCACCATGGCAAGCAGCGCACACTGCGTACTGAGCCTGTCCAATCTCCGGGTTGCCTGGTTTTCTAGCGAGCACTTCGGCGTACGTGGGTTGGGAATCGAGCCAAGCGTCAAAGTCTTCTTGCTCATCAACAACGACCATACCTCGCATCGTGTGATGGCCAACGCCGCACAGTTCTTCGCAAAGCACTTCAAATTGGCCGGTTTTAGTCGGCGTGAACCATAGATAGGAAACGAGCCCTGGAACCATGTCCATTTTTACGCGGAATTGAGCAACGGCGAAATCGTGCAGGACATCTTTCGATCGAAGTAGCGTCTTAACTGGCTTGTCGATCGGGAGGTGGACGGTTGGGTCAAAAACGAGAACATCGTCTTGGCCGTACGGGTCGGCCTCTTCCATACCAAAGTGGTTGTCATCGCTGACGTAGCGAGACTCGATAGCGCCAAATTTGCCGTCCTTGCCTGGGAATCTATAGCTCCAGTGCCATTGCTGTGCCACGACTTCAACTTCGTGCGCATCTTCTGGGACGGTGACAAACTCTGCCCAAACAAAGAGTCCTGGTGCCAACATAGCCGCGACACCAATGCTTGTGATGCCCGTTAGCCACCATTCGAGTTTTTTGTTTTCTGGTTCGTAGTCCGAGCGGCGATTCTTGTCGTATCGATACTTGTAGACCGCGTAGGCCATAAATAGATTGACGGCGACGAACACGAATCCAGTGACCCAGAACGTCAAGTCGATTGTGAAATCGATCGTGCTCCAATTAGAAGCGAGTGGCGTGAGGTACCAAGGGCTTAAAAAATGAAATAGGACGGATCCCGCAATCAGTACTACGAGGGCTACCACTAGCGCCATGTCTGCTCCTTACTTAGTTCTTTATTGCTTTTCTAGCAAGTGATCACTGTTACTCAAATCTCTTAACTTATTACGGACGATCTCTGTGTGACCGGTCGTGTAGCCGTGTTTGACTGAGTTGATGTAGCCCGCTCTATCGACAATGTAAGCTGCAGGTAGTGCGGACAGTCCATATTGACCAGCAACGATCGCGCCAGGATCGCTCAAGACTGGTAATGAAATATTGTGTTGCTCGATGAAAGTGAGCGCGTCGCGCGGATCTGGATCTGTACTTATAGCCAGTATCTCAACATCTTTGCGGTCGAATTCGTCCCGCATCCTGCTTAGCATCGGAAGCGATTCCCGGCACGGTGCACAGTTGGTTTGCCAGAAGTCGATATACACGATCCGACCTTTGTAGTCAGCCAGATCCAGTAATTGAAAGAGAGGTTGTGCATTCTTGTCAGCAGTCTTTGTACCGTTGGGAGGATTTGCAATCAGGGGCAAGCTAAAGTTTGGGGCAATATCACCACGTCCCGCCGAAAAACCTGGGTAAGGCAATATCAGCAGAAGCACTAACATCCAAATCCGGACATCTAAACTGCGGATGTCCGATGACATTGTGTGCAGCATATCGCTACCCTTATGACATTCGAACCAGGACTCCGACAAAGGAATGCATCACTCTAAAGTGATGCATTCAACGACGAAGAAGTCTGTCAGAAACACCAGTGCTAATCAACTGCACATTGCACTCTGCGACCCGTGCCGTGGGAACTTTGTTCTTCTACAATGACCCGATGAGACACGCTCGAACAAACATTTATACGACTTGGTTGATGAGGCTTGTGCTGATCGGATTTGGGTATTTATTACCTCTGATGGCACATGGACATGGCGGCGTTGTTCTAGAGAATGATCTTTGTCTGATCAAAGTCGGGTTTTATGAAGCACACTTCACAATCTTTCAGCCTCTGACGCGAGGGCATGAGCAATATTGCGAGGATATTCCTGACCTTGGCGAAAGTGTGTTCGTGCTTGAATACCTGCACGATGGACTGGAACAAATGGCGGTTGATCTTCGTATTATCCGCAATACGACTGGCTTGGGGCAATTTGCGGGCGTCGATGACGTTGAAGCGATAGGTGATCTAGACGAGATCACCGTTTTTTATCATCCCCCAGCGACGGACCCTGACAGCTTTGCCACGCTGCATACTTTCACCGAGCAAGGTGAGTTCATTGGTATCGCAAACGCAATATCGGTGGAGGGCGAAGTCTATACAGCGATATTCCCCTTTGAAGTTAATGTTGGGGGCTTCGGTGACACAGCAGTTCTAGGAATTCTAATTGTGGGGGTTGTGCTCATGTTCGCGGTTTTTGGCAATAATCTTATCGGAGGTCGACGGACAAAAGAGCCGGATCAGATCCAAGAGAAAACCGTTGGCTGGAAAGGAGCGTCGATGAGCGTTCTCGTCTTTGTGGCGGGATTATTCGTCGTCGGCAGTCATGATGTCCGAGCTGAAGCTGATGGTCGGCTGCAAAATAGCGGCGATTACTTTGTGATTTCAGTCCAGCCTCAGCTCGACCCAATACAGATCAATCGAATGCACAGTTGGCACCTACAACTTCATCGATTGGATGGCAGGGCGGTTAATGACGCGCAGATTAGTCTAACGGGTGGCATGCCCTTGCATGACCATGGACTACCTTCGGCACCTCAAGCGAGGCGGATCGAGTTGGATGGCCACTATGTGGTTGAAGGCATCAAATTCCACATGGGTGGGCGGTGGCAGATGCTGTTCATGATTGAGACTGCCCAGGCCACCGAAACCCTGACCGTGGATATAGACTTATAGACATGCAACTTTTGGTTCGGGGTTCGATTGTATGCCTAGCGCTTGCCTTGCTGTTAGTCATTGCTGGATGCGATGGGCATGACGCCCATGAATGGGAGGAGATGGAGCGATTAGAACTCGAGTCTCTTTCCCTGGCAGCGTTGGGTCCGCTACCACTGAACCCCACAAACCTCGCAGGTAACAACGAACTCGCCCAAGAAATGGGGCGCCGGCTTTTCTTTGAAACTCGGATGAGCGCAAACGACGCAGTATCTTGCGCTACCTGTCATCAGCCAGAGCGACGGTTTACTGATGGGATCGGGGTCAGTGTCGGTCTCGGACTTGCCGAGCGTAACGCCCCTAGCCTGATAGGAGTTGCCTATAGTCCGTGGTTTTATTGGGATGGTCGCAAGGACAGCTTATGGGCTCAGGCTCTTGCACCGATTGAGGCGGTGAACGAGCACGGTAGTCACAGACTGCAGGTTGTGCTGCTGATGTACGGAGAGGACTATCGCTCTACATACGAAGAGGTATTTGGCGATTTGCCCCAAGCGCTTGTTATTTCTGAACTGGAGTCACTCGCGCAGTCGGACCTGGATTGGGCACAGCGATGGTCTGCGCTTGGTCCGATAGAGAAGGGCTTGGTTAACCAGATTTTTAGCAATGTTGGTAAAGCGATCGCAGCATATGAACGACTGCTAATGCCAGGCGTTAGTCGGTTTGATCAATACGTTGCCGCCATCATTGATGATGATATCAAGCTGGCCAACAACACGATGTCGGTACACGAGGCTGAAGGACTGAGGCTTTTCATCGGTGCAGCGAGCTGCACTCAATGCCACAATGGCCCCTTGTTTACCAATAACGCGTTCCACAATACGGGCTTGCTTTCGGTACCGGGTGCAACACCAGACGCTGGCCGGATTCGCGGGTTACGCGAGTTGTTAGTCGACGAGTTCAATTGCCGGGGCGCCTATGTGGACACGACTATCGAGTGCGATGAACTCAAGTTTGTTAAAACTGGTTCAGAGCTTCGCGGTGCAATGCGCACCCCTTCTCTGAGGAATTTGCAGGGCACAGCACCTTTTGGGCATGCGGGCCAGTTTCCAGATTTGCGCGCGGTGCTTGATCATTACAACGAAGCGCTTGATGCGATGATCGGTCACAACGAAGCTAAACCACTGGAGCTTTGGCCGTGGCAGCTGGAGCAACTTGAGGCGTTCTTGGAAACGCTCGCGGCGCCACCGACCGTCGCTCGGAAATGGTTGCAAGACCCAAACACGGTCGAACCCTGATACCTAGGCCAATTTGCACTTCCCTCCTGACCACGTCATACCTGTTGCTGTGCTGAAGAAATTGGCTCAGGTCGGATGTGTTTGCTGCGTTTAAACGGTCGTACGATTGTTGATTCATTGCCACCGTAGGTGACCGCTCGAAATTCCATGTTCATCAGTTCGCGTATCTGCGCCTTATCTTCCCGTCGCACATCCACCATGATCAGATACCTGCCCGCTTCGATTTCTTCCTGGAAGGTAGCGAGTCGGTGGTTTTGCCGACTGAGTCCACGCTTTATCCCAACCAGCGCGCCTAGGAGCGCCCCGATAGTTGTCACGCTGATGATATCGAACCAACTGCTGATCCAGGTCATCGCACCGCTAACCAAAACGAGCGATGTAGCGCCAAAACTCAAGGTCAGACCATAGAGAGCACCGACCTCTCCAGTTCTGATGATGTCCTTGTGGTGGTGTGGTAACGCAGAGTGGATATGGTGGGAATAGAGTCCAGAAGGGTCTTTAGCTAGTACGTGGAAGTTCCAGTCCGAAATACCTTCCTCATGGAGACGCCGCGAAATAGCTTCAGTTGTCTCGATGTCATGGGAGATATAGTAGAGACGGCGCATGGATCACCGTGATCGAATGTTCTCTAGAGCCTATCGTGATCTAAGACGTGCCTTTAGATCAATTTCTCAATACACGTTTGACGTCTAAGAACGTTGGAATATAACCTCACTGTTACCTTCCGTATCACTCTCTGCTAACAAGTTAGTTCACGCAATGGGATGAAATGACATTGCGATGTTTTGTGTGTTAGCGATACGAGGACCAAATGCCAGACAACTCAGTTTTTAGGAACAAACACGAGACGATCCCCATGGAAAGTACCGAGCCAGATTCCCGCGTCATTCCTAATCGCAACGGTGGCACCAGCGAACCCTTCAGATGGCTGTTTGGTAATCAACGTATTGGCTTCGAGTGAATTGGGATCTATCTCTGCAACTTCCCATGCATCGAAACATAAAGGCGCACCGCAGTCGTTCCGCTCCGAAACTCGATGACCGGCAGCAAGGAGAGTGCCTTCTGCGGTCCAGCGAAGGTTGTCGGGTCGAAAAGCCAAAGTTGCTGTCTGAACTAGGGAAAGCGAAGCTTCGTTGCCGGATTGGCGAGCGAACTTGGCAATTTCCTTCCTGCCCCAGGAAGCGACGTAGACGGTGTTTTCGTCGGTGCTGACAACGATCCCGTTTGGACCAGACATCTCGGTGCCGGTTACCCGGCTAACCACATCACCCGGGTGCCACTCATAGAGAAAGCCACTTATCTCACCGGCAAAGATATCGCCGGACTCCGTTGTACCACTTATTCTCGTCGTTAGAAATCCTCCATCGGATAGCGCAGCGACGGAGTTAATGGCAGCGCCATCTGGCACCACGACGCAACCCACCCAAGTGATGGTTGGCTGGATGTCGGATTTATTAAGTTCGAAAATCTCGACAGCTTCGCGACCAACATGCCCCGTGGCGTATAGACGATAGTTATCTTGATCCAAAGGCAAGAGGGCTAAACCATGGGTAGAAAAAGTGGCAGGATTGGGCGGGCCGGGACAGTCAGGATAAGTGTCTTGGTCGAAGTCGTTTGCAGGCGTTGATCCGGGGTAGAGCTCTGAGAAGCTGTGCGCTTTCGTATCGACAAGATAGATGTGTCCTTTTCCAGCCTCGTTCGCCATCCCGCTTGCGATCATTTGATTCTGGCTAATCCAGACGAGGTCTTCGCCATTGACGGGACCACAAAGGAATTCTTGGCCGTCGGCTGGTAGGCAAGTATCGGCTTCTGCGAAGACTTGAGTCGCGAAGACGGTGGCAATCAGGGCGAGGAATGTGAGGCGATAGCGGCGGTTCATCAAAATCTCCCAAAAGTGAGCGGGTACTTTTCTGTGCTAGATAGGCGTGTGTCGTTGCACCGGAGTGTACAACATGTGCTTTTGGGATCGTTATCGAGAGCCTTTCAATAAATCAGGCTCTCGGTTACGGTCTGTGTTTGGTGTATGCCCTTGTGAAGACGAATGGCAGGTACTAGGTTGCGAAGGATAGGGGATGAGAGCGACGAGGTTGTAGGAGCAGAGGTTGTAGGAGCAGAGGTTGTAGGAGCAGAGGTTGTAGGAGCAGAGGTTGTAGGAGCAAGAGACAATGTCATGGCAAGAAGAAGTTGATGAGATCGCCACGCGCAAGGACTTCGCGTTACAAATGGGTGGCGAGGAAGGGATAAAACGACAACATGCGCGAGGCAAGTTAACGGTTCGCGAGAGGCTTGACCGATTTGTCGACAGCAAAAGTTTCTCCGAGTTCATGGGCCTATCGGGCAGCGCCTCATATGAAGGGAACAAGCTTGAACATTTCACGCCTAAAGGTTCTGTTGAGGGCTACTGCAAGTTAGATGGGCGTAAGGTCGTTGTCTCTGCCGGTGACTTTACGGTGCGTGGTGGCTCGGGCGGTACTGGTGGTGGTCTGGGTCAGGAACTTTCTTCCAATAGGCGTGCTCAAGAGTGGCGTATCCCCTATGTTCGCTTGTTAGATGCATCTGGGGGAAGTGTCCGATCCTTTGAAGATATCGGCCGCACTTATCTGCCCGATGGCAACGTCTGGTCGGCCGTGGATACACAGATATTGAGCGAGATTCCCGTTGTCTCGGCTGTCATGGGTTCGGTTGCCGGTCTACCGGCCATCAACGCCTGTATGGCCCACTTTAATTTGATGGTCAAGGACACGAGCCAACTGTTTCCGGGAGGCCCGCCGGTTGTTAAAGCGGCGTTAGGTTATGACATCACCAAGGAAGAGCTTGGTGGCGACGAAATTCACACGCGCTTGAGCGGTGTTATCGATAATCTGGCGGTTGATGAAGAGGATGCGTTTGCGCAGATCAAACGTTTCCTATCCTATCTACCATCTAACGTTTGGGAAACATCTCCCCGTGGGGATACAGGGGATGACCCTGGACGAGCCGACGAATTTCTGTTGTCGGCAATCCCCCGCGATCGTCGCCAAACCTACAAAGTGCACCAGATTATTGATGCTATCGTGGATGAGCAGTCTTTCTTTGAAATCGCACCTAGGTATGGTCGTTCGCGCGTCGTGGGACTCGCTCGTTTGAATGGCTATCCGGTTGGTTTGATGGCGAACAATCCGCGCCAGAAAGGCGGTACAACAGATGTGGCTGCAGGGACGAAAGTCATGAGGCTCTTGCAGCTTTGCGATACGTTTCATCTTCCGGTGGTCTCTCTTGCAGACGAGCCTGGTTTTATGGTTGGTCTAGATTCGGAGAAACAAGGTATCGAACGCTCGGGCGCTGCGCTGGTGGCGATGACCTGCAGCAGTCAGATGCCATGGGCCACTGTGGTCATGGGGAAACTCTACGGGGTTGCAGGTCAGTGCCATCACCGGCCTAGCGGTATGTTTCAAAGGTTTGCCTGGCCATCCGCCAACTGGGGTTCCATGCACATTGCGGGAGGTGCCGCGGCCGCATATCGAAGAGAGATCGAAACCGCCGATGACAGCGAAGCTAAGTTGCAGGAGATCGAGGAAAGATTACAGGCGCTAGCATCACCCTTCAGAACCGCGGAAGCGACTGGTCAAGACATCATTGATCCGCGCCAGACGCGTGCGCTGCTTTGTGAGTTTGCAGAAGATGCTCAAAGGGTCATCTCGGGGCAGTTGGGCAAAACGTCAGCACGTTACCTGCCTTTCTAACCAATAGGCGACTAATGATCCAAACCAGTTGGTTAAGGGACGTTTCCGAAGAAGAAAAGCAAGCCTATCGGGACGAGGGGTTGTGTTACTAAAATCAATCTACCCTGCGGAATGGGTGGAGACGCTCACCACTGGGATTCGACGCGCGGTATCCGTTTGGTTTGCGTGTGATGGGTGTAAGTATTTCGCTCTCCCCCGGAACCTTTTCGCAATACGATCGATATTGAACCGGGTGGGCGGCTTGGGTCGTCAGAGCGATGGACCCAAGTTTGGCCTTAGCGGACCGTAGACCGTAACTACCAGGTATCGATCCAGCTATGCTTCTTGCCTTCTCGTGGTATCGGAGCTGGCGAGGCTTCTAGACCCATAATGATCCACTTTCTGGTGTCGGCTGGGTCAATGACATCGTCGACCTCAAAAACCGTTCCAGCGTTTAAGGCACGTGACCAGGCGTACGCTTCTGCAACCAACTGGTCGTAGCGGGCTTTGCGCTTCGGAATGTCTTCGATGGCGGCGAGCTCATTCCTCCGCCCAAGCTTTATCTGGCCTTCTAATCCCATGCCTGCGAACTCACCCGTTGGCCATGAAATGGCGAAGAATGTTTCGTCAAAACTACCCGTTGCCATTGCCAGCGCACCGAGTCCGTAAGCCTTACGCAAAACGACTGTGAAAAAAGGCACGGTTAAGTTGGCGCCAGCCACATACATGCGACCACAGTGTCGAACCAAGGCTTCTTTTTCCGCTTCGGGGCCCACCATGTTTCCAGGGCAATCGATGAGGGACAGGATCGGAATGTCGAAAGCGTCGCATAGCTGCATGAACCGTGATGCTTTGTCTGCCGCGGGGGAATCGATCGCTCCCCCTGTTGGCGAATTGGAATTGTTGGCGATAACGCCGACGGGCTTACCTTCGACCCGGATGAAGGCAGTGATCATCGCGAGTCCAAAGTTAGGTCGCAGCTCGAGCATCGAATCTGCATCAGCGAGTGTCTGAATGACCTCTCGGATGCTATACACAGCACGACGATTCTCGGGGATGATGTGCCGGAGTTTGCGCTGGTCGTTGGCGGTCCATTCGGAAACTGTGCCTTGGAAGAACGAGAGATAGTGTTTGGCAGCTGCAGTAGCTGCAACTTCATCATCCACAACGATATCGATCACACCATTTGGCTCTTGGATACTCACCGGTCCAACCTCTCCGGGTGCGTAGGCACCGAGCCCACCGCCTTCTATCATGGCGGGTCCACCGATACCTATGCTTGAGTCTTTCGTCGCGATGATCACGTCGCACGCACCTAACAAAACAACGTTACCAGCGAAACAAAACCCGGAGGTGACACCAACGATTGGCACTAAGCCTGAACATTTTCCAAGTTCGCGCCATGTGCGTGTGTTTAAACCGCCAACCGATGTCGCAATCGGCGTTGAACCGGCGTTGGGTCCATTGTAGGTACGTCCGCCACCGCCCTCGGTGTAGAGGACGATAGGGATGCGGTATCGCTCAGCAACGCCAAACATTCGATCTTGTTTTTGGTGATTTTTGTTGCCTTGAGTACCGGCGAGAACCATATAGTCGTACGACATAGCAACACAGCGAGCATTCTCGCGACCAACAAGGTCCCCGTTCACTCGCCCAACCCCCATCACCATGGCGTCAGATGTAGTACGTGTTACACGTTCTTCGATGTCTTCGAACGAGTCCTTGCGAAAGCGGGTCGCGGTGACGAGTGGACCATATTCAGTGAACGAACCCTCATCACACAGATCGTAGATGTTTTCCCGCGCGGTTCGTTTGTTCGCGTCATGGCGCTTGGCCGTAGCTGCGGGGCGCGACTCATCTCGAGTCAGCTCGTGAAAGTGATTGATCTCGGCAAGATCAGGTCGAATTTCGTCGTAGTCGACAGTTTCGCCCGTGTCGTATTCGCCCTCGATCGACTGTGGTTCGATGAATACGATTGGGGTGTCTTCGAAAATGGTATCACCGGCGGCGAGCGCAATTTCGCGCACGATGCCAGATTCTGGCGCCTGGATGACATGCTCCATTTTCAAGGCTTCAAGAATCGCGACAGGCTGTCCGAGTTGAACCGTATCACCTTCACTGACGGATATTTCGACCATCATTCCTTGCATCGGAGCAAGTACGGGCGTTGTGCCTGGAGGTCCACCGGCCATAGCGGCCTTTTGTGGTTGGGTCGCTACTGGTTTGGCACGCGTAACGTTGAGAACGGCGAGCGGGTCGTCGGGATCCACATCAACGCCTGCTTTTTCGATCTCTCGCTCTGGGGAGAAGTAGCGGATGCGTTCATCGGCAGGCACCAGAAATTTAGTGATGTTCTCTTCCACGTAGCGCGTATGAATTTCATCTCCGGAGAACGTGGAATGCGTGAGTAGGTTGGCTAAAAATTCGATGTTGCTGCGCACGCCCTCGATACGAAATTCGGACAGCGCACGATTTGTCTTCCGAATAACACTCGTTAGATCATTGCCGTGAACGATTAGCTTGGCTAACAGTGAATCGTAGTGCGGACTTGTGATGTAGCCGGGATAACCATATCCGTCGATGCGAATTCCCGGACCAGCGGGAGGTTCGTACGCAGAAATCAAACCGCCGCCGGGTCTCGAGGTGCCATCGGGATTCATGCTCTCCAGGTTAACGCGCGCCTGCAGTGCGACACCTCGTGGCTCGGAAATTTGACTTTGCTCAATGCCTAGATCAGCCAGGCTAGCTCCATCGGCGAAGCGCAGTTGTAACTCAACCAGGTCGTAGCCAGTTACCTCTTCGGTAACCGTGTGTTCGACTTGGAGTCTGGCATTGGCTTCCATGAACACATATCGGTCGTCCGCAACGAGAAACTCGACCGTACCGACACCGCGATATTTGGCCTCTGAACCCAACCGTACAGCGGCAGATAGGATGTTACTTCTAGTCGCATCCGATAGGTCGAAACTCGGCGCAATCTCTATCAGCTTTTGTCTTTGTCGCTGCAGACTGCACTCGCGATCCCATAGATGGGAGACAGCGCCTGTGCCGTCACCTACAATTTGCACTTCTATGTGCCTCGCTCTTGGCAAAAGCTCCTCGATGTAGAGATCCCCAGAACCGAACGCGAGCTGTGCCTCAGATGTTGCGCGATTGAAGGCTTCTTCAAGTTCGTCGAGCTCGAGTACAGGTCTCATGCCTCGACCGCCGCCGCCGCCGATGGCTTTCAACATGACGCCGCCAGTGGATTTAAGTCCCGCAAAAAACGTTTTTGCTTCTTCAAATGAAACTTGGCGGCTTAACCCAGGTAAGACCGGTACGTCGCAGCTCTCGGCTAACGCCCGAGCAGCGGCTTTGTCACCGAATCGTTGGAGGGTTTCGACCGATGGTCCGACGAAGACTATGCCTGCATCAGAGCAGGCCTCGGCGAATTCCGCTGACTCGCTCAGAAAGCCGTAGCCGGGATGGATTGCATCGCATTCGGCGTTCTTAGCGATCGCGATAAGATTAGTTTGATTGAGGTAGGCAGAGACACCTTCTTCCTGCAAATCTACTGTGTTATCTGAGTGTCGTGTATGCAGGGAGTCTTGATCGTCCGTCGCATAAATAGATGTCGTGAGGATCTCGAGATCAGAAGCGGTTCTCAGAATGCGAATGGCGATTTCGCCACGATTGGCAACAAGTAGTCGGTTAGGCATGGTGCCTCTTTGGTGATAAAAAACAGTACATGATACTAAACGTCGGTTCGGAGGAAAGCGGATCCGGCTAACTTCGATCAAGCACCATTGAAAGAGAGATGGAGAGATGGAGAGATGGAGAGATGAGCGAAAGATGAGAACGACTCGGTCAAGCGGACCA
Source organism: Pseudomonadales bacterium (assembly GCA_012103505.1). GTDB lineage: Bacteria > Pseudomonadota > Gammaproteobacteria > Pseudomonadales > Azotimanducaceae > UBA4421. The sequence continues at coordinate 2,725,745 of WLWP01000001.1, read as the reverse complement.
ATAATCGCGAAACGTTCTAACGTGAGTACAAAGGTAGTTTATGGAAATTGATTGGGACGATATTCGTCGTGACGGCAGACGTAAGCTTGTCATCTCTGATTCGAGAACAGCCATCGCGCCCCTCTACGATGGTAAAAAAGACTATCAGCGACAGATCAAACGTCTCCAGAAGCAAATAGACGAGCGACAGCGCATGATGTACGCACACGACCGCTATAGTTTGCTCGCTGTGTTCCAGGCCATGGATGCTGCAGGCAAGGATGGCACAATACGCGCTGTGTTCAGCGGTATTAATCCACATGGCGTGCAGATCACTTCATTCAAGAGGCCGAGTGAACAAGAGCTCGATCACAATTATATGTGGCGCTCTACTACCGCGATGCCACCGCGCGGACATGTGGGGGTGTTCAATCGCTCATACTATGAAGAGGTCTTAGTTTGCAAAGTCCATCCGGAGATCGTGACAGAGCATCAAAAAATGCCTGATGAAAACGTTCGAGACATGGAGAGTTTGTTTCAGGACCGATATCGGGCAATCCAAGCATTTGAACGTTACTCGGCTGATAACGGTACCTTGGTACTGAAGTTCTTTCTCAATCTAAGCTACACAGAACAGCGTAATCGCTTCCTTTCTCGCATCGATGAACCAGATAAGAATTGGAAGTTCTCCCAGGCTGATATTCGAGAGCGGGGTTTTTGGCAGCAGTATCAAAGCGCCTACGAGCAAGCAATAAATGAAACCGCAACCCCATATGCGCCATGGTTTGTGGTGCCTGCTGATGACAAAAAGACAATGCGCCTGATTGTGGCCGCCGCGGTGTTGCATGCGCTTGAGGAAATGGATCTTAGTTATCCGGAGGTTTCAGAGGAGGAAAGGGCTGAGTTAGAAAGCTACCGGACACAACTCGAAAACGATTGAGAGCTGGGGGCGGGCGGCAGATAGCGGTTGTTGGGTGCTCGTAGACGCTAGTCGTAACGTTTGCCCTGGTGTTCTAGCCATCCGGCGACATGGCGCCCACCAGGATCCCGGTGGGTCCAGTGAACAACCCCGCCTTGATTGTTGAATTCATACACTCCGTAAAACGATACCTGGTCACCTATTTCTAACCTCCCAATTCTGGGTGCAAGATCGATGTTATGCGCCACTAGTATTGTCAGTTTCTGCGAAAGTTCCAGAATGAAGCGCTGATGGCGAGAACCCTTGGTGTCGTCAGGTAGAACGGCTTTCACCGAGCCTGTGCCAAGTACTTGGACGCCACTGCGTTCAGCGAGGAAGGCCGTACGGATTTCGTCATTTGCTGCTCGAGATTCCGGTTCAAGGCTCTGGTCTGGATCCACCCGGGTTAGGGCGAGGGCTACCAGAATTATCGCACCAAGCGCACCCAATCCTTTTCCATACTTTCCTTGACGGCTTAGCATATGGGTCTTCTATACTTTGATTGTGTGTGCAATTTTGTCAGAGAGAGTGACGCTAGCTACAGTCACTAGTTACTAAGAAGTTATTCAATGAAGGCCATCAGCGAGGCGCCGTGGCTGGTAATAACTGATTTAAGTTTGCACGCGTGAACTCACCCCTACGCTGGAAACGCCGATCTAAACCATCGGTAAATAACTTGCCACGAAGGTTATAAGTGAAAATCTCTCGATCTTTTAGACCTAGCAGCTGTCGCACTGAGTCGAAGATGCTTGAACTGAGGACAATACTGGTGGTTGTGTCTGCTAGGGCGCCAATTTGGATGGGTTCGTTGCTTACCCCGCGAGCGAGCCGTTTGCCGTTGACGGATAGCGCAAGATCCGCGCCTGACGCGGAGACAGTTGTCTCCGTCAGGTTTTGAATACGCACATCGAGTCTCACCCGCTGTTCGAAAAGAGTGGAAGGCATAGGCGCGATGTTCATCAAATAGACTTCGAGGCGTGGTTGTGGCGAACATCCTGATGATATGAAGCACAAGACAAAAGTGATGACAAAAAGTCGGACCCTCGATACCCCGTAGCTCTTCTTTTCAACCGTTTTCATATTGGCCGTCGTTCCCTTATCTCGTGACTTTAGTGTGAACCCGGCCGTAGTGGCATCGGTAGGATGTCGCATAAGTTTTAGTTGCCTGCATTGCTTGCACCCATTTTCTCTAACAGCGCCGCACGGTCGCGCTCAAAGCGCAGTCCCGCGACAAAGAACATTGGAATCGACACCAGCGATACAAGGGTGAAGATGAGCAGGGTCGACGAGTATGGCTCAGCCGCCCCTGCGGCGATGAGCCAATCAACGGTCATACCACCGACGGTTACACCTAAACCGATTCCTATCAGTTGGATCATAAGGACCTGAAAGCCGACTATGGTGGCGCGTATATTACTTGGCACAAGATCTTGAACCGTCGCAAATATGGGTCCGAAGAAGCAACCTATTTGGAAAAAGATAGCTGTAAGGCCAAGCCAAAACCAGATGCTATCCCCATCAACGAGGCGAAAAGCGATATTGATCGGTGCGAGCGCTACCAAGATTAGCGCTAGGAATGCAGGCCTACCCATACCGGTTTTGCGCATGAAAACGTCGCCGCCATAGCCACCCACCAAATTCCCTAGCACACCACCGACGATGCCCAACCAGCCTGTTACTTCGGCGATTTCTAGTCGGTCAAAGCCTCGTTCTTCCACCATCCAAAGTTGATCGAACGAGGAGGCGCCCATGATGAAGTTCGCAGTGACCGCCCCACAGACAACCAGGAGCAGCGAAGGGGAATTTCTGAGCGCTGTGACAAGTGTATGGGCGATGGTGCGAAAAGAAGGTTTCTGGACGGTTTGTTGCCCGGCGGACGACTGGTTTCGCCGCGGTGTTTCTTTGATAAAAAGCATGGCCACGGCCAAAACGATGCCTACGCCGCCCAGGAGGTAGAAGCAGCCACGCCACCCGAGTATCGGCTCTAGATAAGCAACAGTGAACAAACTTCCAGCGACCCCGACCGGAACACCCATGCCGTAGATACCGACCGCCAGCCCACGCCAACGGGTCGGAAAGCGGTCACTCAGCAAAGACAGGGCGCTAGGTGTTAGAACAGATTCACCAACGCCGATGAACATTCTCGGCAATGCAAGACTAGCGAAGCCTTTCGCAGCACCTGATAGTGCGGTTAGCGAACTCCAAAGGATCAAACCAAAAGCGATGAGGCGAGTGCGATTGACGCGATCAGCGAGTGCGCCCATGAGTAGTCCCATGGTTGCGTAAAAGAATATAAACACTAAGCCAGTAAGAAGTCCGAATTGGGTATTGCTTAGGCCTAGTTCAGGCACGATCCAGTTGGCGAAACTAGAAAGTAGCTGTCGGTCAACGAAGTTGATGAAGTTTAGGAAGGTGAGAAACAGCAGAAACCCAACGTCTCGCGCTCGAACTTTCTGTTGCTCGTCTGTAACAACGCCGTTGTCATTTTCCATTGGTTTGCTCAACCCTACTGCCTTAAAAAGTCCGTTCTCAGAACCGACGTGACCGAATCCGCGTGTGCTGCACGTTACCGATTTCGAGAATAGTACTTGGCAGGTACCAATTTACGCGTGCCAGTAGAAGTTCGGTTGATCCTCCAAATAGGGTATCTTTACACGCTGATCTTTAATAGAGGTGCCACATGATCCGATATATGACATTAGGTACGGTCGTTCTTCTTCTAACGGCGACAAATGCAATAGCTGACATCAAACGCACACCGTCTGGTAAGCCAGACCTGTCGGGCGTTTACGATACAGCGACCTTGACCCCGACAGAACGACCCGAGTGGCTGGGTCGAGTCGAATACCTCTACCCATGGATTTCCACGACGCTAAATTGGGGGCTAGGAATGGCCTCGGAATGGGCCAAATACAGCGATAGCGATCCGAATCGAGGCGCGCCACAGGATGGTGGGGACGGTAACAATGCAGGCGGCGCGGGCGGCGTTGGCGGTTATAACTTTTTTTGGATTGATGTTGGCGACGAACTTGGACAGGTGAACGGTAAAGTACCGACATCTATCGTTTACGATCCTGCCAACGGACGTTACCCAGAAACCCGGGAAGGCTACGAAGCGCGCCTGGGCGTCTACTACCAAAGTTTTACGCATGAGAACACGGGGCAGGCAACGTGGCTTGCGAGCAATGAACCGGGACCATTTGATGGTCCAGAATCCCTGGCGCCATCTGAGCGTTGTCTCATCTCATTTGCAGCAACAGTGCCGACGCTACCCAGCTTGTACAACAACTTCAAACGCATCGTGCAGACCGATACGCACGTCATGATTCTGCAAGAGATGGTGCATGATGCCCGAGTTATCCGAATGGATAGCGAGCACGGTGCGGAAGAGAATCGCAAGTGGCTTGGTGACTCAATCGGCCACTGGGAAGGAGATACCCTTGTCGTGGAGACGCAAAATTTTAAGGGCATCAGCGGTTTACCAGGTGCTGACGAGAATCTTAAGGTGACGGAATTTTTTACGCTCCAAGAAGATGGCAGTATTTACTACGATTTCACCGTCAATGACCCGAGTGTTTGGACTGAAGATTGGAGCGGCAGATATCTTTGGCGTACAAAACCAGAGAGCAAGGTCTATGAATATGCTTGCCATGAAGGAAACTACGCGATGGGCGGCATTTTACGCGGTGCCCGTCTCCTAGAAGGCGAGTGGACCGGTGAAACGGCACAGGCGAGTTCCAGCGGAGAGTAGTTCAGCCAGAGGTTATATCGAACTTCAAGGCAGAAATGTTGATGTCACCCCATTGTTGAAGCGGGATTGGTGTCTGAGTACTGTGTTGGTCGATTAATGCCCAGCCAGTGGTGAGGTAGTTAAGCGCTATCGGCTGCACCTCCTGCGGATGTGCAGATTGGTAGTTTAGTCGCACAAGCACTTGTTCATTGATCGCCGCGACCAGTGCCGGAATCCGAGGGTCGCTGGGTATCGACCGCACGTCTGCTGCGAAGAAAAATTTGCCTTGCGCCTCTGTTAGGGGTTTTCGGACGACGTCTGGGAGAGACTCCACCAACTTTTGCACCGCACGCTCGCCTGCCTCGGCCATACCAAGATCATGCAGGGGTTGGCCGATCTGGGTGAGGATCACCCCCAGAGCCTTGGATTCGTCTTTAGTGAGTCCCACTAACCGTGATCTGTAGTTAAAACCCAGTTCTATGCCACCGGTATTGCCTCGGTAGACGATGATCGGTAGCCCAGCCTCAGCAATTGCATCGATGTCGCGCAAAACCGTGCGTTGTGCGACTTCAAGTTCTTCAGCAAGCTGACGGGTCGTCGTACGGCCTCGGTTTTGTAAGATCAGTAATATTCGAAGGAGGCGGGATGCACGCATCTGATCCATCTTATATATGACAGTAGATGTCATATTACGTGAGACAGAATGAGACTCAACTTCATGCATGAGTTCGCAATTAACTCTGTGTGGACGTGGCTCGAAAATCAGAGGAGTGGTCAATGGCAGGGGTGACGTACGGATCGGGCACAAAGGAGGATCCATGGAAATTGAAGACCCCACCAGGATCTTCGGAGTTTCTTGCATGGCGTGATGAAGCCGGAGATCCCGCCAGGTTGGTGGTTCGCGTGGGGACGACGGAGCTATCGTATCAACTGCGCGCCATTGATGAGCTACAGGAGATGTTAGGCGAATTTGACGACTGGATGCCGCTTGGTAACGCGGATGAAGGTAAGCCTGTGAAGCCTGGTACAGTTGAGGCGTGGGCTCGTGACGAGTCGAACCCTGTGGGAGGCTACTACGGGTTACGCAAAGGTTATCGTGGACGTTTTGCAAATTATGTTTGTCCAGTGCTTGAGCAACTTGGGCTCGTAGAACTTGAACACAATGCCCGCAACAATCGTGTGCGGGCGATCACTTAGTAAGACTTGAGGGAGACAGATAATGGTCGAGAGCTGGTTAGCTGTACTGGTATGCGTTGTTGTTGGACAGATCTTGTTAACACTCTGGTTTACGGTCTTCTTCGGTGAACCGTGGGCAAGGGCGTACGGCGCTAAAGATCGCGCGGAACACACAAAGGAAATACCCCCCTATACATACGCCTTTGGCCTATTTGCGACACTCGCCCTGACGTTAGGTCTTGCTGTTCTGCAGCAGCGTCTCGGTGTCGAGAGTCTTGCTGGAGGTCTTGAACTAGGTCTGCTAGTTGCCGTTTGTTTTTGTGTGGCTACTGGCCTACCGGGCTATGCGTTTCTAAAAAAGTGGGATGCCTTTGCGATTGCTATCAGCAGTCAAGTGGTTCTCATCTTGGTCATATCAAGCATTTTGGCTCTCTGGGGCGGTTAAGAGCTATCGCTATGTGAGCTCGTCCGTAGCTGAGGATTGTTCCTCGAGGTTGGCGTAGAATCTTCTCCAGTTCAGGAAACTGGAGGAATGTGATGTCAACAGACGTTGAAACTAGCGCATCGGCTGCAGCCACAGGCAACCTGCCTGAGGAAGCGCGTCGCTTCTTTGCGAATCCTTACGATGCGTACCAACATCTTCGGACTAAGGCTGTGATTTGGGATGCCGACTTTGGTTTTTGGCGTATCACACGATACGAAGATGTGGACGCCATATTGCGCGACAAGCGTTTCGCTAAAAACCCTCCACCTGGTGTCCCGGACCTACGACCCATCCAACAAGTCGACCGATTTAGCAGCGGTATTCTGAATTTGGATCCACCAGATCACACGCGAATTCGAAGTTTGATGGTTAAGGCTTTCAACGCCAAGCGCATGGAGGCGATGAGGCCGGTCATAGAGTCATTGGTGGCGAATATAATCGAGGCGCATCGCGCCGATCGCACGATGGAGTTGAAAGGCGACTTTGCCCACCCAATCCCAGCGACGATCATCAGCGATATGCTAGGCATCCCGGAAGATCAGCGTGAGCACTTTGCTCAGTTGTCACAGGACATTATTCGTTTTGGCAATGACCTTTTGGCGGCAGATGACGAAGCGGCGGATGAGGCGATACGGGAGTTCGATGACTTCTTAAGTGCACTAGTCCGGGAGAAGCGAGCAAACCCTACTGATGATCTGACGTCTGCGTTGATTGAAGCTCGCGATGATGGCGGTGCCTTGAGCGAGAAAGAGTTGATTCACAACGTCCGCTTGCTCTTCATTGCCGGTCACGAGACGACCGTAAATCTCATCTGTAATGCTGTTCTTGCTCTATTTCAAAACCGAGAACAGTTGGCCTATCTAAGAGAGCATCCAGACAAGATGTCCGACGCCGTTGAGGAGTTTTTGCGCTTTGATTCTTCAGTTCAGCAACTGCCTCGGGTAGCTCAGGAAGATGTGGAAATGCATGGTGAGACGATAAAGGCAGGTCAGATGATCGTTTTGATGCTTGGTTCAGCGAACCATGATGATCGGCGCTACGAAGATTCTGAGAAGCTGAACGTCGATCGAACCTTTCACCGTGCGAAGTCTTTTGGTGGTGGGGCGCACTTTTGTCTCGGTGCGCAGCTCGCGCGGCTCGAGACCGAAATTGCCGTTCGCAAGCTAATCACTGAACTACCTGGCTTGTGTATTACCAACATGGACAGCCTAAGTTATCCGCCAAATCCCTTTTTCCGGGGACCAGAGGCGGTGCAACTGGCGTGGGATTGAACTGACACATGTACCCTGTTTTGAATAGCCGTCGACAAGCACTTAAACGAATGGCTTTTGGCAGCGGCATACTCGCGAGTCATGGAGCGTGGGGTCTCGGTATCGAGGACTTCAAACGGCTTGGTCTAGATCAAGACTTTCCAGCTGAGAGAGTCGTTAACGGACGAAGCAATTTTGAGCTACTTGATGCCCTTCGCGTCCCTGGTGACGCCCAATATCATCCATGCAAAGAGGCTTATGTAGATGACAGCGTACCCCAAGGGAAAACTGTATCTCTAGAGGCTTGGCGTTCAACTGGTCACTATCAGGCCACAACGCGGGACATTCTTCTCTACACCCCGAGCAACACGGCAGGTCCTCTGCCAGTTATCGTCTTCAATGACGGACTCCTGTATGCGGATCCTGAAGGTCCGGTCCGTACAACGGTTGTTATGGATAATTTAATTCATGCCGGTGAAATTCCGGCCATGGCAGCGGTTTTTGTCATGCCAGGTAGAGTGACCGGCGACCCAGACGCAGGAGAGGGCGTCGATTCGGATCCTCGCGATCGCGCGCAACGAAGCTTTGAATATGACAGCTTAACGCCAATCTATGGCGAGTTTCTGATTGAGGAAGTCCTGCCGCTAGCGGCAAGTGAACTAGGTGTGACGCTTTCCGATAATCCTGATGAACGCGCGATATGTGGAATTTCTAGTGGCGGCATCTGTGCTTTCAATACAGCCTGGCATCATCCAAACCAATTTCGGAAGGTGATTAGCCACTGTGGATCGTTTGTGAATATACGTGGGGGTCACAACTATCCTTTCCTGATTCGCTCGAACGAACGCAAACCCATTCGAACCTATCTGACGAGCGGTATAAGCGATGGGAATATTACTTTCGGGAGCTGGCCGCTAGCAAACAAACAGATGGCAGCGTCCCTTGATTACGCAGGCTACGATTACCATTTTGAATTTGGTGAAGGTGGTCATAGTTTGTTTCACGGCGGCGCGCTCTTTGCAGAGACCTTGCGTTGGTTGTGGCGCGGCTGATCTGACTCGGTTAAGCGCTCCCTGCCACTGTTGCCTGTTCCTCTTTGACCTTTAGTAGCATCACAGCTCCGATCACCATAAGAATTGCCAGAGAAGCGAAACCGATTCTTTGGGATTCGAATATGTCTGTTGCGGTGGCCACCAAGAGAGGGGCGAGGAAAGCGGTCACCGTCGCCGATAGGGCAAACAGACCGAAGAATTGGGTGGCCATCTCTGGAGGTGCGATGCGAGCCATTAGCGTTCTCGAAGCGGATAACCCTGTGACAAAGAACATTGCAAAGACTTGATTGGTTCCGAAATAGAACAGTTCCGGTAGTGTGGCGAAATAAGGCGAGTTCCAAACTGGCTCAGAACCGACTTGGACGAAGTACAGGATGGTGTCTGGTTGCACCGAGACTAAAGTGAGGAGGACGATAGAGCTCGTGGTAATCGCGATCTGGAGTGCCCGGATGGAGCCGACCCGGTCATCTAATCGGCCACCAATGTAGGCGCCAAACATAGCCGAGCCACTCGTGCACAATCCAAAGATAAGAAGCGTTGTCGTATCCCAACCAAATGTCCCGGATGCATAAACTCCGCCGAAGGTCAGAACACCGACCATCCCGTCGATAAAGAACATTCTTGCGAGAAGGTACCTGGCGATATTCGAATAGTGTCGGACGTGTTTAATTGTTTGTACGACGTCAGCAACACCTTCCTTTGCGAGTTGCCACATCGGAGATGGCGAGGCTTTACCGTCGGGTGTGAACAGCAAGACCGGTAGAGTAAACAAGAGCATCCACACACCGGCGATGGGTCCGACAATGCGATCATGTTCGTGTGCAGATTGATCGATGCCAAACAGCGGCGCGTCGGGTAAGAAGCCCCACGGCTGGGTGCCTGGCAGTGCGAACGCCAGCAACACAAACAACATCATCAGTAGACCGCCGCTATTGCCGAGCGAAAATGCTAAGCCAGAAATTAGACCGACCCGATTTGCCGGTGCGATGGAGGGCAGCATTGCATTGTGAAAAACCTCTGAAACGGTGAAACAAACTTTTATCAAAAACAAGATGAGCAACGACATCGTGAGACTCAAACCCTGGTCGTTAGGTTCGATAAACCAGAGTGAGAACGCACCCAGTGCCATGACGGAGACGGTGCCAACCAACCATGGTTTTCGCCTGCCATCTTTGTCCGCGATAGCGCCCAAAAAAGGTGCTGTGATGGCAAGCAGGAATCCCGCGGTTGCCGTGATATAGCCTATCAACGCCTGGCCTTGCACCGGGTCGCCGACCACCTTGTTACTGAAGTAAGGATAGAAGATGTAGATGATGACCATGATGTAGTAGGGATCGCGCGCTGCTTGGCCAAAGGTCCAGCTAAAATAACCCAGTGGTGACGCTGCCGGAGTTCCGGCAAGCGAAACAGTGTTGGTATTCAAAATTTCATCCCCTCAATGACGACTTTTTTAATTGTCGATGGTCGGTCGCAACGGTCCGTAGTACCGCAAGCGCAAGTGTCGCCTAATAGCGCAGTAGTAAACCACATACTCAACTTAACCACCGCCCTCTTTGTCAAATGGCGAACTGGATTTAGCGGCTGTGGTTCAATAAGGTTGTGTTGGGTTCAAATGCCGGGGAGGGCAATATGGGACAGGAAGTTGATGCAACCTCAAATCAGCATCTGCGCGGGAAATACGCGATCGTGGGTGTTGGCGAAACTGAATACTCCAGAGGTTCAGGTACGACGACACGAGGCCTAGGCACTCGTGCTGTCAGAGCAGCAGTCGAGGATGCTGGGCTGAGCATGAGCGATGTCGATGGGATGCTGTCCTATAGCTTTAACGACTCAACGCCATCGCCAGTCATTGCCGGTGATCTAGGCATACGGCTCAATTTTCATATGGATGTATACGGTGGTGGTTCAAGTATTGAGGCATTAGTCGGTATCGCGATGGGCGTGATTGAAGCTGGCATGTGTAAAACTGTGGTGATCTATCGAGCCATGAACGGTTTTAGTCAGGTTCGGATTGGCGGCACCGGTCGCGGCCGCGGATCCCCTATGTCAGGGGGCGCCCTCCTTTCGCGAGGCATCGGGCTTTCCAGTGCGGGCCAAATGTTCTGCCAGTCCTTTATGCGCCATATGTATGACTATGGCACGACTCCGGAACAGGTGGCACACGTCAAAGTGATTCATGCCGAGCATGCCGCGAACAATCCGAAGGCCTACTACCAGAAAGAACTCACCGTCGACGATGTTCTCGCCAGTCGAATGATCGTAAAACCCCTCCATCTCCTCGATTGCTGCGTCGAGACTGACAACGGTGTTGCGATTGTTGTTACAAGCACTGAACGTGCAAAAGATTGTCAACGCACACCTGCAGTCATTCAGTCAGTAGTTGGCCGCTGCTGCAAACCCAGAGCGGACATGCACTATCAGTCGGGACCTATATCTACGGTTGCCGGGCATTATGCCAAAGACATTTTGTGGCCAAACGCAGGAGTGGGTCCCGAGGATATACAGGTGACCGGTTCGTACGATGCGTTCACGTTTACGACCATGATGCAGCTCGAAGACTACGGTTTTTGTGAGAAGGGCGAAGGTGGTGATTATGTTAGCTCCGGTAAAATGCGCCTCGGTGGAGAGCGACCCAACAACACCAGTGGCGGCCATCTGTGTGAGGGCTACACCCATGGCGTCAACATGGTGATCGAAAATGTGCGCCAGTTGCGCCATGACGTCGATGATAGTTGCCCGATTGGTCCCGATGGCAAACGCCAACACACCTACGACTATGCACGGGGCGGCTGTCGACAGGTCAAAGACGTAGAGTTAAGTGCGAATCTTGGTTGGGGAACACCGGGTATGGGTTCAGCGATGGTTATGGCGAGGGGGGCTTAGCATGGCTATTGAAGGCAGCTATTTGGAAATGCCGGTTCACCTAGACGATCTGGACCAAGAACATTTAGAGTTTTTTTCGTGGTGTGGCAAACACGAGCTGCGGCTGCAAAAGTGTGTCAGCTGTTCCCTGATGCGTTTCCCACCGACGACGGCTTGTCCATTTTGTGCGTATCAAGACGCAACGTGGGAACCTGTTAGCGGCCGCGGGGTTGTCTACTCATACGGTGAGGTGCACCACGCCATCCAGGGCGTTTTTAGGCCGCACTTGCCGTACATGTTGTTGTTAGTCGAACTTGAAGAGCAGCGTAACAGCCCGAACGAATTTGATGGCTTGCGTGTACAAGGCAATCTGGCCACGACCGATGGCGCGTTGGCATCGGCAGATGGTTGCGCAAGTTGGGATTGGCACGCAGGTTAAAGTTGTGTTCCAAGATATGGGCGACGGTATTGCGATGCCACTTTGGACGGTGAATGACGATGTAGAGCAACCTCCCCAGCCGTGGCGATATCCGATTGATTAAGTCATCTGTCCCGCAGAACAATTAAGGAGCACTTATGAGCTTAGCTGAGTACCAAGTCTACCCGGATGTGGACAACTTAATGGCAGAGATCAAACAATACGACCTCTATGAACACGTTGTCGAGCTTGAGGCGTACGGTATGACGATCGTGCCGCCCGAAAAAATGCAAGCTAGTGACGGTTTCATTGAGAGGTTGCGAGAAGCGATCATTAAAACATGCGAAAAGCGCAATGGTTGTGAGATAGGCGACTACCGCACGGCTTCACCGGCGATGGCTGAAGTGAGTCAGAACAGTTGGGACTTATTGGAAGAGGATGAGGTTTTTGTTGAGGCAGCAATCAATCCGGTAAACGTCGCTCTCGTACGCTGGCTGTTGGGTCAGAGTGCTGTTTTTTCCGGGCAAACTTGGATTATCAAAGGCCAAGGAAGCGATGGTCTCGGCTTGCACAGTGATTCGCATGGCATCCCGCCAGGCGCAGGACAAATTGCGCATATGTGCAACGCCTCCTGGATTTGCACAGACTACTCAGGATCGGAGGATGGACCCACCGTGTTTGTACCTGGGAGTCACCACTATGGTCGTGCGACGTTGCCGCATGAATCGGATCGCGACAAAACGGGATACACGTTTGTGCCACTAATCGCCAAAGCAGGCTCGTTGGCGATTTGGAACGGTGCGACTTGGCACGCTTCAGAACCCAGAACCAACCCCGGATTGAGGGTAACGCTTGTGCAAAACTACATGCGCTCGTATATGCGACCGCAACACAACTACGAACAAGGCACATCACCTCAGCTCCTCGAAAAGTATCCCGAGCTCAAGCGACTCATCGGTGCCGCTTTGTACCCATACGAGGACAGTCAGAACCCGGACAGACAACGCGTTGCTCCCTTTATGCGCACAGGAACTGATCCGTTTGCGTAGAGGCTTAAGTCGTAAAGCGGCGTAAGTAGCGATTGATCATTTCGAGATTCTGCTGCGCATTGCGATTAGATGGTTGGATCTCAAGTACCGCCTCGAATGCATCTTGGGCTTCGAGGTATTGATTTAGAGCGAGACGCACAAGGCCTAAACCTGACAGCGCGCCAAAGTGGCGGGGTTCGAGGGCTAGTGTCTGCTCGATGTCGTCGGCAGATGCCGAATAGTCTCCGAGTAAATAGTACAGGGTTGCTCGCTTGTTCCACGCTTCAGCAAATTCTGGCTGTTCCTCTATCAGCGCTGTAAACACATTTAGTGCTCTAGCCGGGTTCTGATCCATCGCTAGCATGCCTTGACTAAGACGCGCTTCGATTTCTGGATCCTGGTGTTCAAGCCAGATTTGCCAGATCTGTTGCTCAATTTCGGCTGAAACTCGAGCGTTGTCGGTCTGACTCATCGCTTGGAATAGCTCGTCTAAGCGTGGATCTCGCTGATCAGCCATCGCTAAGTTAACGGACAGAATGCATAACGTAAAAATGAAACTACGAATGGGTTTTTTCATACGATGCTCCCGTCGTGTTTGACGATTTGTCCTCGCTTCAATGTGCTTTGATGACTTGCAGGAACTGATCGCCGTATTTACTAAGCTTTGCCTGGCCGATTCCCGTGAGCTCGAGTAGGTTTGCGGCCGTATTCGGACGAAGTTCAACCATTTCCAACAGGGTTGCATCATGAAAAACAACATACGGGGGTATCCCAGCTTCGGTGGCGATCTCTTTACGCAAATCGCGCAAAGCTTCCATTAGGTCCTCATCCTCAATTTCAAGTTTGTAGGTGCTCTTGCGTCGTCGTTTCTTCGCCTTGGTTTGATCCTCCCGCAGTTGTAACTCTGCATCGCCCTTCAATAGCGCTCTGCTATCTTCAGAGAGCTTCAGGGCACCATGGTGAGCGTGGTCCACCGTTAAATAGCCACGCACCACGAGCTGACGAAAGATGGAACGCCACTGTTGATCAGAAATGTCTGTGCCAATGCCAAAAGTAGTTAGCTGATCGTGGCCGTTCAGTTTGATGCGGTCCGTATGTTCCCCCCGTAAGACATCCGTTACGTAGGCCGCGCCAAAACGCTGCCCTGTGCGATACACACAAGACAGAGCCTTTTGTGCAGCTTCCGTCGCATCCCAAGTGACAGGCGGGTTTAAGCAAACGTCGCAGTTACCACATTGAGCGGAGCTTGGTTCTCCGAAATAGTTCAAGAGGGCTTGCCGTCGGCAGGTTGTAAGCTCACACCAACCCAACAACCCATCTAGCTTAGTCCGTTCGATACGCTTGTGTGCAGGGTCCGCTTGAGATTCATCGACCATGCGGCCAAGGCGCACAACATCTTGCAGGCCGTATACCATCCAAGCATCGGCAGGTTCACCGTCTCGCCCACCGCGCCCCGTTTCCTGGTAGTAGGCTTCGACGCTTTTCGGCAGATCCATGTGTACGACAAAGCGAACGTCGGGTTTGTCGATGCTCATCCCAAAAGCGATGGTCGCGACTATTATCACCGCGTCTTCGGCTAAGAACCTTTTTTGGTGGTTTGAACGCGTGCGGCTGTCGAGACCAGCGTGATAAGGCAAGGCGGTGTAGCCTTGTTCTGATAAATAGAAAGCAGTTTGTTCAACACTCTTGCGCGACAGGCAATAGACAATGCCTGCTTCGTTTGCTCGCTCTGCAAGAAATTCTAGGAGTTGGCGTTTGGGTTCTTGTTTTGGATGTACTGTATAACAAATATTCGGACGGTCAAATCCTTCGACGTAGATGTCGGGGTCCTGCAAATCTAGGCGTGTGACTATGTCTTGCTGGGTGCGTTGGTCAGCGGTAGCAGTAAGAGCGATCCGTGGGACATCTGGGAAAAGCGTCTTAAGATGATGCAGGTGAAGATAGTCTTCCCGAAAATCGTGACCCCAAGTTGAAACGCAATGCGCTTCATCAATTGCGAAGAGGTTTGGATTGCAGCGACTCAGAAAATCTAAGGTGGCGGGTTGGAGTAGTCGTTCCGGTGCAACATAGAGGAGGTCCAGCTCTCCAGCAGCGGCTCTTCGCATGACGTGGTTTTGCTCGTCGAGACTTTGGCTCGAGTTCAGATACGCAGCGCTAACCGCTAGCTGCTCTAAGGCAAGTACCTGGTCACTCATTAGCGCGATCAGTGGAGATACGATGACCCCCATCCCCGGTAGTGCGAGCGCCGGTAGTTGGTAACAGAGTGATTTCCCACCACCGGTTGGCATGATAACCAAGGCGTCGCGACGACTGCAGACAGAGTCGACGATCGCATCCTGACGATGCCTAAAAGATGCGTAGCCAAATACGTCCTGAAGTATCCGTCGAGGATCTAAGGAGGTAGTCAGAGCGCAAGCTCGGCGCGAGCTTCTGCTTCGATACGCGTACCGTTGAAAAAGTCTGGATTTGGTCCTGCATAGAGTTGCACGGAGTTGGAGAACGCGAACGTGCGAAAGTCGGTTTCGTCGATCAGCCCGTCCTCTAACTGCTCATAGGCTTCAGCTGCCGCACCATTCATATCGGTGACGTCCCAGTGACCGAGGTCGAAGCTCATAATCGCACGCACTTGCGCTCGTGTTGGATAAGCTTTGCGGTTGAAGGCCATGAAGGCGAGAGAGTCGTCCGCCTCACAGCCAAAGTAGAAGTTTGGAATAAAGAGATCGCGCAGATCTTCAGCACTTTCTATCTGCATGGCGCTGAAATCATCGCGCACCTCAAGAGGGACTTTTTGGTGACCGATACCCAAAGATTCTTCCAATTTATCGAGGTGTGACAACGTCGCGGTGTCTCCGTATTCGGCAAAGAGTTCACGCGCGCGCCCGGCGTCAATGTTAGCTGGATTCATGTTTTCCAATGCTGTGAGATTGCGCTTCTTCCAGCGTGCGTGGATATCAACGTACAGACGCGAGCCGTTAACGACGCCACCTTCTAAGAGCGCCACACGTAGTTCAGGAAAACGTCGAGTGACACCGCCCATGAGCAAACCCTTGGCTAGGACTTCACCAGCGGCGGCAAAATGTCCCATGTGATTGTGCATATAGTTTGAAACTGAAGCGCGATCATCAAACCCCATACCGCCGGAATGAGCAGCGACCGCAAAACCCAGCTCGACACACTTGGCCCAGAACGAGTCATAGTTGTGAGCACTATCGATGGAGAAATTGTCGAGGTAGGTGACCTGGCGTTTTAAGTCTGGGTGTTCCTCAGCGGTTCGAGGCACGGGGCGTCTAACGTAGGACGGGATCATCGCGACCTTTAGCCCGAGAGACTTGGCATGCTCAAGTTCGTTTATACCTTCCTCCGGGGTGTGCAAAGGAATTGCTGCGGCTGGCGTCATTCGGTCCCTAAATTCGCCATAGGCTGCCGCGATGTATTCATTGTAGGCGTGACAGATGAGCGCTCGGAACTCTGGATCCTCGATGCTTGGAAAGCCTAGACCCAGCGTGGGGTATAGCACTGCGAAGTCCAGACCAAAGTCATCCATGCGTGAATGGTAAAGTTTTGGCAGCATCGCGGTACAACGGTCGTATGTGTTCTTTGTGGGTAGGGCCCACCACGGCGAGCGTATTTTGCGATTGTATTGGCGTTCCTCCGAACTCATTGAATACCAACCACCGCGGCCGCCGCGTATCTGTAACTGGAAATCGTCGACCGCTTGCTGGCCACCACTCTCTTTGAGGAACTCCATGAGAACAGGTGAATATTCGATAATATGGGAGTCACCATCGATGAGTGGATGATCCAAATTTGCGCGTATCTGAGCTGATTCTGTCGTCATGATAAATTTCCGCGAAGGTGGACGACACACAATACACCCGTCGACATCGGTGACACAGCTGCTTATGTTAGAGGCTGCCGGTTAGGTCTAGCTGTTGGAACTACTTGGGGCACCTCACCACAGACAAGGAACAGTTCTATATGCCAATGATCATGACCCAAGAGGAAATTCGTGTTTTGGGGTGTCTGATGGAAAAGTCCGTTGTGACCCCAGATCAGTATCCTTTAAGTCTAAATGCTCTGACCAATGCCTGTAATCAGAAGTCTTCCCGTGAGCCAGTTATGTCGCTTGTGCAGGTAGAAGTCGAGCGGGTGATTAACAACTTACAGAGTAAGCACGTTGTGACTGTGGACGAGAATTTTCGCAAACAAGTCGCCAAGTACGCCCATCGATTTTGTAACACGCCTTTTAGCGACTATCAGTTTGATGCTGCCCAATTTGCCGTAGTTTGTGTGTTGTTGCTGCGCGGTCCTCGCACCCCAGGAGAGATCAAAGCGAATAGCGGGCGATTGCACACCTTCGAGACTAATGAATCGGTGGTAGAAACACTTAATACGCTGCTCGACTATGACGGCGGACCGTTGGTTGCTATGTTACCGCGAAAATCCGGTCGGAGAGATTCGGAATATGTACATTTATTTGCAGGGGAAGTCGTCGAGGCGGTGGACGAGCCGAGACGGGCCGCGGTTCCAACCTCGCGGCTTGCGACAAGTGAGAGGGCTGCCGTTGGTGAATCGGGTCTGACGGCAAGAGTCGTTGCGCTCGAAGACGAAGTAGCTGAGCTTAGAGAGGCGATCGCGGAACTCCGATTGCATAGACCCTAACCGAAGGAGCTTAGGCGATACGCTCGAAGCCTTTGTCGATACGACGCACACGCACTAGGACAAGCCATAGCAAGATAGTCAGACCTGCCAAAACGGCGCCACTGACGGTCAAGCCGATTTGGACGTCATAGTTTTCGGCGATCCAGCTGATAGGTAGCAAACCAAGCGGCATTAGTCCGTGCGACATCATGTCAATGCTCATAACTCGACCTCGCATCTTCTGGCTAACTTGGAGTTGCACGACGCTCCTATTCATCGACATGTTTATTGCAGACAACAAGCCGACGAAAGCGACACCAGCGAGAGCCCAGATCATTGGCATTGGCGAACCATGCGACGCCGACGCCCCAAAGAATGCCGGTGATGAAGAGCCAACGACCCTTATGGCGAAACTCACCCATTTTGGCGAGCGCCAAGGAACCGACGATTGCCCCCACCCCCATGCCGGTCATCAAGAACCCAAGATCATCAGGGCCACCCTTCAGGATGTCGGTGTTGTAAGCAGGCAAAAGGGTATTGATGCTGAGACCAAAGAGAAACGGCACGATCGATAATAGTATCAGGCCACCGACGACTGGGGTCTGGACCACATACTTCACACCTTGAGTCACGTCGTGGAAGGCGCTTTTCTGTTCATCGCGAGGCATAGGTTCGCCGTCATGTTTGATGAGCAGAACGGTAAGCGATGAAACGAAGTAGAGAACGGACAGGACTATGTAGACGAGCCCAACACCGTATTCACTGGTTGTGTCCCCGCCTGCGAATATCGCGATCATGAAACCTGCGAGAGCAGGACCCAGGATACGAGCTAGATTCCACGCGGCTGTGTTGAAAGCCATGGCGTTGAACATCATGCGTTCGCCCACGAGTTCAGGGATAAATGCTGTACGCGCGGGAATCGAGAGGGCGAGAACGGTACCGTTGACCACGCCAACCCAGATAAAGTCGAAGAATGTAACGTTACCGGAAAGCACGATGTAGGCCATAGCGAGGGTGGCGACACCGTTGAGCATCTGTGCCCACATGATGACGGGCTTCTTTCGAAACCGATCTGCGAGAACCCCTCCGACCAATGAGAATATGACCTGAGGGAACATAAATGCGATCGTGACCCATGCGAGGTTTAGCGATGAGACTGTCATTTCATAGACGAGCCAACCTTGAGCCACGAGCTGCATGTTCATGGCAAACGCAGCACCAGCCATACCGATCCAAAGATAGAGGTAGTCCTTGTTCTTGAGTGAGGCGAACATAGACCCGTCGGCCAGCGTCGTGTCGGTCAGCGACGCGTCATCAGTGATTGCGGTTTGATCGAGCCCCGTATCGGGCGCGCCTGCCTCAGCCATTTAGTGTCCGGGATTGGTGGGGAAACAGAACACCATAACACGAGCCAGGTTTGTGCCTGGGATTCGCCGTAGGCAATTCAGCCGCGGCTACTCGGCAAGCTGGTAAGCCCGTCTTGCTGTGCCACTAAATATGGCGGCTTTTTCGGTTTCACTTAAACCCAGGCGATCGGCGATGCGCTTGAACGCATTCCATAGCGTGCGGTAAGAGATACACTCTCGATCTACCGGGAAGTTACTCTCGAACATGCATCTGTCTGGCCCAAACGCGTTAATTGCGTACTCGTAGTAGGGGAACAATGTTTCGCACAACTCTTCAGAGCCAATCGGGTTTTGGCGCTTGTTCATGTGGAACTCGGGCTCCCATTTTCCGGACCGCATCTGAGCGCCACCACACTTCATAACGGCATTTGGGCTTGCTGCTATGGCATCGATGCCAGCCTGCCAGCGCTTAACCGTCTCGGGATCGGCATTGGCATCGATGTTGCCGCCGAGATGGTTAACGATCACCGTCGTGTCTGTATTCTTGTCTGCAAGCTTAGCAAGTGTGGGAAGGCGTTCGAAATCTGGCGAATAGTTGTCGTAGCTCAAGCGCAGTTTCGAAAGTTCTGCATAGCCGTCGAGAAATTGATCGTTCAAGTCACTTGGAAAGGCCGTTCTTACGCCGCGAAAATTATCCGAGGCATTGAGATGTGCTTGCAGCACGCCTTTGACAGCAGAGCCGACGCGCAGATCAGCACTCCCGAAGATCCCTGCGCAGAGGTCAGCATTGCCGTAAATACCGGAGTTGCTCATGGCGACTACGCCATGGACGAACTCGGTTTCACCGACACATTTGAGTTCTTCCGGACCTGACGCTCGATAGAAGGCGCCGCATTGAGCAAATACTGTCTGTACGACGTTGTGTCCTGAACGTTCGATCTCTAGAGCAATGTCTTCACAGAGATAGACTTTTTGTTGGAAGCTGCGGTGAGGTTGTGTTGTTGCTGTTCTGATATCCCAAAGATGGTGATGAGGATCAACGATCGCGAGCTCTGGTTCGAGTACCCCTTCAACTTCCTCTTGAGCAAGCCATTGTTCGATGGTGGCGTTAGCTTCATATGACATAGAAATTTCCTAGATGGTTGAGTGTGATGAGACTAGCGTTTGGGAGATACGACTACTCTTTCGAACTGAAAATTTGCATTGGATCACCCAAGTCATGGTAGCCGAGAAACCCTCCGCCTACTTTTGACGCATCGTACAAAGCATATCCGAGTAGTTCCTTGGCCCGTTTGGGTAGTGAGGCGATGACGTCGATTGGAATGTTCATATAGCTGTTTTCGACTGGTCGTAGCCAGCCACAACAAATCCCGGTGGATAGTGCGCGACGTTGTTTTTGGCTGACATTGGCGCCTCCAGCGTGTAGCAGATCGCCGCGAAAGAAAAGGGCAGAACCTGCTGGTAACTCGCAAGCGACGATTTCATCTTGATTCGGGCTGCGCTCAGAAGGCCACCGATGACTTCCTGGCACCACCATGGTCCCACCCATCTCGGAGGTGATGTTTTCAAGCGCGGCGATGGTGTTAATCATCAATGGGTTAGTGGCGTTGGCAAAATTCCAGGCGTCGTCGTCACGGTGGAGGGGCTGAGCCGATTCACCAGGGCTGATGTCAATCACTTCGCCGTTGTTGAGAATGACGGTTGGACCAACTGGTCTGAGGACTTCTTCAGCGAAGGCGATCAGTCGCTCATCCGTCAGGATCTTTATGAAACTAGGAGCCTTAACGGCTAAGCCGTGTAAGCGCCGGGTCTGAGTACCCAGAAAACTGTCGGATGCACGCGAACCGGAATTAGTGCCTTTGTGGCTATCAAGCCAAGGTTCTAGCTCGGTATTGAATTTGGTGAGCAAAGCGGGTTGTATCCAACCATCGACAATTACGCCACCGTCGAGCTCACAAACTTCGATGATGTCTCCCGCACTGCATTCTGCGGGTAGGCGTTGTAGCTCAGACTTGTTCATTCCTTTTACCCAGTTGGTTCTTTCAGGCTTGATCTAGCGAGGTGAAATCAGACCTGATGGAGGTTTCACTAAGCCCGTATTGGCCAGCGATATTCTCAAAAAACGGCTTCCAGTGATTCGTCAATATTTCGATTGTCGCACTCTTGTCCGCTAGATTGTTGTAAGCCGTCTCCCCGGGGATGCGGATGCGATGGCCGGGTCGTGTTTTGGATTCGCGTACGGCACTGATGAAGTCGTCAGATCGAGCTTTGACGGCAGCGATGGGGCCGAACACCGCCGGATTAATGCACATGTAGTAGCTACCCCCTACCGTGGTCGTGGCTTCACCTTCGCCATTAAGGGCAGCTTGGAAGTCATCTGTGTCCGATATCTGGTGTACAGGAACGCCGATCGGATTTGCAATCGCCGTCATTCCTTCATTCCATAGATTGAGAGCGTAAGTTCTTGGGGATTCTATTTGACCACCGCAAGAGTAACCCCAAACTCGACCATACCCTTCATAGGGTTGCGCGTAGGGAACGGCATCGTCTGTGAGTTCACCTGTTTCTGGATCGATCAGCCATTTTCCGTTCATTGGTTTGTTATGTAGGATCGCCTCAGAAATGTCAGCATCATAAAACTCGGCGAATTTGAGAGATGCCCATATTGGCGGTTCTTTGTCAGACGGTACGATCGCGTCAAACGGCGGACAGGAAAGTAAGTTTTGCATGCCACCAAACGGTGCGGCGAGTGGTGGCGTATTGTTGGAAGTCATCGCCATCATGTCTTGTTCGTACGCCTTATAGACGTACGAGGCAAAACTGCCAGCATCGTTATGGTTGCCGCCGTAGACAATGGCGATTCCACTGGTACGAGCTTTCTCAATCGCGATATCGGCCATGACATTGAGCGCGTAGTAGCCTGAGGAGCGGTTGCCGTCGACGACCGCCCAGGCGGGTCCTTCGTCGATCACCTCAGGTGTGGCTGACATGTCTAACACACCGAGTTTCAGAGCTAGGTCGATGACCTCGTACACGCCGAGGCCCTGATTGAGCTTGCCCTGGATGTGTGCGAAGGAAATCGCGTCGGCCACGTAGTGGGCATGTTGTTCCGAGCCGCCAGCGGCCATAACAACCCTCTCTAACGCATAGCGGAGGAAGGCAAGACTTTCGGTTCGTGTTTCATCAGCCATGTTCTGCGTCTCGGTGGTTTAATCTCGCTGTTGTCAACGCGGGTTGGCGTTGCGCAAACTGCATGTCGGTCGTCATGATAACCTACTGGCAACAGTCCAAACGGTCCAGACATGAACGACTTCAATCAACCATTGTCAGGTAACGAAATGCCTCGTTTCGCAGGCATTCCAACGATGTTTCGTTTGCCCCTGCACGAAGATATAGCGGATCTGGATGTGGCAATCGTTGGGGTACCGTTGGATATCGGAACGAGTAATCGTAATGGCACACGTTACGGACCGCGGCAGATACGCAGCGAATCAGTTTTAGTTCGTCCTTATTCAATGGCCACAGGTGCAGCACCTTTTGATTCGTTCCAGGTCGCAGATGCCGGTGACGTGGCATTGAATCCTTATCAGCTAGACGCATGTATCAAATTGATCGAAGCGCATTTCGATAAAGTTGTTGCAGCTGAAGCGCTTCCCGTCACATTGGGCGGCGACCACACAATCACGCTACCGATACTTAGAGCGCTTGCGCGCAAGCATGGCTCTATGGCCCTAGTTCACGTTGATGCTCACGCCGACATCAATGATGAAATGTTTGGCGAAAAAGTGGCACATGGCACGATATTTCGGCGTGCTATAGAAGAAGGCTTGGTAGAGCCTCAGCGCATGTTCCAAATTGGCCTTCGAGCGACGGGTTACACAGCGGATGATTTTGATTGGTCGAGACAACAGGGTGCGACCATCGTACCTGCTGAAGAGTGTTGGTATCAGTCGCTTGCGCCTTTGATGGAACGCGTCCGCTCTGTGATAGGGCCGCAAGCGCCGACCTATTTGTCATTCGACATTGACGGCTTGGATCCTTCCGTTGCACCTGGCACGGGCACTCCGGAACCTGCTGGACTTTCTGCCTCCCAAGGCTTGGAGATTATTCGAGGCTGTTTCGGTTTGAATATAGTCGGGGCTGACTTGGTTGAAGTGTCGCCGCCCTATGATACGAGTGGGAATACCGCTCTGCTTGCCGCGAACCTTGTGTTCGAAATGCTTTGTAGTCTTCCTGGATGTCGTCGGCGTTAGCAGCAGGTGCGCACCGATTCCGGACAGCACGATCACACGGACTTCGGGTATGCTGCGTAAATCTGAACAGGGGATAGAACATGACTGATGGCGAGCAAATACGGGCGACGATACAAACCTACTTCGATTGTATGTACGAATCGAGCGCTGCCAAGGCGCATGCAGCGTTTCACGAAAATGCGAAAATTACTGGTTATTTACCGAACGGTTTGGCACAGATGAGCGTGACTGATTTTGCAGATTTCGTTGCCAGCCAACCATCTGGAAAGGATGCGGGTGAAACAGCATTTCTAGAAGTTGTCTCGCTAGATATCGCCGGAAAAACTGCGATCGCAAGAGTGCGCGATGATTACCTCGGCAACCGCTTCCTTGACACATTGTCTTTTCTCAACGAAAACGATGAATGGCGGATCTATAACAAGCTGTTTCACGTCGAAGGGAAAGCTGGCGCGGACTAAGTAGAATGGTCCGCACAGGCTATCTGTTTGACTTGGATGGCACACTGTATAGCCGAGACGAGCTAGTTTGGAATCTTCTTAGCGCCCAATACGATACATTTTCTGTAGAGCTTGGGCATGTCGACAAGTCTCTCTACATAGACAAAGTTGTGTTGTTGGATGCACACGGCTATGAAAACAAAGAAGAGGTCTACAGTGCCGTTGGTAAAGAATTCCAGCTCTCGAACGAATTGGAGAGACGTCTTATCGAGCATTTCTGGGCATGTTATGACGACTATTGCCATGTTCCGGAAGATACTCTGACGACGCTCGCGACACTTAAAACTCGTGGTAAACGTATGGGTGTTGTGACCAATGGTTTAACGCTACGCCAAAACAAGAAAATAGATGCCTTAGGCGTCAGAGACTATTTTTCTGCCATCATCATTTCTGAACAAGAGGGGATCAAGAAACCGCATCCGGAAATTTTTGCCCGGGCTGCAGCCCGTATTGACTGCGCCCCTGAGGAATGTGTATTTGTTGGCGATCACCCGGTGGCTGATATTGATGGTGCTCGTGCAGTCGGCATGGCCGCAGTCTGGAAGCGCGTTTCTTATTGGGATATGTTGCGAGACGATGTAGAGGTTGTGGATAGGCTCAGTGACATTCTTATCATGGACGAGGACGGATTCTAGCAATGAGTGGTTCGAGCAATGAGTAAAGCAGCACTTGCAGGTATACGAGTGCTCGATCTGTGTGATCATCGCGGCGAGATGGCGGGTCGAGTACTTGCCGACCTCGGTGCGGAGGTGATTTGTGTAGAGCCACCGGATGGCTCTAAGTCCCGCTTAAGGGGGCCGTTCAATACCGCCGGTGAATCGCTGTGGTGGGCGACATTTGCGCTGGGTAAGAAAAGCGTTGCCTTAGATCTTGCGTCTCCCGAAGGACGTGATGATTTTCTGGACTTGATCGCAACTGCAGACGTTTGTCTGGAATCGTTTTTACCTGGAGTTCTTGAAAACCTGGAGCTCGACTATGACCGCCTGGCCGAGCGTAATCCGCGACTCATCGTTGCGAGTATTACGCCATTTGGCCAGGATGGACCTAGAGCGAGTGATGCTTCTACGGATTTGACGTTGGAGGCCAGTGGCGGCTTGATCGGCATGCAAGGGGATACAGATCGTCCACCTATTCCCGTTGGTTTTCCCCAAGCGTCCCTACATGCGGGTGTGCAAGCGGCAGCCGATGTCTTAATCGCTCTATATGCGCGTGAGACATTGGGGACCGGTCAACACCTTGACGTGTCTGCGCAAAGTGCGGTGGTCTGGACGCTAATGAACGCGACCGGTTGGCCGTCGGTGGTTGGCGTCAATCCACCCGGGTTTTGCGACACGAGGCATCTACCGCGTGCCACCCCGGTTGAAGGGATGCGTCCGCCGCGACTATTTGAATGTAAAGATGGCCACGCCACTTTCGGTGTCCATCTGCCCGGTGTGGGTGAACGGACCATGGCGGGTGCTATCGAGTGGCTGCGGGTTGCCCATCCTGATCTAGTGGATGGTGAGTTATTAGACGTTGATTGGACGCGATGGATGAGCTTGGTTCTGGATGGCACCATTCCGGTCGACGTCTACAATCGAGCGTTCGACACGGTAGCAGATGCTTTTCAGCGGTGTAACAAAACTGAACTGTTAGCACTTGCTGTGGAGAAGAAACTTTTGATCGCACCGGTTCTTAATACCGAGGACTTGTTCCGTGATGAACAACTGCTGAGTCGTGATTTCTGGCAGGATGTTGGTGGTATAAGTTTCGCAGGCCCGTTTGCAAAATTGTCAAAGACACCGATTTCCTATCGCGGGCCAGCGCCTAAGCTTGACGCCGATCGAGCCATTCTTGAGTCGAAAGACCCGATGCCGGTGGAACGCTTTGCCGGTCGTGCAAGCGGCAAACGTGCTTTGGCAGGTTTGAAGGTTGCGGACTTTGCGTGGGTAGGTGTCGGTCCGATCATGAGCAAAGCGCTTGCCGATCACGGTGCTGATGTCATACACATCGAATCTAGTCAGCGGCTGGATGTCCTGCGCACCATCGGTCCGTTCAAAGACAGGCAACCGGGACCCAACAGATCCCACTTTTTCAACAACTTCAATACGAACAAGAAGAGCATCGATCTTAATTTTAAAGATCCGAGTGATCTCGAGTTCGCTCGTCGGATAGCCGACTGGGCAGATGTCATTGTCGAGAGCTTTGTGCCCGGAAATATGGCTAAGTACGGCTTAGACTACGAGACCCTCGCGAAAAAGAACCCGCAGCTCGTGATGATGAGCACGTGTATGCGGGGCCAAACAGGGCCTCATAGTTCTTATGGTGGTTTCGGCAATCAAGGCGCCGCGTTGGCTGGATTGTTTTCTATTACCGGCTGGCCAGATAGAGCGCCGGTTGGCCCATGGGGTGCGTACACAGACTTTATTGCGCCTAGATTTGGTGTTGCTGCCATTCTCGCCGCGTTGCACCACCGTACGGTGACGGGTGAAGGGCAGTACATTGATCTTTCTCAGATTGAAGCTGGCATTCAGTTCATGGGGCCCCTAATTTCCGCGTCTGATGAGTTACGAGTCCAAAACCCTGGCATGGATTCGCTCTACTGTTGTCCGCATGGCGTTTATACCGCAGACGACGGTATGAGCTTTGTGGCTATTGCTGTGGAGAATGATATTCAATGGCAAAGTTTAGCCCGTGTTCTCGGGTTCGGCGACGAGGAAGCAGGTTGGGGTTTCCAGGAGCGCGTCACACACAAAGAAAAGATAGATGCAGCGGTAACAAGCTGGATTTCTAACAAGAGCGCGCAAGCGGGCGAATCGACACTGCTCGCTGATGGTGTGCCTGCTCACCAAGTTTTATGGCCAACACAACTCTATGAAGATCCACAACTTGTTCACCGCAATTTTTTTCAGGAGCTTGATCACCCAGAAATTGGGATGGCGCATTATGATGGTCACGTGACTAAATTTAGTTCGACGCCACCGATACTCTCGACCGCAGGTCCAGTGCTTGGGCAACACAGCGAAGAGATTAGGAAGCGTTTTGCGGATGATGCAGTAAAAGCTAGAAGTGGTTAACGAGCTGCACGGCCTAAGTATTGCTGAAACAGCGTTTCCACCCAAACATCCACGCCGGGAACGAACCAGACAATGAGGGCGGTGACGACCATCAATGCTAGTGTGATCTTGAACAAGGTCTTCATTGTAGAGCTGGTCCGGCTTCGAACAGCCAGACGTCTCCCGACTCAATAGCCGCGCGAGTCATTTGTGACGGGTACTTATCAGTCACGGCATTTGCAATCGCATCCAACTCATCTCCAGAAGTAAGTCGAGATAGATGACGTCGATAGCGGGTATTGTTAATTCTGATCATCGCACGGCCATCTTGCTCAGCTTGGCCTGGCCAACGTTTCCATAGCTGGCCAACGAAACTACCCATGTATCCAGACCACACGAACAATCTACCGTCATGTGCGACTGTCCAGATGCGTCGCGAGAGCGGCGGATCTAGAAGCTGTAGTTCGATGGTGGAAACATCCTTTGTGAAAACCCAGTCTGGCTCCGGACCTTCGTAAAGTTCTCCGTCTTCGAGTGGACCGCCTGAGAAAACCCGGTTTGGTCCATCACTAAATCGTTGTTTTACACCAGCAGTGACGACTGCGGTGGCTGCGACTATCACGATGCAAACGACGAAGGAGGCCGCGAATGTGAGTACGCGTGTCACTGTTCTCTGTCCAGAATAGTCTTGGGGTTGTATTGATACACCCTTGCTTGCTGATTTTTCAAGTTTTTAAAATGCCCAACAGAGGGATACCATGTTGATCAAAGGGGAAGATTTATGACTGACGGGGAGCTACCTGAGACTAGAAATGTTCCGGCGCCGATTGTGCTTGGCGCGGTTGCGTTTGGAAAGCCGAAACCGACCACTAGAGATCATCCGCTTTCCTCAGATGAATCGTGTGAACAATTAGTTAGCGCCTTCTGTGATGGCGGTGGTGACGAAGTTGACACAGCTCGCGTTTATCAAAATGGTAATTGCGAGGAAGTTATCGGTCGAATCCCATCTGGTCCCCGACTCAAAGTAGATACCAAGTACCACCCCAACCTACCCGGGGGACCTTTGGCGCAATTGGACGAATCCCTCGCCGCATTACAGCGAGACTCGGTCGAAATTTTCTACGTACACATGCCTGCTACGGAGATCCCTCTTGAGCAGACGTTAGAGGAAATTAACGCTGGCTTTGTTGCAGGCAAATTCAAAGCGTTCGGACTCTCAAACTATCCTGCGTGGCAGGTGGTTGAAGTCTGCCAATATTGTCAGCGGCATGGTCTCGTACTTCCTACTGTCTATCAGGGTGTCTACAACGCGCTGAATCGGACCTCGGAATATGAACTGGTCCCTGTCTTGAGGAATTATGGCATCCGCTACTACAGCCATGGATCCCTCGCTAGCGGCTTTTTGACAGGCAAATACCTTCAAGGTGTCGCTCCCAAGAAAGGCGTTGATCGATTTGCGCAGTCGCGCCGCATCAAGCAATACGAAGAACGCTATCTCAAGCGCGACGAGATGTTTGCAGCGCTGAACGCCATTTCCCAGGCTGCTGAGGAAGGCGGGATGTCCACCTTAGAAGCCGCTGTGCGCTGGACGCAATATCACTCGGCCGTTGATGGCGCGCTTGGGGATGCTGTTCTGATTGGTGTTTCTAGATTCGAACAACTTGAGCCAATCATGGCGGCTTCCGGACAAGGGCCTTTGCCGGAATCGGTTGTGCGAGCTTTCGAGGTTGCGAATAACTGCGTCAAGATGAAGTCAGAATACTATTTACAGTACCCCTATCCCAAGGAAGGTAGCCCCTGGCGTTCGAGACTTGGATAACCGCACATGTGCGCGTGCTTGTCGTTACCTAATTAGAGAAGAATTCCTATGAACGAGAATGATTGCCCGATGACCGCCATCGTCGAATTCCAGATTCGTACTGAGACAACGACACGCGATCAGTGGTTAGATGAGTGGCAGAAGCGTGCTGATGATGCATACCAACATGAGCCGGAGACCAGTGCATATGAAGCGGCTGTAAGCGTTGCTGACGACTCGCGGGTCTTAATATTCGAGCGTTATGAGCGCGGCAAATCTAGTCTGCAGAAACATATGGAGCGGCCAGCACACACACTGTTGCAAGAGACCATGGGTGCGCGCCGTATGACCAAACGTCGCGTGATGGGAAATGTCGGCGCTGACATCACAGATTATGGTTGGTGGTCGAGACGGGACAAAGGCTCACCGCAGCAGACAGCCGGTATGCCTTTGACGTTGCTACGCGTGCGGTTTGACGAAACTACTCAGCGCGATAGTTTCGTAGAAATGAGTGAGAAACATGCACGCTATTGTTGGGATGAGGAACCGGAAACACTCATCTATTCTGCGGCTATTGCTTTAAACGACGCAAAGCCTGACTCCCCACTTGCGCGCGATGACCTTATGTTTGTAATGGCTTGTACAGACGATGCAGCGGAGCAGAAGCACGCAGTCGATCCGCAGCATGTGGCTTTAGGTGCGAAGCTCGAGGAAGCTGGGCTCGACTTGTCAGGAGGCGTTGCATTTCAGTATCGGACAACAGGGCGTGGCTTTTTGTGGCGGTAGATAAAAATAAGAATAGCAGGGGAAGAAGATGACTCAGTTTGTGCGCACAGCAGAGGAGAACTTCGATGATTTACCGAATTTTTCATACGCGCCGAATTACCACAAGTGGCAAGACCTGCGCATGCACTATGTGGATGAAGGGCCGAAAGACGGGCCGGTTATGCTGCTTTTGCATGGCATGCCAACTTGGGCGTATCTGTATAGGGACATCATTCCAACTCTTGTCCAAGCTGGTTATCGGTGCATTGCGCCGGATCATCTCGGCTTCGGTCGGTCTGACAAGCCGACGGACATACATTGGTATACGATTGCACGACACGTTGAAATATTGACGTCACTGATCGTCGATCTAGATCTACGTAAGATTACGCTGGTCTGCCAAGATTGGGGTGGACCGACAGGTTTGGCACAAGCAGCCATGATGCCGGAGCGATTTGATCACCTGGTAATAATGAACACTTGGCTGCATCACCCAGAATATGAGTATTCTGAGGGTATCACTCAATGGAATGCGAACTGGCAAGAAGGTGGTCGGTTTGATCGAAGGCAATGGGCAAGTCAAATGAATGCGCGTTATGACGGCATCGAAGCGGCCGGACACTTTCTCCAAAACACCCATGGCGAGCAGGTCGCAAAATTGATTCTTGATGGCAAGGGGTGAACCCCCGGTCGAATTTGCAGACCTTTCCAATATGGCATGCTCGGGTGGAGGTGCTTAGCCGGTGATAGCGCACCAAGAAGGGCGTGCTTTCTCGGTAGCGGGTATGAGTTACTTTGCGGCGTTGGGCGCGCTGTTCTTCAGCATTCAGCCGGTCATTCTTGGTGCGATTTCTGAGACGCTGCAGTTTGATGAGCCCAGCTTAGGTCTTGTCTCTTCCTTCGGACTCTTAAGCACCGTCGTCGGACTGGGTTCCGCCTATTTCTGGACGCTTTGGATTGATCGGCGATCCGCAATCGCATTCGGACTCCTCGTGGCGACAGCTGCTTCTTCGGCTTTCGTTTTCGTTGAAAATTTTTGGAGTGTCTCCCTCACTTCCGTATTGCTGGGATTTGGGAGCTCATTCATATACGCGCCAATCCTGATCGCCCTTGCGCAAGCGGTGAACCCAACTAAATCCTTTGCAGTAGCGGTGACGTTCATGGTCTTAGTCGCAGGGGCGGTGATATTTCTTGTTCCTACGACTCTTGTGCCGAGGTGGGGTCTAGGTGGCCTGGCGGGCATACTTTGTGTTGTGTATGGATCTGGTTTTTTGTTGCTTGGCCATATTCCCCGAGGCAAGGCGGTAGCGGCCGTCGTTACGAGCAACGCGGGCTATCAACGTCTCGCATGGCTCGGGCTTCTTGGTGGTGCTGTCTTCTTCATCGGAGCGAACGCGAGTTTTGCTTTTTTTGAGGTGATTGGCGGGAGCATAGGAATTGATAGCGAACAGGTCGGCATTGCCTTAGCAAGCAGCTTACTCCTTGGTGCTCTAGGGTCCGTGGCCGCGGGACTGATGGGAGATCGGGTTTCGATTGCCAATGCGATGGTGCTCGGAGTGCTAGGTATGGTTGCGTATGTAGCTGCCATGCTACTCATCGGCGGTGTGCTTGGCTTTTACATAGGTGTGGTCGTCTTTAACGTAGCTTGGAACTTCATGTTGCCCTACCAAATGGCGGTTGTCGCTCAAGTTGACGAGAGTGGTCGTTACGTTGCGTTAATCCCAGCCGCGCAAATGGTCGGTGGCGCCATCGGTCCCGCCATCGCTGGCGGGCTGTTAGTCTCTGCCGGAATGTCCTCGCTATACGTCTTACTCATATTGACGACGGTGATCGCGTCGCTATTACTGGTTCGTACAAGCTATCTCGGTCGCCTAAGGCAAAATCCAGATGGGTGAAGACCAGCCACGTTGTTGCGTTATAGGCTCAACGTCGTTAGGTGGTTCAGTATTTGCAGAATTAGCCAGCCATGTCGTCCAACGACAGGTAGGGTTTTCGAAAACACGAGCGTAGTAGAATGCGTGTTGATCTTTGTTAAACGTTGGATCGTTAAATCGGGCGCTGAGTTCAGCTGCGCCGAGGTCTTGGGCCGTGGTACAGGTTTCCGTATCCACCGTCACCGCAGTGTCTGAGCACTTTCCGTCTGCATCAGGAAGGCGATCATCGGCACAGGCGACGTCCCACACCCGTTGTTGCGGTTCGCCATTCTCAACCCATGCTTTGACGATTTGGATGCGATCTAGCGGGGACGTGTCGGGATCTCTGATTGCCTGCACCCAAAAGTCTGGACTTGCGTGAGTTAGGTCAGAGCCCATCGGGACGGCGGTGCGATACAGGTCTTCAATAGTCGGGTTGTCCGTTTGGACATCCCCGGCGAAAAATCGGATACGCATACGCGATCCGCTCGTAGCGAAAGTCTCACGACGCTTCAGTCCATCATAGATTGCATCGCGAGTGTTTGCGTCCGCCCAAACTGCCGCGAGTCCGCCAATGTTCATTTTACGGAATGGTCCGGCAACGATGTGTTCCGTGGCGAAAATTTGCTCAACCGCTTCTTTGTTAGCAACTGCGCGAGCGTTTCGAGACGGAACCTGTGGGTTGGTATTGCCAGGATCGGAGTTGTGATTATCGGTCGAGCCAATGAGACCGAACTTGAAAAGGTTGGTGGCGCCTTTGTTCTGCATCTCGATGCCTTGGATAAGTGCGTTGCGAACAAAGGATTGTTCTGTCGCACACTGTCCGAAAGCGTCTTCTTCGCAAGCTGGAAAGAGATTGCCAAAGTCGCAATCTTCATCCGAGAACCCGACGCCGATTTGGCACTCCGAATTGCCTTTCTGTTGGGTGATTTCCGCGAGACGATCGATACGAGCACGCCTTGCGATATCTGCGTCGTCATAGGCAGAGCCATCCTCGTCGGTACGAGAGAAGGTCAGTCCCCAGGAATAATTTGTGTTGTGGGGAATCGTAAGAACTTCGCAGGGTTCTTGGCACGCGGCGTCTAATTGCTCAAAGAAATCGGCTTGTCCTGCCACGTCCATCGAAGAGATCGCGTGGGGAATGACGTCTTCACCACGGAAAATAACATTTCGGTGCAACATACCAAAAGAAGGTAGGAGCGAAGAAAACTCGTAGCCAATCAGCGCCGTGAAGTTGCCAGGATCGTTGAACTCATTGGCTACCGCTTGGACACGTTCCCAAGTCGTCATCGCTGCGTTTATGCAAACGGAAGGTTCTTCGCATAGATCGGGTGAACGTTGCGCCGGTCTTGCAGTCCCGCGTTGAAAAGCAAGCTTCAAGTAATCCGCTTGTCGATTGCCTGGTGCGCGCATGGCAGTACAAGCTGATGAGTCGTACAGCGGGTGGTCAGAATCTGTGCAGGCACCGATGGCATCGAAGCCTTCGGCATGATCAGTCAGAGCAACAAAATCCAAGGGTTTTGATAGCTGCGTTTCGACGCCGCTTGGTAATTTAACGACCTCACCCCGAGCAAAACGATAAGCATCTGCCGGGCCAATGCGGTTGCCCGCGGCGTATGCATCTGTCGACCAACTGGTGTGGACGTGCATGTCACCAAAGTAGGCCTCACGGGTTGGTGTTGCAGTTATCTGTTTGGGTGCTGCCACCTTAGGTTCAGGAGCTATAGCGTCTTCCTGCCCGCCACATGCCGCTACCAAACAAGCGATGATCGCTATACCTATGAACCGCATGCTAAAACCTCAATCGTTTCGGTGCGGCTGAGCCTATCGCCGTTAATCGGCTTATTCCAGCCATCTAGTGCATTTGCATCAGGCTAAGTATGGTGACACTTGCTAGATTGTTGACTCGAGTTCAGTCGACAGGTCGACCAGATCAGGGACGAAGTTGGACTCGGACGCCGTCGCACCGCTGCTTCCAGGGAACAGGTCAGAGGTCGTCGGCATTTTTTGCTACATCCGCCAAGATGTCGGTCCAGTGCTCAAGTAGTATCAATGATCCTGCGTTCGGAAATATGTTAGTTTGTCCGATCCTCTCGCCCAGTAATTGCTGGATATCCTCGAGTGATGCCAAACCGTCATCAGTGCCGTGCCAGACCGTTATGGGTGCCTGCAAATTAGGCAGCGTTTCGCCGCTGGTCGAGTTAAAACACTGTAGCTCGTTGATCACTCCTGCCGTACTAATGCTCATACTCTCCAATGTGTACGCCACCATATGCTGAAATATGTCGGGGCGTGCCTCAAGAAAGCTCCGGTCGTGGGGCACGGATCCGTAGACGCTCATTATCAAATTGCCAAACGTTTCCTCCGAAGCGCGGTTTCGTAGGATGTTGAAAAACGTAGACATGACCCACGGCTGCTTAACCATTTTTTGGCGAATCGTGGCTAACAGTTGGAACCTTCCCGTTTGCGGGCCTGGTGGTCGGGATGCCACTAGATTCAGCTGTGTGACTCGTTCGGGATAAATGTCCGCCATTTTCAGGGCATAACCGCCACCCGATAAAAAGCCCAATATTTGACAATCCTGGATACGCAGGTGGTCGAGAAATTGTTCTAGGTCTTGGCAAACGGATTCGAATTTGAAATCTGGGTTGGGATCAGAATAGCCACAGCCAGGTCGCTCGGGAGCGACGATATACAGATTGAGATTCTCGGCGATCCGTTGCGTATCCGGAAGCAAGCGGCTCGAGCCGATGTTCTCGTGTAGGTACAAGACGGGTCGACCCATCGGATTGCCGTAGGTTCGATAGGCCATGCGGCGCCCATCGGGCAAGATTATAAAGTGTTGTTGTGCGGCGGTTACTTCAGTATTGGGGGCAACATCTGTTGAACTATTCGCACTATTCGCACCTGTTGCGGCCAAGATAATGCTCAGCTGAGTAACGACGAGGACCAAGTCGCCTTGGCGATTGACACCGCTTTTTGCGTAGATGGCTTGAAGATGATTGCGCACTGTATTTATGCTCACGCCGAGCTCAGATGCTGCCGCCTTCAGTGTCATACCAGAGGCGATTTTAAGCATGAGGTCCGTTTCTGCAGCGGTCAGAGAGAAACTCGCTTGGACGATGTTGCGTAGATTGGCATTAGGTTGGTCATGCGCTATTAGCAATGCGCAAGTTGCCCCTTCACCTAGTAGTCGCAGCGGCTCTGGAAACTCGTTCTCACCAACCAAGTAGCCGTAACGATGTCGTTGCGTTTTCGGGTGGGCGATCTCTACCAATATATGGCCATGAGGTGTGGCACGGAGCTTGGCATTCGCTGCTTTTAAAGAGTCACGGCTTGAAGTATCGCTAAACTCTAGGGCGTTGCTGGCCGATATCGTGAGATATTCACCTAACTGCGGGAGGTTGTTGCTGTGGGCAACGATCTTGTCTTGATCATTCAACAAGACGAAAGCAAAACCACCACCCGCGAGGTCGCCGGTGTCTTTCTTTATTTGCCAAGAAAGAGTTTCCGCTTTGGAAAGCTGCACGAGCAATTCACCTGGATCTGTCCCAGACTTTCCCCAATCGAGCTGGTCGAGCTGATCCGTAAGACGCTCCCACGTGGTCGGATCGAGCACGTAGTCCGTCAACGCGTCTGCGAATTTGGACAGGTGCGGAGATGAGTGTTTGGAAGGGATCTTGGCCTCCAAGAGGTTTACTGGTTGAGCTTGGTGTCAGGCGTCAGGCGTCAGGCGCAAGAGGCACCGGTGTGATTGGTAGCTCATCCAACCCTTTAAAACCTTGTGCTTGAACGACTCTGCGGCTGAAACGCCAACGATCGCCATCGTCTTGAAGGACATCCAGGTATCGGCCCCAAATTTCAAATTGGCTGCCGTCATTTCGTTCATGCCAGGCGTAAATATAAGAGAGCGCCTCTGCCTGGCCGGGACCAGTGGTCCAAATTCGAGTGTTGGATAGGTGGTGGCTCATGCGCGAGAAACCAGCGACTAATCGACCGACTACTTTGAAGACAGCCGGACGACCCTCATAGACCTTGCCCTCATCGAAATGGCAATCTTCTGTGAATAGTTCGGCAAATTCATCGATGCGTTTTTCATCAACAAACTGGCAGTAGTCCAAAAGTGTGTCCATGACACCATCGCGAACTTCCAAGGAGGGTGAGGAGCGCATATGAGTTCCTTTTTAGTAATGTAGTTGATCAAGAGACTGTCGTCAGCCACGATAACCAAAAATCTGCGGCTGTAACTCGTGATCAAAGCAATTATGCTCTGGCCAAGAATTGCTTCGGCCAAACCATTCTCTCGTTTACCCATGAAAGAAACCAAACCCAGATTTAGCCCGGTTCAACTCTACAACATGCTTGGTCCAGGTATCTTGTTTGCAGCAGCCGCGATTGGTGTTTCCCATTTGGTTCAGTCCACCAAGGCTGGTGCGATCTACGGTATGGCTATGGTGCCAATTCTCTTGATTGCGTGCATAGCAAAATACCCGAGTTTGCTTATTGGACTGTTGTTTCCGGCGAGAACGGGGAAAACACTACTGCAAGGTTATCGTGAACAAGGGCTGTGGGCGTTGAGCCTGTACTTGGTGATCGCGGTCTACTCGATGTGGTTCATTTTGGCTGCGGTTGCAATAACCACAGCGGGCCTTGTGCAAGCGCTAACAGGATGGGAAGCGAGCCTCGACATCGTGACGGCGAGCGTTCTTGCCGCTGCGATTTTGGTCCTATTGAGTGGTCGCTACGATGGTCTCGAGCATGTATCGAAGATCCTGTTAGGGATGTTAGCTATTCTGTTACCGATAGCGACCTTCATGGTTTTGCCAGAGGTAGATTTCTCGGCGGCTGCCTGGACGATTGATACCTGGGACTTCGCGACTATAGCTTTCATTATCGCGCTGACGGGTTGGATGCCAATCCCTGTCGATGCATCGGTCATGACATCCACTTGGGCTGCAAGTCGCAACGAAGGTCAAGCCAGCCAGACGAGTGCAGCCGATGCACGCCTTGATTTCAACATTGGCTACGTGCTCACCATTCTGTTTGCTTTGTGCTTCTTAGTGCTCGGTGCTGGCGTTATGTATGGGAGCGGAGAGGCACCGCCTGCTGCCGCCGGGCCTTTTGCAGTGATGGTTATTCATCTGTTTACGAGCCAGCTGGGGGATTGGGCGTTTTACCTAATTGGTATAGTTGCCTTCGTCACAATGTTCACAACGCTGCTGACAGTGTTAGACGGTCAGATACGTGTTGTGGTTTACGCAGTGCGGGCTGTGCGGCCTAGCATCGCCATTGGGTCTTTTGGCCAAGCCGTAGCGTTGTTGGCATATGCATTGGGCGCCTTGACCATAGTGCGTTTTTTTATGCAGGATTTTGCAACCTTCATAAACTTCGCAACAAGCCTAGGGTTTTTGGTCGCACCGGTGGTGGTGGTGCTCAATCACCAAGCGTACTTCAAGCAAGATGTATCGGACACTGATTCGAAGACGCTCTATTGGTGGAGTTTAATTGGCGGACTGATGATCTGTACTGCCAGTGGCGTATACTTCTACCTCTCGATTTTTACGTAGCGCGGTACGACGATTTACCAGAACCTTGGTAAGTTGCTAAGAGTTCATACCACCCTGAACCGTGAGCAACCATAGGGATCTCCCCATGTTTAGCCATTGTTGCCATATGCTGCGCCCGCCCTGGCCAAGCATTGGGATCAGCCTGCCATTCATTCAGTACTCGTTCTGCTTCTTCGTAGCTCTCAGCCTCGACCTCGTAGAGGGACAAGTATTGTGAAGGTGCGTCGATCGATAAGTGCTTTCCAGCGAGTTTGAAGACTTGGCCACGAACGAAATTCGGGCAATGGGTCGTATCCTCGATGTGTTGGTCCACGAACCATTCATCAAAAGCAGCTTGGCTAGCGGCATCTTTTGGCTCGCACAGCCCTATCAGAGTAAATTGCGGCATAGGTTCCTTTAGTTCGCAGATCGATATGGTTAGTCTACCCACTATCCCACGTGATTATGAGGATATTGAGAGATGAAGGAGAGCAGATGAGGCGCGAAGATGTACCGGATGGACTTGCGAATCGTGAAGCCGTTGAATTTGCCGTAACGCAACCAGTTGCGGGTGTACCCCTGAATGAACGTCGAGTGGCTTTGATCTCCACGGCTGGTCTTATGCATCGAGGCGATAAACCCTTTTCGATTGGCGCAACGGACTATCGGATTCTCGATATGGAATCTGACGAAGACATCCTCATGAGCCATATCTCTACAAACTTTGATCGAAGTGGGTTTGTGCAAGATCAAAATATAGCAATGCCGTTAGATAGACTCACAGAAAAAGCAGCATCAGGTGAAATCGGCAGTGTGGCGCGATATCACTATTCCTTCATGGGCGCTTCTTCCCCCGATACGATGCAACAGGCTGCTGAACAACTCGCGAAAAACCTTCGTGATGACGAAGTAGACGGTCTGATCTTAGTCCCGGTCTGACCCCTCTGTACGCTCGCAGTTTGCGGGCTCGCCCATTATTTTGAACGCGCCGGTATCCCCACGGTTGCCATCGCTTTGGTGCCTCAGCATGCCGAGGCGATTGCGCCACCCAGGGCGCTAGCGGTTCCGTATTCTTTGGGACGACCGCTGGGTGTGCCAAACGATCCGGACTTTCAGCACCGAGTCTTGAGTGCAGCGCTGGCCCTTCTACAAGAGTGGTCCGACCCCATTATTGTTACCTATGAGGAAGATGCGCCAGATGACAGCGAAGTGGAGGAAACATGGGTTTGTCCAGTCTCCTTTGCAACGCAGGATGAGCAGACGTCATTGGTTTCGAAGGTACTTAATGAGATGGCATTGCTTCGTCCTTGGTATGAAAAAGGCAAAGACAGCCGTGCGACTACCGTTGGCGTGTCGGGGCTTGATATCGAACAAGCGGTACAGTTTACGGGTAGTTTTTTGGACGGCACCCCGCCGGAAGCGGGTCCAGTCGAAAACGTACGCGTGGTAGACCTGCTGAAGTATGCTGTCGAAGACATCAAGGCGTTCTATAACGAGGCCGCAGCGAGTCAGCCCGGCACAGCATCCGTGCAAGCGATGGAAGATTGGTACTGGGGAGAAACTGCAGCAGGTGAGTTGATACGCGCCGTAAAGAAAGCGTTGGCGCATAGCGAAGATCGGATGATCAAAATCACGTCATCGCTACTGTTAGTTCCCGGCTCGCAGGCTTTTCGAGACTCTGCATAACGTCATTCAAGGAGGGGGTCGCATTGGAAATTAAAGACTGGCCGTCAGCTAAGACGACTCCGGCGCTGTACCGTGAGCTGAAAGGGCTGGGTTTGCTTGAGAACCTGGCTGAATTAGAAGCTTTTGGTTATACGGTACTAACACCCGATCAAGTTGGATCAGAAGCGCAACATGAAGCCGCACGAAATGCTGTTTTAAGAATCGCTCGCGAACGCAAAAACTGTACCAATGAGGAACTTGAGGAAGTATTTGCCGATGGGCAGGAGCTGCTTCGATTTGTTTTATGGGACGATCCCATTTTTGAAAAGTTAGTCCTACATCCGGCCGCACTGGGACTCATCCAGTGGCTGGTCGGGACTGATTGTATCTTGAGCCTGTGTAACGCATGGGTTAAGGGTAAGGGCGAATCGCGCACTGAAATTCACGCGGATTGGGCTCAGTTTGATATGCCGACGATGGCTGTCGAGCCGTACGGTGCTAACTTTAACTACCTCCTAACCGACTACTCCAAGGAAGATGGCGGTTTGTCATTTGTTCCAGGGAGCCATCGCTGGCGCCGTTTGCCATCGTCCGAGGAAGCTACCTACTGGGCCGATAACGCGGAACCTGTTGAAGCTAAGGCTGGGTCGATGATCATTTGGGGGGATCACACTTGGCATGGCTCGTACCCGAAAACCACCGATGGGTTACGACTAATGATTCTTGGTATGTTCAATCGGCCGCACATGCAAACGCAGGAAGCGTATCGACAAACGGTGAGCAATGAGGCTCTGGCGCGCAATCCGGCTCGGTTTGCTGGTTTGATGAATATCTATAACAGCATGCCTTGGGGAAAGACGCCTGATTATGGCAAGACTGTGAAAGCACCACAGGGCTATCAGTCTCTTTTTGACGAAGAACCGGCAGGAGATCGGTTTCGCCTACCAAACGAGCGCGACTACCACAGCTACGATTCCCGGACCGGAGACAAGCTAAAGGCACAGATGAGTGGTGACGGCATTCAATTTCTAGATGTGTACAAAGGGGCAGGTACTGGCCTCAAGAAATAGCCCCTGAGTCCACACGGGGACGGCGCGTCAACTAGTAATCGGATTAGCTCTGCGTAAATTGCGACGTTCTAAAGCATCGCGCATGCGCGCGTGACGTACCGCCGTTATCGGATAGTTCCAAACGATCGCTGCAGCCCAATAGAACATGATGGCAGGAGGTACTGTGAAAAGGAGCCGCAATCCCAACATATGCGATTCGCTGTTGTCTGCCCCGAGCTGAGGGTCGAAGCCTATCGCTGCAAGCGCGTTTAGAGCGATGGCGCCACCGAGAGCAGCAGACATCTTTTGTGTAAATGACCAGGTCGCAAAGAACGAAGCGGACCGGTTGTCCCCGCTCATCATCGTATCTAGATCGATGACATCAGCTTTCATGGAGTTAGGCAACGTCGCGAATGCGCCTCCAGCAAAGCCAGACACAATTGTGATCGGCAACATCCACCAAAAGTCACCCATACCATGGAGTAGGTAAAACGGGTTTACGCTGCCGATTGTTATGAAACTAATGGCGTAAGCTCGGTGTTTGCCGATCTTTTTCGCAAGCCATACCCAAAACGGCACGCCGATGATGTTGAAGGTGTAGAAAAACGCCAACATCACAACCGTCATGTCCCCAGCTCCCAGGACATAGGCGATATAGAACCCATAGAGCGGAGTGGTGATATTGAAGGCGATCGAGCCCACCATGAGGGCTGATACCAGACGTTTAAATGGGCCGTTGTGCCACATCAGACGCATGCCTTTCTTCAGGGGTGTGCGGCTGCTGACAAAGTCTGGTTGTTCGCTGACTTGGGTCACCGTCAGAAAGACGCTGATAGGCAGCAAAAGTAACATCATGATACTGACGATTTGTAAAACCGCCTTGTCGCCGCCGTAGTCGAAGAAAACCAAAAAGAAAATCGGTACGAACTGCACAAGCATGTTGCCGACGATGCCAATGGCGGAGCGCCATCCTGTGATGCGAGAACGTTCATGATAATCGGGTGAGAGCTCCGCAGCCCAAGCATAGTACGGGATCAACATCATGGTCATGGCGAGATAGACGCCGCCCAGACACACGATGAGATAGACGGGTCCGACGCCCTCTACTGGTTGGAATAGGAAGTAGAAGCTCAACATCATGATAGGTGTCCCGGCGACAATCCATGGGCGCCGTCGTCCCCAACGTGTGCGGGTTCGATCGCTCCAATAACCGACTAATGGGTCGGTCGCGACATCGAGAATTCTGGCGAGCAGCAGTAGGTTACCTACGAGGA
Source organism: Pseudomonadales bacterium (assembly GCA_012103505.1). Classification (GTDB taxonomy): domain Bacteria; phylum Pseudomonadota; class Gammaproteobacteria; order Pseudomonadales; family Azotimanducaceae; genus UBA4421. The sequence goes on along the minus strand of WLWP01000001.1, from coordinate 2,685,026 downwards.
CGAGACTCAACCCAAGCTCGGCCGTGTAGTACTTTGGTACGAAAACGAGCACGGGCGTTAAAGCAAAGTGAAGAGGCATGTCTGTTAGGCCATAGCAGAAGAGCTTGAACCTCGACAAAGGCTTGGTTTCAGACATTGCTGGTAATTCTTAGGGTAGTCTCACGGTGGCGCTAGCATGGGTTTACGACTGTGACTTGTAAAGTAGGGTGCTGCTAACATGAATCGACATCAACTTAGCGTGGCACGGCAATATGCAGCCTTGTAATCAATGTGGTAAATGCTGTTTGAAATATGCGGATGGCGGCTTGGTCGCGACAAGTGCTGAAATAGATCAATGGGAAAATCTGCGTCCGGACATTTACGCCTATGTGCATCAAGGTGCGATCTGGTGTGACCCTAAAACGGCAGCGCCGTTGTCGGTGTGTCCGTTTCTAGAGAAAAACCAGCAGGCTGGAATCACTCAATATTCGTGCGGTATCTACACAGACCGTCCCCAAGATTGCCGTAGCTATCCTGTGACCATCGACGACATGATACAGGATGAATGCGAAATGATAGAAGTGAAGGACCTCCAGGACTACGCGAAGGCGCAGCAAACCCTGGATCGATTGATGGATGCTAGCCGTCCCTCGGTTGGTGGAAACTCTTAAGGAACTGCATCGTGGCAAAGCGCAAAAACTGGTCCAAAGATCCTTGGCAGCCAACGTTGGCTTTCCAGGAGCTATTGGACGGTAAATCGGGTAACGATTTTAATGGCCTCGGCGAGACAGAGCCGCGCCAACCTGATCGTGTTTTCTGGGTACAGCCAAGTAGCGATGGTCCATTTGGTCCTGTCCAGGATTGCATCGTTGAGCGGCACAACACCGTGCCAGAACTGCTAGCGGTATACGCAAATGCTGATCGTGGACCCAGCGAAAGAAGTGAACCTGGAAAATTGGCTGAGCCGAGGTCGACGACAGCGTGGACCGATGGGCTCCAAGAGTTCGCGCTCGCTAACGAATCGGATCAGGTGGGCGTTGCCACGATTGAACCACAGTGGATGTATGAGGGATTCACAACTGAGATGCCTTTTGTTGTTGTGCTGGTGGTAGCTATGGACCATAGCCGTTCACGGGAGTTACCGCCCAGCAACGAGCACCCAGATTGGGCTCATGAAGTGGCTGTGCAATACAATCGAGGTTCACGAGCCGCACGAAAGTTAACCAAATGGATTAAGTCGCAAGGATACCAAGCTAAATCACATACTGGACCCTGGGTCGGATCGATGAATCTGATACCCGCTGCCATTGCAGCCGGAGTCGGTGAACTCGGGAAGCATGGATCGTTGATTAACAGAGAGCTTGGGTCGTCTTTTCGATTGGCAGCGGTTGAGACGGACTTGCCGCTCGAGGTTAATCAACCTGATCGCTTTGGTGCAGATGAGTTTTGTTTAGGCTGTCAGGTATGTACGAATGCCTGTCCGCCGCAGGCGATTAGTCAGGAAAAGCAGCAGGTACGCGGCGACGAGAAGTGGTACGTGGACTTCGATAAGTGCATTGGCTACTTCAACGAAACCTACGGCTGCGCAATTTGCATATCAGTTTGCCCATGGAGTACGCCTGGTCGGGCACCAAACCTAGCGGAAAGATGGACAAAAAGAATTATTGTTAAGGGCCAATAGCTGGGCAATGACCAACTTGACAGATCGCCCTCTTTGGACGCAGGGTTGGGGTAGGCACAGATTCGGATGACGTATGGCGACAACTGGCGCGACTGATTCGGCAGACTCGGCAACCCCTTTAGATAGCGTAATCTCGCAAAAGCTATCAAGTTGGACTGTCGTCAATTATTCGATGATGTATTGGCCAATCTCGATGGCTCTTCTCCCTGTTGGTGTGTACGTACAACCCTACTATGCAGAGCTGGGGATTAGTCTCTATGCGATGGCAAGCATCATCTTTTTCGCCCGTATCTCAGACGTTGTTACCGACCCTCTGATCGGAGTGTTGAGCGACAAGACCCGTAGTCGTTTTGGTCGTCGCAAACCTTGGTTGGTTGTTGGTACACCACTCATGGTTGTATCTGTTTGGATGCTGTTCCTGCCAGGCGAAAACCCAACGCTGCTCTATTTTGGTTTCTGGTCTGTCATGATGTACTTGGCTTTTACGGTTGTGGATTTGCCGTACTATGCCTGGGGTGCAGAGCTTTCGACCGATTACGATGAGCGAACTCGTGTCACGACGCGGCGCGAACAGTTTCACTTCGTGGGTACGGTGACTGCGGTTACGATCCCTCTTATCGCAGCGACCGCGATTTATCTGAGCAATACTGACTTCACGACGTTTAGTGAATTTCTAGACTCTTTCTCCAACGACTTCCGAGCGATCATGGCTTCGCGAGCTGGGAATCCTGGGGTAATTTTGGAATGGCTTGCCATATTCATTCTCGTTGCGCTGCCTCTAACCGTGGCGATAGCGGTCATGTTTGTCAGCGAGCCTGATCAAAAGGTTATCCCAAGACAGAAACCGACTTTGAAAGCCAGCATGTCGGTTATTCGGCGCAACGGCCCATTCATCCGTTTGATTATCTGCTACTCCTTCAGTGTTACGGGCGCGGCGATGACCGGGGCTTTGTCCTACTTCTTTGTTAAACACGTGATACAAGCTGGTGAGCTGTATCCAATCTACCTGCTCGTTTACTACATGGCCTCAGTACTCGGGCTGCCACTTTGGATGCGCTTGTCTGAAAAAGTCGGTAAACACCGCGCCTACATCGTGTCCATAATTTGGTTTTCGATCTGGGCATCGGTTATTCCGTTTATTCCGGCAGGTTGGTTTTCGGTGTTCCTGATTGTGATGGTCTTCAAGGGCTCGGCAGTAGGAGCGCTGCTTGCAATGCCAGCCTCTATGGCTGCCGATGCGGTAGATATTGATTCTGCTCGGACGGGTCAGCAGCGTGCAGGGCTCTACTTTTCGGTATGGGGCATGTCCAAAAAAGGTGGCACGGCACTTGGTGGTGCGATTGGCTTGGCGGCGATCCAGTTCTTTGGTTTTGACCCACAAGCAGATCCCGCCCTTGGTGGGATGTTAGGTGGAAACAGTGAGAGCTCACTCATGTGGGTGACATTGCTTTATGCGATCATTCCTGCTGCCTTCAAGATCATCGCGTTGCCGTTCATCTGGCATTATCCGCTAACCGAAGAGCGGCAGCTTCGAATCCGTGGGAGGATCGAACGCAGAGGCGTGGCGCTCAAGGCGGGCACAGGCGATGGCTCGGTACCTGCTAGTACTGGTTAGGGTTAAGCGACAAACCGAGCTGCTCAAGTAACGAACCTAGATGATCCATTGCTTCATCTGACGGGCCAGGGTAATCCCCGGCAATGGGCGTGTTGCCGCGATAGCCGAGTTCCAACCCCCCTTCTGGACTTGAGAAATACGCACCTGTTACTAATGTACGCAGCCGATTGAAAAACTGAGATGACAGCGCAGTTGGGTTTTGGTTGGCTTCGAGGTCGATCTCATTTAGAAGAAAAACTCTATCCTCAGACCGGAGGGCAGTTATAGGCTGCTTCAATCGAAGGAGGCTTCGATCGTCTAGCCAAACGATTCCAGGCACCAGCAACTTACGGTCTAATTGTTGTTGATCATACGGCGCGCTGACCCATTCGTTGATGACATCAGGCACACCCGCTGCACTCGAGCCGGGACAAATCTCCTCGCTGACGACTGCTAAGGTGTTTAAGAGTTCTCTATTAAGCGTGCGTGGCCAAGGGGCGGGTTCGGGGGTGATCAGTTTGGGGTCGGTACCATAACCCCGCGCATCGATTTTGCTAAGAGTGATCTCCGGCCATTCACCAGAGACTTTTTGCGTTTGCGTTTGCGTTTGCGGTGCAGCAGGGTAGACGTTACCCGGTTGGCTGATGATGGCGCTCATGGCCGCCATTCGCGCTAGGGCTTGGCGTCTGGAGATCGGACTCGAATACTGGCTCATAGTAGACCCCGCTGCATCTGATCGGCCAAGTGGGTCGCGTTGCGCATAGCCAGCGTCATGATGGTAAGGGTGCAATTTTTGTGTGGGTTAGAGGCAAACACACCGCCATCCATGATGAAGAGATTCTCGCTATCCCAGGTTTGCCCATAGCCATTGGTAACTGAATCATTGGGGTTCGAGCCCATGCGGGTGGTCCCGACCTCATGAATTATTTGACCACCTTTGAGAATTGCTTCTTCAGGTGTTCGTTCTGCGTTGGTGACTCTGCCACCCATGGTCTTAACGATTTGCTCTCCGATCTCTAGGCCGTGCGCAACCTGATTGAGCTCTTGTTCACTCCAACGCCAATGGAAGCGTGGTACTGGCGTACCCCACTTGTCTTTTACCTTCGGGTCGAGGTCCATGTAGCAATTCGAATTCGGAAGCATCTCGCCGCGCAATGCCAAACGCAGAGAGGCGCCGTAGCCAGCGTGTACATGGCTCTTTAGACTTTGTCCGATACCGCGTCCCAGCCGACCAAGACCCATACCAGGTGCGTTAAAACCCCCGCTTATTTCGAAGTGGTAGCCGCGCCCGAAATTTAAGCTCTTTCGCTTTTTCTCATCGTGACACCACCAAGGTACGTATAAGTGACTTCCAGTGTGACCATCTTCGTTGTAGCGCGGGCGGTTCTCTAAACCGGGAATGTAGGCATTGACGTTCATCCCAGTACTGTCCATCAGATTGCGCCCAACCTGGTGGCTAGAATTTGCGATTCCGTCTGGTGCGCTTGCGCTCTTGGAGTTGAGCAAAATACGGGCGCTATCGCAGGCGCTAGCAGCCAATACCACAACCCGACAAGGGAGACTGACTGGCTTGTTGGTCGTTTTGTCAAAAAAAGTAACAGAGTCAATCTTGCCCGTCTCGTCTGCACCAAGTTGGCTGACCATCGCATTGGTTACGATTTTTAGGCGTCCAGTTGCCTTCGCCATGGGGAGTAGAGATGTGGTGGTTTGGAAAGCTGCACCTATTGAACAACCCCGCCCACAGGGGGTTGCCCAGAAGCAGGCTTGGCGATCATCTAACGGCCGTGTCAGGATCGCTCGATGCATGGGTACAACAGGGATTCCGAGTTTGTTGCATGCTGCTTGGACCAGGAGTTCATAAATTCTGCCCTTCGGCGGCGGCATCAGTACCCCGGGCGATGAAGCTGGAATGTCGTCGATGTTCGGGCTGTCGCCACATACGCCGATGAGTTTCTCGGCTTCGTCGTACCAGGGGGCAAGATCTGCATACACCATTGGCCAGTCGGCACCGAGTCCATCGCGACTGTACGCCTTGAAGTCGTGTGGGCTAAAGCGCAGAGAGTAGCGTCCCCAATGATTGGTGCGACCCCCGAGCATGCGTGCTCGCCACCATATGAAGTCGGTACCCTCAGCCGTTGTATAGGGTTCGTGTGGGACCTGCCAACCGCCATCGATCGTGGCGTCATAGAAACCAAAATCTTTGTCTTTGGTACTAACACCACGTAACGGTGCGTCAGCGGCCGTCTCGAACATGGGTGTTTCTGTATACGGGTCATAGTCTCGTCCCGCTTCGAGAAGTAGTACGGAGTGACCAGCCTTCGTTAACGTATAAGCGGCCATGCTTCCGCCTGCACCGGAGCCGACTACGATCGCGTCGTAGTGAAATCCTTGGAAAGTGGTCACGCTAAGCTCCTACCTGTTATCTGTGACTAACGCACCTAGAGGGTACAGCAGCGGGTAAGCTATTATCAGCTGCTGATGACTTTTAACCGAGGGTGCTATGTCTACTAAAGAACATGAAGTGGTGTCGATCTATCCATTTACGGAAGAAACGCGAGAAGAACTACTCAGTAAAGCGGGGGAGTGTGTATTCAATTGGTCGACGAAAGATGGCTGGCCGGTCGGGGTAGTGCACGCCTTTGTTTGGCGCGATGGCCGTGGTTGGATAACCTGTGGAGTACATCGCCATCGAGTATCAGCAATCCGCCGAGATCCACGGTGTTCGGTAGTTGTCAGTGGGGTGGCTGCACCGAACGGTCCAAACGGCGCGATCACGTTCAAAGGTCGTGCAATCGTGCATGAAGATGAAGAGACAAAGAGTTGGTTCTATCCGGCCCTCGCCTACGGGCCCTATACACGAGCGGGCAAAGAGGGCGAGATGTCACCGGAAGAAAAGGCAGCCGCTGATGGCTTTGTTGAACGCCTAAACTCGCCGCTACGGGTGGTGATTGAAATCGTGCCTGAGAAATGGATCATGCTGGATAGCGACAAAATGGCGAAGGACACAGCCGGGGCTCTATCTGATGACGAGCGGGGACCACTACTTGAAGCGGATTCGAAACGCATGCCTGAAGAACTCAAGAAACGTGGATTAGAGTAAAGATGGTATTCCTGAGGAACAGCATGCTTGATATCTCGCTAAAGTTACGAACGTTTCTATCGGTCAGCTTGTTTGTGCTTGTTGGGTGCAGTGATGGCGCTGACCGCATGGACGATGCTGCGGATTCCGATGACACAGAGACAGCAGTTCTTGTTGAATCGGAACCGCGATCTGATGAGGACGACCTCAATAATGCGATGGCGCAAGCTGCCGCAGCGATCAACTATGAATCAGAGGCAGACATTGGTCTGATGGCGAGGTTCCATTTTGCGACGCATACCTTGGATTTCGACAGCAGCCGTGAGTTCTATCGCAAGCTTGGTTACACAACGGGTGTGGGTGGTTTCCCGCTGACGAATACGCATCAGATGGCACGTGCTCTCGGAATGTTCGATGTCTGCCAGTACGAGTTGGCTAAAGGCGAGGTGATTTCTCTGCCAGCGAGTCCGAACGGTGCGAACATTGACCTGTTGCAGTTCAAAACACCTTTTAATCCTGATCCGCCGTATGAATTACCTAACCACCTAGGTATGGCGTACGCAGCCTTGTTAACGAGCGATTTAGACAGCGATGTCGCATTTCTTGTAGAGCAAGGGGTCGATTTTTTGTCGGCGCCTTATGGTGACGTTGGTAGTCGTTATGCATTCTTTCGTGATCCGGAGGGAGTGCTATACAAACTGACGGAAAGTAGTGCGCCAATTCGCGATGACTCTCGAGACATGCACCTAGTTTCGATGCCTTTTATTGGTATCAACGTGACTGACCTTGAAGCATCACTCGAGTTTTACGAGCGCTTTGGTTATACCCAAGTTTCCCCACTTGAGCAGACTAGCGGCGGTCTAGAAGAGGCCGCAGCTTGGGGTTTGGATGTGCCGTTTAGCTTCAAAGGCGCTGACATTTCGATAGCGCGTGGTGACAAGCACATCTTACGATTGATCCAATGGCTTGAACCGTTCAATCCAGAACCGGCTTATCCTCCGCCTATAAATCACATAGGCATCAATCGGATTGCATTGATGGTGCCCGACATGGAGCGAGCGATGGATATACTCCAATCTCAGGGTGTGCCGTTTCTGTCTGAGATCGCACCCTGCTGTTCCGGCACAGGTGAAGACGAATCGGCCATCGTACACGCGATTGATCCAGACGGTGTTTTTCTTGAGTTGGTCGGTGGCATAACCAAACGGGAACCGTTACCACACCCGGCACACTGCCCACCTATGGAAATTAAAATGCCACCACAGTCTGGGTGAGTTTGAGATCGCTCGGCTGCTTCAGCAGCCGAGCGTCGACAGGCCTAACGTTTCGCGGAGAGCTGAAGCAAAATTCCGTTGGTTGATTTTGGGTGGACAAAGACTTGTGGACCACCTTCACCGATGAGTTGAGCCCCACCTTCCTTCATCGCCGCACATGTCGCGTCAAGATCATCAACTTCGAACGCAATCGTATGCATTCCTTCACCTCGACCGGCGAGGGCTTTGCCAACTGCTGACTCTTCGCTAAGTGGCGACACAATTTCGATGAAGCCTCCGTTCGGTAAGTTAAAAAATGCTTGTTTGATACCGAGCTGCTCGTTTTCATCCGTGCGATCAAGTTCCAATCCGAGCGTATCGCGGTATGTTGAGATGCCTTGGTCGATGTCGTTGACGCGGACGACAAGATGGTCATAGCCAGTAATAGCCATTGCGCTTCCTTCTATTTTGAGTTGATCTGACTGCTTATCGTACTCTCTACTTAATTGTTCTCCCAATAAAACAGGATGGCTGCCGACATCGATTCCTGACGGTGCCTATGAGAAAGTAGGCGATCTGGGTGAGTTAGTGGAGGGTGGATGAAGTTTGGGGTATTCAATGTCATGCAGCAGCGTGATCGGAGTCAATCAGCCGAGCAGGTATTGTTGGAGGCTGTTGACCAAGCTGTGAGCGCAGAAGCGCTCGGATTCGATTCGTGTTGGTTCCCAGAGCATCACGCGTCGAACTACAGCCTCTGTCCTTCTCCTCTCATGATGGTCAATCACTGTGCCGCACGTACTGAACGAATTCGGTTGGGCACCGGCGTGATCGTGGCGCCACTCTATAAGCCCATACGATTGCTGGGCGAGATAGGGCTCGCTGATGTGCTCTCATCTGGTCGCCTGGAGCTTGGTGTCGGTGCAGGTTATCAACCCTTCGAGTTCGAGCGTTTTGGTGCGGACTTGAGCACAAATAAAGAGGCCACATTAGAGCTGCTTGAGTTAATCGAGCTAGGTCTTACTGGGACGAGATTCGAGTACAACGGCAAACATTTTCAACAGTCGTCTGCATCGATGCCCGTCCACCCGGTACAGAAGCCGTTACCACCGATCTGGTTGGTAGGGAGTGATCCGTCCTTTCACCAGCGTGCGGCAGAGCGCGGATATGCAGTGTTTGTATCTGGACTCCTTGGCCGAACTGAATCGATCGTCAAGTTGCGGCACCGAGTCGAGCAGCAGTTTGCTGCTGTTGGCAAATCGGCCGATCAGCTACGCATGGGCTTGTTGCGTTATGCCTTTGTTGCTCGAAATAAAGCTGATGCCCGGCGCTACGCGGAGTGCGCGTTGTACCAAACCAGGCTTGCCTACGCACTTCGCACAAAAACCGAGTCGATTTCAGGAGATTACATAGTTGCAGAACGCCCGTTTGAAGGCGAACCCACGATCGATGAACTCCTCGACCGCCTAATTATTGGAGATGTAGACACTTGCATCGAGCGAGCCGTTCGAGAGATTCGCGATGCCCGTGTTAACGATCTTGTGATTCAGGCGAAATTGGGTGACTTGCCGCATGGTCTGGCGATGGATTCTTTGGCGTTGTGGATGGAAGAGGTAGTGCCGGGGATAGAGCGAGAGCTGGGAATGCCCATAGCTGATGTAAATCCAGTTGGAGTGGTCGCATGACTGGCCGAGTAGATGGCCGAGTAGATGGAAAAGTCGCATTAGTAACCGGTGCGGCGTCAGGTATTGGCCATGCCACTGCGCGTGCACTCGGTCGCGAGGGTGCGAGAGTGTATGTCACGGACATCAACATCGATGCTGGGCGAGCCGTTGCTGATGAGATTGGCGGCACTTTCATTCATCTAGATGTGACAGACGAAGCGGCGTGGATGGATGTGATGAATGCGGTCGGTGAAAGCGAAACTTGCTTGGACATCCTGGTGAACAATGCCGGTATATCACCCCATGATTCCATGGAGAAGTTTGAACTCGACACATGGCGGCATGTCCATTCAGTTGTATCGGAGAGTGTTGCGCTCGGCTGTAAGCACGGGTTGGGATTGCTGCGCCAAAGTGAAGCAGGCGCGATCGTTAACCTGTCATCGATTGCTGGCATGATTGGGTCGTCCAACTATGCATCTTACGGTGCAGCAAAAGCAGGCGTACGCAACATGACCAAGTCCGTCGCTATGTTGTGCGCTGAGCGGGGATACCCTGTGAGGGCGAATTCCGTACACCCTGGGTCAATCGATACGCCTATATTGGATGCCGACAAAAAAAAGTATGGTGAACGTGCGATCACGGCCAGAGAAAAAGTGATTCCGCTGGGACGCCTGGGACAAGCCCATGAGGTGGCGAATGCGATCTTATTCCTCGCGTCGGATGAAGCGAGCTTTATTACAGGCACCGAGCTAATCGTTGATGGTGGTTTCACTGCGCGGTAGTGGCCAGAGTTAAGGAGAGAGAGTGGAAGTTCTAGAAACAATTCCGAGTCGACTAGAAGCCCGCGTTACAGCTGCGGTTGCTTGGGTGAACAAAGAACGCGGGCATCAGTTCGAAGTAACTGGTCTTGTCGATGTAGAAACCGCTCTCGGACGTCGCGACGACGAGGCTATTCAGCTCGGTCTGGTGTTATGTGACGGAGAACTGTGCACCCGTGAACAAGTTCAAATAGAGCCTTTAGAGAGTGGCTTTCGTTTTAGCTTTGCTGAAGTCGCCGAGCGAGAGATCCCGCCTTTGCTTGACCCGCCGGAGGGAGTACGCAGCAAGTGGCTGGATAGTGTCTTAGAGAAGCACGAGTTTGTCCTGTTGCTGTTTTATCGTGGTCTCTGGTGACCACCTTGCCGCTTCGAGTTACGAAGCTACGAAAAAGCCGGGGTTGTCGAAGAAATACGAGCTGCAGGCGGTGAAGTTTACGGTTTGACCAGTGAGCCTCATTCACTGGCAAGCGAAGCAGAGCAGGCTTGGCACATGAGTATCCCGATAGTTGGTGACCCTCACCACGAAATCCGGAAAGATCTCAAAGCGCGTGGTTGGTTGGATATTTTTTACAATGAAGACTCGGGTCACCTCCGTGAGCGTGACTGGGCAAACCACCCTAACGGTTATTTTCAGCCAGCAGTGATTGCGTTGTCTAAATCCGGGCAGATTTTCTATCGTTGGCGGTGTGTGCCGAAGTACAGCAACATGAGTGGAGCCGGTGGGCGCCCTGAAGCGCGTTACACATGGAATCTTATGCGAGAAGCGCAGAGCACCGGTAGGGATGCTGAGTTAGATCAGGCGCCGGTGATGGGCGCTGGTGATCTTTCTTGGTTCAAATTTTTGGTGATCTTGACCGCACACGGCTGGTTCTTGCGACCGAGGGCATTTCCGCTGCTTCGAGAAGGCGAGAAAGCAAGCGTCACACCCACGCAGGCGATGCGCCGAGCCTACATCTTTCTCGGCGCTTGGATATTGGCGCTAATAGTTCTCCCAATTACGTGGGTCGCAGTCGCCGCGCTAGTTTACGCTGTGGCCTTAACCCCGGGGTTAGTAGAAATCCATCGACAGTTTCAAAACGAACCGGACGCATACTGACTTCGCCAAGTTACCGAGCCCACTCTTGTCCAGAAATGGCTTCCTTGCCATTTCTTGCCAGCGGTTTTCTCACGAAGGCCTTTCAATAACTCCCAAAGAACAGGGTTTTTTGGCATGCGCTGTCCATGCGCTCGAAGTGCCCAACCAAAAACAGGAGTTTCCGGATAGGCATTAGTTCGCTGCTAGTCCCGGAACCTCGCAGAATTGATCTACTTCTACCTTTACGCTGACCGCAGAGTTTGCGTGGCTCGCACCGCCCCAATTTGGCATCACCATCGAATAGAGGCCGCTGCCACCAGCGACCATAATTAAGATGTTTTCGGGCTTGGCGAAAGCTGGATACGTATCCTCAGCGAATCTAGAACCGAATCCTTGGCCATAGTGGTTGTGGTCTGCTGTCGAGAGATGGGTAAGTTCCCAGAGTCGTTGAGCAACAGATTCACGATTCATGTTGGCACGGCCAAAGACGCTGGCGTGCTTAGGCCCAAGCACAACAAGAGATGAACCAGATGCCAAAATTGCATTGTTCGTTGCGAGATTGGCGAGACCGATGGCCAACACGTGTAGTAGCTTTTCAGCATCTTCCGGATCATCCGCGTCATCGCTGTAGATGACGGAGTGCGGAGCTTCGCATCCTAGAACTGTTACAACGCTGTCATCCGCTTCATATCCTCGACTCGTGTGCAAAGGCGGAAAGGGTGAGTCTTCTTCGGCTTCGGCCAGGCAGTACGTGAATTTTCCAGGATGGCCGAGTAAGGCCATATCAGAGATGCCGGGCTTGCCGCCGCCGATATTGATCATGCATAGGCGCAAAGCACGACCAATGCTTGCGTTTGCTCTATGCCCAGGCCCTAGTGCACCAAAGCCGGATGCAACTGGACCACAGGTGTGGCGGGCTGGGCCATTTACGATCACGATCGGAGCAGTACAATGGGTCGTGGCTTGCAATTCAGTGAGATCAAAGACCGGGTCCACGACTGCCTTCACGGCCGCGATCACGAGGGGCATATAGTCTGGTTTGCAACCTGCCATGACTGCCGCGGTGGCGACTTTTTCAACTGTTGCGATTCCGAGAGCAGGGCCCATTTCACCGAGCACCATGTCCCCGTCCAGTCCGCTAGCTAACACGAGCCGATCAACTCGTTGTTGTGTTGGAATGACAACGGGTAGACCGTCGGTGCATTCGAGTTCATGCAACATATCGAGTGCTGCTTCTTCATCAGTGGCTGCCAGTAGTTCTGCAGTCATTGCGCAAACCGATCGACTATCTCATCTGCAACCTGCTCGGCGACTCGCTGCATATTCTCCTCACCGGTCCCGGCTACAGGATGAGGTAGCTGTACACGTGGTAGCGTAGACATCCCGAGGGATTTGGCAACGAAGTTGCCTTGCGGCCAGAAATCCTCGGTTACCAAGGCGACTGCAGGGATACCGAGTTTTGCAATATTGAAGCCGTCACGCACGGTGCCGGTAGTACAACTGCCTCAGTGACCGTAGGCCGCGATCGCGACCTGACAGTGTGCTTTGATCTCGTTGAGCATCTTTTCGCCAGCCGCAATCCCAGCATTACCCTTGTTCCAAAGTTTGGTTTTCACCTTGGGCAGGCGGCTTTCTAGTACCGTGCCCAGCTTGGACAAGAACTTTTCTGAATCGGGAAACCCATTTGCCAGCAGTCCGACGGTCATACCAGCACCTTCGTCCGCACGAATGTCTTGCGTAAGGTTGTATATCTCCTCCGCTGTCGCTATCTCACCCCTGGGATCTAAAAATTGAACCATGTCTTCCTCCCGGTCTAGCTTTTGAACGTTGCAGCTATTAAAACTAGTTATCACCTGTCTCTCAAGCGCTCTCGAACCGTAGTGGCTACCGGCTCGAGGGGGATCGTCTCTCATTTCTTGGTACCATCCCTGCAATTCAGACGGATGCACCTATGAACAGAGACGTACGAAGGGTTCGTTTGCCACTAGTCTTAGGCACTCTTGCACTACTTGTTGTGCAAATCCTTTCTCATGCTGAGAGTCCGCAGCTCAAACAGTTACGGGCTCAACTCGAAGGCTCGTGGGAGCTCATTGAATGGCACGTAGACAAGCAGGTGCTCCGTCCGCCGCAGGTCGGAGGTCGCTGGTCAAATCACGACGGCGTGATTACGTTTATTGCCTTTCGCAACAATGGTCAGGCGTATGAAGCACTGTCTGGCTATGGTGCCTATGAGCTTGATGAGAACAATTGGAGTTATGCCTACGAAGGGATGCAAGTTGTTAGTGGTACCTCGCCCAAAGATGCTTCGGTCACGGTTATAAACGACATGCCTAGTCGGTCATTTAAAGTCACTCGGCGCGGCGAAGAAGTTCTGTTGGACAGACCAAATGACCACCGTGAGTACGAAGATGGTGAGTTCCGACTGATGCGCGACGGGAAGCTGTTACGTAAGTGGCGTCGAATTCGCCCCTCCTCACAGTTTTGAATAAAACCCTTGTTAAGACTGCCATAAGAGGCGTTCTTTCCTTTATCCCAGTATTAAATCGAGTACTTCCGACCGAGGGAGGAGGGAGTACGGACTCGGCCGAGTATTGTTATGGCGTCTGGCTCAAGCACCTCACACATGCACAGGATGCGGGATTGGATGAGCTACCAAAGACCATGGCAGAGCTGGGACCAGGTGCCTCGCTAGGCATTGGCCTCGCCGCGATGCTTTCCGGCGTTGATCACTATGTTGCACTCGATGTGGTCGCGCACTCAAATCGTGAGAATAACTTGAAAGTGTTAGATGAGTTAGTTGAGATCTTCCAAGCGCGGTCGCCGCGACGATCAAAAGGGTGGCCTGACTTTGACGAACTTCTTGATGAGAGATTATTCCCGTCTCACATTTTGACCAATAATGTCCTCGAACGAACGCTCTGCAAAGAGCGAGTTGATTCAATCCGTCGAGCCATCATGGACCCTAGTTATGACGCTGATGTCAGTATTCGATATGGCGTGCCAGACGATGCGAGCAGTCATCGTGAAGGGATAATCGAAAGAGAATCGATTGATTTTGTGGTATCGCACTCCGTGCTCGAGCACGTGGCAGCGTTAGATCAGATCTATGGTGTGCTGAGATCGTGGTTAAAACCAGGAGGCATGATGTCCCATCAGATTGACTACACCGGCCACGGTGTCTCAAGCACATGGAATGGCTATCGAAGTTATTCTGAATATTTTTGGAAACTTCTTGTGGGCAAGCGAGCATTCCTAATCAATCGGGAACCGCATTCAGTGCATGTGGGATTAATCAAACAAAGTGGGTTTTCGGTTCGACGTGAGCTTTGCAGTTATCGAGTAGATGGCATGCCGCGACACAGATTAGCGCGACGTTGGCAGGCTATATCGGATGAGGATTTGAGCTGTGCTGGGGCATTTCTACAGGCTGTAAAGCGCTAGCTGGCTGCGAGTTCTGTCGGTTGTACGTTAGGCGGATCGCGCTTCGTTCGTACTCGCAAATAAAAGAGCGTTAGTATGGTGAGATTGATCACGCCAGCCACTGCAGCGAAGCCATAGGACCAGTTGTAGTTACCCGAAAGATCAAACAGATAGCCACCCATAAAGCCGCCCAGCCCCATACCAATCCAGCCAAAGAAAGAGGTGATGCTCATCGCTCTGGCCGCGAACCTGCTGGATACCATCACGCGGGTGCACACCATGATGCAAGACATGACGCCGGAATAGAAAAAGCCGAAGAAAATCGCGAGCGAATACAATGCAGCGATACCCTCAACATGTGGGAACCAGTAGACCGCTACCGTTTGGCCTAAGGACATCAGCATGTACGCTGGGACAGCGCCCATAATGTCGCAGAGCTTGCCACCCATAATGCGCCCAGCGATACCCGCTACCATTAAGATTAGGAGCGCTCGAGCCGCGTACTCTGCTGTCTCGCCACTATCTGTCAGAAGTGGCACCAGATGAACGATCGGTACGGCCATGCAATTGCAGCAGAAAATGATCGCAGCGCTGATCCAGATGATCGCTTCGTTCTCGGAGATCGGAACGGTTCGAGTCTCTACTTCAGATGAGTTCATAGCATTGAGGCGCCAAGGCGACTCCCTAACAAGGAACCCCAAGGGTAGGGCGATACTGAGGTAGACGAGTGCCATCCACACATAGGTCTCACGCCAACCGACGGTCTCGATTCCAAGAGTGGAAAAGTACGGGACGATAGCTTGACCAAATGCTCCACCGGCAGCAGCTAGACCTAGCGCGAACCCGGGTTTTTGTCTGAACCAGAAAGCGACGTTGGCATACAACGGGGTTGTTGCCATAGAAGTACCGAAAGCGCCAAACAAGAAATAGAACGCATAGAACTCAACGATGGATGTTTGGATGCTCATCAAATACATGGCAATTGCCATGATGATTGCGGATATCACACCAAACCATCGGGTACCAAACTTATCCGCGAGCACGCCCCATAACACCCCAAAGACGGCGGACGAAAATGAGATAGCGGAGTAGCCCAGTGCGGTCTCACCGCGCCCCCAGCCGAATTCGGTCGATAGCGGTTTCAAGAACACCGAGACTGATCCGAGCGTTCCAAAAGCAAGGGCGCTAATCGTAAACACAACCGCGACCATCAGCCAACCGTAGGCGGGGTCTTTTTCAGTTGCAGCAATCACTTAGTTAAACCAACTGGTCAGCCAAGCGATGAAGGTCATCAAAGGCTGCTCGACCAATTCCATGACAGTGCCATCTGGGTCATGGAATGCAATGATACCACCCCATGAATCGGGCCCAGAACAACAAGGTGTCACTGGGGAGACGAGAGTGACGCCATGTTGCATGAGAAGTGCCACATCTGCGTCAATGTCCGATGTCGAAAAAGCCATGCGGTGAATGCCTAAGTGGTTTATTGGTAGCGCGTACGGGGGGCGATCGTCTCGCGGGGATAGCCATTCCATCAGTTTGAGCTGTGAGCCATCTTGTCTGTGCGTGAACAAACCGCCAATGATTTTGATTGGCTCTGCAAAGCCCATCGCCAGTCCAACTTCCAGTGACTCTGCTTGATCTAGTTGCTGGGTTAGCTCGTAGCCGAAGAGACGGTACCATGCCGCGGAGTGCTCATAATCGCTGACGTTAATCGCCACAGCGCCTAGGCGATCTATATGTGTAGTCTCCCTGTCCTCCCTATCATCCTCCCCAGCACTTGGGATTTCTTGGAGTTCGTAGAAAGTGCCATCTGGATCCTTAAACATGGCGAACCGAGTGCCGTTAGCGCGTCGGACTGGTGGACTCAGAAATTCTACGCCGAGATTCGTCATGTGCTGGTAATCGGCATCGAGATCCGTCGTCAGCATCTCCGCGTAGACCATACCTAGGTGATTTATGGCCGCGTAAGGAGGTTGATCATTTCGTGGTATCGAGAATTCAATGAGGTCGATAATACCGCCGGTGAGCCCTAGTCCGATGAGCTCACCATGGAGCAGGTAGCCTCCAACCGCGTCGCCCTGAGAACCGTCGTAACTGGTTGGCGTTTTGATGCCGATGGCGTGTGCCATTTCGATCGTGTTGGTATCAGGAAAGCCAGAAACGGTTTCGAAGCCAAGTTGCCCGTAGAATTCTCGGGCTTGTTCGAAGTTGCTGACGTTTGTGTTGAAATGCACGCGCGCCAGAACATTTAGCGCGAGTTGATCATCCGCTACGGCACCTAGGTTTATTGCGCCGCAGACGACTAGAAGCACGCTCTGCAATACTCGAACAGCGCTCTGAATGGGCGTTAGGTTTTTCAATTGGGTGGTGTCTCGTATACTCTGGTGTGCAGCCTACCCGATCCTAGTGCACCTCAGGTGTGAGAACAATGATCGTCAGCAGAATCACGAACGGTGAAGGCAAAGCAGTATTCATGTTGCCTTCTTTTAGGAGGTTCGGTGTAGGAGGTTTGGTGGTCCGTTTGTGTCTTCTAATTCTGGGTTTACAGGCCTCGACCGTTTTTGCGAGTTGTGTGGTGACGGCACCACCGAGTTTCGCATCCAGTTATTCGCAAGGCTGGGGTATCGACCTTAACAACACGCGTTATCAGGCCAACTCAACGATTGACTCCTCAAGCGCGCCACAACTCACACTTAAATGGGTTTATGGGCTAAGCACTGATACACCGCGTTCCTACCCCTACGTCACTGAAGACACGATTTTTGTCGGTGACGCCGGGCGTGGGGTTGTGGCGCTTGATCGAGAGACGGGTTGCGAACGTTGGGTCTTTGAACATGAAGGTTATATCGCAAGCGCCATCTTGTACGGCAAGGTCGATGGCCGAGATCTCTTAGTATTCAACGACCGGATTGATGGTGTCCATGCGATCGATGCGATTACCGGTGAGTTTGTTTGGCGGGCTGAGCTCAATGAGGGTCCGATACCCTGGTTTTCCGGGACGCCATTGATTCACGGCAATCGAATCTATGTCCCGATCGCGTCCCAGGAAGTCGGTCTTGCCATCAATCCCCTCTACGGGTGTTGTACCACGAGCGGTGGTCTGGCGGCGTTCGATCTAGCGACGGGTGAGAAGTCCTGCGCACGATCAACGAACCTGCTATTCAAACAGATGAAAGATGGTTCTTTGTGCAGGAGTATGGGCCGAGTGGAGCAGCCGTTTGGGGCGCGCCGAGCTACGATCCGACTACCGAGATTCTTTACTTTGGGACTGGTCAGAATTACTCCCATCCAACCACTGATACGAGTGATGCGCTGTTTGCGGTTAGCGGCGTCTCGGGCAAAGTGATCTGGCAGCAACAAATCACAGCAAACGACGCATACACAGCAGCCTGCAATCTGATGGCTTTGAATCATCCAAACTGCCCGAAGCCCACGGGTCCGGATGTTGATTTTGGCGCACCCACGGTTTTGGTGGATGGAGCGGTCGCGGGTCAGCTCATTCTGGGCGGACAAAAGTCGGGTGAAGTCCATGCGCTTAATCGTGTCACCGGAGAGCGTGTGTGGTCCCAACGGATTGGTAGAGGGGGAATCATTGGCGGTATCCATTGGGGGCTAGCCGTGAACAAAGCGCTCGGTCTGGTCTTTGCACCAATTAGCGATAAACCGATCCTCGACTTCCCTGCGCCTGGCATAGCAGCGCCAGGGCTCTATGCTTTGGACTTAGATACGGGTGCCCGGCGCTGGCGCTACTCGAGAGAATCTAGATGTGAAGATTCGGAAAGTTGTGAATACGGCTTGTCTGCAGCCCCAATAGCCACCAACGACGTTGTAATTACTGGCAGTATGGATGGATATCTAGAAGTTCATCGAGCGACCGATGGTGAAAGAATCTGGGTTTATGACGCCTGGCGACAGTTTGAAGCCGTTAACGGTGTCGCGACGGAGGGTGGTGCTTTTGATGCACACGGACCTTTGGTTGCTGATAATCTTTTGATAGTTTCGGCTGGGTACAGCTACGTTGGTGCACAACGTGGCGGCAATGCACTTTTGGTATTTGAGGTGGTTGATGACGACAGATGAGACACCCATCCTAGCAGGTCGTTTCCGGCGCTTAGTTGCTTGGGGGGTAGATGCAGCGCTTGTGCCGACCCTGACCATCTTGCTGGTTATGATTGCCGGTGTTGTCGAGGATGCTGAAGATTTCAGCGATAACCTTTGGATACTTTGGGTATTCTGCCTCGCAGTCGTGAGTTACCTGATGTTGAACGGCTACGGTTTGTTCACGAAAGGTCAAACCCTCGGTAAGAAGCTATTGGGCATTGCTATCGTAGCTAGCCCATCCGGCGACGCCGTAGCGTTTTGGAAGCTGGTTTGCGTGCGGGCGTTGTTTTTCCCGATTAGTTACTTGCTCGTCCTACCTCCGTTGACCCTATTGTCACTGCTGGACCAGGGTCTTATTTTTAGGGGCGATCGACGCTGTCTGCATGACTTGATCGCCGGTACGATGGTCATAAAACTAGGCAGCAGATAGTGCGTAAGAACTTAGAGGTGTTTGTATGAAGATTCTACTCAACGTGATGTTGGTCTTGAATGGCCTGACGGAGTTATTGGCCTCTTTGACGTTAATACTAGGTCCCGCTGGCGTGTCTGCTGCGGGCAGTGGGGCGATGTGGTCCATGCACTACGGCTTTGCTGCGCTCGCGATTGCCAGTATCTCCGTCTGGTCCTGGCCGCATCGATCCAACCTGTCCGTTATGACAACGGTCATCGGTATCTTGCTTGTTTTCCATTCAGGTCTTTGCGTATCGCTAGCATTGGCTGGTGATCAAGCGGCGGGCATGGTCATACATGGTGTCACAGCCGTGATGTGCGTCGTACTCTTCGTCCGGCGTGGCAGTCTGTCTGCAACCTAATAAAGAAAGGAGACCTAATGGCTAGACAAGTGAACTTTGGGTTGTGGTATGACTTCAGGAATCCGGCGGGAGAGCTGTCCTACGAAGATTTTTACACAACGACACTTGACCAAATTGCCTGGGCCGAAGAGCTAGGTTTTGAATCTGTTTGGTTGACCGAACATCACTTTGTCCAAGATGGTTATACGCCTTCGCCTCTGGTCATTGGCGCCGCTATCGCGCAAAAGACTAAAAGCATGCAAATCGCTACCAATCTGATGTTGTTGCCGCTGGCAGACCCAGTGCGGTTGGCGGAAGACGCGGCTACCCTGTCGATCCTAAGTTCAGGGCGCTTTGATCTGGGTGTAGGCCTCGGTTATCGACAGATCGAGTTCGACTACTTCGGTCGGGAACTGAAATATCGGCCGAGTTTGATGGAAGAAGGGATTGATATCATTCGCCAAGCGTGGACAGGTGAGCCGATCAGGATTGATGGACGCCGCTATCAGATAGATGGGCTGGCTGTTGCCCCTGTACCAGCGACGAAACCTAGGCTTCTAATGGGTGGGATGGCTGAGCCTGCTATTGCTCGTGCAGCACGCCTTGGTGATGGCTTCCTTTCCACGGGCGGCATCGGTCACGCAGAGTACATTGCCGCGCTCGAAAGTCTTGGCAAGCCGCGAACTGATGGTGCGATTTTCGCCGGGCATTGGGGGGTTATATCTGATGATCCTGAGCAAGAAGCAGCCCGCATGGGTGAATATGCGCTTTATCAAACCAACGAATATATTAAGTGGGGCGCATTTGGTCCGCCCGACGAAACACCGGTGTTTCCTGATGCAGCCGCTGCACTCGATGGTGGATTATACGAGATGCTAGATGGGGAGGGTGCTGTACAGGCGCTCACAAGTCTCCTAACGGAGTATCCGGAAATCAAGGATGTCCACTTTTGGGCTCAGTTCCCGGGCGAACCATTTGAGCAAGGTAATGCCCGGATTGAATACATGGCAAAAAATGTGTTGCCAAAGGTTCGGCAACAATTAGGTGAGTAAAAGACCTAATAGAAAGCTTTTGAAGGGGTAAGCGATGGCGATTTTGACGACCACATCCGGCGGTAACGTGTACTACGAAGACCATGGAACTGGTGATAAAGCTATAGTTCTGATCCATGGTTGGGGTATGAGTGTTCGTACGTGGGACCACGTGTTACCAGCCTTGCATGATCTTGGTCACCGAGTTGTGTTGATGGACCATCGCGGCTGTGGTCTATCGGACAAAGACTTCGACGATATGAGTATCAATGCGATTGCCGCAGACGTTGTGCAGTTGGTACGACATCTGAACTTAGCAAAAGTCGTCCTGAACGGTTGGTCTCTGGGCGGAGCAGTAGTCGTTGCCGCTGCCGCAAAGTTGGAGACGACCTGTGTCGGCTTGGTACTTACGGGAGGTGCATCCCCAGTCTATGTGCAGAAGCCTGACTTCCCGTACGGTGGGACAGAGGAGGACATGCAAGGAACCTTGGCTGCATTGGCCCAGGATAGGGTGAACTTCCTACAAGGCTTGTCCCAGATCATCTGCGCAAAGGAAGTCACTCCCGCGATTGAAAACTGGTTCTGGCAGATCTTTCTGCAGTCATCGCCGCTTGCCGCAGCGACTTTGGGGGAATTGGCGTCGCTCGATCAACGAGAGCTGTTAGCTGGTTTACCCATGCCGATTTTGTCGTTCGTCGGTGATGCTGATGGCTTTGTCGCTCCAGACATCTGTCGTTGGGTTGGGGATAATAACCCTAACGCGACAGTGATCGAATTTGCTGGCGTAGGACATGCGCCATTTATTGAGGCACAAGCAGAGTACCTGGAGGCTCTAGCTGATTTTATTCAGCGCCTCATGAGCTAAAACCACACATGCCATTCACGGTGGCTTGGAACAGACGGTGTGCGTCATCTAAATCTACGTCGGGATCGAAATAGACCGCAGAACGCAACCCGATCATCATCGCGTACGCAATTTCTGCGCCGTCTTTGGGGTTTTGTACAATACTGTTTGGCGCGGACTCAAAGATATGGGTCAGATAGCTTTTACATCTGAGATCCCATTCTGCCTTCGTCACTTTCAATACTTCGTCGTGAACGGCAGCGCCAAAACACTCGAGCATAAAACCGATTTCTGTTTTCGTGCTTGTTTCGCCTTTAAACCAAAAATCCGCCAAAAGTTTGACCTGGTCTTGCACTGGGTGCTGACTGAATTCGCTGATGCGCTCGAGAAAGCGCTCGGAAACCAACGCGAAATACTGTTCGAGAATGTCCTCCTTCCCAGAAAAGTAATAGAGCAGATGACTTGGAGACATCCCTGCGGCTTCTGCTATGTCTGCCAGGGTGGTTTTCACGTATCCCTTCGAGATGATGCAGTCATGTAGAGATTTGTAGATTGCGCGACGACGTCTGTTGCCGCGCGGGTCATTGCGTTGTTTTACAGAGATCGCGATAGGGGTGCTCGTTTTTTGGGTAGGGCGCGCCATGACGACCAAATCTAACACCACTTGCGCCTTTGCAATAGGGCATGAGGTGGGTCTGTTAAAATTGAATTAAATTCAAAAACACTCTACTATCCCGCTCGCACACTCGCTCTCAATCCAGGATAAGGAGCTCACATGACTTTCAATCTCGAAAACAAGTTAGACATTCACGAACTGCTTGGACGGGCGGCACTCGGATATGACGAGCGGGATACTGAGATGCTCGTCGATTGCTTTATCGAAGAGGCTCAAATGACGATGTGTATTGCTGGCGGCGATCTAATTGGTCCGTTTATCGGTCGCGGTGACATCATGACTCTGATGACAGATTCGATGGCAAGTCAGACAGACGTCCGTCGTCACGTCGTCTCGAACATCATATTTCTGAACACCTCAGAACAATCTGCTTCCGTTATTTCTAGCCTCACATTGCTTGCGACTGAAAATGGAGTGACCAACTTGCTTTCTGCTGGGTTGTATCGCGACGAAGTTGTTAACGCCGAGGGGGGTTGGAAGATTGCCAAACGACATCTGGATCTGGATACATCGTACTAGCTAGTCTGATGAATATTGGTCAGATCCCTCTTAAATATGCGCGGCGTGAACCAGATCGCGAGGCGTTAGTCGATATCCCGAATCAGCGCAGAATTACTTTTGGCGAACTCGATGAACGTATTTGTCGATTAGGTAACGTGCTCCTGGGCAGACCCGGTATCGGCAAAGGCGTGCGTATCGCGATTCTTGCGAAGAACTGTATCGAATACATGGAAGTTATGTTCGCGTGCGCTAGAACGGGGTTGATCGCACAACCACTGAACTGGCGACTAGGACAAGAAGAATTGCTAAGAATTCTTGTTGATGGTGAGCCAGCTTTGATTGTCGCGTCTCAGGAATATCGTCAGCAAGCGTTGGAAATCGCGAAACTTGCGAATGTGCCAACTGTTCTTTGCTTTGGTGAAAACGGTGACTACGAGAAGTGCCTAGACGCGGCGAGCAGTGCGGAGCCTGAAGTAGCAGCCAGTGTAGGTGGGAGGGATCCGGCACTAATACTCTACACGGGCGGGACAACTGGTGAGTCGAAAGGCGCGTTGCACACCCACCATTCTCTGTACATGGGTATGCTTAATCAAACCGTGGCAGAACGTATCGTGCCAACGGACGTCTATATGCTGACGGGACAGATGTTCCACATTCCGGTCGGCTTAGCTATGAATTACCTCGCGCACGGTTGCCCGGTCGTGCTGATAAATTTTGAAGCGAAGTTGGCTTTGCAAGTTATCGAGCAGGAGAAAGTCTCAGCTTTTCTCGGGATAACGACAATGCTGAACTGGATGATGGCTGAGGATGACTTCGAGCAGTACGACCTAAGTTCGCTTCGGAACATCCAGTATGGCGGTGGACCGATGCCACGCAGTGTGGTTGCCGATGCTTTGCAAAAGTTCCCATGTACGATTATCCAAGGTTATGGTCAGACGGAAGGCATGACGATGAGTTTTTTGTCCCAGGAAGATCATGCTGATGCCCTTGTGGGGACGCACGAAGAACGACTTAGTTCCTGTGGTCGAGAAGGGTTCGTTACCTCAATCAGGGTGGTAGATCCGCTGGGTTTAGATGTGCCTAAGGACAGCGAGAGCCCAGGGGAAATTGTTGTCCAATCTGAGGCCAATATGGTGGGTTATTGGCGTAGACCCGACCTGACTGAGCAGACGATTCGCGAAGGTTGGATGTGGACTGGTGATATCGCTACTTGGGATGAACAGGGATATCTCTTTATTGTTGACCGCGCCAAAGACATGATTATTTCCGGGGGTGAGAACATATACAGCACTCAGGTGGAAGCCGCGATCCATCAACACCCAGCGGTCCTCGAAGCTGCGGTTTTCGGTATCCCCGACGAAGAGTGGGGTGAAGCGGTTAAGGCAGTTGTTGTTTTAAAGCCCGGCATGCACGCGACGACAGCTGAGATTATCGCTGCAGCGAGTGAGCACCTTGCGTCTTATCAAAAACCCAAAACGGTAGATTTTGCCGACGCCCTACCTAAGGCGCCTACTGGAAAGATATTGAAGCGAGAATTGCGTAACCCGTATTGGCAAGGGAAGAACGTATGACGAATCTCCTAACGGAAGAAACTCTGTCGGCGATAGGTCGGCGGACTGAGCCTCAACGAGAGCTCGTGACACGGCGTGACATACGAAAGTATTCAGTTGCCACGGGGAATCGACAGCAAAAGTACGTTGACGGTGACCAAGCGCCTCCTATGTTCCATGTGCCGTTGTTCTGGGATGTAGTTTCGTTGGATGACTTGTCACCTGATGGGGTGTCGATTGATAGTTTGCTGCCGCGTTTCCCATTAGAAAAGGCTATGGCTGGTGGCCTCAAGATAGAGTATCTAAAACCTATATATCCAGGTGATTGGCTAACTTCGACGCGTACTCTAACCGACATTTATGAGAAGACAGGTGCCTCGGGTCCGCTGATCTTTTATGAAGTTCTCATGGAAATCGTCGATGACGATGGAGAGATGGTCATTCGGGAACTGACGACGAGAATTTTGCGATGAATCACGCCCCGAAAATATCCGAACTTACAGTAGGGGACTTGATCCCTGAGCGCACACATACACCAGACAATGTACAACTTATGCTCTACAACGCGGCGTTGTGGAATGGCCACCGCATCCATTTCGATGAACCCTATACGAAAGGGGTAGAAGGCTATCCTGGATTGGTGATTGCTGGACCGCTGCTAGGGGATTGGATGCATCAGGCTATCGAAGAATGGCTGGGTGATAGCGGTGATCTGATTAGCATTGAATACTCCAACCGACTCGCCACCTTCATTGGTGAAACGTTAACCGCAGGTGGCATCGTTCAATCGATAGACACACCGGCTCAAGAAGTGACGCTGGAAGTCTTTGTTAAAAACGAAGCTGGTGATGTCGCTGCACCAGGAGTCGCGATAGTGAGGTTGGAGAGCAGATGAGCCTGAGAGGTCGCATCGCGATTGTTGGCGCAGCGGACACTAAAGTTGGGGTAGTACCTGATATGAGTCCAACCGAGCTTTGCGTTAACGCCGCCCTCTTAGCCCTTCAAGACGCGGACTTGGACAAGTCTGCCATTGATGGATTGATCACATGCAACTCGTTTGCAGAACCCATTATGTATCACGCCGAAGCGATTGCAGAGTATTTACAGATATTCCCGAGATATTGCGTCACTGCCAATACCGGTGGTGGCACAACACTTGCGGTCATACAGCAAGCAGCAGCTGCCATGGAGGCAGGGCTTGCGAATACAGTTTTGATTAGCATGGCGGATAGTTTAAGAAGCAGTATGACGCGCGAGCAGTCGATGAGAACACAAGCATCGACAGGACATCCGCAGTTCGAACAGCCGTATGGCTTGTCGGTACCAGCCTACTATGCGCTAATTGGTCAAGCTCATATGGCAGAATTTGGTACGACGCGAGAACAGTTTGCTGAGGTTGCTGTATCTTGTCGCGTGCATGCGAGCAGAAACCTACATGCGCAAAAACGCGAGCTAATTTCTGTTTCAGACGTCATTGCTTCACGCCCGATCGCAGAGCCTTTGCACCTACTCGATTGTTCCCTGGTTTCCGATGGGGGCGCCGCACTTATTATCACAACTTCAGAACGGGCTGCAGACTATCCGCATGCCCCGGTGTATCTCCTTGGTATCGGTGAAGGCCATAGCCATGAACATATTAGCCAAGCAGCGTCGCTGACAACCAGCGCTGCGGTCGAGTCTGGATGTCGGGCATATGAAATGGCCGGATTAACGGCGTCAGATATGGACTTTGCACAACTTTACGACTGCTTTACCCCAACAGTATTGGTGGAACTTGAAGATCTTGGCTTTTGCTCGAAAGGCGAGGGAGGTGACTATCTGCAGAGCGGTGCGACTTATCCGGGTGGTGCGCTGCCAGTCAACACTCATGGCGGGATGCTCAGTCACTGCCATCCAGGTAATCCGGGCTCAATGTTTGCGCTAACTGAAACTGTCTGGCAGTTGCGTCACCAAGCAGAAGAACGACAAGTTGAAAATGCAGCTGTGGGTCTTGTACACGCACAGGGCGGAATCATGTCGAGTCACGCGACTGCGATATTTGCCCGGGAACGTGGCTGATGAGTAGGGTGATCCCCAGGCCAACGGCGGCTAGCGAACCCTATTGGGCTGGTTGCGCAGAAGGAGTGCTTCATTTGCAGCAATGCGCGCGCTGTAACCACATTCAATTTTATCCCCGGATTTGCTGTTCGACCTGTGCAGGCAATGAACTGAGATGGGTCGCCGCGAGCGGTCGGGGCCGAGTCGCGAGTTTTACCGTCATGCACCAACAAATGGCGGACGAGTATGCGATGTGCCAGGTTGTTGCGTTGATTGATCTAGATGAAGGACCGCGCATGATGAGCCATGTTGTAGGCGACAATGCCACGAACACCAAAGTTGGTGATCGTGTACGGGTTAAATTTCAAGAGTGGGGCGATGGTGTCACGGCCCCAGTTTTCGCGTTGGATTACGCGAATGCAAAGTGATGATACGAAGATAGCTATCCAACTAACCCCCTAGACTGGAGAGAGATATGTTTTTGAAAGGCTTCGCAGTTCGGTTGTTGACCGCAACACTTGCGATAACTGGCTGGGCGAGTGCGACGTCCGTGCTTGCTGAGGAAATGGTGCTTGAGGAAGTGGTCGTCACCGCGACTCGACGTGCTGAAACAGATATTCAAACCACACCCGTAGCGGTGTCCGCGATTACTGAAGATGAATTCAATAATCTGTTCGCTCAAGACATTGGTGAAATTGCTTTGCATGTGCCGAATTTTAGCGCGGCGACTGTGACCGGTTTTAATGCCGCATCGTTTGCGATGCGCGGTGCTGCGGAAACAGACATCATTGTCTACTTCGACCCCAAGGTTGGCGTTATTGTTGACGACTTTGTTGTACCGCATGTGCAAACTCAGCTTCTCGAGCCTTTTGATATCGAAAGCATTGAGGTTCTGCGTGGTCCACAAGGTACATTGTTCGGTAAGAACACAACGTCTGGTGCAATTGTGGTTAGGACTAAGCGGCCAGACCTGGAGTCTTCATCACTCGATGCGAGTATTCAATACGGCAGCTTCGATGATACTAAAGCAAACGTTGCCTTCAATATTCCATTAAGCGATACGATGGCATTTCGTTTTGCCGGTCTCTATCAGAAGAGCGACGGCTACTATGAAAATGGCAAAGTGGATTTCCCGATCGATGCGTTTGGTGCAGGCTTAGGTGATGCGGGTTTAACCGATGGATCCGCTGTGAGAGGGGATGGCAGCGATTTAGGTGGCAAAGATGTGTTCTCTGGTCGCGCCAAACTCTTGATAGAGCCTAATGACCGGTTGAGCATTTTAGGGCAAGTTGAGGTAATCAAGGACCGGAGTGATCCGGTACCGGTAATCAACGATACCCAGGCAGCTGCAGGACAGTTGGCGACATTGTTAGGGTTTCCAGGTGTTACTAGCGGTGATCCGCTTGATCAGGCAGGGATACACAGCAGTCAGATCGTAAATCTCGATGACGAGCAGGAAGTTGACGTCCTTGGTACCTATCTGAACATTGAGTATAGCCTGGAAAACCACACCCTTTATGGCTTGGTTGGATATCGCGAACAGGAATCGCGCTTACCGAACGAATATTTGGGCACTTCCTATGAGAGTTTTTTTGCTGCTACGCGAGACGATGATCGTGAAACTTTTCAGGTAGAAGGTCGGATAGCGTCTGAGCTCGATGGCAACGTGAATTACGTTGCAGGATTGTTCTATCAGACGAATGACGTGGAATTCTGCGTATTGCAGCAATTGGGACTTACAGAGTTTTTTGGTAGCGCAGTTCCTGGAGTTCTCGACAACGCGACGCCATTGCTGCTCTGTAACCGTCAGGATGCCACTGCGTATGCGGCTTTTGTCGATGTGACAATAGATATTAGTGAGAAATTCTCTCTTGGTTTGGGTGTTCGTCATACAAACGAAGAGAAAGATTATATTGCGCGCGAAGGTTTGCCTGTTGGCTTTATTTTCCCAGGCGGTATGTTTAGCGAACCGCTAGATGGTCAAAACTTTAATCTGGCTTCATTTGCCGTCCAACGGGATGACGAAGAGTGGAGTGAGCCAACATGGCGGATCACAGGTTCGTACCAGTTCACGAATGACGTGTTTGGTTACGCAACAGTTTCTCGAGGTTTTAAGAGTGGTGGCTACAACGACCAGGCTGGCTCGGGTGGTTTCGGAAACTTCCCTGTGAATGCCTATGATCCTGAATTCGCAACGAGCTATGAGATCGGCATTAAAACGACGCTGGCCGAAGAGCGTGTCCGCTTCAACGCGACCTATTTCAATGTGAACTATGAAGACTTCCAACGCAGTACCGTTGTCTCTGTCCCTGGAACTGTTTTTCAAGAAACACGGACCTTTAACGCGGCTGATGTCGATGCCCAGGGGGTTGAAGTTGAGTTGACCGCTTTGTTAGCTCCGAATCTAACCCTTCGAGCAAACATCGGTTGGCTAGATACCGAGTATCAAAAGTTTGTTTTGGATAGAAATCTGGATGGCATTCTAGAGGACTTTTCGGGACGCGAGGTTGTTCGATCTCCAGAGATTACTGGGGGAGCTGACTTAACTTACATTCACGATCTGAGTTCTGGTGCGAATCTCGTCTTCAACATCAACTATTTGTATGAGGATGAGAACACGTACTATTACAATGACGATATCGGATCGCAGTTTGATACTGTCTTAGAAGAACGAAGTATTCTCGGAGCAAGTGTGACCTGGAATAGTGCAGACGACCGATACTACGTTTCTGCGTTCGGCAAAAACCTGACGGATGATCGCTATAAAACGGCATCACAGGCAGTTGGTGCATTGTGGACGTTCTCGAACTATGGACCACCACGCTTTTATGGTGTTCAGGCTGGATTCCGCATGGGGGGCTAAGGCTCCGAACTACGAACTGGGGCGTACGGTAGGTGTATGCTCCCGTTCGACTAACACTAAGTAACCACGACAGGAGGAGCCGCTATGGCGCTTCACCCACAACTCGGCTTGAGTGCTGACGAACTTCTGAGCACGACACGAGCTGTTCGCAAACGATTAGATTTTGATCGCCCTCTGGAAACCAGCGTTCTACAAGAGTGCTTGGAACTCGCGGTACAGGCACCTACCGGATCGAATGCTCAAGGATGGCAGTTTGTCTTTGTTACAGACCAAGATAAGAAAGCAAAAATCGGCGAGTACTACGCTCAGGTTTGGAGCGGCTACAAAGAGATGCCATTCGCCATTCACAATCTCAATAGAGGGACAGGTGATACCGCGCTTGAATCTAGTCAGGAACGCTCAACAAGCTCGGCACAATATCTCGCAGACAATATGGCGCGTGCGCCGGTGTTGATGATTCCTTGTGTTGCTGGACGCACTGATGCGCCAGGTGCAGGAGATCTACTAGGTCAGGCTTCGATGTTTGGTTCCATCATTCCTGCGGCGTGGAACTTTATGTTGGCAGCTCGTGCAAGAGGGATAGGCAGCGCCTGGACGACTCTGCACCTACAGCACGAGCAAGCCGTCGCAGAACTTCTTGGAATACCCTACGACCAATACATGCAGGTTGCACTGATACCATTGGCATACACCAAGGGTACAGACTTCAAACCGGCTTACAGACCACCTGTCGCTGGCATCATGCATGTGAATGAATGGTGATTAAGGAGATGATTATGGTACTGCGACTAGCTGTTCTCGTAGTCTTGTTTGGTTGGACTGGGATCTCTAATGCCGAAGAGATTGGTAGTGTAGACACAAAGTTCAAATTGCTTGGTCCTGATCATAAGATCAAGATAGAAGCATTTGATGATGAGAAGGTGACGGGTGTTTCCTGTCATGTTAGTCGCGCGGTAACTGGAGGTCTCAAAGGTGCTGTTGGGCTTGCAGAGGACACATCAGATGCATCGATTGCATGCCGTCAGGTCGGACCAATTAGCTTCAATGGGGAGCTAGAGTCTGGCGAACAGGTCTTCAGTGAGCGTCGCTCGCTCATCTTTAAGAAGTTACAAGTAGTTCGATTTTGCGATGAAAAGCGAAACACGCTTGTCTACTTGGTCTACAGCGACAAAGTCGTTGAAGGTTCGCCGAAAAACTCTGTTTCCACTGTGCCAATTAAACCTTGGTCGGCTGAGCCCGCGGCAAGGTGTAGCGATGCCTAGTGTGAGCGTTACAAGTTCACTCGAGAAACGCACGTATAGACTCGAATAGGTCCGCTTGCTCGGTTTCAGTCGTTGCAGGTACGCGATCGAATGCAGGAGGGTTGAGTTTTACATCGGCGAATATCCGGCCATCATCTTCGTGAAAGTGGAGAAATGCCTTTGACTTGAAATAGTACACGCCGGTTTTCTTCTCTTTTAGTGACTCCAGAGTGCCTAGCTTTTCGAAGAAGGGTTTGAGAGGTTTGAGCATTTGAGGTGTCGCGTGCCGCATATTGTGACCTGCAGTGAGACTATCGTGTAACTGGCTTTAGATTGTTGTCTGGGTAATGGATAACGTCTTTCGCAGGTAGTCGGGTACCAACGGCCAGATAGGTTGCCGGGTATGCGGACCGATTGGCCAAGTGGTGTGCGTTTGGCACGCCTGCTGGGAAACCAACCGTGCTGCCCTGATGCAGTACATGCTCACCAGTGTCCTCTATCAGCGTCAACTCACCGTTCAGGATCAATATGAATTCGTCCTCGCCTTCGTGCCAATGTCTTAGTGCGGAGTATGACCCCGGATCTAAAGTGACTTTGTTCACCCCAAATTGATCGATACCCACTTCTTTTGCGAGGCGTGCTTCATGTACTCCGCGGAACCAGTCTGGGTTGATTGGGTTGGCCAGCGTGTCTGGATCGAAAGTGGTTGTCGGGGTGAGCTCGTCAGAAGAGATATTGACTTTAGACATGATCGAACTTAGTTCCGTCGGTTATCGTTCATGGTGCGGTTTCGGGGGTAGCCTCGTATGCACTCTCGATGATCGTCGTGAGTATCTCGGGATCGACATCCGCAAGCTTCGTTATATGCAGGCATCCTCCGCTGAAATGATGTTTGCCCATCTTTCCTAACAGTTTCGCTCGATCTGGAAAGTCTGACAGATAGAAGGCAAAGGATCTGGAACGTGGTGCGAAGCCGACACGACAGATGTCCGCGGGTTTACCGTTTGCATAGCGATAGTTGTGCCTGCCAAACCCGATTATGGCGTCTCCCCACATTTTGGGCGTTTGCTTGGTAGCACTCCGCATGAGCTTGGTAATAGCCGCACAATCTTCCCGCTTTTGTTTGTCTGAAATCGACTTTACAAATTGGCTAACGCTTGCCTTGGTTTCCTGCGTTTTACGTTCTTTCATTCTCGGTTGTGTCAGGTTGTTTGAGACGATAAATCATCGAGCGCAGCCCACCTATCATAGGCCTGCTCAAGTTGTTCGCCAAGTTCGGTAAGCTCCTTAAGGGTGGCGGCCACTTGATCTTGGCTTCGCTGATAAAAATCTGGGTCAGCGACCATCTCGTTTAGTTCAGATTGTTTGGCTTCGAGGGATTCGATGCGCTTGGGTAGATCTGCTAGCTCACGAGAATCTCTGTAGCTCAGCTTTTTGGCTTCCTGCTTCTCGTTTGGCGATGGGGTGGTGCGTTGTGGATTTTTGCTTGCTGATAGTGTCGTAGGTTTGCGTTCACCGGTCTGGCGTTGCCAGTCAGTGTACCCGCCCACATACTCGCCAACTTTCCCATCGCCCTCTAACACAAGTGTGCTCGTGACGGTCCGATCTAAAAATGTCCTATCGTGGCTTACAAGTAGTAGGGTGCCGGAAAATGAGGTCAGGAGCTCTTCGAGAAGTTCTAGGGTTTCAACGTCGAGATCGTTGGTGGGTTCATCGAGGACCAACAAATTCGCTGTCTTTGAAAAGATCTTGGCTAGGAGTAGTCGATTTCGCTCCCCGCCGGAAAGTGTTTTGACTGGGGAGTTCACACGTTCTGGTGCGAACAGGAAGTCACGTAGATAGCTGATCACGTGCTGAGACTTGTCTCCAATTTGCACGTGATCTGATCGATCCGCAAGATTGTCACGCACAGATCGCTCCGGATCTAGTTGGATACGTTCCTGGTCGAAATACGCGACATTGAGTTGGGTGCCGAGCATTATCTGGCCGGATGTTGGTGCTAGATCGCCGAGCAAGACTTTGAGAAGAGTGCTCTTACCGCTGCCGTTAGGTCCAATGATGCCTACACGGTCTCCACGTAAGATCGTGGTTGAAAAATCGCGAATGACCAGCTCGTCTTCGTAGGAAAAGTTCGCCTTCTCTGCTTCAAGGACAATTTTGCCGGAGTCGCGTCCTTGTTCTAACGAGAGCTTTACCTTGCCTTGTTGTTCGAGGCGTGCCTTCCGCTCTAGCCGCATCGCTTCCAATCGACGAACCCGACCCTCATTTCGAGTCCTGCGTGCTTTGATGCCTTGCCGAATCCATACTTCTTCTTCGGCAAGGGCTTGATCAAACTTACGATTATTTTGTTGTTCGCTTTCTAACTCTGCGCGTTTCGCCCTTTGATACTGCGCATAAGATCCGGGGTAGGAGGTTAATGTGCCACGGTCGAGCTCGATGATCCGGGTTGCAAGATCGTCGATCAACGTTCGGTCGTGCGTGATGAATAATACCGCACCCGCAAATCCTAGGATTGCGGCCTCAAGTGCCTGTATTGATTCGATATCCAAGTGATTTGTGGGTTCATCGAGCAAGAGTAGATCAGGTTCGCTCACCAGCGCTTGAGCCAGCATAGCGCGACGTCGAATGCCGCCACTGCATTCAGACATAATGGCGTCTGCGTCAAGCTTTAGTCGGGTCAGTATTGTCTCTACTTTCTGTGACGCGTCCCAGGCATCAACTTTTTCGATTTCAGCTTGCAGCTCACTGAGTTGCTCAAGTGCCTCAACACTGCCGTTGGCAACTTCTGCACTGACGTGGTGGAAGCGTGCGAGCAGACCGCTCACATCCCCGAGACCGCGCACAACAGTATCGTAGATAGATTCATTGGTGTTGCTGGGAACTTCTTGGTCTAGTTTCGCTATCTGGATACCGTCCTCTATCCATAACGTTCCTGCATCAAGTGTTTGTTCTTTGCTAATCACACTTAAGAGGGATGATTTACCTGTGCCGTTACGGCCGATAAGGCACAGTCGTTCCTTTTGCTCAATCAAGAGAGCGACCTCATCCAACAATGGAATGTGACCGAAAGCCAAGCTTGCGCTGCGAAGTTCGAGAAGTGGCATGGCTATATAAGTAAAGGTTCTTCGATGGGTCGGTAGTTGGTCGCGACACGCTTGATGGAGTCAGCCGTCAGCGTCGGTACCCCATAGACATCAACCGGGATGTCATGGTCTTCTTGGATGGTTTGAATGAGAATGTCAAAGTCACCATCACCCGAAAGTAGGATCACTCGGTCGAGTTGTGGCGCTGTCTTTAAGACGTCGATTGTAATGCCCACATCCCAATCGGCTTTGGCGGAGCCGTCCGCGCGGTGGATGACAGGCTTGAGCTTGACGGTAAAGCCGATATGGCGCAGAGCGGACTGGAAGGCCTGCTGGCTTTTGTCACCGCGGTCGGTAGCGTATGCATAAGCAGGAGACAGCTCACCAGCGGCACTTAAAATGCGCCAGAATTCGCGATAATTAAACTGGCGATTGTACGCGTGCCGCGTGGTGTAGTAGATGTTCTGTACATCGACAAAGAGGCCAATTTTCGTCATTAAGGCAGTCGCTGCTTCGTTAAGGGGTGCATCTTAGAGATGCGGCACAGCAACAGCCAGCACTCTTGTTGTCCTTGCTGATAGTGGCGTCTGACTGGGCGATCCTTCCCATACAGGGAGACTATCGGTAAACGCCATAATGTTTTAAGTTCGAGGCGCAGGAGGTAGAAGAAATGCAAGAAATTCTGATCGACAAGCATGCCACCGGCGATGGTCTGGACGGAAGCGCACGACTTTCTGAATCCCAGTTGACCGCGGCGCTATCGGCGATGCGAGACGAGGGTGTTGTGTGTATTAAGGGCGCCGTGACGTTAGAAACTATCAGTGCTCTAAACGACAAAATGCAGGCTGACTTAGATGTCCGAACGCCAAGTCGCAAAGTAAATGCTTGGAACAGTCTGCGACCACCGCCGTTCCATCCTCACTTGTATGAAGAAGTGGTATACAACGAAGCAGCCATCGACATTTGTAGGGGTATGTTGGGTCCGCGCGCAACGCTGACAACATATGGCGCGAACACCAGTTGGCCCGGGCAAGCAGATGCGCAAAATGTGCACCGAGACGTGCCTGATGGAGCGATAACTAATCGTTGTCCAGCGGTGGTGCTCAACTACCCTTTGACTGAATTCACTATTGAGAATGGCGCCACCCTGATCTATCCAGAGAGCCATCGCACCTCCGTAGCGGAGGCAGGCGGAACACGAAAGTTCACACAGGCAATGCTCTCGAAACAAGCACATGCACGCGAACCTGAACAAACAATCGGGATTGGTCCTGGTGATTTGGTTGTGAGGGACTTACGGCTCTGGCATGGCGGTATGCCGAACAATTCAGACGAGCGGCGGATAATGCTCGCGCTCGTTGTCATTGATCCAGATTATGCAGAAGCGGATGAGACTGGGTTTAAGGGTTTCGAAGCAGAGATTGGTTCCGAGGATTTTTGGCACAACCCGCGCCTAGAAACCTCGATTCACTTTGTGCCCGCGGGTGATCGCAGTTATTACCTACATGGACATCACTCGACACCGCCGACCCCGTTGTATCTTGATTGGCAGACGCGCAAAGGAGCCTGAGCAAGCTCGGCTCTGTAGAACAGGTAACGTCGGCGCTCGGCGGTCACACAAAGGCAACTGCGCCTCGGGATTGAGCCGGTGCGTCGGAAGGTCGTGGTTTGGGTTGGGCCCAGCTAGAATCCATCTCAATGCTTAGCAAATCAGAAACGTGGGTTAGAGGGAGAGGGGAATGAATTCTTACACTAAGAGTGCAGCTATCGTGCTGGTAGGTTTGCTTGGCTTTGGTTGCCAGGAAAGTCAGAACGAGGCTGAGATTGAGCCGCAGCAAGAGCAGATCGTCGTGAGTGATGAAATTGCAGTGACGGGCGGGACCATCCGAGGATACACAGATGGTGATGGTCTGCATCAATTTCACGGCATTCCCTACGCGGCGCCACCGATCGGCGATCTGCGCTGGGCGCCGCCGGCGGC
The DNA here is from genome assembly GCA_012103505.1 of Pseudomonadales bacterium. GTDB lineage: Bacteria > Pseudomonadota > Gammaproteobacteria > Pseudomonadales > Azotimanducaceae > UBA4421. Next base: position 2,649,764 of record WLWP01000001.1, on the reverse strand, counting down.
GACGATTCCTTGGCAAGGAGTGTCCGAGAAGCGGCTTCGCCAGGACCCGCCTGCATGCAACCCCAAGGACAGGGTGGATCGTTTTATGGTCGGTCTGGATTTGAGATGGACGAGGATTGCTTGACGCTAAACGTGTGGAGTCGAGCGGACACCGCGTCTCAGAACCTGCCTGTTATGGTTTGGGTACACGGTGGTGCCTTGGTGACGGGCTCGGGGAGCGAGTACACAGGGGAGTTGCTAACGGCTAAGGGTGTGGTGCTGGTGACGATAAACTATCGACTCGGTCGATTTGGCTTCCATGCACATCCAGAACTGAGTCAGGAGAATACGAGCGGTGTTTCTGGTAATCAGGGTCTCCGAGATCAGATCTTTGCTCTCGAGTGGGTCCAGAAGAACATTGCTAAATTTGGAGGTGATCCGAACAACGTGACTATATTTGGCGAATCAGCCGGTTCGCTGAGCATGTCGTTGCTTCAGGCCAGTCCGTTAGCTAAGGGTTTGTTTCATCGAGTGATTGGTCAGAGTGGTGGTGCATTTCAGCCGATGTGGTATCGCGATAGAGAAACGACCTACAGCGGCTCTGCTGAAGCACTTGGTCTTGAGTTTGGACAGGCATTGGCTGGCGCAGAGGGTGATGCGAGTCTGGCTGGACAACGTGAACGTTCCCAGGAACAGGTTCTTGAAGTGTTTACGAAGAATCCAAGTTTCTCCAATTATGACAGCCTCGCTATAGTTGACGGAGAGGTGATACCCGATGAGGTCTCATCCATTTTTGCGGCCGGACAACAAGCCGATGTGCCTGTAATGATCGGCTCCAACGCCGATGAAGGAACGACATTCTTGGAGTTCTTTACACCACTGTTTGGCGAGGGGGCGGATGGATTTCGCGCATATGCAGCGGCGACATTGCCTGAGGTTGCTGATCAAGTAGATCAACACTATTCGTTTGCGGGCGATGCCGAGGCAGAAGCTGTGTGGGCTGACATGTTTAGCGATGTCTTGTTCGCCCACCCGATGCGGACGTGGGCGCGGAGCATGGAGAACGTTGAGAGTGATGCTTATCTGTATTGGTTCACTTGGGCGCCGCCCGTAGAGAACAGCGAAAAGTACGGTGCGTTTCATGCGGGTGAAATTGGCTATGTATTTGGTGATTTAGAACTGTTTGGGGCCAAGCCAGTTGAGGCGGACGGAGAATTGTCCGAGTTGATGGCGAGTATCTGGACCCAGTTCGCGAAAACCGGAAACCCTAACGGTCCTGGACTCCCTCAATGGCCTGAATATAGCGCAGATACCGAAGCGTATATGGAGTTGGGTGTCGCTACGGGGAGTAAGGCTGAGCTGCGCATTGGCAAGATGGATCTGATCGAAAGGGCCTGGGAAAAACGACGCGCAGCGGGCGCCAGTGTGGGTGGGGGGCAGTAGCGGTCCTTTTTGTTCAGCCAGTTAAGACGCGGATAAAGCGAGTTAGACGAGGACTAAGCAATGACTATTGCCACACCCGAACCCGATGTGACACGCGCTGTATTGCTGGAAAGAGCCGCGGCTATGATCCCTATGCTTCGTGCACGGGAAGCATCAACGGAAGAACTCAGAACATTACCGGTTGAAACTGTTGAGGCGTTCCTGGACGCGGGTTTCTATCGGATCTTACAGCCAAAACGGTTCGGTGGCTACGAGCAAGATCTGCGTACGTTCTGTGATGTCATGATCAACATTTCTCGCGGTTGTGGATCATCTGGTTGGGTATTGTGTCTAACATCTGCACACGTGTTTCATATGGCTGCCTGTCCAGAGGAAGGGCAGGTAGAGATGTATGGAGAAGATGGCGATTTCCGCTCGCCATTAATTTTGGCGCCGCAAGGTACAGCGGCGCCGGTTGAAGGGGGCTATCGGGTCACCGGACGGTGGAATTATGGCTCTGGCGCAGAGCACTCTAATTGGCTGACTGTGTCTGCGATTGTGCCAGGAGAAAACAAGTCGTCTCCTCCGGCAGATGTACTCTTAGCCTTTGTGCACTGCGATGACTACGAGATTCACGACAACTGGTTTGCACTGGGCTTGCGAGGTACGGGCTCAAAACAGGCTGTGCTAGCAGACGTATTCGTGCCAAACCGTCGGGTGATTTCCCAACCAAAGTGGGGACAAGGCTCAGCACCGGGTTTTGGTGTACATGAAAATCCTTTCTACAGAACCCCGCACATGGGCGTATTCTTTGCGGAGATCGCAAGCATCTGCATTGGTTTGGCTGAAAGCGCGATGGATGTATTCGGCGAACGTGCCCAAACCAAGGTTAATCCCTTTCCTCCTTTCCAGACGATGGCACACGACCAAGCTGTGCAGCGACGTGTCGGCCTTGCTCGGGCGAAGATAGACACGGCGACGGCAGCTTTAGCCGCAATAATCGACGAGCAAGAGCGTGTGACGAGAATGGCGGCAGAAGGCACTCTGGATTTTCAACAACAAGACACGGTACGCGGATCGATGCGTGTTCAAGAAGTTGGAGAACTTTGTTATGCGGCTATTGAGCTATTGTTCAGGCGCAGCGGGACCAGTGCTGCGCAGACCGGTGAACACCTGGAAAGGATCTATCGTGACATCTCTACGGCGAGGACGCATTACTTAATGGATGGTGAGCGAACAGCGGAGAATTGGGGTGCGTTGTATTTTGGGCTGGATGAACATAGCCCTGACTAATTGCTCGTCGCGTGCGGAATAGATTAAAAAGGAAGTTGTAAATACAGCTCTGTTTGATGGAGAACGTGGAAGATGCTGATGCTTAGAATTGTGGTGCTGTTTCTCTCTTTGAGTTTGTTATCAAGCTGCCGGAACGAGGATCCTGCTGATCCCGTAACGCCGATGGATGTCGATCTGATTTTGGTCAACGGCAAGGTAGTTACGGTCGATGATGATTTTTCCATTCATGAAGTCCTCGTAGTTGATGGCGGTAGAATTGTCGCGACCGGCGATGCATCGCTGTTGGTGCAATACAGGAGTTCTGCGGTAACGGATCTGAAGGGCAAAACGGTTCTCCCTGGGTTCTATGATTCGCATACTCACATTCGCGGTCGTGCTCTTCGATTTATTGATCTTGGAGATCTTTCTTCGATATCGGAACTTCAAGGATTGATCAAACAAAAGGCGCAGCAGCTCGGTGCTGGTGAATGGATAACCGGATATGGCTGGTCAGAGGATGAGCTAGCTGAGGAGCGAAGACCGTTAAGAGATGATCTTGATCAAGCGGCCCCAAACAATCCTGTCATCCTAACCCGAGCAGGAGGGCATAGTGCTGTTGCGAATTCGTTAGCGCTGGATCTTGCTGAAATTGATCGGAATACGCCTGATCCGGAGGGTGGGGTGATTGAGCGTGATTCGGATGGAGCGTTGAACGGTATCATCCGGGAACGCCAAGAAATTGTAGGAAGATTGGTACCGAGCGCGACCTATGATGAGTTGTTGGCGAGTTTGCAGGTCAATTTAACCGCGCTGTTCAGTAAAGGCATAACCAGCTTCACCGATGCCTCGAAGACCCCGCAAGACTATGAGCGTTGGGAGGCCTTGTACGCAAACGAAGAACTCGCCTTACCTAGGGCGAGCTTACAATTTCAGTGGCACGATCCTGAAGCCATAACTGAGCTGAAAGAAAGAGTTGGCGATGGCAACGATCGCTTGAAAATCGGTCCCATCAAAGTCTTTGCCGATGGCGGCTTTACGGGACCTGCGGCGTACACCCTCGAACCCTACAGAGATCAGGGGGACTATCGAGGCTACCTAAACATGCCCGCAGGGGAGCTTGCTGATCTGTTGAACGAAGTTCACGACGCCGGATGGCAGATGGGTATACACGCTATTGGTGATGCCGCGATTCAATTGGTCGTGGATACTCTCTCCGAAACCCTAGAGCGAAGTCCTCGAGACGATCATCGCCACTATTTAAATCATTTTTCGATGCGTCCCCCGGAAGCAACGATGCAGAAAATGGCCGTGCATTCCATTCACATAACCCAGCAACCTAACTTCACTTACACGCTAGAGGGACGCTACGTTGCGAATCTAGATGGGTGGAGACTCGAGCATAACAATCCCGTTAGATCTCCCATGAGTCACGGTATCGTGGTCGCGCTTTCTAGCGACATATTGCCGATAGGACCGATGGTTGGACTCTATTCTGCGGTTACGCGCCAGGGGATGAGCGGTAGGGTATACGGTCCTGATGAGGCCATAGCGATGGAAGAGGCGATCCGCGCCTACACGATGACGAGTGCTTATCTAAATTTTGACGAACACGCCCGAGGATCCCTAGAGCCTGGCAAGTTAGCGGATATGATTGTGTTGTCTGATGATTTGTTAACGGTCGATCCAGACCGGATACGCGACGTCCAAGTCGAGCAGACTTACCTCGGAGGACAGCTGGTCTTTGAGCGCTAGTGTCTGCGTGAAGTGGTGAATTGCTGGGGTGGCGCAAGAGGCCAGGGCCACCCCACAAATTCAAGATCTTATGCGCTTCTTGTGCGCCTCTTGTGCGCGTCTTATGCGCCTGTTACGCGCCGAGCCGATGCAGGGCACAGATTTTGTTGCCTGAAGGGTCTCTCAGGTAGGCAAGATAAAGTCCGCTGCCTTCGCGCTCTCCTGGTGGATCCTCACAAGTGACGCCACCATTGTCGAGACCAGCTGCATGCCAAGAGTCCGCCTCTGCTGGTGAGGCCGCTGCAAATCCAACCGTGCTGCCATTGCCATGGGTCGCTTCGTTACCGTCGATGGGTGGCGTGATGGAGAAAACGCCGGTATCGGTGAAGTAGAAGCAGCGTCCTTTGTCGTCCATGGCACCCGGGTTGTGTCCCAACGCTCCGAGCACGGCGTCATAGAAGTTTTTCGAGGCTTCGACGTCATTAGCGCCGACCATTATGTGGCTGTACAAGTTAGTCTCCTGTGATTGTAATTGTTCGGTACGTTAACTGTTGTCGCGCGCGTCGTCGACAACTCTGGTTATTCTTCACCAGCTGAGGCTTGCGCTGATGGGTGTTCGCTCTCTAGTAAACGTGCGCCACGCATAATGTTACCCAACGCGTAGTTGCCTTCGTGACAGGCATACTCATAGACCTTTTCTTGTGTTTGTGGCCAAGGATACTCGCCACCCCAAGGCTCAGCCCAAACAGTCTCGTCATGGACCATAAATGTGTACATGAGTGTTTCGGCATCCACGCGACGGAAGGTCTCGACGACGTGGAGGTTTTCGTCCGCGGAGGTGAGAGCCGGTGTCGCGTTGAAATTCGTCGTATCCACTACGAGAGTGTCACCTTCCCAGTGGCCGACTGAATCACCCATCCAAGTTCGCATATGATCAGGTTTATGTTCTGCATTGAGGCGAATCACCCTCGCGTCGTGAACCATCTCCGCCAGGATCATGATCGCGTCTTCTGTCTGCACTATACGCTTGTGGTTGTTATAGACAGAGGGGAACACAGGCGGACCAGCAACTGGACCGAATCCCATAAGGCACCGTTCGCGCAGCGGCCGTTGTTCCATGTTGTCAAAAGGTCCTGTGCCTGTCTCATCAAGCCACCACGCCACACCCGGACGATGGGTAAAATCCTCTACTAGGGCGGCGGCTTCTGCCTTACCCCAATCTGAGATGAGCTCTGGTCGCCGACCGTTCTCTGGCGTTGTGATGATCGATGTTCGGTACTCGCCGTTGACGACGATTCTATTTTCACCTGCATCTAGCCAAAATCCGTTATAACCGCCAACACTGCCACCGTCCGGTGGTGCACCCCTGTTGGGGTCGGATGCTTCGTTCGCAGCCGCACGGCGGGCAGCACGCTCTTGTTCGAGTTTGATCGCGTCCTCCCGAGTGATAGAGACCTTTTCTGCCATCTCCTCCGGCCGTTCCATAGGGGTAATGGTTGCGACATCGAAAAAACCGCTTAAGTCTGGATGACCGTCCGCAGTTCTAGGTATTTCGGCAACAGCTATCTGTGTTGCGAATAGGGTGAGAAGGGAGATAAATTTCATAAGACGAGCTCCTATGTTTGGACGCCTGCGTGTGTCAGGACACTATAGGGCGGCAACATAGTCTTGGGCAACTCGGTTGGGTGTTGATGACTGTACTAGAGTCCGAGCGCTGTTGAGACCCTCTGTTCATGTGCCTTGGCGGCTGTTGCGACCTTGCTCTTTATACCTTCCTGTAACCAGCGACGAATGCGTCCTGCGTCGCCAAGCGGGGAACGTTTGCCGAACGAATTCAACAGAACGACCGCAGCGGGCTTACCGTCTATCGGGGTCACCATAACCAGACATCTGCCAGCTTCGGTGAGATAGCCGGTTTTGGTCATCGAGACCTGCCATCTAGAACTACCCAACAATGGATTGGTATTGCCATAGCCAAGCCGGTAACGTGGTTTACGAAAGTTAACCGTGTGTTGACGGGTAGTTGAAAACTTTTGTATGTCAGGATGGGCGTGTGCCGCGATCATCATCTTGGCCAGATCCTGAGCTGATGACTTGTTTTCTGTTGATAATCCGGTGGGGTCTGCAAAGTGGGTATCGCGCATGCCCAGAGTCACTGCCTTGGCATTCATGGCGTTGACAAGCCCTTGAACGCCACCCGCATAGTGAACGCCTAGATTGTATGCTGCACGGTTTTCCGAGGACATAAGTGCGATACGGAGCAGATCTGCGCGCTTGGCCTGAGAGTCAATGCGTATTCGCGAGTATGCGTTCTTAGCCTGCTTCGCATCCCAATCCTCGATCTTAAGATACTCATCCATTGATGCGCCGGACTCGACCACGACGAGTGCAGTCATCAGTTTTGTGATGGATGCGATCGGAAGGACCACGTCAGCACGTTTTGCAAAAATGGTTTTACCTGTGTCGACCTCTACTGCGATAGCGCTCACAGATGCGAGTTCGAGGGTCTCTTGTGCGTAGGCGGCGCCATTAAAGAGACAGAGAACAAACGCCGTTACCGCGGTTGTGACGAACTTAGTGTGGTGGATAACGACAACCCTCATTCGTCGGCTAAACGGACGAGCATCTTTCCAGTATTCTCGCCCTGGAGGAGACCAATCAAAGCGGCAGGCGCATTTTCGATCCCATCCATAATCGTTTCGCTGTATTTCATTTTGCCATCGCGCATCCAGTCACGCATATCTGACAGGAACTTTTCGCGCATCTCAACGAACTCATACACGACGAAGCCTTTCATCGTGACTCTGTTGTAGATCATGTTTGAAAGTGTGGTCACGCCTTCGGAACGTGCGCCTTTGTTATTGTAGGCTGAAATCATGCCACAGACCGGGATGCGACCCAGGGGTCGCATCTGTCCACAGGCGGCGTCCAGATGTGCACCGCCGACGTTTTCAAAGTAGACATCGATTCCCTCTGGAAGACCTTTGTGTAGCTCCTTAGCGATGCTGCTTGTTTTGTAGTTGAACGCGTAGTCGATGCCGATTTCGTTTAACAAGTAGTCGACTTTGGCGTCTGAGCCACAACTTCCTGCAACGCGACAACCGTGGATTTTTGCAATCTGACAGGCGACAGACCCAACGGCGCCAGCAGCTGCGGAAACGAACACATTTTCACCATTTTGTAGCTGACCCGTAACTAACAATCCACCGTACGCGGTTAAACCCGTGCCGCCCAGAACATGGAGGTGGGTTGAGATGGGTTCACCTTGTGGTTCGACGATCGTGAGATCACTGCCGTCTGACAAGTGAAATTCGCGAAACCCAGATCGGTGAGAAACATAGCTGCCTTCTGGATATTCGCTAGAAGTACTATTCACGATCTTGCCAATCGCACCCCCTGGCATGGCTTCATCGAGCTTGGTCTGATTGTTGGACAGTGCAGGGCGCATGGCTGGATCCACGGACATCAAAAGATTTTGCACGACTATCTCAGACTCTGTGGGTTTGAGTGATCGTTCAACCAACTGGAAGTTAGCAGGTACGGGTAACCCGTCTGGGCGGGAGACTAAGTGAATCTCGCGACTGATGAGCTCTGTCATTATGGTTCCTCTGCGATTGGTTTTTGCGCCGTCTTAGGAGCTTTCCCGAGCTATAGCAAGTTCCGCCTGAATTTCGGTGACTCGGGTTTTATCTAATTTATAGCGAGAATAGAACCAACCGGCAATCACTGCTCCGATGCTAAAAAGTACGACCAGAAAACCCATGCGAAAAAGTATGTCATCGTCCAATTCGCCGGGAATCGAATTAGCAGGCAAGTCGGCATAGTACGCCAAAGTAATTCCTGCCAGGAAGGACGCTACGGAGTTACTCGCTTTGGCAAAGAACACCCGGGCTGAGTAGAAAACCCCTTCTTGGCGTCGACCAGATGTCAGCTCATGTTCATCAACAAGGTCTGCGAGCATCGACATTACACAGACATTGAGTGAAGCCAAACACCAGGTGGCAATCACGGTCCATGCAAGTAAGAAGGGCAGCAACAATTCGTCACCATTCTCTGGCCACAGTCCCATCATACGTAGGATGTAGGGCGCTGGATGGACGATGCCATAGCCAAGCACGGAAATGACAACCAGCGGACGCTTCTGAATACGTCGGACTAAAAACGGTGCCATGAATGCGCCCAGAACAAAACCGGCAGTTTGGAAGAAGGAGAACCAGCGAATCTCGCTTGGCTGAAACTCCCAATAGAAAGTGAACATGATCGTGTTGGTTGATTCAGCGTGACCGAGTGTCATCGACAAGCAGAAAAAGCCGACCATGAGCATGACGTAAGAGCGGTTACGAAATGCCCCATACACCTCGACGAAAACTGTCGTGAAACGAAAAGGTGGGAGGTTGTCAGGCGGCTGAGGCAGGTTTTTCACTTGCCGGAGAGTGAATGCTGCGCAGATCCAGATACCGAGGATAATGCCGACCGCGGAGAGAATCGCAATGTTCTCGTAGTTTGCGGGATTTAGCTGCCCTGCAACCATGGCGCCGTCTGACACTCTCAGAGATTCACCTGCGAAGAACCAGGTCCACGCCACAAATGCGACCATTGGGCCGAAGAAGAAGCCAAACATCGCATTGTAGCTATATACAGAAGCGCGTTCATCGTAGTCAGTTGAGAGTTCGGCGCCAAGCGCGAGATGCGGCACGATGTATAACGTTAGGAAAAATCGTCCCAATAGTAGCCAGCCTGCCATCCAGAAAAACAGCGGCCATTGATCAGGTAAAGTCGCGCCATCGGAGACTGCGAGTAACTCCGCTGGCGGTTGGAATAGCATATATAGGCATAGGGCTAGAGGTGGCGCCGAAACGAATAAAAACGGATGTCGGCGCCCGAATCTCTTCGATCGCCATCGATCGGAGATTGAGCCGATAAGTGGGTCTGAGATTGCGTCGGAAAAGATGCCAATAAACAAAGCAATGCCAACAAGATCTGCTGAGAGACCTACTGCTTGGTTGTAAAAAATTGGTACGAATGCCAAGGTTAGCCCAAGGAAGAGGGCTTCACCTAATTGACCAAATCCGTATGCGACCTTGGTCGAGAAATGGAGCTTGCCAAGATCACGGCCCATATGGGCTCCTCAATTTTTTAATTCGAAGCTGACATAGTACGAGACCAACTGTGCTCCTGGCAAAGGTGTCTAATGTCGTTAAGTTGCGATGACAACCCTCGCTGCCTGGGGTTCAAGTGATGCTTGTTCGATATGGGCGAGAACTTCTTTTCGTTGTGTCACGAAAAAATCGATTTCCTCTGAGCGAATGGAGGGATTGATAGATTGCAGCTGACGCAAACGCTCAATTTCGTGGCCAACTATGTCTTCAACCCGTTGTCTTGCAGCTCGTTTCAATGTCTCCTCCTGTTCGATAGCAGTTTGGTGTGCTTTCTCTAACAATTCAGCCAACGGAGTTCGTATTTCTTTGATGATTGCTGTACGAGTTGACTTCTTGATGTGCTGACAAAGTTTGGCAAGGGCCTCGTGATTGACAACTTCCGTAAGGTTTCGATCACTGCTATCGAGAAGCATTCGGATTGGGGTCTCCGGAAGAAAACGACCGAGCTGATATCGTTTCGGCGCACTTGCGCGCATGACGAAGTAACACTCGACGAGCAAAGTTCCGGCTGGAAGGGCCTTGAGTGAGATTGTACTGATGCTGGTATTGCCTAGTTCAGAGCCAAGGACCATCTCCATGACGCCGTCGATCACAGGAGATTCCCAAGTTAGGAATTCCATATCTTCGCGGACAATCGCTTTGCTTCGATCGAATGTGACGGTTAGGCCATCATCGCCAACCTCTGGAAATGCATGGGTGAACATATGTTCCGTTGGCTTCAAGACAAGGCTATGTTCAGAGTGATATTCAGGTTCGACGCCGAAGGTGTCACAAGCGAGCGTGACAAAGTCCTTTAGATCATCGCTTGCTTCTGCGGCCTCAATCTTCTCGATGACGCCTGCAGCAATTTCAGGCTTGCAGGAGTTTAGCTCGAGAAGTTGGTCTCTGCCTTGTTGCAATTCGATGCGCAGCGCTTGGGTAAAACTTGCAGCTTGTTCAAGAAGTGCCGTGAACTTCTGTTCATCATCAAGACCTGATCTAAGCACGTGTCCTAGTTCTTCTCCGAATTGTGAGCTAACAGCTGTACCGCCCGAGAAGCTATGGCAAAAGGCATCTAAACCCTCTTGATACCAACGGAATAGGACTTCTTGTGCTGAATGTGCAACGTAGGGGACGTGGATCTCGATATCGGATGTTTGCCCGATTCGATCGAGTCGTCCGATTCGCTGTTCTAGTAAATCTGGGTTGGTAGGCAGGTCGAATAACACGAGGTGATGGGCAAATTGGAAATTACGTCCCTCGCTACCTATCTCGGAGCAGATCAGGGTTTGCGCGCCAGCTTCTTCATCGGCAAAGTACGCGGCTGCGCGGTCTCGTTCCAGGATCGATAGGCCTTCGTAGAAAGCTGCACTACGAATACCGACATCTAGGTGTAAGTGTTTTTCTAGATCTATTGCAGTTTCAGCGTCGGCACAGATGAGCAGAACTTTGCTCTGCTTGTGCATCTTAAAAAAGTTTTCAAGCCAAACGACGCGAGGGTCATGCTGGACCCAATCGAGACCCACTGCGCGCAGTTCTGATTCTGGTGTCAGGTGGGCGTAGACATCGCGAAATGGAAAATCGTCATCGACGTCTAGTCGATACCCTGTGACATGGCGTTCTGGGAAACCAGAAATAGCAGCCCGAGTGTTGCGAAACAACACGCGTCCGGTGCCGTGCTGATCGAGCAGTTGTGAGATTAGATCATCTGTAGAGACTGAGCTGGGTTCGGGAAGTCCTGCGAAACTGTCAAGAAGCTCGCTTTGGGTGGACGTCAACTCTACTCCGTCCTTGAGTGCGCTAACGATATCATTGAGTTCTACGTACTTAGCTTGTTCGTGAGTAAATTGCGTGAAATCAGAGAAGCGTTGCGGGTCGAGAAGCCGCAGGCGCGCGAAGTGACTTTCTACGCCGAGCTGTTCAGGTGTTGCTGTCAGCAGCAGTAGACCGGCGCTGACCCTGGCGAGTTGTTCGACTGCAGTGTATTCATCACTTGCTTGGTCTGGGGTCCAGAACAAATGATGCGCTTCATCTACCACCAACAAGTCCCAATCTGCCTCGCAGGCTTGGTCGACCAAACGCTCGTCGTTGCTGACAAGGCTGAGACCGCAGAGCACCAACTGTTCGGATTCAAATGGATTGACCTCGCCTGCCTCTAGCAGAGCGTCGTAGCGGTCTTGGTCGAACAGTGAAAACCGTAGGCCGAACTTGCGGAGCATCTCTACAAGCCACTGATGCAATAACGCGTCGGGTACTACGATGAGCACGCGCCTGGCGAGTCCCGATTGCAGCTGATGATGCAGGATCATTCCTGCTTCGATGGTTTTGCCTAGACCGACCTCATCTGCCAATAAAACGCGTGGGGCAAAGCGAGAGGCAACTTCTTGCGCGATATAAACCTGATGAGCCAGCAAACTTGTGCGTGATCCTAGTAGGCCGCGAGCTTCAGACCGTTGCAGGTTGTAGCGAGCGTGTAGGCTAGCGACTCGAAGCTGATACTCAGCGGCTTTGTCAAATTGACCGCTAAGAAGGCGTTGGTTTGGTGAGCTTAAGTGCACAAGCCCGGAGATTTGAGTTTCCGGTAGCATTCTCTCGCCACCGTCTGCATCGTAGACGAAATAGCATTTCAGTCCATCTAGGTCCTCAACACTCTTTACGGTAAAAGGGGTTTGTTCTTGGTCAAAGAGCGTCTCGCCAGCTTCGTAAATCACGCGTGCCAACGGCGAGTTGTTTAGTGCGTAAACGCGATCTTCTTCAGCTGCTGGAAATTGGACGGTGACGTGGCGACCTTCGATATCCACCACCATACCGAGACCAAGTTCTGATTCAGTCTGGCTCACCCAACGTTGTCCGAGAACGAATTCCATAGAGTCCTTTTTTTAATGGTAACTAGATAGGTTGTGAGGCTCGCCAGCCCTATCCTTTAACTTGCCTCGGACTGGAAGCGGCGCGATTCTAACAGACTGGGCCGAATCTGCTCACCCTTGTGAGCATTGATTATTTTGTATTCAGACAGGTATTGCACCAAGATGGAATCGTGCCATTGGTGGGGAGCTCATAATGGGCGAAGAACCTAAAAGCGTTAGCTATCGTGAACCGGAAGCCGGTTACTTCGAAAGTCGTAACCTGAAAAAGTACGCCGGAGTGTTTTCACTCTGGGCTCTTGGGGTCGGTGCTGTAATTTCGGGTGACTTTTCCGGTTGGAACCTCGGTGTTGGTCAGGCTGGCTTTGGCGGATTCTTGATTGCGGTGGCGATCATTACTGTCATGTACGTCGCGCTTTGTTTTTCCATTGCCGAAATGTCACCAGCGTTGCCGCATACCGGCGGAGCTTACTCCTTTGCTCGCACGGCGATTGGACCCTGGGGTGGTTACATCACAGGTCTTGCTGAAAACATGGAATATGTGATCACGACTGCGGTGGTTTGCTACTTCGCTGCTGCCTACTTGCAGAGCATTTTTGCGACTCCAGATGTGGTCCAACCGTTGTGGTGGGCGGGGCTTTATCTAGTGTTCGTTGGACTAAACATTTTCGGCGTTGAAGCGTCCTTTCGCTTCATAGTCGTTATCACGTTGATCGCGCTCGGCATATTGGTTGTGTTTTACATCAGCGCGATACCGTTTTTCGAATGGGATAACTTGTGGAATATTCCACCGGACCCGGGCGAATCAAAATACTTACCGAAAGGTTGGGGTGCTATCGGTGCTGCGCTACCTTTTGCGATCTGGCTGTATTTGGCGATCGAGCAGCTGCCGCTGGCGGCTGAAGAGTCTGTGGACATTCGACGGGATATGCCCAGAGGGTTGTTGTGGGGATTAGCGACGTTAGTGCTCACTGGCATCCTTATCACTTTTCTAAATATGGGGATCGGCGGTGGCGCGGCCTATTTTGGCTCGGAAACTGAAGAGCCGCTGCTTGATGGCTTCAAAACAACACTTGGAGTGACTAGTGGGAAACTGCTTGGCCTCGTTGCTGTAGCAGGTTTAATTGCGAGCTTCCACGCAATCATCTATGCGTATGGTAGAAATATTTTCTCCTTGAGCCGAGCGGGTTACTTCCCAACGTGGATGTCTTTGACCCACCGTACTCGTAAAACTCCGCATATAGCGCTGATCACAGGCGCGCTTCTTGGGTATGCGGTTCTTATGCTTTTGTATTTTCTTGGCGACGGTGGCGCGTTCGGCGGAGTGATCCTTAACATGGCCGTGTTCGGCGCCGTTATCGCATACGCCATGCAAATGTGGTCGTACATTGTGTTGCGGCGAAAATACCCAGATATTGAGCGACCGTACAAAAGTCCGTTCGGTGTAGGTGGCGCAGTGGTCGCACTAATCATCGCGATAGTCGCACTACTCATGTTGTTCGCCAATCCTGATTTTAGAACGGGTGTGATTGGCGTGGCGTTGTGGTTCTTGGCGGGTCTTGCTTACTTCGCATTTTATGCGCGCAAGCGGATGGTCAGATCTCCCGAAGAAGCGTTCGCCATCGAGCGCGCGGAGAAATCTAGCTAATTATTTAAGTTCGGCAGAGGTCCAACCGTACCAGCGCTCTGGCGTTAGGGTGAGGAAGCGTTGGCTGAGATGACCATCGCCAGCGACAACTTTTTCTGCCGCTTCGCTACCTCGATAGTGTGTGTGCAACTTCAAGCGCCACTCTTTTGTTGCAGTGTCACCCAACTCACAAGGACCTTCGGCTGTGACATGAAACGCAGCGCTACCACGTTTGTCGACACACAATGCAGCACGCCCATTGAGTTCAATGTGCCTCATTTTGGCAGAGTCTTTACCGCCGATAATCTCAAAGACTTCACCGGTCCATAGGTACCAGACAGGCACAGCATGGGCGCGCCCTTTAGCGTCAACTGTCGCTAAGATCGCGGTGTTCGGTTCGCTCAAGAATTCGTTTCTCTTTGCGTCATCCATTGAGATCCCCTGTAGTTACTCTTTCGCTTTTTCGCCATCCCCAGAAAAACACCAATAGGATACATAGTGCACCTCCGATAGCACTCGGCAGGATTGCACTTTCCAGTGTCCTATCGAGTTGCAGAAAATCCGGGGAGCCGGTTTGCCACAACACCCATTCCGAGCCAATTCGCGAGGCGAGAGATGGGTGACCTGACACGAGGACGATGATGCCATCGCCGTTATCCGGGTTTATCCGCATGGTCGAATTAATCGCAGGATCATTGCCACCGTCGTGGCCAAAGACGTAGTCACCATCTGGAGATGGCGCGTAGAGAATTGCACCAAGGCCCCAGACTCCGGCGCCGAGCAAGAAACCGTGCGGTTCTCGCATTGCACGTACGCTGTCCGTATTGAGGACGTTACCGCCATCGTCTCGAAGAATCGTGATCATCAGTTTGGCCAGATCGTAAACTGAGCTATTGAAGCCAGTGGCTGCGTCAGATGCATATTTGTATGTTGGAGCAAGAGACCCGTCTGCGCGATAGGAGGCCGAAGCATTTTCAAGATCGCCTAGATATGCGTATGTCGAACGTTTCATTTTGCTAAGATTGAGAATGCGAGTTTGCACATAATCGCGAAAAGGCATGCCACTGGTTTCTTCGACAACCAATTCTAAGATTAAGTACCCGCCCCCTGAGTAGACAAACTCGGAGCCAGGCTCGATGCCGACCTTGATCGACACGCCATCACCTTTGGATCCCCGTGGATTAGCCAGTTCATCTTCAAGCGAAGGTATCTTTTCGTACTCTCGGTAATCACCAAACCCTAACCCGTCCGTGAGACCTGCGGTATGGCTCAGGAGACTACGGACAGTGACTTGGTCGTGATCGAACTGAGACTCAGGCAGCTGCCATCGAGTTATGTAGTTAGCTACTGGAGCGTCGAGATCGAGCTTGCCTGACTCGACAAGGGACATGACCGCGAGAGCGGTTATCCACTTACTAAAAGAGGCGGTTGGAAAAAGCGTATCGCCAGTGATCTTTTGATCAGCGCCAAAGAAAAATTGGTCCGTCTTCTCACCTTGTTCGATGAGAACGAAGGCGGCATTGCCTTGATAGCCAGTGCCAATTTCGTTCTTCGCCCACTCGGTGAAAGCAGCCGAATCCCCCGTGGGAACAACGCTACTTATCCAAGTGCCGAACAGCGAAAGGAACACAGCAAGCGCGATCCACACCAGAACGGCGATTAGCGAAACAAGGGACAGCTTTAACATTCTCATTGAGAGGATGTTTCCAGGCGGTTGGTTCTAATTCAAGGTACAGGTTTGAACCGCTGAGATACAGCGGGATGAGAGAGAGAGAGAGAGAGACTGAGGTGGCGACCAGCGTCGCTGGTCGCCGAAGGCGTGGGTTAGGCGCGTTTTCGCCTGCTCGCCAAAAGACCAAATAGGCCAAGGCTCAAAAGACCGAGTGTTCCAGGTTCAGGTACCTTTGTCATAGCCAGGTTTAAGTCCCAGTGGTGGGAATTCATGCAGGACATACCGTCCGCTGCACCGTCTTGGCATGTCTGTACCCATGCTGATCCACCAAGCTCATTCTTATTTTTCGAATTGGCGCCAACGCCGAATTGGAACGTATGTTTACCATGATCGTTCCAAACCATTCTATCGACGTCATGGACTGTGCCATCGACAGTAATTGTTCCCAGGACCTCCGACCAGAACATTGGGTCCACTAGATTGGCGTAGCTCAAACCACCTTCTTGTTTGTAGACGTAAGGATCCGATAATGAAGACATGCCGCCAGTAAAGCTCAAGTCGATGTGAGCGACTTTGTCTGGGTCGTGACCAGTTGCGATGGCGCTGCCTTGGAGGCGGGCGACGTCGTCGGCAACTGATGCCGTGCCTTGGTCATCAACTTTGAACGTCATACCTGGCATGACACTAAATGTATTATCTGGATTGTAGTCTCGGTTGGTCCAGAGCCCGTGGGCAGCAGTGCCTCCGTTGAAGTTCGTTACGTTGTAGGTCACGACACCGGCATGTGCAGATGTACAACTTGCAATGAGTAACGCAGCTAAAGTCAACTTTCTCATAGTTAGTCCTAATGGTGTGCTAGGCCAAATGCGCTATTCATAGAACAATTTCTGCAATTGCAGATTTGGCATCTTTCGATTCCTTGAGCGCGCATTATTGCCCGTGATCGAGCTATGGATGTCTCGATGTTGTTAGGGCTTTTTGAGATCGAACCGCACGTGGCTTACAAGTTTGTCACATACGGTTGCAGAGCCTAAGTCAAAGCGAGAAACAGACCGTATAGGCTGACCGCTCCGATAGCGGTGAATGAGCCGATGATACCTGCCTGTCGAAACTTGAGATTAGCATCCTCGCCCATGCCAAGAACGTGGGAGAGTCGGGCTGCAACAAACAAAGCAGCCAACACGATCAACGCGGTCTGATTGGCGCCGGCTGCCTCGATCAGTGCTAGGACGATGAGAAAAATGGGTACGTACTCGGTGAAATTGCCTTGTACTCGAATGGAGAACAGCAGGGCTTGGTCGCCGCTATCGCCGATGAGTACGTCGTTCTTAACACGTGTGCCAATAACTCGTGCGCTGAGCCAGATGAACATCAGTCCGAGGATACAAGCTGTGACGAGGGTGATCGTTAGTTCAGACATCGTTGGCTACCTATGGCTAGTTATTTTTTGATTAGGTTTTCGTGAAGTGTCAATCGACACGTTGGGGTGCTAGTCCGACGTAGTCGACCACCAAGGAGACTCGTCGATTGACTGACCCAGACTCTCCCGAAGCCCCTGGCGACAGCTGGCGGGCAGTATCCTCGCCGTAGCTCACAGCCCGAACTTGGTCTGCTGGGAGACCACCGTTGCTAACAAGATACTCGCGCACGGACTCAGCTCGACGGAGTCCGAGTTGTTTGTTGTACTCAGCATTGCCAGAAGGATCGGTAAACCCCTCGACCGTAACAACAACATGGGGAGTATATTGGCGCATCACCTCGCTAAATTCGTCGAGGGCTGGTTTGTCACCGTCCCGAAGTGCTGCATCGTTGTGACCGAAGTGAGCGCTCATTTCGACGCGCAATCGCCCTTGTAAATTCCCGAGTGTCGCGTCATATCCTTCAAACTTCGTGTGTAGGTCTTGGGTCATCTCGGTGAACTGAGAACGAAATCCCGCCAAGTCGGTAGCGAGGGCTTCATCGCTTTGGCGCAAATCCTGGACAGTGGAATTGAATTCATCCCGCTTGACATATTTGTCTGTCGCGCAAGCGCTGAGTATCAGTGAAGAGATTAGAAAGAGGGCAACTTTGACGTACATTTGAAAACCACATGTTGTGAAGCCAGTACTGTACCTACTTCCCGCACGACTATGAAGTGGCTGGCGAGCGGCTCTTCTATTGGCTTGAAAGATTAGCCATCGCTTCCGCTTCCAATAGGCGTGCACCACGCATGATGCCGCCGAGCGCATAGTTACCTTCGTGACACGCATACTCATAGACATTTTCATCGGACAGAGCCCAGATGTAGTCGCCTTGCCAGGCAGATGTCCAAATGCTGGGGTCATCAACGGTGAACGCGTAGTTAATATGACCGTCTTCGATGAAAGAGAGATGCTCGGTCACTTTCAATGTGTTCGACGCGCCAGAAAGTCCTGTTTGCGCGCGAAAATTTGTAGTCTCGATCACAAGTGTGTCGCCGTCCCACCGGCCGATGGAATCCCCTAGCCAGTTACGAACATCGCTGCTGATGTGTTTTGCATTCATGCGCACGACACGGGCGTCGTGGATCATTTCGTTCATTATCATGACATAGCTTTCGGTCTGAACGATCTTAACGAAGTTGTTGTACAAGGAAGGCAGAGTTGGCGGTCCACCAACGAAGCCGAGCAGACAACGCTCCTCAGGTGGTCGACTTTCTAGATCGTCGTAGGGACCCGGGCCCTGTTCCTCGAGCCACCAAGCGGTCCCGTCATTACGCATAAAGTTGGCGAAACTGGCTTGTGCGGCCGCCGCCGCCTCAGGGTGCATCGGTGGCCGACGACCGTTCTTGGGATTGGTGATAATGGATGTTCGGAATTTACCGTCGACAGCGAAAGCGCTACTACCCCGATCGAACCAGAAAACGTTGTAGCCACCAACGTTACCTGCTCCGAGTGATTCACCCGCGGCACGTTGATCTTCAAAGCCGACAATTGGTGCACCGCCGACCGCTGGCGCGGTTCGGTCACCAGTGGTGCGAGCGTTGCCCTTACTCATTAGGGCTTGTTCTGCCGTTGTGATGCGTTCCGCTTCTTCTGGGCTCAAAAATTTGTTGTCGCCAAACCGGGTCGGTCGCTCAAGTGGCGTGAGGGTGGCTGCATTGTAGGTTCCAGTAAAATCTGGCTTACCATCAGGGGTGCGGGGAATTGGATTGTCAGCCCAAACCGTGGTGAGACTGAAAACACAGATGATAAAAAGCGCTTGGCAAAGGCGAGTCTTTGCAGTCTCTGAGTACATAGTGAATCCCTCCCACCATTTGTTACGAGGCTAGCGCAAAACGGTTGCGAAAGTCCAAGGGTTAAGACGTCTCTACATGCGCCGCCCAATACGCGATAGAGTAGTGGTATCAAAAACAGTGAGGGGTTGGGATGAACTACCGAAAGATCACAAGGAACATAGGCGTTGTCTTCGCGGTTTTGTTTCTACAAGTTGGCTGCTCTGAAGAGGCGTCAGTTGCAGAGGCACCAGTTGCAGATGCACAGGCCGCCGACAGTACGGATGCGCTGGCCATCATTGTTCCAGGTGGTGGCACATATAGTCGAGAGATCTCTACCAGCGTGTCGGGTGCCCAAACCTTTTTTGATCAAGGTCTGCGATTTGCCTGGGGATTCTATTTTCCAGAATCGATTGCTTCTTATCAGGAAGCTGCGCGCCTAGACCCCGATCATCCTATGCCGTATTGGGGCATGGCTCACGCGATGGGCCCTAACCCGAATAGCCGCTACGGACGGATGCCAGATGATCCTAAAGGGGAGGGGTTAAAGGCGATTACTCAAGCGATGACATTGCGTGAGAACGGCACAGAACTCGAACGCGAAATGATTGAAGCGATGCATGTACTTTATGACAAGACCAGCATTGCAAATGATGGCGATCGTGACCAAGCGTACTTAGCCGGCATGCGAGCGCTCAATGCCAAGTACCCAGATGACCCGGATATTGCGGCGCTATACGCAGCGTCCTATATGTCCATCGGCAGATGGGACTATTGGGATGCAGAAGGTAACGCCAAGAACGAAACCCTTCCGGTGGCGGAAGCGCTTGAGCGGGTAATGGCTAAGCGGCTAGATCATCCAGGCGTACTACACCTGCATGTGCATTTGATAGAAGCATCGATGGAACCCGAACGAGCTCTTGTATCAGCCGACAGTTTAGAAGCGACCGTGCCGATCGCTGGCCATGTGGTACACATGCCCGCGCACATTTATGTCCGTGTCGGCCAGTATCAACGGGCCATCGACAACAACGTGAGATCTCAAGAGGTCGACAAGGACTTTGCCAAGATTTGGGGCGACTACCCATTGCCGAATTTGGGCACGTATCCGCTGTCACACAAAATGCACGCAGGTCACGCCATAGACTTCATCCGTTACGCAGCGACCGTCCAAGGCAACTACGATGTGGCCATCGAAGCTGCTGACCGGGCCAAGAAGATGGCAGAGAACAGTCCGCGCGGGATCACGGGAGGGCAGAAGCGTATAGCGGCTCCATGGCTTGTACACAAGATTTTTGGCAAGTGGGATCAGTTGATCGGGCAGGAGCCCTCGCACAAGGACTCGCCCTATCTAGACGGTATTTGGGCATATTCTCTAGGTAGTGCTTACACTGCTACAGGAGATATGACCGCCGCCGAAGAGCAACTTGAGCGACTTGTTGGGATCGCAGATGCACCCAACGCCGATGAGTACAGAGTTGGCGCAACACCGGCGTCAGCGGTATTGAAACTTGCCTCGCTTGGTTTGACCGGTGAAGTGCGCCGGGTGCAAGGGGACTTAGAGGGTGCAATTGCGGCATTCGAAGAAGCGGTCGCGTTAGAGGATTTGAACAACTACACCGAGCCACCCGATTGGGCGCAACCCATGCGACACTTTCTAGGCGCAGCGCTCCTCGATGCGGAGCGCTTTGAAGAGGCCGAAGCCGTCTTCAGACGAGACCTTCGGTGGAACAAAAACAACGGCTGGTCCCTATTTGGACTCCACCAGGCGCTCAACAAGCAAGGGCAAGACGAAGAAGCTGCTGAGGTACACGCGCTCTATGAAGCCGCATGGCAGTACTCTGATACGGCGTTGAATCGTTCGCACTTTTAGGTTGGCTTAGTCGAACTGCTTTTCGCCGCTGGCGAATAGCAGGTAGAAGATCATGCCAAAGAGCGTGACGCCAGCTGTGACCTGAAAAACCAGAGCCCATGATCCGGTGGCGTCAAGGATCATACCGCTGATGTAGACACCGATAATGCCGGGAATGGTTCCGGCAGTATTAGTGATACCCATTAGTTTACCGGCGTGCCTAGGACCAATGTCCATGTGATTGACGCTGTGCCCGCCAATGCCAGCGGCGGAAAACACTTTGCCAAGACAAAGGATCGCAATCGCGGCGGTCGCTGATTCGACCTGCCCGATAAGAACGAGGCAGATCGCCAACCCGCCAAAGGCAATCGTTTGCATGAGCTTGCGAACAAAGGTGACATCCATACCCTTTTTGATCATGCGATCCGCTATGTTCCCGGCGATATTTAGACATAGGAATGAAGTGATGTGTGGGAGCATCGCGATGAAGCCCACGGCGGCAAAAGGTACGCCGAGTCCTTCGTTCACGTATTTCGGCAACCACGACAGGATGACGTAGAGGGTCCAGTTGTTACAAAAGTGGGCGACGATGATTGCCCACAACGCCTTGTTCTTCAGAAATGGCCAGATGGGTACATCTTCATCTACCGCACCTGTTGCTGGTGCGTGGTCTGCCAGGTATTGCTTCTCTGCCTCACTGATTCTGGGGTGTTCCGATGGTGTTGTGGTGACGAAATATTGCCAAGCGACGAACCAAACTACTCCGACCATACCGAAGAGATAAAAAGCCCACTCCCAACCGAGACTGGCAACGATGATGGGGGTCACAATCAATGCGAACACGGTCCCGATTGGTATGCCGCTCGCGTTTAGGGCGATCGCTTTCGATTTCTCGTCAGCCCCGAACCATCTAGTAACAAGGCTGTAAATGGAAGGAAAGGTAACAGCCTCACCTAGGCCCATGCCGATGCGTGCGGCAAATAGCGCAAACAAGCCCATGAACGCAGCTGCTGGCGTTATGATTGTGAACAAGGACCAAACGAGCACACCTAAGCCGAGTATGAGCTTGCCGCCCAATCGGTCTGCCATTTTGCCACCGCCAATTTGCATCAGCAGATAGCCGATGTAGAAGCTTGATAAAATGGCGCCTTGAGTCGTGACATCCCAACCGAACTCTTCGGACATAGGGATAATGGCGACCGAGATGTTGACCCGGTCGATGTAGCAGACAAAGGTCGCCGCGAAACACATGAGAATGACGGAGTAGCGGGTTTGCCAGAAACCGCTATCTGTTTTCAAAGTTGAATTGTCCAATGCCGACTTCCTCTATTTTGCGAAACGTTCGCACACGCATCTAAGACCAAGGTGTGCTGTATGTTTGTAGAGATACAAAATAGCTATCGACAATGTCGAGTCGATCGAAGTCATGCTCTCCCCTGTCCGCCGCCTCCCCAGGCTCCGGCACCTTGATCCTAACACCGCTCCACTGAGGAGCAAGGCGTTGACCACGAGAAGTTCTTGGCTAGCGTTGGGGAAATACCGCAGCTATTCTGGCCTCTCGTAACGAGTGTTGAGAAGGTGGCGGTGGCCGTAGAACTATTCGAGGGACGCAGCGCGCTGCAAGTTTTGTATCGGCTGCTGCAAGATGCTGTGCGCGAGTTTCCAGATGTGTTTGGTAACTGTCCTCTCACGGCGAACGAAAAGGCTTTCCGCACAGACTACCCCAACTTTCTGCCCAATTTTGAAGCTGCTCGATTGGCGTCTCCCGCAAGGATTGCGATTGCACGCTCGATGGTGGCTGGCCTAGGCGAACAGGTTGTTTGGCAAGGTAGCGCAGGCGTACGCCTATTGTCAGAGCTACTGAGCGGTCTCAGCCAACCTTTGACCCTGGAAACACGTCAGTTTGGCGGTTCGGTCGGTTGGCAGCCGAACCTTGTTTATCACGGTGAGCGTTGGACACCGAAGCGGTTTTCAGAACTCGGAGCAAAACTGGTCGAGCTTGGTACAGCAACACAGGAAGCGGGTGATGCGTTAGGTTGGGTCAGTCGTGAACTACTAGCAACAGGTCAGTTGGATCTTGCTGGACGCAAAATCGCGGTCCTGGGTGGCGGTGCGGAGATGGCGCCAACAAAGTTCTGGTTGGAAGCAGGCGCCGATGTGCTTTGGCTCGATACAGTACCGCCTCCCTCGGAATGGTTCGAAGATTCGGATTTGTCCGGGAGTTTGTCGTGGTCGACCGAACCTGCTGATCTGCTAACGAAACCAAACGAAATATTCGCGACGCTGTTAACGTTCGCTGGCGGCCATCCACTTGATGTGGGTCTTTATGCATACGCACCGGGGCAGGCTCGGGAGTTGCGCCTTACCTCCGTCATGAATGCCATCGTTACAGCATTACCGCGGGATTTGGTATCCAGCGTGACGATGCTTGTTTCACCCACGACTCCCACGGGGCTTAGTACTAGAGACGTTCGCGTGATCGATGAGCGATTGGAGAATCGTCCAGCTTGGCAGAGCGTTGCGCATCGTGTCGGCGCCTTTGGTAGAGGATCGAGCACGGCACAGGTAGATGGAAGTCATGCCTCGAAAAGTGTCGTTGGAATACAGGGTGCCAGTTACCAAGCAGCTCAGTATTTGGGCAAGACTCTAACAGCGGAGGTCTGGTCGCAAGCTGGAATTGAGGACGGATCCTGGTCGATGCGAGTGTCAGCGAATACAGCTGCGATAACGCGTACCCGATCGCTTGCACACCCTGTGTTTGCCGCAGCGTTTGGCGGAGCGGCGGCTTTTGGTGTCGAAACACTGACGCCTAGACAGTCTAGGCGTCTAAACGGATTGTTGGTGGTTCATGATTGGATGCAGCCAGAGCATCCGGTGCCTGGCAAAGTGCGTCTGCACGGTGGTATTCACACGCTGCCTTACCCTCTTGAACCTGCGTTGCGGCTGGCAGCGGCAATTGGATTTGCACGTTCGCCGCGCCTTTTGCGAGGACTCTTGACGAGGCACTAACCCGCTGCAGGCTGCGACTCCGGCTTGAGCGGAACTTCGAAATGCGTTTCATTTGCTCAAACGCGCACGTACTATCTTGAATCGCCGAGAGACCCTGTGGAGCGACGTTTGAGGACTGCTGCATGACGAAAAACGTATCGTACTGGATGTGTGCGCTAGTGTGTTTTAGCCAAACCTTTGGAGTAGGAGAAACGTTTGCAGCTGATGATCACTGTCCCTATTACCAGGCTGGAACTAAGCAGGTCTACTGGGGTGATTTGCACGTTCACTCGGGTTACTCGTTAGATGCTTGGGGCTATGGCACGTCAGCCACGCCCGCGCAAGCTTATGCGTTTGCTCGAGGTGGTGTTTTAGAGCTGGCCGACACATCGAAGATTCAACTTGATCGTCCTTTAGATTTCATGGCTGTCACAGATCATGCGGAGTGGTTTAACTTGATGCACATATGCACCGATCCGGAATGGAGCGATGCTGCCTATTGCGACACTATGACTGAGAAAAATACACCTGAGCTGGGCTCAGAAGTTTTTGGGGAATATGTCGTTCCAACGATCACCAAGGCGACACCAGTACCGACTGAGTTATGCGCTGCCAATCCTGAACATTGTCAGCGTATGCCGACACAGCAATGGCATAGGATTCAAACACAGGGAGACCAAGCAAACGATCCCTGTAACTTCACTTCGTTTTTAGGCTATGAGTGGTCAGCGACAGGTGACTTTAGTCACAACCATCGCAATGTCATCTTCGCTAATAGTCAGGTAACACCAGAAGCCATTGACTATATGCGTTTCCCAACACCTGCCAAGCTGTGGTCTGAGCTTGATCGGCAATGTCTCGCGGAAGATGGCTGTCAGGTCTTAGCAATTCCGCACAACATGAACATGGGCGACGGCAAGAGCTTTGATGTGGAGAGTGAATCTGCGGACATTCTGGAGTTGAGGAGTCGCTATGAGACTCTGGTCGAAATTCATCAGGAGAAAGGTAACAGTGAATGTCTTCCGGCGTTCGGTGCTACCGACGAAGATTGTAGTTTCGAAATTTATCTAACTAAGAATTCGAGACCGGTAGTTCAGTCTGAACTCAACAGACAAGAATGGGAACGAATGCGAGGCAGCCACGTTCGAGGTCTGCTGCTCCGGGGGATCGCCGCATATGATGAAAGGGTGGCCAAGTTCATCCCCTGCGGTTAGGCATTATAGGCTCAACAGACAATCATGCCGCAGCGGGTGGGTTTGTCGAAGAGGACGACTGGCTCGGCTCTGTATTTGGCTTAGGAGATTTTGAACGGACTATGGTCCGTCGTGCTTTTAATCCTGGAGGCTTGGTTGGGGTCTGGGCGGAAGAGAATACGCGCGCTAGTATTTTTGCGGCGCTCAAGCGTCGAGAAGTGTATGCCACGAGTGGTCCTCGAATCCGCGCTCGACTTTCTGCTTCTGCGCAACCACTGTCCTGTGATGGTGACATCGAAGGATTGGTCCCGATGGGTGGTGAGATAAGCAAACTCGACACAGCGCCACACTTTTTAGTGCAAGCACAGTTTGACAGAGTACCTATTCAATCGATTGAGATAATAAAGGGTGAAATTGTTAGTGGGCAGCCAAGAGAGACGGTCACGCAAATTTGGAACGAGCAGAATGGTGGTCTTGAGGTGTGCATGAGTTGGGAGGATCCGAACTTTCAGCCTGAGTCTCCAGCGTTTTGGTATGTTCGCGTGTTACAAGCACCCACGCCGCGGTGGAGTGCACATCATTGTCAGCGGGCGGGCCGATGCGATGAGTATCCCGATGCGAACGTAACCGTACGCGAGCGGGCTTGGACTTCCCCAGTGTGGTATTTGCCGGAGTTATCGATGCGCTATCTGTGTTTGTTTTGTTTGATCGTTACAACGCAATCGTTTGCCCGCATAGCAGACGACCAGCTTAAGGAGATTGAGTCAGCCCTGGTCGCGGAGTACGTACAAGAAAACGAGACCAGCCAGATCGTTGAGTACACGAGGTATTACCGAGAGGTGACGCGCAGCAGCCAATACGTATCATCCACGCCCGCGAACTTGCCGCGACGAACAGGATATTGCTTGTCGTCTTAGATGACGGCGCGCGGAATTTGTTTTTAGGCAATGACGATACGGTGATAGTTGGCGTGCCCATGGCAGATCGGATAAGAGATTTGACACCCGCAATCACCAGTGATCCAGCAGAAGGTAGCCCTGCATGGGAGAACGCACGTGTTACGACCCCTAATTCCGAGCGCTTTCTTGAGTTTATACGAGATGTCTTAGTGCCCTATGCCGAGACCAAATTTGGCTCTTTCAATCACCGAGTTTTGTTCGGTTACAGTTTAGGTGGCATTTTTACCATTCAAGCCCTCCTACAAGAACCTGAGCTTTTCCATTCATATATCGCTGGAAGTCCTTCGCTTTGGTACCGGTATGAGTTTTATGAGCAAGCGGCGTTAGCAAGCGTTGCGGAAAGAGATAAGTTTGCACAACGTTGTTTGATTATGTCTTCAGGCGAAGACGAACCAACAATCAACGCCAATGCGCGAAAGTTCAATCGTCTGCTCGACGGCATAGATTTACCCTTGATAAAGCACTACCAACGCAATATCGAGGTCGATCATTCCCACAATCGTTTGGTGTCGTTTCTCTACGGTTGGGACAAGATTTTTAACATGGACGACATTTTCCCGCCAGCAAGTGCCGTGCCAAGCGAAAACCTGGCGAGTTTCAACAAGTTCGCTAGGCAATGGAGTGAGTCCTATAGCTGCGCGCCGTTTTCGGTCGGTCGGAGTGCAGCTGCTTATGCGGCGTACGCTGAAGCACTTGTAGAACAGGAAAATTGGACAGGACTGAAAAACTTGCATCAGTATTTTCTCAGTGAGGTGGCCATCGACTCAACTGCGTATCCAGGACTGTTCGGCAGCTTGATTCGCCACTTTTCTAAAATGCCAGAAACTGATAAGACCCACTGGGCGAACGCCTATACCGAATTTATGGCAACAAAACCTAGACCGGGGCTCGCAGTCCATATGATCAATGTTGACGTTCTGGAATTCATCGCCAATAGCTCTGAGTAAGCTGACCGTGTCGCTCTCCTGGCTAAAACAATACGAGGGACCGATAGGATGGGTGGTGGCGCCTCTTTTTCTGTTTCTTGCAATCCTAGCGTGGGCGGCGTTTAGCTTTAGTGAAAGTACGCTTCAGCATCGATTTTCAGCGACCCCCCATCTTGTGGGTACGCTAATCATGCTGTGTTGTCTGCCTTCCTACTTGGTGGGTAGTTTTGTGTACCTGTTCCGGGAGACTCAACGTATGGAGTTGGCGCTACGCGACTTAGCGCCGCCCGAAGCAGCGAATCAGCTTACCCAAAGCGCGAATCGGCTATCTCCGCTAAGTATTTTTGTAATTATTCTGGCCACTTTCTATGGGGTCATGCAAAACCAGAGTGTGCTTCAAGGCATGATGGCTGGCGAGCCGTTCAATTTGCTCGATGTTGGTGTTCTAGTGGGTAACTGTGTCGTTTGGGCAGCAATTGGGCTGGTTGTCTCTTGGCGCGTCCCGGTAAGCTTGGCTGTGCAAAAATACGGAGCGGCGCTAACAATCGACCTCTACCAGATAGAGAAGGTAAAGCCGATCACAAACCTGGCGACTAAGGATGTGTTGATAGTCGCCGGTGCTATGTCTTTTATGCCGTTACAGTCGTTGGATGCAGAGTTTCGCTGGGTAAATTATGAAGCCGGCTTGCTTGTCGGAATTCCTACAGCGGTGGTGCTGCTCGTTATACCGATGTTAGGGGTGCGCGCAGGGATCAAGCAAAGAAAGCGTGACCGTATAGCTGAGATCAATCAGCAAATAGAAAGTACCAATGGGACGGACGTAGTCCGACTTGAAACGTTGCTGTCGCACGTGGAGCGAATTAAAGGTATGTCGAACTGGCCTATAGATCTTGGCATCGCTACGAAGATATTGGGCTACAGCGTGATAGCGCCACTGGCATGGGTTGGTGCCGCCCTTGTCGAGAACTTGGTTGATCAAATCGCACAGTAAGATCTCTGGGTAGAGGAGGTTGGCATGTTTCGTATCGGGGTCATCTCGCTGCTCCTGCTTAGTTCGACGGACGCGCGGGCAGAAAGCTAGTAGGATCCTATCCGAACTATCAGTACACACAGGTGGGTGCCACGGTATCGTTGCGCTCTCCCAATGAACCAGAGGCTTACGAAGTTTGTTATCAGAGCGATCGAGTTAGCAAGATTTTCGCAAGTAAACCGATCACCGTGAGGTAACACATGAACCGTACAGTACGCCTAATCATTGCGAGCACCTTTTTTGCCTTAGCGGCTGGACCGATACACGCAGCGGGACCCGAGGCAATCGAAGCCGTACCCATGCCTGATGTCGCGATCTACCACCTCGAAGGTCGACGATCTGAAAGAATTGTGTGGTTGATGGAGGAGCTTGGTGCGCCCTATGAACTGATTTTTGAGCGTGGTGACTTGGCCGGATCAATGGCTAAGATTCGTGCGGTTAACCCAGACGTTCCGATGGCGCCGACAGTGATCATCGATGGCCAGGTCTTGGTCGAATCAGGCGCGATTATCGAAGTCATCCTAAATCGCTATGCGCCAGACCGACTACAGCCTGCACTCCATACGACAGATTATGCGAATCACTTAATGTGGATGCATTTTGCAGAGGGCTCGCTTGCGGCAAGACTATTCTCGGACTACCGTGCTTGGCTTAGAGAACCACCGACAGAACGGTCTCGATTGGTCGACTCTGAAGCCACTGTCCAATATGCAGAAAACTTCCTAGCCAAAAATGCTTGGTTTGGGGGAACTAACTTCACGAGTGCAGACATCATGATGGTGTTCCCGTTGAACGTGGCGACGGCATTGAACATAGTTGATGTTGCGCAGTTTCCGCACGTTGCCGCTTGGAAGAAAAAGATTGAAGGAAGAGGTGCTTATCAACGGATGTTAGCGGTTGCACGTCCGGACGGTTGATCGGCAACCTACCTAAGCTGCCAAAGCACGCACCGCCTGGACCACGATCCTAGCTATTAGTTCGCGGTATCTAACTGGGGAACAGGAAGTCTTTCGTTTCTTGGCGAGCTGCGGCAAAGTCGAGGCCTACGAGTTTGTCGATGTCGCCGACTTCCTTAGGTACGTACCAATGGATTTGGTCACTATGATAGGCCTGCCAAACGGTCTCGGCGATTTCGGTGACCGGCACGAGGCGATAGGCGCCTGTCTGTGGCAGGCGATCGAGCAAGCGCTCCTCCCAAACCCCACCGTTTCCTGCGGCCAATGCGCTGCGTAACATAGGCGTGTCGATGCAGCCTGGCAGGACGTCAGCTGTGCGTATTCCGAAACGCTCGAACTCTAAGCTCAACGCTTCTGTTAGGCCTTTAACTGCTGACTTAGAAGCAGAATAGACCGCGCGCATAGCGTGCCCATGTGTCGCAACGGATGACGATGTGCTGATGCATAAAGAATTCTCCGTCGCTTTTAACAGGGGTATCGCCGTCTGTATGCCGTTGATAACCCCCATAACATTGATGTCGATGATGCGTTGGATCTCTGTCAACGGCATTTCGTCAAACCAACCACCCGGCGCGATACCTGCGTTGTTGAACATGATGTCTAAGCGGTTGTTTGTGACACTAGCAAAATCTTGCATGACTGCTTCATAGGCTGATGCGTCACGTACATCGAGGTGAGCAAAGAAGGAGCGAGATGGGTCGAAATAGGTTTGTGCTGCCTCTAGCCCTTCATCATCAACATCCACAAGACCGACAAACCAACCTGCGTCTGCAAACTTCCGCCCGGTGGCCAAGCCCATCCCGCCACTGCCACCGGTTATGAAGATGTGCTGCAACGAAAGCGCTCGTTAGGAATCCGAGCCGAACTGAACACCGTCATAGGTATCGGATTCTCGCCACTGCTCCAAAATTCTGAAGAACTTGATCGGTCCGCCACCGTAGCCGCTAGTGAAGAAACCGTTTGGATTGTCCAACTTACCTTCGTTGTTGTAGTAACCCGGTGTGCACTCGGCGCGAAAACGTTCGCCAAAGTTTGCCGTGCGCTTGATTTCGTCTAGCCAAGCTTGTTCTCCGTCTGCAGTCGCTTCGATCGTGTCGACTTGCCTTTCCCGTGCTTCGCTCATGATGTGTGCGATGTGTTGCGCCTGTT
Source organism: Pseudomonadales bacterium (assembly GCA_012103505.1). GTDB lineage: Bacteria > Pseudomonadota > Gammaproteobacteria > Pseudomonadales > Azotimanducaceae > UBA4421. Next base: position 2,619,774 of record WLWP01000001.1, on the reverse strand, counting down.
CATTGAGCGCGTGTGGCACGTTGACGGTGACAGCAGCTTGGGTGAAGCCTAGGAAAAAACAGTTTGGAAAACCATGGGTCGTAAAACCATGGAGGGTCTTTAATCCATTTTCCCACTTATCGCTTAGTTTCTGCCCGTTCTTACCGGCAATGTCGTAACCTGCGCGACGTGTATAGCTTGTGCCAACTTCGAAGCCGGTTGCGAAAATCAGACAGTCGAGTTCGTGTTCAACACCATCGACCATGACACCTTTTTCTGTAATCGCGTCCACGCCCCGACCTTGCGTATCGATTAGATGTACGTTGTCTCGATTGAAGGTCGGTAAGTACTCGTCATGGAAACAAGGGCGCTTACAAAATTGGCGATACCAAGGCTTTAATGACTCAGCGACTTCCTCGTCCTCCACTATGGAATCCACACGGGACCGCACCGTGTTCATTTTCTGGTAGTCAGCCATTTGCATTAAGTGACCTTTTTCAGGACCGGTTAAACGCCGCCCAAGTTTTTTGGAGGCTTGTTTTGCCGCAGTCCCGGTCAAGTTACGAAAGATATCGGTCCAACCATCCGCGACGAGGTCTTCTTCTTGATCACCGCCGCTGACAAGAACGTTGAAGTTATCCATGCGCTCGTATTGCCAGCCTGAGTGTAGTGACTCTGCCCATTGCGGATCGGTTTCGCGGTTATCTCGAACGTCGACTGAGGAGGGTGTCCGTTGGAAAACCTTTAGCTCTCCAGACCACTCACCCAAATGTGGAATACACTGAACGGCAGTGGCACCTGTGCCAATAATGCCGACGCGCTTGTCCTTGAGATTGGTTAGCCCACCGTTCGAATCACCTCCCGTGTAGTCATAGTCCCAACGACTCGTGTGAAACGTGTGTCCTTTGAACGAATCGATCCCTGGAATCCCCGGGAGCTTGGGTCTATTTAGAGGCCCGTTTGCCATTGCGACGTAGCGTGCCCGCATTCGATCGCCCCGATTTGTGCTGATTGTCCAGTAGTGCTCAGCTTCGTCCCACGCTAAGTCTGTTACTTCCGTCGAGAGGCACGCGTTGTCATAGAGATCGTAGTGTTTGGCGATGTTCTGGGTGTGCGCCATGATTTCAGGAGCGAACGAATACTTGTTTTTAGGGACGTAGTCTAATTCTTCGAGCATAGGCAAGTAGCAATAAGATTCGACATCACACATCGCACCTGGGTATCGATTCCAATACCAGGTTCCACCGAAGTCGCCACCTTTTTCGATGACACGTATATCCTTAAATCCTGCTTCGCGAAGGCGACCGCCAAGCAAAAGCCCGCCAAAACCACCACCAATGATGGCAATTTCGACAGTGTCATTAAGGGGTTCTCGTTCGACACGTTTTTCGTAAGGATCGTCGACATAGTTTGAAAAGTCTCCGGCGACTTCTATGTACTGCTCGTTGGCGTCATCACGAAGACGTTTGTCTCGTTCGGCCAAGTACTTTGCCTTTAGAGCATCCGGGTCGAAATCGATTTCCCCAAGTGTCGCCGATATTACGTCTTGCATAGTTCCTGCCTAGATTGCATACAAACCCCGCATTATACGTCCATAAACGGTCTTGCCCAGAGGCGGGTTACCATTCGTTTGTATAGGGTATACCCTATGTTGTCCTGGGGAACGGCTGAGTAAAGGGGAGTCAAAGATGGCGGAATTAGCTGAGCAAAAGACGAGTGGTGCCGTAGATGGAACAGGAGGAACAGGAGGAACAGAAGGAGTGGCAGATACAACCGATCGCTCTGTCAGTCTGTTGAGCAATGGCGACGGGTCGCGCGAGCGAGTTCTCCGATCTATTGAAGAACTGGGCCTAGGCCAGAATCTTGCTGATTTAGAAGTACAGGGCTTCACTGTCGTTCCGGACGTGCTCTCAAAAGACCAGATCGATCGGGCTGTTTCAGCCATCCTTGCCTACGTTGAGAGGAATGATGGCAAGAAACTGAGTTTGGATAGGGCTGTTGGTAGTGAATTCAACGGCATGATGTATCAGCACTACCTGCTCTTCGAAGACGACGTGTTTCCAGAAATATTGCTCGAACCCAAACCACTCGCGCTCATGAATTACTTGTTGGGTGAGAGTTGTGTGCTGTCATCCATGGGAAGTCACTTACGTGGTCCCGGTGGCTTACCACTAGCCTTTCATGCAGACGGCCCGGCCATGGGTATGAACGAAGTCGCGCAAGTGGCAAATTGTAACTATGCGCTGACGCCCTATAGTGCATCCAAAGGGGCGCTGACGCTGATTCCGAACAGTCACCGACTCAATAGACAGCCAAACTTGCATGAAAATTGGCGCGCTGATGGCCAGCCCATCGCTAAGATTATGCAAGCAGGTTTGCAACCGGAAGAGATAGATGAACTTGAATGGGCCCCGCCTCGCGGCGCAGTCACGCTTGACGTGAATCCAGGCGATGCAGTGATTTGGCATGGGAACACCTGGCACGGCGGCTGGCGCCGAGACGAGCCAGGACTTCGAGTGAACTTGGCAGCGTATTTTTGTCGAGCACATGTTGCGACCCAAGAAAGACGAGGCGATGAACGTCATCCAGACGTCTTTGCAAAGTATGCCGATGAGCCTCTATTCGCGAAGTTGATGGGGCGGCAACTGTTCAACGGCTGGCAAGAGGAAGGTCCAGACTTGAGTGGTGCGACGCCCGCGCCACGCGGACCATATGACTAGGTAGTCCGCCCGGAATAATTCTCTCGATTAAGTGCGATGCCATCAACTAGACTTGGTGTTGGCTTGTGCAAGGAAAAGTCGATCAATCCACGTGTGACGTTTGTCGTATCAGCTCTCGGAGTCGGCGGAGCTGAGCGGGTAATTTCAAAATTGGTCAACGATTGGGTTTCTCGTGGCTGCAGTGTCACTTTGGTCTCCCTTCGAGACGACATCACCGACCATTTCGAGCTCGATGTCAGAGTTCAACGCGTGTCCGCGACATTCTTCTGGCCGTCAAACAATGCAGTTTCCAGGTTCATTGATTTGTTTCGACGCCACTTTAGATTGCGAAAAACTATTCTAGATTCCGATCCTGACATTGTTGTTTGTTTCATCAACAAACTGAACGTGCGGGTGTTGATTAGCTTGTTTGGAAATTCTGTACCGGTAATTGTGTCTGAACGAAGTAATCCGGAACAGGAACGGCTAGGGTATTGGTGGGAGCTACTTCGTGGAATCGCGTACAGAAAAGCTGCCGTGGTTGTCGTCCAAACCACAGCAGTTCAGGCTTGGTTTTCCAAGATGTTCCCTTCGATGGACCTAGCAGTCGTTCCAAACGGCGTGGCACCTGTTAACCAAGCTCCGTTTCACGATAGAACTCGGGAGGTAGTCTCTGTTGGGCGACTCTCTTGGGAAAAGGGTCAGGCGGCGTTGCTGGAAAGCTGGGCTAGGGTTGACCGCGGGGAATGGCGCCTAACTATTGTAGGCGATGGTCCAGACAGAGAACGACTCGAGAAGCTTGCGCAAAAACTTGGCGTTGGTGACTCTGTTAATTTTGTTGGTGACATTGAAGCTCCGGACCAGATATTGCGGACGGCTGGTATTTTTGTGCTGTCCTCGATTTACGAGGGTTTTCCCAATGCACTACTTGAAGCAATGGCTAGTGGAGTCCCAGTAGTCAGTTTCGACTGTCCAAATGGGCCTCGCGACATTGTTCGGGATGGGGTCGATGGGTATTTGGTACCGGCGGGCGACACCCATCAGCTGTCTAAGAAGATGCAGGATCTGATGAATGAAGAATCACTTCGGCAACAATTTGGCAAGAACGCTATGCAAGTTGCGGAGAGGTTTTCGGAGAAGCATGTTGCAGACCTGTGGTATGAGGTTTTGCGCAGGAGTGCTGTGTGAGTGGCGTGAAGCGTCAGCGGCGTAGTATTCCCCAAAACTCTGAGCAACAGAAATGTCGCTAGCAAATAGAGTCGCCGCTGGTACATCGTTGTTAACGATGAGCAACGTCGTAGCACGAATGTTGTCGCTAGTGACGATGCCAATTCTGACTAGCTTGCTTGCACCGAGTGCTTACGGCGTTGCTGCTATTGTTGTCACGCTTGTGGCGCTGATCAGCTGCATCACGATAGCAGGTATGGATGTTTCCTATGTCCGTAGCTACCAAAATGCCTCTGAGTATGAGCCTGTTCGGGTAGAGCGTTACGTGTGGAGGTTTGTTTCAGGCACAACTTGTATCGCATCTTTGCTTGCCTGGGTTGTTTGGCCGCAAGTGTCTTTATATTTAGAGCTTCCAAATTACCTTGTTTACTTCGTTGTTTTGGGAGTCGCAGCAAATGTTATCTACACAATGGTAATCGTTAGAGCGAGACTTTCTCAGCGCTACAGTTTGGTCTCTATCGCTACGTTGATTTCAGCCGTTTCGACCGCAGCCGTGAGCATCGCTATCGCCTTTTTTTGGCGGCAGGATGAGTTTGCCCTCGTTGTGGCAATGTTAGTGACATGGATGGTTCCGTTGCTAGTATTACGTGGGCCAGGTGGCCGAACCTTACAAACACCGTCAGGTTTATCGAGGGATCAACGTCTTGCAATTTTGAGCGTTGGTTCTGCAACGTTACTGACAGCGCCAGCCTATTGGGTCATGTCTTCGTTCGATCGATGGTTTTTGGCAACCTATGCCGGAATGGAATCGGTTGGCGTCTACTCGGTCTGCTACACGGTTGCGATTATGGGTATGTTGCTAAACAACGCAGTTTTACCCGTTTGGACAACTGAGGCTGTGCGTGAAGTAGAGAAAAACGATGATGCAGGACAAGTGGAGCTTGGTCGAGTCGCTGACCAAATTTTGGCAGTGCTGTTAGTCGTCTGGCTCGCGGTTGCTGCAGCCGGAGGAGATATCGTGCGATTACTTGCAGCACCGGAATATCACGCAGCCGTTGGAATTGTACCAATTATCAGTCTCGCGGTGATGTTTCATGGCGTGAGCCACGTAGCGATGAGTATCTTTACAGTCACGAACAACGTCCGCTTGACGATCCCTTGGTGGTTAGCGGGAGCTGCTCTATGCGTCGGTTTAAATGCTCTGCTTATTCCAGAGTTTGGAGCACTTGGTGCAGCGACCGCACAGTTAGTTAGCTTCGGGACGATGGCAATAGGGCTTGTAATTCACGCCACGAGGCTATATCCGTTCAGGCTTAAGGTTTTCCGTCTGTTCGGTTTTGCTGCACTAGTAGGGTTATCGGCTCTTGGACTGAACGCCCCATGGTCGGAAGTCGCATGGCAAAGCTTACTGTTCAAGTTACCTGTTGGCTTGGGTGTTGCTTGGCTTGCAGCTTGGTGGTTTGGTTTTGATCTTAGACGGATTTTTCAGGCAACAGCATGAGCGACCAGATAGATAGGTTTTCGTTTGGCAAGAACTGGGCAAGTTTTTTACTGACGGTTAATGAAGAACGAATTCGTTTGGCTGAAGAAACGCTCTGCGATGCCCTGGAGATCCAAGATCTGGATGGTGTCCGGCTGCTAGACATTGGGTGCGGTAGTGGCCTGTTTTCACTTGCGGCGAGACGTTTGGGAGCGGAAGTTCACTCCTTCGATTTTGACGAAGATTCAGTAACCTGTACGCAAGAGCTGAGACGTAGGTATTTGCCAGACGATAAAGCATGGCTAATCGAGCGAGGTTCAGTACTTGATGATGCCTATCTTGAGTCGTTAGGCCAATGGGATGTCGTTTACTCCTGGGGGGTTTTACACCATACAGGTGACATGTACGGTGCCTTAGATAACGTCGCTCCGCTTGTCGCGAACAACGGTAAGTTGTTTATCTCGATTTATAATGATGAGGGTTACAAGTCTCGGGGCTGGGCATGGGTTAAGCAGACCTACAATCAGCGTCGCTGGACGCGAGGGTTTTTGTTGGCCTACGGATTTTGGCACGCCTGGGGACTTACGATGATAATTGATCTAGTCAAGCTTCAACCGTTCAAACGGTGGCGTGAATACTATTTAGAGAGAGGTATGTCGGGCTGGCACGACGTGGTGGATTGGGTAGGTGGGTGGCCGTTTGAAGTGGCCACGCCTGAAGCCATATTCGAGCACTTTTCTCGCCTTGGATTTAAATTGAACCGCCTGCGAACATTGCAGGGGAAAGGTTGCAACGAATTTGTGTTTTTGCGTGAGCCTCCTTAGGAGCGACTACAACTGCATTTCAAAACTCACGCCAAATCTTGCGGGCTCCCCGAGTTGAGTGAAGGACCTGGCGGTATAACCATCGCGCGGGTCGTTGCCAAAAAAGAACCCACGCACAAAGTAGTCCTCATCCGTAAGATTGCGAGCCCAAATGCGCGCCTGCCAACGGTTACTCGTGTAGGCGAGCGATGCGTTCACTAATTCGTAGGTATCACTCTCAGTGCCGTGGCTTGCTGAGAAGAAAAATTCGTCTTTGCCCTCAATCTCGATTTGCGCCGTCCAACTTTCTGTAAATCGAAACATTGCACCAGCGAAAAACTGATAGCTCGGTGCGTGGGCTTGTTCCCGACCATCTAGGTTACGGCCGCTATTATCTGTGTAGTCTTCGTACTCCGAGTCCAGAATGCCAATGTTTGCGAATAGAGTTACGGTGTCAGTAGCTGCAAATTCCATTTCTGCTTCGACGCCCTGGTTGAAGCCTTCAGCTGCGTTGCCGGTGTAGACGATGAACTCGACGGCCGCCAAACCTGGGATGGGCCGCTCGGTGGAAGTCGAGATCTGTATGTCATCCCTTTCCATTCTAAAAAGTGCGGTGCGTAATTTGAGGCGCTCGTCGAACCACTTTGCTTTGTAGCCAAGTTCGATATTCCAGAGGGTCTCTGGATCAAATTCGCGCAAGTCTGGTGCCAAGGTCCCGTCAATATTGAAACCCCCGGACTTGTAACCTTGAGTGATGCTGGTGTAGATGAGACTGCCATCGTCTTGGGCGCGTTCTAGGAGGATGCGTCCTCCGAAGAGGTTATCGTTCGGGTCGTATGAGACGCCCCGTGCGTCTTGGTAATCTGCGCTATGTTGCTCTACACGGGCACCGAGGCTAAGCCGCCAACGTTCGCTAATTTCGCGGGAAAGCTCGCCGTAGATAGCTAGTCGTTGGATTTCAAATTCGCTAGAGAAGGGCGAGTCGAAAGTATAGGTGCGAGCTAGACTTACTTCTTGATCTAACAAGTAAGCACCAGCAACCCAGTCCCATGTGCCATTGCCTAAGCCTTGTCCAGGCTTTGACAGTGCGCGAACTTCCGCGGTTACAGTATCCCGTTCGCGCTCGTATCGGTCGGTTGAGGTGTAACCAAAGGCATCGAAGCCAGTAAACGTCCAGTCTTCATCATAGCCGTAGTCAACGTCGGTCTGCGACAAACTAACGTTAGCTTCCAGTTCGGTAGTCTCAGAAAAGTCCCAGCGCAAGGCAAGACCGGCGTAGTCAGTAGTTTGTTGGTCGTGACCTGGCTCGTCGGATTGTGTATCGCGATCATTGTCTAAAGAGAAAGCATCGTAGCCATTGTCGACGTCGACATGTCCAAAAACAAGGCTCCAACTTGTTAGATCAGTCCGCCACGAAAATTTTCCTCTGTAGGTCGTTTCATCGTGATTGTTAGTGTTGTCTCGCCCAAGGAATTCGTTGTCGATAAAACCGTCATCGCGATAGCGCTGCGCGCTGATGCGGTAGCCAGCACTTTCGCCGATTGGTCCAGAAATTACTCCTCCAGCTCCAAAAGTGCCGTAGTCACCGGCATCTAGGCGAACTTTGGCGGTTTGCACGTCGGTGTAGCTTGGTGTCACCACATTGATTAGACCCGCTAGTGCGTTTGCCCCATAGAGGGTGCCTTGGGGACCGCGTAGTACTTCGACCTGCTGAACGTCAAAGAGCGTTGCTGCAGTGCCGACCCCACTCATGTCGATACCGTCGATGATCAAACCAACTGATGAGTTTAGGGGTGTGCTGAATTGGCCTCTTTCACCAATTCCGCGAATCTGAATGAACCGCCCCCTAGAGGCACCGCTTGCGAAGTTTACGTTCGGAGCTCGACTGAGAAGCTCATCCAAGTGATGGACAACAGTGCCGTCTGTGTTTGGTGTGATGACCGTAGCGCTACCTGGGAGGTTGGCCACCGTCGTGTCTCGGAAGTCAGCGGTAACCACGATCTCTTCCTGATACGACTCACTAGGTGATTCTGAAGCTTCGACGCGGGCGAGACTGGCATCTAGTGTTATGAGTAAGACTAGTACGATGGCGGACGAACGGTACATATTTGCTCCTTTGCAAGCTCGAGATTGCCTAAGGAGTGATGCGGATCACCTATCCCTACGCCGGAACTACCCGGATCAGGTTCGAAGGGTTTACCGCTGCCAACAATTCGTTGCACAACACGGCATCTCAGGCTTTCGCCCCCCCTTAGGTCGGCGGACATTTAAACGTAAGCACGATCCATTGTCGAGGAGTGTAGGTTTTCTCACTCGATTGGGCGCACCTTCCATACGCGCAGGAACCAAGATCGTCAGTTGTTTTAGAGGTAAGATCACAGACATTTAGTAAACACAGAAATTTGAGGGTCTTATGCTGAAAGCGGCAATTGCGGTGGGAGGATATGCGCGGAGTAATGCGCGGGAGCTAGTCGGTCTTGTGCAAACTGCGGAGAATCTAGGCGTCGATAGTGTTTGGTCAGCAGAAGCATGGGGATCAGATGCGGTTACTTCGCTCGCCTATTTGGCAGCCAAGACAGAACGTATGAAGCTCGGCACGGGCATTATGCAAATTAGTGCTCGAAGCCCGTCGATGACCGCGATGACATCGCTGTCTTTGAACGAGCTATCGGAAGGCAGGTTCTTGTTGGGTTTGGGCGTGAGCGGTCCGCAGGTTGTCGAAGGGTTGCATGGCGTTGCCTATGCAAAACCGTTGGGACGTCTTAAAGAAACAGTAGCGATACTGCGCAAAGCATTTGCTGGCGAAAAGTTAGCGTTTAGCGGCGAACACTTTGATCTACCGCGTCCCGGTGGCGAAGGTAAGCCTTTGCGGTTGGATCACCCACCCGCGGAGATTCCGATTTACTTGGCAACGCTCGCTCCAAAGTCGCTTGAGTTCACTGGTGCTGCGGCTGATGGTTGGTTAGGTACCTCGTTCTCGCCAGACCATGCAGAAGCGCACCTCGCACATATTCGAGCTGGAGCAGAAGGCGCTGGAAGATCTTTGAATGACATTTTCCTCAACGCCGCTTGTACGGTCGCGATCGGCGAAGATGTAGACGGCTTAATCGACAAGTTACGACCCGGAGTGGCTTTCCAAATGGGTGCGATGGGTTCCGCAAATACGAATTTCTACAACGATGCATTTAAACGGGCTGGTTATACCGATGATGCTCTGGCGATCCAGGATCTATGGATCAAGGGCAAACGTGACGATGCTGCGAAGCGGGTGCCCGATGCGATGGTCACAGAGTTCGGTGCGATAGGGACCCCGGACATGGTGCGGGAGCGATTCAAATCCTATGCTGAAGTCGGCATCAATGGCTTAACACTAAGAATTCTACCCGGCGAAGGCGGGCACACAGCTACGCTGGAGCAAGCAATGGACTTACTCGGGTAACGCCCTTTGACCTGTTCACTGGCGTGTTTGTCCTAAGCTGTCGGTTTACCAGCCAGTAGTTCATCAACAGGTTCGCCCAGTGCTCGTGCTCGATCGAGACGAGTGCTTTCGTCTTTTGCGAGATGACGCTGGGCCATGATAAGAAAGAACAATGCAGGAATCAGACTGAGGAGCGCTATCGCGATCGCCGCTCTGAGTGAGGAGGCCTCGTCCATACCACCGGCGTGCAGTACGTCCGAAATTTCGCCGATCACGTAGGGGCCGAGTGCTAAGCCGATGAACGTGTTTAGCAAAATATAATAGGCACCGGCAACAGCACGCATTCTGGGCATAACAAGGTCGCTTGCGGTGCTTGGTGGCACGCCGCCGCCACAGGCAGAGAACGCAGTTAGGAAGAAGTTAATGATGTAAGCCGCCATGAGGCTGTCGCTATAAAGTAGCCACAGCAAAAGCGGAACTTTTCCGGCAATGACGATATAGCCGAGGACAATGCGGCCACTTGGGAATATTTGCTTGAGTCTGTCAGCTAACATGCCTCCTAACGTGATCCCGGTAAAGCCACCCAAGGCAGCGCCTAGACCGAGATAGAGTCCAACTTCAGCAGCACCTACTTCATGTACCCTTAACAAAAGGGGCGGAATCCAAAAGCCAGCGCCATAACCGATAAAGGCGGTCATCGGGAACGCTAACATTGTGTAGATAAAAGCCTTGGAGCCAAACATCATGCCATAGGTAGCTGGATCCCTAATCTTGAGCGATTGTGCCCACGTGACTGTTACCCAGACACCAAAACTAGTTGTGATCCACTGAGCGAAGCTACCGGTCAGCCAGATCAAGAACCAGGCTGTGAGTGCTATCAGCGCAGCGAGTTTTAAATTGGTTTGTAGGACTTTAGGGTGCGACCTTAGACCTACCAAGTTGAAAGGTGGCACGACCGCCAGCAGCTCTTGGCCGAGGAGACGAAACGGATGGGGATGTTTTTCAGTGACAAGACCTTCGCTAATTCCTCGCGTAGGTTCTCGTAGCGTGCGGACCCAAATTGCCATGATGAGGCCAGGGATGCCGACAGCCATAAATGCGACTTGCCAGCCTTTCAGTCCGTACGGGGCGTCGGTGGGATAGGTGGTCGCCCACCATTCAAGTATGTAGCCACCGAGGAAGATGCCAATCCCTGCGCCGATGTAGACCCCAGCCGCGTAGATTGCGATCACGGTCGCTCGAAGGCGTGGTGGGTAGTAATCAGAAAGCATGGAATATGCAGCAGGGGATGCGCTTGCTTCGCCTATCCCGACACCGATTCTACAAGCTGCAAGCACACCAAAAGATTTCGCTAGCCCGGACGCTGCCGTCATCAGACTCCAGAATCCGAGGCCGGCTGAAACGAGACTGCGGCGAGTCCAGACATCAGCAAAGCGTGCCAACGGAATACCAAAAACTGCGTAGAAAACCGCAAAGACAGTACCGTAGAGAAAGCCCATTTCCGCGTCGCCAACACCGAGGTCAGCCTTGATGTCTTCGGCAAGGATGGAGAGGATGTTGCGGTCAATGAAGTTGAAGATGTAAACAAGTACGAGCACGAACAAAACGTAGTTTGCGTACCGCCTGCTTCTTCGCCGGTGCTCGCGCTGGGTAGGTCGTTGCGCAAGAATTTGGCTGCGAAGATGTATAAAACAGCTGAGACGACATTAAAAGACAGTACTAACAACATAGCCCAACGAAGTGCGTCTGGACCAAGCTCAGTGAATTCGAACAGCACGTCGGACAAAATCCCTGTGATCTGCGGGCCAAGGCCAAGACCGATGATGTTGAGAATAAAGAGCAGGATGCTGGCTGCGAGCGCACGCATTCGCACAGTGACCAATGCCTGTGTCATTGCGAAAGTAGGAGCGAGATAGGCATGACCCAATATGTACGCTCCGGCGTAGACAATCAGAGCGATCTGGGGGTCGTGATAAAGGTAGGTGAAGATCGCAAACGGCACGTGTAGGAGGGTGGCGACCCCTGGTATCCAAAGATACCAACGCTTGTCGTTCTTTCCCATTTTGTCGCAGAGCCAGCCCGCACCAAAAGTGCCAACCATGCCGAAGAAGCCGAGGAAAAACAGCCAAGTACCGATTTCACCCGTACCAAGGCCGTGAGATCGTTCGAACATCATTGGGATGTAGAGGCCAACGCCATTGCCAACAAAGGCATGTAACGCTCCGGCTATCGACATATAGCGAAAACTTCGCTTGGACCACAAGTATGGCAACACTTCTTTTAACGGTGGCGCGTCCTCTTCTGCCTTCTGTTTTTTTATCTCAGAAAATCCTCGGGGCGGCTCTCTCACTGTGAAATAGACGATCAGCGCAAGAAATATCCCAGGAATACCGACAACTAGGAAAGCCTCCCGCCAACCGAAAATTTCGTTGATCCAACCACCGGCGAGAAAACCGATGGCTGAACCGATGGGGATCCCGAGTGCATAGATACCGAGGGCTGTACCTCGGCGCTCTTCTGGAAACAAGTCGGAAATGATGGAGTGAGAGGGCGGGCTACCACCAGCTTCACCGACGGCGACACCAATGCGACATAAGACCAAATGGGCAAAAGATTGTACCAAGCCGCACAACGCAGTCATCGCACTCCAGATCGCCAGGCAGACGCTCAGGATCACTTTGCGCGATTTTTTGTCGGCCAAACGAGCGATCGGTATGCCCATGAACGTATAAAAAATCGCGAATGCGATTCCGCCCAAGAAGCCGAACGCTGTATCGCTGATGCCCAGGTCGTCTTTTATAGACTGGCCGAGAATGCTGAGGATATTGCGGTCTATGAAATTGAACACATACACGATGGTAAGGACGGTGAGCACGTACCACTGGTAACTTTTCTTTTCGAAGACGGCATCTGCCGATGACTTGGCTGTCTCGATATCGCTCATATTGCTCCCTTCCCCTGGCGCTTGATGCTACATTCGATGGAAGGAGGACGCTATGAAATTTGGACTGAGATATTGCAACACAGGACCGTACACAGATCTTTCGGCTGCGACAGATCTACTGCTAGCGGGGGAAGAGGCCGGGTTTGATTCTGCCTGGACGGTAGAGCATACGATCGTGCCAGCGGGGCACGCTTCTCTCTACCCCTACTCTGATGATGGCAAGATGGCCGGTGGGCGGGTGGATATTCCTTTGCCCGATCCGTTGATTTGGATGTCATTCCTTGCTGCGCGCACGAGCACTATAAAACTTGGTACTGCGATCCTGATCCTGCCGCAGCACAACCCCGTTGTCGCAGCGAAACAGATAGCTACCCTGGATCATATGTCCAATGGACGTGTGTTACTGGGCATTGGCGTGGGGTGGTTGCGAGAAGAGTTCGATGCCATTGGTGCGGACTTTGACACACGGGCGAAAAGAACTGATGAATATATCCATGCCATGCGAGCCCTGTGGGAACAGGAAGCACCTACGTTCGAGGGTGACTTTGTCTCATTCAAGGACGCCTACTGTCGACCACAACCAGTCAATGGCACTGTACCGATTATCGTAGGTGGCCACAGCCCAGCAGCGGCAAGACGTGCGGGTAGATTGGGCGATGGTTTTTTTCCGGCAAGAGGCGTTTCGGAAGAGCTAGTTCAGATAGTTCGAGAGACTGCTCGCAAACATGACAGAGATCCAGCGGATATCGAGGTTACTGCGAGCATCCCCGAGAGTCTTGATGACATCCCAAAGCTCGTCGATCTCGGCGTGGATCGAATCATGGTGCCGGTCTCGCCGATGCTCGGAATGTATTCCCCAATCAAAACGCCGGACGATGTTTTGCAGTTCGCGAGCGTGATCGACAGCTTCAAGTAGTTTCGGAATATAAGGCTAACTCGCCTCGGCAGTCACTGGATCGATCATACCCTTAACTACGGTGACTTCTGTCGCTGGGAAGCCGCTGCGTTCAGCGTGTTCCTGGATTAAGGCTTCGTCGTCTGCAATGTAGATGCAGAAAGTCTTGTCCCCAGTCACATAAGAATGTTCCCACTGAATGTTCTTGTTTTCAGACTTCATTGCCGCGAGAACACCGTTGGATTGTTGCGACGCCTCACGTAGCGCGTCCCGTTCTGCAGAGCCTATTTCTGGGATGTCTCGTTGAATAACGTATCTTGGCATGGTTCTTCCCTCTCTCGTTCGACGTGATGTTCAGGTTAACACCATCCTTCCTTGAGATCAGGTAGGTTAGGTGCCTATGTTGCGCCTAGTAACTCAAGCGCATCGAGATCTTCGCTCATCGCGATGCTGCGCTTGGCCATCGTCATAAACATCTCGTTACCACGATCTGTTTCACCGACGATCATTGAGGCGATAACAGCCATTGTGAGACCGGCTGGAGCGTAGTGCCGGTAGAGTCTCCATGATGAGTCCCAATCAAGGATCACCTGATAGCTTGCGAGGATTTCTAAGTAGTGCTTGAGCAGGTCGCGCTCGGATGCCGCCCGTCGTTCCGGAGATAGAGAGGTCCCCATGAAGTAGCTGACGTCGTTAAACGCACAACCTATATTTATTGACTGCCAGTCAATAACTGTCAGTGGGTATGGCCCACCAAAGATCATGTTGTCGAGGCGATAGTCGATATGGATGAGTGTCTGGTCACTAGTGTGATCGTGATAGGCGTTCTGCAGATGGCCAAAGCGATCGACAACTATCACATCGAACTCGTTTAACCGTTCTTGATAGCGCTCTAGGAATCCCGGTTGAACCATTTGATACAGATCACCGATGTCGGTGGTCGCTGTTGGATCTCGTTGTAACAGGTGATGTTGGTCGAGGGTCGTATCTGCCCATCGCGGTCCGTGCAGTTTGGCCAGCTGCTCGAGTGCGAGAGCGGCTTCATCGACCGTGCATTCGGACATCTGATCGATTTGTGTGCCTGGTGCGAGATCTTCCATCAGCACGACAAAGTCATGATTACTAGGGTCGAATTCTGTTGTGAAGACTTGCGGTGTTTGTATGTCAACGCTATGGGCAAGCTCAGTATAGAAAAATACTTCTCTTGCGTAGTTGCGTCCGTCGATACCGGTTTGCTTGCTAACAGGATCACTAGAAGGGAACTTACCTACGACTGAGGTTGGCAGATCGCCATCCACTTGGAGATCGAAGCGAGCATTGTCGCCTACTTGCCCAGCACCTATGTCTTGCCATGCAATGTCGCTTACAGATCCTGTAAAACCACAGTCACGTAAAACGTTCGTTAACCATTCTGGGGTGACTTGGCTTGGATGGGCAACGACGGGCATCGCGAGTTACTCCTTGGCGCCGTCAAAGAACTCGGTAAAACCACCCGGCGCATAGGGTCCTACGACCACTTGTTCGAGTACACCGATGCCTGTTCGCTCACCATCGCGTGCGCGAACGACCTGTTGTGTATGCAGGTGTTCACGAGCGAGCATGTCGAGCTGCCTTGGATCGAAGGACTCGCTGCCAGTTTCGAGCTCTCCTTGCCACATGCCTTGTCCCCACTCTGGATGGCCATAGCCCAAACCCTTCATCTGAAACTTTAAGATTGGTTCGAGGTGAATGGTTCGAGTTTCGTCGTTATGGCTGACAAGATCGATCTCAGCAGACTCGGCCAGCCTTGTGTTGGGTAAGTAGTTAATTCGATGCCTTGCGGTGGCCATACGCTCATCATGGCCATCTAGCACACCAGGTATCTCAGCTTCACTGTCATACAGCGGTGCAACGATGCCTTCACGCACTAAGGCTTCGCCCTTAGGTCCATCAAAAAAGATCGCGTGGGTCACATGATCGTCCCAGAAAAGAGGTGCCCAAACGAAACAGATTCCGTCTGGCACGATAGGTGCACCACCTGACTCGCGTTCGCCAACACCGCGAACACCCCAGGAACGGTCCTTCGTGCCGTGGCAGATACGATCGTCGACTTCAATAGTTCCTTCCGGATGATGGATCGTTCCTGACCAGCGACCAAACTGGTCGAAGCGCGTCGCATCCATAACGCGTCGAGCGCCTTGCCAAAGCGTTTGATGTGCTTCCTCGATTGACGCGGTACGGGCGCTAAAGGTGATGTCGCACGTGATACCGCTGTCATTGTCTTCGAGCACGACGCGGACACGTTTCATCGGTTCCAAAATCTCTATGCGAAACGGTCCGCAGGACATGTCTGTCCTCTCGATGGGCGCTCGGCGTGAGCCATAGAAACAGTGCTGTAACTTGTTAGGCTGTACCACGCTGAATGCGCAATCGAGAATCCCTCTGTGCGGATAGATGGCCATACCAATGCCGAAGTAATATGAGCCATCGTTGGCATAGCCATTGAACCAGGTCCGGTCATAAACATTGCGATCGGATGTGGCAGGGTGGGCCAATGGCTCGCTGGTTTGGTGGACAGGGAAATCATCCAGTTTGTTCAGCATAAACTCATCTTCTTAATGTGTGGCTCTATCTTTGGACAGCGTATGCGGGATCCAAAAGAATGGGAAGAGCGCTGGGTTTAAGCAATACAGGCTTGGTGGAAGGCTTTTATAGATGGCGTGGGTGCATTTCGGGCGACGGTGACCATAACGAGCCGTACGCGTAGGTCCGAACCTTCGGTGATACTGTCAGAGGCAATCTGCAAAATTCGCGAATTCGTTGCGCCGGTCATTTTCGTTGCACCGGTCATTAACGACCTTGGTGCAAGGGTGATTGTGTCGCTGGCAGCGGCAAGGGAAAGGCAGGCGGAAAGGCTGTTCAGTCGGTAGCGCGGACCGTTTGGCGATATACGGTTGGGTAGGTCGGTTTCAAAAAGTCGATTCTCACTAAAGTACCGACTCGGGATTGCGAGCGGATAATCCGGTAGTTTCGTCTCACTTGGCGGGTTGGTGATTGGATGTCCTGTGCGATGAACGAACACGAGCTCCTCTTCACTTAGAGGCGTCATTTTCAATACAGACGCATGACTCGACGCGAGGAAGTTTGCTTCGTCGCCGACCACGACACCGCAATCGCCAACCGCGAGGTCTCGGTAGACATCTGAACTTCCAACGACCACCTCAATCTCTAAATCCGGGTGGGAGCGCGTAAGTTGTGCGAGGCTGTTGGCGATCACGGTCTCTGCCGCCAATGCGATTGCACCAACTCGAATAGCACCCAACTCACCGCCTGCGAGCAAACGAGCTTCATCACGGAGTGCGGTCGTAGCGGCAAGCACTTCTTCAGCTCGTGCAAGTAGCTTTCTCGCCACATCCGTAGGCTCAACACTCCGGGTTGTTCGGTTGAACAACTGCAATCCAATTGTCCTTTCCAACTTTTGCACACCTTTAGTGAGGCTGCTCTGTGACACACCTAGCTGTTCCGCGGCAACCCGAAAACTTCGAGTTCGATAGACCGCGGCAAAAAATTCGATGGGTCGAAGCTCATTCATGCAGAGATGTGAACTGTTATTTCCAAAATAGAAATAATATAAGATATTTATTGCCATATCATCTGTGCTTTACGGGTTTTCGCATGGATGGGTAGACGAGTGAAACAGCCGGTTGAGAAGAGTCGCGCTTTCAGGAGAGCGAAGGCTTTTGCTTACTTAGAAGATCAAGATCGCTATCTGACGCAACGCCAAGCGCCGAATCTCAACTTTGGCTTTATCGGCTGCGGCATGATGGGGCTGGAGCATATGCGCAATGCTCACTTGACGGGTAGCGCCAATGTCAGCGGGATATATGACCCAAACCCAACCAGTACCCGACATGCGTTAGAGGTGCTGGCTCATATGTCTATCCCGACGCCGACAAGCTACCGTTCGCTTAATGAAGCGTGTGCGGATCCCAAGACAGACGCTTTGATCATTGCGACCCCTAACTTCACCCATTTAGAAGTCATGCAGGTGGCTGCAAAAACTAACAAAGCGATTTTTCTCGAGAAACCAATTGCGACTACGGTTAGCGATGCGATTGAGGTCTGTCGCCTAGCACAAAACCACAAAAACATCGTTCGAGTGGGATTGCAGTATCGATACAAGGCGATCTATGCCGAAGCGTTGGCAGAAGTATTTGATCGGCACACGATTGGCGAAGTGAGCAGTGTGAACATGCTGGAGCATCGCTTTCCTTTCCTAGATAAAGTCGAGCAATGGAACAAATTCAATGTCAAAACGGGTGGGACTCTCGTCGAGAAGTGCTGTCACTACTTTGACTTGATGAATCTGTTTGCGGGTGGCAATCCAGAGTTGGTTTTTGCTACGGGCAGCCAGGCAACCAACTTCAAAGAATTTAACTACGCAAACAAGAGTGCTGACGGACTAGATCAGGCGCAGGTAGTTGTTAACTATCAGAATGGAGTTATCGGTGGTTTCTCATTGTGTATGTTCGTGCCGGGCAGTCATGAGGAGTTAATCGTTTGTGGTGATGTAGGTCGAGTCAGGGCGAGTGAGCGAGCCGAACTTGGCGATAAAAATGAGAACCTGCTCGAGGTATGGGTCGGCGAAGGTGGGGCTTCCCGGGTAACGGTCCCCAAGTACCCATCATACATTGAGAGCGCAGGTCACCACGGTTCGACATTCTTTGAACACCTAGCGTTTGCCGAAGATCTTTCGTCTGCTGTGTCTGACGGTCCGAGTCTTGAGGCGGCATTACTATCGGCCCTGGTCGGTTTTGCCGCACAAGCCTCCATCGAAGAGAAGGCCGCGATTGAGATTGCAGACCTACTTCCAGACGACTTCGATATGTCCACCTTCTCCTAATGGAAACGAAACCATGACGAATACCAATTTGCTAGACACTTCGCCGCGCCAGCTCGGTGACCAGACAATTGGTCCTTTGGCCTACGGTTGTTGGCGCTTGGTCAATATGAGCGTGGATGGTGCCCAAGCGCGTATCGAGTGCGCCCTCGAACATGGTATGAATCTTGTCGACACAGCGGATGTGTACGGTCTCGATTGGGGTGGCACCGCCTTCGGATCAGCGGAGGAGTTGTTAGGCGGCGTACTGAAACAAAAGCCCGAGCTAAGGCGACAGATGGTTCTAGCATCCAAAGGAGGGATTATCCCGGGTGTGCCATATGACTCAGGGTATCTTGAGGCTGCATGTGAAGCTTCGCTGCGCAGACTCGGTGTAGAGCAGCTAGACCTCTATCAAATTCATCGCCCGGATATGTTGAGCCATCCTGAAGAAACTGCAGCAATCCTCGATAGACTCTTAACTAGTGGCAAAATAAGACAGGTTGGCGTATCGAATCACGCGCCGACCCAGACGAGTGCTTTGATGACCTTTCTACCTGGCAAGATTATTTCACAGCAATCTGAATACTCTGCATTGCATCTTGCCCCACTCTTTGATGGCACTTTCGATCAGTGCATGCAGCATGAGCAAACTATGCTGGCTTGGAGCCCACTTGGTGGGGGCACGCTTACTGAGTTGGGTGGAGTGCCCGCTTCGCTAGATAAAGTGCTCGAGAGGCTTGCGACGAGAGAGGATGTTGATCGAGCAACTCTCTGTCTTGCTTTTGTCCTTGCGCATCCAGCCAAGCCGGTGGCGATAGTCGGTAGTATTGATCAGGGTCGGATTGCGTCGGCGAGAAACTCCCTGAAAGTGAAACTGACGCGAACAGATGTTTACGAAATCATTCAAGCCTCGATGGGGGAAGATTTGCCGTGAGTGTAGAAGTTAGCTGGTTTAGTGCGTTGTGTGATGACGACTATGAATATCTCGGCGTCCATCAGCCAGAGCTGAAGTCATCGTGGCAACACTGTGCGGAAATTACTCGATCCGCCGATACCAAAGGGTACGACAGTATTCTCCTTCCTTCTGGCTATCAGCTAGGGATCGACTCAGTTGCGTTTGCTGCAGGAATGGCAACCTTAACCGAGCAGATTCGGATGTTACTGGCCGTTCGGTGCGGGGAACTTTGTGTCCCTCAAATGGCTCGTCAGCTCGCGACGTTGGATCAAATGTTAGGTGGTCGGCTGACAGTGAACATAATCTCATCAGATGTCCCAGGCGAGACACTGTCCTCTCCAGCGAGGTATCAGCGAACGCGTGAAGTGATGGCTTCTTTGCGTATGCTCTTGGATGGGAAACCGATAAGTGCGCGCGGTGAATTTGTGAACCTGGATGTGGAACCACCAAATGCTAGGACGGTTAGCGGCAGGAGCCCGTTGTTTTACTTTGGTGGTCTCTCTGAGAACGCTCGAGACGTTGCGGCTGAAGCTGCCGATGTGTATCTCATGTGGCCCGACAAGTTAGCAACAGTAGCTAGTCTGCTGACGGATATGCGCGTGCGCGCGGCGAACTATAGTCGTGCGTTGCGTTTTGGCTATCGAGTTCACGTGATAGTCCGTGAAAAGGAAGGGGAAGCTATCGACGCATCTCGACGGTTACTGTCGCGACTCGACGCAGACGAAGGTAAGAAGATTCGCAGCCAGTCGCTTGATAGTCAGTCGGTGGGTGTGCGAGCCCAAGGTCAGCTACGAGAGGAGGCAGATGCGGATGGGTTTGTTGAAGAGAATCTTTGGACCGGGATCGGTAGAGCCCGTAGTGGTTGTGGCGCAGCAGTGGTAGGGGATCCGGATCAGGTACTACAAAAGTTATTGCAATACGAAGCCATGGGCATCGACGCATTTATTTTGTCTGGTTATCCACACTTGGACGAATGTGACTTGTTCGCACGGTACGTACTTCCAAACCTTGATCACAGCCGGTTAGAAGGATCTTGATGAGCAGAGTTTTGCGAGAATTTCGTGAAGAGACGCGAGCTTGGTTGGAAGAGCATTGTCCAAATTCCATGCGCACCCGAATGGTCCCGGGCGAAGAAGTAAACGGGGGCACAAAGAAGCGGAGCTCAAACCCAGATGCCTACACTTGGCTAGAAAAGATGTCGGCGCGCGGTTGGACAGTCCCAACCTGGCCCGTGGAGTACGGCGGAGCAGGGCTGGATACGGACCACTTCATGGTGTTGTTGGAAGAACTGCAAATGCTAGGTGCTCGGCCACCGCTCGGCGGTATGGGTGTCACTATGATCGGCCCTACTCTTCTTGAGTACGGGACCGAGGAGCAGAAAAGGCGACATCTACCGGCGATTGCCAGCGGTCAATACGCGTGGTGTCAGGGTTACAGTGAACCGGGAGCTGGTTCCGATTTAGCCGGTTTGCAAACATATGCTGAGGATTGTGGTGATCATTTCTTGGTGTCTGGATCTAAGATTTGGACTTCTGGGGCAAGCCATGCGGATTGGATGTTTTGCTTGGTTCGAACCGACCGAGACGTGCCAAAGCACGAAGGCATCAGCTTTCTGCTGTTTTCGATGGATTCGCCTGGAGTGACAGTTCAGCCCATCGAACTGATTAATGGGCAGTCACCGTTCTGCCAGACGTTCTTCGACGATGTGCGTGTCCCTAAAGAGGATCTGGTACATAAGGTGAATCAAGGGTGGACAGTCGGCAAGCGGCTATTGCAGCACGAACGGTCTGGCTTGGCAGCACTTGCCAGCGCCGACATGGCTGGTCCTATGGAGCGGATAAAGCCATCAGTCTCAATGCCGGAACTCTTTGCCAAATATGCGGGAGCGGATAGCGATCTGGACTCTGTCCTGCGCGACGATCTCGTGGCTAACGATATGTTGCTCACTGCGTTTCGACTGACACAGCGGCGAACTTTAGAGGAGTCAGCTTCGCAAACCCCAGGCGCGGCGACCTCGATATTCAAATACGTGGAGGCGAACTACGTTAAACAACAACTTGAACTCCAACTTCGCATTAGAGGTACGCAGGGGCTTGGCTGGGAAGGTGATATGTTCACCGACGAGGAGGTTTCGATGTGTCGTCTTTGGCTTGAAGCAAAGGCGATATCCATCGCGGGTGGCTCAAACGAGATACAGCTCAATATAATCGCGAAGCGTGTACTTGGATTACCCGATTAAGTTGAGCAACTACAAAAGTAAGAGAAGGGGCTTGGTATGGCAGAGCGATTAACTGGACCATTGTGGGCAGCCAGAAACTGGTCGGCAGATGCAGGCGAGGGGAGTATTCACGACGACGATACAGCGGCGGAGCTTGGCTTTCGAGGCGGAACCGTTGCCGGTGATGTTCATATGAACCAGTTTCCGCCTGTTTTGCTCGAGGTTTTTGGCAACGAATGGTTCGAACGAGGCAACTTGTCCTTGAGTTTCAAGAACGCCACTGTGGACCTGGAGAAGGTCCAAGTTTTCGCGGCAGCGCTGGAACCGGGTGCAGATAGCACACGTGTCTGGATGGAGCGCGAAGACGGTTTGTTGGTAGCGCAAGGTAGTGCCAGTATCGGCGATCATTCGGTGTCAGAACTTCGAGGCAAAGACTATCGCCCGTGTGAGCCGAACGAGCTACGTATTTTGAATCGTCTCAAAGCTGGCATGTCACTGGGTGAGTACGATGTGCACACATCTCCAGAGAAGCAATTTCAACGTTTTGACACTAATGTGATCAGTGATCCAATACCGTGGTACCGAGAGAGCTCGCCTTGGGGCGAACCAGTCGCGGCGCCTTGTACGGTGATCGAATTTTTGTGGGGCGTCCCCATGGCGGGTTTGCGTCCCTATGTTGGCGATTCAGTTGGTCTGTTTGGTGCAATCGAAATCGGTTTTGAGCATGGTCCGTTCTTAATGAATCGAGACTACCATCTGATCAGCACGGTGATTTGTGTTGGCCAAAGCCCGCAAACTGAATACGTTTGGTACGAAACCCACGCACTCAATCAGAAGAATGAGAAAGTAGCGAGCATGTTAATGCAATCTCGAGTCATGAAGGCGTCTTCTCCGGAGTATCAGAAGTAGTGATCGCTTAGCGACCGCTGCGTCGCACTTTTCTGGGGAAAGGCGTACGCTAGATGCGATAGGCAGTCCTAGGAGTAGAGCGATGGCGTGGTGGAAAAAACTCTCAATCTTTATTGGCGTGTCCGTCGTTATCGGAGGGATTGTTGCTTGGTCAGTTCTCACCTTCGTTGAGTTAGATATCTATGCACCGCTCTATGTCGACAATTGTGGCTCCTGCCATGGCGGCGAGATGGAAGGAACATCACAGAGCATTGCGCTGATTGGCACAAAGCTCGCAGGTGGTGACACTGTTGCTGAACTGCAAGAGAGCATTCGCCGTGGACATCCTCAACTTGGTGTCCCAGCTTTTGCAGCAGACCTGACAGATGTTGAAGTCAAAGGGCTTGCGATCTACATCGGTGAACGTCGCCTTGGTCAGCGTTTTACTGACTTTCGCTTCGATTCGGAAGTAAATGTGCCTGACGATATCCAAGTTAGTGAAGAGCATAATTTCAGGATAGAGACGGTCGCTACGGAACTTGATCCACTGATTTTTTCCATAGAACCCCTGCCCGACGGATCCCTCATTGTCTCTGAAAAGGAGCGCGGTCTCTCCATCGTCTCTCCTGAAGGTGAGCAAGGAGCGCTCATCCAAGGGACCCCTGCAACCGGTAGTTCGTTCGATATCATGGGGGTTCAATATGGCTCTGGTTGGCTGCTGGACGTCGCAACACACCCAAACTACGAAGAAAATGGCTGGGTCTATTTGCATTACACCCATCTTTGCGGAGATCCATGTGGCGCCTCCGTGGTCGCCTACTCGATGAATCGTCTCGATCGAGGACGAATTGTTGATGGGGCATGGGTTGATGTAGAAACAATTTGGCAGGCTCCCCAAGAATTCTATCAGGCAACACCCGATACAGGGGCTGGCGGCCGTATCGCGTTCGATAACGACGGCCATGTCTATCTATCTGTTGGCATCAAGTCTTCGGATGGCACAGCGGACAGCACCGCGCAGAATCTCAACAAACCGTACGGTAAAATCCATCGGGTTAACGATGACGGTTCGATTCCGATAGATAATCCGTTTGTCGAAGGTCCTGCAAGTTCTTACAAGACCGCTGAGTTCACCCGTCAGAGCATTTGGACCTACGGTCACCGTAGTCCTCAGGGTCTTGAGTGGCACCCGGAGCGAGAGACAGTTTGGAATTCTGAAATGGGTCCGCGTGGTGGTGATGAACTCAATGAACTGCTACCAGGTAGAAACTATGGTTGGCCGTTCTTTTCTCTGGGGCTCGAATACTCAGGTAGTCATGTTGAACGGCACAAGATCAATGCGCTGGAATTTGATGCCACTGAAGTAGAGCAGACCTTGGTAGACATCACGCCGTCCCCAGCGATATCAAGCTTTGCTTTCTACACCGGCGATCGCTTTGCCAGCTGGTATCAAAATGTGCTGATCGGTTCGCTGAAGGGTAGTTCGCTGTTTCGTATGGTGTTCGAGGGTAACAAGATACTGCACAAAGAAACGTTGATTAAAGACCTAGCCCGGATCCGCGATGTTGAGGTGGGCTATGATGGTCTGGTCTACCTTCTGCTCGAGAACGAGGCGGGTAGTTCGATCGTGAAGCTAGTACCGAGTGATGGACTGGCGACTGTTAGCCAGCGCTAACGGAGAGCGTGATAGCTTTTAGTTTGGCCGGATCCGCCGTTAACTTCTCGTTGCCAGCGGGGTATTTATTGAGCGACAAGATATACGCGAGAATATCTGCATATTCTTCATCGTAGAGCATGCCTGGATTTGATTCAGGCATTGTTGTAGCCATGGTCAGGAAAAAATTATTCAACGGTTGCCCGGACCATGCCTTAAACACAGGACCGAAGTATTTTTTGTCGTGACAGCTAATGCAGTGTTTTTTGTAAAGCTCACCCCCCGGCTGAATTTGTTCCGCTGCATAGACCCCATCCGATAAGGTCTGAGGGTGTACTTCCTCAGACCAAATGACTACGCAAAACAAACCAACCATTAGCTGCCAGGCGAAAACGCTACGGGATCGAGACATCAAGGCAGGGACATAGTGGTGAGTACAGCACCTGTCTGTAGGACCACAAACTGTTTCCCTCGATGTTGGTAGGTCATCATTCCGTATCGACTGGGTAGGGCGACGCTAACTTTGCCGAGCTCGGCGCCAGTCTGTTTATCTACGGCAAACAACGCCGGTGCATCCTTCTCATCGGTTGAGGCGTACATCACCATGTTTTTCGTCACCAACAGTGGCGGTGAGAGACCAGTGCCGGTCCTAGGAATCTCGACACCAGCTAGTTTGGGATGATTCGCAACGCGCGATGGTGTGTCACCGGCTGGAATCATCCAAAGGTGCTTGCCCGTATTCATATCGATTGCGGTGATGCGGCTGAATGGCGGCTTGAAGATCGGTAAATTGTTTGGCGGCCGGATACCAAATCCTCGTAAGACCGCATAGTCGGCGATGGTCGTCCCCGTCGGTTCGGCGATGATTGCATCGCGTTCTTTGCCAGGTGCGATGATTCGCGTGCTGCAATGAGATCGAGAAGGAATGAACAGAACCCCTGACTTGGGGTCGGCGGCGATTGGTGCATCGATGTTTACGCCACCGACGTCACCGGGACACCATAGAGCACCTTCCTTGCCCATATCGTTGTCGCGATGTAGCGGCGGATTGAATAGAGGTCCGATCACGTAAGGCTCCAGTGCTTTGATAGCATCAGCCTTCAATTCGGGTGTGAAATCGATCAGATCGTCGTGGGTTAGACCTTGGATGTCGAATGGTGCCGGTCGTGTAGGGAACGGTTGGGTTGCAGAGAGCTGCTCTCCAGGGATTTGCGAGACCGGTACAAGTTTCTCTTCGATTGGCCAAATGGGTTTGCCGGTTTGCCGGTTGAATGTATAGACGAAAGATTGTTTGGTCGCCTGTGCAACGATCGGTACTGGTTGACCATCCACAACAACGTCAAGAAGAACGGGAGCAGTTGGCGTGTCGTAGTTCCAGATGTCGTGGTGCACGAGTTGATAGTGCCAAGCGCGTTTTCCGGTCTTTACATCCAGAGCGATCAAACTGGTACTGAAAAGATTGTCGCCGGGACGAAAGCCGCCATAGAAGTCGAGGGTCGCACCGTTGGTTGGAACATAGACGAGCCCGAGCTCTGGATCAGCAGACAAAGGAGCCCACGAAGAGATATCACCTGTCCATTCCCAGGCATCGTTCTCCCATGTCTCGTGTCCAAACTCCCCTGGGCCTGGTAAAACCTTGAACTTCCAAAGAAATTCCCCGGTTTTGGCGTCATAGGCGAGGATATCCCCCGGGATATTTTCAACGCGAGATTGGTTATAGCCTTGCTCGGCAGAGTTACCGACGATGACAACACCGTTAACCACAATCGGTGGGGAAGATGACGTGATATAACCTACTTCGAGGTCAATGCCTTCATATGGGTCATAGGGATGTCCGAGATCCGCCAACAAGTCCACTACGCCAGTATCTGGGAATCCCTCGACGGGCACTTTTTTGCCAAATCCTTCCAATGGTCGGCCGGTTTTAGCATCTAGGGCGGTAAGAAAAAAACCTGGGGAAGTAATATAGATCACGCCTTTGCCATCTATCTCGGCGTAGGCAATACCTTTGCCATAATCCTTGCGCATTGAGTACTCCCAACGACGCGTGTGCGGCTCGCGATAGCTCCAGAGCGTCTCGCCATTCTCGGGATCGATGGCGACCACGTGTCGGCGTGGTCCGACGACGGTATAAAGAATCCCGTCGATGTAGCTCGGTGTGGCTCGACCACTTTGTGCATTGAAGCTCGCGCCGTCCCAGGTCCATGCTTCCTCTAAGGTATTGAAGTTGTCGGCGGTAATCTGTGCCGCCGGTGAATAGCGTGTATGCGCAGCGTCACTGCCGAGCGATCGCCATTCGATACTGGGGCCAGTTCTTGTTGGCTGTCGCGGTGTACCCTCGGCGCTATGCAGCAGCGGCGAACACAGTATGAGTAGCAGCAGAGCTATCGAGGCTCTGGATCTTGATTGCATTAGCAGTTCCTTGGTGATCATTGTGGCCAAGGGGCGCCTTGATCAACTTTCTCAATGGGCTTCAAACCCCGATAAACGAATTTTTGAACCCGCTTACCCTCATAGGTTTCAGTTGTAAAAATGTTGCCTTTGGAGTCGGTTGCAATGCTGTGCACAGCGAAGAATTGTCCAGGTTGGCGTCCGCCATCCCCAAACGTGGTGAGGATGTCTAACGACTTTCGATCCATGACGTAGACCTTCATGTTTTTTCCGTCGGCCACATACATAAATTGTTGGTCCGGATCTCTGGAGAACGCGATATCCCAGGTTGATCCATCGCCAAGAGTATTTGGTGCGATGCGAACTTCGTCGATATACGTTCCGTCGAGTTTGAAGACCTGGATTCGGTCGTTGGCGCGATCACAAACATAGACAAGTCCGTCCAACGACGGCTCGGCGCAATGAACGGGATTTCGGAATTGTTGCGCCAGTGGCGCCTCGGGGTCATATGCACCTAGGTCTGTATCATCGGGTTGGTTGCCGTAAGCGCCCCAGAAACGTTTCAACTTCCCGCTCTTCGCATCGATGACCGCAACACGTTTGTTGGCATAACCATCAGCCAAAAATGCTTCGTTGGCCGGTGGGTAGAAAGAGATCTTTGCAATGCGTCCAAAGTGATCGGTCGCGTTGCTATTGGCTTCTCTGCCAGGAATGCCGAACTGAGCGATGAATTGTCCGTCGCGGGTGAATTTCAGAGCGTGTGAGTCACCGGCCCCATTGCCGCCAATCCAGACGTTGTCATTGTGGTCAAGTGTTAAGCCATGGTTAGAAACGGGCCATGTGTAGTCATCACCCGGACCACCCCAGTGTCCGACTAGATTGCCAGCTGGATCGAACTCCAAGACGGCGGGCGCCGGAGCGCAGCAAGAACTCGTCGGAGGGTTCGCGATAGCACCAGCTTCTGTGCGCTCGTTTAGAGACGCTTGGCGATGAATAACGTAAACATGATCTCGAGAATCAACACCCACACCAACGGCTGAGCCCAAGAGCCAATGGTTCGGCAGCGGTTTTGGCCAAAATGGGTCAACCTCAAAGCTCGGAGCGACAGATTCGTCCGCCTCCACTGGTTGGGTTTGCAGCAGGATGATACCCAATACCAATACCAATACCATTGCCACAGGCAGAGACAGAGCCAGCCAGATCCGTTGTGTTTGTGTTTGCATGTTTTTACCTATTCTCTCTAAGGTTCGCTTCTTACTGTTTTACTGCGTAGTACGTATTTGCGTATTCGTTGCGGACCAACCTCGGCACCGTAGATCGTGCCATGGGCATCCACTGCGACGCCCTCAGCAGCAGTCGTGCCAGCGTTGTCTGGGTCTTGATCCGGGTCAGGAATGAAGGCGGTGACAAAACCATTCTGCGCATATCCAACGCGAATACCCCGCAACCAGCCCGGGTTATTCCCCCAGGTGGCATTGGATTCAGAATCTGCTGAATAGAGGATGTCGTTTGCATCGATGAATAGGCCGCTTGGTCGGCCAAAGGTCGTCCAAGTGGCGATGTACTGACCTTGTTGGTCGAAAATTTGCAGACGGCTGTTACCGCGGTCGCCGACAAACAGCCGTCCGAGAGAGTCCATGGCGAGCGCGTGTGGATCTCGAAACTCTCCTGCTTCAGCACCAGTGCTACCCCACTGCAAGATGAATTGGCCTGAGCTATCGAATTTGATGATGCGATTGTTACCTTCCGAACTATGCCCATCCGCAACGAAAATACTACCATCTGGGGCGACGAGCACGTCTGAAGGTTGATTGAAGACATTTGTGCCACTTCCAGCGACGCCTGCCTTACCGAGACTTAACAGGTGCTCTCCGGTTGGCGAGAATTTGTGCACTTGATGGCCTCGATTGCCGTCGCCTCGTGCGTCGGTCACCCAGACATTACCGTCAGGGTCTACGTGGATCCCGTGTGGCCAGACAATGAGCCCAGCACCAAATGAGCGGACAAGGTTGCCGTCAGTGTCAAATAGCAAGATCGGATCAACGTTTGGCCGGTCAAGACAGGAATTTTGACCACAACGCTCGGCGACCCACATGTGCTCACCATCCAGAGCTGGATAAACGGCGCTCGTGGAGCCCCAACTTCTACCCTCCGGTAGTTTTGCCCAACCGTCGATGGTTTGATAAGGATTTGTCTGGGCCTGGACGCCTAAACACAGGAAAAGAGGAATCACGCTCCATACCGCGCGATGGATCTGCTTGAAAGTCACCTTGGCCCCCAGTTGAGGTGAGTTACGAACGTGGACGATAGCATGTACACATGGTTTTCCGCAGCCACGAAGGATCCGCCTAAGGTCTGAACTTTGTGTCAAATGCCGAATATTTTAAGAGGTTATCGATTTGTAACTCGAGGAAGTGCCAGGTCGGGTGGGCGATGAACAGCGCGATGACGAAGGATGCAACTTTCCAGTTGGCAGCAGCGTGAAACCGAATGCTCACGAGCCCCGAACAGATGATGATGAAGCTAACGGCTACAACTGCGCCGAACCCATAGGACAGAGCAGCGATAAGCAGGTGCGCGCCTGCGTATTGCAAGTCTTGCGTGAGGGAGGAAGCTAAGCCCAACCCAAGCAACCCGCCTGCAAGCGCAGCCACAAAAACGCGGTGGGGGTGGCGCGGTAAGACAAGATTTTCGATCAAGACATACAGTGTTACGAAGCCCGTCAGGACCGTTACGAGCGTAGGTATCCACAATCCCGAGGATTGGAATTCGAAGTAGATCCCGGTCACTAGGGTCAGTAACAACGTGGCTGCGGTGACGGAAGCTATGCGAACGAGTGATTTTGCGTTTCGCATAACAAGAGCAAGAGATAAGGCAAGCGCCAGATACAACCAGTTTTGCAGAGTGGCAGCCAAACCGGACCGTATGTACCTTAGCACCACGTTTATGTGATTTGGCTGGAGATAAATTCTGCCTGGATCGCCGCTAATTTCGAGCACATGAGGTTCACTCTGCCTCGATGTAAACGTAACCGAGGTTGTTGTTTGTAAACCGAGGCGAGCCCAAGAGGATTCGAAACTCAGTGTGGTATCTTCATCAACTCCCGGATAGTAAAAAGCGACCTCAAGATCAAGATGGCTCCAATGGATGTCGTCTAGATGCTGAGGTGGATTGGTCGAGTTTTTAGCGGCGGTGTGGTGTTGGCTGCCTGCAGCTTGGCTCCCTGCATCCTGGCTGTTTGGTGGAACGGCGATCGCTGACCTGAGTACCGGGGCGTTGAGGGGCGTTTCGTCTGAGAAAACATTGAGTTCTCCGATAATCCAGAGTTGCGCCGCATGTTGGAGTGCGTTTGCCGAAGCGTCTAGGTCGAGGCTGCCAGATGGTGTTAGAGGCAGATCTATGTCGCGCATAGCGGCTAATGGTGCTCGCACCGAGACCTCTAAGCCATTTTCTGTTTGTTGAAAATGAGCATCAACGTGCACATGGGGTTCTATTTCGTGAGCGTCAGTCGAACCGCACAAAACCAAGAGCAATATTACAAACACAGTTTGGTAGGGCATGGGTCTAGTCGGACCGGAATTAGCGCGGGCTAGTCGAGTCTGCCAGCCCAGCGCGATCGAAAGCGTTCTGTCATCCAAAGACATACATCGCCAATATCAGCAAGAGGCTCTTCTGTTTCAGGCGAAACCGGTTGATATGGAGGTGGGCCAAATTCCGGGTTGATCGTCAGGAACGGACGACTTTCTGCGTGGCGAGCCTCGATAATTCGATCCCACCAACGCTCAAAACGCTCGGTCCATCGATACCCCGCGCCAACCCTCGGGTCCGGGACTTGCGCGCTTTGTGGGCTGCCGACTCGAGCATGGATGTGATCCGTGCGCTCTATGGCTAGATCCATCATGTCGCTGTAAGGCGGCTTGGTGAGCGGATTTTCGGCGACGTTGGTAAAGTGCGAAAAATCCGCGGTTATGCGCAACCATGGTAGAGCGTTGAGAATGCGTTCTGTGCTCCAGGGCGAATATAGACACCGCGTTCGATGCGTCTCAAACACAACTTGAGTATCAATGGTTGTGGCCATTTCTTGGACTTCATTAAAGAACCGGGTGCTTCGCTCCAGGTCGAACCAATCTCGCCCAGGATGGCAGTTGATGAGAATTGGTTGGGTTTGTTTGACCGCTTCGAGTTGTGTCGCGAAAGCATCTTCATCGTCGCAGAACATCATGGCGACGTAATCTAGTCCCAGTTCGTTGGTTAACTCACTGAATTCGTTTGGTGCCATGCCGATGTTGGCGCACTCAACCCCGTCGTATCCGGCTGCAGCGTAGGCGCGCAATCGCTCTGGCATTTCACCTAAGTGCTCCATGCCCCAATCGCACTTCAATAGTTTCAATTCCATTAATTAGGTGATCCCGTAAGTTTCTCTATGGCCGCCTCCAGTGCATTGGGGTCGAAGCCCCAGGGTCCCTCATCGCCTTGAAAAGCGATCTTGCCACCTTTGTCGACTAAATAGAGTCGATCAGGCAAAGCGCCGTAAGCAGCGGCGATATTGTCATCTACATCATCGACAACGACAGGCATTCGAATCTTCATGTTGATGGCGCAGGATGCGGCAACTTCCAACCGCTCTTCGTTCGTGGCCGGATCATTGACCTCGATACCCTCGTCGCGGTTCATAGAGACTACCCAACCTTCTTCTGGATGGGCTTCACGAATGTAGACCACCAGAAATTCCACCTGTGTCTGCCACTTTTGCCAGAGTTGATGCAAGGGTTCTAACTGAACCCGAAACGGCGGTCACGTGTAGGAGCCGAAAATCAGCGCGACTGGCTTTTCTTGTGCGACCTCGAGCAAATCGAATTGCATTCCGGTCTCTCGCTCAATGCCGGTAGCGTAGTCATATATCTGACTGCGAAAGTTGTAGGCAACTTCGCCTTCCGACACGCTAGCGGTTGCCAGGGTCTTGTGTCGTTCGTCTGCGAGGACATCCATCGGCGTTAACGGTGAATCGTCTGGCGTTATCGCCTGCCAGTTGAAGCCTTCTGGGAGTTTGTTCGCCATGGGTCCGCCTTTGTCTTGGTGTCTGCGAATTTGAGAAATCTAGACCGTGGAGATTAAGGAAACAACTCCGTGTATGACAAGGAGTTATTTATCGTGACACCAGCACTGATATGAGCTCGCGTCTGTTGTGTCTCTAGGAGTACCCGGATTAGTATGGCTGCCCAGAAGTATTGCCTGTGAAATTGGGCAAGGAATCCTACCGTGCGACTCACAACCTCGGATGCCACCTTTCTTTACACGGAAACGGCGAGTAGCCCAATGCACATCTCATCCATCATCCTCTTGGATGGGGAATTGGACTTCGAATCGGTTTATACCCACATCGAAAGCAGATTGCCGCTGCTACCGATGTATCGCAAGAAACTCGCTCAGGTGCCAATGAATATCGCCCATCCGACCTGGATTGATGATGCGGACTTTTCGTTGAGCAATCATGTCGTCGACCATGTTTTGGAAAGCTGCAGTTTGGACGAGGCCATTGCAGCAGCGGTCAAAATCAATGAACCCCTTTTAAGTCGGAACCAGCCTTTGTGGATGACCCACGTCATCCACGGTGTCGAGGACAAAACTTTGGTCTTGCATCAAACGCACCACTGCATGATAGATGGTGCGTCTGGCGTCGAGTTGATGTCGATCATTTACGACTTCGACCCAGACGGTGGCTCCGGTCCCGATGTTGAAGATACCTGGCAAGCGGATGAGGCCCCCAACCCTGTGACTCTGTTCAACCAAGCACTGAATGAGAACATGGCGACGTTGGCCAAAACTAATTGGTCGCAGCAGTTGGCGCCGCCGTCAGCCGAGCGGCAACAGATGATGCAAAAAGCCGCGAAAGTGATGACTGACTTCATCTCTAAACCTGTTGTTACTGCGCCCTTCAACGCAGGTCAAGTAGGGCCGCGCCGAGAGTTGGGGTGGATGAAGAAGTCCTTTGATGAAATCCGTGAGATTCGACGAGCGTTTGGCGGGACGATCAATGATGTCGTTCTCACGGTTGTGAGTGAGGCGGTGTCTGAATACTTGGCTGCCAATAATGAAGAGACCAAAGATCAGCACATGAGAGTGATGTGCCCGGTAAACGTTCGAACCGAAAATCAAAAAGGTGCCCTAGGAAATCGCGTCTCGGCAATTTTCCCGGTCCTACCAGCCTGGCGGATGGAAACTCGACAGAGGTTGGGGCAAGTGGTTGCAGAAACCAACCGCATCAAAACAAACCAAGAAGCGCAAGCGCTGACGTTTATGCAGGAGAGTGCTGTCGAGCCATGGCCGATAGCCTTATGGCCGACACAGCTTGTCGGCACTCCGCTCGACCCGACCCGATTAGCCGCTATGGCTCCTGCGCCCGTCATATCGAACGCCCTACCCAGCTGGGGACGCCGACCTCCGAACATCGGCTATAACTTTACTTGTACCAACGTCCCTGGTGCGCAGGTCCCTCAATACCTTTGTGGTAAAGAAGTAACGGACCAAATTGGGTTGCTGATCTTAAATGGCAATATCGGTTTTAGTGTGACGATATTGAGCTACAACAAGACCCTGTTTTTTGGGTTCATCTGTGAGCCGAGGCTGTTACCGGATATCCAAGCAGTGGCGAGTTCTGCTGAGCGTGCGTTCGATACCCTAGTTACCGAAGCACGAATTCACCAAAAAGAAATACAAATGGAGCCAAGTGCATGAGTGACCCTGTGACCGAGACAAGTAAACGGATCGTTCTCCCAGACGAAAGTACCGTTGAGCTGCTCTCAATGAGTAAGAGGGACCGCGACGCAGTGTTGACGTTTGCGCGTGCACTGCCTCAGGAGGATCTGTTGTTTTTGCGAGTTGATCTAACTGAAGAATCCGTGGTTGATGACTGGATCGCCAATCTAGATTCGGGGCATTCTCATTCGTTGGTCGCCTATGATGAGGCAGGGATAGTTGGCTACGCCACAGTGCACCGTAACCCAACTTCATGGCCCCGGCATCTTGGTGAGATCCGAGTGAACGTCAGCCCTGAATATCGTAGCCGAGGTCTTGGGCGAGTTCTTATTGCACAAATTCTAGACCTAGGCGCATCACTTGGCTTGAGGAAAATGACAGCCCATATGACGGCCGATCAACGCGGCGCACAGGCAGCCTTTAGGCGTCTAGGCTTTGTCCCCGAAGCACACCTTGCTGACTATGTGCAAGATCGGAACGGCGTGACGCGAGACATGATCATCATGTCTTTCGATCTCGACGGTCACACGGATCAGGCCATCGGCACCGTGAAGTTGTAGGTCTCGACCGAGTGTCTTCACACAAAAACGATCTCCCACATAGAGGTAACTTTGCGAAGTAGTTTTGGGAAACGGAGTACTGCTGAAGTAGTGACCGAAGGAATCGATCTCCGCGGTAAGATTGCCTTGGTGACGGGAGTCAATTCTGGCATTGGTATGGAAACAATGCGGGTGCTCGCTCTACGGGGTGCGCATGTGATTGGTACGTGTCGTACCTTCGAAAAAGCAGAGACTGCCTGCGCCAGTGTGAGTGGGCTGACAACGCCAATGGCATGCGAGTTAGCTGATCTTGACAGTGTTCGTGATTGTGCCGCGCGGATAAAGGGCGACTTCAGCCAACTCGATATCGTCATTGCGAACGCTGGGATCATGGCATTGCCGAAGCTCGAACAGGCACATGGTATTGAGCTTCAATTTGCGACCAATCACCTTGGTCACTTTTTGCTCGTGACCTCTTTGGTGGAATCGTTAGCGGAGGATGCCCGGGTAGTCATCGTCAGTAGTGAGGCCCATAGGAGTACACCAAAAGGAGGCATTGAGTTCGACAATTTGTCCGGTGAGACGGGCTACAGCGCTCTACGCGCATACGGACAGTCCAAACTTGCCAATATTTTGTTCGCAAATCGCTTAGCGAAGCAGCTAGAGGGACGTGCGACCGTCAACTCGTTACATCCAGGGGTAATAGGCACCAACCTGGGGCGCCACATTCACCCCATGCTCGCGTGGACCCTCGGGCTCGTCATGTTTCCTTTCGCAAAGACCATTCCTCAGGGTGCCGCAACCTCTTGCTACGTCGCTACAGCACCGGAGCTTGATAATGTATCGGGTCGATACTTCTCCGATTGTGAGGAAAAGGCGGCGACTACGTTTGCGACCAGCGAGCAACTCGCTGATCGCCTATGGACAGCCTCAGAGAACTTGGTCAGTTAGGTCTAGGCTCGCCAGATCTGTTTGTTCATCGAGCCAAACATTTCTGAACGTTCCACTCGCGTCGGGATGATCTTGATCGGTAGAAAGTTAGGGTCTTCCGGTCCAGTTGAACCGAACTGAGTCAGATCGTAGTCGATGACATTCCATGCATGCTCTTTAGCTGTTGCATCAGACACCAGTTCTGCCGTACCGCGAACCATGATGTGTACAAAGTCTGGCGGAGCAACCTGATATTGCACATCGACCAGCGGGTTGTTTCTTAGATGCCTCGCCTTAGGCGAATCAGGACCGGTCGCGAACCATAAAGTGTCCCCATCCCATGTCGGGTGAACAATACGAACTCTTGGCTTGTCCCCGTCGACAGTAGCAATTGCGCACCAGACTGCCTTTTTACAGGCTTCATCCACGGCTTGAAAAAAAGCGCCCTTGTCGGCTGGGTTTATGTCGGTCATGTACGTCTCCGGTTGGTAGAACTAGAACAAGTGTTCGGAAGGTGCTCACCATACTCGTTTTCTCCTGTCCAGAAATGGCTTCCTTGCCATTTTTTGCAGGAGTTCCGGATGGGCACTTGTTATAAAAGAGAAACCAATAGCTCGCGCGTTTGAGCGGCCTCGTCTGGGTTGGTAAAGAACTCGGTTGGTGCAAACTCTGTGACACCAGCCAAGCGCATCGCCTCAATACCGTCAGTTACTTGAGCCAAACTGCCGACGATAGCTACTTCTGCCGGCCCTTCAGCCCCTTCGCGATCGAACATTGCGCGATAGGACGGGAGTTGGCCGTACATGCGCAAACCTTTACCAATTGTTGCTCGGACTTCCGCTTCAGAGTCGGTGACGCAGACGGGTAAGGAAGCGACAATCTGCGGCATTGGTCGGTCTGCTTTTGCAGCAGCTTCGTTTAGGGTCGGCGCTATGTGTTCCCTGATTGTCTTCGGACCAACCCACGCAAGGATGGTGCCATCAGCGAGCCGACCAGTGACCCGCAATGCTTGCGGTCCCAGCGCTGCCACAAGCACTGGGAGATCTGACTCAGATTGGCGGAAAAATCGAGCAGATGCTGACAACATTTCGCCATCGACCTGCACCGAGCCTTCTTGTATCAGAGGCATCAGGACAGCGAGAAACTCTTTTAAGTGACGAATTGGTTTATCAAAACCGATGCCGAGTTCTGCCATCATAGGTTCGTGGGAGAGGCCAATACCGAGCGTCAAGTTGCCTTTGATTGTGTTGTTAGTTGTTGTGGCCTGTCCCGCGAGGACGGCCGGGTGCCGCGGCCATGTGGGGATGATTGCGGTACCGAGCTTTAAGTCGGGTATCTTCATACCGACTGCGGTCAGCACGGTAAGAGCATCGAAACCGCCAGTTGGATGTTCTGCTAACCAATAGCTACCAAACCCTTCGCTATGAGCTTGTGTTGCATGTCCGATGATGGCTTCGGTGGATGCCTTTTGGACGAGTCCGGTGCCGTTAATCCCTATCTGCATTTATCTCTCCGTTTATGTGTTCTGTTAGCTATCTGATTTTGGAGCATCACCGGCTTGGCTGAATTCGTAGCCAGGACGGAGACGCAAGTTGTCTGGAAAAATTGGTTCGTTCAGAGCGGCTTCACCTTCCCAGGCGATTTTTTGAAAAGGCATCTTTGGCGTCCCCGAGCCGCCATGCTCCGCAGCGTTCTGACCATCGACAGTTTGCAGTACACATGCCGCAAGAATCTCGTCGTCGTCGGGAAGTTGAATTTGATCGTCACCGTGCCCGAAGCTGTGCCTTGTGGGTTCCGGGAGCCCTAGCCGTTGGTACTGTTCATTTGGACATTCGTTGCGTGCCATTTCCACTAGCATAAGCCGGATCATGCGCGCTTCGATGACGACGTCAGTGAGCGGATTAGTTTGGCCAGGATCTTGTTGGATATCGAACAATAAAGTGGCGCGTTTACCTTTCCCAACCGGATGATCATCTCTCAGAAATGTGCGTGGTGTCCTTGTAGGGATACGCATTACTGGACACCCTTTAAGGAACGAAAACCCCTCGAACTTCTCCCACTCTTGCAGTTCGCGGGTTGAGAACAGACTACGCATATGGGTTGGCATCAATGTGTAGTCGTATAGTGGTGTGTTGTCTTGTGTCGTGTGGCCGCGCATATATACGTAACGGCCATCTGTGACATTAACCTGTCCACCCATGACACCGTACAAAGAAGCCGCCCGCATTTGATCATCGGCTTGGAGTGCCTTTCCTATCGGTTTGCCTTGCATGTCGCGTGGTAGATCGATGTCAAAAAAGTCTAACAGTGTGGGAGGAAGGTCTATTGTCTGAGCCAGTGCGTCGCTTTGTTTATTGACTAGATCTGGTTGACGTGGATCGTAAACCCAAAAGGGTATATGCGCTATTTCTTGGAAAAATGGCGTCATGACCTTAGCCCACCAATCGTGTTCACCCATCAAGAAGCCGTGATCCGTATTGACAATCAACAAGGTGTCTTCCCACAGATTGTGCTTGTCAAAGGCATCGAGAACTCTGCCGAGCTGTTGGTCGCAGAAAGTCACTAAGGCAGCGTACATATAGTGAATGTGTCCGACGGTTTGTTGATCTTCGCGGACCTCGCGATAAGGAGGCCAATCGAATGCTGGGCCGTCGTATTCGTGCGGATAAAGATCCTGAAACTCTTGCTGTGTGAAAAAAGGCTCGTGTGGGTCAAAAGTTTCAATCTGTAAGAACCAGTTATCCTGGTCTTTGTTACGTTCGATGAACTCTAAACCGAGATCGAAAGTTCGGTGCTGAGGTTGCTCTTCAGAGCGTGTCATATGCTCGCGGTTGATGTTGTCCTGTTTTTGAAACTTTAGTCGCTGTTGTTCCGGCCAACGGTCAGCACCATAATTTTCATCCCGCAACTTCGCAACGTCCCCGATCCATTTGTCCCCCTCTTGACCGCGCACTAAATCGAAAGTTGTGTACCTCTGGTGATAGGTCGCGCCGCCATCTTCCCAGTAGTGGTGGTGATCAGTCACTTTATGGGAGTGGACACCATGTTGGTCCAGGATCGCAGGCATTGAGTCGTCAAACGGTTCCAAAGGTCCCCAAGAACGATGCAAGAAATTGTATCGGTCGGTGTGCATTTCTCTGCGGGCAGGCATGCATGGCATCGACCCCACGTAGAAGTTTTGGAACTGCACGCTCTGTTTCGCGAGGCGTTCGAAGTTAGGGGCTTTTATCCATTCATTGCCATAACTTGGCATAAAGTGTCGACATAGCGTGTCGTACATGACCACAACGCAGCGTTTTCGTTTTAGTTCTGCCATTTGTAAGCCAAGCTCTCCAAATTTGTGATTCTCGCTAGTCTAACAGCCGCGATGACGCTGGTGTCGTTGACGCTGAGCCTGATTAGTGAGTAAAAATGCCTTTGGGTCTATGCGAGATCAAGATAGAGTTCCGCTTCTCAAATTGAGCGGATAGCGTTGTGTATCGTGTCAGTAAAATTCTTGGTTTTGTCCTAACTGTAGTTTTTCTAGCAGGCGGTTGCGCGACTCGATCTGACGGTTTCTTCCCGCCTCTAAAGAACATAAGACTAGCTGCAGTCACAGCGGCAAAAGATCCGAACGTTTGGATACCGACCCTCGCTGCGGCAGCTGTTACTGTTGGTAATCTTGATAACAAGATCGCGGAAGATGCTCGTGAACATCAGCGCCTGTTCAGCGACCCACAAGGATCGAGCGATGATCTGCGCGACTTAAGTGCAGGCTTCTATTTGTTGACCGCTCTGGCGGACCGAGACACGAGCGTTGCCGACAAAGGACTCAAGTTTGGAAAAGACGTTGTGTCGATTGCTTCTGCACACGTCCTAACCAGCGGTTTAAAGACAGCAGTCGGTCGTGAGCGCCCGGGTATGGACAACCATGAGAGTTTCCCGTCGGGACATGGCACCAGATTGGGTGGCTTGTCCTACCTAACTAACCGCAATTTGGCCAACTTGCGATTACCGAACGGCGTACGTATGGCTGGGACCCTGACAAATTATGGTATCGCTACAGCGGGGGCTTGGGCGCGTGTTGAAGCGGGTAAACACCATCCGAGTGATGTGTTGTTTGGCTTCGCGTTCGGCCATTTTACGACGCAATTTGTGCGTAATGCGTTCTTTTCGCCTGATCGCGTGGCTGTGTCTTACGAAGCTCTACCTGAAGGTGGAGCGATCACGATCGGTCTAAGGTTTTAAGACGGCAGTTCGCTCTGATAATAGGTCTGCACGGCCTTGGTTTCGCCACTGACTGCTCGCTCTCGGATCAGATTAAACTCTGCATGACATTGAGCAATCAAGTTCTGCTTCGCAAGGTTGGAGTTTGCAAGATGCTTGAATCCTGAAAGGGTGCTGGCGCGTAGTTCCGGTGGGCCAGTGAGAGCTAGTCCTTCTTGCAGGAGTTCGACAACGTCGGTTAAGAACGTTGCCGACGCCGGTAAGATGTCCACCACAAACCCAACGTTCTTCGCTTCTTGTGCACTAATTCGACGGGCTAAATACATCGTAGCTGCGGCAAGACTTTTACCTAGACGAGCCTCTAGTAGCTGTGTACTGCAGAACTCGGGCGCGACACCCGCTCGCGCGAAAGGACCCCAGAAGTAGGCAGTCTCGCTGCAGTAAATGACATCGCAGTGCAAGAGTGAGGTAAAACCCTCACCGATAGCAGGACCATTGACTGCGCCGACCAACGGTTTGTCGAAATTAATAAATGCTTCTATGAATTTTACGGGTAGCCATGTGGTGACGTCGTCCGGCTGTCGCTCCGGTAAGTTCTCTTTAATTCGGACCGTAGTTGCGTCATCCCAACTTTGTACCGTGTAGGCGATCGCTGGGTCGTTTGCGAAATCCATCCCGGCAGAGAAAAATTTGCCCACCCCGGTAAGAACGACAAGTGCGACGCTCGCGTCTGAGCTCGCCGTGGCCAACGCAGCCATAAGTTCCACGTACATTTGACTATTGCGACAATTGAGTTTGTCGGGCCGGTTCTGCTTTATGACAAGGAGTTCGCCGTGCTGCTCAACTTCAAGGGTTTGGTAATTAGTAGACACTGGCATTGGGGAAGTAGCGCTCTTGGTTTCGAATATCGAATTCAACAGGTAACTTCTCTAGGCCGCGAAGAAAAATATTCGGCACGTGGCGGAATTTTTCGTCTGAGTCTTGAGTTCGAATGTTGTCGAGCCGATGCAATAGAATCGTAAACGTAGAGTAGATTTCTTGGCGGGACAGCGCCGCTCCTGGGCAATGGTGGGGACCTGAGCCAAAGGCCAGATGTGCGCCTGCTTTTTTCCGGAAAGGATCAAATTCTTCGCTATTTTCGAACACATCTTCATCTCGGTTCGCAGAAGCATAGCCAAGCGCGACACTCGCGCCTTCCGGAATCTCAACTCCGCCAATGAGTGTTTTTTGTGTGGCGAGGCGCCAAAGGTGGAGTACAGGTGTTTCGTAACGGAGGGTTTCCTCGACCAAATTGCGCAGCGCGTCTGGTTCGTCACGGAGCTGGTCCATGAGACCGGGACGTTGTAACAACAACATCAATGCAGATCCCAAGGCATTGGTTGTTGTTTCATTGCCTCCG
The DNA here is from genome assembly GCA_012103505.1 of Pseudomonadales bacterium. Taxonomy (GTDB): domain Bacteria; phylum Pseudomonadota; class Gammaproteobacteria; order Pseudomonadales; family Azotimanducaceae; genus UBA4421. The sequence continues at coordinate 2,579,592 of WLWP01000001.1, read as the reverse complement.
GTCAAGAGCTGGTCTAAGAGATCCTGAAGCTCATACATATCCAACGATCTAGGTGCAGCGCCTTCAGCGTCGATCACTTCGGCTTGAGCAAGTATGGTGATAATGTCGTCCTTCGGTTCTTCGCGCCGTGCTGCAATAATGTCGGCAAAGAAGTGCTGGGCTTCGACAACCAATTTAGCTGATTCGATCGCCTGGGCTTCGTCAGAGAAACCGCTGCCAGGCGCGAGCATGGCATCTGACCAGGCTTTAAGTTTCCAAATCATGTCACGGGGTACACCAAGCTGGTCCGCGATAACTGTGCACGGTAGAGGGATCGCGTATTCCCAGACGAAATCTGCTTTGCCTTCGTTGATAAACTTGTCAATCAAGTCGTTGACGGCGGTCTCTATGTATTCAGTCATGCCGCGCACCCGCTTGACCGAAAAGGCATTGTTGATGAGCTTGCGGTATTTCGTGTGCACAGGTGGGTCAGTGCGCTGCAATGTGGACACTCGTTTCCAACCGTGTTCGGTTCTGTAGTCTTCAGCAACATTTCTCACCACGCCTCCCCGTGAGACATCGCTTGAGAACAGTTCAGGGTGTTTTTTGACGTAACGTATATCTTCGTAGCGACTAACGTACCAAGCCTGGATTTCCGGCATGAAATAGACAGGTTGGTGGTCACGAATACTTTTGAAATAGGGGAACGGGCATTCGCGGGTTGTGTCCTCTAACAAGCTGAATTCTTTGGGATGTTGCATTGATCGATCGTCTAATCGGGGGACAACAACTATCGCACTCCACCGTGCGTTGAGTAAAGCGTACCCAACCAGAGGCAGCAGCCAGACAGGAAAGTACATACAATACGCCAACGGCAAGGAACGACACGTAACGATGACGAGCAATCAATACAACACCGACCTCAATAAAAATCAGGCCAACTATCAAGCGTTAACGCCGTTGGGGTTTTTGCAACGTGCAGCGGCTGTGTTTCCTGAGCATACGGCCATTGTCCACGGTAACTCGCGAACGGTTTACCGAGATTTTTATACAAGATCGTTGCGGCTGGCTTCTGCACTTCAGAGCCAGGGGGTTGGTTCTGGGGATACGGTGTCAGCGATGCTGGCCAATACTCCAGCGATGCTTGAAGCGCACTATGGTGTCCCGATGGCAGGTGCAGTACTGCATTCAATGAACACACGGCTTGATGCTGCGATTATCGCTTTCCAACTAGATCATGCAGATACGAAAGTCCTCATCACTGATCGCGAGTTTGCTGCGACTGTGAAAGAGGCGCTGGCGCTCGCTAACGTAGATCCGCTTGTTATCGATTATGACGATCTTGAGTTTCCTCAAGCCGGTGAGCTCTTGGGTAGTATGGAATACGAGCAGTTGCTCGCCTTGGGAGACCCAGACTTTGAATGGATAAGACCGACTGATGAATGGGATGCGATTTCGCTGAACTACACCTCGGGTACCACTGGTAATCCCAAAGGTGTTGTCTATCACCATCGCGGTGCGTACCTCTTGGCACAAGGGAATGCCCTGACCGCAGCGATGCCTAAACACGCGACCTATCTGTGGACGCTGCCGATGTTTCACTGTAATGGTTGGTGTTTTCCGTGGACCTTGTCGGTCGTTGCCGGTACCCATATTTGCCTACGTTGGGTTAGACAAGAGGCGATGTGGAAGGCACTTGCCGAACAGAAAGCGACTCATTTGTGTGGCGCACCGATCGTGATGTCGACGCTGCTTGCGACACCAGAAGCTGAGCGTCCCCAGTTGCAGCAGGCAGTTTCGTTCATGACTGCAGCCGCACCGCCCCCCGAATCGGTCTTAGCTGCCATGAGTGAAGCGGGCTTCGACGTCACGCATTTGTACGGATTGACTGAATCCTATGGTCCCGCGGTCGTGAACGAATGGAATCAGAGTTGGGATAGTCTGGATGGGTCGCGCCAAGCCGCGCTGAAAGCACGCCAAGGTGTTCGCTACATCTCTCTTGAAGGTTTGAGCGTCCGGGACCCAGAAACCATGCAGCTAGTGCCTGCTGATGGGGAGACGATCGGGGAGGTGATGTTTCAAGGTAACGTGGTCATGAAAGGGTACCTTAAGAATCCGCAAGCGAGCGAAGAGGCGTTTGACGGTGGTTGGTTTCATTCGGGAGATCTGGCTGTCTTACACGGAGACGGCTATGTTCAACTCAAGGACCGATCCAAAGACATCATCATTTCTGGGGGCGAGAACATTTCCTCGATTGAAATTGAGGATGTGCTTTATAAACATCCAGGGATAGATGCTGCTGCTGTTGTAGCTATGGCAGATGAGAAATGGGGCGAAACGCCCTGCGCGTTTGTTGAGTTGAACGGCCAGGTTGATGACCTTGATCAGGAACAAATCATTACTTGGTGTAAAGAACACCTGGCGGGCTTTAAAGTGCCGCGTAAGGTGGTGTTTGAAGAATTACCAAAGACCTCTACGGGGAAGATCCAGAAGTTCCGACTCCGTGAGCGCGTTAAAGAGATCACATAGTTGCAAGATAATTACAAGATAGAACTTAGGGAGAAATTACCGTGAGCTACTCAGGCCGATGTCTTTGCGGACAAGTATCGTATGAATTTCCAAACGCACCGGCTATGACTGGTATTTGTCATTGCAAAAACTGTCAGCGACAAGCGGGTTCTGCGTTCTCTACATTGGCCGGCGTGCGAAGGTCAGAATTCACTATGACAGGCGAACCAACCCTGTACATGGATGGTGACACGCTAAGCGGCAATCAAGTTGAGCGGTACTTTTGCGGGACCTGTGGTTCCCCAATCTATTCTCTGATCCCTTCGCAGCCAGATACGGTCTTTCTAAAGTCTGGCACCATGGATGACACCTCTGATTTCGAGCCGCAATTTCATGCTTGGTGTAGCACTAAGCAAAATTGGGTCGAGTTGGCCGAGGGCGTACCGCAGATGGATTCTCAATAAGCACCTTATTTATGGTCTCATTAACCTCCTCACTAACCCCCCCATTAATCTCCCCATTAACATAGGGACCCCAAGGAACTGAATGGATCACCTCAAAGACAAAGTAATCGTTATCACCGGCGCGGGCAGCGGTTTCGGACGCCTAGTCGCGCAAAAAAGTGTCGCTCGCGGAGCGCAAGTGTTGGCCTTAGATGTAGATCGTGATGCCCTAGAAGTTTTAGACAACGAATTTCCTGGCATGCACACCGCGGTCGCAGATGTTACCCAGCTCGACGATTTAAAGAGAGGGGTGCAACAAGCGGTTGAGTTGTGGGGGCGAGTCGATGTGATGATTAACAACGCAGGGGTCATGCCGTTGGCGTTCTACAGCGATCATGACAAAGCGATGGACGCATGGACAAGCTGTGTTGATATCAACTTTAAAGGTGTATTGCATGGCATCGCTGCGGTTTACGATCAAATGATTGCTCAGGGGAGAGGTCAAGTTATTAACCTGTCGTCGATCTATGGCAATTTTCCGGTGGTTGGCGCTGGGGTGTACGGTGCGACCAAGGCCGCGGTCGATTTCCTATCATCCTCATTGCGCATGGAAGCTCAAGGCAAAATAAAGGTGACGACGGTTAAACCAACTGGTGTGCCTGGGACGAACCTCGGCGCAGGTATTGTTAACCCGGAGGCGATCGTTGGCATCCTCGGTCAAAATGCACCAGCCTACAGTCAGCTGATGCAAGCGCATCAGGCGGGAGATCTGCCTGCTGAGTACACCGATCCTGATCATATTGAGTATTATGCCCTCGATCCTGAGCATCTTGCTGACCAGATAATCTATGTGATGGATCAGCCTTGGGGCGTTGCAATCAGTGAGATCACCGTCCGAGCATCAGGTGATGCCTACATACTTTAGATCTGACTAAACAGTCCGACCAAACAACTCTTACTCGCCCTGGCCCGCGGAGACGTATGACCTCGCTCGGCAATAAATTGAGAGCAGACTGGCCCTTTGCGGCTGGAAAACAGCCCTACTTCTACGGTTGGGTTATTGCCGTTGTGTCGACGCTCGGATTCTTGATGAGTATTCCGGGCCAGACCATGGGTATGGCGGTATTCGCTGATGAGTTTATAACGGCGTTTCATCTAACCCGAACTGAGCTTGCTACGGCCTATCTCATCGGCACCATGGGGAGTGCCTTCTTTCTGACCAGGGCAGGGCGTTGGTACGACATGTTGGGTGCGAGGCTGCTCATTGTGGCTGCATCTTTGGGCCTGGCAGTTACGCTGCTGATTATTGGGATGGTCGATTGGGTGAGCACCAAGCTCGCCTCTTTATCCGGGCTAGACATCTCGGTCTTTTCCTTTGTGCTCATAACAATTTGTTACTTTGGCGTGCGCTTTACGGGCCAAGGTGTATTGACCAGCGCGTCTAGAAACGTTCTCTTGGTTTGGTTCGAGCGGCGACGTGGTTTGGTTAGTGGTGTACGAGGAGTCTTCGTCTCGCTGGGCTTCTCCATTGCACCGGTTGTGCTTGCTTTGTTAATCGATACCTTCGGTTGGCGTGGAGCGCTTTGGGCAATGGCGGTGGCCGTCGGCTTGGGCTTCGGTGCAATTGCACTACTTGTGGTTCGTGATTCACCCTCCGCCTGCGGACTCAGGGTAGATGGAGAGCCGCCTGACACGGTGGATCTCGCCGTTGATGAGTTACCGCGGTCACATGGTCTTGCGGAAGTGCGTAGAAACCCGGTCTTCTGGATGTACTCTCTCGCTCTGTCTATGCACGCGATGTTCGGTACTGCGGTAACTTTTCACATCGCAGCGATATTTGCCGAAGTAGGCCGCTCGAGAACCGAAGCGTTTGCTTACTTTGTGCCATCCGCGATTGTCTCTGTGTGTGTAAACCTGTCGGCGAGCGCACTATCAGATTACACACGCCTAAAACCCTTTCTTGTTCTTATGTTGTGTGCATTTTTGTTAGGCGCCTATGGTCTTACGACCCTGGATCAAGCCTCGGGCTATTGGATGCTTGTCATAGGCTTTGGGACTGGTGGTGGTCTGTGGGGAGTACTATCCAATCTTGTGTTTGTCCGTCAGTTTGGTGTCCTCCATCTGGGAGAAATCAGTGGTCTGAACACTTCCATCACCGTGCTTGCTAGCGCCATAGGCCCCGTCTTGTTTTCGCTCGCTAACGATGTGTTTGGCGATTTTCGGTCTGCTGCCTTTGCTTGTATACCGCCGTTGTGCTGTTTGCTTGTCGCCGCCGTATTCTTACGACAACCGCTAGACAAAAACCCAAGGGATGGGAGACTCTAATGAGCACGAATAGCTACTCTTCGTCTTGAGCGGTTTTTATATAGATATCGTGCTTGGAATAAGGAATCTCAATACCTTTCTCGCCGAAAGCACGGTACACATCCAGGAGCAGTTCGTGGCGGATACGGCCACGGTCGCGGGGATCCAATATCCAACACAAGAGTTCGAAGTCGAGGCTAGAAGCCCCGAAAGCTCGCATGCGCACGCGTGGCTCAGGATCTGAGCAGGTTTCAGTATGGGCGAGCCCCGTCTCTTGTAGTAGAGCAACGACGTCATCGGCATTCGTCCCGTACGCCACCCCAACAGGAATTCCAATACGAAGCTTAGGTGTCGGACCACCGCTTTCGTTAGTAATTTTGGCGTTAGCGATGACCGCGTTTGGCACCGTAATCTCCACATCGCTGCGCGTAAGCAGGCGCGTGCTGCGCATGCCGATGGCGATAATTTCCCCACGTTCGCCGCTATCGAGATTGATAAAGTCCCCTATCTGATAAGGTGAATCAGCAAGGATAAACAAGCCAGAAAATAAGTTTGCCAAGGTGTCTTTCGCAGCGAAACCGACTGCAATGCCGACTATGCCTGCCGATGCCAACCATCCAACTGGGTTGATGCCCCAGACCAGCAACAGCGTGTAACTGGCCAGCAGGATAGCGATAAGTTTGATGACTAAGTCGAATAAAGGGATGGTCCTTGGTTCGACGAGCGAAGCGGCTGGGTGATTTGAGAGATGCGTGAGTACGTCTGTTGAAAGACGCAAAAAGGCCAGCATCCAACTGACAATAATTACCGAAGCGGCCAGGTTGATAAAAAAGCCAACCCCTGTCGTGAGATTCGCGACACGAACAGCGAGAATAATTCCTAAAAATAATATTGTTGTGAACACAGGTCGTTTCAAGCTATCGACGAGAACGTCATCTAAGTGCCACTCAGATTTGGTAACCAGTCGGACCAAGACAACGCTGAAGAAAGCACGAGACAGAAGAGCGAAAAGGTAGGCGGATAACAGAACTGCCAACGAACCCAATATTGGATACTGTTGAACGACTTCCCAAGATGGCATCAAGACCTCTGGGATCCAATCTACTGGGTCGATTTGATTGGCTAGATCGTCGACGAAGACAGCGTCATCTGCGGTGGGCTGTGCGGGTTCTGCCATGTTTACTAACTAATGGATAAAAGGTGTGGTTAGAATAACGTGGCGGCTTGTTTGCAGCCAGAGGCAGGTGACGTTGGAATTCGTGAACACCCTTTCGTGCTCTGATTGCCAATTCGCGTGCTGAGCGGCTCAGATAGATGAAGCGAAAATACCGGAAGCGAATCGAAAAGCGAAAGTGAATAGGAAGTAAACATGAAGCAGCCAGAGTTTGTGCCATACGACGACTACGAGCGTCGTCCCGAGGGCGAAATGGCAGCGAGAGCAGAACGCTTTTACGAACAGATGCAGTCGCGGCGTACCGTCCGTGAATTTTCCAGCGAGCCGTTGCCTCCTGGTGTCGTCGAAAAAGCCTTACGGGCGGCAGGCACTGCCCCAAGTGGTGCTAACCTGCAGCCGTGGCATTTTGTTGTGGTAACTGGATCTGAAACGAAACGTGAGATTCGGTTCGCAGCCGAGGAAGAGGAGCGGGAATTTTATACCCGGCGAGCACCACAAGAATGGTTGGATGCGCTCGCGCCGCTCGGCACGGATGCTGATAAAGAGTTTCTGCAGACAGCGCCGGTGCTGATCGCGGTGTTTGCTCAAACTGTCGGTCAGCTATCTGACGGGCGCAAGGTCAAACACTACTATCCAATGGAGTCGACAGGGCTTGCGACGGGGATGCTGATCACCGCGTTACACAAAGCTGGGTTGGCATGCCTCACCCACACGCCGAGTCCGATGGGATTTTTGAACAAGATTCTTGAACGGCCAAAAACGGAACGACCGTATTTGTTGTTGGTGGTTGGGTATCCAGCGGAGGGCGCCAAAGTGCCTAACATTAGTCGCAAGCCCCTGGATGAATACGTGACCTACCGGTCCTAGTGATGACGATTTTCGATTTCAAACCTATTCTAACAAGGTGATAAGTAAGGTGGATGTAACATGACTGTTCAGATGGTCGCGCTCGATATCGATGGCACGTTACTTGTACCGGGGGTGTCTGTCGATGAGCTCCCAGACGATCGCTTTGTGCGGGCCATTGGTGGGCTGCAAGAGGCAGGCATTATTGTTGTGTTGGCAACAGGTCGGATGTACCCCGGGACGGCCTATATCGCCCGACATCTGGGCATAGAGTTACCTGTGATTTGCCAGCAAGGCGCGTCGGTGCACGAAAAAGACGGTACGCTTCGGCACGGGTGCTCGATTGAAGAGTCCATTGCCACGGACCTGTTCACCTATGCGTCTCAGCACGCTTGGCCTTTAGCTTGGTTCGATCATGAACGGTATCTCGTCACTTCGCGCGTCCCCGCGGCAGAGTTTTTCGCGGATGTTTCTCGGGTCGAGATGGAGGTGAACGAGGCACCACACCTATCAGGTGTGCGGGCTACTGGTATAGACATTATCAGTAGCGTAGATAGAAGCAGCGAGGTGCATCGGTTTCTTGAGGCACGCTATGGTCCGCGAATTACGCTCTTAGATTTCCCCTCAGTCACCGCCATCCACGCACCTGACGCGAGCAAGGGCGAAGCTGTTCGTATCATGGCTGAAGAGTTTGGCGTGGCGCGAGATGAAGTGCTAGCGATCGGGGATAGTGTGAACGATGTATCGATGTTGAGTTGGGCGGGACAAAGCGCTGCGCCAGAACATTGCGATCCATATGCGCGTGAATCTGCGAAGGAAATCCTCACCGGCGTCGGTGTCGATGGTGTGATCGCTAAGCTGCAGAGCTTACTCGGTTAGTCGCCGTGACTCCCTAGCTGTCAGATGACGGTGCCCATCCCAGCGGGAACACGTCTGGGAAATCACTCAAGGGCTGCCCATCCTTCGGTTCGTGGTCATATAGACCAATGGGATCTGGAATCGCTTGGCTGCGTCGATGAAGGTATCTGACGTCTGATCCTGCCCAAAGCGAGGCGTGGCTTCGTCTCGGATGGGGCAGGTGCACGCCGCCTCGAGCTGAATGCAAAATGTTGCCGTGAAACAAGATGACATCGCCTGGTTCATAGTCCCAGCCCAAGATATCGAAACTGTCGCGTTGTGCTTCGATATCCGGCAGCACAGGCAAGCTGTCGTCCGCTAGTGAATCGAAATATGTCCATGTCTCAAAAGCTTCTTTCCCGATCAATCGCTCACCTCGAGACACTGCAGCTTGTAGTGCTTCGGCCCGCTCTGGGTCCTCACCGGGATCTTGACCCACGGGTGGTCGATAGGTGACGTTCCACAAATGCGATCCGCGTACAACCTCAAGACTGAGATCTCGAGGCACAGGATCTGCACACACCCAAGCTCGAACGAGATCGGAACCGATGACATTGTAGTAACACGTGTCTTGATGCCATGCGCTTGGTGCGATCATCCCGGCAGGCTTGTAGAACATTTGGTCCATGTAAAATCGCACTGGACCACCGAGAACGCTCCCGACGATTTCTGCGATTGGCGATTCCGACATTAGTCGAGCAAGGCTTTCGTTGTTGCGTGCAGGGAACTGATCGATACGCAGCGGCTGGTTAACCCCAAATGACATGCCATCCGGGTTTTCTTGGGCAGTTTCCAAGCCTTCTTCGAGGAGAGCTACCCAGTCGGTGGTTAACACATCTTTTATTAGTACGGCACCGTCGCGCTGAAATTCATCTGCGAGCGTCTCGCTCTTGATATTTATGGCTTCAGACATTGTGCTTTCCTATTCTCGTGCGACTTATAACTTAGTCCTTAGATTCTTCGGCTGCAAACTGCGCATAGGCGGCGGCGGTTCCAGCTGCCATCTTGTCGCCGTCGAAGGGTATTGATAGCTCGGGAGTAAACTCTAGTACCACCCGTTCAGGTGTATCTAGAAATTTCACGAAAAGGTCTGGCTTTAGGTTGCGCGTGAACTCATTCCCATCGTCTGGACGTCCAGCCATACCTTGGGCTAGAAGTTCGTAGAACCACCGCTTCGTTTCCAGATCGTCATGAATGATCGTATGTCCTTTATACGTAACGGTTTTACCACCACCCATAGGCGTCCCTTTGGAGGTAAACACACAGGATGATCGGCCATCTCTCCCGATGGCCTTGATCCGTACGCGTTCACGGGTTGCTGTCATCCAAATTTTTCCTTTCACTGGCACATACGCTGTTATCACCCCGATGGGGTGACCTGCTTTGTTTGCCCAAATAAAGACACACTCACCAGCAGAATTGATCAACTCCTGCTCGCGATCCGGGTCCAGCCGGTACTGTTTTACGTCATCGTAATTAACTGATTGATCGGACATGGTACTTCCTCGGAGTTACTGGGCTGACTTAAGCGGGAACCGTAACGGCCAGGGTAGCGGTTGTCGATCGATATTGTGATACGTCCGCACCGTGGATTAGCGCTGCAAGTTGGGTCCGATCAGTTGACGAGCGTCAGTTAATTGCTCGCGAACTTTGGTAGCTACGTCTCGCGCTTGTCGTAATGAGGCCAAGCACTGCTTGATAACAAAGGTTCGCTGCAAGATGATGACGACTCAGTTGCTCTAAGGATCCGTTCTGATATACAGCGACGCGACACCGCGCTCATTCTCCGATCCCTTGCCGGATACCGTTGATGTTGTCGTTATCGGCGGCGGTGTGATTGGGATTTCGACGGCTTGGTTCCTAGCTAAACAAGGCGTTTCTGTCCTTGTTTGTGATAAAGGCCGAGTCGCGGGTGAACAGTCCAGTCGCAACTGGGGGTGGATACGTCAGCAAGGGAGAGACGCAGCGGAGCTGCCGATTGTGACTGATAGCATCAATCACTGGGAACGCTTTGCTAAAGAACTAGACGAAGATATCGGCTTCACTCGCCAAGGTGTTATGTACGCTGCGGAGAACGATTCCCAACTTGAGGAATATGAGAAGTGGATGCAGACCGCCACACAACACCAACTCGATACTCGCATGCTCTCCGGAACAGAGGTTGATGAGCTTGTGCGAGATAAGCCGGGGCAGTGGCGCGGTGCGATGTATACTCCGAGTGATGGGCGCGCGGAACCGTTTAAAGCGGTTCCTGCATTAGCCAGAAACTTACGCACGCTCGGTGGCTTTATTCGCGAGTCTTGTGCCGTGCGATCGGTTGAAACCCAAAACGGCTCGATTTCTGGAGTGATCACCGAACATGGCAGCGTTCGAACTCAGGCGGTCGTCTGTGCAGGCGGTGCTTGGTCGACTCTATTTCTCGCCAATCTTGGCATTAACTTGCCGCAACTCACCGTTCGTGCAACCGTCGCACGCACAGCGCCTGCGCCAGACATCTATCCGGGCAACGTGGCACTTGGCGAGGTCGCAATACGTCGCCGCCATGATGGTGGCTACACGGTCGCCTCGAGCAATACGAATGAACACTTCATTGGCGCAGACAGTTTCCGGCACTTTTTCAAGTTTTTACCCGCATTGAGTGCCAGCGTGCGTTTCATTCGCCTGCGGTTTTCTGGTGACGTAGTTGAGCGAATGACGCCCACTCGGAAGTGGCGTGATGATGAAGTTTCGCCTTTTGAGAACACTCGTGTTCTCAACCCCGAGCCTTCGCCGAAGGCATTGTCCAGGATGCGTGAGGGGTTGGCTAAACGAGTACCGAAGCTCGCTGAACTTCCTTTCGAGGAAGCATGGGCTGGGATGATCGATGTGACGCCAGACGTCGTTCCTGTCATGGATGAGATCCCTGAACACCCAGGCCTATATCTTGCGACCGGCTTCAGCGGTCACGGTTTTGGCATTGGTCCTGGTGCAGGAAGTGTTATGGCCGACATGGTTATGGGCCGATCGCCGAAACATGACCTGAGCAGATTTCGCATGGGTCGCTTTGCGGACGGGACGCCAATGGTTCCCGGACCAGGCCTTTAAAGGCGTGCGAGACGTGCAACAATGTATGACTAAAGGTATGGCTAAAGACGCGTGGAAAAGCCGATGAAGCTCTCTTGGCGAATTCGGCTAATGTATGGGCTAGGTCAACTTCCGGAAGGTGTGAAGACCGCTGCGTTTGGCTTCTTTTTACTGTTCTACTACAACCAAGTATTAGGTCTGTCAGGGACGTTGGCGGGCATGGCGCTTTTTGTTGCCCTGTTATTCGACGCGGTGAGTGATCCACTTGTCGGTTCTTTGTCTGACTTTACACGGACACGATGGGGACGCCGCCACCCCTACATATATGCTGCGGCGTTGCCGTTTTCTTTATGTTTTTTCGGCTTATTTGTGCCACCCGATGGACTGTCAGAGACCGGTCTATTCATCTGGCTGACGATATTTGCTGTGCTCACGCGGACGACGATGACCTTCTATCACGTGCCATTTTTATCTATGGGCGCGGAGCTTACTTACGACTATGACGAACGGACGATGCTCGCTGCGCTGCGTAACGTGTTTCAGCTATTCGGCATGTTTGCTGTATTGATCGGTGGTAACTTGATCTTCTTCGCCGCAACTTCTGAGTATGACAATGGACAGTTAAATCCAGCCGCATACCCACCGTTTGCGCTTGCCTGTGTGCCTCTGATGCTCATCGGTGTATGGCTAGCCGGGGCTGGCACCCACGATCAGATCGAAAGGCTGCCAGGTCCCAGTAACGTCGCCCGGCCACAACTACTTCTAGCTGCGTTACAAGACGTCGTTACCGCCTTTCGAATTCCCGCATTTGGCGCATTAGTGGCCGCAAGTGTAATTTTTGGTGTGAATCAGGGCATGGTACAGGCCCTACACCTTTATCTAGCTACATACTTTTTTGAGCTAAGTGCTACACAAGTCACGCTGCTTTTTGCTGGGGCGATTACAGGTATTGTGCTCGGTAGCCTTGCTAGCCGGCCATTGAGTGAAATTGTCAGAGAAAAACGGACGCTATTTATCTTTGGGTCTGCTTGGTACGCCATCTGGACGAGTGCTGTCATCATGGCGAGGCTTGTAGGGGTCCTACCGGACAATGAGCATCCAATTGTCGCGCCGCTCTATATTGTTTGTGGTTGTATATCGGCTATCGGACTCGGTGTCGCCATTCCCATGATTGGATCGCTCTTGGCTGATTTGACGGATGAACACGAACGTTTGCACGGCACGAGACAAGAAGGCATTTACTATGCTGCGGCATCATTTGCCGGTAAGGCGGTTGGCGGGATTGGACCCATCGTAGCTGGGGTGATTATCGATCTGTCAGGGATCACGCCTGGTACAGCACCAGCGGATGTGGCGCCAGAAGCGCTCGCTCGTTTTGGTTGGTTTACGGGGCCGGGTGTCATCGTTCTATCGCTTGCATCCATACTAGCGATACGTTTCTACAACATCACCAGAGCGGGCCACGCCGAAACGCTGGCTGCGCTGAAACGATAGAGGGGAGAGTCATGAAGCTAGGGTTGATGCTTGGCGTTGTTTCTGATCCGAAAAAACAGGTAGAGCTTGCGTTAGAAGCAGAGCGTCTCGGTTACGATTCGGTTTGGTTTGGTGAGATCTATGGATCGGACTGTTTCACACCGCTGACCTGGATTGGGTCGCAGACTACGCGTTTGAAACTAGGCACTTCCATCATGCAGCTCTCTGCCCGTACACCGGCGAACGCGGCGATGACAGCGACGACATTGGACCTCTTTTCTGAGGGCCGTCTCATACTGGGGATTGGCGTCTCGGGCCCTCAGGTTGTTGAGGGTTGGTACGGTCAGCCGTATGGCAAACCGCTTGCGCGAACGCGAGAGTGGATCTCTCTGTTTCGAAAGATGATTGCACGGGAAGGTCCCGTTGATTTTGAGGGTGAGTACTTTCAGCTACCACTTGATGGCGGGACTGGGCTTGGCAAACCCTTGCGTTTGATAACGCACCCCTACCGTCGAGAGATTCCAATTTATCTCGGCGCGGAAGGACCGAAGAATGTCGCGCTCGGTGCGGAGCTTTGTCAGGGGTGGGTACCGATGTTCATCTCACCTTACCGGATGGAAGTTTATGAGGTGCCGCTCTCTAAAGCAGATGCCTCGTTTGAAATAGCCGCCACGATAACGGTTAGTGTGAACGATGATCTCGAAGCCGCTCTCGCACCAATCAAGCAGCAGGTGGGCTTTTATGCCGGTGGTATGGGTGCCAAATCCTACAATCTGCACAAGAATCACATCGCGCGACTGGGTTTCGCGGATGCGGCTGAAGAAATTCAAAATCTCTTCATGTCTGGGGAACGCATGCGAGCTTTTGAGGCGGTGCCTGATGAGTTTGCCGACGAAATTTCACTATCTGGATCGAAAGACCGCATTCGAGAACGGCTTCAGGATTGGGAAAAAAGTCCGGTTACTTCATTGTTGGTCTCTGTACAGGATGTAGAGACTCTTCGCTTTCTAGCGGAAGAGCTTCTTTAACGAACCCGAATTTACTCAAGCCCAAGGCGATCACTCCAAAGTTGGTTGAGCTGCCAGATGGATTTCTCGAGCAAGCTCGGACGTCCTTGGCGGACCAAATAGCAAATGTGTGTGTGTCTTCAACAGCGAAGATCGTGGGGTCGGTGTATCCCTTCGGCAGCAGCGTCCAAGCATCTTCCACAGGTTGACGGATGCGGCTCAACTCATCAGGGCCTAACTTCTGCGCGGGCATGGCTTCTCGCTGTGATGGTATTTGTTGGTACGATAAGGGAAACAATCGAGATAGAGAAGGTGGCGGGGAATGACTAATTTGCAGCTAGGGTTACAGACTGGCTATTGGGGTGCAGGTCCCAATCCACAGATGGTAGAAATTGCTCAAGAGGCGGAGAAGCTTGGCTACGATGCACTTTTTACTGCAGAAGCTTGGGGTTCAGATGTGTTCACGCCGCTTGCATGGATCGGCGCGCATACAGAAAAGATACGCCTAGGGACGGGCATCGCTCAACTGTCGGCGCGCGCACCGACTGCGACAGCCATGGCAGCCTTGACGTTAGATCACTTGTCCGGCGGTCGAATGATTCTGGGTCTGGGCGTATCGGGACCCCAGGTCGTTGAGGGTTGGTATGGCCAGCCTTTTGGCAAGCCGCTGTCACGAACCCGCGAATATGTCGACATCATTCGTCAGGTGTTGCGTCGCGACCAACCCGTTGTTAGTGCTGGTGAGCATTATCCGCTGCCCTATACAGGTGACGGCGCTTGGGGGCTGGGCAAACCCCTGAAGTCGATTACTCACCCATACCGCGACGAGCTACCCATATTCCTTGGCGCGGAAGGACCGAAGAATGTTGCTATGACTGCAGAAATTGCAGACGGGTGGTTACCACTGTACTACTCCCCTTACCGCCAAGAGGTTTATGCGGATCAAATAGCGCACGCCAAACCAGGCTTTGAAATCATGTGTGGCGTTAGTGTCATTATCAACGACGATGTTGAGAAAGCGCTCGAACCACTTAAGCGAAACTTGGCGCTGTATATCGGCGGCATGGGTGCCAAGTCACGTAACTTTCATAACGAGTTGGTTCAGCGGATGGGTTTCGCGGAAGCCGCAGAAGAGATTCAAGACCTTTTTCTGGCGGGAAAGAAAGATGAAGCGGCAGCTGCGGTCCCAACGGAATTGGCTGACGAAATCTCATTAGTCGGATCCGTTGAGCGTATAAAAGACAGGCGCAACCTTGGCAGGAGTCGCCTGTCACTTCTTTACTTGTTTCAACCCAGAACCTTGCGCAGCTACGCACATTCGCGGAGCTTGTTCTCGGTTAGCGACAATGAGCATTGCTCGCATCAAGTGGCTCGCCTGTGTTTTGTTTGGGGTTTCGATCTCCAACACTCACGCAGGCCAGAGCGTTGTGCTGATCATTGTAGATGACTTACGTCCGACCCTTGGCGTCTATGGAGACAAGCTAGCGCAAACACCGAATATCGATGCCCTGGCCGAGGCGAGCATCGTCTTCAATCAAGCGTTCGCGGTGGTACCTGTCTGTGGAGCCTCACGCGCGGCGATGCTCGGTGGTCTCAAACCGAGCACGCAACGCTTCCTCACCTTCAACTCTCGATTGGATGAAGACGTACCAGATGCCGTGAGTCTGCCAGACTACTTTCGCCAAAACGGCTATGTCACGCGTGGCGTAGGTAAGATCTTCGATGTCTCTGATGACAGCTTTGGGGCATGGAGCGCGGGTCTTTGGAATCCTGAAGGTCGTTGGCATAGTCCCGTGCCGAGAGTAGAACGACATGAAGACTTACAAAAAGCCTATATCAGGCCGCTTACTGACAAGCTCGGACCAGCAACGGAAAGATTGTCTGTAGAAGATAGTGCCTACCCTGATGGCAGCTGTCGCTGCGGAAGCCGTGCGTAACTTGGTTAGATTGAGCCAAGGTCAGCAACCGTACTTCCTGGCTGTTGGATTGCGGAAGCCGCACTTGCCTTTTACAGCGCCGGAAAAGTACTGGGCGCTCTATGAGCGTGAAGAATTCGAACTCGCGAGCACCTTTGCGAACTCTGCAGGCTTCCCATTCCTTGGTCTGCACAATTCTGGAGAGCTGCGACGTCAGTACGCCGGTATTCCGTCCCAAGGATTACTGCCGGATTCACAAGCGAAAGAGCTAAAGCATGCGTATTACGCGTCTGTGAGCTACATCGATGCTCTGGTTGGTAAAATTATGGTGGCAGTCCAGGCGTTAGAGGAAGCACCGGTTGTTTTGCTTGTTAGTGATCATGGCTGGAATCTCGGCGAGCATACGCTTTGGACGAAGCACAGCTTGTTTGATGTAACACTGCGCATCCCGATGTTGTTGCAGATCCCAGGGGAGAATCCCGCTGTGCGCGAAGGGCTGGCGGACACACTGGATATCTTCCCAACTCTTGTCGCCGCTGCTGGTCTGCCTTCTGTAGAAAAGCTAGACGGGGTTGATCAGTTAGCGGTAGTGACAGGCAAAGATATGAGTTTCGCTCGGTGGATCGACGGAGAATCTGTTCGGACCGCTCAATACAGGTACACAGAGTGGCGTAGTGAACAGGGTGATTTACACGCAAAGGTCCTTTATGACCTCGAGATCGACCCTGACGAGACGCGTAACGTTGTCGAGGAAGATAAGTATGTCGAGGTTGTTCGTGCCTTGAGTTCAGCGATCAAGGAGAACGGAACAAGTCTTGCGTGGGCCCCTTTCCTACGCCAATTAGTCGAATACCGCGCCCGTTAAGAATAGTGTTCAGCTCATGTTGTAACGCTGTACCCAGATCGAGCCGTTACGAGGTTGGTATAGAAAGAAGGGTAGCAGGTTGGCCGCGCCATAAGTTTGCCCTTCGTGGTACACGTAGATGCAGGCGCTAGTAAAACCGATCGCTGACCAGGCAGGTGCCGGTTGGTTCGCCACGTAGGGCTGTATCGGTTCACCAGCGCGAAAGGCAGTGTCCCAAAGGTCCATGCAATTTGCGGTGGTCAACGTGGTCGGGTGTGGCCAGTCGTTAACGAAAGTGAGGTTTTTTGCGTCCACGGTTAAGTTTGTGGGTTTACCTTTGGCAAACCACTCAGAGCGCACATTATTGAGCGCCTCAACAAAGGCACCTGTTGTGTGCTGAGCTACGCTCAGACGCGCCTCGTCCGTTGCGTCTATGAAACGTGGGAGAGCCACAGTTGCGATAATGCCTAAGAGCAGAATCACGACCACGAGTTCGACGATTGTGAAGCCACGGTTATCCATGCTATTAGTCTAGCCAAGATAATTAGGTCTGCATGTTTGTGGATTGGGTAGGTGTCTAATCGGTTAGCGCGTGATTAGGTGTTCCAGATAACGTGTGTTCCAGATACTAAGAGGGGAGCGAGATGCGAAGATTGGGTTTTATATTTGGGTTGGTTCTATGTCTAGGTGTTCAGGCTGAAACGATCGATATTGGCAGGGGCGAGATACCCGTCGTCGTTCCCACTGGCTACGATGGTAGCCAGCCGGTGCCATTGATAGTACTCATTCATGGCTACACATCGAGTGGCGCGCAACAAGAATCGTATTTCAAACTCGGCGCTTTGGCTGACGAATTTGGCTTTATCTTTGTTGCACCCGATGGCACGGTCGAGAAAGGTGGTGATAAGAACCGCTTTTGGAATACAGGAGAGAATTGCTGCAACTTCCAGGGCTCGACTGTCAACGATGCGGCATATCTCAAAACTCTAATAGAAGCCTTGCAGCATAGGTATGAGGTAGACCCAAAGCGGATCTTTATGTCCGGACATTCCAACGGTGGGTTTATGGTGCATAGAATGGCGCATGACTATCCCGAAACTGTTGCAGCCATAGTCGCCCTCAACGGCGCGGCGCCCACGGCCTTGGTCAAGCCTAAGCCGATCTCCCCAGTGAATATCTTGCACATTCACGGAAATGCAGATCAGGTTAACTTTTATGCAGGGGGTCACATCTTCGGGGTGCCGTACCCGGGCGCTGTCGCGGGTTTAAGACACTGGGCTTACTACGCCTTTGCTGATGCAACGCCAGACGAACAAACGAGCCGACGTGACCTGGATAAGCAACTCGAAGGTGATGAAACCAACGTGCGCTCATGGGCTGATGGTCGTGTTGAGCTTTGGACTATCGAAGGTGGACGCCACGTCCCGCCGTTTCAAGACGACTTTAATCGACAGATTGTTGAATGGATGTATGCCCACCCCAAGCCTTGAGTTAGCTCAATATCTACTACGTTGATTCGATGCGGATGTAGGTACGTTTATTGAATTTGCCGGTGAGCTTTGCGCCCCAATCCGCAAGGAGCATCTGCCAGCCGTACTTTTGTCGTAGTGCTGCGAGCGCTTTGTCTACTGTGACGGAGTCGGAAAATAACTCTGCCCGCGCATCTGACCAATCACCGAGTAGATTGCCACGAGCATCGCATGGCGCGATTTGTGCCTGCTCACTATTGCGTAAGCGTTTCACTTTACCGGCTTGCCCCGCACTAAAGACGACGAACGCACCTTCCAGTGGGGCGGCCCAAACCGGGGTATCGACGGCGACCCCGGAACGTCGAAAAGTGCGAAGGCTGATGTATCTGGCGTTTTCTAACATAATGTCCTTAGGAATTTGGGTACTCGCCCAGAGCAACCTGGCCAACATAACTCCTTATATCGACGGCTGCGTGAGGTTGCATGAACGGACCTGCCCGGACATCTCTGTATAGGCGAGAGAGTGGATGTTTGTTCATGAATCCTGCGCCTCCAGATAGATCAAGTGCCCGATCGACAATGCTGATTGCGCCACGATTAACTATCCATTTGGCAGCCTGGTAGGACTGCATCAGTTCGTGCGCGGACTCAATCGAAGGTGGGTTTGGAATGGCATTTGCTAGCCAGTCGTCGACACCGATCCCAGCTTGCGCTAATGCCCCACGACACTGGGTGAGTTCGATCTCCATTTCGCCAACGGTTTGCTGTACGCCCGGATTCAATCGTACGGGTGTGTTGTTTCGTTCTTGGGTTTTGACAGATTGGAGGACGATTTCGTGGGCGTGTTCGGCGATGCCTAGGAAGGCGGCGACCAACGTCAGATTGCCGAGCGTTCGGTTGATCAGCACATTTGTGCTCCATTCACCCCAAGGTCCAATGGATCTGACGGCATGGGCGCCCGCCTTAACCTTGTCGAACTTCACTGACTGGCTGCCAGAGCCGCGCATGCCCAGTGCATCCCAATCTCCCTGCGGTAAGAGTCCTGGGGTGTCGATGGGCATCATTGTGGTTGCCAGGTGGTCACCTTCTTCGTCACGCATACGCAAATTCATCGCGAGGTGTGTGGCGATAGGAGACATAGTGACGAACATCTTTTTGCCGTTGATTTCCCAACCGTCATCAGTGCGTGTCGCTTCGGTTCGCGGATGTAGATTGTCCGTTCCTGCTTCGGTCGCGGTTGCGCAAATGAGCATATCCCCCGTGGCAATTGCGGTCAGGGGTCGCGCTGAAGCTGAATCTTGCTTACCACCAGATTGATGGAAGGCGGTGGCCATACCGCGCGATACAGCCAGATGCATATTAATTGCGATCGCGACTGAACCGTCACCATGAGCGAGAGCCCGAATGCCGAGCATCCAATCATAGATGGACCTGAGTCCCCAACCACCGAGGTCTTCAGGTACAAATGCTGCGGCTATGCCAGAGCTCTGTAGTGCGCGAAAGCTTTCCTCCGGCATGGTTGCACTGCGATCCGCATCGTCTGCAAGCTTGCGTAACTGAGGGATTAGTTTTTGGCTAGCGGAGAGGAACTTTTCGCCCGCCGGAGTCTGGGGTTTTAGGTTGAATGTCATGGAGCGCAAGTTACCACAGCGAGCTTGTCTTCGCGGTAGGCTTTGCTGATACTCAATTCCCTTATAACCAGATTTTGGAGTGGTGCATGGTTAAGCGAAGAAACCTTCTCGTAGGAAGCCTTGGATTACCGATGCTGCCTCTTTTCGCAGCCGGTTGCTCCCAGGGCGGGGGTGAGTCGAATCCGTATCTACTCGGAAACTATGCCCCTGTGGATGGTGAGTTCACACACACGGACCTGCAGGTGACTGGCACGATCCCGGCAGAGCTGGAAGGGCGCTTCCTACGCAATGGACCGAATCCAGTTGGTGCTGATCCGAGCGATCATCACTGGTTTGTCGGTCGCGGCATGGTCCATGGCATGCGTTTGCGCGATGGCAAAGCCGAGTGGTATCGAAATCGGTACGTCGGCGGCGCCTCACCTAACACAAATGTGATAGGTCATGCGGGTCGCACTATGGCGATCGTAGAGTCGGGCGGTATGACGCAAGACATGAGCTACGTGCTTGACTCCGTAGGCGACAATACATCTATCGGTACAGGTTACACAGCGCACCCTAAGTACGATCCGAGGACGGGTGAGCTCCATGCGATGTGTTACGACTGGGCTAATTTGAGAGACCACGTTCGTTATGTCGTGGTCGATGCGAACGGTGAATGGGCAGACGAAACGGAGATTCCACTACCAGGCATGCCTATGATTCACGACATGAGTTTGACCGAAAACTATGCGGTGATTTTTGACCTACCTGTAACACTTAGCTTCGTAGCGCTAGGTACGGGCGCAAGCTTCCCATTCCGATGGGACAACGAATACGAACCACGTGTCGGCTTGTTGCCGCGGGGCGGTAGCGCAGAGGATATAATCTGGCGCGGCATCACGCAAAACTATGCCTACCACCCGATGAACGCCTACGAAGACGCAGCTGGCAATGTGGTGATCGACATTGTTCGTTATGACAGGATGTTTGAAAGTGATGTGTATGGACCTTTTGGCGATAGTCAGCCACGACTCGATCGCTGGACCATCAACCCACGGGATGAAGTCGGCGCGAACGTGGTGAAGGAAGAAACGATAGATGAACGTCCGCAGGAGTTTCCGAGATGTCACCCTGATCTGAATGGTCAGCCCTACCAGTATGGCTATACCGTGGCGTCGGCGAACAACACTTTCCCGGGCATCTATAAACATGATTTACGCACGGGTCAGGCGACACAACACGATATGGGTGCCGGTCGCCACTCAGCAGAACCCGTCTTTATTCCCAAAGAGGGCAGTACTGCAGAAGATGACGGTTACCTAATGACCTTCGTCTACGATGCCGGTAAGGATACAAGCGAATTGGTGATCTTGGATGCCCAAGATATGTCGCGTCCAGCGATCGCCCAGGTTCATATACCTTCACGAGTTCCGTATGGTTTTCATGGTAATTGGGTGCCCGATACTATTGTTGGACCGACTACATAAGCAGGCCCACCCATTCCAAGGAGATAGTGCTAATGACACATGCGTTGCGTCTAAGAAAGAGCCTGGGATTGTTAGCCGTGAGCGTATTTGCTTGTAGTGTGATGGCTGCGAGTGACACGTCCGAAACTGACACGCCCACACCAGGTTCGTTGTTGTTTGCCTCTCAAGACGAACGGGACCTAGCATTCCGAGAGATAAGCGACGGCTATCCTGTACGGGAGATTACGGCTGGCGAGAATGTCTTTCCGTTGCATGATGCGCCGCGAGATTTTTCATCCTTAACCTATATGTTGGATGGCAAAGAATATGGTTTTAGTGACTTTCTAAATATGCGCGAGTCTCGCGGCTTGCTCGTCTGGCAAGATGGCGATGTCCTTCTTGAGTATTACACCGAAGGACATGACCGGAACACACGATGGGTGTCTTTCTCAGTCTCGAAGTCAGTGACCTCGATGCTCATAGGTGCCGCAATTAAAGATGGCTACATCCAAAGCGTTGATGAACCCGTGACGAATTATGTGTCGCGATTTCGAGGTACAGCATATGCAGACACAACCATCAAGAATGTGTTGCAGATGGCTTCCGGGGTCACCTGGAACGAAGATTATGCAGACACGAATTCAGATGTCGCTCATGCGGGGAGCGCAAACGGTATAGCGCTCGTGAAATATCTCGCGAATCTGTCGAGAGAAGAGCCTGCCGGGACTAAATTTAACTACAACACTGGCGAAACCAATCTAGTGGGCGAAATTCTCCGCGCAGCCATTGGCAACAACGCGACCACCTACTTGGTGCACAAGATTTGGCAGCCCTTTGGTATGGAAAGCGATGCGACTTGGCTGCTCGGTAGTGTTGCGGGTGGCGAGACGGGGGGTTGCTGCATCAGTGCGACTTTGCGCGACTACGCGCGCATAGGAATTTTTGCCATGAGTGATGGCGTACTGCCGGATGGAAGCAAAGTTCTGCCCGATGGGTGGATGGCCGAGTCAACTACACCTTCGGAAGGATTTGTTGGATACGGCTATCTGTGGTGGTTGGATGAAACGGGTTCTTATCGTGCCCGCGGGATTTTTGGACAACAGATTTTCGTGGACAACAAAAGTAAGGTTGTGATCGCCGCGCACAGTAACGCGCCGACCGCCGTTGGGAGTGACTACCACCTGCACCTAGAGGAAGTTGTTCGGGCTCTGCATGCAGAGGTTAGTCAATAGCACCGATACCATGATTAGTGCTAGTCGGTTCATTGCTGCTGTGGTACTAGCGGCGAGTTTGGTGTTGTTCTCTTCCACATGTATGTCCAAGGAAGAGGTGGCAACGCGTTACAACGTACATTTCCACGCCGATTTCGCGGCAGCTGCACCTAACGCACGTATCTCCATTTCTATCACTCAGACTCGAGAGGTCGTTCGGGTCATCGATTTTGTAGCCGAGCAATCAGCCTATCGCCTGGTTGACTACGAGGGTGAGCTAGAACGCACCGATGATCGAATTGTTTGGTCTCCGCCTGAAGATGGTGGAACGATCGTCTTTGATCATGTCATCGACAGTCCGAAAGGGGATTTGTTCGACGCGAGGAGGAGTGCGGACGGCGCGATGTTGCGGCTAGACAGTCTATTTCCACGCGCTCGCGTGCGCAGTCTGCGAGGTGCGAAGAGTAATTCATCGTTGAGTTTAAGCGGACCAGAAAGGTGGTCTTTTGAGACTGGGTATGGACTCATCCTTGGAACACATCCCCTTCCCGATACGGAAAGGAATTTCAATCGACCCGTTGGGTGGCTTGTCGCCGGCAAGCTCGCTACGAGAAGAGAGACGATAGGCGAACACACGATTGTCGTGAGTAGTCTGAGTGGATCGGGTGCGCGACATTTGGATCTGCTTACCTTCTTACGGTGGACGTTCCCTCAGGTATCCGATCTTTTACCCCGTTTCCCGACTCAAGTCTTAGTCGCGCGCGCTGGCAAGGATCTGAGTATGTGGCGAGGCGCGTTGTCCGCGCCAAACTCGCTCTACTTGCATGAGGACCGCCCGCTTGTGAGTGGCAATGGCACATCAACGCTGTTACATGAGCTGATGCATGTCGGCGGTCTTCATTCAGCGGAGAAAGGATCAGATTGGATTGTCGAAGGTTTATCGGAGTTTTACAGCCTCGAGTTGCTGCGCCGGAGTGGCGGTATGAGTGATGAGCGATATGCTTCGAGCTTGGCGAAACTGCAAGCTTGGGTTGAAAAGGATAACGGTGTGTTATCGAGCCCGTCCAAAGGCGCCAATACGGCTGCGGCCGTTCTACTATTCCATGAACTGCATCAAGAGTTGTCTCAAGTGGGTGGGTCGCTGGATGCCATTGTGCGGGCACTTGTGGTGGGTGATGAAAGTATCTCGGTCAGTCATCTTGAAGAGCTCGCCATTGATAACCTCGGCCACCCAAGCACGGTGTTGGCAAAATACGGGGTTTAAGGCAAACCCGTTGTCCGGATACACGCATTGATACCCGATGATCGTGAGGATGTATCGGGTCGCTATGGGTTTACCAATGGAGGAATTTGCCGCGAACGATGTTGTCTGGACGCAGCGACCGGTAGACGCGGCGACCGGTAGACGAAGCCGGCCGCTTGTTGGCTACGACGATGCTTACTTTGCCGAGGCTAATTGGGTAGCGCGTAGGCGATTATCTTGCCACCTTGTATCTTGGGTGGCGCTTCTTGTGATACATCATGGCCAGAGGGTGCTTGGGGTCGGCCTACACCCGGGATGGTGACAAGTAAGTATTGGCGTCCAGTCGTTGGGCTGACATAGGTCATCGGTGTTGCGTCGGAAGAAGAACCGATCGAGTCTGTCCAAACTTCTTCACCCGTTTCGACATCGATCGCACGCGCCTGTCCGCCCATAATACCCGCATTAAATATCAAACCGCCTTTCGTGATGATCGACCCGGCGGAATAGAAAAATCCTAGGTTCCAAAAGCCCATGCCACGCCGCCAAACCACTTCTTGGGTAGTGAGGTCAACGACCGCTATTTCGCCAAACGGCGGTTTCATGCACGGGATACCAAGAGGCGAGGAGAATAAGTTCACTCGTGCAGCGAACGGAGTTCCCCGTTGTGGTCCACCAATGCCGTAGCCGGTGGCAAAGCCACCCTCAGAGCTGGGACGATCCTCTTCCCTAGGAATCATGTGGATGGTGAATGGGAGGTGGGTATTGTTAACGACCATTAGCTGACGTTCTTCATCAACCGCAACGCTGCCCCAATTCATACCTCCACCTGGACCTGGATAGAGCATGGTGCCGCCGACGGAGGGCGGCGTCATGGTGCCTTCCCAGCGCGGTCCCTTGAAAGCGATTCTGCATGACATTTGATCGAACGGAGTGAAGCCGAACATGTCTGTTTCGCCAACGTTTTCATGCGCAAACGAAGGCATGCCTGTTGAGAAGGGTTGCGTAGGGCTGGTACGTTCGCTCGCGAGATCGGTGCCGGGTACAGGTAACTCTGTAACTTCTGTTACGAGTTCCCCAGTCTCG
The DNA here is from genome assembly GCA_012103505.1 of Pseudomonadales bacterium. Lineage (GTDB taxonomy): Bacteria > Pseudomonadota > Gammaproteobacteria > Pseudomonadales > Azotimanducaceae > UBA4421. The sequence goes on along the minus strand of WLWP01000001.1, from coordinate 2,555,056 downwards.
CGATCAAGGACGAAAATCTCACCACGCTTAGTTGGGACAATGACGGTCTTACGCCGGTCCCCGTCGATGGTCAGATCTACAAGGGTTGGTTGAGACGGTACGTCATAGTCCCAGATATCATGGTGAGCAGTTTGAAAGTGCCACCGGGTAAGTCCGGTTTTGGCATCGATCGCAACGATAGAGCTCGCGAACTTCTCCATTATCTCCGTGCGATGCCCACCAAAGTAATCGGGCGTGGCGTTACCAGTGGGCACGTAGACGAGTCCTAGCTCGTCGTCCGCTGACATGAGACTCCACACATTTGGAGTGCCGCGTGTATAGTAGCCACCTTCTGGTGGTATGTCGGTTTGGCCTTCACGGCCAATATCCCAAGCCCACAGAAGCGCACCTGTGCGAGGATCGTAGCCCCGGACTACCCCCGACGGTTCTTCGGTTTCTTGGTTGTCCAAAACAAAGCCACCAACGACAACTGCGCCGCTAGCCATAGTTGGCGCTGATGTCACCATATAGAAAAATGGCTCGACTTCCCCCATCCCCGCGAGGAGTGATATTTGGCCTTCTTCACCGAAGTCTGGACACACTTGGCCGGTCTCTTTGTCAATCGCGATCATTCGAGCATCGGTCGTCGCTGTAAATATGCGTTCTGCGCAAAGTTCGCCCGTTTCCTGCTCGGGAAGGCGATAGTGAGTAACTCCTCTGCAGTTGCCGAAAATGCCCCATGGCGGAGTTTCATTTTCTGGGTCGAAACGCCAACGCTCGTCGCCACTGTCTGCGTCGAGTGCGATAACAACATTTTGTGAAGTGCAAAGATAGATGCCGTCACCTACCTGAATCGGGGTGGCACTGAAACGTCCTGGCCGATCAGTCTCTGCTTCCCAAACCTTTTCTAGTTGATCGACGTTGTCGAGATTGATTTGATCGTGCGGTGCGTATCTCGTCCCAGCACTGTTACCGCCGTAAGCAGACCAACTCTCTTCGTTTTGCGCGGGACCGTAGGTTTGGTCTGTCAGTGACATTATTGGTTGATTCAAGAGATTTATGGTCATAGCAGCGAGCACGCCGATAGTAGCTACTGCACAAACCTGTACGAACCGATCACCTAGAACTGGCTTGAAGTCATCCGGCCAAAGCGGACGCCGATTGACGGGTGCACATAGCCACAAAGAGATGATGCCGATGATCCAGATACGTGAACCGACCAACCAAAAGTCTGTTCCGACTTCATACACGGCCCAAGCTAACGTGAGGAGGACGATCGAGGCGTAAATATAGAAGCCGCTCGGCGCTAAACGAAAAAGCTGGATAGCGCTGAGGGTCATGAGCAGACCGGTGAGTGCGAAGTAAGGAGTACCACCCACTGTCGCAAGTTGAATACCTTGCCAAAGCATGGCGAAACCCAGAGCACCGATGACGAGAGCTGTAACTCTAAGTGTGATAGTCCCTTGCAACGCCATACTCCTACTAACTCCACGAATAATGTGGTTCAAAGCGTAGCACTAATTAACTGTGGGTTCTGCTAGCCTAGCTGGTGAGATCGGTGATTGCGGGAAGGAGATATCTGTGTGGATTGCGTTGTGTGTTTTGGTTGCCCCGTTGGGTTGGTATTTCTGGGAGAAGATGCAGCGTAAAACTCATCCAATGCCGGGTGGCTTCCGAGCGGATTTGACAATCGATCACACAGAGGAGTGGGAGCTATATCATAACGACTTCTCACTCTGTTCAAAAAAGGCTCGAGTATGCATGGCCGAGCTTGGGATCCCCTACGTTAGCCACCATATCGATTTGATTGAGACTGGGTCCTACGAGAACCTTAGTGCCCGGTATTTACGCGCTAACCCTGCGGGCATCCTGCCACTGTTAGTGCACAACGGACATCCTATTTTTGAGTCGCACGAACAGATTCTATATGCGGCGAATTATGTCAAAGGAACAAACCCGTTGATTCCAGCAGGCGGCGATGAACGCACTGTAATGGACCATTGGGTGCACAAGTCTTCCTTGCTTGGAGATGATCCCATTAGTGGTATGCGTGAGACTGCTGGCAATGCGGTGCCTGGCCTAACACTACCGATCTTCGCCACCATGATTAACGCGATACCTTGGCGCCAAATTCTTGTTGGTCTGCTGTTCCATCGTGCGAAAGTGCGCCCTTTGATGTTTATGCGTATGAAGAGCCTGGGATCGGACAAGCTCGCCCAGGAACCCCGGATGGTAGGAGTGATTCGTAAAAGTCGAGAAGCAATGCATGTACACCTGGACGAACTCGAAACCGCACTCGAGTCATCCGATGGTGAATTTATAGTTGGTAGCCAATTTACCCTTGCAGACGTTGGCATGTCAGTGATCCTTGAGAGGCTTGCGGAAGTGGATTGGTTGGATGAGTTTCTTACCAATCGCCTTCACGTCGCTGCTTATTGGGAGACGGTTCAGGCGCGCCCCAGCTATCAAAAGGGCATCGCAAACCATAGGCACCCAGCCGTGGTTGCTGGCTTTGCCAAAGTCCTCAAATTGAAAAGTGAAAATGAAAAGTTTAGAGAAGCACTTATGGGTTCTATCGCGTGAGCTCGGATTGATCGGATCGCCTTGTGATCAATGATAAAGCTGAATCAAGCGGAACAATTCCGCTTATTGTGGGCGTTACTGGACATCGAGACCTCGTAGAAGGCGAAGTTGCAGCGCTCGAAGCAGCTGCGGAAAAGTTCTTTGTGAACCTGCAGTCGCGCTACCCCGACTTACCAATCCTGGTTCTGTCCTCTCTCGCGGAGGGTGCAGATACCCTCATCACAGACGTTGCGATACGGTGTCAGTGCCGCGTCCAGATTGTGTTGCCCATGCCCTATGAATTGTTCGCTACCGACTTTGTCGGTGACGCGCGGGTGAAATTTGACTCGATGCTCGAAGGACAAGATGTTATCGAGCTGCCGCTGTTTGAGGGCGTTTCAGAAGCAGAGGTTTCGGCACTAGGTGACGCACGTGATCGCCAGTACGCCCGTCTGGGTAGTTTCCTTGCAGCGCATAGCCACATTCTGCTGGCGCTTTGGGACGGCAGGTACAAGAACGCGGTTGGTGGAACTAGTCAGATAATCCAATTTCACCAAAAGGATGTAAGTGCGCTCTCCGATGATGAAGAGCGATCACGGTTGGACATCGGAGATGATGAGAGTGACTTGGTTTATCACATCGCCTGTACTCGTCGATCTAGTGGCGCACCTGAAAGTGGTCTGACGGTAGCGGCGGGTGTGTGGTTCACGCGGGATGACAGAGCGCCACGGGTGACGGAACTGCCGCTTCGCTACGATCAAGTTTTTGAGCGGACACAGACATTCAATCGTGACATCGCTGCCAGTCAAGATCTTGCTCAGCCGTATGATCTAGAGCCGGTGGATGATCTTCTATCCGCCACAGGGATCGCGGGAAGTGAGGCGATTCGGCGGGTGTACCTGTATAGCGACGCTCTCGCTGAATTGTTTCAACGACGTGTGCTGTGGTCGCTAAGGTTAACTCTAATGTCAGCCCTGGGCGCCGGTTTGTCGTTCATTCTCTATGCGGATTTTGCCGATCAAGGCTACATGATCTGGGGTTACCTGTTGTTTGTAGCGCTGACTGTCGGTAGCTATTTGCTTGCCGAGAGTCGTAAGTGGCAGCGGCGCTACGTAGATTATCGGGCGCTTGCTGAAGGCCTTCGCGTGCAATTTTATTGGTCCATATCTGGCGTTGAGATGTCGAATCCCAATCGCTATAGCCACGACAGCTTCTTCCAAGGTAGAGATCTGCAACTTGGATGGATACGAAACGTCATGCGATATACAGGGCTCCATGCGGACGGGGTTTCTCAAGTCGATGGGCGTGACCTCGAGGTGGTTGTAGATGGATGGGTTGGCGATCGCGAGCGCGGGCAATTTGGCTACTACTTTCAAAGAGCAGACGACAAGTTGCGAAACCACAAACGGACGCAGCGATTGATACGTGGCTGCTTTCTATTGGGAGTTACAGCTGCAGCTATTCTGGCTTTCTTCGGTGGCACACTTCTCAGCGACACCGGTGGTGTGAGCGGCAATCTGTTGGTTGCGTTGATGGGACTACTACCCATCACGGCCGCGGCGAGACAAAACTATGCGCACAGGATGGCGGAGAGAGAGCTGGTTGCGCAGTTTGCGCACATGCGAGACGTGTTCGCCAATGCGCGTCGCTTGATAGACAACGCAGGTTCTCAGCATGAAAAACGTCAGATTCTTAAGGACTTAGGCGAAGCTGCGCTCAGCGAACACGCACAATGGGTGTTACGCCAAAGGGAGCGTCCGCTGCCTGGTGGCGATGCCGTAAATTAGTTGAGCAACTTCCAACGCCACTAGATTGAACCCTTTACGGCTTGCGCGTGACACATAGGAAACTAACTAGGAAATGTGTCATGCAAGCAAAGTCCTTCGCCTTCAATCAATCTGTAGCGCAAAGCTTAGGCTGCGCAATTTGGGGTGCTGTTATGTGTGCAACCGGCGGCTATTTTGCATTGAGCAACGAGGTCGGGTTGATTATCAAAGGCATTGAACTGGATGTGGTCGAAGCGACAGTCTTCTACAGTGTGCTATCTCTGATTGGAATGGGTGTGGTCGTTGTAGGTCTAAACTTAGTTCGCTGTGCACGTTTGAGTGCAGATTCGTTGGAGCTGACTGAAGACGGCGTAGAGTTGCCAGTTGGATTTTGGCGGCAGATTTGGCTCACAGTTTCGTATCAAGAGATCTTGGCTATCGAAGTAACGTCAGTCCCCGGTGGTAAGTATGTTGCGAGCATCGACACGAGCTATGGCATCTGCCGATTAGCGAGCGCAAGCTTTGTGGACAATGGACAGTTCGCGGACTTCGTCGACGACTTGTCTGTGCGTCTTTAGATCTGACGTCTCTTTATCCGCCGACTCTTTTTATCTGCCGACTCTTGCCTAACGGTAAGTATGCCCCGGCGATAGGTAAACAATCGTTACATAGAATCGACGATATTACGCAGTGCATCGCAGTTTTGAACACGCTCCTCACGGGTTCTGCCCATGAAGCCAACATTTAGTGACGTCACTCCAGATTCTTTGAGTGCGTAAAGGCGTTCTTTAACAAAACTGGCCGGTCCTATCAGAGAGTTCCGCTCAAGGTAGTCGTCTGGAATCGCCGCTTCGGCTTCCGCTTTTTTGCCAGCGAGATAGAGGTCTTGTATGTCTCGAGCTTCGTCAGCATAGCCAGACTGCGTAAAGATTTGATTGTAGAAGTTCTTCGATCGCGCCCCCATGCCGCCAACATATAGTGCAATTTGTGGTCTTGATAGGTTTCTTAAGTCCTCTAATCCATCGCCTATCGCGACGCCGCCCCCGGCGAAAACTTCTAGCGGGGGTCGAGAGGGATCTCGCTTTGTGAGACCGCGCGTAAGCGCATCGCCCCAAATTGCTTGCGCAGCCTCGGCCGTGTAAAACGCAGGCAGCCAGGCATCTGCAACTTCGGCGGTCATCGCGACACTTTTTTGGCCAAGGGAGGCGATAGCGATAGGAATATCTTCTCGTATTGGATGATTAATGAGCTAGTGGCTTGCCAAGACCAGTGCCTTGGTCTTGGGGCAGTGGTATTTGGTAGTGCGTACCCATATGCTGCACGCGATCTCTACGCCACACTGATCGACAAATTTCGATGGTTTCGCGGATACGGGCGACGGGAGCAGTGTAGGGAATGCCATGAAACCCTTCTATAACTTGTGGTCCCGAAGCCCCTAGACCCAACATGCAACGACCATCAGATAGATAGTCGATACCAGCGGCGGTCATAGCGAGCAAACTTGGCGTGCGCGTATAGACGGGGAGTATTCCAGATGCGATTGTGACCCTGTCGGTTTGAGCTGCGAGGTAGCCCATCGCGCTGGGTGCATCGAAAGAATAGGCTTCAGGTACCCAGACGACGTCCAGTCCAGCTTTTTCTAACTCTTGGACTTCTGCAACTGCCTCTTTGAAGCCACCTGCATAGCTCAGCAATGACGAAATGCGCATACGGATCTCTGTGTTTTCGTGTGGTCGCAGTTTATAACACGATATATTTTAAAACTGGACTACGTTTCGACGCCCCGGACGGATGGATCCAGGCGTTGATGTAAGAATGACAAACCCAACAACGCGAGCCCCAGACCGAAGAAGGAGACAACGCGCAAGAGGCCAGTCAAATCTGCCATGTCCACTAGGAATATTTTTGCGATCGTCAGTGCTAACAGCGCCATACCCGTGCGGTAGATTGTTAGTGACCCTCGTCCTGACGCGTAAATGAGGATTGTGATCGCCATTGTTAGCCACACAATAGAGAAGGTCACCATTTCTCCTTGTGATACTCGTTCGGAGAGATCGAAAGTGGCGTTCCAGAGGTGTCTGATTTCGACGTTCACAAAGACGAACGCAGCCACGGCAGCTACCCATTTCGCGGCTGTGCGGAAAATGGGTTCACCATATAGGTAGATTGCATAGGCAATCAAAATCGGTAACCCAAAGTAAACTAGACCTAAGTTAAGCACCGGTGTTGTACCGATTTCTTGATAAACCCAACTTAGAGAGAGTGTCGTAGCGAGACAGATGACCCCATAACTTGCGAGGGCGGCCGCGGTCGCCGCTGTTGTGAACATCCGATAAAGCCACGCGATGGTTTCGCTTGCTAAGGACCGTCGGTAATAAACCACGGAGATCGCGCCAAAAAGCACGACGTAAAGTGCAACTTCGACTGAGTTGAGCTCAGAGACGAAGACGTTGCCGTCGTGGACCCAATACCTAAGCTCAGTCCACAGTGCCAAGATGATGAGGTGTAGAGTTGCCCCCTCTAGCCATTTCTTAGCGCTAGCATTCGGTCCATCGATCTTATGGCCAAGTGTCCACCAACCGAGTGCGCTAAGGATTGCGGACCCGCCATAGGTCCAGAGCGTCCAATGCGTGCCGGTTGGGTAGTCAATAAACCATGGGTTGAGTGTGAGCCGCACTATCAATAAAGAGGCGAGTACTTTCACCATCCAAGCCAGGTCTACCTCGAAGCGATTCATGAGCCAGGCAGCTGATACGAGCTGAGCGGCAATGACCAGCGTGAGCGCGTCAGGAGTGAAAGCGATGGCAGCGGCAGTCGCGATAGCGAAGTGTCCCGCGAAGAACAGCGATACCAGAAGTGCAGAATCCCGAGTGAGCTTTCGGTCAATACAGTAAATTGCGAGACCGATGTAGGTCAGTCCGAGTGCGAGTGCAGCGATGATCCATTGCCCGACGTACATATCCAATAGAACGTAGCCAACGCAAACGCAAAGTGCAGTAGGCATGGTCGCGAATGCAGCCCAGAGGGCTTTGAAACGCGAGTTCGAGTATGACCACACACCCCAGAGGGTGGTGGTAACGCTTATCGTGCCTAACAACGTCAGTAGCGAGCCGATGTCACCGGCGGCCAAAGTCTCTATACGCAATCGTCCTTGGTAGGGGTCCAGCTGGAGCCAAAGTGTGGACGCGAGTACCAGGACCACAAGTAGCCAGGGTATGACGTTCAAAGGCTCCCGCGATCTGCTGGCAAGCATCATCAACGCTAGCGGCGGTAGCCAAAGCTGCAAAGCTTTCAGGAGATCTGCTTCGCTGATCGCTGATGTTGCGATGGCAGCTAAGAATAGAATTGAAAATCGGAAACCATCTCGTTCAGTGTTTGACCGCAGCCAAGTTGACGGGTGGTAGCTTGTTTTTTCTAATAGCGAGACCTTTGTAAAGCCCCAGTCCGAGCTCGGCATCGCGAGCAAGAAGTAGGCACTGACAGTCAGATAGATACCCCGCCACCCGTCGGCGCTCGATAGTTCAATGGTGAGTAACCACCACCCAAGGGAACCTACAGCGACACCCCACCACAACCAATTACGGTGCACGAATCGAAGTAAACCACTGGCGCTTGCGGTGATGATTGTCGCGTAGAGCAGGGCGCCTAACGCATTGTTTGAACCCGTCGATACAAGGATCGGTACGGTATAAGCCCCGAGTAGACCAAGTCCTGCGAGTACGGGTCCGTGCAAGATGGCGAGTCCCATGGTCACTAGACCAACCAAAGCTAGCAGACCAAAGGCAACGTTCGCGTTGATGAGATCGTAGAGTTGGTGGGCGCTCAGGATTGAAGCGAAGAGCGTTATGCTGCCAGCCGCGGCCAGTGCGGCAAAGACCGAGGAAGACCAGGATTGTTTGCGGCGTAAATACTCAGCGATGGCTAGCATCGCGATACCGGCCACGATGCCGAGAACGATACGGGCAGCTGGGGACAACAAACCTTGTTCAATCGAGTAAATCGCGAGAAAGACGCCCGCCAGTCCCAAACTCACACCACCTAACCAGACCATCCAATTCGCCTTGATTTGGTTGGTTAGCTCGTCAATCTTTTTCGCCCACTCAGACCTCGCTCCGGGCTCGCGAGGCGTTGTTCTTGAGTTGGTTTGGGCTTGGGTCGGTTGTTGAACTGGCCTGGTGACTTCGGGCGCTGAGCTGCACAAGGGAGGTTGGGCAGTGGTCGCAGTGTCATTGTCCTGGTCAATGACATTTTGACCCGCTTCGGAACTGGCTGGCTCGTCCGGAAAATCCCGTGCTCCAAGGCGTTGCGCAAGCTGGTCGAGGCGCCATCGGAGGTGGCGAATTTGCGTGCGCTGGTCCGCAGCTATTTTGAAAGCGACGAAGCCAAGAATGCTTCCCACAAGGACCGTAAGAGCGAGTAAGGCGCCAATAAATTCCATGTTTCCACCTTAAAGGAGTTCTAGCTCAAAAAGACAATAAAGTTGTCCGAGTGGAACGACAGATAGAGCTGAATTTTTGTTTGCGCACCGGAGGATACCTGTTCGAGGCCGATTATGCTCCGGCAACAGTTAAGGCACTAAAGTTGTCAAAAATTCCTGAATAAATAATGGAATACCGCTTATCAAAGCAAAACGACCGTTAGTAGGAACCAGCTAACCCTAGCGAAACACATTTTATAAGGTGATGGCTGGTAGAAAGGGTTCTTACTGAATGAAAAACGCTAAATCCAAGTCCTTCGGGTTTACTTTGCTGGAGTTGATGGTCGCGATGACCATCGTCGCCATCGTGTCTGCGATTGCGCTACCTCTTTATACACAATTTACCGACCGTTCCTATCGCACAGAGGCGCAGGCCGACATGTTGGCCTGTACACAGGCGCTAGAGCGATGGAGCGCGGTTAATTTCACTTACCTCGGTGCAGCAGATGAAGATGCGGATGAAGCGTCTGATGGCGTGGCGTCGGCTAGTGACACTGGCAGATTGGGATTGGATGTCTGTCGACCGAATTCGTTTCAACAAAATCGCTACGACGTAACCATTGCAGCGACGGCGACGACCTACGTATTAACTGGTGCTCCGATCGCGGATGGCCCGATGGATGGTGATGGGGATTTGGCCATCGATGATGCGGGCAATCGATCCTGGGACGAAGACGATGATGGAGTTATTGAGGTAGATGAGGATGATTGGGAAGAAGATTAGCAACGGACTCACCGTTATTGAATTGCTCGTTGCTTTGGCAATTGCGGCGGTCATGCTCGCGTATGCCGTACCAGCGTTTAACGATTTTGCCGATCAGCGACGCATCGCAAGCAGTTCGAACATGATCATAGCGGGTGTTAACTATGCACGCAGCGAGGCTGCGCGCCTAGGTACTAGCGTGACTTTGCAAACCATGAATGGTGGTGATGACACCAATGAATGGGGGCCAGGCTTTTGTGTCACCGCTGGCACACCGGGTAACTGCGACACGCCGTTAAATATCTTTGAACCTGAGGCCAACGTCACCCTCGATGGTATCGATGGGTTAGACGGACTGGTCAGCCTGACGTTTGACTCCACGGGCATGCTGACGGGCGCCGTAGATGGCGACATAGAAGTTTGTGGGGCGAGTGCCGCTGAGGATCCTGGTCGGGTCATCCGATTGAACGCGATCGGTCGTGCGAGTTCCGGTGAATTGGAGTGCTTTGCAGAGTAGACGCTGTGCGGAGAGAGGGAATGAATATGTCTAAACAAAAGAATCAATTTAAGGCGCTACGACGGCAGGCTGGCTTCACCATGATGGAGTTGTTGGTGGCTGTTCTCGTCATGGGCGTAGGTGTTCTAGGTGTAACTGGTTTACAGCTGGTTAGCCTGCAGAACAATCAGGCGGCGCTGTTACGAGGTGAAGCGGTGCAACTTGCTTATGACGTGCTGGATCGCATTCGAGTGAATCCAGGCGCGGGCGTTGCAGGCATTGCATACGATGGTGTGGATATTGGGGATGACCCTGCTGCACCTAACGACTGTATAGCAAACAATTGCGCAACCGCGCAAATGACTGCTTTCGATGTGGCGGTGTGGAAATGCTCGCTGGGTGGCTATAACACTGAAGAGACCTGCGAAGATCTGCGCGATACCGATGCGCTACCTACCGATCTCGAGCAGCCTGGTTTACCTAATGGCGATGGCTCGATAGAGGTGGACGCCAACGGCATTATTACTGTCACTGTGCAATGGAATGGGTTTAACAACCAACTTCAAACCATATCGATATCGAGTCAAGGATAGAGGTCATGACTGCAAAACTATTAAAACGTAAAGTGTTGGGTCGTAAGTCGCAAGGCGGATTTTCGGTAGTCGAACTACTGATTGCACTTGGGCTGGGTTTGTTGGTCGTTTCCGGCATCGTGCAATTGTTTGTCGGCAACTCTAGAACTTATGAAATCGTGAACGCTCAGGCACGTTTGCAAGAGAACGCGCGTTTTGCGTTTGAGTTTATTTCACGACCCGCCCGTATGGCTGGTTTTTTTGGCTGTGCGCCGGAATTGCAGAATACCGTTGGCCACCTAATCGGAAATTGGGCCAACATCCCTGAGTACAATGTTACGGAAGGCATCGACGGTTGGGAAAGTAACGACGATGGTTCGTGGTCGCCTGACAATTTAACTTCGCTACCGAGGTCAGAAGGTGGTGTAGATACAAACGTTCATCTGGCCGGGAATGGGATTGATTCAGATACGCTTCAGGACGCTTCGGACTTGCTTGTATTTCGTATGATCCGCCAACCCTTTGGCATGCTCGCCGCAACGCTACAGCCCGATGGTGATCCGGTGGTTTCGACACCTGGTGGCACGCCAATTTTCGCTGCTAACGATGTCGTTGTAGTGGCGGATTGTGAGCAAGCCTCAGTATTTAGAGTCACCGGGACAACACCTGGAGTGGATCAAGTTACGCTTGCACGTGCGACCGCGGCAGGTGGCAATGCTTTTGACAACAGCGACAACGTAACGACCCCTACCGGAGACATTGTCCCCGCGACTATGTCCATCATCGGGCGCTCGTATGGCGCTGAAACTACAGTCGGTGTTGTAGAAAGCCACTTCTTTTTCATCGCTGAATCGAGCGAAGACAACAACGAAGGCAATCAAGTCTTTGCCCTATGGCAGAAGGTTGGCGCGCAAGCGCCGAGAGAACTCGTTCAAGGCGTCGAGGATATGCAGATCCTTTACGGCGTCGATACGACGAACAACGGCGTAATCGATGTGAACCAATATCGCACGATCGACACGGTCGCTGATGTAAACGACATAGTCGCGATCCAGGTGCGGCTGACCATAAGCAGCGTTGACACTCTGGCAGAGGTCGGTGATCGGTTAACGCGAACGTTCAGCAAAACAATCCACGTACGGAATGTGGGGTAGCAAATGTTTGGTAAGCCAAAAACTCAGACTGGGGTTGCACTATTTATCAGCTTAGTGCTGTTGTTAGTGTTGACCATTATCGGTGTCTCGTCAGTTCAGACGACGAGCCTTGAAGTTCGTATGACTCGTAACGAGCATGATTCCATACTTGCATTTCAAGCTGCCGAATCAGCGTTGCGCGACGCAGAAGCTGTTATTGAGACGCTTGCATCTACAGCAGATTTCACGGATGGCGGCAACAACGGTTTGTACAACGTTGCTGATCTGGGCGATGAACAGATTTGGCAGGACGAAGACGTCTGGGATGACGCAAACAGTCGTGAAACTGAGACTGAGGTCGAACACGTTCAGGGGCAACCGCGTTACATCATTGAATACGTCGCATCGGTCCTCCGTGAGGAGAATGCTTATCAGCTTGATGATCCGTATGCATCGGGTGGCGGCGATCGAGTTGAAATATTCCGTATTACTGCGCGAGGCATTGGGGGTTCTGCGAACTCTCAGGTCACGTTGCAGAGTAGTTACGGTCGGATTTTAGATTAGAAACTTTGGGATTCTTGGAGTAGATAGAATGGCTAAGTTAGAAGTAAAAGCCCTACTAGCGACGGCGATGTTAGTCTTGTCGTCGTTCCACACTGAAATTGCTAATGCGCTGCCACCTGATGTGGTGGGTACGCTAACAGTGAGGGTAGACGAAGACACGCTTGATTCATTCGATATCACCCCAATTTTTAATGACCCAGATCCGGGTGATGTACTCACCTATTCAGTTGTCGCAATCAACAATACTGCGGTGCAGACTGCGGATGTTACAGGCGGCTTATTGACCTACACGCTCTTCGAACATGCGTTTGATGAGACGGGTGGTGACATTGTTGTGCGTGCTACAGACCTACTTGGCGAAACTGCAGATGCGACGATCGGTTTTGACGTTACTCCGGTCAACGACGTACCAATGAGAGCGATAAGCGTTCCGACACAAAACAGACGGGAAGAAGATGTCTTTACTGTATCGATTATCGGAGTCTTTGCTGATCCAGATATAGCGACAGGCGATACACTAACGTACACGCTGACGGTAGAACCCGGGTCTGATCCAGTTTTTGCATCCTATTCCGTTACCGGGACGGATGTGAACATCACGCTCGCACTAGATCAAATCGGCAACGGTCAGTTAGAGCTTACTGCGACAGACAATGCAGGTGCTCAAGAAACGGATGTCATTGTTGTTGACGTCGACCCTGTCAACGACCTTCCGTTTATAGATGGCGTTATTTCTGATAAGAATTTCTTGGAAGACCAAGTCATCCCACCGATCACGACGGATGCTTTCGATGATGTTGATATCCTCACAAACGGTGATGTCTTAACACTCTTTGTTTCAAGCAATGACAATCTTGCTTTGTTCGATTCGATCACGTTTACGGGCGAGGACATGAATATTGTTCTCGCGGCGCACCAGTTTGGTACCGCCAATATCGAAGTGTCAGCTCACGATTTGGCGGGAGGACCGGCCAGCCCGCAGGCAGGGCCAGTCTCATTTTCGATTACTGTTGATCCCCAAAACGATCCTGTTATGGCAATCGCCGATGGCCTTGCCGCAGCAGGGGTGGCGCCACCGTACTTGGAAGATGATGGGCAGCTTGTGTTTGATGTCCTTGCGAATGACGACATACCGGAAGGTCCAGGTACGATAATTTCGGTTACTGATCCTGGTGTTTTTTACTACGTCGATGGCACGGGTGATACCGTAACGGAGCCTGTAGCGGAGATCGTAAACACAGGCAGTGCGATTTTGGTCACACCTGCGGAAAACTATTGGGGGCCGATATCCTTTAGTTACACCGTGCAAGATCAAGATGTTGATACTGGGGATGCAATGGTGTCTTTCACAGTTGCCGAAGTTAACGATGCCCCTGAAGCGCTCAACTTCCGTGAATACACCACCTTTGAGAATGCAGCACTTGTTGTACCTGCGAGCGATGGACTTGCTGATGGTGCGTTCGACCTTGATCCGTCGCGAGTTGATTCTGAAGGTGAACCCATCCTTGATGAGAACGGTGACCCATTTGATACCACGCTCACTGTAGTTTACGGCACGTTCCCGCCAAGTAGTGAAGGTACGCTTGTTACCACAGCCGATGACGGCTCTTTTACGTTTCAACCGGCCTTGGGTTTTAGCGGTTCGACTTCCTTTACTTATGCGGTATACGACTCAGCACTGCTCAGTGAGTACGGAACAGTGAGCATTGAAGTACTAGCGCTTCCCGAAGCAGCTGACCCGCCCAACCCAGGGGAGGTCTCTGTCACGTTCAATTTATCCAACACGCCACTTGAGCAGTCGGCAACAGTAGAACCCAACGTTCTAGTGAGCATGGATGACTCGGGGAGCATGGACTGGAATTTCTCAATGGATCTCAGTGATGAACAGGGGCGGTTTCCTGTCACAAACTCATCCATTGCCACAAGTAATGTACGCAACCGGACGTTTAGTTATCTTTGGGATCTGCCCACGAATACCTATGACGATGATTCTAGGTGTTGTGGTTTGATCTTACCGGATGAGGCAAGTTTGCCCGCAGGCAACGATTATGCTGTCTGGCGTGGACGCAATGCCTCATTAAACAAGATCTACTACAACCCAGCCGTCATGTATGAGCCCTGGGATGGACTCGATCCTTACAACGATGATTTCACCGATGCCGATCCTGAGAACATTCGCCTAGATCCTACATCGACAGCAAATATTTTTGATCTGCTCGCCGATCACAGCTATGACGCAGAAAGGGTTCCGGATTGGGACACCGATGGCGGTAACTCGAAGATAGATGTGGATAACATCTACATTCCGATCTACTACCAAGACGATGGTACGCGCATCGAGATTCGTGAGGTGAATGAGCCGTTTGAAGGTGGTGCGGGACGAGAAGATTGCGCCATTCCAACAGCTTGTGACTACGACGAAGAAATTCAGAACTTCGCCAATTGGTTCCAGTACTACAGGAATCGTGGGCATGTCGCTAAGGCTGCCGTTGGTGGTGTGATCGCTGACTTGCAGGACATTCGCGTCGGTTATGAAACGATCAATCGCAACGACGACGAGCCGATTGCGGAGCTAAATGAGTACTACTGGGAAGGTGAAAAAGAAGAGCTCCTTGATACGGTCTACGCGGTGGACAACGACGGCAGTACGCCATTGCGCCGAGCGTTGGATGATGCAGGTCGTATTCTAGGGTGTGACTTTTCGGGTAAGGATTGTCCGGCGCTACCTGCGCCAGAAGGTGTCTGTCAGCAGAATTATGCCCTTCTCTTTACTGACGGTTATTGGAATCAGGATGCCTCGCTTGACGGCAACCACGACGAAGATGGTGATGGCGACTGGGACGGTGGACGATATGCCGATGATTTCAGTGAGACCGTTGCTGATGTGGCTATGTACTACTACGAAAATGATCTGTTTCCTCTGGTAGAAGACGGAGTCCCAGTGACTTCGTCAGATCTCGCGGGAGCACCGGATGGTGTGTTCGACAGTGCATCAAACACGATGCACCAGCATATGAAGACGTTCACCATTGCGTTTGGTGTGGAAGGTTCGATAGACACTGCGACGGCTTATGCGACTGATCCGGAAGGGACGATTGCATGGGACGATCCGGAAGACACGCCCGAAGCGAAGACAGATGATATGTTGCACGCGGCATTAAATGGCCGTGGTCGATTCTTGAACGCGGGAAATCCTCAGGAGCTGCAGACTGCTATTGAGACTGCCTTCCTCGAATTCACGCAAGCCGCGAGTTCAACCTCAGCAGCGGCGTTTAACTCCACTTCACTGCGCGAAGGGACACTTCTTTATAGAGGCTTTTACGACCTTCGTAATCGCACTGGTGAGCTAACTGCGACACAGGTTAGTACTGAGGGTGTGCTTGCGGTTGCGCCGACCTGGTCCGCTGCTGAGCTCTTGGATCCTGACCATCTCAGTGGTCTTGGGCTATTGCCTTCTGAGCGTGTCATCGTGACTTTCGACCCAAGCACTAACGATGGGATTCGATTCGAGTATGGCAACCTTACTGCAAACCAGCAGTTAACATTGTCGAGCACACAACTGGCTTATCTTCGGGGTACGCGCACGCCAGAAGAGCCTGATGGGTCGCTGCGTGCACGCTTGGAGCATGGAGGTTTGCTAGGAGACATCGTAAACTCAAGCCCACTCTTTGTTGGATCGCCACGTGCGACCAACCGAGATCAATCACCCTATCCGACTGATGAACTCTATTCAGACTTTATCGATGACTACGAAGATCGGACTCCAGTGGTTTATGTGGGTGCCAACGACGGGATGATGCACGGCTTTAACGCCACTACAGGCCAAGAGCTCTTTGCATACGTTCCGAACTTGGTCATTGACTCGACGGAACGCTTTAACAATCAACTCGACAATTTTACGTCGACCTTCTATCTGCACGACTACTATGTTGATCTGACGCCGCGCCTTAACGATGTTTATATGCATCCGGAAGGGGTTGGTGGCAAGGATTGGTTAACGGTCCTCGTTGGTGGGCTTGGTGCAGGTGGTAAGGGTTTCTTTGCCCTTGATGTGACCGACCCAGCGACACTCTTTGCAGACGAAGACCCGCTCGTGACGCCGCGTTGTGGGAATTCGGTGAAGACGACGATACTTATCCACTGGACTCTAGCGGTAACCCGTTAGGTGGTGCAGTGGGCGCGATAACAGATCCGGCTGGACAGCCTGTTAAAGACTTAGGCTACTCGATGTCCTTACCGACTGTCGCGATGAGTAATATTGCTGACACTGATACGGAGCAGGAATGGATCGCGATCTTCGGTAATGGACCTAACTCCACTTCCGGTATCGCAACATTGTTTGTGCTCTTTATGGATAAAGGCCGAGATGGCTGGGGTTCTGGTGACTTTACCAAGATCACGACTGACTACGGTGTGCCTCTCCCCGGGGAAGAGCTGGAGGGTTATCCGAATGGTCTCGGCAGTCCCACAGCGGTCGACATAGACCTCAATGGCACCACCGATTATGTGTATGCCGGTGACCGATTAGGTAACTTGTGGCGGTTTGATTTGACCTCTACCACAGCGAGCAATTGGGAAGCGATTCGGGTGTTCCAGGCAACTTATGAAACATCACCAGGTGTTGAGACGATCCAGCCAATCTTGACGCGACCATTGGTTGTGAAGCATCCGGCACAGGCGGGCTTTTTGATCACGTTTGGTACAGGTAGCTTTGTTACTGAAGAAGATGGTGGTAACACTGATATCCAATCGATTTACACGATTTGGGATGAGCTCGGTGCCAATCCGCCGACCGCGAACTCCAATACTAAGGATGAACGCTTAGTCGCGCAGACATTGACCAATGTGGTGGATGACTCGGGAACTGTTAACCAGACACGTCGCATCTTGACATCGAACGCTGTGGAGTACGCTTCAGAGACAGGTTCGCCTGGTACGTATGGCTGGTATATCGATCTCGATGTGGAGCGTGCAACTGAAACCACAGGCGGTGCAACCAACCCGGATACGGCCGGTAGCGGTACGGGCCCTCAGTATCCAGGTGAGAAAGCAATTCGTCGTTTCTTGTTTAGAGACGGTGTCATCATTACGACGACGGTGCTACCCGCGACGGATGAAACCTCCTGTTTTGGAGCTCGTCCAGGTGCGATCTTAATCATGGATGGCCTAACTGGCGGTGATCCAGGAGATGCGATCATCGATTTCAACACGGATACCTATATCAATGAAGGCGATCTGGTTACCGTAGATGGTCAAACGTACTCTGGCGGTCTGTTGTTTGACTACACAGATCTAGACGGCGCCTTAGTGGATCTGTCTACATTGGGTGGTGAAGGAGATACGGACTTCCTGTTCGTCTCAGGTGGTAACGATACGGTTTCGTACCGAATCCGCGACCTAAACGACGCCAAGACCGGGCGTCTTTCGTGGACCCAGTTACAACAGTAAAGGAGTAAAGAATGAAACGATTTCTCAATATAACGGTAGCCGTCTTGTTCTTTGTTGGTGCCGGACTCGTCCACAGCCAACAGATCAACGCACCCCTCGCCGACGGTGAGGGGCAAGTGCAAGATCTGAATTTCGGTGCCAATACGATGGTCATTAACGGTTATCTCTATCAGGTAACGGATGCAACGAAAGTCGAAATTGATGGTTCCTATGGCGCATTCACCATGCTCAAGAAAGGCATGATCGTTGAGTTTAGCTTTTTGCGGTTTGACGATGGTGTACGTCGAATAACTGAGTTGTTCGAAGTGGACGAGGTGGAGGAATACTAGGGCGTTTAAATGTGTGAGCGCTATTGGATTGAGCCCGATTGAGCGCAGTCGAAAAAGCCCGGCAAGCCGGGCTTTTTTTGTGACTCGTAAAAGGCGTTAAGCCTCCTGTGCTTTAAGGTACCAGTACGTTAGGTACTCAGCGTAGACGATTGAGCCTGCAATTCCTTCAGCCTCAATCTCATGGGCATTTTTTAGCAGATACTCACCATTACCCTTGGCTGATGCCTCCAGGAGCGTTATGTGTGAACGCAGGCGAACGCCGTCTCCGATCACAACTGGTTGCAGAATCCGAACTTTGTCTAACCCATAATTGAGTGGGTAGGACCCGTCTTGTGGCCAGAGTCCTGCATCGCGATAGAAGTGCGAAAGCAAAGCAACAGCGTGAAAACCGTGGATGATCGTGCCGCCATATGGTGTCGTTTTGCCGTGCTCCGGCTCGCAGTGACCTGGTGTCCGCCATCGCGTTACTTCTCCGAAAACGTTCACCTGCGTTTGGTCAATGAAAACCCAATCGCTTGTGCCAAGACGCTCACCGACCCGGGTCTCTGCGGTGCTGAGCAGAAAGGGTTCCACCGTGGTATTCATGCTACATTCCTGGTTGTTCTATGATTTGCGGCTAGCTTAACGGTGCGCCCATGGGTGAGCCAGAGCTAATTGGTGAGTTGCACAGTCGCTCGCGGAGCATATTCACTAGGGGTTGGCATATTGAGGGAGAGAGTGGGGTAGTGATTGAATGACCTAACGTTTGTGATCGCAGGCGGCGTACTCGTACTACTAGTGGCCGTCGTTGGAGGGCGGTTCGGTCGAGTTGAAGGAAGTCATCATTGGCTCTTTGGTTGGGTTGGCCTGGTGATGGCTGGGATGGACCCTATTTTTGTTCCGATCACGAGTCCCTTCAATCTCCTGTCACCGATTTATGATCACATCTTTGGTGTTTGTTTGCTAAGTGGAACTCTAATGTTCTCTGGGCACACTAGGTGGCTGCGACACTTTTGGTGGTTTGCTGTCATCACCTGCCTGTTGCGACTATCCATTCAGCCGTTTCTGCCAGGGATTGCTGGTCCGATCAGTGCGACAATTGTTATTGGTCTGTGCTCAATCGTGAGCGCAGTAGTCCTATATCGGCACGGTCAGGCAAATGAGCTCGCGGCGACGACTTGGCTTACACCACTTTTTCTAACGCCATCTTTTGCCCAAGCCTTTTTTTTGTTTCTTGCTGCAGCCAACGAGTCGCGTGCACCGGCGCTGTTCGCATACGTCTTGTCTGGCGCCGTTTTGGCGATGGCTCAATTAATGGTCTTGATGGAAAAAGCGCGAAGAGAGAGCGATGCTGAAAAGGAAACGTTGGCCCTGCTTGCCCAAACCGCACCCGTCGGGCTGTGTCTCACGGCCGTAGATGGTGGCCTTCGAGCGATTAATCCTGTGGCGCAGGAGTTGCTCTCAATATCTGCACAGTCTGACCTCAACCTAAGCAATTGGCTGCGGGAACAACACGCGACAATTCCGCCGGTGAATGTAACGGTAGACGTTGAAAATCTCGCAGGACGTGCGGTGAGCATGCGCAAGGAAGCCATTCTGACTTCGGGTACGCACGTTGGCGACGTTTGGTTTTTTGAAGACAGAACGGTGTTTCGAGAATGGCAGAATTTGCGTGGGCTACACAACGTTGCGTCGAATGTTGCACACATTTTCAACAATCAGTTGATGACTATTTCAGGTAATACCGAAATTATCGAACGGGTGGGGCGGGGTGAAATCCAAGCCTATGTAGACGCTCTGAAGGAGGCGACGGATCGCTGCGCGCAGGTTACCCAGGATTTCCTTGAATTTTCTCGAGTCGAACCTGTGAATACAGAACCCAGGGATGTCAGAGGATTACTCGAAGATGTGATCCAGAATAGCGAGCCCGTGGTCAAGTTAGATATCCACACACCGACGCTTATAGACGTTGATGCGACTGCGTTCAAACGGGCCTTCCAAGAGCTGCTGACGAATGCAGCTGAAGCAGGTGCGAAGCAAATCGTGATTACTGCAGAGCAAAGCAGGGAACATCTGATTGTGCGGTTGCAGGATGACGGTCCTGGCGTTAGCGAGCGTGTCATGGCGCGAGCCTTTGAGCCGTTTTTTACTACTAAACAAGAAGCGCTAGGCGCCGGTCTTGGCTTGAGTGTCGTCGAAGGTATTTTACTGTCGCATGGCGGGTTGATTGAGTTGAACAGCGTAACCACGGGACTGGAAGTGAAGACCGCTTGGCGCTTGGCTTAACGGGCTGACCTAGGGTTCCGGATCACGGTACATATTTGAAATTTCGTCACGCACCGCGCCAACATCTTTAGGCGAAATCACCACAGCCTTGGCCGAAAATTCGCTTGTCAGATAGTGGACGAGAGAAGCCATCTCCGCGTCGCTAAGCCAAGACCAGGAAGGCATGACAGGAATTGGGTGTCCCGCACCGTCACTGATTTCGACCTCGCCGCTACGCCGAAACTGACCTTGATCGATAGCCGCTACGAGTTCAGCGGCGGCATCTTGTGTCTCAAGACTAGAAACGATTCGAGATAGAGAGGGATACCACTGTGGTTCACTACTAGCGCCTATGCTATGACAGCGCGAGCAGAACTTTTGAAAGATAGTCGTGCCATCGAGTTCTGTTTCAACCTCGGACCTTGCTGGGGATAGCACTACTAATAACATCAAGAAGGTGGAGATCAAGAAGGTGGAGATCAAGAAAGGAGTGGTCGACAAATCTATCGAGAGGTTTGTGAACGAGCCCAGCTTTTTCTGACATCCCATACCGTTTTTCCTCGCACTTAACGCCAAACCCATGATACCCATTAGCAAAATCGTGCTCTGTCAGGGGATGCCGATAATGGCTAGGTAATTCCCCGCATAGGCACCGCTTGACCCGCGAGACACAATCTAGACCTGGATGGCAGAAATGGTCGAGGTGAACATGTTTAGACAAAGCTTAGGGAAGTGCGTAAGCGTTGGTTTGGTGGTTTGTGCGAGCTGGCTTCTCGCGGGTTGTAACCCCGAAGCCTCGGGATTCTCGTTGCCATCTGGTGATCCAGAGCGGGGCAAGGCAGCGTTCGTGGGCTTGCGTTGCAACCATTGTCATAGCGTCGCCAATGCTGTTAAGCAGGCGAGGGATAAGCATCCTACAATCGAATTTGAGCTCGGCGGGTATGTGACTAACGTTCGAACGTACGGTGATCTTGTCACCTCAATTATCAACCCTTCGCACCGTATTTCTGGTGGACGTAATGTTGGGCCTCACCTTGCTGATGATGGTAGTTCGAAAATGGTTGCTTTCAACGACGTGATGACTGTCCAACAACTGATTGATATCGCGGAGTTCTTGCGCGGGTCTTATGAGGTAGTACCACCAAGCTATACCCCAGTTCCCTACGGAATATAGAAGCTCTATTGGCTATGCTTCGCGTGAGCTGAAACCCATCTCTGGCGTTAGTTGGTTACACGTCTTATGTATTAGGATATGTTCGCGCAATCGAGTGGCGAAGATTCTCAAAATGCTCATACACGTGATTAACGGACCTAACCTGAACCTCTTGGGACAGCGTGAGCCTGATATCTACGGCAGTGAAACTCTCGTGACAATCGAGCGACAATGCCAAGAGATTGCTACACAGGCAGGCCACGAAGTTACTTTCCGCCAATCCAATCACGAAGGTCAGATTGTTGATTGGGTGCAGGAATCGATTGGCCGTGTGGATGCCATCGTGATTAATGCTGGGGCGTACACGCACACGTCGGTCGCGATTCATGACGCCTTACGGGCATATGACGGACGTATCGTTGAACTCCATATTTCCAATCCTCATGCGCGCGAGTCGTTTCGGCATAACTCCTATGTTTCCTCGACGGCACATGCCGTCGTTGTGGGCTTAGGCGTATCTGGTTACGCACTAGTTATGGCACAGCTCTGTAGTGAGTCTGCTAACTAGACCCGCGTCGGTTGCCACGCATGGGAAAATTCTGGGTCGGTTTCGGCCAGCTTAGCAAACCCTGCGGCCTTGTACTTGGCTCGTATGAGGGCGAGGTGTTCCCTACCGAATAAACCCACAGTGCGCCCATGCTTAGGATCTGTGAATACGTAATGAGGTGCGCCAACGAAGCCGTTTTCCTCTGCGATCGCCATTGTGTTTTGCAGTGTGGTCGAACCTTCCCCGCCGTCTTGTGTGTACTCATCGAATGAGGTGAGGTCGACACCAACTTCCTTGCAAGCATTGCGCAGCTGATCATATGACTCGAGTTCAAATTCCCGCCAGCCGCTGCTCCAACCTTGAAGATAAACCCACATCGCGAAGGGGATTTCCAGATTTTGTGTCTTGGCAAAGAGGAAGACTCGGTGTGCTAAGTCAGAGTCTAGTAGCCGATGCGGACTCCGCAATGGCAGGTTCTGGAGCACGGCGTATTCGCGCGCGGCCGCATAGTACATGCGTGCCTTACGATCTGCTGATGCGGAAGAGGGTCGGCGTTGCATGTCGGTCTCGACGCTCTTCGTGAGTCCTAATTTCTTGTAGCTGAGGGTGTATGGCTGAAAATTTAGCGAAACGTTGAAATCGCGAGCGACCTCTAATGTCGGTCTGATCGCCAGGTACGCATGGGGTGATTTGAGGTCGATGTAGACATCGAGTGTGGTCTCTCCTCGTTGCCCAAGAAGCGTTCGCCAATCGGCTTGCTCGGTCATGATGGCGTTAATCGCTGGGTTGGGGTGCATGTCGTGTCCTCAAGGCTCGCAATTGCCAGGCTAGCATGGTCCTACCTGTAGATCTTGAGTTTCTAGGATGGGCGTGATGCCTCCGGCCTGAGACTTGACCGAAAACGAATGATAGGCTCTTGGTTAGGAAGTGACTTATCGATATGAGAAACCGAGGTGTGTGATGGAATATGTTAGACCAGAACAAGCGCGCGCAATTGCGGGACTGCGACTAGCATTAACGGCGCATATGCCTGCTCCGTATTCGATGTCAGCTCGGATGGTTTTTGACCATCATCAGGTGCCTTATACGTCCGTCGAGCAGGTTGGGGCTGGTGCTAATGAGGACCTAGTCGCGTGGACCGGACATCGCAATGCGCCCATCGCGGTATACAACGATGAAGTTGCAAGGGTTGGTTGGCTAGAGATACTCAATCTTGCCGAGCGATTAGGGAAGGGTCCTAGTCTGCTGCCGGATGATATCGACACGCGTATGCAGATGATCGGGATGACCAATGAACTCATCGGCGAAAATGGCTGGGTGTGGAACATGCGATTACTCATGCTCGGCGTCGGAGGCGCAGAGCGAGCCGAAAAAGAAGCTACGCGAAATCCGATGTTCAAAGATTATGGATATAGCGAGGCGGCCAAGAACCAAGCGCTAGATAATGCAAGTCGAGTTCTTGAACGCTTTGCCAAGTTTGCACAAGTTTCTGGCGGCGAATACCTATGTGGCGACCGGCTGAGTGCGCTAGATATCTATTGGGTGTATTTTTCGAATCTTCTCAAGACGCTAACGCACGAGGATTGCCCAATGCCGCGGGGGTTGCGCAAATCCTATGATTTGAGTGCGGTTTACTGGGCGAGTTTGATCCCATTTTGATTACCCAGCGTGATTTTGTTATTCGAAATCACCTCACACTGCCGATGTCGTTTTAATAGAAGATTAAAAGTGCACTAATTTTGAACCGGTTGCGTGGAGTCGGTGACCTATAGGGACATTAACTATAGGAGACCGAAAGATGAAATTAGGACTAACCCTGCCGGTACTGTTGCTGGCAACCGGTATTGCTCAAGCGCAAGTGCCTTATGGCGCATGGAGCGAACAGCGAGTAGAAACCTCACCTCGCTACGAGACAAGTGATGATGTCAGTTGTATGGCGTTGTACTGTCAAAAACCCGGTGGCCTGGCACATCGTGAGTCCGGTAACACAAGCGAGCGTGGCGTTGAGTTGGTAGAACTGCCCTCGAGACGTGCACCTAATGCGGATGTGCTCGATCGTTTGAAGTATGACATTGACCTCCCAGCTGCACAGCCTCGACCGCAACCTCCTGCGAGCGAAGATGACGCTCGGTCTGAGTTCTACAAGGCGCTACACCGTCATGCTGACGGCGCCGGAACGATAGAGGACGTTGAAGCAGCATATAAGCACTTGCTGCCTTATCGACGCTAAGCGATCACGGTCGGATAGGAATGCCTAACCCGACCGTGCCTTTGCGAACGTTAACCCTCAACCGGCGCCGCGAGCTTGCGCAAGCTTGGTCCTTTAAAGGCCATTATGCCGAGGATACCAAGATAAATGACAAGACTGATCAGAAGTGCACCCGGCGACGTATAAGTCTCCGCCAACACGCCAGTAACAAGCGCGCCCATCGGCATAAGACTGTATGTGATGCCATGTATGCCCATCACGCGACCACGTAGAGCATCTGGCACCTGAGCTTGGAGTGCGGTTGTCGAGAGGATGAGGAAAATGGACGTCGCTGTTGCGGCTAACAAGGAGAACAGCAAAGCCAGTGCATAGTTGGGCATAGTTGTGGCAACGGCAAAACCTGCAAGGAACACCACGCCGCTTAGCGCACCGCCTAACATGACTGACCCGTATCGGTTACCTGCCTTTACAGCCCCTGCGATAACAGTTCCCAGAATCGAACCCAATCCGGTTGCACTCATTAATATGCCAAATCCTTCGGGGCCAGCATTCAACAATTTTGCGAACGCAGGCATTTGCTGCATGTATGAACTCAAGAACAGCATTGTTGCGTAGGAAAGAAGAATGAGATCTCGAAAGAAGGGATGTCCAAAAATGTAGCGGATGCCTTCGACCGTTTGATGCCACGCTGACTCGCTGACTTGGCCAGGTAGTTTGAGCTTCATCCCGAGGATAACGATCAACATGACGAAGTAGCCAAGGGCAGCCAAAGTAAACACAACGGTTGGGCCGTACAGCGCAATCAAAACGCCACCCAGGGCTGGCAGTACCATGCGAGTGACTTGCCAAAGCACTGAGTTTAGCGCTACTGCCGACAGTAATGCCGATCGATCGATGAGATGAGGAAAGAAAGTCTGTCTTGTCGGCCAATCAACACCACTAACCACTGAAATGGCGGCCGCGATGATCCATACCTGCCATACCGTTATTGTGTCCGCGAAAACGAGCAGAGCAAGTAAGACAAGGAGGACAGTGTTTAGCGCGGTTGTGACAATTAGAATGCGGCGTTTGTCATATCGATCAGCGATTACACCGCCTGCGATCGTACACAGTATTGCAGGAATCGCGGTCGCCGCCCCTAAGATACCGAGGTCGATGGTCGAACCAGACAGCTCGTAGACAAGCCACCCCATAGCGATCGCGGATATTTGCCAACCGCCGACGGAGGCAAGCGATGCGAGCCAGTATCGCCGGTAGAGGGGAAACGAAAGGGCTGGATAGTGTGCGAGCAACTTAGACATCCCAACCATCATAGTCGGGAAATCCCACGTGATACTAGGTATATCCGCGGACAGTAAATTGGATGCCAAAGCTCGAAACTCGTTGTAAGGAAACCTACTAGGCGATCGAAGTGATAAGAAAAATTGTGGTGTTAGTCCTTCTAACCGCTACTGCAGCGTGTCAAACCATGTTAGATCAAGGTTCGCAGTGTACCGTCGAGCCAGGTTATCTAGACAGCGTTAAACGGATCTCGTGGCAGGGTGGTGTCGGTGTCCAAGTTAGCGACAAGACAGGTTACGTTAGCCCGATTGTTGTGCGTTCGCTGCAACATGCCATCGAAGCGGAACTTCAAAAAAAGGGGTTTGTAGTTTCCCGCGAAAATGGTGCAGACGATCAAGCAGACACGCAGCTTGTTGTTGCTTTGAACACAAGGCGTGAGCTTGTGAGATACGAAAGCGCAGGCTCTCCCTGTGATGAACTGGACTGTTGGGAACGCATTGATCCCGGATCTGCGACTCGAATGGATATACGGACAATTGGGTTCCTGAGTGCAGATGTCTTTCACTTGGATAATCCGATTTGGCGGGGATGGGTTGAGACGAGCTTGTACCCCAAGGACCGTGATCGTGCCGACGACGTCATCGCTCGGGCAGTGCCAGCGCTATTCAATGACTTTCCGCCCTAACGTGTGTTCGCCATAGTTAGGGCTGATTCAGGGAGGTAATTTTTAGGGCCGTGATACCATCAACGAATGGATGCATGGCCAAAATTACAACGACTAGCGCTTGATCCGTCGGTTGAGCAGTGGGCAGAGCTTACCGGTACGATTCAAGATTTCTTGCAGGAAGAGCTCGATCTGCTTGGTACGCAAGCGGTTCTACAGACTGAAGACGCGCCCCCACGTGCAGAAGATCTCCAAACGTTTTTGAAGTCGTTATTCTCTTCCGGGTTTAATGCCGCGCATCCTGGTTTCATGGCCTACATTCCGGGCGGAGGCTTGGTTACTTCAGCCTTGGCGGACTGGATCGTCAAAACCATGAATCGATACGGGACGGCCCACTTCGCGGCGCCCAGGCTTGCCGATCTAGAATTCCAGGTCGTTGAAACTTTTGCCCGCTGGATCGGCTATGGACCTGGTTTTGCGGGTGTGCTCACAACGGGTGGCTCCCTTGCGAACTTTACGGCGCTTGTTACGGCACGACGCGCGAGGCTTCCAGAAAACTTCCTGTTAGGCATCCTTTATTGCTCGGATCAGACACATCATTCAGTCATGAAGGCGGCGAACCTAGCAGGATTTTCCGCGCGCAACATTCGGATCGTGGCTTCCGATGCGGACTTTCGCATAGACACGGCAGCGCTCAAGCGACAGATCGCGGCTGATCGTTCAGATGGACTCACGCCGTTCTTTCTTGTGGGTTCAGCAGGTACGACCAACACAGGGAGTGTTGATCCGATGTCAGAGCTTGCGCTTATCGCCCAGGCGGAAGGACTTTGGTATCACGTAGACGCAGCCTACGGAGGAGCTTTCCTGTTAACCGATCGTGGTCAGAAACAACTTGCGGGGATAGCCGAGGCAGACTCGGTGACCCTCGACCCACACAAAGGGTTGTTCCTACCTTATGGTACCGGGGGAATTTTGGTCAAGGATCGCGATAGTTTGATCGAAGCGCATGAACTGCGTGGTGAGTACATGCCTGATCTTGACCGATCGCGAGCGCACCTTGACCCTTTTAGCCTGTCCGTAGAACTGTCGCGAGAGCATCGCGGTCTTAAGGTGGCGTTACCACTAATGCTGCACGGTGAAGATGCGTTTTCCGAGGCGTTGGATGAAAAACTCGATTTAGCCCAGTACGCGTTTGATGAGATGAGCAACTGCAGTCACTTTCAATTACTGAACAAGCCAGATCTCTCAACGTTTGCGTTCCGCCTTGTCTCAAAGACTGGGACGACCGATGACTCTGAGGGATTGAATCGACATTTTCTAGACGAGATCAATTCGGCTGGGAAAGTCTATCTGTCAGGAACCGTCTTGGACGGTGAGTTTGCGGTGCGAATCTCGATTCTTAGTCATCGTACCCATCGGGAACAGATTGTGACCTTGCTCGAAGAGCTTGACCGGGCCGCAAGTTGCTTAGTTGTATGAGGATAGTAAATGCCAACATTTGATGTAAGCGGAATAGTAGCTTGGGGTTTGCCGGTGTTAATCACCGTGGGAGGCACCTTCGCAGTCTACTGGCTATTGGGTAAAACGTTTTCTCAGCAGCCTAATAATCGGCTGTACAAGCAGTTTTCGCAGATTGTCATCTTGTTGGTGGCGGTCGTTGTCTTGCTTTTGGCGCTGCCTTTTGAAGTTGAAACACGCGGTCAGCTCTTAAGCCTCTTTGGCTTAGTCATTACCGCCATAATTGCACTGTCATCAACGACCTTCGTCAGCAACGCGATGGCTGGATTGACACTCAAGATTATTGGTAGCTTCAGGACCGGAGACTTCATCGAGGTTGGTGAGCATTTTGGTCGAGTCCGAGTGAAAACGCTGCTTCACACTGAGATACAGAGCGAAGATAGGGACACCGTAACCCTGCCGAACATTTTCGTGATCACCAACCCGGTGAAAGTTGTAGATCAGAGTGGAACGCTTATTTCAGCTCAGGTTTCGATTGGTTACGACGTGCACAGAGAGCAAGTGAGGATTCAGTTGCGCGAGGCCGCTGAGAGGGTCGGCTTAAGGGACCCATTCGTTCAGATACTTGGTCTTGGTGATCATGCAGTCGAATATAAGATCACTGGTTTTCTTGATGATGTTAGTAAACTTGTTAGTAAGAAGACGGAACTCAAAGGGGCCATGTTGGATACCCTGCATGAAGCCAACATAGAGGTCATGTCACCGACCGTCATGAACCAAAGACAGATTAGTCGTCCGTTGGTACCTGCTGGCGCGCCAGAAGAAAGTGGCCCGGAACCAGGTCGCGTTGAAGAGCTTATGTTCGACAAGGCAGAGATCGCAGCTCGAATTGAACGCTTCCATGATCAAATTGGTAGCATTCAGGGTGAAATTGCAGAGTTGAAGAAGAGCGAGGACGATGGTGCGCGTTTAGAAATTGCATGGCGCGAACAACAAGTTAAGTCGCTACGAAACTTCGTTGCTCGAGTGGACAAGGAAAGTGATTCCTAGCTGGCTCAGGACGAGTAACCCCCCTTCGCTCTGCTGATGTAGGGTCCAGGCGATCCCGCATTGTGTCCCCAAGTGTGTTGAGACACCAGACGGTCAAAGCCAGACAGAGACCAGGAAAAATCAGAATCCATGGCGAAGACTCCATCGTTTGTGTCCCATCCGATACTAGAACGCCCCAGCTTGTGTTGGGTTCTTGTATGCCTAAACCAAGAAAACTGATGAAGCTTTCTGCCAAAATGACACCAGGGATCATTAGTGTCGAATAGACGATGATCGGCCCGATCATATTTGGCAGGACGTGTTTGATGACGATCTGTGGTGTTGAAGCCCCCAGACCCTTTGCCGCCTGGATGAACGGGCTTTGACGCAAGCGCAGTGTCTGGGCACGCACGATTCGAGCGATGTTGAGCCAGGAAATCATGCCAAGTCCAGCAAAGAGGATGTATTGGTTTTGACCGAACAACACGACCAAAAGAATGACGATCAGCAAGCCTGGCAAGCAATAGATCCCGTCGACGATTCGCATCATAAGCTGGTCGACAGCGCCGCCGAGCAGCCCCGCTACAGCACCCCAAGGAATCCCGATGCTGAGACTCACAACCGTGGTCAGAAGAGCGACCGTAAAGGATATCCGGGCTCCCTCCATCGTGCGGACGAATAGGTCCCGGCCGATGACATCTGTACCAAACCAATGCGAGAGCGACGGCGGTTGTTCGAGATGTTCCCAGTCGATGCTTTCACTGTCATAACTGCTCACAACAGGACCGAATGCAGTGGCGAGCATGACAGTGGACAGGATGGTCAGCGCGATTATTGAGGTTAACGGTAGCCGTCGCGATTTCATTGGCTTACCCGGATCCTGGGGTCAACCAAGCCATAGGCGATGTCTGCGATCAAATTGAATATTAAGATGGCCAGGGAATAGACAATCGTGACGCCCATCACCAAGGTGTAGTCGCGATTTAACGCGCCGTCGACGAAGTAACGTCCAATGCCAGGTAAGTTAAAGACCTGCTCAATCACCACTGTCCCTGTCAGTAGACCCGCTGCGGCGGGTGCCAGATAAGAGATCATAGGCAGCACAGCGATAGGCAGCACGTGTCGATTAATGGTCCGGACAGTGCCGATACCTTTTGCATAGGCGGTTCGCACGTGCGGCTCATACATCGCTTCAGCGACACCACCACGGACTAGACGTGCCAGTTCTGCACTAAATGGTATAGCCAGCGCAAACGTTGGGAGGACGAAGTGCCAGATTGAATCTGCGCCACCTGCCGGGAACAGCGACAAAATGACGCTGAAAAACAACACCATCAAGGGTGCCGAGACGATCGTCGGTATGGCTAGGTTGAAGTTACTCAAACCCATCAGCGTCCGATCTATTGCCGTGCCTTGATTGAAACCAGCCGCAGTCCCCAACAGTAATCCGAGAAACAGAGCCACTAGCAAAGCAGAGATGCCGAGGCCCATGCTGACGGGCAGTCCGGCTGCGATCAGTTCGTTTATAGAAAAGTCTTTTTGCTTGAAAGAGGGGCCGAGATCTCCCTGCACGAGGCGAGCCATAAAGCGCCCGTATTGTTCGTAGAGTGGTGCGTCTAAATTGTATGCGGCACGCAAGTTCTGTTCGATTTCTGGAGGCAGACGGCGTTCCCCGTCAAAGGGGCCACCGGGAGCAATCCGGACGAGAAAAAAGACAACCGTGACGATCGTGAAAAACGTTATCGCGGCGAAAACAAGCCTGCGGACAAGAAACTGAGTCATGTCTTAGGGGCACCTTCCATAGGTCGGTACCCTTGTTGTTTGACTAGTCTCTAATTGTTACTGGCAATTCCCGAATGCCGTGAATAAAGCTCGAGGCAAGGCCTAACGGTTCCCCCGTCACTTCTACCTTGGGGAAACGTTTCATAATTTCTTCCCACATCACGTTGAGCTGCATTTCTGCCAGACGATTGCCAACGCAACGGTGTATGCCATAGCCGAAGGCCGTGTGTTGTCGAGGGTTTTGGCGGTCGATGCGAAATTCGTTAGGATCCGCAATCGCATCTTCATCTCGATTGCCACTGATGTACCACATACACACGCGATCACCCGCTTTGATCTGCTTGCCGTGAATTTCGGTATCTTGGTTTGCGGTCCGCGCCATGTGGGCGACCGGCGTTTGCCAACGCACGATTTCTGGGACCATCGTCTTAATAACTGCTGGATTCTGTAGTAGTTTTTCGTACTGATCGGGGTGTTCATTGAGCGCTAGCACACCGCCAGTTATCGAATTACGGGTCGTATCGTTACCGCCGACGATCAACAGCATGATGTTGCCAAGTAGTTCCTGTGGGCTCATGTTGTTTGTGGACGGGTCGTGGGCCAGCATTGAAATCAAGTCGAACTTGGGCGGCTCTTTCTTGCGCGCCTCATAGTATCCTTGAAAATAAGTTAGACACTCCATCAGAACCTTAAATCCTTCGTCAGGAGTTTCGAATTGTTCCGGGTCGGCGAGGTTCTGGATTGTATCGGACCACTCAATGAGCTTAAGCCGATCTTCTTGTGGCACGTCAAACAAGGTAGCTAACATCTGGGCGGTAAGTTCAACAGAGACATGGCGAACCCAGTTAAACTCTTCGTTGCGTGGTAAATTGTCTAAGATGTTTCCGGCACGTTCACGAATGAGGGGTTCTAGCTCGGCCAAACTTTTCGGCATGAACAAGGGTGTCACAACTCGCCGTTGATCATCATGTTTTGGTGGATCCTCTTGAATAAACATGGGTAGGGAATATTCGTCTTCGCGATTAGGGACGCCGCCGAGCGCAATGCCGCCCTTCGTTTGCGAGGATGAAAACAGATCATGGTGGGTATCGACATACATAATGTCTTGGTACTTGGTGATGGACCAGTAGGGACCAAACATACTTTCTTCGTGGTAGTGCACTGGGTCTTCGTTACGTAGACGTTCAAAGTGCGGCCAGGAAGTACCGTTTAGAAACAACGACGGATGTGACGGGTCCATTTCATCCAGAGAAATCTCGTAAGGGTCGTAGTTGGGGTCGATGGCAAATGCTTTGGCAACTTCTTTGTTGGAGACTGTCATGTCTCCTGAGCGCGATCTCCTAATTAGGGATTTTCGCTCTTCGTCGCTGCTGCCTAGATATACTTGGGTCATGTCACTTACGCCTTTAGCTAGGATCTTGAACGGGTAAGCGTGACACTATTTTCGCCATTTTTCGAGTGCTCGTGCTAAGTTCTCCTGCACAATTAATAGGGGGTAGCGTGAGCAACTTTACAAAGTGGATATTGGTAGGGCTTCTGACTTCAGCGTCTTGTAGTAGCCCAGACGAAGAG
The DNA here is from genome assembly GCA_012103505.1 of Pseudomonadales bacterium. GTDB lineage: Bacteria > Pseudomonadota > Gammaproteobacteria > Pseudomonadales > Azotimanducaceae > UBA4421. The sequence continues at coordinate 2,523,088 of WLWP01000001.1, read as the reverse complement.
GCTGAGGCTAGTAAAAATGTTGAAGGGGACTTGGAAGTCTCCGCACCAGAAACATCTAGTGCGCGGACAGACGCTGAGATTCAAGCAACCGCACGCGCTATTCATGATCGGGTACTTGTCCTAGATGCGCATGCGGACATCGAGATTCCCGATAATCTTTCCAGATATGCAGGTCCAGATGGCATGTCTCGAGTGGCGCCCGTGAAGTTGCACGCGGGTGGTGTCGATGCAGTAGTTGTCGCGGCCGCTGTTGGGCCCGGGCCCCGCGATGAAGCAGGGTTTGTTGAAGCTCGCCAGCAGGCAGACGCAGAGGTCGCCGCGATCCACGCCCAAGTCGCGGACGCGACGACTAAAACAGTACTTGCGACAAGTGCGGAAGCTATCGTCGAGGCGCACGAAAATGGTCAGGTAGCGATGATTCTCGGTTTTCAGAACGCGCGTATACTCGGCTTGGATCCGAAAGGTGTGGACGAGTTTCATGCGGCTGGTGTCCGTGTATTCGCATTGACCCACATGGGACACAATGATTTCGCGGACTCTTCTCGCCCGGTTTATAACGGTGAAACAAGCAGCTATGAACCAGATGCGGAGCACGGTGGATTGTCCGAGCTGGGGGTTGCTGCGATACAGCGCATCAATGATCTTGGTGCAGTGGTCGATATTAGCCAACTCTCAAAACAAGCAGCTCTGCAAGCCATCGAGCTGTCTCGGGCGCCAGTTCTTGCCACGCACTCCAACGTTCAAGCGTTAACCAATGTGCGCAGAAATTTATCTGATGAAGAAATCGATCGGATTGGTGCGACAGGTGGTGTTATCCACGTCGCAGCGTTCCGGGGCTATCTTTTCGATTCCAATGACCCGGAACTTGATCGGCGTATCCGAGAAACACGGACAGAGCATGGGTTGCCGCAGAAATACGATTACCCGTTTGAGCTCTATTGGGAGATAGAAGGGTGCGAGGCACAACAGGCCTATACTGGGGCCATAAGTGATTTGTTGGGAGAAGGAAGTGCAGAGGTCGTCGTCAATCACATAGATTACATCGTTGATCGGATTGGTATTGATCATGCGGGTATAGGCAATGACTTTAACCATGGTGGCGGCATCGCTGGTTTTATTGATGCAAGTGGTGCACTTGTCGTCACCGAAGCCTTAGTGCGACGTGGCTATACGAGGCTGAGATTGAAAAGGTCTGGGGTACAAACTTCTTGCGTGTGATGCGGGCTGCGGAGGCAGCAGCCGCTCCTTAGTCGGGCCAGACAATCGTAAATTGGACGGGGTTGGCGTTGGCCAGCCTTAGGTCTGCACCCATCTTTGCGACAAGTGCTGCTGCGATCGATAGTCCCAACCCAGTACCACCTTGTTCGCGACGCGTGGTAAAAAAGGGCGTAAAGAGTTGATCAGAATTACCTGCCGAGATCGGCGTGCCATCGTTCTCCACAATGAGTTCTGTGGGCTTGCCAGAGATCACGACATTCTTGGCGCCGTGTTGCTGGGCGTTTGTCAGGAGAATTTCTAACGCAGAAGAACAGTGGCTCCCGTCAACCTCTCCGGCATTTGCCACGTCAGCTTTGATTTGAAGTCCAGTAAAATTGCGCTGCAGGCTTGCCACAATATCCGTTAGGTGAGTTGGTTGATCCTCTAGAGGTCGCAACTCCGCTTGAGTGAGTTGGTTTAGACGTTCCGTCAAAGTCTGCAGTCGGTCTGTGTCAGACGTGATGTTTTGCAGGAATTTTCGCAGTTGCTCCGCTTGCATGTTCTCACCGTGTTCTTCAATGAGTTCGGTTGCTCCCTTAATTCCCGCCAGTGGCGTTTTGAATTCGTGTGATATGTGTCGTACGAAGTTTTGCAGATACTCGGCTCTTGCCTCGAGAGACTCCGCCATTTTTGATATTGCGTGTTGCAGTCGAATGAATTCGGTTATGGCTGGATCACGACGAGCGAGTTTTTGATGAGCATGAATTCTGCCATGGGAGATGTCTTCTGCCGCAGATACGATCCGTTCGATCGGTCGTGTGATCAAACGGTGCGCGATAAGAGACATGAGCACGACGAGCGTGAGTACGACCAGAAAAGATTGACCTAAAAGCCAGCGCTTTCCATATAGCGCTTGGATAATGCTTGGTGGTGTGCGCGATAACATGACCGCGCCAATGATGCGATCCTCCAGGAGGATAGGGGCGGAGACAAAGACCCGTATACGGCTCGTTCTGCTGAAGGAATCGAGTGCAGTAGGCTCTGGGACTTCGGATTTCGTTCGCAACATGCTGACCGATCTGCCCTCAAGCGCACCCGATATCTCGGCACTATTTGCGATGGACTCTCCAAGATCGGTGCCGGTCGAGGCGATAATTGTGCCAGTTATATCTACGACGCGGATGCCCGCTAGAGTCGTTAACTGCGCATCTTTGAGAGTCGGATTGAGGCGATCGGTTACCGCTGGGAAACGTTGCGGGTTTTTAGAGAGGCGGGGGTTAGAAACACTCACAGGATCTGGAAAGGGATCATGTATTTCTGAACTCGCTAAATCCAACACAGCAGCCCGAGGCACCCAAACGATCGGTTTGGCGGGGATCTCGGCTTCTGCTGACCTATCCGATGGCGGATCAATGCTATGTTCAATCCAGCCATCTTGATACTCAGAGAGGATCAAAGAGCGGTAGAACGCCGCGATAAAGGCCGATTGAGCGATTAAAGCTGATTCCGTTTGTCGGACGAGGGCTGATTCATAGATTCGTAGGAGTTGTATGCCTGCTAGCGGTAGCAGCAGAACAATCAGATTCAGGGAGATAAGTAGTGTGCGGAGCGAGACGTGCATTAAGGCTGTACGAGTTTGAAACCGATCCCATGGACCGTGGTTATGCCTGGGGCGCCAGCGTCTGCTAGTTTGTCACGAAGGCGTCTAATGTGACTATCGATGGTGCGGTGACTGACGACTCGACGTTCACTGTAGGCGTGTTTCATCAGTTCGTCCCTACTAAATACCCGCCCGGGTTTTGCTGCGAGGGTTTGCAGCAACTGAAATTCAGTGCGAGTTAGATCAAGGCGCTGCTGCCGCCACATTGCCGTATGGGTCTCTTCAGACATCTCATAACCGTAGGCTTGGATTTCTCGCGGGATTTGCTCACGACGTAGGTTAGCCTTGACCCGCGCAACAAGCTCGCGCGGGCTGAACGGTTTGCCTATGTAGTCGTCTGCACCCGCTTCAAGTCCAAGAATCCGATCGACTTCTTCATCCCTTGATGACAGCAGAAGTATGGGTACCTGGCTGATCTCACGCAGTGAGCGACAGACTGCGAGACCATCCAACTCCGGCATAAGTATGTCTAAGACGATTAGATCCGGTTTATGCGTCCTCTGTTGCCTGAGCGCCTCTACACCGTCACGTGCAACCAGTGTTTGGAAACCGTCTTGCTCCAAAGCAAAACAGACTACCTCACGGATATGTGGATCATCATCGACTACTAACACGCATTTCATCTGCCCATTCTACTCTCGATGAGATTGGTTTTAAGCCGTCGATAGTCCTGTTGCACAAAAATTGCACACTTATGTGGGACTAATGCAGCAGTTAACTTCGGGGATCGACGCGTGTCGTGCATTTTTTCTCAAGGCTATGTTGTGACACTTACGGCATGTCAGATACACCGCACATACACGACTGCCGAGGACTTTTGAGCAAGGGAATGCTCCTGCTGGGTGCTTGCTTCTTAGCGCTTGAACCCATGGTATGGCTCTCGAATACATGGATTGCGCCTGGTTACGACGGCGTTGGTTGGTTAGCTGCTGCCCTCGTTGTTGTTGTATTCATTTGGTCTGGGTCGTCATCGATTTCTAAGACCCAAGTAGCGTTTGAGGGAACCCCCACATTGAAATGGTTCAATCCGTTCTGGGCGTTGCTCATCAGTGCTGCGCTACGGTTGGGAGCGCAGATCTTAGACGTTAGTATTCTCGGCGCACTGCTGTTGTGCGTAGATATTTTCGCTGTAGCTTCTCTGTTCAGACTGCCCGCGCGCGAGAGGTCAGCCTCGCCGTTCTGGCTAGGCGTACTTTTCCTGTTTGCACTCCCAATCGAGCCACTTATCCAGAGACTCGTGGGCTATGGTTTGCAGCATTTGTCGGCAGACATTGCTTGTTTGTTGATACTGCCTTGGGTTGAGGACTTAGCTTGTCAGGGTGTCCGGATAGTGGCTGCAGAAAAAGAACTCCTGGTGGACATACCGTGCTCTGGATCTGAACTCTTGAGTATCGTTGGGCTCAGTCTCGCATTGATAAACTGTGTGACAAGGCCGAATCTTGCGTCGGCGTTTTTTGGCATCGTGGTTGCAATTTGCGCAGCGCTTGCTGTCAATAGCCTACGCATCATGGTCATTGCCCTCGGGTTAGTTCACGAGCCGACGCTGGGTTTTTCTATGATGTCGCCTATCCCGCACAATTTGATCGGTCTTGTCATGACCGCGTTAGCTGTGAGTATTTTGGTTTTGGCAGCACGGAAATATCGTCGACCGAGTTTCCAGGCCATCGCGCCAGCTAGGGCGCCGATGCTACCGCGCCAGCCTAAGTTAGTGCTTAGCGGTGCCTTTCTCTTTTTTGCACTGTCGGTTGGTGCTATTCAGCCGCGACCCATAGATGCGTCTCCGGAACTCCCACCCCCTTTGTCGCCTCGGGTCGCGGCTGATTTTTTGAAGACTGACACTGATTTGACACCGATCGAGAAGCGCTATTTTGCGACCTACGGCGGCTCTGCAACACGCAGCGTGTACGGACCGCACACGCTCCTGGTTGTGACGACGGAGTCGCCCTTACGCCATCTGCACGATCCCGCCATCTGCCTCAAAGCGAACGGTCTCGAGGTCGAGTTGGTTGGTACAAACTTTGACATTTCATCCACGGTCTATCGCGTGACCTCTGACAGGGCGATTCATGAGGTCCGCGTTTCCTATATTTCGAACAAAGGGGACCAGGCTGTATCTGTGAGCGAGATGGTCTGGCGATGGTTGCGTAGTCCAGGTAGTAGATGGTCGATGGTGCAAAGAATACTTCCTGCTTCCACACAGGCCGGTGCTGAGAATTGGGATGCGGCCATTCGGCGCGCATACAACGTTAAGTCTGAGGAGGCTTGAAAAATGGTGAAGTTCTTGATGGGTCGAATCCTATGTTCGCTTCTCTTGTTAATGACTGGTTTTGTCCATGCTGATACGACTCCGATAGCCGGGGTAGTGGTAGCGGAGATTGATGGTGAACTCCTGCGGTTTGCTGCATTAGAGAACGAGTACTCTATCGATGTCCGTGGAGATGTTGCCAACGTCACAGTGACGCAGGAGTTTAGGAACCCAAGCGACAAGCCCATGCACGCCCGCTACCTCTTCCCCCTTCGACGGACAGCCGTGGTCCACGCCATGACGATGTATGTAGGCGATGAAGTGATCCGTGCACAGATAAAGGAGCGGACGCAGGCCAAAGAGATATTTACTAAGGCTAAAAAGGCTGGCAAGGCTGCTAGCCTCTTAGACCAACATCGCCCCAACATGTTTACTCAACGAATTGCCAACTTAATGCCTGGGCAGCCGATCAGGGTTGAAATCGAATACAGCCAATCTGTACCCAAGATCGACGGACACTATGAACTCGTCGTCCCCTTGGTGGTGGGTCCCAGGTTCCAACCAGCGGGCGCGGGTATCGAACCTGAGAACATCGACCATGATGAACAGGCGCAAATAGGGCTCTGGACTTTCGAGGCTCTCCCGCCCGCCGCGCCATATAGTGGCGTCCATGTGCCAAGTTCATTTACTGCAGATCGGGTCAAATTGCAGCTGGCGATTGAAATGCCGACCTCTTTGAAGACGATAACTAGCCCAACACATGCGCTCAGCTTACGGCATATCTCGACCACTCAGATTGAGGCAGGTTTTGAGAAGGGCCAAGTACAAGACAACAAAGATCTTGTTATTCGATATATGACTCAGGAGACGTCCTCTGAACAGGTAGGTCTGTTGCAGCACTGGCAGATCGAAGAAGGGGGGTACTTTAGCCTTCTCATAGAGCCCCCGGCCAAGCTCATCGAGAACAACGCTATCCCGCGAGAGATGGTTTTTCTGTTGGACTGCTCCGGTTCGATGTCTGGTCAGCCGATGAACGCGAGCAAAGCCTTTATGCGTGCCGCGCTAAAAGGCCTCAGGCCAGATGATACGTTCCGGATTATCCGTTTCAGCGATGCGGCAACAGAGTTTTCCTCTCACCCCGTTAGCGCGACACCTGAAAATATCTCGCGTGGTTTGCGCTACACAGCTGGGTTGTCGGGCGGTGGTGGCACAGTGATGAGCGCAGGCATATCACAAGCGCTAATGCCGCCGATCTATGGTGACCGTGTGCGCAACATTGTCTTCTTGACGGACGGTTACATTGGCAATGAGTTATCGATATTGAGGCTCATTGAAACGAACTTGCGCGGTGCTCGTTTGTTCGCCTATGGCGTTGGTGCAGGGGTCAATCGCTATCTGTTGGATGAGGTGAGTCGGGTAGGCCAGGGCTTTACCCGCTATTTCGACCCAACCCGCGATGACGAGAGCATCGCGTCCGTAGCTGCGGAACTCTCTGCCAGATTGCAGACGCCGGTACTGCGAAACATTGAGGTAGATTGGACTGACTTGCCTGTGACCGATGTTTTTCCGATGCGAATTCCAGACCTGTATGCGGGTGACACTGTGCGGGTGACAGGTAGGTATACCGAACCATTTTCGGGCTTTGTCGAATTGCGTGGGCAACGCCTTGGTGAGCAAGCCAAACTGATTGTTCCAGTCGATCTAGAACAACATAGCAAAGCACCTGTGTTGCGCCAAATCTGGGCTCGAACTGCTGTGACAGATGCGATGCAAGAATTTGTCGCGCCTCCTGAACGCAGAATCGATCAAAAGACGGATGACGAGCTGCGCGCACGCATTCTCAATCTTGGTCTCTCACACAATTTGGTCACCCGGTGGACATCCTTTGTCGCAGTTTCCGAGAAGATCTATAACTTGAATACAGCAAACACACCTGAGCGAAACGTGGTGTTGCCGAAGGTCGCGGGCACGACGTCTGCGGCTTACACAACGCCTTCGTTACAGGGTTATGCAGCTCCCGAACCGAGCACCTACATGGCGCTGTTGGTTGCCTTCGGTATATTATGGCTGGGACAAAGGCGACGCCTCGCAACGCGTCGTACGTGAATCGCGCGTCACTTAGGCGCAACTTAAAGAGAAGCAGAGACGCAAAATGGCTGAACCACTGATAGTCGAGATCTTTTCCGACTTCGTCTGACCCTGGTGTTACATCAGTACCGGGCGTATTGAAAAGTTACGAGAGACCTATGATGTCGAGGTGCGTTGGGTACACTTTCCCCTTCACCCTGAGACGCCCATCGAAGGTAAATCTTTGGATGAGCTATTCGCTGGCCGCAATCTAGACGCCGAAGCGATCTATCTCAATATGAAGGCAGCAATGGACGAAGAAGGGCTGCCGTTTGGGCGAAGAACACATACTTACAATAGTCGATTGGCGCAGGAAGTCGCCAAGTGGGCAGAAACGCAACCGCAAGGCGAGACGATCCACGGTGCCATGTACCAAGCCTACTTTGTCGATGGCAAAAACATTGCCGATCCAGCCGTCCTCCTGGACTTGGTTGACCAAGTTGGGTTAGATCGAGGGGTCGCGGAAGTCGTTATACAGGACCGTACATTTTCACCTGCGGTAGATGCAGATTGGCAGCTGTCGCGATCCTATGGGGTCACGGGTGTCCCAACGTTCGTCGCCAACGGCAAAGGTGTGGTTGGAGCTCAAGAGTATGACGTTCTCGCGCAGTTAGTCGAAGCCGCAGGTGGTGTGACTACTGGTTAGCACCGTCATGGTGGTCAATGGCTAATGGTCAACCCGCTAGCGTCGAATCCTTCTAGACAGCCGTTTTAACCACCTACATGGCGTTGCGAGTTGCCACCCGGATGCTCGGCAGATTGAACAGCTAGACTCCAGCACTCCCTATATCAGCCTCGACTTCGTAGCGTACTGCACCACAGTGGCATCCACCCTGATACCTAGTCATCGCTCCTCCTCAGAGTGATCGAAATACCTAAGTGATCGAAATACTTAGATGTAACCGGTAAAGATCTCGTTGATCCGCGCGCGAACTAAATAAGTGTCTACAACGACTCTACTAGTGTGATTGCTGAATTGACGCGATTGGAAATATCGATGGGTCCCGTAGACTATGCTGTTCTGCAGTGTAGGGGTGTAATCGGTGGCGGATGAACTGTTGTTTGAAGGTCTCAAAGTGCTTGATGTAGGCTCATGGATCGCTGCGCCCACTAGCGCTGCAATGCTGGCTGACTTGGGCGCGGACGTCGTGAAAATTGAACCCCCGGAAGTGGGGGATGGGTACCGACAGTATTACCAAATGCCGCCAAGCCCCAATGCCGAGACCAACTACACTTGGGCACTAGATAACAAGAATAAGCGATCCGTGACGTTGAACCTTAAGACGGATGCAGGCTTAGACATTTTGCACACCATGATTGCGAGCTGCGACGTCTACATCACGAATCAGCCGCTGCCGCTCCGTCGATCGCTTGGCCTTACATATGAGGATGTGTTGCCTCTAAACGAACAGATGATTTATGCCTCTTTGACCGCTTACGGTGAACAAGGCCCTGATCGCGACAAAGAAGGATTTGATATTGTGGCGTATTGGTCTCGCTCTGGGTTGATGAATCAGATGCGCCACCCTGGTGTAGAACCATTTCAAGCCATGGCAGGGATGGGCGACCACCCAACGGGAGTGGCGCTCTACGCGAGTATCGTGACCGCGCTATTGAAGCGTGAACGGACCGGTAAAGGCAGCAAAGTGCATACATCGCTGCTTGCCAATGGGTTGTGGTCAGCTTCATGTTTCGCACAAGCTGTTTGGGCTGACGCTGACTTTTCAGAGATCCCGGTACAAAGACTAACAACTGCTTTGTATGAGGCGGCCGACGGTCGTTGGATCCAGTTCTCCATGATTCGCAACGTCGAGGATTTCGATCGTCTTATCATGTGCATGGAACGGGTTGAGTGGCTCGCGGATGAACGTTTTTCCACGCCTGAGACTCGGCTTGAAAACTACGAAATCCTGACCGGCATGATGCGAGAAGTTATGGCGACAAAAACGTCTACAGAGTGGTTAGCGATTTTCCAAGCGGAGCAGCTGCCCGTTGCGAGAGTCGCAGAGTTCGAAGATTTGCTCACTGACCCACAAGTGCTCGCTAATAACATGGCGAGTACGCCGCAAACTGACGTCGGGATGGCTCGCATGGTCCGTGATCCGATTAACGTCGATGGTGTTGGCAGGGTTGGTGCGACACCTGCCCCGGAGTTGGGTCAGCATACTGACGAGGTGCTTGCTGAGTTTGGCTTTGACGAGGAAGCTGTCGCAAAATTTAGGGCTGGTGGCGTGATCTAGTGGTGCACCCCCAGTGGCGTGACGAGTTGTTTACGAGGGAGAGGTTGCGACGAGAGATGAAGAGGCGACAGGAGGGGAAGAGCAGGCGATAGGTAAGAATGTAAGAATGTAAGAATGTAAGAATGTAAGAAGGTAGAGAGGTAAAGAGGTAAAGAGGTAAAGAGGTTAAGAGGTAAGAAGGTAAAGAGACGGCGATGAGGGGTGAAGAGATGATGACAGAGTGGTGATAACAGTGAATTGGAGTAGTCTTAAGATTCCGATGGAGAAAAAACATGATTGATCGATCCCGCAAGTACACAAAAGATGAAGTGAGTGACATTGTGCGCGACGCGCTGAACCTAAGCCGCAGTGAAGATTCTCAATCGATGACCCGCGATGATCTCGAGGATATTGCGCGTCAATGTGGCGTCGATGAGGAGACACTAGAGCTTGCGCTAGCAAAGCGTGAACTCGATGCCCACAAAAAAGTCATTCGAGAAAAGTGGCGTAAGAAAGTCGTAGCAAAGCTGTGGGGACCGGTGCTTGGATGCAGTGGCTTGGTGCTGTTGAACCTATCCACCGGCGGTTTTCCTTGGGTGCTTTTCCCCTTGGCGTTTTGGCTTTTACCCACGGTCGCTCAGACATGGAAGCATATATTTCCGTCCGAGGAGTATCTGACGCAAACGGCAGAACGCTACGCACGTAAACCGGCCCATAGCTAACGACTAACGTCTGCCTGCAAAACCGGTTATCCTTTCTCTGTTGGCCATATGCATGGCCACAATGACGCTTAAGAGAAGGGAGAGTTTCTATGGCGAATATGCGAGCAGCGCGATTAGTTGAATTTGGCAAAATGGTGTGTGAGGAAATTCCACTGTTTGAGCCAGAGGAAGGACAGGTCGTCGTCAAGAACGATATGGCCGCAATCTGCGGTTCAGATCTCCATCAGGTCTATTTCGGCACATACAATATCAATTTCCCAGCTGAACCTGGGTGGCCGGGCCACGAGGGTGTGGGTGAAGTTATCGAATCTCGTTACGAGGGCTTAAAGGCTGGAGACAAGGTACTTACGGTACCAGGGGCTGGTTTTCAGCGCTGTTTTGCAGACTATCAAACCCTGCCTGGTCACTGGTGCCTGAAGCTGCCGGAATACGATGGTCCTGTCGAAGATCTACTCATGGCGCAACAATTTGGCACGACTATATATGCGTTGCGGCGTGGCAACTTTGACTTCACCGGCAAAACTGTTGCTGTACTTGGTCAGGGTTCCGCCGGTCAGTTTTTTGCGTGGCAGGCAAAACACCTAGGCGCAGAAAATGTTGTCGTCACTGACCTATCACAGGCGCGTTTAGCGCAATCAGATGTGTTCGGGGCAGATATTGCGGTTACGGGCGACGCTGATGGTCAGGCAGTAAAAGAGGCGGTTATGGACTCTACCAACGGTCGCGGTGCTCACATCGTTATCGAGGCGGTTGGGCGATCAGAAACCATTCGCCACGCGATCGACATCGCTCGGCCAGGTGGCAACGTGGTTTTCTTTGGGCTTCCTGAAGGAAGCGACGATGTGCCGTTCAACTACATGAAGTTCTTCATGAAACAGTTGCAGATGTATGGTGTGGTGGGTGCTCAGGCGGAAGAAGATATGAGCTCCTTCCATAAAGCCCTCGATTGGATAGCCCGAAGGCAAATCGACGTGACTCAGATGGTAAGCCACAGGCTCGATTTGGAAGACATCGATAGAGCTATGTTGTTGGCGCATGAACGGGACGAGGACGCGCTCAAAGTGACCCTCAACTTCGATAGCTGAAACTGAAGAGAGACGGAGAGAAAGCATGTCAGAAGCGTTAGATTTGCAATCGAGTTACGGTGAGCAAGAAACGGCTATGCGCGAATACCGGGAAGCAGGCGTTGCTCGTGCCCTGGCGCTAGGAAACCGTGGACCTATACGTTTTAACCAGGACGGCACCTTAGCTGAGGACATCCTTGCTGCCTATTGGCAGCACGGTTTCTACATATTTGAAAATGTCGTCAAAGAAGATGAGTTGTCAGATATTGAACGCGACGTGCAAGAGATCATTGAGCGGGCACCGACAGAACCGGGTGGAACGGTGGATAGGCATGGTCGACCGGCGTTGGCAGCAGATGGAAAGGGCGGTGGTGTGCAACTTGTTAAACCGCTGTCGGACCCGATTGGTGGAACTGACGCTAACAATGGTCGCCATCCTGCCAAGATGTTTGAGCCCGTCGCACCAGAGGGAGCACCAGATTATGTCCTGCAAGTAGTTGGCGGCTCTTTACAGTTTTCTGATGCGGCTTTGCGCTTGTATGCGCATCCAGATTTGCTGCGAGTGACTGAAGCAATTAACGGTGCTGACTTTTCGCCGTTTAACGAAGTGATCTGGGTCAAGCAACCACACTTGGGTGGATCGGTGGCTTGGCACCAAGACGGCACAACACACTGGGATACACCTAAGTTTCACAAGGGCAGTCACGGTTTTAACTTTATGGCTCAGTTGTATGGCTGCAATTCTCAGAACGGTCTGTGGGTAGTCCCAGGGTCGCATTTGGCAATAGCCGATATCAAAAAGTGGTGTGAAGATGCTGGCTCTGATCGGCTGCCAGAAGCTGTGCCGATGTTGTGTGGACCAGGTGACGTCGGGATAACTAACCGCCAAGCCGTCCATGGTTCCTTTCCTAACACGAGCGATGAGATTCGGGTCACGATAAATTTTGGCTTTCATCGGCGCGACTGTGTCATCGGCGCGCGAGGTAATGGCATTCACGCCGCGGGCTCGGAGCAGATTATTTATGACGAAGCCCGCATCGAGGCACGATCACAAATTTTGGGGACTGCAATCGAAGCGAGAAAGCAACGCTTCCCAGATGAGCAACCGTATGACTATGCGCCCTTGCGTGGACAGACCTTCTCATGGGATGCCGAAGCGCGCGAAAGCCTGCGGGGGTATAACGCATTAGATCTGGGTATTTGAGGTTAGCGTGACGGAACAACCTGCCTTTGTTGAAAGTCAGATCGCCTTCCTTAATGACGAATGGCGGGATCGATCTGAGATTCCACGTATCTTTTCAAAGGAGTCGAGGCTCACTAATACAAGCCGGAGAGACGTAACAATCCATAATGCACGACTCCGAGACGAAGCAGGAGACTTGGATCTGGACGGGTCGGGTTTTGTCATTGCAAAGCACGCCTCAAGTGTCACCGACTTCCGTAACAAGCAAGTCGTTGCAGACGACTATTTTCCAGAAATGCGAGATTTGATATTGCGGATGACGGGCGCGGCTGACGCCTATCCCGTACAGTTTTACCAAGTCCGCTCGAGACATCCCGAACACTTTTTTGATGCTTATTCACTGTATATGCACTGCGATTTTAGTCCCAACGGTTGGTCTAAGCTGGCACGGAGTATGATCCGTAGCGCAGGTGGGGAGCGTGAGTATAAGGATGAGGATTGGGATTTTTCGTTGTACAACCTATGGCGACCCGTGGGCGGCGAGGTGCAGAAGGATCCGCTGGTCGTCACTGATGCAAGCACAGTGGATCGGGCTGACATCGTTGATTATAGCGCCGTGAAGGATAGTGACACCGCGCTTGCGGCCGTACCAATGTACAACGACCGCCAGCGCTTCTACTACGTGCCGAACATGCAAGTTGATGAAGTTTTGGTCTTCAAGCAGATGGATACGAGAAAAGACAAGGCGTTGGTTTGCCCCCATACCTCTTTCTTCGATCCAACCGCTGCATCGGATGCCTGCGAGCGAGAGAGTATCGACATCCGCATGGTTTGTGTCTTTCCGAAGTAGTCTCTTGCGCCGCCGGGTTAGTTTTGGTGAAGTGGTTGTTTGTCGGGGATAGGAAGGAAAGATGGGTGGTTCAATGAAATTGTATGGCGTGCCGTTTTCTCAACCGGTGCGCGCGGTAATGTGGCTGCTTCTTAACAAGCAATCGCCATTTGAGATGGTTTTGATAAACCCAGGATCTAGTGGCGACAACGGTAGTCGACATCCGGACTACCTGGCGAAAAATCCTGGTGCCACCATTCCTTGTATAGAAGAACCGGATGGTTTTTCACTTGGCGAAGCACACGCAATCATGTGCTACTTGTGCAATAAGAATGGCTGGACGGATATGTATCCAGATGATCCGAAGCAGCGCGGATTGATTGATTGGTACCTAAATTACCATCACCGCAATGTCCGTGATGCATCCGGGCTCGTCGCACCCCGTATTCGCAAAGATCTGAATATCCCACAAGCCGCGCAAGATGCGGCCCGTGCTAATCTGACACGTGCCCTGGAAGCGTTAGAAACAGGGTGGTTGGCGAAGCGCAAGTTCTTGGCGGGTGACACAGTGACCATCGCGGATATGGCCGCGTACGTTGAGATTGGTCAGCTACAACCAGAATTTACCAATCTGTATGATTTCTCTGCTTTCCCGCTAGTCCAGGCTTGGCTCGATAATATGCACCAAGTACCGGGCCATGATGATGTTCACATTGTGTTGGCGAATCTCGGCGATATCAGTCAGGAAGCGCCAGAAATGGATACGATACGTAATGCGAACAAGCAGGCGCTTGGTCGAATCAAAGAGCGATTAGCAGAATTCGAATAAGAAGAGGCTTCAAAGATGAATCGAGTTAAAGAGATGTTGCAGTCTGGACAGACTGCCATAGGCACCACGGCGTTTTTAGAAAGTGAGGTCCGATTTCTCGCTGGCTCCGGCTTCGACTTTCTATTGTTTGATACGCAACATTCGCCCATTGAGATCAAACAATTGAACGCACCAGTTGCTGCGATGAGACGACGAGAGGCTATCCCGATAATTCGCGTTGGTGACAATCGACCAGATCAAATTTGTTTCGCCCTCGATGCGGGTGCGAAAGGTCTCATCGTGCCGATGGTGAATACGCCTGAACAAGCTCGACAAATGGTGAGTTGGTGCAAATACCCTTTCGTTGGAGAGCGTAGCTCGTCGGGTATTCATGGTGAATGGGGTGAGTATGACAATTATCGCGACTATATGGATGCCGTGAATGAGCAACTGCTAATCCTACCGATGATCGAGACAATCGAGGCACTCGAATCGGTCGATGAGATAGCGGCGGTGGATGGCGTTGATGTACTACTCGTTGGACCCTCTGATTTGTCGATTAATCTCGATGTGGCGCTGGACTATAGAAATGATAAGTACCTCGCCGCGCTCGAAAAGATAGGTAAGGCATGTCAACAAGCGGGTAAATCAGCGGGTATGTATTTTGTGCCGCCAGGCCTCGAACCCGCAGAGCTTGAGGCGCTCGGTTTCCACTTCTTTACGCTACCGTGGAATGAGTGGGCGAAGTCGGGTATACAGAGCGGTTTGCAAGCTTTGCGCTAACCGAACCCGGTGCTATTCCGCCGCTTCGTGCGCTTCTATGCGTTGGTACATGCGTCCCACCTCGAGTTGAACAACCTGTGGCGCCGCGACTTGGAAGGCTGCGAATTCTTCGTAGTCTGAAAAGTCTATCGCGGCAGCCGCTTCTTCTGCACTAAGCCCCTTTTCATAACTGTCGGAAACCTGGTTCCAATATTGCCGTAGATACGCTTGAGATCGGTCAATATGAGTCTTGTCACGCATGAGTGGACCATGCCCGCCTGCAATGACATCAACGTCCAAGGCGCGCACGACATCGAGCGTTTCCGGCATCTCGTCAGCGAAACCGTCCCCCAAGTAAGGTGCACCGGCATAAAGCAGATCCCCTGTAAAAACCACTTTCTCTGCGGGTAAGTAGACAATGACGTCACCGCCCGTATGACCTCGACCAGGGTGGATTAGACGGATTTCTCGCGTTCCCTGACGGAGCGTCATGGTATCGGTCAGTGTTATGTTTGGTGGCGTGGGCACAACTTCCGGCAGCGCCGCAATGTGGCGCTCAAGTACTGTCCGCTGAGTTTCCAGTGCGGCTGTATCGCCTTGTTCAGATGTTATTTGCTCGTTTAGCGCGGTTAACAAGCCAGTCTGCGCAGTTTGGCTGCCTATGGTCTGATAGGTCGCGCCGTTTAGTGGGTCGTCAAGCATCGCGGCGCGAGTAAATTCATGACCGATGATGTCAGTGTCCTCGGCAAAGACCTGATTGCCATGTGCGTGATCAAAGTGAAAGTGACTGTTGATTAGATAACTGATCGGCTTGTCGGTAATCGCTCGAATCGAGTTAAGTAGCGCTCGTCCCGCATCAGCGGTGATGTGGGAATCCACAACGACAACGTCATCCTCATTTACGATGACGAGTGCATTGCTCGCTACATTCACTGAACCTGTACCTGTGGCGAAGTAGACACCCGGTGCGATTTCTTCAAGTAGGTGAGTTTGGGTCTCAACTGTGCCGGATGTGCCTTCGGCGCTATCCGCCGTCTCAGCATTTACTGCTTCCGGAGCAGCAGGTGGCGCAGGTTGCTCCCCGCATGCCCAAAGTAGTGAGATTAAGCAAAGGCCGCCTACAAGTCTGGATAGTGTCATCTCGAGCCTCAATGTGTTTCCAGCCACAAGATTAATCCCTGCCGACGCTCGTCTCAACGGGTGTGTGATTAGAATCTGGCGTGAATCGAGAGTGCCGAAGAATCTAAGTCCTTAATACCCAATACGCTTATGTCGTCTTCCCGGATGTAATGTATTTGAATTCTATAACGGTGGTTGATGAACCAGTCGAACGATAGCTTATAGCGGTCTAGATCGAACACGCTTCTAGGACCCTCTACTTCCCTTGATTCGAATCCGACACCAACTCCCAGCCGGAAATTTGGATACCAAACTAATGTGGTTCCAAAAAATTCGTTCCTGAAGTCTTCATTTGAATCGAAGCGTAGGGTTGGTGGCGCAAATCTTGCGGGTTCATAGGTAAGTATCGTTCGATTGCGAGTTTCTGTTTCTTGGCGGCCATACTGAGCCACGATGGTGTAGTGCTGGTTCCCGATTTGCCCCACGTGTTTGGCAAGAATACCAAAACTTTCGACCTCAGTAGAAAAGGTCGTATCGAAAGTCTGTACGCAGCGAGATAGCAAGCAATTGACAACTCCCCGCTCCCGCTCATCTGCTTCTGATCTGTTGTCAAAGAGCTCAATCGATGTGTGATCGGTAACGTAGTATCCGAGCCTAATTTCATAGAGATCAGACTTTACCTCGTCAAAGATAACGTTTGTTTGATTGGTTATGCTCTGGCCTAATCCCGCCATGCCGTAAAATCCAGTACCCTCATGCACATATCGATACTTCAGGTTAAAGGTTTCAGCGTCAGTATCGGACCCCCTGACTAACCCAGGGACGCTGAAGTCGATTTCGTTCTGAGCATAGCTCAGCTGAAACGAATCCTCTTTTGAAAGAAATCCCGCTTCGGCCCAGGGACCTTTGTGGTCGGCCACTGGTGAAATCCACCACGTAATCGATGTTGCTATCTGACTGGATTCGAAATCGGTTCGACCCTCACGGTCAATGGATTCTTGGTAACTGATCTGCGCATCGAGCTGGTAGGTATCGGCCAGCGCTGTGCTTATAGGCAGTGTCATAGAAATGACGATGAGGAATGTCTTGATGGTCAAACCCTGCTCCCTTCCTTGGAGTGCGACTGTGAGTGCCTAGTGTCGGTTCTACAAATTGCATCCGGCATGAGGAGGAAATTAGAGTGTCAACAACTCTCTGTTCTAGTGCCGTTCTCCAAAAATCACACCAGACCAGGTATTTATCTGATCTGGTGTTCTGACATCTAGAACTGAGACTACTTTCTCCAGAAAGTAGTCTTTGGCTCAGCGTCAGACATATCGAGTGCCTGTTCGGCTGCGTCGAGCAAATCTTCGGCGTCTGCTTTGACACCGATATCGATACCCGCGTTTGAGAAGACCATGTCGCTCGCAAACCGGCCTCCAGCGGCCTGAATGATGCGTCCGTTTGGCGCATCTTCACCGGCCATCAATAAGACCGCTGGGCTCACCAAACCTGGGAGGTTGTCATCATCAGGATTGTCCAGATCGATGGTGCTGCCTGGCACACCAGCTGTCATGCGGGTGGCCGCGCCTGGCGACAAGCAATTGGTGCGCACGTTGTGTGAAGCGCCTTCGCGAGACAGGTTGTTCATCAAGCCAACCATGCCCATCTTGGCGGCGCCATAATTGGCTTGGCCGAAAGAGCCTAGAATGCCCGATACAGATGAGGTAAAAACAATTCGGCCGTAGTTCTTCTCATACATGATTGGCCATGCATGCCAGGTAACGTAGGCGGAACCGTTGAGATGTACGTTGATCACCGCGTCCCACTCATCAAGTGACATTTTCTTGAATGACTTGTCGCGTAATATACCGGCGTTGTTAACAAGTATATCAACGGTCCCAAATGCATCGACTGCCGTAGCGACGATGTTTTTTGCACCCTCTCTCTCAGAGACAGAGTCTTTGTTGGCAACAGCTTCGCCGCCGGCTGCTCGGATTTCTTCGACAACAACATCCGCTGCGTCGCCTTGTCCGGTGCCATCGACTGCGCCTCCCAGGTCGTTGACGACGATCTTAGCCCCATGGCTAGCTAGGAGCAGCGCGTGCTCACGGCCGAGCCCGCCACCGGCGCCTGTAATAATCGCTACTTTACCGTCCACACTCATAGTCTTTTCCCAATACTCAGTAGACCCTGAAGGGTGCCTGGCTCGACCCCCACGGGTCAACCTTTTGTCGCTGCCTTCTATCCTGCCTTCTATCGCGTTGGGCAAAGCACAGTGCTATAAGAGAGGTATCACTGTAGAGAGAGGAATTATCCATGGATGCGCTAACGGAAGGATATGGGCTCATAGAAGGACCTGTTTGGGATCCGGACCGAGGGTTGATTTTTAGTGACGTATTGGCCGGTGGTGTGTTTTGTCTGGCTGCAAACGGTACTGTTGCCGAGGTCTTTGCGCACCGCAAAGGCATAGGTGGCATGTCCCTACATAGTAACAACGGCATGGTCGTCAGCGGTCGTAACATCAGTTTTAAATCTTTTGACGGTGGGGATACGGTGATGTTGCTCGATCGTAATGAAGATGGCGGTCTGGTTGGATTTAATGACATAACCACAGACGCTGTCGGACGTGTTTATGCGGGCGGACTCGGATCTAGCCCAGTTTTTGAGGACGGCAGGGAGCAATCTGCGGAAAATCTCTATCTCATCGACCTTGACGGATCGGCTCGTGTGGTCGCTGAAGATGTACGGCTCACTAACGGCTTAGGTTTTTCTCCTGACGGTAAAACGCTCTATCACAGTGACTCTATTCGCCGTGCGGTTTGTTGTTATGCGGTTGAGCAAGACGGTACTTTGGGTCCTAAAGACACATTCGTCGAGACAGAACGTGGTTCGCCGGATGGTTTGGTCGTTTCCGAAGATGGTGCTGTTTGGGTTGCCCTCGCTGGAGGTGATGGAGTGGGTGTCTACAACGCAGATGGAACCTTACGTGAATACATCGATATTCCTCATCCCATGTGCACTAGCGTTTGCTTCGGGGGGAGCGACTTAAGGGATCTTTATATCGTCTCTGGTTCTAATGGACTAGAGGGAGATCGGCGTGGCGGAGTTTTTGTAGTTAGGACTGATGTAGCGGGCTTGCCGGTACCAGACGCACAAATTCCGGTGTAGCCTGCGCGCGGATCGAGGCACCAAGATATCGAAGTCTGCCTGGGACAAAGACGCTAGCTGACCGTAAGGTTCTTCTCCGCTAGAAATTCTGAGTTGAATAGACGCGATTGGTACTTTGTTCCATCGTCGCAAAGCATCGTCACAATCGTATGCCCGGGCCCCATCTTTTTCGCGATTTCTACCGCCGCGCAAAGGTTGATACCAGTGCTTGAGCCGAAGAACCATCCGTCTTTGTGCAGCATGCGATAAACCATATCAACCATGGCTTGATCGGGAATTTGCACAGCGTCGTCTATGGCGGTACCTACGAGATTTTCAGTGATTCTCGAGTTGCCGATGCCTTCTGTGATGGACGGTCCGGGAGTCATTTCTGCTTTGCCCGTTTTAACCCAATTGTATAAAGCACTGCCGAACGGGTCCGCTAAAACGACTCGAACATCTTGGCTTTGGTCTTTTAGGTAGCGCGAGATCCCTGCCAACGTGCCCCCTGTGCCTACTGAACAAGTGAAGGCATCGAGTTTGCCGTTGGTCTGCGCCCAAATCTCAGGTCCTGTGGATTCGTAGTGGGCTAAGCGGTTCGCGATATTATCAAACTGGTTAGCCCAGACGGCGTTCTCGAGTGTGTCGGCGTAGCGACCAGCTTGTTTCTGGAAGTTCATCTCATCCCGGTAAGGTACCGTGGGTACGACACGTACTTCGGCGCCGAGTGTACCCAGCAAGTCAATTTTCTCTTGCGACTGATTGTCGGGCATGTAGATCACAGCATCGTAGCCACGCGAGTTGCAGACATGCAGCAGTCCGATGCCCGTGTTACCCGCGGTGCCCTCGACGACAGTGCCTCCGGGTTTTAGTGCGCCGGATTTCTCAGCTTCTCGCACCATCCACCAAGCTGCGCGATCTTTGACGGAACCTCCTGGATTCATGAATTCGGCTTTGCCGAGGATCTCGCAGCCAGTTTCTTCCGACAATGTTTCCATGCGGATCAACGGGGTGTTGCCAATCGCGGCGATAAGTCCGTCTTTTGTATCCATTCGATTCAATCTGTGTTCACTCCCAAGGCCGTGCATTCTAGGCGTGGTCTTTGGGATGGGCAAATACCGACTTTAAAGGTGTATATTCAATCTATGAATCATGCGTTGTCCTCAGATCAAGTTGCCCTGTACGAAGATGTGGGTTACCTCTCGCCTATTCCAGTATTTAGTGGGCTAGAAGTACAAACCTTGAGAGACCAGTTTGAGCGTTTCGAGAGTGCGCACGGTCAAAAATCAGCAGGTCTACGTACTGATCTGCATCTCCTGGAGAGGTGGGCTTGGGATGTCGTCGTTGATCCTCGCGTTGTCGATCGAGTCGTCAGCCTGTTAGGCGAAAACGTATTACTTTGGTCGATGAATTGGTTCATCAAAGACGCAGGCGATGGCAAATTCGTGAGCTTGCACCAAGATGCCAACTACTGGGGTTTGGAACCACACGATGTCGTGACAGCGTGGATTGCTCTCTCAGATGCCAGTCCCGAGACTGGTCCTATGGCATTTCTACCTGGCTCCCATCGAGGTGAGCTTTACGGGCATGAAAACACATACGCTGAGGGCAATTTGTTATCGCGTGGGCAGGTGTCGACGGCTCGGGTACGAGACGAAGATACTAGCCTCGCACCTTTGGCTGCAGGGCAAATGTCCTTGCATCACGTGCGTATTCTCCACGGAAGCGGACCGAATGTGTCGCAGGATCGGCGCATTGGCATGGTCTTACGATACTGTGCGACGCACGTGCGCCAAACGAAGGGATCAGATACCGCGGTTCTGGTCAGTGGCGAAGATGCCTATGGACATTTTGACCTGTTGAGGAAGCCTCAAGTCGATAACGGCGAGTGTGAGCGACAAGTTCACTTAGACGCAGTGGAGCGGATGGGTAAAATCATAATGGCGGATTGAGGTGCACTAATGTATTTGGAACTGTATTGGACTGGAGGGAAAATCGATGGATAACAATATGAGCGATGAGAGAACTGGCAGCATAGAAGAGCTTGGGTTAGATCCAAACAAGGTTGAAGCCCTTCTACAAAGGACGCGACGAGAGGTGGATGAAGGTTTGCTGCCGGGTGCACAAATCGCCATTGCAAGGCACGGTAAGGTCGGTGTTTGTGAGAGTTTTGGCAACGCCAACAACGACTCTCTGGTGTGCATTTTTTCGGCGACGAAGGGGATTACGTCTGCAGCAGCTTGGCTGTTGTTCCAAGAAGGCAAGTTGTCGGAGGATGAAATAGTCGCAGACATCGTGCCCGAGTTCGGTACAAACGATAAAGACAAGATCACAGTCCAACAGCTTTTTACCCATACCGCGGGATTCCCCCACGCGCCATTCCGCCCCCTACAGTGGAATTCGAAGGAAGAAACGCTGGGTCGTTTTGCCCAATGGCGTTTGTCTTGGGAGCCAGGAACCAAGTTCGAGTATCACCCCACGTCTTCCATGTGGGTAATCGCCGAACTAATCGAGCGTAAGAGCGGTATGGCATATACGGATTTTGTCAGAACACGTCTATTGGAGCCGCTTGGGCTCACAAACCTATTTGTAGGGTTGCCAGACTCAGAAAATGACCGGGCATTAGCGGTAGAGCATAGTGGTGATCCGCTGACTGAAGAAGATTACAAGAAGCTCGGCATGCCCATGCCGCCGGATTCAGAAGTGACAGAAGAGGCCTTGCTCGTATTTAACAAACCGGAAGTCAGGGCGGTTGGCGTGCCTGGTGGCGGTGGCTACGCCAATGCTCACGATATGGCGTTGTTGTACCAGGCAATGTTGCATGGCGGCCTTGAAGGCAATGAACTTTGGAGCGAGGCGACGCGGACCGATGTGCGACGTATTCGTTCAGGTGAACTGACTGATATGATGTTTCGAAAGCCTGCCAATAGAGCTTTAGGGATTATTATCTCGGGTGATGACAGCCGCAGCTTTAGAGGGTTTGGTAAAACAAATTCGCCTGAGGCATTTGGCCACAATGGTGCTGGCGGACAGCTTTGTTGGGCAGATCCGGCCACTGGTTTGTCGCTCGCATACTTGACGCCAGGACATGACCGCAACAATGTCCGTCAGGGTCGACGAGGCGTTGCCATAAGCAGCTTAGCTGCGGGTGTGCTCGCTTAAATGCAGCAGGGATGGGCGGTAAGCGTTCGCGTCTGTCGCTCATCTCTATGTTCTCAGTCTTGTTTGGGGCTATGCTGTTCGGCGCAACGGCATGTGCGCAATCGCTGTCCGATCGCACGGTTCAATCCACCCTGCCGACTTGG
Organism: Pseudomonadales bacterium; assembly: GCA_012103505.1. Classification (GTDB taxonomy): domain Bacteria; phylum Pseudomonadota; class Gammaproteobacteria; order Pseudomonadales; family Azotimanducaceae; genus UBA4421. The sequence goes on along the minus strand of WLWP01000001.1, from coordinate 2,500,719 downwards.
CATACCGACACCCAACCCATAATGGGTACCCGTGTTCACGTTGAAATCCTGCACAAAGACCAAGAATACGCCGCGGCGACCATAGCCGCTGTAATGGCGGAGATGCACCGGATCGATCACGCGTTTAGCCCATACAAAGAGACGAGCGAAATCTCGCGGGTTAATCGCAACGCTGGGGCTGGTTGGGTTGAGATCTCAAATGAAATGGCCGAGCTCTTGCGAAAGTCTGCCCAGATTTCACAGTTGACCGGCGGCGCCTTTGATATCACGTACGCATCGATCGGTCGCTACTACGATTATCGCGAAGAAAAGACACCGGACGAGGCATCGATTCAAGCAGCGATCCACGCCATCGACTATCGCCATGTCGAGCTAGAACAAAATCGGGTCAGATTCAAGCATCCTTCCGTCTATATCGACTTAGGCGGCATCGCTAAAGGCTACGCGGTTGATCGAGGTATCCAAATTTTGTCAGAGCGTGGGATTGCCCAAGGCAGCGTAGCTGCAGGTGGTGACAGCCGGATCCTTGGCGATCGGGGTGGTCAGCCTTGGACCGTCGGTGTGCAACATCCACGTGAACCGGACAAGATGGCCGTGCTACTGCCATTGATTGATACTGCCGTCTCCACTTCTGGAGACTATGAACGCTATTTTGAAAGAGATGGTGTTCGCTACCATCACATTCTGGACCCAAGCACCGGTCGCTCAGCGGACGGCGCATGGAGTGTGACGATCCTCGGTGACGAGGCGATGTTCACCGATGGCTTGTCGACAAGCGTGTTCGTCTTAGGACCGGAAAAAGGGATGGCTCTGATAAACCGCATGCCAGGTGTAGATGCGATCATCATTGATCCGGCCGGACAGATGACCTATTCGGACGATCTTTCCGGACTGTAGCTGAACCGGCGCGATCTCGTTCTCAATTAACCGCGAGCTCGCTCCCTCATCAGAAGAAATGTGACCTGTTTCCCACATTGACCTTAGTGCCACAAGTAACGTGCACATATCACGCCGCATGGACGCGGATTTTCCAATTTTGGACGTGGTAGTTGCGAGCAACTGGGTGTGCTGTCGTGGGATTCACGTGGTCACACGAGCAGTCGGTACACCCGGACCTCCAACATAAGTGTGCACGGATACACGCTTAGCATGGCAGCTTGATGCCGGTAGTTCGAAGAAATTGAACCGCAAGGAAGCGGGCCTGTAAGGATACAGGTGCTCAATAGGGCGGAATGAAGGCGACGAATGAATCGCAGCAGTCTCTTCCCAAGATCTTCGACGGCACAACCTGCGATTTAGAACGAAAAGTTAAATGTCGGGAGGAAGTATGTTGCGACGATCTAAAGCTGAAGCGCAAAGGAATCGTTTGATAGGCTGCGCACGAGCGTTGGCAATGTTCGGTACCTTGTTAATATCATCTTTCTCCTATGGCACTGTCAAAGTGACCGAGCAGGCGCCAGACTTCACTCTGAAGTCACTCGAAGGTTCCAACCTCCGCTTAGAAGAATATCGCGGCCAAGTCGTGCTCCTCAATTTCTGGGCAAGTTGGTGCGGACCGTGCCGGCAAGAGATGCCGATTCTTGACCGGTTGCATCAGCGCTACGAAGACACTGGGTTTGCAGTTCTAGGGGTCAACGTAGAAGGTGAGATCGCACCAGCACAGAAAATTGTAGATAAAACTAACGTCACTTTCCCAGTATTGATCGATGAAGGTCAGAGCGTAAGCGAGCTCTACGATCTAGAAGCGATGCCCAGCACCGTTGTGATCGATCGAGATGGCGTTGTGCGCTATTACCACCGCGGCTACAAACCGGGTGATGAAGCTAAATATGTGGACGTCGTTAAGAAGTTAATCCGCGAGTAGATGGACTGACATCGAGGAGTAAATGATGCCAGGGATTGCTAAGTTGAATCTAGTGTTTGGACGGATCCTGTTTGTCTCTTTAATAGGCGTGCTTGGGATGCAGACGAGTTGGGCAAACTCAACTACGCCGGACCAGGAAATGGAGGATGTTAAGAAAGCGCTGGTCAAATTGAAGCGCGACTTAGTCATCCTCGAAGAAGATCTTTTATTCCCAGCAAGCTCGCAAGTGTCTGTGTTCCTATCGATGGACATGGGTGAGTTTTTTGAATTGGACGCGGTCACCCTCAAGGTGAATGGCAAAGAAGTCGCACATCATCTGTATACCAAGAAGCAAGTCAAAGCGCTTGGTCGGGGTGGTGTTCAAAAGCTCTACGTAGGCAATGTAAAACAAGGCGACAACAGCGTTACCGCATTCTTCACAGGAAGTGGACCAAACGGCCGTGACTTTCGAAGAGCGACGACTGTTGATTTTGAGAAGGGCTTTGAGCCGACATTCATCGAACTTGCGATCACTGACGATACTGGCGACTACCAACCAGATTTCAGCGCGGATGTAGTGAACTAGGGCGCCCACGTCCGATGAAGCAATTTTTCTGCGAACTCCTTTTCTTGTGCTCAGCGGCAATGCCAGGCGCTCAACCTATTGATGAGCTTGCCTATGGCACAGTGCTGTACGAGTACTACCAACAAGACTATCAAGCGGCGATGCTCAACGTGATGATCGCGGAAAGCCGAGGACAACTTGGCGAGGAAGGGATCCGATTTGAGCTTGCCAAAGGCAGCTTTGCTTTTGCCGATGGCATGTATGACTACGCTAACGAAATATTTACGGCGGTACCAGAAGGCGAGCTCACAGAGCTTGATCAAATGCGACTGGCTTTCCATCTCTCACGCGAATATCACCGACGCCAAGATTGGGATTCCTTAGGCGAAGAGCTCGCCAAAATTGAACTCGGGGAAACTTGGTTGGGTAGGGAGCGATTGCACCCAGAAGTTGAGTACATGAAGGCTGAACATGCTGTGCAAAAGAGAGATTTTGCGCTTGCCGAAGAAGCCTTTGCCCAGATGGATCCAGAAAACCCATTACGCGCCTATGGAATCTACAACTTAGGGATCGCCTACCGCGAGGCAGGTGATCTTGAAGGTGCAATGCGAACTTTTCAGGGTTTATCCAAAATGCCTACCTTTACTGAGGAAGCGTTTGACCTCGCGCAGCGCGCGCGCCTTGCATTGGCACTCATCGCGCGGGACCAACAGAACCATACCCGTGCCGAAAATGTACTCGCAGACCTACCTGCGCACGGTCGCTACCAGGATGTTGCAATGGCTGCGTACGGCGGCTTGGCCATGGACACGGAGGACTATGAGCTCGCTGCCAGAATATGGATAACTCTGCAGGAAGAGGGATATTGGACGCCTAGTACTGCTACAGCTCGGCTTGGTTTTCCTATGAGTCTAGAGAAGATGGCACTGACAGACGATCAGGCAAGCGGTGATTTCGCCTTGGTGCAATATCGCGAGGCAGAGAAGAGCTTTTCGGCAAGACTGACGAGTCTCAAAACGCTTACCCAAGAAGCCCAAGATCCTCAATGGGTATCAGCTCTACTTGAGGTCTTTGCTCGACCGCTTCAGTTAGATGAGGACGGCCAAGTAACCGAAGAACAGCAGCTCGAAATGCGAACGCTGATGAAAAGCTGGGAAGAGCAGTTGGGGCACACTGATTGGCTAGAGTGGCTGGCCACTGACAATGTGCACCAAGCACTGGTTCAGTGGCGTGATCTTGGTGCCATGCAACGCTGGTTACAAGGTATGTCAGAGAGGATGGACGCTCTTAGAGAAGTTGCTTCAGAACAGCAAAAACGAGGCCAACAAGCACGCAGCATGTTGGTCGACGATGGCTTGCTTGATATTCGCATTGAACTTGAGACAAGTATTGATTCTCTGAAGACTAAGCTCGACACGTTGAGCCGAGCGGAACCTCAGCCGACGAACACATGGATGTTACCGATAGCCACAGTCGATGAACGAGCTTTGCTAGGTGACTTTGAACGGATGGAATCTCTGTTAGTGCACATGAGCTCATCAGACCAAGTGAAGTGGGCTGATCGAATAGATCGATTGAAGGGCGTGCTCTTCTACCAGATAGCAGCGGAGCAAGACAAGCGAACGCAAGTACTGAACAAAGAGCTTCGCGGATTAGAAACCACTCTGCTTGAGATTGACGCCAAAGTAGAGCGTGTCACGGCAGCAGAGGCACAATTCGTGGCAGGTGTTGCCACCGACTTTAGTCTCTTCGACGATCGTGCTGGCTCCTTGCTCGCCCAGGTCGATAACGCCAGGATCGCACGTGAAGCGCTGCTTGCCGGTGAAATACGCGGCCGCATGCAAGATGAGATGGCGAGCATCGAAAAATATCTACTCGTTACTCGTATCGCGATTGCTCGCGCGACGGACATGTTGGCGCTTCGCAGTGATGAGATGCGACACAGCGAGACACGACCATGAGTTTGTTTGTTCGAGCCGTAAGCACTCTGCTTTTTACCACTCTCATTAGTGGTTGCTCTTGGTTGTCCTTCGGTTTGATGGGCGATGACGGACCAAAGGAAATACGCGCCAAGGGACCGAAGCTTGGCCGAGTGTTGAAGAACTTGCCTGAACTGGAGGTGCGCCAAGTCGTTGCTATGAAACCGACTAGAGAGGAAGTCATGGCGGCATACAATCGTGTTTATGGCATGTTGCCGAACGCGGTCGAGAATCACGCCGTCGGTAAGCGCTTGGCAGATCTACATATGGATCTGGCGCAGGACCAAGACATAGACGGGGAGGCTGATCCCTATCAAGCGGCGGTTTCACTCTACGAAGAGCTGTTGCAGCAGAACGTCGAAGGCGAAGGCACGGATGAGATTCTCTACCAGTTAGCGCGAGCCTACGATTTAGGCGCCAATCAAGTACAGGCGGTCACCTATCTTGACCGATTGATTTCTGAGTACGCTGAATCAGCGTTCATCCCCGAAGCTAGATTTCGTCGTGCAGAGATTCGCTTCTCCGGCGAAAACTATCGGTCAGCGGCAGAGGATTATCAGTATGTCGTAGACCTTGGTGACACCACACCGTACTACCGCAACTCAGCGTATATGTTGGGGTGGTCGGAGTTTAAGCGATCTCGTCTGGATGAAGGATTGCATCAATTCTTCAACGTTATCGAGAGTTTGGCCGCCAATGGAGAGGCAGATGCGTTAGAGACGATAGAAGTCGAGCTTCTAAAAGATACTTTTCGTGTTGTAAATCTTGCCTTGGCTTATCTCGACGGCGCGCAAACCCTCGCGGATGAAATGCGCAAACGCAACAAGCCGGATTGGCAGTATCTCGCGTACGAGAATCTAGCTGACGACTACTTTGAGAAAGAGCGCTACCTAGACAACGTTGCAACGTGGCAGACCTTTGTCGAACACAACACTCTTGATAAGCGAGCGCCCGCTGCACACATGGGTATGGTCAAAACGCTGATGGACGCGGGTTTCCCAAGCGATGTGATTCCCAAGAAAAAGGAGTTTGTCCTTCGGTACGGCGTGTACTCAGAGTTTTGGACACATCACACCGAAGTCGTGCGTGACAGCTACATTGAAACGTTGCACGGTTATCTCTCAGAGCTGTCCAAGTTGGCTCACGCTGAAGCACAAGCCTATGCGGGTGTAGATGCAGGCGGCAAGCGGGCTAAAGATTGGAGTGAAACTGAACAGCGACAGCTATATCTCGGTGCTGCGGAATGGTATGAAGAGTTGATCGTGACCTTCCCGAAGGATCCTCGTACAGCAGAGTTCTTGTTCTTGTTGGGTGAGTCTTATACAGAAGCGGTTGAATTTGGTCGTGCTGTTGCGTCTTTCCAAAGGGTAGTCCGAGAGTTCCCAGAGTTTGATAGAGCCCATGAGGCGGGTTATGCCGCCATCTTAGGGCTTAGTGAACTGGTTAGTACCGCGTCGGCACATGAGCTAGAACTCTGGCAAAGACTAAAGATCGACTCGCAAATAGAATTTGCCTTGATATTTCCGGGTGATCATAGAGCACCTGCAGTTCAAACAGATGCCGCGAACACACTCTTTGCGTTGGGTCATGCTGACGAAGCCATAGATCTCGCCGAAAATTTGCTTGCCGAATGGCCAGACGTTGCACATGAGCTCAGAAAGACGGCACTGCTCATCATTGGACATGGCAAGTTTGAGGCAGACAATTTTGTCGCAGCAGAGGCGGCGTATCATGAATTGTTGGCGATGACGCTCGAAGAATCCGAGCGAAGCAAAGTTCACGAACGGTTGTTAGCTGCCGTCTACAAGCAAGCGGAAGAGGCAGAACTAGAGCTCGATGTGGATAGAGCGGTTCATCACTATCTGCGTGTTGCTCAGCTAGATCCGACGGCCAAGCTGGCAGTCCAAGCAAACTTTGACGCCATAGCGACGCTTGAAGGTGCGAGCCGACTCGAGGAAGCAGCGGGCATGCTCGCAGATTTCCGCAGCAGATTTCCCAAGCACGAACTAAACCAAGGTTCAGACCTTAGGCTTGCGGATATGTATGAGAAGACTGAGAACTGGGCAGGTGCCGCAGCCGAATTCTTGAGTATTTCGAAGAGCGCTACGAACCGCGAGGTCCGCCAGCAATCGCATTACCGAGCTGCCGAGCTCTACCTGCAGCTTGACGATGTGCCTATGTCCATCGAATTGTTTCGTGACTACGCACACACGTGGATGCAACCGGAAGGTTTACGGATGGAGGCGATGCATCACATGGATACGTTGTATCACCGTACAGGTGAGGCAGACAACCGCAGGTTTTGGCTCAAGAAAAAAATCGAACTGCATAGGTCTATGGGGGCAAACGCCGGTGAACGGCCAACTTACCTTGCTGCGAGTGCACAGCTTGTTTTCGCTGAAGACGCTAAACATGAGTTTGAGCGCATTCGGTTAACGCATCCTTTAAAGCGCAGCTTGAAAAAGAAACAGAGGGCGTTAAAGAAGACGCTCAAAGCGTATGAGGCGACAGCCAACTACGGTGTGGCTGAGTTTACGACTCATGCAACGTTTGAAATCGCGAATCTTTATACCGGTTTGTCGAAATCAATTATGGCCTCTGATCGGCCGAATTCACTGAGTGAACTTGAGCTCGCCCAATATGACATTTTGTTAGAAGAACAAGCGTTTCCATTTGAAGAACAAGCCATTGGTTTGCATGAAATCAATGCCCAGAAGGCTTGGGTCGGTGTTTACGACGACTGGGTAAAGGCTTCGTTTACCGAGCTTGCTCGTTTGATGCCAGGTCGTTTTGGTAAGGAAGAGGAGGTCGCGAGTTATGCGCAAGCTATCCACTAGTCTTCTGCTGATCGCACTGATCAGTGGTTGTGGATCCGTATCTCTCATGCCGCAGAGTGCGCCCGAGCGCGAAGTGGTCGACATAGAACCTGCGATAGACGAGCAGCGGCGCGAAACCGGCGAACCTGTAGCGGAGATGACTGTAGATGTTGATCCAGATATCCGTGTGCTCTACACCAAAGCGCTGGAGGCAATGGCTGAAGATAACGAAGCGGTAGCGTCTGCTCTTTTGTTTGAGATCACCGAGCAAGAGCCCCAACTAGCGGGTGCTTGGGTGAACTTAAGTATTCTGGCGACGCAGCAAAACGACCCTAAGGCTGCTGACGAATATCTCACGAAGGCACTGACCTACAATCCAAACAATTGTGATGCGCTGTCACTCCAAGGTGTTCGCCAGCGGGTCGCAGGGATGTTCAACGATGCTGAAGCCTCATACATGAAGTGCCTCGAACAGAATCCATATCACCTCCAGGCTCGATTGAATCTTGGGATTCTCTATGAGCTCTATATGGGTCGGTTTACAGACGCGTTAGTGATGTACCAGGAATATCAGCTCGCACAAGTCGAACCCGACACTACAGTTCGCGGCTGGATGATGGACTTAGAGCGACGTGTGGCTTCGTTGGCGAAACGATAGCTGATGCTGAAGGGAGATCATCGATGAAATTAGTAGTGGCCGGTGTTTTTAGTGTTTGCCTCGGATTGAGTTCTCTGGCCTGGGGGGTTGATGAAAAGCAGACCTCGGTAGCAGAAATGCCAGTTGGTGTCGTACAACTTGACGAAACCGTGATCTCGGGCAACCAAGAATTGCCAAAAGTGCTTTATATCTTGCCCTGGCGGGAGCCGCAGGGATTACCCGAAATTGAAATCGAAGCTGAATCTGTTTCAGCTGAAGTGTTTAGAAGGCTGTATCCACCCGCGTATCGAAGGGAACTCGGTTACTTTGAAACGTTACAGGGATTACAGGACGTTGATAGTCCAGATCAGGAGAAGTAAGAATGGACATGTACGCAACCGTAGTGGGCTTTTTCCAGGAAGGTGGCCCCTTTATGTACCCAATCGCGATAGTACTGAGCATTGGCGTTGCTATCGCCTTTGAAAGGTATTTCTACCTCGCAAAAGAAATGCGTGTAAACCGCAAGGCTTACAACGAGCTACTACCATTGCTCAAGCAGCGTCGCGTGCGCGAGATCGTCGAGTTCACCAAAAAATCGAAGTCTGCCATGGCGCGTATCGCAGCAGACGGCGTCAACAAGCAACAGCACGCAGATGTAGCAAGACGACGGACAGACGTCGAAGCAGCGATGGAAGAAGGTTTGCTTGAAGCTTTGCCACAGATTGAGCGACGAACCCCATACCTCGCGACGTTTGCGAATATCGCAACGCTGTTAGGTCTGCTTGGCACGATCATTGGTCTGATCGCGGCGTTTACAGCTGTAGCCAATGCTGATCCAGCCGAAAAAGCGACGCTGTTGTCACAATCAATTTCGATCGCGATGAACACAACTGCATTTGGATTGATGGCTGCTATTCCACTTCTGCTGATTCACTCAATGCTGCAAAGCAAGACGAGTGCAATTATCGAGAGCCTGGAAATTGCCGTCGTCAAATTTGTGAATCTGCTTGAAGGCAATGCCGACGCTGTAGCGAAAGTAGCAGCGCCTGCGGCTAAACAGCCAGCCCGCGCTTGAACGAAGAGTCTTGGCGACAAGACGTTTAGGTAACAAGCACTTCAGACAAGAGTAAGGAAGCTAGGCATGGATCGCGTACGCAAGCGCCGCCACAAGCACACAGAAGCAGCTGAGTTAGATGTCACCCCGTTCATGAATCTCATGATCGTGTTGGTGCCTGTCCTTTTGCTGTCGATGGTATTTACCCACACAACGGTCATCGACTTGAATTTCCCAGCAAGTGATGCCAGCGGTGCTCCGATAGATCCGGAAGCAGTACATCTAGAAGTTGCGGTTTTCGACGACAAGCTGGTCGTTGCAGATGGCCGAGGTGGTGTCATAAAAACAGTGCCGACTACGGATGCTGGTCATGACTTCGCCGAGCTGACGCTGGTGATGCAGGAACTCAAACGGCGGATGCCCGAGAAAGAAGACATCACTGTTTTATTGGAAAAGGATACCGACTACCAGACCTTAGTCTCGGTAATGGATCGAGTGCGATCTTATCCAACGGTGCAAGCTTTGGAGGTTGTCCAAGCGGAACTCTTCCCCGTTATCTCCCTTGGTGATGTCGCGGTCGCCGCGGTTGGGGAGAAGCGATCTTGAAACTACGAACGGATAAACGTCGACAGCGACAGAGAAAGGGCAAGGTTGCGTCCCTGAATCTGGTCTCGTTGATGGACATATTTACGATTCTGGTCTTCTTCCTAATGGTTAACTCGTCGGAAGTAGAGGTTTTGCAGACCAGTAGTGACATTAAGTTGCCGGACTCGACTTCCGAGCAGCGACCAAAAAATCAGATAACGATATCGGTCAGTGCGGAAGACCTCATTGTGCAAGGGCGACCTGTAGCAAAGATAGAGGAGATCAGCGGCGATCTGGAACCATTGATCGCAGGATTGAAAACCGAGCTTGAGTATCAGGCCGAACGCCGTGGCGAAATTCCAGAGGGCGGTCACAAAATTACGGTCATGGGTGACAAAGAGGTGCCATATTGGTTGCTGAAAAGAATCCTCTACACCTGCCAGACGTCTGACTTTGCACAAGTCAGTCTTGCTGTGAACAAGGTGGGCGGTGCCAAGACAGCTGAGGAACTGATGGCTGAAACGAATTCCAGCCCAGCTGGAGCGGCGTCATGAGCCAAATAAAAAGACCCGCACAAGCAGGCAAGGCCAAAGTAGCTCCCCCGAAGAAGGCGAGTGTCCGTAAAACGGCGAAAGCGCACACACACGACTTTGCGTTGCCTTGGGAAAATGCCACCAACGATCGCATCATCTTCAAGAAGTGGCTCTCGGGAAGCTTGGCTTTTGTACTGGCCGTGGGTCTCGTTATGCCCTGGTTGGTTTTGCCTGAGATCGAACGTGCTGAGTTAGAAGAGCTGCCGCCGCAGCTGGCACGGATCGTGTTGGAAAAACCTGAGCCTAAGATTCCGCCGCCGCCAAAGAAGTTGGAAGAACCAAAGCCCAAGGAACCAGAGAAAGAAAAAGAGAAGAAAGAAGAACCAAAACCCAAGGAAGAGTTAGTTGCCAAGGCGGAGCCGAAAGTGGCAAATGCTAAAGAAAAAGCAGCCGTTTCTGGGCTACTACAGTTCAAAGATGCCTTTGCCGACATGCGCGAGGCAGTCGATGTCTCTGCTTTGCAAGACACGGCCGCTATACAACGTGGCGCGGGATCAGCCGCGACAATCGATCGCAGTATTTTGACGTCCAAACACTCAACGCGCAGTGCCGGTGTAAATGTCGCAGCCTTGTCTAGAGAGACAGGGGGTGTTGCACTCGCGGGACGTGAAACGACCAAAGTCGATGCACCTGAAAATGTTGCAGGAACTGGCGGTGTACGAAAGCCACGTGAAGTTGATAGTCGTGATCGCTCTATCGAGGAAATCCGACGGGTCTTTGACTCCAACAAGGGCTCTATATTTGCGATATACAACAGGACCTTACGCAGCAACCCTGCGTTACAAGGCGAGGTTGTCTTGGAGCTTGTTATCGATCCCAACGGCCAGGTCGTTGAGTGCAAGGTGGTTGCCTCAGAGATCGATGATCAAATGATGATCGACAAGATCGTCAATCGAGTGCGCTTATTTAACTTCGGCACACGTGAAGTGCGCAGGACCAAGATCCGCTACCCCGTCCACTTCCTACCGACCTAACGTATAGTCGTAACTCATAACCGTAGACACATTACACACAGCCGTAGACACACACCGAACTCACACAGCCGTAGACACACACCGAACGGATTTAGACGGACGACGCGCGTCTTGTGCTATGAGCGCGTCAGATCCGCTTTCTGGGCAGGGCTTATTTGGTTGATACTCTGAATCGCGCATCTCTGCGCACCAACGGTCACGTAATCGAAACCGGCATACACCGTATTGTTGGATGAACTGAGACCAACACTGTGGGCGAATCCGAGTTCGTGACACTCGCGACGCAAGGTGACGAGGTAATTCTTAGCTGCAGGTCGGCTGACGATCAATCGACTATTGTCTAAGACCAGCCAAGTATCAATCTGGCTCGCGTGAAGGATCTTTTTTACGGGAATTCCAGGATTTGACGGCATCGCCGTAGCGCTCACTGCGCACAGCGCGATTAGAAGCGTGATTACAAGACACACAATCGATTTGGAGACTGTCACGGGACACACAATTTCTTTTTGGATCCGGTGTTGCATGGGTATTTTCCTTGCTTTCACGGTTTCCGATAGGTTGCCAGGTGTAGCTGAACGAAAGATGAACCGATGTTTAGTTCTGCTACCATGCTGGATTGCATGAAAACCAATAAGAAGTGGTACCTATGACGTTGAGAAAACTCATACTTTTCGGCTCCCAGATAAAAGTGTTGGCCACCGTCTGTCTAATTTTGAGTTCGTCGCTGGTCCACGCAGCCGATATAGACCAACTCGTGCAAAAGCACGGAGCCGCGGGTGTAGAGCTTGCAGACCAGATCTGGCGTTTTGCGGAAGTTGGTTATCAGGAAAACGAGAGCAGCGAGGCTCTCCAAGCAACGTTGAAGGCAAGAGGGTTTAAGGTTCAAGCTGGTGTTGCCGATATACCGACAGCGTTTGTAGCTAGCTTTGGCTCTGGTGGGAATACTATCGGGATTTTAGCTGAATTTGACGCGCTCCCAGGTTTAAGCCAAGCAGCTGAACCCAGCCGGAACCCGAGAGTTGAAGGAGGCGCTGGCCACGCATGTGGACACCACCTATTTGGTGCGGCTTCCATCACGGCAGCGCTCGCTATCGCGGATTGGCTCGAGGAGAGCGGCCATGCAGGTCAGGTCAAAGTCTTCGGTACACCGGCAGAAGAAGGGGGCTCGGGTAAGGTTTACATAGCGAGAGCTGGCCTTTTCGAGGATGTGGATGTCGTGCTCCATTGGCACCCGGGGAGTTCGAATTCTGCCTCCCCATATGCCACAACATCGAATAAATCAGGGCGGTTCACGTTTCACGGTAAGGCGGCCCATGCAGCTTCCGCCCCAGACAAGGGCCGCTCTGCGTTGGACGGGGTCGAAGTCATGAATTACATGGTCAATATGATGCGGGAGCATGTGCCGCAAACAAGTCGCATCCACTATGTCATCACCGATGGTGGTGATGCGCCGAACATCGTGCCGGAGAAGGCGCAAGTCTATTACTACGTACGACACCCTCAGGCAGATACCGTTGTCGCGCTGTTCGACCGAGTGGTAAACGCCGCCAAAGCAGCAGCGATGGGTACAGAAACTGAAGTCGATGTAGAGGTGATGCACGGCAACTATCCTGTCCTGCCAAATCACACTCTCTCCAAGCTTGTAGATGACAATTTGAGGGCGTTAGGTGGCATCAGTTATACAAAAGCCGAAAACGAATTTGCGCGCACCCTGCGGAAGACGCTGATCAAGCCCAATCTAGAACTCGGTAGTCAGCGAGTCATTCAACCGTTTCAATTCCGACAGAACATGGGGTCGACAGACGTTGGTGATGTGAGTTGGTTAGTTCCGACAGTGGGCTTCACCACGGCGACATGGGTACCTGGCACTCCGGCCCATAGTTGGCAGGCGGTCGCTGCCGGAGGTACGAGTATCGGCCACAAAGGTATGATACTTGCTGCACGTCTCCTCGGTAAGTCTGGCGTCGACCTTCTACAAAAACCCGAGGTCATAAAAGCCGCCGCAGCAGAGCTAAAAGCTGCGCAAGGCCCCAACTTCAAGTATGCGGCTCTTCTCGGTGATCGCGACCCACCGTTGGAATATCGGAACTAGACACACACAAAACACCAACCAAACTCGAGGACACACAACCTGTGAAAATTGGTGTACTACACCCTGGGGAAATGGGGGTTAGTCTTTGTGCAGCTCTTAGTGAGAGTGGTCACGAGGTACTTTGGTGCAGCGGAGGCCGGGGTCCAGAAACCCTCGACCGCGCTAAGACCTACTCGGCGACACTGACCATTGAAGAGTTGTGTGAGAAAGCAGACGGCATCATCAGTGTGTGTCCTCCGCACGCGGCTGGGAGCCAGGCTGGCGTAGTGGCAAATACCGGTTTTGATGGGATCTACGTCGATGCCAATGCAATTTCACCAAGAAGTGCAGAAGCGATAGCCGAGACCATCGGATCGAATTTTGTCGATGGCGGGATAATCGGACCACCTGCCTTAAAACCGGGGACGACAAGGCTGTACGTGTCGGGAGCTAGATCTCGAGAAGTCACAAGCTGGTTCTCGAGAGGTCCATTGGAGGTTTGCACCCTTACGGACGATAGCATTGGAGACACACACAAGCTGGCCAATGCGACTGATACGCGGGCGTCCGCATTGAAGATGGCCTACGCTGCATACACTAAGGGAAACAGTGCGCTCTTGTTAGCCGTGAGCGCGCTGGCTGAGGCTGGATCTGTCCGCGAGGATCTTCAACGAGAGTGGGAAATTAGCCAGCAAGGTTTGGTCGAACGAAGTCGAGGCGCGGCAAAAGGGACATCACGAAAGGCGTGGCGTTTTGTGGGTGAAATGGAGGAGATTGCGGCCACCTTTGAACACTTCGGCATGACAGGCGCATTTCACGAAGCTGCGGGCGACATCTACGAACGCATGTCTGATCTCAAAGACCTGCCGCCAAGTGATTTAGAGGTCGTGCTCGAGCGCATTCTTGCAAGGAAGAAGATCTGATGGCACCTGGACTAGTTCGGAAGGGGTTCGTCCTGGCGCTTCCATCCACGGGCAACAGCCCACGACGATAACTCGCTGACCGTTCCAAAAGCTCTCTGACGTCTCTTCAAGCTTGTCACCTGATGTCGCCAGGTGTCCAATTTGTCCTTATTCCAAGTTGAGAGTCCTGTAGGTATCAATGCTTGTAGATGATCAAGATACGCGCGTACCGAAATCGGGAGTACGCGCTCACGATCAATACCTGAGATCACTGGTTTGAGGTAAGCGTCTAACTCGGCTGGATTATCAATTTGGTCTAGTCGAGCGCGAATCGAGGTGTGTTTGCTGCCTTCCACGGAAGAAGCGATCTTTACCCGGATGGGGTTCAGGTCAACGTACGCCATAGCTGAGAGAACTGCCGCTTCGGATAGTAAAGCGCCGGAATAGTAGCGTTGGTCAAAAAAGTGCCCGGTACAATCATCTTCTAAGTTGGCTCGTCGTGCGATGGGTTGTTTTAACATTTTCATGAAGAAAGACATCGAGCCAAGATATGTTCGAAGTCTCTCTAGCTTCTGCGAATCGCAAAGAAGAAGTTGTCTCTGAATCTCCCTCTTTTCGTGGTCGATCGAGCCATCTTTTCTTTTCGGTGGACAAGCCTTGTGCCAGCGATCTGCGACCTCTTCGATTGACCAATCATCAGCTACACGTGGATCGTAGCGGACAACAAGGTGGAAATGGTTAGACATGATCGCATAGGCGTAGATATCGAGAGAAAAAGCTTCACCGAGCTGTTCAAGCCTCTTCAGCAACCAGTCTTTTCGATGCGTATAGTTTTTTCGAGTGGCTCGATTGATGCCACATAACCAACTCTGGCGTACACATCGAGAAACCAAGTGATAGAACAAAGGGTTCTCTGGATCGACGAGTTGTGAGCGTGGAGTGGCCATCTACGTTATTTTCGGCAAGTCTAATACTGGGGTATGTAGGGATTCGGCTGGATTCTAAGTGAGAGAATGGCATAGGATCGCTGGATGGAATTGGTGTGTGTCTTCGGTCAGGAGGGATTGTGAATTCACAGTACAAAGGGTTCGTGCCTTACTTGTTTTATGACGATGCAGAGGCTGCGATGGTTTGGTACGAGCGTGTATTTGGCTTTAAAGAGATTGGCCGCTGGAAGAACGATGATGGCAAGATCCAAAATGCAGAAATGCGCGTTGGTGATACGGAACTATGGCTCGATGGTGGCGGACGCAGGAAATATCAGGATGATCGACCTACTTGGATCGGTATCTGGGTGGATGATGTCTCTGCTATCTACGACCAAGTCCGCGGCGCTGGTGTTGAATGCGAGGCGCCAGTTGAACGTGAATTTGGCGTTACAATGCTGACTGTTGACGACGGTATGGGCCATCTGTGGGGGTTTATTCGCCGAGCTAACTGAGACCCAATTGCTACGGCCGATACCAGAATCTGGGAGGGTCTGTTCGTGACGCAGCACGAGCGAGCTTAGCCCAGCGGCAGAGGTACTTCCGTGTGTGACGCGGATCGATTATCTCTTCGATCTCAAAAAATTCTGCTGACCTAAACGGAGATCGAAGACGGTTAAGACGATCTTTGATCTTGGCGAGGTGCTCATCGTAGTCATCAACCTCGGCGAGCTCAGCTTTGTACGCAACCTCAATACCACCTTCAATTGGCAGCGAGCCCCAATCTCCAGACGGGCAAGCCGCGCGAAAATGATGGGAACCAGGTTTGTGATTCGCAGCTCCTGCAACACCAAATGCCTTGCGGATTACAACGCAGCTAAACGGGACGTTTGCCTGACCTAGGGTCGCGAGAGCAGTTGAGCCAAAGCGGATGGTTGCTTCTTCTTCTGACTGTTTACCAATCAAAAAGCCTGGGCAATCTTCCAGGTGCACGATGGGAAGATGAAACGTGGATGCGAGGTCGATTAAACGAATGAGCTTGCGGGAGGAATCGGCTGTCCACGCACCACCATAGACTCGTGGGTTTTCTGCGAAGATCGCGACAGGAATGCCATTAAACCGCGCCAACCCGGTGATGACCGATCTACCCCACTTGCGACCTATTTCGAAAAAAGATTCTTGGTCGCACACTGATTCCAAGATCGTGTGCATCTTGTACACCTGGCGCGGATCTTTGGGCACGATGTTGATTAATGCCTCATCAGAACGCTCCGGGTCGTCAGTCGGTTCAACGAGAGGTGGTAGCTCATCAACACTAGAGGGCAAATACGAAAGAAACTGTTTTGCCATCTCGAACGCTTCTTCTTCGCCATTAGCCTCATCGTCTATTGCACCGTTCCGTGTATGAATCTTTGAGGCGCCGAGTTCCTCTTTAGAAACGTCACCAAGGCTTGCCCAATCAACCAATGCCGGTCCGGCTATCATCATCTGAGCGCTGTCTTTCACGATCACAGAGTAATGCGCAGTGGCTACCCTGGCGGCCCCGATGCCAGCGACTGAACCGAGTGCCAAAGAGACAGAAGGCGCAACACCGAGTTGAGTCGCAACTGTTTCCCAACCGCGCAGTTCGGGGATATAAGTGCGCCCAGCGGTTTCGATCGTCTTCACTGAACCGCCACCACCCATACCGTCAACCAGACGGATGTGTGGCAGGCGCAGCTCTACTGCTAACCCTTCCGACCGCGCCCGCTTGCCTGCGATGGAAGCGTCAGCTGAGCCGCCGCGAACCGTGAAATCATCACCTGAGAGAACAACAGGGCGACCATCGATGTCCGCCGTGCCGAAAACGAAATTAGAAGGGGTAAACGCCGTGAGGTCGCCGCTTTCATCGTATTCACCTACACCTGCTAGGGTGCCAATCTCATGAAACGTATCGCCATCGCTGATGGCGTTGATGCGTTCTCGGATAGTGAGTTTGTTGAAATCGTGTTGCCGGGCAACTTTTTCAGGTCCACCCATTTCGAAAGCGAGCGCTTCGCGCGCCCGCATTTCGTCAATTTCTTCATCCCAGGACATGCTTCGGCTTACGCTCGCGTACCAGAAAAGTCCGCATTCCCAAACGCGCCGAGCTTAACGCTACCTTTGATCTCATCACCTTCGACGGATGCGGAGAACTCTAACGTCATTGCCATTGGCGCAGTTATATCAGCCTTCCAGCTCAACGTGTCGCCATCGATTGCGCCATCTTGGATATCCATCTCACCTTGGGCACCAGTCATCTTGCCGGTGAGGTTGCCGCCTTCGGTCGAGAGAGTTAGCGCGCCGTTCTGGGGTCCCATGGGGGTATTGATTGTTGTATTCCAAGTACCATCTGCACTCATTGTTCCAATCCTTATTGTTTATGGAGGAGGAGGCGGAGTATGGCATAGCGATTTCTCCGTGAGAATCTCGCATCAATAGTGGCGCGATGCTAGTCTCTTGCGACGATGCCAATTGGTACATTGAATGAAGGTCCACTGCATGCTGCCTTGAAAGCAACCTATGTTGCCAACGGTGGTGATGCCGAAGTCTCGATCGATGGCTTTGTTGCGGACGCAGTCCGGGGCGGCGTTATCTATGAAGTCCAGACGGGTAGTTTTTCTGGGCTAACACGAAAAATGCAAACCCTCGCGGAGCAATGTCCAGTTGTTCTTGTTCATCCGATCGCGGCTACGACCCACATCGTCAAGGTCCCAGAGAAAGAAGACGAGACTCCCCCACCGCGACGTAAGTCACCTAAGCATGGTCGGCTCATCCATATCGTTAATGAGCTCGTGTATGTCCCGAAACTTTTAAACCACCCGAATTTTTCGGTTGAAGTTGTGCTGACTGAAGAGGAAGAGCTGCGGCGCTACGATCCGAAAAAAAATCGTCGGCGCGGTGGTTGGCGCGTCGTCGAGCGTCGGCTTCTGAATGTTGTTGAAGGGTGTCGATTGCAGGAAGTTGATGATTTGATGCAATTCGTTCAGGGCGATCTACCTGATCCATTCTCGACCAAAGACTTGGCCGCGGCGACAAATGAACCCATCGCGCTTGCACGTAAAATGGCTTACTGTTTCCGGCATGCTGGTGTCACAAAAATTGTTGGGAAACAAGGAAACTCGCTTCTTTATACATTGGACCGATAGGTTTAGACTTTTTCCACAATGGATTGGCAGCTAAGTCTCAAGGACGAAATAACCTGGGTGGTTTGTACTGGTGTGGTGACCGAGGCGAATGTGCTCGGAGCCGCTCATGAGCTCATTGCGGCTCCGGAAATGTGCCAGGCGCCGGGTATGGTTTGGGACATGCGTAAAGCCAAAGTCGGCTTCGATAATTCCCTTTTCCCTCTCCATCGTGAACTGACGAACATGGAAGGCTACCGCAAAGACGGGCGCACGGCAGTGCTAGTGAACTCAGAGTTAGGATATGGGTTGGGCCGGGAAGCCAGTGCTTGGGGAGAGTCTGCTGGACGCTCGGTGAAAGTGTTCCGAGAGGCGGATATTGATCAGATGATCGTTTGGCTCAAGTCTTAGTCAAGTAACCTCGGTCAAAACTTGCGTTCAAAACTCAACTGCATCTCGTGGGAACTGTGATCAGCAGAAAGACGCACAGCGCGATTTCTAAATGGGCCTGCCTCTAGCTCGCCAAGTTCGATAAAACGATAGCGAATGTTCATTGACCAAGAGCCGCCGATTGAGCGGATTACTCCGGCAAATGCGTTGTACGAAAAGTCGGATTCACTGGAATCGTCTTTGGCTACAAATTCAGGGACGGTAGGTGTCGCCCGCTCTATATACTCAGCCTCGATTTTGTTGCGAACCATGCCGACTCCGGCACCTAACTCCCAAGACCAGTGTTGAGAAATTGGACCACGTCGCAAGACGTTGATGATGAAGCTTGTCGTCCCGACGTCCGAAAAGACGTTTGTCACGGTACCGATCGAATGTGTTGGCGCACTGAGGTCCCAATCGGTTCGATAACGCCACAGTATTTCTCCTTCGACTGTCCAATAGTTCCAACGTTTGCCGAAACTGACACCTAAACCAGCTGTATAGTCGTCGATGCTCGTATCATCGAGTCTGCCATCGATTTCGGCACCGAACGGTAATCCGGTTCCGATGGTGCCGTGATGACTCATTTGGTCGAGGCTGACAGCGCCGATTGACGTTTTTAGTGCGACAAAAACCTCAGAGTCATCAGCTCGAACACTCGCTACTGTGAGCAAACTCAAAGTGCAAACGGCCAGCGAGATTAATATTTTGGGCATGTGTGTCCCCTGCAGGAATGACCCATTCTAGACGTGCGTTGGGTCTAAGTCGTGCGATGACTTATGACCGGGTCTCAGGTATAAGTTTCTGTTCGCACTTAGTCACCCCCCGCTATTCATGGCCGACGGAAAGTCCTCTCCAATTCGCAGCGCCTGCTTCATTGTGCCGACCTACAACGAAGCGGAGAACATCGTCGCGATTATCCGTCAGATTCTTGGCCTAGAACGTGCGTACCTTAGCGTGCAAGTTCTTGTTGTGGACGACAGCTCACCAGATGGTACAGCTAATCTGGTCCTCGAACTTGAGGATGAGCGTGTGTGTGTCTTGTCCGGAAAAAAGCAGGGGCTGGGATCTGCCTATATTCGGGGGTTCGCACACGTGCTCGAGCATATGTCTGTGGACGCGATCGTCCAGATGGATGCAGACTTTTCCCATGCGCCGACTGATGCTTCCAGACTGCTCGCTCAGTTGGAGAACTCGGATGTGGCCATTGGCTCGCGCTATGTTGCCGGAGGAAGCGTTGATCCAGCATGGGGTTTAAGGCGACGTCTCATTTCGAAGTTCGGCAACATGTTCGCCCGATACGTTGCAGGCATATACCGAGTCAGAGACTGCACCGCTGGATTTAAGGCTATCCGAGTTGAGGCGCTCCGACGAGCGTTCCCGCTTCGTTTACGTGTGCAAGGGTACGTTTTTCAAGTGGCCTCATTGCACGCTCTGCATATCTCTGGGGCATCGATAGCCGAAGTGCCAATCTATTTCGCCGATCGCGCAGCCGGTGAAACCAAGTTGGGTCGCGACGACGTGATTGAGTTTTTTGTTCACGTTTGGTGGTTGCGGTTGTTGTCGCGAAAAACGTTTATAAAATTTGCCCTAACAGGCTTGTCGGGTGTGGTTGTTAACCTAGCGAGCTTTCAACTGCTTTTGTCAACGGTTACCAATCCATACTTGAGTTCTGCTATAGCGATCGAAGCGTCGATTATTTGGAATTTTTTCCTCAACAACTTTTGGACTTTTCGAGATCGCGCGATAAGTAGCCGAAAACGGGTCCGCGGTCTGAAGTTCAATGCAGTCTCACTTTTGACGTTAGCCCTTAGTTTTTCAACGTTCGTGCTTTTGCGCTGGCTTTTCCCAGAACATCCAGCGTGGTTGTCGCAACTAATCTCGATTTTTCCAGCGGCTCTCGCCAACTACTTCGCTAATAGCTATTGGACCTTCAAATCTGATCAGGTCTAATGTGTGTCCACGAGGGCGAGTGTGTGTACATAAATCTAGTGTGTGTCTATAAAAGTCTGGTGTGTGTCCTGCGAAGACCTCCGGAACCAATGAGAGAAAAATGTTAGAAAATCCAGTTACGGGACCCGCGTGGGACTTATCCTCTGAGTACGAATCGGTCTCCTCGAGCGCGCTTAGAGCCGACTTGGATAGTCTTTCTATTTTTCTCGATGAAGCGGAGACACACAATCGACACTTCACCGCCAACCGTGACCTGGAATCCGCACAGGCGTTGACTAAGCTGCGCGAACAAGCGTCGACGCTCCTTTCCAACGTTGGCACTTACGCCCACTGTTTATTGTCTGTCGATAGCCAATTGGAGGATGCGCAAAAGCTCAATGGCGAGCTGCAAAGCTTCCACAAACGCTTCGGCGATGTCTTTGAACCGTTATCACAGTTCGTTGACGATGCCGATGACACAACGATTGCTGAGTATTTGTCCGATCCGGCAATCGAGCCGAATGCGTTCTTGGTGCTACGTAGCCGCGAACGTGCCCATGAGAACTTGACCTTGGCAGAAGAGAGCTTAGTAAATGGTTTGTCTCAAGACGGCATCCACGCTTGGGGCAAGCTATATGACCAACTGGCGGGCAGCCTCACCTGTTGTGTGTCCGTAGGCAATGAAGAGCAGGAAATGGGGATCGCGCAAGCGAGTGCTCTGATGTCGAGCGCTGATGATCATCAGCGAAAGGCTGCTTGGGCTGCGATCAATGAAGCGTGGTCCGCACATGATGAATCGACTTCGGCATCCCTGAACGCCATTTCTGGTTGGCGCCTAGAAATGGCCAAACAAAGAAGTCGAACGCAGGACATACACTTTCTTGATGCGCCGACACACATGAATCGGATCTCACGTTCGACGTTGGATACGTTGTTGGATGTCGCGGCTCAGGCGAAACCACTCGCTCAAAAAGCAGCCAGATTGCAAGCGCGTGCTTACGGTAAGTCAGGATTTGGCCCTTGGGACTTGCGCGCACCTGCACCGAATTTGGCCGCCTCCGGAAGAATTGCCGGGGACACACACAGTGCCGGAGTTTCCTTCGCGGACTCGCTCAACCTGATTGCGGATGCATACGGTCAGGTCGACGGGAGCATGGCGGACTTTGTCCGAATGATGGCTGAAAACAAATGGATCGAGGGCACAACCGGCCCGAGAAAGTCTCCGGGGGCGTATTGCACAGGCTTTGCGAAATCTAAAACGCCGCGTGTCTACATGACTTATACCGGCGGTCAGAGCGACACGATCACGCTCGCCCACGAGCTCGGGCATGCGTATCACAGTTGGGTGATGCGAGATTTGCCGGACAGTCAAAAGAGCTATGGCATGTCGCTCGCGGAGACCGCAAGCACGTTCGGCGAAACTCTCGTTCGCGATGCGCTCCTCGACCAAGCGCAGGCTGACCAAGAACGATTGAACATCATGTGGGAAGAAATGAGCGCTTTTACCGCGTTCTTGTTGAACATCCCGGCAAGATTTGAATTTGAGCGCAATCTCTACAAGGCGAGAGCTGAGCGACCCCTGCGTCCTCAAGAGCTCAAAGATATGATGTCTGCGGCTTGGCAGACCTGGTACGGGGATGCGTTGTCTGAACCAGACCCAATGTTCTGGGCGAGCAAGCTGCATTTTTACATATCGGGGATCAGCTTCTATAACTTCCCGTATCTGTTCGGCTATCTGTTTAGTTTGGGTGTCTATGCCCGGCGTGAGTCAGCCGGTGATCAATTCTTCCCGCAGTACGTTGATCTCCTACGGGATACCGGGCGCATGACGGCGGAAGATATAGCGAAAAAACACCTCGACGCAGATTTGACCGACCAAACTTTTTGGCTAGCGACTATTGCGACCCTTGAACATCGCGTCAGCGCGTTTGAGGGACTGTTAGATGAGCTTGGCGTCTAGCGGTTAAATTGCCTCACCGACACGCTTAAGAGCAGGCGACGATCGCGACCAAGGTGAAGTATGTCATCGCCAAGCCGTAGGTCGCTCGAAAGGCAGTTAACTCACCGACGCGCAAGATCATCCGTATAAAAACGACTCCGCCAATTAGGGTCATGCCAAGTGTCGGTGCTTCTAGTGCGCCAAGTCCAAAGAGATACGGGATGTTACCAACCGCTTCGGAAGCGAGCGCTGCGCCTAGTGCACCGCGCAAGCTGGTGCTTTCCATCGTGATGTAGGTGATGCTCCAGAAGAGCGCGCCCACAACCACTCCTTCTACGATCACGCCATAGACATAATTGATCACGCTTTCCATGGATCAAACTCCCAGCTTGAGCTTAGGGATGGCCACTTTTAGTACATCGTCGAGGCTCTCGGCCAGGGTAATCGTCAACTCGTCTTTGACGATCTCCGGTAGCTTGGAGAGATCAGCTTCGTTGTCCTTGGGCAGTATGATATGCGTAAAACCAGATCGATGTGCGGCAAGTAGTTTTTCTTTGATACCTCCGACCGGCAAGACAAGACCGGTGAGCGTGAGCTCGCCTGTCATCGCAACTTTTGGATCAGTGGGCAGATCGACATAAGACGAGACGATCGCGGTTGCCATCGTCACACCCGCTGAAGGTCCATCTTTCGGAACCGCGCCCGCAGGAACGTGAATATGTATTCCTTCAGCCTCTATATTGTCCCGGCTCAGTCCAAGACGGTCAGCGATCGACCAGACGTAACTGCGAGCAGCCTTAGCAGACTCTTGCATCACTTGGCCGAGATGTCCGGTCAGCGTGACTTTCTCTTCTTTCGGGGTTCTACTCGCTTCGATGTAGAGCACATCTCCACCAGCTTCGGTCCAAGCAAGACCAGCCGCTACGCCGCTATGTTGTTGATCTCGACTACCATCCTGCTTAAAGCGTTCCGGTCCGAGCAGCTCGGTCACTGTATCGACGTTGAGACTGTCGCTCACGGCTTCGCCTTCTACAACTTGTCGCGCGCGCTTGCGCGAGAGGCGACCAATGACTCGCTCCAATTCGCGCACACCTGCTTCGCGTGTATAGCGACGGATGACATGATTTAGGGCATCGTCGCTTAACTCGAGCTGGTCATCCTTGAGGCCCGCTTCACTGCGTTGCCGCGGAATCAGGTAGTTGCGCGCAATCGCCTTCTTCTCCATGTCGGAGTAGCCAGTCACTTCAAGCACTTCCATACGGTCTAGAAGCGGTCGCGGGATGCCATCTAGCGTATTTGCCGTCGTAATAAACATGACTCGAGAGAGGTCGTACGGCAGGTTTAGGTAGTTGTCTCGAAACTCCTTGTTCTGCGCAGGATCTAGTATTTCCATAAGCGCCGCCGAAGGATCGCCACGAAAGTCGCGTCCGAGTTTGTCGAGTTCATCTAGCATGATGATGGGATTCACAACCTTAGCTCGACGCAAGCCCTGGAGGATGCGCCCCGGCATCGCCCCGATGTAGGTGCGTCTGTGTCCACGCAACTCCGCCTCGTCGTGTAGCCCGCCGAGGCTTAGACGTTCAAAGGATCGATCCATGGCGCGTGCGATCGATTGACCAAGAGAAGTCTTGCCGACCCCTGGTGGACCGACAAAACAGAGTATCGGCGCCTTGGATTCCGGATTGAGCTGCATGACAGCAAGTGATTCAAGGATGCGCTCTTTGACGTCTTCCAGACCGTAGTGATCTTCGTCGAGGATTGTTTGCGCATGCTTCAGATCTAAGTTGTCGTCGGTTGTCGCATGCCAAGGTAGCTCAGCGACCAACTCGAGATAGGCACGAGCAACTTGATAATCCGCAGCATTTGCGGACATGCGGCCGAGACGCTTGAGCTCACGATCTACTTCTGTTTGGATGTCTTCTGGCAGCTTGGCATCTTTGAGATCCTTTCTAAGTTCAGCGATATCCTCGTCTTCGCCGCCCTCACCCAATGCGTCTTCGATGGCCTGTTTCTGTTGCCGTAGAACATGCTCTCGTTGCTGTTTCTCAATGTCATCGCGGGCAGACTCAGCAATCTCGCGTCGGAGTTCTGTAACCCGTAATTCGTGCGTGAGGATGCTGTTCACTTTGCGCATGAGATCTAATGTTGTTTCGCATTCGAGGGTTTGTTGTTGCTTTGCGACCTCGATATTTGCCAGCGAGGCGATGCGATACATTTGTACGACAGGGTCTGTTAGGTGCCCAACCAGTTGTTGGTAGATTTGGGTACCATTTTCCGTGTCATAGAGCGATGCGATGCGTTGCGCGATCTCCCTGTTAACACGCAATAGGGCTTCGATTTCCGATGCGTCCGTACTCGTGTCCGAAAGATTGAGCTCAATGAGCGGCTCATGCGTAGCCGCGATATAGCTTTCTTCAGCTGTCTGTGAGAGAAGTTTGACTCGACGGTCGCCTTGGACAATGACTTGGGAGCCGTTGTCCTGTCGCTCGATTCTAGTGATCTTGACGATCGTGCCGGTGGTGTAGAGATCGCTGAGAGCTGGTTCATCAACGTTCGGATCCTCTTGTGCCACCGCGATGAACTGGCCACCTGTTTCGACGGCCGCTTCAATTGCTGCCAGCGATTTCTCTCGTCCCACGGCTAAAGGAACCACAATTTGTGGAAAAACGATCGTATCTTTCAGTGGCAGTACCGGTAGGCTATCGCTCATGCGCTATGCAAGCCCTTGCAGTTGAGCCGCTTCTTCTCTAACCAGTTCTGGTGCACCGAGCCATTGACGATTGCTGCCACAACGCTTAAACCAGTAATGCAAACCCAGTAAGTCCGTAAATCCCATACCACCGTGAACCTCAGTCGACGTTTTGGCGACAAACTTGCCAACCTCCGACAAGTGCGCCTTTGTATGACATGCAGTCACACGTGCTTCGTCAGGAAGATCAGCCAGTGCATGTGCGGCAAACCAGACCATGGCCCGGCAAGGTTCCAGGCTGGCGGTCATTTCTGCACACATGTGTTTGACCGCTTGGAAGCTTGCGATAGGGCGATTGAACTGTTCACGTTGTTTGGCGTAAGCGACGGCTTGATCGATCATAGCTTGGGCCGCGCCAAGGGTGTCAGCGGCCAGCATGACTCTACCAATGTCGAGTGTCGACTCGTAGACGGCAGGGTTATCGGAAACGAGTTCGGCGGCAACCTTGTTGTAAGTGAGCTCAACAGTTCGGCGAGTGCGGTCGACTGTGGTGAGTTGTGCCCGTTCGAGCCCGGCAGCGTCCGCTTGTACGAGGTAAAGATGTTTGTTGGTATCCGCGACAAGGTAGGCATCGGCGTCCGCATCGAATGCGAAGAGTGATGAACCGGAGATCTTTCCCGCGGATGCGGTCACTTTGGCATCTATTCTGCGCCCGATGCTTTCGCCAAATGCAATGCCAATTCGAAGCTCCCCAGCTGCAAGCGCGCTTAATTGTTCATCGTGTCCACCGACAGACGTGAGCGCGGTGGGAGCCATGACGGCGCTACCTAAAAAAGGAGCTGGTGCGACGTGATAACCGAGACTCTCGGCAACGATAGCTGCGTCCAACGGGGAGAGTTCGACCCCACCCTGAGCTTCGGGCACGAGAAGTGCGGGAATGCCTAGCTCGCTCAAGCCCTGCCAAATATCGGCATCGCTGTCGCCGTCCGCATAAGTGCGTACACGATCTAGTGGGACGTTATCCCTAAGAAATCGATTGATGTTGTCTTGGAGGAGGATCTGTTCTTCTGATAGTCCGAATCTCATATGTTGCTCCTACCCTACCTTCTCAACTTTCGGTTCCCGTGGCATGTCGAGGCCACGTTCACTAATGATGTTCTTCTGTATTTGCGATGTTCCGCCGCCGATGATCAAACCTAAGAAGTACATATACTGACTCTGCCAGGAACCGGCGGACCGGGTATGTGGATTGTCACCATATGAAAGGCCCACTTCACCCATAATGTCTATCGCCATGCCTTCGAGGTCATGCCGAAGTTCAGTACCTTGCAATTTTACGATCATTCTCGCGAGACCGGCATCCTGACCCTTATTCAGGCGGGATGACAGCACACGCAAGTCGTTAAAACGCATCGCCATAACTCGGCCCTGGATTTGCATCAGTCGATCGCGGTAAATGGGGTTATCGATAAGACGTTCGCCACCCACGGTCTCTGTTTTCATGAGCTCGATAAGCGCGTTCAGCCGCATGAGCGTGTTGTTGGGGTTGCCCAGGGAGTCACGTTCGTGACCAAGAATTGCATTAGCGACCATCCAGCCTTCGCCGCGCGCACCGACAATTTGATTTTTTGGTAGGCGGACGTCGGTAAAAAACGTTTCGTTAAAATTCGCGACACCTGTCATGTCTACTAACGGTCTAATCTCGATGCCCGGTGTGTCCATCTTAAATAGCAGGAACGAAATTCCTTTGTGTTTAGGGGCATCTGGTTCCGTTCGCACCAAGCAAAAGATCCAATCTGCAAGTTGCGCGGTACTCGTCCATATCTTTTGGCCATTGACGACCCATTCGTCGCCATCGAGTACGGCGCTGGTGGTTAAGCTGGCGAGATCAGACCCAGCCCCAGGCTCTGAGTAACCTTGGCACCAGACCATTTCGCCGTGGATGGTTGGTTTTACGAGTTCAAGCTTCTGCGCCTCGGTTCCCATCTCTAACAATGTTGGCACGAGCATGGAAATTCCTTGCCCGCCAAGGCCGGAGTTAGCCCGAGCGTCTGCGAACTCTTCCGCGATGATGCGCGACTTGATGATGTCAGGTTCTGCGCCGAAGCCGCCGTATTCTTTAGGAATTGTGCGAGCCGTATAGCCATTTTCAATGAGTAGCTTTTGCCAAGCCAAGCTCTCAGGTGCGCGCATTGCCGCATTACGTGGTGAATCTTTGCCATGTTCGCGAAGGAAGGTCTGCACCTCCTCTCGAAATTCTTCGTACTCTGGCCCGAACGAAAGATCCATTGCCTCTCCCCAAAAATAAAGCGAGGGCAATCTTACCTGCTAGGGCATGGCGCGCAAAGGCATGGCGGGCAAAGGCATGGCAGGCAAAGGAAAGGTGCGAAGAGGGCTAGGGTTAGGAGAGTATTCCAGTCGAGGCTGGAATTTGACTCACCCCAATCGAGCGAGGTGCTCTCGACGAACGAGGTGTTTCAAACTACGACCCTGATAAAAGCGCTCCAGCTCGGCAACGATGTAGTCGGTGAGCCTTTCTGTCTCAGCGCCCAAACTGCCCGCAATGTGTGGGGTTAGGAAGACGTTAGGCATTTTGAACAACGGACTCGAGACGGGTAACTCATCAGGGTCAGTGGTATCGAGGATGGCGAAGATACGACCTTTTGAGAGTTCTAGCTCCAATGCCATCTGGTCGATGATGGAGCCTCTGGCTGTGTTGATCAGCGTGCTGCCATCTTGCAAGAGCGCGAGCTCTCTGGCGCCGAGCATATGTTTAGTATCTTGCAGGAGAGGCGCATGCACGCTAACCACATCAGATTGGCTTAACAGTTCAGTCAGACCAACTTTTGTTGCGCCAAGCTGGCGCGCGTCGAGCGGTGTGATGTAAGGGTCGTAGAGTAAAATTTTGAAATCGAATTTAGAAATGTGATCGATGACAATTCTGCCAACATGAGACGCACCGATAATGCCAATAGTCTTCGCGTAATTGCCAGCGTCTGGTGCCTCTCTGGTCCAAGGCGCGCGATTTACTTTGTACTTGGTGTAGTACTGATTGAGCTGGAAGACCTTTTTGTTTGCGAAAAGGATGGCGGCGATAGTGTACTCAGCAACAGGGACTGCATTTGCCGCTACTGCATTTACGACCTGTACGCCTTTGCGCCAAACAGCGTCATCGATAAATCCCTTTACGCTGCCCGCCAAGTGCGCCACGAGCCGTAACCTTGGTGCCGCATCAATGAATTGTTGGTCAATGCGTGGGCTACCCCAACTTGTAATGAGCACTTCGAGTTGCGGGAGATGGGCGGCTAGACCATCAAGGTCACGGAACGGATCAAGACTAACCAAATGGCAAACACGTGCCATGGCATCGATGTGGTCGTCGCGAAATAATTCATCACGCACTACCGGATGCATCAGCATTGCGGTGTTCGGCTTTTTGGCCATGCGGTTAAGAATACCCCATAATCTTGTCATTCTGACAACACTAAGATTGGATTGATTATGGGGGACGACACACGTGCGCTCGGGATGCTGCAGGCCATGGCTAAGATGCAGGATGAACACAACACCCAAGTGCATCCGCAATGGCGAGAACAAGGCTATGAGTACTATCGCGCCATTTGGGTAGAGTGTGCCGAGATGCTTGACCACTACGGTTGGAAGTGGTGGAAGAAACAAGACCCAGATCTCGATCAAGTAAAGCTTGAGCTGGTCGACATATGGCATTTTGCCTTGTCTGAACTCATGCGGGCGGACACGCTGACTGATGATGTTGCTACACAGCTTTCGACGGTAGCTTCTGCCAACAGTGATGCAGAAGGGTTTCGACACGCGATAGAGGAGTTGGCCGAGTCATCCCTGCGTACGAAATCCTTTGAATTAGCGCCTTTTGTGCAAGCCATGGCAGCCCTACCTCTGCCTTATGATGAACTGTTCGATCTGTATATCGGCAAGAACATTCTCAATCGGTTTAGACAAGACCACGGGTACAAGAGTGGCGAGTATCAAAAGCTCTGGCAGGGACGAGAAGATAACGAGCACTTGATCGAGGTGTTGGACAAGCTCTCTTGTTCACCGGAGGAATTGCCTACCAAGTTGTACGCGGAGCTTGCAGAACGCTATCCGGATTGATCGAGCTGTGTTTGATAGAGGCGTGTTTGATAGAGCTCGAGGGTTTGCTGGTCGAAGCAGCAAAATATGGTACGAGTCGGAAAGAATATATCCGAGTTGGTCACAGTTTCGACCGCGATCTTGCAGGCCAAGTCCTTGGGGTAGCCGAAAATACCGGTTGAAATGGCAGGTATGGCGATGGTGTTGGCTTCGATCTCTTCTGCCAGTGCGAGGATCGAACGGTAACAGCTGCGCAGATGTTCTGATTCTTGGGCGGTGCCTCCTTGCCAGACGGGCCCGACGGTGTGGATGATCCACTCTGCAGGTAGTTTAAATCCGGGCGATAGCTTTGCTGCACCTGTTGCGCATCCGCCTAGAGTGCGGCAGAAGTTTAGAAGCTCAGCACCCGCTGCCCGATGAATTGCTCCGTCCACGCCTCCGCCCCCAAGCAGGGTACTGTTCGCCGCGTTCACGATCGCGTCGACGTCGAGGGTAGTTATGTCGCTCGTGCTAAGTTCGATTAACATCGGCACACTGTATCTCGAACTCAAATTCAGCAGTAGAGCCTAGATTGACTCAGACGTTACTACTCATCACTGATGCCTGGTTGCCGCAAACGAATGGTGTCGTGACAACTTGGCAAACGGTGATCACAAATCTCGAAAGTCGCGGCGTTAGCGTGCAAGTGGTCCACGCCGGTTTGTTCAGGACTTGGCCTCTCCCGACGTACCCTGAAATTAAGATTGCCCGTAACCCATGGCTGTTGAAGTCGATCATTCGTGAGGTGCAACCTGATGCTGTACACATTGCGACAGAAGGCCCTCTGGGCGTTTACGCACGGCAGCTCTTTAACAAGTGTGCGATTCCCTACACAACATCACTCCATACGAAATTTCCCGAATACGTGCAGGAGCGGATACGTTTACCGTTATCTGTCGGCTACGCGTTCATGCGGTGGTTCCACCGGTTCGCACAAGCGACGATGTGCACAACACCTAGTCACAAGGAGGAGCTTGAGCGGTGGGGTTTGCAGCGCTTGGTGGTGTGGGGGCGTGGGGTTGATGTTGCACGCTTTCATCAAGAAGAACTGACTCAGCGAGATCGACCGCGAGCGCTTTATGTGGGTCGGGTTGCGGTCGAGAAGAACATTGAAGCTTTCCTCTCGCTCGAAATGGATATCGACAAAATTGTCGTCGGTGATGGACCTTTGCGACAAAGTTTGTCCCGCAAGTATCCGGAAGTTGAGTGGCTAGGGTACAAATACGACGCGGAATTGGTGCATGCGTATGCACAGGCTGATGTTTTTGTGTTTCCGTCGCTAACCGATACTTTTGGCTTGGTGATGCTGGAAGCGAATGCTTGTGGGACGCCTATTGCAGCCTACCCCGTGACGGGACCGGTTGATGTTGTGGTGCCGGGATCAAATGGTGCAACGGATCAAGAGCTGGCCAAGGCGGTCGACAAGGCGCTTTTAATCTCGCGCGATGAGTGCCGTGCACATGCGGAGCGTCACACTTGGCCGGTTGTTGTGGAGCGTCTTCGAGAAAATTTGGTGCCGATAGACTGGCAACTGGTGTTGCACCACAAGTTAAGCTAGCTTGCGTTTCGCAGTGCTGCGAAGGCGACCTCTCGGTAGGAACGAATGGAAGTTTTCAGCAGTCGAAGACGCCATTGATCTGCATGCTCACTGATGAGCGCTCGGGTACGAGACAATAGCGCCCGTGCTTCAGCAAGCGATTACAGGTCTTTGTCACGCTCATCGGACTCTTGGTCCTTGGTAATCGCGTGTTCCAGCCGTTGAACTTCACTCAGTCGATCCCTTAGCTGAATGCCTAGTTCGAATACGCGTTCGCGATCTGAAAATTCTGGCGGAAAGTAGATGCGTCGTGTGAGCCAATTGACAGTGGCCAGCAGGTCTTGCTCTCCTACGTGTGCGTGTTGTTCCATGAATCGAACAAGGGCGATGAGGGCATCGTCACTGTGAATTTGCATAGCCTCATCCAACACCACGTTAAACGCATCGTCATCAATTGATGTGGGTAAGCCGTTGGCATCAGCGATCTCCAGGATGGCTTGGAAATTGTTGACCGGATATGCGACTTCGACTCGCTGACGAGGTTTGACCGGATCGGTTTGGGGGTAAGTGCCAAGATGTGCGTCAACCGCGTCGATTAACTCGTTTGAAACAGGCCTCCGTCTGGCCACCTTGCGGTAAAAAATACGACCGTCCTGATCAAGAATGTAAACCGCGTGGAGGGCGAGTTCTTGTGTGTCTGGGTTCTGGACTCGAAACGCCTTAACTACAGACTGTTCTGGATCGCTGCCAAGATGGTAGGAAATCCCAAGGCGTTTTTGGATTGCCAACGAATCTTTGGGCTTATCCACACTCAATGCAACAACATCAACGCCGCGTCGTTCGAACCGTTCGATCTGGTGCTGCAACTCACCGAGTTGCACATTACAGGCGGGTCACCAGTGTCCTCGATAGAAGACAATTGCCAGAGGACCGTCAGAGCGAAGTTTTTGGCTTGAAAGCAAGGTCTCTTGCGGCGTTAGGACCTCAAAGTCTGGGGCAATGTCGCCAATCGCTAACGCGTTGGGGGCGGTCGAGCTGTAACCATATTGGTTGGTACGGATGTCTAGCGGCTCTGGCGCGCGCGAGGACGGTTTGTACAACGGCACCTCGCCTGCCGCTATGACCGCGACGGGTATAAGAAGTAATAGTGGCATCAGCCTGTTCATGACCATGTTGAGCTGAACCTTAGATGTGTTGACCGTACAGGTTTCGACATTGGCGAATTCGTATCGTTCCGCGGCTATCATGACACGATGACATTAACATCGCCGATCTTGAACACAACCTGGCAACCGGAGTGGCAACCTGAGTTTATCGGGACGCTGCTCTTCATCGTCGAAGGTGAACGGATCCTGCTTATCCACAAGAAAACGGGGCACGGTGCAGGCAAGGTCAATGGACCCGGAGGCAAGTTACAGTCGGGCGAATCTGTAGTTGAGTGTGCCCTGCGCGAGACTGAAGAAGAAGTGGGCTTATGTGCGCTAGATGCCGAGTGCGTGCTTGAGATGCGGTTTGTCGAGCAGGAAGGTCAGCAATGGTTAGGTTATGCGTGCCTGGCAACCCAGTACGTCGGGGAGCTTACTGAGACTCCCGAGGCCAAACCATTTTGGTGTGCAATTGATGCGATACCTTATGACCAGATGTGGCCCGATGACAAAATCTGGTTACCGCAAATTCTAAAGCGTGATCCGCAAACCCCACGGGTTGCGGACTTTCTTTTTCGAGCGGGCTCGCTGCTTGAGTACCGTTGGCGTGATAGTCCAGATATCGCTGGTACTTTTTAGATGCCAATAGCTGGACTCGAACGGTCTAGCCATAGAGAGATTTGGCTTGCACCTTTAACTCTTCACGGAAGTCAGGGTGTGAAATTTCAACCATCGCCGCCGCTCTTTCTTGCAGTGTTTTGCCGCGTAGTTCGGCGATCCCAAATTCGGTGACAACATAGTCAACGTACGTTCTGGGTACGGTCACAGCCGCCCCAACGCCCAATGTTGGTACTATGCGAGACAAGCGTTCTGGGGCACCAGTAGGTAAGGCGCTTGAGGGTAGAACGCTGATGGATTTGCCCCCCTTGGAATAAGCCCCAGCCAGCATGAACACGGTTTGACCGCCAACGCCGGTGTAAGGTTGATGATCCAACGCTTCTGCTGAGAGCTGACCGGTGAGGTCGACTTGCAAGGCATTATTTACCGCGACAAAGTTCTCTTGTTGGATCAACTGTCTGAGATCATCCGTGTAGCCGAAGTCATAAAGTTCGAAGTAGGGGTTCTCATGAATGCGCATGAGTTCTTCATCTGGCATGACCACACAGGCGGCACCAACCACTTTGCCTGTGTGCCAGGTTTTGCGTTTGCCGGTTACATTGCCGTTTTCTACCAAGTCGACCACGCCGCCCGTGATGAGTTCGGTCTGAATGCCCAGGTCGTTGCGAAAATCGAGGAACGGAGCCAAGGAAGCGGACACCGTGCCCACACCCATTTGTAGTGTGTCGCCATCGTTGATGAGTTCGACTGCGACCTGTGTGCAAATGGCTTCCACCGCGGCGATATCTTCCTCGCTAGTCGGCGCTGGTGGCGCACCAGGTGGCAATGGTTGCGCTTCGACGAAAAAGTCGATCTCGTCGACGTGGATGAAATTTTCTCCGTATGTCCTAATGAACTCAGGTCTGATCTCAGCGATGACGCGTTTTGCACGTCCGGCTACAGTGCGGGACAGCCATACTCCAGAACCGAAACTACAGAAACCCAGTTCGTTAGGCGGTGAGACCGGCACTAGAAAAACGTCGGGGTCTGGGTCGAAGCCTGCTGGGATTTCCCAGCTTTTCCAAATTCCTACCGGCAAATAGTCCATGCCGCCTGCATGACAAGCTGCGCGGTTCGGTGGGGTTGCGTAGTTATCTTTCAATCGGAGAGCGTGGGCAAGTTCAGGTTCAGTCCAAGAGATTGCGGCTGCAGGGTGATCGATGCGCAAGTCCGTTAACCCTGCTTTCAAGATGTGCTCTTTCAGGGCAAGGCATAAGGACACAGGTGTTGTTGAGTAGGGTGCCACGTGCACCGTCTGTCCGGACTGAATCGTTTGCACGGCTGTTGCCATGTCAACCAACTTCTTACCGCATTTTTCCTGCCAAGCCATAGTTTCGCCTGTTGATGGACTGATGCATGATGGTACGGCACCGGTAACAGCGCGCCAACCGGTCTCAGCAGGAGAGTTGAAGCGTTATCCGTGAGTGCCAGAGGCAAGTGCTAAGACTGCCAGTCCTGAACAACACTATGGGGGGTGACTAGAGCATGCGTATAGGAATTTCTGTTTGCTCAAACTACCGAACGGAGGATCCGCGCGAGGGTGCCCGTTATATGGTCGAGCGAGCTCGCGCGGCACGGAGTGCGGATCTGGATACGCTGTTTGTCGGTGACCATCACGCAACGCCAACGCACTATTACCAAAACTCGCCGATTCTTGGACGGATGTTGGCGGAATGGAATAACAAACCAGCGGGAGCGCTCTACTTGCTGCCACTTTGGAATCCGGTTTTGCTCGCAGAGCAAATCGGTACGTTAGCCGCGATTATGGAAGGACGATTCATCTTGCAGTGTGCGTTGGGTGGAGATCGAAAACAAAGCGGCGCAATGGGGATCGATCTCAAGCAGCGCGTGCCGATGTTTGAAGAGGGCTTACAAATTATGAAAGACCTCTGGGCAGGCGAGACGGTGACTCACGAGCGATTTTGGAACATACAGGAAGCCAGGATCTCCCCAGTGCCGAATGAGCAGGTTGAGATCTGGGTAGGCGCGGTGGCACCTGCCGCGATCAATCGAACTGCAAGAGTTGCGGATGGTTGGCTGGCGCAACCGGGAATTGGGCTCGACGAAGCAAGAAAACAAGCCAACCAGTACAGACAAGCGTGCGCTGAGCACAGTGTAGCGCCGTCGGCCGTTGCGATTCGGCGTGACATTTTCGTCGGGGGTACGTCGCAAGAGGCAGCGACGGTTAGAGAAGAGTATATGTCGCGTGGCTATCGCGGCTTCGCTGAGGACGCGTTTATGGTTGGTTCCGTGCCTGAAGTGGCTGAACAAATGCAAGCCTTTGCAGACGGCGGATTCACGGACATTATTGTCCGCAACATGAGCAGTGATCAGAATCAGGCCATAGCCACCATCGAACGCCTGGCTGAAGTTCGTGATCTACTGACATAACAACACGCGTTGCCAAGCGCGCACGGGTTCAAGGGGAATTAGGCATGATGTTGTTTGATCAATGGCGCCAGCGTTATTCGACGGTGGGTTTGTGTTTCTTTGCGGTCTTCGTCTGTTACATCGACCGCGTCAATATCTCTATCGCCATCATTCCCATGGCAGAGGAATACGGCTGGGGTCCGGGCATGCAAGGTTGGATCTTGTCTTGCTTCTATTTTGGCTACCTAACGACTCAATTCCTAGGTGGTTGGCTCGCGGATAGGTTTGGCGGCAAGATCGTCCTTGCGATCGGCGTTATCTGGTGGTCGGTCTTCACAATTTTGACGCCACCTGCTGCGGCTCTAGGTCTCACGATTCTAATCATGACTCGCGTCCTCATGGGGATGGGCGAGGGCGTTACGTTCCCTTCAATCTATGCGCTCTACGGTAAATGGATCCCGACCAGAGAACGTGCGCGTGCCATGGCATTGACGAATAGCGGCATTCCCATCGGACAGGTCGCTGCACTTGTGTTCGCCCCGATCATTGCTATCAACTGGGGCTGGCAGTGGATCTTCTACATTTTTGGCGCGGTTGGCTTCATTTGGTATGCCCTCTGGTACTTCATAGTCGCAAAAGACCCGGCTAGCCATCCAAAGATCACGAGCGGTGAAGTGGAAGAAATTGCTACGGGCTTACCCCCGACGAATCCGGATGAGAATGCGAAGACACCCATTTTGGAGCTTTTTAAGTCGAAACCGGTCTGGGCCATCATCGTCGCGCACTTTTGTAACAACTGGTCGCTCTACGTCTTACTTTCGTGGTTGCCTACATTTGTCACGCAAGGCTTAGGCGTCGATTTTGCCAACTCAGGCATTGTCAGCATGGTGCCGCATTTGGTCTCTTTCGTGTTCTTAAACGTTGCAGGACAAGTGGCTGACCGAATGGTGCAAAGCGGTATGGCGGTGACGCGTGTGCGAAAGATCTGCCAGACCATCGGTTTTGGCGGCATCTCCGCGGCACTTTTCGTCGTAGGCGAGGTGGAGATCGCTTGGCTCGCCATCACGATTATGTGTGTCGGCAACGCTCTCGGTGCTTTTGTGACTGGCGGCTTCTCAGTCAACCACATGGATATAGCGCCCAATCACGCGGGTAAGCTCATGGGGATCACAAACACATTCGCGACGATCCCCGGCATCATCGGTGTGACCGTTAGTGGGTTTATTCTCGAAACCACGGGTTCATGGGCGTTGGTCTTTCAGGTCGCAGGCGGTGTCACGCTCTTTGGCCTGATCTTCTACCTGATTTTTGCCAGTGGCGAAAAACACTTCGACTAGCGTTTCGAGTTGGAGACACACACCGTCTGCAGAGGACACACACTATCCTGCTGGAGACACACACAAAACCAGGTCTGTGTTTGTAGGAATAGGAGCACAGTTGTGTCTGTTCCTGTCATCCGTGAATCTGGGAAATAGTCCCACGTAAACTGTCGGTCCGGTTTGTGTGTGTCGTGATCAAAGAAACGGTGTGTGTCCTGAAACGGAAATTTGTCCTGATCCAAAAACTGGTGTGTGTCCCGAAACGGAAATTAGAAACGGTGTGTGTCCTCAGCTTGAAAATAATACAACCAAATGGTTGTATTAATGGGTGGGATCGGTAACATACAACCTATTGGTTGTATGTATTAAATGAGGTGGCACTATGTCTGGACGAGAGGGAAGCGGGCACGCAGCGGAAAATACGGCCGCGCAGAAAATTGAGCGGCAGATCACTGTGGACGCAAGTGTTGAGCGCGTGTGGTCTGCGATTAGCGACCACGAGCAGTTCGGCAGCTGGTTCCGTTGTGTGATTGCTGACCCGTTTGTTGTCGGTCAAACGACACAGGCGCGCAGTACTTCTGAAGGCAACGAAGATTCCGTGTTTGCGATCTTGCCGAAAGCAATGGATCAGCCGCACTATTTTGCATTTGCTTGGTGCGCTGGTAATGAGAAGGGGGCCACGGACATTGAGAACGTGCCGCATACATTGGTCGAATTTACCATCGTCGCGCGTGCAGGGAGTTGTGAGGTGACCATCTGTGAAAGTGGTTTTGAGAATCTTCTTGAGGGTGATCGTGACGAATATTTCCGCATGAACACCGAAGGCTGGGATGCCCAAGCCAAGAATCTGAAGGCTCATTTTGCGCAATAACGAGGTCGCACATGAGCGGTTGCTGCCCGTTTTCGCGGCACTGGGTGATCGGACTCGATTGGTCTTGATCGAGCGGTTAAGTGGTGGCCAAAGTCATTCGATCGCTGAACTTCGTGAAGGTTTGAACTTGAGTCATCAAGGGGTCACGAAGCATTTGCGCGTCTTGGAACAGGCGGGTCTCGTGATGGGTGCTAAAGTTGGGCGGGAGCGCCGCTACCAGGGCGATCTTGCGCAGCTACAAACAGCGCAGAACTACCTGCAGCACGTTGCTGGTCAATGGCAAGACGCGCTTACCCGCCTGAAAGACTTTGTCGAATCTGAGTGACCAGCGATTCCTCTTAAGCTTTTCGTTGCTCGTCTAGTCTTCAGCACTAAGCGCGCTGGCTTCGAAAGCTGAGTTGGGCTTTCGACCCAGAGCCATTTCCGGTGGCACGATATCGTATTTTTCAAACTTGTTGTCTGGGTCGGAGTAGTAACCCAGTGCGTAGTTGCCCTGAGTATAGCCAAGCAAATCTTGTAGCTCCGGGTCTAGAGTCTTGGCGATATGTGGAGGGCAGGAGAGATACTGATTCTCCTCCTGACGCAGCCAACCAAGCGTATAGGTGATGTTGAGCCCAAGGCGCGATTGGTCGCTACGGTTCTCACCGCCACTGTGAAGCACGCTACCGCTGTACAAAAACACCGAACCGGCGCTCATTTCGGCTTGGACGATCTCTTCAGGGTCGCCTCGCTTGTCCCAATCCCATTTGTTGGACCCAGGAATGCAGCGAGTAGCGCCATTTTCTGCAGTGAAGTCAGTCAACGCCCAGATCGTATTGAACTGGGGTTCAATGCTCTGCGGGATGTGTGTCCCCCAAGCTAACCGATCACGATGCAAGGTTTGGGCACGGTTGCCCGGATGGATATAGATCGTTTGGGTCAGGTGTAAGATGATTTTCTCAGTGTATGGACCCAGGAAGACATTCGCAGCACCTAAGATGAGATCGTTCATCACCAATTCACGACAGGTGGGTGTCCGTGCGACTAGAGCGCCTGTGCGCTGGGTTTGCCGCCCGGTAAACTCATCCGCACCCATGGGCGTGGTCTCTATAAAAGGCATAACTTCGTTGGTCATGCGGCTGATCATGTCCGCATCGATGACGTCGCGTATGATCGCAGCTCCGTGCTCGTTCAAAGCCTGAGACAGGGTTTCTTTGGGTGTATCCGGATCGAAAGTTTGTAGTGCCATGGAGGGTGTTCTCAATTGTTCTGGAGTGAAAGTTATTCCTAAGTCTGAGTCAGGTCAACTGAGCCGGTGGGTGCTTCTCGGCGGGCTTTGGTTTGTCTATGCGAGTTTTGGCTTGGTGACCGCGAGCCTGGCCCCATTGGTTGGGCCGATTGAGGCTGACCTTGGCATGACCCACGCCGCGATGGGTAGCCTGATGGGTGCCTGGCAGCTCGTCTACATCTTTTCGGCGGTCCCGAGCGGCATGTTGTTGGATCGAATTGGTGTGCGCTACGCCCTTCTGATCGGGGTGTTGTTGATAGCTGCTTCTGCTATTGGGCGAGCCCTTGCTGTGGACTATTGGAGTTTTCTGCTCGCCGTCATGATTTTTGGTTTGGGTGGCCCGATCATTTCTGCAGGCGCGCCAAAATTAGTTTCAGAACTTTTTGCAGGTAGCCGACGCGGGCTCGCGATGGGTATCTACATGACAGGTCCTGCGGTGGGTGGGGTGATCGCGCTCGCTTTAACAAATTCTTGGCTGCTGCCGAGCTTTGGCGGTAACTGGCGTTCCGTCATGTTTATCTGGGGCGCAAGCGCAGGGGTGGTCGGGGTTCTATGGTTCGTCTTAGCCCAGTTGTTCTTGCGAGAAACACCAACCGATGGGTCTAGCCGACCTCAGTTTGAGGTGATGCGGGAGCTCATTCGAGCGCGACCAGTTCAGGTGGTATTGATGATGAGTGTGGGAGTGTTTCTCTTTAACCATGGACTTAACAACTGGCTGGTAGAGCTGCTCCGTGGCCATGGCATGCCGGCGGATGTGGCCGGGTATTGGGCAACACTACCTACACTAGTCGGAATTGTTGGTTCGCTTATTATCCCTCGGCTTGCCACCCCAGAAAGACGTTTTCCGATACTACTTGTCTTGTGTTTGCTCGCAGTTGTCTCGAGTGTACTTCTGCATTTTGGCGAACAACTACCGCTGACAGTAGGGCTCATTGTCCAGGGCGTGGCGCGCTCAAGTCTCATGACTGTACTGATCCTTGCCTTGGTAGAACTACCTGGCATCGGGGACCGGTATGCAGGGATCGCGAGCGGTATGTTTTTTGCCGCTGCCGAAATAGGTGGTGTGTTGGGTCCACTCGGGATCGGTGCGCTGTATGACGCGACCGGCGATTTTAGTGCTGCGCTATATGGTCTGAGTGGCGTAGCACTAATGCTATGCGTTGGGAGTATTTATCTTAAGCGTGTAGCTCAAACGTGACCTGCGCATTGTCAGGGAGGCGCTTCAGCAACTGATCTCCCATTGCACTTGCGGGCGTCCAAAAACCTCCTCCAACATCAAGCTCATCTTGCGCAAGACAAACGGCACTCTCCGCTAACATCTTGGCTGTGGCGCCGTAGCCGGGGTCTTGCTGCCCTTTCACGTCGACTCGTAAGTCATCCGCAGGTGTTGGACCTTTGGCCATTAGCTCGATTTCGAAGTGGCCGTTCTCGACTTGCTCTGGCGTTGGTCCTTCACCTGGCTTGGGTAGGAATCTTTGCATGAGTTCTCGGACGGGCCTAAAACGCGGCAGGCGATTCATGGCAGCTATACCCATACCTGCGGCGTTGGCGGAGATGGCGCCCTTGGGGCCTTGGCCCATAAACATGCCTTCGTCATAGCGGAAGTCGTGGCCGTACATAAAGCCTAAGAGTTCGTTGGAGCGGCGGACGACACGGGTATTGATTGCCGCCATTACAAAAGGCGCCACCCAGCCATCAAAATCTGCATCGTAGTGGGCGTGATTTGAATCTGGCCCGTCTAAACCGCGCTCCTTAAAGTTAAGCACATAAGGATCTGCCACAGCATCGAGAAGCTCGGGATGAGTTTCGGCCTTCTCCATCATAGCCATCATGGAATCGAGCGTGCCGCCGCTAAAGCCTCCCTTGAAGGAACGCGTTCGGTATTTGATGTGTTGAGAAGCCTGTCCGGTCTTAGCAACCATTTCCCGTTGAAGGAAGTAGGTACCTAAATCTGATGGGATGCTGTCGAAGCCACAGGTCGGGACGATAATTGCACCACTGCGTTCAGCAGTTTGTTGGTGCGCTTCAATCATTTCACGCATCCAATGGGTTTCCCCGGTCAGGTCGCAATAGTGGGTGCCGTGCTCAGCGCACGCGGCAACCAGTTCGCTGCCATAACGGGCATAAGGGCCAACAGTGGTGAGGACGACTCGCGTCTTCTGGACGAGTTCGCGCATCGAATCGAGGTCCATAGCGTC
This sequence comes from Pseudomonadales bacterium, assembly GCA_012103505.1. Classification (GTDB taxonomy): domain Bacteria; phylum Pseudomonadota; class Gammaproteobacteria; order Pseudomonadales; family Azotimanducaceae; genus UBA4421. The sequence goes on along the minus strand of WLWP01000001.1, from coordinate 2,460,129 downwards.
TGCCTGGAAGACGTTTATGCCATCGATGCTCTTTTCTCCAACGAGCGCCTCAAGCTTCTCCAAGTTGCGCCCAGCTATGGCCCACTTCAGGTTGCTTCCTGAATAAGCATTCGCCATGTAGTCCACAACATAGCCGCCGGTAAAACCGGTGGCGCCCCAGATGACAACATCAAACTCTCGAGATTGAGTCATTACTACCTGCCTGCTATCTATTCACTTACCTGGCACCAGTGGCAGGTTCTTTCTCTGCTTGCTCACGTTCTCGACCCTCGCGCATTCGCTGCGTCAACACCTGCATCTCGGCAATATTGAGTCCGCCGTCCCCGTCCTTATCGACGGCACTAAAGCCTTGGACTAGACGCTTTTTGAATTGCTTAGGTAATTCGCGCCAAGAAACCTTGCCGTCCAGATCTTTGTCTAGGAAACCAACAAATTTACTACTGTTTGCGAATGCATCGTCATGAATGGGTGCTTCGGTGGTTTCATCCACATAGGTATAACTAAATGCGCCGTAGAGCATCTCATCCCAGGACTGTAGTCCCCACGGGACTTCTCGTTCTGGGTCTGGATTGCGGCTGTTTGCAGCAGAATTGTCATACCAGGTCGTGTGGATCAGACGCGCACCGGCTGCGATTTGCTTTGGTTCAACGAATTCGTAGGTGCGCTGCCAATTGAAATCGTAGTTCGGCACGCTGAGGACGGTTTCCCGTGTTCCGTCGGCGAGTTCTAACTCAAACTTGCTAGCAACGCCTCGATAGTGAGCGTGGGGCACAAGGTCATGCAGTAAAGCCGGTTTGTCGAACTCGTAGTAGGCGACCTGCTTGTGCCGAGCCTCGTTGGGCGGGATTGAGATCGTCGGATCGACGACAACATCCTGACGATAGAAATTTTTAGGCTTTTCACGATGAAAGTAGAGGCCAATTTTGGATTGGTCAAGGGCTTCGCGACCAACGGGTGTGTAGTGAAGTTGAAACAAAAACTCACCACCGGGGGCAACGTAAACGCCGGTATCCAACGGGAAAGTATGCGATTCGTTACCCGGAGCGTAGCCGATCAGGTAGTTATCAAACTCGAGACGATCGCGTTGCTCATCTGTCGTGTCTGCATCGATGGTACCGGCAAGGATATGGTGCACGACTTCACGATCACCTGGCTTCACCGAGGCAGCCTTAATCCACACGCCAGTATCGAGAGGGTTCGCGACAGTTGGGAACTGATAATCGACCACGCCGCTCGCAGGCACAGTGTATTCAGGTATGTCCAAGATAAGATCTGGCTCACCCAATGGCCAATCGACCTGTGCAAACTTGGTTTCTGCCAATGGGTCAGAGCCTGCACCGCGCGGTGCACCGTTTTCGATCCAGTGTACGATGGTTTGAGCTTCGGCCGCGGTGAGCCCGATATCATTCTTCCAGACGCCGATGTGTGGGTCGGCATGCCACGGTGGCATTCGCTTTGTCCTTAGCACTTCCCGAATCATTGGGGAAAATCCCAGTACCATGTTGTAGTCGCTCATCGCCCAGGGACCGAGGCCTCCTTCTGTGTGGCATACCACGCACTTGTCTTGGAGGATTGGCGCGACATCTTGGCCGTAGCTAATCTGAGCATGTTGTTCTTTGGCCGCTTGCGGGAAAGCGATGGGACACCCGGCGTATTCAGCGCTCGCGATTTCGTTCTTTGTACCGACCGCGTCAACCGCATCGTTTGCTTGGGCGATGCCACCACGATAAGTGACCTTCCAAGTTTGCGGGTCGAGAACAATGACTTCACCAGCTTTACGAGCGTTCAAAGACTCACTGATAAGTTGTGTTTCGTCGTCCAAAATAGGTGTTGATATCTCATTTGTCTCTGCCCACGCAGCGAGCTCAACTCGATCGTCTTGGAGGCTTGGGTTTAGGAGGTAAAACTGATGCCCTGATGCCTTTTTGCTCGCAGCTAATTGTTGAAAAAGCGCGATATCGGCAGCACTGTCAGCGCATTGGGTCGCTTGGACCATGATGGTTACGGATGGTGCTGCTTGATGATAGTAGAGCTCATGAGCATCCCCTTTCTGATCAAGGAGCACAAAATTGTCGACGCGTGTAGCGAACGCAGACACTGTGGATAACATGAGAACGCTTAGGCAAGCTGCGCGAATTATTTGCGACATTTGGTTCAACTCTATCGGATAGAACATTATCTTAGCACTTCGTTCGCGCGCAAAGTTGCTATCCTGGTCAGTCCTGTCCAAAACAAAGCCTATCCTGGCCAGTCCTGCCCAAAACAAAGCCTATCCTGGCCAGTCCTGCCCAAAACAAAGCCAGTCCTGCCCAAAACAAAGCCAGTCCTGCCCAAAACAAAGAATGTAGCTATCGGGGTCTTGGACGTAAAAGTCAGTGACCCCCCCAAGGTTTAACCGGCCAAAAGGTTGAGTCTTCGGTGGATAGAGAATCGAGGCACCGTTAGTCTTAAATGTTTCGAACAACGCCTCAAAATCCTGCACCCAAATGTAGGCGTCGATGTGTCCCCCAGAGCGGCGCAATTCCCGCTCCGCGGGGAGTTTAGGGGCGACCTTTAGGTGGATCTCAGCATTGTCTCGAGCAACACTTGCATAGCTGTCCCCGTAGCTTATTCGCTGCTCAAACCCAAGTTTCGATGTGTAATAGCTGATACTTCGATCCAGGTCGTCGATCAGAATTTGCGGTGCGATCGATTTTAGCATTGGCATTGAGTGTTCTCCTTTCAGTTGTGTGCGCTGTTATTGCGGGCTTTCGCTGGGATCGATGGTTTGACGCCTGACAATTAGGAAGCCTGCCATCAAAAGGCAGGCGATGCCTACAGCACCGGGAAATAGCGCCGTGGTCCATGAATAGTGTTCCAAGGCAAGAATGACCAATGCGTTACGCACACTTCCTAGTGCGAAGAAACCGGCATGTTCCTCGTAAGGGAGGTTGTATCCTTTGCGGATGGTTGGACCAAAACCAATGAGGTCAGCGATCGTCAGCAAAACCACCGCCCAAAGCGGATCTGCCGTGAGCATCCAAGCAGGTAGTGCGAGCCCAGCCAGCGCGAGCAGATACCAATCCGTCTCGCAATGTGCGCGGATTGAGTTTGTTGGTAGGACAGAAAGGCAATGTAGCCGGTGATACACGCAGAAAAGCCAATGGGCCATGCTCCTAATCCAGCGCCACCGGCTAACTGTGCCAAGAAGACGACGAACGTCCCGAAAGCCCAAATTAGCCACGAAAAGACATGAGGAACTATCGTGCCGCGCTTTATTGATCTGATGTAAGGCACAAAGAGCGCGATCGTCATAATCAGAGCGGCGGCGCTTGCATACTCTTTGTAGAACGTGGCGTCGAGCATGCTAGAAGAATCTACGCTGGCATGAGTTGCCTATACCCATTTATCGTTGGGTGCCGTGAGGGTCCCCACTCTCTCGCCGGTGTTAACAACCCCTGTGGGCTCGATGATCATTACATGGCATTCCCGTGCCGCTGCCGGTTTGTGCTCGATGCCCTTCGGGACGACGTACAGATCACCCGGTGAAAGTTCGACGGTTCCTGCACGAAATTCAATTTTCATTTGCCCCTCGAGACACAGAAACATTTCATCCGTGTGGTCATGTTTGTGCCAGACGAATTCTCCGGCGAGTTTTACCAATTTGATCTGATAGTCGTTTAGCTCAGCGATCACTTTGGGTGACCAATGGTCAGTAAATAACGAGAGTTTGTCGGCCAAGTTAATGGCTGAATCGTGATCTGGTTTGTCCGCATCACTCGGCATAATTGACCATGCCGATGCCGGTTCGACTATGCATCTAACTGCTCGATTTTTTTCATGAGCAGTGCACCGCCTGTCACAGCGATGGGTACCACTATGAAATTCAGTAAAGGTAATGCCATACCCAGCGTTGCGAGAGCGCCGAAGCCGACACACGTCGAGCGATAAGATCTCAGCTTCTCCAGGGTGTGCTCAAAAGGCTTGTCTCGATTTTCAAAACTAAAGTCGCAGAACTGTACCGCCATTAGCCAACCACCGTATCCTAGCCAGAGAAAGGGAGTTATCAAATTCACGATCGGCACGAACCCGATTAATAACAAGCCAGCCAGCCGTGGCAGCGTGTACTTGGCTTTGCTGAGCTCGCGCAATAGCGTCGGCGCTATCTGCTCATACCACTTTTTTGGAGATTGATTGTCGGTGGGGTGAATTTCGGCGTTGAGGGCACTATGGAAAGGCGAGCCGACGACAACGGCCAAGAAACCAAAGAGCCATGCGCCTACGAGCACCCCAAAAATGTAAAGCAGTGGCTCCAAAACCCAATCGAGCACACCGGGCCAGACACCTAAACCAGCCAGGTAAGCCGATAGGTCAGTAACAAATGTGAAAGCGAACGCCAGACCAATGACCACGATGATGAGACTAACCAAGGCGGGAACTAGGATAAACTTGCGCAGTGATGGGCTCAGCGCGAGTTGTACACCTTCGCCAAAACACTTTAGCCCTTGGCTGAATCCCATATCATTAGGCCTCGGCGATGGCTTCGTCGACGCACTCCAGAAGCGTTTCTGCAATTCGATCCAAGGCTGGTTCATCGATGGTCAGCGGTGGGCCCATACAGACAATGTCCCGTACAACGCCGGTGCCGCCACCGTAAAAGAACACGCCTTTTTGTAATCCCTTCACGACGATTTTGCTTGAGATTTGCGCATCTTTGGGGAATTGCTCCAGAGTCTCCCGGTCAGCGACCACTTCGATCGCCTGCAAGAGCCCCTTGCCCCTGGTCTCGGCCACGTGAGGGTGATTTGAGAAAAGGTCGCGCAGCCTGTTACTTAAGTAGTCGCCTCGTGTGGCAGCTTGTTGAACGAGATTGTCTTCGCGCATGATATTGAGGACTTCCGCGGCTGCGGCACAGGCCGCGGGGTGTGCGCCAAAGGTGTTAAACATGACCTGGAAGCCAGCTTGCTCGATGGCTTCACCAATGGCTTCTCGTGCGAACACACCGCCTAAAGGTGCATAACCACCGGCCAGGCCTTTGCCGCCAACTAGAATGTCCGGTTCGATTGGCCAGTGTTGAAAGCCAAAGTCTTGTCCAGTTCGACCGTAGCCAGTCATCACCTCATCCATGATGAGCAGGATGCCGTTGTCGTCACAGAGCTTGCGCACCTTCGGCCAATAGTCGTCCGGCGGAACCAAGGCGCCACCCGAAGAGCCTGTGATCGGCTCGCTCAGAAGTGCAGCGACGTTCTCCGCGCCTTCTGCTTCAATCAGATGGGCCAATAGATCGACGTAATAGTCGCCTTGATTCGCTGAGACTGGACAGCGAAGGGTGTAAGGCGTTTCGACTTCGAGAAAGTTTGGTAGAGACGCCTCCAGACCGATTTTTCGGCTTGGGTGCCCGCTGATTGAAGCCGTGGCGAGGGTCGTGCCGTGATAGCTGATCGAGCGGCCTATAACCTGTGTTCGCGAAGTCTCCCCGATGGCTTGTTGATAGTGCAGCGCTATCTTGATTGCCGCTTCATTGGATTCAGATCCACCAGAAGTACAATGGACTCGGGTCAAGGATGGCGGCAGCCAGTCGGCAAGCGCGTCGAGCATGGCCTGACGCGAGGGCGTGATCCACGGCGGGACGATGTAACTGGTCTGCTTGGTCGCCTTTGCGATAGCCTCGACAACCCTGTCATTACCGTGGCCGATGCACGCAACGATGGCACCACCCGCTGCATCGATGATTTCTTGGCCGTTATCGGTGTACAGATAGATACCCTCAGCACGATCAATGCTGATATTGCGTCCGGGAAGAAATGGCCACTTCAGTTCACTCATGTTGACTACCTAACTTGGTTTCTGAAACTGTCGACAATCAGTTGACGATGATAGGTTAACGAGAATGATAAGCTATGGACATGCCAAAACTCATTGCCCTGATATCCAAGCAGTCTCACCTGAGCCGTGCAGAATTCAAAGCCTACTACGAGGCGAGTCATGCGCCGTTAGTTGCAGAGCTTTTACCGATGATTAAGCGGTATACGCGAAGTTTCATGCCTGATGAGCCTGAAGTTTCAGGCAAAGGCGGTAAACCCGACTTTGATGTATTGACTGAACTGTGGTTTGAAGACGAGGCGCGCCTTACTGAGTTTTGGGCAAGAATTCGAGAGCCTGCAGTTAGTGCAGCGATCCGGGCTGATGAGGCAAACTTTCTGATTTCTGAGAAAACTGTGATGTATCGTGTGGATGAGACCCAAAGCTAGAATTTGGATTATCGTCCCTGCCAGTTCGGGGTGCGTTTTTCTGCAAAAGCCTTTGGGCCTTCTATGGCATCCTGGCTGTTGGCACGAATAGTTTCTGCGTCGTACGGGCGTTCGAAGGCCTCGGACAGAGTAGTGTCTAACCCTTTCATGACAGCTTCCTTTGTGGCTCGAACGGCCAAAGGCGCGCAGCGCAAAATGTCTGCAACCCAAGCATCGACACAGGCGTCCAGGTCTTCTTTTGCGACAACTTCGTTAACTAAGCCCAATTCATAGGCGCGTTGGGCGGTCATATGCCTGCCAGTGAGGAGGTAGCCCATGGCGGCTTTCATGCCCATCTGCCTTGGCAGCCGATGCACACCAACGCCACCGGCTATAAGCCCACGTCGCGGTTCAGGCAGACCCACTTCTGCATGTTCTGCAGCTACGATAATGTCGCAAGACAGCGCCAGTTCTAGCCCACCCCCGAGTGCAAATCCGTTCACCTTGGCGATCACGGGTTTTGGGAAGTGCCAGCGAGTGTTGAGAGGCACGGCTTGTGCTTGCATATCAGCCCATGCTTTGCGTTGAGCTTCGTCGGCGTCAACTTCTCGCGCGCGGTGTTTGAGGTCCATCCCCGCGCAAAAAGCTCGATCGCCAGCCCCTGTGACAACGGCGAGCCAGATTTCATCGTCAGTCTCAACTTGATCCCAACACTCTGAGAGCGCATGTCGGAGTTCCGGATTGAGTGCGTTCATGGCCTCGGGACGATTGAGGGTGATGTACGCGACGTGGTCTCTAACGACGAACTCTACGATATCCATAAAAGGCCCGGTTGGTTTTGTGCCGATGCTATATGAAAAACTCAGTTATCGCCCAAATAGACATCACTACAGTCAGTAGCGCCGTACCGCCAGCGCCTAAACCGCGACCTAAGGTCGTGATGTCGTCGAGCTTAAGGCCAGTAGCGTGCAATATCCGAGCGAGAACCAAAACTCCGCCAAAGATGTGCATCGTTAAGGTACCCAACCCGTTAAGTTCTAATAGCGCCATCAATATGATAGCCATAGGCACAAACTCTGTGAAATTGCCGTGGCGGCGGATTGCTAGTAACAATTCCGGATTGCCGCCATCGCCCACGGAAACACCGACTTTGCCGCGCATGCTGCCGGGAAAGGCCGATAGAGCGATGGACATAAGTCCGAGAATGCCTGCGTACAGTAAGGTTATTGTTGGCATCGTTTATCTCCTGAAAATTTGAGTTTTTACACGGTTCCTTCAGTTAGACGATTTGGTGCTGCAAAATCGGACTGTTGGGAGGCACCGATACTCGGTGATCTCCTTGATTGATTTGGCCCACAAAGCGTAGGAAAAGCAATGACTGGGCCTTCTACTTATCGACTTTAGTGTCCTCTGCTGAGTCGCGGTCATCCCTACGCTTTTGTACGGCGTCGTTTACTTGGTCGAGTGATCGATTGACCGTATCACCCGCTTTTTGTACCCACGGATTGGCTTCCGCTTCACTGAAGAGTCGTTCTTTAAACGGGGTGATAAGTTCGTCGGAAGTGCCACTGCCACGCCGGTGACCGAAAAGGTTGATCCAAGTTTCAGTACGTCGCCCGAGGCGAAGAATCTGATTGAAATAACGAGCTGGTTCTGCCCCGCCAGCAATTAGACCAATCAACGCAGCAATCAGCGAGATCGGCACAAGAACAACATCGCGCAATCCATCGACGATAAGCCGGAGTTGGAACACCAGTACAGACCAAATCAGGTTAAGACGTGACTGCGGGATGTCGCTTGGTTCTTGTTCGCTCACCGTATGACTCCGCGTGGTGTTGTGGTTCAAGTAGGTTACGGAGCTATCGTAACCCAAGCAAGGAGCTAGCCCGACGTTGCTTTTTGGTATGCGGGCCGTGCTTGTAGTCGATCCCAATAGGCGCGCAAGCCTTCTGGAAACTTGTCGGGTACGAAGTTCTCCAACAACATTATTGTGTAGCCCATGGAAATATCGGCAGCAGTAAACGTATCGCCTAGTAGATACGCACGGCCTTGTAAGTGATCCGCAACCATTTGTCCGGCGAGTACGCCGCGATTGGCCATTTCCGCTACTACGGCATCGATGCGCTTTTCGCCTGGAAATTCGCGCCCGTGATTAACGATTTCACCCAGTGGCCGTGAAAAAGTGGCTTCGGCAAACCAATGCCAATGCAAGTATTCCGCATGGTCAGAGCTCCCGGGTTCGGGCTGCAGGGCACCGTTGCCATACTTGGCCAGTACGTAGTCCATCATTGCGCCGGATTCATACATCTTTGTGTCGCCATCGAACAGCACTGGGACTTTGCCGAGAGGGCTGATCTCTCGCCATTCGGGGCGCGCACGCCACTCGATCGAAAAATCGATCATCTCTATCTCGATTGGTATATCTAGTTCATGGCAAAGCCAGATCACGCGGGTACCCCGGGTGCCCGGCGCATGGTAAATTTTCAATATCTTAGTCCCCCAATTTGGAGTCGAACTATGCCTCGGACTACGCAAGCAAACAACAAAACTCAGCCTCACAAGGCGAGTGTGCGTAAGTTTCTTGAATCCGTTGATCACGCGGGTCGTGCGGAAGATGCTCGAATTTTGCTTGACCTAATGGCGGAAGTGACCGGTGAGAAAGCGCGGTTGTGGGGTACGAGCATTATTGGCTTTGGCGAGTACCACTATGTTTACGAGAGTGGCCGTGAGGGTGATGCGATGCTGACCGGATTTGCACCGCGCAAGGCGAATATGGTCGTCTACATTATGCCGGGTTTTAGTAAATACCAGAAACTGCTAGATAAATTGGGTAAGTACAAGACTGGATCTTCTTGCCTGTATCTCGGACGTCTGTCCGGAGTGGATCTCAAAGTGCTCCGAACCATCATTGAACGTAGCGTGAGAGATATGCGCAAGAAATACCACTGAGTTCACTTGTGCATATTCAATCTCAATTCCAACAAGTCAATGAACGTGATTTACACAATGTCATCAACGCGAACCCGCTAGCGACTTTTATCGTTGGTGGAGCAAGCCCCGTTGCCAATCATTTTCCCATGCTGTTGTCGCCCGATGGCGAAACGCTACTGGCGCACGTGCCGAAGGCTAATGAAGTTTGGCAGCAGCTCGACGGTACGCAGGAGGTGTTGGCGATTTTTTCTGGACCAAGTGGCTACATCTCCCCAAATTGGTATCCGTCAAAGAAGGCGAATGCCAGAGTAGTTCCGACCTGGAACTATGTCGCGGTGCACGTGTATGGCGCTGCGGTGGCGCAACACGAAAGGGATTGGAAATTGACACATGTGACTGAACTGACGCAACGGCATGAAGCCGAGCAGCCGGAACCCTGGCAAGTGGCGGATGCGCCGGTTGAATTTACGAACAAACTTCTTGATCACATAGTTGGCATTGAGATGCCAATTGAACGTGTACAAGGTAAATGGAAGCTTAGCCAAAACCGTTCGTCCGTCGATCGTGCTGGGGTAATAGCTGCGCTACAAGAAGAGAGCGCGCTGAAAATTATGATGGAGAAGGCGGATCAATAACCAAACGAAGGAGATCAGAATTTGGCATCACGGCTTAGTTGCTGAGTGGTGGGCGGAATTTAATGTAGGCGGTGACGATGTGCAGACATTCATCGACGCATTCTCCGATATAGATGGTCCCATTCTGGATCTTGGTTGTGGCACTGGCCGCTTGTTGGTGGAGTTTCTCAAAGCCAGGCGCGACATGGTTGGCTGTGATGCGGCCAACGATATGATTGAGTGGGCAGAGAAGGTGTTAGCCGAAGCTGACGTCGCTTGTCCACTCTACGTACAGGCTGCCCACCAGCTCGATATCGACCAATCGTTTGCTGGTGTCTACATGTGTGGGGCGTTTGGCTTAGGCGGATCACGGCAACAAGATCTCGAAAGTCTACGTCGTGTGCATGGACATCTACGCGAAGGCGGCCGTTTTGTTATGGATCACTATTTACCGAACCTGGAAAGTCCCAAAGGCTGGGAGGCTTGGATCACAAAGCCGGAATTGCCGCGAAGCTGGCCGAAACATGTTGAGAGGAAAGTCGCTAGGGACGGCTCAGAGTTCGAACTGCGTACTCGACAACACGATTTTGATCCGCTGCGACAGACGACAACGCTTGAAATTGAAGTGACTAAGTCACGCGATGGAGAAGAGATAGGGCAGGAGCGAGGGTTAATCGATATAGGGCTCTATTTCTTAAGCGAGCTTGAGTTAATGCTCGCGAGTGCAGGGTTCAGCGACGTCCAAGTGACGAGCTTCGGTGAACCCACTGCTCCCGAACCCTGGGTAGATCGCAGAATTTTGATCCAGGCAGTTGCCTGAGGACTCAGGGTAGCTTGAACGCCGTCACATAGTCTCCTGCAGGTAGCGGGGATGTGAAGTGTCCACCGGCAGCGACAAGTACATATTGCTCTCCATTGTAGGTATAGCTCATCGGCACAGTGTTTGCGCTCGTCGGCAGCTCATACTCCCACAGCGTCTTACCGTCTTCGATGTCGAAGGCACGAAAAAAACCATCCATCGTCGCGCCGATAAATATGAGGCCGGACTTGGTCACCATGGGTCCGCCCGATTGCCAGCCGCTGTTGAGCATGTTGTGGAATGGCCAGGGCACCATACCCTTGAGGCTACCAAATGGGATTTGCCAGAGGATGTTGCCTGCCTCTAGGTCGACCGCAGCAAGGGTCGCCCACGGCGGTGGTGAGCATGGCGCGCCGAGCGCAGAAGTGATCGGTGTCATGATTACGCAATATTGCGAGCCATGCTGAGGGAAGGTGACGCCCTCCGGACAGTCATTCTGCGGCGCAAGGCGAACTTCCATCGCCATGTGGTGGGTGTTGGCGATCATGATCTTGCGATCCAGATCGACCGCAGGTGCGCCCCAATTGTTGCCACCTAGAGGCGAAGGATAATAAGCAGTGCCCTCGAGGCTTGGCGGTGTATAGATCGGTCCAGTGCGGATCTTCTTGAGCTTGCGCTTGCACTGATTTTTGTCAATGAAGGTCAGTCCCCATGCGTCTTCTGGTGTAATGCCGAGTTGATGTAGCGGCTCAGGTTTAAGTGGGAAAGGCTGAGTTGGACTCAGATACTCGCCAGGTACAGCGCCTTCTTGGGGCACAGCACGCTCCTCAACTGGATGCAGTGGTTGGCCGGTTTCTCGGTCAAGGACGAAGGTCATACCCATTTTGGTGACTTGCACAACCGCAGGTCGCTCCCGACCATCGATGGTGAGATCGACGAAGGTCGGTTGGGCAGGTATATCGTAGTCCCAGATGTCGTGATGAACCGTTTGGTAGTTCCAGTTGACCTCGCCGGTTGCTGCGTCCAATGCAACGACGGAAGAGGAGTAGTAGTCGAGGTGACCTTCGCGATCGCCGCCGTAGTAATCGGGTGATGAGTTACCGGTAGGTACGATCACAAGGCCGCGTTCTGCGTCGACTGAAATTGTCGACCAGACGTTGGTGGTTCCTGGGGTATAGGTGCCCACTTCATCAGCTTGTTCGCGATCAGGATGGGTTGGATTCCAGCCCCAAACGAATTCACCTGTGCGGATGTTATAGGCTCTAACGACACCAGCTGGGACATCTGGCCGAAAGCTGTCGATCACCATAGCGCCCGATATAACAAGGTCACCAATGATGGCTGGTGCGCTTGTGATTTGGTATTCGAAGGCTTCGTGCTTGGTGAGTCCCAAACTCAGGCTGATTTCACCGTTGTTGCCAAAATCAGGGCAACGTTTGCCGGACTTGCCATCGATGGCGAAAATTCGGCCATCCAGTGTGCCCAACATAATGCGGTGACCGCAGAACGCATCTTCATTCTGCTCATCGACCCAGCTGGATACGCCGCGGCAATTTGTGAGGCCTTCTACCGCCATGTCTACTTCTGGGTCGAATACCCATTTCTCAGCACCTGTGTCCGGCTCCAGAGCAAACACGCGGTTAAATGACGTGCAGTAGTAGACGGTGTTCTCCACCATCAGAGGGGTGACGGCGAACGCTGTAGGGGATGTTGTATCGTCATTGCCAGACTCGTCGAAAATCGCATTGCTACCTGCGCGAAAATCGCCTGAGCGATGTTGCCATGCTTCGACCAAATTATTGACATTTACCTTGGTGATTTCGGTAGCACGACTGTAGTGCCCACCACCCGGAGAACCACCGTAGGCTGGCCACTCGATATTGTCTTCTGCTTGGACAGTGGTTGCACATGTCAGGATTGTTGCGAAAGCTAGACCTACATTTTTCATGGGATTTCCCCAGATAAGACCAGCTCATTTAAGCACATAGATGATTGAATATTGATACCTCTCTGTTACCTTGGGTGCGGGAGGGTTTGTGGCAGAAGCTGATTCGGAACAAAACGTTGGCGTTGAGCTAGATACGGATGTCGTTGATACCTATACGCAACCCGCGGATGGTATCGAAGAACCCCCCAAGACCTTTCGGCAAACGCTGAAGTACTTAGGTCCTAGCGTCATTATCTCGGCCACTATCGTCGGTTCGGGAGAGATTGTACTCACTGCGAGCCTTGGTGCGGCGGTTGGTTACGGCATGTTGTGGTGGGTACTGCTTTCATGCTGGAGCAAGTCAATTTTGCAGGCAGAGCTCGCCCGGTATGTCGTGATCAGTGGCGATACCTACCTACGCGCGCTCAATCGAGCACCTGGCAAAATCCCCGGTCCGAGGGGCAAATTTTCTTGGCCTTTAGCGCTTGGCATCATCGCATTCATTCCCGGGTTCACAGGACTAGGTGGTGTGATCGGTGGCGCCGGTCAAGCCGTTGTGTTGATCTTTCCGCAGATAAGCCCTGTTGTCGCTGTGGCTGGTTTGGCCATATTGACGGCATTCTTGCTGGGTACAGGGAGCTACTTCCGGTTAGAGAAGATCATGTTGCTATTTGTCATGACGTTCACCGTTTTGACGATGGTCAGTGCTGGGCTGATGCAAACAACGGAATTCGCTACACGAGCTGAAGACCTTATTTCTGGTTTCCAGGGTGATTTTGCGCTGGAGTTTGCCGTCCTTGCGCTTGCAGCCTACGGGTATACAGGAGTTAACTCTGGCGAAATATCTTCTTACAGCTATTGGTGTGTGGAGAAGGGCTATCCGGCGCGCATCGGCCGTTATGACGGAACACCGGAATGGGAAGCACGCGCGAAAGGTTGGTTGAAGGTATTGCGCACCGACGTTTGGATTACGCTTTGTATACTGACCTTGGCCACGATTCCCTTTTACCTGTTGGGCGCGGGTGTCCTGCATGCCACAGGGCAACAACCCAGCGGCAACGACACCATCGTTGCGCTTTCTAACATGTTTACCAGAACGCTTGGCGAATGGTCCATTTGGGTCTTTGCTGTCGGTGCTTTCTGTATTCTCTTTTCCTCAAGCGTGGCCGGTGTGGCGGGAGGTGGTCGTTATATACCGGACTATTTAATGGAGCTTGGGTTTCTCAAGCGTGATCGCGTGGATGTGCGCTATAAGATTATCCGCTGGTACGGCATGATCATTCCGTTCGTAGGGCTGTTGCTCTACGCCGGGTTTCAACGGCCGGTTCTGATGGTGACAATCGCCGGATCATTTGCCGCCATTATGCTCCCAGTGCAGTCGGGTCTGACGCTCTATTTCCAACGGACTCGATTGCCCAAAGAGGTCCAGCCGAAACCGCTCACACGTCGTTTTCTACAATTGACGTTTATTTTTCAAGCCTCGATGGCCTTAGCAGTCGTATACTTCGTCGTTCTCTAGCGCATCTTTTTTTCATCCCTAGGTAGTAAGGTAGGCTCATTCCGTGTTCAAGAATTTCCGTTTTTATCGCATTCACAGTGACTGGCCGAGCGATGAACAGTCGCTCAATGAGGCTTTGGCAGAGGCGGCCTTCAAGCCGTGCCCTGCATACAGTGAAAAGAGCGTTGGCTTCGAGCCACCGGTCGAAATACTGGAGGATTTGCTTTGTCGTCGTTTGAGTGGCGTCGACTTGTTACAGCTCCGTTACCAGACGAAGTTATTGCCACCAGCAGTCATCAAAGAAGCGCTTTCAGAGCGTGTGATTGAATTCGAAAGGCGTTCAGCACGACCCCCGTCTCGTGGAGAAAAGCGAGAGCTAAAGGAAGAAGTCTATTCGGAGCTCTTGCCGAGAGCGTTGCTGAAGTCGGATCGAATTCGGGCATTCTATATACAAGCGGAGAAGGTTCTCGCAATCGCGACACCTTCCGAGAAGGTTGCAGAAGAGTATTTGGATAAGCTGCGCGATGCATTGGGGTCGCTGCAAGCAACACCGCTGGAGTACCAAAAGTCGGCGCAGACGCTCATGAAGCAGGTGTTCTTGGGCGGCGATGCAGGAAAGTTCTTTGTCGGGCGCGAATGCCGCATGAAGGATCCCTCAGAGCAAACGTCTACCGTCAATTGGCTTGATATGGATATCAATGACAAAAGTGTTCAGGCGCATGTGAAAGATGGCCTGGTTCTCGACCGTCTAGGCTTGTCCTGGAATGCCCAAGTTGGATTTGTTCTAGCCGATGACTTGGTGTTACGTAAGGTCAAATTTGAAGGTCTAGAAGAACTCGATGAGCTTGACCAGGAAGACCCAGTTATGCGACACGATGCCGAGATCGTGCTCACGACTGGTCTCATCAACGGTGTGCTCGGAGCGCTGAAAAGCCAGCTCGGTGGCTACGTCAGAGTGTGAGTTACAGAGCAGCGGTTCGAGCTCTACTGGTCGCCGACCAGGAGGTTTTACTGGTCCGGCTGTACGTCCCTGACACAAAAGAATATATCTGGCTCGCCCCGGGTGGTGGGATAGAGCCGAGCGAGGATCACTTAGCGGCACTTGAACGCGAGGTTTGGGAAGAAACTGGTCACCAAGAGCCATCACCCCGTATCACAGGTCCCGTGTGGCATCGACGACATGCTTTCGTCTTTCGCGGGGAGTCTTTTGATCAGGAAGAATTCTTCTACTATTGGCCGGTTGAGAAATTCGTTGCTAGCGGTGAGCAAAATCCGGCGGAGCATGAGGCCGAGTTGCTCGACGAGCTGCGCTGGTGGTCGGTTGCAGAGATTGCAGCTAGTGATGAAACGTTCGTGCCACTCACTATGGCAGAACATCTTCGCGCTCTCTTGGCAGAGCGGCCAACCGCCGTAATAGAGGTTGGTCTTTGATTATCTATGACGGTCTATGATTGAGTAGGCCTAATCGTCTGAGAAGAACTTTAGCTTCAAATACTTAATGTATTGGTGGTTTAGAAGCGCAAGCATTTGCTCAAGATCGGCATAACCAGTACGGCCTCGAGAAAACAACGCTAGAGAACGCAGGGGCATGTTGTTGGCCATTTCTTCGAACATCTTCTTGAGGGTCTCATCGTTGCTTTCGCCCCCCATGTTTGCTGTAAAAGCGGCTGTGATTTTCTTCGCGATTTGCGCACCCACCAATGATGACCTGATTTCTTGGATCGAGGAGTTGAGATGAAAAGGTCGGCTCGACTCTGTGTCGGGTATTGGATAGCCCAACATTCCGGCGAAAGCTTCATCATCAGTGACGACTAGCTTGCCCGTAAGCTTGGGCGCTGCGGTGTTTGGCATCACTGTGTCGCTTGATTGCACGGCGAGGTTTAGCTTAGTGACAATATCGCGGCTCGACTTTCCGACCCGGAGCTCAAAGTCGCCGGATTCAACGACCCATCGTGCCTGACTCGGATCGTAAAAAGAGAATGCGTCTCGCGTTAGTGGTATTTGTATCGTTGCCGCCTCGCCTGGCTCCAAGTGCACCTTGGTAAATGCGCGAAGTTCCTGATCAGGGCGGTAAACGGAAGCTACTTTGTCGTGAAGATATACTTGGATGACCTCAGAGCCCGCCCGCGTGCCTAGGTTTCGGGCAGTGACTGACAGGTGTAAGTCAGCATCCTCCGTGGACCAAGTGTCGTTGGACACAGCGATGTCCGTCAGCTCGATGTTGGTGTAGGAAAGGCCATGGCCGAATGGAAAGAGCACCTCTCTCTTAGTTGAATCGAAATATCGGTAGCCGACGTAGAGCCCTTCACGGTACTGCACCTGGCGTGTATTGCCTGGAAAGTGCTTGTCCGCGGCGACATCACCGACGTCGACCGGGAATGTTTCGGCGAGACGTCCGCCCGGTTCGCGCAAACCAAGGAGAACTTCGGCGATCGCGCTACCACCAGCTTGGCCAGCGAGATAGCCCTCCAAAATAGCTTTGGGCTGATCTACCCAGGGCATGGCGATGGGGGAACCGTTGCTGAGGACGACGACGGTATTGGGGTTGGCTGCACAAACCGCTTCAACCAAGTGTGTGTGCTGGACCGGCAAATCAAATTGAACGCGATCGAAACCCTCTGATTCGTAGATAGGGGGGAGTCCAACGAAAACAACGGCGACGTCGCACTGCTGCGCGATCCCAGTCGCTTCAGCGATAAGCACAGGATCTTCATCGGAGCGCTTGGGGTCATAGCCGCGACAGTATTCGACGTGATCTGCGTTCAACTTAAATGTGTCGATGGTTTTGTCGAGACTGGTTGGATTGACTTGCGAGCTGCCAGTGCCCTGGTATCGAGGCTCTTCGGCGAAGGCACCAATCAAGGCGATCGATTGCTCTTTGTGCAGTGGCAGGAATGAGTCCTCGTTTTTAAGGAGTACAGCGCATTCGGCTGCTGTATGCCGGGCGAGGTCATGGTGTGTCGCATGATTAGCATCACCACTTCTTGCTGCGAGGTCCTTGCCCAGTAACGAGACGGATACATTGCGCGCGATAACTCGATCCAACTCCGTTTCGTCAAGCTCACCATTGCTGACGGCACTTTCAATGAGCGCGTCGTTGATACCGCCACTGCCGGGCATCTCTAAGTCGAGCCCAGCACGAACGCCTTGGACGCGGTCGTTGGTTGCACCCCAATCGGTGACAACCAAACCCTCAAAGCCCCATTCGTCTCGCAATATTTCATTCAACAAGTAGGTGTGGTCGCTGCAATAGGTGCCGTTTACTCGGTTGTACGCACACATGACCGTCCACGGCTGAGCTTCCTTGATCGCGATTTCGAACCCGCGTAGATAGATTTCTCTCAGGGTCCGTTCATCGACGATTGCATCGATGATCATCCGTCCTTGTTCTTGATTATTAACGGCATAGTGTTTGATGCTCGTGCCAACACCGTTTGCTTGCACCCCATTGATTAACGCTGCCGCCATTTTGCCCGTGAGATATGGGTCTTCGGAGAAGTATTCGAAGTTGCGTCCGCAATAGGGGTGACGCTTTATGTTGACGCCTGGCCCTAGTAGTACCGTAACTTGCTCAGCAACGCACTCTTCGCCGATGGCGTGACCGACCCTCTGGAGAAGATCGGTATCCCAGGAACAAGCCAACGCACAGGCTGTTGGAAAGCAAGTAGCTGGGACGCTAACGTTTAAACCAACGTGATCTGAGGATGCATTTTGCTTGCGCAAACCATGGGGTCCGTCTGTGACCATGACTGCAGGGAGATCGTGTCGCTCGCTCGCTTCCAGATGCCAAAAATTCTTGCCGGAAGCGAGTTTAGCCTTTTCCTGCAAAGTCATGTCCGCGACGATTGCGGCGGCTTCATTGTGTTTGGACTTGAGCCCACCGGTCATGTGTTTCTCCGACTAACTAGTTGCAACAAAATGGGCAGGATCAGCACCATGACGACGAGCACCATGATGGCCGCGGTCAACGGTCGCTCCCATAGGAAGACCCAAGTCCCATCATATATTAACAACGCGCGGCGTAGATTCTCCTCGATCATCCCACCGAGAATAAAACCTAAGATCATCGGCGCCATGGGAAAATCTAGAAGACGGAAAAAGACCGCGACCGCTGCAAAGAGAACCATGAGTTGAAGGTCGAAGCTATTGAACGATACGAGGTACACGCCGATCAGCGAAGAGAAGAGAATGAGCGGTAAGAGTATGCCCTGACGCAAAGTTAGGATGCGAGCAATGTAGGGGATAAGCGGTAGGTTGAGCAAAAGTAGGACTACGTTGCCGAGCCACATTGAAACGATGACACCCCAGAATACTTCGGGGTTGTTTATATAAAGAAGCGGTCCAGGTTGGATGCCATACGCGATCAATGCCCCTAACAAGATCGCCGTTGTTCCGGATCCAGGGATACCTAGCGTTAGCAACGGTACAAAGGAACCGGTGGCAGCCGCGTTGTTAGCGGCTTCCGGCGCAGCTAGACCGCGGACGCTACCATGTCCAAATTTTTTGGCCAATCGCGTAGGCGCGAAGCGTTGTTCGGTCGCATAGGCGAGAAATGAAGCAATCGTTGCACCAGCGCCAGGGAGCAAACCGATCAGGAAGCCGATCGTCGAAGAACGGGCAACTGCCGGAGCGGCCTCGACTGCTTCATCTGCAGTGATCCGGATATTGGTGAGTTTCTCCCTTGAACTGATACCCGGGCCAGCTGGACGCATAATTGCGAGCAATGCTTCTGACAACGCGAAAGTTGCCATGACTAGAAGTAGGAACGAGATGCCGTCGATAAGATCGACTTGTCCTAACGTGAAACGCGGCAAGCCTTGTGTCTGATCGGATCCAACGGTTGAAAGCATCAGACCGAAAACAGTCATTGTGATCGCCTTCAACATCCCTGAACTACCTGCAAACGCGGCAACTGAGACGAGTCCAAGAAGGATCAGTGCAAAGTAATCCGTCGATTGGAAACTTAAAGAAAGCGTTGCGAGATAAGGTGCAAAAAGAAGTAGCAGAATAGCGGCGATGATACCGCCTGCAAACGATGCGATAGCCGCGATGGCAAGGGCCTTGCCTGCCTTGCCTGCTTTAGCCATAGGGTATCCGTCAAAGGATGTCGCGACAGTCGATGCCACCCCAGGCGCGTTAATCAGAATGGAGGATGTGCTGCCGCCGAAAATCGCGCCGTAGTAGACGGCTGCCATCATGATTATCCCCGAACTTGGTTCCAGCGCTGATGCGATCGGAATCATCAAGGCTATCGCCGTCATTGGCCCAAGCCCAGGGAGCATTCCGATAAACGTGCCTGCGAAGCAGCCGGTCAAAAGGAAGAGCACATTCTGCAAGGTGAAGGCAGTTGATAGCCCGGTGACAATCCCCTCAATCATTCAGGATTTCCGGCAGCGCTGGCAGATAGACTCCCAAAAGTTCAGACATCAACCACCAAAAGAAAACAACCACAGGCAGGGCGATAGCAAGATTCTTAGTCGCGTTGCGTTCACCGAGTAGCCAAAATCCAGCGAAGAGGAAAACGACCGTCGCTAGAACGAACCCAGCGGGACGAATCGCGAATCCGTATGCCGACATCAGGGCTAGAAAAGTTAAACCCAATCTAAAGTTCATCTTTTCGGATTGTTTCTGTTGGCTTTGATCGCGTCGGGTGATCAGGAGTAGTGACAAAAAGGTGCCAAAAACAGCGAGAAAAGTTGGCATCGAACGCGCAGTAAACGTCTCGTTGTTGGCGATCAGAGGGATGTCAAAGATCAGGACGCCATAGCTCATGCTAAATATGAGCATGAAGAGACCGCCAATCTGCGCCCGCGAAAGACTCACAACATACCCAGTTGAGTCAGCAAGGCACTCAAACGCTTTTCTTGATCTGCGAGTAGGGCGTGGAACTCTTGCCCGGGTCGAAAGAGATCAACCCAACCATAACGGTCACGAACCTCATCCCAAGCTTGGGTGCTGAGGAGTTTATGCAAGACCTCTCGGTACTGTTTGAGCACCACAGGGTCGATGTGCTGTGCGGCAAAGAAACCGCGCCAGTTAACAAAAACAAGCTTGTCAACACCCGCTTCTATGCAAGTCGGAACTTTCCTGGCGAGTGCTGTTTGCAGTCGATCCTCGCTGGCAACGCATAACAAGCGTACCCAACCCTGTTCGACTAAATCGACGACTTCACCATAGCCAGAGGCGAGCGCCACAACTTCGCCAGAAAGAAGGCCGACCATGGCCTTGCCGCCAGCGTCATACGGAATGTACTTAATCTGTCTTGGGTCGGCACCGAGCCCTTGGGCGAGCATAGCCGCTACTATGTGGTCGGTGCCGCCATACACAGAGCCACCGGCAATAGGGACAGAACTTGGATCGCGAGCCAGGGCGTTGTGGAGGTCAGTGATGCTGGTGATCTCAGACTCTGCGCGCACTGCAATAACGGAGTAGTCACCGATCAGACTTGCGATCGGAGCAAGATCTCGGAACGACTGGGGAAAGACACCACGTAAAGCGCGTACGACGATAGGGGTTGAATTCACCATGATGGTCGAGTCTCGATTGACTTCGATCAGATGCGCTACGGCTTTACCACCCCCGCCACCAGACATATTTTCAAATGTCACTTGCTCGACAAGTCCTGATTTAGATAACGCTTCACCAGTGCCACGGGCAGTGCGATCCCAGCCGCCTCCAGCAGCCCCGGGGATGAGGATGTGGAGTTTTTGCAAGCTTGTTTGTGAGTCTTCGGCGTTTGCGTACTCGAGCGGGAGCGAAATTAGAGAAATAGAGAAAATGACCAGGAAGGCCATTTTTGGACAAGAACGAATCAGTCGGAGCATTTTTAGAGCGTAACAGGTCGCGGCTGCGATACGCGAGGGAGCTCGCGAGTTTTCAGATTGTTTCTACACTAAGGTAAGTCAGACTTTCTGGAGTCGGTGCCTGTGCGTGCGCAAAAGCAAAGGACGACGCCTGTGTCCGGATTCACGGTCGTCGAAATGATCACTGTGCTGCTCCTTCTTGGTGTACTCAGTGCTGTTGCGATATCTCGGATGGTTGGTACGAGCGCCTATGAAGCGGCCTTGCTACGGGACTTCGTAGCGAGTCAAACGGCACATGCTCGTCGACATGCAACCTTTCGTCAGGACGTTAACATCCTTCTCACCTTAACGCGTACAGCAGCGGGACTTACGGCAGTCGTGTCTGGAGGCGCTGAAATTTTGCATAGAGATGAATGGCAAAGTGATGCTCGAATCGATGTTGCCGGTACGGAGCTCATCACAGGTGAATCCTTGCTCGTTGGTTATGGCGGATCTGGTTATCTTCGAACCGTAGTTCTGCGTGGCGCGGCGCTGCCTCATGCATCCGGTATCGCGATTGCGGCCATCGGTGAACAGTTATTGGATCTTTGCCTTCACCCGAGTGGCGTATCCCGCGGCGGTCAGTGTGTTTGAACCAAGTCGGCGTCGACATCTGTGCGGATTTACGCTCGTTGAGCTAGTTGTCACACTGGCAATTTTCGGCATCGCTGGGGCCGCTATTTTTGGCTCGATGAGCTTTGCGCTTGGGAAACAATCTGACTCTCTGTGGCGTGCTAAAACTGAAATTTTGGCGCGCAGCTACTTGGATCAAATCATGATCCGCAAGTTTGACGAACTCACGCCAGAAGGTGGGGTGCCAAGGTGTGGTCCATGTTCTTCGCCAGCAGATTTTGATGATGGTGAATCTCGGGCAAACTTCGATGACGTAGATGACTTCAACGGTTTACGCGAAATCCCACCGTTGGACGAAGACGGACAACCGATCGAAGTGTTTGCCGGTTTCCAAGTTGAGGTGTCGGTTGCGTATCTAGACGCTGCGCAACAACTAGCATTTGGTTTGGCAGATTCTCAGCATGCCAAGGTGGTCTCCGTAATCGTCACACCACCAGGTGGGTCGTCACAGGTCTTTTCGGCCGTACGGGCTAACTACTAATGCGTTCTGAATACGGGTTTTCACTGATCGAGCTGGTTGTGGTGATGGCGCTACTAGCCATTGTCGCTATAGGCGGTAGTCGCTTCTTAGTGGACGCCACCGATGGATATGCATCTACCAATTCCAGAATTACTTTAGCCGACCAAGCGTCTGCCGCTCTAGCTGCCATGCATAGACAGATTTCAGCGGCGTTACCGAGCAGTGTTCGACGCTCTGATGATGGTCGTTGCTTAGAGTGGCTGCCGGTACGATCTGGTGGCCGCTATTTAAGTGCGCCCATCGGTCTTCAGGCTAACACCGTGGTTACTCTGGGGTTGGACAATATGGTCGGTGGGCGACTATCGATCGGGCATGGTATACAGACGCCATACGTTTTGGCCAACCCAGGGGCGATCTCTCCGACTGTTGTCAGTCAAACCGGGAGCACGACTGACGAAGCCACGCTGACACTACTCAGCGATCATGAGTTTCCAAGCGCAACCACATCGAACCGTGTCTTCGCCGTCGATCCACCGCAGTCATATTGCTTTAGCCAAGGTGCGCTCTGGCACTACCAAGATTATGGATTCCTCGCGGCGCAACCAGATCCAGCAGACTTACCGAGTGCGTTACCTAATCGGATCCTGCTCGCGGCTTCTGTGCACAGCTCGACTTCCAATTTTTCGATAGCACCACCTAACTTGCAGCGAAATGGCGTGGTGCGGGTAGATATGACGATGGCCTCTGATGATGCCGACTTATCTCTCGTGCGGCACATTAGTCTGAGAAATGCGCCGTGAGGTCGCGACGAAATTCAGGCCTGGGGTTAGTGAGCGCGATCTTCTTTCTTGTCGTAGTTTCGTTGCTCGCGCTTGCTGTTACGCGGTCCGTTCGAGACGCAGCGACCGGCGACACCCTAGAACTTTTAGGCGTGCACGCGTTAACGTCGGCCGAGACAGGCGCTCAGCTCGCAGTCGCCAAGGCGATGTCTATTGGTGGATCTTCCGTGTGTACAGCCGAGACGATTGATTTGGATGCAATCGGTTATCCACATTGTACTGCCGCAACACGCTGCCTCCGCCAAGATGGGCTGAGTGCAGGTCTGTTTGAAATAGAGAGTCTCGGGCGTTGTCAGCTGCCTAGCGGTGCAACAACGGTGCGCATTATTGCTGTGAAAGTACAGTCGTGAGAGTGCGAAGCCGTACAAGTTTAGTTAAGGCGACTGCCGCGATTTTGGCGACGATACTGACGTTACAGGTAAACGCTGCCCCTGGTGATGTCTTGTTTGAAGATGGTTTTGAACGAGGTTTCTATCAGAATTGGTCGATTTCTCACTTTTGGCGAGCTTGGGTGGGCGGTCATACTAGCGAAACAGGCCGCCGCTCGCTTTACCTGCATCGAGGCGCAGTGTCTGTCACGCTGCGTTCCGGTCGGGTAGATTTGTCTGGGCGCGGCGCGTCGTTAAGTTTCTGGGTGCGACGCGGTCATCGGGCTTTTTCCGACCCACCAGAATCCGGAGAGGACCTTCGGGTCGAATATCTAGATACGCGCAATCGATGGCAACATTTGGTGACCTATGGTGGTGGTGGCCAATCAGGACAAATATTTAGCTTCTCTCAGCCACTACCAGATGAAGCGCTCCACAGTCGATTTTCTGTTCGATTTGCGCTCACTTCAGGTAGCGGGCGACGGCGTGACTTCTGGCACATCGACAATGTACGCGTAGTCGAAACGGCCAGCGCGCGCACAGCGCCGCGTGTCGTGCACGATAACTCTGGGTTTTACTGCGTAGACGAACCGGTACGGTTCCAAGTTGTAGATCCAACCGGGGCTGTCCAAACAGATTTTACGGGGCGTGTCAGAGTCGCGACTGACTCGGGTCTCGGTGGCTGGCGTGTGGACTCTGCTGCGGGTCAGTTAAACGATGCTGATCCCAATGATGGCTTCGCCTACTATGATTTTGTGGCTGCGGATCGAGGCGAGGCTGCGCTTCTGCTTGCGTATCCATCTGGGCTCGCAGTGATAGATGTTGATATGACGATCTTGAGCGGCGGACAAACGGATGATGATGCCGAAGGTCCGCTGGTGTTTGCTCCCCAGGGCTTTGTCGTCACGGCGACACCGGTTGCGGATGGTGTGGTGCTGCCGATCAACGACCCTGTCGAGCCGCAAATTGCTGGAAGGATGCAGACTGCACACGTTGCTGCGATCAGTGGCACCTGCGGCGTGGTTTTAGACTATGACGGCACAAAAATGCTTGGGCTTTGGCAGTCTTATGTTGACCCGCCAACTGGCAGCCGCGCGATAGAGGTCAATGGCATCGCCGTCGGTCGTGCCTCGGCGGACGCAATACGCCAGCCAATCACGTTTTTAGCAGGACGAGCAAGTGTACGACTTGCCTACAGCGATGTTGGGGCTGTGCAGTGGTGGTTGCGAGATGACGATGGCGCCCTAGGTTCAACGGATAGCATCGTCTGGAAGCCAGCCGATCTTGTGATCACGCATGTCGAAGACTTAAGTGGGACTGAAAATCCTGGAGCGTCAGGACTTGATGGTGAGAGATTTGTCGCCGCGGGGCGGGCTTTTCGTGTTGCTGTCGAGGCGCGTTCAGCTGATGGATCGGTAACGCCTAATTTTGGTAGAGAAGTCGATGTGGAACAGGTCAGGTTGGTAGACAGACTTGTTGAACCTGCTGGTGGTGTGGCCGGTGAGCTGCTCAATGATGACGCGTTTAACCTAGTTGGTTCTGCTCGATTCGAAAATAGTGACGCCATCTACACAGAGGTGGGTACGATCGGGTTGCGCGCCGAAATTGCGGATGGCGACTACCTGGGTGGTGGTCCAGTGATGGGCTTGGCGGAAGTTCCCGTTGGACGATTTGTTGCAGATCACTTTGTCTTATCATCATCCAGAATTGACCCATCCTGTGATGCGTTTACTTATATGCGGGAACCTGCACTTGGATTACACGCCACGTTGGAGGCTAGGAGTGCAGTGAACACACGTGTAGAGAACTTTGACCAGGTGTTGTTTGGTAGGCTCCCGTTGGCGAACGTTCAGGTTCATGCGGAGAACCTAAATGATGGGGTCGATCTAGGTGGGCGCTTAAGTTTTGCGGACGCGAGTTGGGCAAGGGGTGAATATGACATCCAGGATATGCGCAGCATATTCTCACAGGTCGATGAACCGGATGGACCATTTACCGATCTTTCAGTATCGATTGCGGTGACGGATGAAGATGGCGCAGAGCTTAGCTCTTTGGACCAGCATCCGAATGCCATCGGAGATTGTCTGGCGCTTGATGATTGTACTAGCCAAACGATTGGGCAGACCGAGATCTATTTTGGTCGTTTACAGAGCTTGGCTGTCCAAGGACCCGAAGATAAGAACCTATCAGTACCACTGCGTGCAGAGGTTTGGGACCAGGGCTTTCGCGAATTCGATCAAGACAACTGTAGCGTCTATGACACTGCGTCAGGTGTGTTGTCTGATTTTACGGATGCATTAGATGAAGGTGAGACCAGCTTAGTTGAGCCTCTGGAGTCTTATCGTTTGCAAGGAGGTGTAGCCGTCATTAGTCAGCGGCCAACACTGAGTGGCCCCGGCGTCGGCAATCACGGCACATTGAACCTAACCGTCGCGGCCCCTGTATGGTTGCAATTTGATTGGCACGGCGATGGCGCGGCATCGCCCAGCGCGCGGGCAACGTTCGGCAGCTATCGAGGCCACGACAAAATTTTAGTTTGGCAAGAAGTTATTCGCTAAGTAGTTCCAATAAACGCCAGTCCGGTTGGCCACCCATTCCGGCGCCGAGTGGAATGATCACAATCCGATTGGCACCGCGTTCGGTTTGGTCTTGTAACCTCGCGCTAATAGTTTCGATACTTCCCCAAGCAACTACTGCATCAATAAGCTGATCGCTGCCACCGTTGGCAAAGTCCTCGTCAGTAAAACCAAAGGCACGCCACGCGCGATGGTAATAGTCGAGGCTCATGTAGTAACCAACGGCCTTGCGAATGGTGGCTCGGGCAGTGTCGGGGTTTTCGTCCAAAAGACAGAACAACATTGTGTTTAACGTCTTGTCACCTAGTGCTGTGCGTGCTTGATTCACGTGATCAGGTGGCATCAGATAGGTGTTAGCGCCGTCGGCAAGCTTAGCGACAGTGGCAAGCATTTTCGGACCATGCGCGGCCACGTGGATTGGAAAAGATGATTGGGTTGTCGTCATTTTGACCTCGGACATTGCCTGCAGATAGTCCTTTAGCTTCGTGACAGGACAACCCACGCGTGTCCACGCGCCTTGTTAAGACCTGCGTTCGAGACGCCTAAGCCGAGGATGAAACGATCGTCAGACATCTCTTGCAGCGTTGAGGAGGCGGTTACGGTCGCGACAGGGTCACGACCATAGATGTTGGCGATACCGGTGGCGAGGTTGACCGATGTGGTATTCGCAAGAATGTAGGCGGAAGCCGTAAACGGGTCCCGGGTAAAGAGTTCAGGCAACCAGAGGGATTCGTAACCTAACTCGTCGATGCGCTTGGCATAGTCTAGAAATCCAGCTCGATCGAGGCGGTCTGTGTTGAACAAGACGCCGAGGTTTGTGGTTGTCTGCATGTCACTCACTTCTTAGGTCCAAGATGGCAATAAGTCGATCATACTCAAGAGCGATTGGGTCCGATATGATCGCGCTCTTCTATGGTGCCAAAATCAATACATTCGATCGACGTGGACCCGGACTTTAATGCCGAGGTTCTCGCGGAGTTATACCGCTATCGGCACAAAAGTTATCGCGCCACGTTCTGGATAGCGCTACTAATCGGTGTCGTGGGCGGGCATCGGTTCTACCTGGGCAAGACGTTTTCTGGGGCCATCATGCTGACTAGTCTTGGCGCCGGATTTGTCTGGTGGATCTGGGATTTGATCCATTTGAAGGAGATGGTAGATGCCTACAATGCGCAGGAGGAAGAACGCGAAGCTAACGGAGAACCTCCGCAAGCTCTTGCATTCCTACCACAACGCGATTGGCAGGACATGCCTGAAACCCCAGCATGGGCAGGGCAGAGGAATAGTCGCGGACACCTAATCGGCAGCGCGCTATTGCTGCTAGTCCTTGGGTTTGCCCTAGGGATCACTTCGGCTGCGACTGGCGTTTTCGAACCGGTCGTCACGGTACTAATCTTCATCGCAGTGACCTTGGTAGCTGCCCGCTGGGACTTTATGGCGCGAGTTCCGGGTTTGCGCGGGCTTGCCCGATGGATCCACCGCCTGCGCCTGTACTACTTTGCTGTTGACCCTGGCAGCGTGTGGCGACTGATGCTGAGACCGATTGCGGGAGTGTTTCTTGCGCCCTGGCAGAAACGCGCCCGAGCCGAAGTTCGGTTATACCTGCAACTAGGGCTGGTGGTGACGGCGTTCTTTGTCACAGCAGACGCAGCGGAGTTCTACGGACGCGGCTTTTGGGTAGGACTAGGCATGTTTCTAGCCGAACTGGGGCAGACGTTGGCCTATACCTACGCTTTTGTGGCGCCGATAGGGGCGATGTTGACGACACAGCTTCTCGTGCTGCGGCGAGATCGGGTGTTGTGGCTGCTGAGTGGTTTGACGGTGGCAACTATATATCTTGGAATCTGGTTAATTCCTTAAGCAAACTGCGTTCAAAGAAACGAACCCCTTCTCTCCGCCTGCGTCAATCTTCCCTGTCTCAAAGTAGATCGCTAAACTCCTCCTCGGGGGGAAGCGCATTGTCAAAACCAGAGCTGTTAGCCAAGCAACAGACTGATCTTGTTCTGTCGGTTGAAAATCTTGTTACCGAATTTGTCACACCTGAGGGTGTTGGCCGTGCTGTGGATGGCTTTTCTTTTTCAGTTGGTCGAGGCGAAACGTTAGGTATTGTCGGCGAATCTGGCTGTGGCAAGAGCATAACAGCCATGTCTATTCTGAAGCTTATTCCCACCCCGCCGGGGCACATTCGGTCGGGAACCGCTTTCTTGCACGGCCAAGACTTGATAGCGATGTCGGACAAAGAGATCCGGCAAGTACGTGGTAACGAGATTGCAATGATCTTTCAAGAACCGATGACGTCGCTCAACCCTGTTCTCACTGTGGGCTACCAAATCGCTGAAGCGGTGCGCAAGCACATGGGGCTTGATCGCAAATCGTCGCGTGCGCGCGCGATTGAGATGCTTGATCTTGTTCGGATACCGGAGCCGACGCAGCGAGCACGGGAATTTCCCCATCAGCTTTCCGGTGGCATGCGACAGCGCGCGATGATCGCGATGGCTCTTTCGTGTGATCCTGATCTTTTAATTGCGGATGAGCCTACGACTGCATTGGATGTGACAATTCAGGCGCAAATCCTGGAACTCATCCACGATCTACAACGTGAGCTTGGTACTGCGGTGATTCTCATCACGCATGACTTGGGTGTGGTGGCCGAAACCTGCGATCGAGTCATCGTGATGTACGGTGGTAGGAAGATCGAGGAGGCGCCGGTCGCAGCTCTATTTTCGCAACCAAGACATCCGTATACCGAAGGGTTGCTGGCCTCAGTACCGCGCCTATCGACAGCGACAAGTGAACCGACGCTTCGACTACATGAGATCCCTGGTGTGGTTCCACCAATAACCGCTGATCGGAAGGGGTGTTTGTTTGCTCCCCGTTGTGAAAGATCAACTGCACAGTGTGCAGTGGAGCAGCCCATGCTTGAGCAGACAGCCGGGCACTTTGTCGCATGTTGGCAGCCAGTGTCATGAACCCAGTTCTTGCGGTTACAGATCTTAAAAAGCACTTCCCGATCAAGAAGGGGCTTTTGAACAAGGAAGTTGGCAAAGTGCACGCGGTCGACGGGGTGAGTTTTAGTTTGGAGCGAGGCAAGACACTCGGCTTGGTTGGAGAAAGTGGCTGCGGTAAGTCGACAGTCGCCCGCACGATCTTGCGTTTGTTAGACCCGACGTCGGGTAAAGTTTTGATCAACGGTACGGATGTTACTCATCTCAGCAACAAAGAGCTGCGACCAATTAGACGCCAAGCGCAGATCATCTTCCAAGATCCGTTTTCGTCACTCGATCCGCGGATGACTGCGGAGGACATCGTCGGTGAGCTACTCACCGTGCACGAGAAATTGACCAAGCAAGAAATTAGAGCGCGGGTTGCGAGTCTTTTTGAGAAAGTTGGGTTACGAACCGATCAACTCAAAAACTATCCGCACGAATTTTCTGGTGGTCAGCGACAACGTCTTGGTATCGCGCGAGCCCTGTCACTCGATCCGGATGTGATTATTTGCGAT
The DNA here is from genome assembly GCA_012103505.1 of Pseudomonadales bacterium. Classification (GTDB taxonomy): domain Bacteria; phylum Pseudomonadota; class Gammaproteobacteria; order Pseudomonadales; family Azotimanducaceae; genus UBA4421. The sequence goes on along the minus strand of WLWP01000001.1, from coordinate 2,430,931 downwards.
GAACCAGTGTCCGCGCTCGACGTTTCCATTCAAGCCCAAGTCATCAACCTGCTTGTGGATTTACAAGATGAGATGGGCATCGCATATCTCTTCGTGGCGCATGATTTGGCCGTTGTAGAACATATAAGTCATCAAGTTGCGGTGATGTATCTAGGGCGAATTGTGGAGATGGCTGATCGAGATCGCATTTTTCAGAATGCCCAACACCCGTACACCGAATCGCTGCTTGCTGCTGTTCCTGTGCCAGTGCCTGGTCGTGCTACAGAACGGCAAATACTGGCTGGCGATGTGCCGAGTCCAATCATTAGGCCCAGTGGCTGCCACTTTCAAACCAGATGCCCATACGCCACTGAACGTTGTCGGGTTGAAGAACCCGTTTTGAAAACTGTTACCCCAGGTCACGAGGTCGCATGTCACCTCCGCTGAAACAATGGGCTTTGCTTACGCTTTTCCTAGCTCCTTTGCTGGTGGCCGGTTGTGGTCAACAGGAGACCGAACAAACTGTTGCGAAGCCGATAGGAGTAACAACAGCCCAGGGTATCCAATACGGTGGTCACCTAAGGATTGGTTTTACGACAGAACCGACTTCACTGGATGCGGTCCTCGGTCGATCAGGCGGAGATGCCTACTACTGGCACCAGATTTTCGACCAACTGGTCGATGCCAATCCCGATCTGACGCCACGCCCAGAGACCTCTTTGGCATTGCGTTGGGAGATTTCCAATGACCCCGATGCGATTACATTCTTCCTCAGACCGGATGTTGTTTTCCATGACGGCGCCCCGTTCGATGCTGCGGCGGTCAAATTCAACATCGAGCGGATCCTTGATCCAAAGACACTCGCTACGCCGCGGGCGTCGATGACCTTGATCGATTCTGTCGACGTTATTGATGAGCTGACGGTGCGGTTCAATCTAAAGAGCGCATGGGGTGCGGGGCTTAACATGTTAGCCGACCGCGGCGGGGTGATGAACTCTCCTGAGCGTGTACTCGAGCTGGCGAAGGATTACAGCTGGAAGCCATCGGGTACCGGACCTTTCAAAGTGAACAAAGTGATTACCGGCACCATGGTTAATTTAGTGCGGAACGAAAATTACTGGGGACGTGACGAATATGGCAACCAGCTGCCGTATTTGGATGAGGTGACGATCAGAGTGATCCGAGATGAAACGGTTCTGTCGTCAGCGCTACGTACTGGCGAGATTGATGTCGCGTATCTACCTAAGAAAGATGTTTCAGCTTTTCAGCGCGACGATCGATTTCAGATTCGCACTATGGAGGGGGGCGGTGTTGGCGCTGCACTCGTATTCAATCTCGCGCAGATTGACGATCCCAATATTCGCCTAGCGATTTCTTACGCGGTGGATCCGAGCGTGATCAATCAAGCGATCTTTTTCAATCGTAATACTTTGGCTGACTCTGGTATGTGGCCGACCGGTGCATGGGCGCATGACGGGGATGTTAGCCGACCGACTTACGATCCAGAAAAGGCTCGCGAGTTATTGCGCGCTGCGGGCAAAGACGAATTTGAATTCACCGCCGTCACAAACAATTCCTCAACGCTGATTCTCACGGCTGAAGTGGTTAGAGCGATGTTGAAAAAGGTCGGGATCAGCATGGAGATTGAAGTCATGAACGCGGGAGTTGCCACAGAACGGTTCTTTCATGGTGAGAGCTATCCTGTGTATCTCACAACATGGAGCCGCTATCCAGAACCTGACTGGTTGGCGTCGTTAGCTTACAAAAGTGATGGTTTTTACAATGCGGCAAATTTACCTCGCGCAGATGTCGATGAGCTCGTGGCACGGGGTGCAGCTTCCTACGACTTAGCAACGCGCCGGGACATCTATCACGAGCTAAATGCGCTCATTCTGAAGGAAGCGTTGTTTGTGCCCTTGCTGTACAGCACCACATACGCCGCAGCACCGCGCAAGGTCCAAAACCTCGACCGGCTCATGGGCTGGGATGGAAAAATGTTCGTACGTGAAATTTGGCTTGAGCAGAATTAAGTATGTGGACGTACTTCATTAGGCGCATTTTGCAGATGATCCCGGTGCTCGCGATCATCACGTTTATGGTCTATGCGCTCATGCTGGCGATTCCCGGTGACCCAGCTTTGGCGCTCGTGGGTCCCGGCGAATCACTCGATGCTGAACAGCTGCAAATGGTACGCGAGGAACACCACTTAGATGAGCCGGTGCTGGTTCAGTATGGCATTTGGCTATCCAAAGCCGTGCAAGGCGATCTTGGTCGCTCAACACAAAATTATCGACCGGTCACTGAGGAGCTCGGCACGCGAGCAAGGGTGACCTTGCAGTTTGGGCTCGTTGCCTGGGTCCTCGCCATTCTCATCGGTGTCCCAGCAGGCATCGTCTCTGCGGTGTATCGAGGGACATCTGTCGACTACGTTGCTACGGTACTTTCAATTGCGGGTGTCGCCGTACCTAATTTTTGGCTGGGGATCATGGCGATTCTACTTTTCGGTGTGACCCTAGGTTGGGTACCAACTCAGGGTTACGTAGACATATTCGTTGATCCGGTGGAAGGACTTCGCCACATGGTCCTACCAGCCTTTGCCCTCGGAGTGACGAGTTGGGCGCTGATCATGCGTCAAAGCCGCTCTGCTATGTTGGAAGTGCTTGCCCAGGATTATGTGCGCACGGCCAATGCCAAAGGTTTACGCAAGCGACGCGTCATCGCCATACACGCGCTTCGTAATGCCTTACTGCCCGTCGTTACCGTTTTCGGTCTCCAAACAGGGCGGATCTTTGCTGGCTCGGTAGTTATTGAAACCCTGTTTGGTATCCCTGGCATGGGTCAGTTCATGGTGCAGGCAATATTTGCCCGAGACTTCATGTCTGTACAAGGTGCGGTGCTCGTGATGGCGCTTGCCGTTTTGATTGCTAGCTACGGACTTGGTGTATGCCTGGTTGGACCCACGGATACGCTACGATGACTGATGCGAATCACGGTATCGATGTCCTGCGTAAAGTCATGCGGATCCCGCATGCAGCATTCGGCGTGGTCTTCATTCTACTGACTGTGTTGGTCGCAATTTTTGCACCACTGATAGTTCCTGTTGGTCCGGAGGAGATGGATTTTGACAATTTGCTGTCGGACATCTCCTCTGCACACCTCTTAGGTAGCGACCAGCTCGGCAGAGATACCTTGGCAAGGTTGATTTATGGTGCTCGTATAGCGCTGATCGTGAGTGTTGGGGCGATCGGGCTCGGTGTGCTGATTGGTGTCCCGCTGGGGCTCATCGGGGTTTACTTCCGCGGTTTTGTGGATGACATCATCATGCGAGCGATGGATGCCCTTGTGGTCTTCCCCAGTTTGTTGATCGCTGTCGGACTGGCCGCGGCACTCGGAGGATCGCTGACAACTGTGATTGTCGCCATTGGGATTGCCAATGTGCCTTGGATGGCACGAGTAGTGCGTAGCCAGGGGCTCTCGATCCGTGAGCAAGATTATGTTGCTGCAGCGCTTGCCGGAGGTATGAGCCATACGCGCATTATCTTCAAGCACATACTACCTAACAGCGTTGCGCCCGTGATTGTACAGAGCACTCTGTCTATGGGTTATGCCGTTCTCACGGAAGCTGCGCTGGGGTTTATCGGTGTCGGTATACAACCGCCAACGCCCACGTGGGGAAACATGTTGCAACAAGCCTTTCCCATGCTTGAACAACAGGCACTACTCTCTATCGTGCCTGGGGTCGCGATTTTCTTGTTGGTCTTGGCGTTTAATTTTGTCGGCGATGCTCTTCGTGACGTATTAGACCCTCGATTGAAGGGTGTTATTCACTAACATCAACTAACTGCCCAGCAGCTATTTAGGTACGTCGGTCATCCACACCTCTGGCGACGACAGCCATTTCTTGTTTTCATCCATGCGCCGATCCCAGCCACCTGCGACATATAGTCTATCGTTGACGATCGCAGCAGCGGGGGAGGAAAGCGGCATAGGCAAGTGACAGGCAAGTTCCCATTCGTTTTGCTCTGAAAGCACAAGCACATCCGGAGTCATCGCCTTGGTGCCGCCTGCAGGTGTGCCGTGTCCACCGATCATCCAGATACAATCGTCGTGAACAAACGTGGCACCTTCGGAGTGGGAATGGCCATAGGGCAGCGATGGACCGTCTTCCCAGCTATCGGTAGCCGGATCGTATATGTCTACCCTTGCCTGGTCGAGTTGTTGACTGTCGTGATTAAACTGGCCGCCAATCGCATAGATCTTGTTGTGCAAAACCGTGACTGACAGTTGGTTACGCGGTACGGGAAGCGGCGCAGCATGTTGCCATTGGGCATCCCCTGTGTGAGCCCATTGATCGAGGTCGAAGACCCAGTGATCTGGGGAATCGGTGTCTCGGTCTTCCATCAGACCAGAGATGTAGTGCAGCTGACTACCTAGTCGGGCTAAGCCGCCACCGCCTCGACGCCCAGGCAATAAGGGAGCTGCCTCATAGCGATCGAGTTCAATATCGTAGTGCCAGACTTCTGCGATAATGTGGTCCAGCCCCGGGTGAACCTTGTCTTTCATGCCGCCAGCAAACCAAAACCCAGTGTCGCTTGGGACTAAGTTCACATGGGATAGGGCGCTAGGAAGATCCTGTAGCCGGGTCCAGGTGCTGTGCTTGGGATCAAAGACGTCAAGGCGTTTACTCGAAGTGATGTAGTCCTCGTATCCGCCTAAGACATAGATCTTGTCGTCTTTAACTAGGCTTGCAGGTTCCCATTTGGCGACAGGCATGTCGGGAAGTCTCTGCCACTCGACATTGTATTTGGGTTGGTTCATTGCGCCTCCCTGTTTGGAAACTGGCGGTCCATCGCCGCCAACATGTTTTCGCACCGAGTTTCGAGCATCGCGCGAGATTGGACGCCATCACAGAAGATGTAGAGCTCGTCGTTTTGAATTCCTTGAAGCACTTGTTGTCCGACGGTTTCAGGTGAGACCGCCATGGTTGCCAGGAAAGGCAGCGATTCTTTTTTGGCTCTAATTGCTTCGGTGTCGTCTGGTGCGAGATCCGGATAAAAGATCGGGGTATCGACGACATGGGGACACAACACGGAGACTGAGATATTGGTTTCTGCGAGATCGTTCCTAAGAAATTCAGACAATCCCACCAACGCGAATTTACTCGTGCCGTAACCGGACTGGTGATGATGACCTTGGATCCCGCTAAATGATGAAGTGTTCACGACGTGTCCCTCCTCACCGTGATCTAACATACTGGGTAGAAAGGTTTGGATCCCGTTGAGCGGTCCCCAAAAGTTCACCTCGTGGGTGTGTCGCCAGCGTTCTTCAGAGGTTTCAAGGACCAAGCCACCGCCACCGATACCGGCGTTATTGCAGAGCACGTGGAGCGCACCAAAGGTGGCCTCGGTACGTGCAGCAGCAGTCTCTAGCGATGCACGATCAGTAGCGTCCACCTCCAAAGCAAGTACGTGATCGGTAATCTTCCGCAGTTGCTGTTCCGCGTGAGACAGGCGTTCAGCGCTGATATCTGCGATCACAACATTCATGTCGGATTGGGCAAACGCTGTCGCCATACCTAGACCAATGCCGCTCGCACCACCTGTGATGAAAGCAGTTTTATCCGCAAGGTCGATCATTACAGGTCGGCAACCTTGTTATGCTCGATGAGATCGTAGTCGATTTCGGCACCTAGTCCCGGTCCTTGAGGTGCGTGGACCAAACCATTCGCATCAACTTCAATGTCTTGCACGAGACCGTGTTTTTGCAGGGCGTCAGGCAGTAGAACCTCAAAGTACTCGCAATTACGGATCGCCATAATGAGATGGAGATTTGCGACGTTGTTCAGTGAGTTACCGCCGTGATGAACTTCGTAGTTCATTTGGAAGGCTTCGGCCAGATGAGCGGTCTTTAGACATGAGGTTAAGCCGCCTTTGATTGCAACGTCACCGCGCAAATAGTCAGTGGCTTTCTGCATGATCCAAGGCGCATAGGCAGTCGGACCAGTGCTCGGCATCTCGGTTGCCATGATCGGGATTCTCAGATCCTGCTTGAGCTTTACGTAGCCATACAGGTCATCGAAGCGCAACGGATCTTCATACCAATAGAAGCCAAGGTCTTCTACGGCGCGACCTACGCGCAGTGCATCTGGATAGTCATAAGACCAAGTCGAATCCAACATGATGCGATAGTCATCACCAACGGCGGCGCGGACCGCCTCGCAAATCCTAATGTCCCACTCAGCTACGGCCGGTGGGTGGATCTTATAAGCGTTCCATCCAGCTTCTTTGTAGCGTAGGGCTTCCTCTGCGTACTCCTCGGTGGTGCCGAAGACGGCTGAGCTCGCGTACGCAGGTACTGAAGTGCGGTAAGAACCCATGAGTTGATGAATTGGGATCCCTGCGGCCTTGCCAGCCAGATCCCACAGGGCGACGTCTATGGCGCCAATGACGCGCATAACACTGCCCATAGCCCATCCCGCCATGCTTTGCCAAATGCGTTCACGGTTCAGAGGGTCTTGCCCGACCAGGAGGGATTTGTATCGGTCGACGATGAGTTGTGCATCCCCGCCCAAATTACTCAAGGCAGAGCCTAGAAAGGCTTCACCCTCGATACCTTCGTCTGTCTTGATCCTCACCAAACCCATATGGGTGGAGCGTGTATCAGAACTCTTGGCATTGAGTGTGTAACGGGTAGGTGGAATGTCACTCCACTCCCACACGGTGACACCAACATCTGTAATTCGCATAAATTCCTCCGAGTTTTCCGGTCCATCTCCCACGAACCGTTATGGCCTTATGGTCTCAGACTTGTACGGTGCTCTGTCAACTAGAGTTAACGCGATCGATTGAGTAGAGGAGGGATTACTCAGGTTCCGATATCATGGCGTCTTGCGGATATGGGAGCAGGTTGGTCGAAGCATACTTTTCAGAATTTGAATCCTTGCGGGTTGGTCTCATCGCCGACACACATATGCCTGGCACAATCGCGAATTTGTGGCCTCAAGTGCACGCTGCATTTGATGGGGTTGACTGCATTTTACATGCGGGTGATTTACACGTGACCGATGTCATTGACGAACTCGAAACCATCGCCCCAACGTTCGTCAGCTCTGGCAACGGCGATGTCGATGTCGAACATCATCGGCTGAAAGACACCTGGACTGGGAATCTTGCTGGGATACCTGTAGGCATCGGGCATCACTTCCCCACCCCTGCGCGGGCGAATAGCGAGCGGCTTCTGAAAAAGTTAGGTCGCGCCTTCGACACATTTGATCCAAGGATTGTGATTTACGGGCATACCCATTTAGCAGAGCTTCATCATGTTGATGAGCGCATTTATGTGAATCCTGGGTCAGCAACCCTGCCGAACAATCAATCAACCCGGCTTGGTACATTGGGTCTAATGGAGTTAGGAGGCGGTCGTATCTCCATTGAGTTGTACCAATTGCACGACGGTGGTCATGAGCGAATTGAACATCTCTCAATTTAGTTGTGTTGGATGTTAGGCGAACGCAAATACTTCCTAGATTGGCTGCGAGTCATCGCGTTCGCCTTACTTATTCTCTTTCATGTCGGACTCCTGTACGTCACCTGGGGATATAACCTCAAGAGTCCGCGGATTTTCCCCAACTTCGAACTCGTGATGAATTCCTTGAGTGCGTGGCGGCTGGTACTTCTCTTCTTCATTTCCGGTGTTGCCTCTCGGTTTCTTATTGAGAAGCTGGGCCGGAGCGGGTTCGCCGTGGATAGGATCAAGCGGCTAGTACCCGTCATTCTCCTCGGGATTCTGATCCTTAATCCGACCCAGGTTTATGTGGAGTTTCTGGATAAGGGCTATATCGAACCTGGTTATCTGGACTTTTGGTGGTCTGCCTATCTACCTGGTGCGCCTTTCCCTAATCGTGACATTCCGACTTGGGACCATCTTTGGTTTCTAGCCTATCTATTGGTGTATGTCCTGATGTTCGCGGTGATACACAACCGTGTTCGATGGCGGTTGCCTATCTGGTCGCTACTGATGCTTCCAGCCATATGGCTTGCGTTCACAAACTCGTTAGTTCAGGAGTTGGCGCCGGTCACGCAAGACTTTGTTAATGATTGGGCGAATCATCTTCGTTGGCTTGGCATCTTTGGGTTTGGCGTTGTATTTGCGGCTCGCAGTGAGATTTGGCAGCTGCTGGAAGACAGGCGACGCCTGCTTCTCTTGGTCACTTCGGTTCTGTTTCTGATGCAGCTTGGCGATGGTCTAGGTTGGCGGATCGGGTTCCTCGATACCAATGGCATACGTTACGGAACAGTCAGCGGTCTGTATGGGTGGAGTGTTGTGCTCACGTTGTCAGGTTACGCGGCCGCGTACCTCAATCGTTCTTCACGTGCATTAAGTTATCTGACCGACGCTGTGTTGCCGATTTATGTCGTCCACCAGCCAGTGCTTTTAATTGCCGCCTACTGGCTCTTGCCGCTCTCCTTGCCCTTAATCGTCGAGGTCGCGCTATTGGGGGTTATAACCGGACTCGGTTCTGTCTTGATCTATGAAGTCGTTGCCCGTCGACTCCTCGTAACTCGCTTCCTGTTCGGGTTGAAGACTACCGACAAGTGAACGACTCTGGTGATTCTGAATCGCCACCATCATACACAGCCTGGCGCGGCCAGGCGCAGATCTTCCGCGCACCTGCTTTGTCCGGATAACTCGCTGCTAACTCATCCGGCGCATCTCCAGTGGCATGCCAAGATTCGAGTGCGGCCAACCAATTGACCACGCTAGGGCCAGGCCCACCTGCGCAATGTAAAACGCCTGGCATCATGAATAATTTGGCATCATCGCGTGCGGTGGTGTCGGCCGAATAGACCTTCTCGATGTAGTCGGTGCTCATATGTGCCGTGAGTGCCACATCGGCCCAACCGTGGTACATGAGCAGTTTGCCACCTTGGGCACGAAACTCTGAGAGATCAGTGCTGCGAGCATCTAGCACGCTGGCGATCGGTCGAATCCTATCGGGGTAGGCATTCCAATCGGTTGTATCGTGGGTCCAGCTTGGGTCATGGTGGACAAAGTTACGCATGATGCCGGTACCGAACGCATAGGCTGCATTGGGCACGCCTTGTGCAGCGCCGCCAGTTAGCCAACTTCCCCAACCGTTTTGTTCGATATCCTCAGCACCAAATGGAAAGCCAAAGAAAAGTGATCCCTCGTCGTTGGTTGGGCCGTCGTACACCATCTTGATTGCAGCCACTTTTTCTTCGCCCAAGCAGCCATCTTCCTGTCCCTGCGCGCAGGTAAGTTCAGTGGGGTCGAAATCACAAGCGTTGGGATTGTGCAGAATGCCATCCGTTAGACCATCCAACGAATCACATGCCGCTAACAGTTTTTCTCTTAGGAGTTTTCGATCTGAGAGGGTGACAAGTGCTGCGCCAAGGTCGTATGGGTCGGGATACATTTTTTGGGTGATGGCCAGAAAACTTGCGGCAACACCGCTAAAGTTGAGGGCGGTGCGCCCGCGACAATCCCGTCAAAGTCATTTGGATAGCGCTGGGCTTCGTGGAGCGCTTGACGCCCACCGTTTGAACATCCGACGAAGAAGGACTTCTCCGCCGGGCGACCGTAGTGATCGCTTATGAGCGCCTTGCTTGAAACGACTGCTCTGTGCATGGCGAGATAGGCGTAATTCACGATAGCTTCGTAGTCGTTGAGCCCCCAGTCGTTGCCCAGTCCATCAGATTGATGACCAGTATCCGTCGAAGCGGTAGCGTAGCCACCTTCTAGAACAGAGGGTCCTATGAGGCGCAAAGCTTGATTGTCTTCTGGTCGAACAAAGCCGCCAGCGCCACCCATAACAAAGCGGCCGTTCCACTCCTTCGGAAGCCAGACTGAAAAGTTGATGTTGCCACCGATGAGACCTTTGGCTTTGCAGTGAGGCACAGGCGCCGCAATCGATTTAGCTTCGTACATTGCCACGTCTGGGTAACTCAGCTTGAGAAGAGACTGACAATACTCCGCGTGTGCGGAGAGTCCTCCCAAACAGAACGCAAAAAAGGTGAAAAATCTGAAGAGGATGTTAGAAAAGGTGTTCATAGATATCTCTTTTGGAAGTTCTGCTTAGGTCTTGCTTAGCTCTAATCGAGACAGTTCTAGTCGAGACAGACGAAGCCGGCGCTAACTGCTGTTTGACCGTCGTCTGTAAGTACGTGGTATGAAACCACGTTGTCGACACGGTGTGATTCCACAACGATGGTTGAGGGCATGAGTACCATGGCGGCAAATCGGCCACCAAGCCGTGTTACTCGAGCAGGGTCTCCGTCCGCATGTTTGTCAACAACTGCGGTAACTGCGAGAGCCAAGGTCGCAGTGCCATGCAATATGATGTCAGGTAACCCTGCCGCTAAAGCCACTGCCTTATCTGTGTGGATGGGATTCCATATATGTGCGCATTCCGTATAGGTATGCGCGGCACCACTCGGGACAAAGATCTCTGAGCGGATACCCTGTGTCGGATCCGACCGAGTTGGTAGCTCGGGGGGATGCTCTGAAAATCCACTTTCACCGGTAACTTCAACGCCCCTATAGATACCCAATTGGTAGGTTTCAGCCACCACGACACCCGTTTGATTAGTCGTGGTGAGCTTCATTGTGTATGCCGCGCCTGGTTTGATGGCGTTGACGCCGATCATTGTGGCTTCAGTCCTGAGCTCATCCCCGGCTGTGATGGGTGCGTGAATGTGCAGATCGTGAGCCGCATGAACGCCCCGCGCTGATTCTTCGTCGGTCAACGACTGACTGCCAGCGAGCGCTCTCGTGTTGAGGATAACAGGCCATTCAACACAGACTGGAAAAACAGGGTGACCGACAACAGAATTCGCGTGCGTATCCATGTAAGCGGGGTTTGGGTCGTTCAAGCTGGCGGCATAAGCCATGAGCCATCGCGCGTCAACAGTGTGGTGCTCGGCTGGAATGGATTGACCCACAATGGCTGTATCTAAAGGCATGTTGTACTCCCCCTATTGTCATGCGATGGTATGGATCCTACTGTTGGAACACAACTAAACGAGGGTAGCGCGGCGAGTTCTGCGGTAAGTCGGAAGGCAGGTCGAGTGGTAAACGGATAGGCGCCGCAAGAGCAAGATGGGAAATCAGTGGGAGATCAGTGGGAGATCGGTGGGAGATCAGTGGGAAATCAGTGGGAAATCAGTGGGAAATCAGTGGGAAATCAGTGGGAGATCAGTGGGAGATCAATGAGAGAAGCGTTTATTCCAGGTAATGTCTATGCATTGAATGACAATGGATTAGATGGTGCGAGCCCGCGGATCATGATTGCACCCCCAAAATACATCCAAGGCGAGGGTGTGCTCGATCAAATCCATCACTATTTAAGTTTGCTGGGCTGTCGGCGTTTCGGCGTCCTGGCTTCTAGCCGTGGTCACAATGCAGAGGCCGGGCGAGTTATCGAGAGCATAGCCAAGTCAGGTGGAGAATCAGTCCTGGCTGTATTTGAAGGCGAGTGTTCAGTCGCGGAAGTCGAGAAACACAGCAGAGCTCTGTTAGATGCCAGTATCGATTGTTTGATCGCTGTTGGTGGCGGTAAGAGTGTTGATGCGGGTAAGTGCGTCGCGTATCGGGTAGGTGTGCCCGTTGTAATCGTTCCGACCCTCGCTTCCAACGATGCTCCCTGTTCGGCGCTTTCCGTGATGTATTCAGACGAGGGCGTCATGAACGGCGTTGAGTTCTTTCCAGAAAATCCAGTGTTCGTCGTCGTTGATACTTCTGTTGTTGCTGCTGCATCCGCTCGGTATTTAGTTTCAGGTATGGGTGATGCCATGGCGACTTGGTATGAAGCCCGCGTATGCGCAGCGAACCCGAAAGCGCGCACTGTATTGGGTACTCGACCGACACTCGCAGCGGGTGCACTGGGAGAGCTGTGTGCAAAAATCCTCTACGAGCACGGCGAGCAAGCGAGTCTAGATGTGACGAGTGGGACGGTCAGCGGCGCCCTTGAGGATGTGGTTGAGGCAAATACGTTGTTAAGTGGGGTTGGTTTTGAAAGTGGCGGCTTAGCGGGTGCGCATGGCTACGCCCAAGGGTTCACGAATGTAGGTCAGGTTGAGGCAAATTTTTTACACGGAGAAATGGTCGCCATGGGTGTCGTTGCTCAGCTGATGATGGAGGGGGATGTCACTGAGGCGAGACGCGTTGCTGAATTCTTTGCTCGTGTCGGACTGCCAATCACTTTGGAACAAATGGCATGGCCAGAAATGACGACGATGGGTTAGAGGCGGTAACCACTGGTGCGATGGGATTTGTTGCTTTTGGAAATTTACCCTTTGCCGTGACATCGGAAAAAGTAAAGTCAGGGCTCTTGGCGGGCGATGAGTTAGGACAGTCGGTGTTTGCCGAATCAGGCGACGGCGCCTATCGGGCACTGCGAACGTAATAAGGGGACAAGGTTGCAAGTCACACGTATGAGTGCGCCTTTGGGTGCGGTTGTTGAAGACGTCGATGTACGATCATCGGGTGAGGATGTCTTTGAAGAAATCAATCGACTCTTTTGTGAGCACCATGTTCTGGTCTTTCCAAAACAAAATCTGACGCCTCAGGATCAAATTGATTTTGCCAATCGGTTTGGCGAGTTAATTCCGTTTCCCTACATGGCGCTGGAAAACTATCCAAATATTATTGAACTGACCAACAGAGGTAAGTCTCGAGACGTCAACCAGCATTGGCATTCGGACATGACCTATAACGTTCAGCCGCCCAAGCTAACTATGCTGTACGCCCTAGAAGCGCCAGAAATTGGCGGTGAGACAGCATTTTCTAACCAGGAATTAGTGTACCAAGAACTGTCCGTTGGGATGAAAAAGGTCGTCGATGAATTGATGGCCCACCATACTGCGGAGGGCCTCGCGAAACTCTACGGCGAAGATCAACAAGCCGCACCACGTTCGCTACATCCTGTCGCAAGAACCCATGACGAAACTGGACGAAAAAGTCTCTACGTTTGTCGCGCGTTCACACGGCGCTTCGATGAATGGTCGAGAGAGGAGTCGAAATCTCTGCTGGAGTACCTATTCGAGCACAGCATTCGACCCGAATTCCAAGGTCGACACCAGTGGCGAGCGGGTGACCTAGTAATGTGGGATAACCGATCTGTGCTGCACTATGCCGTACACGATCATGGTGACGATGCCCGTGTTATCCATCGCTGTCAGGTAGTAGGTAATGCACCCCGTTGAACTGCTAGGAGCTGTGGAGGCGAGTGATCCGGTTGCTGACGAGGCGGCTTACAAACTGATTTGGCTCGAGCAATGTGCAGAACTGTCTCCCTTTGCGATGTCGGTCGTTGGGGGTGCCCTAGCAGATCGGTTTGCCTGGGTTTTCATCGCTGGTTATCAAGGTGCGATTCGGCACATTTTCCCGGAAGAGAAATTTACCGGATGGGCGGCGTTTGCTGTGTCTGAAGACCGCAGCGAGAATGATCCTTTGCCGGGGGTTACTTGGCAGGCATCCAAGGATGGTCCGGTTATTAATGGTAGCAAAACATGGGTCGCGGCTAGTGCTAACTGTGACGAGATTATTATTAGCGCCGGTCGAGGCGGAGGTAAGCAATTTTTTGCCGTGTCTAGTGACCATCCCAATGTGGAGATAGAGACCCGTCCTGCAGGGCGAATGCTGCCAGACTTGAGTCAAGGTAGCGCACATTTTTCTGACACAAGACTCGTGTCTGGGAGCGAGCTGGATACGAGGCTTGTCCCAGGTTTTGGGCCTTGCGAAGTGCTCTATATCTATTCCGCCTTTTTAGCCTCTACGTGGCAACGTTTTCCTGGCGAGCGAGCGGACGTGGAACTGTTACTCGAAATGGCGTCTAAGATATCGAGCCGAGATGAAGTGTCGCGCGAACATAGTGACATGGTTGAGTTTGATCGTGGTGTGCAGAGCTTGTTGCGGCACTTGCGGGAAGATGTGTGCGGAGATATTGATCTGTGGCGTCGCGATTACAAACTAATCGCGATGTACGCGCAAAAATAAGCGCGAGTTTGAGAAGAGGCTGTAACCTAAATAGGTTGCGAACATAGAGGCCGTAAATAGAGAGGCCGTAAATAGAGAGGCCGTAAATAGAGAGGCCGTAAATAAAGAGACTGGAGTTAAAGAGACCGGAGTTAAAGAGACGGAATTAAAGAGGAGGGATGATGAAGTTATTCGATACAAATGGGGCACCTAATCCGAGGCGGGTACGGATTTTTATGGCTGAGAAAGGTGTGGACTGCGAAAAAGTAGAACTCAATATCGTCAAGGGCGACAATCTGACAGACGAATTTTTGAGCATCAATCCAAGAGGCATGATGCCAACCCTGCAGTTGGATGATGGCACCGTGATTGATGAGACTGTTGCGATTTGTCGATATATCGAAGAGAGCCATCCTGAACCTGCGCTTATGGGGACTGATGCAGTGAGCAAGGCACAGGTAGAGTCGCGTCAACGCCATATGGAGTGGGATGGGTTGTTACCTGCGATGGAGGCCTTTCGTAACTCGTTTCCGGGATTTGCTTCGCGTGGTCTTGGTGGCAATGTTGGTGATGTGCCAGCCATAAATGAGTTGGCTGAGCGCGGAAAAGCGTCTTTGGAAAGATTCTACAACCGCCTGAACGATGAGCTTTCAGATCAGCAGTACATTGCTGGGGACAACTTCACGATTGCCGACATAACGGCGCTCTGTACGATTGACTTTGCCGCGGGTGCTGCGCGCATGCCGATCCCAGATAGTTGTGCCAATGTGAGGCGCTGGCATGAAGCGGTGTCTGCTCGCGATAGTGCTAAAGCTTAAGCGCAATGGCTGAAGTATATTCCCCGCGTTATCGCAAGTACGCATTAGGTGTTCTGTTACTAGGTTATGTCGTCAACTTTGTGGATCGCTCGATCCTTGCGATATTGCTTGAGCCCATAAAATTAGAATTAGAGCTAAGTGATACCCAGCTCGGACTTTTGGGTGGGCTGGCATTTGCGTTGTTTTACGCAACGTTGGGTATCCCAATTGCCGCGCTGGCCGACCGTTGGAGTCGAGTAAAAGTACTTTCTATCTCGATGATCATTTGGAGCGCAATGACCGCCGTTTGCGGTATGGCGAGCGGCTTCTGGACGTTGCTTATCGCCCGTATTGGCGTCGGCGTGGGCGAGGCGGGCGCGAGTCCACCTTCGCATTCTCTCATTTCGGACTATTTCCCGATCGAAACGCGGGCCACCGCATTGTCCATCTATGCACTTGGGATCCCAATCGGCTCAATGGTCGGCAATTTTGTAGGGGGCTGGGGCGCAGAAGAACTTGGCTGGCGGATGACTTTTTATCTGGTTGGCGTACCCGGGATCTTGATCGCGTTTCTATTGCTGGCGACGCTTAAAGAACCGCCACGTGGCATGTCGGAAAAAGTTCAACCGACTGCTGAGGAAGCTGCCAGCAGCGCGCCTTCGATGACGGAAGTGCGCAAATTTTTGTGGGCGAAGCGATCGTTTCGCCACATCAGCTTCGCCGCGGGCTTGCATGCCTTTGTGGGTTACGGGGCTGGGATTTGGAACGCGCCGTTCTTGATACGAAGCCATGAGATGCCGATTACAGAAGTGGGGTCTTGGTTGGCGCTGATCGCTGGAATTGGTGCTATTGGTACTTTTGGTGGTGGATATCTCGGCGACCAGCTTTCCAAACGTTATGACGACCGGCGTTGGTACATGTGGGTGTCAGGCATCGCGACGCTCGTGATGGTGCCGTTTCAATTTGTCGCCTATCTCTACGGTGGTTTATACGCGGTGATTCCGTGTCTCTTTATGGTGTCGATTCTAGGCGGCATGTATCTTGGCCCGTCTTTTGCGATGACGCAGGGGCTTGTGAGTCTAAGGATGCGGGCCGTTGCCTCGGCATTGTTGCTGTTCATGCTCAACATAATTGGCATGGGTCTGGGTCCATACGTGGTTGGAGTGTTCTCTGACGCGTTAGAACCGACTTACGGTGTTTCTTCTTTGCGCTACGCTTTGTGTCTTGCGGTGCTGGCCAATATTTGGGCGGCCGTGCATTATTTTTGGGGTGCGACTATGTTGCGGAAAGACCTAGAGGAAACTGAGGCGCTGAACGCTGGAGGGGAGGTTCCCGCTCCAGCGTAGTCAAACGCCATTTGATTAGAGAGGTCGGGCGGTCTAGGAGACCACCGAGCCGCCGTCACAGGTAATGATTTCACCGACGGTGAAGCCGCTCGCCTTCGAAGCCAAAAAGATGGCGAGGCCTGCGATGTCGGGAGCTGAGCCTACCCGCCCTCGTGGATTGCTTTTGCCAACAGCATCCCAATCAGTGTTTTCAGTATCGCCGCCACCACCAACGCCAGTAGAGAGCATCCAGGTTGGGAATGGGCCGGGTGCGATCCCGTTGACGATGATGTTTCGTTTGATCAAATGCGCAGCGAGCACTCGGGTCATATGATGAATGGCGGCTTTTGAAGGACCGTAGGAAAAATTATCGAAGACAGGCGTCTTGATGCCATCTATCGAACCTACATTGATAACGCGAGCGGGCTCTTCAAACGTGGTTGCTGCTTCAAGGTGAGAGAGTAGCTGTTGGGTGAGAAAGAACGGTCCTTTCACGTTAGTGTCCATCACCTTGTCCCAACCGGCTTCTGGGAACTCTTCAAGCGGTGCCCCCCAAGCTACACCGGCGTTATTAATAAGCACGTCCAATTTGTCTTCACGCGACTTAAACTCGGCACAGAAGTTTTTGATCCCGTCCAATTTAGACATATCAGCTGGTATAGAGTGCACTCGCCACCAATTTCCTTCTGCAACCGTTCTGCTGCTGCATCACACGCATCAGCCTTGCGAGAGCTGATGTAGACTTTTGCGCCGTTTGCCAAGAAACCGGCGGCAATCATTTCACCTATACCGCGTGATCCGCCTGTCACGACCACGACCTTGCCTTCGACTGAGAATAAATTTTGTAGATCTTTCATGACTGATGCCCTCCTGAGCGCAAAAAACTGAGCCGCACATGGTAATGCATCCGCGCTATTATTTGAGTTCTTTGCGTGAAGTTAAAATTGGAGGGAGGAGACTATGGCAGAGCTTATTTACGGTGAATTCCGTCACCCACGGCAGATGTTAGGTACTCAAGAGTACGACGGACATCTATCGATACACGATGACAAAATGGCTGAGGACCTCGGGTTTGCAGGTGCGCCGATCGAGGGTCCAACCCACTTCAGCCAGTTCGTACACTTGTTAGAAGAACAGTTTGGTGCCGATTTTTTTGAGCGAGGATGCATTAGTGCGCATTACCAAAATATGGTGGTTGAAGGCGAGCAGGTGCGCGCTTTTGTAGAGCCCGTTGTTGACGGTGCCACAATTACCAGGATTGGTGCGGAGAAACCCGATGGCACACCAGTGCTAACCGGTACGGCAAGTCTAGGACCGGACTACGGAGAGACCGAGACCTATCAGCGTATGGCCAGACTTCGCCCGGCGGATAAGCTGGTGATACTCAGTGAGGTGACGGTTGGTCAGAAGGGTGCGGCTAATCCGGAATCTGCATCGATGGCGTTCGAGCAAAACATGGGTGCCTTGTACCCCTTTTCGCTCGCGCAAAAACTCTCAGCAATAACAGAGGTGCATCCGTACTACACGGAAGAGGGTGCAAAAGATTCCCGGTGGGGTAGACCCATCATTCCGATGGAAATGATTTCGGTGCTAACGCAATACACTAGTGGTAATACTGGCTTTCGAGCGAAAGGACCAGCCGTTGGGCTGTTTGCTGGGCAAGAAATCAAGTTGATAAAAGGGCCGTTGTTCGTGGACCAACCCTATCTTCTAGAGAGAGAAATTATTGCGTTATCTGAAAGTCGCCGTACAGAATCCAATTGGATAAAGAGTTCAGTTTTCGATGCCGACACGAAGGAGCTTTGCGCGGAGGTCATTTTGAACTCTGCAACGATGAAGGATTCTTATGCCAAGTATGCAGACGAGGCGGCGGCGATAGGCAAAGAATTGGGCTGACATTGATGATCGGGACGCCTATGCGCGCGTCCCGATCCCATCCGAGTGGTTAGACTAGGCGGGGTTGAAGTGATGACGTGGCAGTTGTTCTCTACTACTCCTGGTCGGATAACAGAGAGGCCAACATTTCCTGCCGGTTAGGCCCGCGTTGGACTCGCGCTTGACCGTTTTTCTTTCTACCTTTCAGCATGTATCGGAAAACCGTCCGCCTGATTTTCGAATCTTCCAAAAACGCACCGGGTTTTTCTACGAGGTTAACAGTGCGCATTAGTCCTCTGAACACGTGGATCTCGTATCGCGCTGCAGCCGCTAAGGCATCGCCAAATGCAAATCCAAACCACTTCTTGAGTGAACCAGCTCGGTCTCGCTCCCCACCCTTCATTACCACATCGGCACGCCGAATTCCGTTCTTGTCCTCCCTCAGACTGGCATCGTAGATAGGTCGTATTTGTTCTACGGTTTGCTTCTGAAATTCGACGGCGCGAGCTATAGGATCGGTGCGGGTGCTTAGTGTGTCCGCTAGTATGTGGGCGTGCAGAATTCCGGTACTACAACCCCTTCCATAGAGAGGGTTGGTACGAGCGCTGGCATCGCCAACAGCAAAGAAATTGAGTACTTGTGGTTGATCATCTTTGATAAAGGAGCGCCACACAGCATGGATCTCGCCAATACCAAATGATGGCGTTGTCGGTTCCGCTCTATCTTTCGAGATCCATGGCACAAGGCCTGGTATCTGCATACAAATGGCGTCGAATCGATCCTCGTCTTTGACGGCTTCGCGTAATTCGGTTTCAGCGTTGGGGAGGCAGATGATCAGAGCAAAGTGACCGCTATCCCCAGGGAAGACACCGTACTTCATGTAGCCGACGTCACCAGCTGATGGGTCCTCTTTATGACGGTCAGGCTCGTCAACACCAGGCTTTAACTGATAGTGGCGAGTGTAGTAGACAATTTCTGCGTCTTCCCGCTCCTCTTCGATGACGGCACCGGCCGCGGTAAGCCATTGACCGAACTTGCTCGCCCGGCCCGTTGCGTCGACGTAAATGTCAGCCTGAAAGATAGATTTTTGGTTCCCTGCAATACGGTCTGTAAGCTCGAGGCCAGTTATTGCGACTTGATCATTGCGCTGTTCTGTTTGAATTCCTGTTACATAGGTTGTGTTGACGATGCGTATGTTGTCTTGTTTTTCGACGTAACGTCGGAAAATCGTTTCCATCGTTGCTCGACGGCACATGAGCACCCACATCTTTTCATCACCTGCCTCTGGGCGATATTGATCTTGCAGATGTGGTGGCACCATTTGATCAAATGACACTTTACGCGCACCGGCAGCAAAGAAGTCATCTAAGAGATCAGGGTAGTGCTCTTCCAAGAGGCTACACATGAGACCGAGGAAAGCGTGCGGATGGCGAAACTGTGCAGCGCCACGTCGATTCCAGTCAAAAAATGCGCGATCGGCGCCACCGTCAGGTGGTGGAATGTCTCGTTCGAATACATCGACCGAAAAACCTTTGCGCGATAAGGCCAAAGCACTGCACATGCCCGCTATACCGGCGCCAACCAAGGCTACGCGCTGCTGCGCGCTCAAGCTCGATAGTCCTGCAACCATGCTCCCAGCGCATGAATTTCATCCTCGTGCGACGGTTCTCGGAAAGATTCGGCGAGTGCTGCATCACTCCAAGACGACATGCCAGGAAGCTTCAACATGAGGTCAACATAGCTACGGCAATCTGCAGGTACTTCAAGCCCATACGTCTGTATTCGAAATACAACCGGCGCAAAAAAGGCATCCACCGCGGTGAAACGACTGCCAGCCAAGTAAGGTCCACCGAAGCGTGTTAGTCCTTGTCGCCAGAGCTCTGCTAGGCGTGCGATGTCATGGACTAATCCCTCAGACTGAGAGTGTAGCCGTATCCTCAATCCCACAGTCATGGGACAGTCGTTACGGATGTTGCTAAACCCTGCGTGCATCTCGGCGGTCGCAGATCGCGCCCAGGCTCGGGCTTGCTGACTGTAGGGCCAGATCGTCGAGTGGCGTTCTGCCAGATATTCGACGATGGCGAGAGATTCCCAGATGGTTTCGTCGCGGTCTATCAGACAGGGCACTAATCCCGATGGAGAAAAAGTCCTAAATTTTTCATAACTTGAATCGTCGTCGAAAGGGACGAGTTCTTCGGTAAATGGAATTTGTAATTCTGTGAGTAGAAGCCACGGCCGAAGTGACCAGGAAGAGTAGTTTTTGTTGCCGATATAGAGCGTGTACATCTTGAGCTCCAGTTAGTGATGATAAATTTTGCTTCAGCTATCGATTGCTGACTTCTTCGCGATCATAAGAGAAGTCATCGAGCCGTCCGCCGCGCAAAGATTTTGGGTTGGACGTGAAGTAGTCGTCGGTTGCGGGATCATTCCGCGCCCAGTCGTTGACTTCGCTGCGAAATGCGAACTTCCATTCGTCGTTCCGTCGCTCGTACCGATCAACGTACCGTCCAGAGATAAATAGGTCTCGTTCTTCGCCGTCGGTCGCAATCCTATGAAAGGCTTGGAAATAGACTTCACCGAAGGCGCGATCGTTTTGCAGATCCACCTCTACATTCACCTGGCCGATCATATGGTGATTGGCTAGATGTTCTTTCAGCGCATTGTACGCCATCTCAACAAACTCATCGGGACCACCCTTGAAAAAACCGTAGTCGGTTGTGGCATCGTCATGGAAGGTGGCGCGCAAGAGGGGTTTGTCTAGTCGATCTAGACCTCGCATATAGCGCCCTACGAGGTCGGTAATTTCCTGTTTGGCGATGACTTCTTCGATTGTAAGGCTCATTGGAGTCTCACGCCGAAAGATAGGTATCAAGCGTATTGTGGAAATGTCGAATACGCGCTTCTTGATAGTTGCCTAAAGTTTGCGCCCCTTTCAATGACGCGTTGATGCCAGCCCATTGCCGCTCAAAATTGTCAGTGTCTTGATCTAGCACATAGCTCAAGCGATTAGTTTTAAAAGACTCAAGTGACACGTATGGCTCGTCGATAGCAAGACGCTCCCTGGGAGCCGGTTCAGGCCGCTCGCCGTTCTCGGGGATCGGCTGCAACATCATGATGTCGTGTATGCACTTATCGACGCCTAGCGGACGGAAGCGGTAGATAAGAGGGATAACAACGCCGGGGAAAAAGCAGGCATTGGGAAAAACGTGGTACTCGATGCTGTCGAGCAATTCCGAGTTCGATACGCCGGTCAGGTCAACATCCATCGCGGCGCCTAAGCTTTCACGCAGTCCGTCTGCGTGTGCTTGTCGTGCGGTTTTGTCTTCCGGGAGAGTTTCGTCAGGGTGACCCAAAAATTCGAACAGCTCCTGTTCGGTGTAATCGCGCTCAAAATGTGGATTGCCGCTGGATAGGTTTTGTAAAAAGCGGGAAACGTGGGGGCTAAACAAATCGTATTGCGTATTCGCCCAGCTAGAACCGCGCAGGCCTTCAGGATGCGTAGCCAATACATGGAAGGCTTCCATAAAACCTTCCATGCACATCTTCCAATTCCCGGGCAAAACCTTTTCGGTGTGCAGCACAACGTAGCGATCTTCTAGCGGCCAATTGGCGAAGTGCTCAGGCAGGACTTCCAAGTAGTCTTCCAAAGCTTGAGCTTCGCGATCGAGATTGATGAAAACGAACCCACCCCAAGAGTCACTGGGCACTTCTATCAATTTGAAGTTCTGCTCGTCGATGTGTGGAAAGTCCCAACGACAAGGGATTTCACGTAACGAGCCGTCCAGATGCCAGGACATGCCGTGAAATGGACAGCGAATAAATTGTTTACCGCTACCTTGCTCGCCTGAGTTACAAAACTGCATGCCTCGATGGGGGCAGGAATTGGCGAACGCGCGAATCTGGTCATCGTCTCCGCGAATCACGATCACGGAGAAAGGACCGATGTCGTAGACGTAGTAGTCGCCTGGATTTGGTATGTGTTCTTCGCGACAAGCCCATTGCCATGTTTTGGTCCACATCTTTTCCATTTCTAGGTCGTGGAAAGCCTGGGAGGTGTATCGCGACCAGGAAATGTCGTCATTGCCGAGGTACTCGTACGCGCTTGCCAGCAGTGGCGCTGGGGGTTGGTCGCCATCACGGGCGATGATGTCTTGTGCGCTCGGACCTGGGCACCGTGCTTCACCCGGTGCGAGTGATGGGTCAGATGGCTGGTAGATATCCAAAGACATGTATTCCCTCTTTTCTATCTTCAAGTGGCACGAGACAAAACAACGTTGGCCAAATCGTGGCCCTTTGGTGCCCCAAGCTCTAACATTGGTTTTTATACGTAATAGTCTATTAAAGAGTAAGGGAACGCTATGTTAAAGCCCGTTCAATTGGGGAGAAGTGGCCTCCGTGCCTCGCAACTATGCCTAGGCACAATGAATTTTGGTATTCCAGGCCGGGGTCATCAGGGTGATTGGACTTTAGATATCGATCAGGCTCGGCCGATTTTCAAGGCAGCGTTGGATAAGGGACTGTTCTACTTTGATTGCGCAGATATCTACGGACAAGGTGCGTCGGAAGAGGTGGTCGGTGCACTTTTGCGTGAGCTCTTACCTCGTGATGAGTTTGTTCTGGCCACAAAGATCTCGATGCCGATGGGTCGAGGTGCTAACTCTGGTGGTTTGAGCCGCAAACACGTTATCGAAGGCGTGGATGCCAGCCTCAAACGTCTTGGCCTGGACTACATCGACCATCTCGTCATACACAGGCATCCGCATGGAATTCCAAGTGCGGCAAAACCGCCAATAGAAGAGACGATGGAAGCGCTGCACGACATGGTCAAGGCAGGCAAGGTGCTCTACTTAGGTGGGTCGTCAATGTTTGCGTGGCAGTTCGCTGAGTTGCAAATGACGGCTGAAATCAACGGTTGGACGAAGTTTATCTCGATGCAAAACCACTACAACTTGGTTTACCGCGAAGAGGAACGGGAAATGAATCCCTATTGTGCACAAAGCGGCGTGGCGTTGATGCCTTGGTCGCCTTTGGCGCGTGGCATATTGACCGGCGCCTACCAGGGTGGCTTTGCAGGGGGGAGTACCAACCGTTCTCAGGGCGCGGACCGGAAGCGAACCGAGAGTCTCTATCACGGTGAGCACGTTTTCCCAGTGGCAGATCGAGTGGTTGAGGTTGCAGAAAAATACGGTAAACGACCTGCGCAGATTGCATTGGCCTGGCTTATTAACAAGGCTGAGGTAACGGCGCCTATCGTTGGGGTTTCGAAGATTGAACAGCTAGATGAGTTGGTCGATTCTACGGAAATCGTGATCGATCAGGCAGACATGGACTATATGGAAGCGCTCTACACGCCCGTAGACAATTTATTGAGTATTGGTACTTCGTAATGCGTTGAGGGCTCAGATAGGCGTTCGGGATACCCCGAACGCTTATCTAAGTTATGACGACTAGCCTTAAGCGCCTAGTCGATGAGTAACGGTTAGACCGTAACGTCTTGGCTCGGCGGGATAGAGCGTATTAGTGCCCAAATCCTGTCCGATTGGCTGACCATCTGGACCTGTTGCATTGCCGTCAGAGTCGACTCCGTTCGGCAGATCAAGGGCCGCACGATAGTACTCCCGGCCACCGAGATTAGTGCCCCAAAGTGCGATCGTTGTTTTCTCGTTACCAAGATCCCACACGATACGCGCATCCGCGATACCGTATTTACCCTGGCGAGACGAACGGAAACGCCGCAACGTGTTGTAAATTCGGCCACGGTAAGACCAACCACCACTCACCGTGACGGCGCCACCGTTGTCGAGGTTAAACAATTTCGCGACGTTGATGCTGTAGGTATATGGTGCACCACCAATGAACTCAGTATTGGAGAAGTCGTTTATGAACTCAACTTCTTCCAACGTAACCGGATCGAACTCCGTATCAACAGTAGTGAACTCATCGTAGTCACCCTGGATCACACCGGCTGATGCTGTCACGAATAAGTTCTCGATGGGACTCCATGTGAGGTCCGCCTCGATACCTTCGATCGTGGCTTCCTGAGCATTGATCAAGTCTGCTGTTGGCTGACCGTTGACAAGACGACTCACCGTGATCTGCTGGTTCTCGTAGTTAGTTTGGAACGCAGTCATGTTCAACTTCAAACGCCCGTCAAACAGAGTGGATTTAAAACCTGCTTCCCAGTTGTCAGATATTTCAGTTTGGAAGGGGCGCATGCGAATGTCACCATTCATACCACCAGAGCTGTAGCCGCGAGAGAAACTGCCATAGATCATCAGATCATCGCTAACGTCGTAGTTGACGATGAGCCGAGGCGTCGCTTCGTTGTAGTCTAATGACTGCGTGCAAGACGCGTTTAAGACACTCATTGTAACTGGGTCAATTGGATTGCCTGGACAGGTGTTGCCTGGATCGAAACTCCCATCAGTCTGGAACTGGAAGCGTTTAAACTCGCGCGTGTCCTTGGTCCATCGCCAGCCTGCAGTAACAGCTAACTTTTCTGTTACGTCGTAAGTGGCTTCAGCGAAGACCGCCCAGGATTTGTTGGTTGCGTGGGTTTCTTGACGCCGGGAAATCGCACCGGCTGTAACCTGTGCGAAATTACCAACAAGAGGGAAGGCATCAAATGGAGGGCCGAAAGCGGCACCCGGAACGAAGAACAGCGGTGCATCTGCGGGATCTGGAGTCACTGTATCTAACCCACGCCAGAAGGGTACGTTTAGTCGTTGAGTCGCGCTTTCTCGGAAACCGTACACGCCTGCGGTCCAAGCCAAGCGCTCATTCATTGCCAGACCTTCGACTCTAAACTCTTGTGAGTACTGCTCGTAGGGAGAGTTTTGATCACCCAAAACTTCGATCGATGCAGAAGGACCGCCTACGAAATCATTGGCCCAACCCCAAGATTCGTTGATCTCGTCAATTGTTCGCCAAGCAGATATCGAGTGCAGGGTCACATTTTCGAGATCCCATGAGGCATCAAGAGTCAGGCCTCGAGTCGTGACTTTACTGCCGTTGGGATCGTTGTCGTTGGATCGGTAGAAATCGCTGTTCTCAGTACACGCCGATTCAAGATCGTCCAAAACGCCAAAAACATCTGTGAAGAAATTTAAGCCGGTACCACCGCCTGGGACGCCGCCGACGCACTGACCGAGACTACCAGTCTCATCCGCGAAAAATAGTTCACCGGCGAGCAAGACTTCGATCTTGTCTGTGGGTGTCCAGAGCAACTTACCTCGGGCGGATTGCGAGTCCGTTTGATGCCAGTCTCGCCCAGCCATGTCCTTCATAAATCCGTCGTCACGACGCGTTTGCATCGCCAAACGACCGGCGAGAACGCCATCGATCAGAGATCCGTTGATCACGATGTCCGTGTTGACTTGCTCGTCGTTACCGATACCGGCTTGAACAGTCATCTCAAAGTCGTGAGTCGGGTCCTTAGTGATGACCTGTATGAGCCCTGCTGTCGTGTTACGACCGAACAAGGTGCCTTGCGGACCGCGCAAAACTTCGACCCGTTCGATGTCAAAAAGGTCAAAAACGCCACCCTGTGGACGACCGAGATAAACACCATCAATATAAGTGCCCACCTTGGGATCCTGGGTTGGACCCCAGTTAACTTGCCCGATACCGCGTAAAAAGATCTGCGCGGTGCCCTTGTTCACGCCTGAATTCAGGAATGAAAGGTTAGGGGTTATCTGCTCGATGTTCTTTATCTCCGTGATCCCGCGTTCGCGCAGTTGATCGGAAGAAAGGGCCGAGATCGGGATCGGCACATCTTGCACACCCTCCTCACGACGACGAGCCGTGACGACCACTTCTTCGAGATACGAAGACTGGTTGGCAGCAGCTTCAGCGTGAGCAGGCTCGGTAGCAAAAGACAATAAAGTTAAAGAACTAGCCGCCAGAATAGCAGGCAGAGTAAAGCGCATACCCATCTCCCCATGGATAAAAACTGAGCCCGAATACTCTCCTGCCTACTATGAATCGTCAAGTAGGACCAACGGAGACTTTAAGGTAGGAACTGTGCTCGTCTTACAATCTCGTCTGCTAGTATTGTGGTCGATTGTGACAAAGTGGCGATATATTCGTATGGAAGAACACACGTTTTCAGCCAATGGCATCGATATTTGTACCGATTCTTTTGGCAACCCTAAAGATCCCGCGATCTTGCTAATTATGGGTGCTAGCGCGTCGATGTTGATGTGGGAAGAGAATTTCTGCGACGCATTGGTAGAAGGTGGGCGTTTCGTGATTCGGTTCGACAATCGTGACGTTGGGCGGAGTACCTGTTGCCCTGTTGGCGAGCCGAACTACAGTATGCAGGATATGGCCGACGATGCGGTTGCTGTGCTTGATCACTATGAGATTGGTCGCGCCCACGTCGTCGGTGCTTCGATGGGTGGCATGATCACCCAGTTAGTTGGAATCAATCACGCGAAGAGGGCTTTGACGCTTATTCCCATCATGTCCTCACCGGATCCGGCTGCCGTGACGGATGCAATGGCAGGCAAGGAAACGCGCTACAACCTCTCACCGCCTAGCCCAGCGGTGATCGCGGCGGCAAGTGCTGGTGCAAGCTTGGACTTCTCTGATCGGGCGGCCGTACTCGAGAATAGATTGGAAATGTTCAGAGTGACAACCGGATCCGCCTATCCATACGATGAGGCGTCCCGCCGAGTCTTATTCGGGCGTGAGATTGACCGAGCTAACAATTTCGCGAGTAGCCAAAACCACGCGCTGGTCGTAGGTTTGACTGATCGCTGGCACGACCGCTTAACGACTATCCAAATACCAACACTTGTTATCCACGGCACTGAAGACCCCATCTTGCCCTTTGATCATGGTGAAGCCATTGCCGAAAGCATCCCTGAGGCAAAGTTGCTGCCGATGCCAGGCGTTGGTCATGAACTGCCCGATCAGGAAGTGGACAAAGTTGTCCGAGCGATACTGGATTTTACGAGTTAGGCAGTGGCAGAACAGTTACAGATCAAGTGTGAGTGTGGTGCAGTAAAGGGGACGCTACAGGACTCACCTGCGGGTAATCGATTGGTGTGTATGTGTTCGTCATGTCAGGCGTTTGCGAGGTTCTTAGGCCAAGCCAAAATATTGGATGAGCACGGGGGTACGGATATCTACCAGGTAACGCCATCGCAAATCGCATTCTCGCAAGGCGTGCAAGAGATCCGGTGCATGCGTTTGTCTGACAGTGGGATTTGGCGCTGGTACACAGACTGCTGCAAAACGCCGATTGGTAATACCATGGCGAGTACTAAAATCGCGTTTCTCGGCTTACCCACGGTGTGTCTTGATGAAGACCTCAAATCAATTCCGCCGATATCGGCCAGGATACATGGCCGTTGTGCGACGTCACCGTGTGAGGGCGCGCATCCCACTGCGCCAGTCAAATTATTCCTGAAGATAGTTGGTCGCCTTATTGCCAACGGTCTACAAGGTCGTGGATCACCATCGCCGTTCATTGTCGATGGTAAACCCTTGGTTGAACCGATGGTCCTGAGCTTGGCAGAGCGAGAGTCACTGGGGCTAGAGACCAGCTCTTAATTGCTAAATCTGAGAGGTTACGTTTGTGTCGATGACGGGATGTGACGAGGAGGTGAGATGGACTGCGGCATCACAGAACTAGGTTACGTGCGGTTCGGGGTCTCCGATCTGGCTGAGTGGCAGGAGATGATTGAGACATTGATTGGTCTCGAGGTGTTCAAAGAGGAAGAGGGGAGTCTGTTTGTTCGGAGTGATGACCATCACCATCGTTTTGAGCTGGTGGAGGATGCCTCTGATGACCTTCTAACGGCAGGGTTTAGAGTTGCCGGAGTAGATGAATTTGAGCAAATACAGGGACTGCTGAGAACGGCCAACGTCCCTTTCGAAGCTGGTAACCAAGAATTGGCTGCGCAAAGACGCGTTCTGGATCTTGTTACGTTGGAAGATCCAGCAGGTAATCCGCTGGAGATTTTTCATGGCCCGCAAGTCGATGCCCATAAACCTTTCTATCCGAGCCGCCGAATGTTTGGCAAATTTGTTACTGGCGATGGTGGTGCTGGCCACATGATTCTGAAACACGCTGGCCTAGATCAGACTTATGAGTTTTATCGTATGTTGGGAATGCGTGGGAGCGTAGAATACAAGTTTCCGTTGCCAGACGGTGGAGTGGCGGATGTACTGTTTATGCACTGTAACTCGCGGGATCATACGGTCGCTTTTGGCTTGCCGAGCAAGAAACGGATCAATCACCTGATGATTGAAGTGGATAACCTAGACGATGTCTTCATGACACATGAACTGGTGCAAGCGAGCCAGTATCCCGTGCAAGTCTCTCTAGGTAAGCACGCCAACGATCATATGTTTTCGTTCTATTTCACAACACCGTCTGGGTGGCAGATTGAAATTGGTTACGCGGGACGTCCGGCAACGCACCAATCTGAGTACTACACGCGCGACACATATGGTCACGAGTTTAATAGGTCTTAAGTTAGTCTTCGATAAATGCGATGAACGAGGCCCTGGCTGACTGCCCTTGCCCAACGTGCGTATGGCGTGCAGGACGGGACTTCGGATCTGGAAATTTTTCCAACCAGAACGGATCTAAGATGCCGCGATCGGCGGTCGGTGTCCAAAATTCCATTTTGGCGATATGAGACCAATTAGCACCTGCTTCTTCGAGCATGAGTCCAACGTGGCGGAAGATGTTGGCGTACTGATCTTCGATGGTGTCAGGAACGTCGCGGGTGCCTGGATTGAAAGGGGCGACAACGGAGGATACAAGGAGTGGACCAATGCGTGAGGCGACTGGAATCGCCGTCAGATGGGATAACCCTTCAATTTCTATGCTTCTTCGTGAGCTCATATGTTGTCCTTAAGATTTTCTTGCGTCGCGCCACGCTTCGAAGTCTGGGGTGCGTTCCTTCGAAAGCGGGAAGAGTCCGATCGTGGGTTCACCTGCGGCAACACGCTCTAGTGCGAAATCCTCTTTCTCTTCTTGAATGAGTGCGTCTTGTACGACTTCTTCGACTAGGTCCATCGGAATGATAACGACACCCTCGCCATCTCCTACCACGACGTCTCCAGGGACCACGAAAACACCGGCACAAGTGATCGGCTCGTCTGTCGAGAACGGCATGTGCTTGCGACCTAAAACGGCTCCGTGCGAGGCGAAGTGATAAACGGGTTTGCCGATTGCAGCGATTGCGGGCGTGTCACGTAATGCGCCGTCAGTGACGATCCCGCGACCGCCAAGCACAAAGTGGCGTGTAGCGAAAATATCGCCAATGGTTGCTGCTTCAGCTACACCACGCGCCTCCATGACGAGAACGTCTCCTTCTTCAGTAGATTCGACCAGGCGTTTCTGTGCGTTGATGCCAGATTGATAAGTGCGCTGCTGATCTTCGCGTAGGGCGACATAGCGCAGTGTTCGGGCACGACCAACCATACGTTGTTCGGGTTGCAGTGGTTTCAGCCCGGGTAGGAAAGTAGTTCGAATACCGCGTTGATGGAGCTGATGGGTGAGCGTCGCTGTCGCCAAAGTGTTGAGTGATGCCTCGAGGTCAGGCGTAAGCACTTTAGGCAGATCGATGGGTGCAGACATTTTAAGTTCCGGTGTTTTCTAAGAGCGTTGAACGGCCAGTATAAACGCATGACCTGGATGCTGTTAGTCGGCGGTCTCTTCTCCGTTTCTGGACCGTTTCTGGACCGTCTCTATGTCGAGGCTGGTGACGGTCTCTTTGCTTGGGAAGCCATACCAATGAGATAGACAATGGCGCCCAGCCCAGCGGAGCTAAAGATCATACACATGACAACGATTTGATATTTGACGGCAACAAGCGGTTCAACGCCGGACAATATCTGGCCGGTCATCATCCCGGGCAGTGAGACAAGACCGACTGCGAGTAGTGCGTTGATCTGCGGAATCATTGCCGCGTCCATGGCGATGTTGCGGGCATGCTCGTAGGGTTGGGCACGCCCAAGTTCAGCTTCGTATCGCTCCGCGGCAAGACTTACCGTGTTCATGGCATTGGCAAAGATCATACCAGCGATGGGAACGACAAAGCGTGGTTCGAACCAGCGTGGTAAATCAACAACGAGTTGGGTAACGATCGCTAAAATAATCATGCCTGGGATCGCGAGAGCGGCGAGCGCGATCAGATAGCGGCGGGAGCTTTTTTCTTTTAGGGGGCGGATAGCGATGGCTGTCGCGATCACGATCATGAGAACAACGATCACGCAGACCAGTATTGGGTTGTTGGTTTCGAATACGAACGTCAACACGTAACCAACTGCAATTAGTTGAATGAACATGCGCGCGTTTGCCCACATCGCTTGGCCGACATTGAGTGACCAAGAACGCATAAAGATGAAAACTGCAACGCTCGGTATGAAGGCGAAGAGCATCATCTCGTAAGAAACCGTAGGCATAGTTAGCATGTATCCGCCTCTGAACGCAGCGAGTTAAAATAAGGCGTTAGCGCTACCTAGTCAGGGTCCGATGGCCTTGACGCTTGAATAGCTCGAAACACAGTAGGGCACGCAGTACGTGAGTCCAATTTGTAATAATTGAGTGGTGCTGAGGCTACCAGCCAAAATTGCATCTCCCTGGTTAATGGCGACCAGTATCGTGCCTACAACCCCTGCAACCTTTAGAGCTCGCTGACGTACGTCCGCACGCCAAGCCAGCTGTAAAAAATCACTCATCCGTTATATCTGTTACTGGAATCGATGGTGTTGGTGTGTAGTGCTCTGGTGGGGTTGTCCCGACGGTGTGCCTTTGGGCGGCTTGAGCTGGAGTTTCTACGTAAGCGGCGCGCGCAATCGCCTCTTTGTGGTTGGCCACGACTGGGACCTTGGTGTTTGGTGGTGGGTTATCGGCGGCGTGGTAGTAACCGACTGGTGATTTAGCGCCACTTGTATCTGCGTTGACGTCGAGATCCCGTTCGTTGGTCGCTTTTGGTTTTCTTGCGATGCCGTCAACGATTTCGAGATCTTGCCACCAGCGCTTGATTGGGTTGCGAGTGCCATAACCAAGCTTGTCGTCCCACCTGACCGCTATGGGTACAAGCAATCGTTTCAGTGGCCTAGCGTTGACACCAAGCCAGGTCCCAATTCGGTGGATAAACGCACCATCGGAACTGACGACCTTGTTCAGCGGACAAGTTTTCATGCAGCGGCCGCATGCCGATCCTTTTGGGTTGGTAACGCGATAGCGGGTGCATCGTTCGACGTCAGGTTTCCAAATTTCGTAGCCATTGAACATGACCTTGTCGCCGAAGGGGATGGCATTAACCGGGCATTCCCGCGCGCATTTTAAGCAGTTACCGCAAAATTCTTGTAATCCAAAGTCAATAGGTTGGTCAGGAACAAGCGGTAGATTGGTGGTTAAGACAACTGACTTGAAGCGTGGGCCAACATAGGGGTTTAGTACCAGCTCGCCGATTCGACTCAACTCGCCAAGACCCGCTTGTAAGACCAAAGGAATCTGTAAAACCTGACTATCGGCGTTGGTCTGCGGACGGGAGTCATGCCCTAGTTTGCGTAAGAAGTCGGCCATGACGCCTGCAATTTCTGCACCTCGAATATAACCACGCATGGATTGGCAACCTGAGATCCAATCGTCGCCGGATGCACCTTCCATGGTGTCGTAACCTTGATCGATCAGCATGACGACTGCATAGCGATGCTTCATCTCATACGGCTCGCCGGTTGGACCGTGTGAATACCAGGCATAGCGTGGTATTTCGCAGATGCCGGTTAAATCTGCCCCTAAATGGTAGCTAAGCGCTTTGATAGCTTCCGTATTGACCGCTGGATCGGTGAGGTTCGACTCTGTGTCCTGTTCGGTATCCCCGTCCTGGTGCGGAACCATGGCCCGAAGCGGGTACATCATGCCGTTGGTCAGCGGGTGCTTAAAGGCAAACCGCTGTACTTCTCGTTGGGCTTTGTCGCCTAGATCACCCATCCTGGCACGCATGAAAAACTCTGCCCGTTTAGGAACGCGCGGTACTTCGTCAGCGTAGATTTTGGTAGTGGGTACATCGACTCGGGTCACTTGTTCCATCGGATAGCGGCTGTAGTGAGGGGGTCTTTTGGCTCGCCGGTTGCGCTCACGACCACTTACCGCACCGTTAATGCCCAGCCAGTATTTCAATTGAGGAACTGTGGT
Source organism: Pseudomonadales bacterium (assembly GCA_012103505.1). Taxonomy (GTDB): domain Bacteria; phylum Pseudomonadota; class Gammaproteobacteria; order Pseudomonadales; family Azotimanducaceae; genus UBA4421. The sequence continues at coordinate 2,398,793 of WLWP01000001.1, read as the reverse complement.
ACTTGGGTCGAGAGGCTTGTCGCAGTCCATTTGGTAGTTTGTGCTGATTGCGACTAAAGAAAATTGTTTGCCAACGAAGGGACTTTCGATTTCTCCATGCTTGATTTGTACGATGCCTGCAAGTGACGCCAAACTTTCAAGGCTAACTGTGTTGCTGCCTTCCGTGTGAATTGAGGCTTCGAACCCCAACGCGCGAATGTGTCCCATCACGGATACACCGATTTCGTGACCACGCATTTGAGCGATCGCATGGCTCGCGCCATCAATCCATTCATGGGCTAGGTTTTGCGTCCCTATATCACGGCCGTACGCCACGAGGATAACGGTCGCGTAGCGGCCTACGAAATGTGCATCGTCAGTTGCGAAATCAGGGATCCTGCAGATGCCAACGTGTGCGGCATCTAGGTAATACGCCGCACCTTTGACCTCTTTCGCCCGAATCACAGGATCAGTGCTGCCTTCAGACTCTGGAGCCGACTCCTGTTGTGCGCAATCTAGAAAAAGATTGGCATACCAGCTTGCAGTCTGCGCGAGAGTTGAATCATCCGGTGCGTGCGGAGTCTGGCGCGGTGCAACGCGTTCTCGAATCGCGAATTCAGCACCTTGGCCAAGCGCTTCGAGCGGGTAGGGTCCTAATTCGACTCCACGTGCGTGTCCAGCATCGCGGTGGAGTCGGGAAAGCATCTCTAGTTTATGCCAGTGCAGCGATGGCGAATAATCCGCCCAAGCCACCAATCATTGTGGCTTGTTGAAAATCTTTAGGCGTGATCTGACTCAATCGCTCGCCGGGATCTGCGCCTGCCCAAGTATCTTTAACGATGTTGTATTCGATGAAAGTCGCAAACACTACAAAGCCGAAGACGCTGCCAACAAGTGCTATGCGACTAAGCGAATCGAGTGGCAACGCAATCACAAGCAATAATAGTATCGACCAATGGAGGATGTGACCGCCGTAAGTCATCCAATGAAATTGCCGGTGATCATTGCCGGAGTAGTCGAAGTCAAAACGAAGGAGGGAAAATCCCTCTGGTGCTTTGCGACAGACGGTTGCGCCCGATGCGCGTGCCCCAGAGTAGTGTCCCCATTCGTGGAATAACGCTGCCAGTAGCAGACCGACCAACAAGGCGTCCCCTACGGCTAGCATCTGGGCGAACCACAGTCCGGTAACTTGATACCATGCATCAGCTGCAGCCCAGAGCGAGAGTGCGGCGAAAGCTATTGCGATATCGCGTAACAACATGCCGGTTAAACCGGGTTCTACGGTTTCTTCCTGCTCGGCAGTATCTGCCTCGTCATTTGAATGTTGGGTCGCTTCTGCCACGTTATATCTCTGTGCGTTATGGGTTGTCGATCTTAGCGAATCTTTGTCGTCCTCTCTATAAGCCTTTCTTGCCCGCCTCACGAAACAGAGGCTGATACTCCGCGAACGCAACCGGATTCGTGCTCGCGCCGGTTGTCGTGCCCGCATCGGTCGTCAGACAGTGTCCGGTTGTATAACCAGATTCATCGCTCGCAAGGTATAGAGCGGCATTGGCGACATCCTCAGCAAGTCCAGGTCGACCTTTCAATGGGGAATTTGCGGCCAATATTTCTTTGGTTTTATCGAGTTGTGTGTGATCGCCGGTGGAGACATTGGCGACCATTGCGGTTGCCATGCCCGCAGGTGCAATACAGTTAACGCGGATGTTGTGATGACACAGTTCGGCCGCGACACCCTTGGTTAAACCGACGACGGCATGTTTGCACGCCGTGTAGCAGTGCGGACCCAAGCCGCCCAAGATACCGGCGGTGCTCGCCATGCTGACAATCGAACCTGAGCCCTGGGGAGTCATCACGCGAGCTGCGTGTTTGCAGCCGTAGAACACGCCATTGAGTAAAATATCGACAGTGAACTTCCACTCGTCCGCAGGTGTTGTCGCGATGGGACCGACCGCACCCACGATGCCAGCGTTGTTGTACATGATATCTAGGCGACCAAAACTGCTCACTGCGGTGTCGACCAGGTTGGCGATATCATCTTCTTCAGTGACATTACACTTGACGAAAACAGCGACATCGCCCAATTCGTCAGCAACCTCTCTACCTCGGTCTTCCTGAATGTCTCCTAAGACTACCTTCGCGCCTTGCGCAACGAACAAACGTGCTGCCGCTTCGCCAAAACCACTTGCGGCGCCTGTAATTGCTGCCACTTTTCCTTCTAATCGCATGTTGATTCCCTTTGATTCTTGTTCTTGATTCGAGTTGTTTGCGTTCTGCTCAATATTTGGGTCAATACCCAAGTGTTTTGTCGATGACCCCATCCAAGGGCTCATTGTTCACGAATTTTTGCAGGTTCTCGACAAATCGATCCAAATTCCTGCCAGCGCGAAATTGACTAGCGCCCGCAGTATGTGGGGTCATGACGACGTTTTCTAGCGTCCACAGTTCACTGTCGGGTGGCAAAGGCTCTCGCGGGGCGACATCGAGACCGGCCCCCCTGATGTGTCCAGATTTGAGCGCAGCAACAACATCGTCTTCATCAATGACCTCGCCTCGGGTAACGTTGATTAGAAGGGCACCTTCTTTCATTTGCGCGATTGTTGACGCGTTGATTAGCTTGTCAGTCTTTGTGGTTAAGGGACAGCAGATAGAGACGACGTCTGCCTGAGACAGAATTTCATGGAGATGATCTGACCTAACGTGTAGCGTCACGCCGTCCATGGGCGCGACCGTATCGCGGTCAATTGCTACTATGTTCATGCCGAAAGCGAGCGCGCGCCGAGCCATGGCACGACCAGTTCCGCCGAGGCCGATAATGGCCATCGTTGCCCCAGTAAGTTCGATTTCTTGGGCCCTAAGTGCAGGACGATGATTCCAAGCATCTGGACCGAGATCTCTTGCACTCGCCAGTTGGCGCGTAAGCATCAGCAGCAAGCCAAAGCCATGATCGGCTAAATGTTCACCAACCAATCCTTTCTCGCTCGTCAAGACGACAGGGTTATTAATGAACTCGGGGTACATGAAAGAGTCGACCCCGGAAGAAATTGACTGTACCCATCTTAACTTCGGTGCGGCTGCGAATAACTCCGGTGGCACGATGCCAAGAATGACATCTGCGTCTGCGGCTTCCTGCTTCGCGTGGTCAGGGTTTTCTGCGAAGTTGCACACCACAACCTCAGTTCCAGGTCCTCCAGATGCACGTATGCGTTCGATGTCGTCGTCGGTTACTTTGTTGAGAGTCAATCCAGGCAAGACAATGACCTTCGTCATGCTGCGTCCCCGAGTGTTGCTTTGTTGTTAGGGTACGCAAAACTGCATCTATTCGGGTATGGCGTGCGGGATTGCGATGGCGAGGGTTTAGTCGTTAAATCTCAGCAAGGCAATGAGGGGATGATGATGCGCAACGGATACAAAGTACTAGATACAGACGCCCACCAAATGGAGCCGCCTTCGATATGGGCTAGATACATAGATGACAACTTCAAAGACCGAGCACCCGGTATCAGCGATATGGGGAATGGCGAGCAAGGCATGATGTGCGAAGGAGAACCTCTCGCGAAGCAGGATGGCTCCTATCCGATGCATTCAGAAGAATTTTTGGCAGCATCCCGCAAGGCGATGGAACGGTTCGATCGTTCGCGCAGTCAAGGCTTCAATCCAGCCAGCCGTCTGGAAGATATGGATGAACAGGGTGTCGATGCACAAGTCATTTACCCAACAGTCGGCGGTCAGCTGTTGGGCAAGCCTTTTCATGACACAGAACTGCTATTGGCGTGTTGCCAAGCCTACAACGATTGGAGTCTCGAATACTGTAGCGCCGACTCGAAGCGACTCCGGATGGCCGCAATGTTGCCTGTACAAGCCCCTGATCTTGCGGTTGAAGAAGTGAGTCGTATGGTTGAAAAAGGTGCTGCTTGCTTCTATCTCCGGCCGAATCCGATATCCGGTCGCAACCTCTATCACGAAGAATATGATCCACTGTGGTCGGCGATAGAAGCATCGGGCAAGCCGATCTGTATTCACGATTCTGGCTCTCCCCACCTGCCGAGCTACGGTGAGCGGATGGATACCCATACCGCCGGACATATAATTGCCCATCCGTTTGAGGCCATGGTCGCGATGATGTCACTGATCTGGTTTGGCGTGATAGAACAGCATCCTGACCTGAAAATCGTGCACGTCGAGGCAGATGCGGGGTGGCTGCCGTATTGGTTACAGCGCCAAGAGCAACACTTTGATTTCTCCGGTAAGGCAGAGCACCCGCTGCTGAAGAAACGTCCGACTGAGTACTTTAAATCTAATTTCTTGGTTGCCGCGCGGGGGGATGAGATGACGCTGCCTGCAGCGGTGGATCTTATAGGCGAAGACTATCTAACCTTTAACACGGACTATCCGCATCCGGATGGGACCTGGCCTCAAGGTATGGCGGATCTGGAAAGTCAGCCAATTAGCGATGTAGCGAAGCGTAAGATTTTTTGGGACAACGCGGCGCCGCTATTTGATCTGGCCTAGACTAAAGTTGCCATGGCGGAGGGTGCCAAGGCGGAGGGTGCCAAGGTGGACGTTGCCAAGGCGGACGTCCGAGGCAGAGATTGGCGAATCCGGCGGTATCTAAAGACCGCCAGTGACAAAGAGACATTGTCCGGTCACCCAACTGGCGGCATCGCTTGCCATGTAGACGACGGCGTGCCCGATGTCGTCTGGCGTGCCTAAGCGACCCAATGGAACACCGATAATTTTCTCGACCGGTTTGCCTTCTGGAAAGCTGGTCGATTCGTTGAAGTTGTCGGTTGGAATAGGGCCAGGGGCGATAGCGTTGACGCGGATCTTTGGTGCCATTTCGATGGCGAAGGTCGCGGTGAGGCTATTTACGGCAGCTTTTGAAGCCGCATAAGGACCGTTCTTTACCGATCCCCGCGCGCGCGAAGCGCTGGAGGAAATATTTATGATGCTACCCGACTCCATGTTTTCCGCAGCAATTTGAGTAGCGATGAATACCGCTTTCAAGTTTAGATCCATCTGAGCGTCCCAACGGTCTTCTGCGGTTTTGGTGAGATAGCGGGGGGTGGCGTCGGGTAGACCACCGGCATTGTTAACCCAGATGTCGATAGGGCGGTCGGCAGCCGCGGCTACCATCTGTAGTTGTTCTGTAATGGTGACGTCTGCAACGACGGGGGTTGCCCGTCGGCCGATCGCTTGGATGGCTGCGGCGACTTCTTCTAAGTCCGATTGGGTCCGCGCGCTCACAATGACGTCTGCACCTGCATTAGCAAGCTGTAACGCGATGCCTCGGCCAATCCCTTTGCCAGCTCCGGTAACCACAGCTAGACGGCCGGACAGATCGAATGGATTGCTCATAGTATTCCTCACCTTAATTCGCTCTGATTATGGCGCTTGGTCTCGGGCAAGGAAAAGGGTTAAGTTACGCATCCAATTAGATTGAACGAGTATAGCCATGGCTTATGCACCCAATGATCGTCCATATTACGATGCGGACAGTCACGTGATGGAGTTGCCCGACTTCGTCACTTCCTATGCTGATCCGGATGTGCGAGACGATATACCTGAAGTGAGTTATAGCGCTTCGATTGTCACGGATGAAGAAGTGGCCGTAATCATGGAGCAGGGTGGTAAGCACAGCGACGAACACGTCGCCACACAGCTGGCTATGGGTGACGAGCTGATCGCGAAAAGTAAGGAGATCCAAGCACTTGGTGCATTTAATAGTGGAGATCGCACCCAAGCGATGGACTTGCTCGGCTTTAAAAAGCAGCTGGTGTTTGCAACACATAGCCTTGTCACTGCGTTTCACCCGAGCTCAAAGACGGATCCGAAAATTCGCTATGGCGCCGCTCGCGGCCACAATCGCCACATGTCTGAGTTTTGCCAGCCCGATGATCGATTGATGGGCGTCGGTGCTGTTGCATTGGATGACCCAGAGCTCGCGATAAAAGAGTTGGAGTGGTGTCTTAATCAAGGTTTGGAAGCGATCTGGATTCCGCACAGATCGCCCATCGACCGAGCCCCTGGACACATAGATTTTGATCCGTTTTGGGCTCGCCTTGCCGAAGCTGGTGTGCCGTTTGTTTTGCATGTTGGTGGGGCGCCGTTACAGGTACACAAGTCTTGGGGTAACAACGGTCGCAAAGCGTCCAAAGATTGGTTGGGTGGCGGTGAAAATGTGCGCACGAAAGATGCGGCTGTCCTGCATCAAGCACCAGAAATGTTTCTGAGCATGATGGTCATCGACGGTGTCTTCCATCGACATCCTGAGCTAAATGGCGCAGCTGTTGAGTTAGGTGCTGGCTGGGTACCAGGCATGCTCCGGCGCCTTGACGACGTTTGCCGGATTTTTGCCCGTAATGATGAGTCCGTTCGATTCGATCGCACGCCAACAGAACAGCTCTCACACCAGATGGGCTTCACGCCGATGCCAAACGAAGACGTGGGTCGGATGATCAATGAATCAAATGAAGATCTATACCTCTTTTCAAGTGACTACCCCCACATTGAGGGTACCAAGGATCCGATCGGTCGTTTTGAGCGAACACTTGAAACAGCGAGTGAAGATGTGAAGACGAAGTTTTATAGCGAGAACTTCTTACGTCTGTGGCCAGAAGCGCGAGTCGAGGCGGCGGCCTAACTCTGCATCTTTAGTCAGAACGTTGGGATGATCTTGCGGTCCTGCAGATCTCCCAGCCAATGACAAAAACTTAGTTCGCTGTCATAAGTTTCAGTAAACCCAGCCTGTTTGATCTTGACGGTGCTGACGTAGGTTGGCGGCGGTGAGACAGTCGATCCATAGCCAAAGCACAGGTTCGCATAGTGATGTGATTCGCCAACGATTTCTTTTAGGGTCGTTGGCTCGAGGCCGTACTTCTGGACTAACTCCGCCCAAACCTCTTCTTTTTCTTCCATGTATTTAGCTATATCCGTTGGCTCGTCAGGACCAATTTCAACGCCTAAGGCCTTTGCGATCTCTGGCCACATATCTCTCCACAGGAATACTTCGCCGTTAGTTAAGTTGTAGGTCTCCCCGTGGGATACTTTGTTTGTGGCTGCCCAAAGACAGGCGTCTCCTACCAAGCGTGCATCCACGGCTTCCCAAACCCAGTCTGCACCTCCTGGAAAACTAAACAGTTCTCCTGCTTCGTGGCGCAGTGCTGCGTAGGCACCGATCACTGGCGGCAGATTCATCACGACGCCGTGATTTGGACCAACAATGAGCTGGGGTCTGAGGATGGTTAGGGTGAACTGCGCTGAGACGGATTTGTCGCGCAAATAGTCTTCCTGGAGCCAGTAAAAATTGGGATGCTCGATTCTCGCCTGAGACTCTCGCGCGGGCACCCGCATGGGTTGCACGGCTCCGCCGTAGGCCTTTGTGCCCTGCAACAAGGTGATGTGCTGGATGTTGTTGTGCGTGACAAGGGGTTCGATAAGGTTACGCAACATCTGATCGTTGGTTTTTATTTGTACAGGATCAGACCACCCGGCGATGAGCCCAGGTAACTCGAAGACTGCGGTGTACACAACGTGGGTGAGATCGCTGCGTGAAGATGCGAATCTCTGGCATGCGCCTTGGTCCTGAAGATCTAAGCTGACATGGGTAAACGTACCTTGGATAAGTTCTGGAAATCGGCGCGAGGCCGCGATGACGTCCCAACCCGCCGCTATGAATGAGTTGGCCGCGGCGGTGCCTACCAGACCACTTGCGCCCACTACCAATACCGTTGCCATATAACACCTCCGTCACATGCGACTATACCTGAAGGGCTTTTTGGTGTGACATGGGACATTGATGTAGACGGCAGTTCATAACGACCATGTCCAATTCCTTCCTTCCGGCTGTTTTCCTGGGGTCGGCAGCTTTTGTTTTTTTAAACTTTGGGTTGCCAATCTATGCCGATGAGATTGGTTTGAATGCCGTGGTCATTGGTGGCACCTACTCGGTGTTCATGGGCACCATTCTGGTAGTGAGACCATTGGTTGGCATTGGTCTCGACCGGTTAGGACGGCGTTGGTTTTTCGTTATTGCGTTTGCCTTCTACGTCGCGGCAATGTCTGTATTTGCGAACACCGAAGGGGTAGCCGGTCTGTACTTCGCGCGTTTCTTGCAAGGGCTTGGTGCCTCCTTCATGTGGGTTACGGCGCGCACGATGGTTGCGGACTTGAACGATGAGAGCAGCCGTGGAGTTGAAATGGGGCGCCTCACAACTACCTCGGTACGAGGGAGTATGGTTGGTGCTTTCTACGGATTTACGTTGCTTGGATTTATGCCATTGCAGGACGCCTGGCCGATAGCGTTTGCAGGCTATGCGGTGCTGAGTGCTGTGGCGTTCGTGTGGTCGTTCTTCAAAGTTGGTGAAACTCGAGAGGTTGTTCCCGCTACGAGTGTTGAGTGGAGATTCACTCCCGAACTAGTGCGCGTGTTTATTCTCGTTTTCCTAACAGGCTTTGCCTCAGCGCTGATAGAACCGATCTACTTACTTTATCTGAAGACTAAATTCGACCTACCGATGATGGTCCTCGCAGGGGTATTTTTCCCAGCAGGTATTGTGTTCGCGATTTTGCCGCGCTATTCAGGAGCATGGTCGGATCGTCTTGGCCGCGGACCGATTATCGCGGTTGGTATTGCCTTCGCTGCAGCGGTATCTATGGCTTTACCGTTCTGGCCGAGTGTTGTGCTTGTCGGGGCGTCATATATCTTGTTTTCTATTGGCTGGGCCATGGCAAGTCCTGCAGTCAGTGCCTTGGTTGCGGATTTAGCACCCGACGCAGCGCGTGGCCGCATAATTGGCTTTCAGGAAGGGGCGGCAGGGCTGGGCGCTGCTCTCGGTCCGCTCGTCGGGGGTGTGTTGTATGAATATGTCGCACCCACCGCCGCGTTTGTGCTGAACGGCGGCATACTGTTCGGGGCAGCGTTACTCGCTTGGTTTTGGTTCGCGGAGCCTACTAGTCGTTCGGCTCGTAGAACATAGAGGTTCTGCCCGCGTCGACCACGAGGTCATGACAATTTACGAAGCGGCCCGCATCACTCGAGAGGTAAAGCGCGGCTTCGGCGATATCGGATGCTAGGCCTGTTTGCTTGAGTGGTACGGCTTTCGCGAGGTTGCTCTTGAGCTTTTCCATCTTCTGCGCGTTTTCCTCATCCGTCAGGGTGTTCGCCCGACCGGAGCCGCCGTAAAAAATCGGTGTGGCGATTGCCCCTGGAGAGATGCAGTTCACTCGGATGTTATGTGGTGCAAGCTCAATGCCAGCCATCTTCGTGAAGTGTGTGACACCAGCTTTCAAAGATGAATAGAGAATATCGCCCTGACGATAACGGAGCGCCGCAACGCTTGAGTTATTGATAATGACACCGCCACCACTGGCCTTCATCGGCTCGATCGCATAACGCGTGCCGAGAATTGCACTTGAAAGCAATAATTTTACCCCGTAGTCGATATGGTCCTGGCTGAGTTTGTCGATGGGCGCACCTACGGGTCCACCGGCATTGTTAAACAAGATATCGAGGCGGCCGAATGCGTCGTTCGCGGCAGCGACTGTTGCGGCAATATCGGCTTCTTGGGTGACATCACACTTGAGGTAGATTGCCTTGTCGCCGAGGGCGTCAGCCAAAGCCTGACCTTTTTCTTCAGAACGACCAGCGATTGCAACCTGGGCGCCTTCGGCCACGAACAGCTCTGCTGTTGCGGCTCCAATACCACTGGTGCCACCTGTAATAAGGGCCACTTTGCCTGTTAGTCGGTCTGCCATTTCTGTCCTTGCTTACGATTGATTGCTGTTGGTCTTAGCGTATGACATTTTGAGCGGTTCTAGAACCGTTGTTACGCCTCGCCGTGAGTAAGGGAATTTATAGGGGAATTGATAGAGGAATTAAAAGAGGAATTGATAAGGGACATGCGGTATCTCTGTGCCCCTTCAGAAAAAGTACCTGTCGCATTCATCCCTAGACGGAGCGCGAGCTCAACGGATCCAGAATTTTTAGGTTCGATAAAAGCCTCAATTTCGTCAGCGCCTTCTTGTCGACGACGGTCAATCGCCACCAAGGCGGCCTCTGTCATAAATCCATGTCCCCAGTAGGCCGGATTCATGTGATAGGCGAGTTCAGAACATGCTGCCAAAGCGTTAAACCCAATGTGACCAACAAACGCTTCGTTAGCCCTTAGTAGAATCGCCCATCGAAATCCCCATCCGTCTTTCGCCGCTTTGAGCCAAAATCGGATCAAGCCGTCGCTATCAGCTGGGGTTCGTGCAGGCAGATGGATCTGAAAGCCGCCTTCATCTTGAGCCGGACCGGAAAATTCTTGCACAGCGTCCTCGCGCCACATTTCAAACATCCCTTGAGAGTGCGCGAGAGACAGAGGTTCGAGCTTCAGTCTCGCAGTTGTGAGTGTAGGGATTAGGTAGGACGACTCTGTCATCTGTGCAATTTATACTGGTGACAGAGCATTGTCAGTAGGGTTCGTCAGGAAGCGAGATTTTGCTGGTACGAGGGGCTATTCTGAGGTCAATTAGTAGCAGGAGTCAGTGTCATGAGTGCATCCGGAAAGTGTCTATGCGGTTCAGTTTCGTACAGTGCGGAAGATGTCGATCCGCATGTTCATGCTTGCCATTGTTCCATGTGTCGGGGCTGGACGGGAGGTCCAATGCTCGCGGCATCTGTTGGCAGTATTGAGTTTAAAGGTGAAGACAAGTTGAAGCGTTATCAATCATCTGAGTGGGCGGAACGTGGCTTTTGCAGCGATTGTGGCACCAGTCTCTTCTACCACATGAAGGAACCTGGCATGTACATCATGGCTACAGGTACCTTTGATGACCCTGAACAATTCGCCATGTCCGGGGAAATATACATCGATGAAAAACCATCTGGGTACAACTTCGCTGGTGATCATCCGCGTATGACAGGTGCTGAGTTTATGGCCTCCATTGGAGTAGAACCTCCGCCAGCCTAGCGTCTGTTCCCGAGCATTTAACACCGAAAACCGGCGCCACATAGATTAGACCGACGTAGTCATCGTGGCGCAACTTGCGTAACCTCCTACTCATCTTGTTGGGAAGAGAGGTGCTCGATGGAGCCCCTGAGCGGAATCAAAGTTGTTGAACTTGCCATTGCTGTACAGGGTCCTGCGGCAGGACTATATCTACGGGACATGGGTGCGGACGTGATCAAGGTGGAGCCGCCTGTTGGAGATGCCAGTCGGTATGGTCGAAACAAGAACAACACACTGCCTGAAGGGACGCTCGGTGCCCAGTTCGTCGCGGTCAATCGAGGTAAGCGATCTGTATGCCTGGATTTGACGACCGATGAAGGTATGCGCGCAATGAACGCGCTCCTAGCGGATGCGGATGTCTTTTTTACTAATTATCGGGAGCCTGCACTTGTAAAGCTTGGGCTTGATTACGACAGCCTTCATACCGCGTACCCGGACCTCGTCTATGGATCTGTTAACGGCTTTGGTCCTGAAGGAGAGGATGCCGACAAAGCCATGCTCGATGGTGCTGCGATTGCTCGCGGAGGACTTGTCTCCATGACAGGGTCGCCAGACAGTAAGCCAAATGTCCCTGGTGCGATTGTTGGTGATACCGGCGGGGCCATGCATTTAGCGCTTGGTATCACGACGGCGCTCTTGGCCCGCGAACGTGGGGCCGGTGGACAGCGAGTACAAACAAGTGCACTCGGTACCCAATTGTGGCTGCAGCAGTGGGAATTGACTCATGTCAGTATGACGGAACACGAATTGAGTCGTGGTGGCAGTCATCATCCTAATATCCAAGGTCCTTATGGAGTCTATGAGACCAGTGATGGCGGCGCGATCCTAATCGCGACCAGTATGGATCTGGATGCTTGGGACGCGCTTTGCCTGTTTGCGGACGTGCCAGACCTAGCGATTGATCCGCGGTTGCAGATGCCCGGTCAACGTTTAGGAGAAGGTCTCTTAGATTTAGATAGCGAACAGATTCGAACTCGCCTGGCGGAAGGGTTCAAAACCAAGACAGCGTTGGAATGGGATGCTTTCCTGCGTAGCCAACCGGAAATTATTTGGGAGCGCGTGCGCACTTACAACGAAGTGCTAGAAGATCCACAAAGCATCCAGAATAACTATTTCACGGACGTTGAAGTGCCGGGTGTTGGTCTGAAAAAGACCGTGGGTAATCTTGTCACTCTCAGTGAGACGCCGGGCTCGCCAAAAGGTAACCCGCCACTGCTGGGCGAAGGGAACGCCGAATTGCTGGCCGCCGCTGGTTTGAGTGCAGATGAAATAGCAGCTTTGACTGATCGCGCTACGAGCGTGCGAGAAGGGTTATTCGGTCAAGCGGCGGAGATGCGGGCGGCGTTGCAAGTACAGATAGAAGAACAATTTCGCTAGCGCTCTGGATTCTCCGGATCTGATTCTGCAGCATCGAGTCCCAACTTCTCATCCTCGAGTGGTGGGTCACCTATCTGTAGCTCGCCTACTTGTGGATCGCCTATTTGCGGGTCACCACGCTGCCATTGTCGGAACGCGTTTATCTCTTCTTGGACCTGGCTGAATACATAGCCTACAACGGCTATGTCGTCGATCAAGCCCCAGCCCAAGATAAAATCTGGAATAACATCGAGTGGCACCACGAAGTAGACCACTGCGGCAACAACCGCGACGAGGGTTTTGTTACTGACATCACGATAGTCGCCGCTGATCCAGGCTTTGATGAGAGCAAGAGCTGTCTGTAAGTCGTCCTTTGCCTCCTTGATACCGTCGCTGCCTTGAGCTGCGAGCTTCTGAGTCGCTTGTGTGAGCATTTTCTGCAGACGCACGGGTGAATCGAGCAGTTTTTCTGCTTTGGCTTTGAAGGCGTCGTAACGGACTGGTTTCTGTTCTGTCATCTCTTTCGGCTATGCTAGGGCCACTTATCTGTTGGGGAAACCATAAATGAAACCAGTATGTTTAGTCATGGGCGCTGGCGCCGGTATTGGCGGTACGGTTGGGCGTCGCTTCGCCCACGAAGGGTACCACTCTGTCTTATGTCGTCGTAGCGACGAAGAAGGTTTGAACCGGTTAGTCGGTGCGATCCATGAAGATGGCAATGAAGCGAGCGGCCATCTGCTTAATGCGATCGATGAGGGTGCGATTGAAGAGCGGGTTGAAGCTGTGGAAGCGGACATTGGCCCAATCGAGGTCGTCGTCTTTAACCTTGGGGCTCAGATCGGTGATCGATCATTGGCTGGCACGAGTTACAAAGCGTTTGAGCTTGGCTGGCGTATGGCCTGTTTTGGTCTATTTCGCGTGGCGTCGTCGGTCGCGCCAAAAATGGCTGAGCGCGGTAAGGGCACGATCCTGGTCACATCAGCCACTGCTGCTGTTCGCGGTAACAAAGGCCAACACTCCCATGCTGCGGCAATGGGTGGGCGTCGTATGTTGTGCCAGTCGTTGAATGCCGAATTTGCCTCCCAAGGTATTCACGTGGCGCACATCCTAATTGATGGTGCGGTTGATGCACCGGATACACTGGGCAAAATGCTTGGGGCAGAGCGCTTCCAAGAATTGCGAGAGACCAGAGGCATGGAAAACGATGGACTGATGCTGCCGGAAAAGATTGCAGACACCTACTTCCATATTGCCCAACAGCATCGTTCGGTATGGACACACGAACTAGATTTACGTGCGTTCAGCGACCGTGCGTGGTGGAACCACTAACATTGCCCAGCTAACCTAGCTGGTTCGTGTTGAGGTGCTTCAGCTTGGACCGAAGAGGATCCAAGCGACGACCCCGATGAACGGGAGTAAAAGGACGATTCCGACCCAGAGGATTTTCTTGCTGGTGTCGGCGTCGCTGCGCACAGTGCGCACGATTGCCCAGAGATCAGCGAGAAGAATTAACGGCGCTGCGATGGCTTCCATGACGGTGTCTCCAGTGGCGTCCGGTGGAATAAAAGCTGTATAACGCGTACACAAAAGTTTTGCAAAGCAAATACTGGTGCGAGAAACCCATGCCAGCCACTCCACCTACAGCTAAGAAGGAGAAATAAATGCCGGACGTCAGAATCGGTGTCAGCTATGACTTTCGCAACCCACCCGACTCAGGAGTGAGCGACCAGGCCCTGTACGCAGATATCATGAATCAGGTGCGGTGGCTTGATTCGATTGGCTGCGATTTGGTTTGGTTTACAGAACACCACTTTGTAGATGATGGCTACTTGCCAAGCTGGATACCAGTTGCGGGAGCGATGTCTGGCGTCACTAGTCATGTCCGCTTCGGTACAGACATTTGCCTCATGCCTTTTAACCATCCGATTAGGCTCGCCGAGGATCTGGCGGTACTCGACAATCTGTCTGGCGGGCGCGTCGAGGTGGGTCTAGGTATGGGTTACGCGCCGCACGAGTTTAGAGGATTCGGTTTTCCAGTGAAGAACAGGGTCTCCCTGATGAACGAAGGAATCGAAGTTCTACAGCGCTGCTTTACTGGAGAAAAGTTCAGTTATTCGGGCAAACGTTGGCAATTTGAGGATGTACAAATCACGCCAGGGTATGTCCAAGAGGGAGGGCCGCCCTTATGGATAGCCGCAATGTCTGAGGCGGGTGCCTTGCGCGCCGCGAAGTACAACACGAACTTCTTACCACAGGGTTTGAAGGCTGGTTCCTTCGATCCATGGGTTAAAGAGCTTGAAGCGACTGGTCGTAAGACAAGCGATAAACGCGTTGGAATCATCCGTAGCATTCTTGTCACAGATGATAAGGAGCGTGATTGGCCAATGGTTCGGGCGGCGGAAAGATACCGCATGGAGCTCTACAGCCGCTTCTTCAAAGAGAGTGGTGAAGGTTTTGGGGGACGCGGTGAACCGGTGCCGCAGACCTGGATTGTCGGCGATGTGGATCACTGCGTAGAGGAGATGGCGTCCTTTATTAAGAAGTTCGGCATGACTGACATTGTCACTATGGCCGTGCCGCCTGGTTTGCGCGCTGAGCAAATGTCGCACAGCTTAGAAAAATTATTTACAGAGGTGGTGCCGAAGGTGAAGGCTGAGGTTAAGCAAGCGTGAGTGATCAGACAAAAATGCTTGATGTTGTCGTGGTTGGTGCTGGCTTTTCTGGGATGTATCTCATCATCAAGTTGCGTGAGCTAGGTATGACTTACACGGTTCTAGAGCAAGGTGATGATGTTGGTGGCACCTGGTATTGGAACAGATACCCAGGCGCGCGTTGCGACATCCCAACGATTGAATATTCCTATAGCTTCGATGACGAGTTGGAGCAGTCGTGGGATTGGCAGGAGTTAATGGCTGCGCAACCAGAAATACTGGGTTATGCCAACCATGTTGCTGATCGCTATGACCTGCGCGAAGATATTCGATTCAACACCGCCGTTGTGTCTGCCGAATACCAAGAGGACGGTAGTTTCTGGAAGGTCGTTGCAGCGTCTGGCGAAGAATTTGCTAGCCGTTTTTTGGTTATGGCAACGGGGTGTTTGTCTGTTCCAAATTGGCCCGATATTCCTGGTCGTGATGACTATCAAGGTCGCGTGATCCACACAGGGTTGTGGCCGCACGAGCCTGTGGATTTTTCTGGTCTAAAGGTTGGCATTGTCGGGACTGGCAGCTCTGCAGTTCAATCGATACCAGAGATTGCTCAAACAGCGGAGACGCTGTATGTCTTTCAACGCACACCGGTTTACACCTTTCCTGCGGGCAATCACGAACTAACAGATGAGTTTCGCCAAGATATCAAGACTCGGTATGCCGATATACGCGAGATGCAACGCAGTTCCATGGCGGGAATGGCTTTATATGGTGTGATGGGGCGCTTACAGGATATTGCTGACGTCAACATCAAAGATCTCTCCGATGCTGAGCGTCGTGAGCGACTGGCGGAAGAAGGGCTTCCTTCGATACGGCGATATCCGGACGTGATGGTAGATCTCGAAGCGAATGAAATCGCGTGTGAACTATATAGAGAATACATTCGAGAGGTGGTTGAAGACGAAGATGCGGCTGAGAGTTTACTACCTCTGGGTTATCCAATTGGCTGCAAGCGGCAAGTGATCGATATTGGTTACTACGAAGCATTCAATCAGGACAATGTCTGTCTTGTCGATCTGCGTAAAGAAGCGCTGCAAAACATAAACCAAGCTGGCATACAAACCACAGCCCAACAATATGATTTAGATGTTCTAGTCTATGCCACCGGGTTCGATGCCATGACAGGTGCGCTAACAGCAGTAGACATACGCGGCCGCGATGGTTTAGCCCTCAAAGAGAAATGGCAAGATGGGCCAAGAAGTTACTTGGGTCTGCAAGTGGCTGGTTTTCCGAACATGTTTACCGTGACCGGTCCGGGGAGCCCTTCCGTATTGTCCAATATGATCTGTTCGATTGAACAGCACTGCGACTGGATAGCGGATGGTCTTGAGTACTTGCGAGCAAACGAGTTGCAGACGATCGAAGCGAAAGAGGGTTCGGAGGATGCCTGGGTTAAACATGTTAACGAGGTAGCGGACGGGACAATGTTAACGACCCCGAGCTGTGCGTCGTGGTATCTCGGTGTCAACATTCCAGGCAAGCCGCGCGTCTTCATGCCTTATGTTGGTGGTGTTGGAGCCTATCGAGATCACTGTGCTGCGATCGCTGCAGAGGGTTACAAGGGTTTCGAGCTCGGCTGAGCGGTGCAATGGAGCAAGCACGGAGAAAGTTGTTAACCGAGCGAGCTGAAATAGTTGCGGTGTTAGAAACGAATGATCATAAGCCAGTTAAGCTCGACCAGACGGCAGTCGGGCGTCTAAGCCGTATGGACGCAATGCAGGTGCAAGCGCTGGCGCAAGATGTGAGGCGTCGTCGCCAACAGCGGATGGTCGCAATTGCCAAAGCCTTGCAACGGATAGACGAAGATGAGTATGGCTACTGTCTAAATTGTGCGGATGACATGGATCCTAAGCGGTTAGAAATCGATGCGACCGCAGAGTACTGTGTAGCTTGTGCGGAAAAGGAAGGTTTGTGAAATCTAATTTTGTTTTGTTGGTTATCCTGTTAAGCGTTTGTCACTTTGCCGAAGCTGCAGACGAACGCTATCAAGTTATGGCGAAGGGTCTGTTGTCAGAGCTGGTAGCAATCGACACGACGGAGTCGACTGGTGATGCTACGGCTGCGGCGAACTTGTTGGCAGATCGACTCCTCGCTGCCGGACTTCCTAAAGAAGATGTACACGTCATCGAGTCAGCGCCTAAGAAAGGAAATCTGGTGGCTCGCTTGCGCGCGCGCAACCCACAGAAGCCACCGATCCTGTTGCTAGCACATATGGATGTTGTCAATGCGCACCCTGATGATTGGACCTATCCGCCTTTTGAGATGACAGAGATTGACGGCATTTGGTATGGCCGTGGAGTCACTGATGATAAGGATGAGGTTGCGATTCACGCTGTCAATTTGATCCGCTGGAAAGAAGAGAACGTTAATTTTAACCGCGACATCATTATCGCGTTGACCGCGGATGAGGAAGGCGGACCAGACAACGGTGTACAGTATTTACTCGCCCATCATCGTGAGCTGGTTGATGCTGCTTTTGCGATAAATGAAGGCGGTGGCGGTGTGATGGAAGATGGTGAACGTCAGGTCAACGGGGTCCAGGCTGCCGAGAAGGTGTACCAGAGCTTTACCCTGGAAGTGAAAAATCCTGGTGGGCATAGTTCGCGCCCGCGCAAAGACAACGCGATCTATCAACTTGCACGTGCGTTGATCGCAATAGAAGCCTTAGAATTTCCGGTAGAGATGAACGAAGTCACGCGCTCTATGCTGACCCAGATGAAAACATCTTTGTCGCCAGACCGGGCTGCAGCCATCGATGCTGTGATGTTGTCCCCGTCTGACGCTGAGGCTGTCGAGTTACTTGCAACCGATACTTCAATCAACTCATTGTTACGTACGACCTGTGTCGCCACAGAGTTAGCTGGTGGACATGCTGAGAATGCGCTGCCGCAAACTGCGCGAGCGACTGTTAACTGCCGAATGATGCCAGGACGGACGATGACAGAAATACGTGGTGCATTGATCAAAGCGATGGCAGACCCAGAGGTATCGATCGCACCGGTAAAGGTAGCGATGTCCAGTCCAGCGTCTCCCTTAACGGAAGAGGTAATGGACCCAATCTATCGTGTCACTCAAGACATGTGGCCGGGCGTGACGGTGGTGCCCGCGATGAGTACAGGTGCGACGGATGGACTCTTTTTTCGTCAAGCCGGTATCCCGGTTTACGGCACATCAGGCATCTTTACAGAAAGGTCAGGTAGCGGTGCGCATGGACAGAACGAACGAATTCACGCGCAGTGTTTCTATGATGGGCTTGAATATCTGAATCGTCTGGTGCGCGAATTTGCCACGAATTAGAGTGCCTTGGTGGGCGAAGATTTGCGCCAAGCTGCTCCTCTCTCGGATCCCCGTTTCCTATTCTCTATTTGCGCGTCTCGGTGCTTTCCGTCACGGTCAGATGGCAAATGTTGACTATGCCCTCGAGGTATTTCAGGACCATTTAAGTAGGTCTGGTTTGAGTTCGTTGACGGGTATGACGTGTCTGGAACTGGGACCAGGTGATTCATTGACGAGTGCGCTGTTGGCCAAGGGGGCCGGTGCGAGCCAGACATTCTTGGTAGACGCTGGTTCTTTTGCCCAAGTCGAGGTCGAAGTCTACCGACGCCAAGTGTCTGCGATGGTCGCTGCTGGACTGGACTGCCCGAGCATCGATGGGGTGCAGACGAGCGATGAAATGTTGAGCCAAATGAATGCGCAGTATCTTGTCGATGGGCTTGCTTCGTTGCGGAATATTCCTGATAACTCAGTTGATTTCGTTTGGTCACAAGCAGTGCTCGAGCACGTACGGGTTGGTGAATTTGACGACACCTTGGTTGAGTTACATCGAGTGATGAAGGTTGGGAGTGTAGCCTCCCATCGAGTGGATCTGCAGGATCACCTGGATCATTCACTGCACAACCTTCGGTTCTCTACAGAGTTTTGGGAACGGGATTGGTGGGCTAACTCTGGTTTCTACACCAATCGGCTGCGTCGGGCTGAGATATTGCGACGGATGGGCGATGCAGGGTTTTCGATCGTCGAGGTGTGCAGTGATCGATTTTTGAATTTGCCTATACCTAGAAACAAGATGGCACCGGAATTCAGAGACCTCGATGACGAGGAGTTGGGTGTTCGTGGTTTCAATGTATTGCTGAAAAAAAATGGGGAGGCTCATGAACAAGCCATTGGATAAAATTAGGGTGCTCGATATCGGTACATTGTTGGCCGGGCCGTGGGGTGCCACACTTCTTGGTGACTTCGGTGCAGAAATTATCGAGGTTGAGCAGCCAGGAACTGGTGATGCCTTGCGCGGCACACCCAAGGACGGCGAGGCAGGCAATCCACTGCACTGGTTGATTGATGCTCGCAACAAGAAATCAATTACGCTCAACTTGCGTGTCGCGGAAGGGCAGGAGATCTTGCGATCTTTGGTCGAGCACGCGGATGTCCTTATTGAGAATTTCACACCCGGGACCTTGGAAAAGTGGGGTCTTGGTTGGGAGGCGCTCAAAACCATCAACCCTCGACTGATTATGGTGCGAGTCTCGGGTTACGGACAAACCGGACCATACTCAAACCGCCCGGGCTATGACCGAATCGCGCTTGGCTTTTCTGGCTATATGTATCCGACAGGATTCCCGGATCGATATCCAGTGCGACCCGCGTTCCCCACAGCAGACTACAACACCGCCACTTTCGGGGCGTACGCCGCGATGTTGGCCCTCTATGAGCGAGATGCTAACGGTGGCGAGGGACAGATGATTGACCTCGCGTTGTACGAGGCACCATTCCGGATTACGGCAAGCTTGGTCGCAGGCTGGGAGAAAAATGGCCAGAACCGGGAACGGATCGGTAATCGCAACCCAGGCTTTGCCCCGGCCGGGACGTTTGAGACCAGCGATGGTCGGTATGTGCAGATCGCAGCGGGCGGCGACAATGTTTGGCAACGACTCGCCAAGATTATGGGTGGCGTCGAACTTGCCGAGGACGAGCGATTCCTAAAGAGCCGAGATCGAATCAAGTGCGCGGACGAGCTAGAGACGCTAGTCGCCGACTGGATCAAGTCCCATACGTTCGACGAGGTTGAGAATGAGTTGGTCGAAGCTGGCGTGCCAGTCGGTGGCATATATCGAGCTGAGGATATAGTTGAAGACCCACACTACCGAGCTCGAGAGAGCTTGATTGCGGTTGAGGACGAGGATCAAGGAGCGATCACGATGCCTGGTGTGATCCCCAAGCTCTCGGCGACCCCAGGTGGCGTGGAGTGGACTGGTCCAAAGCTCGGTGCGCACAATGCGGAGATCTACAGCTCACTGCTTGGCAAGAATGCGGATGATCTCAGTGACCTAGCATCGCGTGGGATCATCTAAGTCTGTGAGAGTGGATTAAAGGGCATGTCGGTCGAGCCGTAGTCGAAACCAAGTTGGTGCAGCATATACGTCGCTTGGGATCGATGATGGGTCTGATGGTTAAACATCTGGCTGATCATGAGCGCGCGGGGCCGAGTTCGAATTGCTCCCTTATCATCGCTGTGGAAGCTAAAGGTCTCATCTAACCAAGCTTCGGTAGCCTCATCCATGAGTTGGATGATCGCCTCATCCAAATTCTGTCGCGCCTTCCATAAATCACTGAACTTTCCGTGCACGATTGTCTTTGGCTTGAAAGACGATGGTGGCTCACCGTTGTGGATGTACTCCAGCAACACGTGATCGGTGTACAGGATGTGATTCAGCGTTGCAGTCAGACTGCCAAAAAATGCGCCGCGGTCTAGATCAAGCTCGGTCTGATCTAGCCCACCACACAGCTCAAAAACAATGGAATTTTGCCATTTGTTATACCGAGCCATCTCCATCGCTATGTGCTTATAAGTAGACACAGTCCCTTCCCCGGGTCAAAACACCAAGCGTACAAGTACTGCCCAGGAGAGGACACACACAATTTCCGGCTTACAAAATGTGTGCGAGATTGTCCTCGATTTTGGCGCCGACAACGCTCTATCGACGGTTCTTGCTCATCCGGTTAAGGACACACACTTTCCTAGGCTTCAAATCGCGTCCGTACTCAGCTTGGAACTAGGTAGGAGGATGGTGATTGAGAAGCTAGGTGATAGCTTCCGCGTGTAGGCGCCGTTTTGTGTGTGTCTACTTTCTAAACTTTCGAAGATTATTTTCGAAGATTCATGAAGGCTTGGGCGGCGGTGGCGACCGCGCGTGCACAATCGCCAGGAGTTGTACCACCGGCGAATAAATCTTTGCAGGGTCCGGTGTAAATCTCGGGTTGTTCTTCACCGATCCACGCTTGCAGTTCACTGAATATTGGTGGGTCGTCTCCCTCAAAGGCGACATTGGTGATCGCTTCGTCCTCGAGGACTAAAGTGAATGTGTCTGTCGCGGTGTAGCCCATCGCCCTGCCGAAATCGTCCGTAACCGTGATCGCGCAGGTGAGGGTGTTCTGATCGCGTTCACAAGACCGGCGGGTTTGGATGGCGTAGTTCGCGCCTATCGCCCAGCCTTGGTAATAGAGCACGCGCTCGATGTCTTCGTGACTTGCGGTCGCGACGGTTTGTCTAAGTTGCGGTGCATCCCAAGAGTAAAACGCGTCGATGAACGCTTCGCCTAATGCGGTAGAGCCGTTAGAAAAGTCTGCTTCGACTCTTTCGGACATGTCTGCGCCATCAACATCTGAGACGTCTCTCTCCGTAGTGGCTGGGGAGCAGGCACTGACAAGTAGCACAAGCACGAGGATGGTTCGCATTCGGGTCTAGCCCTCTTTGGCGTTATGTGGCGTGATCATAGATCATTTCATTGCGCCAGTATCACGCTACTGGATTCGTGAGTTGCTATGTCCCGACTACCGGATGGCTTTACCGATCGAACAATTTTCTACGCCTTGCAGCCATTGCTAGCAGGCGGGGTTTTGGTGTTTTGGTATTTCAACCAAGACTTTCCGAACGGCTATGTCCTGTCTATCTTGGCAGTCAATGTAATCCTTGGCGTTCTCGAGCATTGGCGCCCGGCGCGACCCGATTGGGTGCAACGGTGGCGAGAGAAGAGTCGCAATATTGTGCTGGTCGTCATACTGACTGTGGGGGCAGGGATTGTTGTTGGCTTATACGATTCAACTTTGCGGCAACCACTGTCAGACTTGAGGGAATCGTTGGGGGCCGATATTTGGCCTCATGAATGGCCGTTGCTCGTCCAGGTCTTTATGGTCTTTTTTCTGAGTGAATTCATTTGGTATTGGATGCATCGAGCCGAGCATCGGTGGGGTGTCGTTTGGCGAGTCTCCGGCCACGGTGCGCATTATTCGTTCAAGCACCTTGGCGCGATCAACTTCGGTGCGAATCATCCCTTGGAGCTATTCTTCATTGCTTTACCGAGCGCCTTGGTCGAACTTTTCTTTGGTGTAGGTATAGCTGCCGCTGGTGCTGCGGTGTTTTCCGTCACTCAAGCGACGATCGCGCACACAAATCTGCGGATGAATGCGAACGTCGTTGGCTGGTTGTTCACAACCAACCGCTACCACGTGCATCATCACTCCTCTATTCTTGAGGAGAGCAATACAAACTACGGCTGTTCTGCGATCATTTGGGATCGGATTTTCGGTACTTTTGCGGATGCAGAAACGGTCGACACGGGCACCGGACCCACTGAACCCAGCCTTTGGCAAAAGTTGATCATGCCAGTGCGTGAACCTGAGGATACGGCCACAGCGCCAAGCAACATCGCCGCCTAGAATCGCTTCAGACAGATCGCGTATACTGTTGGGCTTGTATGCGAAAACTGTTTGAGGGAGAGACATGGCGGTTTCGATAGATCCAGCAACTGGCCTAAAAGTATTTAACACCCGAGCTGCGCAAGCGACCGACAAGATTGTCGGTAAAGGCTACGGCACCATTGATGATCAGTCACTAAAGACACTACCCGAGCAGCCTGCCGGTGCAGTCTTTAACGCCAATGAGCAAGCAACCTATCGTGATTTCAAAGAGTCGCGTCGCGGTGCGGCGGACTATATGTCGATGGACGGGGAGTTCTCGCGCTACTTGGAGGATGTGTACTCCGGTGATCCTATCGAACGTGATGCCTTGGATGATGAATGCGAAATTCTTGTCGTCGGAGCTGGATTTGCGGGCTTATTGCTCTGGCACAAACTCAAGAACGCGGGCTTTGCAGACGTCAGATTCTGTGAAAAAGGTGGTGATGTCGGCGGGACTTGGTATTGGAATCGCTACCCAGGGATTGCGTGCGATGTAGAAGCGTACAGCTATCTACCCCTCCTCGAAGAGATGGGGTATGTGCCGTCTATGAAGTTTGCATCGGGCTTTGAAATCATGGAGTACTGCCAGAGCATGGCGGAAAAGTTTGGTTTCTATGATCACTGCCTGTTTCACACGACCGTAGATCGAACTGAGTGGGACGAAGACGCCTCAAGGTGGACCGTGCATACAGATCGGGGTGACGCGATGAAGGCGCGTTATGTCATTCTCGCGAATGGTATTTTGACCACGCCCCAGCTTGCCAAGATCAAAGGCATGGAAAAATACCAGGGTGATTCTTTCCACACCTCTCGATGGGATTACAACATCGACCTGACTGGAAAAAGAGTTGGCATCATCGGAACTGGCGCCACTGCCGTCCAGGTCATTCCTGAAATTGCGAAAGTGGTGGACGACCTTTATGTGTTTCAACGTACCCCTTCATCGATTGATGTGCGCGACCAACGCGAGACCACTGATGATGAGCGGGAGCAGTGGGCTCTGGAAGAGAATTGGGCGAAGAAGCGTCGCGCTCGATTCGCCAAGATCTCGACCGGTCGAAGCGCGATTCAAGCTAACGATGACTATCTGTCTGGCAAAGTCGCTGACTTTAAAGAACGCAAAGAATATGACCGCGAGCTGACCCCGGAAGAGATGATCCAAAAACAGCTCGATTCAAACTTTCGAATCATGGAGCAAATCCGCGCTCGCGTGGATGCGATCGTTGAAGACCCTCAGACTGCGGCAGCGCTCAAGCCATATTATCCATACGGTTGTAAGCGGCCGACTTTCCATGACGAGTTCTTGCCAACGTTTAATAAGCCCAACGTGCACCTAGTCGACACCGCACCTGTCGGTGTGTCTGAGATCAATGAGCAAGGTGTTGTTCATGAAGGTGTGCAGTACGACCTTGATGTGCTGATCTATGCGACTGGTTTTCAGTGGATGGCCACATCGACATTTAACATGATCAAAGGCCGTGGTGGTCGTACTTTGCGTGAAAAGTGGCAGGAAGAGGGCACTAAGACGTTCCTAGGATTGCATAGCCAAGGTTTTCCGAACCTTTTGATCGTCAGCGGACCTCAAGGGGGCGGTGGCAGCTTTAATTTCACAAATGCAATCGAGCAGCACGGCGATTACATCGTTTGGTTGTTGGAAACATTGCGCGAACAGGGCGTGGATGTGGTTGACGTTAAAAAGGAGCCTGAGGAGCGCTACGCCGAACACTGTAAGCAGGCGGATATTGCGACTGCACCGCTACGTGACTGCATCACCTACTACAACGGACACGGCGAAGCAGAGCCAGGAAGTCTCGCCTACTACGGTGGTGGCCGTTGGCATAAGTACCGCGTCGAAGCCCAAGAATCGCTTGAGCCTTATGAGTTTGGGCGCGCCAGCACCTGACAGGTAGCGCTGGATGACGCTATAGTCCGTTGAAATATCGGACTATGGTGTCATCAATGGATCAAGATTTGTTGCCGGTGAAAGGTTCGCCGGGTTCTCCTTATACGCGCAAAATGCTGGCTGTCCTTCGCTACCGTCGTATTCCCTATCGCTATGTACAAGGCGGTCATGGTGTTGAAGACGACTTGCCCAAACCGAAAGTACAGCTTGTCCCGATCTTCTACTTTCGCGATGCTCAGGGAGAGCTGTCTGCTGAAGTAGATAGCTCTCCGATTATCCGCAGACTCGAGCAAGAGTATCCCGGTCGCTCAGTCATACCGACAGATCCGGTGATCGCGTTCATCGACTTCTTGTTGGAGGACTATGGAGATGAGTGGCTGACCAAGGCGATGTTCCACTATCGTTGGTACTACGACGCCGACATCGATATGGCCGGTAGTGTGTTACCTCATTATGGTGACGTCACCGCGCCAGATGATCAGCTCAGGACGATGAAGCAGGTCTTTGCTGATCGACAGATTTCTCGTCTCTATGTGGTCGGCTCCAACGATACGACAGCCGTTGTTATTGAAGATTCCTACAAGCGGTTTCTAGACTGTCTGAATAACCATTTGAAAAATCACCCATTTATAATGGGTCAACGACCTGGATCTGCGGACTTTGGCTGTTTTGGGCAGCTGACGCAGCTCACCCAATTTGACCCGACGCCCTCCCAGGTTGCGATTGCGGATTACCCAAGGATTCATGCGTGGGTGAGTAAGATGGAAGACCATTCAGGTTGGGAACCTGAGCCTGACGGCTTCATCCAAGCCGACGCGGTGCCGGATACGCTCAAAGTAATTCTCAGCGAGCTTGGTCGCACCTACGTGCCGGTGATGTTGGCGAACGCGCAGGCGTTGGAAACGGGCGCCGACTCGGCTGAGACCGAAGTCGAGGGTAAGCCCTGGGTACAGGAGCCTTTTCCGTATCAAGGAAAGTGTCTGCAATGGTTGCGGATTGAATACGCTCGCCTCAGCGATGACGACCGCGTGCGAGTTGATGCCATTCTGAATGGGACTGGGTGTGAAGCGCTAGTGAAGGAAATGTCGCCTAATGAGTAATGAAGATGGTGTTGTAACGACAGAACGGGAAGGCCATGTCTTTGTGATGACTGTCGATCGGGCCGACAAGATGAACGGCTTTACGCCTAGTCTTTTTGATCAGTTAGCAGACGCTATGGGTGAGCTAGACAATGACCCTGAGCTTTGGGTCGGTGTCATCGCCTTTGCTGGTGAACACACCACTGCCGGACTAGATATGCCTAAGTTCTTCGGTCCAAATGCAGAATCAAGAACAAGCGGCGAGGATCAGATCGATGCGTTCGCCATGCGCAGACGCTGTACTAAACCGGTCGTAATGGCAGTGCAGGGTGTCACCTTCACCATTGGGATTGAGATGATGCTTGGCGTCGACATAGTCATCGCTGCAGAAAACTGTAGATTCCGACAACTGGAACCAAAACGCGGGCTAGCCGTATTTGGTGGTGCCCATGTCCGTTATGTGCAGCGGGCTGGGTGGGGGAATGCGATGTATCACCTGCTTCGGGCAGATGAATTTGATGCGGCTCGAGCGTTAGAACTCGGCTTTGTGCAAGAAGTCGTACCGGTTGGTGATCAAGTAGATAGGGCACGAACGATTGCATCTGAAATCGCAGAATGTGCGCCGCTTGCCGTGCAAGAAATCAAAAGAGCTGCCTTTGTTTACCTCCAAAAAGGTGAACGAGCGGCATTTGATGAGATACCTGCTATGCGGGAGAGGACACTGGGGTCGGCAGATGCGAAAGAGGGCATGCAATCGTTCATCGAAAAGCGTGATGCGCAGTTCACGGGCGAGTAAAGGGGAGAGGTATCGTGAGTAATGAAGCAAAAAAGATAGAGATCGATACAGGCACGGATGAACTCCTGTGTTACATCGAGGATCGCGTTGGTGTTATTACGCTTAACAAACCAGCCAAGAAGAATGCGCTCGGCGACATTTTGACGCCAGCGCTTAGAAAGACGGTGCTCACTCTTGATGACGATGATCGGGTCGGCTGCGTAATGATCACCGGTTCTGGCGATGCTTTCTGTTCGGGCGGTGACGTTAGTGGCATGGGTAGCGGTGCAAAACCGCAAGGTCCGCCGCCAACGCCTCGTGAGCGTGTCGCCGAGCTCGTCCACAAACAAGCGACATTAACTCTGCGGATACACGAGTTGTCCAAGGTAACCATCGCGGCACTGCCGGGAGTGGCTGCAGGAGCGGGTCTGTCGATAGCGCTCTCGTGTGATCTGCGCATTGCCTCTGATAACGCGTTCATCACGACGGCATTTAAAAATATCGGGTTGTCGGGGGACTACGGTGCCAGCTGGTTCCTACCGCGGCTGATCGGTCTCGCCAAGGCGCGAGAACTCTATTACACCGCAGACCGTGTTTATGCCGAAGAGGCACAGCGGCTGGGTATCTTTAACCGGGTTTTCCCGCAGGATACCTTCCGCGCAGACGCCCAAGAGTTTGCTGCGAGCGTCGCGAATGGCCCAACAAATACACTCGGACGCATGAAGGTCAACCTTAACAGTGGCATGGACCAAGGCTTGCGCGAAAGTTTAGTGCTCGAGGCTGAACACTTAATCTCGAGTTCGGGGGATGGTGAGTCTAAAGAAGCGATATCTGCATTTATGGAAAAGCGGCCACCCGTATTTCATAAGTGAGCGCGACAAAATGCTAACGACGCGATTCACCGAGTTAGTTGGTTGCACGACTCCGGTACAGCTTGCCGGTATGGGAGGAATGACATCCCCCGAGCTGGTAGCTGCTGTCTCAAATGCTGGTGGTCTTGGCATGATCGCAGCTGTGCAGCTAAACGAAGCCGCGATAGTCAGCGCATTCCAGAGCATCCGCGGACTGACGTCTGGCAAGGTCGGTTTGAATTTTTTGGTGCCTTTTGTTAACGAGGCTGACGTTGAAGCAGGATCGGCACTTGCCGATGTCGTTGAGTTCTTTTTTGGCGAACCGGACGCCAATCTTGTCGCGAGGGCGCATCAGCACAACGCGCTGGTTTCTTGGCAGGTAGGATCGGTTGATGAAGCCAAAGCAGCGGTCGATGTGGGATGCGATTTTTTGATTGCCCAAGGTGTCGAAGCGGGCGGACATGTCAGGGGTACGCAGCCCGTGCAAGAACTTCTGGAGGCCGTCTGTCAATTCACCAACGTGCCTGTGCTCGCGGCAGGTGGCGTGAGTACTGGCACTGGCTTGGCGGCGACGATTAAGTTGGGCGGAGATGGCGTTCGAATTGGTAGTCGATTTCTGTTGGCACACGAGTCTGTTGCTCATCCAACGTACATTGCTGCGCTGCTCGCATCAGGAGCGGATGATACCGTCCATACGCTCGCTTATAGCGGTGGTTGGCCGGAAGCGCCTCACCGCGTTTTGAAGTCATGCATTGAAGCTGCCACCGCATTGCCGTCGGATGAGCCTGTGGGAACGTCGCGCATCGGAGATCAAGACGTGCCTGTTCCTAGATTCAACGTAGCGCCACCAAATATACACAGCAAGGGGCGGGTGGATGCAATGTGTTTGTACGCTGGAGAGTCGATCGAGTTTATCAATACGAGAGAGTCCGCCAGAGAGATTGTGTTAGACGTCGTTACGCAAGCGGAGGCTCAACTCGAGCCCGCAGGCGACGACATTTAAGAATGTGATAAAATGCCGCGGTTAGCGGAGTGAACGACTATTTGGGGAGATTACAGTGACACATGATTTAATTATTTCGGGCGGGTCTGTTATTGATGGAACCGGGGCGGACCCAGTTCGGGCAGACGTTGCAATTGACGGTGAGCGAATTACTCGTGTTGGTGATTTGTCGGGGGCGGAAGCCGCGCGCACGATCGATGCAACGGGCAAAATGGTTACGCCTGGATTCGTAGACCTGCATACGCACTTGGATGCCCAAGTTGGTTGGGATCCAGAAATGAAATCAAGTTCCTATCACGGCGTTACCACGGCATTGATCGGTAACTGCGGTGTCACGTTTGCGCCAGTAAGCGAGAAAAACCATCGACTCCTTGCCGAGCTTATGGAGGCTGTCGAGGACATCGAGGCAGATGCCATCATGGATGGCCTGCCCTGGAACTGGACCAGCTATGGTCAATATCTCGATGCGGTTCAAGCGCTCAAGCCAGCGATTAATGTTGTTGGCTTAGCCGGTCATTCTGCAATTCGATTTGAAGCTATGGGTGATAAGTCTATGGATGAAGGTGTGCAAGCTACAGACGATGAGCTTGATCACATCAGTCGCCTGGTTCGTGAGTCGGTAGAAGAAGGCGCCGTTGGCTTCTCAACTTCACGATTCTTAGGCCACAGAGTGCCTGATGGTCGCCTGACACCCGGAACCTGGGCGGATTCTCGAGAAACAGATGCCATTCAGCGGGCCGTCGTTGCTGGTGGTGGTCGTGGTGGTTTGTTCCAGGTCGCGCCTGATATGCAAAGCCGTCGTGCAGGAGAGTTTGAAATGTTCACCCAGGCGGCAGAGCATGGCTGTCAGGTAGTGTATTCAGGTGGCACGGGCGCAAGTGCTGATGGTGGCGTTGGTCGGACATCTGAGTTTCTAAATAAGTCCAACGAAGAGGGCCGCAAGATTACAAGTATTTGCCACACTCGACCTAGTGGCGCGATGTTTGGACTTGTGCAAGCGATCCCGTTTCGCAATACCCCTTGGAAGGAGCTGATGGCGCTGCCGACAGTCGATGATCGGCTTGCAGCCTTAAGAGATCCGGCTACTAAGACTCGTCTCATAGCGCGCTCAAAAGAGACCGGATTGACAGCCAACCCAGAGCAGATGCACAGCATGGGCGTCGATGCTCGACCGGACTACGATATGGCGCAGCAGAATAGTCTTGCGCAGATTGCTGAACGAGAAGGCCGCGATCCCATTGATGTTTACGTCGATCGCTTGATCGCTTCAGAGGGCCGTGAGTTGTGGAACTACTGGGCGTTTGGCGGTCGGCTGGAAAATCAGTGGGCTTATATGAACATGGATTACTGTATTCCCATGTTGGCTGACTCCGGTGCACACGTTGGTGTTTTTACCGATACAGATTCGCCAACATTTCTCCTAAGTGAGTTGGTTCGCAGGCAAGGGGTCTATACATTGCCGGAAGCCGTCCGTCGTATCACGCAGGCTTCGGCTGAGCTCCTGGGTCTAAAAGAACGAGGCACAATCCGTGAAGGATGGTACGCCGACATCAACGTGATCGATTATGAAAACCTCGAGACCGGCTACCCATACTATGTAAACGACTTTCCGCATAATGGCGGTCGCTACATCGTTGAAAGTGAAGGCTATATCGCGACCCTCGTTTCCGGACAAATCATGGTCGAGAACGGCAAACATACCGGTAGTCGAAAAGGCACAGTCATCCGCGATTTCATCCGGAACTAAGGCCGTCGCGGATTTTTCTATAAGGAGGCAGCCTCAGGGCTGTCTCTTCTTGACGTGTTAGAAGACATTACGCGTGCCATTGCACAAAGCGAAGTTCGCGACGGTGTGATTTGGTTGCTGATGAATGTTCCGGGATTGCCACCGATTCTGCAGTCAGTACACATCATTGCGGTAGCCGTCCTAATCGGAACTGTTGGACTGACTCACCTTAGAATTCTTGGTTTTGCTATCTGGAACCAGTCACCCAGTACGCTGATAAGCCGTTATCGACCCTGGCTCGGCTGGACCATCGGTGTGGCGTTCCTAAGTGGCATCGCCTTCGTTATTGCGCGTCCTGCTCGCTATTTCTTGAATCCAGTTGCTGGCTGGAAACTCGGTTTTTTTCTCGTGGCAATTGCGCTCACTGTATTTTTATTTCGTCGTGAGGCGCAGCGTCCCGGCGCTTGGCGCGATGTGATTTGGGCCACACGTGGACTTTCACTTGTAGCCGTAGTCGCCTGGATAGGCGTTATCTTTGCAGGTCGTTGGATTGCTTACGTTGACTACTTGTACTGGGACGAGTGATGGCGGAATTCTGGGAGTGGCTTGGTAACACAGAGCTCGCATTTCAGATTGGTGCGACCTGGCTCTTTCCGTTCGTCGAGTCGCTACACGTACTATTTGTAGTCACTCTGGTCGGGGCCATTATCCTCGCAGACTTACGAGTCCTTGGTCGGATGGCGCTAGATGAACCTTTATCTGTCTATGTACGTGGATACGTTCACGTGGCTTGGTTTACCTTCGTTCCTGCCGTCATAACTGGGTTGGGCCTTTTTATCTCGAGACCAGCAGGTTATGTCGATAATGTCGCGTTCCAGATCAAGATTCTGCTGCTGGTGCTCGCAGGTCTCAACGTCTGGTTCTACTACCGGTCTGAAAAGCTGCAGGTGCTCCGGCGCCAGAAGGTCGGTGCTGGCTTGTCGCTCATTTTTTGGTTGAGTGCTATCTTTGCAGGTCGTTGGATCGGTCACATTAGTGGCTAGAGCATTTGAATTTACCTAGGGGAAGAGAAATGGCTGAAGCGAAAGTAGTTAAGAAGGTTGAGGCGTCTGCGGACGTGGTTTGGGCTGAGCTGAGCAATTTTACTGGAATCAAGCCTGGTGGTCCGATAGAAGCCGTCACCTACGAGGGTGAAGGGGTTGGCATGATACGCAACCTAAGTATGGGTGGTGGTCTGGTTGTTGAACGTCTTGAGGTACATGACGATGCTGCAAGGACGTTTACCTATGCGATCATCAACGACGATGCGCCTCTGCCATTTGCGAACTATTCAGCGACAGTCAATATCGCGGATGACGGTGATGGCACGTGTACAGTTGATTGGACAGGTACGTTTGACGCGAAAGGCGATGAAGCTCAAGCGATAAATGTTGCCACTGGCATCTACGCCGGGGCTATCAAAGGCGCACGAATAGCGCTAGGCGTGAAATAGCCGAATCTAGCTCCCAAAAACACTCCTTTTTGCAGGAATTGTCCTACGCAGGCTTGCGTAAGCCGGCTTTTCGACCTAAATTAAAACGGTCGTTTGAATGAATTAGGATTTCGCCATCAGAGCAAGAAAGCACGAATGGTAGCTATGTCTAATCGCGCAGAACAGGAATCGAGCTCTGGTGAGGCGACGAGGCTCAAAATCATGGATGCTGCGGAGTCCCTTATTATCCAGCATGGCTTTGCCGCGACGTCGTTGAGAGCGATTGCCAATGCAGCTGATGTCAATTTGGCAGCCACGCACTATCACTTTGGCTCGAAGCAAGGATTGCTCGCGGCTGTCTTTCATCGCCGTATGCGCCCAGTGGGTATTGCCCGTCTAGGTGCATTATCGGAACTTGAGGCAGGTAGTGAACCTTTGACGGTAGACGCAATATTGAAAGCGTTTTTTGTGCCGTTCTACGACGCTGAAGGATCGGAATTATTAACAATCCTGCCTGGTTTGGTTGCGCGCATTTACGCCGAGCCTGCGACACTGACGCAGCCAATCCTTGAAGAGGAATTTTCTGAAGTGGCGAGTCGCTTTGTCGCCGCGTTGCTCAAAGCTTGTCCAGGAGTGCCAGAGCAAGAGATGCGTTGGCGATTTCACTTCATGGTCGGGTCGATGATTCAGTTTTTAAAGTTCCACACGCCGATTGGGGTAGCTGATCGGGATAACGAGTTTAGAGTCGGCCTAGATAAATTGGTGGCGTTTACCGTCGCCGGTATTGAGCAGTTAGGAGCAATTGAGTGAAGCGAATCATATTACCGATAGTCATTCTCATCGTCGGGGTTGGCATCGCGGCAGGCATCGTGGCGACTGGCCCGGAGCTTAAGCAACAGCCGCCAGGCTCCAGCGCACCACTAGTCCGCACATGGGTTGCAAGCCCGCAAACCGTGCAGATGTCTTCTCGTACTCACGGCACCGTTTTACCACGTACCGAATCAGAACTAATCCCCGAGGTGTCTGGTCGAATTACGATGATTTCTGATTCGATGGTATCCGGTGGCTTTTTTAAAGAGGGGGATGAGTTATTCCAGGTCGAAACGTTGGACTATGCCGTTGCCTTGGAGCAAGCAAGAGCATCTCTTGCATCTGCACGAAGCGAACTCTCGATTGCCAAGCGCGCGCATGCAAGACAGATCGATTTGGCGCGCAAGCAGTCCACAAGTGAATCTTTGCGCGATGACGCGTTAAATCGATTGCGTATTGCTGAGGCGAGTTTACGTGAGGCTAAAGCACGAATTGCTCGAGCAGAAAGAGATCTTGAGCGTACGACGATTACCGCGCCTTATGATGGTCGGGTCCGTACTGAACGAGTCGACGTTGGACAATTTGTTAACCGCGGTGCTTCCGTAGCTATGCTGTACGCCACAGATTATGCAGAGGTCCGATTGCCTGTGCATGATGAAGAACTGGCCTACCTTGATCTCCAGCTCGATGGCTTGGAGCCGGAACTCGAAAGCGAACCGATTGCGATGCTGTCTGCTCAATTTGCTGGTAAAGAACACACCTGGGCAGGCAAAATCGTTCGCACCGAAGGAGAAATCGATCCGCAGACGCGAATGATCAATCTCGTCGCCCAGGTGGATGCTCCCTATGAGCCGATGGCTGGCAGACCACCACTAGCAGTGGGTCTGTTCGTTGAAGCTGAAATTCACGGCCGCGAAGTGCATGGCATTTTTGTGCTGCCTAGATCGGCTCTACAAGCGAATAGTCAGGTCTATGTCGTTACCGCTGACCGGACTATCGAGTTCCGTGATGTTGAGATCTTAAGAGTCGTCGACGAAGATGTTTATGTTTCCAGCGGCTTCCAGCAAGGCGAGACTATCTGTCTATCTACAGTGAGTAACGCTGTGGAAGGGATGAGTGTCCGCCCAATGGAGCCGACGATGATTGGGGATACGGATGGTCGATCGGAGGCAGATAAAACATGAAACCGATCATCGCCTGGTTTGGTAACAATCATGTAGCTGCCAACCTGCTGATGGGACTCATCATATTGGCGGGGCTGGTCAGTCTGCCGCAGATGCCGAAAAAGTCCTTCCCAGACATTGATGTTCCACAGGTGAATGTAACTGTGCCTTATCTGGGAGCCGCGCCAGAGGAGGTCGAGGAAGGTGTTTGTGTCCGCATCGAGGAGGAATTAGAGGGCATCGAGGGGGTGAAAGAAATTCGCTCCAATGCCAACGAAGGCATTTGTACGGTATCAGTCGAGATCTTCGAAAGCGCTGACGAGAATAAGGCATTGGACGATGTTAAGAATCGAATAGATTCCATCGATACCTTTCCTGAAGAGACTGAAAAACCAGTCGTGAACTTAGTGACACCCATCCGTAATGTGCTCGATATAGCGTTGACGGGTCCTGCCGACGAACGCTCCCTAAAGGAGATCGCTCAGCAAATCCGCGACGACATCACGAAACTGCCTGGGGTGACACAAGCCTCGATATCTAATGCTCGACCTTATGAGATATCGATTGAAGTCTCAGAAGCATCGTTACGACGCAACGGCCTTTCGTTCGATCAGGTTGCCGCCGCGGTGCGTACAGGGTCACTCGATCTGCCTGGCGGTTCGATCAAAACTGCAGCGGGTGAAATTCTGCTACGAACTAAGGGCCAGGCGTACTGGGGTGCGGAGTACGAAGATCTAGTTGTAAAGACAAGACCTGATGGCACGCGACTCTATCTAAAGGACGTGGCCCAAGTTGTTGATGGTTTTGCTGATACCGACCAAACGCTTCGGTTCAACGGGCGACCGGCTGCGCTTATTCAGGTTTCTCGCATGGGTGAACAAGATGTGCAGCACATTAGTTCGATCGTGCGTGAGTTTATCGAAGGCGTCGGCAGTCGCTTGCCTGAAGGGGTCGAGCTCACAATATGGAATGATGATTCGGAGATCCTACAAGATCGTTTAAGTACGCTCATGGATAGCGGGCGGCAAGGATTTCTAATGGTATTGATCCTGCTCGCGCTGTTTTTACGTCCACGCCTGGCGTTCTGGGTGAGTGTAGGCGTACCGGTCGCATTTTTGGGAGCGATATTTCTTACCAATGCCATAGGACTATCGATAGATGCGATCTCGCTATTCGGCTTCATTCTCGTTCTAGGTATCCTCGTAGACGACGCCATCGTTGTCGGGGAAAGCGTTCACTCGAGGCATCAAGAGGGGATTCCTCAGCTCCCTGGGGCGATCGAAGGCGCGCAACGGGTTACCGTTCCTGTGACGTTCGGTGTACTGACTACAGTTGCAGCGTTTTTGCCGCTTATTTTTGGCGTTGGCTTCATGGGCCAAGTTATGGGCGTCATTGCATCCACGGTGATATGTTGTCTTGTGTTTTCGCTGATTGAATCCCAGATGGTGCTACCTGCCCACCTTGGACACAGCAGTGTGAAAACGCCAACAGGCGAAGTTGGCTTAATGTTGTTGCCGATTGTTGCGATTGTCTTGTTAGGCTTTGCCACTGATGTCCGCACTTACATCGGCTTGGCCATAGGCGTTGGTGCGATTTTTTTAAGCCTGCATGCGGCTGGTTTCTTTGCACCGATTGCTGAGCGAATTCTTCTTGTGCAATCGAAATTTGCCCATGGATTACAGAATTTTATTCACAATCCTTTTAGACGAGCGGTACAAGCCGCGCTCGCAGCGAGATACGTTGTCGCAACGATCGCTTTCGTCGCGTTCTTATCCGCCGTAGCAGTGTTGGCCAGTGGCCGTTTGCCGTTTTCGTTCTTCCCGCCGCTCGCATCCGATCAAGTAATGGCACAGCTGACAATGCCCTTAGGTACGAGCGCACGGGTCACGAACGAAGCGATAGAGAAACTAGAGCGTTCGGCAGAGTCACTCAAAGCAAGGTTAAACGAGCAGTTTTCTCAAGCACCGCCAGTCAATCACATCATGGCAGCCATTGGTGATCAGCCCAGCGCCAGTGGCGGCCCGCCGAGTGCCGGTGACGCGGCTGGTACGACCGCAAAGAGCCATCTCGGTGAAGTGGTTATGCAGCTGACGCCGAGTGAGACACGTGATCTCAGTACTCGCGAGATTGCTGATATGTGGCGAGAAGTGAACGGTCCAATTGCTGATGCTGTCGAACTCAAATTCAATGCCAATCTATTCAGTGTTGGCAACGACATCGATATACAACTTGAAGGCGATGACGTTGAACAGTTACGAGTGATCGCCCAGAAGTTGCGGGAGAAACTTGCTGAGTATCCAGGCGTTGTGGATATCACTGATTCATTCCGATCTGGGAAACAAGAGCTTAAGTTGTCGATCTTGCCCTCGGGTGAGGCACTGGGGTTGTCCCTAGGAGATCTTGCACGACAGGTGCGACAGGCGTTCTACGGCGAAGAGGCGCAGCGTATACAACGCGGGCGAGACGATGTCCGCGTGATGGTTCGCTATACCCACGAGGAGCGTAGTACGTTGGCGGCGTTGGATACGATGCGCATCCGAACACCCAATGGTTCGGAAGTGCCGTTCGCGACGGTTGCACGAGCAGATCTCGGGCGTGGATTTTCGACCATACGGCGTTCCGATTCACAACGCGTTGTT
Organism: Pseudomonadales bacterium; assembly: GCA_012103505.1. Lineage (GTDB taxonomy): Bacteria > Pseudomonadota > Gammaproteobacteria > Pseudomonadales > Azotimanducaceae > UBA4421. The sequence goes on along the minus strand of WLWP01000001.1, from coordinate 2,362,602 downwards.
AACGTGGTGGCTGATGTCGATCGAACGCAAATTACTGCGAACGAAGTGATCGCTGACCTAAGCAGCGGCGTGATGGCGGAGCTGATGGCACCGTATCCGCGGGTGTCGTTTAGCCTTGAAGGTGCACAAGCTGATCAAAGCGAGTCTATAGAAAGCCTGATTCCACTTTACGCGATGGCACTTTTTGTCATCTTCGCGCTACTAGCTATCCCACTTAAGTCGTATGCCATGCCGCTAATCATCATGAGTGTCATTCCATTTGCGTTTATGGGCGCGATTTGGGGACATTGGATTATGAAGACACTTGGCTACGTTTCAGGCCTCGCGATGATGTCTATGTTGGGCGTTGTGGCAGCTTCTGGGGTGGTCGTGAACTCGAGTCTTGTGTTGGTGCACAGTATTAATCATCGGATGCAACAAGGAGAGACGGTGTTGGATGCGGTTGTTAATGCGTCGGTTTCGAGGTGTCGGCCAATTCTTTTGACATCGCTCACCACATTTGTTGGTCTATCTCCGCTCATGTTGAACAAGAGTGTACAAGCACAGTTTCTCGTACCGATGGCAGTGTCTTTGGCGTTTGGCGTTCTGTTCTCGACCGTGGTCACGCTCTTTGTCGTACCGTCTGCCTATCTAATCATTAACGACATACGTGACCGAACACGTCGCTTATTCGTAGGCTCTTCAGATGCTCTAACCTCGGACTAACCTCGGACTAACCTCGGACTAACCTTGGCTGGCCCGCTGCGAGTTCAAGGATTCGAGAATCTCTTCGTGTCGTTCTCGGGTCAACTTGTAATGGCTGTAACACCATATCGACAAAAAGCCAAAAGCTGCCACTAGGGGGCCATAAACGAGCCCAAGATCGATTATCGTCTCCGCTGGGACGTCGGCAGCCGTGCGAATATGAGCGCCGCGCGGCCAATTGATGATGTCGAGGGAAAAGCCTGCGATTACGTTTCCTACACCAGTTGTCGCTTTGGCTGAAAAAGAACTGGCAGCAAAGAAGATGCCTTCTTGGCGTTTACCGGTGTCGTATTCGTACTCATCGACCACGTCGGCAACCATGGATCCAAAAGCAACATTTGCTTGAACAGTGCACGCCCCTTGGAAGAACTTGATGAAGATGAGTAGAGGTAAGAGTAGCGCGTCGCCATTTTCTGGGAACCAACCCAAGAGACGTAACGCAATTGGTACGACTTGCCACAACGGCCAAGCCAGCCCGCCAAAAATCAGTCCTGCCTTTTTACCCCAACGACGGAAGAAAGCCGGGGATGCGAAGCTGCCAATCATTACGCCGATAGGATAGGCAATGATGAGGTACAGGACGCTGCCTGGTTCGAGCTCCCAAAAGTAGGTAAAAATGTAAAGGTCGAGGGCTGTATTGACGCCAACCATGATGAAGACAACCAATACACCAGAAAACAACCAGCGAAACGACTTACTCTTCATTGCCGCAAACAAGTCTTTGAACACGCGTTGAATTACCTCAAGAGCGCTCGCCCTCGGTATATCTGGAGCGCTTGGTAAGGATGGGATAACCGAACGTGTTCCCCACGCGCTGATGAAAATGGTGATTACCATGAGTACGGAGACAACGGCTGCGAAATTGGGATACACACTCGCGTTTAGCTGCCCATTCGGGAATTCTGGGGTCGCAGCGAAGAAGTAGCCAAAACCGGCACCGAATACAAACAATACGCCGAAGTTGGAGAAGAACATGCGGAAACCGACGAGTTCGGAGCGCTCGCTGAAGTCGACCGTCATTTCTGCACCGAGGGCGATATGTGGCACATGGTAGAGGGACATTGCCGTTCTGGTAGCGTTAGTGAAAATGAGAAGCCAGAAAAAGAGCGCCCACTCACCGCTGACCAAAGGATTGAACAGGAAGTAAAAAGCGATGGCCAAAGGCACCATGGACGCGTACATAAATGGGTGTCTGCGACCGTGTCGGGAGTGCCAATGGTCTGAAACTGACCCTGCGAGCGGGTCGGTAAACGCGTCGACAATGACGGCAATCCCGACCGCGATCCCAGCCATCGTACCTGGCAGCCCGAGCACTTGGTTGTAGTAGAAAATTAGCAGGGTGCCAAATGCTGCGTTCTTCAAACCCTCAGCAAATTGGCCGATCCCAAAGGATAGTTTGACCGGAAAACTCAGAGGGGATTGGTTCATGGGATTTACAGTGAGCGTAGCCATTCAATGTAGGCGTCCGAGGAAAACTCACGGCCCAAAAAATCTCCCACAAACTCACCGGCAGGCTTGCTCCCAGCGGCCCCTAATACGCGCTGGCGGTAATCTCGGGCTGTTTGGGCGTTACGCAGGCCTTCTTCCTCGAAGCGCGAAAAAAGGTCAGTCGCGATAGCTAAAGACCATTGGTAGGTATAGTAATTGGAAGAGTATCCATACAGATGCCCAAAGTTGGCGTAGAAATGAGTGCCTTCAACGTAAGGGTAGGGTGAATACTCCGCTGCTAACTCCAACATCAGCTCGTCGAGGTCAAAACTCTCTGGTGGACGTGTGTAGTAATCCAGAGAGACGCGCGCGTAATAGATTTGTGTCGCTGTGGCGCTTGCTTGACCAAAATTCCGAGCACGATTCATCTTCTCGACCAATGCCTCTGGGATAACTTCACCATTCTCATTCAAGGCGAAGTTTTTCAGCGTGTCGTAGTCCCAGATCCACTCTTCGAGCATCTGTGATGGTGCTTCAACGAAATCGCGTTCCATACTCATACCTGCGAGTGCAGACCAGGTTTGTGTACCAGAAAACATGTTGTGGATGAGATGACCGAACTCATGCAGAAAAGTCTCGACCTGAGAGTGTTCCATCAAGCCGTTCGGGAAATTCTGTGCCAGAGCCGACAGCGGGATCTGCTTGCCCTTGATCCCTGTTCGAATGGTCCAGTGTGCCGCGTGTTTGTACTTGTTAGGCCGCGGATGGTTGTCCATGTAGAAACGGCCAATAATCTGTCCGTTCTCGACGACTTGGTACGTCTCAACATCTTCGTGCCAAGTTTCGGTAGTCCACGGTTCAATGGTCACACCGAAAAGGTCCTCGGTCAGTCCAAAAATACCGGCACGGACACGATCGTAAGTGAAGTAGGTTCGAACTAGTTTTGAATCGAGAGCGTAGTCCTCTTGGCGCAATAGGTTTGATAGATAGTTGGCCTGCCAGACCTGGACCACATCAGCGGCGGGATCAATTTTACGCAGCCGGTTTAGGTAAATCTCTGTTTCGCGGGTCAAGGGTTCTTGTAGGGCTTTGCGAATGGACGTTAAAAACTCGGCCGCGCGATCTGGATGCTCGATCATCTTATCTTTCATAGACAATTCGGCGAAGGTCTCAAAGCCAAGAAGCTCGGCCAGTTCCCGACGCTTGGTGATCAGCTCTTTCAGAATGGGTTTGTTATCTGGATAGCCTCGTGCTCGAGCAGCCACACGCAGACGATGACGCAAGTCGTCGTTGTGCGCGTAGGTCATCACCGGATATAGATCTGGGTAGTCGGTTGAGATTTTGATCACGCCGGACTCATTAGCCGGGTGGTTGCTGATGTAGTCCTCTGGAAGTCCAGCCAAACCCTCGAGCGTAGTCTCAACGTATCGAACATCCTCTCTGATGTTTTTATCGAAGGCATTGCCGATGGCGGTGATTTCTTTTTGCAGGGCTCGAAGTTTCTCTCGTTCTGCTGCACCGCGATTCACACCAGCGAGCTCGTAAGCCCGGATGATCTTCGCCAGCATGTATTGCTCAGTTGCACCCAAATCGGTTTGGTCAATCGCTACGAGCCGATCATAGTATCCGCGTGACAAACCGGTCATGGTCACGAAGTCCTCGATCTTCAAACTACAAGCCGTCGCAGCGTCCCGTATTGCTTCGTCAGGATGGACTGCTTTTAGATGAAAGGTGTGGACTAGGTCATCGATCTTGGCGCTCAAACGATCGAACCCGCCGATGACGGAAGCAAGGGTCGCTGGTGAAGTGTCAGTTTCTAGTGCTTGGAATTCTGCCGTCGCTTGCTCTACGTTGGCATCACACATCGCCGTGAGCTCATCTGGTGGCGTGTTTGGCGCAAAGCCGTCCATCAACATTGCGTCTGTCGTAGCTACAGGCTCTGATACCGCGACTGGTGGGGGAACGTCGTTTGATGTCTGACATGACACCATGACAACGGTAAGTGTCAAAACAAGTGTGCGGATCATAGGAATTCCTGAGGTCTTTTAGAGCTGTCGCTATCCTAGCGGATGGCAATCGGGTTGATAAACATCTGCACAGCGCCTCGGACTTTGGCGTGTCCGAGGATAAACATGAATTCGTAGGCGCCGTCTCTCACCAATGGTCCGGTATTCATCGTCTCTAAGATGTAGATACCATTTTCTTTTAAGTAGATGACATGACCTTGGAACGGACGATCTGGATGTTGTGGTGGTACCACGTCGACCCCCCAGGTATCTGCTCCGACTGCGATGACTTTCTTTGCGGCTAGATATTGAGCAACTTCTTCCGACTGGCCAGGTTCGCCAGACACCCAAGCTTGGGGGTCTGATTTCAGTTTGGCGTCAGTCCAACCGGTGTGGAAAAGCACCACATCCCCTTCACGGATCGGGGTGTTCTGTTTCTTGATGACGGCTTCCATGTCGGCGACGCTGAAATGCTCACCGGCATCCATATGAGTCTTGCCAAAGTGTCCCGCTATATCAAGGACCACACCACGAGCGACAAGTGGGGGCACGTTTTCGATACCGAGCTTCTTTAGACCGCCGATATCAGCAAAGTCGTGGGCATGGTTACAGTTGTAGTACATGCCTTCGAAACCCAGGTGTCCTAACCCATCTAGCTGACTGCCGATACCAAACCAGCCTTGAAAGATGTCATCGTTGTAAGTCATGCCGACGTTTGGGCGTGCGCTCTCCTGTTGACCGGGCTGGACGACTTGCAGAGACAAGCCGCGTGGCGCGAACGCGGGTGTTGATGAATCGATGGTGATACCAAGGCTGTAAGTCTTGCCGGTGCGGATTAAGTTGGCAGCGTCGAGGACTGAAGACTGCGTAATCAGGTTGGCGTTTCCTACCTGGTCATCCGCTCCCCATGGGGATGGTTTGCACGCACCCTCCGCCCACGCTGTCGAACTTGCGCATATCATGGCTGCCAGCAAAGCGCTCTCTGCAAAAGATTTCATCCTGCCCTTCCTATTGGTTCTCGTAGTAAGCTGATCGTACACGTCTGGAGATAGTGATGGGAAACCAAACTCAAGTCGCAATTTTAATCGTTCTACTTGGTCTTAGCGTTCCGGGGTTCGCCCAAGATCCCGTCCTGTCTGGAATTCGTACCATCGATAAAGTGTTTCAGGAAAATTGTGCAGTCTGCCACGGTGAGCGCATGCAGGGTTCAGCACAAGGCACGGCGTTGGTCGGGCTTGAGCTGGCACATGGTGATTCGATGACCGAGTTGACTAACAGCGTGAGCAAAGGGTTTCCGCAAGCCGGTATGCCAGCCTGGGGAGATGTGTTCACCGAGCAAGAACTTAAGAGCATGGCGCTTTGGATCCCTGAAAATAGGGATGGGCTGTTGTACTCGGAGTTCAACCTCAATAGCGATTTGGCGCTGCCAGAAGAACCGATCGCAACAGAGAAGTACACGATTGTTGTGGAAACGTTGGTGGATGGGCTTGATCCACTGCCGTATTCGATCGCGGCTCTCCCTGACGGCTCCCTCCTCCTCACAGAAAAAATGCGTGGTCTGCGAATAATTTCTCCGGAAGGAGAGAAGTCCGACTTTATTACCGGGACGCCTGACGTGTTCGATGCTGGTCGCAAAGGTGGGGGTGGCCTCTTTTACGGTCAAGGTTGGCTGTTAGATGTCGCAGTGCATCCAAATTATGCGGAGAACGGCTGGATTTACTTGCATCACACCGATCGCTGTGAAGATTGCAATGCACTCAGCCGCAAAGTAGATCGATCAGTATCCATGAACCGCATCGTCAGAGGGCGAATCAAGGATGGCGCTTGGATCAACGAAGAAGTGATTTGGCAAGCTGACGTTGAACACTATGGCGCAAGTTCGGATGTTGCTTCTGGCGGGCGCACAACCTTTGATCCAGAAGGTTACGTGTTTTTCAGTGTTGGCATGCGTAACCGGGACGCCATCCAAAACCTTGCGTTTCCCGACGGTAAAATACATCGACTGCACGACGATGGACGCATCCCGACCGATAACCCGTTTACAGGTCATGAGTCAGCACTACAGTCGATCTGGAGCTACGGCCATCGCAGTCCCCAAGGACTCAAATTTGAATCTAATACAAGAGAGCTTTGGGGAACCGAGCACGGACCTCGTGGTGGGGATGAGATAAATCTACTGAAACCTGGCAAAAACTACGGCTGGCCACTTTTCTCCAAAGGACAGAATTACAACGGTTCTGAAGTTGCACATGGACGCCAAGAGAGTGAAGTTGAACTCTCCGATATCGAACAACCCGTTGTTGACTGGACACCGTCACCGGCGGTTTCAAGCTTTGTCTTCTACCGTGGTGACGCTTTTCCCGCCTGGCAAGATGACATGTTGGTGGGGACGTTAAAGGCGGCTGACTTTGTTCGCGTGAAAATCGTGGACGGCGAGCTAGTGGAGCAGGAAACTCTAATTGCTGACCTATCCCGAATTCGAGATGTCGAGATTGATCGTCGCGGTCTTATCTATCTACTGCTCGAGCATGAAGGCGGTAGCAAGATTGTTAAAGTCCAGCCGGTTGATTCGCCAAGTCTCGCTGGGGCGAATCAGTAGCGATTTGGTTTCGGTTGGCTTAGCGCGGCGACGATCTGACTATGAATAAAGGTCGAGAAAATTCTGGCTGAAAAAACGCGTCTGTTCGTCTGGTGACAATGCCGCTGTCGTCTTCGTAAATCGACCAATGGGATCTCTTCCCCCTTCGGCGTGCGGATAGTCTGATGAGAACATATAGAGTTCTGGGCTAGATTCTGAAACAAGCTGGGCAACATCTTCGAACGGGTAGGGCGTAAACCGCAATTGATCGCGTGCTTGTGCACTGGGCAGCCTTTTCATTCTGGCTAACTGAGGCTCTGATTTGGCCCAAATCTGTGTGGCATGGTCTAAGCGCCGCAACATATCTGGTACCCAGCCCGCGCCGATTTCGATGATCCCGCCCTTGAGTGTTGGATGTGCTTCCAGCACGCCATCGAGAATGAGTGTCGATAGGAATTTGTGACTGGCATGGTGAATCACCGTCAAATCCTTACTGCCGATGACCTCGGCACCCCCGCGAGCAGAGACTGAGTTCGGCTGGCCGTCGTTGAGCCATTCGTCTTCAATCGCGAGCGGCGCGCTGCCCACGTGCTGGATGAACGGCAGACCGGCTTCAGCAAGCTTGGACCAAATTGCATTGTGTTCCGAGTGCCCAGGTGAGCGACCACCTGGAGCATCTGCCGCGATCCAAACACCGGCGAGGCCAAGTTCGATCGCGTGGTTGATTTCAGTCAGTGCTCTCTTCACGTCCTGTAGCGGCACCATTGCGATGCCCATCAAGCGTTCATCCTGGCAGCAAAACTCTGCCATCGATCGATTGTGAGCCGCGGCTGCGCCATAGGCGAGCTGATCGTCTGAAGCTGCGAATATTAGGCGCGCACAGAAAGAGGAAAAGATAATTTGCTGCTTAAATCCCAGTAGGTTGAGGGCGCGACCACGTTCGTCACCATTAAAGGCGCCTAGTGCTTCATGCCATTTGGGTCCCTTTGTTAGAGCATCACCCATACTGGCGAGCTTGTTCGCATACTCCTCGGGATGGCGATCCAAGTTCGCGTACGCTTCCGCATCAAAAGTACCAACGAGTAGGGCGCCTAAGTCGGGTAGCAACGACTTTGTTTTTTGATCAGCGTTGCGGCTGAGAAAATCTGGCAGCTCCATGAGATGACTGTCCGCGTCGTAGATCGTGCGATCGCCTGCGTAAGTCATCTCGATGGCTCCTTTGAGGGCGTATCGCCAGATTTAATCTGGCGATAGCTTCAGCGGATACTACTCGTAGGTTTCGAGCAGGGACTGATAGGTTGCGACACGTAGATCTGGACGGTAAGAAGGCCAACCACCCATGAGTTGCATCATTGAGACCACGACGATGTTCTCGATTGGATCGATCCAGAAAACGGTGCCTGCTGCACCTCCCCAAAAGTATTGTCCAGCACTGCCCATGGAACCGTTGGCTGCCGTGTCAGTAACGATGCCGAAGCCAAGTCCAAAACCGAAACCACCCAGTGAGTCACCGCCGAGATTGGGCTGCTCGCCAGATCCACCGCTAGAAGCGATTGCTGACGGTAGGTGATTTGCACTCATGTAGTTAACCGTCTTGGGGCTTAAAATCCGTACGCCGTCGAGTTCGCCGTCGCGCATTGCCTCAGCAAAACGTACGTAGTCTCTAAGGGTTGAAACTAGACCGCCACCGCCCGCGTATAGGGTTACGTTCTCGTAGTCACACATCGCGCCACAATTTTCGAATCCTGGAATGCCACCTTCTTGATTTGGGTCCATGACGACAGCCTGGCCGTTCTGCGGGTTCAAGAAATGATTGGGTAGAAATCGATCGGTCTTATTTTCAGGCACTTCGAAGAAAGTATCTTTCATGTCGAGTGGGTCGAAAATGTGCTCTTGCAGGTATTCGTCGAAGCTTTGACCGCTCAGGCGCTGAACGACAAGCCCCGTCACGTCCACGGCGATGGAATAATGCCATTGCTCACCTGGTTCAAACTTGAGGGGGAGAGCTGCGACCTTGGTAATGAAATCGTCGAGATCTTTGGCGCCCCAGATATCTGCCTTTTGATAGGCCTGATCAACTGGATCGTTAGGATCAAAGCCGTAGGACAACCCAGCGGTGTGGTTTAAAAGCTGCTGCATCGTCATCTGCTTTTGGGCAGGTACCATCTTGCCGTTCTTCATAACCTTTAGGTCTTTGAGCTCTGGTATGAACTTTGAGACAGGATCTGTCAGTTGGAATTTGCCCTGTTCATAGAGCTGCATCGCGGCTACTGCTGTTATCGGTTTCGACATTGAGTAAATACGGAAGAGATCGTCCATCTCAATGGGGTGATCATCCGTGGCACTCTTGTTGCCAGATGCACTCGCGTGGACCACTTTGCCGTTGCGTAAAACGGCTGTTAGCGTACCTGCGATCTTGCCGGTTTCGGTATAGCGATCATTCATCGCCGCAACCCGTTCCAGTCGCTCGGAGGACATGCCCTCACGTTCCGGTTTTGCAGTTGGCAGTTCCTGTGCCGACACACCGATGGCGAGTACAGCGAAGAGGCTCGATAGTATAAGTTTCATGAAGTTCCCGTAATGAGTTTTCCCCGACCCACTGATGCTACATTTTTGCGAGAGTTTCAGGAAGAGATATGGTCAACCCGATGCAGGCAAGTTGTCGCATGCGGACCCAGCATTGACCACTCGTTTGGCAAGTCCTTCGGCTAATACGGAAAGTCCACCCGTTGACAGGGCTGCACCAACGGCAGCGCCTGACTGTAGTACGCCAAGAGCGTCGACTTCAGGTACTGGATTGCGAATGGTGCCGCCGAGTTTGACGAACTTGACCAGACCACCCAGATTTAAGCCAACCCCTTCTCGGGCAGATGGGCTGAGGGTTAGGTTGACGGATTCATCAGTGAGGCTGACCTTGCCGTCTCCAACGATCTTCATCTTGTCGGTTTCGAGGACAAGCTCTCTGGCGGAAGTGAGGACGCCTTGTTCCGCGGTGAAACGTAGGAAGGCACACACGACCTGAGTGGATGGATCTTCTTTGTGGAAAGGGTTCAACTTGTTGGCTGTCTCCACTAGGACGTCAGAGCCAATGCCGTCTATAGCACTACTCTGCAAGGTCGCATCGCGGATGACGACGGTAGTTTCGCCAGCAAGATTTGCTGCAAGTTCGGCAATGGAAGAACCATTTGAGGCGAGCTCGAGAGCCAGCGCACCGTCGCCTCCGGTTAAGGTCTCTTGGCCAACCAACCCAAAGCGCTCGAGGACGAGTTCGCTAGCAGAGATTTGCAAGTCACCAGTGTGGAGGTGGCCAGCTTGTGTGAGTTTGCCGTTGGCTGAAAATTGACCATCGGCAACCTTGCCAGCGAATTCTTGTAGCCGTAGTTCTGTCTGAGAGCCGCGAAAGGCAATGTTGATGTCGCTGAATTCAATTTGGTCGATCTGTACTGATTTGAGGAGCTGGTTAATTTCAATGTCTGCGCCGAGCAATGGCGTATCCGATAGGGGTGTGTCACTGAATAAGGGCGTTGCTTCTGCAGGCTCAGCTTGCGATGGAGGTTCTTTCGCCGAGGGAGGAAACCTTATTTGCAAGTCGTCGACGAGACCGTCAATGGTTACGGGTGAGAAGCTGATGATTCCATCCGCGCCTAAGATGGTTGCATTGAGCTCCGGTTGGGCCGTTGAGGCAGATGTGATCTGGTACTGAACTTCAGAGAGCAGTGGGTTGCTCTGCAGTTGAGCGTCTAGTTTCAATAGGTCATTGCCTTCTTTCAAGAGCAACCCGACGCTGAGTGGTCCTCCCTCGTTCGAGAGATTAATGTTTGTAAGATCGATGTCCCAAGAGCGCTCCGCAAAGGCGAATTCTCGGACCTTGATGGTGGTCCACGCTAGTAACACGGGGTTGAGTGAACTGGTCGTAAAAGCATCATCGGTCTCGGTGCTGCTCTTAACGTCTTGTGGCGGAGCCAGTTCATAACTAACTCCCGATGCATCAACCGCCCAAAAAGGTAAGTCGTCCGACCAAGCGTCGTGGTCGATGGCAAGGTCCAACTTTGCAGATTTAGCCTCGCCAAATGCACCTTGCACGGTCAGTTGTTCTGCGCTGAGAGCCGGTGGTAGTAACGAAATGTCCAAGACATCAGCTTCGAGCACGACTTCTTTTTGCACCATATTGGCTAACGATATCGCGAGCTGCGGCTGGGCAACTAATAGGCCGATTGCAGCCATAGGTAGACAGAGAAGGATCAAGATCAGCGAGATTAGGATAGTTGTTAACTTCAAAACACAATTCCCTGAGTTGGATGTCAGTGTGCCCGATCTAGCGTACCGAAACTATTCTTGAGGGAATACTAACTGAGAGGTCGTCGCGAGGTAGGTCGGCTAGAATGTACAATTTGCTGATGTTGGAAAAGCGTGTCTGGAAGAATGGATCGATCGTATTACAGTGACAAATATTTTGTTCGGGCGGCGTCGATTCTTAAATCGGATGGTCATGACCCAGCCGTGCTTATGCAGATCTTCTGTCGTACCCCGGGTGTCCTGTGCGGTATAGCTGAAAGTGTGTCATTGCTTGAAGGGTTGGTGGGCGACTTAGAAGTCGCGGCGCTTGCGGATGGCGATGCTATAGAAGCGTGGGAGACTGTCATGACAATTTCGGGATCCTACGCCAAGTTTGCTTACCTTGAGACGCTGATCTTGGGTGTTCTAGCCCGAGGGACGCGCGTTGCTACGCAAACCAAGGCGATCGTGGGCGCAGCCAATGGTAAACCAGTGCTCTTCTTTGGTGGCCGACATGATCATTACCTGACGCAGGAAGCTGACGGATTTGCGGCGATAGTCGGCGGGGCGAGTGGTGTCGCCACAGATGCCCAAGGACATCGGTCAGGACAAAGCGGCGTTGGCACTGTCCCGCACTCGCTCATTGCCGCCTACCGAGGTAATACGGTTATGGCATCAAAGAAATTTGTAGAACATATTGATACCGATGTGCCTTTCACCGCACTCGTCGACTTCGATAACGACTGCGTTGCGACTTCGCTCGATGTTGCCCGAGAGCTTGGTGGGCGCTTGCACGGCGTCCGTTTAGACACATCTGGGAGCCTAGTCGACATCTCTCTACAAGGCTGTGATGAAGCAGAGAACGGTGTAAATCCAACACTGGTAAACAAAGTTAGACAAGCCCTGGACGAGGCTGGGTTTCAGCATGTGCAGATTGTCGTCTCTGGCGGACTTACCGAGACCAAGGTGGCAATGTTTGAAGCCGAACATGCTCCGGTAGATGCCTATGGGGTCGGTTCAGCTATCGTTCGCAATAGCGGTGAATTCGATTTCACGGCAGATATCGTCAGAGTTGATGGTGAAGACGTCAGTAAAGTTGGTCGCCGCCATCAACCAAACGCGCGCTTGCGGCCTATTTAGGCAACGGCGACTAACAGAACCTAAAGGTCCAACAGTTTACCTTCGTCGTCGCGCAGTTCCGGTCCATGCACGCGTGCTCGACCATCACCGAACTTGTCATCTCGGGCGGTCAGTGTTGCCTTTAGCCCGTTCTCTTTCACCGAGTTTCGGAATTCGTTTGCAGCTCGTGTGTTGTGGCCGCGCACGTCATTTTCAGCAGCCATTCTTTGCAGGGTACGCGCACCCATCAATTCCAGGCCGGTGTTAATGATGCGTTTGTTTGCACTGAGGAGATCGGGGTCAATATGTGACATGCGACTCGCGAGGCTCTCGACTTCCTGCTCCAGGTTTTCTTCTGGCACCGCTTTGAGAACGAGGCCTATGGCCTGTGCTTCAGCGCCGGTGACCGTGTCTCCGGTCAAAGTTAGTCGTTTGGCCCACTGTGGTCCTACGTTGTAAAGCCACATGTTGTTAGGTAGCGCGCCTAAATCACGTGCAGGAGGAAAACCGAAAGTGGCATTATCCGCAGCGATGATCATGTCGCACAGGAGCGCGATGTCTGTCCCACCGGCCAAACAGTAGCCGTGCACTTGAGCAATGACGGGTTTGTGCATATCGAAAATAGCCATTCGATAACGCTGGCCGCGCTCGAGCTGCCAAGCGTCGTCATCGATGCTACGCCCCCCGCGATAAGCGTTGTCGGAATCTTGTACCCGGCTGACCGGGACATTGCCACCCGAACCGGTCAAATCGTAACCTGCAGAAAAGGCGCGACCCGCGCCCTTCAAGATTACGCAATGTACCGAACGGTCATTGTCTGCTTCCCACATTGCCTCAGAGAGCTCTGCCTGCAATTCGAGAGAGATCGCGTTTAGCTTGTCCGGTCGGTTCAATGTAATACGCGCTCGACCATCTTTTACTTCGTAGATAATGTTTTCGAACATGGTGTTCCCCTTCTTCTAAAACTGTGTTTGGCAGTCTAGCAGGATGAGCAATCGCTAACTGATGCCAAGCGCGGCGGTAAAGGCACGCAGTTTGGCTTCGTCTAGATGGCCGTCCGTACGCACGCCCGAACAGAGATCAACGCCGTCGGGTTGTACCTGAGCGATTGCACGAGAGACGTTATCCGCGTCCAAGCCACCGGCGAGATATACAGGTACTGACGCGTCCTGGACGATTTGTTGACTCAATGCCCAGTCGTGAGTACGTCCGGTGCCGCCAAATTCAGCCGTCGGGGCTCCAGGACGGCCGCTATCCAAGAGCAGGGCATCAACCAAGGGTGCATAGGCTTGGGCGAGATCGACCGAAGTCTGGTCCTCCACATGAACCACTTGGACGATCTTGATGTCGATTTTCTTTCTGAGTGTTTCGAGCACGCTCGGGTCAACGTGGCGTACGATTTGTATGGTGGAGGTGCCACAGAACGTTGCGTGATCCGCGATATCGGAAGCCGTTTCCCTAGAGGTGAGGAGGAATGTTTCCAAGCCGTTGGGGGCAGTGGCGACTATCTCCCGAGCCTGGGTATCGCTGATGATCCCAGGACCAGAGGGCATGGCGCCGACAAAACCAATTGCGGTCGCACCATAGCGATGTGCGAGGCGAGCTTCGTCAAGAGATGCCATACAGCAAATCTTCAACTTCATGCGGCTTCCTTCAGAACGGCTCAAGTAGTAATGTTAGTCGGGTTCGTGACGCTGAATCTACTCGATCTGGCACTCGATCAAAACTAAGTTGTAGATAACTGGGAGAGGCGTATGCAACTGCGGAGATACCTCAAATGTGTCGGACTGCTTGTCGGCTGTTTGTTTGGGTCAAGTCTGGCGGTGTTGGTCCAAGCCGATATCAAACCAGAAGTGGTTGGTAAGGAAGAGCTTAAAGACCCGACTGCGAGTTGGTTGCTTGCCCGAGATGGATTGGGTGCGTTCTACATCTTCGATGCGAGCGACGGCAATATGCAGGGTCTTATCTCAGCCACACGCTTCACCCCGGCCATCGAACCAAATATCGCGAACGGAGAGTTCTACGTAGCTGAATCACACTATTCCCGAGGCTATCGCGGCGAACGTAGTGACGTCGTCACGGTTTATGACTACAAAACCTTAACGCCGAAAGCCGAGATTGATGTCCCCAATCGCATAGCTGCCTTGCCGTTTCGGCAATACATCGCACTGATGGATGACGGTGAACACTTAGCGGTTTTTAACATCACTCCAGCGCAATCGGTATCGATCGTCAACGTCAAAGAACATACTTTCGTCACTGAAATCTCGACCCCGGGTTGTGCTCTTATTATGCAAACCGCTGGGAACGGGTTTTTACAGATCTGCGGTGATGGGCGGTTACAGCTCATTCGTCTCGATGACGATGGTCAGGAGGCAGCTCGATCGCGCAGCAAGCAGGTTTTTGATATCGAAGAAGACCCGTTTTTTGATAAGCCGATCCCAACACCTGAAGGTTGGCTAGTGATCTCCTACGAAGGCAAAGTATTCGATGTAGCCGTGCAAGGGGATGACATCAGCGTTAGCAAGCCCTGGCATCTTTTGACCGACGAAGAAGGCGATGCCAACTGGCGTCCGGGTGGTGGTCAATTCGTCGGTTATCATGAGAACTTGGATTTGCTTTTTGTACTTATGAATGCCGAAGGTGGCTTCAGCCATGACAGCGCCGGAACGGAGATTTGGGTTTACAACCGTTCGGAGCAACGCAAGATTGGGGTCATCCCAATGGAGGTATCAGGCGCTAACCTATTCGTCGCACAAACCGAAGCACCGATAGTTACCGTGTCTGGTACTGATCGGCAGTTACACGTTTATGATGTCGCCACGACTAAGGAAATACGCACGATTGCCGAAGTGGGTATATCCCCAGGGTACATGCAGGGGTTTAACAATGAATAAGCTAGTTCAGTGGATTGACAAAACTGTAGATGCATCAAGCCGCGCGATAGCAAGCCGCAGTTCCCGGCGTGGATTTCTCGGTCGCTTGGGAGGCTATATCGTGGGAGCCAGTGCGCTGCCATTGTTGCCCGTTGCTCGGGCTCAGGCTGCTGAAGGCTTAGCTGAGATGGGTGACCCACAAAGTTGTGATTATTGGCGCTACTGTGCGCTGGGTGGAACGCTTTGTACCTGTTGCGGGGGTTCTATCTCTACCTGCCCACCGGGTGCTGAACCGTCACCGATATCTTGGGTGGGTACTTGCAGGAATCCAGTTGATGGCAAGGACTATCTAATTTCGTACAACGATTGTTGTGGTAAAGCCGTTTGCGCACGCTGCTTCTGTCACCGTGCGGAGCGTGACATGCCAGTCTATTTCCCGTCCAAAGCTAACGATATTTTGTGGTGCTTCGGCACTGAGAGCCAAGCCTATCATTGCACTGTTGCAGCCGTTATCGGTGAAGCCACGGCGTCGTAAAACGTGGTTCGATGGGCTGGTGTCGCTCTAGCAACAGTTCTAGTTGTTGGTGCTTCGCCCGTGTTCGCGGATGAACAGGTACGCCTAGATTACCTTCTACACTGCAGTGGCTGTCACCTCCCAGATGGACGAGGTGCACCACCAGTTGTGCCTGGACTCCAAGGTGACTTAGGCGTCATTGTCGGTTTACCCGAGGGTCGTGAATATCTAGTCCGAGTGCCTGGTGCATCACAGACGCCTATCACAGATAAACAACTGACCGATATCACCAATTGGATTTTGTATCGGTTTAATGAAAAAACGCTGCCGACAGATTTTCAACCTCTCACAGTTGCTGAGGTCAGTCGTGCCAGGTCGCGGGTACTCTTAGATCCGCTGCGCAAACGTGCGGAAATATGGGACAGGATTGAACACCGCGATACCTCAAGTTACTCCCAGTAAATTACGTTACTCCCAATAAATTAGGTTATTCCAAGTAGACCCTGCCGAGGTAAATCTCCCTACCTCTGAAACGCTGGTTCGTATGGATGATGAGGTGGATGACTCTCGCGCGACCTAGGCCTTCTCCCGAGCGTTGGATGTCGGGATTGTGTCTACGAGTTAGCAATTCGTCCAGGGAGACTTCAAGACGATTCTCACCTGGGCGCAACGTGTTTTGTTTAAACGCCGACGTGCCTCGATGGCCCTCGTGGCGCACAGCAACGGTTAGCGATTGTTCCGCGTCTGGGTTAAAGACCTCCACAACGATGCGTTCGTAGCCCGTCCAGTCACCCGCCGGTTCGACGATGTGAAAGCCCGGCCAGCGCGTATTCTTCCAGGTGATATGTGCCACACGATTGTCTTCGTAACCGGCCCAGAAGGGAGCTGTGGTTAGTTGCAACGGACTATTACTCTCTGCAAGCAACCAATGATCCCAAAGTGTGGCGTTGTAGATCTCCGGTAACCGAGCCTCCCGGGCGAGATAGGAGGCGCCGATTGTCACGGGTAGAGAAAAACTCAACATTAGACTTGCCATCGCTATCACTAAGACGCGCTTGCGAGTGAAGGTGAAGTAGAGCGGTAACGCGAGAACCATGCCAAGTAGGTCCCGGGCGAGATCGGCAAAACTCGGACTACGACCAGTAAAGGCTTGAACCGCTTCAGTGAGGAAGCCAAGCACACAGACTATGACCACAATCTGCCACAAGTGTGTTTGCGGACGGTACCAAATCAGTATTGCGGTAATGGCGGTGAAAAGGAAAACGTGGAGCCAATTTGTGAGCGCGAAACTCAACTCGTTGTTCCCGGGTATGCTCAAGAGCTGTTGCGCCAGGATCAATGCAACGATAACCGCGATAGCTGTGAACAAGCGTGTTCTGATTTTCTTGCCCTTATTCTTATCTATTCTTGTCTTTCTTAAAGTCGGTCTCTTGGCTAAGAGATGACTGCGGCTGAATCGGGCATGATACACGTCAGCCCGCAGCTATAGGCGCTCCGGAAGTTTTGAGGCAAGATACCCGCCCCCAATTGTTTCTCTTAATCAATGTTCACATACCTCAACCCCGAAGTTAGAAAACGCCTTATTGCGGAAGGTAAGCTCGTGCGTATTGACGAACAGGGACAGCTCATTGACGTCCACACACCCGAAGCGCCGGATGAGTTGGCCATCAACCTCTTGGGACCGATTCCGCTACCCATCGATTTGCCGTCAGCGAAGGTAACCGTTAACTGGTATGCCGCTGTCCGTAGTACGGAACTGACCCAGGTGGATACCCTGGCGCGAGATCTTAGTGCCAGAGGGGGACAGCACCTGTTTTCGCACTTGGTTTCACCGCTCGCTGTGAATAGTGTTTTAGTCATCGGGGAACCCACTGAGAATCCATTGGTGCGTGTGCATAGCAATTGTCTAACAGGTGACGTCTTTGGATCTCAGCGTTGTGACTGCGGACCGCAGCTAGATTCAGCCATAGCTCGGATCCAGGGTGATCCGAGTGGTGGTTTTTTAGTTTATATGGCGGGTCACGAAGGTCGCGGTATTGGTCTGTGGGCGAAGGCAGCAACCTATCTGCTGCAGGATGCAGGAGAAGACACCTACGAGGCGAATCGGTCTCTAGGCTTGCCGGATGATTCCCGGGATTTCACCGATGCAGCGGTACTGATCAAACACTTTGTCGGTAACGAGGCTTTTCGGTTGCTCACCAACAATCCGAAAAAAGTAACGGACCTGACCGATTTTGGGTTAGATCAAATTACTCAAGAGAAACACGTATTCGGGGTTTCCGAATGGAACAAACGGTATCTCCAAGCCAAGCAAGGCTGGGGACACCGTTTGAATGACGACGACATTGAAGGACTCTAACGACTTACCAGTTGTGAGTTTCGCCGTTCCATTTCATAAAGCAGCCCGTATTGTCCGTACTGATCCCGTCAATGACGCTGATGATGCCTGAAGCACTTTCCTGAGCGGTGATCTCGGCGTTCGGTCCGCCCATGTCGGTCTGGACATGACCAGGGTGGATGAGTCCAACCGCGATGTTGTCTTTCACCAATTCCACCGAAAGCATACGCATCACCTTGTTTACCGCCGCCTTTGAAGAGCAGTAGGCGTACATAACAGGCCAATTCAAATCCAACGCACCCATCTGGCTCGTGATCGTAATTGCCTTGGCATCTGTCCCTTCTTTTAGTGCAGGGTGGAGTGCCTGGACTACTCGTAGCGGTGCCAAGGTGTTGACGTTGAACGTTTCGAGCCAACCATCAAAGTCCATGGAAAGCCCTGATTGCTGTTCAGGAGCAGGACCGGCGGCACCGGCGTTGTTGATTAGGATGTCGACGCTACTGATACTCGTGGCCAGCGCAGCAACAGACGCAGCGTCGGTAGGGATGAGTCCGTGTACGGCGACATTGTCGCCAGCAAGGGCATTTAAGTCATCTGCACCGCTGGGGTTTCTGCAGCATGCATCGACGTGATGTCCGGCTTGCACGTATTGCTTAGTCAGCTCTAGACCAATGCCTCGATTGGCGCCGGTGATTAGAATATTAGCCATCAGATGTTCCTTTGTTGTCTATTGTTTCGATTGTCTACTGATTGATGTGTGCTTCTAAGAGGGTGTTAAAAGTCTCTGGTTGCTCAAAGTAGGGTGAATGCCCAGAGTTTGCAACGACCTCGATTCGACCATTTCGAAAATGAGGAATGAACGACGAGAGTAAATCGGCGGGGAAGAGAGGGTCTTCGTTACCAGCAATGATGAGGGCAGGCGGTTGCAAGTCGGCGAGCTGTTCGAGTTGGACTGTGCTGTCCTTGCCCAGTAGATGGGCGAGATGTCCCCAGCTGAAGTTCACATTGAAATTGTTAATGCTTTCGTAAAGTTGCATAAGCGCGGGCTTGTCTTTCGTTGCCGCTGACATCGTGGCTTGCACCCCTTGGGCGTTGTTGTCACCACTCGATGTGAGGTTTTTGAGCGCAGGACTCGGATTCGGATTCACGATCCCACCAGAAGTTGCGCTCAAGGTTAGGCTGAGTACTCGATCGGGTGCGTCGAGCGCAGTCCGCAGAACCGTAAAACCGCCCATCGATTGGCCAACTATGTGGGCTGCAGCGACAGAAAGGTCGTCCATGATCGCGAGCAAATCATCGCGAAAATCTTGCACGGAAATCTGTTCGCTAGGAACAGGTGAACGACCAAAGGTACGGTGATCGAAGGTGATGACTTGATGTGTTTGGCTAAAATAAGCGATCTGGTTGAACCAAATTGCGGCATTGCCACCGGCGCCGTGGGCGAGGATCAGCGCTGGCCCTTGACCCTTCGCTTCGTAATATATTTCTGTGTTACCTGACTGAACTATCGGCATCGATTTCTCCCTTCACACACATTCGGCGGTTATGTGTGCGAAAGCATAGGCGCTAGTTGCGTCTGGTTATAGAGTGGTTTTGGCTCTTGGCGGAAAAGCCAAATATAGATCGGGATGACCCAGATCTGAATCACGTAGGAAGCGAGGAGCGCCGTTTGCGCTGAGAAGTAGTCTGCAATCGCACCGATGCCGATCGATGCGAAGAAGAACACGATCGAACCTGCAAAGGCGACGATCGAACCAAGGGTTGCGCGCTGTTCATCTGTGAAGTCTTTCTGCAGCAAGTGGTTCTTGGCCGTTTGATTGACACCGTAAACAAACGACGGGCTGGTCATGAGGATTGGTGAGAAGAGATTAGCCATGGCAATACCCACGATGTTTGCGACCTGGCCAAACGCACTCGAAAAGATCAGAACCTTGTAATGTGAAAACCGATCAATGATAGGTCCGGAGAGCCAAAATCCTACCGCAGCGAGGCCATGGGCGGCGGTGCGTAGGGCGCCGATTGCCCACAGTGGCCACAGCGTTTTAAAAAATGCCGCAACAAATTGGAAGTTGGCTTCGCCGAAACCGAATGATACGGATTGCGCGAGCGCTAACCAGATTAGTCTAGGGGTTTTAACCAGGTGCGCGAAGGCATTTCGCAGGAGACCCAGACTTTGTTGCTGGCTGGGCTGTCTGTTTTTGGGTTCGCGTAATGTGAAACTGACGATGATCGCCATCGCTTGTGGGACCAAGGTCAACCAAAAGATCAGTGTCAAAGACCAAAGTCCGACGATGCCACCAAATAGCGCGCCCACCGCGAGCCCGAACTGCAACATCGAGCCCATGCGACCGAAGTGGTGGTGGTATTGCTCAGTATGGCCATCATCAGCGAGAGTGTCGTGGAGGAATGCAGCATTGTTGCCGGAAAACAGAGATCTGGAAATCCCCTCGAGCAGTGCGCCGACAAGAAGCAAGTAGATGCCGTCTGCAATCGCATAACTCAATATTGCGACGAAGGAAAATACCGCGCCTACGACTAGCGTTACTTTTCGCCCGTGGCGGTCGGAGGCCAGCCCTGTTGGTATTTCGGAGAAGGCCGATACAACCTGCGTGGTTGCGAAAACCGACATTGCCAAGGTAAATGAACCGGCCACCTCCGCGTAATACAGAATCGCAAACGGTCCATAGAGTCTAAGATCCAGTAGAAAGCTAAACCATTGCAGTCGCCGGATATTTGGATTCAGGCTCACTTCATGCGACGTTCTGCATGAAGTCGCAGATGGCGTCTAGGCGCCCCTCAATACCCCCTCGAGCGACAGGATCGAGGAGTATGTGGTGTATCCCAGCGTCCGCGAGCTCCCCCACTCGGTCTTGCATCGCTTGTTGGCCACCTGCAATAGACTTACTTGGTTCCATGACGCCAGCCGGGTCGAGGTACAGTCGCAGTGACAATGTGAGCTCGCTCGGATCACGCTGGCGCGTCTCTGCGTAAGCGCGCACTTTAGTGAACTCCTCAACGACAAGATCTAATGGCTGAAATGCAGCATGAAAGCCCGTGCCGTATTCGGCCGCGCGACGAAAGGCAGCTTCTGATGCACCGCCTATCCAGATAGGAAAAGGGGACTGAATCGGTTTGGGTTCAAAACCCACTTTAGGAATTTGGTAGTACTTGCCTGAAAACTCCGGTTCCGCATCGTTAAACAAAGTATGGAATAGGGCGAGTTGTTCGTCGGAGCGTTGTCCGCGATTGTCCCACGGCATACCTAGGATCTCTGCTTCTTCGCGCATCCATCCAATACCAGCGCCGAGGATCACACGGCCACCTGACAGCACATCGAGTGTCGCTAACTGTTTGGCTGTAACGACAGGTTGTCGATACGGAAGAATGAGGACGGTGGTGCCGAGGCGGAGCTTCTCGGTGATCCCCGCGACGAAAAGGAGTGTGCCTAGTGGGTCCAACCAAGCCATATCTGGACTCGGTGCGAAAGACCCGTCGTCGGTATATGGGTACTTAGATTCGATTTCACTGGGCCAACAAACATGGTCGGACACCCAGGCTGAATGTAAACCGGTCTGTTCCAGCGTTTGTGCAAAATGCGTGAGCGACTCTCTGCTCACGTTGCGACCTAGGTGAGGCAGGTGCACGCCCCAATCAATACCGTTACTCATGTTGCTTTCGTCCGTGATGACTTTGCGGATATTCTTGCACGCCTATGGGAGAGAACAAGCAAAATGAAGCGTTTTGGCAGCAGCCACCCTGGTTTGAAGGGCGCAGTAAGCATCGATTAGGGCTCCGTCCGATAGACATAGCTGCCTTATGGCAGCCGGATGGAAGCTTGTTCGCAAATAAGTCATTACAGCTCGAAACTAACTACACCAATGTCGTTGGCACGATGGCCGGTTACGAGCGTGTTGCATGCGACATACCTGGTCTTGAATTGAGCAAGCAAAGGTATCCCGATTGGATAGCGAATGTCGGGACCATGGTCGCGGAGGACCTTTGCCTGATAGACACAACTGATGAAAACCGCTTTGTGGCTGGGTGTTTGGCAGCGCCCAGTTACTGGCTGCTGCATGAAAAGTTAGGCCAAGCCCTGTTTGAGGTGCATGCCCCAGTTGAAGGGATGAATGCCAAAATCGGAACGAGAGTTGACGGTTTTTTTAGTCGCCTTCCTATTGGTCGACCTTTTCGTCGGGCAAACTGGTTTGTACATGCGGAAGCCGAATATTTTCGGACTGACTCGAGCACTCGAAGTTTGTTGGATGCGGATCCGGCTGATTGGTTTTTTCGCAGCGAGAGTCAGACTTTGCTGCGCCTGGACGAGCAGTTTGTTCTGTTCGTGATTGCGGTCACGTTTGTGCCAGTTAGTGATCTCGCCAGGAATAAGGCCAGCATCGAGCCGTTACTCGCCTCCTTAAGCGCGATGGACAGGGATGAGATCAGCCACTTTGGCGGGGTGGCAAAGTTTCAACGGTTGACCGACTATGTGGCGTCTTTAGTGCGAATTAATAGTTGATACGAGTGCGTTTGCGACTGTCCCATATTGTTTTTCAGTTTGTTTTTTTTTATCTTGTCGTGGAGCCCCACGTCTTATGCTGACGATAGTGCCGGTGAGGGCAGTAGTGAAGGTAGTGAACTACCCTTAACCGCCTCGCAAACACTTTCATTTAGCCTGGACGAAGTCACCTGGCTTTCCTTGGACATCTCCCCTGATGATCAAACCATCATCCTAGAAGTGCTCGGAGACATTTATAAGCTTCCCATTGGTGGCGGGACGGCTATACCGCTATTTGAACGTATGGCCTTCGACAGCCAACCCGCTTGGTCGCCTGACGGGCGCTACGTGGCCTTCATCAGTGATCAGAGTGGTAATGAAGAACTCTGGCTCTATGACCTTATTGAACAAAAGGAAGAACAGCTCAGTGATTCAAAGTCCCGGATCCTATTTGCATCTCCGGCGTGGTCGCCGGACGGCAAGCGTGTCTTGGTCTCGAAACGGACGATGGAGATGGCGACGTTCGAACTGTGGTCCTATTCGGTGAACGGCGGCTCTGGGGTACAAATCACATTTGCCAAATCAAAGAGCGATGTGCCCAGAAGTCAGCAACACAACGCACTCGGTGGGGTATTTGGTCTGAATCAGCGCTACCTCTATTACGCACGTAAGAGCGGTGGTCCAGGCTACAACCTTAAATTCCCGATGTGGCAGATCGCGCGTAGGGACCTGGCACGCGGACAGGAAGATATTTTAACCAATGCACCAGGTAGCGCCTTTCGGCCGATCGTTAGTCCCGATGGCGAGTGGTTGGTTTATGGCACCCGGCATCAACAGCAGACCGGGCTACGAATACGACATCTTGAGAGCGGCAAAGATCGATGGCTAGCATTTCCTGTGCAACGCGACGAACAGGAAGCAAGGTACACACGGGACTTGCTGCCAGGTTATGCCTTCACATCCGATAGCAAGCGTGTCATCACGTCTCGGGGTGGCAAGATCATCTCTGTCGACATTGCATCGCGAGACGTAGAAGAAATCCCACTTCGCGTTGACGTGCAAAAAAAGGTCGCGGTAAGCAAAGCCCCGAGTAGTCGGGTTGGGCTTGGACCGGTTCGATCACGCATTCTGGGTCATCCTGACATATCTCCTGATGGCAAACACGCCGCGTTTCATGCATTTGGGCGAATCTACACCTACGAATTTGCAACGGCAGAAGCAGTTGCGATCTCGCCAAGGGGTTTAAACGCTGCAATGCCAACCTGGTCTCCAGACGGTCGAGAAATAGCCTATGTATCGTGGCAGGATGGTGTTGGCGCGATTGTTAAACAGAGAGCGAGGGTGGGTGCTAAGAGAACAGGGCTCACTAGTGCAGGTGGTTACTATACTGATCCGGTTTGGAGTCCCGATGGCAAACGTATATTTGCACTTCGTGGCAGCGGTATAGAATTTGAGCGGCGGGAAGTGACCTGGAATCAAGTCACTGGCGCAGACTTGATATGGGTTTCGACCCGTGGGCGAGGCACGCAAGAACGGCAAGAACACTTTGTGCTGCCCACACGAGGCCTGACATCGCCTCACTTCGGCCCAGAGACGGAACGCATCTATCTGTATATCGGTGCGAGCCCAAACCCGAGGAAGGCCGCTCACGGGCTCGTTTCGGTTAAATTTGATGGCACGGACCGGAAGGAACACTTATTGGCTACTGCGCCTGGGATTTACTACGCGGGAGATTTGGGTAATCCACAAAGGATGCGGATGAGCCCCTCTGGCAAGCACATTCTGATCAAACATGCGCATCAGCTTTATGTTGTAGAACCGATCCCAGAACTGAAACAGCAAAAAATCAATCTCGCGAAACCAAACCTACCGTTGGCAAAACTCACCGATATTGGTGCTGACTACATGGGCTGGGACGAGTCGGGATCAGTGGTGTACTGGAGTAGTGGTAGTGAGTTACATCGGCGCGCGATTGAGAGCATAAATTTTTCCGAGGAGGTAGCCGACGGCCCCGAGGCCGCTATAGATGGATCTCTACTCGAGGATAACGCGGCCGTGGCGACCTTCGACATTTCGATCTACGAACCCCGAAGTGAACCGCAAAGCCCAATTGCCTTGGTTGGTGGTACCGTTATTCGACCCACGGGTGAGATATTGGCTGACGCTACAGTGTTGTCTGAAAAAGGTCGGATTAGCTTTGTCGGAGCTGCTCAAGACTTGCAGCTGACCGCCGATACAAAGACGATCGACGTCACGGGGACTTACTTGTTACCAGGGTTTATCGATACCCATGCACATTATGGGGCGATGGCGGAGTTGAACGAACCGTCGCCTTGGCCGCTCTTAGCAAATCTAGCTTATGGCGTGACCACAGGTTTGGATGTCCAGCCATCCACAGTCTCTGTATTGGCGCTCAAGGACAATATCGACGCGGGTTTCGTGGCTGGCCCGCGTGCGTTTTCGACCGGTCCTGGAGTCTTTAGCGACAATGAGTTTGAGTCTTATCAACAAGCCGTCGCCGTGTTGCGACGCTACAAGGAAAAGTACCGCGTAAGCACGGTTAAAGCCTATCTAAGTGGGTCAAGAAAACAGCGCCAATGGTTGATCAAAGCCGCCAATGATTTACAGCTGCGCGTGACCAGCGAGGGTGGCGCGGATCTGAAGACCAACTTGACGATGATGATCGACGGTTTCCATGGCCAGGAGCATGCCTTACCTCAGCCGCGGCTCTATGACGACGTCGTGCAATTGGCGGGACGGGTGAGACTTGGATACACACCAACTTTGTTGGTTTCCTATGGTGGACCCTTCGGCGAAAATTGGTTCTATACGCATGCCAGTCCCTATGATGATGACAAGGTACGGCGTTTCATGCCCTATGATTTCTTGGCAAAGCGGGCCTTGCGACGCGCTTGGTTCCACGGCAGCGAGTATGTCACCGATGAGATCGCGCGTTCTGCAGTCGCTATAAAGCGCGCAGGTGGGGAGCTTGGCGTTGGTGCGCACGGACAGCTCCAGGGTTTAGGCTATCACTGGGAGCTCTGGGCACTTGCACGCGGTGGTCTCAGTAATGCGGAGGCTCTCTATCAAGCCACGCTCGGTGGTGCTGAGTTGATTGGCGCCGCCGCTGATTTAGGCTCGCTCGAAGTTGGCAAGCTGGCAGATGTTTTAGTGTTGGAAAACAATCCATTGGATGATCTGCGCAACACCTTAACCCTAAGGTACGTCATTAAGGGCGGGGTTCTGTACGATGCCAACACGCTTGATCGTTTGTGGCCTGAGCCCGAACCACTCGCGAAACAGTGGTGGCAAAAAGGTGGAATTGAGGAGTTACCTTGAGAATTGCATTGGCAGGCATCGTTCATGAAACGAACACTTACTGCGGGTCTCCGACAACCTACGATGACTTTTATACCTACCGGGGTCCTAAGATGTTGGAAACCTCTGGGCAGGAGTCAGACCTTGGAGGGGCGGTGGACGCTTGCCAGGGTCTCGGTGTTGATATCGTCCCCATTCTCTATGCAAGCACACAGCCGTCAGGAACCATCGAGCGCGATGCGTATGAGGCCTTTAAGAGTGAAATCCTCACCGGTTTGAGTGAGGTCGGTGATGTGGATGGCTGCGTGCTTTTACTACACGGGGCGGTTGTTGTTTCTGGGTTGCCGGATTTGGAAGCGGATCTAGCGAGAGAGGTGAGGGCGCTACTTGGCGACATACCGATCGCAGCCTCCTTCGATCTACATGGTAACGTGACTCAGGCTATGGCTGATCAGTTGAATGGTGTGTTCGCTTGTCGTCAATATCCACATATCGATTTACACACTCAGGCGCACGCTGCTGTTGAACATGTGCACGATATGGCTCAGCGTGGTGAACTGGCAAGTTGTGAAGTCATTCGGCTGCCGTTGCTGCTTCCGACAACGACGACGTTTGAGGGTATTGGTGAGGTAGTGCTCCAGCGATTGCGAAAACTGGAAGCTGATGCAGGCTGTGTGAACTTGAGTTGGTTTCATGGTTTCCCTTACACAGATATACCGCACGCGGGCTCGTTTGTTGTCATGACGAGCTTTGCCAACACATTGGACGCTGCGCGATCGGCAGCGAGCAAATTTGCACGAGAGTTGTGGGACCAGCGTGAAGCGTTTGTGCCAGAAAGCCTGGATGGTCCGGCGGCTATTCAGCGGGCGCAGGCAGCGACAAGTTACCCGGTCGTCATTCATGAGACTTCAGACAACTGTGGTGGCGGGACTCCCGGTGATGGGACCCATTTGTTGCGCGCGATGTTGGCAGCTGGACTCGGTGGGGACGCTTGTTTTAGTTTCTTAGTTGATCCTGAAGTTGCTTCTGAAGCGCACTCTGCGGGGGTAGGGAGTCAGATAACCGTCGCTCTTGGCGGTAAGACAGATGACTTGCACGGTGACCCGCTCATGATTGAGGGGTATGTGAAAGCCCTGCATGATGGCCGTTTGACGATGCAGCATATGTTTAAGGGCGCGCCACTTAACATTGGTCCCATGGCCCGTCTGGTTGTGGACGGCATGGATATCGTAGTGGCGAGCCGTCGCAGTCAGACGTTTGATCGAGAACCTTTCTTGGCGGTTGGGATCGATGTCATGAAGTATAAGTATGTTGCGCTCAAGAGCAGCAATCATTTCCGTGCGGGCTTTCAACATCTGGCGAGCCAGATTGTCACCGCTGATACCCCAGGCCTGACAACACACAACATTGGCATTTTTCCGCGGCAACAAACTGCTCGGCCATTGTGGCCAATGGATCCGCGGGCGACCTTTCCAGAAAACCTAGAACACAGTGAGGAAACGAGATGAGTAAACCAGTTTGTATAGTGACCGGGGTCGGTCCAGGGACGGGAGCAGCCTGCGTACGCCGATTTGCCCAAGACTACCGCGTTGCCATGATTGCGAGATCAGTCGATCGATTAACGGCACTCGCCGCCGATATCCCTGACACGCACAGCTACCCATGTGATGTCACAGATACGGATGCGCTGCATGCAACGCTAGCTAAAATTACTGCCGACTTAGGTGACCCTCGAACGTTGGTTCACAACGCCGTTGGTGGTGCGTTTGGCAGTTTTGCCGAAATCGAACCGGAGGTGTTGGAGAACAACTTTCAAGTCAACACGATGGCGTTGCTGCACTTAGCGCGTGCGTTGACACCTAAGATGATTGAGCAAGCTGAAGGTTCCATCGTGATTACTGGTAATACATCTGCATACCGGGGGATGGCGTATTTTGCCGGTTTCGCACCCACTAAGGCAGCACAAAGAATTCTCGCCGAAGCCATGGCACGAGACCTGGGACCTAAAGGAGTGCACGTTTCGTTTGTTGCGATTGATGCAGTGATCGATCTCGAATGGACCCGTAAGCGCTATGCCGGAAAGCCAGACGACTTTTTCTGTAAGCCGGTCGACATTGCGGAAGAGGTTTATAGACTTGCCCACCAGCCGAAAAGCGCCTGGTCATTTAGCTCTGTCATAAGGCCGTTTGGCGAGAATTGGACGTTGAACTCATAGCCAAATGTAGTGGCGCATAAAAAACCCCGCGCTAGGCGGGGTTTTTTGACGACTTCCGAACTTAGACGTCGTGATCTAACACGAGCTTGTCATCGAGTTCAGTGTAGCGTTCGCCTTCGTACTTACGTACTTCATTGCGACCGACTACCATGTGATGAACCTCATCTGGGCCGTCTGCGAGTCTCAGTGTGCGCTGTCCGGTGTACATGCGGGCAAGAGGCGTCCATTGAGACACACCTGTCGCTCCATGTATTTGGATAGCTTGGTCGATAATCTTGCAGATCTTTTCTGGCACCATCGCTTTAATACCACTGACATAAACGCGGGCTTCCTTGTTACCCAAAACGTCCATGGCTTTAGCGGCTTGAAGCACCATCAATCGGCAAGCATCGATCTCGATGCGTGCGCGCGAGACGACTTCTAGGTTCTTGCCGAGTTGAATGATGGGTCGACCGAAAGCGGTTCGAGCTGAACCACGGCGTACCATAAGCTCAAGTGCGCGTTCGCCAGCACCGATAGAACGCATGCAATGGTGAATACGACCTGGGCCAAGACGTACCTGAGAAATCTCGAAGCCACGACCTTCGCCGAGCAACATGTTCTCTTTAGGTACTCGCACGTTGTCAAAGACGATGTGCATGTGACCGTGTGGTGCGTCATCTTCACCGAAGACTTGCATCCCCTCGAGGACTTTG
The DNA here is from genome assembly GCA_012103505.1 of Pseudomonadales bacterium. Lineage (GTDB taxonomy): Bacteria > Pseudomonadota > Gammaproteobacteria > Pseudomonadales > Azotimanducaceae > UBA4421. The sequence goes on along the minus strand of WLWP01000001.1, from coordinate 2,334,001 downwards.
ACTCCGGGGGTGTCGATGGGTACCAGAATCTGCGACTGCTGTTTGTGTGGCGGTGCATCAGGACTGGTCTTGACCATCGTGATCATGATTTTACAGCGTGGATCACCGGCACCAGAGATGTAGTACTTCTCGCCATTGATGACCCATTCGTCACCATCGAGAACTGCACTGGTTGAAATGTTCTTAGCGTCGGAAGATGGTAGAGCAGGCTCCGTCATCGCGAATGCCGAGCGGATTTCGCCGTTGAGAAGCGGCTTTAGCCATTGCTCTTTTTGCTCTGGTGTACCGACTCGTTCCAACACTTCCATGTTGCCCGTATCAGGTGCAGAACAGTTGAGAGTCTCAGAGGCGAGCGGGAATTTGCCTAGTTCATTTGCGACAAAAGCGTAGTCTAGGTTGCTTAATCCTTCGCCGGTATCGGCATCAGGTAAAAAGAAGTTCCACAGCCCACTATCTTTTGCTTTTTGCTTGGCACCGTCGAGTAGCTCTAGTTGTCGCGGGTCCCAGGACCAGCGATCGGTTTTACCTTTCTCTAGCGCAAAAAACTCTTCAGAAATTGGTGCTACGTTGTCGTTGATATGCTTTTTTACAGCAGCCAGAAGCGGTTCCGCTTGACTGGACATGGTCAGATCAAAAAGATCTGGGTTCTCCAATACGGCCTCTGCCATGTTTCCCCCCGGTTAGTGATTCAATTGAAGACCGGCGATGATACCGGTTTTAGCCGGGGAAGGCACTAACGTCGTTAGTTCAGGACAGCGTAACCACGGTTTCGTAGGCAGTTGAAGACAACTCGCTGGCGTTCGTTGATGCTGCGGCCACCGCCTTTCACCGCACCTGTAATGGCACCGGCACCTGCACCACGTTGGGCAGTTTCACTATTGCCAACAGCGGCGCCGACGGCCGTGCCAACGACAGCGCCGACGGCCGCGCCAACGGCGACTTTTTGACCCGCCCGCACTTGTTTCGCAAACGTTTTGCACTCCGCATAATCCTGTTCGTACTGCGCCATTGACTTGCCTTGGGTGTCAATTATCGGCTGAGTTGCGCAACCGGTTAAAGCGATGCTCGCAACGAAGAAAATCAGGAACCGATTAGGCCTAAAGAAATGAGTCATGCAAGTGCTCTCAATTGGAATTGATCGAGTCGTAGCATAGACAGCAGAAGCTGAATTCAAACTGAATCAAAGTTTGATTGATACCTCTTTGCCCTTTTTATCAGCACTGGCATAGAGGGCGTTTAGCATGGCCTGGACCTTTAGGCCATCTGTCGCCGGTGCGATAGTGGGCTTGTTGTAGAGCACATGGTCGACAAACCCTTTCATCTTTCGTTCGAAGACCTTGTCGAAAGCAGTATCCGCAAGCCATGCAGGTTCTTTGTTGACCATATGCCCTGCTTCATCTGTAAAGATGACTGTTGGTGACCAGGTGGCACCCCCTTTGTCACCCATGAGCTGAAAGTTCATCTGACTTGCGTCCGGTACGTGAGCCGCGAAAGCAGATTCGATGTGCAGTACGGCGCCATTGTCGAACCGAATACGACCGACTGCGAGATCCTCGACTGTGTACGTCTCGTGGTCCCAGTTTGGCCACATCGACTGAATGCCACCAGATGGCTTGTTGCCAAGGTAAGTGAACATGTCGGCCGATGCCGACACTGGCGTGGGCGCGCCCATGGTGTAGTGGGTCATTTCTAAAACGTGGACACCGATATCGATCAGTGGACCCCCACCCTGGAGTTCTTTGCGCCCAAATACTCCCCAATTTGGGATGCCTCGGCGGCGCATTGCTTGGACACGACCGTAGAGTATGTTGCCGAACTGCCCTTCCTCCATGGCTTGGCGTAGGTACTGAGTCCTAGGGTCATATCGATATTGAAAACCGATGATCAGTTTTTTTCGGGCCCTCTTGGCTGCCGTGAGCATTTTGCGACCTTCTGCAACGGTCATCGACAGAGGTTTCTCACAAAGGACGTGATTGCCCGCGCGAAGGGCATCGATGGTCGGCTGCATGTGTAGAATGTTTGGCGTGCAGACGCTCACAGCGTCTAACTTCTCAGTCTTTAGCATCTCCTTGTAGTCTGTATAGCAGTGTGCGTCGGGAAGTTCAGCTTGCCGCCTCTGCAACGTTTCTGGATTGACCTCCGACAGTGCGGTTACCGCAACATCTTTGCGCTTGGCTAGTAGTCGCAGTTGCAGATCCGCAATACCACCGGCACCGATGAAGCCGATTCTAAGCGTTTTGTTGTTGCGAACCTTGGAGTTACCCCGGGAGGTTTGTCGTGCTGTCGCCATGTATCTACCTCAAAAGAGAAGATTTTACAGGGCAGTGTTCGCGGCCGCTCGCTCGATTTGTGGGTAGCTGCGAAAAAGTAAGAGGGCTCGGGTCAACATGAACAGGTTCATACACAGCCACACAGCATGGTATTGCCACGCGTCAAACGTTAAGAGGAGAACGATGGCCCAGAGAAGCGCAGACAAGAACATTGCATTGCGCATGGCCCGTATATGGGTCGTGCCAATAAAAATGCCGTCGAGTAAAAATGCCCAAACGCAGAAGATCGGAGCGAGGGCCAGCCATGGCATGTATTCATGGGCCATGTTCTGGATCTCAGGTGCCACCGTCATGATCGCCACAAAGTCTGCACCGAAGATCAAAAAGGCGAGTCCTGTAACAATGGCTAACAAAAACCCCCATGCGCTGCTGTAGATCGATGCGCGACGTAGGTTGACTGGGTTTTTAGCGCCATAGAAGTAGCCTGTAAGAGACTCGGCGGTATGGGCGAAAGCATCGAGGCTGTACGTCATCAGAAAGAACAGTTGCATGAGTACGCCATGTAGTGCGAGCGTCAGATCTCCTATTTGGGTGGCAAGCACCGTACCGGCGAAGAAGGGAAGCTGTACGAAGAAAGTCCGCAGAACCAAATTGCTGCTTAGACTAAAGAATTGGCGTAATGCTTGTTTGTCGAGCAGTCGGTGGGATCCCTTTGTCGTGTGGTGGCGGCCATAAGCGGATCTGACGAGGAAAAAGCCTAACAGAGCTGCAGACCATTCCGAGATGACAGTGCCTAGGGCGACGCCGAAGACATCCAGATCGAAGACAAGCACGAAAACGTAATCGAGGATGATGTTGGTGACATTCAAACCGATCGAAAGAATTAACGTGTAGTCCATTCGTTGTAGGCCAAACAAGACGCCGAGTTCTACTAGGTGAATTAGGAGACCCGGCGCGCCCCAAACGCGAATGTCGTAGTAAGTGAGCGCTAGAGCGCCGATATCAGCAGACGGATCGAACAGTGCAAAGAGCATACTCTTCAACGGCCACTGGCCTAGTATGATCAGTAGTCCGAGTAAGGCAGCTATAAACAGCGCGCGATGAAAAATGGCTTCTAACTCACTGATCGCATTTCGGCCATAAGCCTGTGCTGTTAGACCTGTGGTGCCCATGCGGAGGAACCCAAACAGCCAGTAGACCGCGCTGAACATTGCGGCACCCAAGGCAACTGCGGCGATGTAGTCTGGATTTGGGTCTCGGCCCATGACAAAAACGTCAACGAGGCCGACCATGGGGATAGTGACATTGGCCAGAATGACTGGCCAAGATAAGCGCCAGACATGTAAGTGCCAGTCCCGGCGCGAGTTGAGCTCTAAGCTTAAAGGATCAGTTGTGCTAGCCGCCACTATTGGGCTGCATGAGCGGATCCGTCGCTACAGGGGCGGGTTTGTTACCAAGCCAAGCCATGAGACGAGACCTCTGGAAGAGGAAATCCTCGACCATGAGATACAGGCAGGGCACGAGCAACAAGGTAATGAACGTTGCAAATAGCACTCCCCAAGCTAGCGAAATAGCCATAGGTAGAAATGGTGCTGTAGTAGGTGTGCTTGTCGACATAAGCGGAATCAAGCCGACGAACGTCGTGACTGAAGTAAGCAGTATTGGCCTAAAGCGAACGAGACACGCGTTCAAGATGGCCTCAGTAAGCATCTTGCCATCACGTCTTTGGCGGTTTGCATAGTCCACCAATACCAGAGAAGCATTCACAACGACGCCAGAGAGCGCGACGATCCCGAGTGCGGAAAAAAACATCAGTTGCTGGCCGAGCACAAAGTGACCAACGATCGCACCTACAGCACCGAATGGGATCACACTCATGATCACGAGCGGTTGCAGATAACTTCTCAGTGGTATCGCGAGCAAGCCAAAGATAACCACCAGCGAGAAGAGTGAGCCGATCGCCAATCCGCCAAGTGCCGTTGTTCGTTCTTCCTGCTCGCCACCCATTGAAATGTCTATGTCAGGGTAGAGGCGCATGAATTCTGGGATGAGCTCCACGCGTATGCTTTGAGCGACTTCTTCTGGTGCGACGATTGTCCGATTAACATCCGCATCGACGGTGACTGTACGCCGGCCATCCTTACGATTGATGCTGGAATAGCCTCGGCCGATTTCAAATTTAGCCACACTGTAGAATGGAACCTGGTTGCCATCTGGGGTCCGGATGTACATATCCTCAAGATTGCCGATGGACTTCCGTTCTGCTTCTGGGAAGCGAACCATGACTCTGACGTCATCTTTGCCACGCTGAATACGCTGTGACTCGGCACCATAAAACGCACTACGAACCTGACCGGCGAGATCGGATAGGGTCAAGCCTAAGTTGCGGGCTTCCGGCAACAGGCTTAGTTGGATCTCTTGTTTTCCTGAGCGGAAAGAATCTGTGATATCAAAGACGCCGCTGTAACGTGCGAGCTCTGCCTTGAGATACTCGGCAGCCGTGCGTAGCCGATCGACTTCTTTGCCTTGCAACTGATATTCAATAGGCCGCCCTGCAGAATATTGGTCTGCATCAAAGGCGAGCTTAACAACGTCTGTAATCGTTCCTACTTCATCACGCCATCTCGTTGCGACATCCTTAGCGCTAAGGTAGCCGCGTTCACTTAAAGGGGCGAGATCGATGACGATCTCGGCGATGTTACTGCGCCCAGCGGTTTCTGGTCGTGGTGGACCGTTGCGATCCGCGTTTTGGCCTACGGATGAAAAAATGTTGCGTATGAGTGGCGCTGTGAGCCCCATTTCAGAGGTCATTTTGTCGCTGACGTTCTGCGCCGCTATTTCGATGCGTCTTGCAGCAGACATTGTTGTTTCAGCAGCTATGCCTTCAGGTAGTTCTACGCTCGCGTAAACACGGTCGCCTTCAATGGACGGAAAGAAACCAAACACTACGCGCCCGCTCATGATTAGAGAAACAGCGAGGATCAGTACGCCCAAGCAGACGGCGGCGGTCACGTAACGCCAGCGCAGTACTTTGCCAACAAATGGCAAGTAGGTCTTTGAGGCGACGTCTTCGAGCCACTGGGCTAAGCCGCCTTGAAATTTGTTCCACGCCATGGAGCCCTTGGTTGTGGGCTCGTCATGTTTACGATTTGCTAAGTGGGCAGGCAATATCAACTGTGATTCGATGATCGAGCAGGCGAGGGCGAAAATGACGACCCAGCCGATGGGCGCGAAGAACCCTGACATGCGGCCTTCGACCATAATGAGCGGTAGGAATGCTGCGGTCGTTGTGAGTACGCCGAAAATAACGGGTACGGAAACCTCCCAAGTCCCATCCACAGCAGCTTGGAGATGGGGCTTACCCATCTGCTCGTGCCCGTAGACACGCTCACCCACCACAATCGCGTCATCGACCACAATGCCCAGGACCAAAATAAATGCCATCACTGTCATCGTGGAAATGTTGATGTCGGTAAATGGTAGAGCACCCAACGTGCCGAGTAAGGCGACGGGAATGCCGATAGCAACCCACATAGCAAGACGAAACTTCAAGAATAGTGCGAGGATGACGAGCACCAAAAGAAGCCCGCCGCCAGCGTTTTGCATGAGAACGGACATTCTTTCCTCGAGATCCTTGGACGCGTCGATCCAAGTATCAAGCACGATGCCCTCGGGAATCTTCAGACGATATTCGCCGACGATCTTGTGCACGTCTTCAGCAATTTGAATCAGGTCTTCGTCACCGACCTGAGCTACGTTGACGACCGCTGCGCGTGCGCCGTTAAACTGCGCGGCGAGATCGCCTTCTTGGAATGTATCCCTGATCGTTGCCACTTCAGAGAGTGTCACTCGTGTGCCATCGCTCTTAGTAACGATAACCACGTCTTCGAACTCTTCGCCCCAGTAAGCCTGTCCGGTACTTCGGATCAAGATCTCGCCGTTACTGGTCTTGATCGACCCGCCGGGCATATCTAGAGAGGTTTGGCTTATGGCACGAGACACCTGTTCGAGAGTGATGCCGTAGCGACGCAACTCAAGTTCAGAGACTTCGATAGAAATCTCGTACGGTCGAATGTAGTCGACGCCAACCTGAGAGATACCGTCGATCGCGGCGATTTCATCTCGAAGCTCGCGGGCGATCTCTTTAATAGTGCGCTCGTCGGTGTGTCCTGAGACTGCGATCTGTACGACCCGACGAGCCATCGTCATTTTTGAAACAATTGGTTTCTCAGTCTCTACCGGGAAGCTATTGATGCCATCAACACGGCTCTTAACTTCGTTTAAAACAGCAGTCGCATCTGCATTATCGAAAAGTTCGGCTGTGACATTACACATGCCTTCGGTTGCAGTGCTGCGTAACTTGTCGATGCCTTCCAAGCCTTCGATGGATTCTTCGACTCTGACGCAAACCGCTCTTTCGACTTCAACAGGGGCAGCGCCAAGGTAGGGCACCTGCACACTGACAACCTTGATATCAAAGTTGGGGAATTCTTCCTGGTTCGTGGTTAGCGCGCCAAACAAGCCGCCGAGCAACAACAGAATCATCAAGAGATTGGCCGCGACCGAATTGTTCGCGAACCATTTTATTGGCCCAAACACTAACTAGCCCCGTCTTGAATCGGGTTGACAGCCATGCCGTCGATTGGGGTCTGTATCGGAGATACGCACACGCGTTCTCCTGCAGCCAATCCGTCAGCGACGAGCACATTGTCTTGATAAAGACGTAGCGTTTCGATCGGTCGAAATCGTAGCCGATTCTCTTCATCGACGACGAGTACTTGATTGTCGTTGCGGAGAGCCGATCGAGGCAGGACAACGATGTCCTCTGCAGATAGACCTTCGATTTCTGCTTCTACAAAAAGACCGACAGCTAAAGGCGTGTCCGAGTCTATGTTAGTCACTCGAGCGACCAACTGAACCATGCGCGAGCTGATGTCGATTTCTGCTTCAGTGCGGACGATCTTGCCTTCCCACCGTAGTTTTTGTCCGGCGTATTCGGTTGTGAGCGTCACTCTAGGTTGTAGATGCTCAGGTAATTCGCCGCGGATGGTGGGTGGTAAATTTAGGAACGCAAGCTGTCGGTCGGCGATAGGTAAGCGGACTTCCGACAGATCACTCGCATACAGCGTAGCGATCATCGCACCACGCGAGATGAATTGGCCAATGTCTACGTTTTCAGACCGAACTAAGCCGGTAAATGGCGCAGTGATTTCAGTACGCTCGACGTTTTGCGTTGCCTGGTCGAAATCCACCTTGGCGTCTTGCAATGCCGCGTCCGCAACTCGCAGGGCACGCAGCGCATTCTCTAACTGAGATCGTGATGTGAGACGACGGGACTCTAGACTCTTTAAGCGTTGGAACTCGAACTTTGCGTGTTGCTGTTCAGCCTGGGCTCGTATCAAAGAGGCTTTGGCGCGGTCTGCGGTATTTTGGTAGTCGAGTTTGTCGACGCGTGCCAACAATTCTCCTTCGTCGAAATATCCTCCCGCCACAAGCTTAGGTGACATCCAAACCACACGGCCAGACACTTCTGGAATCAGCTGGCTTTCTGTTGAAGGCATAACCGTGCCCTGGGAATGCACTTTGAGCTGTACGAGTTCTGGCGCTACGGTTTGTACCCTAACCGTAGAAGTAACCGGCGTTATTGGGGCTGGTTCAAGTACGGGAGCCGTCGCCATGAGCGTCGCGCCGCCGAACACAAATACCACAATGATGATGGCAGGGATGATGAATGTGCGCATCATGATGATGTGGCCTCCAGACCTAGTCCATGTCGTGCAGCTTCGAACGCTCGCATCATGGTTTCACGATTTAAATTTGAAATTCCGGAAAACGACGCCCGTAAAGCGGGTAAGTCGCGTTTTTCAAGAGCTTGATCAAGCTGGCGAGCAAAAATTGCCCACGCTTCATGATCTGTAATTGCGTATTGAGAGAGCACCCCAAGATGAGGGGCAAATTGCTCGAAGAGTGAGCGCGCAACGAGTTGCAGCGGCAGGTTGTTAGACGCGAGCATGATTGATTGCATCAGCTCAAAGCGAGCCAAGGTGTGTACTGTCTCATCCTCGATTCCCGCTGCCATGTTGTTCGCGATCTTACGAATTGCCTCAATTTCCTCATCGCCAGCCAGCTCCAAGGTCTGTTCTGCGGCGACGCTCATTAGACCGTTAACGACGACAAGGATCTGATCAACGAGGCGCATGTCCGGAAGATCGCCTTGTTCTAGCATGTGCGAGATCACATCGACCGATGCTTCGCTGCGGTCACGAACACGGGCGCCACCAGGTTTTACCTCTGCGACGCCAAGTTGTTCTAGCTTTTTCATGGCCTCGCGAACCGCACCGCGGTTGGCATCAAAACGCGTCGCGAGATCGCGCTCCGACGGCAGACGTTCGTCCACACGGTAGTGTCCTGAAAGGATGTCTTGGATCAGACTTCCAGCAATTTGGTCGTGCTTGCCCGCCATAAAGAACCTAGTGTGCGCAGTTGTACGTCGATATCGAGTCGATTTGGTCTATCCAAGGTGGTCAGACCAATTTGGTCAGGGCAATCTAGAGAAAAAGCGGGGTATTAGCAAGCTATTTGTTACGTCAGGTAACAAAATGTGCGAAAGCGCACAGTTGGGGTGGGCTTTGAAGTGCTATCGCGTGAGGCAGTTATCTTCTATCAAGTAAATTACCAGTGCGCAGTAACGATTTTACGTGCTGTTTGCGTGACCGAGGCCTGATTCCCCAAAACTGTTGATCGAAGACAGGTGCCTCACGGCGATGAATGATACCCATCGCGGTTGGTGCACCAGGACCCATATCGACAAGCATTTGTGCAAGTGTCGGGTTGGTTTCGTCGTGAATCTGGATGTCACTGATCGAAACACCGTCGGCACCTACAACGACTGGTTCTAGCTTGAGAGTTTTGGTGTTCAGCATTAGACCTTTGTCTTTTTCTTTGCCGAAGAGTAGTGGTTCGCCGTGCTGAACGAGGACCTGATTGTCTGCTGCGTTCTTCTTGGCGACCACATCGTCAAAAACGTCTTTGTTGTAGACGATACAGTTCTGCAGGATCTCAACGAAGGCCGTTCCCGCATGATCTTTTGCCGCGTTGAAGATCCCAGGCATACCCTTTTGATCAATATCGACGCAGCGGGCGAAAAATGTCGCCCCGGCACCTAATGCGAATTGTCCCGGTGCGATTGGAGACTCAACGGAACCAGCTGGACTTGATGGGCTGTTTGTCCCTGGTCTCGACGTTGGGGAGTATTGGCCTTTGGTGAGACCGTAGATTTCGTTATTGAAGAGCAAGACGTTGAGATCAATGTTACGCCGTAGCGCGTGCAACAAGTGATTGCCGCCGATGGACAAGCCGTCGCCGTCGCCCGTAACGACCCAAACATCGAGTTCAGGATTAGCAAGCTTCACGCCAGTTGCGAATGCAGGCGCGCGCCCATGAATGGTATGAAAGCCATACGTTTCGATGTAATACGGTAGGCGCGATGAGCAACCGATGCCTGAGACAAATACAGTGTTTGCTGGATCTGCTGCACCGTCGGCAAGTGCGCGTTGTACGCTCTTTAGGATTGCGTAGTCGCCGCAGCCGGGACACCAGCGGACTTCTTGATCGGTGGCGAAATCCTTGAAGGTAAGTGCGTTCATAATTTGATCTCTTTATCCCGCGCTCTGTACTTGGCGGGTGGCGTGGAGTTCTATGGCGTCACGAACTTCGGTAACGGTGAACGGTTGACCAGTCACTTTGTTGAGTTGCTGTACGGGAAGGCAGAGCCGGTCTCGTATCAAGGTAGCCAGTTGGCCGTTGTTGAGTTCAGGTATCAGTACCGTGTCGAAGTTTGCCAACAGTTCACCTAAGTTCGGTGGCAATGGGTTGATGTGCCTTAGATGTACATGCGCTACGTTTAACCCGGCCTGCAACGCATCTTTTACTGCTTTGTAGATCGTGCCGTAAGTAGAGCCCCATGCGACGATCACGAGTCCATCAGAGCTACCTTGATCGATGATCTGGGGCTCGATGAAGTTCGCGACGCTCGAGACTTTGTTCGCGCGTAAATCAGTCATTGTTTGGTGATTGGCTGCATCGTAGGAAATATTGCCAGAATCGAAGTCTTTCTCGATGCCACCAACTCGATGAATAAATCGATCGTCGCCAGGCGACGCCCATAGACGTGCATGTGTTGCGGGATCCCGCTGGAATACAGAACCAGAGTCTTCTTCTGTCGGGCGCCGGGTTTCGATTTCTGGATAAGCGTCGATGTCGGGCAATGGCCAGAGTTCTGACGCATTTGCGATATAGCCGTCGGTCAACAAGATCACGGGTGTCATATGGCGAAGGGCAATACGGACAGCCTCGATTGCAGCATCGAAACAATCTGCGGGTGAACGGGTTGCGACAACGGGGATGGGAGTATCACCGTTCCGGCCATAAACCGCCTGATAAAGATCGCTTTGTTCGGTTTTGGTAGGCATCCCTGTCGACGGACCAGCGCGTTGACTGTTAACGACGATGAGTGGGAGCTCAGTCGCCACACCCAAGCCAATTGCCTCGGCCTTAAGCGCGATACCAGGACCACTGGATGAGGTCACGCCGAGCTTGCCTGCGTAGGATGATCCGATCGCAGCACTGACGGCGGCGATCTCATCTTCTGCTTGAAAAGTGGCGACACCGGCATCCTCTAAGCCAACCAAGTTATGTAGTAAGGAAGACGCAGGCGTGATCGGATAGGAACAGAACATTAGCTCAGTATCAGCGAGTTCCCCAGCAGCAACCAGACCCAATGCAAGGCTTTCAGCACCCGTGATGGTTCTGTACTCAACCGCATCTAGGGGCGCTTCCGGTATGGTTTCATGATCGAGGATGTGCGTGAGCTCGGCTGTCTCACCGTAGGCATGACCAGCATCAAGGGCGGTTAGATTGGCGTCTCTAACCTGTTCATTGCTTGCGAACTTTGACCGTATCCACGCTTGGGTCGGCTCTCTAGGTTGATCGAACATCCATAGTACTAAGCCGAGTGCCCAGAAGTTCTTGCAGCGAACCGAGTCCTTGGTGCCAAGACCGTGTGGCTTTACTGCCTCTGTCACCATGCGTGTAATGTCTATGCGGACAACTTCGTGATCACTCAAAGTGCCATCATCGAGCGGATTAGTCGCGAGGTCTGCGCGCTTCAAACGCTGTTCGGTAAATGCGCTTTCATCGACAAGAACCAAGGAATGTGGTGCGAGCGTTTCTAAATTGACCACAAGGGCTGCTGGATTGAAGGCAATTAGGACATCTGGGGCATCGCCCGGCGTCGTTATACGTTCGCCACCAAATTGGATTTGAAATGCAGACACACCATAGCGAGTACCCGCCGGTGCACGTATTTCAGCTGGGAAATCAGGCAACGTGGCGAGGTCATGACCAGCTAATGCTGAGGCAACAGTGAATTGCTGGCCTTGCAGTTGAATGCCATCACCTGAGTCTCCCGCGAAGCGGACGACGTGACTCATTTTGGTGCCAAGTGTTTGTTTCACTTTGATTTTCTGGCTGAAAAAGAGGCGCGCATTGTACCCAAAATACCCCTAATTGCATCTACTAGCTTGGAATGCTTGGGTATATGGATATGTAGGGTAACTGCACGGTCCATTTCATGATTGACTCAAATACCTAATCGCGTAGAGTGCCGCGCCTGAACACATCAGAGAATCCAATAGGAAAGCAAGGAGACCCCAGTGAAAGTTGTTGCGAGTACAGAAGAATATACGATCTATTTGCGTCGAGACGGTCGGCATGCCATCAAGAGCGCGAACAAGCAGTCCATCAACGGTGATGACAAGGTACGGTTGCTGCTTGAACATGGGCTGATCGAGGCGCCTGCACCGAAAGCTCCGGAGCCTGAGGTAGTAGAAGAAGCAGTAGAAGAAGCCCCTGCCGAAGCAGAAGCCCCCGCCGAAGAGGAAGCTTCTGCCGAAGAAGCGCCAGCGGCAGAAGAAGTACCGGCTGAAGTAGAAGCGGAAGCAGCACCAGCAGAAGAAACTAGTGATGCAGCTCCGGATGCAGAAGAAGCTGATAAAGAAGAGAAGTAGCCTACTGACATCTATGTGTCAGTAGATGTCTGGAAGTTCGTTGCGCGCGCGTGCTAGTTCCGTAGACTAGACCGCGTGCAAAATGTAGCCGAACTCAAAGTTGTCGCAGACTATGAACCTGCCGGAGATCAACCCGCGTCGATCAGTGCGTTGGTGGAAGGCGTTCAGGATGGCCTAAGCCATCAAACGTTGCTGGGTGTCACTGGGTCCGGCAAAACCTTTGCTGTGGCCAAAGTCATTGAAGCCGTGCAGCGGCCGACGATTGTCATGGCACCTAACAAAACCCTTGCCGCTCAACTCTATGGCGAGTTCAAAGACTTTTTTCCAAACAATGCCGTTGAGTATTTCGTTTCTTACTACGACTACTACCAGCCAGAAGCCTATGTTGCAGCGTCCGATACTTACATAGAGAAAGATGCGTCTATCAACTCGCACATCGAGCAGATGCGCCTATCAGCAACCAAGGCTCTTTTGGAGCGTCGCGATACGGTGATTGTGGCTTCGGTGTCTGCGATCTATGGCTTAGGCGATCCTCAATCCTATTTGCAGATGGTATTGCACCTTGATCGTGGCGACCGCGTCGATCAGCGTTACTTGTTACGCCGCTTGGCCGAGTTGCAATACACACGGAACGACCAAGTTTTTCAGCGCAGCACCTATCGCGTACGGGGGGATGTTATCGATGTATTTCCCGCTGAGTCAGAAAAAGAGGCGGTGCGTGTCGAGCTCTTTGATGATGAGATCGAGGAAATCTCTATCTTCGATCCCCTAACGGGTGAAGTGATCAAACGGGTGCCACGATACACAGTCTTTCCGAAAAGCCACTATGTCACGCCTCGAGAACGTGTCTTGAACGTTTTGGGGGACATCAAGGACGAGTTGCAGGATCGTTTGGAGTATCTGACGCGACATAACAAGTTAGTAGAAGCTCAGAGGTTGGAGCAACGAACGCGATTCGATTTGGAAATGATCCAAGAGCTGGGCTACTGCCAAGGTATCGAAAATTACTCCCGTTACCTGTCAGGGCGTGAACCTGGCGAAGCGCCGCCCACGTTGTTCGACTATCTACCATCTGATGCCCTCATGGTCATTGATGAGTCTCATGTGACTGTGCCGCAGATCGGCGGGATGTATAAAGGTGATCGCTCACGCAAGGAAACCCTTGTTGAGTTTGGCTTCCGGTTGCCTTCCGCCCTTGATAACCGACCACTTCGTTTTGATGAATGGGAACGGCTTGCACCTCAGATGCTGTTTATTTCCGCGACACCGGGGAAGTACGAACACGAAAAGGGTGGGAAGATAGTTGAACAGGTGGTGCGCCCAACAGGATTGGTCGATCCCGATGTCATTATTCGGCCAGCGTCAACGCAGGTCGACGATCTTTTAGGTGAGATAAAGACCGTGGTTGGCGGTGGCGATAGAGTGCTTGTCACAACACTCACCAAACGGATGGCTGAAGACCTGACTGAGTATCTTGATGAACATGGTGTACGCGTGCGCTACCTCCACTCTGACATCGATACAGTCGAGCGAATGGAGATCATCCGCGACTTGCGACTAGGTGAGTTCGACGTTCTTGTCGGGATCAACTTGCTTCGCGAGGGTCTGGATATGCCAGAAGTCTCGTTGGTCGCGATTTTGGATGCGGATAAGGAAGGTTTTCTTCGTTCGGAAGGATCGTTGATACAAACCATCGGTCGAGCCGCTAGAAATGTCCGTGGTCGAGCAATTCTTTACGCTGACAACATGACCGGGTCGATGACCAGGGCGATCGGCGAAACGACACGTCGTCGTGAGAAACAGATTGCGCATAATCTGGAGCATGGCATCACACCAGTCAGCGTTATCAAACAAGTCTCGGACGTGATGGAAGGCGCACGTATGGCGCCTGGTGCGGCTAAAGGGTCGAAGCGATCCGGTCGCCAGCGAGACCAAATCGAAATACCGAAAGATCCGAAGGCCTTAGGAAAGTTGTTAGATAAGCTCGAAAAACAGATGATGGAACATGCCCAGAATCTTGAGTTTGAAGAAGCAGCAAACCTCCGTGATCAGATGCAAGAGATACGAGATAGTCGGCTAAAGGTTTAGGTGAGGATGCTCACTTTTTGGAATTCTAGAGGCATTTTCTTGATGCCACTAATGAAGTTTGATTCCAACCAGACCGGCTCTTCCGGCAGGCGGAAATCGGTCATCCGATCGAGAATTTCGTGGAATATACAGTCGATCTCTACGCGTGCGATATGTTGTCCAAGGCACACATGGGTACCTGTACCGAACGAGATCTGTTCGTTTGGATAGCGATTGAGATCCAAGTGAGTGGGTTGCGTGAATTTGCGGTCGTCGAAGTTTGCGGCGCCAAAGTAGCGTACTACTTTGTCACCAGCCTTGAGCAGTTTGCCATGTAACTCGACGTCCTTAGTGAGGGTTCTACGCATATATATCACTGGACTGACGATGCGCAGTAACTCTTCTCGGGCTGAGCTATCGAGCTCTGAACTACGATGTTCTTGCCAGTCTCTCAGGCCTTGCGGGTTGCGTATCAATTCGTACAGACCACCAGCCACCAGGTTTCTTGTGGTGTCTCCACCCGCATCGATGAGCAGTGTAAAGAAGAGCTGGAAGTCGACCTCGTCGAGACTACGACCTTCAACCTGCGCATGGACGATTTGGCTGGCAAGATCATCCGTCGGTGTATTACGTTTTTCTCGATAGACTTCTTGCGCATAGGCAAACATCTTCATCACGGCTTCTGTCTGCGCGCCTTCGGGAACTGCTTCTGGTGCTGAGTGTATGGTCTCGGTGAGCTTGTAGAGTTCGCGCCCGTCTTCGAGTGGGATACCCATGAGTTCGGCGATGACATAGCTTGGCAATTCGCCTGCGACTTGTTCAACGAAGTCACATTCTCCTGCGTCTATGACTTTGTTAACAATGGCGGCGGCCAATTCAGAAATGCGAGGCCGTAGTTCGGCGGCAGGCCCGCGCGTAAACTCCCGGCTGATCGTTTTGCGAAAAAGGGTGTGTTGCGGCGGATCCATCATCAGCATCATTTTGTGATCGCCGGTGGACAGTTCCATGCCGGTCTCAGGATCCGGAATCATGATTGTCGGCTCGGAAGAGTAAGTGAAGGGCTCACGGCCAACCTCGGCCACATCCTCAAACCTTGTGAGTGCCCAAAACCCCGGTCCGTTTGGCTCTTCGTGCCAATACACGGGATCGTTGTCTCGCAGCCATCGATACTGTTCGAGAGGGTGCCCCTGTGCAAACGAGGCCGGGTTGAGAAGGTCAATGTTCATTGCTGGCTAATCTTCCCAGTAGGGTGTGCGTACAACGCGTCGTTGGATTTTGCCAGCGGCCGAACGTGGTAGTTCGTCGACATAGTCGATGGACCGCGGACATTTGAAGTTGGCTAAGCGTTCCCGTGCCCACGTAATTAGCTCTTCGGTCAGATCGGGGTTTGCTGCAACGTCGGGTTGTAGCTGGATGACGGACTTCACCTCTTCACCCCACTCGTCATTGGGCACGCCGATAGTGCAAACATCTAGTACTGAGGGGTGCTTTAAAAGTTCACTATCGACTTCTTGCGGATAAATATTTACGCCGCCAGATATGATCAGCTCTGCGGTCCGGCCGGTTAGAAAAAGATAGCCGTCTTCATCGAAGTAGCCCATGTCGCCCAAAGTGAAGTAGTCCCCACGGTAGGATCCGCTCGTTTTCTCTTGGTCTTTGTAGTATTCGAACCGACCAGTGTCAGGCGCGCGCATGTAGATAGTGCCAATTTCGCCAACTGGGACGACGTTGCCATCATCATCGAGGATCTTGTTGTCAAACTCAGGTCCCGGGCAGCCGACCGTGCCTGGTTTGGTGAGCCACTCTTCGGAACCGACCAAGAATCCGCCGCCGCCTTCTGTTGCTGCGTAATACTCCCAGATAACCGGTCCAAACCACTCGATCATGGCCTGCTTTACATGCACAGGGCAGGGTGCAGCGCCATGGACCATAAACTTCATGGAAGAGATATCGTAGCGATTACGCACTTCTTCCGGCAGGTTGAGCAAACGATGGAACATCGTCGCTACCATGTGCGTGTGTGTGATTTTGTATTCGTCGATAAGACGGAGCGTCTCTTCGGCATCAAATCTATCCATCATGACGATGCCCGCGCCAGACCATAATGGTTGGATGATGTCGATCAAGAGTGGTGCCGCGTGATACCCGGGACCTGTACAGAGATCACAGTCCCCTGGTGCATACGTTGAAGGAGATTCCGCCGGTACCGGTGCTTCTGCAGAACGTTCTTTGCGAAATACTCCCTTCGGACGACCTGTTGTGCCAGAGGTGTAGAGCATTCTCGCGCCGAGCTCAGGGTTTGGTAAATCCTGACCATCAAGCTCGGAGATTTCTTCATGATAGTTTAGAAAGCCGTCGATTGGACCGCCAACCGCCAGCAGAAGGTGCGCTTCAGGTGTATGGCTTGGGACCTCGATAATGGCTTCTCCGAGGCTCGCGTCTGCAATAAATGCCTTGGCTTCGCAGTTGTCGACGATGTAACCGATCTCTTCTCCTTTCAGATGATAGTTAATCGGCGTGAAGCGAATACCTGAACAAGATGCTGCGACCAAGGCTTCGACAAATTCGGGGCGATTTTTGGATACAACTGCAACAGCGTCTCCCGAACCTATTCCGGCGGCGTTGAGTCGACGGACTAGCCGGTTGGCGTTGGCGTTCAGCTCAGAAAAAGTTCGACTGCCGTACTCGGTGACAACCGCCTGAGTATTGCCTTGGCGCTTAGCGTGGTAAGAGACGACCGACCCTGTTTCGATCGCCCGTGCTAACTCCGACTCTTGTTCCGACTGGGCCACTAAATTCCCCAAATTGCTAGAAACGAAGGCGAGATTGTATAACTGCAGGAAAGAGTGATTGCAACAGAGCATTTAGGACGTAACATGAATGCATGGCAGAGGCACTTAGTTATGAGTGGTTCCTGGTCGCCAACAACGACAAGCTCAGTATTAAAATAAAAGACCAGGTGACCCTAGGAGAGGACGAGCGCGGCTTACTCACCCTTGAATCACGAAACCCAGAACAACGCTGGGTGACACTCGCGATTGATGGAAACGGTGAGCTTGTAATATCCAAGCTGTTTAGCGGTTGGCAGCTTGAAAGTCCTGCTGCCTGGGTTTCCACGGAGCCTGGTGTAGTTTGCATTCCTGGGACGCAACTTGAGCTGCCAAACAACAAGGTCTATATCAGCCACGATCTGCTACGCGGTAAAGTGGCGCAAGAGCTGATTGTAAAACCCGCCCCTAAGGCTAAGGCTAAGCCAAGTCCTGCAAACCCAAGTCCTGCAAATGATGATTTACATGGTCAGGATAGCGCGTTGGCAGCAATACCATCGGAAGCTGATGAATTCAGTATTCTTGTCACTGAATCTGAAGCTGCTCAGTCGACACTAGAGCGTGAAATAGATGCCGCCGAGGACCAGCACACAAGCAGTGAGGCTGATGGTAGTCGGGAGGTGGAAACCCGCGAAATAGAAAGTGGCATTACGCTTGAATCTCAAGCTGACGACGTTGGCACAAATGAGAACACCGAAGAAACAATCATTCTCTACTCCACACTCGATGACTCAGAATTTCCACAGACACCTGAGCGGGATAAGCCGGACGTAGATTTGGATGAGATCGCAGAAGCATCGGTCGCGAATGTGCACACCGACAATGTTCCCACGGACGATGTTCCCACGGACGATGTTCACACCAACGATATAGAGATCGATGAGACTAAGATCAATGAGATTGACTTAGACGATATTAAGATCGATGAAGCTACGATCGCGGCGTTCGACGCGGCCGAGAGAGAAGTAGAAGCAGAACTACAAGCACAAACACAAGTACAAACAGAAGAACCGCCGATTTTGGTGGACCCGCTTCCCGTCATCTCAACACCACAGCCGAAAGTGACAACACCGATAACTCGGGACGATCACGAACGGAATGTGTGGGCGCCAACTGCGCTCGTTGCATCCATTGGTTTGGTCGTCGCTGGCTATACGTTCTATCCATTCGGTGGTGAACAAGAAGCTAAACGGGCTGTGAAACCAGTTCCGCAGATAGAATTGTTGCCTTCGACTTCTAGCCAGGACGCCACAGTCGCCGAGCTGCCAGTCGCGTTGCCTGTTATGGTGACAGAGCCTCAAGACCGGTTGCCACCACAGGCTCAACCGTTAGTGGCGCAGACAACAGGACTCACGGGTCAAGTTTTGGCACAGGAGCTTGCCGAAGCAAAAATGCTCATCTCCCAAGGGTTTATCAATTGGCCAGATCGAAGCGCGGTTAGTATTTTAGGTGGTATCTTGGCTGTCCAGCCAGATCATGAAGAAGCGCTTTCGTTACTCAACGACGCAACGGCTAAGTATTTGAGTGAAGCGCAGAAAGCGTACGGCGATGGCTTTGATGAAGCGGCATTCGATATGCTCAGACAAGTTGAGCAGTTTCATCCCAATTCTGATCGAATCCCTGTTCTACGCGCGACCTGGGGTATAGAGCCACCGCTCACTCAGTAAATTCCTCGTTGCAAAACGTTGATGCAGCAGAACACCTAAAACGCAGACAAAAAAAAGCCCCTTCCTAACGAAGGGGCTTCTTTAACCGATCAGCGTACTACATGCTGCCAGCTACTCGTGCGAACCAGATGCGTCCACGACCATCGTGTAGTCGACCGTCATAGGCGGTAACTACAGAGACCACTGGAGGCTCTTCATCAAACACGTTTTGAATACCTAGTGTCACATTGGCTTCGCTCATGAAAGCGGTTTCGCCAAAGCTGTAGGTATATTGAACATCAACCGTTGTCATGCTCTCGATCTTCGTATCAGCCAGATCGCTTGCAACGCCCCCGTTGCCCGCTAGGCGTGCAACTGCAGCGAAGAAGCCACGTGTACCAGCTGGAATATCAGATTCCAACTCGTCGACGTGCTTGATGATCATGAAGGCACGATGATTGTCCTTAGACCAAGCCAAGGTTGCATTAGCCTTGTACTCAGGTAGAGGACGAGCAACAGGGGTCTGACTGTTGTAGTTGCCTACACCGTCAAACGTTACACCGTTACTAGTCACTTCATACTCGTCAACGAACGCGACCTGCAAGCCTGCACGCCAGCTGCCGAAGTCAGTGTCCCAACGATAAGACATGTTGACATCGATACCGCTGATGTCTGCACTGTCTGCGTTAAAGAACTGAGGCAAGATGCGAAGCAAGATAGCTTGGTCGTTCCGAATAACCTGAGCGCGGTTACCAACACCGGCATTCACTGCATCGACGAAGGTTGAGCCTGGGTTGGCTGCAACGTAATCGGTTAGAGCAGTGTTATCTGCCGCTAGCAATCGAGCTGAGGACTGGCGAGTGATGATGTCTTCATACTCATAGTCGTAGTAGTCGATGTCTAGAGAGAAACCTTCCAAGAAACCTTCCGTTGGCACCCAAGACAAACCGAAGTTCATGTTGTCTGCCGTTTCAGGTGTCAGTCCAGGGTTACCTACGGAGAGTGAAGGCTTAAACGTGGTACCACCAACGATGTCCTGCTGGTTCGCGACGGTTGTCAACGTACCAAAAGACTGTTGCAGAGATGGTGTGCGGTAAGAGCTGCCGCCTGACGCGCGAATTGACAATGAGTCAGTCGGCCGCCACAACAAGGTGATCTTAGGATCGATTGTATCTTCACCAATCTCATCAAAGTCTTCGTAGCGAACAGCTGCGTTCACTTCAAAGGTGTCACCTATTGGAACGCTGATCTCAGCAAACAGTGCCGTGGTTGTTAGAGCACCGCTCCAATCTTGCGCACCGAATACGAAGTCAAGGTTGTTGGCAGTCAAACCGGAGTCAAACAGTTGATCACCAGAATCACGACGTCGTTGGGCACCAATAGCGAGGCCAACGGGTCCTGAATCTGTGTCAAAAAGTGTACCGGCAGCAACAACTTCAAGAACACGTTCGCGGAAGTCACCGACGTGAGTTGCACGACCTTGGAGCCATTGATATAGCTCAGGTGCGTTCACAAGAGTGAGATCATGTTCGATCGTCTGATTGCCGTTGCGATCGTATTGATGGTTACCGAATGGGTTGAAGAAGTAGCAATCACCCGAGTCGAAATCACCACCAGACGCTGCATAAGCTGCGTTACCCGCACCGGGTACACCGTTGATCACATCACAGTTAGGTCCGCCGCGACCATTGATCGCAAGTTCCATGTGTGAGGACAACGTATCCTGCACCTGTACAGAGGCTTCCCGATGATCACTAGCTGTGTAGTGTGCATCGAGTGTCCAAGACTGACCACCGATTTCGAAATCGTAAACCACTTCGAAGACCATGCGGCCGTCGCTTCGATTTCGATTGGTGAACGTATCCAATGGACGGAAACGACGAGGTGTGTTGCGCGTACCACCAGCCAGACGAGTCAGGTTAGCGTAAACGAGTGGCTCGATGCCGCGTCGGAACGCGTCTTCGATGCTTCCTGGGTTATTTGCAAACGCCTGGTTCCCCATATCGTCCAGGTAAGGTACCGATACTGGAATAGGTAGTGCCGGAGCATTTGGGTTCAGAGAGTTCAAGCGATCGAACTCAGCTTCGTTGTGATTGAACTCGAATTTAACTTCAAGATTGTCTGTCACATCATAGTGGCCTTCGACCATGAACTTACGAAGAGATTCTTCAGCTTGGATAGAGAAGAATGAACCGTAGTCATAGACACAACGATTGAACAAGTTACCGAGTGCGCCACCACGTTCTGTAGCTGCAGCGTCCTCACAGTTCACATCAGCTTGGCCGAAGCTCAGTCCGAGTGGGTCGCGAGGTTGGTTGTTCGAACAAGGTGTGTCTGGATCCATGTCACCACAGCCAGGATCAACCAAGGCACCCGGATTGAGACCGTTAGCTGCCCAGCGAATATCTTGGCCCGCAACTGGAGTCAGTCGACCAGGGTTACCAGTAGATGACAACGTCGTACCACCGAAACGGCCGTAGTCATCATCGACGTTGATTTCATCTCTGTTCAAGAATGATGCGGAAGCAACGATGCCGCCTCGATCACCTTGCACACCCCAGATGAAGCCAGCTTGGTTTGCGTCACCTTCGCCAGTCTTGTCGTCTGTTGTGAACTGATACGAAAAGTCGAACCCTTCGAAATCGCTCTTAGTGATGAAGTTAACAACCCCAGCAACAGCGTCAGAACCGTAGAGTGCAGAAGCGCCGTCTTTAACAACCTCAACACGCTCTAGGGCGATGTTTGGTACGAGACCGTTGACGTTAACTGATGCATTACCACGACCGTTGTACCAAGAAGGTACATGACGCTTACCGTTAACCAGTGGCAACGTAGAACCGTGACCAAGGTTTCGGAGGTTGACGTTGTTGCGGCCATCTGCGCCTTCACCCTGGAAGGTAGAAGCGCGAGTCTGGCTGCCGGAGGACCAAGGCATAGCCTGGATAATTTCTGATACGTCAGCAGCACCGATATCCTCGATATCTGCAGCCGTAACAACTGACAAAGGTGACGGTGAATCAGCCGCGTTACGCTTCAAATATGAACCTGTAACAACAACCTCTTCGATCGCCTCATCTTCATCAGCAGCAAACGCGAATTGGCCACCCGTAAGGGCAACAACTGCGCTCAAACACATTAAAGTGAGTCTTCTCAAAAGAATCTCCCCGATCTCGTAATAGTAGAATATGTTTCAAAACGTTTCGTTTTGGAAACAGGCGTACTAAAACAACCGACCGAGAGGATGTCAACCCTCGGTCGGACTAGATTTTTAGAGAGATTCTTAGATTGTTTAAGTGCCTACTCAATACGGCGAACACGTGTGGATGTGCCGGTCGTGTTACGCATGATGTAACCACCGAGCTTACCGCTCTTGATACGCACGTCCTGGCCCGTTCTGAAGGGCAATTCGCGGGGGCTGTTTTGCATCCAAACTTGACCGTTCGCAAGTCTGAATACCATGCGCTGTTGATCGCCGCGTCTGACTGCGACGAGTTGCGTTTCCAAGTCGAGATTAGGACCCCAATCCAGCAGATTACCGCCGCGCCGCTCGGTTGGCGCTGGGTAGGAGTTTTGGCGTGAACTCTGCACGGAGCTAAACTCCGGGTCGGCAGGTACTTGGCCTAGTGATGCAGGTGCCTGAATGGGCTGCGAGGAGATCTTTGGTAGCGGCGCTTGCCCCTCGACGCGTGGGAACTGCTGATCAAAACACGCCAGACGTTCCCGAGCGTTTTCGATGGCTGCACAAGCAACCTCGGTTTCCGCGTAGCTTAGGCCAGGAGTAGCGGCGCCCAAGGCCAATAGGATGAAGGATACTGCTTTTTTCATAGGTCAGAACAATTCTCGGCTGATCGACGAAGCGGAGTCTACCTTCGTCTGCGCCCTCTCGGTAGTACTTGTCGGACTTAAGAAGATACACCCCGTCCACGCCAATTTTTGAGGCGCCGACCAAACTCAGCCAGAGGTTCCCAGTACGCGCGAGCAAGGGTGTCGTGAGGGTTAGTGGCTTCGCCAAGCCCGATAGCAAACTCTTCGTAGCCTTCGGGTATATAAAGTGTGCCAAAAAGCCAGTCCCAGATCGCGAACACCTCGCCATAGTTTTTCTTTAATCGGGTAGGGTCATGGTGGATTTGGTGCATGGCTGGGCTGATAAAGAGGTACGCGAATGGTTTTGGCCAATGCAGCCAAACATGGGAGTGACGAAGGTTGGCGCCAAAAAAGTTATAGAGCACGTAAATCGTGTTGAGACCAAAGAGAATTTCTGTCCCTGGGTTGCCAAAAAATATGAACACAAAGAGGCCTTGGAAGATACCCGTCATCGTCATAGCGAGAGAGTGTGCTGAGAGGTTCCAGACTGGGTGCTTGCGGAAAAGCGTAACCGGCGTCATGACTTCGGCAGAGTGGTGTAGAGCATGGAACGGCCAGAACAGATCAGAACGGTGGTGGAATCTGTGGATTAGATAAACGGACAGATCTGCGATCAACGTATAGCCAATGATAAAGGTGGCATAGGTGAGCCAATGCCATTGACCGGTAATTAGCGCCGCGCCGTTGTTAAGATCGATCAGGAAACTGGCAAGCTCGCTCGATATCCAAGTTTGAATCCCGGCGCCCACAAGGAGCAATGGTGACAAGACGATGTTAATGATGAATATCGCGTAATCGATGCGCGCTGATTTGTGCCAGTAGATTGCTTTCGGAAATAAAAATTGGAAGAAGTTCTTGCGCGTTCTTTTTTTGTAATACAGACGGTAACTCAGCCAACCCAGCCCAATGAAGGTGAGAACGTATACATAGTAGAACTTCTCGCCCATGTTGATGGGCATAGTAAGGAAAAGAAGACCGAGATCTTCGAGGTAGTTGAGAAGCTCCTGCATGAGCTGAGTTTATGGTTCCGCAGGGCGACCCGCCAGTCCAGAACAACAACGTTCACTGCTTAGCGAAACCTAAAGTTAAGTGGGCGAAGGGATGTCGTAGATAAAACTAGAAGATGGCCGAGAGAGATGCCCGTCTGAGGCTTTTACGAACCACTCTTGCCAATGCTCTTGAGCAGTTTGGTTTTCTTCATCGATTTCCAAGACTTCGCGAACTAACGTTCGGGCGTCGGTCCGATAACCCGCCTCGTATAAGTCTCGGGCAACAATGAGCAAGTTTTGAGTTGCGAGCGGTATCAGACGTAGCGCGCGTTGGTTTTCTGGGTCGATTTCCAAGACACGCTTAATCAGTTCTATGGCGTTATATTTTTCCGGCCAGATTGTCTGGCCGCGCTCCAACATGTGGCGTGCATCGACTAGTAGTTCATGGAGGGCTTGGTAGTCTTTGGATCGATCTAGCAGATCGGCGCTAATTTTCTCAAGCGCCCTTTCTCGGAGAGCGACTAATTCAGGTGGTTCTGCAATCAACTGTTCAGATGGCTTCGCAGTTGCGTCGGGAATGCTGATAATCGGTGCGTTCTCAAGCGGTACCCAGACAGATTCTTCTTTCGCTTGGTTCGCTTCTTTCGCTTCTATCACTTCGGCGCTCGGGATATTTTCTTCTGTTGATACCGGCGCGATAGGACTTTGGACAATTTCGGCTATTCGGGGGTCAGGCTGAGCACCCGTAAAGCTAGACATTCCAAGGTATACAGTCAGCGCGAAAATAGCGCCAAAGACCAACCCAAGTTTGATCGAATTGTCTAAGTTCTCGAGTAAGTTGCCGTGAGAGCTGGATAGTGCAGGCTTGGTGCTTCGTTCACGCGTCGCTTTCTTTTGCGGAGGCTTCATTCTCGCCCTAGGCGTCGCTTGCGTGGTTTTTAGTGGTACGCGGTGAAGTTCTTTTGGCTTATTGGCCTCAACTTTTACCTCAGCCTCTTCCTCTTCTTCTTTCTCCGCCTCCACCTCAACGGGAAATGGAATGACGTTCTGGGTTGTATGACGTTTTTGAACAGCCGCTTTCTTCAGTTCGAACTCAAAATCGACAGATCCGCTGGAATCGTCGGTCCCGATCTCTACGTTTGTTTCACCGCATTGGATACGAGCAGCGCCTGAAATTACAACTTCGACGAACGGTTCGCCAAGGCAGGATAGCTCGTATGGAGCCAGGCCCCGCATCGCATAGTTACCCGCGCCACATTCAACGAACTCCAATCGAGCAGAGGTACGTTTAACAGTTGGCGAGAGCTCGCCTAGCGGACTTGAACCAAGGAGTAGTCCAGGTGTGATGCGCACTGTCGCCGCACCGTCTTTAACAAAGAGGTCTGTCGGTTCGTTAATATTCGTTGTAGCGATTGCAAGGCCTGACATTAAAACTGCCTAGCCCTGTGCGACTCGACAGGTGTATGAAAAGCTTGCCTCGGTTGAACCTGAGCCCACTGCCCTAAAGTCGTAGTAATCTAGTTCGCCCGATGGCTTGAGGATGGCTGAAAAAGCGGCATAGCCTCCGCGTTGGTGTCCAAAGTCCCATCTCAGGTCATCACCCTCCGGGTAGTGAGTACCCCAAATTCGATCTTCGTAGAGCTTGACGTATGAACGCTCGCCCCATTGGACGAGGTGTAGGTCTTCGCTGCTGTCACCGTATGCTTTGCAGGCCCATACTTTCTTTTCCGCCGCGGCGATGTTTGTGCTAAGCAACGAGACCAAGATAGTAGCGATAAGTCGGATCAACATGCGGTTACTCCTGAACCCAAACAATAAGGATAGGCAACGCCCTGGCGTGCGACGAAAGAACCCTCACCGTTGCCAATGAGACGGTTGCGAGCGGCGGTCCGATTGCGGAAGGCTTCATCGAAGTATTGTGGGGATGCGTGCATGGCCTTGCTGAAATAGTCTTCCGCACGCACCCAATCAGAGTTGAGCAATGCGATGTAGCCAACATCGTGATATGCGGTAGCGGTTGTTTGGTTGCGTTCGAGAAGGTTAAAAGCGTTTGCATAGTCACCTTGTCTAGCCATCACTTTTGCTAAATTTGCTGCTGCGATCTCATGGGATGCGCTAGCTTCTATCGCTTTCAAAAGCAACGCCTGGGCTTGCTCATCCTGTCCGGTCAGGAACTTGGAATAACCGAAATTGTTGAGTAGGTCCGCGGATCCTGGATTTAACTGTAGCGCTGTCTGGAAGTGTTTTTCTGCGGAGGCATGATCACCCGTTAAGTCTAGAATGATCCCTTTTGCGTTGTGCGCTCGCCAAAGATTGGCATCAAGCTCTAAAGCCTTCTCGAGACTTGTTAGAGCCTGGTCTTTTTGCTTCCAGTGCAAGAACAACAAACCCATATCTTCGTATGCAGGAGCAAAGCTAGGATTTGTGCGGATCGCGCGGTCGAAGGCGGCCATTGCTGGAAACTCTTCACCCATTTCAATATGCAGTGCACTGACCCGTTGCCATATCTCTGCTTTTTCCATCGAGTTTAATGCGGCCATATAACTGCCAATCGCATCGAGGGTACGACCGTGTTGTTCATGCCACTGGCCTTCTAAGACAAGATTTTCAAAAACGTCTAAATGGATGTGTTGGTCGGTTTGTGAGCTAGCACAACCTGCGAGAGCGATCGCGACGATGCTCGTGGTAAGAAGCTGTTTTAGATTTAGTTTCATAGTCTCCTTCCTTAATTCAGATTCTGGAATGTATCCATTAGCTGAATAACTGCTGGTCCGATTGCGACAACAAAAAATGCTGGGAACATAAACAGCACTAGCGGGAATATGAGTTTTGTACCCATCTTAGCCGCTCGTTCTTCAGCGGCCTGTGTTCGTCTGTCACGAAATTCATCCGAATACACTCGAAGGGCATCAGAAACACCGGTACCAAAGCGAAGCGTTTGCACCAGCGTGCTTACTAGCCCTCGAATGTCTTCGAGCCCGGTTCGCTCAGCGAGGTTCTTTAATGCAGTTGTGGCCTCGATGCCCGCACGCATCTCTGCGTTAACGGTGGCTAGTTCGGTGGCGAGCTCTGGATGACTCACCATAAGTTCGTCTGCAACACGTTGAATCGCTTGGGCGAGACCAAGCCCCGACTCGATACATACAACCATGAGATCGAGAGCATCTGGGAAGCCGAGGCGGAGGGCTTTCTGTCTCCGTTCAACTAAACGGTCCAGAATGTAGCTTGGTAAGATATAGCCGAAACCAGCAGCGCAGGCGGTGTACAGCATAGTGAGGTTCCCCGTTAGCTGTGGCATCCAGCTGGAAGCCACAAGTACGCTAGCGGGGAAAGCGATCATGAGTATCGCGCGTATAGAGTAATAGTTGGCTACTGCATTGTCGCTATACAAGTCAGCTAAAACAAGTTTTCGCACAGTCTCCGACGATTCGATGTCTTTGGTCGGTACGACGTATTTGGCCATCCTGCCAGCGAAAGTGTGGAAGTGGACAATCTGCGAGGTTCCGATGCTGTCCTTATCGATAGCCGCTTCAGAAAGTCGACGTCGGACAGGGTCTGTTGCGTTGAATAGGAGATACATCACACCGAGTCCGAATACGCCTACCGTTCCGGCTGCTAACATGATGACAAGGAATCGCACCGTCGCAGGGTCACTGGTGAGGGAGGTTATGAAGGCAATAATGGTTTCCATAAATGCTCCTAAACGTCGATACGGATAA
This sequence comes from Pseudomonadales bacterium, assembly GCA_012103505.1. Taxonomy (GTDB): domain Bacteria; phylum Pseudomonadota; class Gammaproteobacteria; order Pseudomonadales; family Azotimanducaceae; genus UBA4421. The sequence goes on along the minus strand of WLWP01000001.1, from coordinate 2,306,551 downwards.
TACGGCGCATCAAATACATACCGATCATCGACCAGATTACGGTGACCGCTACAACTTCGCGTCCGGTCTCATGTTCGAGCATGATCGGCAGGTACTCAGGGCTCGTCACAGATAGGATCAGAAAAAGACCCAAGGGAACGAGCGACAGCACCCAGGCTGACATACGACCTTCTGCGGATAGCGTTTTTACTTTTCGCTGAAATTTGAAGCGATCGCGAATCACTGTAGAAATTTGCTGAAGAATTTCCGCCAGGTTTCCGCCGGTCTCTTTCTGCACGAGCAGGGCAGTAACTAGGGCCATTGTTGTCACACTCGGCACACGACCCAACAGTCCCAACATCGCGTCGCGAATGTCGTTGCCATAGTTAATGTCTGCGAAGGTCATACCAAACTCTTTCGCAGCAGGTTCCTCCATGTCTTCCGAGACCATTTTTAGGCTTGCTGCGAAGGGATGCCCAGCCAGTACTGCACGTCGAATAATGTCGATGCAATCAGGCAACTGTTCTTCGAAGCGGTCGAAACGCTTTGTCCTGTCTTGTTTGACTTTGAGGAAAGGGATCATGAGAGCCACGAATCCTGTCGCTGCCGCGACGTACCAAAGTCGACTGTATTCCCAGGCCAGATACGCGCTTGCTAGCCCAAGAGCGATCGAAACTAAAACTAGTCGGTAAGCGAGGAACTTTCCGCCAGCCTGCTCAATCATCGTCGCGAGGTCTTCCATCATCGGCAAGGATTCGAGCGCCTGTTCCCAGGGAGAAAGCTTATGCAAGTATTTCTCTCGCATGATACTGGCCATCGTCTTACCGTTGAGAGATGCGTGTGCGTCGATTTCCCCCAAACGTTCTTTGAGGCGTTTTCGCGCCTGACGGTTCTCACCGAAAACTGGTGCGATCAAGCCTTGCGCAAGGAAGAATACGGCCACGAAAACGAGGCCAATAAATATCCACATACCTTGATCAGACATCATGTATTTCTCCTAGACTAGGAACCGTTTTGGTCCCAAGAGTGTTCAAACATCTCAATAGGAAGGTCGATGCCCTTGCCTGCGAGTTTGCGATGAAATTTGGGGACGACGCCGGTTGGGACGAGTTCACCAACAACATTCTTGTTTTCGTCCATGCGGTCTCGACGAAAAGTGAAAAGCTCAGACATGGTGATGACATCTCCTTCCATGCCATCAATCTCTTGAATGCTGGTTAGGCGTCTCCGTCCGTCTTCACTCCTCTCAATTTGGATGACGATGTTGATTGCTGAAGATATCTGCGCACGAAGAGTCCGGATCGGGAAAGCTACGCCACTCATAGTCACCATTGTCTCTATGCGGCCGAGTGCATCTCGCGGGGTATTAGCGTGAACCGTAGTGATGGACCCATCATGTCCGGTGTTCATTGCTTGAAGCATATCTAGCGCTTCAGAGCCGCGAACTTCGCCGATCACGATTCTTTCTGGCCGCATACGCAGGGAGTTCTTCACGAGATCTCGCTGACTGATCTCGCCGCGACCTTCGATATTTGCTGGGCGTGTCTCCAAGCGGACTACATGGGGTTGGCGAAGCTGCAGTTCTGCGGAATCTTCGATCGTAATGATGCGTTCATCTTCTGGTATGAAACCGGATGCAACGTTGAGGAGCGTCGTTTTACCTGAACCAGTACCACCGGAAATGAGCACGTTAAGACGAGACTTGACCACAGCGTCGAGCACTTTTGCGGCCGAGTCGGTTAACGTACCCAGCTCGACTAGATCTTCGACAGTGAATAAGTCGACAGCGAACCGGCGTATCGACAGCGAGGGTCCATCTAGGGCCAGCGGTGGGATGATCGCGTTTACACGGGAGCCATCTTCGAGGCGGGCATCTACCATCGGCGATGACTCGTCAATGCGACGTCCAACAGCCGAAACGATTCGATCGATAACGTTGAGGAGGTGCCTGTTGTCATTGAACGCGACGGCTGTTCTGTAAAGTTTGCCGCGCCGTTCAACGTAGACGTTTTTTGCACCGTTGACCAAAATGTCCGAGATTGTCGAGTCTTTAAGCAGTAACTCTAGAGGACCCAGCCCGAGAACGTCGTCTTGTATTGAACGAACTATTACTTGGCGTTGCGAGAAATTCACCGGGGCGGATTCTTCTTCCAGAATTCGCAAGCAAATCTCTTCGATTTCAGTTCTCGCTTTGTCCTTGCCTAGCGTATCGATGAGCGAAAGATCGATCATTTGCAAAAGCCGTTCATGGACTTTGCTCTTCCACTCATGTTCTAGATCGGTCAGCGTTTTTAGTTCTAGAAGTTCTGGCTCGGCATCGCTTGAATGAGGTTGCTTAGACTCTGGACTCTGCTCAACCGGCGTTGAATTCGATCGGCTCACCTTTTTTAGTGGTTGTCTTAACATAGGATTTCCTTAGGACCTTAACAAGCGAGTGAATACATTGCTGGGGGTTGGCTTTTCGATACCCTCAAGGGCACAGACGAGATCAACCAAGTTCGCGGTCAGAGGCGATTTCTCTGACACTTCGAAGAGAGGTAATCCCATATCAGTTGCCAGTGATGCCGTTTTAAAGTCGTTGGATATTGAGTAAACCTTCTCGAGGTCCAGCGCTAGTTTTACATCCTCCAACTCCGTATTTGAGTTGGAAGATCTCCGGTTGAGAACCGCTTGGATGCGTGAACTTGGGATGTCGAGTTCTCTCGTCAACATCGTTTTTAAGCGTGCTGCGTCGCGAATGCTCGGTATGTTTTGTTGTAACACCATGACAACGGTATCGGAGGATTGAAGTGCCGTTGCACTCACCGAGTCAAGGTATTGTGGTACCTCGATGACGAGGTGTGGGTACTTTAACTGCACTAAATCAATGAGTTTTAGGATGCCTTCGCACTCGTCTAACTCAGCGTTCTCGTCCGGGAGTTCCGCGCTCATAGCCAGGTGTTTATGAGACATCAGGCTTAAGCCGGTCTTGTGCTTGGCGATAAAACCCTCTACCGCCATTTCGTCCAACTCTGGAATAACTTGCAGTGCGTCGAAGAGGCTTGCGGCTGGACTGATGTCGAGATAGTGGGGAAGTGCAGCGAATTGACGGTCTAAATCCATAAGAAGACAGTCGCGCCCAAACCGTCGTTGCAAAATGTCTGCGTAATTAGCTGCTAGCAACGAGCTACCACTGCCGCCTTTCGCATTGATAAATGTCGTCGTACTTTTGTTACGGTCTGGCGTGGATTCCGTTTCTGCGAGAATATTTCGGATTGCCGGAATAAGTAAAGCAGCGCTGACTGGTTCGTTTAAAAAATCGCGGCTACCGGCTTGCATCGCGAGGCGCATCACAGATTGATTGGCGATTTCCCCGACTATTAGTAACGGAGGGCGCTCTTCCGAAGCCCGCTGAAGTAAGCAATCGAGCTCCTCCTCAGCGTGCTCCGATAGCGCCAAAATCAGCGCTGCTGGCTTTTGGCCAGCTTCGAGTGGGTCGCGATGACCGTTGATCAGCAGACGCTTTACAACCTGTAATTCGGAGGCGCCCGATAGGCAGGAAATGATTTGCTCCACGACCTCTGGATTTCTTCCTGAGACAACTATTTGTTGACGATTGGACATGAGCCTATTCCTTTCCTTGGCTGGCGCTAACTAACATGGTGTGAATCCCTCCCGAGAAACGCCGAGACTTTCGCGGGGTATTGTGGTTCTGAAGGTTGGAACTGTGATAGTCGTAAATCGGGTCGGGATGATGATCTGGTGTTGGTAGCCAACAACGGTGGCCTGTACAAACTGGATTTGTCCAAAGTTCCCGGTAGGGTCACCGATGAAGTTGCCTTGGAGGTCTAGGTAATTAATTTGCACTTGCGCTGGGGTCAAAGAGCCGACAAGAGGGCTTGCTCCCGCATCACCTGATTGATTGAAAACAGCGACCTGCTGAATCGCTGCATCGTTGATCTGACAGACGGCTGCCATGCGAGCACCACGGCGAGTTGCCTCTTCTAGCATGTTGTAGACAAACATGAGCCTGCCTGTTTCGATAACACCAAATAGCACCACGAAGAAAACAAGCCCAACAACGGCGAATTCGGCAGTGGTGGTTCCATCCTGCTTGCGTGTGTTCATCACAAAGCCCTCATCGTCGACTGAGCCTGAAAAACGAAAAGGCTGGAGCGATTGGGACCTAATCCGAATGAGGGGATAACCGGATTGATGGGCTGATAGGCATAGGTCGCCGTAACGGAGATGTCGGTAGCATCGACACCTACGACGGTAACGTTACCAGCCACTAGACCCGGTAATAGTGGGCACCACTCCCTGCGGAGTTTCCGTAGACGACAAGATTTGCCACTTGATTTTGCGTTTGCGCGTTTATGTTGATGACTCCGGTTGAGCCTCCTATCGCATTCGAAGCAAGAAACCGAACGCCATCGCGAACCGATTTGGTTAACGCGTTGTATTGCATGAACGCGCGACTCAGTTCCAAAGTGGCGAATAGCAACAGGAGAAGTACTGGAACGGTGATGACAAATTCGACCATTGCGAGTCCACGGATCTTTTGCGAACCAGAGTTACGCTTTCGTGATTGTGGTTGCGAGGTTGACATGACTACGACTCCACGCGAGCTGGATCTTTGTAGAGTTGAATGAGGTAGGTACTGGAAGTGTCATCCGGTACCGGACCGGCCGTGCCCTGTGTGTGGCAAATGTCGCCAGTAAATTGACCGAACACGTCTGGGTCTGGACCTTGATCTACATCTTGGAGGATGTAGAAGCAGAGCATGGTGGCGAGTTCGATTGTCGATTGGCCAGCTTCGTCACCACAGAAGCCCATGGGCATGGCCATGACACGTCGACCAGGCACGCCTGGAGAGCCGATACTCGGACTGGTGGGCGATGTATCGGTGACATAATCTTTATACGTATAGAGTGGTTGATCCGCAGCCGGTACATTTTCCACTGGCTCCATATAGTTGTGGATAGGCAGTGTTCCCGGAGCCCAGGTATGTGCGGGTAGGTAATCTACCGGGTGACCATTGTAGTAGACGACCCAATTATCAGGTGTTTCCTCGACATAGGTGAAGCGATCTCCGGGCTGATCGATGTGTTCATCTGGAGGATATTGGGTAACCCCACCCTGGCGCATCGGACCACTGTAGACTCCTAAACGCGTGTTTAAACCTTGCGCCACGGGACCGACGGTGTTTCCAGGTTCTGTTTCGATGTCATTAGAAATCGTGAGACAGCCGCCATATTCGCCAGCAAAAGCTTCGCGGATGTCCGAACCCCCCTGAGAATCGTCCAACCTGATGAGTTGAAAATTGCCTTTCTGCATGGCTTGGCCCGGGCTACCTGCCTTCAATACCGTAACTTCCCCGGGGTTGAAGCCATAGTTGTTAGCAGGACCATCACCTTCCTCTTCACCTGCGCAGACCATCATTGGTGCTACATTACAGGCGGCACCTAGCGCGGTGCTTGGGCCGGAAACAGCGCTTGCGATAACTTGTAGTTCGGTCACGTTGCCCACTGGCAGCAGGTAGCTGTCGATGCTCAAGCCTGTTGCCGTAACGCGGACATACTGCGCAGGAATGGTGCCGGGCACGAATGGGAGCAGGGTGCTTGAGAATTCGACCGCGACCGTGATATCTCCAGCCTGGTAAGCGTTGCTGATTTCTGTGTTACCTGCATCGCCAGTGTTGTCTAAGAACATAGCCCTGGCTTCCACTTCCGCAGCGACCGTATCGTAGTTTGACTCGAGAAGGGTTTTGGCCGCACTCAGAGCTGACGCGTCGGCAATGTTTTGTAAGCGGGTCTTGTTCACCATCGTATTGCCGCCGTCGAGGGCAAGACCCGCCATCCCGAGTATTGCCAACATGGCGAAGACAACCATGATGGCGACCACGCCCTGCTGCGAATTTGGCAGCGAGCGCGATGCTTGGGATATAAGGCGATTGGAAGCTTGCATGATCGTTCTCGAGTCCTATCGAACGCCTAATGACGTGTTGGATTCGACTTTGGCGCGTGACGAGACGGTGCTTCTGTAGTCTTCTATAACACCTTCGAGTCGTGCGCCATCGCCACTCTCTTCTGCCGCAACATCTGGATTTTCGTTCGCAGTTTGATTGGCGATCATTTGTTTGACGCTGTCACCGTACGATTGTTCGAGTGACGTTTGCGCGCAGGCAGAGAGCCCGATTGCGCCCACTGCTGTGATCAATACTCTAATCATCTTATTCACCGTCTGTCTCCTCAGCTTGTAGTACCTTTTTGGGTTTACCCTCAGTGCGACCGAGTAGGTAAAATTCGAGATCCGTTGGTTCAACAAAGTCGTCGGTGGGTAAGCGAATGTCCTCTGGCGCCATTGGCTTCGCTAATCGCGGCGTCACGACAATCATGAGTTCCGTTTCATCGTTCTGAAAACTCTGACTTCTGAACAATGCGCCGAGTACGGGTATCTCACCCAATCCAGGAAATTTCGTCACAACCTCACGCAGATCACTGTCAATTAGCCCGGCGATCCCCATCGATTGGCCTTCGTTCATTTCTAGAGTCACGCTAGCACTGCGAGTGTCCAGTGACGGCGGTAAGCCCCCACCACGTTCAACTAACTCGCTCACAGACACATTCATCTTGAAATTGATTTTGCCGGAGCCAAGTACGATGGGGATGAAGTCGAGCTGTATACCAAACTCCTTGAACTCAAATGTATTGCCTCTGTCACCGTTGCTGACGAGGTAAGGGAATTCACCACCTGAAAGGAAGCTGGCCTGCTCACCAGTGAGGGTTGTGAGCGTTGGTTCTGCGAGGATTTTTGCCAACCCTTTTTGCTTAGAAGCGTCCAGAGCTAAGTTGAATAACTTGTTATTCGAAAGGAAACTGGCAAACAAGCCTTGGTTAGCAATTGCCATGTCATTGGGCAAAAACTCATCGACAGCAGGACCGATGGGTGCTTCTCGTGAAAATACTGGTGCACGGAGGCTAGAGGAGCCGAACGTCGCGTCAGGAAATGTCGCTCCACCGTTAACCCCACCGAGAGCCCACTTACTGCTATTCAGTGAGAGGGCGTTGAACTGCGCGTTTAGTCTTTTCAATTCCGAGCGAAAGATTTCGGCAACTTTTACTTCCAGCATCACTTGCTGACCGCCACCGACTTGCATCAGGTTAATGACTTTACCAACTGCTTGTCAGCTCGTTTAGAACTGCCTTGTTGTTCAAACTCCACGGCTTGAGTGCCAGTTTGAATCTGTGCTAGGTAGCCGTCGGCGATTGTCAGCGCTGCATCCATGACGGCGACGCTTGTTACGGTGCCGCGGAGTACGATCGCGCGTTGTGCAGAAAAAACTTCAATTTCTTCTTCTGGCAGGAGGGTATGGAGCTTCTGCTTTAAGTCTTCGAGGTTGTGTGTAATTTGAATATCGAACTTTCCGACTAAGTCGTCGTTTTTGTCCCATAGCATCACGTTGGTTGTGCCGAGATCTTTGCCGATCACGTAGAGTTGTGATGCTCTGAGTATTAGGATGTCGGCGATGTCTGGATTACCCACTGAGACGCGGGACGCGGGACGATCGAGACCAACTGCTTTGGAATGGAAGAGAGGCACGACCAGCATGTTGTCAGGTCCCAGATCCAAGCCTTCGTTCAACGCGTAGCTGAATTGCGAGCTGACTGCGACGATACAAACGCTGATTGCGCGAATGATGTTCTGTTTGAGATTCACTTTGTTGCCCTCCAGCTACTAAGATTTAGTTTTTTGTCGATCGACATGAGTGCCACGAATGATCGTGACGAGCGTGTCGTCATTGCGTCGGACAGTCCGCTTAGGAACCGAGATTCGCGGCGCCTTTTTAACTGTGATGGGTTCTGGCTTTTTAGCGACCACCTGCTCTTCGAGCGGGTTGCGTAGCGTTAGCTGTATAGATCCTTCGCTTTTTGCGCGAACAAGTTCTTCGGACTGAGTGGGTGTCATTTCGAGCGTTACGGCTCGCACGATGACAGGGTCGTTTTCTTGTGTGGCAGCAGTTTGATCGACAGCGAGGACCTTAATGTTTTTCAGAATTGTTTCTGTGCGCGCACGACCTGAGGTCATTCGAGAAGAGAGGATGTCAACGCGGTTGCCAGGAAGTAGGAACCCGGCAACACCGACCACGTCGTCGACGCGGACGGTGACAGCGCGCATATTCTGCGTGACCAAGGCTGCGAGGGTGCTTCCGGCGGCGTGTTCAGCGAGCCGACTAGCTAGTATCGTTTCACCCCGCTGCAAATTGGTCTTGGCGACCATTCCTTCCACAGATGCGAGATCTTTGTGTGAGTCCGCTGGTATTGAATCGATTGGCAATCGCACCAGTTTGACATGACGCCCTTCGACCTTTGTTCCGTAGGGAATATCCATGACTGCGACGACTACCGGCTCAGTCCCGGCTAGGTCGGCGGGTGTGTTCAGGCGATCGTTAACCCAGTCATTGGCAGCCCAGGCTGCGACTCCGCCCATGCAGAGGGAAAAAATTACTAGGATCATTCCTCTTCGTCGTCTCATTGTTGTTAACCTCTGTTGGTTGTTGTTCCGGTGCTACGTACTGATGCGGACAAAATAGTTGTCCCAGGCGAGCTGTATGTGTTCTTTGGTAATCTCACGGGGCTGACCGGCATAAACCGTGTAGTCCGTCGCTATATTGATTAGGTCCCTCGGGTGGCAGGCTGCCATTGGAGTTTGATGTTCCGAGTGGAGACCGTTCACAACGAAATCGATAGCATCCTCGTGACAAGCGACACGCCGGTCTCTGCACTCTTGCCTCCAGATCTCTCGATATTGATCTTCGCGGAGATTGTCGAATTTGATCTTGTAGCCGATCCGTCTTAGGAATGCCTCATCGGCAAGATCGAGTGGGTGCAGATTGGTGGAGAAAATTAGAACTTCGTCGAACGGGACGACAAAATGGCGCCCAGCACCAATAGATAGGTAATCGCTTTTCTCTTCCATGGGTACGATCCACCGATTGAAGATCGCCTCGGGTGGAACTTTTTGACGACCCATGTCGTCTATGATGAAGACGCCGTTGTTTGCTTTAAGTTGCAGTGGTGCAGTGTAGGTTTTTTCAGCTGTGTCGAACTGGATATCGAGCATATCGTCCGTGAGCTCACCGCCAACGACCACTACAGGACGTTCGCAGTGAACCAATCGAAGATCGTGGCCGCTCGCTAAGGTTAAATCATCTTTGCGTCGGAAGGCGCCGATCGCGCGATGCATCAGCGGGTCGAATATGGCGATTGTGGTATCTCGCACGACGATAGCGTGCGGGATGAGGACTGTATCCGCGAAAACTTTGGACAGTTTGGACGTTAGGTACGTTTTGCCTGAACCGGGTGGGCCGTAGACAAATACTGCTCGACCGGAGTTCATGGCAAGACCGAGCTGGTCTTTGATGCTCGAGTCGATGACGACTTCCTCAAAAACGCGATCGACCATTTCACTTGAAACTTGACGGTTGTGAACGGATTGCTGTCCAACGATTTCGATGTATTGGTTAAGGGTAATAGGTGCCGGGCCAAGATAGCCACTACGTAAGTGGGCATCCAACGCAGAGGCTCTGCCGCGTTCAGTAAGGTTGTATCGAAGACCTGTTTGCTCTAGGGCGACACCGAGAACTTCGACTTTAGCATCCTGTCTCAGGTGGTTTATGACCTCTTCTATAACAGAGCCAGGCAGCATGAGTCGGGTGCACAATTGATCTAACGTAATTCCCCCTCCTGCTAGAAGGTGCTTGCACACTAGGTCGCAGCTGTATTCGAGTTCGAGCCCAGTGTCGTGCAGCGTCTTTGGTCTAGGCGCAATTAGCCCGTGGTCAACGTCTGCGGTCGCACCTTCGCCTCTGATTGTTATTATTTCTTTAGAGTTCAACTGGGTTTCCTTCTCAGAGTTGGACCTGAAAATACATTTGGTATTGGTGCCAAATTCCACCGACGGCGATGGCGATACCATATGGAATGTAGCCGCGGGCGACCTGCGCGCCTGGGAAATAGAATCTGGTAGCCATGGGAAAGTAGTAGTGGATCCTACTCATCGCTATATGCAAAATGCCGACCAGACCGCCTAGGATTACGATGATGCCGAGGCAGTTGAGTACCTGAGTAAAACCAACAAACGCGCCAACAGCAGCGATAAGCTTTACATCCCCGGCACCCATCACTTTCGCGGCATAGAGCGGTACGAGGAGAGCGAGGGGTAGAAGAAGGCCCAAGCTGGCCTCAGAAAATCCGTCAGCACCAGAGAGTGTGACATGTGTAGAGATTCCTAAGAGCGCAACAAGTGCACAAACCCAATTTGGAATTATACGAAACATAACATCGAATATGCTTGCAGTGCCTAGTAACAAGGCGAACAACAGGAATGGGATGTGGTCGTATGTCATCACTAATTCTTTTGTCTAATAAGGCTAGTAGAACCAAGCGACTACAAAAGTTTGTAGTCGCTTGGAGTCGTAGTGGGCCTAACCACCGCCACCAGCATTACCACTAGCGCAATCGCCTTCAGCACAGTCGGCGAGAACGCCAATCTGCGTATCAACGTTGGTACCGAGAGTGGTAAAACCACCAGCAGCAACGCCGATAACCAATGCACCGGCAATGGCATACTCGACTGCTGTCAAGCCTTCTTCGTCTTTGAAGAAATTAATAATCGCTTCTTTCATTGTGACTCCTTGGATGTCTTCATTTTTAATTTGAAACACTTCCCCCGTGGAAGCGTGTCTCGGGAGTCATTACACCCGGGCGGGAGTTGGCGGGCTCGGACAAAATTGGGGAACAATAGGACTTTATTGCTTAACCAACAAAACCCTTACACTTCTTACATAAAACTTACTTACTTAGCTGGTGGGGGGGCAGGAGCGGGATGTTCGGATGAGGACCGTTGTCGTCGCTTAAGGGAACGCCCAGTAGGTTTGAAGGGCTAAGATCAAAGTACTTGCGGAAGACTCGAGTGAAGTAGGATGGATCGTTAAATCCAACCGCGAAACAAACCTCGGTAACGTTAGTTTTTGTGTTGCAAAGCAATCTTCTTGCCTCGCGCAATCGGTAGCGTGTGAGGTATTCGTGAAAGCCTACACCGTAAACTTCCTTGAAAAGCTTGCTGAATCTGAACTGATTGAGGCCGCAGGCTTCCGCAACAACCTCGTTGGCTAGAGGTGTGTAGTACTTTCGTTCCACCAGCATGATCGCTTTGGAAAGTTGTGCCTCAACGCCTCGAGTTCCGTACTCAATTGGCGGGGTACTTTCTTGGGAGAGGAGTGCGCGAGGTTCTTGGGTCTGCTGGAGCTGCCGTATTTCAAGCAAGCCACGCATGCACTGAGTCACCTCTAGTTCGGTAGGTGGGCTTACAAAATAGTCAAAAATTCGAGACCTTAGTGCCCACACTGCTAATGATTCAGAGTGTTGTACTGTTAGTAGGATAGTAGGCAGACTGGGCAGCGAGCGCTTGAATTCGAGAATATCACCTAGATCCGAACTTGATGGGAAATCGACTTCGAACAGCGCGAAGTCGACAGGGTGTTCGGTGGCTGCCTTTGCAGCGCGATTGGGGTCTTCGTAACGTCTATAACTGCCGAGCAAACGGAACGAGCGGGGCAGTTCTGCCCGCTGAACAGATGCACTAAGGTCGATCCAAAGGCCTTGAAGACCAACAGTTTGCACGAAAAGTCCCGAAATCCATTTCCAGACCTAAACAATAGTGAGCTGGTACTGCGGATGCTGAGACGGGTGTATCAGTTTCAATTGGGGTGACTTATATAGGTAAAATAATTGCCCATAATTTTGGCTATATAGGCAAGAATTCACCAGTGCGCACGTACTCGACCAGTTCCATGATCGTACCGGGAAAACTACTCGCTTCTAGAGCGCCTCCGGCTTGTAGTAGCGTCACAAGGACAGCGGCGAAAACACCGAAACCAACGAACGACACCCACATTGGAGCGCCGCTTTTAGGCAGATACTCGGGTGTTTTTTTGTTGGTACCAAGCGAAGCAATAGGCACCATTGAAGGCATCGCGTAAACCAACAGCCCAAATGGTCCTGTGGACATTCCGATTAGAAACCAACCTAGCTCGTTTCGCTCCTTTTGACGTGCGCCGATGCTTGAAAATATTGCGCAGAGCAAGCATACGACAGCGGCCAATATGGGCACATACATCTCTAAAATCATGTTTTCGGTTCCTTCTAAGTGACCTAGAAAGAATATAGCCGTTGCAGAGAGATTTGTTGTGCGACTGATGTAAGGAGAACGTAGATGCTAACGCGCTTTAGGGGGGCGCGAACCGGAATGTGTTATGGAGAGAAACAAACCCAGGGTGTGCCTGGGTTTGTTGAACATTTGGTGATTTATCTTCTCACGATTCTGCGCGAAAGCACCAGGCCAAACAGACCCAATGTGAGAAGTCCCAAAGTGCCGGGTTCAGGTACGCCAACTGGCCCTTTCCCGAAAATCCGGTAGTTGCTCAACCCTTCATCTGGGGGGTTGAAGCTATCGCACGAAGAGAGATTGTCGCAGACATAGGCGATATTCACATTCGAGCTCTGTACAATTTTGTTACCTTGCATGATTTCTGGCAGCGAGAAACCCGATGGGATATCCCCCTGGTAGTTGCCATAGTGGAGCACAATATAAATTGCCCCCAGCGCGTCTAACCCGGGTAAAATATCAGGCGTGCTGTCTCCCCCGGTGAGATATGTCACGCCGCTGTTCGTTAAGTCCTCCAACCACGCTTCGATGTTACCAGCGCTCTGAGAATCTGGTCCGGCGGGTGCAATGTTTGCGGGGCCTGGATTTATCGCACTATCTCCGAGATCTGGGTCTGTCAACCAAACCCAACCAGCCATTGCATTAGATGCGAAGGTACAGGTTAAGCCAATTATTGCTAGCTTAAGTATCTTTTTCATTTCCGAGCGACTCCTCAAGTATGTTTATAGCAATGCAATAATCCTGCCTAAAAAAATTCTCGTTAAAAAACAATCTATTACCTACTCAGTTTTTGTCAGTGTAAGAGATTTTTGCAACATTCTAAAGAAATTGTCGTGAAGTTGTAATTTTCCTTTACGACGTTGGTAGTCGGGATATAGACCGATAACCGTTCGGAAATTGGATCGAATGATTGAGCTGATAACCCTTTCTAAAAAGAGCTCAGCCGTCTAGAATCCAGCCGCCCCACTGGTTTGAATGGTTTATACCTGCTTAAAGCGCGTGTATTAAGATGAGACCGACAACCGGCAGATTGAATAAGTAGGGGTTTTAGGCGCGTAGCTCAGTTGGTTAGAGCGCTTGGTCGACATCCAAGAGGTCGTCGGTTCGAATCCGACCGTGCCTACCAATCAGTTTTATTTTCTGGCTGCCTCGGTGTCGTCTCCAATTGCCTGTGAATCGTCAGCGAATGATTCTCGGTGCAAGACCGAAAGCGCGACAACCGAGAAGACAACAGCCGCTTGCACCAATAACGCAATTAGTCCGCCTAAGTAGACGATCGTCAGAGGTTCAACTGACACGGCATTAAACGCTTGTGCGAAGAGGTTGATGATTGAAAAGCTCCACATAAAGACAGTCATGACTTTGTTGGTGTTTGGTTGTTTTCTTCTGATGACTCGGTAACTCCACCCGCACATGTATAGCGTTAACAAAATACTCGACGCCCGCACTACAAGTACTTCATCAAGCTCTGTCGTGGTCAGCGCGAGTGCGATGAGACTGGAAAAGCCTGGCACAAAGGCGGTAGTCAACAAGTTGGATAGACGATAGGACAGCAGGCTCGCGTTCGCGTTTTGAAATTTTGCGAGCGCGGTAACGATTCCAGTGAACCCAGCGATTCCTATTGAGTATTCGGCGATCGTGCTCAACGCATCGATAAAATTCATAGAGCGAGACTCTCAAACAGCCATTAATTTGGCAGAGGACGGTGACTTTGCCTTATATTGTGCTGCTGGAGAGAATTTAGGAAGACCATGAGTACGCCGAAACGACCATTACCCACACCCACGCCGGAAACCCAACATTTTTGGGATGGTTGCCGCGAGGGTGAGCTTCGCTTGCAGCGCTGTAACGACTGTGACCATGTTTATTATCCACCACGACCGTTTTGTCCGAAATGCAGCGGGCGGGAAGTCAGCATCTTCGCCGCCAGCGGTCGCGGTACGCTGGCAAGCTACGTGATTAACAACAGACCACACCCGGCGTTTGGTGAACCACATTCCATAGCCATTGTGCAGCTGGAAGAAGGCCCAAAGATGGCGTCAAACGTCGTGGGTTGCCCGCAGACACCGGAGGCGTTGCAGCTAGATATGTCGCTTCAGGTCACGTTTGAGTCAGTGAGTGAAGATATAACTTTACCCTTGTTCGAGCCTACGGAGGTGTCGTCATGACCGGTGTAGCAGTAGTCGGCGCGGCTGAGACGACAGAGCTCGGCAAGATTCCGGGCATGAGCCAGCAGATGTTGCATGCAGATGCTGCATTGAACGCGATGGCCGATGCCGGGATTACGGCGAAGGACATCGACGGTATTGCGACCGCCGGACAACGGCCGACTGATCTGGCCTTCTATCTCGGGATTACGCCGGAATGGGTTGATGGTACTTCTGTGGGAGGCTGTTCGTTTATGTTGCATGTACGACATGCAGTCGCGGCACTACAGTCAGGGCTCTGCAAAACCGTACTGATAACGCACGGCGAGAGTGGTCGATCTCGAGTTGGGGCTAGCGGTTTTGCGCCGGAACCGAGTTCACTCGCTGGACAGTTTGAGGTGCCCTTTGGCACATTTGGTCCGCCATCCACGTTCACGCTCCCGGTCTTACGTTACATGAAAGACTATGGCATGAGCCACGAACAACTCGCGATGGTCGCAGTGGTGCAGCGTGAGTGGGCGGGTATGAACCCGCGGGCGAGCATGCAAGATCCGATCACCGTTCAAGACGTGCTTGATTCGCGCTTGATTGCTTATCCATTTCACTTGCTCGAATGTTGCCTCGTCACTGATGGCGGTGGTGCATTGATCTTGACCACAGATGAGCGCATCAGTGGTTTTGCCGGTAAGCCTGTCCATATTTGGGGGACAGGAGAAAGTGTAGAGACCCCAATGGTGACGCAGATGGAAGATCTAACCAGTTCTAAGGCGTTTTCAGTTGCAGGTCCGCGTGCGATGAAAGACGCTGGCATTGCCCATGCAGATGTCGATCACCTTATGATCTACGATGCTTTTGCTCACCTGCCTCTGTACGGTCTAGAGGACCTTGGCTTCGTTGGCCGCGGTGAAGCGCCAGATTTTATCTGGGAGCGCAATACAGCACCGGGCGGGTCCCTCCCGTTGAATACAAATGGCGGGGGTCTTTCCTACATGCACTCTGGTATGTACGGCATGTACGCTTTGCAGGAGAGTGTCCGCCAAATGCGCGGTGTCGCTCCAGCACAGGTTCCAGGTGCCGAAGTGTCCGTCTGCCTAGGTGTTGGCGGTATGTTCGGCGCAGTCGGTTGTATCGTCTTTGGGAATCAGCCCAAAGCCTAACCTGAGGATAGAGAGGCTGAGGATAGAGAGGCTGAGGCTGAAGAAAAGAAACTACTGACCATTAGCAGAGGAAGAAGAGGGTTTTATGGCTAATTTCAATCTTACGGTTAACGGTGAAACACGGCAGGTCGATGTCGAACCAGACATGCCGCTCTTGTGGGTGCTTCGTGATGAACTAGGTCTCGTAGGCACAAAATATGGCTGCGGTATCGCCCAGTGTGGCGCTTGTACGGTTCATCTCGATGGTGTGGCAGTGCGATCTTGCACGATGCCGATTTCTGTGTTGCGTGATCAAGCAATAACCACAATTGAAGGGCTGGCAGATGGGGCTAACTTGCATCCGCTGCAGGAACAGTGGATCAAACAAGATGTTGCGCAGTGTGGTTATTGTCAGGCAGGTCAGATCATGTCCGCCGCGTCTCTGCTGGCGACGAACGCAAATCCAAGCGACACAGAAATCGATCAAGCGATGGCAGGTAACTACTGCCGTTGTGGTACTTACAACCGCATACGCTCGGCGATTCACGGTGCAGCGCAGGATATGAATGCGATGTTCTACGATGCTACAGATACATCGGAGGCGTCGGCATGAAAGAGCAAAATTTTGATCAAACCGAATTGGTCCAAGCGGTTAAGCGTTCGTTGAATGAAACCGGTACGACGCGTAGAGGGTTCTTAGCTGCAGTCGGTCTTGCTGGTGGTGGTTTGGTGGTTGCGTCTCTCGGCGCACCTGCCGCGTTGGCGGCGGGTGATCCTGATTTGACCTTGGTTTCGTCAGAGGAACTCAATGCCTTCATCCAGGTTTCGCCGAGTGGGGAGATCACGATTTATTCTGCAAATCCAGAAATGGGGCAGGGTATTAAGACTGCACTGCCGATGATTATTGCTGAGGAACTCGGTGCTCGTTGGGAAGATGTCAGAGTGCTGCAGTCACCTGTGAGCGAAGATAGATTTGGTAATCAACGTGCTGGCGGTTCCACGACAATTCCTCGCACCTGGGATCAGATGCGGCGGATGGGTGCTTCTGCCAGAGAGATGTTCATTAGCGCGGGTGCACTCGTGATGGAGCTGCCCAGAGAGGAGCTCAAGACCGCTGATAGTAAGGTTGTACATGCTTCAGGCCAGAACATGACGTTCGGCCAGTTGGCCACATTAGCTGCTAAGCAGGATGTACCTGATGCCGATGATCTGACGTTCAAAGACAAGGATGAGTACACCATCATCGGTACGTCAGTGTCGGGTGTGGACAATCTTGTTATTTCCACGGGTGCTGCTCTCTTCGGCATCGATACTCGCGTGCCGGGTATGTTGTATGCAGCGTATCAGAAGTGCCCGACGATTGGTGGGCTTGTTAAGAGTGCCAACATCGATGCGATCAAAGCCATGCCGGGTGTAGTGGATGCCTTCCTAGTAGAGGGCAATGGTGATCCGCGGGAATTGCTCGACGGTGTCGCAATAGTTGGGAAGAACACTCATGCGGTATTTAGCGCTAAGCGACAGCTCAAGATCGAGTGGGATACAACAAATGCATCCGATGACAGTTGGACAGGCTTGGTCGAGGAGGCTAAGGGTCTGCACGGAACACGTGGTGATGAGGAGGTCATCGACAAGGGGGACGTAGAGGCGGCTTTCACCGATCCGGACAACACTGTCTTGGATGCTTTTTATGAATTCCCATTTGTTGCGCACCTTTGTATGGAACCCATGAACTGCACCGCGCATTATCAAGAGGGTGAGGGATTTTTCGATGCAGATACGTTGGAAATTTGGGCGCCTACTCAAGGACCGGCGCGGGTTTTTCAGATTGCGGAGTCAATGTTTGGGCTAGATGAGGATCAGGTTACTGTGCATCAGCCGCGACTTGGCGGTAGTTTTGGTCGTCGCGTCTATCGAGAATTTCTTGCTGAAGCCATAGAGATATCAAAGCAGGTCAAAGCACCCGTCAAGCTGACTTGGACACGCGAAGACGACATTCGGCATGATTTTTTTCGCACCGGCGGTTTTCAGTCGGTCAAAGGTGCGGTGGACAAGGAAGGTCGCTTGATTGCCTTTGAAGATCACTTCATGGGCATGGAGACAGATGGCAACGCGGTGTCAGGTTCGCGATTCGCCGCGACACAGTTTCCATTGCTCAACGTTGAAAACGCATACGCCTCAAAAACGATGTTTGATATCGATACGCCTTGTGGACCTTGGCGTGCGCCAGGTTCGAATACCACCGCGTTTGTCGTGCAGTCGTTTTTGGATGAGCTGGCACACGCTGGTGGTCGGGATTACCTCGACTTTCTTGTAGAGGCGATGGGTGACCCACGCTGGTTCGACGAAGGCAACATTCGAAGTCTCAATACTGGCCGTGCTGTCGCTGTGATTAAGCTCGCCGCTGAAAAGGCGGGTTGGGGAAAGACTCTTCCAGCTGGACGCGGACTTGGGTTGGCCTTTTGCTTTAGTCACGCAGCGCATGTTGCGGAGGTTGCTGAGGTGAGTGTGGATGCGAACAAGAAAATCACTGTGCATCAGGTGACGGTTGCCGTTGATGTAGGACCTATCATTAATATGAGTGGCGCGTTGTCGCAAGTTGAAGGAGCTGTTGTTGACGGCTTGTCAACGATGATGGGCCAGAAGATTACTTTTGAGAACGGCGCGGTTGAGCAGTCCAATTTCCATGACTACGAAGTCCTGCGTATTGAAGACTCACCCAAGGTGAATACGCACTTCATCCAAAGCGAGTATTCACCGACGGGTCTTGGCGAGCCAGCGCTGCCCCCGTTGGCCCCAGCCGTGACCAACGCGATTTTTGCGGCGACTGGGCAGAGGATACGAAAGATGCCTTTAACCGACGAAGGCTACTCTATCTAGGACTACACTACTCGTGACTAAAGTTGATTTTTCCGAAAGCCCAACTGGGCCTTTGAGTGGTGTCAGAGTGGTTGATTTTACCGCTGTCTACTCAGGCCCTCTTGCTGCGTCGATTCTTGGTGATCAGGGTGCTGACGTCATTAAAATAGAGCCTCACGCTGGCGATTTGATGCGCCGCGGGTTACCCAAACAGGGCGGGATGGCCAGCGCCTACTTTACATTGAATCGCAACAAACGCGCGGTGTGTGTCGATTTGCAAACCGAAGCTGGACTCAAGATTGTCAAAGAGTTGATAGCCACGGCGGATGCTGTGATGGAAAATTTTCGACCGGGCGTGATGGAACGGCTTGGCCTTGGTTACGAGCAATTCCAAGCAACCCATCCGAAACTCGTCTATGCCTCTATCAACGGTGTAGGTCCGACAGGTCCCTACAGTAAACGCCGAGTTTACGATGCCGTGATCCAAGCGATATCAGGATTCGCATCACTCCGACCAGATGGCACACCGGAACTTGTTAACTCTCTTGTTTGCGACAAGATAACCAGTTTGACTGCGGCAGAAGCTGTGGTTGCCGCTCTCTACCAAGCTGAACGGAGTGGTGTTGGTCAGAAGGTCGAGGTGTCTATGCTAGATGCAAATCTCTTCTTCCTTTGGTCGGATGTGATGAATAACTTCACCTATCGGGGTGAAGACACAGAAAAAATGCCCTACGCGGATCTCAGTCTGTTCATTCGTAAGACCAGTGATGGCTATGTGGCTGCGATGCCGGTTCAGCAGCCAGAGGTCGAGGGTGCGTTGCGCGCGCTTGAGTTAGAAGATCTGATTGAAGATGAACGTTTTACAGATTTTGAAGCCAGGGCTCGAAATCGTGCAGTAATGAAGGAGCTAACGGATGTTGCCTATGCGCGCTTCACGACCGCTGAGATTTCCGCTCGGCTAGAACGCAATGATGTGCCATGGAGTATGGTGAACCTGCGTCATGAGGTTATTGATGATCCGCAAATAACGGCTATGGGCGCGTTAGTTGAGTACGATCACCCGGTTGTCGGACCCGTGCGCCAACCTCGACCGGCGGCGCAATTTGGCCGTACGCCTTCAAACATGCATCAACCCACAGCCTTCCTTGGCGAACACAACAGTGAAGTGCTCACAGAGCTTGGTTACAGCGATACTGAAATAGCATCCCTCGTGGAACAAAAAGTTCTACACGCGGAGATGAAGTAACCTAATCAGCGTGTTTGGCAAGATACTCCCTGAGAGCCTCGGTCAACATCTCCTGTGATGACTTCTCGAGCTGGATACCCAGAATGCGAAGCTCACGATGAAGGTCCTTCGTTACGTAGGCCGTCACGGGCTTCTTGCCAACCCGGCTCGGTGGCTTCGCTAGGGGTTTCGTCATATCTCTCTAACACGCGGAAACAGAGTGGTTACTTTGGGTGAAGCGCTAATCTCTTGAAGAACCGGAGGTTCAGGGGTTAGATCGACATCTTTGACCTGAGCGCTCGGCGACTTTTCTTGGACAGGATGTTGGTCGCGAGATTCGGTCGCGATGAATATAGATTGGATTAGTGTGTACAGCCGTTCGATCTCTAAAGCCGCCGCACCGTGTGGATTGAATTCAGCAGCTGACAATCCTAGGGCGTCGCAATATTCAAAGTCTGCCCTGCGGGATAGGAATTTAGCTAGAACCGGTACTTGGTAAGCGGCCTCTATCTCGCACCGCTTTCTCTCGACAAGTATTCGCGAGTTTGGCGGGACTTGGTTCATGACTACGTAGACAGGTTTGTTGCTACGGTTGGCTTCGGCCAGGGTTAGCATCACAGAGTCGAAATCCTTCATAGACTGTATTTTGCATGGCACGACGATGATGTCGGCGTGAGCAGCCGCAGCCGCAGCAGTCGATGTGTCATGACCCGGTGTATCAAGAAATACCCAATGAGTCTCGTTTTGAAGTGCATCGTCCAACATGTCGTCGAGCGATTGCGGCAAAGTTTGAACAACACGTGGATCCGATGGTTCCCGGCGTCTTGACCAGTTTTTCTGGGTGCCCTGTGGGTCCAGTTCGATAATGAGAGTTTTTTGTCCGTGCTGTACTGCACACACCGCAAGTGATTGCACTACGGTAGATTTCCCAGCACCCCCTTTTAAGCTAAGCAGACAAATTGTATGCATGGCATCTCCGGTAGGGTGAGTCGAATATATAAGTTGTTGGCGTCAGTGTGAGGCGGGCTCGTGCGCGAAGGCTTCATGCACACATGTCTACATGATAACAAGTCTCTCACGCGGGCAATGTAGGATAAATCTGATAAACAGTTTGGTTTAGACGCGATTGGTCAACTAAGTTAGCAAAGTCCCTGCCTCCTCAGTCAGCTGAAGAGGTATGGTGACTAACGCAAACGTCTAGGCTTTGCGGCAGACGTTTAGGCTTCGCGGCAAAACTGCGCGATGCTGGCAGCGGTTTCTCTACTGATATCTGGGCAAGCAATAGCGAATATCTCGATGCCGTGGCTCGTACCCATTACTTGACGACAGCGTGCCGGAACTTCCGCGCGCAGGAGTGCGCGATAAAACTCGATCCCTTCGTCTCGGAGTGGGTCGCATTCGTTCACGCTGATTACTGTGGGTACAAGCCCTTTCAAATCGGCGTCAGTGGCAAATAGAGGCCAAGCAAGCGGGTCCTCGGCATCGAAGGCTTCAATGCCGTAGGCGACCTTGCCGCGGTTGTTATGCAGGTCTAACAGGATCCCGTTGTTTTCAGTAGACGAAGGTAGATTGTCTTGTGGCCATTCCCCTGCGATGTAGGGACACAACGCATACAAACCACGGACTAGACCCATATCACCTTCTTTTAGCAATTTAAGACCAGTGGCGAGAGTCAGATTGCCGCCCCCGGATTCGCCCGCCACGATGATATGCGCTGGATCGATGTTGAGCGTTGCTGCCTCACCAACAAGCCATTTAAGTCCCGATACGCAGTCGTTTAAACCAGCCGGGTATGGCTCTATTTCAGGAGCAGAAGAGGCAGTTAGACAATTTCGAAAGTCCACCATCGCCACGGCCACCCCTTGGTGTGCAATGATCCGTCCCCACGACTTATACATACCGTCGAAACACGACATAGATTGCATCCCGCCGCCGTGAATGTAGTAAACACATGGCAACGCGTCGTCAGACTCGGGGCGTATGAATTGGATATTGATGGTGTTGCCATCTGGCGTCGATGTGAATTCATGAGTGCTAATGTCCAGGCCAGCGGTAGGTGCCACATCTTCGGTATCAAGCATCGCGAAGCCAGCCTTCATTTGCTCTTGTGCTGCGAGAGCTTCAGGTGTGTTGGCTTCCGCAACCAAGGATGCACGGTCTGTCGCATCCTCCTGGGGCTGCATGGGGAACGCGGCTAACATGCCGCGGATGCGTGGGTCTAAGCGTGGATCTGAGTCTGTATCTGGCATTCATTCGTCCTTAAGTGTCTTTCGGCAAGTAGCACATCGGTTCCTCGTTCCGGTAGCATGTCGCCAAATTTAGTGAATCACAAGACGTAGTTGTAGGAGACAGACATGGCAGGTTTGAGTGGCAAGGTTGCAGTAGTTACCGGTAGTAGCCGCGGCATTGGTAAAGGTATTGCACTCGCATTGGGAGAACAAGGCTGCACGGTCTATATAACAGGTCGTACAACGGGAGATGGGGATTTGACGATCGACACCTCTGCGCGGATGGTGACAGAAGCAGGTGGCGAAGGTCGGGCGATTCAGTGCGACCATGGCGTTGATGCGGAGATAGAAGCTTTGTTCCAGCAGATTGGTAGTGAAGTCGAATGCATCGATATCCTAGTGAACAACGTCTACAAAATTCCTAGCCCACCGGCTTGGGGTGGTGGTTATTGGGATCACCCTATCCAGGTATGGGATGATCAGGTTGGCATCCGCCTTCGTGCGCACTACGTGGCGAGCTGGCACGCAGCACAGCTGATGTTCGCCTCCGAAAGTGCGGCGATGCTCAATGTTTCCTCACCGGGCGGACAGAGCTATCACTTTTCTTCGTCGTATGGTGCGGGAAAGTCGGGCTTGGATCGATTGACTAAAGATATGGCGCACGAACTGGAACCAAAAGGGATACCAGCGGTAGTTCTTTACCCGGGATCAGTTTCGACCGAGTTTATTCAAGCAGCAGCCAAAGAACAGGAAATGGATCTCAGTCAATCGCAAACGCCGCTCTTAGTTGGGCGTGCTGCGACTTCTCTATTGATGAGTGATGACCTGATGGCTCGCACAGGTACGATCCAGTGGGTGGAAGACTTGGTTGAAGAATTTGACCTTAAGGATGAGAACGGTTCCCGGCCTACGCAGCGATACGCTGCGCGGGGATAGGCGCGCCCGAGAAGCCGCGCTTAAGCGGCTTCGTTTTCGCCACTTTGGATTAGGTGGTAATCAGCTAAGTCCACTGAGTGGGTCACCGCCCAATATTCTTGTAAGCTAAACGGCGAGTTGTTGACCACGCGACCGTCGCTGTTCTTGTACCAGCTTTCGACGTTTGGGTGTCCCCACGCAAGAGTTTTACTGATCGCCTGAACCTTCTCGTTGTACTGTTCGTTAACATGACTGCGAACATCTATAGCATCAACACCTTTGTCGATCATTGCTGTCAGGCACTGCATAACATAGTGAATCTGACACTCAGTCTGATAGATGATGGAGCCGCCGTGCACGATGTTGGTGTTGGGTCCGTACAGGCAGAATAGGTTAGGAAAATTTGGTACAGAGATGCCTTTATAGGCATTGGCGCTGTCACCCCAAACCGAGGCAAGGGTTTGCTCGTCTTTACCTATGATGTCCATTGGCCACAAAAACTGGTTCGAGTGAAAACCGGTCGCCAGAATTAGCACGTCTACCTCATGGAGCTCGCCGTCTTCCGTTCGTATCCCTTCTGCTTCAATAGCGCTGATTGGATTGGTGATTAAATCGACGTTGTCCCGCGCAAGGGTTGGATACCAGCCGTTGTCCACGATCAGTCTTTTTCCCCAAACCGGAAAATCAGGCACGCAATGTTCAACGTAATTCGTTTTCGCCCCTAAGCCGTCCTTGATGAACTCAGTCAGTGCCTCGCGCATACCATGGTTGGCTTCGTTCATGGATAGGTCCGGCTGATCCCAGTTTGGATCCGCCACGACTGCATCCCACGATCGGTCGCCAAAGGTCAGGATCATGCGCGCGCGATGGAACTCAGCGTAATAGGGTACGTGTTTTAGAGCCCACAGTTGTCCGGGTTCGACCGGCTTGTAGTAGTCGCGAGCAGGCGCCACCCAATGGGGCGTGCGCTGGAAAACAAGTGCTTGGTCCGCCGCTGCTGCGGTTTTTGGCAGTAGCTGTACGCAAGAGCATCCCGTACCAACTATCGCAACACGCTTGCCGGTGAGATCGACATCATCGCGCCATCGAGCAGAATGCCAGCATTCGCCCTTGAATGTATCGAGGCCAGGAATGTCTGGCATGGCTGGGCGATTGAGTTGGCCAACAGCAGAGATCACGACATTTACCGATTCTCTGTGTTCGCCTTGACCGTCGCGTGTTATGACGTCCCAAAGATTTGATTCTGCATTGAATCGAGCCTCGACCATTTCGGTACTAAAACGTACGTGGTCACGAATGTTGAATTCATCGGCGCAATTGTCAAAGTAGGCGAATAGTTCGTCGCGTTTGGAGAAATATCCTGACCATTCTGGGTTGCGGTTAAAGGAATACGAGTAGTAGTGGTTGGGTGTATCAACCCCGCAATCGGGATAGGTATTTTCATACCAAGTGCCACCTACTTGCTCGTTCTTTTCAACAATGGAGAAGTTGATCCCCGCTTGTTTTAGTTTGGCCGCGATGCCGATGCCGGACATCCCCGCGCCAATGATAAGTGCCGTGAAGTCATCCCCGCGTTTGGCTTCGATCGCGTTGGCGAGCGTTGGTTGCCACTGTGTATCGCGGTCGCGAAGATGAGTCTCTTCCATCAACATCGCGGCATAATCAGCGCTGACCTCCTCCGCCAACGAGAAGCTCAACATCTTTTGTAAGCGATCTTGATCTGGCGGACCGGCTATTTCCAGTTTGCCATCGCGAACAGCAGCAAGAATGTCTGCTGCTGCTGTTTTTATTTCCTCTTGCAGCGCTTCGGAATATCTGCCGGTGTCATCAGGAAAGAGGCTTCCTTCTGGTGCTTCGACTGGAGCAGGTTGGTATTTTGCGCTGAGCCAAATGTCGTCGCCGGTGACGGTGGCCAATACGAGTAACAAGTTGGGTAGATTAACGTCGTCTAGCGCTGTGCGAATTTCCTTATTCGTCCCTGTAATTTCCGTGTCCAAATGACCATCCTTTGGTGCTATGAATTGGGCCGCTGATCTTAGCAGAGCCGATATTTGACGCAATTATGTGGAATGTTGGTCTTTTTGGCTGTTTTAGCTTTGTAACTTTTCGAGGCGCAAGTTCAAGGATTCGAGCTAAAGGTTTGATTTGGAAGGAATTACTGGCTTGCTGTTGCCTAACAGGCTGATAGAATTATCCTTGAACAGGGTGGGGTGCGGCAGTAGAATGCGCACCCTTTTGTTAAGCGAGCCAGGAGAAGACGCACCCGTATGCAGGGAGATTCTCATTAAAAAAGGTACTAAGCGTGCCGAGCGTTCATTGTTAAATGAAGAAATTCGTTCCAACAACGTACGTCTAGTCGGTGCTGATGGTGGTCAACGAGGAATAGTCTCAAGAGAAGACGCGTTGGCTGAAGCGCGGGCTTCGGGATTGGATTTGGTGCTAGTCGCACCAGAAGCTGAACCCCCAGTCTGCAAAGTGATGGACTACGGTAAGCATCTGTTTGAGTTGAAAAAGACTCGCGCGGCTCAGCGTAAAAAGCAGAAGCAGATCCAGGTCAAAGAAATAAAGTTTCGTCCGGGAACGGAAGAAGGCGATTACCAGGTAAAACTACGCAACCTGCGGCGCTTTCTCGAAGAAGGTGACAAGGCCAAGGTTTCACTTAGATTTCGGGGTAGGGAAGTTGTCCACCCAGAAATCGGCATGACCTTGATGGGCCGGATCGCTGACGATCTAGATGAATTGGGTTCGATAGAAGCTGAACCCAAATTTGAAGGTCGACAGGTGATCATGGTGTTGGCACCTAGAAAGAAGAAAAAGTAACAAAACTTTTTCGCACAAAATAGAAGAAGGGTTAAAAGCCCCCATCCTTACCGGCGATTGGTGTGTTCATCGCTTCGAGTTAAATCGAAGATATTCGGGATTAATCGAAGTAAAGAGATGAGCTTAAAATTTAACAATGCGTGGAGCAGTAAATGCCCAAGATGAAAACTAATAGCGGGGCGGCGAAACGCTTTCGTCGTACAGCTACCGGTTACAAACACAAACAGGTCAATCGCAACCATATCCAGACTAAGAAAGCACAGAAGCGTAAGCGTCATCTGCGTGGCATGGAAAATGTTGCTAAAGCAGACGTGCCAGCGTTGCGCCGTCTTCTTCCCACTAAGGCTCGCTAGGAGGTCCCATGCCAAGAATTAAGAGAGGCGTGGCATCAAGGGCCCGTCGGAAAAAAGTATTAAAGCAGGCGAAGGGATATTACGGCGCCCGTAGCCGTACGTTCAAAGTTGCCAAACAAGCCGTTATAAAGGCTGGCCAATACGCTTATCGAGACCGACGCCAACGCAAGCGTCAGTTTCGCCAATTGTGGATTGTCAGGATCAATGCCGCTGCTCGTGAGCATGGCTTGTCCTACAGCCGCTTTATCTCCGGTCTCAAGGAAGCGGGGGTAGAGGTCGATCGCAAAGTACTAGCCGATATCGCGATGCACGAAAAAGAAGCATTCGCGACGTTAGTAGATCGAGCAAAGGCAGCGTAAAGCGCCAACTCGCTGATCAAGCGGGTTCTCAACATCGCTTTCAGGAGACCTTAATAAGGACCCTTCCTGGAGGTAGTGCGTGTTGAAGAAACGCGATAGACAAAGAAAGGAAGGACTTCGGGACTTCCTTTTTTTTTGAGATGGAGCAGTCAGAGATGGATACGGAAATTGACGCCAAACTACAAGACATCATCGATCGCGGGCAGGTAACGATCGCAGGTGCCACTGACCTGAAATCGCTCGACCAAGTGCGCGTGAACTTTTTAGGTAAGAAAGGTGAGCTCACGGCGTTGTTAAAGTCACTAGGTCAACTTAATGCGGCAGAACGGCCAAAGGTCGGCGCCAGAATTAATGACGCCAAAACGGTCGTGCAATCTGCCTTGGAAGAGCGCAAAGCGCATCTCGAACAAGAACAACTTGCCGATGCGCTCGCCGGTGATGCTGTAGACATCACTCTCCCCGGACGGCGCCAGGCCCAGGGTGGGCTACACCCGGTCACCCAAGCGATGTATCGCATCGAAGAAATTTTTGTCGGTGCCGGATACGGTGTTGAATCGGGTCGTGAGATTGAGAACGACTACTACAACTTTGAAGCCCTCAACATCCCCGGGCATCACCCAGCTCGAGCGATGCACGATACCTTCTATTTTGGTGATGGCAGTTTGCTACGCACTCACACCTCGCCGAGCCAAGTTCATACGATGGAAGCGCAGGAGCCGCCGATTCGGGTGATTTGCCCAGGACGTGTCTACCGTCGCGATTCCGATTTGACCCATAGCCCGATGTTTCATCAGGTTGAGGGGCTGGTGGTTGATAAAGGCATTAGCTTTGCCGATCTCAAAGGCACAGTGATCGAATTCTTACAGAAGTTTTTCGAAAAGGATCTAGATGTGCGTTTCCGGCCATCCTATTTCCCTTTTACAGAACCATCGGCAGAAGTTGACGTGCAGTGTGTGCACTGTCTTGGTGATGGCTGTCGGGTTTGTAGTCAGACCGGATGGATAGAAGTCATGGGATGTGGGCTGATCCATCCTAACGTTTTGTCTATGTCTGGTATCGATCCGGAAGAATACAGTGGTTTTGCGTTTGGCTTTGGCGGAGACCGCTTAGCTATGTTGTTGTATGAGGTTGACGATTTACGCCTCTTCTTTGAAAACGACGTCAGATTCTTGCGTCAATTTAATTAGTGCGGTGTAGAGCATGAAATTCAGTGAATCGTGGTTGCGCGAGTGGGTTGACCCAGGGTTAGGTCGTGAAGACCTGTTGCATCAGTTAACGATGGCGGGTCTTGAGGTTGATGGTGTAGAGCCTGTGTCTGGAGAGTTTTCCGGCGTAGTTGTTGCGGAGGTCGTTTCTGTCCAACCGCATCCCGACGCAGACAAACTACGCGTTTGTGAAGTGAATGACGGCGAGACTGTCCACCAGGTTGTTTGTGGCGCGCCCAATGTCCAGGCAGGCATGCGTACTGCGTTTGCCCGAGTCGGTGCGGTCTTGCCCGAGAGCTTTAAGATCAAAAAAGCGAAGCTCCGCGGTGTCGAGTCACACGGCATGCTGTGCAGCGCGAGTGAGCTTGGTCTCGGCGATGATCATGACGGCATTATGGCACTACAGGCTGGAACCGTTGGCGAACAATTGAGCGATGTACTCAACACAGACGATGTCATAGTCGACCTCGATCTGACACCAAATCGTGGTGATTGCCTGAGTATGAAAGGCATCGCGAGGGAGGTCGGTGTGCTAAACAACGCCACAGTTACCTTCCCCAAAATTACAAAGATTGATGCTCAAATAGATGCAACGTTTCCGGTCAAGATTTCACATGGTGAAGGCTGTCCTCGTTACCTTGGGCGGGTTGTCAAAGGCGTGGACCTTGCTCGACCGACGCCGCTCTGGATGCAAGAACGTCTTCGCCGATGCGGTCTGCGCAGTATCGATCCCATTGTTGACGTGACGAACTATGTGCTGATCGAACTTGGGCAGCCGATGCACGCGTTTGATCTAGAACAACTGTCTGGTGAAATTGATGTTCGGTTAGCGTCAGAGGGTGAAAAACTGACGCTCCTCGACGGCCAAGAAGTTGCACTCGATGTGCAGACGATGTTGATTACAGATGGATCTGGTCCAGTCGCCATTGCCGGTGTAATGGGTGGTGAGCGTAGTGGTGTACAGACTGATACTAAGGATGTCTTCCTTGAATGTGCCTACTTTGCGCCTCTGGCTGTTGCTGGCACTGCGCGGCGCTATGGCCTGCACACAGATGCGTCGCATAGATATGAACGCGGCGTAGATTTTGAATTGCAGTTTGATGCGATGGAGCGTGCGACCGAGCTCCTTATCGAGCTAGTTGGCGGTCAACCTGGACCGATTGTTGAGACGGCTGAAGAAGATGCACTTCCAGTTGCGCGCGAGGTGACATTGCGTCACAAGCGGCTGCATGAACTGCTCGGTGTCGAGATTCCAGCTGAGCGCGTTGATGAAGCCCTGCAGCGTCTTGGCTTGGAAGTGGTCTCGCGTGATGACTCGAGCTGGCGAGTTATTTCTCCTTCCCACCGATTCGATATTGCGATCGAAGCAGATTTGGTGGAAGAAGTGTGTCGGGTGTATGGCTATAACAACATTCCAAGTCAGGCACCCCAAACTGCTCTTAGTCTCCGCGACGTGAAGTTGGAGATGAGCCCAGAGACGAATTTGAAGCACTATCTAGCGAGTCTTGGCTTACAAGAAGTGATTACCTATACCTTCGTGGAACCTGGACTCCTGGACGTTTTTGATCCCGGTGCTGATCCCCTTTTGCTGGCTAACCCCATGTCTAGAGAGCAATCTGCAATGCGCACGAATATGTTCCCAGGACTGGTTGATGCGCTGAGACAAAACCGGGCTCGACAGCAAGCTCGGGTTGCGCTCTTTGAGCTCGGACTGGTGTTTCAGCAATCTGGATCAGAGTCCGAGTTAGCCATAGATCAACCGCAGAAATTAGGTGGCTTACTTTGGGGCCAACGTGCTTCGGAAAGTTGGCATGCCAGTAATGAGGCGACGGATTTTTTCGATCTTAAGGGTATCGTTGACAGCCTCTGCGAATGGGCTGGGCACAAAGCGGTGACTTATGAGTCAGTGGACAGCAGAATTTTGCATCCTGGTCAGAGTGCGGTTCTCAAGATTGATGGACAAGACGCCGGTGTACTCGGCAGGCTCCATCCTGAAATTGAAGCCAAGCTCGAACTCGATGGCGTATTTGTTTTCGAATTGGATGCTCATCTCGTTTTGGCTCGACCACGTCGCCAGTACGCTGGCATTTCTAAATTTCCGACGGTGCGCAGGGACTTGGCGGTTGTCATTCCTAGATCCGTAAATGCAGCTGACATTGAAGAGCGTGCGCGCAAAGCCGCCGGAGAGTATCTCGTTGAGTTCAGGTTATTTGATGTCTATGAGGGCAAAGGCATTGATTCTAATGAAAAAAGTTTAGCCATAGGCTTGACGTACCAGAGCCAAACGGCGACCCTTACGGACGACGAAGTAGCCACCTCTGCTGGGGCAGTGATGGCCGCATTAACCGACGCTTTCGGTGCTCGTCAACGCTAGGAAAAAAGCCACATAATAATAAGGCTTAAAGTTCTGGCGAACGTTATGTGGAGCGATAGAAATTGTCGCCCGTCGTAACCGAAAGATCGTGCGTTGAGAATGTAAAAGGGAGGTTGTTTTGGGCGCATTGACCAAAGCAAAAATGGCTGACCAGTTGTTCGACGAACTGGGTTTGAACAAGCGCGAAGCAAAAGAAATAGTAGAGCTATTCTTTGCTGAGGTGCGTGATTCGCTTGAGAACAACGTACAAGTCAAATTATCGGGTTTCGGCAATTTTGACTTGCGTGAAAAAGGCGAACGACCTGGCCGCAACCCTAAGACCGGTGAAGAGATTCCAATCACTGCTCGGCGTGTAGTTACCTTCCGACCAGGCCAAAAGTTGAAAGCACGCGTGGAAGCTTACTCAGGCAACCAGACCGAGGACGAATATTTCGGCCGTTAAGCGCTTGTTAATCAAGTACACGTAAGATAAAAAGCATTAATCACAGCAAATTGACCGAAACATAGGCGAATAGCGACCCGATGTTAGATTCTGGCAACAACAACGAACTTCCACCGATACCCGGTAAACGGTATTTCACCATCGGTGAAGTCAGCACGCTGTGTGATGTAAAGCCGCATGTCTTGCGCTATTGGGAGCAGGAATTCCCGAATCTTAGCCCGGTCAAAAGACGCGGCAACCGCCGTTACTATCAACGCCAGGATGTCATCATTATCCGCCAAATTCGTTCGTTACTATATGAACAAGGCTTCACGATTGGCGGTGCACGACAAAGACTGTCTAGCGAAGACGCTAAAGAAGATCAGACACAGTTCAAACTACTTGTCCGTCAAATGATCGTAGAATTAGAGGATGTATTGCGCGTATTGAAGTCATAACGACTTCCCCACTCACCACAGGATTCTGATAGTGCCCTGCCGAGCCCTTTTCTTGCTGGTTACCCTTGCCGCCTTCCTAGGTCTGGCACCCTTAAGTTTTGCCGACGATCACTCCGGTAGCTACCGATACGACGCGAAAATGGCTTTTTTGAAGGCAGGTGAACTCAGGCTCAATTTAGAGCGCGAAGGTGAGTCTTACCAAGTCGAGGGACAATTCAAAACATCTCGAGCGCTGAGTCCTTACTACACGTGGAATGGCGTTTTTGCTGCGGTTGGCAGATGGAGCCCGTTCGGGGGGCCCGTGACCACGGCATACATGAGTCAAACCACGGGCAAAGATCACGACTTGAAGATTGTTCTGACTTATCCTGATGCGACACGGGTTCTAGAAGGGGCGGAGGATGAGTTTGAGTCGATCGATCGTCCAGGTGGCATCGATTTGATTTCTGCGCTGTTTTTTAGCCCGAGCTGCTATCAAGGTGGACTCGTACACGATGGCGAGGACAGCTACACCTTAAGCCTGAATTCTGAGCGTAACCACGGCTTCAACGGAGGTCGCAAATACTTCAAAGGTGAGGTGACGAGTTGCGACTACCGAGTCATCGATCACAAGCAACGCCAGCGGCGAGTTATCGTATCGATGGCGGAACTGGGTGGAACTAAAGTTGCCGTGCAGGTACGCGCTAAGATTCCTCTGCTACCTGATGCAGTCTTTCGTCTGCGGATGCCTGAACTTGGTAACCAACCCGCGAGTGCGCGTTAACCCAAGCTCGCAATCTCTTCAAAAAGCCAGCGACGTAGCGATCGCTATCTGAACTCAGCTCGTCGAGCGACGCTCTAATACCACCTTCAAGTTTGTGATTTCTTGCCAGTTGTAACGCGGCATAGGCCAAAGACTGCCGGACGGTTGAGCGTGGTAGTGAATGCACCTTAGTGTTATTGGGTTCGACACCTTGCTCAAGTCGAGTAAGGATCTTGCGCATAACGTGGCTGGGCTCTGCTAAATCACCCCGACTGATTTGACCAAGTGAGTAAGCAGCGTTTGAGCGGACCAGGTCGTCTTGGTCGTCTTCGAAGCACTTGAGGATTGTGTCTATAACCTTGTTCTTTGGCGCATTATTTGCATCGCCTAGTACGAAATAGGCGTAGCGACGGGTGGATACGTTTTACTTTTAGTCAGTTCGAGGACTTGCTCACTGCAATCTTGGTTGATCGCTCTCAAACCATAGGCTGCCGCACGCCGAACAGCCTCACGTCCGTTGCCTAGGCCTGCTAGGAGCACATCAGCATCCTTGTTTGCGGCATGACAGTAAGCTGCTGCGATACGCTGATCTTCACGGTCACTTTCTAAATCCCAATCGGCATTTTTTTCGAGTACGGGCATCGGGTGATCACTCTGCCATTGCTGGCAGTATTCGACGACCGGTCGTAACTCGGACCGAATCGATTCTGTCGTAATGCGCGGGACCGTACTGACTGGCTTCTTTGTCCGCGCAAAGTAGAACTTGTACATGTAGCGGCCCGATTGGTCGGCGCCTTGTCGGGATCCGCGATGGGCAATGTCGTAATTACAGATTACTGCTTCGCCTTTCCCGACAGTGAGGAATTGCCGGTCTAACCCCGGCACACCAAGAGAGGCTAGTGCTTCGTCATTTCTGCGATCGCGAAATGACGTATCCGTTGACTGCATGACTTCAGTGAAGAACTTGCGATCGAACGCATCCCCTGGGTGCCAGGAGCCGTCGGATCGCTCGAAATCCTTAGTCCAATATTGTGATCCGGCGACGATTTCCGTCGGGCCGTTTTCGCGCGTTACAGTCTGAGGGTAGTAAAAGAGTAACGCCCAGTCGGACCGGTGTGGTCGAAAATGACCGTGTTCGTTCCATGGCAGGTTACCGTCTTGGTGAAACACCTGATCGAATGTTCCGGCTCGGTGCAAGAAGCAGTGTGGGTGAAGGAAGTAATGTTCACCCAAAAGTTCGGTCAAAGCCGATGTGATGGCTGGATCCTCGAGCAGCGAGCCCACTTCAGGTATGCGCTGCAGCAATGCCCGGTCACCGAGCAGATCAAGATGAACAGTCTTACTCTCACTGACGTCAGCGTCTGCATAGACACCTTCGGCTGCATTGTAGAGTTGATCGTGATCCCCTTCAGTGAGGCGTGCAGGATTGACCCGCACATAACCATCGACCAAGAAAGGCTCAAGAACGTTCATGCTAGATCATGACTTCGATGAGTGTTGGACCCTCCGCTGCTAGAGAAGCCTTGAGAGCACTGGAGAACTCTTCAATCGTGGTCACACGCCAGGCTGGCACGCCCATGCCTTCGGCCAGAGAGGTCCACTTAAGTTCTGGATTGGTTAGATCCAGCATGCTCATCGCCTTGGGACCCGGATTGTGGGCGCCGACCCGACCGAACTCGATTTGCAGGATCGAGTACTTTTGGTTGGCGAGGATGATGTTTGTGACATTGAGACCCTCGCGTGCTTGGGTCCAAAGCGCTTGCAGGGTGTACATGCCGCCGCCATCACCTTGCATACATATCACCGGACGATCCGGACAGGCAACGGCAGCACCTGTCGCACACGGCAGGCCATAACCAATTGATCCGCCGGTCAATGCTAGCCAGTCATGGGGTGGTGCGTTTCGTGTCGCCATTGTCGTACCGCCGCCGCCAGTACCGCCTTCGTCGACCACGATGGCATTTTCTGGAAAGTGATGGGCAACGACCGCGCCGACCGTGTGGGGATTCAAAGCGCCGGTGGGAATATCGGGTTTGATGAGCTCAACCAAATTAGGCGCTATGTCTTTTGCATTGACCGCCTCGGCCAGCGCCTCGAGCGCGCCATCAATGTCTTCATCTCGCTCGACCAACGTATGCAAGTCACAGCCTTCTGGGGTCAGCCAATTTGGTTTATCCGGATAAGCGAAAAACGTGATCGGCGGTTGCGTGCTTGTCAGAATAAGGTGCTTGGTGCCCGCAAGAACTTCAGCGGCCTGCTCGCCAAAGTAAGGTAGGCGTGTGACTTCTGCGCGACCAGCACCACGTTGGTAACGTCCAACGAAGGTATCCATGATGATCCTCGCGCCTGTTTTTTGTGCAATCTGATCGGCGATTGCGGCGCGTTCTGCGGTAACGAAGCCGTTCATTAATATGACGCTCGGCTCGCCGGTGAGTAACGCTTTGGCAACATCGTCAATATTGTCACCGGAATATGGCTTAGGGCTGAGAGCCTGGAGTGGAGCAGCCGTAGCTGTAGTTCGGTTCCATGCAGTGTCGGCCGGTAGGATCAGTGTCGCAACCTGGCCAGGAGGTGCGAGTGCGGCTTGTACGGCCTCTGCGCCATCTTGAGCCACGTCGTCTGCTGACTGCGATACTTTGACCCAGCCAGAAACCGGAGTGGCTATACCCTCGACATCAGACGTGAGTGGGGCATCGTACTTGCGATGAAATGTCGCATGATCACCGACCACATTAACGACGGGTATGCGTGCTTTCTTGGCGTTGTGTAAGTTGGCAAGTCCGTTGCCGAGACCTGGCCCTAGGTGAGTCAGTGTCGCCGCAGGTTTGCGGGACATGCGTCCGTAGCCATCAGCAGCACCCGTAACAACGCCCTCGAAGAGACCAAGCACGCAGCGCATTTCGGGGTTGGTATCCAATGCCGCGACGAAGTGCATTTCAGAGGTCCCTGGGTTGGAAAAGCACACATCTACCCCAGCATCGACAAAAGTTTGCACTAAGCTCTCGGCACCACTCCTGTCCTTTGTTGAATCCCCCATTTCTACTCCCATGTCTTTTAATGCTGAAAACCGGTCAATGTACGTGAATTTTAGGTACGGTAAAAGCTAATCAGAGGTTGAGAAAGGTCCTTTACAGTGTCTAGCTGGAGCGCCACACTGTTCAGTTGGGGAAGGTTCAAAAATTAAAGCCCACTCTTAAGGTTTTGAATAAAAACAATAAAAATCAAAGAGATACTGGGTAGAGATGAAGTTCTGAACAAACAACTCCTTTTTTTGAACCCTTTTGATGTTGGCTGTGACTCATCCTTTGAGAACGCTTGTTGTGTAAGAGCACAAGTGTTTGGGTGAAATCAGACGAACGGTGATCAAGTGGGATCATGTCAGAAGTTGCACAAGAAAATTTAGAGACCAACGAGGACTTTGACCTCGTCGCCCTTGTCGGCGAAGGCGACAAGAAAGCCTTTGAGCAACTCTTTGCCAAGTATGGTGAACGTGTATTCCGTTATGCCTATCGTCTGATTTCTGACCATGAGAAAGCAGAAGAGGTTACCAACGACGTCATGCTAGAAATCTGGAAGCATGCACCGAAATTCGAAGGCCGTTCGCGAGTCAGTACTTGGATACTAGGTATCACGCGACATGTCGCGTTGAACGCGGTGCGAAGAAAAGAGTTTGTTACTGTAGACATTGATGACGCACCGGAGGCACCGGCTGAAGAATCAGTGACACCACCAGGATCGAGAGATCGGGAGACACTGAAACAAGGGCTGAAAACTGCCATTGCCAAGTTGTCGCCGGAACATCGAGATGTAGTGGAGTTGACGTTTTTCCATGGTTGTTCTTACCCGGAGATTGCCGAGATCGTGCAGTGTCCTACTAATACCGTGAAGACAAGAATGCACCACGCAAAGAAACAACTCATGGGCTTTATGGTTGAAGCAGGCTTGGATCCCTCTGTCGTGGAGTTAGCATCATGACTAGACAGGAAGCAGAAGAATTATTGCCGTGGTTCGTCAATGGGACTTTGTCCTCCGACGAAACAAGAGCGGTGCAGGCGTTCATTGACAGCGGTGAGATCAGCCAACAAGAGATCGAAGAAATTCGACTTTTTGCTGAGACCATCCCAGAACAAACCAACGATGAACCCGTGTTCAATCCAGCCATCCTTGATGGCGTTATGGCCAAACTAGATACAGTCACGCAAGAAGAGGCGGTCGCCCGTCCGGTCATTGTCCAAGAAGTAAATAGAGAAACGAAGGAAGGATTTTTTGCAGGTCTTCTGGCTCGACTCGAATGGCTGACGATGCCACCGCTTGCGAAGGTTGCGATCGCCGGACAATTCGTTCTGGTCATCGCGCTTGGTTCTGCACTTCTGACAACAGATTCAGCGACTGACCAAGACGATGATATTGTCACGGTTTCTGGCAGCAGCGGGACTGGGCACGCTGATGTGCAAATTTTATTCACCCCGGGTGTCACGGAAGCTGACATAAGGACGCTCTTAGTATCTGTCGATGGATCGATTGTTGCTGGACCTTCTAGCCTTGGGATTTATCAGATTGATTTGCCAGAAGAAACTGACATGACCTTGGTGAGCGATCTGTTACGGGCAAGCCCCGCAACACAGATGGTGCAACCCGCACCAAAATATTAGAGAGATCAGGATGTCATTGATGCGACAACAAAACGGATACCACAGCATCTGTTGGCTAACCGGGTGCCTGCTATTCAGTTTCAGCGTGGCTTTTGCGGCGCCTGACGACCCCTATATGAATAGCGATGAGACTTGGTCGCAGCCGTACCCAGATCAGTGGGCTGTGGAAGAGCAACGAGTCTATGCCGATGTGGCGCCGCAGCAGCGCGGTGAACCCGTGATTGTCGCGGTCATCGATACAGGCATCGACTACACCCATGAGGATCTTGCCTCCGAACAGCTGTGGTGGAACCCACGGGAAGAACGCAATGGCCGTGATGACGACAAGAATGGCTACGTTGATGATCTCCTCGGGTGGAATTTTGTGGAAGACAACAACAATCCCTGGGATCAAAGTGGGCACGGCACCCATATCGCGGGCGTGATTGCGGCTTGTACGGACAATGGTGTGGGTATAGCGGCGGTGAATCCTGACGCGAAGATTATGTCTTTGAAAGTCGCTAACTTTGCAGGCCAAGCACGCAGTTCTAATGTCGCAGCCGCGATCTACTATGCCGTCGATAATGGCGCACAAATTATCAACTTGAGCTTAGGCGGCGAGCTGATAACAGAACTCGAAAAAGCTGCAGCAACTTACGCCGAAGAGAACGACGTGCTCATCATTGTTAGTTCGGGCAATCGCGGTATTCCAGCCGAGAGGTTTGGTTACGCCGGTCTCCCTGGTGTACTCGCTGTAGGTGCAAGCACCACAGAGGGTGTTCGGGCTGGCTTTTCAAATTTTGGCAACCTTGTGCACCTGCTTGCCCCCGGAGTGGATATCCTATCGTTACGGGCTGAAGACACAGACTTTGTTGAAATGTCTGAACCGCTTGACTATGAGCCAGAGAAGGCCGTCGTGGGCGAGCACTACTATCGTGCGAACGGCACTTCTTTTTCGGCGGCCATCGCGACAGGTGTTGCTTCGCGCATCAAGAGTCTGCGACCAGAACTCGGTGGGAAGGGGCTGAAAAGTGTTCTTTTGCAATCGGCTGCCGATATTGAACCAGCTGGCATAGACCAACTTTCCGGATACGGCAGCATAGATTTCGTGCGTGGTTTGGGCCACCAACCGGGTCAACAAGTTATTGCACGGCTAGAAGAAGCAGATTTATCGCTAAAAAACGATTCCCTCTTTGTCGAACTTATCGGGGTGGCCGAAGGTCAAGGCTTTGAGAAAGGTGTGGTGCTTGCTCGTCCCGTCGCAAGTACGGTGACTATAGAGATGATTGAGCGTGCGACCGATGCTGAGTTAGTTGCACAGGGGAAAAAACCGAAAAAGAGACGCGCCAAGAAGTCGAAAAAACAGATTGCGCTAGACGCCGAGATGCTCACAGCCGCCTACCAGTGGCAGGAACTTGTACAAGTGGCACAACCAGTGCGATCAGATCTCCTTGCGACCATTTCGTTCGATGATTTAGTGACTCGGTTTTACGGCTCTACCGACTGGGAAGTGAAACTGGAAGTCGCCGCCGGAGGCGGGAGTGAGACCGCGTTGATGACCTTATCGCTACCTGTGCCTGATTTGGCGTCTACGCCTGAGGAGACTCAACAATGAAACTCCTCCTGATCGCAATTACAGTTCTTTCGGTCCCCGTCTATGCACAGGAGCTCGCACAGTCGTGGCAAGAGCCCGTCACAATATCCATGCCTGCGCCGACTCGATCGGTTGTATTGCACGAAAGCGTCACCATTGCGACTTGGATCGAAACTAGTGCGGTGACCAATTACCGAGTATCTAAAGCCGGTCGTAGAAATAGCCTCGTGCAATTTCAGATGACAGACCAACAATGGAACGAAGGTGCACAGATTTGTGGCGCTCCAGGTGTAATTTCTTGTGAGAGCGCGGTCTGTCAGCTCATCCAGGTTGATAGCACGGTGGACGGCTTAAACGGCGAAGGATCGGTGAAAGCACGAATCGTCAAGAAACGACCAGAAACACCGCCTGACGAAGAGGACCCTGATACGGGTGCAGGCATGTGTGAGATTCCTGTGGCCGCTGCACCATTTGCCAGCTCTGGCCAAGAAGCGCTTGCGGCGGACATTTCGCTAGACCTTGAGCTCATACAAAAGACAGGTGCAGATAAGCGCAAACAACGTAGACGCGCGCTGAAGCGACACGGCGAGTTCAGGTTAAACGTATCAGATACCTACCAGGGAACTGCGTCGTTTAGTGCAGAACGTCTTCCCGCAGATACAACGGACTATGACTTGGTGGTGAGCGAGGGGTGTCGCGAAGTGCGTATTCCTCTGGAGTCTGTTGAACCGGCACACGTGCCTGGAGTTGTTCTTACCGCGATGGCGAGTGCCGATGTCGCGAGTGTCAGCGCAGAATACCAACTCACTATCGTCAGCCAAGCAGAATTAAAGTCGTCCTCCGAGACGCTCGTGCTCTTCGCTGCTGACGATATTTTAAGAGTGCTTGGATTGCTCGCGCTCGATAGCCGGGTGATTGCTGCTCAAAAAGAATATATCTACACAACCGCGGCTGGCATGCACACTGATCCATTTGCGGCGATGGCATACGGTCCGAAGGAGAGCGGGGCGCTCTATCTCCATGATACGACCCAGGGAGCTAGCCAAACGATTGCGATCATCGATACGGGTGTCGCGACGGAACATCCTGAACTCCAAGGCCGAGTCGCTGCGGAAGACTTTACCGACGAAGGGTTTACGCCCGACGCACACGGTACGGCAGTTGCCGCCATTATTGCTGCAGCAGCGGACAATTCCCAAGGTGCCTACGGTGTTGCACCAGCTGCGCAGCTACTCGCGCTAAAAGCTTGTCATCCAGTAGATGGTGGATTGCGGGCTAAGTGTCGAACCAGCGCGGTCGTGAAAGCCCTGGATGCCGCGATCAACAACGATGCGCAAATAATCAATATGAGCATCGCGGGTCCCCCAGATCTTATGGTGCAACGTTATGTGAGCCTTGCGACCCGACAAAATAGATTAGTTGTAGCAGGTGCCGGTAACGGCGGGGTTAATGCAAAACCAGCTTTCCCGGCCGCCTTACCAGATGTGTTGGCAGTAACTGCAATCGATGTGCAGGGCAAACTTTACCGCGATGCCAACCAGGGAAATTATGTCGATCTTGCTGCGCCGGGCGTGGACATCGTAACGACAGCACCAGATGGCAAAAGTTATCCCTGGACATCTGGTACCAGTTGGGCAGCTGCCCACGTCTCCGGTGTTGCGGCCTTAATGCGTGACTTGATTCCCTTTGCTGGTGGTCAGGAGGTGGCGTCGATACTCACAAGCCAAGCAGACGACCTAGGCGAAGTTGGGACCGATACAAAATTTGGCAGCGGTGCGGTCAATGCCTGCAAGGCGGTCGAAGCGGGAACGGCGTCAGCCGTTCAATGTGAACAAGAAGAACCAGAGACAGAACTGTTTGGAGAAACGCAATGATTCGATTCGCCGTCTTTCTCGTGTTTTTTGCCATATTGAATCCCGTGTTTGCCAATGATTCAGCATCCCTCACCGCACTTCCTGCGTGGGCTGCGGTTGATAAGGGCGATTTCCAATATTCAGAGCCAGACGAATATCCCATTGTCGCGCTCAACCTGGACCGAATCGAGCGGCAGGTTGGGATGTCGGCCACCGAACGTTGCGGCTCGCCACTTGCAGCAGCGCCGCTGGACCTAGGGAATGCGGAAAGCTTCATGGGCAAAATGCTTGGCAAGGCTGCGAATGCTGCGATTGGTAAGCTCGTGGGCGGTCTATTGGGCGGTGGTGGTGGGAGCAGCAGTAAGAAGAAACCCAAGCTCGACAAAGACCCGATCAAGAAGAAGTTCAAAACCAAGGTGGAGCACCCAGGCGGTGACGCGCGTATTCGGATCGGTGGACAGTCATTTGATGACGGATTGCTTCTCAGTGCGCGCGTAGAGAAGGCGGCGGGTAAGGGCACCTTCCATACTATGTTTTTGGAGCAACCAGATTGCACACGATACTGGCCAGAGCGATACCAGCAGTATGGGTTGTGGGGCAGTTGGAGCTTGAATGTGTCTGTCACCAAAACGACGAGTACCTACCGCGATGGACAATTGGTAAATCGGACGAGTGACCATTCGTCATGGTCGAAGTCAGGTAA
Source organism: Pseudomonadales bacterium (assembly GCA_012103505.1). Classification (GTDB taxonomy): domain Bacteria; phylum Pseudomonadota; class Gammaproteobacteria; order Pseudomonadales; family Azotimanducaceae; genus UBA4421. The sequence continues at coordinate 2,266,345 of WLWP01000001.1, read as the reverse complement.
CTTTGATTTTAATCGAGGTTTCTCACTCTGGGATCAATTACCTGGCGAAGCGGTCAAGATGGTTCTTGATGCAGACCAGGCCTACCTCACTCAGTTGAGACGAGAAATTGATCTGCCGGCCTGGCAACAGCTCGGTCACGCGAAACCTACCGATGGTGTTCGTTCCGCGGGTGGCATGTTTCGCCTAGACCCATCAGTCATATCTGAACATACGTTAGCGGTTGTCCATATCACGCATGTGGACAAAGGACGCTACAAGACGGTTGGGTTCCCGTTGAGATTTGTGCCAGAAGAAGACGGTCGCTTTAGTTTCGAGTACGTCAACTAGTCTGCACCGCCCGGAGAGCTAACACGTTCACCATCGACAAAGTCGAGATAATCTAAGTTCACGCCATTCTTTGACACGGTTCCGTGCCCCGTCATATCGCGGGCTCGCACAACGGTGTCTGAGCCAAACTTCTTCGTCACTTCATCGAGGGTAAGTTCGAGATCGCGATCTCGTCCTGTCTCAAAAAGATCGAGCTGGTTGGCTTCATCTTGCCAATCGAGGTCAAAGGCAGTCATGCCGACTAAACGAAATGGGCCAGGATGATCAAATTCATCCAGTAGAGTAGTGGCAAGTTTTAAGAATTCAGTTGCGGTATCCGCGGGCTTAGAAAACTTGCGCTGCCTTGTCAGCATTTCGAACTCAGTTGTCTTCAGACGCACGCGTAGACCGTTCGCGACATAACCTTTTGCGCGCACTCGCCTCGCTATGCGCTCGGCGGATCGGTGTAGGTGGCGAACGATATCGTCCTTGTGACTCACGTCCTTGCTTAAAGTGCGGTCACTGCCGATGCTTTTAGCCGTTCGTCCGCGTGTCACTCGACGAGGGTCACGTGCATGGGCTAAGTTGTAAAAGTGAGCGCCACTTTGGCCGAGATGGTGTGATAGGTACTCGGGTTCTGCGTCTGCGATATCGCCGATTGTGTAAAGCCCTAGGGCTTCGAGTTTGGGACCTGTCTTTTTACCCACGCCCCAAAGACGGCGAATGGGTTGGGGTGCGAGCCAATCCTTGGCATGACTCGGTGGCACGACAGTTAGTCCATTAGGTTTGTCATGGGCGCTTGCAACCTTGGCGACATATTTGGTGCTAGAGACGCCGACCGAAATGTGCAGGTCCGTCGCATCGTAAACGGCTTCTTTGATTTTTCGTCCCATCTCTGCTGGCGCGCCAAAAAAGTGCGTGGCCCCTGTCATGTCGATAAAAGCCTCGTCTAGTGAGATCGCTTCTACATAGGGGGAAAAATCGGCAAAGATGTCCATGACCTGCTGCGATATGGACTGATAGAGCTCGAAGTTGGGCGGTACCATAACCGCTTGCGGACAGCGTCGGCGTGCTTCTGCCACCGGCATGGCACTACCAACCCCATAGGGTCTTGCTTCGTAACTTGCTGTGAGGACAACGCCGCGATGGCTATTGGGACCGATCAGTACAGGCTTGCCGCGGAGATCAGGGTTTTCACGCTGCTCTACCGCGGCGTAGAACGCATCCATATCCGCGTGTAACACGATTCGAGGCCAAGCGTCCATGCGGTTCAGGATAGCGGATTACTGTGTTTTTAACCAGTAGTTAGTGTACTTGAATAAACTGAATTCGAACCTTCACAAGTCTCCCGCGATGGCTCGAAAAATACTTTTGAATTTCTTTTGAACCCATATCGCGACCACCGTTACTTAATCAGTAAGGCAGTAAGCAATAGCCGAAATTAAACAACCCTTTACGGAGATCGAAATGAAAAAAGTATTTGCACCTTCCCTCATCCTGGCTGGTCTAGTTCTCGCTGGAACCGCACAGGCAAACCCCTATGGCCACTGGCAATCAAGTGTCTCTGATGATGACACCATCAAAATCGCTGACTCTTTCAACCGCACCGCGTCTAGCTCTTACAGCGAAGACAACGACATTGCGGTAGATGTGACGAAGCGCCATTCTGAAGATAATGATGTCACCTCGAGCTACCGCTCGAGCGAAGACAACGATGTGTCTACACGGTACCGCTCATCTGAAGACAATGACGTTGCGAGCTACTACACGCATTCAGAAGATAGCGACGTTTCTGAAGACAACGACTACACGCATACAGAAGACAACGACACTGCAATCGACTTGGACTTCCAAATTGCAACACCTACGCTTACTTCTACCAAGTACCAGAGCCAAGACGCGGGTCACGAAGCTGACACGACTGTTCTCGGATCTGCACGCGGTCACGAAGTTGGTGTGCGCGGTGGACCAACTGTCGTCAGCGCAGGTAACGACGAGCAGACCTTCTACGGTCCTGCGATGATCAACAACAACACCAACCAATTGCCACAAAACAACGTATTTGTTCAAGGCAGCAACATGGCACCGATTAGCCAAGCGAACACCTTCGCTGGTCGCGACATGGGTCCAAAGGGTGTATTTGCTCCAGTAGGCAACACGTCTGCAGCGGTATACGGCAACGTTGGCCAGTCTTCTGGCGCACGAGTCGGACAGTCTGGTGGCTCAGCCAACAGCATCGCGGACAGCATGTCTGGCGCGGTTAGCAAGTAAGCTTCCTTACTTTCCTCTCTCAAACCCCGCTCCGGCGGGGTTTTTTCGTTTACGGGCGTGAATAACCCAGATCTATCGACCGTGTTAAGAATTGATTCAGGTTCATCTCCCCATACTCGCCTCATTGCTCGATCTACAAACGAAAAGAAAAAGCAGACTGGCAATATCAAAATCTACTTTTGGAGAAGTTATGAAGATACTTGATAGAAAAAGACTCGCCTTGCCGTTGGCCGTTGGCCTAGCTGTGAGCGCGATGAGTACGGTGGCGATGGCCGACGAGGGCTTAAGCTACAACTACATCGATGCAGTCTACGTCGATTCAGAGATTGATGACGGCTTGGATATCGATGGTGATGGCATCGCGGTCGCAGGTTCAGTCGCTATTGGAGAATCCACATTCTTGCATGCAGGCTATGGCACGCTTGAGTTTGACGGCGGCGTAGATCTTGACCAATGGACAGTTGGTTTTGGTGCCCATGCACCCATCGCAGACAATGTCGATATCGTCGGCCGGTTGGGTTATGTCGATGCCAAGCTCGATACGCCTTTCGGTGATGCAGACGACGACGGCTATTCGGTAGGTATTGGTTTGCGCGGCAAGCTAAGCGAGTCCTTCGAGCTTGAAGGTGGTGTGAGCTATGTCGATCTAGATGACAGCGGCGATGACACTTCGTTTAACCTTGGTGCGCGCTACTACCTGACCGAAAATTTCGCGCTCGGTGCGGGCGTGAATCTTGGTGATGATGTGACTACCTGGAACGCGGGGGTACGCTTCCAGTTCTAAACACGTCTAGGCGGCGGGGTTCTTACCCCGCCATTTTTCCTACCTCTTGCCTTCTCTCTGTAGCTGTTAATTTTCTTTGAACCTTTTTCTTACCCCCCGTTACTCATCTTGTAAGGCGGCCAAGACTCTTCCTAAAGGGACTAAGCCCCGAAATTCAAAAACCTAAGTAGCGGAGTTCGACATGAAATTAACATTTGCACCCACTTTGATTCTAACCAGCTTGGTCTTCGCAGGTACCGCTCAAGCCAACCCTTATGGACACTGGCAATCGCAGGCTTCCGACGACGATCAAATCAAGGTATCCGAATCTTTTAACCGAAGTTCTGAATACACGCGCACAGAAGATAACGACATTGCGCTCTCGCTTGCCAAAACGCATAGCGAAGACAATGACGTCACCACATCTGTCGTGACATCAGAAGACAACGACTACTCAAGCGACTATCGCACATCTGAAGACAACGACTATCTCAGTGTCTACAAGCACACAGAAGATAATGATGTCACAGAGGACAACGATTACACGCACACAGAAGACAATGACACAGATGTAGCGGTTGATTTCCAAATCGCCACACCAACGCTCACGTCTTACAAGTTCCAAGACCAAGATGCCGGCCACGAAGCTGACACAACAGTACTTGGCGCAGCTCGCGGTCATGCCGTTAGCACTGTAGGCGGTCCTACGGTTGTCAGCGCAGGCAATGACAGCCAGCGTGTCTACGGTCCTTCGATGGTCAACAACAACACCAACCAGTTGCCTCAGAACAACCTCATGTTGCAAGGCGGCAGCGCAGGTCCGATTAGCCAAGGTTCTACTTTCGCCGGTCGAGATTTGGGACCCAAGGGCGTCTTTGGCCCAGTTGGTAACACCTCTGCGACTGTATGGGGCGACGTCGATCAGACCTCAGCGGCACAAGTTGGCCAGTCTGGCGACTCAAGCAACAGCATCGCTGATGTGATGAACGGATCAGTAAGCAAGTAAGGACGAGGTGATCAGAAGGGGGCTGCGGCCCCCTTTTTCACCAACCGGAAAACTCTCTAGCGCAAAAGGACACGATCATGAAACTACGACAATTAATGACTATCCCAGCACTTCTCGCAGCGTCACTTCTGTTCATCAGCCTTGATGCGACAGCGGAAACGAAGCAACTCAGCCCTGCCGAAGTGAAACAACTTAAGTTACAGCGCATCTACAACTTGCGTATGCAGATCGAACAGGAACGTGCGCGGAACGAAAACGAAGCGAGAAACAATGTTCGTCTGGTAACCCAGCAGAATCCGCGATCAATAGATTCCCCCTCTGTGTCAGCGTACCGACAAGACACACGCCAGCAGCTCACGCGCTTCGAACAGCAGTTTCGCTGCCTCGATGTGGACGTGGATAGTAACGGTGGCAACACGGTTGTGATCTGTGGTGATAACTCCGGTGACATCAGCGGCAGCAACACGTCTGCTGGCCGAGATCTCGTCACGATTCCAGGAGGACGACGATGAAACGTTTCCTACTATTTTGGAGCATCGTGGTCGCAGCGATTGTTCTACCTCAGGCATACGCTGCGCCACACGCTGGTATTCAAGGCTTTGTCGTCGCTGCCGAATATCGGTTTCACCCATCAGTACAACGACTGATGGCCGAGCGCGAGTTACGGGCACTGCCGCTCCAGAACGGCAAGCTCTATTACGTGTTCCCAATGACTGCTGGCAACTCTGTCTACCTTGAACAGATGCAGCTGCAAAACCTCGAACGACTCATCGATAAAACAAGTGAGCTCAAGGACCCGGTCGACGAAGAGGTCCAGGCAGGACCCGAAAGAGCAGCGTCCAAAGGTCAGCCTGAATAGCGACCTGGTCAAGTTAGTAGGAAATAGCAAAGGCGCTTCGGCGCCTTTTTTCGTTCCTCGCAAAAAAGTTTGAACCGATTACTCGCTACTCGTGACCCATAAGTAACCCCAATTAACTGATGTGGAAAAGACAATGAGCAAATCACTAAGACTAATTCTCCTCGCTTCAATCGGTCTATCTCTAGCCTGCTTCGCAAGCTTTGCAGACGCGAAAAAGAAGCGAGTCAAAACCCCTTCTGCCGAGGAAATTCAGACACAGCTCGATGCGATGGAGTGCCCCACTCTTAAGCCTCGAGTAGCTATCTACGGCTTCTATGCCACGGGCAAGATGGCTGCGTTTGAAGGCTACAACGTAGGTGACGGACTTGCGGCTCAGCTGGCGACCGAACTCACACGCACTGGCTGTTTCGTTGTGCTCGATCGCACAGGCCTTTCCAATACACTGCGTGAGCAAGAGCTTGGTCTCGCCGGTGTCGTCAATCGCGAGTCCGCGCCTACCGCAGGTCGATTAGTCGGTGCTGAAGTTATTATCAAAGGCACCATCACGGAATTCGAGCCCAACAAAAAGGGTGGTGGCATCACGCTAGGTATGGCCCTGCCTAAGACACCTCTCGGCTTGCGTGTGGGACGAAATGGTAGCAAAGCGCACGTCGGTTTAGACATCAGCATCATCGATGCGGTGAACGGACAGACGAAATTTTCTCATCGCGTAACGGCAGACTCCAAGACTGGTGGCTGGACGATTGGCCTCGACTACGAACGAGCAAGCTTAGGTGGCGACACATTCTCGAAGTCACCAATGGGAATTGCTTCGCGCAATGCACTCGGACAAGCAGTGCTCAAGATTGCTAAAGACCTGCATTCAGGCGTCGAGCGACGCTTCCAGATCGCCAGCACAGATGCAGACGAGGTTTATTTAAATGCCAATCTTGCTTCCGGTATTCGCGCGGGCGATCTCATGAAAGTCTCAACGGTCGTACGTCGGCTTGTTGATCCTTCGACAGGCATGTTGCTCGACACCATCGAACGTGAAGTAGGGCAGATCAAAGTTGTTGAAGTAACTGAGCGGTATGCCCGGGCAACGCTTCTCAATGGCGATCGTCTCAAGCGGGGAGACTTCGTCCATCTATAGTATTTTTCTCTCCCATCCCATTTCCTTCCAATCCTTCCATGACTCCCTCCACCAGCCCGGCTTGCGCCGGGCTTCCTTTATTCTGAAGATGCAACATCTAGTAAAGTGTTAGGGGTCCGATATGAATAAAGTGAAATTTTTAAGTTTGGGTTTCTTGGCGGGCGTGCTCGCTGTATCAGGCATCAACTTGGTCAGTGCCGCCAACCAAGAAAAACCTGCATACATTGTCGTGAGCGGTCAATCAATAAACCCCGACGGGATGGAGCCGTACTACGAAGCCGCATGACCATTGGCAGAACAAGCAGGTATCGAAATTTTGGGTAGATCAAACACAATCAACAATAGCCAGGTTCTAGAAGGAGAGTGGACTGAGCCGGGATATATCATTGTTGAGAAGTTCTCGTCGATGCGAGCGTTGAAAGAGTTTTGGTTTTCAGAAGAATATCAGGAAGCCAAGAAGCTGAGAGAAGGTGCTGTGAAAATGAACTTTATCGTCGCGATTGAAGGTGTTTAGACGGTGATCAATCGAACAACGGTTGGTTTTAGTTGTTGAGATAGAATTCGAAGCCAATCTTCCGAACACCGAGGCTTCGAAAGAACCTTGGCTTGCCGAATACGATCAGATAACCGGCATAGCCATGGAAAATACGAGTGGTTTGACGCTTGCTTCGATTCAGAGATGCAAAATTGTGTGTGGCAATGAAGCCAATCCCGCGGGTGCGACCCAAGGATGCACAGTGGGAGTCCGATCTCGTGCTGTCGCGCACTCTCATTCCGCGATACTCCGGACGGGTGTAGGATTTGTATCCGTAGCGAAAGGGCGGTTGAACTCGAACCCAGATGTCTTCAGTGTGTGGAGTTGATTGGTACGCACGCCAGCCAAAAGAAACCATCTTTCCGTCTAGGAAGGCACCCCAACAAATGTCACCTCGCGCGAGCGCAGAATCGATGAACTCTACAGTGAGTTGATTAGGCATTTGTTCAGCAGCTGCCAGTAGCTCTTTGTAAGTCGCGATTCGCAGATCTGCAGGCGTTGGTTGCGGTGGCGCTTCAGGGTCAAGAAGTCGTGAGCTAATTTGATATAGCTGCATGACTGATCCGAGTCGATCCATCACTATTCGATAGGCTGTTTTAATCCAACCGAAACGTTGCGCTTCTTGTTTCAGGGCTGTGAAGTCGGGCATTGGCTATGAATCCTTTCGGGATTCAACAAACTCAAATCCTGCTAGTTTGACGCCGGGTGTTCGAAAAAAAACATGGCGACCGAAAAAAGTGAAATATCCAGCATAGCCAAGCCGCACGCGGTTAGCTTTGCGCCAACTACTTCGCAGTGATGGAAAGTTGTGTGTTGCAATGAATCCGATATTTCGTGTTCTGCCCCTTTTGATGCAGTAAGCATCAGATCGGGTAACGTCCATGATACGTTGCCCACGATATTCGGGCCGCGTATATGCTTTGTAGGAGTAGCGGTATGGGGCTTTTACCCGGATCCAGACATTGTTGATGTGGGGTGCATCCCCATAAGCTCTCCAGGTAAACGAGACGATTTTGCCATCGACGAATGCAGCAAGACACTTATCACCACGCACCAACGCACCACGGAGAAAGTTGTTAGGTAGCTGATCTGGAAGTTCATGGCTCGTTCGTTGTAGCTCGTCTTCTGTGGCAAAACGGATTTCGTCGGCAGGAGAAGCTGTTGGTATTGCATTAATGTCGAATGGGCGCGAGTTGATTTCGTAAAGTTGTAGAAAAGAATCACAACGGTCCATGCCGATGCGGTATACCGTACGTAGCCAGCCGAAGCGGTCGATCTCTTCTCCTAAAGCGTGAAAGTCTGGCATGACGAATAATCAGGATGACGGGAGGTAAAACTCAAACCCAATTCGCTTAACGCCAGGAGAGTGGAAGAAAATAAATTTTCCGCAAAGGGTAAAGTAGCCAGCATGTCCATGGATGATATTGCTCCCAATTCTTTTTTCTCTGAACTTTGAAGGGAAGTTGTGGGAGGCGACGAAACCCACTGAATATCTAATCCCTCGATCAACATCCGATTTATCTGAATACTTAGGATCCAAGATGTGGCGCCCCCGGTACTCAGGACGGGTAAATGATTTGTAGCCATAGCGATACCCTGGGCGGAAGCTGATCCAAACCCCATCGACATGAGGTGTATCGGTGTAAGCACGCCACCCAAAAGACACTAACTTGTTGTCGATAAAGGCGGCAAGACATCTGTCACCTCGTGCGAGAGAAGTGCGGACGAATTCAGGTGAAAGATCGGACGGTATCTCACCGGATGCTTGCATTAGTTCCTGGTGAGTTGCCCAACCAACCCTAGCTGGCGTGGGTTCAGGAACCGCACCGGACGCAAGATTTCGAGAATGAATTTGATAAAGTTGGACAAATCCACTCAGCCGATCCATGGCAATACGATAGATGAGTCGGAATACTCCGAATCTTTCTCTCTCTAGTTTAAGGGCAGCATAATTCGCCATGGAATGATCGCGTTGTCGCACCTCTTGTAGCGCACGGTCGCCGAACTCGTAGTGTCAATTCGAAGTGGATTCGATGCAACAAAAAAGCTCAAAGTGAAGGGCGTTGAAATGAGTTCTGATCTGGCGATCGAAGGAGTCTGAGTAACAGTGCGTGGCGACTCAACCCTAACGTTTTGCCAACTGTTTAATTGAGCTGCTTGTGACGACGCCTGAATCATAAACATAAGTTTCATGGTTCTTAGTGACCGCCGACAGGTCGTAGACATAGTTTACCAATATGCCAAGGGATTCTTTCAGTCCTTTGGCTGAAGAGTCGCCACCCCAATTTATTCGTTCTAAGCGTGCGCCATTGCGCAAATGAAATCGAGCAACAGGATCCAGAGGGGCAACTCCCCGTTTTTGATTGACCAAGTACTCGGCGCAAAGCTGCACTATTGTATTGGCATCTTCGTTAGTTACCTGGTCCACATTTCCGGGCGCCGTCAGTAATTGCTCGATGAGAGATCGTTGGTTTGCATCCAGGTCAGTCTTCGGGTCTTGCAGCCATCGGGTCAATCCAGGCACAGGAGACAACGTAGCAAATGTCTTTATCTGGGGGCACTCTGAAGATATTTGTTCAGCGACTTGTTTGATGAGTAGGTCGCCAAACGCGATTCCCACTAAGCCACGTTGGCAATTGCTAATGGAATAAAATACTGCAGTATCTGCAGATGGTTCGTCGGATTGTTCTGGTGTTTGTTTTTCGAGAATGTCGTTGACGGAAGCAACGAGACCTTTTTCCAAAGCGACCTGAACGAAAATGATCGGTTCGTTTGGCAAAGCAGGGTGAAAAAACGCATAGCAGCGCCTTCCCGAAGAAACTCTCCTTCGTAGATCGTCCCATCCTTTGATTTCGTGGACCGCTTCGTAGGCGATTAGTTTTTCGAGCACAAATGCAGGTGTCTGCCAATCAATCCTTTGCAGAGTTAGAAAGCCTCGATTGAACCAGTTGCGGAAAAGTAGTTCGAGATCGCTGTCGACAGCTCTGAGCTCAGGTTCATCTTTGGTCAATCGAGACAAATCAACTCGCATTGCCAACAATCGTTCTGTGCCGCCTGGGCACATGTTTAGTATTTCGAACAGGTTGCGCCGACTGGGTAGGCTGGCTCGGTTTATAGCTTGTACATTGAGTGGGCTCGGGTCTTCACGGTACGCTTCAATGGCGGCATTGAGCTCTGGTTGATCCACGCGAAATTCGCGCAGGAGGTAGTTTAGAAACGCCTGTCTTTCTGAGATTTCGAAATCGTCGTATCGCTGTAGTAACTCAGATGCCAGGCGTAGAACGGTCGCCTCGTCCCGGTAGCGCAACAGATCGTGGCAAATATCTTGCCATTTTCTGCGTTTTAGAGCTGTGCCTGTTACTAACTTTAAGAGGTTTTCGAGTGCCACTGTATCGTTTTCTAACATCTAGTTGTTGCAGAAGTTTAGGCTGAAAAGATGGTCAATGCCGTGACCGGATTGTAAAGAATGAGTTCCTAACGGCGCGAAGATGCAGTTTGCTTGCCGGACGCCAGCGTGGTGGTATGATGCGGCTCCTTCGCGTTCAGGTCTCAGGACGTGCTTCGGGGCGTAGCGCAGTCTGGTAGCGCACTTGACTGGGGGTCAAGTGGTCGCAGGTTCAAATCCTGCCGTCCCGACCAAAAATCCCTTTTTAAATCAGTCGGTTAGAGGTTGTATCGTTCCTCTGGCTAGCCTGTTCCTGGTCGACTGGTAGGATATAGGTAGGGTTAGAAGTTGTCAGAATCCTACTACGTTGGAATCTTCCTGTAGCTCATCAAGCACCGATTCATCCAATCAGCAAAGTAGTACCGAGATGCTCTTTCTGACCCGTATTGCGCGTTCTGTGATAATGAAGTCGAATGCGCAGTTGTGATCGATCCACGATTGGCCATTTCACGACCGATATTTGTGGTCGCCCTGTAGCACCGGATCGAGCAATGATAGATCTCCGGGTTCTAATGCATTTCCCTGTGGAAATGGCGGTCCCGCCTTCGAACCGATGCCGATCAATACCTGATCGTCCTGGTAGTAACATTGGTATGCATGGTGGAGCAGCGGGTCAAACAGCTCAGGCTGTGCTTCGCTGAACTGAGTTAGCAGTGCGTGGCGTGCGTCTTCTGTCTGCCGCGCAAAATCAGCATCGAACCAACTCACCACTTCAGGTAGTGTCTGCAGAAAATCTGCATCATTCGCCTTGAGATGCGCCATGAGATCCAATTTGCCTGCGCTTGGCATCACGCCGTCGTCGCTGGCGGGGATCAAGGTATCCAGAATGGCACTAAGTATTTGCTGCACCTCGGGTGTTAGAGGTTTGTCGGTTGCTATCAAGTTATCAGTCATCGGCTTCAAATATTAGGATTCAGTCAAACAGGTTAGCCAAATTCTTCTTAATCGTATCGGCAACATACAGTGCGAGTGCTTGAATGGTACTGGTGGGATTGACCCCGCCGCTGGTCACAAAGACACTGCCATCGACGATAAACAGATTCTTTACATCGTGGCTGCGACCCCAGGAATTCACCACCGACGACTTCGGATCGTTGCCCATTCTTGCGGTCCCGAGCAAATGCCATCCAGCGTTTCGCACGCTGGCGTATCGACTGGTTTCCACTGCCCCCGCTGCATGCATCACTTCCTCAGCACGATCGAGACCGTGATCGATCATAGCGCGTGTGTTGTCGCTCAGCTGGTAATTGATTTTGGGTGCCGGTATGCCGTCTGAATCCACCAATTCCGGATCCAAAGTCACAGTGTTGTGCTCTTCCGGGAGGTCTTCACACACGATCCCAATTGAGGTGATGTGATCAAAATACTGCTGAAAAGCGTCGTGATGGCCAGGACCCCACGGGATAGTGCCGTTCGCACGACCCTGAAGAGCCGTCAAAAATGGACCGCGACCGCGATTGATCTGCATGTTGTAGCCGCGGACAAAACCTCGAGATCTATCAGTCTCGTAGAATTCTTGACTTAAGATACAGCAACCGTGCGGCCCCTTGTGGCTGTCCAGACGCTCTTCAAACCGACCCTCCATCCAACCCATCGGATGAAACATGAGGTTTTTCCCAACCTGACCGCTGCTGTTTGCGATTCCATCGGGGAACCGTTCCGATTTTGAATTAAGCAGAATTCTCGGTGTACCGACCCCGTTACAGGCCATGACGACGACCTCGGCTTGCAAACGGCATTCTTCACCGTCGGCATTATAGTAGACCACGCCATCTGCCATGCCCTGATCATTCACAGTGACCTCACGCACCCGGCAGCGTGTTCGCAGCTCCACACCTGCGCGAAGCACCTCAGGCCAGTAAGTGACGTCGACGCTCGACTTTGCACCTTGAGAACAACCACTGCCACAGGGTCCCAAATTCAAGCACTGATCACGACCTTCATAAGGTTGGGAGATGATGGCACTGTCTGTCGGCCACCAATGCCAGCCGAGTTTGTTATACCCCCGCGCCATAGTCTCTCCCACCAGACCCAACGGTATCGGCGGTAGCGGCGGTTGCTTTGGTGGGTACATCGGATCTCCGGCAAGTCCGGAAACACCCATCATACGATCATTTTGCACGAAGTAGGGTTGGAGCGTGTCGTAGTCGATGGGCCAGTCTTGGCCCACACCGTCGAGGGTCTTGACTCGGAAGTCCGAAGGATGCAGGCGCGGAAATAGCGCGGCAAAGAAAATCGTGCCGCCACCGACACCATTGAAATTCACTACATTGATCGGCGAATCGTCATTGTTGATCGGGTAATCCGTTTCGCGACCGCGTACGTTCGGATTGATATTGTAGGGGCCCAGTTGGAGTGTTTCCCAGTTTGTCTGGGTGGTTGGATACTCAGATGAGTTGGACCAGTCACCTTGTTCGAGACACACAATTCTCATGCGAGTGTCAGCAAGGCTCCACGCTACGGCAGCACCTGACGCACCGGCGCCAACGATCAGGACATCAACTGGGCTGTCATCTGCGTTTTGAGCTATGTTCCCCTCCCCCTTCTCGATGTCGTCACCAACACCTGGACATTGCAGTACATTGTACTCATATTCGAACGAGAAGAGTGACAACCGGCTGTGTCGGCGGCCATTGAAAAAGGAGAAAGAAGATCGAAATTGCGGAATTGAATACACTGGCCTGTGACACTGGCGGGCGCAATTATAACTTCGTACAGATCATCGCGGCCGATGGCACTTGTGGTTACAGCGAATACAATGAAGGCTTTGGTTCACCAGGTATTACTACTGTCATCGAAGCGCTGCGTGCTCGTTTGATCGGTGAAAATTGTATGGATCACGAGCGACTGTTCAACCTCTTGTTGGGGCCCATTCGACCGGCCTATACCGGAGTGGTTGCTGAGGGCCTCGGTGCCATCGAAAATGCACTACTGGATCTGAAAGCCAAATTGCTTGGTGTGCCTTGTTATGAGCTTCTGGGTGGGAAAATGCGCGACCGCATCCGGGTGTATTGGTCGCATTGTGCAACCTACCGCATCACCCGTCCGAAATTCTATCCACCTGTCATAACTTCACTGGACGACGTAAAAGCAATGGGTGCCGAGGTTCGTGATAAGGGTTTCAGCGCTCTGAAAACCAACATGTTCACCTACGATGACGACGGTATTCGTGGTTGGTCCCCAGGCTTCAGTTCCCCGTTCGCGCCAGAGTTGAATGTAGATCGAAAAGTGCTTGATGACCTGTGCCGCCATCTGGAGGCGTTACGCGAGGGTGCTGGTGACGACATGGATATTTTGTTGGATCTTAACTTCAATGCTAAGACAGAAGGTTACTTGAAAATTTTGCGTGCACTCAAGGACTTCGACCTATTCTGGGTTGAGATTGATACGCCAAGCGCACCGGCACTGGCCTACATACGAGACCACAGTTCCCACCCGATCAGCTCATGCGAAACCCTGGTGGGTGGACCGGCTTTTCTACCCTACCTGCAAAGCCAGGCAGTAGATGTCGCGATCGTTGATGCGGTTTGGAACGGTGTATGGCAATCGATGAAGCTTGCAAATATGGCCGATGCCTACCAGGTAAATGTTGCGCCACACAATTTCTACGGACACCTCGCGACCATGATGAATGCACATTTTGCGACGGCGGTGCCAAATTTTCGCATCTTCGAAACCGACATCGATCGCTTACCCGGGGACAAAGAAATTTTTACGCGCGAACCCAACATAGTCGACGGCTTCTTAATCGTCGACGACACCCCTGGGTGGGGGACAGAACCTGACTTGGCTGCAGTAGCAGCACGCCCGCCTTTCAAAGGACGAGGTACAATTGGTCAAACGCGTAAGTCGAGTTAAATCGAAACAGAATCCGAGGAGAGTCATATGAACCGCGACGAGAACGCAGTGCATCAAGCGATATTGGAGCGTCCAGCAAAATTGCTAAGTAACGATCAGCGGCAAAAGTACTTTGCGGATGGCTATTTGGGTGCTGAGGGTTTGGTTGATGCAACTTGGTTAGAACGTTTGTGGTCGGTTACTGAAGAGTTTGTTGAAATCAGCCGCACGCTAGTCAACCAAAGTAAGCGTGATCGCCGTTTTGATTTGGAACCCGATCATAGTTCGGAAGTCCCCCGCATCCGCAGGTTGAATTCACCCGTTGACAATCATGAGGTGTACTGGGAGTTCGCAAGCCTAGGACCTTTCGTCGATATCGCCGAGGACTTACTGGGACCGAACGTCAAATTCCACCACTCCAAACTTAATTTCAAATGGAGCGGTGGTGGTGAAGCGGTGAAATGGCATCAGGACATACAGTTTTGGCCGCACACTAACTACGATGTCCTGACCATTGGCGTGTATCTCGATGACGTGACGGATGAAATGGCGCCGATGGGTGTCATTCCGAAAAGCCACGACGGTCCGCTCTACGATCTATATGACGAATCAGGTCAGTGGACTGGCAATATCCAAGATGCTGAGGTCGGGAAACTTGGGATAGAACAGGCGGAATACTTAGGCGGCGCCGCGGGGGCAATCACGGTGCACAATTGCCGCAGCATACATGGTTCACCACCAAATTTGAGCGAGCGACCACGGCCTTTGTTGTTGTGTGCCTACAGTTGTGCTGATGCGTTGCCAATTACAGGCAACACCGGTGGTCGAGGGAAGCATGGAGAGGAGATAGTGCGCGGTGAAGCGAGCCGCGTAGCCCGCTTCGATCCACGACCGGTGCCGCTGCCGCCTGATTGGTCCAAGGTTGGATATAAGTCCATTTTCGAACACCAGAAGAGCGGCTTGGAGAGCTGATCAGGACTGGAGCGTTTGCAGAATCGAAGAAAAACTGGTTGGGGAAGGTCTGGCTGACAACACAATAGTTGTATTCTCCAGCGACCACGGTGGTGGCGGGTATCTGAAGTCATCGGATTTTCTCCATTCAAACTGGTCGGATATTGGTAGGCAGAAGATTGCTTCCAATCGTGCAGATTCTGGGGGGTTGGAATGCGCAGCAAAATGGAGCTGTTAGATTCCGCGCTGTAGCCCGTAGTTTATGCGGGCTTGTTAACCGGGTCTGGTCGCTGGGGGTCAAGTGGTCGCAGCAACGCGGTTGGCGGTTAAATCCTGCCGTCCCGACCAATAAAATCAATAAGTTAGATAGCTACTTCGGCGAATTAACAGCCCTATGCAGAATATTTTCTGCATATTTCCTGCAAGTTGACTATGTTGGCTTGGAATTTCGAATATAAGCATCTCACGCCGGGGGTCGCGAGTCCGAATCCTGTCCGCTCGGCCATTTACTCACTGGTGCTGCCTGGAGACATGGGTGACTCTTCATACCGAAGACATCATCTCCAGTTCGAAGCACTGCTTATAAGCTGTAAACCCAAATCAAAGTAATTGGTCCTACGCCGCACTACGGGCGCGTTGTGCCTTATCCAAGTCGTACGTTGCTTGCAGATTCATCCATAATTTAGGGGAAGTGCCCAACGCATCGGCGAGGTCCAGAGCCGCGTCAGCAGTAATGCCTCTTTTTCTGCGAATTAGTTCATTCAATCGCGCACGCGTCCAGCCGACCTTTACGGCAAATGCGGTCTGGGTCATACCCATCGGCTCAAGAAACTCTTCCATAAGAATTTCACCGGGATGGAATGGATTTTTTGGTTGCTTGCTCATGCCAAAACTCTGTTAATGATAGTCAATAATTTCTACTTCCATAGCCTGCCCGTGTTGCCAACGAAACACGATACGCCATTGGTTGTTAATCCTGATCGAGTGAAATCCTTTTCGATTACCTCTAAGTGCTTCAAGTCGATTGCCTGGAGGCACTCTAAGGTCCTTTAGCTCGGCCGCGTCATGTAGATAAAGAAGCTTCCTTCTGGCGACGCGACCTAGTTCTTGCGGGAACGCCCTGGTTGCTCGACCGCTTTTGTCATAGAAAAGGGCTTCTGCCAACCGGTTCCCGAACGATTCGATCATGTTTCGATGTTATCGGAAAGCGATAACTTCGTCAAAGATATGATGGTGACCGCGGTCATAGATTAAGTTCATCCTTGTTGCGCGTCCTAATGCAATAATCATCAACGAATTGGCCCTCTGAAACATGCGGTCTTAGGTCCAGATTTCTTAAGCCCTTGTTGCTACTTGTTGTGAGGTGTTGGCAGTTGTCGTCTTCACTGCACTTGGGGTCAAGGCAGGATCGCTATTTAAGAGTGTCAATAATAAGGAGTTGATTGTAATATGCGCAAGATAAGTATCACTTGCTAACGACCAACACCGGGCTACTCAAAATGCGAAACGACGCGGAACTCCTTGATCACATCCTTGACCATATCGATAACAGCACAACCGATCTAGGTGGTGAAGATTGGTTCGAGCCAGTTGAGAACTACGCTTCACAAGCACGCTTTGATGCCGAACGGCGGCTCATGCGACGACTTCCGATTCCGTTTTGTCCGGTAGCTGCTCTGCCAGAACCAGGTTCTTATGTCGCGCGTAGTTCGGCGGGTGTACCGATCGTCGTTGTTCGAGACGAGCAAGGCACCATTCGCGCATTTCGAAATGCCTGCCGTCATCGCGGTATGCAATTGGCGGATGGCACGGGATGTACGAAAATCTTTCGTTGTAATTACCATGGTTGGGCGTACCGACTAGATGGTCGGCTAGAGTATGTACCCCATGAGCATGGCTTCCCTGACCTTGATAAAGACAGTAACGGGTTGGTGCCGGTGCACTCGGTTGATATCCAAAGTGGTCTGGTCTTTGTCACGCAGGATGAACCGGTAGGTCTTGGCGCGTTGGAATCCTTGCCAGATCTACTGACCGATGATCAGGTGATATTTGAGTCAAAGGAAAAGGTCGAAGATATCAATTGGAAATTAACGGCAGAGGGGACGCTCGAGGGTTATCACATCAAGCCCACGCATCCGGAGTCTTTCTTTCCATACGGCTATGACAATCTCAACGTTGTTGAAATGCA
Source organism: Pseudomonadales bacterium (assembly GCA_012103505.1). Taxonomy (GTDB): domain Bacteria; phylum Pseudomonadota; class Gammaproteobacteria; order Pseudomonadales; family Azotimanducaceae; genus UBA4421. The sequence continues at coordinate 2,249,051 of WLWP01000001.1, read as the reverse complement.
GGGGCCGAACGTTCGAGTCTGTTACCCCTTTAGGCGTATTGAAAAATTACGTGACGCACCTCGGGAGAATCTGTCGCTTGATCGCATGGTTACTCTGGTCAACCGTATTTTTCCATTTACCTCGGTTACCCGTCTCGCGCAACATTACGGTGTGAGCTTTGCCGAACCTGAGTCGCCAACGCGCACGCGATACTTTAACTATCGGCTCACGCTACCCATGGCTGATGGTGGCGATCCTACAGAAGAGGTCTTAGCTCGGGCTAAGAAGGATGTCGCGTTTCTATCCGACACCGGTGATAAAGAAGATGCCAAGGTCGTGAGCGACATTCAGGCAGCTATCGGTTCTGGCGCAAACACCCATTATCGATTCGGTCGGTTTGAATCGGCGATCGGTCATCTGCACAAAAATTTGGCGCTGTATTTAGAGCGTTTGGATAAGCTTGAAGGTGAAGCATGAAAGAGATTCCATCAGTTGACTGGCTTGACCTTGAAGTCGACCGAGACAAGTTCCTCAAAGATCTTCGCTACGCGCTTGAAGAATGCGGATTTCTAATCCTCACCAACGCGCCTGGCCTTGATGATGAGTTCCAAAAGCGCGCCTTCAGCGAAGTTAGAGGGTTTTTTGATTCGCCCATGGAATTTAAGAAAACGTCAGGCATAGAAAACAGCCCCTACGTTCGAGGTTATTCATTGCCGACGCCGCCGGATTCTGGCCGCGGCCAGGTGGTTGAGAGTTTTCAGTATGGTATTGACGAAACACCGCTGTGCGCTCACGACGACGAGTCCAAGCCTATCCATGAGCGCTTCTTTCGTGGTCCCAACACTTGGCCAGATTCCGTTGCGGTGCCAGGGTTTAAGCCCATGCTCGAAGAACTGAACTCGGCGTATCACAGTTTGACGCTGCAGCTAGGAGAGCTGATTGTTGAGTCACTGGGCGAAGACCCCGCCGAATTTCGACAATACTTTAATCTCGATGAACCGTATCTCTTTGCGAGCTTGAACCACAATTTCAGCCTGGAGGCTATCGTCGCGGACAAGCAGGATTTCATTCGAGATGAGTATGAAAAGCCGATGAGTCCGGTGACAGGTGCGCACATTGACGGACCACCTTTTGTTGCGCTGCTCATCAACGACCGACCAGGACTGCAAGTGGTGGCGGGGGATGGGGGGTGGATGAACGCCCCGGTGACCTGTCGGACCGCCGCAGGAGACTACAGCGTACCCGTGATGCCCGGCGCCGTGATCGTTAACACCGGTGGGTCTTTGATGCATCTGAGCGAAGGACGATACTCCGCTACAGTCCACCGTGTGAACACCACTATGATTCCCAACGGCGAGACGCGCATATCTATGCCGTACTTCTTGCTGCCAAAGATGGAGGGGGACCTTGTACCGTTCGGCAAGTCCGCAGCTGCAAATAATGACAATGTCGGCTATAACGAAGGGCGTGATCGCGGCGCCAATGCGGCCGCCAATCTCATGCGAACCTACCCTAAATTGACGCGTGCTTGGTGGATGAAAGAGTTTAGGGCGCTGAGAGATGCGCACCAAAATGAAGAGAAAGCCGAAACAGTGGCCGCATTCAAGTTGGCAGTGGAACGAGGCGATCGATATAAGGAAAACTCCAGCAGTCAGGAGACCTGACCCTGCTGAAGTTCGACAAGCCGCCGGTAGGCGCCTTCCGAATCTTGCATCAGTTCCTCGTGTGTGCCTGACTCAACAATCCGACCACCATCGACAATACAGATCCGATCAGCCGTACGGATGGTGCTGAGGCGATGGGCGATCACGATCAGGACGCGCTTTTCGCGTTCGCTGTGTAACGCTTGCACCAGGGCGCGTTCGGTCTCCGGGTCCAGCGCTGCGGTGGGTTCGTCGAGTACCAGCACCGGCGACCGACTGACCAGCCCCCGGGCGATTGCCAAACGCTGTTTCTGTCCGACTGACAGGGTGTCTCCGTTGCGCCCGAGACGTGTGTCGAATCCCTGCGGGAGATTGCGGATGAATGGCAACGCGCCAGCGGTTGCCGCAGCAGACTCCAGTTCTGTATCGCTGGCATTTGGGTTGCCAAGGCGGATGTTATTCGCCACCGTATCGTCGAATACCGCCGGTTCCTGGAAGACAAAGCTAACTAGATCCCGCAGGTTGTCGACTGCCAGCGTGCGAGTGTCGACGCCATCGAGCAGCACGCACCCCTCGGTAGGCTGTATAAACGCCGGGATCAGATAAGACAACGTCGTCTTGCCCGCACCGGTTGTGCCAACGAGAGCGACCATCTCACCCACCCGGGCATCCAGGGTCACGTTGTCCAGCGCACGCGTTCCGTCTGAGTAGGCGTAACTGACATGGTCAATTGTGAGCCCTTCACGCACCGTTTCCAGTGTCTCGGTACCGTGGCGTTCATGGTCTGCTTGTTGATCTATGACCTGGAACACTCGGCGCATGCCGATGAGGTTGTCCTGCAGTTTGAACCACACCGCACCAAGGGCGAGGGTGGTGAGTAGCAACTGGCCAAAGTAGGTATACAGAATTCCGGAATCACCCGGCGACATACGGCCGTCAATTATTGCCTCGGCAATGTCGAAAAAAACGTACAGGATAAGGCCGCAGGCGATAGCGGATTGCAGGCCGATCAACAATACCCTCATCCAGACATATGACCGGTAACGGCTGAACGACTCCTTACTGTCGCGCTCAAACTCATCCCGCTGCCGCTCGTGCGCCCCCAGGCTTTGCACAGCGAGGATATTGCTCATACCTTCTTCGACGGTCGCGGTGGTATCGGCACCAGCCTCACGACTGGCGAGCGACCGGCGGCGGGCGACACCCGTCATTAAAAATGAGGATATCAGTACCATGGGTGCGGCAAGCCAAGCCAGCATTACCAGAGAGGGTACTGCCGAGAAGCTGTATTGCACAGTCCAGATGACAACTGCCATGAGAAAGAGGTTGCTGAGCGGTACAACCAGTATGTCGTAGCAGACCTTGGAGATAGCTGGTGTGTCATACATTACTCGATAGACGGCATCTCCTACGCTTTCATCACTGAAGCGTGTCATCGGTAAGCCTAACAAGCGGTGGAATACCAAACTCCGTAACCGGTGGTTAAAACGGTGCGTGGTCTTAAGTTGGAAGCGGTATTCAAATAAGCCGAGTAGACCGCCGATCCGGCTGCTGGACTCATTCGCCAGGTTTTCGCTCTCGGTAGCTGTGTCGAGTCCCTGTGCCAGGTTGCCATCAGCGGTGTCACGAGAGATCCCGACTCCGAATGAGCCGATCAGCGCTATGCCAGCCAGGCTCACGGCGATGACCACCCAGACGATTTCGAAAGGGGTCATGCCGTATAGCAAGTCGACAAATGGCTGAATATAGGGTGGGAATGGGGTCGGTGAGGAACCGACTGGAAGCCCCATTATCACGTAATCGATTAAAATCTTCAGCGGCCAGGGCAGGAACAGGATGACCGTAATACCAATGAAGCTGAGGATCAGCTTACCCAGGATCTGCGGCCAGTATGGCCGGACAAAACGTAGTGAACGGCCGATAAGCGCCAAAGTTTCGCCAGTGGTGACTCGGGCCGCGCTCATGGCTTTCTCCGAGCTCATGGCTGTACTTCCATCGACATCCCTGTTTCGGCTTCGACAAATGACCGGTAAGCATTGTTGTCTCGTGTCAGCTGATCGTGGGGTCCGAATGCGGCGACCCGGCCGTCACGCAGGTAGAGCACGTTGTGTGCCTGGCGAATGGTGGATAGCCGATGTGTGATTAGGAATACGCATCGGGATTCACCCCATTGGCGCAGGTTAGCCATCACCCGCAGTTCAGTCTCGGCATCTAGCGCTGAGGTAGGTTCGTCGAGTATCAGAATGGGGGCGTCCTTGACCAGTGCCCGAGCGATGACAATGCGCTGGCGCTGACCGGTCGAAAGCTTAGTAGCTCGCTCACCAAGCGGGGTCTCATAACCCTGCGATAACTGATCGATGAATTCATCAGCGCAGGCGATGCGAGCGGCGGCGATCACGGCATCCCGATCGGCGTCCGGTGCGGCGTAACGGATGTTCTCAAGCACGGAGGTCGTGAACAAGATGTTCTCCTGCGTAGCAATCGCCATGCAGCGGCGCAGCGACGCAATCGTGATTTCACGGACATCTGTGCCGCCCACGCTAATCATGCCTGTTTGGGGGTCGGCGAGTCGCAGCAACAGGGACATGAGGGTCGACTTTCCCGTGCCAGTGGGGCCCACGATCGCGGTGATGTTACCCGGCGGTGCCCTCAGATTGATGTCTGACAGGACGGGGCGCAAGGGGTCGTAGCCGAAAGTCACATTCTGAAATGTCACACCCTCCCGAATGTTCTCAAGGTCAATGGCATTCGGGGAATCTTTTATCGCTGGCTCAAGATCAAGAATCTCAAACACACGGTTGAGTCCCACAGCCATGTCCTGGGCGCGCGCCCAGATGGTGAGCAGCGATTCCAGTGAGCCGGCATTGTCATTGACGCGGGTCGATGCGGCAGTGAACGAACCAAGATTCCAGACGGCAAAGCCGAAACCAAGAAGCAGGTTTCGTGCGTAAGTGTCTGCTTCCATATTGGCATAGAGCGCCGACACGGATTGGGTCGCGATCATCGCTAGGCCCACAACTGCGAACGCCAGGATACCCATTAGTGTCAACATGCCCCGGGCTTCGAAAGCTGCTGCGAAGGCGTCCTGGGACAGGCGTTGAAATGCAGATTCACGCTGGCTTTCGTTGCCGGTGGCCTTAATGACACGGATGCCGACAATGCTTTCCTGAATCCAGGATGTCAGCCGGCTGTTGTATTCCCGGGCGCGGCGAAACGCAGCCCGCAGCCTGGTTGAAAAGTAGCGTCCTAAGAATAGTGCTGGGGCAATTGTGATAGCCAGGATAAGGGCCAGCCAGGGGCTGAATGCAGCGACCACGGCAAGGCCGAACAAGTAACGTCCCAGGAACATCAGCGGATCGAGGAAAATCGAGCGGATGATCGATGTCACCATGGCGCTGTCTTGATAGATCCGGTAGATCGCGTCGCCGGTTTGCGCCTGCGCGTGGAATGCCAGGGATTGCATCTGCAACTGATCGATAAGACGTACGCGCATCAGTTGGTTGATGCGCTGAAAGATCCAGACGCTGTACTGATATAGGAGCATGCCAGTGATGATCACCAGCACCACCAACGGAACGGTTGACCAGACAGCCAGCCATGGTAACTGCCGGCGGGCGTCGGCGGACAGTTCCTCTACCTCGACAAACACTGCCGGATCGAGACCATAAATACCGGCATGCAGAAGCCCGAGTGGTTTTCCACCGATGATGCCGCTATTCACAAGACCAGTGACGATGAAGCCGAGCGTAGTGACAACGACAAAGACCAACGCCGAACACACCACAAACAAGATCAGGTGTCGGGTCAGTGGTTTTATGAAGGGCCAGGTGCGCAGAAAAATCTGCAGCACCCGGGCAAAATTAAGGTCGTCGTCGACAGGTGTGTCGTTCGACACTTAAATACCTGTGCGAATGCCCATCAAGTCTTCAAAGTTCTTGGCGTAGAAGTTATCTAACTCCTCAGGTGTTGCTTGGACTGCGTCAAGGCTGCGTTCAAAATCGCCAAACGGGTCAGTACCGCCTTCAGGGTGAGGATAGTCGGTGTTGAACATCAACATTTCCTTACCCACGCTGCGCATTACCCAGCCTGCATCTTCCACATGCAACGGCGTGGCTCTCACCTGACGCTTCATATATTCCGAAGGTTTGATCGATAACTTTTTCAAGTTGGTATCAAACCTGCCAAGCTCCGACACGCCCAAATCCAGATTTGCCAGGCATGCAGGCAACCAGTTTGCACCTAGTTCAATCAGGCCGATCTTAAGCTTTGGGAAACGCTCGAGCACACCGTCATAGATCATGCAGGTAAGCCAGCGCTCTATCGAATGGTGTAAAACAGGCAGGTCTTTTGGCGAGGTCGTTTCAACATTCATCGACAGAGCACCGAGCTTACGTTCGACCCCCGTATTCTTGTACTCTTTGGGCATGTTAACGCCGCTACCGATGTGCAGCACGATTGGCACACCGGCTTCTTCTAATAGTGCCCAAATGGGATCGTAGGAGATGTGTGAAGGTGCGCGTCCTGCAACGGCGTCTGAGCGCAGCCAAAGTGATTTCATACCCATTTCGATGGCTTCCTTGGCACTTTGCAACGCCATCTCTGGGTCTCTGAGCGAAAGGTAGCCCACTGATAGGAGGCGTTCTTTATCGGCCGCGCAAAAATCGACCATGGCTCTATTCATGGCATCGCTGCCGCCGTAGACGACCTTTAGATCTTTGGAACCTGCAAAACGAGAGGCAAACACCAGGCCGGGGAATACTATCTGGTGGCTTATGCCTGCAATGTCGAGTGAGTCTCTGCGCTCCTCGCCATCAACTGCACCGTATGCCGCCATGAGATTGCGCTTTCCGGGGCTGCCGTATAAGTCAGATTTCAATTGCTCGGTCAGCTCAGGGTCGTTGCCCGCCAAGCGGTTTTTAGCCTGGTCAAAGGCGGGCTTTAACTGTGGGATGGCTTCAAGATCGATAAAAGGTTTATCAAGGTTGTCTCGAACATACTCGCTTGCATAATTTTCCATCCAACCACCGGACTCTGTGATGTGGCTATCGGCATCGTGGACCGTTCGATTCGCGCAGTGTGCTGTTGGCTGGTTCATGTTGGCTATCCTCTTTGTATGCGAGTGTCTGAAAGGGTTATTATAGAAGGTGTAAAATAGAGCAATTATTTGTGAGTGTCAATAATGAGGTACAATCTAATGATGAGCCCTAAAACAAGAACTCGCCTCTCTCCAGCAGCCAGAACCGATCAGCTACTAGATGTCGCGAAAGAGATGATCTTAGCCGATGGACTGCAATCGTTTACGATGGAATCACTGGCGCGCACGGCGGCTGTCTCAAGCCCACTGGTCTACAACTATTTCGCAAGTCGCAAGGCACTGCTGCGGGCGTTACTGGAGCGAGAATACAGGGTGAGCGGCAACGCGCTACTCGCCGAAGTCGTGAACGCAAACAACTTTGAGGAGGTTATTAGAGTCTTCATTACTAATAACTTCAATCATCACGCTCCTGGCAACATATTGCCTGTGCTGCTAAGCCAGCCAGAAATAGCAAAAGGTATTAAAACGTTGCGTCAGCAGCAGGGCATGCAAACCGCAAACTATCTGGTTGAGAACAGCGCCAAAACCTTCGAACTCTCCGTTGAACAGGCCCAGTTGGCGATCGCCATGTCCTCCGGTGCATCAGTTGCTGCCGCAGAGTGGGTCGTGATGAGTGCAGTCGACCAGCAACGAGCGATCGATATGACACTGTCGTATATCAAGGCCGGAATGAAAGGTCTGGCGGATAAATAGCTCGCAAGTGTAAGCAAGACTCAACCGCCTCGGCGAAACCACAACCCCACACTAATACGTGATCCGCGTTCTTATTATAGACCTACCAAAGTAGTTGTTATCTTGGTAACTCTAAAGTAGCATGCGAGCGTTATAATAGAGGCTCTATAATAACGCGAGCTTAGTTCGCAGCACACGATTTAGTTGACCCGAATAAAACAGTGGGGAGAAAGTAGTTTGAGTTCAATCAAGATAACGCGCATGAGTGCGCTCTTGGCAGCAGTCATGATGGCCAATACAGGTTTAGCCGAAGAAGGCCAGTATGCGGGGATGGAAGAAGTAGTCGTAACCGCACAGAAGCGGGAGGCCACTCTGCAAGAGACGCCGGTCGCAGTATCAGTAGTGTCAGGAGAAGACCTCAAGAATAAAGGTATTGCAGACATTCAAGAACTGGAGTTGGCTGCGCCGTCTCTAAATACCGGTCAGAATCAAACGTCTTCACAACAAACGTTTAGTATTCGTGGGCTGGGAACATCTGGGAACAACGCAGGCTTAGAACCATCTGTTGGCGTTTTTATCGATGGTGTCTACCGCAGCCGGGCAGCGTCAGCCATTGATGACTTCATCTCCGTCGAACGAGTAGAAATATTACGTGGGCCGCAAAGCTCGGTTTATGGCAAAAATACTCCTGCTGGCGTCATTTCCATCATCACGCAGAAACCCGAGCGAGAGTTTGGTCTAAAAGTTGAGCAAAGCTTCGGCAACTATGACAGCAAAATAACCCGTGCCTCGGTTACTGGACCTATCAATGACACGGTCTCTTATCGTCTCTCCGGTAACTACAATAACCGCGATGGTTATATCGATAATGTGCAACCTGGTAGAGACTCTGTAAATGACAGGAACCGTTACGCGCTGCGTGGGCAACTTCTCATAGAGTCCAGCGATGATTTGAGTGTGCGTTTGATTGCAGACACTTCATCCATCCGCGAAGACTGTTGCGGCGCGCCATTTTTCTTCAACTTTCCTGCCAACGCTGCCCGCACTACCGCACTTGGTGCAACGCTCTTACCGGATGATATATACAGACGCGAGATTAAGTTTGACCGAGCACTGGAAACAGATCAGGAGCAAAGTGGATTTTCGGCACAAGTGGATTGGGAGCGAGATAACCTTACTTTTACCTCCCTGACCGCATTTCGAGATTTTGAAGAAACCAATGACATAGATGCCGATTTTATCGACATTCAACTCAGTGGCGTATTACAAAATAGTGCTGACCGCCAAGTATTCACGCAAGAATTCAGACTACAGTCGACTGGTGCTAACAAACTCGACTGGATGATAGGTTATTACTACTACGATGCTGATCAAGATACGGCCTCAGATAATCAGTTAGGTAGTTTTGCTCGGCCATTCTTTGATCTCGCGATCGGTGGTATCGTCACATTGGTCGAAGGCCTAAAGGGTGCACCGCCGGGATCTTATATAGGTGCCGGAACTGGTAGACAAAGCGAATTTGAACTACTGACAACCAGTCATTCTGTGTTCGGCAAGATCGATTGGCACATTACCGATCAACTCACAGCATCACTGGGGGCTCGCTGGACCACCGAAGATAAAGAGATCGATGCTAACATAGTCACTAACGCACCCTATTCGGCAATTGACTTTAGCGATCCTGCTAGCGATCCGGTAGTTGCATTTCTACCAGCCCCTTTCCGTGGCGCGGCTGCCGCCGTTCAGCTATTTAGACCCCTAGCCAATTTTTCAGAGAAACGTGATGAGCAAGAGCCAACCGGTGAACTCACTATTTCTTATGAATACTCGAATGACGTGAGCTTATATGCAAGTGCTAAGCGCGGATACAAAGCAGGTGGTTTTAATGTCAGTGCCGGTTCCCAAGGTGCAGATTTTGATAAAGAAATAGCTGATGCCTGGGAGTTGGGCGCCAAGATTCGTGCCTTTGATAAACGGCTCCAACTTAACGTTGCAGCGTTTTCGCAGCGCTTACGTGACTTTCAAACCAACGCTTTTAACGGCACCACCTTTACCTTAACTAATGCGGGTAAAATTCAGATTGATGGTCTTGAGCTTGAAACATTTTACGCACCCACGGCGAATCTGTACGTCTCGTTGTCGGGCTCTTACCTTGACGCTAAATATGATAGCTATGTTGGTGGACCAAAGATTGTTGTTCCTACTGGCTCGCCTCCCACGCCTGGCAACACCCAAGACTTGAGTGGAAGGCGCTTGTCCTTTGTACCTAAATGGACCATTAGTTCATCGGTTAGTTACACCAGGAGCTTTGGTGCCGTTGAAGGCTTTGCCAACATCGCAGCAAGATTTCGCGGTGAACGTAACGTGACCAGCGAGCAAAATCCTATTGCTGATCAGGATAGTTATATCACTGCCAATGCCACGGTAGGCATAAGCGACCCAGAAGGTCGTTGGACGGTGAGTTTATGGGGCAAAAATATTTTCGATGAAGAGTACACCGACGGTATCTTCAACTCCGTAATACAATCAGGCAGCTTTAATGCTTACCCTGGCGACCCTCGTACTTACGGTGTGACCCTGCGTTTCCAGTACTAAACGCTTACAATATCCCCTTTAGGGAGGCCAAATAAACTTGGCCTCCCTTTTTCTATTTTGGGGACTACAGATGAGGTGAGGCTTCATGGAAACCGCGCGAGAACGATTGCCCTTCAAGACTAAGATTGCCTATGGAATTGGGGAGATGGGGGAACTCGTATTCCTCGGCATGTTTAACGGTTTCATCGTCATCTTTTATAACCAAGCCATTGGACTTTCCAATACACTAATTGGTACTGCGATCATGCTCGCGATGATCGGTGACGCTGTTTCCGACCCTTTGGTCGGCATGATTTCCGATCGCTGGCGGTCTCGGTGGGGTCGGCGCCATCCCTTTCTGTTTGCTGCCCCCATTCCCCTCGCCATCTCACTTTTCTTCATTTTTAACCCACCCGAGTCACTCACCGGTGGCGAATTGGGCGAACTAAATCAGATGGGGTTGTTTGCCTGGTTAGCATTCTGGACCATATCTGGGCGTCTGTTTGTAACGCTGTACACCATTCCTCATCATGCGCTCGACGGAGAATTGACCAAAGACCACAATGAGCGATCGCAGCTGTTCAGCATGAACGCCATCATCGGGTATGTGTCGGGTGCATTGTTTGCCCTGACAGTCTGGGGCTTCTTTTTCGCTGGTGAAAGCACATTGGCAGACGGTTCCGTCGTGCCCAAGCACCTTGACGCGTCGGCGTATCCGCCTGTGATTTTAACGGCCTGCGGGATCATTCTTGTGATGATCTTTCTGAGCTCACTTGGCACGCTGGGGCGGGTGCCTTATTTAAGTTCGCCTCCGGAAAATCTGGCGCGGATGTCTTTCTTGGGTTTCTATCGGGATTTGATTGGGGTTTTTAAGAATCCCAACTACGCCTTTCTGCTAATAGGCTTTTTCTTGCTGATGATCTCTATTGGATTGGACCAAACTTTGAACGTTTTCGTCGCCACGTATTACTGGGAACTGAAGCCGGAACAAATTCAGTTTTTTGGTGTGGTGGTCATCCCTGCCGTGATCATCGGCGCGAGTGCGTCTCCTTCGTTGATGAAGAAGTTCGACCGCAAGCCGGTTTTGATCGGGGGGCTTTTGGGAGTGGTGGTATTTACTCAGCTTCCAATAGACCTGCGCCTTTTGGGTTTGATGCCAGTCAATGGGTCAGAGCTTTTACTACCGCTACTGTTGGTGAATATGTTCCTGGGTACAACGTGCGCCGCTGCGGGTGCGGTTGCCATGATGTCGATGTTGGGAGATATCACGGATGAGAATGAGTTGCTCATTGGACGCAGACAGGAAGGCTTGATCTATTCCGCGCGCGCATTCTTTGCCAAGGCGTCCAACTCGGTTGGGCATTTCGTCGGCGGCATAATGCTGGATTTGTTTGTTGTTTTCCCGTTGGACGCGGTGCCGGGAGAGGTCGAAACCGATGTCATCTGGCGTTTGGGTTTGTTTGGTGGTCCTATCATGTGCATCGCGGGTTTAATCGCGCTGCCATTCTATGCACGCTACCGGCTTACTCGAGCCAGGCATATCGAGATTCTGGGTGAACTTGAGGCCAAGGCGATAGCGGGGCGAGGTTTGCGACAAGAACCGACGGGAAGAAATGGCGTGGATGCCATTTCTGATCAGCCGGTTCAGACGATATAGCTAACCAAGTAGTGAGGGAAAATAGCATGGCCGAAGTGTTCGGGTTCTGCGATGAACGATTTGCCGAGGTGCGAGACACCCTGGCAAAAAGCATCGACGCTGATATGGATGTGGGCGCTTCATATGCTCTCACCATCGACGGTGAACTGGCATGTCATGAATCACGCCGCCGGGCTTTCTGGTATGGACGAATCCATGAAGCCGGAAGATCTTTATGATTGGGACAAAATGTGTTCCGCACTGGCCGCGCAGGCGCCCTGGTGGGAGCCTGGTACCGCCACCGGCTACCACGCAATAACCCAGGGTTATCTTATCGGCGAGCTGGTGCGACGGATCACTGGGCAAACCCTGGGCCAGTTTTTTGCGACAGAAATTGCCCGGCCGCTGCAGGCCGACTTTCACATCGGTGTGCCGGAATCTGAGTTTCCGCGTATTGCTAACCTGATAGTAGCGGGCGAGGGGGAGGCACCTGCTCCCGAGGACCCCGAGTCCATTTCTGCCCGCACTTTCCGCAACCCGTTTTCTCCAGCGCGATATTCCTGGACCGACGGTTGGCGAAAGGCAGAAATCCCGGCGGCGAATGGACATGGCAATGCGCGTTCTGTGGCGCGGGCGCAGGCGCCTTTGGCCTGCGGCGGGAGTGCCTTTGGTGTCCGATTGTTTTCAGAGGACATCGCACGTCAGGTGATGCAGCCTCGCATCGAAGGTCATGATCTGGTGACGGGAGTACCGCAGACTTTTGGCCTGGGCTTTGGCATTGTGCCGGAGAGTGTGCCTCTGTCGCCGAATAAGAACACCTGCTACTGGGGCGGGTGGGGTGGTTCTGCCGTGGTGATTGATCAGGATGCGCGCATCTCTGCGGCTTACGTTATGAACAAAATGGCGGATGGCTTGACCGGGGACTTTCGCTCATTCAAATTGCTCGCGGCGGTGTATCGCAACCTTTAGTGCGCTGAGTCCGAAACAAACAGAAAAACACAAAGAGAGGGGAGTTATGTCAAAACTGACAGGAGTACGAACGTTTGTACTCCATGCACAAGTTCAAATCTTGCCGTCCCGACCAATTTTCTACGGTCCAACCTGGACACATGGGTAACAGTTTATACCGAAGACATAGTTTACAGTTTGGCCAGATGGTCTGGTCTAGCTTTCTACAGTGTGTTGTCTGAGGAATGCCTCCAGTGACTCCTTAACGCTTGCATCTTCTTCAATGGTTTTGATGATCTTTCGGTGTGCATCGTCTGCCTCCACTGCAATGTGGAAGCCATTGATTCGCAGGAAGACATCAACCGCGAAGAACGCGACGCGCTTGTTCCCATCCACAAATGGATGGTTCATTAGTAGGGACTCGAAGAGCGCTGCCGCCATTTCGACGAGGTCAGCGTAGTACCCGGTACGGGGTCGAAACAAGGCGCTCTCCAAAAGTCCCAGATCGCGAACGCCAGGGGGCCCGCCGAACTCCTGCAAGAGCGTGGTGTGAATCTCCAGCACCTCCTCTAGCGTGAGGAATGCAACGGAGCCCGACGGCGATTGCCCCTCACTTGGCAAGCATTTCTCCCAACTTGCGGTTTTTATCAACCGACTTTGCCAGTGCCGATCTGACCTCTGGGCGGACTCGTCTACGCTGCACATATTCAGCGATGGCTTCGGTCAATACACCCGAGATGCTTTGTTGTGATTCTGTAGCCAGCGCCTTGAGGTCTTCCCAAGTGTGTTCCTCGACCTGAGAGCTTACTTTTACGATAGCCATGTTATTCCTGAATTATCATGAAACTTCATGATTCTATCACAATGTTGGGTTGATACCCGTGTTGCAATTCGTGTTGCAACAATTCTCAACAAACTGGTCATTTGAAACCCGCAATCTTCAACCTCAAGATCCTAAGTCTTTGTTGTCACTTGTTGTGAGGTATTGGCTGTTATTGTCTTCACTGCTCTGGGGGTCAAGTGGTCGCAGCAACGCGGTTGGCGGTTAAATCCTGACGTCCCGACCAAAAACCCTTTCTTAAATCAATCGGTTAGAGGTGCTTTTGTTCCTCTGGCTAACCTGTACCTGGTCGACTGGTAGGATATAGGTAGGTTTTGAAGTTGTGGAAATCCTACCAGGTTCTTCCTTCCAGTAGCTCAACGGGCGCCGTTTCACCCAACCAGCAAAGTAGCACCAAGATGTACTCACGGACCCCTGCTGCTTGTTCTTAGATTAGAAGTCGAACGCCTTCAACAATGGCGTCGAACTTCACAATCTTTCTCCTTTCTGCGAAGTCTTCACGTTTTCGCGACTGCAACACTTAGTGAAGTTCGAAAGTCACAATGCTTGCAGTTAACTCTCTAGATGGATTCATGAGCGTAGCCGAATTTGGTGTAGAGATTGCGAAGCTTTGGCCAGCGGAAACGCGTTGGCTTGCAGAATCATTGCTGTGAATCTCAATCGCACCCGCCGTGACCCAACCTAGCGTAGGAAGCGAAGACGCTACAACCGTCTTCTCCAGTGATTCTAAGTCAATTGAATGCACGTTCACTTGTTGAATAGCTTGTCCGGTCATTTCGACGGTCGGGAGGGTACGCCGATCTATTACCTCCTTAAGGGGCTCAGGAAACACGATAAATGGTTCTCCTTCTTGTTGAAGATTGAAATCCACAAAGATAGCCTCTTCAGTAGCAGAGGCGTTGTCGAAACGTAGAATGCGTGGTCCGACGGGCTCATGGAATGCATCCCCTTTGGTGAGAAGTTGAGGTTTCTCACCTTCGACCTGATAGAGAATTGCGCCTTTCGTAACGATACCGATGGCGGGTGCCGAGTGAGTGTGAATGGGAGCGATTTGACCTGGCTTAAAGTGAAAGTCGCCCGCTTCAATTTTCACGACTTCTCTCGAATCGAATCTCGCTTCTAGGATCTTGACGCCTGGATGCACCACCGCTTCCGTGGTAAGGCTGGTGAGTAAAAACGCTGCGAAAGCCACAGTTGCGGCCATATAGATTGGTTTGTTGGTGGTAGTTAGTTTCATTTCTATTTCCTTTAGTATCCCCCGGTTAACGGGGAGGTGGGTGTTACAGTTTTCTCAGTTACGCTTGTTTTCGAACTGTGTCCTGGGCACTACCAGCGCTTGCGATCAACACCTCAGCTAGCTCATCTGGGACCGAGAAAGCTGGGAAGTGACCCGATTCGAGATCGTATACATTCTCTACTTGCCAGTTTGAGATCATGCGATCTTGCAACGCGGGAGTGGTCACTCTGTCGAGCGTTGTGCGGATATAGGTTTTTGGTACACGACCAAATCGCTCCTCGCTCATAGAAACCTCAGACATAAATGGTTCTGTTGCCTGCTTTTCCACAACCATCGGGAGAACTTGGCTAATCGTATCTTCCGACACGTCATGCAATCCCGCCGAACGAAGAGTTTGTTCCGGCAATGTGGCGTAGGTCCCATCGTCAGAAAAGACGATATTCGGAAGGAACTCACCATCGTCGCTCTGCATTGCTGCGAGGATCGTACCTCCGTTTTCGAGCAGGAAAGCTGCTACATATACAAGGCGCTCGATAAGCTCGGGAATGCGCTCTGCAACCTGGGACACGACTGACCCAGTCATACTATGGGCGACCAGTACGACCGGCTGATCTACAGCTTTGATCGATTCGACGACTGTGGAGATGTAGTTCTCCATTGTCATTTTGGCGATTGGTTGCATATTGCTGCCATGGCCAGGGAGGTCTATTGCATCGACTGTGTGTCCATGCTCCTGGAGGATTGGGGTGACACTTTGCCATGCGCGAGATTCTTCC
This sequence comes from Pseudomonadales bacterium, assembly GCA_012103505.1. Classification (GTDB taxonomy): domain Bacteria; phylum Pseudomonadota; class Gammaproteobacteria; order Pseudomonadales; family Azotimanducaceae; genus UBA4421. Next base: position 2,233,649 of record WLWP01000001.1, on the reverse strand, counting down.
CATGCTCCGTGAACTAAGATGTAGTAACTCATTGTGATTCTCCTTTCGAGATATTGTGGGGTGCCTAACAGGCGTGCTTTTCCATACCCTCGGGCAGTGCTCGATAAGGTGGTTTGGAAAAATCGGTTTGCCCCCCAGTCGGGATCAGGCCGGAGGGATTAAGTGAGGTAAAACTTGTGAAGTAGTGCTGCTTGATTTGAGTAACATCTACCGTGTCGCCAATGGTCTCTAATTGGTAGAGATCGCGAACATAGCCGGATAGGTTCTTGTAATCGGCGAGTAGCGCCTGATTCAGCTTAAACAATGAGTGGTAAACAGCGTCGAATCTCACCAGCGTCGTGAACAATCGCCAATCGGATTCAGTGGGTTGATCACCCAGGAGGTAGCGACTGTGACTTAGGCGTTCTTCTAAAAGGTCCAGAGCCGCGAATACAGTGGTGGATGCTTGCCGGTAAGAGCCGGTTGTTTTCGCGAATCCCGCTCGATACACGCCCACATTGATGTTGCTGTACAACCATGCGTTGAGGTCGTCGATTTCATGCCGAAGACCCATCGGATATAAATCGAGTGTGTTTCCAGTCAGCTGGTTAAATGCCGAATTGAACATTCGCATGATGTCGCCAGAGTCGGTGCTAACAATCGTATTTAGCTTTCGGTCCCAGAGAACTGGGACGGTGACTCTGCTGCTCAATTCAGCGTGGCTTTTCGTATATACCTCGTGCAGATATTCCCGGTTGTTGACCGGGTCAGGATAGGCATCTGTAAATTCCCAGCCTTTGTCGCGTATTGTCGGTCCAACTTCGGATACGGTGACTATGCCATCTAACGCCTTTAGTCCATGTACAATGATAGTTCGGTGTGCAAATGGGCAGGCTTTGGAGATGTACAGGTGATACCTGTTTGGCTCTGCTGCGAAACCCACTTCAGAGGTGAAGCTTCGTCCATCTGGCGTGACCCAGTTGCGCAGCTTTGGTGCATCTTTCGCGAGCAGAGAAGCCTCCGCATCTGAACCTCGTGGTGTCGTTTGCCATGTTCCGTTGATGAGTAATCCCATGTTGAATTCCTTTCGTGTTGTTAAGCGTATTAGTGATTTAAAAGTGGCGAGATCTTGACGGGGGAGTGCCAAGATCTCGCCGAGGGGCTACTTTTTAGAGACAGCCTGAAGCGCCTGATCTGTTGTCCAAACCGTGTTTGCTATGAAGCGGAAATTGATAAAGGCTGCTTGATAGCCGTCACCTTCTTCTACCCGCGCTGCGGCGGTTGCGTCAGACACCACAGCGACTTCAAAGCCCTGTTCGATCAGTTCACGCATGTGCGATTCAGTACAGAGATTGGCGGACATGCCTGCGAGGATGACTTTGTCGATCCCACGCTTTCTTAACTGCAGGACAAGGTCGTTGGTTTCGGGGCCGTATATCTTGTGGGGATTGGTGATAATTGTGGCCTCATCTTCGATGTAAGGCTTGTAACGCTCTAACCAGTCAGCACCAGATCCCTCGAATCCTTCTGTTGAGAGGGCACCTTTCCGATCGAACATGCCGATGGTGTGCATGAGTTTTTCGAGCGCCCCTTCGAACTGCCAGCCGTGGTCTGTTGGATAGTAGTAGTGGGGTGAGATGAAGAGCGGGATGCCTGCTGTTTTGGCGACTTTAAACAACCGTTCAATGTTCTCCACGGTGTTGTTGGCTTCTACGCTCTTGCCAACAACACCCCATGTCACACCCTTTGGGCTCAAAAAGTCGTTTTGCGGATCTGTAATCACGATCGCGGTGCGTGCCCGGTCTATTTCCATCCCTGGATCGGGCAGTGCGGCAAATATAGGTGTAGTAGAGAGAGTCCATATGGCTGTAAGCGCGGTGAGAAGTTTGGTATTTGAAAGCATGATTCGTTTTCCTTGCTCTAAGTTGTTGTTTGTTCAGTAAACGAAGAGCATCAATCGTGCCAAGTGACTAAATTATTTAAAAACAATAAGTTATAGATATTTAGTCGCCCCAATAATTTGTGATCCTCAAATTATTGGGGTCTAACCCCAAATATTTGTGGGTATTCCTGGGACCTCGGGTTAACTTTGGGGCGAAACCGGCAAGAGTGTTCAGGAACTAGGTGAACAAATTCGCGCGCAGTAAACCGCAAACCCAAGGATTGCTCCTGGTTCGACAGTTATTGCTACTCGTCGTGATCATTCAACCTTCTGTTATAAGTGCTGACGAAGTGACTCGTGTTCTCGAGGTACGAACAATAGGTATCCCGCCCTATGGAATTGAGTCGGCTTCCGAAAATGATAAAGGTGACCAGCGACGAGGTGCTTACTACGACATTTCGAATCGGGTGTTAGCCCTGGCCGGATATGAGGCGAACAACCTTGTATACCCGTATGCCAGGATCATCAATGAGATGAAAACGGGGCAAACAGACTTGACCATCATGTTCAAATATTCATTTCTGGATGGACATGTCGAGTACGTTGCCCCCCTTCCGAGACTAAAAACAGTCGTGATTGGCTTGGAGGGCTCAAACCTAGATACGATTGGAAGTCTCTCGGGCAAGTCGCTAGCGTATCTGCGAGGTGCTCAGTTCAGTGACGAAATCGACGCGGATGCAACAATTCGGAAACAGATCACCGACGACTTCAACCAAGCAGCTCGAATGCTGGTGTTTGGTCGAGTGGATGCTGTCATTGGCCCACTCGATCCTCTACTTAGGGCAATCGCTGAGACAAACTCTAATATCGTTCTGGCAGAACCGTTAGTGGTTTCTGAACGAACCCCATGGATCCAAGTTTCGGCGGGCAGCGAACTCGCGCTGCGCACTGAAGCCCTCCGGTTGGCTTTCGAGCAATTGGAAAGTAGTGGTGAATTGCGGAGGATTCTAGACTCCTACCAGCATGTAAGAGACGCTGATGGATGAATCACATCAACCAAAAGTCTCTTTGCTGGGATTAGGCAGGAGATCCATTGCGCGAAAAGTACTTGTCTATATTGTACTGTGTAGTTCGTGCGTTACATTGTTAGTTACCGCTTATCAGCTGTATGACGACTTCAAAGATCAAACCCGCCAAGTTGATGCGAGCATGGTTCAAATCGAACATAGCTACCGAGAAAGCATTGGCAATGCGATCTGGTTTCTAAATGTCGGTCAAATTAAGACGATTCTTGCAGGCATTATGGAATTTGAAGATGTGCACTTCGTCAGTATCCAGATTAGAGAAGGGGAATCGTTTTCTTTAGGACAGAGGCGACCATCAGACACGATCCGAAGCTTCGAAGAGCAACTGGAGTATGTGACACAGGGAAAGGAAGTTGATGTTGGTCGATTAAATATAGAATCGAATTTGGATGGTGTGATAGAGAGGCTTGGAGACAAGTTTGGTCTCATCCTTGTATCACAGGCGATCAAGACGTTTGTAGTGTCCCTGCTAATACTGCTAATTCTCTACTACCTAGTTGCACGGCACCTAAACGCCATATCAGATTTTGCAGGTAATCTGGATCTAGAAGATAAAGAAACCTTCCTTGCGCTAGATCGAGCGGAGTCGACTCTCGATGAGTTGGATCAGATAGCAACGGCAATGAACCAGATGAAGCAAAACCTTATTGAAGACTCGAAGTTCAAACAGAAAGCAGAGGATGAACTAAGGCAGTTAAAGACAAAAATAGAAATGGAACGTGACTATCTTCGGGAAGAAGTTCAAACGATAGGAAGTTACGGCGAAATAATTGGCGCCAGCCCTGCGCTACTCAAGACCTTAAGTGAAGTTGAATCGGTAGCAAAAACGGGTGCTAGCGTACTGGTTTGCGGAGAGTCCGGCGTTGGCAAAGAGATGATTGCGCGGGCCATTCATAATAATAGTGATAGAGCGGCAAAGGCATTGGTGAAGGTGAACTGCGCATCAATACCAAACGAGCTCTTCGAGAGCGAATTTTTTGGGCACGTCCGGGGCTCTTTTACGGGAGCCCATCAGGACCGCGTTGGTCGCCTCCAACTCGCAGACGGAGGAACGCTATTCTTAGATGAGGTGGGGGAAATACCACTGGCTCAGCAAGGTAAGCTGCTTAGGGCGTTGCAGGAAGGGGAGTTTGAGCGTGTTGGGGACGATCGTACGATGGCGGTTGATACGAGGGTGGTAGCTGCCAGTAACCGTAAGCTCGAAGTAGAAGTATCAGCCGGACGCTTCCGCGAAGACCTGTTCTACCGGCTCAACGTATTTCCAATTGAGGTGCCGCCGTTGAGAGAGCGTCGAGAAGACATAGTTCCGCTCGCACAGAGTTTTCTAGACCAAGTTTGTCGCGAAACTGGGCGCGAACTACTTAACCTGACTCATAGCGACGTCGCCGCACTGGAAGGGCATGATTGGCCAGGAAATATCCGGGAGCTTAAAAACATAATCGAACGAGCGGTAATTTCCTCTCGGGGCACTAAGCTTGAGCTATCGATTGCCTTGAATTCAGTCGGCGCGACGATATCTCCTTCAACAGTCAGTGCCGAAAGTTTGGCAGCCAGCTTTCTCACGGATGCAGAATTCAGAGAGCTCGAAAAAGCGAACATCGTTTCAGCACTCAAGAATGCTGAGTGGAAGACCTGGGGGGAAAACGGCGCCGCTGCACTTCTAGGTATCAAGCCCAGCACCCTTGCTTATCAGATCAAGAAACATGGGATAACTAAACCCTAGCTGGCTGTTTAAAATGTATCTAAGGGCAGCTACACGACCAGAAGGTATGAGAAAAGAGTAATTTGGAGTGTGAGGTCATCGGATTATTCCGGTCCAAACTGGTCGGATACAGGTAGGCAGAGGATGGTTTCCAAGCGTGCAAATTCTGTGGGTTTGGAAGTCGCCACGATTTGGAACTGTTGGAGTCCGCGCTGTAGCCCGCAGTTTATGCGGGCTTGTTAATCGGGTCTGGTCGCTGGGGGTCAAGTACTCTCCTACGGAGAGTGGTCGCAGCAACGCGGGGTTGGCGGCTTAATCCTGCCGTCCCGACCAATAAAATCAATGACTTAGATATAAGTCGAAAACTAATTCCTCATCCATGTTGCATCAACCTTCTTCGATCTCCGCTACTTTGTTGTTGAGAATTGTGGTGAACGAGATAGACGTTGTTGAGCACGGCGACAAAAGCTCACTTTGATTTGTGCGAACGTCCATTGACCAAATGTGACAATCGGGATAGTTTCTCAAGCCATGACACAATACGTTCGAAAAATTGAAGCAGAGGCTGTTCAGCTTTCGAAAAAAGACCGGGCTGAATTGGTGCGGCGACTAATTGCTACTCTTGATCAAGGTCATGACTTTGACGCAGAGCAGGTATGGTTAGATGAAGCTGAGCGCCGTCTTTCGTCGTATCAAAAAGGCGACTCGAAAAGCATCCCAGCGGAGAATGTGTTCGACGCGTTGCTTAGTAGTCATTGACAGCGATCAGATTTCTCGCAGAGGCTGCTGAGGAACTTCAGGTTGCTGCAGAATATTACGATTCGCAAGCTCCCGGCCTCGGTCGAGATTTCGCTCTAGAAGTCCAGAGACTGTCCGAACTTATCGCAGAAAATCCACATATCGGATCACAGGTACGACCACACATCCGTAGGCGCGCATCCTGCGAAGGCCGCGGTCTGTAGCCACGACTTCGAAAGTTGTTGTTGTGGCTTGTTGTTAAGTGTTGGCAGTTGTTGACTCCACTGCCCTGGGGGGTCAAGTGGTCGCAGCAACGCGGTTGGCGGTTTAATCCTGTCGTCCCGACCAAAAACCTCTTTTTAAATCAATTGGTGACGGTTGGGTCGTCGCCTATCTTAATCCTATTCCTAGTCGACTGGTAGGATACTGGTAGGGTTTGAAGCCGTGAAAATCCTCGCGCTTACACTCACGTAAGCCCAAATGAGAGTATTCGTTTCTACGTTGCGCGAGAATCTGGCGATGCATCGTACCAGCGGCAACCTTCAGTGATCTTTTCTAAGAAAAGTATGCGGGATAAGCCAAGCGGCTGGGCAACGCCATCAGCTAGCACGGTTGACACCTAGGCAAACTACCCGGAACATGTCGAGTGACATGTAGGCTGGGATAAAAAGGTAGTGGGTACAGCGATATCAGGCGAATTAGCTGAAAACTTGGAGTTAGTGTTCGTCGACATGAATGGCGTCCCCCGTGGTAAGACGATTAAAAGCTCGACGTTTAGGGAGGAAAATCTACCGCACATAGCGGCGGCCGTGCTATGCCAGTCCATTACTGGCGCTTATTCGAATGTTGCCATGGAGAAGTACGACCCAAAGGATGAGGACATGCTGCTCAGTCCGCAGTGGAGCACCTGCCGATCAGTGCCGTGGCAGTCCGATGATACGTCTCAAGTGATAGTCGAGACGATAGACAAAGCAGGTTTAGCCGTGGCATTCGATCCTCGAAATGTCTTGTGTCGAGTACTTGAGCGTTACCAGGAGCTAGGACTTAAGCCCATCGTTGCGCCAGAGTTAGAGTTTTATCTACTGAGTCCGCTGGGTCGAGATGACCATACGTTGGTAACGGCTACAGGAATCGGTGGTCACGATGAATTCGGGGGCGAAGCTTTCGGTTCGGATACTCTTAGCAAATTTAGACCGTTCATAAATGACTTGAACCGTTTTTGTAAAGCCTGTGACTTGCCATTGAGTTCGTTGCTTCACGAGATGGGGCCCGCGCAGATAGAACTCAATGTGGGTCATGGTGAAGCGCTTGCGAAAGTTGATGAATTGGTGCAGCTCAAGCGGTTGGTAAAGGCCGCGGCTATGAAACATGGACACCATGCCAGTTTCATGGCGAAGCCGATCGCTGACTTGCCGGGTAGCGGTTTGCACATTCATTGCAGTTTGATTGACGAAGCGGGTGAGAATCGGTTTCAGCTCAAGAATGGGGATGCATCAGACACCTTGCGCTTCTTCATCGGAGGCTTACAAGCCTATTTGCCGCATGCTTTTGCGTTGATCGCACCCAACGTCAACAGCTTTAAACGGTTCGTGCCGGATTCCTCTGCACCTATTAACCTGGAATGGGGATACGATAATCGAACAACAGGGTTTCGCGTCCCCTATGGCCCAGATAGTGATGGGCGAGTAGAAAATCGTGTTGCCGGGGCAGATGCCAACCCCTACCTGGTCGTTGCAGCAACGCTCGCTTGTGGTTTGCTTGGCATAGTGGAGGCCATTGAGGCGACAAGCCCAGTAGAGACGGATGCCTATGACTTGCGTCCGAATCTCCCTGAAAATCTGGCTGACGGACTGCGCGCTTTGCAGGCTAACGATAAATTGGTAGAACTCTTTTCCAAGCCCTTTGTGGACGTGTTTGTTTCTGTTAAACAGGATGAGTTGGCTGACTTCAGTACGCGTGTTTCGTCATGGGAGGTTAGCTACCTGGGCAGCAGTTTGTGAGCTTACGAAGTGCCATACCCCTTCTCTACAAATTGGTCTACAAAATCCAAAATGGCCTTGCGTACAGGTTTCGCTTTCTTTGTCCAGCGGCGACCTTTTCCCATGAAGATCGTCGTGCCCTCGACTAATGACAGCAACACAAGTGCATCAGATTCAGGTGCGGCACTTTTGCTTCGCTTCAAGGCTTCAGTAAGGACCGAGTAATAATAGGCGTAAAGGTCTTCCACAAGATCCGAAACCAGAGGTTCAACTTGTTGCATTGCCCACAACTGTGGCCAGAGATGGTCGCCGCTTAAATCAGCCCCTGCCTCATCATCCAGAATAAAGAGCACAATTTCTCGAACGCTCGGTGAGTCGTCTCGGTCTTGCAACGTGCGGAAAGATTGACTGTAGGCATCGGCGATGTACCCAACCAATGCGCGTAACATCTCCTCAGAGGTTCGAAAGTGATACTGCAAAGCACCGAGCTTCATGCCACTTGCGCGCGCAAGCGCACGCATGCTCAAGCTTGCGTACCCCTGGTCCGCGATCATCTCTATTGCGATTTTAATAATCTCTTGTTTGCGTTCAGTCATTTCCTTCCTAAAAATCGTTCCTTCAAAAAACAGTTGACATGTCGGATGACAGGTTTGAACATGTCGTGTGACATGTGAATAATAGACTAGAGCCAATGAAGTACAAGATCACACGACGGGATTTCATGAATGGCGTAGCCATAGGTACGGGTATCGCGCTGCTACAGCCGAATCCAATTCTTGCACAGGCTCCTGCTCAGACTGGGGCTGATTCTAGCGTCTACTATCCGCCTTCCTTGACCGGATTAAGAGGTAATCACCCCGGATCATACGAAGTCTCGCATGCGTTTGCGTGGAACGATGTAAAACCCACAAAACACCAAAGCGTCAATGAGCACTACGATCTGGTAATAGTGGGGGCGGGAATCAGTGGGCTCGCGGCCGCGAAGTTTTACCAAGAGCAAGCAGGAGATGACGCTAAAATCCTGATATTGGATAACCACGACGATTTTGGTGGTCATGCAAAGCGCAACGAATTCCATGAGCAGGGCCATACGCTTTTGGGCGTGGGCGGTTCCGTAAATCTGGAAGAAGCAGAGAACTATAGCGACGTAGTTAAAGGTCTATTGAATGATCTTGGCGTTGATCTTAACGCGCTCGCCGAGAACATCGGTGACTATGGAATGCTAAATTCGAAGCAAGGCGGACTGCTCGCTTTACCAGCAGGGCAGGACCAGGTCATGTGGCTGTGCATGGTAAGTGGACACAATTGATGTTGGGCGTGGGCGACTATCAGAGCGCGGTTCGAGCCCTACCTTTGGCGCCGTCTGAACAAGATAGGCTCATCGAGTTTTTCAGTGGCGAAGTCAATTATTTGGAGCCTCTGCCACTCGACGAGCAACAAGCCTATGTCGAAACCGTAAGTTATGCACAGTTCCTTATCGACAAAGTCGGGCTTGCGAAAGACACAATAGAATTGTTTTTCTCGATGCCACGGGTGATTTATGGGCCGGCAGGACTCCGCGTAGGCGTGATGGAAGCGTTTTATCTGGGCTGTCCAGGTGTGCAGGGTATACCTTGGCTCGGTGAGCTGGCGGAACAGATTATTGCGGGGGTTTCTTCTGGCGCTCAATCTTCGGTGTATTTTCCTGATGGTAATGCCTCAGTGGCACGCTTACTGGTACAGAAGCTGATACCTGATGTCGCGCCTGACGCGAAGGGATTTGCTGATATCGCGTCTGCTCGATTCAACTACGCAACCCTTGATCAGGCGGGTCACGCTGTCCGATTGCGATTGAATAGCACGGCAGTGGGTGTGAAGGAGAATGCCGACAATCGCGTTGTGGTGGACTACGTGCAGGATGGTAACCCGCTTCGCGTAACCTGTGATCATTATGTGCTTGCTTGTTATAATGCAGCCATCCCCTATTTATGCCCCGAGTTGCCTGAGCCGCAGAAAGAAGCGCTCGGCTACGGGGTTAAAGTGCCGCTGATCTTATCCAACGTCGTGCTAAAAAACGGGCGTGCCTGGCGTAAGCTTGGTGTGGATTCAGTACTTTGCCCACAGGATCCTTATGACGTGATGACCACTGCGCCACCGACGAGCACAGGCGGCCACAAGCCCCCAGGCAGCGCGAACGATCCCATGGTGGTTTTCTTGATAGGGGTGCCTAAGCCGCGAATCACCGGTACTGAAACCAGTCACGAGATTCTTAAAGTCGCACGTCACAAAGTGTATGCGACAACGTTTGAAACCTACGAGCAGGAAATACGTGATCAGCTCCAAGGCGTGTTGGGTAAGCATGGCTTCAATCATGAGACCGACATCAAGGCGATTACGGTCAATCGCTGGCCGCACGGATACGCGTACGAGTATATGTCCCTGGACGATCCTGAGTGGGAGGAAGGCAATGCCCCACATGAAATCGGACGGGCTCAGTTTGGTCGGATTTCTATTGCTAATTCAGACTCCGAAGCGTACGCCTACCTGAACGCTGCCATTGATGCAGCGTGGCGGGCCGTTCGCGAGCAAACTGTTAGCAAGAGGTAAGTGATGAGTCAGAAAATAACGCGTCGTGACTTATTGAATGGTGTGGCGCTGGGTACTGGGGTTGGCTTGATGGCGCCGTTTGATCTATGGGCGATGGCATCTGCAGAAGGTGGCATCGCAAACGTGAGTTACCCGCCAACACTGACAGGAATGCGGGGTAGCCATGAAGGTTCCTATGAGGTTGCGCACGCCTTGGCCTGGGAAGGTAAGAAACCGGCAAGCTATGAAGCGCTAGACGAGCATTATGATCTGGTCGTTGTGGGTGCCGGGATGAGTGGCCTGGCGGCCGCCTACTATTATCGTAAAAAAATAGGTCCTGAAGCGCGAATTCTGATCCTCGATAACCACGATGATTTTGGTGGCCACGCCAAACGTAACGAGTTTCACCACGAAGGCCGGATGGTGTTAAGTTTGGGCGGAGCACAGAATCTCGATCACCCCAGTAATTACAGCGAAAATGCTGGCATGCTGATGATTGAGCTTGGTATCGACGATGTAGCCATTGCCGCCATGGATGTCAATACATCAGATGATTTTCTGCTGGGTGGGAAGCTGCATGCAGATGTGGGCATGTCCATGCCGGGGGGGATGGCAGCCATGTCCATGTTGGCGGTCATTGGTACAAATTCTGGCACGGTCGCGGTGACTATGCTGAGGCTGTCCGAGCACTTCCCGTAGCCCGCGATGAGCAGGACCGATTGATTGCCTTCTTCGGCGGCGCTCAAGATTTTCTGGATGATCTGTCGTGGACCGAACAGTACGACTATGTTAACTCGGTGAGCTACAACCGCTTCCTGGTCGACAAGGTTGGATTATCGCCAGAGACCATTGCCATGTTCGATGGCCACCTGCTTGTGTTGAATGGCGTTTCCGGTTGGCAGCACACGGTACTAGAAGCGATCTCGGCAGGTGCCCCGGGTTTGCGGGCCATGGGATGGCTCACCAACTTAGTGGACTCTGCCGCGGCGATGATGATCGATGGCATCGCGGAGATCAGGATGTTCCCGGACGGTAACGCGTCGGTGGCTCGCCTTGTTGTGCAGAAACTCATTCCTGATGTTGCTCCGAGCATGCAAGGGGTTGAAGACGTGGCGATTGCGCAGTTCGACTATGCGCAGTTGGATCGCGAAGCTCAGGCAACGCGGCTACGACTGAACAGCACTGTTGTTGGCGTCATGGAAACAAAGGATGACACAGTTGCTGTGGAGTACGTGCGCGACGGGAACCCGGTGAGTGTGACTGCCAATCATTGTGTTCTAGCTTGCTACAACAACCTTATACCGCTTCTGTGTCCTGAGATGAGTGAGGAACAGAAGGAAGGGCTGGGCTATGGCGCTCGTTCGCCGTTCGTGTACGCCAATGTGTTGTTAAGAAGCGGACAAGCCTTCGCAAACCTTGATGTCACGATCACGCACTGTCCGTATGACCCTTTCCAGTGGGTGAGTAGCGCGCCAACAATGACCAATGGAGGATACCAGCCGCCACGCAATCCTTCCGACCCTATGGCTGTGTTTATGATGAGCTCCCCAACCCCCGCACTCGAAGGCAGTTCTGCCCGCGATCTGTACCGGGTGGGCCGACACAAGATCTATGCCACCACATTCGCGCAATACGAGGCTCAGATCCGTCAGCAGCTCCAAAGTTTGCTTGGACAATACGGTTGTTGCTGCCTTTATCGGTGAACCCGTGCAGGGTGCAGGCGGGGTGATCATCCCGCCGGATACCTATTGGCCGGCGGTGCAGAAGATTCTGGACGAGCGGGATGTGCTTCTCGTCAGTGACGAAGTGATCTGTGGGTTTGGCAGAACAGGTCAGAAATTCGGCTGTGAACACTTTGGCACACGTCCAGATCTGATTTCGTTCGCCAAAGCAGTCACGAACGGCTATCAACCTCTGGGCGGGGTTGCGGTGGGGTCCAAGTTGGCCAAAGTGTTGACAAGCACGGGCGGGGAATTTGGTCATGGATTTACTTATTCCGGTCATCCATCTGCGTGTGCTGCCGGTCTGGCAACCCTCTCCATCTACAATGACGAGCAAATCACGGACTACGTTGCTTCAGACATAGGGCCCTACTGGGGTCAAAGGTGGGCTGAGCTTCGTGAACACCCCATTGTCGGGGAGGTGCGCACACTCGGCATGTTTGCCGCGGTGGAACTTGTGCGCGACAAAAGTTCGCGGGTGCGCCTGGAAGAGGATGGTAAGGCGGCGCTCGTTTGTCGGGATGCTGCAGTGGATGCCGGTCTCATGGTGCGGGCTGTCAGGGATGCCATGATCAGCGCGGCACCCCTCGTGTGTACGCGTGAAGAGGTTGATTTCCTCATCAGTAGAATGACACAGGCACTCGACCACACTGCCAGCCATTACGGGCTCAACACGGTTTGAGCGACGGTCCTACCTGGGTGACATTGCTACCGGCGCTGGTAGCAGTGATCATAGCTGTCCTCAGCCGCCGCCCGATTGAATCGCTGTTAGCGGGTGTCATCACGGGTCTACTCCTACTGGAACCATCGGCTGCCCTGGAAAATTTCTCGTCGATTCTGCTCACCGTCATGATGGATGAGACCATTGCGTGGGTGATTATTGTCTGCGGCTTGATGGGTAGCTTGATCGCCTTGTTAATGCGGGTGGGGGCGGCAACTTCCTTCAGCCGTGCGCTCGCAGCAAGAGCTTCCAACGCGGGTAGCGCCTTGTTGTATACGTGGTTGTTAGGCTTGTTGGTTTTCATCGACGACTATCTGAACGCGTTGGCCGTCGGCTCATCCATGCGTAAGGTCACCGACAAGTTCAACGTATCGCGTGAGAAGCTCGCCTATGTGGTGGACTCCACGGCGGCACCCATTTGTGTGCTTGTACCGCTATCTACCTGGGGTGTGTTTTTTGCGGGTGTGCTCGAGACATCAGAAATAGCGGAACCCGGTCAGGGCATGGCGCTGTATATCAGTGGCATTCCTTACATGCTTTATCCATGGCTTGCGGTGCTGCTGGTGCCGCTTGTTGCCAGCGGCAGAGTTCCAGCGTTGGGGATGATGAGGCGTGCTGAGGCTCGCGCCGCCAGGATGGCTGGCGCTAGTAGCGCTGATGAGTCAGAAAGCAGTGACGCCGAACACGATGAGTTTTCAGTGGACTCGCCCGAGGAGAATGATCGGGTTAAGACCTACCACTTCTTATTACCCATCTTTGCGCTGTTGGGGTTCAGTCTGTGGTACGACCTGGATGTTCAGTTGGGTGTCATTGTTGCGGTTGCGCTAACGATACTTTTGTATGGGCTACAGCGACTCATGGCGTGGGGTGAGATGTTTGATACCGTGATTGAAGGCATCAAGATCATGCTGCCCGCACTCACGATCGTCGTCATCGCTTTCATATTCAAGGAGGTCAACGATCGCCTCGGCTTGCCGATGTATGTCATTGAGAGCGTGACGCCGTTGTTGACCCCTCTGATGCTGCCCGTGGTGGTGTTTGTCACAATGGCGGTGATCTCCTTTGCCACGGGTTCCAGCTGGGGGGTATTCGCGATCGCCATTCCAATTGTTCTGCCTCTGGCAGAAAGCTTGGGTGTGGGTACGCCACTGGCTATCGGTGCATTGATTTCCGCCAGCGCTTTTGGCAGCCATGCCTGCTTTTACTCCGATGCGACTGTGTTGGCCGCCCAGGGCAGTGGCTGTGGGGTGATGGAGCACGCGCTGACGCAGATACCCTACGCGTTGATTGCCGCTGTTCTAGCGGGAATTGGTTTAACGTTGTTGGCCGCGCTTTAGTCGAGTTGGACTTCGACGAATACGAGTTGTGACGCTGCCTGTGCCAGACTTTCTTCGACAGGCACCTTGTTTTCATCGAGTTTGATGCCATAGACCTTGGCATCGCGTGGTAGCGCGCAGAGATAGCGCCGAACACGATCCCGCAGTTCCTCGCTATCACTCTCCCAGAGCCGCGCTTTACCGGTGTAGGTCTTTCTTGCGATCTCAAGCGAAACGGGTACGTCGTTCCCACGTAGGTTCATCCACCAACGAGTGGTGTGTGCCGACAGCAACCATACTTCGTCCTGGTTGCGGACGTAGCTGAGCGGGGTGACGAAGGCCTGACCACTCCTGCGACCTTTAAAGTGCAGGAGTGCTAAGTTGCGGCTCGCGATTGTGTGCAGCGGCGAACGCAGTAATGCCTTAACCATCGGGTTGGCGACTCGATAGGCTAAATTCTCGACGCGCTCGATAGTGTTCACTCTTCGCCATGCTCCTCTTTAAAATCGCCTTGCCCGCCCATTTTATGCAGAGTAGACTAAAAGTCTAGTATTTGGGTCGCGATGGACGCTTGAGGCTTAAGATGTGCTCGTTTATCAGTCTAATAGTGCAGCCGCTTCGCTACGTCGCGGCTCTTGGTCTGCTTCTGCTTGCAAGCTCCGTTTCTGCAGACACCTCCGATTATCGGGGGGTAATGGAATTTCAGGAGTATTGCGCCTCGTGTCACGAAACGCCTGAACCGGGTACGAAGGTTCCTTCCCGCGCGGAGCTCAAAGCCATGCCGCCAACGAAGATTTTCGAGTCGATGACGGTCGGCAAGATGAAGCCACAGGCCCAAGAGCTCAGTAAGGAGCAGATGCGCAGAATCGCTGCGTGGTTGAGCGGGCGCCCCCTTGTCGACATCGATCGCTCAGCATCCGCCATGGCCAATGCATGCCCCGATGACGCGAAACTGGGCAATCCGCTGATAGGCGGACGCTGGCTCGGGTGGAGCCCCGACTCGACCACGAGTGGTCGCTACCAGTCTGTTGACGCTGCGGGTCTCGATGTAGACGCAGTGCCGAACCTGAAACTGAAGTGGGCATTTGGCCTACCTGGTGCTGCGACATTGCGAAGCCAGCCCGTGGTGGGCGGTGGCTGGCTGTGGGTAGGGAGCGACAACGGCATGGTTTATGCGCTCGATGCGAATACCGGTTGTGTACATTGGTCGTATGAAGCTGAGCGGCCCGTGATAAGCACAATCAGCATCGGTCCCATACCAGATTCCCCCGGGCGCTACGCCGCGTACTTCGGCGATTTCAGCGCCAACGTGTACGCAGTTGATGCCGAGACGGGGAAGCAACTGTGGAGGACACAAGTCGGCGAGCATCATGCGGCGGCAGTCAGTGGTTCCGTTATTCTGGATCCCGAGGGTGAGCGCCTCATTGTCCCGGTAGGCTCATGGGAGGAGCCGATGGGCGTTTCCGCTAACTATGAGTGCTGCACGTCTCGCGGCGCAGTTGTCGTCCTGAATGCCAAAACCGGTGAACAGATATGGAAGTCATATACGCTCCGCGAAGCGGCCAAGCCGTTGTGGAAGAACAGCAGCGGTGTGCAGCAATATGGTCCATCCGGTGCCGCTATATGGAGCGCGCCTACGATCGACACTCGGCGTAACGCCGTCTATGTGGGCACATCAAACGCTTACGTGCCTGTGCCGGATGGCGACGCCAGCGACGCCATTATCGCTTTCGCGCTAGACACGGGGGAGTTTCTCTGGTCGCAGCAACTTCTTGCGGATGATGCGAACGACTTTGGTTGTGGCGCCACGCCAGACGAGTATGAGCAGAACTGTCCAGGTAAGGAGCCAGGACCTAACGACGATATCGGGGCATCGCCGATTCTTCACACGCTGAAGGATGGACGGCAGATCCTGATCGCGGCACAGGAAAGCCGAACGGTCACGATACTCGACCCGGATCGAAAGGGCGCCATCATCTGGCAGGACGTTCCTTCGGACCGAGTCACTTCGACAGGCGGTAATCTTGGCCCGGCGGACGACGGTGAACTGCTTTATGTGCCCCTCGGATTTAAGGCTTACCAGAATTTCGAGAGCGCAGAGGGCTTGGATGCAGAAGGCGGATTGGTCGCGCTAGATCCTGCCACCGGGCGCCGTGTCTGGACCGCAGTTGTGCCCAAGCCAACCGATTGTAAGAATGCGAAGTCACAATATTGCAGCTCCGCAAATCAGGCTGCTGCCACCGCAATTCCTGGTGTGGTGTTTACAGGTTCAGTAGACGGGACAATGCGAGCGTTCGCGAGCGCCGATGGCACTCTGCTCTGGTCCTTCTCGAGTAACCGCACCTTTCAGACCATTAACGGAGTCGAGGCTCACGGGGGTTCGCTCGGCGGCCCTGGACCTACGGTGGTCGACGGAATGGTCTATTGGGGTTCCGGTTATGCCATCCTCGGGACGACGCCCGGAAACGTAATGCTTGCCTTCGAGTCCGAGTCCGATCCCGCTGCCCCTAAAAAGAAATAGAAACAGCAATAGGACGAGTGACTATCCGAATTGCGGACATCTTCCTTTATTGGCACGGAGCGTCGATGCATTGATACGATACGCTGCCAGGAAGGAGAACAAACAATCGAACCACTCAATCTTACCGGCATGAAAAGGCAGCCGTCGCAGGCGCGTGGGATTAATCGAGTCAACGACATTCTCGATGCCTGCGAGACGCTCCTGGGTGAGACGCGATACGAGGACATCAGTATCGATGCCATCATTGAAACGGCAGATGTTGCAAGAGGGACGCTGTACCACTTTTTTGACAGTAGACGATCTGTGTTCCTTGCGGTGATGCACCGTGCTCTGCTGGAAATCGACGAACAAACCACCACCAAGCCTGGTGAAGACGAACTCGAATTTGTCGATTACGTGGCCAGGGTGGAGCGCCGACTTCAACAAGTGTGGAAAAAACACGATCACATCGTGGAGTTCTATGAAGCCAATAAATACAGCCCTGATTTCAATGAGCTGAGGCAAGCACAGCATTTGCATTCTGTTGAGGTCATGGCAGATGCGCTGCGCTCTCGCCATCCGGAGATTGGCCTTACCAGGGCGCAGGGGATCAGTCGGACCTTGTTGCAGGCCATATACACGGGGCTCGATAACGTGAGTTTGTCGCCTTCCAACAAAGCAACCGCGTTCAGGCGTGAGTGGCAGCAAATGATCATGGCTTACATTAACAGTCTCGAGTTGTCGCAACCGATTGCTGACGACAAATCCTGAATCGGGGTATGTGGAAAACTGGACCGACAATCTAGTTTGGGATATAAATCGGACTGAAAATCCAGGATTGGTTTGGAGGGTTAGATATGTCGTTCCGTAGCTTGATCTTTGGGCCCGGCAGAAGTGGGCGGTGTGGTCGGTCTTTGCGGGTCCGATTCACACCTTGCGGCATACAAGGTGCCGCGCGCCGTTCAGTTTGTCGACGACCTACCTAAAACCAGCACGGGCAAGGTGATGCGGCGAGAACTGCATACGCTGGACGCGTGACTTTGCGTTGCGCCAACGGCCAGAACAAGAATTTGGAGAAGCCGATTGATGACAAAAAACATGACATTGAAGCTGATACTTGGCGGAGTACTCTTGGCGCTGTCTATGTCTTTATGGGGCGGGGATGCTGAGCAGATGAAAACCTCTCCGCTGAGGCTGGAGCCGGAGAAAATCCCCTATTCGGAAATGAATACCGACATGCCGCCTTGGCCCGAGGAAGACATTGTCTCCGGCGTATCCGAGCATCGATACAAGCGTCTGTACTCGGGCGATATCAATGTCGCCATTTACGAAGCTGCCCCAATGACACTGCGAATCAAGGACTATGATATTGATGAGTTTGTCACGGTGATCAGTGGAACACTCATCCTCACTGCCGAAGGTGGATCCCCTCAGCGATTCGATGTTGGCGAGAGTGTACTGGTACCAAAAGGATTTACCGGAACCTGGGAGATGCAGGGGAATTTTCGGGAAATGGTAGTGATCATGAATGACGACAGAGCGGGTCAGCCATGACCAGTTCAACCTTGGGTATAACACCGTTGGACAAAGGAAAAACAAATGACAGCAAATACCTTCAAGATTATTCCTGACTCGGCTGGGGAGAAAAAACCTTCGAAACTGATCCCGAAGACGAGTTTCACGACAGATGAGTCAGACGAGACTACCATGCGGTTCTACGACGCTGAAGATGGGTCTGTTGCTTCAGGCGTATGGGAGTGCCCGCCCTGTAGAGTCGAAATCCCTAGCTACCCTGTTAACGAGATGATGACCATCATCTCTGGAGCAGTGACCATCACAAATGCGGATGGTGTGGAAGAGGCTTTCGGACCCGGTGAAGTCGTCTTCGTATCGAAAGGCTCAAAAATGACTTGGCACATCACGGAGCGGCTTCGCAAATACTATATGACCTCTGCGTAGCACATCGAGAAAACTAGAACGTCGTGTATCCACAACTGAGGTCATCGGATCGATTCGGTCCAAACTGGTCGGGATATAGGTAGGCAGAGGATGGCTTCCCGCGCAGACTCTGTGGAGTTGGAATGCACCGCAAAATGGTACTGTTGGAGTCCGCGCTCTAGCTCGCAGTCTATGCGGCTCTACTTATCGAGTCTGGACGCTGGGGGTCAAGTACTCTCCTGCGGAGAGTGGTCGCAGCCGGAGCCCGGCGCCAACGCGGTTGCCGGATAAATCCTTCGCCGTTTGCGGCGGAAGCCGTCGCCCGACCAAAAATCCCTTTTTATATCAGTAGATTAGGTGCTTAGCATTGGGGCGCCTGAATTCTGATGATCTAACCAGCCTCGAAGATCTGCGGCTGGGAAGGTAGGATGGGAAATTTCCTCATGTTGATAGGTTAATTGCCATGAAACCTGGATATCAAAAATATCTGCGCCTCTCGCGACGAGGCTTTTTGCACACCACGGCAGGGGGCTTGGCCGCCACCGCGTTAGGATCAAGTGTCGCGAACGCAACACCTCTGAACAACCACTGCACTATCAAACGCTTGCAGAAGTCGCTGCGCAGATCGCCAGTGGCGAAACAGACTCGGTCACGGTGACCCAAGCCATGCTTGCGCGAATCCAAACGCTGGAACCAAAACTGCATTCCTACATTACGGTGATGGGTGAGCAGGCTTTGGAGCAAGCCGCGGCGGCAGACGCGATGCGTGAGCAAGGTAAAACCCTGGGCTCGCTGCATGGTGTACCCATCGCGGTCAAAGACCTGTGCCATAAGATTGGTGCGCCTACCACTGGTGGGCATAGTTTTCGCAAGAACATCCAATCGGACACTGACGCTACTGTAGTTGCCAGGCTCGAAGCAGCGGGCGCGGTTATGCTTGGCAAGCTGGCAACCACCGAAGGTGCCATGGTGGGCTACCATCGCGACTTTGAGGTGCCGCGCAATCCCTGGGCTGATCTCGACCGCTGGCCTGGGGTCTCATCGGGCGGTTCTGGTGTGGCCACGGCGGCAGGGCTCTGTTTCGCGTCTCTCGGCACCGATACCGGTGGGTCAATTCGTTATCCCTCCGCTGTGAACGGCATTGTGGGTTTGAAGCCGACCTGGGGACGGGTGAGCCGCCACGGCGTGCTCGATCTCGGACCAACGTTAGACCATGTAGGTCCGATGACCCGTAGCGTACGCGATGCCGCGCGCGTGCTCGGCGTGATAGCAGGCCACGATGCCAACGATCCGACTTCGTTAGTGGATGCGGTACCCGACTATGAAGCAGAGATGACGCGCGGTGTACGCGGATTGCGCATCGGTTGGGACGATACTTTCGCGACCAAAGATGTCGAACCTTATGTGGCGAGTGCAGTGCGAACTGCAGTGACGGGTCTCGCGAATCTAGGCGCCGCGATTGTCGAAGTCGAAGTACCGGCATTGACGGATGAAGAGGATGCTGCGTGGTCAATTTTGGCGGGAGCCGAAGCCGCGGCGGTGCATGAATCCACGTTCCCCTCCCGTGCCGATGAGTACGGGAACTATTTCCGGGAGTTTTTGCGCGGCGGTCGAGACACCTCGTCGGTGGACTTGGCCAAAGCAATATTCGCGCGTAAAAGTGCGTCTGGGAAGGTCGCACCGGTCTTTCAAGGCATCGACTTGTTGCTATGCCCGACACTAGCCAGCGAATCGTATCGCTACAATTCCGAGGACGCTTATGGTGGCATCGATTTGGAGCGTGGAACGATAGCCGGTGCGTCACTGGAATTTTTTGCGCGCAGCGCCCGTTTCGTGTCGAGATGGGACTACAACGGTTATCCAACGTTGTCGGTACCGTGTGGGTTTTCGCCAGATGGCATACCAATCAGCCTGCAGTTCATCGGCGCACCGTTAGCAGAGGCAGCTCTGTGTAGGGCTGGGTTTGCATACGAACAATCTCAGGAGTTTCATCTTCAGCATCCACAGGTGGGATGAACAATGTGGACTGTTTATGCGAACTCATGCATCAACGAACAAACCCGGCATCCAGCGTCCTACAAGAGAGGCCGGGAAAGAAATGCGCAGGGGTGCCTTGGTGGTTGCAGACTGAATAACCCCACCGCACTTAGCGCGCTCACAATTCTGCGTGCGGCAGGCGCCGCATAACACCCGCCTTGAAGGTGCGTGTGAGCAGGCGAATGACGTCGTCTTTTTCAATCAAAGGGTTTCCTCCATGTTAGCCGGCTACTGACACTTCATGGCTGATGTGCTCTATTGTGCACTGGCGTACGTGGAGGTGGGCAGATGAATTTTTCAGAGTATGCAGATTACGATGGCCTGGGGCTGGCGCAGTTGGTGGCAGATAAACAAGTGTCTGCACAAGAACTGGAAGACTGTGCCCGTCAGGCGATTGCTGAGAAGAACCCGGCGCTGAACGCCGTGCTGGCTTCCGTAGAAGGCCAGCCTTACACAGCAGATCAACCGTTCAGCGGCGTGCCGTTCCTGATCAAGGAACTGGTCCTACAAGCAGCAGGTGCTCCGTCTCGGTCTGGCTGTCGTGCGCTACCTGAGGTGCTCACGCCTGCGGATTCCTCCCTGATGCAACGATTTCGCGAGGCAGGATTGCATTTGATCGGCACCACCCAAACGCCCGAGATGGGTTACAACGCGACTACAGAAACAGTGGCGTTCGGACCGGTGCATAACCCCTGGAAACAAGGACACAGCGCCGGTGGCTCGAGTGGTGGTTCGGGTGCGGCGGTGGCGGCAGGTATTGTGCCTCTCGCTCATGCCAACGATGGGGGTGGGTCCATTCGCGTGCCAGCTTCTTGCAACGGTTTGGTTGGTCTTAAGCCATCGAGAGACCGAACGCCGACCGGACCTGGTGCGGCTGATCCCTTGTTTTCCCACGCAATAGAGTTTGTTGTCTCCAGGAGTGTGCGAGACAGCGCGGCATTGCTCGATTGTGTCGCTGGACCTGATCTCGGTGCACCGCACAGTATCGCAAGCCCCGAGATGAGCTTTGCTGAGGTGGCTGCGAAGCCGACGGGACCACTCAAGATCGCGGTGCTGGAAGGGTCAATGCTCGGCACGCCAGTACATGATGAAAACGCGCAAGCTGTGGCAAACACAAGTAAACGATTGGAAGCGCTGGGGCATTCGTTGGTGGAATGTCCGATTCGTCTCGACTTCGAGGAATTTGCCCAGCACATCAATGTCATCTGGTGTGCGTTTGCTGCCCTGTTTGTGGAGCAGGTTGCACAAGGCACAGGCTGTGCGGCGGACAATGACCATTTTGAAGCGGTGACCCTTACCTGCGCCAGGTTTGGCTCCGAGACCAACGCTGTGCAGGTGCTATCGGCCCTGGACTATGTCAACCGGATCACCCGGGAAACCGCACAAGCGTTTGAAGAGTTTGACGTGATGATGAGTGTGGCTTTGGCGACGCCACCGCCGGTGCACGGCACGCTGGATCAGAACAACCCAGAAATCTCCGCGATGGACTGGACCCGGGAGACGTTCAAGTACGCTACTAACACGCCTTTGTTCAACAGTACCGGACAACCTGCCATCAGCTTACCGTTGCATTGGACGGCCGATGATTTACCCGTGGGGGTTCAGTTTGCGGGCAAAATGGGTGATGAGGGATTGCTGCTCAGTCTAGCCAGCCAACTCGAAGCTGATTCCAATTGGCAGGCTGTACAACGAAAACTGTGGCAGTGATGCCAGCATTTATCGTTGCGCAAATCACCATTACAGATTGAGACGAATATTCGAAATACGAAGCCGGCCTTGTGGAGATATTCTCAAAACACAAAAGGCGCATTCTGTCAGTTGATGAGGAACCTGCAGTCCTGGAAGGGGAGTGGCCTTATACACGCACCGTATTGATCGAGTTTCCCATGGCTTGGTACGGGTCTGACGAATATTGGGCAATGCGGCAGCTTGGCGACTGAAAATATTTACACTATCCATTTTTTTCCCTACGCGACAGCATGCGACGCATATGGCCAAAAATGGTAGTAATGGAGTCTCGGTGACGAAGATCACGTTTGGTATTGTGTCGCTACTATTGGTGGCGTCGCTTCACTTGAGTCGTTCAGCCAACCGACGCCCATTGAGATGACCTCGTCGACCAACTACCTGCTTGACTGGCCAGAACGCTCGACCATTCCCACCTAGCTGGCTTCACTCAAGCGCCGCTAGTTTCCAACCTTAAGTACAGAGAGCTCGCGCGCCTTTCAGTCAGGGGGGCCGTAGAGGTCGGGTGGATTACCCTCATCTTCATGATCAAGTTGGCGTTGTCTCATGTCGTAAGAAAAGAAGCGTACCGCCCAACAGGCAAGGCTGCCGACACACACTCCGGTGAGCATCGCTGCCGGGGTGATCCACTGAAAACTGACCGGGTCGAGTCCGGTGTCGGTCGCACCAAACAACTGACGGGAGAAGGCAATGGCGACGGCGACAGCAACGCTTGCCAGCGTCCCGACCCACACCCCGGCACTGTTCGCAAACGGCACAAACAGCGCAAAGAAGAACAACACGGCGATCGGTGCGGTCAACAGGTTCACGGTCTTGTTGGTGACCGCCATGAAGTTCCCAGGAATCTGACCAATGGACGTGGCCAGCAAGATCACCATGACCCCAATGACCAGCGCCAGCAAGCGCGCAGAGCGAAACTGCGTAGCGTCGTTCCGGGTCCCGGCCGAGAGGCGCTCGAAGAAATCCGTCAGAACCACCGCGGTAATCGAGTTCACACCCGAGTCGATGCTCGACATCGCGGCCGCAAACAGCCCGGCGACCACAAGCCCGGTGACCACGATTGGCAGGTGGCTACCAATAAACCAGGGGAACAGCAGGTCCGCGTCGGCCTTCAGAGCAATTTCCGGGGGCAGCGCTGAAGGATTCATCTGTAGGTAACCAAGCAATGCCAACCCCACCAGTCCGAGAGTCGCGCCGATCACCGTCCCCACGCACAGCTGGATAGCCAGCGCGCGCCGCGCCGCTACTGCACTGCCGGTTGCCATGAAGCGCTGCACGGACACCTGATCACCCATGGAAGTGCACACCATCCAGAAGAACATCGACAACATCGTGCCGAGCACCGTTACGCGCGTCGACGGATCCAGGCTGTAAAGCGGCTGCGAGTCCCAGATCTCGCCATGCCATTGGGTGGGGAACCATTGAACGCCCCCTAGCTCCCAGCTGATGGTCGCAATCACCAGCAACGCTCCGGCGAACAACAAGATAGTCTGAAGCACATCCGTCACAACCACTGCCCGCAATCCTCCGAGGGTGGTATACACCACCGCGAAGGATCCCGTGACCACAACGATGGTGGGTACCCAGGCTGGACCAAGACCGGTGACAGCGGCGATTCCCTGCGCGGTGAGGAATACCAAAAGGGACATCCACACCACCCGCAACGCAAGGAACATGACTGCGCCTAATAGGCGCAGGCTGAGACCGAGACGAACCTCCAGCAGCTCATAAGCTGACGTGACCGGCGTTCGCAGGTAGACCGGCAGAATCACGAAGCCGAGCAGCACAAACACCAATGGGTACGCCAGGTAGTGCACCAGGTATACAGGACCCTTGCCTAGCACCTCGCCAGGAATCGACAAGTAGGAGATGGTGCTGAGCAGTGTTGCAAACAGCGACACACCAATTAAGGACGATGGCATCACGCCACCGAAGTAGTCCCGCGTGCGGCGCTGACCACGGCCGAAATACCAACCGAGCGCCAAGGTGCCGAACGCGTATAGCAACACAACGGTCCAGTCTATCCAGTGCATACCCTCGCCTAGTCGGCCATCCGAAGGAGTCAATCATCTCGGTGCACGTTACCACAGCTGACGCATCGAGAGTTTCTATGGCGACGGGTAGTCGCCAATCTAATCGCGGGGCTTTGCCCCCACATCATGAGCTTTCCAGCCAGCCCCACGCCTGTGGACGTCCGCTGCCAAGACAGACGCGCATGGCTGGCCAGATAAGATCCGAACCAGTACTCTGAGGCGGAACTGAACAGGCGGGGGAGAATACTGCCTATCCGCTGACGATCTTCTATCTGGAGAGAAGGACATGACACAGCATGATCTGGTCATTCGCGGTGGCTCTATCATCGATGGCACTGGTCGCGATAGTTTTTCTGGCGACATTGCCATAGATGGCGAGCGTATCAGCGCTGTGGGCCTCGTTGAGCGACGCGGCCATCGGGAAATTGACGCATCGGGTGCGCTGGTCACTCCCGGGTTCGTGGATGTGCACACCCACTATGACGGCCAAGCTACGTGGGCGCAGCAGCTGTCCCCCTCGTCTCACCACGGGGTCACGACCGTGGTCATGGGCAATTGCGGCGTTGGTTTCGCTCCGGTCCGCAAACACGACAGGCAACGTCTGATCGAGCTTATGGAAGGTGTTGAGGACATCCCCGGAGCCGCACTGCACGAAGGTCTGACCTGGGAGTGGGAGACCTTCGGAGAGTATCTGGACATGCTGGACGCGCGCAGTTGGGACATGGACGTTGCCGCCCAGTTGCCCCACGGACCCCTGCGTTTGTACGTTATGGGAGAACGTGGCGCGCAACGGCAAGTGGCCAATGCAGAGGAAATTAGCGAGATGCGCCAGATTGCCGCAGCTGCCGTCCACGCCGGGGCTCTTGGCTTCACTACCTCCCGAACGCTAAACCACCGCTCCAGCAAAGGCGAACCGACACCTTCCCTCACCGCCAGTCGCGATGAACTCACTGGCATCGCTCTGGGCCTCAAGGACGCTGGGAGAGGCGTGCTTCAATTAATCACCGACTTCGACGATGTGGATCAGGAGTTCGCCAATTTTGAACACATGATGCGCGCCAGCGGCCGACCTCTGTCTCTATCCCTTGCGGAAAGCCTCGGCCGCGATTGGCGGAGGATTCTAGGACGCATCGAGGACGCCAACAGCCGCGGCATGACCGTGCGCGCGCAGGTCGCCCCACGGCCAATCGGTGTGCTGCTCGGATTGGCCGCCACATTGAACCCGCTGTCTACCTATCCCACATACGCTGCATTGAAGGGAGAGCCATTGGAGGTCAGGGTAGCGGCGCTGCGCGATCCCGAAGTCCGTGCCCGTTTGCTGGGCGAACAGCCCACACCCGACAATCGACTGAAAAAGGTGATCGGCAACTTCAGCCGAGTATGGGAACTGGGTGAGGCCCCCAACTACGAGCCACACCCCGATGATAGTATCGCCGCCAATGCACGCCGGGAAGGTCGCTCTCCGCTGGAGGTCGCTTATGACGCCATGCTGCAGAAAGACGGCAAGGCGTTACTCTACGTTCCGTTCGACAACTACGACGAACATAATCTCGATGCGGTGCGCGAGATGATGGTGCACAAAGACACGATCATGGGGCTCAGTGACGGTGGAGCGCACGTCGGTACGATTTGCGATGCCAGCTTTCCGACCACCCTGCTCACACATTGGGCGCGGGACCGAAAGAGGGGCGCGCGGATTCCCTTGCCCTCTCTGGTCAAGAGCCAGACCCTGGATACCGCAAATGCGGTCGGGTTGAACGATCGAGGCATCCTGCGTGCGGGGATGCGAGCGGATTTGAACATGATCGATTTCCCAAACCTGAAAGCGCATGCGCCCGAAATCGTGCATGACCTACCAGCAGGTGGCGCTCGCCTTCAGCAGGGTGCTGATGGCTACCTGAACACGATCGTGCGTGGGGAAGTCACCTACGAGAATGGACAGCCCACCGGAGTATTGCCGGGACGACTGGTGCGCGGTCCGGTATCTCATCGAAGCGTCTAACGATGAATTAGGTATCGATCAGTACCTCACCATCGATACGAGTTACGGGAACCTTCCCGGTTATCGGGTTCAGTTTGCGACGACAAAAGGTGATACCGAGTGCCGCGGTTCCCTCTAGATTCTTTGACACAATATTTTCCTTAGTGATGCTCAATCCAGTCGCTTCGCGGTATTTAAGCGGAAGTGGTGGTAGACCGCTACATGGCGTAGTGTGCTAACAATTAACATCACGCATACGGCAGTGCCGTGTACAAAATTCCACGGAAACTAAGAAGATCCCACTTTGCTAAAAGTCATCGAACATCCACTTTCTCCCTATGCTCAAAAGGTGAAACTCGCCCTCCACTATAAAAATCTTGAGTTTGAAACAGAAACACCTGCGATCGGTACAGATACCGAAGCGTTTAACCTGTCGAGTCCTCGAGGTGAGGTACCGGTGTTTCAGCACGATGGGCTGATGTTGTATGACTCCGCGATAATCGGTGGCTACATTGAGGAACAATGGCCTGAACAACCTCTGTTTCCCCAAACGCCTGTAGATAGGGCGAACGCAAGGCTAATCGAAGATGCGATGGACACTCACTTTGAAGGTAATACCTGGGGTCTTGGTGAAGTACACGTTTTCGGCCGGGCCCAGGGAGCGCGCGCCAAACAGATGACAACCTATGCTGTAGAACAAATACAAGGATGGTATCGGTGGTTAGATTCCAAGCTTGACGCTGATTGGTTTAACGGCGATGCCTACGGTTACGCTGACCTATGTGTGTTGCCGTTTGTTAATGGTGCGGGTCGGTTCGATATGCTTCCTCAACAAGGTTCGAAACTTTCCATCTGGTTGGCTCGAATTAACGAGCGAGACGATGTCAAAATAGTTACTTCACAAGCGCGGGCTGCCGAACTCGACCCCGAGACCATGCAATCAGCCGTAGCATCAGGCTTCAAGCGTGAGTATCGTGATCATCGCCTCGAGTGGATGATTCGAGCGGGAGGCATTGATATCGTGGCGAAAGGCATCGAACAAGACAACATACGATTCAACGAGAACTTCCATTGACTACTCCAATCCTGCATCACTATCCCCCAAGTCTTTTTTCCGAGAAGATTCGAACTTTGTTTGGCTATCTTGGTGTTGAGTGGCAGTCAGTGATTATTGCACCAATCATGCCTCGACCGCACTTGATGCCCCTAAGCGGTGGTTACCGTAAAACTCCGATTCTGCAGATTGGAGCCAATATCTACTGCGATACTGAAATCATCTGTCGACGGTTGGCCGCCCTCGCGAGCGGTCAAACGTTATACGCTAACGGTTTCGCAGCGGAGCGCGTCGCGCGCTGGGCCGATACAGAACTTTTTCGCACAGTGGTTGCCCTTAATTTTCGTCCCGAGGCAATTGTTGCCCAGATGAGTCAAATGTCACAGGCAGACTTGGAGGCTTTTCAGAAGGACAGGGCAGAGCTTTCTGCTGGTACGCCTATTGTCACGGTAGATCCGGCATCTGCTGAAGCGGACTTTTGTGGTCTGCTTGAGAGTCTCGAGGCATCGCTGAAAGGGCAGTTTTTGTTCGGCAGCAACCCCAGCATCGCAGACTTCAGTCTGTATCATTGCCTCTGGTTCGTGGCCGGTAACGAGGCGAACAAATCTCTGTTTGAGCCTTGGGCTGAGGTCAAAGGCTACCTTGCTCGCATGCAAGCTTTTGGCCATGGAACGTACTCCGAGATTGATGCCGAGACAGCGTTGAAAGTGGGTTCTGAGATGGAGCCTGTTCGCCCAGCCAATGCCCGAGTTGATGCTCACCTTTGTGGGTTCAGCGTTGGAAACGCCGTGACGGTCGCGCCAAACGACTACGGTCGCATTCCTGTAGCCGGTGAGCTGGTCAGTTTATGTGATGACGAAGTGGCTATAGAGAGAGTGGATGATGTGGCAGGCCGTGTCATGGTGCACTTTCCAAACATTGGGTTCGAAGTGAAAGCAGGGGCCTAGACTAGAAAAATGTTTTGGGTTTTCAACCGTTTGAAACTGCAGTGGTATAGACCTGTGTAGACTTCAGATGTATACGGCCCAAAACGGCGCACAGCTGTTGTAGACGAAGTCAGTTTTGCGTAGTACGGCATTGCCAAGAACGAAGAGATGCCAAGGCGGCGATACGCTTTAACTTGTCAACACCGATTCGGGTCCTGTCGACACTTGGCTCAAAAGTAATTTTTTGCGCTGTTCGGTGAAGGCCTGCAGTTTTGCCATATGACCGGCACGCAGATAATCGCGTCCATGCGCGTCCAGTTTATCAAACCAGTCATCCTCGCCTAACATTTCACCCAGCCGCGGAGCATTTCGATGCATCATCTGTACATCTACCCGCTTAGGCTCAAGCCCCCTCAAGATGCCGCGATTAAAATGCGAATGAACGGTGACCCGCTGGCCCGGTTCACTTCGGTCTCCCTGCCAATGCCAGACGCCGTAGGTAAAGTAGACCACCGAGCCTTTCGGCATCTCGATGGCCACGCCACGATCTAATCCTTCGCCTTTGTTTGGTGCGCGCCGCTCGCGATGAGAACCCGGGACAATCCATGTGGGTCCAGAAGCGACCGTCCAGTCTTCCAGTGCCCACACACCCACCCCGGTCATGGCAAAATCCGGATAGGGCTCAGGGATCATCGAGTAATCGTTATGCAGAGGAATTCCGCCTGGGCCGGGACCTCTGACAATGGCGCTGATGGAGCCAATACCTGCACCGCGGCCTAAGCTCGCATCCATCAAGGTCATCAACGGCGCATTCTGTAGTAGGCGTTCGAACTCCTGACCGTGGTAGAGCATCCATTGCAATTGATAGCCATCGTGGGCCATGACTGCTCGCAATGTCGCTGCCCGAACGTCGTCAGCAAATTCAGGACTGATGGCGTTCTCGATAACCGTGTAGCCTTGTTCTTCGACTTCACGTATATGCCGTGCGAGCCCAAGGGCTTCAGCACGATGACACAGATCGGGGTTTTCTACTGTTAGTCTGGCCATATGGTCATACAGGCGCGCCATGACGCCCTGGACACGCGCATCCGAAATCTGACCTTGCATCCGCAAAGCCTGCGCCCCAAACAGATGCTGTTTCTCTCTTTCGGCCTCCGCCAGACAACCGGGTACCTGCGCGCCGACGATCTGAGCCATGAACAGGCCTGCCTGATATGCGCCCTCTACAAGCACTTCAAAATCCCCTTCAATTTGACGATCAACCTGCAGCTGAGAACCATCAAACCGCACTGAACATTGCGCTATGTTTTCATCGAAACCCAAGTGAGCTGGTGCATCGACCAGACGCATTGCCAATGAAAAAAGTGGCAGTGCCGAATCGGTCCGAGAAATTTCTTTTGCCAGAAAGTCTCGGACGCGGTCCAGCCAAGTGTCCGATAGGAACTCACACTGATGTGGCAAACACAGGACAGGTGTTTTCTCATCATCCTTAACAAGTTGGTCCAAACTCACGATATTGACCTCCGCAAAAGTCTAAAACGCCCTGTCTCAAGTACCGCTATCGAATGTGCCCAGACGGGCGATTTTGCGATCCAGCCTTTCTCGCAGTCGTTTCTGCCGCTCTTCCGTCAGCGGATAACCCCAAAGCATGGGCAGGATGAGAAAGTTCAGCGATGCAGGAATGACGGAATATAGGCAGGCAAGCCACATGAGACTGGTCGTAGAGTTACCACCGGCGGTACCTACCAAATTTGGATCCGCCAGTGGATCAAAGCCTAAAAACGCTGCCCCAGCAACGCCAAGAGCGCCTCCCGCGGCAGCCGTTCCTTTACGCAACGAACCCCAGACGGAAAAATAAAGTCCAGCGCGGTTTTTGCCGGTTCGAGCAAAGTCCACGTCCACAGTATCTGCCGCCATGGATGCCAACAGGGCGAAAATGGCGCCTACAACGCTACCCTTGAAACACATCACAACCATGAACAGTCCGAATTCGCCTTCCGGGATGAAGGGTATCCAGGACGACCAGAAGGCATACCAGAGCAGTCCATAGAGCATGGTCTTGTGCTTGCCTAGCTTCTTAGACAACTTAATCCATGGCGCGACGCCAAATACTGAAGCACCATAATAGGCCAGTAGGAATATCGGGTAGAGTTCACCGGCATTGATCACATGTTTGACGAAAAAGTACGACATGGCAGCTGTCATAGCGATACCGCCGCCGACTACCATGTAGGTCACAACAACTCTAACGTAGGGTCCATTACGGGTGACAACTTTGGCACTGGCGAAAAACCCGCGTTGCTGCCGTTCAATTGTTGCCAGCTGAGGTTCCGGTACGGTGAACAACGCAAATAGTACAGTCACTGGAATGGCAATCAGGACGAAAGTCGCGAGCCATTCCAGGATTACTCTGATATTGCCAGCGCGCTCGGCCATGATGGCTTGAAATTCGCTACTGAAGTTAGCGACGACGGTGGACAGGTCGGTACTCGAAGTTGTGGAAAAGTAGATGAGGAGCGCGGCCGTTAGCGGCAAAAAATTGAAGCACAGATAACCGGCAAAATGGGCTTGTTCGCGACGGGCTGTGATGTGTGTGCGGAATTCATAGGAGGTCGACATCTCCGCACCCCACGCATAGTAGGGCAAGGCTACCAAGGTATATCCCAGGTAAAGCAGCACACTCCAAGTGCCAAAATAAAGGGCTGTCACATCCACCGGAGGCACCAGCAGTTTGTACAACGAAAGCATCAGAAGCGGCGTACCTAGGAGAATCCAGGGTTTCCGGCGCCCCCAAGGCGTCTTTGTATTATCGGAGAGAATGCCAATCAAGGGATCCGTGAAGGCGTCAGAAAGGCGCGCGCCAAGGATGATCGCGGACATGGTGTAGAGCGGAATACCAAGTTCGGCGTAGAACGGAATCACGTAGAGCGCCACTGGCAGTAACGCCATAGAAACGGGCAAATACATGCTCGCGTAGCTGATTACTTTCGCTTCGCTGATCGGTTGTCGCTGTTCGACGCCAGGATCTATCTTTGTAGCCTCGCCTTCACTCACACTGTCTCCCCACGCGTGTTATCGGCCGACCAAGTGTACTCCCGCGACTAGACAGCGAATAGAGCCGGAAGTCTGCTGAGCGAGGATGAACGTAAGGAGGTTGCAGCTTTTATCTCCCAAAATCCTATAGCTGGATCCGTTGTTAGAGGCTCTGGTGGGGCGCGTAAGATTCGTTGGGTGCGAGTCGGTGGTGGAAAGAGTGGTGGTGTTCGTGTGATCTACTACAACCAACTTGCGCATGATTGAGATTGATCAAAGCGGCCATTGAAAGTGAGTAGCAAACCAAAGATGAGTGACGAAGGCGCTGAGTTGCTCAACGCGGTCGAGTAAACGAAAAATGGTAAGAAGGGTCGGACCTATACTATGTTCATCCCAGTGTACTTAGCTTTGCCGAAAAAAAGCGTTCGCTCCACAATTTTAGACTTTCGATTTCTGCAGGCTTTAAGAAGCTATTCACATCATCAGCTGCTTCATTCCAATCAATGCTGCTGATTTTTTCCCGCAATACGTTTTTCAACCATGGAAAATCTACAGCGAGATCATCTTGTCCTTGCCAAGGGCCGTATTGCTGCAGTGCGTGTTTTTCGATGTCGTCCTCAACATTAGTCGCCGCTTGCAGGAAGAAAAAGGCCGCATGGGCCGAAACCACGCCAACAACAATGAGCAAGTACCGCAGAGAATCCGCGAGCATATCACTCGGTATGCCGATTATTGTCGATCCAAGCCCGAGTCTAATTAAATTGACTGACAACATGATATTCGACGCCGCAACTTCTCTGCAGCCGAAAATTCCTGATTCGTTGACTGGTACTTGTTATTTAGCGGAGGTAGCTTGTACACCATAGAAAAGTTCGCTACGAGGAGGGGCGCAGCGTGGTGTTTGCAGTTGTGTGTAGGAACAAGATGTTGAGTGATCTCGCGTCACTACGCGGTTGGGCTTGGTCTGCAGTGCTTTGTGCGGCGTCTATGCAGGTCCTTGCTGCGGGAGATCCAGAGCAAGCCTGTCGAGACCTGTATCGACTCACGGATCTTAGTCATGCAGTAGAACCGGGGATGTTTGTCGCAGCCAGCGAACCGCTGCCAGACTATTGTCGGGTACGCGGTGTTATCAACCGGGCAATCCGCTTCGAAGTCACCATGCCAATTGAGGATTGGAACGGTCGGCTCATGTTCAGCGCAGCCGCTGGCATGGCTGGTTATCTGGACGATACGGTGAGCTTGCTCCCAAGTGGCTTTGCAATGGCGACCACAGATACCGGTCATTCTTATTCGGAAAATGAAACTCTCGAGTGGTTGAAGCAACCAGAAGCGCTACTGGACTATGCGTATCGTGCGAACCATTTAGTCACGTTGTTCGCGAAGCAAATCATCACGACATTTTATGGGCGCAAAGTGGATTACGCGTATCTGAAAGGCTGCTCAAACGGGGGCCGAGCTGCACTTATGGAGGCATTGCGTTTTCCAGAAGACTACAACGGTATCATCGCAGGTGCGCCGGTATTCAGCTACAAGGAGGCGCTGCCCTGGATGCTGGCTCAGGCTCGTGCCCAGCGCGCGAACCCGCTTACCCATGAGTCGCTTGAGGTGCTGGGCGATGCCTCTCGCGAAGCCTGCGATCTACTGGATGGTGTTGAAGATGGCGTGATCGATGATCCTCGCAAATGCACGAGCGAAGTCTTCGATATCTCGACGCTTGAGTGCCAATCAAACCCGGAAGAGGGGTGCCTCACCCCTGGGCAGATTGAAACGGCCAAGTTTATGTACGCCGGGCTACAGAACGCCGAGGGTAAAGTGCTGTCCCATGGTGCCCCGCCTGGGGCGGAAGGTGCTGGAGATTGGGGTGCATGGGTTATCGATGGTCAAGGCGACGAATCAGCTAACGAGTATACGCGCCATCTACTAACCAACTTGCTGTTCCGAAATCCTCAGTTTGATCTCGACCGGTTTGATCCCGTCGCTGATCGCCAGATGCTGGATGAGGCGGCGGTGTTTATGGATGTCTGGAGCGCTGATTTGACTGAGTTTCAGGCTGGCGGTGGGAAATTGCTAATGTACTTCGGTTTGAACGACTTCCCGCTTCGTGCCCAACTGGCAATAGACTATCTTGCGTTAGTTGAGCAGCAGAATGGCGGTCGCGAAACGACAGCTGATTTTCTACGCCTGTTCCTGGTTCCGGGCATGCTGCATTGCGGTGGTGGTCCTGGTCCATCGCAGGTGGATTGGGTCGACCCGATTGTTCATTGGGTCGAAGAAGGCAAAGCGCCGGATCGCATTGTTGGCAAACAGCTGGGTCTTGAAGGGTTGTCGGGTGAGCTCGGCGCAGGCGATGCGCCTGTATTCACGCGTCCGATTTGTCGATATCCCAAGTATGCAAAATACAGTGGTCGGGGAGATATTGACGACGAGCAGAACTTTCGCTGTGTTAGTGAACAACTAGACGAAATTCGTCAGAGCGCAGAGGCGAACAAATAAGGCTCGAAACACAGTCGTTTCCCGAAAAACGAAGCGGTTATCGAACAGTGTAAAGCGTCCTGCGGATTCAATTGGATCAGATCCAGCAAGGTCGGATATGCGAGACGTACCCCCTGGCGTGAGATCCGTTTGATAGGGCACGGACGGAACACCAAAATCCGGAATGACGTTCATGATGGCACTTCCGGAGCCCACCACGTCTTCGGCGAGCGTGCCGTTTGCGAGTTCAGTAGGCGCGCCACCTGCTAAAGGAACGACCTTTATCTCACCGGCGGCACCGCTCCCTTCATCAAAAAAGAGGTTCTCGCCGACCAAACCTCTGAATTGAACGTCAAATGAATCGCCAAGCGCAACTTCCTGGGGTTGGGTGCTGGGTTCCATCTGTAACCCAAAGATCTTTTCCGTAGGTGTCGGTGAATGCGGTAAAAAAACAGTCCATCAGCGGTCTCACCGATGATTCTGTCCATACCATCATCTGTTTGTTCTTCCGGGGCTGAGTTTACAGCGAGCATCGTCCCCGCCGGGGTTCCATCACTCACCCAGAGTTCCTGACCCACATCCACAAGCTGCGCTGCGAAAAATAAGCGAGCCCCGGGTGGTCCGTCGTTTTGGAAGTTGAATATGCCTTCGAAAACAAACTGATGGACGCCTTTTACTAACAATCGGGTCGACGTGATCCGACTTAGTAACCACAGTTCCAAGTCGATGATGTAGGCGTACGAGTCGTTGAAGGCTCACTCTAGTGTCTGAATAAAAAAACTATCTGGATTCGCGAAGGCGACTGAAGTTGTAGCTGTGGTCCCCTGAGTGAGCCAAATTTCCTCGCGGCCCGCCGCGCTGTTGCCTTTGAAATAGACGCCTGCGGCTGTACCGACAATGTAGGAAGGCGCAGAGCCCCCGGACGCATTGGCATCAATCGTTTCGACTGTGACGCCATCGGTTTGCATGAGTTCCCACTCTCCACAGGGCTCCGACGCGGTAAAGTAAAGGAGTCCATTAGCGCCCCCGAGAATTTGCCCGCCTGCGCCGTTCGCCCCTCTTCCTCTTGTTCACTGCATGGATGAGGATCGCAACATGTATCATTCTAAAATAGACTTCAGGATCAAGATGAATACGTTAGAGCATGCGTTACTGGATAAATTTGAGCGATTTATCATCCTCAATTGAGGATGGACGAGTTCGCGCCGCTGTTGTGCATGATTCCGTCCAACGATGTGATGAGAGTTCCTTTCTCACTGTCCCTCACGATCGATGCGTAGGAATAACGGAGAGAGCTTTGTGAGCGACCGACCCGACATCCAATATGATGAAGAAAAAGCGACATCTGTATATGAGTTTACCCAGGTTGCATTGCGCTGGTTTGACGAGAAAGGAAACAGCGCTGCAGCACGAAGTTGTATGGACCGGGCAGAGAATCTGGCCTCAGAACCGGTCGATCATTATTGGATCGCTAACGTTTGGTTGCATGTGTGGGATATTGAGGCTGGACGCCAAGCTGTTGAAACCTATATCGATCTTCCGCTAGATCACACCTGTTCTGACCTGAGCTTTCGGGCACAACTATATGGATTTTTAGGCGAGTCACTCAAGGGGCATGAGAGTGCGGCAGCCGCAGAACAATATGCAAATTTCAGTGAAGAATGGTGTCTTTGCGCACAAGGCTGGTATGGGTTGGGGAATCAGGCAGAGGCTACCCGATGCATCGAACGTGCCGAGTCCCTAGCCGAGAGTAGTCATGCTTGGGGTTGGTGTGCAAAAACATTGCTGACGCAGTCTCAACCCAATGAAGCACGAGCATGTCTAGAGCTGGCTGAAGAATCGGCTCAAAGCCAAAGCGAGTATGACTGGGACTTATGCAAAACATTATGGCAGCAGATCGGAGATCAGCAGGCTGTCGACCGTTGTCACAAGCATCCACGGAACGCGTGGCAGGACATGCGGGACTTTGAATCTGATCGTTTGCGCTGGCATCCTCAGTACGCGACGACAATATACAATTATCTTGTTTACGATCTCAGCTGGAAAGATCGCTGGGGACCACTGGTTGCGGATGAAGATCAGAATGGGTATGCGCTGCGCACAGTTGATCCTGAAGATACAGAGGCTGAAATATTGGCGTCTATTGCTGTTAGCTGGTTTGAGCTTGGCGAAACAACCCAGGCCAGGCGGAGTCTTCGACTTGCCGAGGCAGCTATTGGAGGAATCGAAAACCGCTACTTTGCCAATGAGTGGCATTACTGCGCTGCCTTTTGGCAGCGATTTGGTGACCTTGACGAGGTGCACCGCTGCCTGAAACTCGCACAGGAAAAGGCACAGCACATTGAGTCCGGTTTCATGTCCTTCTGGATTGAGTCTGCAGAAATATGGTGCCTACTACAGGAGCCTGACGAGGCCAGCTACTGCGTCGCCCAAGCTGTCAAAAACAAAGGGCGATCGTATCTCTATTTGGCATGCGCGCAGATTTGCCATTACTTAGACGAATCTGAGAAGGCCATAGCAAGTCTACAGCTTGCCGAGAAACAGGCTAATGTAGAAGAGAGTTTGGCAGAAAGAGCAGATTGGGCGTCCTTCGCCAGTCTCTGGATAAAACTCGAACTATTGGCAAACGCGGACGCCGCTCTCGAAAAAGCAGAAATACAAGCCGCGGAGTATGTCTATCAATGGAGACGTTGTGCGAACGTATGGTTAGAGTACGCCGAGTTGGAGGAATCTGGACGACGCCAAGGGAAAGCCAGTGAATTTAGAGGGCTAGAGTCCGCTGCACGGTGTTTTCGACAGGAAGAATTATTGGCGAAAGACTGATCAACGGCTAACCAGGCTTTGTAACTAACAGCTCACTTCCTTGTTGGAGTAACCAATGGCCGTGAGCTGACATTCTGAACCGTATAAGGAAGGTGAGCGTAATGCCCTCGTGGAGGATTTGTTTATTTGCCACTGCCTTCTGCATCGTTTCAAGCAACGCGTATCCCGCAAATACCGCGAGAATTTTTGAACCTAGCCGAATCTCGTTTGACTCCCAGGCGATTAATGAAAAAGGTAACCCGTGCCGAGTAGAAGGTGACGACTGGACACTACATACCCGCGCAGGTGCGAACGACCCTCTTGGCGTGCATAGCTGGTTTAAAGGCGGTAGCGGCCGTTACTGGTCGATTGCTATTAATAATGGCGGTAACGGGTGGATATGTCTGTCGACCTCGACTTTGGGCTGGCGGACTTTGCAAAAGTTTGACGATGGGCCACTGCCGTGGACCAGGGACTTCGACGGAGATGGTCTTAACGAGTTTATTTACTGGCAAAGTTCTGCACTAGGACAGTCGATTTCGTCGGGATATGGGTTGGCGGCCCGGGTCTATCGAATACGAGGCAGAAGCGAACTGGTATTGGATTCGATAGCAACGCTGATAATTCGACGGCATTTGATTATGGCCTACCAACGGTCGATGGACCAACTGCCCGAGTGGTCGAGGCAGCAACGGAAAAACGCTGCAGAATTAATTCGGGGATCTTTATCCGAAATCTAGCTCTAGCGAAAGGCGCAAGAAACTGATGCGGCAGCTAATTTCACTGTTGATATTTTTTTCTAGTCAATTGACCTGCCACGGTGTTTATGGCCTGGAACCAGGGTATCCCGATCTGGTTGACTACGACTTCACGCAAACGGAGCTTTATCTGCATCGAGTATGGATTGATAAGGAACTCGATCACATTATCGAGGCTGAATTTCTGATCAAGCCGATAATTTTGCCAAACAAATTAGATTACTCAGCCAAATCACTAAGAGGCAATGACGGACTCGCTATTCGACTCTCCCATATGCCGAAAAGAGGCTGGAATCATGGCGATAACGTGGGTGATTTGGTCGCTCTGGCGAGGCACAGGCGACCTGTAGAACTTAAAGCGGTCTTGTACCAATGGCTATCCAAAAGACTTGCACTTGATCAATTTGAAATTTCACGAACGCCGTTTAGAGGTTCGTTAACGCACACTTTTCCGCGTAATGACGATTTCAGGATAGGCGCTGAAATATTAGAGGTGAAATGGGCTAGTTCCTCTCTGGGGCTACCACACAAGCTCGATCTGCACGTTATTGACCTGCATCTTAACTAGACGATCGGTCAAGACAGAGCTGGATCCAAGGTTATTATGTAGTCGCTTGCTTGGTCTTTGCCGTGCGTTCATCGCGCAGGCGATCTGCTAGTCCTAGCCGTTCAGCTTCCGCTACCGTGAATTTGTGACCAATCCAAAGCAGTTCCAATGCCTTTGCCGGACTGACCTAATAGGCGAGGCAGAATCCAACTTCACCTGTTGCCGTCGCGTGTAGACCACCAATGTCGGTCCTGGCACTGAAACCTCGGCCTTCTCCGATGAGGACCATGCCGACAACTCGGGCATGATAGCTACCGTGATCCAAAAGACCCGATCCAAACACCTCGCCTAGATGTTGTGGTGAATGTTCTCGGTAGGATCAGCGGTATCTGGTCTGCCCCTCGAACGTAAGGTTCGTCGTGAATTGAAATAAATTCGGCTTAAAGCTTGCGCGAGCGATTCGTCGACGCCTTTGCCAGATAATCTATCATGTTGATATATATAGTATTTTTCAGGTTTCACTGTTTCTTCACTGCAACTTCATGCAGCTATTAAGAACCTGCCATAGCCTGGCTTCACTCGCTACGGAGGACTGGCTGAAAATCGTCAGTTGAAGCAGCGTTGTAAACGTAAATAGTTAGGAGAAGCAATGAAAGTACTACATCAATTCACTACTGGGTCCGTGGCGCTATGTTTGGCGCTCTTGGCCAGCGTCGTCTGTGCGAATGACGAAGCGACGCCACATGAATTCTACGACGTGCAACCAATGCAAGTTTTTGGCGGTGGTGGAGAAGTCAATGGCTCCGCGGTACTCACCCGCGATTATCGGAATAAACTGCTCACAGCGGATCTCGCCCTTGCCCCAAACGTGCTCATGCCAGGCGACGCATACTCCATATGGTGGGTGGTGTTCAATAAACCTAAAAACTGTACTACAGCTTTTAGCTGTTCAGCTTCCGATCTAGGCAACAAGGCAGTCAAAGGGACTGCATTCTGGGCCGGTGGCTTTGTCGCGGATGGATTTGGTGGCGCAAATCTGACGATCTCAGTTGGCAAGGGCAAGAATGATCGTGAGGTATTTGCTGGTGGCGATTATGGATTGCGAGCCTTATCACGCGCTGAAGTGCACCTGGTGATACGAACTCATGGTCCTGCCGGGGTAGCCGGATCTTTGGCGAGGCAAATTGGTACCGCCAATGAATCGTGCCCTGTGTCTGGTTGCCAAAATCAGTTTGCTTCTTTGCATCCCTCACCCGTTGCACCCTAGATCAAGAGGACCGGCAGGCGGGAACCCTTGAGTCCTCTGCGACTAGTATGTCGCCAAGATTGCCGCTAGGCTGGTTTAGGGAGATAGCGTGAACATGCAGAGCGATTCCGATCCGATGGCCGACTCCGTCGAGGCAGCACAGAAACTTGCTCTGGGTAACTTAACGTTAAATACGGGAACCCGTGAAGTGTTCCGTGGCAATGAGCGCATAGATCTTCCTAAACTTTCCTACCAGCTGTTGCTCGCCTTAGCGAAAGCCTCACCGAATATGTTGAGTATGGACCAACTCATCGAACAGGTTTGGCCGGGTCGTGTTGTCAGTCCGGAAACTGTAACGCAACGGGTGCGACTGTTAAGACGCTCCTTGGGCGACAATGCTCAAGATCCGACCTATATCGGGCTAGTGAGAGGGCAAGGTTATCGATTGCTGGTCAGTGTTGAACCCGAAGATCCAGAAAAAAACGAAACACGCAATTTGGTCGGTGAACTCAGTCGTCGACGGGTGCTGCAAGTTGCAGCTTTGTATGTTGCTGTGGCTTGGAGCTTGACTGAAGCAGTCAGCTTTGTCATTGAGGCGTTGCCGGTGTTTCCGGATGGTGCCAACAGGGTGGTCGCCATATTATTTGTCGTGGGTTTTCCAATTGCGATGTTTTTGGCTTGGCAGTTCGACGTCGACCGTCACGGCGGCGTGCGCCTGACTGTATATAGTGCTCGTGGTAGGTATACCATGGCTGGTGCCATTGTCATCCTGTTCGGCTCAACGACCGGCCTTTATTATCTAATAGATCCATCGACAGAACCCATTGGTCCTCCTGGGTTACTTGTGGCACCGGCCAATACTGTAGCCGTGCTTCCCTTTGTGAACGCTAGTGGAGATGCCAGTGATGACTTTATCAGCGATGGCTTAGGCGATGAATTGCGTAATCAACTGGGGCGCATTGCCGGTTTGCAGGTGGCTGCACGTTCCTCCTCGATGTTTTTCAAGGAGAAACCCATGGCGGCGCAGGAGATCGCCACCAAGCTCGGAGTGCGCTGGTTGGTCGAAAGCACATTTCGGAAACAAGGTGACGTTTTGCGCGTCTCTGTACGCATTATTGATGGTGCTACAGGGTTCCAATCTTGGTCAGAAAGTCTCGACCATCTGCAATCAGATTTACTGCAAGCACAACAGAATATAGCCACAAAAGTAGTAGCAGAAATTCTTCCGGGCGCAGAAGAGCAGGTCGCTGCAACCAGCGCAGGCTCGAGTGATGTATCGGCGCAAACATTGTTACTGCTCGGCCGACATACGGAACAAAAAGTACGTGACCAATCCTTGGTGGATGAAGCGGCACTCGCTCGAGCGGTAGAACTCTATAGTCAAGCTACCGAGGCAGATCCCACGTCAGCACTTGCCTACAGTCGCCTAGCGGGTGCGCTGCTTTATCAAGGAAACCTCGATGCTTCCAAGGAACCCCTAGAGCGCGCGTTGGCGCTCAATCCAAATTTATCAGACGCACACTACTCACAGGGCTTATACCACTGGCTTAGAGGTGATTCTGCCGGTGGTGCCTCTTACGAGCGGGCCGTGGAGCTCAACCCTAACAATCCGCTGGCCCTAGCAGCCCTTGCGAAGTGGATCTGGCACAATGGCGTTGTCGATAGACCTGGCGAACTATTTCGTAAAGCACGCGCCTTAGATCCTTTGTCTCTAGAGCGTTACTCCGAACTAGGCAATTACTATGGGGTGACCGGCCACCCAGACGAAGCTCTAGCTCTCGCACAGCAGATTGAAGAGCAGTTTCCGAATGTCCCCGGCTATAGGGTTTTGTCTCGAATTTATGCTGTAGCAGGTGATCTGCCTACCGCCATTGCGTGGGCCATGCGAGCCAAGATTGCTGCTCCACGCTTGGTGGATATCGACTGGCAGATCGCAGAACTTTACGCACGTACTGGTGATGATACAGCGGCACAATCGTTCGATGCTGAACCGAGCATACACCAGCTTTTTTTCGGACGTCGGTACGGTGAGCTGATTGATTTTGCAGAAGAACTGCTCTTCGATAATCCCAACGATCTAAAGATCTATTATGCGCTGGCCTTTGCCTATAACACGCAGAACTATTATGCGGAGGCAGCAAGATTGTTGACGCTCATTGGGTTTCCAGAGCGCGTGATGTCCGATGCGCGAGCCGCAGATGCGTTGGAGGCTGCGTATACGTATGCCTCGGCGCTACAAGCGATAGGCCGCGAGGATGATGCGGCTCAACTGGCGCATTGGCTCCGTGACCACATGGACGCACAACGGACCAGTGGAGCCAGGAATGCCTGGTGGACCAATTTGTATCAAGCCTGCGCAC
This sequence comes from Pseudomonadales bacterium, assembly GCA_012103505.1. Classification (GTDB taxonomy): domain Bacteria; phylum Pseudomonadota; class Gammaproteobacteria; order Pseudomonadales; family Azotimanducaceae; genus UBA4421. Next base: position 2,192,528 of record WLWP01000001.1, on the reverse strand, counting down.
ATGGAATCTTGCAAGAGGAAGAGCAGATGTTTGAGAGACTCGAAGTCCTGCCGGAAAGCCCTGGGTTGGTCTGGCATTCTGTGCTCAAAGACGCACAGTGCTTTCAACTCTATATTGCGAACGTTCGTTATCTCGACGTGGTGGAAAAAATTGAAACCAGAATGGCGAATTATCGCGCGGCCGTTCCTGCCGCGCTAACGCGACTCGGTGTACCGATCTTGTCAGACCAAACCGAGCAGGAACCCGGTACTGAGACTAAAAAAAGCGGGTGACGCCAATGTTAAATGCGTACTTCACAACGTGCGCTTGCTCTGCAGTTACCATTGTCATCGCCGAGGTCGATAACTGAGTACGTGGACTGAACTGCCAATCCAGGCCCATACCAACGTTGACAAAACTATGTTTGACCATCCGGTCGTGATGATACCAACGCGAGGTATTACGCGGCGGTGGAAAGTCGTCAGGAAACTCAGCACCTTCGGCATCCTTTACTGAAACGAACATTCTGGCGGAAGCACCATCGACGAATCGGTAACCGACCTCCGCGTGAGCTCGCCACTGATTGGTTCGCACGCCGAGTACTTTCTCCATGAAGGAATAGCTGGGATCAAAGCGAAAGTAGAAGTCGCTGAGTGGTGGGGTGTAAGTTAAGCGCGTGCCTAGTTCTATCCGCCACAAGTTCTGCCCGACAGCAGCATGGCCGAAGTGCGGATAGTCGTGGCTAGGTAAGCCATAAAACAGGAAAGGTTCTACTCGCACCGGCCGATCGACGGCAAGAAAAGATAGCCCGAGTAGAAAATCCTGAAAGTCCGTGTGGTAGCTACCTTCGTCGACAGAGTGGTCGTTGTCATGTCCCTCCAAAAGGTTAGAAGGGAAATGTCCGACATGACCTTCGTAGCGTCTGCGTACCAACGGTATGCCGAAATGTAGGGTTGTGCGCTCCGTCAAATGATAGGCAAGATCGAAACTCAAGGATTGTGTGTCGGTTGTGCCAATATCTAATTCGCCAATAGTACTTTCGAAGCCATCGGTTTTGAATTGTTGATAAGAAAGAGAAACATGGCCGCGCTCCGCCGCTACAGCGTTTTGCGAACATAGGATGGCGGCTGCGAAGCCGCAGCAAATTAACAGTCTTGCCACGACCGGTCCTAAGTCTTACTTTGCTTTAGGGTTCGATGTATGGCGCGAAGAAAATTCTTAACGCTGTCGTCGGTGGACAAGGCATGGCGAGTTACCGCGTTTGCAGCCTGCTCCTCAGCGGTGCCATCCTGGGCGACGGGTAAGTAACGGATGTCGTTGGTCGCGTTTTGCATTTGCTGTGCGACCAGCTGGCGCTCAGCAAATAAGGACAAGACAATATTAAAGTCACTTTGTGCAAGCTCTTGACCAATTTGGCCAGGGTCGGCAATCGTTCTAACATCATGACCTGCCGCGCTCAGGCGCTCTGCCAGAATAAGATCGCCTTCGCTGCGTGCGACCATGAGGATTTTGCCTGGAAGCGGTGCCGTATATTCTCTGAAAACGACGCCCTTGCCGACATGAAACAGACTCTCACCACAAGCCCATGCGCTATTGGCGTAGATCAGAATCGTGCTAAAGATAGTTGCGCGTATTGAACGACTAATCACAGAGTCTCTCCCTTGCCTGCATCGCTGACTGGTGACTCTAGCACTAATTCCTGCGCTATACATTGGGGGTTGTTGGCGACTAAAGAGTGGTTGAAGCATGATGCTCTCCTGGGTAGATGTTTTTTTGAGTTGAATTTTGCGGGCGAAGTCGAGCCTGATCTAACTGCTGTTGAATTGAGAGAATCCGCGCCTCAAGTTCCTCGATTTGACCAAGTAAGGCTTGTTCATCGGGTTGTCGCGCACGTAGCAACACTACTTTTTGTGTCAGCAGCTCGATTTGTTGTTGGAGACCCACAGGGCGGTCCACAACATCTGAGGGTTGTGCTTGATAGACTGAAAACGCCAGGATAGCGGCGATGCAGACCACCGCCACGCTAAGAGTTACGTTAAATACAGTCTGGTTCATACCTAGCCCCTTGGTTATGCCTCTGTGTCAGTGTTTGCACGTGGCGACAGCGTAAAACTAGGGCATCAAGGGTGGGACTGCATGAAAGGCGCGTGAAGTTTGTATGAAGATCGGTGTTTTTAAGGTTTTTACCATTGTTTTATGGTTAAACGATGGAAGCCACGATGGCGTAACTGGCTGCACGAAAATTAATCATTTAGATTGCCGTTGATTTATCAATAGCGCGCTAGCTCGCAAATGCGCATTCGCTTAAGGTACGCGCGTCTTGGTTCTAGATACCCATAAAGCAGCAGTCCAAAGGAACAGCGCCTTTTACGGCACGATATTCCGCTTAGCCGAGCGTTCGGGAAACGATAAGACAAGACCCAAGGCCGGGGCGGAACTCCGTCGTGTTCTGTATTTTCAAAAATTGGAGAGAAATTTGATAGATTTATATTTGACGAACTTGGTTCGTCTGCTCAAGAAGTCGCGACTTCTTAGTTTGTTTGCTATCCCGGCGATGGCAACAATTGTCTTATCTACCGCGCTGGGTGCTCATGCAGCTGAAGTGTCTAACAACGAGCCGATTGAAGAGATTCTCGTAGTCGCTCGAAATTTGGAAGAGTCTTTACAGGACGCCCCTGTAGCGGTGACTGCTATCGGGGAGGAGACGCTCGATATCTTTCGCATCGATGAGGCCACGGACCTATTGAGCCGTATCCCTGCGTTAAGTATGTCTGTTGGTGGCTCGGGTGCAAGTGCCCAAATCACCTTGCGCGGTATTGGATCCTCTTCCATTTCAAACGCTTTTGATTCAGCCGTTGCACTTAACTACGACGGCGTTTCTGTGAGTACACAACGATTGCTGCAAAGTGCGTTCTTCGATGTTGAACAAGTTGCAGTGTTAAAAGGGCCACAATCTCTATATTTCGGTAAAGCGGCTTCTGCCGGTGTGCTGTCCCTCCGTTCGGCGAACCCGACTGAAAACTGGGAAAGCAGTTTTAAAACCTCTTATGAGTTCGAAGAAGAAGGGACTACGTTTGGCGGATACGTTTCTGGTCCATTAACCGAGACTTTGGGTTTTAGACTAGCCGGTGAATTCCAGGAAATTGAAAAGTTTGTCGAGATCGCAGATGGCAATCCGACTGCGAACAAAGACCGGGGCTTGGACAACATTATTGCTCGAGGGACCTTGTTATGGGAACCCACCGATGATTTCTCTGCGAATCTAAAAGTCGATTACAACAAACAGCAATCAGAAGCCTTGAACAACGCGCTTGATATCTTCTGCGGTGGCGACGGCCTACCTGATCCATCAGTGCTTTTAGGTGGGGCCTTTGGTGGAACACCCGGTATCGACCTGTTCTTACCTACGCATGATTGCGACATCGATGACGGTCGTTTCGTTGGACCAGATTCTAATGCACTGCTTGATACCCTACCTCCAGGTTCACCCGGCACTGGCAGAAATATATTCCGCGCCTACAACGATACGGACATTCTTTTCGCCAGATTACAAATGGACGTCAAGCTCAGCGAGAGTTTCGACCTGACGGTGTTAACTGGCTATGTGGACCTAGAGAACGAGTACAACGACACATTTAATTCCACAGGGCAAAATCCAGATGGCAGCGCCGCCGGCTTATCTGCACCTTTCGAAAACACCCTTGAGCAAACGACGCTGGAAGTGAGACTCGCCAGTAACTTCGATGGTCCTGTCAACTTTCAGCTTGGAGGATTCTGGGAAGACAGAGATATTGGTCACAAAACCTCTCAAAACGCATTTAACCCCTCACTCCTTGGCGCGTTTGGACCTCCTTTTGGTCCTGACCCCGTAACCGGCGCAACATTTGACTGGCTTGCTGATCGACCCATCGAAGCAGAAGCCCTTTCGTTTTTCGCGAGCGCTGATGTCCAACTGTCTGAAAAGTGGGAGTTGTCGGGTGGGGTGCGTTGGACCGACGAAGAGAAGAGAACGTCGGTTGGCTTCCCCTTTGTTCACGCTGGCGTGGTTGCGATCTTCGGCACCGTGAGCTCAGGCTTCCAATCGCCAGACATCAAGTTTGAAGATGACAATATCTCACCTGAGGTTGTTCTGCGTTATCTGGTGAATGACAACATCTCTATTTATGGGGCCTACAAGACCGGATTTAAGTCTGGCGGGGTTGACAACAATACTCTCCCAACGGGCTCGGTGGTGGGCTTAGTAGATCCTGATCCCGCCGTCGTGGCAGCTTCATCAGAACTACTTCGCTTCGAATCAGAAGAATCCGAAGGTTGGGAAGTGGGGCTTAGATCTCAGCTCCTCGATCGCACAGTGACACTCAATGTAACCGGGTATCGCTACGTTTACGAGGATCAACAAGTTCAATTATTTGATCCAGGCGTGTTCGCCTTCCGTACGTTTAATGCAGGTGAAGTCACTACCCAAGGGTTAGAGGTAGACTTTCTCTGGTCGACCTCAGTACCGGGATTGAGCGTATCCGGTTCTTGGGCTTACCTAGATACCGAGATTACGGGTGACTTTTTCCCCTCAGGCACACCAGGTGTGGGTGACAACTTAAAAGGCCGTACCGGTGGTCTTGCACCAGACATCTCTGGCAACGTGGCAATTAACTGGGAAACCAATCTGACTGACGGGGTACGTTTGCGCATTAGTCCAAATATTGCCTACAAAGACGAGTTTTTCGTCGGTGCGGGTTTTGAATACCACCCCATCACCAATCCCTCAGGAGCTCTGGTTCAAGATAGCTTCACCACTTTCGATTTGAACATATCGATATTTCCACCTGACGAGTCGTGGCGCTTATCCTTGATAGGTAAGAACCTTGGAGATGAGCAAGTCTTGACGTTCGCCGGTCCTGCGCCATTCCGTCCACCTACCGGCGATGACCAACTGGTAGGACTTGGTCGTGGTGAGCAGATCTTCCTGGAGGCTGCTTTTCGATTCTAGTCTGAGTACCTGGAATGGGCTTGGTAGATCATGTCTACCAAGCCTGTTCTGCAGCTATCCGCGGCTTTCCTAATGCGGACCCGGCTGCAAACTCAAAGATTAAGCCAGTACCTGGTGCTTTTTCTCTCACCAGTCGTGTTCAAAATGCCTTTGAATTTCAAATCCTGTAAGTCACGTGTTGCTGTTGATGGTGAGGTTTTCGAAATCGTTAGATAGTTCTTTGCGCTCAAGCCCCCTTCAAACCCCGTTGGACCAGCAGCAAAAAGTCTGGATATAACTTTTTGTTGTCTTTCATTCATCATGACCTGGAAATGGTCATAGAACTTCTTCTTGGTTATCAAAAACTCAACGATCGCAAGGGTTCGAGATTGTGCTTCTAGTATCGCGCCGCCGAAATAGAGTAGCCAATCTGTAAGCTCGCAAGTGTGGTTGTGCGCTTCTAGTGCGGCATAGTATTCCTTCTTCCTTTCCTCGATGACCGTTGAAAGTAAGATCAGCGAGGCTTGTCCGGCATCCTGAGAAAGGGCTTTTTCAGAAATGGCTCTGGCGATGCGTCCATTGCCATCTTCGAAAGGGTGAATATTCAGGAAGTAAAAATGAGCGATACCTGCTCTTGCTAACGGCAACAGTCTTTTTGTCCCGCCTGGGCTAGTTGATCTAAACCAGCTCAAAAAGTCGCCCATTTCTGTTGTCATGGTTTCAGATGGTGGTGCCTCAAAGAAAACTTTGTCATCGTCTAGCCGATTGGAAACGATCTGCATTGGGTCATCATGTGTTCTGTATCCACCCACAACCTCCAAGTCTCGCCTGCCGCTGCACAGCATGCTATGCCATTCGAAGAGCAGCTCTTCGGTGAGAGGCGCATCATAGTGTTGGTAGAGGTCGACCATCATTTCCGAGACGCCTGCTTCCTGGGGTGAAACTCTCCTCGCAGGTGGGTTCAATCCCAGATTTTTGCGAATCGAAGACTGCAAGCTATCCCTGTTTAGGTGCTCGCCCTCTATTTCGGAAGTTTTGAGTGCTTCATCGCTCATCAACTCAACCGTAAGAGTCGTCTGGTCGTCTTCAGCTATATGTCTGGTGCTACCTAACAACAAACCAGATCGATGCGCGTAGTCATGCTCCAAGTGCGCAAGCTTTCCCGGGTCGAAGGTAAAATCAGGCCATTGCTGACTTTGCCAGTTCCACGTTTTATGTCTCATGGGCTATAAATACGTTATTTATAGCCCAAAAACAATTAAAAAATGGGCCATAATACTGAGCGTATAGCCCAACCAACGTGTGTGGCGAATTAGTAGTCATATCGGAAATGGTGTTTGGAATAGTCCTCGGCAATGTTGCCGCCAAGCGTAGTTATTGATATTGGCGACCGTCTAACAATGATGTGAGTACTTTGCCAGTGCTTGCCCTGCAAGAGCGGCTGATTTTGAGCAACGAAAGGTTATGCTTCATTAAACATGGAGACTTCCACATACGCAGCGGACATTCGTGTGGATTAGGAAGGGTATAGGATTAGTTCGGTGCAACGAAACGCTGCTAGTTTTTTGTCAGCTTCATCCGTGATTATTGCATCCCAAATCTGAGTGGTTCGCCCGCCGTGCAACATCGTCGCGTGGCAATTGATAATCCCTGTCTTCACCGCGCGTAAGAGGTTGCAGCTCAGATCCACAGTTGTGAAGGTTGAAGCGCCATTGGGAAGATGTGCCAAGCATCCCCAGCCAGCAGCCGTATCAGACAGTGCCACCATTGTGGCGGCGTGACTACTTGAGTGAGCTGGGTTGAGATGGTGTGGCGTAAGCTCGAGCGAAGCGGTTAGCCATTGATCACCAACGTCGATTAATTGGATCCCAAGCAACTCCGGAAGGCATTCAGAATGACGTCTGTAGTCTTCTATTGCTTTCAACTTGATTGGTTCGTTCACAACAGCGCTCGCTAGCATTTTCGGCCTAAGAGATTCTATGCGGATGGTAAACTGAGGACACGGATTTTTGCGATGCATGTCTGAAAACGGCATGATTTATCGTTCGGGACAGAGAAGATTGTCTGGGTATTTAAGGGCTGTCGGATAACATTGGAATTCGTAGCGCGATGTCTTTTTCTGTTTCCTCTCGCATACAGCCCCACGCCAGGCAACCTGTTGTTTGCGGCAAACGGCGCTAGACTTGGTTTCCGTTCAACCACGCTCGCTCCAACGGGGCATCACCTGGGTACAGTGATTTTCTAGCGATAAATTCGATCGCTACCTGATTTTCGGACGCTCTTTTACTCGCCCAGCGCTTTAGCCCAAAGCTCTTGCAGTTCTTGTTGCCAAGCTAAGTGGCGATCAGGTTTTTGAAACTTCGGCTTGCGAGCACGATCGGCAGCCAGTAGATCTTCTAGTTGTTGTATACGCGCCAACACCTTGTCGGGGTCAGAGTTGAAAGCGTCAACTGCGCCTACAGTCGCCTGAGTTATGTTACTGCTAGAATTTGGGACCAGTTTTTGCTGAAAGCCTTCTTGCAGCCCATCGTAATATTCGTTGAGGCTATCAATCTGAATCAGCTTTAGGTCTCGGATCAGCCAGAACCGGTTGCAAACAGCCTGCAAAAAGGATCGGTCGTGACTTGTGATTAACAAAGTCGATTGAGCTTCGATCAACTGTCGCTCCAATTGTTCACGGCTCTCTAAGTCTATGTGATTGGTTGGCTCATCAAGGATCATCAAACTGGGTTGCTTAAGTGCCAATAACATAAAGGTGAGTCTGGCTTTTTCTCCGCCGCTCAAACTACCCACGGCTTGGCCGAAATCTTCAAAAGCGATACCGGCGTTTAATAACACCTTCTTGATTCGGTCCTCGGGTAAGTCGACTTGTTGGTGAAGCCAATCAAACCTGCTCTGCCGGCCCTCGATCCCTGCCAACTCCTGATCGAAATAGCCGATGGAGACATTTGGGTTGAAACGAAGGTCGGCTTCAGCTTCCTTGTGCGCTTGCAGCAGCCTGAGGATGGTGGTTGATTTGCCAGTACCGTTTGCCCCTAACAAGGCAATACGATCACCGGGGTTGGCAACCAAATGTTCGCAGGTGAGCAACGTCCGTTCACCGCCAGGCACGGTAACTTGAAGATTCTCAATAGTGAATACTGTCTTACTCTTGAGGGTCTGACCCTTTATTTTTAAATCCAGGCCACTGCCGCGAGAAACAAATGTTTGAGCTGCTTCAAGTTTCTCAGCCCGTAAAGCCATGGTCTTTGCTTTGCGCGCTAGATCTTCGTTGTCGTAGGTATGTCCCCAGTGGGCTAATCGTTTGGAGCTGGCACGAATGCGATCGATTTCTTTCTGTTCGGCGATACGACGATGTTGGGCCTGTGCATCTTGCTCTGCCAAAGCGTCGCGGGCTTGAGAGTAGGGCAGCTTAAAGTGATAGGTCGTCAGATCCCTAAGAAATACTGTTGTACTACAGCAGTCATCTAGCAGTTCACGATCGTGAGATATCATGATGAAAGTGATATCCCGTGCCTGGTCTAAATACCGTTTCAGCTGTTGGAGTGCCAAGACATCCATGTGGTTGCCTGGTTCGTCCATAAGTAATAGATCTGGGTCTTGGAGTCGGGCGCGGGCAAACAACGCCAGGTTTTGCTGCCCACCGCTGAGCTCTGAAATGGTTTGACCGAATTGTTGTTCGGTAAAGCCAAGCGCATTTAGCTCCGCTTCCGCGCGCCATAGTTCTGTCGTTTGGTTTTCCGTAGGTAGCGCTTTGGACACGGCATCCAACAGTGACAGGTTAGAGATTGTTGGAGGGATAAACTGTTCCATCAACCCGATACGCAATCCGCGTTGCACGATGCGCTCACCGGCATCGGGCTCTGCTTGACCACTGATCAGGTTTAACAGGCTGGTTTTGCCGCAGCCGTTGTGACCGACGAGACCTATTTTGTCATGAGCTGAAACAGAAAGATCTAGGTCGTTGAAGAGTGTTTTAGTGCCTCGTGAATAACTGAGGTTTTTGACTTGTAAAAGCATAATGGGTCCTACACAAAATTAGAATTGTGCGACCTGCCTTGCCATAGCTATGGAGAAGGATTTTCGAGGATGATTGCTACAGATAGGTTAGTCGCAAAGACTGCGAATTGACCTATCAACAGAGCCAGAGGGGCATTGTGCAAAGCCTAGGTATACCCTAGGAAGTACGCACAAATTCATGTCGGTCTCCATGTTGGTGAGTGATTTTCAGCAATCTAATGAAAATGCTTGAAGAAGACAACCTGGTAAGACTTGTTCAAATCGATTGAGGTGCTCGTAGAGTCCGGGTAGTACTCCTTCCCCACCCAGCATGAATGCTGGGTAGCAATAGCTCGCTGTCGTCGGGAATCGCAAATCAGGTTGACCATGATCACCATTGGGGTTGCCAACCTGTGTGTTTAGGGATGAACCGTTTTTCGGCCAAGACCGCCTCGATGTGTTGTTTTGGCGACTGGAGAAAGAGGGTCTGCAGACCCGACATTCCGACCAGTGAAAGCTTTTTGAAATGTTCTTCGGTTGATGACTGGTCGCCCATTAGGTGAAGTATGTAGAATCCCGGTTCATTTACTTGGGCCACAAATATGCTAAACCCAGATGGTCGAGTCATCATGGTTTCTGGTGCCAATCGTGGTATTGGCAAAGAAGTAGCCAAACGATTACGAGAGCAGGGCTATTCGCTGAGTCTGGGTGCGCGCCAACCCTCAAAGCTAGACTTCGATGATGCGGTGTTAACACATGTATGGGACGCGACGAGTGCGACAGATTCGCAGGCGTGGGTTGATGCGACCATCAAACACTTTGGCCACATCGATGGCGTGGTATTGAACGCAGGGGTGCTCTTGGAAGTTGGTCTTGTTGAAGGATCTGATGAGGATCTGGACACCCTTTGGGCAGTGAATTTTAAAGGTCCGCTAAAGCTTATTAGGGCTGCGTTACCCGCGCTGCAAGCGAGTGGCCATGGACGCGTTGTCAATATTACTTCACTTGCCGGAAAGCGGCTGCTGAGCCCGAATGGTCTGGGGTACGCAGCGTCTAAGCACGCCTCTATGGCGCTCACTCATGCAATCCGTCAGTTCGGTTGGGATAGTGGTTTGCGAGCAACCGCCGTTTGCCCCGGTCTTGTTGATACGGAGATGGTGGACAATGTAGATCCACCAACGGGTCAATTCAAAATTCCGCCCTCTGCTATTGCTGACTCCGTAACATATGCGCTGGCGCTGCCTAACGAGGCTTCGGTTGCAGAGCTGTTGGTGAACAGTCGCCTCGAACTTTCTATCTAACAATCTATCGGTGGCGAAAAATGAACACGCTTGGGACCACGGAAACAATCTTGAAATATTGCGAGCGGTTGGTTCAGTCACATCATTGACGATGGAGCGCCCATTCAAAATGGCTAGTCGTGGCTACAACGAATTTAGTATGCTGTCTGATTCTATTTCCTATAAAGGTGGATGCGTGAGTTTAGCGTCACAAAGAAATTTCATACGGCCTGAGCCAAACGAAGATTGGGCCGAAATTGCAGCGCGAACACTTCCAGAAGTAGAGCATGCGGAGGCCATAGAGCAGTTGCAGAGCTGGAATTTTCATGTGTTCATGCGTGCGGCGAATCCAAATGGGAAGCAGGTTTTGCCTAGTGACATCATTTTCACTGAAGCGCCAAAAGCTGGGTAGAAGTGCCCGCAACGATCAACAATGTTCGCATGGCTGCCGCACACGAGGGTACTGCAGAACTCATAGTCTCAGTTCGTTATGAAAGTGGGGGCATAACAGATGTGCCCCTTGACCGGCACGCTTGTGAAGCGTTGTTGGTGGCTTGTGAAGTGGATGAACCGGATCAGCTGATTGGAAAGAGCTGGGCGAAAGTACGGGACGCACTAAGTGTCAGTTTCAACAGATACAAATAGATTTAGTTAGATAGATATCAGAGATAACTTGGAGAGAGAACGTGTTTGATCTTGTCATAAAAAAATGGACTTGTTGTGGACGGTTCCGGTTTACCGGCATTCACAGCTGACGTCGCGATTGAGAATGGTCGTATTGCTAAAATCGGTAAGGTAGAAAGCGCCGCCAAGCAGACGATCGATGCCAGTGGGCAAGCAGTCGCACCTGGTTTTATCGATCCCCATACACACTTTGACGCTCAGCTACTTTGGGATGGCGCTTGTAAGCCTGCATTGGAGCACGGGGTGACGACGATCGTACCTGGTAATTGTTCTTTATCCTTGGCACCTTTGAAAGAAGAACATCGGATGAAGCTGGTGGGGATGTTCAATCAAATCGAAGAAATGCCGCTCAAGGCATTTGAAGAAGGCGTCGTTTGGGACTGGGAAACATTTCCAGAATTCTTGTCCCGGATTCAGCGTGATTTGACCGTCAACGTTGCACCACTGGTGGGTCACAGCGTGCTGCGGTTGTGGGTGATGGGTGATGCCGCGATGGAGCGAGCGGCAACTCCAGATGAGTTGATTCAGATCCAGCAGTTGTTGCGGGAGTGCCTAGAGGCAGGGGCCGTGGGTCTAAGCACCAGCTTTGTTGATATGGATGAAACGCTAAAGCCTGTCCCCAGTCGTTATGCTGATACAGCAGAACTTGATGCCTTGGCTGCAGTGCTGGGTGAATATGGACGCATGCTGCAAATCGTTCATGAGTTTTATAGTGCCGATGTCACTGTTGCGCGTGTCGATGAGTTAGCCGAACTTTCCCTAAAGCATGGAATACCGACAACGTTGTCGCCTTTGTTTGTTAACGCGGAAGACAACGGCGAGGTAGATAAAGTCATGGCGCGTATTCGCGAGCAGATCGCCACTGGCGCACGTGTCTGGCCACAAGTGCAGACTCGACCAATCGATATTAGCTTTTGCTTCGAAGTGCCGAGTTTGTTGTTTATCCGTCTGCCTTCTTGGTATGCGACCATGCGCTTTGGTACTCATGACGAGATCGTCGCTGCGTTTAATAATCCAGAAAAACGTGAGGCGCTGACCAAAGAAGCTCAGCCGATGGCTTCACCCTGGAGTAATTTGGTGATTCGCCAAGTGCAGACGGATGCAAATCAGCCTTTAGTCGGCCTGACTTTGCAGGAAGTGGCTGAGCAAAGGAACACCGGCATTATTGAAACCATGATTGATCTGTCGCTGGAAGAAGACCTGCAGGCCCACTTTCTGTTGGCCGATATTGGGCACAACGATTACGCCAAAGTTGGCTCCTTGCTGGCTGATCCACACGTACACATTGGTGCAAGCGATGGCGGCGCGCACATACTTTCCTTTGCGACTTATGGCGATACAGGCTACTTGTTTAGCAAATACGTCCGCGAGGAAGCTGCGCTCACACTTGAATCGGCGGTCAAGAAAATCACCTATGACACGGCCAACATATGGGGTCTAAGTGAACGCGGTCTACTGCAGGAAGGGTATGTAGCGGATGTCACCATTTTCGATCCCGATGCTCTGGACCGGGGCGTGGAACAGTATGTGCAAGACGTGCCTGGCGATGGCAGTCGTTATGTTCGTGATGCGATTGGTGTCAGCACTGTGCTTGTGGGCGGTGAAGTTGCCTACTCGCAAGAAAGTGGCTACACCGCATCCAGAAAAGGTCAGATCCTGCCTGGAGCCGTGTCCGGCATCGGGACCGTGTGAGAGACAGTTCGAGGGAGAGAGTGAACCGAACGACCGGCATTAGCTGAAAGGATCGGCGTGGCGACATCAAGCAGCTGGTCGATTCTCGCGAGATCCTACCAGGTTGGGTGTTAACTTAGTGGCAGTATCTGTCGGGCACTTTCGCTGATAGCTCTCACCGCCGGATGCGTGACCCTGCGCTCGGGTGAAATGGCGAAATAGCGCTCGCTGATATCCGCATGACCCAGCAACTGGACGTCATACATGGCACACACTTCGTCAGCGATGGCAGTGGGTGCAGGGAACACTCCGTGTCCTGCTTCGCCAAAAGATTTCATCAGTGCGCTGTCATCGAATTCTGCCACAGTGCGAGGTGTGACTGCCTGGCGTTCGAACCAATCATCAAGGTTGCGACGAAGGGTATTGTTAGCAATCGGCAGCAACATTGGGGCGCCGTCTAAGTCCGCTGGAAAGTTCGGGTATTGCTTGATCACTCGACGATGGGCGAAGAAGCTCACCTCACTTTCACCCAGGGGGTGGTTAAAGGCTTTCACGTGGCTGCCCGATGGCAACGGCCGGTCGCTGATAATTAAATCCAGCCTATGTAATGCGAGTTCTGCGAGCAGTAAATCTAAATCCCCCTCGCGACACACTATGCGAACCGGATCGGGGAGCTCTAGAGCGGGCTCCATCATGTGCAGGGCGACGAGCTTGGGGATCGACATCAACACACCGACCTGCAATACCGTCGGCATCAATGCCTGCTTAGATCTAATCTGCTGTGACAACTCACTGCCGAGCTGGAAGATCTCTTCAGCGTACTGATTCACGAAGCGACCCATCTCCGTTAGCACCAAGCCGCGGCCTTCGCGCTTGAAGAGTGATTCTCCAACGGCACGTTCCAACGACTTTAACTGACCACTGATCGTCTGGGGTGCTAAGTGCAAGACTTCGGCGGCTTGGGCAATGCTACCTTCTCGGGCAACGTTCCAGAAATAGAGCAAGTGTGTGTAGTTCACATGGCGCATGAGAGTCTCATCCTACAGATCGGTATAATCTTCTAATTATACGCGATACATCGAAAAAACCGATGTTTTACGCTCGTTTGTTCTGCTGTTCCTTGGCGCGCCACAACGGCAGAATGCGCCCGCTTTATCGAACGTCTACTTCTAGCCGAAAAGGAAAAAACAATGTCAGATTGGATCGAAGACCCATTCAAAGCCGTGATCGCCGGTACCATCATCATCGCTTTGGCAGTTGCCGCGCTAACCATGGGTATTTCTACTCTAAGCTCGATCGTCTAAAGACTCTTGGCGGGGGCTAATAGCTCGCGCCAGGCGGTTTTCGAGCCCGCTGAAGAGATCCCCTTTCTCACTCTTGCTGGCGTGGCTAGACTTGATTTCGTGCTGCCTTCTCGGTGAGATGATTCTGGCAAAGGCAGATAGTTTAGCCTCCTCAAGAAACATCTCCAAGAATCTAAGTATTGCGGCACCTATCCGCCTTTCGCGCCAGTATACTTGCTCAATCTGAAGGTGATCGTAGTCGCCGGGTTGAGCTGTGAGCGCCACAAGAGAGAAAATCTTGGCATCTTCAATCGCGCCTTTGAACCAGTTTATTTTCGCGGTTGGCAGTGCATTATCGTCGACTAATTGGCGGAGTTTTTGAAGATAGTTTTTGAACATTGTCTGTCGCGGAAATTTTGGATACACCAACCAACGTGCGTCCACTGCAGGTAAGGTATCCGAGTAAGCACGCGGCTAACTATTTAGAATGACGTTTTCTTTAGGCGGAGGGAATTGGATGAATAGTAGAGAGTTTAAGGGTTCAGTATTCGTTACCGTGATGCTGGCCACGGTAACTGCCTGTTCAGACGGTGGTGGCGGGTCGAGCCAACAAGCCGTCTCCGCGGCAAATGAGCGGTCAGAACGAGTGGAGTCGACGGAGCGAGGTGGCTCTGATTCGTCTGCACCGGGAGCTACACGCTATGCCTACTTTGGTGATCTCCACGTGCACACAACCTATTCGATGGACGCCTTTCAGTTCGGCACACTAGCAACACCCGATGACGCCTATCGATATGCTCAAGGTGAGGCCATCAAACATCCGGGTGGGTTCGATATGCAACTCGACCGGCCTTTGGACTTTTATGCGGTCACGGACCACGGCTTTTATCTTGGTGTGGTCCGAGCCGGAGCGGATACCACAACCGAAATCTCCAAGTACCCCTCGATGCAGCGGATCCACAACCTTAATGCGCCGGAGAACCTCAACCTCGAAAGTGTCCCCACGCGCAACTTCCGTGCCTTTATTGGCGCGTTTAGAAAGGACCAGGCCAACTCCGAACCTCTCAACGCAGAGGTGCAACAGATCATGAGCACGACTTGGCAAGAAGAAGTGCGTGCTGCCGACCAACACTACAAACCTGGAAAGTTCACAACTTTCGCCGCCTATGAGTTTTCAACGACCAGGCAGGACGGCGGTAGTATGCACCGGAATGTCATCTTTCGCGGCTCCGAAAATTTGCCATCGGTGCCGTTCAATCGCCTCATGTCGCTAGATCCAGAGGACCTATGGAACTGGATGGACGGTTTAAGGGAAGAGGGCGTGGAGAGCTTGGCCATCCCGCACAATTCGAATAAGTCCAATGGACAGATGTTTGCTCTAGCCACGTGGGCTGGTGACCCGATGACGCTTGAGCACAATGAGAAACGTATGCGCAATGAACCTCTGGTCGAAATCACCCAGGTCAAAGGCACCTCAGAAACACACCCCGCGCTTTCCATGAATGATGAATGGGCGGGCTTTGAGATTGACCCGTATATCGCGGGTGGTGGCCCGTTGAGGAACGCGCAGCCTGCTGGGGGATACGTGCGTGATGCATTGAAAAACGGATTGTTGCTGGCAGCGGAAGGGTTGGGTAATCCGTTTCAGTACGGCTTTATCGGATCTTCTGATACCCATACCGCAGCAGGTTCTTATGATGAAACAAACTACTTTGCTAAAGTCGGCTTACTCGACTCAACAGCCGCCCTCCGTGGTTCAGTACCCATCACCGATAATGAAGTCGAAGTCCTCGGCCTAAGCGACGCGGAGGAATCATCATTCTACGTTGGCTCCGATGGTAGACGTTATCTGCACCGCAGTTCATCAGCGTACGGTGCATCAGGCTTAGCGGCGGTGTGGGCTGAAGAAAACACCCGCGAATCCATTTACGACGCCTTCCGCCGCAAGGAGACATACGCCACCTCAGGGCCGCGATTAAAGGTGCGCTTTTTTGCGGGACATGATCTCGACGGCACGATGCTGGAAACGGCCGATGGTATGTCTCGGGCAGCAGAGCAAGGTGTCTCGATGGGCGGTGACCTGATGGCAAAGGTAGGAGATTCGCCTTCGTTTATCGTCTGGGCAGCCCGAGATGTGCAATCGGCACCATTGCAGCGCATGCAGATCATCAAGGGTTGGCTAGAGGAAGGTGAAGCTCACGAACGCGTATTTGATGTTGCGTGCGCGGACGGCTTGGCAGTTGACCCGGATACTCATCGCTGTCCGGACAATGGCGCCAAAGTGAATCTAGCTGATTGTGCTATTTCTGCAGACCGGGGGGCGGTGGAACTGAAAACGCTCTGGCAAGACCCAGAGTTTGATGAACATCAGAAAGCCTTCTATTACGCTCGCGTGCTGGAAAACCCGACTTGTCGATGGTCCACCTGGGATGCGCTTCGCGCTGGTGTAGCGCCGCGTGACAATCTTGATGCGGTTATTCAGGAAAGGGCTTGGTCTTCTCCCATTTGGGTGACCCCTCCTGCCTAGTACGAAGAGGGGAGCGTATGCGTCCTTTTTGCGCGAACGTGTTCCATAAAGAGCCCGTAGGGTTAAGTGAGAAAGATGAGTGAGTCGAAAAGTGAACGGATGGAAATTGATGTTTATTGGTCCTTTCGTAGTCCCTGGTCCTATCTTGCGACCCGGCGATTGCGCGACTGGCAGGAACAGTTCCAGCTACAGGTGAACTTCCGGGTTGTGTATCCAATCGCGATACGGACACCCGAGTTTTTCCAACAAGTGCAACCGCAATGGTTTTCCTATTTCCAAACCGATGTTTATCGTGTCGCGGAGTTTTTACAACTACCCTTCGTTTGGCCAAATCCAGATCCAGTCATACAGCTGACTAATGAAGAAGGTGAGCGGCAGACTGGGGCCGAGCAACCTTACATTCATCGGTTGAGCAGACTTGGCGCTCTGGCTGAAGAAATGGGGCGGGGCATCGAGTTTGTAGATGAAGTGTCCTCGCTTATCTGGGGTGGCACCAAGAACTGGGATCATGGTGATCATCTGGCTCGTGCGACGCAGAGCGCCGGGCTTGATCTAGCAGAGATGGATCGGCGCGTTGTGGACGAGGCTGACCGCCTGGAATCGGTCATCCAAAAGAATCAGGTTGACCATGATCACGCAGGCCATTGGGGTGTGCCAACCTGTGTGTTTAAAGACGAGCCGTTTTTCGGCCAGGACCGCCTCGATGTCTTGTTGTGGCGACTTAAGAAGGAAGGTCTACAGACCCGATAGTCCAAGTAGAAGATCTTCCTGGAACGTGATCCAGGTCAAAAGGTGTTTGTCGGTTTGTCATAGAAATTTCTGCAACACTCTTTTCTTTTCTGTATCTCATAAAGCACCGTCCCATCCAGTCAACCTTCCTCTCAGTTGCGGATATCAAACTCTGGGTGTTGCTAAAGCGCGTGGCTGCGGTCAGGGAGCGTTGCTGCATGTTCAGGTACTCTGCATATTCGCTTCATTTTGATGGTGCCAATTCCCGGGAACTGCCACTTATAAACACCGTCTTCAAGGTAGCGTTTCACCACGGTTGGACCCCCAAAGAGCTTCTGGTGCAGTTGATTGTCTTCCCAGACGGCCGTGGCTTGTGACGTACGCAAGCAGAATAGCCATGGACCAATCTGGCGAGGGGATACGTCGTTTGAAAGCATGTCAGGTGCATGATCGTGGATCACGCCACGCGCAGTCACCACAACTCGATCACCACATTGTTCAACGCGCTCAACATGATCTGGAAGTTTTGGATCAATGCTTTGCCACAGACCACGTATGTCCTGGGCGCCTGCTGGGAGTGGTTCTGTGCAACCACGCAGGATCGGATTTGGAAAGACCGTGTAGCCACAACCCGGCGTGAAAGCTTGCGGGATGTCATCTGCAATCAAACCGCTGCCATCTAACTCTGGAAGCTCGCAGTAGTTGATGTTTCTGCCATCACCATCGAAAACCCATGCTGGTGTGGTATCGGCTGGACGGGGATAGAGCCACACTAAAAGAAACAGGAGCACCGGGATTGATAGGAGCGTTGCCGCTGCGATTAGGAGTTTACGCATGTACGAGATTCGTGTTGTTCTATGTGTGAGGAGGGTGTTTTTCTACCTTTAGGGGGAATTTATCCATATCGGTGATGACCAGGCGCGATGCTGTACCGTGGCTGGAACGTCGGTTGGTCGATCCACATCAGCTTCAATTGCAAGTGCAGTCGTCCACCGACAACTTGGGTTTTCAAATACCCGGACATAGTAAAAGGCGATTTGATCGGCTGAGAAATCAGGGTCGGTGAACGTGGTTTGCAGTTCAGGGGCGCCACTGCCACTCAGGGCGCAGCTTTCGACGTCGACTCCAGCTGTAGTGGTTGGACATTTGCCATCCTCTCCGGGGATCCGGTTTCCAGCACAGGCAACATCCCATATTTTTTGTTTTTCTTCACCGTTCTCAGTCCAACCTTTGATCACCTGGATCCGATCTAAACTGGGTGCGCTAGGGTCTTGGCTTGCCCATACCCAGAAGTTCGGGTTCTCAAGATTGCTTAAATCGGAACCCATTGGCACACCGTTAGCATAGGCATTGGCCACCGCATCGTCGCGACTGCCGATATCCCCAGCATAGTTACCAGCAAAAAAACGCACCTTAATGCGTGAGCCGCTAGTACCAAAAGTTTCGCGATTTTGTAACGCATCAAAAATGTCTTCGCGCGTATTGGCTTCTGACCAGACACCGGCCAGTCCACCTGTTGATACCTTTCGAAGCGCACCAATCACAACATGATTCAGTTCAAGTGCTCTTTTAACCATGAACGAAAAATTGAGGCCTGAGAACTGAGCGGGAATTTGCCTCGCTGTGTTACCAGGGTCTGATAGATGCGTATCTGTCGATGCAATGATGCCGAGCTTGAATGGGTTTTGATTTTGTTCACTACCCATGGCAAGACCAGTAAGCAGGGCATTGCGTAAGAAGGAAGGCTCAGAAGCACATTGAGTACCTTGTCCGTCATCACAGACCGGCCAGGTGTTTTCAAAGTTACAGTCCTCATCCGCCATACCTACGCCGATCTGGCATTCGGAATTGCCTTTCTGTTGTGTGATTTCGAACAGGCGATCAATGCGGGCTCGGCGCTCGATGTCCTCTGCGGTGTAGGTATATCCGTCTTCGTCGGTGCGGGCAAAGGCCTTGCCCCACGAGAAATTTGTGTTGTGAGGTATCGTCAACACTTCGCAAGGCTCAACACATGCCTCGTCTAGTTGAGCAAAGAAATCGGCTTGGTTAAGCACGTCGTTAGAGGAAATAGCATGTGGTGTGACATCGGTCCCGCGAAATACGACGTTACGGTGCAACATGCCGAAGTTTTCCAGTAGTGAAGAAAACTCATAGCCGATCAGCGTACTGAATGTTCCCGGATCATCGAAGGCGTTGGCTGCTTCTTGTACGCGCAACCAAGTGGTTTTTTCTGTCGCCAAACAGCGTTCTAGATCTCCGTCACACAGCGAACTGCGCGGTCCTGGCCGAGTTCCAGCAGTTTCAAAAACTGACTCCAACATTGCTTGTTGATCCATGTCGCCCGTACGCATGGCGCGACATGTTTCAGTATCAAACTCGGGTCCACCGCCAATGGTGCAAGGTAAATGGGTGGCGAAGTTCTCAGCGTGATCCGTTAGGGCGACGAAATCGAGAGGTGTCTCAAGCTTTGCTAACAGGCCGTTTTGAAGCTCAACTTCCTCGCCGCGGGCAAATCGGTAGGCGGAATTCGGACCGAGCCGATTCCCGCCTGCATAGGCATCGGCAGACCAACTGGTATGCACGTGCAAATCGCCATAAAGCGCGGTCTTCAACGGGTAACGTACAGCAGGTGTGCCTGAGGCTTGGGGTGGAGGTGGCGTAGAAATGTGGGTTTCGGGCACGATATCTGGGTCCGTACAACCTAGTAGTGTGAACACGCTCAGAAATATGTGGACGGTGAGTTTCATTATCTATCTAGTCCTTATGCAATGGATAATAGTCTTCCACAGGTTCGGTGAACTGATGAAAGCTTTTTCCTGAGGTGCCAACTTTTATTTGATCTCGCTTACTAACAGATCTTCAATGTATTCGAATATTAAGATTGAAGCGGTAGTTGAGCCAAACTGGATGTTGAATGATAACCGGGGGAAAGCAAACGCGTTTGTGGGTGTTTTTCATCCTGCTAGGTTGCCATAGGAGCGGTTAACGTGTCGGTATCGAATCGAGCCTCATTGCCACAGCCAAGAAGCAACATTGTTAGCGCAAGCTCGAGCTAGTCTAGGTGTCTAGGTAGTGCTTCATGGGTGTCATCTCATTATGCCTTGAATGCTGAGGTAACAATGTGACTGCCCTCAATCGAAAAGCCGTTCACTACACTCAGGCTGAGCGCCTTAGTGTAGTATGTGCGCCCATTTTAGGCGCTAAACTCAGTGCAATCTTTTAGCGGCTCAACCACAAAAGAGCTTCTGTACCTCGCTTACCCCATGGTGATTTCCCAGGGCGCGCTCGCGGTGATGATCTTCACTGACCGATTCTTTATGTCTTTGGTAAGCCCGACTCACATGGCAGCCTCGTTGGGTGGTGGCGTTGCATCGTTTTTCTGCATGTCATTGTTTATTGGCATTCTGTCGTACACCAATGCACTCGTGGCGCAGTACTTTGGTACCAATGAGCTTGCAAAGTGCCCTCGTGTGGTCTCACAGGGCCTGATGCTGACTTTGGGATTTGTCCCGATACTGCTGGTCCTCGGCTATTTCGTTAGCGACATATTCTTGATCATGGGGCATACAAGCGAACTCGCCGCACTTGAATCCACTTACTTTCTCATCTTGATTTGGGGTGCCAGCGTCAGCTTATTCAAAACGTGTATTGCATCTTACTTTGCGGGCATTGGCCAAACCCGAGCAGTGATGATCGCGGATACTCTTGGAGTAGCTCTGAATATTCCACTTTCCTATGCTCTCATTTTTGGCGTCGGTGGCCTCCCGGCGCTAGGCATTGTCGGAGCGGCTTACGGAACGATTATCGCGACCGTGTTCAGCTTGGGTATATTTATGTTCTTCTATCTTGAGCAGAACCATCGCCAACGCTTCAACGTAAAAGACTCACTCGTGTTTGATCGAGGTATTTTCAACCGCTTTGTTCGCTTAGGGTTTCCGTCAGGGGTCGAAATGTTTCTGAACGTTGCCGCGTTCAACCTATTCCTGCTCATGTTTCAATCTTACGGGGTTGCCGAAGCCGCCTCTGCCGCGATCGTATTCAATTGGGACATCGTCTCCTTTGTACCAATGATTGGACTGAATGTTGCCATCATCAGTCTTGTTGGCCGGTTTATTGGCGCCGAAGATATGAGTGGGCTTCGAGAAGTCATTAAGGCTGGTTTTGTCATGGGGCTTGGCTACTCGGCGTTGTTGGCTTTGATTTTTCTCATTTTCAGAGTGCCCCTGGTAGATATTTTTGTCGGTGACGGTCCTGACGTTGAGAGAATATTGACGCTAGGCAGCTTTATGATGGTTGGACTCGCAACTTATGTCATGGCTGACGCGATTATTCTTATCTCTGGGGGAGTGCTACGGGGCGCTGGTGACACCCGTTGGTTAATGTGGGTAAGCATCCTGTTGCACTGGCTCATGTTGGTCGCTCAATATTTTGTGATCAAAGTTTGGGCGCTAGGACCAAAAGTGTCATGGATCGTCTTTGTCATCATGATACTGATGACCGGGGGCGCCTATGTCTTGCGATTAATGAGTGCTAGATGGCGAACGCCAGCAGCGTTTGAGCGCGTCATGTCTGAACAGTGGTGATACTTGTGCCATTCCAACTAGACTGTGTCTGCGACTCTGCCCATGAGTACTTCCGATCTAGTTGGATGTCATGTAGTACTTACGAAGTCGTTCAGTAATGTGCCAAGTCATTTTCGAGCCTTTCGCGGCAAAAACAACTTCACCCGGCCCGAACCTTTCTTCCACACCATCTGCATTGGTTATGGTCAGTGCCCCTGAAATGATCGTCATCATTTCATTCACGGGGTAAGCCGGGATATCAACCTTGCACGGCGGACATTCCCAGACACCTGATGCGACGGAGTTGTCTTTGGCGTCATAGAAACGCATGGTCGTCTCGTCTGTTGCCTCAGTAGTAAAACAACTCTTTGGAATCAGTTTTGAAGGCTGTTTCTCGCCAGCTGGTTCGGGATGGATCTTAAAAGTGTTTACGGACATCGACTTCTCCAGTTAAGTGTTTTCTGAAATCCTTTTTTTCCACGAGCACATCGTAATGCGCTCACGCTGTGCATTGCTGAACTTGAGTTAACAGTGTGCAGCGTACGTCATCTGTCTGCCACACAAACTCAGCATCAGTCGTGGTGATCAGAAGATGACGCATGAAATCAATTCCTGGTGCAGCCAAGCAATTTAGGGAATTCAGGGTCGCATTGCCACTCCCGTGTCTCGACGGCTAGTGTGATAGCTTATTGGACCGAATCAAAATATTTGCGTGGGCCATGCTGCTGGCAGCTTGGGTCTTGAGAGGGAAATGCGGAAATTGAAACGAATGTTGCTGGGGTTGGGTGGATTACTGCTGGTCGCGATCATCGGATTGCTCATCTACGCCTTTGTGGTGCCGAGACCTGTGGACACAACCGATCCTGGGATATTTCTTCAGGACGGCGCAACCGTGAACTACTGTGAACTGCCGAAACTTGACGGCACGGGAAGCACGGCCGACGAGATTCCTAAGGCGTACACCCCGGGATGCGGCTACACGAGGACGCCAATGCCGGTGTTGGCGGCGTGTACCGAGCCACTCGCCAAGGGCGTGGTAGATATGCGGGGGCTGTGGCAGAGCGAAAGTGGCGATCATCTGGAGCGTATCGAGCAGTGCGGCAATCGTGTTGTGGTGACAGCATTCAAGATAATCCACGACTTTCGTGTGGACGGCACATTAAAAAACGGGGCTCGAGACGTCGGCGCAGTCTGCAACAATTTCAACACCGCGATTCACTTTGATAATGGGGAGATGGTCTTTCGACTCTTCGATCTGTTTGACACAGTCAACCGCAGGATGCGCGGTGACGAAATGGTATTCGCATTGTTTAACGGCACAGAAATACCCACTAAGCGGATTTGTCTTTACCCCACTGCGGATTCGGGAAAGCGTTCCTAACCGGCGCCTCTCCCTAACTGGCGCCTCTCCCTAGCTGGCGCCTAAAGGACCTTTCTGCTACTAAAGCTCAATTATTCGGAAAACAGATCGCGGGTAGCCAAAAATACACCATGAAATATACGACTTATTGGTTGATTGCCACAGTTCTCGTCACGGTGCCGGTGCCTGTGGCGGTTTCGGCCGAGGGTGAGTATGGCGACTGGCCAAGCTACGCCAGTTCACTGGCTTCAACCAAATACGCACCGTTTAGTCAGATCAACTCGGAAACGATTGGCGAGCTGGGTATCAGCTGGGTCTGGGAATCGGTGGATAACGAAGCGGTGAAAGTCCGGCCGGACTATGTTCCGGCAGGGTACAAGTCTACACCGATCAAGGTTGGCGGTGTCTTGTATACGAGTACGTCACTTGGCAGTGTAGCTGCGCTAGATGCGGTTACCGGGCGACAGCTTTGGACCTTCGACACTAAAACCTGGGAGGATAGGCGTCCGGCTAATATGGGCTTTAACCATCGTGGCGTGTCGTATTACGAAGATGGTGAAACGAAACGCATTCTGATGGGTACCAACAATGCCTATCTGTGGTCTCTGAATGCGGCAACAGGCAAACCTGACCCGACATTTGGTGACGGTGGCAAGATCGATCTTACCTTAGGGCTTGGCAGACCGGTGACTCGCAGTCTCTATTCAAACACCGCGGCACCAATGATTGTTGGTGATATTGTGGTCATGGGCGCGGTAGTTGGAGATGCACCGGCCTACGGGTACTACCCTCCGGAAGGCTACAAGGTGCCACCGGGTCATGTTCGCGGCTTCGATGTTAAAACCGGGAAAATGCGGTGGATATTCCACTCTGTACCCCGAGCGGGGGAGGTGGGTGCTGCTACCTGGAAGGCCAAGGACTGGACGGACATGGGCGCCGCCAACGTCTGGACCTCCATGAGCGCTGATCCAGAATTGGGGTATGTCTATCTGCCCTTCGGCACGGCGGAGAACGACTTCTATGGTGGCGACCGACCGGGAGACAATCTCTTCAGTGAAAGTTTGGTGTGTCTAGATGCAGCAACTGGCAAGCGCGTCTGGCACTTTCAGATGGTGCATCACGGTGTCTGGGACTACGACCTTGCGGCGGCACCGAACCTCGTCGACATTGTGGTGAATGGGAAATCCATAAAAGCCGTGGCGCAGGTGTCCAAACAGGGATTCATCTATGTTTTCAATCGGGTCAATGGCGAGCCGATCTGGCCGATCGAGGAGCGCTCGGTGCCTCAATCTACAGTGCCAGGCGAAAACTTGTCACCTACGCAACCGTTCCCGACCAAACCGAAGCCCTTCGACTGGCAGGGTATCTCCGAAGACATACTCATCGACTTTACGCCTGAGCTCAGAGCGGAGGCGCTCCAAATAATCTCTCGCTACGACGTGGGACCGCTATTCACACCCCCTTCACTCAGAGGTTCGGCGCAACTGCCTTCTGATGCGGGAGGGGCGAACTGGACCGGAGCCGCGGTAGATCCGGAGACCGGCAGCATCTACATCCCCTCGATGACTCTCCCGGCGATGTTCAAGCTGGGCGAACGAGATCCGTCAATACCCGAGTCCGGATACAAACGCACCAGTATGACGTTTCTTGGCGGTCCTCAGGGGTTGCCGTTGATCAAGCCGCCCTACGGAAGGGTTACCGCCATAGACCTCAATACGGGTGAACACCGATGGATGGTACCCAACGGGGAAGGGCTGCGAAAGAAGCTCATCGCCGCCGGTATTGCCGATCCGGGCCCGGTTGGCAATCAAACTTTCACGAACATTTTAGTCACTAAATCGCTGCTGTTCATCGCACTCGTCGATGACGGCAAGCCGGTGCTACGCGCATTGGATAAGAGGAACGGTGCGCTCGTTCGCGAGATACCTTTACCGGCAGCTCCGGGTGGCGCGCCCATGACCTATCTGGCGAACGGCAAGCAGTACATCAGCGTGCCGGTTGGTGGTGCCACCGACGCCCAACTGATCACGCTTAGCATCGGTGGTAACTTGAAGATCGAAAAGAAAATCCTGTCCGAAGCAGACCAGCTGCGACGCCCCGACGGTTTAAGGGTGGCCCAGCTATATGGCCAGGTTTGCGCAACGTGCCACGAAAATGCGGTGAAAGGTGCGGCGCGAGCGGGTGATATAAGCGCTTGGAAACCGCGTCTCGAGAAGGGGATCCAGGCGCTCTATGAGAACACCATCAATGGCATGGGTGAGATGCCGCCTCGCGGTGGCTGCGGCAATACGTGCACGGATGGTGACTTGATGTCCCTGGTTGATTTTGTCGTCGGGACACCGGATTGAGTCAGAAGTGCAGATCCGACATTGCTGTGTTACACGCCACCTATGACTCATAACAGGAAGGTGGTAATGCCATCTGCCAACCGACTTTAGGTCGTTTGGCAAATTGTTTATTGTTGTCTGACTTTTGCATCCAGCGCAGAATTATCGAATGCGATCGTATCAGTAGACACTTATTGACCTTTGCGACCGTTCCGATAACGATCACGCATTAGGGAAAAAGGAGAATGGGATGAGTGAACAGGACCCACTAACAGCTTTGCTAATGGATAATCCACCTGAAGATGTCTTTGATATGCGCCGCATCATGGACGGGTTCATGTTGGCAGTGAATACTGATTTGCCAGAGATCGGTGGCAGTGAAGACGACGTGCTTATTCAGGCCCATGCCGGTCAGGATCTGACAGTTGACATCCACCGACCGAAGGGTCAGGGACCGTTTCCAGTTTTAATCTACTTGCATGGTGGAGGCTGGATTCTTGGTAGTCCTAAAACCCATCGCCGTCTCGGCTATCGCTTTGCTGAAAGGGGGTATCTGGTCTTCAACGTGCACTACCGGCTCGGACCCGAAGCCCCATTTCCGGCGGCTTATGACGACTGCGCCACAGCACTTGAATGGGTCATTCGTAATGCTGAATCCTATGGTGGTGATCCGTCACGAATTGCGATGGGAGGAGATAGCGCCGGTGGCAATCTGACTGCAGCGGTCTCGACACAAGCCGATGCGGCGAGTGCGCTTAAAGCGATACTGCTGATTTATCCCGCGATGGACTTTGCCTCGATGAATATGGATGCGGGAGAAATACCGGGGTCAGAGGAAAACATGGCAGAAGTCATGGTCAACTCATACATCGGCCATGATTTGGAGAACCTGCTGGTAGACCCACGAGTCTCTCCGATCCATGTGGCAGAAAAGCTGCCTCCGGCCCTGATTACCTGCGGAACGGATGACAGTTTGATTGAGGATTGCCGGAGGACTGTGCAGATTCTGAATCAACACGGTCTTGAGGTTGAAACGGATTATCACGAAGGTATGCCGCACGGTTTCTGTCAGCTGGAAGAGTTTTTTCCGCAAGCTTTGCAGAGTATTGAAACGATGACGGAATTTCTCAAACGTAGGCTCTGAATCTGTTTAGCTTACGCATCGAGCGCTTTTGGCAGTATTGCAAGAAAGAGAGGAGGCATTTGCTGGATTGCCAAGTGCCCCACAAGCGACTTAAGGCTTGCTGATTGTTCGCCAAAACCAACTCATCTGTTCCAGTTTCTTCGCGACCGTTCTATTCCTGCGTCTACGCCTTTTGACGGTGAGGCTTTGGGCAGGCAGGATGAGTGGTTGCAAGCTCGGTGATGTCAAACCCAGAGGCGATTAGTCATCGAATAAATGTGGTGGGGAAGATTTAATGGCGCTAGTTGAGAGAGAATTCATTGCACGAGAGAACCAACGGGTCGCGGATTTCAAGGCGCCGCCCTTTTTACCTCGGGTAAAGTCGAAAGGTCTTGGGCTTGAGCGGTTAGGTGGCGAGCGCTACCTAAGTCAGGAATTCATGCGAGCCGAGTGGGAAACGATCTGGACCAAAACTTGGCAACTGGTTACCCGTACTGATGACTTCGAAGAGCCAGGTTCATTTTTTGTGCATGAGCTAGGTAAAGAGTCCTTTTTGTTTGTGATGGGTGATGATGGTCAGATACGTGGTTTTTACAACGTATGCCAACATCGAGGTAACCGGCTCTGCCAGGCCGAAAGCGGTATTCTGGATACGTTTACATGCCCGTTTCATGGTTGGCAATGGAACAACGACGGCTCTCTGAAATCGGTTGCGGCGCCGGAATTCTTTCGCCAATTTGATGGCGGCGTTCCTGCACAGGAGCTCGGTCTGCCAGTGGTCAAAGTCGATTTCTGGGGAGGCTGGCTGTGGTTCAACATGGATCTCGAGGCTTGCTCGGTCAAAGACTATCTAGGTGATATAGGTACCCATCTCGAAACCTATAAATTTCAAAATTGGCACCTAATCGACTATCAAACGTTCGAATGGGAAGGCAATTGGAAACACGCTGTAGATGCGTTCAACGAAAGCTATCACTTCGCTGCTCTGCACCCAGATATGATCGAATTTGGCGAAGGTCATGACATTCCGATTGAACTATGGGGCATACATTCGCGGATGCTGAACTACAACAGAACGGTTAGTGAAGTCGTCGATGACCGAGATTCAATGACTGAGCTACGAACTCACATGATGAGTGGCAGGTTCCAGCAAAAATCTGGTGAGCGCGCAGTCGCCGCAAAGGATATGCATCTTAAGGAAATCGAATATCGCCGTTCCATCGAAGATCAAACCTATTTGCCATTCAAAGACATGAATGACGAACAGCTGGTCCACCAATATCACTATACCTTTTTTCCGAATACCACATTTACGCAAACGCCGGAAGGTGGCGCTGTATTCCGCTATCGCCCGCACGCCACGGACCCGGCTAAGTGTTACTACGATTTCTTCATAGTCGGCCATCCCGAGCCAGGTACGCCGAGAACGGAACGGCCACCTCATGGCGTCCACAAGCATGACGAAAATCCGGGCTACGCGACTGTTTTCGATGGCACCTTTGATCCTGTGTTGGCAAATGTGCTCGCACAAGACGGCTCCAACATGGTATCCATGCAAGCCGGGGTCGCTTCTGATTCGTTTAAAGGCATGCTCTTGAGTGACCAAGAAATCAGGCTGCGTCACTTTCACAAAACGATCGATGATTTTATTTCCGGTGCTATTGGGACGCACAAGCTGTTGCCACAGGATCACTATTTGGACCGATGAGTGAATTCGTAACGGTCGCGAGCACTAACGATATTGAAGAGAACAAAGCCCTTGTAAAGAATGTGGACGGAATGAGCGTGTTGGTCTGTCAAACCGGTGGCGAGTTTCTTGCGGTAGAAAATCGGTGTTCACACCAAAACAAGCCGCTCGCCGAAGGACGCATACGCAACGGTTACATCTTCTGCCCGGTACACGGGATGCGATTTCGTTTGTCTACGGGTGAGGCGATTGGGCAGCTGACCGATCAGCCGATTCGTGTATTCGAATCACGAGTCGTTGACGAACAAATACAGCTCAGAATCTAACACTCCGACCAAACGAAAAAGCTATCTGAGGTCCCAGCTAGCGCTCTTAGATGTGGCGATTTCGTCGATGTTTCCTGCTCTCAGTTGTTCCAGAGAATGGTTTTGTATCCCACCTCTGGAAGCTTGTGGACGGTGTAATCGATTGCGATCGGCGTACCTCGCGGCTTTGGGTACTTTGGCGGCGTTACATCGTCGTGTCACAGAGGGCGGGAGCTATCACGTTAGGGTTGCGCTCGCGCGTACTGGAATGTGGTACATGGCACAGGATCGCGTTGCTGAAGATGCGCAATTGCCAGGTCCCATGACCCGCGAGGCAGCTGAGGCTTGGACAATTCAAACCCATACTGCGTGGGGGCAGATGGCGCATTTGGCGCCTGTTGTGGCAATGTCCCGAACCGCACACCATTGGGTGCTACCTTCGCCGATGACTGGTGTCGACGCCCCAGCCTGGGTATTGGATAACGGCTAAAGGCGCTAAACCTCTGCCAACAGCACTTCGTTGCGCTCGCCAAGTGCTGTAACTTCGGCATCACGTTCGAGGCGAAGAAATCGCGGGCCGCTTCTTCATTTGAGCCAGCTGTTAGCAGTATCGCCGCTGAGGGTGTAACGTCGTGACTCGTACGAGTAAGAGTGACCAACATGTATGATCTGCTAGTCAAAGGTGGTCAGGTTTACGACGGTAGAGGGGGTGAACCCCGTGTTGCTGATGTCGCCGTTGAAAATGACCGAATAGTTGCGGTAGAAGAATCAATAAGCGGCACCGCACGTCAAACTATCGACGCGGATGGCGCCATAGTTACACCAGCTTGGGTTGATATTCACACCCACTACGACGGCCAAGTGACTTGGGACTCCGAAATGAATCCATCAGCCAGTCATGGCGTGGGCACCATTGTTATGGGCAATTGCGGTGTCGGATTTGCGCCGATAGCACCTGGTGGTGAACAGGACCTCATTGAGTTGATGGAAGGTGTCGAAGATATCCCTGGTACCGCACTACACGAAGGCATGCCATGGGGTGCTTGGCGCAGCTATCCGGAATACCTCGATTTTCTGGCAGCTCGTGAGTACGCAATTAACATTTCGTCGCTGGTAGCACACGGCGCGGTACGCAACTACGTGATGGGCGAGCGTGGCCGCACTAACCAAGGAGCAACAGAAGGCGACTTATCGCAGATGTGCGACATAGTTGAAGAGGCGATTCGAGCCGGTGCTGTTGGTTTTTCGACCTCTCGAATCCTCGGACACAGATCCATCCAAGGCGAACCCGTTCCAGGTACGTTTGCCAACGATGCTGAAGTTATGATCATCGCACAGGCGCTAAAGAGAGCGGGCAAAGGCCTGTTTCAGATCATCCCCGCAAGCACGCTCGGACCAGGTCGTGAAGGCTTTGAAGAACATGCCACGCTCGAACAGGAAATTGACCTGATCAGTCGGGTTAGCCAGGAGAGCGGACGACCTGCGACGTTCACCTTGTTTCAAGTAGACAGCTGGGCTGGCAAGTGGCGAGAGGCCATTGACCGCGTCAAGCAGGGTAATGCAAACGGTGCGCAGGTGTTCCCGCAGGTGGGCAGTCGACCTACGGGACTTGTACTTGGCATGCGCACTTACCACAGCTGGATGCTAAAGCCGACTTATCGCGAACTGAAAGACCTGCCGCTCGATCAGCGTTTACGTGAAATGCGTAAGCCCGACGTCAAACAGGCCATCATGAGCGAGACCAATGAAATAGATGGTGTTCCCGTAGGGTCGATGGAATTTGGTATCGCCCACGCCGAACTCAATCCGCAACAGACGTTCGTTCTCAAGAGTGATAGCACTTATGAACCCCCGCGTGAAGTCAGCATTGCTGCGATGGCCGATGGTACCAACCGTTCGCCTGAGTCGTGGCTGTATGACTATCTAGTGGAAGACGAGAACAATATGGTGATTATGTTCTTCACCAATTACAGTGACTTCAATCTGGACGCTGTTTACGAAATGCAGATGGACTCAGCCACCGTCACGGGTCTGTCTGACGCGGGCGCACATGTTTCGCTGATATTTGATGCGGTTAACCCAACCTATCAACTCACCTATTGGACGCGTGATCGTGAGCGTGGAGAAACCCTGCCGCTTGCGCATGTGATCCATCGAGCGACCCACAAGAACGCGCAGCTGTTCGGTTTCCATGACCGCGGTTTGATTGACGTGGGTATGAAGGCAGATCTGAATGTGATTGATTACCAGAATCTCAAGCTGGGTGAGTTGCACATCACAGCTGACCTTCCTGCAGGTGGGACTCGTTTAATGCAAGGCGCAAGCGGTTATCTTGCGACTGTGATCAACGGTCAGGTGACACGACGGTTTGATGAGGACACTGGTGTCAGATCAGGAAGATTGATTCGAAGTTGATGGCGGGGTTCGACCCCAACGTGCGAAGCCGGAGAGTGCCCAAAATTGGGTCGCAATGTGTTTGGACGTCACTAACCGATTAGAACCAGCGGGCGCGCAACCCGGGCGACTGTCCGGCCGGTGCGCGTCAGCATGTATTCGGCACGCTGAGGTAGCCTATCTTCCGCTTCTCTCTCGATCAAATTTACGCCCGCTAGATTGCGTAAGCCAAGTGCCAACGCGCGCGGGGTTACCGCTTGTATCTGATTCTGAATTTCTCCAAAACGGCTGGCGCCATTCTGTATGGCCACAAGCGCAGATGTGCTCCAGCGTCGGTAGACAACCGCGTGCCACTGCTGTGTTGTATGGACGAACGTCACGCAATCTGCAGAAATTGAGTGGCCCGCAGTGCTGAGGATGTACTCAGGTCGTAGAGGGTGGCCATAACCTGGGTTTTTTTCGATCCACCCTTGCTCGATCAGTCTACTCAAGCTGGTGGACAGCGAATCTGCGCTCACCCCAAGTTGGTGCTTGAGCACTGTAAATCGGCTGCCTTGCTGCTCCGCAATCGCAGCAACAATTCTTATAGCCCAACGGTGTTGAAACAAGGTACCTGGTATCACGGTTTATCGATTAGCGAACTTAGAGGCCTGATAGATAAGTTGACGAAAAAGTGGAGTTACTATACTTTCCGTACTGACTGCGAACAACTATTGGAGGATTGAATGCCAGATTACAAAGGGGATATTACGCTCTCATCCTCGGTCAGAAACCTCGATGAATCGATCGCCTGGTTCAAAGATATGCTTGGCTTTGACGTTATTTTTCGGGTGGATGAGGCTGGGTGGGCGGAGATCAGTACTCCTACAGGTGAAGTTAGCATCGGCTTAGGTGTCAACGAGGAACCCCAGGGTGCAGGGGGCACGACACCGGTTTTTGGGGTGTTGGACATTGCTGCAGCTCGGGCTGAACTGGAGGGAAAGGGCGTCCGTTTTGATGGAGAGACCCAAGAGATCCCCGGCATGGTTAAATTGGCGACTTTTTTTGACCCGGATGGCAATGCATATATGTTTGCCGAATCGCAGTCGGACACGCAAGGATAGAATTTTTCCATCGCTGACAGGCTAGTGATCGCGTTGGAGTCAGAACAATACACCGAACGTTTACAAGCACGGGTGGCGTATATGGCCGCTTCACGGATTGAGTCGAGGCTAACTATTTCAACATGCCTTTGATGACTTTGATCACGTCTTTCAGTTGACTGAGATCATCCGTTGAACGCTTGACCAAAAGAGTGCCTTGCAGTGCATTGAACATCATCCGTGACAGACGAACTGGTGTTTCACTAAATGTCAGCTGCCCGTTTCTGCGGCCACTTCGTAAAATTACCTCAAGCCAACGCTGATGGTCCTCCATGAACTCTTTAACTTCTAAGCGCATTTCCTCTGGCAGGGCTGGTATTTCTCCCGCCAACGCACCGCACAGACAGACTTTGTTCGGTGTCTGGGCAAAATTAAGGTAGGGTGAAAAATAGAAATCCAGGGCATCCCACGCGTTTTTCTGCGGGTCGCTTTTAATCTCTTCGAGCTGAGTGGCAAAAGTATCGCGATATCGTCGGATGATGGCGACGCCTAAATCCGATTTGCTTGGAAAGTGGTGAATCACGCTTGGCTTCTTTATCCCGACATGTCCAGCGATGTCTTGAAAAGTCATCGCTGAATAGCCTCGGGTCTGTATCAAATCTTGGCCTACATCTAGGATTTTGCTTGCGGTGTCAGTCATTGATTTAGCTTGGGGGTATGTTTCTTTACGAAAGGTAATATTGCCTCAAGTATGTCAGGTAGGTGCGGCGCGAACTTGAAAGAAGAGTTCTCAATCAGCGTGGTCGCTGATCTTGTATTTGTGATTGGGTGCAGATTGTCGCTGTATTGGTCGTGGTGAAGGATCAATGTGGCCGGGACCTTGAGTGCTGCTAGTTCTTCGTCCTTCATCCCTAGGGCGGTTTGGTAGCGCGTCGACTGTAGATGTTCTCCAGATGTTTTCATCGCCGCGAGGAAATCGTCAATGTTGGCATTAGAGAAACGCTCCCGTTTCTCAGGCGTGTTGCGAGCCAGATAGGCGCTCCAAAGATCGGTTTCGGCCAATGCTTGC
Source organism: Pseudomonadales bacterium (assembly GCA_012103505.1). Taxonomy (GTDB): domain Bacteria; phylum Pseudomonadota; class Gammaproteobacteria; order Pseudomonadales; family Azotimanducaceae; genus UBA4421. The sequence goes on along the minus strand of WLWP01000001.1, from coordinate 2,159,501 downwards.
ATCGTTGTTATGGGTAGACCGCCGATGTGCTGCCTAGTGGAGAGTTTCTTCTCAGGCAGATACTTAAAAAAGTAATCTTCCGATAGGCGTGCCGCGGCGTAGGGGCCACCTGTTAGTGGCGCGATCACGAGTGCGGCTATGTCTTGCGGATAACGGGAAGCTAATATCATGTTGGAGCGAGCACCTGAAGACATGCCATAAAGCGCAGTTGGGGCGACTCCAAGACGCTCGATCAGTACGTGCAGATCTTCCCCTTCTTCTACCATTTGCGGCTGGCCACCAAACGAGACTTCTGACTGACCTAAATTTCGTCTGTCATAAATGATGACTTTTAGCTCAGGTGCGGCCGCTGCTACATTTCGCGCAAAGCCGCCAAAGCCTTGAGTATCGCCGTTACCACCGGGCGTCATAATCAGCGGAATAGTGCCGTTGGGATTATAGATTTCAACGTGCAGCGTAACGTCGCGCTCAGGCCGGAGATCGATAGCATGAACTTCCATCGCCACGTTTTCGGCGCCCGTTTCTGGCCGCGCATTGAAATAGACAGGGAAATACGAATTGTTCGCTGCGCCTCTAAACAAGGTGACATCAATCTCATCGTTGTCGACGTCGATGAGTTTCTCAGCATTCACGCCGTATGCGCTGGACAAGGGAAACAACGCCATGACTAGCAGCGTGTTGAGTAGCGTTGATAGCCTAGTGCGATTTTTCAATTTGATCTCCGTCTGGGTTTTTCTTGATTGTCTAGGGCTGATACGTGAGTCTACCTAACGTTAGGTAGAAGACAAGTAGAGCCCAAGCCCAGTTGTCGGGTACGCTAGTCCATAGAGTTTGGATAGCGGTTGGGCACTTTCGGAAATTCTGAGTTCGACTCAAAATACATCTGTTGGGATTCTTGCGAAATTGCGATTTGTTCGGCTTTGTTAAAACGCTAAGTCGCTTCCGGTTTCCTGAACATCAACGTCATACGATCACTCTCGCCAATTGACTTGTAGGGCTCAACATCTCCACTGCGGAGGAAGGGCGGCAGCGACCACACACCATCCGGATGGTCCGCAGTGTCAGCTGCATTTGCGTTGATCTCGCTCGCAGCCTCATAAATAAAACCCGCAGCGGCGGCAATCTCTTTCACATAATCTTCTGTCACATATCCAGTTTTGTGCATGCTATCCAGGTCGGCACTAGGCTTGGCCCGGTGTTCGACAATGCCCAACGCGCCGCCTGGCTTTAGCGCTTGGTAGAAGGCTGCAAAATAGTCACGTTCCTGATCCGCCATAATCCAGTTGTGCACATTCCGAAAAGTCAGTGCCAGATCAACAGAACCCGGCGGCGCGACACTTACTTCACCCGGTGGGTTGATGTGTCGCACGGTGACCTTGCCGAATGTTTCCGGTTCACGACGCATGCGTTTCTCAAAACTCTCCAGCACTTGGGACATGTACGGCAAAATTCCATCCGGAGAAAAGTGAGCCACATACAAACAACCTCGTTCCGCGAGATAGGGCGCTAGTATTTCAGTATACCAACCTAGGGCCGGGAGTATCTCAAGCACGGTCATATCGGGTCTGAGACCGAAGAAGTCTAACGTCTCAGCCGGATGACGAACCGCGTTGCGGGCAATGTTCGTCGGTCGCCGATGACTCGCCATAGCGAGTTTTTCTAATTCTGAATCTGGCATATCTTCCCCTGTCTAAAATGTAACGCTAAAGCGCAATGCTACCTCGTGTTCGTGTCAGTCTGAATAAGACAACAGATCGGTAGATCGGGTTTGGCGGGGTAATGATTTTTGCTCGCTGTTGCTCGGGCTGCGAACTAACCTGTCTAAAAAGCCATTATGGAATCTAGATTGGATCAAAAGCCGATTGGCACAGTATGATAGACGGATCCCAACGAGGACACCGAGATGTCAGACCGAGAAGAGTTAGCTGCGCGTGTGGCCTCACTAAAGGCACCATTGCCGCTTACTCACGATATTGAGCTGAGTGATGCTGATGAAGTCAGGGTAAATTCGACTGTTCAAGCCGTCCAGGATGATGGCTATGCCATTCTCCCGAACTTCCTGAATGAAGAACAATTGCATGCAACGCAGGCTGCGATGTCGGAGGTTTTTGAAAGCACCACCAGCCGCTCGCTTGGCGATGGCCGCAACCGACCAGGCTATGGCGGCGTCCAAGCCGTTCACGTCCATAATCTTTTCGCAAAAACCCGTGCCGCAGACGCAGTTGCAACGGACCCACTACTACTGAAAGTCATTGAGGGGGTGTTAGGTCCTTTGTTTCAGTTGTCCGTAGCAACTGCCATGTGCCCTGACCCCGGTGTCGATCCTCAGGGGTTGCACCAGGACGATGGACACTACCCGCTACCGAGACCGCGTCCACCCTTTATCGCAAACACGCTTATCGCCCTCGATGATTTTACTCAAGCAAACGGCGCAACACGGTTTGTGCCAGGTAGCCATAAATGGACCCACTCAGTCGATCAGGACGTCGCGGTCGATTACGCGGAGATGCCTGCTGGATCTTTGTTGGTGTTTGATGGTGCGTTATGGCATGGCGGCGGTGGCAACACCACGGCCAATCAGCGTAGACGTTCGATCAACCTGAACTTTAATCTCTCTTGGCTGCGCCAACAGGAGAATCAATACATAGGTATTCCCCGAGAGGTCTGGTTGGCGTTACCGGAACGATTGCAGCGTTTGTTAGGGTTTCAGAAAGTGAACTTTCTCTATGGCAGTGTCGACTACACCGATCCGTTGGTTTATTTCAAGGCGCTGGATAACGATCGTTGAGGAGGTTTGTCCTTACGACGAAAAGGAGAAGAGAGAAAGGGTTAGGATCTATGCGTCTCGCTACCGCCGAGACCTCGGCCAGCGGTCAGCACGCCTTGAGCTCGTGGCAGAAAACCAACCGCTTCATCCATCTTGGGTCCATCGCTACACAACAACTCAACGGAGAAGCCCTGATCATCATTACAGTAGACACAGCCTCCGCCGCCAATTTCCAGAAGATCGCTATTACATCGGTATCCCGCTGCAAGCACTCGGCTGTGTACGCGTCGAAGGTCCGCCATCTCTCGGTAACCTAACGCTATATTCAATATGCCTTGATCACTGATCCTGTAATCCACCGGCCAGGCCTTGCCTTTTGGCAAGTCGTACTGCACTAACTCAATGTAGAAGTCATCGGCTGACAGCAGCAATGTCTGCCTTTGCGCACCGTCCAGGTCCCAAAGTGTTTCGTGGGCGGGCTGATGTAGCGTTTGGTCTTCGACAACTTCGAGACCAAGAGTATCTACCCAGAAGCGCTGTGCGACCTCCAAACTTGGAACCGAAGCTGTAATGCTTCTTGTCACGACACCAAGTTCGGATCGCTCTCTTGTCAATTGATCGTTATCGCGAGGATCATCCTCCATCAGCTCTAGCAAGACCCCTTCAGGATCTTGAATGCAAACCCGCCTCGAACCGCTTTCTCCCAGCACTGGCGATAACGTTGGAATCCCAGACTGGGCTAACCTCACTAGTAGCGCATTGTAGTCCACGACGTGGACACCAACTGTGGTGTATCCGATATCACAAGGTCGCCAGTCGTCCGCTATTGGCCGCACTGACGGACTTGTAAATTTGAAGAGCTCCAGTTGCATGAAGTCTCTCTGATCGACCATCCACCAGCACGTCGCGACAACGTCTGGAAGTCCTTGCGCCTGGGACGTTATAGGACCCTTAAAACTATCGGTTCCACCAGCAGGTTCGAATCCAAGAATTGTGTGATAGAAATCGTGAGTCCGCGTCAGGTCTGTGACACTAAAAGCGATTTGTGCAAGATGTCCTTTGGCAGTTTGCGAGTCCACCGTTAGCGCAGCCGAGCAAAGATAGAAGATTGGATTGGAACACCAGTGATCTGGCTAACCATGCTTGTGCAAGCCGGTTAGAAAATCTATGAGTACTTGGTCTTTACATTCGCGATAATGCTTGTGTCCTGGACGACGAAAGAATGCTGATAGCTCGTGTTTGCTGATTTGTTGGCCCGCTGAAGATAGCAAACCGAGAATGTCATCGGCTTGCAGATTGAAAGCGATCTTTAGCTTTCTGAAGACCGCATTGTTGTTAATTTCTTCTTCTGTAGGTGGTTGTTGCCTATCTTGTTTTCCCCGTTTCTGGATGATCAGGCCATTTAAAAAACTCGCGAACAGTTTATCGCCACATAGCTGGTAGTCAGGGGCGTCATCTTTTTGCAGCCAAGCGCTGACCTGAGTTTTTGTGACCTGTTGTTGTCCCTCTGCGAACGTTGCAATCATCTGTGTGTCGCTCAAATCCAAGATCAACCGCAGACGTTGCAAGATCTCATTTGCCGTCATGGGTCTTGGTCTCTGTGGTTGTTGTGGTGACTGGAGAAAATGTGATCAAAATTTTCTCATTGTTAAACTCGATCGTATCCCCGGAAACGATCTTCTTGCGTTTTTGTAGCTCTGATTTGCCATTGACCATGACTCTGCCAGACGCGACAGCTGCTTTAGCTTCGCCACCACTGGTGGCGAAGCCTTCGAATTTAAGGATCTTGTAGAGTTCTACCGGCTCAGTAGTTATCTCGACCCGACGATGATCGGGCGTGTCCGTTGTGGTATTCATAATAGGGTTTCTTGTTTATTACTCGACGTCGACGAGTAACTAGGCTTCTGCCCTCGGTTACCCTTAGTAAGTTGTTCAGTCGTCAAAGCCTAAAAAGCGCGCAGCTTCTTCAACGCTTTTTCGTTCTGACACTACAGCGTTGGCAGGAAAACCTTCATCCGGCCATCCTAAGGCGACTGCTTTCATGATCACCTGGTCATCTGCGATGGCTGCATGCTCTCGAACTACCGGCGACTGCATAATGCCTTGGCTGTTGATCACGCAACCGAGGCCACGTGACCAAGCCGCATTTACCAGTGCTGTTGTTACTGCACCGCAGTCAAACGGAGTGTCATCGCTTTCAGCCAGCTCGCGGTCATAGGTAATGATCACGCAAACCGGCGCATCAAACTGGCGGAAACCTCGCAGCACCCAATCCTGGCGACCTTCTTTGTCTTCTCGTGCGATGTCCATTGCAGCGAACAATTGTTTGGCCACACCAACTTGGCGGTCGCGATGTTGCCCGGCAAAGGGCTGTCCGATGCGAAACTCACGCGAATGCGGTACACCGGCGAGGTTACGTTCTGTGTTACCGGCGCGAATACGGTTTAAGGGTTCACCGGAGACAACGGTGAAATTCCACGGTTGGGTGTTCATAGATGAAGGTGAACGCATTGCCAGTGCGAGAACTTCTTTTATCAGCGCTTTCGGCACCGGGTCTGGTTTGTAACCTCGAATGCTCCGACGCCCGAGGAAGACTTCATCAAATTGCACTTTCAATCTCACTATGTGAATAAAACGACAGTTTACGGAAATAGTTGGGCGACGAGGAAAAAATTGTAACTGGTATAAACGAATCAGCGGCGCCGTTGTAATGCTAGGACTCGTGTAGGCGCTTTCGTTGTATTATCTCTGAATCGGATCGTCGACAGGATAGTGACTCAATTTCCAAGACGATCGTCCATAAACTGATGGTTTTTAATAGGGAAAGACATGGCACTCGTTGATTTGCAGAAAACAGGCAGCGTATTCACCTTGACGATGAATGCAGGCGAAAACAGATGGAACACGGCGCTGGTTGACGAGCTGATGGTTGCTCTCGATGAAGTAGAACAGAGCACCGGCGCTGCCGCGTTGATTACAACTGGTGCTAGCGAAAAGTTCTACTCCAACGGGTTGGACCTAGATTGGCGTAATTCCCCAGCCGACTACCCTGAGGCAGGGGATCCGAATTCATTTTTGTTCATGGAATTTATGAGTCGGATGATTACTCTTTCGGTCCCGACGATCGCAGCAGTAAACGGGCACGCTTTTGGCGCCGGTTTTATGTTTGCGCTCTGCCATGACTACAGAATTATGCGTGAAGATCGCGGCTATATGTGCGCAAACGAAATTCAACTTGGCATGATCATTCCAGCGGCAGAACTTTCGCTGTTTCGTCACAAGCTGCCAGCCCATGTGTTTTACGAATCCGTGCAATTAGCAAGACGTTGGGATGGTCCCCATGCGTGCGAGGCTGGTGTAGCTAACGATGTTGCGTCAATGGACGAGTTGCTGCGTAAAGCAACGGCCAAAGCTTCCGAGCTAGCACCTTTGGCTGAAAATCGTAAGCAATTCGCTATTCAGAAAGAAAATATTTTTGGTGAAAATTCGATTCTGAATGACACGAACGGCGCCGCATTCCACCTACGCACGAAGGCGCGATACCCTAGATAGGTGAACGTCGTGAGACGCCAAGCGGAATGCGAACGAGCTGCTATCACAACTATTTAATCGCCCCATAACGAAGGACTTGAATGGTACGTCTATCTGATCTTCATGAGGTCGAGGCTGAACATATGCGGCATGTTGCTAACGGTATGCGACCCGTAGATCCAGCGCCCTGGATTAAGCCGAAACCTCTAGCCGAATCTAAAATCGCCATCATCTCTACCGCGGGACTTCATCGCCGCACTGACGCCCGTTTTACCGTTGGCGCGGTTGACTATCGACTGTTACCTGGAGATATCGATTTCTCCGACGTGGTGATGTCACATGTAAGTACCAATTTTGACCGTAGCGCTTTTCAGAGAGACCCGAATATCTGGTTCCCGCTAGATCGATTGCGTGAGATGGCAAATGATGGAGAGATCGGTGGTGTTTCACGCTGGCACTACTCATTCATGGGCGCTCAGCCAAATCATCAGGCTTTGAAGGACGCGGGTGAAGAGGTTGGACGATTGCTGGCGAACGATGAAGTCGATGTGGCGCTGTTGGTGCCTGTGTGACCTGTTTGTACTGGCGCCGTGGGCGCTTTAGCAAATTTCATAGAGCGGGCTGGTGTCGCGACTACATCAATTAGCTTAGTACGCGAGCAGAGCGAGGCCGTAGTTCCTCCTCGGGCTTTGTGGGTGCCTTTTGCATTGGGTCGGCCATTGGGGAGTGCCGATGATCCTGAGTTTCAGAAAGATGTGATGCGCGCGGCCTTTGACATACTCGTGACAGCGACTGCACCCACCATCGCCGACTATCCGATTGAGGCGCCAGAGGAGTCGGAGCCAGGGGAGTGGGCCTGCCCCGTTAGCTTCCCGGCTACTCCAGACGAATCATATACGGCGCGATTGCAGGCCGAGGTAACTCGGCTTGCGCCCTGGTCGATCGAAACTCGTGCGGCGCGAGGGCGAACGCTGTTTGGGGCATCCGGTGCAACACCTGACCAAGTTGAGGCGGTGGCTCGAGCGCTTGGTGGCATCGCTGATTCAGGTAATGTGGCTGACTCGCCTGATGAAGGTATTGATTGGCAATTCCAAATGCCACTGTTGGTGCGTCATCTTGCCGACGATTTGCGGACGTTTTATCACGAGGCGATCGCCTCGCAGCCCGGTTCTGGAGCGCCGAACCATGAAGCGTTGACTGCCAGGATATTTGGCGAAGACGGCCAAGAGCCTACCGCACTAGGGGAGACGCTACTCGAGATTGCAGAACATCTAACTAAAGACGGTCAACCCACGTCTTTACTCGTGCGTGGATGGATGATTCCGGAAGGGCATTTCCATGGCGGGAGTGCGTTTCCCACGAAGGAAGAGATGGCCGGATTCAGCATGCAAGACATGCGTAGAGCGTTCGAGTGAGTCTATTCAGAACCAGATGCTCGGTCACCGGGATTGTCATCGCGAGGAAAGTAATTTTTCTGGCCGCTGCAGCGAGTACACGATCAAAGGTAGAATTGATGAAAGGCTCTACTCCGCACACGCGCCCTTTTGCAGTTCTACCTTTTCTCAATAATTAAGGTAGGATTTCTAGCGTTTCGCCGGTTTATGTTGAGCGAATCTTTTTCTAACTGGCTTTTACTGGAGGCAAGACCAATAGCTACGTCAGTAGGGTGGAAGCCGATACCTTTGTCGTTGAAGATACTGTCCATTGTATTTTTACTATGGGCCATCGGGGCGGTCATGAATCTGCCAAACTTGGTCAGCAATGGCATGCCAGTAATGGGCGTTTTTGTCTACGGCCCACTTGCGGCAGTGGTACCCATTCTTTTGGATTTTATAGGTCCAGGTGTCTTTTTGTTTGCGCTCTGGTACAGAAAACCGTGGGGGCCACTTTGGGCGCTTAGCTACATCGGCCTCTTCATACTCAACAACCTAGTGGCACTACTCAGTGTGCGTGAAGTTCTTGGGCTCCCAGCGATTCTGGGGCCGACGATCGTTGCAGGGATTTTTCTCGCAGTCATCTTCTGGCAACGTGATTATTTTAGGAGGGGAGAGGGTTATGAGTGATTTTGGTGGTCTACCATTAAGCGATGCGGCGGAAGTCGGTCTGTCAGCAGAGCGATTGGATCGTATATCGCGGCAAATGGACGCGTCGGTGGCGGCCCAAGAAGTACCTGGCGTGGCAACCGTTGTGGCCCGGGGTGGGCAAGTCGTGCACACCCATGTGGCTGGTCAGCTGGATATGGATCGACCGGCAGAGCTTGGCATGGATAGCCTTTTTCGCATGTACTCACAATCCAAACCCGTGACTTCGGTCGTGATCATGACACTGTTTGAGGAAGGGGTTTTGTTTCTTGATGACCCGATCACCAAGTGGCTACCTGAGTTTGAGAATCGTCGGGTGGTTGCATATCCGCAAGCGGACGAGCGCGTCAAGGGGATGCCTCTAGAAATGGGGAGCACCGTTGCTGCGAACAGAGACGTCACGATCTTTGATCTGATGACTATGACATCCGGTATGCCGGGAATGAGTCGAACACCCTCTGCCTATTGGCATCAGTACCACCCGGCCATGGATGGCGCTGGTTTTTTGCCAGGGGATGAAAAGATCAACGATCCGTCACGTTCGTATGAAGAGATGGTGCTGGCACTTGCTGATGTGCCATTGCATGCCCAGCCGGGGGCTGTTTGGAACTACGGATCAGACTTCGACGTGTTGAGTCTTCTGTTAGAAAGGGCGACTGGACAAGCCCTTGACGATCTGTTTCAAGAGCGTGTATTGGGTCCTTTGGGGATGCAGGATACAGACTTCTATTGTGCCGCGGAGAAACGCGATCGCTTGGTGACAGATCATACTTGGGATGAAGAGGGGAAACTGGCTGTGCGCGATCGACCGGAGACGGCTGAGAAAGCGGCTGGCAGTAATCGCAAATTGATGTCGGGCAACGGCCTTTTTGGTGGCTTGTTGTCAACACCGCGGGACTACGCTCGGTTTGCACAGATGTTGCTGAACGGCGGTGAACTTGATGGCACCCGTATTCTCGGACGCAAGACGGTTGAGCTAATGACGACCAATCACATCGGCGAGCGTAATATCGATCTGGGCACGGGACCAGGGTACGGATTTGGTCTTGGTTATGCGGTGCGTAAAGCCATTGGTGGATCATTCACACCAGGCTCGAGTGGCACCTTCGGCTGGGGTGGCGCAGCAGGAACATACTTCTTCGTCGACCCTGATGAAGATTTGTGGGGTATGTTCTTTACCCACGTTTTTGGTTATCAGTTTTTGCCGACGGCTGATCTTGCCACCCGCTTCGAGAAAATGACTTACGAGGCGCTTGTCTAGTGGGCCGACTTAATCATTTTTGTGTGGTCGCGAAGCTCTGTATTCTAGCCATAGCCGGGTCGAAAAATAAAACTTATAGGGACAATAGATGATCAATCGATTAGCCATAGCGGCGATGCTAATAAGCAGTGCGGTGGGGTCTACGGGCTGGGCAGACACGAGTCGGGTAAAAGTAGCCAAAGCAGAGTCGGTAGGCATGTCATCTGACAGACTGCAACGGATCAAGCCTGGCCTAAGTAAGTTTATCGAGGCAGGTAACATCCCTGGGACGGTGAGTCTGGTTGCTCGTAAAGGCAAGGTCGTGCATTTCGAAGCGCAAGGTCTTCGCAATGTGGCGACTGGGGCACCCATGGAAAAGGACACCATTTTCCGCCTCTACTCCCAGAGTAAACCCGTTACCGGTGCAGCAATCATGCTGCTGTTCGAGGAAGGCCACTTTCTTTTAACCGATCCCGTCAGTAAGTACCTGCCTGAGTTCGCTAACATGCAAGTTTACGCAGGGACTGTCGATGGAAAAGTTGAGACCGTGCCTGCGAAAACCAGTATTACCATCCAGCAATTACTAACGCATACGTCTGGCTTGACCTACAGTTTTTTCCCCACACCAGTTGGCAAGATGTACGTTGCCGCGGGGGTCGGGGGATCCGCACCGGAAAGCAACCTCCCTGATCTCAAGAGTTGGAGCGAAGCACTGGCGCAACAACCGCTGGTCGCAGAACCGGGGACGCAATGGAACTATAGCGTTGGCATGGATGTGCTAGGACGGTTGGTCGAAGTTGTTTCTGGACAGTCATTCAGAGAGTTCCTTCGAGAGCGTCTATTTCTCCCACTCGGTATGAACGACACGGACTTCTATGTTCCCGCCGATAAATTGGCTCGTTTCGCTGCGAATTATTCCCCAACGCCGGAGAGTGGTATGGTGCTCCTCGATGATCCGGCTAAAAGTCCCTACAGTAGGCTGCCGAAGTTGGAGATGGGTGGTTCGGGTCTAGTTGGAACCGTTGGCGACTACTTTCGATTTGCTCAGATGCTCGCTAACCGAGGTGAGCTTGACGGCAAACGCTATTTGGGTAGTAAAACTGTTGAATTCATGATGTCTAATCACCTAACACCAGGGTTTCCTGATGATCCACTTACGTCGTTGTTCAGCATGTTAGGAGGTGGCTACCGGGCTTGGGGCGTTGGATTTGGTCTAACTGGATCGGTTGTCACGAACCCTGCCACGGCAGGAACTCCCTGTCTCGAAAGGCACATTCAGTTGGGGTGGCGCCGCATCAACGCACATGTGGGTTGATCTCGAGGAAGAAGTTGTCGGCGTTGTACACACGCAGCTTCTGCCAGATGGTACGTATCCCATACGTGAGATGATGCAGTTACTGACGTATCAGGCAATTGTGGACTGACTGGATGGGTGGCCAGAGCTGGTAACTGTTATCCAGGGATTAGCCTGACTAACGAGCCAGTATCATCGTGTTCGAGCAGAACATAGACGAGGCCATCAAAACCCATCTCTACATCGCGAATTCGTCCTAACTTGGTGAGGAGCTTTTCGAGCTCCACGGCCTCACCATCGTCAATACGGATTCGATACAGGGTTTGGGCTCTCAGACTACCAACTAACAAGTCATTACCCCACTTAGGAAATCGATCTCCGTGATGAAACGTGAAATTTGACAGTGAGGGGGCGGGAGTAAAATCCACTGTTGGGGGAATTGTTGCTGTGAGCGGGAAGTCGAGTCCTAGTTCCCGACCGATCGTGATAGGTTCGGCGTTATAGTCCAATCCATTGGTGTAGAGTGGCCAACCGTAGTTGCCTCCCCTGGTAATCCGATTGACCTCGTCCCCGCCCCGTGGCCCCATTTCTGTGCCCCAGATATATCCTGTTAGGGGGTGGGCCGCCAGCCCTTGGGTAGTGCGATGCCCAAAACTCCAAACACTTTGTCGAGAGGACGATACTGATCGTTCCCTAGTCGGCTTCCAGAACGGATTGTCCTCGGGTACCTGCCCGTCATCTCGGACTCGGTGTATTTTGCCGTAGGGAGTATCCATAACATGCAAGTTGTCGTAGGTGCTTTTGCCACCGACCGTGATATAGATAAAGCCCTGCTTGTCGAATGCTAGGCGTCCCGCAGCGACTCCATCAGGTACGACTGTGTAGTTGTCTTTGTGCACAGACCAAATAATCTCTTGATCTGTCCATCTACCTTCGCTGATCCGACCTCGCACCACGCGCACCATCGACACCGGCCAGATCGAACCGCAGTCAAATTGACAGCGATCACTGTGAGATAGATAGATCCATCCATTGTCCTCGTAGTGCGGATGAAGCTCGACATCCAGCATCATGCCTAGTCCGATGTAGCTGCCGCGTAACTGGATGAGTTCCGACCAAACTTTAGGCGCTCCTTCGATTAGCTGACTCTGTTGACCTTGATGGTCGATAATCGAGAGTCCACGGACTTTCTCGCTGAGGAGGATCCGCCCATCTGGCAAAGGAGCAATCGAATAAGGTCCGCTGGACAGTTCTGCTACAAGCTCAACCCGGAAATCGTGGTGATCCGTGCTGACTAAACCTTGGGGCAGCGTGCGAGTGTGGGAGCCGCCGATGGACGGGATCTCTTGCCGTTGTTCGCTGATATAAAGTGCCAACGCCTTGGTCATCGGCTCGCTCAGTACAGCGGTCACGTCTGGCGAGACATGGCGATTGCGAATACTGTGAATGAGCTGTTCTGTGCTATCACCGTAGCGCAATGGCGCCAGTAGAGAGGTATCACTCTCTTTGCCGGCCAAGTCCTGGCCGTGACAACTTGCGCACTGTTCGAAGAAGGTCATACGGGAAGGCTCACGTGCGTCGCGACCACTCAGATACCATGCTGCTGAGAGCGCAACCACGGTGCCGAGTACAGCAAGGCTGATTAGAGACTTCCACCACCAACGCATGGTCCTATTGCCTAGCTCAATATCGTTCTATCCGCGTCCGGGTATTGCCCCATTAACGGCAGTCGAAGTTCTCAGACTTACGTTGATCGCCGCTGCCATCGTATTGAGCTAAAGCAGGATAGGCGCAAAGCGGTCTGGTGAAATCGTTTTTGGAAGGCACTGAAACCGCGTTAGGATCCATTGTGAATTTCTTAAGACCGACCTTCGCCTCAATGCGATCAGGTGCTTGGCCGTTTTCTCGCCATTCGACAAGTGGTTCAACGTAATCAGCGACCCAGGCGCCAGGTCCTGCTGCACAATGGACCATGCCAGGTACCATAAATAGCCGCAAGAAATCGGCTGTCTTCTCACGTCCGCCATGATGTCCTTCAGCCTCTTCTAGATAGGCGATGGCACGCTGGGGTCGTAGTGGGTAGTCATTCCAGCCTTGGTACATCAAAAGCTTGCCACCGCGGGCTTGAAATTCAGTTAAGTCCGCACTTTGCACATCCGTCACTGCTAGCGCTGGAGCGAGTTTGGCGCGGTCGTTATTCGGATCGAAATTTTCAATGTCAAAACCGGGTTCATGGCGCATCAATGCGGCCAACGTGCTTGCCATGCCGCCAATCAGAGACTCAGAACCGAGGAGGTTATTTCTCAGCATCCAAAACTCCCAATCGCCAGCAGCCTCAGCGCCGGGGAGTACGCCGGGAGAGACCACTTTGCCACTACTATCTGTTTGATCGGTGTACATATACCTAGCGGTTTCAACCTGTCCTGGCGTCAGGCAGTTTTCTTCTTGTCCCGTCGCGCAGACCAATTGGTCCAGTTGCAAAATCTCTTGAGTGCACTGGCGTGGATCATTGATCACGCCATCTTTAACTCCGTCCAGTTCATCACAGGCACGGCGTGAATTGGTATCCAGCACCTCCATGGATTCAACGTTAAGCGGGTGTTTGGCTTGCTGCGAGGTACCACCGATCATCCAAGAAGCAAATTCAGCGAATTGAAATGCGGGCGCACCAGCGATGATCCCGTCGTAGTCATCGGGAAAGCGCAGCGCTTCCATCAAAGCCGCCCGGCCGCCATTGGAACAACCGCTCAAGTAGCTGTAGCTGATCTCGTTGCCGTAGTACCGTTCGATAACTGATTTGGCAAACACCGTGGCGAGGTGAACACCCCGATAAGCGTAGTCAACCATTGCCTCTGGCTGGATCAAAAAATCCATGGTCTGCCCTTCGTGACCTGTATCAGTTGATGCCATCGCGAAGCCGCGATCCAATAACGAAGTCGTATCACCGATCGATCCGGCACCGCCGCCCACGGTGGAAAACATAATTCGCCCATTCCAACCTTCAGTTGGTAGACGCACCTCAACTCGGATGGCTCTATTGACCACCCCGCGCAAACGACAATGTTCAGGCGTGTTTTCGGTCGCGGGCATGACAAAACCAGGCTCGACCGCCCAGGAAACGTCCGTCATTCAGTACAGGTCGTGACATTTGTCTGCTGCGAATACCGTCATTGAGGAAACGGTCAGAGTTAAGCCAGCTAATAGCCGTGCGCATACGTTCATGTTGGTTCTCCTCCCAAAGAAGGCTTCATTGTGCCGGTTACGCTGCGTAAATCCTACGCCGTTTAACGGGGCAGACTTTGCTACAGCCAACATGAAGCTTGTCTACGCTGTTATAGCCACGGAATTGCCGATGGCTTATCGTCTCAAGGTATGGGGGTGGGCTGCGTTCGGTTCGGGCAAGTGACATTCCTCTACGAACAAGCCGATAGAAGTTTCTATATGACGAACTCCGATAATCATATTCGCTCGCCAATGACAGCCATGGCTGTCATGCCACTATTGGCTCTAGTGGTAATGCTCGGTGGATCTATTTACCTCTTCGGCGACGGGACAACAGGTGGACCCGCACAAGTTGCGTTGATCATTGCTGGGGTCCTCGCAGGCGGAGTAGGCGTGCTCAATGGACACAGCTGGAAATCGCTAGAAACGGGTGCTGCCAAATCGATCCAGCTCACGCTGCCTGCGATTTTTATCGTGCTCATGGTCGGCACGCTTATCGGGCTTTGGATGCTTGCCGGGACTATTCCTTACATTACCTACTATGGACTCCAGCTGCTGGCTCCAGAGATCTTTTACATAGCAGCGGTGTTGCTTAGTGCGATTGTGGCAATTTCTATTGGTAGCTCTTGGACAACAGCGGGAACTGTTGGTTTGTCTCTGGTGGGTATTGCGTCAGCTTCGGGGCTCTCAGTCGAAGTAACTGCCGGAGCGGTGATTTCAGGGGCTTACTTCGGTGACAAGTTATCGCCCCTTTCTGATACTACGAATCTTGCTGCCGCGGTGACCGCAACGGAACTCTTTGAGCACATACGCTTTCTACTCTGGACAACAGTTCCTGCGATACTGATCGCATTGGTTGTCTTCGGTTATTTCTCGTTAACATCAGCTCCTGAAATCGATCAGTCACGAATTGACAGTGTTTCAAGGGCGATCCTGGAAAATTACAATCTAAACCCGATTGTAATGTTGCCGCTTGTCGTCACTCTAATACTTGCTGGATTTCAGAAACCGGCTTTTGTCTCTCTTTCAATTGGTGCAGCTACTGGTGCAGTAATTGCAGCCGTGATGCAGCCCCAAATCTTTGGTCAAACCGGAAATGCCCTCGAAACAATCTGGCGTGTGGCGGCAAACGGTTACACCGCCAATACTGGTAATCCTGTACTAGATGACCTGCTCTCCCGTGGTGGCATGGAAAGCATGCTAAATACCATCTGGCTCATTATTTCGGCCATGTTCTTCGGTGGCATGATGGAAAAGTCTGGTGCGCTGAGCACGCTGGTTCGCTACCTGATGACAGGTGTAAACTCTGTCGGTGGGCTTATGCGAAGAGCGGGAATGACATCACTCGCCGCGAACTTGGTCACTAGCGATCAATATCTTGCGATCGCGCTGCCATCGAGAATGTATGCTGACATCTTCGAAGAGAAGAATCTCAAGACTAAGAACTTGTCGCGGGTGCTCGAGGACTTCGGCACGGTTACTTCTGTGCTCGTACCTTGGAACACTTGTGGTGCATTTATGGCTGCCACACTTGGTGTAGCCACTGGTGACTATCTTATTTTTTGTATATTCAACATCGCGAGCCCCGTGATTTCCTACCTTTATGCGCTGTTCAATTTCAAAATCGAGTACAAAGGCGACTCAAAACTGGTGGGCCAACCAACGGGCGGGTAGTCATCGTGGGTGCGGCACAGACCTACTGGAACACATCGTTTGGACATTGCGTGAATTCGACACCTAACTGGGAAAAAGCTCGACCGTTGTCTAATAACACATTCGCGTACACAGAAAAGGCGCTCTCACACCATGGCTCAGTTGCTTCATTTTGAGGTTGACTCATCTGGGGACAGGTGCGGTATCAAGTTGTTGTAACAAGAAAGGCACAATGACTGGCTGTAATTCTCTTAGACTCGCCATGACAAGTAGAGCCGCCAAACCGCTCGTCTTGCCGCCGACTACGACTAGATCGTAATGCTCAACAAACAGTCTAACAAGAAAAGAAACAGTCTAGATGCGACCTGAAAAATACAAGCCGAGCACGAGTCCAGCGAAACCACCTAATCCGCCGACAGTGGCACCTATATATAGCCCAAACCGTTCGCGGCGTGCGGCTGCTTCATCATAGCTGCCGTCCCTCCGTTGTTGCTCCCAAATGGTGGTTCGCATACGCCATAGACTGAATACCAACGTGAAGACAAAAGCGATGGTTGTCACCGTTGGCAGTAGGGCACCGTTGCTCGAGACGGCGACAAAGGGCATGGCGAGACCGAAAATGATGGCTGCTGCTTGGGCTAATTGTTTGTAGAAGTTGTAACGCCGGACCAACAGTTGGTCTGATAGTTTGTGCTCTTCCAAACGTGATGTATGACGAATAGCAAAGATACTGGCGATAATGCCGATCAAACTACCCAGTGCCCCAGCGGCAAATCCTGTGCCGATTTTTCCTGCCGTGATGGCGACTTTGGCAGCCACTGAGCCGGTGGTTGCAGCTGCGACCTTAGGGCTGGCTGTGAGGGAGGCCAGAACGATGCCACCAAAGCTAACCGGTGGTGCGGTGTGCAGAATGACATCGCCGTATTTCTGCAGGACGTCATCTCTTAAAGTTGCCCGAATACGGGACAACTTTTTTCGCACATTGACATCGGTAATACCGAGTAAACTCGCTACCTGTTTGGTTGATTGATCCTCTCTGTAGTACAGCAGGACAATTTCCCTGCTTTCCGTCGGTAAATCACTCACAAAGTTGGCAATCAGCCGCGTTTGTTGTTCACGTTCCAAGCTAACATCATGCACTTCTTGAGGATCAGCTATCTGGGCCAGGAGTGCTTCTGCGTGCTCCGTTGGGACGCGGCCCGCGTTTTTGTTGTTGCGCAAAAAATTGTACGCCGTAAACCGGGTGGTTTGACGTAGCCAAGGTAAAAAGCTCGCGGGATTCTTGAGTTTGTCTATGCCTTGCCAAGTGGCGATATAAACTTGTTGTGCGACGTCTTCGCAGCTATCCAAGTCATGGACGATACTTTGAGCGATGCTGTGGACGGTATTTTGGGTCTTGAGGATCAATGTCGAAAAAGCGGATTGGTCACCGCGCTGGGCGGCTTCGACGTAGGATATTAGCGCGAGGTCAAGTTGGCTCATGGTTCACTCCGATAGTACTGTTAAATCTAAGTACCGTCGAATCGATCAGGTGTGACAAAAAAATGGTAAAAATTCTGATTCCTTGCAGCCTAGACCGGGTATCGGAGTACTTTCATTCGCCAAATGCCTAGAGCTTTGCCTTGTCGTTCTTCCCAGCGAATCTCAGGGCGTCATCGAGCTAGTTCAGCGAGTTTGCATTCCACCGGGCTAACGCCCAGACTTTATTGCGAAACTCGCAGGGGAACAAAATGAACTCACGAATTGATCACTTCATGTACGCGGTGCCATCACTGGACGAAGGGATGCAGTGGGCAGCTGATACGTTCGGCGTTCAAGCAGCATATGGTGGTGAACATGTTGGCCTGGGTACTCGCAACGCCTTGATGTCGTTGGGTTCAACCTACCTTGAGATCATAGCGCCTGACCCAGCGCAATCCTACGAGGGCACATCGGGGGAGAAATTTGCCAACCTGAGTGCTGGGGGCCTTGTAACGTGGGCTGCTGAGGGCGACTTGAAATCGATTGCGGTGGGCGTGAATGAGACTGGTCTAGAGACGCATGGTCCTAGTGTGACACAGCGTAAAACCCAGACGGGTGAAGTGTTGGTCTGGGAACTCTTATTCCCACTAGGCTCTGCGCACGGGACGCGTATGCCTTTCTTCATCGATTGGCTAGATTGTGCTAATCCAAAAGATACCAATCCGGTTGCGGGAGAATTTCAGTCGCTTTCTATTACGACCTCAAATGCACCTGACCTGTCTGGAGTTCTGACAGCCAT
Source organism: Pseudomonadales bacterium (assembly GCA_012103505.1). GTDB lineage: Bacteria > Pseudomonadota > Gammaproteobacteria > Pseudomonadales > Azotimanducaceae > UBA4421. Next base: position 2,141,453 of record WLWP01000001.1, on the reverse strand, counting down.
CGGGCTGGACCTAGTCGTCGAAGATGGTGCGCCGGCGCTGGCTGTTGTCATAGAAAGTACTCGCGGCACCGTGACGCTAGCCAGTACCGAAGAAACTGCAAACATCAAGATGCGCTAACGCAATGAGTATGGATGCAGAAGCTCTGCAACGTTATATGGATGCTTCACCCTTCATTCACTGGGCGGGTATGCGCATTACGGAAGCTGATCATGAAACTGCAACGCTCACCATGACAATGCCCTTGAGACCCGAATTTGAACGGGCAGCCGACACGGGTCAATGGCATGGTGGACCAATTGCGGCGTTGATTGATACAGCAGGGTGCTTCGGTCTTATCATGATCATCGGCCAAGGTTCGCCGACGATCAATTTCCGTACAGACTATCTAAAGCCCGCGTACAACACTGACCTTACAGCCACGGCTTCGGTTCGCAGGGTTGGTAAGACTGTCGGCGTAGTCGATGTGGATGTTTATAATGACGAGCATCAGTTACTTGCTGTTGGACGAGGCACGTTCGGCAGCCAGGGTGGCTAAGACTTTTCTGTCGATCTTGTTCGTACCCGCCAAAGGCATCGATTCCACAAAGTAGACTGCCCTTGGGTGCATATACGCGGGCGCTTTCGCAAGAGCAATGTCTTTGATTTCTTGTTCAGTCACAGTGGCACCTACTGCAACAACGATAAACGCTACAGGTTTCTGACCCTTGGTCTCGTCCGCGACCGGTACGACACAACTCTCTGCAATTCGTGCGTCAGTTTCCAAAATTCGTTCAACTTCGCCTGGATAGATATTCTCACCCCCGCAGTTGAACATGTCATCGTCTCGCCCTACGAAGTAGAAGAAGCCATCCTCGTCGCGACGCATGATGTCGCCGGTGTTGATCCATCCCTCATCGTCCATCTTCTCCGCGGTTTTCGCGGGTAGGTTCAGATAACCGTTCATGGCGGCAGGGGTTCTGACTTCGAGGACGCCTTCACTTGCGCCACCGACCAGCCGGATTTCGACATGTGACTGAGGGTGCCCCAGAGATAAAGGAGGTACGGGGATCCCGTCTGGGTGGGCACCAAACATCCCAGCGCCAGCCTCTGTCGTCCCATAGCCGTTCGCGATCCGCGCCTTGCGAAACACCCCGCGAACTTGTTCTATCAGGGTCTCGGAGAGTGGTGCAGAACCGACCGAAATGGCAGCGACCGAATCGAGATCGAGCTCATTGATCAACTTTTGTTCTTTCAGCATTAGCGACAGCATGGTCGGTACACCGGTGATGATGTTCACTTGGTGATCATTGATGGCTTGCAGGTAATCAGCGGCGGAAAAGCGTGGCATCAAGACCACTGTGCCGCCAGCTGCGAGCAGCATCCAGAAGAATAAGAGTCCATTCATGTGATATAGGGGAGCCGCAATAATACCAGTCGCACCCTCCACAGGTCCTTTCATGCGTGACACCATCGCCCACTGGCTGTCGTGCGATAGCAATACACCTTTGGGTGTGCCGGTTGAGCCTGATGTGTACAACACCAATCCTGGTTGCCCGACACCAGGTACAACAGTTGTACTCTGTGACGTGTTAGAGCCGGAGATTGTAAACTCCCGGATTGGAATGTCTGCTGACACATTCGGGTGCAACTCTGCATCGCACCATAAGCTGCTCAGTTCAGCGTCCTTGATCACGTGACTAATGGTGTCAGCAGGGAACTTGGTATTGATGGGAACCGCTACACCTCCCTGGCGCATGATGGCGGAGAACGTCACCATGAACGCTGCTGAATTGGAGCCTAACAAACCAATTCGTTCGCCAGATGCAACCGATATGTCAGCACTTGAGATGAGGTGGTCCAATTCTGCATAGGTATATTGTGCTCCATCGGTCAAGTCGATCAGCGCAACTCGATTCGGATCACCGTCCAACAAGCTACCCAAATTCTTGGTCGGAGGATTCAGGCTTGGAGGATTCATGGTTGAATCACGATCTTGCCGAAGACTTCGCGATCTTCCATTAAGCGTTCTGCTTCGTGCACTTCCTCTAACGGCAGGACTTTATCGATAACCGGAAGCAGACTTCCGTCCGCTGCATAGTCAAGCATGGAAATGATGTCACTACGATGCCACCCGTTAGATCCGAGCAGCGTGTGCTCGTAGGTCCACACATAGCGAATGTCGATCTGATCTTCGAATCCAGCGGTTGCCCCGCAAGTCACCAGACGTCCGCCCTTGCTCATGCACCTGGTTGAATCGAGCCAGGTGCCACCGCCTGTAGAGTTAACAAGGAGATCTACGCCTCCCCCTCCGGCGATGCGTGGTTTGCCGACGATATCCCAAGTCGCCTTACGCATGTCTTGGTCTACGTAGTTGATGCCGTGGTCTGAGCCAAGTTCGCTCAGACGTTTTAGCTTGTCCTCGCTAGAAGCACAGCTGATTACCGTTGCGCCGACACGCTTTGCAAGTAACACACAGGCGGTGCCAACGCCGCCGCTGGCGCCCATCACCAACACGGTATCATCAGCTTTTACTTGCCCCCGTGTCACCATCATGCGGTGGGCTGTTGCGTAGGCGAGAGGAATGCACGCCGCAGCCTCATAATCGACGCTTTCCGGAAGCGGCACAATCTGGCGTGCATCCGCGACACAGTATTCAGCCCTGCCACCGTTCCAGCGCTCCCCAATCATACCGCGCTCGAAGTTGATCGGATCTATGAGCACGCGATCTCCGGTGCTCACGTTGCTTACACCATCAGCCACTTCCACAACTTCACCGGCAATGTCAGAGCCAATGACTAGTGGTAGTGGTAGTTTGATACCTGGCATACCGCGTCTGCTGAAAATGTCGTGGAAATTTAGGGATGTCGCTTTAACAGCAACCCGGACCCAACCGCGTTCAAGCTCTGGCTCTGGAAAATCATTCTCAATCAGGATATTCGTGATATCCCCATGTTCTCTAACCACGGCAGCCCGCATAACACCTCCAGTTACTATTTGGTCTGGGACTTTTTAGAAGGTCCGAGCACTAGATAATACCCATAGTATTTTCTAAGGCTCACAATTATTTGCGCCTTTAGGCACCCGTTCGGCGACCTAGGCGGGTTCAGCAGCCTTTGAAAGCACTTGGCAGCGCTTCATGAGACGCCGTTCACTTTGGTCAAAGGCATCCCGACGGTGAAGGACCCGTCGATTGTCCCAAATGATGATGTCATTAACTTGCCACTGCTGCTGCCAAACGTTTTCAGGAAGGGCGGCGTAGGACCACAGTTCATCCAGCAGGCTTTCACTTTCATCGAGGGGTAAGCCAGGAATATACGCCCATTCGCGGCGGCCTAGGTACAAGGCAGGTCTACCTGTTTCTTCATGCTGCCTAATGATGGGGTGCGCGGCACCTGGTGCTTCTCTAGGATCTTCGAATGCGTCGAACCCGGGGCGAAGTTTGCCGATGCTGGTGTGTGCAGCGTTGTGTTTGATGGTCAGCGTTTCAGCGCGTTTGCGCAAAGATGCCGGTAAGGCAGAAAGAGCGGCTGACTGGTCTGCGAAATAGGTTTCTCCGCCTTGTCTTGGGATCTCAAGGCTTAGCAAAATACTGGCCGGGGGTGGATTAGCGACATAGGTCATATCCGAATGCCAGGACGCTTCGGAGTTTCCTAGGCCACCGATCGGTTTCCCATCGACGATGATGTTAGAAAGCTGTGTGACATAGCGGTTTTTGATTTTCTTTCGTTCAGCTTCCGGCATACGACCAAACGGCGCTTCCTCGAGCGGACCAAAGCGAGCGCTGAATCTCTGCAGTCCATCTTCGTCGACTTGTTGATTGCGAATTCTCAATACACCGTACTGTAACCACGCTTGGTAGATGCCAGAGAAAGTTTCATCGTTAAGAGAGGCGACATTAACGTCACCGATATCAGCTACAAAGTCAGTGTTGATGGCTGAAACTGTGATCAAGTGCTACCTCCTGGTGGTGTCGTGTCCGGTGGCTCGAGGGATGGAGCCTCGATGGCATGACGTGGCGCTACAATTCCCGCGAAAGCGCGAGTCTGTGGGTTACTGTACAAAATCTGGTAGCAGGTGCGTAACGCACTACCTAATTGAGTATCTTGCCATAGCATCTTGTCCAGCTCGTCATGTGCGTAAGCGCCGGGTTGCGCTGTGAATGCTTCAAAGTAAAACGCCTTGGCGTCTTCGATCGCATACTTTAGCCAACGAAACTCACTGTTCGGCACCTGACCTGTGTCGAGCATTTCACCTAGTTTGTTGAAGTTCTCTGCAACTGAATACTCTGACAGTCCCGTGAGTGTACGACCTCCGCGCCGCTTACGGCTCAGATCGTGCCATGGGGTAAGCTGTGTAAGTTCCTGGTCAAGACGCCCCCGCCAAGTGTCACCTGCGTTGGGTTTCGCAAATGTCACAGGGCAGGCGGTTGCAGCATCAGCGCCGACGACGGGTGCATCTTCAGGATAGCCCACGAGTACGGGTCCCGTCGCCTGAGCCAGCAGATCGAGGGCTGCGGAAATCACACGATGTTGGAATGCCGGATCATTGGGGACGCCCAACGGGCGACCCAAAGGGAAGGGTACCCAAAGTGCTCGCGGTGGTTGCATGCTGACGGAGTTCTCGCGGACTAAGCTGATCCCCGTTGTCATGATGCCTTCGCGTTCAAGGTAATAACTGATTGCACTCACGGTGCGTGTGCAATTAGGTCATACAGGTGTCAGAAAGACCGCATCTACCAGATCCTTCTTAAGTAACCCCGCTACCTGGCTGGCACTCTGTTCGTACTGCTCCGGTAAGAGTCCTGCTCCCATAAAGCTGTAGTGAATACTCGCGAGAGAGCCGATGGTGTTGGACTTGACCAGCTCGTGAAAGCGATCGGTCGGGAAGACCAGGTTGACGTCTTCCGCGAACCCGGTGCGGTCAAAGTTAACTGAACTGTGCGACATGACAAGGTTGTTGGGATTCTCGTCGTCAGGAATAGGGCGAAATGTTGCGTCTGTGAATCCAAAGTTAGCGTCGTCGCGAGAGTGCAGACCCGCTGTGGTGACCAACGCGATTCGGAATTGGTTGAGTGGCTTGTTTATTTTGGTCCAGCAGGCTGGACCCAGCGGTGGCATGTTCTTGCTAAGCAGGTGTGCTTGTTCGTAGTCTGGAAGATCAGTAATGCGAACCATATTTGATTCAGCTCGTATATAAGTTCAGGGCGTGTACCAAATGGGCGATGTGTAGGCTCGGTCTTGGATCACCATCGGCACTTCCTTAGGCAACTCCAGATCGAAATACGCAGCATCATAGGCCGTCCATCGAGGGCGGGGGATTTCTAGAACTCTAACGTAGTAGAAAGCCCGTTGCGTATGATCGAAATCGGGGTCCTGCCAAACAGTCTCCAGCTGTGCGGCGCCAATTGCATTTGTATAGCTGGCTTTTTCGACGTTCACAGTTGAACCAACTGAGGGTAGTTTTCCGGTCTGTGGATCAGGAACTCGATCACCAGACCAAGCCACGTCATAGACGGCCTCGTGATGCTCGCCCTCCGCATCGGTCCAACCTTTTACTATCTGTATACGGTCGAGATTCGGTCCGTCCGCATCCTTTGAAGCCATGACCATGAAACGGGGTGCTTGATCTTTCGACGCACTGTCTAAGTCACCACCCATGGGTACCCCATCTGCATAACCGATATCGAGATAGTTTGGCGATTGGATGTCTGCGCTAGAAAACGTCCATCCACCAAAAAAGCGCACCGTGATTCTGGAGCCAGTCGTAGCGTAAGCCTCACGTCTCTTCATGGCATCAAATATAGATGCGCGGGTATTCTCTTGTGCCCAGACAGCTGCATAGCCTGATGAAACGATCCGCCAGTTCTGCCAGAGGCGATTGTTGGCCATAGAATTTTGCGTGCGCTCAACCGCTGGCTCCGACTCGGGGAACTTACCGAAGAAGTTATCTTCCTGAGTCGTAGAGATGCTGTTGTGACCGTCGGTACTGCCGATCATGCCGAATTTGTAGGGGTTCGCCCCGAGGCTTTCTTCGAATTGGAGGCCGAGTTTCAGCGCGCCACGTGCGTACTCATGTTCGAGCATCCAGTCTTCTTTCTCTTGAGTGCGGCCGATGTTGTCCCAATCCCAGTTTTCATAATCCGCGAACTCGTCGTTAGGGGATAGAAAAGGGTGTGCTTCACCGTCGCCCTTTACCTGAGTCACTTCGTACAAAGGCTCCCACCGGGCTCGGGTTTTGGCGTACTCGGCCGTAATAGGTTTGCCGTCTATGGTTTTCTCAGGAAACATCATGCCATTTGAAAGATTACCGTTGTGTGCAATGGCCAGCACCTCACCGCCAGTGACCTCTTCATAATTAGCTAATGCTTGCCACAGATCTCGGGGATCCAAACTGTCTTGGCCAGAGAAGGGAGGTAATGCACCGACCTTGTCAGCACTGTCTTTGTAGATGACTACACGGTGTAAGTTGTTGCCATTGAGAATTGAGGTCCACTCATATCCTGTAAGGGCAGTAAACCGTCCGGTTTGGTTGTATTCATCAGAGGTTTGAGCGACCTCCTGCCAAATGGTTTTTCGCGTGTGTTCCGGAAATGGATAGTTATTCTCCGGGTCCCGCATACTCGCGGTAAACGCGCCTATGAGCTTGATTGCATTGCCTTCAGCGAGATATTGCGACCATTGTTCACCTGCCTTGGTGTTTACAACCAATGGGTCATTGACGTTAAAGCGGTAGTAGCCGCCGAGATACTCGGCGTGGTCGGCGACGACCAGAAAATCTAGCGGCCGACGCAGCTGCACGTTCATCCCATTGTGGGCGGTCAGCTGCTGACCTTGGGCAAAGCGATAGGCATCGGCTGGTGTCAGGTTCATGTTCCCGAGTGAATACGCATCAGCTGAGTTCCTGGTGTGTAGGTGCGTGTCGCCCCACAGCACCATTTTCGGGTAGTTTTTGCCGACAGGTGCGGAATAGTCTACCGCCAGGCTCTGAACTCCTTGTCCGAGAAAAAACACTCCAGTCAGCAAAGCCAAGATCGTACGAGGCGAAAAGGGGGATCGAATAGATAGGCTAAGCATTGAGAGGCGGAACTCCGAATTGGCTGCAATGTTTAAGAAGAGGATACTACCCCTTCGAACGCATTTGTAACTGACGATTATGAGGCGCTGTTTACCTTGTCAGTGCTGGTTCAAGTCTTCAGAATGATTTAACGCAGTCGACTCTGCTAAGAAAACTGAGTCTTGTGCACAGAGACCTAAAGTACATCGTTACAAACCTCGTTAAATGAATCTCCTAACGACGCTAACCATCGGCTTCTCCGTCATCGCTGTGTTTGTTCTGTACACCACCTATGTGTTCTTTTTGCACAACGTCAACAAATCACCTCGTGCGCTTGTCACAGCCGCCTTGTTGCTCCTGGGTCTTGCGGGTTTACAGCTGGGTCATCTGGATTACATCAATAGCCAAATCGACCCGTTGACTTTTTTTACTATCGGTTCTGGCTGTTCTTGACCCCATCCATGTTCTACCTGTTCTCGAGATCGATCCTCTTTGAAGAAACCAAATTTACGTGGTCAATGTTGCTACACATTGCACCGGTGTTACTCATGTTCATACCGAACATGGCTGTATCGATCTCGATCCTGTTTTGCATTGGTACGGGCTACAGCCTGTGGTTAACCCAAGTGATCTACAACCTGCGAGGCACGCGTACTCGATCGGCCTTTGAGTTGTTTTTTCTATGCCTGTTTACAGTCATGGCGATCTGCGTGCTGATTCTGGGCTTTTCGCTGCCTTATATGGATGCCGGTTATTTCTACTATTCCTACGCGTTGGGTATTGGACTGGCGTTGATTTTGGTGGTGGGCACTCTATTGAGTTTTCCACATCTGCTCACCGATCTTGCGGAAGCGGCGAAGCTTGGCTATACCGCGTCGACTCTGAAGGCTGTTGATGTGTTAGAAAAGAAACGGCGCTTAAACGACCTTATGGAGCGGGACAAGATCTTTCAAGACGAAGAGTTGAGCCTCGCGACCTTGGCAGAAGTTGTGCAGTTGAGTAGCCATCAGTTGTCAGAGTTGATCAACTCTGAGTTCAAAATGAGCTTCTCAAGATACGTCAGAGAGTATCGCGTGCGAGAGGGACAAAGGTTATTGAAAGATGAACCGACCGCTTCGATCTTGTCGATTAGCATGCAGGTTGGGTTCAGATCACAGTCTAATTTCTATGCAGCATTTAAAGAGATTACTGGCGTATCCCCTGGTAGCTATCGCAACTCCTAAAACCCCTGTCTGAACCCTCGTTTACATTCCAGATAGATCATTCAGTAAGCGTGTAACATGCTGATTACTAAAACAAATATCTAGTTCTGGTCATATTTTATCAAGTAGGAAGCTTGACGCCGCTCGTGCCTCTAGATTTGTCCCACAAATCAAAACGAGGTGCAGGATGAACAAGGGAACCGACAGCAAACACATCATAATTGGTGGTGGCAGCGGCTTCATCGGACGAGCTTTGACCATGGCGCTGCGTGCTAGGGGTGACGTGGTCACTTGGGTGTCACGTGATGCAGGTGATGACCGGCTGACCTGGCAAGACATCGCCCAGCATGGGCTGCCAGCGTGCGATGTAGTGATAAACCTAGCTGGAAAACACATCCTTGATATGAGCCGACGATGGACAAAGTCTTATCGTGCCGAGGTCATTTCCTCACGCATAGAGACGACTAATATTTTGGTTGATGCGATCAACGCGAGTTCTACCACGCCCACCGTGTTTATCTCTACAGCTGGTAAGTGTTTTTACGGCTCGCAGGCGTTTCGTGCGAGCGAGCAATACTTTGACCTTGACGAGCATTCGGCACCCGTGGGCGTCGACTTCCCAGCCGAGTTGGTCAGTATGTGGGAGGCTGCTGCAGATCGGATCGATACGGCCAAAGTCCGCCACGCCAAACTCAGATTTGGCATTGTGTTGAGCAGCAGAGACAACGAATATTCCAAGCGGAGAAGCAAGATAGGTGCTCGCGGCATCTTCCCTATGTTGCAAGCAATCTTCCAGCGCGGCTTATGTCTGAGTATGGGTGCAGGCGTACAGCCTTTTCCCTGGGTGCATATTGATGATGTCGTGGGTATTTGCCTACAAGCAATCGATAACCCCGACATGCGGGGTATCTACAACGCTGTCTCGCCAGGCATCGTCTCAAACAACGACTTCACCAAGTTGCTCGCACGCAAACTTAACAAAAGTGTGCTTGGTCACGTGCCGGGTTGGCTAATCAAGGCGGTGGTTGGCGCGGAACGTTCCACGATCTTACTCCTAGGCCAACGAGTTAAACCGACTCGAACGCAAGAATCGGGCTATGTGTTTCGATTTCCAAAGCTAGAGGCCTGCCTCGATGATTTGTTGGCGCTCAACCAGAAGAGGTCGCAAATATGAAACTCTCTAACAAAACACTTATGCCTAGGCGTGGAAAGACTTGGCTCGGACAGATGTTTTTTTCGATAATGAGCCATTCGCTCTATGACGTTGGTTTGTACCGCTTTGTCACACCTTACATCTGGCGGTGTCCAACCTCGCGGCTTATGGACAACTATGTTGAAAACATCTCTGCGCATCATTTGGAAATAGGGGTCGGCAGTGGTTACTTTCTTAAACGCACGATGTGTGCCGATTTTGTGAAAAGGCTAGTGCTCGCCGACATGAATCTCAATTGCCTAAGGAAGTCGGCCAAACGGTTGCGCATGTCTACCCCGCGAATCTGCCATCACAATATCCTACAGCCGTTTAGCCCTCTACCGCTCGAGCGTGCTAAGTTCAGCTCGGTCGCGATGAACTATGTGTTGCACTGTATCCCGGGAACTTTGAGCGGCAATCAGCATGTGTTCCAACATGTGCACGACCTGTTGCGCGAGGGCGGGGTGTTTTTTGGCGCAACACTGATTCAACAGCCGGTACATCAAGGTATTGCATCGTGGCTGTTTATGAAACTGCTAAACGCAGTTGGCATTTTCCAGAATGGGCAACATACGTCGGCTGAGTTGCAGCAAGCACTTGCCAGTCGCTTCCGAAAGGTCGAGATATCAATGGTTGGTAATGCAGCTGTCTTTCGAGCCGTGAAGTGAACTCAACTGAAATGTACGGGAGGAGAAGGTGAACAAACTGATTCGAGTCGTTTATGACAAGCAGTGTCCAGCGTGCAATCAGTATTGTGTGTTAGCTGAGAAGTTTTCAGAGCGCGAAATAGAGCTGATCGATGCGCGGGATGCATCAGAGCTGATGGATGACATTACCCAGCTTGGGTTGGATATTGATGAAGGCATGGTTGTGGAAGTGGACGGACAACTACACTATGGCGCTGATGCGATTCATGTCCTAGCTAGGACAGGGCCACGCAGGGGTTTGTTCAACCGCGTGAATCGGCTGATGTTTTCGAATGCCAAAGTGGCAACTTTGCTCTATCCGTTGCTGCGAAGCGTTAGGAATTTACTGCTCAAGATGTTACGGGTCAGCAGGATCAACAATCTAGGAGTGGCTGGGAAGATCAAGTTCTAGGACCCACCGCAAAATCTCTGCGCAACGCCTGCAACGGAATAAGTCGTACTCTGCGATGTCGCAACTCTTTTTACGACATCGGTGCAAAAGGTGCGCCATTTAATTCTAGTCCTTTCATAAAATGGCCGTTGTCGCGGTTGCGACGGATCCGGATCGTACCAATCGGATAACTCGCGAGCGACGGTTAGTGATGGTTCAGAAATCCAAACTGGCATCGATGCACGTGTTGCTGGGTAGTCGATTCCTATCGGTGCCAGCACCGGCTGTTGTGACCAAGCTTGGTCAGGGCAGGTTGCGAGCTGGCTTTCGCTAGTTTGAAATTCGTATAGCGGATAGGCGTATGGTGACGCGCGCCGTAGAGTCCGTGCTAAATGGGGGCTTCTTAGGAAAACGAGGTAGTGTTTGCCGACTGTATAGGACGAAATGGCGTTGAATCTGACAAAGCCAGTCTCACTCGTGAGGCTATCGATCCATCGGGCGGTGTATTCTGAGGGACAGTGACTCAGGGCTGCTGGTTGGTGGTTTGCGCGAGCTATGGTCACAATGCCAATCTGCTCAGCCTCATGCATGACCTGGGTCAAGGTTGGGTATTTGATCGTGAGAGCACCCGCATTGATTGCCCCCACTAGGCCAAGAAATAGAACCAGCGTGAGAGATGCCGTTTTCATTGATAAAACTCTTTCGTTCAAGCTATCGTTTCAAATGAGTCACTGGCGAGTTGAGAACGGTTCAAAATTTCAGGAAGAAGTCACACCACGGTTCCGCCGAAAAAAAGATGGAAAACTAAATGCCTAAAAACGCTCGAGCCTTACTTAGCACCTTAATTTTGTTATTCGTATCGCTGCCTTCCTTTGCACAGGATGCTGAAGGTGTTATCGAGCACCCGATGATTGAACGTTACCCGGGACAAGTGGTGGCGTGGCAGCAGATTGAAAACTACCAGCCCTACCAAGTTGCTACTGGACCTGTTACCGGCTATCGGGCGATCTCGGATTGGATTGAGACTGAAGGTCGAGTGACTCGCACGTTCTATAAGTATGAAGGTGAGGATCGTACGTATGCAGAGGTATACAAAAACTACCTGGATGCGCTCACCGGCGAGAACTTCGACATCCTCGGTGCTGGCTCTTCAGATGATCGCAAAGGCGTGACGATAGGCTCTAGACAATGGATGGACGTCACGTTTCGCACTAATCCAACGACCAAGCCTGGTGAAGTCGGAACTATGTTCTCTGGAACAGCTTCAGCGGGTGGTGCAGGGGCGATCGTTGCGAAAAAAGATCGAGCCGCAGGGACGGCCTATGTCGTTGTTTATGTTGAGCAACATGCGAAGAATTACGTTGGCACCCTAATAGACATCGTGGAAGTTGCAGCTGCGGAGACGGGACTTGTAGTTGTCGACGCTGAGGCCATGGGCTCTGACATGGCGGAGTACGGCCGTGTGGTACTAGATGGCATTGTGTTTGAGTTTGACAAAGCGACGCTTAAAGCTGAGTCAAAGGCTGCGCTTGAAGCGATTGCTGAGTTTTTACAGGCACACCCAGAAAAGTATTTTTACGTTGTGGGTCATACGGACGCAAAAGGTTCGTTCGCGTACAACCGTAAGTTGTCTTCGGACCGAGCGATGGCAGTAGCAGATGAGTTGGCACAGACCTACGGGATCGCTTCCGACCGTTTAGAGCCGTATGGCGTCGGTCCATTAGTACCTGTTTTCTCGAACCTCACGGATGGGGGTCGAGAAAGAAACCGACGAGTCGAGTTGGTTGAGAAATAGCACAGATTAATTGTCGTGATTTCTCACGAGAGAAGTGGCCGACCTTGATACTTGGTCATTTTCTTGGAAAAGTCTGATTGAAGTGACTATCCTCCCGGATCTGGTAATTACTCTACGGTCATACAGATATTTCTCCGATGCTAAACGAACAAGAAATCCGCGAATTGGTGGCGACTCATGGAGTCGCTGTAAACGAAGGTCGCCCAGTTAGACAACTGATCGAAGACGGTGAGCTGCCGCGCTTGGAAGGTTGCACCGTACTCGAGGGCAAGGTGTCTGACTCCGTCTTTGGTGACGAGTTACAAACCACTTCCGGAAGAGCGATTCGCTTAATGTTTCGCAACAACAGAATCTCTACGCACGACGTGAATCGTGGGGCGATTCCTTTCAAAGATCAGGTGTTGGCGCTCAACCACGACCATATGCACCAGCTAGTGAAGCACGTGATGGGATCTTCTCAGTTCGACGTCGATGGGCTTGCTGCTACGTCTACGGTCATTCCTGCAGAAAATCTCAACCTCCTGATGGTCGAGAATGTCCTTCGGCTCTTCATGGCGGAAAGCTCGACCTCAACCTCACTGTACCAACATTGGCTGGCAGCAAAAGCCGATGGGCAAAGCACGATGAACTACGCCGGGCACGCGCTCGATGTCGGCACACTAGTGCCCAATGGACGGCTACCGTACGTGATGGATACGCCGAGCACGAAGGAAGAAGTTGACCACACAATTGATCCTGACTATCTGATTCAGAACGGTGTATGTACGGATGGGCAATATGCCCAGATTCGCAATGCGTCGTTGATGGCCTACGGCATAGTGACTCAGTACTTGGCGCAGAAAGGGATGGTGTTGGTTGATACTAAAACGGAACACGGGGTCAATGCTGACGGCCACATCGTATCTGCTGACGAACTCTACACCATGGACTCATCCCGTTTCTGGCGCCTGGGTGACGATGGGGAGTTGCTGACACGGGATGGCAAACCAGTATCGTTTTCGAAGGAATTCGCGCGCGGCATGGTTAAGGAGTCGGGCCAACAATTTTCAGAAGAACAGACGAATGAAATCGCCGTTCGCTATATCCAAGGCCTACAGCATCTCACTAGCGAAGCTTTTGCACCGGATCTGCGATCGCGTGACCAGCGTATCGTCGAATCAACCAACCTTATCTTAGATTCTCTATTGTCTAGTTGATCAAGTATCGTGAGCCCACATACCGTTTGGATTTTGTGTGGCGTGAGCGGCTGGTCGAAGGCTAGCGCTTAGCGTTGTTAAACGTCTGGACGATTTTGGAATAATCAAAGCCATTGGCGTCGAATAGACCATCGTTGCGGCCCAACAACCCAGCCATTGGTGCTCCGTGTTCTTCGATCAAACGATCTTCGTGTACTCGATAATCTTCTACTTGGCGCATCATTAGCCGCGTGTAGGTGATATGACAAACGACACGCTCGCCTTCGGTGCTGCGTTCACCGCTGGAATGCCAAATGTTGCCGTCCCAGATTGCCACTGAGCCGGGCTCACACTCGATTGTGGTTGCACCTGCCATTTCCTCGACTTCACGGGCGTCTGGGTGTCGTCGTAGATTCGCGCTGCCCGGAATGATCTGTGTAGCTCCATGTTCCTTGGTGTACTGATCACAAGCCCAACAAGCTGTGATGAGCATGTTGTGCTCAGGAAATGGCGCGGGTAGCCAATTGTGATCAGCGTGTAGTCCCAACATGGGGTCGCCCTTCTTTCGTACGCTGGCGGCTACTTGGCTGATGAGATGTCCGCGACCTACTGAGAATTCCGCCAGTGCCATCAGCTTTGGGTTGAGGACTGCCTCTGCATAAACGGGATCACCCGCCAATAACATCAGCGCGCCGCCTTTCTTGGCGTCCTGCAGAATCTGCTCGCGCAATCGGTTGTTGAACTGCTCACCAGCAGCGTTTTCAACAACAGTCCATCCCTCCATCGCCAGTTGCCGACAATTATCAGCAAGCCCAAGTTCGTCGATGATTGGTGCCAGCTCGTCGGAGATTGCATCGGGCGGTAGTGTGTCAAAGTAAGTGCCTGGTCTTGCCATTGTGTAACCTTTTGCTCTCTTCTGCTCTGCTCGTATGTCTGTTTGTCTGCCTGTCCGGAAGACCGATACGTGGTGCAACTCATACTACGCAACAAGGCTATGATAAACCCGATTGGTAGACTCAAAAAGAGTTTCTCGAAGAACCGAACGTGAAAAGTGCGACGGCCTCACTACAGTCAAGGGGAGGACCGAGGTTGCAGCGTTGGGTAGACTCAAGGTTTATATGAACGCGTGCAATAACGAAGCAAGGAAACGTATAGATGGACACTTTAAAACACCTCTTTGGCCTAGAGGGCGAAGTCGCGATTGTAACCGGTGCTGGCAGGGGCATCGGGGAGGGTACTGCCAAAGTTCTGGCCGGTGCTGGTGCCAAAGTCGTTTGTGCAGCAAGGCGTGTAGATGAGGTAGAGAGGGTTGCCTCCGAGATACGTGGCGATGGTGGATTGGCAATTGCAGTTCCGACCGATGTAACAGATCCTCAAGCTATTGAAAACCTCGGACAGGCTGCTATCAAAGAATGGGGACAGTTGGACATCTGGGTCAACAATGCTGGCGGCTCGCCACTACAGGTTCCGCTTACCGAATTGCCTCTAGAAGAATGGAACAATACTGTCGCACTCAATCTCACCGCCATCTGGGAATGCACGTGCACGGCGGCAAGACTCATGCGGGATGGCGGCCGTATCGTGAACATCTCATCGATCGCAGCGCAAATGGTTGTGCCTGGCAGTGGACACTACAGCGCCGCCAAAGCGGGAGTTAACATGTTGACCAAAACATTTGCTACAGAACTGGGTCCGCGCTTGCGTGTGAATTGTATTATGCCGGGAGCAGTGCCGACGGAAATTATGATGCAAGCGATGAAGCTTGAAGAGGACGATCTACCTCGATTAGAGAAAATGTTGCGCCTACCGGCTGGGCGACTTGGGACCCCGGAAGATCTAGGTGCTGCTGTCCTATATTTCACATCGCGTGCGACAGAGTGGGTGACCGGGCAGTGCTTGGCTGTATCCGGAGGCCCGTAGTTACCAAACAGCGAGGAGATCAAACTTGGATTTAGGGATTAATGGTAGGAAAGCGATCGTCAACGGCGGTAGCGCAGGTATGGGTAAAGGCACCGTGTGAGCGCTTGCGCACGAGGGTGTACAGCTATTTGTTAGCGCTCGTGGTGAGGAGCGCTTAGCTGCGGCCTGTAGCGAAATCAGCAGCGAAACTGGCGCGCAGATCACACCCATTGTTGCAGATCACAGTACTGACGAGGGACGAGAACGGATTCTTGCCGCTTGCCCCGCACCCGATATTTTGGTGCACACCTGTTCGCCGCCACAAGTGACTGGCGACTTTCTGAATATAGAAACTTCCGATTGGGCAGAATCGTTGGAGCTGACACTGCTCGGGCCAGTGCAATTTATGAAAGCAGTCATTCCGGGCATGGTCGAGCGACAATGGGGGCGTATCGTGAATATCGGCACGGCTGCTGCCAAGTATCCAACCCAGATTAGAATTCTTTCAGGCGCGCCGCGGGCTGCGCTTACGAACTACACCGTGGCTGTGTCTAAGGCGGTTGCCCGCGACAATGTCGCGATCAACAACATCTTGCCCGGTATGTTCCATACGGCGGGAATTGAGGATAACTTCAACGCGATGGCTGAAGCGCAAGGCAAGTCCTACGACGACGTTATCCAAGATTTCATCAAACAGTTTCGGATCCCGGCTGGGAAGTTTGGTGATGCAGACGATCTAGGGAAGTTTGCTGCTGTCTTTTGCAGCGAGTTTGCCAACTATCTAGTTGGTCAAAGTCTGGCTATCGATGGTGGGGTTACGAACTCGACGTTTTGATTTAGATTCGCCTGTGATCGCCACAACCTCTATTGCCCTAAGAACTAGTCACTGACCAGCCGAGCTCTTCGCCTGCCATAAAGGGGACGATTTCCTCATCAAGGTAGGGGTAACTTGCTGGGATCTGCCAAGAGCGACGCTCTAGGTTAAGCGAGCCTGTGTTGCGGGGTAAGCCATAAAAGTCTGGGCCGTGATGGCTCGCGAATGCCTCGAGATTCTCAAGCTTGTCTACCGTGGCGAACGCTTCAGCGTACAGCTCGATTGCGGTCGGCGCTGTAAAACTACCGGCGCAGCCACATGCATGTTCTTTCGTCGAGCGCGTGTGTGGTGCGCTGTCTGTGCCTAGGAAAAACTTGGGATTTCCGGAAGTAGCTGCATCAAGTAGTGCTTGCCTATGTCTTTCTCGCTTCAGTACAGGGAGGCAGTAGTTGTGAGGTCGTATGCCGCCGACGAAGAGGGCGTTACGATTCAGGAGTAGATGGTGAGCAGTGATAGTTGCTGCGACGTTGTCTGGGGCGTTCATGACGAATGCGGCGGCTTCGGCGGTCGTGATGTGCTCGAATACGATTTTCAGATTTGGAAAGCGGGTCACCAGAGGCGAGAGAACTTCTTCGATGAAGACAGCTTCTCGGTCAAAGATATCGATGTGATCGTGGGTGACTTCGCCGTGCACGAGTAGCGGTAGATCTTCCCGCTCCATCGCCGCGAGCGCTTCGTAACAATTCGCAATGTCGGTCACGCCGGATTGCGAATTCGTGGTCGCACCGGCGGGATAAAGTTTAAGACCGAAGACATGACCGCTAGATTTCGCTTCGACGATCTCGGTGGCTGGGGTGTTGTCTGTGAGGTATAGGGTCATCAAAGGCTGAAATTTCGTGTCGGCTGGCAGGGCATCCAGGATACGTTCTCGGTATGCCAAAGCCTGTTCCGTGGTCGTCACGGGTGTTGGTAGGTTGGGCATAATGATGGCGCGGTTGAACTGTTTGGCGGTAAACGGCAGAACATCCCGTAAGGCATCGCCGTCGCGCACGTGCAGATGCCAATCATCAGGGGTGGTAAGAGTTAGTTGGTCCAATGCGCCGTCCAAGAAATCAATCGAGCCTATATTCTACCTGCATATTATACGGCTACAGCTCTTTATGGTGATTTGTCTAACTGCCTTGGCTTGAGTTACCAGGTATCGACAAAGGGATACTTCTTTTCAGTTCTTGCAGGCACAGGCGGTAGTCGCTTGAGGCTCTCTGCGATCCAGGAGCGAGTTTCTGCTGGGTCGATTACATCGTCCAAGCCACCACCTGCAGCCGCGTTAACAGCCTTCGCCGACTCATATGCGCGGTCTACCCGCATGTTAAATTCCGCAGCTCGATCTTCAGGATCTTCGATAGCGGCGAGCTCTTTGCGATAACCTAGCTTTACGGAGCCTTCAATGTTCATCCCTGCAAACTCTGCGGTCGGCCACGCAACGGTGAAAAATCCCACCAGTGCGCTGGCACCGCACATCGCCTGTACACCAAGGCCGTAGGCCTTGCGAACGATTACACCGAAGAGAGGTGTTGTGAGGTTTGCCCCAGCGTTGAACATTCGAACGCAGTGGCGAACGAGGGCCGTGGCTTCCACATCGGGACCCACCATCATGCCCGGGCAGTCCATCAGGCTGAGGATCGGTATGTCGAAAGCATCGCAGAGCTGGATAAATCTTGCGCCTTTATCAGCGCCATCAGAATCGATTGCACCGGCAAGATGATGTGGGTTGTTGGCGATAACTCCCATTGGTTTGCCTTCGACACGAATGAAACAAGTGATCACACCGATGCCAAAGTCCTTGCGTATCTCGAGTACAGAATCTACGTCCGCAAGCGTGTCGATAACTTCCCGCATATCGTATAGCCGCAAGCGATTTTCAGGGACAACGTGGCGTAACGTGCGCTGGTCTTTTTCTTCCCAGGTCTCTACAGATCCTTGAAAGTAGGAAAGATATTTCTTCGCGACCTGGACGGCTTCCTCCTCGTCTTCGACGAGAATGTCGACTACCCCGTTAGGAACTTGGAAGGACATTGGACCGACTTCTTCTGGTGTGTAGATACCGAGACCTCCACCTTCAATCATGGCCGGACCACCCATCGCGATGGTGGAATCCTTGGTTGCAATAATGACATCGCAACAGGCGAGTAACGCTGTGTTACCGGCGAAACAACGACCGTGATTGACTGCGACCATCGGCACTGCACCGGACAATTGTGAGAACGTCGTAAACGTGTGAGTGTCGAACGCAACGGCGGGACCAGTACTATCGTCACCTGGACGACCGCCACCACCTTCGCCAAACAAGATCAGCGGGATCCGAAAGCGGAGAGCAAGTTCAAACATGCGGTCTTGCTTATAGTGGTTGCGCCCACCTTGGGTACCTGCAAGTACCGTGTAGTCGTAGTGGACTACCATTGCGCGAGCTGCTTCGTCACCAAAGAGGTCCGCGTTGATGGTGCCCGTACCTGCCACAACACCGTCGCCTGGAGTCTGTTTGCGTAACGTTTCCATGTCATAGCGTTTGTGTTGGCGCGCGACGATCAGAGGCCAGTATTCTTTGAACGAACCCTCGTCCATGAGTTCCGTAATGTTCTGCCGTGGCATACGACCGCCACGCGCGTGACGTTTGGCCACTGCTTCTTGGCGATTTTCATCCAGCGTTAAGGCATGGCGATCGATATTCTCTTGCAGGTCGGCGCGGATATGATCGGGGTCGATGGTTTCTTTTTTACCTTGTTTGCCGCCAGTAACTGCCGCTTCTTCGACGAAGACGATTGGATATCCGTCGCGCACGACATCTCCAGAGGTCATGGTTACTTGCCGGACGATGCCATCGTGAGCGGCAGCGATGACATGTTCCATTTTCATGGCCTCGACCACTGCCAATTGTTGACCGGCTCTGACTTCTTCGCCGACCTCTACATCGATGGAGACAATCGTGCCTTGAATCGGAGAACTGACGCCAACAGACCCATCGGGACCAAGTGCGGTGGCAGCTTCTGATTTTGATTCGGTTTGCTTCGCCTTTGTTTGCGCATCATGCGCGAAGAGAGCCAGCGGGTCTGAGGTATCAACTCGTGCTCCAGCAAACCCATCGCCGGTATGAGCGTCGTCACTGCCAACAAACCGATCTGGTAAGTTGGATGGTTCCGCGAGCTGTGCCATCTGTTCGTCCACCCACCGGGTGTGGATTCGGTTGCTCACGAAATCCGTGTGGCCGATCAGGTTTTGTAAGAATTCGATATTGACGCTCAGCCCTTCAACGCGAAATTCTGCGAGTGCACGTACCGTTTTCGCTGCGGCGATAGAGAAGTCAGGCGAGTTACTTGAAACGATGACTTTCGCTAACAAGGAGTCGAACGCTGTTGATGTTTCATAACCTGCATAACCGAAACCGTCGGTACGCACGCCTGGTCCGCTCGGAGGTTGATAAGCAGAGAGGGTGCCCGAAGAGGGGAGCACGGAGCCATCTGATTTGAGGGTTTCCATATTTATGCGGGCCTGGATAGCGTAGCCACGTGGGATTGCTGGTTCGCCCAGACCAATTGCCGCTAGGGGTTCTCCCATAGCAATTCGTATTTGGCTCTGCACAAGATCAACCCCTGTCACTTCCTCAGTCACAGTGTGTTCGACTTGTAGACGAGCGTTCGCTTCGATGAAGACGAATTCAGGTTCGCTCCCGTCCGCATTGACGAGAAACTCAAATGTCCCAAGGCTCTCGTAGCCTTCTTGTTGCGCGAAGCGGACAGCCGCAGTGATCATGCGCTGTCGCAAATCATCAGATAGGCCGGGAGCCGGTGCGATTTCGACGAGCTTTTGATTGCGTCGCTGGGCGGAGCATTCCCGGTCACTAAGATGGGTCACGGCCCCTGCCTCATCGCCAACGATCTGGACTTCTACGTGGCGGGCATGTGGCATGAACACTTCGACGTACACATCCTCAACACCAAACGCGGACCTTGCTTCAGACTGGCAGCGTGTATACGCCTCTGCTAACTCCGACTTTTCCGTCACTGCTCGCGTACCGCGCCCTCCGCCGCCAGCTAAGGCTTTGATAATGATGCCGCTGGGGTGGTCATCGAAGAACTGGTGTACTTCTTCGAGGGTAACGCTTCGATCGATGCCAGGTAGCACAGGCACATCTGCCTCAATGGCTGCGGCGCGAGCACGTGCTTTGTCACCAAACAGTCCCAGTTGTGCTGGTGAAGGACCGATGAATTTGATACCTGCATTTGCGCACAATTCGGCAAACTGAGCTTGTTCTGACAGAAAACCGTAACCCGGGTGGACCGCATCGCAGTCGGCGGTGAGGCATACGTCGATGACCCCCTGCATATTAAGGTAGGCCGCGGCTCCCACCCCTTCGAGTGCGACGGCTTCATCGGCAACCTTTGTGTGTAGGCTGAGCGCATCGTCCTCGGAGTAGATCGCAACCGTTCGTAAGCCCAGATCCTGCGCCGCTCGAGCGATGCGGATAGCGATCTCACCTCTGTTGGCTATGAGTACGCCTTTAAAATTCATATAAACCTCTAACGACTTTTTTGATGATGTTGTTTGTACTCTCTAAGTGTCCCGGTAATACCGGCCGCTACGAGCGAGAGATACTCTGTTTGTCCGATACCTAGTTCTTCACGCAGTAGTGCTTCGCTATGTTCGCCAACACAGGGTGATGGTCTTAGTGCGGGCTCATCCGAAGCGGAAAAATGCCAGGGATAGCCTGGCAAGAAAGATGGGCCGGCTTCAGGGTGAGTAATTTCTTGTATAAAGCCACTATCGTGTAGTGGGCTAGTTTGTTTTGTATAGAGCTCGTACAAAGGCATGACGCGAGCAGCTGCTATGCCTGCCTTGCAGAGCATCTCCTCGATTCCGTCTGCCGATTGAGCTTGGCTCCAGTTCTGTATCTGTTCTTCGAGCAGGCTCTCATTGGTCTTGCGATACACAAACGAACACCATTTTTCGCCAGTCAGCGATCCGCCGATCAATTGAGCCAGCGCTAACCATTGTTCATCGGTCTCAACTGCGACGGCGACCCACTCATCATCAAGACATGGAAAATTATTGTGGGGTGCGAAGCGCGGATGACGATTGCCCATTGGCTTTGGCAACTCATCGGTGAGCTGGTATTCGAGCAAAGCATCTCCGCACAGCGTCGTGACTGCCTCCATCATGGCGAGATCGACTCGTTGTGCTTCACCGGTCCGGTTACGTTGGTGTAGGGCTGCCATGATGCCGGTGGCGAGCATATAACCAGAGGTAGGGTCAGGATAGAGCCCGGCAGTGTTCATTCCGGGGTCGCCTTCGTAGCCATGCAAGGATGAGAAACCTGACATCGGCTCAGTGCTCGCACCGTTTGCCGGATAATCACTATAGGGTCCTTCCGATCCGTACCCAGAGATCGATGCCCAAACGATACCGGGACGCAGTTTATGCAACTTTTCTAGGGTCACTCCCCAAGAGGGCATCACTGTGGCACGAAAATTGTCGATCAAGATATCGAAATTTGGCACCAGATCCCAAAAGAGATCGATGCCACGCGGGTCTTTTAGGTTGAGGGTAAGTTCACGCTTATTAAGGTTGACCGAATTGTAGAGACCAGAGGTGTTTAATGGGTGCTGTTCCTTGTGCTCATCGTATACGCCTTCGGGGACTTCATTGCGTACGCGACGCCACACATCCGTGCGTTGAATGCCACCGAGCTGAACCACGTCAGCGCCTAGCAGAGAAAAGATTTCAGCCCCAAAAGTCCCGGACCAGGCTTGGCCAAGACTCAAAATTCGCACGCCTGAAAGTGGCCCCGCTCGCCCCTCTGATGTGTTGTCAGGCGTAGACCTAGAAAAGCTAGATTTTGGAAAAGTGGTTGTACTGTCTCCTAATTGGGGGGGCTTGGTGCTGCAATCGCCATGGCGCGGGTGAGAGCTTCAGTGGTGCGCCCGCGGTACGAACTTCTTTTTCTTCGACGGTAATCGTGGTGAGGAAGTCCCGCGCGGCAAATTGTGGATCGGCCAATAGATCGTTTGTATCTTGCATGACGCCAACCACGCATCGAAGGTTGGCAAGATCGTTGAAGACTTGCCATCGGTCGATGCGGGGAAGGGTTGAGCCTAGTGCAGTTACGACTCCCCCGAGGTTGCGGCCATGACGGCCAACGTCTGGGACCAAGCTCGGGTCTCTGCCGAATTCGGGTAGGCCAAGTGCATCCATGGCCTTGGTCCAATTGTGGAAGTCGGCAATTGCCAGATGCATTCGACCCCCACCCACATCCCAAAGCGGTCCAGGCTGGCCGCGTTTGCGCCATCCAGTGGGACCATAGGAATCACCTTGAGCAGCGTAGATCGACATGATTCCCCAAGGGTGGACTGTGTGCGCAAAGGCTTCCGCCTCACTAACGTCGACACGCTCAGGGGTAGAAATGGAACCGCGTCGATAGAGCGCAGCCGCGGCGGCAACATATCCTGCGATGCCGCCGACATACCCGCTTTGATGGCGAGGCATCTGCAGTGGGGGCTCGTCTCGCATTCGATTGATGTAGGACCATCCAGTTCTAGCGCTGTGAGTGAGATTGTTGCCTGGAAAGTTTGACAATGTGCCTTGCGCACCATGAGCGGTAACACATAAGTGAACGCTTTTTTCACTGAGCCAGGGTTCAATTGCGTCGGCCGTTGCAAGATCGGTGGTTACGATCACGTCCGCCTGGTGAACTTCACTCTCTAATTCAGAAAGCTTGGAGAAGACCAGGCTACGCTTATTCCAGTTCGCAAAGAGGTGTAACGGACTGTCGACGGTGGCGGCTGAAATAGGGGGCTCATGCCGCAAGGTATGGCCAGTTTTTGGTTCTGCAAGTATGACTGTCGCGCCGTAATCACCAAACAAGCGAGCGGCGAACGCGCCCGACAAACGGGTTGAGAGATCCAAAACATTAAGTCCTTGATATGCGGGCTGTGAATCGCTCACACGCAGTAGACCCGCACGCGGTAGCGCTGATGTTGTTTATCGGCATGCATACTGTTTGTCTCTCCCCTGAGCCTCATAATTCCAGAATGGTGAGCAAGACTCAAATGCCACTCACAAGTGATGACCAGGGTTTGATGGCCTCCGCTTGCAGTTCTGACGCCAGTAGGCAAGGCTCTGCTTTGTTTAGCTGCATGTGTGGCGTGTTCATCATTTGGCCTCGCACGAATGGTATTTTGAAGGAGAGATTAGCTTGCAGGATTCTGAGACTGACACCAGCGACGAAAGCCCGTCACTTGGCCCATTGGCCGGGCTAAGAATCCTTGACCTCTGTTCAGTCGTATCTGGACCGATGGCAGCCGTTATGTTGGCCGATCAGGGCGCGGATGTGATCAAAATTGAACCGCCAGGTTGGGGTGACGGGATTCGTAATCTCGGCGCGTCGCGTAATGGTCAGAGCGCGATTTTCGCACTGATTAATCGCAACAAACGTTCGATCGGTATCAATCTCAAACACCCCGCGGGCGCAGATATCGTACGCCGGCTTGCCGAAAGCGCAGATGTCGTTATGCAGAATTACAGGCCTGGTCGTATGGGCCGTCTTGATCTTGGCTATGAAGCGTTACGCAAGCTTAATCCCGAGCTGATTTATACCTCGATATCAGGGGTTGGCGAGGTTGGCCCCTATTCTGAGCAGCGTGTTTTTGACTATGTTATCCAAGGCTTGAGTGGAGTTGTTGATGCGCAATCCACTGACGGCGAACCAAAGATGGTGCGGACAATCCTGTATGACAAGCTAACGGCCCTGACTGCGGCGCAGGGCATTACGGCAGCTTTGCTCGCCCGTGAGCGTGGCCAGGGCGGCACCCATGTGAAGCTTTCGATGCTCGATGCTGGCATATACTTCAATTGGCCGGAACTGATGTGGAACTGCAGTTTTGAAGGCGAGGGTGTTGATTACAGTGGCGAACTCGCCGACATGTATAACGTCAGTAAGACGAACGATGGCTACATAGTTTCGCACCACCTCGGTGCTGACACGACGGGGTACAGTACAGATGAACTCGTGGAGCTTCTAACTGCCAATGAAGTTGCTGTGGCGCGTGTTAATTCTAGGGAAGATGTGTTGACAGACCCGCAAGTAGAGGCGATGAAACTATTGCATCGCTTCAACCATCCTCGTGGTGGCAATATGGTATTACCTCGTTCGCCAGTGCGATTTGGTGAGGATGAGTGGTCGCAACAGCGCCCTTCGCCGGAGGTCGGTCAGCATACGGTCGAGGTATTGTCCGAACTTGGCATGACTATGCCTGAAATGCAGGCACTCGCCCGCGAACAGGCGATCGGCTGAGTGGCCGCGACTAAAACTTAGCTCACGGAGGGCTAGCTAAGTTTTAGTTCGGCGCGCTTTCATGCGTTGGAAATGAGCCATAGCGTTTGGCTCAAGTGCGGCACCTTTTTGGTTGCCAATAGCACTCGCCGGAGATCTTGTAGTGGCTAGTTCGATTGAGAACCGTTCAGTCGTTGGTATGTCGCATACATCGTCGTCACAGGATTGCCAGCGAGCTTCCCCTGTTACGACTAGGCTTGGTTCTTTCCCAGCAGCACTGTTAAGGGTTAGCGGCAGACGGAGTTCGAACTCGCCATCGTGAACTCCGAAGGATTCACCTGTGCCCAGCAATGTATGGTCAGTTGCTAATGGTCGCACCAGAGGCCGTTGCACTAACCGCGCGTCTTCGTCGAGAACCACATCAACAGCAACGGATCCTTCAGGTGCGGGTTGGGCATACACGTGCCGACCAGAGGGCACAACAAATGAGATAACCAGGTCTTTCGTCACGGTCGGTGTGAGGGCGCCACCAGCTAAAGCCACCTTCATTTGCACAGCATTCGGTATGTCTTTCGGTACCGCCTTGGCGCCTGTCTCGTTACTCGTCTGACCCAGTGCCGCCCGCAATAATTGTTCGGGACCGGCTCGCACAGCCAGATTGTTTTCAAAAAATTTGTGCGTGATGTTGCCTTGCGTGTCGATCACGTAGGTTCCCGGGTACGGAATGCCATACCAAGGGTGATCATTCTGATCGATAAGTGTGTTTAGGATGCCGAAGGAACGGATGACTTCTGAGTCCGGATCCGAGAGTAAGTTATAGGTAATCTTATGAGCGGAGCGGAAATCACGCAGCGCGTCGGGCTCGTCGTAACTCAATGCATATACATCAACACCTGCGTCGTCGAACGCTTTCATACCATTTTGCAGCTCGACCAGCTGCGATCGACATGGGGGTCACCATACGGCAGATCGGAAGAATATGAACACCACAGGGCGCGGGCCGAGATGATCCTGCGAATTGAACGCCACGCCGTCTGCTGTGTTTGAGACAACGTTTGGAAAACGGTCACCCACAGCAGGACCCGTTGGGAACTCCCCAGCTGGATCACTCCGAGGACCGTTGCCGGGCCTGAAAGGACCAACAAAGCCGTCATGATCTTGCCAGCCATTTTCGACTTCAGTTGCTCGTGTTTCTAAATTTGTCACTTGGTCTCAGCTTGTTTTAGTGGGGTTAAAGATGTCCTGTTCCGCCTGCGCGGCCTCGAACCAAACTTTGGGTACTTTGCCTGCATAAGGTTCGTACTCAAACCGGCACGGCTGTTCGGAAAGTCGTGGATCGCTCTGTGTTTGCAATTCTGCCAGGAGCCGTCCTTCCAGCTCGACGCGAACGGACTCGTAGTTAGGGTCGGTGGCGACGTTATTCATGTAATGTGGATCAGCGCGCAGGTCATATAGTTCCTCCCTTGGACGCTTGCCGAAGGCGAGATCGTAAAGAGGTTCGACGTCGTATTCCTCCCTGTGGGTCACCAACCAGGCCTTCGTAGGGCTTGCATCCATGTCCCGGAGAGTGACGAAGGTATCGTGGGTCAGATCGTCGTGCGAAGGCGTAGGACGATCTGAATCATCCAAGCCGATTGGATCACCCATGGGCCATCGATCTGGTTCGAAGTTGATGATGTAAATGAAGTCAGCTGTACGAATCGCTCGTTGCGGATAGGGCAACATACCTTTTCGAGCATGTGCAATATGGCGTTCTCGGCCAGTCACCACATGATCGCGTTCTGGGTCAACTTGGCCCGTTTGCTTGCTTGTTAACAACGGCAGAATGCTCTGGGCCGTCATGCTCGTAGGCGGTTTGATACCCCCAACCTCACAAAAGGTGGGACCGAGATCCATCAGATTGACGAAATCATCAATCACTCTGCCTGACTCGATATGGCCTGGCCACCGCGCTGCTAGTGCGACTTCACACCCAATGTCGTACAAATTGCACTTGGCTCGTGGCATGCCCGGTATGCCGTGATCACCACTGACGATAAGCAATGTGTTGTCCAACGACCCGTTTCGTTCGAGTTCTTCGATCAAGATGGCTAAGCCCGCATCCGTCGCCATGCATTCTCCCAAGTAATCAGCTGCATCTTCACGAATGTCATCGACATTGGGTAGAAAATCGGGCAATCGTCCATCGAGTGCATCCGGGTTAATATCCCACAGTTTCTTACCCGAGCCACGCTCCCAAGTGCGATGGGTGTTGGTCGGACCCCACCAGTAGCAAAATGGTTGTTCGTCTGGAACGGCATCGAGGAAAGCTCGGACGTTTGCCTGTGTTTCTGCATACATTTCTTGTTTTGCGGACTCGATACCTGAATCTCCACCACCAAAATCCGCGGCGTGGTCGGTCACCCAATGTGAGAATTGGTTGAAGTTATAACCCGCCGGATTGAACGCCGTTCGCTGAGCGCCCATTGGCGCGTTCATCGTCATGCCTGGGCTCCATACTTTGTAAGTATGACCGATGAAATAGTCTGCTTCAGACTCGAGGGTGAGTGGGAAAGTGGGAATGCTCTCATCCCACATCGCGCCCATGAGAATTGCGCCAAGCCCTGTTTGCCAAAAGTACTGTCCTGCGAGAATCGAACTCCGGCAGGGTGTGCACGATGGTGCTGGCACTAGGGCGTTCAGGAACAGCGCACCGTCCTTCGCTACTCGGTCAAAGTTCGGCGTTTGAATGAGTTCGTTCAGCCCACCACTAGGCTGATGCTGTGCATAAGCGCTGGCATATCGCCCCCAATCATCTGCGAAGGCGAAAACAATATTAGGTCGCTGCTGGGACAATTGAGTCTTCTCCTTCTTCGAGATTGCTGGACTAGAGAATAAACCATGTTTTCTCCCTCCAATCAAAGAGACCAATCAAAGAGTCCAAGCAAGTAGTCCAAGCAGGAGTGCTAAGCCAGTAGCGAAAACCCAAGTCGATTTTTGGGTCAAGCTAGCGAAGAATAATTCTTC
This sequence comes from Pseudomonadales bacterium, assembly GCA_012103505.1. GTDB lineage: Bacteria > Pseudomonadota > Gammaproteobacteria > Pseudomonadales > Azotimanducaceae > UBA4421. Next base: position 2,113,937 of record WLWP01000001.1, on the reverse strand, counting down.
TATACTTTGGCCAGAATTGAATTGGATCTAATATGGAACATGCATCTCTGGTTGATGGGCTACCGCAAACTTTGCGTGATGCCGAAGCACCTGGCTTTCAATTGTTCCCCGGATTTGCAGAGACGTCGCTGACAAACGCGATACGTGAGGATGTGACGATGATTGCCAGGGCAGCAGCGGCAGGTTCTGATGTATCACCGGCGCTGGTCATGCCTGAAAATCAAGGGTTAGAAGGGCGGTCCCCAGAAGACGTCGTATCCAAGATTTTCAGGCTGCATCGTCGGCCCATTTTTCTGGAGTTCATCAAGGACCCACGTGTTGTTGACATCGTAGTGTCGGCGATCGGGCAGAATGTGGATTGCTTCCTCTCACAGTTTATCTTCAAGAATCCTCGGGCTCGAGGCCAACCGTGGCATCAAGACTCGTACTATTTTCCTTTTGAGCCACTTAGGCCAATTGTTGGTTTGTGGCTTGCCATCACTGAGGCAACGCTTGAGAACGGTTGCTTGCACATCCTACCGGGTAGCCAGACTGAGGATCTCAAAAAGCACATTCCCGACCGCCGAGTCGATGCCAACAATGGTTATGTGGAAATTGTCGATCACGACATGTCGGAGAGTCAGCCCTGCCTGCTGCAGCCTGGGGATCTAATGGTTTTTGACAGCCACTTGATGCACAAATCAACGGATAACTTTTCTGATGATGTGAGAGCCGCAATGGTTTGGCATTTTGCTTTGGCTGGTACTAAGGATCCTGGGGTCGTCAGAAATGGTAAACGCCTGCCGAGCCCAGTTAATGACTGGATGCCATATCTGCGAGACGGAGCGGTGCGCGTCCCAGTCTAGAGAGTAAATTCTTTAGAAGGGCAGATAGTCTAGAGAGCAAATAGTCTAGAGAGAAAAAAGTCGGATCGACCTTTACGCCGATGCGTCTTTGGGGTGCGTAGTCAGACCGGGATTGATACTCTCTGACGATCAATCTAATTCGAGGGTCGGACGATGAAGCGAACTGAGCAGGCATTTGCAGCTGTCATACTGACCTTTACTACTATGGCCGTGTTCGCCGATGACGCGATTCCTCGTACAGCAGCTGGTCACCCCAATCTAACCGGCAATTATGATGCTGCCACGCTTACCCCTTTTGAGCGACCAGCCCAGTTTGGAGACAAAGCATTTCTGACCCCGGACGAAGCCAAAGCGATTGCTGAGCGTGAACAGGGTCTGCAGAAGAAGGGTGCAGCGCAATCGGATTCAGATCGGGAAGCGCCGCCAGAAGGCGGTGCCAAGGTAGTGGGACTTGAAGAAACTGAGAGCGGTGGTAACGAGTTTGGTGCTGGCAATGTTGGTGCTTACAATTTGTTCTGGATGGACCGCGGTACCGACGTCAATGTGATCGACGGCAAAATTCCCACCTCGATTCTCATCGATCCAAAAAACGGTCGGTTGCCGACGATGACACCGGCAGCGCTAGAAGCTTTTAAAGCTCAAATCTCGAGCATAGGCCGTCCAAATGACGGCACGGCTTGGTGGGTTGAAGTGGATGGTGCTGGTCCCTACGACGGTCCAGAATCACTGCCATTACGAGAACGTTGCTTGATTGGTTTCACCGGGGTGGCACCGACATTTCCTGCACTCTACAACAACTACAAGAGAATCGAGCAGACTGAAGACTACGTAGTGATTCTTTTGGAGATGGTTCACGACGCCCGCATTGTGCGGATGAAGAGAGATGGCCGGACTGTCGAACACCCAGGTCCAGAAGTACAACGCTGGTTAGGCGACTCTATCGGCTGGTGGGAGGGAGACACCCTCGTTGTCGACACGACAAATTTTGTACCGCAGGAAGCGGGGCGTGGCGGCGGTTCGGCGAACAAACACGTTGTGGAGCGTTTCACAAGGATGCCGGGAGGCAATGTCCTGTACCAGTTCACAGTAGAAGACGATTTGATATGGACGAAGCCCTGGACGGGTCAGTACGTATGGCGTGCCAGTGAAGATTCAGTCTATGAATACGCCTGCCATGAAGGTAACTACGCGATGGAAAACGTTTTGCGTGGTGCCAGGCTCCTTGAAGCGGAAGCGCTGGGGCAGCCGTTGCCTGAAACACGCTAAGTTAGGCTCGCCAAATTACACACTGGCTCTAATAAGTAGAGATTAGTGGCTGGCCTAGACACCCAAGGACCGGTTGAAGTTCAATTCACCGTGCAAGGCAGAACCCTCGCTGGCAAGCGCTGGGGTAATGTCGGTGATCCGCCAGTCATGGCACTGCATGGTGGTTTAGACAACGCTAATTCGTTTGATTTGATTGTGCCTACATTGCCTGGCTACGATCTTTTTGCATTGGATTTTGCGGGCCATGGTCACTCGGATCATCGAGCTGCCGATACGCCCTATCTTGCGGCACTGGATGTTCAAGATGTGATCGCAACGGCCAATCACTTGGGCTGGGAACGGTTTTCACTTTTAGCGCATTCCATGGGAGCAGAGGTCAGCGTACACCTGATGGGTTTGTACCCTGACCGAATTGTTAGTCTGTTCGCGATCGACGGATATGCCGAGACGGTCTCCCAAGAAAAATGGCTGGCGAACCATCGATCGTCAATCGATGAAAATCTGACGAAGCAGGCGAAACCTCTCCGAGTTTTCGCAAGCCAAGAAGACATGGCGATCAAGGTGGCTCGAACTACTGGTCAGAGCGTTGCATCCGCTAGGATACTAGTCGAACGTGGAAGCCGTATGGTGGATGCAGGTTTTTGCTGGGTTTCTGATCCGAGAGTGTATTGGTCTGATGCGTTAGCCATCCCGCGCGAGCAAATGGATCAATTTCTTGGTTCTTTTGAGGGTAAAGTAATGGTCGTTGGGGCCAACAATGGATTTAAGTGGTACTGGTCCGACATGGATAGACTCAGTGCCAAATTCAAGCACTTCCGTTTTGTCGCGATAGATGGTCCGCATCATTTGCATATGAGCGATGCGGCTCCGGAGCTGACAAAGATGATCTTGGCATTTTTCACGGATAGGTCTTGATGAGTTTCAGCGACGATTTGAGAGTGGAGTGGAATTCAAAAAACCTTTCGCGAAATTGTCGCTAGAACGGTTTCAATCTCGCCTAGATGGCTCGGAGGGCTGGGATCGAACCAGCATTGCCGGAGTCAAAGTCCGGTGTGCTACCAATTGCACCACCTCCGAATATGAAACTACGGTCTTGGCGACGATTCCCTTAACACGTCCTCACGTTCCAGCTCGGCTAAGGTGTAGCGTGGTGTGATGTGTTGCGGACAGTTCCAATCGAACGCCACTATTTGAATGATGGCCACGCGTTCAACTTTTGCTTTGTAATCACTGGGTACAACCAGCTCTAATTCTGGGATGGGTGCGGCGCGCACGTCATGCATCTGCAGATGCCCAAGTAATTTCAGACGACGGCGGTTCGCATAGTCCATAAGGATAAGCGAGCACTTATCGTTTGTTGCGACGTTGCCGGTACTGATCAGCTGTGTATTCCCCTTGAAGTCCGCATAGGCGATGCGCTGTCGGTCCAACACTTTTAGGAATCCGGGTGGACCACTTCTGTGTTGTACGTATGGCCAGCCTGTTTCACTCACCGTGGAGAGATAGAAAGAGTCTCTTCCGGTAATAAACTCCGCCTCCTTTTCCGTCAGCTCATCGTTGGGACCAAAGCTGCGGTGGAGGCGCTCATTCTGTTCTCGCGATCCGAAATGTGTTTGGGTCAGCTTCACACTTTCTGTGAACATGCGTTCTGCAAATTCGTGAGTCATCGTCGTGCTCCAATTTAGGGTAGGGCGTTGTCCGCCCCACCCAAGCTTTCTAGTTGGCTAAAGGTTGTGCTTTTACGGTTCTGTGGAGAAATTTACGCATCAGATGTGCAATTTCCTGGGCGTGTGTCTCCAGCGCGAAGTGGCCCGTATCGAGGAGATGGTATTCGAGATTGTCGAGGTCACGTTTGTACGGCTCAGCGCCTGCAGCAGGAAAGATCTCATCGTTCTGACCCCAAACTATCAGCGTGGGTGGTTGATGTTTGCGCAGGTATTCTTGCCAGGCAGGGTACAGCGGTGGGTTTGAACCGTAGCTGTAAAACATCTGAAGTTGGATGTCCTGATTACCTTCTCGATCGAGGAGGGGTTGTACATGCCCCCAGGTATCCGGACTAACGGATTCGACATTGGAGACCCCGTTCGTGTACTGCCACTGTGTGGCGCCGAGGGTTGTTAGGAAGCGAAGCGCTGTGTCGTTGGACATGTTTGGTTGTTTGTAGGCAGCCTTAACGTTCTTCCACCAAGCATTGTCCAATCCCTTGTTAACAGAGTCTCGATCATCCCAGTAGGCTTTGATCGGTTCCCAAAAATCGTTGTTGATGCCTTCGAGATAGGCGTTACCATTCTGTATGACTAGGCTTTCGATACGCTCAGGTTGAGAGCTCGCGATCCGAAAGCCAATTGGGGCGCCGTAATCCATTAGGTAGACACTAAACCTCTCCACCCCGATTTCGTCGATCAACAAGCTTACGAGCCTAGCGGTGTTCTCGAACGTATACTCGAATTCGTCAACCGTTGGCATCGAGCTAAATCCATATCCTGGGTAGTCCGGAGCGATGACGTAGTAGTCCTCAGCGAGCTCGGGGATCAGGTCTCGAAACATGTGGGATGAAGTCGGGAAACCGTGCAACAAAAGGACGGTTGGATTTTCCGGGTTGCCCGCTTCGCGATAGAAGATTTCGACTTCTTCGATGGTGGTCGTTTTGTACCGTAAGTCATGTAGATCATCTGCGACTGCGCTCGTGGCAGAAATGGCGATGACCGCTGAGATCATCGCGGACCTAAGGTATGCCGTGATCATGTTTGTTTTTATATTTGAGTTCATGTTTTGTTCCCCTGTTTAATTAGTTGATGCCGATCCTGAGTTCGGTAGCGTTGATTGAAATGTCATTGGCGCTCATGTCGCGTCTGCTCATGTAACCGTCAGAGTTGAATTCCCAATGTTCGTTACCGTGGCTGCGGTACCACTCTTTGGTGTCAGCGTGCTGCCACTCATATTCGAATCGGACTGATATGCGGCTGCCTGTGTAGGACCAAAGTTCTTTCATGAGTTGGTAATTCAGCTCCGTCGCCCACTTTCGTTTTAGAAAGAAGAGAATTGCGGCGCGGCCTTGAAAGGTTTCGTGGCGGTTACGCCATAGGCAGTCCGGTGTGTAAGCCTGCACAACGCGTTCCGGCTCTTTCGAGTTCCAGGCATCTTCGGCTGCTTGTACTTTGGCCAGCGCAGACGCTTGGGTGAAAGGTGGTAAGGGCGGTCTTTGCATTTTTGTCTCCAGTAAGAGCGAGGGGTATTTTTAGGCGTTCACGCAGAAATGGACAAACGAGTATTTCTTAGGGAGACTAAGAAAATCTAATGTGTGAGAGTTATTCCTAGAAATGCCTCGTCGAAACTATCCAATGAACGCCCTGCGTGTGTTCGAAGCAGCAGCTAGAAATCTCAGTTTTGTTAAGGCTTCTGAAGAACTTTCTGTTACTGCTGCTGCCGTCAGTCAGCAAGTGAAAGTTTTGGAGACTTATCTCGGCTTGGCGCTGTTTCGGCGGCAGCCCAAGGGTTTGCTCTTAACGGACACGGGTCAATTGTTGCGGTCAGAGTTAGGCGAAGTATTTCTTAGTCTAGATAAGGCGCTAACTCGGGTTTTAGAAACTGAAACCCGTGGCTCGCTGACGCTCAGCGTCGCGCCTACCTTCGCCATGATGTGGTTGATTCCAAGGCTCCAGAAGTTCCATGTTCTGTACCCCGAGATTGACGTTCGAGTATCTACCGGGCTTGGTCTTGTTGATTTTCAGCGAGACGAGATTGACGCCGCAATTCGGCTGGGGCACGGCGACTGGTTTGGCTTGGAAGAAGTATTGTTGTTCGAAGAATCCGTCACGCCAATGTGTAGCCCTAAATTATTGGAGGGGGAAGACGCGATTCGAACTGCCAGCGATTTGAGCAAACATGTCCTGCTGCACAATCACTCTATGGATTACGATCCTGAGGCACCTACGTGGGAGACGTGGTTAACGGCGGCAGGTGTCCCAGGAGTCGATGTCAATCGAGGTACCCATTACAGCCTGCCAGACCATGGCCTGCAGGCCAGCATCGACGGTGCTGGTGTTGTTTTGGGTTGGCAAGTGCTGGCTGAGAAAGATGTTCTCGCTGGTCGCGTGGTCGCTCCGTTTGATCTATCCCTACCGTTAGGCAATAGCTTTTATTTTGTTTATCCCGAAGCCTACTCGAGACGATCGAGCATCGTCGCTTTTCGCGAGTGGTTACTCTCGGAGTTGTCTGAGGATCAAAAGATGGCTTAGCGGTTGCTTAGCTGCCATTCGATTTGCTCGAACCGACGCCTTGTACATATCGTCTAATGACCTCCTTATACTCATCCTCGGTCAGCGACCATTGCTGTAGGTCTGCATCCGCCCAACCGAGTTGCATCCCGGATTCTGCGCGCCCAAGCGCTGAGGTCATACTCCGAGTCAAAGCGAGAGGCGCTGCGGGGATATCGAGGAGCTCGCGTACTAAGGTTTCTGTCGCTTCGGCGAGTGCTTCCGGCTCAACACATCGCTGTGCCCACCCGGTCCGGACTAGTTCTTCCGCAAACACATTTCGCGTGGTCATGACCCAGTCGCGGGTCGTGGGTAGTCCGACTTCGCGAGCGAGTAGTGGCGTGCCATTCCAGACGTTCGGTATACCTAGCGCAAGTTCGGGAATTCTGAAGACAACGTCGTTGGCGACGACACGGAAATCACAAGCGGTAGCCAAGAGGGCGCCACCGCCAATCGCATGCCGGTGAATACTCGCAATGGTGACCTGCGGAATGCGATCTAGCTGTTCCAGCACGCGTTGCCAAGTAGAGGTTCTATTCCGACGGGTCGACCAGGATCCTTCTACCTTTGGGTAGGAGCTATTGGCGAGGTCTGCACCAGCGCAAAATGAGGGACCGTTGCCGCTAAAGACTAATATGCGTATCTCTGGGCGTTCCATTAGCTCTTCTAGAGTACGCGCGATGACCTGTCGAACACTGTCGTTCAAGGCGTTCAATTGTTTGGGCCGATTGAGTTGTATCCGTACAACTTCGTCTTCAAAAGAGACGGCTACCTCTGGACTGTCGGACATTTTTCCCCCTTATTCGTTCTGGTGATGGTCCTCTGACGAGTCTGACTATCGGTTGATAGTTAGGCAGGTCTGAGCAAGTAAAAGCTAGTTAGGATTCTTCGCAGTGATGAGGCCAAGTAGTCCTTCTTTGTGCAATACGGTTGCTTGCGTAAAGCCGCATTCGCGTAAAATTTGCAGGTGGGTCTCAACTGGAAATCGCCGGGGTGAGTCATCCTTGTCTTGAGGGAAAGGAACGACAAAGTCGGCGTTCAGCACGATGCCCCCTGGTTCTAGTACGGATGCAATCTCTTGATAGGTGGACGTGAGGGCTTCGCGGCCACCGAAGTCATGAACTGATTGTAAGGAGTAGACTGCTGAGAAACTGTTTTCATATCCTTCTGACCAAGGTCGGGACAGATCGGTACAGATTGGTGAGAAGTTTCGTTCTGACATAAGTTCGTTGCACCGATCGAGCAAAGTCTGATTGATGTCCATTGCGATCAGTTGGAGTTGCGGTAGGGATTCGTTAAGCGCCATGAGCAGCTCTCCATCTCCAATACCCAGCTCTAGGACTCGAGCATTTGGGTTTTCTGATAAACGCTCTATGAGGTGGCCCCTTAACAGCCTTTTCATCACGAGTCGTTCTGGCCAACGGGCGTCGAGATCCTTGCGCCAAAGTTCAGGCGTTGCGAAATCTGATAGTGCCAAGAGTCTCACCTCTTTTGTAGGAGCTGGCAGTGTACTCAGGCCACTGGGCGAGGACACCCCAAGTTTGCTTATGGCCGATTGAGATCGGATGTATCGCTGACGTTCATTTACAGTGTTAATTTGCAATAATGCGGCTTCAATGTAGGAAGTTTTTCATGAAAAAAGTCTTGATCGGTCTTGGGGTGATTCTCATTCTTGCGGTAGTTGCCGCGTATGTATTTCGTCAGCAACTTATGGTTGCGATGATGGGTTCTCAGATCGCGCCCGAACATGATTTTAGTGCTGAGTTAGCACCTGATGCACCCGATTTTGGGGACGAGAGGTGGTGGGCAGCGTTGCCATCACGCGCCGATGCAGCGGATCAACTTCCGGATGGGGCTATACGACAATCGCTAGGGGTGGCTGTATTTTTTGTTCACCCGACTTCCTATTTCGGTAAGGAGAACTGGAATCAGCCGTTGGCTGCGCAGGATGCGAATTGGGTTGTGGATGAACGGATTCTTCGACACCAAGCCACAGTCTTTAATAGCTGTTGTGACATATATGCGCCGCGTTACCGTCAGGCAACGTTTTTTTCCTTCATGGATCAGAGTGGCAATGGAGAGCAAGCCTTAGCCCTGGCCTATGAAGATGTTGTCGCCGCCTTTCAACATTTTTTGGGTCGAATTCAGCCCGATCAACCATTCGTGATTGCAAGTCACTCTCAGGGATCACGTCACGCGGCTCAGCTGGTCAAAGAGCATGTTTCAGATACACCCCTCGTTGAGCGTATGGTTGCCGCCTATCTAGTTGGCTTTGGCGTGACAGACACGCAGCTGGGCGACGTCACGGTATGCCAAAGCGCAGAAGAAATTAACTGTGCCTTGGGTTGGAACGTTATGGATGGACAGGGCGCCGGTGCCTTTGGTGGCAACGAGGGTTTGATCTGTACGAATCCGTTAAACTGGCGTGCAGACGCTAGTTATGCAAGCCATGACCTGAACAAAGGCGCAATAGGTTATGCCTCTTATGGTCCTGCCGAGCCTGGTGAAGATGTAAGCGCCATGACTGTTGAAGTGGGCATAGCGGATGCGCAATGCGAGCCAGATGGGCAGCTTGCCGTTCTCGATCTACGGTCGGAATCCTTTCCGCAAAGAATGTTTGGCAACAGCATGCATGTTTATGACTATAGTTTGTTCCATGCGAGTATTCGGGAAAACGTCGCGACTCGAATTGGCGCCTATTTCGCGCAAAATTAGGCAATAGAGGGAGGCGGCCAGGGACTTACCCCGACCAATAGTTCCACAGACAGACTTATGGCTTACTCTGCTTTTTCTTGCCACGCGCTATTTCGGTGGCAAGCGCGCCCAGCTTGTGGTCCCAGAATTGACGGAAAGGTTCCAACCACTGTTCAACTTCGGTAATTGGTCCAGGGCTAAGTGCATATATGCGCCGTTGGCCTTCGGGTCGAACACTGGTGAATCCGCTCTCCCGAAGCACCTTGAGTTGGTGGGAAACGGCAGGTTGGCTAATGGCGAACTCCTGAGCGATGACAGCGACGACCTCCCCAGAAGATTGTTCGCCGGTCGTGAGTAACTCCAGAATACGACGACGTACGGGGTCACCGAGAATATCTAATGCATGCATTAGTTAAGACGACACCGTAGTTGACTCACTTTGGGCTATCACTCGACTGCATCGCCTGTGTAAAAAGCTACTGTGCGATCACCGGCCTCTTGTGCTTGTTGTGAGTCCGTACCATATGCCAGCGCGGCTGCGACCCACTCGTCGCTGCAGGAGCGGATAAAGTCACGGCCTTCGGCTGAGGCTACCCAGGTTTCCTCGACCTCTGGGTTGAAATCATCTGCGCTTGCCAGGTATTTAGGCAGCCCAGACAAACCCAAGTCCCAGCCAACTCCCAAGGCCCCAGGACCATACTGATCCCAGAACTGGAGCGTATCTGCGGTCTCGTGCGCGATATGTTCAAGAGTCAGGCGCGTTGACTGGTTCCCCAATGCTTCGAGGTTCACGTTGAGCCAACCAATGTCCCCGAACATTTCCCAGGTGACGCTAACTAGATTAGGTGCTTTGCACTGGGTGATAGTCCCACCGGCATTGCCTTCTAACTGGTAACGACCGCCTTCACGAAGATCGCCAGTTATAGGGAGGAACCAGCGTGACAATCGTTCAGGGGTAACTATGGCGTCCCATAAGTCTTCAATTTCCGTCGGGTAGGTGCGTTGGGTGATCACCGCCCGAGACGGCTCGCCTTCCCATACCATCGATTGTATTTTGCGTTCGATCTCCGATTGCTCTTGAGTCACTTGTAATTCATCTCGATCTCGAAAACATGAAATATAAATACAAATTTATATAAATACAAATGAATTTAAATTATCAGCGATCAATCGCCTGGATGTACCGGCAGACTCTGTTGGTAGGGTCACTGTCGTTGAAAAGCAAATTGCGGAATCGCTTGCCGCCAAAGAGTAAGATAAATTGTCACTGAACAAGTTAACTTTTTTCTTGGCAAGGAAACGGAATGAGCGCATCTGAACAGAGTGCCCTAGAGCAAAATACACAACAGGCGGATAGCTATCTACTGAGATTTAAGGAACAAGTCTTGGGCCACGTCGTTGCCGGGAAAGCCATTCTCCCCGAAGACGCTGAGGTCTTTGCCAATCTGTCCCCGGCGGACAATACCTCTCTCGGTGATGTGGTTGCTGGGACTGAATCTGATATGGACCAAGCCTGTGAGGCCGCCGCACAGGCATTCGAGACTTGGCGAGATGTCCCAGGCGCCGAGCGCAAAAAGATCCTGAATCACTTAGCTGATCTGATTACGGAGCGAGCGGATGAAATCGCGTTGGTCGAGTCGGTCGATTGCGGTCAACCGATCCGTTTCATGAAACAAGCAGCGATACGTGGGGCTGCAAACTTTAGGTTTTTTGCTGACAAGGCCCCCGAGGCGGAAAACGGCCAAGCGCTTTATCAGGCTGATCACACCAATTACACAATGCGTTCGCCGGTGGGTCCGGTCGGCATTATTACTCCTTGGAATACGCCTTTCATGCTCGCGACATGGAAGATAGCGCCTGCGCTTGCGGCGGGTTGTACGGTCGTGCACAAACCCGCTGAGCTATCGCCCCTAAGCGCTTACTTGTTAGCTGAGATCGCGCAGGAAGCGGGTTTGCCACCAGGTGTCTGGAATATGGTAAACGGCTACGGCGAGGTGGTTGGTAAGCGTCTTACGGAACATCCAGCAATTCGAGCGGTTGCACTGGTAGGGGAGTCGGCGACGGGTAGCCACATTATGCGTCAGAGCGCTGACACACTGAAGCGCGTTCACTTTGAGTTAGGTGGCAAGAACCCAGTCATCGTCTTCGACGATGCCGACTTTGAGCGCGCGTTGGATGCGGTCGTGTTCATGATCTACAGCCTAAATGGACAGCGTTGTACGTCGTCGAGTCGTTTGTTAATTCAAAACGGCATAGCCCCAAAATTTATGCATGCGCTCGAAGCTCGCGTCAAGAAACTCAATGTGGGACATCCCCTAGATCCGGACACTGAAGTGGGTCCCCTTGTCCACACTGATCATTGCGAGAAAGTATGCGGTTACTTCGAAGTAGCAGAACAAGATGGCGCACGCATATTGGTAGGTGGTCAGCGGCGTACCGATCTTGGTGCAGGCAACTATGTCTCGCCGACACTGTTTGTTGACGCTGACAATTCCATGCGTGTTGCTCGAGAAGAGATATTTGGACCAGTCCTCACGGCGATGACGTTTGCAACAGAGGCAGAGGCTGTCACTCTCGCCAACGATACTGACTATGGACTCGCGGGTTACATCTGGACAGAAAACACAGGCCGCGCGATGCGTATGGCGAAAAAAGTAGAAGCAGGCATGTTGTGGGTGAATTCGGAAAATAATCGCAACCTACCGTCGCCGTTTGGCGGTATGAAAATGTCGGGTGTTGGCCGAGACGGCGGTGACTATAGCTTCGACTTCTACATGGAAACTAAAAACGTCTGTATAGCGCATGGGGCGCACAAAGTCCCAGTTCTAGGAGGATAGATAGAATGAGCTTATACGGCTTGCAAAAACTACTGTATCAGCTGAATCGTGACGAGGAGCTCCAAGGCCGCTTTCGCGCTGACAAGGAATCTGTTCTGAGCAAGTTCAAACTAGACATCGAGGAACGTCAGGCTATAGAGGACGAAGACATAGGCTTACTCTACATATTGGGCGTTAACGGTCAGATCCTGATGCACTTCGCCGCGATGTGTGGATATGCGTGGCCTGATTACATACAAGCGATGCGCGATGCCTTACAAATTCATGGCAATGTCAGGGCGGGTCTATACGCCACTACCGATGGGCAGGGGGCGATATGAGTTTAGTTTTTGCGGGTGTGTGTTCGCACGGTCCAGGAATCACAGGCCGCAAAGACATGGCAGACCCTCAACATGTGGCAGAGCTGTATAGCGCGTTTGCACAAATGCAGAGCGAGCTACGCGCCGCGCAGCCCGACGTGCTGGTCGTCATCGCGGCCGAACATTTTGCCAATTTTTTTATGGACAACATGCCAGCCTATTGCATGGGTATGGCCGACGAGTACACCGGCCCTATAGAGGATCCGGATTGGCTCGGTATTCCGCGTACGACATTTCCAGGCGCGCCGGAACTATCGAAAAGACTGATTCAATCGCTGCTTGAAGATGTAGACGTTGCTTATGCGGAAGAATGGAAATTCGATCATGGCATCAGCGTGCCTTTGCATTTTCTCACGCCAGATAGTGATCTGCCGATTATCCCCGCGAATATCAACTGCCAGGGCCCACCCCTAACGCCGCTACATCGCGCCTGGGCATTTGGTGAAGCGTTGGGCCGAGCGTGCACCGCAGCCCCGGAACGCATTGCGGTCATCGCAACAGGTGGAATCTCTCATTGGCCTGCAACGCCAGACTCCGGAAAAATTAATGAAGAATGGGATCGAGAGTTTCTTGCCCGTTGGGAGTCCAACGATAAAGATATGTTGTTGTCCTACTCGGACGAAGAAACTTATGCCGAGGCGGGTCAAGGTGGTTTTGAGATACGTACATTCATTGCTTTGGCGGGTGCTACTCAAGGTATGCCTGCAAAGGTCGACTACTACCAACCCATCCCGATATTTGCGGTGGGTTGCACAATAGGTACGGTCCAAGTTAACGCAACCCACTAAGCTAGGAGCTCGGCATGTTAACTCAACAAGACATCGAACAGGCGGCAATAGACTTATGCGCTGCGGAAGAAAATAGGCAGCCCATTAGGGCGCTGTCGCTTAGGTATCCCGATCTTAGTCTCGATCAGGCTTATTCGATCCAGGAACAAGTCGTGCAAAGGAAGATTGCGTCTGGTGATCGCTTAGTCGGGTACAAAATTGGTTATACCTCGAGAGCGATGCAGAAGGCGCTAAATATTACTGAGCCAGATTTCGGGGTATTGCTCGATAGCATGGTGTTTGCGGATGGTGGTGAAATTGAAGCCGCGCAATTTTGTGATCCACGTATTGAGGCCGAGTTGGCTTTCGTGTTGAAAGATCGCCTGGCAGGTGAGCATGTGACCATATTCGATGTTCTCAATGCGACGGACTACGTCGTCCCCGCGCTAGAGATCATCGCCGCACGTAGTCATCGGAAAGATCCAGAGACGGGATATACGCGGAAAGTAGCAGACACCGTAGCAGACAATGCAGGGAATGCGGGTATTGTTATCGGTGGGCGACCGATAAAACCGACTGAGAGAGATCTGCGTTGGTGTGGAGGCATTTTGTACCTCAATGGAGTTATCGAAGAGACGGGGTTGGCTGCTGCTGTCCTGAACCACCCAGCGAATGGGATTTGTTGGGTAGCGAAACGCTTTGCACCTCACGGCGTTAGTCTAGAGCCCGGCCAGATTATTTTGTCTGGTTCGTTTACTGCCCCGATAGCGGTAGGCCAGGGTGACACTATCCATGCCGACTATGGTCCGTTAGGGGGTATCTCCTGTCGGTTTGTTTGAACTGTACGACTTGCCAGAACTGGCGTTTGTCACTTTAAGGTCTACCCAAGGCATTTTGCTTCTGGGTTTTGGCATACTAGGTCTTCAATCTACGAGGTAGGGGTCGATATGAGTTGGCAGCAAGACGTCGATGAGCTGGAAAGACAAAAGGCCATGGCCGCCGAAATGGGTGGCTCAGACGGGGTCGCGTTCCAGCACGAGCGAAACAAGCTAACGGTACGCGAGCGGATCGACCTTCTCGCCGATGAGGAGAGTTTTCAGGAGATAGGAGCACTCACGGGCACCGCAACTTGGGAGGGTGACCGGGTCGAACATCTGAAGCCTTTGAATACGGTGATTGGTACCTGCAAAGTGGACGGTCGCAAGATCGCCTTTTCAGGTGGTGATTTCACTATCCGAGGGGGGGCTGCGGATGCTTCGATCGGTAACAAGCGTGGCCATATAGAAGACTACGCCGTTAAAGCGAAGATTCCCTTCGTACATCTATTAGACGCTACTGGCGGCAGCGTAAAGACTTTTGAACAAATTGGGCGGACCTATTTACCGGGCGACAGTACCGGCGGCGGCCGGACCGCCGAGATGCTCGATACAGTGCCAGTAGTAAGCGCGGTGCTCGGCTCTGTGGCGGGTCTTCCTGCGGTCCAGGCTTGTCTGTGCCATTTCAACGTTATGGTGAAGAACACCAGCCAAGTATTCGTTGCTGGGCCCAAAGTTGTGGAACAGGCCACAGGCAGGGCCATAACCAAAGAAGATCTCGGCGACGAACGCATTCAGGTTAAGAACGGCGTGATTATGAATCTCGCTGAGGACGAGCAAGACGCCCTACGACAAGTACGACGCTTCCTCTCCTTTTTACCGACAAACGTTTGGGAGTTGCCACCACGTCTACCCAGCGAGGATGACCCGAACCGTCGCGAAGAAGAGCTACTCTCGATCGTGCCTAAGAATCGCCGACAGATTTACGATCCGAAGAAGATCTTGCAAGCGGTTCTTGATCGCGACAGCTTTTTCGAAATTGGACCGTACTACGGTCGAGCTCGAGTTACCGGCCTTGCGCGGGTCAACGGTATCCCGTGTGGGGTGATGGCTAACAACCCGAAGTTTAATGGTGGCTCGATGGATATCGCGGCTGGGGAGAAGACGTTGCGACTCTTAGATCTCTGCGACACCTTCCATTTACCGTTGGTTTACTTTGCTGATGAACCTGGGTTTTCGGTTGGGCCAGCTCAGGAGGAGATGGGGATAATTCGGGCGGGCGCCCGTGTCGTCACCGCGATGTCAGCGAGTAGAACGCCATATATTTGTTTTGTTGTGCGCCAGCTGTACGGCGTCGCTGGTGGTTTGCATAGCCGCAGTGACGGTTTCTATCGACGCTACGCCTGGCCCTCAACACATGGTGGCTCCATGCATATCGAAGGTGGTACAGCGATTGCTTACAAAAGAGACATAGAAGAGGCAGATGACCCGGAAGCGAAACGCGCAGAAATAGAGGCAATGCTACAATCCATTTCCTCTCCGTTCCGAAATGCGCACGCGTTTGGTATCGAAGACATCATAGATCCTCGCGAGACACGTCCGCTGTTGGTCGATTTTGTCGAGGATGCGTGGCGAATGTTGCCTTCACAACTCGGTCGGCGAGCGGGTTCGAGCTATCGGCCCTGAGTAGCGCGCGCGGGTTGTTCGGCGCTAGCCCTTGCGAACTCGAACAACCTTCATCACTTCAACATCGAAACCTGCAACTTGTTCGATTTCTGGGTAGTAAGTGAGATTAACTGGGGCGCCTTTGAGGTTTTGATACTTCTTCTTACGCCTGTATTTGAATGGTACGTCGTACCCTTCCAACATCAGAGTATTTAACACCCAGTCACCATCTTCGATTTCTCGTTGCACATGGCTGACGACTTTAACCAAATCTAGCTGGTTGAGTTGCTCGTTCTTCTTCAGGAGCTTATCTACGTCAGATTTCATTTTACTCTGTGATTTTTAGCGCGTCGTATTTTACACGAAAACGCTAGAAGGCTTAGGTTTAGCAACATACGATAACTTAGCCCCAAGGCTTGTGGTAGCAGTTGCTCAAACGTTAACTCGAAAAGGAGGTTGTGGTGGCTGAAATTAATGGGATTGCACACATACAGCTGTCCGTGTCAGATCTGACGAAATCCATACCGTTTTATCGAAGATTGTTAACTGGGATGGGATTGACCCTGGTAAACGACAATGAAAGCGGCATTTATGGCGTAGGCGGTCGAACTGGGATAACGATCTCTGCGAGTCACGAGCCATACACCCAGGACGGATACCATCAGCGGCGCCCTGGATTGCACCACTTTTGCTTTCGAGCCCGAAGTCGAGAAGACGTGGATGAAATACACGAGATCGCTATTGAGATCGGTGCGCTCATCGTGCACCCACCTCAGGAAGATGGCTTTGCACCCGGCTACTACTCTGTGCTTTTCGAAGACCCGGACGGGATCCGCATTGAGGCAAACCATGTTCCAGGGCAGGGACTGTTAGCACCTGGACTTGGTCAAGTCGGCAATGCCGATACTACCTGGGACTAACACACAGTCTTTCCTCGCTGATTGACTCGTCGTCTGCGTGTCAATTAGCGCTGGCGATTAACGCTTGAGCATCATCTAGCGCATGCGCATGATCACCTGAAATCTCTCGATCAGCGAAGGTCTGTAGAGCTTGTTCGTGCTGGACTAAAAACTGCACAGACTGGATATCGGATTCAGGTGCGATCGCAAGAAGCTGGTCGAATCGTACGATCGCTTTCGCTACAACATCCTTCAACCGCTGCATCGAATCAAGATGATTACCTTTGGTGTACTGATCGAGAATCTCTTCGTTGATCTCAATGCTTTCTTCTGTCACCGCAGCTTCGCCGTTAACCTCGAGCAACTTTGCCATCTTCTTGCCGGTTACGTTCTCGAGCTCTGCCAGAGTGCGCCATGCTGCGCGCATGGACTCATCATCAGTCCGCTCTGCAAGGGCGGTAAAGAAAGCTTCGCCCAATAGTTCGCCGAGCCACGCGCCTCTAATGCCATCTAGGTAACTATCACGTTCCATTGTCGGTCTCCTAGGCGTTACGTTGTTCCCACTCTAGCACTGTTTGCGACTAAGCAAACGTTTCCTTTACGTTGCTTGCGTCGAATCATTTCATGGATTTCTAGTCCTCGAGGTCAAGCTTGATTCTGTCTAGGATTCCGATTCCAACGGACCCAGCAATCTGGCTGCTAGGCTTTGTTTCTGCTTGGTGACGTAAGCAGGGTGAGAATTCGGCCTTGAACCTCGATCGCGGATACTCAGTCAACACTGACTGTAGGAGGTTTGGTGGAATCTCATCTAAGCGCATGCCAAATAGATCCATTGCTGTACCAAAGTGCAACATGGCGATCTCCGGTACGTGCCGATGGGCAACGCCAAGGGAAGTGTGTAGTGCAATTGAATTGTGAATCATGGCAGCTCGTTCTTCCGCTTGCTCGGCATTAAGGCAAAAGTCGTAAGCAAGCTTGGCGCCAACCCACTCAAACGAGCCTGGGTCCTTTGCGTGTTTGTCGCTCAAGGCGAGATCGTGGAGCATCGCGGCGACAAAAAAGGTCTCGCGATCCAACTTCGTATTATTGCGTGCTGCGAGAATCGCACCGAAACAATATGACCGGTAGCAATGCCTGATCATGAAATCCGGACATAGTGCTTGGACAGTCTCAATGGCCAAGGTGGCAATCGCACTGTCAGGGACTTCCCATTGGGCGGGAAGCGCTTCATGTAGTTTGCGTACGCCTAAGCGGATAGCCATTCGCTTCAGCTGGGCACGGATTTCCGCGCGCAAAAAGCGAGATGCTAGCAGTGGTTTTGATGGAGAACCTGGGTCAGGAACTAACTGCGTCGGTCCTAGTTTGGAGGCACTCACGCGGCGATCATCTCGACGGCGTTCCTCAAGCCTTTACCGAAGAACTGCTCGATACCTGCTTTCATTTTGAAGGCTCTATTGGTTAATCGATTCTTACCCATGACCTCGTTCTGGAATGAAGGGCGTTGGTAGATTCTCTGATACCAGGCGTACAAATTCGGGTGGTGTTGCTCGACTGGGTAGCCGCACTCCAGTAAGCGTAGAATTTTCATAGACCAGAATGGATCAGCGATTGATAGTTCATCAGACATCAGAAATTGTCGGCCGTCGTTTAGTTGCACATCGAGTTCAGAAAAAGCTGTGAACAGCTTGTTCAGATGATCGTTAAAAGTCGCCTCTGGAATGTTGCCGGTACTGTATTGGTTATAAAAAGAAACGAGTTGTTCTTGATCGTTTCCTTGATTGGCCAGATCAGTAAGTTGGTTTCGCTCTTTGGGGTTGAGCATCGCCAACCGACCAAGACCCCAATAGAAAGTCACATATCGAATCGATCGATGCAGCACTTTTGCCTGTTCGACCCGGGCCATTGTCGCTTCACGTAAAGTTGCATCCCTAGGAACAAGGGGTGGGCCACCAAATGCATCATCCAAGTAGCTGATGATGTCTAAGGACTCAAGAAAGAGCGCACCATCGTGGACGAGGGCTGGGACGACCATGTCGGGGTGTATTTCGGCGTAGGTCTGCGTCATATGGTCCTTCTTGGGAAGAGATATTCGCCGACTTACCCATTTGCCATCGTCACCTTCGATAGCGGATGGGGTTACGGAATCAAATTTCTCCTCTCTGCCGCGGCCTAAGCCTTTTTCACCGAGAGCAAAGCGTACTCTCTGGGCGCATGGTGCAGCATCGTAGTGGAATAGATGCAGGCCATGAAGTTGGCTTGGAATTGTGCTTTTAGGGTGCTCAATTTTAGGCATTGCTTGGCGTCCGTATTGGTTTTGTGTTTTGGTTTTATGTACTATTTCGAACAATAATGTAGATGTCAATTAATAATGTTCGATACAGTACAAAAAGGCTGATGGATCCGATGACAGAAAGAACAGTAAAACGAACGCGGGGCAGGCCAAGGCAGTTTGACGAAGAAGAGGCCATCGCGTTAGCGGGTAATGTGTTTTGGATAAATGGCTTCTCAGCGACGTCACTGGACGATCTGTCTGCGGCGATGAACATGAATCGGCCTAGTATCTATAGGGCTTTCGGTGACAAGGAAGCGCTGTATCGTCGGGCCTTGGCCCAATTTGCGGCGCAAATGGAATCCGCAATGAAAATGACATTGTTCGCCGAGGTGGATGTGCACAAAGCGCTGACCGGATTTTATCGCGAAGCATTATCAGTTTATGTATCTGGTGACAAACCGAAGGGTTGTCTTGTTATGAGTACGGCTGTATCAGCGGCAGTTAGTCATCCAGAGGTTCAGGAGGATCTGCTAGCGGTCATTCAAAAAATAGATCGTGGCATAGAGACTCGTCTTAAAGAAGCCGTTCGAGCTGAGCAGTTATCGGCTGAATTTGATACGGCAGAGAGGGCGACTCTTGCCCAGTCCATACTTCATAGTTTGTCTCTACGCGCTCGCGCCGGAGAAAGTAAGGCGCGCCTTAATAAGATGTTGGTGTCGGGTGTTGGTATAACTCTCGGTTCTTAAGCCCCGTGTAGCTTAGAGCAACCACGAGGAGAACTCGTTGAAGTGTGTCCAATTTGTGGTCATTTGTAGTCAATGAACGCCATAGCAATGAGTGCTTATGCGTAATATAGGTGCAGAGACGGTCACCGTGCCACTGCCGCATGGGGATGGGGATGGGGATGGGGATGGGGATGTAGATGTAGATGGAAATGGGAATGGAGATGAGATGGATGCTCATTTTCTCGCTCCCGTTAAGTCCCCCTCGAGAATACCAGCCGTCATCGTGGTCCACGACATTCTTGGGCTCAATGACGATACTCGTCGTATCTGCCAGCGTTTGGCCAACGGACCAAAACCTCTTGCTGTGATAGCACCGGATTTATACCAAGGGCTTGGTCCCAAACCTGTTTGTGTAGTTAAAACCCTGAGATCTCTGAAGCGTGGTTCAGGAACTCCATTTGAACGTTTGGCAGCCGTGCAAACTTGGCTGGGCTCAGTTCCATTTGTGGATCCGGCGCGCATTGCAGTCGTTGGGTTTTGTATGGGGGGAGGCTTCGCGGTACTGCATGCGGCAAGAGCCAAAGTGTCAGTGGTTGCCCC
Source organism: Pseudomonadales bacterium (assembly GCA_012103505.1). GTDB lineage: Bacteria > Pseudomonadota > Gammaproteobacteria > Pseudomonadales > Azotimanducaceae > UBA4421. The sequence continues at coordinate 2,093,937 of WLWP01000001.1, read as the reverse complement.
GTTTTACGGAGACGTACCCCGAGACCTTGAGGATCTCAACGGCATTTGCCCGGTTGTTGGTGGCTATGGGGAGAAAGATAGCGTGTTTGTTTCGCAAGGGCATCGATTAGTAAATCACCTGGATACCTTGCAAGTTGAACACGATCTAAAGTTCTACCCGGGTGTGGGTCATTCGTATATGAATCAGCTTTCAGGGGTTGCCAAGCTAGGGCGATGGACACCCCTTCGAGCGGCGTATGATGAGGCCGCAGCTGAGGATAGCTGGCGTAGGGTGTTTGAGTTTTTCGATCAGCACCTTTGATGGTGAGGCACTTAACTTGTTCTGGATAAGCTTTGGTTTAAGATCTCGCGCGTGATCCCGGCAATCGATTCGCGCCATTTGTCGGAATCCGGGTAGAAAGCTTCCATCATTCGTTCTTTGACAGGATGACCTGCTGCGAAGTTAAAGTCGGCGTGCTGGTGCAACCACTGATCAGCGATCAGCGCCATAGTGACCTCCGAGACGGCATGTGTGCCAAATTCTAATCCTGTGCCAAGCGCATCGGAGTACTGCTGCATCGCGTTAACCATCGGACCGTTAACATCGACTGAAACTGAGTCGCCGGTGTCTGTCGTCTGAACCCTCATTCCCCACAAAGATCGACAGCGTTTGTATTCGTCAGATGTCATGGGATAGGTCGTGATGCACTCTGCTTCACCGAATTGGCCTAGAGCGGTATGGATGTCTACCATCGTCGCCATCCGTGCATGATTGATATACCGGCGTCCCAGTTCGTGGAGTTTAAGATTGGACCAGGTAGGTTCTTTGCCACCGTAGAAGAAGCCATTTTCGTGTGTGTACTGACCTTTTGTCATGGCGCCCTGCAACCAGCGTGCACCATGTTTTTGAGAGAAGTGGGATAGTTGCTCGCGGATGCTCGCTTCTGTGTCTTGGTGCCACTCATTGGGTTCGAGTATCTCAGCGATTTCTAGATATTCCGGATTCTCTGGCGGTATCGAGTGATCAAGGAAATTTCTGTTTAGGTCGACATTGTCTTCTGTGACCCGTCGCTGCCAGGCGAAGCCATGCGGGTTCACACCATGGATCATGAGTAGAGTGGTGTTCTCCGGCAATTGGTTGGGAAGATCCTCTGCTAAGAGGAGTGATTGCAAACCCGAGCCAGCATAGCCTTCTATACCGTGGGTGGCAGAGGAGACGATGAGCATGTGTTCACACTGACGTTCGCCCCAAATTGCGACGTCCATGTAGATATCGCCATCAGGCCCAGATAGAGGGTGCTGAATGTGCTCGAGCGTGGCGGCGGTTGCCTCGCATTGTTGCAAGAATATACGGCGTGCTTCTGCATACGATCGGGAGAAGTATTGATGCATAGTTCATCACCTCCGGTGAATCTTACCAATTTAGGGCCAACATCATTCTCACGAGCCTTGGCAGACACTGCAACGCGTATCCGCAGCGGGCTTTACCCTAGGTTGGCGGTGAATAGGTCGAAAGAGCTAGACTGTCAGTCCTGACTTCACAGGTGTAACACATGCGTTGGTTGAGTTGGCTCGGCGTTGTGGTGGTATGCGGACTGGTTACTGCTGGTCTGGGTTTCTACAAATATAACGAAATTCAAGCAGCTATCGCTATGGGGCAAGCGTTTCCTGAGCCCGCTGAGGCCGTGGAGCGTTTCGTTGTCCGAGAGCAGACTCGGCGTCCGAGCTTGTCAGTCACCGGGGAAGTCGTCGCAACCCAATCCGCAACCTTACAGAACGAGCTCAAGGGCAGAATTGTGAATGTCGGTTTTGCCCCGGGATCACGGGTCGAAGCAGGTCGCGTGCTCTTGCGGCTAGACGTGTCGCAAGAGCAGGCACAGATTGCTGAAGCGCGAGCAGATCAAAAAATTGCCCAGCTTGCGTTGGATCGTGCCGTACGACTTGTTAAGAGTGGGGCAGGTTCTATAGAAAATCGTGATCAAGCCCGCGCGCAATTTGATTCAGCGCGCGCTAGGGTGTCTGCCCTTGCAGCTTTGATAGACAAGAAAACACTACGTGCACCTTTCGATGCAATCACCAGTTTGCATCAGCTTGAGGTGGGCCAATATCTTGATGCCGGGACAGAGATCACTATGTTGGTGGGTGTCGATGATCATGTCTGGATTGACTTCGCGCTACCCCAGGATAGTGCTCAAGTAGATATTGGTAGCTCTGTCTCTGTGACTTATGGTGATCTCGAACAACTGATGGTCGCGACTGTGATTGCACGTGATGCTTCCGTCAACGTGCGCAGTCGTAATCTACGGCTAAGAGCACAGCTGGTTTCAGACGCTATTGATCTCCTGCCGGGAATGTTAGTCCGGGTTTCGGTCCCGCTGGGATCTGTTGAGACCGTAACCGTAGTGCCAGCAACGGCGGTGCGGCGGGATGCGCTAGGCGCGAGCGTCTATTTGCTGGAGGAAGTCGAAGAAGAGGGGCAACAAAAAACCCGTGCTCGACGACTCAAGGTGCAGCTCGCCACGATAGCCGATGTCGATCAGGAAGCTGACCTAATTGTCATCCGCGAAGGTCTTAAGGCAGGCGATCAAATTGCTGCGATCGGCGCATTCAAATTGCGTGACGGTAGCCTAGTGATTCCAAGTGCGCCTAACGAAGCAGCTCAGGATCGCTCGGTTGGCTTCTGAGATGAACACGAGGCTCCTGCCGCGCACCGCGAAGATTCCCCGCGTGACGGACATATTTGTCAATCGTCCGGTCGTTGCCATCGTCATATCTCTATTACTGGTCTTGGTCGGGATTCGCGCGGCGCTCGATCTGGCGGTCTTGCAGTACCCAAAGATCGAAAGTTCATCTCTCGTAATAACAACCCCTTACATTGGGGCCTCTGCTGAAACTGTGCAGGGCTTTGTCACTGAGCCTATTGAGCGCGCAGCTGCGTCTATCCCTGGCATCGATTATGTGGACTCCGAGACCACCGCAGGTATGAGCACAGTCACCGCCTGGTTGCGACTAAACGAAAACAGCACTGACGCTTTGGCTGAGCTAAACACCCGGTTGAGTCAGATTCGGTTTGAGCTGCCTGTGGAGGCGGAAGATCCTGCGATCAATGTAGTACGCGCAGATAGACCCAATGCTGGTTGGTATCTGACTGTTCCCGTCAAAGACTCGATGAGTCGTCCTGATATAACAGACTATCTAACGCGTCAGGTACTGCCTAAGTTTTCGTCGATCCCTGATGTTCTCCGGGCAGAATTAGGTGGTGGTCGGGAACCAGCAATGCGCATTTGGTTAGACCCTGACAAACTTGCCGTGTTTAACATCAGTACTCAAGATGTCACGACCGCACTCACTCGCAACAACATAATTGCCACTGTTGGCGCGTCGGAGAGTAGTGCACGGCGTATAGACCTCATGCTCGACACCAACTTGATCGACCAAGCTGAGTTCGAACGGTTGGTTATCCGGGAGATAGATGGCGCTTTGATACGTATCAAAGATGTCGCCAGAGTTGAGCTAGGTGCCGTAGAAGCATCTGGGACTTCCCGTTTCACGCAGAAAGCAGTGGTCTTCATAGCGATTTACCCCCTGCCCGGTGCGAACGAGATAGCGATCGCAGATCGGATGTACGAGGTACTAGACGAGGTAAATGCTGAACTGCCAGACGGCATGCGCATCGACGTAGCTCATGATGTCACCGAGTACATGCGCAATGCGCTTCGAGAGATCTTCATAACACTGATTGAAACGGTCTTGTTGGTCGGTTTGGTTGTGATCTTGTTTACGGGCTCTCTGCGGACGGCTCTCGTACCGCTCGTCACGATTCCAATTTCTCTTTTAGGTGCCGTGGCAGCGATTAGCGTGATGGGATTCTCGATGAATCTCCTCACCGTACTGGCGATTGTGCTGTCGGTAGGTCTCGTTGTTGATGATGCGATCGTAGTCGTGGAAAACGTTGCGCGTTATATGCGTGAGGGCATGAGTCGATATGAGGCAGCGCTCGCGAGCTCCCGGCAGTTGTTTGCACCTATTATTGCAATGACGTTGACCCTCGCGGCGGTTTACGCACCGATAGGCTTCTTGTCCGGACTCACCGGGGTGTTGTTTAAGGAATTTGCGTTCACATTGGCGATCGCGGTGCTGATTTCAGGCTTTGTAGCCTTAACCCTTTCACCTGTGATGAGCGGCTTTGTTAACCGTAGCCATGGTGAAGAGTCTAGATTCACTCAACTTGTGAATCGTGTCTTCGCTTGGACCCAGGATCGCTACAGGCAGATCGTTAGTGTACTTCTGCGGAATAATGGCAAGGTGCTCTTTGTTGCTGGTTTCATCACTTTGTTGGCTGTGCCGTTCTTTTTGTTTTCCCAAAGTGAACTCGCTCCACGCGAGGACGAAGGCATGATTCGCGTTGCTGTAACCGCGCCGCCAGAAGCTTCATTGGATTACACAGAGCGTTATATGTATGACGTGGTAGATGCGATGAAGGCGTTGCCGGGCTCAACCGATATGTGGCAAGTCGTTTTTCCGACCGGTGGTTTTGGTGGTATGGGGTTTGTTGATTTCGATGACAGACCGATGTCCGTTCATGAGTTGATGCCGCTCGCATTTCGCAACTTGTCTCAGATCGAGGGGGTTAAGGCGTTCCCGATTCTTTCGTCAGCGCTACCAACAGCAGGGCGAATGGATATTGAAATGGTGGTCCTGTCTTCCGAAACAGCGAGTGAAATGCGCCCATATGCCGTTGAGATGGTAGATGCTGCGTTGCGCAGCGGTGCGTTTATGTTCGCTGATACTGAACTACGAATTGATCTGCCTCAGGCTCGCTTTGAACTTGATCGTGAACGTATCGCAGACCTTGGCATGGATATGGCTTCTGTAAGCCGACAACTAAGTGTTTTTCTGTCTGGCAACTATGTGAATCGATTTGATCTCAATGGCAAAGCGTATCGGGTCATCCCGATGGTCGAGGATTACGATCGGGTCAATCCGGCAGCGTTGCTCGATTTGAAGATTCGCACGCAGACGGGTGACTTGATCCCGTTGTCGGCAATCGCAAGTTTGCGAGAGACAGTTGCACCACGGGTGCTAGGCAAATTCCAACAGAAAAATTCCTTCCGCGTTACTGGGGGCGTTCTACCCGGCAATACCAAGGAGACGGCGTTGTCTGCTCTTGAGGAGGCGGCTAAGACGATATTGCCTGCTGGCTACAGTATTGACTATGCTGGGGAGTCGCGCCAGTTACGGCAAGAAGGAAATACCCTGGTAGGTGTTCTTGGCGTTTCTATGATCTTTGTTTTCCTCGCGCTTGCGGTGCAATTCAATAGCTTCCGTGATCCCCTCGTCGTACTCATTGGTTCAGCGCCATTGGCTATATCGGGAGCCTTGCTGTTTACCTTCTTTGGCCTGACCACGATAAATATCTACTCCCAAGTCGGGTTCATCACTCTCGTCGGGTTAATCGCCAAGAACGCTATTCTGATTGTTGAATTCGCCCGCCAAATGCAGGAGCGAGGCCTGTCTAAACTCGAGGCGATCAAAGAGTCGACGGCCACACGGCTGCGACCAGTACTGATGACAACAGGTGCTACGGTAATGGGACATTTCCCCTTGGTGTTGGTTACCGGAGCGGGTGCTGAAGCACGCAACAGTATCGGTATCATTTTGGTTGCTGGGATGCTCATAGGCACCGCATTCACCTTGTTTATCCTCCCAAGTGTGTATTTGTGGCTAGCGAGTACTCATGCGCAGGTGGTTGATGCGGACGAGGCTAACGCTTTGGACTCGTCGTCGGACTCAGCACCTCTCGATCCGACCCAGGATCAGACCGCGATCGCTTAAACTCACCCCTCGAAATACCGTGAAGCGGTAGTGCGGCAACGCACACAAAAGCCAAGCAGATGTGGTATTTTTCGTGGCCGAGTTATGCCGCCGCCTGCGTGGCAAATTTCAAATGCTAGATATTAGGTAAGACATGAGTGAAGCAGTAAGTACACCACCCGAGTTTAAGACGCCGGAGCAAGAACAAGCAGCAAAAGGCGCAAATACGCCAGATCCATATGATATGGCGATTGAGGATATCAATCCGCTCAACGCCCATCTGTTTTGTGACAATCGCTGGCAAGAAGTGTTTGAACGATTGCGTAAAGAAGACCCGGTACACCTAAACGAAATTGCGACAGCCGGGCGATATTGGTCGCTGACCAAATACGAAGACATCAAAGCGGTAGATGCGGATTGGCAGAGGTTCTCGTCATCGCACGGTATAACCCTCGGTTTCCCCCCAGATTCGGATGCGCCAGTAGGATTTGTTGCTGGTAGTAAGCCACCATTTATCAGTCAAGATCCACCAAGTCACGACGATCAACGAAAGACAGTCACAGGGGTTGTCGCGCCTAAGAACTTAGTAAAAATGGAATCACTCATCCGTGAGCGCACCTGCAATGTGCTAGATGGACTACCTGAGAATGAGACTTTTGATTGGGTAGAGAAGGTCTCGATCGAACTGACAACGTTAATGTTGGCGACACTGTTTGATTTTCCACTCGAAGACCGGGCGAAGTTAACCCGTTGGTCTGACATCACCTTCGCTATTCCAGAACCAGGCGGCATCGTTGAGTCGCAAGAACAGAAGCGCGATGAGTTCATTGAGTGCATTCAGTACTTCGGTAGGCTCTGGGCAGAGCGCAGGGAGAACCCTGGTGATGACTTGGTCTCGATGCTTGCCCACGGCGATGCGACAAAGGACATGGAGCCGATAGAACATCTTGGTAACTTGTTGCTTCTGATTGTTGGTGGGAACGACACTACTCGCAATAGCATGTCCGGCCGTGTCTATGCTCTGAACAAGTTTCCAGAACAATACGATAAGTTGATCGCAAACCCGGAAGTCATACCCAAGATGGTGGCTGAAATGATTCGTTGGCAGACGCCGCTGTCTTATATGCGCCGTACAGCAAACGTTGATTGTGAAGTTGGTGGCAAGCAAATACGCGCAGGCGACCAGGTTCTTATGTGGTACGTCTCAGGTAATCGAGATGAGGATGTTTTCGAAAACGCGGATGACTTAGATATAGAGCGCCCAAATTCTAGACAACATTTGTCGTTTGGATTCGGGATCCACCGGTGCATGGGTAATCGGCTTGCAGAGTTACAGTTACGCATCCTGTGGGAAGAGATTCTCGTTCGATTTGAAAAGATCGAAGTCCAAGATGAACCTGAACTTACATTCTCGTCCTTCGTGAAGGGTTACACGCGTTTGCCTGTTAAAGTTCGTCGCAAGTAGCAGTGAGTTCTGCCAAGGGAAACATCCAAGCGCGGCGTTATTATCGAATAGCGTTAATCACACTTGTATCGGTGTACTTCTTGATACTGGTCGGGTCTAGCGTTCGCGCTACAGGGGCGGGGATGGGGTGTCCAGATTGGCCAACATGTTTTGGTTATTGGATCCCTCCGACCAGCGAGGCGCAGCTACCGGAAAACTACCAGGAGATCTACGCTGATCTCGGGTATGCCGAGACGCGTTTCAATGTGGTAAAGACGTGGACCGAATATGCCAACCGCCTCACAGGTGTGACCATTGGCTTCTTGATTTTGTTGACCGCTATCTACTCTTGGCCGCTGCGGCGCTCGGATCGCGCGATAACCATCGCCTCCATCGCTGCTTTTCTTATGGTCGGTTTCCAAGGCTGGCTCGGCTCAGTGGTTGTTAGTTCCAATCTCATGCCTGGCATGATTACGATTCATATGTTGATGGCGCTAGCGATAGTTGGGGTTCTGATCTTTGCCCTGGCCAGATCCCGTCGAGAGCTAGGCGTGCAACAATCGATTGAGGGCTTAGATCCACGGTTCGAGAAATGGCTCTACCTGGCAATGGGGATGACCCTAGTGCAAGTTGCCCTGGGGACGCAGGTGCGGGAGATGACGGATTTCATCAAAGAAGCACAAGGTGAGGAGTTGCGCTCGAGTTGGGTTCAAGCGATGCCATGGTTTTTCTACGTGCACCGAAGTTTTTCCGCGTTGGTTTTGGTGGTGAACCTCTGGTTGATACGTTTGTTAGTTTCTTCTGTGGGGTGGTCGCATTTGCTTACACGCCTCACGGTTGCGATGGTCGTGTTTGTGGCGACCGCCATCGCCTCCGGGGCAACACTGGGACACCTCGGTATGCCAGCCTTCGTACAACCGACTCATCTCCTAGCGGCTTCGCTTTTGTTCGGCTTGCAGTTTTTGATATGGATGAGCTACCGGCATTTTAAGGAGGCCGGTAGCCAAACCCTTGCTCCGACCTAATTAATTAGTGCCTGTCCAGAAATGGCATCCTTGCCATTTCTTGCCAACGCTTTCCTTGCTGAAACCTCTCTAAAACCCCTGGGGTTCAGGGATTTTTGCCTCACGCCTTCCGCGCACTCAAAGTGCACACCCCAAAATAGGAACTTCCGAAAGGGCACTAACTGGCTTTAGGGTTGACCCCATGGTCCAGAACCCCTCTACTTGCGCTAGAAGTAGGAATTGGACGTTTGACATGAGTGACCAGGATCGAACCGGCCCCCTAGAGGACCTAACCGTAATCGACTGCACTCGGGCTCTAGCCGGACCGTTTGGGGCGAGTCTGCTCGCTGATCTAGGCGCTCGAGTGATCAAGATTGAACCACCGTTGGGTGATGGCTATCGCAATATACCGCCGTTCCTCCCGGATTACGCTTCACCCTATGATGATGAAAAAGCAGGCACCGATTTTGGCGCTCCATTCGCATCGGTGAATAAAAACAAGCGAAGCGTGCGTCTCGATTTAAAACAAGAAGCCGACAAAGAGATCTTTCTGCAGCTATGCGATCAAGCTGATGCGCTTGTGGAGAATATGCGTGCTGGTGTCATGGATAGACTCGGTTTGGGGTATGAGGTTCTTGCGGAGCGGAACCCGAAGATCATTTATGCCTGTGTGCGAGGTTTTGGCGATCCGAGAACGGGCGAAAGCCCGTTTGCCAATTGGCCAAGCCTCGATGCCGCAGCCCAAAGTTTCGGTGGCTTGGTGTACGCGAATGATGGTCTGGTGACACCGGCTATTGCGGACGTCTTTCCCGGAACGTTAATGGCACTTGGTGTGGTCTCAGCGATTCATCGCACACGTCAAACTGGTAAGGGGCAGTTTCTTGATGTCTCGATGTATGATGCGATGTTGTCTTTTCAAAAGAGCGCCGTGGCTCAATATGGCTTTACGGGCAAACCAAATGCATCGGGTCTGCAACGTGCTATGACGCTCTACCCATTTGATCTTTTTCCTGCGAAGGATGGTCGTGTCTCGATCGCTGTGGGCTCACCGCATCACTGGGATCTCCTCTGCGCGGCAATGGAGCGTGCGGATTTGATGACGGATGAGCGCAGTGAAAGTAACACGGCGCGACTGAAGAATGTGGATTGGGTAGAAGAACAAATCTGCGCATGGACAACGCAGTTAACACGCGCTGAAATTATGGCAAAACTAGATGGGAGTATCCCAGCCGGGCCTGTGCAAAACATGGCGGACATCTATGAAGATCCACATGTCGCTGCGCGCCAAATGTTAGAGACCTGTCAGCCTGGTGGCGATAATCCGGAGATCACATTGGCTGCAAACCCAATTAAATTCACGGACACACCGACCAGGCTGTATCAGGGACCGCCAACGCTCGGTGAACATAATGCAGAAGTACTGGCGGAATTTGGCATCGAAATAGACGGCGCAGGTTAACTCGCCTTTTTTGGGACGTTTGGGTTGGAGATGGCTGTGATACAAAATGATGTCGTTGAAGATGCGACAAAGTTCGCACATGACTATCTAACTCCGAACGCGCAATCCTGGGAACTAAACCGAACTATGCCGCGAGATATGTTCGCTGCCGCAGCAGGATACGGTCTCTGTGGACTCCTGGTGCCGGTCGCTCAGGGTGGCAGAGACATAACTTTTTCGTCATTCCTTGATGTCGTACGAATTCTTGCTGGGGCGGATTTTGCGGCAACGTTTGCCTTGATCGTGCACAACAATCACGTGCGAGCGATAAGTTCGGCGGGTACTGAGGAACAAGTTTCTCGCTGGTTGCCGGATATGATCAAGGGAGAGAAGGTTGGCGCGTTCTTGCTGACAGAACCCAGTGGCGGCAGTGATGCGGCGGCGCTTAAGACAACTGCAACCGCCGACGGTTCTGGTTTTGTGGTCGATGGCGAAAAGGCGTGGGTGACAAACGCCACGCATGCAGATCTCCTCAATGTCTTCGCACAAACAGATCCAGGGAGTGGCGCGCGCGGTATCGCGAGTTTTCAGATCCCAATCGAGTCGGAAGGCGTTGAACGATTGCCCGCGTACGACATGCTCGGCGGGTATGCAATGAACGCGGCTGGTTTTCGCTTCACGAATGTTCGTGTGGCGGAACATCAAGTGTTGGTGGCGCCAGGCAAAGGGTTTGGCGCGGCGATGGCAGGTATCGATATTGCCCGTACGGTTGTTGCGGCAATGTGCTGTGGTTTGCTTGAAACAGGTATCGAGTGCGTGATGCTTCGGCTCGTCGAGCGGCCGGCCTTTGGCAGTCCACTGATTGACCAACAAGGTTTGTCTTGGCAGATTGCTGATGTCGAAACCGATCTTGCGGCTGCTCGTCTACTGGCGAAGGAAGCTGCGCGTCTTATAGACGCTGGTGAACCTGCCGTGTTGGCTGCCGCTCATGCGAAAAAATTCGCAACGCGTGTCGCTCTCGATGGTGTTTCCGCTTGTATGCAAGCAATGGGCGCTGACGGTTTAAAGCACGAATTTCCGTTTTCGCGAGCGTTGGCCGCTGCCAAAATCGCGCACTATATAGATGGGACCACAGAGATTCAGAATGTGGTCATCGCGCGTGCGATGCGGCGGGCATATAACTGATACTAGGTCTGTGCAGTGGCCGCTTCATCCATGCTCAAATCACTTTCGGAATCCGAGCCGCGGTAGAAGTGGAAACCCAGTGCGCCATTGGCCGTATTGCCCAGCATATCCTGCAACTCACTCGAAAATTGTCGCGCAATATCTGGCGGTGTTGCGAGTGATTGATTTTCTTCTTGGCGGAGCCAGCCGAGTGAATAGGTAAGTATGACACCGTAGCGCCAATCCTCCGTTAGGTTGGCCCCGCCTCCATGAAGGGTGCCGCCTAACCAAAATAGGACGGATCCGGCGGGCATTTCAGCGGAAAGAACTTCACAAGGTTCTGGTCTGCGCTCAGCCGACCACTTGTGACTCCCTGGCACCAAAAGTGTTGCGCCATTGTCTGCTGTGAAATCTGAGATTGCCCACATCGTTGCGACAATCATGTTGGGCCGAGGTACAGGAAAGTAGTCAAAGGCGTCTTCTTCGCGATGTAACACCTGCTTTCTCGCTCCAGGCCCTATTTCGATTGCTGCGCTGACATGAAGTTGATAGCGGCAGTTAGGTCCGCAATTTGGTTGTAAAAAGTGGTCGCAGACCGTTGTTGCCATTGGATGCATGACAAAATTTCGGGCTATATCTGAGTGGGCGACCAGGGATGTTCCTCGTTTCGTGTGCCCTGGATAAAACTGACCAGTGTCATCCGAAGTCTTCACTGGCGTGTTTGCCATTACACCGCTGAGCTGCTCCCGTAGGGCAGTGCGCTCCTCATTGTTGGTGACACTATTGACGACCAAGCAACCTGCGTCCTCAAGTAGATCTAAGCCGCGGTCGGCAATTTCACTGATTTCAATCTGTGGTATGCCTAAACTCATTGTGATATCTCTGCTCAGTTGGCGATGCCAGATTTTGGACCAGGTTTGCCCTCGCCACAACGTAGAGCGCTTCTTTCGCGCTAGCTTTGTGGGAGTACCGCATTAGAATCGACAACGTTCAGACATTATCGATGTTTAGGAATGTGGGTATGCGAAGACGGGAGTTGATTCAATGGCTGGCTGCTGCACCTACGATAGGTCTGCTGCAAGGCTGTGACACGGGAGCGGCCGCAACAAGAGAGACAGTGATGACTCCAGACCCGCGAGTTTTGCAAAAGTTTGGATTACAGCTGTCGACCATAACGCCTATGTTGATGGCAGACTTTGAAGGGACATTGGCGCGTGTGGCTGAGATTGGCTATCAACAAGTTGAATTTTCAGCGCTCGGATTCCTTGGACGGCCGATTGCAACCGTAAGCCAACTCCTTGCTGACAGTAACCTCGAAGCCCCGGTTGGCCGAATCTCACCGAAGCTACCTGAAGGATTTGCCAACCTGCCACGAGAAGAACAAAGGGCGGCATTTCGTACTTTAGCTGGTCCCGAACATTTGTTGGCGAACGTCGAATATGGTTTAGAAGCAGCGCGAGAATTAGGTCAGAGACACTTGGTCCTTCCAGCGCTTATGCCAGATAACTTTGCGACGGCATCTGGTGTCGAGGCTAGCATCGATCTGCTTCGACGGGCTGGCGAAGTCTGCGCGCGTGCTGGAATTCAATTCGGCTATCACAACCACAACTGGGAGTTTGGAGAGGTTGATGGGATTGTGCCCTACGACCTTATGCTGGAACGTATTGAACCGGAACTGATGGCTTTTCAGCTGGATGTCTATTGGGTGACGAAGGGTGGTCGGGACCCGCTGCACTACTTAAGTAACTACCCAGGACGCTTTCCTAGCTCGCACCTCAAAGACATTACGTCGGAAGGTGATTTTGAAGACGTGGGCTACGGCGAGATCGATATGCCTGAATTTGTCCGAGCGGCTGAGGACTCAGGAACGGAATACTTCTTCGTCGAGCGAGACAATCCGCCCGAGCCAATGCGCACGGCAGAACGCACCCATGCCTTCCTCAAGCAGATGCGCTATTGAACGCGAATCCTGGAGTTGTCTTGCTTTTGGCGCTCGTTTTTTCCTGTGCTGATCAGGGGCAAACCAATCTAGCGGGTGAGGCAACGGGCGACTCTACAGAGCCGCTTTATAAACGGGTAGTGACGCCTCCCGCGCCAGTTTTAACCGCTGAGAGTGAACTCGCAACCTTTACGATAGCCCCAGGTTACGCCATAGATTTGGTCGCATCGGAACCGTTGGTGGAAGATCCTGTTGCTGCTGATTGGGACGAAGACGGCAATTTGTATATTGCAGAAATGCGAGCCTTCATGGAGGACCTTGAAGGTACTGGTGAGGAGCGACCGATCGGTGCGGTAGTACGTTTGAGTGACAGCGACGGCGATGGTCGATTCGATACACGTGAAGAACTGATCACCAACCTGGTTTTGCCTCGGGCACTCAGGATCGTCAATGAAGGCCTTTTGATAGGCGAAATGGGAAAACTCTGGCTCTGCCCGTCCTCGTCTGGCTGGTCTCGGGATATTGATTGCGGTTCGAAACGCTTTCTCGGTGCATACGGCGCGCATCAAGGATCAGTCGAACATGCAGAAAACGGCCTCCTGATGGGCCTAGACAACTGGATGTACAGTGCGAAGTCTGCTCGACGCCTGCGTGTCCTAGACGGGAAATTAGTCGAAGAACCAACCCTATTTAGAGGTCAGTGGGGTATCACACAGGACGATCAAGGTCGGCTCTACTACAACACCAACTCGAACCTCTTACTCGGTGACTACTACGATGCTCAGCAGATTATTTCTTCTGGCAATCACAAAGCAGCGGGTCTAAATCAACGGATCAGCGCGAATGATGAAGTGTATTCGGTCCGCGTAAATACAGGCGTTAATCGGGCTTATGTGCCTGGCACGCTACGTTCGGACGGACGTTTACGGAATGCTACATCCGCCAGCGGTATGGTGGTGTACCAAGGTGGTAGATTTGATCGCAAAGCACCCCACGTCCCACATGTTTTCGTAACCGAACCGGCTGCCAATCTAGTGGCAGCTTTCAAGTTTAAAGAGGACGGTCTTAAGGTCGTCGCCGAGCAAATGCTCTATCCGGATGAGGAGTGGGGTCAGCGTGATTTCATGGTGTCCACCGATGAGCGCTTCAGACCGGTCGATGTCTTTAGCGGACCTGACGGGATGATCTATGTGCTCGACTTCTATCGCGGTGTCATTCAGGACCACGTCTTTATTTCTGAAGAGCTCAAAGCGCAGGCACGTGAGCGTCGTCTGATCCGTCCCTTGGGCATGGGCCGGATCTGGCGAATTAGCGAACAAGGTAGGCGTGATAGGCAATCACGGCCTGAGTGGGCCTTCCTCGATACCGCGGGCTTAGCTGCGCTGTTGGCGGCGCCAGACATATGGCGCCGGAACACAGCACAACGATTGCTGCTGCGAAGGACTGCGGAAGATACCCAATCCGTCTTAGCGCATGTGGTTAAGGAAGGCGAGGCAACGGCAGCTGCTCGTGCCATTTGGATATTGCGAGACCGCAACGAATTGTCCGATGCAATCCTTAGCTTCGCTTTGCGTCGGTCTAGTGCGATTGCAGAAGCAGCGTTGCTCGCTGGCGCCGCTCGAATACCAATTTCGGACCTTCTCGAGCTTGTTGCTGCAAACGTTTCACCGCGCGGCTTGTTGTACAGCATCGCGGCGTTGCGGCATCACAATGGACAGGAAAGGGTGCTTCGAGTGCTAGCTGATCTACTGCTCGAGAATGAAGGTGATCCATACATTAGAGATACACTGCTGTCAGCGTTGCGTGGCGAAGAGCTGAGGTTTGCCCAAACGCTCGTCGATTCGGGTAAATGGAGCGCGGAACAGGAGACAGAGAGTCGCTTCCTAACCAGGCTCTCTCAACAGATGTTCCGTGCTGAAGGCGCCGAAGCCGTTGGCTTGTTGGACTACATCACGCAAGTCTCTCCGGAAGCTCAATGGGCTCAGGAGGCGTTGTTATTAGGGTTCTTTGAACGAACGCGCGAGAATGATTTTTCGCGTACCGAGCTTGAACATCCACATCCTGTATTCGCGCTGGGCGAAGAGGCGCTTTGGCATGCGACATCTCGAGCGCGAAGAGGTTTTACCTGGCCTGGCGACGACTTGGCTGCTGATGCCAAGCCCCTGACACCGGCGCAAAAGGTCAATCGAGATGCAGGGGAACGCTTTTATGCAAATAGTTGTGCTAATTGTCATGGCGGCGATGGTGGTGGGATTGGAGCGCTGGGACCGCCGCTCGCGAACTCCCACTGGGTGACCAGCGCACCTGAGCGTTTAGCTCGAATTGTCTTACACGGCGTGCAAGGACCGATAGAAGTCCTCGGACAGGAGTGGAATTCGGCGATGCCGGGACATAAGGACTTTCCTGGGTTAGATGATGCTGTAGCGAGTGGACTGCTCACTTATCTTCGACGTGCGTGGGGTCATTCAGGTCGTGCCATTGATCCAGATTTTATGAACAGGGTCAGAACGGAGACTGCTTCTCGTTCTGCGTTGTGGACGGTGCCCGAACTGGTAGATTTGCAAATTAATACTCACTATCAGATCTACGTAGGTAGTTATGGTCGACCGAGTCAGCCTATGGGGTTTAGTTATGACGGCGCGAACCTCGTCGTCAAATCAGGCATTTTTAATGGCCCGCTGATTGAGACAAAGGAAGACCACTTCTTGTTTGAACCGCGCGGCCTGAAGTTTGAGTTCGTGGTGGATGTTGCGGGCTCTGTGCCTGCTGTTTTGTTAAGTACTGGCTCGGGGCAAGTCAGAATGCCCCGCGTGGATCCATGAGCAAGGTTCGTTTTGGTATTGTCGGGTTTGGTAACATTGGACAAACCCATGCCGATAATCTCCTTGATGGTCAGGTTTCGGATGCGGCGCTCACGGGGGTAGTGACGAAATCTGAACGAGCAATACCCGAGTCCGTTGGTCGTTACCAGGACATTGCTGAGATGCTTGCGGCAGATTCGGTTGACGCAGTCATCATCGCGACGCCAACGATGGATCATTTGCAGAGCGGCACTGCGGTACTAGAGGCTGGACTCGGTCTTGTGATGGAAAAACCTATAGCAATGTCATTGGGTGATGCCACACGACTCGTCAAGAATGTTCCTGACCAAACCACAGCCGCTGTCATGCTGAATCAGAGATATGATCCAGCCTATCAACGAATTAAAACGATCCTGGCTAGCGGTGAGCTCGGCTCACTAACCCGTTTTAGCTGGGTTATGACAAGCTGGTATCGCCCAGACGTTTATTTTCTTGTTAGTTCTTGGCGCGGGGCATGGCTCGGTGAAGGTGGCGGAGCGCTGATCAACCAATGCATCCACAATATCGATATCTTGCAGTGGCCCCTAGGAATGCCGGATTCTCTGATCGCTGAAGCGAAGTTTGGTAAATACCACGACATCGAAGTCGAAGATGAAGTAACTGCGCTCTTATCCTACGAGAATGGATTATCAGGCGTCCTCGTTGCCTCCACCGGTGAGGTGCCTGGGCGCAATTTCTTAGAGATCGTGGGTGATCGAGCATCCCTCAATTTCGACGGCGTGAAAATTGTTGTCGCAAGCTCCGACCAGAGCATTGCTGAACATTGCCGAACGACCAAAGAAATGTTCGGTGCCCCAGAGGTAACTCATCGCGAAGAGGCGGATCTCAATCGAAGTACAGTCAACCAACACGCCAGTGTTTTGAGTAATGTGGCCGCAACGATTAACGGCAAAGAAGAGCTTAAAACACCCTTGAGCGCTGGGCTTGAATCAGTCGAGCTTGCCAATGCGATTTTGTTAGCTGCATGGCAAGACACCAGAATTAACTTACCTTTGGACCCTGAGGCATATCAGGTTGAGTTGCATCGGCGACAGCGAGAGTCAGCGCTGCGTGAACCTTCGGACATAGATGTTCAAGTTGATATGGATTCGTCGTACCGGTGAATGTGACCTCGCCGCAAAAAGGGGTTTGGCAAGCGATCCAAATTGGTGGCCCTGGTTGGTTACAAGGTGCCATGACCTTAGGTGGTGGGTCCGCAATTACTTCTCTGACGATCGGTGCAGTCTACGGGTATGAATTTTTGTGGGTGCAGCCGATCTCAATGTTGATAGGTTGCGTGATGTTGTTTGCCTTGTCTCATCAGACTTTGTCCACTGGGGAACCACCTTTTCAAGCGATGCGTCGACACGTCTCAGGCTCCCTGGCGTGGCTTTGGGCTATTGCGGCTCTAGCCTCGAGCATAATTTGGGGGTTTTCACACTACCCGCTCAGTGCTGGGATGTTGGAGGAGGCAATCTCCGTTCTCTCTGGATTCGATTTAAAAGCCGAAGACGAGTCTCTGCAACGAGAAATGTACCTCTTCCTACTAGCGGCGTTAGTGTGGTCTATCTGTGCTTACACCGCCTGGCACTACGGCAAGGGAAAGGGTGCGGTGCGCCTATTTGAAAACGGCATCAAGATTCTGAGCGCTATTGTTGTTCTAAGCTTTGCCTGGGTTGTTGTCTCCGCGAGTATGACTGGACAAATTGAATGGGCAGATGTGCTCTGGGGCTTGGTACCGCACTCTCTTCCGAATGACTTTTTTGGAGTGACAACCCTTATGGCAGCGCTTGGTACGGCTGTTGGGATCAACATGACTTTCGTCTATGGGTATACGCTCATCTCCCGTGGGTGGGGAAAAGATGAACGCTCGTTGTCACGCTACGATATCGTTCTCGGCCTTGTTATTCCGTACCTCCTTGTCACAACATTGATTAGTGTTTCTGCAGCTGGTGTCCTGTTTGGATCCGATGGGTCTATACAGAGTCGTTTGAGCCCTCAGCAAGCAGGAGTAATGTTCGCGTCCGCGGGAATGGGTGACATTGTTGGACGACTTGTCTTTCCGTTAGGTGTCCTAGGTATGGCGGTTGGTTCATTGGTGATGCACATGTTGACATGTGGGGCTGCCGCCAAAGAAATGTTTGGTTTTGCGGATAACTCGAAGTCTTACCGCCTGGCCTGTCTTCTACCCACCCCGGCAGTGCTGGGTGTTTTTCTATGGACGTCGATGGGTCCGTACGTAATTCTACCCACATCTGCTATATGTGGTTTCTTGCTGCCGATCGCCTATGTTGGCTGGATGATTCTAAACAACAAACAAAGCTATCTAGGGGATGCGATGCCCGTAGGTGGGCGGCGTTCGTTGTACAATGGGGCGATGCTAATTTGTATATTCGTCGTGCTTGCAAGTGTCGCGTATAGCACGTCTGTAGGACTAGGTTGGTTGTAGTGCCTATTGCAGACGGATCGACGTATGCGCCAAAGACATCCCCCGCCGATGATGGCCCAGTTATTGGGGCAGGCGAGTTTAACTTTGCCGTCGCGTTTCTCGATCATGGACATATAAACGGTCAAACTAGTGGCTTGCTGGGAGCGGGCGCCACGCTTCGCGCAGTATTTGACCCAGATCGGAGTCGCGTTGATGCCTTTGTTGCGAATTACCCCGGCACCCAGATCGCCAGCTCGTTTGATGAATTGTTAGCGGACGATTCTATCAGCATGATCGCAAGCGCCGCCGTCCCACGTGTACGAGCAGCGATTGGTGAACGGGTCTTGAGGTCCGGTAAGCACTACTTCACAGATAAGTCACCATTCACGACGCTTGAGCAGCTTGAGTCTGTGCGAAAGACATGTAGAGAGACCGACCGACGGTACTTCGTCTATTACGCTGAAAGACTGCATAACGAAGCAGCGTGGCGCGCAGGTGAGCTGGTGGCAGCGGGGGCCGTAGGGCGTGTTTTGCAGGTGGTCAATTTGGCGCCGCATCGTCTATCGAAAGGTAGTCGCCCTGACTGGTTTTTTGATAAAAGGGCCTACGGTGGAATCCTTACGGACATAGGGTCTCATCAGGTAGAGCAGTTTCTAACCTACTCTGGCTGTAACGACGCGACAGTGAACTTTGCGCGCGTGGATAACTTCAGCAATCGGGACCAGCCGGGACTGGAAGACTTTGGCGAACTTTCTTTAACCGGTGACAACGGCGCTTCGTTTTATACTCGGGTGGACTGGTTTACACCGGATGGTATGCCTGTCTGGGGTGATGGTCGCTCGTTTATTCTGGGCACTGATGGCTCGCTCGAGGTCAGGAAATATGTTGATCCAGGCGTCCAAGCACCGGCTGGATTTATTCTAAAAGCAGATTCACAAGGCGTTGAACGTATTGAATGTGTTGATCAGGTTGGGTACCCGTTTTTTGGTCAAATGATTTTGGATGCATTGCATGGCTCTGAAATCGCGATGTCCCAGGCGCACATCTTTAAAGCCGCAGAAATTAGCATGCGCGCGCAGCTTCTGGCAGATGAGCGGAACTGAACTGGACGGACGCTTATGGGTTTGATTTTCTGCTAGTGTTGGCCTCCAATAACTGGCCTCTGATAATTCTTTGAGTCGAGTCTTAACGCTACACGATGCATTGGTTCGCGCTGCCGAAACTGATGCTGGTATAACCTACTTAGATGGTGATCGCGAACAGCGATTTAGCTACGAAGCGCTATATGGTCGCGCGCTCCAAGTCCTGGGTGCAATGCAACGACATGGTATCCAACCTGGAGCGTCTGTCGTGTTCCAATTGGATGGCAATCAACAGCTGGTGGAGGCATTTTGGGCTTGTCAATTAGGCGGGTTCACACCTGTGCCGCTGAATGCGGGTGGTACGGATGAACACCTTGCCAAAACCCTACAAGTAATAAGCCAAATGGATCAGCCGGATTTAGTTACTCAAGGACGAAACCCTGAGCGTCTTTGGGAGTATGCGCGACGTCAGGGTACTTACGATGACTTCGCAGCTTGTTTCGGTAATGCCCTCGATATGGAGCAGATTTCCGCGAACTCTGAGGTGGGTGAGGTGTTTGAGAGTAAGCCTCAAAGCATCGCTACGATTCAATATTCATCCGGTTCCACCGGTGCACCCAAGGGTGTGTTACTGACGCACACCAACTTGCTTACGGACATTGACGCAATCATCGCTGCGGCTGCAATGGATAGCAGTGATCGTCATCTTAGTTGGGTGCCGCTCACGCATGATCTGGGCATGGTCATGTTCCATCTGCTGCCCGTTGTATTGGGTGTGGATCAGTACCTGATGCCATCGTCTCGATTTGCACGTCGGCCGCTTGCGTGGCTGGAGTTAGCATCTGCAACAGAGGCGACAGTGCTTTGTTCACCCAACTTTGGCTACCAACATTGGCTTAAGGCATTTGCTAAGACAGACCACTCAACGATCGATCTAAGTAACGTCAGAGTCATCTTCAACGGTGGTGAGCCAATCTCTCAACGCCTCTGTGATGAGTTCACAGCAACACTGTCGCCGTACGGTCTTGCCCAAAGCGCTATACGACCTGCATACGGGCTTGCCGAAGCTTGCGTTTGTTTGAGCATGACTGAGTTGGGCTCGAGGGTCGCATCGATCGCGATCAACCGAGGCGAACTCCGGGTCGGGGATCCAATTGTTTATCTAAAACCAGGCGATCGAGATAGCGTAGATGTTGTTTGTGTTGGTAAACCTGTTCAGGACTGCGAGCTCCAGATCGTTAACGATAACGGCGTACCGCTCGGCGATGATCACTACGGCCGGATACGAGCCCGCGGTGGAATGGTATCACCTGGTTACTATGGTTCTGAATTGATCAATGATCGATCGGATTGGCTAGACACTGGGGACTTGGGCTTCATTCACGAAAGCTCGTTGTACATCATCGGGCGAGCCAAGGACGTCGTGATCGTAAACGGTGTTAACTACCATCCAGCGGATCTCGAACAAGTTGTCTGTCAGGCTATGGAGCTAGAGCTTGGTAAGCTGACGTGTTGCGGTGTTTTTGCAGAAGATGGTCGGCGCGAGCTTTTACTTGTCTACCTAGTGCACCGCCAATCTGCCGCAGAATTTCTACCACTCGCTAACCAAGTGAAGAGAATTTTGGGTGAGCATGCCCAACTCGAGGTTGATCATGTGCTGCCACTTCGCACAATGCCGAAAACGACGAGCGGCAAAATCCAGAGATACGAACTCGCGCAGCGCTTCATAGACGGCGAATTCGATGTAGTACTTAAGGAGCTTGAAGAGCTCAACGCGAGTAGGTCGGATGACGCTGACTACAGCGAGTTAGAGCGAACGTTGCACGGCATTTTCAATGGGGTGATTCCGGATGTTCGTATTCAACGGGAAGACAATTTTATGGACGTTGGAGTTTCGTCGCTGTCGCTCGCTGAAGTACTTGAGGAGATTGATGTTGTTTATCCGAACGCGTTGGAGTTAGACGACTTTCTTGATCACCAAACTATCGCTGCGTTGAGTGGATTGTTGGAGCGGCGAGTCCGCGAAGGCTAGCCGTACAGACTAACCGTACAGACTAACCGTACATAGGCTTAGGATAACGCCACCGATCGTATGACCAAAGCCACTCGCCTGGGTTGGCTTCTATCGATGCCGCCAATGCGACGGTGTACTGCTTCAGGAGCTCGCTGCCTTCCTTTGCGTATGGCGGTTCGCAAATGAGTTCAAACCTGACTCGGTAGTGCCCTCGAGATAAGCGTTGTCCGTTTAGGAAAACGATTGGATAACGGGTTAGTCTCGCAATTTTCTGTAGACCGACCTGGAAAGCTGTGTCCTGGTTAAGGAATTCCGTCCAATAACGTTCTACGTCGCGACGCGGATTTTGATCGGCGAGAATCACTATGCCTCTTGGGGTTTTGTGGCGCTTCGCGATTTGTGCCAATGCGTCTTGAGGTGCGATCAGTGTCGTGCCAAACCGTGTTCGCGTACTCCTTAGAAAATCGTCAACCGACGGTATGCCGCTTGGCGAGTAGATGGCGTCCAGCGGCACATTGAGTTCATCGCCAAGTGCCAAGACCTGCCACTCCCAGTTGCCTTGGTGAGCTGCGGCGAGAATGAAGGGTTTGTCCTGCAGATTCTGCAATATCTCTAAGTTGGCAAACTCAACTTTCTCCCGCAGATCTTCAGGACCGAGTTTAGGTGCCTTAAGAGTTTCGAAAGCGGTGTCAAAAAGTCCCTTAAAGTGTTCTCTGCAGATCCTGCGGCGGTCACTGATCGACATTTCAGGGAACGATCGATTTAGATTCTCCATCACCAGTGATCTGCGCCAGCGAACGATGTAGTAGCTAACGAAATAGACGGATGTCGAAAGGGTGTACAGAGCAGGGAGCGGTAATAGGGAGAGTAGGCCAAGCAAGGTGCGAATTAGTTGCTGCAAAGACTCTGTCCTAGATTGGCATGGGTAAAAATATAGATGCTACCGACTCTAGCACTGCTGTAAACAAGTCGATGCAAATTATCCGCCGAAGCAAATTTTGCTCCTTACCGTGATAATCTAGTGTTGTTAAAAAGGAGACTATAGATGGCATCGCCCCAAGAGCCTGATTTCGATGTAATAGCCATTGGTGCTGGTTTTGCCGGTCTGGGCCTAATTCACTCGCTCCGAGACGCCGGTCTATCGATACGCGTTTTTGATCGCGCCTCAGACATTGGTGGTACCTGGACTTGGAACCGCTATCCAGGGGCTGCGACCGACAGTGAGGGCTACTATTACTGCTTAACCTTTTCGAAAGAAATACTGGATGAATGGAGTTGGTCTGAGCGATATCCCGGTTGGGAAGAGACGCATCGTTACCTACATTTCGTCGCCGATAAGTGCGATCTGTGGCCGCACATTCAACTCAATAGCGAAGTTGTGAGTGCTGACTTCCAGGAAGATTCCGGACTTTGGGTCGTTACGACAGCCGACGGCGCTACCTGCACATGCAGGTACTTCATCAGTGCCATGGGTATGATTTCAGAGCCTAACGTGCCGGACTTGAAGGGCGTGGATACCTTTAAGGGACCTTGTTTCCATTCGTCTCGTTGGCCACAGGAAGGACTCGACTATGCTGGGAAGCGAGTTGGGATCATTGGTTGTGGTGCAACTACAGTACAGATGTTGCCGGTGATGGCGGAGACCGCTGCTAACGTTACGGTATTCCAACGAACCCCTAACTTCGTGATGCCCGCAGTGCAAAAACCCATGACGCCGGAATGGGAAAAGGAGATCAAAGACAACTACGAAGAGATCATTGCTAAGTGTCGTAATCATGTTTTCGGGATGGCATTTGATAGCCCTGTTGGTCGTAACTTAGCCGATACGCCACCGGATGAGGTGCAAGCGATTCTCGAAGAGCATTGGCCTCGAGGTAGTTTTCGGTTTGTCTTTGAGACATTCGATGACCTGTTATCGAACGCTGAATCCAACAAGGTGGTCTCCGAATTCATCGCAGGAAAAATTAGGGAACGGGTAAATGATCCGGAACTCGCTGACCTCCTGACACCGAAGGACTACCCGTTATTTGCCAAGCGACCACCGCTCGATCACGGTTACTTCGAAGCGTATAACCGAGATAACGTACAGCTGGTCGATATCAAAGATCGCGAACCCATCGTTGCGATTACCGAAAAGGGGATTCGCACCGATGCGGATGAATACGAATTTGACATCATCGTCCTTGCGACAGGCTTTCAAGCGTACACAGGGGCGCCCGAGGCGGTTGCGATACGCGGCCGAGGTGATGTAACCCTCAAGGAAAAATGGGCTACCGAGTCTGCCTCTATCATGGGGGTGTGTGTTGCCGATTTCCCCAATATGTTCTTGATCACGGGCCCACAAGCTCCGTTTGCAAATCTACCTACTTCGATCGAGCAAAATATCCTTTGGATAACTGACTGCATTAAGAAGATGGAGAGCGAAGGGTATGGTGTGTGTGCGCCGTTGCGCGAGGCGGAAGAAGCGTGGGTGGCTGAAACGGCGGAAATCCATGCGCAAACCTTAATGGCACAAGGTGATCGCGTAAATTCCTGGATGATGGGTGCCAACATCGAGAATAAAAATCCGCGCGTCCTGATCTATTTCGGTGGCGCCAACGTGTATTACGACAAACTCCGAGAATCCGTCGCTCAAGGTTTTCCGGAGTTAGCCTTCGAGCGCGCTGCAAACTAATTTAAGTCGGAAACTACAAATCCTCTTCAGCGGACTGCATTCGAAACTCGCGAAATAGTTACTTTAAGGAAATAGCCATGGCGTTACATAGATTGATGGAAATGGAAGTTGGAGTGCCGGATCCTTCTACGCTGGATGATTTTTATCAGGAGATAGGATTTACGGGCGAGAAAGGTGTGTGGGGGAGTGAAACTTACCCGGGTCAGATCAAGGTTTCAGAGGCGAGCTATCGTCAACTCAAGTACATAAAGATGGCTTGTGAAGATGATGCTGACATTGCAGCGATCAAAACCAGACTAGATGCCATCGGTGTTGCCTACGAGCACAGCAATGGCGAACTGCAGGTCACAGACCCGATAAACAAGTGGCGCTACGTGGTCGCGCCCTCAGCGGTAACTGATCAAATAACGATGCCGCGGCGAGCGCTAAACTCCCCGGGGAATCGAGAGCGTGTTGGGGAGCGAGCACAAGTGCTAATAGAACCGAGTCCTCGCACGCCGAGACGGCTGGGTCATGTGGTGGTGGGTAGTCCAGATCCGCAAAAAACCACGGAGTTATGTCTAGCGTTAGGCTTTCGTGCGTCGGATACGATTGGTGGAGGCATGGCGACGTTCATGCGATGTTCGCGGGACCATCACAATTTGTTGGTTACTCCGGGTCCCGTTCCCTATTTAAACCACTATGCCATGGAGCAAGATGACTTCGACGCTGTGATGCGTGGAGCAACGCTCTATTTGCGTGCGCATGGTGAAGAGAATCAAGTCGCAGGTCCAGGTAGGCATCAGATTGGTGGCAACATCTTCTGGTACATGAAAGATCCCAGCGGTACGTTTTTTGAGTTCTTTGCCGATATGGACAACATCGAAAACGATGAGGCTTGGGTGGTAAAGGATGATTGGGACATGACCGATGCTTGGTCTATCTGGGGTGAAAAAGATCAGCCAGAACTATTCTTCAAGGTACCCGATATGGAAGAGTTGATCACTGGTTGGAATGCTTCCCAATAGAGCATTCACGCATATTTGGATAGCTGGAGCCTTAGTTTGTCCGCGATACACTAAGGCCTCCTCTTGAAGTTCTAGATCCCAGCAAGCGGCTTGCCATTGAGTGAGGTTGTGTTTCGAACTTCGTGAGGCTCTCGTATGGCATCCATCAAGAAACACATTCGTTCTGCAGTTGCGACGAGTTTGGCAATTTCGTCGGTAGGTGCTGATGATTCAATGTGCAAGGATGTTTCTACGTCAATCAAGCGACTTTGAATCGTATCGGCTCCGATCGATCCGGTTTGTTCGAATCTGGGTGTGACTGTCATGGACACATCGCCTAGTTCGATCTTTCTTGCTTCGCTCGACCGAGCGATTTGTGTAAGTAGTCAGAACGCGACCGACGAGGCGAAGTAAGCCAAAGGGGGTGGCGCGGAGTTGTCGCCTCCCATGTTCTGACCTTCGTCACAAATGATCTCAAACTTATCAAATTGCGCTTTCTTAGTTTGTCTTTGGCTTTTAACGGTTCGCACTTCAAATGAGACCTGAAACCCGGCCTCGACAGGTGTGACCTGAAATGGAGATTCGTTGTTACTCATAGAATGTCCTTGGTTGCTGATGCTAGGCACTTTACGCCAATTGAGATTCAATGGGCCATATGGACAAACACAAAAAAGAACAAGAGAGAGGGAAACAAGATGGGTAGGTTAGAAGGCAAAACGGCTTTGATTACTGGCGCAAGTCGTGGCATAGGCAGGGCGATCGCTGAAGCGTATGCGCAGGAGGGTGCTTCGCTCGTTATCTCGGCGACCAGTGTAGACGGTTTACAAGAGTTGGCCGAAGCAGTTCGGGCGCAAGGTATAACGGTCGAGTGTGTCGCAGCCAACCTAGCCAATGAGCAGGAGGTAGTCAGCTTGTTCGATCAAGCAGCTAAGGCAAGTGGCGGGTTGGACATACTTGTTAACAACGCGGGTATTTATGACGGCAAGCCGTTTGAGCAATACGCCTTAGATGATTTGGATCGATTGATGAAAGTTAATGTCTACGCGGTGTTTACGTTGATGCAAAAGGCAGTGACCCATATGAAAGCGCGTGGCCACGGCAAGATCGTTAACATTTCCTCGACTGCGGGCAAGTGGGAGAGCCTGAATCAGGCCGCGTACAACACGACTAAACACGCAGTGGTGGGGATGAGTAAATGTGTTGCCCTGGAAACGGGACCACATGGCATCAACGTCAATACGATTTGTCCAGGTATGGTCGAGACGGATATGTTTCAGAACTTTGAAGTCCATGCCGATGCCGCTGGCATCAGCTTGGATCAACTGAAGACAGCGACGTATGCGAGGATTCCTATGGGTCGCTTTATGCAGCCCGATGAAATCGCCAATCTCGCGATCTACTTGGCGAGCGCTGAATCGGATGGCATGACGGGCCAGACGATCACGATTTCTGGTGGCATGAGAATGGGTTGACTAGTCTAGGGTCGGTTAACAAATTCAGAGTCAGCGTCTTCACGTTTCACGAATACCGGCCTCTGTTTAAAGGTCTCCTCAACCCAGGCGAGTGCCTGTTCTTCATCAAGGTTCGCATCCCAGATTGCCCCCTCGGGTTGGGAGACATGCCATGGGGTATCCCAGAAGACTTCTAAACCATTGCCTTCGGGATCGGCAAAATACAAAGATAGGGTATTGCCATGTGATAGGGGTCGGTATTTCGTGTCCGCGGCTTCGAGCTTTTCTTTGACGGTTTTGACTTCGTCGAACGAACCCACCCGAAACGCTAAGTGGTTCAGTGAGTTAGAAGGGTCTTCATCCTTTCTGGTGTTCACGACTGCAAGTTGGTGATGTTCGTCGGCATCTTGGCTTAGGAAGACAATTTCCGGACCGTTCTCCGCAAGCGGACCGCGTTCACTGACTGAGAAGCCAAGCGTTTCGGTATAGAAATCCAAGATCTTTTCGGTGTCTCTGACGTTCAAAACTACGTGTGACCAACTTAATTGCATGGTTTTTCTCCAAGGTATCTGAGCGTATCGATAATTTATGCTAACGGGTTAGCTAAGTGTAAGGAAGTGGCAAGCGCTTGGACCAAGTCATCAACGCTATGCGTCTGGTCCGTATGACCAAAGACAACTCGGTCTGGTCGAATCAGTGCTGCATCGAAATTTTTGAACAAACGATCTAACCGGCCGCGGGTCACGGTTAGGTTTTCTAGGGATACGATCTGTGCACCCAGTAGATCAAGGATTTCCCGACTTCGAACTGACAAGTTAGTGTGTTCCGATTGCAAGACCTCCGACTGTAAGACTAAGGCGAACCCGTTACCCAGTAGGTCATCGAGTTTCTGCGGACTTCCATCCGCCACTGTTACCTCCGGCTGGGCGAACAGATGTCCAGTCGAACTGCCTTCGCCCACCTGATCTACGAGAATGACGCCGTCTCGAAGGGGCGGTAGGCTTCTTCCCTGTCCGTAACCCGAAGAGCGCAGGGCGGCGGGTGTTTCAGGTGCGGGTAAACCTTGCCGTGCGGCTTGCTCGACATCGGCTGTGTGTTCCATCAATTTTCCGACAGAAACTGCCCAATCAACAAGATCGTGGGAGTGGGCGTTCCTCTCCGCTTCGTAACTTTGCAGGAGTTCGACATTGCACACTCCGCGGATGACGAGTTGCAGCTTCCACGCTAAATTTATGACGTCGCGAAGACCAGAGTTCATCCCTTGCCCGATGAACGGCGGGGTTTGGTGAGCCGCGTCCCCACCGATGAAAACGTTGCCACTTTGCCAACGATCTGCGGTGGCTGCGTGAAATTGATAAACAGCCGCCCGACGTATTTCGTATGTTCCCCGAGGTGTCCATTGGTCTATCAGCGACGTTATCCGGTCTTCGTCTAACATCTCCTCGCGCGTTTCGCCGGGGAGCATCTTGAATTCCCAACGGCGGTACGGATCTTTGGTACAAATGTAACTAACGATTCGGTCTGGATCACAAACTTGTAATGTGTCCATGCCTAACGTGTGACCTGGCTTTGTTGTGACGTCCACGACAAGCCAATCGACGTTGTAACCCAGGTCTTGCCAGCCTGCGCCTATGGATTTTCGGACAAAGCTGGCGGCGCCATCGGTTCCGAGCAGGAAGCGGGCGCTGATAGCATACGTTTGTTCGGAGTCGGAGTTAACGACTACCGATACTTCGTCTGTACGGTTTGTAATGTCTGTCGCGGCGTAGCCGATGAACGAGGTGACGTTAGGGTGATCGAGGGCTTCCTCTCGCAAATAGCGTTCGAACTCGGGCTGATCAAACATATTGCTCGGTTGCCATCCATCGGTACCAAATGCCTTCATTTCGTGCCCAAACAACCACTCACGGCGCGAGTTTGCGAACCCAGCGCGTTCGCCTTCTCGAACGGTCTGCATCAACTCGTCAACAGCATGGCCACGCGCAATGGCCTGAAATGCACGAAGAATTTCGCCATCAAGCTTGACGGCACGCGGTAGTTTGTAGACTTCGGCGTCTCGCTCTATGGCTGCTACCTTTAAACCTGCCTCTGCACAGAGGATCGCAGCTGTGCAACCGACGGGGCCAAGACCCACGATAACTAGGTCATAGGTGGCAGCGGCGGGGGTAGTGTTTAATTTATTGACTTCAGTCATTTTTGGAAGGTACCATTATTGACTCGAGTCAGTCAAAAGAAAAGTGCGAGGGCGTATTAGATGCCGAGACCGAGTCCAACTGCCGATACAGCGACCACTGCGGTGGAGGATAAGCCCGAGCAACTTTCGCGTGTTGACCGCAAACGCCGCGATACCCGTGAACGCATCATTCGTGAAGCTGAGGTCTTACTGCGATCCCGGCCTGTTGATGAAGTCACTATTCAGGACATGACAGAAGCAGCCGACGTCGGCCACGGCACGTTCTACTTACACTTTAAGTCAAAGTTCGAAGTCCTAATTCCAATTATCGAGCGTGAAGCCATCCGCTGGGATGAGATTGTTCAACGGCAATTTGCTGATGGGGAGGATCCGGCTGTTGTACTCGCTAGTTCGACTCGTTACATGGCAAGAGCCATTTCTGCCGATCCGCTTTGGCGATGGTTGCTACAACATTCCGGCGTACCCGTAGAAGACATGCGGCACGCGATTGGTCGGTTTGGGACTCGAGACATAAGAGTTGGTCTCAAATCTGGGCGGTTTAGTGTCCCTGAATTAGGCACTGCATCGAGTTTTCTACTAGGTGGGTTTGTTAATGGCTTACTCGCGAGCTTTAACTCATCGGATCCCGATCGATCGATTGACCAAATTGCGGAAATGTTTCTCCGCAGCGTTGGTCTCGAAACGGATGAGGCGCAAACACTGGCTAGACAGCCTCTGCCACCGCTGCTTTAACCGGCATCCACCGATCTCCAGACCGATAACAACTAATACAACCAAAAGGAAACTGCGATGAAACTAGCAACCTATTCAACCTCGGATGATCCGAGTCCAGGCGTGGGCCTTGTACGAAATGATGAAATTGTCTCGCTCGCTGCGAACGGTATCGAGGGAGATATGATGTCTCTACTTGCTGGCGGGGTCGACAATGACGCGATATCAAGTGCTACAGCAGGCAAGACGGGTCTGCCGCTATCGTCGGTTATCTTGCAAGCCCCCATACCCTTACCGGGTAAGATTCTCGCTATCGGGCTCAACTACAGTGATCACATTGAAGAAACTGGTTCTAAGACGCCGGAGTTTCAGATGTGGTTTAACAAGCAAAGAAACTGTGCCAATGGTCCATACGCGGACATCAACCTCCCGGTTGTCTCTGACAAATTAGATTACGAAGCGGAGCTATGTCTAGTTATCAGCAAGCGCTGCAAGCATGTACCTGTAGACCGCGCGCATGAAGTCATCGGTGGATACTTCTGTGGCAATGATGTCAGCGTACGCGATTGGCAAATTCGGGTGCCGACTTTTCAAATAGGTAAGTCGTTCGATACACACGGCCCGATGGGCCCTTGGTTGGTTACCCCCGACGAAGTCGGCAACCCGCATAATTTGGATATTCGCTGCACAGTTAACGGTGAAGAGCGCCAGAGTTCGAATACGAAACACCTGATCTTTGATTGCTTCGATGCGATAGCGCACCTTAGTCAATCGTTTACGCTCGATGTTGGTGATGTTTTGTTCATGGGGACGCCCAGTGGCGTTGGTATTGCGATGAAACCGCGTTCGTTCATGAAAGCCGGGGATGTCGTGCGGGTTGAGATAGAGAAGCTGGGCTATATTGAAAACACCGTCGTGCCGGAAGACGGCGCGACTGTTATTGACTGAGGTGCTGAGGCTGTGGCCTTGTCTTATTTTAGATGAGGCCCTCATAACTGCCGCCATCAAGCTGTAAGTTCTGCCCAGATATGAATCCAGCCTGGGCACTACAGAGAAAAGCGCAGGCATCGCCAAATTCTTCAGGTGTACCCAGCCGATTGGCGGCGATCGTGCCACGCATCTGGTCATACGCTTCCTCCATTGTGATGCCTTGCATCTCGGAAGTGCGTTTGGCCATAAACTTTTGACGGTCCGTGTCTATTCGTTCCGGCAACATGTTGTTTATGGTCACATTCGCCTTAACAACTTCGCTGGAGAGTGCCTTACTGACGGATGTTAGTGCTGCACGAGCACCTGTGGACAAACCCATAGGTGCCTTGGGTGTCTTGACCATCGCTGATGTGATGTTGACGATACGCCCAAACTTGCGTTCCACCATGCCATCTAAGACTGCTCTAATCATGAGCATGTGGGTAATCATGTTAGCTTCGAAAGCACCGATCCAAGCGTCATAGTCCCAATCCGTTAGACGTCCTGGTGACGGACCACCGTTGTTCGTCACTAGAATGTCCGGACTCGGACAAGCGTCTAGTAAGCGGTCCCTCGTTTTCTCGAGAGTCATGTCTCCGAGTACGCTATTGACGTTAACGCCGTGAGATTTACACGCCTCCGTTGCCTGAGCCAAGGCCTCTTCGTTTCTACCGTTTAGTGTGACGTGCACGCCCTCACGAGCGAGAGCTTCTGAGCACGCTCTGCCTAGGCCACGACTCGAAGCGCAAACGATGGCCTGTCGGCCTTTGATTCCAAGATCCAAAAGACGTCCTTGTTCACGTAATTTACGGAGTATGGTTTGAATGATAGCGTGTTGGCTTGAAAAAACCTCGCCACTTATCACCTGGTTAGGAAATCCCCATGGAGAACAGTGTTGTCGAACAAAAACGATGTAACAACAAACTATAACGATAAAGGCACAATCATCATGGAGATGATTTATGGCGATGGCTTTCTTTCGCCCGGTGCTGTTGGCACCACGCAATCGCTCATTGAGCTTGTTCAGCTACCTGATGGCGCGACGGTGCTGGACATCGGTAGTGGCTTAGGCGGATCTGCGTTCTATCTTGCGGAGCGTAAAGCGTGTGTCGTGCAAGGCATAGATTTGATGGAAATGAATGTTGCTGAAGCGAATCGGCGTGCCCAGGTCTTGGGTATTGGAGACCTGGTCGCGTTTACAGCTGGGAATGCGACGGCGCTGCCATTTGATGATGAGCAGTTCGACATTGTTTGGGGGCAAGACGCGTGGTGTCATATCGACGACAAAAAAGCACTGATCTCGGAAGCGCATAGATCTCTTGTTACGGGTGGATCCCTAGTTTTCAGCGACTGGTTGTTAAAGGACGCTGGCAGCGATTTAGCGGAAGAGGTTCGCAAAGTGACGGCCTCAGCCAATTTAGGCGATGTAGCAACCTACCTTGAATTGATGGCTGCCCAAGGGTTTGAAGTAGCGACCCACGTGGATACTAGCGCTGAGTTCGCGGAAGGTTATCGGCAGGTATTGTCACGACTTAGGGCAACGGAAGCCCAGGTTGTAGAGCGTTTCGGTCAGAAGATATTCGACATCGTCCTCGAGAAACAACAATTTGTCCTCGAAGCGTTTACCAGTGGGTTGCTTGGCGCAGGCTCATTTGTTGCTCGCAAAGTCAGGCTGTAGATGTCGGAGTTGAGCTGTGTCTGCGCAGATAAAGCATCTGAAGTGTTAGCCCGACAACGTAAGTCACGAGAAAAGCCAAATAGAATCCTTGGAGGAGCGGATCGTCGATCCGCGCAACGATCGGATCTTCAGGGGGCAGCCGCATTAAGCCGTCTGTGATGGCAGGAATCATGTGGAATAGGAAGGTCGCCGAATAGCTGGCTGCTTGCAGGTGAGGAGACAAGCTCCCCACGATGGATTTTTTCTCAGCTAGGCCACCAACAGCAACCGCGAGAAGGGTGAGAATCGCGAGAATGTGTGCAACGCCGAAGCCACCCTGATTGTAGATACCCAAAGCAGTCCCAGCGGCTACCAACGTGCATAACAGGTATAACTTGCCGCTTTTCGTACTAGATCTGATCAGTTTGTATCTGCAAAGCGTATACAGGCCACTACCTAAGGCGAGGACGCCAATTAGTGTATGAAACCAACCTAGTGCTGTGATCTCGGGCATCGTTGAGTCCTTGTTCTTGTTTTTATCATTGTCTTTGATTCTTCATTCTTCTTCATTCTTCTTTATTTCTTTGGATAGTTATAGTCGAGTTCAGCTGTGACTCCAACTGATTAACCAACGCGGCGACATTGGCCGCAAGGCTTGGCTGGTCATTACAGTAGCCAAAGACTTGACGGTCTGGTCTCACCAGCAGGACTTTAATGTCGTGGAGTGCACCCCAAGTAGAGAAAGAATTGTTGGAGTCGATGATGTCCCCGTTAGGCCCAACTATCACAGATTTGATATTTATATCCGAGGTTTGACTGTCGATGAGGGAGGAGGGATCTATGTCTATCCCGATCAATGTGAAATCCTTGCCGAGCATGCTATCGGAAAAGGTTGGCGGCTCCCGGCCGTCCAATTCGAATTGGGGTATCGGTTTACCGATCACCGCGTCCTTCGGTTTTTTCGGCGATAGTAATCCGACGCCTAACGACCAACTAAGATCAAAGCGCAGGAAAGAAACAAGTAGCGGCACCAGCCGCCCGAGCATTAGATAACAGTCTCGAAAAAACGCTGCGATGTGGTTTCGATTCTGGATCACACTGCCGTGTCCCACTGCTGTTTTGATCACTTCGTACACATGTGGACGTCGTTCGGTGGTGTATGTTGATAGAAGTCCAGGTGGGTATTTTCCTTGGAGGACGCCAACGATTTTCCAGCAGAGATTGTCGGCATCTCGAATACCAGCACACATACCTTGACCGAGGAAGGGCGGTGTTTGGTGCGCAGCATCACCGAGTAAGAAGATCCGATCAGTTTGAAAGCGCTCGGCGATTAACGCATGAAAGTTATAGACCTTTGAACGGACCAGTTCACCCATGTCAGATGTGAGTTCTGGGGATAGCCGATGTAGATGCGGCGCCATCAATTGGCGAACGTTTGCTTCCTCTTCGATGGCTTTTAGATCGTCGCCTTCGTTCACCATGAACTCCCAGCGAATGTGGCTCCCTTCGCAAGGGACTAACGTTGCCGGTCGGTTTGGGTCGCAGATTTGGTAGGCGCGTCGATTGATCTCAACGTCGCCAGGCAAGAACCAGTCGACCACGAGCCAAGGTTCGTCACAGTCTAGATCTTCTTGTTCGATGGCGAGTGCATTGCGGATTGTACTTGCCGCGCCATCACAACCAAGCAGGTACCTAGCGCTCACCTGTCTACCCGTCGAATCACCCTCCTGGCCACTGGCTATGTTGATAACTACGTGGTCTTGGGTTTGTTCTATGTCGCTCACGCGATCGCCCAGTGCGCACGTAACGGACGAATATCGTTCCAAACCGGTTCGTAGATGTGCTTCGAGAGCGGGTTGGTTGAAGAAATTGCTGTTATTCCAGCCCTGACTCTTGGGCAGGATTGATAGGTCCTGTTCGAAGAGCTTCCAGTTACGTCCGTTAGTGAAGCCGAGGCCGACACCGGGAGCAGCGACCTCTGAGATTTGTGTGTGTAAATTGAGGGACTGAAAAGTGCGCATCACTTCGCCGTCAAAGTGCACTGCCCGTGGAATGTTGTACACGGTGGGGTTCGGATCAACCACAAGTGTTCGGATCCCAGCGGCACCGAGCAAGTTTGCCGCAACTGCACCCGTGGGACCAAGGCCAGCAATAACTACGTCGTAATCTGTCATGAGCGCACGTTTGGTTTAGTCATAAAAAAACCCCTGCGGGCCAGGGGTTTTGTTCGGAGTCCCCTTAGCCGACCTATTTCTTAACAAATTTGAGTAAGAATCGGTCTGTTTTACGACGTACAGATGGATCGAAAACGTTCTTCGAATAGTCGTCATCAGCGTTTGCCAATAAGTCACTTTCATCGGCTAACTCAAGTCCTGCATTTGCAGCATATTCTTGGACAATCGATGGATCTACGCGGTGCGTTGTACCGCCTGTTTCCGCGGGAGATCCCGCTGGGGCAGTGTGATCAAGCGCGATGAAATGACCGCCAGTTTTTAGGACGCGTGCAATAGCAGCAAAGGCGGTTTCAGGATCCCCCAAGATGCCTTTCTCAACGCCATCTGGGTAGTACCAGAGTTCATGTGGTCCTAAAAACCAGGTAACGACGTCAACGCTCGCGTCGGGTGCAGGCAAAGTATCGAATGCGGTACGCATTTGTTGCACGTTTGCGAGACGATCGTTGGCGATACGAGCTTTGATTGCGTCACCGGCAAAGCCGTCAAAAAGTGGTGGGTTCTGCATGTAGACTGTACCGCTGTCTCCAACCGTTTTTGAGAAAATTTCGGTGTAGACACCACCACTAGCTTCCATATCAATGACCGTCATACCCGGGCCTATGCCAGTAAACGCAAGAACAGCAGATGCCTTTCTGACGGCGTGCTCTTCGTAGTCTGAGGCTGGGCGATCGTCTTTTGCGAAAGCGTCATTTTCGTGGTGATTGGCAAAGGCTGGCGCGGCCAGCATCAAAGTTGCCAAAGTTGCCAAAGTTGCCAAAGTTGCAATGATGGTGGCACAACTGGTGCGTGCGAAGTAGGTCATGCGTTTAGTCCTTGTGATTGTCCAGGTGAGTATTCCCTCAGGCCGAACATGGTGCGCTCTTATGATCGCATTCTCAAGATTTGCTCAGTCAAGTCCTAACAAAAATGTTGAAAATTTGTGACAGGGTGGGTGACGCTCTCGTCCTCAGGGTTAATGACAGCGAGACGATGATAATCACGGATGTAGCAAGGATACGGAAGCCCCGCAGAATGCAGAACAAGATCGCTGGCAACGACAGTCTGGCGATTAATGGATAAATCTAAACAGACTTGGTTATGCTGATAAAGCAATAGTCACCAAGAACGCTGTTACATGCAGCAGTTACTTCCTCGATCGCGCCGTTCTTGATGTCACGTTCTAGTTCAGCGAGACCCTTTGTTAGCTCTTCTTCTGTGATCAACATTCGAAATGGTGACATGCCTCTTCGGATGTTCTCGGAAAGGTACATTCCAGGTCTGTGTTTACCGCTGTAAAAAAAGAAGTCCTTCGTTTCCCGGGTTATGTGGAAAGGCTCGATATCTGCGATCTGTAGGCTGGTGGCCGTCAAACAAGCTTCGATTTGTTTGATAGAAGGCAGTTGTTCGGCGTCTTGTGCCATCATTTTTGGAAAATAGTGCGTCAGCCAATAATTCGATGTTTGCTCTGGCGTAGCTGTTGCAATAACTAATGTGGCGCCAGGTTTCAAGACTCGGTCAACGTCGGTTAGCGCGAGCTCAAGGTTGGTAAAGTGGTGAATCGTGAACGTCGAAATTGCGCCGGAGAGAGAATGATCCGGCAGTGGTATTGATTCAGCAGAACCTTGGATCCATTCGATAGAATCGGTTTTGGCTCGTGCCAGATCTAACATCAAAGTAGATGGCTCTAGGCCCGTCCAGATACCGCTCATTTCCTTGAGCGCGACCGTGTAGTTGCCAGTGCCGCAGCCAATGTCTACATAATGCCCAACACCGAGGTTTAGCTTGTCGGCAAGGAGCGCCACGATCTCCGGGTCGGCCGATCTTGTGGTGTCGTACGTATCGCCGATTTGGTCGTAGACGTTTGTCACTGCGATGCCCCCCGTGAGGTCGCTCCTTCTGTTTGCTCCAGTTGTTGGTCGATGAGCGTCGTTAAGGTCTTCTCCTCTCCATGCAGGCCTAATGCTTGGTCAAGGTCGGCTACCTTTTGTGCAATATTCGTTGACGAACCACCGTCTATACGCTGTTTCAAGAAGTGGGCAACTATGCCTCCCAATCCTGCGACGACAGCCAACACAGCAAACATAAGTTGGTATCCCAAAGCGCCTTGGTTGTTATCTAACAACCAACCCCAGAGTAGATAGGCGAAAGAAGTGGGTAAGTAGATAACGAATGCTGCGATAGCGATTACCGATCCCGAAAATCGCTGTGGCAACCCCATCTCACCGAATGGGGCGAAGTAAAGTGCTCGCATGAAGAAAAACAAAAATGCCAACGTGGTCATGATCGCCATAGCTGGCCAGGCAAATCCGTCGGTTGGCGGTAGAACAGTCATCACGAAACCAAATATGACAACCAGGATAAGTCCGAGTCGCATGCCACCGACGGCACCGCCAAGAAACCGATCTGCCAGGAAACCTGAGGGCAAGGCCATGCCAATGCGCCCTCCGGAAGTACTGGCAATGCCGAATATGGAAATCGCGATTAATGGCAGCGCATGTAAATCCTGTAGATAGGTAAGAAAGAACGGCATAGAGGTATAGGCCAAATAGACAGCGAAACCAACGATTCCTGCGAGCCAAACTTCAGGCAAGCGCAGCATCGTTTTCATTCCGGCGATGACTTCCTGATTTGCAAGAGTCGTATTCGACCCCGCTTTCAACAAGGTTTCTCTCGGCAATATGAACCAGGCGACGACCCCTAGTACGATCATGATCGCGGCGTTCACCATGAAAGCGAGTTCAAGACCCAAAACGCTATAGCCAAGTGCTGTGTACAAACCGACCGTTAGTAAATTCTGGAGGAGCTCGATGCCTCCACGCCCGCCTTCTAATAGCCCGAAAATCTTGCCTTGATTGCTGTCGGACGTGGATTTGCGCACCGCGGAAAGTACCGCGGGCCAAAAGGCACCTTCACACCAAAGAGAGAGCATCACGAAGAGGAAGCATAGGGTCGCGAAGTCAGTGGTCGTGCCAAGAAAAAAGGTGGTGATACCTCCGAGTACCATATTCGCTGGGATGAGTATCCGAGGGGAAAATCTATCCTGCGCCCAAGAGAGACACAAGTAGAAGATGTTGTGAACTATGCCGTAGATCGACATCAAAATACCAAACTGGGTCTTCGAAATCTGCCATAGCTCCAGCATCTGAGGCAGCAGTGCGCCTTTCATTGCCAACACCGAAAATGCGAACTGGGAGCAAAGCACGAGAACGAGAAAGTTGAGAAACACTCGACGTGAAGAAAAAAGCGGATCACCGGCGCGATCGGTAAATAAACCCATAATATGCCTAGGCGGAGATCCTTGTTAGAACTTGTTAGAAGTTGGGGTTGGCGGAGTTTAGCCTTACCCGGAGCCAAGTATACCAAATGCATTTCTGCGGCCTTCAGGCACGACGGTTATAGCGCCGGTGACCAGCTGGCAAAGCGGTATGCGGCTCGTTATTCTGTCGGTAACAAAAGCTAGAACCGCACATGCGGCGAGCAAACACCCAGTTATGGTCTAGGGAGGATCAGTGGCAGAAGAGAAAATTACGATATATGGACATCAGGCGAGTAGAGCGAGTCGTCCCTACTGGCTGCTTCGTGAATATGGCATGACGATCAACGAGGACTTTATCGAAGTCGATACGGGTGGTCCGGTCACGGGCTACAATGAAGTCCGCGATACCAGCGAATTCCTAGCCTTAAACCCATATCGTCTCATCCCGGTTATGAAACACGGCGAAGTCGTGCTCTATGAGAGCCAGGCAATATGTCAGTACATCGCAGAGTATCTTGGCGGTCCGCTCTGTGGTCAGGATCTTGCAGAGCGTGCCCGAATCAATATGTATGGTCTTTCTTCAATCTCAAATTTCGAGCCTAATTTTCTGCCGATGGTGTTTCGCCAGGGTGGTGCTGAAGGGCGCGCTAAATTTGAATCAAATCTAGAGCCGCTGCTCAATGCATTGAATGCTGAATTAAAGGACCGGGACTATCTGATTGGCTCCGAGCGAGGCCGCTTCACTGTGGCCGATGTCATGATGGCCTCAACCATTGGCCAATATGGTCGGGCGGTTAAATTTGATTTCACCCCCTGGCCGAACGTTAAAGCGTAGGTAGAGCTGACGACTAGTCGGCCTGCTTTTTATCCTCCGAGAGGAATGAAGGTTAAGCCTGGAGAATGAAAGAGATGTTTATTCATACGCGCGGCCTTGATTTTACAGCCGATCTGAGTGGTCCTGAGTCAGGCGATCTGGTGTTGTTTTTGCACGGCTTTCCTCAAACGAGATATACCTGGCGGACTGAAATGGACGCGATAGCAGCGCTTGGGTATCGATGTTGTGCTTATGATCAGCGGGGTTATTCAGAGGGCGCTCGTCCGGAAGCGATTGAGGCCTATCGCCCTGAAGAGATGATCGCCGACGCAATTGCGATTGCCGAGGCGCTTGGTTATAGACGGTTTCACGTCGTCGGTCATGATTGGGGAGGACAGATTGCGTGGTGTCTTGCCGCTTTGCATGAGGAGCATGTCGTTTCGCTATCGGTTATTTCCCGTCCACATCCGGCAGCTTTTATACAGGCGCTTGCCAACGATCCTGCTCAGACAAGTAGATCGGGTCACCATAAAAAGTTTCAAGACCTCGGTGCAGCAGATGAACTCTTAGCTAACGATGCTGTTGAACTGCGAGACATGTATGTTAAGTGGGGCGGAGTTCCAGCAGACGATGCGAATGCATACCTAGCTACGCTCGGTCAACGTGCAGCGCTTAATGCTGCAATTAACTGGTATAGAGCGGTACAAGATACAACCATTAACTTCGCCGAGTTACCGGCCATTAGCGTGCCGACACTCTATGTTTGGGGTACTGGTGATACTACGGTAGGTGAGATGGCAGCGGAGGGCACTGTAGATAGGGTAACTGGACCTTATCAGTTTGTTCGTTTACCCGACGTTGGCCACTTTGTCACAGACGAGGTGCCTGGGCGGTACACGGAGCTTCTAGAGACGCACTTGCAAACCTTGATTCAATGACCGAACTCAAGAAGAGGGTTCGTTGTTGGAACTATCCAGGAACAGTCCTTGTCCTCTTCTTTTTACTGGTCTCTGGGTGCATGCAGGATGAACGTACCATCGAAGGGTTAGTTGTATCTGAGGCGGGTGCCGCCCTTAGCGAGGTAACAGTAACTGCTTGCTATCTCGGTTGGGGCAGGTCTCAGGGTCAAATCGTGTGGGACAAACGGTTTTGTTCAGAACCAGTCCTAACGGATGCAGCGGGGCGGTATGTCGTCGCCTTCGAAGGTCCGGAATACATGACGCTGCACGCCACAAAGGAACAATGGCAGCAAATTCAAGACTCGAGTAGCTTGAGCACAAAAATTGTGCTCTCGAACATCGCCGAGCGAAACGCCGAACAGGCCGCGCGAGCGGCGCGTATAGAGGCGGAATTTCGCATGCGGAGAGAAGGCGAAACTGCACCGGACTACTACTGTCGGGTGGCGGCGCAGCGATCTCAGGTGGTTAGACTCAATTATCAAAACCAAACTCTATCGATAACGCAGGCCGCCCTAGTGCTTGATGAAGAGCTAGATGGAACTCTTAATGGTAAGGACACGCTCCTTTTTGGTTTGATCGCCCCGGAAAGCACGTCATCGACGTTTGTTAGCGAACTTGTCTTCGTCGTCGACGGTTCGCCAATTGCAGGCGAATTTGAGCTGCGAGCAGCACCCCCCGATTGTGGGCTTGGGAGCCACTTGGTTCAGGCTACCTTGCCTCTTGGTCGTTTCTCTCGCGAACAGGTAGGATTATTGGCACCCAGCGTTAAAGCGGGGTGGGATATGAAAATATGGCGGTGACAAACTCAATCGATAAAGTGAGATTGTTTTAGACAGATAGAGACAGATAGAGACAGATAGAGACAGATAGAGACAGATAGAGACAGGTAGAGATGGATAGTTAGAGTGTAGATAGATAGATAGATAGATAGATAGATAGATAGATAGATAGATAGATAGATAGAAGGCAGTCGTTGGGATTACACTGATTTTAGGAGGACTCATGACTGGATACTTGTCGGCGTTTACGCCGGATAGCGAACCGCAAGCGATTGCAGACGCGCTCAGATCTGACGGTGGTGTAATCATCAGCAACATTGTCTCAGCTGACTTGATGGATGCTGTCTACGACGAAGTACGACGTAACGTTTCAGAAGAGGACCAAGTCGGAAATAGTGCGCTCTGGCCAGAAGGCAACAAAACAGTTGGTGGTCTCGCTGGGGTCAGCAAAACGTTTGCTGAACAATTACTCGTTCATCCGAAGATTTTAGATGTTGCCGATGCGGTTCTTAACCCTTTCCGTCCAATGGGATCGAAACGGAAGGAAGTAAAAGAGATGCAGGATGGGGAAGGGCCCCCGCCGCCATATTCTGTCGGACAGCTTGATGATGGGGGTAGCCAGCTCGTTTGGCAGCGTCAGACCGCGGACGAGGCTAGACATTGCGATCACTATACAGTTGGTGCCTGTGTGATGCTTGAGATTGGTGGTGGTCGAGAGGATCATCAGGCTCTTCACCGTGAAAATGCCATCTACCAGCCTTTTATCGAACAACATGTGATGCCAGAATTTATTCTGTCTACCATGTGGGCTGGGACCGACTTTACCGAAGACAACGGTGCTACCAGGGTCGTCCCGGGAAGCCATCATTGGCCAGAATCTAGGCTAGCAAAATCAGCGGAAATCGCTCGGGCGGCCATGCCCAAAGGTTCTGTAGTTCTTTGGCTCTCGCGAACGCTTCATGGTGCTGCGAAGAGTTTTGTAACGGAGCGCCGTA
This sequence comes from Pseudomonadales bacterium, assembly GCA_012103505.1. Taxonomy (GTDB): domain Bacteria; phylum Pseudomonadota; class Gammaproteobacteria; order Pseudomonadales; family Azotimanducaceae; genus UBA4421. The sequence goes on along the minus strand of WLWP01000001.1, from coordinate 2,053,133 downwards.
CAGGATATTTTGCTTCCTATATAGCAGACTGGTTTCGTCAGGAAGAAAACCAGTATATCGCCGTACCGCCCGAAACCGCTGCGACATACTCCGAACAAGCCCGCCAGTTAATTGGCTACACTTGCAGCGATACACTTGGCTGGGTCAAAGGGCGTGATCGGAATGATTTGTTACAACCCGGACGATCTGGTCAACTGTAGGGTGAACCGCCGAGCTCCCGGCATGTGATTTAGACAAGACATGTGGTCTAGAGAAGATTAAAAGCGATCGAATATGAATCAAAAAATTAGCAACGATACTGAACTTTTAGAACTCGAGAAGTACATTGAAGAGCTCGAAACCAATGGTCTAACAATTCTGCCACCTGACGTCACAGGTGTTGCACCCGAATTGGTTGATCGAGCAGCTAGTGCGCTGCTCAATAGATTTACTGAGCTCACAGGTTGTCCCATATCTTTGGCGCAAGGGCCATTGAAAGCGCTGGAGTGGCCGGATGGTGGCCGTGCTCGATTTGTGGCGGCTGAGAATGCGCCTGACCCTACTCAAGCTTTGATTCAGCAACTATTACAAATTGACCGTAGCTTTCGAGATTTGGCCGTCAATCCAAAAGTGGATTTCCTGGTTGATCATATGATGGGTCCTCAGACACGAGGTCAGGGTTCTGCGCGTCGTTTGTCTAGTGCCAACTCTTTTATTAAGTGGCGAGGGGAATTTGGTTATGGGCCTGACCTGGGCCTTCATCCTGATCAGGGTGCCAATCCGCTCCCATGGGGCGACACGGCGCTAACTGCCAACGTCACCTGGGCTCTAACCGACTATACGCACGAAGCCGGGGCGTTGGCGTACGTACCGGGTTCGCACAAAAGAAATTCTTGGCCGACACCCGGTGCTGCAGAAGAGGCTGTTGCAGCTGAGGCGCCACGTGGATCTGCGATTGTCTTCCATGGTGCGACCTGGCATGGCGCCTTTCCAAAACAAACCCCTGGGCTGCGATTAAATGCCGTCGCCTACTATCGGCATATTTCAGTTCTGCCTCAGGAGAATTTGCGTGTGACGATGGCCGATCAACCTTGGGAGGATTGTGATAATCCAGAACTGATGCGTGAGCTGCTTGGATTTGATGACCCGTTCCCATATAGCGAGCAAGGATTTCCACTGCCAAGAGTAGCTTCTTGAACGAGGCTCAAGTGGTGTCCAGTTCGCATTCATCGTCAATTCAAGGGAGGTAGTGAAATGGACTCGACGTTTGAAGTTCGTTTGAGAAAGGTTGAGGCGCTGGAACAGATACGAGTGCTAAAAGCGAATTACTGTGAACTCTGTGACGCGGGGTATCCGGCAGATGCGTTGATCGCCTTGTTCACCGAAGATGGTGTATGGAATGGTGGGGAGATGGGCGTGTTTGAAGGGCATGCCTCTCTGCATAAGTTTTTCACCAATATGCCTAACGTTATGTCTTTTGCCATACATCATGTGACTAACTCTGCGATCGAGATAAGTGAAGATGGAATGGAAGCTCGTGGACGTTGGTATCTGATGCAAACCGCAACACTAAAAGAATCCAATGAGGCCGTTTGGCTTGCCGCTCAATATGACGACGAACTCATCTGTGTGGACGACGGATGGCTATTCCGCAGGGTTAATTTGAAGAGTCGTTTTTACACGACGCATGAGGCTGGTTGGGCCAAAGTGCCACACTTACTGGAGTCCACATGAGCAGCGTACAAACGGATAAGATCGCGACGAACACCGTCATGGGTGGGCTGAATTTTTTACCAGCCGATCTCACAGGTGGTCCGATAGCCCATAATGATCTCCGGCAACCTGCATCCGGGGGTACCTCGGATTTTAAGGAAGTTAGTGTGCTAGATGCTAGCCAGGAAACGGGGCTTGGCCTACATGTGAGCGGTTTTGAGCTCGTGCGCAAGCCAAGCGCTACGTCTGATTTTTACGATCATGCTGAGGTTATGAAGGTGTACTACAGCGAATGTAAGGCGCTTGCCCAGAAGCTTACGGGTGCGCACACGACCTACACCTTCGACCACATCATCCGTGAACCGCAGAAACAGTTTTCCGCCGGTGGCACGGATGGTTCGCAACGCGAATCTGGGATTTCAAGTGGTGGTGGTTACATCGGCAATGTCCACATGGACTACACCGACAATACAACTTGGGACCGATACCTGGCGCTGCACGGCGAAACCGTACCGGCAGCGAAACGAGTCTATGCCTTAAATTTTTGGCGGCCACTGAGTGTCACAGCCCGCGATAATCCGCTCGCAGTATGTGATGCGCGTACAGTCAGCCGGAAGGATCTTTTGGAAGTGAACGTTTACGGCTACGGAGCGGAAAACTACAGTTGGCACGATATCGGCATTGAGACTTTCAGTGTCAGCGCGTCGGATGCCCACAAGTGGTTCTACTACCCAGACATGACGCCTGACGATGTTTTGGTCATCAAGTCGTATGACTCAGAAGGGGTGATTGGCACCACCTGCCCGCATGGATCTTTCTCACACCCGCAGCCGGTGGGGATAGAACGCAAAAGTATTGAACTGCGAGTACTTTGTTTTTGTGACTAGGGTTATCTCGAGCCATATTTAGTGACGACTCCTTTCCAACTAGTATTGCTAGTCTTTCTGATAGCACCGATCGCTGTTGTTGCTGAAGCATCCAGCGCAGGTGTGAACAGGATGATGGCGTTAGATCGCAATGACGATGGCGTCTTGACCGAAGATGAATCACCACCGGGTATGTTCTCGCTGTTAGATACCAACGACGATGGCGTTATAGTACGTTCAGAGGTTGCTGAGTTCATGGCGAAGGTAGGTAGACCTTTTAGCTGGGTCAACGCACCAGAATCTGCGCGAGCTCACCCGCGTCGCTCGCACTCAACTTTTCTCAGCCCTACGATGAAGGTGTCAGTCGGATTTAACATTTACCTGCCACCTGGATATGAGCAGCCAGAAAATTCGAACAAGCGATACCCCGTCATTTATTACTTGCACGGTGGTAGGCCGGGAAATGAGTCTTTAACTATAGACTTGGTTGCTGAGATCGATACCGCGGTGACCACGGGCGTTGTTCGTCCTATGATTTTTGTCTGGGCTAATGGTGGCAGGGTCAGTCATTACAACTATGGCGATTCTTTGGGTGAAGATGTCTTTGTAAAAGAGTTGATTCCTCATATTGATCGGACCTATAGGACCATTGCCACTCGTGGGGGTCGTGCTCTACAGGGTTTCTCGCAAGGCGGGCGAGGTACGACACGGATCATGTTCAAGTATCCAGAACTCTTTGTCTCGGCAGCACCAGGCAGCCCTGGCTACGCGGTAGAAAAACTAATCCTCGAAAGTGGTGGTGTCGAACAGGATCCACGTGTTGGTGCAAACGCGCCCGCCCTGGACTTCGGTAAGGGTAATGATGCGTACAGCCTAGCTAAAACTTACCTGAACGGGCGGTATGACGATCTTGCAGTCATGATTTGGGTAGGCACGAAAGACTTTAACTATGCAGCGACTCTTGAGTACTTCGGATATTTGTATGCGTTAGATATATCCGCAGAACGACTGATTGCGCCGGATGTTGATCACAACCCGCTCAAGTTCTACAACGCACACGGAGTCAAACTTTTACAGTTCCATGATCGGCATTGGCGATTTTAGAGACGGGATCTATAAACGTTATGTGTCCTTACATTTCGCAGTGTCATTGATCAGAACATGGGAGTAGAGCTTCTCGATCCGATCGATGACTGCCACTGCTTCGTGTACCAAATCAAACCCATCCATGCGTCGATGGCTTGCGGCGACATGTTCGTTTGCGCCCCAGAGCGTAATGGCGATCAGGCGAGCGACCTCCTTACGGTCTGCTGGATTCGTTAAGACTAAGTCTCGTTCCAAATAATCAGCCAAGAGCGCTCGATAGTCGCGTCCAATACGAGCCAACACTGGAGAGATCGCGGGTGTATCGAGGTAATTCTTGAGGACTTGCCGGTAGGCCTGTCCGCCGTCAGCGACAACGGCCTTCTCTGCCGCGATGCCGACATAGTCACGCCAGAACTGAACGGTTGTATTTGTACGGGTGGGGTTGCGGATAGCGATCTTGAAGTTGGCGAGCTGTTCTTCTTCGCCTGCCATTGCGAGTTGCACTTTGTTGTCGAAATGCCGGTATAGGGTTTGCACGTGGAATCCAGCACGCTCAGCAATTGCCTCTAGGGTTGTTTCTCTGTAGCCGAGCTGACCGAAGAGTTCCAGGGCGGCTAAAATTAGCCGTTGGCGATTCCCAGCTTTTAGTTCTTTTCGAGTTGTGGTTTTTTTGACCATGCGCTCGGATTCTAACGGAAACAGATTCTAATCATAGTGGTGGCCTAGCAGTTGCGTTACCGGCGCGTAGTGTTAGTTTTTATTACTTGAATAAACCAAGGTGGGGAGGAACAAGAGTGGATTTCAATAATCTGTTTGGGGTCGAGGGAAAAGTTGTTTGTGTAACTGGCGGAGCGGGTGGCATCGGACGCGGCATCGCCGGTGCGTTTGTTGCGGGCGGAGCACGGGTTTACATCACGTCGCGCAGCGATTTGCAGGACGCTGCTGCGGAGCTTTCTGAGGTAGGGCCAGGCGAGTGTATTCCGTTACAGACAGATCTCGCCAACGATGACGACATTGCAGCGTTAGGTGCTTCGTTAAGTGAGCGGGAGGGCAAGCTTGATGTGCTTGTCAATAACGCAGCGCTGGGTGGATTCATTCATAGGTTCGGGGAGTTACCGATGACAGAGTGGGATACGATGATGCGGGTAAATCTGCGCGCTCCCTTCGCACTGACTCAGGTTTGCCTGCCTTTGCTACGGGAAGCAGCTAGCTCAGAAGCGCATGCATCAGTCATCAATATCGCATCGGTTGATGGTGTTCGAATCGCTGGAGACAACGATTGGGCTTATGGCATGGGCAAGGCTGGACTTATACATTTGACCCGACAGCTCGCAGGCTTGGCGGGTAATAAGCACGGTCGCGATGGTGGTCACAATATCAACTTCAATTCTGTCGCCCCCGGACCTTTTCCAGGCATGTTAGATCGCTTTCTTGAGACTGAAGAAGGGCGAGCAGCTGTGGGAGCGGTTACCGTTTCTGGTCGTGTGGGGAAGCCTGAAGACATAGGCGCGGCCTGCATCTATCTAGCGAGTAGAGCTGGGTCGTATGTGTCCGGCGCTCTGCTACCGGTCGATGGCGGTTTGCTGGTTGGGAAGCAGGCAAACTCATAACCACGATGGTAATCAGGCAATGAGGATAAGTGTCGGGGTCCAAGGTCCTATACCCGGAGGACCAAGCTTTCAGGATGAAGTTGCATTTGTGCAAGAGGCCGAAAAGCTGGGAGTGTTTGCGGCTTGGACCGTTGAAGGGTGGGGCGCTGATGCTGTGACGCCGCTGGCCTACTTGGCCGCTCAGACTGAAACGATTCGACTTGGCACCGGCATCATGCAGTTGAGTGCACGTGTGCCTAGTATGATCGCGATGACGGCTAGAACGTTGGCAGAATTGTCAGATAATCGGTTTCTTCTTGGTCTAGGCGTTAGCGGAGCTCAAGTTGTCGAGGGACTTCATGGCGTGTCGTTTGAGGCACCCCTCACTCGCCTACGAGAGACAGTGGACGTTATTAGGCTGTCTCTTGCGGGCGAAAAAATTGATTATCAGGGCGACCAGATACAAGTACCACTGCCGGGTGGCCGGGGTCGCAGTTTGCGACTTGGGGGTGGTGGAAGTGAGTCGATTCCGATCTATCTAGCGACCCTAGGTAAGAAAAGTCTCGAGTACACCGGTGCAGCCGCTGATGGCTGGATTGGGACAACTTTTTGTCCGGAGCACGCAGACGCACTTTTGCCCCATATCGAAATTGGCGCTAAGGCGGCTGGTCGAACTCTCACCGATCTAGATATAGGGGCCGGTGCTGCACGTGTTGATTTTGGCAGCGTGGATGAATTGGTCGATAGAGAACGCATGGGACGTGCTTTTACTATTGCTGCTATGGGTTCCCGTGACGAGAACTTTTATGCGGATAGCTATGTGCGTGCAGGATGGGGTAAAGAAGTCGAGGAAGTGCAATCGCTTTGGCATGCAGGTCGTCGTGATGAAGCTGCAAAGCGAGTGCCCGCCGAGATGATATTGCAGACCAATCTTTTCGGCGATGAAGCAGATATTCGACACCGAATTAGGGCCTATATAGACGCAGGTGTAACGACGCTGAAGGTGTCACCAGCGGGAGACACGTTAGATGCACGTGTCTCTACGCTCGGTCGACTGATGAGTGTAGTTAGGGCTGAGAGTGCCTAGGCGCTGATTTTCTCTAGCGGCGGTTGCCCGAGTCTATCGCGGAATGTGGTGTGGAAATGATGCAAAGCGGGTTCATTGCGACCAAACATTATCTCCGTGAGCAGTCCGTTCTCCGCAGACTTTTGTTGATACTCCCCCATCAAGTAGTCTTCTTGTTCGATCGTACTGTTGAAGATCTCCATGGTCGCGGCAAGCGACGGACCTCGATCTTCATTCGCACCATAGATCATGTCGGGTGTGACCTTTCCAGCATCTTGATCAGCCTGGGCATCCATGGCTGCTTGGCTAAAGTAGACGACGATTTGTGATGTCGATCGTCCAGGTCGTTCAGGGTCTGGGTAGATTTTAACGAGCGTGCACGTGCCGGGATTGACGATCAGCTGAATGTTGGGGAAGAGGTAGTAGAGAACGAAGCCTGCGCCAACACCGATATCCCACTCAGATTCCGGTTGCGTTTTCAGGCGGTCGATTGCCTTTGATGCTGTGACAAATCGATGGTGTGGTCCAAACTCTTTTAAGTGCAGATTGTTGCCGTAATTGAGTTGACCTAGGGTGTCCTTGTGTAGCTTTCCGAAGTGGTACGTTTCGCCGAATGTGTCGTTAGCTAATTTCCAATTCAGGTCTTTCGTTATCGTTTTTGTGCCAGCGTAGATCAGACTACCCAGGTCATAGGCAGCTAGCTCATCAGCCAGTGTTTTGCCAAGCAACCCATCAACATCGAGTTCCCCATCTGGTTGTGGATGCACCCAAAGGATGCCGTCTCGCTCGACAGCAGGAAGCTCGATCAGTCCGTTGCAAGACTTATCAATCACACCGAAATGCTCTTGATCCGGCACGTTTATCAAATCGCCTGCATTGGAGTAACCCCAGTGGTGGAAAGGGCAGGTAAACAGAGTTTTACGTCCCCGGTTTTCTTGTGCAACTCGGACGCCACGATGACGACAAGCGTTCAAAAATGCTCGGAAGTCGCCGTTCTTGTCTCGAGTAGCAAGTATCGGGGTCCCGAAATCATCGTTAGTTATATAACTGCCCGGTGATGGCAGATCTTGCGAGAGCCCTAACAGTTGGGTGTGATTTTGGAAAAAGAGCTCGCGTTCTTTCGCCGCGATCTGGGGGCAGACGTAACCTGTTGTCGGCATTTTGTACTGCACACCTGCGTCGATATTCTTGCCCTCATCGAGCTGTTCCATGAGCTCCTTGAGAATGCTGACTTCTAGTTCATGGTTCATTTTTGGCTCTCCGTGTTGGCTTCAGGTGAGGTGAGAGTCGTAAGGATTCTGGTAAGACTCTTTCTCAGTTTTTCGGTGTCAGGCTTGTGGTAACTCAATCTTTCTAGTTCATAACCGCGAATCAAATGGATGACGTCGCGCGCGGCGCTTTGCGGTTCAGCCAAATTGAGCGCTTTAAGATGTCGTGCCATATGTGTAACAGCTAATTCGTCCCATCTATGCAGCGACTTTGCAATTTCTGGATCACGCGCTGCAAACAAAGTCAGCTCGTATTCCGCTAAGAGCAGTGGTGCCCCCGCGTATTGTCGTTCGTTGAGTGTCACCACAAAATCCACTAAATCATTGATATTATTAACAATCAAGCTTCGATTAACGGTCTCGTATGCGGCAGTACTGAGCGCCAGGTAGTAGTCGAAAGCTTCACGCAGTAAATGTAGGCGTGAGTCGAAATAGTAGATCGTTGAACCTAGTGGAACGTTAGCAACCTTAGCGACTCGTCGATGGGTGACCGCGCCAACGCCTTCTTCGGCAATGACCCGTAAAGTGCTGCGGAGGATAAGTTCTCGGCGTCCCTCGATTTGATCGTTGTGTGAAGCCAGTTTCGGAGCCATCTTAGTCACAACTTGGAAGCCTCTCTTGTCTGGATGGGCGGCGAACGTTTCCACTCAACGGTGAAGTGGTTCCGATGTGTACAAAGGTACAAGCAGCGTGTACATATGTACACACAACCCAGTGGTTTGATTGAGAATAAGGAAAGGGAGAGAGAGCTAGCCATGGTCCAACCGCTATCGGACATCTGCGTGGTTGAAATGGGCACCGCAATCATGGGTCCTGCTGCAGGTATTTATCTGTCAGATATGGGCGCCGACGTTATTAAGATCGAACCACCCATAGGCGATGCGAGTCGATTTCATCGCGGTATTGAAAATGACACACCGCCAGAGACGCCGGGATCGATGTTCATCGCTGGAAATCGCGGTAAACGCTCCGTTTGTCTTGATGTTAAAACAGAGGAAGGCATCGAGGTGGTGCGACGTCTTGTCAAACAGGCAGACGTCTTTTTAACGAACTACCGCGCACCATTTCTGCGCAAATTAGGTCTCGACTATCCAAGTCTCTCTGTTGATCACCCAAAGCTGATCTACGCTGCGGTAAATGGTTTTGGTCCACTCGGGCCGGATGCCGATCGTCCAATGGTTGAAGGTGCGGCTCAGGCGCGCGGCGGGCTAGCGAGCCTTTGTGGACCGAGAGATGGGCTACCGATGCCTGCGGGATCCACAATTGCAGATACAGGCGGCGCGCTACAGTTTGCACTTGGCATTATGACCGCGATCGTCGCGCGGGAACGTCATGGCGTTGGCCAACAAGTAAACACGTCCGGCTTGGGTGGACAGATTTGGTTGCAAAGTTGGGAGTTACAGCAGTCGCTACTAACCGGCAACAGCGTTTCCAGGGACGGCAGCCACATGCCCAATATCCGTGGTCCTTATGGCGTCTATCGTGCCAGCGATGACGGTATGTTTTTGTTCACCCTTGTCGGAGATGAAGCTTGGCATCTCTTTTGTGAGTTCGGTGGTAATCCCGGCTTAGCAGACGATCCGCTATGGGACAATGCGATGAAACGGATGGGCGCGATTCCTGACTCTCAAAGCGATGCGGATGTTGACCGCGTTCGAGCAGCGATGACGGACATCTTCGCAGCTCGGAGCACGCAGGAGTGGCAAGAATTTTTCTACGCGCGGGACGACGTGATCGTGGAGAAGATTCAGGACCACAATGAAGTTATCAACGACCCACAAACAATTGCCAACGAATATGTTGTGCCAATGACATTCGCTGGAGTTGGTGAATCGCGAGTGGTCGGCAATTTAGTTCAACTAAGCGAGACCCCTGGTTCTGTCAAAGGGCCGCCACCCGAACTCGGCAATGCCACTGTTGCCATCATGCAAGAGCTTGGTTTTTCGGTTGACGAAATCGAGCACGTTCAAAAACACACAGAATCGATCCGTCAAAGCGTCTTTGGCGTTATGGAGCAACCATGAGTGACTACAGAATTTTCGGCGCAGAGCTTTCCCCGTATTCGGTGAAGGTTAGGTCTTATTTCCGCTACAAAGGAATTCCTCACCAGTGGATTGTCCGCAACGCGGATTCAGCCGAGGAGTATCAAAAGTACGCAAAAATTCCAATCATTCCCCTGGTCGTCGGACCAGGTGATGAAGCGATGCAAGACTCAACACCGATAATCGAGACGATGGAGGCTCGTTTTTCCGAGCCTTCAATCCACCCCGCGGATACCACCTGTCAGTTTTTATCCGCACTGATCGAAGAGTTCGGTGATGAGTGGGGTAATAAATGGATGTTCCACCTGCGCTGGGCTCGCGATGAAGATTGTGCCAGCGCCGGTGGCAGAATCGCGGCGATGAATGCACCGAATAATGACGAGACAGCTCGATTGGCGATTCGTGAGCAGGTCATGGAACGCATGCGTGAACGAGTGCACTTTGTCGGGTCCAACGAGGTGACCGCACCACAAATCGAAAAATCGTTTCGGGATGCGATTCCCCTCCTTAATGCCCACTTTGAGAAGTTCCCGTATCTGTTCGGGCATAGACCCGCGTTTGCAGATTTTGGTCTGTGGGGCCAGATTTACTGCGCCTGGACTGATCCCACAGGTAGCGCTTGGATAGAAGGTCAGGCGCCACATCTGTTGGATTGGATCCATCGTATGTTGTGGCCGACTGCGCAAGGTGACTTTGCGCCTTGGGTGCAGCTGAGTGAGACGCTCACGCCGTTTGTAGCGAGCCAGATTGGTGATTTGTTCATACCTTGGACGCTGGCGAACGCAGCGTGTATGGCGGCAGGCAAGGATGAATTTACCGTGCAGTTGAATGGCGAAACCTGGTCTCAAGGACCACAAAAGTACCATTCCAAGTCGCTGCATGTGATACGGGAAAAGTACGCTGCGGTGGCAGGTGATGATGGCTTGGCGGAAGTATTAGCTTCGACCGGATGTTTGGCTGGCTTCGAAGGCTGATAACTGACGGTAAAAATGCCAAGAAAGCCATTAGTGGACAAGAATCAAATAGAGAGCAAATTTTGATGAAAACTTATGACGTGTCGAATTCCGATGTACTCCTTGATCGAGCCAAAAGTGTTATCCCTGGCGGAATTTTTGGTCACTATGGATACAGCGTTCGCGACGGCAGTCCCTCATTTTTTTCAAGATCCCAGGGTGCGCACTTTTGGGATATTGATGACAACGAATACGTGGATCTCATGTGTGCATACGGCCCCATGATCCTCGGTTACAACAACCCCGTTGTCGACGAAGCGGCCCGCAAGCAATACGCAGCTGGCAACACAGTGAGTCTATCTGCGCCTGCCATGGTAGAGCTAGCTGAAATGTTGGTAGACATGGTTTCCGATATGGACTGGGCATTGTTTGGAAAAAACGGTGGGGATAGCACTGCCCTTGCAGTCATGATTGCCCGAGCCGCAACGGGTCGAAACAAAATTGTTAAAGTTCATGAGGGCTACCACGGGGTCTCACCATGGATGCAAGACGGTCGTCCAGGCACCATAGAAACAGACATAGAACATGTGACCACTGTGCCGTGGAACGACGCAGACGCCTTTGAAAGCTTAATTAGTGAATCACCCGGTGAGATAGCTTGTTTCATCTCGTCGCCTTACGACCATCCTGTGTTTAGAGACAATGAGCTACCCGCAGAAGGTTACTGGCAAAAGATGGAACAGCTCTGTCGACAGCATGGCATCGTGCTCATAGTGGATGACGTGCGATCGGGGTTTCGGATCAATCTAGCCGGTTCGCACGTTGAATACGGTTTTACTCCGGATTTGATTTGTTTTGGCAAGGCGATAGGAAATGGTTATCCGTTGTCTGCCCTGATGGGTAGTGATGCGTTGAAAGAAACCGCGCAGGAAGTCTTTTTCACAGGTACTCAATTCTTTAACGCCGCGCCAATGGCTGCGGCTACAGCGACGCTAAAAGAGCTGAAAAGAGTGGATGCCGCCAAGCAGATGACCGACTTTGGTAATCGTCTCAACACGAAATTGGTACAAACAGCCACTGAGCAGGGCTTTGACCTCGTCGCATCCGGGATTCCAGCGATGCCGTATTACCGGCTGAGCAACGTCAGTATGAAGGGGCACTTTGCCTGGATTGATCAATGTGTGCGGCGCGGTGTCTACGTGCTAGGCCATCACAATCATTTTGTATCTACCGAACACACCGATGCAGATATCGAGCGGATATGTGAAGTAGCGGCCGATGCTTTTGCAGCACTCGGTAGCGTCGAACAATACCAGCGGAAAACGGGGTAGATGTTAGCGGGATACTGCTGGCCGCAAAGTGTTTCGCCAGGTGAGATAACAAGCGTTTATTGTCATGGTGGCGTTGCGCAGGTACAGCTACAGGTCGTGCGGAAAGGTGCGGCCGATATAGTTGTTCACGAACAAACTATCCAGGTTTTAGAGCAGGAACTATCGGACGAACTCTCCGTTCGGGGCTGTGATTGGAAGATGAGCGCAGAAATTTCTGTGGATCAGGCTTGGCCTTCGGGCTTCTATCTCGTGCGATTCATTGCTGAAGATGATGAAGTGGCAGAGGCATACTTTGTTGTGCGTGCGACAGAGCCGCAAGATGCACTCCTAGTGCTCTCAACGTCGACGTGGGCTGCTTATAACGATTGGGGGGGACCAAGTTTTTACACCGGCGGCAATACCTCTGCTTTGCGCAGACCTTTGCCCAAGGGTTTTTTGGATAAAGATGATCCGCAGCGATTCCGGATCGCGCGATTTATTGACTGGGATAGGGACGAAGGGCGGGCGTTTGCTCGAAAGGGTTACTCGCAGTGGTCGATGGCTGCTGGATGGGCGAACTGGGAAATTCTTTTTGTGCGCTGGGCGGAAGCCCGTGGCTACAACCTCGGATATGCGACCAGTTTTGATTTAGATCAGGATCCAGATCTGTTAGCGGGATATTCTGCATATGTCTCCATCGGCCATGACGAATATTGGTCAGTTGGAATGCGCGACAATGTAGAGGGTTATATCGACAGCGGTGGCAATGCCGCTTTCTTTTCGGGCAACACCTCGTTTTGGCAAGCGCGTTTTGAGGGAAATGGCACGCAGTTAGTTGCGTACAAAACGGCGCTTACAGACGATCCTGACTACGATGCGGATGGCGCACCGAAACTTTCAACGATGTGGTCCGACCCGCTAGTCGGCAGGCCGGAAAGCGAAATGACCGGTGTATCCTTTACCCGGGGTGGCTATGCGCACATGCCAAACGCGCCTCGAGGGTCTGGTGGGTATACGGTCTGGCAGCCACGTCACTGGGCGTTTGAATCTCTTAATTTTTCCGAAGGCGATCAGTTAGGCGCATCCGCCATTGTGGTTGCCTATGAGTGTGATGGTTGCGAACTTGAATATGTGGAAGGCAAGCCGTTTGCGCGCTTGTCCTCTGCAGCTGAACCGACTATTCCGCCGGGACTTGAAGTGCTCGGTACAGCACCGGCGAGACTTTGGGAGACGCATCAAGCCTCTGGTGAACTACATGAAAGTTACATTGGCGAACTCAATTGGGTTGCGGAAAGACTTGCGGGCGAAGACACGGAGGCAAATCGAAGGAAGTTTGCGGATGGCCACGCTGTACTAGGCAGCTTCAGTCGGGGCGCGGGTCAGGTCTTTACTGCCGGGTGTACAGATTGGGCATACGGTCTCGAACAGCGCGATGTGGCGACCGTCACTGACAATGTGTTGAAACGATTCACTAGCAAAGGTAGCTAGGAGAGTGCGTTCAGAGCGTCGTCTATAGCTGAGGCTTCTGGCAACGCATGATCCAAGCCTTCGATAACCATAAGTTGTGCGCGTGAGAGACCAGCTTGTTGGTAAGTCTGTAACGACCACTGTGTATCTTCGAGGTTGAAATCTCCAGTTCCGGTCAGGAAAACAAGAGGCAAATGCTCGATCTGTGCCACTGTCTCCTCGGTTGCGACCATGACTGGGTTAGCTCCACAGATAAAGATCGCGCCGCTGAACAACGTCGGGTAGCTCGGTATCATCATACTTGCGACGCGACCACCACCTGAAAAACCAGAAAGATAAACGCGAGCGAGATCGAACTGCCCGTAAGTCCCGGCTACCGAGGGGGCTAGAAGTGCCAGGCCAACACGTCGGGCCACGTGTACTTCATTGCCTGAGTTCTCAGCGCCGACCCAAACAAGATTGTGCTGATCAAGAATTGCTCCCCAAGCTTCAGGCATGCGAGCACCCTGTTTAGGGCTTATGTAAATCAATAAGCCAGGTGGCGTGGAGTCTTCGTTTGAAGGCATTCTGACTTGAAAGGTGAGCTCGTCATCTTGCTCAAAGAATTGTTCCAGCTGACTATCAAATGCATCCTTAGAACTGACGAGAAGCTCGCTAAAAGTGACGCGATAGGTATGTTCGGTGTTGTTAGCCATCTATGTCTCGCTATTGTTTTCGTTGCGACTCTTCGCGTAGCGCATATCCGTATAGTGCCGGGTTATAGGATTCTGCTTGTAAAACCGAGTTGCTGTGACGATCGATCGTCCTCTGGCCTGGTAGTTTGTACTCGTTTGTCAGAAGTTTGCCTATGAAATGAGATTGGGCCTCGGCAACCGGCCAAAACCCTCCGGACGGACGACTAACACCAACGACGAACAATGAATGGTGCTGCGGATGCATGAGCCCGCGAAATAGTGTCATGTCATCGTTTGCAGTGTTTAGGATCTCTTGATCCAGGTAGGGATAACTTAGATGGAAACCGGTTGCGAAGATGATGGTGTCAATTTCCGCCGTGACGCCATTTGTGAATGTAACCTGATGATCCGTCACATCTTTTATCGCAGGGACTGCTCGCAGCTGTTCCTGTGACAATGCTTCAGCCAAGCCATCAGCCACGGCAGGTCTTTTGGTTAATGGGTTTTCTGGCGGCGGTGGCATCCCATTTGCGACCAGTTGCTCCGCGTAACTACTGAATTGTCGTTTGAAGGCGATCTGAGCGACTTTAGAAAATACCTTGTTGCGCCAAGATTCCGGCAGGACTCGCAAAGCCCATGGAACTTCATCCAGCGGGTGGTTCAGTGGGACACGGGCTGCGATGTGCTCCAGGCCATCTGGGCCTTCAATGTATTTCGGCAAGATCCAATTTCCTGACCGTGCCGATAGGAAAACTTCTTTTGCGCCATGTTTGCTCAGTTCGAGTGCAATTTCGCAACCGGTGTTCCCTGAGCCCACGACCAACACGCGCTGGTCAACGCATTGGAACGGACGAGTTGGCGATCGGTAGTCCAGGGAATGTAGCGTCCGACCGCTAAAGTTACCGGGCAGCTCTGGCGTCTTGGGTAGCCAAAAGTTTCCTGAAGCTAGTACGACGCCGTCGAAGTTTGCCTCGTGTGTATTCTCGAAGTTCTTGTATTGGATGATCCACTGACTTGGATCTCTTTTAATTTCTATAACTTCATGTTCAAAGTTAATGTGGTTTAAGAGGTCGAAGGTCTCGGCGTAACTACACCACCATTCGTACATCAGCTCGTGAGAAGGTAGGTCGGGCCATTCCGATGGCATCTCAAAATCGCTCAACCTACTCATCACCTTGTTCGTGTTGGTCGTGAGCGATTCATAGGCAGCTGACTTACCGCTGGGATTATCGATCTTCCAATGCCCCCCTAGGAACGACGATGTCTCAAAGCAACTCGCTTCGATACCGTACTGACGCAGCGTCTTGGTAGCGATGAGTCCGCATGGACCCGCGCCAATGACAGCAATTTTCAATTGTGAACTTACGTCCTAGGATGGGTCGTTAGTATATTTAGGCTCAGTAGCAAATCACAAATTATGTTGGAGTTTGGAGCCACCCATGGGAAGGCTAGTCGAGTGGTTCAATGTGGTTACAAAGAGTCGTAGGTATACCCGAATGTAACGGATTGACGGGCTTCAACCATCAACTGGCGTCAGTGTCTCCATCACAGCGACGATCGCGAGAAATGCACAAACAAGAGCTGCAACTCCAGCTTGCCATTGCACGAAGGGGTTGGGTTTAGTGGTTCTCCTCTCGTCGAAGACGAGCGCTAAGTTAACGAGCATAAACACGATGAGGATTAGCAGCGAGGTCGTTTTTGTGAGTTTAGCAACGGTGCCAGTCAACGATAGGGTTACGACGATTGAAATACAAAGCCCGGTTGCGATGACCGGAGTTTTGGTGAACTTGTTAACTTTGGCTAAAAACGTCGGGATTTGTCCTCGAGATCCGAGTCCGTAGAGCACGCGGGACGCCATGATTACTTGGATCAGAGCGCCGTTTGAGATAGCGAGCACGCCAATTGCGGACATATAGCGCGGGTCCACAGTAGTTAAGCGTGTGATCAAATCACTTAAGGGAGCGTTGGATTGAGCAAGATAGGTGGGACCCACTGCTAGCACGGCGCTCGTGACAAGGAAAAGGTAAAGCAAAGTGGAGATAACAAGCGTTGTAACGATAGCGAGCGGTAAGGTGTTCGAAGCGTCTTTTACTTCTTCTGCAACCTCTACTAAGTCTTCAAATCCAATAAAGGCATAAAACGCAAGGATCGCACCTGACAGTATGATAGGTCCCGAACTTAGCAGAGAGGTTGGAAATAAGCTGTCCAATGCGGCGCTAAAAGTTAGGTTTAGATTAGCCACTTCGGCAGAAGCAAGAGTCGCCCCCCACATCAGCCCACCAATTTCCAATAGAGTGATTATCCCAGCCACCCAAACGGATAGATTGATTCCCCAACAAACAACTAATCCGATTGCACTAACCGCAATGAGAATAATTGTTGATCGATCGAGATAGATGAAAGCTTGTGCGTAGCCCACCAAACCGTTCAATAGAGCTGCGCTAGACACGAGTCCGGCGAAAATCACTATGAGACCGCACATCAAGCCCAGACGTTTAGAGCCGAAACCATTCTGAACATACAGCGCAGCACCTGCTGCCTTTGGGTAGCGATGGACCATTCGTGCGAACGAGAGGGCAGTGAGCAGTGCTAGTGATGCCGCAACTAGAAAAGCCCAGGGAGCCATCATGCCAGAAGTCTGCGCGATTTCTCCTAACAAAGCATATATGCCAGCACCAATTGTAGTTCCTAGACCGTACAACACGATCATGGGTAAATTGAGTGTTCGGTTGAGGCTAGGATTCCCCTCAGTGTTGATAACGGTAGCGCTCCCTTATGACGTAGTCGCCGCTGTTTATGACCTGGTAGTCGTGTGTTTAGCTACCTGTGAACATCGCGGGAAATACGTATTCGCCTAGTTGGCAGTTCTACATACAGTTCCTCCACCGAAACCACGGGAAAGAGACCATGGCTGGATACAATAGAGTGTTGGTGGCTGTCGACATGACACCCGAAGCAGATGAAGTGCTTTCTACAGCCCACAAAGTAGCGGACGATAACGGGGCTGAACTTCAGTGCCTGACCGTCGTTAAACCCATCAATTACGCCTACAGTGGGTACGAATCCGTCGGCGCTTATACCGCAATCCCTGCTTTTGAGGAGGAGCTACAAGCATCGGCGAGAAGCTCTCTTAACGCGAAAGCGAAAGAAATGGGCTTAGATCCCAGCAAGTGTGATGTGCAGGTTGGTCGACCGGCAAGTACGATCAAAGATTACGCGCAAAGTCAGGGTGTTGATCTGATTGTGATGGGGTCTCATTGTCGGCATGGCTTAGGTCTATTGTTGGGATCGACGGCGACAGGCGTTCTGCATGGTGCACCTTGTGACGTGCTGACTGTAAGGGTGACCTAATTGAAGATGTTGCTTTCGTCGCTGCTAATTCTTGGCGCCTGTACATCGATCGCTGATGGTAGAGCCAGTGAAAGTTCTGAGCATTCCATAGAAAGAGGCCGGTACCTAACTAAATTGTTGGGTTGTGGTGGATGCCATACTCAAGGTGCACTAGTGGGTGAGGATCTCCATTCGGAGTTTGCGGGTTCCAATGTTGGTATGGCCTACGGCCAGGCTGTTGATGCACAAACTCCGGCTGTCGTTTTTCCTCGCAACCTCACTCCTGACGTAGACACTGGGATTGGCGCTTGGACAAGAAAGCAAATCGCTGCAGCGATAAAGCAGGGTCGTGGCGTCCATAAGGAAGGGGTTCTAGCGGTGATGCCGTGGCTCAGCTACAGCCAACTTGAAGAACAGGATGGTCTAGCTATCGCTGATTACTTGAAGAGTTTACCTGCTGTCACACATCAAGTACCTGAGCCAGTGAATCGCGGGGAGAGGAGTATGTACAGGTTCGTACGGATTGGCGTGTACACGTACCATCCGGAATCGCATCCATAGCGTCACATCTCTGCATCTACGGTGAATCGAACTTTCCTTCGTCTGTCCTTCAATAGCTCCAGATAGTAGATCGCTGGTGCTAGGAGAGAACCTAGCGAAGCCAGAGCGATGTCGACCTGGGCATCCCAAATGTCCCCTTGTGCACCTAAATAGAGTGCACCAGTTTCTGGCGCTGGGATCACGGCTGCAGCCCATTCCATGAGTTCATAGATCGCAGAGGTTGATAAGACGAAATTTAGTGACAGTGACCATGCCCATACGGAGCTCTTGGTAAGTCGACTGATGAAGAATTCATAGAGCAAACGAGCCGTTACGAGCCCGTACAGGAAGTGTACGAAACGGTCGTAGTGATTGCGTTCCCATCCAAATACTCCGTTGATGGAAATTCCCGAGACCTGCGCAAAAAATTGATTGTAAGGGGTCAGCGAATAGGTGTAGTGAGTCCCGATGGTGTGGCAAATGAATAGTACCGTCGCGCCGACCAACGCGGACACGCTATACGCGGTTAGTTTTGTGGATCGAACTAGTAGAACAATGCAGATAATGCTCGCAAGTTGTTCTAACGCCCAGGCTTCCAGGTCATGCGGTTTAAAAGCAGTAATGAGCCAAAAAATGGCGCAGGGTACAAGAAGAACTCTGTGTTTGAGGTTTTGATGCATTGCAAAACGATCAGTCCGTTGTGTCCTTCACGTTAGGATGATTTTGCAGCGTTCGTTATCAGGGATAGTCCTTATAGAGCATAGAAACTGATCCCTTAGTCCGACCAGCGGCGATACTAACGGTCCCAATTGCGCTACTGCTAGTATCTGCATTGCAATTTACGGAAGCTGTTAGGGAATGATGATTTTGGGAATGCGGTGCGCAGGAATTACTTCCTGCGGGCAGATACCGTGCTCTACTGCGATGGTGGGTCCGCTTTGAGGGTCGATGCAGCTTATGCTGAGATTGTTGCTCGCCTCTATCCCGAAGCTGTGCTTGTGTCGACTAAACGGCTGACCGGAGGCGTGTCAGCGGATGTGTTTCAGCTTGACCTGCAATTTGCTGACGGTGAACCGTGCGCGGTAGTTTTGCGCATACATGGGGAGTCCCACTCAGGGCATCCTGCAAAAGTAGAGTATCAACTACTACAGGCGTTGCATGAAAACGACTTGCCAGTTCCGACCCCTCTTCTGGTGGATGTAAGCGGTGCGATAATTCCTGAGCCGTTTCTTGTTATGTCATTTATTGAAGGTTCCACAGAGATTCCTGAGCCGCAAATGTTTGAATACATCGATTCGATGGCTGCGATGCTCGTGCGAATTCATAGTGCACCAACCAAAAATTTGCCGGGATTACCTCTTAGGCTCGACCCGTTACCGGAGGTATTTGAATTTCTACCAGAAGGAGATGAGTGGACGGAATTGCATGGCTATTTGCAATCGCGCAACAAACAACCTTACACCGATGAGCCACAGCTCTTGCATGGTGATTATTGGCCAGAAAATCTGCTTTGGCAGGATGGCGCAGTTGCAGCCGTCCTGGACTGGGAGGATGCTGCCGTAGGTGACCCATTGTCGGATGTAGCAGCGTGTCGGGTGGAATTGCGATACAAATTTGGAGTGCCCGGCATGCAGCGTTTTACCGAGACCTACGCCAAGCATCGAACGCTTGACTACGAGCGGCTTGCGTTGTGGCAGGTCTATGTGGCTGCTGCGGCGCAGCGTTATATGGGTGACTGGGGTCTCCCGGCTGAACGGGAAGCGCATATGCGACTGGTAGCACTCGCGAGCATTAGAGAAGCTGCAGATGACCTGATGGCAGGCATCGATTTGTAGGTGAAAAAGTTCTTTCAGGAAATATTGAGGAGGCATGATGGATAACAATGAGAAAATTGACGTGTACTTGGTGTGCAACGCGAAGTATCACGACACTAACTTCGCTCGACTGGAGTTGTTAAAACTCTTAGCCGAGAACGAGGATATCAACACACGAGTTGCTGATAGTTTTGCTGATATAGCGGGGATCAAGTCTTCGGCTCTACTAATTACTTACACCTGCGACCTCAGACCGACGGAGGGTGAACAGCGGGGTTTGGGCGAGTTCCTGAATGATGGTGGACGTTGGTTTGCGTTACATGCAACTAACGCCTTACTCGAATTTGTCGAAAGCGGGAAAGTCGACACGCCCGACGTGGCGCCTAACTTTATGCAACTGTTGGGTAGCCGCTTTATAGCTCACCCAGCCAACCAGAGAATTGCTATCAAGGTTACTGACTACGCCCATCCCCTCACGGAGCGTATTGAGGATTTTGAGGTGGAAGACGAAGAGCCATATTATTGTGAGGCCCTCGGTGAGCAGCGAGTCTTGTTGGAGGCTTCCTACAGCGAGCCCTCTAAAGGATATGTCCGTTCGGACTATGGCACCGATCGGGACGCCCACCCTCAGATGTACCTGCATTCTGTTGGCCAGGGCGAGGTGCTTTACTTATCCCTCGGGCACTGCACCGGCAAGCACGACATGAAACCCATGGTTGACGTTGTGCCAGTCGTCAGAGGCTCTTGGAACTCTCCTACTTATTATGAACTGCTGCGTCGCGGCATACGGTGGGGGACAGGTGCTATGTAGGCCTAGGGGTTGACCGAATTGGACTGACTAATTATTGCTGGAGCTAGAGATGCCGACTTACGAAAATATTATTTATGAAGTTGATGAAGGCCGCGCCCGAATCACATTGAACCGACCCGAAAAACGAAACGCGTTGTCTATCGAACTTGTCGAAGAGCTGCGGGACGCCTTGTGGGAAGCAGACGATGACAAGTCCGTACACTGTGTCATCCTGAAGGGGGCGGGGGAGTCATTTTGCGCCGGGTACGATCTAACACCATCTCGCAAACGAAATGATGATGGCGTTGATCGACGGCGGGGTCGCGGGATCGATGACGATGCGTGGGGGATAGAGCGTTTCCAAAGAAGTTTGCGGACACTCTTTGAGATGCACAAGCCGTCAATCGCGCAAATACACGGACATTGTTTCGCCGGTGGGACGGACCTTGCTCTTTACTGCGACATTCTCATCTGTTCTGACAATGCCAATATTGGTTATTCGGCGTTACGCAATATGGGCGCCGCCCCTAACCAAATGTGGCTCTACCACTGCGGACCACAGTGGACCAAGCGTCTCTTGCTGACTGGCGATACGTTGAGTGGTGAAGATGCGGCCAAAATCGGACTCGTCTTGAAGTCGGTACCCGAAGATCTATTAGAGGCTGAAGTGGAAGGACTCGCTGATCGCATGAGTTGGATTGATCCGGAAATGCTGTCGACTAACAAGCGAATCATCAATGTCGGTATGGAACTCATGGGTGCCCAAACCGTGCAACGCCTGGCCGCTGAAAATGACGCGCGTGCCCACACTAGCAAAGCCGCCAAAGATGTCTTCAAGCAGATTTCAACCGAAGGATTAAAAGCCGCGTTGACAGACCGTGATGCGCCGTTTGGTGATAGTCGGGCGCGCGTAGTCGGTGCTGAAATTCGAGATGAGCGTGGCTACCTAGTGGAAGTGTAGATGCGCGTTAGCCTTCTTGTTGTAGACCTTGGATTGTGTAGACCTTGGATTGCTTAGACTTTGGATTGCATAGACCTCGGAATGTATAGACCTTGGCAGCCAGCGCGATATTTTAGTAGACCGGTTTAGTCGCCGCAAAAGCCGGTCTGGTCATCATCTGATCAAAATAGTTCGCGAGCCCAGCTCTGCCTGTGCGCCATTGGTCTTCCTGGGCACGCCAGTCTGCATAACCCAATGCAGCGATGATGGCTATTGAGGCAACCGTGACGTTTGTCCCCGCCTGAAGGCTTGCTTGATCGAGTGTGTCGTAACATCGTTGGCTTCGATTTTGTTCGCGTTCGAGCACCGCAGTAGATCGCGAGGCTTCGTCTCGTTGATTTTTCTCAAACGATCTCGCAAACAGCGAGTCCATGAGCACGCTCGCAGTGGACTCGAGTGCGAGGCACACTTCTAGGTCGTCCGAATCTGTTGGCACCAAGCCCGCATTTGCAACTGCATTGAGGTAGCGAGTAATGATCAACGCTTCGCAAATAGATTGGCCAGTATCAGTGATGAGTACTGGAATCTTGCCACCGGGTCCGTACGAAGGAAGCTCGGCGAAGCTTTTGATCATGACTTCTTCGACCTGCTCATCAAGTCCGGCTTCACGAACCGTGATGCGAGCGCGACGTGCGTAAGGTGAATTGTTGCTCATGATTAGTTTCATATGGAATCCAATGATGGGTGGAGTTTTACGGTGTGATAATTGCTCGCGTTCGTTCAGTATTCAAGTAACTGCAGATTATGGGTGGATGCACCGTGGCAACAGAAATTCTGGCCAACAATTTCAAGACTGAGCCGTATTGGTGGGAAGATGCCCCACGGCCTGTAGCAGAAGTCAGTCTGGATAATAAAAGTCTGCCGGACGAGATCGACGTGGTAGTGGTCGGGTCGGGATACACCGGTCTACATGCCGCTTTACAAACCGCACGAGCAGGCATGGGCACGCTCGTGTTGGATGCTCTGGCACTTGGTGCTGGCTGTAGTAGCCGCAATGGCGGTCAGGTCTCCATGAGTGTGAAGGGCACATTTCCTGAAATGGAACGCCAGTACGGGCGCGATCGCGCTATCGCTCTTCTCAAAGAAGGGCATAACGCCATGGACTACCTCGATAACTTCATTCGCGATGAACGGATTGATTGCGGCTGGGAACGTAGCGGGCGTTTTTCGGGTGCTCACAACACGCGCGCCTATGACTCGATGGCAGGCGCACTCAAAGCTTTGCCACCCGAGCTACCAACCGATTGGCATATGGTCTCGCGCGCCGAGCAACGGTCAGAAATAGGATCGGATCTCTATCATGGTGGTGTTGTTTATCCTGACCATGGCGCGCTGCACCCAGGCCGCTACCACTTAGATTTATTGGAACGGGTGCGCACCGCCGGAGCGGTGGTTCGAGGTCACTGCCCAGTACTCAGAATTGAGCGTTCTCCTACCGGATATACCGTTCATACAGCGAACGGTCCGGTTCGCGCAGGCAAGGTTGCCATTGCGACCAACGGTTATACAGATGAGGCATCGCCCTGGTTGCGCAGACGTATCATTCCGATTGGCAGCTATATCATCGCGACTGAGCAGTTAGATGAGGCAGTTGCGCGGGAAATATCGCCGCACAATCGTGTTATGAGTGATTCCAGGAAACTGGTGTTTTACTACCGATTGTCTCCGGATCGTCGTCGAGTCCTTTTTGGTGGCCGAGTTGCGCTCAGCGAAACCGACCCCAATGTGAGTGCACCAGCGCTGCATGAAGCCATGTGCAAAATTTTCCCACAGCTACGCGCAACACAAATCAGCCATTCCTGGCTTGGCTTTGTTGGCTACACCTTTGATACTTTGCCGCACGTTGGTCAACAGGATGGGCTTCATTACGCGATGGGTTATTGTGGTTCCGGGATTTCGCTTTCCAGTTATTGTGGCGCGATGATGGGGCGGGAAATGGCCGGACATACCGATGCCCGAACCGCGTTTGCCGACGTTAAATTCAAAACTCGGCCGCTCTATCGAGGCAATCCTTGGTTCCTCGAGCCGTCTGTGCTCTATTACAAATTGCGTGATCGCTTAAACATTTAGATCGGAGAAAGAACGAGTTCATGAGTAAGTACAAATTAGTCGTAAATGGCGACGAGCTTGAAGTGGATGTGAGCCCAGATATGCCCTTGTTATGGGTTCTGCGTGACAAGCTCAAACTGACGGGCACAAAGTTCGGCTGTGGTATTGCCCAGTGTGGCGCTTGCACCGTGCACGTGGATGGTACCGCCGTTCGGTCTTGTGTCCTGCCCGTTTCGGCAGTTTCAGGACCAGTCACGACGATTGAGGGGCTATCCAGTGGCAATGCGCTCCATCCATTGCAAACCGCGTGGATCGAACATGATGTGCCGCAGTGTGGCTACTGCCAGGCGGGACAGATCATGAGTGCCGCGGCGTTACTCGCGTCGAACGAACAACCAAGCGATGAGGATATTGATGTCGCATTAGCCGGTAACTACCTGCCGGTGCGGTACATACACGAGGATTCGAGCTGCGGTACATACAGCGGCATCTTTCTACGACGCGGCCGAAGGGGCCGAGGGAGCAGGCGCGTGAGAACGAAATTAAATAGACGCTCGCTCCTTAAAGCTTCTGCCATCGCTAGCGGCGGCTTGATGCTTGAACTGACGCTCCCAGTTGAAGTGTTGGCAGAAGAGACCAACACGATCGTCTCGTCGGCTGAACTCAATTTTTATGTGCAGATTTCAACCGAAGGTAAAATCACGATTTATGCGCCGAATCCGGAGATGGGACAGGGGATAAAGACCACTCTCCCGATGATCATCGCCGAGGAAATGGGTGCAAGGTGGGAAGATGTCGAAGTTTTACAGGCGCCTGTTGATCAAACCAAGTTTGGGATGCAAGGCTCTGGCAGTTCAATGTCTGTGCCAAGGAACTTTGATGCCATGCGACGCATGGGCGCATCAGCTAGGGAGATGTTGATAGGTGCCGCGTCGCTTCTAATGGAAGTCGAACGCCAGGAACTTTCTGCGCGGGAAAGCCAGGTCGTACACACTGGTGGTCAAAGCCTTTCGTTTGGCCAGTTAGCATCTGTTGCGGCACAACAACCTGTGCCGGACCCAGAAACTCTGTCGTTTAAGGATCCTCGTTCTTGGTCGATTATCGGTACCTCCGTGGGTGGTGTCGACAATCTTGTCGTCGCGACGGGATTGTCTCAGTTTGGCATCGATGTAGATGTGCCGGGGATGAAGTACGCAAGTTATACGCGATGTCCGCGCCGTGGTGGGATAGCGCTCAGTTTTAATGAAGACGAAATAAGGGCGCTGCCAGGTGTAACGGATGCCTTCGTTCTCGCGCCTGACGATCGTGCCGGTAAGGCATCCTTTGGCTTCATGAACGGACTTGCCGTACTGCGCGGCGGGGTTGCAATTGTCGGAGACGATACTTGGTCTGTCTTTGATGCCAAACGAAGGCTCAAAGTTAGCTGGGATGAGTCAAGTGCATCGACTGATAGTTGGTCCGAGATGGTGGATGAGGCAAACAGTATCGCTGCTGCTGGTGGTGGTGAGATACGCCTTGCGGGTGAAAATGTTGATTCCGAACTTGCTGCTAGCAACAACAAAGTCCAGACAGGTTTCTACCAGTTTCCTTACGTCGCTCACGTCTGTATGGAGCCTATGAATTGTACGGCCGACTTTAAAAAGGGTAAGAACGGTCATCCTGATGCTCTGGAGATTTGGTACGGGAGTCAATTCCCAGAACAGGTGAAAGAGATCGCTGAGAACATGCTGGGGGTGAAAAAAGAGAACGTCACCGTGAACAACTTTCGCATGGGCGGAGGATTCGGGCGTAGAGCGTTGCATGACTATGCAGCTGAGGCGATGGCGATATCACATCATATCGAGCAACCAGTAAAGCTAACCTGGACACGGACGGATGACATCCACAATGACTTCTTCCGGGTTGGTGGTTTTCAGCAGATGAAAGGCGCAGTAGATGAAGCGGGCAAACTCGCTGCATGGGATCAGCACTACATAGGGTTTGCCAGCGGCGGTAGGCCGGTGATTGGTTCTGGCTTGCGTGGTAATGAGTTCTCGATGGTTGCGCTAGACAACGCCAGGGTTACCCAGACGATGATGGAGGTGGATACCTCTTGTGGTGCCTGGCGTGCGCCGGGTTCCAATACCAATGCTTTCGTTGAGCAGAGTTTCATACATGAACTTGCCGAGCTTGCTGGGCGAGATCACTTGGAGTTCTTGATGGAGCTGATGGGTGAGCCGCGCTGGATTAAAGACGGAGACATCTCCGCGCTCAATACAGGTCGGGCACTTGATGTCATTAGGCTAGTTGGGGAGAAGGCGAATTGGGGTAAGACCATGGCCAGTGGAAAGGGACAGGGCTTATCGTTCTACTTTTGCCACGCTGCGCATATCGCCGAGATCGCCGAGGTTTCGGTGGATGCCGATCGCAACTTTCGTGTGGATAAGGTAACGGTCGCAATAGATGTCGGTCCGATAATCAATATGAGTGGCGCCATTAGTCAGGTCCAAGGCTCGATTGTGGATGGTTTGAGCACAATGGCATTACAACAAATCACCATGAACAATGGTGAAATCCAAGAAGGAAACTTTGACGATTACCCTGTTATGCGGATAGCGCAGACACCTGAAATTGATGTGCACTTTATACAAAGTGATTATGGACCCACCGGTTTAGGAGAGCCTGCACTGCCGCCACTTGCACCAGCCGTGACTAATGCAATTTACGCCGCGACCGGTGAACGCATACGTTCGATGCCGCTGAGTAATGAAGGCTACAAACTCGTCTGAGTTCGAAGCCGGAGCGAAATCACCGGGCGGTACCCCCGGGGCGAGATCCCCAATACAGAGATCTTAGGAAGCTAAGATCTCGTTCAAGGTTTTGCTAGGACACATGGCTTCCGCGGCTTTGTTGACGTCTGGGTGGTAGTAGCCACCCAGATCCACAGGGTCACCCTGGATTTCAACCAACTCGTTGATTATCTGCTCTTCGTTGTCGGCCAGCGTTTTCGCAAGCGGTGCAAATTGAGCCTTTAGCTCTGCGTCTTCGTCTTGGTTAGCGAGAGCTTGCGCCCAGTACATGCCAAGGTAGTAGTGGCTTGCGCGGTTGTCTGGCTCGTGCGTTTTTCGAGACGGCGATTTATTCAGTTCAAGCAGTTGTCCGGTGGCGGCATCCAATGCATCAGCGAGCACTTTGGCGCGCTTGTTACCCGTCTTCGTGGCGATATCTTCAAGAGATACGGTCAGGGCTAGGAACTCCCCTAGCGAATCCCATCGAAGGTGATTTTCCGCAACAAACTGTTGGACGTGCTTAGGTGCAGAGCCGCCAGCACCAGTTTCGTAAAGTCCGCCGCCCGCCATCAAAGGCACGATGGAGTACATCTTTGCACTTGTGCCAAGTTCCATGATCGGAAACAGATCAGTTAAATAGTCGCGTAGAACATTCCCGGTGGCAGAGATCGTATCTTCACCATGTCGAACGCGTTCGAGTGTGTGCCGCGTGGCAAGATCGAGTGACATGATTTTGATATCGAGTCCGTCGGCGTCATGGTCTTGTAGATAGAGTTCTACTTTATTGATCATCTCGGCGTCGTGACCACGATGTTCAGTATCGCCGCGGAACTTATTAAGCCAAAAGACTACTGGGATACCAGAGGTTCGACTGCGATTAACCGCGAGTTTGACCCAGTCGCGAATCGCCGCATCCTTTGTTTGGCACATACGCCAGATGTCGCCCTTCTGAACACCTGAGTGTTCAATGAGCACGTTACCTTGGTCGTCGATAACGCGAACGGTCCCACCCGCTGGAAGCTCGAAAGTTTTGTCATGAGAGCCATATTCTTCGGCTTTCTGTGCCATGAGACCGACGTTTTGTACTGTGCCCATCGTGGTAGGGTCGAACGCATCGTGATGCTTACAAAAGTTGATGACCTCGAGATAGATCGTGGCATAACAAGAGTCAGGGATGATCGCCTTAGTATCACGTAGGTTGCCATCGGCACTCCACATCTGGCCACCGACTCGAATCATTGCAGGCATAGACGCATCGACAATGATGTCGCTGGGGACGTGGAGGTTAGTAATACCTTTGTCAGAATCGACCATAGCGAGCCCTGGACGTCGCTCATGACAGCTACGCAGATCAGCTTCGATTTCGTTGCGGAGCGAAAAGGTTTGTTCACGTACTTTATCTAGCACACTTGCAAGACCAAGGTTTGCGTTGATTCCTAGCTCATCAAATGTTGCTCTATGCTTGTCAAATGCTTCTTGATAGTAGACCTCTACTGCGTGGCCAAAAATGATCGGGTCGGATACCTTCATCATCGTGGCTTTGAGGTGAATTGAAGCCAGTAAGCCCGCGCGCAAAGCGCCGTCATACTCTTCCTCCAAGAATTCGCGCAGGGCAGCGACGCTCATAAACATGCCATCTACAACTTCACCGTCCTCGACCGGTACCGCATCGCGGAGAATTGTCTTGGTACCGTCCTCTTGTGTGAGCTCAATTTTGAGGTTGCCGCCTTTTTCAACCGTCACCGACTTCTCGCTGTGGTAAAAATCACCATGGCGCATGTGGGCGACGTGCGTGCTCGAAGCTTGACTCCACTTATCCATGGGATGAGGGTGTTTGCGTGCGAATTGTTTGACTGACTCTGGTGCTCGTCGGTCTGAGTTGCCTTCTCGCAGCACCGGGTTTACAGAACTACCTAGCACGTGGGCGTACCGATCATGGATCGCTTGCTCTTCGTCGTTGGCAGGTTCTTCTGGATAGTTCGGTAGGTCGTAGCCCTGTGATTGCAGTTCTGCAATGGCCTCTATGAGCTGCGGTACAGAAGCACTTATGTTTGGCAGCTTGATGATGTTTGCGCCTTCATCTTTGGTAAGTTCGCCTAACTCTGACAGCGCATCAGGCACGCGTTGTTCTTCAGTGAGACTGCCAGGAAAGGCAGCCAGGATGCGAGCTGCAAGCGAGATATCACTTAGTTCGACGTCAACATCGGCGGCTTCAGTGTACTTTTTGATGAATGGAAGTAGGGAATAGGTGGCCAAAGCCGGCGCTTCGTCGGTAAGCGTGTAGATAATCTTGAGTTTTCGGTCTGTCATTTGGTTCCTGACTTCGTAGTTTACGGAGCGGGTCGCGCTGATTTGTCACGCGGCCTATGCAAAATTTCGGCGCGCATTATAACTGGAATTGAATATCGCTGCTGAGGCGCCATCCATCGCGTAATCTGGCTCTAGGACCTGATCGTGTTAGGCTGGTTGGTACGTTAGGGGAGGTTGGTCTTATGGGGTTAGGTTTAGCGCAGCTTGAACGGGTCACAGCAGATGTCCAAGCCAACGATTTGGAGTGGGTTGAAGTCGCAGAAGGGTCGTATTTCAAAGCCCTGACTGTCCATGTGCCAACCAACACAGTGGCTTACGCATTTCGAATGGATCCTGGCGCACCTGACTTTCCATCGCATTTCCACATCTGTCGAGCGATGTCTTTTACCACCAAGGGTTGGTTTGGCTATCGAGAGGGCACGAACCGCGTCGACAACGGCATGTTTTCCTATGAAGCGGCCGGTTCTTTCCACACACCTTTCAGCGATTGTCCTGAAGGCTTTGAAGCTCGCGGGGTTTTTGAAGGTGATTCTGAAGTGCTTCTCCAAAATCATGCGGAAGCAAATCCAGAGAGCGAAATTATTGGCTATCTAAAGGTGCAAGACTTCATTGATATCGCGAGCAAAGAGACGCACATCGTTCATGCAGATGGCACCATCGTAGGCGATCCACACTTTAAGTATGACTTTTCTAACGGTGTAGAAGCTTAACCGGTCAGCTGGTCTGCTAAATCCGTGAAATCGTCAGCCTGGACGTCGAAATCGTTTGGGTCCTTATCATCAAAGCCAAAAGGCTCGTTCAATTTTGGCTGTACGTAGGCCGTTTTGAAGCCAGCCTGCATGGACGCGCGTAGATCGCCAGGGTGTGCTGCGACCATCATGATCTCAGTCGGATCCAAGCGCAGACGCTCAGCAGCTTCAAGGTAGGCTTCGGTATCCGGTTTGTAGTGGCGCATAAACTCGCCCGAGAGAATGCCGTCCCACGTAATACCTGAGTGCCTTGAAGAATCTACGACGATCGAGAAGCTCATCACCGTAAGCACGATGACGCGATACTTTGTGCGCAGACGTTCAATTGCTGGCGGAAAGTCCTCCCAGACTTCCATGGTATGCCAGACATTGACTAGGTCTGTCTTGTCTTTGGGAGTGAGTTCGAGGCTTGGATACTGAGCGCCAATATCGTCGAGAGATGCAAGTTGTAAGACGTCAGCACTGCACCAGTCTCGCTTTTGCGCCCGCACTTCAGCGAGGAGCTGAAAGAATCGGCGTCGCCAGTCGAGCGCGAACTGGGGTACATCGATCTCGGCACCACGCACAGCGTTAATAGGCCGAACCTTGGATTGGATGGCGGTTTGCCAGTCGAAGACAGTACCGCCAACGTCAAAAGTGAGTGCTTTAATATCTTGATCCACGCGAAAGACTCTCTGGTTGATGAGTTTTAGAGAATACTCAGGCCGAGTAATTTTGTCAGTCCTCAACTAGACTCTCCTATCTAGATTTGAGGCAGTGAAGGAGTACTTTGCAATGACAATTGAGGTCGATCTCTACTACACAATGCGTTCGCCATATTGTTATTTGGTGGCGCCGACAGTCGCTGATTTGGTTGCAAGGTATGATTTGGATGTGCAGCTAAAGCCGGTCTATCCGTTGGCGGTGAGCGATAGTACGTTTTTCGAGAAAGTGAACCCGCTCTGGCCGCCCTATCTACAAAAAGATACGAAACGTATCGCTGACCGGTTGAACATCCCGTTTCGATGGCCGCGCCCGGATCCGATTGTCCAAGATATGGCAACTCGAAAGGTTGCTGCTGAGCAGCCGTATATTCGTAAGCTGACACATTTTGCTCAGATCGCAGCAGAACGAGGCAAAGGTCTCGAGTATGTCGTTGCGGTGAGCGCTCTGCTGTACAGCCCCGAGGTCGATGGGTGGGACCAAGGCGACCATCTACGTGATGCCATGGCCGGTGCTGGATTGGACCTTTCGGAATTTGCAAGCATTGCTGACAAAGAGGCTGATCGATTGGAAACTGCAGTCGTGGGTAATCGTGAAGCCCAGCTCGCAACCGGGCATTGGGGTGCACCGTTGTTTGTGCATGAGGGCGAGATATTTTTTGGGCAGGACCGCATTGTGGATTTAGTTTGGCATCTCGAGCGGGCAGGCTTGCAAAAGCGCTGAGTGACCGACGCAAATATGCCAAATTGATGAAGCCCATCGGGTGAGATACTCTCAGAAATGAGATCAAATGTTAGAGGTGTGGGATGAGCGAAGCCGTTGTCAGTCTGCAGAGTGTCCGGGATCAAGTATCGGAAGAAGAATGGCGGGTGCGCGAAGACCTCGCTGCGGCTTATCGCATCGTCGACCACTATGGCTGGTCAGACATGGTATTTACCCATCTGTCGGCTCGAGTGCCGGGGCCGGAGGAACACTTCCTTTTAAATCCGTTTGGGTACTTGTTCAGCGAAGTAACAGCTTCGAACTTGGTCAAGATTGATGTCGAAGGCAATGTCGTTCTGGATATCGGTCATCGCGTCAACACAGCAGGCTTTACTATCCACAGTGCGGTGCACATCAGTCGCCCTGATGCTCATGCGGTGATGCATTTGCACACGGATGCGGGTGTTGCGGTTGCTAGCACTAAAGCTGGATTCCTACCTCTCAATCAACACGCCATGTTTGTTTACAACGACGTTTCGTACCATGACTGGGAGGGCGTTGCGCTCGATTTGGATGAACGTGAACGTTTAGTGGCGGATCTTGGTGAGCATCATCTAATGATGCTTCGAAATCATGGCACGTTGGCGTTGGGTGGGTCGGTGGCGAGTTGTTTTATGCGTTTGTACTACTTAGAGCGCGCCTGTCAGATACAGGTGAAAGCTGCCTCGTGTGGCGAGCTGCAAATGCCGAACGAGAGTGCTGTCGAGATGATGAAGACGACATTTGGTGCCGCTGCAGCGTGGGAGGCGGTCGCAACTACTGCGTGGCCGGCCATGAGACGCTTGGCTGATCGCCTCGATCCTAGTTACAAGAACTAGCTATTTACTCAAGCTGAGTAAGAGATTTCCCGGCATGTGGAAATAGATGCCGTAACCGGACGAAAGTAACAGCGTGCCATTGAATGCAACTGGGCCTGCCGCACCACCGAAAGATCCACCTTTCGACTGCTTGCCAAGGGTCGTGTCGAAGCTCTCGGTAGTATCAAGGCGCCACAATATCTCACCAGTATTCACATCGTATGCGCGAGCGATACCATCCATGCCACCCGCAAACACAAGATCGCCGATAACCGTAGGCACTTGCGAAACACCTGGATCGCAGTATTCACGGTCATGACACTCGTTTTCATGGATCGTTGACCAAAGAATTTCCCCTGTTTCTATGTCCAGTGCATGCATGCCGGGTTGATCTGGGAAGTCGTATTCACGTCCGTCCTGCATATCGCTGACTGGAGCGAAAACCTTTCCGTGAGCTGCAGCCATCCCGAAGTGGATGCCGCCTTGGATTCCGCCGCGGCCCACTTGGGTGTGCCAAACAAGTTCGCCAGTCGCGGGGTTGAGCGCGTGCACCCAACCTGACTTTTGCCCGCTCACCAGTAGATCGCCATGTGTTTGGCTCGCAACCAGGATCGCCGCACCGCCGAAGTCAAAATCGGGACCGTCTTCGTCAGGGCAGTTCTCTGGAGTCTCGGAGTCACAGGCGACATTCCACGCGTCGTTTGGAGTTGCTTGATAAACCCAGTTGACTTTGCCCGTGGCGAGATCCATAGCAAAAAGAGCATCACTTGTTTTTGTTGCTGGGGAAGACATGTTTTCTCCAGTGCCGAAGTAGAGTTGGTTTCTCTCGATATCAATTGCTGGACTGTTCCAAACAACGGCGCCGGACGGACCGATGATGTCTGTCCCGATTGCATTCTGTTTTTGCACTACTGGTGGTTCTTCAATCGTAAACGTTTTCCAAAGTTGTTCACCTGAGCCTGCATCCACAGCCAACACTGAGCCGCGAAATGTACAACACGCGTATTCAGGGTCGATGGCTAAGCTAACTTCCAGTGAAGAGACAGGTATAAACAAACTGCCGTTGTGCAGAGAGGGTGTCCCGGTAATTGTTGCGTTCGGGTGATCGTCTGCACGCATACGCCAAAGTTCCGTGCCAGTACGGGCGTCAAGGGCGTAGACATTACTGAGCACATCACCAAAGTAGGCCGTGTGAGTGGTGTCGTCGACGCCGCCAGCTTGTCCAACGACGATTCCGGTTCGTACTTCACCGGATGCTCTATAAGACCAAACCTGACAGCCTGTCTCTTCGTCTAAGGCATAGACCAACCCATCATGGGACCCAACCAAAATGAGACTACCTGCGAAAGTGGGTTGCGATCGAGCTCGATTCGCACCTGGAAAGGCAACAGTCCAACGAGGCTTTAATGTCTCGAGGTCAGCGCGAGTAAAGCCCGCGTCTTCGGTGCTAATGTAGCGGGTGTTGGTTAACTGCAGCCCCCAGTTTTGAGCGCTAACAGGGGCCAAGGCGTCATACTCCGTGCCAGCAGTGCATTGTGGGATTTGAGCGATATCCGTGCCTAGCGGAGAGCCAGCAAGAAACTCTGCGACCTGGGCTTTTTCCGTTGGACTTAGACTAGCCGATTCTTCCTTCATGATTCCGTGGGTGAGCGTGTTAAGGATCGCTTCGGGTGTCATGAGTCCGATCATGTCTTTGTGTGGTGCTTTTTTGACTGCGCCGAGATGACAAGTCGAACAAAGTTCGTCGAATTTCTGCTGTCCGACATTCTCTTCGGCTAGCGCTGTAGTAGAAGCCCGCTGGTTTTCGGCTGGAGTAGATTCTTGACTGCAAGCCGGAATCACGAAAATGATCGCCAGTAGCAAGGCGGGTATGAGTTTCTTGTTCTTATGCATGGCTTTCGGAATCAACTATCAGGGACGAACGAATAGCTATCCTAGCAACGCTGGGAGCTGGCAACAAAATCTTGTTTAATGGCGTGAACCTATCTCGGTGACCGATATGTATCCAGAAGCCTTGCCACATAGTCTGCCAGAAGAGATTTCCTCGGGAATATTTGTCGTGTACGGCAGTGTACAAGCAAACGCGCTCGCTCGATTCTCGAGAAATATGGTCGTCGTACAAGATGGCAACGACCTGACCTTGATCAATCCAGTAAGAATGAGTGAAGAAGGGCTAGAGGCATTAGAGTCGCTTGGTGAGATCAAGCACATTTTGCGGTTGGCGCCTTTCCATGGGATGGACGACCCATTTTACAGTGATCGCTACCAACCCACATTTTGGAGTTTTACGGATGGCGCGAACTTCCAAGAACCCGCTATCGATCAAACCTTGCAGGAAGGTGGCGCTCTACCGTTTCCGGGAGCAGAGCTCTTCGTCTTTAACTGCATGAATCAGACTGAGGGCGTAATCTATTTCAACCGTTCGCCTGGCTTGTTAGTGACGGGTGATGGAATACAGAGCTACGCCACGCCACCTCATTATCCGCACACAAATCTCTTCGCGAAGATCGTCCTACCCTTGATTGGTTTTCCAAAACAGACACTGATCGGTCCTGTTTGGGTCAAACGGCTCGTCTCGGATCGAGACGGTATCAAGCGGGAGTTCGAACGCTTACTGGATCTGGATTTTGATCAGCTAATTGCCGCGCATGGCACGTTCCTAAAACAGGATGCCCACGCAGAAGTTGAGGCGGCAGTGAAAAAGATGTTCTCAACATGACACCATCGGACATTCCGTCGAACATTCCATTGAACATAGACGACGTGGATCCGGAATGGATGTCAAACCTGCTAGGCCACCACGTTGCGGATCTTACGGTGCGCCAGATTGGACAGGGCGTTGGCATCATGGGTGACATCTATCGGGTTGGCTTGCAGTACGAAAAACAAGCTGCGGAGGCACCTTCGAGTCTGGTTGTGAAGTTACCTTCATCGTTCGAAGAAAATCGAACGCAGGGCGTGGCACTTGGCATGTTTGAAGCCGAGGTCCGGTTCTACAATGAACTTGCGGACCAAGTGGCGGTAGGACTCCCTAAAGTATATCGAGCCGATATTGTTTCTGGCGCCGCAGATTTTGTCATCGTTATGGAGGATCTGAGCGATCTGCAGATGGTCGATCAGGCGGTCGGGATGACGGCTGATCAAGCAATGACGGCGGTCAACATACTGGCCCACGTACATGCTGTTTGGTGGGACCGAGCTAAAGACGAAACGATGGACTGGATACCCAGCATGGTGGGTCCAAGAATCGAGTTCGTCGACCAAGCCTTAGGGGAGATGTTGCCCGTATTCCTGGATGCATTTGAGAATGCACTTCCAGATGGTGGACGCGAACTATACGAGCGTTTTACTGGTAACTACCTCAAGGTCAACAGAGTTGTTGCTGACCGTAGTCCATGGACTCTGGTGCACCAAGATTTTCGGGTCGAGAACCTATTGTTTGGTGAAGCTGGATCAGATCGGATGGTGGTTCTCGATTGGCAGGGGATTGGACGTGGTCCAGGAGCCTATGACTTAGGCTATTTGCTTGGTGGATCGATGGCGCCAGAACTGCGTAGAGAGCACGAATCGCGTCTCTTAGCCGCGTATCACAACCAGTTGAGTACACTTGGGGTGACGGACTATAGCGCGCAACAGCTCGCGGAAGATTATGCGATTGCTCACCTGCAAGGTGGGTTGGCGACAGCGATGTTTGTTGGCGGTGGCATGGATTTATCAAACGAGCGCGGACGCGAATTAGCGGCAACTATGGCAAGCAGGCATGCCACTGCCGCGCTTGATCATGATGGCTTAACGCGGCTAGATGACATTGTTGGTCAAAGTTGAAGGTACCTAACTCACTTCGTTTGCCAAAGGGATAATTTGCTCACCGAGTTGACTCAATCGATCTAAGCCATCAGGTCCAGCGAAGAAAAACGCTGGGATCATAATGCGATCAACACCGATACTCGCCATCTGCTCGACGCCTTCTGCAGGATTCATCATTTGTGCGCCAAACATGACATTAATATCGATTGACGCTGGATCACGATTTGCTTCTGTTGCTTTGTTACGCAAGCGCTCGAGGAGTGCCGAGAGCTGCTCGAAGTCACCTTCGCCAGGGAAGTAGCCGTCGGCCGTGTTGACGGCTCTTTTGAGAGCGGCTTCCGAATCACCACCGACAATCACGGGGATGGATCCATTCACCGGACGCGGGCTGCAAGTGGCAGGTGCGAAGTCGACAAACTCACCGTGATACTCAGCATGTGGTCCCTTCCAAAGGGCTCGCATCGCTTCAATGTATTCATCATTCCTGCCACCGCGCCGCTCCCACGGGATGCCTAGGGCATCAAACTCTTCCTGCAACCAGCCGACCCCAAGCCCAAGCTCAACGCGTCCGCCACTCAGTTGATCGAGTGTGGCGAGCTCTTTGGCGAGAACAAGAGGATTGCGCTGCGGGACTATCAGGATGCAGGTACCTAGTTTCAAGGTAGGTGCTGCTGCAGCAACGTAGGCGAGCCAAATTAGAGGGTCTGGAATGGGTGTATCCGGTTCTGCAGGTATTTTGCCGTCTGCGGTGTAAGGGTATTTTGATGCGATCGCATCAGGTAGCACAACGTGTTCACCACCCCATACTGATTCGAATCCTGCCTTTTCTGCTCGGCGACAAATTTCAAGTGCCGCGGCACCATCGATGCCAACACTACTTGCGAATGCGAGACCTACCTTCATGATGATCCTAATACTAATTTCGTTTTATCGTGGCTGCTTCGTGCGACGGATGCAAGAATGTTCGATGTTCGATTGTGGAGAGGGGAGGAGAGGCTGGGAACGAACCGGTGTCACCGTGAAAGTGAAGACATAGTTTACCGCGTTTTAGGGGGTAATTGGCAGCTATGCACGCGAGACAGAAATCAATAGCATGCGCGACCGATTTGCATAGGATGGTGCCGTATGTCTGATCGTTCGCTCGTTCGCAAAGGTTCAAGCAAACTCCTTAAAACCCTCCTCGATAACCCCGCGCTGCCAGCCTATGTAGCACAACTCGCGCCGCCGACCTTAAACAAGCTGGTCGCACACATTGGTCCAGAAGATTCTGGATCCCTAATTGCGTATGCCACTGATAAACAGTTGCGCTCTCTCCTCGATGAGGCGCTTTGGTCAAATCTTGAGCCAGGACAATTAGAACAGCTCCGTCCTGAAGAATTTGTCCGCTGGCTCTATATTTTTCAGGAGCAAGGGGAGGCTGGGTTCGCGGAACGAATCGTTGGTCTGGGCCTCGACTATGCAGTTCTCAATTTTGGGCAACTGGTCCGGGTGAATACCGGTGAGACGATACGCACGTTTGACTATGAAGTTATCGAACGCGGATCTGGTCGTGATGGCTATGCAGAAGAAATTGAAGGGTCGTACGTCACCGCGGTTTTTGATGAGGAATGGGATATCACAAGAGCTGCGCTGATCGCTCTGCAGGACTTTTCACCTGAGTTTTTGCGACGCTTACTGTTACGCCTCAACCTCGGGCATGCCGACTATCTTTTGCACGATGTTGCTGGTGAGCGTAGAGATAGCAAAGAGAGCGCTGGCTTCGTCACGCCAGAAAGTGCGACGGCATTCTTTGAGCTAACGCGCTCCAGCACGCTTGAAGATCTGACTTTTGGCGCGAATCTTGATCCGATTAGCGTTCGTTACTTTTCGCAGCTCGGGGAGTTTGAGGCCTCTGAGATTGACAAGGGTGGGGACGACACAGATGCGATGGACGAAATTTTGGGCGAGACGGCAGATGCGGACGGCGGAGAGCCAGTAGCTTCATCGGCTGAATACAGTGACCTTGAAGCGCTGCTGGTTGAAGCGGAAGTGATTGCTTCGGGTCCAACTCTGTTGCTCGCAGGACCCGAAGAAACGACGGAGATGGCGCTCAAGATTGAGTTAGACAGACTGCAATGGGTCGAACCACACCTATTTTCAACTCGACTAGCTGAGCTCGTGTATCTGTCTAATCTTTTAATCGCCGGTGAGACTGTCGGGGGGAAACGATTCGATCAAAGTGAAGCCGCGCGCGCTACACTCGCGACGTGCAACTTTGGCTGGAGCTACCTGCGCGATGAAGAATCAATTGAGGATGCGCTGAGCGAAGGACTAGTGCGCTTGTTTCGAATTGGATGGAAGCTACTGCACGGTATACCTGAGCAAGTTGCAAGAGAACTAGCTGCGACACTTCGTTCGAGTGCGTTCGCGGAGAAAATGTACGACAAACAGTGGGTGTTAGCTGAACTTGATACTACCCTCGAGGAACTCATCAACGAGGTTGTCGCGCATAGGTATGGTGAAGCTAAGACGAGCCTGACCTTCATTTCGCTTGTATTGGAGGAGAACGAAACAGAGGCACTTCTAGCAGTGGTAGCCGACTATCCTCGTTTTTCGTTGGAAGCGGAATTGCGTTACTTTCAGGATGTCGAAGACGTTACGCAGTTAGCTGGCTTTGTTCGAGCCTTAAGTCGCTAGGCCACTCGGGATTCGTGTACTGAGGTCTTTGTTTCTTGTCCTAGCTCCTGCCAAGCTTCCCGCAGTATTCGAATTGAGGAACGGAGAAACAAAACCACAAGAGCGCTTGCGATAAGCAAGTCTGGCCAGCCAGAGCTGGAGGTCCAAACGGCCAAAGTGGCAACCACCACTGCAAGACCTTCGAAGACGTCGTTGCGCGAACACTCCCACACGGAAGACATGTTGATGTCGTTTTCTCGGTGTGGATAAAGTAGCCACAGACAGATGGCATTTGCACCAAGGTTCAGAAGTGCCGCTAACCCCATGGCTGCAAACAGCGGTGTTTCGGGATTGAACAGGCGCCAAATGATTTGACCGACGACAGCCATGGCGGCGATAAAGATGAGTAAACCTTTGACCAACGCAACACGTGCTTTTGCGGCGATACTCGCGCCGATAACGGCAATGCTCAGGCCATAAGTCAACGCATCGCCAAAATTGTCCAGAGTGCCGGACAGGAGTGCGGAAGAACCACTGATGTAGGCTCCGGTCACCATTATGAAGAATGTGATGACGTTGATGAGCAGGACGATGGTCAGTACCCGTCTTTGCTGGTTCTCCAATTCCGCCGCGTCAAAGCCGCTACAACAACTATTGCTCATGAGCCTATTGTCGCCTTAAAAGGTTATTGGTGTCAGTATCGCGGTTTGACCCCTAAGGCTTGAAGTTTGAAAGATATTGGCGATGTCGCACCTGATTTTGCCCTGCAGGATCAGGCAGGTGAGTTGGTGGAGATGTCGAATTTGTTAGCCGATGGACCGCTAATTTTGTATTTCTATCCGATCGACTTTTCCCCTATATGTACAGCACAAGCTTGTGCAATGAGAGACCGCTTCGACAGCGCGACGGCGGGGGGGATTCGTATAATTGGGATTAGCGCTCAGAGTGTCTCGAGTCATCGGCGCTTTGCCGATGCGCACAATATCCCTTTTCCTTTGTTGGCTGACCCCAAACGCACGGTAATCCGAGCGTACGGTATGGAGGGTTTTTTTGGTGTTGGGACTCGACGTGCGACGTTCCTCATCGGCCAGAATGAGGTGATCGAAAACCGGGTTGTATCTGATCTTTTTCTTGGCGCACATACGGATTTTGTCAACGAGATAGTACGAGCACAGTAATTGGTCGATCCGAACATGAGGGTTTAGACAGTGTATTATTTATGCCACAAAGCACCTTCTGGGCTTGTGACCCGGTCAACGAGTTAGAGAATCATGAGTGAAGCAAGTGATCTAGAAAAAGTCTTTGAGGAGAAGATTGCCGCTGAGGAGCGCATTGAACCAAAAGACTGGATGCCGGATGCTTATCGCAAGAATCTGATCCGACAGATGTCGCAACACGCTCATTCGGAAGTGATCGGCATGCAGCCTGAGGGTAACTGGCTGTCTAGAGCACCGACGCTAGAGCGAAAACAAATTTTGCTGGCTAAGATCCAGGACGAGGCAGGGCATGGTCTGTACTTGTACAGCGCCACAGAAACGCTTGGTGTAACGCGTGCTGAGCTGAACGAGGCATTGCACGAAGGGCGTGCAAAATATGCGTCGATTTTTAACTACCCGTCACTGACTTGGGCCGACATCGGAGCGATTGGTTGGCTCGTTGATGGGGCAGCAATCGTGAATCAGCTCTCTCTGCAAAGGAACTCGTACGGTCCATATGCGCGAGCTATGGTTAGGATTTGCAAGGAGGAGAGCTTCCATCAGCGCCAGGGCTACCTCATTCTCGTCAAGCTTTGCGAAGGCAGCGATGATCAGAAGGCGATGGCTCAAGATGCATTGAATCGCTGGTGGTGGCCGTCGCTGATGATGTTTGGACCTCATGATGCAGAGTCAGTGCACTCGGAACGGTCCACACTGTGGAAAATCAAGCGCATGGGCAATGATGAGAGCCGTCAGAAGTTTGTTGATCAAACCGTCGCCCAGGCTGAAGCGATAAACTTAGTGCTGCCCGATCCAGATCTGCAATGGAATGAAGAGCGGGGACACTATGACTTTGGTGACATTGATTGGGATGAGTTTTCACGCGTCGTAAGCGGCAATGGTCCCTGTAACCGAGAAAGACTAGCGCAACACAAAAAGGCCCATGAAGAAGGCGAGTGGGTGCGTGAAGCGATGTCGGCATATGCCGAGCGCCAATTAGGTACCGAGCGTGAGTAATACGGCGCGGCTTTATGAGGTTTTCGTTCGAAGTCGACGTGGCCTTGATCATATCCACGTCGGTAGCCTACATGCTCAAGATCCAGAGCAAGCGCTTGAATATGCGCGGGAGACCTATATACGCCGGGCTGAAGGCGCGAGTATTTGGGTGGTCGAATCCCGTCACTTACATGCTTCTCAAGAATCGGATGTCGAGAGCTTTTACGATCCTATGGACGACAAACCCTATCGTCACGCGGCCAACTATGAGCTGCCTGATGGTGTGGAGAACATGTAGCGCCTATGTCCGTGGACCCTAAAGATATTGCCGAATACGCGCTTCGTCTCGGGGACGATGCTTTGATCTTGAGCCAACGTCTTGGCGAATGGTGCGCTGATGCGCCGACGCTCGAAGAGGATATAGCGCTGTCGAATGTCGCCTTGGATTATCTAGGCCGCGCTCGCATGCTCCTCCAACATGCAGGATCATTGCTCGACAAAAGCGAGGATGAGCTAGCCTTTTTCCGCGACGGACCTCAATTCAAGAATCTCTTGCTCGTCGAGCTGCCGCGTGGTGACTTTGCCTTCACCATGGTCCGCCAATATCTATTAGACGAATACGAACTACTTTATTTTTCAGCGCTGTCGGAAAGTGGTGACGAAACGATTGCTGCCATCGCTGCTAAAACGATTAAAGAAGTGCGTTTCCATCAGCGCAGAAGCCGAGAGTGGATGCGCCGTCTTGGTCTCGGCACGGCAGAAAGTAACAAGAGAGCACAAGTAGCGCTTGCTTCCACTTGGGGTTATGTGGCTGAGTTTTTTGCCATGGATGAGGTTGAAGGCCGATTGCTTTCTTCCGGCGTTGCGGTGGATCGAGGCCTGCTCGAAGGCGAATGGCGGACAAGTGTTTCCGGCCTGCTAAGTCAGGTTGAGCTGACACAACCCAGCGACGATTGGCGCCAAGTTGGTGGTCGGCAGGGCATTCATACAGAACACTTGGGGCACATGCTTGGCGAAATGCAGATCGTGCAACGCACCTATCCAGGGCTTGACTGGTGATGTCAGACAGCACTGCCATACCGCTCGTCTCAGAGACAAGATATGCACTTAATCATCGACGCGCTAATTCTGCGTGTAGTGAATTGTTTGCAGTGTTGGATGAAGTCAAAGACCCGGAAATTCCAGTCCTGAGTATTTGGGATCTAGGCATTCTTCAAGATGTCGTTGAATCGCCCGAAGGCGTTGTTTGTGTCGTAATCACGCCAACGTATTCCGGGTGTCCAGCTATGGCGCAAATTACGGCGGACATCAAAGAGGTGTTAACCGAACATGGGTGTGTCGACATAGAAATCGAGTTGCAGCTGGTCCCTGCTTGGACAACAGATTGGCTTGATGCGGACGCCCGGCGGCGACTACGGGACTATGGCGTGGCGGGTCCCGATACTGCCAACTGCCCACAGTGCGGCAGCGCAAAGACTCGCATGATCAGTGAGTATGGTTCTACTGCTTGCAAGTCGATGTTGCGCTGTGAAGACTGCCTGGAGCCGTTTGACCAGTTCAAGCGGTTTTAGAGGTGTCAGACTGGCAGGAGCTCACCATTGAGCAAGTCGAGCAAGAGGCGAACGACACAATTCACGTGACCTTGGGTGTACCCGAGCACCTGAGTCAGGGGTTTGAGTTCAAACAAGGGCAATACCTCACGTTTGCGCAAGATATTGCCGGAGAAGAGGTTAGACGCAGCTACTCGATCTGTGCCGGGGTTGGGGAGCCGCTCTCGGTGGCAATAAAGCGTATTGAGGGTGGTGCATTTTCAGAGCATGCACACGAGAACTTCGAGGTTGGCGCGACGGTCCAGGTGTCACCGCCTGAAGGTAGCTTCTACTCTGAGTTGGACACGGGGCAAAGCAAGAACTATCTGCTTATCGCCGCTGGCAGTGGCATTACACCGATACTATCGATCGCGAAATCTGTGCTCGCGATTGAGCCCAACAGCCAAGTCACGCTACTTTATGGAAACCAGCGTTCGAGCGATATTATCTTTCGGGAGCAATTGCTGTGGCTCAAGAATCGATATATGCAGCGGCTGCAATGGATAAATATTTTCAGCCGTGAGCGCCAGGATGCACCGATCCTAAATGGCCGTATTAACAA
The DNA here is from genome assembly GCA_012103505.1 of Pseudomonadales bacterium. Classification (GTDB taxonomy): domain Bacteria; phylum Pseudomonadota; class Gammaproteobacteria; order Pseudomonadales; family Azotimanducaceae; genus UBA4421. The sequence continues at coordinate 2,010,704 of WLWP01000001.1, read as the reverse complement.
CAGCAAGGGTGCGGAACTAAACGGACGACTGATCGATATCCTTAGCTATCACGAGTTCTTTCTCTGTGGGCCAGAGGGGATGATTTCGGAAGTGTCCCGCGGGTTGCGCTCGATGGGTATTGACGAAGCGCGCATCCACTACGAATTGTTTTTTGCTTCCGCCGAAGATGCGCGCATCGCTATAGAAAAGCACCAGGAACGCGCGCGGCAATACGCTGGACTAAATACTGCGGTTTCGGTGCGGTACGGTGGTCGTGAAATCGCGTTCGACCTCACGGCGGATGGTGAGAACATTCTAGATGGAGCTGCCAATCATGGTTTGGAGCTGCCGTTTTCTTGCAAAGGTGGCGTTTGTGCGACGTGCAAAGCTCGACTTGTCGAAGGTGAAGTTGATATGGACCTAAACCATGCTTTGTCGGCAGAGGAAGTTGCAGCCGGGTTCGTGTTGACCTGCCAAGCCCATCCTATCTCTGATCGCGTGATTGTTGACTTTGATGTCATCTAAGTAGGCAGCTGTGCTGATCGTTTTGAAGCGTAAGGAGTATTCAGATGGTTAAGTTTTGTTTGGTTGGCAACGTGTTTTTTTGCTTGTTACTGGTAAGTGTTGGTGCGCAAGCCGCAGAGTGTACTTCGGTTTCGAGTACGGCAGGGATAAGCACTACCGGGTGGGGTCTCGATTTGAGAAATACACGATACCAGCCGGACAGCCAGCTCAACGCTAACAATATTGCAGATCTGGAACTCGCTTGGTCCTTTGGCTTCGATAGCTCGAATAGCCCGCATTCATATCCTCTTGTATCCACGGACACGGTATTTGTGGGCGCGGACAACGGCATTTTGTACGCGCTCGACAAAGATACTGGTTGTTTGCGGTGGTCGTTTGATGCTGACGGAGATATCCGGTCTGCCATCGTGGCCGGTGAAATGGAGGTCGAGGGCGTTCCTAGAACACTTCTTTTCTTTGGTACGTTTGGCGCGCAAGTATTCGCCGTCGATGCGAGTAACGGTGAGCTTGTCTGGGAGCAAGAGGTAGATGATCACGCTTTCGCCATGGTCACAGGGACGCCAGCGTTTTATGAAGGTCGATTGTACGTGCCCGTTTCCGCTGGAGAAGTCATCGCAGCAGTTGCACCGCTATATGGATGTTGCACATTTCGTGGCTCATTGGTTGCGGTGGACGGTGCCACTGGGGAGCAGATCTGGAAGCGTTATGTCATCGACGAAGAGGCAAAGGTCACCGAGACACGCTGGTTCTTCATAGATGTTAAAGGGCCTTCTGGTGCACCTGTTTGGCAAGCTCCTACGATTGACCCAAGTCGTGGTCTGATCTACTTCGCGACAGGAGAGAACTACAGTGATCCACCAACAGATACGAGTGACGCTGTATTTGCGGTGAACCTCGAAGACGGCACGGTCAGGTGGCACAAACAATTCACTTCAGGCGATGCGTGGAACGCAGCTTGTGGTGCCGGACCGTTGAGTCAAAATTGTCCGAAGGCGAACGGACCCGACTATGACTTTGGCGCGCCACCAATTCTTGCTCGAACACAGCTTGGGACAGATGTGCTTCTGGCGGGACAGAAGTCGGGCATGGTCTTCGCGATGAATCCAGACTCTGGTGAACTGCTTTGGCAAACGCGGACGGGCCGGGGCGGCAAGCTCGGTGGTATCCACTGGGGTATGGCGGTCAATGAGCGCGAAGGTCTGCTCTATGTGCCTGTGAGTGATCGTGGCACGGGTGGAGAGCACGAAACCCATGATCCGGATCCTGGCTTGCATGCCCTGAGCCTTGCCGACGGGAGTGTCCGATGGTCAATGGCACGTGATCATCTCTGTGCCAATCGTGAAGGGTGCTTTCCTGGCGTCTCTGCTGCGGTGATCGCCACCGAGGATATGATTATTGCTGGTGGTCTGGACGGTCAGCTCCGAGCGTTTGCTGGAAGCAGCGGTGAAGTGTTATGGCAGGATGACACGTGGCGCTCCTTCCAATCGGTTAACGATGTTGAAACAACCGGTGGTGCCATCGACGTGCACGGTCCTCTGATTGTTGGCGACATGATGTTCATATCTTCCGGATATGCATCGTTTGGACAGAAGGGTGGTAATGCTTTCTTGGCCTACCGACTTAAGCGGTCACGTTAAGCTCAATCGGCAAGCGTCTCGTTCAAGCGCTGGTGGAAGTGTCGTAGCCGGACCTCTTGGTAGTCGCTCAGATTGAGATTTTTCTGTTTCGCCGCGCGCAGACCTTTCTGCACCAGAGGTAGATTTGCCATGTCTTGATCGATGACTATGCCTAGTTGTTCGAAACCCGGGGCGTTAGCCCAAGATTCACCCGGCTCGAGCCAGTGAGCTTGTGCTGTTACGAATTCACCGTCTCTAGGAATGGGGTGGAGTCGCATGATCTCCATAAGAGATTTATTCGGATCGTTCTGCCATGGACGAAACCGATAGGTGATCGGGATAGCGTAACCCCCCCACGGCGAGAAATTCGGGAACAGGAAGTACTGGATACTGTCCAACATCTCGGCATCCGACGTATGCGATAGATCACACCGCCACTGTTCCGACAGAGAAGCTCGAAAGCGATCGCTAAGCCACGCGCGGGCATCCACATCTTCAGGCACGGTTTGTCGGTGGTCCTTGGGCAACATTTTCTGCATTGTCGAAGCAACTTCAGCTTGGCTCACTTCATCGATGAGATGGTTGGCTGGGATACCGACCGCTTGAAGTAGACGGGACACATTACTGCCTAAGATGTCATACGCGCAGTCAAGATCGTTGGCGAAACGCAGTGTATGAGGGTGAGTCGTCGATACGTGATAGCCCTCCATGAACGCCTCCTGTGTTGCCTTCCAGTTCGCATCGACAACTTGGCAGGCGTGATGTGCTAGGTACCGATCTTCTTGTGGGTAGGGTTTAAAGTGGTCAGTAAGAGGCGCCGCATAATCTTCGAACGGGGTAGCAGAACTGTCCGGATTGACCATGACAAATCCACCCCACAAGGCGACTTTAGCTTCAGGGAGGCAGAAGTCATCTCGATCGATGTGTGGAAAATCCCACTGCGCTGGCATGCCTTTAAACTGACCATCGAGTCCCCACGTAAAACCGTGGAAAGGGCATTTGATTAGCTGTTTGTTGCCGGAGCCTTCGGCGAGAGCGGTGCCTCGATGCAAACAACTATTGTGGAATGCGCGGACTTCATGATCACTTGATCGCACGACGATGAGAGAGACATCGCAGACCTCATACACATAAAAATCACCGACATTGGGTATGTGTTCAAGACGACACGCCATCTGCCAGGTCTTTGGCCACAAGCGTGCTGCTTCTAGGTCGTGGTATTCCTGACTGACATAGCGAGCTATGTCTATCTCATCGTTATCGATCCACTCATAGGCGACTTCACTTAGGACGCTGGGTGCTGCGACTCGGTCACTCGCGATGACCGACTGATAAGAAGGTCCTGAGGATCGTGCTACGCCGCGCGTATCTATAGAATTTGATTTCGTCATTGAACACCTGAAGATAAGTACCCGGGGGGAGAGTAAAAGATCAAAGCCTCTGTGACCAATTGACGTACCCCAATTGACGTAAAGGATCCACAGTGTTTTGGTTACGCTATAAGTAGTAAGACGCATTCAGCGCCATAACACACCGAGATGACAAGAGCGTAGATTGAGCCAGACCTCTGACACAGTGCAAAAATTTGAGTTCGGTGACTACGAAGTAAATCTTGATGCATTTGAGTTATCCCTTCGTGGAGAGATAGTCGCCATAGAGCCTCAAGTTTTTGCATTGCTTGCCTATCTAGTTCGACATCAAGGACGCCTCGTAACAAAAGATGAGCTTCTAGACGAATTGTGGGGCCATAGATTTGTAAGCGAGTCCGCACTATCAACCCAAGTCAAATCTCTTCGGAGGGCGGTTGGGGACGACGGTCAGCAACAGAAGATCGTTCAAACCGTTCGTGGGCGGGGGTACAAATTTGTCGCTGAGATAAAGAGCGAGGTTGCGACACCCACGGAACCAAAAGCCAGTGCGGCGTCGCACAATCTCCCTCGCGAGCGGACCCAACTTTTGGGTCGTGAAAAGGATCTCGCTGACCTTCAAAAGCTAGTGACGCACAATCGGTTGACGTCAGTTCTGGGTATTGGTGGCATCGGTAAAACCAGGCTAGCCTGCCGTGCGGGTAGAGAAATGCTTGGTCAGTTTCCGGATGGGGTTTGGTTTGTCGATCTTGTTCCATTGACCGGCATTGAGGCTCTAGAGACTGCAGTCGCTGACATTTTTGGTCTGGCTCTCGAGGCCGCCGAAGTCCGTCCTCAATTGATTGAAGCAATTCGCGACCGTGAACTCTTATTGATCTTTGACAATTGCGAGCATCTGCGTGCCGAGACGCACGAACTACTCAATGATTTTCTTGAATTCACTGCGATGCCTAAGTTCTTGGCAACTAGTCGTGATCCACTTGATCTGATCGACGAACACCGTTCTTACCTTGAACCATTGGCTGTTCACCGAGTCGATGGTTCTGCGCCGGCCGTCCAACTGTTTACCACAACTGCAGAACGACATGGTGTCAGCCTGATCGATGCGCCAGAAAACCTGGTTGATGCCATTTGTGCTGGACTTGACGGACTTCCATTGGCGATTGAATTGGCCGCAGCGCAGTTGCGTCACTTAACTGTTGAGGAGTTGCACGATCGCTTGGAGAGACGGTTCGAACTACTTGCTGGACGCGAACGACATTCGGCAGGGCGCCAGACCAATCTATTGAATGTTCTGCGAGATACTTGGGATATGTTGGCTGGGTCAGAACAGGCTCTCTTGGGGCAACTTGCGGTTTTTCCATCGGTCTTCCAAGTTGTCAGTGTTGAAGAAATCGTTGGGAATTCGGCAGGCTTTGCGCGCTTGGTTGATTTGGGTCTCGTACAAAGAAGCTCTGGCAAAGGTGGGTGGTGGCGGCTGTTGGAAACGGTTCGGATTTTTGCCAAAGAGGAGGTGCCCACAACTGTTATCACCGCAAATAGTCAACGCCATGCCGAGTGGTGTTTGCGAAAACTTGGTCAATTCCCAGATGATCAGCTGGACAATTTAAGCCAGGCCGAATGGTGCTTAGATCACTATGTTGACTTGGAAGCGTCGGAGAACTGGTTTGTGCGTCAAGGAAGGCTCCAAGATGGCTATGCGATCTGTGCAGGGACCGGCCTGATGGTGCAATTGGATGATGGTGCGAGAGCCCGTGAAAAACTGAGCCGTGCGGAAACCTACCTGCAAGACTCACCAGACGCTTATTGGCGTGCCCGGTTGCATGCGATTGCTGGGCTTTGCGCGCAGGCTAATAGAGCTCCGGAGCGTTTACTTGAACATACTGATGCATATCTTGTGTTGGCAAGGGAGTTGGATGATCGTGCCCTGCTTGGAAATGCGCTCTTGATGAAGTCTCTGACTACAGGTTTTGTTGACCCTGATGCGGCATACGAGCAACTTGCCGAACTGGTTGAGATTGGTCGTGAGACCTCAAACCAGTCACTCATCGACACGGGAGAGTGCTACACGGCTTGGCAGTTGGCTGTGGGCAGAGAATTGGAGCGCGCTCGGGAGCTTGCAGAAAAGATCGTCCGCAGATTTGACCAGACGCCTACGAAGATCGATAACCCTGCGTATAATTGTGTTGGAATTCTTGTCACGTGCGCCATGGTCGATGCGCCCGACGATGCTCTACGATGGTTGGAACGGATCGCGTCCTTTCCTGCAGTGGATCGATTCTGGGGAATCAAGAATCTAGCGGCTTGCGTGGACGCTAGTAACGGCAAATTTGCAACTTCGGCTGAACAGTGCCTGGATACGAAAGCGCTTCTGAATCGAGCGATGCGCGATGAATTCCCGGATCTGTTGGTTACCGCGGCAGTTGCTGCGATTAGATCAGATCAGTTAGAGCTCGGTCGAAAATGGCTTGCCGCTATTCGCTATGGGGGCATCCCGATTCAGATGTACCACACCATTACGATCTATCGGCGTCTGTACGATATGGTAGGTATTGGCGCCTACACACGGCAAACGGCGCCAAGCCTCGATGATGTTCGGGCGGAGGTCACAGCATGGTGGCAAAGCGCAGCTTCGTGATATGACGGAAGTTAAGAGGCCGCAGCTGTGATCAAGCTATCTGTTAGGATGAGCGCAGTGCCAAGAACAGACGGGATAACTTCTTGACCTCAACTCAGGTCCGGGCGCAAACGTATTCGTTTGATCAATTTGACCTCGATCTCGCGGCTTTCACTCTGCGCTCGCCGGAAGGCGAGGTCAGTGTCGAACCTCAGGTCATGACCCTACTAGGCTACTTTGTCCAGCATTGCGATGTGCTCGTTACAAAGGATGAGTTACTAGATGAGCTGTGGGGCCATCGCTTTGTGAGTGAGTCGGCAGTGTCGACGCAGATTAAGGCCTTGCGGCGTGCTCTTGGCGACGACGGACGCAACCAACGATTTATCAAAACCGTGCACGGGCGGGGTTATCGCTTTGTAGTTCCAGTCACGGTTGGTGGCACGACTAATACGACGCTCACCGCCACACCCGCCAGCTCCCCAATTCGATCGAGCAATCTTGGCTACGAGCGGACCAAGTTGATTGGACGTGATGCAGAACTCAGCCGCTGCATCGTAGAATTTGAGAAATATAGATTGGTTTCCTTACTCGGGATTGGCGGAACAGGTAAAACGCGTTTAGCCAAAGCGGTTGGTCGAGCAGTGCAAGACCGGTATCCAGACGGGGTTTGGTTTATCGATCTAGTGCCGGTGCGCGATGGCACGGGAGTGGATACGGCGATGGCGTCAGCAATGGGCGTTGGTGTACAAGGTTCCGAGTCGCGTTCGGAAATCGCCAACGTCGTTCGCGATAGCAAGGTGTTGTTCATCCTAGACAATTGTGAACACATCGAAGATGAAGTTGCGGCAGCGTTGGATTTCTATCTAGAGCACACTGAAGCGCCTGACTTTCTTGTTACCAGCCGTGACCCGATCGATCTCGCGGATGAACTGAGGTTCTTTCTTGATCCGCTACCAGTCGAAAGCGATGAGGGACCTTCGGCCGCGGTTGAGCTTTTTAATCTGACCGCCCAGAGACACGGATTGCCTGGCGATGTGTTGGATCCCGAACTGGTTCGGAAGATCTGTACACGTCTCGATGGCCTGCCGTTGGCTATAGAGCTTGCCGCCGCACAGCTGAAACAGCTCACGCTCGATGAACTGGCCGACCGTTTGGATAGAAGATTCGAACTCCTTGCTGGGCGACAACGCGAGGGTAGTCATCGGCAAGAGAGCCTTATTCGGGTGGTGGAAAACACTTGGCAATTGTTAGATGAAGAGGAGCAGAGGTTGTTAGGTCAGCTGGCTGTTTTCCCCGGTCAATTTACAATTGCCGATATAGAAGATGTTTTCGACGGCGAGCTTCCAAATGGGATTTCGTTTGCGATGTCACGATTGGTAGAGCTATGTTTACTTAGCCGAACCTCCCGTCCTGGGGCTTGGTGGCGACTACTCGAGACTGTTCGACTCTTTGCACTGGAGAAGTTGTCGGTTGATCTGAGGCAAGAAAATGCACTGAGACATGCGGAATGGTGCCTTCGAAGCCTCGGTGATTATCCAGAAGATCATCTCCATAGCTTCGCACAGGCGAAGTGGTGTAGCGAGCACTATGCGGACATCACTACTGCGGAACTATATTTTGAAACAATCGATCGAAACAGAGATGCCATAGATGTCTGTTGTGCGGTAGGCCTAATGATCCAGCTCGACGACGGTGCGCGAGCCATGGCCAAGCTAAAAAGGGTTGAGTACTACATCAACTCGACAGAAGATCGTTTTATCCTCAGCAAGCTGCATGGCACTGCCGCGCTTTGTGCCCAGGTTTCACGTAATCCGAGACTATTAGCAGAACATGCAGCTATCAATTTGGATATGTGTCGGGAGTTCGGCGAACCGACTCGAGTCTCTGGTGCGCTTATCCTTACTTCGCTGACGAACAATTTTACGAATCCTAGTTTGGCAAAAGAGCAATTAGTAGAGGCGGTGCAGATCGCGGAAACAAGTGGTCACGAGCCGACACAGGATTTAGTGCAGATATATCAGATATGGACGCGGGTCATTGCTACTGAATATGACGATGCGGTGACCTTGGCTGAGCAACTTATCGCTCGCAAAGGTGACATCGCAGATGGGATTGATAATCCATCTTACAACGCAACGTGCGCGCTCATCGCATCACGGGTCTTTACAGCACCGGCGGAAGCGTTTAGCTGGGCAAACAAACTATTACAACATCCCGAAGCACATAGTCTTTGGGGAGCAACGATGTTGCTTGCTTCGGCTCTTGCGACTGAAGATCCGTTACGCGCCGTACAGCTGTGTCTTGAGGTCGAAACACGCTTGAAAAGAGCAGGGCTCAGCCCCTGGCCGGATCTGCTTATTCCCGCGATTGTTATCGCCAATCGACAAGGCGATACAGAGCGTGCTGGGCGATGGCTCTCTGCCGTGAAATTTGCGCGTAGTCCGCAGCAGACTTTTCATACCATCGCGCTCTACAGACAATTACTCGATATCGTCAAGTTGCCAAGAGAAGAGGTCGAAGATGGGCTAGACGCTATTGGACACGAAGCCCTAAGTTGGCTCCTAGAAATTGATACCAATCCAACTTGAAGGACATCCCTAATACTTGTCGGTTCTATAAGAAAACGCCTACGTTTGATGAGACCTCGGTCCCCATAGGTTTGCTGAGAGCGCACCAAACCAAGGCAGGCACGTGGGGCAAAATAGTGGTTCTTTCAGGAAAGCTTCACTATCGCATTCTGCAATCTGAGAATGAGCAATATGAACTCGACCCAGACCACTCTGGCGTTGTGGAACCTGAAGTCTTGCATGAAGTTGAACCGATGGGTCCCGTGCGTTTCTTTGTTGAGTTTTTTAAGTAAAGCTCTTCTATATGAGGAACGCTACGCAAATGGCGAACGCTAAGCTTGTGGCGAACGCTAAGCTTCAGAGTCGATATGTCGTCCTAGCTCGCAAACCTCAACCAGGTCAGCTGGCAACTTGTGATAGTCAGAGTCAGGAAGTGCGCCCAATCCTTCAACTAGTTTCGAAAAAACGCTCGCCCCGCAGCAACTGCCGCGATATCAAATATTTCTGCGTCACTGAACCCGGTTTTTCGGAGCCGCTCTATCGCAGAGATTGTGACTGCGTTCGCGTCCTTCGCTACCTGGGCTGCATAGTCCATCGCGGCAGCTTCTGCCTCGCTAACAATTGATTTGTGCTTTCCGGATACCAATCCTACGATTTCTTTGTCTGAAAACTCCTTCCGCAACGCGGCGCTGTGCGCCAAGGCGCAGTAAGAACTTTTCAGAGCAATCGCAGCGGCAAGAGTGACAAGCTCAAAGACGCGTACAGACATGTTGGCACGCATAGACTTTTGCAGATCAGACCATCGATCTATCACTTCAGGTCTATGGCTAAACAACGGCGCATAGTTAGGTAGGTAACCAAACGCCCTCGTTTGGCGCGCATAGACGCGTTGGGTGTGGGGATCGGTGGTCGCGTGGGTCGCCTCGTTTATGAATGCCATGATGATTTCCTATTATCGGCTGCGCACTTTGTTCACTTGATGCGGAAGTGCTCGATCTGAATCTCTTCCCCTGTATCGGAGTAATCTCCATCAGTTCGTTTAGCTCGAAATTCTCCCCAGTTAATAGACCCGTAGCGAGCCGGTTCCTGGTCTCTCCGATAGGTTAACGGTGCGTAGTCGAACGAGTGGTGAGGATTAAAAAAGAAAGGAATGCTTATGCGCTCCTGCCGCCGGGTCACGCGCACTCGATGCAGAGGCGCTTTGTATCGATCGTTCGACCAAACCTGAATGATGTCGCCAATATTGATGATGAGGGCGCCAGGCTGATGTGGGATGGGTTTCCACTGATCGTGTACATACACTTCGAGTCCAGGATTACCGTCGGTCATTAACAGGGTAAGAGCCCCTGCATCAGTGTGGTGGTGCACCCCCATCGGTCCCTCACAAGCGTGTTGTTGCGCCGGTGTATGAGTCAATTCTCGGCAAGGCGGGTAGTAGTTCAGCCGGAGAAAACTTGAATGTTCCGGTTCAAACGCATGAAAGAGGAAACTACCACCAACACCAAGATTCTTTGAAACTGCAGCAAGGATCTGGAAGGAAAGCTGCTCACAGGATTGGTAGTGACTCTCGCAAAAATGACGAAATGCTACTAGCCCATCTGGCCATCGTGGTGTTAGGCCATCATGATCTGAACCGAAATCGAATATCTCTTTCCAATCGGGTTTGTTTTTAGTGAGTTCGTGATCGAAATAACCCCACGGGTTGTTCCGAGTCCTGCTGATCGTGAGCTTCTCACTCTTCGGCAATCGGAAGAACTTTTGCGCCTGGTCGAACAGGTTCGACACCCCATCCAACCCGTGGTCGACGAGATAGAAGACACCCAATTCCCGGCAGGCTAGATCAAGGCGCATCAAAGCGTCGTGCGTTTCGAGCTGCTTGGCCGATATGACTGGTGGACTGTTACTCATTGTTATCTCCTTACCCGAAGGCAAATATTGCTTGGCGTCTAACTTGCTCTTGTGTGTAACCACTTTGGTAACAAGGCGTATGGATCCTCGTTATATGGTGTAAAAGACACACCCAATTTATTGAGTGCGGTATCTAGCTGGCCGTCCCTCTGGATATCGAAAAGCTCTGTGCAACCACCTATGTGCTCTCCGTCCACATAGACCTGAGGAATTGTTGGAGACCCAGTCTGTTCAGCAAGAACTGCTCGAATCTTGTTGCCTCGGTCATCAGCCTGGTAGGCCACGGAATCCAAATCAACGGAGATGAATTCGACCCCCATTTCGCTCAGCAAGTTGCGTGCTGACCAGCAGAACTCACACCACTCCAGCGCAAACATGACAACGGGCGCTTGGGTAGGTGCACTCTTAACGAATGCCTCGGCAGACTTGTCGAGTGTCACTGGCTGCGCTGCAACAGCGGGAGAAGGAGCCGATCTAGTGTCGAACCGAAAACCTTGTGTGGACCTGGAGAGCTCGAGCTCGTCCGCATTCATATCCTCGCCGATATCTGCGAATAGCGGCGTCGAGAGATAGCGTTCTCCGGTATCTGGCAACATACATACGATGTTTGCGCCGTTGGGCGCAGACTCAGCGATTGCCAATGCAGCGGCCAAGGTCGCGCCACTCGAAGTACCCGCGAAGATACCTTCGTCCTGTGCAAGTCGACGAGCAGTTTGCATGGCCAGATCGCCTGGCACGGGCTGAATGCTGTCGACAAAACCATTGGCTACAGCCTCCTCAGTCAAGCCTGAGATGAAGTCTGGACTCCAGCCTTGCATCAAGTGTGGTTTAAAATTGGGGTGACTGCCCGTCGGTTTACCTTGCTCATCACGCGGTTGTGGAATACCGCTACCGAGAACTTGTGCATTGTCGGGTTCCGCCGCAACTATTTCGGTATCTGGCGATACGCGACGCAACCCAGTAGCAACGCCATTTAGCGTACCGCCGGTGCCAAAACCGGTGACAAAGGTGTGCAACGGGTCGCCCTGCAGATCCCGGATGATCTCGGGCACAGTGGTTTCGGTATGAACCCGCGCGTTTGCTGGATTATCGAACTGCCGACAGAGGAAATAGCCGTGTTGTGCAGCCAACTCCTCAGCTTTTGTGAGCATCCCGGTGCCTTTTTCTGATGCGGGGGTGAGCACGACCTTTGCACCTAGGAAACGAAGCATTTTGCGTCGTTCTACACTGAAGTTTTCTGCCATCGTCACGACAAGTGGGTAGCCTTTTTGAGCACAAACCATGGCAAGACCTATTCCTGTGTTGCCGCTGGTAGCTTCGATAACGGTCTGCCCTGGCGTGAGCGCGCCACTTTGTTCGGCGTCTTCAATAATTGCTCTGGCCATACGGTCTTTTACCGACCCCATCGGGTTAAATGATTCGACCTTTACGTAGAGATTGACGTGGCGTGGTGCCATGCGGCCAAGACGTATAAGAGGGGTATTGCCAATCGTGTCGAGAATTGAGTTGTAACGTGCCATTTCTTGCGCTCCTTTGTGCCTTAGATATCGAACTAGTACCTGTGCCAGTACCGATAGAGTGAAAATCTAGAGCATTCCTTGCGCACAGACTTGGAGAACACCTGGGGATTTCTTGAAGAAACCTTCAAGAAATCTTCACGGTACCTTCAAGCGTGTGGCTCGGGAGATCACTAATCTGCACTCAATCGCGAGATGTTCGAAATGAACTTCTCACGAGAAACAAGTACAGAGGGTTCCAACCGAACCGCTCGCAACGACTCAAGGAGAGTAGAAATGCAAACAGGAACAGTGCAAAAAACTGAAATGGACAGCCCAGTTGTCGACAACGGAGTGAACGTTGAGGCTTTGTTGGGCGCTCGCGAAGCGCTAACAGAGGCTCCAGCGGGCGCGCAGTTTGTCTGGCGGGCCACCTGCGACTGGGTCAACGGCACGCACAGTCGGTCTGCAGTGAAAGGTTTCCACGGTCTGGGAGACGAGCAGAGACATAAGACGGAATTTAGTTTTGACACGGATCATCCAGAGATTTTCGCGGCCGAGGATATGGGCGCGACACCGGTGGAGTATGTGCTTGTAGGTCTTGCGGGTTGTCTGAGTGCGGGTGTCGCAAGCGTTGCTCAGAACAGAGGTATACAACTTCGATCGGTCAAAGCAACGCTGGATGGCAAAATGGATTTGCAGGGCATTCTAGGCATCGACAGTGATGTGAGAAACGGCTTCGAAGATGTAAACGTGACGTTTGCTATCGATGCAGATGCCACCCGCGAGGAGATCGAGGCGTTAGTTGCTCAGTCGCAGAAACGTTCGGCCGTGTTCGACATCGTTACGAATCCTACGCAAGTCAACGTGACTGTCGCTTGATGGGCTCGTAACCGGCGTTATCTAAGGAGAGAAGACCATGTCATCTACCATCAACACACCAAAGCCAAAGCCGTACCGGAACATGCGATACACGGATGTCATCGTGATTGGTGCGGGGCATGCAGGGCTCGCGATGAGCTACCAATTGCAGCAAGCAGGGATAGAACATGTTGTGTTAGATGCGGGTGACATTGGTCAGCGTTGGCGATCAGAGCGGTGGGATTCGCTACGTCTGTTGACGCCCAACTGGATGCTGGATTTACCTGGATTTCGCTATGCAGGACAAGATCCAGACGGTTACATGCACAAGGATAGTGTGGCCGACCATTTGGTGTCTTATGCATCTTTCATGAGCGCTCCTCTGAAACGCTATAGCAGGGTTCACCGGTTATGGAACGAAGGTGAAGTTTATCGCGTGCAAACGACTCAAGGGCTGTGGCAGGCGAGGGCCGTGGTTATGGCAACCGGAGCATTCGCGAAACCTCTACAGTCACCTCTAGAGCAGTCGTTGCCAGATGGCGTCGTGCAGCTCACAACGAATTTGTACAAGCGCCCGACGGATGTACCAACGCAAAGGATTATGGTTGTTGGGGGTTCCGCAACAGGATTGCAGTTTGCTCAAGAACTCAACCAAGCAGGCCACGAAGTCACTCTATCTGTTGGAGAACATGTTCGAATGCCACGCCGTGTGGCGGGACATGACATCTATCATTGGCTGACGAAGAGTGGGGTATTTTGGGAACAAGCCGGTGAGGTTGATGATTTGCGACGAGCAAGACGGTTGCCGTCCCCGCAGTTGATTGGCCAACAGCAAGATCTTAACTTGAACGAACTATCTGCGGCTGGGGTGGATATCGTGGGCCGCTTTGTTGGTGTGAGCGACGGCAAAGCCCAGTTTTCCGGTAACTTGCCAAATCTGTGCAAGTCGGCTGACTTGAAACTGTTTCGTTTGTTGCAACGATTCAAGACGTCTGGTCTGGCATTCGATGAGGCTGAATTGAATTTTGCGCCAACCGAGATCCCTAAGCCGAGGTTGTCTATGAGATTTGGTGCTAGCGGAGTTGGTACGATTCTATGGGCAACAGGCTATCGCCCCGACTACAGCTGGGTTGACATGGATGTCTGCGACAACAAGGGACTGTTGCAACACCAGGAGGGTGTTGTTCGACCGGGTTTGTACGCGCTTGGCCTGCCGTTGATGCGGTCGCGAGCATCAACGTTTATTGCTGGTGTCAGGGACGACACCTCTGCAATTGCCTGTCATGTTGCGGCTCACCTAGACTCTCGTAAGCAACTGCTTGCGACCGCCTTTTAGAGTTGGGTATTGAAAGTACCGAGCGGGTTCTCAGCGTCGGTCTAATCTTGTCTTCGCTCAGTAGCGATCGTCAGTTGTTGAGCGCAAAATAGATAGAGAGCGAAACAAAAAGAGTATCGACCTGTGCAAGCAGATACCCTGGTAGAGTTGATCGAGACCCGTGCGCGTTACGATGGCGATCGGATGGCGTTGATTTTTCCTGGGCGGTCGATTAGTTATCGCGAACTCGGTGATGAGGTTGAGCGAATTGCAGCATCTTTGCTTACGCTTGGCATTCATCCTGGAGACCGAGTCGGGTACTTCTTGCCAGATGGACCCGATTGTTTGCCGCTGCTTTTTGGCATCATTAGGTCGGGCGCTATTGCGGTTCCACTCAACAATCGATTCAAGGCTTATGAGCTATCTCTCGTCATCAGCCAATGTGGACTTAACGTTCTCTTTACCACTCCGCAACAGGATAGTTCGGGGAGTGATTACACTGGTTTGATCCGCGAGGCGTTTCCATCGCTACCAACAGATGTTAGTGGACTGCTTGCAGGAACCAGCGAGCTACCTGACTTGCGATATCTGATCAACTGGAGCGAAACGCCTTCGGCGCTAATGTCGCGTCAGGATTTCTTGCGACATGGGGGGGATGCGCCAACGACGCGAGTTGCCATAGAGTCCGCAGATATCGCGATTGTGAAGTACACAAGTGGGACAACGGGTACACCCAAAGGGGCGATGTTAAGTCATCGAGCTATTCTTGGTGCGGCTAAAGGAACCGTAGAAGAACGATTCGATCTCACCAGCGATGATGTGCTCTGGAGTGCCTTGCCCTTGTTTCACATTGGTGGGGTAGCGTTTGCAGTTGCGTGTCTATGGGCGGGTTGTCCATATGTGCATACCGGTTTCTTTGACCCAGATGTTGCCATCGATCAGTTCATTACCCATAAAGTGACGGTGAGCTTGCCAGCGTTTGAAACGATTTGGTTGCCGGTGGTGGATCACCCACGTTGGCAAGAAGTTGATCAGGAACGATTGCGCATCGTGACAGTCGTTGGCACCGAACAGATGCTGCGTGAGATACAGAGTAGACATCCGCAAGCGCCGGTATTGAGTTGTTTTGGACAAACGGAAGCGTGTGGCTATTTGTCGCTCGTGCTCCCCACGGATAGCCTTGATGTTCGCGTTACAACTGGCGGCTATCCGTTACCCGGCATGGAGGCAAAGATCACGCATGCAGAGTCCGGTGAAATACTCCCCGCACACAGCCTCGGTGAAATCTGCTATCGCGGTCCTAACGCCTTCGATGGTTACTTCCGTGAACCGGAGCTGAGCGCGTCTGTCTGGGATGAGGACGGTTTTTTCCACACTGGTGATCTGGGTTTGATGGACGAACAAGGACGCATCACGTTCCGAAACCGTATAAAGGACATGTTGAAAGTTGGTGGCGAGAATGTGGCGGCTGCAGAAGTGGAAGACTACATTCAACAGCATCCGGCGGTACAAATTGTCCAAGTCGTAGCCGCACCTGACCGACGCTATGTCGAAGTCCCGGCGGCGTTCGTCGAACTGAAAGCCGGTGCAACTGTTAGCGAAGAGGAAATCATCGATTTTTGTCGCGGCAAAATCGCAACCTTTCGAGTACCAAGATACGTTCGTTTCGTTTCGGAATGGCCCATGTCCGGAACCAAAATTAAGAAATTTGAACTACGCGAACGTATCTCTGCTGAACTTGAGGACGCGAGTATAACGGAAGCACCGAAGATCTCGTCAGCCTAAGAGCAGCCGCAGTTATATTGCACGTCCCAACAAAGCGGCTGAGTGGATTGCGTTGCGAATATTGTTACGACCTTGAATGTCACCGATCTGATGAACTTCGATGTCCGCGCCTTCTAGCGCCTTGGCGAGCTCACGGTTGGGTTCATTGTGGGTTACAAGAATGACGGTTTTTGCTGGGATGGTTCGAACTCGTTGTGTAAACAAGACACCGATATCAACCTCGCGAGCTCCGATCTCACGTAAATAATGCCCGCCGATGAAATCGAAATCAGAATCCATGAGCCGTTCACGAGCTGCCCCAACCGTTACTGGTGGGAAAGGGACGTTTTCACCAATATCCTTGAATCGAGATATCATTGTGACGGAGGCACCGGCTTGCAAAAGTACGTCGGCAACGGAAATAGCCTCGAACGATCCAGTGTCATCAAACACCACAGCCGGACTTGTGACATCGACTGGGTCACCGTGACCAAATAGATCCCAAGAATTGTGCACATGGGCGAGGTCGTGGCCAGGTATCGCGGCTCCTGGACTCGAAACCTGAAAGCCATCGCTTCGGGGTCTCGTGCCGGTAGCGAGAACAACCGCATCAGGCTGTGCAGCTTGGATAGACTCAGCATCAACCAATGAATTCAGGCGCACATCGACTTGTAGATATTCTAGTTCGTCGGCGAGCCAGTGTGTGATGGCGCCTATGTCACCCCGGTGAGGCGCGTCTGATGCCATGTTTACTTGACCACCTAGTGCTTTCGTTGCTTCATGCAATTGGACTTTGTGTCCTCGTAACGCTGCTGTTCTTGCGAACTCCAAGCCTGCGGGACCACCGCCAACAACCAAAATGGTTTTTGGCGTCGCAGTCGGGGTTTCAGGTTCGTGGGTGTGCTTGGTTTCCATAGCCGCGGCAACGTTCACAACGCAGGATAAACTCTGCCCACTCATCAATCGACCAACGCATCCCATGTTAGATCCGATGCAGGGTCTTATACGATGTTCCTCTCCACGTCGTGCTTTGTTTACCAGCTCAGGATCAGCGAGGAGCGCACGAACCATCGAGACCATATCCGCCTCACCTGAAGAGACGATGTGGTTGGCGTGGTCCATTGTCATGATTCGGCCCGTAACCATCACCGGTTTAGTGATCGCGGATCGAATGACATTGTTAGCTGACATCTCAACACCAAGAGGGTCATCTGAAGGTGCTATCAGTTTGTGAAAACGCCAGTAAGCCCCCATATGCAGCGAGACATAATCGACCAGTGGATCAACGATTTGTGCGATGTCGCGCACGAGATCAGGTGTAAGACCTCCAGGCACGTAGTCATCGTTCGGTAGGCGAACGCCAACTGCGAAACCGCTGTCGCCGACTTCACTGCGCACAGCGTCTATCACCTCAATCAGTAGCCGCATGCGATTCTCTGGGTTGCCGCCGTAGTCGTCTTCTCGTTGATTGAGAGCCGGTGACAGGAATTCGTGAATGAGATAACCACTGGAAGCATGGATGTCGACTCCGTCCATACCAGCATCGCGAATGCGGCGAGCAGCTGCAGCGAAGTGTTCAACGAGGTCATCGATTTGCGCTTTGGAGATGGCAACGGGAACCACACCTGCCATAGGGTTAGGGATCTCGCTTGCTGACCAATGTATCGGTGCGTTTGCGGCTTCGGCATACCCAGCACCTGGATGATAGATCTGATGAAACATCTTCATCCCATGCTGATGCGACGCGTCCGCTAGTTTGTTCAAGAAAACTTTGCACTCGTCCCGCCAGAGTGGAATGTCCCCTGGCGCGCTGGGGTGGACGCTTGTTGCCGACACGGTCGACATGCCAACGCCACCCTTGGCACGTGCAACATGGTACGCAATGAGTGCGTCGCCGCTGAGTCGAGTGCCATGTGGTGCGCGGACGATTCGATTTGGGATCTCGATGCCGCCAACGTTGATTGGTTCTAACGCCGCCTCATACATTATTCAGTCATCCTCTCAGTCGATTATCTTTTTAGCGTAGTGTTTGCCGTTTTGGTGAAGCCAGAGTCCTTGGACGATTGCATTTTTGACTTTGAACTCGATGTCAGCGGCGACCACTTCATAGAAGAAACGAGTTTCGGTTTCCGCAAAGATTGGGAAGTTTTGCTGTCCGGTTGCTTGAACCCAAAGCCCGCCATCTTGTTGGGTCACCACTAACTTGAAGTTCTTGCGCAGATTGTAGGTACCGATGTATCTAGCGAGAGTGGCTGAATCGATAGAAATCTTTTCGCGCGTGGGGACGTTGCCCTTTCGTTGGGCGCGGATTTTTTGACCCCCTTGAAACAAGGTGACCTGCCTGGATTCGTTTTTCTTTATCTGAAACTTAAACTCTGCTGGAACGCCATCAGCGCGAAAGTGGTGATCACCGATGTTGATCAATCTGAGCTTAGGCTGCCCACTCGCTTGGACGAAAACATCTGTTCCGTCCTTTGTGAAATCCAACATAAATTGCGGGGAGACTTGGTACCTACCGAGATAGAGAGTGGCTGCTTCGTCAGAAAGTGCTTGACCTGCAGCGAGACTTGTCAGCTTTACAGGATGGCCCATCAGGGCCTCACCCATGGCATCGACCTCAGGCAAGACCCCGCTAGCCAGCACGACTGCGCCCTCGCCACGGCTTGGAGTGAAGCCCATCCAGGCACGAAATCCTGCAGTACCACCGTTGTGCCAGATGGTGGTTTCGCCGTGGCGTGAATCGATCATCCAGCCAAGACCCACATCCAAACCAGCGCCAGCACTAGCGTGTTTGGTTTGCGTAATTGTGATGGCCTCGCTTAGTGGGTTTTCAATCAGTCCGAGCTGTATCTTGGTGAACCGCAGCATGTCCGCAATGTTGGACCAGATTGCACCGGCGCCAGCCAAGGCTGCAAAACGCCAGTTTGTTGCTGGCTCGCCGGAGGCGTCGTGTCCTTGCAACACCTTTCCAGTTCCGGGTGGGTGGTCAGGGTCGATAAATGTACGGTCCAAACGAAGGGGAATTAACACTGACTCGTGTACTAGATCGGCGTAGCTCAAATCTTGCTCTGCAGCCAGAATCTGGCCGAGC
The DNA here is from genome assembly GCA_012103505.1 of Pseudomonadales bacterium. Lineage (GTDB taxonomy): Bacteria > Pseudomonadota > Gammaproteobacteria > Pseudomonadales > Azotimanducaceae > UBA4421. The sequence continues at coordinate 1,991,597 of WLWP01000001.1, read as the reverse complement.
AAACCAGCCCCTAGATTCGAATACTCAAAAGATGGCTTTGCCTCTGAGCTCGCTTGGTAGGTTGCAAGGTAAGCAAACAGATCGTCTTTGATATAGCTTGCATAGGGGTCTTGGAGAGAGCTGAGATCTAAGTTGTCTGGCAGTCGTGGCAGCCCTGAAGTGTGAGTGGCGAGAGAGCTGAGAGTTATAGCTTTGGCGTCAGGACTTAGTCTCGCGCCTCCGACTAGCTCTCCCAAGGCTGTTTTTGGATTCAGGTTGTCGGAGACCACGAGGGTGGTGGCGGTAAAAACTTTGGTAATCGAGCCGATTTGGAAATAGTCCTCCTTTTGGCAAGGTCCAAATTGAGTAACCGTTTCTTGGGTAGCGCTAACGAATCCAACCACAATGCAAACATTTGGTTTGCTGGCTTGCAGCTTTTCGGCGTAGTCGACGACTTCTTGCAAACGATCCTGAGCAAGTGCGTAATTTGCCGGAAGAAGTACAGTTGCTAGCAGGAAACCTAAAGTCGTTTTGATCGACAAGATTGGCAAGATGTGGGCTCGACTGTGAATCCAAGCAATGGTATGGGCTGATGGTGCTTATGTCATCTCGCTATTCTTCGACTGTCTCGGTAGGCTCAACGGTATGAGTCAAGTAGACGTATTCACGAAGTTCTCCTACGGGTTCGGTCAAATCGCAGAAGGGATAAAGACCTCTGCATTTGGGTTGTTTCTCCTGTTCTATTACAACCAGGTTCTTGGCGTGTCAGGCTCCCTGTGCGCGATAGCGTTGTTTGTGGCGATGTGTGTCGATGCGGTGTCGGACCCGATCATGGGATCTGTTTCCGATAATTGGCGTTCGCGTCTTGGACGGCGCCACCCGTTTATGTACTTTGCAGCGCTACCGCTTGCCGGTGGCTTTTATCTACTCTTCAACCCTATGGTGACGTCTGAGATCGCGTTGTTTTGGTGGCTGATGATCGTGGCCGTGGTTTTACGCATCATGCTGACCTTGTATCACGTACCACATTTGGCGCTTGGCGCAGAGCTCAGCAACGACTACAAAGAACGTACGACGCTTGTCGCAATTCGAAATGCGTTCGGTGCAGTTGGTTATATATTGGTTTATGCCTTGGGGTTTGGCATTTTCTTTGTAGCCTCGGAGGAATTCCCAAATGGTCAGCTGAACAAAGACGCCTATCCTCCATTTACCATCCTACTTGCGTTGCTCATGCTCGTGTCCGTGCTTGTGATGGCTTTTGGCACTCAGAAAGCGGCCGCGCGCTTGCCTGTCACCAGCCCAAGTTCTAGTGGCTTAGGAGGTCTGCTTGGCGACGTGCGCGAAGCACTTCGAAATCGTTCGTTCTTCTTCCTAGTAAGTGGTTTCATTGTAATCTCGATGCCAATTGGCATCGGCACTTCTCTCGCGTTGTACCTGAATACCTATTTTTGGCAGATCAGTCCGACCTACATGCCAGCGGTTCTAATTATCGGACCTTTGGCTACGATGATTGGATATCTGTTCGCGCCCTTTGTTGCGAACTATCTAGAGAAAAAACAAGCGCTGATCTGGGGTGGTGTGGGGTGGGTGATTTTCTACACTTCACCCGTGGTGCTTTACTACCTAGGTGCCTTTCCAGAGCCCGGCACAATGGCCAACGTTGTGGCGCTTGTTATATTTCATTTCATTGCTGGCTTGGTTGTCAGTCAGTTGATAGTTGCTGTCGGGGCTATGTTGGCAGACATTTCGGATGAGCATGACCTGGTGACTGGTAAACGTAGTGAAGGGGTTTTCTTTGGTGCGTATGCGTTCATTATCAAGGCAACCGCCGGGATAGGAGCGGCTACTAGTGGCATCGTGCTTGATTTCATTGAGTGGCCAGCGGGGGATCACATTAGGACGGCAGCCGATGTCTCTCAAGATGCACTTTTTTCGCTCTCGTTAGTAGCCGGACCTTTTCTAGCGCTTGGTTTGTTACCCGCCCTCTACTTCTTTTCGAAGTACCGACTAACTCGAGCAAGACATGCAGAAATTCTGACTGAGCTTCGCGCACGCGCGTAAGCAATCTACTCGCACGCCGCGGCCGCGCATCGTAAACTCCCGTCCTGCAAAATATCTGGGGAGCAAAACGATGGCCGAACAAGAACAAACGGAGCAAGAATATGTCCCACCTAAAGTGTGGACGTGGGATAAAGAGAGCGGGGGTAGGTTTGCCAGTATAAATCGACCTATCTCAGGCCCGACTCATGACGCTGAGTTACCGGTTGGGAAACATCCGTTACAACTTCACTCGCTGGGCACGCCAAATGGCGTGAAAGTCACGATTCTATTAGAAGAACTCTTGGCGCTGGGACACGAAGGGGCTGAATACGATGCATGGTTGATCAACATTGGCGAAGGCGCGCAGTTTTCCTCCGGCTTTGTCGACATCAATCCCAATTCGAAGATTCCGGCGTTACTTGATCGATCGACAGATCCCCACACACGGGTGTTTGAGTCCGGTGCAATATTGGTTTACCTCGCAGAAAAGTTTGGTGAGTTTTTTCCAACAGACGCAACGCCACGTGCGGAGTGCATGTCCTGGTTAATGTTTCAGATGGGCAGCGCACCATACTTAGGTGGCGGCTTCGGTCACTTCTATGCCTATGCACCAACTAAAATTGAATATGCGATTAATCGCTATGCCATGGAGGTGAAGCGACTCATCGATGTGCTCGATAGGAATTTAGCGGATCGTCAGTTCCTCATTGGCGATGAATATACGATTGCAGATATGGCGAACTACGCGTGGTTTGGTGCCTGTGTTCTGCACAACATCTATGAAGCTGCTGAATTCTTGGATGCCGCGTCCTACAAGAATGTGACGCGTTGGGCCGAAGAGATTGAAGCCCGCCCAGCTGTAGCTCGGGGTCGTCGGGTTAATCGTCCTTGGGGCGATGAGGCGACTCGCGTTGCCGAGCGCCACGATGCCAGTGACTTCGACTAGATCCGGAGAGTTGCACCAGTCTTGAATCGGCAACGACGCAGGCTATTGGAATTGACGTAGAACATTTTATTAGATAAAACAGATGCTTACCCAGCAAACGTTGGGTTAAGTGTCACATCATCTGTGCGAGCTTTTGGACAAAAGCTCAGATTCAAAGCGACATTATAAGTCGTAGAAACTTGCCACTGTGATTGACCAAGATTGTTAATAGAGCCGACCGGCTGAGCGTACGTAAGCGCCGGCCGTGAGCAAGACAGCAGGGGGAAACATGGACTTACCTGATGATGTCGCTCGATATATCGAGCGCTCGTTTACCATTGAGGGTTGCCGACAAGTTGCGGCTTGCCTCGAGAAAATTTACACACCACGAGTATTACGCAGCGTCCTGTACCTGGCAGACGGCAGCGTGAGCATGCTCAAACACTATGCAGCGAGAGCTCAATCTGACATCCGGGAGATTGTTCTTGCAGCCGAATATGAAACAGGCATCAGTGCAACACCGATGCGTCTTAGGGATATGTCCTTGCCGTTCGGACACGAACAAAATCTGGGTCCGAATTGGCAGCGTCGGGGTCCGGCGAAAGCACCACGCAAAGTTTTGTTCCACGAGGAATTGATCGGTGAGCGTTTCAAGCTTGGGGATGTACGTTATGTGGTCTTGAAAGAACAAACATCTGCAAGCCATGTGTTTCTTCGACGTTATGCAGAGCTGAATTCTCGGGTTGTAAAATTGCCGTTGATATTTGTGTTAGAACAACTGGCAGAAACGATAGAAATGGTGGGATAGCGTCTTGAATCTGGAGCGTCTCTATACGGCGCAAACCGCATTCTTGGATCGCTATCCGGGCGGGTTTGCGCATGAAGATATGGTCGCCGTTGGCAAGAAACATCGCGTAGACCAGCTGGCTGAGCAAACGCAGGTACTGCTAGCGAAGAAAAACTTCGCCAATCTAGCTACGAACAAGGCGCAAATATTAGACAGTATTGTCAAGACCGTGAGTCGTTCGTCAATGGTCTCAATGTTTGAAAAGCCGAAGTTTCGAGATTACGTCAATGGTCTGAGTACTGATGACCGCCAATCTTTAGCGGAGGCTTTTCGTAAGCTACTACACGGCAATCAGGAAAAAGGCTTCAATCAGGTTTTGGATATCTTGGTGGAAGGGCAGCTTGCGAAGTGGAGCCTGATGACAATTTGCTCCCTTTACATGCGACCCGATATTGACGTCTTTGTTAAGCCTACAACGACCAAGCGTGTAATTTCGTTCTTGGAGCTCGAAGATTTGGTCTACAAACCTAGGCCAAGCTGGGAGTTCTACGCGCGGTACAGGGATACGATTAACGATTTGAAGTCACGAGTTGATCCTTCCCTAGGACCGAATAACGCCGCTTTCACTGGCTTTCTGATGATAACGTTAGCATCAGACGATTAGCCTTCTTAGTCTTGATCTAGGTTAATAACAACAAGTTTTCCGTTCAACCATGCGGGTAACCATTCCGGGGCTGTAGGTCTAAGTCGACTGAAAATTTCTTCCGTATATGCAGGATTATCGAGCACTGCAACGGCATGTCCTTCGTAGGCATGTCCTTTCATATACAGACTGACCCTCGCACCTGGGTCGATAAAGTCTCGCCACCAGCGCCCATCTACGCCGATAAATACCTGACTGCCTTCATGTAGGAAGTTGACGGGCAATTCTCGTCCATTTGGCAGTGTAATCAGCATGGCCCTTGCGGCTCTATCGCTGGTGGGATCGTTGCGGATATCTTCTGTTACGGCCGGGTTTGTGACGTTGCGTGCATATAAAAGATAGGCGCCCACAAGCGCAGTGAGGGACAACAAAACTGTGAGGAAAATACGTTTCATTGATCTATGATGCCGGAGTTTTTCGATTTGTGCCTTCGCTTATCTCGTTGAGGAAAAATTACTGAAACCACTGCAAACGCTGATGGCCATTCTGTTGCTGTTCAGCGCCTATCTACAATTGAACGATCCGGATGGTTGGCTGTGGTTCGCGATCTATGGACTGGGTGGTCTAATGATGCTGATCAGTCTCAAGCGATCGCTTCCGGCCTGGGCTTACCTTGGCGTTGGCGTTGGCGTTGGCGTTGGCAGTTTGGGGTTTGCGCTATGGATCGCTTTCGCTGTTGAAGCGGTCCAGTGGCGTGAAGTCTTTGCTTCCATGCGCATGGATGCACAAGGGGTTGAAGAGGTACGGGAAGTTGCGGGCCTTGCGATTCAAGGCATCTGGTTTTGTTTCTTCGCATGGTATGAAGCCGCGCGTAAATCCGCGTAGTCTTCCACCCCCCGAAAACTCTGGAGTATGGGTAAAGTAGTTAAGGGGCGAATATGCTCCCCTTGATCATGAAAGAAGTGATCATGAAAGAAGTGATCATGAAAGAAGTGATCATGAAAGAAGTGATCTTGAAAGAATTGAACATGAAAGAAGTGAGCATGAAAGAAACGAACATGAACGAAAAAACATGAAAGAAAAGAACGTGAACGTGCAAACACGCGATGGCTTGATGGACACGTTTGTCGCGATCCCTGACGGCGACGGTCCATTCAGTCCGGTCATCATATATATGGATGTGCCTGGGATACGAGAAGAACTCAGGCACTTTGCCCGCCGGATTGCTGAAAACGGGTTTATCGGGGTCTTGCCTGATCTCTACTATCGGGAAGGCACGGTTCGCTTTGATTTGTCGAAAGGTGGAAGCGAACTCAAAAAGATGTTTGCAGTGGGCAGCAAGCTTACCAACGAGATGGTTATGGCGGATACGCAGGGTTTGTTAGAATACTTGAGCGAGGTGCCTGAAGCGTCAGGGGCAGTCGGCACCATTGGCTATTGCATGAGTGGTCAATTCGTTCTTACCGCGGCAGGCACCTTCCCAGACAGAATCAAGGCCACAGCATCTCTATACGGGACTCGCATGGTCACGGACAAAGACGATTCGCCACACAAACTCATCTCGAAAATTTCTGGGGAGCTTTATCTAGGTTTTGCAGAGCAAGACCACTTTGTTGAAGACTTTGTTATCCCAACGCTTGAACAAGAACTTGAGGCCGCCGACTGTGAATATCAGATGTTGATCCACGCAGGTACTGAGCACGGTTTTTGTTTTCCAGAACGACCTGGCTACGTTGAGGCGGCCGCTGAAAGTGTTTGGGAGTCAGTTTTTTCGATGTACGAACGAAAATTAAAGCAGTAAGGAAACGAAGATATGAAGATTGGTGCGGTCGCGTCTTTTTTTGCCCCGGTAGTTCCACCAGACCGTTTGATCAACCTGGCGCGCGGCATGGATGAAAACGGGTTGGACTCGATATGGTTCGGTGAGCATGTCTTGCTCTTCGATGAGATGGAGTTTGGCTATCCTGGTTCACCTGATGGCAAGCTACCTGTTCCTGAAGGATGTGGCGTTCCGGACCAGAGCACTATCATTGGCTATCTCGCAGGCCACACGAAGAGTTTACGTTTTGGCACCAGCATATCTTTGATCCCCCAACGCAACCCGATTTACACGGCGAAAGAATTTGCGACGTTAGATTGGCTGACTGGTGGGCGCGTAGATCTAGGGGTAGGCGTAGGTTGGTGCAAAGAAGAAGTACTGTCGTGCGGCTATGATTGGTCGGATCGCGGCGCGCGGTGTGATGAAGCACTCGCACTGATGGCGAAACTTTGGCGTGATCCTATCACTGATCATCAAGGCTCCCACTTCCAAGTCCAAGGTGCCAGAATGGACCCTAAACCTGTGAATGGCTCGATCCCACTGATTGTCGGGGGTTTTAGTGATGCTGCGCTCAAACGGGCTGCAACGCTAGGTCAGGGCTGGCTGGGTTTTGGTCAAGACCCACGGGCTGCAGAGGCAATTCTCAAACGTTTGGATATACATTTGTCAGCTGCTGGTCGTAGCCGCGACGACTTTGACATCGTAATGATGCCAGCAATTGATGATGTGGGCGCGGCGAGAGCGTTTCGAGATCTTGGCGTTGACCGGTTAATTCCGCTTGTCATGCTAGACAGTGATGCGTCGATGGCTGCTAGACTAGACCACCTCACAGAACTCAATACGTCGATTTAACTTGGAGAACACAATGGCTGAATACATCCCGCCGACATTGGATTGGGTCAGAAAGCAGGTCGAGCTTTATGAAGGTAGTGGTGGTACGGAGGGCGTGACGTTGATGGAGACGGGTATGCCGTGCATTATCGTTACCCACACGGGAAACAAGACGGGCGGTATCCGCAAGATCCCTCTGATGTGTGTCAAAGTTGATGATGCCTATGTCCTTGTGGGATCAATGGGCGGTGCGCCGAAGAATCCGGTTTGGGTCTATAACTTAAGAGCCAACCCTGATGTCGAAATTCGCGACGCGACTGAAGTTCATACGATGCGAGTTCGCGAAGTCGAAGACGCCGATGAACGAGCGCGACTCTGGGAAGCGAGCGCCGAGGCTTTCCCTCCTTACAACGAGTATCAGGGCAAAACGTCGAGAACGATCCCGGTATTTGTTGCTGAGCCTGTTTAGCCTTTAGGCCATTATGGCCTTGATGAGTTCATCGAGGTCATCTGCGGCCAACTCGGCTGCGAAATGACGCACCGTGTCTGTGACTTCCTGTGTTTCGCAGTACTGCGTTGTACAAGTTGCGTGGATAAACCCTGAGCTTGCGTAGTTGCCATCCTCGAAAAAGATGAGAGGTAGGCGCCATGCTTCTTTTTCGATGAGTTCTTGGCACGCACGGCACTTAGCCCGACCGCTCGAAGCCCGTTCAGCTTTGCCTATGCGTTGTAGTCGTCGGTGGGGTTGGATGGACTCAGCTTGACGAGTTATCTCCCTAACATCAGGGCCCTCATAGCCATCTGCTGCAAGAGCTTCTAGCAATGGCTCCGGACGGCGAAAAGCGGCGCAGCCCGGGTGGTGCCATTGGGTCATGTTGCCATCGCCAAAAGGGTTAGGCATGACCTCGCCAAAACGAATGCTGTCCTTGGCGATCGCGCCACCACAACTTCGACACTTAGAGCGCCCGCTTGGCGCGATTTCAAACACGTGTTCGGTCACTGCGATCCTTGGATGCTTGATGCTTGCGTTTGAGATATCCTGATCTATGTAGAAACTGTAGGCAAGAGTTAGGGAGAGTGACAATGTCAGATTCGGCGCATGTAGAGGAGTGGAGTCCAGGCTTTTATGCGTGGGCAGAGGTTGCCAAACCAATGTTTCCAGCAGGAAAGGCTAAGGAAGCATTTGCCTCGTACCCATGGTTCCAAACGACTGATGATCCGTTTGTCCGACTTTCAAAGTCAGCAAGCGAAACGCGATTTGGCTTAGTGACCACGGGTGGCTATTCGATAGAGGGTGAGCAAGAACCTATGCGTGGCTATCCGAGTTTTGATGAGCGGGCGCCGGAGATCAGACGAATTCCAACCGATGTAGATCGAAGCAAGCTTGTGATCAACCATCCCGGTTATGACCACAAGTATGCAAAGGAAGACATAAATGCGAACTTGCCGTTTGATCGACTTGCCGAATTAGTTGCTGACGGCTCGATCGGATCTCTAGCGAACGAGACGCTAGTGCTGATGGGACTACAACCCAATGTGGGTCCTCTGATCAATGAAACGATTCCCGAAATCGTCGCTGCCTTTAAGGCAGACGATGTTGAGGCAGCGCTACTCGTACCTTCCTGACCTGTTTGCCATCAGACCGTGAGTCTGATCGCTAGGGGTTTAGAGGACGCTGGAATTCCAACGGTGTTGGTGAGCGTCATGCCACCACTAAGCAGTGCTTCACGGCCACCGCGACAAGTTATACGCAGGTTGAATATTGGCGCGACGGTAGGGCGACCTAATGATGCTGCTGGTCAACGAGAGACCCTGACTCGGATGATTGGCCTGATTGAAACTGCGCAAGCGCATGGAGCTGTCGACAAGGATCAGAAATCTGAGGCGTAGGTATGGCTTCTACCAGCGGCACTTTCCAGTTCTTGGTGGCAGAAACTGAGACTTCACTTTATCGAAATTCAAAGGTGCTCATGGAGCGCCTACCGAATGGAAATACCGGCGGCAGTCAAGGCATTGATCTGGAAGGTCGGTCCATGGAGATCACTGACGCCAGAAGCTTGAGTGAGCCGTTAACGTGTGAAACGAATGGCTTCGAGCTTTGCCAAGACCCCTTAGTCCAACCGGTTGATTTTCTGGACCACACAACGGTCGTCTACGATTATTACCCACTGTGTGAGACCTTGGTGAGCCGGGTGACCGGTGCGCAGGCGTTTGCGTTTGATCACAATATTCGCTCAGCGGGTGGTAAAGAAGCCCAGGTCCAGATCAAAGGCGGACAAGAAGTGCAGGGTCCTGCGCACGTCGTTCACGGTGACTACACGCTGCAATCAGCGCCCGACAGGTTACAGCAGCTCGCGCAGCCACCGAGTGGCAATGACACGCTGCTAGGTATTCTGCCTGACAATACGGCTTTGATCCCACCTGAGGCACTCGCGAGAGCCAAAGAAGGACGATTTGCGATCATTAATGTTTGGCGAAACATTGATGACAAACCTGTGGCAACTCACCCGATTGCATTATGTGATGCGCAGACGGTCGAGCCCGAAGAGCTAGTCGTGTTCGAAATCCATTACCCAGACCGTATTGGGGAAAACTACTTCGCAAAATACTCTGATCGTCAGCGGATGTATTATTATCCTGAAGTGAATCGCGATGAAGCGTTGTTGATTAAGCAATGGGATTCGGCTGGACCACTCGCACGGAGTCAGGGCGCGTTAGGCGATGGTCAGGACCGGCAAAAAACCTGCACCTTTAGTTTTCATAGCGCCTTCGACGACCCAAAAACACCGGACAATGCCCCCGATCGATGGAGCATCGAGGTGCGCTGTCTTGTTATCTACTAGGTTCTAACCAAAAGACGGCATTGGCCCCTTAGGTTCCTTTGGCATCAACGCCTCGATAAAAGGCACTGGTTCTGAAACGGTCACGATGTACGTCACCTTGTCCGTTGCCTCACCTTCAGCATGCCAAGCGCCCCGTGGAATAGTGAGCCGCGTGCCAGGTCCGATGGCGACCCGCTCACCCTCCGCGTCGAGCAAGTAGGTCGAACCCTCAACGACATACCCGATGATGTCCCAATCATGGTAGTGCAATGGCAGTTCGGGCGATGCGCCAGAAACGTAGGTTGTTGGCCAGAATCCCGTTGCGGCGATATCCGCCATAACCTCTGTGCGATCGCTGAAAAAATTCTCTTCGACCTTCATGACTGCCATTGTGAACTCCGAGTGTGTGAGCTGAAGTTAAGAATCTAGCAGAAACCATGCTAGAGGTGGACTGGAAGATGTTGCTGTCGGAACCCAGACGGACCGGTTCGGTGCGAACACCTCTGTGATTTGCGAGTAATGCTTGATACCTTAGGTTGATGATATCCGGCATATTTTTTGATTTAGGCGGCACTCTTTTTCACTATGAAGGTGCGAACAAAGCCATCGGCTCGGCACTTGTAAAAGCGATGATGGGGCTCGGGGCTGGGTCGCCGAAGGATGTTGGTCTTGCTTATGGCCAGGCTAACAAAGAGGTTTCAGTAGAGTTCGCTCAACGTGATTATTATCTGCATGCGGACATGTTTCGGGATACGTTCCTGCGCGCGACGAAAGCCCTCTCAATTCCGTTCGATGAGGATGTTTATCAGGGTTTTGCCGACGTACAGCATCGTGCAATTGTGGATGGCTTAGAGTTGAAGGCTGACTGCTTAGCGACCCTGGATAAACTTCGGGCCCAGGGTCACTATCTTTCTATCGTTTCGAACATCGATGAAGACATGTTACAGCCGTTAGTTGCACGTGCATCTCTACATGACTACTTGGATCACTGGACCAGCTCGGAAGCGGCAGGTTCTTGTAAGCCGCATGAAACTTTCTTTGCAGTGAGCCTAGAGAAGTCAGGTCTCAACGCTGAACAAGTCCTTTTCGTTGGTGATTCCCCAGAACATGACGTAAATGGTGCGTCTGCCATTGGTATGCATACAGCACTGGTGCGCAATGGCGGCAAACCGGCGCCCTTGCAGAGTGGTAAAAAGACTGCAGAACCAGATCATGTGATAGATGATCTGGCCGAGATCGTATCGATATTGGAGACTGGGGGAACTTAGATGCCTCGCTCGCCACTGTTTATTCCAGAGACGCCCGGCCAGCTAACCGCAGAATGGCTGACTAAAGTTTTGACGGAACAAGGGTGTCTTTCCGCGGAAGTCCAAACTTGCGAGCAAACGGTTCTTGGCGATGGCGAAGGGTTCGTTGGCGATATTATTAAAGTAGATCTAGGCTTGAGCCGATCGGACGAGAAGTGTCCTGCGACAGTTGTCGCTAAGATGCCCAAGCTTGTTAATCGCGCCATGGGTGAGTTGTTGGGTGCTTACGAACGCGAGAACATGTTCTACATGACCTACGCTGACACGCTCCCGGTCGCCACTCCTAAGCTCTACTACGGCGAATTTGATCGCGATGCGGCTAGCGAGAAACAAGAAGAGATCCTACGTCAGGCAGAGAAAATCCCACGATTTCTACAAGGCCTCACAAACAAACTGGCGTGGTGGATCGCTGCAAGCAAGAAGCGTCGCTACATATTGTTGATGGAAGACATCTCGACTGCGGAGCCGATAGATCAACTTGCGGGGGTCTCGATGGGGACCATGCAAACAATCGTCGAGTCAGTGGCCAAGCTGCACGCACACTTTTGGCAGAGAGAAGACCTGGCCGATCAGTTTTGGCTTTTACCGTTAGATATCGACGCCAAAATGCGTTCGGAGCTCATGCATCGCTCGCAAGAAGGCTTTCGGACGATGTTCCCTGATAGTGTTGCGGCGGGTCTAGAAGACTATCTAGTCGACTTGGCGGATACCGGTGTGAATTTGTGCCATGGCTTGTCGGCGGGTCCGACGACATTGTTGCACTGTGATTTGCGGTTGGACAATCTGTTTTTTCGTGATGGCGAGGTCTTGTTTATAGATTGGCAGTTGGTCAGGCACGGCAACCCCGCCTATGACTTGGCGTATTTATTCTCTAGTGGGTTGAATGGCGAAGCGAGTGCGGAACCGATCTTAGCCCGATACCACGAGGCTTTGGTGAGTAACGGCATTACGACATGGTCCCTGGAGGATCTACTTGTTGACTACAGTAAGGCGCTGCGTGTTGTGTTGATGAACCTGTCTTCTGTTGATCAAGTCGATCTCGGTGATGGCCGCGGCGTAAAACTCCTTGAGGCTTGGATAGAGCGTCTCAGACTCCGCTTAGTTGCAGACAGTCCGCTAAACTAGTTCGCCGAAGAGTTCCCGTTGTGCATGGCTTCCGCCGACCGTATGTAGCGAGGGTTGCCAGTCAAGGTGGGAAGGCTTGCCATCCAGCAAAGCTGCCACAGGCACCCCAATGCGATGACTGACCTTTGCTTGGTCAGCATTTCCAGTGCCCCAAGTGGCAAAATTGTCGCTCATTTCTTCAAACTTTGGCGAACGCAGACGGGCGAGTGGCAATAGGTAGTGGAGACTCGCGAAGACTAATTCTTGGTCGGTCGTATGAGTTTCTGAGATTTCAAGTAGCGAATGCCAACGGTCGCCGACATCAATTCCCCGGTACTCGAGACGCCATAGAAGCGAGGCGTTGTTGCACAAGTCGAGATAGAAGTCATCGTTGATGCTCTGGGCAAGCTGGTCGTCGTAGATGTCGAGGCTCGCGACATACTCACCTACTTTTAAGTGATGTAGGGCTAGGTGCCAGTAGAGGTGATAACGGAAGTTATTCGTGCCTTGCCAGGCAGATTCGACCCCACGTAGCCATTTGATACCAGCGTGATGTTCGTCCCGGCTGTAGAGAACGTGGTCGACCGCGTGAATAGCCCAGAGATCTGCGGGATTGATTGCAACTGCTGCCCGTCAAATACGTTCGGCTGCGTCCAAGTTCCCAGATTCTTCTAGGCCGAACGCATGCATGCCTAAGAAATAACCGAAATGATCATCCCCTGCTTGCCAGGATGAGCGAACTCGCTCGGTCGATGCCAGCATCTTAGACCCGACACCTTGGTAAAAATGAAGATAATGCGCTATGCGTAGAGCGCACATATCTGCCGGGTGGGTGACAAGAATATCTTCGAGAATGTGAAGCGCCTCTAGGTCTTGTCCCGAAGCCCAAGCCGAGAGGGCTTGAATGTGTTGCTGCTCACGATCGTTGCATTGCTTGTCTGCCGCTATTTTTTGCGCCTGTTCGACAAATGTTTGCAGGGGAGTTGCGAATTTAGGGTGAGCTGCAAGTTTCAGCAGGTAGCCTTGTAGGCAAACCGCCATCGGCATGTCTGGTTCATCTGAGAGCAAACTGGTAAGTCGATCGCCAACGTCTGCGCGGGCGCCGAGATAAGCCCCCAGTACGGCGTGAAATTGCGTGATGCTAGTGGCTTGGTTTGCGGTATAGGTGAGTTTAGCGACCATTGGTGAGAAGTTGGTTGTAAAAACCAAGGAGTGTAGCAGTCAACTGACCCGATTTACCTAGGCTAAGGGTGATTGCATGCGTGAGGTAAAGTACACTGACCGCCACGATCGGGCCCAGGACACGAGCCATAAATCAAAAAGCTTCCGCGGTAGAACATGCCCCGGTATCAAAGCTCAAAGCGGCGCTTTTTACCGTTTTGCTCATCGTTTGGATAGTGATCGGAGCCAGCACGATGTTGGTCGCCAAAGTTCTACGACTCCGTAAACTAGAACGTAAATTCCCTGAACTATTCCATAGCACTGCTGCAAAACTCTTTAATATTCAATGTGTTATACACGGTCAGTGCAATGAAGGTGCGGCTACGTTTTATGTCGCGAACCATGCCACCTATCTAGACGTATTCGTCCTTGGTGGGGTCATCGAGGGTTCTTTTGTCGCGAAGTCCGAGGTTTCTGGTTGGCCCGTTTTCGGACAACTGGCTCGCTTGCAGAACACTGTCTTTCTCGAACGGCGGGCGCAACGAGCGGCGGAGCAAGTTGCTGTATTGCGCGATCATTTGGCAGAAGGTCGTAGCCTCATCGTTTTCCCCGAAGGAACAAGTACTGCCGGTGATTACGTGGCCCCATTTCGAAGTAGCCTATATAGAGCCGCCGAAGGACATGTGATACAGCCAGTATCGGTGGTGTATTCAGACTACGATGGGAAACCGATGTCCCCGGCTCAGCGCGACAGGTACGCGTGGTATTTACCGGACCCTAAGAAAGCAGTCCCGAACGCGCCCTTCTTAAATCATTTCCTCGCCGCGCTTGGTTTAAAGCCATGCTCGGTTCACGTGGTGTTTCACGATCCGTTTACAATGTCTGTTGGTGCAGATCGTAAAACTACAGCCAGTCAGTGCGAAGAATTAGTTCGGCGTGGTTTAGAAACTTATTTGGTGTTACCAGAGTCTAATGGCAATGCTTAACTCATCGCTTATGCGCAGTTTTCTGTCTGGAATCGCGGGCTTCATTGCCTACGGTGGGTGGGCGTATTATGTGAACCTAGACCACGATGCTGATCTGGCAATGATGATCGGCTTAGTGCAAGGCAGTTACAGCTTTGTCCTGACCTTCGTCATGACACTCACTACAGAATCGCTATACAAACGCTTTAAGGAATCGAAAAATCAGGTGCTATTCGTCATGATTACTGTGTGCGCGGGATTGTTTACTACGCCCTATGTGATCCACATGTTCATTGGTACGCCAGAAATATTGATGACGATCTTGCCGGGCTTTGTAATCGGTATGATTTATACCTGGGTGTATGTCGTAGGTTTGAAAAAGGCTGACCGGATAAGTGAAAACGGCTTTCACGACTCGGTCGAAGAACAGAAACAGGAGGGATTTCATGAACGAAGAAGTGCAACCTGAAGATCGGTTGCAGCGATTAGACGAGCTTCTTCCCTATCTGCGTGATCTCCAGATAGGACTACCGAAGGCTGTCGTTGAGAATAGCGAAATGCAGCCTATTGCGCCGGAAGTGACGAAAACGGAGCTGCATGCTGAGATCGATGCGCTGCCTGCAGCGCAATGCTTGATGGAATATAAGAACTTTATCGTCTGCTATGGTGATGCCGGCCAGCTACCTCGAACCTTGGATCAAATTGCGCGTCTGCGCGAGTTAACTTTTCGAGCGCATCAGGAAGGCAGTGGGCAGGCAGAAGACCGAGATCGCTTCGACGAGAATTACCTCCATCTTTTTGCCTGGGACCTCACCGAACACGCGATTGTCGGTGCGTATCGCTTAGGCAAGACAGATCTATTGCGTGCTGAAGAAGGTAACGCGGGTGTTTATTTGGCGCAGATGTTTGATTTTGCGGACGAATTTTATGCAGGTCCGCCACTATTGGAAATTGGTCGTTCATTTGTCGCGCCAGATTACCAACGCAACACCTACAGCCTTTTTCTGCTTTGGTGTGGGATTAGCCGCTATCTCCTACATCATCCCAAATATCGACAATTATATGGCGTGGTTTCGATGTCACGTTTGTATGACGCCCGCGCCATGGCAGTGATGCGTGACGTGCTGCTAGAGCCTAGGCCGGATGTCCGGGCTGAGGATCCGTACGAACCTGATCTTGGCGGTGAGTGGCAAGAGTTCCTTGAAGAAACCCGACCCATGACGATGAAGGACCTGTCGCGCATCGTAAAAGCGTTGGAAGACGAGGCGCGAGATATACCCGTTTTAATTCGTCACTATCACAAGCTAGGGGCTCGCTTTCACGCAGCGGTTGTTGATCGTAATTTTAACAACACCCCAGGGCTCTTGTTGCGGTTAAACGTACCAGCGATGCCACGTAAATATCTTAAGATGTATTTCGGCGAAGGTGATCTGTTAGAGCGATACCTCGCTTACGGTGACTGAGGGTTGCGCATAGACCTTTCGTGCAGTTGATTTAGTAGCGCGTGGTTTTGTTTGGCCTGTTGCCAAAGTTCTGAATAGGGTTTCAGTGTCATCGGCTGATGACGGTTCTCGTTCGCGATATCTACTAACAACTTAGCGTGCAAGAGAAAGATCCGATACGCCTCCTGTACCGATAGATCCGGATCAAACATGTGCGTAGGTAAGGACGCCACGCCGTTAACTTCAATAACTATGAACTCACCCCTCTGTAGATGTGCTTCGCTCGCAGCTCGAACATCTAGACGTCCAAAGTTAAAACCTGGTTGGTTGGCGCATATTTGACTAATAGCATTTGTAAGACTCGTGGTAACGAGATGACGGTCATTGGTAAATTTGCAACCCATGGTGTGTGAACCGATGAAAGACAGTCTTCTCTCTTCGTCCGCCGCAAGTACCGTGCCCCCATCTTGGTACTGCATGAAAATTTGCCAGTTATTGGTGAATCGTTCATGACGTTCCGCAAGTTGCGTTATGGTGCTCTGACCATCACCGATCACCGTTGGGAAGTGTTTTCGATTGACGCCGGTGATGCGTCCATTGCCTTGTTGACGGACGAAGAATATGCCGAACTCTTCCGGTAAGTCGCAGTACGCCTGTAGAAGGTACTGACCACTTAGCTCCGGCAGTTGGGATGAGGGGCTTGCTGCGCCGGAGATCTTCAAGACACCCTTACCTACGGCGCCAATATCAGGCTTGAGGATAGCTTGGTTTTCGTGATTATGGACGAATTGCCCAATCGCCACGTTTATTTCCTCTATATCGCTCCTGTCGAAGTCGATGAGTTCTGTAGTTGGGAAATACACTTGGTCGAACGCGAGTTGTGTTCTGTATTTTGAACCCAGGCCAAGTTCGCCGTGGTCCAAAGCGTAGTTGGCTTTAGCCAGGAACTTAGGCGGCAGACCAGCCGCCGCGCAACGCAATAAAAGCGCTGCGTAGTATGGGGCTTCCGCGAGACGCGGGTGCCAATATTCGAAAGGCTTCATTCAGCAGCTGACACAGATCCTAAGAATTCAATCTGGGCATCCTGATACCGGCCACTCGCGACGAGCGTGCGCATCCCCGCCATCGTGTCGAAGGGAGAGTCAACGAGTAGCATGTTTGTAACCCAAGCTGGCGTCGCACCGCCCGGGTCGAGATGGGCTTCAGAGATCACACGGGTTCGGTCGGGTCCAACAGGAACGAATATCCAAGCGGTCTTACCATAAGTGAGACGCATGGCTTTCTTCGTTTCTGGCACGAAGCCAGACACGAGTTCTGCTCTCATCGTTACTATGCCAGCTTCATCTTGACTCCACAGAACGCGAGCCACGGCATCACGATCTTTCACCGGCCAAGGCACATCGTTCAGGGTGTAGACGTGCAAGTCTGTTTCAGATGTTTGCTGCACAACTTCTGAGTCTTTGCACAGCGCTGCCCATTCGGGGCATGCGTCGGTGTCCATGACCAACCCGACCAGCTCTCTTATCGGTGCGTCAATTTCCATTTCCGCTTTAACTGCTTTGAACTTAGAGCCTTCAACAGATCTGGTATAAATCTGGATTCCGTCTCGGTCTCGCTGTAACTCCCAAACTTCTTCAGTAGCAGCGAGCGCTGTTTGGTTTAACAGTGTTAACAGGAAGGCGAGCGGTATATATTTCAACGAGAAACTCCAGGTAGCTGATCGCGGTTCAGGTAGATCGTAAGTGCACTGGCAATCCAAACGCCACAGGCCATGTAGAAGAGCACGCCACCATCGGTGTTGCCCATCGCGTCAATGGTGCGCACAACACCGAGCGGGGTGAATAGGTGGAAGAAAATCGCACCACTGATGGTGCCAAGGGCAATGATTGCACCCCAAATTCGCAGTCTAGGGATGAACAGTAAAATACTCGCAACGAGCTCGGTTAATCCGACGAGATTACCTCCATAGCTTCTGAAAGGCTCTGATACAGCGCTAAGGAGGCTAGTTCCTGCCATCCAATCGGAAATGGTGTTGAAGATGATGATGGTCTCTTCGGAACCGGAAAATTTGAAAAATAGCGATTGGATAAAAACAAACGCAATGTAAATCACTAAAACCCACGGGAGCGCTTTTTGTAACGTTGGCATTCAGACCCTCTTTTTATGTTTTGTCCGACACAAAGTGTAAGACCAATTGCCGAACAAATCGTTCCTTAGTGTTGCTTCGAAAGCCTCAAGATCTCATCGACGACGTGGTCTACGTGGCTCCACACGATGAAATGCCCTTCTTCAGGAAAGCGGTCTACCTTCAATTGAGCGTTGATGAGTTTGGCTTCCGCGTAGGCTGCGTTGTCAGGATTCACCAATGGATCTTCGCTGCCTTGGATGATCGTTACGGGTATTCGGATCTTGGCGAGCTGATGTTGCAGGACGTTGAGTTCATCGCGCAGTGGCATGATTTCTGCGTTCGCGAGTTTCAAATCTGCAGGCACGACGTACCTCACGAGTGGTAATGCCGCGAGCCGGTTGTACCAGCGCGGCTTGCCGAGTTCAGGACTCAGAGCGGCACTGATGGAAAGCAGGGCACCCACCGAGTCAGGGTGATCTACGGCTACACGTAAGCCTATGGACCCGCCGAGAGAATGCCCAACCACCACAATGGGTTGCCCGGATAGGTTGAGATCAAAGAGACCCGCGATCAACTCGCTCTGTCTGGTTAGGGAGGGAGCGAGAGCTAAGTCAGCTGATCGACCAAATCCTGGTCTGTCGACCGCAACCAGGTTGAGCGAGGAAACGAGCCGGGGGTGAACAAGGTAGTCCTTAAACGCGTGCCATGACCCAGGTGTCCCGTGAATGAATAGCACCATAGGCTGCGTGGGCTGACCTGCCTGCATAGCCTTTAAACCATTCTTGGTTGTTATTTCTGCTGCCATTTCTGACAAATTGTCTGGATCTTCGCTGACGAATATCGGTGCGCAGGCAGCGGCTAAGGTGACTAAAACGAAGATCTTGAGGGTGCGTGAAGGGATTTGTTGCATTTGGGTAGTAAATGCAAATTGTCGACGTGAGTAAAGTAGCAACAGGCTGAACCAACTTTCCCAGAAAGCCTAAGAGTGGGTACACTTATGGTTCGATGAGGCAAGTAGGGGAGAACATTGCCTGTAGAGATGATCGGATGGATCGCACCGCGAGTAGGATCTGAAATAGTGACACCAGAGGGACCGCCGTTCTCCCTCGATGTTATCGCGAACACAGCTCGAATCCACGAAGAGGCTGATTTCGATCGGGTCTTGATCGGCTATTTTTCAGATGCCCCTGATGGCTTCATGGTTGGCGCCCACGCTGCTTCTGTCACAAATCGTCTGGGTTTTCTGCTCGCTCATCGCCCCGGATTTGTGGCGCCAACAGTCGCTGCCCGCAAGCTCGCGTCATTTGACCAGCTCTGTGAGGGACGGCTAGCTGTGCATCTAATCTCAGGCGGGAGTGACAGCGATCAGGCGAAAGATGGCGATTTCGTCGATCATGCGGGCCGCTATCGGCGTACGGAAGAATATGCACAGATCCTGAGTAAGACGTGGACGGAAAAGGTGCCTTTTGACTTCGACGGTGAGTTCTATCGAATAGAGAAAGCCTATGCCGACATTCGTTGCGCGCAGGATCCGTCTATACCGCTTTTTGGCGGTGGCGGTAGTGATGCCGCGATTGACGCCCTAGCGCCGTACCTCGATGTTTTTATGCTGTGGGGTGAACCTCTCGCCGACACGAAGAGCTTTATGCAACGGGTCCAAGCGGCTGCCAAAGGCAACGACAAGCTCGCCTTCAGTGTCTCTACACGTCCCATCCTTGGCAAAACCGAAGGGGAAGCGTGGGATCGGGCACATGCGATATTGGCAGAAATAGAAAGGCGGACTGGCGGTGGCGTCGGTAAACGAGGCGGCAAAGGACCGCAGAATATAGGCTCGCAAAGACTTCTAGATGCTGCTGATAAGCAAGAGATCTATGACAGTTGTCTGTACATGGCCTTGGCTACAGCGAGTGGTGCTCGCGGTAACTCAACCGCCTTAGTCGGCACTCCGGAGACCGTCGCAGAAGCCATGGTTGCCTATTACGATGTTGGTGCGAAGAGCTTGCTCATACGCGGCTACGATCCGCTCCCTGATGCGATAGAGTATGGCAAAGAATTGATTCCGAGGGTTAGGGCGCTTGTGACTGCTCGAGACGCAGAGCAAACGAACTAAGTCGTTAGTCGCGTACGAAACGCAGCAAGCGACAGTTTTTTTCTGTGCCGTCATGACTTTGGTGATCGAGGTCAGTGACGTTGGCGGTAAAGCCCCGCTCTCCCAGTAGCCGGGTGAACGGTCCCGTCAAACCCCGACGTGGATCAACCAACAATATGGAACTCTTGTCTGCGGCATGGTTCGTGACGAAGTCGAGTAAGGGGTTCAAATTGTGTCGGTCGTAAAGAACGTCACTACCGATAATCGTGTCAAAGAGGCCCAGATCCGGATTTTCGTCAAGCCAACTGGTCCTTGCGAATTGCAAAGGTTCTAAGTCGTTGAGTCGCGCATTGTAGTTGAGAAAGTGTTCGGCTTCTGGATGATGATCCATAGCTGTGATGTCGGCGCCGCGCCCTTTCAAGACCAGACTCGCAAGCCCTAAACCACAACCAATTTCTAGAATTCGACGCTCGAAAATCTCTTCGTCCAGCGCGAGCATTGCTAAAACCTCCTCTGATTGCCAGAGGATACCGAACAATGACCAAGTCGCTGAGGAAATACCGCAGGCTTCGGCTTCCGCGATGTCGTCGGGACATTGTTGCGTATCGCGCAGCGCACGTAGGTGGAAGTCTTTCCCGCCAAGTTCGACCGTTTGGTACCGGACGCGGACATTGGGCATAGAGTATCTCTTAGCTAAGCAGTGACGTTCGTTGCTAGTTTCTTCTATAACGCTCTTTTACAACGTTCTTTTGGAGATTGAGCCGTTCGAAGACCCGGAACAGTTGGATTCGCATGCAACTGTGGAGAAGGCATTCGAGGGAGGATCGGGAAGGGCTCACATACCAATGACTATACAGTGAACCGGAAGCTAAGCGCTAATTGATTCTGTGAAACTGGATTAGTGCAAAGGTGCGATAAATCGCGTGGACGAATTTGGTGTACGGTAGAGTGACAAAGAACGCGAGCACCAAGCCGAGATGTATCGCGAGTAGCGTACCCATGGCGCTACTCTTTCTCAGTATCAACAAAGCAAATCCAGTGATACTGATCAAGAATAACAAAACTATGAACGCAATACTCATGCCGTGCAGGTCGTCTCGTTTGGCATTGAGGTAAAACAGTCCCAGCGGACCGATCACAAGTCCAATGCCGCCAAAAATTCCTAACAGAACAGGTAGAGAGGTGTGTGGAAACGGGCTTTGCCAACCCAATAAGAGTTCGTACACAGTAGCCACGCTAGTCGCAGCGAAACACAGTAAAAACCCCCACATCGTCAGGTGGTGGAAATATCGGCGCAGATTCGTGAAGCGATCATCTTCCTCGTTGCAACCATCGTCGTGGCCGCCACCGAGATGTCGAAGATGCAATATGTCATGAGCGACCGAAAGCCAATCCGTCTTACTTCTTGTGTTTTTCCGTATTTCGTCAGCGGATGCTTGTTGTTGAAGATACCGTTTTGCGGAGATGTACATCGCAAGTATCGCCCAGAGTGAAGCAGAGCCTGCAAGCAACACGATCGTGCCGTGTCCAATGATTTTGTAAAACGCACCTGAACCGACGTGTTGGCTAGTCAAGGCATTGCTATCGATGAGAGTAAGGCTGAGACCAAGAAAGAGCGAGAATATGCTGGCTATCGCTAAAGCTACAGATACGCCTCGGCGCTCTAGTAGACGTGCAAAAGAGGCTGGCCAGGCGTGTTCTTGCCAGGTTTGGGGTCTGAGTTCTGCAAGAACTTCAGGCACATCAATTGCGAACTCGTGTGGTGCTTTGTACTGACAAGCATGGAAACAGGCCGTGCAGTTGTGGCACAGATTTGCGAGGTGGTCGAGAGTCGCATCCTCGAATGTGCGGTGGTTTGTCATCTCTTGAAACACGGCACAAAAGCCCTCGCAGTATCTGCAGGCGTTGCAGATTTCGAATGTGCGGCGTGCTTCTGTACGGATTTCTGTGATCGCAATGGTTTGACTCAAGTTTGCAGCCCCGCCGCTGCACTTGTGCCAGCGATACGACCGAAAACACCCCCAACGGTCATCCCTGTACCGGCGCAGTAGCCTTCCCCTAGGATGTTACCCGCCATGATTTCTCCGGCAGCATAGAGATTGGGGGCAAAGGTCGTTTCGTTCATTTGGACTCGCGCTTGTTGGTCAACCTTCAGGCCAAGATAAGTGAAGGTGATCCCGGGTCGCAACGGATAGGCGTGATAAGGACCGCGGTCTAGAGTTTGCGCCCAATTAGTCTTGTCAGGCAATAGACCAGTGGTTCTCCGTCCGTCGAGAACTGTATGGTCGCAAGTGCCTTGATCTGTGGCTGCATTGAATTGACTGATGGTGTCAGAAAGCGCTTGTGGGTCTATGTCTAACTTAGTGGCCAACTCAGGTATGGAATCTGCAGTTATGGCCGGATAAACGGATGGCATAAAAAGATCCTGCACTTTGTGATCGATGATGGAATAGGCGATTTGCTCAGGTTGCGCGGCAACGAGCCGGCCCCATATGGCATATCGTTTCGGCCAGAAATCTTCTCCCTCGTCGTAAAAGCGTTTTGCTTCGCGGTTTACGACGATGCCAAATGGCACGCTATCTAGGCGCGAGACGATGCCGCCGTCGAACTTAGGTGCGCGGGCATCGATCGCGACAGCGTGGCACTGTCGGGGATCTCCGATGGTGAGTACGTCTTGTTGCATCAAATCGCGCAGTACATAGCCGCGATTCAAAGGTGTACCGCGGATGAGAAAATTAAGTGCAGCATCGCCCCATGCCTCAACCATCCAATCTGTGTTTGCTTGGAAGCCACCGCACGCGAGTACGGCAGCATCGGCGTGGAACGTCTCGCCGGTTTTCGTCTCCGCCCAGCGAAAACTCGTGCCGGATAACTCGATGTGTGCAATTTCTTTCTCGTAGTGCATCACGACGCCGATTTGCATCGCGTAGCGGTATAGGGCGTTGACCAACGCACAGCCGCCACTTAAGAAAAACGCATTGGTTCGATCCAGGCTCAGAGTACCTCTTAAGCTAGGTTGAAACCGAACACCTCTGCTACTCAGCCAATGAAGCAGCTCGAAACTCTCTCTAATGACGAGTCTGGTCAACTCTTCATTGGTCTGACCATTGGTGACTCGCAGGATATCCTGCCAGTACTCCTCCTCGTCATAGCGATCTGTGAGAGTGGCAGTTGGTTCAGTATGCATAGCGCGAAGGTTTCGCGTATGGCGAGAGTTCCCACCCCGCATCGACTCTGAAGCGGCATCGAGTAAGAGTACCGAACGACCAGCTTCTCGAGCAGAGATCGCAGCGCAAAGTCCAGCATGGCCACCGCCGATGACTAGAATTTCGGTCCTTTCGTCCACGCTGTCCTCGATCGCTTTATTGCTCTGGGTTCCCATGGCTCTTGGCATTGGCCTCAGTTTCATGTATCAATCCCCCTCGATTTGAGAGAGGAGGCTAATAATGCCAGAAGTTAAGCCGGGTACACGGTTAAAGAGCGTCGTTTGCTCTGGAGAGGCGATGGTTGTTAAGGGTTCTGATGTCGTCCTAACCTGTGGTGGTGTACCGATGATAGGTGCCGACGAGGAAGCTCCCGAGAACCCAGTCGCAGACACCGAGCACATGTTCGATTGTCTGATCGGCAAGCGCTATGTAAACGCAGAAGAGACGATTGAACTCCTTTGCGTGAAAGCAGGGGAAGGTTCTTTTGGTGTTGATGGCCAAATGTTGATGGGTAAAGAAACCAAGAAGTTGCCTTCGTCGGACTAGCCGCTACTCAAAAACCCCCGCTACGAGCAGTTCGCCAATCTTGTCGTCGTCGTAATCCAATACGTCGTTAAGCACATACATCATGTCGCGTGAGAAGGTTGGTGCGCTCTTATCAACTGCTACCGAAGACCGTGATAGGTGCACTCTGGTACTTTCGATTACCGTTGTGCCGCCTTCGTGGTGAGGTAACTCGATAAAGTGTCCGAGATGGTTGAGTTGTGGATCGGCTACGAGCTCAGGGCTATTTTGTACATAGGAAGCGGGTACTCCGGCCGCTTGTAGCCGTGCCTCTAGCTCATAGCCGTCGAGATTTTCAGTTTGTTTAGCGATAAGTTGATCGAGTTCGTCTTGTGCCAGTAAGCGCTGACTTGCGGTCTTGAGGTCGTCGCCAGAAGGAAGGTTCAGTGTTTTTGCTAACGCCTGCCAATGGGCATCAGTTTCACAAGCTATCGCTAGGTGGCAGTCCTCTCCAAGGGTCGGATAAGCGCCATGGGGTGCGAAGTTTAGGTCATGGTTGCCGAGTCGAGATTGCACGTGACCGTTAGCCGTATAGTCGAGTAAAGCAGGGGTTAGGAAATGCATCGCCGCTTCAGATTGCGCCAGATCGATGTGTTGTCCTTGACCCGTATGACGTCGATGGTCGAGCGCGGCGAGAATGGCGGCGACGTTGAAGCGGGGGGCGATGTAGTCTGTATAGGCCCCGAATGGTCCGGCTGGATCACGGTCTGACCACCCAGTGATGGCGTAGAAGCCAGCGATTGCAGCGGCGAGATTACCGTATCCTGCGAACATAGCGAGTGGTCCGGTCTGACCCATAAGACAAGTACTGAGCATGATGATGTCGGGATTGATCTTGCGTAAAGATTCATAGTCAAAGCCGAAGGCTTTCATTGCCCGTGGCGAAAAAGACTCTGTGACCACATCTGCCCAAGCGACGAGATCCTGAATAACACTCTTACCTTCATCTGTGGTCAGATCGACAGTCAACATCCGTTTGCCAGCATTTGTGGAATGAAAAACGGCGGACTTTTCCGGTGATTCGTCACTGTCGATAAACGGCCGGATGGTGCGGCAGACGTCCAGTTTGGTTGAAGACTCGATGCGAATCACCGTGGCGCCGAAGTCGGCCAAGATCCGAGTTGCACCAGGTCCGGCTAACGCCCACATGAAATCTAGTACCTTAACGCCTGCTAGTGGCAGGGCGCTTGCGTCACCTTTCGGTAGTGTTATCGGAGGGCGGTTTGGCAATTCGCTGAGAATTTCGTTTGTATGCTCGCCGAGCCCGGGCGGTCGGACTGATGGTTGCAGCGGGGTCTCGCTGAATTTGGCAAAGGCACCGGGATAGGCAATAGAAGCTGCCGCGCCATCGCCGAGAGGGCGAATGAAAAACTCACGGGCTTTGAATTGTTCGCTGTTGACCACATCTTCGATCGTTGTCATCGGTGCAAGCAGGAGTCGACGCGTCATTGCCGCGTCTAGCAGTTCTGCTTTCGTCTTCGAGGCGGTACACGCAGCGACGCATGCTTTAACCCGCTCAAACTCTTCGAGGGGTTCCTCACCAGTGGCCAACAGTAGGCCGTACGCCAACCAGTCTTTATCCAGAGTGGCTTGGTCACAGAAGCCGTTTTCATGGACGTACTCCATGAGCCTGCGTGTGGCGGGACCCACGGTAGCGCCAAAAATGTGTGTGATCGAAACATGGCCATCGAGCGCGGGATAAGTCAGCCGAATGCGGACAGGGCCCGCTATGATCCCGCCTGCCGTGCGGAAGACAGTTTGTTCATTCACTGCCGCAGCTAAGATGTTGCCTTGAGTGGCGAGCGTGCAGGCTTGTTGTGCTGAGACTACGACATGCTGACCTAGGCCACTTTCAGCCCGCTCGTACAACGCAGTAAGAGCACCGGCAACGCCTTCTGAAGCTGCATGCAGCCAAGCTTGAGGCACAGTGACACGTACGGGCGGGCGGTCTTCATCTCCAGTCTGTGCCATTGGTCCGGCACTGGCGACAATGGTCAAATCTGAAGCGGTCCAGTGGGCCTTAGGACCAGTTAAGCCAAACGGCGTAATAGATACGTAGATCAGTGCGGAATTTAATTTAGCGAGGTCGTCGTAGCCGAGACCTATCGCAGCCATTGCACCTACGGCCTCTGACTCAATGAGAAAATCAGCACTTCTGACAAGGTCTAAAAATGTATTCCTTGCCTCGTCGAGATCCAACTCAAGACTACGTTTACCGCGAGTATATCCCCACCAAAATAGAGAGTGTTCGTTGTCTTGTTTATTCTGATAGAAGGGGGCGAGCCGCCTTCCTGAGGCGCCGCCGGGCGGCTCGACTTGAATAACATCGGCCCCGAGATCGGCCAATATTTGACCAGCGAGGTTGCCTCGTTCTTGGGTTAGGTCTAGTACACGGTAAGGTTTGAGTAGCATGTCCGCTGTTTCCTTAAGCTAAGGCCTAGGACCACTTTGCTGCCAATTCGTCAGCGCAATGCGAGCGGTCAGTTGCCCGCAGTCGCGTTAAGTAGTCTTCAAGTTGGCCGCGTACGTGAAACGGCCCACCTTCGGCCATGACATTGTCGTGTGGATCTCTGCCACGCGCGTAGGGTGCATTGTCAGATAACCATGTAGCTAAGAGGTCTTTTCCTCGCGCCAAAACCTCAGGTTTGCTGGTGGCTAAATTGTTAGTTTGGTGGGGATCGTTGACGACATCGAAAAGCATCGCGTCTGGATAAAGATGGTAAGCATCGTGACGGGTGTTGATGTAGATATAGTCGTCGTATCGAATCCCTCGCTGACAAGCCCATGCACCCTGAGAAACAACAAGATAGTCGCGCCCCTCATCGCGTCCACGGTGCAACGCTTCGGCAAAACTTTTTCCGTCCCAGTTACTTGGTACTCGCTGACCCAGCAAATCTAAAATCGTAGCGCTCACATCGATTTGATAGTGGAACGCGTTCAGTGGCTTGTTTGTATTGTCGATGCCGGGCTTATTTTCTATACCGGGCCAATGCAGTAAGAGAGGCACTCGCGTGGTGATCTGATCGGCTGTTTGGTGATCACCGTAGACATTAAGTTCACCGAGGGTCTCGCCATGGTCCGAGCTCAGCATTATGACCGTGTCGGAATCGATGTTTAGGTCTGCTAATTTGTTAAATATTTGGCCAACGTAGTGATCTGACATCAATACGCCCGTATCGTAGCCGTCGAACATCTGTCTGACGGCTTGAAGATCGGGGATTTCCTGCGGTTGACGAGGAAATGGTTCCAGCATTTCGGGTTTTGGTGCAAAGCCATTCGCCTCACGCGCTGAATGGGGACCACAGCTTTGCCAATGTTTGGCGCGCACGTCTTCGGTGAGCCAACTAGGCAGGGGGTCATCTGCAAATGGTTCGCCGAACTCAGCAGGCGCGCGATAGGGCGTATGTGGATCCCACATGTGCACATGGAGGAACCAATCGTCGGCTTTACCGTTTCTCGTGAGCCAATCGTCTGTGATTGCCCAGACTTCGTCTGCGGTTTCCAGCCCGTACTTGCCAACATCGTAGGCTTCGTCAAACCCGGAATACCAATGAAAAGCAGAGTGTCGCTGCGCAAAAGAGCTTATGGAAACTGTCTTTAAGCCAGCTCGTTTTAACCGGTTAGGGAAGCTCGTCATATGGAGGCGTGACCAAAAACCTCTGCTTTCGCCTTCGATAGCAGGGTCTGCGTCAGTGCCGCCGTGGTTCACGACACCGTTGTGAATGCCAAATCGCCCCGTGAGGAGTGCCGTCCGACTTGGTAGACAAGGCACGTCTGAGGCGTGAACGTTGTTAAATTGTAATGCCCCACTGGCAAAGGTATCGATGTTGGGGCTTGTTTCGCGATGGTAGCCATAACAACCGAGATGATCGGGTCGGAGCGTATCGATATCTATGTAGAGAACGCGCATGTTTAACTGTGTACTGAAGTTTGCCAACGCTGGAGTTGTGCGTGTGCTTTCTCAGAGTCAAAGCCCCCACCCTTGCCCTTGCCGGGCGCAGGAGCGGCAAGTTCTACAACGTAGCCGTTCGGGTCCCGGAAGTAGATCGAGTGAATAAATCCGTGATCGCTAGGTCCTCGAACTTCACGGTTTTCCGCGCGGGCTTTGACCAGCATGCGTTCTAGCGTCGCGTACTCCACTGCGAGCGCAAGGTGGAGATCGAAGTCGTGCTGTTCTTTGAACTCAAAGTCTTGGTCTGGAGCTTCGAAGAAAGCCACACAACTGCCATCCTGCATTTGATAGAAAGTGTGCAAGACGCGAGCCTCCCGTCCAGTTGCAGTAGCGCCTATCGGAAAGGCTTCCACCAAGGGTAGCTCTAGGAAATCTTCATAGAAGGCTCGAGTTTGCTCACTGTCATGACATCTATACGCAGCGTGATGCAGTCCTTGGATGTTGATTTTGCTCATAGCTCACTCGCCAGCGCTGGTCGCTTCCGCCGCTGTATTTGCAACTTCGAGCACCCAAGCTTGAATCGCGTGGGATTGCTCCAAGGAAAGCAAGTGCGAAAAGCTCACCATACCCATGTTGCGTCTCGAACCCCCGAGGACAACAGCATCCCAAGCAGCCAAAGAATCTGCGCTGATGTGGGCTAAGTTCGGGATGACACCGCCTGGCCCTGCGCCGAGACTATGACAGAACCCACAGTGTCGGCTGTATAGAAGTTCGCCTTCTTCTAACACCGCACCGGTTACTTCCAGTCTAGGCTGTGGTGCCGGGATCGGTGGTGTGAGAGGCGCTTCGGGTAACGTGGCAGTGCCACCGATTTTGTAGGCTAAAATCCGACCCGATTCGGCACGTCGACCGTCGGCGCACGGCACTGTCGTGTATAGACCTGATGCACCGCCCCATCCGGAGACGAAGGCGATGTATTGCTCGCCGTCCACCTCGTAGGAAATTGGTGCCGCGATCGTGCCCATCTGTGTTTGGCTACTCCACAACTTGTCACCGTTGTGTGCGTCATATGCCGCAAACTCGCAATTCGCGCCTGGTTGAAAAACTAGGTCACTGGCTGTCGCTAGAAGACCAGAAGCTGCTTCATGATTGTGGGTGTGGGTCCAGTTAGCCTTCTGCGCAACCGGATCCCAAGCTACTATTTTTGTCACCACCTGGAAGTCGTCCGATAGGTCTGAGTTCGGACGAAAATCGATGGCGGTGTTCCAGGTGTCTGGATTGTGTTCGAAGTTTTGTTCTTGGGTATACGCCAACCGATTTTCGACTACTGGAATATAGACGAGTCCGGTGTTTGGACTGTACGACATCGGATGCCAGTTATGGCCTCCTGCGGGTCCTGGCCGGACGACCTTAGTGTCGTCTAAGTAGTGCGCTGCAGAATCTTCCACCGGTCGCCCAGTTTCAGGGTCGACGTGAGTTGCCCATGTGATCGGCACGTAAGTCTCGGCGCTGAGAAATTCGCCAGTTTTTCGGTCAAGGACATAGAAGAAGCCATTTTTTGGCGCCTGCATGATGACTTGACGCATCTCACCACCGATCTCGATGTCAGCGAGGATCATTTGCTGCACAGCCGTATAGTCCCAGTTGTCGCCAGGTGTGGTCTGATAGTGCCAAGCGAGATCCGCCGAATCGACGTCGATAGCAACGATCGAGGCGAGGTATAGATTGTCGCCACCGCCTGGACTGCGTGTATAGCGGCTCCATGGTGCGCCGTTACCGACCCCGATATAGAGTAGGTTTAACTCTGGATCGAATGCCATTGCATCCCAAACCGTACCGCCGCCGCCAACTTCCCACCACTTACCGCCGCGCCAGGTTTTGGCGGCTTCTTCCATCGCGGGGTGTTCAAAGGGCTCGGCTGGATTACCGGGTACCGTATAAAACCGCCAAACTTGATCACCACTCTGCGCGTCGTATGCAGTGATATAACCGCGCACACCAAGCTCGGCGCCGCCGTTGCCAATGATGATCTTGCCGTTGGCGACGCGAGGCGCGCCAGTGATTGTGTAGGGTTTTTCGGGATCGATGGTCAATTGTTCCCAGGCAAGAGCACCGGTGTTGGCATTGATCGCGAGCAGTCGTCCATCGATCGTGCCGACATAAACTTTGTCCTCAAAGACAGCGGCACCGCGATTTACGACGTCACAACATGCCTTATAGCCGTACTCGCGCGGTACCTGAGGATCATACTTCCACTTAAGTGCACCGGTCTTGGCATCGTGGGCATACACCACGCTCCATGTGCCTGTGGTGAACATCGTACCGTCCACCACGATTGGTGTAGCTTCCAAGCCGCGTGTGCTTTGCGTATCAAACGACCATGCCAAACCGAGCTGATCGAGGTTGTCGGCTTTCACTTGTGTGAGTGGGCTAAATCTTTGTTCGCTATATGTTCGGCCGTGTGCAAGCCAGTTAGCGGTATCAGTATCGGCCGCCTCCAAGCGTTCAGTGCCCAGCCAAGTACCGATATCGGTTGTCGCTGCTTCGGCAGAAGCAGGCGGTTGCTCACTTGACGGTGGCGGTGATGGTTGTTCGCAAGCAGTTAGTAAAAAAGCCACAAATGTGGCGAAGATACGAATGGTCGTCGTTTTCATGATATCCCCCTGTCCGACCCCAAGCTTAATCAGGTAGCCAATCGAGTACTAGAGGGATTTTTGCGGCTGACCAGCGTGATTCGCATACTGACTCAGCAAACGACGTTGCGAACTAGTTCACCGTTTCCAATTCCGTCCCGCCTTAACCTCAGAAGGTTCATATACGCAGGATGAGTTGTATGCGTCTTAACTACCCGAGCTCTTGTTCAACTATACGGTTATTTGCTGCTATCGCAGTTCTGTTTCTAGTTGGTTGTGCGAGCCCTTCTGTATCGGAAAATCAGTGTCGTGCCGGTGATTGGGAGTCGGTTGGGTTCCGTGATGGTACCAGCGGCCTTGCAAGCACTCGAATTCTTGCGCACCAAGAGGCGTGCGGTGAGTTTGGTATTTATCCCGATCGAGTCACATATCTTGCTGGTTGGGACGATGGCAATTCTCAATTTTGTACCGCAGACAATGGCTTCAAGATGGGTAAGCGCGGTGCGCGAAACTCAGGCGTTTGTCCATCGAGAGACTTTCCTGGCTTCGCGGATGCCTATGCTGATGGACGTGAAATTTATGAGGCAGGACGGACAGTCCGAAGTCTTGAGAACCAGCTTACCGCTGCAGAAAATCGACTTCAGTCGATCAAGCAGGAGATTGTCGGGGCCACAACGGCGCAACTCCAAACAGGTCTTTCTGCAGAAGAGCGCTTACGGCTCGTCGTCGTGCTTGAGTCCTTGATAGAAGAGCGGGGTGAAGTTAAAGAGTCGATACCTGTACTTGAGGATGAGTTGTTCCGCTCGAAGGCACACTTCGATCAGGTCAACGCGCGATACACCGTAGCGAGTCGCTACTAACCCACACAACCATCTGGCTTGTGAACGCGCTCATCGGAGGGCGGAAACTGCTTCAGTAGTTTAGCTGGCCGAACTGGTCGCTGACTAAAATTGCCACCACAGTTTGGGCACACACCGTTTAGTTTGGTAGATACACAGGTTCTGCAAAACGTGCATTCGAAAGTGCAAATCATAGCTTCTGCACTGTCCGGCGTCAGATCTACATCACAGCACTCGCAACTAGGCTTGAGCAACAGCATCAACCGGCTCCGCTTCAAGTTTCAATAAGAACAATGCCACAGCAGCGACCGCGAATCCGCCCAATAGGCTCATGTACGCTGGCAAATAGCTGTCATACAGGCCAAATAGGAACGTCGCGAAAGGTAGGCCTGACATCGTGAATGGCGTAAGCATGGGCATGTTATGTCCCATGATCTGGGCAAAGGCGCCGCGACCGAAGCGGGTTGCCAGAAGGACTGCCCAGAGCGGGGCAATACCACCATAGCCGAGACCGAACAAGAAACCAGCGATGAGCAGCGTGCTATAGCTGGTCATCTCAACAAGAAGCAGAACGCCTAAAGCTTGCATCCCAATCGCAGCAGCCATGACGAGCTTTTTACTGAAATGATCCGACAACGTACCCATAAGTGGCTTTGCTATTGCACCCATTAACGTCGTGAGCGATACAGCGTAGGCCGCGTCCATCGCACTAAAGCCGAGATCCGTAAAGTGAGAGGGCATTGTGATGACGATGGCGGCGATGGACAAATAACACGGTCCGATCGTTAAAGTGATGAGCCAAATGTCGCGGTTCTTAACGGCACGCCAGAAAGTCCATACTTCTGCGTCTTGGGTGTTAGGCGCAGAATCGAGGGGTGTAATTCCATCTGGGTGCTGGTCCATCTCGCTGGGGGAACGCACAGCAAAGAATTGAATTAGAGGTGCGAGAATAATTATTGCAGCAGCGCCAGAAACGGCGAAAGCGGTTTGCCAGCTGTAATTCAGGACAATCCAAGTCACGGCGGGGACCAAGATCGTGGCTGAGATTGTCAGCCCGAATTGCGAAATGCCCATGGCGGAGCCACGGCGCTTGTCGAACCAATTGGCGAGCATAACGTTGCATGGGATCGTTCCTAAAAAGACCACCCCGACGCCCACAAGACCACCAAAGAGGGCGTAGAGTTGCCACAGAGCGGTGACTTGGGAGAGGAGCAGTAATCCGGTGCCGAGGCAAGCCAAACCAAGGAATAGCAGAGGCTTGATCGGTTTGGTCGTGTAGAGCTTGCCTGCCAGCGGACTTAGGACGGCGATGACGATAGATTGAATCATCAGTGCGAGCGATATCCAAAACCGCTCGGTACCCAGTGCTTCCGTTAGTGGCTTGAGGTAAAGGCTGAACGCGTAGTAGCCGAGGCCAACAGTCACGAACTGAACTATAAATGTAAAAGCGACGATGACCCAGCCATAAAACAGAGGCACATCTTCTCCTAGCTCTGAACAAGCGAGCCGTGCATGATGGCGGCACGGGAAAGGTAGGTCAATCAGGTTCGGTATCGCCATGTCTTCGCAGTTCAAACTTTTGCGTGAGCGGCGTTTCGCCGGACTTTTCTATACTCAGTTTCTCGGTGCGCTCAATGACAATGTGTTTAAGGCAGCGCTGTCATTGATATTTGTCTACTCAGGCCTCATCGCCACTGAATCTACGGATACCTTCGTCAATCTCGCGGCTGGCTTGTTTATATTGCCGTTCTTTCTCTTTTCCGCCACTGCAGGCCAGATCGCTGACAAGTTTGAGAAGTCGCGCCTAGTCAGAGTGATCAAACTGGTCGAAATTGGGGTTGCTCTAGCCGCAGGGCTCGCGATATACGCGCAGAGCATTACCGCCATGTTGGCTGTCTTGTTTTTGCTTGGTGTGCAATCCACGTTCTTTGGGCCATTAAAATTCTCAATCTTGCCGCAGCAGCTCAAGGAAAGTGAGCTGGTTGGTGGTAATGCCCAAATCGAGATGGGCACATTCGTTGCGATCCTGCTTGGCACGATCGCTGGTGGCATCATCGCCTCGATGGATGGTGTCAATCTGCTGTTGACGGTGGCTGTCGTGGTCGTTGCGATTATCGGCTATCTTTCGAGCCGTTTTATCCCGGAATGCCCGCCCACTGATCCGGAACTCAAGATTGGTTTCAATCCATTCAAAGAGACTTGGGCGATGGTTAAGAACGCCCGAGAGAATCATTCTGTGTATCTCTCGATTCTCGGCATCTCCTGGTTTTGGCTACTCGGCTCCATCTTACTCACACAAATCCCGAACCTGACCAAAACTACGTTGGCTGGTGGCAGTACGGTCGTCACGCTGATTCTCTCAGTTTTTACTATCGCGGTTGCTTTCGGATCCCTCATTTGCGAACGGCTGAGTGGTGGCCGTATCGAGCTTGGGATCGTGCCGGTGGGTGCAATTGGGATGAGTTTTGCTGGAATAGACCTCTATTTCGCAATGAGCGGCTTGGCCACGCACAACACCGTGGAATGGCTGGGGTTTCTTGAGCTAAGCGGTGTCGTACGCTTGCTTGTTGACTTTGGGCTGGTAGGTTTTTTTGGTGGCATGTTCATTGTACCTCTGTACGCGCTTATCCAGATGCGTACCCCAGAGGCTAGACGTGCGAGGATCATCGCTGTTAACAATATTATCAACGCGGTATTCATGGTGAGCGGCGCGGGGTTATCAATACTGTTTCTAGGGGTTGCCGGTCTCTCTATCCCCGACTTTCTGTTAACTGCCATGCTGATGAATATTGCGGTTGCTGCGTTTATTTTTCATCAAGTCCCGGAATTCGCCATGCGGTTCCTGGTCTGGTTACTGAGTCACACTATGTACCGCGTCTCCCATGAAGGTCTGGAGAAAATCCCTTTGACGGGCGGCGCAGTATTGGTATGTAACCATGTGACCTATGTGGATGCCTTGATCCTTGCTGGGGCTGTGCGCCGTCCCATCCGTTTCATCATGTATAAGCCCATCTACGATATCCCCGTGCTCAACTTCGTGTTTCGCGTAGGTGGTGCGATTCCGATCCAAGGAGAGCAGGAGAATCCAGAAGCCTACAGGCAGGCGTTCGAGGAAATTCGTCGCGGTCTGTTAGCAGGTGATTTGCTTTGCATTTTCCCCGAAGGCGCGCTTACCCAAGACGGAGAGATCGCGAAATTTCGCCGTGGCATAGAGCGGATTGTGCAGGTAACGCCCGTGCCAGTGATACCGATGGCATTGCAGGGGTTGTGGGGCAGTTTCTTTAGCCACTCCGGTGGTGTGTTTAAGAATCCCAGTCGACTCTGGAGTCGCGTGAAAGTCTGTGTTGGCCAAGAAATTGAACCGCAGACGGTCGAGGCGGCGGGGTTGCAGCAAGCCGTGAGTAGTCTCCGGGGTGAAGCTTCCTAGGCTGGCTGGCGCGGAGGCTAGCTGGCGCGGAAGCTAGCTGGCGCTCGGGCTTCAAAAACATTCTAGAAGGGCATATGGTTACTGCCAAGTTTCCATACAAGAGCTATTAGGGAGGTCGAAATGGCGGACTATTCAGAGAGTGAGTTCCAAGGCAAAGTGGCTGTGATAACAGGCGCGGGTAACGGTCTAGGTCGTTCGCACGCGCATGAGTTTGCCAAGCGCGGGGCAAAAATTGTGATCAACGATCTTGGTGGATCGGTCGATGGCACTGGCGAAGGTGATGCGGCAGACGCAGTCGTTAAAGAAATTGAGGCGATGGGTGGTCAAGCGATTGCGAACAAAGCCTCAGTGAGTGATCGTGCCGGTGCGCAGAGCATTGTTGACGATGCGCTCAATGCCTTTGGCAGAATCGACATCCTGGTCAATAACGCAGGAATTCTGCGCGATAAGTCTTTTAAGAAGATGTCGTTGGATGAGTGGGACTTGGTTCTCGACGTGCATTTGAACGGAACGGCATATGTGACTCATGCAGCGTGGCCACATATGAATGCGCAAAAGTATGGGCGTATTGTTTTGACCAGTTCTGGATCTGGTATCTACGGTAACTTTGGTCAAGCCAACTACGGCGCTGCGAAAATGGGCATGCTTGGCATGATGAACGTCTTGGCCATTGAAGGTGGCAAGAACAATGTACGCGTTAACACGTTGGCCCCAGGGGCGGCAACTAGGATGATTGCAACGATCCCAGGGCGCGATTTTGATGTCGACAATCCGCCAGCGGAACGCTCCCCAAAACTTGTCAGCCCAGCTGTGCTCTTTATGTGTTCGGAAGAGGCGCCTAATGGGGCTGTCATCAACGCGATGGGTGGACGCTATTACCGCTCACAGGTGTTCGTGAATGACGCTGTTGAGCTGGATGTTGATGCTACGTTTGAAGACTTGCAGGCTCAGGCTGAAACGCTCATGGATATGAGCGCAGCGCACCCACCGAATCGCGGGCCCTAAGTGGCCGGTGTCACTAGACTTTTTCTAGCAGTTTGGTCAGTCCTTCACCGAGCTGGCCGAGCGCACCGCGGAGGATAAACCGATCCCAGCCGATGCAGAAGTCTTTGACACCGAGATCGATGTAGCGCTGAGCTTGGTCCACTGACCCAATTTCGATGCGTGGGCGCAAACCGTATTCAAGTGACTTCGCGATCACCTGTTCCTCGTATGGTCTAATCTCCGGGGTCGCCATCAGCCCAGGTTCGCCGCGAGAAAAGCCAAAGTCGGCCGGACCCCACTGAGTCAAATGCACGCCACAAGCGCGGGCGCGTTCTAGGATGGGATCCAAGTTTTCGAACGCGACGTTCTTTTCGATCATGATGGCGAAGACAAAGGATTCCAAATCCTTTAGATAAGCAGAGGTGTCGTAGCTTGCGAGCGCTGGTCGGCGCAATTTTACACCCACCATGCCGCCGCTATCTGGAGTGTCCGCGCGGATTATCCGATGACACTCATCAACGTCGTCGGGGGTTCGGATATCTGTGAAAAGAACTGCCTTGAATCCAGCACCCATGGCCGCTTGGGTCCAAAACCCTTGCGCCTCTTGATCTGGTTTGATCATCAATGGCAGGTTGCCGCACTGTGCGGCGCGTGCCTGATGATACAGATTGGTCATGTCGAGTACTGAGTACTCTGAGGCGATTTCCCCGTAATCAAAGAAGCCAATATCGCCAACCAATTCTGCTATATCCGGGTCCGTGAAGAGGATATGGGTGCCCATCGTGGGTTTACCGGCATCAAGTTTTTCTCTGAAGGAATTTTCTAGGATCACAGTCTATTAGCCTTAATTGTCGGTTTCGCTGGGACATGTTTTTTTCGCAGGATATTCGCGCAGTATGATATCGAGTGTTGCGTGCATCATGGCGGTTGCATCGACAGCGTTAACATGACGACCAACATGGATGTGTCCTGCAGATAGGTTGTTTGGTTCGATGCGATTGTAATACAAACCGTGAAGGGCGATAAATCCAGATAGGTAATTACCGCTGGTCCCAGTTCGATCGATTGCAACGTGCAGCCGTTCCAAGCCACGGAGATCTGTCAGTAGGCGCTCGAGAGGTAGCTGCGATTGCAACGCAATCCCAGCACGAAAGGTGGATATGGCACGCCAGGAGCGTAGAGGGATTGTGTCTTTGCTCGGTAGGAGGTGTCCCTTACCGTCGCTGCGCCAATCGTTTGCTGGATCCGATTGGATGTGTCGGCCATGCCCGCCTTCCAGCGCTTCGAGTTCCCAAGGTATTTCGCCACCGCGACTGGTTGTGACAAGGATCTCGGGATGGTACTGATTGATGAGACGCCAGAAATCTCTACTCGATTGTTGGTAGTCAACCATGAGGTCGCCGACGCCGACGGACCCTGGATCGCCGATGCGATCGTTGCTCGGATCGCCATCAGGCGGAAATTCCGGGAAGTGTGCATAGACGTTGTAGCCAAGGGCATGCCAATTCTCACCCTGCCAGCTCGGACCAGAGGCCCATGCACGGAGCATCTCATTAGATGGTGGCCAGTACCCCAAAACCAGTGCTGAAGGTGTACAAGTCGAGGCCTGCGCGTTCAGGCTCAAAGTAAACACGATAGCCAGAACGGTGACTCTGTTTAGTTTGATTCTATCGCTCCCTCAAATTGACCTCTAGAATGGGAGAAATAGGTCAATATTGGAATCCCCTGTTGGACACATCAAAACTAAACCTTGATGCGCATTGGATGCCGTTTACGGCTTCCCGCGCTTTCAAAGCTAGCCCTCGAATGATTGTTGGTGGTGATGGTCATTACTTCACAACGGATGACGGCAGACGTGTGTTCGATAGCTTGTCGGGATTGTGGTGTACGGGAGCTGGTCACAATATCGCGCCGATCAACGAAGCAATTGCGGCACAACTTTCCAAATTGGATTTTGCGCCTAGCTTTCAGTTTGGCCATCCACTGAGTTTCCAGTTAGCAGAACGACTTGGTGAGTTGATGCCTGGGAAGTTAAATCGTGTCTTCTTTACCAACTCCGGCTCCGAGACGGCGGACACGTCGCTGAAGATTGCACGCGCGTACTGGCGAGCGGTTGGCCGCCCGGAAAAGACGAAACTGATTGGGCGAGCTAAGGGCTACCATGGCGTAAATTTCGGTGGCATGAGTTTGGGTGGCATCGGCCCGAATCGAAAACAGTTCGGGTTAGGGGTCGAAGCAGATCACTTACCATCGACCTTGCTGCCGGAAAACGCGTTTGCGCAGGGCATGCCGCAGTACGGAGAACATTTGGCCAATTACCTAGAGCACATAATCGCGGTCAACGATGCGTCGAACATCGCCGCGGTATTGGTAGAACCCATGTCCGGCTCAGGTGGTGTGGTTGTCCCTCCGCAGGGTTACCTAGAGCGGTTACGCGAAATTTGTACGCAGCATGAAATTCTTCTGATATTTGACGAAGTGATTACCGGACTAGGGCGTAGTGGCGCTGCAACCGCTGCAGAAAAACTGAATGTCATCCCGGACATAATCAATCTCGCGAAGCAGCTCACAAATGGCTTGATTCCGATGGGCGCGGTAATGCTTCGTGAGGACATCCATGCAGCGTTCATGTCGGACGACTTACCTGCCCATGGAATTGAACTCCCGCATGGCTATACGTACTCGGCGCATCCGATCGCCGCGGCGGCGGCGATGGCGACGTTAGACTATATGGAAGATCGAAATCTCTTCGCTCAAGCCAATGATCGAGCAGAATTGCTGCAACGTTTGATTCATGATCTCAAGGGGACACGCAATGTCGTCGATATCCGTAATTTCGGCTTGGCGGGCGCGATTCAGCTAGCGCCGCGGGACAGCGATCCGACGGTTCGGCCATATGAGGCCGGTATCGCGCTATGGCAAAAGGACAACTATGTACGGTGGGGTGGCGATACACTGCAGTTTGGTCCCCCGTTTGACTCAACCGATGCAGAACTCGAGCAGCTGTTTGTACAAGTTGGGGAAGTGCTCGAATCTATTGACTAACAGATCAACTGTGACCGTGGGAGGACACAAAAATGAAATTTGAATCGATACTCTATGAAGTCGAAGACAGTATTCTAACAATCACGTTAAACCGCCCTGAGATCCTCAATGCATTCAGCGGCAGCATGTTCAATGATCTTATGCAGGCTTTCGACGATGCCGATGCAGATGATGATGTCCACGCGATTATCGTGACCGGTGCGGGTCGGGGGTTTTGTGCTGGCCAAGATCTTTCTGCAGGTGAAAAGACCTGGGAAGGGCATGAGGAGAAGCTTGAAGAAACCGAGATGGGAGATGGGGGTGGCGAGTTAAGCCGTCGCCTTTACCGATCACTCAAACCAATAATCGTTGCGTTTAACGGCCCAGCGGTCGGCGTAGGCTTGACGTTCACTCTTGCGGCAGGTGTGCGAATAGCGGCAGAGGGGGCCAAAATGGGCTTCGTCTTTGCAGCGCGTGGGATTGTGCCGGAAGGATGCTCGTCCTGGTTCTTGCCACGTCTCGTGGGCATTAGCAAAGCGCTGGAGTGGTGTTACTCAGCACGTGTTTTTATGGCAGAGGAAGCGCTCGCAGCTGGTCTGATTCGAAGTGTCCATCCTAAAGATGAGCTGCTGCCAGCAGCTCGCGCGCTGGCAAACGAGTTTGTGC
Organism: Pseudomonadales bacterium; assembly: GCA_012103505.1. GTDB lineage: Bacteria > Pseudomonadota > Gammaproteobacteria > Pseudomonadales > Azotimanducaceae > UBA4421. Next base: position 1,952,320 of record WLWP01000001.1, on the reverse strand, counting down.
AAGGTAGTTCCAAGGTTTCCAATACAGTGCTGCGCCATATGATGTGGCGGATGCTAGGCGCGCCTGACCCGATCAATGCGCACTGGGTGGACACCGCAGGTATCAATGCCCTGGCAACATCACCGGATGCGAAAGAAGGTATCAATGCCTTTCTAGAAAAGCGTGATGCGAACTTCCCTGGCAAAGTGAGTACGGACCTGCCAGAATTTTTCCCTTGGTGGGAAGAGCCTAAGTTTTCCGATGGCAAAATAGGGTAGGGGGAATTCGATGACTATACAGTTAAGACAGACTTGCTTAGTGGCGAAAGAGCTTGAGCCGGTGCTCGAAGATTTGACGGATATTCTCGGTATCAATCGATGTTATGTAGATCCAGGAGTTGGCGTATTTGGTCTTGAGAATACGCTAATGCCGATCGGGCTAAATTTCTTAGAGGTGGTGGCACCCGTAGAGGAAAATACGGCCGTAGGACGCTACCTTGATCGTCGCCAAGGTGATGGTGGGTATATGGTCATTACGCAAGCAGACTCCGCCGAATCCCAGCAACAAATCCGACAGAATGCGCTTGATAATGGTGTACGCGTAGCGCACGAAGCTCAGCGTGGCGATTGGAACCTATGTCAGCTGCATCCCGGCGATCTAAAAGCGGCTTTCTTTGAAATCGAATCTGATCAGTACAACGACTTTGAAGGATATTGGCATCCAGTCGGTGGTCTCGGCTGGGAAGAAAAGGTGAAACAGGACGTCACGGTCGACTACACAGGTGTGGAACTGCAGAGTCCAGATCCTGTTGGGCTTGCCGAGCTATGGGGTACGGTTGCTGGACTTCCTGTCTCGAGGGATGGTTCGGAGCTCGCAATGGAGCTTAACAATGTCATGATCCGTTTTGTTATGGAAGAGGACGGGCGCGGCCCAGGGCTCGGTGGTTTAGACATAAAGGTGGCTGACCGGGACTATGTCTTGGAGCACGCGAAGAAACGAAATTGTTATGTTAATGAGGACCGCGTGGATATCTGCGGTGTTCGTTGGAATCTAACAGATGGCTAGTCCACTTAGCGCCAAAAAGCACAATGAGGCGATGCGTGAGTATGTGGGCGCCGGTACCGACAGAGCTCACTCGCTTGGCAATAGAGGCCCAATACGTTTCGATGCTAACGGTAAGCTCGCACAGGACATTCTCGATGCCTATTGGGAACATGGCTTCTACGTGTTCGAAGGATTAGTCGCCGAGAACGAAATTAGCCTGTTACGCCACGACTATGACTATATTCTTGATCGTGCCCCGGTAGACAATAGTGCGGACATCGATCTGTACGGGCGTCCTGCCCTTGGGATAGATTTCGCGCGACGACCCTACAGTATGATCAAACCGCTATCGGATCCTTGGGGTGGCACTGAGCTACTGGGCGGGCGACACCAAACCCAAATGGATCAGCCAACGCCAGCGACCGATGCACCAAAAAAAGTGCCTTTTCTGATTGGCAGCATGTGCCAACTGAGTGATGCGGCGTTACGCCTCTATGGCCACGCGGACATCCTAACGGTTGCAGAGGGTATCAATGGTCCCGATTTTGTACCTTTCAATGACGCTACCTTCGTTAAGCAAGCAGGGCTAGGCGGTTCTGTCGCATGGCATCAAGATGGACTAACCCATTGGAACTCGCCGCAATGGGATGAGGGAATTCACGGATTTAATTTTCAAGTGCAATTGTATGAGTGCACACCATACAACTGTCTCTGGGTGATGCCTGGAACACACAAACTCGGCAAAATAGACATCAAGCAACGGGTGGCTGATAACGGCGGGTCAGAAAGACTTCCCGGTGCTGTGCCTTTATTGTGTAATCCAGGAGATGTCACGATAGCGAATCGGCAGGTACTCCATTGCTCATTCGCGAACAGCTCACCCAACATCCGCATATCGGTGACGTTCGGATTTCACCGGCTAACTTCTGTCTTAGGTGCTCGGGGTGTGTTGGGCCAAGAATCTGAAGTTGTATATGACGAGGAGCGCGTCGATGCTCGTTCTAGTGTCATCCAAGTTGCCATCGATGCCCGGGCGAATTTCTATCCTGATGAGAAGCGTTATACCTACGCGCCGTTCGCAGGTCGTGAGTCGGAGTACCGGTTCTGCCCAGAAGTCGTTGAGCATGTATTAAAAGACTACACGCTCAACGACCTGTCGATTTAGCAGCAGCCGCCACCCGCACAACCACCAGTTGCTTGCGGGTCATTAGTTAGTTCTACAACTTCGTCGGCAGTGAGGTTAGGTGAGCCTCGCTCATCAGACTGATGAAAGGTGTAGAAAGCTTCCCACATCACTCCGTCAGGGTCAGCCGTCCAACTTTTTTCGGATTTGGCGTAACAGCAGTTTGTCACGCCTTCCGATAGGTAGGGTGCCTCGGCTGACTTCATACTTTCGAATACGGCGTCGAGCTCAGTTTCATCTTCAGCCTGGATACCAGCATGGCCAAAGCCAGGAGATCCACCACCACCTTCCAAGACAAAGTTGACCCTTGGGTCGTCTAACATCCACTTGGCGTAGTCATCTTTCAAGACCGTCGGGGTTGCTTGAAAGAGGGTTGAATAGAAAGCGACTGATTTGTCGAGGTCCTCGACATTGAAGCTAACGTGTAGTCTTTTCATGAGAGTTCTCCTATATACAATTTATGTTTTCCATTGGGCGGCGCCACAAGCCCCACCACAACAATCTTCTAACAAGTACGCTAACAGGCCCTGCATTGCTGGAAGGTTAGCTGAATAAATTACGGAGCGGCCTTCCTTACGAGATGAGACCAATTCGTTCCATTGCATTTCTTTCAGATGGAATGAAAGGGAGGACGCGCTGACACCGAGCCGCTTGGCGAGTTCACCTGCGGCCAGGCCGCCACCGACGCTCGTGCAACCTGATGCGCAACTTTCCCCCGAAGGGACATGCTCTTTCACGAGTTCTCGAAATACTTGCAGGCGGGTTTCCTGGGCTAGAGCACTCAATGCGCTAACAACGCGTTCCACTTCCATAATTTTTAAATCAATAGTTAAACAATAATTGAAATATAAAACAGGTGAGCGGTCGGTTGCAACAACTAATTCAGAGAGAAGTCGCGTATCAAGGCGCGTGTCGGCTCGAGACTTAGCTTTGACCGGCTTTCAGCGCTCGGGTACGTTCGTGATCCTTTTTCAACTTTTCGACAAGTTCGGGCGACAAAGCACCAACATCCATAAAGTCTGACTTCCAGGCGTCATCTGGTGCCCAGACTTGTGGCGATTGTTCAGTAATGTTGGCGCGAGTTGCCGAGTCGAATAGGCTCAAAGCGCCACGAATTGTCTCCTGCTGAGAACTCTCATCGAAGGGCTTACCGGCGCTGTGTCCAAGGGGAAAGTCACTGAACCAAAATCTTGGGACAGCACACTGTTCCACAATGTCCTTTGCTGCACCCATGATGACGGTTGGGACGCCTCGTTCCTCTAGGTATCTTGCGATCAAACTGACCGATTGATGACAGACAGGTCAGGTGGGTACGAGCAATGCGACATCGGCGTTCAATCGCTGGACATGAGCCAACGCGTTTGGTGCGTCTTGCTCAAGGGTCACGCGCTGCGATCGATTCGTTGGGATGCCAACCAACTCATTAGCAATTTGGCCGACGATGCCTTCACTTTCCGTGGACTTAAGTGCATCTACCGGAAGCCAAGTGCGTGGATCTTTTGCTTCGCAGTGTTTGCGGTCGTAACCGATGTGGGAGATCCGCAGGTCTGGTACAGGATCTATTGGCTTTGTGTAGACCTCATAGAACTTCGCGTCTGCGTTGTATTTTGCGCCGGGACCTTGATCAGGCAGCTCGGCTTGAAAAGGGGCTGCTGTGGTCAGTAACGCGAGTGTTGATTCTCGCAGGGGTTTCGCCATTGATTGAAAGGGCGTGGTTTCGTGGTTCGCCCACTGATAGGCAGGATAGCCCTGCATGGCGTAATAATTCTTGGTTCGCTCTATATAAGGGATCATTAACTAGCCTCGCGGATTGCCATAGATATCAACTTTGTCATAGCGCAGCCAACTAGCATCATAGTGCGCGCTTCTGTCGAAGGATTGTGGTGCTGCCCATTCTGTCTTTACCGTCATGTAATCTGCTGGCAGCTCGCCCGATGTACGCTTCGAAAGTTCATCATGCAGCGGCACGAAAATGCGGGCAAGGACTTCTGGCATGGTCGCGTTGCCGGACGGTGAACTCTGTTCTACTGGGTTTAGTCCGGTATCTGGATCGGGTTGGAATGCCAGTTTGCTGTATTGCTTTTGCGCAGACATGGCGTCTTGATCCATTGCGGCGTTTACGGTGCGCCCGACTGGGACGACAGGCGTGTAACACCCCTTGGTCAGCATATCGGCTGGTTCTAGTCGGTCGGGAAGCGGGCCTGCGCCGACGGTCAGACTACCTTGCTCGCAGTGAACCCAAAAGCCTCCGTGTTCGCCATTCGGGAAGGCGTATGGTGGCGTCTCTGTAAATTCTTCAGAGAACGTGTATTCGACGTCAAAGAAATCTGATGCGTACTTCGGGAGCTTCGCTCGGTTAGTGAGTATGTGTCGTGCACAGGTCACCCATTCTGGCGTCATGAAGACGAATCGAGGCATCGTGCGGGCGCCGACATTGTCATGGAGATCCCTCAAGATCGCCGCAAGAGCTGGGTGTTCCGGCATAGCGCCATGAATTTGCCATCGGGTTAGACTTTGCAATCGGGCGAGAGCATCAGCCACGAGATCAGGATCGTTTCCCGTGTACTGAATTCTGGCAATGTTTGACAGGATTGAATGGTCGGCAGATGCCTTGAAGTCGCAATCTTCCTCGCCCAGCTCCCCGGTACCAACTTCGACTTCGTGTCCAGAAATCTTCGCCCACCACGAAAGCTGACTTCCTACCTTGAGGTAGGCTGGGGGATTCTTGGCCACCTCGCAGAGCGTAAAGGTATCGTTGGGACTTAAATGAGTTCTGTACTTTTCGACTTCTTGCTCGAGGATGGACTTTGCGGCGTCCACCCACTCATCGCTCATGAGGGTCAGATCTCCGATCCCATCCGCCATGACCGCCAATAACGAGGTTGGCATTACACGCCACCTCTGTTGGTTCGCGGTGCATGCGGCCTTAGCACTTTTATAGTTAGTTCAAAAACCATGTTCCCCCCGATCAAGATTCCTGATCAGGAGGATAGAACGGGCCTGTTTAGAGGTCTAGTACGCGCTTTAGATGGTTGCGGTGATCTCGCCCAATTTTTGCGTAAGCAGTTTGTTCTCTCGATAGTCTATCGGGATGACAACCAAACTTGGTCCGTCTTCTTGAAAGGCTTTTTCGAGGGTGTTTTGAAGTTCGGAGCTCTCGCTACAGAAGTGTCCTGACCAACCAAAACTTGTGGCAAGTCCCATCCATTCGGGATTACCGAAGCTTAGGTCAGTATGACGACCAAATTCGTTTTCCTGTTTCCAAGCGATTAAGCCGTATTGGTTGTCCTCCCATACCATGATCACTATGTTGCTGTTGAGACGCTTGGCTGTCTCCATTTCCTGAACGTTCATGAGGAATCCAGCATCGCCACAGATCCCAAGAATTCGATTGTCCGGGTGGACTAAGCTTGCAGCGATCGCGCCAGGAAGAGCGAAACCCATGGAACAGAAACCGTTGGGAATCAAACAAGTGTTAGGTTCGTGACAGTGATAATGGCGTGCAATCCACATTTTGTGCGCACCCACATCAGACAAGAGGACGTCATTGGGTCCCATTACCTGACGACAGTCCCAGAGTGCCTTTTGCGGGCGAATCTTGCCACTTTGGCTATCGGTTGCGTACTCCGTTAGATCGCCTGTCATTGCAGATCGCGCATCGTGTTGATGGTCAAAGCTATAGTCGGTCTGCCAGGAACTTGCTTGTTCGTTGAGCATCCATAAGAAATGAGCGAGATCGCCAACGACCTCAACTTTAGGATGGTAGTGCTCGTCAATTTCGGTCGGTAGAAAGTCTGCGTGGATGATGGTTTTGTCTTTCTTTGGATTCCAAAGGCTCGGATGGTACTCAACCATGTCGAAACCTAGAGTGATCACTAGGTCTGCTTCATCGATGACCAAGTTCATTCGGTCTTTACTACCAAGTCCAACGGTGTAGAGGCAATAGTCCGCATCCATGTCGACCGCACCTTTGGCCATCATCGTGCTGATGACACCAATGCCTGTTGTTTCGCATAGAGTCCGCAGCTGTTCGCTGGCCCGGCGGCGGATGCAGCCATTACCGGCGATGATCACGGGTTTTTTTGCAGAAGTGATTAGGTCTATGGCTCGGTTGACGATTTTGTCATCCGGCACTGGGCGACGAAAGCGAACTGGTTCGATGGGTGTGGCGTCGGTGTCAAGTTTCGCTAAGTCTTCAGCAAGCTCGATGTGCACTGCACCTGGCTTTTCGGTTCGAGATAGGCGTACGGCTTTACGTATGATTTCTGGAATAGTGTCTGGGTGACGCACTGTTTCAGCCCATTTTGTCACAGGCTCAAACATCGCCACGACGTCCATAACCTGGTGGGATTCTTTGTGCAGACGTTGGGTGGAGCCTTGTCCGGTAAGCACCAGCATAGGTGCGCGATCCATATTACCGTCAGCAACCCCTGTAATCAGATTTGAAGCACCGGGTCCAAGCGTGCCCAAACAACCAGCTGGATTGCCGGTTAGGCGACCGTAGATTTCCGCCATAAAGGCTGCGCCTTGTTCGTGGCGAGTGAGAATGAAACGTATTTTGTCAGTTTCTTCCAACGACATCATGAAATCGGCATTTTCCTCTCCAGGAACGCCAAATATGTATTCGATGTTCTCTTGCTCAAGGCACTTAACGAAAAGATCACTAGCTTTCATGCACGCTCCTGTTTGTCCTTCTGCTCGGACAACAGAAACATCGCGTTGGTTCCGCAACGCTTCATTTATGACCGAATTGTTTGAGTATAGTCGTTAGTTGAAGTTTGGCTTGCGTGGCTCATGTGCCGTACAGCAGCTTGTGAATTGCATCCGTCTCGGGTTCACTATTGGCTACATCCGATGCAAATCGAGGAAACGGAATGAGTCTAGTCGAAAAACTGAGCGAGACCGGGGTACTTTGGATTAGCTTCGTCGCGACGGTGGCCATTACCTTCGTTTTCCAGCTTGTTGCTGGGAGCGTCGGCGGCACGCTTCTCGATTCAATAGCGGATCCTGACCAAACTCGAGATGTGTTGGTTGGTATGTCTGAGGCGCAAAGGGCTATGCATGCATGGCTAACTGGGACGCTAGACGTTGCGTATCCAGCGGCATATGGGGCACTTTTTATTGGGTCGGCAATCAAGTTTTATCCGTCCTTCGGCCGTTACTTGGCTTGGACTGTATTCATACTCGTGCCGGTTGATCTGATCGAAGGGATTGTGCAGATTCTCGCGTTGACAGATCTAGCTGACCTCCTCAGTACTAAGGCGGTGCTAACTAGCTTGAAGCAGATTCTGTTTATCTTTGCTCTCCTGTTTACAGTAGTAGGCTGGGTGAAGTGGTTAATTAGCCGAGTCGTGGGCACGAAAAAGAAAATAGGATAACTTCAGAAATGTCAGAACCAGTTTTAAGGGAAGTTCGCGATGGTGTCGGGGTCATTACGCTAAACCGCCCAGATGTAATGAATGCTTGGAATGGTCCACTCTGCCAAGGCCTTGATTCTGCCTTGGCGTGGGCTAGGGATAATGATGATGTTGGCGCGGTTGTCATAACCGGTTCGGGTCGCGCGTTCTGTGCAGGTGCTGATCTGAGTGGTGGCGGTGACACTTTTGCTGAAGGCGGCACTGCGCGCGGGGGTGAAGACGACGTTGCGGCGCGCACGCCCAGAGTTTTACCTTGGGAAATTCCAAAACCCGTTATTGCGGCGATCAACGGCCATGCTGTTGGCGTTGGTGCGACCTATGCGCTTGCATGCGATATGCGTATTGCCGCTGATACGGCAAAAATTGCTTTTGTATTCGCCCGTCGCGGTATGTTACCGGAACTTGGTTGCCATGCTGTATTGCCGAATGTGGTCGGGTTGTCCAATGCATCCGATCTTCTCCTCAGCGGAAGACCGGTCTTGGGGCCAGAAGCCGCGATATTGGGCCTCGTTTCGCTATCGCTTCCGGTGGAGCAAGTGATTGAGGTTGCTATTGCACGTGCGAGTGAGATGGCCCAACTAAGCGCACCCGTCTCGATGGCGATCACGAAACGATTACTTTGGCAGGGTATGGGTGTGGAGGAAATGCGCGCCCGGGAAGAGCCGTTGTTCGATTGGGTGGCGACACAACCGGATGCAGTCGAGGGGGTGGTGTCCTTCCTAGAGAAAAGACAACCTGACTGGCAACTCTCTGCAAGCAAGGATTTCCCCAACGACTTGTTTGACTAAGCCAAATTTTTTTTGACTAACCCCAGAATGTCGCTTCGTTGCTGTCTTTTTTAGATAGGCGTAACGTTTGTTTGTCCGAAGTTGGCAGTGCTATAGAGGAAGCAGCAAATGACCAGATACAGTTATAAGCCGAGAAATCCCTTTCGCGCGGGGCTTGCACTGTGGCGCGTTGCTAGAGAAAACGAACCGGATGCCAACTTAGAAGAAGTGGCAATTGTACAATTTGCCTTCAACCGATCTCGATGGGGCAAAAAAATCGCGCGGTGGGATTTGTTGGCGCAAGAGGTCAGCGACAATAGCGCTGAAGCGAAACAGCTCATGCAAATGCGAGCAAGGCTTCCTGAAGTTGACCTGGCAGCTTTAGCAGCACTGCCTGTAGATTCTGTTGGGCACACGTATGCTCGGTTTGCGACGGAACGCGGTATTGATCCGAATCTCGTAGAAAAAATGCCGTCAGAGACTGATGCGGATTGGCTGATGGCGTATACCTATGAGACCCATGATCTGTGGCATTTGTTGACCGGTTTTTATTACGATTTAGAAGGTGAGTTCGGGGTCGCGGGCTTCTATATGGGTCAGATGCCGAAATTTTCGTTCATTGCCTTTTTTACCTCGATATTGGCGCTAAAAACGGTCTGGAGTGATCGAGATGCACTGGCGGCATATACGCGCGCGTTCGTCGAAGGGTATGAGATGGGCCAACAAGCGCGGTGCCTTGTTGGCGTTGATTGGGCCAGCACGTACCACCGTGATCTTGAAGAACTTAGATCTGAGTGGGGCGTTCGTAGCGCTAACAAGTTCCCAGAACTTGCTCTGGCGGCATAGGCGTGAATCCACCATCGCTGAAATTGCTGACCAGCTGTCTGTTGTTGCTCACCATTTACGGCTGCGCTAAACCAGAACCAGAGATTCGCTACGACCCGCGCGCTGATGCGCGAGGAGCCCTGGTATATGCTCAGCAGTTAGCGACGAGTAATGGCCGTTACTTGATGGTCGTTTTTGGTGCTGAGTGGTGTCCGGACTGCCGAAATTTGCATGACAATTTGCATAGCTCTGAGGTCGCAACTTATTTGGAAGATCACATGGACTTTGTGACGATTGATGTAGGTAGAAAAGATCGGAACTTGGTGCTTGCTGAAGAGCTGGGTGTGACGGTGTCGAATGGGATTCCCGTCGCAGTCTTTTTTAACCCAGATGGTTCCCAACTCGGGACGACGAATGACGGTCAACTCGAACCGTCGCGGCACTTTACAAGCCGGCAGATTCTGAAGTTTGTCCGCGCTGTCGTGGAGCACAGGCAAATTTCTCGCCCCGTCGTGCCTGCTAGAATCTAATTCACAAGAGCTAACAAGAGCTAACAAGGTAAAGAGATGAAAATAGGGATGATGCTAGGGTTTGAAGACTCTATCGGCACAATGACTACGCTGGCGGCAGAAGCCGAAAAGGCGGGCATCCACTCGCTTTACACCGTGGATGCTGGTCGGAGCGCTACGGTGACAGCGGCGGCAGTCATTGGTGCTACCGAAAGGGCACGAATTGGTACCTACATTGTGAACGCCTACGCTCGCGAACCTTGGATGACGGGTATTGAAGCCCGCGACCTCAATGAAATCAGTGGTGGGCGATTCGTGCTTGGGGTTGGTACAGGAAACTTGCACTTTAACGATCTGTACATGGGCATTGATTCAAGCAGGTCGCGCGCAAAAATGCGTGATTTCATGACAATTGTTCGCGCGGTTGTTAATGGTGGCGCTGCGGAGCGCGTCCGTTACCAAGGTGATGTGCACCGCATACGTTGGCGTGCGACGTGGGATCCGGCAACGCCGTCGCTGCCGGTATACCTGTCAGCGTCAGGACCTAAAATGGTCAGACTCGCGGGAGAGGTTTCAGATGGCGTGGCCGTTGGTATTATGTCTTCGATCGAGTTTGTTCGAGATATTGTGCGGCCAAACGCGAGAGAGGGTGCTGAAGCTGCAGACCGAGACCCGGACAGCCTCGCGTTTCCAGTTGCAGCCACTGTGAGCATTAACCAAGATTCAGAAAAGGCGCGCGAGTCCACGCGAAAATCCATTTGCAAACTCTACCATCCGATCCCGCACCCCTACTACGACTCGCAACTTAGGCAACTTGGCTTTAGTGATTTTGCTGACAAGGCGACGGAGCTCATGCCCGCAGGTCGACTGCGTGAAGCTATGGAACTAGTTCCGGACGAGGTGATCGACACGATGACGATAACGGGCAATCTTGAAGAGTGTGTGGCCAGAGTTCGGGCTTATGAGGGTATTGCTGACGAATTGATCCTAGCGAAGACTGGACAGTCAGGTGAGCCTAAGGGAATGGCGGCTTATGAAGATTTCCTCGAACTTGTTCATACATTCCGTTAGCTCGCGATCTCGGCTGGGAACGCAGTCCGTGTGTACTTTGACGTCCGCTCTATCTAAGAATTGTCCCGGGCCAGAAAGTTTGTGCGCGGACAGAATTTTCGGGAATTGCGCCTGAAATCACTCGTCTGCCCAATGTGGGTGGTGCACTGACCACAGGTGTTGCAGCGGCGCAATCGAGATTGTCTATCAACCCTAGAGCGGTGGCGAGACGTGCTTCAGTGACTTCTCCCAGTTCCGAACCGAAGTCATCATTGACTGGACATCCTTGCACTTCGTGCGCGAGTGTTGGTGTTTCAGTAGGTACAAACCCATCGGAAAAATCGCCAAAACCTTTTTCGTTAACTGTTTGGAATTGGACCGAGAAGTAGGTGGTTCCGCAATTGTCGGTTGGGTAAAAGCCAAAGGGTTTTCCGGTCGTTCGATCGCCTACCAAGATCACGTCAAAGTCGATTCCAAGCAGCCCGTTGATGATGGATTCATTAGCGGATGCGGTGCCGGGTCCAACAAGTAGATACACACGGGAAAGGTTCAGAGAGGGCAAAGCATTACCGGCCGGGACAGAAAAACCTTGTGTCGTTGTGATGAAGTTCTTTGGCGCTAATGCGGCACCTGTAACCGGATTTGTGCTGAGATGCTTGTCGTTGAAAATAAGTTCGTCGAAAACTCTACCCTGTGCGGCGGCTGGACCGGCAATCATAAAGGCAAGTTGGTTAGCTATATCGAGCAACCCGCCGTTGTTGTAGCGAACGTCAAGGACGAGTTCGGTTACGCCTGCAGCATCGAATGCGTTGAATGCATCGATCAGTGCTTCTTCCGTAGTCCCGAGATAAGAAACAAGATACAGGTAGCCGACCGGACCTTGAGGAGTTGGGAAAGTATCCGTCAGTGGGACCGGGGCAATGGTTATTTCCTCGGCGGTCATCGTCACCGTTCGCTCATTTGTGCCATCAAAGCTTGAGATCACAAATTCGTGTGTGTCCCCATCATCCGGGAATAGACCATCATTGAGAACGGGGACATTGTTGCCGTTGATAAAATCTTCGCCATCGATTTGGAGAATGCGGTCGCCACGTTCTACTCCAGCTGCAGCAGCTGGAGTCCCGGCTTGCACATAGACGAATAGCGCTTCGCGTGGTGGGGAGGCAGAAAGAAGATCCCAGTCCGCGCCGTATTGCGCCTGCACGCCCGATTGAACGAGTTGTTGGTATTCAGCAGTGTCTTGTGTGAAATGGAAGTTATCTTTGGGCGAACCGCTTGGTGTGGTTGCAAAAGTCTTCATCAGATCGAAGTAATCTGGTGTCGTATGCGCGGCAGGGTCCGCATCTGTAATCTCGTCGTACCACAGATAGAGATCGTTGCTCCAGGAGCGCAACCAGTTGTTTTCGTCTTCGGTTGTACCCTGTGTATCGCTGGTGCCCGCTCTCGGTATCAGGCACATGTCTTCATAGAGACTAGCGCTGCGAAATATGCCAGCTTGGAAATCAGTCTGAGCGGGTGGGGGTGGAGGGGGAGGAGGGTTGTTGTTTGCGCCGCCACCACCACCGCCACCTCCGCCGCAGGCACTTAGCAGTGTGGCGAGTGCCATGATGGTGCTATGCAGAAAATACTTCATACCGCGTTCGTCACCTCTCCTCTGTCTTAACTTTGGACTCGCCAAGCCTGGTGAAGTTCACTGGGCCTGGCGTCCATGGAGGCTCTACCAGAGGTCGTAACGTTGTAATTCTGCGCGACCTACGACCATGTGATGGACCTCATCAGGTCCGTCTGCAAAACGAAGGTGGCGCATATCGGTGTATAGGTCCGCCAGTGGTGTCCACTGGGAAACACCGGTCGCACCGTGCATTTGGATCGCAGCATCGATGATCTCACAAACCTTCTCTGGCACCATCGCTTTGACCGCGCTGACGTAAACTCGCGCTTCTTTGTTACCCAAGACATCCATTGCCTTAGCCGCTTGAAGAACCGCGAGACGCATGCCATTGATCTCGATGCGGCAGCGACTGATGACCTCTAGGTTCTTACCCAGTTTGGCGATGGGTTTACCAAAGGCAACTCGCGTTCCTGCTCGCTTGACCATAAGTTCAAGAGCCCGTTCAGCCTTGCCGATCGAGCGCATGCAGTGGTGGATGCGGCCAGGACCGAGGCGAACTTGGGAAATCTCAAAGCCACGTCCTTCACCTAGCAGAATGTTCTCTTTCGGGACTCGCACGTCACGAAATGCGATGTGCATATGGCCGCGCGGAGCGTGATCTTTGCCGAAAACTTGCATACCGCCGATCATCTCGACTCCGGGTGTGTCCGTTGGCACTAAGATCTGTGACTGTTGGCGACTTGCAGGCGCATTGGGATCAGTTTTTACCATGGTAATCATGATCTTACAGCGTGGATCTCCAGCGCCTGAGATGTAGTACTTCTCGCCGTTGATCACCCACTCGTCACCGTCAAGGACGGCTGAAGTACTAATATTCTTCGCGTCTGACGAAGGCAGCGCGGGCTCTGTCATCGCGTAGGCTGAGCGTATCTCTCCATTTAGGAGGGGCTTCAGCCACTGCTCTTTTTGTTCAGGCGTTCCAACTCGTTCCAGTACTTCCATGTTGCCCGTATCTGGGGCACTACAATTTAGACTCTCTGATGCAAGTGGCGACTTACCCAACTCAACTGCGAGGTAGGCATAATCTAGATTGGAAAGACCCTCACCAGTGTCGGCATCTGGTAGGAAAAAATTCCAGAGACCAGCTTCCTTGGCTTTGGCCTTAGCGCTGTCTAAAAGCTCTAGTTGGCGCGGGTGCCACGTCCAACGATCTTCTTTGTCGTTCTGGAGCGCGTAGAACTCTTCTGTAATTGGGTCAACGTTGTCTACGATGTGCTTTTTTACAGCATCCATGAGCGGCTGAGCTTCAGCCGACATCGCAAGTTCAAATAAGTCTGCCTCTAGATCTACTGCTTCGGCCATATCTCTCATCCCCGTGTCCTATTTATGCAGCGTTAGATTGTCTAGGAAACTGTGGGATCATGACAACTTGAATTTTGAGAACGACATGCAAATTCGAGTTGCTACCTACAACGTCGAAAATCTATTTGGTGACGGTCCTGAGGCGAAACCTAATGCTGGGATACGTGCGCTCGCGCGTATGATCCAACTGGTTGATGCCGATATCGTCTTGCTTCAAGAGGTTGGCTCGTTGGGTGTGCTAAAGCACCTCAACGACCGCCTAGAAAGGCCGTATGAGCAGGTTGGACTACTGGAAGGCAACAGCAACCGTTCGATTCATTTGGGCACGTTGTGTCGTTTACCCTGCACGCTTACGAGTCATAAAAGCGCGCCACTCTATGACCGTCTTGGCACGCGGCTCCGCGGTTTTTTGAACGAGGAAGATGCGGTCGCTGCGAAAAAGTCAGATTTGTATTTACAGCGGGACTTGTTGCGTGTGGATTGTGAAATTGCTGGTTTACGATTCGCATTTTATACCGTGCACCTAAAAAGTAAGTGGTCGCCGCCCTGGGCTGATGTTGGCTCAGACGAACTTCGAGAGGCCGAAGCGCGAACGGTGACCCGGCTGATTGTAGATTTTCGGGATGAGCATCCTGACGCCTACGTCTTACTTATGGGTGACTTTAACGACGCGGGTTCGAGTGATGCGATGGCGCCTATTCGTCAACTCAATTTCGTTGATTCGCACAAAGTTTGGTTTCAGTCGATGGGGCGCAATCCAACCACATACTGGCCGAAGCGGCGTAGGCGTATTGACCGCATCTACCTGAGCCCTGAAACTGCAGACTTGGTTGTACCGGGCTCGCAGGTGATCCACGCCGGTGAGATGGCGAAACAGGCGTCGGATCATTACCCTGTATCGATTGTTGTAGAGCTACCGAATTTTCAAGACTAGTTAGAAGGGGAAGACATGGATATTACGGACCGCGTTGCGGTAATTACAGGGGCGGGCTCAGGGATAGGCCGAGCCCTAGCAGTGCGCATGATTGATCGGGGTGCGCGTCATGTGGTCGCTACTGACCTAGATGCTGCAAACGCTGAAGAGACTGCTGCGATGATCGGCGCCAAAGCGACCGGACGCGCGCTAGATGTGAGCGATGAAAGCGCTATCGAAGCCTTGGTAGCAGACGTCGAGGCCAATATAGGTGGGATCGACATCTTTGTATCAAATGCAGGCTACGGTCAGTCTGGTGGTTTGGAGCTATCAACCGAAGATTGGCAGAAGATGATGACCGTACACACTTGGTCGCACCTCTCTGCTGCCCGGGCGGTGATTCCGGGGATGATTAGCCGCGGTGGAGGCTACTTGCTTAGTACCGCCTCTGCGGCTGGCCTTCTAACGCAAATAGACTCCGGACCTTATGCGGTGTCCAAACACGCAGCTGTAGCCTTTGCCGAGTGGGTCTCTATCAACTACGCCGAGCAAGGGGTCGGTGCGTCAGTACTCTGCCCACAAGCCGTCAAGACGAACATCATGGAGAACGCACTCAAGCGTTCAGGTGCCGAACTGCCTTCCGAAGAAGAGCGTGCCAAGCGTCGCAATTCAAATCAGGCTTCTCAGGATGGTGTGCTTGAGCCGGAAGACGTGGCTGATGCCTGTATCAGCGCAATCATCGACGAACGTTTTTTAGTGCTACCGCATCCGGAGGTTGAGACCTATTTTCAGCGTAAAGCCAACGACTACGATCGCTGGCTTAACGGCATGCGGCGCTTTAAAGCTAAGTTGAAAGGAGGCTAAACTGCATGGCACCCATTACTACATTAGAGGGAATTACATTGCCGAACCTTATGAAGGTGGTACGCACCGCACTGGTCTTAGTCGCATCGACCATGGCCTTTGCTGTTAGTGCCGCGGTTGAAGTTGGCGACCCGGCGCCGAATTTCGCGCTGGCCGGATCTGATGGCCAAACCCACACGCTGGCGGACATGAAAGGTCAATACGTTGTGGTGGCATTTTTTCCAAAAGCCTACACAAAGGGCTGAACCATCGAATGCAAGTCGCTGCGTGACAGTGACAAAGAGATAAAGAACTTCGATGTGAGCTTTTTCATGGCGAGCACCGATTCGATCGAAGACAACACTGGCTTCGCAGAAAAGAATGGTGCGACGTTTCCGATTCTTGCAGATCCTGAAAAGACAGCCTCGGACGCGTTTGGGGTTCTCTCGGAAAGAGGCTATGCCAATCGTTGGACGTTCTACATTGATCCGACCGGGACGGTCGCCAAAATTGACAAAGGCGTCAATCCAATGACTGCGGGCGCTGACCTCGTGACCAATCTTGTTGCGTTGGGTGCCCCGCGAGCGGATAACTAGTTCGAGTCCTTTCGTTTAGAAGGCATTCTCGGCTTTTTGCCGATTATGCCTTCGGCTTCCAGTTCGCCGATCGCGGCTGCGCTTAAGTTCAGAATTCCATTTAACACCTCGTGGTTGTGTTCGCCTAAGGTTGGCGCTGGGGTGTTGATTTGGATAGGTGATGAACCACTCCGATAAGCAGGCGACGGATTGGGTTGGTTGCCGACAACGGCGCGCTCGCGCCATTGCCAGAATTGTCGGGCAGCAAGTTGTTCGTGATTAATGAGTGCCGATGCCCGATAGGTCGCAGCAGCCGGTACGCCAAGTGCCTGTAGCTCATGCATAAGCGGCTCAGCGTCATGGGTCTTGGTCCATGCAGATAAGGCTTGGTCGAGGTCATCGTTGCGACTTAGTCGATCCCTTAAGTCCCCATAGGTTAAGCCGGACTTTTGTTGCAGAGCAGACCATTGTGCTTCTGTGTCCACTTGAATGACGATCCAGTTGTCGTCACCACTGCATGGATAGACACCGTGAGGCGCAAATTGATCACTCTGGTTACCGTTGCGTTGCGGCGGTTGTCCGTGGGTAGACTGAGCCAAAATGCCATGGATGCCCAACGGAAAAAGCCCTTCAACTTGCGAGAGATCGACGAACTGTCCTTCACCGGTCCGTGCTTGGTGCCGTAAAGCGACTAGTAAGGCAGCACCACCGGTTATCCCGCCCATTGCATCACCGTACGCCACGTGATGCATAGTTGGGAGATCATTCTTTTCACCATTGAGGTGAGGAAGACCGGAGGATTGCTCCACAGTTGATCCGTATGCCCGAAATTCTGCCCATGGACCATCTGCGCCAAAGGCGGGCATCGACAAAAGTATGATTCTTGGATTGACCGCTTTAAAAACCTCGTAGCTTAGTCCGAGCTTGGGCAACACGGCACCTGAGTAATTCTCTACGACGACATTGGCCTCTTTGACCAGGTCTAAGAGAAGCTCCCTACCACGAGGATCTTCGAGGTCCAGAGTCAGATTTTTTTTGTTTCTATTGACCATATTAAAGGCGACAGATTTTTCAGCTCCGTCGTCCTCAATCCACTCTGGCGTGGCTTCCCAACTGCGCCACCAATCAAAGCGTTCGCAGCTTTCCACCTTGATAACTTCGGCACCCATGTCCGCCAAATGACGAGCGGCTAATGGGCCAGCCCAACCCATGCTGAGATCGACAACTCGAATACCCTTGAGTGCGCTTCTATCCATGGGTGTACGTCTCTGTGTGTTCGCCAAGTGTCGCAACTGGGCCGCCGAACGTTGGCGGCGTCGCATAGAGACGGAACGGCGTAGACGGAACAGTGAGTTTGGTGTGTCCTAGATCGGCATTGCAAAAAGCGTCGCGTTTAACAAATTGGTCCACCAAGAATAGCTCTTCCATTGTAGGTACTCTTGCTAGTGGAATTCGAGCGTTCTGACCTCGATAGAACAGGTCCTCCGCGCTGTGTTTAAGAAGCTGTTCCGTAAATCTAGGTTCAATAATGTCCCGCGCTTCCAAGCGGCCAACGGAACTTTGGAAAAGCGGGACTTCTGCCAGATCTTGAAGATCCAACAATTCACAAAAGGCGTGCCATTGCGATGGAGTTAGGACGGTGACCCCAAGCCAACCGTCGTTGCAAGGAAAGACTCCTAACGGGTAGGTTGGCGGAAAGCGATTAACGCCCATCCGAGAAGACTCAATTCCCGTGTTGTGTGCCGATATCACGCCAACATCTGTGAAACACATAACCGATTCCAAGATGCTTGTTTCGAGCTGTTGAGCCTTGCCAATATTGCCAAGCTCGCGGCTGAGCACCTGGCCCATAGCGCCAATGAAGGCAGTCGCGCCGCCAACGATTTGTGCTTGATACCCGGTCGGTATGTAGGGTGCTGCATCAGGTTTGCCAATCATTCTGAGCATGCCGTTCATGGCGTACATCTGAGCGTCTGTGCCGACAAAGTTTGCCATTGGCCCAGTCTCCCCGTACCAGCTGATCGTCATTCGACTCGAATCCGCTGGTGGCTCGATAATCGGATTCGTATCATCCAAGATAAGGTCCGCTTGGTCGAATAATGTGCCCAATTGTGTGTGGGTCAACTTGTCAATGACAACGCTGTGTTTGTTGGTGTTCAGGTATGCGTGTAGCGCGCTGGTTTCTCCGTCAGGACCATCTGGTGTGAAAGGCGGTTCTGTCCGGGTCTTGAAGCCCGTGCCTGGTTCGAGATTGATGACGGTTGCGCCGTAGTCGGCGAAAAGTTTGGCGCAGTAGCTTGTGCCGATGCTCCCCGAAACATCGACGACTGTAATTCCAGATAACGCTGTCATTGATCATTGACCTTTTTAAAAAGGAGCCTTAGCACCCTCAGGTAGATCGACATCGAAACCATTCAGTGTCATCGAGACTAAGCCGTAGAATCCACAGAGACCGATCAGCTCGGCAACGCCAGTTTCGCCAAATTGTTCTCGCGCGGCACTGAAGGTTGCGTCGGTTAGCTTGTGAGAGTTATGTATCTCATTGGCGAGTGCAAACGCGGCCTTGTCACCCGCATCTTCGAGCGTTGGGGTATCACCCACCTTGATGGCTTGGATAATATCTTCGGGAACGCCAGCATCCCGAGCCATGGGCTCGTGTGCCCACCACTCAAACTGAGCCTGCCAGAATTGCCCGGTTACAAGGATGGCCAGTTCTACATAGCGACGATCAACCGACGTGCGGAAGCGAAAAAACCCGCCAAGACCCACCAATCTTTGTCCCATCTCTGGGTTTCGGATCCAGACGTCAAAGGGTCCACCAATGTGACCGTCCTTCGGTTTTACTGGCCGGTCGGAGACAACTTTGTCAAATGCCACTTGCTGTTCGGGAGTGAGTTCTTCATAGGTTTTACGATCTAGTCTAGGCATGGTTGTTCCTATTCTTTAGGAGGAGAAAAGACGGGGAGCACACCACCGTCGGGAAAGGTCTCGAAACTCGCGATGACGGCGTCGCCCACTTTGACATCTTCAGGAGCAACATCGATGAGGTTAGTCATCAAGCGTATCCCTTCAGGTATATCAACCTGGGCGAGTACCAGAGGTAGTCGATCCGCATGCCGAGGGTGATATGCGCGCTGTAGGCGGCCGTGACTATAAACGGTCCCGGCACCAGAGGCGGTGGCCCAATCTATGTCATCCGAGCCGCAGTTCGTGCAGACAGACATCGGTGGAAATCCCCAAGTATCACAGGCGGTACACTTCTGTAGTCGCAATTTGCCTTCGCGCGCGCCGTTGAAAAATTCGGCCGTTTGTGGGGAAGGCTCTGGAATCCAAGTTTGATCACTCATCTTTATCCCTCAAGCAGCGTGTGGTGATAGCAGCAGGGTCGCGTGATAGTTCATCACGCCACCATTGCCAGTAGTTAATATCAGGTCGTTAGGTGCCTGGCGCGCGCCACCCTGGCCTCGCCCCTGAATGACTGCCTCCGTGATCGGTGTCATACCCCACATGTAGAACGACGAAAGCTCTCCACCACCGGTGTTGGTGGGGAGAGAGCCACCAGGACCTAGCTTGCCATCCTCGACAAAGGGCCCGCCTTCGCCTTTGGCGCAGAAACCGTAATCCTCGAGTGTGGCGAGGACTGTGTAGGTGTAGCAGTCATAAATTTGGCATTGTGTGATGTCGTCGATGCTCGCATCCGCCATGGCAAAGGCTCTGGGTCCGGCCTTTGCCCCCGGTCCGTAGAGAAGGGGGTCGTGGCCTGCTCTACCTGTATCGTGGTTATGTTGCTGAGCCCACCCGCGGATATAAACAGGTGGTTGTTTAAGATCTTTGGCGCGATCTGCGGTAGTGACGATCACTGCAACACCACCGTTGGACACGAGGCAGCAGTCGACGATATGGAAAGGTTCTACCACCCACGGCGAGGCGTGATAGTCCTCCAACGTCATCGGTTTGCGCATGGTCGCCTGATCGTTGAACGCAGCCCACTCTCTTTGAGATACGGCGATTTGGCCGAGCTGTGATTGTGTTGTGCCGAATGTGTCCATATGCCGTTGTGCACCCATGGCGTACATCGGGATCGCACCAGCAAAGCCGTAGATTGGGTAGAGCGCGGCCATCGCGTCAGGTCGTGCACGATTAGCATAACTATCGCCCGTACGTTTACCTTCTTTGAGCGGATCATCGGCAAAGACACAGACGATATAGTCAGCCATGCCGTTTTCGACCGCCATAGATGCGTACTGAATCATCTGTCCCGCGCTTGAGCCATAGCCTTGCATGTATGTGAGTACATTCAATTCCTGTAGGCCGAGCTTCTGATGCAGACCGATATTAATCCCTCTGGTGGCGCCAGAATTGATCAGTAGTCCATCTACTTGTGACTTATCCAACCCTGCGTCTTTAAGTGCAAGGTGGACGGCTTCTACCGCGAGATCGCTCGCGGATTTATACACCCGCCCCATCTCAGTCATGCCCAAGCCACAAATCGCCGCCTTCCCACTCATGGGATGTGCCATGTTCTCTCCCCTCTTAAACTGCGTATAGAATTTGTCGCGCCGTAATCTTGCCAATATTTCCGGTAGGATAGAAGCGGGCGTTTCAAATTGGGAGAAGGGATGGGACAGGTAAATAGCGTTCTGGGACCGCTAAGCGGGGATGATCTTGGTTTTACGTTGATGCATGAGCACGTGATGGTGTGTGCTAGCGGATTGATCGATAGTTACCCTGATTTGCTCGGTCCGGATAGGGAAGAACGAGCGATTGCGACTTTAAAATCCGCAAAAGCGGAAGGCATAGATACGATCGTCGATGCGACCACTTTTGATCTCGGCCGCAAAGCACAGTTATTGCACACGGTCGCCGAGGGTTCCGGAGTTAATATCATCAACGTTACGGGTTGGTGGCTAGATGTGCCGCGCTTTTTGCACGGCGTCGGTCCGAATCAGATGGCAAAAGAGTTTATCAAGGATCTAACGGAAGGCTTCAGAGGCACAGATATCAAGGCCGGCCTATTAAAGTGTGCGGCGGATTTCGAAGGGGTCACGCCGATGTTAGAGGTGATGGCAAGAGCGGTTGCACGTGCACACAAGGAAACAGGCGTGCCGATCATGGTGCACTCATATCCGACCGGTCATGTAGCGCGGCAACAGATCAAGATCTTTAAGGAGGAGGGTGTCGATCTCACAAAAGTTAAGATTGATCACTCCAACGACACGACCGATACAGAATACTTGGAATGGATCCTCGATCAGGGATGCTATCTCGGATTGGACCGCTACCCGGGTCGTTTGGTGTCGCCACACATGCGCACGGTAACGTTAAAGCGCTTGATCGATATGGGCTATGGGGATCGCTTGTGCCCTGCGCATGACTGTATTTGTCTGCATATTCACAAAGAACAACCTGATGGCACCATCCCAGATGAACATGAGTTTCAGCGTCACAACCCCGAACAGTACCTATACATCAATCGGTTTGTGATCCCGGATCTCAAGGAAATGGGTGCGACCGACGAGCAAGTGCAGACACTGTTTGTTGATAACCCAAAACGCTTTCTGTGCGGAGAATAGCGTGACGATCGCGGTTAATGGCATTGCACATATCCAGCTAACAGTTTCTGATCCAGTACGATGCTTGCCCTTTTGGGAGCGTCTTTGTCACTTTTTGGAGATGAAGACGTTGATACGGAATGACACCACGCTTTATTGCATCGGCAGTCGGACGGGCATCTTGGTCAGAGGGGCACCAGCTGACAAAGCGTCACAACAGTTCGATCAAGACACACCGGGACTGCATCACTTTTGCTTTCGGGCACGCTCGGAAGCTGACGTTGATGCGATCTTTGAACATGTGCGCCAAGAAGAGCACATCAATATTGTCCATGGCCCAGAAGAAGGCGGTCATTTTGCGCCCGGCTATTATTCCGTTTTGTTTGAAGACCCTGATGGTATCCGGGTGGAATTCAACTTTGTGCCAGGACAAGGGCACTTAGGTGACGGCGGGCGTCTTGGTCCGGGTGGGCGCGGCCCTGCTGATGAGTACGGTGATGCAGGGTTAACCAACACATAGATGCGCAAAACGCCGTGGTTTTATGGCTACACCCTCATGGGTTATGCCTTTGTCGTCTGTTTCCTTGCTGCCAGCTTCTTCTTGCATGCGCGTGGTGTGTTTTTTCCGCACTGGATGCAGGACTTTGACGTTAGTCGAGGTGATCTTTCGCTCGCGATAAGCGTGACGCTCATCAGCGGCAGTATGACGGCGCCCTTTATGGGGTACCTGATTGACCGATTCCAACTTCGAATCATTATTTCTTGTGCCGCCGTATGGATGGGTATGGGTTATTTGCTCATGCAGGTCGTCGATTCGTATTGGACGTTGTTGCTAGTACTCATACCCTTCCAAGGGATGGCTTGGACCGGCGTTGGACCACTTGTTCACACCAAGCTGATGGTTAACTGGTTTTCAACCCACCGCGGCAAGGCTCTCGGCATAGCGATCATGGGGATTTCGGTTGCAGGTGTGTTCATGCCGATTGCCAATGCCTGGCTTGCAGAGAATATCGGGTGGCGCAACGCCTATGTGATCTACGCGGGGTTGTTGTTTGGTTTGGTTTTGCCGTTGACGATAATGTTAGTCCGGCAGCGACCCAGCGATATCGGGGCCACGATCGACGGTTTGCCAGAGCCAGAAAAAGTAGGTGACGAGTCATCGATCCCAGAAACTCCAGAAGGTGGTGTACTCCAGACGTACAAAGAGTTTCTAACCTCCAAAGCATTTTGGAGTGTTGTACTCACCTTTGGTTTGATGAATGGCGTTTACTCAGCCATGGCGACCCATCTGCCGACCTACATATCGACTGAACTAGAGTTCACAATCTCGGATGGCGCTTGGCTGCTGTCTTTTGCTGGAATGTTTGCGATTGCCGGTAAGATCGTTTTTGGGTGGATGATGGATAACGTGTCATCCAAGATCACCGTCATGCTAGGCGTGATTGCCTACATCGGTTCGACGATTGCGTTGATGTTGGGCCATAGTTTTACGCTCCTCATCGTCGCGTCAGCTCTATTTGGCTTGGGATTCGGGGGCATGGTGCCGGTTCGATCGGTGTTGATATCGAGACTCTTTGGTGCCGCTAAGTTTTCGCGAGTGAATGGACTGTTGTCATTCTTTTTAGCGCCTGCGATGTTTTGGGTTGCGATCACTGGATACATTGCGGACTGGGCCGGTTCTTACATGCTCGCGTTTCAGATTTGGTGCATTGCTTTTGTGTTAGCTGGTGTTGTCAGTCTAATCGTCAAACTGCCGAACAAAGAAGATGCGATCGTCTAGCCAACAATTAGAACTCACCTGGACCTTTCACCGGGTAGAACTTTGGATTTCACCGTCGATGTAGTACCAACGGCCGTTTTCGAAGACGAAGCGGCTACGTTCATGCAAGCGATGGCCGCGGCCGTCAGTTTTGAATCGAGCGACGAACTCAACTTCTGATTCTACCGCACCATGTTTTACGTCTTTAATGCTTAAGCCCAACCAATTCTGGTTTGGGTCAAACTCAATGTGGGTAGGCCGTGTCTCTGGATGCCAGGTTTTGAAGCATGGGAGCAATCTCAGACGAACAATCTTCTGCAGAAGGACCGTCTTCTGGAGAACAAGCTAATCAAGGTGGCGGGGCGGAACAAAAACCTATAAGCAATTTTAGGCTAGCGTCATACGGTGCACCGTCGATGCCTTTGTCCATGGCGACACTACCCCTTGCGGTCTATCTAACGCCAGTCTATGCCGACTCTGATGGCTTCGCTCTGAGTCTTGGTTTCGTGGGGTTGATGCTCGCTCTTAGCCGGGTGTTTGATGGTTTGACCGACCCGTTGATCGGATTCTACTCAGACCGTATCCGTACTCGATGGGGGAGGCGCAAGCCCTTTATTTTAATCGGCACACCCATATTTATTGCGGGTGTTTGGCTGCTTTGGATCCCTCCGATCGAGTTTGCGGAAGTCACATTTCTAGGCGCGACTTTCAACTCCGGTTATCCGTACCTACTGGGTGTTCTCATCTTGATGTATGTGGGTGCAACCATTAAGGATGTGCCGTACTCGGCTTGGGGCGCGGAATTGGCGCGGGGATATAACGAGCGGACCTTGGTGATGAGCTGGAAAGAAGCCTTCACTGTCACCGGATCGCTGATCGGAGCGATGACGCCTGCGATCATTGTGTTCTGGGGTTACACCAAGCCTACAGATGCCGTCTATTTCTTGTCCATCGGCGTTGCGATCCTAATGCCGTTGCTCGTTCTCAATATGGTGAAGGTCGTTCCCGAATATCCGGTTAAGGAATCTGGTACTGGGCGTATCCCCATCCGTGAAAGCTTTCGATATGTCTGGCAAAATGAACCCTATCGCAAGCTTGTTATCATATTCTTGTTTTCTACAATCGGCTCAGCGATGACCAATTCGTTGAGTTTTTTCTTCGTCAAACATGTGTTGCTGGCGGGCGACCTTTACGGCTTTTACCTCGCGCCTTATTTCATATCGCAGATCGCAGCCATTCCGCTTTGGTTCATGTTGTCCCGTCGCATTGGCAAACATCGTGCAACGATGGCAGCCATTTTCTGGTACGCATTGTGGTCTTGTTTGATACCGCTCATCGCGATAGCGCCACAGGAATGGTTTACCTCTTTTGAGTTACAGCATACTTTGGGTTTCTTACCTGATTCTTGGCTCGCTGGATTGAACGAGCGATTCGAGGGCATACCTACTGGCAAGTTCGCCTTCTTCATCGGGGTAATGTGTTTGAAAGGCAGTTCGATAGGCGCGCTTAGCGCACTGCCTTACGCCATGGCAGCTGACGTCGTTGACTTAGACAGCGCCACTACCGGGAAAAAGCAAGGTGGCGCCTACTTCAGTATCTGGACTATGACGCGCAAGATTGCTTACGCAGTGGGGCTCATCGTTGGCACAACTGCAGCGACATATGTCGGCTTTAACTCGTTAGCAGATCCGATCACTGACCCGAACACCGGTGAGTCTCTGTTGTGGCTGGCTTGTTTGTACTCGATCGTACCTGCCATCTTCAAATTTGTCGCCGTCCCAATCTTGTGGAATTACTCGCTTACGGAGGAAAAGTTGGCACAGGTGCAGGCTGAGATCGACGCGAAGACGGCGGCAACAACGTGAACGGAAACTGAGGCGGGGCCAAGTGCGTCCGCCACCAGTACGAGTTACCGTAGCTGATGCTGCCTGTTAGACTCAGAGACTCCTTTAACGTATTGGGTTGCACATGCACAAAGAGATAGATGACCTGTTGCGAGTAGCAACTGAAAGCACAATGACGGCAGTCTCCGCTGTCGTATGTGACTCAGGTGGGCAGCGCTACGAAGGAGCGTTCGGGTCTCGTGCCCCAAATGGATCGCCGATGACGGTAGATACGGTCGGGGCGATTATGTCGATGACCAAGGCTGTTACCGGTGTTGCCGCGATGCAATGTGTTGAACGTGGCCAGCTGTCTCTCGATGCACCTGCCGGAGAAATCTGTCCTTACCTTGGAGTGGCGAAGGTATTCACTGGCTACGACGACAACGGCGAGCCGATTCTCCGAGACAGCCACCAGCCTATTACCCTTAGAAACTTGCTTACGCACAGTTCTGGATTCGTCTATGAGATTTGGAACAGTGAAGCGATCAAGGTACAGGAGAAACTTGGCCTACCTTCCATAATGACCTTACAGAAAAAGTCTCTCGAGGTGCCCTTAATGTTCGACCCCGGTGAGCGCTGGGAATATGGCATTGGTATCGACTGGGTAGGTCAAATGATCGAGACAGTTTCAGGCACGACGCTTGGGGAATATTTCCAAGAACACATTACCGAGCCCCTAGGCATGCAAGACACCGGTTTTGCCCCGAGCGAGGCCATGCTCGCAAAGATGATGGCCATGCTGGTCAGAGATCAGGAAGGAGCGCTCGTCGCTCCACCCGAAGCGGCACCGGGACCGGCACCAGAATTCGAAATGGGTGGCGGCGGACTGCTTTCCAGTGCCACGGACTACTCGCGCTTCCTCACGATGTTACTGCGTGGTGGTGAGCTGGATGGCGCCCGCATACTCGAAGCCGAGACCGTAGATTTGATGGCTCAAAATCACTTGGGGGACCTACGGGTCACTAAGCTTCCGAGCTCGGATCTAACCCGAAGTCAGGATGCGGAATTTTTTCCAGGCGACGAAAAAAGTTGGGGCTTAACTTTCCAAATTAACGAGGAAGCTGGCTTCACTGGTCGTCCTAAAGGTACTTTGATGTGGGCGGGTTTGAGTAACTGCTGCTACTGGATCGACAGACAGAATGATCTGGCTGGTGTATTTGTCTCGCAGGTGCTGCCTTTCGCCGATCCAGCCTGCCTCGATACGTTCTACCAGTTTGAGAAATTGGTCTATGAGCACACTCGCTGAGATCGAACAGCAGAAGAAGACGCGCCTCGAATGGCTGTGTGATCTCTATAGCGGGGATCCATTGGCCAGTGATGAGGCGGCGGGAGATGCGAACCTTTTTGATCGAGAGAACGACTTTGGCCTGTCCACTTTCTTAGAGACCTACCGGCCGCTCGTAAAGTTGCGTGAGCAGCGTGGGGAACTCCGCTTTCAGTTGGGCGAGGTGCGCCACCCTGAAGAGGATCTCTGTTACGCCGATCTTTATGTGGACTCGGAACACATTTTCGTTCTCCAAGTTCGGTTCGAGGAAGTGTTGCCTTGCCGGGTTAAATATTGGACATCTTATCCACCACTGGCCGACGGTGTGGTTATCAGAAACTACGAGCCGTCAGATGCTGCAGGGTGTGTGGCCCTGGAGCGCGCTTGTCCGATGGAAATGCTCGACGGCACCAAGTGGGTGGTCGATCGCGGTGTGTACTTCGATGATTATCTCCAGCTGATGCACACAATCGATGCATCGGTGGTAGAAGCCGATGGGCAAATCGTTGGGTTCTACGATTGCGCGCTCCGGCCGATTAGCTATCGAGGAGATACGGGTGCGTATTGTGTCTACCAACATCACTACCGGGTCCATCCCGATTATCGGTCTGGTAGCATCTCACAGGCGTTGGCGGCCTCGATCGATTCGCGCCGGACCTTTCAGGACTACAACGTTCCGTTCCCGTATTCGATGATCGATCCCAACAATGCGCACATGCAGCACATGGGCTTCCCACCGGTGGAAGGAATGGAGATCGCCAGAATTTCCATCCCTTTGACAGAGCTCGCAGTTGAGGCTGAACTGATTGCGAGTGATACCACCCAAATTATTGATTTAATTAATAAAACGCACCGAAATAGAACCTTCTTCCAACCCTATGATGTTGTGAGTTTCCAGGCACGAACGACTAAGGTCGCGAGTTACGGTCTGGTTGATTTTCGCGCGACTGCCAACGCCGTCCTAGGCATTTGGTCGGTGAACGAAAGGAATTTTCTGCTTAAGGCGGACGGGGATGTCGAAACCGGGCAGGAGCTAAGGTTGGCTTTCGTTCTCGACTATGGTTTTGCTGATGTCGAGGAATTATTGTGTCTAGTTCGGGGAGTAGCATCTGAGTTACTAGAGGATGGCGCGACGCACTTGTGTTTTCTCTGCGATACCCGCGCGCTAGAGTATGACGCCTTGGCCAGTTCAGGCGAAGATGTGCAAAAGTTCAGAGTTCACACGTTGCCCTGGAATCTCGAAGATTTTTCAGGTGACGTCGTCTATTGCGACGCTGTGTACTGTTAAAGTGTTTTAGGACACGTGGTTTTTTAGACAATATTTTTGGGGGAAAGATGGCAGCAATACCAAAAGGCGGTCGCGTAGCAGTAACCGGAGCCGCAGGATTTATTGGCGGCTGGGTGGTACGTGAGTTATTGGATCGTGGCTATCGCGTGCGCGCTTGCGTGCGTGATGTGAATGAAGATTCTAAAGTTGGGTTTCTCAAGAATATGGGTGCCTATGCCTCAGGTCGGCTCACTTTGCACAGTGCGAACTTGGATGATGCAGGTTGTTTTGACGAAATTTTCAAGGGTTGTCATGGCGTAGCGCACGTTTCGCACGTCAGTGATTACGATGATCACGACTATGTGCGTCGGGTTTGTGATCACATTATAAACAGCGTTAACGAGTCTGAGTCGGTAACTCGCGTGATTGTGACCTCCAGTATTGCAGCAGTTATATCGGAAGCTGATTTGCAGGAGCTCGTCCGTAGACCGGTTTGTTACGAAGACCGCTATCCAGATGAGTCCAATCCAAAGAGAACCCCTGCGCGCGGTCAGGGCTATTCCATGGGTAAAGTTATTGCGCAGCGTGTCTTTTCAGATGCGGCTGAAGTTCATGGTGGTTGGGATGCGATTACCTGTTGCCCGGCTGATAACGTGGGGCCGATACAGAGTGCCCATCAAAAGGAAAAAGGACCATGGCAACACAACATCGAAACGATGTTGTTGGGTAAATACTATCAGAATGGTGCGTACCGACCGTGGATGACGGTCGATGTGCGTGATGATGCGTTTTGTCACGTTGGTTTGTTAGAAAGTGTTGCGGTTCAGAATGGAGAGCGATATATCGCGTGGTCAACCGACATGCGCAAGGTTGAAGATATCTGCGCCGACATTGATCGGTTATTGCCTGAACTGGGTCACGCGACCCCGGGTGTGACAGATCCCTTTCCGGAACGTATACAAGCCCGCGAAGAGGAGCTGCGAGGTTATTGGGCTCATGTCGAGCTCCGCAACGATCGTATGAAATCTGTGGTTCCGATTGAGTTTCGAGCCCTTGATGTCTCGATTCGAGACTGTGTCGAGTCGTTGTTGAGTGTCGGAAAAGTTCCCGCCGTATTGCGCGAAGGGTTTGAAGATAAGCAAGCCTAGTTCGGAGCGAGGTGTGACAAGCGTGTAATGCGCGTTGTGTTGTTGCTGGTTAGCCATAGACGGGTAGACAGCAGCAATGCGGCCGTACCCACACCGCTCGCTAAGCCAATCCAAAATCCATAAACTCCCATAGGCTCACCGATCCAGCCGAAACCAAGGATGCACTCAAGAGGCAAGCCAACGCCCCAGTAGCTGAATATCGCTATCCACATCGGTGTCTTCGTATCTTTATAACCTCGCAATGCACCAGCTGCTGTGGCTTGTGCTGCATCGAACATCAAGAAGACAACGACAAACAAGAGAAGGGTCGCTGACAGCGACATGACTGACGCTTCCTCGGTGTACAGACTGACCATGTCCTCGCGGAAAAAGAAGATGGCGATCGAGCCCGCAAAACCCACGGCAACCGTTGAGAGCATCGCAATCAGTGCCGTTGATCTCGCCTCGAGAACTTCGCCTGCACCAACTCTGAAGCCAATGCGTATCGTTGATGCCATGCCGAGCGCGAGGGCTGGCATAAACAGCACGCCATTCAGATTCATAGCGATGTTGTGTGACGACACGACTTCTGAGCCAAAGCGACCGAGGAGGAGTGTTGTTAGCGAGAACAATCCCATCTCCGCAAAAATGGTCGCGCCGATCGGAATTCCGAGTACTAAAAGCGGTTTGATATGCCGCCACTGTGGCAAAGTAAATTTGCTCATCCAGGTGGTGGCACGAAACCGTTTTCGGGTCACAACGATGGTGATCATAGCGAGCTGCCACCACATGATGATGGCTTGTGCGAGCCCACAGCCCACGCCGCCAAGTTCGGGTAACCCAAATTCTCCATAGATTAATACGTAGTTAAGCGGGATTTTGAGGAGCAGTGCACTGACGCTGATATATAGGGCCGGTTTGGTGAAGCCAGTACCGTCCGCTAAGAAACGGAGACTAAAGAAGATCAATAGTGCTGGTACGCCGTAACTGCACATACGCAAGTAGGGGATTGAGATCGCGGCTGGTTCAGCCGCGACAGACATCCAGCTATACACGATGCCAATATTGTTGAGTAGGAAGGCCGCGCAAATGCCGCCAAAGAGCGCGAGCCAAATTCCTTGCCTCACCACTTCGCCAATCTCTTTTACCCGTCCAGCGCCATTTAGCTGAGAGATTGTTGGGGTGAGGGCTTGGAGCATGCCCATCATGAGCATCATCACAGGCCAGAAAACACTGCCTCCGAGTGCTACACCGGCGAGATCTGTCGAGCTGTAGTTACCCGCCATGACAGCATCGACCACACCCATTCCCATCTGGGCGAGCTGAGCAAAAATTAGGGGTAGCGCGAGGCGCCAGAGAGTTGCTGTCTCCTCACGTTTAGTGGGTGAGGTATGGCTTAGAGCATCCGCCACGCTAATAGTGTGGCGGCTTCTCGTCGGTATCAGGTGCTTTGTCTTGCAGCGAGTTCATGTGGTCTATGAACTGCTGTAACTGTTGCTCCAAATCCGTAAGACGCTTTCCATGCGCGATCAGCTCGTCATTCAAATCCGCGATCAATTGTTCCTGAAAGGAAGTTTTGATTTCGAGTTCGTCGATGCGTTGCTGATCTGTCTGAGTCATGCCATCTTATAACCCAGGGGTGACTATTTACCAAATTCGAATGGAGGGAGAGGGATGAAGGCGTGGCGGATGCCGAAATTAGGAGATCCATGGGATCAGCTTCAGGTTGAGGAGGTAGACTCGCCATCGGTGCGAGATGGGATGATCAAAATTGAGGTTGAAGCAACCGATCTCAATTTTGCAGACATCCTGCAATGCCAGGGTAGCTATCAAGTCAAGCTTGATCCACCTTTCACACCGGGCATGGGGTCTGTCGGGCGCGTGCTCGAAGTCCCGGCCGGCCTTGATTTGGACACTGGTAGCGGTTTCGAGATAGGTCAGCGCGTGGTTGGTCCGACCGTTGGGTCGGCGGGTGGTTATGCAGAAGAAGCGTTATTGTTGGCTGAGCAAGCCACCCCAATTCAAGATGAAGTTGACCCTGTAAAAGCTGTTGCAATGCATGTGACCTACGGGACTGCCTGGTTTGGCCTGCACCTGAGAGGCAATCTGCAGCCTGGCGAGACCATGCTCGTTCTCGCAGCTGCAGGTGGTGTGGGTGCTGCGGCAGTTGAGCTCGCTAAGGTTCATGGCTGTTGGGTGATCGCAGCAGCTGGAGGGCCAGACAAGACTGCCGCGTGCACTGCTTTGGGTGCTGATGAGGTCGTCGACTATGCCAGTGAGGACCTTTATGAGCGCGTGATGGCGCTCACTGAAGGTAGAGGCGTGGACGTGATCTATGACCCGGTCGGTGGAGAGTATTTTGAGGTTGCCCGGCGCCTGGTTGCTTGGGAAGGTCGAATTCTAATAATAGGATTTGCCAGTGGCACGATACCTTCCGCCCCAATGAATCATGCGCTGGTCAAGAATTACAGCATCATTGGTGTTCACATGGGTGGCTATCGGCAAAAAGACCCAACACCATTTAGGACTTGTTACAACACGTTGTATGACATGTTAACGACAGGTCAGATCAACCCATTGGTGGATCGGTTGGTTGGGTTCGGCGACCTACCACAAGCGTTACTTGACCTTTCGGAGCGACGCTCCAAAGGCCGAATCGTCTTCGTTCCGACCTGATCTATCGCGTTAGCCGGGTTGGTACAGGTTGGTGACAGTCCGCGACTAAGCTCCACGCTGCTGGCTGTTCACCAACGACGGACATACGCCTACCAGATCTTTCTTGCGGCCAGTAGTCCCAGATAGCGTGGTGCAGGACACATCGGTTGTCCCAAATCGCAATATCGTTCTCCTGCCATCGAAAGCGACACTGAAAATCGACTCGTTCTAGGTGACTAAAGAGAAACTGCAGGAGTGCACGGCCCTCATCTTTAGGCAAATCATCGATGCTCTTAGTAAATTCACGGTCAACAAAGAGCGCGGGTCTGCCGCTGTCAGCGTGTTTACGCACAATGGGGTGATGGCTTTCGGGCCAAGGTTGCGAGCCGTCCTGACGCTGGAACTTAAACAAGTGAGAAAAAGGCTCCTCACCAGAATGAAAGGCCGTCATGCCATCGAGGTAGCGCTTCATGCGCTCCGAAAGCGTGTCATAGGCGGCGTACATGCTCGAAAATAATGTGTCGCCGCCGTTGTCTGGCAAGTCGTGTAGCTGGAGAATACTCGCCTGGGGCGGCAGCTCATCGCACGAAACGTCAGAGTGCCACCGATTTCCTGCTGCTACTTCGGACTCTTCGTGCGTTCGCATTGTCATCGCTCCCGGTATATCAGCCGGACGCCCGCGGGAGGCTGGGTGCACATGTATTGGACCAAATCTCTGGGCAAAGGCACTATGCTCTTCAGCGGTTAGGGCTCGTTGTCCTTTTAAGAAGATAACTGAGTGGTCCGTAAAAGCTTGGAACAGGGCGTCGAATTCTGCACTGGAAAGCGCGGCTGCATCGAGGCCTTGGATCTCGGCACCAATGATCGGGGTTAGGGGTTCGATCTTCATCTTCGCGTTGCTCTCATACCTACCTTCTCCATTGCCAAAAAAGTCGTTCGCCTCTAGGCTCTGATAAAAGTTAGCAGGAAGGGGGAGATAGTGGAACTTAAAGATAAAGTTGCAGTGATAACGGGTGCCGCCAGCGGTATCGGCAAAGCCACGGCTCAAGCGATGGCAAGACTTGGCGCTCAAGTTGTCGTTGTTGATTTGAATGAGAGTGGCGCGCAAACCGTCGCAGAAGAAATCGGTGGTCTCGCGATTGGCTGCGATGTAGGCAATGAAGAATCGGTCAATGCGATGGTTGCCGAAGTTGAAGGCAAGCTCGGTCCGGTCGATGTGTTGTTCAACAACGCTGGTGTTGCGACTGGCGGCGGACCGCTAAACACGCCCATTGATGTCTGGCAATCACAGTGGGAAATCAACGTTATGGCCCATGTCTATGCCGTACGAGCTGTGTTGCCCTCCATGTTAGAACGAGAATCGGGTTACATTTTGCACACAGCATCGATGGCAGGGATACTTACGACACATGGCAATCTCACCTACGCGGCGACCAAGCACGCCGTCGTAGGGATCGCTGAGTGGCTGTCGATTACCTACCACGACAAAGGGATAAGGGTTAGCTGTTTGGCACCATTGGGCGTTCGTACTCCCATGCTAGGAGACACTGATTCCGCATTTGCCAGTCAGGCTGCGGGACCGATCAAAGAGCCGGAAGATGTTGCGCAGATGGTGGTCGATGCGATCGCTGAAGAACGGTTTCTAATTCTAACTGATGAAATCGCGCAAACTTGGATGGATCGCAAGAACACCGATCTGGAGCGCTGGTTTGGCGGGATGCGGCGATTGCAAGTGAAGATGGACGAGTATGCCAATAAGAAATAACTGATGACTAAAGTTCTAGAACTTGGCGGGTATGCGGCTGGTTATGCCGGGCGTCTTTTTGTTCGAGCGGGATTTGACGTCGTTCGGGTCGAACAAGGCACGAAACCTGCGTGGGCTAGCCAAGAAGCGATGAATGCATACTTGCATGTTGGCAAAAGACGCATAAACCTAAGTGAGCAATTGACTGATCTGGCAAATGCTGCCGATATTGTCATCTGCGAAGCGGATAGAGCTGACGATCTTGCTGAGCTAGGGTTCGATGCTTGGTCGGCGCCAGTTAAAGTCGCACTGACGCCATTCGGCCGAACCGGACCTCATGCGAACTGGCGTGCAAGCCCCAACACCATTCTGGCAATGGGTGGTTATACAAATCTGATGGGCGATGAGGGCCGGGAGCCACTGACGTTACCCGGACACTATGTCGAGTTTCAGACTGGTGCGGTGGGATATAGCGCGGCTATGGCTGCACAATACGCACAACGCACCGCGGTTGCAGACATCGGGATGCTCGAGACACTCATGTCGTTGTCGCAGTTCACGACCGTGCTGTGGCACTGCTCTGGGGAGATCCGCAGTCGCCATGGCAGCGACTTTTGGTCAGTGTCACCTAGCGATCTTTTTCGGTGTGCGGATGGCTGGGTCTACATCAATATCGTACCGACGTTTTGGGATCAGTTTTTAGCCTTGGTTGGCCTGCCTGATCTTGTCTTGGATCCGCGCTTTGAAACAAATGACGGGCGGCGCGAGTATCGTGACGATTTGCGTGAGCTTATCGCCCGAGCCTTCATCGATCTAACTCGGGACGATATCGACGAACGGGCGAAAACCTATCGGGTACCGTTGGGCGTTGTGCGAACTATGGATCATGTTCTAGCCGAAGCCCATCTAGAGGAGCGCGGTTTCTGGGAAACTGTTGAAACAGAATCCGGCGAGACCGTTAAGTCGCCTGGTTTGCCTTTCAACATTGCTAGTCGACCGCGACCGGTATACCGGACAGAGGCTGTGCAATGAATCAAGCGCAACAGGAAGGACCTCTCAAAGGGGTCAAGATATTGGATCTAACTCACGTTTGGGCGGGACCGTTAGCCGTCCGATACTTATCCGACTTAGGCGCTGAAGTAGTAAAAGTCGAGGCACCCATGGGGCGAGGTCCCCAGGAGTTTCCATATGCGCCGCTAGGAGGCTGGCTTGGTGGTGATGCCGGGGATGACCCTTGGAATCGGAACGCAATATTCGCGAAATTGATGCGTAATCGACGCTCTTTATGTATGGATCTTAAGACCGAAACAGGGCGACACACGTTCCTCGATTTGGTTGCTGAGGCAGACGTACTTATGGAGAACTTTTCGGCGCGCGCGATGCCGAGTTTGGGCCTCGGCTACGACGAGCTGCGGGCCCGAAATGAGCGTCTCATCTATGTCACGATGCCTGGTTTTGGACACGCAGGCGCGTTAAAAGAGCGAGTCGCCTTCGGACCCACGGTGGAAGCAATGTCGGGTCTCACCGAAATCTTAGGCTATGGACCGGAAGAGCCGCGCAATACAGCAATGGCGTTGATGGATCCAATCACTGCCATGAATTCAGTCGCGAGCGTCGTGACAGCGCTACAGGAACGCCAAGAAACCGGCGAGGGTGTACGGATTGAAATGTC
The DNA here is from genome assembly GCA_012103505.1 of Pseudomonadales bacterium. Lineage (GTDB taxonomy): Bacteria > Pseudomonadota > Gammaproteobacteria > Pseudomonadales > Azotimanducaceae > UBA4421. The sequence goes on along the minus strand of WLWP01000001.1, from coordinate 1,917,318 downwards.
ATTGCATGAGGGCGGAGTCGCGTACAGTGGGCCCTGGCTGATCGATCGACAATTAGGCCGAACCGTTCAATCGATTGGTAACGCCCATCCGGAGCTAGTGCCGCATGGCGTGTACCGATGTGCTGGTGATGACGAATGGTTGGCGCTGGCTTGTGTTGACGATGATCAATGGCGTGCGCTTGCTGGTCTGTTAGAGCTCGACTCAACCTGGTCGCGCGATCTGCGCGAAGATAATTCCGAGCGAATCGATGAGGCCATTGGGAAATGGCTCGCTCCCCTCAACAAGCAAGATGCGGCAGAAAAGTTGCAAGCCCTCGGGGTCGCTGCCGGACCTATCAATACCGTGCCTGATATGGTTTCTGATCCCCAGGTTGTGAGCAGAGGCTTCTTTGTACCTTATGAGCGTTTTGCGACGCCAATGCCGGGTACACCAATTAAAATGCAGGGTGTGGACCCCGATACGTGGACGCCGTGCCCTGGATTGGGCGAAGACAATGTGTCGGTCCTCGAAGACTGGCTAGGTATGTCAGAAGAGGCGGTTGCGGCGATAACCACAGCCGGAGTCTTGCACGACAAGCCACCAATGTAGTGCTAGCTCGCGTTGGTTGCTGATGCTCTAAAACTATAGAGCGTTCGCCCCCTAGCGCAAAGACGATCGTCATCGTCAGTTATGTCAACTTCAACTAACGAAAGTTGTCTGCCGCGTTTGATCACGTTGGCGCTGGCATAGATGTTGTCGCCATGGGCTTGACGGAGGTAGGTGATTGAAAGTTCTGCAGTACCTGCCGGTACTTCTCCTTCTCTGTGCTCGGCGAAGATCGCAACCAACATGACGATGTCGACCATGGCTGCCAGGACCCCACCATGCACACTACCGCCAATACCACCGGGGGTGTTTTCGTCTTTCTTTAGCACTATACGACCGTAACCAGGGCGTCTTTCTACGACAGTGATGCCGAGGCTTTGATGATAGGGGTTCGCATCGAATTCAGTTTTGTAGTCTGCGAATTGTTCGTGAGGTTCGATATGGGGCACGTATGAGCCTATTTGGTGGTGATGTAGGTTGAATGCGTTGTGTTGGCTGGGCGAATTGGGTTATCGCGGGCGAGGATACCTGGGGAACAATTTCTTGCCAAATCGTGGTTGACAGATTCCAATCAGGTGGTTTAGTGTTATACATAGATACTACACCATGTCAGTACATCACAAAGACGATTTGAAGACTAAAGAAATTGAAGACTAAAAAATTGAAGACTGAAGAAGTTGATGAGTCAAGAAATTGAAGACTGAAAAAACTAGAGAGGCGTCATTGGTCAAATGAATCAATGGGACGAAGCAACACCCATCTATCTGCAACTCAGAAGGATGGTTTTGGAACAAATTTTGCGCGGCGTGTTTAGCGAAGGAGAAGCTATTCCTTCGGTGAGACAGGTTGCCGCAGAAGAGAAAATTAATCCGATAACGGTATCCAAGGCGTATCAAATGTTAGTTGATGAAAACCTCGTTGAGAAAAAAAGGGGCGTCGGAATGTATGTGCGAGAAGGGGCTCGCGCGCTCGCACTGGCCCAAGAGCGAGAGCAGTTTCTCAATGAAGAGTGGCCGAAAGTGCTAGATCGACTGCAGAGTTTGGAGATCAGCGCTTCTGAACTACCAGGTCTAGGGGGGCGCGCGTGAGCATCATCGAAGCCGGTGGGTTGGTGAAGCAGTATGGCGACGTTCGAGCGTTGGATGGCTTCGATCTAGAAGTGAAACCCGGTCAAATCGTTGGCCTCATTGGGCCAAATGGATCAGGTAAGACAACAGCGCTCAATGCGATGTTGGGACTGAACCACGTCGATAGCGGTAGCCTTTCTGTGCTTGGTCGTGAGCCCATGTCGCAACGCGCAGAAATGATGCAGGACGTCGCCTACATAGCTGATACCGGTATCTTGCCGAGCTGGATGAAGGTATCTGATCTACTGAACTACGTCGCGGCCATCCATCCAAAGTTCGATATCGACCGTGCGCAAGAGCGTTTAAGTCATACAGAGATACGCCAAAACAAGCGAGTGCGTGTTTTGTCCAAGGGTATGCACGTGCAATTGCACCTCGCAATCGTTCTAGCGATCGATGCACCGCTTTTGGTGCTGGATGAACCGACGCTCGGATTGGACATCCTTTATCGTCAGCAGTTTTATGACGCGGTCCTCAATGATTATTTCAACGAGGAGCGCAGTATTTTGGTGACGACCCACGAAGTTCGCGAAATAGAAAACATTCTGACCGATGTCGTATTCATCCATCGAGGCCGAGCTGTGCTCACGACAAGCATGTCTGATATTGCGAAAAACTTTGTCAAGCTAACCGCAAATGAGACCGTGTCATTACCGGCCGAGCCACTGACGGTCCGCAAGTCTTTGGCCGGAACTGAATACATTTTTGATGGTGTCAGTCGCGAGGCTTTGGCTGAACACTTTGCTGGCAGCGGTGCACTATCTACCCCTAATCTGGCTGAACTCTTTGTCGCGGTGGTGGAACCAAAGCAAGGAGGTAACCAATGAATACGTTTGTTAACTTGTTGAAGCGAGAATATCTTGAACACTACGGTGCATTTTTGTGGAGTCCAGTTGTTGTCCTCGCACTGATAGTTATCTTTGGTCTCATGTTTGCTGGTGGTAGTGGTTCTCTGGATTTTGAGATGGCTGATGGCGAGAACTCAAGCTCAATACAGATTGAAGCCGAGGGAGACGACGACGCACTTGGGCGCGCTCTAACAGCACTCGTCTTTGATGTGGCGGGTACGACTGATGCTGAGCTTTCTGAGCGTATGGCCGGATTGATGAACTTGATACCTATCCCGTTCTATTGGGTGTGGGTGATTGTGTCGTTGTTTGGTTTGATAGCTTGTTTGCATGATGAACGTAAAGATCGGTCGGTTCTGTTTTGGAAATCCATGCCCGTCGGAGACATGCAAACTGTCGCGAGTAAGTATGCTTTTCTGGCGTGGGTGGCGCCCATGTTGACGCTTAGCGTGATACTCGTCGCACAGTTATTTGTGACCTTCCTGCTTGTCGGGCTGGTCGAGGATGGCATGGGCATGCGACTTCTCATGCATAGCGGCATTGTTATGAGCTTCTTGCAAATTTTTGTCGGCTTTATCGTTAATGGGTTCGTGGTATTGCCAGTTTTTGCGTGGTTTATCCTAGTCTCTGGATGGGCCAAAAGTATGCCGATGGTCTGGGCGTTTGCCGTGCCGTTCTGGCTTATCGTCCTAGAAAGCATTGTTATCGATAGTGATAGGATTGCGTCCTTCGTTGCCTATCACTTGTCGATGCCGTCATTGCCGGGCACGAGTTCAGATGGAGAAGAGCCGTTCATCAATGTTTCAGTCACATCATTTGCGGAACAGCTCACGGTTCTTGGCCAAGCCCAGTTTTGGCTGGGCTTGGTGATAGGTCTCTGTTTCCTTGCTGGTGCCGTTTACCTACGACGCGTACGTAACGAAATTTAGGCGCGCAAACGCCTAAGCATCTCGGTCAAATCATCTTGATCGAGTTCGGCACCAAAGCCTGTGCGGTGAATGAGACCCCCAAACCGAGCCTTCATTTTGTCTATGACATCTTCCGGGGTGCCGACAATCCCAATAGTCTCAACCATCTCATCAGTGATTAGCGCGGCCATGCCTTTCTTGTCGTGTGCGCGGTTAAGTGCAATCAGCTCCTCTTGCATATCACCCCATCCGTGGATATCTAGGACTGGTTTGTAGGCAACCGTGCAGCCATAAAATGCAATACGGTCGCGTAGAACGTCGGTCGCCTGTTGCAGCGCTTCATCGTTCCGGGCTGTTGCGATCATTGGTGCGTAATCTAGTTGAAAATCATCCAAACTTCGGCCACGACTCGTAAGTCCGGTTTCTATAGCTGGGATAGTAACTTCCCGCATGTACTTCTCTGACGAGAACGGATGCATGATCATGCCGTCGGCAGTTTCAGCGGCAACTTTTGTCATTAACGGGCCAGTAGCGGACAGCGCGATGCGTGGCCGAGGCACATCTGTATTGTCAGGGGTGAAAGTCGATGGCATGAGCGTGTGCTGGTAATACTCACCCACATACTCAAGGCGACTTCCTTCATACCAACAATCGAAGATTGCGTTCATGGACTCGATGAACTCCCTCATCTGCGCGGCAGCCTTATGCCAAGGCATACTAAAACGGCGTTCGATGTGAGGTTTCACCTGCGAACCGATGCCCAGCACCAAGCGGCCCTGGCTAAATGCGTTGAGATCGTGCGCAAGAACAGCCATCGACATTGGATTACGTGCGAACGCAACAGCCACGGAAGTCACTAGCTCCGTGCGCTCGGTATGTTCTGCGGCGATGGTCAGTGGCAGAAACGGATCGTGGTTCAACTCGGCTAACCGTAGTCCGTCATAGCCGAGCGCTTCTAGTTTGGTCGCCTGATTGGCGACGCGGGTTAAATCTGCCGTCAGGGGAGCGTCTACTTTCATTGTTACTTTTTTCATTGTTACTTTTTTAGTTGTTACTTGTTTAATTGTTACTTTTTCTTTGGATCCTGACGCTACCGCGTAGCGGGGCGCTGTCAAGCGCGGTATTCTCAAGTCTTAGATTGTGGGAGGCAGTTGTGTCGGAAACGTCATGCGAGCTAATCAGCATATGAGCTTGGTGCTTATACGTTTTGCGTTAATCCTTTGGGCTTTGCTGGCGACCTTAGGTGCCACTGCGGTGGCGGAAGAGCTAAGACAAAAGCTAGGGCAAGAGCGAGAGCAAGAGCTAAAACAAGGGCCACAGTATGGGGGTACGCTCAATGTAGGCACGGTGTATGTCACGTTGTCTGCGTTGTCGTGGGATCCAGCCGATTGGACCTGGAAGTCCAACCACGACTTTGGTGCTGTGCGTGAACATCTCTTTGCCGCGGACTTAACAAAGAGTGTAGGTCAGGGCGGTCCGTACCGTTTTGTCAATGAAGCCCACCTTCCAGAAGACGCGATTCGAGGCGAGCTCGCCGAGAGTTGGCATTGGGAAACGCCTCGCACGTTAGTCATTAAGTTACGCAAGGGTGTGATGTGGCATGGCAAACCCGGAGTGATGGAGCCGCGCGAGCTGACCGCAGAAGACGTTCTATTCACCTTTCGTTTAATAGATGCGAGCCCCAAAAAGTCAGTCGGCAACTACTACGACTATATCGATGAGATCGTGATCCGGGATCCGCATACGCTGGTATTCCATACGAACGAATACAATGCGGAGTGGATGTATCGATTTGGATATGGATATCAGTCGTCGATAGTGCCAAAGGAGATCGTTAACACGGACCCCAAGGATTGGCGGAACATCGTTGGTACCGGACCTTTTGAAATCACTAATTATATTCAAGGCAATGTGCAAGAGTTCTCGCGTCGAGCCGACTATTGGGACCATATCAATCTTGGTGACAAGGAGTATCAGCTGCCCTTCGTGGACAAGGTTAAGTACCGCATAATTAAAGATGAAGCGACCTATCTAACTGCCTTGCGCACAGCCAAGGTCGATATTTTGGAGTCTATGCGCTGGATCGCTGTTGAGCACATGCAGAAGTCGACGCCTGAGTTGAAGTGGGCGAGGTGGCTTAGCCAGTCTGGTAATTTTGTCTCGCTGCGCCTGGATCATGAACCGTTCAAAGACATTCGCGTACGCCGTGCATTGAACTTGGCGGTCAACCAGCAGGAGATCGTTGACCTGTTTTATGGTGGGCATGCGGAACTCATGGCTTATCCTCAGCATCCTGAATTTGGCGAATACTTTCAGCCGTTGGAGGAAATGCCGGAATCCATCCAAGAGCTATTTTCATTCAATCCGGAAAAAGCCAAAAAATTGCTTGCCGAGGCGGGTTACCAAGACGGCCTCTCGTTCACAATACAAGTCTGTACTTGTAGTCCGACAAACATGGACCTCCTGCCGTTACTCACGAAGTATTTAGCCGATGTTGGCGTGCACATCGATATCCAACCGATGGAATATGCCTCCTACCTCTCGGCGATGACGACCCAAAATCACGCGCCCGGCTATCTAATGAACAATGGTCACACCAACCCTATCGCGACGTTGCGCAAGTTCGGCAGTACGCACACTTGGAATCCGGCGCTCTTTCAGGATTTGGAATTCGATGAGGCTCTACACTCTCTGGCTGCCGAGCCGGATGAAGATAAGCGCATAGCGCTCGCGCGTGAGTTGACCCAGCATCTACTAGAGGAGACGCCTTACATCTGGTTGCCCATCCAATATTTGTACACAGGTTGGTGGCCCTGGGTGAAGAATTATGCCGGTGAACTTCGGGCAGGGGCTGTGCGCCCAGGTCCCATCTATAGCCGCATCTGGATCGATCAGGAACTTAAGAAGGAGATTGGGTTTTGAGTGAGGGGTTTAAGTGGCTCGACTCGGGTGAACGAGGTGGGCGGGACTTCGAGCTTGACGGTTCGCGTCGTCGGGTGACGGGAGCTCTTTGGCTGCCTCAACAATGCGACGCAACTACACCAATGATGCTAATGGGGCATGGCGCTTCCGGCGATCGATATCAGGCACCGATTCCACACCTAGCCCAGCGTTTTGTTGCGGAAGCAGGCATTTCAGTCTTAGCGATCGATGGCCCAGTGCATGGGCTAAGGTCAGTTGCACCCGGTGGCAGAGAAGCCGTGGCCGTGGAGATGCGCAGATCAGGTTTTGTGCAAGACATGGTTGCTGATTGGTTGGATGCGTTTCAGACAGTATGTACACAAGCGAACATCGGCAAGGGGCGGCTAGGTTACTTTGGTCTATCCATGGGTACCTTCTTTGGGCTGCCATTGCTCGCTTCCCGGCTCGAATTTTCAACTGCAGTGATAGGTTTGGCGGGCACAAGCAAAGCGGGTAAACCCATTGCCGCCGAACTTCTGCGTGCCGCAGCCGAAGTAACCCATCCTGTACTGTTCCTCATGCAGCTTGAGGATGAACTCTTTCCGCGCGATGGCTATTTGGAGTTATTCGATGCGCTGAAATCCGAAGACAAGCGCATACACGCAAACCCAGGATTGCATCCAGAAGTTCCTGCGGAGGAGGTCGCGCATAGTTTTGACTTCCTGCGGGCTCACCTTGAAGGCCCGGTAGAGCGCAGCATAGTAAATCCGTTGGCTGAATAGTCCCCTTCGATTAGGGGCGAAACTCCAACGCACGAGGACCGAGGCGACCCGGCTGTGCGATGATCTTGTAGGCGGTTGTTGCCCAGTCGCAAATCATTTGCCTCGTATGACGTGGATCGATCATCTCTTCCATTTGAAACTTGTTCAGCGGTCCGACGGGGCCACGTGCGCTCTCTATGCGTGCGTCAAGTTCAGCGCGCAGAGCAACTGGATCCTCTGCTTCAGCCAATTGGCGCTTGTAAGCAGCCTCGATACCACCTTCCGGAGGAATGCCGCCGACATCAGCAGCGGGCCACACTACGCGCATCGCAGGACGAGATAGTGGTGTTGCGTAGTTGTTATCCGCAACACCGAAACTGCGCCGCATGATCACAGTAAAGATAGGTACTTTGATTTGGGCGAAAGCCACCATCCATTCACCACCTTTGCGGATAGTGCTGGCGATCTCATGTTCTAAGCCCACAGCAAAGCCTGGGTTGTCCACAAGGTTCAGGATCGGTATATGAAAGACATCGCAGAGGTCGATATGTCGTTTGAGCTTGTCACAGCCGTCGGCTGTGAGCGCGCCGCCGTTGGCGTGGCGGCTGTCGGAAGCAATGATGCCCAGGGGGTGACCATTGAAGCGGACAAACCCCGTCACCTGGTCTGTACCCCAAAGCGAGCCTATTTCAAAGAATGAATCTTTGTCTGCCATCAATCGGAGTGTCTTGCGTACATCAAACGTGGATGTTCGTTTTCTCGGGATGATGGTCAGCAGCTCCTCCTCAGACCGATCCGTCGGATCAGAGCATGAGACCACTGGTGGCGTGTCATAAACACTGGACGGTAGATAGGAGAGAAATTGGCGGGTCATTGCAATAGCGTCCTGCTCAGTCTCCGCGAGATTGTCCACCGAGCCGTTAGTGCAGTGGATGTGCCAGCCGCCGAGGTCTTCCTTCGTGATGTCATAACCCATGGCGTGCGACACAACTGGTGGTCCGGCAACGAAGAGTTGAGATATCTCTCGCACCATCACTGAGAAGTGGCCGAGTACAGCTTTGGCTGCGCCGATACCGACGACGCTGCCGAGGAGCATGTTAACCACCGGTACAGTATTCAGCTGTTGCGTATATTGGCCAGAGCCAAGATGACCGGGTAGGAACGATCCACCGGATCCGGAAACCCGAGGCCGACCTGCTTTGATGGCACCGGAACTTTCTTTGGCGCCACTTTCCCCATCCGCTTTTTGCTGCGGCACCATCGCAGCGACAGAACCGCCGCCGGATGAACCGTCGAGCAAGCGCACTGAAGGGATGCGCATCTCTGTTGCCAAACGGTCGAGGTAGAGGCTCTTGGCGCCGATGGCACCATCTGCATGTCCGCCTCTAGAGGTGAAGTCATCCGCACAGACAATGGTGGTGCGAGCTTCGATCTCGCCCCAGCCACCAACATGGTTTGCGGGTGTAAAGGCATCGATATTGCCTTCCCAATCGTACGAGGCGAATCCAGCGATACTGCCGATTTCACGGAAAGTGTCGTTATCGAGTACGAGGTCAATGCGTTCCCGACAGGTGAGCTTGCCGCGACTTCTCTGGCGGACTACACCGGGTTCTTCAGAATCCGGAGCAAGGCGCTCAGCCGCAAGTCTCTGTAATGTGGCAACTTCATTGAGGGTAGGGACCCAGGAGTTTTCTGGATCGAGGGCATCTTGTTCTGAAGCGTCTTGGGAAGGCGTAATGGTGACCAGAACTTCTCCAGGACTGACTGCATCCCCCTCGTTCAAAGGTTGCACCGAGCTGATCTTACCCGTGCAGGATGCCGTGACCGCAGTCTCCATTTTCATGGCACTAATGATGACCAATGGATCGCCCACAGAAACGGTATCACCTTCGCCGACATTCAACGCAACAACAGTTCCTGCCATAGGACATTCCATGCCCTGATCGCCTTCGGTAACGTCTAAGCCCTTGACCACGCTGCCCGCGCCAGGTGTCGCTACATTGGCAGTTCCGGTGATAGTTTTTGCTTGTTGTTCAAGGAGATGCAGCGCATTACTCGATACCTTCCCTGAATCTAAGTCGGTGACTTCAGCCAAAAAGCTTGTCCGTGCATCACCATCACGTACCACCGCGTGGCCCAAAATCCCGTGCAATTGTCCGAGGTTAGTGGACAAGCCTGCAATGTGAAATTCCGCGATCGCTCGACGGGTAGCATCTACCGCGCTTGAATAAGAACCGGTTGGCACATGGCAAATCAGTTTAGCCAGTAAGGGGTCGAACTGCGGCGGGGGTGCGTAACCCGCGTAGCCGTGTGCATCGACTCGAATACCGATACCACTTGGTTCTTTGTAGGCTGTGAGCGTACCGATACCTTGAGCCACTACACGTGCTTGGATAGCGTATCCCCGTGGCGTGATGGTTTGGTCCAGACCGAGTTCTGCCAGCGTAGCACCGGCTGCAATTTGAAACTGGCTCGCGACAAGATCGATGCCCATCACCTGCTCTGTGATGGTGTGTTCCACTTGGATTCTGGGATTACATTCGATGAAGTAATAGTCGCCGGTTTCAGGCTCAACCAAGAACTCGACGGTTCCGGCGTTCACATATTTGGCTGCCTCCGTGAGCTTGAGTGCATCGGCAAGCATTTTGTCGCGCAATGCTTCATCCAGGTTTGGCGCAGGTGCGATTTCGACAACTTTTTGATTTCGCTGTTGAATCGAGCAATCGCGCTCGCGCAGGTGGATAGCGTGACCCGCTGAGTCGGCGAGGACTTGTACCTCAATATGTCGAGGGCGCTGGATGAGCTTCTCAACAAATACCGCACCATCGCCGAAAGCTTTCTCCGCTTCGCTGGCGCAACGTGCATAGGCTTCCTGAATCTCGTTTGGGTCTAGGACAGCGCGCATACCTCGACCGCCGCCTCCGGCCGCTGCCTTTAGCATCACCGGATAGCCGATCTCTTGTGCTGCAGACTCTGCATCCTTAGCCGAAGAGAGTGCCTGTCCTGTTATCACTGGGATACCCAGTTCGGTCGCCAACGCTTTGGCAGAAACCTTGTCCCCGAACAACGAGAGCGTTGCTGGGCTTGGACCAATAAAAACAACACCGCGATCCTTGAGTGCCTCAGCAAAGGCAGCGTTTTCTGACAAAAAACCGTATCCCGGGTGGACGCAATCACAGCCGTTATCGACGGCGAGTTGAACTAACTCATCGATGTTGAGGTAAGCCCCGATCGGGTCATTGCCTGTGAGTGGCAATGACACGGTGGCTTGTCGGGTATGCAGCGCTTGTGCGTCGGGTTTCGAATAGACCGCGACTGACTCCATACCAAGACTGGCGGCAGCACGTGCAATGCGGATAGCGATCTCACCGCGATTAGCGATAAGCACTCTTTTAAGCGTGGTCAATTACCTTCCCCCCTTCCGACTAGCGGAAGCTCAACAAAACGACAATCAATGAATTCTCCCCAAGCTGGCAAGCCTGCTAGAGATAAGTCCTGGTTTCAAGCGTTAGGCTTGGCTAAGAGCCTCGTCCAACAACTCGAGAGCAGCTTGGGTGAACGCCCACATATTTTCTTCCCGATCCGCGCTACCCGTCTCGACCAGCTTGGTTAATTGCACGGGTCCGTCGATCGCAAGCACGCTCAGACCTGGCGGGTGGCCATAGCGCGCTCCAGTTGGTCCTGCGACACCAAGCTCTGCGATCGCCCATGCGGTCTCTAGTTGCGCGCGTGCCTTTTGTGCGAATGCGCTCACCATTTCTGACGTGAGTGGTTCCATACCTTCGACGTCGGCTCTTGTGATGCCGAGGATCTTTTTGCGAGATGGGAGTGTGTAGACAACTGAACCACCCATAAAGTATGCGGAGGCACCAGGGATCGCAAGCAACGCGGCCGATATCAATCCACCAGTCGATGACTCTGTGATCGAAATTGTTTCTTCTCTGCGCTTAAGTTTTTCAGCGACAGATTGGGCTAACGGAGTTAGTTCAGGCATAGCATGTACTCAGACTTGATGCGTGTATCATCTGCTACGAATCGACAGATGTGTAGTATTGGATTGAGCAAATGCGGACAAAGCTAATTTCTAGCGCGCTAGTCTTTGGCGGCTGTGGCGGTTTTGGCGTCGCGTTCACCGAGCAGTTAACTGCCTCGGGAATCTCGGTTATCACAGTAGATCGAGAAGGTGAGCCAGATATCTTAGTTCAGGACGTTGAGCCTAGTGCACTTGCTGAGGCTTTGGCCAAGGTAGACCTTGTTTTGCTGTGCATGCCGCAGGCAGCCAGCGTGTCGGTGTTGCAAGGTCTTGACGGTCGGTTCGAAGAAGGCTTGGTTGTCGATATCTGTTCGGTTAAAAGCGAAATAGCCAAAGTTGCTGAATCGGTTTGCCTGGAATCTGAATATGTCAGTTTTCACCCCATGTTCGGTCCCGATCGTGGCTTTAAAGACAGCAACGGAGTTGTCATCCCTATCCGGGGAGGGCAGCGAGCGGAAGAATTTAAGTCGTTGTTGATCGAATGGCACGTGCGGGTGATCGATACAGATGTCGCGACCCACGACCGCGTGACCAGTTTGGTCCAAGTAGTCACGCATGCCGTGCTCGCTTCGTTTGCGAATCTACGAGCTAATATTCGCGAAGCTGGTGACATACCTGAAGATATCGTCGATGCCTTTGCGACGCCGGTATTTGCGGAACTAGAACGTGTATCTCAAGGTATGGTTCGGGAGAACCCCGAGCTCTATCACAACATTCAGACGGCTAATCCATGGGGCGATGAAACCAGGGCAATGTTGACTCAAGCCGTCAGTGAGACCCTATCAATTCTTAGTGAGCCAGATGCGGAGGGTGTCCGGTCGTTGTTTAGTCGAGTTAGAAACCAGTCAAACTAAAACCCGATGCTTTGCCAACGACCCCTCCGCCAGACGTACATTGAACAAACAGCTGAGATCGAAGTGGAGACTAGCAAGAGGGCCATAGCGACAGTCAGTGAGTAACCAAGCAATACTGCAATGCTTAACAGCGGTAACAGAAAGATCCACTGTGGAAGGAGCGTAAGCTTCATGGCGGAGCTCGTCGCGCCCGCGCCGATCAAACTGCTACCCAACACTCTGCTATACCCGTCCAGCACATGGGCGACCACTGCGAGTTGCAATGGGATCACTGCAAGTAGCAGCGTCGATGAATCTGTTAAGAACAGGCTGAGCAATTTTTCTGGGAACGATAAGACGATTAGTCCTGGTATCGCGAGTGCAATCAGCCCAACGTTCGAAACCTGCCAGCCCCACCCGGACGCTTCCTGAAGATCTCTTCTACCAACAGCCTCTCCGACCAGGGTGGTCGCGGCACCACCAACGCCGATATGCAGCATGTACGCAAGTAAACAAATGTTGATTACGACATGAAATGCAGCAAGCTCGTTGGTCCCAATATAACCAACGAGCACATACATTGTTAACACACCCACAGTGAAGAATGCCTGTCTTAAGCTCTCTGGGTAGGAGAGTTTAACGATGCTCCAAATCTGCTCTTTGTCAGGGAGCCCTTGTACAAAGCCGTTTGGTCGAGCGAGTCTAAACGCGAATGCAATATTGACTAACAAGCCAACAGCCGTTGCGAGAGTAGAGCCGAGTCCTGCTCCAGCGATGCCTAATTGAGGGGCGCCAAGATTGCCGAAGATCAGTGCGTAGTTAAAGAGAACATTTGCGAGTGACAGCGCGATGATCGACACCATGGACCACTTCGCTAGACTGACACCCACCCAATATGAGCGGAACGCGATGTTAATCCCGATGATGAGCAGTGACGGCATTCGGGTACTCAGATAGGTCACACCATCTTTGATAACGTTTGGGTCGTTGTTTAACAGCGCGAACAGTGCCGGTGTGAGTAGGTAACCGACAACCACGAGAGGTAGGCTGATCAAAGCGGCAAGGAAAATGCCACCGTTTAGGATCACACCGGTTTCATGAATGCGATCTTCTCCAACCCGTCTAGCAACAAGTGCTTGTACTCCAGCTGCTAAGCCCAGGAGTATGGCCAGTAGTAGGAAGAACAATTGTCCGCCAATCCCGACACCGGCTAATGCTGAATCACCTAACTGACCGACCATGATGGTGTCGATAAAGCCCATCAAGTTTGTCGCCAGGGCACCAGCGACAATGGGTACTGCCAGTCTAGAAATTCTTACCAGACGAAGAGATGAGAACATTTGAACTGGATGCGTAACATTAGTATTAGGACTTGTTGATGCCATTAACCCATCGTGTCATTCGGCGATTGAGCATACTACCTGCTTGCTCATCGGTCAGTCAGCGAATTAATAACGGTGTATGGTTGCATAGACAGTGGAATCTCAAATGAGGACGTTGCAATGCGTGAGGACGAAATTCGTGAACTTGTGCGTGCGGAAACTGCTCAGATCCTACAAGAAAATAGCGGGCGGAGAGAGTTGCTTGACGCGTTGTTTCGATGGATCAAGTGGGCAGTTGGATTCGGCCTAGCCGCACTTGGTTTTTTCGCAGCGATAGAGATTGCCAATGAGTATTTCGGTGATGAGATCGAGGAGCGGATTGATAGTCTGCAGGAGGGTGGTATTGCGAGCATAACGGCACGGGTACGATCGATTTCCACGGCGGAAGTTAAGACCTATTCATTAACTGTTGGGAAGCAATCCAATGTGATCGAAAACGCCACTTTTTGTGCATTGACTGATACAGATGGCGCCTGCGGATTGAGCCTCGATCAGCCCGTCCCAGGCAGTTGGCTGCTGGAATCCCATGCCCAATCTGCGCGCTGTGAGATCGTCTGCATAAACCGTCCAGGTGGTGAGCCGTTACGTATTAAGTAATTCGTGACTTTTCTATCAGAGTGCATTTGGTACTCTCTCGTTAACAAAGGTGAGGACGAAGGGAGTGGTAATGGGTTTGAGTACTGAGCAGCTAAATACAAGTAGACTCCGTAAGTGCCGTGTTGTCATTTCTCTGATTGCAATGACGCTGATTCCACCGGTAACGCTCGCGGACGTCATCAGTGGCTTTGATGACGTAACGAGTGAAACCCAGCTCGAACTAGAATCTCGTTACGATTCAGATCTAGAAGCGGCTGAGCTAGATGCGTGGTTGCGGGAACTCTCTTCACGACCGCATCATGTTGGCTCTGCGGCGGGTTATGAAGTTGCCAAACGCGTACATGACTTGTTGCAATCCTGGGGCTATGAAACCGAATTTGCGGATTACGAGGTGCTCCTCCCAACACCGAAGGTCCGTGAGTTGGAGCTGATTGCACCCCAGCAGTTTACCGCCGCTTTGCGTGAAGACTCAGTTACACAAGACCCAAGTACCTCAGTCCGTGACAACCTCCTTCCACCTTATAACGCCTTTTCGATAGATGGCGAGGTCGAGGCTGAACTCGTTTTCGTAAACTACGGTATTCCCGAGGACTACGAACTGCTCGAGCGATATGGCATCAGCGTTGCTGGCAAGATAGTTATCGCAAAGTACGGTCGCTCCTGGCGCGGTATCAAACCTAAACTAGCAGCCGAAAAAGGCGCGATTGGTGCGCTGATCTACTCTGATCCTGGCGATGATGGCTATGGGGCAGGGGATACCTATCCCGAGGGTCCGTTCAAGCATGCGAGCGGCGTCCAGCGTGGTTCGGTGATGGACATGCCGACTTATCCTGGTGATGTTCTTACGCCCGGTCGCGGTGCGACTAAAAGGGCCAAGCGACTCGCCCGTACTAAAGTTGAAGTCATTACAAAAATCCCAGTGCTACCCATCTCTTGGCGAGATGCTGAGCCGCTGCTAACTGCGCTCGGTGGTGAAGCCGTACCAAAAGATTGGCGCGGGGCATTGCCGATTACATATCACTTCGGGCCTGGTCCTGCGCGTGTACGTCTGAAGGTTGAGTTCAACTGGGATATGGTGACAGCGCGCAATGTGATCGCACGCCTGCCAGGGAGTGAATATCCGGACCAATGGGTTATTCGTGGAAATCACCATGATGGCTGGAATCACGGCGCAGCTGACCCGATATCAGGATTAGTCGCGATGCTCGCAGAGGCTAAATCTGTTGCTGCACTGGCACGATCGGGTTCGCCGCCTAAGCGAACGATCATTTATGCAGCCTGGGATGCAGAGGAGCAAGGGCTTATCGGCTCAACGGAGTGGGCTGAGCACCATGCTCAGGAGCTCAAGCAGAAGGCGGTTGCCTACATCAATACCGATGGCAATAGTCGTGGCTTTGTCGGCGTTGGTGGTAGCCATAGTTTGGAGACGATGTTTAACGAGATTACGGACAAAGTGCGGGACCCAGTGTTAGACGTCAGCGTTAAAGAAAGACTTTTTGCCAGGCTCAAGCTCTCCGGTAATGAGCAACAAAAGAAAGACCTTGAGCGACAGCGGCTACGCATTTCGCCCCTGGGGTCGGGTTCTGACTACACGCCCTTCCTACAGCACTTAGGGATAGCGTCCGCGAATCTGGGGTTCTATGGCGAAGGGTCTGGTGGGAGTTATCACACGCTGTACGATACTTATGAACACTACACCACGTGGCGCGATCCAGGTCTTACTTACGGTATAACGCTTGCTCAGCTTGCTGGTCGGGTAACGCTACGGCTCGCAAACGCACCCGTGTTGCCATTTGAATTTGGAGGTCTAACCGACAACATTGAGTTGTACATTCAAGAACTTGAAGTCCTCGCAGAGAAGATGCGAAAGGACACCGACAAGGCCAACGAGCTAATCGGGGACGGTGTTTATGGCCTAGCGCTCGATCCAACTAAGAGCCTCGGACCGCCGAAGGAGCATGAGCCTGTACCATACTTCAATTTTGCGCCGCTACAGAACTCGTTAGCGAGCTTGAAGCGAGCAGTTACGGAGTTGAAGCGCGTCCAGCTCAAGGGTTCTGCTACGTTGAACCAAAAACTATTCACGACCGAAAGGTTACTTACGTTGCAGGATGGGTTGCCGAATCGACCTTGGTACAAACACCACATCTATGCGCCGGGTTTTTACACGGGCTATGGTGTGAAAACGCTGCCGGGGGTGCGTGAAGCGATCGAGCAGCGCGAGTATGACAAGGTAGCAGACGAGGTCCAGCAGCTTGTTATTGTTCTTGATGGGCTCGCGCAACGGATTAGGGAGATCACGGAGATAGACAGTGAATAGTTTGGCTAAGTTTGCCGCAGTTGTTGTATTCGGTTTTTTTACCGTCATTAGCCATAGCACAAACTGCAGAAGAACCTTCGGAGAGCAATGAAGCGTTCGATGTGCGAACGTTTGAGCCTCCTAAACGGGTGGAGGTCAAAACACCACGGTATCCCCGCGCCTATCTAGTGCAAGGGCGTGAGGGGTGGGTGACCATGAGTATGATGATTGATCCGGAGGGGAAGCCTTACGATGTCACTGTGACAAACTCTTCGGATGATTTACGTTTTGAGGAAGCAGCTGTAAAAGCGGCAGAACTCATGCGCTACGAGCCCGCGCTCTTAGACGGCGTTCCCATCGATTCTGGAACGAGCTTTAGGATTACGTTCGAACTCCAAGGCGGGGAAGTTGGCGCCGGTACAAAATTTGTATCCCGTTATCGACGATTGATAAAGGCTATTTCGGACAACGAGCACGAGGTAGCTAAAGAAAGAGTGGAGCTGTTAGAGAAAATGGATCGAAATCTCTATGAGGAGGCTTACTTTCAAATGGGGCTTTTCAGGTTCGCCAGGCAATGGGGTGATGAGACGCAACAATATGATGCGCTGGTTCGAGCTGCTTTCTTTGACAAGGGGCGAAGCTTTCTCAGCGAGGCTGCCAGTCTACAAGTTCTGCAATTGAAACTGAATTTAGAGCTAAAGCACGGCAATCTCGCAGCGGCACTTGCCACCGCGAAATCCCTTTTAGAGAGGGAGGTTTCGCTAGAAACCAAAGGGCAAATTGAGAGGGTCCAAACAGAAGTGGCAGAGATCCTCGATGGGGATCAGCAACTGGTGGCGAAGGGTTGGATCCGACGAGATAACTACTACAACCATTCTTTGTCGAGGAATTCCTTTGCTCTGACCAGCGTGGAGGGAGACGTCGCCGAGATACGCCTTCATTGTGACAAAGGCTACGTTGGTTTTAATCATCAAGAAGGGGTTGAGTATACTGTCCACGAAGATTGGGACGCCTGTCGGCTAATTGTGATCGGAGACCCTGGCACAACTTTCAACGTCGCTGAAGGCTGACTTGGCAACCTCAGTTTTAGCCGGAGACAATGCTTGAGCCAGTTTGAGTTTGTTCAAGTTACGGTCGCGGTCATTTTGGGTTTGGGCTTAACTGATCTCTTGCGCAACCTCGGTGAGCAATTCCGGCACCGCCAGGAGTTTGAGATCTACTGGCTGCAATTAATCGCGAGTTGTTTGCTGCTCACGGTTATTCTTATGTATCTATGGACCTTTTGGCGCGCTGTTGAGGTCACGTGGACGCTGCCAATGTTTCTCCTGCAGGTGGCATCAGCGATTGCCCTAGCGCTCAGCGCACAATTTATAAAAGTGGATTGGTCTTCTGACAAGTCTGCCGAAGACCAATACTACGAAAATCGTGTTGCAACCTTTCTTGCGTGGGCGTGTGGTCCCTTGTTTGCTTCGCTATTTGGCTTCGCTGCAGGGCTCGAATCGCTCGAAGCCCGATTGTTTATAGTGGGATTTCTGCTATCTCTTGCGGTTATCAAAAATCGCATCTTCCACACTGTTGTTGTTACCGGTCTCTTGTTGACGGTTTTTGTGGGCTTCACGTCGAGCCAGCTTGTATTAGAGTGACGGTGGCGACGCTGATGCATACGACCGATTCAGGCCATATGGGTTGGTGTCGCGATCAAGCGTCTTGGTGATTTCGTCACGTCAGCGAACTTCTTCACGTCGTCATTGATAACCTGCACACTTTCTTTCGTGGTGAAGAAACGCTCTCTTATATCCTCTTCTGATTCGAATCCACAAAGGGCAAAACCATCGAAGGCTTCCCCTTGAACTGTATGTACCACACTCAATTGGCTGTAGTGCGTCATGTGAATGTGATGCACCAATGCCAGCGGTGCGTGATTGTCGCGCCAGTGGGCATCGCATTCTTCATGGGTTTTTTCAGGGTGATGGATCATTGGAAACAAACCGATCTTCTTTGGCGTTCCGGGTTTAACGAGGCGCCGACAAATAACGTAGAGGCCAACGTCTGCAGCAGGTAGAAGCTTGGATAGCGTATCCGTTGTCGCCGTTAACAGAGCTTGGAAAGGGAGACCCTTGGCGCCACGCTCGTCAACGTATAGGTGGCCGTTCAAATCGGCCGCAAGTTCTGCGCATAGGGCCGGTTGATTGGAAGCGACAGCGAATTCGAGTGTGTGCATGTTATTCTCCTGACCTGAGTGTTGATCCGAAAGCACCCTAACATTTTTGTTGCCGAAAATAAGTCTGAAGATGTCTGAGCTAGAGTACTTGTCCGTAACCGAAGATTGCCCAGTAGGTTGGTGCGGGTTTACTGCACCGAATGAGACTGCAGATGGCGAAGGCGCTGTGTCCCTGTTTGAGGCTCCACAACGAGATCCGCGTGCGCCAACCTTTCGACGGTACGATGATCCGGGTGTTGAGGCGTTACGGGAAGCCCTGCGACAGCACAATGGACTCCCACAAGTGGAGATTTGTGCCCCGTCTGATTTGGAACGAATAGCGCGCGTGTTCTATCGAGATGGTTTTGTCGTGGTTCGAGATCTGCTTGATGCCGACAAGTTAGCAAGTTTGCGTGACGGGTGTGTGGACCAGCTCAGCAAGATTCTAGAAATTCCAGGCGAGGGCAATCGGAAATATCTGACGGAATCTTTTCGGCTTCCGCACAGATACAGTTATGGAACCAGTTCGGCGTCGAGGCAATTGCTGCACGATGATCGTTGGAGCTCGGTTGTCGATTTAGATACAACGACGCCCATCTTACAGAAGCTATTCGGTCCGCTCGGATATAACGTGATAGGAGCTGGGGGTGATGTCTGCTTACCGGGATCCATCGAGTACCAGAACCTGCACGTTGATTTCAAAGAGGACTATCAGGTCAGTCAAGAACGTATCGCTCACGCAGAGGGCGTAGGGATAAAACCTCGGTGGCGAGCTGACCAAACTTTGGATCCACGCAGTCAGCAAATGATCCTAGTGAGGACGCCGCCGGTTATTACGATTAACTTCTTTATGAGCGATCTAACCTGGGAGAACGGCCCGATACGCCATATCCCAGGATCCCACGCAATGCCATTTGCACCGCCGAGTCAGGAAGATGAACCAGAGTGGATGCGGTTGAGTACGCTTGTTGGCGCTTCTGCCGGGGCAGGTGTTTTCAGAGACAGTCGTGCCTGGCATGGAGCGACGCCCAATGTTGGTCGCCAGGTTCGGGCGATGCCGAATGTTGAATACGGCGCCCAGTGGCTAGACGACTCATGGTTTGAGCGAACTATGCCAGATGAAATATTTCAGTGCCTATCGCAGCATGCTCAGAACATATGCCAGCGGGTAAAGTCAGATCCAGATGTTTGGCCGCCGGGAGCTGGCATCATGCACCCGCATACACAGAAACGACAGCAGGCCAAAGAACAAGACGGCAAAGGGGACACAACGTGACAAAAAGCGCGATGCAATATAATGAATCGGCGATCAACTTTTCCGAACGCCTAAGTCAAGCGCGATCGCAGATGGTTGCAGACATTGGAGCTAACGGTCGTTCCAGAGAAGAGCTTTTCCCTTCATTTGACCGGACAGGTTTAGGTGTCGCGTTAGAATATGAGCAGATGTCCGAGCAGCCAATATCGGACGAGCTTCGGGTTCAAGCGGAAGCCTTCGAGGCTGAGTTTGAACACTTAGGTTTGACCATTGGTACGGTGATTCATGGCATAGACCTAAAGACTAGTCGGCACGCAGATTTTGTTGCGTTTATACGTCAAACGTTGCTGGAGCGAAAAGTAGTATTCTTTCGCGACCAACACTTAACGGAAGATCAGCAGGTAGATTTTTCGCGCTGCTTTGGAGAGCTTGATGCTTTCCCGTTCGGTAAAGGTGGGTCAAATCCGTTTATCTTGGAAATTCGTCACGGCGCAGACAACCCTGGAACCGAGAATGGCTGGCATACGGATGTGACCTGGATGGAGAGGCCATCGCTGGGCTCGATCGCACAGTGTATCGAAGTGCCTCCGTATGGCGGCGACACACTTTTTTCCGACAGCCATGCGGCCTATCTCGGACTCCCGGTCGCGATCCAAGAAAGATTACAAACTCTGCATGGCGTTAATGACTACAGGATCTTTCTCGGTGCCGGTAAGAGGAAGCTGCCGGATTCGCTCGTGGCGGATCTGAAAAATGAAATCCCTTTTGGGGTCTCGCATCCGCTGCTGCGTACTCATCCTGAAACAGGCAAAACAGCGCTCTACATTCATGGCGGATTTCTGCGCCACAACTCGTTGTTTGATGTACATTCTGGCGAGCGATTGCCTGAAGATACAAGCCGTGAACTGGTGAGTCTTCTACTGAAGCAACATGCTCGACCAGAATACATTTGTCTGTTTAAGTGGGAACCGGGCTCGATCGCATTTTGGGACAATCGGGCTGCGCAACACTACGCCGCCAGCGACTACTATCCCCACCAGCGTCTTTTACGCCGAGTTACAGTTTCTGGAGATCGACCCTTTTACAAGACACAGTAGCGCGTGTTGCATCTTGTTTTGCATGTGTTGGTGCCTGCGGGTGTTTCTTACTTTTGGGCGAAACATAGACCCGAATCGAACTGGTTTGCTGTTTTCTTAATCTTGATGGTTGGCATGTTGATCGATGTGGACCATCTTTTAGCAACGCCGATTTATGACCCAGGTCGTTGCAGCGTAGGTTTTCATCCCCTGCACACGTTGATTCCAATCGGGTGCTACCTTGCCTTGTTTGCCCACGAACGAACTCGAATTGTTGGGCTAGGGCTTCTCATACACCTCGCGTTAGACAGTCTGGATTGCCGTGTAAATACGGGCATGTGGTGGACTTAAAATAAATCTTGCGTTTCGAACAGAAGGTGCTCATTATTGAGCAGTGCTTATTAATGAGCATTTCTGGGAGCCAAAGGTTAACCGCAGTGATAACCACTAGGTTAAGAGGTTAAGAGGTTAAGAGGTTAAGAGGTTAAGAGGTTAAGAGGTTAAGAGGTTAACCAGTGGGATTGAGAGGGGGGATGATATGGAACGGCTGACTGCCAAAGAGCGCCAAATCATGGACATACTTTATGCCCAGCCGAGCATAAGTGTTAGTGACGTGCAAGATCGGCTGCCAGAGGGCTCTTCTTACTCCTCTGTTCGCGCCAGTTTATCTCGGCTCGTCGATAAAGGTTACTTGCAAACGGCCCGCGACGGGGCCAGACATCTTTATCTACCAGTGGACGATCCTTCAACTGCCAGCAAGCAAGCGCTACAAAGAGTGATGCAAACTTTTTTCCAAGGATCGCCGAAGGCGACTATTAGTGCCGTTTTGCAATTTAGCGATACAGATATATCAGAGGTGGAACTCAAAGAAATTCAACGGATGTTGGATGAAGGAGGTCAAGATGGGTGAGTTGTTGCTTGGGATTGTTCTTAAGACATCCATCATCCTGTCATTAGCTTTGCTGTTTACGGTTTTTGCCAAACGAGTCAGTTCGGCCTGGCGCTCCCTGGTTGGCACCTCTGCATTGGTTGCTTGTTGTTTGGTCTGCCTGTTCCCATTGTTGCTTCCGAATGAACAAGCCTGGACCGCACCGATGGTTGTCTCAATCGCTGCTTCGTCACCCTCCAATCTTGCTGTCATTAGTCCATCAACTGGTCCATCAGTTAATCCATCTCTTAATCCATCAGAGGCCGCAGCGGCAGTCGCCCCGGAGTCTGCGCTTAGCGTTGATTGGGAATATGTGTTTTTTCTGTTCTCCGTTGGTTTGATCATTTGGATACTTGGTTCGATCTGGCGTGCGCACTGTAGGATATCCAATCTTGCAAACGTCACCGATAAACGTCTGCTGCACGATCTGCAACGAGCTCAAGAGCAAATTGGCTCGACGATGAAGGTTCGTTTTGTTTGGCAGGATTTTTCTCGATCAAGTTTTACGTTTGGCTGGTTGCGACCATTGATTGCAGTACCTGTTGGTTTTGCTGGTTGGGGTGAGGAGAAACGTCGTGCAACTCTGCTCCATGAAATCGCCCACATTCAACGACGTGACTTCTTGGTTCTCACTATCGCCCGCGTAATCGTCGCGTTGCTTTGGTGGCACCCGCTTTCATGGCTGACACTTCGAGTTCTCAAACAAGACATTGAACGTGCTTGCGATGACCGGGTATTAAGTGCCGGTTTCCAGGCCAAGACGTATGCCCAATTTTTGATAGATATAGCAAGTTCGAATAAGAAAAAACTTGCCCTCGACCCTGTCGTGCAAATGGCCGCTCCTAGTGCGCTGAAACGAAGAATCAGTGCCTTAATTGATAATGAGCAAAGGAGAAATTCTGTGTCTAAAACGAATCTGTACACGGTCATGTCCGTGTTTTTACTGGCGGCTGTGCTGCTGGGGTCGACGGTTTTGGTCCGTGCTGAACCAGCTCCCGACCGACGTTATATGCCAGTCTACAAAACGATGCCTACGTATCCGAGAGAGGCGCAGGATGCCAAGCTTGAGGGGTGGGTGTTGTTGGAATTCGATGTTAACGGAGAAGGTCAGACTACTAATATCAAAGTGGTAGAGAGCAGTGATCAAGTATTTGATCAGGCGGCGGTGGATGCAGTCGCAAAATTCCACTACCTGCCAGAGCGTGTAGATGGAAAAGTCACATTCGTTGAAGGAGTGCGTAACAAGGTTACGTTTGCGCTGAATGATGATTCTGAGGGTGGCGATGTTGCTGAGGATGGATTGGTGCAAAGCGTGCACTTGGTCGGGAAACAGCAATTTGAAGTTCAGCGTGCTATTGAGGCCGCGGCGTGGCAGGCAGAGTTGGATGAAGATGGCGATCGCTACTTAGAATTAGCGCGCATGGCGGTCGAGCACCACCCGAGCTTGGCAAGCCACCTGTTATTGCGAGCCCGGGAACATGGTGCTTCTGATAAAGCGGATCTCGTATTAGTCACAGGGATGACTTTCGTTAAGCTTGGCGATCTAGACGCTGCTCTGACTACTTTTAGACAACTAGCCGGACAGGAAGGCGATAAGCAAGAGCTTGCGACAAGGTGGCACACGTACGTGGAACGCGAGGTTGTACGACGTAAGGTGGTCCATCAAGAATTAGTCGAAGGCGCTTGAGCTCTTTGCAGTTATGACAGCGGTTTGCAGCCTTCGCCGCGAAGCAAGGCTGCAAACTTTCCTAGAGAAGCAGCCCTTGCATCTCGATTAGACCACCATTCGACATAAGCATCCGATGGTGCCGTTGGATCGAGTGTAATGCCCCACATGGGTTCTACCTGATTCGGAACGAGAGAATACCTGATGTCTGTGACACCGTTGGTTCCCCATGGCGCCAGGTAGTCATCGGAGAACCAACGGAAACGTTCTACATCTCTATTTTGCTGCGAGTCAGGCTGTAGAAACGGTAGATCACGCGACACTTTTAGTTTCGCGATCTTTGTTCCCTGGCAGTGAGTGCTGCCGCCAGCGACCCGGATGCCATCGACATAGTAGGTGTCGTCATGTTCATAAATCGATTTCCAAACGATAAGGTTTGCGAAAGACGCTTTTAGTGTCAGGCGTTGTGGTTCATGTCCTCGACCAAGGGCAAGTTCTGTCGCGACGCTTTCTGCGCGTTGCATCTGAAAAACGCCGAACAATAGATATGCAAAAACCCAGCCGATACCGGCCATCGTGAAAATGGGCCGTTTCAACTTCGCTGCGAGAATGACAAGCGCTAACAACGGCAGTGTGACCATGGGGTCAACGACGGAAACGTTGTTCCAGGCAATACGCTCATCCGAAAATGGCCAAAAAAGCTGTGTGCCGTAAGTTGTGCAGGCATCCAACAATCCGTGAGTCGCGTACCCGAGCAGCGATGCGAAATAGGCTTCGCGCAGGTTGAGTTTGTGTTGTACGAGTCGATACAGCACGAGTGCGACGATTGCGGCCCCAATCGGGATGAAGATCAGCGAGTGCGTGAAGTGGCGATGGAATTCTAGAAACAGCAATGGGTCGGTTGGCGACTGGATAAACACGTCCAAGTCCGGGGCCATACCGGCCGCGCAGCCTAACCACGTTGCTGTGACCATCTTTTCCTTAACCCGCGTTTCTTTTGTTTGCGGTAGCTGAGCAAATATGGCGCCGAGGGCGCCCTGGGTTACGGGGTCCATTGAGAAGAAATGTCACAGTTGGTTTGTTGAGGGATTAGCGTATGCGGTTTACTCTTCAGAGTCTATTTGACTGGAGAATGTTAGGTGCAGGATTTTGCAGGGAAGACAGCAGTGGTAACTGGTGGGGCAAGCGGTATAGGGCTCGGGATGACTAGAGCGCTTGCGACGCGAGGCATGAACCTGGTTGTCGGTGATTTGGATGATGCCGCAATGGCGAGTGTTGCTGAAGAGCTAACTGGTCAGGGAGTAAATATCGTCACGCAAAAGTGTGACGTCTCAAGTCTAGATGCGATGCAGTCGCTCGCCGACACCACGGTTGAACGGTTTGGTGGCGTAAACGTCGTCTGCCTGAATGCTGGCGTTGGCATCCCGACATCGGCAAGAAATATGAAACTCCAAGATTGGAAGTGGATTATAGATGTTGATTTATGGGGTCCGATCTATGGCGTCAATGTGTTTGTACCGTTGTTGGAAGAGCAAGACGATGCTCACATAAACGCTACCTCATCGATGGCGGGACTGATTTCGAGCGGTATGATGGGCGCATATAACGTTGCGAAGCATGGCGTGGTAGCGTTAATGGCCGCGCTTGAACGTGAGCTTCGGGCGAAACAAAGTTCAGTACACGCGTCGGTGCTTTGCCCCGGCCCAATCAATACGAACATTTCTCGAAATTCTGTTGGTTATCGCCCCGGTAAGGCGAAGCCCAAAGCCGATGGCGACAATCAAGGCAAGATGGCCAAGAGCATTCAGGAAACGCTAGAACAAGGAATGGCGCCGGATGAAGTTGGTGAGCTTGTTGCGAACGCGATAGAGCAGGACAAATTTTGGATTCTCACCCATCCATGGTGGGCGAAAGGCGTGCAAAAACAGTTGGATGCGTTAAAAGAAGATCAGTCACTCACCCGAGCTTAATCTCTTAAACAATCTTTTAGAGTTTTGCTCGCCAATAATCCGCTAGATGTGCGTCTGGATTGACGACAATTTCGTCATCCAGAACATCTAGCGGGTCACGACCATCGACCCCTATACCGAAGGGGTGATAGCCGAGTAGCCGTTTGAGTTTGCGAGGCATTTCTCGAACGACGTCCTGGGGAACTGAGAGTAGTTGTATCTCTTGTGGACGCAGATAACTCACTTGATGGCTGATAAATAATCCCATTCGCTCATCGGTACTCTTGTTGGCGCCGCCTGCGTGCCACATACCACCTTCCCACAGGAGCATGCTCCCGGATGGCATTTCAACCTGGATAGAATCCACGTCCTGATCTACGTTGCAATCGTGCCAGGTATGGCTATACGGGACGATATGTGTTGCACCATTGTCGATGCGAAAGTCATCAAAAGCGATGAGTGCGTTACACAAGAACGAAGGATGAGGGCGAGGAATTGGCCAGAGACCATCGTCTTGATGCAGCAGCTGTTTCGTCTCTCCAGGTAGGGTATTAAACAACGTCGTGATATTAATCTGAGTGTATTTGCCGATAACGCCTTCGACGATCGCGCGTAGACGTGGATCTAGGTAGACATGGTCAACGGCGCGTGTTTTTGCGATCAGGTTATGCGCGCGCCATGTTTTGCCGCTTTCAGTGCCAATCGCACGCATTTCGGTTATCGGTACCTCGGTGTTGAACGCATACCGAATCTTGGCGATCTCCTCAGCATCCAGGAAATTTGGCACAACACTGTAGCCCTGAGTTTGGATCTCATGGACGTGATGAGCAATATCTAGGCCTAGGGCTACTTTTTCGTCGCTTTCGCTCATGGTTAGTTGTAGAGCTTCTCGCCCCAACCTGTTTCGTATTTAACGCTCATACCGGGTGGGGCAATTTTCAAATGCTTGATTTTCCATTCGCCGTCTACGCGAGCGTAATCTTCGTGATATCGAGTCGCTTGCCACTTAGCTTGGTTACCGTCGTAGAATCGAAACGGGCCAAAGAAATACCAAGTGCCAGATGCTGTATCTCCATTGACCGATATGCGTGGGTTCATGGTCATGTGCTGGGAGAAGCTCATCATCTTTTGAAAGTTCTCGAACAGGGCACGAATCTCCCCATGGCCGGTTGCAGTACCGATTCCTTTACCTTCCCAAATGCCATCAACTGTAAAAATCGTGACGATTCGGTCTGGATTGTGGTCATCGTCGCAAATCTCACAGTAAAGTGCTTTGAGCTGTTTGATTTCTTCGATGTCCTCTAGACGCTGTATGCGAGCTTCAAGATCCATGCTGTCCCTCCGTAGTGGGCGGATTCTAGCGACTTACACGCAACGGTGCGAATGATCGCTGTTTTTGCGAGAATGGCGGGCTTAGGTTTTATGTCAGGTGGATAGTTATGCAGTCATTCGATGTCATTATTGTGGGAGCCGGATTATCCGGTATCGGCGCCGCGGCGCACTTACGCGATCGATGTCCGACCAAAACGTTTGCGATTCTTGAAGGTCGCGACGCGATTGGTGGGACCTGGGATCTTTTTCGCTACCCTGGCATACGCTCGGATTCGGATATGCACACGCTCGGGTTCAGCTTCAAACCGTGGCGGGAAGCCAAGTCCATCGCGGATGGCCCATCGATTAAAAAGTATGTGAATGAGACGGCTGACGAGCACGGTATCACCCCGCACATTCGCTTCGGCCATCGGGTACAAAATGCCAACTGGGACACTGACCAAAGCCGATGGATCGTTAACGCTGAAAGCAATGGCGAAAAGGTTGAGTTCAGTTGCAACTTTCTCATGATGTGCGCTGGCTATTACAACTATGACCGAGCACATACGCCAGAGTTTGAGGGCATGGAAAACTTTGAGGGATTGGTTGTTCATCCGCAATTCTGGCCGGAAGATCTCGACTATGCGGATAAGAAAGTTGTGGTCATCGGTTCAGGTGCGACGGCTATGACGCTTGTACCCTCAATGGCAAAAACGGCTGATAAAGTGACTATGGTGCAGCGTTCGCCGACTTACGTCGCTTCACGCCCAGACCAAGATGCAATTGCCAACGCGTTACGTAAGTTCTTACCAGAGAAATGGGCATATGCGATCACGCGCTTCAAGAACGTAACGCTGCAAGGGTATGTCTACAACCTGTCACGTAAGAATCCTGAAAAACTCAAAGCCCGTTTGTTGAAATTTGTCCGAGATGCGCTCCCGGACTATGACGTTGATACCCACTTCACACCTAGTTATAACCCCTGGGATCAACGCCTCTGCCTCATCCCGAATGGAGACTTGTACAAAGCGATCCGGCGAGGCAAGGCGGCGGTTGAGACGGGACAAATTGACTGTGTAACCACCGATGGCCTGCGCATGGCCTCTGGCGAAGAAATTAAAGCCGACATCTTGGTTACCGCGACAGGTCTTGAATTGCAATTGTTGGGCGGGAGCCAGTTTAGTATTGACGGGGAACCAGTACCGCTGCAGAACACCTATGGATACAAGGGCATGATGTACTCGGATGTCCCGAACTTGATACAGACATTCGGATACATCAATGCGTCTTGGACCTTACGCGCTGATCTCACCTCAGAATATGCCTGTCGTGTGCTCAATCGGATGGATGAGCTGGGCGTCGAAGTCGTAGCACCGCGGCTACGAGAAGAAGATCGTGATATGGAAACAAGGCCGTGGATCGAAAATTTCTCGGCAGGATACATGCAACGAGTCATGCACCTGTTCCCGAAACAGGGTAGCCGGGATCCTTGGCGTAATACTCAAAACTACGCACTCGACAAGAAAATAGTTCGCAAAGCCGCACTTGAAGACGGCGCGTTGGTGTTCGGTAAATCTGCGTCTGTCATCAAATTGCCGGATGATGTCAAAGCGAACGCCGAGAAAAGGTCGGCAGCATAGCCGTGCGAATTTGGGTGGATGCGGACGCTTGTCCTCGCCCGATCAAGGAGGTCTTGTTCAAGGCAGCGGATCGACGTCAAGTTGAGACGACGTTGGTCGCCAATCAGTATTTGCACACACCACCTTCCAAATTCATCTCCGCGGTCCAAGTGCCTCAAGGGTTTGATGTCGCAGACAACGAGATTGTGCGACGGCTTGAACCCGGTGACATCGTCATCACCCAGGATATTCCCTTGGCGGATGAAGTCGTTAGAGCGGATGCCGTTGCAATTAACCCACGTGGTACGCTCTATACCGAGGCAAACATCAAAGACCACTTGTCGCGTCGGGACTTGATGGAACAGCTCCGCGATAACGGTGCCATCTCTGGCGGTCCAAGCGCATTTGATAAAAAAGATGTGCAAGCGTTTGCCAATGCGTTAGATCGAGAAGTAACTAAAGCGCTGAAAAGCTGAGCCCCAACCCAGATCCAATCCTGAGGCAAAAAATTTCCTTCGCACGGTGGGACGAGCACCGTTATGCTCCGATCCCTACACTAGGAGCGCAATATGAATCAAAGTCTACTCGACAACGGACAACGCATCGCCTTACTACTGGGGAGAGGGTTGCTTGGGTTATATTTTATAGTGCCTGGCATCAGCAAGATTACCGGCTGGGAAGGTAATGTTGAGTACATGGCTGCCCACGGCGTGCCGTTAATCCCGGTGGCATTAGCGATCACTATAGTCTTACAGATTGGCGGCGGAATCAGTCTGTTGGCAGGTTACCGAACGCAACTCTGCGGGATTGTTCTCGCCGCCTTGACGCTTTTGATCAACATTTTTATGCATGACTTTTGGAATGTTGAAGATGCGGTCCAACAAGGGCATGAAACACAGAACTTCATTAAGAATCTCGCAATTATGGCAGGCTTGTTATATGTCGCCGGTGCAAGGCTTGCGGCTAAAGACTAAGCTCTGAGAGGGTACCCCTGAGCTACCGGTAAGTTTGAACAATACGAAGTGCCAGTGACGAATATTCCTTTCGCCAGATAACACGAGAGGACCTTCCCGAGTTAGTTGCTTTGTTTGAGCTAAGTTTCGAGCGAACAGTGACACTCGATTGGCTGGAAGCCAAGTTTGCTACTGAGTGGACCGGAGTGTCCTATTTGGCATTTGTTGCTGTGTCTAGCGATAACCGTATCGCTGCCTTTTATGCACTCTATCCGGTCATGATGAATTTATCCGGACGGGAGGTTATCGCGGCTCAGTCAGGCGATACGATGACGCATCCTGCGCATAGAAAGCGAGGTTTGTTTTTGCAGCTGGCAGAGCGAACATACCAAGAGGCAGCCAAACAAGGCATCGTGCTCGTCTTCGGTTTCCCGAATGAAAACTCGGTTGGTGGCTTTCGTAATCACCTCAACTGGCGGTTCTTGCCAGACTTGGTGACGACCGAGTTCCGCTGTGGTGGCTCTTGGTTAACACACTGCTATCAAAAACTTCGTCATCGCTCTGAGGAAAGAGTTTTTGAGCACCTGGAAACGGTTAAGGCGAATGACCAAACGTCTGCGATGTCCTCTGAAGCAAATAGCGTCGTACGAGACGCGGGCTATTTGCAATACAAGCATCGTATAGCGAACGGTGTGGTGATCGAGGCAGAAGGACTTGTTGTTTGGCTCAAGCCAGGTCGTCGGATTGATGTTGGTGCTATGAATGGCGAACAAGACATGACGTCAGAAGAACTAGCCGTGCGTCTGCGCCGCATTATGAAAATGTGTGGCGCACATACTATGCGTTTTACCTACTCCGCAGATTCTGAGCCGTTACGTAAGATCTTGAACATAGCTCAAGTCCAGTCTAGGACCGTTGCGGGTTATCTCTATCTGGGAGGGTCAGAAGGTGAGGTAGCTAGCAGCGATCAAGTAGCAGATCTGTTCTTCTGTCGTGGCGACCTCGACTACTTCTAGAGGTCCTAAAACGGCGCGCCGAGTCTCCTGCGTAGGTGTCTATTGCTCTCTCTTGTCCCAAGCCGGGGAATTTGGAATAGGTCTAGCGGGTCCGAAATTGGTTGGGCAATTGCAGTGAATGCTGCTTGGTAACCTACGGTTTCGACCAATTTCGCGTGGGTTTGGTTGAAGTCATCCACTCGGCCGATTGGATATGCGTAATGGCGAATTTCGCGGGATGTGAGTTGTTCTAGCCCTTGTTTCGAGCCTCTGAGTTCGCTCTCTACTTCTGAAGCACTTAATTGAACCAACGGTGTGTGGCTGACGCCATGGGATTGAATTGAAACCCCCGCTGCGATAAGAGCTTCGATCTCTGTCGCGTTTAGATATCGATCTTCGCTCGAGTCTGTTTCTGACAGCATCTCTGTTTGGTCTGCTTCGGAATGGGATGCGAACCACTGAACAGCTTTCTGTAAGGTTTTTTTGGTTTTAGGTTAGGTTCAATCTGGGGTGGCAGAGATTCTTGCGCGGCAAGCCATCGGGCGATTCGGTGTTCACGCATTCCGTGCATGTCGCCGACCGAACCCTGGATCATGAAAATCGTTGCCGGTGTTTCTTCGAGAGCCGGCAACGCGTAGGTATGGTTGTCGACGAAACCGTCATCAAAAGTGATCGCGAGTTTATTTTTGTTGTTTGGATCTTTGAGCAGGTCATCCAAAGAACAGATTTGGTAGCGGCGGCGCAGCCAGTCAAGGTGGCTCTTAAAAACCTGCTGTCGTACCAGCTCACCACTGAGTGTCGAAAGCAGAAAGGGCGGCGTGTCGTCGGCGACGACACGATGGTAAAGCAGGATCTGGGCGCGATTTCGGCCGAAGAAGATTCTCCTCAAGTAAAGGTAACCCATGCATCGAGCGGTTCTCGATCCGATACGAGGGTGTTTACCGGTTGTTCGGGGTCTTTGTACCCGATTGCCATCCCACAGAAGAGCATCAGTTCTTCAGGTGCGTTGACGAACGCCGCAGTGCTTTGAGCTTTGTTTGCCCAAGCTTCCTGGGCGCATGTATCTAACCCAGCCTCTTGGGCTAGCAACATAAAAGTTTGCAAAAACATGCCGAGGTCGGACCACTGTGGTGGACCCATTATGCGGTCGACAAAACAAAAGAAGCCCGCCGGGGCTCCAAAAAATTCGAAATTTCGTGCTAGGTGGGCGTAGCGAGACGGTTTGTCATCGCGCGGTATGCCGAGTAGCTCGTACATGTCTTCACCGACTTTAAAGCGAGAGTCGCGGTAAGGGGATTTTAGATCCGGCGGGTAGACGGCATATTCTGCGCTGTCTTGGATCTCAGAAGTTTTCAAGAAGTCTAGAAACCGGGTGGTCGTGTCACCGTTAATAACATACACGCGCCATGGTTGTAGATTGCCTCCTGATGGTGCTCGCGCGGCCTTGGTTAACAACTCACGAATTAGATCGTCGCTCACCGGTTTGTCTAAAAATCTTCGAATCGATTTTCGCGCAACAACTGCGTCAGATACGTTCATAGGGTGCCTATGTGATCACTCAAACCGCGTATGTTACCCTGCGCGCCGTTTTTTGTGTCACTGAGAGTAGTCAGCTGACAGTATTTTCAACTCGAGGAAGGTCTAAATGAGAGAAGCGGTCATCGTATCAACAGCACGCACACCGATTGGCAAAGCCTACAGAGGTGCATTTAACAACACGGGCAGCCAGGCGATGGGCGGTCACGTCATAAAGCATGCGGTTGCACGTGCTGGCATTGAACCCGGTGAGGTTGAAGATGTCGTCATGGGCTCTGCCATTCAAATGGGTTCGGCCTATATGAATGTTGCGCGACAGAGTCTCTTGGAAGCAGGTCTTCCCGACAGTGTTCCGGGGCAGACGATCGACCGACAATGTTCTTCAGGCATGATGGCGATCAGCATCGCGGCCAAGCAGATCATCAGCGATGGACAGGACATCGCCATCGGTGGCGGCGTTGAATCGATTTCCCTTAATCAAACTGGCGATATGTTTGGCATCCCAAGCCCCTGGGCTCTGGCAGAAAAGCCAGCACTGTATATGGCCATGCTTGAAACCGCGGAAGTCGTCGGCGAACGCTACAACGTTAGTCGCGAAGCGCAAGATCAATTAGCAGCGAATTCTCAGGCTCGGACCGCTGAGGCGCAAGCTTCTGGCAAATTCGCGGACGAAATTGTGCCAATGACGACGGTGATGAAATTCCAGAACAAAGAAACTGGCGAAACCACTGAAGACGAAATCACGCTTGATAAAGACGAAGGTAATCGTCCGGGTACAACAGCGGAGTCCCTGGCGGGCTTACAGCCAGTCTTCTCTGGTGGCCAGGTGATCCAGGAAGGCAAGCATGTGACCGCAGGTAACGCCTCGCAGTTATCGGACGGTGCATCTGCCTGTGTCTTGATGGAAGCGACTGTCGCTGAGAAGAAAGGCTTGCAGCCCTTGGGTGCTTATCGTGGTATCGCTGTCGCGGGTACCAATCCGGACGAAATGGGTATTGGCCCGGTATTTGCGGTGCCGAAACTTCTGGAAAAGAATGGGCTTAGCGTTGATGACATTGGATTGTGGGAACTTAACGAAGCTTTTGCTGTGCAGGTTTTGTATTGCCGTGATCAGCTCGGAATTCCAGACGAGCTCTTGAATGTCAACGGCGGGGCGATATCTGTTGGCCACCCATATGGCATGTCTGGTTCAAGAATGGTTGGCCACGCTTTGATCGAAGGCAAGCGACGTGGGGCAAAGTACGTGGTTTGTACGATGTGCATAGGCGGTGGTATGGGTGCTGCCGGTCTCTTCGAGGTACTGTAAGCGTTACATATAAGTGAGGATGGGGAATGACTCAGAAAGAAGGTGACCAGCACAAGAATGATATGTACGGCAATATCGAAGGGCGCGATGAGAGTGCGCCTGGGGTATTGCCACCCATCCCGTCGGCTACGGTGGTACTCCTTAGGGATGGCGATGATGGGGTCGAAGTTCTAATGCTCAAGAAGAACTCTAAAATCACCTTTGGGGGGATGTGGGTTTTTCCAGGGGGTAAGATTGATGCGGGAGATCATGCAAGCGGTCCAGGTGAGCCGACCGAAGACAATGCCCTAGAAGCTGCCGCGCGGAGCGCCGCAGCCCGTGAGGCAGAGGAAGAGGCAGGGATCAAACTTAGTGCAAATGACTTTGTTTGGTTTGCGCATTGGACGCCACCGCCGGGTCCGCAAAAGCGCTTTGCTACTTGGTTTTTTGCCGCTCCCGCGAACGATGCACACGATGAAATCACCATCGATGATGGTGAAATCAAAGACCATGCTTGGATTACACCTGCGGCTGCGCTGGAACGCCATCGTTTGGGTGAGATCGATCTCGTGCCGCCGACATGGGTGACGCTCTACCATCTATCGCGATACAGCCCCGCGTCAGAAGTGCTTAAACACTTCGAAGGTCAGGCAGCAAAGATCTACTCGACTCGGGTCGTTAAGGCAGAAGATGGTAATCGCGTTGCGATGTGGAGCGGTGATGCTGGTTACGAAGACTGGAATGCCGATGTTAGCGGTGAGCGTCATCGACTGGTTATGGCGAAAGATGGTTTTGAATTCCAGAACTCTATTGAGGTCTACTAAACAAAATCTGTCGAGTAGCAACAATAGACTTCAGAATTTCGCGTCAGTGCGGCATCATTTATGTATTCGAGCACCAGAACATCGGAGCTCGGGAACAAACGGAACAAACGGAACAAAAGATTAAGGAAGAAGCCAGATGGCTAAGACTATTGACTGGTACTATTTTCGAGGTGGCTGAACTGGCTGTAAGAAAGCATCCAAGTTTTTGGAAGCCAACAAAGTAGAAATCAAAGAACAGGTTTCAGCCAGCAAAAAATTGCAGGCGGATGACGCTCGTGAGCTAGTTAATAAAGCCACGCGCGTTGTGACCATGAAAGGCAAGAAGGTCGTGGAGTTCAAAGGTGGTAAGAATGCGAGTGATGATGCGGTCACTGCAATGCTCGGCACAACTGGTAACTTGCGCGCACCAACAGCAGTGGTTGGGAAGACTCTGTTAGTTGGCTTCAATGAGGACGCCTATAGCGAGGTGTTCGCGTAAGCCGGTTTGCCCACGCAGGTTGCGTGGGCAGAGGTTCAATGCCCGGCTAGCTGTAACTCAGTCGACTGACAGCACGTTCGGCGAGATCCAATCCTCGAGGAATGCGTTCTCGCATTTCTTCCATGTCGATGCCATCAGTACTCTTAGCCCCCGCACAGTAACGTGCGTAGACGCCATGAATAATCGCTGCTGACTTCCAGCGATTGAAACCAATGTAATAATCGAGATTGGACAGATCACGTCCGGACTTCTCGGCATACCTTGCCGCAAGTTCGGTTCGAGTCGGAAAGCCCTTTGGTGCAAGCGCTGCTTCTGGTAGTGGCGGCTCTGGGTCGGTGGGATCAGGCCAGGGGTTCAGGGCGTATGCTAGATCTGCTAGCGGATCGCCGAGTGTAGAGATTTCCCAATCCACGACAGCGTGAATGTAGCAATCGGGTCCTACCAATATGTTGTGTGGTCCGTAGTCCCCATGCACGACCTTGATAGGTCCCTGATCAGGTAGGTGTTTGAGGAAAAAATCCTGCAACTCGTGTGCGCGCGGATCATCGAAATCAGCCGGTTCCACAGACGAGGTCCAACTTCGATACCAGGTTTTAAGCTGACGCCCAACGTAGCTGTCGCGCTTCCCTAGCTCACCAAGTCCGACCTCATCAGGATCAACTTCGTGTAGCGCTGCCAACACATCCATGAAGTGGAATGCCATTTTCTGACGTTCCGGCTCCGGCACATACAGGTTCGTATCGTCTGAGCTATACAGCGGATGGCCGTTAACATGACCCATCACGTAAAACCAAGCCCCGGTCACTTCTGGATCTTCGCAGAAGCCTAATGCGGCAGGCACCGGCACGTTTGTCGGTCCCAGGGCTGAAATTAGCGCCCACTCCCGACTCATGTCGTGAGCCTTAGGTAAAAGCTCTCCTTGTGGTGGACGGCGGATGACCGCGAGGTTGCCATTTTGATCCTCTATCTGATAAGTCAGATTGGAGTGACCACCTTCCAATCTTGTCCACTTAAATGGCGGTGTTAGGCTCTGGACATTGCTGTCGATCCACTGTTCAACTCGATCTACTTGATAGCCTTCTGGTCCAAGGCTTTCGTCATGTGTACTCACAATCTTCCTCAAAAACTCCCTTTGGGTAATTTGGCGGTTTCCGCTAGAGT
The DNA here is from genome assembly GCA_012103505.1 of Pseudomonadales bacterium. Lineage (GTDB taxonomy): Bacteria > Pseudomonadota > Gammaproteobacteria > Pseudomonadales > Azotimanducaceae > UBA4421. The sequence goes on along the minus strand of WLWP01000001.1, from coordinate 1,881,807 downwards.
CTGTCAATGCACTTCTTCAGCATTCTCCCACCTTAAGGGCGCCGTATTCATGCTCAGCCAGCTCCTCAAACGTAATGTGCTGATTCTGTTCGGCTGCCAAACCGTGTTTGTATCGGGCACAGTGGTGCTCGTGACAATCGGTGGAATTATCGGTCACACGCTCGCGCCCGACCCTAGTCTAGCCACGCTCCCGGTCGCGTTGATGGTCGTAGGTACCGCGCTGACGACCATACCCGCTGCACTAACGATGCAGGCTATTGGCCGTCGTTTTGGATTCATGATTGGTGCGGGGGTCGCGTTCTGTGGTGCGTTTTTAGTATCGCAAGCCTTGGCTGCAAATACGTTTTGGCTTTTTTGCGTGGGCACAACGTTGATGGGATCAAGTTTGGGTTTTAGTCAACAATTCCGTTTCGCCGCTGCGGAAAGTGTCGATGCTGATACCGTCAGTTATGCCGTATCTTTTATCTTGATCGGTTCGATCCTAGGCGCATTTGCCGCACCCGAAATTATCGGCTACTCAGCTCGCCAGAGTGTTGAAACGCCTTATGGGGAGATTTTCCAAATCGTTATGGCTCTGTATGTGGTTGCCGCGATTCTCATGCTTGGTATCAAGTCTTCGGTCGTCAGCTCCGAGAGTGGGAGCACCGGCGGTCGCTCTGTTGGCCAATTGCTCAGCCAGCCTAAGTTTTTGACAGCAGTTCTCGCTGGTATGATTGGCCAAGGTGTCATGACCTATGTGATGACTGCAACGCCGATCAGTATGAACGTGACTGTGGGATTCTCGATTACAGAAACCTCCGAAGTGATTCGCGCCCACGTAATCGCGATGTACCTGCCGTCACTTTTTACGCCATGGCTGATTGGGCGGCTAGGACTAGCACGGACGATGTTGATAGGCACGGCTTGTCTAGGCATCACGCTCGGAATCGGCCTCGCAGGGCATCACTACATGCACTATTGGGGGTCCATGGTGCTGCTTGGTGTCGGTTGGAACTTCTTGTTTGTTTCCGGCACTACTATGCTCACCCAGAGTTATGCCCCCGAGGAGCGATTTCGCGCTCAGGCGACCAATGATTTTGCCGTGTTTTCTACTTCGGCAACTGCCTCGCTGTTAGCGGGGAGTGTTTTGCATGCGCTAGGATGGAGTTGGCTGTTACTCAGCGCGATGCCAGGACTTCTGGTGATGCTGGGTGCAGTGATCTGGTTAACTAGACGACCAACGCTTGCGCAACAGACCTAGGAGATCTAGACGAATGCCTCTCAACAATGAACAGATATCGTTCTTTCGGACTAATGGATATTTGTTGGTCCCCGGCGCGATGGATATTGATTTGTGCGCCAAAGTCCGTGATTTGATGTGGGCTGCGTTACCGGCAGGTAGTGCGTTGAAGCGTGAGGATGCTGCCAGCCACGTTGGTCCCATCCCGACCGATGAAACAAGCCAGGATAGCGTCTTTTTCCGGGACGGCTACCGCTGGCTAAATCGACAACTAGGTGTCGATCAAACTGTCATCGATCTCATCTATAGCAAGCGTATTTGTACCATGGCCCACCAGCTCGTGGGCGGTACCCTTAGACAGGCTGTCGTAAACGGCACACCGATGGGGAGTCGAGGACCTGTTTGGCCGGGCGGTCCTACTGATCCAGCCCAAGGCACGGAGGGCGCTCGCGGCGTTTATTACACCTTACCCTATGGGGACAAGGAGCGAGAGCCCGATGCCTGTCACACGGACGGTCATCCGTTTCAATTAGGGGTAGTTGGTCTGATTGAAGATTGTCCGGTAGACGGTGGTGCTTTCAAAGTTTGGCCTCGTTCTCACGAGCGCCTCTATCCAACGTACAAATTACGCTACGACCAGCCTCGGATCCCGTACTACGACCACCTGCCGACCTATAAAGGCATCGTCCATACGGAAGAATACTCGGCGGAAGTAGGGTCTCTCAACGAAGACACTAAGGCGGTTGAATGTTATGGCAATGCGGGTGACGTCGTTTTCTGGCATCACCGTACAGCACACATGGCTGGACACAATTATTCCCCGCAAATTCGACAAGCAGTGCTAGCAGATTTTTGGACCGACGATCTAGACGTATTTCGCACGCAAGATGCAGGCGGTGACATGTGGCGAGATTGGTCGCCTGAACTCCAAAATACGGCGGATCGCGCTTATTCTGAGGAATTCGCTAAGGTACAACGATTGTCAGTCTGAGATCAGTCGAGTTTCGTAGGGACTCATATCTATGCCGTGGGCCGCATAGCGGTTAGCAACCGCCTCTATCGTATCTGCGTTCCAATACGGACTGCCAGGCGCAGGGAAGCCAAGCACCGACCTTTGCTCCACGGTCGCCTCGGCGATCAACCTTTCCAAAAGCTGATCTCTTCGATACATGCTCCACGACCAACCCGGATGTAGGACGTTGACATGCTCGCTGGTTGCTTTTTTAAACGTCAAGTTGTGCACGAAGCGGAGTGTGCCAGGATTGACCGGCGTACCCCGATGCCAAGTGTCATGGCGATAAAACAGTACTGAACCAAACTGATACCGCGCGACGGCCTCTCTAGCGTAGAGATGCTCCTCGCGGAATTGTGCGTCTTCTGGCTTGTTTGTTTTGAGATAGGCTTCTGCGTTTGCTTTGTTGTTAATATATGGCAGCCCGTTCACCCCCGGGGTTTGTACGATCGGCCAGGGGTACGCGGGATCGTCAAGACCTTCTCTTGGTACTACAGCAGTCGAACCGGCGCACGCATCGAAGTCCGATAAATAAATGATGATCTCGACCGCGTCCGGCTCCTCCCATCTAGGAGGATGGGTCAGAGAATGGTTTGGGTAGTCACAGTGAATGCGTTGGTCATGGTTGTCGTAGTCTCTATCGCTGGCCGCGCGACCATACTTTGGCCAAAGGTCGCTTTGCGTAAGGCGCAGCAAAGTAGTCTCGACGCCCAACAGATCCGTGACTGATTGTAAAAGGCGGGGGTGCAAGGTAATCGCATTGCATGCCCTGGAGTCTGCGGGGAAAACAAATTTCTGGTTTGAGCCGAAATTCGTCAACGCCTCAGCCTCATCGCTACCAGGCGCGGGGAAGTACTCTTCGGCGTCACTGGTCGCTTCCTGCAGTAGGCTATTCGGGAGCAAGCCGTGTACGAGGGTAAATCCACGTTCACGCCAGCTGCGAATTTGGTCGCCGCTTAGACGCCCGTCTGCTGGTTCCGAATCGGCCCAGATAGTTTCGCGGGTCATTGCGGAGATCTCAGCCAGATCGCCAGCGGACCCGTTGAGTAAAAGTTAAGGTCCGCAAGTGCGTCGATATTAGGCATGTGGTCGTAACCTACGATGGCATAAGTTGGGAAACGTTCGATGATAGCTCGTATGCATCGATTGATTGCCAGCGGATCACCCCAAGGGTTGGTGATCCCCACGCAGGCAGGGCTTATGTTGCACGCGAGCCCGCCATCGTTTTCAGCTGTCTGTAAAAAGTGCACACGTGGCGCGTTCCAAAATCTAGTTCGAAAGACAACTTCGTCGTCTGGTGTTTCACCCCAACTATCGATCCAGTCTGCAAATTCTGCGTCGCTTTGGACCCATCGAGCACCGCCGGCTGGGGTGCTCGCTGCAGGCTTCGTCAAAGCATGTGGTTCACGTACGAACCACTTCGCCTCGAACAACAAATCAAAGCCCTGATCGGTGAGATCGAGAACACCTCTGGGTTCTTTGATGCCCCAACCAGGTGGGACCGATCGATCTAGGGCCGCAACAATATCGGCTGGCAGCTCGTCACCATCGTGTATCAGATTTGAATGAAAGGGTGGCATCTTCTCAAGCGTATGCCACGTCGTGGTGCTGCGTGTGTTCTTAACTCCATGCGCAGCACACTCCTCTTGGTACCAATCTAGATTGTTCTGGATTGCTAACTGCACCCAGTCGTCCATCGCGGCACCCCGCTGGCTTTGCTTACGGCGAGTAAGGCGTCTTGGTCATGTAGACACTATCGATCTTGGTCAAAATAGGGCCGTTGGCTCGTGATGACTTAGCAACTTTTTGCCACTCTGGGTCTTGCCCAAAAGCTGTCCAAGATGCTTTTGCAGCGTCGGCGTCCTTGTGTGCTATTAGATAGATTAACGTGCTTGGATCCTCAGCCGGTGACCAGTAGCCGATGTTCTTGATCCCGTGCTTGGCAAAAAGTCCGATTGTGTGGTCACGGAAACGGGCGTGTAGGTCGTCGATTTTACCTTCTTCAGTGTAGTAGGTACGCAGTTCATAGAGCGGATGCTCATCGGCTTCGTGGTGATCTGCACGCGCTAGACCGGCACCGAGCATAGTTAGTCCAACGGCAATTAGTAGCAGTCGTTTCATGTCTCCCCCTAGGGAATGTTGGTAATGGAACCATCATAGCGAGGAGATCGGCGCTCTGTCATCCGATCCATCCCTTGCAGGTTGCGCCCCCTTTTCCAGGTACAATGAGGCATGAACGAAATTGCAGCACTACCCTACGCTAAATCAATCACCAGCTACCGAAAATTTTGGGCCCATAAGCTGACGCCAGCACCAGTGTTGCCAATGAGCCGTGAAGAAATGGACCTACTTGGTTGGGATAGCTGCGACATCATCATCGTGACGGGGGATGCGTATGTTGACCACCCCAGCTTTGGTATGGCCATCGTAGGTCGATTTTTAGAGGCACAAGGGTTTCGGGTTGGCATCATTGCCCAGCCAGATTGGCGCAACACCAAAGACTTCATGGCCTTGGGAGAGCCTAATCTCTTTTTTGGCGTAACTGGTGGCAATATGGATTCGATGGTGAATCGCTATACCTCTGAACGTAAGGTGCGTTCAGATGATGCCTATACTCCTAGTGGACTAGGAGGTTCCCGCCCAGATCGCAGTGTGATCGTCTATAGCAACCGAATTCGCGAAGCCTATGGCGGAATCCCACTGATTGTTGGTGGCATCGAGGCCAGTTTGCGCCGCATAGCACACTTTGATTATTGGTCTGAGAAAGTCCGCCGTAGTGTCTTACTCGATGCTAAGGCTGATCTACTGATGTTCGGTAATGCTGAGCGACAATTGGCGGAAATAGCGCATCGTTTAGCTGCTGGTGAATCGGTCAAAGAGATCACGGATGTGCGAGGCACCGCAGTCCGGATAAAGACCATGCCAGCAGGTTGGATTGAGATAGATTCCTCGCACTTGGATAGCCCGGGTCGCCTGAACCCGGCTGAGGACCCGTACGCCATGGGTCCTGGGATAACCGACAACCAAGCCCAGAAGCATGCCCAGATGCAAACAGAGAACAAGAAAGAAACACCGGTAGATCGCCACGAACCACCCGCCAAACCTGCGCAATCCCGAGGTGACGAATGGCAGACAGTTCGTTTCGTACGCGATGTACCCGCTAAAGATCGGGCGACATCCGTTATAAGACTGCCGTCCTTTGAACAGGTTCGCGATGACCCGATTCTCTACGCCCATGCCAACCGTGTCTTACATGTAGAGTCCAACCCAGGCAATGCGCGCGCGCTCGTGCAGAAGCACCACGACAACGAGGTTTGGATAAACCCGCCGCCGATCCCGCTTTCGACCGAGGAGTTGGATGCGGTCTATGAGTTGCCTTATACGCGGGTGCCACACCCAATCTATGGTGATGCGCAGATACCGGCGTACGAGATGATTCGCTTTTCTGTGGCGATCCAGCGCGGTTGTTTTGGTGGCTGCACTTTCTGCTCGATCACTGAGCACGAAGGAAGGATCATCCAAAGTCGATCAGAAGATTCCATCTTGAAAGAAGTGGAGGAGGTTCGGGACCGCGTGCCAGGATTTACGGGCGTGATTTCTGACCTTGGTGGACCCACGGCAAACATGTATCGGCTCCGCTGTAAGAGTCAGAAAATTGAAGCTGCCTGTCGTCGCCCGAGTTGTGTCTATCCAAAAATTTGCCCGAACCTAAACACGAATCATAAGCCGCTGATCAACCTCTACCGGAAAGCGCGAGAACTGCCCGGGATCAAAAAGGTGTTGATTGCCTCCGGCGTACGCTATGACCTGGCGATAGAAGATCCAGAGTATGTGAAGGAACTCGCCCAGCACCACACAGGTGGGTATCTCAAAATCGCTCCGGAGGCTTTGTCCGAAGGGCCTTTGTCAAAGATGATGAAGCCTGGGATGGATAGCTATTATCGTTTTAAGGAGCTGTTTGACCGTTACTCGAAGGCGGCGGGAAAGGAGCAGTACCTGATACCGTATTTCATTGCGGCGCATCCTGGGACGACCGACGAGGACATGCTGGAGCTAGCAATTTGGCTGAAACAGAACGGCTTCAGAGCCGATCAAGTACAGGCTTTCTTGCCTGGACCGATGGCAACAGCGACAGCGATGTACCACGGCGGGGTGGATCCTCTGCGGAAAGTGACGCGCAATAGTGAAACTGTTTATGTACCGAAAGGTGCTCGACAGCGACGATTGCACAAGGCCTTTCTGCGCTATCATGATGCCAACAACTGGCCGCTACTGCGTGACGCGTTAATGGATATGGGGCGCGAGGATCTGATAGGGAATAGCAAACAACATCTAATCCCAACTTATCAGCCAAAAGGAACGGGCGGCGAAACAAACTATCGGACGTTCAAAACCCAACACGTGCGTGAACGCGTCAAGACGCGGACACCTCGAAAAGCGGGCGGTAGAAAACCTCATGGTCGATCCAAATGAACAAGTTATTAAAGTGGCTACTAATCGTGATCGCTGTCATCGGTGTGCTTGTACTGTTGGCCTATGCTTATCGTGACCGGGTGATCAGTTTTGCGATTGATCAATATGGATTGAGCGAACCATTTGTTGGCTTGTCAGCTACGGGCGAGATAAGAACAGGGCTCTTCCCGATACGCGAGACGGGCGTTGAGACCACACCTGTACTCGAGGCGGTGCGGACGTTTCTCGACACACTCGACGCCCAACAAAGAGCGGCTGCTAGTTTCGATATCGACTCGGACGAGTGGCAGAGGTGGTCAAACATTCACATCTACGCGCGGCAGGGTCCTGGTCTTTTAGATATGACTGAAGCGCAGAAGAATGCGGCTTACGGACTCCTCGAGGCGAGCCTGAGTGAGCGAGGCTATCTGCAAGCGCGAGACATCATGCGTTTGGATACCACACTCGGCGAGCTCAGAGGTGGTGAGTTCGAATGGTATGACGAAGAACGCTTTTGGTTCACGGTGATGGGGCAGCCTGATCCAGTCGAGCCCTGGGGCTGGCAAGTTGATGGGCATCATCTTGTGATCAACTATTTTGTGCTCGGTGATCAGGTGGTCATGTCGCCGACTTTCCTTGGGGCCGAACCTGTCATCGCAGAGAGTGGCAAACATGCTGGTGTTGCGGTCCTACAAGAAGAACAAGATCAGGGATTAGCGATGATGTTGGCGCTGTCTGATGCACAACAAGCCGATGCGCTACTGACAGCCGACAAGCCAGGCAATAACAACTATGGTGAGTTTTATTCAGACAACGCCGTAGTGCCACTTGAAGGTGTTCGAGTTGGCGACTTCACGCTCGAACAAGAACGACAATTCTTAAGCTTAGTAGGACTCTATGTAGGTAATTTAACGGCAGGACATGCGCGAGTGAAGATGACAGAAGTCGTCCAACACTTGGATGAAACTTACTTTGCTTGGGTGGGTTCGACTCGTGATGATGGCGCTTACTACTATAGGATCACGAGTCCGGTTATCGTTGTTGAATTCGATCATCAACAACCTGTTGGACTCAGTCATTTGACCGAAAGTAGTTTGCCGCAACGCAAACATGTCCACGTGACGATACGTACCCCCAATGGCAATGATTACGGCAAGGATCTGTTGCGACAACACATCGCTGCCAGTCATCCACCCACAGATGCTGCAGAAGTCATGCGGGCTCGGATCGAAGCACAACAGAAACAACCGGATCGACATCGCTTCGATCAACCGCGGGATGAAGGCCGCCGACCGTTTGAGACCTTTCAGTTCTTGACGGTGCAAGAGGGAATGACAGTGTTGGATGTGGGCGCCTATGCAGGCTACACCACGGAAATGCTTGCTGCTGCCGTAGGACCAACCGGCAAGGTCTACAGCCACAATACAGATCGGGTGCTGAAAAAGTTCGCGGATGGTTACTACGAGCGGACCATGAACGAGCGCTTGGCGGATGGTCGACTGCCGAATGTCGAGATGCATGTAGCGGAGTACGAGGATCTAGGTTTGGATTCCGAAATCGACGTTGTTTGGCTTGGCAACCTTTTGCATGACTTTTATTACCAGGATGGTGAGGTGAAGGCGGTTGCTTTCCTCAAGAGCATTGGTGATTCGCTCAAGCCGAACGGAATTCTAGGACTTACTGACCACATTGGAGACTCCTCGTTTGATAACAAGAACCTGCACCGGATAGAGCCTCGTATTGTTCGCCGTTTGTTAAAAGACGCCGGGTTCAGGGTGGAGGCGGAATCAGGTCTATTTGCCAATCCCGCAGATGACCACAGCAAAATGGTGTATGAAGAATCGGTTTATCGAAATACGGACAGATTCTTTTATCGAGCTAAGAAGTTGGATGGCTGACGGCGTGCTCACGCTTCTAGTCGATCAGCTTTACCCCAGCTTCAATCAACGAAGAATCGATCGGATACTGACTTTCTTTCAATCGGATGCGGATTGGCCGAACGGCATGACCGGCGGCAGGGAGGTTGGGCATGAGGCGATCCGCTCGTATTGGACGCAGCAATTTCAAGTGATCAGTTCACAGGTAACGCCATTGAGTTATCGAATGGCGGCTGACGTCATTTGCCTTGAAGTTCGACAGCTGATTAAGGATATGGAAGGTGAACAGTTGTCAGATAGCGTGGTATTCCACACATATCGATTCGTCGATGGCAAAGTTCAACGGATGGACATTAGTGACCAGCTCCCGGAAGGGTACGCGCATATACCTGGTGTTCTCCTCACCCCTCATTGAACACAGCGCTTAACCCTCAAGCAGCAGCCAGACGAGTTGAGCTGAAACGAGGAAAAATAAATCCAAAGTTTCTGCAATATTTCTCACTGCCCTTCGTTCTAAGTACATGAGGACAGTATGAAGGAACGCGATGTTTGGGTATTTATTCGCGAGGAACGCAACAAGCTCGTTTCGTACGTCGGCTCTCTACTTGGTGGTCCGGAAAGGGTTGATGCCGAAGATGTCGTTCATGACGTCCTCATCAGCATTCTGGAGCGGTCCGACCGGTTATCGGCTGAGTATTTGACCGCGTATGTCTATCGAGCCCTCAAGAACCGTGTCATCGACCGGGCGAGAACGCGAAAGCCGAACCTGTCTATTGATGATGCGGAAGACGAAAACTCGGTGAAGCTGAGCGAGATTTTGCAGAGCTTGAGCCCGAATCCGTTAGATGCGCTCAGATCGCAGGAGAAACGCGAGCAGTTGTTTGAGGCTTTAGAAAAGCTGAGTGAGATCGAAAGAAATGTGGTGATTAGTCACGAGTTTGAAGGTCGTTCCTTTAAAGACTTGTCCCAATCGTGGGGCATAGCGCAGAACACTTTGTTGTCGCATAAGTCGCGTGCGATGAAGAAATTGAAAAGGCACTTTGTCGGTGTCTAGAGGAGAAAGAAGATGACATCAATTGAGTATTCGGAAGACCCGAAGATGCGAATGGCGCAAAAAGTTGTTTTTTGGACTGTAATTGTCCTGGCTGGGGTAACGGTCTTTGGCTTGCTGTTTGGGTTTTTGATCCAGTTTTTGTGGAACTCAACGCTTGTCCCATTGTTTGATGTGTCGACGATTTCGTTCTGGCAAGCTGTCGGGTTGTTCATCTTGGCGAAGATCGTGTTTGGCTTTGGCGGTGGCAGTAGCCAATCCGGCGGTAAGAGCAAGAAGAGCGAAAAGAGCAAGAAGAAGCAAGAACAAGAAGATGACAACAAAAAGACGGGCGTAACCAGCAGCGAGATTACAGACGAGCCGGGGGAAGATGCCGATCTGGTTTCGGAATTTTGGCAAACCAAAGACAGAATCGCGGACCAGGATGCCGATCTTCTAGCGGAGTTCTGGCAAGCCGAGGGCAAAGAAGCGTACGCCGCGTTCCAAGCTCGAAAAGGTGACGCGGATTAACTCCTCATGCCGATTCATGTGCTAGTTCGTACTTTGCGAAGAACGATTTGATTAAAGCGGCATAAGCTTCGGGGTCCACTACGGCAGAGTCAGCATGCCCGGCTCCCCAGTCTGTGATTTCGAGCAAAGTGTCTGGTGACGTTCTGTTTTCGAAAACTCGCATCGAATGTGCGAGATCCATGGCCGGATCTGCCTTGGCATGGATAAGAAGAACGGGTGACGTTGCCCGCTGGATGGAAAGCTGCGGCTGGATACTAGCTGTGTTCATACCGGTCCAGATTTCTAAAATCTGCAACACTAATGGCGCGATTAAGTCTGACAAAAGTGGGTGCGAGAGTTGAGTGATCGTTTCGCGTGCGACCGTTTCGAAATCCGAGAATGTCGAGTCTGCTATGACGAAACCAATGCTAGGTAATCGCTCTAAGGTTAGTAGCGCAACAGCAGCACCAAAAGATGGACCCCAAATTCCGATGCGATCTAGAGATAGGTTAGTGCGTTGTGCAAGCCACTCAATCGCTTGTACGTTGTCGTCACGCTCGAAGTCGCCAAAGGTTCGAAGGACGGGACTCGAGGCACCGGTGCCACGGGGATCATATGCAAGTACGTGGCACCCCTGAGAGTAGAAAATTGATAGTGCGGGTAGAACTTGCGTCCGATTACCGCCGATGCCGGGGAGTAGGATGACTGCACAGTTGTTCGGGTTTGGATGTTCGAAAAATGACCCTGCAAGCAAGACTGTCCCATTTTGAAACGTGATGGCTTCTCGTGGGATGCGTGTGAGGTTCGCGGCTTGCAGAACCTCAACTTCTTCGGTCTCACTGTAAGGCTTCAAGCCAATAGACAGGAACTGATCGGCCACGTACCAAGAGAGCGCAAGCCAACTTGTCGCGATCAATGTTGCCAAGCCGAGGGTCCATCGCCAAGCCATCGTAATTCTCATGAGTCGAGTGCTACTAAAATAGCACTAACGGGCGTGGGACTCGATCGCAATTCGCCACCATGTTAGATTTGGGCGAATCGAGTATTCAGGGGAAGGCTATGCGGATCGCAATTGGGTTGCTAGTAGGGTTTGTTTGGAGTGCAACGGTAAGCGCCGACATTCCTCGCACAGCAGATGGAAAACCTGATTTTTCAGGCACTTACGACAGTGCCACATTAACACCTTTAACTCGGCCACAAGAATATGGCACCAACCTCTATCTGACTCCGGAGGAGGCGCAAGCGCTTTCTGAAACCGAGGCTAAGCTGACGGCAGAGCGGAACTCGAAGAGTGATCCGAATCGAACTGCACCGCCCGCTGGTGGGGATGGCTCGCCAGGTGCCGCAGGCAACGTCGGCGGCTATAACACTTTCTGGATCGATCGGGGCACTGAAGCAATGTCCGTCGATGGTAAGTTTAGGACTTCGATCATTGTTGAACCGGAGAATGGTCAATTTCCAAAAATGACACCCGCAGCGCAGGCGGCGCGAGCCAAATTGTTCGCGGGGTTTGGGCGCAAGAACGAAGGTGTCGCATGGTGGGGTGATGGTCCCGGACCCTATGACAATATGGAGCAACGCAATTCCGCGGAGCGCTGCCTGATGAGTTTTAGTGGTGCTGTACCGTCGTTTCCCAGTCTGTATAACAACTTTAAGCGCATCGTTCAGACCGATGATCACGTCATGATCTTGGTTGAGATGATTCACGATGCTCGCGTCGTACGCATGAATGCGACGCATCCAGCAAAGGATCAGCGTAAGTGGATGGGTGACTCTGTCGGATGGTGGGAAGGTGATACCTTGGTCGTCGATAGTCAAAACTTCAGTAGCAAAACCGCAGGCTTCGTCAGTGGTGGTGAAACGACGCATGTGGTCGAACGTTTCACCCTGCAGGAAAACGGAGACATCCTGTATCGCTTTACTGTGACGGACGATACTCAGTGGGTCACACCTTGGACCGGTGAATACGTATGGCGTCGCAGTGATCAGCGGGTCTACGAGTACGCTTGCCACGAAGGAAACTATGCGCTGGGCAATATCATGCGCGGTGCGCGCCTGCTCGAGCAGGACTCGGTTGCAGGAGCTGGAGGCGGTTAACAGCTGCTTTGCTTAAGCGGGTAGCCGCCAAGGTGGGCGGTAGTTAGGCACGAGCAGCTTATTGGCTGCTCGATTGTTGGCAAAGACTTGTTTATCTCGATCCCAAGATAAGGTGTCTCCAGTCCGCAGCGCTATGTTGCCAAGATGTGCGTTGACTGCGGCGAGGCTGCCGGTTCGAATATCACAATTCAGAGCCTCGCCATCGCGGATTGCGGCGACAAAGTTGGCCGTGTGTTGATCTAAGCCCCGCTCACTTGGTGTCGCGGTTCTTGTTGCTTGGGCGGGCATCTTGAAGTCCAAGCTGTTCAATTCAGTCTCGGGGAAGATCTGCCACTTTTGTCGATCGATCACGAGTGTGCCGTTGTTGCCGATAAAGGCGACCCCGTGCGCGCGCTGAAATGGCCCTTGAGAAATGCCAACGGCGTGTTCCCAAACCATTGTGAAGTTGTCGAATTCATAAATTGCCTGCTGGGTATCTGGCGTCTCCATGCCGCCGTCTGGGTATGCGAATGGGCCACCGCTGGACATCACTCGATTGGGTCCCGTTGCGTTCATGCCCCAGAGAGCGATATCGATGAGATGCACACCCCAATCTGTCATGAGCCCACCGGTGTAGTCCCAGAACCAACGAAAGTGAAAGTGGAATCTGTTGGGATTGAAGGCGTGCACTGGGGCAGGGCCTAGCCACATGTCGTAATTCACGCCCTCTGGTACCGGGCTATCAGCGGCTTTGTCCATCTTTAGCCAATTCATATACGCCCAGGTTTTGACGGTCCTTATTTCTCCAAGCTTGCCGGATTGGACGAAGTCGATGGCCTCAGACCAGTGTTTTCCGGAGCGCTGCCACTGCCCAACTTGAACCTGGCGGCCAGTTCTTTCCTGTGCGCGGATCATGCGCGCACATTCGTCGATGGAGTTTGCCAAGGGTTTTTCCACATAGACGTGTTTGCCTGAGTCGACCGCGTCGACCATCTGCAGACAGTGCCAATGATCGGGTGTGCCGATAATCACAGCGTCAATGTCTTGATTGTCTAGAAGTTTTCGATAGTCGCCGTAAAGTGTTGGCGTGTTGCCACTAAGCTCAAAGACGTCTGCGGCTCTCGTCTGCAATACATTCTGATCGATATCGCTCAGCGCCACACAACGTGTGCCAGGAGTCTTTAGCATGGACCGAAGATCGGACATGCCCATGCTCCGGCAGCCAATCACGCCAAGATTGAGTGTGTCGTTGGGGCCAAGTGCCCGGGCAAAGCTCGGGATAGTAAGGGAACCCACTAGCGAGTGGGATATAAAGGCTCGTCTGCGCATAGCTGCTCAACTTCTCAAGTTTGATCGTGTCTAGGGCGTTCTGCTGCATCTAGATTATCCTTCTGTTTGAACGAGTTGAAGGGGATTGTTGATCGAATATGCAAGCCGTGATTAACCTCCAACCCTGAGGTAAGCTCACTCGATCATTGGAGGGGAATTCGATGTCAGAAGAACAAGCTGATAAGGCAAACACGGGCGTGGAAGCTGGTGAAAAACCAACGCGATTTAAACCCGGTGGGGCTTACGCTCACTACGTATTGTTCGTGTTGGTTATTGTCTATGTCTTTAATTTTATCGACCGCCAAATCTTGTCGATTCTTAGCCAGGACATACAAGCCGATCTTGGTGTCAGCGATGCCGATATGGGTTTTCTATACGGCACGGTGTTTGCGGTTTTCTATGCGGTGTTTGGTATTCCGTTGGCGCGTTTTGCCGACGTCTGGGTTCGCCGAAGTCTAATCTCAGTTGGCCTCCTTTTCTGGAGTGCAATGACCGCGATGTCAGGCTTTGCGCGATCGTTCCCGGTACTTGCTCTATTTCGGATTGGGGTTGGGATTGGTGAAGCAAGTGCCTCACCCGCAGCTTATTCGATGCTTGCGGACTACTATTCGCCAAGGCTGCGTTCAACTGTGCTCGCTATCTACTCGTCTGGGGTGTACATCGGCGGGGGTGTTGGTCTTTTTCTTGGTGGTTTCGTGATGGAGACGTGGAACACCACCTATCCGGATCCTGCGACATCACCGCTGAATATGAAGGGCTGGCATGCTGCATTTCTTGCCGTTGGTTTTCCAGGAATACTGATGGCGTTGTGGGTCCGAACCCTGAGAGAGCCCATACGAGGTCTCAGTGAAGGGATCGTGTCTGAAGCTCATCCGACGCCGTTTAAAGTGCTGCGTGCGGAATTGTCGTCCGTCATTCCAATTTTTAATCTAGTCCCACTCCACCGAGTGGGGGCTTCTATTCCCGTAAACTTGTCTGCCGCCGCCGCCATTGCCCTGGTTAGTTATGGATTGATGGTGGTTACAGACAATATTCCTCAGTGGATTGCCTTAGGGATTGGGATCTACGTCGTTGTGTCTTGGGCACAATCGTTGAAAGCTCGAGACAACGCTACGTTCTCAATGATCTTTAAATCAAAAGCCATGATCTACACGATGATTGCGTTTCCGACGATCTCGTTTGTGACCTATGGAGTCGGCTATTGGACCGCACCCTTATTACTCCGTTTGCATGACGTATCTGCAACCGAGGTGGGAATGTACATCGGTCTTGGTAGCGCGTTGGGTGGATTGTTAGGAGTAACTCTCGGAGGCATTCTTGGGGACAAACTAAAAAGCAAACACCCGGCAGGGCGTCTGGCAATAGGCTACATCGCCGTTGCGGGTACAGCGCCACTCGTTTTGTGGATGGCCTTCACACCAAGCCTTGCTATGGCGTACTTCTTGAACTTTGCACATCACCTCTTTAGCGCATGTTGGCCAGGGATTCCGCCAAGTACAGCATCCGATTTAGTGTTGCCGCGGATGCGCGCCGTAGCAGGGGCTTACTACATTCTAGTCAATACGATGGTTGGTCTGGCCATGGGGCCGTTTGTGATGGGCCAATTGTCCGATGTTTATGCGGCTGGCGGTATGGAGTCTTCCGAAGCGTTGCAGACCGCTATCGCTTCATCTCTAGGCATGTTCGGAGTGACCTTGATCTTCCTGACTCTTGCCTGGAAGCATCTACCTAAGGATGAAGCCTCACGCCTTGACCGTGCTCGAGCTCTAGGCGAGGAGGTCGTCCAAGTTTGAAATCAAAATTTGGGGAGGGTCTAGCCCTTGTCCCCGGGTGCTCGGATGATAAACACAGGTTTCTGTTCGGCAACCTTTGCCCAAGACTTGCCAGTTTCGTCGACGGTCATTAGGAAATCGACCTCGGCGGCGATCGACTCAGGGGTCATAAATAGAGCTTTGTCAGTTCTCTGCGCTTCGGGGATGATCGCTGTATCGATCCCACCCGGGCAGATGGCGTTGATACGGATATCCCGCTTTGCAAGCGTTGGCCCGAGGCTTCGCACAAGTCCGACCACGGCATGTTTGCTCATGGCATACAAAGGATCGACGTCGTAGGGCGTGATACCTGCTAGCGACGCGGTGACGACGATCGCACTACCTGCAGACATTTGCGGGAGTAGCGCTTCGAGCCCGAAAACCACGCCGTCCACATTTACCCCCATCATCCGTCGATAGCGGTCATGTTGCATCGCTTCGAACTGATAGTCGCTGAGCGGTGCGTTCGGTGGCGCGATCTGGATGCCTGCATTGAGGTGGACACGTGTGGGTGATTCGATCTGTGCAGCCACCGCTTGCCAGTCTTCACTTCGGCTAACATCGCACGCGATAAACTGTGCACCTGTTTGTGCAGCCAAAGCTGCCCCCGCCTCTTGATCGATATCAAGCGCTATCACTTCGTCACCGGCGTCACGTGCGCGGACTACTGTCGCTCGACCAATACCGGAGGATGCACCTGTAACTAACCATCTGTTCATATCTGTTCTCTTAACTTGTATTTAAGGACCTTACCCATCGCATTTCTTGGCAGGGATTCAAAATAGAGTACATCCTGGGGATGTTTGTATCGTGCCAGCTTACCTTCAAAACCTGCTAACAGTTCATCTTTGCTTAAACTTTGCCCGTCTCGTAACACGACGCAGGCGACAGTTGCTTCACCCCACTTTTCATCGGGTCGCCCGATGACGGCGTACTCGCTCAGCTCCGGAATATCGGCTAACACGTTTTCAAGTTCGGCTGGATATATATTCTCGCCACCTGAAATGATTACATCCTTTTTGCGATCATCTATGTAGTAGTAGCCTTGATCATCGACATGTCCGATATCACCCGTTCGAAACCAATCTCCATTGAATGCCGCATCTGTGAGCTCTGGTTCGTTGAGATATTCGCTAAAAAGGTTCGGCCCGCGAATCTCGATCTCACCCCGCTCGTTTGCTTCGACGAGCTTTCCGCTTTCATCCACGATGCGGGCTTCACAGTGTATGACGGGCTTACCAGCAGCACCAAGTTTGGTCTGCGTCTCAGCGATCGGTAGACATATAGCTGCTGGTGCGCTCTCAGTCATGCCATAAATTTGGGTCGCAGGTACACCTCGGTCATGCCATGCGTTTAGTAACACGTTAGGCACCGTAGAGGATCCGGTACCTACTACTCGTAGGCAAGAGAGGTCGGTGTTGTTCCACAATGGGTGATTGACTAGCGCCTGAATTACCGCCGGAACGGCGAGGAACATAGTAGGCCTGATTTCTTGAATCGCGTTCAGGGTTGCACCAGGGTCGAACCGATCCATCAAGGTTACCTGCGCCCCAACGTAGAAAGCGGGAGAGGTTTGAATGTTGATACCACCTGAGTGGAATAGAGGTAGTACGGAAAGTACATGATCTAAAGCGCGCATCTCTTGCGCGTGTATGGCGTTTAGAGCGTTATAGAAAAGCGCTCGTTGTTGATGAACCACGCCTTTTGGATGGCCGGTTGTGCCAGAGGTGTAGAGGAGCAATACGGGATCGTCGAGAGAGCCCAGTGATTGGAAGGGTGCGGTTACTGCCGCTTGGAGCGCTGCCTCGTATTCGGTATCGAGCGAAAGGGTTTGTAGATCAACATCGGCCGCGATGTGTTCAGCTGTTGTAGCGAATTCGTTGTCGTAGATTAAGAAGCGTGTCTTGCTATGGCGCAGAATCCACAAGTGCTCGGGAAGGGCGAGCCGATTGTTCAGCGGCATTAGCAGGCACTTGGTGCGAGCGCAGGCAAATAGCAGGAACAGGATTTCGCAAGAATTGAAGCCGAGGTACGCGATCTGATCACCTGGTTTTGCACCGAGTTGGTCAATTAACAGATGGCAACGTTTGGTGACTGCGGCTTCCATCTCAGTGTAAGTGTATGACTCGCTACCTAACCGGAGAGCAGGTCGATCCCCTGCCCAGTTGGCGTTGTAAGTGATCCAATCGCCGATGCTGTTCATAGATGCCGCGGGTACGGAATGAGGCAGCTAGAATTCGAACGGGTCATTTAGACTCTCGCTACCAAGACGCTCAACGCAAATGTCAGGGGTCCAAGGCAGCATAAGTGAGCCGCACCTGGAATCGCGGTAAAGGCGCTCAAGGCGCAATTGTTTGAATATAGAACGTCCGCCACAGATTCGGATCGCCTCGCTGCATATTTCATTGGCGTTCTCCATCACCGTGTATTGCGCAGCATATGCACGCAGCCGTTCAGACTTACTCGGCTGATACTTGGCATCCGTGATCGCTCGTTCGAAAAGCGCCAATGTCTGCTCGAGTTTGATCCGCATCTGTGCCACTGCGAACTGTTTGATTGGGCTGTCCTTTGAGGAACCTGCTGCCGGTCCGCCCGGTACTTCTCCACGTAGGTACTGACAAGTGAACTCGAACGCGGCAGCTGCTATCCCCATATACGTTGGGCACAGCGTCATAAACATATGCGGCCAATCTCTCGCAGCCTGGAAATACATCCCGGTAGGAAGCATTTCGCGTTCGGTTGGCACGAATACTTGGTTGAACGCCAAGTTATTGGATACCGTGCCGCGCATGCCTAGAACGTCCCAGTCGCCTGATATGCTAAATCCAGGCGATGTCCCATCGACACCAAGATAGACCGTATTGCGAACGGTGGGTTTGTCTTCTCCGGCTAAAGTGCAGAGCACGCCATAAAAGTCGGCATGCCCTGATAGAGAAGCGAAGTGTTTGGCTCCGTTGACTAGGTAGCCACCGTCTACCGGTTCTGCCTCAGTGCCGAAAGGGGCTTTACCCGCTGCTGCAGCGCTGTTCGGTTCGGAAAATGGTTGCGCAAATATATGTCCAGCATCAATTACCCCAGCATAGATGTCGCCTCTACGCTGATGGTGAAGAGTGCGTTGGGCGTCATCCATTGGTAGGTCGTCGGCTAAAGGGCCGCTCCAAAGCATGGACGATGTATGCATGTTAAAGGTGAGGGCGGTTGCACCACACCATTTGCCAAGCTCAGCTGAGACCCGCATGTAGTCGGCGTAACTGCATCCAGTACCGCCGTACTGCTCGGGTATGACGAGCGACAGAAATCCCGCGTCGCGCAGATCGTTGTAGTTTTCGGTGGGGAACTTTCCTTCACGATCGTATTCGGCTGCGCGGGGTAAAAATTTGTCTCGGCCAAGTTCCCGGGCACGCCCTATCAAGTCATCCAAGCTATACATCAGTTAGAAATTCTTCGATTGCTTGCGTGAACGCGGGTGGGGTTTCGAGGTAGGCCAGATGCCCCGCGTTAGGTAGGCAGATGAATCGGGCGTTGGGTATTTCGTTACTCATTTTTTCCATCGCTTTCGGTGGCGCTGTTCTGTCGTGTTCGGCGGCAAGGCAAAGCGTCGGGTGGGTAATACTCGTCAGATTGTCTGCTTCGTTGAACGTTACCAAACACTCGATAACTTGACGGTATCGGGCGGCGGATATTGGTGACATAGTTGCAACGCCTGCTGCAATCGCGGGACGTTTGTTGACATCAAAAAACATCGATTCGATGAGTGATTGAGCGAAATCTGCTGGAGTTTTTCCTTGTTCGAGAGGTTCGAGACGAGACTTGAGAAAGTCTTCATTCCACTGGCTGCCTGGTTTGCCAAAAACTGAAGTTGTTTGTGCGAGCACCACTTTCGAGCAGGCACCGCCCTGGTGTAGCCATGACTGCGCGATCATGCCACCCAACGAATGACCGACTATTTGCATAGGGCTCTTTGCCGACTTGACGAACAAGAGTGTCCACATGATTGGCTAGAGTTGTGAAAGTCAGGTCTGCTATCGAATCTGTGTCGCCGTAGCCAGGAGCGTCCCAAGCAACGCAATGAAATTGCCTGGATAATTGTGCGAATTGATCGTCGAACGAATGTCTATTGCCGCCCAGCCCATGCAGGAATATAACCAGAGGGCCGGTACCAACCGATTTGTATGAGACTACTGCTATGCGAGTTCTCCCTGCAATTTACCTTCGACGACGACCATCTCCTCGTCGAGTTGTATAGAACAACCGCGTAAAGGTAGGTCGAAGTGACCCTGCGTATGTCGCCCTGCTATTTCATTTGCGCCGGTGGAATATAAAAAGTTGCCGCCAAAGGCCCGTAGCTCAGTGCCGTTGAAGTCGTTCTTGTCGTACATAGTCATGGCGTCCCAGCGGGCGCCAGTGTTCATTCCCCAGCCGAGATGACTAGCGGCGTAGGCTTCCTTGTCACCCCAAGCTTCGAAATAGGAACGCATGAGGTCTGCATCAACACCAGAGCCTTCGATATTGACGACGTAGTCGTTTTCTATTTTCAGGGCAATGGGCGCGTCCGCGTATCTTTTGAAAGTTAGATTTACATCGCCACGATCGAGCACAAGCGTCCCGTTCACAGTTCCTGCAGCAGGGAAACAAAGACACAGCCCTCCCGGCCAATGACTGATCAAGCCAGGTCTAGATACGTATCCCCAACCACCGCCGACCACGGCACCTTCGAGATTTACGCTTAAGTCAGTCCCTGCTGAAGATGTGACCTGCAGCCGACTGCAGCCGACTGCCGCCCCTAAACATCTTCATACCAGCTTTGACCCTGGCTTCTAGCTCTTCAGTCGGTTCAACCCGCTCGAGAGCCTCGGGATGTTCGTTGGAAACCATGAGTACCCGCGCGCCGCCTTTAAGGATCTGCGGTAGCTCTGCTGCGTGTAACATGCCTTCCACCGTACAATCGACTACAAACCCGGCTGATGACAATGCCTGAATCACGGACGCCGACTGTTGAATCACGTCGGTGGCGCCGGTTGAGCGGATGGGGACGGGTGCCGTTTGCGCAGGAGTTGGAATGATCACGTGGTAGGGCTTTGCGCCGAGCCGGATTAGAGCGAGCTCGGCAAGTTCGCGGTTGATTGAGCGTGATTGGGTTTCAGACAGGATTGCCACTTCTTCACCCACCTCAACTTTACACCGTGTAAACACACGCTCGAAACATGCGATCCATTTGCCTTCGATCCGTTCTTGCAGCACAGTAATTCCTTCATAGTCAGCGATTACCTAACCAGCGGTGGCTAGACGCGAGCCAGTAAGTCTAACAGCGAGTGAACTGGTCCGGGAACTGGTCAATACCAACAACGTGTGACGAGACAGAAGGGGACAGATATGAGGCGACGCGAGTTTTTAGTGTCAGCTGCGGTCGCTAGTGTCGGTGCTGCTGTGCCGTTAACTGCGCACAGCCAACCTGCGCAGATTGTCTACTTGGATGCTATAAGCCTCAGCAAAGCGATTCACTCACGAGAAGTAAGTTGTGTTGAAGTGATGGCAGCTTACTTAGAGCAAATTGCTACTTACAACAAGACGTTCAACGCCATAGTTTCAATGGCGGATCTAGAAGTTTTGCTCGCCGCAGCACAAAAAGCGGACCAAGATCTGGCAAGCGGGTTAGATCGGGGCTGGATGCACGGATTCCCAATTGCAATTAAAGATCTGGCTAACGCTAAAGGGTTTATTACCACCTCCGGCTCTCCGATCTTTGCGAACAGCGTAGCTGCTGCGGACTCCGTGCATGTCGCTCGCATGAAAGCCGCCGGTGGCATCGTCATAGGCAAAACCAACGTGCCTGAATTTGGGCTCGGTTCACAGTCATACAATCGGGTTTTTGGCGCCACTAAATCAGCCTTTAACAGTAATAAAACAGCGGGCGGCAGTAGTGGCGGCGCAGCTTCTGCCCTCGGCTTACGCATGCTAGCCGTGGCGGATGGTAGCGACATGATGGGCTCGTTACGAAATCCAGGCGCTTTCAACAATGTTATTGGATTCCGTCCGACACCGGGGGTTGTACCGCTAGGTGCGGATCTCGCGGAGACGCTTGCCTGTAATGGCCCGATGGCGAGGACTGTAACTGATACTGCGCGATTGCTTGCGACGATAGCGGGTCCAGATCAACGAGTGCCGAATGCACTGCCAATCGATCCAAACCAATTTAACCATTCACTGAAAAGGGATTGGCAGGGCAGACGTATAGGCTGGCTTGGAGATTTCGATGGTTATCTCCCCACCGAGCCAGGTGTGATGGATGTTTGCGAAACAGCGTTACAAGGGTTTAGAGCCGCTGGTTTTCAGGTTGACGCATTCGATCTTAGCTACTCGATGGCTGACTTGTGGCAAACATGGCTCACGTATCGCCACTGGGGTAATCGAGCAAGAGCGATGGCCATGTATAAGGATCCCGTCATGCGTGCGCAATTGAAGCCAGAGCTGATCTGGGAAATTGAGGGTGGTGCGAAGTACACCGCTGAAAACGTCGCCGCTGCGATGAGTGCACGTGGCCGCTGGTACCAAACACTGGTTCAGGCTTTTACAAAAGTTGATTTTCTAGTGTTGCCGACGGCACAGGTGTTTCCATTTGATGCAGACACACACTGGCCGAAAGAAATTGCTGGAAAGCAGATGGATACCTACCATCGATGGATGGAAGTTGTAGTTCCAGGGACGATGTCGGGATGTCCGGTGATCAACGTGCCCGCAGGTTTTAGCTCTGCTGGATTGCCGATGGGGTTACAAATCATCGGTCCGCGCTACCGTGATTTCGAAGTTTTGCAGGCGGCCTATGCTTATGAACAGGCGAGTCGTTGGAACCTGGACCACCTCCCACCGGTTCTAACAGAGGGTTAGTAGGCTGGCTCTTAGGATTGGCCAAGAAGATTAGTCCCAAAGGACAGATCGACGAGGGCTAAGCCACAAGTACCAATTTGCCGACTATTTCACCGGCTAACTGGGCATCCAACGCGGCGTGGATATTTGACATCGGCTCTTCGACGATTTCGGCTGGTTGTAATTTGCCTGTTTCAATCCAGCGCAAGATAGTGCCGATCATTTCCGTATTGATCTCGGGGTGAGCACGTGCCTCGCCACCCCAATCGACTCCGACAATGCTTGAACGTTTCAGAAGGGCTAGGTTGAGCGGAATTGCAGGAATTGAACCTGCCGCAAAACCAACCACTAAGTGTCGTCCTCCGGGAGACAAAGATCTGAACGCAGCTTCCGAGTAATCACCGCCAACTGGGTCATAGACCAGATTAAGGCCATTGGGAGTTACAGATTGTAGCTCGTCACGCCACTTCTCGGCGGTGTAGTCCACCGTTGCATCAGCGCCGTTTCGTATGGCAGCTGCGCGTTTAGCGGCAGAAGAGGCTGCCGCTATGACTTGGGCACCCATCGCCTTCGCGGTGGTGATACAGGCTGACCCCACACCCCCGGCAGCACCGAGGACCAGGATAGTTTCACCCGTTTGTAACTCACCACAATCCCGCAAGCCATATAACGCCGTCGCATAGTTTGCGTATAGGCTGGCAGCGATTGCGTGCGTAACGCCACTAGGTACCGTTATGAGGCGAGACTCTGGCATAACAACTTCTTCAGAAAATGCGCCGCTGCTAGCTAATCCCATCACGGATTGTCCGAGTTCAAGAGAAGTTACCTCGCTACCACACTCGATGACTTCTCCACAGAATTCACTACCTGGAAAGTAAGGTAGCTCCGGTTTGACTTGGTATTTGCCTTGAATCATTAAGCCATCGACGAAGCCCACACCGGCTGCGCGTACGGACACACGAACCCCATTTGGCTTGAGCGTTGGTTGCTCTATGTCAATTTCTTTCAGGGCGCTGGGTGGACCAAAATTCTCGCAGACGATCGCTTTCATTTAGACTACCTTACTTCCCTTGGGTGGACCGGCTTGTGTGTGTCGAGTGCCTGGTGGATCAATTGCCCATCCTGGTGCCTGCTCCCAGGTATCGCCATAGACAAGTTCTGGCAAAGGTCGTCTGCGCACAGGTCCGTGATTCCCGGCTGGTTTGCCTAAGGTTACAGTGCAGGTGATAAATACCTCTTCTGGAATGTTAAGCAATGCTTTGAGTTGGTCTTCTACTGGGCGATGAAAACCGGTAATCACGCCCCCGTAGCCCATTCCTCTTGCAGCGAGTAACAAGTTCTGAACTGCGGGATAGACTGATGCTCCCTCCGCGGGATTGGGCGCTCGGTAGCGAACGAGACAAGGTAAAACCAATGCTGGTACTTCGCTAAAGTTGTCCACGTAGTGCTGCATGACGTTCGCCATGCGAGCTTTCGGCGAGTTGGGGTCGGAACCACTGCCTTTGTCATATTGGTCGTTTGTTCTTTTTTCGTTCCAGATAGATTGTGCTGCTGTCGCGATTAGGGCTTTCGCTTGTATCGCTTTGTCAGAGTCGGTCAATACAACAAATCGAAAAGGCTGACGATTGCTGCCACTGGGTGCCCGTGTTGCACTCCAAAGCATGTCACGCAACGACTGTTCTGGAATTGGCTCTGGCAGATAGCGCCGGATAGCGCGGGTCGAGGCCAACCCCTGTAAAAGTCCCAGCTCGTCGTTACAGATTGGCGTTGTTGCAAGATCTATGGTCATTTCTTCTCTCCTACTGGTGGAGATCCTACCTCAGTCGAGTAAAGTCACAACCGACAACTGATTGAGATGCACGTAGCTGCGTATAGGGAGAGGGAATGAATAAGCTTTGGCGCCTTGCGCGCAAACCGCCAGGTGGATGGCCGGTCGCGGAGGATTTCGCGTGGTCAGAGGAGGCGCGGCTCGAGCCGCAAGCGGGTCAAGCGTTAAGTCGGACCATTTACATCTCGATGGATCCGTATCAGTGGGGCCGAAGACGAGGTGGGGTCGAACAGCCGGGTGATGTGTGTCACGGCCGAACTGTCGCTCAGGTTGTTGCGTCTCGACATGTGAGCTTCGAAGAAGGTGACTACGTCTTTGGTACTAATGGCTGGCAGCGTTTTGGACTCACCGGAGAGGGGGTTAGTCATTTCAACTACATGCATCCGCGCAAGCTTGATCCCGAACTCGCGCCACTATCTACCGCGATCGGCATTATGGGTATGCTCGGCCTCACAGCGTACTCCGGAATGATCGTGCAGTGTGAGCCGCAAAAGGGCGAAACCGTCGTGGTGTCCGCGGCATCAGGTGGCGTTGGGCAGGTGGCGGGGCAGCTTGCGAAACTCCGCGGCGCGCGGGTAGTCGGAATAGCCGGTAAGGCTGAAAAGTGCGATTTCGTTTGCGATGAACTCGGCTTCGACGCGTGTGTCTCGCATCTGGACGAAGACTTTTCTGAACAACTACGTAGCGCATGTCCTGACGGCTGTGATGTGTACTTTGAGAATGTTGGCGGCAAAGTCTATGCAGGTGTACTCCCGCTACTGAACAAAAATTCGCGCATTACGGTTTGCGGCATGATTTCTCAATATGGCAACGAGGATGGCTCAGATGCGCGGCAAGTTTGGGATGAACTGGGGGCTGAGACTTTTGCCCAGCACAATGTCGCCATACATAATCTATTTGTGGGTAACTTTGTCGACGAATACCAGGATGCCTTCTTGGCTGAGATGGGTGGTTACGTCCAAGATAATCTTGTCACCTATAAAGAGGATCTTTGGGAAGGTCTCGAGCGCGCTCCAGAAGCGTTTATGGCGATGCTACAAGGCGGTAACTTTGGCAAAACAATCGTCGTTGCTGATAGTGAGTAGCAGCTAACAAGTAAAAGAACGAGGCTAGGAAAGGAGAATTTATGGGACTGGTGAATCCAGAGTCAGTTGGATTGAGTGGCGAGCGTCTTGAGCGTGTAAGTCAGTGGTTGCAAGAGCAGGTGGACGGTGGTCGGCTTGCTGGCTGCAGTGTACTGATCGGTCGACGCGGACAAATTGTCTTCTCAGAGGCGGTTGGCGAAGCAGATCAGGAGCTTGGGAAATCGTTTAGCGAAGACACGATTGTGCGCATGTTCTCCATGACCAAGGCCATAACCACCGTCGCAGCGATGCAGCTCTACGAGCGTGGGGCCTTCCAGTTGGATGATCCTATAGCAAAATATATCCCCGAATTTGCGGACACCCCAGTGTGGAAAGGCGGCGCGCTTGAAAATGTTGAGCCGCAGGCGACACCCATCACGGTACGGCACTTAATGACACATACGTCTGGACTGACGTACGGCTTTATGCAGACAAATCCTGTGGATGCAGAGTATCGGGAGCAGAAGCTCGAGTTCTCGAGTGACACAGGAACACTGGCTGAGGTCGTCAAAAAACTCGCAGCGGTACCCTTGATCTGTCAGCCCGGAAGTCAGTGGAACTACAGTGTTTCTAGTGACGTGTTGGGGCGTTTGGTGGAAATTTGGTCCGGCGACTCTCTTGCGCTGTACTTTTGCGAGAACATCTTCGCTCCGCTCGCCATGCACGACACAGGATTTCATGTCGTCGAAGAGAATCACCCTCGCTTTGCGGCCCTTTATTCGCCTCTGTCCGGTGCGAATATGGCAAATGTCGCCAAAACGGGACAGAACAATTCTGCACAAACTGAGGAACGGAGCGGTTTGAAGCTGCAAGAATCGTCGCTGGAGAGTCGGTATCTCAGTGAGACGGAACTCCACTCTGGTGGTGGTGGTCTAACTGGTTCGATCGGTGACTACGGTCGTTTTTGTCAGATGCTGCTAAATGGCGGAGAGCTTGATGGTACTCGGTTACTCGGCTGTAAGACTGTTGAGTACATGCGTCTCAACCATTTGCCTGACAACCAAGATATGGCGGCTATGGGGCAACCGGTTTGGAGTGAAACGAGCTACGATGGTATCGGCTTTGGGCTTGGTTTTGCTGTAGTGATTGATCCTGTTGAGGCACACATCATCACTTCGCCTGGGGAACACCACTGGGGTGGTGCTGCGAGCACATTCTTCTGGATCGACCCCGAAGAGGATTTGTTTGTTGTCTTCTTCACGCAACTTATACCGTCATCGACCTACCCTATACGTAGAGAGCTGCGCACGGCTGTCTATCAGGCAATTGTTGATTAAAACCCACCCCTTGGGTGAATCTGGATGAGTTGTTGACGAGCCATCAAAGTTGATCATGCCGAATCGTTCTGTAGAATTGCCGATCCCAAAAATCTCGCCAGATGAGGAATTAGGATGAGTGATTCGAATGTGAACAATGGTGTTAACGTTGGTGCTCTATTAGCCGCTCGTGATGCGTTAAACGAAAGTCCAGAAGGCGCTAAATTCAACTGGCGAGCAAGCTGCAAGTGGATAAACGGCACGCACAGTAAAAGTAGCGTGAAGGGTTACCACGGACTTGGTGGCGAACAAAATCACAAAACAGAGTTCAATTTTGACGTCGATCATCCTGAGGTCTTCGCTGCCGAGGACAATGGGGCGACACCAGTTGAATATGTGCTCGTCGGATTGGCGTCCTGTCTGACCGCGGGTGTGGCTTCCGTCGCGCAAAATCGGGACATACAGTTGAAGTCCGTCGAAGCCAAACTCGAAGGTGAAATGGACATTCTTGGCATCTTAGGCGGAGATTCAGATGTCCGTAACGGCTTTGAGAATATCAAGGTCACCTTCGACATTGATGCCGATGCCAGCCAAGAAGACATCGAGGCGTTGGTCGCCCAGTCGCAAAAACGTTCTGCGGTCTATGACATTCTCACCAATCCCACAAATGTCAGTGTGGAAGTTAAGTAATCCAACAGACGACAGTAATCGTCATCGGGGCTGGTCACTCTGGCCTCACAATGAGCTCATGCCTGAAAGATCGCGGCATTCCTCATGTTGTGCTCGAGCGTGGACGCATAGCGCATAGCTGGCGCGAAGAACGTTGGGATTCCTTACGTCTGTTGACGCCGAATTGGCAAAACGGATTTAGAGATCGACCTTATACTGGCGATGATCCGGATGGCTTTATGACCGCCAGTGAGCTCGCTGATCGAATCGAAGACTATGCGGAGTTCGTCGATGCACCTGTTATTGAGGATTGTGCTGTAACAAAGCTGTCTCACAGCGGGCATCAATACTGCGTAGAAACTGAAAAAGGTGAATGGCGGTCATTGGCTGTAGTGCTTGCGCACGGTGCGAGTCGCTTGCCTTGGATACCGCCAATTGATAGCGCTCTACGAAACAGCATACGGACCTATTCACCCTTGGATTATAGATCTCCTGAAGACCTGCCGGATGGGCCTGTGCTCATGGTGGGTGCTTCCGCAACCGGGATACAGCTTGCGGCAGAAATACACGCCGCGGGTCGGCCAGTGACTATTTCTGTCGGTGAGCATGTGCGTATGCCGCGTACCTATCGGGGTAGGGATATCCAATGGTGGTTGGCAGAGACCGGTCTGCTGAATGAGACTTGGCTTGAGATTGATGACCTCCAGCGTGCACGCCGGGTGCCGTCTCCGCAGATTATCGGTAACGACAGTGGTACCTCCCTTGATTTGAATTCACTGACGGATGCCAGTGTGGAACTTGTGGGAAGATGCGCAGGCTTTAACGATCCCAATATTCAATTCTCAGGCTCGCTTAAAAACAATTGCAAACTGGCTGATCTCAAAATGAATCGATTACTCAACAGCATCGATGAGTGGGTAACGGAGGGAGGCCGAGACAGCGAGTTTTCTAGTTCACATCGATACGATGCTACGCGAGTACCGGAGACACCGCCGCTGCTGAAGAATGTTAGTCAGTTCGCTTCGATCGTCTGGGCTACCGGCTTTAAACCAGACTTATCCTGGCTCGAAGTCGACGGAATTTTGGATCGCAAAGGCCGACTCAAGCATGAGGGCGGTGTC
This sequence comes from Pseudomonadales bacterium, assembly GCA_012103505.1. GTDB lineage: Bacteria > Pseudomonadota > Gammaproteobacteria > Pseudomonadales > Azotimanducaceae > UBA4421. Next base: position 1,853,629 of record WLWP01000001.1, on the reverse strand, counting down.
ATTCAACCGGGATTATATGTGCTCGGACTGACATTTTTACGCCGACGCAAGTCGAGCTTCATTGTTGGCGCCAAGGACGACTGTGAGGATCTCACGCTCGATCTCACCAAGTATCTAGACTCCTAGATCTGCCAAGCTAGCGCCATAACCAACGTAGTGTGTCCGCAAAAACTGACCCGCCATGCCGTAGGGTATGTCCGCCAACGCCATAGTCGAACTGATAGTCGTATCCCGCGTAATCAAACGCCTTGGCCATGGCCTGATTGGCGCTGGACCAATCGCCGAAAATAGTCTGCCCATCATGTTCGCCGCTTTGCAGGTAAACACGTAGCGGTTTACGAGCAGTGGATCGGACGAGGTATGGATAATTGTGACCGCCACGAATGTTGGTAAATGACCCGCAGTGGCTGATAACCCGTTGACATTGCTCTGGATGAAACCACGCCACACTAAATGCGCAGATACCACCGCTTGATATGCCGCACACGGTTCGATGTTCAGGATCTGAACTAAAATTCGCGCCAGTCTCTGCAGCCACCAGAGGCAGGATTTCGTTAAACAGAAACTCCCCGTAGGTGGGTGTCAGAGAATCGTATTCAATACTCCTTTGGGTGGCTTCCGGCGTGTATGACGGGGTTGGTGAAATTTCAATATCAAATTCTGGCTGCCCAGGATTTACGAAGATTGCTGCAGTAGGCGCGATCTCTCCGCGCGCCAGAAGGTTGTCTAGGACGTGGGTGACACGAACGGGACCTGAGAGAGCCGAATAACCTGCGCCATCGTTGCAAATGAGTATTCGGAGTTCTTGCCCCTCATAGTTTGGTGGCAGGTAGGTGGCAATGTCGCGACTGGTTTCGGGATAGATCGTGCTGTCAGTCCAGCCGCGAATTTTCTCGAAACTGCCCTTGGTGACGTCTGTGATGACGTGGGACTCAGCGCAAGGCTCATAGCCTTCATCAGATGGATGTTTGAGGGCTGCGAGAATGTCGTTATTTGAACGGCCGTTAACTTCCGCGGGCGTTGGTTGGTCAAGTTGTAGGGCTTGATAAGTGGTCAGATCCATAGGCATGGCTGCTGATCCTCTCTGTAATGATGAAACCTGCTTAAATATATATATGTATATATGTATACGGTCTAGAGCCAACGCGAGTGGGGCTGCTCGAGTTGAGTTGTTTTCTGCGTTTGAGTGTAGTTAACTACTGCATTCGGAGGAAGCGGAGAGAACACCTTCGAGCAAAAGGCTGGATGTTGGGCTGAGTATCCTGGGAGAGGACGCTCTATCAACGAGTTTTGTGGTTACGCTGGAGCGAGCGTCGTCATAAAGCACCAGTCAGCTCATCGCCCGGTTTTTACCCTCTCGATAGTTGTTGGAGATTGGGTGACTGGTGCTTATCACCGCACGTTGCACCGCTTGTCGGTGCACTGCTGGGTATATTCAGTTTTCTGTAGGGGGTCTAGAGAAATCTGGGGTCCCAGCATTTTTCGTCCGATCCGACCCAAACCCGACTTCCGTCTCGCACCTGTTTCCTTTAATCTCCGCTGCCTTTAAGAAATAGGATTCCAGGAAGAACATGGTTCAAACCACCGATCACGAAGTTGTTTCGATCTATCCGTTCACTGATGAAGAAATTGATACGCTCATGGCGCGCTCTGGTGAGTGTGTCTTGATGTGGGGAACTAAAGATGGCTGGCCCGTTGGTGTTACCCACGCGTTTGTTTGGCATGAAGGTAAAATCTGGATCACTTTCGCAAGCCATCGTCACCGCACGCGCGCAATCAAGCGGGACAATAGAGTATCGGTCAACGTGAGCTCCCAAGGATATGGCGCAGAGAACCCAGAGCTTCCGCAAGGTGCGATCACATTCAAGGGGACTGGCGAGTTTTTCGACGATGATGAAACAAAGCAGGGCTTTTATCGTCTGTTGGCAAAGAAACTCAATCCCGACAACCCCGAAGGCGAAGCGTATTGGGTAGATTTCTTAGATTCGCCATTGCGAACGGTCCTTGTTGTGACCCCTGTGAAGAAAATCATGTACAACAGTGGCATGGCGGCTCGGCACATGGCGGGCACGATCGAAGAATCAGAACTCGGTGACCGTCAAGAAAGTGATGCTGTGCGTATGAATCAAGAACGGGCTGAAAAAGGCTTAGACCCTCGCTAGCTTAAAATAGAGAGAGGCGACAGTAGTTGCCTCTCTTTATGACTAATACTATTCCGCCGGGTTCGCCGCGATGCTAGCACCACCTTTGCGGTATTGCGCTTTGCGTTCAGCAGACCATTGATCGATCTCGCCCTTGGGTACGCCGTAGGCTAGACCGCGTTCAACCGCTGGCCGCGCACGGACTCTGCTGACCCAATTGAAGACATTTTCGTAGGGCGTTATGTCAACCTTGCTCCACTTGTATCCCCTGATCCAGGGATATAAAGCAATGTCTGCAATGGTCAAATCCTCTCCGCAGACATAGTCACGACCTGCAAGCTGTCGATCTAAGACTCCAACCAAACGTAGTGCTTCCCCACCAAAGCGCGTTAACGGGTGTTCCTTCTTGGCTGGGTCCACATCATCCATGTATCGCGTGTAGCTCAGCTTGTTGCCAAACACCGGTCCCACGTTGGCAGCCTGCCAATAGAGCCACTGCAGGGTCTGCCAGCGGCCTTCGCCTTCAGGTAGAAGGCTGGTCTGATATTTATCGCCGAGATACTGCAGGATCGCGCAGCTTTCCATCACGCTGGTGTCGCCATCGATGAGGACAGGGATTTTTGCGTTGGGACAGTGTTTTGTGTACTCGTCGGTAAACTGCTCACCCTTACTAAGGTTAATTGTCCGGATCTTGAAATCGGGTAGTTCGATCCCGGCCTCAATCAGCTCTTCGAACATGATCGTGACCTTCCAGCCATTGGGCGTGGCAGCCGTCCAAAGTTCCATAGTTCCCTCCCAGGTAAATGTGCTCTACGCTGTATTTTAGCCTATTGCTGCTCTAGTTGGAGTCGTAGCAGGTACAATGTTGCGATGGGTTGGCTCATATTAATCATAGTTATCGTTGTGGTGGTCTTCGGCCCAATGCTGTGGGTGCGCTGGGTGATGCAATCTCATAGCGAGGAAATCGAAGGCATGCCGGGTACCGGCGGCGAGCTTGCCCAACATTTGCTTGAGAAGTTTTCGATAGAGGCAGGTGTAGAGGCTTCAGAAATCGGTGATCACTATGACCCTGCGGAGAAAATGGTTCGGCTCAGTCCGGCCAACTTTAGCGGTAGATCACTCACAGCCGTGGCAGTTGCAGCGCACGAAGTCGGTCATGCAATTCAGCATCATACGAACGATCGCCGCCTACAAATGCGTACATCACTTGTGCCCGTGGCAAATATGATCGCTCGAGTGTCCGGTGGCATGATTTGGGCAGCGCCAATTGTTGGGCTTGTTACGCGCCATCCTGTGCCATTTTCGTTTTTAGTTTTTTTGGGGTTAAGCGGCTTGGTGGTGCGCATGCTGGTGCATCTCGTGACGCTGCCCACTGAGTTAGATGCAAGCTTCGGCAAAGCTCTGCCTGTACTACGAGAAGGTAAATACATCGCGCCTGGAGAGGAAGTTATCGTGCAGAAAATTCTTCGCGCAGCAGCGATGACTTATGTCGCCGCTGCGTTGGCGGATGTGTTAAATCTTGCCCGGTGGGCAGCGATGTTGCTACGCAGATGATGATAGAGGAGTTCTGTTGATGAGAATCGTGAGTTGGAATGTTAATGGACTCAGAGCCTGCGCTAAAAAAGGCTATCTAGATGTTCTGAAACAAAGTGCAGCAGATATAGTTTGTCTACAAGAAGTCAGAGCCTTTCCCGAACAGCTGGAGCCTGAGGTTCGGACGCCCAAGGGTTGGCATAGTCACTTCTTTCCTGCGCAACGGCCAGGCTATAGCGGTGTCGCAATTTACAGTAAGGAAGCCCCGACCAAGGTTGTGACCCACCTCGGCATTGAAGAGTACGACGCAGAAGGGCGATTCATCCTTGTTAAGTTTGGGCGCATGAGTGTCGCCTCAGTTTACTTTCCGAAAGGCAATGGCAAAGAACGGGACAATAGCCGGGTGCCGTACAAACTTGGATTCTATCGGGCGGTGTTCGAAAAGATTGAGCAGCTGAAGAAATCTGGTCCGGTGTTTGTGGCAGGTGACTACAACACAGCACATGAAGAAATAGACCTGGCACGGCCGAAAACGAACAAGAAGTCGAGTGGCTTTCTACCTGAGGAGCGGGATGAGATCACGCGATGGTTGGATGCGGGTTGGGTGGATACTTTTCGTGCACGACACCCTGAAGAAGTGGGGCACTATTCCTGGTGGCGCCAATTTGGCGGTGCGAAAGAGAACAACGTGGGGTGGCGGATAGATTATGTCCTGGCCTCAGCATCGGCAGACAAGAAGGTTCGTGATGCCTTCATTTGGCCTGACATCAGCGCCTCTGATCACTGCCCGGTCGGCGTCGATGTGGACTTGTAGGTTTGCAACGAGTTATCTACACTCGTGTAGATAACGCTCGTATGCAACGGGTCCGACCTGAGTGCACCCGTCCACGAGTTACTGAATAGACTGCTCAACTACAAGCGAGGACGCTATGGCTCAGCCTTTTCCCGATCATCCTAATCTAGTCGGTGGTTTCGCGCCGATACAAATGGAATGTGATGCACCTGATCTGATTATCGAAGGGGAAGTACCCTCGGCACTTTCGGGGTCATTTTATCGAAACGGTCCCAACCCCCAATTTGCGCCACGGGGTGAGCACCATTGGTTTGCTGGCGACGGCATGATTCACGCCTTTCACATTAACGAAGGTCGTGTGTCTTATAACAACCGATGGGCACGGACTGTTAAATACCAGAAGGAAAACGAGGCCGGAAAGTCGTTGTTCGGAGCGTTCAATCCGATGGAAAGTGATCCCAGCGTTATGGGGTTGGAAACAGATGGCCTGGCCAATACGAATATCGTTTGGCACGGCGGCAAATTGCTTGCGCTCGAAGAGGCACACGCTCCGTTTGAGCTCGAGCCAACCACACTTGCCTCGATTGGTTCTCATACGTTTGATGGCAAATTACAAGGTCCAATGACTGCCCACCCCAAGATCGATCCGGAAACCGGAGAGATGCTTTTCTTTGGCTACAACGCGAGTGGCATGATTTCAGAAGACATGAGCTTTCATGTCGTTGACAAAGATGGACAGTTGACTAGGTCCGAAACGTTCAAAGCTCCTTATGCGGCGATGGTCCATGACTTTATCGTCACGCGTGAACACGTGATATTTCCGATCATGCCACTTACAGGGTCGATGGAACGAGCGATGTCTGGCGCGCCGGTCTACGCATGGGAACCAGAAAAAGGCGTACATATTGGCATCATGCCCCGAGCCGGAACCGTGGCAGATATTCGCAGATGGCACCCCGGGGGACCCCAACAAGGCTGTACCTCGTTTGACCAGGTGGACCTTCGACCTCAGCCAGAACTCAGATAGCTACAAATGGGAGCGTCTGGACGATTTGGCTTGCGAGTTCCCCAGGTTAGACGAACGTTTCGCAGGGCTAGACTATCGCTATGGTTTCTTCGCCTGCGATACCAACCCAGAATTCAAAGTGGGTGGGTTTAATGGCATCGGCAGACGAGACCACCAGACAGGCAAGCTTGAAATTTACGATGTCGGTGCAGGGTGTGCGACAAACGAACCGATTTTTGTGCCTGCTAGTCAGGACTCGGCGGAAAGTGAAGGGTTTTTACTGGCGAACGTGTATGACGCCAACCGGCAAGCAAGTCATCTTGTGATCTTGGACGCGGAAAACGTTGCTGCCGGACCATTAGCCAAGGCTTATCTGGATCACCGAGTTCCCTTTGGCTTTCATGGCAACTGGCGTCAAAACTAGATCTAGCGTACGTGTAACTGCCTCGCTAGTTTTCTAGATAGGCTACGTCTTTTTGGTAGAGGGCAAGGCGCGCTTGTAGATCGGCCACTAGGTCACCTTGTTGTCCAGCGTGCTGACTTAGGCGGATCGCTTCACTTTGAATCGATTCCGCCAGCCGAAAATTTTGCAAACGAGCATGTGCAGCGGCAAGCGTATCGAGGTATTGCCAGTTGCCCGTATAGATTGCCAAAGGCTGGATAAGCTCGATCGCCCTTGTCGGATCGATTGGCTCTGCTCCATTGGTCGCAAGTAGCCAAGCGAGATTGTTCGTGGCGACGGCAACGCCTTGATCGACAGCCTGCTCGTAATGGATGATTGCTCGGTTTAGATCCTTTTTCACATGCTGTCCAACGTGATAGTACTCGCCCAAGATCGCATTGGCTGCGCCGTGACCTTGTCCAGCAGCCTTTTCCAGAAGTTGAACTGAGCCTTGGGCGTCGTTGTCTTTGAGCAAGATCGAGAGACGGTAGTGTGCATCTGGGATCGGTTCTCGACTTGCAGCCTGCAACCAAACTTCAGCGATCGCAGTATCGCGCTCTGGGCTGAGGTAATCGAGATGGGCGAGAGCGAGGAAGTACTGTGCGTAGCCGTCGCCCGCGTTCGCTAAATCTTGCAACCATCGTAAAAAACTTGGCGTGACTGATTTGCCGCGATCGGCGAATAGATGTCCTGCAAATTCGCTGCCGTTGGGAAAAGTGACTAGCCCATGAGAGACAACGTGTCTGGTCCACGCTCCGCTAAACACAATCCCTGCTCGACTCGTTCGATGCCCCATGCCTAGCACTTGGCCATCCTGCCATTGTCCGGTGTGGGAACTTGTATCTGGGTAGGTCTCAGTACCATCACCGAACTTCGCATTGTTTGCCCAGTAGCCCTGATACACGGTCTGATCTGGTCGTGTTTCGCGGCCGAAGCCTGAGCGTTTGTCGTTCTCCCACATGCCCTCATAAACCACGCCGCTTGCTGCGGATGCGACGCCATAGCCATGCCGTTTGTCAGCGTCCCAGTTCCCTTCGTACTGGGCGCCATTCTTGGCACGCCAGGAACCAAAACCGCTGCGCTGGCCGTGTGCCCATTCGCCTTCATAGCCGGTTTCATCTGCGTAGACTTGCGCACCAAGACCATGACGCTGATCGTTGTCCCACTGGCCTTCGTAAATAGCCCCCGTCGTTTCCGTTTGCTTACCTTGTCCTGAACGCATCCCAGCGCGCCACCGTCCTTCATAGATTCCGTTGGCCATCTCTTCGCGACCGTGACCCTGGAGCAATCCGTTCTGAAACGTACCGACCCATTTAGTCCCATCTGGAAATATGTAGGTCGCCTCCCCGGTGTGGTCGAGGTCGTTTGGTGCTACCAAACGGGTGTCTTCTGCGAGGATTAACTGGCCTAGAGGGACCACAGGTGATGGCAATTTGGTTGTCGTGCAGGATACGAGAGGAAGGATGGCTGTGAGCACAAATGCCAGTTTCCATTTAACAAGCAATAATGCCTGTCCATCATTTACGGGGTGCGAGTTCCAACGGCAGTTGTTCGAAGCGTTCATAGTGACCATGCTATGCAATGGTTGCGCTAGTCCGCAATAAGCACAACACTAGCAGGCAGTTAAAAGAGAGGATGAGGAAGAGGTTTACGATGTCTGATGGGAGTAATGCAGGAAATGTCGAAGGGATCGATGCGGCCAATGTAACGGCTTGGTTCGGTGAGCATGTGTCAGGTGTTACTGCGCCATTAACGTTTGAGTTAATAGCGGGGGGGCATTCCAACCTAACCTTCGGTGTGAAGGATAATGCTGGACGCACCGTGGTTCTGCGGCGTCCGCCCTTAGGGCATGTACTTGAGAGCGCCCACGATATGGCGCGAGAACATCGAATTATTTCTGCACTCGTGGACAGTGGCGTGCCTGTCGCTTCTACCCTTGGCCTGTGCGAGGACAAATCAGTGAATGAGGCACCGTTTTACGTGATGGATTATGTCGCGGGACCGGTTCTCCATGACGTTGAAGTATCGAAGACAATTCCCGAGTCGGAACGCCAGAGCCTTTCTTTGCATGTCGTTGATGTGCTCGCGACATTGCACAACATAAATCCTGACGATGTAGGGCTTGGTGAGCTGGGACGCAAAGAAGCTTATCTAGAGAGACAGCTAAAGCGGTGGAATAAGCAGTGGGAAGCTTCTAAGACTCATGAAATTCCGGCGATGGATGAGTCGTCGAAGTTACTTGCAGAGAAAATGCCCGAGCAGGTTGGTGCGACCATCGTCCATGGTGATTACCGTCTTGGGAACATGATTATTGGCAGTGGCAAGATCTTAGCTGTCCTCGACTGGGAATTGTGTACTTTAGGCGACCCGTTGGCCGATGTTGGCTATTTACTAAATTCGTGGGTACTACACGGTGAGGCGGATGAAGACTTGGCTGCTACTGCAGTGAGCGGCTTTGCAGCTAGAGAAGTCATGACTGCGCGTTATGCCGAGGCCACCGGCAGAGATTTGACCGACATAAACTACTACCGCGCATTCTCACATTGGCGGCTAGCGGCGATCGGGCAGGGCGTTTACAAACGCTATCTAGTTGGTGCGATGGGTGAGAATCGAGATATGGATCTTGATGCCTACAAGGAGAGTGTTTCGATTCGGGCTGAGGCTGCACTCGAACTATTGAGTTAGCCTCGGCACGGATAGATTGCCAAAGGGCACGCCATCCAGGCGTACTTCAACCTGACCGATCTGCCCGGCGGGAGATAACCCAAGAATCAGACACGGTGTGGAGATCGCCTTGGCGACTAGCTTGTTCTCTTTTGGTTTGTGCCATTGTAGAGCCAGCGTAAGAACATCCTCGTCTACGTTGGCCTCAGTTAGCTCAAAAGTGAAGCCTGGGGTGGGATGTTGTCCGTTGTAGAGCGCTAAGTAGACTGTTGGTTGCTCAGGAGGTGCTAATTCACCGGCGACGAGCGCCGTGCCGCGTATCGTACTGAGGTCATCAAGACCGACCCAGCTGACAGGCTTTTCTAACGCCTCGCAGAAATCATAGGCCAAAACTTCGGTGATGCTTAGGCTCGTGCTTGGCCCGCAAGCCACAATGGACAAGCAGGCGAGAAGCGCCGCAAAAACATGGCGCTTGGATCGGTTATTTTGGTGAGCGTGATTGATGGTGGAAAAATAAAAAAGGCGTGTCAGCCGGAAGGATCCGGCTGACTGCAACTTCTCTTCTGGGGGAAGGACACTTAAAGGGAGGACTGCACGAAGTTGCTAGCACGCCTTGTAAACTCAATCTGTGGGCCATTGTACTGGACAAAATATGTATGTCAACAGTGATTGCATGAAAAAGTACATTTTGTACAGGTTATGTATAGATTGATTACCGGCAAAGGTTGATGGTGGGGCAGAGGACTCAGCAAGCCACCTGTTATCTGTGCGGTAGCTGGCTCACAAGGTCCTCTAAAGCTTGTTCCAACTGTGCGCGTGCTTGCGAGGCATCGTTTTGCAGTCGTTCATATATCATTGGCCGGTCAGCGGCTTGGGCGGTATCACCCGCGAAGAGAGTGAAGGCATTCAATTGATTGATCGCTTCAATAAGGTACTGCGGACAGTTGGTACCGTCATCGACGATTGCAGCGAGGGCAATGAGTTCATCGTCACTGTAGCGTCGTGGCAGTGTTGACTGCGCACGGCTGGATAGGCCCAGCTCACTGATCGCAATGTGTTCAAGCTCCGACCACGTTATGGGCCATCTCAGCGTTTGTAACCCTTCTTTCGCGAGGTCGCTGATGAGGTGTTCTGTTGCGAATTGATAGACTGTGACTATCTTTGTATCTGGATATGTTTCTTTAATAAAATCAATAGGTTGTCTGGAAAGTACCGGTAACTGCAGAACCATGATTTGCGGTGGAGTACCGAACACACCCTCAGCGAAAAGCGTGTCGATGTTGGCCCAACGTTGAACGACTTCGAGCCGTGCATTTTGATCCGCCATTTGGTTTTCAAGCATGAGTAGATTCGCCCCTGCGATGCCTACCGTCGGCTTGTGTACAACCTCTAATCTACCGATGTCAGGCGCTTGATCCTCGATTCTGGCTTTCAGCTGCTCGGTGGTGAGCGGCGCGAGCGAAGAAATCGGTTGGCCAAGGTCGATGAGGTGTTTGATTAAGCGCAGACGCTCGAGTTGGGCGCGACTGTAGTAGCGCGTTTTGCCGGATTTGTGCGCGGGACTTAAGTCGTAACGGCGTTCCCAAGCGCGCAGGCGCTCGATCGATATACCGGTGAGAGACGAGACAGTCCCTATTCGGTATAGGTTTTCTTGAGTATTGGGTTCCACGGCAGGGCTGTCCAGGTACAAAACCTCTACAATTCTAGTCGAGTTGAGACAGTTGTCCAGGAATTTGTAGAGGCTAGGTGTAGTTGGGCGTGTCGCGGATAGGGAGGAAGGGGAGAGAACACCACGCCACGCCCGGTCTTACTAGCAAAAACTACTGATGCCAGGAAGATGTGGCGCATCTTACTTACACGAATGTTGATTGCAAGACTTTGAGTGTAAAAGATTTGTTACGAAGCGTTTCGGCGGTGTCTGAGGTGTTTGGCGTGGGCGTTTGGGAGTGATTAGAGCCCGTGTGTTACGAGTCGAAAAAGTCGACTTTGCCACTCTCAATGTCATACAGGCCGCCGACGACAGCAGTGGTTTGAGCGGTCGTTTCGTGTTGAAGAATTGTTGAAGCTGAGAGAATTTTGTTTTGGGTATGTACGACATTTTGCTTCGTTGCAGCAAAGCCGTCGGCAGGCTCCGGTTTTGTCCCATTACCCCGGAGGCCGGTTCGTATTTCTGCCAGGATCGGGAGCATTGAGGGAGGTACGCCAGAATCGTCGTTACCGAGGGCAGCTTTTACCGCTCCGCAATGTGTATGCCCAAGGACTACGACGAGATTGCAGCCCAGGTTGTTCACCGCGAACTCGAGACTACCTATCTGGCTATCACCGGCGATATTTCCTGCCACGCGGACGACAAACAACGCGCCGACGCTTTGGTTGAATATGAGTTCGAGCGGCACCCGTGAGTCAGCGCAACTTAAGACGGCGGCGATCGGCGCCTGACCGGCAACGTATTGAGACAGATCGTCGGGCGGGAGCAAGGGTTGCTTTGCCCGAAATCTCTCGTTGCCTTCGATGAGGCGTCTCAGTGCTTCTTTGTGGCTAACCACTAGCGGCCAGTAAAGTTAGGCTTACGTTTTTCCATAAAGGCACGCAGCCCTTCTTCGAAATCTTCACTCTGGAACAATCCACCCAAATGCACCATGAGATGGTCGACCGCAGTATCGTAAGACTCTTCCATACCCATCCGCATCATTCGCTTGGTTGTCTGCACCGCCATGGGCGCATTTTCCGCTACTTCCTCGGCCCACGTACGCGCGACGTTCATTAACTCGGCAGGTTCGACGATCTCGTTGACGATGCCGATTTCTTTTGCTTCTTCGGCGCCGATCGTGCGGCCTCGGTAATAGAGTTCAGCCGCTTTGGCCCAACCAACCAACCTTGGTAGTAGCCATGTGCCACCACTTTCAGGCACAACATTTCGCTTCGCTGTAACGGCTGCAAGCTTGGCATTGCTCGCCATGATGCGCATGTCGCAAAGTAGTGTTACGTCCATGCCGTACCCGGCTGCAGCGCCGTTGATGGCACAGATGATTGGCGTATCTGTATGCCACATGACGTTAATGGGAGCATCGCGAAGGTCAAAAAGTTGTCGCGCGCGATTCGAACCGGCTGACCCGGCCGCCCCTTGCTCTTTGTCCATACGATCGCTGGTATCGATGAGATCCAGACCGCTGCAAAAACCACGTCCGGCTCCTGTCAAAATGATGCAGCGCACTTCAGGATCTTTATCCGCCTCCACCATTTTCGCCGACAATTCGCTGAGCATGGGTCGGCTAATCGCATTGAGTCGTTCTGGGCGATTTAGCGTGATCGTGACGACGTAGCCATCCTGCTCGACGAGAAGTTCGTCAGTACTAGAAGGGGAAATTGTCATTGTGGCTCCAGTGATCGAAATTGAACCTCACATGTTATGCATCCACGCGCTGGACGCAACTAAACACAGACCTGGGTTTGTTGGGCGAAATGGCCACAATAAAAATCTGGTCCCTCCAGACTGAGCGTTTACACTGAGCGGTTTACTGACAGGAGAGTTCAATGCGAAACAAATTGCGCACATGCGCATACCTAATAGTCCTGGTGATCGGCCTCGGCCAATCAGCCTACGGCAAAGAGATTGGGACGACTAAGCCGGAGCGGGAAGGGGTTTCATCAGAGCGCTTGGCGCGGATCACTGAACATATGAATGCTCGAGTTGCCGATGGCACGATGGTGGGTGGACAAGGATTGATTACTCGCAATGGCAAGATTGTCTACAACCAATTGTACGGTCAGGCTGATCGGGAAGCGGAAAAACCGATCGAGCAAGATACGATGTATCGAATTTACTCGATGACCAAACCGATAACCGCGCTCGCGTTGATGATGCTATATGAGGAAGGTCGTTTTTTCCTGAATGACCCTATCGCACGTTATATCCCTGAGATGGCCAATCTCGAAGTGGCTCTTTCCACAGTTGGGACGAACATCGTTTCCGATGGCACGCAAAGCCGCACGATCGGTGAAGGTGACGACAGCCTTGTCGGGCAGACTCGTCAACCTAAACGCCAGCCGACAGTACGCGATCTCCTAACGCATACAGCGGGGCTTACGTACGGTGTGTTCGGCAACACAGAAGTTGACCAACTTTATCGCAAAGCCGGCTTGATGGGTCGCGAGACCAACTTACAGACTTTTGTCGAGGCACTCGGCAAGATTCCTTTGCAGTATGAACCTGGTACTCAGTGGCACTACAGTGTTGCGGTAGATGTACAGGGTCGATTGGTCGAAGTCTTGTCCGGGATGACGTTTGGGGAGTTTCTTAAGACACGAATTTTTGCGCCGCTTGGAATGGTAGATACCTACTTCACCGTACCTCCCGAAAAGTTGCCGCGACTTGCACAGCTCTATGCACCTAAAGGTGTTAAGGGCGGTAATTTCTTCGCCGCATCGTCTGGTCCTGGGCTCGATGTCGCTGATCCAGTTGTAAGCAAGGGCTATGTAGAAGGGACCAGCTTCGAAGGCGGCGGCGGTGGCCTGGTATCGACTACTCGCGATTATTTGCGATTCGCGCAACTCATGCTCAACGGTGGCGAGTTAGACGGTGTTCGTCTGTTGTCGCCCAAGACAGTGGAGTTGATGACCACCAATCACCTCGGCGATATCCCAATGGGCTTTGGCCGTACGGGTGCAGGGTTTGGGCTTGGCTATGGACTTATCCTAGATCCAGGCCAGGTTGGTGAGATTAGCAGTGCTGGTGAATATAACTGGGGTGGTGCTGCTGGGACGCGCTTCTGGATCGATCCGAAGGAAAATCTTATTGGTCTCTTTATGGTACAGAGTCTGCCTCATCGCACTCGGCTCGGGCAGGAATTCAAAGTCCTAACCTACCAAGCACTCGTCGAGTAACTACTCAGCGACTAGAAAAATGGTTTAGGTGTTGGCGTCCAGCCACACCTGAACCATAAGTACATCCCATAACTTAGCCGAATTGTTTGACACACCAGCCAGATGATCGTCCATGAGGTTAGCAACAACTTTTGATTCGAATAAACCTTGTGGACCAAGGCGCGAAGGGCTGATCAGGTCTTGTGCCCACTCTTGCAAGGGACCACGCAGCCATTGATCTAACGGAACACCGAAGCCCATCTTGGGTCGATCTGTTAGCTCTTTAGGAATATATCGCGCCAATATCTGGCGTAGCGCGTATTTCCCTTGACCGTCGCGTTCTTTCATTTGGGCGGGGATACGTGCCGCGAGTTCGACCACCCGGTGATCGAGGAGGGGTACGCGGGCTTCTAGACTCACCGCCATGCTTGCGCGGTCTACTTTGGTCAATATGTCGTCCGGCAAGTAAGTGACTGTGTCCTGCCAGCCCATCCGTGCCATATCGTCCATTAACATTGACCAATGGCCCGGGTCGTTGTACGCCGTTGTCTGGCTTGTACCTTTAATGAGCACCTGAGTTGGGTCTTTCCAGTGCGAGAGAAGTGCTTCATAGAAGACTTGTTTACGGTTGGCGCCGAGTAGTTCGCCAGCAGCAGCAAGTTTTTGATTCAGCATCCCCGCACGGCCACCCCACGCTGGCGCAGGTATTGTTGATGTCATCTTTTGTGTGGTACGGCTGAGGCACAGGGAAGAAAGTGTATCCGCGACAACGGCCGGTACTTTATCGATGACTCGCCAAAGACGCTGCGCTGTGAAATACCGGTGATAACCCCAAAAAAGCTCGTCGCCGCCGTCACCCGAAAGCGCAACTGTGACGTGTTGTCGCGCCATTCTGGCAACTAGGTAGGTGGGTAAAATCGATGAATCGGCAAATGGTTCATCCATTAACTGTGGCAATTGTGCCACCGCATCGAGTAGATCGGTTTCAGAAACGATCAGTTCTGTGTGCTCTGTGCCTAGATGATCGGCTACAGCTTGTGCGTGTCCAGACTCGTTATATTTGGGATCGTCAAAGCCGATCGTGAGTGTGCGGATCGGACTGCTAGCTTGTTCTTGCATGAGGGCGCATACGAGAGAGCTGTCGTAACCACCGGATAGAAAGGCGCCAAGCGGTACATCTGCGATCATCCGGCTGCCTACGGCCGTTCGCAGTGTCGCATGCAACTCATCCAGAATGTCATCTTCTGAAAGGGTTGATGGTGGTTGCAACGCGACTTGTTCGATATCCCAGAATGCGTAAGTCTTTTGGTCTGAAATATTGCTGGTATCGATTTGCAGAATGTGTCCAGGCGTTAGTTTCTTGATTTCCCGATAGATCGATGCTGGGGCGGGAATGAAACTAAAGCGCAAATGGCTCGCGATCGCGTCGTGATTTATTGATAGTTCTGAGCGAAATGGCTTAAGCGCATGTACCTCAGACGTGAAAACAAAGTGGCTCGCCGTGACGCCATAGTAGAGGGGCTTGATGCCAATGCGGTCACGGGCGAGATAGAGCTGCCTTGTTTTGATGTTGAACGCTGCCAAGCTGAACATGCCTACCAACTTTGCACAGGTAGCCTCTACGCCCCAGGCGGAAATAGCTTCAATGAGAACTTCGGTGTCGGACGTACCGCGCCAGGCTGCGGCGAGTTCCTGTTTGAGGCTGTCTGCGTTATAGATCTCACCGTTGTAGCTAACAACCCAGTCGCCATCTGCAGAGAGCATCGGCTGATGTCCTGCTGGACTTAGATCTACGACGGCGAGGCGGCGATGGCAAAGTGCAACGTTGTCATGTGTCCAAAGACCTTGGTCGTCAGGTCCGCGGTGTTCAAGTGCGGCCGACATAGCTACCACTCGTGCGGTATTAACTTGTTCGTCGCGTGCGATGGCGCCGCCTATCCCGCACATTAGTTGGCGTCTTGCATGGGTAGGAGGGTAGTCCAGCGCTGAAAAAAGGTTTGGTCGGAGTGAGTGTTTGTGATGTTTGCGGCTCTCTCACCAAGACGCTTCCTCAATGTGTCATTGTTTCCTAGCGCTAGTAGTGCCTGACTTATACGTTCAGCTTGGTCAGTTGTTGGTTCCAACGGGAGCAAGAGACCATTGCTGTTGTTGTCGATGAGGTCCGCAGGTCCGGTCGGGCAGTCGAGGGCGAGCACCGGGCAACCATGAGCCATCGCTTCCATAAGCGCGTTAGGCGAGCCTTCATATTTAGCGGTACTTAGAAAGATGTTTGCTCGCTTATAC
Source organism: Pseudomonadales bacterium (assembly GCA_012103505.1). Classification (GTDB taxonomy): domain Bacteria; phylum Pseudomonadota; class Gammaproteobacteria; order Pseudomonadales; family Azotimanducaceae; genus UBA4421. The sequence continues at coordinate 1,837,904 of WLWP01000001.1, read as the reverse complement.
CATGCGGAAATATTGCCAGCGCGTGGCACCAGATGGATGCAGTTTGCGTGCGGTGACTGTTGGACCGCTTGTTTCAAAGTGTTGTCCAAGTCACCTGAGCCAATGAGTACCAAGTGCCAATTCTGGCTTTGCGCCGCGAATTGTTCGAAAGCAGCTAGTGCAACGAAAGGTTGTTTTTGGTCACTAACTCGACCGACTACCAAAATTAGTCTAGCTTCGGCGTCGATGTAGGCGCTTGGATCAACGTTTGGTTGTTCGCACGGCAGAGGTAGCGCTATGCCATTTGGAATGATGACACATGGTTCAATTCCCATCTTCTCTTGCAGCCAATCTGAGCTTATCTGGCTGAGTACGACGACTTGGCTTGCGCGGCGATAGGCAAACCGTTTAAACCAAAAACGAAGTTTGGAGGCCGGATCAAATGCTGGGTGGACGCGCTCGGATACGATAACGGCGGTTTTGCCTGCAGCGAGGACTGCAAGAACATTTGCTGTCGGCATGAACGCGATAATAGCATCGGGTTTCATGCGTCTAATAAGCTGCCTGAGTTTGCTATGCCGTCTTAGATTGTTTGCGACGGCATTTACGACACCAGTGGAGAGACCTCCGGCACCAAGACTGATTCTTGTAACAGAAGGGCTAACGCTATAGTAATCTGAGTCCAGTGAAGTCAGCGTAACAAGAGAGGCTTCGTGGTTAGCATCTCCATAGTGGCTGGCAAGCTTAGTAATGACTCGCTCGGCCCCTCCTGAAGAGAGGCTGTTAATAAAGAACAGCAGTTTCATGCAGCCGGGTGAGGTTCCCTCAAGCTCGCTTAGAGATCAGGCTGCATCATAACATCTATCGATCTTCGGAAATTTGAATAAGGTCTCCAGAGCCGCGAATTCGTTCTGTCACATCTGGTGCGCCGTAGTATTCAATATCGCCAGAGCCTGCGACCGAGGCGGACAGGTGAGCCTCTGCCCAAACGACAATGTTGCCCGAGCCGCGAATACTCGCTGATGTTTCTTGAGTCTGTAGATCTGGCGCTCTGAAATCACCGCTGCCGGAGATGGAAATTTCTTGTGAGACCGCGCGCCCCGCCAATTCCATGTCACCGGATCCGGCAATTCTTGACTCGACTTCATCGACGTTTGTCTCGTGGATTTCTAAATTTCCCGAACCGGCGATAGATAGATAAATTTCGTCTGCGTCTATGGTCTCGACTTCGAGGTTTGCTGAGCCAGTTATCTTCAAGGTCATCTCATCTGCTTCCAGTACCTCGGCAAAGCCGTCGCCACTACCCGCCATAGTGATCGCGTCGACCTCTTCGAATCCAACTGTTACGACGACAGAACCATTGGACCAATCGAACCATGAGTTCTGCTTGTAGATCTTCAGCTTATTGCCGCGAATCTCAGTCTGGATTTTGTCAATGGTGTCTTCGTCACCCTCCAGTTCAACGAAGTGCTCGTCGCTAACAACGAACTCAACGTCAAAAGGAAGACTGTAGGCGATCTCCGAAAACTCGTTGACGTCGCGACGCTCCGTATCTGCAGCGGCATGGCTCGCTATGAGCACTCCGACGATGAAAGCTGCTCGAAATATTGAAGGCGCTATATGCATCTTCTGATCTCCGACTTTGTGATTGCGTGATTTATGTTCTTTGTCGCGATAAGTGAGTAAAAAGTTTGCCCGCTAATCTATTAGCGCCGCGCCCAGATTGGCCTCGTGACGGCTATCACACCACGGGTTGGTTGTGGTTCAATCGCGATCTTATCGAATAAAGGGAGTTCTAGCGTGAGTAAACCAAAGTTATATGGGATCGCGAGTTCAAGGGCGTTTCGCTCAATATGGGCAGCCGAAGAAATGAACGTGGATTATGAACACGTCGGCACGTCATTCGCTGCAGACTCCAAGACCCCTGAGTATCTAGCGGTAAACCCCAACGGTCGAATACCAGCGTTGGATGACGATGGTTTTAAGCTTTTTGAGTCCATGGCGATCAATATGTATTTGGGTGAAAAATACGCTGCAGATATATACCCCACAGATCCCGTGGCAAGGGCCAAAACTTGGCAATGGAGTGTTTGGGGTATTAGTGAGATCGAGCCCTTGCAGATGCAGATCGTGATCCAAAAATTATTTATGCCTGAGGACAAACGGGACCCCAAAGCGATAGCCGGTGCAACGAAAGGGTTGGCACGACCACTGGCTGTGCTAGACGCAGCCCTCGCGAATCATGGGTACCTGTTAGGAGATAGTTTCTCGTTGGCTGATTTAAATTTGTCCGGCGTTATGGAGCTAATGAACATGATCAAATTCGACCTGAGTGAGTATCCTAGTGTGCAAAGATGGCTCACGGAATGCTATGGGCGTCCTTCCTACGCCGCTGCCAAAGCGGTCGGGAGTTAACGATGAGTCGCGTGCAGCGAATTGAACAAGTGGCTCAAGGTTATGTAGACGCTAATACCTTTAGCGGTATCGAGTGGCAGGTCGAGTCTAAGGGCGAGTTGCTGAGCATAGGCGCTGTTGGCCGTGCTGATGCAGCGGCCAAGACGTCGATCCCAGCGGGGGCCCTTTATCGCATTTTCTCGATGACCAAACCGATCATCTCGGTACTAGCGCTACAACTTGTTGAGCTCGGACGTTTGCGCCTCTATGACATGGTCGCACAGTACGACTCGAGATTTGCCCAGATGATGGTACTAACGTCCGACGGTGCCATCGTGCCTGCGCAAAGACCGATAACGATTGAGGATCTTCTCACTCACAGAGCTGGCTTCACCTATGAGTTTATTCATGGTTGCCATATAGCACAGTACTATCGAGAAGCGGAAATCACGGCAGACGGCAGTTGTTCTCTAGACGAGATGATGGATCGCTTGTCGAACTTACCGTTAGCGTTTCAGCCGGGGAGTCAGTGGCGCTATAGCGTATCTATTGATGTCCTAGCCCACGTCATTGAGCAAGCCATGGGCCAAGACCTGGCAGACTTGCTTGAAGAGCATATTTTGGGACCGTTGGGCATGAGTGATACAGCTTTTGGTGTTGCTGACGACTCGCGTGACCGGTTGATGCCGATGTACGGCACCGGGTTGTTGGATGGCTTGCCGCCTTTAGCAGTAGGCCCGCAGGAGCTGGATCGCTTGGATGTTGATCGACTGAATCCTATCGACCGAGCTAAGACGTTTCGTCGAGGTGGTCTAGGTCTATTTTCGACGCTGCAAGACTATTCGGCGTTCGCACGCATGTTAATCACTGGCAAATCACAGGATGGCGAAGTGTTGGTCTCGCGTAAAATGCTGGAGATGTTGCGGACGAACCGTGTTCCAGAAAGCCAGATGCCCTTAGCAATTGGTCCGAGTGTCTTTGCGGGCTATGGCTGGAGCTTGGTTGGCCGGGTGCAGCTAGATTCCGGGCGTGCAACGTCGCTCACAAGCGTTGGTGAATTCGGTTGGGCAGGCGCCGCGACGACCTACTTTTGGGTTGATCCGCTGGAGGATGTGTTCGGCGTAATCATGACACAGTACATGGGCGCGACGTTGCCACTTGCTGACGACTTGCGTTCAGCGGCCTATCAGGCGTTAGCTTGATTGGCTTTTAGATCTAGAATATACAGAGGATTGCAGAGGCGTTAAGCTCGACAAGTTGGTTGTGGCGCGATTGAAAAAAGACGCTAACTAATGAGCGCCTCAACCTCTCTGAGGCGTGTTTCAACTGCTTCGGGTTTCTGCGAGCCTAGATGCAAAACAAGCTCATCGACGCCCAGGGCAGTAAATCCATCTATCGATTCTTGATCGTTGCGGGTTGGTGTAATAACGATTTTGAATTGAGCGGGGTCACGTCCTTCTTGTTCTAACAATGCCCGTAACTGAACGACGATTGGTGCGGTGGCTTTTGCGTTTAGCTGGAATCCGTACCACCCGTCTCCGTACCGGGCTGCGCGCTGTAATGCATTCTTGGAGTGGCCGCCTACGATAATCGGCACATGGGGGTTTTGTACAGGTTTTGGATCCATATGGCAGCTTGCGACATTGAAGTGTTCACCGGCGAAAGAAGCCGGGCTCTCAGTCCATAGTACTTTTAGTAGTTCCAGAAACTCGTTACTTCGTGCGCCCCGATCGGGCCATGTATAGCCGCTAGCAATCACTTCTTCTTTGCACCAGCCAACGCCGACGCCAAAGTCTACTCGGCCATTAGATAGCCAATCTAAGGTTGCGAACTCCTTGGCCGTATAGAGTGGGTTGCGTTGAGAAATGAGGCTAATCCCGGTCCCGAAGCGAATTTTTTCGGTGACAGCGGCAAGAAATCCGAATGTCGCGACTGTGTCTAACAAGCCACCCCCAGCCGGGACCGGAAGTTTGCCGTCTTTTGCACCCGGATAAGGGTGCTCAGTCTCGTCAAACAAAACAACATGTTCGCCCATCCAAATTGAGTGCACGCCTATCGATTCGGCTTGGACAGCGAAGTCACGCAACATCGTCCGGTCTGCCCGAGGCGACATGAAGGTTGAAAAAAGTCCGATTTTCATAAAGTTACCGCGCCTAGTTTTTGTTATTGCCTAGAATAAAGTCCGCACCTTTCTCGGCAATCATTACTGTTGGTGCATTCGTATTACCCGATGTGATTTGGGGCATGACACTCGCGTCTATCACCCTCAAGCCGCGAAGACCATGAACTTCCAGTCGATCTGAAACGACAGCTTGCGGATCACTACCCATCTTGCAGGTTCCGACCGGATGGAAGATGGTTGTACCTAAATCGCGCGCGGCGTTTACCATTTCTTCTTCAGAAGTGACGTCCGGTCCTGGTTTTAGTTCCTGTGGATTGAATGGTGCGAGGGCTTTGGCTGCCATAATTTTGCGGGTGTACTTCAGGGAAGAAACTGCGACTTCGAGATCCTCGTCCGTAGATAGGTAGTTAACGAATATCTCTGGGGCGTCCGTAACTTTATTGCTTTTGAGATGAATGTGGCCACGACTCGATGGCCGTAAGTTGCACACACTAGGTGTAATGGCGTTGTGTTTGTGGAGCGGTTCGCCAAATTTTTCCAGGGAGAGTGGTTGGACATGCCACTCGATGTTTGCTGATGTTTGATTTGGGTCAGACTTCGCAAAAGCACCGAGCTGAGAAGGGGGCATCGTCAACGGCCCTGTTCTACGTGTGAAATATTCAAGCCCCATCCATGCACGGCCAAAAATATTGCGAGCTCTCTGGTTCAACGTCACTGTGTTGTCCACTTGATAAATCGTGCGTATCTGGAGATGGTCATGCAGGTTTTTACCCACCCCAGGAAGTGCGTGTTTGACGGGGATATCAAATTTCTGGAGTTCCTCGGGATCCCCTATTCCTGACAATTGCAGGAGCTGAGGGGAGGCGATAGATCCCGCTGCGAGAATGACTTCTTTGTTGGCTTCGAACAGTTCATTGCCGCGCGGGAGAGTGACTTGAACACCGTTGACGTGTAGCGCATCGTCGTCTGAAAAACTGAGGTGCTCAACTTGCGCTTCTGTGATTATTGTCAGGTTTTTGCGATCAGCTGCGGGGTCTAGAAAAGCCCTTGCAGCACTCCAACGGCGACCGCCTTTTTGATTCATCTGAAAATAGGCATTACCGAAGTTGTCGCCCCGATTGAACTCCTCTATTTTTGGTATGCCAGTTTCCTCTGCAGCATCTCGCCATGCGTCGAGAATCTCCCAATTGACCCGCCTTTCTTCAACCCTGAGTTCTCCGTCCGCACCGTGAAACTCATCAGAGCCGTGTTGATAGCTTTCGGACTTTCTAAATATTGGGAGCACATCATCCCACCCCCAGCCGCGATTGCCGAGTTGCGCCCAGTAGTCGTAGTCACTGCGCTGACCGCGCATATAGATCATGGCGTTTATTGAGGAGCAACCACCGATGACCTTACCGCGCGCATAGCCAATGGCACGGCCATTCAAACCGGGCTCTGGCTCAGTCGTAAAACACCAATCAGTGCGTGGATTACCGATTGTGTACAAGTAACCAACGGGAATGTCGATCCAGAAGTAGTTGTCGCGCTTCCCGGCTTCCAGTAATAAGACGCTGTGTTCGCCACTAGCCGTCAACCGATTTGCCAGCACACAGCCAGCTGTTCCGGCGCCAATAATGATGTAGTCGTAGTTGTGCACTTCTTGCCCGTACCGTGTGGAAGGGCGAGAGGATAGCTTATTCTGCTGACATGTGAAGGTGTGCTCGGTCCGTTCGGATAAGCGCGGCCCAGTCTGTAGGACTGGGCCGGGAGATTATGCTGCCAGGGCTTCGGTCCGGAGTATTTGGTAGGCTTCTGGCGGCTCAATGTTGAGTTCGCGTCGTACTTCATCAATCGGCTTATGGAGTAGCGTTTCCCAATCTTGACCTGGTAACCAAGCTGCCCGCTTACCTGCGCGGTAAGCACGCCACGCAGCGCGGAATACACCGAAGCCGTAGTGTTCGCTCAACTTTAAGCAACCTGCAATGCAGATGACGCCTATACCTCGGTTTTTGGTCTGTGCGTAAGTAAAGGCGAGCAAGCACGCTTCTCCGAGTTCATCTCGGCCGTACTCGCTTAGGGTGTGCCAGAGGTCATGCTGGTCGCGCTGTCGTGTACCGAAGCGCGCCAAATCACCCTCGATATAGTTGAATTCCCCATCTTCTTCACTCGCTTCAACCAAGCCGTCTGCGGTGATGTTCTCGCGAGTCACAAAAGATAAGTAGTGTCGGCCAAGGCTTGATTGCGGTAATGTGCTGAGCGCTTCGCGATCAAGAAGTGTGTCCAGGAGCTCGATCTCTTCGGCGAGTACCCGTTGACCAAACTCGGTCTGTCGGAAGCGAGCTAGCCCGTTTTCTAGTGCGGGACCAGAGAGTGCGCGAATGACCGTAAAAACCTCTTGGGTTTGTTCCGGGTCAGCAATCAACCGACGCAGAGCGCGCCAGGCTACAATTGGTTGCATTCGGTTCGATGGCATTTGGAAATCCTTATTGACATTGATGTAGATAGTACCCTTATTAACATTAATGTCAATAAGAAAAGCGAAGTTATGTGGATCAGTCCTACCTAGACGAGAAATATGCAGAACAAGAAGATCAAAACGGAGATTGGATAAAGTGACAGGCAGGCGCCGCCGCACGGCAGAGGAATCGCGCGCAAATATCTTGGACGTTGCTGCAAAGCGCCTCCACGATCACGGTCTCGAAGGTCTTAATATCACTGGCGTGGCCGAAGAGGCGGGTATTTCCCATGCCACCCTGATTCACCACTTTGGCTCCAGTGGCGGTATGCGCGACGCACTCGCCGATAAAATGACAGCCGATCTTATCCAAGACCTTATGGCAGCCTTCGATGCACATGTGCCAACTAGTCAATTGACGCGCAATGTATTCAGCAACCTCGCTGAAGGTGGACACGCGAAACTGGTAGCTTGGCGGTCGCTCGAAAGTGGCGACGAAGCGACGGATGATTCTAACTCGCAAGGGACACGTGACCTTTCCGATACACAGGCGTTGTTTCAAAAGTTACTTGCGCGTGCCCAGTCGGCGCTTGAAGTTAAGGATTCGGCTGAAGTTCGTAAGGTGGTTTTTCTGGTAGCCATTGCGGCGATTGGCTACGGCATCGCCGGGCCTGTGCTCGCACAAGTCTTAGGCATAGAAGAAGATGAGCTGAATCATTTTCCGGAATGGCTAACGGAACACCTACGCTTCAACAAATGAATTGGGAGTTAATGCGATGACTATGAAACTATATATGGTGCCAGCGGCGCCCAATCCTACAAAAGTTATGCTCTATGTTGCGGAGCGAGCAGAGTCTGGTGGGGCACTGCCAATCGAGACAGTGCTAGTGAACACGCTCAAGGGCGAGCAGCGTAGTCCCGAGCATTTGGCTCGGAATCCATTTGCGAGTGTGCCTGTGCTCGAGCTAGAAGATGGCAGCCACTTGGTAGAATCGTTGGGGATCATCATGTATCTCGAGGACAAGTTCCCTGAAAACGCCTTGCTGCCCAACACGCCAGAAGATCGAGCACGTGCCAGAGAGTTAGAGCGGATCGTTGAGCTTCGTGTCGCTCTGCCCATGTCTCGATATGTACACGCGACTAATTCACCCCTTGGCCTCCCAAAAGATCCAAAAGCGGCGGCTGAGATCGAGGCATCTTTACCTACAGCAATGGGATTTCTCGAGGCGATGCTCGCGGACGGTCGCGAAAATTTATTGGGTGACGAGGTGTCGTTAGCTGACTGTACGCTTCAGTCAGGCTGTCAATTTGCTCGTTTTGGTAAGGCGGAGTTACTCGGTGAATACCCCGCGATACAAGCCTGGGATGAAAGATACCGAGCACGCCCGGCGGCACAGAAGGTGCTTAAGTTCTAGAAATAAAAAAGCCGAGGTCATGAGACACCGGCTTTGTATTTTCTTGGGTCTTGACCTTTCCGTGGATTAGGCAGCTTCTTCGTTGAGGGCTTCTAACTGTTCCAAGGCTTGTGAGAGTGCCTTATAAAACCGATCAGGATCAAAATCATCCTGCATCAAATCATAAAGATCTTCGTCCTCAAGCTCCGCATCCAAGTTATCCAAATAGTCACTCATCACAATTCCTTTTGTTTTACGTGTTTTGGTCGCACGAGGAATAGTAAGTGATGGTGAACTGGTCTCTGTGAACCAGTTCACCTTTTGGACGCTAAATACGGCGTGCTGAATTGCTCGTTACAACATTTCCCCAGCAATCAGTTCGAGAGCCTCTGGCTGCTGACAGCCGAGCAGCATTGAGCTGACATGTCCGTTACCACCGGCAGTTTTCCAACGATCGAGCCGTTCTTTGATTCGATCTGCTGGACCGACTAAATGACAGGCGTCAATTAGTTCGGCTGGAACTGCAGCAGCTGCTTCATCTTTCTTACCGCTCAGAAAGAGGTCCTGAATTTTTACAGCAGCGTCTTCAAAGCCGAGTGCTTTGGCGTAGTTGTTGTAGAAGTTCTTGTCTCTTGCACCCATACCGCCGATGTAGAGGGCCATGTTTGCTCTGATAGGCATCATGCACTGGTCTACATCATCACCCATGATCACGGTGACGAATGGAGAGACATCAAATTGGGTCAGGTTCTTATCACCGGCTCGATCAAAGCCCTTTTGAATGTCTGGCTGAAAGACTGCGTATTTGTCCGGATCCATCCAGATCGGGAAGAACCCGTCGCAGACTTCTGCAGCACCAGCCACACCGGCAGGGGTAATACTCGCCGAATAGATTGGGATATCTTCCTCGCAATGCAGAATGCTCTTGAGCGGCTTGCCTAACCCGGTTGAACCTTCGCCGGTATAAGGCATTTGGTAAATGCTGCCTTCAAAGCTGACTTTATCTTCTCGGGCGAAGATCTGCTTCATGATTTGCACGTACTCTTTCAGGCGCGTTATGGGCTTGCCGTAAGGTACGCCGTGCCAACCTTCCACAACCTGTGGTCCGGATGCACCCAAGCCGCAGATGAATCTACCGCCTGAAAGCTCCGCGAGACTCATCGAAGTCATCGCGGCCATTGCTGGCGTGCGTGCTGGCATTTGCATGATGGCAGTGCCGACCTTGATTTTCGTCGTTTGGGCTAGAATCCAAGCAGCGGGCGTAACAGCGTCCCCGCCCCATGCTTCTGCGGTCCACACAGAGTCATAGCCAAGTTCCTCTGCATGCCGAATGGCATCCAAATTGATATTAACGCGGGCACCAATGCCGCCACCTAGAATTCCGAGCTTCATAAAAGACTCCTGTTAGTTATCGTTATTTACCTTCAAAAACGGGTTGGGTTTTCTCGACGAAAGCGCGCGCAGCGTTTTTGTGATCGTCTGTTAAACCTGCATGTACGTGGTGTGTCGCTTCTAAATCGAGGCAGTCTAAGGCACCGGCACCCTGGGCTATACGATTGAAGTTTTCCTTCATGTAGCGATAGGCGACCGGTGGACCCTCGGCAAGACGGCGAGCTAAAGCAATTGTTGCCGCCTCGAGTTCGTCGGCAGGAACCACCTGATTCGCGATACCGATGCGAAGACACTCATCACTTGTGACTCGGTCGGATAAGAAATAGATTTCCCGAGCTTTGCCTTGGCCGACAAGCTGTGACAGGAAATAGCTGCCACCGTAGTCACCACTAAAGGCGACCTTAGCGAAGGCGCTGGTGATAAAAGCGTTCTCAGACATGATACGCATGTCTGCTGCAAGGGCGAGCGCGAGGCCTGCTCCTGCCGCAGCCCCTGGCAAGCTTGCTAGGACGGGCTTTGGCATCAGATGCATGCGTCCTGCTGTTGCACGTTGGTTGAGACGTTGGGCGTGGATCCGTTCGTCAAGCGTCGCGGCACGACCGCCACCTTCGCCACCGCTGGCCATGCCTTTCACATCGCCACCAGCACAAAATGCACCACCGGCACCAGTCACGACCACAGCCCGGACCTCGGGATCGGTTTCGGCCTGCTCTAAGGCTTTAGCTAGTCCTTGTGTCATGCCGCCGGACATCGCGTTGCGTGCCTCGGGTCTGTTCAGCGTAATAACTGCAACGTTGTCTTCTATGTGTGCAAGACAATCATCTGTACCTAGATCAATTTCTACTCTAGCCATAGTTCCCCCTTCCCATTTTGAATGTTTTGGCTGATCGGATATTCGCAAATCCTATTGGAAAGTGCGAACTTATGGATTTGCGCGACTGAGCAACCACCACTTCATGGTTGTTGTGACAAGCTCAGCGGCGTCGTTTTGCACAAAGTGATTGGCGTCGGGTGTCGTGACGATAGTCAGGTCGGCGTTGATCCAATCCCAGGTGTTGTTCAGCCCGTCCGAGTGCAAGGCACGGTCTTTGAGACCATGAAAGACGAGGGTTGGCATCTCGAGAATTGGTGGCGCCGGTGGTGGCGGTGTGCCAGGTTCGGGCACTTGCGGGTAATTTGCTTTGTAGAAGTTTAGCATCCCAGCGAAGCTGCTGCGGCTAAACGCCGCTTCGTAACGTGATTTCGCGACAGGATCAGTGACCCATCCGGCCAGAGTTTGTGCAGACATAGGACCGCCGAACATGATGTCCGAATCGCTTGGACTACCTTCTCGAAACTTTTGCGCATAACCGCTGTTCTTCTGTTGTTCCGGGTTGGTCGCGAGTTCCCGAGCCATGCCGACTGGATGCGGTAGATTGAGGACGATTAAGCGTTCGGTCATTTGCGGTAATGCGAAAGCGAATTGCCATGCAACCGCACCTCCCCAGTCGTGACCCACGATGGTCGCCTTTTCTGCCCCCGCATCTTTGATTACCGCTGCAACGTCTGACACCAAATGCTGCATGGCGTAGTTGTCCACGCCTTCCGGCTGACCGCTTTTGTTATAGCCTCTTTGGTCAATGGCAATGACTCGAAAGTCTGCCTTGAGACCGGCCATCTGATGCCGCCAGCTATACCAAAAATCTGGAAAGCCATGGATCATCACGACCAAGGGGCCTTCCCCGGCCGCGACATAGTGAATTTTCGTTCCGTTTGAGTCAGCGAAATGGTGCTCAACCTCATCCCGTAGGTCTGCTCCGCTGGCTGCAAAAGCTGCGTTGGCACTGAGCACACAACAGAGTGAGAGGATGGCGTAAAGGTATCGTTTTGTTTTCATGATCTGACCCTGGGTGGCGTGATTTGGCGTTACTGACATTGGAACTCGCCGTCGATGTGCTTAGCACTCTTAGGATGAGCACATGCTGGGCGTGAGTTACTTCTTTTACCGACTTCGAGCTCCTGCCAGGTTTCGAACTCGTTGGGTGCGATACCCTGTTCGACCCAATCCACTAGCGGTGTCATTGAGTCGAAGCGATCAGGACCCGCGCCGCCGCGACAATGGAACACCCCAGGCAGTAGGAACACACGAAAATAGTCGTCAACCTCACTATCAAGAGCTTGTACCTGATCTCGATAGGAGATAAGCGTGAGTGGATTGATATCGGGATCTGCCCAGCCGAAATAACTTAGGATTTTCCCGCCGTTGGCTTTCAGCGAGCTCAAGTCGGTATCTAGCGCGTCGACGATTGCGCGAAATTCCTCTAGACCGTCTGGACGTTCCACGTAGTCAAATTCGGTCCAGTCGAAGTCAGGTCGATCTTGAAAAAACACCATGTAGCGGAAGAAATCCGAGCCTAGTTGGTCAAGGAGCGTTCGGCCGTCGGGATTAATTAGCCAAGGGAACCATCCAGTTCGTTGGCTACCACCGTAGGTCGCGCCGACGATTTCGCTACCAACTGGAATCGCGGGGTAAATCTCCTCACCTGCTAGGACGACGGGTGCGTAGTATTGTTTTAGCGCATCGATCTCTTGGTCATCGAAGCATTCAACAGTGTCTTTGCCACGGCACTTAGGCAGTTGATCCACGTTGAAGTCGCAATCCCGTGGGTCGCTGATCAAACCATCTTCCAAGCCGTCCAAAGCGTCGCAACGCGCGTATATGTGTTTGGATAGCTCAACCACTTCGGCTTCTTCTAAACCGGAGCGGGTAATGGCCGAAACACGCCAGGCTTGGGAAAACTTGAGCCCTGAATAATCAGCGGCAGATGCCCCCGCGATGATGCCATCGAAGTCTTCCGGAAATCGCTGAGCGCTAATCATCGCCTGTCGTCCGCCAGTAGAACAGCCATCCCAGTAACTGTGGTTAGGTGCTTGCGCAAAGAAGCTGTGCGCAATGCGTTTGGCGGAAGTTACCGTTAAATGAACTGCACGGAAGCCGTAGTCCACCAACTTGTGAAAGTTATTGTAGGCGAACGTACCGCCAGGTTCGGCGCGGCGATCGTGTCCAGTATCGGTGTAAGCAGTGGCGAAATTACGACGCAGCGCCTGATTTCTGGACAGCTGCTTACCTGGATCTTCCGCTGGCGTTCCAGCTAGGCCGCCATTGCCATACATATAGAGGCGGCCATTCCACGCCAACGGTAGGTTCACTTCAAATCGAACTTCACTTTGGACGAGGCCTGAAACCCGGCAGTGTTCCGGCACGTCCCCGGATGCGGGAATTTGTCTAGCACTGATGATCGTGTAGTCATAGTTTGAGGTTGCTACGAGATCTTTGCAGCGCATGTTTGCTTGGTAGTCCGCTGCCTCGTAATCAACCGCACCAGTGCCAACATTTGCGAACTGTTCAGCTGATGTCAGCGAGGTCATGATAAGTAGTGCAGGCAGAAGAGAGAGAGTGCGAAAGAATGTTTTTAAGGATTGCTTGGCCACTGGTGGGTCTCTGCGTTGAGAAGACTCCAGTTTGGCGAAACAAGCTCGCCCGGTAAACCATCGCGAGCCCGAAACTTTGAATAGATTAGGTTTGCCGTACTCGCCGTTTGAGACGGTCCAGCTTTTCTTTCCAGTGCTGAAAAAGTTCGGGGTCACCACCGCGGTCTGGATGATGCTCTTGGCACATGCGTCGTGCCTCCATGATTTCATGGATGGGCAATACCAACTGCAGCCCAAGCTCCTCGATTTCTGATTCGCTTAACGTTCGAACTGGACTTGCTTCATCTGGAGGACGATAGAATCCGCGCCAGGTGCTCGTCGATTTGCTGGCATAGGAAACCGGGCCGGATAGGCCGAGTTTCCAAGGGTGATTCTTCGACGGCTTAGGCATACGTAATATTAGACCTCGTTTGCATGCTCAGATACGAGTTAGTACCGCTGTAAAGAGCGCTTGGTTCACAAATCTGCCGACCAAACGCGAACGGTAACATAATTGTTAGTGGTTTACCGAGGGTTGTGGGGCAGAACGGCAGTCAGGCGGTATGTTTGGTGAGCGCTTTTGTTTCAGCAAATTCTAATGCAAGCTTCGAATATCTTTTGCGACTTGGAACGGTGACACGAATGAACAGATGCTCTTTAAAACTAGTTTTGGCCTTTTTTGCTACTGCTTTGTCCGGGCATGGTTTGGCTGTGGAAGTAGAACCGTTCGAGACACCTAAAGTATCTGCCGAAACCGGCTTCCAAGACTTCTTTGCGCAAGTGGCGCCGAACTTCTTTGTCTCAGGTCAACCGAACGAAGCGGCGTTGGCGGCAATGAAGGAGAAAGGAGTAGCTCGGGTCATCAACTTACGCACACACCAGGAGATGGACAACCGGATGGTCGTCCCATTTGATGAGGCAGTAACGATTGCCGGTCTAGGTTTGGAGTACGTGCACATTCCGCTCGGGGGTCCGGATACACCTTACTCGGAAGAAAGCCTCGCGGCTTTTGCTGATGCGGTCGCCACATCCGAGGGCCCGGTTCTCCTTCACTGTACGGTGGCGTGGCGCGCGTCACACATGTGGGCCGCGTATCTTGTGGCACACCAGGGCTATAGTGTGGCCGATGCTGTTCAAGTCGGTAAAAATATGAATATGGGTGGATTTCCTTTCGCTGAGTTCTTGGGCCGCAGTGTCAGTTTGGATGCCGAATAGCATGAGCGATGTCATTTCAAGGTTTCCGGTGCCAACCCTCGAAGAAATGCCCGATGACATTCGATCGCGGGTCGAGGCGGTGCAAGAAAAATCTGGTTTCATACCCAACGTGTTCTTAGTGCTCGCCGCAAGACCAGATGAGTTTCGAGCATTCTTCGCCCATCATGATGCGTTGATGGAAAAAGACAGTGGCTTGAGCAAAGCAGAGCGGGAGATGATCGTTGTCGCCACATCAGCGATGAACAGTTGCCACTACTGCGTGATTGCGCACGGTGCTATTTTGCGCATACGTGCTAAGAATCCACTGTTGGCTGATCAGATCGCGATCAATTATCTAAAAGCTGATCTCGAGCCTCGACAGAGGGTGATGTTGGATTTTGCGATTCGCGTGAGCAAAGACAGTGCCACAGTTGAACAAGTCCACATCGATCAGCTTTTAGAAACTGGGTTTTCGCTTGATGATGTGTGGGATATAGGCGCGGTTGCGGCATTCTTTGCGCTATCTAATCGGATGGCCAATCTTACAGCGATGCGACCTAACGATGAGTTTTACTCGCTAGGCCGATAACGACACGTCTAAAAACTGTCATTCTTTAAATCGGACTCTTCGCGCGAGCGGACGGTGTATGCCTAGCCGAATTCACGGTGTGGTTTGCCTTCGTCCATGTGCCAGTAGATGATTCTAGTAACAACCAATTGAATTTATACAACGCTCTTTGGAGGAAGTTATGGGTGATCTAGTTCTATCTGGATTAAGTGGCAAGGTGGCGGTCGTGACTGGCGCCGGGCGCATGCGCAGTATCGGACGCCCGATAGCAGTAGAACTTGCCAAGGCGGGGTGCAACATCGTGCTAACTGGTACCGGTCGTGCACCTGAGAGCTATCCTGACGACGAGAAGGATGCGGGTTGGCAAGATATCGCCTCTGTCGCCGACGAAGTACGTGCAGCCGGGGCAGAAGCGCTAGAAGTGGTTAGCAACGTGACTGACCCGGATGCAGTCGCAGGATTGCTGGCGAGCACACTCGAGCGTTTTGGTAGGGTTGATTTTGTTATCAACAACGCGGGTGCGGCGCGCGGCTCCGACCGTGTGCCGGTCGTTGAGCTGGCTATAGAAGACTGGCACAAAGTCATGAACGTAAATTTGAACGGCACTTTTTATATGAGCCGTGCGTTCGGCCAAGCTCTCGTCGAACAAGGCGAGGGCGGTGCGATTATCAATATTTCGTCTATCGCGGGTAAGGCACTGCCGCCTAATACAGCGGCCTACGCAGCGTCAAAGTCTGCGATCCAAGCGTTATCGGCCTCGATGGCTCGAGAGATCGGGCGTCATGACGTCCGTGTTAACGCGATCTGTCCAGGCATCATCGATACCTACAGGATGGATGAGATTGGTAGAGGGGAAACATGGAATGCCATGCTAAAGAGTATCCCACTGGGGCGTGCGGGATTAGGTGAAGACATTGCCTATATGACGGCGTTCATGTGCTCAGACCAAGGTAGCTGGATCACCGGTCAGTCATACAACGTTGATGGCGGTTCGGTAGTGCAGCACTAGCTGTCTGATGTCCACACGCATGCTAATCTGTGCGCTTTTGGCGAGGGGAGAACAGCCATGCGATTACAAGATCGAGTAGCGATAGTCACTGGCGGAGCAAGTGGCATGGGCAAAGCGACTGTCCACAAGTTTTTGGACGAAGGGGCGAAAGTTGTCATCGCCGATTTTAACGAGCAAACCGGTGAAGAAACAGTCGCCGAGGCTGTTGATCGAAATTTTGGTGATCGAGTCAGATTCGTCAAGGTAGACGTTGCTCAAGAGGACGATATCGTCGCGATGATGGACTGTGCCCGAGAAGCCTTTGGGCGTATTGATATTGTTTTCAATAATGCGGGCGTCGGGGGGGGCGATCGGACCTTTGACGGAGACCACCGTTGACTCCTGGGATTACACGATGGATGTGCTGGCCAAAGGGGTATTCCTTGGCATCAAGCATGCAGCGCGCGAGTTGATCGCCCAAGGCGAAGGTGGGTCGATAATCAATACAGCCTCCATTGCTGGCCTGAGTGGTGATGCAGGTCCCATGATCTATTCGGCGGCAAAGGCTGCAGTTATTAGTCTGTCAAAATCAGCTGCGGTTGAGTTGGCACCGGAAAAGATCCGGGTTAATGCAATTTGTCCAGGCTTCATAGCGACTCCATTAGCTGCTGTGAGCCGGGATCGCGTTGCCAAAACACAGGAGAACTTCGCAAAGTCCCAGCCTTGGCCTGAATACGGTGATGGAGAGCATATCGCGGGTGCAGCTCTGTTCCTTGCTTCTGAAGACTCTCGGTTTGTCACAGGTGAACATATTGTTGTCGACGGCGGACTAACCGCTGCCGGACCAGAGCTTTCGCGTCGTTTTCCAAAAGGGTCTGCCAGGGATTCACGCGTTGTTGGGGTGACAAAGGGGAGCACAGGGGAAGCGCCGGATATCACTCGTCTGGATGGCTAAGACCGGTAGCCGACCGTCGAACACTTTCAGGCGGTTTGTAAAGTAGGGGTGCCTAGAATATTAAACCGATTGACCGTGGCTCTTGCGTCGATTGCGGCGATAGCGTCGGTTGTCACCGTAGTAGGCTTGCCCTGGCATGCCGTTATCTTCATCTCGACGTGACTCTTGGCGTCGATCCGTCAGATGTTTGTAACGACAACGACATTGTTGTGGGCGGTCGCAGGTTCCTAACGGCAACTGCGGGGCGTGTGCAGCCAGGAATTTCTGCCCACCGTTGCGTTCGGCAGCTTCACAGCAACCCTCAGCGCTGTGAATCACTACTGCGCGAAAGGCATGCGAGTTATGTGGCAGTGGATTCTTAGGTCGGCGTGTACCGCCGGAACGTGGAATTCCTGGTGATTTGTCGTGGGCTGCTAAACGTCGTGCCGCAGCTTTTTCATGATAGTTCTGTGATTTTCTCTGTTTGGAACTAGCTTTTCCTTTGCCTCTTCCTAACAGTCTACCGGTTAGCTTATCGATCCAGCTCATGGGTGTAACTTCCTCCCTGTCTGACAATCATAGCGCGAAAAAGGACTCGGTCTGTCAGTCATGCGACATTTAGTTAGATTTTTTTACAATTAGGACAGTTGACCTAGTGATGAATGCTAACGATCTCGCTCTCTTGCCAGCCATATCGAATGGATTTAGCTTCAATAAACTGTTTTTCTACTGGTATTGGTTGTTTGTACAGCGACCAAGTCTTTTGCCCAGCTATACGATAGCCAATGGAGGCACCCACTGGGCTGGTAAGCATTAAAAATCCACCTTTGTAAGCAGATTCGGGCCGTGGTGTGGGACGTAACTGGTCATTTTCGAGCAGTTGTGTCCGCAACTCATATTCTGGAATGGCGCTCGTATCACCGACGCGGCTGAGAAACTGATCTAGTTCGCTCTTCAAATGCGCCTTTGTCCTCGCATATGCAGGATCATCAACAAGATTAGTGAGTTCGTGAGGGTCTGAGCTGAGGTCATACAATTGCTCTTCACCAACGGGTTCAAACCACCTCGCTTGTTCCGCGTTGAGAACACCATCCTCGTAGGCTTCTCGCCAGGCACGAACCATGTCCAAATTATCCCGATAGGCCAGCCGATGTCCGCCGGGGACATCTGGCTGCCACGAACGGATGTAGCGGAATTGTTTTGAGCGGATGGCACGTTGACGATCAATGACTTCATCGATGCGATCTCGGCTGGCATAGATGTAATTGCGGTTACTCGTGTTTATCGATTCGCCATGGAGCCAATCCGGTGTCGTCACACCAGCCCAAGTTAATACGGTCGGTGCGATATCTACAAAGCTCACCAACTTGGTTTCGACCCGGCTGAGCTCTGGTAAGTATTTCTCTCGCGCTGACTCTGGGTAGGAAATGAGTAACGGTACTCGTGTGCCAGAGTCGAAGAGTTCCCTTTTGCTCCTAGGCAGTCCGTCACCGTGATCTGTAGTCCAAACAACGATCGTGTTTTCGAGAAGCCCGTCGCTCTCCAACGCATGCAGAATCTTGCCGACCCGTTTGTCCATAAGGTGAATGTTGTCATAGTGACGGGCAAGATCTGAGCGTACTTCGGGTAAATCTGGGTAATAGGGTGGTAAGACTACTTCCTCGGTTTTGGTGACACTTTGCCGGAGCGTTGTGATAGCCGCGCGCATTTTTTGGGATGCCGCGTGGCTCGGTGAATGCGGTGGACCGTGCTGGCGCATAACCCCGCTTTCATGGGTTTCTATGAAATTGATCAAGCCAAAAAAAGGTTGATCAGCGTCCCGCTCACGCCATGCTGTGTCGCCAGCTCCATCGTGATCCCAAATCGTAAATGGTCCGGAGCCGGACCTGAGACCGCTGAATTGATAGTCCAGTTTCCGGTCGGTGAACGTAAAGTATCCATTCGCCCTGAGAATTTCAGGAAAGGCTCTAACCTCAGCGGCTGGCTGTGCAAGGTAGAATCCCAAGGGTCCCGTAGAGGTGCGCATGTGTTGCCCACCGAAACTGATCTGATGTTGCCCGGTGATCAGTGCTGCTCGACTTGGTGCGCAAACGCCTGCTGTTGTAAACGCGTGTGTGTAGCGCACGCTGCGTTCAGCGAGGCTATCGATGTTTGGCGTTTTGGCGACAGGATCGCCGTAGGCGCCAATCCGAGAGCTCAAATCCTCAGCCACTAAGATCAGAATGTTTGGCTGATTAGTTCGCTCTGCAAAGGTCAGAGTCGGGAGGACTAACCCCGCAAGAAACAACCCCACGTAAACTTCCACGTGCATAAGAAAGGCTGTCCGAGTAGACATTACAGGTACATCACGTTTAAGACCCAAGACAGGGTGATCCACATGAGGATCGTCAGCGGCGTCCCCACTTTGACAAACTCAGCGAAGGTGTAATTTCCGGCGCTCATGACCAACAGATTAGTTTTGTAAGCCATCGGTGTGGCATAGCTCATGTTGGCGCCGAAAAGAACCGCAAGGATGAATGGCTCTGCTGGCAACATCAAAGCGTCAGCAATGCCGATACCGATTGGTGTCCCGATTACCGCTGCAGCGTTATTGGATACTACGTTCGTAAGGACAGCTAGCAGTAGCATGAGCGATGACAAGACGACGAACGGGCCAGCGTCAGCGGTGAGGTAGAGAAATACTTCAGTCATGTATGCCGTCGCGCCGGTGACTTGCAAGGCCATGCCAAGTGCGAGGCTCGCGGCGACGACAAAATAGACCGACGGACTTATAGCGCGGATGGCGGAGCCAATGGTCAGACAGCGCGTGATGAGCATTGCAGCGCAACCCGCGATAGCGGCGATGGCAATCGGCATCACACCGGTGGCCGCGATCGCAACAACGATTAACAAGATAGTTAGGGCGAGGGTAGATTGTTCGGTACGGGGTAACTCTATCGTACTGTCGAGAACGAGAAAGTCAGTTGACTGTTTGAGACGCCGCAGTTGATCGCGTGGTCCCTGCACGAGAAGCACATCACCTGGATTGAGTATAACTTCGTGGATCTCTTCTTTCGCTCGCCAGATGTCCTTTCCGGCCCGATGAAGCGCAAGTACAGCTAGCTGATACCGATCTAAGAACCGCGTATAGGAAAGGTTGGCCCGATCTAGCCCAGACCCTTGTACAACAGCGACCTCTGCCAGCGTTTGGTTTTCAGCCGTTAAGGGGTTGTCTTCATCGACGACGGTTTCACCGCTATACATCACAGCATTCAGTGCGGTTTCGAATGCTTTCAATTTTTGCGGGATATCGCGCACCCGGAGACGATCTCCTTCTCGGAGAATCACATCCGGCAGGGGCATGACAGTGGCGTCACCGCGTCGAATCCGCACGACGTTCATATCACCGCCGGTCAGGCTGATTGCTTCCGCCAAAGTTTTTTCAACTGCAGGAGACTCTGCAGTGAGTAACAGACGTGCGTCGAAGAGTCGCGGTGAAAGATCAGAAATGCCTGATTCTCGGGCTGGTAGCAGACGTGGTGCAATAACCCAGAGGTAAACGATGGCCACACACGCAGCAATGCTTGCTGGCAGCGCAAAATCGAACAACCCAAATCGTTCAACGCCGAGATCTGATGCAACACTCACGACCAACAAGTTTGTTGAAGTGCCAATAGTAGTTGCCATTCCACCGACGAGAGTGGCAAACCCCATCGGCATGAGCACCTTGGCGGGTGCCGAATTGTTTCTTAAGCAAACACTAATGAGGATGGGTAGGAGCAGTACGACGATTGGTGTGTTGTTGACGAAGGCGCTCAATACGGCACCGACTATGAGGGTTGCGAGCATCGACAAGAAAGGCGCTCGCCCCCACAAAGTGGCTAAGACCCGCCCGACCGGTTCCAAGGCACCGGTTCGAACGAGTCCCTGACCAAGTACCATGAGGGCACAAACCGCGATTAAAGCCTCATGCGCAAAGCCATAGAAAAGCTCTTGTGGGTCAAATCCTGGGAACGGAAAGATCGCAAACGCCACAACCAGTGCGACCAAGATTGTCAAAGAGGAAATCTCGAGTAACCACTTATCCTTACTGAACACATATAGCGCACCAACTGTGACAGCGAGCATGGCGAGCGCATGGGCGTTGGGTAAGTCAGGGAATTCGGTCATCGGTTTTGTCACTGGATCTGAGACCGTTAGTGTAGTTCGCTTCGGCAGGAATTTAACAATCGCAACCACTGAAACGCTGGGCTATACTGATTGACGATGAACCGAAAAGATTTACAGATGTTTGTTTTGACCATGGTGTCTAACGGCACAACCGACGACACGACGACGACCCGAACCCGGGTTGTCTAGGCTGTCGTATCTGAAAATACGCATCGGCAGCCTCGACTAGAGCGCTGCCAACGAAGACCCCGGGAGGCAGCGCCACTGGGGTTTTTTCGTTTCTGGGATTAGAAATTTAGTGGGTAATAAAGGAAGACTCATGTCAGCTTTTGAGCACAGTGGTGATGATCAAAGCCAAGATGATTTGTACAAGGTGCGCCATAGTTTGGCGCATGTCCTCGCGCAAGCGGTTCTAGAGCTACGACCTGGCTCGACGCTAGGCTTCGGTCCACCGATTGCGGATGGCTTCTACTATGACTTCATTCTCAACGAACCGCTAACGGAGGAAGATTTTCCCGAGCTTACTCGGCGGATGAAAAAGATTTGCAAGAAGGGGCAGCGTTTTGATCGAGAGGATCTCAGTGCTGATGAGGCCTTGGCTCGTATCGAAGAAATGGGCGAGCCTTACAAACAGGAATATGGCGCTGAGCTCATCGAGAAAAACGGGCTTGAAGGTCTAACATTTTACCGCAACGGACCTTTTCTCGACATGTGCGAGGGGCCGCATGTGGGTACCACCAAGGAAATTCCTAGAGATGCATTTAAGCTTCGCAGTGTTGCCGGTGCCTATTGGCGAGGTAATTCTGACAATGTGATGATGACACGAATCTATGCCTGGGCGTTTCTCGATAAAGAAAGCCTCGATGCGCATGTCCAAGCGTTCGAAGAAGCGCAAGCCCGAGATCACAAGAAGCTGGGCCGGGAACTTTCTATCTTCACCATTGATAATGATATCGGCAGAGGATTGCCTCTCTGGCTACCGAATGGAACGGTGATCCGGGAAGAGCTTGAGAATCTGGCCAAGGAGCTTGAGTTTAAGGCGGGTTTCCAACGTGTAGCGACACCACACCTGGCTAAGGAGTCGCTTTACCACACGACGGGTCATCTGCCGTATTACGCGGACGATATGTATCCGTCGATGGAAGTTATGGACCAAGCCGAACCTGGAGCAGAGGATGAAGATCGTGCTGTCAAAGAGGCCTATCGTCTGCGACCGATGAACTGCCCCCACCACCACAAAATTTTTTCCGCTGAACCGCGCAGTTACAGAGATTTACCGTTGCGGCTTGCGGAATACGGGCAGGTCTATCGCTTTGAGGATTCCGGGGCTGTTGGCGGTCTTGTTAGGGTGCGTGGAATGGCGATGAATGACGCCCACATTTATTGCACCAAGGAACAGATAAAGGACGAATTCAAGGCGGTCATTCGGATGTCTCGCGAAGCCTATGACGTGCTGGGGTTGGATGAGTTCTCGATTCGCCTGTCGGGTTGGGATCCTGAAGACCCCAAAGGCAAAGAGAAGTACGTAGACAACCCAGGGGCTTGGGAAGAATCAGAAGCCATTCTACTCGAGGTGTTGCAGGAGCTGGATGTCGACTTCAAGGAAGGTGTCGGTGAGGCTGCATTTTATGGACCAAAACTAGACTTCCAATTTCACACAGTGACAGGTCGAGAGGAAACGGTCTCCACTGTGCAACTGGATTTTGCGGTCCCCGAACGCATGGGGCTCAAGTACATCGGGTCAGATGGTGCTGAGCATGTTCCTTACTGCATTCATCGTGCCCCGTTCAGTACCCACGAGCGATTTGTCGCATTCTTGATCGAGCATTATGCGGGCGCGTTCCCTACTTGGATGGCACCCGTTCAGGTACAGCTACTTACTGTTGGCGAGCAATTCGATGCATACGCCAGCGAGATAGTTTCAAACCTACGTAGTCAAATGATTCGCGCTGAGCTCGCGCCGTCGAATGACACACTTCCTAAGAAGATTCGCCAAGGCACAACTCAGAAGATCCCGAACCTACTGATCATCGGTGAGCGAGAAGTCGAGGACGGAACGGTGACGTTAAGACGTTACGGCTACAAAGAACAGCACACCATGTCGGTCGCTGATTTTGAGGCGGGAATCCTAACGACGGTTAAAGAACGCCGTCAGGAGTTTGCACTGGAATAGCTCTGGACCAAACTCTCTGGCCAACGCGGAACGAGCCCGTCGATCTCAACCCTCGGTGCGGGATGCTCTTGAAGTATCTAGAGTATGATCGATGGGCGCGGTTGAACCTAAGACCGGAGTGCCAGATTCAAGCTGTGCGATTTGCGTAGAGAGACCGATAAAGTCCATAAGGATTCGACCTGCCTCTTCCAGCATTGCATCGTCATCGACCGCCTCTACTTCAGGTAGTGCCTCGACTTCGTCGCCAGCTGCTGCCAGGGATTCGGTCTCTTTGTCTGCCTTTGAAGCAACTGTATCTTCTTCCTTTTCTGCTTCGGCTTTTGCTTCGGCTTTTGCTTCTGCTTCTGCTTCGCGAAGTTCTTTTAAGTGATCCAAACTATCAGCTAACGGGTCACCTTTGGCACCGCGTAGAGAATTCTCTAATGCCAGTTCCCAAATATCGTTCGCCTCTTTTTCTGCCAATCGCTTTGTTTCATTGAGAGACAAATGCGTTCGCTCGGAATTTTCCTTGCTCTTTCGCGACCACGCTTTGTAATAGTTGAAATCGACGTTATCTTCAATCCGATGTTCGTGACGGCTGCGCAACTCGCCCAGGAGTGGTTCGATCTGAGTGGCTTGGTGATAGATCGCCGGTTGGATCATGTCCCAAGGCATTGCGTCATCCAGACTGCTTTCACCGATTTGATCGGTATCGAATAGTTCCGGGAATGTGATGTCAGGGATAATGCCCTGGTGCTGCGTGCTTTGACCGGACACTCGATAGAATTTTGCCGCAGTGATCTTTAACTGTCCCCTATTGAGTGGGATAAGTGTTTGCACTGTACCCTTGCCGAAAGTTTGGCTGCCGAGAATGATGCCCCGACCGTAGTCTTGAATGGCGCCAGCGAAGATTTCGGATGCGGACGCAGATAAGCGGTTAACCATCACTGCCATGGGTCCATCCCAAGCAACGCTGGCATCATTGTCTGCATAGACACTGGGACGGCGTCTGTTTGATTTCACCTGCACAGTCGGACCAGTCTCGATAAACAGACCAGTGAGCGTATCTGCCTCCTGCAAAGAGCCTCCGCCGTTGTTACGCAGATCAACGATTAGACCGTCGATCCCTTCGCCTTTTAGCTGCTCAACCAATGCCGCCACATCACGGGTGGTGGAGCGGTAGTTTTCATCGCCTTGTTGGCTCGCTTTGAAATCGATATAGAAGGTGGGCACGTCGACGATGCCGATCTTAACTTCTTGGTTACCATCATTGAGGGTGAGGAGCTTAGCTTGGGCAGCTTGTTCTTCTAACTGAACAGTGTTGCGCGTGATTTGGATTACTTTGGTTTCTTCCGAATCCGCATCGGAAGGAATGATCTCTAGTCGGACCGTAGACTCCTTGGGTCCACGAATGAGTTCAACGACATCGTCTAACCGCCATCCAACCACATCGATTAGCGGTCCGCCTTGACCTTGACCTACGCTGACTATGCGATCGGCGGGTTGTAAGTCACCAGCTTTGTCAGCGGGACCTGCAGTTACGAGTCGAACAACTGACGTGTAGTCGTCTTCGCTACGTAGGACTGCGCCGATACCTTCAAGCGATAAAGACATATTGATGTTGAAGTTCTGCGAGGTTCGCGGCGAGAAATATTGTGTGTGCGGATCGTAGGTGCTCGCAAAGGCGTTAATGTAGAGCTGGAATGCGTCTTCACTTTTGGTTTGAGCAGTCTGTTTCAAACGGTTCTTGTATCTCTTAGTAAGAACCTCTTGGATTTCCGTGAAGTCCTTGCCATTCAACTTCATGCTGAGCACGGCAGCTTTTAGACGTTTCCGCCAGAGATCGTCTTGTTCTGCTTCAGTTCGTGGCCAGGTTGAATTTTCGCGGTCTATCTCGACATATTCATCGGCCGAAAAGTCAGTGCCTTCCACACCTTGAACCAATTGGGTCAGCAGAAACTGCAGGCGCTCCACAACTCGAGTTTGATATCGGTTGTACATAATGAACGCTGGATCGAGATTGGCACGTTTTAGAGCGTCATCGAGGGTATAGCGGTACTGTTCGAACTCAACGATGTCCGCAGCGAGAAAATAGGCTCGTCCACCGTCCAGTGTATCCAGGTATTTGTCAAAGATGTCGCTCGATATGCCGTCATCAAGCGGCTTTTTTACATAGTGGTTATAGCGAAGCTGTTCGACGACCGTGAGGCTTGTGCGAGGGTGGACTTCAAGTGGGCTCAAAACCGGTGCTTTGATCTCAACGATCTCGACCTGCTCTTCCTCGGCGATGACGTTTTTGGCGATGTCCGATTGGGCGACTGCGGTGACTGCTGCACACGCCGTCAAGGTGAGGCTCAACGCGCGTAATTTTCGGTATTGCGAATTCATAGCGTTCCTATTGTTATCCCGCTGCATCTATCCCACTGCGACACAAAATGTTTGACCGCTGGGATGCACATTTGTTCGTACGCTTGCAAAGCTGTCCCTACTTGCAGTGCGACTTTCGTCCGATACGCTGGCTTGTTCGCGCATCATCTCCGAAGAAAACTTCGTCTTCCGGACAGCCACTCGTTAGAATGCTCTCAAGTTGCTAGGACGGATCCCCGTTATCTCCCCCAGAGGTTAACAAAGAAGCCTGCTGTCCCTGTGTGGAGAATGTAACCCGGTAGCAACAGAAGTGAAACAGCGGAAGACCAACTAACTAATAGGAAAAACTATGACCGATTCCTTCGCTGGCCGCGCCCTAGGGGTGATTGCCACGGCTTGGGTACTTGTAGCCTGTCAACCTGCGCAGAGCGAGGCGGCAAGCAGTAACGACAATAAAACTGCCTTAACCACTGAGATCGAACAAGCCAGTTATCGGCTTGGTTACGATCAAGCAGGGGGATTGTTGGATCAAACGCTGGGTACCTTGGACATTCAGGCGTTCGCTCAAGGTGTTGCGGATGCGGCAGCCGGTAACGATGCCGCCGTGTCTGAAAGTGAGCGTCAACGGCTCATGCAGGTGCTGCAAAGTGCTGTGCAGGCAGCGCAGGCTTCACAATCCAGTGCCGTCATTGATGCGGGTAAGGCGTTTCGTGATGAATTTGCCCAAAGAGAGGGTGTACAACAGACTGAATCCGGCCTGTTGTATCAAATCATGGTGGCAGGCGATGGCGCCAAACCGGCTTTGACCGATACGGTCTCTACGCACTACCACGGCACGCTGGCAACCGGAGAGGTCTTCGACAGCTCTGTGGAGCGTGGCCAGCCTGCATCGTTTGCCGTCAACCAAGTCATTCGCGGTTGGACAGAAGCTCTGCAACTTATGGGTGTTGGTTCGAAGTGGCGTTTGGTCATACCGCCAGAACTCGCCTATGGCGAGCGGGGTGCGGGTGGCAAGATCGGGCCGCATGCGACGCTCATGTTTGAAGTGGAATTGCTAGAGATCAAATAAAACGGCTTGCTCATGCGTCGTCATCCGCAACGATGATCCCCAGAGTGTTTAAGAGAGCACCGACTTGGTCTGGCGAGATTTTTACATCCGTCAGATCAACGTCTCTTGGATCCAAGCCATGGATGGTCGCACCGCGTAGGTCCGCACCTCGCAGAGTGACGCTAACGGCACTAATGTTGTGTAGGTCACAGCCCTGGAGATCGGCATTGGTTAGATCTGTATAGTCGAGAGAGCATTCGGTCATTCGATTACCGGTTAGGGTGCAAGAGACAAGGTAGTTGTTGGAGATGTTCGCGAATGACAAATTGCAATCTTCGATCGTCACATCGGCCAGTTCGCTCTGGCCGATCGGGAGCCGGAAGTCTGATTTTGAAAGATCTGTGCCTTGCATTTGGCAATTCGAAAAAGAAGCTGCATACGCGCTGACACCGATAAGATCGACCACGGTTAGGTTGCACCGATCAAACCTCACTTCACGCAGAGTAGCCTGAGAGAAGTCGGCTGGTTGGTCGGACTCGGGATCATTGAATTGGCATTGCGTGAATATCGAGCCACTGAGATCGCTTGCGCGAAAATTCGCACCGGCAAATTCGCAGTTTTGGAAGGTGCAGTCGCGCAGTTCCGCATGGGCGAAGTTGCCGCAAGAGAAGTCTTGGTCAGTGTAGGTTTCACCGCTAACCGCCTTTACTGGGGAGGAGGTGGACATCAGAATTTCCCCATCGAGAGAATGAACATAAAAATATCGAGAGCCGCGATACTGCCTCAGAGGGGGATGAATTGTCGACTGAGAACGTAATTTGGCGCCAACCTTTGTTTAGAACCTACATGGGTAGCACCGGTTTTTCAGGCATGGCCTTGGCTATGCAGCAACTCATGTTGAGCTGGGTGCTTATCGGCATCATGGAGCGTCCGGCAGACGAGGTCGGCATTATCCAAGCGATTATCGGGATTCCGTCGATCTTTTTGATGTTGCTCGGTGGTGCGCAGTCGGATAGCCGAGGCCCGCGCGATCTCCTCATGCTGGTTTACTTACTCTCACCGATCTTCCCGATCTTCCTTTTCATCGTTGACGCGGGCTTTGGCTTGGCGATTTGGAGTGTCATGATCTGGGGATTGGGAGTCTCGGTGGTGCAAGCCCTTTCTTTGCCTGCTCAACAAGCAATTCTCAATGAAATCAGTGGGTCCTCAGTGCAACAAGGCGTGACCGTTGCGACCGTGATTGGCATGGTGGTGCAGGTTGTTGGCTTGCTTCTCGCTGGTCAAATGGAGATTGTCGGCATCGGTACCGTGTTAGTCATTCAGGCGGTCAGCTTTGGTTTGGCAGCCATCACTATACGTCGCTTACCGAGCCTATCTGTGGCAGCGCCGCCGTCAGGCGTCTCAGCCTGGCAGCAAATTGTTGAAGGGCTCCGGGCTACACGTGCGGACAGCGTAATCTCGAGCACGCTGACGATAAATTGTATTTCTAGCATTTTTAATGCAGGGTCGATGATGACCGTGTTCCCCTACATCGTGAAGCGGGTCTACGAGGGCGACGCGTTGATTCTCTCATTGCTGATGGCTCTGTTCTTCGTATTTGCGGCGATCTCCAACGCGATACTGCTGCGCTTCATGCCGCTGAAGCGACCGGGGCGCTTGTACCTAATACTGCAGCTTTCCAGGGTGGTGATTATCACTCTGCTCTATATCAAGGGAGACTGGTGGTTGCTCACGATTGCCGTCATGTTGTGGGGGTTGAATATGGGACTGACCAGCAATCTAGCCCGAACGGTTGTCCAGGAGTCAGCAGAGGCGGAGTATCGGGGTCGGATTCTTTCGGTTTTTTCGGTGACGATGATGGGTAGTGCACCAGTCGGCGCTTTGGTGTTAGGTTTTCTGATAGAGATTTTTGGTACGCTCAACGCGTTGTTACCGGCTGTGTTTGTCTCGCTAGCGCTAGCGCTAGCGCTATACGGCAGTTTAAGAACCCCGTTGTGGCGTTACGAGAGTCCCAAAAGTTAAATCTGTCGCGTTAAGCGATGGCGAGACCAGAGGTTGTTATGACTGAAGACCATCGACACGTCAGGCGTGAGTATGCGAGCGACGCCTTGAGGCGCAGTGATTTGCGCAACGAGCCATTGGCGCAGTTCACAAATTGGCTATCCCGCGCGTTAGAAGATGGATTAACCGATGCCACTGCGATGAGCCTCGCAACAGCAGGCTCAGATGGCGCGCCATCTGTACGCATCGTACTCCTTAAAGCGCACGATAAGGACGGTCTAACCTTTTATTCCGACTACGGCAGTCAAAAAGGCCAGAATCTGACAGAAAACCCCAAGGCAGAGTTACTCTTTCACTGGCGGGAGCACAATCGTCAAGTGCGGATTGCGGGCGTGGTCGAGAGAACGTCTCGAAGAGACGCCGAAGCATACTTCGAGAGCCGCCCGCTGGCCTCGCAGTTATCGGCAGCAGCATCCGAGCAGTCGCAGCCAATAACAGATCGGCAGGCCTTAGAAGACAAAGTGACCCAGCTCCAATACGGCGAACCTACCTGTCCTGAAAACTGGGGAGGCTATCGATTAAGGCCAGAGAAGTTTGAGTTCTGGCAGGGTCGCGAAAACCGACTGCATGATCGTTTTGTCTATTCGCGAAGAGATTCAGGTTGGCAGCTCGAGCGCCTACAACCATAGGTGGGTCAGTTTGGGCAAAGCGGTGCGATTTTTTCTCCGACTAAAGAAAAGCAAAAGTCGTCACCGCAGGTTGCGGCTATCCGCTCGATGCTCGCAACATCTATCGCGTTTTTTGCCATCAATTCCCCAGCCAGGGTCGATGTGGATGCCCGGACGCCGTAGCAAGGCGGGTATCTGTAGAGCTCAGGATACCGCGCAGTGATTTCATCGTAGGCCACCTGAATGGGTTCTTTCTCGTCTTCAGGTTCTGGGTTGGCTGCCCTGAATGCGGCAAGCATTAAATCTGAGCGGTACCAATACAAGCGGATTGTTCCATCATCACGTTTTAAGACTGCATTCTCTCGGATTGGATTCCCAGCGTGGTCGTAGCTTTCGAATTCGATCTCTACAAACTCACCGCAAACGCTTGCGAAGCAGTCGTGCGAGCGCTGGGCGGTGAACGTCCTTGAAGCGGGATCGACGCGAGCCGCAAATTCTTGCATTTCAAGACAGCTAAATTCGTCGTGTTTCAGAGTGCCTAGGCCGTGGCAGCGATTGACGTCATCTGACGGTTCCTGACTGAACCAGGTTGTTAGAAAGTCGACTGAAACATCTTCCAGCTTAGGTTGAGCGGGCGTACACCCGATAAGAGCCGCGCAGAGGAAGGAAGATCGGCAAAGGGAAGATAGGTAAAGAAAAGATAGGCGGACGTAACGGAGGCTCCGTGGAGCCTCCGTCCGAAACTGGCTAGATGCGCTCAATGATGATCGCGGGAGCCATGCCTCCACCAGTACACATGGTGATTAAACCCGTGCTCAGTCCACGTCGCTCAAGTTCATCAAGACAGGTGCCGATGAGGATTGAACCCGTTGCAGCGATTGGGTGACCCAAAGCCATTGCGCCGCCATTGACGTTGACCTTCTCGGGGTCGAGCTCGAGATCGCGGATGAATTTTGCAGCGACAACCGAAAACGCTTCGTTGACCTCAAAGAGATCAATATCGTCCGTCGTCATCCCAGCGCGAGCAAGTACCTTCTGTGCTGCAGGAACGGGTTCATTCAACATCAGGGTCGGATCTCCGCCGACTGTTGCCATGGCCCGAATGCGTGCGCGAGGTTTCCAGCCGACGCTATCTGCATAGTCTTTCGTGCTAAGAATTAGCGCCGCTGCGCCGTCGACGACGCCAGAGCTATTTCCAGCGTGGTGCACGTGTTCGATCTTAAGATCAGGATACTTTCGTTTCACCAGCTGGTCGAAAGTCTCACCTGTGTTGTCGATGGGAAGGTTCATGAATTGGTCAAAAACGGTCGGCAACGCAGCAAGGGTTTCCATGGTGGTACCAGGGCGAGGGAACTCTTCTCGGTTGAGCGCAACTGTACCGTCGTCATTTGAGATTGGAATCAGCGCTTTGTCGAAGTGACCTGCATCCATCGCCGCCTTCGCGCGGTTTTGGGATTGCACAGCCAATTGGTCGACGTCTTCACGACTGAAGCCTTCCAACGTTGCAATCATATCTGCACAGATGCCTTGGTGCGGCTGTGGATGAATGCCGCGTAAATGAAGATTGCTGCCATCTACCGTACGGTTGTTGGTCGCGTTTCCTAGGGTCGCGGTATACGACATCATTTCCACGCCGCCAGCGACGCAGAGATCATCCATACCGCTCATGATATTGGCAGCCGCCAGGTTTACTGAAGTGATACCAGAGCCACAGAAGCGGTCGAGTGTGACAGCGCTTGCTCGTGTACTCCAACCCGCGTCTAAGGCTGCCATACGACCGACACAAGAGCCTTGTTTATCGACCTGCGAGCTACAGCCGACAACGACATCGTCGATGTCGTCTGTGTTTAAGTCATTGCGCTCGGCGATACCTTCAAAAACCTTTGCGAGCAATCGACTCGGGTGAAATTCTGCGAGTGCCCCTTTACCAAGTTTACCTATGCCCCGTGGCGAGCGTGCCGCATCAATGATGTATGCATCTGTCATGATTTCCCCTCAATTTTCCCAATTGGTATTAGTTTGATATGTGCAAGTTTGTGCTTTCTCGATTCTTTCACGATCATACTAGGTGTGCCAGACCTACCGACCTTTGAACTCCGGCGGTCGCTTCTCCATGAACGAGGCCATGCCTTCCTTGAAGTCCTCAGATTGAAAGAGCGGCAAGAGTTGTAAGAACACGTGATGGACGTGGTCGTTGAAATTCTCATTCATAGACATTCGCATCATGCGCTTTGATGCCTGTACAGCAAGTGGCGCATTACTTGCGATTTCCTTAGCAGTTTTTTGCGCTTCAGCGAACACTTCGTTGTTGTTGGCTAGCCGTGAGACCAAGCCCATTTCTACACACTCCACCGCGGTTAAAGTCTTACCAGTGAATATGATTTCAGACGCTTTCGACCAGCCGATCAGACGCGGCAGTATCCAAGTGCCGCCAGACTCTGGGACCACACCACGTGCGGTAAAAGCCGCTGCCAACTTGGCGGCATCAGACATAATCCGGATGTCACAGCCGAGGGCAAGGTCCATGCCATAACCGGCGGCGGAGCCGTTTAGTGCTGCGATGGTAGGTGTGTCTAGGTTGTGTAGGACTGTTGGCGGTGTGTTGCGCAGATCGAGGTTGGCGGGTGACGACTTACCCTCAGATAAGTTGTCTGTGATGTCACTGCCGCGTAGGTCTAATCCGGCGCAGAAGAACTTACCTGCTCCAGTGATGATAATCGCCCGGACGTCGGTGTCAGCGTCCGCTTGCAGTAGGTACTCCGTGAGCGAGTTGAGCATGGGGCCTGAGATAGTATTTTGCTGCTCTGGACGATTGAATGTAATCGTCGCAACGTGGTCCACGACCTCATAGAGGACAGCTTCATCAGACATAGCGATACCTTTTTGCAGAAGAATCGCGGGACACTAGACGCTCAATCCCGATTCTGCAAGTTTGGCTCTGTAACGCTTTTCACAGAAAGACGGCAAAAAAATCACATTCAAATTGGCAATTGTTCGAGAGGCCATCTAGATTTTATTAAAGCGCTTGGCAAGAAGTATGGAACAGAATCAGCAAGGCCTCGTAGATCTCCTAGAGATATATCACGCCCGTCAGACCCAGGCACACATAGTGGCTCAGCTTAAAAGGCTGCGCAGTGATAACCAGGAGTTGCCCTTGGCTGACATCTCACGTAAACGAGAGGTGATTGGCTACTATGAAGCATTGCTCCTCACCCATGCCGAGTTACAGCACGCTTTAGGCGACACCAGGCTACCTACCTCGTAGGGGTCCTCAACCTTTTTCCCTTGCAGGCATCTTCTCTTCATTGATCAGATAACCTGCTTCGGGTGGGATCAACAGATAAGTGCCGTCGTCTCTCTTTTCCGTCCAGGGTAGAACGGGAACAATCTTATCCGCGAGTGCGGCTGAGATGGCGCCATCCACTGACTTGCTGAGCCCCAATTTTTCGATGTTCCGCAAAGTTGGAAAGATGACTGTTCGTTTGCCATCTTTAGCGTCTTGCATCGCTTGATCCGCGGAGATCCAGACAGAATCAACAGACTCGTAACCATCGTGTATGGCTAAGTGGTCCGTGGGAGCAATCGCTAAGTAAAAGTGGGTGTCGAAACGTCGAGGCACCATAGGTGGTGTGATCCAGTGGGCGAAGTGTACTAACTGATCGCAAGCCAAACTAAGCTGCTCGCGTTCAAGAAAAGTAAGTAGCGGCAGACTGCCATCATTCAGCTGTGGGCGGCAGTCATCGAGGCTTTTTAACCTTTCACCGCTGATCATGGCATTGCTGCCTTGAGCACCGCTTGCGACTTTGTCATAAGCGAGCAGCACGCCGCATTCCTCAAAAGCCTCTCGAATAGCGCTCACCTGAATTGCGCGCATGTCGCGTTCTTCGTGGGCGTCGGTGAGATATGGCTGTAACTTGTCATCGAAATCTTGTTCGTCGACCTTGCCTCCGGGAAACACGAGTGCGCCAGATGCAAAATCAATTTGATGATGACGTACGACCATAAAGACCTAGAGCTGCTCATCGCGTTCTCTGAGCAACATGATGGTCGCGGCCGGGACTGGAGTTGGGGGTGTGTTTGCCTCGGCCATTTTAACGTCCTGCTACCTGCGTGATGAATGTATCCATGGTCGCGATCTTCTGATCGCCGCTGCCCATCGTAAAGTCAGGAACGATCAGCTCAGCAACACCAGCTGCTTCGTATTCGGCAACGATTTCTTTTACTTCTGCTGGCGTGCCGACGATTTTCGGCTGAGTGATGTCGGCATTACGCATGTTTTCCAGAAATTTTTTGTCCTCACTCATGAATAGCAGTGCGACAGCGGTTCGGTGGATTTCTCTCGGGTCTCGTCCGAGGTCGGTGCAATGTTTATCGAGAACGGACATTTTGTGACGCAAAATACTCGGATCACCCCATACGTTCCATTCGTTGGCGTGTTTGGCTGCAAGTTTAAGCGTCACCTTTTCACCGCCTCCGCCGATCAAGAGTGGCAGTGGTTTTTGCACAGGCTTAGGTTCAAGGATCGCGTTTTCGAGCTGGTAGTGAGCGCCGCTGAAACTGGCAGTTTGTTCGGTGAACAGGGCGCGTATGACAGTACAGGCTTCATCTAACCGGTCCAACCGCCCACCGACGGTGTCGAATTCGATACCATATTGGGCGTGTTCATTTTCCTGCCAGCCGCTACCGATGCCAAGGACGACTCGGCCACCGGAAATGTGATCGACCGTTGCCGCCATTTTTGCAAGTACTGCAGGATGGCGATAAGTATTGCCCGTAACGAGTGTGCCGAGTCGCAGTCTGGGCACGGTTGCAGCGATCGCTGACAAGGTTGTCCACGCTTCTGGCCACGGCGTGCTGGTATCTTGTGCATTAGGCATGAAGTGATCCGCTAACCAAAGACCATCCCAACCAGTGGCTTCTGCATGCTGGCTCAAGCTGAGAGTTTCCTCAAAAGGAAGGCTCGGTGTTGGCCAAAAACTAAATCGCATAAATTCTCCTGTTGAGGCGAGTAGGTATCTCTCGATTATTGTGCGGTACGCCGCTTCCTTAGCCGTGCACAAAAGTTTGCAGCGGGGCATGTTCGCTTATGCACCTTGCTATGGCAAACTGAGCCGATGGGGGAGCTAAAAACAAAACGTCTTAAACTCGTGCCGATCACGATGGATCATGTGACGGAGCTGCACTCACTGAGCGTCGATCCAGATGTGCGTAAGTATCTCTTTGAAGATCAAATTATCCCCGTGTCGCGTGTTGAGGAAATGATTTCGACGAGCGAGGTGTGTTTCGAAACGTATGGCGTGGGTTTTTTCGCCCTCTATGTGGATATTGAGAACGACCCTTTTGACGGTCAGTTTGCGGGGTTTTGTGGGCTCAGGGTTTTCGAGAATGCGAAGGATATGGAACTGTTACTTGGTATCAACCCTAAGGTTTGGGGTCGAGGGATCGGTGGCGATGCAGCTCGGGCGGTCCTACGGCATGGCTTTGAGGAATGCAGCTTGAGTCAAGTCATCGCAGCAGCCGACACTCCCAATCAAAGATCGGTCCGTGTGCTGCAAAAACTAGGCATGTCTTTTCGAGAACGACGTCGCTGGCACGGCCTCGACACCGTCTTCTACGAGCTTTCCTCAGAGGAATTTGCTATTTCGTGAGGGTCGCGAAACTCCAAGTGAATTTTCAACTGCACGGTTGCCGATCGCTCAAAGACAAACGTAAGCGATTGCTTAAATTGCGAGATAAGTTTGGCCGCAGTCCAGCCATCGCAGTATGCGAGTCTGGGTACGCTGATGACCTAAGGGTGAGCCAATGGTCTTTTGTTGCCTGCGCGGGAACCGCGACTGTAGTAGAACAAGCTCTGGCTGATGTTGAGCGCTATGTAGTGCAGTCCGTTGACGCGGAGATTACTGGCTTGCATAGAGATTGGATTGCTTAACACGTTTGTTTAGGCGGTCATCTACCTGGTTATTTCGGGTAGACCGAGTTCTGTTCTAGTCAGTGGTGCGAGTTTGACGTCCGGATCTATGGAAGGCACAGCTGACAGCAGCAGCTTCGTGTAGTTGTGTTTTGGTTGGGAAAATGTCTCTGCAACGTCGCCCGACTCCACTATTTCACCGTCGTGTAGGACCAGGACATCATCACAAAAATGTCTCACAACACTTAAGTCATGCGCGACGAAGAGATAGGTCAATCCCATTTCGTTTTGAAGTTCGCTTAGCAGGTCTAGAATTTGCGCCTGGACCGAGACATCGAGGGCGGCGACAGATTCATCGCAAACGACCAAACTAGGCTCGAGAATCAAGGCCCGAGCGATGCCGACCCGCTGGCGCTGACCGCCTGAGAACGCATGCGGGTAACGGTTCAACGCACTGGCGTCCAGCTGCACTCGCTCGAGCATATTGATGACTTTAGCGCGGCGATCTGACTTGTTTCCCATCTCATGAATGATCAAGGGCTCCTCGAGGATTTGAGCAATCGTCATACGAGGGTTCAGCGAAGCAAATGGATCTTGGAAGATCATCTGAAGCTCCCGCCTGAGTGGTAGGAGCTCCCTTGCAGAAAGTTGCTCCAAGTTATGCGAACCAGTTCGCCCCCGAAATCGTATCGTTCCAGAGTCTGGGTCGATTGCGCGGAGCAGACATCGGACCAAAGTCGTTTTGCCGGAACCTGATTCACCGACGATGCCTAGCGTTTTCGCTTGTTTAACAGTAAAGCATATGTCGCGCAGCACGCTTGTACCGGCAAACTGTTTGCTCAGGCCGTCGACTGTGAGAATTGGCTCCTTCATAGTTGCGGCACTGCTTTCAAAAGCTTCTGCGTATAAGGATGTTTAGGTGACTTCAGGACCTCGCGCACCTCGCCTTCCTCGACGAGCGTACCTTGATACATGACAAGAACCCGATCCGCTATTTGTGCTACGACCGCTAGATCGTGCGTGATAAAAAGTACAGCGTTGCCAAGCTCGACGTGTAGCTTTCGAATCAACAGAAGGATTTCTGCTTGGACAGTGACATCCAGGGCTGTGGTTGGCTCGTCACAGATAAGCAGCTCTGGATGGCAAACGAGTGCCATAGCGATTACTGCACGTTGTCTCATGCCCCCTGAAAAGTGAAAAGGGTATTTGTGCATCGCTTCGCCTGCGGACGCAATACCGACTGCGCTCAACATTTCTTCGGCTTGCACCCATGCAACTTCTTGAGTGACTGATTGGTGACACAAAATCGCCTCACTGATCTGATCACCGATCGTATGAACCGGTGATAGCGCTGTCATCGGCTCTTGAAACACCATACTGATTTGGTCGCCGCGGATTGATCGCAGGCGGGGGTCGCGTTCGGTTAACTGAGCGATGTCCACGGTTGTTTCGTTGTGTGTGAACAGGATCTCACCTGTCACTTCGGCGTTGTTAGGGAGAAGGCCCAGCAGACTGTTTGCTGTTACCGACTTGCCGGACCCCGATTCGCCGACAAGCGCCGTTATCTGTCCGCGGCGTAAATTGAATGTTAGGTTCCTAACTGCTTCAGTGGTGCCTAGTTCAGAGTTGAAGCAAATGCATAAGTCTCGAATGGCAACCAAATCGCTCACGATTGGCCACCCGTATGGTACGGGTCCGCGGCATCGCGCAAACCGTCACCCAGGAGATTGAACGCAATCACGGTCACAACGATGAACAGCCCAGGAATTAGGAGCCAAGGCGTCATCACGATGACTTGGTAGTTTTGTGCTTGTTGCAGTAACACTCCCCAACTGACTACCGGCGGTCGCAAACCGATACCGAGAAAGCTCAGTGCTGTCTCACCTAAGATCATTGCGGGGATAGCGAGAGTCGCCGTGGTTATCGTGTGGCTCATGAAATTAGGCACCATGTGCTTTAAGACCACCCTGGTATTACTTGCGCCCGTTAGTCGTGCGGCGACGACGAAGTCCTCGTCCCTGAGCGATAAGAAACGCCCCCGAACCTGGCGGGCTAATGTCGTCCAACCGAAAAATGACAAGATGAGTGTGACACCGAAATAGGCAGCGAGTGGTGACCACGCAGCAGGTAGTGCGGCTGAGAGTCCCATCCACAAGGGTAGGGTTGGCATCGACTGCAGGACTTCGATGAGGCGTTGCACAGCGTTATCTACGATACCGCCGAGATATCCGGCGAAGCCTCCTAGCATGAGTCCAAAGAAGAGTGTCAATAAGACACCAATGACACCGATAGACAGGCTAACGCGAGACCCATAGAGGACCCGGCTGAAAACATCACGACCTAAGGAGTCTGTTCCAAAAAGATGAACATAACCCCCATCGTCGACGGTAAAGAAGCGGTAACCGGTGTCTTGTTTAACAAAGAAGTTCACAGCGTGGGGCCGAGTAAAGTCCTCTTTGTATTGCCGCATCCAAGAGTCCGGGTCGATGGTTAGTTTGTATTGATAGACGATGGGGCGCAATTGCCAATCACCGACTTGGTTTGTGAAATGGAGTGTCATGGGCGGTGCGTTGATGGCTCGAGAATTGCGCTGGTCGGGTTCGTAAGGTGCGAGAAATTCACAGGCGATAGCTGTGACATAAAGTGCGACTAGCACGAACGCGGCAACGAGCGCGAGCCGATGCTGCTTGAACCTGAGCCACGCGAGTCGGCTTGGAGGTAGTGCCTCACTCATACCGTATTCGTGGGTCTAGCCAAGCCAAAAGAAGGTCCGAAAGAAGCATACCTATAACCGTTAAGATGCTCAGGAGCATGATGAGGCTGCCTGCGAGATACATGTCTTGAGATATCAGAGAACGAAGCAGTAACGGTCCGGTTGTTGGTAGGTTGAGGACAACTGCAACGATTGCCTCGCCCGAAATAAGTGCGGGAAGTAACAGCCCGATAGTTGAAATAAATGGATTGATTGCGATACGGACAGGGTATTTAAGAATGAGTTTGAGCGGCGGTACGCCCTTGGCTCGTGCGGTCGTGACGTAAGGTTTATTGAGTTCATCCAATAGATTCGCCCGCATGAGACGCATCGTAATTGCCATACCGGATGTCCCGACCACCACTACGGGAATCCAAAGATGTTGTAGCAGATCGCCGACTCTAGCCCAGCTCCAAGGGGCATCTAGATATTGTGGTGAAAACAATCCGCCAAAGCTCAACCCAAACCACTCATAACCTGCGTACATGAGTAGCAGCGCGATCAAAAAATTTGGTGTTGCCAGCCCCAGTAAGCCGATTAGGGTAAATGTGTAGTCGCCTGCTGAGTACTGTCGTGCAGCGGAATAGATCCCCATAGGGAGAGCTAGGGCCCATGTGAAAATTAGAGCACAGACGGAGATCAGCAATGTATATCCCAGGCGCTCCCAAACAAGTTCATTAACAGGCCGTGCAAACAAAAAGGAATACCCCATGTCACCGGTGAGAAAACCAGATATCCAACGGAGATATTGCACGGGTAGAGGGTCGTCGAGGTTGTATTGGGCACGTAGGTTTTGCACACGGTCGTCCGACATATCCAAGCCACTAGCCTGCATTTGATCCAAAGTAGACGTGACGATGTCACCTGGCGGCAGTTGTATGATGACAAACACGATTACAGAGATGATGGCCAGCGTCGGGATCATGCCGAGAATGCGTCGGGTGACGAATTTTGTGCCGGGACTCATTCCGAAAAATACCAAGTTTCTGGATGGTACGGCAGGGTCCAGCGAGTATCCCAACCCCATATGCCATTGTCCGGCACCCCTTTAAGGCGATTTGAAACGACGATGGGGTGTGGCGCGAGCCCAATAGTACCAATCGACCAAACGTTTTCAGCCGAGGATCTTAGGATTGCTTTACCTGCTCTTATTCTTTCGGTCCTGTCGAGTGTGGTGCGTAGCGTTTCAGCCCATTGGTGCAGCTGTGCTATTTCTGTAGGCGGCTTCGTCCCGAGCCGACCGTCCGTCAGATACCACCGGGTCCACTGATTCCACATAGACATACTCCAACCAATCGTCCTGGGTACCCACCAATCTGGCTGAACTGGAAAAAGGATGTCGGTAGTTCGGTCTGCGTGCCAGACCGTCATCTGCATTTCACCGGTGGGTGCCCGTTGCCATTGTAAGCCGCGGTCAACAAGCTTTAGACGTAGATCGACTCCGACCTGGCGCCAATAACTTGCTACGAGTTCCATGGAGATTTGCTTCGGAGTTTCAAAGTCTATGTATTCAGCTGTGATGGTCAGTTGTGATCCATCAGGGTATTCACGTAAACCGTCGCCATCGATGTCATGCAAACCGATTTCGTCGAGTAACTTGTTTGCCAACGCAGGGTCATGATCAGTGTAGGCACTCGCAAATTCTGGTTCAAAGTAGTCACTCGTAGGGATCACAGTGACCTGTCTTGGCTGACCACGACCAAAGTAGATAATCTGATTCATCTCGTCACGGTTGAGCGCAACAGAAAGCGCGATGCGGAAACGGCGATCCCAATACAGGGTCGCGAGCGCTGGGTCCGCATGATTGTAGTTTGGCTGTAGCACCAAATCGCTGCCGTGCAGCCGACGCCATATCTTCACTTGGATATCGCCGGTTCGCTCACCGAGCTTGAGGAGCGGGATATCATCGGTTGGCATGCTGTATCCCGCAAAGTCGAGCTGCCCTGTCGCGGCCTTTGCAACTTCTACTTCAGTGTCGGAAATCAGTTCGGCGTGTATCTCATCAATGTAAGGTAATTGCCGGCCGTGAGGACCAATCTTGAAGTAATAGGGATTCCGCTCATAGCGAACGACCGTGGGTGTCATCTTTTTGATCAGAAAAGCTCGAAGCGTGGGCGCATCCACTGAAGTGTCGGCGCGTAGCTGTAAATTAGCCTGAATAAATGTCGTCCAATTGATGAAGCCCAAATCAGACATGAGCTCGTCTATTTCCTGCTGTGGGCGGTAGCGTGGGTGAAAGTTCTTGTAGTGGTGTTTGGGCGCGACAAAAAATTCTGGAAATTGAGCAATGATGTTTCCGAAAAGGGGATTCGGCCGTTCGAAGTGAACCTCAAAATTTAGGTTATCCAGCTTTTTGATTTTTACGCCTTGTAAAAGACTGGGCGTGACCGGCATGTAGTCAGGGTTCAACATGAGATCGTTGAGCATAAAAACGAAATCGTCACTGCTCAGTAAAACGCCGTCCGACCAACGCGTACCTGCTCGAAGTGTTATAGACAGACGTAAGCCGTCTGGCGAGTAGTGCCATTTTTCCGCCAGATTTGGCAGCAGAGATTTGTGATCCGCGGATATCGTGATCAGCGGTTCAACGTTATAGAAAGTCCGATTGTCCAGATTGGAAATACGCGCGGCGCCACCATATGTGCCAAGCGTACCGATCGGGGTAGAAACGAGGGGATCTTGAGGTAGTCGCTGATGAACAGGAGGCAACCCTTTATCAGAGAAAAATGGGCTTTCTGAGAACTTTGTAATACCTGCTTCTGAGGCAGTTTGGGGGGGCTCGAACCACGCTTGTGGCCATGCTTGACTTGGCGTTTGTTCGCCAGCATGGACAGTAGTGAAGATAATGCTCAAGAGCAACAGCACCAGTTCTCTTGGACGTGTCATACTTCTCCCTTAATAAGGCTCTGAGTATACAGAGCGCAATCATGGTGGGAAGGTGGCTTCATAACCCGCACAGCCTGACGCAAAACGGGTTACGGAAAGCAGACTATCAGTGAGGAGGCTTCAAATGATGCAAGTGTTAGTGGTCGCGTTTGTGGCCATCTGTATCTATCTCTATGTGAGGAGTAAACACCTTGCGAAAGAACGCTGGTTAACACGGTTGGATTTGCCCGGACTTTGGCAGTGGCAAGAGGGCGATGCGACGCTCATGCTTTCTGGGTCATTCGACAAAGGCTCATTTGTCGCGACAGAGGCTGATTCGCAAGATCAGGCAGGAGAACCCAAAATAACACGTGGCGAATGGCGGCTCGTCGGTCATGAACTCACTTTAACCGCGCCGGGTTTTAATCAGGCCCTAGAAGTAACGTTGTATCAGCCGGGTTCGATTGGTTTAGAGGATGAGTCGGGCATACGCCGCGCGTACGCAAAGGAAAGCAGCAACGTCGTACCGCTGCGGAAAGGCTAAGCGCGACGATCTGGCGTATCGGGGTTTCGACGCGGCTCTAAATCGTCGGCAAGGCGATCTTCGTTGCGTCTCTCAGGGCTTACACTACGACGGTCTGCGACCCCGTTTCTTCTCTCTTTCTCAGGTGCCGTGCCGCGAGCTGCCTCGGGTGTTCTCTCACTGGCGGAGTTAGCAGATTGTCTTTCTTCAGAAGGCGATGGGCTTTGCGCGTTAGTCGCCGAATTTGATGCTGACATTGGGTAGCGATAATTTCGATACGGCCGAATATTTTACATCAGATACTCGATCCCTGGTACCAGTTGCGTACAATGCGCCGCTCATCGAATTGTGTAAAAAAGGGCCGATATTTAAGTGGCGCAACCTCTGCTCGATAAGGTCCTTGCTCGCGTACTGGAGCTCCTACCAGAAACCGGCGAATTAGACTGGGCGAAACATCCCGCTGCCATTTGGCGGCAAAGCCCTTGGTACAGCCGTTTCATCGGTTTTTCACAAATGGATGAGACGGGTTTGGATGACCTACTCAACATTGATGAGCAAAAATCTAAACTCGTTGCCAATACCGAACAATTTCTGGCAGGTCTGCCCGCTAACAACGCACTACTTTGGGGCGCTCGTGGTACCGGAAAGTCAACGCTCATTCACGCGCTGTTGAACGCCTATCACGAGCAAGGTTTGCGCTTGGTAGAGATAAAAAAGGAAGATCTCGCCACGTTGTCGGAAATTGTCGAACGCCTGGCCAGTTTTCCCTTCAAGTTCATCGTGTTTTGCGATGACTTATCGTTCACCGTTGATGATCCTTCCTACAAAGAACTGAAGAGTGCGCTAGAAGGCTCGATCTTCAAAACCGCAGCGAACGTTCTGGTGTATGCGACGTCTAATCGTCGTCATCTTGTCCCTGAAACCATGGCTGACAATCAACGCGCGAGAATGGATCAGGGCGAGT
Source organism: Pseudomonadales bacterium (assembly GCA_012103505.1). GTDB lineage: Bacteria > Pseudomonadota > Gammaproteobacteria > Pseudomonadales > Azotimanducaceae > UBA4421. The sequence goes on along the minus strand of WLWP01000001.1, from coordinate 1,795,655 downwards.
TGCACGAAGGTGAGGCGATCGAAGAGAAGATCTCGCTGTCAGATCGGTTTGGACTTTGGTTGTCTTTTTATGGCTTCAAGCAATCTGCCTATTTGAAAGTGGTCTCGCATTGGGTGACAAAATTTGCTGCTCGCTACGAAGTTGAAGTGGATCAATCTGATCCGGAACTTCGAGCTGAAGCGCTGCGTTGGGCTTTGGCTCGCGGCGCACGTAACGGCCGAACCGCGCAATACTTTGCGCGTCATTGGGTTGGTCAAGAGGGCCTAAAAACCCGCTAACTAGATTATTGGTTTAAGGATAAGTAAATGCGTCAGGTGTTTAGCGCTGTGTTATTGGTCTTGGTTGGAATGTCTGCAGCTATTGCTGATGTTGTCGAGCTTAAAAATGGAGATCGCCTAACAGGCACCCTTGAAGGCGTCTCGGGTGGTAAGGCAATTCTGACCACGAGCTATGCAGGTGATGTGGCGATCAATCTGGATGAGGTCGTGGCGATCACATCTGAGGATAGTTTCAAAATAGGTACGCCCTCTGACTACATAAATGGGCGGTTTGTTCCGGGCAGCGACGGTCAACAGATCGAAAGTGAGAATGCCAAAACCGAGGTAGCAATAGGTGATGTGCGTAGCGCCAGTCAAAGTAGGCTAGCAATCACCCAGCTAGGCAGCGAATGGAGTAATCGTGCCGATTTGGGGTTGGTTATCTCGAACGGTAACTCAGACACCCAAAATCTAAACACGCTCATCGAGTCAATTTATAAAGCAGATGATGTGCAGCACCAGGCGTCTCTACGCATTAGTAATGAAGAAGCTGAAGAGCTGACGACTAAGGATCAATTTGATTTTGACTATGGCTACAAACGTTTTATGTCAGAGCGCTGGTTCGTCGCTGGCAACGCGGAATACTTTACGGACGATCTGAAGGACATAGATAGCCGCATCACGATTGGTGCTGGTGGGGGTTATCAGTTTTGGGATAACACGTTTGGTGCTTTGTCAGCTGAAGCCGGAATTAGTGCTGTGCAGGAAGAGATTAACGGCATGGATGAGAACAATCCTGCAGTACGACTTGCGCTCGACTACAAAAGATTGTTGCTCGCAAATCGGTTGGAGCTGTTCCACAAGCAAGCGATTCTCTTCATTCCAGATTCGGACCGTGGAGAGGTTTTATCAGCATCAACTGGCTTGAGATATTCGGTGTCTGACATGATCGACACGATCGCTCGAGTTGACCTCAACCACGAGACTAAACCAGCTCCCGGGAATAGCAAAACGGATACGACCTACACCGTCGGGGTTGGCATCAAATTTTAGGCGGCTCTACTGACAAAAGCTTCTAGTCGCTCAGCATCTCCTTTGAGCGATTCAGATATGGCCTCTGCCATCAGTGGTGGAAGCCGGTTCGCAAGTCCTTGGGCTTGATGAATAAAGTTCAAGGCTTGCCTATATGAACGCACATTCTCGGCATCCTTGGCCGCCTGGCGGGCTGTCTCCACCGCGATGTGCTGTGACGTAAAGAGTGCTGCAGCGGCTGCAAGATCGGCTTGCTTGTTTGGTAGGAGCTCTTCAGCGCGTGCTTGTTTCACAACTTCACACAGTGCTTCCAAAGCCTGCGATGCCGCCTTTCGGTCTACTCGAGTGCGGATGGTTGATCTCTCAAAAGCAGAAGGGATTCGGTTGAGTTTTTGCAACCTGTTTTGTAGATCCCATAGAAAGGGGTGGCGCGGTTGTAGATCGTTCAGTGTTTTCAAGTGATGGCCAACGATTAACACCAATCCCTTACGCAGATCTCTTGAGATAAGCGCATTTGGGATTTTGTCCAAATTTTGGAAGATCGCTCGCGATTGCACGAGCGCGACAGTCATTCTTCGGCCATCGCGTCGTGTGACCGCACGCTGGGAATAGTAGTAGAACCATATTCCAGCGGATAAGCCGCCACAAATTAGGATAGCGATGATTGTTGTGGAGAACATTTACTTCCTTTTTCTCTCTTGTGAGTGCATAGGAGAAGCTTAGTAGGGAATCGAGATATTGCTCCGTTGCCAACAAGCTATCTTTGAGGAAGCTGGCGGTAATAATCCCCCAAGGCAAGGCGATTGATCAGACGCTTGTCCTTTGGCCTTGTCTCGTGCATATTGCGCCGCCAGCCGAGCTGAGGTGACTTTTTACGCAGCTTGTCGGGTTACTAGGAAGGGGACAATCATTGGAGAATGAGATGAAGAAAACGTCCAGTTATTTGGCATTATGTTGCGCGCTTTCGCTAGCGTCGACTGGCTATGCTGAAGAATATGAAGGTCTCGAAGAGATCGTCGTCACAGCAACCAAGCGCAGCGAATCTCTACAAGAAGTAGGACTTTCGGTAACGGCGCTCACCTCGGCCGAGATCGAGGATATGGGCATGGATGATTACCTTGATTTTGCCGTTCGCGTGCCAAACCTCGGTACGGCTTATCAAGCGGATGGACGATTTGATGCCAACGCACCGGCAATTCGAGGCGTCTTTGGTAGTGGTGATGCAGCATCTGCAGCTACAACGGGTTTCTATATCGATGACGTTCCTGTGAGCGTAGCACTCCACCCACGAGTGATTGATCTCGAACGAATCGAAGTATTACGCGGACCACAGGGTTCTCTTTACGGTGCACGGTCAATGGGCGGCACTATTCGTCTGATCACGCAACAACCAAGCTTGACTGAAAATTACGGCTCAATTCACTCATCGATCTCAAGCGTTACCGACGGCGGGATAAACAATTTGATAGATGGTTCTATTAACGTACCTGTTGTTGAAGATGTTCTCGGACTTAGAGTCGCGGCTTATTCTGGTAGCAATTCTGGAATCTATGATCGGGTTTACCAACCGACTTGGACAAATTTGCAAACCAATCAAGTATTCGCTAACCCGAATCCCGCATTTCGAAAGAATGAAGACACGGATGACGAAGACTTTTGGGGTGGCCAGATATTTGCCAAGTGGCAAGTTACTGACGCTTTGACGATTACTCCTAAGTTCATGTATCAAAAAATAGAAGCTGATGGTCTGCCATTCGCAGATGTGGATTCAGAGGAAACCACCCAAGTGCGCTTTTTCGACTCAGAAGAGCCAGGCGAAGATGAGTGGTGGATTGGCAGCGTTGTACTCAACTTGGACGTAAACAAAGGCAGCTTCACCTCCACAACCGCCTATTACGAACGTGAAACAGATGAAGCCGAAGAAGAGCATACGTTCCTAGACTTCATTTATGGCGCAGCAGTTGGGATTCCGATCACACCACTAGAGTCTGTGTTACGGACAACCTCAGAGTACGAGAATTTTTCACACGAGACTCGATTCACAAGCAGCTTAGAGGGCAAAGTGAATTTCACTGTCGGCGTTTTCTATGCAGACAACGAGTTTGTCCGTGGCTATCCAACGGCATTGCAGGTCGGTGCTGATGCCGCACTGGCAGCCGCTGGCGGTCCTCCCGTCCCCGGAATTGTCCCTGGCGACTTAATCTTCATCACAAATCAACCTGAAGATGTTGAGGAAATGGCTGTGTTTGGTGAAGTCACACTTGATGTGAGCGACAAAATCTCCGTCACAGTAGGCGGTCGATGGTACGAGACTGAGGTCGACTTTAGCGCTGTTTCTGACGGTTTCGCTAATGGCGGTCCAAGCGCTTTCAGCGGTAGCCAAAAAGAGAATGGCTTCAATCCAAAAGTTATGGTCTCTGCTGATGTGAGTGATCAAGTGAACCTCTACGCGAGTGCAGCTAAAGGTTTCCGCATCGGTGGTGTCAACGGCCAGATTTCGCCAACACTTTGTGGTGCGGAGATCGCAGCGCTTAACCTCAATCCGGCAGCTCTACGTAGCTATGACTCAGATGATCTGTGGAGCTATGAAGTTGGGGTCAAGTCGAATCTTGCGGATAACCGTGTAGCGATCAACGCATCGGTATTCATGATCGACTGGAACGACACTCTGCAGAATATTCGATTAGCTTGTGGGTTTCAGTTCTCAACTAACGTTGGCGACGCAGAGAGTCGTGGTGCGGAAGTGGAAATTAGTGCTGCTCCCGTTGATGGTTTGTACCTTTCGCTCGGTGTTGGCTATACCGATACCGAAGTAAAGGGTTCCCGTGGATTCCCAGGTTTTGCAAATGGTGATGAGATCAGCGGTGTTCCGGATATGACGGCAACCGCAACGGCACAGTATGTGTTTCCGTTAGTTGACGACTGGAACGGCCGGTTGCGCTTAGACGCGAATCACTATGGTGAAAGCACAAGCCAGAACAACAACGTGATCCGTGAGCGAGACAGCTGGAGTGCAGTTAATGTGCGCGCGGGGATAACTAACGAAAGTTGGGACATCACACTGTTTGCCGACAATCTGACGGATGAGCGAGCCAATCTCGGTGATAACAGATCAATCGCCGCAGAGACGCCAAGCCGTTCAAGGATCGTCACAAATCGGCCTAGAACAATCGGCCTAGAAGCTCGCTACCACTTCTAGGAAATCACGCGTGGTGTCTGCGCCGCAGACACCACGATCGTTCGTTGAGCAGAGAGTTTGCGCCGATAATTTATGAATATATTCAATAAGATAGAGAGTTATTCTCGATCGAATTTGAAGTCCCTACCTAGACCCACGCACCTTGGCCTGCACGCTCCATCCCGTGATTGGAAAACAGTGACCGTGACAGTGGGCTTGCTGGTGAGATAGGCGTTTGTAAGACCAGCCCGCGCGATTCCACCTGCAGCACCGCCTAGTATCGTCCACTGTTTGATATGCCCCTCTTGCTTCACTTCGACGTAGAGTTCTGAGTGAGGGTCCTTTGCTTTGTACCCTGTGACGGTGCCGGTCAGAGAAATTGGTTGATCCATATCGTAAATCAAGTTCGCACCTCCACCGTCTTCGACTGCATTCCCACCGCTCGCCAAGAGGACTAAGCCAAGGTAAGAACATATACGTGTCAGCTTCCTCACGGATTTTTCCGGACCTGGCGGCATCGCCGATGGAGTGATTTGGGCATTGAGCTAATTAACCATAGAAAAGCGCGTCGAGGAAGTTAATCATGACTTCAAGTGCAGGCGGTGCGTCGGCTTCAAAACTGATCCCAAGCATCGCGTTAGATCCTGAATCCAAAAACGCATGCGGCCTACCTTCATGCTCCCAATACTGAGTTGGGTGACCAGCGGACTGCAGAGCTGTCATATAAGTTATTACTGATGCTGGCGTCACGAGGGTGTCAGCGCTGCCTACGGTCAATAGCTGTGGCGGTAAGCGTCGCTGCTTCGCATCTGGGATGTTGTGGGATGGAGACACGGCCTGATAAAACTCTGGATTGTCTCTGGCATTGATTTGATCCCCGAATATGCCTCGTGGCCACGATCCACCCATAAGCCAGAAAGGATTCGTGATTTCTTCAAAGCCCAGCAAGGCACCTTGGTAAATATCGTAAGCTCCATAGCTAAGAATGGCTGCTTGGACATTGAGACCTCCGCTCTGCGCCACATTTTCGGCGGTCATCCCATGCGGTAAGTAGGTTGGGTTGAATACGAGTTGATTGCCCTCAAAACCTTCTGATCCTAACCGGTCACCCATATTGACGATCATGGCAGACAGATGGCCACCTGCGCTGTCTCCGGTTACAGCAACCCTGTTAACATCACCACCGTAGCGTCCGATATTCTCTTGGACCCACAAGACGGCACCGAAAGCATCTTCGACAATCTCGTTGAGCATCACGGTATTGTCGTCGTCCCCAAGTAACCGGTAGTTAACGTTGCAGACAACGTATCGACTATTTGTAGCTAAGTACTTGGCGGTTTGATCCATGATTGATTTGTCGTTAATTAGCCAGCCACCTCCATGGAACATAACGAGTACCGGAGAAGGACCGTTGGTGCTTGTGTTAGGCGTGTATATATCCATAGTGAGATCGAAGTCCCCAGGCGATGCCCACAATAAATCTTCAACGACGGTGTATTTGCTAGGGTCGTTGTTTTCCAGGAGTTCGGTGGCATCGGAGCACGAAAGAAGCAATAGGGAGATGATGAGGCAGCAATAAGTAGGTGCCGCGTTGTAAGAATTGGCTGTAGATTTCATTCGATTCAGCGATTTGGAAAGAAGAACCATACACCAAGTTGTGGCGGTGGCTGTAGGGCGTGGAATTTTGTAGATGGCGCGATATAGTTGGCTAGCAATGATTGTCCGTTGGCGAATCTTTTCGATTAGGGGATGCGATGACTGTGGAACAAACTTCCGACGAAACACTCGACGAAACTTCCGAAGAAAAAAAGCCAAAGAGACTGTCTCGCTCGACACCGATGGGCATGGTGGCTGCGGCGCGCTACCCGGATCAGAGTGATCGTCAGACCGTTGCAAACGGTATAAGAGATCAGGATGCTGATCTGGTGATTGGTCACCTCACACCAACGAGTTACAAAACCGAGTCGGTTTGTGGGATTGATCTTAAGTTAGAGCCCTTATCACCAAGTCTCGGTACTGTGGTTCATGGCATTGACCTCGATCGCGATATACGGCATCCCGAAATCGTTGAATTCCTACGTGAAATTTGGCTTGAGCGTCGTGTCGTCATGTTTCGAGAGCAACAACATTTGACTCGGGATGGCCTCATTCGATTTGCTGAGTGCTTTGGCGAGCTTGGCGCCCATCACGGCGAGCGTGATCACGTGCCGAGTGGTCCGCGTACACCTGATGGCTATCCAGATATTCTGCCCATTCAGTCGGGAGAAAAACACCCGGGTGCAGCTTCCGAGTGGCACAGCGATGCGACCTGGTCATCGCGTCCGCCGATGGGTTCGATTCTGATTTGTCGTGAAGCGCCACCGGTTGGTGGTGACACTAACTTTTGTGATGGCTACGGGCTTTGGGAGGGCGTCAGTCGCGAAACCAAAGCACGCATTAAGACGATGCAAGCGGTCCACATCGGTCAGCCACACCACGCCATGGATGGACATATACCGGAGGCAGTCCACCCGGTCGCGCGCACTCATCCTGAAACTGGGCGTACAGTCCTTTTCGTAAACCGAGTCTTCACTCGTAGGTTTGCGGACGAGCATGGCCTTGATGACATACAGACCCAGAGTCTATTACAGGAGCTCTTCGCTAATATAGGCCGCCCAGAAGTGACCTGTCGATTTCGTTGGGGGGTTGGCTCTGTAGCGATGTGGGACAATCGTGCAGTCCAACACTGCGCCACCGCTGATTTTTGGCCGCACCGACGATTGATGGAACGCGTAACGATTCTCGATTCTGATGTTGCGCGTCGTACCCCATATTTAGCGCTTTCAGACGAGGCATGAATGCGCGCTCACCCTAAACTAAACAGGGGTTCCATTTCTTCTTATAGCGGTGAGGATAGCTGGACCAGGGTTTGGAAATGGATTCACAAATCGGGTTTCTACGTATTTATGATCATCTATTTCTACGATTTTGTTTTAGAACCGATACTTTTGATCAGCCGACTTCACACGTTTTCTAGGCATCGTTAACGGTAGCAGGCATGATCGTTCGCACACTTGCGATGTTCAGGCGTTCACCCACTACCAAGGCAATGGCATGAAACAGATCATTCTCTCCCTTATCGTTTGGCGATCCCCCCCCCCGCGTACGTGTGATTGGGAGGAATAGGTAAGGGCCAATGTGGGCTGCATACCTTTTCCCCCGCCAGGCATCTACATTGGGATGCTGTACTCGGCTCCTCCGGTGATCGATGCAAGATCGTATTGCCCCAAGTCGACCGTCAAGGAGGGTTGAGTTGGCGTCTTCGGCGCGGGTTGTTTAGACGCAAACACATCACCCGGATAGGCCTGGCTCTGACTCGTCATGAGGAACCAAGCAAGGAGCGCAATACCGACCATGCGCAGGACAGAGTCTCTCTCGCGATAATGCAATCTAACGCGACCCTCCACGATTTGATAAGGCATTGGTCTTCCTCCCCTTTGCGTTGGACCTAGACCAACAGGTTATATCTATTTCACTCCACCTCCAGAAGGTGAACAAATAGTGGAAATCTCTCGTTAGTGTCATGTAGCCGACGCAAGTAGGTAGAGAAAACTCATACGATAGATTGGGGAGGACTTCAAAATGATAAGACTTGTTTCACTTGGCTTTGTGCTCGTTTGCGCAGGGTGTTCAACGTTCCATATACCGACCGTTCCGCGCGACTCTGTGGACTACAATCAAGCGATTGAGCAAATGTCGAACGAGATTGCTCTGCTGAACGTTGTTAGGGCAAAGAAATGGTTGCCTAGACACTTCACTTCGATCTCACAGATCCAAGGAAATCTAAAGATCACCGGAAGCGCTGAGTTATCTGCCGCTCTTCCAATCGACGCGGTAACCAAGCGCATAGAAAGTGCCGTGGGTGTCACGAATGTGCGAACACCAAGGGCAGATTCTTATGCGCCCAAACTATCCACAAGTGTAACGACGAATCCCAACTTTACCGTTTCCATTTTGGAGTCGGAGGAATTTTATCGGGGAATCCTAAGTCCTATCGAGGCGAGTGTGATCGCGACTTATCTGGATCAAGGTTGGAACCCGGAGCTTGTTGCGCATGTTATGTTCGAATCGCTCGACTTTGTTTTTTCTGATGGCGCGGTTTTGAGGTTAGACAATGATCATAGGACGGGATCTGCTTGGCGGGTGCTTGTTAGCGATATTGATTTCACCATGGCTGGAGATGGCGTTTACGGCGCCTCTGAACCTGTCTCACGTAGATTCGAAGGATTTAACGCTTTTTCCTGTTGCGTCGAGCGGGACTAAGAGTGGTTACGTTTCATTGCTTAAGCAGGAAAAGCAATGCGGAGCAACGACGCAAAGTCTAGCCTCGATCAATACTCAAACGTTCGAGCTCAACAAAATTACATCAGCCGCACCGTGTTGGCAGATCCGCTTTGGTAGTCGTAGTGTCGATGGAGTCATTTTCTATCTAGGCGAATACTTGCGTCATGTGGATACAGTGAATCCCAGAGAAACAGCATGCCAAACGAGTGAGATCTGCATCGGTTCTTCCGACCCGTTGTTTCGACTCGAAGAAAAGAGTGGTATTCGTCAATCGTTTTGGTCAAGAGACCCGTCAGAACTTCATGCGTCCTATGGCTCAAATGACTATCGTATACCAACAATTTCCGGACTAAGTCATCGGTCCATGCAGATGGTTAGCTTGATCCAACAGCTCACAAATCTGCACAAGAAAAAATCCGATCAACCAACGCCTACGTTCATACAAGTGAACTAACCGTCCATTTAAGGAAGTGGTTTAGTCAGGTGTTGGGAAGTAGTAGCCTCAGAAGGCTATTTCATCGCAAGGACATTTCTTTTGAATAACTAAACCCAGCCTCAAATTACAAAGGAGAGATATATATGGATAATTTCAATATCGAATTCGAGCCGATCGATATCTTTGATAAAGACGACGCTCAAGAACTACTCGGGGAACTTAAAGAGAACGGAGCTGATGCAGAAGTAACGAAATGGGGGAAATCTCAAGGGTTTGCAGACCCTGTTTCGATTGCTCTTTTACTTACCGTAGGTACGGCTTCGGCGGCTGCTCTCGCATTGGTTGTTACATTTCTCCATAAGGCTTTTCACCGGGGCGTTCTCATAGATTTGAGGAAGATCCCCCCAGTCGTCCAAAAAAATCTAGAGCTGCCGCGTGGAAGCGTTTTGATCATTGACAATGATGGAAACGAAGAGTTTAGAGAAGGTCTTACGGCAGGGGCTTTAGCAGAGCTGTTAGGAAAGGTTGTTGAGTCCGGCTTTAAAGCGACCAAAGCAGATAAGTGAGCTCACGGATGAGCGCGAGTAGAGCTCGATTCCATGCCGCGCAGGCGAGAGCCTACCGCAAATTAGATAACCCACCAGAGATGGAGCTGGATGCCTGGCTGGATTCGAATGATCAGATTCGGCAAAAACTTGTCGTACAACTAGATCAAACCGACAACCCGTTAGATATCGAGTACCTAGAGTTTTCACTGCAGGAGCTTGGCAAGCGGCGAGAACGGATCATTTTCCTGTTCGAGAATCAACGCGAGTATGAGCTCCTTGACATCTTTGCTGACGTACTGAACCGAGACCTCGAGTTCGTCGCCGAGGCAGCTGAACGTATGGGGCATTCTACGGATCAAACCCTCGTCATAGGCACGTTTCCGACAGGGTCAATCAACGCGAAAGTGCTGCCTGTAGACGATACGGCTGATTCGCGAGAGCGATACATCGTAGTGGATTCGGGCCTTCCAACTTTTGCAAATCTCTTAGCAAAAGCAGTCACTAATGCTGTCCCGTGTTTTCGGCGCCCGGATAACTCCGAGCCAGACTACCTCAACGATATCGCTCTTGTGGAACGGGAGATCATGAAAGATCCTCAGGCGGTGGTGACAAGATATGCCGAGCTGATTCAGTCTTATGTGGCTAACGGTGACCCAAACGCCGCACCAAGATATCTTGTCTCACCTGATAGCGTTGTGATCTCCGGTAGGTGGTTATCATCAATAGAGCAATTCATTGTTGCTCACGAATATGCACACGTCGTAAGAGGCGTAATGCCAAAGATCGTAGAGGATGATTCTGTACGCCAAGCGTTTGCTAGAGCGATTGAAGCGGAACTCAGCCGATTTGACGAGCTAGAGTCAGATCAACTCGCAATGAACATAGTCATCGAAGCGTATAGGCAGCGTTTTACAGACTTTGAGTACGTGAACAAGTTTGTGATATTTCCAATATTCGTAATGTTCTATGCATTGAGCGACCTACAATGGGCTGTTGATTCGATTCTGTCAGGTACTCACAGAGAGAATGGCCCCCCGAAGGATTCGCACCCACCTCCGATTGATCGCCTCGAGGCGCTTTTCAAGTGGCTTGTCGAGGATTACGTCAAAACCGACTCAGCGAAAGCCAGCATTCAGCACTCATACGATCTAGCGCACAAAATAATGGGGTACTACGGAGGCATGGCTCAATCAATGGTGGCGGTTGCCATAGAGCGCGGAATACCGGTTCATCCGCGGTGGCAATAATTGTGTAGCTGGTGTGGTAGTGGTTGTCACCGCTCGTACGGTTAGCTGCTTCTACTGTGGTCGATGTACATCGCGTGTCATCAACGTAAACAAGGGGCCTAACCCGTGCGTGACTGGCGCGAAATGGGTTACACCGACCGGGAGGTCGCCGAAGCGCTTAGGCGGGTCGTACACTTCACTCAGCAAACAATACAGTCTTTCTCGGTTGGCTTTGCACTCGAAGACGAACTCACTTGGCCATCCGAACTACTGGCTCATTCTGTTTCGGGCTGCGTTACAAAAATCGTCACCAAAGCGAACCATGCCGGAATCCCATTCCACCAGCGCCACATATCGTTGATCAAGGAACACGAAGTACATACTTTCAGCGACCGCGATAATACTCAACGCCGTGAGCGAATGTTGCTGCTATGGAAATGTTGACCTGGGTTTCTAGACCCTTTTTCGATAGCCTTTTCATCAATGAAATCACACTACCCTGTACCCGCCTTCCATTTCTCCGTTCGGATAGGATCCGAATCTGAAGAGATAGCTTTTCGTGATGTGGAAGGCCTACATAGTCATGTTGCGGTTGAGCCTGCATCAGAGGGCGGTGAGAATCGCTTTGTCCAACTGGTTCCAACAAGAGTTAAAAACTCTCCTCTAGTTCTTAGCCGTGGAATCGGAAAAACAAATTCCTCGTTAGTGCGGTGGTGTAAAGAGACACTCGAAGGTGGGCTCGCACAACGCATCACCACCAAGCCAATCTATGTGACCGTAGTGGATGAGAACGAAGAATCCGTGCAGCAGTGGCTTTTTAACAACGCATATTCAGTTGAGTGGAAGCTCGAGTCACTTTCGGCTGAGGGATCTGAAATAGCGATTGAAGAGGTTAAGTTTTATCGCGGCAATCAGACGGGTCATCGCTTTCTCCGGGTCGGGCGTTTCCGAGCTTAAGGAAGTGTGCGCAGGCAATGTTGTGGTCACCCTTATCCACACTCTCCCGCGCCTCAGCTAGATCCCTAACCAACGATGAAGAGCTTGTACTCGACATGGTGCGGGGCATGCGTAACCAACTGATTTATAATGAGTTATTTCTTTGAATTGGACCTAGCTGGACATTACTGGATCTAGCTGGAAATCAAAAAATGGCGTCCCCTAGGGAGAGGCGTATGCGCCGAGCCGGGTTGAAGGGCGCCGCTTACCAGCGGCGATCGTTGATTCGACCCGTGGGCCTTCCGATCTGGAAGTGTCGCGCCATGGATGGCGAGAACAACCTCAAAAGAATCCGTGTCAGACTCCCCGCTTAGACGGAAAACTTGCTTTAGTCGGAAAACATGTCAGGCGGAATATAAACATGAAATGGCGTCCCCTAGGGGAGTCGAACCCCTGTTGCCGGGATGAAAACCCGGTGTCCTAGGCCTCTAGACGAAGGGGACGTAGGTGTGTGTAGTTGGTAACCACACATCGAAAGAGCGGCGCATTTTATGGACCCACCTGCGTCCCGTCAAGAACTCAAGAGGGCCAAGGCGCTCTCCATGCGGGAATTTCGTCCATTCGCTCCAGCCATTGGCTGATATTGGCAAATTCTTGTATTGGTAGCGCTTCGAGGCCTTCTTCACGAGCGACGGTCATGACGCACGCGAGCCCGAAATCAACTATGGATAAGCCAGCATCTAAGACATGCTCTTGGCCATCGAGTTGATCATCTAAGACTTTGGCAAACTGTCGGAAAAAGTTCACGGCTTCTTCAATAGCCTCTGGATTCGGCGATCCGATACCGGCTTTGGCTTTGATTATTTGCTCAAAATAGAGCGTACTCGCGTGACGCGAGAGGTGCGCGATGTCCCAAGTTAGCCATTGCAGGGCGTTAACTTGGGCTTGGGCTTCACTGGGCCAAAGGCCGGAATCAGCGACGATGGCCATGTGCGCCATGATCGCGGTGCTTTCGAAGATACGCTTTTCGCCGTCGAAGAGGACGGGCACCTTTCGGTTTGGATTGACGCTCAGGAACTCCGGCTGATGTTGGGCTTGACTGAACAAGTCGACAAATTCGTACTCAACATCGAGCTCAAGATACTTAGCCAAAGCGCAGACTTTGCGCGGGTTGGTGGTTTTACAGTAGTAGAGTTTCATCAGCAGCTCCAAAAGTTGTCTTCGGTACTTATAGAACGGATGAGGAAGCTAATTCCGGACGCCGGGATCCGCCTGATCACGAGATCTCGCCAAGGATTGAGGGTGCTGCATTCAAAGCGTCTTTGGCAAAGCCCGCGGCTTGTTTGTAGTTAGCCATATGTTCGGCGATGTCGTGCTCATTGATAATCTCGTGCACGGTTTGGTCTGGTGTTTGGCGCCGTTGTTCGACGACGCCGAGAATACTTATGGGTCCGGCACCACGATTGCGCAGTACGAGTGCACTCAAATCCTCGATAACCTCACTTTGGAACCGTTCGATCGCTTCCTGTGTTTCGCCATACTGAGTCAATTGGGCGCCCAGCAGGCGAGTATCTACGATAGCTTGACTCGCCCCATTTGAGCCGACTGGATACATCGCATGCGCGGCATCGCCTATGAGAAGGGCTCGATCGTCGACCCAACTTTGTACTGGATTGCGGTCGACCATGGGATATTCGTAGGCTGTTTGGGCACTACGGATTATTTCTGGCACGTCGATCCAATCGAATCGCCAATCCAAAAAGTGTGGCAAAAACTGTTCGGTTGCCACCTCACGATTCCAATCAGAAGACGCAGGTTCTTGCCGTTTCTCCGGTGTGAGCTCGGCTATCCAGTTGAGGGTAGTAAAACCATCGTCGTCGGGCTTCGTGATGGGATAGCAGACGAAGCGATGATCGAGAGTGCCAATCAAAATGAAGGAGTTATTGGTGCGCGGAGCGCGGGCTCGCGAGGTGCCTCGCCACATGATTGTGCCACCCCATAGTGGCGCTCCCTCGTTTGGATACATTTGTGCCCTGACTGCCGAGTGGATGCCATCCGCGCCTATCAAGAGATCGCCTGTGACACTGAATGTGTGACCGGAACTCCCGGCAAAATTAGCGGCGACGTGGCTGCTTTCGTTTTGATAGCTAGTAAGACGAGCATCCGTTTGCACGGATCCTTCGCCCAGTCGGAGTATCACTTCTCGATACAACGCCATCTGCAGTTGTCCTCGATGGACTGAAAATTGGGGCCAACGATAACCGGCGAGGGTGCCTCTAGGTTCTGACCAAACGAGGTGGGCATCTTTGGTGAAAAGTGCCCACTCCTCAGCCTCAATGCTTATCTCCGCTAGCGTGTCTGCGAGCCCTAGATCGTACAATTCGCGCACCGCGTTCGGCTGCAGGTTGATACCAACACCGAGAGGGCGAAGTGCCTCGGAGGATTCATAGACTCGGCATTCGATACCGAGCTGGTGACACGTCAAGGCCATAGTCAGGCCAGCGATGCCACCGCCTGCAATGATAATCACTGAGCACGAACCTCACGGACTTCAGCAGAGCTAACGGCGGAGGCTTGGTTACCCCAACTGGAGCGGATGAAGGTGAGGACGCTCGAAATTTCTTCATCGGATAAAGCCTGACGCCAGGGCGCCATCGTGCCGGTATAGGTTTCGCCGTTAACCGTAATTTCACCTGTTAGCCCGTCGAGTACGGTTGAGATGAGGCGTTGTTTATCTCCGTTAACCCAGTCTGTATCGATTAGGGGTGGGAAGGTGCCAGCGACGCCGCTTCCAGATCCCTGATGACAAGCTGAACAACGTGTTGTGTAAACCTGTTCGCCGAGAGATACACCGGCAATTTCGGCTTGATGTCGCTGCGCATCTTCACCCCTTAACCAGCGGTATCTCGACACATTGGAATTAGGCCCGGCATCCCAAAAGCCATCGAATTCTGCAACGTAGAGATTGCCGTCGGGCCCGAGTTCCATGGAGATAGGTGTTGTGTTGGTGAATACGTCAAAGTCTCGCATGTTGGCGAGTCGCTGTGTCGGAATAGAAATTTCTGGGACTGAGGACTTAACAGAAGTGTCTCTTGCATTTGTAAAGGTGCCCGGCACGATCTCTGCCCACTTTATCCAGCGTCGCGCCCAGTCATAAACAAACACCTTGTTCGTGAAGACTTCAGGGAAGCCATCGGGACCATCGTACTTGTAGATAGGACCCATGCTCGCAGAGCGCCCGCCCGTTTCGTAGGTATATTCCCAAGCAGGTGGTTTGAAGTTTGGGATCGCCTCTGGGGTCCAATCGTTGTAGAACAAGCGCCCAATACTGCGTGGCCACCCAAAATTCTCACCGCCGGATGCAATGTTGTACTCGTCATGATCGAAACGCGCGTCTGGTCCAACGACGCCAATCAGAACCTCCCCGGTGTCGGGGTGGATTTTGAAGCGGTACGGATTTCTTAGGCCATAGGCATAGATTTCCCAGCGAACGCCCGGCTTTCCGTAGAACGGATTGTCGCGAGGGATGGTGCCATCGCGATTGATGCGAACGATTTTTCCGCGTAGATCTTGGAGATTCTGTGCAGAGCGTTCCGAATCTACGATCCGCGACCAGTGATGATCAGTGAGAGAGTGTGTTTGTTCATACTGATCTATACGTTTTTGGTCTATTTCCCACTCTGGTCTCGTCTCGGACATGCCGGTGTCGCCAGTCGAAAGATAAAGCGTACCGTCGAGTCCCCACTCGAGGTCTCCAGCTTGGTGGCAGCACATAGGATCTGTCGGAACACGCAACAGAACATGCTCGGTTGTGAGGTCTGGTATGCCCGCAACGACGGTCACCCGAGACAGGGTGTTGATAAAGGTCTCTTGCTCGGTGTAATACAAATAAAGATACGGGCTGCCACTGTGGAAATCTGGATCGATTTCCACCCCCATAAGTCCGTGCTCAATCTTAGTCGGGTCGGTAGTTGGTAGTGTTGCGACATGTGCCGTCTCGCCTGTAGCCACGGAGTAGTGATGAATTTTTCCGCGCAGTTCGACAATCCAGACATTGCCAAGTTCGTCTATCGCTAAATCATCGGGCCACACATTGGGTGCGATGGTCTCCTTGATCCGCTTGATTGCATAGTTGCTAGGGATTCGCCCGGCTGCCGTGCGTAACCCCTGTAACAAATGCTGCACGAATTCTGGATTCGTCCAAACGTCAGGGAAGTGGCCAAGTTTCGTCATAAAGACACGACCGCCATTAAATTCACGTAACCAGGAGATAGGGAAGTCGGAACGGGATGCATCCGCTGGACCCGGATCGGAGGTAACGCTTGATCGATCAAGGCTTGTGAGAACGTGGCTTGTCCATCGTGGGTTTTCATCGAGCACATAGATTTCGTCACGGATCTCAAGTTGGTGGCCGAAATGGGCAGTGGTCGCGTTCTTTTTGTCCTCAATGTCAATTGCTACGGGTTGAGTCCACGGGTGCGATACAAATAAACCACCCCCAACCATCTCGCGATAGTCCGACCACCCATAGAGCGCGTCGAGCGCTGAGTGCGCGCCTGCGAAACCTTTGCCTTGCGCCATGAAATCGAGGATCGCGTCTCTGTGCGCCTGCGTGAGTGGCTGATCGATGTCCCACGTCTGCACTGCCTCCGACTCGACGGCTGTCAGCGTCAGGGGAATCTTGAGTCCTGCGGCGTGAACAAAACCGGTCAAAGTCTGCGCATTTGGGTCGCTGAAATTAATTTCAGCGCGGACATTTCCGACTTGGCTACCTTCACCCCAACTAAGGGTCATGGTGCCGTGTTCGATGACTGCGGATTGAATTTTCTGCGCACCGGATGAGAACTCCGCCAATCCCGTGATGTTTTCGGCATTGCCCGATAGAGCGAGTTTGCCGTTTAGCGGACGAGCCGGTAGATCGAGCACGCCAGCGTAATTTTTCCAATCACCGGCGCGAAAGGTGACAACGTTTTCCTGTACAACATCAGGCTCATCGACTCTAAGCGTGGCATTGGCAAAGAAGAGCACGTCATAATTTTCTAAGTTACGAGGCGTCAGGTCGTCTAGGTCCTCGGTGATCGTAAACTGAAATTCGGTTGTCTCGTTCAGCGCAGCGAGGAGTTTCTTAGTTTGTTCAATCGCGCTGGTATGGCGAAATGCGTGTGTCTTCGTGACCGTTAGCACTCTAATGGGCGCGGCATCTGTTGCGAATTGTTCCGCGAGAGCTGCAGTTGGGTCTGCGCGCACAGCTAGTGGTCGGATGCGAACTAAGCGGAACCATGTTGTTGAGTTAGGATCGTGATTTTGCAAGCCGACATGACCCTTGGAGCTTCTCGAACCTACGAAATCGGTCAAGTGTTCGCCGTTCAGATCGATTGAATATTGTTGCCCCTGCACTTTGATGACGAAGCGATTCCATTCTCCCGGTGGGTTGGAGGCAAACTTTTGTGCAGCGGCAAAGCTGTAGACGCTACCGGTCGCGCGGTCGTCAGGAGAGGTGTCATCGATCTGAATTTCGTATCCCCCCTCGACGGCATCCCACGGATCGTCGGGGCGAGGGAAGCGCAAGAATACGCCCGAGTTGGCCGCTTTGTTTGCCACTTTCCATTCGACTTCAAGCTCGAAATCTTCATAGGCTTGTTCTGCGTAATAAAATAGCCCCATCCCGCCTTCACTACGAAGACTGCCGTCGGCGTCGACGACAAAGTTGCCTGGGCCGATCATTTTCCAGCCGTCCAGGGATCCCGCACCTGTGCGACCATCAAAAAGCGTATGCCAGTTGGGTTGCGAATCAGGTGATTGGGTTTGCGCGACTGTAGGGTTGGCGTAAGTTGAGAAGAACAAGACTGATGTCACTACGATCGAACTAAGTACTAATTGAGATTTCATAAGTTAGCCTCGGACGCTGCGGCCAGAGCGATTGCAAAACCACCTTCTGCTTCGATCGCGTTTATTGCGCCGTCGTTGTTGAGGTCTTGTCCCGATACGCATTTCTTTAGCAAGAACAGAAGGTCTCGCGCATGAGCTTGAGCGTCTTCAAGCTCGGCGTAGTCGCTTTTAAGTATATTCAGTGCTTGCGCTTGAACCTCAAATATCCACCCAGTATCGGCAGTTCCTAGCCAAAAAGAATTGTCCGCATCCCAACGATACGTTAGATCGATTCGAGGTTGGCGTTCTGCTTTGGTCACTCCATCGTCGAGTCGGGTCCAGCCGATGACATTGTTGAGCGAGATCAGGAAACGGCCGATTGGTTCGTCTGCGTTTGGTTGTTTTTCACTTGAGATCACTCGGCGGATATGGCGACCGCGACCGACGATACCTAGTTCGTCGACACGAATGATCGTTGGTGGACGATTGCCATAACGCTCACCAAATGCTGGGTCGAATTTGTCGTATGACGTTTGCCACCTTGTTTTCCAGCCATGCACTGCCGCGGCACCTCGACTGTCGGAAATACCCGCAGGTATCCCCCATATTTCAGAGAGGACTGCGTCGACGTCGAACTTCAACGCCTTTATTGTTGAGGCTTTGACTGCGCGTTTAGACGCGGCGTGTGCTCGCGTAAATCCGGCTTCCATTGCCGTAAGGTGGGCAGATATGGAGCCTTGCAGTACGACGGGGACGACGGGTGGCGAAGTGACGAGTGGAGTGTAGGGCGTCTGACAGCTTGCTGTGAGAAGTGCTGCGACTAAGACTGTGGTTGTTCTCATTCCCGTAAACGTGCTCGTGATTGGACGACCTATCTTAATGAGAATCACGTCGTGTTACATTCGCTCAATGGACTGATGTAGAAGATAAGGGAGGCAAAATGAGCCGTGTGCAGGACAAGATAGCCATCATTACAGGCGGTAGCTCAGGCATTGGCCGAGGCTGCGCGATCCGATTAGCCGAAGAAGGCGCAAAGGTGGCGGTAACGGATATCGATGAAGAGATGGGTGCGCAAACCGTTGACGCGATTGTTGCTGCTGGTGGGACAGCGATGTTCTTGCATCACGATGTCACACAAGAAGGCGATTGGAACACGGTCGTTGATCATGTGGTTAACACTTGGGGTGGATTACACATTCTGGTGAACAATGCCGGTATCGGGATTGGTGGCAGTATATTGGAACTTAGTCTCGCGGATTGGCAGCGCCAGCAAGCAATCAACCTGGATGGGGTTTTTCTTGGAGTCCGCACCGCGATCCCACCGATGATTGAGAGTGGCTACGGCTCGATCGTTAATATGTCCTCAGTTGCAGGTCTCAAAGGTGCTGCTACGTTGTCGGCGTATAACGCCACGAAGGGTGGGGTGAGACTGTTTACAAAAGGGGTAGCCCTGGAATGTGCGAACTCAAGATGGCCAATTCGCGTTAACTCCGTTCACCCCGGGATCATAGACACGCCGATTTGGACCAAGGTAAATCCTGATATCTTCGAAGCTGGTGAAAATGCCGTCGATATCGATCAGATGGCGCTAACGGGTGTTCCCACAGGAGAAGTCGGTTACCCAAGCGACATCGCGAATGGGGTGCTTTTTCTCGCCAGTGAGGAATCCCGCTACATCACGGGTACGGAGCTCGTGATCGACGGTGGTGTATCTGCTTAGCCGAAAAACTTTCGGACGAAGCTGATGATCAGCGATAGAACCGCTGATACCACGATCATCGTCGTGATCGGAAAATAGAGCTGGAAGCCTTCGCGCTTGATATGGATGTCGCCGGGTAAATGGCCAAACCAGCCAAAGAGACCAGACTTTGCGAGGAGTCCAGCGAGCAAAAAAAATGCGCCGATCAAAAGCAGCCAGTTGCCGATAGAGCCGTTCATCGTTAAGTTCTAACGTCTAAAGAGTAATGTGACAAGAGGGAATATCTGTGGGTTGGATCGAATCTAGGGATGCGGGGTCGGATCTGGCCGGGGTGCTTGGGCACAGACCTGAGCTTCAAGCTAAATACCAAGCGTTTATGGGAGCAATCGAAGCCGATGAGGCGGTTCCAGCCGATATTCTTAGGTTGTGTAAAGCACGAGTCGAGTTTGTTCACGGTGGTGAGGATCCTAAACACCGCGATCTGACAGATGCAGAAGCATGTGCCGTTAAGATCGCAGACCTAATGCCTCACGGATACCACAGCATCGAAGATGCAGACGTCACAGCGTTGGTAACGCACTTCGGTGAACGTGGCGCTGTTAACTTACTCACTGCGACGTCGTTCTACGATGTATCGGCGCGGCTCAACAAGGTGTTTGAGATCAAGGAGCAAAGCTAGGTGTCTACGCAGCCCAGAATTGATAGCGCGATCCCGGGGGAGGTAGCTAATTTCGGTACCGTGACGGCGCACTCGCCTGAGGTGATCGCGCGTTTCTTCGATCTCTACGCTGAGTTTTGGCAAGACGGGGAGGTGTCTGCTGAACTAAAGGAACTCACGCGGATTCGCAATGCTCGAGTGACGGATTGTGGTTACTGACGCAACGTACGTTTTGATTCCGCTCGTGCAGCGGGACTGACTGAAGCGAAAGTCGAGCTAGTCGAAGATGGATTTGAACAAAGCTTCAACGACCGAGAAGCGGCAGCACTTAAGCTCACGGATCTCTTGATTTCTGATGTTAAGCCTCCGGACGATGCACTGATTAGTGAGCTGAAACGCCATTTCAGCCCGGCTGAGTTAGTTGAGATTTCTTTGGGGGTTGGCCTCTTTTTAGGTATGTCGAAGGTCTTGATTACACTCGGTCTGGAACCACAAGAGATGCCAGTAACAGTATTGCCAACGCCAGGTTCTTGAGATGTATAACAGCGAACAACCCTATACTTCGCAGCGCTCGCCAGTAGCAGCAGAAAATCTCGTGGCCACCTCTCAACCCCTTGCCGTCGAAGCAGGCATCAATGCTATGCGTCAGGGTGGCAATGCCGTCGACGCTGCTTTGAGTGCAGCAATTACGTTGACCGTGGTCGAGCCCAATAACAACGGGGTCGGTAGCGATGCTTTCTGCATCTTGTGGGATGGCGACCAGTTGGTCGGTCTGAATGCATCTGGCTGCGCGCCCATGGGTTGGACGCTCGACCGCTTTGCCGGGCGCGACAAAATGCCATTGCTGGGGTGGGATGCCGTTACTGTTCCAGGTTGCGTTAGTGCGTGGGTTAGCTTGTCTGAAAAGTATGGCAAGCTGCCGTTCGCCAGTTTGTTTGAAACAGCGATTCACTATGCCGAGGAAGGGTTCCTTGTCGGTCCAAAAAGTGCGTATTACTGGAAGTTACTAGAGCAAACGTATGCAGCGTTTCCTGAGTGGGGTAGTCACTTCTCCCCTGCACCAGCGGCGGGTGCCAGATTTAGGCGACCTGAACTGGCGCGTACGCTACGTCTGATTGCGGAGAGCAAGGGCGAAGCGTTCTATAAAGGTGAACTCGCCCAGGCGATCGACGCGGCCAGTCGTGCCCAAGGTGGTGCGCTGCGGATGGCTGATTTAGCGGAACATCATCC
This sequence comes from Pseudomonadales bacterium, assembly GCA_012103505.1. Lineage (GTDB taxonomy): Bacteria > Pseudomonadota > Gammaproteobacteria > Pseudomonadales > Azotimanducaceae > UBA4421. The sequence continues at coordinate 1,774,264 of WLWP01000001.1, read as the reverse complement.
ACTTTGGGTTGAGCCGACCCGGCAGACTTATAACGGTGTTTGCTTGCACGAAATACCCCCGAACGGACAAGGACTCGCAGCCCAAATTGCCTTGGGTATTCTGCAGCATCTAGAGCCAGCTGAGGTTGATAGCGCTGCGTGGGTACATCAACAAGCGGAGGCGATGAAAATTGCGGTTGGTGCCTCTTTTGAGCATTTCGCAGATCCACGCGCGATGTTGCTGACCCCAGAAGAGTTGTTGGCACCCGGCTCCCTTGAGCGCGCGGCGGCGCAGATAACCGATCGAGCAGGAAGCCTGCCGCCGGTTTCTCTGCCCATCAGTGAAGATACTGTGTACTTAACGACTGCGGATGCGGACGGCATGATGGTTTCATATATTCAGTCGAACTTTCTTGCCTTCGGTTCTGGTGTCGTGATCCCAGGAACGGGTATATCAATGCAAAACAGAGGGTCAGGGTTTGTGCTTGACCCAGGCCATCCAAACTGTGTCGGACCGGGTAAAAGACCATTTCATACCATCATTCCCGGCTTTGTCACCCAAGATGAGCAGCCATTGATGAGCTTTGGCGTCATGGGTGGGCACATGCAACACCAAGGCCACGTTCAGATGGTGACTCGCATGTTTGATCACGGGCAGAATCCGCAAGCGGCGAGTGATGCACCCCGTTGGCATGTGTATCCAGATTTTACTCTCGGCTTGGAACCAGGTTTCGATCCGTCAGTGCTTGAAGCACTTCAAGCCAAAGGCCATCAAGTTAAGTACGATCCGATGGAAAGCACCTTCGGTGGTGCGCAGCTAATCCATCGGATGGCGGAAGGCTACGTGGGTGCATCTGATCATCGCAAAGAAGGTTTGGTGACAGGGTTTTAAGAATTTAAGAACGTAGTACAGGAGATAGGTATGGCGATAAAGAACGTTTTTGCGGAGACGACAGCGCTCAAGGAGCGGATAAAGAATATGAGTGTCGATGAGCTTAAATCGCTGATGGCGAGTGTCGCATCAGGTGAGACTTTGCTCGTCGACTTGCGCGAGATACAGGAAGTTGTAGATCTGGGTACGATCCCCGGAGCCAAGCACGTCGCGCGCGGCATGTTAGAGTTTTGGGCAGATCCTTCCAGCCCCTACTACCGAGAGTATTTTCAAGAAGACACACCGATCGTCGTCTTTTGTGCGGGCGGTGGTAGATCCGTTTATGCGTCGCTGGCGCTCGAAGACATGGGTTTTAAAGACGTTGCGCATCTAGAGGTTGGTTTCAACGGCTGGCAAAAGGCGGGTGGGGCAGTTGAAGATGTCTCCCAAACCAGCAAATGGATTCGTCGCCCGAGTGAGGCTTGAGGTATAGGTTGAGATAAGAGAACAAGTAAGGAGGCCAAGAAATGAAATTTGATTTGATGGTGGGCGGTTTGGAGTGGGCTAAGAGTGGCGCGCTCGCAAAGAACCTTGAAGACCAGGGTTTTGGTGGGATGCTTTTTACCGAAACAGGTCAGACCCCTTGGATGTCCATCGCCGCTGCCGCGATGGCAACATCGACGCTCGAATTTAGTACGGGCATCGCAGTTGCGTTTCCGCGTAGCCCGATGATCTCGGCGCAGCTTGCGTGGGAGTTGGCCGCCAACACAGGAGGGCGTTTTCGATTGGGACTTGGCAGTCAGGTTAAAGGCCACGTAGTTCGTCGTTACAGTGCAACGTTCGACAAGCCAGCACCACAGATGCGGGATTATGTCGGGGCATTCAACGCATGTGTGCGGGCGTTCCGCGGTGAAGAAAAGCTCAGCCATGAAGGGCCTTACTACAACCTTTCGTACCTACCGGCAGCTTGGTCGCCAGCAAGGCACGAGTATGAGGACATCAAGATTGATATTTCGGCTGTGGGTCCGCATATGTGTCGACTTGCTGGAGAACTCTGCGATGGTATTCATGTTCATCCGATGCATTCGATGCCTTATATAAAGAATCGTCTGGAACCTGCTGTGGCAGAAGGCGCGAGCAAGGCAGGGCGCTCAGCCAGCGATATCGATCTGATAATCCCCGTATTTGCGGTTGCTGGAGACTCGCCAGAGGAGCAAGCAAATATGCTCAAACGTGCTCGTACTCAAGTGTCCTTCTATGGTTCTACGCCTAATTACGCTTTTCAGTTCGACGATCTGGGTTTTACAGGTCTCACTCAAGAGCTCGGCGCCAAGATGAAAGCTGGCGATATGGGCGGGATGGCAGATTTGATTAGCGACGATATTTTGCAGCATTTTGCCGTTGTTGCCAGTTGGGATGATATGGCCGATGCCTTGAAAGGCCGCTATGCAGGGGTTGCCAGCCGGATCGTCACGTATCTCACCGCTGAAGATCTGGGTCGGAATCCCGCGAATTTAGGCAGATGGGGTGAGATCGCGAGGGCGGTTGCATGATTGTCGTGATTTGCAATAAATTCAATCTATACATCCATATAACAAATTAGTCTCACGATAACCTATATTGAACAGGTAGTATTGCGTTTTACGACACGTATAACGCACTATGCTACCGCTGACCAACATAGAGAACGGCACTTACTGGGATACACAAAGTGTCCACGAACATCTGACCAATCAGGGCTCGGTAGAAAATGTACGAGCTACCGAGCGCTTATTGGAAAAAGCGGCCTGGTTGCCACGTCCGACTAAATGGTCTGAGGTTGGGGACGAGCTAGGTCGACCCATCGTACAGCTGGTGGGTTCTTCGCTTGAAGAAGAAGCAAAGCGCAAACGACATAGCCTCTTCGTTGTGCAGTATGTCGAGACCGAAGAAGCTCGATGCCTCATGGTCAACGATGGTCGTATGGGTCGCCGTTGGCGATTTGTGGACGGACCGATGGATGTTGAGCGGCTTGAGGTAGAACTCGAAAAACTCTGTACAGGCAAATCGGCGATCGTCTTTCCCACAGGTGAGATCACGGCGCTGTGCCGTAGTTTGGTGCGTAAACACGATGGACACCAAATCCCACTTGGTAATGGCGATACACTAACGCTCGCGTTAACGGCCTATCGTGACAATGAGGTTTTTGCGAGTTATCCCGAGCGCTTCACGGCTTCAACTGATGAGCTCACGCACCTAGATCGATTGGAAGCCGAGAGCATTCACATCATGCGCGAAGTAGCCGCTCAGGCAGAAAATCCTGTCATGTTGTATAGCGTTGGCAAGGATAGCTCAGTGATGTTGCACTTAGCCCGTAAGGCGTTCTACCCGAGTCCGCCACCCTTTCCCCTCATGCACGTCGACACCCGCTGGAAGTTCCAAGCGATGTATGAATTCCGCGACAAGATGGCGGAAGAAGTGGGTATGGATTTAATCGTGCACATCAATCCGGAAGGAATTGCAAAAGACATTAATCCGTTTGACCACGGAAGTGCCTTGCATACGGACGTCATGAAGACTCAGGGATTGAAGCAGGCGCTTGATCAACATGGTTTCGACGTCGCTTTTGGTGGCGCACGTCGGGATGAAGAAAAGAGTCGCGCGAAAGAAAGAGTCTTTTCCTTTCGTTCTTCAAGCCATCGCTGGGATCCGAAAAGCCAGCGACCTGAGCTCTGGAACCTTTACAACGGCTATAAAAGCCAAGGTGAGAGTATTCGTGTTTTCCCGCTCTCCAATTGGACCGAACTCGACATCTGGCAATACATCTATCGAGAGCATATTCCTATCGTGCCACTCTACTTTTCAGCCGAGCGGCCGGTTGTTGAGCGCGAGGGCATGTTGATGATGGTCGATGATGATCGGATGCGCTTACTGCCTGGTGAGAGCATTGAAACCAGACGAATTCGATTCCGTACGCTGGGCTGTTATCCCCTGACCGGTGCAATCGATTCAGAAGCAGATTCTTTGTCCTCCATTGTCCTTGAGTTGCTACAGAGTAGAACAAGTGAAAGGCAAGGACGCGCCATCGACTCGGATAGTTCCGGATCGATGGAGAAGAAAAAACAAGAGGGCTACTTCTAATGAGTGAGGCGGAACAACTAACGCAAGAAGAGCTCGAAGGTCGCGTGCAAACCTATATTGATGCGCAAGCCAATCTGGATCTGTTGCGTTTTATAACGTGTGGGTCCGTCGATGATGGCAAAAGTACACTGATCGGGCGCATGCTGTATGAGGCGCAACTAGTATTCGAAGACCAAGTTGCATCGTTGCAACAAGATTCCAAACGCGTCGGTACGCAAGGTGGAGATATCGACTTTGCGCTTCTGGTGGATGGTTTGTCAGCCGAGCGCGAGCAGGGAATCACCATCGATGTTGCCTATCGTTTCTTCGCAACCGATCACCGTAAGTTTATCGTCGCAGATACACCCGGGCACGAACAGTACACCCGCAACATGGTGACAGGGGCGTCAACGGCGGATGTTGCCGTTATCTTGGTGGACGCTGAGCATGGCGTGCTCACGCAGACACGTCGCCACTCGTTCATAACGTCGCTTTTAGGGATTCGCAATGTTGTCCTTGCCGTGAACAAAATGGACTTAGTGGACTATTCCGAAACGCGCTACAACGAGATCGTTACCGACTATCAAGAGTTCGCTAAAGCCTTGAAATTTAAGAACATTACGGCGATTCCGCTCTCTGCGCTAAAAGGTGACAACGTGATCGAGCGATCCGCACACACTCACTGGTATAGCGGCCCGACATTGTTGGGGTTTTTGGAGACTGTGGACGTCAGTTCTTTCGACACATCTTTGCCCTTTCGCTTTCCGGTGCAATGGGTCAATCGACCCAATTCAGACTTTCGCGGCTTCTCTGGAACTGTTGTTGCTGGCGCCGTTGAGGTTGGCGACGACGTTCGGATCCTGCCGTCTGGTGAAAATGCCAAAGTACAAGATATTGTTCTCTATCATGATCAGTTGCCGCGTGCCCAAGCTGAACAGGCGGTCACACTTGTACTCGATCGAGAGGTGGATGTGTCGCGAGGTGATGTCATTGTCTCTGCGGAGTCGCCGTGCGAAGTTTCGGATCAGTTTGATGCATCGCTCGTGTGGATGGATCAGGAACAAGGCTACATCGGCCGCAGTTACTGGTTAATGCTTGGTACCACACGTATCAACGCGACGATTTCAGACATTAAGTATCGCTACAACATCAACACCCTGGAACAACTATCGAGCCGAGAATTTGATCTCAATGATATAGGTCGAGTGACGTTGAGCTTTGACCAACCCGTACCCTTTGAGTCGTATGACGACTGCAAGGCTCTGGGTAGTTTTGTGCTGATCGATCGGTACACGCACGCGACCGTCGGTGCTGGGATGATTAACTATGCACTCAGGCGCGCGCAGAATATTCACCGTCATGCGCACAATGTTGATAAGGCGGCACGCGCCAAGCTAAATGGTCACAAAGGCAAGGTGCTCTGGTTTACAGGCTTGTCTGGGTCTGGAAAGTCCACAGTTGCGAACGCAGTTGAGCAAGCGCTCTTTGCCAAAGGAATCAGAACCTTCACATTAGATGGCGACAACGTCCGTCACGGGCTAAATCAAGATCTTGGTTTTACCGATGCCGATCGTGTTGAGAATATACGGCGAATTGCTGAGGTCGCGAAACTCATGGTCGAGGCGGGTATGGTCGTCCTAACCGCCTTTATCTCACCGTTTCGATCCGAGCGTGACATGGCGCGTGCTCTGTTCGAGGAGGATGAGTTTGTTGAGATCTATCTTGATGTACCTCTTGAGACCGCGGAGGAACGGGATCCCAAGGGTCTGTATAAAAAGGCACGACGTGGAGAGATCCCCAACTTTACGGGTATTGATTCGCCATACGAAGCGCCTCGTCAAGCAGAACTTTCCCTGTCAACTGGGGACTTAACCCTCGAAGAGTGCGTAGCTCAAGTTGTTGAATTGATGGAGCAACAATGACAGCTGATTCTCACATTCGCAGCCTCGCCAAGGCGCTGTCTTGGCGAATCGTTGCAACGCTGACGACTTCGGTCATCGCGTATCTTGTGACAGGTAGCCTAGACGCTGCCGCGCTTATCGGTGGCATCGAATTCGTACTAAAGTTTGTCATTTACTACTTACATGAGCGAGCATGGCAAGTCGTTCCTAATAGAGCCAGCACACCGATTGACCAAACCTGAATTTGCCGCCTACGAGGCGGTCGCCAAGTTACATCACGCCTACTTCCTGGGCTTGCAACTGATGGTTGCCTCAAATGAGGGGCCGGAGGTGGTAGGCGAGTGGATGTTTCGCTTGTTTCGCCGTCAGCATGAAGAAAAGTTCTTGTCGAGTTTTGGCAAGCTCGGATTAACGGACTTACCTCATGCTGTCGCCTGTGCCAAATATCATGTGCTTTCCAACGGCGTGGGTGGTGTTCCTGTGGAATACATGTATGAATCGGATCGCAAGGCGTGGGTTCGGTTCCGCTATCCACGTTGGATGTTTGCCGGACCAACAGTCTGTGGCATGCCTCGATCAGCGAGTCTCGGTTTTTTGTCTGGCTGGTATGCACACAATGGGGTTTCGCTAGGCAATCCACGGCTTGGGTTTGTGTGTGTGTCCGAAGACATGACGGGTGAGTTCGGGCTCTGTGGTTACTTTTACGAATACGATGACGAGCTGACGCCCGAGCAGCGCTTGCGTTTTGCCAAAGATGAGAAACCACCTCGGTTCGATGCAAGCGAACAGCCGATACCTCCGATCGCGGAGTGGAATAGTGAGCGACTGGCAAAGGCCAATAGGAACTATGCGGTCGAATATGTGCGCAACGGCGTCAGCCAGCTGATGAACCTTCTCGCGCGCGACCAAGTAGCGGAACTCACACAGCGATCGGCTCGCCTGATCGGTTTGCAATATGCGCAAGAGCTGGCAGATGATTTAGAGGTGTCGATTGCATCAGAAACTGACCTCAGTGAGCTAATGCAAATATTGTTTCTCGCGATGGGTGATTCTGTGGAGCCGGTTGTGACAACGACGCAAGTTGGCACCGAACCGGTCAGCTTTGATCATCAAAACTTGGGTATCACCAAAGGGATGGAAGGCGCTGAGCGGGACGTATTGCTCAGGGCTTGGTCTGAGCTTTTCGCAGGATTCGGTATGGCTCAACAAAATCTCATGACGGTTCGAGCCGACATTGTCGACACAGGGCTTCGTTGGGAGATAAGTAGTCTGTACTCGTCATAGCAACTGCTAAACCGGTCACACTTTTCTCGCATCGCTCTGCGTGTGCGGTAGACTTCAGCGGTATCATTCCATGAAGTATTTTGCGGGGTCATTGTTAGGTCCAGTATGCCGATCAATCACGCTCTAGTAGTCGATGACTCTCGATCCGCGCGAGTAGCGCTCAAGAAATCACTCGAAGAACAAGGACTTGAAGTGTCGTTGTGCTCTTCGGGCGAAGAAGCGTTAGATTTCCTTAAGAAAAATCAACCTGATGTGATTTTCATGGATCACACAATGCCTGGTATGGATGGCCTAGAGGCTGTGTCTGCTATAAAGGCCAACCCCAAGACCGCAACTATCCCAGTCATGATGTACACCACGCGTGAAGGTGAGGTCTATGTTGGCCAGGCGCGGGCCTTAGGCGCAGTCGGCGTCATGGCAAAAAATGTTGAAGCCAACCAGCTCTTTGAAACGTTAGCGGATCTTGGGCTTGTTACAGAACGGCGCACACAAGAGATCGACTCCGATCACGATAGCCGAGATGTTGAAGAACAAGCACTGGGAATCTCCGTACAGAATTTGGTGACGAGGATTCTTGAGGATCAACACCTTACATTGCGTTCCGATATTCTGCGCAGTCAACGAACCTTTGCAAAGGAAGTTGCCAAAGAAATCGTCCTCGAGCAGGCGCGAGCTGAAGAGCTTATCGCGGACCAAGCAGATGAACCTTCCCGCACAAGCAATCGAACCTTTAGTTTTGCCTTAATGGCGTTCTGTGTCGTTGCCTTCTTTTTTGCTTACCAGTTCAAGGTTCAACGCGATGAGGTGATCGATGCACTGCAGACGATGGAGGTTGAGCAGGCTGCATATGTGGAAACAGAAGTAGCCGCATTAGAACAGGCGCTCGTGCAGTATGGCGCCACTGGTCAGAGCATGCGGCAAGGGGCAATCAATGCGATCCAGTGGGCGATCAATGAAGGCAACGCAACAGATCTTGCTGAACCTTCGTTTGGGATTGCCTTGCGCAACAAGATGACGGATTTGGTTGGACACCTAAACGATCTAGACTTTGCCGGGCGGGTTGTGTTGACGAGCTTTGTTGGCAAGTTTTGTCTCGACTATGATGGTGGTGGTGGCTATCAGCTCGCGTCTCCAGAAAAGCTTGTCCTTGAGTGCGACTATATCGGGCATCCTGAAGAGAATTCTTCCCGCGTGAGTGACAGGCTGACAGTTCCTTTTTCGCGGTTGTACACCGATCAGTTAGATGAGGACGTGCGCATAGAGTTGGTTGCTCTCAACGGCATTGAGTCGACCGAGCGAGTGGAATACCCACAGCGCACCGCTTCGGCTGGTGAGTGGAATGCCGCGGCTTACACGAATAACCGTGTTGAGATTGATATCTTCGCGGACGAATAAACTAAATTGAACTTTCCGGGGGGAATATGTTTCAGCCATTTGATTTGACTGGGCGGGTAGCACTGATTACTGGCGGCAATGGGGGTATCGGGCTGGGTATGGCGCTCGGATTAGCCGAAGCCGGTGCAGAAGTTGCCATATGGGGAACGAATCCAGATAAAAATAGTGCTGCGTTAGCTGAGCTCAACAAAATTGGTGTAAAAGCGAGTGCCTGGGTGTGTGATGTGTCGGATGAGGTCCAGGTGGATAAGCAGTTTGCCGCGACGCTCGCTGAGCACGGCCGGATCGACGGCTGTTTCGCCAACGCAGGTATTGGTGGCCGCGGTACAGCGTTCGATGAGATGTCCAAGGAAGAGTGGGACCAGATTATCAGCGTTAATCAGTCTGGTGTGTTCTACACATTTAGAGCGGCAGCCCAACACATGCGAGAACGTGCCGCCGCAGGGGATGCGTTTGGACGCCTTGTCGGTACTGCAAGCCTCGCCGCGATTTCCGGCCAGGCTCGCGGAGAGCACTATGCAGCAACGAAGGGAGGGCTGGTTTCGATGATAAAGGCGCTCGCCGTTGAGTATGCGCGATACAACGTCACCGCGCACACGATCTTACCCGGTTGGATAGAGACAGAGATGACAGAAGGCACTTTTGCTAACGATAAGTTTGTGGTGAACGTGTCCAAGCGCATCCCGGCTCGTCGTTGGGGGCAGCCTGATGATTTTGCTGCGCTCGCGATCTACATCATGAGTACAGCAAGCTCTTACCACACTGCGGAGACGTTCTTGATAGATGGGGGCTACTATGCGTTTTAGTGCTGTTGTCCTGTTGCTCAGCTTTTGTTCTTTGAGTGCGGCGAACGACTCTGTCGCACCCAACTCTGTCGCACCCAACTCTGTCGCACCCAACTATGTCGCGCCAAGAGGTCCTGGCGATCGACCGAACCTAAACGGAGTTTGGCAGGTGCTCAACCGCGCCAATTTCGATGTTGAGCCTCACTCGGCAAGGGCGGGGATGCAATTGGTTGCCGGAAATCTAAAGCAAATACCAGCACCTGAATTGGTGCCCTTAGGAGCAGTGGGTGCGGTACCAGCAGGTTTTGGAGTTGTGGTTGGCGGTCAAATTCCTTATAAGCCTGAGGCTCTGAAATTGCGAAATGAGAACCGGGCTGATTGGTTGAACCGAGATCCTGAAATCAAGTGCTACCTACCTGGAATCCCGCGCGCGAACTATATGCCGCATCCGTTTCAGATAGTGCACAGTGAAGAGGCTATCTTCTTTTCCTACGAATATGCCGGTGCGGCGAGGAACGTTTACTTGGAGGATCCAGGTGAAGCGCCGGTAGATTCTTGGATGGGCCAGTCGTATGGCTATTGGGACGGGGATACCTTAGTCATAGAAGTGACTGGCCAAAACGATTCCACGTGGCTCGATCGCGCAGGCAATCATCACAGTGCGTCAATGAAAGTAGTCGAACGCTTCACGCCAACAAGTGATCACACGATGCGTTACGACGTCAAGATTGAAGATGCGCAGACGTATACAGCACCTTGGCAGATGTCGATGACCCTCTATCGTAGGGTTGGGGTTGATGCGCAGCTACAACAGTTCAAGTGTGTTGAGTTTGTCGAAGAGCTCCTTTACGGACATTTGCGCAAACCAACAGACTAGAGGTGTTAGAAAACTGCTAGTGGATTCAGTGGAGATCCCGTGCCACCTTTGACCCGTAGTGGCGCACCGACAAATAGAAACGTTGTCCGGTCGCGCTGTGCGGCTTCAGATGCAACCGCTTCGAGGTCAAGATTGTCGAGAATCGGCATACCAAGGGCGACCAAGACCAGCTCATGCAAAGGATTGACAAGGCCTTCAACGCCAGATGGCATAACATCTGATACGCCATCACAACCTATGACCGCGACGTCCCTATCTTTGAGCCAGCGAGCAATCGATGCGTGACTGCCGGCCGCTTTTTCGAGGGAATTCCATTGACCTTCTGCGGCGATCTTCGCCCAACGTCCTGTACGAATTAGAAGTACGTCGCCTGCCGAGACGGTGACACCAGACGCTTTCTCCCAGGCCTCGAGGTCGGCGACTGTGATGGCATGGCCAGGTTCCATCCACTCTTTGCCGAGATAGCGAGGCATGTCGATGAGCACGCCTCGGGTGAATACTCCATTTACGCCAGCGTTGTGTATACCTAGACGCTCAGCGCCGTCGGGTTTTGCAGCGGAGTACGGCACGCCATTGTAGAATTTACCCTTGTGTGCAAAGTGAGGGAGGCCGTCCATATGTGAGTGCGCAAAGCCGTGGTAGTCGACTGCGTATGCATCACCTGCAACCTGATGACCGGCAAATTCCGATGTGGTTAGAGTATGTTCGAACGGGTTCTGATTCAGATCGTCCTTCACCTTGTTAAGTTCCAGTGCCATCGAAACCGTGACACCCGCAGTAACCAGCTTAGCCGCGGCAGCTCGTTTTTCGGGGGTGATCGTATTAAGGGTGCCCAGTTCATCATCTGTCCCCCACCGACCCCAGTTGGAAATGCTCTGCATCATCTCGTCGTAGTCGGCTTTACTCATTCTTGCCGGTTCACCCACGGCCCACACACTTCCCATAGTGAGGCTGAGTAGCATCAATGTAACAACTCGTATCACGCGCATAGTCGGTCCCCTTTTAACGTCGACGTTTATCTTGTCATAGTCCCACTGCTTTAACGTAACATACGGGGTTTCGTGGGCGGGATACAACTGCTTTGAATTGGAAACCGTGGGCGGTTCTTGGTCTTTTGATGTTGGCCTCGATCGTCAGCTTTGTTGATCGGCAGGTCGTCGCGATTGTTGTTGAGCCGATGAAGGCAGACCTCGGTATCTCCGATACCGAAGTGGGCTGGTTGTATGGAGTCTTCGCTGTGTTCTATGCACTGGCTGCATGGCCGATCGCATTCCTAGCGGACCAGAAATCTCGAAAACACATCATCGCGACTGGAATATTCTTCTGGTCAATCATGACTGTTCTGTGTGGCTTGTCGCGCCAGTACTGGCAGATTCTTGCAGCGCGGGTCGGTGTTGGGGTGGGTGAGGCGTCCCTCGGACCAGCAACCGTCTCCATTGTAGGAGATCTTTTTCCGCGCAAAGAAGTGCCCTTGGCGCTTTCGGTATTCCAGACTGCAGCCGTCATGGGCTCAGGTCTTGCGTTCATCATTGGTGGCGTAGTTCTCGAGCTTGTCCAGGGTGGTGAGCCGATGCATATCCCTTTCGTTGGTGACATTGCGCCATGGCAACAGACGTTTATCTATGTCGGATTGCCGGGACTGTTGCTTGCTGCAGCTTTCCTGTTTCTTAGAGAGCCAAAACGGAGATCTGCTCCGTCAGCTGAGAATTCCATCGCCACATTGAAGGAATTTTATCGGACGAATGCTAGATTACTTTTTCTGCACCACTTCGGCTTTTTATCATTTGCGCTTCTTGGTTATGCGTTCGTTTTTTGGAGCGTTTCCTATTTTGTCAGAGTCCACGGAATGGAAGCATCAACAGCCGCTCAGAACTTTGGGTGGATATTTTTGGTCACAGGACCGATCGGTCCCGTCTTGGCTGCGATGTATGCGCGTTGGCTCACATCCCGCGGCCGGCGAGATGGGAATATCGTGGCAGGCATGGTTACTGGCTGCCTTGCTGTACCTTCGATAATCGCGATTCAATTTGCGCCAAATGAGACGATTGCCTATTTGTTGTATGTCCCTGCAATGATCTTTGTGAACGCCCCTTTTGGACTTGCCAACGGCTCTCTGCCTGTAATAGCGCCTGCACGGATACACGCGCAAGTTGCGGCTATCTACTTGTTCGTGGTGTCGATCGGAAATCTCTTGGGACCGCCGATGGCTGGTTTTTTCAACGAGGTGGTTTTTCCGGATGTTGGCGGCGTGCGCTATTCCATCATCACGGTCTGTGCTGTTTTTGGTATCGTCGGTGGTGTGTTGTTGTATTTGGCTCGGAAACCCTATGCTGAAGCGTGGCGTCTTGCTGATGAGTTATAACTATTTAGTATCCTTTGGAGTTGCTGCGCTGCTGATCGGATGTACGAGCGAATCCGATATACAAAGGCCAGGCACCTTCGCGATAGCAACTGGGGGGCCCGCCGGACTCTACTATCCCTTTGGAGGCGGCATGGCTTCGATATGGTCGAAAACGCTCCCACACGTCAATGCGAAAGCTGAAGTGACTGGTGGATCCGTCACCAATGTGATCCAAGTTGCGCGTCACGAGAGTGAGCTCGGTATTGCCATGGCCGATGTCGTCACCGACGCCTACTTAGGTCAAGGTAAATTCACAGAGCCGCTTCCTCTGAAGGTGCTTTTCACCGCCTACCCAAACATCGTTCACTTGCTCACCTTAGAAGGCAATGGCATCACGACCGTTGCGAATCTTGCTGGTAAGCGCGTGTCTCTAGGCGCGGCTGGTTCCGGTACTGCTGTCGCTGCAGAAAATGTTATTACCGGGCTGGGCTTATCTCTCGCAGACATTGCTCCCGCATACTTAAGTTTTGGTGAAACTACTTCTGCGCTTAAAGATGGAACCATCGACGCTGGCTTCGTCGTTGGCGGGCTTGGTATAGCGGCGGTGACTGAATTGGCAGTAACACGAGACCTAGTTTTGGTGGCGTTAACCGATGAGAACCTATCGACTCTTAAGAAAAAGTTTCCGGCCTATGGTGGTTATGTGATCCCCGGCGGTACGTATGACAAGATTGACCACGATGTACAAGCGTTGGGAATATGGAGTGCTGTCGTTGTGCATGAGGATATGAACGAAGAATTAGCCTTTGAACTTACTTGTACGATGTACAGCCATCGAGATGCGCTCTTGAAGGTGTCACAGGTTGCGCGTGCAATGACGCTCGAGAATATTCACCAGCTAGCAGCGGTTCCATTGCATCCTGGAACATTGGCGTATGTTAAAGATCCAAGTCAACCATGTTCTAGACCTACAGATGACTGAAGGACGGGAGACACACCCAGCCGGCCGGCTCGTGTTTGTGTTGGCCGTTACGCTTTCCATTTTCCAGATTTGGCAGCCAGTGGTTGGCTTCATACCACCAGGCGTACTCCCATTTGAGGAAATATTGGGACTCCAACCTGCAACGTACTTTCGACCCATTCACCTCGCATGGATTCTGGTAATTGGCTTCCTTATCTACCCGCTGCCTGGTCTGTGGCGTTGGTTAGATGTCGTCGTCGCCTGCGCCGTGCTTTGGGCGGGAAGTCGTGTCTTGGCGTTCGATTACCAAGGCTTGGATCATCTTCTCTTTGGGCTCGCAGCAACGGATTTTTTCGCTGGCGTCGTCATCATTGCCGCAACACTTGAAATGGCCAGGCGCTCCGTCGGCACGATAATGATGTTGGTTGGCGTCACTTTTGTTTTGTATGGCGCCTTCGGGAATTACCTGCCAGATGTGCTCGCGACGCGCGGTTTTAGCTTTGAGCGAATTGTTCGGTTCCAAATATTCACCAGTGCCGGGCTTTACGGTGCGCCCATCGGTATCGCTGCGGGGGCTGTGTTCAGCTTCGTTCTTTTTGGTGCATTTCTTCAAGCAACTGGCGCTGGCAAGTTTTTGATTGATCTCTCCTTTGCCGCAGCGGGTCGTTATCGAGGTGGGCCCGCAAAGGCAAGTGTCATTGCTTCCGCTGCCATGGGTTCGATATCCGGTTCTGCGATCGCAAACACCGTGACAACGGGGTCGCTGACAATCCCGATGATGAAACAACTCGGGTACAAGCCAACCCAAGCCGCAGGGATTGAAGCGGCAGCCTCGACGGGTGGTCAGATCATGCCGCCAATCATGGGTGCGGGCGCGTTTGTAATGGCCGAATTTACCAAAACACCCTACGGCGACATCGTCTGGATGTCACTCGTTCCAGCGTTGCTGTATTTCACATCGGTGCTCTTGTACGTGCATATCATGGCGGTAAAAGCTGGCTTTACTGGGATGACAGATACGACTCCCGCACGGGAAGTGATGAAGGATGGCGTGCACTTCCTGCTACCTTTGGTGTTGATCACCACATTATTGTTGTGGAACTACTCGCCACTGCTGGTCGGTGTGAGTGGTTGCGCTGCTGTCGTGGCAGCGAGTCTTCTGCGCAGTCACACACGGATCTCCTGGTCAGCTCTTGGCAAGGCGTTGCATCAAGGTGCAACGATGGCTGTTCCGATTTCTGTCGCGTGTGCTGTCGCCGGTATTGTCGTGGGCACCATTGGTCAAACAGGGGTGGGTTTGCAGTTTACAGAGTCTGTCGTTGCCTTGAGTAGCGGACACTTGTGGCTCGCGCTTATTTTGGTCGCGATCGCAGCTCTGGTGCTAGGTATGGGACTCCCAGCCACGGCTGCATACATAGTATTGTCTGTGATGACTGGACCTGCGTTGCAAGAGTTAGGGCTCGCCTTGATCTCGGCACACATGATAATTTTCTGGCTGTCACAAACGTCCAATGTGACCCCACCTATTGCTCTCGCTGCGTTCGCTGGTGCGGGTGTCGCTGGGGCGCCGCCAATGCGTTCAGCAGTAGAAGCCTTTAAGCTCGCCAACGGTCTTTTTGTGATTCCCTTGATGATGGCCTATACGCCACTGTTGTTGACCGGCGAAAACAGTTGGGTTGATGTTCTGTTTGCTGGCTTGGTTGCGCTCGCGATGGTCGTCACTATTGCAATGTTAAGCGAACGCTTCCTCTTTAAAGAGGTTTCCCTTCCCTGGATGGCTGTCGGGTTTGGTGCGATCGTTTGTCTGCTGGTACCAGCAGATTGGCTCCGTAGTATAGGGATTGTTGTGGTGATCGGTCTGGTTGGCGTTAACTGGTGGGATGCGAGGATCATGAATACGGGAGAACAAACATGAGCAGGATAGGAATTGTCTATTACTCTGGCGGTGGGACGACAACCGAATTTGCCAACGCAGTTGTCCAAGGTGTTGAGGCATCGGGAAATGAGGTACTGCTACACAAAATCGAAGGTCGTGAAATTGTGGAAGGGCGATGGAGTGGCGATGAATGTCTTGCACAGTTAGATGAATGTGACGCTATTATCTTTGGTACGCCCACGTATATGGGCGGGGTGTCAGCACAGCTGAAGGCCTTCTTCGATGCGACCGTGCCACGGTGGTATCAGCAGTCGTGGAACGGCAAATACGCGGCGGCTTTCACTGTTTCTGCTAAGACGTCGGGAGACAAACTTAACTCCCTTCAAGACATTTTCACCTTTGCCATGCAAATGGGCATGCTTTGGGTCGGTACGGGCGGCGGGGTTCAGGAAGTAAACGGGTACTATATTGGGGCAGGTATTACCGCAATGAACCCCGATGCCGTGACTGAAGCTGAGTTAGCGACAGCGCGCGCCCTGGGCGAAAGAGTAGTTGGCCAGCTATAGCTGGCCCGGTTGATCATCCAATCGAACAGCCGCTGCCATACGAAGGATTTCTGGGCTGACCATTCGATGTTGGGTTGCTGCGTGTATGTCGCGAAAGTGTTTTTGTAGCGAGACATCACCCTGCAGAGCTGACCCACCTGCAGCGTTGTACAACTTATCAACGGCTTGAGTGGCCATTAGGGTCGCTTGGGACGCTGCTAGCCGCAGTGCTCTGCGATCTTCAAGCGTGGCGCTGCCATCTGAGTTGATCCGTTGCCAAGCTTGTTGCACGACACTACGCAAGTAGTGCGCGCTACCTTGAGCAAGCGATTCAGCTTGGCCAAATTCGATTTGGGTAATAGAGGAAGTACTTAGCGTTGACTTATTCGCGGTCGGGACCTTAGCGCGAGCGAGTGTTTCAAAGTCGTCTATCGCGCGGCGAGCAATACCTAGCGGTACAGAAGCGACCGCAGCGGCAAAATAACCAAAGAACGGGAATCGATAAAGTGGTGCGTCGACTTGCCTTCGGGATGCACCCAGCACCGTCCAGCGTGCCTCAGGAACGAAAACGTCCCTGACTTCGAAGTCAACGCTGCCTGTCCCGCGTAGGCCCGACGGATTCCAATTGGTGTGAAGCTGCACTTCTTCCTGTTTGAAGAACATGACGTAGACCGCGGGTTCGCCGTTGGCATGCCGACGAACATCGCCATCTTCTTCTTCGATCAGCGCGCCTCCGCAAATCCAGTCCGCGTGATGAGAGCCAGAACCCCAAGCCCAACGGCCGGTGACGCTAATGCCACCATCAACAACCTTGCCGCGACCGCTCGGTGCTGCAGCTCCAGCGCCGATAGGACAATCATAGGTGCCACCGCTTTCGTTGATACCATAAATCTCTCGCGCCCAGCGTTCGGGTAGAAATGAACCGAGGAGCGCGGTAGTCGTATAGATCATTGCGCACCAGCCAACTGCGCTGTCGGCATAGGCAAGTGCTTCGATCATATCGAGACTTTCCTGCGGCTCCCGCTGCGTCCCCCCATAATCGGTAGGGATCATCATCGTAAAGAGACCTTTCTGGCCAAGTTTTCGGATGAGCTCGGTCGGTAGCCGACAGTCTTGCTCGGCGTTTTGACTCGCGAGCTCAATCTCCTCGCGTGCAGCGTGGGCGATTTCTACTTCCGGGCTCACTAGGCATCCTCTGTAAATGGCATAAGCGTTGTCATTGGATCTTCGCCGAAGTAGATGTCCTCACCAATCAGCTTGCCATCTCCTGCGTTCGGCCAAACCGTGATGAGCTGGGTATTGGAGAGCCAGCGCGGTGACGAAGCTATTTTCTGACCATTTGCAGTCGTTACTCCCATCGCGAGTAACGCATCAGATTTATACTGCTGCCGCACCTGGCCTTCTGTGACCACACCAGTGTCATCGACCATGATTCGTTCGCAGATAACATGGAAGTTTTGCCCCTCGTTGGCGAACATGTTTTGGTAAAAACCTGAGACTGCTTCGTAGCCATCGAGGATCATATTTTCCGGACCCACGTGCCAGAAGTGATATTTTGGATGCGCAGTCAGGGTAGCCATGAGTGGTTCTAACCGGCCGTTTATCTCCGCTTCCATGTGGTTGGCGACTTGTTCAAGAAGTGTGCGATGCAGCTGGTTCTCAGTTGTTGCGGCTTTATCCCTAAGTGGTAACCAGCTAGTTTGTGGATCGAATTTCAAAGTGCCTCTCCTTCCTGCTCAAGCCAGGTAGCGTGATGAGTGAATTGTTGCCCTTGCCAGAATCCCCATTCTTGGCACTTTCGTCCTGTAATGATCAACGTCCAGACTGGACGAGGTCCTGCTAGCCTCACGATGTGCTGATGTTGGGCTCGCCGAAAGTGTGGTTTCCCCCGTCTCACCAGCGTGACGCCAAGATCGGGAGTGACCTCTTCATAGCTTCTCAGTGGGATGGTGACGAACCACCACGGATGGTCATGAAACGCTCTGTCATCATCACCTTTGTGAAAACAATGTACGCGTACGGTTGCGCCAAACCAAATGATCCATCGCTCAAGATACGGTTGCTCGTTTTCATAGACGAGATCGTGGGTGATTCCGAAGCGCATACCACCTAAACTTCGGACCCAATTGAAATGTGGCATACGGAAAACAGTAGAACAAAGATGGGTATTTTCACGACTTCTCCGGAAATAGACAACGCTTTAGTGAATCCTGCGCAGTGGGCTAATGAGTCCTGGGTCCATGAACAGTTTCGCTGGTTGCGTCAGAACGCGCCCATGCAAGTTCTCGACCCGGAAGGTTTCCAACCGTTTTGGAACCTCACGAGATACGACGACATAAAAACCGTCGAACAAAACAAGAAGATTTTCATCAATGATCCGCGCCCGATTCTAAGTCCGGACATGATCCAAGCGATGATGGAGCAAATGTCAGGGCGCAAGCATCTTGTTCGATCACTCGTGCAGATGGATGATCCGGATCACATGAAGTACCGAGTTCTCACCCAAGGCTGGTTTATGGGTAGCAACCTACGCAAGTTGCAGGGACGGGTCGACGCTTTGGCGACGCTATATGTTGATCGATTAGCCGAGCTTGGTGGTGAGTGCGATTTCGTTAAGGATGTCGCGATTTGGTATCCGCTAAGGGTCATCATGTCGATTCTAGGCGTGCCTGAGGAGGATGAGCCACTTATGCTCAAGCTCACCCAAGAACTATTCGGTAGCTCAGATCCAGATACGACAAGGTCTTTTGAAATGATGGAATTCATGAATGTGGTCCATGATTTCGAAGACATTTTCGCGGCTTGACCGCAGCGCGGCGGGCTAACCCCACGGATGATGTTGCTTCGGTTATAGCGAACGCAACAGTCGATGGTGCAGAGCTTCCGGATCACGAAACCAACGGCTACTACATTATCATCGCGACTGCGGGGCATGACACGACCAGTTCTTCTACGTCAGGTGGACTGCTTGCTTTACTTGAGCATCCTGAAGAACTCGAGCGCCTGCGCCAAGACGTTGATGGTCTAATGCCCACAGCGGTGGATGAGATGATTCGATGGGTGACCCCCGTACGGCAATTTATGAGAACTGCAACGGAAGACTATGTTCTAGCCGATCAGAAGATTGCTGCCGGTGAGTCGGTAGTCCTCTGGTATCCATCGGCGAACAGAGACGAATCTGTATTTAGCAATCCCGATCAGTTTCAGGTAGATCGGTCTGATGCAAAGCAGCTGGCCTTTGGCTTCGGTGGTCATGTATGCCTTGGCCAGCACTTGGCACGCATGGAGATCTCAGCGCTCTTCAAGGAATTGCTCAAGCGAGTGGATCACATCGAGCTGGCAGGAGAGCCACAGTATATGCAATCGACCTTTGTCGGTGGCCTAAAGAGTCTGCCGATCCGCTACAAGATGAAGTAGCGCTAGAAGCCATCGCTAAGGGATGGCTTCTAGCGCTTAGGACATTGTTAGCCGAATACTTCAGGTGTGTAGAAGCCATGGAACTGGTGTGGCAGGTGGTGCTGCAATGGTAAGCGTGCTACCTGATCGTGGATATTGTCCGCGCGCAGAATTTGCAGTTCACTCTTGTGTGCAAATCCGTCGTAGACCACTTCTAGCAGGTAACCATCGTCTTCCCGTGTTGCATTCTTTGCAGGGGCAAATAGCGGTTCTGAACCGTAGTAGCCAGGTGGGAGAGTTAAGTGACTGTTTTCACCGTCATCATCGATGCGTTGAATACCATTGAAAAAACCGTTGTAGCCGTTCTCCACTGAGCACGCCATGTAGGTCGTCTTGTTAGGTTTGCCTACATAGCTCGTGTTGAAGGTTGGAAATTCGCAATTTACGTCTGACAGTCTGTCACTTGTTATAACGCCAGTTTCCATGTTGAGCACATAGCGGTTGTACCAACCACCAGCGAACTTGCTTTCTGGCGCGAAGACGTCAACCAATGTTGCGTTCGCTTCGAAGCCATTTTGGTAACACCCGTCGACGACAATCTCTGCGCCACGTTCGTAGGCATTGCCAAAGTGCACGATCGCGCCGTCCCCTGTGGAAAAAGTTTTGACCGTTTCCAGTGTGTCGAGGTCAACCACGACGACCTGCATGTCGATGCTGTCATCGTAAGCAACCACGTCTGAAATCGTTTTGGTGCCTAGCATGACGCCTGCCATGCCGTTGAAAACGATCGAGCCGATAAAGAAAATCGCATAGTGCTCTGTAATGACAAAGTCGTGACAGAACGGGAAGTGCTCTAACGGGACCTGACCTTTGTTGATCATTTTACCAGCGGGGTTAATCCGGTAGATGTTTAAGCAAGGCTTTGGCCCCTTAAGCCCCATGCCAGATGCGCCGGCGCCGAAATTGAAGTAATCGCCTGTTTTTGGATGGACGCGACCATGGGCGCTAAAAACCTGGCCTCGAGCAAGGTCACCCTCGTAGTCATACTCGCCAACTGTTGAGAGGTCCTTTGGGTCAAGTTCCCACGGATGACCACCTTCGTTCAGAGCCATCAACTTACCGCCATGGTAGACGGTGTTGGTGTTTGCGGGATTAGCTGGCATCTGCCCCATGTTCTTGATGAAGCCGCCTGGGATTTGTGTGCCAAAGCCACGGTATTTTATGCCTTGGGCTTCTGTTTCTTCGAGGTATTTTGGCGTTCGCACGTAGGCATTTTTGAAATGCGCCTTGCCATCCTTGAAGCTAAACGCGCATAGCATGCCATCACCGTCAAACCAATGGCCGTATTTGGTCTCACCGATCCGTTGTCGCCCTGGCCCGTTACGAAAAAAAGTTCCCTCGAGATCTTGGGGGATGGCGCCATCGTACTGATCGATCCAGTAGCTGTGCTCGGTGTCCAGGTTTTCAAGACCACCGTGGTGGGAGGGCGGTTCGTTCTGTCCAATAGATTGTTCAGCCATGAGATGCCTTTTTATTTTCGATTTATATTGTCGATTGTGACGGTGGCAGAACGCAAGCCAGTGCGCCGGTATAAATGGGTAGCGCTGTTAGCCCTAGCGTGGGTAGCCGATCCAGTCACCACTGAAGTCTAGGGGGCCACGATACATAGATGCAAAACGGCGAACCGCGAAGCGCCACGCACCATTTTCCTTTTGTAGTTCATCGTTATAAACACCGGCGACCCGGAAAGAGTTGCCTTCAGCGTCGTTAATTTGTTCTTGTACGTAAAAACGGGCGGTTGCTTGATCACCGTTGACATTAATGATGCCAGGTTGCGCCCAATGTAGAACATTGGGATAACCTGCCATAACCTGCGTCCAAAAGCCCTTGAGCGTCTCGCGACCTTTGATCGGATCCTCCATCCCTGGCAAGAACCACTCACCATCTTCAGTGAAGGTAGATCCCCAGATTTCAGCGTCACGTTGCATTACTCCGTCCGCATAAACTTGGGCTAACGTCTGTATTTCTTGGATGTCATTAGTCTGTTCACTCATGTGGCTCTACCTTGTCTGTGCGTCTTCTGGCGCAAGTTTGTAGGGTGAGGCCTCTTCGACCTCACAGTATAGGTTGTGAATATACCAGCGACCGTCGATGCGTCGATACAACTCTTTGTACCACCCGACTATGCGGGAATAGTGCAGAGAGCTATCTGGGTTGATGCCGGTATAGATCATGATGAGCCGCCATTCACCGGTCGCTTCATCGCCGTCGACCGCAATGATGGGGTTGATTGCGTTGTGGGCGGAGTTACGTATCGTGCCACTCTGTCCGAGATCGCCTAAAAGCTTCTGGATGGCAGCGCGTCCCTGTGCGACTCCCATTGTGCTAGCAGCCCAAGTCGCATCTTCTGTAAACAGTGGACCTAGCTTCGCCGGGTTGTGGTCATCGTCACAAGCCTGACAGTAACGGTATTTGAGCGTGCGGATAGCCTCGATGTCTTCTAGACGACCGAGCCGACCGAGCCGATCGAGCTGTTCTGCTGTATCTATAGCGATCTCCCTGTACTGAAGGAATATGTGTTGCCCTGCATTCTACCTGCCGGACAAGACAGGAAACTAGCCATTGCTGGAGCAGCTATTAGCCTCTACGCTGCCCGCTCATCTAGTTTGAGTATTGCGAGGTAAGGCGGTGGCTAAGAAGCTGGTGTTGATAGGACTTGTGGAACCAAAAAAAGACAAAGTCGAAGCATTTAACGAATGGTATTTGGGTAACCACATTGAGGATACTTACAATTGCCCCAACATTTCTGCGGTTAGGTGTTTCAAGGCCGCCAAAGGATTTATGGGCGCACCGCCAAGCGAGTATTTGACGATCTATGAGATTGAAGGTGAGGATGCCGAAGAAGCAGAACGTGTACTCGGCGAGTATCAATCGGATCCTAACGGTTGGGATCAGCGCATGCCCAACAATGACTCCATGGCGGTCGTCGGGGCGGGCTGGTATGAAGAAGAAATGGTCTTCGGCAGCTAGGTCATGATATTGCTTGTTGCCATTGGTCTCGGGCTCGTTTGGCACGGTAGCCAAATAGTATGGGTCGCGCCGAGGCCGAGTCTACTTGATAAGAGTCGTCCAGAGCTTGAAGCAGGATCTGCCGCTGCCTTTAATCGTTTTTGGTTAGATCAGTATGCATGGATTGGCTTTGGTCTGGTTGTCATCGGGGTTGTCGTCACTGGGGCTGGGTTATTCTTGTGATACCGATAACGCTCGGATATGCAGGGCTCATGGCGCTCTTGAGCGTGTTGTTAGCAAACTATGTTCTTTATGTGCGGCTTCGAGCGAAGGCGCTACCAGAGTGGCAACCGCGTGCGGCTGAGCGTGTTCAAGCGAACTTTGCTGAAAACGTACCGCTGACGTTGATTGTCCTTTACCTCGTTGAGGTCGCGGGCGCGGCCAGCTGGTTTGTGCACGGCGGCGGTATATCGCTGGTACTGTTGAGAGGCCTGCACGCCTGGGGTTTAGCCCGCTATCCCGGAGCGAACTATCCTAGGTTGATAGGTGCTCAAGGCACATTTGCTCTGCTTGCTATTCTCGGTGCTGCGGCGCTTCTTATCGCCCTAGAGGGCTAACCCCGACCCTTGGTTTGTGTGTGGTTGGGTCGGGCATTGCGTTCAACGAAGCGGATGATCAGGCCTGCGATGTCTCGACCTGTGGCTTCTTCGATGCCGCGCAGGCCAGGAGATGCGTTGACTTCCATCACCAGCGGCCCTCGCCCTGATCTCAGTATATCGACGCCACAGACGTTTAAGCCCATCACCCTCGCTGCCCGAATCGCAGTCTCACGTTCTTCTTTTGTTAAGCGCTCCAACGTCGCAGTGCCGCCGCGATGGAGGTTGCTGCGAAATTCGCCTTCCGGAGCTTGGCGTTTCATGGCAGCGATGACCCGTCCGCCGACTACGAAGGCGCGGATGTCTGCGCCACCTGCTTCCTGGATGTACTCTTGTACCAAAATGGCCGTGTTCAGCCCCATGAACGCCTGGATCACGCTTTCTGCAGCTTTACGAGTTTCTGCAAGCACGACACCGATACCTTGGGTGCCTTCTAAAAGTTTGATCACGAGTGGAGCGCCGCCGACTTCGCGGATTAGGCCTTTCACATCATCCGGAGAATTAGCGAAAGAGGTAACAGGTATGCCGACGCCACGCCGAGAAAGCAGTTGGAGAGAGCGAAGTTTGTCACGGGCGCGAGTGATCGCTACCGATTCATTGACACAGTAGACCCCCATCATTTCGAATTGCCGCACGACGCCACAACCGTAGAATGTGACCGATGCGCCTATACGAGGGATGACCGCATCAAAGTGATCGGGACCGAATTCTTCTTCGCGGTAGTGGATGGATGGTTTGTCTGAGGTGATATCCATAAAACAGCGGATATGGTCGACGACACGAATATCATGGCCCGCCTGCAGACCTGCTTCCATCAAACGGCGAGTGGAATACAGATTCTTGTTACGCGAAAGAATGGCTAGGCGCACTTATTCTTCCTCTTGATAGTCGTGATCGGTCGACTCAGGGGAGGACAACAAGAAGGATTGGGTAGGATCCACATAGTGACGGTTAACAATCGCTTTACGTCCGAGCAACATGCGAAAAGCCATGTTTTCGCGGTCTGTTAGTGTGAGCTCGATCGGCCAGATTTCATCTCCCACCGCGACCTGGGTTTCTATGACAACACGCGTTTCTTCGTGGCCACCAGAATCACGGATGGTGCGGTGATCTATCACCAGTGCGGTGCAGTCGACTTGCAAGGTGGTATTGTCTTGTAAGGGGTGGACACTGAACGTCACCCACTCTTGATCGTCTTTGAGAAAAGCCTGCAGTTTAAAGGCATGCAGGACTGACGTCCGTGCACCGGTGTCTACTTTAACTTTGACGCGGTCTATGCCGAGGTCAGGCAAGGAGACCCATTCACGCCAACCGATTAGTCGTGCCAATCCGTATCCTCTGTTCGCAAGGGCGCGAATTGTGCGCTGGCCAGAATTTCGAATCAATCTGAATCAATAAATTGCACCGAATTCTCGAGTTCTTGACGAGAGTAAGATTGACCGCGGTACACTGAGGGCATTCATCAGGAGATAGATATGGGCGACAAGTTAGCAGGAAGGGTAGCGGCGATAACCGGTGGTACAGCTGGAATAGGGCTCGCAATCGCTGAAGCCTACCTGACGGAGGGTGGTTCAGTATCTCTGATGGCACGTAACCCTGAGAAAGGAGCGGCGGCAGTTACTGGTTTGCACGCGGGTGATCGCACAGTTGGGCAAGATAGATATCTTGGTAAACAACGCCGGAGGTGCTGGTGATCTGCAGCCCTTAGTTGAGTTGAGTGATAAAACCTTTGACGACACGATGAAGTGGAACGTCTATTCCACTTTCTGGGGGACCCGACGTGCGTTACCACCCATGCTCGCGCAATCATGGGGGCGGGTAATCAACATCTCATCTACAGAAGGCAAAATTGGCAAGCCGGTCTTTACTGCCTACTCGACTGCGAAACACGCGATCAATGGTATGACGAAATCTGTCGCACAGGAAGTTGGCGCATCGGGAGTGACTGTAAACGCTATCTGCCCCGGTCTGGTGATCACGGACATCGTGAAAGACAACGGACCTGCGACTGCAGAGGCAATGGGTATTTCTTTCGAGGAGATGGTGGATCTTTTTGCTCAAGATGCAGCCATTAAAAGGCCGAACACGGTGGAAGAAGTCGCAGCCATGGCAGTGCTTTTGGCATCTGAAGCAGGGGGTGGCATTACTGGCGCATCGCTCAGTGTAGACGGCGGTACCGCGCCCTATTAAGCTGCGAGTATGCACCATCTGTGGGAGATGCTAAGTGTCAGTCGCGTTTGCACAAGAAACTGATTACGCCACGCTCCGCGTGACACCCTTGACTGGTGGTATCGGGGCGGAAGTCACTGGAGTGGATCTAAGGGGTTTGAGTGATGAGCTGATAGCTGATCTCAAGCAAGCTTGGCTCGATTACAAAGTGTTGTTTTTCAGAGAGCAAGACTTATCCAAAGCGCAGCACGTCGCCTACGGCCGTGCGCTTGGTGAGCTCGAAATTCACCCCTTCACTGAGAATGACGGTGAGTTTCCAGAAATCATCGTCCTACATTCTAAGCCTGACAATTTCTTTGCCGCACAAACATGGCACAGCGATGTGACGTTCAGAGAATGTCCACCTCTGGGTTCCATTCTGTACGGAAGAATCATCCCTGAGTGGGGTGGCGACACCTGTTTTGCGAACATGGAACTCGCTTACGATCTCCTGAGTGACAATTTGAAAGCCGAAATTGATGGCTTGAACGCTGTTCATTCCATGGCAAAAACGTTTGCTCGTAATATGACCGAAGCGCAGAAAGAAAAGGCGTTTGCCAAATACCCAGACCAAGTGCACCCGATCGTGCGCACACACCCTGAGACGGGCAAACGATCTTTGTACGCCAACATCAACTTCACGATGCGATTGGAGAATCGTTCAGAGGAGGAATCGGCATCGCTATTGAGGAAACTCTATGAACAAGCGAAGTTGCCAGAGGTGCAGTGCCGTTTTCATTGGGGACCCGGCAGCATCGCCCAATGGGATAACCGATGTACCCAACATTATGCAGTACCGGATTATGTTGGTGCTGAGCGCCGCGTTGAACGGGTCACGCTGATCGGCGACCGCCCTCGATAACAGCCCGGCCGCGCTGACGCGCGATCCTTTTCAAGATTTAGTACAATCACCGGCTTCACTTTCCGGGGATAATTATGTCTGAAGACTCACGAGCTCAGTGGGAAGGACTTGCTGAAAAAGAGCTGCGTGGCACGCCACTCAACGACCTCACCTGGTCGAGTCCAGAAGGCATAGATATCAAGCCCCTCTACACCGAACAAGATCTTGAAGAGATCAATCATCTGTCCACGTTTCCCGGTTTAGAGCCCTTCGTCCGCGGTCCGCGCGCGACAATGTATACAAACCGACCGTGGACTATTCGTCAGTATGCTGGCTTTTCAACAGCAGAAGAATCGAATGCTTTTTACCGGCAAAACCTTGCTGCCGGGCAGAAGGGCTTATCCGTGGCCTTTGATTTGGCAACTCATCGGGGCTTTGACTCAGACCATCCTCGCGTCACAGGCGATGTTGGTATGGCCGGGGTTGCGATAGATTCGGTCGAAGATATGAAAATTCTGTTTGACGGCATACCGTTGGATGAGATGTCCGTTTCGATGACAATGAACGGGGCGGTTTTGCCAGTTCTCGCAGGATATGTGGTCGCTGCAGAGGAACAAGGTGTCGAACAAAAGGCGCTTGCCGGTACCATCCAAAATGACATTCTGAAAGAATTCATGGTGCGCAACACGTTCATTTACCCACCTGAGCCGAGCATGCGGGTCGTCGCAGACATCATCGGCTATACGGCGCACAACATGCCGCGCTTTAACTCGATTTCGATATCGGGTTATCACATGCAAGAAGCCGGAGCCAATGCGGTTCAAGAAGTGGCCTTTACGCTCGCCGATGGCATCGAATATGTGCGCGCTGCGATCGCCACCGGACAAGAGATCGACAAGTTTGCCCTGCGGTTGTCCTTCTTTTTCTGCATCGGTATGAACTTCTTTATGGAAGTTGCAAAGCTTCGAGCGGCAAGAATCTTATGGCATGAACTCATGAGCCAGTTTGAGCCACAGAATCCAGCATCGCTTATGCTGCGCACACATTGCCAGACTTCTGGCGTCTCTCTACAAGAACAAGATCCGTACAACAATGTGGTTCGGACCACTATTGAAGCGATGGCGGCTGTTATGGGTGGTACCCAGTCACTGCACACCAATGCGCTTGATGAAGCGATCGCACTACCTACACCGTTCTCAGCGCGTGTGGCTCGAAACACACAGATCATTCTTGCAGAAGAAAGTCAGATCACCCGCACAGTGGATCCACTGGGTGGTAGCTACTACGTCGAGAGTCTTACCAATTCAATCGTTGAGCACGCGCGCACTCTGATTGCTGAGGTTGAAGGCATCGGTGGCATGACTAAGGCTGTCGTTTCAGGCATGCCGAAGCAGAGGATTGAGGAAGCTGCAGCGCAGCGCCAAGCTCGTGTTGAGCGTGGCGAAGATGTCATTGTCGGCGTCAATAAGTATCCGGCGGAGGACGCGCAGGGCGAACTCGAAGTGCTTTCAGTCGACAACTCTAAGGTTCGCGATGCGCAACTTCGCCGTCTTGCTGAAGTGCGTGCTTCGCGAGACGAGGATAAACTGAATGCTTCTCTTGATGCGATTACCAAGGCGGCGTCAGAGGGCTCCGGCAACTTGTTAGAGCTTTCGATTGCGGCATCACGACATAGAGCATCTGTTGGTGAAATTTCCTACGCCTTGGAGAAGGTTTACGGACGGCATGAGCCCGTGGCGCGAATGACCCCGGGCGTGTATGCCTCAAGTTATGAAAACGATCCAGCGTTTACGAAGGTGAGTGATGAAGTCAAAGTTTTCACCGATGTCGAAGGTAAGGCACCAAGCATGCTCGTTGTGAAGATGGGGCAAGATGGGCACGATCGCGGCGCCAAAGTGATTTCCAATGCCTTTGGTGACTTTGGGTTTGATATTTCCATGGGGCCTTTGTTTCAGACGCCAGAGGAGGCTGCGCAACAAGCGAAAGCTGAAGGTGTCCACGTTGTGGGTGTATCGACCTTAGCCGGGGGTCACAAATCCCTCGTGCCTGAGATGATCGAGCTGCTCAAGCAGGAAGGGTTGGAAGACGTGGTAATCGTCGCGGGTGGCGTGATACCGCAACAAGACTATCAGGCGCTCTATGATGCGGGCGTTCATGCGATTTTTGGACCCGGTTCCAACATTCCTGATGCCGCGAGCAAAGTTCTACAACTCATTCCAGGACGGAATCGCTAAGGCGATACACCTGCACGAATAACAAAAAGGAAAAAAAGATGATTGGTAGGCTCAACCATGTTGCTATCGTTGTCCCGGATTTAGCGGGTGCATCAGCAAACTATCGGGACACATTGGGTGCGACAGTTACCGAAGCGCAAGATCTCCCAGACCATGGTGTGACTACTGTGTTTGTGGAGCTGCCGAATACCAAGATTGAGCTTTTGCATCCGTTTGGTGAAGACTCGCCCATCGACAACTTCCTAATGAACAATCCGAGTGGCGGTATGCACCACGTTTGCTATGAAGTCGAAGACATCCACGCTGCCATCGACCAGTTAGTGTCCGAAGGTGCGCGCGTGTTGGGCGATGGCCAGCCAAAAACGGGTGCACACGGTTTGCCGGTAGTGTTTCTTCATCCTAAGGATTTTGCGGGCACGCTGATCGAGCTTGAAGAGGTTGCTGCCGCTTAGTCCAAGTGTTGGCGAAAGAATTCGTACACTAGGGCATTTCGGTAAGCAGTCTGTTTGTTGTTCGCGGCACCTGCGTGACCACCCTCCGTGTTTTCATAATAGGAGACACTGTGTCCCTGAGACTCCATCACTGCGACCATCTTCCGAGCGTGCCCAGGGTGAACGCGGTCATCTCGCTTCGATGAAGTGATTAGAGTAGGGGGGTACTGCACCGTTTTCGATACATTGTGGTATGGGGAGAACGTCTTCATGAACGCCCAGTCCTCTTCGACGTCCGGATCGCCATACTCTGCCACCCACGAGGCGCCAGCGAGCAGTTTGTTATATCGACGCATGTCGAGCAGGGGTACTTGGGATACAATCGCGCCAAAAAGATCTGGGCGCATCGTCAACATGTTGCCAACGAGGAGACCGCCGTTGCTGCCTCCTGTGGTGCCGAGTTTCTTAGTGCTAGTCACACCTCTCGCGATCAAGTCTTCGGCGACAGCTATGAAGTCCTCATAGGCGCGCGAACGGTTTTCGCGTAAAGCGGCCTGGTGCCACGAGGGTCCAAACTCGCCACCGCCGCGGATGTTAGCAACGACATAGACATTCCCGGATGAGAGCCAGGCGGTCCCCACTGTCGTTGAATAGAAGGGCGCCATGGAAATTTCGAATCCACCATATCCATACAGGATTGTCGGCTTATTTTTCGCGCCTTTGGGACCGATCTGAAAGTAAGGCAACTGGGTCCCATCCGCTGAAGTCACCCAATGTTGTTTTGCTGTGAGGCCATGGCTTTCGAACTTCGCGGGCATCGATTTCTCAAACAGAGGCTTTACGGAATCAAGGCTGTGCTCCGCGAGAGAGAGGGGCTGCAGAAATCCTGTTGTCTGAGTTTCAATTTGATCGCTAACATGAGGTTGAATTGCCTTTACGGTGATACGGGCGATTTGTTCATTGCCGAGTAAGGGAGCCAGGTGCCACGAATTGTCCTTGCGTACGGCGTTGTAAAGTCGATTTGTGACGTTGTGGAGTTCGTTGATAATGAGGCTGTTGCGGGTCGGAACGAACTGGACGAGAGAACTACCGGGCTTCGCTTGATAGACAAGTTGTGCAGATCCAACCCCAGCAATAAGGTCCTTCAAGTCTAGATAAACTAAGCTGCCAGTAGGAAAAATTTGACCATCTCTGCGCCACGGCTGCTTCGGCGAAACAAAAACCTGGCCGCGATGGATCCTAAGATCGAGCTGTTTCGGGAGGTCAAGGCGCAACCACTGATCTTTGTAGCGGACGAAATAGTCTGCCTCATAAAATGTCCGGGCGCGGATCGCCATAACCAGCTCATAGCCTGGCTCTAGATCGGTGAAAACGCTGACAGAGACATCATTACGTTGACCTGAAAATACGATAGGCGCATCCGCTAAACGGGTACCACGCCGCCATTCCCTCAGCTCGCGTGGATAACCGGATTCGGTAAGCGATGCGGGACCTGTATCGGTCCCGACGAGAAGAGTGTCCCGATCAAGCCAAGAGATCCGAGTTTTTGCCTCGCCGACAACAAATCCCTTTTCGACGAACCGCTTAGTCTTGAGATCAAATTCGCGAACAGTGACTGCGTCAGCGCCACCTCTGGATAAACGGATGAGGGTTCGATCGAAGCCGTCGGTTAGGACGGACATGCCTTTGTAGACCCAGTTCTCATCCTCGCTCGCAGCGAGTGCATCCAGGTCTAAGACGATTTCCCAGCTCGGGGTCGCACCGCGGTAGTCGGATCTGGATGTACGCCTAAGAACACCGCGAGGGTTTTTTGCGTCTCGCCAAAAGTTATAGCGGTACTCGCCGTGCACATTGGCGAAAGGAATTCTGTCATCAGCATCGTAGATTTCTGTCAGACGCTGTTTGAGATTCGAGAAGTTCTTAGTCTGGGTGTAATCCTCAGCGGTTGCTTGGTTGCGGCTGGCGACCCAGTTATTTACATCCTCATGATCAATGGACTCGAGCCACAAGAATGGATCCGCCGCCTCTATATGACTGGTGAGCAGGATGCTCATGCTCGCACATAGAAACAGGCGGATAAGCACTATTCGAACTCGAGGATAGTTTGGTCAACCATCAGACTGTCGCCTTCCTCTGCCATAACCTTTGCGATCACGACGTCTTCTTCGGCCCGCAAACTGTTCTCCATCTTCATTGCTTCAACGACAGCTAGCTCTTCGCCCGCTTTGATTTCTTCTCCCACCTGCACTGACATCCGGATCAGGAGGCCAGGCATCGGAGAGAGTAAAAATTTAGAAAGGTCGGGTGGGACTTTTGCAATCATGTGCTCGTTCAGTGCAGCAGCTTTGGGCGACATGATTTGCATATCAGTTTCGGCACCACGATGAAAAGTGCGATAACCGGCTTTGCTGGGGTCTATTTGCACAGCAACGGATTGGTCATTCACTTCTGCGAAGACTAAGGGTTGTCCGATCTGCCAGTCTAAGTTGACACTGTAGTTGCTCCCTTGGTGATCGATATCATAGCCTTTGTCGGTCGGCGTAATCGCGATCGGGTAATGTGTGTCGTTGGCGATCACGACCAAGGTGCTCCCGGTTTCAATTTCAAAGCGACGTGTTTGTCCTGAAATTTCGCGTGCTCGCGCTTGTTTTTTTGCATGAATACTTGCTGCGACTACGACGGGGATAAGCGGGTCAGACTGTGGTACGTCTTCTGCGTGAAAGCCATCGGGATATTCTTCTGCGATAAAGTTGGTCGTGAGACGGCCTTCTTTAAAGCGGGGGTGCATGATCAGCGCGTTGAGAAAGCTGATGTTGTGGTTCACACCGCGGATATAATATGCATCCAGTGCGCCAGCCATATTTTCGATAGCTTCGTCGCGTGTCTGACCATATGTCACCAGCTTGGCGATCATCGGATCGTAGAACATCGACACTTCGCTACCTTCTTCGATACCCGTATCTACCCGAACGGTGTCTGTTTCTGTCGGAGGAGAGTACTTAGAGAGTCTACCGATCGAAGGCAAGAAGTTGCGAAAGGGATCTTCCGCATAAACCCGCGTCTCGAGTGACCAGCCTGTGAGTTTGACCTCGTCCTGGGTCAAAGTGAGTTCTTCGTTGTTAGCGATCTTGATCATATGCTCGACGAGATCTTGTCCGGTGATGAATTCAGTCACTGGGTGCTCGACCTGAAGGCGAGTGTTCATCTCCAAGAAAAAGAAGTTCTTGTTGGCATCGACGATAAATTCCACTGTGCCTGCTGAGCTGTAGTCAACGGCGCGCGCTAACGCGACGGCTTGTTCACCCATTGCTTTGCGTGTGGCTTCATCAAGAAAAGGCGATGGGGCCTCTTCAATGACTTTTTGATGGCGTCGTTGTATCGAGCATTCGCGCTCGCCTAGATAGACTGCGTTGCCGTGCTTGTCAGCTAAAACCTGAATTTCTATGTGGCGAGGTTCTTCAATGAATTTTTCTGCAAACACACGATCGTCACCAAAGCTTGATTTAGCTTCGTTGGTGGCGCGTTCAAACCCATCACGGCATTCGTCGTCGTTCCACACAACGCGCATACCCTTGCCGCCACCACCAGCGCTTGCTTTGAGCATGACCGGGTAGCCGATCTCTTGAGAGACTTCCACCGCGTGGTCTGGACCGCTGATCACATCGGTATAGCCAGGAATGGTATTCACTCCGGCTTCTTGGGCGATGCGCTTGGAAGTGATCTTGTCACCCATGGAGGTGATGGCTTTGACGCCGGGTCCAATGAAAGCGATGTCTTCAGCTGCGAGGGCTTCACAAAAGTCAGCGTTTTCCGAAAGAAAGCCGTAGCCAGGATGAACTGCTTGCGCGCCTGTGTCCTTGCAAGCCTTTATAATCCGATCGGCTCTCAGATAGCTCTCTGAGGAGGCCGCAGCACCAATGTGCACAGCTTCGTCTGCCATACGAGCGTGCAAGGCGCTGGCATCTGCGTCTGAGTACACGGCGACGGTTTTGATGCCCATGGCTCGAGCAGTCTTTACTACGCGGCAAGCGATCTCTCCGCGATTAGCGATTAGAATTTTTTCGAACATAGTTGACCTCTAAAGCGGGATGTTGCCGTGTTTGCGCCAGGGGTTTTCCAGCTGCTTGTCTCTTAGCATGGCGAAAGAGCGACACACACGCTCCCTTGTTTCGCTGGGTTTGATGACGTCGTCGACGTAACCGCGAGATGCTGCAACAAATGGATTGGCGAAGAGCTCTTGGTATTCATCGGTACGTCTTTGGATACCTTCTTCATCGCCGAGCTCCTTGCGGAAAATGATTTCCACAGCACCCTTGGCGCCCATGACTGCAATTTCCGCCGTGGGCCAGGCTAGGTTCACATCACCGCGCAGGTGTTTGGAAGCCATAACATCATATGCACCACCGTACGCTTTGCGCGTAATCAAGGTTACTTTGGGTACGGTACATTCTGCGTAGGCATAGAGAAGCTTAGCGCCGTTTTTAATGATGCCGCCGTATTCTTGAGCTGTACCAGGCATAAACCCAGTCACATCAACGAGAGTCCAGATAGGGATATTGAATGCGTCGCAAAAGCGCACGAAGCGAGCGCCTTTTTTGGAAGAGTTAATGTCTAGACTACCCGCCAACACCATCGGTTGATTGGCGACCACGCCTATCGTCGAGCCTTGCAGGCGGATAAATCCAATAACCATGTTCTGAGCGAAGTTCGGTTGTAGCTCGAAGAAGTCTCCTTCGTCGGCAACCTTGGTTATGACCTCTTTGATGTCGTAGGGCTTGGTTGATTCAGTAGGAATAATTGTATTGAGAGAGGGCTCATGTCGATGTGCCGAGTCTTCCGTCGGCCAACGTGGTGGCTTCTCGCGGTTGTTGGCCGGGAGGAAGTCGAAAAATGTACGTGTGCGCTGTATCGCTTCAAGGTCGTTTTCGAAAGATAGATCTGCGACACCAGACTTTTTGGTATGGACGCTGGCACCGCCCAACTCTTCAGGCGTAACTTCTTCGTGCGTCACGGTTTTAACGACATCCGGTCCGGTGACAAACATGTAGGCGGAATCTTCGACCATGAAGATGAAGTCGGTCATGGCCGGTGAGTAAACCGCACCACCCGCGCACGGACCCATCACTAAGGAAAGTTGCGGAACGACGCCAGATGCCAGGACGTTGCGCTGAAAGATCTCTGCGTAACCACCAAGGGACGCGACCCCTTCTTGTATGCGAGCGCCACCTGAATCGTTTAAGCCAATCACTGGTGCGCCGACCTTCATGGCTTGGTCCATCACCTTGCAAATCTTTTCGGCATGCGCTTCCGAAAGAGCCCCGCCAAACACCGTGAAATCTTGGCTGTACACGAATACCAAGCGTCCGTTGATGGTGCCATAGCCGGTAACAACACCATCCCCAGGGATTTTCTGTTCTTCCATGCCGAAATCTGTGGAGCGGTGCTCGACGAACTTGTCCCACTCTTCGAAGCTGCCTTCATCGAGCAATATGTCGATGCGCTCACGCGCGGTTAGCTTACCTTTCAGATGTTGTTGATGAATCCGATGTTCACCACCGCCTAGGAGAGCTGCCTCTTCTTTCTCCTTAAGCTTTTCCAGGATCGTCTGCATGTAAATCTCATAGTTTTAGTTATAAGCAGCCGCGAATGATACAGGCAGATTGGTCGATCTAGAACCTTGCGCTCGAGGTACATGTTCAGCCTGGTCTTTCCGAAAAGGGCGGTGCATCATCTGAAAGATGAGAAAAATACTACCTCTGCTAACCGTTTTGCTTGCCGCTAGTTCTTTTACCGTGAAAGCGGAGGAGGGCGTGTCTGTAACGGACCTCAGTGGCACCTATGATGTCGGCACGTTCACGCCGCTAGAGCGACCTGAGCAATTTGGTGAGAGTCTCAACCTCACCCCCGAACAAGCCAGTCAGATTACAACCCGTTTCGAAAGCTTGGTACAGGCGGATCAAGACGCAGAACGCAAAGAATTGAAAAGTACGACATACGTCAGTCAAGGCTACAACCTGTTTTGGATGGATTTTGGGGAAAGTCCGAGTCTCGTTGATGGCAAGTTTCGGACCTCGATATTGTTTGAGCCAAGTAACGGTCGCAAACCGGCGATGACCAAATATGGCGCAGAACGCTTACAGGGTTTTTTGGATGAATGGCGTATCGTTTGGCGAAGCCCCGATCCTACGGTGGGCTTGGATGGAAGTCGGGCATGGTGGGTGGATGATGGTGATCCATCGGGTCCTTATGACCATATCGAGCAAAGATCCTTAGCTGAGCGATGCATCGTCGGTTCGCGCTCGACCGCAGGCCCGCCGATGTTGCCGAACTACTACAACAACTACAAACGGATCGTTCAAACCGACGGCGCGATCATGATCCTAACGGAAATGATCCACGACGCGCGGATCGTACGCATGAATCAACCGCATCGGCCTCCTGAAATTCAGACCTGGTTAGGTGATTCAGTTGGGCGCTGGGAAGGTGCTACGTTGGTCGTCGATACAACCAACTTTAATGAAACACCAGCGCTCAGTGGCGCGGACGAAAACCTCCATGTGATAGAGCGTTTTACGAAACAACCTGATGGTTCGATACTGTACCAGTTTGAGATAGATGACCCGACAATTTGGGCCGTCACTTGGAAAGGTGAATACGTTTGGCGTTCTGCAGTAGGCAAGGTTTACGAATTTGCCTGTCATGAAGGCAACTATGCGATCGGGAACGTGATGCGTGGTGCGCGACTGTTAGAGGCAGATTTGTGACTCTCAATATCCTGATCGATTGCGACCCCGGCCACGACGATGCGGTTGCGATCCTCTTAGCTAACAAGCTCGCCAACTTGACCTCGATCACCACTGTCGCTGGCAATACAGATCTCGCTAACACGACAAGAAATGCACTGGCGCTCGTTGAGTTGTTAGGTACTAATATTCCTGTTCATTCTGGAGCCTACCAATCCCTAGGAGGGGAGGTTAGAGATGCCCAGCATGTGCATGGCAAGACAGGGTTTGGTGGTACAGATTTGCCTCAGCCAACGACCGAAGTGGCTAGCGAGGATGCTGTTAGCCACATCATCGAACAAGCTCGAGCGATTGATGATCTTTGGTTGGTCGCGGTTGGACCACTGACCAATATTGCTCTCGCGATTGAGGAATACCCAGCCATCGTAAGCCGCGTTGCTGGGCTTTCAATCATGGGTGGCAGTACAGGTTCAGGTAATGCAACCCCTGCCGCAGAGTTTAATATCTGGGCAGATCCGGAAGCTGCGCGGACAGTCTTAACCGCTGGTTTAAATCCTATCATCTGTGGACTGAACCTAACGCAGCAGTTTTTATCGGATGATGATTTTGTCGAGACCTTAGCAGCGGCTGATCAGCGGGTGCCTAGTTTCATTGCGGAACTCTATACTTATATGCATGAGCGGATGGATGCAATCGTCGGTGAACGAAGGGCGGCGTTACACGATCCTTGTGCGGTGCTAGCGTTGACGCACCCGCAGCTGTTTGAGTTCGAAGATATGTATGTCGACGTCGAACTATCCGGCGAACTCACCCGCGGCATGACCCTCTTCGATCAACGACGGACACACGCGCGCAATCCTGCCAACTGTCGCGTGGCGACAAAAATCGATGCCAAAAAAGCCCGCGAAGTCCTCCTCTCCACGCTGCTGGACAACTCCTCAACCTAGACACACGATTTCCTCCAACAAGACACACAACCTAGACACAAGACACACGATTTCCCCCAACAAGACACACAAATTTTGTGGCTTACGAAGACGAAGAGAAGTCTGTCGTTAGGATGGGTTATTGTCTAATTGTGAGCTCTCCTTGTTCAAAGATACTGACGAAATGGCAACACCTCGACACCAATTAGTCGATCCGAATCAGGCGCTTTGTTATCACATTGTATCTCGCTGTGTGCGGCGTAGCTGGCTTTGCGGCTTCGATCGCTTGACAGGTCGAGACTACAGCCACCGAAAGGAGTGGCTCCTTGAACGGTTGAGTCGCCTTGCCAGCGCTTTTTCGGTAGATGTCTATGCGTACTCAATAATGTCCAATCACTTCCACTTAGTCCTGCATTACGACCCCCATGCTGGAGATGAATGGACAGACCATGAGGTCGTTGATCGATGGCTGAGGGTTTGCCCGCCGAAGGTGCACGAAGGGCGAATCGACCAGAAGTATCACGATGTTATCCGTCAGGCGATCTTGAGCGATCAAGCGCGCGTTGAGAGCCTGCGGTTAAAGTTGTGTTCGCTTTCGGTGTTCATGAAGTTACTCAAACAACCGATTGCGCGTCGTGCGAATTTGGAAGATGACTGCTCTGGACATTTCTTTGAGCAAAGATTTTATTCTTGTGCCCTGCTAGATGAGAGTTCTGTTCTTGCTGCGATGGCATATGTGGATTTAAATCCGATTCGGGCGAAGATCGCGAAGACGATTACGGAGTCCGAACACACGTCTATTCAGGTTCGATGCCGTGATTTGGATGATTCGTCTTTGGTTGAAGACCGGGTCAAGCCACTTTTTGCAGGCGTTAAACTGCAGCCGCTTGTTAAGACGTCTTTAAGTGAGTACGTCACATACGTTCAAGCCTTAACTCCTAGTCGGCAGTCACG
Source organism: Pseudomonadales bacterium (assembly GCA_012103505.1). Taxonomy (GTDB): domain Bacteria; phylum Pseudomonadota; class Gammaproteobacteria; order Pseudomonadales; family Azotimanducaceae; genus UBA4421. Next base: position 1,736,952 of record WLWP01000001.1, on the reverse strand, counting down.
TTGGCCTTCAGAAAAGTTGTCGCGCTGGCGTGCGCAGGTAGCAGCCGTGCAACGGAAACCGCGTGCGGTTGGGGCGTTCGCAATTCTAAAACAGTGGCACGATCAAAGAGGGTGGATGGCTCCCCGCGAGTTGTTGTCAGGATAGCGCTAGGTCAACGTTAGCCTACATTGGTTGTGGATTTTGTCTCACACGATTCAATCGGACTAGGGATTGAGTCCGGCTTTCCTTTTCCTTTCCGAATCGGACAAGGCGAGATCATGTGTGAGCGGCAGCGATGGGCGAAGGGGCTGTACACGTTGGCCGTGTTCCGCTTTGTTAAAGTCCTCTTTGCCCATAGGCTAGGTATTGGCTTCGTCGCTGGCGATTAGACTATCCAAGACGCATTGCGTTTTTCTCTAAAGGCAGCCATGCCCTCGGCACCTTCATCGGACCTAAACATGCGCCCTGACCACTCACCCGTAAGTTCGAATCCTTCTTCGCGCGACAGTTGCGGTACCTGACGAACTAGTTTTTTGCACTCTTGCACCGCAATAGGACCCCCAAGATTAATCATGTCGATTTCCTCTTGGACCGCTGAGATCAGCTCGTCTGCGGGGACCGCGCGATGCACAAACCCCATGTTCACTGCTTGTGCGCCGGTGAATCGCTCGCCTGTTAGAAAAAGCTTCATGCCGTGATGTGTCCCCAGTTTCGGTAGACACACAACAGAAATGACGGCGGGAATTACACCTATCCGTACTTCACTAAAACTAAATTGAACATCTTCGACCGCGACCGTGATGTCGGCTGCACCGACAAGCCCCAACCCTCCAGCGAACGCCGCCCCGTTAATAGCCGCTATCACAGGCTTTGGGCTGTCCATAACCATATTGAGAATGTCGGGGTAGGTGATGGTACGTTGGCCATCGACTAATTGCCCCGGCGGACTTTTCAGATCAGCTCCAGCACAAAATGCCGGACCGGTGCCTGTGATTATGATCGACCGGACCGACTCATCCCCAATAGCATTTTCCAGATGTGCGCCAAGCTCATTCACCAGGACCGCGGACAATGCGTTACGGTTTTCCGGTCTATTTAAGGTGATCCAGGCGGCGCCGCCGCTCTTGATTTCGTAAAGCGTAGCTTCTGTACCGCTCATCGTGTGTCTCCACTTGATTCTGAGGGAAATTGTGTGGCCCCGTTCGAGGCGTGTGTGTCTGTTCTCATCGGTAATCCCCTTTATTCTTCTTCGTTGATCGTGACGAGTAGTTGGCCGTTTTCGACTTGGTCACCCGCAGCGACGTGCACTGCCTCCACCTTGCCGTCTATGGGCGCTGTGATGCGATGCTCCATTTTCATGGCTTCTAGGATCAATAACAGATCACCTTTTTTCACGCGGCCTCCCGCGGACACTTCCGTCGCTAAGACCGCCCCTGGCATTGGCGCTACTAGACCACCACTGAGGTCACTGAGACCTGGTAGTGGATAGCGTGGTTGCTCTTCGAACTCCAATCCGCCGAGCGATGACTGGACAAGCCAGGTTGAGCCGACAGGTTCAACGGTAAAGTTCAGTCTCCTTCCATCGATGGCTAGGTCAACTTGGCCACAGCCAGCGGCGTAACAAACAACGTTCAAAGTCTCATCGTCCACCGTGACTTTGAACGAGCCATCGCGCTGGGACTGATACTCAACGAGGACCTCGTCTTCTTTGCCATAGCCAAACGTGATCCGCTCGGGGGGCATTGTTGAGTTGCGCCAACCACTGGCTATCCTTTTGTTGATCTTAGCAACTGCACGGCGTCTTGCCTGACCTTCCATAACAGCTGCAAGAGCCCCTTCGATCAGCTCACTTCGTGGTAACTCTCGCACCCGATCCGGTTGCACCCGATCGATAAAGTCCGTTGTCGTGTGTCCCGCCAAGTATGCGGGGGTGCGCAGCGTTGCGACGAGAAAATCTCGATTAGTGGTTAAGCCTTGGATACGCGTCGCCTCTAGCACTCTGGCAAGACGAGCAGCTGCTTCGCGCCGTGTCGGGGCGTGCACGATCACTTTCGCAATCATCGGATCAAATTGTGTACTGATCACGCTGCCACTCTCGACGCCGGAGTCGAAGCGCGCACCGCCGCCGGTCGCAGGTTCCCACGCTATTACAGTTCCGGGCGAGGGAAGAAAGTTCTTCGCTGGATTTTCCGCATAAAGACGCGCTTCGATGGCCCAGCCGTTGATGCTCAAATCTTCCTGAGTAAACGAAAGGGTCTCGCCTTCGGCAACTCGGATCTGCTCGCGAACCAGGTCTTTGCCAATGATCTCTTCAGTGATTGGGTGTTCCACTTGAAGTCTTGCGTTTACTTCTAAAAAGTAGAAGTCATCGCCAGCTAGCAAGAACTCCACCGTACCTGCCGAGGCGTAGCCTAGTTTTTTGGCCGCCGCGATAGCAGCGGCGCCCATTCGTTCACGAATCTCGTCAGTCACCGCAGGGCTCGGCGCCTCTTCGATAACTTTTTGGTGACGACGTTGAATTGAACATTCACGCTCGAAACAGTGCACAAGATTGCCATGTCGGTCGCCGAGAATCTGGAGTTCAACGTGTCGCGAAACATCGAGCCACTTTTCCAAGAAAACGGTGTCGTCGCCGAAGGAGCTACCGGCTTCTCGTTTAGCACCTTCTACGGCTGCAACAAGTCCGTCTGCCGACTCAACAACACGCATACCACGCCCACCACCCCCAGCGGAGGCTTTGACCAGGACGGGATAACCGATTCCTTCTGCCGCGGCGGCTAGGTCTGTGTTTTCGTCAATTTCGGTACCCGGCAGGATGGGTACGCCGGCTTCTTGCATCAATCTCTTAGCAGAAAGCTTGTCTCCCATCAGGCCGATGACTTCTGGAGATGGCCCGATCCACTTAATCCCGGCATCTATAACTGCTTGAGCGAAACCTTCGTTCTCAGACAGGAAGCCGTAGCCGGGATGAATAGCGTCAGCACCCGAGCGACGCGCCGCACCCAACACTTTCTCTACATCGAGGTAAGTTTCTGCGGTTGTCTTACCGTTCAACGCAATTGCGGTATCAGCTTCGTGGACAAACGGAGCATCAGCGTCACCGTCTGCATAGATGGCTACTGTTTCAATGCCCATGTCATGAGCGGTTCTGTTAATTCGACGTGCGATTTCACCTCGATTAGCGATTAACAATCGACTGATTGGGGTTATGGTTACATCCGCCATGTGCCGAACTCCTTAGTACCTTCAACTTTGTTGTTGTAACAAGCGGATAATGACATCGCGATTGTTGCTCGAGTGTCGCGCGGGTCGATCATGCCGTCGTCCGAGACGCGTGATGTGGCGAAGAGACCTTTCGATCGTTCTTCTGCCCAATGCTCCGCAACTGCGGCACGTTTCTGATCTGCCTCCTCGTCAAATTCGATACCGCGCCTTTTGGCAGCATTTCTTCCGACGATCGTCATAACCCCTGCCATCTGCTTCGGTCCCATGACTGCGATCTTGGCGAACGGCCAGATGTAGGTGAAGCGCGGTCCGAACGCGCGGCCACTCATGCCGTAGTTCCCGGCGCCATAGCTCGCGGCGGTTAAAATGGAGATGTGCGGCACTGTCGAGTTGGCAACGGCGTTAATCATTTTTGATCCGTTCTTGGTGATGCCACCTTGCTCAAAGTCCGTTCCAACGATAAAACCCGTTATGTTGTGCAAGAAGAGCAGTGGTACGTGGATCTGATTGTTAAGCTGGATGAACTGAGCGGCTTTCTCTGACGACTCAGAGAAGAGGGCGCCGTTGTTGCCGAGGATACCCACTGGATAGCCGTGTATCTTTGCCCAACCGCAAACAAGAGTTGGCCCATACAGCGGCTTGAACTCCTCAAAATATGAGCTGTCAACAATGCGCATAATCACTTCTCGCATATCGAATGGTGTGCGTAGATCCTTAGCCACCAAGCCAAGAAGGTCTTCTGCCTCATGTACCGGCTCTTCGAACTCTTCATCTGGTTCGGGTCCAAGCTTGGTCCAATTGAGATGACGCACTACTTCGCGACATAGTCGGATACCGTCCATTTCATCTTGTGCCAGATAGTCCCCTAAGCCAGATACTTGGGTATGCATATCCGCGCCGCCTAGGCTCTCCGGGTCCGCGTCTTCACCGGTCGCCATCTTGACCAGCGGTGGTCCACCCAAGAACACTCTTGCTTGGTTCTTGATAAAGATGTTGTAGTCGCTCATCCCTGGTTGGTAAGCACCGCCCGCAGTCGAAGCACCAAAGACCACCGAAACGGTGGGTATGCGCATCTTGGAAAGCTCTGTGATTTCGTAGAAGAGCCGACCGGATTCTGCAAAATGTCCAATCTCGCGTTGGATGGCAGCCTCTGGATCACCGCCTGCCTCACCTCGTAAATCCGCCCCGGCAGATTCAACAAACTGTACATAGGGCAGTCGATTCTCTCGCGCTAGTTCAAGCCCGCGCATTAGTTTTTTGCTGTTGAAGGCGTTAAACGCCCCAGCTCGGACTGATGGGTCGTGCCCAAGGATGACGCATTCGACACCCTCGATTGTGCCGATTCCTACAACGAAACCAGAGCCAATCGCGAAGGGGGAACGCCAGGCCGCAAGGGGACTAATTTCTAAGAACGGGGTATCTCTGTCTAAGACTGCCGCGATTCTCTCGCGAATCGGCATCTTGCCGATTGAAGCGAGCCGTGCCATCGCTTCTTCACCACCACCTTCGGCAGCTTCGTCGAGTAAGGCTTGAATTTCCCCAAGGGTTTCGGCCATATCAGATTTGTTCTTCTGAAAGCTCTCATCCCTGGTATCAAGCTTTGATTCCAGTACCGGCATGTATCCTCCCATCAGCAGGTCTTCGCCTGCTCCCTAACGCGTTAAGTGTTCGATCCCCGAGCCCCTAAATTACCAGATACGTGGTCCATTCATAAAGGTTTATGGTAGCCTCGCCCGCCGTTAAGGAGAGGAGAGAGGCATGCCGACAGCGACGGAATTAGCGGAATATGAAAGTGAGGTCGATGCGTGGTTTCGCGAAAACACCCCCAAAGACCCAGGTTTCATACTGCCAGAGACTTTCATGGAGGTGGGGACTGACCGACAGTTTGAGTTCCTAAGAGACTGGCAGGCGAAGGTTTATGAAGCCGGCTTTGTAGGGATGGCTTGGCCTAAAGAATATGGCGGCGGTGGCGTTGATCAAGCGTTTCAGGATCTCGCAACGAAGGCGATGGCCAAGAATCGAACCCCGTTTCTTCCCAATACAATCGGCTTGAATTGGGCTGGTCCTTTAATCCTCCACATGGGATCTGAAGAGGATAAGCAGCGCTATATCCAAGGCATATTGAGCGCTGAGGACATTTGGTGTCAGGGCTTTTCTGAACCCGATCACGGCTCAGATTTAGGCAACGCGCAATGCCGGGCGACCAAGGACGGGGATGAATATATAGTCAATGGCTCAAAGATTTGGACCAGTTTAGGTTCATACGCTAAATACATGATTTTATTAGCAAGAACAGACCCAGCCGCTGAGAATAAGTACGCCGGATTGAGCTTCTTTTTAGCACCTATGACCGTGCCGGGAGTGGATCCCAAGCCGATCAAGAAACTCACTGGCGAGTACGGTTTCTGTCAAACGTATTTTAATGACGCGCGCATACCGGCGAGCACATTACTCGGAGAGGAAGGTGGCGGCTGGCAGGTCGCGATGGTCACATTGACGTTCGAACGGGGCGCAAGCGGTGGTCAAGCAGGTGGCATAGCGTCCATGGACATGAACGCTAACGATATCGTTGAACTTGCACGGCGAGCAAAGCGCAACGGCAAGCCCGCGATAGATGACCCACTGATCCGCGACGAGTTAGTGCAACTCCTCATCGAGTCTGAAAGTAACAGTCTGATGGCGAAGAGAGCTCAACTTCCTGCCCTCAATTCGGATTGGCCAAGTGCGATACCGATGTCGGGAAAATTACGCAATACAGAGATGAAGCGGCGCATGTGCAAGCTTGCGATCGCTTTGCAGGGCGCCAATGGGGCTCGATTTGTTGCCGCTGACGCGATTGATGGGGGTATGTGGCAGCGTTCCTATTTCAATGCTTTCTCCGGAACAATTGGTGGTGGTACAAGCCAGATTCAAAAGAATATCTTGGGCGAACGTGTCCTCGGTTTGCCAAAATAGGGGAGTGCGATGAAATTATCTGAAGAACAAATCATGCTCCTGGATACGGCGCGGAATTTTTGCCAGGAAAAATCCTCCGTCACGCTCGTGCGCGACGCGATTGAAAAGAATGAAGCTTACGACCCAGCGCTCTGGTCTGAGATCGCCGAACTGGGTTGGCTCGCAGTTGCTGTCTCAGAAGCACATGGCGGTCTGGACATGGGGCTCGCCAGTGTGGTGCCAATAGTAGAGGCGATGGGGCGCAGCTTAATGGGTACTCCTTACCTCGCAACAACCCTGGCCATCCAAGCCCTACAAACTTCCGGTAACGAAGCCCAGAAGGATGCTTGGTTACCTCAACTTGCGTCAGGAACAATCGGCACCGTGGCGCTGACGGAAAGTGACGGCAGTTGGCTTTTAGACCAAGTTGAGTGCACAGGTAGCGGCGGCGACGAGCTAACGCTGACAGGCACGAAATGCCAAGTGCTCGATGCTGAAGTAGCTGAACTACTCATTGTGTCGGTGCTAATAGAGGCACGCCCGGCACTTGTTATTGTCACAAAGGAACAACTGCCCCGTGACGCCATTCGCCGCGAAGTGGTGATCGATGAGACCCGACGTAGCTACACAGTGGATTTGACCGGTCTGACAGTCCCAGCTGATCAAGTGCTCCCAGAAGCAGATTTCGCAGCCATCGAAGCCGCCGCACTACTTCTACTTTCTGCGGAGATGGCAGGAGGTCTCTCTTCTGTATTACACACAATCGTTGAATACCTCACGACGCGGAAACAGTTCGAGCAATACATTGGCAGCTATCAAGCGCTGAAGCATCCTTCAGTCGATGTCCTGCTCGACCAAGAGAGTGCCAAATCCCATGTCTATCATGCCGCTGCGGTTATGGCTGGCGGAGATGCAAAAGAAACTGAAGTTGCTGTGAGGATGGCGAAAGCTCAGACGAGCGAAGCTTTTTCGTTTGCAGGTGATCGTGCCGTGCAATTTCACGGCGGTTTTGGGTTTACTTACGAGTGCGATGCTCAGTTGTATTTGCGTCGGGCTTTGTGGTGTCAGCACCAATTCGGGGATGAGCGTTACCATCGACAGCTTTTGGCTCCTCTCTTGCTAGATTAGTGGTGCCGGATTGTTAGAAACAAATTGTCAAACACAGGAGTTATGAAATGAGCATGACGCTATATCACTGCAACAACGCCCGGTCCCTGCGGCCGCTTTGGTGCTTAGAAGAAATGGGTTTGGAATATGAACTGGTGAATATGGAGTTCCCACCGCGGGCGACGTATCCCGGTTACTTAGATCTTAATCCATTGGGTACCGTGCCGACTTTTACGGACGGGGATTTAACGATGACGGAGTCGTCAGGTATCTGCCACTACCTTGTTGAAAAACATGGTCCGAGCGATATCGGTATGACTGTCGACGAGGCGGGTTATGGGGAGTACATCAACTGGCTGTTCCGAAGCGACGCAACGCTGACGTTTCCCCAAACGCTCGTGTTGCGCTATACGCGGTTAGAACCCGAGGAACGTCGTATACCTCAAGTCGCCGAGGACTACTCCATCTGGTACCACTCAAGGCTACGTTCGGTTGAGATGGCTTTGGCGGGTGGTAAGGACTATTTGGTCGCCGATCGATTCACTATCGCCGATATCGCAGTTCACTATGCGTTGTTCCTAGGTATCTCGCTTGGTTTGGATGAACGATATAAGCCAAACACCAGACGCTATCTTGAGCTTCATATGGAACGACCCGGGTTCAAGAGCGCGCAGGAGAAGCAGCTGCTGTGAAGACCATTACATCGATTACAGGAACAGACCTTAATCAAGTTGGTAGCAAAGTCGCCGCTTTAGAGACGAGTGGGTTTAGCGGTGTTACGACACAAGAGAATCGCTTTAATCCATTTCTGCCGTTGGCAGTAGCGGCGACCGAAAGTAAGTCGCTGGAATTGAGAACAAGTGTTGCGATCGCATTTGCACGCTCACCAATGGCGTCGGCAAATCTTGGTTGGGATCTTCAAGCCGCCTCTGGCGGGCGTTTTGTTCTCGGGATCGGCAGTCAGGTGAAAGGGCATAACGTGCGTCGCTTTTCCGTACCGTGGAGTGCACCCGCTCCTCGTATGCGCGAGTACGTGCAAGCGGTACGTGCGATATGGGACTGTTGGCAAAATGGCACAAAACTCGACTATCAAGGCGAGCATTATCAGTTCACGCTCATGACGCCAAACTTTGCTCCTGAACCGTTGGACTGTGGGCTGCCTAAAATCCAAATTGCAGCCGTTGGTCCCGCGATGATGAAGGTGGCGGCAGAAGAATGTGATGGCGCGATGCTGCACGGATTCTGTACAAGAAAGTATCTAGATGACGTCGTTGTACCCAAGTTCGATAGCGCGTTGGAGAAGGTTGGCCGATCGCGCGACGATTTTGAGCTCAGCGGTGGTGGTTTTGTTGCGACCGGTGCAGACGATGAAGCCGTCACTAAGATGTACGAGTGGATTAGACAAAGAGTTGGCTTTTATGGCTCGACGCCCAGCTACTGGCCGGTTTTTGAAGTCCACGACCTCATGGACTTGGGTCACAAGTTGAATGAAATGTCGAAGAACGGCCAGTGGGATGAAATGACGCGGGAAGTGCCCGACGACGTTGTTGATTTATTTGCTGCGGTCGGTCGGTTTGATCAAATTGCCGAAGCTATCGCGACCCGCTTTGGCGGTGTGGCGAGCGTCGTTGGCATGCCTGATGAGACGCCCCCTGATTTGCTACAGGATATCGCCGCGCTATAGATCGACAGCGCGGTGAATCCGACGCGCGTCTAGTTAATTCGCTAGCCGTGCTTCCACCGCGGAGGCAAATCGACAAAAGTTGCTTCGCGCCCTTCCTTCTTTGCGGTGAGTGCTTCCATGATCTCGGGACTATTTATCATGCTTGAGTTCCAAATACTGATGTAGTCGAGACCGTCAGCTGTTGAGTGATCACGTGCATAGTTAATCATGCGCTTCGATCCATAAACCGCGACTGGTGCTTTGCTCGCGATCTCGTGCGCTATGGACATGACGTCTGCCATCATAGTGTCATGGTCCGCGTACACCCGATTTATGAGCCCAGCATCCTTAGCCTCAGCGGCCGTGAACCTTCGACCGGTATACGCGAGTTCTCGGACGATGCCTTCTGGAATCAACTTGACTAGGCGAGGGAAGGTACCCACATCAGCTGTGAGCGCGATGTTGATCTCTTGGATGATTAGGAAGGCGTCTTCTGTGGCATAGCGCATGTCACAAGCAACGGATAGATCGACCCCGCCACCGAAAGCACCACCTTGGATAGCAACAAGGACCGGTACGCGACATTCTTCCAGGCAGTTAAACGACTTTTGCATCATGAGAATGTTGTGGTAGGAAGCGGCGGCTCTTTGCATTTTCTGATCTTCGCTACGTGTCGTACTAGCATCAGCGCCATCAGAGAACATTGTTAGATCGAGACCTGCTGAGAAATGGGGTCCGGTCGACGAGATGACGATGACTCGAGCGCGAGCATTGTCATCGATGTCGTTAATGATCTCGGGGAGTTCCCTCCAAAAAGCACGATCCATCGAGTTGCGCTTTTCAGGACGGCTGAGTTGCACGTGCGCGATATTGTTTTCGATTTCTACATTAAAAGCTTGGTAGCCCACCTCATTCCCCGGATGTTCAAGATCTCAGGAGTATAACGAACGGCGGTGAATAATTTGTAGAACTCTTGAGACCGTCACCATTAAGCCCTAAATTGTCGGATTCACCTTTGGAAGGCTACAGTGACAGAATCTTCTGGTGCGTTGACCGGTGTGCGCGTTGTCGATCTCACCGATGAGCGGGCGATCTACGGCGCCAAACTGCTCGCTGATCTCGGCGCAGATGTCGTACGCGTCGAGCCGCCTGAGGGTGACCCTCTACGCGCCCGCGGTCCCCATATCGATAAAGCTGATGACGCGACGAGTTCGCTCTACTACGCCTACTTTTCTTCTAGTCGGCGCTCGTTCGTGACTGATGTTGAGACCGAACACGGTCGTGCCCAGCTGCAATTGTTGTTGGCAAGTGCTGATGTCATTTTGCTGTCGGATGCGAGTTTTTGCGCAGACCTGGTCAATGGTCAAGGTTTGCTCGAAGCGAAACCGGAGCTCGTCGTCGTCAACTCATCTTCATTTGGGTCTGGTGGTCCGTGGTCGGACTTTGCGGCGCCTGATCTTGTTGCGGGGGCGCTTGGTGGGCAGGTAGCGACAACTGGAGACGTAGATACCTCACCCCTGAAAACGTTTGGTGAGTTGAACTTCATGGTCGCTGGTTCCTACGTTGCGATCGCAGCTCTGGCTGCGTTACACCATGTGCGCGAGACAGGTGAGGGGCAGAGCGCTGGCGTACCTGTACATGAATGCATCGCCTCCTGTATTGAACAGGTCTTCATGTTTTATTGGTACGACAAGACTCTGATGCGACCTGAAGGTCGGGTGTTACCCCGGCGTGGCTCGACGCATTGGAGCGATGCGTTCACGGTTATGAATGGCCATGGTGGCAGCATCATGATCACGCCGACCCCAAACTTTGATAACCAGCTTGCATGGCTGATAGAAGAAGACGCGCATGGTGAGTTGATTGACCCGAAGTATCTTGAGCCGGAAAATTTACGCGAACGCATCGCGCTAACGATGCAACAATTAGAGGCTTGGGTTGCAGGCAAAGACGTAGAGTCGCTTTTTTTTGAAGGTCAAGATCGCCATATGCCCTACGGCTGGGTACAACCGATCGAACGGGTTGGGAGCAACCCGCAATTGGAGGCGCGAGAGTGGTTTGTGACCCACAAAGTCGGGGCAAACGAGGTCAAGTCGACTGGTGCACCGTATCACTTTTCAGAGACGCCTTGGTCGCTCGCTGATCATGCGACTACGGGTCAAGACACGGACGCGGTGTTAGCCGATATCGGTTGGAGGGTCAACGATGAGTAACCGACCACTCGATGGACTCAAAGTCTTGGATTTCACTCACGTTGTTGCAGGTCCGTTCGCGACCCGCGTTTTGGGTGACCTCGGTGCTGACGTCGTAAAGATAAATTCCGAATCCCGCGCGCTGACGTCGAACGCACCAGAACACCCGTTTTACATTATGTGGAATCGAAACAAACGGGCGCTTGCTTTGGACATGGCGAATGATGAAGCGCGCAAGATCTGTCGTCGGCTGGCAGAAACGGCAGATGTTGTCATAGACAATTTTTCCGTCGGGGTTCTTGATCGTTGGCATGTTGGCTATGACGCGGTGCGGGAATCTAATCCGGGTGTTATCTACGTACAAATGTCGGGTATGGGTGATTCGGGACCTTGGTCAAAGTTCGTTACCTACGCGCCCACCATACATGCCGTTAGTGGCCTTACCAGTTTGACCGGTGTTCCGGGTAGGGAGGATATAGGGATTGGATTTTCTTATAACGACCACCAAGCAGGGCTGCATGGTGCTGTGGCTATCCTTGCTGCGCTAGAGAGCAGGCGACGTTCCGGACGGGGACAGCGCATCGATATTTCTCAGTTTGAGGTCGGAGTGAACTTCGCTGGACCTTCGTTGATGGATCTATTCAGTAACGGACGGGCGGCTACCGCAGTTGGTAACAAATTACCCTACGATAAAGTTGCGCCTCACGGAGTCTATCAATGTGGAACAGTGACGGCGTTAGCGGCAGATCAGCGTTGGCTTGCTATTGCCTGCTCGAATGAAGAGCAGTGGTCTGCACTCAAGGAACTGATGGACAATCCAGAGTGGGCGAACGCGGCTGTATTTGGGTCGGTCGAGTCCCGCTACGAGCACTCCGAGACATTGGACGTTCAAATTGCTGCGTGGACGGAGGGTCAAGACGAGTACGAACTAATGGCGCGTTGCCAAGCGGCTGGTATACCTGCAGGCGTGGTTCAAAATGGGATCGACCTTGCCGAGAGAGATCCACAGCTTGAGCGCACCGACTTTCTACACAAAATTGCCGACGCACATCCTGAGATTGGACAGACCTGGGCGGATCGGTTGCCGATTCACTTTGCCTCAACACCGTGCGATCAGTACGAGCGCGTTCGGGCTTTGGGCGAAGACAATGAGGCGATTTTAGGCGACTGGCTAGGGTTGTCGGACAGTGAAATCGCCGAGCTGGACCAGGACGCCTTAAAGTAATCGAGTTCGCTTCAGACTATTAACGCTCTTCCAGAGGAATGAATAGACACTGTCTGGCTTCGCCTGCCACCGCACGAGAAATATGACCTTGGCCGGTGGTGTCCTCCGCCAACAGAATCGAGCCCGCCCCCATTCGGCGTACGGTGCCATCGCCTGTTTCGATGTCGACACTGCCAACGAGATTTACCACTAGCTGACGCCGCGGTGCGGTGTGAAAATCGAGGTGATAGTCGCCTTCGACCGTGCGGAACATAACTGAGCTCGCGGGCCAGGGCTGCGATATATGTCCTCGCGCACCTAAGTCTTCTAATTCGATGTCGACATCTTCAAAGTGGGAGCGACCATCGTCACCTGTGTAGATTCGTGTTATTTGCATATTTGTCTCTTTCTGTACTTCGATAAAGTTAATATTTGATATAACTATTGTTCAATAAATCGCGCGAGCAGAGGCTGTGCCCGCAGTTCCTCGGGTATGTGGTGCACCCCGATGGCTTGGTCGATCGCTTCGTGTGCGTAGTAGATGCGGCGCTCCATATAGCTTAGTCGATAGCCCTTGAAACCTTTGGACAAGACTGCACGTTGCTGCCATTCAAGGAATTGTAGATCTTCTGCCATGATCACCTCCCAAAAGTCTAAGTACGGGTCCCAGCCGCTGGGCCTCTCGCCGTTACCCCAGTCCGCGCCGAAATGTACGACATCAACACGTGTCCGTGTTTTTGTGAGCGGCCAAAACATGAGGAACTGGCGAGCGCTACCGCTAGTTGGAGTTATGACGTTCGGAAAAACGTTGTGCGATACGTGGTATGTGCTCGCGATTTCGCCGTTAGCGATGTTCGGCATTGCGCCAGCTTCCTGGATTTGTTTGCTACCAGCCTGAGTGGGGTTCGTGTTTGTTGGGCAGGTCATACGCGTATGACCATTTGGAAACAACGCCATGACGGCGCCGCGGTGGTCGAGCGAAGGTCCTACCGTCTTGGGATGGATCCCGTTTATGTGGTAGACCTCTAAGAATGCATCCATGGTTAACTTCCAATTGCACTCTACTTCGTAATGTTTGATTTCGGCGGGACGTAGCTTGTCAATCTCGAATTGATGAAACTCTTCGTGCAATACTCCTAACCATTCGGTTAAGGGTTCAATGTGGTCGTTCTCGCTAACGAAAAACCAATTGCCCCAGCGTTCACAGCGAATGGATTGCAGGCCGAGGCAGCTCTTGTCAAAGGGTGCGGGGAAATCACGTTCGTCCATAACAGCGATGAGGTCACCGCGAGTGTCGTAGGTCCATTGGTGATAGGTGCAACGAAGGCTCTGGTTATTACCAGAGCTATCCCGAACTAGTGGAGCTCCACGGTGGGAGCAAACATTGTAAAACGCGCGTATTTCACCGTCTGCGCCGTGGATTAAGAAGGCAGATAGATTGGGGATATCGAGCAGTAGGTAATCCCCGGCGTTGGGCAGCTGATCCACGTGGGCGGCATATAGCCAAACCTGTGACCAGAGGTGCTCCTGTTCTAACGCATAGAACGCGTCACTCGTATAGCGTCCTGGTGCTAGAGGGGGTAGCGTAGGAAAGTCTGACGGCGGCTCTTGGCGCGCTTGTTCCCAAGCCATTCTTGCCTGTAAGTCAGCGATGCTCTTTGGATCATTCATATGCAGTGCCGACTTAGCTGTATGTGTTCCAAGTGATGACGTCTGCAACTGGCTTACGTTTGACGGGCATGAAGTTCCGCTCCGGGTAGCCGACGGCGACGTAGACGAACATGTGCAGGTCGTCTGGCACTTTGCATAGCTCCCGGATATCTGGCTCGGCCATACCTGGAAATGTCGTAAAACAAGTACCGATTCCCAAGGATCTCGCTGCGACGATGAGATTTTGTGCTGCTGGATAGATTGTTGAATGCATGAACGATTCTTGGGGATCCTGGGGTGGATAAACTTTGCGCGCCATACAGACGATCCACGTTGGAACCTTGGCAAAGTTCCGCGCAAGGTGTTCCGCGCCCTTTAACATGCGTTCTTCTACGGCATCGTCACTGGTTGGTCGGTTAGCAAAGAACGGTCCCATACCTGCCAGCACTTTTTCACCAACGACGCGCTTCACTTCCGGGTCATCGATGATTAGGAACTCCCAACCCTGGCTATTACCTGGGCTTGAAGCTCGTGTTGCAGCATGGATGAGCTTTTCTATCTCGCCCTTGGCGACAGGCTTTTCTTGAAAATAGCGCATCGCCGTGCAGCTATTCATCGCTTCCAGTACGTCCATTGATCGACCATTGAGTTTTCAGTTGGTGGGAGATTCTATGACATTTACCGACTCGCGGTGCACGAGGATTGTCGATTAGCTTGAGCCTCCGCAGTTGACCGGCTAACAGCCATACCGCAGGATCGCCCCTCATTTGACGGAGGTGTTATGAACGTAGATCTGCACGGCAAAGTTGCCGTTGTCACTGGAGCGAGCAAGGGCATAGGCAAGGGCATAGTCGAAGGACTCTGCGAAGCGGGTGCCACCGTGTACTTTACGGGTCGGACGGAGAGCCAAGAACAGCCACCAGCCGCAATGACGCTCCAGGCGACACAGATTTCCGCCGATGCACTCGGTGGCAAAGCCATCCCAGTGCGGGTCGATCACAATAACGATACAGAAGTTGCGGCGCTGTTTAAGCGCATTGATGATGAGCAAGGGCGGCTGGACATTCTTGTTAACAATGTCTACCAGATCCCTAGCCCCCCGGCGATGGGTAAGGGCTTCTGGGAGCATCCGGTGTCTGTTTGGGATGATCAGTGTGGCGTAGGTCTGAGGGGTTACTATGTCGCGTCAGTTTTTGCAGCGCCATTGATGGTTCGCCAAAAACAAGGCCTGATCGTCAATATATCCTCGCGGGGTGGTCGAGAATATGTATTCAGCGCTTCGTATGGGGTGGGTAAGGCTGGTGTTGATCGCATGGCACAAGACTTTGCGGTAGAGCTCAAAGAACACAACGTCACAGCAGTTTCGGTATCGCCGTCTAAGGTGAAAACCGAGTTCATTCTGGACATGCTAGAACAGGGCAAGATGCAGATGGATCCCAATGAGGCAGAGTCGGTGAGGTTCTCCGGCCGATGTGTTGCCTCACTTGCGGCAGACGACGACGTCATCGCGCGAAGCGGCGGAATCTATACGGTGAAAGAACTCGCGGCAGCTTATGGTTTTACAGATCCAGACCGAGAGTAGTTATTTTCCCCAAACCAGCTAGAATTTCGTGCAATTGAATCGGAGACACAGCAATGGCTGAACAAGTGGTAGATCAAAGTCAGAATCCTGAAGCCCAAATAGCGGAATTGGTCGCGCGTTCTCGCAAGGCGCAGGCGGAAATCGAGAATTACTCACAAGCTCAGGTAGATGAGCTAATCCGAGGCATGGTCTGGGCTGTGGCTCGTCCTGGCGTGGCAGAGGAGATCGCGCAATTTACGGTCGACGAAACAGAGCTCGGCAACTATGACGGCAAGTTCTTAAAGATTCAGCGTAAAACTCGCGCGACCTTGATGGACATCATCGATGACAAGTCTGTGGGTGTTCTCGAGGAAGATACAGAACGTAACATCGTAAAAATCGCCAAGCCGATGGGCGTGATAGGGGCGCTCGCACCGTCCACCAACCCCGAGGCGACACCGGTTATTAAGGCCATACACGCTGTAAAAGGTCGCAACTCCATCATCATTGCGCCACATCCTAGGGCGAAACTAACCAACAAAAAGATCGTTGATCTCATGCGTGATGCGCTAGTGACCCTGGGCGCGCCAGCGGACCTCGTTATGGGTATAGAGACACCAACGTTGGAATTGACCAACGAACTCATGCAGCAATGTGATCGGGTATTGGCAACCGGTGGTGGCGCCATGGTCAATGCAGCGTACTCTTCCGGTACACCTGCGCTAGGCGTCGGTGTGGGCAACGCCGTCATCACCGTGGATGAAACGGCCAACCTTGATGATGCGGCAGAGAAGATCCGTATCTCCAAAACGCTTGACCTCGCAGCCTCATGTTCGGCAGACAATTCAGTCGTTGTCGTTGATCAAGTGTTTGAGGATATGACGGAAAAGCTAACCGCGCAGGGCGGTTATCTTGTCTCTGAGGAAGAAAAAGCAAAATTGCAAAAAACGCTCTGGGATGATGAGGGACACCTCAACACGGCGATCGTTGCCCAACCTGCGGAAAAGATTGCCGACATGGCAGGTGTAGAGATTCCAGAAGGTACTGAGTTCTACATGGTGCCGGAAGACGGCTTTGGACCCGAGCATCCCTTCTCCGGCGAAAAGCTGTCGGTCATCATGGCGTTGTACAAAGCCCGTGATATCGACCATGCGATTGAACTCACAAACAACATCCAGGGATATCAAGGTCAGGGTCACTCCTGTGGTATCTATTCAAACAGCGACGAGAACATCATGAAGTTGGCCAACTCGACTAAAACTTCGAGAGTCATGGTGAACCAACCACAGGCAGCTTCAAACAGCGGCAACTTGTGGAACGGTATGCGTCAAACCTTCTCGCTGGGTTGTGGTTCATGGGGCGGTAATGGTACGAACAACAACATCTCGTGGCGTGATCTCATTAATGAGACCTGGGTATCCAAGCCGCTAGCGGAAACTAAAGAGCTGCTAGATGATGAGACACTCTTCGGCGATGTGATGAATAAACTGAGCTAACTTGGCGCAATAAAAAACCGGCCGCGGTGATCGCTGCCGGTTTTTTTGTGCCCTTTGGTAACTAACCCTTCCTGTTGCATGGCGTGCGAAAGCGTTGTTCTGGAGACCAACTCGTCGTGCGGCTCTGTTGCATGGACCGGTAACGAGCGCGGGTAGTCCATCGATAGTTCATACAGCCTGCGAGAGGTGCTTTGACCGTATGGCTGGGATCGTTGAGAGACTCGATCGTCTCAATGACACCGTTCTGGTCAATCAGCCGGAGATCGAACTGCAGGCCATCGAAGTGACTCAGCGCTTCGACATCCAGCTCATTTCGTGCATCTCGCACTGCCCACTGAAAAGTTGGCTGCGTCGTCTCGAGGCGGGGGGCACGAAAAAAACCCTTCTTTACTGGATATAGTGGTGTTACTGAGAGCGCGGATCGACGGAAATAGTCATCCAGTATCTGTGCGACCGTATTTTCGGCCAGAACTTGTATCGTCGCGGCAATCTCGATCCCGTTGTTTGTTGTCCAATCTCTTAGTGGTTCGACGCGGCTGTGGTTTTTGTAGGTCCGTTGAAATAGTGGTGTTTTGCCGGTAACTCGGGTGAGCTTGGTGTGGGTTGTTAGAGTGAAGCTAAGCTCATTGTTAGGGCCGTTCGATGTGGCCTCCAATTCGATTGGTCCTACGACAAGTTTTGAGTCGTGCTTTTGCTCTACCGAAAGTGTGTGTGTGAGCCAATTCATGGCCTGTAACTCGCTTGTTAGTTGTCTGTCAAATACTGCTGGCAGTGTGGCGATGTTGTCGTCAAGGATGGCTTTCTGAGCGGTTACATCGGTGGCTTTGTCAGAGACAACGCCGCCGTAGATAGCCCCGCCCACAGCCGCCACTGGGGTGAACATGAGGCCAACCAGCGCTGTGATTGGCTCGCCAGTTGAAAGAGAAGCACCGGCCCAGCTAAGCGCTGCGCCTCCGGCACCCTTGGCGATACCTTCCCCCTTGCCATCGGTTACACCCACTGACTTTGGTTTTGTGGTGTGTTGAGGTGTCACTAGCACAGTCCCTAGTTCCGTTCTTGTTCGCTTAACGGTTTTTGCGCATAAGGGATAACTGTCGCGCAAGCCGTCATCTGTAGCGCTAAGAGTAGAGATAAGAAGGTTTTCAACATGTCCTCGCCTTGCCAAATTTGCTTACGGCGATGGTGTGACGAGTAGGGTAAAAAAGTCCTTTGGGCGATGCTAAGACTTCTTAGGGTTTCTTAGGGCGGCGTCGAAACCCCTAGTTTCTCTATTAAATTCAAATAGATAGGAGAACTTCTTAGAAAGCTTGAATAGCTGGAAAGCAACAGCTCGATATCAGGTGATTTGGGATCCAACGAGAAACTCGCCAACGCTTCAGCCTCTTGGCGCAAAACGACCCAGATCCCAAACTGTAACGACGCGGGTAGATCGCCTGTTTCGAACCCTTGTCGAGACAAGTCAGTGGCCAACGGGTGCGCTGTGGAATCTGACAGTTGCTCCGTGAAAGCTGTAACCCAATCGGTTGGCAGCTGCATAGCGCGTAAATGTTGGCGCAGTTGTTCAGCTTCCTTAGCCATTACCAAGAAAAGCAGGTAAGCCTTGGCTTGTTCACCCTCTGGGGCATAGCCAAGATCTCGCGCGAGTTTGAAATGGGTTTGCGCCGCGTCCAAGTTGCCGGTCCACATATAGGTGGTTGCCAGTCTTTCCTGGAGTACCCCTGACAATGGGTCGCTCTCCGCTGCGGCTTGGATATAGGGTAACGCGAGATCCGATCTCCCAGTTGAACAGAGATAGATCGAATACCAATAATTCGCCAGGCTGTGTGTTGGGTCAGTGGCGAGGACGCCAAGCAAGCGTTCTTCCGCTGATTGCCGATGGCGCAGGCGGAGGGACATGAATCCTCGCAAAGTCATCACATCGTTTTGGTGCTCAGTACTTGGAGCTTCAAGGTCACTAAGAACTTGCTCTGCAGCGGCAAAGCCGGTGGCTAACGGCGTGGACGTATAGAGTGGCTGTAGAGCGAACGCCTGGGCCAGGGCAATGCGTGCGCCGACGAAGTGTGGGTCAAGCTCTATCGCTTGTTCAAGCAGGGTGATCGCGCGGTTTATGCGACGGCTGCCACGCAATGACCATTGATGGCGTGCGTGTAGATAGCGTTGATAAGCAGGTTCCGTCGTTGCTCGGGTCTCAGGCGCTCTTGGTGAATTGAGTGATTCGGTCGCTGCAAAGAAATCGGTGAACATCTCGCTAATTGCGCCTCGCATGACGATCAAGAGTTCCTCTTCTGTACTCGCCGTGACTGAATGGGACCACTCAACGTGGAGGCCATCTTGAGCTATGAGCGCAAGATCGGCGACGTAGTCATCAGTGTTTACAAATTTCAGCTCAGTATCTAAGAAATAATCGGTATCAACGCTCGCTGCAAAACGCGCAAAGTCTGCATGATGATCACGAATTGCGAACGTAGCTCGTTTAGTTAAAACATCGAGCTCCGAGACCGCGACGGCCTGTAGAGACACTTGGTCGCGGATGGCTTCTCCTAAGGGACCGAGAGCTTCATCTCTAATCTCGGGCGGTAGGATCGCGATGCGCGGCTTGTCGGTGGGCCACCAAACACTCACAACCAGATAGAGCAAACCTATGATAAAACTACCTCCCAACAGTATCTCGAAGGCGCGGTTCTTTCGTTGCTGGACTGGTTGTGGCTCGACAATGAGTTGATAACCTTGGCGCGGAACTGTGCGAATGAATTTGGGCTCGGTACTGCTGTCGTTGAACGTTGTTCGCAGGAGGGAGACAGCTCGAGAAAGGACTTCGTCGCCGACCACCACGTCTGCCCAGACTGCTTCGAGCAGCTCCTGGCGGGTGACGATTTTGTTGGGGGTTTTTGCTAACCGCTGCAAAACTTGCATTACTTTGGGTTCTAGGTGGTGCTCGAGCGAATCGACAACAACCATATGGCGCAGTGGATAGACCTCGATTTGATCGATTCTAAACCCAGAAGAGAGATCCGCCTTATCCACTACTTACTACCCTCTTCCTAATGCCACTACCCATTGCCTGTAATTCACCACGTTAGATGAACGCGAAAGTTATCAGCATGACGAGCAGAATAGCGGGTAGCAGCAATATGGAATAGGCGCTGAGTAGAAATACATACTTCGCCAGGGTTTTGCTACGGCTCTGCTCGTAATACCTGCGTAGTGCTATGAAGTAGTACACGAAAAAAATGACTTGCAAGGTTGTCCCGATGGTGGCCCATGGCTGCTCGGTTGATGCGGGCAGTAGGACCAGCGCGGTGAACAGTAGAAAGGCGAAGGCGTGAAGATGAAGTGCAAAAACCAGATGTTCGACGTAGTACTTGTGTTGTCTTAGGTAAACTAACTTCAGCAACCCTGCGTAAGCGGGGAGTAGAAAAAACAACGCGATGGGTAGCTGTTCAAAGAATGACTCCAATGTACCAAGTGGATCGTCAAGGGCTAGAACTACGCGTTCATCCATAAATGACTGGAAAAAACTAGGCGGTTCGTTGCGTTTAGCTACCTCCTCGATATACCTGAGTAAGGTGTCGTGCGCGAAACCTTCTTTGGCCACAATCTGATCAACTAGTCTGTGGAGAGCCGGATCGAGCAGTGCCTTGAAGTCGCGAATGTCGCCGGGTTGCACCTGTGCAGGTGCGTCGGTTGGGTCGAGCTTGAAATCCTGTGTCCGTATATCAGGTGCGACAATTGCAGTGACTGCGAAGAAGAGAATGCTTGTGAAGAGATATAGTCGGATGGGAGAGACGAAAGTAGCGCGACGATTGTTGGAAAATTCTTGTGCAAGAGCACCGGGTTTGAACAGCAGGAGCTTGAGACTCTTTACTACGCGACCATCTAGCTCAAAGGTCTCCTGCAGAAGCTGGCTAACCATTGGGGGTAGGGATTGGCGGTAATCCCGATTGTTCTGGCCACATTGGTGGCAGAAACTGCCAGCTATCGCGCTACCGCAGTTTGGGCAGCTGCTCTTCGCCTCACTCGCTTCCGACAATGCCTGCATCAATCAACGCATCAACTCTCGTGCTGTCTAAACCAAATTCAGAAAGGATCTCCCTAGAATGTTGGCCTAATTCGGGCGCAGGTCTTGGTGCCTGTTGGGATTCGCTTGATAACTGGAACGGGGTAGCAAACGTCTTGTCGCACCCGGGTTTGCCGGAATCGAAAGGTACGATGACGCCATTGGCGAGAAGTTGCTCATCCTCAATAACCTCAGCGTTCTTGTGCACCAGGCTCGAGACAATACCGACTTCGTCAAGCCGTCGGCACAACTCGTCAGCGTCAAGTTGTGCGAAAGCATCGGTGATACGTTGGCGCGCTTCAAAACGGTTTTTGAATAAGGGCTTTGCCGGCTGCATGGATTCGTCTTCTAGCCACTCAGGTTTTTCCAGGACTTTGGCCAGTTTTGGAAAATCGCGAATGATGTTCTGTACGGCGATCAACATATGTCTACCGTCTCGAGTAGTAAATACATTTTGGATCGGATTGGACCAACCTTCTTGATCCCGTCTGGCGGCGCCATCCACGCCTGCAATCACACCCTGTAGGTTCAGTCCATTTGCCCACGCGCCGCATGCAACCAACGATGTCGACACCATGCTGCCTTCTCCGGTCTGATCGCGGCGTATTAGAGCCGTTAGGATTCCAGCGTAAAGCGTCATAGAAGTTGCGTGATCGCCAACCCCGCCAGCTGGGAGCGTTGGGGGCACATCTTTTTCATGCATCATGTCGAGGATGCCCGTCCTTGCAAACCATCCAGTTAAGTCGAAAGCTTTCTTATCCGCGTCGGGGCCTTCTAACCCGTACGCTGAGATTTGCGCGAACACGAGCCGAGGATTGATTTTTTGTAACGTTGCCCACTCTAGGTTGTGCTTTTTAAGTTGACCGGCACTAAAGTTGACTAAGAAAACATCAGCTTGCGCGATCATTTCGATAAGGACCGCATAACCTTCCGGGGTTGTGATGTCGAGCGCTAGCCCGCGCTTACTTCTGTCGGTTAGCTGCCAAGACCAATCGGCTGGGTGACCTGCGGCGATTGAACGGTGTCTATCGCCAATTAGTGGTTCGACCTTAACAACGTCAGCACCGTAGTCGGCCAATATAGTTGCTGCACAAGGACCGGCTAAAAACGAAGCCGCGTCGATGACTTTCAATCCTGCAAATAACGCATCCACTAACTCTTTTCCCAATCCTCTTCGTCAGGCACTGATGCTAGCGAAATCTCGATGCAAACTCACTTGATATTCCAGCTGGTATCGAACTATCTATCCGCCCCGCAGTTCACGCACAACTGTGCTGGCCATCAAAGCTTCATTGGTGTCAGTGTAAGAAGCCGGACAGGCGGAGTTGAGGATGATAGTTCGTGCGCCTGCGTCGATATACTCCTGCAAACGGGCCGTACAGTCATCTGGGTTTCCAGCGATGGCATATTTGTGCACTAACTGTGAGAAGTCTTGGTTGTATTGTTTCGAAAGGCGTTCGGCAGCCATTTCGATGGCGACCTCGCGGTCTTCATGCACGGCGAAGAAGATGAACAAGCCTGCACGTACAGGGTCTGGGCGCGAAACCTCCTCCGCGTGTGTCGCGATCGTGCTCAAGCTTTCTGCCAGTTTTTCTGGCGTGTACATGTAGGGTAGCCAACCCGTTCCGTACTGCGCGCACCGCTTCATCGCCGCGTCGCTACGCCCAGATATCCAGATGGGCATTGGATCTTGACGCGGCTTCGGGGCGAGCGTGACGCCCGGCAGCGTTGTGAACTTACCGTCGAAACTCACATCGTCTTCTGTCCAAAGCCGTTTGATGACAGCCAGTGCCTCGTTGGTCCTTGCGCCGCGTTCTTTTACGGGGACCCCGCAAGCTTCGAACTCTTTGGCAAATTCTCCACCGACACCCACGCCAAGATTGAATCGACCATTACTAACTTGGTCTAGTGAAGCAGTTAATTTGGCCAAGAGGGCTGCGGGGTAGAGTGGCACAAGTGTGATGGTCGACATCAATTTGATGCGCGTCGTCGCGCCTGCAGCAGCGGCGAGTGAGATCAGGCCATTGCCGATTGGGCCGTAGAAAAAGACGTGCTCACCCGTGGACAAAAAGTCGTAGCCCAGCTCTTCTGCTCGACGCGCGCTTTCCGCAATTGAATCCAGCCTTGGAAGTCCGATGCCTAATTCGATGTCAGTCATGATCTTGCTCCTTTCTTATTTTCGGTAGTTTTTCGGTTGTTTTCCGGCTGTTTGGTCTCGACGCTCACGGTAGATTGCGAGATTGATGCAACACAGGTGAAGTGTAAGAAGAGATTGTTTGCTGGCATTGTGACCGAATCAATCATCCGAAAGTCGCTCAATGCAGCAGCAGCCTCAATCTTGCTTAGCTCTCGTATCCCCCAATCAGGATTTCGGTTGCGCAGGTCTGCGTCGAAACGCACGTTACCCTCTGCAGTAGGGTGGCCCGTGACAATAAACGGACCATAGATGAACACATCGGAGACCCCTATCTTCTGTGCACCACGGAACAATGCGCTCGGGACCCCGGGCGGAGAAATGTGCATGAGGTTGGCGCTATAAATCACATTGGCACTTGTGATAGGCCATGAATCATCGAGCACATCTAGGTAGATGGGTTCTCTGATATTCCCAGTTAAGGGAATCGCGCGTCCGTGAGCGATAGCTTCGGAATTTATATCCGAAGGTTGCCAGATCAGATCCGGGTGTCTTGGTGCTAGGTGGCTGGCGTGCTGAAGCGCACCACAGGCTATCTCCAATAGCACGCCACTCTTAGGTAGGCGATCTTTAAGAACTTCACCAATAGGCTCTTTATTACGGTCAGCGGCGGGGCTAAACAAACTCTGCTGCCTCTTTGGCTCGAAGTCGATTGGCAAGCTCTAGCGCACCAATCAAACCGCTATCGGGTGAAAGAGCAGGCATTTCTACGATCGTGCTGATTTGCTCTGGGCTGAAGGCGTGATAACCGCCCAGCTGAACAAGAATCTGTGCATGTATTTTGGGAAGCAGTTCGGACACATTCATGATGCCACCGCCGAGGAGTATTTTTGTTGGGGTGACCAGTCTTAGTAGCTTCGTACATAAGCTCGCTAGGTAGTATGCTTGAAGGTCCCACGCCGGGTGGTCATGCGATAGATGTTTCGGATCTTGTTGCCAACGGCCAGTTAGCGCCGGAGCTGCAGCCAGGCCTTCTAGGCAGTCGTTGTGAAAAGGGCAGGTCCCCTCGAATGGATCAGTAGAAGGGCGTGGCACACGGATATGGCCCATTTCGGAATGTTTAAGGTGTGGTATCGGCTCGCCGTTGATGAGAATCGCTCCGCCAATCCCTGTGCCGACCGTAACATATGCGACCACGGGTTCATCTTGGGCTCTACCATATTGATATTCTGCGATCGCCGCTCCCGTTACATCGGTCTCGATATGAGTCGGGACATCTAGTGCTGACTTGAGCTCGTGCCGAAAGTTGACCCCTTGCCACTCAAGCTTGGGGGTGTCTAGCAAAGTGCCAAAGTTGGTCGCCCTTGGATCGAGAGAGACGGGGCCGAATGTGGCCAACCCCAACTGGGAAATTTGCGATTGTCCCAAAAAGAACTCAGTAACTTGACGGAGTGTTTCTGTTGGTTGACCAGTAGCGATGGTTGCTTCGACTATCCGGTCTAGAGGATGACGAGCGATTGCACACCGAAATGTGGTACCACCCGCTTCGATGCCGCCGATATATTCTCCCATAACGTACATGATAACCTGGTTTCGAACAGGGAGAACCGGTGAAAAAACAACCAAACGTACTATTTATCATCGCTGATCAGCAGCGAGCGGATCATGTTGGCTGTATGGGCAATGAAGTTGTTCGCACACCCAACATTGACGCGGTTGCTCAGGGTGGCACGATCTTCGGTAACGCTTGGGTCAGCAACCCTGTTTGTATGCCGAATCGGAGCACGATAATGACCGGCCGGATGCCAACGGCACATGGGGTGATTTTCAACGATCGGACTCTAGACTGGGGATCAAATACGTTTGTCCGTCAGTTTAGGCAGGCCGGATATAGGACCGGACTCATCGGTAAGTCTCACCTCCAGCACGGCATGAGCAAGAACTCTGTGGTGCCATTTCGTGGTCAGGCGGCGTACGCCACCGCACACCCGGAAGGATGGGACCAAATCGAAGACTTCGAGCGGTATATGGACAGCGTCCCGAGCCCGGTCGAAGACTTTTATGGCTTCAATCATATCGAGCTAAGCATTGATCACGGTGCGCGATTGACGGGTCACCATTTGCAATGGGCGCTCGAGAATGGCGCGAACAAAGAAGATGTTTTTGTTGAATACGATGAAACGGCACCCGGCAAGAATCGGTCTGAGCATTGGTGGCAGATCTATCAGCCACCCTATGACCCAAAGTTCCACTCGACGAACTTCGTCACGGAACGCACGATTGATTTCATAACGAATGCCAACTCGGCAGGTGAGCCTTGGTTCGCGTGGTGTTCGTTCCCCGACCCGCACCACCCGATGACGCCACCTGGAGAGTGGTTTCATCGCCATGCTGCCAAAGATATGGTTTTGCCGGAAAGCAGGGTCGATACACTTGACGATGCCCCGAAACACTTGCGACTAAACCGTCAGACCCATCCAAGTGAGCAACGCAATTGGGTCGCGCCTTGCGGCTATGGATCTGATGAGCTCTTACGCGAAGCGATAGCGGCAACCTACGGAATGGTTGAGATGATTGATGATGGGGTGGGTCGCGTAACCAAACAACTTGAAGCCCTTGGAATCGCGGAGGATACGATCATTGTCTACACCAGCGATCACGGCGACATGATGGGTGATCACGGACTCTTTCTGAAAGGCTTTATGCACTACGCGGGACTATGCAAGTACCCATGGTTGTCAAAGTTCCTGATGTCGCACCGTTACGTACAAACAAGCTGAGTTCTAGCATCGACCTTGGACCGACCCTCCTTGACCTCTGTCAGGTGGCTGCCTTTGATGGCATGCAAGGACATTCATTGGCACCGTTGTTAGAAGACGCTGGCGCGTCTGTGCGTGAGTACGTGCTTATCGAAGACGACGTTGCTGCTATAACGGCGAAACTGACACCAATTCCTGGTAAGACACGCACTATTGTGACGGAAGATGCGCGCTATACACGCAACAGCAAAGGCGAAGAACAGCTCTTTAACTTGGCTGAAGATTACGATGAGATGACCGATCTAAAGAATCGCGATGCAGTGCTCCGTGGGACGATGGTTGATCGTCTTACCGATGCATTGATTGAAGCAGATGATGTTGCGCGCGGGGCACCGGCCACGCATCATACAGTTCTTTGAAATTGCTACACGTTTCAAAATACCGTAGCAGTAGAATTGAGGGAGATATATGAGTAGTACGAAAGTGAATGGTGTGCGAACGATGGATGATGCGTTTGCTGAAATGTTGGCTTCGGATTCGAACACCGCGGGTGTGAGTGACGCATTACGCAGAAATTCACCGTTACCTCCTGGGCCTTCTCTTGTCCCGGTAGCGCGCTACATTGACCGCCACTACCACGAACTTGAAAAAAAGAAATTGTGGAGCCGAGTCTGGCAGATGGCAGCTCATGAAGATGACTTCGCTGAGGTCGGTGATGTGGTGCCATACGATATCGCTGACAAATCCTATCTGGTAGTTCGAACCGGAGAGGATGAATATAAGGCTTACTACAATGCGTGCCTACACCGTGGTCGCAAGCTACGCGAGGTGCGAGCTCGAGGCTTAGATGAACTGCGTTGTGCATTTCACGGTTGGACTTGGAATCTGGATGGCTCCCTCAAGCAAGTGCCGTGTTCGTACGATTTTGCGGGTATGGATCGAGAAGAGGAGTCATTACCTGAAGTAAAAGTCGAACGTTGGGGGCGTTTCCTATTTGTTAATCCCGATCCAAACGCAACACCTCTGGCTGAGCATCTCGGCGATCTGGGGACTCATTTTGAGATCCTACCGTACGAAAAGCGCTTTAAGCAGGCGCACGTCGCGAAGGTTATCCGTGCCAACTGGAAAACTGTGCAAGATGCCTTTATGGAGTCTTACCATGTCTTGATGACGCACCCGCAGATCTTGACGGGTGGGGCACATGATCTTTGTACCAAGTATGACGCGTTTGAAAACTATTCTCGTGCCATCCGATGTGGTGCTCTGGAAACTGAAGGACTACCAGATTGGGAACCGATTGCTGACGAAGACGGGATGACTTGTCTAAGACATCCGTTGAATGGCTGGATTTATCGACGCGTTTCTGAGGGGGTGGTCGAAGTGACCACACCGAAAGGTCTAACAGGTAAGTTCACCGAAGATGCTGATTGGTTGGAAGGCGAATTGAGGGATGCAAACCCGCATATGTGTCTGTGGGCGGCGGGTTGTCAGCTTGCTCCAGGTGGACCGCAGCCTCGCGCGCGGGATTTGAAGATTCCAGATTCGATCAAGGAACAATTTGGGGATGACGTACCACCGCGGGTGGTGCAGTCAGAAATGCAACGGCAGATGCTTGCAGACGTGATCCCATCAATCGCCTCGGATATCCCTGACGTCGAACTTCATTCTTCGATTTTCTTTACGGTATTCCCTAACTGGCACCCGTGGGGATCGTTCAACATGATCAACTACCGGTTTAGGCCGAACGGCGATAATCATGAAGAATGCATCATGGAATGTATGTTCATGGCACCAATACCTGAAAATGGCGAGTACGAACCGGTCCGCGAAATTCACTGGTTGGGTATTGATGAGGATTGGACGAATGCTCCGGAGCTCGGGATGTTGGCAAAGATTTTCAACCAGGACCTACGGAACTTGCCTTTTGTCTTCCAAGGTCAGAAGGCAACGCAACGTGAGAACCTACGCCTCGGTGACTACAACGAGCTAAAACTTCGCCACTTCCATGAGTTGTACGGCAAGTGGGTTGATGACGAAGAGGTGATCCGGGAAATCAAGTGATCGACCTTGGCATGGCCGCCAATGACAATGAGCGGCTTGCGCTTGAATTGTTTCTGGCGATGGAGAACGGCAACCTTTTAGACGTGATGTCTGAACTTTGTACGCCGGATTTCATTTGGGCCAACAGTGGCTTACCAATGTTACGTGGTCAGAGTGAAATCCAAGCCCTCTTTGCGAAAGGCGGTTTTCGTTCGGAGATTCCGATTCTTGCCGATCAGACTCATTTCTCAGCCGATGTCATTCACATTGCCAGTCGTGGCAACGCCGTACTTACTGAACGCATTGATCATCACTGGGCAGCAGACGGACGAGACTTGATGACCCCACACATTGCTGGGGTCATCGAAATAGAGGGCGGCCGAGCCACTGCACTGCGGGATTTCTATGATGTCGAGTGTTATCAACAAGCACCTTCAGAGGTAGACCCACAATTCACGCTCGCAGCGCACAACGCTAGAAATGGTCATTGATCTTAAGTCATTCCTTTGACTGAAGCGGTACTACCTAAGAAAAGGCTAGCGGCATATAGCCTTGCTGAATTCCCATCAAACATGATGACCACGCCTGTGGCCTTGTTTCTTCCAGCTTTCTACACGCAAGACCTAGGCTTAAGTCTGACCGCAGTCGGACTTATATTGATGCTGGCCCGGGTGTGGGATGTGGTAACGGATCCGTTAATTGGCTATCTAGGCGACCGAACCAAAACCAGCATCGGACGACGGAAGCCTTGGATACTTGCGGCACTGCCAATGATGTTAGTAGCTGTCTACTTCCTCTTCCTGCCGGGGGAGGAGGTCTCAAACCAATATCTCTTTGGCTGGATCATGCTCCTCTATCTTGGTTGGACGTTCTTCAACATCCCATACTATGCGTGGGGTGCGGAGCTCTCGACAAACTACCAAGAGCGCACCCGCATTACGGGTTGGCGGACTATGATCGGGGTTGGTGGGACGGTGTTTGCGATTCTATTGCCAAACATAGGGCAGACCTTTTTCGACTATGGCGGTCGTAGCGGTGAGACGCTCTATCTTATTGGGATCGGGATACTCGTCCTGTTACCGATTTGTCTGTTAACCCCACTCGCCGTCGTACCAGAGAGAGACAACTTTGTGCCGTCACGAATTCCGATATTCGCGGGCCTACGGATCATGTTAAGAAATGCTGCCTTTCGTCGTTTGGTCGCATGTTACTTTTTCACGTTTCTCGCGGTAGCGCTAACGTCGCCGTTGTTCGTCCTCTTCATCAATCATGTGATTGCTGATCCAACTGCCGCACCTCGGGTCGTGCTTGGCTACTACGTGGCGAATATGCTCGGTATACCTTTGTGGATGTGGCTTGCTAGAAAAAGCGACAAGCACTACTCATGGCTCACGTCGCTCCTCGTCATGGGTTTGACCTTTCCCTGTTTTATTTTTCTTGGTGAGGGAGATCTTCTATTGGCTGCTGGTTTACTTTTCATCGTGGGGATTGGCGGGGGCAACATGAGTGTTGTACCTGCGTCGATGAAGGCAGATGTGATTGATCTCGATACATTGGAGAGCGGTGAAGATCGAGCGGGTCTTTTCTTCGCGGCTTGGTCGACCGCGACAAAGCTGGTTTTAGCTGTTGGCGTAGGGATATCGATGCCGTTATTAGACTTTTTTGGGTTTGATCCTTCGATCAAAAACCCACCAGATCAGCTCTTCGCACTGCAAGCCTATTTCAGTTTCGTGCCCGTGATTTTCTATCTCATCGCGGCCTATTTGCTTTTGAGCTATCCCATTACGCGTAAGAAACACCAAAAGATTCGTGCTGAACTGACTCAGCGTGCAGAAAAAGCCTCTCTGACATGAAATCAATTTTAATTCTCTCTGTGTGGCTCACCGGAAATGAAAGCGACCCTCGAGGCTGACAACATCATTCTTGCCACTTGGCGCGAGCTCATGACTCGTCGCGCCGCGTTTCAATAAAAATTAACTAGATAGACAATATAACTCTTTGAATTCTTCCGGGATATCATCCGGCGTCATCTGCCAGTCTGGTGGACGCTTTTCTAGGAATGAGACCACCCCCTCTTTGGCATCTGGCTGATTACCAAGCCACGCGAAAGCTGGTCCTTCTGCCTTCATCATGTCTTGTGGGGTAGAGTTTAAGCCTTGCCAAAGGAGTCTTTTAGTCATAGCCACGGAGGCTGGGGCCGTGTTGGCATAGTCTGCTGCCATTGCCTGAGCTGTCGGTAAGAGCTCTTCTTTCGGAACTACTTTCGATACGATTCCCATCTCAAGGGCTTCTTGCGCTGTGAAAATTCTGCCCGACATCAAAACATCGGCGGCATTAGAAAGCCCTGCCACTCGTTGCACGAGAAGGTGGGCGGCAAGTTCGGGCATCATGCCCCGTCGAGTAAATACAAAACCCATTTTGGCGTTCTCTGAAGCAAGTCGGATATCGCAGAGCATTGGATAGGTCATACCAACCCCGACAGCAGCACCGTTGATCGCCGCGATCACGGGCTTATCGAGCTCATAGGGGTGAATGTTCTTGGTGTTACGGCCTAGGTT
This sequence comes from Pseudomonadales bacterium, assembly GCA_012103505.1. Taxonomy (GTDB): domain Bacteria; phylum Pseudomonadota; class Gammaproteobacteria; order Pseudomonadales; family Azotimanducaceae; genus UBA4421. The sequence goes on along the minus strand of WLWP01000001.1, from coordinate 1,706,392 downwards.
TGGTTTCTTGGGTTGGTCGCGCTTTGCGAATGTATCACCTCCGCCTTCGAGATCAGCGCCAGCGCAGAACGCGCGACCAGCGCCGGTCAAAACAATGGCTCGAACATCAGCGTCGCCGTTTGCGGTAAACATCGCGTCGGCGAGTTCCGCGGCTACGGTTTGATTCCAGGTGTTCATTTTTTCTGGACGATTGAATGTGAGTGTTGCGACATGGTCAGCCACTTCGTACAGGACAGTCTCGTAACTCATAGTTTTCTCCCGCTATTTTGCTTCGTTTATAACACGAACTTTATTTAAGTTGTCGCTGCTACCAACGGAGTGCATGTCGAGCGCGGATCTAGACAAGAATTCTGTCGCAGCGCATTCTTAGGTTTTCTACCGTACTGGAGCACCGCATGGCTGGTGAGCGTGAACGATTACATAACCTGTTTCCCGATTTAGGTTTCGATCCCGAGGCGCTGCGGGCTAAATATGCTGCTGAACGTAACAAGCGCATTCGCGAAGATGGTGAAGCGCAGTACATAGAAGCCGCTGCCGAATTTGTGCACTACGCCGATGATGATCCCTATGTAGAGGAAGAAAGTCCTCGCGACGCTGTGAACATCGACATCGAAGTCGCGGTGATTGGAGCGGGTTTCAGTGGTTTGATGGCGGGGGCGCGTTTGAAAGAACGCGGAGTTACGGATTTTCGTATTATCGAATCTGGTGCAGATTTTGGCGGTACTTGGTATTGGAACCGCTACCCTGGCGCCCAATGCGACATTGAATCGTATTGCTACCTGCCCCTCTTGGAAGAGACGGGTTATATGCCAAAAGAAAAGTATTCATACGCACCCGAAATTTTTGCGCATACGAAACGCGTTGGTGAGTACTTTGGTCTTTACGAGAACACATTGTTCCAGACTCGAGTCACTGAGGTGAAGTGGGTTGAGGAGCATAGTCATTGGCTTGTATCGACGCACCGAGGTGACGAGATACGCGCTCGATTTGTGGTTCAAGCCACAGGACCGGCTAATCGCCCCAAACTTCCCGGTATCCCTGGTATCCAAGACTACAAAGGACATACGTTCCATACCTCTAGATGGGACTACGACTATACCGGCGGTGATCACAGCGGCAATTTGACGAATCTTGCGGACAAAAAGATCGCAGTGATCGGCACGGGTGCGACCGCGATACAGGCCGTTCCTTTTCTGGGTGCTCATGCGAAAGAGCTTTACGTTTTCCAGCGCACACCTTCTTCTGTAGACCTGCGAGGTAACACACAGACTGATGAAGAGTGGTACGCGAGCCAGGAACCTGGTTGGCAACGCGCGCGCAGAGAGAACTTTGCAGCGGTTTTGCTAGGACAGAGTTTTACTGAAGATCTGGTGGCAGATGGTTGGACCGATATCGCTCGCCGAATTGGTATCTCACTAATGAGTCGATCTCAAGACAGCAATCTCGATATGGAGGAGATCATGTTGCGTGCTGAGGTCGCGGACTTTCAAAAAATGAATGAAATCCGCGGGCGGGTCGATGAGGACGTGCCGGAAGATGCTCGTGCGGCAGATGCACTCAAGCCCTGGTATCGCCAGTTTTGTAAGCGACCCACTTTTAATGATGAATACCTCGCTACCTTCAACCGACCTAACGTCGAACTGATTGATGTTTCAGATGCAAAAGGCGTTGAGCGCATCACCGAAAAAGGCGTTGTCGCCAATGGGATTGAATACGAAGTCGACTGCATCATCTACGCGACTGGATTTGAGATTACGACTTCGGCCGTACGTCGGGTGGACTTCGATACGATCGGGCGTAACGGCGAATCACTATACGATCACTGGGGTGAGGGCTATCGAACGCTACATGGTCTCTATAGCCATGGCTTTCCGAATTGGTTCACAATTGGGATCAATCAGAATGGCCTGTCTCCGAACATGACCGCTATGTTCGACGATCAAGCAGTTCACGTTAGCTACATTGTTAACGAAATACTATCGCGCAACTTGCGGACATTCGAAGTCACGGAGGATGCGGAAGACAGCTGGGTGCAAGAGATCGTGGCGCTTGCAGGAACTGGTGCTACAGCATTCCTGGAAGAATGTACGCCTGGCTACTACAACCGTGAGGGTACGACAGGAGAAGGGGCGAGTATGCAAAACTCGCCGTATGCCCCTGGCATCAACGCGTTCAATAGCCTGTTACGGAGCTGGCGTGAAAAAGGCGATTTGGAAGGGTTAAGTTTGAGCTGACTTAGCACGGTCCTTGAGCGTGTCGAGGATTTCCTGATGACGGTGCTTCGTGAGGCGATAACGAGAGTAGATTAGGATCGAGATAAACGCCGCGAGCCCCATGATCGGTCCTGCCGTAATTGCCAGACGTGTAAGGATGTCGTCGTCTAATTGACCCGGTACCGCCTCGAATGGGAGGCGGACGAATACGTCGAGTGCGATGCCTGCAAAGAAATGCCCAAAGGAGTAAGACGCTTTGGCAAAGAATGCGCGTGCTGAGTAGAAAAGCCCCTCTTGCCGTTCACCTGTGTGCAGTTCGTTTTCATCTACGACGTCACCAATCATGGACATGATCGCAACTGTTCCCACACCCAGTGTGAACGTGAAACCGGCTGCATTTGCGAGTAAGGCTGGCATCAACATCGGGTCTCCATTGTCTGGCAACCAGCCTAGGAGACGCAGGTTGACTACCAGTTGTGCGAAGACAACAGTGCCGCTAAGCGCACAAAGCATTACGGGCTTCCGGTCAAAGCGTTTCATAAAGATCGGCGAAGTGAGCGCACCGAGAGCCGCAGAAGGTGCCCCGATTAATCCTAGCCAACGGATTTGATCTGGTTTCAGCTCCCACAAGTAGGTATTGATAAAAATATTGAGGGTGTCGTAGATGCCACTCGCGATCATGAAAAAGAAGTATCCAGCGAGAATCACAATGTAGTTACGATTCTTTAGCGTGCTAAGTATTTGTTTCAGTAGGCTTGTTACCGTCAAGCGTGGTGGGTTCTCTTCCGCCCTAGAGAGGATGGGGACAAACTTGTAGGTTCCTGCAGCACAGGTCCAGATGAAGATGATGATGAGGGCGCATGCCGTAAGGACTAGTGGGCCATACGTCGCAGCATCGAGATGCCCCGGTACTGTTTGGCCATCAAGCGCGCGAACGGTTTCTTCTGCGAAAAAGAAACTCCAGGCGATGAATGCAAAACTCGCGCCGGTGACATAGTGAACAGCGGTGTTGGCAGAGAAGAGCTGACTACGCTGGGTCTGTTCTTTGCTTAGCTCTCCGCCGAGCGCTAAGTGCGGTACCACATAGAGGGTTAGAAGTGCTCGGCTCGCGATAGTCCAAAAAGCGAGCCAGGCAAATAAAGGTATCTGTAGAACTCCCTCTGGCCCAGCGGTAAGCGCAGCGGGTGGGTTAAATATTGCGTAGAGCGCCATGGCAAGCGGAATCGGCGCGGCAAACAGAAACGGATGGCGTCGACCATGCCTGGAGCGCCATCGGTCAGATACCACACCAATCCAGGGGTCTGTGATCGCATCGCCAATCATGGCGAGCATGATGGCGGTACCAATGAGCGTATTGGTCAACCCGATGGCTTGGTTGTAGTAGATGGTGATAAAAGTGTTAAACAGCCCTAGATAGACGGCTTCACCTACTGCGCCGCTGCCGAAGAAGAGTTTAGTTGGCAGCGAGAGTTTTGTTGTATTTAGAATGTGATCTTCTCTTTGGCAAGCTTGTTTCGCGAGTATTAGGATCCGGGACTAAGCGCCAACCGATATCAATCAGGTAGTCCCAGCACTCGCTTCGCAATGATGTTGAGCTGCACTTCCTTCGTTCCACCAGCGATGGTCAGTGACTTTTGGTATAGCCACTTTTTGACTGAGTCGAGCTCTGCCTTGTCCGCACTTTCACCCCAACGCAAACCCTGGGCGCCCATCGCAGCGAGAACCAATTCGTCCCCATCTTGTATATTCAGTGCGTTGGATAACTTAACTGCAGATGAAGTGAATCCGGGCGCGCGTGACTGCAGTTCTTCCACCGCACGCTTTTGAGTGAGCTGTTGTGCTCGAGTGTTCATTTCAAATTGCGTAAGCCACTTACGGGTTGGATGATCCTGGACTCGACCCGTTTCGTCAGCCGTGTAGGTTTGCACGAGCTCGCGGACATTGTTTTCTACGGTTCTGCCGCCCTGGGAGCCAGAAATGTTGATCCCTGCATGAGTCGAGCGCTCGAACTGGAGGAGACGTTTGCCTACTGTCCAGCCGTTGTCGACTCCGCCTATAAGGTCCTCGACTGGAACTATGGCGTTGTCAAAATGGGTTTCACAAAAAGGCGAGGCGCCAGAAATTAGCTGGATCGGTGAGACCTGCACGCCCGGTTGGCCCATATCTACCAAAACAAGACTAATGCCTTCGTGTTTAGGTTTGTCTGGCGATGTTCTGACCAACACGAAGATGTAGTCGCAGTAGGTGGCGTCGCTGGTCCAAATTTTAGAGCCATTTATGACGTAGTTGTCACCATCCCGGACAGCACGAGTGGAAAGGCTTGCGAGGTCAGAACCGGCACCGGGTTCTGAATAGCCCATAGCCCAAGCACCGTCGCCGCGAGCACAGACTGGCAGCCACTTGGCTTTCTGTTCTTCAGTGCCAAATTCAAGAATTGTCGGTCCGATGTAGTTAACACCCCGCCCTGTAAGTGGTGTGCGAGCCCCAATCTTCTGCAGTTCTTGGACGAGAATGTTGTATTCCTCGCGCTCCAGTTCAGCACCACCGTAGGCTTTTGGCCAGGTAGGTACCGTCCAACCTTTCTCGGCCATACGCTCTTGCCACAGGCGTGTATCCGGTTCCAATTCGATCGTGCGACTACCCAGCGGCACGTAGCCTGGTCCGCGAGCACCCGGTGGACAGTTTTCTTCCAACCACGATCTTGTTTCGGTTCTGAAGGCTTCTAAATCTGCCATTGTCTTCTCTCGGTGTGAATTCCTAACCTACAGAACGTCCTCGGTGCGTGCAAATTTCTTGCGGGGGGTAATTGGAAGCTGTACAACAAAGCGAACGATTCGTTAAAAACACAGGTGTATAGATGAGTGAGCTGGTTGGGTTTGTAACAGGTGCGGCCACAGGTATAGGGTCTGCAACTGCTCGTCAGTTGGCGGCCAAGGGGCTGCGTGTAGCGGTCTGTGACATCAATCGTTCAGTCGGAGCTGCCTTAGCTGATGAAATTGGTGGCTCTTTCTATGAGTGCGATGTAACGAACTTTGCGTCAGTCCAGGCTGCGGCTAGTGCCTGTGAGTCAGAGCTCGGTACGCCCACCTATGTTCATCTCAACGCCGGTATTATGACCGTGCCCACAGATGATCCTTTCTTAGCCATCGAGGACGTAACCCTAGATCAGTTCAATTCTATATTGGGCGTGAACTTCACTGGCGTGTTTCATGGTATGAAGGTGCTGTTGCCAAAGATGAAGGCCAATGGCGGGGCGATTACCACCACGGCTTCCGTTGCGGCTTTTGGGCAACTCCCGTTTGATCCGCTTTACTCAGCAACTAAACATGCGCTCGTCGGCTTTGTGCGCAGTATTGCGGCAGCTAACGCGAGTGGCAACGTGCGTATCAATGCAATTTGCCCAGGCGTTGTCGATACCGCGATTGTGCCAGGTATGTTCCGTAACCCCGAGATGATGATGCCACCTGAAGAGCTAGCTTCGGAAGTAGTCGATCTTCTATACAACGGTGCCAGTGGAGAAATCAGAGCGAAGGTAGCCGGCCGCGAAGCGTTTGAGGTGCCTGCAATTGATGTGATGACAGGAGAGGTGCCATTCTTAGCGAACAGTTAAGAGCTTTTTTCTGTTCGGACCAAAAGAAAACCGGCACCGTTAGGTGCCGGTAGACATAACAACCCAGCAAAATCCTAAGGACTCTGGATAAAACCCAGCAGGGATTGTGCGTTAGAGGCAATGTTAGTTGTTATATCTAGGAAAGCTGCATCAACCGGTAGTGACAATGCCGACACATAGACCTGTTCGAGAATCGGGCGGACCGCAGCAGTACGACCCGCATCGTCTAGCGCAGGGTTGTTGGCTGCTGCGAATAAATCACCCATTAGAGTTGGCAGGGCACCAACTGTTTGGCCACCGTCCTCGAGAGAATTGATGCCGTCCACAATTGCTTCTAGGAAGGTCAAAGGGTTGACCTGATTAGTAGACCCTTGCGCCGCAGCAGCTTCAGGTTGTGGCGGTTGACTTGAGGCTGACTGTTCAAGACTGACAAAGTAAGCAACGCCGTCACTAGTGTCGCCATCACCGTTGACGTCGACTCCGCTGCCGGTTTCTCCGAGACGATATTCTGCGCTGCGCATAATTAGGGCTAAATCGCCCAGGACGTATTCACCGCTGCGCTGGAAGTGAGTTGTCTCTCCGGTCCATAGGTGCGTTAGACCAACGAGTGAGTCCCACTGAAAGTCGCCATCTTGGTTAATGTCTTGCTGCACGTCGTGTTCTGATGTCTCGTAGGCGACATAGTCACCCCGTACCCAGGCCTGACCGGCGCCAATTCTGGCAAGACTGGTTACCTCGTTACGTGTTAGATCCGCGGTCATGAGCACGCTGCGTGAGCGGATGTCACCATCGCCGTCAAGATCTTCATCTTCGTCTCTTTCGTGGGCGCGATAAACGATACGCCAGCCATCCGCTGCAGGATAAGAATTAGGATTCGTTAGATTGTGGTCGCGATAACTGTGAATTACATCGTACGTCTGCGAGGCCAAGTCGTAGTAAAGAACGACTGCATCGCTTTCATCACCATCGTAGTTTAGATCTCTTTGCATAGCGCTTTCCGAAACCGTTGTGGCGATACGTCCGTGACTAAGGTCGCCGTAGAGTGCCGCTAGGCCGGTATCGACTGGTCGCTGTTGCTCGAAATCCCAGACTCGCAGAACGTAGTCGTTCGTATCACCGTCCCCAGTAACGTCATGACCAATACGATATTCTCGCTCGGTATAGCTAATCGTAGGGCCGTGGATGTCATAGCTGCGCAGACCACCTCGCGAACCTATGTTTAGCGTCGGTGTGATCGGAAGGTAGTGCACTTCGTCGTTTGCGATGTTGTAGTAACTTAGTACGACATCGTTGCGGTCACCGTCGTTGTTCAGATCGGAATTCGCAAACCGCTCATGTTGTAGGAACAAAATATTGCTACCGTCGGTTTCAATCCGAAACCCATAGACTGGGATGCCGGTGTTAACCACCTGGTTAGTGTTGACTTGTTTATATTGTAGGACGGTGTCGTTGGTGACTCCGTCACCGTCTAGATCTTGTCCAACCGAACCCTCGGGGACGAGATAAGCAACGAAATGCCCACCACTGGCGACATAAGCTGAGATGCCTAAAAAGTCTGCGTCGCTCGGCACAGGGGATACGTCTGCGAAGGCGTTCTGTGAGGTTAAGAAGGCGCCCATGGTCATAGCGCAGCCGATAATTGATTTGCGTAACATCAAATACTCCAAACAATGATGAATGCGGCGAGGCTACGGGGAGTTGATCTTTCTCACATCCCTCTTAAGGCTGAACTTATATGGGTTGTTGTATGGAGTTGCCGAAAAATGTGCATTGCGTCACACGTATCCGACGAGTTTGCGCCCCAAGGTCGTAAGTTCGATGGGTTCAAATGGCTCCGGAATTTGTTGCCCTGGTACTTTTTGAATCTCTGCCCATTTGGGTGGCAGCCGGTCTTCGAACATTTTGATTCTCTCTAATCGAGCTTGCTCTGACCTTGCTAGGTCCATGGCAACATATTGGACCCAGCGAGGCTGTCCAGACCTGTTCACCGTACTTGAATGCGGGAGTTTGCGGTTCCATATCAAAAGAGACCCCTGGTTCCCACCAACTACGTCGATCTCACTTTCACTAATGCCACTTGGCTTGCGCGTTCTTATTGCTTCAACATGATTGGTAGCGTAGCTAGAGAGATCTCGATATATCCCTGGTACACAGCAGAAAGCGCCCTGATCGACGCCTGTATCACGTAGATAGACCAACCCTTGAAACGAATCGTCCTTTAGATTGGTCGGATCGCCGTCCCAATGTATGGGCTCAGCCAGTAGGTTTGTCTCGTGACCTGGTCCCTTGAACGAGGCTCTGTCGAAACTCACCCAAAGCGCTTGTTGCGCGTAGAGCGTGGCGAACACTTCGTGCACCTGCGGATGTTGGCGGACCTGCCACAGAGCTTGGGCATGGTGGAGAGGAACAATCCCATGTCCTTCGGGGTCAGGCCAGGTAGACGGATCTATCGGGTCGATCGCGAGCCACGCGGCCACGCAACTGACAACAGCCTCGCATAGAGAGGCTGGCACTACATTAGGAACAAGAAGATACCCTTGTTCTTCGAAAAGTGATTTGTCAGCTGGACTAATCACCGATCTAATCACCCCCATTCTGATTCGCAAACAAAAGTCTGATTCGCCAAAAAATGTCTGATTCGTTAATAGCCATCGATCTCGGCACTTCTCGTTTGAAAGTTGCCGCCGTTGCCTTGGACGGTACTTTACAGTATGCGTTGGAACGGCGGCACCAGGAGAGCAAGGATCAGTTTGGTGCGATACAGGATCCGGCAGGTTGGTGGACTGACACACAAGAGTTACTTAAGAACATTGTCGCCAAAATCCCAGGCCAAGTACTTGGGATTGCAATTTCGGGTCGGGGTGGGGCAGGAATTTTCCTGGATGACAACGATCGTGCGATCACCGGTGTATGGCGGGACTCCCGTCATGCGGAACAACTCAAAGCACTTCGACAAGCCTCGCTCGACTGCCCCTCAGTGGTATTGAACGTATTGGCGAAGTACCAGTGGGTAAAGGAGCAAAACAGTCCACCAATAAAGCGTATCTGTTACGCGAAAGACTATCTTCTGTTGTGCTTAACAGGAGAACACCAAACAGATTGGGCGACAGGTCCGGATGGATCAGCATGGGGGGATGCCGAAGATGTTGTCGGCAACGCCACGCGTTTACCAACCAGTCGTTTGCCCTGGGACATTGCTGGGACGATTAAGAAAGAAGTTGCCGCACTAGCAGGATTACCGTCAGATACGCCTGTGGTAGTGGGTGCTCACGATGGTTTGGCGGCCAATATTGGCAGCGGCGCAGTCAGCGATCGCGACTTAGTCGTCACTTTAGGAACCCATGCAGTCGTGCGCGCAAATTCAGCGCACAAGATTGTTGCTGCGCACCACTTTTACAAATTGCCGCCAGACTTGAACATCTATGGTGGTAACGCGCTGTGGGCGGGACGGTCCGTAGATTGGTTTCTTGATTTAGTACATCGATCCGGTGAATTTGATTTGCTGACGAGTAAACGAAAACCGGGCGCGAAAGGAGTGAGCTTTCTCCCCTACCTTGGTGGTCAAGTTGCGCCGGAGCGCAACGCACACCGAACTGGACGGTTTGTAGGTTTACGTTTGGAGCACGACCACATGGATCTTGGGCAGAGTATTTTGGAGGGTACGAGCTTTGCCGTGAAGGAGATTTTCAACCAGGTGGTGGGTTGGACTGGCGCGCCCAATTTTGTTCGGTTGTCGGGCGGTGGTTCCAAGAGTGAGGGCTGGGTAAGAATCCTCGCCAACACTTTGAACCAGACTTTGGAGTTGTCTGATGGCTATGTCGAATCACGTGGAGCCGCAATGTGTTTGGCGGTTGCCTTAGGCCATCATGTTGATCTGCGCGCTGCGTCTGAAAACATGTTGGTGGTCACCGAAGCAATAAAGCCTGAGAGAGAATTGGTCGAGGAGTATGCAGAACTCTACGAACAATGGGCTCAACTAGATCGCAGATCTCTTCGCCGCTCTGTTAGATCGGTAGGGTTAGATCGGTAAGGTTGGGTCGGTAAGGTTCGGTCGGTTAGGTTGGGTGGGTAAGGTTAGATCGGCAAGAATAGATAGGTGAAATTAGATAGGGGAGATTAGATAGGTAAGATGCAGGTCGGGCTCGGGCAAACGACACTGTCTGCGATCTCGCCAAGAGTTCCATCGGTTAGAATCGGCAATGCCGTTAAGTTGGATGTGTCTTTGTTGGCCACGAGCAGCCATTGTCCTTCGGGCGTGACGACAAAATGGCGCGGATGCGCGCCTCCAGTATCAAAGTAATCGACCAATTCAAGAGCAGGAGTGGTGTTTAACACGGCGATCGTGTCGTGGCCCCGGTTACTGACATAGACCATGCCATTTGTTGCGACGATCTCAGCTGCGATTGAATCCTCTTCCCACCCATCAGGAACACACAGAACTTTCCGGCCGTCGTCTCGGTCGTGAACTGTGTTGTTGAGTTCGTTAACAAGGTAACGCCCATCACCACTTAGATGGCGAGGTCCTGCGCCAGCTTCTGTTTCCCAGGTCGCCTGATGATCGCCAGATAGGTCATATTGTTCTAAGCAATCTCCGCCTAGATCCGTTACCCAGAGAGATGTCTCTATGAAATACACGCCATGGGGATGTGGGTTCTTTTGGCGAGTGTGGGGACCACGCTTTGTGTGACGGATGATTTTTGGGTCGTCTGCAAGTTTGCTTTGCTCTCGTTTGAACAGAGCTACGGTACCGCCACTGTAGTTGGCAACGGCAAGATGAGTGTCGGACAGCGCCAGATGACACGGGTCTTTACCGTGGCTCGCAACGACCTGAGCCAAGTCCAGCTTTTGCCGACTTCGGTCAAAGACAGTGATTTCACCACCAAGTTCAGCATCACCAATCTCGTTCGCGACAAAAAGCGTCCGTTCATCCGCGACTAAGAAGCTTGGGTTGTCAGCGCGTAGCGCCAAAACAGGCTCTCTTAAGACGCCAGTGTGTTCATCAAATTCCACACGGTAAATACCTTCAGATACAGTATTTCGTGTGTAAGTGCCAACTAGAAATTCCACGTTTGACCCAGCAGTGGGAATTCATGATCATCTCAAGAGATAACGAGGAACACCATCAGTGGCTGACATACTAATTAAAGGCGGTACGGTTTTAGATCCTGCATCTGGAACCGAGACCGAGCGTGATGTTTACTTTGAGGATGGCGTGCTGAGTGAAGCCGAACCTCGAGAGGGCGTGTTGGTGATCGATGCGACAAACGCCTTCGTCGCGCCTGGTTTTGTGGATTTGCATACGCATGTTTTCAACCATTCAATGTTCACCAACAGTCGCGTGAGCGCGGATCGCATCGGAGTGCGCCAAGGTGTGGCGTGTGTGGTTGATGCTGGATCTTCTGGTGCGATAACGATTGACGCATTTCCGGAGAACGTGCATCAAACCCAAGCGACCCAAGTTTTTGCGTTCATTAATATTGGTTCCCCAGGATTGCCCCATCTCGGCGTAGGCCATGCATCGCGTCCAGATTTGCTCGATCTTGACGGCGTCGTGAAAGCCTTCGATCGCCATGCAGACTGGCTTGTCGGTGTAAAAGTCCTAGCCTCCCAGAGTCACACCGGCGCGTTTGGCTTGGAGGCAGTAAAAATTGCTCGCAAAGCCGCGAGTTTGGTCAATAAGCCCCTGATGCTGCACGTTGGAAACGCACCGCCTTTGATAGATGATGTCCTAGATTTGTTGCGCCCAGGCGACATTGTGACGCACACCTACCATGGCAAAATCGGCGGCGTACTTGGCTATCGGGATGAAGTGATCGCGCCCTTTAAGGAGGCGGTTAAGCGTGGTGTTGTGGTTGATTTGGGCCACGGGCGCTCAAGTTTTAGTTTCCGTGTTTTCGAAACTGCGATGGAGCAAGGGATGCCGTTGCATTGTATTTCGTCAGATTTACATCAGGGTAATGTAGACCGGTATGCAGTCAGTCTAGCGCGCACTATGACTAAGGTGCGCTCCTTGGGCTTTTCGCTGCCGGAGGTGGTGTCACGAGTGTCCAATCTGCCAGCCGCCGCCATTGGCATAGATCAATATGGGTTTGGTAGCTTGGTCCCCGGACTGGCAACAACCGCCAGCATATTCAGAGAGCGAGAAGGTGAAGTGGAGCTCGAGGATGCTGAAGGCTCCATACGACAGTCTCGCTCGTTCATTGAACCGATTGGTTGCGTAGTTAACGGCGAATTCTTTTCTGTGCAAGAACCGTTGTAAATGTCTCCGTTCGAAAATTTGGGTTTGCGGCGTGTCATCAACGCATCTGGGAAAATGACTGCGTTGGGTGGTAGCGCACAATCCGAAAGCGTCGCACAGACGTTGCAGCAAGCCGCCAGTCAGCACGTTGAAATGGCGGAGTTACGTCGGGTCGCTGGAGAGCACATTGCCAAACGCTGTGGCGCAGAAGCTGCAAGTGTCACAAGTGGTGCTGCGGCAGGGATAGCCATCGGTACGGCGGCGATGATCTGTCGAGAAAAACCGGAACTGACTCTCGAGATCCCTAACCCGGGAACCTCTAAGCGTGAGATCTTGTTGGCGGCCAGCCACAACGTGAACTTTGGCGCGCGTGTTGAACAAATGATACGCCTCGGTGGCGGTATACCGGTTTTGGTGCCTGATCGAGAAATCGCTGCAAACCCCGCCCAATTCATTAACGCCAAGACTGCTGGTCTACTCTATGTCCAATCTCACCATACCCGTGGGCGAGAGCTTTCATTGGCAGGATTGATCCAGGTTAGTCGGGCGCACAACTTGCCTTTATTAGTAGACGCAGCGGCTGAAGAAGATCTGGGCGTCTATATCGAAATGGGGGCGACGCTTGTAACCTATTCTGGTGGCAAGGCAATGGCGGGACCAACCATTGGATTCCTGGCTGGCGTGGCTGATTTGATCGAGCGGTGCGAACAGCAAAATCGAGGCATCGCGCGAGCTATGAAGGTCGGTAAGGAGCAGATCGCAGCGTTCCTGATGGCTTTGGCGGACTACCCTACTGAAAATTCCGAAAGCGATATGCAGTCGCTATACGCTGAATTGTTGCAACTCTTTGCAAATGGGCCTGTGCGTGTGGAATGGGTGGCAGATCGAGCAGGCCGTCCGATAAATCGGGTAGGATTGCGCTGTGATGATGCGAATTGGTTGGTTCGTTTGAATGACTTTCTCGCTCAAGGAGACCCCGCCATTTTCGCGCGCGCTCATGAAGTGCAGGCCGGGTTGCTGCTGCTGGACGGGCGGGAGCTCAAAGAAGGTGATGTCGCACTCATTGTCGAAAAGATTAGCCGCTATCAAAGACGATCCGAATAGGAGATCGAATGACACCACCGATTCTATATTCGTTTCGTCGTTGTCCATATGCGATGCGCGCGCGTATGACGCTCTACTATGTCGGTGTGCAGTGTGAACTCCGCGAAGTTGTGCTGCGAGAGAAGCCGCCGTCGATGCTTGAGTATTCAGCGAAGGGCACCGTACCCGTCTTGGTTCTACCTGACAAAATTCTAGATGAGTCCTTGGATGTCATGATGTGGGCGCTGAGTCAGCGCGATCCGGATGACTGGCTAGGTGTTAATCGCACTGAGGCTGACGATTTGATCTGGCGAGTGGATGAAGATTTCAAGCCTATATTGGACCGCTACAAATATCATGACCGTTATCCAGAACAGACCCAATTAGAGTATCGACAAGCTGCGGAGCCATACCTCGTCGAGCTAGATCAAAAACTTGCAAGTCAATCTTGGCTGATGGGAGATAGGCTCAGTTTTGCCGATGTTGCGGTAATGCCCTTTGTCCGCCAATTTGCTCACGTGGACAAAGCTTGGTTCGATCAAACTGCTCATACCAACTTGGTTGGTTGGTTGAACAGGTTCTTGACCAGTGAGTTGTTTCTCGCGGTTATGACTAAATATCCCAAATGGCAAGCCGGGGACGACCTCTTGATTTTCCCTGCGGTTAGTCAGTAACCGGCGCTAAGGTCTCTTTCAGAGCAAGCCAGAATTATTGCTCTATATGCCAATTTTTTCAGTAAGATACCGGCGTTTACATGATCCCCAATACTGAGGTCTTCGCGATGATTGAATTTACCCTAAATGGTGAAGTTGTACGCACCGATGACACACCGGACACGCCATTACTTTGGGCGGTGCGGGACACGTTTAAGTTGAAAGGCTCAAAATATGGCTGTGGCGCAGGATTGTGCGGAGCATGCACCATGCATCTCGACGGGCAGGCAGTTCGAACCTGTGTCCTTCCTATCAGTGCCGTTGCTGGCAAAGCGATCACGACGATCGAAGGTCTGGGTACGCCGGAGGACCTACACCCCCTGCAAGCCGCCTGGGCTGAACAGAGTGTGCCACAGTGTGGCTACTGTCAGTCTGGACAGATCATGAGTGCCGCGGCTTTCTTGGCAGAGAATCCAAACCCGTCCGAAGCAGAATTGGAAAATGCTATGGCAGGCAATATCTGTCGCTGCGGCTGTTATCCACGGATCAAGAAGGCAATTTTGTCAGTCGCGGAGACGTCTAGCAAAGCGGCAGAACTCGCAACGGAGGTATCCGCATGAGTACTCTGAATTACTCGCGTCGCAATTTCCTTCGCACCACAGGGATTGCAGGTGGCGGGCTCGTGGTCGGCTTCTCTCTGAGTGGCTGCAGTTCAAGTACGCTGCCACTGCAACCCGTCGCGGACGCCTATGCCCCCAACGCGTTTCTACAACTGACACCAGAGAATGTCATTAGATTCTATTGTCCGCGAGATGAAATGGGGCAGGGTGTAACAACCGGTCTCGCGACGTGCGTGGCCGAAGAACTTGATATAGATCCAGCGAACCTTCTGATCGAACTTGCTGGAGCGCACTCCGACTACGGAAATCCAGACTTTGGTGGGATGCAGGGGACGGGTGGCAGTACCTCCATCAAAGCGCACTACACGCAATTGCGCCAGGTCGGAGCAGATACGCGAGCTCTGCTATTGAACGCCGCCGCCGCAGATCTGGGAGTGAGTGTCACTTCACTAAGCACAGAAAACGGCCATGTAGTCGCTAATGGCGAAAGACATCCATACGGCCAGTTCATTGGTACCGCCGCTGGACTTGAAGTCCCTGCCGAAACACCGCTTAAGTCGGATAATGATTTCAATTATATCGGCAAGGACTTCCCAAGATTAGACGGTATATCGAAGTCGACGGGCACGGCCACATATGGCATCGATGTTGACATACCTGGGATGCACCATGCCGTGGTGAAAAGAAGTCCTGTTGCCGGTGGCACGGTTGCGTCTTTCGACGGGAGTTCCGCCTTAGCGATGAATGGTGTGACAGATGTGGTTGAGATTGCATCAGGTGTCGCCGTTGTCGCAGAAAAATTCTGGCAAGCCAAGCAAGCCGTAGCAGTCCTGGAGGTGCAGTGGGATCTGCCAGAACTTTCTTCAGTTGACTCAGCCAAGGTGAGAGCTGACTACGAACAGCTAATGGATAGCTCGGAAGGCGAAAGCGCTGAATCGGCTGGTGAACTTGAAACTGGCTTTGCCGGTGCACAGGATGTGATCGAGCAACGCTACTGGGCGCCATATCTAGCACACGCACCCATGGAGCCGATGAATGCCGTCATCAACATCGAAGGCGATAAAGCTGAGCTGTGGTCTGGCACGCAAGGACCAGGAATAGCGCAAGGTCTCGTAGCTCGCTATGCGGGTCTGGACAAAGAGAATGTGACTGTTCACCAGACTTATTTAGGTGGTGCTTTCGGTCGGCGCGGTACACTGACGCACATTATTGAGGCGACCCAGGTCGCACTTGAGGCGAAGAAGCCGATACATCTGCTTTGGACGCGCGAGGACGATATCAAGAGTGGCGTTTATCGACCGGCGTCGTTGATGAACATCAGAGCCGGTCTCGGCGATGATGGCAAGATCTTAGCCTGGCAAGCCAAACGGGTGGGTGGCAACATCACACCAGGAACTCTTCGCGCCGCACTACCTGGGGTCATGCCGACAGCGATCTCCAATGGCGTCGTCGATTGGGTTGTTGGGCTTTCAAGCGACGCATTCGATGGCTGGGTGGTGGATCACTCGAGCATCGAAGGCTTGTACGAAGACTACGATCTACCTAAT
Source organism: Pseudomonadales bacterium (assembly GCA_012103505.1). Classification (GTDB taxonomy): domain Bacteria; phylum Pseudomonadota; class Gammaproteobacteria; order Pseudomonadales; family Azotimanducaceae; genus UBA4421. The sequence goes on along the minus strand of WLWP01000001.1, from coordinate 1,690,428 downwards.
CGGGAAGTCTTGCATGTCACTAAGAACCACGGGGTGCCACTAACTTTCTGGCGTTCGGTAGGGCATTCATTCACGGCCTTCGCCAAAGAATCGTTAGTAGACGAATTGGTCGGGCAGTCAGGACTCGATGCGGTTGAATTTCGTTTGCGGAACACCGAGAACAACCCCCGTTTACACAATGTCATTAAGATAGCTGGCGAACGTATGCGCGCCATGCGTCCAGAAACGGGGCGGTACTTAGGCTTTGCTGCGCACGGCTCGTTTAGTTCCTACGTTGCTGAAGTGGCCGAGATCTCGATCGAGAACGATCAAATCAGAGTGCACAACGTGTTGTGCGTCGTTGATTGTCGCGTTGCGGTTAATCCGGACATTGTCGTCGCACAGATGGAAGGTGCGGTCATGTATGGCCTAACCGCCGCTCTGCACGGTGATCTGAATCTGGTAGAAGGTGTTTTCAAAGAAAGTAATTTTCACGACTACCCGATCTTGCGAATGAACGAAGCACCGAACATTGAAGTGGTCATCGTTGATAGCAATGAAGCACCGACAGGTGTTGGCGAGCCAGGCTTGCCGCCGATCGCTCCGGCAGTTGCGAACGCGGTTTTTGCCGCGTCAGGTCAACGTTTACGAAGTTTACCTCTGCGGCTTGCCTAGCAGGAGTATCTCGAACTAGCTGTTCGGAATTTCACCGGAAGTATCTCGCGGCGGTGGCTTAGCCAGCCGCCGTTACCTCGACGGGAATACCTGTCATATGCGATTGATTTGACAGCGGTTCGAAACTGTCGCGACCGCTGGGAAGTAATGCATTGCAATTAGCCCCTGGATTAGCTTGCGCTACCTTCATTCCGGAGGTCTTGCCCTGGCCCCAACCATGAGTCATAGCAACGACCCCGCGCATTAGATCATCCGTTAGCTTAACTGTCGTCTCAATGTTACCGAACTGATTGGCGACTGCGACGCGACCGCCTTCCGAGATCTGTCGTATCTCCGCGTCTTCTGGGTGCATGAATAGGTAGTTATCAGTTCGGTCCCCATGTTTCAGTTTCGCGACGTTCGAGTACCACGAGTTGAACATGTAGCTGTCACGTTTTGAGATAAGCTTTAACTGGTCACTCGATTCACTTTCTAGCTCTTTGAATATCGCGGACATCCGATCGACACCTGACTGGAGCAATTGGGGGTAGCAGTCGATTTGTCCGTGATCATGCTGGATTCGCTCATACAGGTTTTCAGGCGTCGAACGTTCGAGTGCGATGATTTCGACGTCCCTGAGTTCTTCGATGCTGTGACCTCGTGACTTGAGCATCGCGTTGACGCGGCCCCACATGTCAGGTTCGTCTGCGTGATCAAAGGCCGACTGTAAGCCCATCGTCTGCGCCAATTTTTCGTAGATCCACCAGTCAGGCTTGCGTTCATAGCCAGGGGCTACGACAGCGCCCGTGAACTGCACGCTCGGCTGAAACTGTAGCCCAAGTCCGGTCACATTGACGTCTTCGCGTTCGTACGCTCCTGCTGCCGGTAAGACATAGTCAGCGTATTCACCGGTGGCGTTACGGTATATATCAACGCAAACAAGGAGGTCGAGACTCTCGATGGCCTCACGCATTCGCTCTTCGCCGCCTACCGACAAAATCGGATTGCCACTACTGACAAAGAGTGCATGCACTGGTTCGTTGGGATCCCGTAAGTAATCCGGCATGAGATTGCCGGGCATTTGGATGCCGACACCACCAGGTTTGCGATGTGTACCGAAGGGCGAATCGACAAACTCTTCCGACAGTCGGGCGCCAGCCGCAGGGGCTCTATCGTAGAAGCCTGTTGAGTAGAAGTTGCCACCAGCTCGACCAAGGTTTCCGGTCACGAAAGAAAGCATGTGCAGGAGCCAATACGCGACCGTACCTTGGCGGCCCATGTTCACGCCAGTCGACATGTGGACGCAGGCGCTGGGTGCGTTGGCAAATTCTGTTGCCATTGCTCGTATGTCTTCGGCGCTAATGCCTGTAATCCCACTCACTTTTTCTGGCGGATATTCGGCGATGAATTCACGAAGTTGGTCTACGTTGGCGCCATGGTCAAGTACAGATGTATCGAAGCCGACTGTTGTGTCCACGACATTTAACATCCCAGCGAGCAAATAGACGTCTGTATCCGGTTTGATTTTGGTGACACTACCCGCGGTGTTTGCTGATTCAATTTCGCGAGGGTTTAGATAAACAACTTTTGCACCACGGGCTTCAGCGTCTTTCAGGTGTTGCATGGGATGCGGAATCGAAACGAAGGACATATGGCTAACTGCGGGATTTTCGCCAATGATCAGGATGAAGTCAGATTGATCGATGTCCGGGAGTGGGTGCAACGTTCTTGTACCAAATACGCCTTCCGAACCAGGAAATTTGTTGGCGCAATCCTGTGTGCCCGAACCAAAAAACTTTCGCACGCCGATTTGCATCATGAGACGACCAAAGCTCGGACCAAGCAGTGTGTTAAACGCGCCTGGATTGCCTGCATAAGCGGCAAGAGCACCTTCTCCGTGCTGCTCACGGATCGCCAGCGTGCGTTCGCTAATTTCTTGCAACGCTGTCGCCCAGCTAATTTCTTCAAATATCCCTGGACCCGTTCTTTTAAGCGGTACCCGTAGTCGGTCTGGATCGTTGTGGATTTCTAGGCCATAGATGCCTTTGTTACACACGAAGCCTTTTGAAATTGGGTGATCTTTATCAGCCTCTAGTTTGACGAGCTCATCGTTCTCAACCGTAGCGACTAGGCCGCAGGCTGGCTCACACACTCGACAAAAGGTTTTTTTCTTTTCCATCATAGGTTCCACAGTGAGTCTTGGTTAATTGCGATTCAGAAAATCTTTGGAAAATCCGGGTGTCGAAAAGGGCTGCCCGGCTTGTTCGCCCTGATTTTGTTCAGAGGGTGTGTGTTTCTTTGCGGATTTGCAACCTTGGCACCTGGGCGCTCCGCGACCTTGGCATCATCGCCAAAAAACCGTAGTGACAATGTCTGTCGTTGTGCTTTGGACGTCGTAGCACCACCGCCATGCAAAGTTGACGGATGAAAAGCGATTACATCGCCAGGTTCCGTGGCCCAGGATAGAATTTGATGGGCACTTCTGTTGCCCTCTATATCGGGAAGACGTGGGTAATCCGGGTGATTGTAGAGGGGGGCGGTATCGTCTGCGGGATCAAAACGTGAGCCGTCATATAGAGTTGAGCTATGGGAACCCGCGACGAACTCCAATGCGTTTGTAGCAGGCACACTTTCAAAACTCATCCAGAGCACGGTTAGGTCGCGACCCTCAACTGGCAGATAGGGCGTATCCTGATGCCATGGTGTACGCCGAGTTACTCCGCCACTCTTTTTGAAGACCTGCTCATACATAAACCAGGCGCTGTCACCCGCAAAAAGGCTCTGGACCAACCCGATGATCTCCGGATGCCTAACGAGCGCATTGTAGGGCTTGAAGGAGTCTGGATTAGCAAGATCGTTGTAGAAAGTGCCTGATTCTGTGTTTGGTAGCGCAGCAGCTCCTGGTCCTGGATTGCTCAAACTCCATAAGTAGGCTTCATAGGCGAGGGCCTGCGCCTCAGCACTCAATACGCCCGCAAGTAGCACGGCTCCGTCGCGTTCGTAGGCACCTTGGTTTTCTATCATTGCTAGAGCTTCCAGTTACCGATTTCTTCCGCACTTTGACGATAGCCTTTCAAGCAGTAGGCAAAAAGGCAAACGGCTGCGGGATAGAAGATCGCGTTGGCTGTTGCGATCGAATAATGCAATTTACTGTCGTCTTGGTAAAGAAAGTCTGTGAAGGCCGCCAAGATTGACGTGCCAACTGCCATACCAAATATGTTGGTGACGAAAATATAGATGGCTGTTGTCTGGCCTCGCATTTGGTTAGGCGTGATTGGCTGAAACGAAGCCGCCATAACACCCAGATAAGCGCCCCCGAATAGGGTGGCTGGGAACAGAAGAATGAGTGTGAGTTGCATGGTTGGCATGAGTGGCGCGGCAACTGCTGGGAACACAGCGATCATTGACGCGAACATGATGGCTCGAACGTAAGAATCTGTGTACCCCTTTCTGGCGAGCCAATTGGAGATAACAGGTCCTAACATGACGCCCAACGAGCCGCCAACCAGGATGATGAGACCAAAACTAGAACCTGCTTCTGTCTTGGAAACCCCATAGGTGCGTACGAAATACTCTGGATACCAAGCGGCGCTGCCGTAACCAGCCATAGCTAACATGGAAGAACCCATGAACAGCGCAAGATAGGTTCTTTTGCGGGACCAAAGGAAGTTCGCGACAGTTTTGATCGGCAGATGGGTTTCGCCAGATTCCGTTGCAACTACATCTTTGCGCGTGGGTTCGATCATCGTCGCGATTAACATAGCGAGGAGCAAGCCAGGCAACCCGACAGTCATGAGTGTGGCTTGCCATGGCTGTATCTCGCCGATGAGAGGGACCTCGATAACGCCGATACCACTATAGAAGTCGATGAGAATACCGCCAAGAATAAGCGCGAATGCGCCCCCAACTTTTACAGCGGACTTATAGAAAGCCATCGCATAGCCGAAGTGTTCGGGCTTAAAGCTGTCGGTGATAATAGAGTAGGCGGGTGGCGCTAGACCGGCCTCTCCAGCCCCGACCGCCATGCGTGCGACGAAAAGCTGGGGGAAACTCTTAGCCACACCACAAGCCACTGTCGCGAGACTCCAAAATGCGACACTACCCGAGACGACCCACTTTCGAGAGAAGCGATCGGCCAAGCGTCCAAGTGGTAGCCCGGCGAATGTATATAACAGGGCGAAAGCTGCGCCTTGTAAGAGGCTATATTCGAAATCGGTAATGCCGAATTGTTCTCGAATCGGACCCACGAGGAGCGATAAGATTTGTCGATCAATAAAACTTAGTACGTAGGCTAGAAAGAGTAACGCAAGTGCATACGAAGCGACCCCAACAGGCGGATATTCACGCTTGTCCTCCTGCCCTAGAATTATTTCAGCCATCTTCTCCCTTCATTTCGCCCGTCCTTCCAATTCCCGTCCATTAGCATTCGCAGCCAGCTCCTCCTGGCGAGCGGTAGCATAACCGGAAACAACCCAGCTTGTGCTTAAACTGGGTTTGTCTGCAATGCTGGCATAGTCATGTGTCTGAGTTATGCGCTTGGGTGATGGACCTGCTCGACCAAGCTTTGCGGAGCTCTTTCCAGGCTGAACGCCTAAAATAAGAGGTGTGTAGCGCTCAAAATTTATGCACAATCTCCGGCTCGATAAAAAAGCCAGGGGAAGTCATGAACTTCGAATTCAATGATGAGCAAAACCTCATCAAAGATCAGGCGAACGGGTTTCTTGCTGAAAACTGTTCACCTGAGGTCGTACGCCAAGTCTTAGATGGCGATGATTTGTATGCCAAGGATCTTTGGCAAAAGATTGTGGAAATGGGTTGGACTGCAACTGTTATTCCCGAAGAATTTGGCGGGTTGGGCTTAGGCTACCTTGAACTTGTTGTAATTGCGGAAGAGCTCGGCAAAGCCTGCGCGCCAGTACCTTTTGGCTCTTCGGTCTATCTCGCGACCGAGGCCATTCTTGCGGCCGGTTCACAAGCTCAGAAAGACGCCTGGCTGCCCAAGTTTGCAGCAGGTGAAGTCATCGGCACGTTGGCCTATGCAGAAGGTGGTGGTCAAACAACTGCCGCCTCACTCACGACAAGTGTCGATGGCGGAAAAATTTCCGGTAGCAAAGCTGTTGTGTCCGATGCAGAAATTTCTCAACTGATGATTGTGGTTGCTAAGAGTGGAGGTGGCGATGGCGCTTCTCTGTATATCGTGCCCACTGATCAAGCAGGCGTAACCTGCGAGCACGTGCAGACTCTTGATCCAACAACTAACCATGCGAATGTAACGCTTGCTGGCGCCGATGCAGAACTACTCGGCAAAGATGGCGACGGGTGGAAGATTTTGGAAGCGATTCTAGATCGTGCAGCAGTCCTCTATGCGTGGGAGCAACTAGGTGGTGCAGAAACCTGTTTAGTGCAGGCGAAGGAGTATGCAATGGGACGCTACGCATTTGGTCGTCCGATCGCATCTTACCAAGCCATCAAACACAAACTTGCAGATATGTACGTCAAGAACACCCTCGCTCGCGGTAATGCCTATTTCGGCGCTTGGGCTCTCGATACAGGTGCAGACGACCTACCGCTAGCCGCAGCCACAGCCCGTGTTGGCTCGACGCAAGCGTATTATTACGCCAGCAAAGAGAACATCCAAACCCACGGCGGTATGGGCTACACCTGGGAGTTTGATTGTCAGTTTTATTATCGCCGCTCAAAGGTCCTGTCAGTGAACATCGGTTCTGAAGGTCTTTGGCAGCAGAAGCTGCTTGATGCTGCACAATCTAACGCAGCGTAACGGTACGGTTTAAGGAGAAAGCAATGGATTTCGAAGATACTGCAGAAGAGAAGGCATTCCGAGAAGAGGCTCGTACCTGGCTGGAAGCAAATGTTCCAACAGCTGATGAACTCGCCGGAATGGACGGCATGCAACGAGCAAAGTTCTGGCAAAAGCGTAAAGCGGATGCCGGTTGGGCCTGCATCCGTTGGCCAAAAGAGTATGGCGGTCGCGATGCAACTGCTATCGAGAATGTCATTCTCGGTCAGGAAGAAGCGAAAGTTGATGCGCCAGAAACTGGTGTTTTCGGCATTGGTCAAGGCATGGCTGCCCCAACAATGATGACCTGGGCGACTGAGGAGCAAAAGCAGCGATTTGTACCTCGCCTTGCGACAGGCGAAGACGTTTGGTGCCAGCTTTTTTCTGAACCCGCTGGTGGTTCAGACCTTGCAGCACTGCGCACAAAGGCAGATCGGGATGGTGACGATTGGGTAGTCAACGGTCAGAAGATTTGGACCTCTGGTGCGCACTACTCAGATTGGGCAATTTTAGTAGTCCGAACCGATCCTGATGTGGCGAAGCACAAAGGACTTTCCTACTTCTTCCTTGATATGAACTCTCCTGGTATTGAAGTGAAGCCGATACGCCAGATATCAGGTGAAGCTAACTTCAACGAAGTGTATTTCACCGATGTAAGGATTCCTGATTCCCAACGGCTGGGCGATGTAGGTCAAGGTTGGCAGGTCGCATTGACGACGCTTATGAACGAGCGGGCTAGCATCGGTGCAGGTGGCGGCGGCACTAAATTCGGTACAGTTAAGGAGCTCGCTGAGTCCGTGCAGATCGACGGTCGCCCTGCAATCGAAGATAGCCATGTTCGCGCGAAGCTTGCTACTTGGTACGTCGAGGAAGCAGGCCTCAAATATACAATCTACCGTACATTGTCGGCGCTCTCTAAAGGTGCCGTACCAGGTCCGGAAAACTCAATCGGTAAGTATGTCGCGGGTAAGAAGACTCAGGATATGGCTTCATTCGCGATCGATTTACTCGAGCAAGAAGGGATTATCCGGGATCGAGATCAAGATGCGCGCTTTTCTACCTTGTTCCAAGACACCTACATGTCTATCCCCGGCCTACGTATCGCAGGTGGCACGGACGAAATCATGGCAAATATTATTGCTGAGCGCGTTTTAGGCTTGCCGCAAGAGCCAAGAATGGACAAAGGTATTCCGTTCACCGAAGTTCCGACAGGCGCAAACTAGACGTTAGGCTGCGCGGACAGGCCTAGGAAGCAGAGGAGTTTAAGATGGCAGACATCTTTATTTCCTACGCATCGGAAGATAGAGATCGGATCACACCATTGGTCGATCGACTCGAAGGAGAAGGTTGGACAGTTTGGTGGGATCGCGATCTTGTCGCGGGTCCTAGCTACGGGCAGAAAATCCAAGAAAGTCTGGACGAGGCCAAGTGTGTTGTAGTCGCTTGGTCTTCAAATTCGATCAACTCCAATTGGTGCCGGGATGAGGCCAACGAAGGTCTAGAGCGCGACGCGCTCGTACCGTTTTGTCTCGACAACGTTCGCCCACCACTCGGGTTTCGTTCGTTACAGACCGCCTCCCTGCACAGTTGGCCGGCTGTTGAAAGCGAACTCGACACATTGATGGCGGGTATCACTGAGTGTATTGCGGCTCAAGCTGAAGGCACGGCCAATGCGCGCTCTATTGCGGTACTCCCCTTTGTTAACCAAAGTTCTAATCCTGACCAAGAGTATTTTTGTGATGGTTTGGCTGAGGACATCATTACCGAGCTCTCGCACATACCGCAGCTTTTTCTCATTTCGCGAACCGCGTCGTTTTCTTTCAAAGGACAAAAGACTGATGTTGGCCAGATATCTCGTCGGTTAGGGGTTAATTATATCCTTGAAGGGACCGTACGAAGGGGAGGTGATCGCTTACGTGTTTCGGCTCAACTCATTGAGGCCGCAACTCAAAAAACGATCTGGTCGAATCGCTACGATCGCGATAACAACGATGTTTTTGCCCTGCAAGATGATCTAACTGCCGAAATAGTCACTGCGTTAGATGTTGAACTGGTCTCTGGCGAAGAAGGGCGCCGCCGTCGAAGTGGGTTTAGCAGCCCTCAAGCCGGAGAGCTGTTGTACCGGGGTATGTATGAGCATTACAAATTCGAGCGTCCAGCGAGTGATCTGGCGCGCGAGCACTTCGCCAAGTTCATCGAACTCGAACCAGAGTCGCCCCTCGGCTACGCGTGGCTCTCGAACTCATGGTCATTCGCGTTGGTTGTTGGGTGGGAGGAGCCACAGGTTGCCTTAGGCAAAATACGTGAATGGGCAGACAAGTGCTTAGCGCTAGACCCTGAAGACGCTGTCGCTTTGTACGCTTTTTCGATGGTTAGTGTGATGGTTGGCGACCTTGAGGGTGCGGTAGCGGCTGCAGATCGAGCCACGCTGTCATCGCCAACGAGCGATGAAGCTTGGTTCATTCGCGGCTACGCCAACATGTTTTATTGTGATTTTGACGAATCGATCAGAAGCTTAGAGCGGTCTTGGAAGCTGTGTCCGATCTTGAATAGTGTGAAACTAGGTGTGCTCGCGACTGCTTACCGAAATGCTGGGCGTTACGAAGAGGCGATTAACGCCTATCAGTTGAGCCTGGAGCAATCAGATGACTTTTATTTCGCTCACTCTGGCATGGCTGTGATTTATAGCATGATGGGGGATGATACAGCTGCAGCCGCTGAAGTTCAGAAGGCTCTGGTGATGGAGCCAACATACACGGTCGAGCGATTCATCAATCCCAACATGTATCGCGACCCGTCGATAATGCAGCAGTGCGCTGAGGCGCTAGTGAAAGCTGGTATGCCTGAACACTAGCTCATGGCCGCTCTCAATTATTACCTGAGGGGTCGTTGACGGGTGGTATGCGCCTCCTGATACTCCGAAATCACTCGCAAAGTTGAGTCTGGGGATGTACGAGCGAATTGTCACTGTGGCGATGCTGGTTATCGCGGTCATACACCTAACCCCTATTGTTGGGGTTTTGGGCACCGATCGTTTGGCAACACTGTATGGGATAGCTGTCGATGAGCCAAACCTTGAAGTACTGCTGCGCCACAGAGCGGTTCTCTTTGGTATTTTGGGTGGTTTCTTTTTGTACGCTGCCTTTTCTAGGACTGTGCAGCCCGTGGCGTTCGCGATGGCCGGAATGAGCATTTTGTCCTTCTTTTATTTGGCTTGGACCGCGGCAGATGTGAATGACCAATTGCGGCGAGTGGTAGCCGTGGATGTCATAGCTGCAGTGGGATTGCTTGTCGCGATTGTTTGCTACCAGTTGCAGCGCAACTGACTTATCCACCTAACTCACTGACCACTTGCAGGTAGTCGTGGGGGCGCCTTCTTAGCTACTGGTGAGGAGCGTGACCATCACCGCATACTAGCGCGCATAAACCTCGGGACTTGGGTTGGGAATGCTGAGACGGGTGTGTGACACTCAAATGAAAAGCTCACCAGCCGTTTGGGTATTCGTTTGGGAAAAATTACACTAAAGGATAACCATGTCTACCTCAGAAATTCGAATCTACGACCTGCCTTCAGAGCTCGTGCCAGGCCCTGTACCGATCGCCGTACTTTTACCACCAGGTTATAGCCAAGCAAGCGAACCGCTGCCGTTGTGTCTAAGCCTTCATGGGGGTGGTTCGAGTCGCGATGACACGATTGGTGCGCAACCACTGTTTGAAGGTCTTTGGCAGGAAGGTGTGCTTGAGCCCATGGTGATAGCAACAGCCAGTACCGGGGTGTTGTCTTGGTACTTGGATGAGCCTGGTGGTGCGCAGTGGGAGAGTTTTATCGCGGAGGAGTTCCTGTCGCACCTGAGGGATCAATATCAGGTACGGACCGACCGGGATGGCACAGTAATGACTGGCGTCTCTATGGGCGGTCACGGCACGCTAAAGATTGGTTTTGCGCACCCGGAGCGATATCTGGCCATTGCTGCAAACGAAGCGGGTATTGAACCTGGACTCACGCGTGACCAATCGCCGCTACGCAGCCAAATCTATGCTGCGACGGCGTCAGGTGCCGGGGATACGATATTGGACCGGTTGATTGGACCTGACGCAGATGCAGCGCTGTTTGCGGCTAACGCGCCTGCTGTTCGCCTGCTCGACAACGCCGACGCCATCAAGGCCAGCGGCATGTCGATCTACCTAGAATGCGGAGACAACGACGCGCTCAACTTGCACGATGGGAATGAGTATTTGCACCGGTTGCTGTGGGATCTGGACATTAGCCATGAATACCATCTGGTCAAAGATGCAGATCACCTTGGTCCAACGATCATTCCTAGGATGGTCGAAGCGTTTACTTTTCTCAGCAACGCTCTGCGGAACACACGGAAGACTGAAACATCGCAGGAACTGTCGACCGAAGGTCGAGCGTGGCTTGAGTGGTCAAAAGGAGGCATGACAGGGCCGGCGCCAACATTTGACATGGAATCAGATGAAGGAGCGTTACTTCTGCGCGAGCTGCTCAAGGAAACACGACAGGATCTCGTCGAGAAAGATCCGACGATTAACCGCCGGTTTGCGGTGCTGCCACCGACGAAAAGATAAAGAGTTTGAGTGCTCTTGTTGGTTAGGCGCTCCTTCGCTCGGCTCGCGCCAGCTCGATGCGCATACCTTGCTTCTGAACATGTTCTAATTTTATTATCTTCCAGCTAGAGTAACTACCTCGATAGCGGCGCTCTGGCGTTGGAAAGGATTTGAACAACCAACTCATCAAAAAGAAGAAGTACGAATCGAAAAGGCAGGTCGCGCGCCAGGAGACGATTCTGACGGTAGCGCGAGATATGTTGGCGGAAGTCGGGTATGAGAAAACGACAATCCGTGGTCTTGCGGAACGAGCGAGGGTCGCCCCAGGTACTTTATACAATTTGTACAACAGTAAAGATGAGCTCATTGTTGCTGCCGTACAGGAATTGTTAACCGAGCTCAGCATCGCTGCGGAAACCGAGTCACGCCCGGGAGTGGACCGACTCTTTGCCATTAGTGACCAAACATCTATGGCGATACAAGAAAATCCCGCTTATGCAGAAGCTGTCACGAAAGCGATGTTTGGTCCTGGCGAACACGAAGGACTGAACAATGTACTGTTTCGTCGCTATGCCCCGTTCATGGAAGCCGAACTTCGCCAAGCTGTGTCGATTGGTGACTTACGCGGTGACACGCCGATAAGCATCTTGGCGAGTCATTTGCAGTCTCAATCCTGGGGCATCGTTGTAGCATGGATGATGGGGACCATAGCGACCGACGCGCTGGTGGTTGAAGGCCGACGGAGCCGGGCGATGACACTGCTCGCTTACGCGCAAGGCGCGTGCCGCGATAAACTTAATTCAATGTGTGTGGAAGGAGGATCTACTCGTGCAATTTAGCCAACTAACCAATGATACGTGGGCCGAAGCGTGTGCCAATGATGGTGAGTTTTTGCAGGCAGCGCGCCACTGGCAAGGCGGGTTGGTCGTTGGGATCGGTCAGGAAAAGATTGGCCTAGCCCTAAACGATGGACAGGTTACGGCTGGTTTGCCGACGGGTGGCGGGGTTATCACCTATCAGGGCTCGGAAGAAGTGTGGGCAAAGGTCGTTGCAGCAGAACCGGAACGATTTCATAACGATCTGATGGCGAATGTTGCTCAAGATTGCGGCTTGGAGAGAGGAGGTGACAAGGTTGTCCACGCTCAATATTACTCAGCCATTGCTCGAGCCGTTGAACTCTTGAGGCCGGTGGGGTCATCGCAACCTTTGCGGGAGGGTGATGTGGCCAAACACGGTCACATAGACACGCCCGTTGGCCGTTACGTACACCTCAACCTAGAAGGCTTTGATCATCGCATCTACTTTGAAGAGGCTGGTCAAGGTATTCCTCTACTGATGCAGCACACTGCGGGTTGTCATGGTAGCCAATGGCGCCATCTCTTTGAGATGCCCGAGATAACCAGCCGTTTTCGTCTTATTGCTTACGATCTGCCTTGCCACGGTAAATCTGTTCCGCCAGTTGAAAAAGAATGGTGGTCCGAAACATATAACTTGGAAGGAGAATTTCTTCGTTCGGTGCCAATCAAACTTGCTGAAGCCTTGGACCTTGAGTCTCCAGTCTTCATGGGTTGTTCCGTGGGTGGGTTGTTGGCGCTTGATCTTGCACACCGGCACAGTGATATTTTCAAAGCGGTCATTTCCGTTGAAGGCGCACTCACGATAGAAGGTGATATCAAGCAGTACGGAGACTTGTGGCATCCGCAAGTGAATAATGAGTATAAGGCGCGCTTGATGGATGGGCTAATGGCGCCAACATCACCCAAGGCATATCGAAAGGAAACGAGTTTTGTCTATGCTAGCGGCTGGCCGCCAGTGTTTCTCGGTGACCTCTACTACTATGTCCAGGACTACGACTTAACCCATAAGGCCCACGAAATTGATACCAACGAAGTCGGTGTGCACATCCTGTCGGGGGAGTATGACTATAGTGGAACCACCGAACTTGGTCAGGCGGCGAGTGCAGCGATCAAAGGTAGTACGTGGGCAGAGATGAAGGGCGTAGGGCACTTTCCGATGTCGGAAAACCCAGAAGCGTTTAAGGAGTATCTGCTTCCTATTTTGGATCGAATAGCGGGCTAGAAGGCGGCTCTAACGGCGTCGCACATCTCGTTTGTCGAAGCTGTGCCGCCCACATCTGGGGTTAAGACGTCTCCGGACGCGTAGACTTTGGTGATCGCTTTGTTAAGTCGCTCAGCTGCACTGCTGAAATCAAGATAATTAAGCATCATCGCTGCGGTGAGGAGATTTGCGGTTGGGTTGATGATGTTTTGACCAGCGATGTCTGGTGCTGTCCCGTGAGCAGATTCAAAGTAGGCGTAGTCATCGCCATAGCAACCAGAGGCAGCTAGCCCAAGCCCGCCAACCAGTCCTGCTGCTGCATCAGATAGAATATCGCCGTAAAGATTGGGCATAACGGTCACATCAAATTGATGTGGATTGGCCACCAATCGACAAGCAAAGTCATCCACGATGTAGTGATTCATTTCTACATCGTCGTATTCCTGAGCGAGTTCTTTTGCGATCTCGAGGAAATATCCGTCGGTTTCCGGCAACATGTTGTACTTGCTTGTCACGGTCAGCTTATGACGTCTCGTCCGGGCGAGTTCGAACGCGAATCGCAGCACTCTTTCCGATCCGTCACGCGTTATGGCTTTGATCGCGTAACGTCCCTCACCGAGCTCAGCCAACGGCTTACGCGATGTCTTGCTGACTAAACCAAGATTGGAAAGGTCTTGCAGATGACCTTCAGTACGTAGGTAAAGGTCCTCCAAATTCTCTCGCACAATGATGAAATCGATGCCCTCAGGTTTTGCCAACGCGCTTGGCGCGCCCGGAAAGTACTTGCTTGGTCGAACGTTGGCGTAAGTGACCTTGCCCCAACGTAGATATAACAAGGCAACGCCACTGCTTCCGCTGGTCGATCCGAAGAAGGTCGTGTCGGCATCATCGATCATGGCTTTGGCTTCTTCAGGGAGCGGTGTGCCAAACTGTTCAATTGCAGGCTCGCCAACGATTGGATAGGTAAAATCAATGTCTAAATCGAGGGACCTTACTAGATTGATCGTCGGCGCGACCGCTTCTGGTGCCGCGTCATCACCTTCGATGACGGCAACGGTTTTACTGCTCATAAGGTCAGCCACCCGCCATCACAGGGGAGATAGATGCCTGTGACAAAACTGCTGAGATCTGAGGCAAGAAAGAGCGCTGCCTTACCTTGCTCGATGGGATCCCCCCAATGACCAGCAGGTAGGCGAGCAATGCGATCCGCGACGGTGTCCGAGAGTGGATTTCCTGTCCAGTTTGGCGGCGTCCCGGTGATTTCTGGTGCTGCCCCGTCCTGCACCCAAGTCGGACCGGGTGCTAACGCGTTAACGTTAATTTTGTGAGGAGCTAGCTCTAGTGCAAGGGCTTTGGTTATTTGCGCAACAGCTGCTTTAGAGCCGTCATAGGTGACACCGACTCCGGGGGTCACAGCCTGGGTCGACGAAATGTTAATGATGCGCCCGCCTGAGCCTTGCTCGACCATGATGCTTGCAGCGGCTCGACAGCAGTAGAACAGTCCATCGACGTTGATCGACCAGAGAGTACGCCAAGTGTCGTCATCGATATCACCGACATTTCCGCCGTAGCCTTGGTAAACACCGGCGTTGTTGACCAATATATCGAGGCTGCCGAGTTGGTCACGAGTTGTCTCAAGAGCTTTTTGGACTGCTGTGGAGTCAGTTACGTCGAGCCCCATCGCAGAACAACCTAATTGTTGGGCGGTGTCCTGAGCGCCACCTTCGTTGATGTCCGAGATCATCACCTTGGCGCCTGCCATGGACAACGCGGTCGCGATACCGGCACCGATGCCCTTGGCACCTCCGGTCACGTGAGCCACTTTACCGCTGAGGTCGATCCATTGAGCTACATCTGTCATTGTCTTCTCACGTCCTGGTCTCGTGACTTTTGTTTTCGTATTTGGTCATGTTTGACCCGGCTTAATAGAACATGCTTCACTTTCTAATGAAAGTTTTATGGGAGAGGACATGAATCAGCAGCCGCTAACCGGCGTAACAGTGCTGGACTTTGGACAGGTTTATAACGGACCTTATTGCGGATTCTTGTTGGCTCAAGGAGGGGCTCGGGTCATTAAAGTCGAATCGCTCATCGGCGAGACGCTCCGAGCCCGTGGTAACACGTCAGCTTCCAGCTTTGCTTTCTCGTTGTTGAATTCCAACAAGGAAAGTATGACGCTGAATATCAAGAGTGAAGAAGGTCAAGATCTCCTCAAAACCTTGGCAGCCGAGGTTGACGTCGTGTTCGAAAATTTCGCTCCAGGAACGATGGACAGGTACGGCATCGGCGCAGAAGCGCTACGCGCGGTCAATCCACGACTGGTTTATGCCTCGAGCACGGGCTATGGCATTTCGGCTGGGCCGTACCGGGATTACCTTGGTATGGACATAACCTTGCAGGCGATGACTGGTGTGATGAGCATCACAGGAGAGAATTCCGGACCGCCACTCAAAACAGCTGCAGCGTTCGCTGACTTCATTGCTGGGACTCACTTGTATGGTGCGATTGTTAGTGCCTTGTATAGCCGCGAGCAGACAGGTGAAGGGGCGACAGTAGACATATCGATGCAGGACTGTGTGTTTCCGACACTGGCGACTGCCTTAGGATCCTATTATGTGACAGGCGATCAACAACCTCGCGCAGGCAACAGACACCCCGGACAGGCGTTAGCTCCCTACAACGTTTATGAAGCGAGCGATGGGCATGTGGCCATCATCTGCATTCGTGAAGGTCATTGGCGCAAGCTCTGTAAGGCCATGGGCGCGCCGGAGGTGGCCGAAGATCCAAGATTTACAACATTTGCGCAGCGCGCTAAACACATCGATGAAGTGGACGAGGTAGTCAATCAGTGGACACGACAACATTCTAAGGCTGAGGTGTTCGCGACGGCCCAAGACCATGGCGTGATTTGCGCTCCAGTTAAGGATCTGCAAGACGTTCTAGATGACCCGCATTTGGCAGAACGTGGCACGTTACAACGTAGCAAACATGAGGCATTTGGAGAAATAGCTCAGATGCAAACCCCGCTTCGTTTCAAAGACATTGAGCCCCCGGCTTTAACCCCGCCACCGGCTTTAGGGGGTGCAACGGATCAGGTGCTGTTGGAATTGGGCGGCTTAACGGAACAGCAAATCCAAGCGCTTCGAGATGCCGAGGCCATTTAGCTGCTGCGCGAACATTGGCAGATAGCTAGATCCGACCTGGATCGGTAGACTGTCAAACGTGTTACAAATTTCGGTAGGTTAATGGCGACAAGTATTGCGGATCAGATTCCGATTGCCGAAGGTCTTTTTACATGGCCTTCCAATGACCCTCGGCTCATTGGTAGTCGCTGCAGCCATTGTGGCGTCGTGACATTTCCTGCCCAGGATAGCTGTCCAGCGTGCTCCTGTGTAGACACAGATAATGTTGAGTTAGAGCGACGAGGCACGCTTTGGACCTTCACTCTGCAGTGTTTTTTGCCAAATCGACCACCTTATGACGGTCCTGAGACCGCCGAAAATTTCCAGCCTTTTGGGGTTGGGTACGTTGAGCTTGCTGATCAAACAAGAGTGCAAACTCGAATCAAGACTCGGGATGTGGACCGCCTGCACGTTGGCATGGAACTAGAGTTGGTTGTCGAGAAGTACATTGAGCGCGATGGTAAAGATGTGATCGCTTACTTCTTTACGCCTGTAGACGAACTGTAAAGGGAGAAGAGAGTGGATGTAGCAATTGTCGGTATCGGTATCCATCCGTTTGGCCGAACGGATAACCTCACGGGGCTTGAACAAGGTGTGCATGCGGCGCGAGAAGCCATCGCAGATGCGGGCGTCGATTGGTCCGATGTTGAGTTTGCCTACGGTGGTACCGGAGCTGCAGAAAAGCCTGATTCCATGGTATCCAAGCTTGGTTTGACGGGGCTGCAATTCGTAAACGTTTCTAATGGTTGTGCCACAGGCGGTAGTGCGCTGCAATCTGCCTACATGGCGATTAAGTCAGGCATGTTCGATCTGGGTATGGCCGTGGGTTTTGATAAGCACCCACGAGGCGCCTTCACGGTAGATCCGGCAGGCAGGGGTCTTGGCAAATGGTATGGCGACATTGGCATGGCGCTCACGCCGCAGTTCTTTGGTATGAAGATACAACGGTATATGCATGAGTTTGGTATCTCTGAAGACTCATTAACAAGAGTTGCAGTGAAAAATTTCAAGAATGGTGCGATGAATGAAAACGCATGGCGTCGGGAGGCATTTTCTTTTGACGATGTTGCCAACTCTGCGATGGTTGCCCATCCTCTGCGCAAGTACATGTTTTGTTCTCCCGCCGAAGGCGGTTGCGCCATGATCCTCTGTCGTGCAGACAAGGCGCATGAGTACGCTTCGAATCCGATTTTCCTTAAAGCCGCTGTGGTCAAGACAAGGAGCTTTGGCAGCTTTGAGGTCTTCTCACAAAACCAGGCCCTTGAACGTGCGGATTCCCCAACGGTTCGAGCTTCCGAAGCGGCATTTGAGATGGCAGGCGTGGCACCGGCAGATGTTCAGGTTGCTCAGTTACAAGACACGGAGTCGGGTGCAGAAATCATGCACATGTCGGAAAACGGATTCTGCCAAGACGGTGACCAAGAAGAATGGCTCGCCAATGGTTGGACCGATATCGATGGAAAATTGCCAGCGAACACTGATGGAGGCTGTATCGCGAATGGCGAACCTGTTGGTGCATCAGGTCTGCGGCAGGTTTACGAGGTTTGCTTGCAGCTACGGGGGCAGGCGGGTGTTCGGCAAGTGCCGAACGAACCGAAGGTTGGCTATACCCATGTTTACGGAGCACCAGGTCTATCAGGTGTAACGGTACTGTCGACGTAGCTCTTCCGCTTAAGAAGGTTGTCTTACGCCAAACGCATGCAATTCGCATTAAATCGGCTGGACATGCGAGGTCCACTAGAATTTGCAGAGAGCGCGATTGAGGCAGAAGCCCAAGGTTGGTCGATGGGTCTGCTGCCCTGCAACCCTTTGAAGGTCCCTGACCCCTATGTCTGTCTTGCATTTGCAGCCCGCGCTACGGAACACATTCATCTGGGCACACTGCTCGACACACCAGTAATCCGTCATCCATCAGCGCTCGCAGGATCCATCGCTACAGTTGCCGAATTCGCACCTGGCCGAATCCATCAGGGATTGGGCGTTGGCGACACCGCCGTTCGGTTCAATGGACTTGCCCCGGCTAAAGTGGATGCAATTGAATCGGCAGTGCAAATGACGAGAGCACTTCTGCAGGGCGATGCGATAGATGTCGGTGCGTTGAAGCCAGCGCGTCTAAATCATGCCCAGCATGTGCCCGTTTGGGTTGCGGCCCAAGGACCAAAAAATTTACGTATGGCCGGTCGTGTCGCAGATGGTGTTTGGATCCGCGTCGGGCGAGATCCGGCCAATCTTAATATGGCTTGGGACGCGGTGAAGCATGGCTTGGCTGACAGTGGTCGCGCTGCCAGTGATATCCAAGTCGGGCTGATATTTCATACCGCGATCAATAGCGATGCCAAAGCTGCACTGCTTATGGCCAAGGCAATTGCCGCAGGTTACTACGAGTACTCGAAGTTTCTGTTCGATTTGCCCGAACTCGCGTGGCACGGCGAAGACCCACATACATTGCGCGGGCGAGTCTATCCAGATTTTCTGCACCACCAAGATATGGTGTTAGCCGGAACACAGGTCGATTTCTTGCCAGATCGTGCTGCAGATGCGTTTGCGCTATACGGCGATTGGGAGGCGATCGCGAGCCAGTTAGAAACAACGCTAGCTGCATCGGATATTCCGGCTCAGTGGGTGTTAACGCATCCAGTGCTGCCGATCGACTCTAAGGTTAACTATTTGCGCGATGCTGCACGTGAACTGTTACCGCTCTTTGCTGAGTAGAAAGTTACGCCATAGGCATCTGGAATTGGTATAAAAGCTCGAACGAAGGAGGGTTCAGTGAACAAGACAGATTTTGCAGCCGACAATGGGTTGTTTCATCGGCGTGCTTTTCTCAAAGGCGGGCTGGTCGCAACAGGCGCGCTAACGTTTTCCAGCGTGGCGGCAGACGAGCGCAAGGCTTGGATGCGCCAACCTGGTCTGGGGATGGAAGGCTACAGTCAGCGAAGTCGGTTTGAAGCGGACATCGTCAGGCAGGGTATTGGCGGTCAGGCTGGCACAACAGGAGCTGGTGCTTCACGGACCCCTCTGGAACACTTGCAGGGTACGATTACACCGTCGGCGCTGCACTTCGAACGTCACCACAGCGGCGTGCCGGACATCGATCCGTCGCAGCATAGTCTAATTGTTCATGGAGCCGTCAAACAGCCTCTAAAGTTCTCCCTGGAAGCATTGGATCGCTATCCGCATGTAACCAGACAGTGTTTTATAGAATGCTCAGGCAACAGCGCCGCTCTGCTGGCACCGGATCCACGCGATGCATCGGTCAGTGAGATCCATGGGTTGATTTCCCAGTCCGAGTGGACCGGCGTGCCGATAAGGCTCTTGTTGGAAGAAGCGGGATTGGCTGAGGATGCTGCATGGGTTGTGGCGGAAGGTGCGGATGCGGCCCGGCTGAACCGCAGTGTGCCGCTGGAAAAGATAATGGATGATGCCTTGATCGCACTTTATCAAAATGGCGAACGCATTCGACCGCAGCAAGGTTATCCAATGCGTTTACTACTCCCGGGTTATGAGGGAAACATGAGTGTTAAGTGGTTGCACCGATTGCAAGTCAGTAACCAGCCAGCGCTATCGCGGCAAGAGACATCAAAGTACACAGACGTGTATGCCAATGGGAAGGCCGAGGTGTTTACCTTTCCCATGGCGATAAAGTCGGTCATTACATCACCGTCCCCTGGATTGAAGTTGACGGATAAGGGCTTATACGAGATTAGAGGTCTCGCTTGGTCTGGGAACGGTTCTGTGCGTCGAGTAGAGGTTTCAGCGGATGGCGGTCGAACGTGGGCGGATGCGCAAATTGACGGACCTATTCTCGATAAGTCTGCAGTTAGGTTTCGCCTACCCTGGCAGTGGTCTGGAAAGCCTACTCAACTCATGTCTCGCGCCCATGATGAGTCTGGTCGGCAGCCAACGAGAGATGAGATTCTGGAATTAAAAAGGTCACGCTTTTTCTACCATTACAACGCGATCCAAGCGTGGCAAGTCGGGGCAGATGGAGGGTTCACCAATGTGTATGCCTAAAATCACTACACCCAAAGCAATACGCACCTCTGGTGTTGTTGTCATCCTTTTGTGCGTGATTGGCGTTGTCCACGCAGATAAGCCAGGTTTGGGTATAGCCATATCGGAAGACGAAGTTGGCGCCTTGACCGTATTTTCAACTGGCGTCGGTCTGCCAGACGGGCAGGGTGACGTTGCAGTTGGCAGACAACTCTACGATAAGCTGTGCATGGCTTGTCATGGTATTGGAGGTCGCGGTGGGATTAATGATCAATTGGCAGGTGGCCATGTGGGGCTTGATGAAGTACCAAGCACACGCACGATCGGGTCTTTTTGGCCTTATGCTCCTCCGTTGTTCGACTACATCCGCAGGGCGATGCCTTTTGCTGAGCCAGGCACGCTGCAGAATGATGAAGTTTACGCGCTCGTTGCATATTTACTTTACGTAAATGGCGTTGTCCCCGAGGGCACCGGGTGTCTCAATGCCGAATCGAGAGCGATTTTATTCGGAGTTTCAGTTGCCCGATTGAAGTTTCATAAGGGTTGCTGCTACGTGGCAGGCAACGCGTCCGAGGTTGGTACTTTTGACATGTTCACCCATTTTTTGACGATCAGGGACAGGTCAGCAATCTTGATGGGCTTAGTGATGTAGTCGTCCATACCGGCGTCTAGACAACGTTCGCGATCACCTTGAAGAGCGTTTGCTGTCATCGCGATGATGGGGAGTTTCGTCATGCGAAGAGTTTTTCTAATGTGGCCAGTAGTTTCGTAACCATCCATTACCGGCATCTGACAGTCCATTAACACAACGTCATACGCGGTCGTTGCCAACCGATCCAAGGCTTCTTGGCCGTTTGCTGCAACGTCACAATCTGCGCCTGCCTTTCTCAGCATCGTTTTCGCCAGCAATTGATTTGTCGTGTTGTCTTCGACCAGGAGTGCCCGTACGCCCGTGAGATCGCTGATGAGTTTGGATGCTGTGGGCATTCGCTCATCAAACAGGTTACGGTGGAAAGGTAACTCCACAGTAAAAGTAGAACCCTTACCCGAAGTCGATTCGAGGGCGATGCTGCCGCCCATCAATTCAGACAGTTGTTTGCAAATGGCAAGACCTAAACCAGTGCCACCAAACTTACGAGTCGTTGAAGCGTCTGCCTGGGTGAAGGGTGAGAAGAGAACGGCTTGCTGGTCTGGCGTCATTCCGATGCCCGTATCTTTGACTTCGAAACGTATGCGAGTTTCGCTTTCGCCTTGTGTAACCACCTTCGCTGACACGTCGACGGTCCCGTTATTTGTAAACTTCAGAGCGTTGCTGATTAGATTCGTTAGGATTTGTGCGACTCTGAGGGAGTCTCCTTTTATTTGTTTAGGCACATCTTCGGCGATATGCAGAGTTAGCTGAGTATCGTTTTCGACTGCTCGCTCACTAAACATCGACTCCATGTTGTTGAAGATTGATGTTACCGACATGGGTTGGTTTTCTAATACGAGTTTGCCAGCTTCTATCTTTGAGTAATCAAGGACATCGTTGATTATTCCGGAGAGACTTTTTGAGGCTGTCTGTACGCGTTTAACATAGTCCCTCTGGTCTTTGCCTAATTCCATCTCACGCAGTAGTTCTGTAAAACCAACGATGGCATTTAGTGGTGTGCGTATTTCGTGACTCATATTAGCTAGGAACTCGCTTTTAGCATGCGCTTCGTTTTCTGCAAGTTCTTTGGAGACCTTTTCTTCTGATAAACGACTCGCAAGTCCGACTGATGAGACAACACCCAAGGCAATAAGAGATAGATCGTTACCCCAAGCGGCAATCGCGGCACTCTCGATGGCGCCGATGGCATGACCAATACCTAGTAAAATGCCGCCGATATAGAAGGACATAGCAAAGAGAAATGGCACGCTTCCACGTACACGGCGACGTACTGCTATCGCGGAAACGACGAGACATACAAATGGCGAGCAGACGAAAAAGAGCATGCTCAGACTCGGCAGGTAGTCAAAAATTGGCAGTATGGAGAACGAGAGCATGATACTCGCCTGAATGATCAGCCAACGATCTGCGAGTTGTGACCATTCCCAGGTGCGCAAAAACTCTCGCGTAAACCAGAGTATGGACGCGACCATCGTCGCACCTGCAATACGGACGAAAGGACCATGCCATTCGGGGTCAGCAGGGTATATAAACTGGGAGGCGATCCCAGATTGGGATAGTCGCCAGCAGAGGGCGGCAAGGATTGTGATTGTAAAGACGAGAAAAACACGTTCGCGGACGACTGCAAAAACACAGAGGTTGTAGATCGCCAGAATTATCAGAACACCAAAGAACGCACCGAGAACAATCTGATCGCTACTTGTATCAAACAGCCAATCAAAAGGGTCTTGCAGGATGGGCGTCACGGTAATGTTTGTTTCGCTTTTTAATCGGACCAGTATTTGGTGAAAACCAGGGCGAATCTGCACAGGGAACGTGAAATTTCGATAGGTAATCTCACGTTCAGTAAAAGGCACCGTGGTGCCCATTGTGGTTCGATTGACTTCCTTGTTGTCGATGAAGTGGATGAACTCGGCTTCGTTGATATTGCCGTTGTCTAAATGGTAGAACCAGACACCTGGTCCTTGGGAACCTTTAGGGACTACTTGAAATTCATGCTTTAACCAGTAGGTATTCGTCGTCATTCCAAAATTTAGACTGCGGCGATCGTTCGGTTGCCATTCTTCGGGGTCACTACGAAATTGTGTGTTTGTACCTAAGAAAATCTTGGCGGCGCTGCCGTCCACGATGACGTCAGGGTTTGCCTGGGCGAAGCTCGTGGGTGTCGCGCAACACAGCCACAAAGCGGTAAGAAGGAATCGAATCGACATAGATTAAGTCTAGAACGCCGTTGACACCGCGCTGACTAAAAACGTGAACCAGCGCACGAATTTATTCGCTACGGCGTCGCGCAGACGAAACTAAACTCAATGAGTGACGACCAACGTAAATCAAAATCAAGTATTAGGCTCTCGCGGACCAGGCTCGCTCGAATTAGAGACATGGCGTGCGCGTTTAAATGCCTCTGGGATACCTGCGTTCGCGCAAACGGTGCGTGAAGTTGCCAGTGTTGCGACCGATCGAGGTTCGTCGGCTGCCGATTTGTCTGATGTCGTGTGTCGAGATGCCGCAATGGCAGCTCGATTGATCCACATCGCCAATAGCTCGATGTTCAATGTACAAAGGCAAGCAATCGATACAATCAGTACTGCGATCGTACGTATTGGTTTTGATGCGGTGAGAGACCTGGCATTGTCGATATCGGTCATTGACGAGATGTTGAGCGGAAAAGCCCATGTACGCCTTGGTGCAACTATGGCACATGCTTTTCACGCAGCGGCACAGGCAAAGGCGCTTGCCGAGCTGCAGGAAGAAAAAGGTGATGAAGTGTTCGTTGCGGCGTTGTTGCGCGATGTTGGCACGATGGCCTTTTGGAGTCGTTGTGAGGAGGAAGGTGAAACATTAGCGCAACGTCTTAAAGTAGCAGCGCACGAGAGAGATGCAGAAATTGAGGTCTTGGGTTTTTCCTTGGATGCGCTCTCCAATGAACTCGCCCGCGACTGGGATTTGGGTGAACTGAGTGTGCGTTGTCATGATGAGAGTGCTCGAGATCGTCCCGCCGTGTCTTGCATACACTCAGGTCACGCGATTGCTACTGCAATAGAACTAGGCGGTTGGGATAGCCCAGATGCCCAAGGGCTGATCCATGATCTCAGCGTGAGCCACAGGGTCGATCGTGGGGAGCTAGAGACGATTCTTCGGGAGAACTTTGAAGCGGCGCGAGCCTTAACTGAAAAATTTGGCATAGCTCCCGAGGCGCTGACGCAGAGCAAAGAGTCGATCGAGCAGATGGAAGTTATGAAAAGCAACGGTACCGAGGTGGCGGCTGTACCGTGGGAGTCTCTGCAGTTGCGGCAACTTGGGACACTTGATGCAATCGCCCAAGGTTTGGAGAACGAAGAAACTCGCGACGAGCTGATGTCGACACTGGTTAGCGGCCTACTCGATGGGCTCAGTGCAGAAAGATGTTACTTCATGCTTCTGAATGCAGAGCGTACCCGCTTGATTGTTAAGTATGCGTCCGGCAGTGAGGCGGAGGCCCTGAATGGGTTCGCCCGGTCTGTGGCCGAGGAGGACGTTTTTGATCAGGCGCTGGGCAGCAAGAAAGTACTCGTAGCCGCGCCAACAGAAAATTCACCCTGGCACGGGGGCGGTGAAACGTTGTTGGCAGGCATCCATATTGGCGGAAAAGCCATAGGTGTTTTGTATGTTGAGCTTAGCCACCCGGTTGAGGAGCGACAGCGTGGTACTTTCCGTCAGTTCAGCCAACAGATCTCTCTCATCCTGACACAAGCACGCTAAATCCCTAGTACATTGCCCCGCTAGGTACCCTAGGGTAGGGTGTCCTCATGCTTCTATTTTTGTCAGACGGGCAGTACGAGCTCTTCGCTCTGCTCATAATTTCGATTGTTTTGTCACTTTCTTGTCATGAATTTGGCCATGCCTATGTGGCAAAACTACAAGGCGACCGAACCGCTGAAGCCGCTGGACGACTGACGCTCAATCCATTGGCACATGTTGACGTCTTCGGTTTGTTGATGGTGATTATGGTTGGGTTTGGTTACGCAAAACCCGTACCTACCGATCCACGTAACTTTACCTCGCGCTATTCGACGCTTTGGGTCGCTGCGGCTGGTCCCTTCATGAACCTCGTGTTGGCTTTTATCAGTGCGAATGTTCTTTACTATCTACTTTCAACGGGAAATCTGGCGGACGGACCAAGATTGTTTTTGGCGATCCTGGCGCAGATTAATCTCTTGTTAATGCTCTTTAACCTACTTCCGATCGGTCCTTTGGACGGACATTACATCCTGCCGTACTTTTTGCCTAAGCGGGTGGCCTACCAATACCAGGTTTACAACCTAAAGTACGGCACGATGGTTTTGCTCGGGTTAATCGCACTTAGCCTGCTAGGTGTGCCGATTTTCTCTTATCTCCTAGGTTTTGCCAGCGTCTTGCTCAGCTATATCGTTTTCGTTTGACGCCAGCTCGCTGAGCTTCAGTTACAATTACAGATCTTTCTTTCGGGGTGAGAATATGACTGACGTAACCTACGCCGGTGGTCGCAAAATGTACGATGCGGATAGCCATATCATGGAGACCCTGGAGTGGTTGTCGAGTTATGCCACCGCTGAACAGGAAGGGCTGGTCAATCCCTTAGTCACAGAGAAGGGTGGACGATACATAGAGAAGGCGATCGCGCACGCTGAGAAACGTTTTGCGGACCCCATCGCGACAGCAGAACTCATCAAAGAACCGATCATCTCTGGGCCTAAGGGCTGGGGTGCTTATGGGGCGTTTGATGCCCAAGAGCGAAGTGCTGCGTTAGATCTGCTCGGGTTTCAGAAGCAACTGGTGTTTCCAACGTTTTCAATGGGTCAGTTTGCGTTCTCTAAAGATCGCGATGTGGTCTATGGCGGTACGGATATGCTCAATCGTCGTATGGCTGACTTTTGTCGGGGCGATGAACGGTTGCTTGGCGTGGGTTTTGTCTCTTTGCAGGACCCAGTCTTGGCATTAGAAGCCGTTGAGGCTGGTTTGCGCGATGGGATCTCAGCCTTTTGGGTCAGTTCTGACCCTGTGTCCGATCCGCAAAAAAATAAATCTCCGTCACACCTCGATCATGACCCGATCTGGGCAGCGCTCGAGGTGGCCAACGTGCCCGTGGTTTTACATATTGGCGGTGGCCGAGGGTTGAACGAGGCATACCACAATGCGGGCCATCCCAAGACATCCGACTGGTTAGGTGGTGGTGAAAATCTGCGTGGCAAAGACTTCCATGCTATCAGTCATTCACCACAGAACTTTCTAACCGCGATGATTTACGATCAAGTTTTTCAACGTTTTCCGAGTCTTATGTGTGGAGTCATCGAAATCGGAGCAACGTGGGTGCCAGGTTTTTTGCGCACTCTTGATCAAGGACATATGGCATTTCGTAAATCAGAACCCCTGCTAAACAGTCTTACAATGAAGCCATCTGAGGTTTTTCAAAAGCATGTTCGAGTCAGTCTGTTTCCTTATGAGGATGCTGGTTGGTTGATTGAACAAGCTGGACCAGATGTCTTCATGTTTGCATCCGACTATCCACATCCTGAGGGTGGGCGAGATCCAATTGGTCGATTCGACTCAACATTGGATGCGCTGGATGTGTGTCAGATTGATAGAGATTCTTTTTATCACAGCAATTTCGCTTCTCTCATGAGTATTGCGTGAGTGGAAGGGTTCTCTAAAGAAGAAGTCGAAAGCGCACAACGGATTGTCTATCAACACATAAAGCCAACTCCGCAATATGCATGGCCTCAGCTTTGTCAGGCAGTAGGTTGTGAGCTGTGGCTTAAGCATGAGAATCACACACCGATTGGCGCCTTCAAAGTTCGTGGCGGGTTGGTATACATGGATGCTTTAGCGCGAGATCCGTCCATCGGTGATCTCGTTACCGCGACACGTGGCAATCACGGACAATCTATTCCCTACGCCGCGCGTCTTTACGACAAGACTGCTCACGTCTATGCGCCTGAAAGTAACTCCGTTGAAAAGAACGCTGCGATGCGTGCTTGGGGTGCGCAGCTACACCTGCACGGCAGTGACTTCGAGCAAGCTGTCGAGGCTGCGGTGGCGCATGCCACGCAGGACGACCTACACATGGTGCCTTCGTTTCATAGAAATCTAGTGCTAGGAGTTGCAACGTACGGTTACGAGCTAATGACAGAAGTCGAAGGCTTAGACGCGATCTATGTCCCGATTGGAATGGGTTCTGGAGCGTCCAGTTTGATCGCCGTGAGAGACCTGTTGGGTGTCACCACCAAAATTATTGGCGTTGTTTCTACCGATGCCGATGCAATCGCACAGTCATTCAGTGCAGGTAAGATTATCTCGACGAATACCGCACGGACCTTTGCCGACGGTGTGGCTACTCGAGTGCCTCATCCGGAGGCATTTGAAGTCTTGAGTAAAGGGCTTGATCGGGTTGTCAGGGTTTCAGATGACGAGGTAGCGGACGCAATCCGACTGATATATGCCACGACCCATAACATCGCCGAAGGTGCAGGTGCGGCTGCCACAGCAGCAGTAATCCAGGAGCGGGAACAGTGCGATGGAAAGCGCGTAGCAGCGATCCTCACTGGTGGCAATATAGACCGTAATTGGTTTGCAAAAATTCTAAGTGGCGAAACGCCAGAAATATAGATGCTCGCTCCACGCACCCTTTACATGATCGCGACGTCAACCTGGTTCATGGCCTTCGGGATGCAATCGGTTGTCTTTGCGTGGCTGGTTACAATCGTCCTACGCGAGCCCGCCGAAATGGTCGGATGGGCACAGACCGCGATCTTAGCGCCTGGCATGTTGCTGATTCTTGTCGCAGGCGCGCTAGCTGATCGACTAGGGCCAGACCGACAAGCATTGGCTGCGCAAGGCTTCGCCGCGGTCATACCCTGGTTGCTGATCTTTGCGTTATCTCAGGGCGTACTTAGTTATTGGTTAATGGTCATCTACGCCTTACTGATGGGTATGGCTCAGGCCTTCGTTACACCCGCCCGCGATGGCTTGCTCAATCATGTGGCGAAGGGTGATGTGCAGCGTACAGTTCTTCTCACGAGCCTTGCACAATTCAGTTGCCAGATAATTGGCTATGCGATCGCTGGATTCGCCGATGATGTTGGCGGTGAGCTGGTATTAGGTATTCAAAGTACTTTCTTGGCGCTGGGTGTTGTCGCATACCTAATGTTGAGGCGCCTCAACCCCGTGCCTCGATCCCACGATCATCCGTCTGTGATGGCAACGTTCCTCGTCGGGGCGAAGACTGTCTTGGGTTCGGCGATCATGCGCGTCGTTGTCGTCCAGAATGTTGCGATGGCATGTTTTTTTATGGGCTGCTTTATTGTTTGTTTCCCGTTGGTTGTACGAGATGTGTTTAATGGGTCTTCCGGCGACCTAGCGATTCTCAGTGCGATAAATTCTCTGGGTCTGGTGCTGACGATTCTATTAATGCTCCGTGTGGGATATGTACGCCGTCCTGGGCGTGCGCTGCTCGTTTTTCAAGGACTAGGGGCAGTTGCTCTGTTAGGCAGTGGTTTTATGGAGAGTTTTACGCTCTTTGTTTTCGCGATATTTACCTGGGGTTTGTGTGGCGGCATTGCGATGCCGATGTCTCGAACCCTGATGCAGGAACTCGCACCGCCGGAACAGCGTGCTCGAGTAATGAGCTTCTACGCGTTTTCCTTTATGGGCGCGGGTCCCCTGGGCACAGTGTTTTGTGGGTATCTTGCGGCGATCTATGGGCCACAACAAGCGATCGTAATCTGCGGTACTGCGATGTTGATTGTGGTCTTCATTATGACGATGGCGACTAACCTGTGGCAGGTGCGTTACGAACCAAGCGAGCTGCAGACCGAGGCAGCTTAAGGAAGATTATCGGTGAATCGGCTAGCGGTAGACATCGGTGGGACATTTACGGACATTGTGCTCGCGAATGATCAGGGGTTAACGACAACCAAAGTCCTCACAACCTATACCGACCCCGCGTTAGGTGTCCTTACTGGGATCGAGGAAGTGTTGGCTATCGCGAATGTGAAGGCCGAACAGATCGACTTGGTGCTACATGGAACCACACTCGCTACCAACGCCCTAATCGAACGGAGTGGTGCTGCAACAGCGCTTGTGACGACAGCTGGTCATCGAGATGTTCTGGAGATGGCGCTTGAGAACCGGTTCGAACAATACGATGTGAACATCGATCGCCCGGTACCGCTCGTACCGCGCAAATGGCGGCTTGGCGTTACTGAGCGAGTTGCAGCTGATGGTTTAACACTTCAGCAACTCAATAGAGAGGAGTTGCTCAGAGGCGTTCGAAAACTTGTTTCTGAAGGTGTGGACTCTATTGCGATCGGATTTCTGCACAGTTACCAAAATGCAATGCATGAAGTCCTTGCTGCGGAAATAATCGAAGCAGAATTCCCGTCCTTGATCCTCAGCCTGTCTTCTGACGTATGCCCTGAGATACGAGAATATGAAAGATTTAGCACAACGGTAGCCAATGCCTATGTGAAGCCGCTGATGTCTGAATATTTATTGAGTTTAGAAAGTCAGCTTGCCCAGCGAGGAATTGTTTGCCAGACACTCCTGATGACTTCTGGCGGTGGACTCACGACCCTCGCAACGGCCTGCAAATATCCAATTAGATTGGTCGAGTCAGGTCCCGCTGGTGGGGCGATGTTGGCTGCTGAGGTAGCTCGGGATAGAAATTTGGCGAGCGTGTTGTCTTTTGATATGGGTGGCACAACAGCCAAGATCTGTTTGATCGATGACGGCACGCCTTTGCAATCTCGGGCGTTTGAAGTGGACCGAAGTTATCGGTTTAAGAAAGGCAGCGGCCTACCAGTTCGTATTCCCGTTGTCGAAATGGTGGAGATTGGCGCCGGAGGTGGCTCGATAGCGAACGTTGACTCTCTTCGGCGTGTTCACGTAGGACCGGAAAGTGCTGGTTCAGAACCAGGTCCGGCCTGCTATGGCCGAGGTGGTCTTGAAGCGACCGTGACAGATGCTGACGCGCTGCTCGGGCGCCTGTCGAAGGACCACTTTGCGGGCGGGAAATTCAATCTCGATGTAGAGGCATCTAGAACGGCAATTGAACGCTCGATCTGTAAACCCTTACAACAAGACATGTTGCAAGGCGCGTTTACAGTTAGTGAAATCGTTGAGGAGAATATGGCCTCGGCTGCACGCGCCCATGCGAGCGAATGGGGGTTGGATTTAGAAAGCCGAACAATGATCGCATTTGGGGGCGCAGCGCCACTGCACGCGGCATCGTTGGCGCAGAAACTTAAAATAGATCGCGTGATCGTGCCGACCGGCGCTGGTGTCGGTAGTGCGATTGGGTTTTTGATTGCGCCCATAAAGTTTGAGGTTGTGCGCAGCGAGTACATGATGCTCTCGCGTCTTAACAAGTCCCGTGTAGGTGAACTCGTCACAGAGATGCGAGCGGAAGCGCTGTCAGTCATCACCGATACCGGTATTAAGGCGGATATAACGGAGCGGATCAACGCGTACATGCGCTATGCCGGGCAGGGGTATGAAGTGGCGGTTGGTATAGATATTAAACAGATGTCAGAAGAACGTTTGAGCAAGAGATTTGAAGCGGCCTACGAACAACTTTATGGACGTACGATTCCTGATGTGCAGGTCGAGGTTTTGAGTTGGACGTTGAGTTTGGAGGTGCCGCAGACAGACCTTGTTACCACTGAAATCACCGTTAGTCCCGAACGGAACGTCGAGCGAATAGAAGTACAAATGTTTGATGGGAAAAGCAGCTTGGCTGCGCCGTTATACCTTCGGTCTTCTCTTAGCGAGCAACCCATTCAAGGTCCGGTTCTAATCGTAGAGGACCAGACATCGGTAGTTGTTCCTGCTGGATCCTCTGTTTCGGCGGAGGCGGACGGTGCACTAATTATCGAGCGAGTAGAAAATGAGTGACGCTACGAACATTGCTGAGTTAACCGTTCAGCTGACTTGGAACCGTTTGCTCGCGATTGTAGAGGAACAAGCACAGGTACTCATGCGTACTGCGTTTAGCACGGTTGTCCGAGAAGCTGGTGATCTGTCTGCCGGGGTCTTCAACCGCAGAGGTGAGATGTTGGCACAAGCGGTAACTGGAACGCCGGGGCATGTGAACTCGATGGCAGGAGCAGTTACCAAGTTTTTGGCAAAGTATCCGTTGGAAACTCTGGTCCCCGGTGATGTGCTGATGACCAACGATCCCTGGGATGGTACCGGCCATCTCAACGACTTTACAGTGGTTACACCTGTATATAACGGCAAGCATTGCGTAGGTCTATTTGCTTCGACTAGCCATATTGCGGATGTAGGTGGGAGAGGCTTTGGTCCCGACGCCAATGATGTATTTGAGGAGGGCATACGTGTCCCGATTGGCTATCTCTTTCAAGGTGGTGTCCGCAACGAAGTATTGCTGGATCTGCTCAAAGCCAACGTACGCGACCCACAGGTCCTGGAAGGTGATCTCTATTCCCTAACGGCTTGCAATGATGCTGGTGCGACCGCTTTGCTGGAATGCCTTACCGATCTGGACCTTGTTGATCTTGAGTTGGTTGGCGATGTGATTCTAGAACGCAGCCGCGAGGCAATGTTGCTAGAGGTACAAACGCTGACAGAAACTTCGGTCAGTTATGAGATGACGATCGACGGCTATGATGAACCCGTTGAGCTAAAGGGACAGCTACGAGTCACATCCGATGGAATCTACGTCTCGTTTGATGGCACTTCCAAAGCTTCAAACAAAGGGATAAACGTACCTTTGGCTTATACGGAGGCGTACGCATCATTCGGGGTGCGCTGTATTGTTGGTAACGAGATACCAAACAACGCGGGGAGTCTTGGTGTTGTCCATGTCTCCGCGCCAGAAGGATCCATTTTAAATGCGTTGCCGCCACGTGCAGTCTCTGCACGCCATTCCATAGGACAAATGCTACCCGACGTAGTGTTAGGCTGCCTAGACCAAGTGGTTGCTGGCGTCACCCCTGCTGAAGGGGCTTCCTGTATTTGGAATCCTGTCTTCCTCAGCAGCTTGTCGAATACAGGCTCAAATCTGAATGAGGATACGTTCGTCATTAATCCGATATTTAACGGCGGCACCGGCGCCCGCGCGAACAAGGATGGATTGTCGACCACCGCATTCCCTTCTGGTGTACGCACAACTTCAACCGAAGTGAATGAAGCCACGTCGCCACTCGTTGTTTGGAAAAAAGAGTTCACACCAGACTCCGGTGGCGTAGGTGAACGGCGCGGTGGTTTAGGCCAGACTATCGTGGTTGGGCATCGAGAAGGACATGAATTCATCGTCTCCAAAATGTTCGATCGTGTAGATCATCCGGCGAGAGGCCGCCACGGTGGTGGCGATGGCCAGTCCGGCAGGGTATTTGTCACCAATAATGATGAAGAACGGGATTTGCCAGGCAAAGGACGTGATCGAATCCCACCGAGCTATACCTTGGTCATGCAGACACCAGGTGGTGGCGGGAGTGGGGTGCCCGAGAACCGGCAAGGCGAGTATGTAGTGGCCGACTTACAAGCGGGTCTTGTCAGCGAGAGTGCTGCGCTTGAAAGTTATGGTCGAGATCGATAGTTTCCTAAATGGGACTTTGAGAGTTTGAAAGCGCGTCCGACTAATATAGAATCCGCAACCTAATTGTGGTGGCTGAGAATTTTGCCCAAAGAATTGCGGGTCACAGTTCCACAAGATGCCAATCGATACCAATAAATTGGCATATAGAACAAAGGTTTACACCTTTTAGCTGAACCGGCGCTTCAATCCGGTAAACGATGCGAGTGTAGCTCAGTTGGTAGAGCGAGACGTTGCCAACGTCTAGGTCGTCGGTTCGAACCCGATCACTCGCTCCAAACTTTCCCGTTATAAACTAGCCCATGCGAGGAACGCTTTTTTGAGCTTTTTCAATGGCCGGCGCGTAAGTAGCTATCTCGGTTTCTTCTCGCAGTGCTAAGGAGTATCGCATCCATCGACCGCCTAGGCAGACGAAGCGAACAACGCTATAACCAAGACCCATGTCTGAGCGGTAGTACGAGAACTCCTCCTTGTCTAATTCTCTTTTCCGTTCCTCGCACTTTAATCGCAGCCCCTGAACGAAACAGAGTTGTTCACGCAAGAAGGTGTAGTGGATCACATTCGACCTGTGAACTTCATGCTAATTTTCCTTTTCACCCAGACCCTGCCACCAAGG
The DNA here is from genome assembly GCA_012103505.1 of Pseudomonadales bacterium. Classification (GTDB taxonomy): domain Bacteria; phylum Pseudomonadota; class Gammaproteobacteria; order Pseudomonadales; family Azotimanducaceae; genus UBA4421. The sequence continues at coordinate 1,657,356 of WLWP01000001.1, read as the reverse complement.
CATGCAGCGACTCAAAGACCTGCTACTATTCCAAATGTGGTGCTCCCGAATGGACCAGAGGAGTTGCCACTCTGCAATCTTAAGGAATAGAACGCTGCCCAAGGGTGTATGCAGAAGAAACTTGCCTTTTGCTCGTTTCTAAACAACACAAGGAGAAAGACAGTGAAGTACCTAGCCCTAGCCTTAGCGCTATTAACAGTCAACGCACACGCAAGAGACCCTGGTTATCAGTGGCTCGACCTAGGCTACACGTATCATGAAGCTGATAGCGGCGGTCTCGAGATCGAGACGCAACAGGTAGATTTGGACTTGGCAATCGACTTCGGTGACGGAAACACCTCGACACCTGAGGATTTTTACTTGCGGCTTGCCGTTGCACGCTCAACCGCAGATGTTGAACTGAACGGTGTCGATCTTGGGGACCTGGACGGTACGACCTATGCCATGCTTGTAGGCGGCCGAATTACATTTGCTCAAAGTACTGACTGGTTCTTCGAAGTGGGCGGTATGCGTCTGGATATAGAAGATTTTAGTGACGAGACTTATGCCTTCAATACTGGCATTCGTTCAGCCAGGGGTCCTTTTGACCTGAAGCTCCAGGTTGGCCTTAGAGGCGAAACAGACCTGACGGACGACACAATTATCACCTCCGTCGAAGCTGAATACTTTTTTCTAGAGCAACTTGCGGTAGGTGCAGGTGTGGCCTACGACAATGGACTAGACGATCAGGTGTATCGAGTCCACATGAGCTATCACTACTAGCGAGATTCGTCGATCACAGCGGCTGGCTTGACGAGGGGTGTAGTAAGACTCTGTCCATGTCTCATCGACACGACTCTAATCCATGTGAAAACATGCGCTAACGATTGGGACACCCAAAAAAAGCCCGCACTAGGCGGGCTTCTTCAGTCTCGCTAGATGTGGGTTTTGACTACGTCTAACCAATTTAAGCTGTCGTCTTAGGTGTTTTTGATCCTGAGACCGATGCGCGAATAGCAAAGATTGTTCAGAAAGCTAACGGAAGATCTGCCCAAACGGCTTCGCAACAACCACTCTACAATCGGCCTCGATCCCACCCACTGCTACTTGTGGCAATGGCGGAGTCGGATGAACTTCAGATTCATTCAGAGACGCCAGCAGCCTTTCTGAGATTTACCATGGCATCTTCAAAGCTCGGATGGCTTTCTGAGTAGTGATGCCCAAGCCAATCTTCGCCGTAATCGTTTTTAGGATCTCGAACAACGAGATGGACGTGATTGGGGCTCTGGCGGAAGTATTCGATCAGGAGTCGTGGACCCTGCACGCGATAGTAAAATTCACAATGTCCACACGCCTGGCCGCGCCATGAAAACCAAAGGTTTTCCCAGCCAGCGTCGGCTATCAGATCAAGGTGGCTTGCCGCTGACGTACTTGAACCGTTGCGTACATGCTCGGCGACTAGAATTTGCAGAGAAGCACGTTGATCTGCATCGAGTAGCTTCGCGTTCAAACCTTCGAATGCGGTAAGGCCACCACGACGACCTGGACCCTCGAACATTTCTCGGGGTTGCTCCTTGTTAGCACCCGCAGCACTGCGTTGTTGTGGTGAGAGCGACGCGAAGAAGTCCAGTCCAAGTTCGCTCTCTTTCGCCAATGGGGTGAATCCTGCATAAGGTCCGGTTGTGATGATCAAAGGATTACTGCCTAGGTGCAGCGGGAAAAAGCCAACCTTGTTGTTCGCGACCGTTATATTGACGCCAATATGATGTCCGGTGATTTTCCAACCCCAGGTCGCTGAGTTTGGTTCGCCAAAAATCGCCACGGCATAGTTACCAGAACTGCGGGTCTCAGCCATAACTGATCGGATTTCATATTGGTCCGCGCCCGGGTCCAGTGCCGCTTTTTCCTGTATGCGAAGAAAGTCATCCAGCCAGATAATCGCATTGGCTTTCAAGTGCCCCTGGCTAGAGAGAGAGGTTTGCATCATCTGCTGTACTAATGCGCGTTGTTGGTCGTTTAACTGGCTGAGCAGAATACCGACTGGTGGCGCCATGACGATCGGAAAGTTTGACCATGTTGCACGGCTATCACTTTTTAAGTCGTGGACGGCCTGGACTTTTTGAGCGTTGTTTAGGGAGCGTATGAACTGGTTAGCAGTGGCAGAGAGGCGCTCTGGATTAGCGGCGATGGGGACAGATAAGAATGTGAAGCCGACTAGAACTAAAAGAGAGGCGAGTACTTTTTGCATTGTTTGCTCCTCGGTGGTGCTATCAAGTCTATCGGCTTGGTCCTAGTTGTCTATTACGCTTCGGACTGCAAATGATGGACTTAGTTGCGCCGTGGAGAGTCCAGCATTACTATGCCGCCGCCTGCTACGCGGGTATACGCTTTGGCGATGTCCGGGAAATCAGTGAAATTCTGATACTGGCCTCGCAACGGTGATGGAGGGATGGTGCACTAGCCCGTTAAGGGTCTAGCCACTGTGCGGTGCTTTGAGCTGCATGGGAAGGCGCAACCATCTGGATAGATTTCCAACTCCCAAGTCCGTAGACCGATCGCTAGAGCTTTTCAACGTGCCGTTCGAGGGACAGCGGCCCTAGAGGAAATATCAATGTATCGATCGACCTACTTTTTGGGAATACTCCCATTACTCTTTCTGCAATCCGCTTTCGCAACAACTAGTGAAGAAGAACTTGTCGTTGTGGCAGCACGACTCCCTACAAACAGCGCCTCAATTGGCGATTCGGTCTCCGTGCTCTCCCGAGATCATATTGAACGACTAGGCTTCGTCCAGGTGCCAGACTTACTTAAGCATATCCCGGGTGTATCTGTTACCCGTTCAGGTGGCTACGGCGGTATCGCCCAAGTCCGCATTCGCGGTACGGAAGCAAATCACGTTGTCGTTCTTGTTGACGGCATAGACGTATCGACGCCAGGGACTGGTGAAGTCGACCTCACTGGAATCCTCTCCTTGGATATTGAACGTATCGAAGTCGCTAAAGGACCCCAGAGCGGCCTGTATGGCTCAAACGCAATTGGGGGCGTGATACACATCACCACGAATCGCGGACGGCCGTCGAACAATGATAGCCGCGGACTTGTTACAGAACTTGAGGTAGGTAGCCATGACCGAAAATCCGGTTTGCTCGGCTTCAGCGGCGGCAGTGAGAGAATTTATGGGGCACTCAATGTCAGCTATTTCGAGTCGGAATTGGATCTCTCGACTGATGATAGCGCAGGTTCAGAGGATGATTCGGAGGAGGCACTTAACGTTAACGGCAGACTCTCCTGGCAGGTGCTGGAGAATTTCAAAGTTGATCTGTCCGCTCGTCACGTTGAGCGCGAGACTGATACTGATGGGTTCGATTTTTCCAACGGTCCCGCCCAGGGGTTGGCGATTGATGACGCTTCCGTTTCCGATAGCGAGGTAAGCTCGTTCGGCATATCCGGGACTCTCGAGTTATTAGATGCCCGGTCGGTTACGCGTTTATCGTGGCATCAGACAGACACAGAACTTGATGCAAGATTTTTTGGAGATGAGGGCCAGAGAAATCGGACCGCGATAGAAACTCGTTTCAACCTCAATGAACGCCATTCGTTCACAGGCTTTGTGGAATGGGAGGAAGAGAAATTCAGAAATCTCTATCCCTTCGATCCCAGTCAAGCGGGTGAGCAAACTCGAGATCTGTTTGGCTACGGCATTGAATATAGGGCGCAACTTGCGGACAGCACCTTTGCGAATTTTGGTATGCGTCAAGACGATGGCGATGAGTTTGATGATACGACCACTTACTCTGTCGATGTTGTCCATGATTTCGGCGAGCGGGTTCGTGTGCACGGCAGTTGGGGCTTGGGTGTTACCAATCCAACCTTTCTAGAGCAATTTGGTTTCGTACCAGCGCAGTTCACCGGTAACCCCAACTTGGAACCAGAGGAGGCGGATGGCTGGGACATAGGTGTCACAACAACGTTCTTAGACGATGCTGTTGTCGTTGATGTGACTTGGTTTGAGTCGACGCTCGAGAATGAGATTGTCTCTTTGTTTCCGACCGTCGTGAATAGTGCTGGAAAGAGCGATCGATCTGGCATCGAGTTTAGCTTCAGCTTACAAGGTGACGAAGCTCAGCTCGATGTAAGTTACACATACCTCGACAGTGAGGACCCAGCCGGAGGCGAAGAGGTACGCCGACCTAAAAACAGTGCAAGTGTAAGCGCCCAGCGCCGTTGGATGGATAACAAACTAACAAGTTCTGTTAGTGCTACGTATAATGGTGGGCACTATGACACGGATTTCAGAGATTTCTTTGTCAATGGGTTTGCAAGCCGTGCTCATAAGCTAGACTCGCATACGCTTGTTAACGCAGAAATTGCTTACTTATTGCGGCCGAACCTTACAGTCTATGTCCGCGCAGAGAATTTGTTTGATGACGAATATGAGGAAGTCATCAGTTATCAAACTCCCGGCGTGACGGCGCTATTCGGCATTCGCGCTAGTTTGTAATCATCACCTTGCCGATGACCTTGCGATCCACGATCAGCTGATAAGCTTCGTGGATCGCTGCCATTGGCAGCGTATGAGAGACGTACGGATTTATGCGGCCAGTCGCGAGCCAATCCATCAACACCGCCCCGTTCTTGGCGTTTTGTGCTGGATCGTGTTGTTGTAAGCCCCCAACTGTATAGCCAATGACCGATGCATCTTTCACGAGTAGGTGATTCGTCTTTGCCAGTGCCGATCGCCCGCTGGTAAATCCAAGTACAAGTATCCGACCGAATGGCGCAATGCAACGCATAGATTCGTCGAACACATCACCGCCCACAGGATCGTAAATTACATCTGCACCTTTGCCTTCCGTTAAGGCCTTAACTTCGTCTCTAAAGCCATCGCTGTAATTGATGACGTGATCAGCTCCGAGCTCGGTCACAACTTTGAGCTTGTCATCGGCACTTGCGGTACCAATCACTTTTGCCCCGAACAACTTACCTATGTCGACTGCGGCCAAACCCACGCCACCGGCAGAGCCGTGCACAAGGAGGGTTTCACCAGCTTGCAGCATGCCGCGCTGAAGGCCGTAGTACGCAGTCGCGTAATTATTTCGAAACGAAGCCGCGATCGTGAGATCGACCCGTTCTGGAACTTTAGTGACTGCTTTTTGGTTAACGTTGATCATCTCCACGCAGCCCCCAGGGGAGAGCACTTGATCACCTACAACAAGACCTTCGACTTCTGATCCGATTTCGATGATCGTGCCTCCGGCCTCACCGCCAACGACAAAAGGATGAGGAGTCTTCACTTGGTATTCCCCAGTAAACCGAACGAGGTCGGAAAACTGTATCCCTCTCGTTGTTAGTGCGACCTTGACCTGATTTGCTTCTGGTTTGCCGGGTTCAGGAATATCTGCGACTTCAAGGTCGAGATGACTGCCTTCTTTTGTACAATGAACTGCTTTCATGAGATCGCCTCAAGCTTTAACTAAACGAACAGTGTAAGGAATTGTTATGCGTGTTGGAATTTCATTGCCGGTCCGGGAGATGGCGGATGATCTTGGTGCTATCCGGGATTTCGCCCAGACTGCTGAAGGTCTTGGCCTCACCCATTTGCGGGTGCCAGATCAGGTGATTCGACCAGGCAACAGCCATCTTCATGATCCAATGATGCTACTGGCCTACATTGCCGGGATCACGAGCAAGATAGAACTTGTACCTTCGGTCATCGTTTTACCGCTGCGTCCTACTGCACTATTTGCTCGCCAGGCGACAGAACTTGATCAGCTCGCGAGTGGTCGGGTACGTATGGGTATCGGAGTCGGTGCGAACAAAGCAGAATTTGAAGCAATGGGCGTCGACTTTCATCGACGGGGCGCGCGTTGCGATGAACAACTGGAATTACTCAAAGCGCTCTGGTCGCAAGAAACTGTGAACTTTGCGGGACAGTTTGAGCAGGTCGCTGAGAACGGCATCAACCCCAGACCAGCTGATGGCTGGCTACCCATTTGGGTTGGTGCGCGCGGTGTCCCAAGTGATGTCGTGGTGAACCGTATAGGTCGATGGGCTGATGGTTGGTTTGTGTTAGCAAGTCCTGATGAGTATTCATTTGTTCGAACTAGGATCGACAGTGCCGCTGAGGTGGCTGGTCGTGATCCGGCAACGATTGGCACCGAGGCAGGTGTCGCGGTTGTCGGTGAGCGCGAAGCCGAATGGCAGGACCGGGTTCGAAACTGGCATGCGATAGGTCTCACTCACTTGTGCCTCCGCACGCTTGGCGGTGGTTTAAGCGTGGCTGAGCATATACCCAAGATGCAACAAGTGGTTGCGGAGTTGCCGATCGAGGTTAAAAGTTAGGCATCCCTAGTTGAGCTTAGCGTCTAAGCTCAAGAAGCCTCTAAACCGGGCTCTACGATCGCGAATTGGTGCCTTTGTGAGTTCCAGTTCGGGGAAGCGTTGGAAGAGCCTTTGCAAGGCCACTTGCCCCTCTAGACGCGCGACACTTAGACCTGCGCAAGTGTGGATACCCGCTCCAAAGCCAAGGTGAGGATTGGGGGCTCGGGTGATATCGAATTTGTTTGGATCGGGGAAAATCTTCGGATCACGGTTGGCGGCGCCAATCCCGATCGTGACGATCGTATCCTTGTCTAACTTCTTGTCACCAAGCATGACTGAGTTGGTGACCGTTCGGTTGCCCAGTTGATTCGAGCTTTCGTAGCGGAGAATTTCTTCAACCGCCGTGTTAATGAGGCTTGGCTCAGCGCGCAGTTTGGCCAGTTCGCCAGGAAATCGAACAAAGAGTTCGATGCCGTTACCGATCAGATTTGTTGTCGTTTCGTGACCCGCGTTGAGTAAAAATATGCACTGGTGATAGAGCTCGTTAGGTGTCAATCCTCGCCCTTCGTGCCGCCACTTAACCAATCGAGCAATGATGTCATCCCCGCCGTCTAAGCTTTTTTGCTTCATAGCGATTAGACGTTCGAGGTAGTCAATAAACTCGGTGACAGCTCTGTCTCCATCCTGAAGTTGCACCGCATTTGTATCGACTTCCAGAGGTCTGAGGATTGCTAGTGACCAAGCCCTTAGTGGCTCGCGCTCATCTGCAGGCACACCAAGAAGGTTGCCGATGATTTCTACAGGAATCGCGCCTGCGTAGTCCGCGACTAGATCAGGGTCGGAAGACGTCGTGAGATTCTGCAGCAAATTGTCCACGATCTCGGTTAAAGACCACCGCATCACGTCCACCATGCGTCGTGAGAGGGCGTTGCCGATGGCGCGGCGCACATGTGTGTGTAGTGAGGATCTCTAAAAACCAAAGCGGTAGTGTGGTGTTCAAATAGTGGTGAGGTCTCGCCAAAGACCGTAGCAAATTGTGATTTTTTGTCTGAGCTGAAGTTTGCCGTGTCTCGATACACTTGGCGAGCCAGGTCATAGCTGGATACGAAATGACCGCCCGTCGGCAAGCGATAAACAGGATCCGTCTCTCGCAATCTATCGTAAGTAGGGTAGGGCTCCTGATAGAAGTCATCTGGAAGATTGCTCAAATCAAAAGCCACGGGCTCTACCATTCTTCAGTGCCTGGCCTACCTTTGATCGGACCCGTGAGCTCGTTTGTAACCCAGCCACCGTAAAAACCGCCGGGTTGGTGCGTTGCCAGTTCAGTATCGACGAAACAGAGAAGACTTTTAGGGTAGAAGCTAGGCCATTCGTAAAGTTCTGCGAACGCTTCGAACATGCGGACATAACGCCATCCCGCATCCTTAACGCCGTCTACGTGAAGAGCTTGTGCGACACCTTTCCACTCACAGATACTGGCCATCTCGCCTAGCCCAACGAGATCCATCCGCACATCCGAAGGTGGGAAGTAGTAAGTCGGTGCGCCTGCGGTCTCCATGACGCGTACACCCTTTTCGGTTTCAGCAATCAATGTTTTCGCGTTGAAAACCCGAAGCACAGCGGATACTGGCTCGATAATGGGTGGGCGGGGAAAGTCCCAAACGGAGGTCTGTGTCTCTGTAGTCGGTTCAGCAAATACAGGACGCTCTTCGCCGTTATATTGCCACTTAGCTCGTGAGCCTAAGATCTGGTCACTTTCCGGTAAAATAGGAATTTGTTGCATATGAGGGATCTGTGTAGGTCTGACGGTGCCAATGGCGTACTTGAACCACTGTATGATTTTTGCAGATTGTTGCAAACTCTGTCTTATGTCATCGAAAGATTTTGAACTCATCGAAGTGAGCCAAGACTCCATCAACCGGGAGCTTTTGGAAGAACTCATCGAAACAAGAATGCCGTACGGCCGATTTAAAGGTGAGCGACTCTTGGATTTACCGGAACCCTATGTAGTGTGGTTCAAACAGCAAGGATTTCCCGAGGGCAAGCTTGGTCGTCAGCTCGCTTCTCTGTATGAAATCAAAGTCTATGGTCTCGAGAAAATGCTACGTCCTCTGCTTAACGAGCGACCTAAAGAACCTGAGCAATTGATTATTCGGTTCTGAGATAGGGTCCCACAACGAGCTCGACAATTTGTCGTTGCGTAGTTACAAATTGAGAATCATCCCTTATCTCTAAAAAGTATTGCAGCATGGCGTAGTCGTGCAGATTAAATAGTGCGTGGGCCAGGAGGTGCAGATCGGTATCAGGCCTTAAGTGCCCCATCCCTTGGGCAAGATTTAGAAGCGCATAGTAATGTTCGTGCGCAACACTAAAGGCGGAACTGACGTCACTACTGCTAAGCTCACGGTTAAATGCTTGGGTCGCCACGAAGCCCCATAGATCACGTCCTGTTCGATTTATCGCGTCCAAACTTATCTCAATAAATCCCACCAGCGCGGTGATGAGATCGCCGCTGTAGTGCTTGGTAATGTTATCTGCAGCGGTGGACCACAATGCCATTTCAGATTCCAGGATCGCGTGAACGATATCTGCCTTTGTTGGGAAATAGTTGTAGAGGGTCTGGTAGCTCAACCCCGCAAGCTTGGCAATATCGCGGGTCGTTGCAGCTTCGATGCCTTTGTTGGCGATCAAAGTCTCCGCCGCGTTCAAAATACTGGCTCGGGCTTTCAACTTGTTCTGCTGGCGTAACGACATAGACTTTTTCTGAGAAAATATTGACACGATCTAAAAATAGAGCGAGTATAAGTTTTACGATAAAGTGATAGCTACGTCAAGCAGTGAGACCGTTTATGAAGTTTTGTCCTGTATCTGTACTCAAGCGATTGTTGGTGCTGAGCTTGCTCGGTTTGCCTGCATCTGTTCATGCTGATGTGGATGTTGTTGAGCTAGTCACGCGATCTATTGACCAAACGCGAGGTAAGTATTCCTACGCCGAGATGAGCATGGTTATTTCCCGCCCGGACTGGCAGCGCTCATCGAGCCTTGTGGCGTGGACCCGGGGACGCGAAGATGCCTTGATTCGATTCACTGCCCCAGCACGCGACGCGGGCAACGCGCTTCTCAAGCAAGGCGAGAAGATGTGGACCTTCAACCCCAAGCTCAATCGTAATATCCGCCTGCCAAATTCAATGATGTCGCAAAGTTGGGCCGGCTCTGACTTTTCCTACAATGATCTGTCTAGAAGCGACAAGTGGTTGCGCCACTATGACCTAACCTTGGCAGCCAATGTCGAAGCTGACGGACATCAAATTTATACAATCGACGCCATACCAAAGGACGATGCGCCCGTAGTGTGGGGTAAAGAACAGATGGTGATACGCGATGATTTCGTGCTTATGGAACTGACCTACTTCGACCAAGAGCTTGTTCCAGTGAAACAGATGAAGAGTTTAACGATCGCTAACCTCGGCGGGCGAGTCATGGCGACCAAAATGCGCATGCTTGAATTTGACACGCCGGATGAATACACGGAGCTTAGCTACGAAGCTATGGACTTTGATGTTGAATTGGAAGACCGAATGTTTACTGTCTTTGCCCTACAATCGGGCCGCGATCGCTAGTGGCCGAGTCCACGCTAAGGGATACCGATAGCGTCGCCAAAGCCGCTAGTGGCTTAACCGCGCGCATCGCATGGCGCAACTTGTGGCGCAACAAACGCCGCACTTGGCTCACCGCGGGTGGTATAGCGTTTGCGACACTGATCGTCTGTTTTGGGATGTCGGCACAAGTAGGTACCTACGGTACGATGATTGAGAACGCGACTCGGTTTCTCGAAGGCCATCTACAGATTAGCCACCCGGAGTATCCGGACGATACCCGGTTGGAAAACACAATCACGAGTGCTACAGAACTCGTTCGCGTACTTGATGCGGTACCAAATATCAAAGTGGCGCCGCGGGCTGAAGCCTTTGCCCTCATGTCTTCAGATGACCGCTCGTTTGGTGGTTTGTTAGTAGGCGTCGATTTCGAACGAGAGCAGGAAATCATCGTTCTGTTCAATGGCATTAAGGAAGGGCGGTTGCCGCAGAATGAAGAGGAAATTCTACTAGGCGCGACCATGGCAAGGAACCTTGGTGCGAGGATCGGAGATGAAGTTGTCGCGTTGGGTACCGCCAAAGAAGGCGGCGTTGCTGCGATGGCACAGCGAGTTGTTGGCATCTACCAGTCAGGGCAAGCCGAGGTTGATCGTACATTGATGTTTGTAGAGCTACCCGCCTTACAAAATGCGTTCGCGCTCGGTGATGAAGTACACAAAATAGTCATCAGTGGACAGGATCCACAATCCCTCGAAACAGAGATAGCCCAGGTACGTCGTGTGGTCGGTAATGCTGGCATAACGCGCGACTGGGGTGTCATCATGCCGGAAGTCCGGCAGGCGATTCAGGTTGATTTGATCGGTGGTCTATTAGTATTTGGCACGATACTCATTCTTGTGAGCTTCAGCGTTATCAACACGTTCTTGATGATCGTTTTTGAGCGGACACGAGAATTTGGCATGTTGCTCGCGATCGGCATGCGACCCGGGTTGATCATTCGCCAAGTCATCGCAGAATCGTTCTTTGTCTGGGTTGTTGGAGCGGGAATTGGTCTGTCTCTTTCTTTGCTCCTAGTCGGCTGGCTTTCCGTATCAGGTATCCCGGTCGGTGACATGGGTGAGTTCGCAGAGACACTATATGTTTCGGATCGGATCTACCCCGCACTTTCAATGTTTGGATTGCTTTCAGCGCCACTTGTGTTGTTAGTTGGTACACAAATAGCCGGGTTCATTGCCACACTTAGGATTCGACGTATCCGACCGGTGGAGGCACTCCGTGGCGAATGAGCAGGTACAAACCGAAATTTCTGAATTGGCACGCGGAAGTCTGTTCGATCATTTGGCTGTTCGTTTGGTATTCATCGCGTGGCGGAATCTGTGGCGCAATCGACGTCGAACTTGGCTGACGATAGGAGGGATTGCGTTTGCGATCTGGCTCCTCATTTTCGGAAGGTCAATGCAAGAAGGCACCTTCGGCATCATGATCGATAACGGTGCGCGCTTAATGACCGGGCACATCCAAGTCCAACATCCGAGCTATGAGGAAGACCCAAGGGTCGAGCATACGTTTAATGCCGCCGAGGCTTTAGCGCTCATCAGAGTGCAACCTGGCGTAGAGTTCGCGAGTGCTCGCGCGCAAGGATTTGCCTTGGTCTCCGGCGATGACCGAAGTTTTGGCGCACAAATATTGGGCGTAGAAACAGCGACAGAAGGCCAGTGGTCCGGTCTAGTTGGCATGTTATCTGAGGGCCGTTATCCGGAGCGTACGGGCGAGATCCTTATCGGCACGACCCTCGCACGGAACCTAGCGCTCGAACTAGACGATGAAATGGTAGTGCTAGGGACTGCTAAACGAGGTGGTGTTGCCGCACTTAGCGCTGAGATTGTCGGCATATTTGATACCGCGCAACCGGAGATTAATCGCTCGCTTGTCGTGATTGATGTAGAGGATTTCAGATCGGCGTGGCTGATGGGCCCAGATGAAGCCCATGCGATAGTTGTCATCGCCGATAGCGTGATTCAGAGCGAACGGCTTGCGCCACGCTTGCGTGAAGCGCTCAGCTCCCCTGACCAGACCGTACTCGGGTGGCAAGAACTGCTACGTGAAGCTGAACAGATGCGTGACATGAAGGCGGTTGGTACCGAAGTCATGTTTGCGGTGATCGCTATAATTATTACGTTCTCAGTTATAAACACTTTCATGATGGTGATCTTTGAGCGGACACCTGAGTTTGGCGTTTTACAGGCTATGGGAATGAAACTTCGCTTGATCATAGCCCAGCTGCAGTTGGAGGCACTCTTTCTCTCGGTGCTTGGCATTGCATTTGGCTTTCTGTTTTCCTGGGTTTTGATTTATGCACTGTCCGGTACAGGTATTCCTATGCCTATTCCGGATGATGCTGCTGAGTATTACGCTCGATTCAATATGGGGACGCATATCATTCCTGAGTTTAACTGGTCTGCTCTGGAAACAGGTGCCCTTGTCCTTTTTATTGGTGTGCAACTCGCTTCCCTTTTGCCTGCACTCCGGCTGCGGAAGATGCGGCCGGTAGAAGCTATTCGTCAGGAAACCTAGATGTCTTTTAAATTACTCTGGCAGTTAAGCGTCCGTAACATTCTGCGTCACAAACGACGCAACGCAATGCTGTTCGCAGCGATTGCGGTCGCTGTGGCCGGTGTATCTGGGGTTAATACGCTGATACGAGGCATGCAATTTGACATGCTCGACTCGGCTGTAAAAAACCTCACGGGTCACATAAAGATTCACGCGCCGGACTACCGCGACGACCCAAACATCAACAAGGGTTTTCCGTTAGAGCAAGACTTTGCTCCACCGGTGGACCCTGCAGAAGTGATGGGGTGGGCGGCACGCATCCGTATTCCTGCCGTCATTATGAGTGAGCGGGAAACTAGGGGTGTACAAATTGTTGGTGTGGATCCTTCAAGCGAGCACATATCTTTCTTAGGCGAAGTGCCGATCGAAGGGCAGAACCTTACCGATTCTGCCGATGGACGTATATTGATTGGCAAAGAGCTAGCTGTTCAGCTTGAGACCAAGATCGGACGGCGAATTGTCATTATCACCCAGGGCATAGATGGCAAAAATCGAGAGAAGGGCTATCGCATTGTAGGTACCTATGATGCGGAGGGAACGGGTCTCGAAAAGATATATGTCTTTACCGGTCTGTCGAGTTTGCAGGATCTACTCGATAGCACTGACGTCACTGAAGTTTCGATTCGTCTTAATTCTGAGCCAACGATGCTCAGCATTAAGGATATGTTGATCGGTGCGTTCAACGATCTTGCCGTGCTTGATTGGCAGGAGCTCGAACCCCAAGCGGCAGCAATGTTCATATTTGCGGATGGTGCGATCTACATCTGGTTTGTGTTGATGATGAGCGCGCTAACGTTCGGGCTGGTCAACACATTGATAACAAGTGTCATGGAGCGCGTGCGGGAGCTTGGTATGGTTCGAGCGCTTGGCATGTCTAAGAGCATGGTGCTCGTACAAGTGGTGGTTGAGTCAACGATAATCATGGCGATAGGCGTTGCCTTTGGTTTGCTGGGTGGTTACTTGATATACCTGAGCATTGCAGATGGCATCGATCTCACATCTTTCGCTGATGGCATGGAGATGGCGGGGATGAGCAGCATTATGACGCCAGTCTTGCAGTGGTCGGACTTTTTCCTTGTCGCGTACATGAGCCTTATCCTGGGTGTGGTCGCAAGTATTTATCCCGCTTGGCGGGCGGTAAAAGTGAAACCCCTAGACGCCATGCGTCGTTGATGGAAAGACGCCATGCGTCGATAGATTAGAAAGAGTGGCTCAGCGATTGGTCAGTGAGTTTCTAGAGTGAGCTTGAAATGAAGGAAGTAAAATGAGTGAAGTAGTCGTTCAATGCGACCAGGTAACAAGAACCTACCAGCAAGAACTGGTGCCAGTCCACGCACTACGAGGCGTAGATTTTAAAGTTCATTCGGGAGAATTCGTAAGCCTATCTGGCCCTTCCGGTAGCGGCAAATCGACCCTTCTAAACGTCATAGGCGGTCTAGATCGTCCTGATTCAGGTGAAGTTACAATTGATGGGGTTGGCTTGTCCGGGCTAAGCGAAGCGAAACTTACTGAGCTTCGATTGATGAAGATCGGTTTTGTTTTCCAGGCCTATAACTTGATTCCAGTTCTAAGCGCGCACGAAAACGTAGAGTTTATTCTACAGCTGCAGGGCGTAACAGCAGGAGAGCGGCGTGATCGCGCAGCGCATGCTTTGGAATCGCTTGGGCTAGCAGACATGCAACATCGTCAACCGGGAGAATTGTCGGGGGGACAGCAACAAAGGGTAGCGATCGCGCGTGCGATAGTGACCAACCCGGTCCTGTTGCTCGCAGATGAGCCAACTGCAAATCTTGATTCACAAACGACCGAGGAGCTGCTTGCGCTACTCCAGAGTCTAAACGAAAAAGAGAAGATGACGATCGTGACTGCCACACATGATCCAATGGTGATGGGGTATACAACAAGACAAGTACACCTGCGTGACGGCAGCATCGAACAGGATGCAGTTGCGGCCTAAGAACGTGACATAGCGGAAAACAAATTGGGCTCGACTCAGATGTATAGAGTATTCGTTGTATGTGTTCTAACTGCGGCTGTTTGGGTGCCTGATTCCTGGGCCGATCATTGGGTTGCGATAGCGAGTTACAAGTCCGCAGACAACGCAGAAAAAGCTGTGCGCAAACTTGAAGAGGAATTCTTCGACCTCACCACTACCGAACTCGTGACGGTTGGATCCGAGTCGTATTATCGATTACTGCATGGACCTTTCGCCGATCGCGCAGCAGCCAACGCGCAAAAATCACTCGTGCAGAGTCGGGGCTACTCAGACGCATGGATTTGGACGGGGTCTAGTTTAAATAGCTCTTCCTACCAGAGCACCGACGGAGGTGATGAATACGAAGCCGAGCTCGCGTACGAATCTGAGATTGATAGTGAACTTAATTTCGAAGTAGGCAACGCGAGTGAGCTTAGCGCCACGCCTAACTTGGCAACGGCCACGCCGCCTGGCTACGAGCTCAACAAACTGAGAAAGGTTGAAACGGATGTAGAGCCGCGAAGATCCAAGTTTGGTGGGCAATTCGGCACTGACATTACGGCGCGCTTGAAGCTTTTCTCGACGGCAAGTTTGTTACCTGAGAACGATCTGCAGCGTCAGCTGCAAGGAACTCCGGCGCTAGATCATTCTGCTGACTTACGGATCATGTTGAAACAAGACCTTGGTCCGGTTCGTTTACTTGTTGACCATTCAACAGTGGCCTTGGGTGGCGATAGCTCAGCCCTAAATCTTGGATTAGATAGCGCTGTCGACCAGACCGTCACAAATGATCGAAATCGACGTTGGAACTGGACCTGGGATATTGAAGATGGTGATCGGCATCAGAGCTTCCATCGGCTCGATCGACTAGCGCTTAAGTGGCAATCAAGTCAGTGGGGTGTCACGGTAGGACGGGAAGCTGTAAGTTGGGGAAACGGTATTGTGTTTCAACCCATGGACATCTTTAGTCCGTTCTCTCCGACGGTGGTAGATAGAGACTATAAAGCGGGCGATGACCTTATCTTGATCGACCGGCTGTTAGGCAACGGTCAGGATCTCCAGCTTCTTCATGTTGCACGTCGTGGTATGAGTGGAAACGGAAGTGACAATGCCTCAAGTTCCGCGCTCAAGTGGCACGGTTACGTTGGGCCAGTTGAATTCGATGTGGTTGGTGCTCGGCATTACGACAGTGACATCTTCGCCGCGGCGACTCGCTTTCCTATCGGGCAAGCGCTTGTGCGAGTGGATGTGGTTGCAGCCGAAGACTTGGATGGCAACCAAGTTTTTTCAGGCGTCATCAATGGCGATGTAACCTTTCTCGTGGCTGATCGAAATGCGTATGCGTTTGTAGAGTATTTTCACAATGGCTGGGGCGTATCCGAGTTACCGGACAGCATTGTCGGACTACCTCTTGATCTACAGGTGCGACTTGCGCGAGGCGAGCTTTTTAATGTCATGAAGAACTATGTCGCCGCTGGTGTCAGCTATGAGTGGCATCCGCTCATCAACCATACAGCCACTGTGATCACTAATCTCCATGACAACAGCGCGCTATTTCAAACGGGCGTATCTTTTACCCCGGGTGATAATCAAACGATGCAACTAGGTTGGGTTGAACCTTTTGGTTCTCCCGGTGATGAATTCGGTGGTTTGCCGCTGGCTGGTCGAGCCATCACAACTGGCGGGGCGAGCCGTGTCTACTTCAGATGGGTTTATTACCTTTGAGCTAGGCTAGGTCGGTATACTCGCGTACTTATGTCGCGAATATGCTTGCTCTCCTTAATGTTCTCTTTTGTTCTGGTGCTACACGCCCCAGGGCTTGCTGCTGCTGAGCGTATCGTCTCGATCAATCAATGTGCTGATGAATTGCTATTGAACATCGTGCCACACGAGCGGCTCAAATCGGTTACCCACTTTGTTAAGGATCCCCAAGTATCCTGGGATGCAGAACAGGCAAGGGGTATCCCAGGAAACTCAGGCAGAGCAGAAGAGGTTCTTTCGTACGGACCTGATGTTGTCTTTGCTGGCAACTTCAGCGCTCGAAGCACGGTTTCCTTGCTGCGCAGCGTGGGGGTCAAAGTCGTCGAGCTAGATCATCCTGAGAGCATCGAGGATGTGCTGCGCTTGATCCGAGTGGTTGGTAGCGAGACCGGTTATCTCGCACAAGCAGAGAGGCTCATACAAGAATTAGCCGTGCCAGGACCGGCAGAAATGCCTGTCATTGTGGCAGCTGTCTATCAGCCAAACGGCTTTACTACCGGCAAGCAGTCCCTGATTGATGATGTACTTACCATTGCAGGCGTTACCAACGTCGCTGCCCGACGAGGACTCGCAAGCTATGCCCATTATCCGATGGAGCTGCTGATAGCCGATGTGCCCGATCTGTTGATACTGGATCCACAAGTTCACAGTGGCCCTTCGCTTGCACACGAAATGCTTAAACACCCTGCGTTGCGAACTGTCTACCGCGACTCGTTGCGAGTAGAGATTCCTCCCCAGGCCTGGGCTTGTGGAACACATCATGTCTTTGCCGCGATCGAGTTGATTCGGACTGCAGCGATGAGGATTGGTGCCTCTAATGGCTAGCCACAGAACCCAGGTTGATGGCTCGAACGTATTCCCGCTCTCATTAGGTCTTACCGTAGCACTCTTGTTGGCTCTGTTACTGTCGGTCGCGATAGGACCGGCCGGAATAGGTATTCCTGGTGTCTTTGGTGTATTTGCGAATCCCACCGCAGAAGCCACGATCTTGTTTGAGATTAGGCTGCCTCGCGCGTTGATTGGTATGTTAGTTGGTGCAAGCCTCGGTATAGCAGGGGCGGGCATGCAGGGCTTGCTGCGTAACCCGCTCGCAGAACCGGGTGTAATTGGTGTGTCTGGCTGTGCAGGCCTAGGTGCGGTCCTTGTGTTCTATAGCGGCATAACCAATCAATTTGCCCTAGGGCTACCTTTCGGGGGGATGTTGGGTGCGTTGGTTGCCGTTTGGCTACTATATAGACTGTCTGGTCGATCGAGCAGCACGTTGTCGTTGGTGCTTGCCGGTGTGGCTATAAACGCGTTTGCTGGTGCATTGACTGCCTTGGTCCTAAATCTCTCAAGTAACCCATTCGCAGCCTATGAAATTGTGTTTTGGCTCATGGGTAGCTTTGCAGATCGCAGCTTGCAGCATGTATCTATTTGCATAGTGCCGATTGTTTTGGGCTGGATACTGTTGACGCGGTCGGGTAAGGGGCTGAATGCTCTTTCTCTTGGGGAAGACACGGCGGTAAGTATGGGCATTAACTTGCCACAATTGCGGTTGGCAGTAATCCTTGGGACCGCGCTCTGTGTCGGCGCTGCTGTATCTGTCAGCGGGATGATCGGCTTTATTGGATTAGTTGTGCCCCATCTTCTCCGTCCGTGGGTCGGTTACGAGCCGGGACGTCTATTATTACCGAGTGCGCTTGGTGGCGCGACATTGGCGCTGCTAGCAGACATCGCTGTCCGAACCATCCCGACTCCGATCGAGCTCAAAATCGGCGTGCTAACTGCGTTGATCGGGGCACCATTTTTCCTATCTTTGCTCAGGTCCATGCGTAGGGAGCTTGTTTAGTGTTTGTTGCTGCTGGCGTATCCATTGCTCTGAATGAAGACGTTGTAGTGAGCGACGTAAGTCTGGCTTTGCAGCGTGGTGAGGTTGTTGGCTTGATTGGTCCGAACGGTGCAGGCAAATCCTCACTTCTTCGTGGTGCGATCGGGTTGCTGCCAGCTAGATCCGGTGCTGTATCGATAGATGACCATTCGTGGACGTCTTTGGACTTATCGGAGCGCGCACGCAAAGTAGCGTATTTGGCTCAAGATCCTGTGGTCCACTGGCCTTTGTCAGTGGAGTCAGTCGTTGCTTTGGGTCGTCTTCCGCACGAGCGCGAGACGGCAGGCGAACGACGGCAGGTGCTAGACAAAATCTTTGACGAAGCGGAGATCTCCCATTTACGCGAGCGGACGATGTTCGAACTTTCTGGAGGGGAACGCGCTCGTGTACTTATAGCCCGTAGTTTTGCGGTAGATGCGGATTACCTTTTTGCGGATGAGCCGATCGCGGGGTTAGATCCTTTTCACCAGCTCCAGTTTATGGAGCTTTTCCGAGATCAGGCGAACTCCGGCAAAGGTCTTCTTCTTGTCCTACATGACCTATCCTTGGCGGCACGATATTGCGATCGACTGTTGTTGATGGCGGAAGGTTCTCTACAGGCGGAAGGCTCTCCGGCAGAGGTTCTAACCAAAGATCGTCTAGCCGCTGTATTCCAGATTGAAGCTGTAGGCGACATCGAAGGCACGCCGCCGATATTGGTTCCGAGCAAACGTCTCTAGCAAAGGGTTGGATCTGTAAGAACTTTCCTGCCAGCATTGGGTTTCCACCAGTCGCTCAAGTTTAGGGATAACAATGCTCGAGTTCCCGGAACCGCCCAAAGGTTACAGCGACATCTATCTGGAAGAGACTGATAAAGATCTTCCAGTCAAGATTGATCAGAACACCCGCTATGCGTTCTTCCAAACGATCGCGAAA
This sequence comes from Pseudomonadales bacterium, assembly GCA_012103505.1. Taxonomy (GTDB): domain Bacteria; phylum Pseudomonadota; class Gammaproteobacteria; order Pseudomonadales; family Azotimanducaceae; genus UBA4421. The sequence continues at coordinate 1,638,326 of WLWP01000001.1, read as the reverse complement.
GGTGGCAAATCGCTGATAAAGTCCTGCAAGGATATGCACCTTTCGCGAGTGGTTGCCTACAAGACCCTCCGTCCAGAATTTGCGGATGATCCTGTAGAGCAAAAACGCCTACTGCGGGAGGCTCGCGTCTCGGCGATGCTACAACACCCGAATACTGTGCCAACCTATGAACTTGGTCGGGATAAGCGTGGAAACTACTATTTCACGATGAAATTGGTGCACGGATACACCTTGCGCGAAGTCTTAAACTATCGCGATCGTTATGACCTGACGCAGCTGATCGACGTCATTATCCAGATTGGTTTTGCCCTGGAGTACGCGCACTCACACGGTGTCGCTCATCGGGACATCAAACCAGACAACATCCTAGTAGGACCCTATGGCGAAGTTGTCCTACTGGATTGGGGGCTTGCCAAAGTTTGGCGTGAGGATGGCAGCGCTGTCGCAACCGAGCAGGAAGTAGGTTCGATCGCAGGTTCAGACATTTCCATGACTGGGCATGCGCAATTACAAGGCACCGTGTGCTACATGTCACCGGAGCAGGTTCGAAAAGATCCTGATATTTCCTACCAAACGGACATCTATAGCCTGGGTGCCGTGTTGTACGAAGTGTTAACAGGCAAGACGCCCTTCGTTGGGGAGAAGGTGCATGAAGTCATTGCACAGGTGTTGGAGAGTACACCTGTGCAACCAGCACAGGCGAGCAACATGCGTGTACCGAACTTGCTCGATCAGTTAGCGATGCGCTGCCTGGCAAAATCCCCGACAGATCGAGTCGATTCAATTTCGGAAGTTGTGCGTCTCCTGCAAGAGGATTGGCGAATTGACCTCCGTTGATTGAGGACAAACCTAGATACAGCGCCCACCGTCTACTTCAAGGGCGACGCCGGTTATTAGACTTGCCTCGTCCGAACAAAGAAATGCTGCTGCCTGACCGAGATCTTGAGGCGTAGATAAGCGCCCTAACGGGATCGTATCAATAAATTTTTGCCGGTTTTCGGGCGTATCGTCACCCAAGAACGTGGCGAGCATTGGCGTGTCCCCCGCGACAGGATTCAAGGCGTTGACTCGTATGTTGTGTGCTGCTAATTCCACAGCCATCGAACGAGTTGCTGTTATGACCCAGCCCTTTGAAGCATTGTACCAAGTCAAATTCGGTCTCGGACTAACTCCGGCAGTCGATGCCATGTTGAGTACTACGCCGCCACCTTGCTCCTTAAAGATTGGCGTTATGACTTGGCTCATGAGAAATATGGACTTCATGTTGACCGCGAGAAGACGGTCAAAATCAGTCTCTGTGGTTTCTTCGAGAGGCGTCGGTCGAAGCCCTAGCCCAGCGTTGTTAACAACACAGTTAAGTTGTCCCGCCCATTCGATAGTAGCTGCCACAGCTCCGGCGATAGCTGCGCGGTCGGTAATATCAGCGCACACCGCCATGGCATTGTCGCCGATAATTGCTGCTGTCTCTTGCGCCGCGCTGGCATTGAGATCCAGAACGCTGACTTGCGCGCCTTTTTCTGCAAATGTTTGGGCGATCCCTCTGCCAAAGCCTGAACCTGCACCCGTGACGAGTGCGACTTTACCTTCCAGCGTCATGCGCTCGCACCGTTTAGAAGTTGGTGTAGAGCAGTTGCCATGACTTTGGATGAGTCAATCATGTCTGTGACTTCCACGTACTCGTCGGGTTGATGGGCCATTGTGAGAATACCGGGACCGTAAGCGATGCAATTGTTTAGCTTGCCGATACGGTCGATGTGTTTTTGATCGTAAGTTCCAGGGGAAACGACGTGGGTTGCTGGCTTGCCTAACACCTCCTGTATGGCAGCAGAAACCGCGAGCACTACAGGTGCGTTTTCCGGCGCCATTGTTGGTATCACTTCGAACAGGTCACGAACTTCGCAGTCGAAGCCTGGACGTTTCTCATGAAGATCCGCGACGAGGGAATAGATTTCTTGCTTGACGTCTTCTAGCTTCTCTTCAATCAGGAAGCGTCGGTCAATGATCGTTCGACATGAATCTGCGACGATTGGTGCAGGTAGTCCATCAAAACCTTCGTCTTCTCCGCCGTGAATCGAGTTTATGTTCATTGTGGATTGCTTAGCACCGTCAGGCACGACGGGCATGTCGGTACGTTTTTGCGCGAGGGCAGGGTACAGCTCTGTTTCAAACTTCTCTAACAACGCCGTCATATGACGAATAGCACTGTCGCCGTCGAACGGCATACTGCCGTGGGCGATATGGCCTTTAGTTTCAAGTTCAGCCCACCAAACCCCGCGGTGACCCAGACAGACTCGATCTTTGTCTAGCGGCTCGGGAATGATCACATGATCGATGCGCGGCACTGCCATGATGCCCTGCTCAGCAAGCCACGCGACACCGCCATAACCACCTGTTTCTTCATCGGCGGTACCCGATATTTCGATAGCTCCCGGATGATCTGGAAACTCTTCTAAGTAAGCTTCGACCGCGATGATAGATGCCGCTAGACCGCCTTTCATGTCACAGGTGCCGCGACCAAAAATGCGGTCGCCCTTGAGTTCGGCTTTAAAGGGATCCTCCTGCCAGCCTGAGCCGACCGCGACAACGTCAATGTGAGAGTTGAAGTGCACACAGGGTCCAGAACCGGAGCTTTTGCGCGCGACGATATTTACGCGTGGATAGCGGTCGGAGTCGCCAGGTGTTCCCAGCGCTCTAAAATACTCAACCTCAAAACCTCTTTTCGACAGCCGTTCGCCAATGAAGTGGCAGCAGTCGTCGTAGTATTCACCCGGCGGATTTAATGTTGGAATACGCACGAGATCTTGGGTCAGTGTAATCAAGTCATCGCGTTTAGATTCAATGCGCTGGTAGAGAGCATCAAGCATCTGTTCGTCCAATATCCCATAGGGTGGAGGATTTCTGCGTCTTTTTTCCTTTCAATTCGGTGCTTCCTGCTTAGATTCTTCTTGCATAGAGACATAGACTCCACGAGCGATGGCCCGCGATACGACGTTCGCTGCTTGGATGCCAATGTCGATCAGCTGATCATCCGTGACTGTCTTCCTTCCGGTACTTGCAACAAAGGTGAGATCGCCATCTGCCGATGTGTGCACCGGATAGAGAGCACGAGCAAAACCGTCGTGGCTCGCCATCGCGATACGCTTGGCTTGAGACGGGGTTAACACGGCATCTGTAACGACGATTGCGAGAGTTGTGTTCGCTCCAGCTACGCGCTGTCCCGCCTTAGTCCTCGGTGTGTCGGCGTCCGCAGGCCACGGGTTTGGAAAACCGCGTCCGCCATATTCGTTGTTACGCTCGAAGGGCGCTGCCCAGAAATGCTTGGTATCGGCGATCAGTGGCGAACCAACAGCGTTTACTGCTGCAAATGCCATCACGGATATATCATCTATTTTAATATGTGCTGCACCAAAGCCACCAGGTGTTGACGCGGTTGATGCCCCGTATGCAGCGCCTTGTTTACCAAGCCTAACTTCGGTCGATGATGTTTCGGTCGCCTGGTAACCGAGATTTTGGGAAGGCGAAAACCGCCCCCAATTCTTGTTTCCGTCATTACGCATATCAAACAAGATAGCGCACGGCACAATTGGAATTCGTACCGGCTCGAGCTCTATACCCCGATTTTGTTCTTTCAGCCAAGCTTGGGCACCACCAGCTGCGTCCAAGCCAAAGGCTGAGCCACCAGACAGGACGATGGCGTCTGCTGCGCCTACTGTAAACTCGGGAGAGAGTAATTCTGTGTCTCGTGTTCCTGGCGCACCACCTGCGATGTGTATGGCGGTGGTTGCTGGTTCATCGAAAAGGCAAGTGGAAGTTCCAGTCACGACTTCAGCATCTATTGCGTGCCCAATCCGAACACCTTCAATTGGAATACTGTAGGTAGAACTCATGCAGACAGTGTACTCCCAACGGCTTAGGCGTACACGTCCATGTCCCTGTCCAAGGCCAAAAAAAGACCAAAAAAGTGTTAGTCTCGGAGGTCAAAAGGGGGGCGAATGGCAGGATCAACCACAGCAGCTGAAACCAAATCTCAAGACCCGGTCCAAGTGGCTGAGTCACTTCAACCACTTGTTCGCAAATACGCGGATGTTGGCGAAGCACAACGCCACCTAGCGCCCGAAGTAGCCCAGGCGTTTTGCAAACATGGCTTGTACCGAATCGCTGCCCCCGAAGACGCCTACGGATCTGCGCACAGTCCTCTGACTCAGGTGCGCACGATCGCAGCGGTTGCTGAAGGGGACGGGGCAGCAGCTTGGAACTTAATGATTGGGATCGAATCGTTTGGCTTGATTGCCCCAGCGTTTGGTCCATCAAGTCATCTCATAGAGGACCCCTCAGTGGTACTGGCAAGTTCCACAGCCGCTATTGGCAGAGCTGATCGTGAGGATGGCGGCTACCGAATCAATGGCGTCTGGCAATTTGCTAGTGGTGTTCACAACGCGAGCTTGTTTGGGGCGACTGTGCGCGTTTGGAATGATGGAGCGATGGATGAAGACCAAGGTAACCGTTATGCGATTATCGAACTCGGTGACTTCGAAATTCTGGATACCTGGTATACCGGTGGTCTGTGCGGATCCGGTTCGCATGACGTCAAAGTGAGCGACATTTTTGTGCCTGAGGATCGTTTGATTGCCCCAATCGGTGGAGTGAAGCATGAGTCTCCACTTTTGAATTTTCCTCTTGGTGCGAGGCTCGCGTATAACAAAGTCGGTGTTGCTTGGGGGCTGGCGAGGGCTGGAATGGATGCCTTTGTCGAGCTGGCTGAAGGCAAACATCCTCGATTCAGTCGCGCTAGTCTACGCGAAAGAGCGTTTGCACAGCGTGCAATAGCAGAAGCGGAAGCGCGTTTCCGTAGCGGACGTGCGCTTGTTACTGAACTTCTGGAAGAGATGTGGGAACGTGTCCAGGCGCGCGGTCATATTACGAGTAAGGAACGCGCGCTATTTCAGATCGCCTGTTCCGATAGTGTTCGAGGGTGTATCCAGGCCGTTGGTCTGGTGGCAGAAGCTGCAGGTACGACGGCGAATGAAAAAGCGCACCCACTTGAGCGGATCGTTCGGGACATCAAGGTCGTTGGTCAGCATACGACCGTCGCACCTCAGCACATCGAAGATGCCGGACGCATTCTTCTAGGGTTGCCAGCGCAAGAGATGATGTTGGCAGGTTTGAAGCGGTAACTTTGAATTCACTCCGTAGAGCCTAGTCGTGTACGAGACCTCGAAAGAACTTGACGATCTGCAAGCGTTGCTTGATCGATCCTATGCCCGTGCAGGTTCGCATCTCCTCTCGATTCATACACCGAGTTGGCGCATGTCCGCGCAAGATCTTAGTGAAACCCTGGTTAAAGTTTGCGTGATGGACCTTGCGACCGTTGGCGGCCAAGGGAACCCGATAGTGGCTCCCGTCGATGGGTTGTTTCTACACGGTAAATTTTGGTTTGGGTCAGGCAATAACTCTTTGCGGTTTCGACACATACGAAACAACCCTCAAGTCAGTGCCGCTCACACTCGTGGAGAGGAGCTCTCGATCATTGTGCATGGCAAGGCTCAAGAGATTGATGTCTCAACCGGCGAGTATGGGGACTTACGCGAGTACTGCCGGGAGATTTACCCTGACTATGACAATTGGGGTATGTGGGGCAAACAGCCCTATGCGTACATTCATGCGACGAGCCTCTTTGCCATCCGAATTGTCCTTCCAGATTGACCTCCAGATTGACCTCCAGATTGAGTAGTAGAAGATGAGTGACTTTGTGGCTCATAAAGAGGAGTACACCATCAGACTGGGTCGGCCTGATGACTACGAGCGTATTGCAGCAGTTGAGTTAGCGGCAGGTAAGGCATTCGTCGAGATCGACATGGCAGCAATCGCGAATGACGAACCACCGATGCGGGCTGAAATTGAGGCTCGATGTGAGAAGGGCCACTTGTGGGTAACTGTGGGTCCTGACGATCACGCTGTCGCCTACCTAATGATTGATCTGATGCGAGACGCGGTACATATTGAGCAGGTAAGTGTTGCACCGGCGCACGCAGGACAAAAGCTCGGAAAGGGACTGATAGATACTGTGCTTGTTTGGGCTAAGGACTGTGGGCTCAGGGCTCAGCTGCGTCACCCTCACGACATTTCGCGATGTGCCGTGGAACATGCCTTATTACGAACGTCTTGGTTTTCAACGAATATCCGAAGAATTTCTTTCAGATGACCTATTGAGGATCCGTCGTCAGGAAGCGGCGCTCGGGCTCGATCGTTGGCCGCGAGTTTGTATGGGTTATGAACTGAGTACGGAATCGGATTTTGGCCGTGGCCACGGTCGGAATTAGGTTTCTGCGAAGGCGAGGATTTTCTTGTGATCACCGCTGATATGCCATAGACGCAAACCCATGGCGACAGCCAAGATACTCAAGCCGATAGTCAACGTGGCCCAATAACCGTAGACCCCTGGAGAAAGCCCAGGAAAAATAATGCCGTTGGAAAGGGTGTAGCCGAGCGGGACCGCAATAAACCAAAGGCTTACGAGGCCAAAGTACATTGGAACACGAGTATCTTTGTAGCCGCGCAAGGCGCCGACAGTCACTGCGTTGCTGTCATCAACTAATTGGTATACGGCGATAAATAAAACGAGAGTGGCCGTGATTTCGATAACCATCGGATCGGTCGTGAAGATCGAGATGAGGTAGTAGCGACTTAATACCAAGACAGCTGATGCTATCAGCGCGTAGATGATGGAAAACTTGTAGACCGCGGCGGATGTCGCCCGTGCTGCGTCATAGTCTCTAGCGCCAACATGAAAGCCCACACGAATACTGGCCGCGTTGCCAAGTGCTGCAGGAATCACATAGGTTGCCCAATTTAGATTCCCCGCGATGGAATTGGCCGCAACCTCGACGACCCCTATGCGAGCAATAAGGATGCCGATTACAGAAAATACTGCCATTTCCAGGAAGATCGTTAAGCCAATGGGCGTACCTATGATCAGCATGCTCTTGATCGCACTGAAATCCGGCGGTTCGAATTTTGCAAAAACCTTAAACTGAGCGAAGAACGGCTGGCGGCAAACGAACAGCATCACGATGAGTTCGAGCCAGAACACAATTGCCGTGGCGTAGCCGCAGCCAACACCGCCAAGTTCAGGGAGCCCGAATTTGCCGTAGATAAAACCGTAATTAAGCAGTGCGTTGATTGGAATCATGCCGCCCGCGATCCACATGGGCGGGCGTGGATGCCCCAACCCTTCGAAGGTATGTCGAAGGGCGACGTAAAAGACGATGGGCGGCGCGCCCCACGCAGCTGCCGCTAGATATTCCTTAGCAATTCGAGTTGCGTCAGGATCCACGTCGAACCAAGCGTACAGGTTGCCGCCAAAAGACATGCAAAGGACTAAAACGGTCGCGGTACCACAACAAACCCAAAGCCCTTGCCGAATCTGGTGGCCGATGTCTTGTTCTTTCCGCCCGCCGCGCAGCTGTGCAATGATCGGAGTGATGGCCATTGTGAGCCCGGTCATCAACATGAAGATCGGCCACATAATCATGCCGCCGAGAGAGACACCGGCTAAATCTGTGGAGCTGTAGTGACCGGCCATTGCAGCGTCAATGGTGCCGGTTAACATGATGAACAATTGCGTTAGAACAATTGGCCAGCCGAGATTGAGGACTGTCTTAAGTTCGGTCTTGCTGTTGAATTTGCTGTCAGGTATCTCGGCCATCGACGTTTTCTTGAACCAAATGTTAAAACCGCGTAATTAACCTTCTTTATTCACGGCTTGCGCTATCAGTGAGCGAAAGAGGCCGGGTATCATACTTGGTATCCGAACATATATCTGAGTTGAGGATTGCATGACGATTGAACTCGTAGTGGTAGTTGCGCTGGCCGCCCTAGTTGTTGGTGGCGTGATTGGTTATTTCTTCAAAGGGCGAAACAAAGAAAGTGCAAACCGTATCGCAGCTCTTGAGGAAGAGTTGGCAGCGAGTCAGTCTGAGCTGGGCGATTATCGTCAGGAAGTCGTGCAACAGTTTTCAGATACGGCTGATAAGTTCAAGATTCTAGATGAGAGCTATCACGCCTTGCATAGACAGCTGGCAACCAGTGCAGTAGCTCTTTGCGGAGACCAAGGAACACCGCTTTTGACAGCGACCGGCGCGCCAGCTTTGGCGAATGTTGATGAGCCATCCGAAATATTAGCTGAAGACGAAGTCGTCGCGAGTGAAGCTTTGGAGACCGAAGCGGATAGTGTGGAGACAGAATCAGACGTTGTGGCATCAGAAGAGTCAGCGGAGAACACTAGTCTGGCTGACTCTTCTCCAGCTGAAGGCTCTTTATACGCTGAGGGCTCTCTATCCGCTGAAGGCTCTTCTCCAGCTGAGGGCTCTTTACCCGCTGAGGGCTCTTCTCCAGCTGAAGGCTCTTCTCCAGCTGAGGGCTCTTCTCCAGCTGAAGGCTCTCTACCCGCTGAGGGCTCTTCTCCAGCTGAAGGCTCTCTACCTGCTGAGGGCTCTCGCGAAGATATCATCGTGGTAGAAACTGATGTGGCTGCAGCCGAGGTGGTTGATGATGAAGCGCTCTCAGATCCGGTGCCGATCTTAACCGAAACGCCTATTCTCTCTGATGATCTCGACGCGCCAAACGAAGACTCCCAACGTCGGTCTAACCCTGGCAGCTAGACTCTGCAGTTAGGCCGCTGGCCGTTCGTTGCCAAGGATGGAGACACGTTCGCCGTAGCGATTGTTTGGCCAATAGTCCCATATCGCGTGGTGCTGGGTGCATCGATTGTCCCAGAAAGTGAGTGTATTTGGCTGCCAATCGACGCGACAGGTTAGCCGCGGGCTGGTCGCGATATGGTTGAACAGAGCATCCAGTATGGCTTTGCTTTCCCAACCTGCTAAATCCTTGATGTGCGACGTGAAGCCGCTGTTTACGTAGAGAACTTTCTTTCCGGTTTCAGGGTGTGAAACAACGATTGGATGTTCATTACGCGGGTACGCACCGCTTTCAGGTGGTGTCGATTTGTAGCCGGTGACGTAAGGCAGTGCGCCATCGTGCACAGCAGTAAGACCCTCCAGAATGCCTTTCATTTTGTCGCTAAGCAGTTCATACGCGAGGTACATATCCGCGTAGAGCGTGTCGCCGCCGCCGGATTCTGGTGTTTCGGTGATGTAGAGCATCGAGCCCAGAGGCGGGATCTCGTCACACGTCACGTCAGTATGCCAGCCGTTCCCAGCCGTGTAGGCTGAGTCCTTCGTCGTTTTGACCCGTAGGACTTCGGGATCACCTTTGTATTGATGCTGCATTGGGTGAACATGGAGCGAGCCAAATCGTCGACCAAATGCTTTGTGTTGTTCCTGGTTGATGTGTTGGTCGCGAAAAACGACCACCTTCCAATCCAGCCAAGCCTGGTAGACCTCACTGAATTGCTCGTTACTCAATGGCTGGGAAAGATCTACGCCATCGATTTCTGCACCGATATGTGGTGTCAGGCTGTCAACGCCAATTGTTTGAAATCCTTCTACTACAGCCATCGAGACTCTCCTTCAGTTTGTCACGGGTCGTCGTCTACTCGGGTAAACCAAGTACTCGCTTAGCGATGATGTTTGCTTGAACCTCATTACTGCCACCGTAGATGGTGGTGGTGCGAAGATGAAGAAACTCTTCAGTTGCTTTGAGCTCATCAGCAGTGAAGCCAACCTCCTCGTGCGCACCGATTCCTCGAAATCCCATGATGTCGCGTTTCATATCCGCAGTGTCTTTCTGCATCGCCGCGCCGACCAGCTTGAAAATTGAAGTTGCAGCACCTGGAATGCCGGACTTATTTTCTTCGTTGGCCCGTTGTGCTGTGAGCTGAAATGCGGATCTGCGCATATTCATATCCAGCACGGAGCGTCGCACAGCTGGATCTGAGATCTGACCCTTTTCAGTCTCGCCGATGTACTGCTTGGCAACTCTGACGAGTCCTTTGCTCGGGTTGGCCGCTCGTGCGCCGCCGCTGAGGCCGCCGATGCCAGATCGTTCGAATTGGAGCAGACGTTTACCGACAGTCCAACCTTTGTTCAGCTCGCTGACTAAATCTTCTTTCTGGGCGATTGCGTCGTCAAAAAATGTCTCGCAGAAGGGCGAGGATCCTGAAACAAGCCGAATCGGCTTGGTAGTAACACCCGGTTGATCCATCGTTAGCAACATAAAGCTAATGCCTTCATGTTTCGGCGCGTCTGGATCTGTGCGGACCAGAATGAACATCCAATCTGCTGTCGCCGCGCCAGACGTCCATATTTTTTGACCATTGATGACAAAGTGATCGCCGTTGTCCACAGCTCGCGTCGTCAGCGCTGCAAGATCTGATCCGGCATTGGGTTCAGAGTAACCTTGGCACCATTGGACTTCGCCGCGGGCGATTTTGGGTACGTGGCGTTGTTTCTGTTCGTCGGTTCCGTACTCCAATAAAGTAGGCCCAATCATCGAAGTACCCATGCCCATGAGTGGTGAGCGGGCATGAATTTTACCCATCTCGTCGTATAGCACGCGCGCTTCGGTAGGTGCGAGACCACCACCGCCGTACTCCGTTGGCCATGTTGGGACGGTCCAGCCTTTTTCGGCCATACGCTCGAGCCATTTGGCCATCTCCGGCTCCAGGACAATCTTGCTGGAACCGTTGGGAATTACACCGGGACCACGTGCGGCTTCGGGGCAATTTTCCTTGAGCCAAGCAGCTACTTCTTCGCGAAACTCAGTCTGTTCACTCACCGTGATACCTTAAAAAAACAGGGAGTCAAAAGCCTAACCGTTATAGACTAGCGATTCCAGTTGGTAGGGGAACGCAACGATGGGTATGGCGGTCGTGCCATTTTCACTGAGAAGCTCGGCGGGGATAGATGTGAGTTTCCCAGGTGAGCGGCGCAGTTTAATTTGTTTTGTTAAGGAAGACTGTCCGACTTGTCGCGAGGTAATGCCGGTTCTTGCGGCGATTCACAACGCGTTTTCTGATCAGATAGATGTGCATGTGATCGGTCAAACGCTTGAGGGCAATGAAACACTCGAGCAAGAATTTTCTCCCCCTTTTGCGATCCTAGACGATTCGACCCTCAAAGTTTCATTTGCCACAGATATCGATACTGTCCCTACAGTTTTTTGGACAGATGCGGAAGGTAAAAGCAGCAGTACTCTGATTGGTTTTGTTCGAGATGAATGGCAGGCGTTGTGTAACGAGATTGTGCAAGCCACTGACGTTCCTCAACCTGACTTAGACTGGGCGAGTTTACCTGAGTGGCGACCTGGATGCGGTTCATTGTCTGTCGATCCCCTAGTTGCTGACAAACTTCAGGCAGAGGCGGAAAATAGTCCGTTGCGCGCCCGTCGAATTGACATCGCCGTTGCCGATGACGAAGTCGAATTTATGTTTGATCAGGGTTTCTCAGATGGTTTGCCCCTGGTTCCACCGACGCCAGAACGCGTGCTGCGCATGCTCTCTGGCACACGTCGTGATTCACAAGAGATTGTTGCGATCATGCCACCCAATATGGGCGAAGTGACGGTTGAGAAAGTGGCAATCAACGCGGTCATGGCCGGATGCAAACCTGAATATATGCCGGTCATATTGACTGTCGCGGAAGCGATTTGCACAAACGAATACAACATTCACGGAGTGATGGCCACGACCATGGGGGCGAGTCCCGTGATCGTTGTGAATGGTCCGATTCGACATAAGATCGGCATGAACATGGAGCTTGGGGCACTTGGTCAGGGCAATCGGGCTAACTCGACGATTGGCCGTGCTGTTCGCTTGTTGATTCGCAACATGGGCGGCGCCAAGCCCGGTGGCACTGAGCGTTCTACTCTCGGTAATCCCATGAAGTTCACTATGTGTTTTGCGGAATGGGAGGAGCGTAATCCTTGGCAGCCGTTGCATGTCGAAAGGGGCTTTGAAGCGGAAGATTCAGTAGTTACGATTTTCACGATGACAAGTGGCCCGACGCTAATTGTTGATCAAGATTCTCGCTCAGCAAGTGAGTTGGCTGGCACGATGGGGCTGACGCTTGAGGCTGCATTTAATCCCAAGGCACACTTTGGCACGGACTGTCTGCTAGTTATTGTGCCGGAACACATCGATACGTTGTTGCGTGATGGTTATAGCAAAGACGACGTAAGGCAACGTATACAGGAAGTCACGTCCCGTCCTATCAGAGATCTTGTGGCGAATGAGGTGTCGGGAACCGGCTTCAAGCGAGAAGCAGCGGCTGCCATGACTGAGGAACAACTTGCGCGAGAATTGCCGAAATTTAAGACAACAGATGACATGCATATCGTGGTTGCAGGGGCGGAGGCTGGTAAGTTCTCTGGTGCCTTCCACGGTTGGGCAACAGGAGAGATTGGCTCGATCTCCGTGTCCAAAAAGATCGAAGAGCTTTAGGAACTAGCCGGTAAGGCCATGTTCGGACAAGAATTAAATAGAGGAATCGATATGACGACACTCCTTGACCCGACCGATGAGCGGGTACCGGTTGAGCGGACAATCACGCCGCGGCCGTCGACAATTAAAGGCAACGTTGCATTCTTAGATATTTCTAAGCCGCGCGGTAACGTCTTAATAGATCGGTTAGAAGAACGGATGGCAGAACGGTTGCCAGAAGTTACCTTTAATCGATATGCAAAGCCGACTTTCACCAAGCCGGCGCCAGAAGAGCTGCGTCAGCAAATTCAGGAAGCGAACGACTTCGTCGTTGAAGCCTTAGCCGATTGAGGATCTTGTACCACGTGCAGTTTGCATGACACGGTATGGTTCGAAATTCAGGGTACTCCTGCAGTTTCGATAGCGAGCTCGGAATTTGTTAGTGCCGCAGAGGCCCAAGCAAATGCGTTAGGGATGACGGATGCGCAACGTATTTTCGTTGACCACCCCATTCAAGATGCCACGGATGATGAAATGAGAGCGAAAGCAGATGTGGTCGTTGATCGAGTGATTGCGGCGCTCACACAATGATCTCATGGGGTTTTTGAGGAGTGAGTAAGCTCAAAAACTCCACGCTTTTCTACTACAGTCTGACCGATCTGCCGGTGATGATGTCGATCTTCCCGGTGCTTGTGTTTGTCCCTCGGTTCTATGCCAGTGATGTTGGCGTCCCACTAGCGATGGTGGGTACCTACATCCTGATCACTCGCCTGATCGATGTGTTTACAGACCCTTTGATGGGCTACATCAGCGACCATACGCGATCGAGATTTGGTCGACGTCGACCCTGGGTGCTTTTATCAGTGCCGCTGATGATGATCGCGATTTATCGCGTGTTTATGCCACCTGAGGACGCGGATGGTCTCTATATGTTGTTGTGGCTATCCGTACTGGGGCTAGGTACGACCATGATGCTGATTCCCTACTATGCGTGGGGGGCTGAACTGTCTGATGATTACAACGAAAGATCTAAGATCACTGGCTGGCGAGCTGGAGCAGGGGTCGTCGGGCAATTGACCGCGCAATTGGTACCCGCGGCAGCTTTGCTGTTTTTTGGTATAGGCGGCAGTGCTTCGGTGTTAGAACTTGTGGGCTATACGATGCTGCTCCTTATGCCGATCTGCGTGATCGCCACGGTAACGATGACGCCTGAGCCAGAGGTGGAGGTGAAATCGGTTGTGCCGATCATGGCTGGTCTGAAACTGATGTTCACTAATGGGCCGTTTTTGCGCCTGGTTATCGCTTTTATGATCGGACAGATTGGCCTGAACATAACCACGCCACTGTATATATTCTTCGTCGCCGATGTGCTCGGAGCGGAAAATCAGTCCATTTACATGTTAAGTCTGTTCTATGTTACCAATCTAGTGTCGATCCCTTTCTGGGTTTGGCTTTCCAATAAGGTCAGCAAGCATCGAGCGTACGTATCGGCCTTTTTCGTGATTGGTTTTGCACATCCGTTGTATCTCTTGTTAGGTCCAGGAGATTTTTGGTGGATGATGCCAATTACGATCGTGACAGGTTTCGCGGCAGGCGGCTTTTCTCAGGCCTTGCCGAATTCCATGAAAGCTGATGTCATCGATTTAGATACTGCTCGTACCGGTGAGAATAGGGCGGCACTGTTCTTTTCTGCGTGGTCATTTGCACAGAAAACTACAGCATCGATTGGCTCGTCTATTGCGATGTTTGGTCTGGCCTTGTGGGGCTTTGATGCCATACCGGGAGCAAGCAATGGCGATGATGAGATATTCGGACTTCGTTTCTTGTTCTCTACTTTCCCATCAATTTTCTTCTTAATCGGTGCTGCCATTGTGTGGAACTATCCGATCACCAAGGAACGCCACGCAGAAATTCGCGCACAGATAGAGGCCGATGCGCACAAGGGAAACCTTCAAGCGCCGACAACATAAGTGTCCGTTATTTGTATCCTGAGACGTTTAGTTATTCAGTAACTGGAGAACGAGATGGCACAATTTAAAGGCTACCCCAAGGCTACTTTTCGCTACCTCAAGCAGCTTGAGAAAAACAACAACCGTGACTGGTTTGGTGAGCATAAAAGCGGTTATGAGCAAGATGTGTTAGAGCCTTCTCTCGACTTTATCGCTGCGATGCAGTCGCATGTCCACAACATTTCAGATCATTTCGACGCAATTCCAAAGCGCATGGGCGGGTCGTTGATGCGGGTCTACAGAGACACCCGTTTTAGTAAGGACAAAACACCATACAAAACCAATATCGGAATTCAATTCCGGCATCAGCTCGGCAAAGATGTGCATGCGCCGGGCTTCTATCTACATTTAGACACAACGTCCTGCTATGTCGGAATTGGGCTGTGGCGACCAGACAGCAAAGCACTACAGGGCATAAGAGCATCGATCGTCGAACAGCGCGAGGAGTGGCACAAGATAAAGCGGGCAAAGGCTTTTCGCGATAGGTTTGAGTTGGGTGGTGCGAGTCTCAAACGTGCTCCTAAAGGCTTTGATCCTGAAGACCCGGATGTTCTCGACTTACGACGAAAGGATTACGTCGTCACGGCCAATCTTGCCCCGTCCGTCGTGACCTCCGATGCGTTCGTGAAAGAAGTTGCCGCTACCTTCCGAGCATCTTCTCGGTTCATGGAGTACTTATGTAAAGCGGTGCAGGTGCCGTTTTAATAACTTAGTTCGTACAGAGCACCTTCGAACACGGTCGCCCTGATCGGTATATCCCGAAGGTCAGATGGGTCGCAAGAAAGAGGACTCTCCTCGAGAATCGTTAGATCTGCTTTCTTGCCCGCACGAATGCTGCCGGTCTCGTTGGCAAAGCCGAGTACGTGGGCTGCGTTGATGGTGATTGCTTGGAGCGCTTGAAGTTGGCTGAGCCGCTCGTGTTCGCCCATCACCTCGTCGGTGTGATTGATCCGATTCACCGCGACCCAGGCACTGTTCAGCGGTTCGGCCGGAGCCATTGTAAAGTCTGAGTGGAACGTCGTGTTGATGTCTGCTGCAAAACAACTGCCCACACGAGCCATTTGCGATGCCCGCTCGTGTCCGATGCCCTCCTGCGCATAGATATCTGATAGCTCGTGTAAGTAGTACACGTTGGCTGAAACCTGTGCACCTAGTGCCTTGATCCGTCTGATCTGTTCTGGTGTCGAAAAGCCAAAGTGTTCGAATGTGAAGCCGTGGTTAAAACGAGGACGTTCGAACTGCATCTTCTCCAAAATGTCGAGGGTGAGTTCCAACCCTAGATCACCGGTAACATGAACGTGAATTTGATAACCCGCGTGCCAGTACGCGCGAATATTGTCTTCGAGGACTTCGGGAACCGTTAACCATTCACCGTGATGCCCATCGATATAGCCTGGTTCTTGCAGCTGCGCTAGTTGGCTGAAGAAAGCGCCATCGCTGAAGAGCTTTATGTGTTTTCCGAATCGCAAGCGATGCGTGTTTCGCTCTGGCAGCTTGTCAGCGATTGCAACTGCACCGTCGGGGGAGCCACCTTCGGCGAGCATGCGCCCACCATGAGCCACTAGTCGAGAGCGGAACGGCACGTCATCTCCGTTTAGATGTTCCAAAAGCGCATTGGCTTCAGTTTCAAAGTCAAACAGGCCTGTTGCGAGATCACCGATTGTTGTTTGCCCTCCGGCATGGACTACCGCTTTTAAACGACGTAGTCCTTCCGCATAGCGTTCCGGTGCCAATATCCATGGATTGAGCTTCGAGATTGCGACACCCAAGCCGTTTTCATAAAAATGCCCATTGTCGAAATCGATCTGAGACCCGGGCTTAATCATATTTGGATTGATCGACGTCATCTCTAGTGCGCCATCGTTGAGGTAGACCTCATGAAACGAACGATGCCAAACGATAATGGGCCGTTCTTGGCTGACTGCATTCATTCGCTGTTTTGACATCTCGCCGTGCCAAAGTTGGTGATAACCCCAAGTGAAAAGAGGTTCTCCAGGTGGCTTTTCATGGTGTAGCGTTTGCAGTCTACTGTCGAAGCTCTGCTCGGTTGTCGTCGGTTCAACTTCTCCCCAAGGTAGTTTCCATTTCATCGCTGTAATGAATTCCATGGGCAGGAGTACTGCCGCCATAGTTGGGTGGAGATGAGGGTCGATGAACCCAGGGCAAATGACATCGTTCTTATATCGATCGTCCACAACATGGTCGTGTTTGTTGAGCCAAGGTGCCATTTGATCAAGTCCGCCGACTTCAACGATTCGGTCATCCCTAACCAAAATGGCCTCTGCAATAGGCGCTGAAGGGTTCATTGTGATCACGGAGCGAGCTGGGAAAAGAGTCAACATGGCTGAACTATTCGTGTTGTAATGCCCCGTTTTAACCTATCCGAACCTCCTTGGACACCCTAGGCACGAACAGAATTTACTACGGCTACTACTTGGTCGGGGCAGCTTTCGTCGCGCAATTTGTCTCGATCGGGATGTATAGCTACGTGCTCGGTTCCTTCATGACCCCCATGATTGAGGAGCTCGGTTGGTCACGGGCTGACTTCACTCTCACTCGCACCATTGGCCAGCTTGTTATGGCGTTTGTTGGTGTGTTTGTAGGTTCTCGGATAGATCGGTTTGGTGGCCGACCGATAATGCTCATCGGCGCCACAATTTTAGCTGTCGCGCTAGCAGCACATAGTTTAGTGAATTCACTTTTGGCTTGGCTGATTCTCAACGGCGTTGTCCTGACCGTTGGCTGCGCGATGATTGGCAACCTCGTCGTTAACGTCACACTGTCGAAATGGTTCGTCATCAATCGGGGCAAGGCGGTCGCGTGGGCTGCGATGGGGGTCTCGTTTGGTGGGATAGTACTAACACCGCTGGCGACGTGGTTAATCGATACGCAGGGGTGGCGCGAAGCATGGTTGTGGTTAGCATTGTTTGCTGCAGTCTTTCTATACCCAGTGGCATTGATGATTCGGCGCGCCCCGGAAGACCATGGCTTGCACCCTGATGGTCTAACGATGGAGGAGGTTGCCGATGGTGGCGGGGAGCAGGCTGCAAGAGAGCACGCGAATGCATATACACGCCGCGAAGCGCTCCACACGCTGACGTTCTATGCGCTCGTGATTGCCTTTGGCTTTTTCTCGATCAACATTATCGTCCTGATTCTGCAAACCATTCCCTATCTAACGGACAACGGCTTCACACGTGTTGAGGGGGCGACCGCGATGTTTGTAGCCTCAATTCCGGCGATGGCATCAAAACCGGTCTGGGGATACTTGATTGATCGTACACAGGTGAAACCGCTAGCGGCGATTTCAGCTTCTGTTACAGGACTCGCGCTCTTTATGATTGTGGGTGCTGTGGCAACTCAAGAGCTCCTGCTCATTTACTTTGCTTATGTTGTCTTGGGTCTTGGCTGGGGTGGCATGATTCCGATGCAGGAAGTGATTTGGGCTAGATTCTTTGGACGTAAACATATCGGCGCGATACGTGGTGCCGGTCTTCCGTTTTCACTCTTGTTAGGTGCGATCGCGCCCTGGGCGGTATCGTATTATCACGATGTAGTGGGTGTTTATGATGGTGCGCTGTTAGTCGTTGCCACGCTTAACGTCTTCAGCGGTGTGTTGATTTTTTTGGTACCGCCGCCGAAAAAAAGAGTCACCGGACCCTGAAATCGTTCTCGCCGCTTACGTCCTTCCCTCGCATGAGAAAGATCGGCCGCTGTTCGTCCGCGGGACTTTTGTTCATGTCTCGTCGGTAGATTGACGTCGTTGGCATGAAGCGCAACGTCATTCCTCGGCGTGGTGTGTCCGTACGGTTGGCTTCGGAGCCATGCATGAGATAAACATCGTGCATCGACATCTGACCGGCTTCGAGTTCGATGTAGACCGCTTGCTCTTCATCGTAACTCTCGGCATCTAGCTCCATCGGTAGAGCGATATCTTTGGCATCGTTAAAATGGTGTGGGGCAAGCTTTTTCGTTCTATGCGAACCGGGTAGGAAGCGAAGACAGCCATTTTCACGATTGGCGTCATCCAGGGCTATCCAGACAGAGCAAGTCGCTAGCGGATCAATGGGCCAATATTCTCCATCTTGATGCCAAGGCGTACCTGTCCCGACTTTGGCAGGTTTAGCGAACAGGCTGGAATTCCAAATAGCCAGGTCTGGCCCGATCAATTGCTCGACCATGTCTAGAATGGGGTCTAGTCTGGCATAGTTCAGAAATCCTAAGTCGGCGATGAATAGTGCGCCACAATAGTCATGATATTCAGGATGCTTATCTAGCAATTGACTGTGCCGGGTCTTGACCTCGTCGAGTAACTGAACGGGCAGGCGGAAGTCAGGAACAACGTAGCCTTGATCGTGATACTGATTGATCTGAGCTTGTGTGAGTGTGCTCATATTATGGGCCTGGACTGTCAGTCGAATTAAGAAGTTATTAGCACTAGAATAACAAAGTCTTTTTGGAGAAGTACTGTGAGCTATTCCCATATTCAGGTTCAGTCGACCGGTGCTGTAGGCGCTATCGTCACCGGCATAGATCTTGCGACGTTTACAGACGAAGCTTTTGCAGAGCTGCAGGAGGCATTTGCAGAGCATTCTGTTCTGTTCTTTCGAGACCAAGTGCTAACACCCGATCAACACCTGCAGTTCGCTGAGCGCTGGGGGGAGATCAATGTGAATCGCTTCTTTGCGGCGGTTGAGAACTACCCGAGCATTGCTGAGGTTAAGAAAGAGAAAGAACAAAAATTCAATATCGGTGGTGGCTGGCATACGGATCACTTGTACGACCAAATACCGGCGATGGGCAGTATTTTGTATGCGCTCGAGATCCCACCTGTAGGTGGCGATACATTGTTTGCAAGTACTTGTGCGGCGTTCGATACCTTGTCGGATGGCCTCAAAGAGACGCTGCTGGGAATGCGCGCTGTCCACTCGTCCAGGCACACCTTTGGCGCTAATTCGAAACGTCCAGCCGAATTTGAAGACCGATTCAGTAACGAGGATTTGGCGACTCAAGACGCGATCCACCCCGTCATAATTACTCACCCCTTATCTGGTCGAAAGTCTTTGTACGTCAATCCAGGGTTTACACTTCGATTTGATGGATGGACTGATGAAGAATCCCAGCCGCTGCTACAGTTCCTCTACCAGCACATTGGTCGGCCGGAACACGCTTACCGTTTCCAGTGGCAGAAGGGTTCGATGGCATTTTGGGATAACCGAGCGACTTGGCATTGGGCAGTCAACGACTATCACGGCCATACTCGACGAATGCACCGCATTACATTGGAAGGTGTGCCTGTTGCTGCGTAACAAGGTCTTCAATTTATGCAGCATGATCTAGAAGCGCCATTTCAAAAAGACGTGGTCGGCTATTGTGACCCTCTCTCTGTTCTACCGGGCGAGCAGGTCAGCTTTAAGTTGAGTGCCTACGGTGGTGAGGGCTCCGCGAGCGCTGATATTGTCCATCTCATTAGTGGTGATGATCGCCCCCATGGTACGGGCTTGATCGCGAATCTTGTCGAAAGCCTAAAGAGTATACCTGTTACATATCAACCACTTGTGAATGGTTCGTACGGTATTGTTGAAGATGTGCCTGGGCACAATGCGGATGAGATTAGTGTGTGGTTTTATCCCACGTTAGTTAACACAGACCGGCAAACTCTGTTTCGTTGGCAAGATCTAGAAGTTTCGATTTCAGATGTTGGGCTTTTTGCCAAATGGGCTGATGACGAAATCCATCTACAGCTCGCGTTGCAAGATCAACGTTGGTATGAGCTCAACCTGACCCTAGGTCCTGAGCCAATCTTGCGGGTCCGATCGAAGCCTCTCGGTCCAGGTGAGCAGGCTGTGACACTCGAGCAAACCAGCATCACGCCTTTGCGCATCTCAGGCGGAGAATTAGTTCTAGCTGCTGCAAAGCCAGGCCTGGCTCATTTCAATGGCCGGCTTGAAGCGATCCGAATATCTGGATCGGATAAGGATAGCCTGCACCTAGATTTTAGTTGTGAGATCAGTAGTCAAAAGATACTCGATGTCTCTGGTAACGAGCGACATGGCACCTTGTACCAGAACCCCATTCGGGGTGTTTGTGGCGTGCAGTGGGATGGGTCGGTCCAAAGCTATCATGACAAGCCAAATCAATACGGTGCGATCCACTTCCACGAAGATGATCTAACTGACGCAGGCTGGAAGGACAGTTTAAGTTGGACTGTGCCTGAAGATCTTGCTAGCGGCCAATATGCGCTGAAAGTTTCGCTCAGAGAATCTGTGGATTTTGTGCCTTTCTTTGTGCGTGCACCGCGCGAGAAAAGGAAGCCATTGGCGTACTTGGTGCCAACCGCAAGCTATCTTGCCTATGCAAATCAACGCCTTAGTACCAGTGACTCACCTTTTGGCTCACCCAAACTCCATCATGCAAACGATGCCTTCCTGAGGGCACACGAAGAAATTGGCTTGTCGATGTATGAGCATCATCGGGACCACAGTGGCGTTCACTTTTCATCGCGGCTGCGCCCCGTTTTGAACATGAAGCCGCAGACGGGAACTTGGGCGTTCAATGCTGATACCCATCTAACGGCTTGGTTGGATGCGATCGACCAAGAATTCGATGTGCTAACCGACGAGGATCTTCATCGAGATGGAGTAGAGGCCTTAGAAGGTTATCAGTGTGTCGTTACCGGCACGCACCCTGAATACTATTCCACCAGCATGCGTGATGCGCTTGAGGCATGGTTATCCGGCAATGGTCGTCTGATGTACATGGGTGGCAACGGTTTCTATTGGCGGGTCGCTTTTCAAGAAGACAATCTTGCTGTTATGGAGGTGAGAAGAGCCGAGGGTGGCACTCGAGCTTGGATGGCAGAACCGGGAGAGTACTATCACCAATTTGGGGGTGAGTATGGCGGGATGTGGCGCCGCGTTGGCAAACCACCAAATCAGTTAGTGGGCATTGGTTTTACCGCACAGGGTTTTGATGGGGGCACCTACTATCGCGTCCAACCTGGAGCCTTGGATCCGCGCGTGGCATTCATCGTGGATGGTGTAAGTGACCTGGGTGAGCGAGATACTTGGGGAAGCTTTGGTAACCAGGGCGGTGGTGCAGCTGGTGAGGAAATTGATCGATTTGATCTTACGCTTGGGTCACCGGCGCACGCGGTAGTTATCGCGAGCTCCGAAAACCACAAGAAAGGCATGTTGCGCGTCACTGAAGAAGTACACATGTCAGAGCCGGTTGGTGACGATCCGAAAGTTCGTGCCGATATGACTTTCTTTGAAGTCGGCGGTGGCGGTGCCGTATTCAGCACAGGTTCGATTTCCTACGCGGGTTCTCTCGCGCACAACGATTATCAAAACGAGATTGCGTTGATTACAGCAAATGTCCTAAGACGATTTATCGATCCTAAGCCTTTTGACTTTCCCGAAGACTGAAGCCGTTTCAGAATTAAGGCGTTAACGCGTCAGACCGAGTCGGAACGCAACATATCGCGTGGCTGTACCGAGTGAATTACGAATCGTTACGCGCAATCGACGCGGAATGACGGCGGGTCCCGGAGGCTGCGGCGCCACCCGTTCAACTGCAGAAGGTCGCTGTCGCCAGCCAAGGAAGACGCAGGCAAACAGGGTCCGAAACAGGAACTGAGGCTGGTAAATCTTGCTGATAGGTTGCAAGAGCAAATCGACCTCTGCGACATTCCGAGCAACCCACGGATCTGCGGCTCCAGCTCTAGTGATCGCATCGCGATACCAGTTAAACAATCTAGTGGACAAAGTACGTGGTCCTTGAACGCTGGCAAATTTCAAATCGTTCGAACAAGCAAGTTGATAGGCGTTGCGTTGAAATTTGGCCTGTTCTTTGAAGAAGAGTTTTGGCAGTTTTTCCGGCGCGTTAGTTTGTGCTAAGCAGCTTCGCAGGATGCCTGCATCTCCGGCGGCAACTGACATTCCTTGGCCCTGGTTTGGATTGAAAACACAGGTGGAGGCACCGATGGCTAAGAAACCGTGTAGAGTCTCTGCCCAATCCTCGTAGTACTTCCAGCAGTTTTTGGGCAAGCGATAGCTCGTAAGCTCCCCGAGCGGTTCGAAATAGGGCAGCATGTCGTAAATCAGCGGCGAACGCATTCGATGTAAGAACGCCTCAATACCCGCTCTGTCTTTTGGCATGTCGTGCCCGTCTCCAGCTACCATCGTTAACAACCAAAGGTCACCTTCTTGGCGAATCAAGTGGGCCGCCGCATTATCGGTCGGTGGCACACGTTGGATGAACGCGCCGTGTGTCCACCACCATTGTTTCGGGAATCTGGCATTCGGCTTCAGTTTGAAGAGTTGACCGCCGTAGGTGAGCAAGGGGTCTAATTGATGCTCCCGCGGCGGTGCGACGTCAATCGCATTCAGCCACTGATGCGCTCGTGAACTAGCACCTGATGCGTCCACGACCAAAGTCCCAGCAAGTTCTTGTGTTTGATCTTCGCCACGAATTTTGTAGCTAATGCCGGTACAGAATTTGCCGTGCGGATGAGGTTGCGCCAGCAGGCCAGTTGCAGTGGCTTGTTCGATCAGCGTCGTGCGAGGGTCGGCCGTGAACAAATCGCGCATCGCGGATTCCAGAAAACCACGCGTGCAGAAGAGTGATCGTTGCACAGGAACCGGAACGTTCCGCCCCCAGCCGCGCGGCGTCATCAGAGCGCAGTTGAAACCGAACGAAATTTTAGGGAGCTTGCGTGACTCTAGAAGTTTATGAAAGCCTGGGAAGATCGCTTCGATATCGCGCCGACCGCGCTCAAGGAGGGTATGGAACATCTTGCTTTGCGGGACCCCGCGTCGATGTTCGAATCCTTCCGGGTACTGATCTCGTTCTACGAGTACGACTTCGTCGAAGTAATCGGCAAGTACCTTGGCTGAGCACATACCTGCTATGCCACCGCCGATGACGATAGCCCTAGTCACCGCCAGCCCACTCATTCACTAAAACTATCTTGCCGACTTGAGCATCGCTGAGCATGTAGACATGTGCGTCGTGTAGGTTGTTAAAGGGGAAGGTTCGATCCAGCACAGGTCTCAGCTTACCTTCGGCGAAAGCGTCCATGCAGTCCTCGGCAAAGACTTCAAAGCAACGCTAAGCTTCTTGCGGTGTACGCGTTCTAAAGGTTGTTCCAATGAGCGCTGCGCGCTTGTTGGCCAGCGCGTCCAAATTGATTTCACCGATTTCTCCACCATTCCGCCCGACGCTAACAAACCTTCCCTGTACCGCCAATGCATCCAGATTGTCGCTGAACATTGGCCCCCCGACGCTGTCGATGATGACATCTGCTCCATGGTCATCGGTCGCTGTACGAACTTTATCCGGATACCCAGGCTCCGAAGTGTTGATTACAACGTCCGCGCCCACAGATGTTAGGCGTTCGGATTTAGCGGGATCTCTTGTGGTCGCGACAATTCTTGCAGCACCAAATAGCTTGGCAAGTTTGATAGAGGCTGTGCCGATACCGGAGCTCGCAGCAGTAATGACAACATGATCGCCCTTGCTGATTTGGGCATTGGTTACGAGTGCATCGTGTGAGGTTATGAATATGTTAGGCACACACGCTGCTTCCGCGTAGCTCAATGAGTCTGGGATTCGCATCAATGAGGAAGAACTCGCGACAGCATATTCGGCGTAGCCGCCAATTCCGCGAGCCATGACGCGTTCGCCAACGTGCCACCCCGTAGCATCATCCCCAACCTCGACGATCTCTCCCGCAAACTCAATACCAGAAGGAACGGCCTTTAATCGTGGATTGCTGGAACGAAAACCGCGGATCATCAGAAGCTCGCCGCGATTGGTGCCGGATGCATGAACTTGTACTAGAACTTGAGATCCACTCGGTTCCGGTCGTTCGACCTGCTGATACTCGTAGACCCCGCCATCACGGGTTGGAACGAGATAGATGGCGGTCATCTTCACGCGTTTTTACTCAGGCCAAACGTCGTTCAGAGCCCGCAGTGCCGCCATTGAGTTTGGCCATCCTGCATAGTGTGCTGCGTGTGCGATGACGCCGACGAGCTTTTCTCGCTCGATGCCAATGTTTTTGGCGCCGGTGAAATGGACACGCATTTCTTCTGGGCGATTGAGCGCGATCAACATTGTGCAGGTAGCCAAGGAACGTTCTTGTAGGGATAGATCATCTTGTTGCCACACATCGCCGAACAAGTGCTCAGTGGTGTATCGTTGCAGTGGCATTGGCATCGGGTTGCCAGCGCCAGACGGCGGACCAAAGAGGGTTGCCATCATTGCTAGACCTTTTTCTCTGCGATCGCCAGACATTTCTTTACCTCTAGTTATTTAGTTCGTTTATATCACGGAAGTTTACGAGCGCTTCCGGGTTTGCGAGCGCGGAAGTATTTTTGACTTCACGACCATGTATCGTATCTCGAACTGCAAGCTCCGCGATCTTGCCACTCATCGTTCTAGGAATGTCTCCGACAACGATGACCTTTGCTGGGGTATGTCTAGGTGATGCGAAGTTTCGAATTTGTTTCTTTACTCTATCTATCAATCCCGAGCTGAGGTCAACGCCATCTCTCAGGACGACAAACAAGACAACGCGAACGTCGCCATCCCATTCTTGACCGACGCAGACTGAATCAATGACCTCATCAAATACTTCAACCTGACGATAGATCTCTGCGGTGCCGATCCGAACGCCACCCGGATTGAGGATTGCATCAGATCGTCCGTGAATGATGTAGCCATCGTTAACTGTCTTTTCGGCGTAGTCGCCGTGTACCCAGATGTTGTCGAATCTTTCGAAGTAAGCGGCATGATATTTTGCGTTGTTTGGGTCATCCCAAAAGCCTACCGGCGCAGAAGGGAAGGGCACAGTACAAACGAGTTCGCCTTTCTCTGCTGTGATGGATTGGCCATCGTCATCCCAAATATCAACAGCCATACCAAGCCCAGGACTTTGCAGCTCTCCTTCGTAGACCGGTAAGTTTGGATTGCCAAGCATGAAGCAAGAAATGAGATCGGTGCCACCAGACATTGATACGAGGTGGCAGTCTCTTTTGATATCTTGATAAACGTATTGAAAGCCTTCTTGGGTCAGCGGCGAACCCGTGCTTATCAGCATTCGCATCTTTGCTAGATCATGGGTTCTGATTGGCTGAACGCCTTCTTTCTGCGTACCGCCAAGAAACTTGGCACTGATGCCAAACACCGTAACGTCTTCCTTTTCACAAAGGTCAAACATCACCTGTGGTCCTGGGTGAAAAGGCGAACCGTCAAATAGGACAATCGTGCAGCGCGTAGCTAAGGCTGAGACAAGCCAGTTCCACATCATCCAGCCGCAGGTTGTGAAGAAAAACAAGGTGTCATCTTGGTTGAGGTCTAGATGAAGCTGATGTTCTTTCATATGCTGAATGAGGGTGCCGCCTTGGCCGTGCACGATGCATTTTGGTTTGCCGGTCGTGCCACTTGAATACAGAATGTAGAGGGGATGGTCGAAAGGCAGTTGCGCGAAGCTGAGACCGTTGTTCGGTGTCGCGAGAACGTCGCTCCAGAACACCTCGTTCTCATTGAGTGCAAAGTCTTCGTCTACCACCTTAATCCAGACGATCTGTTCAATGCTTGTGATGCTTGCCGCGATAGTCCGAACTTTATCGCGGATATCAATTCGACGACCGGCATAATGGTAACCGTCACAGGCAAATAAGACCCTTGGTGCGATCTGACCGAAACGATCGAGCGCGCCGGGCGTTCCAAAATCTGGAGAGCAGGACGACCAGACACAGCCCATGCTCGACGCGGCTAACATTGCGATTGCTGTCTCCGGAATATTTGGCAGCCAGCCCGCGACGCGATCACCGGGCTCCATTCCAAGTTTCTTTAGATGCTCAGCAATCGCAGCCGTTTCAACGTTCAGATCGTGATAACTCTTCTCTTGACGCTCACCGTTCTCGAGGTGGGAGATAAAAGCGATTTTGTCGGAGTCTTCCCTTAGAAGATTTTCCGCGTAGTTTAGACGGCTAGCTGGGAACCAGCGCGCCCCGGGGAATAGGTTGAGGTCGACAACGGTCTCATCGGAGTCGACCGATGCGCGAAGATCGAAATACTGCCAGGCCAGACGCCAAAACTGGTCTGGGGCAGTGATACTCCAGTCATGTAAAGCGTTGTAGTCATCGAAGCTGCGGCCTGTGTCCTGTGTAACGAGCTGCGTAAATTCCGTGAGGCGACTATCTGAGATGGCCTGAGCGGTTGGGCTCCAGAGCGCGTCGCTCATAGGGAAATTTGACGAAAGCAGTTACGTACTTCAGTTGTATAGACCTCCGGTTGCTCGAAGGCAGCGAAATGCCCACCAGTTTCTTTCTCTTCCCAGTGCACAATGTTCGTATATACCTTTGCCGCGAACCTGCGGCTTGTGCGGAAGATCTCCTTTGGAAAAATCGTCCCACCCATAGGTACACCGATCTGTTGGTTAGCCATTGCGGAGCCAAAACTCTCCCAATAGATTCTCGCTGAAGACGCCCCGGCGGCATTGAGCCAATAGACCATCACGTTATCGAGAAGCTCGTCTTTGCTGAGGATGTTCTCTGGCTTTCCGTCGCAATCCATCCACGCCCAGAATTTTTCGATGATCCATGCGGCTTGGCCGGCTGGAGAGTCGACAAGCCCGTAGCCTAATGTTTGTGGGCGTGTACTCTGTTGTTTGGAGTAGCCAGAGTCCCAATCTTGGTAGTACTGAAAGCCCTCTATTCCTGATTTCTCAAGATCGGTTAAATCGTCAGCCGTTGGATCTGGTGGAACAACAATCATGTTCACGTGGATGCCTGCACAGTGCTCTGTGTCGGTGGCGCCGATTGCGGACGTAACGATGGCACCCCAATCCCCGCCTTGAGCAAAATAGCGGTCATAGCCAAGCTCAGCCATGAGCTTAGCCCAAGCTACGGCGATTTTGGGAATACCCCATCCCGGACTCGTAGGCTTTCCAGACCAACCAAATCCGGGTAAGGAAGGAATCACAAGATGGTAGGCGTCTTTTGCATCGCCACCATGTTGCTGCGGTTCGGTCAGCGGGCCAATGACCTTTAGAAATTCGACGACTGAACCTGGCCACCCGTGCGTCAGCAGCAACGGGCGGGCGTTTGGATTGGTTGACCGTACATGCATGTAGTGGATATCGAGTCCGTCGATCTCAGTAATGAAGTTGTTATACGCACCAAGACGCTTAGACAGGCGCTGCATGTCGTACTTGTTGAGCCAGTAGTCGACGATTTCTTTGGTGTAGGCAAGCGGGATGCCCTGACTCCAATCATCTGGGGTTTCTGCTTCGGGCCATCGCGTGAGCTTGAGGCGTAGACGTAGATCCTCAATTTCCTGGTCGCTAATACTAATTTTTAATTTAGTGGGCATGATTATCTCCGCGTTGGATGGTTGTTAGATAGCGATCAAAGGGATGAACAAACGTGCCCACCGTCTACAGTTATCGTTGCGCCCGTCATGTACTTTGAGGCATCGGATGTAAGGAGCAAAATGGGACCGTCGAGATCGTCAAACTCTCCGTAGCGACGCATTGGGATGCCCTTCATAAAGTCATCTGATTGATCGCTCTCGAGCAGAATACGACTTACGTCCGTTAAGATATAACCAGGCGCAAGGGCGTTCACTCGTATGTTGTAACGTGCTGCCTCTAGCGCCATGACCTCAGTCATGCGGGTGAGGGCACCTTTTGAAACTGCATAAGGGAATTGGCCCTTGATGGTTCGTGTATCAGTGATGGAGGAAATCATCACAATATTCCCAAGCGGCTGTTTGTGTGCAAGGACTTGTTCCGTATAGTACTTCGATACGACCCAAGCACTCTTAAGATTGGTGTTGAGGACGTAGTCCCAGTCCGTCTCATCGATCATCGTGTAGGTTTTTGCACCTGCTTCGACGCCAGCATTGTTTATGATTGCGTCAAGCCGTCCGTGTTCCTCAAATGCAGCGTCGATAAACTTGTGAATACTGTCTGTCTGCGTCACGTCTAAGGCTCTTGCCTGCGCTTTACCACCGTCCTTGGTTATTTCGGCGACTCTATCCTCTAGTTTTTCTACTCTACGGGCGCCCAGCAGAACCGTAGCGCCATTTGCCGCCAAAACACCTGCGAAGTGGTGGCCAAAACCAGACGATGCGCCGGTAATAGCAATGACTCGATCGCTCAGATCAAATGGATTGGACATGCTTTCTCCCTCCCTAGGACTGCCCTTGCATGCTAGCACAGCGCTATTGTCTGACACAGATTCACTTCTAGTTAGACCGGCTGTATGGTCATCGTGGGTAGAGGGCAGTGAGTGGTGGCGCAGGTTTGTTGAAGGTTGTTAACAAAAAGCGATTCTTGTTCGCGATTTTCTTTAGTCTGGCCGTGCATGGCATCTTCTTGAGCGTGTTACGAATAAACGTTATAGAGCTTCCAGAGCCAGCAGGGTCTCCGGAGCTGCACATCACGTTGTACCAGCAGAGGCAGGTCTCTGAGATTGAGCCAGTTGCGCTCGCACCGGAAGAGCCGTCCATCGCTGTTGCAGAGCCCGCCAAGGCACCGGCTGCGGATCCGCACTCACCAGATCCGCAACCTGTGCGGGAGCAAATACCCTTCGAAGCGGTCGAGGAATCGCACCCTAAGCGTGATCCAGCTGCGCTTAGACGATCTGTGTTGGCTGCAATTTCAAACGGAGTGCACACAGGTGCATTCGAGACCTATGGTTCGAGGGCTTGTATCGAGGCCACACACTTAGCGGGTCGTGAGCCGTGCGCTAAAAGCGATTTAGATGTCGATCAGCGAGGGCAGTATTTTGCTGAGTTGTTTAAGCAGACATTTGGCGCCGAGGCGAAGGATAGAAACTTCGATACAGACATGGACAGAATAGGGCGCCTAGCTGCGGAGCGTGATGAGCTCGTTGCGCTAAATCCGCAAGATCCGGCTCAAATAGCGTTAGTGCGCGAACAACGTGCCTACATTCGTGAAGAAATTTTGCGTATAGATAGAAGTTATGCTCAGTTCAATTTGCTGAAATTGATCCCGATTGGTCGCAAAGTCATAGCAGGCATAGGTAAAAAGGTACAAGAGGGTTAGGCAGCGGCCTCGTGTAGCGCCACTCGATTTCGACCTTCTTCCTTGGCCTGATACATTGCGTCATCTGCGCGTTTGAAGAGTTCTGGTAAAGCCTCTCCGGCTTCGGCTTCAGCAATGCCACAACTTACTGAGTAGGTAATTATTGCGTTACCTGCGACTATTGGAGAGTCTGAAACTGAATCTAGAACTCGCTGCGCCATGACCATTGCTCCATCGCGAGCTATGCCGGGAAGCAAGATTGCGAATTCCTCGCCACCGACACGACATGTCAGGTCCGAGGCGCGAAAACTATTGCGCAACACTTCGGCGATGTTCACAAGAGCCGCATCACCCACTGCATGGCCGTAATTGTCGTTTAGGTCTTTAAAGTGATCCGCATCGATGACTAGCAGAGAGCAAGGTCTTTCAGGGCTAGCGACAATTTCGCTAGCAGCGGAAAAAAATGAGCGGCGGTTACGTAGTCCAGTCAGAGGATCGGTATCAGCGAGACGACGAAGGTTTTTTTGTGCTTCCGTTAAGCGTAATCCCGTTCTACCGACCCAAAACGAGATCGGGACCGCGATGAGCATCGGGACTACACCAGCAAAGGTAATCGCGTTTTCAAGATGAAAAGCATGTTGTCCGCCTGTCAGATAAACGACCAATACAGCAAATAGTGAGGCTAGACTTGAGATTGCGGCGACGACGCCAGCAAATAGCAAAATGTCTCGATTGTTCCGAAAGTTAAGACGCATACTCCTACCTTATGGCAATGCGAATACCCTGATTCCCTTCACCGAACATAGTAAGTAAATTCGCGTCGGTACTAACGAGAAGTGGTTCACACTATCGCGCCAAGGAATAACGAAAGCGTGATAGCTTTATCATGCAAACATTGACGTAGGTGAGGGACAAGGCGCTGTGAGACCGAGACGATCTGTTTTGTATATGCCGGGCGCGAATGCCCGAGCGATGGAAAAAGCTAAAAATTTGGCATGCGATAGCATAATTTTTGACCTAGAAGATGCGGTTTCACCGGATTCGAAGTCGCACGCGCGTGATCAAGTCGAAACTGCGATCCAAAGTGGCGGCTATGGCTATAGGGAGCTCATTGTTCGCTGTAACAGCTTACAAACAGCGTGGGGTAAGTCAGATGTTGAACGTTTTGCTTCTGCTGATATAGCTGCGCTTTTGTTTCCGAAAATAGAAAGCTCGAACGAAGTTGAAGAAATTCTTCGAGTTGTCGATGGTGCCGGTGGCAGCACGGTGCCGATATGGCTCATGATCGAAACGCCTCGAGGCGTGCTGGATTTAAGAAGTTTTGCGGATCATCCGCGAGTCGAAGTGCTTGTTATGGGTACTAGTGATCTTGTCAAAGAATTGCGTGCGGAGCACACCGAGGATCGTAACAATTTGGCGCTCGCGCTACAGCAGTGCGTGTTGTGCGCACGCCTGCTAGGCAAAGATATTCTCGATGGTGTGCATCTGGATTTCAAAAATGAAGCGTCGCTTAGAGAAGTTTGCGTCGGTGGACGAAATATGGGATTTGACGGAAAAACACTCATTCACCCTTCTCAGATAGAGATAGCCAATGAAGTGTTTGGCTACTCGGACGATGACATTGCAGAAGCGCATTCGATCTTGGAAGTTTGGCAGTCTGCTCTGGCTTCCGGCAAAGGCGTTGCGGTACTAGACGGTAAACTGATTGAGAATCTGCACGCGGCAGCAGCGGAGCGGGTTATCTCGTTCGCCGACGCCATTAAAGAGCGTGGTTAACTGATAAAACGAGGAGACTGACATGCCACACGCGGTTGTGAACGGCATCGATCTGTACTACGAAGTTGGTGGCACCGGCGAGCGGTTGTTGTTCATCAGTGGTAGTGGCGGCGATCTGAGAAACAGGCCGAATCAGTTCGATTCGCCTCTAGCTGAATCCTTCGAAGTTATTTGCTATGACCAGCGAGGTCTCGGTCAGACATCAAATCCAAACGGTCCTTTTACGATGGCTGAATACGCGGATGATGCTGCCGGTTTGTTAGACAGATTGGGAATCGACCAGATTCCTGTCGTGGGCGTTTCTTTCGGCGGCATGGTCGGTCAAGAATTTGCGATCCGTCATCCGGATCGCGTCAGTGCACTTGTGTTGGCGTGTACATCTTCTGGCGGAGCTGGGGGTGCCTCATATCCACTGCATGAAATTGAAGACTTGCCCGATATCGAACGTGCGCAGACTCATTTAAGGGTTGCGGATACTAGACATACGGATGCATGGATAGCCGAGAATCCAGAAAAGTGGCAGCGCCGAGTAGAATTAAGTGTCGCGGCTAGGCGTGCCGACCGGGACCCCTCGGGTGCACGCAAACAGCTTGAGGCAAGGCGGGATCACGATACTTTTTCGAAGTTGAATCAGATTACTGTGCCCACGTTACTCGCTGGCGGCGAGTTTGATGGGGTGGCGCCACCGGAGAACATGCGTGCAATTGAATCTCAGATAGATGGTTCAGAGGTAAAGTTCTTTGCTGGGGGACACATGTTCTTAGCTCAAGACAAGTCTGCATATCCTTATATAATTCAATGGGTTAAGAGGAAAATATAGGAACATTTCTACCGAATAGAGCTGATAGCGACCGGAAAGTAGGGCGTTCTTCTCGCACTAAACGAGATCTTTGCTATTACTTACTACGAACGAGTGAATACAAACTAGTGTTCACAAGTTCAAAGCGCCCCGGTGACTCGCTTCCCCTCCCCTCCCCGATCCCTGTCACCGGGGTTCTTTTTCCTCTTCTTGTTCTGAACCCTGATCTTCTATTGGATCTTCTGCCAGACCTTCATTGCTAGCATCATCGTGCTTTTCATCTTGATCCCAATCAGTCTCGAGTCTTGGTTCGCTACTGTAGGTAGGAATGCCCAGAGATCTGCGTAGCACCGCTCCCGAAACGAGATGGAGGAGGGTGACCAGGACGAATGCACAGGAAATCGGGATCAGGAAGGAACGGTGTGTGGCCAACAAGAATAAAGTAACGAAAACTCCCGTTGTCAAAATTTGGATCAGCGGGACCGTTACTGGTCTTCGGTCTAGAATCCCTAGGATACTTGCGAGCAACCAAACCGACATCGGCAGTGCAAGAATAAAGACTAGGACATACCACCAGGTGCTAATCATTTGCACGTCCCTCGCGGGCTGCATCAGCGTCGTGCACCACTTCAATGGTGCAGCTGCTTGCATCGACGATGAGCTGTTCTCCTGTTTTATAAAGGGTGGTGCAGTCTGCGACGTCAACTAAGCAAGGTACGTGCAGTTCGCGAGCCACCGTACCTGCGTGAGACAAGAAGCTCCCCGTGCCGACGATGATAGCTGCTGCCTTTTGAAAGAGCGGCGTCCACGCAGGATCCGTGTAGGGGGCAATCAGTATTTCTCCAGCTTGTAACTCTGCCCCTTGGCTCGGGTCCATAATGACCCGCGCTAGACCTTGGGCTGAACCTGGGCTTGCACACTGCCAAAGTTCCGAGGGCTCTGTCTCACCAGACCAATCCACGTTGATTGTTTCTGGCGGACGTCGAGCAGCTCCTATCTGCCATTTTCGACGTCGAGCTCTAATTTTAGCTTGCGCATCTGACGGTGCTAGGCGACCAGCCTGTAAAGCTTCAACTTCGTCGACCAACAGAAAGAAGATATCACCTTCGTGTTCCAACCGATTCTGGTTGAACAGAGATTTTTCGATGTTTAGTACGCGGGTGCGCATACTGTCGAAAGCCATAATATGAAAATAGCGCGTGTTCTCGCGGAGCGCGATGAAGTGCGTGATTCGTTTTGTTAGCCAATCAACCAAACCGCGCTGCCATGGTTTGAGATGGCTGTGCAGCTGATCTCTTGCAGCGAGGTATTGTCCGTGCGATCGATCGACGTTCGCCGCTGTGTCAGTTTCATGAACCAGCAGACCCAACAGGTCGCGTGGCGATTCGCGCCAACGTGGTGCCGCGATGTCCAGCTCCCGCGGACCGCGATGCCCATATTTTTGGATAAAATCGTCATACGCCACTGTAAATTCGTGACCGATAGGCAGTGCGGTCTCGGTCTCGAGAATAGGGGTGAGCTCGGGCGATCGATTGAGAAGCATGGCAAGGTTGGAAAGCTCGTCGAGCATTTCTAAGGATCGCATGTCTTGTCGACCGTGATAAGTTCGAGGCAGATCGGCTACGGGAAAATCAGGTGCAAAACGCTGTACCAAATTTTCCAACGCACCTATGAAAAGGAAATAGCGTCCTGCAGAAATGTTTAATGTAAACATTTGGTGATAAGTCGGCATAAAGCTATGGCGCCCCCAGACGAGTCGTCGCATTGCTCGGGTCAGCGAAAGCGCTTCACGATGTTTGACACGTTCGGCCACGCGCCGAAACTTCTCGAGATCGTCTAGCGAAAGCCGAGCCGCCCTGTGCCAGTTGGCGCCGTCCGCTAAGTAGAAAGCAGCTCCGATACCGATACTTTTTAACAGTCGTGGCCATGAAACCTTCACGTCGCGGGGATTGCCGCGTAGCAACATCATTTCGCAGGTTTCTCGATCGGTCATCTCAAAAGGGATGAGGCGTTGCAAAGGACGAAGGGATAGATACAAGCGTCCGTCAACAAACGCACCGAGGCGAGGTAGTGCTTGAGCAAACAAGTCTGCGGAAAGTGGCGTCAACGGTTCTGTGAAATTTTCCGCCAGAGGCTTAAAAAGGACCAACGGATCATCAAAGTTGTACGTTGGGGGGCGGGTGGTGATCGGTCGGGATTGGAGTAGGAACAAGTCGTTGTCTACAAATGCAAACTCCACGTCTTGAGGAGCGTCGAACAGAGTTTCCAGTTGACCCGCGATAGAGGCTATCCGCTCTGCTTCAGCCGACGAGAGTACTTCCGCGTTGCGGTTGGCTTGAGTGACGGGCTGTAGTCTCGAAGCGTTATGATTGGAGGCGTGATGTAGAACTTGTACGCGCTTGTCTCGAACGGTGTAGTTGAGTAGTTTTCCCTCGTCGGAGACGCGCGCCTGATCACCGGCGACTCTCCCGTCGACCAATGCGGCGCCTAATCCCCATGAGGATTCGATGACAGTGTCGGTGCTCGAACTGACCGGATCGCGGCTGAAAGCAACGCCAGACCGTGTGGCAGGTAGCATTTTTTGGACGATGACTGCCATCCGCAAGGGCGCCCCAGAAACAACTTGTCCCCAACCGCCACGTCTATACGCGGTTGCTGCGGTGGACCAAAGCGACAACCAACAATCAATGACCGCTTGGTCTAGGTGGCTTGGAGGTACAAAGTAATAGGTCGAATGTTGCCCGGCGAAGCTAGCAAAACTCGTGTCTTCTTCTGTCGACGAGCTACGAACTGCTACCTCTATTTCCTCTCCAAGGTGGGTGACCATGCCTGCAACGACCGCGGCCATCAGCTCTTGATTTAGGCGTGGCGTACTTGGGCGAACGAGAGGGTCTGTGATGTTTCCGAAATGTTCAACAAAGGCATCAGTTGTAATGACGAATCCAGGAGGCACGGGAAAACCAGCACGAAGCATGGCGCCTAAGTGCGCCGCTTTGGCGCCGACGGTGTCGATATCTGCAAGAGTGATGTCCTGCAGCGGTTTGATCCAATCCAATGACTGTCGCTCAAGGTGGAGGGGTTGGCTGGACTAGAGTAGCTAACCTGACGAGCGTGGGGAAGGGATGTTACGTCGGTTCTATGATCGTTGAGGGTTGGGAACCGCTACGCGAACGTTGTATTGCAGCCTGAGCTTTCCGTTTCAATGCGTTTAGCTGGTGTGGTAGTGCGAGCATTGCCGGTGTGCAGACGAGCGTCAGCAGGGTTGAGAAAGTAAGCCCGGCAACGATCGCTTGTGACAAAGGCACCCACATCATAGACATCATGCCGCCGTAAGTGACCGTCCGATTGAATAGGTCGATGCTCAAGTTGCTGGCCAAGGGCAGGAGACCAAATACGGTTGTAACGGTGGTAAGCAGGACTGGTCGAAGACGCTGTGCGCCGGTTCGTACGATTAGAGCGATGTAGTCGAGTTCAGGATGTTCCTCACGCAGGTGATTATAAGTGTCGATCAGGACGATGTTGTTGTTAACGACGATCCCCGCTAGTGATACGACGCCAACACCGGATAAGACTGCACTGAATGGGTTGTCTGTGATGAGAAGACCAAGAAAAACACCAGCCGTTGAAAGTACGACCGCGAACAGGATGAGAAAGGCTTGGTAGAAGTTATTGAACTGGGTGACAAGTAGGATGAACATCAGAAGCAGCGATAAGCTAAATGCCACACCGATAAAGGCCATGGAGTCTGCCTGAGTTTCGTTGGCGCCACGGAATTCAATTAGCAGATCAGATGGCCAGCCTTGCTGTTGTATCCATGCTTCGAGTTCTTTGACTTTGTCGTCTGCAAGAACATCTGGTGCAACGTCCGCACGAATCTGACCAATGGGTACGCCATCAACTCGTTGTAGGGTATCGACGTTAGGTACTGCGGAACGCGAGACAAAGTTTGAGATGGGTACTAGACCGGTCGGCGTTGCGATCCGAAGTTCGTCTAGCGCGTTGATACCACGATACTCGAGTGGGTATCTGACGCGTATGTCGACCCCGTCATCGGCGCGGTCCGGTCGGTATTCACCGACTTTAATCCCGTTTGTGATCAGTTGGACCGCGACACCAACTTGGCTGACATCCGCACCGTAGATTGCAGCTTGCGCGCGGTCGACTGACAACTTCCATTCGATACCAGGTAACGGACGAGAATCCGATATGTCTCTGATGTCCGGGTCACTGTTCATACGCTCAACAATGCGTTCAATCGCAGGGTCGATCAGCTTGCGATTGTGCGAGGAAAACTGAAGGAGTAGCGGCTTGCCTGCTGGCGGACCCATTTCCATTTTTTTGATTTCGATTTCTATCCCTGCGAGCTTCGATGTCCGCGCGCGAATTGCCTCGAACACATCTGTCGCAGAAACGGTCCGATCACCTTCTTCGTGCAGCTCAATGTAGAGTGTGCCCACAGCATCGATGGCGCTGTCTCTAGATGGTTGGCCGGGAAGCGTGGTCGCGGCGTTTAAACTCTTGATCCCATTAACTTCGAGAACCTCGCGTTCCACTTCGGCAACGAGCTCGTTTATTTCGTCGGCGCTCAAGTTGCCGCGAGCGCGGACGATGACATTGGCGTACTGCGGTTCTGATTCTGAGAAATAAATCATGCCGCGGCCAAACTCGCCGTATGCCCAGAATGTTGTAACCAAGACAGTAATGATTAGCCCAAAGGTAACGATACCATAACGTGCGGCCGTCTGTAACAAACTCGCATACATGCCGGTCATGGAGCGCAGGACAGTCGGGTCGCCACTTTCTAGTTGCTTTAGGGTCTCTTGGGAATGGGCATCGCGAGAACCTGCTTTGCCGAATATGGATCCCAACACGGGTCCGAACACCAGCGCATAGAGGAGAGAGCCCGCGAGAACCGTAAACACGGTCACCGGAAGGTAGCGCATGAATTGGCCGTCGAGCCCGGGCCAGAACATGAGTGGCAAGAAAGCCGCGAGCGTGGTGGCGGTGGAGGCCACAACTGGCCAGAACATTCGGCGAGAAGCCTGTATATAAGCCTGGCGTGGCTTGACACCTTCGATCATTTTTCGATCGGCGTATTCCGTCACCACGATCGCACCATCAATCAGCATACCCAGGCCAAGGAGCATCCCGAACATCACCATAAAGTTAAATGTGTAATCCATGGCGTAGAGGAAAACGAGCGCGAAAAGAAACGAGACAGGAATACCAATACCCACAATGACACCACTGCGGAAGCCCATCGCAGCAACCACGATGATCATGACGAGACCCAGCGCCGTAAAGATATTGCCTTGCAGTTCTGTGACCTGACTGCCTGCGAAGGGGCCCTGGTCACTCGTGTAGAAAACGTCCACCTCACCGGGTAGCTGAGACCTGTAGGCGTCGACTTTTGCCTTCGTGCCAGCAATGGCGTTCAGCATGTTTGCGTTGGTACGCTTGGTAACGTGTAGCGAAATGCTCTTACGACCGTTGACCCGAGCATATGTTTGTCGGTCTTTGAAAGTGCGGCGGACTGTGGCGACATCTTTGAGTGTGATAACGGTGTCGCCAACCGACTTTACGGGGAGATCGAAGATGTCTGACGCGCCCTCAATGATAGAGGGTACCTTGACCGAGAAACGGCCGCGGCCCGTATCCACCGCACCGGCAGGAATCAGACGATTGTTGCGGACGATGGTTGTGATGAGTTCTTCTGAAGAAATTGCGTACGCTTCGAGTGCATTGGGATCGATGATCGCCTCTAACAACTCTTCTCGTTGACCGAAAAGATCCGCTGACAAGACGTCAGGTACAGTTTCGACAGCTTCGCGTAAGTCCTGAGCGATGGCATAAAGCATGCGTTCTGGTACCGCGCCAACGACGTTCACCTGGATGATTGGGAAGTCTTCCATCGTGGCTTCAGTCACGATGGGTTCTTCGGCTGTCGACGGGAATTCAGCTTTTGCTCTATCTACAGCCTCGCGTGTATCGAGTAGTGCTTTGCCGAGATCGATATCAGCATGGAATTCAAGCATGAAGGTTGCGACGCCCTCTGCTCCAAACCCCATCATTTCTTTGATGCCCTCAACATCCCGCATTTCGACTTCCATCGGCATGATGAGCAGTCTCTCGGCATCTTCAGGGCTGATACCTTCGTGGATCACGGTGACGATGAAGAAGGGCACGTCTATGTCGGGTTCTGCAGCAATTGGGATCGCTGCACGGGCCAAGAGTCCCGCCAAGACAATCATGAACATGATGAGCAGTGAGGTTCTGGATCGGTTAATCGCAGCTTCGATGAACTTTTGCATCTGCTCAGCTTCGACTAATCATGGGCTATTCATCGCCACAGCAGTTGCCGTTTCGGGTTTGCTAACTGGCGTTTTTGCAGGTAGCGCGGCTTGAGGTTCGAATACTGGATCAACCCGCTCGCCAGGGACGACTAATTCCTGGCCAACAACAATGACGTTGGCGCGAAGCGGTAGTCCCGTCACCCAAACGCCTTGTGGAGAGTCTGAAAGAACTTCGACGAGATAAAACTCTACGATATTGTCTTTGTTTACTGTGCGGATGCCGATTTCGCCTGCGTCGTCGAGGCTAAAGACGGCTGGGCTCACCAACTGTGCTAGCACAGCCTCAACGGGAACATGGATCTCGGTGGTGATCCCAGAGCGGATGGTGTAATCAGGATTCGGTAGGTTGATCTCGATAGGGTATGTGCGGGTTGCTGGATCACTTTGGTGTCCGATGAACGAGATTTCCCCAGCGACCGTGCCGCCGTCGCGGAAAAACCCGGTTGCGAGTTGCCCCTCGTCGAGCTTAATCACATCTTGTTCAGAGACTCTGCCAGTTAGGAGCATTGGGTCGAGATCCACTACCGTGGCACAGGCTGCACCAGGCGTTAGATAGTCGCCAACTTCGAGATGGACATCTTCGATGACGCCGTCGAATGGTGCGTTCACTGTTAGCTTAGTTAGGTCCAGCTCTCTTCGCTGTACATTGGCATCCGCCGCCGCAAGTCTGGCTTGTGCTGCGGCGATGGCAGATTGGGAGTTAAAGCCTCGTTCCTTGAGTCGTAAAGCACCCTGGTAGTCTATTCGGGCTTGGGTCAGTGCAGCCTTTGCCTCGACTAAGCTGGCACGACGATCCTCCGTAGAGATACGACACAACATATCACCCTTCGAAATTCGATCACCTCGCTCCACTGGTCGTTCGGACACGGTACCGTTGAGCTCCGCTTTAACCATGACTGTTCGTTTATTCTCAGTTTTGCCCCGAACCTTGATGATTCGTGATTGTTCAGTTGCATCAAAGACCGCAACCCTAACCCGAGTTGGAATTGAATCAGAGTCAATCTCGGCTTGATCGCGATTGAGCTCTGCGATGGATGCAGGTTCTGCGGGCGTAGAGTGGTCTCCCGAATAGAGCCAGCCGAGGAGGACCAAAGCAATCACTAACGCCGTTATATAAGTCGTACGCATACAGGCCGAAAATCCACTAGTAAACCGAAATTGTGCTACGAAAAGTAACACTTCAATGTACCAGAAGAATTGACTAAGTCAATTTCAATATAGCTGGGAAAGTGTGTAGTCGGTCAAGAAAATGGCGGTAAATCACCCAGCCAAAAGGCGGCCCGGTGCTATTTAAGAGTGCGCGGTACTTAAAAAATGGCACGATGCCTAAAACGACGTGGTGCTTAAATGTGCAGCTTGGGGAAATCCACCAAGCCACACTTTACAAGCAGGCCATTATTAGAGGCTAGATTAGGCGCTAGCGCTGGCTCTTGCAGCCATGCGATCAAACCAAGGCTTGATGTTAGGCAGAGATTCGTCATACGGCTGACCCACCTGTTGGCCGAATGCGAGCATGCAAT
Organism: Pseudomonadales bacterium; assembly: GCA_012103505.1. Lineage (GTDB taxonomy): Bacteria > Pseudomonadota > Gammaproteobacteria > Pseudomonadales > Azotimanducaceae > UBA4421. The sequence goes on along the minus strand of WLWP01000001.1, from coordinate 1,598,432 downwards.
ACAAAAGAACGTCAGCGATTGTGATTTTGTCACCGGCAACAAAGTCGTGGCCAGTCATTAGACCGTCAAGCCAAGCAAGCTTTTCTCGAGCGATTTGTTTCAAGCCTTCAGCCGCTTCAGGAATAGTGATCATGCGCTCCTTAAACAGAGGCAACCCGTCGCTGAAACGGAAGCCATTGGCCAGGGGCTCGCAGATGTTTAGGTCGATGCGCCGTGTCCACATTCTTGTTTGACCGCGTTCCTCAGCCGTCTCACCTATGAGTGATGGACCACCACCGACTTCGTCTAGGTACTCACAAATAGCGGTGATCTCCGCGATCAGTGTGCCATTGTCGGCTTGCAGGCACGGTAGCTGTCCCGCAGGATTAATTTCGAGGTAGGGCGCCTGTCGATTCGCGCCGCCCATGAGATCAATATCTTCGAGCTCTAGTTCAATCCCTTTTTCTGCTGCAAACATGCGCACGACGTGGGGGTTGGGTCCGACTGAGTTGTATAGCTTCATGACTGTTCCATTGGTTTCAGTTGATTGTTTTGACTACCACTCACCGACGTTTGCCATGCTCTGCCATGGTTCTGCGGCTGTGAGTGCGTCACCGCTTTGCAAAATTTCTATCGAGACGCCATCTGGCGAACGGACGAATGCCATGCGACCGTCGCGTGGTGGGCGATTGATTGTAACGCCATGATCCACCAACTGCTGGCAGGTGGCATAAATGTCCTCCACTGCATAGGCGAGGTGACCGAAGTTTCGACCACCATCGAGACCCTCAGGATCCCAATTGTAGGTGAGCTCCACTTGTGCCTCCGAGTCTCCAGGCGCTGCAAGAAAGACGAGTGTGAATCGTCCACCTTCGTTTTCATAGCGGCGCAACTCTTCTAGTCCAAGTCCATCGCAATAAAATTTGAGGGAGGCATCGATGTCGGTGACGCGCACCATAGTGTGGAGGTACTTCATGTCGGTCTCTGTCCTATGTCTGAGTTTTCCTAAGATGCGGGCTCGGATGTGAAAGTGCAGCGTGCATGCATCGGATAAATGTTCTTATGCCTCAGAACGGGGACAAAAAAAAGCAAAAAATCACGAGTGAAAAAACAGGCAAAAAAAACCCCGCTTTTAGACGGGGTTGGCTATGTTCTATTACAGCCTGTAATTCTACTCATTGGAGAGTTGGGGTTAGTTAACTCTTCAAGGACATAGTAGAGCTAAATCCTGTGGCCGTTATGGATCCAAAGTGGAGTAATTATGGAGCTGAGACGACCTAGTGTCGCGATTTAATGTCTTCACGCGCGGCGATGAGGAGCCGGTAGGCCTTGGCCACGCTATATGGCACGGGGCGTTCACTGTCACGACGTTTGGTATAGGACTGTTTTAGTTGTCCTGCGTCTGTTGGAGGGTTGCGCTGTTGTTCTTTAGCCATGGGTGCAATATAAGGGAGGCTTGGAGCCAATAATGTGATGATTTGTAAAGAATGGGTAAATTGAACGTAAAAAAACTTGCCGTAATCACGGGATTTCTAGTCCTCGGTTTGGCTGGTTGTGCTGTGAATCCGGTGACTGGTCAATCGGAAATAGCGTTAGTCTCGGATAGAGAGGCGATTGCAATTGGCCAACAGCAGTATGTACCGTCACAGCAGATGCAAGGCGGACAGCTATTGATAGCGCCTGAGTTGAGTGCCTATGTGGAAGAAGTTGGGCAGCGCCTAGCCCGAGCTAGCGGTGTGAACCTACCCTACGAGTTTGTTGTGCTGAATAACGGCACGCCAAATGCTTGGGCACTTCCGGGTGGCAAAATTGCCATCAATAGGGGCTTGCTTGTGGCACTCGAGCACGAGTCTGAGCTCGCTGCAGTGTTAGCACACGAGATAGCCCATGCAGCGGCGCGGCATGGTGCGAAACGGCTCGAACGAGACATGCTGACACAGGGTGTTCTGGCAGTCGCGAGCATCGGCACCGAAGGCTCTGCATTGGGTCAGGAAGTGATCGGATATGCCAGCCGCGGTGCACAACTGCTGGGTTTAAAGTATTCGAGAGATGCTGAACGCGAGGCTGATTTCTACGGCATGCAATTCATGACAGATGCAGGTTACAGCCCTCAAGGTGCTGTCACGCTGCAGGAGAAGTTTGTCGCCATGAAAGGTGGCGCTGCTGCAGCATCCCAGGATTGGTTAGCCTCCCATCCAACATCAATCGAACGCGTAGAAAACAATCGCGGCCGGGCGCGGGAGTTAATGGCCCGGAAACCGACCGCGACTCATTTTGGCACGGCAGAATATCGAACCGCACTGACACGCGTTACTGAAGCAGCACCCGCCTATGAAGCTTATGAGGAGGCGTCGGCACTGCTCGAAGTAGGTTCTCACGATGCCGCAATTAGCTCGATAAATCAGGCCCTCAGTTTAGTGAGTGACGAAGCTCAGTTCCACGGCTTGCGCGGCGCAATAAGAATGGCGCAAAAGCGATACGGTGATGCGGTGACCAACTTTGATCGTGCCATTAGTTTTGACCCAGCCTATTTTGCTTACTATCTCCATCGTGGTGCTGCAAAGTCCAAGCAAGGCAAGCGAAGTGAAGCAAAGCAGGATTTGGAACGCTCGATGCAATTGTTACCAACGGCACAAGCCCAAGAGCTTTTACAGGAAATCTCTGCTGTGCCGAGGTGATTCGTTCAGGTTATTTCACGTCGGTGACTGAAGCCCAAATCGCTCCCTGGCTGTCTTTGTGGTAAGCCAGTTTGTGTGCCAGTAGATAGTCTTCCAGCGCTTTGAGCTCAACCCCGTACTTTTCAGCAAGTTCGTCGCCATCTAAGATGACGGCTCGGGCGCGTCGGCGATTGCGTTGTCGGTGTAGTGGCCTTAAGAACTTCTCCATACTGGCTATATATACAGTATTTTTGCATTTGCGGATACAGGCGAGCCACTACACTTACCGAGAGTTATCGTTGAATCCAGCCACCAGAAAATGGAATCGCCTGACCGACGAAGAAGTCGCTTTCGTCCGATGCGAGAAATAGTGCGAATTTCGCATCTTCCTCAGCGCGAGCTAGGCGGCCCAAGGGAACCTGCCGGCGTAGAGACTTCATAAAAGACTCGTTGTCTTTGAGCTCGGGTGGGTAGTAGACGGGATTTTCCACGTAGTTTTGGGCAATGAGATTCACCTGGATGTTGTTTGGTGCGACCTCAACGCCGAGTGACTGTACGTAGCCAACTTGAGCTGCGCGAGCTGAGCTGTAAGCGGTGACGGTTTTTAATCCTTTTAGTGCGGTGGCGCTACCATAGACGACGATCTTGCCACATTGCCGCTCGATCATTTGCGGCAGTACAGCCTGACACAATCTATGTAAGGGGTGCACCATCATGTCGAACGTTGTGTGCCACTGGTCTGACCTGAGATCGACCGCATCGATGCCGGAGTAGTTAGGCGACGCAAGATTGGCGATCAATATGTCCACCTCACCTGCCTGCGCAACCGCATTTTCGCATGCGCCATCTGGCCTGAGGTCGGACTCGTCCGAGATAACATGGGCGCCTTCTGCCGAAAAAAGTTCAATGGTCGCGGGCCCCATGTAGTCGTTTGCTTGAGTGACAAGAACTCGCTTGCCGCTAAGACGATCAGCCATCTTTTTGCCTCTGTGATTTGTTGGTCTGTGTGCGACTTTCTGGGGTGACAAACCCTGCTGCAGGCCACACAATACGCGGCTTCTTCGTTCGTTGGCAAGAAGGGACCAGGGCAGAAATTCCGCTTCAAGAATTTCGAGAGTTGTGGGCTCTAAGCGTGGTCGAAGTCAGTAGAAATAGAATAATGCGCACCGGCGTGAACTAGGGATCATCAAAGCGTGGAAGTTGTACAGCTACTAATTAGCGGTGTCTCCCAAGGCTGTGTCTATGGGTTAATCGCGCTAGGTTTTGTGCTCGTCTACAAAGCCACAGAGATGGTCAACTTCGCCCAGGGTGACATTATGATGCTTGGCGCCTACGTCGCCATTACCTTCATTTCGATCTGGGATTGGCCATATTACTGGGCGTTCCCTGCTACCGTTCTTGTAATGGCTGTCGTTGGTGTTGTCCTCGAACGCTTGTTGCTTCGCCCAATGATCGGTGAGCCCCACTTTGCTGTTTTAATGTTAACTATCGGCTTGGGCTTCGTGCTTCGTGCTGTAGCAGGGGCGATCTGGGGGAACGAACCTCGCGCCTTGCCTACACCATATTCTGGCGAGGTGATTCGCTGGGGTGAGGCAGTTATTGGCTATGAGAATGTGGCGATCATATTGGGGACAGCGCTGTTGTGCCTATTGATGTGGCTTTTCTTTCGCTTCACAAGAGTCGGCGTCGCGATGCAGGCGGCTTCACAGAACCAGTTAGCTGCGTTCTATGTGGGCATTCCCGTCAAACGAATGTATTCCTTGGTTTGGGCATTGTCGGCTGGCATCGCGGGTGTCGCGGGTATGCTAACTGCACCTGTTTCGCTGGTAGATCCATTGATCGGCTTTGTTGGTATCAAGGCATTCGCAGCGGCAATAGTCGGTGGTTTCGGAAGCATGCCTGGTGCGATTATCGGTGGGCTGCTTATTGGCATAATCGAACAGTTTGCCGGACTATATTTGCCCCCAGGATTTGCCGACACGAGCGCGTACGTTTTGTTGCTCGTGATGTTACTTGTTAGACCTCAAGGTCTGTTCGCTACAATGCAAAAGAAGAAAGTCTAATGCGCTTCATACGTAAGACTAAGTACTTCCAAGACATCCAGCTTGTCCCCCATCGTGGCTATCTCCTATGGTATGGGTTACTGCTCATCGCTGTGCTTTCTGGACCCTTGTGGCTTGATCGGTTTTTGTTGGGTGAATTTAGTCTCGTCTTTATCTACGCAATCGCCGGACTAGGCCTGATGATCCTAGTCGGCTATACCGGACTCGTGAGTCTTGGGCACGCTGCCTTCTTAGCCATCGGCGCATACACACATGCCTATCTCCTGAATCAAGGGGTACCTTTGCCTGTCGCAATTGTCGCTGCGACGCTGTTCAGCGCAGTTATAGGGGGCATAGTTGGTATACCAGCTTTACGCATGACAGGTATCTATCTTGCGGTAGCGACACTCGCCTTCGCGGTCATTGTCGAGCAGGTGCTGGTTCATTGGGAGTCTGTCACTGGCGGTTTTCGCGGTATGCCAGTACCCAAGGCTGAATTTCTCGGCATGAACTTGAGTGATCCCACATCGTTCTACTTCTTGTGCTTACTGTTACTTGTTTGCTCCATGGCTCTTGTCATGAACGTGCTACGAAGCCCAAGTGGACGAGCAATGACAGCCGTTCGAGACTCTGAGACCAGTGCAGAAAGTATGGGCATCCATCTTGCCCGTACCAAAACGCTAGCGTTCGCATTGTCTGCTGCTTTCACTGGCCTTGCCGGTGCACTCTTCGCCCATCGTTTGAACTACCTGGCCCCAGACGCATTTACGATCATCACATCCATTCAGCTTTTGTTGATGGTCGTCGTGGGAGGTGTTGGTTCGTTGCATGGGGTTGTATATGGCGCAATTTTCATCGGTCTCTTACCGCAAGGCATAGCGATTCTGCGCGATGCAACCCCTCCCGCAGTGGCTCAGATTCCGGGGCTTGAACCAGCGATCTTTGGCCTTATTTTGATTCTCTTTTTAATCTACGAGCCATTAGGTATATATGGCCGATGGCGCAAGATACGACTTTTCTTTGAAGAATTTCCACTCTATCGCAGGGCTACGCACAAACGACAAAAGTCGTTCTTGCGTACGGAGAGGCTGCATTGAGCTTACTTCGAGCAGAAAACCTCTCGGTTCACTTTGGCGGGGTGAAGGCTGTCCAAAATGTTACCTTTGAAGTTAACGAAGGTGAGGTCTTTAGCATCGTTGGACCAAATGGTGCTGGTAAAACAACGATCTTCAACCTGGTTAGTCGGATCTACGATGTGACGACGGGCAACATCCATTTTGATGATCAGGATATAACTAACGTTGCGACGCATCATGTTGCAGAGTTAGGGATCGCGCGTACATTCCAAAACACCGAGCTTTTTGAGCAAGAAACTGTGCTCAACAATTTGTTAATCGGTTGTCATATACACCGCCAATCGAACATTTTCTCTGAAATCTTCTTCTTGCCCTCGGTAAAAAGGCAGGAACTTAAGTTTCGGGTTCAAGTTGAAGAGGTAATCGACCTCTTGAATCTACAAAGCTATCGCGATCAGGTGATCGCCAACTTGCCATACGGCATACGAAAGATGGTGGAGATTGCGCGCGCACTTTGTTTAAAGCCTAAGCTGCTTTTGTTGGACGAGCCTTCGTCTGGCTTAAATCCCGAGGAGACAGAGGATGTGTCTTTTTGGATTGAGGATATCAACGAAGAGCTGGGTATCACTGTCATTATGGTCGAACACGATATGAATCTTGTCAGCATTGCATCGGATCGAGTGATGGCGTTGGCCGATGGGCAGCTCATCACTGTGGGCACACCGCAAGAGGTGCAATCACACCCAGAAGTTCTTCGTGCCTACCTAGGCGATTGATGAGGCACGACTGATGGCAAATTTGCTCGAACTAAAAAACGTAGAAACCTACTACGGCCCTGTGATGGCGATCCGGGGTGTGAGTATGGAAGTCCCCGAAAGCAAAATTGTTTCTCTTCTTGGCGCCAACGGTGCAGGCAAAACGACAGTGTTGAAGACGATTAGCGGTGCGATGGATCCGCAAAAAGGTACCGTTGTGTATGACGGTGATGAGATTCAGGGCCAAGATCCAGATGGCATTGCTCGGCAAGGCATCGCCCACGTACCAGAGGGGCGCGAGGTGTTCCCATTCCTAAATGTGGATGAAAATCTGCGCATGGGTGCTTTCTCCCGTCGTGATGACCTGGTTCAGTCTGACCTTGAGATGGTGTACGACTACTTTCCCGTGTTGAAAGATTTGATGAGGGCGCAAGCCGTCAACCTGAGCGGCGGGCAGCAACAAATGTTGTCGATTGGTCGGGCACTCATGCTTCGACCTAAACTGATGTTGCTCGATGAACCGTCCCTAGGGTTGTCGCCTCGTCTCGTTCAGGAGATTGGTGAAATCATCGTCCGCTTAAATAAGGAGCGCGGCGTGACGGTACTGTTGGTAGAGCAAAATGCCAAGATGGCGTTAGACGTAGGTGACTACGGCTACGTTATGGAGATTGGTCGTATCGTCATGGAAGACAGTTGCGAGCGGTTAAAGGACGCCCAGGACATACAGGAATTTTATCTCGGCATGAGGGATCAGGGCGCCCGTGGTCGTAGACGCTGGAAACAGCGCAAGACATGGCGATGATCTGGTAGGTATGGAATGAACGCTATGAACCAAGTAATCGTTGATGGGTGTACCACCATTTCTCAGCTCTTCTGGCATCGCGTACAGGGCAATCCAGACAAAGTAGCGTTGCGAGAAAAAGACTTTGGTATATGGAACGAATATACCTGGCGGGACTACGGCGATCTGGCCCGCTGGGTTGGCTATGGCTTGAAAGCGCTCGGCTTGGAGCGTGGCGATCGGTGTTCTATTGCGTCAGAGGTCAATAAAGAATGGCTTTTCGCAGATCTTGGGGTGATTGGCATGGGCGGCGTCACCAACGGTGTCTACCCAACAGACGCCGCGAGCCAAGTGGAGTATTTGATCAACGATAGCGGGACGCGCTTCTACTTTGTGGAGGACGAAGAGCAACTCGACAAAGTTCTTGAAGTCAGAGAAAACACGCCTAGTCTCGAGAAGGTCATCATCTTTGATATGGAAGGGTTGCGTAACTTTTCTGATGAGCTGTGCATCAGCTTTGAAGACTTACTTGCGCTTGGCAAACAACACGCCGAAGCCCACCCTGATCTGTGGGAAGCTGAAATTAATGCTGCTAACCCTGATGACTTAATGGTCTTAACCTACACGTCTGGCACGACCGGCCCGCCAAAGGGTGCGATGATCAGCCAGGCGAACATGTTGTACATGGCGCAAAATCTGCAGCAAATCTACGGCGTTTATCCGGAAGATGAACAGCTGGGATTCTTGCCATTGGCGCACGTCGCCGGTCGAATGTTCTATACATTCATGTCGATGGAATCTTGTTCCGTCGTGAATCTTGTTGAGGAGCTAGAAACCGCCACAGCGGATCAGCAGGAGATCGCGCCCTCAATTCATTTCGCGGTGCCGCGTGTGTGGGAAAAGCAGTATTCGCTGATCACCATAAAGCTCAAAGAAGCAACTGCCTTAGGTCGCTGGTCTTATGAATGGGCAATCCGGGTGGGTGATAAGGCCGCACAGTTTCGAAAGGTAGACGAACCAGTGCCCTTTGGCCTGAGTCTGGTTCACAAGGTTGCTGATTTTCTTGTTCTCAAGAACATAAGAATATTGTTGGGAATCGACAAATGCCGGTGGCTTTCGACCGCGGCTGCACCGATTGCTCCCGATCTCATAGATTGGTTCTGGGCATTGGGTAAGCCCATGTACGAGGTTTATGGGCAGACAGAATGCTCGGGCATAGCGACAGCAAACGTGCAAGGTGCTAATCGCATAGGCTCCGTAGGTCGAGCAACGGAACCGATGGAAGTGACGCTATCGGATGCGGGAGAGATCTTGATACGTGGTCCAGGGGTCATTCTCGGGTATTGGAATAACCCTGAAAAAACAGCGGAAACCTTTGTCCAAGGTTGGTTACATACGGGGGATGTTGGCCGGATAGATGATGATGGCTACGTCTACATCATTGACCGGATGAAGGACATTATCATCACGGCTGGTGGTAAGAACATCACGCCGAGCGAGATCGAAAACCAACTGAAATTCTCCCCTTTTATTTCAGACGCGGTGGTCGTTGGCGACAAGCGGCCATTCTTAACCTGTCTCATCATGATCGACCACGAGAACGTAGAGAATTTTGCGCAAGACAACGATGTTCCGTTCACCAACTATACAAGTCTATGCCACGCGCAGCCTGTGCAAGATCTGATATGGTCGGAGATTGAAAAGGTGAACACGAAGTTTGCGCGTGTCGAAACGGTTAAAAAGTTTCGGCTCATCGATCAGCTTCTCGATCCCGAGGACGAGGAGCTCACACCAACTATGAAATTAAAGCGCAAAGTCGTTAACGAAAAGTACATTGGTCTGATCAACGAGATGTATTAATTCAACCTAAGCCCTAGCAGTTTAAAGATCGAATGGTAGAGATACAGAATTAGATTAGGAGGCAGAATGTACAAGCAACTGAGCTTGGTTTTCTTAGGTGCAGTCTTAGCAGCATGCGGTGGGGATACAGAAGAAGTATCCCAAGCCCAAAACCGAGGTGTAACTGATGAGGAAATAACTCTAGGTGTTTACACAGATTTATCGGGTCCGACGGCAATATGGGGTGTAGGTGCGACGAATGCCGCGCGCATGCGCTTCGAAGAGGTAAATGCAGCAGGTGGTGTCCATGGCAGACAGATTCGATATGTCGTAGAAGACACTTCGTATCAAGTCCCCAAGGCCATGTCAGCCGCCAACAAACTCGTGAATCGAGACAACGTGTTAGCGATGTTGCTAGCAGTTGGTACGCCACTTAACAATGCCATCATGCCCATGTTGTTCGAAAACAACGTGCCTAATCTCTTTCCGATTAGCGGTGGCCGACAAATGGTGGAACCGTTTCACCCGTTGAAGTTTACACAGCGTGGCATCTACTACGATGAAGTTCGCGCGACGGTGAATTACTTTGTTGAACAGAGGGCTAAGACTACACCTTGCGTCATTTATCAAGATACCGACTACGGGGTCGAAATTTTGGAGGGGGCGCAAGATCAGGCCAAAGCGATGGGTTTGGCGATAGCTGAAATTTCAGCCCACAAGCCGACAGATACAGAATTTACCGCGGCCATTCTAAGACTTAAAAACGCTAACTGTGATTTGGTGCTTATGGGTACCGTCCACCGAGATACGATCCTTGTGCTAGATGCGGCGCGCAAAATGGGATGGAGCGGCGTTGATTGGGTGGGTAACAATGCGGTGTATGCGCAAGTGATTGCCGATCAAGAAAGTGGCGAGGGCTTCTACAGTTTTGTACACATGGCCAAGTTGTATGCGGATGATGAGATGAGCCCGGATGTGAAAGCTTGGTGGGATAGTTACGTTGAGAAATACGATGTTGAGCCTGGACTAGCCGCAATGGAAGGGTATAGAGGTGCAGATTTGACGGTCGCAGCGCTAGATAAGGCAGGTCCCGATCTAACTACTGAGAGCTTAGTTAAGGCCTTGGAGTCTATTACCGACTATACCGACATTTTTGGTTACAGGGTCTCATTTGGTCCAGACAAGCACAGTGGAGCAACTGAGTCTGTGCTCTCGCAAGTCAAGGATGGGCGCTGGGTTACGCTGGAACAAGCGATTACCTACTAGCAGATCAAAGAGGCGAAGCTGATGACTATCGAGATCGTTGATCACACGGGTGGTAGCCCAAAGATCGAGAATTTCAGTAAAGACAGATTTGTCGATCCTGAATATGTTGATCGAGAGTGGCAACACGTTTGGCGCTCGAATTGGCTGGTGGCGGGGCTTGTTAGCGATCTGGAAAAACCTGGTGACTATTTTGTTTTCGATATGGCGCGGGAACAAATCCTCGTTACGAGAACGTCGTCCGGTGAGGTTCAAGGTTTTTTCAATGTCTGCCAACATCGAGGCAATCGTCTGATTACATCAGAACGAGGCCATGCTGCAAATTTTCGGTGTGCATACCACGCATGGACTTACAGCATTGATGGTGACCTAACTGCGGTCCCATACAAAGAGCGATTTAGCGAAGGTGTGCCCTGTGAGCGAGCTCTAAAGAAGGTTCGTACAGACACGTGGAACGGCATGGTATTCGTGAACATGGACGACGAAGCGATACCGTTGCTGGATTTCTTGGGACCCTTGGTCGATCACCTTACGCCATATCGATTTGACCAGATGACACTCGTCGAAGATCAAACCGTACACCTCGAATGTAATTGGAAAGCTGTGGTCGATAATTTCAGTGAGTTGTATCACGTCGATTTCTTGCATCCTCAGCACAGGCGAATGGTTGATTGCTGCAACGATACTGTCCACCTTTTTCCACACGGTCATACCGGACTCGCGGTACCTGGTGCGACGTTCAACCCGCGTTTTCCAGTGCCAGACAAACCAACCGATATACACCGAGCGCAACTGTTGCAGCTCGGCCTCAATCCAGACGACTTTGTCGGTCGCGTGCCAGAGATAAGGCGGGCAGTGCAAAAGCAAAGGCGACAAACAGGGCGAGATAAAGGCTTTGACTACAATGCCTTCGACGATGATCAGCTGTCAGATGTATGGCAATACAATTTGTTCCCGAACGTGATTTTGTCCTTTACCCCAGGTCATTGTTGGTTAATGCGGGTGCGACCTCATGCTAAAGATCCAGCGAAGTGTGATTTCGACAAATTGTCCATGGTGTTGTTTGCCGACCCCTCTATTGCTCAGTCCACTGTCGGACAGAAAGATGTTGTACACCAGAGCACCGACGGCGATACCGATAGCAAGCGCACGCAGCGTACACATTTGGGTATGGATGGCGCTAAGCCGGATGACTATGTTCGCCCCGTTCGCGACGTGTTTAGCTACAGCGAGGTCATTGCTGGAAACAAAACAATGACGGATACCATAGACCAAGACGTTGAGCTGCTTGGTAATGTTCAAGCCGGTATGAGTTCGAGTGCGTTTGAGTCTACCTGGCTCAATGACGATGAAATGCGAGTCCAACATTTCCACAATGAGGTGGATCGACACCTGGATGGTTGAGTACCCATTTCATCTTGCCGTTCAAGTGCGAGACATTGAGGAAGCAAGAGGTTTCTATGGGGTTGGTCTGGGCTGTGCGGAAGGGCGCAGCGATCGAGATTGGATTGATTTCAACTTGTATGGACATCAACTGGTCGTACATCTGAATCCGCTCCTTGGCGCCAGCGGGCATACCGAGTATGACGAATGGCGTAGATGGCGCAGGCGTACCCGTACCTCACTTTGGAGTGGTCTTGTCGTTACAGGAGTGGGATGCACTGCGTACCAAGGTAGAAAGCTTGATTGGTCAATTTGTCATCCCACCGCAAATTCGCTTCGCAGGAGAGGTTGGAGAGCAACGGACGATGTTTTTCTTGGATCCTTCCGGGAATGCGCTTGAGTTTAAAGCGTTCGCGAATATAGAGGAGAGTCTCTTTGCCACGTAGTAAGAGTCCGATTGATGTCGCCATAGTTGGCGCTGGCATCGGTGGTAGCGCACTTGCAGTTGTCCTAGCGAGACATGGACTGAATGTCTTGATGCTCGAGAAGTCGACTCAACACAAAGATGTCGTGCGTGGGGAATGGCTGGCTCCATGGGGCGTCCATGAGGCCAACAAATTGAGTTTGACGGAGCTCTATGTGTCTTCCGGTGCGCATCGGCCTACGCGACATATCGGCTACAGCGAATTCGAATCTGCTGAAGACTCTGAAGCGCAGACTCTGCAGATCGAAGGAGTTGCCAAAGAGAACCCAATCTGCCTAGGTCATCCGAATACATGCAATGCGCTCAACGAGGAAGCCGTTCGGCTTGGCGTGGAATTCCATCGCGGCATCACCTCGCTCAAAGTCACGCCGGGTAGTCCGCCGCAACTAGAGTACGTCCACGCAGACAAAGCTCACACGGTGCAACCCCGTTGGATAGTGGGTGCGGATGGTCGCAATGGTGTTGTCGCCCAACAAGTCGGCTGCGTTAGAGAGCAAGACGAAGAGCATCACCTGTTTTCTGGCATGTTAGTTGAGGATGCACATGACTGGCCGGAAGATTTGCAAGTCATTGCGAGCGAGGGAGATGTGAATGTGCTCGCGTTCCCCCAAGGTGGGGGCAAGGTGCGTATTTATTTGGGTTGGCCATCACAGGATCGAGGCCGACTCGTAGGACCAAATGGTCCGCAGCGATTTTTGGACGCTTGGCAGGTCGAATGCGTTCCGCACGCTGATGCGATTGTAAAGGCGAAGCCGATAAGTCCGTGTATTGCCTACCCGAATTCGGATAGCTGGCTCGATAGCCCTGTGCGAGAAGGCGTGGTGTTGATTGGCGATGCAGCAGGCCGAAATGACCCGATCATCGGCCAAGGCCTGTCTATAACGCATCGGGATGTGAATTATGTATCTAGCGCGTTGCTCGAAACGACCAGTTGGGGTGAGTCGATGTTTGCCGAGTACATCAGCGAACGAAAGGAGCGAATGGCGCGTTTGCGAACGGTCGCTCGACTCACTAGCTTAAAGGAAAGTGCGTTCGGGCAAGACGGTGCAGCTCTGCGTGTGAGTATCCATGAGCGATTAGCAAATAAACCTGACCTTGCTGCACCTTTTTCTGCCGGTTTTGTAGGTCCACATAATTTGCCCGCAGAGGTTTTCTCTGCCGAGTTCGCGGCGGAGATCGTAGGTGCACCGATATGGGACGAACACCTGTAGATGCTTAAGCGATATTTAGTTTTAATGTTCGTGGGTACGTTTTTGTTATCTGCAACTGCAACTGCAACTGCAACTGCAACTGCAACTGCAAAGGGAGCTGAGGTGAAATTGAATCGTGTAACAAGTGAAGATGTTGCGGATCGTGTAGAGATTGAGAACCTTCGACGTTTGTATGCCAAGGCAACAGATGCGATTGGTCGTGCCTCGCCGGATTCGATTGCTGAAGGGCGCGAGATTTATGAGCGAATCTTTACGCCGGATGTTGGCATTCGGACGGTTGGCGAGAGCCCCTTAACCGCTGCGAGTCCTGCCGAGTGGGTTGATGTTGTACTCAAAGCTCTCAAAGACTACGAAGGCACGCAGCATTTAATCGGCACACAATTGGTTGAATTTAGAGGTGCTGAGGCGGTGATGCAGAGTTACGTCAATGCATGGCATCAGAATGAAGACGGATCGACGTTTGTTTTTATCGGCACTTATCATGACAAGGTCCGACAAACGGAGAAAGGCTGGCAAATATACGATATGACTCTGACCCAGGAGGCCGGTGGTATGTTGCAGGTCAACGAACGCTGATCTAGAGCTGGCGAGATAGCCTCAAATTCCCCAATACTGGCGCTTCGTTCAATGCTTCGTTCATTGCTTCGAGGAACGGTCTCTCGCCTTTGATCGTGACACGATGTCCTTTACGCTCTTCTGGCCAGTAGTCCCACATCGCAAAATGGTGCGTACATCGGTTGTCCCATAGTGCGATTGCGTTTGGGCTCCAATTGAAACGAACCTGAAACTCGGGACGTTGCTGATGTTGAAACAGCATGCCTAGTAACGCATTGCTCTCCTGTCTGGAAAGACCTTCGATGCGCGTCGTGAAGCTCGGATTCACGTAAAGTGCACGGCGCTTGGACTCAGGGTGTGTACGGACAACCGGGTGTAATGCTCGAGGATAGACTTTGTCAGCGTCCTCAACACCTCGATCAGAATACCGACCTCGATAGACGTGTTCTGATTCGTGGTGGGCTTGTAGTGTAAGGAGAAAATTCTGCATCGTTTCGGATAACGTTTCGAACGCTGCGTACATTGATGCAAACAAAGTGTCTCCACCTGTGGCCGGTAGTAGATGAAGTTGCAACATAGTTGCCAACGGCGGTTCTTCGTCGCAAGACACGTCGGTGTGCCAACCATTACCGTTGGCGACCTTGGAATCTTTGTGCGCATGGATGACAAAGACTTCATCTTGTTCGGCGAGAGTCGGCGCGGCTGGATGGGTGTGCAGGGGTCCGAACCGTTTGGCAAACGCCACCTGATCGTCAGGCGCCAAGGTGGGCTGATCCCTAAAGAAGAGTACGCTGTGTTTGGTGAAGGTGTCCTTTAAATCATCGAACTCGCCATCGCTGAGATTACAGAGATCTAAACCGGATACTTCTGCACCGATCACCGGCGTTAGTGGCTGAACCTTCATTTTCCAATCACTTCCTACAATAAGAGTCTGTAAGGCGATTCTAACAGGGCTTTCACTTCGCCGAGAAATGCCGCCGCCGGAGCGCCATCGAGAACTCGATGATCCCAGGTGAGAGAGAGGCGCATAACTTGAGTCTTAACTGGTCTGTCACCTTCCCAAGCCACATCATCGCGAATTCGGTTAACACCTAGAATACCTGCTTGTGGTGAATTGATGATGGGTGTGAAGGAGTCTACGCCCATCATACCTAGCGCCGAGACCGTAAACGTACCGCCTTGCAAATCGTCTATCGACAAGCTGCTGTCACGGGCGGCTTGCGCTAAACGGCTGGTTTCAGCCGCGAGGTCTTTTACAGAAATTGCGTTGGCGTAGCGGGCGACGGGTACAATGAGACCTTCATCTAAAGAGACGGCCATCCCAACGTGAATGTCTCCGTGTAAGGTAATCTCTTTGTCTCCCCAAGATGCATTCATCAGCGGATGCTTCTCTAATGCGCGCGCAACGGCTCTTATGACAAGGTCGGTATAGGTTGGCTTAACCCCTTCGTCTGCCCACTCCTCTACTAATTGCCCTCGTAGTTTGATGGCGTCGTCCATGGTCACATCCATGTCCATGGTGAGTTGTGCCATCTCGGTCAGACTTGTGTGCATGCGTTCTGCAATCGTCTTGCGCATGCCGCGAATAGGTACAGCTGTACTCTCGGTGCTAGAAACGATAGGGGTGCTAGGTGTCGGTGCCTTGGAAGCTGCTTCAACATCGTCTTTGGTAATGCGACCGCCAGGGCCGGTGCCTTTCACAGTTGCTAGATCGACGCCGAGTTCACGGGCCAATTTTCGAGCCATTGGTGATGACGGAGAAGATGACGAAGAGGTTTCTGTTTGGGAATTTTGTGCAGCGGCTTGAACATCAGCCTCAACGATACGTCCAGCAGGACCACTTCCGGCCAAAGTCGTGTAGTCGATGCCAAGTTCACCGGCCAATCTTCGAGCGGCGGGAGAAGACATGATACGGCCACCACTGGGTGTCGTAATTGCGGTCACAGAGGCGGTAGGGGTGGCTGCTTGTTCTGGTGTACTGCCTACCTCTGCAACACCGCCACCGAGGCTGGCAAGATCGTCGGGGATAGCTTCACCATCCGCGAAAATATAGCCAACGACATCTCCGGGCTCTTTTGTCACGCCTTCGCCAATCAAGTGTTTCACGATACCCGCAGCTTCTGCATCTACGTCGAGATTTACCTTTTCGGTCTCCAGGCGATAAATTAGATCGCCAACCTCAACTCGATCACCGTCAGCGATGTACCACTCGTCTACGACCCCTTCGGTCATGCTCATACCAACTTTGACGAGATATATTTCTGTGGCCATTTTTAGTCGTTGCCTTAAATTGAATTCTGTTTAAACGCACCATGCTCAGCTGCCCACTGTAAGGTGCTGGGCACATCAACCACTCGTGGTCCAGTGCGGGTAATAGTTAGGGTCGCCTTTTGTTCTGGTCGCAATGTACGTTCCCGTTCGCCATCGAAGGCGAGTACACCGGGTCCTTGTGTCTGAACTGCTTGCCCAAGGGCGAGGGGCTGAAACTTGGCGACATTGACCGATTCATACAGACCTGGGGCGATGGGAGCGTTGACTGTACAGCCACCTGGACCGAAATCTAGCCACAAGCCCGTGTCACTTTCCTCATCGATCGGGTGTAAGAGTCCACCAATGGAAGTGATGCCGACAGCGGCAGGATCTGCGCGGGTGAGTAACGCTGAACGAAAGTGTTGGGGTTTCAGCAACGCTCGTGCGCCGACGAAACGTTCCGACGAAAGAAGGGCATCGATTAGCGCGAAGTCTGGCCGTTGGTCTTCGACCTCAATGTTAATGCATTTTTGCTGCGTGAAGACGTGATTGGGCACTTCACCGGAAGCGATGAGCCCCGCTGCGGCACCAGCAATCGTAGCCTCCCTCAAGTTCGGGAAAACATTGTTCGTCCCAGTACTAAGTGGGAGTAGGGGTGCATCTTGCCAGCCAATGCAAAAGGCTCTGTTGGTGCCATCACCGCCGAGCGTGATCACGACGTCACAATCTTGGTCTTGCATTGCGCGGGCAGCAGAAATCGTATCGAGCACGTTGCCCATTTGTGTGGAGTCGACCGGTATTGCGTTTATCCCGGTTGTTTCGTCGATCGCCTGACGGCAGATACCATGTGCATCATTGTGATAGATCACCTCGTTACAGCCAGCAGCAATACACCCAACCAAAGCGCGCCGGATGATGGCCCGCTTTTCTTGGTTGTCGAAAACAGATGCACGCGCAACAAGACGGCGGACGTCTTTGCCCGATGCGGGGTTGGCGAGCAGCCCAATTCTACCCATCGTCACTCTCTAGCCGATTTAGGTCTGCAAGCTGTCTACTAGACGCCGAGCTGAGCACGAGCAGCGGCTACGATAGATGCTGCATTCGGAATGTAGTGCTTTTCTAGCGCAGGACTGAAAGGCACGGGTGAGAAGGGTGCTCCGACACGCGCGATCGGTGCGTCTAAGTAGTCGAAAGCTTCTTCTTGTACCTGAGCCGCGATCTCACCACCGATGCCGCCAAACCGGACTGCTTCATGTACGACCATTGCACGGTGTGTTTTCTTAACAGATTCGACAACGGTATTTGTGTCAAAAGGTTGTAGCGATCGAGGGTCGATAATTTCTGCATCTATACCGAGCCCCTTAAGTTCTTCCGCAGCTTTGACGGCTTCATGGAGCATCCGACCGAGAGCGATGATCGTATAGTTACTACCTTCGCGTACGATATTAGCCTCGCCCAAAGGTAATGCGTACGACTCTTCAGGCACTTCACCTTGGATCGCTAATGACATTTTGTTTAGGACGACGATGACTGGGTTGTCGTCTCTGGCCGCGGCGATGATTAGTCCTTTGGCGTCATAAGGTGTTGTTGGCATAACAACCTTGAGCCCAGGTAAGTGACATATCCACGCTTCGAGGCTTTGGCTGTGTTGCGCAGCTAGGCTCATACCTGCGCCGGCCATTGTCAGCATGGTGACCGGAAGCGTCGCGGCGCCACCAAACATATAGCGCATCTTGGCGAGTTGATTGGCCACTTCATCCATACACTCGCCGAGAAAATCCATAAACATTAGGTCGATGATAGGTCTACAGCCTGTAGCTGCTGATCCAATGCCAAGGCCAACGATCCCTTCCTCGGATATCGGTGTATCAAATACCCGATCTGGACCAAATTCCTTCAATATACCCGCGTAGTAACCGTATACGCCGCCAGCACCTGCGACATCTTCACCAGCGATGAACGCATTGTCTTGCTCCGACATCACGGTCCGTATGCCTTCTGTAATCGCCGCAACGTACGGGAGCTTACGGGCCTCTGTTTGTACTGCTTCTGCCATTTTGTTCTCCTTATTACTTACGCGTATACGTCTTCAAGAATCGCCTCTGGGTCCGGATACGGACTGTCTTCCGCGAATTTGATCGCAGCCTCGATTTGCTCTTTCACATCCACGTGCACAGCCTCAGCTGCCTCTACTGAAAGCACCTCTTGTTCGGCGAGTCGGGCTTCAAATTGATCAATCGGATCTTTTTTCTGCCACTCTTCTACTTCTTCGTCGGTTCGGTAGCTGAGTCCCATACCTCGCACACCGACGTGATCGTAGTAGCGGTAGGTTTTGCACTCTAGGAGTGTTGGGCCTTCTCCAGCCCGCGCCCGCGCGATGGCTTCGCCGGCCGCTTCGTAGACCGCGATCACATCCATGCCATCCACCACCACCCCAGGCATGCCATAACCGGGTGCCCGATCCGCAACGTCGACAATAGCTTGGTGGTTCGCTTGTGGCGTGTATTCGCCGTAGCCATTGTTTTCGCAAACGAATATAGCTGGCAGCTTATAGAGCGCGGCCATATTAGCCGCCTCATGGAAAGACCCTTCGTTACTCGCACCGTCGCCGAAAAAACAACAGGCAACGTTGTCCGTTTTGCGAAATTTGTTTGAGAACGCAGCACCCATGGCGATGGGTGGTCCACCACCGACGATGCCGTTAGCGCCCAGCATGCCAAGATCCATATTGGAGATGTGCATGCTACCGCCTTTGCCCTTGCAATAACCGGTCGCTCGGCCGTAGAGCTCGGCAAACATGCGATCAAACTCGCCGCCTTTTGCGATTAAGTGACCGTGACCCCGGTGGGTCGACGTAATTTGATCTTGGTTCGACAGGTGAGCCATGACCCCAGAAGCCACTGCCTCTTCACCAACATACAGGTGGAGGGCGCCTGGGATCTTGCCATCTTCCATCATCTTGCCAGCTGTTTCTTCAAAATGTCGAATGCGCACCATGCGCTGGTGTAGGTCCAATAGTGTTTCGTTTGAAATATCGTCGCTCAAAGAATCCCCCTCAGATTGTGCTTACCGTCGGATTTGTTCGCGTAAGCGCTTATGGACAATCCGTTATTGTAGTCTTATTTAGTTCGAAAACCGCATGCGAAAGCCTCGGACTCGCGAGTCCACACGGAAGCGATTATCATAACGTGTTTCAAAATTGGGGGAAACGCATGCCAGGGTTCGCGCGTGAATTGGCTATACCCAGACCTGACGAAGTAGCAATTAGAGATGAAGACCGAGAAATGTCCTGGGCGGATGTGGACGATACCCTCAATCGGGTGGCTAATGGGTTAAACAGCTGTGAGCTAGGTGTTAACCGACGTGTGGCGGTGTTTGCTGAGAATGCAGTCGAAACTGCGATGGCTAATTTGGGTGGGTTGGTAGGCGGAACATCTGTTGTGCCCGTGAATTTTCACCTCACAGCGGAAGAGGTGGCCTATATTCTGGAGGATGCGGGGGTCAAGGTTCTCTTCGCAGACGCGAAAACTGTCGAGCGAGCTGTCATCGCCGCTGATCTCGCTGAGGTCCCCGTGCTCATTGCGTGGCATACGGATGCGGAAGGCGCGGTTACGTGGGAATCTTGGCTCGCAGTCCAGTCGGGTGAGCCTGCGGATGAGTCCTTGCAACCTAAACCAAACCTTCTTTACACCTCAGGCACAACTGGGCGACCGAAAGGGACCGAGTTACCGCCGACAATGTTCGCTGGAGGCGATACGATCGCTGAACATCTCGCGAACCTCCAGGGAGATCCTCGTTCTGAACAAGGCATCCACATGGTGGTCGGACCGATGTACCACACTGGCCCCCTGTCTGGTGCACGATTGTTGGCAGCAGGTGTTTCAAGTGTCATTTTGAACCGCTTTGACGGGGAAAAGACGTTGGAGGCGATCCAGAAGCACAAGGTGGGCAATAGCGTGATGGTGCCGACGCACTTTGTGCGCTTGCTCGCTCTGCCGGATGAAATCAAAGCAAAGTACGACCTCAGCTCACTCATACGCATTTCACATACAGGTGCTAAATGCCCGGTAGATGTAAAGAGAGCCATGATCGAGTGGTGGGGTCCAGTATTTGTTGACGCTTATGGAGCGAGCGAAGTTGGTACAACCTGCATGATTACTTCTGAGGAGTGGCTCGAGAACCCAGGTTCGGTCGGTAAGGCTCTGCCGCCATTCACGGCACTCATATTGGACGACGACGACAACGAACTGCCGCCTAATGAAGAAGGTCGGTTGTATTTCAAAGATGAAACTGGTCGAGGCGTGGTCTATCACAATGATTCTGAAAAGTCGGCAGCCGCTCATATCGCGCCAGGTGTTTTTACGTTAGGCGAGATCGCCTACATGAACGAAAACGGGTATGTGTATATCACTGACCGATTCAGCGACATGGTGGTATCTGGCGGCGTAAACATTTACCCAGCCGAAGCTGAACAGGTGCTTATTGAACACCCAGCAATTTTAGATGTGGCTTGTATTGGTGTGCCACATGCTGAGATGGGCGAAGAGCTAAAAGCTTTGGCGATCGCCAAGGATGGTCAAGTTAGTCCAGATGAGGTTTTGGCTTGGTGTCGGGATCAGATATCACATTACAAGTGTCCGCGGAGCTTCGAGTGGGTCGATGACCTTGGACGTAACACGATGGGTAAGATCAACAAACGTAAACTTCGAGCGCCTTACTGGGAAAAGAGTTAGGGCGCGTAAGGATTAACGCGAAGTTTTCGCGAACTCAATATCGAGACGCTCTAGGCCGCGCAAGATCATTGAAGGGTGGTGCGCAAGATTTGGATCTGGAGTGGAGAAGCGAAGGTTTTCCACTCGATCTAACAAAATAGTGAACGCGTGGAACATTTCTTCTCGCGCTAAGTTGGCACCTATACAGTGGTGAATGCCTGCGCCAAACCCGACCTGGGTCCCTGAGTTTGATCGTGTGATATCGAGCTCATCGGGCTTTTCGTACTTGTTTTGGTCTCGGTTTGCGGCAGCGTAGCGAAGCATGATCCGAGAACCCTTTGCTACCGAGATACCATCGATCTCGGTCGACTCCATTGCAATGCGGAAAAGGCCTTGTACGGGCGATTCCAGTCTAAGTACTTCATTGACGAACGTGTACATGCGGTCCGGATTCTCGCGCAGCAACTGTTCTTGGTCAGGGTTTTCGATTAGCAGCTGTACACCAGCGGCTATGCCGTTTGTGGTGGTTTCATTGCCAGCTACGAGCAGTTGTTGAGTTATGCCCAGCATCTCGCTGAGAGTAAGTGCCTGATCGTGCTCATCCCTAGCTTGTACCATATGGGTTAAGAGATCGTTAGAGGGTTGTGTTCTTCGCCTTGTTAATTCGGATGCGATGAAGTCTTGAAACTCTTTAAGTGCTTCAGCACATTCGATCCATCGCTCATCTGAGATCATCATGCCTAAAGGTTCGACAGATGCGTCCGACCACGCTTTGATCGCTTGTGCATGACTTTGATCGATACCGAGCAAATCGGCAATGACGGTCACGGGGATAGGGATTGCGAAGTCAGTAACGACATCACACCGACCTGCTTCGATAAATCGATCAACAATGTTGTTCACGATATCGACGATCTGAGAGCGCAGACTCGCGATTTGGCGGGGGCGAAATGGGTCGTCGAGCATTTTTCGAACGCGGGTGTGATCCGGTGGATCACTGGATACAAGAATGTTCACCGGACGGAGCATTTCTCGTTGCAGGCGTTGTACCTTGGCTGGTGGCTCGCGCATCTGGGCCACGTTCTGTGAATTGACACTTGAGAACAGTTTCGGCTGACGCATAATTTCGCGCATGAGGTGATAGTTCGCGCAGATATACATGTTGAGTCGCTCGTCGAAATAGAAGCGCCGCTCATTCATGGCTTGGTAATATGGCCAAGGACACTCTTGTATATCGAGTTCGGTTAGGCTGTGTTGTTCGATGAGATCGGTCATGCCTAAGTCATGTCGCAAAATTTGTTCCGTTGATCCTTCTAGTGTTATTGATTGTCTGGTGAAATGAAAGCAGGCTAGCGAACAAGAGGAAAGGAGAAAAGGAGAAAAGGAGAAGCGAGGAATGTTAGAAACACTCTTGGTCGTCAAAGGACATCCTTATGAAAGGGAGCCTTTTTACGCGATCTTTGATGAGATGGAAGACGTCAATTGGACCTTGGTGGAACAACCCGCGGCTCAGGCACTATTCAATGTAGAACAGGCGAGCCAGTATGATGCCTACGTCATGTACGACATGCCGGGTATCCAATTCGACATGGTGCCTGGTAGCCCGCCGCATTTCATAGAACCGCCAGATGCCTACAAAGAGCGTTTCCTAGAATTAGTCAAACAAGGACATGGTTTTGTCTTTCTTCACCATGCCATCGCCGGATGGCCAGCCTGGGCAGAATATGCCGATATTCTTGGTGGACGGTTTTTGTACATGCCTGCCGAATTGCGTGGGCGTACGTGCCCTGACTCCGGCTATCGACACTCAGTCACCCACACGATAAGTACGGTTGGTGATCACCCGATCTTGGCGGGCGTACCAGACAGCTTCGAGATCACAGATGAACTCTACTTGTACGAGGTCTTTGAGGAAGACGTAACCCCGCTCTTAGTGAGTAATCACGAGTTTGTCGAAAGCAATTTCTACTCAGCAAAGCTCGCAATCCGCGAGAAGAAAATGTTCTCGAATGCCGGATGGTCTCATGATCCAGGCAGCGCTCTGGTTGGTTGGACAAGGGAAGTTGGTAAATCGCGTATCGTCTATTTGCAGTGTGGGGACGATCCAGTGGCATATGCAAACCCCCACTTTCGCAAACTGTCGCGAATGCGATCAGCTGGGCGAGCGAGGCCACCAGCTAGGACCCTCACGTAAGCTTCGACTGACGCACAGTAGCATTTGATTCAGGCTAGCTTACTCGTAGTTTTAGACCCGAGACCCCTCTAAGCAGCACATTAGGTGGGTAGTTGAGATCTTCGATCTCTTCTAATAGCTCAAACTTCTCGATTCGCTCAAGTAGGCAGCGAAACGCGACGTTCATTTCTTTTCGAGCAAGGCTTGCACCGACGCACATGTGGACACCGTAGCCGAAAGCGATTTGTGTCTTCACGTTCTCTCGCTCGATATCAAAAGTATGGGGATCGGGGTACACCTCGGCATCCCTGTTTGCTGAAGAGAACTTGATCATGACCATGCTTCCAGCGGGCACCGGTGTCCCCTGGATTTCGGTGTCTTTTGTCGCCACGCGCCACATATTTGCCGTTGGGGTGCTTAGACGTAGAACCTCTTCAACCAAGTTGTCTACTAGATCGGGATTTGCCTTCAGTTTCGCAAACTGATCTGGATATTGAATCCAGAGTAGAACGGCTTCGGCGATTGAACTTGTCGTTGTCTCGTTCCCTGCAACGAGAAGCTGCTGCAAAATTGAGAGCATTTCAGGAATGTCGAGTGGCAGCTCGTCTTCAAATTTGGCGTGGACGATGTCTGAGATGATGTCATCTTGGGGGTTCTCTCGTCGTTCTTCTAAACGAGCAGCAAAGTACTGTTGGAACTTTACGATCATCCGGGCGGCCTCGAGCGATTCTTCCCGCGAGGCCATGCCCGAAAGTTGCGCGACAAACGCGTCAGACCAAGTCTTAAACAGTTCGTAGTCTTCCAACGATACGCCGAGTTGTTCAGCGATGACCGTTAGCGGTACAGGCTCGGCGAAGTCCGTGACGAAATCGACTTCACCCTTGGCGAGCATTTTGTCGATGAGACCGTGACAAATGGTTTCTATATTCGGTTCTAAAGTTGAGACGCGCCGTGCAGTGAAGGCTTGGTTAACCAGACCTCGGTAGCGTCTATGGACTGGCGGATCTTCAGTGAGCATCGTATCGACTGACTGATATCCCTCAGCTTGTATGGCGGCGAGTTCTTCATCGACTTCTTGGGTCGGCCGCATGGCTTGACCAAATTTATTGGAGAACGTCTCATGGTCTTTCGCTATTCGACGCACAGTTTCGTAGTCGCTGACGAAATAGATGCCGCTGTGTGGGCAGTGATACACCGGCGCTTCTGTACGCAGACGTTCGTTATATTGCACGGGACAAGCAAGGGCCTCCGGTGAGATTGGGGAGCTCTCTGCAAGGGGTTTGTTCAAAATGTCAGGTTGACTCATGGCTCTCTCTTAAGTTTGAAGCGGTATTGTTGTGGTTAGCTTGTCTTGACCATCAGTTTACCCGTGTTGAACCCTTCAAATAATTGAATGAGTGCCTTGGGTAACTGTTCGAAGCCATTAACGACCGTAGTCGATTGCTTTAACTGCCCAGAATTCATCCAGCCGCGCATTTCGGCAACAGCTTCTGGGAACCGTGCCGCGTAATCCAGGACAATAAAGCCCTCCATGCGTGCTCTTCGAAACACCAAATTGAAGTAATTTTTGGGGCCCGGAATCGGACCTTCAGCGTTGTAACGACTAATGCCGCCACAGATCACGATACGCGCGTTCATCGCGATGCGGGCAAGACAAATATCGAGAATCTCGCCGCCGACGTTGTCGAAATAGATATTGATTCCCTTGGGGCAGAGGCGGTCGAGCTCATCCGCAACATTTTGTGTTTTGTAGTTTATCGCGCCGTCGAAGCCGAGTTCATCGATCAGCCATTTACACTTTTCGTCACTTCCTGCCATGCCGAAGACTGTGCAGCCCTTAATTTTAGCAATCTGTCCCGCGACCGAACCTGTGGCGCCGGCGGCACCGCTGATAACGACGACATCGCCCGCTTTCGGTTCGCCAAGGTCAAGGAGTCCGAAGTAAGCGGTCATACCCGTCCCGCCAAGTACACCAAGGGCTTCTTCTGGCGTCACATCGGTGAACGCTCTGAAGGGCGCTGATTTACCATCACTCACCAAGTAGTCTTGCATCCCTAACGTTCCCTGTACCAAGGTCCCTACGGGAAATTTGTCGTTATTAGACGCCACAATCTCGCCGGTACCACCCGCACGCATGACATCCCCAATTTGTAAGGGAGCGACGTAGTCGGCTCGATTTTCCATCTGACCGCGCATTGACGGGTCTAAGGAGAGGTAGGTAGTTCGAATTAGAACTTCTCCGGCGCCAGGTTCGGGGATGGGTGTTTCGGTGTATTCGAGATCTGTTTCATTCACCATACCGACTGGTCGACTAGCGAGAAGGAATTGACGATTGATATTTGTCATGACAAACGTATTAAAATTGGCGTGCCGCGATTATGTGAGAGCGACGGGCACTTGGGAAGGACATTCGTGTCAGTTAGGAAGTCCGCCGGTTTATTCTGTCTTAAACGGAGAAGATTGTTTTGTTAACGCCAGTTTTGCCGATGGCTGCATTGGTTGAGGGAGATAAAACCTTGATCAGGGTGAATACTAATGCGGGGGTGTTAGAAATTCTCGTTGGCATGATCGAGGGTCGCTACTTTGCAGTTCAAGCGCGTTGCAGTCACGCAGGTCAATCGCTGGCGAATGGACGAATAGTTGGTGATGAGATTACTTGTCCCCGGCACGGGGCTCGATTTTGCGTCTTTTCTGGAGCTTGTACCGGTGCACCTGCAACGCAACCGATTGCAAGCTTCCCGGTTTTGCTAGAAGCTGGCAAAGTATGTCTTAATATTGAACACTGATATCCAAAGAACAGTGTCAACAGCAAGAACGCTGGAAGATTAACCACTAATAATTCAAACAACTTAGCAATCTACAATTGCTTAAATTTTAAGAGAGGACTGGCATGGATTTACAACTCAAAGGTGCAAAGGCGCTCGTTACCGGTGGCACAAAGGGGATTGGCCGCGCAATCGCCAACACGTTAGCTGATGAAGGGTGCAACGTAGCGATTTGTTCACGTAATGCCGAGGAAGTCGAGGCGGCAGTTGCAGAGCTCAGCTCCAAAGGTGTGACGGCGATTGGCCAGGCCGTGGATGTTGGTGACGGGGATGCGCTTAAAGCTTGGGTTGCTGCTTCCGCCGAGGGTTTGGGCGGTATCGACATTGTTGTTTCGAACGTGAGTGGTGGTGGTGCCCAGGGTGATGAGAGCTGGCGGCGACACCTTGAACACGACATGCTTGGTGCAGTTCGCCTGGTTGAATCTTCAACTGAATATCTCGAAGCGTCTGACAACGGTAATATCGTTATGATCTCAACAACCGCAGCATTGGAGAAGTTTATCCAAGCGGGAGCGTACAACGCATTGAAAGCAGCGCTACTACAGTATTCAGGTGCACTATCTCAAGACCTCGCGCCCAAAGGGATCCGCGTTAACGCTGTTAGCCCCGGACCGATTTTTGTGGAAGGTGGGTTTTGGGACAACATCAAGCAGCATATGACCGCATTTTATGATGCGACGCTTGCTGATATTCCTCTGGGTCGCATGGGCTCTGCCGAAGAAGTGGCGGCTCAGGTTGCCTTGTTAGCTAGTCCACGGGCGGCGTTTACGACCGGTACGAATGTTGTTATTGATGGCGGCATCACTAAGCGCATTCAGTTTTAGACCAGCTACAAAGCAGTAGAGAAGGGTCAATGCTTGCATTGGCCCTTTTTGTTTTAGCTCTAGATAGGTGAAAGAGGATAAGAATGACTAAACCATTTCGTTTCGGGGTCCAATCGTTCAACACCACGAGCGGTGCAGATTGGACGAGTCAGGTTTGTAAAGCCGAGGAACTTGGCTATTCCACATTTCACCTGGCCGATCACATCATCGGCGAGGGTCCTGCACTGACTCGTGCGAACCATCCAGTCCAGGACGTCGCGGCTATTCCTGCCATGGCCCACGCAGCCGCCGTCTCATCGACGATAAACATAGGGTGTCGTGTTTTTTGTATCGACTACCACAACCCGGTGGTTCTTGTTAAGTCTGCTATGACGATTGACATGTTATCCAACGGGCGGCTTGAGTTTGGTTTGGGCGCAGGTTGGGTGAAGGATGAGTACGAGGCAATTGGCCTACAGATGGACGAGCCTAAGGTTCGTATCGATCGGTTGGCCGATGTAATCGAAGGCGTCAAAGCTTTTCGCGGCGAAGGCTCGGCTGATGTTTCTAACAAAACGATTCAGTGGAGTGAGTTTGCTGGTGCACCGAAGCCAGTTGGCCGAGTCCCCATCATGATTGGTGGTGGTAGTCCGCGGGTATTGCGATTGGCTGGTCGTGAGGCAGACATTGTTTCTCTCAACTTCAACAATCGTAGTGGTCAGATCGGTCCCGACGGTGTTGGACTTTCAACGTCTGACGAAACCAGTAAAAAGATTGGCTGGATAAAAGAAGGCGCAGGGGATCGTTTCGGTGAGCTCGAAATTGAGATTGGTGCCTACTTTACCTTTGTGATGGATGACCCAAGTCCGGTCGTGCAGCAATTCTCGCAAGTTTTTGGCTTGTCAGAAGACGAAATGACACGTCATCCACATGCCTTGTTCGGTTCCGTTGACACCATTGTTGAAGAACTTGAGCGTCGACGCGAGGAACACGGCATCTCTTACGTGACAGTTAACGCTCAAAACATGGACGCGTTCGCGCCCGTCGTCGAACGGTTGTCGGGTAAGTAGGGTGCTGACGCTTGCAACAGCTCAGGCAGAGCTACTTGCAAAAACGAAAGCATCCCAAGAGATTGCCTCCGACCGCGCTGAGGTTCTGAATTCTGGTTTAGCCGCCAACTTAGAGATGCCTCACCCTGTCTTCATCGACCGAGGAGAGGGTCCGTATGTCTATGACGCGGATGACAACCGTTACATCGATACATCAGTGGGTTTCGGCTTGCATATGCTTGGTCATGTTCACCCAGTTGTTGAGCAGGCGATCCAAGCGCGGGTACCGAAAGGGTGGATGTTCGGTATTCACAGTACGAGTCAGCTAAAGCTTGCCAACCTTGTGCAAGAGGGTTCCCCCTGTGCTGAGCGCGTGGTGTTTTGTAACACGGGCTCGGAGGCGACGATGTACGCGTTCAGAGCCGCGCGCGGTTATTCTGGTCGGGATAAAATAGCGCTCTTTGACGGTTTCTATCACGGTGCCCATGACTATGGAATGTGGGTTGCGGATCCAGCAAGCCCACGCACGACACCGAGTGCGCTGCCAATGGGTCATGGCATCCCTGGAGTTCTGAAGGAGCTCACACTGTTGTTGCCGTATCGAGATAGCCATGCATTCGATCTCATCCGACAACACAAAGATGAGCTCGCTCTGGTCTTTGTCGAAGGTGTCCAAAGTTCCAATCCACAACCTGAAGTTGGGGAGTTCTTACGAGAGCTTGAAGCTGTCTGCCGAGCTTCTGGTGTTTTGTTCGGTGTCGATGAGGTCATCACGGGCTTTCGTGTCGCCTACGGCGGTGCTCAAGAACGCTTTTCTATAAATCCTGATTTGGCCACATATGGAAAAGTCATTGGCGGTGGCCTGCCGGTTGGTGCCATCACTGGACGCGCGGAAGTTATGGATGTCTTCACAGGCTTAGCTGCGGATCGTGGCGTATTCTCCGGCGGTACATTTTCTGGCAATCCATTGACCATGGAGGCGGGTGCTGCAGTGCTCAAACACTTGCGCGATCATCCTGAGATCTACGTGGAACTAGAAAGGCGTACTCAGAGGCTTGCTGATGCCGTCAACGCGCATTGCGAAAGTTTGCAGTTACCCGTCCAAATGAAACATGTAGGCAGTATGTTCCATATGTTTTTTCAGCGCGAAACGATCATGAGCTCAAGAGATATTCACGGCCGGGAGTTGTCAGCGCAGAAGGCGTTTTATCTCCATTGCCTAAACGCCGGGGTACTTGTCCCAGGTACACAACGCGCTTTTTTGTCGGCTGCCCATGATGACCAAGTGGTCGATGAATTGATCGAAGTGTTTACCGCATCGTTTGACGCGGTAAACACAGAGGGTTTGTTCAGCTCTGCTCAGTAAAAAAGTCCGCACGAGCAACGCCAGTTTCATCGTAAACAGGTTCTTGTAAATCTACCCGATACTTGAAGTTAGCTGCACCCGTGATGCCGTACTTACCTAGACAATCACGCATGTTGGAATACCAATCATCGTTCAGATGCGCATGCAGGTCTTCTTGTGTCTCCCATCGTTCAAAAACACGGATTCGTCCAGGAATGCGAGGATCAGGGCACCAATCGTAGTCCAGGCACCCTTTCTCGGTGAGCGCACCCTCGATCAGAGGTAGTGCTTCCGCCAGGGCAGGCGCCACGTTCTCGGGCGGCATATCTACCGTGCCTGAAATAATTATTCGTGTCGTTGTCATGGATCCTCCGGAATCGTTAAACTTGAGTGCTGGGTCAAAGTGACCTCTTGATTAGTGCCTGTCCAGAAATGGCATCCGTGCCATTTCTTACCGTCGGTTTTCTCGCGAAAACCTCGCAAAACCCCAAAACAGGGGTTTTGGCTCGCGCTATCCATGCGCTCGAAGTGCCCAACCAAAAACGGGAGTTTCCGGATGGCCACTCATTATCGTAATCATCGCACATTGCTGGGAGCTCGATGAACATTGAATTTTCTGCTGAGGACGAAACTTTTCGTACCGAGGTGCAAACGTTTCTAAAAGAAAAACTCTCGCCAGAACTAAGGCGTGATGCAGAGCGGACCACTACCGTGTTTGCCGATAAAGATGTCGCCATGGCATGGCAGGAAATTCTGGTAGGTAAGGGCTGGGCCGTTCCAGCTTGGCCAGGTGAACACGGCGGCACAGAATGGACCGTGACGCAAAAGTATATATGGGGGCAGGAGTGTGCGAAGGCGCATGCTCCAGGTTTGATTCCCCTTGGTTTGCGGATGCTCACGCCGGTGATCTTTCGCTATGGTACTGATGAGCAGAAAGCGGAATACCTGCCTAAGATGCTCTCTGGTGAGCATTATTGGTGCCAGGGTTATTCGGAACCAGGATCGGGTTCGGATCTCTCCAGCCTGAAGACTGCCGCAGTCAAAGATGGCGATGACTATGTGGTGAACGGCACTAAGATTTGGACGACACATGCGCAGTTTGCGGATCACATATTCTGTTTGGTACGAACCGATCCGAACGTAAAGCCCCAAATCGGGATCACTTTTCTGCTCATTCCCATGGATACGCCTGGAATCACGGTTGAACCGATAATCACGATTGCTGACGACCACGAAGTGAATCAAGTTTTCTTCGACGATGTGCGAGTACCGCAGGCCAATCGCGTGGGTCCCGAGAATGAAGGCTGGACAGTTGCTAAGTATCTCTTGGAATTTGAAAGGGGCGGCGGTGGCGCTACGCCTGGCATCGATGAATCGATCCGTGACCTCAAGGTGATTGCCAGTCGGGAGAAAGATGGCGCCTCGGCACTCATGGATGACGAAGGTTTTGCGAGTCGATTGTCAGAGCTTGAAATTTTGAATGAGTCGTTGCGTTTTCAGGAGCTGCGTACGCTCGAAGCGCTCACCAAAGGCGGATCACCCGGTGCAGGGTCTTCGCTCGCCAAGAACACCTCTGTTGAAATTTCCCAAGCGCTAAATATGCTTAAGATGGAAGCGGTCCACTACTATGGAGTCCCTCACGCGAACAAGATTTCGCTGAACGGCTTTACAGAAGATTGGGTCGGTCCAGACTATGCTGAAACCGTTACACCAAGAATGATCAATAGCCGAGCGGCTTCAATTTTTGGTGGTGCCAAGGAAGTTCAGAAGAACATTGTCGCGAAGGTCGTACTTGGCTTGTAGCGGCTAGGCGCCTTCGCACTTTGCTCGAGCCTTGATTCCTAGCAGGAATGTATTCTATGCATCTATTCCCTATGGGATTTCGTTATAATGCCGCGCGATTTTAATTTGGGGTGATGCGGACGTGGCGCAGACTAGAATTCAGCGTGGCAGCTTGCAGGTTGCTCAAGTATTGGATGATTTGGTAGCCGAGCAGATTTTGCCTGGCACGGGCGTCGAGCTCGATACTTTCTGGCGTGGACTTGAGGACTGCTTGGCAGAACTTGGTCCCGTGAACAAACAGTTACTCGCCAAGCGGGATGAACTGCAGAAGCAAATCGATACGTACCACCTCGAAAGGCGCGGGCAGCAGCTCAATGCCAGTGAATATAAGGCGTTCCTACAAGAGATTGGTTATCTCTTGCCAGAGCCAGATGATTTCTCAATTCAAACTGAAAACGTCGATGAAGAGATAGCCCAGATGGCTGGTCCACAGCTTGTGGTGCCCGTCATGAATGCGCGATTTTCACTCAACGCAGCGAATGCACGCTGGGGAAGTCTGTACGATGCTTTTTATGGTACTGACATTCTGCCAGAGGAACCTGGGCGCGAAAAAGGCAGCAGTTATAACCCTGCGCGCGGTGAGCTTGTCGTTGCGAAAGTCGCCGAGTATTTAGATCAGATCGTGCCTTTATCTGGCGCCAGTCACACCGAGGTTACGGCCTATGGGATCGGTGCGGATAGCGAAGGACAACGTCATCTACGTGCGATATTAAACAACGGCGGCAACACGAGCTTAGTGGATGAGAGTCAGTTCGTCGGCTATATCGATGAGGAAAACCCCTCTTCTATTCTTTTAAAACACAATGGCTTACATCTAGATATTCAATTAGATAGTAATGATCCAGTTGGCGCGGTACACCCAGCCGGTGTGAAGGATGTTGTATTGGAGTCAGCAGTCACAACCATTCAAGATTGCGAAGACTCAGTCGCCGCCGTCGACGCTGAGGATAAGAGCGTCGTCTATGGCAATTGGCTCGGATTGATGAATGGCAAGCTTGAAGAGCGCATGGAAAAAGGCGGTCGAGAGATAGTCCGAGCGCTCAATGACGATCGAATTTACACCGATACACGTGGCCAAGAACTCGTTCTACACGGTCGCTCGGTTATGTTGGTTCGCAATGTCGGTCACTTAATGACGACCGACGCCGTACTTGATGGTGAAGGTAACGAAATTCCCGAAGGGTTTCTGGATGGGTTTGTTACATCACTTGCCGCGATGCATGACTTACTTGGCAAGAGCCGAGTAAAAAATAGCCGAGCGGGTTCCGTCTATATCGTTAAACCGAAGATGCATGGGCCAGAAGAAGTTGCCCTCGCTGTTTCCTTGTTTGACCGCATCGAAGATACGTTAGGGCTAACTCGAAACACACTTAAAGTGGGCGTTATGGACGAGGAGCGACGGACCTCGATTAACTTGAAAGCTTGTGTGGCTGAGGCTCGAAATAGAATCGTGTTTATCAATACCGGATTCTTAGATCGCACAGGGGACGAGATCCATACCAGTATGGAAGCGGGACCGGTACTGCGGAAAGAAGTGATCAAGCAACAGCCTTGGATCCTCGCTTATGAAGACTCCAACGTCGATGTGGGGCTTGCGACGGGCTTTAGAGGTAGAGCGCAGATTGGTAAAGGCATGTGGCCAAAGCCAGATGAAATGGCAGAGATGCTAGAGGCTAAAGTTGGGCATCCGAAGGCAGGTGCGAACACAGCTTGGGTACCTTCTCCGACGGCAGCCACATTGCACGCGTTGCACTACCACGAGGTCAGTGTTGCGGCGATGCAGACACAGATTGAACAGCGCACAGCTGCGAGTGGTGATGAGATTCTCCGCATTCCATTGCTTGCGGGGGAGAATTTGTCGGCTTCAGATGTTCAGGCGGAATTGGACAACAATGCACAAGGTATCCTTGGCTATGTGGTTCGATGGGTTGATCAAGGGGTTGGTTGTTCGAAAGTACCCGATATCAATGACGTAGGTTTGATGGAGGATCGAGCGACCCTGCGCATTTCCAGCCAGCATATTGCGAATTGGTTGCATCACGGCACCTGCTCGGAAGAACAGGTTCGAGAAACCCTGGAACGCATGGCGGCAGTGGTGGATCAGCAAAATGCAGGTGATGCCGACTACCGAGATATGGCGCCAAGCTTTGATGACAGTGTTGCCTTCCAAGCAGCATGCGATTTGATTTTTAAGGGCATGGTTCAACCTAGCGGTTATACGGAACCCGTCTTACACGCGCGCCGCCGAGAGGCGAAAGCCAAGTTCGGGGGATAACGATACAGCGCACGGATCGAAACAAGTAGCCCAACATAATTACCAAAAAGGCTCTCACAGATGAAGCTATATGATTACGCCGGAGCACCGAATCCGCGTCGCGTTAAGATTTTTGCGGATGAGAAGGAGATCGATCTAGAGTTGGTGCCTTGTGACATGGCCCAGCGTGAACACAAAACTGAATCGTTTCTCGCTAAAAACCCTAGCGGAAAAATTCCAGTATTGGAGCTAGACGATGGTCGGTGCATTCCTGAGTCTGTTGCAATCTCACGTTATCTAGAAGCAATACAACCCGAACCGAACCTTTTTGGACGAGATGCATATGAACTTGGATTCATTGAATCACGTAACCGTCAGATTGAGCTCGAACTGTGGACTCAGATCGGTACAAGCTGGGTCAACGGTCCCATCGTCCAGTCTATGAAGATTTTCGACCTTGTGCCTGGCGCGAAAGAGGCGAGTGACAAGAACGTCAACCGATACTACGAGCGATTGAATCGAGAGTTTGCTGACGATCAGTATGTTGCTGGAGAGCGCTATACCGTTGCCGATATATCGCTCGTGACTGCGATCGATTTCGCCACGCGACTGGTCGATCTCAAACCAGAGGATGGCCTAGATCACCTCTGGCGGTGGCACGCTGAAGTCTCAGCTCGCCCAGCAGTCAGCAATAACCCGTAGTGACTAGTGTCCGTCCAGGAACTCCTCTTTTTGGCAGGACAGTTCGAGCGCATGGACAGACACTAACTAGACCGAGCTAGTGGTCGTGTGGCGTCTCAACACCACGCGGTACCCGAATATTCTCTATCAGCTCAAGGACTTTATCCGGCACAGGCTTCGTTAGTCGCGATATCGTCATCGCAACTGCGAAATTGAGAATCGCTCCGATCATCCCAATACCTTCGGGCGATATCCCAAACCACCAATGCTCTGCCGTATTAAATTCCGGTGCGATAAACTTGAAGTACACGATGTAGTAAAACGTGAATAACAAGCCAACGACCATGCCAGTAATCGCGCCAAGACTATTTGTCCGTTTATCAAAGATCCCCAGCAGTATTGCAGGGAATAGACTGGCTGCTGCTAAGCCGAAGGCGAAAGCGACCACCTGCGCTACAAAGCCGAATGGAAAGATGCCAAAGTAACCGGCAATCACGATTGCTGTTGCCGCACTGATTCGGGCGTAGAGCAGCTCTCGTTTGTCGCTTAATCCCTTGGAGAACGTTTTCTTGAGGAGATCGTGTGAGACTGAACTCGATATCACGAGTAACAGTCCGGCAGCAGTCGATAGCGCCGCTGCCAGTCCGCCTGCCGCAACGAGTGCAATCACCCAAGCCGGTAACGCAGCAATCTCGGGGTTCGCCAATACCATGATGTCACGATCCACATAGACTTCGTTTTGGTTAGCGGTTGGCAGATTCGTGACGTCACGTGATCCATCTGCATTGCGAGCTTCGTTGTATTCTGGTTTACCGGCAAATGGGGCGCCTGGGTGGTACTGAATACGACCGTCCTGGTTTTTGTCTTCCCAGCCGATTAAGCCGATGTCCTCCCAGCTCTTAAACCAACCAGCAACTTCAGTGTAAGGGGTGTTGTGCACAGTCTCGACAAAGTTCAAACGAGCGAAGGCGCCAACAGCCGGGGCGGTGGTGTAGAGAATGGCGATGAAGAGCAGTGCGTAACCGGCACTCTTACGCGCGTCTGAGACCTTCGGTACCGTAAAAAACCTCACGATCACGTGGGGTAGCCCGGCGGTCCCGATCATCAAGGCCATAGTGATCGCGAACACGTCGATAGTCGATTTAGCACCGTCTGTGTATGGGGCAAATCCCAATTCAACCAGGGTGGTGTCCAGTTTTTGCAGCACAGAAAGCCCCGAGCCGTCGAGCACTTCAGCGCCCAGACCCAATTGAGGTATGGGCACACCCGTGATCATGATCGAGATGAAGATCGCCGGTACGAGATAGGCAAATATCAAAACGCAGTACTGGGCAACTTGGGTGTAGGTGATGCCTTTCATGCCACCGAGGACGGCGTACATAAAGACCACTGCCATGCCAACAATCACGCCCCAAGTGATAGGTATGTTCAAGAACTGAGAGAAGACAATGCCGACGCCACGCATCTGACCGGCAATATAGGTAAACGAGATAATGATGAGGCAAATAACCGCAACGATCCTCGCGGTGCTTGAGTAATATCGCGTGCCAATGAAATCAGGGACGGTAAATTCACCGAACTTACGCAAATAGGGCGCAAGGAGAAGCGCAAGGATGACATAGCCGCCGGTCCAGCCCATGAGATAGACCGTGCCGTCGTAACCCATAAAGGCGATGATCCCAGCCATCGAGATAAAGGAGGCAGCGCTCATCCAATCTGCTGCAGTTGCCATGCCGTTCGCTATAGGGTGAACGCCACCACCAGCGACATAGAATTCCTTGGTGGAACCGGCGCGACTCCAAATCGCAATGCCTATGTATAGAGAAAATGTAGCAAAAACAAATAGATAGGTGAGGTTTTGCGCGTCCACTATTCGTCATCCTCATCGGAAACACCGTGCTCTTTGTCAATCCGACGCATCATGGCGGTGTAAACAAAGATCAGAATGATGAAGACGTAAATGGAGCCTTGCTGAGCCCACCAAAAACCAAACTTAAAACCGAAAAATTGAATTTCGTTTAGCCAGTCTTTTAACAAGATTCCGAACCCGAAAGACACCGTGAACCAAATCGTCAACAAGATGCCCATGAGGCGAATGTTCGCACGCCAATAATTGTTGTTATCCATAATCCCCTCCGCTAGCTGGCTACCTTAGCTGATTGGCTGGGTTGTGTGCCAGTGGCTGTGCACTAGGGATCAGTTGCTCGAGAGAGGTGGTATTCTTCTACGTTTCCGCCAAGGAATGACGCCAAGTAATGACATTGACAGACCCAGTTCAACCGATCCGTCCAGCGGCCACGATTGTCGTGGTGCGTGAGGCGTCAGAAAGCTACGAAATCTTCATGCTCAAGCGAACGAGTAAGGCAAGTTTCGCTGGAGGGATGTATGTGTTTCCTGGAGGGCGAGTCGATAGTGATGATCACCTGCACAAATATGACGCATACCGACATGGACCTTCGGAAGCTCAAGCCGCCCAGGTTGCCGCTCTTGGCGACGAATGGCGTGGCTTCTGGATCGCAGCAATACGAGAGACGTTCGAAGAGGCTGGTCTCTTACTCGCATACAAAGACAAGGAGTTGATCTCCTTCGCCGATGACGCAGTGCATGAGCACTATGATCGATATCGTGTTCCGCTTCACAAGGGCGAAGTTAGCTTGTTGGACATCTGTGAACGAGAGTCGCTTAAGCTCGCTGTAGATCACGTGCACTTCTATAATAGGTTCGTAACTCCCATCGGTCGGCCGCGTCGTTTCGATACTCGATTCTTCATCGCTTCTGCTCCGGAGAAACAACGCGGCAAGCACGACGAAAAAGAGACTGTAGACAGCATTTGGCTAACGCCCCAAGAAGCGTTAGAGCGGAACTCGGCGGGCGAGTTTGACCTGATGAATGTAACGCGCATGCAGCTGACTTGGCTCGCTGACTATGTGAACAAGCAGGCAGTGATCGATATGGCTGAGGAGAGGCGAGATTTTCTAGTTCGCCGCCCAGTGCTACCTCCTGCGCCAATTCGAGGCGCCTGATTTTATTTGTTGGATCTCGTTCGCGCTTGCCGCAGAATATCCAACCTGAACAAGTACTTCGATTACCAAGGACAGTAAACGCGTGAGCGACTACGAGATTCGACAGTTTGTGTATGAAGACGATCTGGATGAGGTCAAGCGCATATGGAAGGAAGTTGGCTGGGTTGACGATGAACACGGCGCCCAACAACTGGATCATTTCTTTTCGACGGGTGAAACGCTGTTAGCTACTGTCGATGGTAAGCCCGAGTGTAGCGTGCACACCGTACCCGCAGATATGCAGATCCACGAAAGTGTGATCTCGATGCTTGCCGTGACTGCCGTTACAACAAGCCATCTTGGACGTGGTCGCGCGTTCGCCCAGCGATTAACGGCGCAACAACTGATTCGAGCCCAGGAAGAGGGCTGTGGTTTATCCGTCCTTGGCATGTTTGATCAAGGTTTCTACGACAAGCTTGGATTTGGAACAGGTGGTTACGAACGCGAGTTCGTCATCGATCCGGGAACTTTGACAGTACCCGTGCCAAGAAGGACTGCTGCTCGACTCACTGTTGAAGATTATGAAGAGATGCACGAATGCTTAGTGCAACGATATCGCCAACACGGATCAGTTTCATTGCATCCCGCCAAAGTGTATCGCGGCGACATAGGGTTTGGCGAAAATGCCTTTGGCTTGGGATATCGGGATGATAGTGGGGTTCTCACGCACTTCGTTTGGTTAGATCCTGGCGAGACGCCTGCGCACGGCCCGTATGATCTCAAATTCGTCGCCTATAGGGAGCCAGAACAACTCCTTGAACTCTTCGGTTTGTTGAGATCATTGGCTGATCAGATTTATTCTGTGTCGCTGATTGAACCGCCGGATGTACAACTACAGATTTTACTTGAGCGTCCCCTGCGCAACGCAGATATCAGTCGCGGCAGTAAACATGCCAGCAATATACGTTCGCTCGCTTGGTGGCAGGCACGAATCCTCGACCTACCAATCTGCATCGCAGCTCTTGCAGGAGCTAGTGATGAATTTTCGTTTGAAGCGGACATAGCCGATCCGTTGGCGGATTATGGGGATGGAGCTGGTGTTACTGGTTCTTGGCGTATTCAGCTAGGGTCCGCCGCGAGTGCGGAGCGATGCGAGCCGGGCGCGACTGGTTTACCAGTAATGCGTGCGTCGATAAACGCAATGACTCGCTTAGTACTTGGCGTTGGCGCCCCTTCAAATCTTGCGTTGACTGATGATCTTGAGGGTTCACATGAACTGCTTAGGGATCTAGATACTGCCTTGCACGTGCGTTCGCCTGTCTTAGGCTGGGATTTTTAGGTTGGACCTAGATCGCCTCCCAGCACTCGGGGATCTGGGCTGGAAGAATGCCTTAACCCAGGCAGCGATGGGTTTTGCTGATGAGCTGGTACCCACCCGCGTCATCGAGGTTCATCGGAGTGGTTTGATTGTCGCGCCTGATGTCGAGGGACAAACGGAGTTTGTTCTGGGTGGACGTTGGTACAGCTTGCCTGCTGATGAGAGGCCTACTGTGGGTGATTGGATAATGATCCAACCAGAAACCCAATCGATTGAAGCGCTACTCGAGCGCGTCAGCCTCATTAAAAGAAGATCGCCGAGTGGTGAAGTTCAACCCATCGCAGCAAACATCGACACGGCTTTCATTGTCACCTCCTGCAACGCCGATTTCAGTCTCGCCAGGCTTGAGCGTTATCTGGCGGTCGTCCGACAGGAAGATATCCAACCAGTGATTGTCCTAACTAAAGCGGATCTGACTGCAGAGGCCGAGATTTATCGTGAGCAAACACAATCGCTCGGTAACGATCTTGTTGTTGAACTTGTAAATGCTTTGGCGGAAGACGACGTGTCACGCCTAGCTGGTTGGTGTGGTCCTGGTCAATCCATCGCCTTGTTGGGATCGTCTGGGGCGGGTAAGTCTACTATCGTCAATACGCTGGCCGGTAGAGCGCTGCAAGATACACAAGCCTCACGTGAAGGGGATAACAAAGGCCGTCACACAACCACACGGAGATCACTGTTTCAGCTGCCGAGTGGGGGTGTGATCCTAGATAGCCCAGGGATGCGAGAGTTTCAGATTACGGACGCTGATTCCGGAGTGCAGGCGGTTTTCGAAGATATCGAAGAACTTGCTCTAGGGTGTAAGTTTGGGGATTGTGCCCACGCAACTGAACCCGGTTGTGCTGTTCGCGCCGCCATAGAAAGTGGTGAATTAGAAGAGAGGCGGTTAGAGAGCTATTTCAAACTCTTGCGTGAAGATCGACACAATACAGAGACGATAGCTGAGCGCCACGCGCGTGCTCGTGAGTTTGGCAAGATGGTCAAGTCGCATGTCCTCACTAAGCCCAAACTTCAGCGACAGTAATTTTTCGTACGTAGACCTATGGGATCGATCTCGACACGAACCACGAAAGCTCATACAGTCGCTGCCCCGTAGAGTATTAATCGACAGAGAAATTTGTGGCGAATCTTGAAGCACCAAACTTGAAACTGCAGCCTGTTTCGGTGACGCGAAAAATGGCCGCCTCGTTGCCAGGACTACGTGATCTTGCGCAGAAAAAGGGTCTCAAAATCCATCATCTTGGAGCGGGTTATCCACATCCTGAGGTTACAGATCCACGTGACTTTTTACGCCATCAAGCAGCGTACTTTGCGCACTTGGAAGACCAGGAAGGGTTAAACGATGAATCCCAGGTGCCTGAATATCTTCGCGAGTCGTACTCTTATACCGATACGCTTGGTCCAATCTCGGCACGAACAGCGTTTGCGGAAGTTTATGGTCGTGACTGGGGGGTCGCAATTGATCCCAATAGGGTGATCCCAACCGTTGGTGCGACCGGTGGTATCAATCTAATTTGCTCTATGTCTGAGCGTCCAGGGTTGCCTGTGGCTTACATCACAGATGCGCCTACATACGCTGGCTTCACCGCTCGTGCAGGTCTTTGTCAACATGCGCGTATCTACAGCGTCGACATGGACGAAGAGGGCGCGCTTCCGGATCAGTTCGCAGCCCAAATCGAACAAGCAAGAAAGGACGGTTACTTTGTACCGTTCTACTACTCCGTACCAGACGGACATAATCCGGCTGGGTTTTCATTCTCACAACGTCGTCGAGAAGAACTTCTCGGTATCGCCAAGCGGGAAGGCATATTGATTGTTGAGGACGCGCCGTACGTCTACATCAATTACGCGGATGCGGCATCGAGACCGCAACCCTTTTTTGCGCTTGACCCAGAGCAGACAGTGCACTTGTTTACGGGATCGAAGATTGGATTTCCTGGACCGCGGGTAGGGTTTTTCTACAGTGAAGCCATACTTAAAATAGCAGATGGGCAAGAAGTCAGCCTCTCGGAGATGGCACTAACTGAATCGAGTTCGGACCTGTTGTTCCAAAACCCCGGCGCACTTCGAGGGTTTGAAGCGCTCCTACACAACCAGACAGACGATGGTGAGTTTGAACTGCTCCACAGCATGTGGCCCCTGGCGGAGAGAAAGTTGGTCGTCTACAGAGAGAATCGCGAAATCATGCTGAACATTCTGGAGCGCGAGCTAGGTGCGTTTCCGGAAGACTTCAGTTGGACTCATCCTGGTGCTGGATTCTTTACTGTATTCACATTCAAAACGGACAAAGTACAAACGGACGATGCCTTCATTGAATCGCTAGTCGCTGACCATGGCATTGTCGTAATCCCGATGTACGACTTTTATCCAGAAGATGCGAAGGCAAGAAACCCGGGAGCGGGTCTCGATCAGTTGCGTTTGAGCTTTTGTTTTTCTGAGAGTGTAGGAGATGAGCGGCGCCAAGATCTGACTGAAGCGGTCGAAGCATCCTGCAAAGCAGTCAAGGATGCCATCGCCTAGATCGATTGGCCTGAAACCAGCAAGCTAGCAGTCTTTTATACGACGACCTTGAGCGACGGATTTCATTTCCATTTCCATCCCCTGGGTTTTCATCTTGAATAGGTTATTCATCTCATAGCTATCGTTCGTATATGAGCCGGTTCCGATCATTCGACCCTCACCACCCTGCATCGAACAGACCATTTCCATATTTAGCTTACCGTTGCCAAACTCGTACTTCTGAACATCGCAGTCCGCGTCGCCCGGTTGTGGTACAGGTGGCCCGTTCGCGACATCCTCGGCTGTAATGCAAGTTGTCTGGCGTGCGGTGTTAGGTGGAAGCTCCATTGCGCCCATCTTAATTTCTGTATTGACAGTAGTCTCATACAGGCCGGGTAAGATCGTCTCTGCTGCCATTCCAAAGCCCGGAACAAGCAAAGTTAACGTGACCAAGAAGCGCATATCCATATTTTCTCCGGGTCGAGATAGAGTTGTGACTTTACCTGCTTCTGTTGTTCACACAACCGCTAAACGGACGAAGCCGTTGTGGGTGTAGACTCAAGACGTCAGCAAATCTCCGTGTGCCGCCATCCAAGCGGTTAGGCTCTCGCCAGTACCGTCGTCGAACACATCTTGCATTTTGCTGATTGCGCCATCCTTAAATGTCGCATGCTCCGCGCCACTCAAAACCAGGTCAGGCGCACCGTCCTTGGTTAGCGTAAGTTGCCAGGACAACGACACAGTATCGCCGTCTAGTTTAGGTTCGGTGGCAGAAAGGGCGCGCGAATCAAAACGGCGATCTAGTCCATTCACCCCGTCCGTTAATCTTGTAAGCACTTGTTCGCGACCGACTGCTACGGTCCCATCCCCTGGGTCGTAAGAAGTATCTGGCGTGAAATACTCTTCCAACCGCTGCCAATTGTCGTCGGCAAGAGTTTGTTCGAATGCATCGGCGTAGGCTTGGAATCGTTCAAGACTAGACATAACAGACATCCTGTTTAGGTGGGATGGCTGATGAGCTTGGCGCAAAACCTAATTTAGGACAATAGGCGCGTGACCCTTGAACAGAGGAGCAAGCGTTGGCAGTGAGTATCAGTTACTAGCGCTGGGCCGAAATCCGATCTGTATTGAAACCGAGCCAATGCATACGCCCCATGTAACGGGCGTGTTCGATCTTTATGCACTGATCAACGATGCACTCAACCCCACCTGCTTCGGCAATAGCTACACCTTCTGGACTGATAACCCCGAACTGTAACCACAGGTATTTTGCGCCCTTAGCCACAGCATCTTGCGCAATTTCTGGCACGGCGCTCGGGTCGCGAAAGACATCGACGATATCGATCTCGCCAGGAATGTCTGCCACGCTGTCGTAGCTTTTTAGTCCGAAAACCGTTTCTTCGCGCGGGTTAACAGGTACGACCTCATAGCCATTGCGTGAGAGGTAGTAACTAACGAAATTGCTGGCCCTAAGTTCGTTGGAGGATAGTCCAACGACCGCAACGCGTTTGGTGTGCAATGCTTTTAGGATGGCTTCTGGTTTTTGCCATTCGGCGAACGAAGACATAGGTGATTCCTTATTTATAGATCTTTTCAACAGTGCTAGAGTT
This sequence comes from Pseudomonadales bacterium, assembly GCA_012103505.1. Lineage (GTDB taxonomy): Bacteria > Pseudomonadota > Gammaproteobacteria > Pseudomonadales > Azotimanducaceae > UBA4421. The sequence goes on along the minus strand of WLWP01000001.1, from coordinate 1,555,984 downwards.
TTGAGATCGCATGTTCCAAATCGGCGATTAGGTCGTCTGAGTCCTCGATCCCAATTGAAACACGGATTGTGCCTGGACCGATGCCAGAGGCAGCGAGTTCCTCGTCACTAAGCTGTCGATGAGTCGTCGTCGCCGGGTGGATGACGAGGCTCTTTGCATCTCCGACGTTAGCCAGATGGCTGAAGAGATGAAGATTTTCAATGAGTTTGACCCCAGCATCACGGCCACCAGCTAGATCGAAGCAAAAGACTGCCCCAGCGCCTTTCGGTAGGTATTTCTTCACCAGCGCCTCTTGTCTGGCGCCTTTCAAGCCCGCGTAGTGTACAGCGGTGATCTTTTTGCTCTCGGCGAGGTAGGTAGCGACGGTTTCGGCATTGCTGACATGTTGTCGCATGCGTAGTGGCAATGTCTCAATCCCCTGTGCAATAAGGAAGGCGTTGAAGGGGCTCATACACGCACCAAGGTCACGCAGAGTTTCAGCGCGCAGCTTCATCAGATAGCCAAACGTGCCGAAGGTCTCGTGGAATTTCAGACCATGGTAAGCCGGGGAGGGCTCAGCAATGATCGGAAAACGACCATTCGACCAATCAAACTCTCCGGATTCAACCACGATGCCACCAATGGAGGTGCCATGTCCGCCCATAAATTTTGTTGCCGAGTGGACGATGATGTCAGCACCAAACTCGAATGGACGACAAAGAAATGGGGTTGCGAAAGTGTTGTCGATCATGAGCGGCACACCTGCTTCATGAGCAACCTTAGCAAGACCTTCGATATCGAGAATAGCCCCTGAAGGGTTCCCGATTGTCTCGCCAAAGAAGAGTTTTGTGTTGTCTTTAACGCTTGCGCGCCACGCGTCAAAGTCTTCAGGATCAACGAATTCAAGCTCGACTGAGAGCTTGCGAAGGAAGTGCTTGAACTGAGTAACAGTGCCACCGTATAACGCGGACGAGGCCACCACGTGGTCACCAGGTTGCAGTAAGGTAAAGAGAGCCGCGCTTTGGGCAGCAAGTCCAGAGGCAAAGGCAACGCCACCGACCCCACCTTCCAGGTTCGCAACGCGCTCCTCCAACGCGGCGACGGTTGGATTCATTATGCGAGAATAGGTGTTCCCATATTCTTGTAGGTTGAAATACGCTGCCGCCGACTCGGAGTCCTCGAAGACGTAGCTTGTCGTCTGATGAATTGGCTGAGCTCGCGACCCTGTGTTGGGGTCGGGACGAGCACCTGCATGCACGGCTCGTGTGTGGAAACCTGTAAAGTCAGGCGATTGGGACATGGATCATGCCTAGCGAGTAAAAGAACCAGTGTAAGTGAGGTTTGGGATAAGAGTCGATACTGGCTTGCTGGACAGTGGAATGGCGGTAGGGGACCATTACACCCTATGAACAATCTGAACAGAACAACCACCAACCTATGAAACAACCTATGAAACAACCTATGAAACAACCTATGAAACAACCTATGAAACAACCTATGAAACAACCTATGAAACAACCTATGAAACAACCTATGAAACAACCTATGAAACAACCTATGAAACAACTGATGTGAACAACAATGCGAAAATTGGCCTTGGCGTGGTTGCGGTTGTCTCCTTGTTTTGGGCATACCAGTTTTTTGGTACCGCAACCGTTGCAGTTACGAGTGATCCAACTGGTGCGATTGTTCGGGTTGACGGTCGTCAACGCGGGTTGACCCCTATTGATCGGCTAGAGCTCGAGACCGGAACTCATAAGCTAGAGGTACTTCATACGCACTTTGCCGGTCACGTAGAAGCGATAGACCTGTCGCGTGGTGATCATCTCACTCGCCATATCAAATTCGAGCTAGGTGAAGGTACGTTTGAATTCTTGTCAAATCCGCGCGGGGCTTGGGTTGAAGTGGACGGCGAACGCGCGCCAGGCCGCACGCCAGTAAAATTGACTACATCCTCTGGTCCGCATGTGATTCGCATGGGTCAAGAAGAACGGCATATCGTGGAGGAGACACATACCCTTAAACACGGTGAGAACCTTGAGGTTAACTTCAATCTAAACATCGACCCCCACGGCACGCTGACAATCACTACTTCCCCGCGCAGTGCAAAAATAGAGTTTGTGGGCGAAGACTATGAATACGAACCCAGAATGCGTATCCGAATGGGCGAGTACGCGATTCGGATCAGTAGAAGTGGCTATGCAAGCCAAGAATTTCGGTACAAAGTCCGCTACGGTGAGAACTTCCACCAAGTTTCGCTCCAGCGTCAACTTGCCGATCTTCGAGTGCGTGCCAAGCCTGCTGGGGCGGAACTGCTTGTTATCTACGATGACGGTGGCCGTACGCAACGCAAAACTTATTCTCAAGCGATGCGAATTCCGACAGGTCGAGTCGAGGTGCGCGCACGAGCGCCCGGGCATCGAACAGAGCACAAACGAATCACGATGGGCGCCAACGGCGCGAGCGTCTCATTCAACCTCAAGGCCATGCAAGTCAAGCCTGGCAGCATCATCCAAGATGCGCTCAAACGAGGTGGCAAGGGGCCTGAAATGGTGATCTTGCCGGACGGGCAATTTGTTATGGGCGATGCCAACGGCAGTCTGTCGGAAAAACCGGAACGCACGGTTGTCATTACTCAGCCTTTCTCTATGTCCAAAGTCGAAGTTACTGTTGCGGACTATTTGGCATTTACTGGCGCCACGGGTCACCCTGTGCACGCAAAGATGGACAGGGATGATCCAAGTCACCCTGCGAATTATGTTTCGTTCAAAGATGCAGAGGCCTACGCAGATTGGCTGTCTGACCAAACCGGTAACAAATACCGCTTGCCGAGCGAGGCTGAGTGGGAATATGCCGCGCGATCTGGGACGAGCACAGATTACTTTTTTGGCAACGACCCCTTAGATCTATGCACTTATGGCAATGTGGCAGACCTTTCTGCACGTAAACGCTATCGCGAGTGGGACGTCATAGGGTGTGACGATGGACTGGTACGGCCCGGGCCGGGCGGGTCGTATGAACCAAATACATTCGGGTTATACGACATGTACGGCAACGTTTCCGAATGGGTGCTCGATTGCGGGTTGACTGTCTACGCTTCAGCCCCATCCGACGGCTCACCGTCGGAGCAGGGTGGCTGTCCATCACGCGGTATCCGCGGTGGTTCGTGGGACTCCATGGCCGTGGAAGCAAAGTCCGCTTACCGAAATGCCGCGGCTAGTCCGAATGGCGACAGAGGTATCCGATTAGTACGCGAGTTATAACAGCTTCGCATCATCGGCCAAGCGACTTTATAATCACTGGTTTTTCGGAGGGATAAGCATGGCGGATACGGCGGCTTTTAGAGAGGAAGTCCGTGGTTGGCTCGAGGAGAATTGTCCAGAGTCAATGCGAACACCAATGCCTGCTGATGAAACACCCGGTGGCGGTCGCAGAGCTCAGTTCAAGAACCCGGACACAAAATTGTGGATGGATCGCTGCGCAGAGAAAGGCTATACGGTGCCGAGCTGGCCAACAGAATATGGTGGTGCCGGACTAGATAAGAATCAGGTTGTGGTTTTCCAAGAGGAGATGCGTCGTGTCAATGCACGCCCTCCGCACGTTGGCATGGGCATCAGCATGATTGGTCCAGCGCTTCTAGAGTACGGAACCGATGAGCAAAAAGCTGAACACCTACCCAAGATCGCTTCCGGTGAGATCTGGTGGTGCCAAGGTTACAGTGAACCCGGTTCGGGTTCCGACCTGGCAAGTCTGCGTACTGCCGCGGTAGACGATGGTGATGATTTCTTAGTCACAGGTCAGAAGATTTGGACCTCTGGGGCCAATTTTGCTGATTGGATGTTCTGCCTCGTACGTACCGATCCAGATGCACCGAAGCACGAAGGTATCAGTTTTGTGCTCTTCGACATGGAGACGCCGGGAGTATCTGTAAAACCCATCCTACTCATATCGGGGATGTCGCCGTTCTGTGAGACTTTTCTAGACCAGGTGCGAGTAGCAAAGAGCAATCTCGTCTATGAGCTCAACAAAGGTTGGACGGTCGGCAAACGTCTGTTGCAGTACGAGCGTTCTTCGATCGGCGGGATCGGTGGTGGTCAGAAGGCACGTTCCCTGGAAGAATTTGCGAAGGAATATGTCGGCGAAGATGACACGGGGAAGATTGCTGACACAGCGTTGCGTACCTCGATCATCTCGCATCGAGTGAACGATCGTGCATTTTCACTGACCATGCGCCGATCCATGGAAGAGTCGGAGACTGGCCGCGCACCGGGCGCGTTGTCCTCTTTTTTCAAGCTATACGGAACAGAGCAAAACAAAAACAAGTACGAATTGTTGGCGAATGCGATGGGCACCCAGTTCCTCGGCTGGGAAGGCGATACTTTCTCTGAAGAAGAAAAAACGCAGACCCGCGCGTGGCTACGCTCGAAGGCTAATTCGATTGAGGGTGGCACCACTGAGGTACAACTCAATATAATTGCGAAGAGAATTTTGAGTTTGCCCGATTAGTGGCGCTCGCCACTAATACATACCGTTGGGTAGTTGTTGCTTACAGTCTGGTTATCCAGGCAGTGAGCGTTGGCGTGCTGGTCTACTGTTTCGCCTTGTTCTCACTGCCTTGGTTGGATGAGTTCGGCGCATCTCGCCGCGATGTCATGATAACGATCTCCGTGATGCAGATCGGTATGGGGGTCTTTGGCCCTATTCTAGGCCGAGTGCTTGATCAGTTTCCTTTGCGTTGGGTCATTCTCGCCGGGGCAGTGATATTTGGGGCGGGACTCTTCTTGGTCCAACGCAGTACTGCCCTGTGGCAGATTTGGCTTATTTACAGCACCTTCATGCCTTTGGCGACAGTCATGATGGGGACACTCGCATCCCAGACTCTCGTTGCAAAGTGGTTCCACTCTGAACGTGGACTTGCCCTCGGTATATCCGCAATGGGGACGAGTCTCGGTGGGATCATTTTTCCTTGGTTGGTCGCTGGGTGGCTGCTTGAGTTTGGTTGGCGAGAAACGGTCGAGATACTGATGTACGTGTCGATTGCCTTGGTTATCCCGTTAACTTTTGTGGTGCTCAGGCGGGAACCGCCGATTCAGGAGACATCAACCTCTGCGTCAGGCGAAGCAGTTGCGTCCATGCGCGTATGGTCAGCCCGCGAAATTCTAACGACTAGTCTGTTTTGGCTACCCTTCCTCGCACTGGTGCCTTTAAATATGGGGTTTGGCGCGTTGCAATTTAACCTTGGTGTGTTCACGCGCGATCTCGGACTTGATGATGCCGCTGCCCCTCTGATCATGATTAGCTCGTTGAGTTTTGTGTGTGCCAGCTTGGGCACACGACGATACATTGAATTTGGATGAGTTACTGACAGCGTTCGGCTGGGATTTCGACAAGATCGAGATCAAAACAGAGAAGGTAACTGATAATTTTTACGTACTGTTTGGGGGCGGTGGCAATATTGGCGTCAGTATTGGGTCTCAAGGCGTGATGATTGTTGACGACCAGTTTCCAGAGCTAATGCCAAAGATAGGTGATGCAATTCGCGAGATTGGTGGGGGCGCTGTGGACTTTGCGATTAACACGCATTGGCATTTCGATCATGCTGAAGGAAATCTTGCGCTCGGACCTGGTGGCACTTGGCTTGTAAGCCAGGCGAATTCTCGCGAAAAGATGTTAGGCGATCATGTCATTAACTTGGTTTCGGCTAAATACCTACAGAAAGCCTATCCCAAAAGTGCGCTGCCAGTGATCACCTATGACGACACAATGCAATTTCATTTCAATGATGAGCAGGTTGACTTACTTCACGCAGGTCCGGCGCATACCACTGGAGACACTGCAGTCATTTTCCGAGGCAGCAATGTGGTCCATCTCGGCGATGTGTTTAACCGCGGTTATCCGTTCATCGACGCGGACAACGGCGGCGATCTGGCTGGCATGATCGCGTTTTGTCAGGCGGTGCTTGACAGTATTGATAAAGACACCGTTGTCGTCCCTGGCCACGGAGAGATATCAGATTATGAAGGCTTGCAGGCGTACATAGCGATGTTGAGTACGGTGCACAAACGGATCAGCAAGTTGGCTAACCGCGGTAAAAGCATGGAAGAGGTTGCTGCGTCTAAGCCTACAGAAGGGTTCGACGAGATCTACGGTGACCCCGCACAGTTCATCAATCGGGCTTACACGAGCATCACTCGCTAGCCACTCGATCCCAAGTGTCGCCAGACTAGGTCTGGCGATCTGGGTTTACCAGAATTCGTCTGGTGAGGCGACGACGTCGGGTATTCTGTTGAGTATAAATACGCCTGCTGCCGTACCAAAGCCGATCAAGGCAAGCCCCACTGGGACGAGATAAAGAAGGCAGGTAAGACCAGCAACAAGATTTATGATACCGACGGCGAGACCAGCGAGACCCAGGTACTCCCGTCTTTTGACCTGTTCAGGATTCATTGCGAAGCTCAAATAACATCTCCTTGTTGTGAGCTAACGAATGGCGCAGTAATCGGTTGACAAGCTAATCGACCGATAGGGTTAGTTTAGCAAACTTCTCGTTTTCCTGGCTATCTCCGCGTTTATTGATTACGAAAGATTGTCGACGAAATACCCGCTCGAACCGATGAACGTAGCTTTTAACCAGATAGGTGAGGAAGCTAACCAGATAGGTGAGGAAGCACTTCGGCACAGAAGAGCTCATCGCGCAGGTCCAGATGCAGCATTTCTACCCCCAGCGCCCGATACATCGCGATCCGTTCGAGGATGGACTCGGGCGAGCCGATGAATTGAGGCGCAAAGCCTTCATTGGTATCTAGCTGGCTGAGCGGATCTGCATTATTCCACATCCCGGTTGCTCCGTCGGAAACTCGAGCCAGGCGTCTCTTGACGAGTTGCTGGTCGATCGACGCGAGCTGTTGGTCTATCTCTGCCCAGGCTAAGCCGTCGTTGGCACGGCAGAGTGGTTGGGCATACATAGCGAACCGAACCTTCCTGCCGGTCGTCGCGCACGCGCTGCGCACTTGCTCGATGATTTCTTCGATACGTTCTGGTGAGCCACCATTTAAGAACATCCAATCACTCTTCTCAGCGGCCATTTGGACTGCGGCTGGACTTTGTCCGCCCTGAAATATATCCAGCGGAAACTCTGGCTGCGGAACAAGTTCCAAATTCCGGCACTGATAGTACTGTCCTTCATAGTCGACGGTTGGCTGAGACCAGCAGAGTCGCAGGATGTCGATGAATTCCTTGGAGCGGGTGTAACGCTCATCATGGGTGAGTTGGTCGATGCCATAACGTTCGAACTCCTCCATATTCCACCCACTGGTGACGTTTATGGACCATCGCCCTCCTGAAAGGCGTTGTAATGTGGATGCCCATTTAGCAATGACAGTCGGATGGAAAAAGCCAGGATGGATGGCGGTGATGAGATTCATCTTTGCGGTGCAGGTCGCGAACAGTGATGTCATGGCCAGGCAGTCAAGCGATGAGGCTTCAATTTCTTCACCGTTACCCCACCATCTTTGTGCAATGAGGAGGTCAGAAACACCCATCTGTTCATAGCGCTCTACGATACCCGTCGTTACCGTCGCCAAATCACTACCAGAAGGGATGTGTGTAGGGCGTGTCGATTTCGAGACAATTTGCGTACCCTGAAAGACAGTAGGTGCCCATGTGCAGATTCTCATAGAGTCATGTTAATCAATTCTTAGAGTAAACTGCTATTAAACAAACAAATCGCAAGGGTATTCCATGAAGGGTCTGAAAGGGAAAGTCGCGATCGTCACGGGTGCAGGCAGTGGCCTTGGTCGCGGTATGGCTGTCCGCCTTGCTGAGGAAGGCGCGCACGTGGCAGTTTTCGACATCAACGATGCTGGCGCAGAAGCGACTGTTGCAGATCTGTCCGGTGGTCAGGCCTGGCGTGTAGATATCACCGACTATGCCGCATGCGAGCAAGCAATTGGCGCCGTCAATGATCAATTCGGCAGCGTGGATATTTTGGTGAACAATGCCGGGTGGGATAAGGCGATGCCGTTCATGGAAACGAGTCCTGAACTTTGGCAACAGATAATGGCGATAAATTTAACCGGGCCTCTTAACATGCACCACAACGTTGTCCCCTACATGCTCAAACAAGGTCGGGGTAAGGTAATCAATATTGCGTCGGATGCTGGTCGTGTGGGCTCATCCGGGGAAGCGGTCTACTCAGCCTGCAAAGGTGGGATGATCGCGTTTGGCAAAACGTTGTCGCGAGAACTCGGTCGCAAAGGCATTAATATCAACACAGTGTGCCCAGGACCATCCGATACTCCGCTATTCGCGGACTTTGCTGGTGAAGGTGAAGCCGGTGAAAAACTTCGCGCGAGCCTGGCCAGATCCATTCCGTTGAAACGGCTGGGTCGGGCCGATGATGTTGCAGGGATCGTTGCCTTTTTGGCGAGTGACGATGCTGACTTTATTATAGGACAGACGATTTCAGCGTCTGGTGGGTTAACGATGCATGGTTGATTTGGATAGTCTTTCGGAAGAAATACAGAGTGGTCTGGTTGCCGACCAAGGAATCATGGAGACCTTCGGGCTTGAAATGGTGACCATCGATCAAGGGGTCTGTGAGCTCACTTGCGATGTACCGGACGAACTTATCAATGCCAAAGGTTTTGCTCACGGGTCGATTGCTTTTGCAGTCATGGACACGGCGTGTGCCTACGCCCTCCGCTCGGCAGGAGTCAGTGGCGTAACGATTCATGGGGACACACACTTTGTGCGCGGTGCAGGTGCAGGGGACCGATTGTTTGCCCGTGTAGAAATTGTCAGTCGTTCGCACCGCTTGGCAACACTGCGTGGTGAGACTTTTTTGGTTGGCCCGGACGATGAACGGCAGTTATCGGCGCATGGCTCGTTTGTTTTTAAGCTGCGATCGCAGACCAACTAAACTCCAGCTCTGCTTAACGCGTAAGCCACTAGAAAGGGCAGGGTTAGGATACTCAGCAATGTGCTCTGTAGAATGACCGCTGCCACTTTGTCCGGGTCTCGATTAAATCGTTCTGCGAAAACGTAATTGAAGACGGCTGAGGGCATAGCGAATTGGATCAGAATAACTCCGGCCGCAATCCCGGTAAGACCAAATACTTCGATCGCGATTAAGGCCAGACCGAAGCCCATCGATAAGCGCAGCACCGAAATAGTAAGCGTCTGTTTGATTGAGGAGATGTTAAGGCGCGCAAGTGATGTGCCAAGCATGAGTAACATGGCTGGGATCGTAATACCGCCAAGCAGCTTGGTGGTCTCGCTGAACCAGCGCGGTGGCTGGAGTTCGAACCCTAAGACGAGCAGAACCAACAAAACGGCCCAGATAACGGGTTGTCGTAACAACTGCGTTGGATTGAACGAACCGGAGGAGACTGAGAGCCCGATTGTGAATTGAGAGATCGAGTTCACAAAGAAGACTGCCATACCAAGGGCAAGACCTTCTTCGCCAAAAGCGAGCAAAACTAGGGGCAGACCCATGTTGCCTGAATTGGCATGAACGAGAGAGGGCATGAACGTTTTTATTGGCCAACCCAAGAGTTTGAGGATGATCCATGCGATCAGCAGTGCGCCCCCGATCGATAATAACGCGGCGCCCACCATGAGAAAGAGATCCGCGAATGCGGGTGTATTTGTTGTAAGCGAGGAGTAGATCAGACAGGGGCTACCGATCATCATGACTAGAGTACTAACGGTGTTGTTGTCGAAGGGTAAATCGCGTTTAACCCACGTGTAGCCAATCAGCGCTATCACGAACACAGGTGTTACAACAGTGAGTACTTCTTGCAGCATGTAGGCAGTTAGACCAAAACCCTCTATTCTAGTCGTTTAGTAGCTGTAACGAGGGCATTTTGAACCTCTCGCGTTTCCGTACCCCTCTATACCTTCTGATCTTGATGTCGATCGCGATGCCTATCGCGTTCAATGCCTGGTCGGCGATGCTTAACAATTTTGTCGTAGAGCGTGCGAATTTCACCGGTATAGAAATTGGCTGGCTGCATAGCCTTCGCGAGGTTCCAGGATTTCTAGCTTTCACCGTTGTCTTCATCCTCTTAATCGTTCGCGAACAAACTTTCGCAGTGGTGGCGCTTGCGCTCATGGGTATCGGCACAGCGCTAACTGGTTTTTTCCCGTCTGTGATAGGTCTCTATTGCACCACTGTTCTGATGTCGATCGGATTTCACTACTTTGAAGCGTTAAAACAGTCTTTGTCGTTGCAGTGGTTTTCTCACGACGAGGCGCCACAAATGCTTGGACGCCTGATCGCCGTAGGGTCCGTCACATCGCTCATCGTCTATGGCATTTTGTGGCTCTTGCTTGAGTGGCTGCAGTTGGACTACGTCTGGAACTTTGCTATTGCTGGTGGCATATGCGCGAGTTTGGCGATCGTGATGTGGTTAGGATTTCCGCATTTCCCAATGGCGGCAGAACAGAACAAGACGATTATCTTGAGGAAGCGATATTGGCTCTACTACGCACTGACGTTTTTCTCAGGCGCGCGGCGCCAGATCTTCACAGTGTTCGCCGCGTTTCTGATGGTAGAGAAGTTTGGCTACTCAGCAGCGGAAGTTACGCTCCTTTTCTTAATCAACTACGGCTTCAACTTCTTTTTCGCAGAGAAGATAGGCAAGCTCATTCGTCGGGTTGGCGAGCGTACAGCCCTCACTATTGAGTACGTGGGATTGATTATTGTCTTTGTGAGTTATGGACTGGTTGAACATCCTCACATAGCTGCTGCTCTGTATGTGATCGATCACATGTTTTTCGCGCTCTATATCGCAATGAGTACCTATTTTCAGAAAATCGCGGATCCCAAAGATATGGCCAGCAGTGCCGGTGTTTCGTTCACGATCAATCATATTGCTGCCGTGATTATCCCGGTTGTATTGGGCTACGTGTGGATCAATTCGAACTCGATGGTGTTCTATATCGGTGCGGGTTTCGCGGTCTGTTCTTTGTTGCTCGCGCAGAATATCCCAGCCAACCCGCGTCCTGGCAATGAGGTGAACGTCGGACCACGGCAAGATCTTGCCGATCCTGCTGTTGTCTAGCGTTCTTATGATTTAAGCCGGAGCGCCAGTTGGCCGGTCGATCTATAAGACTAGAAACCGGCAAACTGTGAGGGTGGGATCGACGCGCACTCGTCGTTCAGCGCTTCGTACTCTGCCTGGTTGAAGTCTTGTCTGAAGCTCCGCACATAGAGTCCGCATTGTGTAGCGGTGTCAGTAAACCCGGTGTCTGCAGCTAATTCTGCCTTCAGGCTCTCAATAGTGACAACTTCGTTGTCCATGAAAATACCCTGATCGTTGGGTGTATCAAGAATAATCGATGTTTTGCCGTCAGTACCCCAAGACAACCAGCTCGTTTCCTGACCATCACGACCGGCGTTAGGATTGCCGTTGTAAGCAAACTCGGTCCAGTACGATGTCATGCTCTTAGCAAGTGCCATCTGTCCATCATCTCCGGGATAGAGATACGAGAGTCCCATACCGCCTTCGAAATCGCCAAAGGCGAAAGCAATCTCCAATCCATGAGCAGCCCCCAGCGCTTTTGATAATTCGAAACCGCCTTGTGAAGGTTCTTCGTCCCAGTCAAAACGGTAGGCATAAACGTCTTTATTGCCTGCCTTAGACATGTAGTTAGCAAGGCTGTCAACGCCACGTTCCTTCCAGGATTTGGAACCGTACTTCACAATGCGGAGATAGGATTCCTCGTCTTTTAAGCGCGGCAAGAAGCCGAGCCAGTTTTCGGTGTATCGGGGGTCTCTAACCATGAAGAGTGCAGTCTCGTCGCGGTTTGTACCGAGTATGACTGGGACCACGTTGTGGTTGTCCGCGTTCGCGAAAATCTCTTCTGTCGTCATGGCGGGCAAGACATGACCATCACCAAAGTTTGCGGGAACATTAACCATCCCGAAACCGGCCGCATCGAAAATTCTAAAAAAGTCCTGGACGGGCTTGTTGTAGAGGTAGTCCTTTATCTCGCGGTCGCTCATGCTGGATTGTCGATCAACAGCTGCGTCGTGATTGGGTACGACGCCATCTGCGATTAACATCTTCGCAAGCACTTCTCGAGCTGAGAACGGGTGTCCATCTTCGCTCTCATAGTTCTGCGCGCGTGGCATTGGCTCTGGTTCGAATCCACCGCTTTGGACGATCGCTCGGTGGAACAAATCCTTTGCCAAGGGTGAAGCCATCATTGCAAGCGTGTCGAACGCTCCTGCTGATTCGCCGAACACCGTAACGTTAGCCGGATCACCGCCGAATTCCCCGATATTGGCTTGTACCCATTCTAAGGCGCGGACGATATCGAGCGTGCCGTAGTTACCTGAGTCGTCTAGAGGATCTCCAGTTTGTAGGGCGGGGTGGGCGAACCAGCCCATCAAACCGAGCCGGTAGTTGATAGTCACGACGACGACCTCTCGCTGTGCCGCGAGCGCTGAACCGTTGTAGGAGCCGCCGTGGCCAATGGTATTGCCACCGCCGTGGATCCAAAACATTACCGGTAAATCGACTGCATTTGGCGGTGACCATACGTTTAGGTAAAGACAATCTTCGTCACCAACCACCCCGCCTGAGGTTTGTTGGTCGCCACCGCTAAGAGCGGATGAGAATTGCGGACAGAGAGTTCCTGGTGCGAGCGCCTCAAACGTCTCGTCTGTGGGGCTAGGTGGTAGCGGGGCTCGCCAGCGAAGATCTTCCGCAGGTGGCCTAGCAAAAGCGATGCCTTGCCATGATCGAGCGCCTTCTTTGTCCCGAAATCCGACAACAGTGCCAGATGTCGTATCGCGCAGGGTTGTTTCATCGCGGCTCGGTGGTGGCACAGGCTCGGGCTGGCTGTCCACAAACAAATTCGTGGCGATGACGACGGCGACACCCACGACAATTAGAATGATTGCTGCTTTGCGCATAACAAGTCCTCTCTGAGATGGTGCCATTGTAACGGGAGATCAAGGTCTTGGTAGTGTGGTTGGTAGGGAGTGTGGTAAAACAAGTCCTAGGCACACTGAAGAGGGAGCGAAGGATATGAGTGACTACGATCTAATCGTGCGCGGTGGAACTGTTGTAGATGGTACCGGCCAAGCTGAACGGAGTGCGGATGTTGCGGTTCGTGACGGATTGATTGTCGAAGTAGGCAAGGTCAGCGGGCATGCAGCTGAGGAGATCGATGCAGACGGTGCGCTGGTTACGCCTGGCTTTGTCGACATTCATACACATTATGATGGCCAGGCGACCTGGTCGAATCGTATGTCGCCCTCTAGCCATCACGGTGTCACAACAGTCGTCATGGGAAATTGTGGCGTAGGTTTTGCGCCAGTTCGAGCCGCTGACCATGAACTATTAATTGAGTTGATGGAAGGTGTCGAAGATATACCTGGTGTTGCCTTGCACGAAGGGCTGCCTTGGTCGTGGGAATCCTTCCCTGACTATATGGACTATCTCAGCGGCCGTCAGTTCGATATGGATATCGGTGCTCAAATTCCCCACGCGGCGTTACGTGTGTACGTCATGGGACAGCGAGGTGCCGATCGAGAACCCGCAAATGCCGATGACATCGCGCTCATGCAGAAACTAACCACTGAAGCCATGAAGGCTGGGGCGCTTGGATTCACAAGTTCACGCACACTCAACCACCGTAGTTCGAAAGGGGCACCGACTCCATCGCTGAAAGCAGAAGTAGACGAGCTCATGGGTCTAGCCGGTGCGATGAAGAATGCGGGTCGCGGCGTATTCGAGATGATCTCAGACTTTGATGACTTTGAAGACGAGTTTTCGATCTTGCGCGGTATGGTTGAGCACTCAGGGCGACCGATGTCGATATCGCTCGCTCAGGGTTTGAGTCCAAATGGCTGGAAGAAGATTCTCTCTAGAATCGCGAAAGCGACCGACGATGGTCACAAGATGCGTGGCCAGGTTGCACCTCGTGCAATTGGGATACTGATGGGTCTGTCGACGACTTTGTCACCGTTCACGACGAGACCCTCTTTCATGGAGGTTACAAAACTGCCTTTGGCTGAGAAGTTAGCGGCACTTAAAGATCCCGCACGCCGTGCACGCATCTTGGCTGAAGAAACTGGACCTGGATTTGCACGACTGTTCAAGTTGATGGATGGCGGAAAGAAAGTTTGGCTGATGACTGATCCACCCAACTACGAGCCGGATCCAGCGGAAAGTCTTGCGGCCGAAGCTGCGCGCGCTGGCGAGGACGAGTGGTCCTACATTTACGATTTGATGACAGCAGGGGACGGGAAGACGATTTTCTATACTCCGTTTGCTAACTACGCTGAGGATAACCTCGACTGCTGTCGAGAAATGATCCTTGATGAGAACACGGTGATGGGTCTTGGCGATGGCGGTGCCCATGTCGGCACGATATGTGATGCGAGCTTTATAACCACTCTAATCACCCACTGGGGTCGAGACAGAACCAGAGGCGATCGGATAGACCTACCCACATTGGTCAAGAATCAAACCCGAGACACAGCACGAGCGGTTGAGTTGAACGACAGAGGTACGCTTGAGCCCGGCATGCGTGCGGATATCAATGTCATTGATTTTGAAAATCTTAGCGTTCGAGCACCAGAAATCGTTCATGACCTACCTGCGGGCGGTGCACGTCTGCAACAGAAAGCTGAAGGTTACCTCTCGACGATCGTTGCTGGTCAGCAGACGTATATCAATGGCGAGGCGACTGATGCTTTACCGGGTCGACTAGTTCGACCTACGTAAGTAGGACAAATTTAGGAGGCACGATGCAAGGTCCGCTAGAGGGTATAAAAGTCTTGGATCTCGCGATTGCGCGCGCGGGTCCCACAGCGGTCCGTTTGCTAGCTGATTGGGGCGCGGAGGTCGTTAAAGTTGAGCCACCCCGGACCGGTAGTGGGCGCTCGGCGACCGGCGGACGGCGAGGGCCTGATGAACAAAATCTGCACCGTAACAAGCAATCAGTAGCAATCAACCTCAAGACTGAGCAAGGACAAGCTCTATTTCATGAGTTAGCAGCACAGTCTGACATCATTGTTGAGAATTTTCGCAGCGACGTTAAATTCCGACTGCGTGTTGATTACGAGACAATAAAGGGTATCAATCCGAGGATCATCTACGCGAGTATTTCAGGGTTCGGGCAAGATGGCCCCTATGCCAAGCGACCTGGTGTAGATCAAATCATGCAAGGCATGAGCGGTTTGATGTCGATCACTGGCGAACCCGGTGGCGGTCCCATGCGGGTCGGTGTGGCGATTTCGGATACGTCCGCGGGTATGTTTTTAGGGCAGGGGATCTTGCTTGCCTTGCTACATCGGGAACGCACGGGTGAAGGGCAGTGGGTACACACGTCGCTGCTAGAGGCAATGCTCTGCAAGCTGGACTTCCAAGGCGCGCGTTACACCATGAGTGGTGAAGTGGCGGGTCAACAGGGCAACGATCATCCGACGCAAGTCCCCATGGGGACTTATGAGGCTGAAGATGGGCACGTCAATATCGCCGCGTTCGGTGAAGTGATGTGGCGACGTTTTTGCGATGCATTGGATGCCAAAGATCTATTCAATAATCCTGAATATCCAACCGCAAAAGATCGCATACAGAAAAATGATCGTCTGAAAGTTGATATGACCAATGTCACCAGACAGTTTTCGGTCGCCGAGTTGGTAGATCGCCTCAACACAGAAGGAGTGCCGTGTGGCCCGATCAACACGATCGGCCAGGCATTTGAAGATGAGCAGGTAAAATTTTTACGTGTGGCCAAGCCCGCGGATCATCCCACGCTAGGCGAGATCAACTTGATTCGCTCGCCCATTAATCTGTCCGCATTCCCGCAACCGGATCGTTTCGACAATGCGGCACCTGACACCGGACAGGATACTCGAAGGACGCTAGCCAGTTTCGGTATCGACAATGATCGTATTGAGGCCTTGTTGGCCGAAGAGGTTGTGGGCGAGTGAACGTTAGATCTGCCGCAGGTTATGCCATAGGTGACTTCGGCATTAACCTCTACTTCATCTCTGCGATGACATACCTACTCTATTTTTATACGGATGTACTCGGCATCAGCGCAGTGGCCGCGGCTGGGGTGTTTGGCGTTGCCCGATTAATCGATGCGGTGACGGATCCGGTTATGGGTGCGATAGCGGAGCGTACGCACACCCGTTGGGGAAGAATGCGTCCCTATTTGCTCTTTGGTGCTGTCCCGCTTGGCCTGATAACGATACTCACGTTTACAGTTCCGGATCTCGATGCTGAGGGTAAGCTGACTTGGGCTTATACGACCTACATTTTGTTCGGGTTGATCTACACCGTCGTCACGATTCCCTATGCGACGCTTACGGCTTCGTTAACCTCAGATTATGCAGAACGGACAAAGCTATCGACGTATCGGATCGGTTGCGCATTTGCTGGAGGCTTTCTAGTTTCTGTTGGCACTATGCCGTTTGTTAGTTTGTTTGAATCTGAAGCTCAAGGCTTTCAGATGCTGATGTTGGCGTTTGGCGTCATTGCGACACTCCTACTTTTGACAACGTTCTGGACGACAGATGAGGTTGTGCAACCGCGGGCTGCCGAAAAGCCGCCACTCAAAGATAGTCTCAGAGCCGTGTTTGTGAATCCGCCTTTGTTAGTCGTGATCGGGATCTTCAGCTGCGGCATGCTGAGTTTTACCGTGCGCCAAGCGACGACCGCTTATTTCTTTATCTACAATGTTGGTGACCCGAGTCTCATCTCTTGGTTTTTCGGAGTGACGTTGGGCTGCATGTTGCTAGGGATTTGGTCGGTGCCATGGTTGGCAGAAAAGTTTGGTAAGGCAGGTGCTATACGTCTGGGTGCGTATATGACGATTCTGGCTTGTATTGGTTTCTACCTAACCCCTTATGATGCTGTGAATGCGATCTTCTTTTGGGGTTGTTTGGTTGCCCTAGGTGGCACGCCAGTCGCGGTCCTAGGTTGGGCGATGATCCCGGACACAGTGGAGTACGCTGAACACCGTCACGGCACCCGCGCGGATGGGATGATCTTCTCCACTGCGAGCTTTTTTCAAAAGCTTGCCAAGACCATCGGCGGCGCTGGTGCTGCGCTTATACTGGGGCTTGCGGGTTATCAGGCGAACCAAGCGCAAACACCGGAAGCGCTCGCGGCGATCCACGGTGTTCTCACGCTCGTGCCCATCGGGATAATGGTGGTGTTGATCGTTCTCACCAAGGTCCATGCGCTTGACAAAGAAGCGCACGCAGAGTTAGTGCGTGAGCTTCGCTCTGCCTAATACGCGTCTAGGAGCAATCCTTAGTGTTTTACTTCGGCGGCGTCGCCCCATGCTTTACGTAGAGTTTCGATGCTGAATCCTGGCTGTTGCGCGGCGGAAATTATGACAGCTTCTCGTTCTGCTATTTGCTTTGCTGCATCTAGTACTTGCTCCGCGACTTGCCACGGTATAACCACAGCGCCATGTTGGTCTGCGTGTATAAGCTCCCCTGAAACAACCCGCATGCCCGCCACAGAGATAGGTGCGCCAAATCCGACAACATGCACGTAGGCATGAGATGGTCCCACGCGATCAGCCATCATTTGAAATCCATCTGCAATATCGGGTAAATCGCGAACACTCCCGTCGGTGATGACACCTAAGGCGCCCAACCCTTTGTGGACGTTTGAATTGACTTCACCCCAATACGACCCATAACCCCGTTGCGCATCATCCAAGTCTTGAATGATCACGATGCTTGGCTTCGGACCTTCATCAATATAGGCGTAATAACCATCGTTCATTGCTCCGGCCTCTTTGCCTCGAAGGTGTGATGGATGTGCCGAGCGTATAGCTGCTGTTCGCGCAATCCCAACCATTGGCGGCAGTTCAGGACGAGTGCAGACGAGGGGTTGGGTAGTAAAGCCGTAACCACGCCGCTCAGGTATCAACAGCTCCAACGCGTTGCACACCGTTGGTGTGTCGATGGACTGTAAATCTGCGATTAATTTGTCGGTCAGTTCTGTCATGTTTGGTCTCCCCAAGTCGTGCTAGCAACCCTCTGATAATGTCTTATCTAAGCTTTTTCGTATATCGGTCTCATGATCTTCTCTCAGCCAGGCTAGAAGTAGCAACTTCGTCGCCATCGATACGGCGACTGGCTGATCAAACATCAAGTGATGGTAGGTGCCTGGAACGGTGATCGTTGGCAAATAGCCGCCTGTGATTTCCCGCATGTGTTCCGCGTAGTAAGCGCCTTCATCCTCGCTCTTCTCACCAAGCATCAGGCCGGTTTTGCAAGTCAATGCCGCGTACTTGTCGCGCTGATCTTCACCCATTGCCAGGTAATCGAACAGTGCAGGGTCAAATTTCCAAGTCCATCCGCCCTCGACTTGTTTCAAGCCGTATTCAGCCATGTGTCGTAGTACTGCGGGATGGACACCAGGTTGCTCAGGAATAAAACGAAATCTCCCGAGTGCGGTGGCTTTGTTCTCATAGACCCTGAGTTTGCGGCCTGGTTCAACGCCTTCTCGTTCAGCCCGCATACCCCATTCTAGGAACTCTTCCGGTGGTGCGGTTGTGAAATCCATGAACAAAATTCCACCGAGCTGTTGGTCAAAGTGGTGGCCGACTTCTAAAGCGACCCAACCCCCGAAGCTGTGCCCAACAACATACGGTCTCGGACCTAGCTTAGCCGCTTCACAGACAGCCCAAACTTCCTGTGCAAAAAGCTCACCCGTGTAACGCTCGCGCCAATCGCTGTCGCCGTTCCCCGATAGGTCGATGGCGACGCATCGAAATTCATCGGCCAGCAAGGGGGCGGTGAATCGCCACCACTCAAGATGTGCATTGCTGCCATGAATGAAGACGATGCCAGGTTTGCCGACGTCTCCCCAGGACTCATAAACGATATTGGCACCTTCGACGTTAACCTCACCACGTTGGGATGGGGTAGCTAAGGCGCGTTCGAACCAAAAGGGCAGGTCTGACATTGTGTTTAGGCGTTTAAATCAAACCGCGCAGATTAGCAGTTTTAGCCTTTTTTCGAATCGGGTTCGTGCTAAATTTCTGCGAATAGTTGGGAATTTCGCTGGGAAAAGGAACAAAAATGAAACTAGGCATGCACGCGGGTCCACAGGATCTATCGATGGACGAGTTAAAACGCCTTTGGCACACGGGTGATAATAATGGCTTTCATTGGATATCTGTGTGGGATCACTTCTATGCCAACCCGCTTTCTAACCGAGAAAATCCATGTTTCGAAGGCGTCGCCGCCATGGCGGGGCTGGCAGCGTCGACCCAAAACGTGCGGGTTGGATGCCTTGTGTTTTGCGCGCTGTTTAGAAATCCGGGCGTGCTAGCAAAAGCGGGTGTGACAATTGATCACTTGTCTGGTGGTAGAGCTGACATTGGTATCGGGGCTGGTTGGTTTGAAGAAGAGTTCCGCGAGTTTGGCTACGGATTTCCACCGCTCGGGAAGCGGCTAGACCAACTTGAAGAAGCACTCACAATCATCCGCGGCTTGTGGGACGGGCAAGAAGTTGATTTCAAGGGCGAGTACTACGAAATGCAGGGTGCGGTTTCTAGTCCGCAGCCGATCGGGTTGCGCTTGTGGATTGGTGGGCGCGGCAAGGTCCGCACTGTCGATATCGCTGCACGATTTGCTGATGGATTCAACATGCCATACGTGCCACCAGAGCTGGCTGCGGATCGGTTGGAGCGTCTCGAAAAAGCGTGTGACAAACACGGACGAGATTTCAGCAAAATAGATACGAGCGTGAATCTGGGCTTCTACATGAATTCGGACCGCACACCTGATATCGATCCGCGAGGATCAATTACTGGGGGCGTCCAGGAGACGATAGACCTTATTGGCAAGTACAAAGACGCAGGCATCCAAGGCATCAACATTGCGTTCCGTCCACCCGTAGATTGGGACAACCTGCAACTATATATCGAGGAAGTTATGCCGGTTTTCAGCGGCGACTAACGTTTGGTACTCACCTGCTCGGTGAACTCGAGCCATTCTCCGCTTCGAGTTTGGAATGGAATCTGAACAGTACAAGCCGGTGTTCCTTCCGGCACTCGGGTGGGTTTGTAGGTTGCGCTGAGCGTAACTGCGTGCGTTTCACCCGGACCGAGTGGCACGGGCTTAATTTGTACTGGCGTCAACTGCCAGCGTTCGTCTGGCGAAGTGCAGTCAATAAATGCGGTCACTCCGCGTTGTGAGGTATTGCTGAGGCTGAGAGAAAACTCATAACTGTCTGCCTCGGTTAGGCGTGTGAGCTTTACCTCGCTATCAACAAACGACCGCCCAAGGTTGAATAAATCGTAGTTATCGACGGGGTTGACCATGTCTTGCGGGTGGACTGAGTCGGCCTCTATTACTGCGACTGAGCTCGTGTCGCCGCGCACGGTAACGTGTAAAAAGTGAGCAAAGCCGCCAACAGCTTTTACCTGATGGGCCATGCGGCCACCAGCGTTGGTCATCGTGTAGTGCACACCGTCGCGCTCGAAGTGATGTAAGTGGTGGTGGTGTCCGTAGATCACCTGCTGAACTCCGCCCCGAACGAATGCTTGGTGCAAAACAGGCGCATTGGTCATGAGCATCGGTGGGCGATGCATGAAGACAAATTTATGTTCAGCGTCAGACTTGCTCAGGATAGCGTTCATCCAATCTATCTGTTCATCGCTGACCCGTTCTGGTGCTTCTTTGCTATCGCTATTAAGACCGATGATCAGCGCATTTTTATAGGTAAAACTGAAGTAGAGCGGACCCCAGGTATCCTCAAAGATCCTTTCTAGATCAGCGTCTGGTGTTTTGTTGTCGCCGTAGACGTCGTGATTTCCAGCGATCGCGTAGTAAGGAATGTCAGAAATTGGCGAAATCTGGTTTTGAAAACGCTGCCATTCCTCTTGTATCAAAGCCAGATCGCTGTCGTAGCCGTCTATGAGGTCGCCAACTTGGACGACGAAGGCAGGGTAGAGACGTCGGACTTGATCAATGATGCGATTGAACCCTGTTGTGTCATCAAACTGTGCGTCACCGAGAACGATGAAGTGAAACTCATCGCTTTCTGACTGTGGTGCTTGATCGTTACGGGCCTCGACGTGTGCTGTCGATGATAGGACTAGTAATACAGCGAGACAAAATCGCTTTGAAACACTAGTCATTGGGCTGAGCATAGAGTTTTCGTGCCTTGAGACTCGGCGTACGCTTCGATTTCGCGCCAGACTCTCAACGTATTGCCTCCTAAAATTTTCGCGATCTCTTCTTCGTCGTAACCTCGCTTAAGAAGGCCAGAGATCAAGTTCGGATAGGTTGATACGTCCTTTAATCCAACTGGTAGGGTATCACCGACGCCATCGTAGTCCGAGCCAATACCCACGGCATCGATACCCGCGATCGCTACCGCCCGATCGATGTGGTCCAGTACATGGTCTAGAGTGGCAAAAGGATAGGGGTGTTCTTCGCTGTAGTTTTCCATGAAGGCGATGAGATCGGGATGACCCTCGGGTAGGTTGTTCGCCTCTTTCAGTGCCAAAGCGCGCGCGATCCGCGTTGTACCCCAATCTCGTGCTGCTTGGTGGATGAACGACGAGCCGAAATTGATTTGTATAACTCCGCCGTTCTCGGCTAGTGCGGTCACCATGTCATCGCCCATATTGCGTTGAAAGCCGGGCGTAAAGTGGCGTAGCGATGAATGCGAAGCGATCACCGGTACCTTCGACAGTTCCATCACTTGCCAAAAAGCTAAATCGGAAATATGTGAGACATCGACCATCACGCCCAGCCGGTTCATCTCTGGGATAAGCGCTTTGCCGAATGATGAGAGTCCCTGCCATCGTTCGTTCGTGTCATAGCTTGAGTCGGAGATGTGATTACTTTTGGAATGAGACAGCGTGATATAGCGGATACCACGTTTATAAAAATGTTCTAAGTTATTGAAATTGGAGGATATTGGTCCGCCATTCTCCATGCCGAGCGGAAAAGAAATTAGACCTGCTTGTTGGTGGCCAAAGAGATCGCTCGCGCACGTCGCCAGCGCAAACTTATCTGGGTGGCGGGCGATCAAGGTCTCTACGCCATCGATTGCCTCGTTTGCAAAGTCATAGGCGTCACCCGCTGCGTCCACATCAGCTGGGGTATAAATCGACATAAACGGTGCATTTAAACCGCCGGACACAGCACGGGGAAAATCGAACTCACCCGACTCGGTGGCAAGACCAACATCAGCAGGATCCCTGAAAGTGCGATAGGGCACGTCGACGTGGGTATCGAGAATGAGGTGTCTTTGGGCAATGTCTCGCGCGCGTTCATGGGTCTGGTTTAGCGCGCAGCTGCTGAGGAGGAGGGCGATGCCTAGCCCGACGATCGGACTGGCTGTAAGGGTCTGTTTGCAAACGCTTGGCTTGCCTGCAGACAAATTGAGTTTAGCAACGGACATACCGGTGAGTCTCCTTGTGAACGCTAAAAAGCAGTTTTTACGTTACGCATGCGCTGAAGATGGCCTATATAGTCAGAGCAGTCTCCCTATCAGTAGACATTAGAGTAAACTGCACACTGAGTTTGCAACGTATTTTGGGAACAATCTATGTCTGTCATCAAGCAAGATGATGTCATCCGTAGTGTGGCCGACGCGCTTCAGTTTATCTCTTACTATCACCCCGTCGATTTCATACGAGCAATGCGGGGTGCCTGGGAAGCAGAAGAATCGCCAGCCGCCAAAGCCGCGCTCACACAAGTTTTGGTCAACTCACGTATGTGCGCCCTGGGTAAACGACCGATCTGCCAGGACACAGGGATCGTTATCGTTTTTGTCACCGTCGGTATGGATGTGCAGTGGGATGCGGATCTCTCGCTCGAAGATATGATCAATGAAGGGGTCCGACAAGGCTACACCAACCCAGACAATATCCTACGTGGGTCAGTGCTCAATGATCCAGACGGTGCGCGGAGCAACACCAAGGACAACACACCTGCCGTGATCCACACGCGCATAGTGTCCGGCGACAAAGTTGAAATAGAAGTTGCTGCCAAAGGGGGTGGCAGCGAGGCCAAGGCGAAGTTTGCGATGTTAAATCCATCTGACTCCGTCGTGGATTGGGTCTTATCGGTTGTTCCCTCAATGGGCGCTGGCTGGTGTCCGCCCGGAATCCTTGGTGTCGGTATTGGTGGTACGCCTGAAAAGGCGATGCTCCTCGCGAAAGAAAGCATGATGGATCCCGTCGATATGCATGACTTGAAAGAGCGTGGCGCCAATGATCATCTCGAAGAGATGCGGCTGGAGTTGTTCGACAAAGTTAATGCGCTCGGAATTGGCGCCCAAGGGCTGGGCGGCTTAACGACCGTGCTGGATGTGAAAGTCAAAGATTACCCAACCCATGCTGCTAATAAACCAGTGGCAGTCATCCCTAACTGTTCAGCAACCCGCCACGTACATTTTGCACTTGACGGTAGTGGGCCAGCCGAGTTCGTACCCCCTGACATGTCGGAATGGCCAGACATCGAGTTCGAGCTGGGTGATGAAGTGAAGCGGGTTAATCTGGATACCATAACCCAAGCTGAAATCGAAACTTGGGGAGCAGGTGACACGCTATTGCTCTCCGGGAAAATGCTCACGGGTCGGGATGCGGCCCACAAAAAGATTGTCGACCTAATCGATCGAGGTGATCCGCTACCTGTGGATTTTACGAATCGGTTTATTTACTACGTCGGACCGGTTGATCCAGTCCGAGACGAGGTTGTCGGACCGGCAGGTCCGACAACTGCAACCCGTATGGACAAGTTCACGCGAGCAATGCTAGAAAAGGCGAACCTTGCAGGTATGATCGGCAAGGCAGAGCGAGGGCCTGAGGCTATTGCAGCCATTAAAGACAATAAGGCGGTTTCCATGATTGCCGTTGGAGGCGCAGCTTATCTCGTTGCAAAAGCCATTACCTCGTCGACGCTGCTCGCTTTCCCCGAGTTGGGGATGGAAGCGATCTATGAATTTGAAGTCAAAGATATGCCGGTAACCGTCGGCGTTGACGCCCGTGGCGAATCGGTGCATATCGAAGGTCCTAAGATCTGGTCACAGAAAATCGCCGACAAGATAGCGGTCACAGAGCTCAACTAAAGGCAAAACTGCCAAAGGGAGAAACTATGTTTTCCAGAAGAACTGTCATTCAGACGCTTGCTTTAGGAGCGATTGTTCCGCCTATCTTTTCTACTAATGCGCAGGCATCCACCTCGTCGCCCTTGATTTATTTGTCACCGTTCAAGTCCAATGGCGAGCTCAGCAAATGCCAAGCCGAAGTTTGGTTTGTCGCGGATGAAGCTGACTTTTTAGTTGTTACCGCATTCGATGCTTGGCGTACAAAGGCGTTGGAGCAGGGCCTCAATACCGCGCAAGTTTGGGTTGGTGATGAGGGGCAATGGCAAAGTTCAGACGGACGTTACAAGGCGCTACCCTCACTAACAACTGATGTTACGCGCGAAGATGATGCAACGGCGCACGCTCGCTTGTTATCGAAGTTTGGGCAGAAGTACACTAACGAGTGGGGAACCTGGGGGCCGCGATTTAAGCGTGGCCTAGCAGACGGGTCTCGCGTAATGCTCCGCTATAGTCCGAAAGCCTAGTCTTAGGACACACTAATTCTGATTTAAAGAGCGTCCAGGTAGCGCTCGGCGTCAAGCGCTGCCATACAGCCAAAACCCGCGCTGGTAATAGCTTGTCGGTAAACGTGATCTGCCACATCTCCAGCCGCGAACACGCCGGGCACACTAGTCGCAGTGGCATTGCCTTCGGTGCCGCTATGTATCTGTATATAACCGCCTTCCATATCAAGTTGACCTGCGAAGATATCGGTATTCGGGGTGTGTCCGATCGCAATAAATACACCTTGTAGATCTATTTGTTTCTGATCGCCGTCGTTCGCCGCGATGCTCATCCCGGTGACACCCATGTCGTCTCCGAGCACTTCTGCCAGTTGGTGATTCCAGAGTGGCTCGATGTTTTGTTTCGCAAGCAGACGGTCCTGGAGGATCTTTTCTGCACGCAGTTCATCCCGTCTGTGTACTAGGTAAACTTTCTTGGTGATGTTGGCGAGGTAAAGTGCTTCTTCAACAGCCGTGTTGCCGCCACCAATCACTGCAACGTCTTGGTCACGGTAGAAGAACCCGTCGCAAGTAGCACAAGCACTAACGCCACGACCCTTGTAGTTTTCTTCCGAGGGTAGGCCAAGATATTTCGCGGATGCGCCAGTTGCGATAATCAGCGCATCGCAGGTGTAGGTTGCGTTGTCGCCGTGTAGTTGAAATGGACCTTGACTGGACTGCGGTGGAATTTGTGCTGTGTGGACGTGATCGTTAACGATAAAGGCATCAAATCGTTCAACATGCTCTGCCATTTGCATCATGAGTTCCGGCCCCTGCAACTCGGCATGACCGCCAGGCCAGTTTTCTACTTCTGTTGTCGTCGTTAACTGACCACCAACTTCAATACCGGTAACCAACGCAGGCTTTAAGTTGGCGCGTGCGGCGTACAACGCGGCGGTATAACCAGCCGGACCTGAACCAAGTACGATCAGGCGATGGTGGATAGTCTCTGACATTGGTTGTTGTACCTCTTGGCTTGGATGGCAACGCAGTGAATGACAAGTGAATGAGGAGTTGCGTGCGAAGCGGACATTTTAGCGACATACGCAACCGAGGCAACTAACCCTCTGTCAAATATGTGCAAAAAGTTCGTCTTGGACCGCATTGGGTGGGAGTGTACCCAAAAGTAGTTCAACGCGTTGTACAACTTCGGTGCCGCGAAAGGGCTTCGCGAGGAATAAGGTGCGTTCGTCGGTTTGCCAGTGATCGAGCTCGGCGTTTGTGAAGCCGGAGATGAAGAGGATTGGCAAGTTTGGTGCTTGAGAACGCAGTTTGGCTGCAAGATTTGATCCGCTTGTCCCGGGCATAATGACATCAGTGACGAGTACTGATGTGTTCGAGCGATTGAAAAACTCTATGGCAGCCTCGGGCTCTGTGAATGCACGCACGCTATGGCCAGCTTTTAGCAGCGCGTTGCGTATTACGCCTAACACTGCTGGGTCGTCATCAACGACCACAACGGATGCTTGATTATCGATTACCTCCAACTGAGGTTCGTGGTCGAGCATCTCTGCGATTGGAAAGTAGACTTTGAAACTGGTACCCACATTCTTTTCTGTTTCGACTTCAATATGGCCACCGATCTGATGGATGATGCCGTAACAAGATGACAGACCTAGGCCACTAGAATGCGTGCGTTCTTTGGTTGAGAAGAAGGGGTCGAAGACACGGTTCTTAGTCTCCTCATCCATGCCTTGCCCGGTGTCCCGAACTTCGAGTCTGGCGAAATGACCGTGCTCAATTTCCACGCCACGCAGTGCCACTTCTAGCTCGCCGCCATCCGGCATTGATTCCCGAGCATTGTTGACCAAATTGACGAGCACTTGCTCAAACTGAGATTCCGAGATGCGAACTAACATCGGTTCCTTCTGGTACTCCTCGATCAACATAAAACTGCGATTGAGTGCGTGTTGGAGGAGGTCGCTCTGTTCACGCATGAGGTAGCTTAGATCCACAATCGCTTCGGAGGTTCTTTGGCCGTGACCAAAGGTAAGGAGTTTGCCAGTCAGGCTTGCCGCCCGACCTGTTACCCGTGTTATTTCTGTTTTGATTGGCCCGTCAGGAAGATCATCTGCTTGACCAAGTACAACGGTTAACATGTTGTTAAAGTCGTGCGCGACAGCGGCTGCCATAGTCCCCATGCTTTCAAGACGCTGTGCTTGGAATAGTTGGTCCCCAACTTTCTTTTCTTGCTCGAAGCTACGCAGGATTAAATAGCGATTGTGGGCTGATTGTTTGACGATGTCGGGGGCGATGTAGGCCTCTACCCATAACCAGCGGCCATCAGCATGGCGCAACCTAAGCTCCAGTCGACGCGCTGCCATATCGATGCCGATGATGTGATTTGCGTTTGGTTCATCTGGGTGCAAGAAGTCATCTAGCGAGCGAGAAGTAAGCTGATCCGAAGTGTATCCCAAGAGCTTGGTGATGCCGGAGGATGTGAACACGATCTGTGGACCGTCGAGGGTAATCAATGCATCGAAATATTTACTCACAAGGTCGCGCAACATGTTCACTTGGCTAGTTGAAGTACGTTGGGAGGTTCGTGCCCGACGCAACGCCTGCTCACGTGATCTCTCGGTCACAGTCACGACGACAAAGACCGCGACTGCGATCAGGGCTGCTATTTCGACCTCAGAAGTAATTGCAACCCAGATAGCTCGTGCTACGACGACCGCCAACCAGAACTGACCAGCTGTTTTTCCCAAGAGTGGGGCTGCTGCAGCGACAGCTATTAACGTGATGACACCAACGGCTGGGTCCGCAGCAAAAAGGAGGGTTTGAATGAAGATGTTTGTCGCCAGGTAATGGCCCGCCAATTGCGGCATCGGAGAGATACGCAAAAGCAGAAAAGCCACGGGTATCGTTAGCGCTGCGAGACCAATCTGTCCGCCAAGTGTTGGATAGCCATAAAACCAAGTCATGGCCGCCGCGACGAAAGCGGTTATGGTCGCGGCACTACATAGATAAACGAATAGCCGGGTAAAGCGGTCGTTGCGACGATCGTGTGGGATCAAATATGACTCAGCGAAGGCTGTGAAGTTCATTCGCGCGACCGATAGAGCTTGGTTTGGTTAATGATGGTAACAAATCGGTGATGTGTTTAAATTCGCGCATAACAACTAGGAGATGTGGGTATGGGTCGTTTGAAATTTGGTGGATTTATCGCACCGCACCACCCGATAGGCGAGAATCCGACGCTGCAATTGCAGAGAGATCTCGAGCTTGCAGAGCATCTGGACCGTTTGGGTTATGACGAGTTTTGGTGCGGAGAGCACCACTCAACGGGTTGGGAGATTATCGCAAGTCCAGAGCTATTTTTGGCCGCCGCTGGTGAGCGTACTCACAGAATTATGTTAGGTACTGGGGTCATCTCGTTGCCGTACCACCATCCGTTTAATACAGCGCAGCGACTTGTGCAGTTGGATCACATGACTCGAGGTCGTGTGATATTCGGATCAGGGCCAGGCGCTTTGCCGTCAGATGCACATACGTTGGGTTTAGATCCTATGATTTTGCGCGATCGCCAAGACGAAGCCATTGGCGTGATTCGACGTTTGTTAAATGGCGAAGACAGGTTCTCTTATGAATCTGAGTGGTTCACGTTAAACGATGCACGCCTACAGCTCCTACCTCTGCAAGACGATATGCCGTTTGCAGTTGCCTCCATGGTCAGTCCTTCCGGTATGACACTCGCAGGCAAACATGGCACTGGGGTTTTATCGATCGGTTCGATGTCTACCGCAGGTCTGCAAGCCCTACCTAATCAGTGGGCCTTTGCGGAAGATTCTGCTGCTAAGAACAACAATCGAGTCATAAGGGATGATTGGCGTGTGGTTATGTCTTGGCACATTGCAGAGACCAAGGAAGAAGCACAACAGCAGGCCAAGCACGGGCTATATCGTTGGCACAATGAATATACAGTCGGCACGCTGATGCGACCTGGAGCGGAGGCTTATAGTTCGCCAGATGCCGCGGTGGAAGAGGCTTCCGTCGAAGGCGGTGGTGCGATCGTTGGTACTCCGGATGATCTAATCAAAGCGATTCGTGAGATGCGTGAGCTGACCGGCGGCTTCGGCACAGTCATTGGATTTGCACACGATTGGGCTAATCGCGAAGACACTTTGCGCAGCTGGGATCTTGTCGCAAGGTATGTGATTCCAGAGGTAAACGGCATGCTGGATGGGTACCGAGAGTCACAGCGTCACGTCATCGAGAATAGAGAATCTTTCGATCGGGCTGGAGCGGCTGTGATGGCCAAGATTATGGAGAACGAAAAGGCAGTAGAAGCCATGCAGGAAGAAGCTCAGGGTCAAACAGCGATGCCGTCTCACCATGCGCCGGACCTCAGCGATCAGACTGGGGGTTAGGGGTTTGCGTCAGAAAAAATTTGCAACCACGCTTCTTGTTTTTAATTTCGCTTTAGTGAGTGCGTGCAGCGCGCCGGTAGAGACGACCAATGCAGAGCCTTCCTCTGAAACAACGAACGCAGTATCCGTTGATGTGCGCACTGCGGTCGTTACCGAGGGCACAAACATGGCGGTGACTGCAGCCGGAGATCGGCGTGTCATTAGCCTACAAGGCCGTTTGTTCAGTCTCGATGGGTCGGGCACTGGTACTGCTCTAACTGATGCCTATTTTGACGCGCGCGAGCCACAGCTTTCCACAGATGGCAGCAAGGTTGTCTTCCATGGCTATAGAGGGGGTAACTGGGACATATGGGAGCATAATCTCGAAACTAGGGAAACAAGCCAACTCACGATGGATGGCTATGACGATCGTGAACCACAATATGGCGATGGTGGTGTTGTGTTCAGCTCGGATCGAGCGGGCACTTATGACGTCTGGGTAGTTAAGAATGGTGAGCTCGCACAAGTTACTGAGACTGAAGGCAATGCCTATTCTCCGTCTTTGTCGACGTCTGGAGAACTTGCGTATGTGGACGCTAGCGCAGGTATAAGCCGATTGATGATCGGGCGGGATCCGGCACGTGAAGTAACCGCGCAAGTGGGTACTATTTCCGGGGTGCAGTGGTCACCTGATGGCAGCCGTCTTAGCTATCAGCTATTGGCCGCCTCCGGTGCGGAGATGCGCTTAGTCGATATTGCGACTGGCGAAGATGCATCTCTGACCCGCCCTGGTGAAGATGTCTTCCCTTTTAGAGCCAGCTGGCAGGCTAATGATAATCTGCTCTACACCTCCGACGGCTTGATACGATCGTTAGATCTTTCCACGGAGGTCGTGACAGAGAATCCATTTTCTGTCGCGCTTCAACTAGAGCGACACAATTATGAAAGAAAGGTGCGTGACTACGATCCTGAACAGTCTCGGCAGGCGCTGGGTTTAGCGCATCCTGTTGTGAGCAACTCGGGTGGGCAAGTCTACTTCACAGCGTTGGGTGACATATGGGCTTTGGAGACATCTGCTAACAAGTTAACTCAATTAACCGATAGCAAGTATGCAGAAAGTGGGCTTGCGCTTAGACCGGATGGCCGAGCATTAGCCTATATTGGAGAGGGCGGTGCGGGTCTAAGCTTGCAGATCTTGGATCTGGAAACCAACGAAACGCGGTCTATAGACGTGGGTGCGTTGAATATTGCTAACCCCAGTTGGGCACCTGACGGGGGTCAGATAGCCATGTTCGTGGATGTGCCAGGCAACCCACTCGGTGGCCAAATCATCGTGGTGGACGTAGCGAGCGGAGAAAAGTTTTCTGTCTTGAGCCCAATGCCGCAGCAGCCCATTTCTTGGGATGAGAGCGGTGAGCACATCGCGGTAACGAGGCTAAATACTTATTCGAGCCGCTACCGGGAAGGTATGTATGAGCTGATAGTCGCTAAAGTTGCAGGCGGACCGGGTAGTGAAGTCGCTGCGATTCATCCTGCTGAACATCGATCAATCGTTTCCGCAGTTCTTAAAACTCCTGAAGAGATGACCTATGTCGAAGGTGGTGTACTTTACAAACTGGGTCTAACAGATGCGTTCACGCCTGTTGAAAAGGCGGTCCAGATAACAAATGAAGTGACAGACATGCCTTCATGGAGCCCTGATGGTAGCCACTTGGTGTACCTTGCCGGGGACCTGTTGAAATTGTATAGCGAGGCTGATGGCTCGACCAAAGATGTGACTCCTGAGCTGAGTTATAAATTGGCAACACCATCTGACCGCTATGTGGTTCGGGCTGGGCGTCTCTACACAGGGGAAGGGAACACCTACCTGAGTAATCAAGATATTCGGATAGAAGGTTCTCGAATTGTGGCCATTGGCGCGTCAGACCCAAATGTCCAAGCGGATGTTGATGCGTCACAATATACCGTGACCCCGGGACTGTTTGAGATGCATGCGCACATGGGGGATACCTCCGAACGGCAGGGTCGGGTGTGGTTATCCTATGGCGTGACGACCGTCCGCGATCCAGGCTCGAACCCCTATGTCGCCAAAGAGCGTCAAGAAGCTTGGGACAGCGGTAGACGCATAGGACCTCGGACGCATGTCACGGGTTATCTGACAGATGGCAATCGTGTCTATTATTCAATGGCTGAGGGTATCGTTTCGGATGACCACCTAACGATGGCGCTCAACCGTGCGGCAAAGTTGGATCTTGATTTCATCAAGACGTATGTCCGGCTGCCTGATCATTTACAAAAGAAGGTCGTGGACTTCGCGCATGCGAACGGTATGCCTGTTTCCTCGCACGAACTCTATCCAGCTGTAGCCCATGGCATGGACCACGTTGAACACATCGGTGGCACAAGCCGCCGTGGTTATCAGCCAAAAGTCTCCCGACTGGGTTATAGCTATCAAGATGTTGTTGAACTTTTGTCTGTCGGTGGCATGGGGATGACAGCA
Source organism: Pseudomonadales bacterium (assembly GCA_012103505.1). Taxonomy (GTDB): domain Bacteria; phylum Pseudomonadota; class Gammaproteobacteria; order Pseudomonadales; family Azotimanducaceae; genus UBA4421. The sequence continues at coordinate 1,524,552 of WLWP01000001.1, read as the reverse complement.
ACTGCTGTACTCCCTGGGTTTGCCGTAATCGTTCAAGAAGAACCTGACTGGTTCGAGACGCCTCAGTTCGATCACTTCTACGGCGAACGAGCAAAACGTGGCTATGAAATCATGGTGACCCGTTTCGGCAATGCTGCAGCGGCGACAGCGAAAGCTAACGGAAAGATTCTGCGGGCACTGACAGAGCGCGATGCGCTTTTGGTGACTGGAACAGATTCTCCTTTTGTGCCGTACGGTGCCGGATTACATGCTGAGCTCAGGCTTTACGCACGGGCCGGCTTAACACCCGCTCAGATCCTTCATCAGGCAACTATGAAGAGCGCCCAGGCTGCAGGTGTTGCAGATGAGCTTGGGAGTGTCTCAGTCGGTAAACTCGCCGATCTTGTGATTGTTGATGGCGATCCGCTCAACGAGATTCGTGACATGGATAACGTCGTGATGACCATAAAGCATGGACATCGCTTCGCGCTTGAGACGCTCTTAACCGATTAGATGAGCCCTGATTCGGCCATCGAATCGATCTGCGACTTGTCATAGCCGAGTTCAGTGAGCACTTCGTTTGTGTGCTCACCTAGACGAGGTGGTGGGCGTTGCACGACGGGCGGTGCTGGCGCTGAAATATGGCTAGCACTAATCGCTCGAGTATCGCCCGACCCGGTAGGGTCTGGAATGGTCGTAATGCTGAGGCGGTGTGCATTTTGTTCATCCTCAGCGGCCTCAGCGAGATTCTGTATCGCTGAAGCAGGTACGCCTGCTTCAGCGAGTTTTTCGAGCCAGTGAGCGGTTGTCGCCGATTTAAAAATCGGTACGAGCAATTCATTGAATTCTTCTGTTTGACGAAGTCGATCCGTTGGGTCTTCCCGGCCCTCATAGAACTCTGGATGTCCAACAGTTTGCAACAGCGACTGAATTTGCGTTTCCTTCAACGCGATGACTTGCACATAGCCATCTGAGGACTCAAACACATTCGCGGTCGGTTGCTTGGTGGGCGAGCGGTTGCCAGTTAGATCAGGGAGGTCTCCTGTTGTGAAGTATCCAGTGATTTGAGCGGCCTGCATCATGAACGCGCTATCCATCATAGAGACGTCTATGCGTTGGCCTTCGCCAGTGAGATGCCTCCGGAAGAGTGCTGCGGTGATTGCGAACGCGGCGTTTAACGCTGTGCTCATATCGACGGCGAAATAACCTGCACGTACTGGCCCTGACTCCGGGTGCCCACTGATACTCATCATGCCTGACGAAGCTTGGATAGCGCCGTCAAACGCCGCTAGTTTGGATTTTGGTCCAGATTGACCGTAGCCGGAGATCGATGCGTAGATCAAATCGGGTTTGATTTGGCGTAACGCTTCATAGCCAAAACCGAGGCGCTCGATGGTGCCCGGCTTAAAGTTCTCGACAACTGCATCAGCCGTTTGGACCAATTTGTGGATGACCTCTTTGGCTTGTGCATGTTTTAAATCAAGTGTGATAGCGCGTTTGCCGAGGTTGCATGTGAGATAGGAGGGCGCCATGCCGTTCGAAGAGGCGGACATCAAGCCCCGGGTAACGTCGCCTATACCAGGTTGTTCTACTTTTATGACATCAGCGCCGAGCTGTGCCAGTTGTTGGGTTGCGAATGGTCCAGCTAAAACCTGAGTGAAATCAATAATCCGAAGGCCTGTTAGGGCTTGGCGTTGATCTGTTTGTTGCTGGTCTGCCAATTCTTGATTCATGGCCGGACCATCTCGAATACCCAAAGATTGCCGGAGCGGACTTCGGCAAGAGGATCTGGGATATCTATTTGACCGAGGTACTTCCGTGCCACCTCGCTCAAAACCTCCGGCAGCGCTGGGTCTTCTTGAATTCTAACGAGATTGCGGTGATAGAGCTTGCCGTCGACGCGCAGAATAGCTCGGCCGTCCGACTCGGCATCGATTGGCCATTGCTTCCAAATCTTACCGACGGTTGAATTCATGTAGCCGCTTGGAATGAAGACCCGGCCATCAGCAACCATAATCCAAGTCGTACGACTGCGCCCCGTTGCCACCAACTCGAATTCGACTTCTTGACGATCTTTGACGAAGGTCCAATCCGGCTCTTCGTTCACGACTTCACCAGTGGAAAAAGATCCTCCGGAGATGATGGCCCATGGACCATCGGCAAAACTGGCGGCGAACATCGTGATGCCGACGGTAACGGCCAAAAGGACGATGAGACCGATAATGAATTTCAGAATGGCAGTGATGAAGCCCATATTGGATCCTAAGTGCTGAGTATGGATGAGAAGGGTGAGATACTCGCCGCTAAACAACCCGTTGTCGAGTCTGGATGGATCACCAATAATTAGCCAGATCGGGAAGAGGAGACAGTGTGCTCGAGAATATTACGAATTTGGTGGATCAAGTAGCAGCTGCGGGGGACGATATTGAGTCGACTCGGCGGCTACCCGATGACTTGGTCGAAAAGCTGAAGAACGCGGGCGCATTTCGCGCGCTCATCCCAACAGAGTTCGGAGGCTTAGGCGCTGACTTTGAAGACTATGTCTATATGATCCAAGCACTCGCTTCAGCAGACGCAAGTACGGCGTGGTGCGTGAATCAAGCCGCGGTCATAGGCCTCACCTCATTGTGGTTACCCGAGGAGAGCATTCGAGAAATTTGGTCATCACCCCAGACGTCAGTCGCTAATGGTCCACCGTTCAACTGCCTGATCGAATCAGATGGCGACCAGTTCAAGTTGAATGGTCATTGGGGCTTTTCCAGTGGCTGCCAACATGCGACGTGGATGATGGGCGCTGCCAAGTACGCGGGCGGTGGCTATCGCATAGCCTATTTTCGCCCAAATGATGTCACCTTCAATGACAACTGGCAGGTGGCGGGTTTGCGTGGTACTGGCAGCTTTGAATTCACGATCTCGGACTTGTGTGTTGATGCTTCGTTGGTGGCAGACCTGGCGGCGAGCCCAACCTACGTATCTGACCTCACCATCGCACCCAACACCTTGCTGTTTGCCGTAAGTTTTGCATGTGTCGCTCTCGGTGTTGCACGATCAACACTAGATGATGTCATCGCTCTTGCCCAAGGCAAAGTCCCACGGTGGTCATCGATAAAGGTGCAGGATGATCCGGACGTGCAGCGATTTGTTGGTAGAGCTACGGCGAGGTGGCGAAGTGCCGATGCCTACCTACACCGTACCTTGGAGACTATGTTCCCGGTCATTCGCGAAACAGGTGAAGTGACCCACGAGCAAAGATCTGAACTTCGGATGGCGGGGACACATGTTATTCAAGAGTGTGCTGAGGTGGTTGATCTTGCGTACAAGATTTCTGGTTCGACGGGTATCTACCAAGATCAAAAGCTGCAACGACGCTTCCAAGATATGCATGTCATCACTCAGCACGTGCAGGGCCGAGAGGCTTACTTTGCGTTGCTCGGGCGCCATCAGATGACGGGGCACTATGAAATTGGACCGATGACCTAGGAACTCATATGGATATCAACGCAGATCTAGATCGAACGGTGTATCAAGATGCTGAGCAATTCACCTGGCAGCCTTCTCCCTTAGCGGGTGTCGAGCGGGTTATGTTGGATCGCGTTGGCGATGAGGTTGCGGTTGCGACGAGTATTGTTCGTTATGCACCGGGTGCTGCCTTTTCTCCCCATAGTCATGCCTTGGGTGAAGAGTTTGTGGTCTTGGATGGCGTGTTTTCAGATGAACACGGTGACTATCCAGCAGGCACCTATATACGAAATCCACCCGGAACGTCTCACATCCCAAGCAGTGCGCCGGGGTGTGTCATTTGGGTGAAGCTGCGGCAATTCGATGATGAGGACTTGTCGCCATTGACAGCGAATATCCCCGATTTTGCAGAATGCGAAGTCGCGAATAGCCAGTTGCTACATACTTATCAGACAGAGGCTCAGTTGGAAGAGGTGAGTTGGGTTCACGTACCGGCGGGCCAACGTTACGCGTTTTCCAGCAACGTTCATGTCCGTGAATTGTTAATACTGTCGGGATCTCTTACCTGGCAACAAGATGTCACACGCGCGACCTGACCGTGGAAACAACTGTACGCCATTAATGATTTTGCACCAGTGAATGATAAGCAAGTGGCTGTAGATAGCCTGGGGATAACTCTGTGCACATGTGGATAAATCAGGGGATAAGATTCGATAAAGCCGGACGCTCCTAGCTAAAGCCCTCGCGACTACGCTGTAAACCTATGATTAAAATGAAAAATATGCTCTATGAATGAAATTCATAAAGCGAATTCTGGTTACATACGAATTGGGATAAAACTCAGAAATTGTTGCGCAAAACCGTCTGGAAGAGGTTGCTGGTGAGCAGAAAATAGCGGATGCCGGGTCGGGGGGAGAGTAGGGAGGAAGGGGTTTCCTTCCCGGCATCCGTCTTACATGATTTAAGACCTAAACTTTCTCATTCAGTTCCTCGGTGTTGCTTACAAAGTAAGTAACGACGAACAATCAAAGGGTTCAAAATTTCTCGCGAAATATTCCTACGTCAAGTAGCGACCATTCGTTTGACACCTCGGAAAGAGGCGGTAACATACGCGCCCTTGCTTAGCCGCAGATCGTGGGGTGTTTAGCTCAGTTGGGAGAGCGACGGCCTTACAAGCCGTAGGTCACAGGTTCGACCCCTGTAACACCCACCAGTTCTTGCGGCCTGATTGCGCACTGCGAAATGAGCTCGAAAGGCAAATATCGCGCGAAAGCGCGAAGAGAGTAATACCGGCCTGGTGTTGGTATTCAGATTGATTGGGTTTTTACTGAACTAAAACTCAATCTAAAAATACGGAGCGGTAGTTCAGCTGGTTAGACCCGAAGCGACCATCAGGGAGCGGAGAGCACGACTGAGGCGACTGCCGAAGGAGCCCGAAGGGCGAACGTCGCGCGAAAGCGCGAAGAGAGTAATACCGGCCTGGTGTTGGTATTCAGATTGATTGGGTTTTTACTGAACTAAAACTCAATCTAAAAATACGGAGCGGTAGTTCAGCTGGTTAGAATACCGGCCTGTCACGCCGGGGGTCGCGGGTTCGAATCCCGTCCGCTCCGCCATTTTCTCTCTAATTATCAATAAGATACCGAATCCTTCAGAGATGCTGAGGTGGGAGTCGGTGACCCTTTCCTCTAGCTGGCACTGCACTGGCACTAACATTGCCAATGCGTATCTGAGCTAGTAGCAATACTGATCCAGCCATCGGGGCATTTACAAACGAAAATCATGACGTTGTCCCGCCCTAGCGCATCGATATCCAACAGCAAGCAATCCATTATCATGTCGGGAGCGGGGTTGCCGACGGCCGAAGGTCCCAGCCTAGATTTCGGAAATTTTAGGGAGGATTAATTGAAATACATAACATTACCTTGGATCGTGGTTGGTGCTCTCGGATTGACGAATGTGTCGATGGCAAATCCATTGCCAGTAACGAAGGCGGAGCGCGTTGGAATGTCAGCTGAGCGACTTGACCGGATTACTCAGATGACTCAAAAGTACGTCGATGAAGGCAAACTTGCTGGCGCGATTACGATGGTCGCACGAGACGGCAAGTTGGTTCACTTTGAGGCGGTTGGGAATAAAGGGGTGGCTGATCCTAGACCGCTAGAAAAAGATGATTTGTTCCGTATTTATTCGATGACTAAACCCATTACCGCGACGGCTGCGATGCAGTTATATGAACAAGGCGAGTTCCACATGAACGACCCGGTTCACAAGTTCATTCCTGAGTTTAAAGATTTGATGGTGTTAAATGCGGACGGTGAGCAGGTATCGGTGAAAAACCACATGACCATGCAGCAACTGCTCTCACACACGGCTGGCATGTCTTATGGGTTTGATCCTTTGAATGATCCTGTTGACAAGCTGTATATGGAGGCGAACCTTTGGGACCACGAAGACCTAGATTCCTTTATCAAGACTGTCTCCAAGTTGCCTTTGAAGTTTGAGCCTGGCAATGCTTGGAATTATTCGATTGCCGTTGATGTCACCGGCGCGGTGGTTGAACGAATATCAGGACAGTCCTTTGATGAATATCTCCAAGAGCATATCTTTGATCCTCTGGACATGGATGACACTTTTTTTCAGGTGCCTGCTGATAAAAAAGCACGCTTTCTGCCGAACAATTATTGGGATCCTCAAAACAACAAGCTCGTGGCTATGGATGCCGAGCTGCTGGTGCAAACGGGAGCCTTGCTCCCTGGAGCAAGTAAAAAAAGCGCTATGTTCAACTTTGATGAGGTCTCTCTTTATTCTGGAGGCGGCGGCCTTGTTTCTTCGGCGATGGATTATCTTAAATTTGCTGAGATGATGCGTAACGGTGGTGAGCTCGGTGGGGTAAGAATTCTTGGTGAAAAGACAGTTAAGTACATGGCCAAGAACCATCTTGCCGCGAGTAACTCAGTATCGATTCCTGGTGAGCACGGTTTGGGCACAGGCTTTGGTTTAGGCTTTGGCGTGATCGCTGATACGGTAAATACTGGCGTTCTCGGTAGTAACGGTGAGTTTAGCTGGGGTGGCGCTGCAGGAACGATCTTTTGGATCGATCCCGTTGAAGAACTGGTTGTCGTGGGAATGATCCAGTTGATGGGCTCACCTTGGACGCTCCGATCCGATTTGAAAGTAGCCACTTATCAGGCAATTACGGACAGTTACGACTGAGGATTTGCTCGAATCATCGACGCTGGCCTATAAAGCTCGCCGTCCTCTAGTAACTTGCCGGTAGCACTCACTGGTTTGTGTTCGTAGATACCCGGCGTATGAGGCAAGTGACCACTGTAGTAGGACTTATCGCCGAAAAAGTGAAGTACTACGTTGCGTCGAACCGCTAACCTATCGTCGTTTTTCCCTCCCGAGTGAATGCTGTGAGGGTGGAACATGAGTAGGTCACCGGGTGAGACGTCAAATCCTGCGATGTCCCAGGATGAAGGGTCCTGTTCTAGATCGGCCGCGATGTCAGGAAGTCTTGGCAAATTCCCGGCTTCTCCCCATAGGGGTTCCGTTGGGTCCTTGAGATTAAAAGTCGTTCCATCGTACATAGTGCCTTTGTGAGAACCACGCACAATCTGAATCGACTGTTCTTTCGTCATCGCGACTAATGGTATCCAGAAATTTGCCCAGTGTTCTCCGCCCATGGGCCAATAGGCGGTATCTTGATGCCAGGGCGTGGGTCCGGATTTCCCTTGCTTTAGAAAAACCTGCTCGGCAAAAAAACCAACGTATTCTGACCCCCATAACTCTGACGCAATGGCACCCAAATCGCTCTCTAGAACCAGGTCGCCGTACATTTGATAGGCTTTCGGATTGGCATTATCGAGGAAGTTGATGTCTTCTCCACTGGGATTGCCAACAGCGAAGGGGCCAGGATTGGCGAGCGACCATTCAAAACATTGGTTGAGCTCAGTCAACATGTTTTCGTCGATGACGTTTTGCAGTTTTACGATGCCATCTTCTTCAAAATCAAGTTTTTGCTGCTGCGTGACAAATGGCGCCATTCGATAATCCAAGCGGACTTATATCTACTACTACGTACACTATAAAAAGATCTACAGTCAAATCTGGTGCCTAAGAAGTTGATCATACGAACCATAAGCTGAAGAATCGGTAGCGGATTTAAGCGTAAATTAATTACCAATACTTAAGGGGGGAGAAATGAACGACTTTGCAGGCTTGGCTATCGCGGAAGGTCGGAAGGTCGGAAGGTCGGGAGGTCGGCTTCGACGAGGGCCAGTTAGATAAAATCGGACCGGTCATGTCGAAGGCGGTTGATTCGGGTCACGTGCCAGGTGTTGTCACCGTTGTTGCCAGAAAAGGTAAGGTCGTGCATACCCATTCTGTGGGTAGTTTGGACTTACAAGCTCAAGATTTTCGTTGAGCACTTTCGCCACGCGCGTCTCATCAGTAGGGCTGCGTCCCCTATCGAGAGCCGACATTAGAATTCCCTGCTTCAAATTGCATCCTACGACTAATAACGAGTACCAACTCATTGCACTACCGGGCAAGCAATGTCATTTCGTTATGGCGCAGTTCGGTTAACATGATTAGTTCCTGTCCAGAAACGGCACGGGAGCCAGTGGAAGGCAGAACTTAAACAACTTGATGGAGCCATGCGTGGCGGAACAAACGATCGAAACGACGGACATCAGCAACCACGACGGGCACCTCGACCATCAGGTGGTGATCATCGGAGCAGGCGTTGCCGGTATATACCAGATCAAGCGACTGGCTGATCTGGGTGTGCGCGCGACTGTAATTGACGCTAATCCTGATCTTGGCGGCACCTGGTACAACAATCGATATCCGGGGGCGCGATTTGATTCAGAGAGTTATACCTACAGCTACTCGTTTTCAAAGGAGCTGCTCGATGAATGGCATTGGAGTGAGTTGTTTTCACCACAGCCCGAGACACTCAAGTATCTCAACCATGTCACGGACAAATTTGAGCTCCGCAAATACATGCAGTTCGGCTGCAGGGTCGAGTCGATGGTGTTCGATGAGGAAGATGCTATCTGGACCTTGCGCCTCGATGACGGTCGCGAGATCACAACCCGCTTTGTCATCACCGGTGTAGGTGTCCTATCGATACCCACATTGCCTAACTTCGAGGGAATGGCCGATTTCAGTGGTGTGTCCTTTCATGCTGCAAACTGGCCGCATGAACCGATTGACCTGACGGGCAAGCGGGTGGCTGTGGTCGGTACGGGGGCAACGGCGATTCAGCTGATTCCTGAAGTCGCCAAAGTCGCGGCGCAGTTGACGGTTTTCCAGCGTCGCGCCAACTGGGCGGCGCCCTTAAACAACGCGCCCATCTCCGATTCTGATATGGCTGTGATACGTGAGCGGTATGACGAGATTTTCGCTGCTTGTGAGCGGAGCCCTGGCGGGTTTGAACATGAGCCTGACCGGCGCGGTTTTTATGAAGTGAGTCCCGAGCAGCGTCTCGAGCTGTGGGACAAGCTGTACGACGAGCCCGGCTTTGGTATCTGGCTGCAAAATTTCACCGAGATATTCATGGACGAAAAAGCGAACGCGGAATTCTCAGACTACATAGCCGACCGCATTCGCGGGCGCGTCGACGACCCGGAGCTAGCGGAACGTCTGATACCCAAAGATCATGGGTTTGGCATACAACGCGTACCGCTCGAGACGGGGTACTTCGAGACTTACAACCGGGACAATGTGGAACTCGTGGATTCCGCGGATACGCCCATTGCGCGCATCACCCCTGAGGGAATCGAAACCAGCGACGCATCGTTCGAGGTCGATGTGATCGTTTATGCGACAGGCTTCGATGCATTCACCGGTGCATTTGATCACATCGACGTACAGGGGGTGGGTGGTACGCGACTACGTGACAAGTGGGCGGAAGGTCCCGTCACATATCTGGGTACATTCGTGCGCGGATTCCCCAACTTCCTGATGCTGGTAGGGCCACAGACGGCGGCGTCGAACTTCCCGCGGGGAGCGGAACTGAGTGTGGATTGGGTGACCCCGTTTCTCGAGCATATGTGGTCCCACGGGCATCACCGGTTCGATGTAGATGAGACGGCTGAGGCGGAGTGGCTCGAACACGTCCAAGAGATGTATAAGGGCTTGCTCCTGCGCAACGCAAAAAGTTGGTTCACGGGGTACAACTCCAATCTTGAAGGGCATGAGTATGGGAAGATGCGGTACAACATCTACAACGGTGGTGGGCCCAGGTTCGCCAAAATGCTCAGCGAGGTGGCGGACAATAATTACGAGGGCGTGCATTTTCAGTAGCGACCTCTTCAGCAAGAGCAGGGGGTCCTGGGGAGTTTCAGATGAGATTGGAAAACAAAGTTGTGTTGGTGACGGGTGGGGCGAGCGGTATTGGCCGAGCAACCGTCAACCGGCTGGTAGAGGATGGTGCGCACGTAGTGGTGGCTGACAGGCAAGTTGAGCTTGCTGCCGAAGTAGTCGCGGCAGTCAAAGATGCCGGTGGTAACGCAGAAGTGTGTGAACTCGATGTTGCGGAAGAGGGTGCTGCAGCCACTGCGATTGCGTCCATAGTACACACGCACGGACGCCTGGACGGTGCGTTCAACAATGCCGGTATTGCCGGGCCTGGTGTCAGGGTGCTCGATATAGAACCGGATGATTGGGCGCGTGTCATTGCCGTCAATCTAACGGGGGTCTTTAACTGCGTTCAAGCCGAAATCGCGCAGATGATCCAGCAGGCATCGGGTGGCGGTATCGTGAACACCGCTTCTATCTGTGGTTTGGTTGCCCTACCGTACGCTGCTGCTTACAACGCGGCCAAACATGGCGTGGTAGGACTCACGAAATCGGCGGCGCTCGAATATGGGCCAAAAAACATTCGCGTCAACGCGGTCTGCCCAGGGTTCATCGATACGCCGATGCTCGAACAGGCCGCTGGCGCAACTGAGGAACGGCGCGAAAAGATTTCGGCTGGAGTACCATTGCGTCGTATTGCCGGTCCGATAGAAGTCGCAGAGGTGGTGACCTGGTTATTGTCCGCACAGTCGAGTTATGTGGCGGGTGTGGCAATGCCCGTTGATGGTGGATTTACCGTCCAGTAGACCTCCCCTTCCTCGTTTAGTGCGTGAAAGTCCCTGTTCAAATAACTAGGGAAAAGTCTGGGAGTGCTTAGTGACTTCGAGCACTGGCAACTAGAGGTAATTTAGCCGCTGCCTGGCTGCTCCGCCATTTATCAATATAGCCTATTGATAAATAACGATTTACTAAAGTTTCTTCAATACAGTCCATACTAAGGCTGCAACTCGAACTTGGCAGATTGCCACATAACTCGCTCTACACCATAGGGATCAAGTGCAACACCCGAGGTGTGGTTGAAGACCATGGTTTCTCTTTGGTCCGCGGAGTACTGCGGCCACTCCAAATCGTTCGATGGATTACCTGTGTGTGCGAAACTAAGCCATGCAGATTGCATGACCCCAACAAGATCGCCACGATCGGGTTCGTTCCCGATTAGGTCTGGTACGTTTGGCTGATCAATGGTGTCGAAAACAAATGGTATTTCCATAGCGTGCGCTGCGCCGAGTTGACCATCTAACATTTGTGACGGGCGAGTAAACAAGTAGACATAGGTTGGCGAACCCCGCTCTGCTCGGGCTTCTGCAATACGGATAGTGGGGATACGGAATGCCATATCACCGATTAACGTTAATCCGATTTGGTTTTCATTTAGATCCGGACGGGAATCCCGGTAGGTTTGGATGAGTTCTGTGGGATTTATCTCATCATGAGCGCGTTGAATAGCTTTCGACAAGTGCTCAGCACTTAAGGACTTCAATCTGGGATTCACCATCAACCAATATCGGTATTCATCCAAATTAAATCCGGTAATGAGTGGTACATGATCTCCTGCTCCTTCCACCAATTTTCGCATGGGCGTTTCTTCTAGAATGATGTTATCCATGACAGGACAAAACAGGCTGTCTGCGTCTCGGACCTGAGTGGATAGCCAATTCTGTATTTGCACGATTCTTTCTTGTGGAAGTGCCCGCAGTTCTTGAACAGAATCAACCTCAGCCTTACTCATGAACTGCTGCGTTGCTTCAGCGGCATCGTGCGATTTACGAACAACGTTGGCGGCACCGCTCTGAGCGATAGCTTTGTGGAATAGACCTTTAGCGCGTTCAACAGTGAGCAGAACACTGACACTGATGGCCCCGGCGGATTCACCAAATAGTGTGACGTTGTTAGGGTCGCCACCAAAATTTGCGATGTTGTCTTGTACCCATTCCAGCGCCTTTATCTGGTCAAGTAAGCCATTGTTACCACTCCCTGATAATCCAGGCTCAGCATCGTCCAGGTAAAGCCAGCCAAGCGCACCAAGGCGATAATTCAGAGTCACGACCACAACGTCTCCTGCTTCGGACAGCGCCAAACCATCGGTGACTGGGCGTTTAGCTGCTCCGACTACGAATGCACCGCCATGGATCCAGACCATGACCGGCCTTGGCTTTGAATCCGTTGCTGGTGTCCAGATATTAATAGAAAGACAGTCTTCATCTTGAACACCCTCGAGGGCCCAGTACTTAAATTGCACGCCTCCTTTCAATTGAGGTGCGTAAGGTCCGTAGTTTTTGCAATCGAGGGTCGATGACCAGCTGGTTGGGTCCTTCGGTGCGGCGAAGCGCAATTCGTTTATTGGTGGGCTTGCGTAAGGAATACCACGAAATACACAGGTTTCATGCTCCTTGGTGCCAGCCACAGGACCATGAGTTGTCTCAACTATTGGATTGGTCAAATTGTTTCCCCTTTTGTTCGCGTGAGCGAAGCTCTTGCCAGAGATTGAACATCTTGACCGTATTAAACAAAGGAAAAACGAATGTCAGCAAGCACTTTCAAAATTGTCCCTGATTCTGCAGGCGAGAAAAAACCGTCGAGACTGATCCCGACTGCTTGTTTCACGACCGATGCGACCGACGAAACAACCATGCGTTTCTACGATACGAAAGATGGGTCCGTTGCGTCAGGTGTATGGGAGTGCCCGCCCTGCAAAGTCGATATCCCGAGCTACCCAGTTAACGAGATGATGACCATTATCTCTGGAGCGGTAAGCATTATTGATGCGGATGGTATGGAGGAGGCGTTCGGACCCGGTGAGGTTGTCTTTGTAGCAAAAGGCTCAAAAATGACGTGGCACATCACCGAGCGGCTGCGCAAATACTACATGACATCCCAATAGGAATTCGGGAAGTGGTTGCTTGCGTGGCCCTATAGCCCCATCAAATTTTCAAAGTTCTTGCTGTAAAAATTATCGAGCTCTCTTTCTGTCGCATCAACTGCGTTTAGGCTTCTTTCAAAGTCACCGAAAGGATCGGTACCACCTTCCATGTGTGGATAGTCCGTGTTGAACATCAAAACGTCAGGACCTACATTACCGTGCCGCAAAATCCAACCCGCGTCTTCCATGTGGAATGGCGTCGCTCTAACTTGCCGACGAACGTAGTCAGAAGGCTTCATTGAAAGCGTTTTTAAATTCTCATCGAACTTACCTAATTCGCTCACTCCAATGTCCAAGTTCATCATGCACATGGGTAACCAATTAGCGCCTAACTCGATCAATCCGATCTTAAGATTTGGAAATCGTTCCAAAACGCCATCGTAGATTAAGCAGCACAACCAGCGTTCGGTAGAGTGGTGTATAACCGGGAAGTCCTTGGCGGAGGTTGTTTCCGCGGTCACAACACCAGCCGTAGATCGATTTTCAATGCCGGTGTTTCTATATGCAGGACCCATCAAACGACCGCTGCCAATATGTAGCACTATCGGAACCTTCGCTTCCTCAGCCAGCGCCCAGACCGGGTCGAACTCAACATGCGAAGGTGCGCGCCCGCCTATCGCGTCGGAAGGAACCCACAATGCTTTAATACCCAGATCAATCGCCTTTTTTGCGATTTCGTAGGCAAGAGCCGGGTCCGACATGCTGACAAAACCAACGGGCATAAGACGCGGATCATTTGAGCAGAAGTCCGCCATGCCGCGATTCAACGCCTCGCAGCCACCTTCGAGGAGTTTTTCATCCTTTGTAAATGCAAAACGCGTCATCGCTAAAGGAGAAGAGAAGAGCAACTGCTGCTCGATGCCAGTGATGTTTAACATCTCACTGCGTTCATTGCTGTCAACCGAGCCGAAGGAACTCCAAGGGTTGACCTTGCTGTCTTTGGCAAAGACATCAGCTTTCAATGCAGAGGTTTTGTCAGGGTCGTCGCCTGCAAGACGTTTCTCAGCAGCGTGTATAAACGGTTGAAGCTCTTCCAAATCAGAAGGGCGCACACCTGGTTGCAGATTTGCCTTTACATACTCAGACGCGTAGTCGTTCAGCCAACCAATGGGTTCGGCGATGTGCGAATCCGCATCGTGAATGATACGACCCTCTCTGTGCGATACCGCTACTGTCATAGATGTCTCTTTTATCCAGTAAAATCTGTCGTCTCCATATTATGGAAACTGTCTACTCCATGTACAGGTCACTCGATGCCTTCAAAATTCGCTGCATCATCCTCAGGTTCGCGATTTCTCTACACACTGCGTCGTAGGCCCATGCATCGTGCCAAACAAACTCGGTTTTTGGCGTTTCACCGAGGGCGATGAGTTTGCTTCTGACGGTGTAGCTTCGATCGAGAAGCAGGGGCTCATCTACATTGCAGATTTCCATTGCGCCAAAGAGACCAACGAAGTGACCGGTAAAACGCGTTATGAGTTTGCCGAAGGATATGGCGTTGATGAGTTCATGTACTTCATAGAAGGGGGGGGGGTAACTATGACATCCCAAGACGGAACCGTGCAGATCGTGCGAGCGGGAGAGGCAGTTACCGTTCCGAAAGAATAGCAGGGCGTATTTGAAACAGACGGCTACTCAAAGTTCTGGGTCATTTACTCGGCAGACTAGGCGAGCTTCAGGCTAGCTGTGATGGTTACAAAAACCGGCGAAATCCCCGAAACACGATGGCTATTCCTATAGGTCTTGGACTAACTTAACGTCTCTTCGGGCTGAATAACCCAGGGCCCGATAGGTGGTATATCCGATTGCCTTGCGGAGGGCCGGCGAGAGTTCAGCGGCGCGCTCTGGGGGCACATCCAGGTAAATATTCTCCTCCTGTCTGACCCATCCAACTGAATAACCAAGCGTGATACCGTAGCGCCAATCGCTCGAGACGTTGGCACCTGCCCCGTGAAGTGTCCCCCCTAACCAGAACATCACCGATCCGGCAGGCATTTCAGCCGCGAACACCTCGCTTTCTTTCGGCGTTCGCGATTTTTCCCATGCATGACTCCCAGGAACCAGTAGGGTTGCGCCATTGTCTGCGCGAAAGTCGGTAACCGCCCACATCGCAGCCAAAACAATGTTTGGCTTTGGATCGGGAAAGAAACTAAAAGATTGGTGATCACGATGTAGAATTTGACGTCGTGCGCCGGGTCCTATTTCTAAAGCAGCTGTGATGTGCAGTTGGTGTCCGTATTCGCCGTTCGGGAGCAGAACTCGATCACACAGCGCTTGTGTGTGAGGGTCCAAAATCATGTCTCCAACGGTATTGGAATGAGTCACCAGAGCGCTCATTCTCCGCGTTTTCGATGGAAAAAAATCACTTGGGTCGTCTTCGTCCATCACCCGGCTTTTGGCCATGAATGGCGCTAATTCAGAGCGAACTTTGTCTCTCAGAGACGCATCGAATAATTCTGTTACGACAACGACACCCGTTCGACTCAACTCATTGGCGATCTCTTCTATATCGGTGTTGGCGGGTAGTGTGGGTATCATGATTCGTTTTTAATATCGCAAAAGTTCAGCTTCTCACAATGGTGGGAATTGAGATACCCGAGGTTCAAGGCATCTACGTTTGGTGTAAGGCGCTATGTCTTTTTGAGCTGTGAGCTGTGAGTTTTGTCTTTCTGTGCAGTAACCGGGAGGTCCGTAAATACCAAACTCGTGAGCCAATTCGCTGGTAATCAATCCTGGGTCGTGTTGACCGTGCTGTTTCATGTTATACGCCGCATGAATCTTTGGCGTCATGTTCGTTGTACCCATATTTTTCACCAAAATTACCAGGCGGTTGACCTGCCTTGTCTGCGGTGTGCATCCCGTCTAAACGCCGATTCCAACCGAAGCCGAGTTGTCCACAAAAGTGCAAACGCAAGTCCAAAAAAGGGCACCCTTGCCGCGTAGTGGCGCCAATTTGATTCTGAACGCGTCAAATGAGGCAATGCTTAAGACGGTTGGTTTCTAATTTGTGGGATGGTGCCCTGGTCTGGCGGACAATGACCATCCAAAGCGAATGTTTGAAGCTGCTTCAACCCAGTATGTCATTGATCAGCTTTTGGTTGATTACGAGAATAGCGAGTGACACTGCTAGGCACCCCTTGAGAAGCTGACCAAACCGGTCGATCATGGGTTTTCGACAATTTGTAGAGTGAGGGTAAACGATGTCAAATTCGAACACCCGCCATCTTGAAGCAGTGCTCCGGCAAGATGTCCGTCATTTGGGGGAAATCCTGGGAAGTGTTATCGCCAACGATCGAGGTGAGGCTTTCCTCGGGATGATCGAAGATATCCGAGCGCTTGCAAAGTCCGCTAGAAATGGTGGTGAATCTGACTGGCGAGAATTGAGCGAATTTTTAGCGAACATCCCAGCCAGCGATATGGTCGATGTCGCACGCGCGTTCAATCAATTCTTGAACCTGGCGAACATTGCAGAGCAACATCACCTAACGCGCGGAGCCCGAGATCAAGCTGTAACACTTGATTTGCCGGATCATTCCGATTTGGTGTCGGCTCTGTTGAAGCTGGATATCGAGTTGGTACTCACAGCTCACCCAACTGAAGTGTTGCGTCGTACGATGATTCAAAAGTACGACTCAATCACCGAACTTCTAGCCATTCGAGACCATGAAGGCGAGACGCGGCAGAATGAAGCGGCGTTAACCCGTCTGATTTCTGAATCCTGGCACACAGATGAAATTCGACAGGAGCGACCCGCGCCCCAAGACGAAGCTCGCTGGGGTTTTGCTGTGATCGAAACATCTCTATGGCACGCGCTGCCTGAATTCTTACGAGAACTGGATAGTGCGTTGGTGGATCGTGGGCTTGCGCCGCTGCCGGTAGAAGGCGCTCCCGTGCGCGTTGCTACCTGGATGGGTGGTGATAGGGACGGCAACCCCAATGTCACGGCGACTGTGACAAACGAAGTGTTAATGCTCGCTAGATGGATGGCGGCTGATCTCTTCCTTCGAGATATTGAAGCTCTTTTAGCATCCCTATCGATGCGGCGCTGTTCTTCTGAGCTCCGCGAGCTCGTAGGAGATGTTGATGAGCCATATCGAGAACTTTTGAAGCGACTCCGAGAAAGGCTTGATCGAACCAGAAAGTGGGCAGCGGAATTAGATCAGACGCCAATAGATGGAATTTGCCTGACCGATAGTGAGCTATTCAAGCCGCTCGCGCTTTGCTACCACTCCTTGGTTGAATGCGGAATGGAAGCGGTTGCGAATGGTCCTTTGTTGGATACTTTGCGGCGGGTATCGGCGTTCGGTGTTCACCTTGTCAGGCTAGATGTTCGACAGGATTCTGAACGCCATACTGAGGTCTTAGATGAACTCACGCGTTATCTGGGTATCGACCGTGAGGGTACCAGCTACGTAGAGTGGGATGAGCCCGTACGACAACAGTTTCTACTGGCTGAATTGGAAAACAAGCGACCCTTGTTCCCTGAGACTTGGCCGGTCAGCGAAGATAGCGCTGAAGTATTGGCCACTTGCCGCATGATCGCGCGTGGAAACGGTGCAGGGATTGCGCAGTACGTGATCTCTATGGCGACGTCACCGAGCGATGTACTTGCGGTTATCTTACTTCTTAGGGAGTCAGGTCTTAAGCAGAACCTACCTGTGGTGCCCTTGTTTGAGACGCTGTCGGATCTCGAAGGCGCTGCTGAGAGCATAGATGCGCTGTTATCGATTCCTTGGTATCGGGACTATGTTGATGACTATCAGCAAGTCATGATTGGATACTCTGACTCTGCCAAAGATGCAGGACAGTTTGCCGCAGCCTGGGCACAGTATCAGGCTCAGGAACAACTTGTTTCCGTTGCCGCAGAGCACAAGGTTCGCTTGGTGTTGTTTCACGGACGAGGTGGCGCGGTTGGACGGGGTGGTGGTCCAGCCCAAGAAGCAATTCTATCTCAACCCCCCGGCTCTGTTGCTGGTGCTATCCGGGTTACCGAACAAGGTGAGATGATCCGCTGGAAGCTGGGTACGCCGAAACTCGCAAGACAGAGTTTTCGGCGCTATGTGAGTGCGACCCTTGCAGCAACCCTTGAACCACCCATAACACCAACTCAGGCATGGCGAGATCGAATCACGTCGGTGTCAAAACAGGCGGTATCTGCTTACCGATCAGTTGTCCGAGAAGATGGTGAATTTGTTGCCTTGCTGCGTGACCTGACCCCCGAGCAGGAGTTAGGGATTCTGGCATTGGGAAGCCGTCCGGCTCGTCGTAAGCCTAACGCTGGTGTCGAAAGCCTTAGGGCGATTCCTTGGGTGTTTGCCTGGACACAGGTTCGGTTGATGCTACCTGCTTGGCTTGGGACGCAGGCGGCCCTTCGCGATATCGAAGCAGATCATGAGTTCAAAGAAATGTTGAGTTGGCCCTTCTATCGAATGCAAATCGAGATGTTGGAGATGGTACTTGCCAAAGCGGATACAGTTTTAGCGACGTATTACGCGTCACGGTTGACCGATGGGTCTCAGCAGGCTGCGGTCAAATCGTTGTGCCAGGAACTTGACCAGCTTGGCAATGACCTATTGAGAATGACAGATCAATCGGCGCTGCTGGTGAACAATCCTGAGCTTGCTGAGTCTCTGAATGTGCGAAATACCTATCTCGACCCACTGCACTTGCTGCAAGCAGAGCTGCTAGCGAGGTCGCGAGGCAAGAGCTCGGACGATTTGGACGCAGTTGAGCGGGCACTTAAGGTCACGATGGCAGGCATCGCCAGTGGGCTCAGAAACACGGGTTAAACCGAAGATTCTAGTGGGAAGGTGCGATTAATTAGAGTCGACAAATATACAAAGGATAAGGATGAAAGATTTTACCGGGAAAACAGCCGTCATCACCGGTGCAGGCTCGGGTATGGGCCGTTACCTTGCAGTGCTCCTTGCCAAAGGGGGGGGCTAACGTTGCAATTTGCGATATCAATGAAGAAACCTTGAACGGCACCGCCGCTATGGTCAGGCAATACAACGTAGTGGTATCGACCCACATAGTAGACATGGGGGAGATGGAGCGTATTGAGACACTCCCTAACGAAGTCTTGTCGCGACATGAGGCGGTTGACCTGGTTTTCAACAACGCGGGTGTGACAATGGGATCATCGTTTGCAGGGATGTCAGAGGAAGACTGGGATTGGGTCATGAATATCAATCTAAACGGTGTGGTCAAGGCGACCCGAGTGTTTTTACCTTTGCTCAAAGACCGGCCCGAAGCAGTGATTGTTAACACCTCTTCGATTTTCGGCATGATCGCCGTGGCAGGGCAGTCGGTTTATCACGCGACAAAATTTGGGGTTCGAGGGTTCACAGAAAGTCTGGCCAAAGAACTCAAAGATTCACCCGTGCAGGTTCATTGCGTACATCCCGGACACATTGGTACCAATATCGTCGCGAACTCGCGCTTTAACGAAGAGGACGATGCTACATTTCTGCGCCAGGATAATGTTGATGTGGATGAAATGGCGGACATGTTCCGCAGCGGGGGTATGCACCCGTCACGTGCTGCGCAGATCATTCTCAATGGGGTAAAACGCAGGAAACGTCGTATCTTTGTGGGTCTGGATGCTAAGTTGATGGACCTGGCGCAACGTATCACGCCGATGCACTATGAGTGGCTACTGCCCGTGATCAATGCACCTCTGTACTTTCTAAGGAACAAAAAACCGCTCAGTGATCTACCGGAAGAGCCTTAGTTAGAAGGACTGGTTCGCGGCCACTGATCTTCCTTACTAGCTTCTGAAAATGTCATTGTAAGCTTAGGATCATTCTAGAAACGACAGACAACCAGTATCCGCGAGCACCTCTCGCAGGCCAGGTGCATTAGCGCTGGCCAAAAGCGCCTTAAGCCTCGAATAACATTTCAACTGATATTTGAAGATGGGCTGGGCGTATGGCTGCCCCGCCAAAGACACAGAGACTTGATCTTCTGCGTTGGCATAGGCGAAAGCGTTCGCCTGCAAAAAAGGGAGGTAGTAGGTGGCACAGAAACGGAGGATGTCGCCTACGGCTGGACGCATGTCAGCGATGCCATGCCATTCGCCCTCGATTCCGCTGCTGTCTTCTAGTCGTCTGACCCAGTCATAGACGCTCGGCACAGTGTCTCGCATGATCATCATGGGTGTGTGATCACTGGCGAGTGTTTTCAGCTGGCCGAACAATCCGAAATCCGCCAAGGACGGGCGCGTGCCGAACAGATACTCGTCTCGAGTTACGAAGCTATCAAGAATCCTCAAGAGCTCATGAAAGCCTTGCTCAATAATGGGTTTGTTTTGTGGCGTGCAGCCCACCAAGGGCATTCGTGACACCTGTCGATCACGAATTGCTCGCGCTGCCTTCGCCAGTGCCTCGCCTCGCAACCCCGGCGTATTGTCGCTAATGATTTGACGGCTGCTGTACTCCTGATCAACCTCAAGATCCCACCGATAATGAAACATCATTTTCGTTACTCACTCGTCGGCCATGTCCTCGATCAGAAAGGACAAATACTCAACGACCGGGTCTGTCGGTAGGATCGAGCGCTTGCTATGCCTATCTTCTAGCATCAAAGCCAATGGCGTGGAGTCCACATGCAAACTGCCATCTTCTGGCAGACGCAAAATCGGAATCACAGGTGCGCCATCATGTTTGATCTGAGCGCGTATTGCCGGGGTAATTTGAATCCAGTCAAAGGGTAGTCGTCGGTAGTGCAAAATCGCTCGCATCTTCTGCGAATAAGGCGATCCACCGCCGCCGTATAATTGGTATCTCTTCACTTTTCCAATTCTCGTTCTGGTAATGATTTTAGCGTTTCAGGCCAATTATTAACGGTTCTGTCTACTTGGAATAGGCATCAATTATGATGTCATTACGCATCAATTAGTACATCAACGAAGAGAGGGGATCAATGCAGCATCTAACGACGGTCTTCAGCGTCGTGGCGTGCTTGCTGCGACAATCTCAACCTCAATTTTACCCGCTACCAAAGGCGCTCCGACTGTGGTTCGACAGGGGTAGGGTGCATCGAACATGTCCAGAAACACTTCGTTCCAAGCGTTGAATTCAGTGAGGTCAGTGAGTTGCGCATTTACTTTCACGACATGATCCAGCGAAAGACCCAGGTCATTCAGGATTGCGCTGAAGTTTTCCAATGTAAGCCTAGCCTGAGCACCTGTATCCGCATCACTGATTTCGAATGTCTCCAGATTAATGGCGGTCAAACCGCTGAAAAAGTAGAGATCGCCAACCTGAATGGCTGTAGCATTTTTAACGTTGTAGTGTTCCAAGGCGGCTTCTGTTGAAGCTGAAGAATGCACAATGGTCATGGTTACAAGTCCAAATTTGTCTAGTTACGAAATCTAACAGGGAACCAACCAATTGTTGTATTAGATTCACGACTTCTACTTAATTCACGGGTTCTTCATAGTTCACGACTTCTACATAGAGGTAGGCCGACGTCCGGCGGTTCCGCATCCATCGATCCATCCATCAATCCATCAATCCGCTACGAAGGCGAGCTGGTGTTGCTGCGTAGATCACTAACCCTATAATCGGCGGACACAGGCTTATATTGGCAGGCGACATGGTGTTTCAGATAACGGCAGAGCAGCGACACACTTTCGCGCAAGATGGCATCGTTAAACTCGCCGGTGCGATAGATGCCCAACTGCTGGAAAAACTAAAGCAGTGTTTCGAATGGGCCATTGCGAACCCAGGACCCACTGTGAATGGTCATACCAGTGGTGATGAGTTTTCCTTCGTGGACCTGGCGAACCCGGCTGGACGCGCCATGTATGAGCAGGTGATACAAGACTCTGCGTTACCGTCGTACGCTGCTGAATTGTGGCGGTTTGAGTATGTGGGTTTTTTGGCGGAAGAGGTTTTCTACAAAAAAGGTAGCGCGGTATCCACACTGTGGCACCAGGACACATCTTATGCGCCTTGGATTGGACCTCATTGGGTAAATTTCTGGATGCCGCTTGTGCCGCACCCAGCCGAGTATGCCATCCAAGTTGTTCGTGGATCGCACAATGGCGTGATGTATGACGGTACGACATTTAATCCCAAAGACCCGACCGAACCCATATGGGGCGATGCGGCTGATTTTCCCCGGTTACCCGATATCAATGCAGATAGGGCGAGAGATCCTAACACCTGGGATATTGTGGCGTTTGACGTGGAGCCTGGAGACATAGTGGCATTGCACCCACACTGCTTGCATGCAGGTGGTGGCGCTGACGCAGGCCTACCTGAGCGCCGTACGCTAGTGTTTCGCTTTTATGGGGATGAGTCTTACTACAGCGAGCACCTACCTGACGTGCCTGGGCGGTACGACATCCCACCCATACCCGCTGCGACCGGTGGATATTTAGCTGACGGCGATCTGTTTCGGCCAGCAGCGACGGCGCCTCTGGTTCGGTAGTAGGTGAAACGACGGTGACCGCTCAAGGTTTTGCAACAACACGCACCAGCACATCGACGAATTGACCCACCCAGGTTGTATCCGTCCACTCACCCGTGCCGACACCCAACGCCAGACGGTCCAGGCGTGCTGTACCTTCGAGGACCCGTGTAGATTCGTTTTGGGTCAGGGAAAAAGTCAACTCGACAGGGTGCGCTGCACCGCCGAAACTGAGCGTGGCGCCTATGGTCCGAAACGTCGGGGTGGCCCCGCTATCCAGTTTTTCGAATTTACCGACCGAAAATCTCGCGACGCCCGCGGCGAACCAGTCCGGCTGGCCTAACGTCGCGTCGCGATCTGAGTCTCCTGTCTGGACCGAACTAAGCTCGATCTCAACCAAAGCTGAACTAGCGGGTAGATTTTCAGGTTCGAACTGTATGTGGGCCTGCCAAGTCGAAAAGTGACCGGTAAAGATGGCACCTGCCTGTTCAGCTGAAAAACTGATTTCGCTATCGGCATAGGCGATGGACCACATAAGCAAATCCGAAGTTGTGATGGGCACCTGTTGCGTCACAACTCGATCGGGAGAACGAGTCGCCTCCGCCGACACGGGGGGTCCACCCGACGGTCCAATGATGGCCAATGCCGTTATCCCAATCGCAAGAAGCCCACACCCCAGAGTAACGCTCCCCATACTAGTCATCCGGTGAAGCACCTCGTCTTTTTCCTTGAAGTGATGCCACAGCGCAGCGCCAATATGCAGGGCAGCAAGGGCTGCGAGCACCCCGGCCAGGGTTTCATGTATCTCGGCCAGCGTGTCTTTCAGTGCGGCACTCGAGGCAACAAGATCTGGGAAAGCGAATAGATTGAACCAACTCACGGTGTACGCTGACGCAGACGACATCAGCCAGCCCGTTATCGGCATCGCGAACAGCAGGCCATAGAGCGAAACGTGAGCTGTTGCCGCGGTACGCCTCTGCCACACCGGCATCGTGGCGGGAGGAGTGGGTGCGGGGTGCGATAACCGCCACGCGATGCGCACGAGTGCTAGCATGAGCACCGTCATACCTACGGATTTGTGGTTTGCGAGTAGCGCCAACTGACGCAGTGGCGCTCCGGCCTCTTCAGCTCGCTCGGCCAGTTGGGCAAGGATAAACTGCAGGGCGATCAGCCCCGCGACTGCCCAATGCATATAGCGCCCTGGGGCCGTGTATTTCTGCACGGCTACGGCGTCCACGCTCCTGCGCTCCGTTTTATTCGCCCGCAGGCATCAGTTCAACGGTGATGAACAGGTTTACGTCATCGCCCACCATGGGGATCGCATAACCCAAGCCCCATTGCGAACGCGGGAGCGTCATTTCGGCATTGAATCCCATCATCGGCTTTTTCAACATCGGATGATTGCCCGCCTTGTTGAGAGTTGTGTTCAGAGAGACCGGGTGGGATTGCCCCTTTATCGTCAGGTTGCCGGTGACTTTGGCGTTGTGCTCACCGTCAAACTCGATAGACGTCGACTTGAACGTAATCGTCGGGTGATTCGCTGTGTCGAAGAAGCGTTCCCCAACAAGGTGTTCATTGAATTCATCTACTCGGCTTTCCACACTACTTGGGTCGATCGATACATTCAGTGTGCTGGCTTCGGGCTTGTTCGCATCAAACTGGAGGTCGACCTCGAACTCCGTAAACGCTACATGCGGCGTCGAGAATCCCAGATGCGAATAGCTGAACGTAATGTATGCATGCGTTGGTTCCAGCACGTAGTGTCCGGACGGCACCTCAATGGCCGCGAGGGCGAAGCTTGGAAGTACCGTCATAGCGGCGAGGACCTTAACTAACAACTTACTCATGTGTTGTGTTCCTTGTTTCCCGATATGGTGATTCGGGTCAGTTGATGATTCGCGGACCAGTTTTTTGTACCGATAGTCTCTCACAAAACGCCAGAGTAGGCGGCAAACCGTGTTTCCGATGGAGTCGAGTGAGTCTACGGGATTTGATCCAATCATGATGCCTTAAGGTCAGTCGTTGGGAGAAAGCGGATTTTTAAGCAAGGCTCAAATCCCGGTCATCCAACTTCCAAAAACCCTGCAGCAGCGATCCAAAGCATCACAGAGGGTTCGGATTGTTGATGGCTTTAGAACTTAGAGTTTGCTACTGACAATACGGTGGTCGTAGCTGTGTGCGACAATTATCTCGGTTCAAACCTCTGCAAGGATGACTAAGATGACGCAAACTAGAACTGGTCAGTGCCGGTGCGGCGAGGTGCAGTTCGAAGTCGACGCACCCCCTATACTAACAGCGGCCTGTCACTGTACCGGCTGTCAGCGTATGACATCCAGTGGCTATTCACTAACTGAAATCTATAGCGGCGATGCGTTCAAGACAACGTTGGGAGAGCCGGTGCTCGGAGGCTTGCAGCAGAGTACAAACCATTTCTTTTGTCCTAGCTGTAAGAGTTGGCTGTTTACTCATCCTGAAGGTCAAGAGTCGCTGGTAAACGTCCGGGCGACCATGATGGAAGACGCCAACTTATTTGTGCCGTTCGTTGAATTTTTCACCAATGAGGGATTCGCTTGGGCAAAAACGGGGGCTGCCCACAGTTTCGAAACAACGCCGCCGGATGAACAATGGCCCGAACTCATCGCTGACTACATGAAAAGTATTGGGAAAGATTCCTGATAGCCAGCGCAACGACAGTGTTGCACACACTCCGACTAAGCACTCCAACCTGATGAGGAGTGAGCCCATCAGTTGCAACGGCTTCGATGCCCATCTCTCGTAGATGGAAGATGCGGGGATGTTCGCCGATCTGAACTAGCCAGGTTTAAAAGCCATAGACCGGACTGATCACTATAGAGCGTGCAAGCGAACCGGAACGTCCTTAATGCCGCGGATAAAGTTGTTTGGTAACCGTTCAATGTCGCCGACCACTTCGACTTTATGGAAGCGTTTCATAATTTCTTCCCACAAAATCCGCAGCTGTAGTTCTGCCAATCGATTTCCCATACACCGATGAACACCGAAACCAAACGAGACGTGTGCGCGTGCATTTGATCGATCAATTATCAACTTATCTGCGTCTTCAAATACAGACTCATCTCGATTTCCGGACAAGTACCACATCACGACCTTGTCGCCTTTCTTGATTTGCTTGCCGCCAAGTTTGTAGTCTTCCAAGGCCGTTCGGCGCATATGTATCACCGGCGTCTGCCAACGCACGATTTCAGCCACCATGTTAGGGATTAGACTCGGATTGTCGCGTAGCTTCTGATATTCATCTGGATACTTGTTTAAACCGATCACGCCGCCGCTGATACTGTTTCGGGTCGTGTCGTTGCCGCCTACAATAAGGAGCAAAATGTTGCCCAAGAACTGGTCAGGGTTCTCGTTCATCCGCGCAGTCGTCTCGTTATGCTGCAGCATCGAAATTAGATCAAATTTGGGCGGTTGCCCCGCTTTTGCGGTCCAGAGTTGATAGAAAGCGCCAGCTGCCTGCATCAGTTCGTCGTAGCGCTCCTGCATATCCATGTCTTCACCCGTGACCTCTGGGATCGCGGTAGCCAGATCTGACCAACGCACGAGCTTGCGTCGATCTTCGTAGGGAAAATCGAAAAGGATGGCAAGCATCCTAGCTGTGAGCTCAATAGAGACTTCTTGTACCCAGTTAAACGTCTCACCAATGGGGAGACTGTCAAGAATGTCTGCGGCGCGTTCGCGGATCAATGGCTCGAACTCTTTTAGATTCGTGGGTGCGACAGTCGGCGCGACGGCCATTCTTTGTGGCATGTGTTCGGGCTCGTCCATCGTTATAAAACTCTGTCCCGAAACTTGGCCTTCGACGACTGGCGGATCTGCGATCGCGATGCCGCCAAACTCTGATGAGGACGAGAAAGCTTTGCTGTTGGAATCGACCTCTTTAATGAGTTCGTGACTGGTCACTGACCAGAACGGGCCATTCACGCTGTCGGCGCGGTAGTGAACTGGCGCTTCCTTGCGTAGACGGGCGAACCACGGGTGCCATGTATCGTGATGAAAGAGTTCAGGTTTACTAACATCGATCTCTTCTAGTGGAATCGTGTTTACATCGATTGCGCTCATTTCTAACTCCTAGTCAGTTGAAATTACGTTTTGGTCATCAGTCACCCACGCGATTGGTTCGCTCAGCAACTCAGGAAAGTTTTTTTCCCAGTACTGAATACCTGCTTCGTGAGTGGTGGTGGAGATTGTTCGAGCAGTATCAGCTTCGCCCGCTTCAATGGCTTCTACCATCTTGGTCGAATGCTTCAGGTAGGCGCGCCAGTGATTGGCACTGTATTCGACGCTCGAATGTTCACTCATACGATGTAGTGCACTAACGAGAAAGCTAAGTACGAGATTGTTTGACGCACTTGCTACGAGTTCGTTGAAATTGCGCGCTTCAGCCGTTGCGAGCGTAGTATTGCTTGCTAATTCTTGGAGTCGGGCCAAACTTTCGCGTAAGCGGGCGATGTCCTGATCCCCAGCATTTTGAGCCGCCTCAGCAGCCAAAGTCGGATAGATTGACTTGCGCGCGTCTAATACCGAACGAAAAGTTGCATTCGCGAATTGCAGTTGTAGTGACAGGGCGCTCGTTAAATGATCCAAACCAGGCGCTGCGACCACTGGTCCACCGCCTGGACCGGCTTTTATTCGTAGTGCACCCTGAAACTCTAAAAATCTAAGTGCCTCACGCACTGTTCCTCGTGCAGCGCCTTGTTTTTCTACCATCACGTGTTCGGGTTCTAGTTTTGATCCCGGTCTTAGTGATTTTTCTTGTATCTCGCTAACAATATTGCGCGCAACGCGCGTTGCTGCGCGTTGGCTGAGTTCTTTTGCACCCACGAGCTTTGACTTCCTGTTTACTTCGCTTGTGTTAATTATGATACTAGTTGCAGAGGGTGTTACAAGGGGAACTAAATTGCCGGATCAAGAATCCGCCTTTCGAGACGAAGTTCGAGGGTGGCTTGAGAGTAACTGTGCGAGCGAGGTACAACTCAATGTGATCGCCAAACGTATACTGGGTCTACCGGATTAGTCGCTTATGTCTTTAATAGCTTTCACAGATGGTCTTGAAGGTTGTGTGGCGATTGTCACAGGCGGAACACGTTCCGTGGGAGAGGGCATTGCTACAGCGCTCGCCCGTGCTGGTGCCATCGTGTATATCACTGGCACGTCGATGCCAGAAGAGGCGGCGCGTAGGATTTCTGATGTAACTGACAACCCCAGTGTTGTTGGCGTCAAACTTGATCATTTGGATGACGTGGCGACAGCGGATTTTTATGAACGTCTCGAATCTGAGCAAAAAGGCCGGTTGGATATCCTTGTCAACAATGCCATCGGTGCTGCGCAGTATGTGCTGACTGACGATTACGACCCTACCGCGCGTTTTTTTGAGCGGCCTGTCGGCATCTGGGATTCCGTACACCGCATCGGCCTTCGTTCGGCCTGGTTGATGGCTTGGCATGCAGCGCCATTAATGGTCGCCCGACGATCAGGCTTGATAGTTAATATCAGTTCCTTTGGCGGCGTCGAGCACTATCTAGATACATCCCACAACGTTGGTAAGACAGGGCTCGATCGGTTCAGTTTTGATGCAGGGCAGGAGCTCAAACCCGACGGCGTGGCAGTGGTTTCGTTGTATCCCGGTCTTGTACTAACAGAACGAGTCTTACAGCTCTATGGGGAAAAAGTGCGCCA
Source organism: Pseudomonadales bacterium (assembly GCA_012103505.1). Classification (GTDB taxonomy): domain Bacteria; phylum Pseudomonadota; class Gammaproteobacteria; order Pseudomonadales; family Azotimanducaceae; genus UBA4421. The sequence continues at coordinate 1,496,696 of WLWP01000001.1, read as the reverse complement.
CTCCAAGGCAAAGGAAACACCCGAGTTTGTAGGACGTGCGGTGGTTGCCATGAAGGCGGACCCTAATTTGATGGCCAAGACCGGTAAGGTGCTTTTGGCCTGCGAACTCGCTGACGAGTATGGTTACACAGACATAGACGGCAACGCGCCAAGAGATCCAGTGATGAAGAAACTCAGAGAGACGATGTCAAAACCGCCTGATCGCTGGGTGAAAGACTGGTAACGACAATTGTAAGGGGAAGTCAATGAAGCTGGGATTAAGTATTGGATATTCGGGTGGCGAAATGCGTCTCCCTGTCGAAAAGGTATTACTCGCAGAGCGCTTGGGTTATGACAGTGTTTGGACGGCGGAAGCTTATGGTTCTGACGCGCTCACGCCGCTCGCGTACCTTGCGGCGAAAACGGAACGGATCAAGCTAGGCACCGGTGTCATTCAGCTTGCTGGACGTACACCGGCCAACGCCGCAATGACCATAGCAACCATCGATGCCCTAGCTGGTGGTGGTCGAGTGATCTGCGGTATCGGGGTTTCTGGACCTCAGATCGTTGAAGGCTGGTACGGTCAGCCCTGGGGTCGGCCGTATTATCGAATCAAAGATTACGTCACGATAATGAAGAAGATTCTGGCGCGGGAAGAACCAGTTGTCCATGAAGGTAAAGAGATCTCCTTACCCTTCGCTGGTGAAGGCGGATTGGGTGTTGGCAAGCCTCTGAAATCGATTTTGCATATGAATCCCGATATTCCAATTTGGCTCGGTACTGGCATGGAATCAACGGTTCGGCTCACTGCTGAGATTGCTGACGGGTGGCTACCATTAGGTCTGGTACCAGAAACTTACGAAACCTATCAGCCCTGGATAGAGGAGGGGTTGGCTAAGGCGGGCAAAGACCGTAGTCAGTTTGATGCCCAAGGCGGTGGTGCTGTGATAGTTACAGATGACGTGCAATCGGCCTTAGACAGACTGAAACCGAACATCGCACTATATGTGGGTGGTATGGGTCACAAGGACAAGAATTTTCACAAAGAAATGATGATCCGTCGCGGCTATGGCGACGCTGCAGAGCGGATTCAAGAACTTTATCTAGCTAAACAAAAACGCGAAGCCGTTGAAGCTGTGCCGGATGAGTTTGTCGATCAAGGCGCATTAATTGGTGATCGCGCCCGCATACAAAAACGTTTCCGCGATTGGGAAGATAGCGGCATTACTGGATTCACTGTGAGTGGTAACGAAGAAGCACTGCGTCTAATGGCAGAGCTTGGGAGACTCAATGTTGACCCGGCAAGTTAGAGGAGAAAAAGCATGAGTTCACCTGACGACGAAAAACAAGGTTCTGCACACGCAGAGCCACCCCGCATGGTGAAGTGGTCGCCACCCTATCGACGTGAAAATGTGGAGATGCCAGAGTTTGATCTGATTGAGATTGAAAGGGACGCGCCAATCGGCCGCATCGTTCTAAACTCGCCTGAAAAACGTAATCCGCTAGGTTATGAACGTTTAATGCAGATCGAGATGGCAGCGAAGCTGTTAGAGCTCGAAGATGATATTCGAGTCATCATTATCAAAGGTCAGGGCCCAAGTTTTAGTGGCGGTTACGACATCACCCCCGTGAAGAAAGGGGAACGCCAACGTAACATGCCACCCGGTGGATACATCAGCAAGAAGCGTGATCGGCTCTGGCAGTCGTATGATCTTGAACACGCGCGTGTCTATATGACGTTGTTCGACTTGCAGAAACCGGTCATTGCACAAACTCAGGGTGCTTGTCTCGCCGGTGGGTCTGAGCTTGCGGGCTTTTGTGATCTCAGAATTGTCGCTGACGACGCCAAAATCGGTTGGCCGGTAGGGCGCAACTGGTCGCCCGGAAACTTGCAGTACATTCCATGGTTGGTGGGGATGACTAAGGCGAAGTATTACATGTTCACCTCCGAGCCCATGACGGGTCTAGAGGCTGTGCAATGTCAGTGGGCTTCAGAGTCGATTCCAGAGGACCAATTAGAGGCCCGCACGGAGGAGCTCGCGCAACTGATCGCGTTGACGCCGACCGATCTCATTATGATGACGAAACGTAGTATAAATCGCCAGTTCGAGGTGATGGGTTTCAAGACGGGTATTGCTACAAGTGTTGACCTGTTAGCCCTTTCGAGTTTCCGCGATCAAGGACTCTATACCCCTCGCGGTGAAGACGGCGAAGGTGGTGATGAGTTTATGCGGCGAGCTGAGCGAGATGGACTTAAGGCCGCACTCAAGTGGCGCGAAGAAACGTTTGGAAACAGTTATCGTGAGTCTGATGACTGATGCCGAGATCTTGTATAAGACGATAGGAGATTACTTTGTGATTTCACAGGTGATATAGGTAGGAGGCACTCTATGCAGTATCCGCTAGAAGGTATCAAGGTATTGGATTTTTCGCGCGTGGTGGCGGGTCCCTTCGCTACGCGATTGATGGCCGATCTGGGAGCGGATGTGGTCAAAGTAGAACCTCCAGAAGGTGACGGGACGAGGATTCACGGCAAGAAAATCAAAGGTATCTCAGGTTTCTTTAATCAACAAAATGCGGGTAAGAGAAATATTTGTGTAGACCTGCGTCACCCGGATGCGATTGATCTCGTGAAGGATCTTGTTAGTAACGTGGATATCGTCGTTGAGAATTATCGGCCAGGGGTAATGCAGCGTCTGGGGATTGAATATGATGTGCTAGCCAAGGTGAATCCCAGTCTGATCATGCTATCGATTTCTGGGTATGGACACGATAGCCCGGAATCACATCGCCCTTCGTACGCGCCCGTGGTGCACGCAGAAGTAGGGCTTATGCACAGAATGGCGACGCGAAATCGAACTGAGCCAGGAGACTTGCCACTGTCTGTTGCGGACACTAATGCATCTCTACATGGCCTTATCGCGGTCTTAGCCGCTCTCAACATGCGTCATCAAACGGGTGACGGCCAGCATATCGACATGTCGATGATGGATGCCACGTTCGCCACTGATGATCGTGCTCACTTTGAAATGGAGGACTCGCCGGACACGCTACCAGTTTGCCCAATTGTCGAAGTCCCTTTTGGCCGAGTGTTCATAGCGACCGATATGAAGCTGATGTTTAAAAAGTTGCAGAAACACTTCGGCTTGCAAGATCCCTCGCCAAAGGGCGCTGATCTTGCAACAAAGGTCACCTTGCGCAATGAAGCTATCGAGGCACGTTTGGCTGAATGTCAGACTGAAGCCGACTTCAACGCGTTGATGCATGTTATCGACATTCCTTGGGGCTTGGTTAGAGATCCACGTGACCTCAGGCAGCAAGCCACACTAGAACATCGCAAACGCATCGTAGAGATAGATGACCGCGCAGGCGGCACACGCCCGATGGCGGACTCGCCCTACATTTTCTCTAATGCGAAAAGTGGGGTGCGGATGCCAGCCAGTCATCGAGGTGAGCATAATCGGGAAATTCTCTCGGAGTGGCTGAGCATGAGTGATGCCGAGATAGAGCGTTGCCAGCAATCCGCTCTAATGGCTGATTCTGCGGCCAGTTCGGCGGATTGACGCTCATTCCGTGATTAGGTGCCAGTAAAAACGGGTTTACGCTTTTCAAAAATCGCCCGCACAGCTTCTTTGCCGTCGTTGCTGGCGAGCCCGCGTCCGGTATATTTCAGCTCATCGCGAATGAGTGCTTCTAAATCCTCGGGTAAGCCAACACGCGTCACTTGAAGTTTTGTCTGACGGGCTGCTAACGGCGCAACGCTCGCGATCTTCTCACAGTAAGCAATCAAATCGGTCTGGAAAGTCTCCTGGCTAACGACGTCGCCGACCATCCCTATCGCGTGAGCGGCCTGGGCATCGACAAACTCGAGCTCGAGCAGAAAGCGCATGGCACGCTCGTGTCCAATGGCCTGAGGCAAACTCCAAGTGAGTCCACAATCGGGAGACGTGCCTGCACGCGCATAGCCGGGGTGAAATTTAGCCCGCGAACTCGCGATGCGTATGTCGCAACACATTGCTAAAGACAAACCGGCACCGATCGCTAGCCCGTTGATGCCAGCGATCACTGGTTTTTCACACTTAACGCGAATATTGGTCACGAGCTGAACTACCGTTTCGATTGTGTCGTGTCCACGTTCTCTGTTTTTGCTGGGGCTTAGGTCCGCCCCCGCACAGAAAGTATCCCCGGCGCCTGTAATGGCGATCACACGAACTTGATCGTCTTCGGCCGCGCGCATAACGGCGTCAACGACAGCGCGAGTGAGATCGGGCGACAAGGCGTTTTTCTTCTCTGGGCGATTCAGAGTGAGTAATCGCACACCATTTGTAGTTTGTTCGAGTAAGGCGTTGTTTTCAATCATGATTTAAGCCTGCCATCTGGCTCGTCTACGTGCGCGATACCCTCGCCGAACGGTTCGTCTCGGCGTCGTAGAGCCTCTCGAACGCCGTGTTCACGACTGTCGCTAATCCAGGTTTTCACTCCGGGGGCTCGATGCGCGCGGGCATCATTCTCCGCCGACAGACGCTGTAGTACTTGCGCACCCATCATTTCAAGGGACAGGTTGGTGATACGTTTGTTGGCTGATAACAAATCAGGGTCGATCAACGCCAACCGGTCTGCGATACCTTCTGCCTCATCCTCAAGTTGTTCAATCGGCACCGCTTTCAAGGCGAGACCGATTTTCGCTGCATCTTCGCCGGTAATGGCATCCCCTGTCAGTTGCAGACGCTTTGTCCACTGCGGCCCACAATGATACATCCACAAGTTACTCGGCAGTGCACCCATGGACCGAGCAGCTGGAAAACCAAATCGGGTATCGTCGGCAACCACGACGAGATCACATGCCATAGCCAGATCGGTACCACCGGCAAGACACGCACCATGGACCTGTGCGATAGAAGGTTTGTGCATTTCCCAGAGCGTGCGAATGCGCCGATTGCAGCGCTCAATAAACCAGACGTCATCATCGTGAGTACGGCCAGTCCGCTTGCCGGAACCCGGTTCGCCTCGAGGCATGGCAGCGAGATCGTAACCGGCGCAAAACGAGGGACCTTCACCTTTCAGAATGACGCAATGCACACTCTGATCTTCATCGGCGCGCCACAGCGCTTGTTCCAATTCTTCGAGCATGAGCTGAGAGATGGCATTATGGGTTTTCGGCCGAGCGAGGGTGATCCGGGCTCGACCTTCGGCAACTTCGTAGCGAATGTCCTCGTACTGTTCATCTGTCATGCTGCGGCTCCTAAGCGTTGGTTCAGTGCAAAAGCGTTGTCATGCAGGATTTTTTTCTGCACATCCAGTGAGATGTCGTCAATTTCCTCGAGAATGTCTCGAGGATGCTCTAACCCCTCCATGTGCGGCCAGTCGGAGCCAACGATGACGTGGTCTGCACCCATGTGTTCAATGACTTCGCGGATGTCATCTTCCCAAAAAGGATTGATCCAGACATGTTCTTTGAAGCTCACCACCGGATCATCGGCGTAGTAGGTGGGTGTGCGTTCTTTGCTGTGCGCGAAGGCGCGTAAGAGATCGCCTAAGAATTCTGATCCATTCTCAACGCTAGCGATTCGAATATTCGGATGTCTTTCGAACAAGCGATCGAACACAAGACTAGCCAGGAAGTCGTTTATGTTTCTGGCTCTATGAAAGTTGGTGATGCTTGGTTTCCGACCCATGCTCAACACGTCCTGGTTTTTGACGTCGTAACCATTGCTGTCGTGGCGGGTGGCACCGATATGAGCTACTACGGTGATACCGGCTTCGTTCACGCGGGCCCAGAATGGATCAAACTCTGGCGCAGCCGGATTGCGCGGTCCTTCGCGTGTATGGACTGCACTCGGCCGCATCACCAAGACACGCGCGTCCTTCGCTAGGGCTTTCTCGAGTTCAGCGCAGGCCCAATCTACGTCTGCTAGGGAGATATAGGGTGCTGCGAATAATCGATTTTCGTAGTTGAATCCCCAATCTTCATCCAGCCACTGGTTGAAGGCGGAATACATCGTACAAAGTGCATCGACATCCTTTTTCAGGAGTTCTTCGTAGAGAATTGCGAGGGTTGGAAACAGCCAAATCGCTTCGAGCCCTTGCTGGTCCATTCTGGCCAACCGTGCTTCACGATCCATATATTCCGGTGGCAAAGGTCCAAGGGATGACCGAATGAGTTCATCACTCGTTGTACCTTTTGGATTGCCACGAAATAGTTCCCGCAATACGCCAGGTTTGGAAATTGGATCGAAAGTCGGGTTGGTGAAGCGGTCGATCCGACCAGCGATGGAGTGATACTTACGGCCATTCTCCAGCGTCACCCACTGTACGCATCTTGATTGCATAGCCTTAGGAACGTAACGCGTAAAGGCGTCATGTGATTCGTAGTAGTGGTTATCAGAGTCGAAAAATTGGCCTTCGAAATTAGGCATTGTGTGGTAGCTCCCATTTGTATAACTATGATACTAGTTTTGATCTCGGCGGCAAGGCTCAGGTCGGAAGAGATGACAGAAGCCTCTGCTCTAGCGGCTCTGGACAGAGCTGGGTTAGTTGGTTGGAAGGTCCGTCTTACCTACGCGCTGGGTTAGGCGAGAAGGTCTCATCAACGCGTTTTTGATGCGGCTGTCGAATTAGACTTATCGGCCGTGACCAGCGGCGTTGGCGAGTCCGCTATTGCCCGCCACCCTGGGTGAACGTCTCGGATTCGAGCAACCGAGCCCCGCGCAACATATTGCCAACTGCGTAGTTACCTTCATGGCAGGCGTATTCGTAGACGCGCTCTTCGGCTCTACTGGTTGCGGGCCAAATAAAGTCGCCTTTCCACGTGTCGGTCCACATCTCAGGGTCGTTTACTGTGAATTCATAGTGGAGCGAATCCTTACCAATGCGGGTGAAACGCTCTACGACGTGCAACGTCGGCGTGGTTGACGTGAAACCCCAATAGCCCTTGAAGTTGGTTGTGTCCACTACCAGTGTGTCTCCTTCCCACCAACCGATTGAGTCGCCCAACCAGAATCGAAGCTCAGAGGAGAGGTGCTCGGAATTCATACGGATAACCCGTGCATCGTGCACCATCTCGTTGAGGATCATCACCTTGTCGTCAGTTTGCACGATTCGTTGCAAGTTGTTGTAAACGGAAGGCGTTGACGGAACTGCGCCACGGAAGCTAGCCACGCAGCGGTCAGACGCAAGCAGACGTTCCGGGTCGTCGAAAGGTCCAGGGCGGTCCCAATCCAGCCAGTAGGCTGTGCCATCATTGGTTCTTAATTGATCAGCGACGATCCGTTGTCCGAGCTGGGCTTCGGGGGTCTGGTCTGGTTGTCGTCCATTGGCAGGGTAGCTGATGATCGAAGTGCGAAACTTGCCGTTGTCGAGCGCTACAGAATCGCCTGCGTCGATCCAGAAGCTGTTATACCCGCCGACGTTACCGCCAGCACCGCCAGTACCGTCCCCACCTGCCGGTGGGGCACCACGATTGGGATCACTTGGATTATCTTCCGCTGCAACCCTGTCTGCTCGCGTCTTAGTGATTTTCTGCGCCTGCTCGGGAGTCATGTACAAAGCCTCGCCAAATTCCTCTGGTCTTTGCAGCGGTGTCAGGGTGGCGATGTCGTACGTGCCGCTGAGGTCTGGCTTACCGTCTGCTGTTCGTGGAATGTCATTTTCTGCAGCAAAGGCTGTAACGCCTAGTAGTGCGGTCGCAGAGCTGAGCAGCAAAGTTTGGAAAACGGAGCGACGAGTCATCAAGAGATCCTTGGCTGAACTTTGTTCGCTGTCAATGTAGCAAGCTCTGACCGGGAGAGAAAGCATGGCTGTCTCGCACGTGCTAGTGCAGTGATGAGAACAACTGGACCTTTATGATCCTATGTGAAATGTTCTTGCTTCTGAGCCCGGCTGGTACCAATTGTTGGACCGCGCAGAGATCCAAACAAAGGGATGATTGAGATGAGAAAAGCCTTAGTAGCCAATGCGCGACGTTATACCGGTCCGGACGCAACGAGGGCACTTTTGGCGGAAGGGCTTTCCGTGTATTGCCATGATGCCAGCTTTGCTAGTGCAGGTGCGCGGGATGAATTTGCACGTGAGTTCAGCGGTTGTATTCCCCTCGCAGCCATTGAGCCGGAAGGTGCCGTCGCAGAAGCGGTTGGCGACTCCTCACTTGACGTACTCATCTGCAATCACTTTCAGAAACCTGAAGGCATACCTTTAAGTGAAACGACGGCAGAAGGGTTTCGCGATTCGCTGGAAGCGTTACTGATTGAGCCATACCGGTTTGTTCATGCGGCACTCCCGGCATTGCAAGCAGGTACGAGTCCTCGGATCGTGTTGGTAACCTCAGCTGCGGGTCAACGACCTATGCCAAAGATGACGATGTACGCAGCTGCTCGGGCGGGCGCGGACGCGATGGTAACAAGTCTTGCCAGAGAGTTAGGTCGTCGGGGCGTGTCGGTCTTCGGGATTGCGCCGGTTTATTTCACGAGCGATGACACCTATCCGCGCAAGGCATTCGAATCAAACGAGCGGTTTCGAGCCTCGGTTGAGAAGTCCGTTCCGCTTGGCCGATTGAGCAACGAGAATGAGATGGCAAAGCTCATAAAATATCTGTGTACCGATGAAAGCGAGTTCGTAACGGGCCAGATCATTGGGTTTTCAGGCGGATGGCTGTAGCACTGGTGCTTTTGTTACCCGGTAGTTGACTCGACCGTATTCAATTGAGGTTGCCTTATGCTGGCTTCAATTTCTTCTAGCAGTTTATTGCGAAGATGATCGCTCATGTCCCGTTGGCTTGCTTGAAACCAAGATTGGAAGCCAGGTGACCCAGCCATTGTTCTCCGAGCAGCTTTGACGTGATCCAAAAACCACTGCTCGATCTCACCTGACTCTTCCAGGTGGCTCATCCGTTCCCAAATAACCACCGCCTGTTGCATGATAACGCTGAATTGAAATACCTCGGCCTTGGTTAGGGAACTGTCTTTAGCGCATCCCCTTAGCCAAAGGTCAGAGATGGTTACGTCATTGCTGATTTGCCCATACCAATTGAAAATTTCATCCATAATTTCCCTACTAGCAGCCTGCTTAACGGCACGGTTGCTAGTTCGTATTTGAATCGCAAGATACGAGAGCGAAACTACCACTGCTGCTGCGCCGATGATTTCACCCGCGGCTCCAATCGCATCCCAATTCATTGAAATAAAACTCCTGTTTGGTCCTAACTATCTGCTATTAGTTTTTCGACAATTCTAGCGTTGTAATATGCACTAAGCGCTGTCGGAATACTGCGGCCTGATATCTGCACAACTTTGTTGGCATCATGTCGACTTCCGGTGGTCGCAATGCGGCAAAAGAAGTGTACAGTTGTCCTCTTCGTCAGCAGAAGAATTGATCCTCTAGGAGAACATCATGAAACTAGTACGAGTTAACTGGCGGCCCACGTTGCTTCGCTCGTTGTTCGCAACAGCATTGGCTGGGTTTATACCTATCGCGCACGCCGATGCAGAGTATGTTGCCACACAATATGCAGCTTCGTGGGGGCCGAGTATAGGCTCCACGGCTCCTGAGTTGTCCGCGCTTGACCAAGACGGTAACCAACAAAATTTGAAGAGCCTCAAGGGATCTAACGGTCTGCTTTTTGTGTTTAATCGCTCCGTTGATTGGTGACCATTCTGCATTCGTCAGTTCGTGAAACTGAATGATTTAAAAGCCCAGTTTGAGGCCGTCGGCGTTGGCATCGTCGGTATGACTTATGACAAGCCCGAGATCATTAAAGCTTTTGATGAAAAATGGGACATCGAGTTTCCCGTTTTAAAGGATGTGGATCGTCAGCATGTAGAAGCATGGGGGGTCCGCAATCAAGAGTACGGTCCCGGAACATTTGCGTACGGCGTACCGTACCCTGGCGTAGTCCTAATCTCTCCAGAAGGGGAAATCCTCGCTAAGTGGGCGGAGGAAGGGTATCGATCACGTGCAGACTGGTCGGAAGTTTTGGAGCAGGTTACTGCCGTGGTCGGAGGTCGTTAGGCTTGCTTTTTTCGGTCCCCGATAGAGTCTAAGCATGAGTAAGTTCAAAACGATCATGAGCTGGGTAGGCATCGTCATCCTCGGCCTCGCGCATGGGGTCCTGGAAGATCTCATGTTTATCAGAGTACTCGTAGAGTACATGCCGCCTAGCTGGGACTTAACGGGAGATCTGTTCTTCACATTTACTGTGCCACTTGCACAGCTGATGACCTTCGCGGTTACGGGAACGTTGGCTTGGCATTTCCTGGGGCTAAGACATCTGCCAAAGCTCATCACGTTCTGGATTTGTTGGATCGTCGCTCGCACGGCATTTCTGAATTTTGCCCAAAACCCACCTGCCGACATCGCGATTTATTTGGCTTGGATCACTTTATGGTGCTGTCTGGTTGGACTGTACGCGCGGTCCAAGAATCGAACAGCCAGCGATTGACGCCACAGATAACGATGGCGTCGGCGCTTATAGCTCCATCGGGATTTTGAAGTAGGTGTGCATTATGCGGTCCCGATGTTCGATAACGATAGGGTCTGTTGCTGCGGCGACTTCTGGCTTCACCTGTTCGAACATCGGGCGAATCGCCGGGTCTAGAGGACATTCCTCTGGAGATTGAATCGCCACCAGATTGCTAAACGCTGCCCAATAAAAATCCACGGCTGTAACCGCGTTTCCAACAAGATAGTTGGACCCTTGCGCGAGCTGGGATTTAAGAATCTCGGTGAGGTATACCAAGAAATCAATCGAACGCTGTGCAGCGAGTTCGCCATCTTGTTTGTTGTATCCGTATTTTTTTCCGAACGCACCTGGTGCTTGACCAGCAATCGCGCTCGCGTGCATGCCGTCCAAGCGCCGGTTCCAGCCAAATCCAAGTTGCCCGCAGATCGCGTAGGCGAGACCAAAGAACTGTCCCTGTAACTTCTGGTCCTGGGGGATTAGAGGTTTTTCAGGTGCGAGTCGTTCCAACAGCATTAGGATGTCGTCCCATCTGTTGAGGGGAGGCTCATCGTCCCAGGCGACGACGGGTGCGCTATTCGTCCCCGACCAGTTGACCACTTCTGTGTTCGCATCGCCAACTTGCAGCGCCCCGGCAACGAAGTCTAAGCCTTTGTACTCCATCATCGCTTTTGCTGCCTGACCCCAAGGGCTCGGAAACCCTTGCAATAGAACAATGCGTAGGCCATCGGTGTCGATCACATCTTCAATTTTGTTGTAGTCCATATCGTCCGATCCTATATCTGTCTGTCTACTGCCACACTTCAAGATTGTTTGCGCGGCCTATGCCCCGCACCAGTTTGAATTTCAGAACGTCTTGCATCGCCGTTGTTGAAAGTATGCCCTCAACTTCGAGACGTTGTGTGTCGGAAAGGGTTTCGACGTAATTTTGGAGTCGTTTCAACACATAAAAACGAAACGGTTGGGCCGAGGCTGTCATTTGCTGACCTTCAACCAGAAACAAAGCATCGCCTGCGTTACGTTCAACCTCAGTGCCACTTTGAAGCTCGGTTCGCGCATCGAGCTATTCGTTAATCTGCGCACACGCGGCTTCTGTCTCGGGCACAAAATCGATAGCCAGGTGCTGCAGTACCTCAATGAGGGTGGTCGGTATCTCATCATCGACGAGATATTCCTCATCGACAGCATGGGCGGCACTAAAATCTGGGTCGTGCCGATTCATACGTTCTACCCAACGTAGTACGTGGATGCCATGTTCATACATCAATGACCGCGGTTTTGGATCGCGGCCCAGGTGGGCATACATGGAGGCGATCAAGCCAAAATCGCCAATACTGGGCTTACCGCCAAGAAGATAGGGATACAGCGCAAAGTGTGCGTTTAACTTCTCCAACAAACGCACGTAGAGGGACTCCACCAAGGGGACGTTCTCCTCGATCGCGCCAAGATCGTCACATGCCTGCTTCATACGCTGAAACCCACCAGCCGCGGTAAAATCAATTGATGCATCTTGCGGGATGAATTCTGGAAAGTGATGGTTAAGCAGCGGGTCGTTCTCTGGAAAGCGCCAACGATAGTGCATTGCGGGTCGTAGCATGCCTTCAGCACCGATCACATCGAAAAGCAGGCTGACAGCGCACTGTTTGGGTGTGACTGGGGTAAAAGGCTGGCCTAAAACAGATTCGAAGTGGTCGACGATGGCGACGCTGTCACGAATTACTTGGCCGTCTGCCAACTCCACCGTAGGCATGCTGCGACGCCCGCCAGCAAGGGAGAGGACCACATCGTTGAAGTGGTCTGTCACGGGTGGCACTTCACGGAACGTAATCCCGGCTTTGATCAGGTAGCTACGTGCCCGACCAGTAAAGAGTGATAACGGCGAACCGTAGAGGGTAACGTGTGATCCCTTGTCTTCGCCCTTGTCTTCGTTAGCGCGCCTCATGAGTCTCCCGATGGCAGGTGATGCGATGAACATAATACACTACTGAACAATCACCGAATGGGGGTGGCGACTAAGTGAACCTACCATTGTGGACTCGCACGTGTTTCGCCTTGTTACGGATCGGTTCTCTTCCGTTCATGATGCGTTAAGCACCCAACTGAATGGGTCATAGCCGCAAGGCCGTAGAGAAGTCAGCAACGTCCTGCCATCGCCCGGGGTTCGTTGCACGCATGACAGCTATGGTCTTGATGACCTCTGGGTTCGCCAGGCCGTGTGGTGCGCGTCCAGAAAGCGGAAAAATGATGTTTTCAGCTTGCCGAATTGCGCAATCAGCGAGAAAGGTTGGTGAAAAGCCAGCGGTGTGGGGCGTAACGATACAGTTGTCGAGGCTTAATAACCGGCTATTTGAAGGCACAGGTTCGACTTCTGTGACATCCAAAGCCGCCGCCTCCAACTCGCCGTTCTGCAGGGCATATGCGAGAGCATTGCCATCTACGATGGGTCCTCGCGCAGTATTCACCAAGATTGCGGTCGATTTCATTCGTTTTAGGGTTTCAGCATTGATGAGGTGGCGTGTTTCTTCTGTGGCAGACGTGTGAATCGTTATGTAATCACTCTGACTCAATAACTCATCAAGTTCGACCATGCGGACGCCGTAGACATCTGCATTCAGCTGTTGGACATAAGGGTCGTAGGCGACTATTTCAGCTGGTCCAAAGCCTCGGACCCGGTTGGCGAAAGCGCGCCCGATGTTGCCAAAACCGATGATGCCCACAGTGTGACCCGCGATGCGTCGCACCCGCCCGTAGTACTGACCCGTAAGTTTGGGATCGTCTGCCCACGCTCCTTGCTTAGTCGTTCTTATCGAGTCATACAATGCTCGAGTCATGTTGAGCAAGAGGGCGATGGCATGGTCGGCGACTTCACTCGTATTAGAACCGGGTACATTGCAGACCAGGATGCCTAGTTCCGTCGCAGCTTGCAGATCGATGGAATCGACGCCCACCCCGAACCGGCTCACGACCTTTAATTTCGGGCACGCCTCTAGAACACGTCTTGAGGTAAGCGGCATTACGCCGACTTGCGCGCCATCAACATCGTGCATCAACTCAATCATGTCGTCTTCGGTCTTTACCTGACCTTCTACGACTTCGTAGCCGGCTCCTGTAAAAAGGTCAAAACGGTAGATTCTTCCAGGGTTGACGGCAATCTTCATACTGAACTCTCTGTGGCAACGAAAGGAGAATCTTACGTAAGTTTGATTGAAGAAGTACAACGCGCGGGCAGTGAGATTTTGACAAGTTTGGGGATGCCGTAACCGGCGGATTTCAATGCGGTTGTTAGTCGTACAACCAACAGCTCAGATTCGCCTGTCCTTGTTTAACGTAGTGCGGTTGTTCCTGATCGCATTTCGCAAGCTTGTGCGGGCAGCGAGGATGGAAGTGGCAACCGGTCGGAGGTGACAGGGCGCTGCCAACATCGCCTTGAATGAGGGAGCTATTGCGTATCACAGTAGGATCAGGCGCAGGCACCGCACTCAATAGCGCCTGCGTGTATGGGTGGCGTGGATTAGCAAAAATTTCCTCGGTTGGACCAGTTTCGACGATTCGGCCGAGATACATAACTGCAACTCGGTCGCTTGCGTGTTGCACCAAGGCTAAGTCGTGCGCGATCAGGAGGTATGTGATATTCAGTTCGTCTTGTATGTCTTGGAGCAAATTCAAGATCTGCGCTCTGATAGACACATCCAGTGCTGAGATGGGTTCATCCAGAATGATCAGCTCCGGATCTAGTATCAAGGCTCGCGCGATGGCTATGCGCTGCCGTTGGCCTCCTGAAAATTCGTGTGGGTAAAGACTACCTGCGGTTGGTGGTAACCCAACTAATTCCAACACCTCAGCGACTCGGCGTTTGATCTGTTGCCGATTGAGTCCATGAGCTGTTTTATTTGCCCAGAGAGGTTCGCTGAGAATGACCGATACTTTCAGGCGCGGATTAAGTGAGGAGTAAGGGTCCTGAAACACCACTTGGGCGCGCTGTCTGAACGATTTATCAAAAATTAGCGGTTTACCAGCGAATTCAATTTGCCCGGCTGTTTTGGGTGCTAGACCGAGGATCGTTTTAGCAAGGGTGGATTTACCGCACCCGGATTCTCCGACAAGGGCGAAGGTTTCTCCGGCCGTTACTTCCAAGCTGACGCCGTCTACCGCACGCACCAAGCCAGACTTGGAGGGGAAGTGGCACTTTATATCGTCTAGTTTCAGCAGTGGATGCACTAACTTACCTCGAAACAAGCTATCTCACGACCAGCGATCTTAACCAGCGGGGGAGACTCACTGCGACACTGGTCAGTTGCGAGTTCGCAGCGTGGTGCAAATGCACAGCCTTCGGGAAGATGTAGTGGGTCAGGTGGTGTACCAGGTATGGAATACAGCCTTTCCTTGTTACGTTTTTTTGCCCCGCTGAGTTTTGGTACTGAAGCTAACAAACCGCGCGTGTACGGGTGGGCAGGGGCGGCATACAACTCCGCTACTGGTGCGGATTCCACAACCGATCCTGCATACATAACCGCGACCCGATCGCACAGCGACGCGGCCACGCCCAGGTCGTGCGTTATGAACAGCAAACCGATACCAAATTCATCCTGCAACTGATCTAGCAGATCCATCAGTTGTACTTGTATCGTGACATCTAACGCGCTGGTCGGCTCATCGGCAATCAACATTTTGGGTCGACAGGACGTGGCCATGGCCGCCACTACACGCTGACGCATGCCACCCGAGAACTGATGAGGGAAGTCCCGAACCCGGACTTCGGCAGAGGGCACGCGTACTCGTCGTAACTCCTCCGTAGCAAGTTCGAGGGCTGTATGTTCTGCGTCGTAACCATGACGTTTGATAGGCGCTGCGACCTGATTGCCGATTGAAAATACGGGATTCAGAGACGTCATTGGGTCCTGCGAGATCATCGCTATCTCTTTGCCACGTATCTCAGTGGCATATGTAGCCTGATCGAGGTCGGTAAGCTCTCTACCAAGCAAATTGATAGAGCCGTCGACGATTCTCCCTACCGGCTGTGGCAGCAAACCCAATAGTGAAAGACCGGTCATCGTTTTACCGCTGCCAGATTCTCCAATGAGACCCAGGGTCTCTCCGGCAGCGACGGTGAAACTCACCCCATTGACGGCTTTCACAACACCGCGACGCAGGTGCAGGTGCGTTTTTAGATCTTTGACAGTGAGGAGGGTCAAGACTGCTTCAATCTGGGGTCGAAGGTGTCACGTAACCAGTCCCCAACAATGTTGGAGGCTAGGCACGCCATCATAATTGCGAGACCGGGCATTGTGATCAGCCACCAAGCAACTTCTATGTAGTTGCGTCCATCTGACAACATCCCGCCCCAGGAGACATTCGGTGGTTGGATCCCTAAACCCAGAAAGCTCAAGCCTGCCTCGAAAACGATCACGCTACCAAACTGTAGTGTTGCCAGAACTAGAAGCGTATTGAGAACGTTGGGCCAGAGATGGCGGATAAAAATAACCCAAGTAGACACACCTGCCACCTTGGCTAGAGCAATGAAGTCGCGCTCTCGGAGGCTCAAGACTTCGCCTCGAACTATGCGCGCATACCATGTCCAGTAACTCAGCACGATAATAAAAACGACCATAGCCTCGCCTGGTGCAAGTACGGCCGCGAAGAGCATCGCCAGTGGGATGGAGGGCACAGCCATTTGGATATCGATCAAACGAGAGATGATTGCATCGATCCAGCCACCAAAGTAACCAGCTACCATGCCGAGGAGTGCGCCGAGCGCACCGCTTAACAATATGGCATACGCCGCGATGGTAACCGAGACCCGAGCACCGGCAAGAATGCGCGAGAAAATGTCGCGACCTAGGTTATCGGTACCCAATATGTGAGCGACACTACCGCCATCCATCCACGCTGGTGGTGTGAGGCGCATCGCCAGATTTATGTCGGTTGCGGCATGGGGTACGATCCAACTTCCAAACAAAGCAGCGAACAGTACTAGTAAAAGTATCGTTGCTGCTATGTATGGGAAGTTAGCGAACCCTAGCCACTCGCGTATCGCGCCGATAGGACTGCGTTTCTCGAGTCTCGATTCCCCAGCCAACTTAGCGGTCATGGCGGATCCGTGGATCGATAAACCCATAACTTAAGTCAACCAAAAGGTTTACAACGACAAACACTAGGGCCGACAGGATCACTCCAGCTTGTACCACTGGGAAGTCCCTGGAAAATACCGCCTCGACCACGGTGCGCCCTATACCAGGCCAGGCGAAAACAACTTCCACAACGAAAGCGCCACCTAACATGTTTGCGAAATAAACACCGATCATTGTGGCAAGTGGTACAGCCGCGTTCCTTAGCGCGTACTTCCAAACGATGGCTCGTTCAGACAATCCGACGGATCGTGCCATACGGACGTAGTCTGACTGCAAGATGTCCAACATTGCTGACCGAAGGGTTCGTGTCATCGCCGCGACTGGATACCACCCTAGTGCTATCGCCGGTAACACCAAGTGACTGAACCCTCCGCGCCCATAAGCAGGTAGCCAGTTGAGCGTGACTGCGAAAAACAGAATCAACAACAATCCAATCCAAAAGCTCGGTATCGCCTGTCCCAGCATGGCGAAGACTTTAGCGACGCGATCCACTGCAGAACCCTGGTACAAAGCGGAAAGCACGCCTAAGGGAACAGCCAGTGTGATGGCAAAAACCAAACCAGCTACAGCGAGTTCGAGTGTTGCGGGGAGCCGGTCTAATATCAGTTCCATGGCGGGTACTTGCCACTGATAGGAGTATCCAAAGTCTCCTACCGCGACCGATTGTAAGAATCGCCAAAATTGCACGAGCAAGGGTTGATCCAAACCGAGCTCGATCCGCATAGCGGCGAAATCCGCTTCGGTGGCATCCATAGGTAACAATAAACCCAACGGATCTCCAGCGAGACGCTGAGCGATAAACACGATCAGGACAGCGCCTAGAATGGCGACTGCACCTTGCCAAAGCCTATCGAATATATAGCGCCGCATCGCTAGTCTCCCTTCATCGTTGACCTACAGTCTTTCGACGGGCAGGGCCTGATTTGCCGCATAGAACGCCAATAAGCACCTGGCCAGGGATTGAAGCTGACAGTATCGCGCCAGGCGAATGTTATGACGGGTCGGTAGGTTGGGATACCTCCAGCAGCAAGCGAGTGCTTGAGTAACGCAAGTTCGCGGATTTTCTCCGCGCGCTCATCCTCATCCATTAACCTACGGAGTTCTTCGACTCGGCGGTCAATGTCGGAATCTGAGTGGTAGGAGTAGGCGCCCCAGCCGTCGCCGTTGCTGTGCATATGACCGCCCCAGGCAACGGTTGGGTCTCCAGGTAACCCGTGGCCCCACATGGTGGGTTGCAACCCATCCATCCACGGCCTTGCATTGTAACGACCGGCATTGATCCATGCGCCGTATTCCATCTGTTCGATACGGCAGTTGATGCCGGACTCGGCAAGGTAGGCATAGATCGTCTCTCCGACTTCTTTGAAGTACGGCTCGCGCGGCGTTGTGAGGTTGTAGCAATTGATCGCAATACCGTCGGGGTAACCTGCCTCTTTGAGTAGTTCTCGGGCTTTTTGTGGGTCGTATGGATGCGCTTTGAGCTCGGGATCATAGCCCAGCGATCCCGGTGCGAGTTGTGGTGTGCGAATACCTTGGCCAAACAGTACGTACTCAATAATCGCGTCGAAGTCGACGGCGTGTGCAACAGCGAGCCGCACGCGTGGGTCGCGAAAGGGCGATTTTCTGTCGATGGCGTTGAGGTTGATGTACAGATTGTTACCCGCTTGGAGATTTATGACGCGGGTACTTGGTAGGCTTTGGAACTCCTTTACCTGCGCTGGTGGAACTGCATCGATCCAGTCCACAGCGCCGGTCTTATAAGCGGCCACTCGGGTAGTGTCCTCTGGGATGATTTTGATGATCAGCCGCTTGTAGCCAGGCATAACGTCCTTGTTCCAGTAATCATCAAAACGCTCTACGACCAATTCATCGCGGGGTCTACGAGAAACGAACTTCCACGGACCCGTACCTACGGGGTGTTTTTGAAAACCTTCGTCGCCAACGCTTTCGAAATAGTTTTTGGGAATCGCCCAAATGTACATGTTGGAATTGACTACCGTCGGATCAGGTTGGCTTAGATGCAGACTGATTCTGTAATCATCGTGAATTTCTACATCGGTGATGTATCGGACATAAACCGCGACACCGGAAGTTGGTTCGCGCATGCGGTCATAAGCAAATCGAAAGTCATGAGCGGTCATCTCGTCGCCGTTGTGAAACTTCACGCCCTCGCGCAGTTTGACATCAATGCGGATACGATCGCCTTCTTCTATCATTTCCCAATGTTCCGCGAGCCAGTTCACGTGTTCGAGCTCGGGGTTGGTGGCCAACAGCCGCTCGAAAAAGAGGTTCATGAAGTAGTCATCCACACCGGCAGTAGTGCGAGTAGGGTCGACTTGTGTTGCCTCGGCCGCGAAGGCGATCGTAAGCGTCTCGTCGTTGGCCCGTGCGGTACCGGCCCAACAACAAAGCACAACCGCAATTAAATTGATGGCAGCAATCTGCAGACCCGTTCTCGGAGCCTGCCAATGGGGACGTGCCAACGATCTGAAAGAATTGGCGCGCAACACATGGGAAGCAGCAGATTCACTCCGCTTAGGGTTTGCTTTCACGCTAGACCGATTCGTATAAGGCGCGGATTGGAAACAGCTCACCACTTATTCTGAGAGATGCCGAAGACCCCAGAAAAACTGCAAGATCGGCAACGTCTTCTGGATTCGGTGGATACTGTAGTGGTGGCACCGGTGTGCCGTCCTCTTGAGTTTTTGCTGGTAGCCATTGAGCGACGCCCTCCGTTGCGGTCAGCCCAGGTGCAATACAGTTGACGTTGATGTTGTCAGGTCCCCAACAGATCGCCAACGACTTAGTCAGGCTGATGACAGCTGCTTTAGCTGCGCCATAATGAACAAATGATGGCGAGTTCTTAATCCCTGCGACGGATGAGATATTGATGATTCGTCCGTTGTCTTGGTTCACCATGTGCTTGGCTGCCGCAACGCTGCAATAAAAAACACTATCAAGATTAAGTGCAATTGCTGCTCGCCACTCTTCTGGTCGCATCTTTTCCGGTGGCTTCACAAACATCGCACCGCCAGCGTTGTTGACCAAAACATCTAGGCCGCCAAGTTCTCTGATGGTTTTAGCGACCATCTGATCTACTTGTTCTGGCTCTGTCACATCACAGGCGATGGGTAGGCATGTGTGCCCGTCAGATGCGATCTCTGCGCCTACAGTATTCAGTTTGTCCAAGTTGCGGCTGGCAATCACAACCTTAGCGCCAGAACGAGCGAAAGCGCGGGCGATTTCACTCCCGATACCGCCCGCACCTCCAGTTACTACAACCACTTTGTTATCTAGTCCATTGGACACATTACTCTCCCCAAGTAATTGAGACTTTCTACCTACAAGCCGGTGCGACTTCGGTGATGAATTTTTCCATCAGGTCTTTCTTTGCCTGACCCGCACCGATGAGTTTCCCTAGAGTAAAGTCCGGGACAATGAACTCCTTAACACCGGCTTCCTGGTAGGCGTTCATGACGTCGATGACTTCGTTGGTACCGCCGATCACTGCGGGCATACCCATCGGCGTAGATTTGAGCCGTTGCACATTAGCATCGTCTTCTGTCAGAAATAAAAGAGCGACAGCTGAACGTTCTATCGCATCAGGCTTGCGACCAACTGACTCGCAGTGTTGATCAAGAATCCTCATTTTGTGGATCAGCGTTTCCACATCGCCCCAGACGTTCCATTCGTCAGCGTATTTAGCGGCGATGCGCAGAGTCACCTTTTCGCCACCGCCACCGATCATCAACGGCAGGTTCGCTTGTTTAGGCTTAGGTTCAAGGGGCGCGTTTGTGAGCTGGTAGTGTTTACCTGCAAAGTCGAAGTAGTCGTTGCTGAAGAGTCCTTTGAAGATCTGACATGCTTCTTCTAGCATTTCTAAGCGCAGTGCCGCTGTACCGTATTCGATGCCATAGGCCTCATGCTCATTTTGCTGCCAACCTGAGCCAACACCGAGCACGACTCGCCCATCGGCCAGATTGTCCAAGGTAGCCACCATGTTGGCGAGTACCGCCGGATGGCGATAGGTGTTACCTGTCACCAAGGTTCCTAAGCGAACGCGCGGTACATCACGGGCAAGTGCGGCCATGGTAATCCAGCACTCATGTACTGGAATGAGCTCGTCTTCGTCTGGTAGAAAATGGTCTGCAAGCCAGATGCCGTCCCAGCCGGTGTTTTCGGCATGCTGCGCTAGCGCACTGATTGCGGCATAGTCGCTGCGTGGGTTGGGCCAGAAACCAAATCTCATAGCGTCGCCTTTTCCATCACTTGGTCAGAAGCTTAGTTTCTTAGGGCTTACAGGTCTATCGCCTGTGAATCAGCTCGCGAACACGGAGTCGTCATGGTTCTGTAGTTAGCAACTGCGCTATCTATCAACTGCACTACCTATCAACGGTATACATCCTGGGCTATCCTCGGGCTCTCGTCGGGGATGGAGCTTTACAACGGATATCGATGTGTTCCTTAGTTACGCTAGGGAGGACCAGGACGCAGTTCTCGAGCTCGCCCGTGCAATCGAGACGACTGGTTTTACTGTTTTTCTCGACCGCGATATTCGTCCCGGTATGTCCTACGAGGACATAATTGAGACGAAGTTGAATGACGCTCGTTGCGTCGTTGTTGTTTGGAGCCAAGCCTCCGTCGCCAGTCGCTGGGTAAGAGCAGAAGCCGAGACTGGGGCGACTCGCGGGGTATTGGTGCCAATACTCATTGAGGATGTGCGGGTGCCCCTGCCATTTCGAGGTTTGGAGACTGTTGACCTTGTCGGATGGCCTGTTCAATCGAATGTTCTGGGCGTACAGCGGTTAATGAAAGCGTTGGATTCGAATTTTGGATCGCGCGGTGACGATCGATGGCAACAAACTCAATGTCTTTTTGACCAACAGATCAAACGACGAACATCAGATTCAGTTCGATTTTGACAAGAGTGTACACGCAGTAGCGTCTGCAGAAATTATCGCCGCAGATGATCCAAAATCGACGAACAGCTTTGCTGATCCAAACGAAGTGGTAAGCATGCCGTTTCAGGACGTGAGTTTCTCCGGATCGAGCGTACAGATCACTCTGCCGCCCTATTCCTTTGCAGCTATCACATTGCTCTTGTCTTAGAGAGCGAGTAAGCCCTGCACTAACGACTGGCAGCAGTTGCGGTAACACTGTCGCTCACTATCTTTCTAACCACCAAGGGTGTTCTAACCGTTGTACGATACAGATAGTACGATCGTGATGGTCAGCTGGAACTACCACTCAAGCCAAGTTAGGCTCAGTGGTTTGCTCTTGAGAGACAGTTTGCGATGTCAGTTGAAATTCGAGATGCCCACGTTACCGATATCCCTCATTTGGCCTACGTAAGCATGCAAGCCTCAGGTGGTATCTATGAAGCCATTTATGAAGGAGCGATCCCCGATCGGGAAACCCATCTCATCATTGAACACATCTTTTCTCGCCTCGATGCCACGTCGTCTTTTCGAAATTGTCGAATTCTTGAGTCTGACGGAAAGGTCATCGGTGGACTACACGGCCATGCGGTCGCGGCGAGCGCGAATGATCCTGGGGACGCACTCATCAGGCGTGATCGTTTGTATTTGGTCGCACCTTTCGCTGAACTGCACGCACCGTCCGATAGCTACTACATCAGTTCTGTGGCGCTTTATCCCGAAAATCGCGGTGGCGGACATGGACGTCGGCTCATGCAGGACGCGGAAAACATTGCAAGATCGATGGATCTTGCGAAAATGAGTCTGCACGTCTTTGCAGAAAATCGAGGGGCTGTGAGTCTCTATGAGAGCCTCGGTTACGAAGAAATTCAGCGACGCCCTGCCGTTAGCCACCCTTTGATTCGATACGAGGGAGACCGTACGGAGATCATCTTGAAGGCGTAGAAGATAGATTGTTTTAGAAGGTCATCTTTCGTGGTTAACAAGGGTGCTATCACATTGACCATCTGCGCGATATTGGCGACCTTTACCACATCTGCATGGCGGATGAAGCTCATCAGAAAACCGGCCACCACCAAGGCGTCCTCTAAGTTATAAACTTCTTCGATAAGATGCGGTGCGTGTTTGCCACGTCCTTTCATGTCTTCGTCTGAACGCGCCTTGTACCAGACGTTCCACTCGTCAAAACAAAGATAGTGGCGACGCGCAAGTTTGTGCTTAGCCGCTACCAATCGGCAGACGGCGTCTATGGTTTCAATTTGATGGTCAACGGAGTTTGTGACCGCCAAGAAATTGAGGGTGTTGTTGGCACGGTTACCGACATAGCGATGCAGACTGATGTAATCCGCAGAATCTTCGACGTACTCAAGTACCGTCTGATCCCAGCTGACAAAGCTGTCCATCCCAGGAAAGGAAGAACCGCATGCTACGGTTTCGATGAGGTTGTCAGTGTCTCTCATCATTTTGGCAGCCTGTTGGGCGCGAATTGCGTACTGCTCTGCCGGTACGTGTCCGATCTGCCAAGGACCATCCATCTCATTGCCCAAACACCAATAGGGTACTTGATACGGCGCTTCATGACCGTTGGCCGCGCGCATATCCGCAAACTTGGTCCCGATTGGGGAATTGCAATATTCAACCCAATTGCGCGCTTCTTCTGGTGTACCTGTCCCTAAGTTGACTGCGAGCATTGGCGCCCAGCCGAGCTCGTCGCTAATACTCAAAAACTCGTCCGTGCCAATCTGGTTTGATTCGAGGCTCTGCCAAGCGAGGTCTTGTACAGTTGGTCGATTTGATCGCGGACCTACGCCGTCTTGCCGTGATAACCGGAAACAAAATTACCGCCCGGATAGCGAACGTTTGTCATTTGCAGATCAGACCAAGCGGCGAGAACGTCAGTACGAAGCCCACGCTCATCTGCGTGCGGACTGTCCGGATCATAGAGTCCTTCGTAGATTGAACGACCCATATGTTCGAGAAAACCGCCAAAGAGCAACGGGCTCACGGGTCCGATTGTCAATTGTGAGTTGGCAGTAAGCGTGCTGTGCTTGACCATGTTAGTCATCAACCTTTTGGCGAGAAGAGAACTGTAACGACGGAGCTTGTTCGCTGAATAGGTCCGGATCCTCGATAGCGGTCAGAGTCACTCTACGATGCCAGTCTCGCGTAGCTGGGCAATATTTGCAGGTTCCATATTGAGCTGGTGCTGTAGCACCCAATCAGTGTGTTCCCCGGGGCTCGGTGCTTGTTGGGCTGTCGAGTTGTCGAACGATTCGAACTGAAAGGGGACATTTTGGATTAGGTAGTCGCCGTCGTCGTCACGTAGCGTTTGAAAGGCGCCGCGGTGTTGCAGCTGTGGTTGCGCGAAAAGCTCTTCGGGTGCGTTAAAGCGTGAACAGGGTACCCCATGCTGATTCAGAATCGCCTCACATTCAGCAATAGTTCGTTGAGATGACCAAATTTCGATCTCAGCCACGAACTCTCCCATGTTTAAAAAACGCTTACCCCTGGCGAAGCGTTCATCTTCGCGCATGTCTGCACGCTCGATAGCGCTGCAAAGTCCATCGAAGTTTTTTTCAGAAACGATACAAAGCATGACGAAGCCATCACTGGTTGCGACGGGTTGGAAGCCGCCAACTTGAGGTGGGTCGGCAACCTGTGCCATCTGTTGTTGCCCGGGGATGAGCATCATCGTTGATTCAGCCATAGTGATATCAATGTGATCCCCTAGCCCAGAGCTGACTCTGCCAAGAAGTGCGGTCTGTATTGCACCAAAAGCGTACGCGCCAGTCAGCATGTCTGCGATCATTATCCCAGACGCAGCTGGACGTGGATTGCCGTCTTGTTGGGCGCGCATATGCGAGATGTCGTAGCCGCTCGCCGCGTGCGCGATCGGCGCATAGGCTGCACGTTGGGAATCTGGTCCTGTTTGACCAAAACCACTGATCGAGCAATACACGAGTTTTGGGCATCGCTCCTTAACAGCGGCATAGTCAAGACCGAAACGCGCCATAACTCCTGGGCGATAGTTTTCGATGACTATGTCGGCATCATCAATCAATCCGTGCGCGAGTGACTGCCCACGCGAGTCGCTCAAGTCTATCTGGATACTCTTTTTCCCTGCATTGAAATGAGAAAATATCCGGGAGTTTGCACGTACGGTGTCGCCCATACCAAGAGGTTCAATTTTGGTCACCTCAGCGCCGTTGTCGCTTAACATGCGCGCGCAAATTGGGCCAGCATAGACCATCGAAAAGTCTGCGACTTTGAGTCCTGCTAACGGTTTGGTACCTACCATTTAGTGTCCTTGTCTTAATGCGCGGCGAGACTAGACCATACCGTATTTCTTAGATGCATTCTCTCGTGCAGAAGTTGTCTGTGTGGAAAGGTCCAAACGGCTGGCTTTGGTTCAACCGTTGTTAGAACAAACCTGTCTGATACGTTCTGCAGGAACGGAGAGCTGTTCGAGTAAATATGTTTTCAAAGACTCGGGATAGGGTTGCTGATCAAGCGCACCCGCCATGCAGGCAAGCCACTGATCCTTTTCGTTTGCAGTGATGGGCAGGTGGGCATGTACGTGAGGGATGGAAATAGCACCGTACTTCTCAGCGTAGATCCTCGGCCCTCCGGTCCATCCGCATAAAAATCTTGCAAGCTTGTCCCGCGCCACTTGGAAATCTTGGGTGTGCATGCCACGGATATTGTTGAAATCATCTTCTCTCTCCATGAGGTCATAGAATGAGTCCACAAGCTGGCGGACCCCAGCCTCTTCCCCACATGCCTCGAAAGTCGCATTTCCCACGCCGTATTTTGGGGTTTGTGTCGCAACGATCGTCCTATCCTCGCTTGGCGGAGAAGAACCAGCTAAGGCTGCTGGCAATCAGCGCTAGCAGTAAACCCAATATCAAACGTGGATCACCTAATTGCCACCAAGGATCGATCGGAAATGCAATGGTCTTCGCCATAGCTGCTACCTTAAATTCATGAGAGCCAGAAAACTCTGGATTCGTCGCGATTTCCAATAAATCTCTTCTGCTGCGATAACGCATCCCGGCGCCTCGTGTCCATGCGTGCATGCCAGGCGCGTTCATCAAATCCATGGCGACGTTTGCTGCTTCTCCTACCAACACTGGGTGAGAAGCGCGAGCGAACAACGCCGGGTACATGTATTCCATGTACTTCCCTAGAACGGCGTCACTAGAATCATCTGGATCTACGCCGGATATGGCCAGAGGCTTGTCGTACATCTCTATTACGTTGACCATAACAAAGTCGTCCCCGGTGTCTTCTTCCATGAATCGACGCATGCTTGTAAGGCGTTCCGGAGTCCCATCGGAGCTGCTGAGTTCGAAATAAGCCATATAGGTATCAATTTCCGACTCTGTCAGCGGGCCACCAAATGACGTGTACCAGCTGAAAAAGGCAAGAAATAGTGCGGCGCAGACGGACCATGTCCAGGATATGCTGTTCATAGATTCAAATCTCCAATGGCTACAAACTGAGTTAGGTTGTCCGGATAAGGTCGATGATAACTTTTGAAACCTGATCCGGTGCGAATTCTTGAACGAAATGACCGCCATCTTTAATGGTGGTGTGTGGCAAATTCTTGGTGCCGGGAACGCGCTCTTGAAACTCTGTTTGCATCCCCGCGGTCACTGGGTCGTTGTCCGCGAACGCGCATAGGAATGGCTTCTTGTAACTTTCGAAAAACTCCCAAGCTTTCCGTTGCTCTTCTAAGGAAGGCGAAGTTGGCAGCGTGGGAACTTGGCTTGGCATCGCACGGGGACCCATTTTGTAACTCGGGTCGGGAAATGGTGCATCGTATGCATGGGCAAGAGGTGTTGGGAATGGTGATTTTACGCCAATGCTGTGCAGGACAAATTTTGCTGCGCGGGTTAGATTGGAACGCTGTTCCATCATCATGGACATCATAAATCCAATCGGCATATCTTCATTTTCCCAGCAGAATTTTTGCCAGTAGGCGAACTTGGTCGCTGGATGTTCGCCTTCTTGCATCCCACCCAGTGCCTTCTGCATCTGTGCGAGGCTTGGAGTTGGTTTGTTCGCGCGAAAGTGTTCAATCTGATCGACGACTGCTGCTGGTACATTGGGGTTGTGGGGTAATCCAGTGTTAGAGATGACAACACGATCGAACCGATCGTCGTGATTGACCACCAGACGGAGGCCAATCAATCCGCCCCAATCCTGTCCAAAGAACGTGATTCCCGTGAAGTCGTTAGTTTCTAACCAAGCACCCATCCACTCAACCTGGCGTTCATAGCTATAGTCTTCGCGAGTGGCCGGTTTATCTGATTTACCGTAACCGACTAGGTCAGGTGCGATGACTCGCATGCCTGCAGCGGTGAGGTAAGGGATCATTTTCCGGTAGAGGTAACTCCACACAGGTTGTCCGTGCATACACAAAACTATCGGTGCGTCCGCAGAGCCATCATCTGGACCTTCGTCGATGTGATGAATACGTAAATCGCTGCCGTCGTGAGTTTGGATGGTCGTGTAGTGAGCTGAAAATGGATAGTCCGCAATATGATCAAAGCGGTCATCTGGAGTTCGTAGAATTTTCAATTGGTAATCCTCGAATGCGAGTGGGGGGATTAGGTGTGGCGTATGTAAAAAATAATGTAAGACATTATTAAGAGGCTTGCAACAGGCTGTTATTATCGCGCAAATGGTTGTTCACAGGTTGGAGGGGATATAGTTTAATGTCCTTCATTATTTTTTCGGATACGGAAAATGATTGCTAAACGTATTTCAACCGCTGCCGTTTGCTTGCTCATTTTGCTGGGGAGCGCATACATCTTTCGCGTTGAGGTCATGCTTACCGGAATTAAGATAATGACGGAGCAAAGCAGGAGCATCGGTGAACACCAAGAAATAGTGTGGCAACAAGGACCAGATGTTGCCCAAGCGGGAGTACGTAAACCGAATATTGTACTGATTGTCGCTGATGACTTGGGGTGGAATGACCTTACCTTCAACGGAGGTGGCGTTGCCCAGAGGACTGTACCCACGCCTAGCATCGATTCGATAGCGAAGGAAGGA
This sequence comes from Pseudomonadales bacterium, assembly GCA_012103505.1. GTDB lineage: Bacteria > Pseudomonadota > Gammaproteobacteria > Pseudomonadales > Azotimanducaceae > UBA4421. The sequence continues at coordinate 1,469,142 of WLWP01000001.1, read as the reverse complement.
ATCAGCTTTGTTAATGGCTACGCTGGGCAAGGTACCTGCGCTCCCTCGCGCGCCATGATGATGTCGGGACGATATGGCTCACGCTTCGGATTTGAGTTCACGCCGACACCCGCGGGGATGAGTACTGCGTTGGGGTTGATGGCCTCTGGTAACAAACCCGAATCAATTCCAGCGGATAATCCTCGGTCAGTCCCTTACGAGCAAATGGGTCTGCCAGCCGAAGAAATCACAATTGCCGAGGTATTGAAGGAACAAGGGTACTACACAGCCCACATCGGCAAATGGCACCTTGGACGAGAAAACGGGAGCGCTGCTGAGGATCAAGGATTTGATCAAAGTCTTTTAATGGCCTCGGGTTTATACGGGGAAGAAGATGATCCCAACGTGATCAACTCAAAGCTCACTTATGATCCGATAGATCGTTTTCTGTGGGCTGGGATGGCATATGCGGCGAGTTACAACGGTGGCGAGGCATTCAAGCCTCGGGGGTACCTAACGGACTACTACACTGACGAAGCCGTTAAGGTGATCGAGAACAATAAAAACAGGCCTTTCTTTCTGTATCTCGCTCACTGGGCGCCGCACACGCCTCTGCAAGCGGCAAAGCGCGACTATGATGAGCTGGCGCACATCAGCGATCATACGGAGCGGGTCTACGCCGCTATGATTCTTGGGTTAGAGCGTGGTGTTGGTCGAGTCCTCGATACACTAAAGGCTAATGGCTTAGAAGACGATACCATTGTCATATTTACCTCCGATAACGGTGGAGCGGGGTACGTGGGTATTGCGAATCTCAACAGACCTTTTCGCGGGTGGAAGATAACCAATTTCGAGGGTGGTATTCACGTTCCGTACTTCATCAAGTGGCCTTCTAGAATCCCAGCGGGGCAGATCTATGAAGCGCCTGTCCATCACTTTGATATCTATGCCACAGCAGCCGATGCTGCGGGCGCTCGGGTAGATCACCAGATCGACGGTGTCAGTCTGTTGCCGGTGGCATCGGGAGCTCCAGACGAGGCTAAGCCACATGAGACTTTATTCTGGCGCGCAGGGGACTATCGGACGGTCAGGCATGGTGATTGGAAGTTGGCGGTTGTCCCGCAGATCGATAAAACCTGGCTATTCAACTTGGCCGAAGACCCAGGTGAGCAGTTTAACCTAGCAGAGCGAGAACCTGAGATCGTCGAAGAAATAATGGGGTTGTTAGCACAGCACAACTCGGAGATGGTGCCACCTTTGTGGGATTCTACAGGCGCTTCACCAATCAACGTCGACAAGCATTTGCGTCAGGAAATGGATCCTGAGAAGGATGCTTATATCTATTGGAGTAACTGATAGTTCGTGCCCGTAGCGCACGCCCATGTCAGCTCAGATTGCTGTCAACCCTCTTACTTGAGGGCTCGCGTTTCTGAGGACACGCTCGCACTGAGAAGACCTACCAAAGCGTCGATCAGACTGTGCAGGAATAGATCTGACTGTTTGCCGCGAAACGCATTCTTTCGCCGAGCCTGGCGGTACATAGACGCGGAACAAAGGATAACAGCTGCGTCCATGCGATCACCGTAGTCCTGATCGTCGAGGTTTGGTAGTACGTCTTTAATCATTTGACCAATCTGTTTGCCGCTCCTACCGCCACCACCGTGTTGGGTAGCGACATCTAGAGGTGATGCATCAGTGAGCGCCAATTCGTGACCGAATGCTTTAACGTAGCGACGAAAATCGACACTACGCCGCGCCAGCTGGAATGAAGGCTCCACCATTAGCGAGCAGAGTTGGCGGAGGGACAGATCTGGGGTTTCTGCATGAGCGGTATTGAGCAACTCAGCGCGCTTCTCCTGAACTTGTTGGCTTCGTTCGATGTGAATGGCGTTTAGTAGGCCGGTCAAGTTTTTGAAGTGATACTGCAAGGCAGATTCGTTTTTTTGTCCAGCTGCCGCTACAATTTCGCGAATCGATACGTTCTCTACGCCAACTTCTGCGATCAATTTTTCTGCAGCGCGCATGAGCGCACTTTTGGTCATTTCACTGCGTACCCGTCGGTTATCGATGGTTTTCTGCACAACTACCTCGCTCTTCTTGAAATCTCACTAGCTACGCGCCAGATTCGGTCCTGGCCCCAACAGGCGTAGGGTTTTTCGATGTTGCCACCGGATACCCTAAAACTAGGCACGCCCCACAGATGTTCTTCAGTTAGCGCATCAAGATTGCTGCTTAATAGGGACTGCCACTTGATGTCTTTGGCGGCTTGTTTGGTAGCAAGCCAATCCAGTCCGGAATTTTCAACTACCAAGCGTAAACCTTTGTCATTGGTAATATCGATCCCATCGAACCAGGCTGCATTGAGATAGGCAGTGACAAATGCCATACCATGACCACTAGCATCTGCCGATGGAAATAGGGCGAACGCGCGTTTTACTGGTTCTCCGAAGGGGTCGACGATCCGACCAAACGGTACACCGTGTTCACGACTTTCGCGACCCGCGTCAGTGATGATATAGCGCTGTTTTTCGCGTGGCGCTGGTATGCCGCGCATTAACATCGGCATTACGGGTCGAACGGTGGTTTTCACGCCGCTTCGATTAACAAAATCTAACACGCGCTGGTGTCCGATAGCGGTGTATGGGCTTCTCAGAGAAGGGAAATATTCGAGCAGAACGCCATCCATGTTGTTCGCCGCGGGTAAAGGTTCAGGCGTAGGTTCAGGCACACACAGTGATGCTTTCCTGTCGCTGTCGAAGCCCTCGGCGTGCAATCTTTGTTCGAGATGCCGCAAACGATCGATTCCCCAGAACCATTCCCCGTCAAAATAGAACATGGCGCCTTGAAAGTGTCCGAGCTCGGCGCGTTGCGCGTTACCTGCATGGATGGCTTCTTTGCCTTCATTGGTGTGAGCAGAGGGGGCCAACGGCTCGTTTTGCCAAAGAGAAGTTCCAACTTCGAACGCCGTCTTGGCGAAGTCATCTCGTTGAAGACCACAGGCCAGAATCTGATTTGCTTCTCTGAGACGGTCAGTGGAGATGCTAGTTATGGACGGTGAGAAATGGGTACCGTAGTCCGCAGCAACACTCACGGCATCTCGAAGTCCCCAGTGTTCAAAGTGATCGCTATTGCCTTGGTACTGCGGGTCGGGTTTGGATACGAGGTAAGGTTGGAATGCGAGGTCGTATCGGTCTCTCAATAGATCCAACTTTTGTATGGCTAAGTGGCTGTAGGGATCATCAACTTGGTGAAAGTAGAAGACGGTGGGTGGGTGACCCTGTTTTTCGCGGCGCCTGCGGGCACGGTCTCGCTGTTTTTGTAAGAATTCAGGTGAGGAAAAATGCCTCATAGCGAGAGATCGAATTCTAGTCTTAAGGTTCATACCTAGGTTGTGCCCGTCACCATCTACGGCTGACTTATAATGATTTTATTGCTGTCTGGTGGCAGGTCGAAGGTCTGTAAGTCACTTGCAAGAATGATTGAGTCAGGTAAGTCCCTCAAGAACATCTTAGACGCCAGCGCGTTAGCGGGTACCGGTACCATATGGTAGAAAACCAACTGCTTTACTCCAGCGGCGTCTGCGGCTTCAGGCAACGTTTTCGCGTCGGCGTGGTAATCGATAACGTCGGTCATGATCGTCGGCATGATTGGCACAGAGGCTTCGGTCGCGACTTCGATCATCTGGTCGAGTAACGTTCGGGACAACGCATCGTGAAACAAAAGGTCGGCGTTTCGTGCAGCAACAAAAAGGTTATCGGCCGCATTTGTATCTCCGGAGATCACAACTGAACGCCCTCGATAGTCGACTCGGTAGCCGACCGCGGGTTCAATCGGTGGGTGCTCAACCAAAAATGATGTCACTTTCATTGACGCGTCCTCCCAAACGACATCGCCAGGAGTAAAAGGATGCGCTTGCATCGCAGCGCGATCCGGGGATAGGAGATCGCTGCCGTGGTGTGCTGTACGGTAGCCTCGGTCAAGTTGATATGCGGTGTTAAATCCCTCCACCACAGTTTCGACTCCTGGTGGTCCGAACACCTGTAGTCGACCAGGCCGACCCTGTATCCAGGAAGTCATACTGACATCGGGGAGGGCGGCGATATGGTCTGAGTGGAAGTGGGTTAGAAATACCCCGCCAATTCTCTGCATCGGCAATTGCGCCTGCGCGATTCGCGTGGGTGAGCGCGCGCCAACATCAAAAAGAAAGAAATGATCAGGGGTCACGACCGCAATACAGGCTTGGGCTCGGTTGGGATCGTTCCCCAGAGGTGACGCGCTACCGCACACGACAACACGCAGACCGTCGAAAATCTCGACGTCCCGGCCCATCACCATACCGGCTGCACGCTTAAATACGGCGTCTTGGCCGGTGGTGGTGTTGTATACGAGAGCCGCGGAGACCGCGATGAGTGCAGCTAGCGCTGCGAGAATGATGAGCGTCTTTTTCAACGACTCGCCCCAAATATGATCGTCTCGCAACCTGTGCCCGCAAGAATTTCGTCGGTTTGGGCTTGCTCAGGACTATTGAGTTTTTGATATTCAGCGTTAATCCACTGTAGGCACTTAGCCTGATAGGGGAAAGTTGGCTGCATCCAGGGCTTACCGTCAATGGTGGTTTCCATCTGCTCTCGTCCGCCCTGAATCGCCTGCGCGTTCGCGAGTAATGCAGGTGCATAGGTACGACCAATCTCGCGGAGAAGATCTCCAAGGACGACAGCGATGTCTTCTACTGACGTCCAGTCGTCGTCGGCTGCTGGCTGACCAGATAGGTCGTCCACCAAGTCTGTCCAAGCGAAAACCCTCGGGGCTGTTTGCAAACACTCCGCCGCAGGTGTGGGATCAAATTTAGCCAATTGCGTGAGTTGCGCGTAGAGAGCGAAGTCAGCAGAGGAAGGACGAGAGCCGAGTACAAACTTTTGTTGCTCTATTACTGCATCCATAATTTTTAAGAAACGCTTATAGCTTGCTTCGATGACCGGGGCGGTTGTGTCGTTTGACCCTACAACATAAAGCCGAGAAATCTGTCTGTCAGCGACGTAACTTTTGAGGTTGAGTAGATCTTTTGCGGGTGCTTGGATGTTGCTCCAGTGCGGCAGCACAGTCGCCGCCATATCGATGTCAGCTTCGTAGTACCAACGGTAGTGAAACATGGCCTTTGTCAGCCATTCGTCCGCGTAATCTTCGATTAGGTAGTTTAGAAAGTTTAAAACGGGATTGGGCGGGACCGCAGAACGCTCTGCATACTCTGACTCAAAGCGTCGGATCAGAGGGGTGGAATCGACAACGGCTTCGAGTTCACCTCGATCGTTGGGTAAATAGAAAGTCGGCAGTAAGCTGACTTTGGCTTCAGGAAGACCTAACTCAGCGCTTTGATCCCCAATCAAGAACTCGTAAGGAATGTGGCGGAAGCGTAAGTAGGCCAACATTTTGCGTGTGTATGGTGAACCAGGTACACCCTTGAGTCTAACAGGGTCGAACTTTGCCATTATGGCGTTCCTCGAGTGAACATATAATAATGACAAACATTATTATATGTATGCGCCTCTTTGCAAATCAAAGTTTACGGTGCAACACGCCTAAACGCAGTTAAAGGCCAACGCTTGGAGCTATTCGAGTGTCACATAGCGAGTTAGATAATCCACTTCTTCGTCACTAACGTATTTGGCCATTTCCCGTCTGAATTGTTCGATAGACTCGTAAGGCCGATATTCATCAAACTCGTGCGCAAGTTTGCGTGGTGACATTGTGGATGGGATTAGTTTGTAATCATTCTCAGTGCCGGTGTTCAAGCCAACCTTGATAAATACTGAGCCGTAAACTAATTGTTGGGAGTTCTCGTTGAGGTCCGCACCAATGGCTGCATGTAATGCGCTCGGCGCGGTGTATGGTCGCCCTGCTATGATCTTTTCAACCAATTGAGCAGTGAACCCTGGAGCCTCGAGTAGTTGGGCTTCAGTTGCACTATTTGGATCCAATAGCGGTGTGGTTGGGAACGCCATCGGTGAAGAAGATTCTGCTTCTGAACAGGCCGCAATTGCTAGGATGAGCGTGAGGAGAGTGATGACGCGAGGGGGACTGAATCTGTGAATCACGTGAAGACCTCTGTTGAATGGGAAAGATGGGTTGCACTTTTAGTAAGCAGAATCCTAGCATACCGAGTTACCTTCAGGAGGATGTAGTTGAGTCGGAAAGTCATAGTCTGGACGCTTTTGTCCCTCCCTGGAGTAGTGCTCATTCTCCAGTTTGCTACTGATGCAACGACATATGGACAGTCGATTCACTGGTCAGGTCAACTCAGCGTTGGACTCCTCATTCTCACAATGTCTCTGACACCGCTGAGGTGTGTGATTAGTGGTGCATGGTTTGCGCAAGTCATGGCTCATCGAAGAGCCATAGGTGTCGCGAGCTTTGGCTACGCGGCGATTCATACGGGTCTTTATGTCGAGCACAAATGGGGGGCTAACTTGATCATCAAAGAAGGTCTCGATCCGGATCTCGCGTCAGGATGGATTGCGTTCCTAGTTCTTCTGTTGCTCGCTGCGACGAGTAATTCTCAGTCGGTGCGCTGGTTAGGCCAAAGATGGCAAAAAGTACATCGACTGGTCTATCTCGCGGCCTTCCTAACGTTCGCCCATTGGGGGTTGGCGAGCTTTGATGCAGGAATTGCGATAGCGTGTGCTGGCTTGCTCGTCGCCATCGAGTTACTGCGCCTCCGGAGATTGGGCGCCCACTGATACCGAGTTAATCTTCGACGTACTTCGGCCAGCCTTGCTTCACATAGTCTATAAACCGGTTAGAGAGCCCCTGAGAAAGTAGATAGGCGCGCGTAACAGGGAGCTCGACGCTCTCGAATTCTTTGTCCTTGGCATAGAGGTCGGGAAAGTCATGTTGCCACATGGCCGCCCGTCCAAGCATTAACCAGTCGATGCCTCGGTCCATTATCGCTTCGGCATCCCGAGCAGAGCGGATGTTGCCTGCAACACCCAGCCGAGTGTCACCGCGTGTGAGCGCAGTAAAATAGTCAATGAGTTCGCGACCTTTGTATTGTGGGTCTTCCGGCTCTTTGAAGGAGTCCCATAGCGACATGTCTAGGAATTCAATTTGACCACTAGTCATGAGTTGTTCAGCGATCGTGACCACTTCGCTCAGGTCTAGCCCAAAGCGTTCAGGTGAAAGCCGAACGCCAATCATGAAATCGTCACGGCACTGTGCTCGGACGCCATCGATGATTTGAAACAGGATCCGATACCTATTTGCCAATGATCCGCCAAATTCGTCGGTGCGTTTATTTGTTTCCGCACTAAAGAACTGGCAGAGAATATAGCCGTGAGCGCCATGTAGCTCGACGCCGTCATAGCCTGCAAGCTCAGCGCGTTTTGCTGCTGCAATGAAATCTTCGATTAATCTCTCAACTTCTGCGTGGCTGAGTCCCCGTGCTCCAGATTTACTATCGTCTGAAGGGCAGAGGGGCTGTGTACCAATAATCTCGGCTGGCGAGCGCATACCTGCATGATGGAGTTGCACAATTGATAGGCTATTGTGGCCCCTTATTTCCTGTGCGAGCCTCGTGAGTCCGGGGATATGGTCATCGGCCCAGACGCCGAGCTGACCGGGGAAACCTTTGCCAACTTCTTGAACGTGAGCTGCACAGGTCATGGTCAGCCCAAACCCGCCTTGGGCCCGCATTGTCAGCCAGTTAAATTCATCGTCAGACAGGATGCCATCTTCATGACTCTGAGTATTTGTGAGTGGAGCTAGCATGAAGCGGTTTTTCATTGCGGGGCCGCGTCGAAAAGTTAACGGAGCGAGTAATGAATTCATAGGCGCATGTTCTTCGAAAAACGGACAAGACTATCCAGCAGAGGATTAAATGCAAGATTGGATGGAATTGGTCACTATCGGGTATGGCGAACCAGAATTGGAAGCCGTCGTAATACGACGTACGGCAAGCGTTGTTGATGCGGCGAAGCATGACTAATATACAGTCACGCATCCGATTCGAACATTCGATTTGAGGAATCCATCATGAATCTACCGGTCAAAATTTTGGTCATCGTATTAGCGCTTTACGTTGGCTTAGTGGTCGTGTTTGAGAGCCTTCTTGGTTACTACCAACCGCGTGGCGAGGAAAATTTGGTGATCACACTTACCGAAGATGACGGCAGTAAGACCGAACGTGTGCTGTCGCTATTTGAAAGCCAAGGTGAGCTTTACCTAGCCGCCAATCACTGGCCACGGGCGTGGTTTAGTCAAGTTAAAGAGAATCCGGATGTTCACATAGAATTTGGTGGTGCCCATTCTGCGGAGAGTGGTGATTACACGACGGTGCTTGTCAGCGGCGCAGATCACGATCGTGTACTCGCGGACAACGAACTGCCGTTCGTTGCTCGTTTTCTGATGGGCTTTCCACCTCGTGAGTTTATGCGACTTGATGCGCGTTAGCTTAATGAACCTGGCGGGATTGCGAACCGCCGAATGAGTGAAGCCAATAAACGGACCGCTCAGGCGTTTTATGAGCTGATGTTCAATGAGTGCAAACCGCGCGAAGCAATTTCGCTTTACGCTGGCGCGCACTACACCCAACACAATCCTGAAGTAGCCGATGGTAAAGATGCGTTCATTGAATACTTCGAGCGAATGGCGCTGGAATACCCGGGTAAGAAAGTTACTTTCAAGCGAGTTTTCGCGGAAGGCAGGCACGTGGTGCTTCATTGTCATCAGGAATGGCCTGGAGACCTTCATTACGCAGGTATTGATATTTTTCGCTTTGACGACGACGGCAAAGTAGTTGAACACTGGGACGTATTACAGGTCGTCCCGCAGACGTCTAAGAATGACAATACGATGTTTTAGAATAGTGACTTAAATTCTGTAAATATGGCATAACTAATTGTTAAATAAGTATTATAAATCATGAAAATCGAACGCTCCAAAGGTGTAGCACCCATTGATGTGATGGCGCCAACCGAGTTGCCACAGCGGTTGTTGACGGCCTCGGAAGTAGCCAGTTTTATGGCAGATCGCGTTATCCATGTATCTGGCGTTTTGTCGTCAGATTGGCTTGAGCGAATAGGTGCCGTGGTTGATGCGCAAACTGACGTTGGTGGTTTGCAGAGTATGAAAGCCAATGCGTGGCACACGGACGACGGTATGCATGGAATCATCATGAATTGTCCGCTCGCCCATCTCGCGCAACAAGTTCTCAGCAAAATCGCAGAAGGACCCGAAACCGGCACCGAGCCACGTGACGTTGGTAAGCCAATTCGATTTTTCTACGATCAGATGTTTGTGAAACACCCGAATGCAGACCGGGACGGAGAGGCCACCGACCAGGATGAGAGAGGACATCCTGGTAACACACCGTGGCATCACGACATTACGTTCTGGCCAGTTGTTGGGGAACAAATTGTCAGCATCTGGATAGCGCTAGATCCGACAAACTTACGCAATGGTGGACTCGAGTTTGTACCTGGCAGCAGTGAGTTTGAAGATCGTTACCAAGCGATGGGTGTTGGCAGTAAAGGACGTCTTCCTTTCGGTTCCGATACCCTGGCGCCAATCCCTAAAATTAACTCCGCGACCACCGGCGAAACAGGCGGAAGCTTGTCAGCCATCTCCTTTAATATGCAAGCAGGGGACATTCTGATATTTGATGCCAAGATCCTGCACGGCGCGCCACCCAATCTCTCCGAGCGTGCCCGTCGAGGGTTAGCACTGCGGTATCTCGGTGATGATGTTGTCTTGGATGATGCTAAGTATGGGGAGCAGACGAGCATGGCGCCGTTCGATTGTTACGATGAAAGCCTATCGAACGGCGACAAAGTAACCGGTCCGGTGTATCCGCAGGTACTGCCAGAAAAAATTCCATCGGAGGTAGCAGTGCGAATTCGTGCACCGATTGCACCCTGTGCGTCGAAAATGGCACGGTGGCAAGAACGTAACCGCGCTGCTGCTATGAGCGCGTCCGTTCCAATAAAGCCTTAGTTTGCGCAATACCCGGATCCCTTTATTTCGGCTAACGCTCTTCGGATCACCGGCCTTCAGTGTTGCAGCGCTGGGCTTACCGATCCTAATCTTTCTACCGCCGCTTTACGCAGAACTAGGTCTGAGCCTAACGGTCGTCGGCGCAGTGTTTATGGCGACGCGAATTTTCGATGTTGTGACGGACCCAGTGTTTGGATGGCTAGGGGATAAAATCAGCTCGCCATGGGGTCGCCGCCGACCAGCCTTGTTGGTGGCAGTACCATTTCTCGCGGCAGGCGTTTACTTCGCATTCTTTCCAGGAGAATCGCCAACTGCGACCTCGTTGTTTCTTTCGATGCTTCTCCTGTACGCAGGATGGACGGCGTTCACAATCTCGCACACGGCCTGGGCGGGCGAGTTGTCAGATGACTATGACGAGCGGTCTCGTATTATGGGCGTGCTGCAAGTTTTCGGATTGCTCGGCATATTGGTGGTCTCAGCTTTACCAGCATTACTAGATATGTCTTCCGCCAAAGTCGATATGACACAGCGGACAAACATCGTCGGCCTCGTTGTTCTCATTTCCTTACCGATTTTTGCCCTGATGTCTTCAGTTGCTGTGGGTGAGCCAACTCGTAAAGTGCAGGCTCCCATCGTTTGGCGTGAGGCAGTGAACTCATTTGTTTCTAATCTGCCGTTGCGACGATTGTTGCTGACCGATCTTTTGCTGGGGTTTCAAGGTGGTGTGAACGGAACGATGCATTTTTTCTTTATTGGCATCGTGCTCGGATTACCGCAGGCAGCGAGTCTGATGCTTGTCGTTATTGGCGTCGCAGGTTTGGTCGCAGCGCCGATTTTTGTGCGAGTCAGCTACAGAATTGGAAAGCATAGGACATTGTGTCTAGGGGCTCTCTTATCGAGTGTTGCCAGCCTGACCCATTTCTTCATCCCTGCAGGTAACTTCTGGTTGGTCTTTGCCACGTTTGTACTAATTGGTATCAATATTGGCGCCCGTGACATGATGATACGCTCGATCATGGCTGACGTTGTGGACGAAGACGCCGTGCGGACAGGTAGAGAACGAGGAGCACTCTTTTACTCAATGCTGACTTTAACAGCAAAGCTCGGTGCGGCTTTAGCAGTCGGTATGGTTTTGCCTGTCCTAGATTGGGTAGGATTTGATCCTGCTGGGGAAAATACCGAAGCCACTATCACTGGTGTGCGAATGGTGGTTGCTGCCACTCCGACTTTCGCACTTACGGCGGTTGCAGCGATTATGTGGCGGTTTCCGCTAGACAAAGATCGTCAGCGAATCCTAAGAGCCGAACTTGAGGCGCGTGCCGCTGGCTAGGGATTGGTCCTTTGCAATCGTGTGAAAAGGCGGTATCCGACCCAAGCCAGCCCCGGTAGAACGATCGCACCCAGTATAGCCAATAGCTCGGTTTCGGTCGCAGCGCTACCGATGCCTGCAAAGACGACTGCCACGCCTATGTTCGCCAGGCTAACGATAAGCATGTAGCGAATGAAAGGATAGCCGGTCATTCCTGCTGCGATCGTCGATAGATCTCCAAACATCGGTACAGCTCGGGTGATGACCAGAGTCGGACCACCACTTCGTGCCGCGAATTCCTGGGCTGCATAGAGATCCTCGTTGCCCACAAAGCGAGAGACCAGGGGCATGCCAGCAAACTTTCCAGCCCCGTAGCCCACGACGCAACCTGCTGTGAGCCCGATCCAAATGATTAGCGCACCGACTACCCAGCCGAACAACGAGCCAGCTAACGTATTGATAATGCCATTTGGAACTGGCAGAAAAACGTCTGCGGCCAATGCGCCGATCAGGACTGCTGCAGTAGTAGCTGGTTCGTTGTCTGCCCATGCCAGAACTTCTTTAACGATTTCGTTGGATTCAGACTCAAACAGTACGAGCGGTACGATGATCGTCGTCACTAGTATTGTGAGTATGGCTACCCACTTTAACCAGGTTGGCATTGCGCAATATCTGCCTTGTTTGTTGGAAACAGAATTGGGGTAGGGAACCAAGTATAGAGGTTCTGTGTTTACGAAGGGATCTTGTTAACCTCTAGCCCTAGCTTAGAAAGGAGGAGAGCAGAAGTGGAACTAGACGATACCCAGACGGTTTTTGCACCGTTGTGCCTAGATGCTTTGTCGGCACGAATTGCTGAACAGGCTGGCTTTGAGGCGGTATATGTGAGCGGTGGGGCGCTCGGCTACGCACACGCAGTAAGCGAAGCGATGTTGGAACTGAGTGAATTAGCAGACATCGTGAGGCATATCCGAGCGCGCAGTGGTGTGGAGGTGATTGTTGACGCAGGGGTAGGCTTTGGCGATGCGGTACACATGGCTCGTACGGTCCAGATCTTGGAATCTGCCGGGGCTGTAGCGATCGAGATCGAAGATCAGGTCGCGCCAAAACGGGTGAGTCACCACCGAGGTATTGAGCACTTAGTGTCTTGTGAGGAGATGGTAGCCAAGATCGATGTCGCCGTAACAAGTCGTCGTGAGGCGGGAACACAAATCATCGCAAGGACTGGTGCAGTAAAGAACGAGTCACTCGATGGCGCCCTTGAACGTTGTGTACGTTACGAGACCGCCGGAGCGGACATGATATTGATCATGGCCGATACAGATGAGGAGTGGGGGCGAATTCGGGAAGCACTCAATGTTCCTTTGGTCACGTTCGCCCCTCTTTCTGGGCGGAGTGCCACCGAATGGCAGGTTCGAGGTGTTTCGCTTGTCTTCGATCCATTTACGACTCAAGTTGCACACGTCATCAATATGCAAGAAACGTACAGACGTTTTTTCGCCGGAGAGCAACAAGCGCTGACAGCGGGCGAACTTTTTGCTACCTACAACAAGTTAGATGAATTGGCGGGCTTTGAGACCTTCTACAACATAGAGGACAACACGACTCTGTCGCCGAGTAGTTTCGACCACTAAGCGTCTAGGGGTAATCACTCCGCTTAGCCGTTCGCTTCAAACGCTAGGAGTTCAGCGCCGCCATCAACCAAATCCCCTTTTGTGAAAAAGATTTCCGTAACGATGCCATCGGTTGGCGCCTTAACTGGGTGCTCCATCTTCATCGCTTCCATAATGACTAGCGTATCGCCTGCGGAAACAGATTCACCAACACCGACCAGAATATCCACTAAAGTTCCATTCATAGGCGCCTTGAATCCAGCGCCATCATCATGCAGAGCATCTTCACCTAACTCGGCTAATTTCAACGAGAACTCGAACGCGCCATCTTCAGTAAACAAAGAAATCGTAGAACTAGGCGCCGTTCCATGCGGAAGTGCGGTTATAACCTGTTTGTGCCCGTCTATTGTGGCTGTCAACCGATTACCATCCAGTGTGCCGTTCGCTGCGGAGCTGTGGTCACCAAAACTGATCTCGTAAACTGAGTCTTCAGCTCTTGTTACCTTGACTTCGTATTCCACTTGCTCGGCCGTTATCGTAGCTGTGTAGCTCGATGACGCGTTTAACCGCCAGTAGTCTCGGGCGTGCCATGGTGATGGCACAGGCACACCTTCTGCGAGTGCGCGGTTTTGTTGTGAGAGGGTTAGGTACAACCCCGCGATTGGAATGAGCTTGCCGACTTGAAGATCTGCCTTTTGAAATAACGTATCAGCCTGCTGGGATATGAAATCAGTGCTGAGCTCAGCCTTTTCAAACGCCGTGTTTGTTGCGAGACGGTGCAGAAAGGGAACGTTTGTAGTCACACCGACGATTCGATACTCGTTCAACGCTTGGGCCAAACGAGCTAGCGCACGCTCGCGGTTTTCGTCCCATACAATCAACTTTGCGATCATAGGATCGTAGAAGACTCCCACTTCGTCTCCCCGGATGACGCCGGTGTCAATGCGGACGTTAGGCGTCTGCGTTGGCTGTTCTAACCAAACTAGCTTCCCGGCAGCAGGTAAGAATTCGTTGTCAGGGTCTTCGGCATATACTCTTGCCTCGAATGCATGGCCTTGAATAGCGAGTGCGCCCTGATCACAGGGCAATGGCTCGCCATTTGCGACACGAATCTGCCACTCGACTAAGTCTAAGCCCGTGATCATCTCGGTAACGGGATGTTCAACCTGTAAACGTGTGTTCATTTCCATGAAGAAAAATTCACCAGACGAATCTAGTAGGAACTCGACCGTACCAGCGCCGACGTAATCCACCGCCGACGCCGCTCTGAGGGCTGCTTGCCCCATCTTCTCGCGCAGCGTTTGCGATAGATTTGGTGCAGGTGCTTCCTCGATGATTTTTTGATGACGTCGTTGGATGGAGCAGTCTCGCTCGAATAGGTAGACGCCGTTGCCTTGTTTGTCACAGAAAACTTGTACTTCGACATGACGAGGCTGCTGAAGGTATTTTTCAACGAGCATGGCGTCGTCACCAAAACTTGAAAGCGCTTCGCGTTTCGCTGCTGCTAAGCCTTCATCGAATTCATCCTCGCTACTGATCTGCCGCATACCCTTGCCCCCGCCACCAGAGACTGCTTTCAGCAGAACGGGGTAACCAATTTCTTGGGCAGCGTTCAATAGTAGGGTTGGGTCTTGGTCCGCACCGTGATAGCCCGGGAGCAGGGGTACTTCGGCTTTTTCCATAATTTGCTTAGCAGCCGATTTTGAACCCATAGACTCGATCGCACCGACAGGTGGACCGATAAAGACTATGTTATTCGCCGCACAGAGCTGGCAGAAACTTGAATTCTCAGACAAGAATCCATAGCCCGGGTGAATTGCGTTGGCGTTTGTACGCTTTGCTGCCGAGATAATCTTATCCATCGCAAGATATGATTCTGTCGGAGCTGATGCGCCTATATGGACAGCTTCGTCAGCCATTTGTACGTGTAGCGCGTTCGCATCGGCGTCCGAATAAACAGCGACAGAGCGGATGCCAAGTTTTTGTGCAGTTCGGATAACACGGCAGGCGATTTCGCCTCGATTTGCGACTAGGATTTTGTTGAACATCAATCTACATCCTGAAAACGCCAAATCGCGTGTCAGCGATTGGCTTGTTTAGCGTTGCGGAGAGAGCAAGGCCGAGAACCCGTCGGGTATCTTTTGGGTCGATAACACCATCGTCCCAAAGTCTCGCGCTCGCGTAGTAGGGGTGACCCTGAGCTTCAAAGTCATCGATGATGGGTTGTTTGAAGGCTTGTTCATCTTCTACCGACCATTCATCGCGGCCATTCTCAATTTGCGTGCGCCGCACTTGAGCGAGGACACCTGCTGCTTGTTCGCCTCCCATGACTGAGATGCGCGCATTTGGCCACATGAACAAGAAATTGGGGTCATAAGCACGACCACACATACCGTAATTTCCGGCACCATATGAATTGCCGATAATCAGCGTCAGTTTCGGCACCTTCGCACAGGCGACGGCCGTTACCATTTTTGCGCCATGCTTAGCGATCCCACCTGTCTCATATTGCTTGCCCACCATGAAGCCTGTGATGTTTTGTAGAAAGATCAGTGGGATTTTGCGTTGACTGCAGAGCTCAATGAAATGGGCCCCTTTTTGAGCAGATTCACTGAATAAGACACCGTTGTTTGCAACGATCCCTATGGGCATGCCGTACAAACGTGCGAAACCACAGACTAAAGTTGTGCCGTAGAGTGCTTTGAATTCATCGAACGCTGAGCCATCTACTACGCGCGCAATAACTTCTCTCACGTCATAGGGTTTGCGGACGTTTTTTGGCACGATGCCCAGTAAGTCGCTTGTCGGATAAAGTGGTTCCACGGTTTCTCTTAAATCGACAGTGGTGGGTTTAACTCGATTCAGGCGACTCACGGCATTTCTGGCTAGTTCCAACGCGTGGTTGTCATTGCGTGCATAGTGATCGGTAACTCCAGATTCCCTCGAGTGCACATCCGCGCCACCTAATTCCTCTGCGCTCACTTCTTCTCCGGTGGCCATCTTCACCAGCGGCGGCCCACCGAGGAAAATCGTGCCTTGGTTCTTCACTATGATGGATTCATCCGCCATCGCCGGTACATAGGCGCCACCCGCAGTACAGGAACCCATCACCACTGCGATTTGGGGAATATTTTCTGAGGACATGTTGGCCTGATTGAAGAAGATCCGTCCGAAGTGGTTCTTACCTGGAAAAACCTCGTCCTGATTAGGTAGGTTGGCGCCGCCCGAGTCGACGAGGTAGATGCAAGGGAGATGGTTTTCCTGGGCAATACTCTGAGCGCGTAAGTGCTTTTCGACGGTTACAGGATAATAGGTGCCACCTTTCACGGTCGCGTCGTTTGCGACGATGACGCATTCAGTGCCGTTCACACGACCGATACCAGTAATGATCCCCGCAGCTGGCACGTTGTCTTTGCCGTACATGTCATACGCAGCAAGTTGCGAGAATTCGAGAAAAGGTGAACCAGGATCAATCAATGCATCGATACGATCACGAGGAAGGAGCTTGCCACGAGCTATGTGGCGTTCCTGATAGCGTTCGCCACCGCCTTCACGGATGCGCTCGAACTGTGCCTGGAGATCTGCAACAAGTTGCTGCATGTGTTCCGTGTTCTCGCTGAATTCTTGCGAGCGTGGGTTTAACTCTGAGGTGATGACAGTCATGACTTAGCCCGCCTCCGAGAAAAGTTCGCGGCCGATGAGCATGCGCCGAATTTCCGATGTGCCAGCGCCAATCTCATAGAGCTTTGCATCTCGGAGCAGACGCCCAGTGTCGTACTCGTTGATGTAGCCGTTGCCGCCAAGCGCTTGGATCGCTTGTAACGCACACTGTGTCGCTTGCTCGGCTGTGTATAGGATCACCGCGGCAGCATCTTTGCGGCTTTCCAGACCGCGATCACAAGCTCGCGCTACGGCGTACAAATAAGCGCGACTCGCGTTGAGGACGGCATACATGTCTGCAAGCTTGCCCTGCATCAGTTGGAATTCTCCGATGGCCTGGCCAAACTGTTGTCGGTCATGGACATAGGGAACGACGATATCGAGACACGCCTGCATTATCCCAACTGGCCCTCCGGAAAGCACAGTTCGCTCATAGTCGAGACCTGACATGAGCACGCCAACGCCGCCGCCTTCGCGACCGAGGATGTTGACTGCCGGTACTTCGCAGTCTTCAAACACAAGCTCGCAGGTGTTGGAGCCGCGCATACCGAGTTTGTCGAGCTTTTGTGCTTGGCTAAAACCTGGGAACTCGCGCTCCACAAGAAAAGCAGTCATACCTCGTGAGCCAGCAGCCATGTCAGTTTTGGCATATATCACGTAAGTGTCGGCATCCGGACCGTTAGTGATCCACATTTTGTTGCCGTTCAAGACGTAGACGTCTCCTTTCTTTTCCGCGCGCAACTTCATGCTCACGACGTCGGAGCCTGCGCCTGGTTCGGACATTGCCAGTGCCCCAATGTGTTCACCAGAACACAGTTTTGGCAGGTAGGTTCTTTTTTGCTCTTCGGTCCCATTCTTGTGGATTTGGTTTACGCAGAGATTTGAGTGCGCGCCATAAGACAGACCAACGGAAGCGGAGGCGCGGCTGATCTCTTCCATCGCCACGACGTGCGCGAGGTAGCCCATGCTACTGCCGCCGTATGTCTCATCAACTGTGACACCCAAGATGCCGATATCACCCATCTTGCGCCAGAGATCGTGAGGGAATTCGTTGTCGCTATCGATAGCTTGGGCGCGTGGTGCGATTTCGGCTTGCGCAAACTTGTAGACTGCGTCACGCAACATGTCTAAATCTTCGCCAAGACCATGGTCTAGCATGTTATAGGTTGTATTCACTGAAATTCTCCATTGGCAGAATTGATTGTACTCGGCTACCTGCTCCGCATTGCTGCTCGGCTCCGTTTTTCCCATTCATCAAGGTCGATGATCATTTGTTCGAGTTCTTGTTTTTGCAGCTCCAGCTGATCGCGGCGTTTTTGAATCTGTTCGATGAGGGTCTCGAGTTGCCGCTTGTTGTGTGAAGCAGGGTCATACATGGAGATCAAGTCGGCACTTTGATCAAGTGAGAGACCCAAGGTCTTGCCTCGTAGGATGAGCACCAGCCGTGCTCGGTCAGCGGCGGAATAGATTCGGCTCTGGCCTTCTCTGATAGGCTGCAAAAGCCCTTTTTCCTCGTAAAAGCGAAGAGTTCGAGGGGTTACCTCAAACTCTTGTGATAGTTCGCGGATGGAATATTGCTGGCTCATTGCGGCTCACGGTAGCCTAACGTTTACGTTAACGTCAATCTATATATCCAGCTAGGGTCAACTAGGGCGACGACTAGGATCGAGCGCTAGGTCTAGGAGCGCTGGGTTTGTACGCTGGTAGTGATGACGATCGGTGGTCGGCTGTCTTCAGTCTTCAGCCTTCAGTCAGAAAGGCGACGAGCACGAACTGTGCGACCTTTTAGGCGCCCGTGATCGAGATACTCCAGTGCCTGCGCTGCGGCACTATTTTCGATGGCGACGAAGCTGGCTTGTTCGAAAATATCGATCTTCCCGACAACCGATCCTGGTAAACCGGCATCGCCAGTCAGTGATCCCAGTACATCACCGGGTCTAATTTTACTTTTACGCCCTGCGTTTATCTCTAGGGTGGTCATGTGACCATAGATCTTGAAGCTATCTTGTCTATTGAGAGATTCATAGACATCGCAGACTGCAGGTTCGTTGGTGAACTCTTCAATGGCCTTGACTCGGACCATGTCCCCTGGTGTTGCGATGCTTAATGCGAGACCAGTAGCCCCGGCACGACCAGTCCGACCGATCCGATGTACATAGACTTCGGGGTCGTGGGGGAGTTCATAGTTGATAACCGCCGTCAGCGACTTTATGTCCAGACCGCGTGCTGCCACGTCGGTCCCCACCAAGACGGGGCAACTACCGTTGGCAAACTGGATTAACACGCGATCTCGTTCTCGTTGTTCCAAGTCGCCGTGGATCGCGAGCGCTGAAATCTTATTCTGAGTGAGTAATTGTGCCACTTCGGCGCACTGAATTTTGGTATGACAAAACACGATTGTAGATTCAGGCTGGTAGTGTTCAAAGAGCGCGAGCAGGGTGTTGTTTCGCTCGTGTTTCTTCACTTCGTAAAAGAGTTGCTCAATTGTCCCAGGTTTGTGTTGTGATTCGACAACGACTGTTGCTGGGTCTTTTTGTATGCGTCTGCTCAAAGTTTGGATGGAAGCAGGGTACGTTGCCGAAAACAGCAAAGTTTGACGGGCAGTTGGCGCACGTTGGATGATTTGTTGCATATCATCTGCGAAACCCATATCCAACATGCGGTCAGCTTCATCGAGGACCAATGTTAGTAGATTGTCGAGGCGTAGGGTGTTTTTGCTTAAGTGATCTAGCACACGGCCGGGGGTTCCAACGGCAATGTGAGCGCCGTGTTGAAGCGAGCCTTTTTGTGGGCCAAAGGGTTTGCCGCCACAAAGTGAGACTAGTTTCACATTCGGAATTCCTTGCGCAAGTCGCCTTATTTCCTTGCTAACCTGATCAGCAAGTTCCCGAGTGGGGCATAGGACCAGCGCCTGTACTCGTCGGTGATCAGGATTGAGTTTGGCGAGTAAGCCGAGACCAAACGCTGCAGTCTTGCCGCTACCAGTCTTAGCTTGGGCTCTTATATCCTGTCCACGCAGTACCACGGGCAAACTTTGTGCCTGTATCGGTGTCATTTGCTCATAACCAAGTGTCTTAAGATTTTCGAGCAAACCTGACGACAATTCGAGGTTCGCAAAATCGTTTTCGAGTGGCACTTTCATGAGCGTTAAACTACTTCCGCTCGCTCTTATCGCAATAGGTGGTCTTGGAACCACGCTACCATTGCTGTCCCTGCGGTTTCATTATCAGCCCCAGTAAATCCATGGCCACCGCCTTTAATCACGAGCAAGTCATTCACGACACCGGCATTGTCGAGCTCCGTCTTTATCGAAGTGCTATTTGATAGCGGTACGAGTTCGTCGGCGTCGCCGTGTATGAGTTTTGTTGGTGGATCACTTCTGTCTACGTAGAGAATTGGTGAGATAGCTGCAGCAAGGTCTTTGTCAAAATCTAACGCCGGAAATCGGTCGTTGGGTCCGGCAACGGGTCGGAGGTCGACTGGCGGAAAATAGGCGACGACCGCAGCCAGACTGGCGTCAGCGTCGCTTGCACTAAGATATTGAGGGGCTGCGGCTCGAGCTCTTGGGTTTGACCCGGTAGGACCCGCTGGCTGGCCTTCAGCGTTGAGACCTAGCATGAGCGACAAATGACCACCTGCACTGCCGCCGTAAACACCTAACTGGTCTTGGGCGACGCCATGGTTTGCTGCGTTTTCTTTGATATGACGAACAGCTGCGCGCACATCTGAGACTGCGTCCGGCACTTTAAAGCGTGGGGCGCTGCCGTGGTGAACAGCAAAAACGGTAAATCCTGCGTCGAGTAAGCGGGAAAAAAAGGGCAATCGATTCTCTGCCGGTTGCCAAATTGAGAACCAGCCACCGCTTACCATGAAGACTACACCAGCACCATTAGCATTTTCTGGCCCAAAAACATCATAGGTGAGTGCCATACCATCTTTGTGGCCGTAGATAACGTCTTTGGTGATTGATGTGTCCGCGGCGGATGTGAGGCTATATACAAAAAGTAGTGTAGCGGCTATGAGGCGTACCATATCTTCTCCCAGGGGTGCGTGATCGGCGCGCAGCATAGCTCATCCGCGGACAGTGAAGTAGAGGCGCCTCGGAGTGCAGCCCTATTTAGGTGGGAAACTAGCTATGGCAACACCAAAACGGCGATAATCGAAAATCAATCCAGTCCGAGAGACATATTGCAACAACGCCCAGATGGCGAAAACTATACTCGTGAACTTGCGCCTACCGAACCTAGATCAGGGCTCGTCATGGTCGATGACATTCCAGTGGAGTTGCGGCACAACAAACGACGCCGCACACGGATTGCGATCGTGATCGATCCTGCCGGTCATGTCGTACTCGATGCACCGATGCATACGGATTTCGAGGACGTTGAGGAATTGGTTCGCGAGCATGCAAGGTGGTTGCGATACCGGATAAACAAGGTGCGGGATGAAACCTCACACTTGGCAAGGATGGGATACAAGGAGGGAGAAGTTGTCCTCTACTTGGGTGAGCCATTAGTGATGGAATTGTATTCCGGGTCGGTTGTTGCATTGGGTGACGGTGTGTTGAAGGTGCCGACAGGCGATGAGGCGAAAACTCGAGACTTTGTGCGTAACTGGTACACGACTCGTGCCGAGACTGTTTTCGGCGAAGTGATTGCAGCGCAGCTTCATTTGCCTTGGCTTGATGGGTGCTTACCGAAGTGGCGCCAGCGTTTTATGAAGAGCCAATGGGGCAGTTGCAGCTCCAAAGGCACCATCTCTTTGAATACACATTTGATCCGGACACCGATTCGCCTCATCGAGTACGTTGTGGTGCATGAGTTATGCCACTTGCGCCATCACGATCACTTGCGACGATTTCACTCGCTCATGGAGATGCACATGCCGGATTGGCAGCTCAGAAGCAAAGAGTTAGGCCGCAATTTGAGCCTACTCTTAGACGAATAGAGCTAAGCGAGCGAGGCCTCACCCTTGACAACGGTTAACTTATCGTGATCCTGCAACACACGTATATCCTCTAGAGGATCACCATCCACAATCACAATGTCAGCGATCGAATCTTTGCTCAGAGTCCCGAGGCGACCTTGTGGGTCGAATGCCTGGCCACCGTTTCGAGTCGCACATAGAAGTGCTTCTGCAGGCCGCATAGAAAACAAGTCAACGAAGTATTCGAGATCTTTCGCATAAGTGCCATGGGGCGCGATGGAAATTCCGTAATCGCCACCTACGACTAACTTCACGTTCGCTTCGCGCAGCTTAGCGACAGTGGCAATGGTTGCTTCAATCTCAGCTTCGTAGCCTTGGTCAACGACTGTTTGACGACTCACACCTAGGCTCTCACATTGTGCAAGGTATTGGACCTCCCACGCGATCGCTGGTCCAACGTACAGGCGTTCGTTTTGCGCGGCAAGTAGCGCAATAGCCTCGTCGTCTAGGTAGTTAGCGTGGCCGATAAAATCAACACCTGCGAGAACGGCCTGTTTCACAGCCGCTGCAGAGCGCGCATGGCACGCAACTCGCATCTTGCGCCTGTGCGCTTCAGTTACGACAGCTTCGACCTCCTCGTCACAAAATGAGAGTTCGCCGGGTGGATTGGTTGAGTTGATCGCCTCACCATCGATGAAAATCTTGACGATGTCGACGCCGTCGCGGCGTTGTTCACGAACAGCTTTCCTCAGTGCCCAGGGTCCATCGGCAATGTGACTAAGCCCGCCGGGAGAATCTACATTGCTTGCTGTGGCGCCGAGATCCCTGCCTGCGGCCAATAGTCTAGGACCTGTGAGTTCGCCAGAATTTATGGCAGCGCGCAGAGCGACGTCGATTTTGTAAGTCGAGCCGAAGCTGATAGCGGAGGTAAACCCGGCTCTCAGCATGAGTTCCGCATTACGAACAGCTGTGATCGTTGCCTGTTCTACTGGCGTGTCGCCAATCGCAAAAGGACTTGCATCTGCAAAGGACAGATGGGCATGAGTTTCAGTCATACCTGGCATTACGAACTTGCCGTTCAGATCACAGAATGTCGTATCGGCAGGTGTCTCCGGAAGACCTTCTTCTAAACCAGCATATTTGATGATGCCGTCGCTGACCCATAGTGCTCCGGGATTGATGACATCTTCGTTTTCGGCCATAAACAGAGCGGCGTTCTTATAGACGGTGTTGGATGGTTTTTGCATTTCCTCAACTCGCAAAAAATTCTGTTTTGCGTTCGCCGTTGGGACCATATACAGGTTCGCCACGTTCGACGAGATAGGCCTGGTTTTCGCTAGAGAGAATGTTTGCGTCAGCTAAGAGTTCGACCATTTTGTCGTAGTTAGGATGTTTAAAATGCTCGGCCAGGGTTTCGCTCGAATCCCATAGCTCATAGACCTGTACTCGGGTCGGGACCGAAGGGTCAGGTGCAAAACAGTAGTCCTGACAACCAGCTTCTTCGATCCTTGTCGCCAACTGTACATCTTTGGTTAGCTCGACCGCGCGATCGCGATCCTCCTGGTTGGCAAATTCTAGCGCTGCAACGACGATAATCATCTGAACTCCTAAGCGGTTAGGGCGCGACTCCAGCGCCTATGAGAGGGACCGGTGCGTCCGCGAGCTTCTCCGGCATGCTCTGGATACACTGACGCAGTATATAGATCGCCGTGACTGTCTATCGCCAACTGATGAATATAGATCGCGATTTTCTCTACCCGATCCAGTTCTTGGCCGGTGTCTTCGTCGAGGATTGCTAGATTGCTCATCTGGTCGCTCGCATAAATCTTCTTGTTATGGGCGGCGAGGCTGAGAGGCAAAATGTGTGTCCATTCATCGATGTACTCTCCATCGGGCGTGAAGCGTTGGATGCGATGTTGGCAATCGTCAGCTACCTTGGTTCGATACGGTTCTATCTGTCCTGGAACGGTCATATAGTCGTGAAAATTTCCACCGCACAGATCCGCGACGAGTAGGCGCTCTTGTGAATCGATCGCTAACGCATGTGGTGTGTTGAATTCTCCTGGGCCACGACCCCAGCCGCCTATGGATTTTATGAATTCTCCATCAGGGCTGTACCAAACCAAACGAGAATTCCAATAACCATCGGCGACAACGATGTTGCCATTATCTTGAATCGCAACCGCAGTGGGTCCGTTGAAGTGAGTTTCGTCCTCACCCCATTCAGCGAAAGTGCCGAGGGTTAAGAGTAACTCTCCGTCTGGTGTGTATTTTTTTACCGTATGACCATCCCGATCAGTCGTCCAAAACATCCCGTCCTTTTCGATATACAGCGTGTGCGCGCCGAGGGCGAACCCGCGCTCGCCAGATGGCCCCCATTTCCCGAGGTAATCACCTGATCGATTGAACATGGAAATAGAACTCTTACCCATTTTGTCTTTAAGCGCGAGAGGGTGGGCAGCCCAGTGTTCTACGTCACGGGTAAAAAGGTAGACGATGTCGTTTGCATCGACAGCAACACCAGAACCCATCTCGAAAACCATGTCCGCTGGATAGTTAGGCCATGTCGACGCGAGGGCATAGCCGCTGCGCGGATCATTGCTATCGGTTTCGTTCTCGACATCGTGCGATGTACACATGACAGTACTCTTTTTCCCAGAATGGGAGAGAGTATTACCCGCTTCTCGGGTAACTGTCTAACCTCGTGACAGACGACTCCTAGAGTGGGTGTAGGCGGACTGGTACGTCTTTGATGCCACGGATAAAGTTGTTAGGCAGGCGTTCGATATCATCGACGACTTCAACTGTATGGAAGCGCGCCATAATTTCTTCCCACAAAATGCGCAACTGAAGTTCAGCGAGGCGATTACCCATGCAGCGGTGCACGCCGAAGCCAAACGCCAAATGGTTGCGCGCGTTCGGTCGATCAATGATCAGTTTGTCGGGATTCTCAAATACTGTCTCATCTCGATTTCCCGACAGATACCACATGATCACCTTGTCACCTTCGCTGATCTGTTGTCCGCCGAGTTCAATATCCGCCAGTGCGGTTCTACGCATGTGTATGACAGGTGTCTGCCAACGGATGGTTTCTGCCACCATGTTTGGAATGAGTTTTGGGTTTTCTCGTAGTTTCTGGTACTCATCAGGAAACTGGTTGAGTCCAATGACGCCGCCGCTGATGCTATTTCGAGTGGTGTCGTTGCCGCCAACTATGAGGAGCAAAAGGTTGCCCAAGAATAGTTCTGGATCCTCATTCATTTTACTCGTTTCTTTATTGTGGATGAGCATAGAAATCAAATCGAATTTAGGTGGCTGCTTCGCGCGCTCGGTCCAGAGTTGGTAAAAGGCTCCTGCAGCTTGCATGAGCTCGTCATACCGAGCCCGCATGTCTATAGAGTCATCACCCGTCACTTCTGGGACTGCGGTTGCTAAATCGGACCAGTGGACGAGTTTTCGTCGTTCTTCACAAGGGAAGTCAAACAAAGTAGCCAACATCCGAGCGGTAAGCTCTATCGAAACTTCTTGCACCCAATTAAATGTCTCGCCTACGGGTAGGTTTTCGAGAATGTCGATCGCCCGTTCGCGAATAATGGGCTCTAGCTCCTTGAGATTGTTCGGGGCAACGCTTGGTGCAACTGCCTTTCTCTGTGGTGTGTGGTGTGGCTCGTCAAGACCTATAAAGCTCTTGCCTTGTATCTCACCTTCAGCGACGTAAGGCTCGACAATGGCGATCCCTTTGGCTTCGGAAGAAAACACCTGGTGATTGCAGTCCACTTCTTTGATGTATTTGTGATTGGTTACGGACCAAAATGCACCGTTCACGCTGTCCGCTAGATAGTGAACCGGCGCTTCATTACGCAGTCGGTTGAACCAAGGACGCCAAGTATCGTTTTGGTACAACTCAGGTCGGCTAACATCAATTTCTTCTAGCGGTGTTGTCGCTACTTGATCGTTCGCTGTTGTATTCACTGTGTTTCCTTATCCCTTTTGGACAAAATCTTACTAGATGTGCCGATAAACATATGCGCACAGATTGATGCTAAAACAATGTTAGCACGGCGCTGCGCTTTGCTTGCAGTGACGGAGCGGTCCCGGTGTTAGCATTGAACCCCCCGAATCTTGTTTAAGACCGTTTGGCCATGCAGCAAATACTACAAATCTGTCCACACGATAGCAGCCCTTTTGGTGAACTGTGTGATCGCTATCGCAACGCTGCAGAGTCTATCGGCTGCAGCGTAGTGACAGTTTACCTTAGTGAGCCGAGCGGCACTGCGAAAGCCGATAGCACCTACCTCGGCATACAGGAGTTGGCCGGTACCACAGCTATTCGAGCAGCGATGCGACCGTTGGCTAAAAAGCCGTGGGACTTGGTGATCTGCCATCGGTACAGATCGTATCGCGCCGCTGCCTCCGTCGGTCTAGCCAGTGAGCGTTGTGTTGTTGTTGCGCATGAGTATGGATTGTTGACGCGCTGGCAACGAAGACTCCATCGCCGTATGTTTTCACGAGCGTGCCGATTTGCAGGCATAGCACCTGCTCTCGCAGCCGAATTAGGCTTGGTTACGGGTGAAACACTCGTTCTGCCAAACGTTCTGGATGTGGATGCGGTGAGTAAGCAATTCCTAAGCCAGGTTGAGGCGCGAGAAAAGCTAGGTTTGGAAAGCGGTGATCTGACCATCGGTGTCGTTGGAAGATTACATTACAAAAAACGCCCAGAACTAGCGTTGGAAGCCTTCAAGATGTTCGCAGAATCTTGTCCTGATAGTCGCCTGGTATTTTTGGGTGACGGCGAGGAGCGAGCAAAACTGGAAAGACAAGCTGTTCCAAATGTTCAGTTATTGGGCAATGTCCCGGACGCTATGAAGATCTTTAAGGCTTTCGATGTCGTACTGCATACCGCCAAGGTGGAGTCGTTCGGTATGGTAGTGCTTGAAGCTATGCTGGCTGGTGTCCCGGTCGTTGCGCTGCGTGGCTACGGTCCAGAATTCGTATTGGATGATCTCGGTTTTTATACTGAAAACGACACAGCGGGCGCCTTCGCCAGTGCGCTATCTGATGCTATAAGTGCAGATCGGTCGGAGCTTGCACAGAAGGGTGTCGCACGTGCGGAACAACATTTTTCAGTTCAATGCCTTGCGAGAAAACTTAGCGATCTGTTGGACTGATTCTTCGCCAGAGGACGTTTCCGTCCGCTAGCTCCGCTAGAAGCTCAGTATTTGCAGGTTTGGTTCCTTTCGTGCAGAACCATACCGGCGTCTGAGTTTGGACTTGATTTGTGCTCTGAATCCGATGTTGTCTGTGAAGATAGGATTGGCGCACTGGGTCAGGGTGACAAAACCCGAGCTGGTTCGTGCCAGCCCTAGAGACATGACTTGCAGCAACCTGCAAACTATTCAGCATCGTAACGTCCTTACCCGGCAAACCGAAATTCAGGAAAGTTCGCGTTGTAACCGCGAGGAACAGCGTTAGCACGAGGAGTCGAGACCATCTTGGTTTGAGGTGCATTTTAGGGTGCA
The DNA here is from genome assembly GCA_012103505.1 of Pseudomonadales bacterium. GTDB lineage: Bacteria > Pseudomonadota > Gammaproteobacteria > Pseudomonadales > Azotimanducaceae > UBA4421. Next base: position 1,442,155 of record WLWP01000001.1, on the reverse strand, counting down.
CGATCATCGCCGCTGCTAGAGCGAAGAACGGCAGGCATGGAAACAAGTAGTGTCGATAGTGGCGAGGGCTCAACAGGAGCGGCGCAGACGCAATTAGCCCAATCGCGATCAGTGCAATTGTCTCTCTAGAAGGTAAGGACAACGCCGCAACAGAAGGTTGTCGTTGTAGAACTATGCTTCGCGATGCGAAGACTACAAGGGTCAAAAAAATAGGTACCGCCAAGTTGAGTCCGAAGTGCTGCAGCAGGTAAATGCGATCGTTTTCATTACCCCGCAGACCGGTCAGGCTTGCCAGTATCTGATTGTCAAAGTAAGCCGTAAAATGAATCCGCGCGGGCTCATAAATTAGCAAGCTGCTCAACATTGCCAAGCAAATAATGCTACTCACTGTGCTTCGACGAAAACCGGTTACAACTTGGTTTTCGACAACTGCTGCGAAGACGAATGGCATGGCGAGCGGAAAGAGACCGACTGGACCTTTGACAAGAAATCCAACCGCCGACAAAGCAGCGACTATGGCCAACCATCCCGTTCTTGATTTTCCTTCCCAAGCGCAAACAGCTGCCAATATGCCAATAAACGCGATGAGCAATTCGAGCGCATTGCTCCGCATCGTGTGCGTCGTGACAGGCATAAGAAGAAGAATCGTAACGGCCCAGACGATACCACTCGAGTACCGCGGCGAGTTGGGATAGAGGCGAGACCAGAAGAGCGTCATAGCGGCTGGAATAGCTATCGCCATAATGGCGCAGTAAAGTCTCTCCACCCATATCCGATCGCCGAAACTTCAAACCAAAGACTCAGAAACCATAAGCCCAGTGGTGGGTGGTCGCGAAATGAAGCAACTTGGGCGTCAAAATAGGGCAGAGTCCAAAAACTGCCAAGACCAGATGCTAAATCGCGAGCGATGCCAGCATAGATCACGCCGTCTAGAGACATGGTGAGAAGTGGCAATGATCCAGCAAGGTATAACAAACCCGCCAGTACAACTGAAATCAGAAGGTAGGGCGTGGATTCTTGTCGGTTACCCATAGATGTTGCGTGTCCCACCAAGTGGTGTGACGACGAACCGCGGGTATGTGTATTGACGTTTTGGCCTGTCCTTTGTCGTCCACAAGAATGTCATAGGCAAAAAGCTAATAGGCAAGAAAGTAATAGGCAAGAGATGACGTCTCGTTAGGGAAGGTGGTCTACATTACCAGGATCCGCGCATAGGCTGCACAGGCGACAGACGTATGCCGTGCTGATAGGCTTTTGATAGCGCTACACACAGCATAGAACGGAGTGTCCGATACAATGGAATTTGGCTTACTTTCGCTAGGGGATTTGCTCGCAGATCCCAACACTGACCAATGCCGAACAGAGGCCGAACGCCATAGAACGTTGGTAGATCAGGGTGTTCTAGCTGAAAAGATTGGCATGGACGCGATTCATCTAGGCGAACATCACGGTAGTGGTTACCAGTTGTCAGCGCCTGCTGTCGTCTTGTCAGCGATTGGCGAGCGAACGCAATCGCTGCGTTTATCTACGGGTGTCACTCTAGTCGCAAACCTCGACCCTTTTAGAGTGGCGGAAGACTACGCTACCCTCGATGTGTTGTCTGAAGGACGGGTCGAAATTGTTGCAGGGCGGGGCAGTTTGTTCGCTCGCACTTTTGAAATCTTCGGCCAAGACCCGAGGCAAAGTCGGGCACTGTTCACAGATCATGTTGAGTTACTCGTTCGATTGCTGCGTGAAGAAAATGTACGCGCTGATGGTTTGCGGCCGCTGCAAGGAGAAACTTCGCGCCCGCGTCCGTTTGGGGAGTTACCGGTATGGATTGGTGGTGGGACGTCCAACGAGAGTATAGATTTGGCGGCCAGATTGGGCTGTCCACTGATGTTACCCAGTGTGTTTGCACCGCCCGAGGCATTTGCGCCGATGGCCGATCGCTATCGCGAGCAGTGGGCGCTCGCAGGACATTCCGGAACGCCGATCGTTGGTGCCTGTTGTCATGCTCATGTGATGCCAGACTCTCAGGTCGCCCGAAAGAATTTCCGGGTCTGGTATCAGAACTATTGGGAGTGGGTACAGTCGTTGATCAAGAGTTATACACCGCACGCTGAGGCGTTTTCTTTCGACTATGAACGTCTGGCTGCAGGGCCCGCTCTGGTTGGCAGCCCAGCCGAGGTCGTGCAACGTATAGAAAAATCACGTGAGTTGTTAGGGCTCGATCGAATGATCTTCATGTTTGACCTCGGTGGCATACCTGATGAAGTCCTGTTTCCGACCATTGAGCTCTTTGGAGCTGAAGTCATGTCGCAGGTAAACAGCTAATCCGACAAAAGGAACCCCGTTTGTAATGGCACCTGATCAGTACTTCTCAGCGGAGATTGGTCGCGCTCTAGGCGGTGGCCCTCTTCCTGAAATTCAAATTCGTCCAACCGGTGCGTTGCCATCGATCTACGCTGTAAGCGCTTTGGCGAGCCAAGCCATCGGTTCGGCAGCAGCTGAAGTGTCCGCGTGGTCCACAGAAGCTCTAGGCGTATCGCAGTTAGGTGTCGTGGAAGTCGATGGGAGTCGTGCTTCACACTGGTTTAGGCGAACGATCGAGCCGGTCGGCTGGCGGCCTCCGCCTATTTGGGATGACTTGGCGGGTGTTTATGCTACGCGCGACGGCTGGATTCGCCTCCATACAAACGCACCGCATCATCGTCAGGCGGCGCTGGCCACTCTTGCTTGCAACGGTGACAAAGACGCTGTGGCTTCTGCGGTATCCCGCTGGAATGGAGAGAAGTTAGAGTCTGGAGTTGTAGCCAAAGGAGGGTGTGCAGCGGTTTTACGCGGTGCAGAACAGTGGCGCGAACATGAAAATGGTGCTGCGGTTGCGAAGGAAGCCATTATCCACCGCAAAGACGGTGCTATGGGGTCAACAGAAGTGGTCAAAGGTACATCAGCGAGACCGCTATCAGGCATAAAGGTGCTCGACTTAACCCGTGTCCTCGCGGGACCCGTATGTACACGTTTTCTAGCGGGTTGGGGTGCACAGGTGCTGAGATTGGATCCGGATGATTGGGAAGAGGGCGCTGTCACACCTGAAGTAGCGCTTGGTAAACGATGTGCACGGATTGATCTCAAACGAGAGAAGGAAGCGTTCGTAAATTTGTTACGCGAAGCAGACGTCCTAGTGCACGGGTATAGATCGGATGCTTTGGAGCGGCTCGGATTCGGCGAGTCTACCCGACAGGAAATCCGACCGGGTTTGATCGACGTTAGCTTGAACGCATACGGCTGGACGGGATCTTGGTCGCGTAGGAGGGGGTTTGATAGTCTCGTGCAAATGTCCTGTGGCATCGCGGATGCAGGTATGACGCAGACGGGTAGAGAACAACCTTTCCCATTACCAGTCCAGGCGTTGGATCATGCTACGGGCTACTTAATGGCGGCAGCGGTGGTGAGAGGACTCAGAGAGCGGTTACAGACGAATGGTGGGAGCATCGCACGCACATCGTTGGCTCGCACAGCGTTACTGCTCATGTCCGGTCCGGTGGGAGATTTAAACGCCAAGTTGCCGAGTTCGGATGAGAATTGGTCGGATTATGTGGAAAGCACAGATTGGGGACCCATGAAACGCATGCGTCCCCCCGTCTCGATACCTTCTGCCAAGATGGCCTGGGAAATGTCTGCCGGACCGCTTGGTCGCCACCCGCCGATCTGGTGATTCAATCCTGACATAAGGTGTCAGGAGGCTTAGTGCAGAATTGTCTTTTTAGTGGCTGAGTGAGAGCAAATGTATCGGTGGCACGAACTAGAACACGCTCAACCGGAGCTCGCGGCTACCGGTGTGAGACTATTGGCGCAAAACGAAGTCGCGTTTCTTGCGACTGTTTCAGCTTCGGGAAGACCGCGTCTTCACCCTTTCGTGCCAAAGATTTGTCGCGGCCGCCTTGTCGCTTTCATTATTGATTCGTCGCCCAAAGCTCGCGACCTTGCGTTGCGTAAGCAATACTCTATCCACGCGGCATTGGGTGCGGAGGATGAAGAGTTTTTTGTGAGTGGCAGTGCAGGACCTAGCGAAACAGACACAGCGCTCCGCAACGAAGTGGCTCTTGCAATGGGATTTGCGACCAGGGTTGATGATAGTCACCGGCTGTTTGAGTTCAGGATCGATCGAGCCCTGTGGACGCGTTGGCTTGATTTTGGCACTCCGAACCATCGGGCGCAGTATGTCCGCTGGAATCTGGGGCTCAGTAATTAATTATTCGAAGGGTCCTGCGCATCCTTGCGGTGCGGAGATTGGATTACAACGGATTAATTCTGGGATTTTCACTACGTAGTCGGTCCCAAAAAATGTTGCGGGTAGGTAATAGTCCGTACTGATGGCTTGGGCGCCACTTTTAAACGCTGCTTCCCGGCGCTCTGTGTTGTTTTGCCGCGCTTCGTGGGTATCGGCATCAGCTCGCGTCCGAACCATATAACCTCGGCTGACCAGCTCTTGAATTTGTATCAGCGAGCTGATCGGGTTGTTGATGATCATTACTGCGGCTGCCGGATGATCTTTGCTAACGTTTATGAACATTGGTCGCTCTCGCCAGCTCTGAGCATAAAGAGTTTGTTTGTCGCCCCCCTCGTCCAGAATGACAAGAAAACGACCGCGACTCTCTGCAAGGGTTGGCCAGTTCGGTTGGTTGGCTACTTTGACTACCGCCGGTGTTATCAGTTTGTTTGGCAAGTTTGACAACAAGACTTGGTCTAAAGCGGCGAAGGCTTCTGCGTCGAAACGCTTGGGTCGAGGCAAGCCCTCAATATAACTATCCTTGGTGTTTAGACTTATCCAAATCGGCACGTGTTTGGGGTGTTGCTTGGACCAGGTTGTGATTGTTCCGAGGCAGTCTGTCAGGGTTGAACAATGGCTATTCATGTCAATTTTTTGCACATGGCCAACGGTAAAGCTAGGCGGTGTCCAAAACACGTCGAGTTCTAGTTTGCGAATGCCGAGGTTCAGTTGATCATCCAACGAAATATGCTCGTACTGTAGCGCGCGGGCGGCGTCCGGATTTCGATCCAGCAGCGCTTGAAAGTCATCGCCGGACATTGCCTTCTTGTAACTGTTGTGGCTCCCAACAAATTGGATCTGGTTGATGTGGACACTGTCTGTCACGTCGGCAACAGCAGGTGACTGTGGGAGGGCGATAGATAGCATCACCGCCGCGATTCGTCTGCCAAAGGTATTCATTGGTCGATCGTTTACTAAAATAGTAAGTCTAACGCGCTAGTTCATGAAATGCAGAAACGGGCGTCGCTTGGCAGCTACCGCTAGCGATGGCATGCTGGTCTTAGGGAGGGTCTAGATGATCTATCGTAAGGAACGGAAAGTCGCTGCTGCAGTGCAATCTCTCATGGCACAGACACGCGACTCGATGGTGTGCTTCGAATTTGTCGAACCGGTTGATCCGCGCGAACCACAAGATGTCATTGATATGAAACTTAGGAACGCGCGAATCATCGAAGCGAGTGGTCCGTTCGCACGGTACTTTGGATACAAGGATCGGGGTGAGGTCATTGGTGCACACCTGATGGATTTGTTTAACAACGAAATTCCAGACTGGTTTGTTAACTATGGTCAGGAAGTAGAGGACGGTGGTTTTGAGGACATTGAGCGGCGGATAGAAATCCCTGTTGGTGATAGTTGGCGTGCGATGCGCGTCTATATGCAAAATATTTTTGATGGGCCGCTCTTAACAAATCAGTGGATCACCTTGAGAGATGTCACTCGCGAAGAAAGAGCGGAACGCGCGATGGCGGAGCAGGAACAGCTCAACCTGTTAGCGCTTGAAGCTATCGGCCTAGAGAATTTTGTAGTCAACCTCCGCGAAGTAGCTGGGAGTCGCAGAACCGAAGAGCTTGTACGTGGGATACAAGAAGAAAAGCATTGGCAAGAGATACACAGTGACGATTTGCCGCTGTTAGAGTCAGCATGCGAGCGGTTTTGTGCTGGTGAACAGAAAGAACTGCACGGTCTGTTTAGAGTAAGCGTGGATCATCAGGAAGTGTGGTTGGAAGCATGGGCGGTGGCGAGCAGCCGTGATGCCTTAGGTCTTCCAGAAAGTGTGGTAGGCGTGATTATGGATCGCACCAGTAGCAAGCAAATCGAAAACAAACTCATCGGCAACCAAAGACTAGAAAGCCTCGGAGTATTGACGGGTGGTATCACTCATGATTTCAACAATCTCTTAATGTCGATCATGGGCTCGCTCGACTTGCTCATGCACCGGAATCCTGAGCTTTCGGATCTCTTAGGTGTGATAGATGATGCTGCGACTCAAGCAGTTCAACTATGCGAGCAATTACTCACATATTCTGGGCGCGGTACCGGCAATCTTGCGATAACTAATGTGAGTGACGTATTGGGATCTATGCGTGATCTGCTCGCGATCACGGCCCATCAAAATGCCCGCCTGGATATCGATTTAGCTGACGAATGTTTTATCAGATGTGATTCCAGCCAGATTCGCCAAATTGCATTGAACCTCGTAAAGAACAGTTCTGATGCGTTAGTTGGTAATACTGGGCAAATCTCGCTCACCCTTAGGCCGATAAATTTCGAGGAACGTTGGCGATCAGAATATGCGTTGGGAGAAAATTTGCATCCTGGAGAGTATGTTGCGCTCACTGTGTCTGACGATGGCGCCGGTGTGTCGCTCGATGAATTGGATAAGGTTTTTGACCCGTTCTACACCACTAAATTTACTGGCCGTGGGCTTGGTTTAGCCGTCGTGATGGGCATCGTGCGTGGGTACAATGGAGCGATCAAAATAACCTCGCGAGTGGGAGAGGGTACTGAGGTTCAAGTCTTGTTCCCAATTGAATCGAACCCTGATGTCTTGCAGTCGGACCAGGATGCCCCAAAGTTGGCGGTCTTGTCCGGGACGATATTGGTTGTGGATGATGAAGCACCTGTGTTGCAGACTGTCGGCAACTTGCTTAAGGAGATTGGCTTAGACGCTGAACTTGTGCCATCGGGACAAGCGGCGATAAATGCTGTTCAGCAGAAAACAAATCAGTTCGCTGCGATATTGATGGATGTCACGATGCCAGATCTCGACGGCATAGAAACAGCAGCGCAAATTTTGGACTACGACCCTCGCGCAAAGATTGTCCTAAGCAGCGGCTATTCGAATGTTGTGGTGCCAGAAAAGCTCAAGGATCGAGTGCAATTTCTCCAAAAACCCTACCGCCTCGATGTCTTGCACGAAATGCTGGGTGACATAAGAACAAGTGGGGAGAAGGACCAATTGCGCAATGTCAGTGACTACTGATTCAGTAAGTTGAATCCAGGCATGTCCTGGGCATCGCTATTGTTGATCGAAGAAGTTGCGCCGGTGCCGTGGTCGAGAAGTTCGGTTGTCACTCTTGTTATCTTCTTTCCTTGGGTATTGACGATTTCCTGTTTAACCACACCGAGAGGTACATTTTCACTAAGCCAAGTGTCCATTTCACTATCAATATGGATTCTGCGGATGAGGACTCTCATATCAACCGACCCCGTACCTTTGTAGTGTTCGGCATCGAAGCTACCAGCCCTGGTCTGAATGGATTTAACAGTACCTGTGGGTACAAGACTGAATTCTATATTGGCGCCAAACGCTTTGAGCATCATATCGGCGATAACACCACCTGCCCTGAGGCGCATAGGTTTGTTGTTGCCATTCTTGATGATGGTGTCTTTGGCGAAACTACGCATGTTGCTGAAAGGCTCGTCAAAATTTGTCAGCGCCGATTCTTCAATCGATGTCTTCATGACAGCTAACTCGCCTTTCGCCTTGCGCTCGCCTTTGCGATTTTCTTTGTAAACTTGGGTCCTCATTTCCATCCATACATGAGGGATGCCAGCGATTTCCTCTCGTTCAACGATGCCGACCCAGACCTGATTGATCGACATCACTTTGCCTTTGGCGTTGTAGGTGATTTCCTCACGCTCTTGCCAACCCCCCACTTCCAAGGTTGCTGACATGTCAAAAGCGTGCACCCACGGGTTGGACAGTCCAGCGATGACTATTATCAGAGTACGAACAACCTTTATTGGGCACATGTTGACGGTTGTCGATGTCATTTTCATTACTGGATCCTCTGTCCTTGTGATCGCTTGAATGCTGATTGTCTCCTATTGCTGACGGGAGGTAAATTTCGGAGTTCAGGTGGGATTTACGAGCCGCGATCGCTGTACCCGCACAAATCCCTGGATTAGGATGAACGATACTTATACGTAGCGCCGGAGCCGAATTGAACTCAACAAAACACCTACTGGACCCTGAGTTGCATCCCATCGTCGATGCGTTTCCAGATACGCCCTTGATTGCCGAGACGCTGCACGCATTTAGGCGTGCGACTCAGGAGAATGTTGAACTAGGCGATGCGGAAGCTGTTGGTGTTGCACGAACTGAGGTTGAAGTGACTTCTGCAGATGGCACGAACGTCCGCTGCTTACTTTATGTGCCCAAAACGGCTGCAGACAATCGACCCGGATACCTACATATCCACGGTGGCGGGTATGTGATTGGCTCCTCTGAGGGGTCTGATGCAACTAACCTTGCGATTGCCAGCCGACTGGGCGCGGTTGTGTTGTCTGTTGGTTATAGACTGGCTCCAGAGCATCCGATACCCGCGCCTCTTGATGACTGTTATGCAGGTCTCGGTTGGCTGCACGAGGCGGCTGAGTCATTTGGGGTCAATCGCGATCGTATTGCGATCGGCGGTGAGAGTGCAGGTGGTGGCCTGGCAGCCATGCTTGCGATCAAGGCCCGTGACGCCGGGGAGTATGCCATTTGCCATCAGCAGCTAACTTATCCGATGTTGGACAACCTTACTGGGACGGATAAACAAACTGGCGATCCGTTAACAGGCGAGTTTGTGTGGACGCGCGAGCGCAATGTGTTTGGCTGGGCATCGTTTCTCGGCGATGCGGATGCGGTCGCGCCGCATGTACCAGCGCGACTGGAGTCGTTCGAGGGATTGCCACCTACTTGGATGATGACCGCGAGTCTGGATCTTTTCAGAGATGAAGACATTGCTTATGCGCAACGCTTGCTCGCTGCTGGTGTCCCAACAGAGCTCATCGTTTACGACGGTGCTTGCCATGGTTTTCAGATGATTCCTGGCACGGCCTTGGGTAAGCGCTATGCAAGAGATCATTTAACCGCTTTGGCGAAGGGGCTTGGCATTACCCAGTGACGCCATTTCTGCACGACATTGATTGCGCAAAACCTAATATCGATAAGTAGCCCCAACAAACAGTTTTTGGCGCAACAATTTGCATTCTAGCTAAAACTCGATTGAAACGAATGGCTTAGCGCCTCTAGCTCGAGCACTCGGTTAACAACAGCAATACTTCTTAACAGAAAAATTGTCGGATAAGGCGGCCGTTTGATGGACACCGCAGTCTAATTCCCAAAGAATACTCGTCCCAAGGGAGACACTCCCGAAATCAGTGCGAACGATCGATTTGTGCTGTGTCATCTACACTTAGTTTAGATCGCAAATGAATGTGCAGCTCTAGTAGATGTATGGCGAACCAATCGCTGATGGTTAAGACAATCTTTCTGTAGGTAAAATGACGAAATTCGCCCGGATCGTGAAAAGTATTTGTGTATCACTCCTCGTTGTCGCTGTCTCAGCATGCGGCGGTGGCGGTGGCGGTGGCGGTGGCGGATCCGTCAGTGGGGCCACAGGTGCGACTCCGGCTAGCGGACCACCTGTTGGCCAACTCCGAGTAGAGTGGCAAGCGCCCACCGAAAATGTTGACGGCTCGCCGGTATCTGGTATCGCAAACTATCGGATTTATTACGGGGTTCGCACTGGTGAATACAACGACTCTGTGCAGGTCTCTGGGACCGCAACCGAGCACACATTGTCTTTGTCCGAGGGCCGCTATTACCTTGTCATGACCGCCATTGACGTCGAAGGTGATGAGAGCGGTTACTCAAACGAAGTTTCTCTTTACGCGAGCTGATTGTTCGGCTCCGATCATCTGATCGAGCATTGCTAATAAAATCCTCTTCCTGTAGTGATTCTCTCGCCTACTTTAGGTAACGTTGCGCGTGGAAGGTGAGCGTGGGCGTTGGCTAAATTTTAGTCGCCGTGTAGCACATTACTTTTCAAGGTTTCGAACACCAAAAGTTCGACAAGTCAGATAGTTTGTCGCTGCGCAGTTTGCAGGACTATCAGAGTCAAAGTAACGAGAACAATACCGAGTTCAGGGGATTGCATGAGATACGAAGCGCCTACAACAACGAAGGAGGCGGTCAAGATTTTGGCCAAGGCCAAGGGTAACGCGAGAGTGTTAGCCGGTGGCACAGACCTCCTCGTTCAAATGAAGAGTGGTCTGGTGGAGCCAGACGTCGTGGTTGATATAAAACGGATTGCCGCGACACAGGGAATTGAAAAAACTGCCAAAGGGTTCCGGATCGGCGCTTCTGTGTCGGGTGCGCAACTTAGAGATCATGCTGCATTGAACAAAGCATGGCCCGGTGTCGTAGAAGCAGCCAACTTAATTGGCTCCGACCAGGTTCAAGGTCGCAGCACGATGGTAGGGAATTTGGTTAATGCCTCTCCCGCTGCTGATAGCGTACCTGCGCTGATTGCGGCCAAGGCAAAAGTTGTTGTCGTCGGACCGAAGGGGCGGCGCACAGTGGCCGTCGAAAAAATCCCAACTGGTCCAGGTAGCACATCACTCAAGAAGGGCGAGATTATTGAGTCTGTCATCTTGGGAACTGGTGCCGCAAAGATCGGTGATGCTTATTTGCGCTTTATCCCGCGCACAGAGATGGACATTGCTGTTTGTAGTGCCGGGGTTTGCTTAGAAGTCGGTGCTCGCGGAGTCATCAAGTCTGCGCGTGTAACGGTGGGTGCGGTTGCTCCTACAGTAGTCCTTGCACCTCGCGCTGCTCGCGCCATCGTTGGCACGAAACTCGATGATGCAGCGCTCGCAAAACTTGCCAAAGAAGTAGAAAAAGTGTGTAACCCAATAGACGACAAGCGGGGCACGATTGAATTCAGAACTGAAGTGGCCGGTGTCTTGGCTAAACGCGCTGCAAAAATCGCGTATCAGCGCGCAGGAGGTAAATAATGGCTGGAGTACATGTAAGCACCACAGTTAATGGGGACGCCGTAGAGTACGTTTGTCCGGGTAGTGAAACCCTGTTGGACGCTTTACGCGATAGGGTCGGCTTGACTGGCGCGAAAGAAGGTTGTGGCACAGGCGATTGTGGCGCGTGTAGCGTAACGGTCGATGGCCAACTGGTTTGTTCTTGTCTTGTGCTAGCAGCGGAAGCCGAAGGCAGGGAAATAACCACAGTTGAGGGTTTGGTCCAGGATGGTGAATTACACGTTTTGCAACGTAAGTTCATTGAACATGCCGCCCTCCAATGCGGCATTTGTACTCCGGGCTTTTTAATCTCGGCGAAAGCGCTGCTAGATCGAAACCCGAACCCCTCGGTAGAGGAAGTGCGTTACGCGTTGGCTGGTAATCTGTGTAGATGCACAGGATACGACAAGATCGTAAGGGCGGTACTGGACGCTGGCAAAGATATGCGCAAAGCCAACAAAAAACGCAAAGCTAAGAAATAGGACAAGGAGATATACGTGGCACACGATAAGACCTACACAGATCAGGACTTTAAACTTGTCGGCACGCGTCCTTTGCGTCCCGATGGCGTCGACAAAGTAACGGGCAGAGCTCGTTACGGCGCGGACATGAATGCCCCCGGCCAGTTAGTTGGGTTGATTTTGCGATCACCCCATGCACACGCTCAGATTAAGAAAATTGATACCTCGAAGGCTGAGAAGCTTGCAGGGGTTAAAGCGGTGATCACCAGCGCAGATCTTCCAGACCTGACCAATGGTGATGCAGGGATGTATGACACACTGGAAAACTGCATGGCACGGGAACGTGCTCTTTATGATGGTCACGCGGTTGCAGCAGTCGCTGCGGTAGACGCCGAGACTGCTCGCGCTGCGCTCAAACTTGTTAAGGTGCAGTACAAGAAACTTAAGCACGTCACTGACGTCGACGAGGCCATGCAACCTGGTGCGCCCATCGTGCAACCGCGTATCAAGGACAAAGAAACAGGTCTGTCCACGAACGTGTGCGGGATGACACCTTTCGGTCATGGTGATATCGAAAAAGGATTCGCTGAAGCAGACGTCATTGTTGAGCGAAGTTACAAGACTGAACAGACACACCAAGGCTACATTGAACCTCATGCCTGTCTGGCGACCATGGGTCCAGATGGACAAGGTGAGCTTTGGGTTACGACCCAGGGCCATTTCACGTTCCGTAACGTGTGTTCTGCGCTGCTCGGTATAGATCTCGCGAAGTTGAAGGTCACCTCCTCTGAGATTGGCGGCGGCTTCGGCGGCAAGACCCACGTCTGGGTTGAACCCGTGGCGCTGGCGTTATCACGCAAAGCAAACCGACCGGTCAAGATGGTCATGACGCGAGATGAAGTGTTCCGGGCAACCGGACCGACTTGTTCTACGTCAATGGATGTCAAAATCGGTGCAACCAAAGATGGCAAGATCACCGCTGCTGAAGCGACTATGCGATATCAAGACGGTGCCTTTCCCGGAATCTGGGGAATGCTCGGTGGTCTAACGTCATTTGCTTGCTACGACCTGCCTAATGTGAAATCGGTTGGTATCGATGTCCTAGTCAATCGACCAAAAGTAGCGGCTTATCGGGCACCGTCTGCGCCAATGGCAGCATTTGGAGTCGAAAGCACCTTAGATATCCTGGCTGCTGAGTTGAAAATGAAGCCGGTCGAGCTGCGTTTACTTAACGCGGCACAAGAAGGCACGCAGTCATCTTATGGCCCAACCTACGGTCCAATCGGCATTAAACCAACGCTGGAAGCCGTGAAAAAACATCCACACATGCGTGCAAAACTTGGTAAGAACCAAGGGCGCGGTATGGCATGTGGATTTTGGTTCAATATTGGTGGACAGACTTGTTCGGATATCAATATCGGTACAGATGGAACCGTCAACCTGACAGTTGGGACTGTGGATGTTGGTGGCGCACGGGCGTCGTTATCGCTCATCTGTGCTGAAGAGCTCGGTATTCCTTACGAAAGCGTTAAATGCGCGATCGGCGACACTGGATCTCTAGGACACAATGACACCACTGAAGGCAGTCGTGGCACCTTCTCATCAGGTATGGCGACAATCTTTGCGGCTCGAAACGCGATCGAAGAACTCAAGCAGCGTGCTTCAATCATGTGGGACATCCCCGCTGAAGAAATCGATTGGGCTGAAGGCAAAGCACTGGCGACTGGTGTGAAGAATTCAAATCTTGGTGAACTTACATTAGCTGAGATTGCCAGAAAATCGCCGAATACAGGTGGTCCGATAGCCGGGCACAACGAGATAAATGCCGATGGCGCAGGCGTGTCGTTCGCAAGCCATATCTGTGATGTTGAGGTCGATCCGGAAACAGGTTCGACACGCGTCATTCGGTACACCGTCATCCAAGATGCTGGCAAGGCGATTCATCCCGACTATGTAGAAGGTCAGTTCCAAGGCGGCGCCGCGCAAGGCATCGGTTGGGCACTCAACGAGGAATACATCTACGGCAAGGACGGTACGTTGCAGAACCCTGGTTTCTTGGACTATCGCGTACCGGTTTGTTCTGACCTGCCCTTTATTGACACAGAAATCCTAGAGATCCCGAACCCGACACATCCTTACGGTGTGCGCGGAGTTGGTGAAACTTCGATTGTGCCCCCGTTAGCTGCGATCGGTAACGCAGTATCCAACGCGGTTGGTGTGCGTATGAATCACGTGCCTATGTCGCCGCCGAGGATCTTAAAAGCACTCAAAGAAGACCAAGCGGATCAGAAGGCGGTTTCAGCGGGTTAGTGGAGGTCCAGCTTTCTGGCGGATTGCGTGATGCTGCGAATGGTGTGAGCTCGATAGAAATTGAGGCGAGCACCATTCGCGAACTTATGCAAAAGTTCGGTGCCCTATACCCCCACATGGCGGCTACGTTGCAGGATGAAGTCGCCGTTTCCATAAACGGTCAGGTTTTCCGCGATAATTGGAATCAGGAAATTCCATCGGACGCGGAAGTTTTTCTTATGCCTCGGATACCCGGTGGATAATTTGGATTCGGCTGAGATGTTAGCGCTGATAGCGCAGTTTCGACGTGCTTACGGTAAGGCAGATGGCCAGGCCCTGCGAGCTGTGGTCACAGATGACTTTTGTTGGCATCAACATATGGGTGAAGCATCCCAACTTCCAAACGGACGTTTGCTTACCGGAGTGGACGCATTGCTCGAAGAAATTTCTTGGCGTGGCGAACATTGGTCTGATGTCGAATACCAAAATCTTGAGGAACGCTCTGCAGGCGATCTTATCGTGCAAACTTTCTCCATCTCAGGTTTCGAAGACGGCAAGCCATTTGTGGCCGATGCTGTCGATCTCTATCCCGTTCGCAATGGTCGTATCGCTATGAAGGATACTTATTGGAAGTATCTTAAGGTGTAGGACAAGGCTTTGATCGCTCGGAGTATGGGACTGATAACATAAGTCCACAAACAGGGATCACTGTAGTCAAAGGTGCGGTCAAGTTCTGATACTGGTTGCGTAGAGCGTTTGAGATCAGAAAATCAGTTTTCTTTGAACATGGTGAGTTAATCTAGTTCGGCAAGCTAAATTCAATCGTTGGAGAAAAAATGAGTGGCATAGTTGAAATTCGAGACTACACAATCGACCCGGATAGATTTTCAGAATACAAAGAGTGGGCGGTGTCGCTCGCAGCACCCTGGCTCAAAGCAAACTTGGACGTTATCGAATTCTGGATGGACGATGGTATGGAAGCTGAGGTCAGCGGATCCAACCCACAAGTTTCAGAAAATGGGCAACCGAATGTTACTTGGATCATTCGCTGGGATGACAAAGAGACCCGCGAAGCGGAGTTTCGAAAAAGGATGGCGCATCCTGACTGGCAAGAAATCTGGGCCAAGCATCCTTGTCCAGATGGTTATCTACAAATGAACGCACGATTTTTAAGGCCTGCGGCATAAGTCGTCTAGCTACATTTCTGATCTTTCTCGCCACGACCGGGTCTGCGCTAGCAAATAATGCAGGAAGTGCCGGTAGGCTGATGGAAGCCCCGGTTTTAGACGGTAATATTTCCGGTGATGGCTCGTGGCGTCAGATTGTACCGCTATCAAACTTCACCCAGGTGCAGCCTTTCGAGGGACAGCCCGCGAGTGAAAAAACTGAAGTCTTCATCGGTTTTACTGACGACACGCTCTACATTGGCGTGATTTGTCACGACGAGAATCCTGAACAGATAATCGTTTCGAATAGTCGACGAGATTCCGATCTGACATCCGAAGATAGTATTCAGTTTGTCGTCGATTCTTTTCGGGGTGAGCAGGATGGGTTTGTTTTCGGAACTAATGCGGCCGGTCTTGAATACGATGGTCAACTAGTTAACACGAACACTGCACGCTTTCGTGAAACTGGTTTCAATAGTAA
Source organism: Pseudomonadales bacterium (assembly GCA_012103505.1). Lineage (GTDB taxonomy): Bacteria > Pseudomonadota > Gammaproteobacteria > Pseudomonadales > Azotimanducaceae > UBA4421. Next base: position 1,426,636 of record WLWP01000001.1, on the reverse strand, counting down.
TTGGGATACGAATTGGGATGTGGCCACACAGCGCGGCGACTATGGTTGGAGTGCTGAGTTTGCGATTCCGTTTAAATCTTTGCGCTATGTTGGCCGCGGTACACAGACATGGAATTTTAACTTTCAACGGATCATCCGACACAAAAACGAGATTGCGTACTGGGCGCCCATACCAGTTCAGTTTTCACTGAATCGTCTGTCTCTTGCAGGAGAGGTCGCAGGTATCGAAGTCCCGTCTGCGCGAAACATTAAGATTACGCCTTACGCGCTAGGTAAAACGTTGCGTGGTGGGGTTGCGGATGTCGATGAGGACGATTCAGAGTTCGGTGTCGACATTAAGTACTCGTTAACGCCAAGCTTGACGTTGGATCTGACCTACAACACTGATTTTGCGCAGGTTGAAGTTGATCAACAGCAAGTGAATTTGGATCGTTTCAGTTTGTTCTTTCCAGAGAAGCGACCGTTTTTCCTCGAAAATGCCAGCCAGTTCAGTGTCGGCGTTCCGGGTGAGCTCGATCTGTTTTTTAGTCGTCGCATTGGTATTGGCCCAGCTGGCCAACAGTTGCCCATTGATGGGGGTATACGACTATCTGGCAAAGTACGGGAGTCCACGAATATTGGCGTATTACACATGCGTTCAGAAGCAGTTGGTGGCATAGCGCCGGAGACAGATTTTTCCGTCTTCAGGGTCAAAGAAGAGTTCGCCAATCGCTCCTCTCTGGGTGTCCTATTCGTGAACAAGGACAGCGATCTAAGCGACAATCAAACCTATGCCATAGATGGCCAGCTAGGGCTCGGTGATAAAACACTCCTTTCGGGTTTTGCAGCGAAAACCAGTACTCAGAATATTGACGATGACGACCATGCCTTTAAAGTTGGCGTCAATCGAGACGGAGAAGCTTGGAGCTACATCGCGAGTTACACGGAGGTCGGAGAAGGCTTTAATCCGGAAGTTGGTTTCTTACGCAGGAAAGGTTATCGGCAGGCGACTGGGTTTCTGTCCAGGCGTATACGTTTCGGTGATGACAGCCCAATCCTTGAGATGCTCCCTCATATCAACATTGATGGTCATTGGGATTTCGACGGTTTTTGGGAAAGCGGGCAAGTCCATATTGATCATTCAACCATCTGGAAAAGTGGTGCGCAGCTGCACACGGCCGTAAATTTAACCCATGAAGGTGTCAAGACGCCCTTCGAGATCGTCCGTGGGGTAACTGTAGATCCCGGTGAGTATGACCACGAGGAGTTGTCGATATTTTCTAGTACAGACTCTAGTGCAGCGCTTAGCGCTGGCTTGCAGTTGGTTTACGGGGGATTCTTCGGCGGCGATAGACTATCTACCAGCCCCTTTGTGAACTACCGGATAGGTGAGTCATTTAGCGCGCGGCTAAGTCTCAATCACAACGACGTGGAACTTCCAAATGGTGATTTTGAAGTCAATCTTTCACAGCTACGCCTGTCTTATTCCTTCACCCCAAAAATTTCGATTCAAGCCTTTGTGCAACAGAATGATCGAGATGACCTACTGGCCACCAATTTACGCTTTTCTTGGCTGCAATCGGCAAATTCCGGTTTCTTTGTGGTCTACAACGAAACTGACGATGATCGAAATGCCCCTGGTCGTCCAAGACGCGAGTTCATTCTAAAGTACAGCTACATTTTCGACGTCTAGTGCTGGAGAACTGATGAATCATAAAGAACGAATTCAGGCGGTGTTGCGTCGTGAAGCCGTGGATCGTGTACCTGTAGCGACCTGGGGCCACGACTTTTTGCGAGAGTGGTCAGCTGAAGATCTAGCCAGTCACACCATAGAGCGGCACAGAAAGTATGATTATGACTTTGTTAAGCTCAATCCTCGGTGGACGATGTTCGCAGAACCCTGGGGCAACGTGTACGAGCCACCGACTGAGCAGAGGTTTCCAAGGCTCAAGCAAAAAATAGTTTCTACAGTAGAAGACCTCTCAGCCGTGCCTATGGTAAGTGCCGGCCACCCGGTGTTCGAACAACATGTCGATGCACTCAAATTGGTTCTGGCCGAGATAGGGCATGACGTAGACGTGCTTGTTACCATTTTTTCGCCACTATCTGTGCTTGGCCTTCTGTGTGGAGGTGTGGGTCATCCCCTTATCGGTTACGCCGAAGAAACACCGGGAACTGTACATGAGGTGTTAGACAACATCACAAGGACGCTCCAACAACATACCGAAAACCTAATTGATGCAGGCGCCTCTGGCGTGTTTTATGCCGCGTTGCAGTGGACAAGCTCAGAGGTGTGTTCGGATGAGTTCTTCAATGAATTTGGCCGCCCGTATGACGAACGCGTCTTACAAGCTGCACGAGGAGCACCCTTTAACATTTTTCACGTGTGTGGGAATCACGTTAACCTGCCTCGCTTTTTCGACTACCCGGTGCAAGTTTTTAACTGGGACAATTTTGGTCCAGGCAATGAGTCTCTTGTCACGGCGTCGAAGATGACCAACAAAGTCGTAGCTGGAGGAATCCCTCATCGGAAGCTACATAAACTTGGCGAGAGTGAACTGTTGCGGACCACTCAACAAGCTCTCGAGGGCGCCGGACACAACGTGATGTTGGCTGGAGGCTGCGGGATTGGGGCTACGGTAAGTGATGACATTCGCCGCTCAGTCACTACAATCGCGGATTCTTTATAGCCTTAAGATTGATAGAAGAGTCCTATGTCCGATTTTTCCAGTGAAGAGGTTGCGTCGTTTGAACGCATCGTTAAAACCCGTCGTTCCGTGCGCGGTTTTCTTGACAAGCGCGTGCCTGAGGAGGTTTTGCGCAAAGTTTTTGATATTGCTCGCTGGTCGCCATCGGGTACCAACGTCCAACCGTGGCACGTCTGCGTGGCATCAGGGAGCGTTCGCGATGATTTGCGTGCGGAGATGATGCGGCGAATCTCTAAGAAAATACCGATAAACACAGATCATCCTCCAGACGGGAAGGTTGACACTCTGTACCGCGAGCGCAAACGAGCCTGTGCTCGGGCGCTGTACAACGCTATGGATATTGAGTGGGAAGATAAACAGGGGCGTGCCGCCGCTTACGAAAAAAACTACACGCTGTTCGATGCACCGCACGCGGCATTCATTTGTATGCATGGCGTGTTTGGTACTCAGACCGCTGCAGACGTAGGCATGTTTTCTCAAACTCTAATGCTCGCTATGACAGCCAATGGCATCGCGAGTTGTGCGCAGGGGACACTACGAAACTATCCGGATCTTGTGCGAGAGACATTCGGTTTGCCGGAAGATATGAAGGTTTTGTACGGTATCAGCTTCGGCTATGAGGACATATCAGCGGGTGCCAACACAGCCCGAACGGAACGGGCTGAGTTCGACGAGAACTTTCAGTTCATGGGCTAGGGTGGTTGTCGCGGCTCTTCGCCGCTGTGACCATGTCTCGTACATCAGCAAGCAGCGCTTTCGCGTCGTACACAATCCCGTCTTTGACGGTATAGCGTACACCACCAACGCGCTCGACTGCGCCTCGCTCCCGGTCTAGAAACATATGCCCCGTGCCGTAAAGAAGTTTGAAGTTCGCAATGGGATTACCCTCCACGATTACAAGGTCGGCTTTCTTACCCGGCACAACGGAGCCTATTTCGTCAGCCATCCCTAGAAGTTCTGCGCCGTTTAGGGTGGCGGCTTGTAGAGCTTCCAACGGGTGGAATCCGGCTTCCTGCAGTAGTTCTAATTCTCGGATGAACCCGAAGCCGTAGAGTTTGAAAATAAAGCCTGCGTCGCTACCGGCCACCACACGTCCTCCAGCGTTTTTGAAGTCGTTTACGAATTGCATCCAGCGACGGAAATTGTTGCGCCAAGCGACCTCGTCGGCGGTGGTTCAATCAAAGTGAAAGGAACCATGCAGGTGGGGGTCAGGACCAAAAAAACGCTTCAACAAGGGGAGGGTGTAGTCCACGTGCCACTCTGCGTCGCGCGCGCGCATGACGTCTCGATTAGCTTCATAGATCGTAAACGTGGGAGACAACGTCAGGTCTAGGTCCACCATCTCTGCAATGACGGCTTGCCACTTCTCAGAACCAGGCGCTACAGCCTGAGCCCAAAGCCGACCAGCCTGGTTAAAACGCCATTGTTCATCAGAGTAGTTGTAGTCGGGTGGGTAGTCTTGAATCGTACGGTCTTCGAACAGAGCTTCGGGTAGCCCGTACCAATGCTCTAAGCTATCTAGGCCGAGTCGAGCGCTATCGAGGGCGTTCATGTGATAGACGCCGTTTTGATCGTGATGATTTGCGGTGCCCATCTCTAGTCGCGCAGTTTCTTCGTAGACTGCTGTTTGAGCTGCTTTGGTGCCACCACGTAGCTTGACGCCACGGGCGCCTTTTTTTGCAACTCCCCTAACCCATGCCTTCGCGTCGTTTGCGGTGACGACCTGAGTTCCTGGGAACATGCTGTAGGGGATAATGCGTGGTGCGACGATCTTGTTTTCTCGGGCGAGCTCCGCGTGCGTCACCGTCCAATCGAGGCCTAACGTAGAGCCCACATCCCGGACCGTGGTGATGCCATGCCCTAACCAAAGTTTGAATATGTACTCCGGTGGCGGAGGTCCATCTTCTGGCGTGCCACCATTGCCAATATGCGCGTGACTGTCGATAAACCCTGGCAGGATAGTCATCCCACTACCATCGAGTTTCTCCATGCTCTGATCGTCAGGAGGCGTTGCACTTATTTTTTCGATGAGGTCGTCTTTGAGGGTGATGTGAACAGGACCACGCGGGGGTGAGCCAAGACCATCGACGAGCATGACATTTGCTATCCAAAGATATTCATGCGGTCCGTGACCCTCGTTTGAGCGCGGGGGTGCGATGCCTGGTAGTGGGTAACCAGCGGCTGCCATCAGCGCCCGTCGTTCTTCCCCAGCCTCCGCAGCGAACGAGGTTGGGATGATTGCTAAGAGTACAAGCGAGAGAACCCAGGCCTGGATACCAACCATGTATTAAACCTTTTGTAGTTTAAGCTCTTAATTAACATTCAGTTAAAAGTTATTTAGAGATTTTATCTTAAGATGCTTCCAACAACCGATGCACTTGGTTGTATCGATCGCCGAGTTGGTGATCGAGCATGATCAGGCGCTTCGTATAATGTGCACCGCCATATTCCCAAGTCATGCCGATGCCGCCGTGCAATTGTGTCGCTTCCTCGCCGATGTGGGTTGCGACTCGTCCTATCAGATTCTTCGCCATTGCTAGAAATCGCATACGTTCCGCATCGTCAAATTTAGATGCGGCGAGGATGGTCATTGAACGGGCTTGCTCGATCTCTGTTGCCATGTCGACCACTCGATGCTGGAGCGCCTGGAAAGAAGCGATGGGCTGACCAAATTGGCTACGCTGCTTAAGATAGTCCACAGTCATCTCAAGGAGAACGTCTGCGGCGCCCACAGCTTCTGCACATAGAGCCAACCGGCCTGCATCGATTGCTGCTTCGATTTCCTGTTCAGCATTCTCGCTGAGGCATTCTGCCGGTGAGTTATCGAAAGTCATATCGGCTAGACCGCCGCCATCGATTGCAGCATTGCTTTCAATCGAGGAGGGTGTGGCGATGAACAACCCCAAACCGCTATCCGTTTTCGCTGCCACTAGAACTAGATTTGCACAAGGTCCGCCATAGACTGCGGTTTTACCGCCATTCAGCGTCCAAGAACCTCCGTCGTTCGTCGCACTGGTCGCAACATCCGCAAGTGTATCGGGAGAGTTGGCTTCGTACAGCGCGAGGGCAGCTTGTGTAGATCCTGCGACAACGGCGTTGACGTGATCGGTAGCGGAAAACGCGGCGAGAAGCCGCAGTGCCATCAAGTTGCCAAGCACTGGTTCAGGACACAATGCTCGGCCTAGTTCCTCGAAAATGACGGCGATATCAAACCCGTCGCCGCCAAATCCACCATCGGCCTCGGTAATCAATGCACCTAATACGCCAAGGTCGGCAAGTGCCTGCCAGTGGTCGGGCGAATGATATGGGGCTGTATAGGCCACCGAGTTACGTTGCTCGATTGGATATTGATCCGTGAGGTAACGACGCAGTGAATCTGACAACATGCGGCGATCATCTGAGTAGTTAAAGTCCATTCATCTAACCCCTAAAAATGTCGCCGGAAATGATGTTGCGCTGTATTTCGTTCGAGCCACCGTAAATCGAAAGCTTGCGATTGTTGAAATACAAAGAGGTAGCCGTGACCGCTTCAATCGGTAGACCGTCGTGTTCTAGTCCATCTGTTGGGACACCTGCTGCATGGGGTCCAAGAGCCATACGATATAGGGCGCTAATACGCTGGCGAATGACCGTGCCTTTGATTTTGAGCATGGACGCTTCAGGACCAGGTGCGGCGCCATCATTGGCTTTTTGCAACATGCGTAAATTGGTGATGCGCATCGCTTCGAGATCCGCTTCAACTTCGATTAGCTGAGCAGCAAAAATTGGATCTTCGCAGAGTATCTTGCCGTTACGCCGAACTGTGGTCGTAATTTCCTTCAGTTTCTTCAGATCGCGCGTAGCGAAGCCGACACCGGCGATATTGGTGCGTTCGTGTGTTAGGAGGTATTTTGCGATGGTCCAACCTTGATTTTCTTCGCCCACTAAATTCGCCACCGGTACACGGACATCTGTGAAGAAAACCTCATTCACTTCATGCGAGCCTTCGAGCAGTGTGATAGGTCGCATCTCTATTCCGGGAGTATCGATGTCCACAAGGACAAAGCTAATACCTTGCTGGGGTTTACCGTCGACCGATGTGCGTACCAAACAAAAGATCCGATTGGCATGTTGGCCGAGTGTCGTCCAAGTTTTTTGTCCATTGATCACATACTCATCACCGTCTCGCACCGCTCGGGTCTTTAGGCTGGCGAGGTCGGAACCTGCACCTGGCTCTGAATAGCCCTGACACCACCAATCACTGCCGTCCAGAATGCGTGGCAATATTTCAGATTTTTGCTCATCGCTGCCAAATTTGATGACCACTGGACCCAGCATATTTAGTCCGAAAGGTACGATGCGAGGGGCGTTACCGAGCGCACATTCTTCCTCGAAGATGTGGCGTTGAACTGCTGTCCAGCCAGTGCCGCCATGTTCGACCGGCCAGGTCACTGCGAGCCAACCACGTTCGTTTAAAAGCGCATGCCACTGTTCTACATCGGCTTTGCTGAGTTCTTGGGCACGGGCACCCTTAGCTTCAATTTCTGGGGGAAGAGAATCTTTTAAAAACGCGCGGACATCCTGGCGAAACGCTTCTTCTTCGGGTGTAAAAGTGAGGTCCATGGTGCAACCACTATTAAAAAGAGGGCCGCATTGTACGCGATTGGATCAGCGTCGTTTAGAGGACATTGTGTCGATGTGTATGACCTCGTATTGCTTCAACTAAGTAGGCGGCACTGTTGATGCCAAATAGCCAAAGCGCGGTGCCAAAGACGAGCGCGAAGTAAGGGTTCTGTGCCTCGATGCTGATTACACCGGTCAACAGGTACCCAATGTAGACGATGAACTTGCCGAGAAGGTGGTCGATTTGAACAGTTGCCATGATGCTCTCCGTGATCTTTGCTACTAGGTAGGTCACGGGTTGCGTTTGGATGGTTCAAAAACAACTACCGGGAAGTTGGCCCCGGCAGATCGAATGATTCGGGTTTAGTCTTTATTCTCCGAGTTGCCGATAATCGTGTTGCGACCAGCGCGCTGGAACATAGTTGCAGGATCAGGGTTGTTAGCAACCCACACACAAAGTTGCGGATCGGCGTGCCTAATATCGCCGGAAAGGTGTATCCCTTCTCGGGTAAACACTCCCATGCTATTGCCCTTGGTCAATCTGATGTTGCCATCTTCATCCGCTTGATAGAGGACATCCGTTTCGAATGGGTGATACATACTCGCCATTATTCACCAATCCATTCAGTCAATTTAGTGTGTAGCCAACGTACCTTTGATTCTTGGTAGCCAGACAAAACCACGCCAGTCTGATACGTCGACTCTAGACCTGCTTGAACTTTCGGCATGTTGAACGAATCCTGATCGAATACCTTGCCGAGATAACCGAGGCCGGAAGACCACGGTTCATCTGGTTCCAGCCAACGAACTTCTGCAGCCGGGGGTCGCTCACCTTGAAAAGGCGCCATCATGATGCATTCCATGATCGCTGAACGGTGGTCATTGCCGTTCGGGCGAAATCGATAAACGATGCCGTTGAATGCACCCCATGGGTGAAAATTAGGAAAGAGTGTGTAGTCCAAGCTGTCGACCAGCTCAGCATCGCAGTACAGATCTGCCTTTTCCCCAGCGTGTTCGCGTAGGTTTTCGCGTGCACGATTGGCCATAAACTCTCGCATGTGCATCCCATCCGGAACCTCAGGTACGGGCTGGTCGTGGTCTATGTCCATCACTGTCCGCAGCATTTCAGCCTGGGTTGGGGTGTAATCCAACAGAGGACTGTGAGTAGATCCCGGTGTAATTACTCGTGCGCAATTGTCCCAAATATCGATCTGAGAGTTGACGTCACCAAGGCTACGCATGATCTGAGGATGTGTACCGCTGACGTGATAGGCCTCGCAAAAAGCCTCTTGAGCGATCTTCCAATTGCAGGGCATGATCTTGGCGACGTGGGCTTGCTTGTACAGTCCGCCTAAATTCCAGCGTTCAAACTGTGGAGCAAGATCTTTAATGAACTCGTCAAATGGAGCGCACTCTTGATCAGGATTGATGAAAATGAAACCAGCCCAGAGCGCCACCGGCAGTTCTGGCAGATTGAAATTGTCTTTGTCTAACTGTGGGAAGTCCCAGTCTGCTGGGATGTCATTGAGCTTACCGTCGAGTTTCCAGCAGAAACCGTGGAAAGGGCAGCGCAGCTCTGCAGCGTTGCCGTCAAACTCTTTTAGCATGCGCCCGCGGTGCAGGCAGGCATTCGGGTAGGCTTTGATCTCACCTGTTTCGGTACGCACCACCAAAAAAGACATGCCCGCGATATCGTAGCGGTAGTGGTCGCCAACTTCGGGTATATCTTCTTCACGGCAGGCGAACTGCCAAACTTTCTTCCAAAGATGCTCTTTCTCAAGTTCGTGATAGCGGGCGGTCGTATAACGAGTGACGGGAAACTCGTTTAGCCCCATGTCCTTAGGTGACTGTAGGCGCAACACATCCGGGACCTCGTGGGAGTCTAAATCGAGCAGCTCCTGATACGTGATACCGGGCGAACGTGGCATCGTGTCCGGATCGAGTTCTTTATACGCTTCAGCCATTTGGGGTCTCCTCCTTTGATTTCGTCGACAACTTGGCCGGATCGATTCGATTTTCGACGGCGATAGGGCTGAATTCTATATGTAATTCCTGCAACGCGCGTAAGGAAAAGCTTGGAGCTTGTTCAAAAGTATTGGCGCCTTCGATGAAATCGAGACTTTCGATACGATCGACTAGTGCTCGGAACGACCAATACAATTCCCGTCGCGCAAGCGGCGCGCCTAGGCAGTGATGAATGCCGGAGCCAAAGGCCAAGTGGCGTCCGGGCTTTTCTCGTTCTAAATCGATTTGCTCCGGGCATTCAAACTCGCGTTCGTCCCGATTAGCAGCGGCGTAACGAACATTGATCATTGAGCCTGCAGGAATTGTTGTCCCTTGGATTTCAATATCTTCAACCGCTATTCGAAATAGCCCTTGGACCGGACCTTCGAGTCTCAGCACTTCTTCACAAAAAGTTCTCAGGTATTGCTCGGGATCGGACTTGAGTTGGGTCCATACTTCAGGATTCTCGATGAGCAACTTTACGCCGTAGGCAATGGCGTTTGTGGTTGTCTCTGATCCTCCGACGAACGTATCAGCCATCATCTCAGCGTGTAACTCATTGTCATTGAGGGGTCGGTCCCATTCTGGAATCACACGATTGACCATGTCGGACAGAAGCGAATCGTCCGGCTCGTTGCGCAGGCGTTCAAAAATTGGCTGGAAGTAGTGCTGGGCTTCGATTTCCATTTCCACGGACCAACGTTCTTCTTCCTCGGTCTGCATCATCCCAAGGCGTTGCACCCAGGCGTCTGTCCAAGCTTTGATCTGCCAGATGTCATCTTCTGGCACGCCGACCTGAGCGCCAATAACAATAAGGGGCAAAGGCACAGCAAACTCTTTAACCCAGTCGCACCGACCTGTGTCGACAAACTTGTCTATTAGCTTGTAGGCCGTATCCCTGACAAAAGGGTCCATCGCGTTTATCTTTTTTGGCCGGAAGGCTTCGTTGAACATCGCCCGCATTTGTTTGTGATTTGGGTCGTCTCGCCCTGCGAGAGTTGGTGCAGGCAGCCAACCCTTTTCTTCATAGAGCGTCCGCATGCGCTGTGCACGCTCGGCATTGAGTCGATCACGCCCGTTTTGACCGCCTTGCATACTGTTACCAAATTTAGCTGGGTCGAGGAGCGCGCCACGTAAATCTTCGAATCGAGAGATGACATAGAAGCCAGTGAGCGGGTCCTGCCACACGGGCGCTTCATCGCGCAGTTTTTGATACGCGTGGTAGGGACAATTTTGCACGCGACGATCCAGAAAATTAATGTCGCCAAGGGAGTCTGGGTTAAAGGGTTCATAGGGCGTTTTCGTCATAGAGCTAGATTCCAGATGAGCAAGATTGCGGCCAAGGGAAGCCAAGTTTGCCAGGTTCTTTTTAAGATCAAGTTTGGCATCGTACCTGCTTGATTTGTTGTCTGCGGATCGGCATGCCGATGTACCTTGATAATCTGCGGTAAATCTACCGCCAAAGACTGCACAGTAAAAGCGAGTCCCGCGACGGCCATACCGCCGGTGAGCGGACCGGGTGCGCCGAAAAAGATGAATCCGGTTGCGCCACTCGCGCCAAGGTATGCGAGCACACCGCCCCAACTTAGTGACAAAAACTGAGCTGTCGAGTGCTTGCTAGGGTCGAAGTAGCCTATGAGAGGGCTTCGATACGGCGCGAAAGGCATGTCGGATCTAGTCAGTCTTGCACCTACCCAGTGACCCCATTCATGGGCTATGTAGATGAGTACATAGGTGAAGATGAACCCCACTACGCTCGCGCTGACGGCGAGTGGGACAGATGTGGTGTTCTGTTGCCAGGCGTGAAGTTCGCTTAGTACTAGTCCGGCCGTTACGAGGATCGCAATATCACGGCAAAACCAGCCAAAGAAATTCGGCGTCATTGCGGGGTACCCAAATTAGTCGGCGAGCGCGTCAACACGTCGGCGGGTTGCATCCTTATCTTCAAACCATAGCTTGTTTAGATTGGCGAACTCCGCAATATCTGAAGGTAAGTCAGTGTCACGGAATATGGCCCCTACAGGGCAAGCGGCTTCACAGACCGCGCAGTCGATACATTCGTCGGGTTCTACAAAGCACATGCGGTCATCATCTTCCACGTAGATGCAGTCTACTGGACACACCTCGATGCACGATTGATCCATCACGTCGATACAAGCTGACCCGATTACGAATGTCATGGTTTACCCAGCCCCTTTAATTTGAGTAGAGTGATTCTTTGCACTGCGGGCGAAGCGTACAACAATGACTCTACTCGAATACAGGGGGATGTATGGTTTCCATTTTTAGCGAGCTTGCCGAGCAAGTCTCGACAGAGGGTGACTCGACCTTCCCGTTGATGCCGGTTGGCGAAGCTGTTGACATGGGGCATACGGCGGACGGCGTACCACTTTTCGATCCACGGATTTTTGATTCCCCGGAGTTTTTTCGCAATCCATATCCGTACTACAGGATTTTGCGCGATCACTATCCAGTGTTTCACGACAAGTTGCATAACACGTACTGGGTGACGAGATATGAGGATATCACCGAGTGTTATTTTGATGATGAAGGCTTTAACACAATACCGAAAGGTAGCTCGAGTGGTGTGCTTGGCAACACTCAGCTCGAGCTTTCTGGTGTGGAACATCGTCGCAGACGCAATCTCTATGGCCAGCATCTCGTCGGGAAGTCCCTAAAGTTACGGGTACCGGCAATCGAGCGCCTTGCCCAGGAGATGATCTCAAGCTGGGATGAACAAGCGGGATCGGAATTTGTCATCGATGAAGGCAACAAAAGGACTATCGAATTAGGTAAGGTTTTCGCGGATGAATTCCCCATCCGCGTAGTTTGTGAAGTTTTGGGATTTCCAAAGGATGCGCAATCTGACTTCTACTATTGGTACAACTCGATGATGAGTGGCCTGGGAGGATCGACCACACACAAACAGGGTCTAGAGGCCAGACAACATCTGGAGGATTACGTTGCCGGAATCGTCGCGCAGCGCCGACAAGAACCAACGTTTCTTTACGACGAGGCTGGCAATCCGATCGGCAAAGATATCATCACTAAGTTGTGTGAGACCAAAATTGATGGTGGCTATCTCTCTACTGAAGAGATCACGTCGAACATCGCCTTGATTGTTGGTGGCGGTGGAGAAACAACGCGGGGTGCGATCATGAATCTCTGGTGCCTTCTGCTCAGGCACCCAGACCAATTCCAAGCCGTGTTAGATGATGGTGACAATTGGGATAAAGCTTTCCACGAGATGCTTCGACACTCCTCTTCCATTGGTGGTCAGCCACGCCAAAACACGTTTGATGTCGAGATGCATGGTGTGCACATCCCCGCCGGTTCGTTAATGCAGATGGTTGATTTTTCAGCCAACCACGATGAGCGGATTTTTGCTGAACCGGAGACCTTCAACATTTTTCGAGAGGATCTGTACACCGGAAAATTGTTGCGTTCGGGTTATCGCAAAGAAGGTAAGTGCAATCACATGGCGTTTGGCGTTGGTCCGCATCTTTGTCCAGGCGCATGGATTTCGCACCAAGAAGCCGTTAGCGGCTCACAGATTCTTGCCCGGCATTTTAAGAACGTGCGCATTCGTGAGGACCTCATGCCGAAAGATATCGACAATCTAAGCAGTGCTCCGATGGGCATCGTATCCGTTCGATCCCTCTGGCTCGAATTTGACCGGCAATTAGCGTGACTGAAATTCAAAACACCGGGATTGCAGGTCGAAATGGGGTTGTGATTCAAGAGCGGCAAGGCGATGGTAGCGGTTTTCGGACTTACGAGGTGCACCAGCGCGAACGGGTCGGTGAAAGTACCGAGAAGATTAAGCCCGTTCAACTGATCAACGATCAATTTCGATTAGATCCATACCCGACATTGTCAGTGTTGCGAGAGAATTACCCTTTCTACCGCAATTGGTTATCAAACAACTATTGGGTCACGCGATATGACGACGTGACCTCAGTCTTTGTTGATGAAGCAAATTTTACTTCGCGAACCAACGCGTGGCGTTATGGCCTATCTCACTTGGGCCGAGACTTAAGCCAATCGTTATCTTTTCTGCAGGCAGAAGAGACGTTAACGGATGCACTTGCGCCGGAGGTTGCCGAATACTGTATCAAGCCCATGGTCGAGCAAGGCAGCGCAAATCTTGCAACAGATTTTGCCGCAAGATTTGCGCAAGAAATGTTGCATGAGCTGCTAGCGATCCCAACTGATGATCGTGAGCAGTTCAGCCGACGGTATTGGACGATGGTGCGCGGTATTTCGTGGCAACCGAAGTTGCAGGAGAGTGGCAAGGAAGCGATCGACGCGCTTGTCGAGTACTTTAGACCACTTCTCGTAGAACGCACGGAAACGCCTGGCCAAGACCTTGTCAGTGCGCTAGCAGGTATCGACAATATATGTGCTGAGGACATCGTCGCAACCTTGCTCGAACGCGATCACGAGACACTGCACGGTGGCTTAGCCAATCTCTGGTATCTGCTACTTGCACACCCGGGCGAGCTTGTAAAAGCAGCTAGCGATGAAAGGTTGATGAGGCTTGCTTATCTAGAAACCATCAGACATTCGCCGCCCACATTGTTTGCAGAGCGTTACGCGAGACACGAGGTCGAGCGATTTGGCAAACTTATACCTACCGGGTCTCTGCTGATTTGTTCTGCCGCTGCAGCCAATCGGGATCCGCGTATATTTCAAGATCCAGAACGATTTCTGGTCGATCGAATGGACCTTTGTCAGCGTGAACCTCGAGGCCAATATCGGGCGGATGGATTGGCATCTGGGATTGCGTTTGGTCTTGGAAAACCCACCATCTATCCGGCTGTACCCGAAGATCGACCTCGATCCCGATATGCCCTAACGCGCGATACTGTGGTAACTGCCTCTATGAAGTTGTTGCAACTGGCGCCGGATCTCATTCTCGGTGACGGTGACGGACCAAAACTCGTTTCACTAGCTATCGGCGAGATGCGTACCTGTTGGCAATTGCCGGTAAGATTTGGCCAACGCTAAGTTTGATCTTTCGCCCAGGACTTGGCGGGCTCACTCGCGAGCCATCTACAAGCGTTCTGGATCAAGCGTCTGTAGTTTGGGTCGTCATAAGCCAAGGGACTGTCGCCCACATCAGATACCACGACAGGAGAGTTTCGGCACGCGTTCAGCCACACGATTAGGTCACTTCCCGGCGGATGCTGCCAGTGTGCCTGTTCATCAGGTGCAGCCAAGGGTGGGGCGGTGAAGTTTTCTTGATTGAAATCGTACTCACCGCGCATGAGCGGCACGACCTTGGGACCATAATCATCCGTTTTTAGGTAGAGCTCATCAGTAATGCTAAATCCTGACGCCAATCCCTCTAACACTGGATGCTCGATCACCGGGTGCAGAGGTATGGTCGCGTTTGCTAGTGGGCCATGCCCGCCTCTGTATCCAGACCCCGGTACGGTCTTACCGTTAAGCTCGCCTTTGCTCAACATGAAAGAAGAACCGTGGATCTCTCGCCAAAGCGGCCACATGGGCCAACTAACCGTCGCATGATTAACTAGTAACAACCCAATACCGCGATCAAGCAATCCTTCAATAGCTCGAACGTAGCGCTCAGGTGGGATCCCGGTATTGTTTGCCCCGTCATGAGTTAACCCGACACCGGGAATGCCGCACATGTCGTAGAAGAAAACCACGTCATATTCTGCTGCAAACTCTGGTTGAAGAACAGCTTGAGCAGCAGGTTGTTCAACCAAGGTTGTAGTTATACCAACCATCTCGGTGAACATATCGAGAAAAGAGTCGTGTGCGTAGGCGTGACCCTTGCTGACAACAAGCACGTTTAAGTCGGACATTAGCTTGGCTGACCTCCTGCGACATCTATAAATTGACCGGTAATCCAGCGAGCGGCGGGTGAAGCAAAGAACACCGCGGCTGCTGCACAATCTTCTGGCGTCCCGGTGCGACCCAGCGGAATCTGTTTACTGAACATCTCCTTCGCATCACCGGCACTTATGTTCATGGTGTTAACCAACATATCCGTTACGACGACCCCTGGGGCAATACAGTTAACTGTTATGCCCCGCGGCGCGAGTTCGACCGCCATTGTCCGTGTCATACTTATCATGCCCATGTTCGCAGCAGAATAAACGCCAAATCCTGGGGAGGGTTTGTGTGCAGCGATCGAAATAATGCTGATTATACGTCCGCCGTCGGTCATCCGTTTGGCTGCTTGTTGTGCACCCCAAAACTTGGTCTTCATGTTGAGGTGCAGTTGTTCGTCAAACTTGTCTATCGAAATGTCAGGTAGCGCGTAAATCTTGCCGTCGAGGTTGCCACCGGCGTTGTTGACCATGATGTCCAGACGTCCAAATTCAGCTAAGACGCGATCCAGCGCAGCCGGGATCTGATCCCAATCCATAACGTCTGCAGATATACCCAGTCCGCGTTGGCCTCTTGCCTCAATTTCTTTAGCCACGGTATCGATGTCTGCTTGACGACGCGCGATGACGACAACGTCAGCTCCGCATTCTGCTAGACCCAAGGCAATGCCGCGTCCGATTCCTCGTCCCCCTCCGGTAACCACCGCGACCTGCCCATCCAGCCGGAATTCTTCGTACAAACCCACTTCGTTCTCCTAGCCTGTTATGCGTTTGTGTAGCGGCGGAAGGTCACCGAGTTGAACAGTCTCCCCGACCCAGGCGCCAAAGTTCTCGCCAGTTCGGCCACTTGCGATGATATCTATAAGTTGTTGAGAAAGATCATCCACGGCAATGAGGTTACCTTCTAGATCAGGGGGCAGTTGCCCGTCCGGGAATAGTCCACGAAGCATAGCTGTGTCCGTGGCACCCATGCACATGCCGTTAACAGATATGTTGTGTTCACGAAGCGTCTTAGCCCAGGCGTCTGTAAACCCGTTCAAAGCCCATTTGGAGGCGTTGTACAAATCTGTTTCTGGACCGTTAGTCCCCGAGCTTTTGGCTGGCAGTACGTAGTAGGTCGAGATATTTATGATATGCCCAGTGCCGTGGGCGATAAGGTGGGGTGTGGCTGCGCGGGAGAGCAGGAGAACACCCTGTAGGTTAGTGTCCATTATGAAATCCCAATCCTCGAGCGCTTGTTCCCAGCTTGAGTCGACAGGTGTACGTCGCCACGTTCCAGCATTGTTGACGACTACTTCAATCTCGCCAAGGCTGCATGCAGCGCTTATGACCCTTGCAATGTCTTCGCGATCGGCAACGTTTGCCACAACACCATTTGCGAAATCAGTCACGGACTCTCGTATATCGAAAGGCAAAACTGCGTAGCCTTCTGTTTCAAGTCGTTCGGCAAATGCTCGTCCCAATCCCTGAGCGGCGCCACTGACAATGGCAACTTTACTCATGATTCCTTACTCAGTTGAACCTGATGTGGCCGTACATAAATTTGCTCCAGTGGCGGCTCAAGTTTGACAGGCCTGCCGACACAGAAGTTAATATTTTGTGCGTTCCGTCCTTGTGGACCTTCCTCAAGCATCTCAATAAGAACACGGGCGTTGTCCTCAGCGCGCATCCAAGATGCCTCCTCTTCTGGCGACGGCTTGAAGTTGTGGAACGACCGAAGCATGTTGCTATCAGTGGCGCCCATGCAAAATTGGTTCACACGTATGCCGTGAGGAGCTAGTGCCTTAGCCCACCCATAGAGCAGGCCGTTCAACGCCCACTTTGAAGCGTCATAGAGATCCATCGTGTCGCCACCGCCGGTAGCGCGCGGGCTGTCGCCCCAAGGGCAGGAGCTAGCAGATGGACAGACTTGCCATGGTGCCCCGCAAGTGACCATGTGATCGGTGGCAATATTGACGATTTCGCCGCCATGTCTCTGTTCGATGAGAATTGGGATCACGGCACGACCGAACAGATATTCCCCCTTGAGGTTGGTACCGATGAGGAGTTCATAGTCTTCGATAGACTTATCGAGATTATCCTTGGCAAAACTGCCACCCCAAACTCCGGCGTTGTTAATCAGGATGTCTATCTGCCCGAAGTGATCTTTAGCGCCATCCACGACAGTTTTGACATGATTTGGGTCGGCGACGTTGCCTTGCCATGCTTTGGTTGGTGTTGCCAATTCATTCACCAAATCGTGCACTTCGTCGCGTAGGTCGCAGACCGCGAGATTCACACCAACGTCAGCAAGTGCTTGAGCGTATGCACGCCCTAAACCCACAGCTGCGCCAGTAACAATGGCAGTTTTGCCGGATAAATCCATGCCGTAGCTTCCCCCAAATATTGGTGTTAGCCTAAATCAAAACACCAGAGTGGGCCATCAAAAGGCTGCTCTAACTCGGGCAGTGGGATCTCTGGTGAGCAATTGCTTGGTTGCGAGAATGCTAGCGGCAAGTGCGAAGTGAGAAATGCGCAATCAAAAGCGGGAGGAGTAGATACGAATGGCAGAAGACGCGACACCAGGCAAAGCGCCGAATCACGAGCTGAGTGAGATGCGTTGTCCAGTTGGTCTTGATGATGTTGATCTGTTCGGAGCGGGCGCCCAAGAACACTGGTACGAATCCTATGAAATCCTACATTCCCAAGCGCCGGTTCATCGTCTCCCGGGCGAAGGGATGGCGCCAGGTACCGACGCCTATGTGCTGACAAAGCATGAGGATATAGCCGCCGTTGTCCGAGATCAGGACCGCTTTCTATTGCCAAGCACTGGTTTCGTTCGACAGCTCGTTGAAAGCGGCGAGGATCTCAGCGAGGTACCAAATGTCAACGTTATGGTTGCCTCCATGGCGACGCTGCGACCGAACCAGGAAATGTGGCGCACGCATCGGCAGGAGCTAACAGACCCTTGGGTGGGGCCGGGCGCGTCGCGCAATGCGGCAATGATTCAAAATGTAGCCGACGAGTTGATTGAACGCTGGCTTGATCAAGGCGCTGTGGAGTTCGTTTCCGAGTTCGCCCAACCGATGCCACAAATGGTCATGGCGAACATCCTGGGGTGGCCGCTTTCTGACTTGAAGCTGCTGAAATACTTTGGTGATGGCTGCGTTAAACCCTTTGTCTACGGGTCAGGTCCAACCCACAAACTGCCGCCGGAAGAAGTTGAGACCCAATTTGAAATTCTCGATGAGTTCAAGCGCTACACCCATGAGCTTATCCTGAGCAAACGCAAGCATCCGACTGAAGACATGATCTCTTTCCTTACCGAGGTCGAGTATTCACCCTTAAAACGGAAGCTCTCGGACTTGGAAATCAACGGAATCGTATATGCGATGGTGATTGGTGGTCTCGAGACAACGCAATACGCGCTCGCCGAGCAAGTGCAGTTACTTGTTGATAACCCCACAGCTTGGAGTGAGTTAAAAGCAGATCGAACAAAGATCAGATCTTTTACGGAAGAGGGCATGCGCCTCAGAGCACCCACGCAAGGGTTGTCCACCCGCATGACCAGCCAGGATGAGGTATTCCAAGGTGTGACGGTGCCGAAAGGTTCCCTCTTGCATCTTCGTTGGGCAGCGGCAAATTTGGATCCGGACGAGTGGGAGTGTCCGCTTGAGCTCCAGCTCGATCGAAAAGCCGTCACCCGTCACCTCACTTTCTCACAAGGTGCGCGGGTCTGCCCTGGAGCTCATTTGTCCCGCCTCGAGCAAACAACTGCGTGGCAGACTCTGTTGGATCGAATTGACTCGTTTACCTATGCCAAGAAGAACGACTTCTTGCACCAACCCGGGATAATGCTGGGAACTCTGGCTCTCAACCTTGAGTTCACGAAGGCTTAGATAGCGCGACGGACTAGCTCTGTACGGGAAGCTTGCGCCGCCCCCACAAGAAAAAGGGGGCGATACGTTGCCCCGGACCAATTAAAGTCAGATTAGGTAGACGTTGCATGATCGCTTGAAACGCGATCTCCGTTTCCAGGCGAGCCATTGGGGCACCAAGGCAAAAATGAGTGCCGAGCCCAAAGGACATGTGACGTTTCCGTTCTCTTGTACTTCTTGTTATATCGAAGCGATTAGGATCGTTGAATAAAGCGCTATCTCTATTCGCAGCCGCGTAGTTGATGAACACCTTACTTCCTTTGGGGATAAGCACGTCGTGTAAGGAAACGTCTCGGGTGGTACTCCGGTAGAGACCGAGCACTGGCGGATCGAAGCGTAGACTCTCCTCGATAGCAGGCTCGATTAGCGTTGCATCTTCTTGCATAGCTTGCCATTGGTTTGGCGATTCCAGTAGTCGCCACAGTAAATTTGTTATCAAGGAGGTTGTTGTTTCGTTACCACCAACTAAAAGCTGCATCAGAACCGATTGAGCGTCTGCCTCGGAAAGCAGTTGACCATCTGCGTCGCTGCCAGACGCTATCAGTGTTAACAAGTCCTCAGGTACATCTACCCCAGCCGCAACATCTGACCGTCTGCTCATCAGATGGCTGTGCATATAGCCGAAAAACTCTATTTGATCTTCTTCGTAGCGACTTGGATCTTCCGCACCCATGGCTGCGACTTGGATATCGGACCAGTGCTTAAATCGTTCTAGGTCGACTTCTGGAACGCCAAGCATTCCAGCAATGATGATGACGGGAAGGGGAAATGCAAAATCGTCGTGAAAGTCGAACTCTGCGGGTCCGCTGAGAATGTTATCGATCAGGTTGTTAGTCACGGCTTCTATCTGTGGACGCAGTAGATTCATCGCGCGGGGTGAATGCTTGTTGAACGAGTTTGCGTATGTGTGTGTTGGGGCGGATCACAGAGCATGCCAAGGGGATCAGAAAATCGAGGTCCTTGCCCGAACTGGCTGGAATAGGTTTCAATGTCACGCAACGCGTGCTCGACATCGCTGTAGCGTGACAACGTATAAAACGCAGGGTCGAATTCTTTACAGTGATGCACTGGACACGATTGCAGTAATTGTTGATGACCCGATGCTGGGTCTCGCATCGATTCAGGGCTGAAGGGGGTCCAACTCATGGCTTTCTTCCACAGTACAAGTTCTGCACTATATCTAGTCTTTAGGGGAGAGAGCTAGCAATGGACTTAGGATTGCAGGATAAGAAAGTCGTTATTCTAGGCGGGAGTCGCGGTATCGGACGCTATGCGGCGGAAGCTTTTATTGACGAAGGCGCGCACATTGCCTTTTGTGCGAGGGGCGCTGAAGGCGTTGCGAGCGCAGAGAAAGAAATGTCTGGTCGGAGCCATGCCGTTCGAGTGTTTGGCCAAGCTGTTGACCTAGAGGATGGAGATGCGACCAGGGGCTTTATTCGGTCGGCAGAGGAAGCGTTGGGTGGTATCGATGTATTGATACACAACGCGTCAGGGTTTGGCATGGCAAACAACGAACAAGATTGGCGACGTAGCTTCGAAGTCGACATCATGGCTGGAGTCAGGGCAGTTGATGAGGCACTGTCGGCTCTACAGGCAAGTGGCGCGGGAAGTATCGTCTTCATTGGCTCCATGGCCAGTAAATTTCACTTTGGCCGTCCTGAATCACCTTATGGGGCTGCCAAAGCTGCAATCCGCGCCTATGCCAATGAGTTGGCACAAAACTATGGTCGTGATGGTATTCGTGCCAATGTGATATCTCCTGGGGCGGTTTGGTTTCCAGGTGGGCGATGGGATGAGCGGAAGAAAGCAAGCCCGGAGTTTTATGCACAGGTTGAAAAAGGTATTCCACTGGGGCGACTTGGAACTGGTGAAGAGCTAGCGCGGATCATCGTGTTTACCGCGAGCCCCGCAGGTCTTTGGTTGAATGCGACCCATCTGGCGGCGGATGGTGGCCAAGTTGCGACGGTGGATTAGGATGCGATCGTTGTGGCTGAGTCGATTTTGTAGACTTTGCAGGCGGTATCGGAGAAAAGACGCTTCTTCTCAATTGCGCTTGCACCTTGTGTGATCAGTTTGAAGCCATTCCAAAGAATCGGGTAAGACATCCAATTCTTGTGAACGGGAAAGTTAGACTCAAAAAAACATCGCTCTGCGCCAAACATCTCAATGCAAGGTTCAATCCAGGGAGCCCATGCCTCGGCAATATCCTGGGAGCTGGGTGGTTGCGAACCAGAACCGAACTTAGCAGGTAGCGCGCCCAGTTTGACGAATAGATTGGGGCGCTGGCTCAGTGCTAAGAGACTGGTCTGCCAATCCTTGCGTACTTGGTCTAGTTCGTTCCGATACGGCCCGCCAAGAATTGGTGTGCCTGTGTGATTGATGATTATTGTCATCGCTGGGAACAATTCGCTAATGGTGAGTATTTCGTCTAATTGCGAGTGATAGCACCAAACATCTAGAGAGAGGCCAAGCTCCGCTAGACATTTGATACCCGCAACAACCCGGCTATCGAGCAGAAAGCCTTCATGAGGTGCAGCGTTGTGTAATTTTTCATCGCTATGCCAACAAGTAGAAGCGCGCACCCCGCGAAATCGACCACCAGCTGCGTTCTGCAATCCTTCTAGGATAGGTTTGGCAGCATGTCCTAGCGTTAAGTCAACGCTCCCGACTGCGGCGGTGCAGACGTTGGATGTTTCGAAAGCCTCTGCAGCGCTCATGGCTGCCATGCCAGCGATGAATTCCATTTCCCCGATCGGTTGTTCTGCGACTGGACCATGAGAGCGATACATCGAGTGGCACTCTGCGTATACAGTGCCTGCGATATTGTGTCCCGTGGCAAGATCTGCGCCAAATTCTCTTAACAAATACGGCGATCCATCACGAATCCAGAGATGATGGTGTGCGTCGATGATTGGTAGATCAGGCTCGAGTGTCTCTTCTGTGAGGCTAGCTAGCCAGGTATCGTGCTCGCCGCCTTTGTAACCAAATCGATTAGCCATTGCTGAGTAACTCTTTAATCCAAGGTAGGTGTTCCCGCCCAATGAAGAGCTCGTTGGCGACAATATACGCAGGCGCATCTATTGCACCTGCAGCAAGCGCAAGCTCCTCGCTAGCGGCGATCGTTGCGCTCACATCAAGGGCTGAGACATCAAGGTCAGAATCGGCATCATCCAAAAGGGCTTGGACAACGTCCCTATCACCCAGCGCCTTGTTTGTTGTCCAGTAGGCGTTGAAGGCTCTTCGAACAAACTCTGTCGTGTCTCCAACGAGTGTCGCTAGTGCAGCAAGCGCGAGATCCGTGTTGCCAGGATCACTACGAAAACGCATTTCGAGATCTTGGACAGAGGCATAATGAAGAAAAGTATTTTGTCGCGCGATGGCTCGGACACGTCGATGAGTGGCGCCTCGATCTTCATTTTCCTGGACACCTGGGATCTGAGTTTGCCGAGTACGAAGCGGCAGCCAATTGAGCGAGACGTTGCACAGTTGTGCGAGCTCAATGGTTGGATTGATCGCGAGGTAAGCCGCGGGCGACTTAAAATCTATGTAGATATCCATCTTTTTCAAACCTCGTAGGCGACATCAGGTGCCGGACCGTTCTGACCAGAAAGATGCCATCTGACGTAAGGGATATGCTCCCGACCAAACAGGATGTGGTCGCCAAAAACAAACGTAGGTACCCCATAGATTCCCGCAGGGTGAAGTTGGGCTTGTAGAGCATCGTGGATTTTCCTACCTGCACCGAGCTGATACTCGTCGAAACCCAAGCTCGTGATTCCTGCTGTTTCTAAGACGTTTGCCACAACAGCTGGGTCCTCGACGTCTAACTCACGACGCCAGAACGGCGGGAAGACGGCCTCGAAATAGTTCGGCAAACGCTCTCTCGCATGGGCACAAGTCCAGAGAATGCCAATGTTCGCGATACTGGAGTCCCAGATTTTCTCGGTACCTTTGAGAATGTAGCCTTGGCGTTCGGCATATCTGCGCGCGTCTCGGTAGGCATATTTGACACCCGACCACTGCTGCGGCGATCGATTAGATTCTACGACCTTGCCGGCTTTCTTTTTCGCGGATCCTAGGTAGCTAGGTATATCTAAAGTTAACGGGCGCCAGTCGAACTGTATGCCGAGTTCCGCTTCCAAAGCCAACACGGGCCTGATAGCAACAAAGGCGTATGGGCTCTTTATGTCGACATAGACAATGAGCGGTGTGTCACTTGTTAGGGCGGAGTAAGAGTTTTGCATGGCGTCATTATGGTCAAACTATTCGACGTCCGGAAGCGCTACGTAGAGGGTCTTAGCCTGAATCGTGACTCTGTGCAGTCGCAGACTGTAGAATCAGGCCAATGGTCGGCGGGTGTCGTCTAATGGTAGGGCCTCAGCTTCCCAAGCTGATGACGTGGGTTCGATTCCCACCATCCGCTCCAAATTCAAACAATTAAGCCGATAAGAGCGAGATGAGCGAGATGAGATTAGCTGAGCAAAAGGTGCTTGTAACGGGCGGTGCCTCAGGTCTGGGACTGGCTATTGTAGAGCGGTTTGTCAAAGAGGGCGCGCGGGTTTTAGTCGTTGACCGATCAGAAGAACGTCTCACTGCGTTGCAGCAACGCTCAGATATAGACGTTGAAGTAGTTAATGCTGATGTGCGTTCAACCAAGCAAATGCAAGACGCTGTGGACCAGGCGGTTGAGAGATTCGGTGGTCTAGATTGTGCGGTAGGCAATGCTGGAATTTGGGATTACTCCAAGAAACTGGATGATACTGAGCCAGAGCATCTTGAAGATGCGTTCGATGAGTTGTTTCGGGTCAATGTGTTGGGCTATATCACACTAGCCAAGGCTGCCATCCCGTCTTTGGTTAGATCACGAGGTTGTATGATTTTTACCGCATCGAATGCGGGCTACGACGCAGGCGGTGGCGGTGTACTTTATACAGCGTCCAAACATGCAGTGGTCGGATTGATTAAACAGTTAGCCCATGAGCTAGCACCTGGTGTGCGGGTTAACGGGGTGGCACCAGGTCCGATCGATACGCAGCTTAGTGGTCCTGCTGCGATGTCGATGGAAGATCGACACATAGCGGAACTAAATCTGCCTGAGAAAGTTGGCCCGACACTGGCGATCGGCCGTGTCCCTGAAACTAGAGAGTACGCTGGCGCGTTTGTACATTTGGCGAGTGCAGATTCCAGTCCCAGTACCGGAACTGTGGTCAACGCTGATTGTGGCATTGGCGTTAGGGGCATGACGCGGGCAGCGCTCGGCCAAAAGCTAGTAGAAAAATACGGAGTCGCAGGATGACATTCAAGCTGGGTTACTTGATCCCGACAAGGGAACAAATACTGAGTAACGATCATAGTGCTCAAGGTTTGATTCGACGGGCAGCCTTGGCGCAACAGTTAGGTTTCGATTCCGTCTGGATAGGTGATTCACTGCTTGCCCGACCACGACATGATCCGCTGACCTTGATGGCAGCCATCGGTGCTGCGGTACCAGAGATCATGATCGGCACAGCTGTCTTGTTGCCAATGCTACGGAACCCGGTTGTGCTAGCCCAACAGATTGCGACGGTGGATCAGATTTGTGAAGGAAGGTTGATTCTTGGCGTCGGCATCGCCGCAGACAATCCGGCGATACGTCAGGAATTTGCCGCTGCAGGAGTGCCGTTTGATAAACGCGTTGGCACTTTGTTGGAAGGACTTAGATTGTGTCGTGCTTTGTGGTCAGGCGAGACTGTTGATTGGTCAGGTCGATGGACGGTTCACAGTGGTACTCTCGCGCCAACCCCCTGCGCAGAAAATGGACCGCCAATTTGGCTCGCGAGTTCCGTGCTTGCAGGTATAGAGCGGGCAGCGAAACATTTTGAGGGTTGGTTCCCGATCGGACCCAATCTAGAGACCTTTGGCAAAAATCAATTGCACTACCAAGATAGAGTTCGAGCCGAGGGTAAGGCCGATCAGACTACAGCGATCTATCTTACAGTGTCTGTGAACGATGATGAGCAACAAGCGGATCAGGACATCAACGACTATCTAGAGTCTTACTACAATGCCCCGGCCAAAGTGATGCGAAGTTTTCAGGCCTGCTTCGGCGGAAGTTTGAGTCGTGTTAGTGATTTTGTTCATAGCTTTGTTAAAGCAGGCGCAAATCACGTTGTTCTGCGCTTGGTCGGAGATCATGAAACGACACTACGTGCCCTAGCAGAAGCACTCAGCGGGAGGGGACATGATCAGTAGCGAACCTAAGTGGGATGAATTCGTCACTACAAACCGTTGGGCGATATTGACAACGCTTCGATCAAGCAAGCAGCCCGTGAGCTCCGTCGTCGCCTACGCCCGCCGAAATGACGTTCTTGTCGTGAGCACGCCGGGTACAACGTTTAAACGTCAATCGATAGAGCGGGACGACCGTGTAAACCTCTGCGTTATCAATAATGCGGAACCATTTAACTTTGTCTCCATTGAAGGCAGGTGCGCGATTGTTAGTGCAGACCTAGAGGCAGATACGCGCCGTGTTTTTGCCAACATTGAATCGGTGGGCTATGCAGTGCCGGATGACTTGCCTAACTGGCTTGAGACACAACAACGCGTCATCCTCGAGATACACCCCGAGCGGGTTTATGGCGTTATCCGCTAAGGCACGATTGCTCCCTGCTCGCTGAGTAGGGTCTGATTGCGTTATCCTAATGCCAAATATTGAAGTACTACGTCGGGGGTATTTGTGGCAGAGGCTGAGTTGGAGCAATTTCGCGAAGAAGTTAGTGGTTGGTTAAGGGACAATTTTCCAACCAGTTTAAAGGGCATGAAATTTGGCTTTGAGGGCGAGGCGGAAGCCGCCTTAGCCGATGACTTGGACACTTGGCGAGCGCGGCTTGCCGAACAAGGGTGGGGTGCTCCAACATGGCCGATTGAGTACGGTGGCGCTGGTTTATCCCATCCTCAGGCGAAGGTGATCACCCAGGAAATGCATCAAATCGGTGCGTTCAATCATATCCCCATGATCGCGGGAATGGGTGTGACTATGGTGGGTCCAACGCTGCTCGAATATGGCACCGACGATCAGAAGGACAGGCACCTGCCGGGTATCGCCAGTGGTGAATTGCGCTGGTGCTTAGGGTTATCTGAACCCAATGCAGGATCCGATCTCGCATCCTTGAGTACCCGAGCTGAAGATGAAGGTGATGCATACATATTAAACGGCCAGAAAGTCTGGACGTCAGGCGCTGATATCTCGCAATGGTGTGGGGCCCTTGTACGTACGGATTCGAGCGTCGCCAAACGCGATGGCATCAGTTTTGTCATGCTGCCGATGGATCAAGCCGGGGTAGAGACCCGGCCCATACAGCTTATCGCGGGGGCCTCTCCATTCTGTGAAACGTATTTCAACGATGCTCGAGCAGAGAAAGCGGATTTACTTGGGGATTTGAATGATGGCTGGAGTGTCGTAAAGCGGCTTTTGCAGCATGAACGTCAGAGTCAGACGACCGCTAGAAGTTCTGGCGGTGGCAAGAAGGCAGGTTTGCAGGATTTAGCTAAAGAGTACGTTGGGGTTGATTCAACCGGACGTCTTGCTGATACCGATCTGCGTACCCGACTTGCGGACCATCTGATGGACGCACAGGCTCATGCGCTTACGATTGGCCGGATCACGGCTGAGGCACGAGGTAAGGTTGAAGTCAGTGCAGCGGCCTCTATTTTGAAGAACTCTGCGACCAAGGTAGCCCAAACCAAGGCAGAGTTGACCCTTGAATTTATGGGTAGCCAGGGCTTGGGTTGGGAAGGGACAGATTTCACTGAAGGTGAATTGGGTAACGTGCGTGATTGGTTGTCTGGAAAGGCGATCTCTATTTACGGTGGTTCATTCGAAGTTCAAAACAACATCATTTCAAAGAACATCCTCGGTCTTCCCGAGACCACACAGAAGGGTTAGGGCACAGACATGGCAGCATTAACAGAAGAACAATCGATAATTCGCGATCAAGCGAAGAACTGGGTGAGCTCCGAGGCGCCTGTGCAATCTTTTCGGGAGATGCGAGACAGTGGCAACGCGGATTGCTATGAGGCGCCCACCTGGGCGGCCATGGTAGAGATGGGATGGACAGGAATTCTGATTCCAGAGAGCTATGGTGGGTCCGATTTGGGCTATTTGACCTTTGGCCTTATTTTAGAAGAGCTGGGACGCCACCTGACCGCTTCACCTCTAGTAAGTTCGGCGTTGGTAGGCGCATCCGCCATCATGCTTGGTGGCAGTGAGAATCAGAAACAGGCGTTATTGCCAAAAATTGTAGATGGTAGTGAGATCTTCACGTTGGCTGTAGATGAGCGACCAAACCACGCACCCGCCCAGATCGTCACCCGTGCCGAAGCAGTGGACGGTGGCTTCCAGATCACGGGCCAAAAGACGTTTGTCCCAGAGGGCATGGCAGCAACACAAATGATTGTCGCTGCCCGCACCGGGGGAGAGGCAGGTCAAGAGGATGGCATTAGTCTTTTCTTGATTGATTGCTCGTCACAAGGAATCTCTCGCGAACGTATGGTTATGGTCGACAGCCGCGGTTATGCCAATGTTAGCCTTTCAAGTGTCAAAGTCTCTGCAGACCAGGTGCTCGGCAGCATCGATCAAGGCTATCCGATACTCGCAGAAACGTTGGATCGAGCAAGAGCCGGACTCGCAGCGGAAATGCTGGGTACGTCTGCCCAAGCGTTTGATATGACACTCGAATACCTCAAGACCAGAGAACAATTCGGACGCGTTATAGGCTCGTTCCAAGCCCTTGGGCACCGGGCCGCGATGTTGTTTAGTGCGATGGAGCTCGCTCGAAGTTGTGTAGAAGGTGCCTTACAAGCGATTGACGCCCAAGCTGAGGACCGCGCCCAACTGGTCGCATTATCAAAATGTCGGGTTGGTGACTTCTTGCACGAGATGTCTAACCAGCTTATCCAGATTCATGGTGGTATTGGTATGACGGACGAATTTGATGCGGGCTTCTATCTAAAGCGCGCGCGTGTGTTAGAGGCCATGTTTGGTAATCAAGCCTATCACCGAGACCGGTACGCTCAGCTGGCCGGTTTTTAGTCTTAAGCGTAGGTTTAGGTCGTAAACATAGAAGGGGAACGATATGTGTGACGAAAATACGGTCGATGACGCAGAACAGGCGCTCAGCGACGGTCTGACCCGTCGACAGCTTGGCTTAGCGATCGGCGCTGGTGGGCTTGCGGCCTGGTTACCGAGCACTGCCGCTGCTGGGGACTTGGTAGAAAGTGATGTGAGTATTACAACGCCTGATGGTGTAGCAGATGCCTATTTCGTGCACCCAGCCAAAGGTAAGCATGCCGCCGTTCTGATTTGGCCCGATATATTGGGTTTACGCCCTGCATTTCGGTTGATGGGTAAACGACTCGCCGGGGATGGCTACGCGGTCTTGGTCGTAAATCCATACTATCGAACGGCCAAGTCGCCAGTCGTGAGCGAGGGTCAGAGCTTTAGGGATCCTGAAGTACGTGAAAAAGTGTTCCCCTTAGCCCGTTCGCTATCTCCGGAAACAAATGCGACGGATGCGAATGCGTTCATCAGTTGGTTAGATGAACAGACGAGCGTAGATACGAACAGAGGCGTTGGTACTACCGGCTATTGTATGGGTGGACCGATGGTCATGCGCACGGCAGCAGCCGTTCCAAGTCGGGTGCGTGCTGGTGGATCGTTCCATGGCGGTGGCTTGGTCACCGAGGCTGATAACAGTCCTCATAGGCTGATCCCTGGTATGCAGGCTTCCTTTCTGATCGCGATCGCGAGCAATGATGACGAGAAAGAGTCCGACGCAAAAGATGCGCTTCGTGAAGCGTTTGCTGATGCGAGCTTACGGGCAGAGATCGAAGTCTATGAGGGTGCGTTGCACGGTTGGTGTCCGCCAGACTCGCCGGTCTATCACGAAGCCCAAGCAGAACGTGCGTGGTCGAGGTTGCTCGCCTTGTTTGAAGAATCTTTAGCATAAGTCTCTAAAATTCAAATAGTTATGATTACAATATAAAGTCGATTATGAACAATAATCGACCAAAGGTTAGTCGTGTCTGATACAGCGAGCGAAAATTCCGCGGCCGAAAACTCAGCAGGAAAAGGCTCAGCAGGAAAAGACTCGCCAGAGAAAGGCTCTGCAACGAACGACGCAGCTAACAACGCAGTGGTGCGTTCCTCTGGTGGCTTTACCGAGGGTCCTGTCGCCAAGCACCTGATACGGCTTGGTTCGTTTATGGCAATGGGCACGCTAACGATGAACGTGGCGCAGGTTGCTGAAGCGGTTTATCTCGGCATGTTGGGTACCGAGGCGCTTGCGGCCATGGGCTTCGCCTTCCCGCTGACGATCACTCTTTTTGCGTTTGCTGGCGGTATTGGCAGTGGTGCATCGTCCGTCATCGCCCGGGCATTTGGCGCCGGTGAAAAGGAACGGGTGAGTCTTCTCATTACACACGCTCAGATCCTAGCCCTGGGCGTTGGTCTAGCGCTGGCTGTCCTCGGATCGATCTATGCCCGAGACATAGTTTCGCTGCTTGGTGCCAAGGGAATGGTCTTGGACCTAACTGTGTCTTATCTGCTCGTCTATATGTACGGCGTGCCGTTTTTCTTGTTATCGATCGTAGGCTCTACCTTGTTGCGTGCAACGGGTAACGCCGCGAGTCCAGGTATTGTGATGACAATCGGCTCCGTCACGCAGATCGCGCTCGGACCTGTGCTGATCTTTGGTTGGTTCGGTCTGCCCGAGCTCGGCATTGCCGGTGCAGCGTGGGCATACGTGCTGTCCCGAGTTGCCAGCGTTCTGCTCTATGCGGTTCTCCTTTGACGAGATCGTCTAATGACGCCACGCACAACGGGTATGTTGCAATCTTGGTACGAGATAATGCACGTAGGGGCTCCGGCGATTGCTAGCGGATTGGTGATGCCGATTTCAATGCTCATCATTACGCGTCTGCTCGCCGGACACGGTCATGAGGTCGTTGCGGCTTATAACGTCGCCTCGCGAGTGGAAACGATCGCTCACATGATCCTGTGGTCATGTTCATCGTCAGCCGAACCGTTAATTGGGCAAAACTGGGGCGCGCGACAGATAGAGCGTGTACGACGGGCGCTTTATCTATGCAATGCCTTTTGCCTCACTTGGGGCGTTATCACTTTCGTTTTCATGGTGAGTTTCGGGACATACTTCGTTGCAATGATCGACGATAACGAGATTGTCGTGGAGGCATCTCGGGTGTTTTTCCTCTGTATACCGTTGAGCATCGGTTTTATGGGGATGATGCAAGTAGCTAATTCTTCTTTCAATGCTCGGGGATTACCTAACCCCGCATTGGTGATTTCACTGCTACGGAGCATTGTCGTAGGCGTTCCGCTCGCCTACTACGGCGACATTTTGTGGGGTTACACGGGTATTTTTCTAGCGACGGCGGTCAGTAACGTGGTCGTGGGTGTGCTCGCCTGGCATTGGAATCGATTGAGTGTAGAAACCCAGTCGAGCCAATGGTATGAGGCAGAACAAGCGAAAGCGTAGGAACGCATCTCGCTATTCCTGCCGGATCTGGGCAACCTTTCAGAAGAGAGTGACGCTCTCCGGCTCCTCGATGATTTCGTTCTCAATATGTCCAAGGCCTTCGATCTCCACTCTGACCGTATCTCCCACGTTTAGTGCTTGAGGCGGTTTCATCGCCATGCCAACGCCACTAGGTGTCCCTGTCACGATCACGTCTCCTGGTTCGAGCGTGAAGGCTGTTGTTAGGTAAGCGATGATTTCGTTGCAGTTAAAGATCAGATCGTTGGTGTTGCTATCTTGGCGTACTTCGCCGTTGACCTTGGTCACGAGTTTTAAGTTGTGTGGGTCGATATCAGTCTCGATAGCTGGACCGAGAGGGCAATGTGTGTCCCACGATTTACCCATTGTGAATTGCGCTGGTGTACCCCGCATCTGCCATTCACGGACGCTGACATCATTGTTGATGCAATAACCGGCGACAACTTGTTGCGCCTTGTCTTTGGGAACATGACGACAACGCTTGCCGATGACAATGGCGAGCTCACCTTCGTAGTCGAGCATTCTTGCATGAGATGACTTGTGCACCGGATCGTACGGTCCATTGATGGACGTGTTCTGTTTTGTAAACACGAGCGGCGTTTTAGGTATCTCTGCACCGCTTTCTTCCGCATGGGCACGGTAGTTCAAACCAATGGCGAGGATTTTGCCCGGTCTGGTTACCGGGCTTTCAAGATGAACGTCGGTAAGGGCGTAATCCGCCTTCGCCGTCTCGGCTTTAGCCGCCGATGCCATCGCGTCCGCACCAAGTTGGAGAAATTCCAGCATATTGGTAGGAAGCCCCGGACTTGCTGTTGAGAGATCAACAATTCCGGAGTCATTTAACAGTCCAATGCGGGTGGTTTGAGCCTGGGTGAATGAGACAAGACGCATGAACGTCTCCTTACTTGCTTGAATGGAATGGCAGCAGTGTAAAGGGAAAATTGACAGGCTTCAGTACCTACTGGAATATCAATCCCTGAGGCAAAGATTAGAGGGCCAGCTTAGAGGCAAGAAGTTTAGAGGCTAGAAGTTTAGAGGCTAGAAGTTTAGAGGCTAGAAGTTTAGAGGGTAAAAGTTTAGAGGGTAAAAGTTTGGGAGGTAAATGGTGAACACGCGAAACTTGAATTTTCTGTGGCTGAGTATTTGTATAGTCGCAGGCGCAACTCAGGCAGCACACGCTGCAGATGAGTCTCAAGCAGCGATTGATGCTTGCACAAAGCTGGTTACGGATTATGCCTTCTACCGCGATCGGCCGGATGCAGATGCAGTTGCAATTTTGTTCACTGCTGATGCGACCATGGATCTTTTCGGTCAGAAGTTTGCTGGGCGCGAAGCGATACGTGACCGGATCGCTGCCGGAGTGGGAGGTCCCGTATATCGCCATTTCATCAGCACCATCAACATTGAGGTGAGTGCGAATGGGAGATCTGCAATTGGCGTGACTTACGTGGTGGTTTATCGTGGTGACGAATCTGAACTTCCGCAAACATTGACGGAACCGGTCGCTATTGGGGAGTACCACGATCAGTTCCAGCGAACACGTGACGGGTGGAAAATCGCTGCACGCGTGTTTGTGCCAGTCTTTTTGCCAGTGCAACCTTGATCGATAAAAACGGCGGTTAAATGGCAAAGCTTATTGTAAACATCAGGACTGCAAACTTTGTCCAGTGCACCTGCGTGTTCGCGCTTGTTATTTTTCTAAGCGCCTGCGGACAAGAACCAGTTGAAGACGAGCTGAACACACGAGATCTATCGAATGTCGATTGGCCCGTTTATCTAGGTGATAACGGACGACAACACTACACGCCGCTCAGTCAAATTGATTCGTCGAACGTCGCCAGTCTAGGTGTGGCATGGCGCTATGATTCCGGGGAATTACGCGGCCAATCCTCTACAATGTATACCAGTCCGCTGGTAGTGAATGGCGTTCTTTACGGTCTGTCGCCGAAACTCGTTGCGTTTGCTCTGGATGCCGCAACAGGCAAAGAGCTCTGGCGCCACGATCCAAAAGTAACAGGTGCCGCCCAACGTGGGCTCATGTATTGGCCAAAGGGTGATCTGATCTTTTTCACCGCAGCAAATGAGCTGATTGCGTTACATGCCGCAGATGGCACGGTTGTTTCTTCTTTTGGTAACAGCGGTCGCCTAGACCTGCGACCGCAAGATATCGAGCGAGGCTTTCTAGGCGTGACTGTGCCTGGCATCGTTTTCGACGACCAACTGATATTTGGTTTTTCTACCAGCGAGGACGAGCAAGCTTTGCCTGGTTCAATTCGCTCCTTCAGTGCCGTTGACGGCAAGCAACTGTGGCAGTTCGACGCAATTCCAAAATTGGGAGACAAAGGGGCAGAAACTTGGGCTGAGGGCTCATTGGAAACGGCAGGTGGTGCGAATGCGTGGACAGGTATGGCACTAGACGAGGTGCGCGGTATCGTCTTTGTACCAACTGGGTCTGCCACACCGGACTTCTACGGAGGGAATCGGCTAGGCGACAATCTCTTCGCGAACTGTCTTCTCGCCCTCGATGCGCATTCAGGCGAGCTTCTTTGGTATTTTCAAATGTTTCGTCATGACCTTTGGGATAGAGACAATCCGTCGCCGCCGACGTTGGTTCAGCTCGAAAGAGAAGGCCGCATAATCGATGCGGTCGCCGTCACCACCAAGTCTGGTCAACTTTTTGCCTTTGACAGAGATACCGGCGAATCCGTCTATCCAATACATGAGGTCGCTACGATCCCGAGTTTGCTTCCAGGTGAAGTCGCAGCGACCAGTCAGCCAGTTTCCGCCATCTCATTTAGTAGACAACGGTTTGAGATAACGAATAGAAATGCTGAGGCAAGAGAATTTGTCGAGGCGCAGATAGCAGACTGGGATTTGCGCCCATGGGCGCCACCAAAAGTTGGCACGGTCCTAATCTATCCTTGGTACGACGGCGGTGCCGAATGGGGCGGATCTGCATATGATCCTGCCACAAATCGTCTGATACTCAACGCAAATGACGGTGCTGGTGTTTTAACGCTAGGCGAAGTTCCCATCGGCTTTTCGAATGCCGCGACCTATGGGCAGCATTGCGCAGCGTGCCATGGCATGGATTTGGCAGGGACGGATCAAGCGCCCGGGCTTAAAGGTGTGATCGCTGACCAAGGATATACAAAGGTCATCGACAGCATCAAACAAGGTGGCGGACGTATGCCAGCGTTTGACTATCTGGCAGATGTGGAAATGCGTGGTATTTTGACCTACATGCGCACACCTGAACCGGTCGTAGACGAACCAAGTACCGAAGTTAGGTACATTCTCAGCAGTGGCTATGTGGCCCTTAAAGACCATGAGGACCTACCAGGCAATTCTGGTCCTTGGGGAACGCTGAATTCGATTGATTTGTCGACGGGAGACATCGTGTGGAAAACCCCCTTTGGCAACTACTTGTCACATCCTGAGCTGGATTGGGGATCATTCAACTATGGCGGGCCGGTGGTTTCCTCATCCGGGCTTATATTCATAGCCGCAACGCCCGACAAACTCTTCAAGATTTATGATGCCGCGGATGGATCCTTGCTTTGGCAATATGAGTTGCCCGCGGGTGGCTTCTCGACACCGGCTGTATATAGCGTGGATGGCGTGCAGTACGTTGTGATCGCAGCCGGTGGTGGTCGACTGGGTCCGCCGTCGAGCTCAGAATATATTGCCTTCAAGCTCTTACCTGACAAGACATAAGTGGCTAGAAGATATGGGAAAGAGACGAAAAGCGATGAGGATGACTTCGCAATACAGAGGAGAACCGTATGCTGACTCAACAGGAAAATGAGCGTTTGACGAGGACTGGTCCCAATACCGATATGGGTAAGGTCTTCCGGCAGTATTGGATTCCGGCACTTTTATCGCGCGAGCTGGAAGCAGAAGGCGCGCCGAAGTCTTTACGGATACTTGGCGAAGAATTTATCGCGTTTAGGGATGGAGAGGGTCGTGTGGGTGTTGTTGAGCCACGCTGTCCCCACAGAGGTGCTAACCTATTCTTTGGCCGCAATGAAAGTTGTGGCCTGCGATGTGCCTACCACGGCTGGCAGTTCGATACCGATGGTAATTGCATTGATATTCCCACCGTCAGTGAAAAAGTTGCCGAATCCCTCAAACCGAAGGCACAACTTGTGTCGCTCAAGGTACAAGAGTCGCTTGGCCTTGTCTGGGTCCACTTCGGTGAACAACCGGGCGATGTTCCGACTCTCGATTTTTCTGAATTACCCCCAGAGCACTACTTTGTCTCCAAAAAACTACAGCAGTGCAATTGGGCTCAAGCCGTCGAAGGTGGCGTGGATACCGCACATTTTTCCTACCTGCACGCCAATATCGACGGGGGTGAGCGGGTTGGGTTAATGCCCTCACAAGGAATCAACGAGCCCCCTGAAAATGGTCGGTACCGCTGGATGATCGAAGATAGCTCGCCACGATTCACAGTACTTGAGCACGATGCGGGCCTGGTGATGTGTGCAGCTCGACACGCGGACAATGACCAAGATTACTGGCGCTTGACTCAGTTCATGATGCCTTGTCATTCAATGGCACCGAACAGCTTTCCTGGTGACAACCATGTTGGTAACACGTGGGTTCCCATTGATGACGAGTCGTGTTGGATCTATTGCTACACCTATAACCCGGAAAGACCGCTGACAGCAAAAGAACGCACTATGTATGCGCAGGGATTTGGAATTTTCGCAAGTGTAGACGACGACTTTGTGCCGCTACGACGACGGGAAAACAACTATCTAATTGATCGCGACATGCAAAAAAATTCAAACTTCACCGGGATCGCTGGAATCTCTGAGCAAGATCAAGCTATCGCAGATAGTCAGGGCCTCATTGCTGACCGTTCGCGGGAACTTCTTGGCCAAACCGATCTTGGCGTGGTGAAGTTCAGGAACTTGATGTTTGAAGCTGCAGATTCGGTGGCTGCAGGACGTTCGCCGCGCGGTGCCGACACGCCAGCCGCATACAGGGTCCGTTCTGGCGATGCGATGTCGGCAAGCGGGGCGCAGGCACTGGATGTAGCAACAGATCGTTTTGGCGTGCGAGCCGGAGTGAATGTGCGATGAAGCTGTTGGGTCACGGATTCTACTATCAAGATTGGTCTGTTGGTTTTGAATTCCAAACGTTAACGCGCACTGTGTCCGAAACTGACGTCTATAGCTTTGTTGGTGTGTCTGGGATGACTGAAGAGCTCTTTACTTCCAAAGAGTACTTAGAGAAGCACACGGATTTTGCCGGTCAATTGGTGCCAGGCGCTCTGGTGTTCTCGTTGGCGGAAGGGCTCGTTATACCGGCGACAATATCGCGCACCGGTATAGCGTTTCTCGGATGTGAGATGAACATTACTGGTCCCACGTTCGTCGGTGACACGTTGCATGTCGAAGGCGTCGTCAGCGAGATTAAGCCCGCCTCGAAAGGCAATCGTGCCTTGGTTCGAACCGACAACAGTGTGATTAACCAGAACGGTGAGACAGTTCTAACTTACAATCCACTACGCATGATGAAGGGCAAGCCAGAGTGAGAGATTGGGAGTTTTCGCAGGGGAATCTTAGCGAATGAAGTTTGGGGTGCTGCAGTTTTTTAGTTGGCCCGAACGGCGCACGCCGATTCAAGAAGTCTATCGGCGAGCACTAGAGCGCGTTGATATTATGGACCAAGGTGGTTATGACGCGGTGTGGCTTGCCGAGCATCACTTTTCCACTTACAGCGTGTGCCCCTCTGTGCACCTGATGGGCATGCATGTGGCCGATAGAACCAAAAATCTGCGAATAGGCACAGGTGTGTCTCTGGCCGCTTTTTATCACCCACTCAGACTTGCCGAAGAGGTTGCGTTGCTGGATAACCTTTCTGGCGGTCGAGTCAATTGGGGTGCCGGTCGCGGTTTTGATCGCACTGAAATGGAGAATTTTCAGGTGCCGATTGAAGAGTCCTATGATCGCTTCAGAGAAAATTTTGAAATCGTGCTCAAAGCCTGGCAAGAAGGATCTCTAACCCACAACGGCAAACACCACACCTTTAACAACGTGGAAGTACTGCCTAAACCTTTGCAGGATCCGATGCCCGTATGGCTGGCAACGTCCACCCAAACGGCAGTGGACTGGGCCGCGGAACAGGGTCACGCGATATTGATGGACCCACACTCGACACATACAGAAATTGGTGAAAAGCGCGCGAGCTACAACGCGTCAATGGAAATGCACAATCACTCCCTAAGCCAAGACATTCCGGTTGCTCGTTTAATCGCTGTGGCCGAGACCGATGCAAAAGCCGAGGCAGTCGCGCGCTCTGGCGCCGAGTGGACCGTTGGTGGCTACGCCAGTGGCAAGAAAGGTGGTCCGCCATCGGATCTCTCTCCAGAGGAACGTGTCGAGCGTTATGTTAATGAAGTTATCGTGCACGGATCGCCGGAGAAGGTTGCGGATCAACTCTCGCAGCTAAATGAAGAGATCGGATTAGACTACCTCTTAGCATCAATTTTGAGTCACGAGACATTTATCAGACTCACAGATGAAGTCTTACCGAGGTTTAAGTAAACACTTCGACTGTATTTTTCCAAGCAAGACGATAAAGGAACCGATGACCCAAAATACTAGCGTGCTGCTCGCTAAACGACCGGTTGGCAATCCCAAACCAAGTGATTTTTCGCTGCGCAGAGAAAACTTGCCGACGCTGTCTGAAGGACAGGCACTACTCAAGAATCATTTTATCTCCCTGGACGCGGGTTTTCGCAATTGGCTGGATGAAAGTGCCGGTGACGATGTGCTCCCGGCGATGGCACTGGGAGAGCCTGTGATGGGGCTTGTTATGGGTGAAGTGATAGAGACGCGTCACGCGGGATACCAAGTCGGTGATTGGTTGATGGCACGCATCGCTTGGCAGGAGTACTCGGTCGCGGACGATAGTCAATTCATCGTCAAAATCGATCCGGATGAGCCGTACCCTATGAACTACTATCTCGGCGTTCTGGGCGATACCGGATTGTCGGCGTATTTTGGCATGCTTGATATCGGCAAGCCTAAGACGGGTGAAACAGTACTAGTCAGTGCTGCAGCGGGTGCGGTTGGCAGTATTGCGGGACAAATTGCACAGATCCACGGTGCAAGAGCGGTGGGCATCGTCGGTAGTGATGAAAAGGCGGAGAGAGTAGTTGCTGAACTCGGGTACGCGGGTGCGGTCAATCATCGAGGAGATGTTAGCGCACAGTTAGCCGCACTTTGTCCGAATGGCGTTGATGTTTATTTCGACAATGTTGGCGGTCCGATTCTCGAGGTTGTCCTTGACCACCTCGCCGTCGGTGCACGCATAGCATTGTGTGGCGCAGTAGCCACTTATGGGAATCCTGGCAGCGGTCCTGGCAACCTATTCCAGCTCGTGACGAAAGAAGCTTTGATGCGAGGTTTCTTCGCTCATACACAGGTAGATCGATATCCAGAGGCGCGATCTCAGCTCGCGCAGTGGATAGATACAGACAAGCTCAATGCGCCTGAATACATGTTGAGTGGTATTGAAAGTGTAGGTCCTGCATTCAGTGATTTGTTTGCTGGACGAAACTTTGGCAAAACGATTGTGAAGCTCGGCTAGTTCCCGAGAGGTCCTGTCTACGTGATGCCGTTACTCATACCGTAGGGCAACGATCGGGTTCGTTTGGGCGACTCGAATAGCGTGCAAAGAGACCACCAGCCAAGAAATGATCACGCCGACCAGACCAGCGATCAGGATGATCAGCTCGACAAAATCTATCCTGTCTGCGAAGAAATTCAAAAATTGTTGCGAACCGAGATAGGCGAGCGGTAGGGCGATGATCAATGCCCACATGACCGGACGGGAGAAACGCCAAATCAACAAGCGAGTAATTTGTATTGTGCTCGCGCCCATTACTTTGCGAATACCGATTTCCTTGGTTCGTGTTGCAGCCATGAATGCCGCTAAGCCGAATAGACCAATCAGACTTAACATCATGGCGAGAAACGCGAATGCGCCGAGCAAGACCGCTATAGAGTTGTAGACGGCGTAGGTCTCATCGAACTCATCACTTAAAAACCCTGCCTGAATGGGGTAGTCAGGCACAAGACGTTCCCAAATCTGTTCAACGTCTGCGCGCACGCGACCAATCTGTTCTGTCTCAGCTCGTATTGAGCTGTAGTACCACGCTGCGGGTGCCATTTTAAAAGTGGTTGGTTTAATAACGTTATGGAAACCTTGGAAGTTTTGATTGGGTATTACCCCAACAATCGTATAGGCGCGGGGCGTTGTAGGATTGAGTTCGTAGAAAACTTTACCAACAGCTTCCTCGGCAGAGTCGAAACCAAGGCGTTGCAAAGCGAGTTCGTTGACGAGAACATTCGCAGAAGTATCCGACAGCGTATCACCGCTGATGGAATCAGTTAGGTTGCGGCCATTGATGATCGGGATTTTGTATGTCGGCATGAAATCTTCACTTATCCAGATCTGGCTCATTAGAAACCCGATCTCTTCGTTACCAGCCTCGCGCGCCACACTCATTCCCGAGTTGCTCTGTTCGAATGGAATATGGCTGGAGAAAGACATCGATTCGACACCGGGAATGCGCGTGATTTCGTTGTGCAACGCTTCAAAACGCTCGCGGATTGGATCTAAGTTCAGTCTTGAAAGGGTGATCATCTGCGTCTTCGGATAGATCTCAGAAGACTTGACTACGTTCTGATTCTGCAAAAACACGACGCTCACGATCGCCAACATGAGAATGGACAAACTGAACTGCATAACGAGCATCCCGGTACGCAACGAAGAGCCTTTGACACTCTGTGTGCCGCCGTCTCGTAACGCCTCGATGGGCATTGTTTTTGAGATGAGATAGGCAGGATACGCACCCGCGATGCCGCCGACGCCGAGTGCGGTGAGTCCAAGGAGAGGGATGGTAAGCAGCCAATCAACATGCAGACCTTTGTCCGAAACTTCGTTAAAGGCGGGGATGAGGTATGAAAGTGTGAGTGCGGTGACAACCATTGCAAGTATCGCCACACATATGCTCTCCACGACAAACTGAACGATGAGTTGACTGCGATTTGCGCCCATGGTTTTACGAAGTCCGATTTCACGGGTGCGACCAAGGGACTGAGCTGTGGCCAGATTCGTGTAGTTCACAATGGCAATCAGGAGGACGAAGATCGACAGAAGTTGAATTGAATCCACCATCGGAATCCCTATTGAGTCCCACAGCAATGTATTGGCTTCAACTAAGGGGCGTACTCTAACGCCACTGATAAAACCTCTATCATCCTCCGGGTAATGTCTCGTGAACAAGCCATCCATGTTGGCCTGCAACCAATTGCGATCCTTGTCCGGTGATAGCCGAATATAGGTCCGGTCTCCCATCGACAAGTTGTTGAAGTTACCAGCGAGATCCCAGTCGGCTGCTACCTTGAGCGCCTCGAGTGATGCAAAAATCTCGAATGGTTCGTCTGAAATTATGGAGGAAGAAAAGTGCGTATTTTTTGGCATTTCTTCGATAACAGCGCTGACATGCAATGTGGTGCCATGATCGAGCTGAAATGACCGGCCTAAGCCACTCCCTGAGCCGAAGAATTTTTCCTTGATAGCGAGCGTGATGACCGCGCCCATCGGATCGTCTAATGCGGTTGCATCGCCCTCTATATATGCGAGGTCGAAAATGTCTAGAAACTGTTTATCGACAAAACGAATCTCCTGGTAGTAATGCGCATCGTCGATCGAGGCTAAGAACTCACGGCCAACAACCCGAGCAACGGCTTCTACTTCGGGAAGTTCGCTTTCAATGAAGGGAGCGAATGCGGTGTAGATGCCGTCCACTTCGCCAACACCAACGTTTGCCGTTGGTCCGAACAACGTGCCTACTGTGAAAATACGATCTGCATCACGCCAGTTTAGATCGTGGCTGTACTCGTATTGGACGATTAGTGATCCAAGCAAAAAAACAGTAAGACCAACGCTAAGACCTAGTATGTTAATCGAGGCATATAGCTTGTTTTTCTTGAGCTGCCGCAGCGCGACGAGTAAATAGTTGAGGAACACTAAGCGACGGCCTCATCGAGAGCGGTGACGACTTTGCCGTCGAAAAGATTGATGGCTCGAGTTGCGTATTCAGCATGGTGCTCGCTGTGCGTAACCATGACAATTGTCGTCCCTTCGCCGTTGAGTTGCGAAAGCATATCCATCACTTCCTGGCCATGTGTTGAGTCCAAATTTCCCGTCGGTTCGTCAGCGAGTATTAGTGACTGATCGCCCACGATGGCGCGCGCTACAGCGACACGTTGTTGTTGTCCGCCGGACAGCTGACTAGGCATGTGCTTGGCGCGATGTGCGATACCAACTCGCTCCATGACTTCAGCGACACGTTCGTTCCTTTGTGAGTTGGAAACGTCGTGATACAAGAGCGCTAATCCGATGTTCTCGGCGACAGAAAGCTCATCGATCAAGTTAAACGATTGAAAAATAAAGCCGATATGTTGTTTTCGTAGAGCCGCTAAGGCGCGTTCCTGTAAAGTGGCTACGTTTTGCTCCTTGAACCAATATTCGCCCTCAGATGGAGAATCTAACATTCCAATGATATTGAGGAGGGTCGATTTACCACACCCAGATGGGCCCATGATTGCAACGAACTCGCCCTCGCTTATATCAACATCGATGCTATCTAGCGCTACGGTTTCTATGTCTTCAGTTCGGTAATACTTGCTCAGGCTTTTGAGTGAAAGCATGGGTTTCCTTATTCGGCAGAGAGGGTTAGGCGATCCATTTCACGATAGGCGGAGTACGCGCTGGTGATGACACGTTCTCCCGCTGCTAAGCCATCGAGGACTTCAATGTACTCAGAGTTGCGCCGTCCAAGTCGGACAGGGCGCTTGTTGGCTTCCGTGCCATCGTCGTTCAAAACAAACATCCAGTTACCGCCAGTATCTTGAAAAAAGGTGCCGTTCGGTACTAGCAGTGCGTCGGCCGAGTCACCAAGAGTCAATGTGGCTTGTATGGTTTGGCCACGACGTATGTTTGCTGGTTGTTCGCCAAGGTAATGAAGATCAAGTTCGAACTGGCCATCTTTAACCTGCGGATAGATCTTGCCGACCTCGAGTTCAAACCTCGGTTCGTTTTCCATCGAAGCCGCTTGACCGATATCCACGCGATTGAGATAAAACTCGTCGATAGCGACACGCAGTTTGAAATTGTTTGGATCATCGATTTGGCCAAGGCGCCCACCTCTTTGTATGCTCTGACCGATTTCCACATCCAAGCCTGAGAGCTTCCCGGGCACAGGGGCGCGGACATTCAAAGCGTCTAAGTTTTGTCGAGCAAGCACCAAACTTTCTTCCAATTGCGTAGATGATGTTCGCAAGAATGCGAGCTGTGTTTCCTGTAGGCGGGCGTCGGTAGCCTGACTTTCAAGCGTTACTGCGCGACGATTGTTGTAGTAAGCGAGTTCGTCTTCTGAATCCTCCAGCTGACTCTTAGCGGCGACGCCCGCGATATCTAGGTTCGAAAGTCGCTCGACTTGACGGCCCAATCTCTGGATTTGATAGTCAATTTCAACCAAATTTCTTTTGTGCTGAAGGCGATTTTGTTCCAACTGCAGCTCTATGCTACGCATGTTGTTGAGCTGCTCGGTAACCATAGCCTCGTTACGGGTGACGTCGAGTTGCAAGGTTGTGTTGCCAAGGGACACGATAAGGTCACCAGCGTTGACCGTGGCACCGTCCTCGACGTATCGGCGTTGTACTTGTCCACCCTCGATCGCATCTAGATAGACGGTCTTTAATGGGGTGACGCGTCCCCGGATTGGGATAAAGTCATCAAATTTGCCGCTGGTCACGGGTGCTACCACAATACGGCTGTTCTCAATGTGGAATGTGCTTCCTGAAAACAAGTCGCGGCCAAAGAAAAGTACGCCAACCAGCAACAAGATGCTCCCAGCAACGATGCCCCATCGGCGCCACCAAGGCTGTGGGTTAGCAATCACGCGATCCATTCCCGCGCCTGATATATCGGAAGATCCCGAATCAGTTCGCAGTTGAGACACCGGTTCCTTCGTCATTTGCACCCTCATGAGTCGTTTGTCGTGAACAGCGTGAAAATAGTTTGCGCTAGAGACTCAATTCAGCA
Source organism: Pseudomonadales bacterium (assembly GCA_012103505.1). Lineage (GTDB taxonomy): Bacteria > Pseudomonadota > Gammaproteobacteria > Pseudomonadales > Azotimanducaceae > UBA4421. The sequence continues at coordinate 1,383,881 of WLWP01000001.1, read as the reverse complement.
CAATGCCGGACTCGCGCAAATTATAAGGATGCAGCATGAGCCAGCTAGGTGTCACATTCGGTAGCCTCTCGGTCTTAGGCACTCGAGCAGTCATTGATATCGCACAATTGGCAGAGGGTATGGGATACAGCTCCCTCTGGACAGTGGAAGCAACAGGTTCGGATGCTTTTACATTACTCGGCGCTGTATCTGCGTCCTCGCCGAACCTCGGTTTGGGCACTGGCATTGTGCCAGTCCAACTCCGTACGCCACCACTGGCCGCAATGACAGCGGCGACTCTGCAATCGCTGAGTCCTGATGCTGATGTGTTCTTAGGTTTAGGCGTCTCCGCGCCGGGAATTTTACGAGGCCACGGAGCGCCGAAGGCTGAGCGGCCAATTGCGATGATGAGAGAGTATGTCGCGTTACTAAGAGAGTGTCTTGCAGGTGAATCTGTCACATTTGAAGGTGACTTTTGGTCGGTTAAGCGCTTTCGGCTCGCAGTTCGTTTGCCTGAGCGTCGGCCAAAAATTGTCATGGCAGCGCTAAACCCGCAAATGTTGAAGCTTGCCGGTGAAGTTGCTGACGGCGTTCTACTGAACTATATACCAGCGGCACATGTTCCCACTGCGGTCGCACAAGTCCGTAAAGGCGGGGATGCGCAAATCATGTGCTACGTCCATGCAGCCGTTGGTGATCTTGATCGGTCCGCCAAGTCTGCGCGTCGGGATCTTTTCAACTATTCCATGGCTGATGGCTACGCGAATATGTTTCGCGCTGCAGGTTTTGGTGATGAGGTCGACAACCTGCGCGCCAGGCAAGCCGAAAAAGACCGCGATGGTGCTTTGGCGGCTATTTCGGAAGAGATGATTCAAGCGATTAACTTTATTGGCTCAGGCAGTGACGTCACGCAATTCGTTCAGTCTTATATTGATGCCGGTGTTGAATACCCAATTCTAATGCCAATGCCCTGGGGCGAAGATCGTCTCCAAGTCACCAAGGATGTTATGTCTGCGGCTGCTGGTGTTTTATAGACCACTCACACTGTGCTTGACCGCTATTTTAAGCGGCGGGCTGGTAGCGTGTGCGGAGCAAGATCTACAGGTACGTGATGCAGGAGTTCGTACCCTAGTACCTGGTACAGACAAGACTGTGGGATATATGGTCTTGGAAAACCGGTCCCAAGTCCCGATGATCTTGGTGGGTGCCAGCGGTCGCGAGTTTCGTGCGATCGAGATGCACACAACCAAGCGTGTTGAAGAAACCGGCATGATGCAGATGCGCCGTCTTAAAGAGGTTGCGATCAAACCCGGAGAAACTGTTCGTTTCGAAACCGGGGGTATGCACCTTATGTTGTTTGGCGTTCAGGAGTTAAACGAACCAGTAGTCATCGAACTACAATTTCAAGACGGCACCCACCAGTACGTCAACTTTGACGTACTGGGCTTAGTTCACTGAACACGAATCCCGGAGTTAGGTAAACGCGAGGAACGCGAGTGCGCCTGCAATGATCCCAGGGGTTTGTTTTAAACCGAAGGTTTCCAGTTGGTGGTTTAGTTCTTTTGTGGGGTCTTGTGATTCGCGCACTCTCAGTACAATGGGAACTTCGAAGAAACTCACATTTACTGCACGAGCGATGGCTACCGCGACCAAAGCCGCTGCCGCGAGACTCGTAATCGGTATAAGGGCCAAGATAAGCAATACCAGCAACCAGTTTGCAAGGATCCCACCTAGGCTCAGTCCAATGAACTGAGAAACTGAATTTTGTTCCATATCAAAATTGAACATGAAGTAAAAACGGACAGGCTTTTTCGACACAGGTGCGATAGAGCCGGTAAGTTTCGATCCCGTAAAGTGACCCCATTCGTGGAATATTCCAGATAAAGCGGACGCCACGACCACTGCGTTACCAATAGCGACAATGTGCGCAAGAACAAGCCCAGACGAAACCGCCCAAGCATTGGCGGCGCCATAAAGCCCCAATCCGGCAAGCACCGCCGCGCCGTGCCAGCTACCAATTCTCTTAACTCGAGAGATGTCCTTTTTCGACAATGCAAATCGACCTTGTGGCGTATCTGCGTCGATTTCTATATCAGCTCCCGTTGGCTCTTCTGCAAGTTCATCTGGATTGAGAGTTTGGTCTGACATTGGATGTCCTCCTGTTTTCTAGCTTTCTAGCTTTCTAACTTTCGAACCTTCTGCTTTTCTGCTTCGGTTTTTGTCGTTCGGTAGGCTCGATATCATAAGCCCCTAAAGTGTCCCATCGGCAAGCAAGTCTGCAGCATAGTGCGCTGCGCGCGCAGAAAATGCCATATATCCAAGCGACGGGTTTTGGCAGCCAGCTGAAGTCATGAAAGAGCCATCTGTGACGAATAGGTTAGCTACGTCATGTGCTTGGCACCAGCCGTTGAGTACGGATGAGGAAGGATCATGGCCCATTCGCGCGCTGCCCATTTCGTGAATGCGATTACCGGGTAGAGATAGGCCTTGCACAGCAGCCCGAATGTCTGTGCAACCGGCAGCTTCTAGCATCGCTACCCCGTCTTCGCGGGCGGCATTCATCATCTGTTCTTCGTTCTTGCCCATGCTGCAATCGAAGTGGGGTAGGGCTTGCCCCCATCTGTCGCGTCGCGTTGGATGCAAGGTCACTCGGTTATTCGAGTTAGGGAGGATTTCGCCAAAAGCGCTGAAGCCGATGTACCACGGGCCGGGTTGGCGATGTTTAGACTTATAATCCGCGCCAATTCCGGCTTGAGTCTCTGGTCGACGATTGATTGGTCCAGAACCACCTTGGAAGCCGAATCCGCGTCGATAAGGTTTGTCGTCTTCTGTGATGTTGCTGTAGCGCGGGATGTAGAAACCACCAGGGCGGCGGCCGAAAATAGTCAGTCCTTCGAAGCCATCAATACGGCCGGAGACGCCTCCTGCGCTCACATGGTCCATTAGATTACGGCCTACTTGGTTGGAACTGTTCGCTAGACCTGTGGGGTTTGCCTGCGTTTTTGAATTGAGGAGAATCAACGCGGAATCAATCGCCGAGGCATTGAGAAAAATCAGCTTGGCTGAATATGTGGTGCGGGTTCTTGTTTTTTGATCCAGTACGTTCACGCCGGTTACTTTGCCACTTGCCGGGTCGTGGTTTAACGACGTTACAAGAGCGTCAGTTTTAATCGTTGTGTTACCCGTCTGCAAGGCTACCGGGAGTGTTGCGTTAAGCGATGAAAAGTAAGCTTTGAACGTACAGCCCAACGAGCAGGCATTGCGTGCCTGACAAGCGTGCCGACCCAAAGCAGTTTGCTCTTCTGTAGGTTCGGTGAGGTGGGCCACACGGGCATGAATCACGCGTCGGCCGGGAAATTTCTGTTCTACCCTGGATTTGAAGGCAAGTTCTGCATCAGTCAGAGCAAATGGTGGTTGAAAGACGCCGTCGGGCAATTGATCAAGCCCTTCGTTGGCACCTGCAATCCCTGCAAATCGTTCAACGTGGTCGTACCAAGGGGCAATATCCTTGTAGCGGACTGGCCAATCGATGCCGATGTTTTCTTTCTTATTGGCTTCGAAGTCGATATCGCTGAGTCGGTAGCTTTGTCTTCCCCATGTGATTGAGCGACCGCCGAGGTGGTAGCCACGCAACCAATCATAGTCTGTCCCAGGTTCCACAGAATAGGGATGCTCATCGTCTTTTACCCAAAAGTGCCGGTTTGAGGACTTAACAGCGTAGCTAACACCACGGTGCTGGATCGGGTAGTGCTCGGTAATTTCGTCTTGCGGAATTTCATTGAAGTTAGGATGTTGCCAGGGAGCAAGTGTGTCGGAGTAGTGCTCACTCGGTTCGACATGAAAACCTCGTTCCAGCACAAGCACCTTGAGGCCACGTTCGGACAGCTCCTTGGCACTCCAACCACCGCTCATCCCAGAACCGACTACGATGGCATCAAACTGCATTTTGGCTCTCCGAAGACCGATGCGACATTGCCAACGATGTGATCGGCACGGCTGGATCCCAACGACCAGGTACTGGTATCCACTCAAGTTCCTGGGTCGCGCCAAGCTCTGAAGTGAAATACGCACGGACGATGATGCTCTTTATTTCCTTGTAAGCAACTGACTCTGGGCTCGAGGCTATTTCTCCTGCTGCGAACGAGTCGTGGTCGAACTTTTCCAAACGTAAGAGGGCTGTTTGGTCTGAAGCCTCAGTGAAGGACGTGTTGTCTGCTAATTGCTGCATAACGTCGTGGAGGCCGTGCCTGTGTTTTTCTTGGGTCTCAGATGATGCCCAATCCGTCATGAGTTGATCCATAAAACCAGGTACCCCGGCATCGATTGCGCCTGGGGTTTCCGTCCTTGGCAGGATGAGATCCGCTAGACGGCTAAGTGCCTTGAACTCACTCTCTGTGTAGAAAGACGGCGTGAACTCTGATGAATCAGGAAAGAGCTGGACATTGGCGCAAGCGGCAAGACTCAGGCTCGCACCAACACCGCTCAGAATACCCTGCAGAAGTTGACGTCGATTGAGTTCATAGTTATTCGTTTTCATCTGACAATAGTAGCAAGCAAAGTCGGCCTAGGCTTGAGCGGATTCGATCGAGCGCGTAAGGTTTCTTAAAGTTTTCCAAGAGAGGTAAGAGCGTGTCAGAAGAACAAGAAACGACAGACCACCGAGTAGTTCAAGTCTATTTGGTTGCGGCAGGTGACTATCATGACATTGACTTTGCCCGGTTAGAGTTGCTCAAACTCCTAGCAGATAATGATCGGGTCCGAGTTACGGTAGCTGCGGACTATCACGACATTGGTGCCATCCAGGCGTCAGACTTTTTGATCACCTACACATGTAATTTGGTACCGAGTGAGGATGAACAAGTTGCCCTACGGGATTATGTCGCCAGCGGCAAAAGCTGGTTTGCCTTACATGGTACAAACGCCATATTGAAGTTCTTAGAATCTGGTCAGGTCGATGCACCAGAAACAGCACCGATCATGATGGAAACACTCGGTACCCAGTTTCTGGGCCATCCTCCGATTCAGCCATTTACAGTCGAAATTTCCGATCCAGAACATGAACTGGTTAAAGGTATCGAACCATTCGAAACGGATGATGAAATCTACTTGTGCCGGATACATGGTGAATTGCATCACTTGCTGCATTCTCGCTTTACTGGCAAGGCGACAGGTTTCGTACACGAAGATTGGGACGACGATGTGCCACACCCGGTTTACTACATAAACAAGGTAGGCGACGGTGAGGTGCTCTATCTTAATTTGGGCCATTGTCGTAGCCATTATGATATGCAGCCAATGATGGAGTTTTATCCGCAAATCGAGCGTTGTGCATGGGACAAGCCAGAGTTTTATGAGCTCCTTCGTCGCGGCATAACTTACTGCACAAATAGAGCCGCTTAAGTGGGAGCGATCATGGCCTTTGTGAAGACTTCTGTCGGTGCACTACTGTTTTTGACCAGCTTCCCAGTCTTGGCGGCGACCATCATCCACGCGGGAGAGCTGTTTGATGCCAACAAAGGTATAGTTTTGTCCGAGCAAACAGTCATTATCGAGGAAGGACAGATAACAACTGTTGCAGAGGGCTACCACGAGGGCAATCTTGATGACACGGTGATTGACCTTAAGAACGCATTCGTGATGCCAGGCTTACTCGATATGCATGTTCACATCATCACGGAAACCTCTCCTGAAGGCCGATTGAGGAGATTTACCGACGAGCCTGGCGATTACGCTTATCGCTCGATACCGCACGCAAGACGCACCTTGTTAGCTGGTTTTACTACTGTTCGCGATCTCGGGTCTGGTTACGGTTTAGCCCAATCGATGCGTGATGCCATTACTGCTGGCAAGCTGATTGGTCCCCGAATCTATGCCGCTGGAAAGAGTCTCGCGACATCGGGCGGGCATGCAGATCCTACCAACGGAGTTAACGCAGAGTTACGTGGTGATCCAGGTCCAACCGAAGGCGTTGTGAACAGCGTCGAAGATGGGCGAAAGGCGGTTCGCACTCGCTACAAAGAAGGCTCGGATCTCATCAAGATTACCGCGACAGGGGGTGTATTAAGTCAGGCAAAAAGCGGCGAAAACCCTCAGTTTACGATCGCAGAAATAGAAGCGATTGTCGCGACGGCAAAAGACTATGGTTTTAAGGTCGCTGCACATGCCCACGGAGCTGAGGGCATGCGCCGCGCCGTCGTCGCGGGTGTCGATTCGATTGAACACGGCACGCTCATGAATGAAGAAGTCATGCGCTTGATGAAGAAAAAGGGTACTTGGTTTGTGCCTACTATAGCTGCGGGAATGTATGTTGCAGAAAAGGCAAAGGTAGAAGGTTTTTTCTCAGAGCTCGTGCGTCCCAAGGCGGCAGCGATCGGTCCAAAGAGCAAGGAGACTTTTGCCAAGGCTTATCAAGCAGGTGTGAAGATTGCCTTTGGCACGGACACAGGTGTGCCACCTCATGGCGAAAATTGGCGGGAGTTTGTGCATATGGTTGACGCCGGAATGCCTGCCGCAGAGTCGTTGGTGACTGCCACCAAAAACGCTGCACAGTTACTCGGCGTGTACGATCAATTAGGCTCGATAGAAGCAGGTAAGCTCGCTGATATCGTCGCTTTTCCAAGAAGTCCTTTGCTCGATATCGCCGTTATGGGTGAAGTGTCTTTCGTCATGAAAGAGGGCGAGATCTACAAGCAAAACGGCATACCAGCAAAGCGTTGATCTGTGATTTCACCTGAGCAACTGTTGTCGCAGATCTCAAAGCCTCTGCCGGATTGGTTTGATGAAATCTATCAGCAACCTAGTGAACACACAGTCGACGTTGCTGGCTGTGATATCCACTATCTCGCGTGGGGGCAGCGCAGTCAGCCAGGTATATTGTTTGTGCACGGTCGCATGTCACATGCTCGCTGTTGGGGTTTTATTGCCCCATTCTTGGCGCAACGATATCGCTGTGTAGCCATCGACTTGTCGGGGATGGGGGTTTCTGGCCACCGAGAAAGGTACACATACGCGAATCGAGTTCAGGAGCTTAACGCAGTCGCCGAGGCGAGCGGATTGTTTGAGAACAAAAGCGGTCCCTTTTTAGTAACGCATAGCTATGGCGCGGTGGTTGGCGTCAAAGCAATGCTGGAGGCAGCCTGTCCATTTGCCGGGCTTGTTGCCTGCGATCCTTCAATCACACACCCTGAACAATGGGATGAACAAACACCGCGAGTTGATGGACCTAACCTGCAGCGTCCACACCGCACTTTTGCAACATTAGCTGAGGGGGTGGCTCGTTTTAAGTTAGCCCCTGAACAAATCAGCTTTGAGCCAAGCTTAGAAGAATACATAGCCGTTCATTCGCTGCGTGAAGTTGCAGGGGGTTGGCAATGGAAGTTCGACCCTTATGTCTACTCAGACAAGGAAGAGGGTCATAACGACTGGTGGATAGATCATACGCGGGAGTTTGTTGCTGTTGAGGCACCCAAGGCAATTATATACGGCGGTAAGAGTGCGTTTGTGGATGCTCGTACAGCCGCAGGTGTTGCGACAGCAACGCAGCAATACGTACCAACGGTTGAGATACCGTTCGCACATCACCACCTGATGGTTGATCAACCTGTCGCTTTGGTTACCGCGATCGAGGCGATGATGAGAGAGTTATCCCAGTGCTCAGCCGAAGAGGCTGGCGCTTGAGTAGAGCATCCTTAGCGCGACGACGATGAGGAATGCACCGAAAACCTTTTTTAGCAAATCGCCAGGTACGCGGTGCGCGATCCGTACGCCGATCGGGGCAGCGGTAACTGCACCGACCGTGATCGCCAGCCAACTTTGTAGATCGACCAAGCCGAGCATCCAATCAGTGCTTTCGGTTGGGCTCCCTAGCGCATAGCCGATAGCACCTGCCAAGGCGATAAGTACCCCCATGGCGGACGACGTTGCCGTGGCGTTGTGTACGGGTGTGTTGAAATAGAGGAGGGTCGGGACGATCACATTTCCGCCTGCTATTCCCGCAGTGCCAGAAACGAAACCACCAACAAGTCCGGTGGCGCCCGAGCCGACCGTACCAGGAAACTGACGAGTTGGGTTTGGCTTCCAGCTGCGCAACATGATGATCGCAACAATCAGAAGAAAGGCGCCAATGAGCAATCTCAGTAATCCAGGATCAAAATAGGGCGTAGATAAGCCTGCCAGCAGGCTGCCGAGGACAAAGAATGGTACTAGGCGTTTGGCGATATCCATTCTCACCTTGTTTGCTCGATATTGCGTATAAGCTGCTGAAAAAGAAGTAAATATTATGCACGACATAGAGGTGGCAACAGCGATAACCGTGATGTCTGAAGTTACGTGGACACCAGAAAGTTCGTAGGCAAAAATTAGTGCGGGCACAATCACAACACCACCCCCAATACCGAGCATGCCGCCCAAGAGGCCACTGATGAGCCCGATGCCAATGAGTGCTATGGCTTCCATATCGCCTTCTCGGTCATATACGCGTCTGCAGTGCAGCTAGGCTCAAAGCTCGGTCAAGCGTGTGGCGATAGCAGATGTGGAATGGGTCAGTAAGCGACGTCGAGCGAAACTATCCCGCGCATTTTCATCTGGCGCGCGTGATCGCTCCCAGGAACTCAGTCCGTCATACCAAGTAAAAAGTTGCATCGGTACTAAGCCGTTTCGTTCAATCTGTGGCCGAAAGAGACCCTGGGCCCCAGCTGCGAACTCGCCATCGGTTTCGAATGTTGTCCATGCGCTTTGCGACAGTTCAACAAATTCGTCGACATGTTCCGAATGCACGTTGAATGTACGGATAACGTAGAGTCCCTCCGTAGTTAGTGGAACGAATTTCGCTGGACGCGTTGTTGCTGCCATAGAAAATTGTTCGACGACACTTTCTTGCGGAATTTGCGTTGAGAGCTGTTGATTCGTGACGACAATACGCTCGTTGTTGGCCATCCCAAACAGCGCCATAAAAGAACCCCATATGGCATCCTTGGGGATCTCATCAATGAATGAGGCGTCGCCGCTAGGATCAATGGTTGGCGGCAAGAGAATTCTATTGTATTCGTACATGGTGCTTAAAATTTAGTGATGAATTCCTTCAGGGGAATTCAGCCTGTGGGTCGGATCTACATGATTATGCTCGATTCTAACCACATTGCTTTTAAAGTGCGCGCGTTGCACGCGGAGACAAAAGTCTGGATTGCTCTTACAATTTGCATAACGGGAGGACTTTGTATGGAATTGATTGCAGGAACGAGCCGGGGTGTTTTTCGTGTCGAGGATGGCGAGCGGCTGCTTGATTGCCGGGGGGTTAAAGAGGTCGTCAGAATTGCGGACCACATTTTTGTCGGTTCCGCAGCAGGACTTTACCGTTCTGGTGACTCCGGAGGGAGCTGGAAACTCGTCGGCTTCGCAGAGTCGGAAGTTTGGCAGGTCCGCGCCTCAGGCAACCGTATTTGGGTGAGTACACAACCAGCGGGATTATATTTCTCCGACGATGTTGGTGATAGTTGGAACGACGTCATCGCTTTCAACAACGCACCAGAGCAAGATAGTTGGTGCATCCCAGTTGATCCCATTCTTCCAGGTCGCGCCCGGGCGCTGGTCATCCATCGTGATGATCCTGATCAAATGTTAGTTGGTGTTGAGGTTGGCGGCATTATGCGATCGGAGGATGGCGGCGAGACATGGTCGATGGTTCTGCCTGGTGACAATCCCGATTTGCACATGCTCTTCCAGCATCCGAGCGACCCGAACGTTGTGTTTGCTTCGACCGGGTATGGGCGGTTGGATGGTGTCGCGGAAATGATTGAAGGTAATGCAGGTGTGCTGCGGTCTGACGACTTTGGCGCTACCTGGCATTATAAGTGGGCTGGAATAACACCAAGATACTCTCGGCCGATGTGTATCGACTCCGGTGGGTTAACCGTAGCGAGTGCCCCAACAGCTTTTTCACATTACAAAGAAGAAGGTGGCGCCGGTGCTATGTTGTTCCGCTCAGATGATCAGGGGGAGAGTTGGCGTTCCCTGGGAGATGAAAGCCATTCACCCTCGGAAGCGAATTTTCACGGTCTGATTGCTGACCCAGAAGACATCGGTGCGGTATATGTAGGTACAGATACCGGCGAAGTTTGGCACGTTTCGAGTGATGCTCATTGGCGATTGTGTGGCAGTGATATGCCAGCCGTAATATCGTTGCTCGCAGCCTAGCGTCTAGACCGTTACTACGAAACGTATACAAAAGTCGGGGGAAGAAAATGACAGAGGGGCAAGACATGGAAGGGCAGGAGATGGGAAGGCAAAGTAGAGAAGGGCAAAACGAAGAAGGTCAGAATAAAGGGAAAAAGGTGCAAGGAGACAGAGTGAACATCAAACCTGCTGCGCGCCGGCAGACCCGCTACGAGGCATCGCCAAAGCTCGATCCCCCTGAGGTACTGCCTGTGCCCGCGTTGACGAGAGATCTCGTACAAGCGAAAAGTGATTTATCCGTTTACGGACTTTGTCTCCTAGAAAATACGTTGGCTGATGTAGAGCTTGAGAATCTGCGCACATCGTTAGCCGCCCAAGCAACTGCGGAGCGGGCGCTTGGGAAACAAGCGCCTCCAGGAGCAGATGGTCCACAGCAGTTACTGTCCAACATGGTTAACAAGGGTGCACAGTTCTTAGATTTGGTCTTAAAAGATGAAGTAGATGAGCTTTGTGGGTTTCTCCTCGGCAAGGATTTCCTGATCTCCAGCATCACGGGTGGCATTTTCCACGGCCCGACAAGTGAGGCTCAGGTTCTGCACCGAGATCAAGGTCAGGTGCCTGCAACCGCGGATTTCCCAGCAGCGTGTAACGCGTTCTGGTTGCTAGATGACTTTGAACCGTCGCGCGGTAGTACCTGGGTGGTACCTGGTAGTCATCGTTGGCCAGCCGAGTATCAAATCGAACCACCGCCCCGTAATGTGGCGATGCAGATAACAGCGCCAGCAGGAACTTTGTTCGTTTTCGACGGGCGTATCTGGCATGGCTATGGCGCCAATAGCGAAGGTCATCCACGGCGCCACGTTGCTAATTTTCTTTGCCTGCCCTGGATGCGGCAACAGGAAAACTGGGGAGTAACCTGTCTGCAAGAGGTGCTCGATGAAGCCGATGAAAAACTGCGACGGCGTCTTGGACTACGAACCTACGGCACGCTTGGCATGATGAGCGGTACGCGCACTGAAAAAACCGCCAGAAGTTTAGGCAACTACGAAGTAGAAATACCGAACCACGTCTCGGTGAAAATGGTCAGTTACACGAGGTGCGTGGGATAGCGCTTTCACAACTTTTAGGTCGTGACTGATAAATAGGTACGCGAGTTGGAACTCTTCTTGGATGTCTCGCAATAGGTCAACGATTTGTGCCTGTACAGACATGTCTAACGCAGAGGTGGGTTCATCTAAAACGAGAAACGATGGTCTTAGCGCCAGCGTGCGGGCGATTGCGATTCTCTGTCGCTGACCACCGGAAAATTCGTGTGGGTACCGAGTTCTTAACCCTGGCTCCAAACCAACCTTGGCTAAAGCATCGATGACGATATCCTCGCGCTCTTTCGCAGTTTGCGCAGACTCATGTACAAGTAAACCTTCTTCGATGATCTGTTGAACGCTCATACGAGGCGACAAACTTCCATATGGGTCTTGGAACACCATCTGCATGTGGCGGCGATAAGGCTTTAGCTGCTTCTGTGACAGGCCGTGCAAAGCACTTTCCTGGAAGTATTGCTGACCATGCGATTCGATGAGCCGAAGCAACCCGAGACCGAGGGAAGTTTTACCAGAGCCGGACTCGCCAACAATGCCGATTGTCTGGCCTTGTTGAATCTTCAGTTGCATCGGCTGCACGGCGTCGAAGTGTTTCGTCATACCGAGCCAGCCTTTGCTTGTTGCATAGCGTACGCCGAACTCGGTCGTGGACATGATCGTAGGACTGTGTGGGTTGTGGATGGGCGGTACACCTTTAGGTTCCGCACTTAAAAGTTTCTGTGTGTAGGTGTGTTGTGGCGCATCAAAGACTGTTTCGCAGTCACCCTGCTCGACGATCTTGCCTTCCGTCATCACACAAACCCGATCGGCCATTGATCGGACGATACCGAGGTCATGGGTGATCATAAGCAAACCCATGCCGAGTTCTTGCTGAAGCCGTTTTAAAAGTTGCAGGATGTTGGCTTGGATCGTGACGTCGAGCGCGGTCGTTGGCTCGTCGGCAATGAGCAGCTTAGGTTCGTTCGCAAGCGCCATCGCGATCATCACACGCTGACGTTGCCCGCCCGACAACTGATGTGGATAACTCGCGATTTTTTGTTCTGGATCAGGTAGCTGGACGAGGCTAAGAAGTTCCAGCACCCGGGTACGTGCAGCATGGCGGGTCATCCGTTTGTGAACGACAAGCGTTTCACTGATTTGTTTACCTACAGTATGCAGTGGGTTTAACGACGTCATCGGTTCTTGAAAAATCATACTGATTTCGCCACCGCGCAGTCTGCGTAGATCCGCGACGTCGAATTCGATGACGTTTCTGCCAGCAACTTCAATTCGTCCCTGGGGGTGGGAAGCTAAGGGATAGGGTAAGAGTTGGAGGATGGAGAGGGCGGTTGCTGACTTGCCGGAACCGGACTCTCCAACTAATGCCAGGGTCTCACCTTGATCGAGGTCGAACGAGACACCTTTGACGGCGTCTTGTTGACCAAAAGTCACCCATAAGTCTTGGACGGAAAGATAGGGGGGGCATTACGAAGTCTATCTAGAGTACGTTCTGTCCTGTGAGAAATTCGCGTATCACGTTCATGGTTCCGATGTTTTGTTCGAGTGAGAAGCCACCGTGGCCGCCGCCTGGAATTGTATGCAGTGATTCAACGACTCCTTTTTTCTTCAGTGCTTTATGTAGATTTGTCGCGTGCGCATAAGGCACGATGGGATCTGCATCACCATGGATGGTCAGTATCGGAGGAAGATCTTTATGGACGTAATTAATTGGAGAGACACGGTCTGAGATCTCTTGCCAATTGGTTTGTGCGCCCATCCAAGCCATCGCATAAGTCTTCGCGTTTGGTCCTCTAACAAGGTCGCCAACATCTGTAATCCCAAACCAGTTCACAATCGCTGCGACCGGCATTTCTGGGAACGCACCATCCGCAGGCGGCACGCGTACAGGGCATCTGCCATCCAGACCGGCGTCTGCCGGGAGCATCCCAGTCGTTAGGCTGAGGTGGCCACCTGCCGAGTGGCCGCTGACGACGATTTTAGAGGTGTCTAAACCATAAGCCTCGGCGTTGGTGTAAACCCACCGAAGTGCACATCTCGCATCTTCGACGGCCGCGGGTGCGAGTGCTACGTTCCCTAGCCGATAGCCGACGTTAACCACAGCCATGCCCATTTGGAGATAGGGGATAAAATGAAGGTACATCCGGTCTTTAGAGCCACCGACCCAACCGCCTCCATGGATGTAGAGTAAAACTGGCCGTGCGGCCCCGCCCGGACGAGGTCCAATCACATCCAGCTTCGATTCATGGTTGTCTGCAGTTAAGTAGGTGATATCTGGAACCAGGCGATTGTTTTGCTGAATGGCTAGCCCAATATCAAAGCTCTCTTCAGCGTATGTTGAGACGCTTAGAAGCAACAACGCGCTGGCAAACAGACGCTGGCTACACACTCGGATTGATCGCTGGCTCATTCTATCTCCCTGTTTTAGACCTATAGTCCTTTGTAGACGATCTTTGCGTCTGGTACAAACATCGATTGTGGCTTAGCATCAGCTGCAGTTCTCTTACTAAGTAGCAATAGGAACAACAGATGGATCACTGTCGGGTCATGCTGGTAGATGACCACGCGGTCTTTCGAGAGACGCTCGCCGTCGGACTCAATCAATCAGGCATTGATGTCGTCGATCAAGCGGGGTCAACGCAAGAGTGTATGCAAAAACTGCAGGATATGAGTATTGATGTACTTCTCCTGGATCTGACGATGCCTGGGCGTGGTGGCGCGGACTTGGTTCTGCAAGTCGCACGCCGTCACCCGGATACGGCGATTCTCATTCTTTCAGCGCACCCAGCGGACCAATTTGTTGGTCGATTAGTCAAGCAGGGGGCCTCCGGCTACCTGCACAAGAGTTGTTCTTTGAAGGAAGTTATTACGGGTATCCACACAGTCTCAGAAGGGCGGATGGTGCTCAGTCCCGATCTGGCAGCGCATGTGACGGGTGAAAGCTCTGAGCGTTTGAAACCACATGAAAGCCTTTCCAACCGCGAATACCAAGTTATGGAGCGCTTGGTGGCTGGAGTCGGAGTTTCGGAAATCGCCCGTGAAATGAATTTGAGTGTGAAAACCATCAGTACCTATCGAAAGAGATTGCTGGAAAAGCTTGGCGTGCAGTCCAACTCAGAAATCGTCAGTTATGCGATCAGGAATTCTCTGGTCGATGTCTAACGCTGAGGCGGCAACCACGATCCATAATCTCGTCACTCACGTTGCCTCTATTCGGCTACAAGCTGAAATTCTTCAACACAACCGGGATCTCGAACCGGGTTTATCGGAAATTGTACGTTTGACGGATGTCGTCCAGGCCAGTTTGAGTGGGTTGATGGCAGAACTTTCGGAACAACCAGCGGGGCAGGAACACTCATCAACAAGTGTTGATAGTGAAGAATGATCAACCAGGGCGTCGTGCTTGTTCTCGATGACGATCCAACACTCGGGGATTTGATTGTACGAGCGTTAAAGATGCATGACTGTGAGTGTTTCAGCGCAGTGAACTCGAGCTCTGCAATCAATCGGCTTGAGAGTCATCCGAACATTTCTACTTTGCTGGTCGATTACAGCCTGAACGAAGATATCGATGGTATTGAATTTATCGCTATGGCGCTCAAGATTCGGAAAGATCTTCGCTGTATTTTGATGAGTGGCAATCTCAACGCGCTGGATGGTCTAATGCCGCATGGGGTAGAAATGCTGTCTAAGCCTTGCCGGATTGATGAGTTGGTGCGGATACTTGTTAAGGGTGAGGCGGTCTAGCCAAAAGAGTGGTCCGAGCTGCGACTTATTGGGCAAGTTCCGTAAGTTGTTCGATCGGAATCGGCGCCCCGAGATAGAATCCCTGGCCGAGCTGGCATCCCCATTCTCCGAGTCGTTTTAATGTTTCGCCATCTTCGACGCTGAGTGCGACCGTCGTGATATTCATACTGTTGGCGAGCTCGATGATATTTTTTGTGATCAGTTGGTTGTCAGGCTCTGTGAGAATGTTGCCGCATAAGGTGCCGTGAATTTTGACCTCGTCCGCCGGTAGATCATGTAGCCTCTGCAAACCCGCGTGTCCGGTGCCAAAGTCATCTATGCAAATATTGAATCCATGTGCGCGAAGACCTTGAATGTTCTCCCTAATCACGGCGTGATTAAAGACGTCTTTAGCGTCTGTAATCTCAAATGTTATCCGGTCATGATCGACACCCCAAAAAGTAGCCTCTCGATCGAAAAAGTACTGAAGGTCGGGTTCGTGCAGGCAGCTTGGATCGAGGTTGAGTGAAACCGGCAGGTCCAGTCCGTAGTCGTTTATGTCGCGTAGGACTGAGCGAAAGCAGTATTGCGTAAGTTCCCACATCAAATCGGATTGCAGCGCGGTTAAGTACGACAGCGGTGGTCGAACCTCGCCGTTATAACGCCATCTGACTAGCGCCTCAGCGCCGGTAACCACCCCAGTCTTAAGGTCTACCTTGGGTTGATAGTCCATTGAGATGTGGTGTTCGGCGATGGCATGGCGTAGGTCTTGGCTTATCTGCCAATGTTCGTCCATGTCGGCAGCGTCGTCGGCCATTGCCACATGAAAGTGAAAGTTTTCGCCAGCTTGTTGTGCGTTGTCGAATTCAATTGCGGTCTGTAGGGCGGCTTCAGCTTTTGCATAAACTACATCGAGTGCGTCAATGCTTGAGATTTGCCTAGCCAAATAGACGATGCCACAGAAGACTTCCAACTTGATGGTTTGCAAATCCAGCTCAATGGGGGTTGTGAATACTCGAGCCAGTTTCATTCCTGCAAGTCTGACATGATTTGTGTCAATCAAATTATCAAGTACGAGTACGAGCTTGTCCTCGCTAACGACTATGAGCGCATCGCTTGGTCGTAGAATTGCTTGGCTTGAGGCAATGAAGAGGTCAATTACGTCGCTCTTGGTCGCCCGTGTTGTTTCTGCCGATATCGTTGATAGGTTCGTTAGAGAAACCACCATCATGGCGCTCTTACCTTGGCATGAGTTAATCGCTTCGCGAATGACTTCGAGAAGCGAGCTTTCTGCCTTTTTGGCCAGGGAAGACATGCTAGGCAAGAAAGTATTCTTGTGGATCTATGCCGTAAGCATTGACGGGTAGTTCCTTCGTGATCCACCACTGCAGCGGCTGACTTGTATCTGTCTGTTGGATCGAAAGGTCGATGACAACTAGATGGGCACGTTTGCTCTTGTCGGCTTCAAGTATGAGCATTACTTTTGGTTTCAACCGATTGTTTGCGGATTGCGAGACTACGACACCCACTTCGCCCGTATTGAGTTCAACGATCGATCCAACTGGAAAGACGCCTATCGCTTTGATAAAAAATTCTACGAGTTCTGCTTGGAAAAGCGTGTCGGCGCCTCGATGAATTTCCTGTATCGCTTGGTATGAGCTCAGAGCTTCTGCATAAGGTCTGTCGGAAATCATTGCGTCGTACGTATCTACAAGACCGGCAATGCGGCCAAATGCCGGGATTTTGTTACCCGCTAAACCCTCTGGATAGCCGCTGCCATCGTGCCGCTCGTGGTGTGTTTGAATGGCAGTGAGAACGCGGTGATCGTTCAAGCCTTGCTCGCTTAAGATTTCGACACTTGTGTTCACGTGTCCACGGAGTGCCTCCCATTCGTCCTCGCTTGGCTCTCGAGGAGCATTCAATAGCTCAATAGGAATTTTGGTTTTACCAATGTCCATCACCGCGCAAGTTGTCGCCAACGCGTTAATGTCTTTTGGTGGCAAGCCTAGTTGGCGACCTATGACCGCACCCCAGACTGAACATGAAATTGCGTGGGAGTAGAGGTAATCGTCGGTCTTGCGCATCCGGGCGAGTGCGGCTAACGCCGTGTGGTTACGCATTACGGATTCGACCAGGGGTGTGATGGCCGCTTCAATTGCATCAACGTCGAAGCCGCCGTTTGATTGCAACTTGACTACACAGTCCTGCAGAACCTGCTCCGCTTGTTCCAGCGTCGTTTCTGCCGTGACAAACTCTTCTGCGGTTGTGACGCTATCGTCATAGATGCGAGGTTTTTTCGGCTGCAACCGCTCACGAGCGGAGAGCTTGCCGCGTGAGGGACTCTTGCCGTTCCGCTTGCCTACAGCGTGTAGCTTCACTTCTCCCATCTTTGAGTCGTAACGACGAGGGTCGACGTAGACAAAGCTGTGCTTGGCCGCTAATCGCTCTATGGCTTGCTGTGTTCGAACGTAGAAACCTTGCAAAGCAAAGTCTGTTTCAGCCCAATCCCGATCGAGCTGGGCAATGTACATCCCCACCGTTAGGTGCTGGGGTTCTAGCTTTTGCAGTCCTTTGTACTTCGGTTGAGCGTCCATTGCCATTTCACGGGAGATTTGTCATCCCATCATAAGTCGATAAATAAGGCTGCTTTGTGACTTGCCTCTTGTTTTGCTGTGATCTCGGGGACGTTTTCGTCAAGATAGCCTATCGTTAATGGTTGGGAGCAGACTGTGTTGCAGCAAACAAACCCTTTGCACAGACAGTTTTTTCAGAATGCGTGGGTGGTTGATGATGTCGAGGCTTCTATTCACCGATGGTCAACGGAGCTAGGGATAGGCCCTTTTTTTGTGACTGAATATCGTAACTTGTTCAGTGACGTGCGTTACCACGGACAACCCGCAGAACTTGAAATGATTGTCGCGCTAGCCCAGAACGGACCGATGCAGATCGAGCTGATTCAACCCTTAGTAGATCAATGTGCCTATCGTGATAGTGTGACTCACGGTACCGGTTTTCATCACATGTGCGTTTGGTCAGATAGCGTGCCAGACGACATTGCGTATTTTGCTAACCTGGGCTATCCGGCAGCGAACTCTGCTTCTGTTGGCCCCGTAGATTTTGCGTACTTCGACACACGCTCGATGCTCGGCTGCATGCTTGAGGTTGTGACGAAAAACCCGAACACCGAAGCACGTTTCGCCGAGATCGCTGCTGCTGGCGCCAACTGGGACGGCATGAACCCAATCCGACGTTAGTGCCGGAAGTCGTGGCGACTTACGAGGTTAGAATCTCGATTGCCCGCTCTGCTGCAACGTCAGCCCGTGCTTCAATTTCTTCTTGAGTTCTCGATCCTAACGGATGTTCAAGAGAGGCGAATGGATAGTCGGCAAGGCCCAAGACACGGGCAATATTCTTTGATGTGACTTCAAACGGGGTTGTACAAAGGACGACAGCCCGCTTACCGAGTTGCTCAAACAAAATTCCATCATGCACACTGCACGTAGAGCAACTGCCTCAGTCACCAGCGGCAGTGATGAGATAGTCGCACTCATGAGATAGATTAGTTAACAGCTCAGTCGACGCAGGTTCGCTAGCATGCTTTTTGAATTTAACGTCGAGGTATTTGCCGCCAAAACGGTTAATCAACCGTTGCGCGGTCGCACGGATAAGTACATCAGCCTTTGCTTTGCCATTCGACAACAAGCCAATCGTTAGATCGTCGAGATTCGCGAGGGCAGGGGCACGTGTTCGTACTTGTTCCTGACCTGGTGCGGTTGGATCAAATAGTTCCATGTGATTCTCCTAGATTCCTTTAACTAAGTTCGGTTAGCAATCGATGCATACGCCAATGGCTTGATGCTGCATGATTGATCCACGTCCCCGACTCCAAGACGGGATAAAAGCGCTGTGTCCACCTGCATCTCCGCCACCGACAGTAACTAGTATGTCTGCCGGTCCGTAACCCCGGTGGACTTCTTCGGTCTTCTGAAATTCGTGTTCTCGCGCATAATATTTGCCGATATCCTTTAGGGCGGCAACGTCGCGTTGCGCGTTTTCATAGAGGTAGCTTTGCACATCGCTTTTACTCCATCCGGCATCTGCAATGATACGTGCATGCTCGGGGGACAAGACGATGACGCTCTGACCAAAAGTGAGGCAGCCGAGATTTGCCATGCTATCGGCCATACTAGTGAGTATGCCCTCAGGTTTGTTCGCGCCGTGATTCTCAACGTTACAGAAGCCAGCCCCTGCGTAGGTCACAACACATGATATGTCCGGGCCATAATCCAGCTCCTCGTTTAACCCAGGCCATGGATTGGCGTCCGCGCGTTCGGCGATACAAAAACTATATTTGCCAGGATGCCCTTGCGTGGACTTGTCAGCGATTCCTGGTGTCATCTTGAAGACGTTGAGAATGATCAAACGGACAGCTCGCCCTATGGTGGCGTTGGCTCGATTACCAGGACCAAAGAGATTGACGCCTGCATTCATACCAATCTCGTCAACGACCGGCCCGCTCACAATCAGTAAGGGAGCAGAGCCGCCTGTACTTGCCGAGCTGCCATGGAAGGTAAACGGTTTTTTGTCCATTGCCTCGAATGCGGCCACTATTATCGGGAAGTACTCGGGTAAGCATCCAGCCATCACCGCATTTACTCCCGCGGCGTGGATGGAAAGTTCCAACCCTGTGGCCGGATGTGTAGCAAGTATGGTTTCTGGAGGCCGACCCTCCATCGCTACCATAGCCTCGACTCGGCTTCGTTCCGGCGGCACAACTGGCAGTCCGTCCGTCCATCCTTGTTCATAACAATAGTCGATCGCCGCGAGCGTATCGTCTGGTATCTCATGGACAGGGCTTGTGGTTGGGTTGTTCACAGTAGCGACACATATTGGCTTAGGAGTAAGCTTCAAGAGTATAGAAAAGTGGGCTGGAGCAAAACATGGTGCGTGTTGAATGAACAAGAAAGTGGCATCAGAGCGAGCACCTTCGGTGGTTCCTGTGCATCTGCGGGATGCTCGAATCACGACACAGTTTGTTACCGCTAATGGACTTGAATTCGAAGTGGATACGGCTGGTGACCCACAAAGCAGCAAACTCGCACTTTGCTTGCATGGATTCCCGGAGCACAGCTTCTCCTGGCGCTTCCAGCTGCCGATGCTTGCCGACTTGGGCTATATGGCTTGGGCACCCAACTTACGGGGCTATGGGCGTTCTGATCGCCCAGTTGGTGTCGGTAACTATGCGTTAGAAGACTTGCTCCAAGATGTCGCCGGGCTGATAGATGCGAGCGGTGCTGAAGAAATCGTCTTGATTGCTCATGATTGGGGCGCGGTCATCGCTTGGTATTTCGCCATCCGAAAGGTCCGGCCTTTACAAAAATTGGTGATCTGTAACGTGCCTCACCCGCAAACGATGGGCCAGCGTTTTAGCTGGTCGCAGCTCAAAAAGTCATGGTACGTGTTCTTTTTTCAGCTTCCCCGATTGCCGGAGTACCTGTTTGGCAAGGACGATGGGGCAGCGATGGCGAAAGTCATGCAGAGTTCAGCCGTGGACAAAGAAAATTTCTCTACCGAGGTCGGCGAGGTTTATCGCGCCAATGCGATGCAACCTGGCGGGCTCACAGCGATGATTAACTACTACCGGGCGCTTGTGAGCGGGGGCGGTGCCAAGCGCCAGAAAGACCTGGGCTTACCTACGATCGAGACACCAACATTGATGGTGTGGGGTGAAGAGGACGTGGCTCTCGAAAAGGAGACGACTTACGGTACTGGAGACTATGTCAAAGATTTCACAATTCGATATCTACCGCGAGTTTCGCACTGGGTACAACAAGAACAACCTGAAGCGGTCAACGAAATGATCACAGCGTTTCTCAATGATCAGTCTGTCCCAGAATTTGTATGGCGTTGGGAATTGACCCAAGCCAAAAAAGACGAGGAAAAATAATGTCACAAGAATCACCCTACGTATTGATTACTGCAGACACGCACGCGGGTGGCAGTCATGCCCAATACCGAGAGTATCTCGACCGCGACTATCAGCAAGCTTTCGACGATTGGCGGGGAGGGTATAAAAACCCGTCCCAAGAACACTATGGTTCGAAAAAGATGCGGAACTGGGATCTAGACATCCGAACAGCAGACCAGAATGGTCAGGGTGTTGTGGGCGAAGTGGTTTTTCCGAACACTGTACCGCCGTTCTATCGTAAGAGCATCGTTACCGCACAACCACCAAAACCTGAGGAGTATGAGCGTTGTTTGGCTGGAATTCGCGCACATAACCGCTGGCTGGTCGATTTTTGTGCTGAAGATCCGGCGCGCCGCGCAGGTATAGGTCTAATACTACCCAACGACTTAGACGAGGCGATCAAAGACATCGAGTTTATTGCGCAAGCGGGACTTCGGGGTGGCGTCTTGTTACCACTGATCCCGCCTGACTGTGGTTGGCTAAAACCACTTTACGATCCGGCTTGGGATAAAGTGTTTGCGGCAATCCAAGACCATGATTTAGTAATCAATCAACACTCTGGTCAAGGTTCTCCATCCTATGGTGAAGGCCCAGTCGCCGAAGCGATCTGGATAACGGAGGTGACCTACTATTGCCAGGCGGGGTTCCGACACTTATTGATGAGTGGGGTGTTCGAGCGGTTTCCGCGTTTGGAATATGTTTTGACCGAATCTGGTTGTGCTTGGGCACCAGATCTTCTGCGCCAGATGGACCGGATTCATATGGGTTTCAAACGAGGCGCAATTGGCGAGATGAATTACGAAGGGATGGAGTGGGTGCTGAAGGACAAACCCAGCGAGTATGCCCGGCGCAACATATGGTATGGCGCGAGTTTTCCCAGTTTGGCTGACTTGGCTGGGATCGATGTCATTGGCGAAGATAAGTTGATGTGGGGTAATGATTACCCACACTACGAGGGTACGTTTCCCTACAACCTCGAGTCTTTGCGATTAACCTTTGGTGATATAGAAGATCGCGTTCGACGAAAGCTCCTAGGCGAAAATGCGGCTAGCGTTTACAACTTTGATTTGGAGGCGCTCCGGCCGCTTGCGAGGGAATTCGGTCCTACACCGGTACAGATTGAATCGCCCTTATCGAGAGAAGACATTCCCCGTGATTCGATGTGTCACTTGTTTCAAAATGCGCTTAGGGAGGAGTGAGGATGGCGAGACCCGATGGTATAGGTGCGGTTGACTGCATGATTGGCTTTCCGGCCGACGACTTTGCGATGTATGACTTTATTCGCGACCAATTGAAAGACGGATCGAAAGGATTCGACTTTCCGGTTGAATACATGTTCAAACAAGTCCCGAAGGAGATCTATGGTAGTAAAGATCCGATCGCGATCACGCTGAACGAGATGGATAAATATGGTGTTGAGATCGGCGTAATCGGTGTGGGTGGAGACGTTTCACGAAAAGCGCTTAAGGACCATCCGGATCGATTTGTCGGTCAGGGCTCAGTTGACCCTAACAAAGGCATGGACGGTATACGAGACATGGTGCGCCAGTATGAAGAGTTCGGCGTACGATCATTTGGTGCCTTCAACGCAGGCTACAATCCGCAAGTTGGTATTGATGATGCAAAGATGTACCCGATATACGCAAAGTGCGTGGAGTTAGGTACCCCGATCTTCTCTTGTGCGGGTGTGCCTGGCCCCCGGTTCCCAATGTGGCCCCAAGAAGTCGCGCGTATAGACCAAGTAATGTATGACTTTCCTGAGCTTGTTTTCGTAACCCGCCACGGCTGTGAGCCGTGGCAAGACTTAGCAGTCAAGCTGATGTTGAAATGGCCGAACTTGTACTACTCAACCTCTGCATTCGCTCCGAAGCAATACCCACAAGAAATTATTGACTATGCCAACACGCGAGGTGCGGACAAGATTTTATACGCGGGCTACTTTCCCATGGGACTAACCCTTGAACGAATCATGACCGATATGGAAAGTGTACCGTTCAAAGACGAAGTTTGGCCGAAATTCCTGCGTGACAATGCGCTCAAGGTACTAGGGTTAAACCCCTAGTACCTTGTTGTGTGCATAGCTACTCGGCGACTGCCTGTAGAGGCGCTGTAAACGGACCCTGAGGACCTTCGCCACTTATGGTGAACTCGGTTTCGCTCACACGTGTGTACGAGAGTTTAGTCAGCGAGGTTTCGCTGTCAGATGTGAAAGAGACAGAGTTGTCAGAGATATCCGCCATCACCATCGTATGTGTATCCATGAGCTTTTCATAAGCGGGGGAGAACTGTTGCAGACGCAGTACCAGGGAATCGTCTTCCTCTGTGATGATAATGAGTTCGACGAACACGGTGCCTTCTGGACTGGACATTCTAACGACTGCGACCATTGTTCCAGCCTTAGGATCATTCCAGGTCTCTTCTAACGTCGCTGGTCCTAAGGCCCCAGACCACCGACCTTTCAAGAAACTAAGATCGTCTACCCCAGCTGCAAAAGTAGAACTAGTGGTAAGCAATAAGAACGCAGCGATCAATGCACGCATGGACATATCCTGAAAAGTGATTTGGTCATTCAAGTGTTGCACAGCGATCGAGTTATGAGAAGGACGGCAGCACTTAGATGTATTTGCTCGAGATCACCTTCTTCGAGATTTCGTTCGCGCTAATGACACATATCGCATTCTTGAAGGTAAACCGTTAACGTTTCGCTCTATACAACACAAGATTTCAACACAGGAAGGTCCGATGAGCACTAACTCTGAGATTGTGATGGCTTTTATAAAGGCATGGAACGATATGAATTGGGATGGCATCGAAAATCTCTTTGCAGATGATGTGGTCTATCACAACATTCCTATGGCGCCTTTGAATGGTAAAGCTGAGGCTATGCAAATGATTCGCGGCATGCAGCCACAGAGTGTTGATTGGGAAGTTCTGAATATCGCAGAGAATGGCAACATGGTCCTTACTGAGCGAATTGACAACTTCGTGATGGGAGACGGCAAAAACTTGTCGTTGCCGGTAATGGGGACTATGGAAATTATCGACGGCAAGATTTTGGCTTGGCGCGACTACTTTGATCTGGCGAGCTTCACTAGCCAGATCTCTTAAGACTATTTAATCAAAACAACTATTTAATCAAAACGACCATTTAGTCAAAACTACATAAGGGGAATTATGGAAATCTCGGGCGCAAATGCAATATTTGTTGGCGGTGCATCTGGTATGTGTCGGGCCACGGCGGAACAGTTTGTCGAGAAGGGCGGTAACGTGATCATTCTCGATCTCGAAAAGTCTAACGGGGCGGAAGTAGCGTCCGAATTGGGCGGCAGCTTTTTGCCGTGTAATGTGATGGATTATGATGGCATGGCCACAGTGATCGATGAAGCGGTAGACAAGCTTGGCAGCGTTCAATTTTCCGTGAACACAGCCGGTGGCGGCGTGGCACAAAGAACTGTCCAAAAAGACGGTACGCGACACTCACTCGATGACTTTAGGAGAATCATCGACCTCAATCTTATTGCTTCGTTCAACATTAACGGTTTGATTGCCGAGCACATGATCAAAAACGACCCAAACGATGTTGGCGAGCGAGGAGTGATGATCAACACAGCGTCGATCGCGGCGTTTGAAGGTCAGATTGGGCAGGTTGCTTATACTGCAGCAAAAGGTGGAATAGCCGCCATGACGTTAACGATGGCGCGCGATCTTGGCACCCACGGAATTCGCTGTATGACAATCGCGCCCAGTTTGTTTGATACAGGTCTCACGGCTGGCATCCCTGAACAAGGTGCGTTAAATCTGACCAAGGATGCAGCATTTCCTAAACGCATGGGTATGCCGCACGAATATGCGACGATGGCGATAGCCATTTACGAATGCGCGATGATGAATGGGTCTACCGTTCGTGTAGATGCCGGGCAACGGTTCGCACCGCGCTAACTCACTTCGCTTAAGAACTTCAAGAGGTAGTCGTTGACTGCCTCAGGCGCTTCTTGTTGTGTCCAATGGCCTATGCCGGGAATTAGGGCATTGGTCCTCAGGTCTGTTACGTGATTTGGCATGTTTTCCAGAGCTGGACCGGCCATCGCGATGACGCCGTCTTTGTCACCGGCTACGAACAGAGCGGGCTGCGTAATCGTTGTTGGGGCACCGGCTGTGAGTTCCCAGGTTAGATTGTGGTTTCGATAGTAGTTCAAGGGTCCTCGAAATCCGCTGCGCGCGAATTCGCCGACATAAAAATCTAGATCTGCATCCGATATCCAAGCACCCAGCTGGTCAGGTAGCACTAAGTCTGGCAAAAGGTCTGCATCCGCGGGTTTGTCTGGCATCAATGTGCTTACATCCATCTCTCCGCTTGCCATGTGATAGAACTTGATCAATGCCAGTCGCACGTCAGCTTCAAGTTCTGCCTCAGCGACGCCTTCAGCCTGAAAATAGAGTTGATAGAAAAAGCGATCCTTGAAAACTGTCCTAAGCGTATCGAGCGGCGGCGTAGGCGCTCGCGGGCTAAAGGGTACTGACAAAACTCCTACTGCTGTGACCTTGTCCGGGTGATGGAGTGCAGCACCCCATGCTGTTGGTCCGCCCCAGTCATGCCCCAGCACGATTGCTGTCTCATATCCCAGCGCAGGTATGAGACCGATGACGTCATTCACGACTTCGACTTGGTTGTAGGCGTTCGCTTCATGGGGTTTGTCTGAATCGCCATAACCGCGCATATCAGGGGCCACGGCGTGAAAACCCGCGCCAGCTAAAGCAGCGAACTGATGCCGCCAGGAATACCAGGACTCGGGGAAACCGTGGCACATGAGTACAAGCGGACCCTGACCCTGTTCAGCGATATTGAGCTCTATGCCATTGGTCGCGACTCGACGATTTGAAATATTGGGAAATAGTGATGACGTGGTCATGAGACTCTTCCTGGTGATGCATGAGAAAATTGGATTTAATGTGCCTGCAATCTATCCAACCTGCAATGAAGTAGAAAAAGAAGAGGAAAAAATGAATTTCGATTTCTCAGATGATCAGAAATTGTTGGCAGACCAAGTCCAACGTTTTCTGGATGAAAATTCCAATCCAAGTGTTGTCCGGGAAGCCCTCGACGGCGATACCAAATTTAGTCCAGGCGTTTGGCAGGGTTTGGCTGATATGGGCCTCCTCGGCACGGCAATACCCGAGCAGTATGGCGGTACGGGTGCGGGCTACCTGGAGCTTTGTTTAGTTGCGCAGCAGGTTGGGGCGCACTTGGCGGCCATACCCTTTGGATCGACTGTTTATCTGCTGACCGAAGCACTCCTTCAGTTTGGCAGCGAGGCACAGAAAGCGCAGTGGCTACCGAAAATTGCTACTGGCGAGACTAGAGGCGCTCTTGCCGCGGCGGAATCCCTTTCACAGTTGCGAGCATCAGACGTTGCCACAACGGTGCACGATGGACTTTTAACGGGTACAAAGATCATCGTCTCCGACGGTAATTTGGCGAACCTTTTTGTTGTGGTTGCAACAGAAAATGATGTTGTTGGGTTGTATTTGGTTGAGACAGGGACGGGTGTTATAGCCAGAGCTGTCGATAGCGTGGATTTGACACGAGACACTGCGGAAGTCCAATTCGACGCTGCACCCTGCACTCCGTTAGCGAACACCGATTGGACTGCCTTGGAAGCGTTACAGGCGCGTGCAGCGGTTTTGTATGCCTTCGAACAGTTAGGGTTGGCCCAAAGTGCGTTGAACATGGGGGTCGCATATGCGCACGAGCGTTTTGCCTTTGGTCGAGCGATCGGTTCTTTCCAGGCTATTAAGCACATGTTGGCCGATATGTATGTCGCGATGAAGCTCGCCGAAAACAATTGTTACTACGCCGCGTGGGCACTGGAAAACGATGCGCCTGATTTGGCGTTAGCAGCAGCAACTGCGCGAGTTGGATCAACCCAAGCATCACAATTGTGCGCACGGGATAACATTCAGGTCCACGGCGGGATGGGATTTACCTGGGAATTTGATTGCCATCTCTACTATCGCCGAGCGAACTATATGGCTCTAGAGCTTGGTGCTTTGAGCGAGTGGGAAGAAAAGCTTGTTCGCGCGTTACCAGATGCAGCCTAAACCAGGGAAATAGAGGATTAGTTATGGATTTTAGTGATACGAAAGAAGAGGCTGCGTTCCGTGCTGAAGTACGAGCGTTTATCGACGAGCATGCGCCTCAATACCTACAAGAGTCACTGCAGAAAAGTGGCTTCGGTAACACCAACACGGGCGCCTATAACACTCTCGAAGAGGCTAAGAAGTGGCAGAAAGCCAAGGCCGACAATGGGTGGGCGTGTCTTCTGTGGCCGCAGGAATACGGTGGTCGCGGCGCGACACCGATTGAAAACGTTATCTGGGGACAGGAAGAAGGTATCTACAGCAAGCTATCAGGTACTTTCATCATCGGCCAAGGCATGTGTGCTCCAACCATGATGGCGTATGCAGGCGAGGAGCATAAGGCACGGTATCTACCTAAACTTGCCAGTGGTGAAGAAGTCTGGTGTCAGATGTTTTCGGAGCCACATGGCGGCTCAGATCTCGCCGGTCTGCGGACGCGAGCACAAAAAGATGGCGATGAGTGGGTTATCAATGGGCAGAAGATCTGGACATCTGGAGCCCAACATTCTGATTACGGGATCCTGATCACACGAAGTGACCCTGAGGTCGCCAAACATAAGGGATTGACGATGTTTTTCATCGACATGAAGTCCCCAGGCGTCAGCGTAGTCCCTATCAAACAAGCCACCGGCAACAGTGAGTTCAATGAGGTCTATTTTGATAATG
Organism: Pseudomonadales bacterium; assembly: GCA_012103505.1. GTDB lineage: Bacteria > Pseudomonadota > Gammaproteobacteria > Pseudomonadales > Azotimanducaceae > UBA4421. The sequence goes on along the minus strand of WLWP01000001.1, from coordinate 1,356,137 downwards.
TGCGCATCCCTGATGATCAGCGACTTGGTGAAGTCGGCGAGGGTTGGCGGGTTTCCATCACCACGTTGATGAATGAGCGCATGGCGATTGGTGGCGGTATCACGACAGGTTTCCCGGAAATTCACGAACTCGCATCTAAGTTGAAGTTAAGAGGTGAACCCGCAATAGATGATGCAAATGTTCAAGCTAGGTTGGCAGACTGGTATGTGAAGGCATCCGGTTTGAAGAACAACGCCAATCGCATGATCACAACCCTATCAAAAGGTGATATGCCTGGTCCCGAAAACTCTATCGGCAAGCTCGTGGCCGGTAATATGATGCAAGATATCGCGAAATTTGCCATCGACCTGCAAGGCCAAGGCGGAGCGCTAGTCGATCCTGAAGTTGCGGAAGGCGCGGGTCGATTTCAAGCTATGTTGATGCGGTCACCGGCAGTGCGCATTGAAGGCGGGACCGATCAAATTTTGCGCAATATCATCGGTGAAAGAGTGTTGGGTCTACCAGAGGACCTTCGTGCTGATAAGGGGATCCCATTTAACGAGATCCCAACCAGTGGCAGCTAACGATCAGCTCAACTCAATTTGTCCGATCTGAGCGACGTGTCGAACCGATAGGGTTCGGCACGAAAATCAGCCAGGGTGTAGGCATTGTTCCTGGCGCGTTGAAAGAGCTCGCTTTCCAGAGCTTTTTGTTGCTTTACTACAATCAGGTGCTGGGTTTGCCTGCGTTCTACGCTTCAGTTGCGCTTGGTATCGCGTTAGTTGTCGATGCGGTGAGCGACCCGTTGGTAGGTTCGTTCTCGGACAACTTTAGGCATCGGTTAGGGCGTCGTCACCCATTGATGTTTGCGGCCTTGTTACCCTTCACTTTGTGTTTGTATGCGCTGTTCTCACCGCCAGCGTTGGCTGATCTGAGCTTATTCTTCTGGTTGGTTTGTTTTTCCGTGGGTACACGTTTCTTGTTCACGTTCTACGCCATTCCGTGGAACGCACTCTTTGCCGAAATGAGCGACAACTACAACGAACGGAGTGAGCTTCTTGCGTGGCGTTTTGCGGTCGGTTGGATCTTTGGCATCGGCTTTACGTTTACGATCTATACAGTCGCGTTCGCGGCTACCGACGAATATCCGCAAGGCCAGTTAAACCCCGACAGCTATCAAACATTTGCCGCGTTACTTGCCATCACCGTCCTATTAACTGGATTTCTGACAACTTGGTTAACACTCGATCAAGTTAGGTACTTGCCACAGCCACAAGCTGAACATCGGCGGTTCAGCCTTGTCGCAGTTCGCCAAGAGCTAATGGCAGCGTTTGGAAATCAGGACTTCCGAATCCTATTCTTTGCTGTTCTGGCCAGCGGAGTAATTGGCGGAACAAATCAAGCAATGCAACTTTACGTCAATACATACTTTTGGGGACTGACGGGGGAAGCGCTACGTTGGATGGCGTTTTCTTTTTTTGGTGGGCTCCTTGCCTTTTTAACGGTACTACCGGTGCAGAGACGGTTTGATAAAAAGTATCTCCTTGTTACATGTGCCTTGGCCATAATCGTGCTTACTGCAGTTCCGGTGACATTGAGGTTGTTAGGCGTCGCCCCCCTAAATGGCACAAATGAATTGTTGGTTATTCTAGTCGGCAACACAGTTGTTTTGAGTTACTTCGGCACAATTGGTTTGATAATGTTCGCGTCTATGGTGGCAGACACCGTCGATGTGCAGGAATACCACACGGGTTTGCGTCAAGAGGGGGTGTTTAACTCAGCAATAACTTTCTCAGGCAAAGTGACAACGGCTGGTGGCATACTGATAGCTGGTTTGTTGATCGATTTCGTTGTTGGACTGCCGGAAGCTGCAGGTAAAGAGGAAGTTACGGATGAGATGGTGCTCAAGATCGGTGTGCTGGACGCCTATATAGTCCCGGCGTTTAACATCGTCTGGCTGTACCTTGCGACTCGGTATGGTGTGACACGGGAGCGGTTTCAAGAGATCCGACGCGCGCTCGACGCCAAGGCTGATCGGGTGTCTAATTAGGCGCTCACAAAATGATCTAGTCGTGGTGTCTGCTGACGACCGGAAACTCTGGGGAGAGAAAAATGTGGCTCAGGCTTAGACAAATTGCTTTAGTGGCGCGTGAGCTTGCGCCTGTAGAAAAAGACATCATTGATGTGCTCGGTGTTGCTGTTTGCTATCGGGATCCAGGCGTCGCGACTTACGGCTTAGAAAATGCACTTTTCCCTATTGGCAATCAACTTCTCGAAGTCGTAGCCCCTGTTGAAACAGAAACTGCTGGTGGGCGTTACTTGGAACGTCGCGGCGGCGATGGGGGTTACATGGTTATCACGCAGTGTAATGACCATGATCCAAGACGGGCCCGTGTGCAGGAGTTGGGCGTGAGGCTGGTTACGGACCACGATGGAAGAGAGTACCGAATCATGCAACTCCACCCAAAAGATACCGGTGGCACCTTTTTTGAGATCGACGAACAGTTAGGTGATAACGCCCACGATGAAGATGGGCCTTGGCATCCAGCGGGGCCCAATTGGCAGCGCGCCAAGCAGACCGAACGGGTAGTGGGGATTGTCGGCGCGGAGATCCAATGTGACGACCCAGCTGAAGTTGCCAGACGTTGGGCAGAAATAGCCGAAATTGAGCTAGATGGCCTAACGGTACAGCTGGAAAATGCAGAGTTACGCTTTGTATCCATTAGCGATGGCCGCCCGGAAGGACTCAGTGCCATTGATGTCGCAACAAATGACAGGCAAGCCATTATCGCGGCGGCCAAAGGGATTAACGCGGCCCTTTCTGAACATCAGATAGAGCTGTGCGGACTCCGCATTAACCTCGTTTGATGAATCTATATACGGAGAATAAACAATGAGTTACGAGACTATTTTAACAGAGAATATCGATTCGGTTTGTGTCATTACAATGAACCGCCCGGAACGACTCAACGCGTGGACCTACCGAATGGGTGGCGAGCTAAATGCGGCGGTGAAAGCGGCAAATGCGGATGACGATGTCAATGCCATCGTGTTGACGGGTGCTGGCCGGGGCTTTTGCGCTGGCGCCGATATCGAGGCTGTCTTCAAAGCGCAGGCGGATGGCGAGGATGTGACAGAAGGCGGTGGCGCCGGTGATTGGGTTAATCTGATGCGCCAGTCGAAACCTGTCGTCGCGGCAATTAATGGGGCTGCGATAGGTCTCGGCGTCACACAGGTCTTGCCTATGGATTATCTGTTTGCTTCAGAATCCGCCAAGATCTCCGTGCGGTTTGTAAAAATGGGTTTAGTGCCAGAGCTTGCTAGCTCACATTTTTTAACCGCGAGACTTGGATTCGGTGTTGCCAGCGAGCTGATGTTGACCGGTAGGACCCTAACAGGCGCTGAAGCACTCGAAATCGGTTTAGTGGATAAAGTTGCCGCCGATGGAGAGCTTTTGGATGAAGCCTGTGCTGTTGCTCGAGCGATGGGCGAAAACCCACGCTCAGCTTTACTGCAGATCAAACAGCTCCTGACCCAAAACGCCACAGAAACAGACATTAAGTTGATCCAAAAGCGTGAAGGTGAGGCATTAGCTGAGTGTTACGCGTCAAATGAACACAAAGAGGCGATCGCTGCGTTTTTAGAAAAGCGAGAGCCAGACTTCAAGACGGCGCGAGCATTGGACCAATAACCGTTCATCGAACGGAATCGAAAAAAGTGGGGGTGAAGTTTGTCATATGAAATCAAGCGCTTTCCTTTTGATGGCACGATAGATGCGGACGGTCACATTCTTGAGCCGCCAAATCTTTGGGAAGACTACTTGGAAGAGAAGTTCAGACCACGGGCACTGCGAATAAGAGTCGACGATGATGGCTTTGAGTATCTAGAAATCGATCAGAAGCCTTCGCAGCGATCTCGTCGTGGCTCTCTTGGACTTTTGGGGGCGATGGGAGAGGAAGATCAAAAACCAAGTCCTGACCGTCGCTATGCCGACAATATGCCGTTTGGGTCTTGTGACCCAGGCCAACGCATAGATCTTTTGGCGCAAGAAAACCTCGATGCGACCTTACTATATCCAACGATCGGACTACTGTGGGAGGTCGAATTAACAGATCCAGAGCTAAGCTTGGCGTACTGCCGCGCCTACAATCGTTGGATTGCCGACTTCTGCCGAGACAGTCAAGGCAAACTCGTTCCCATAGCGCAGCTAACTTTGCTTGATGTGGAAGGTTCAGCTGCTGAACTTGAGCGCGCTGTAAAAGATGGTTGTAAAGGCGCTTGGGTAAATCCCTTCAACCATAATCGTGTCATTCACGGCGACGCTGCACACGATCGTTTGTTCGAAAAGTGCTGCGAACTGGACGTGCCGTTTGCGATTCACCCGACGTTTACGCCGCACGCCGCCGCCGCCGGTATATTTGATTGGCCTCGGCAAGGTCGTGCTTGGGGTGAAGCGATTTGGTTGCGTGCGATTGTGCAGCAAGCTTTGATATCGTTCTTTTCGCTAGGGACGTTGGAGCGTTTTCCCGGCTTAAGACTGGGTGTGTTGGAAGCAGGCTCAGGTTGGATCGGGGCGATGCTCGACCGCATGGATGCATTCTCGGAATCTTTGAATATACAGCGTACTAGCGCGACAGAGTTATTTCGTCAGCAGTGTTTTATCTCAGGTGATCCTGATGAGACGGCTGCGCCGCATGTGATTGAGCATGTTGGTGCCGACTGCTTTATGTGGGCGACTGACTACCCGCATCCGGATCATCCCCACACATGGGTCGATGACCTGACGAGCTACGCCAACGTTCTGTCCGCGCCAGTGAGGAAGAAGGTCCTTGGGGACAATGTTCGACGCATATACAAACTAGACGTTTGAACTAGCTCGAAAGAGCGACTACGCCGTTGCCTGGCGTAATCACTTCATTCTGTTCATTCAGAATAAAAAGTTCGAGCTCAATAATGCCAGTTTCTGTATCTATGGCCGTGATGGTGCCACCGCTTGTCAGCTTTTCACCAAGGTAAGCTGCTTGCCGGTTGGCGTAACTGAATTCGGTTAGCATGCCAAAGTCTCCGACCCAGTTAAGGGCTACTTGGCTCAACCAATCACCCTGTAGCGGACCGTCGATCACGATACCGGGATGCTTTTCTACTTCTGTTGTGTACGCCTCGTCGTAGTGAATGCGGTGAGGATTCCAAACGGCAGCGTTGTAGCAAAATAGGCTAACGTTCGTCGCGGTGTGTTCCCTGCTCGGTAGGGCCTGCCCGATTGAGAGATCTGAAACCTTCATCTTGCAATCCCCGTTTGGATTTCCTCAAGCACGAGCTCGCCAGTCTCATCAGTCACGACAAGACTTCGAACGGTGAAAATCAAGGGGCCCGTGCGCCCCTCTTTTTCATACAGATCGGTAATTTTCCGAGTACCGGTAAGAGTCTGTCCAGGTGAGATTGGTTTGTGTTGCCTTATCTCTGTACCGCCTGCCATGACCCGCTTCAACGGCAGGCTCGGACCCGGCGCTGTACCTCGTGCTAAGCCATCTGGTCGCATGGTATGTAGTTCCGATATATCTGAAAACAAGTTGAAGATAAACATCGGTGGCGCTTCGTCGCCAAGTAGGTACTTTGTTTGTTGTTGTTCGGTTGCCGCTGCATATTTTTGAATGTCGCGGCGACTGATTTCTATCGTTGTAGGTGCTTCTTCTTTACCAATCCATTCTTTGTGCGACTCATTAAGTATGCTCATTCTGGATTTCCGCGGTGGTGGGTTGTCGTTGGATCAGCTTGTGCCCAAATTACGGCGGAGCCAGTCCAGCAGCTGTCGGTAGGTTTGAGCCAGTCAGATTGGTCCAGTGAACCAGCCTTGATCCAGATAAAATCGGGATTATTCTCGGCTTTTGTGAACATCGGTGAACCACAGTTTTGACAAAACAGTCGCGTCACTGACAAACCAGATCTTGCTTTGAGAGTAAACTCGCCGAGACTTTCTTGGCCAAACAGCTCAACGTCTTGTCCGGCAAGTCCAAAAACGGTTGCAAAGCCACATCCGGTGGCTTTTTGGCAGTCTAAACAATGGCAGTGAGCGGCAGCAATCGGCTCGTCGGTAAACGAATATCGAATCTCCCCACACAAACATTGGCCAGTTTGCTTTTCCAATCTTTAACTCCTCGATCTCATCTTTGGTGGTTAGATCATGATCCGGGTCGGTTAGTACGATCAGCGAAGAGATGACTAGGACGTATCTTTTCGTACTCGGCTAGCACCGGTGCAAACTCTTCGGGCGTACTCGCATGGATGATGATGCCGTCTGCACCCGCTGTAAATTGATCCACCCAACGTTCGGCGCATGTTCTAGCGTCGCCAACCGCGGCTGGTCGCCAACTCTCGGGTATGAGCTTGTCTATCTTGGCGAGTTCGCTGGGGCTCGCTACAGAATCGATTGCGCCACCAATAGATTTGACGTCTGGGTGGGCACGAAAAGCGTGGAGCGTATCTATGTCCCAATTGTTCACCTGTACCAGGAGCTCGCCATAGCTCGGAATTTGTAGGTACGTCGCTAGTCTGGCGACAATGAACTTGAGGTATTTTTCTTCGCTAATATCACAGCCGGTAGCAAACACAGACCAAATTTTACCAGCGCCTGTTGGCTTGTTAGCGGCAGCTTCACCCTGTCGATAGAGAGCGACAGCGTCGCTCAAGGCTTGGTCAGACATAAAGGTGTGTAGGTGCGCACCGTCGTAAATTCGACCTGCGTTTTGTAGGCTCTTTGGCCCGAAACCGACATAGAGAACGGGTATATCGGCGCTCACATAAGGCGCCGAAGACAGCTGCTTGTACTCGCCCATGGGACCAGAGTAGTTCTGGATGACTTCGCCGCGCCAAAGGCGACGCATGATATCTATGAACTCTGCTTCTCGTTCATAGGTGGGGAATGGCACGTTCAACGCTTGCCAGCGGTATTTGACACCCTTCGCAAGACCGAGTGAAAAACGTCCCTCGCTTAAAGCATCAAGCGTCGAACCCATTGAAGCGGTTGTGACGAGGTGTCGTGTATTTAGATTGGTACCGCTTGTCCCAATAAATATTTCCTTCGTCACCGCGGCACACGCGCCGCAAATTGCAGCGATCTCTTTGTAGTCTGCGCGTTCAGAAATCATTACGTTACCGACGCCTAACGCCTCGGCGTCTTGTACCTGTTGCAGTACGTCGGCTGGCGTGCGGGTGTGACCGGGGAGGCCGTAGAAGCCTAGTTCCGGAAACTTGGAGGTATGGGTCATGCTGGTTGGAGTCCTCGGAGGTAATCGTTGAGGAAAGTGCCGCGTGGGTCGAGCTCGTCTCTGATTTGCCACCACTGTTCCCAGCGTGGATGGCGCTCGGACATTTGCGCTGCGTTCAAGTAATTTACTTTGCCCCAATGTGGGCGGCCCTGAAAAGAGAGAAATATCTCCTCGCAAGCTCGGAAATACACCTCATCATCCAAACGAACATCTTGATGGACAGATATCGTCACGGTATCGCGCTCATAGGCTGTGGAAAGCCAGACGTCGTCCGCAGCGAGGGTTCTGTATTCGATTGGCCAGGCGATGTCTGAGAATTGGTTGGTCAGGAGAGACTGTATCTCTCGCATACATGCTGCCCCGTGTTCCTTGGGGACGCTGTATTCCATCTCTGTGTGTTTGTGTGGGCGGTGATTAGGCAAGACTTCATAGCTCCATCCACATCGAGCGCCTTCAGCTGCCAGCGGATACTCCGGTTCGTCCGTAGTTGGATTTATGGTCTTGGCCTGACCTCGATCTTCTTGCGGGTACCAAAAAAATTCGAAGTGTCTATTCTGCTCGGCGTGTTCACTCCAATTTTCTAGCAATTCATCCAAATCAGCCTGCCAAGTGTGTTCTCTCAATCGGTATGCTGGTTCTAGTTCAAGCTTGATACGGGTGACGATGCCAAAGGCGCCCAGGTGTTGACGTGCTGCGGTGAAGATATCCGGGTTGCGATCTGGGGACGTGGTAATCAGTTCTCCACTCGCCGTTGCGATAGTCATGCCGCGAACTGCGGCTGACAAATTCTTAAGTTTAGGGCCGGTCCCATGGGTGCCCGTCGCGGTCGCCCCGGCGATGGCTTGTTGATCAATGTCACCTTGGTTGTGCAGAGCAAGGCCTGCCTCGTGCAGCGGTCGGCCCAAAGTGAAGATGCGACTACCTGCCCATATCCAAGCGGAGTTGTCGGCGGTTTCGGTTGACATAACGCCGGACAGTCCCTGCAGGTCGGCCACGATCCCGGTCGTTTTCACGAGGGGTGCGTGGCTGTGTGTCGCGCCTGCAGCACGTATGACTAGACCGTTATCGTTTGCATGTTCAGCAAGCGCACAGGTGTCTTCTTCAGTTCTCAAAAATTGTATCGAATGCGCCGTGCTTTCGAGCTTGCCCGACCAGTTTTGCCAGTGTACCAAGAGATTGGATCCTCAACGTCTAATCAGAGAGACGACTATAGAGGTTGGTGGGAGAAATGTAGATACTGAGAAACACACGCCCAATGGATTCACACATGCCTCGACTCACAGAAATATCACGCGCTGATGCGCACGCCAGCGTCATACCACTCTACGATGCCTTATTCGGTCCAGATCGTGACCCAGTGGCCAACCCCGGAACAGCAACAGGCACACCGGGAGATTGGTGGACGGTGTTTGCGCAAGTGCCGGACTGTTTACATCACATGGTTGCAGGTTTTCAGTTTTACCGGGATCGGGGTCGAAAAATTAATCCGAAACTACGGGAGCTTGGCCAGGCTCGAGCTGGATTTGCACGCGGTAGTCAGTTCGTTTTCTCCCAACACTGCAAAGCGTTGCGCGCTTCCGGTTTTAGCGAAGAACAAATCGAGGCAATTCCGCATTGGTCTGCAACCGATTTGTTTGCACCGGCCGAGCGCGCGGTCCTTGCGTACACCGATGATCTGGTACTGCAGGGTGGTCGTGTCGCGGACGGCACTTTTGCCGCGCTACGTGAACATCTTTCAGAGGTTGAGATAATTGAACTCACATACATTACCTGTACCTATGAACTTCACGCGACGATGACGCGGGCGTTACGGCTTGAATTTGATAACGTCCCAGAGCGTATTGTGGAAGTGCCAGTACCTGAGGGTGAACAACGCGATATCGATTTCTTTCAAAACATCGATGATTAGGTGATGCACGCTCCGGTCAGATCCTTAGATGTGGCCGCCGTCCTGTAGTTTCTTAAGCTCTTCTCCACTTAGCCCAAGGTCTGAGAGGATATCTTGTGTATGTGTTCCCACAGCGCCACCGGGCCACTCAGTACGGCCTGGTGTAGAAGAGAGTTTAGGTAGGATCGCCGGGACTTTAAGGTTTCCAGTCGGGGTCTCGACTTCTTCAAAGAGCTCCCGGGCTTGGTAGTGCGGGTCTGCGAGCATATCGTCGACGGCGTAGATGGGTCCGACTGGTACGTCCGCTTGTTCGAGCTGAGCAATCACTTCGTGACTGGGTAAGCTTTGGGTCCAGTCAGCAATGGCGGCATCGATTGAGGGCTCATGTTTAACTCGACCCGCATTGTCCGCATAACGTTGATCTGTGGCCATTTCGGAACGGCCTATCGCATCCATAAGACGACGATAGATCGAGTCGCCGTTGGCGCCGATGACGACATGTTTGTCGTCCGCACAAAGATAGGTGTTCGTTGGCACGATGCCCGTCAGGGTCGATCCTGAAGGTTGTCGGATTGCCTGCCCGCCGTCGAATTCCGGGACCATGCCTTCCATAAGATTGAACATGGCTTCATATAACGCGACATCAACCACTTGGCCGCCGGTAGATCGACCCTGTTTGCGCTCGATAAGAGCGAGCAGAATACCGAGCACAGCATGCAGACCAGCGACTGTATCGCCAATCGATAGGTTGGGGCGAACTGGCACACCGCCCGGAAATCCGTTCACAAACCTGAATCCTGAGTAGGCTTCTGTGACTGAGGCATACCCGGGCTTAGTGCTATTCGGGCCCGTTTGGCCGTAGCCAGAGATGCGGGCAAAGATGAGGTCAGGGTTGTCGGGTTTGAGATCCTCTGGTCCCAAACCCCATTTTTCCATCGTCCCAGGTTTAAAATTCTCGATGACGACGTCGGCGGTGTTCATTATTTTTTTGACCACGCTACGCCCTTCGTCTGTCCGCAGGTTCGCGGTGACGGACTTCTTGTTGCGCCCTAACGAGCGCCACCAATAAGCAGTCCCAGTCTCATCGAGTAACCGCCAGCCGCGAATCGGATCGCCTTGCCCAGGTGGCTCTACTTTGATCACTTCTGCGCCGAAATACGCGAGCATTGTGCCTGCCCAAGGACCTGCTAAAAGTTGGCCCAACTCGACATCGCGAAAGCCGTCAAGGGGCCGGGGGCCGGAACGATCGGGGCCGGAACGATCGGGACCGGAATGATTAGGGGCGGGATGATCAGACATTGCGGCTCCAGAATTGCTGCGCGTAATGTACCATGAGCCCATCCCTGACTTTAAGCTGAGGCCGACATGGCGCCTGTTGTTACTTGTGTTGAAGACCTGAAGCAGCTGCACCGGAAACGGGTGCCGAAGATGTTTTATGACTACGCCGAATCCGGCAGTTGGAGTGAGGGCACTTTCCAGCGCAATGAACAGGCGTATAGCGAAATCGAGTTACGTCAGCGTGTAGCTGTAGATATTTCGACCCGAAGTATACGTAGCGAAATGCTCGGGGAAGCTTGTGCAATGCCCGTTGGGCTCGCACCGACGGGTCTAATGGGTATGCAGCATGCGGATGGTGAATTGCACGCCGCGCGCGCGGCAGAGAACTTTGGTGTCCCGTTCATCCTCTCAACCATGAGTATCTGCTCGATTGAACAGGTAGCGCAGGCCGTTTCTAAACCGTTTTGGTTCCAACTCTATGTCATGAAAGACCGCGACTACATTGCGCGCCTGATACAGCGGGCGAAAGATGCTAATTGTTCTGCTTTGGTTGTGACACTTGATCTACACATCCTTGGACAACGACATCGTGATTTGCGCAATGGCTTGACCGCACCTCCAAGGTTAACATTGAAAAACCTAGTTAACATGGCGTTGCACCCACGCTGGTGCGTTGGCATGTTAGGGACTAAAAATCATCAGTTTGGCAATATCATCGGTCACGCTAAAGGCGTGGAAAACTTGAAATCCTTGTCAGCTTGGTCGGCCGAACAGCTCGACCCCAGCTTGTCGTGGGCAGATCTGGCGTGGGTCCGATCCTTGTGGCCTGGCAAGCTTGTTTTGAAGGGCATCATGGATCCGGTAGACGCCCGCCACGCGGTGGATGCTGGTGCCGACGCGATTATTGTTTCCAATCATGGCGGGCGTCAGCTCGATGGCGCATCGGCAACCATCGATGTTTTGCCAGAAATTGCCGCTGCAGTTGCCGGTGATGTGGAAGTGTTTGTCGATGGCGGTATTCGCTCAGGTCAGAGTGTGTTTAAAGCTATGGCGGCTGGTGCTGATGGGACATTCATTGGTAAAGCGTTTTTGAATGGTCTGGGTGCGGACGGTGAACGTGGCGTGGCCCAGTGTTTTGACCTGATCTCCCGCGAGCTGGATCTCACCATGGCTTTTTGTGGGCACACTGACATCAATGAGGTAGATTCTGCCGTACTTATACGCAGAGACAGTTAGGAGGCTCATGTGACCACGTTGGCAGAGATATCGGCACCGTTTATCGAGATGGCTCATAAAATCGTTTGGTGCAATGTTGCGACCGTAGACAAGAAGGGTCGACCACGGTCACGCGTTTTGCACCCCATATGGGAACAGACCGATGCGGGTTTGGTGGGATGGATAGCTACAGGACCGACGCCGACCAAAGTCGCCCATCTGGAACATTCGTCTTTCGTCTCCTGTAATTACTGGTCACCAGAACAAGATACCTGCGTCGCAGAATGCAGTGCGGAATGGGTGACTGATGCGGAGACAAAAAAATATGTTTGGGATTCACTTAAGAACGGCCCAGAACCTGTTGGCTATGACCCAGCGATGATTCCTGGGTGGGACAATCCGGATTCTCCCGGTTATTTACCGCTTAAGTTAACACCCTGGCGGATACGCGTCATGCCAGGCGCTGCAATGTTAACGGGTGAGGGTATTCTGACTTGGCAAGGCTAGACAGTATGGCAGGCGCTGTTGGTTGCGCTAAACTGTAACGCGAATTTTAAGGGTCTGAGGAAAATAAGGGAGGAAGTTATGGGTGTAACAACAGACATTTTTGACCTGAGCGGGCGGGTGGCTTTGCTCACTGGGGCTTCGAAAGGCATGGGCCGATGTATGGCGATCGGGTTGGCCAAACACGGTAGCAAAGTGGTTGTTTCCAGCCGCAAGGCGGATCAATGCCAGCAAGTTGTCGATGAGATCAACGAACTGTGCGGTGAAGAGCGCGCTATCGGGATCGCTTGTAATGTTGGCTACAAAGATCAACTTGAAAATCTGGTCGCCGAAACTCGGGACCGGCTTGGACCGATCGACACGTTGGTTGCGAATGCAGGTGTAAACCCCTTTTATGGCTCGATGTCGGATATTCCCGATGAAGCCTTCGACAAGGTCATGGCAACTAACGTGCGATCCAACCATTGGTTATGCCAGATGGTTGCACCAGATATGCTCGAGAAAGGACGTGGATCAATCATGATTACCGCGAGCACGGGGGCATTTGCTGGTTCTGAGACCTTGGGAACCTACAACATATCGAAGCTTGCTGACATTGCACTGGTACGAAATTTGGCTGTGGAATGGGGACCCAAGGGTGTGCGTGTAAACGCGATTTGTCCTGGGTTGATCAAAACCGACTTTGCCAAAGCGCTTTGGGACAACCCGGAAGCCGCGCAACGTGTTACTGAACAAACACCGTTACGACGGTTCGGTGAGTCCGAAGATTTCGAAGGCATCGTAGTCTATTTGGCTTCAGACGCGTCCGCGTACATGACTGGTCAAGCATTGACTATTTGTGGTGGCACGCACATGTATAGATAGATCGGTCACCGATGGCACCTAGTTCATCGGTTGTCTTTATCAGCGGGTGTCCGGGTAGCGGCAAGTCGTCGCTGGCTCGGTCACTCGCAAGTCTTGATCCACGTGGTATTCATCTGCACACAGATGACTTCTACGACTACGTCACACACAAGATTGACCCCACAACGCCCGATTCGCATGCGCAAAATGTTGCCGTTGTGCGCGCTTTTCTATCCGCATCTCGGGAATTCGTTGCCGCTAATTATCGAGTGTATCTGGACGGTGTCGTTGGTCCTTGGTGGTTTCCAACAATTACTGAATTCTTTTCAGATATCGACCTGGTCTTGCTCCATATTGAATTAGGTCTAGCGCTAGAACGCACAAGGCAACGCGAAGTGGAAACAGGGATCCCAGCACCTACTCACATGGTCGAGGTAATGAATCATCAATTTGCAGCCATTGAAGGGCTAGATAAGCACTGGGTTAGGACCGATGGTCTCTCCCCTGAAAGTGTGACTGATCTAGTTTCTTCTCGTCTGATGGCCGGACAGTATCGGATAGGTCTACAGAAATAGTGCATGTAGAGCTCTGCGAGGCACTTCGAAGAAGAAAACAAACGAATTATTTTCAGATTTCTTTGCCCGGACAACCTGTTAACGTGCGCGCCGATCTGTAGGTTGGGAGATGGGTTTGACGATACCTGATGGCGTGCAGTTAACCGCCTTTGACGATGACTTTTATCGAGATCCTTACGCGATTTACGAAAAACTTAGGCGTCTAGATCCAATCCACAAAGACGCCCAATCTTTTTTTGGTGAGTCTTGGACAATTTCGCAATACAGCCTTGTCCATAGCTTACTGCGGGATGACCGATTATCAGTTGATCCCCGATCGATTGGACTACGCCGGGATCCCCGAGCAGACAATGCCGTGACGCTCCGTGAACCTGACATGATGAATCTTGATGGAGATGATCATCAGCGCCTCAGAAAACTCGTGCAAAAAGCCTTTACGCCAAAGTTGGTTCACCAGTCTAGTGATCGAATTGAACGAGTGATTGATGAGCGGATGGCTCTAGTCACGGAGTCAGTTTTCGATGTTGTGAGCCAACTATCCAAACCAATCCCAACGATTGTGATCGCAGACTTCATTGGCGTGGATAGTAGCGATCATGAACAGTTTAAAGCTTGGACCGATACGTTGCTCATGCAGGGTTACCCGATGCCGTCGGCTGAGCAATGGCAAGCCATAGTGGCGGCAGATGGTGAGTTGAGAACCTATATGGTGGAGGTGATCGAGCGAAGACGCCAGACGCCTGCGGAGGACCTCGTTTCCAGGCTTACTGTCGCGCAGAGTGAAGAAGGGCAACTCAACGATAGAGAAATAATTGACATGGTCTGCTTGCTGATAGGTGCCGGTAATTTCACAACGACTGATCTGATCAGTAACGTGATCTATCACAGTCTGTTGCAGGAGCAAGGTTCAGCGACGCCCGAGGCGATCGTAGCAGAATGCTTGAGATTTGATTCGCCGGTATTGGCTGTGCGACGGTTTGTTAAAGAAGACATCGCCTTGCGTGACGTGGTATTACAAAAAGGATCGGTAGTGAATCTTCTCCTTGGTGCCGCAAACCACGACCCAGACGTTTTTCCTGCAGGGGACGAGTTTCAAATCTCAGCTTCGGACCGCTCAATAACGTTTGGGCGCGGTGTGCATCATTGTCTCGGCGCGGCTTTGGCAAAAATGGAAGCCACCCTAACATTGACCAAATTCCGAGAGCGCTTTCCAAACGCTAAGCTTATTGACAGTGAAAGAAGTAGGCGTATGGACTTTAGAGGATTTCGCTCGCTGTCGGTGAGCGCCTAATCGCAATCTACCAGCGCGTGTGAGTGAGCACACCTGTACGTGTCTCGATGGCCTCCAGCGCGTCCAGTACCAGATCTTCCCGGAAACGCCGCCCTACGATCTGCAATCCAGCAGGTCGGTTTTCGACAAGACCGATCGGCACACTACCGGCAGGCAATCCCATATAGTTAATACCATAGCTGTAGATCGCCGAATCAAATATGTCCTTGGCGCCTTCGAAGGTCTCGTCATAATCGTAATCATACGTGGGACGCATGAGAAACGGAGTGAGAATCAATGGGTACTCATCTAAGAAAACGTTCCACTCTCGAACGATGCCGGTCCGCTCGCCGACGCCCAACATATACCCTTCGTGGTCAACCATTTCAGAGATTTCGTAGTAGTAGTTGAATATCCGTTGAATGGTCTCACTGCCGAACTGTTGTGCGATTGGGTCAAGTCCATCTTTGACCTCCCGAATTGCGACGCTAAACCAAGCTTTCGCGGCGGGAAGCACTGAGGGAACATCTGTTTCCACAACATCGTAGCCTGCGTCGCGCAGCATATCGGCGGCGTTGTCGAGACCTGACAGGATGTCAGGGTGAATGGGATAGCCATGGCTTTCTTTAGTGAAAGCGATCTTGCGATTGTCCAGGGTCGGGCCGTGAAACGGTACTGGCATCCACCAAGGGTCGCGCGGATCGGCACCTGCCATAATTTCTGTAGCGAGCCGGACATCTTTAACTTCCCGGCAGATAGCGCCCTGAACGGACATGAGTTGCGACAAAAGCCCTCGTTCCGCTTTCGCAGATGGATTGAACGCTGGTACACGTCCCAGACCTGACTTTATCGTTGCACAACCGCAAGCGGAGGCAGGGAAACGAAGCGAACCGGCTATGTCGTTGCCATGGTGAATGGGACCAAGACCCGCAGCACATGCCGATCCTGCGCCGCCCGATGAACCACCCGGTGAAGCCCGGTCGTCCCACGGGCTCTTTGTTAGGCCATATAGGGGATTGTCGGTTGTGCCGCGCATCGATAGTTCGGGTGTGTTGCTTCGCCCGATGATGATCGCACCCGCTTTTTTTAAATTTGCGACAACAGGGGAATCTCCGGGTGCGATGTTGTCACTGAGCGCTGGCAGACCGTTGTTATTCGACATTCCTTCAACATCGACATTCACTTTAACTGACGTGGGAATGCCATCTAGGGCTTTGAGATCTGTCCCACTGGCAACCTTCTGATCAACTGCTGCTGCTTGAGCAAGTGCTTGTTCGGGGAACGTTTCGACGAGTGCGTTCAATCCTGGGTTTACGTCGGCAACGCGAGCTAGGGTGCTCGTCATGACCTCGACCGCGGTAAACTCCTTTGATCGAAGACCGCTTGCTAGTTCGATTGCACTCTTTTGCCATAGCGCCATGTTAGTTCCTCAGTCAGTCACAATTTTGCAGTCTTTACTCGACAGGGAGTCGAACGCGGGCTGTGCCAAAGACACGAGTTTCATCTAGGTCATTTTTGAGGGTCATATCAAGTTCAATGAGCCCTGTTTCTTCGTCGATATCTGTGACAACGGCGCCAATTGTTAACGGTTGGTCAGCTAGCATCGGTGCCCTAAAGACGGTGTCTATCTGTTCGACCTCAGCAACGGCGCTCCATTGATGGATAGTCGTGGTCAAAAATCCCATACCCATGATTCCTGGTACTAGCGCACCCGGCAGACCTTGCTTCTTAGCAGCCTCGTGATCATCAAAGCGACCACCGCCGTTTCCCCAGCCAACAGCCTTGGCAAATTCTGCGGTCCTTGCGATGCTTGTATCTGGCGAGAAGGACGGTAGTTCCGTACCAAATTCGACGTCGTGGACTGTGTTTATGCTCATGTTGCGGGCTTCTCCCTAATGACCATACGCGAATCTGCGGTAGCCAAATGATTGTCATCTGTGTCGTAAATTTCCATGCGGGCGACGATGAGAATCATGCGCCCACTGCGACCTTTCTTGTCGTAGATGTCGTGTAGGTGAGTCTTGCCGATCAACGTTTGATTCGGACGCACCGGTGCGTGTTTGGTGACAGCCTTACCCCCATCCATAGGTATGCCACCCATTGAGGGAAAGTCTAGCGGCAAGTGACGGCCGCTCGCCAAACTGCACAGAAATGCGGGTGGTGCTTGAAAGTCGGGGTGGCTTTGGTCAGTAAACTCTGGACGCGTTTCACCAGATGCTCGCGCTACAGTGAGGATGTTCTCTGGCTTAAGCTCAAATTCTTTCGTATCAAATTCTAGATCAAGGAACTGAGATTTCAGCTCCTCAATGTCTATTCCTACCGACATCGGCATCCCTCACAAATCGAAACAGGCATCATAGAGTCTCCTTGGATGAGTTGCATTAGGGTTTCGTTCCAGACATCCTCATATTTTTTTGGGAGGAAGCCATGGGACCACTTACGGGCGTAAGAGTTGTTGAACTTCAAGGTATAGGGCCTGGTCCCTATTGCGGCATGATGCTTGCGGACATGGGTGCCGAGATCATTCGGGTCGATCGAGCGGGTTCTGCGGGCCAGG
This sequence comes from Pseudomonadales bacterium, assembly GCA_012103505.1. Classification (GTDB taxonomy): domain Bacteria; phylum Pseudomonadota; class Gammaproteobacteria; order Pseudomonadales; family Azotimanducaceae; genus UBA4421. Next base: position 1,338,763 of record WLWP01000001.1, on the reverse strand, counting down.
CTGCCAACACAACAGACATTTTAGCGCGTGGTAGAAAAAGTGTTGCCGTCGACCTTAAGCAGGACGCTGGTGTTGAGACAGTTCTCAAGTTAGTCGAAACCGCCGATGTCCTCATAGAAGGTTTTAGGCCAGGCGTGATGGAGCGTCTTGGACTTGGACCCGATGTTTGTCTAGCACGAAATCCGAAGCTCATCTTTGGACGAATGACCGGCTGGGGACAGACTGGCTCAATGGCCTCGGCAGCAGGGCATGACATTAACTACATTTCTCTTTCTGGGGCCCTACATGCGATAGGTCCAGAGGGACAGAAACCAGTTCCACCATTGAATTTAGTCGGAGACTTTGGCGGCGGCGGGATGTTGCTCGCTTTCGGAATAGCTGCTGCGCTGTACGAAACCGAAAAATCTGGCCAAGGTCAGGTCATCGACGCGGCGATGACCGATGGCTCTGCACTACTTATGAATGCGATATTCGGCATCATGAATGGAGATCGCTGGTCTCATGACCGAGGTACGAACCTTTTAGATGGGGGCGCTCATTTCTACGGCACATATGAGACAGCAGATGGCAAATGGATTTCCATAGGCTCCATCGAGCCTCAGTTTTATGCACTGTTGTTAGAGAAAACCGGTCTTGATACTGATGGTGATCTGCCAAAGCAGATGAGTCGTGTGGATTGGCCGTTACTGAAAGATAAATTAACGGGTATCTTTAAATTGAAGACGCGGGATCAATGGGACGAAATCATGCTAGGCACAGACATTTGTTATGCGCCGGTGTTGGCATTTGAGGAAGCGATAAGTCACGATCACAATGCAGGTCGATCGACCTTTGTCGAGCAGGATGGCGTTAAACAAGCAGCACCAGCCCCACGTTTCTCACGAACACCGCCGGAGCTTCCAGCAACAGCAGTCGCACCCGGTGAACATACTGAAGAAATTCTGGCTGGAATTGGTTTGACCGGAGAGGAAATCTCTGCCCTCAAAGCAGCAGGCGCGGTCGCCTAGGGTGGCAATATCGCGCTAGGTCCATTTCACTGACCTAATCGAGCGCACGGATAGCGTGAACTGACTAGTTGATTGATCGGTGATTGATCGATGATTGATCGGTGATTGGCCGGGTGACTGATATGGCCCCGAAGCGCGCAATTTGGCCGAACGGGCGACAACGTCGTTACAAACTGCGGGTTTTCATCCGCCTAAAAAAGCGTAATATCGCATTTTGCATACTTCGTTGGGGGACGAACTATCATGTACAAGTTAATGATTTTATTGACTTTAGTGTTAGTATTTTTGACTTCTGCAGGTGCCTACGCCAAAGATATCGCACGATGGACCGACGCTGACGGCAAAGTACATTTCGGCAATTCACAATTCGCGCCAGCGGGGCAGGCGGAGGCCGTTTCCGTACAACCAGCAAATGGTATGGATGTGCCACAAGCAGCGCGTACGACGAGCCGTGGTGGTGGTCCATCCGTTGCCATCGTTAAGAAAGCGCCCAAGAAAAACCGGCGCGGCTTCCAGGGCTACAAAAAGAAACCAGGTCGACGTTAGGCTTTAAGCCGCTGCCGGATCTCTCCGGTGATTGTGGCTTGCGCTTCGCGATAATCCATCCCCTTTGCGTTTGCGATTGCCAAAACCTCATCGTGCTCGGCCTTGCCGCGCCTACGTCCATCTGGTTGGGTAACAATCTTCACGGATATTGACCCTAAGCTGGTATCCATTTCGACAATGTCTCGTGGTAGAACGCGCTTCTCGAAGGGGAGGATGCGTAAACCGATTGTGGTTGAATGGTTGAGGAGTGCGTCAGAGACCGCTTGCTGTTGATCGGAGCTACAAAGTGCAGACACGATATGCGCAGGTCGACTCTTCTTCATGACGATAGGCGTGATGAATACATCGACAGCGCCTGCTGCGAATAGTGTTTGCATCAGGGGCTCATAAGCCTCCGGGCTCATATCATCGATATTTGCTTCGATTTTGACGTGCTCGGCGTCTGAGCTTGTCTGCCCACGTTCTTGGTATTCGCCTAGAACGACGCGAACCACGTTTGGTATGGCGAAGTCCTTAAAACCAACACCATAACCAATTTTGGTTGGCGTGAAACTTCCGTTGGGGGAGTACTCATCCACGCTGACGCCAAGAATCGCCGCCCCGGTAGGCGTCGTTGACTCGCCATCGACGCCGCCGTAAGTGCATGGGGCTCCTGCCAGAAGTTCTTGTGTTGCCGGAGCGGGGACGGGGAATCTCCCGTGCGCGCAATTCACAAACCCACCACCCACTTCGATGGGATTGGAGAGAACGATGTCAGGGTTGATGTGCTCGATGGCGATCGCGGCACCAACGATGTCAATAATGGAATCAACTGCGCCGACTTCGTGGAAGTGGACTTTTTCGGGTGGGACGTTATGAATTTTTCCTTCTGCGTCCGCGATCGCTTGAAAGATCTCTAGTGCGCGTTTTTCAATACCAGGTGCATAGGCAGCATCTTTGATCATCTTAACGATGGTGGCATGGTGACGATGGTCATGTGCATCTTGGTGGTGCACTTTAACGTGCGTGCCTGAGATACCCATTTTCGTCGCTGGACTAACGTCTATCTGGTACTCACTTTGAATCGGCAGACGTGCCAGCTCTGTGCGCAAGTGCGCTTCCGGTACGCCTAGATCTAGGAGGGCTGCCAGGTTCATGTCACCTGCCAGCCCACAGTGAGGTTGGTAGAAGAGGGCCTTAGGCAATATTTGAGTAGTCGTTAGAGGTTGCCGCAGCGACAAAATTCTCTTTGAGATGCAGTAGGGTCTGCATATCCGCGTTGACTACATCCAAGCCGTTTTCAAGCACAAACCGGTAGCTCTTCTGGAATGCAGACAACTTAGCCTGCATGAGCTCGTCATCGTAGTACTCGTTGAAGGCATCGGGATTGCCCCAGCCAAGCCACTTGCGACCGGCCAGGAATCTACCGGCTTTCATGCCGACCAAGCCAATACCAGCATCTCGAGCTTCTTGTAGCAGTGGTGCGAGTTCGACCATCTTCGGTGTGCCTTCCAGAATCGATCGATCCTCCCAGTCGTACCAACCACCGGGTGTGATCGCGATCATTGCGAGATCAAACCAGCCTGTTTCGATCGCGGCTTTGAGCACCTTGTCGGCGTTCTGATGAGTAGACAAGCCAAGATGAGAAACTTTGCCAGCGGCTTTTGCGTTTTCGAAAGCGCGATGGAGTTCTTCGTTTTTCACGACCGAAACGTCGTAGGTCGCCATGTAGTAGTATGCGTCGACGTGGTCGATGCCCATCTGGCCAAGGCTCTCGTCAAGATAATCACTCCAGCTCTTCGCAGCGGTTTTGGCTTGGGCTACTGTGATCTCTTCTTCTTGTTCTAATTCGACTTCAACGCGAGCTTTTGAAATAAGGAAGATGTCGTCGCGACGCTTCTTCAAGAACGGCGCGAGGTGCTTCTCGGCATCGGCATAGTAGTGTTTGTAGCCCACATCAAAAGTATTTACACCGGCGTCGAACGCAGTGTTCAGGAGATCGTCATGCGGCTCGCGAGAGAGCGTCGCACCACAGCCAAAGACCAAGCGGCTTGAGTTGTGGCCTGTGTTCCCGAGTTTACGGTACTGCATACTAGGCCAAGCCTGTGCGAGGCCAGCTGCCTCTTGGCCTTCTAGAACTGACGCGCGGACGTCGCGGGTTTGCAAAAAAGCCTGCGCGCCCACGCCGAGCATGGTCCCATATTGGACAAAGCGTCTGCGTGTGGCAGCGAGTGCGGTATTTGACTGAGCCATTGAGTTCCCCTTTGGTTCCCGATTTCCGAGAGCGAATTTAGGTTATAGGTACTTCTGTGGCCCGTAGTTTACGCGGTTCGGGGGAGAGCCGGAAGGGTTGTTCAACCAGTTCCTTGCACGCGCTTGAATAGGCGGGAAAGGATAGGAATGGTAGGGTAGCTGTGTGCTTGGGAGAATAAAGATGAAACTCACGATCGTGGCTGTGTTGGCGCTCGCCAGCAGCAGCGTTTACGCCGAATTAGACCTCACCCCGATCGACAAGTCGCAATGGGATAGTGTCAAAGTAGGTCACTTGCTGTCGCGGGCTGGGTTTGGTGGTTCCCCAGACGAAATTGCGCGTCTCGCTAAGCAATCGCCAAAGTCAGCTGTGAAGCGTGTGCTCAAGGGTGGCAGCACATCTGAAGAGACAGATTTTGCACACTCAGGCGTGTTTGAGCCCGGGCTTGATCCATTCCCGCCCAGTCGTCCTGCAACTACTAAACTTGCGAAAGAGCAAGGCCATGCGCTAGGGGTGAAGGTAAAAGCAAGCGGCAATCGACCACTGCAACCTGTAGTAAATAAGTTTTTCTATTGGTTGCGCGTAAGTCGTTTGGAGACAGATAGGGTGGCGTACTGGTGGGCTGAACAAATGCTCACTACAGATCATCCACTTCGGGACAAGTTGGCGCTCTTTTGGCATGGGCACTTTGCGACCAACGAAGACAAAGTACGCGACTACCGCAAGATGCTTCTACAATTGGAAACCCTTCGCGCCAACGGGCTTGGCAATTTTCGAAGCCTTCTCGTCAGCATGTCCCAGGATCCTGCGATGTTGGTGTTTTTGGATGCCGGGGTGAATACCAAGGATTCTCCCAATGAGAACTTTGCTCGGGAGATCATGGAGCTCTTCACCATGGGTGTCGGCAACTACAGTGAGATCGATGTACAAGAAGCTGCCCGAGCGTTCACTGGATGGAATGTAGACAACTTGTCTTTTCATGTGGACCAAGAAAACCATGATACCGACGAAAAAAGTTTCCTAGGACAACAAGGATCTTTTGATGGCATCGCCGTCATCGACATCATCTTGTCACAACCTGCGACAGCGAACTTCATCGCCGCCAAGCTTTATCGTTACTTTGTTAATGAAGATCTTGGTCAAGATGATGAAGGACAGCTTGGGGATTTATTCCGTTCTGTTGAATACGACGTCGGCAGCTATCTTTCTGCGCTCTTTCTAAGTCGTGATTTTTATGCGGGCCATAACATAGGGTCTCGTATTAAAAGCCCGGTGGAGATGGTTGTTAGCACCTATCGTAAATTGGGCCTCGATAAAGTTCCGGGTGTACCGGACTTTAATATCTCGACCGGGTCGCTCGGCCAACGGCTAATGCACCCACCTACAGTCGCTGGCTGGAGTCAGGGTCGGAGTTGGATTACGCCTAGCTTGATGTTCGAGCGTTCCAATTTTGTGTTGGACGTGTTGTTTCCAGACATTGGTTTTATCCCTCCGGATAGATATCCGTTTCTGGGTGAAGTGGTCAACGTACAGGATAGGCTAAGGCAAGGTATGAGTATCTCCGCTGCCACCAAGCCGACTGGCGTCTCCGAGGATGGGATGATGGCTGCCTCCAATCTCTTGGCTGACCGGGACGAGGCCTTTAACACTCGCCTTGGCAGCATGCGTGGTTGGCAAATGGCTATTGAACGTGTGCAACCGATACCGCGAACAATGGCACCCATCAATTTGGCGTCATACGTTGAAAGTCGCGAACTGGGCACACCAGAACAAGTTGTAGAAAGTCTGGCGACGCGTTTTTTTAGTGTCTCGCTGAGTGATGATACGTTGAGTACGTTGGCGAACTTTCTGGCTGCCGAGCTAGGCTCGAGAGATGTTTTGAGTTCGCTAAGTTTTGCGGAGGAACCATTGCGTAAACTATTACATCGCATGCTGAGCCTGCCAGAATATCAACTCGGATGAGGTTGGTGAGAGAGGGAATATGAAGATTAATCGCAGAACACTTTTACAAGGCGCTGGACTTACAACGCTAAGCCTACTTTCGCCAAGTCTGCTGTCAGCGCAAAAGTCTGGTGACAAGATATTGGTGGTCGTTGAGTTGTCGGGTGGTAACGATGGGCTGAATTCTTTTGTCCCTTACGGTGACGACGCTTACTACAAACATCGACCAACAATTGGTATTGACGCTTCAGACCTGCTTAAGATTGATGATCACTTTGGACTCAATCCTGGAATGCTCGGTTTACATCGGTTGTGGCAAGACGGCCAAGTTGCTGTCGTCCATGGTTGTGGCTATGAGCAGCCATCCTATTCGCATTTTACCTCTATGGCGTATTGGCACACTGGCGTACCTCATCGAGGTGATGAATTTGGTTGGCTTGGACGCGTCGCGGACCAGCTCAATCCGCAATATCGTGACAACATGCTAATCAACGTTGCAAACCGACAGTCGCTTGCCGTGAAGAGCAAGGTGCATACCCCGGTTGTCTTTGACGATCCCGAACGGTTTCAGCGCCATGCTTGGATGGATGCGAACCAGGAGACCGAGTCAAGTCCGGAGCATGCCCATAACAAAAACCACGCGTTCCTTCGATCAGTAGATCAGAGCGCGCAGGCTTCGTCCGTGCTGATTCGCAATGCGTGGACTAAGTACAGCACTGATGTTGACTACGGTATCGCCCCGATGGATTTGCCCAAGGTTGCAGCTTGTATCTCGGCTGGTTTGCCGACTCAGCTTTACCACGTTTCATTCCGCAACAATTCTTTTGATACGCACGTACAACAGCCTGCTCTACATCGAAGACTGCTCAGCTACGCGTGCGATGGCTTGCATGGATTTGTGCGCGATCTCGAAAGGCTTGGGCTATCTGACCGCGTAGCGATCCTTGTTTATTCAGAGTTCGGTCGCCGAGTTCCTGAAAACGCCAATCTCGGCACGGATCACGGTAGCGCCAATGACATGTGGGTTATCGGCGCTGGCGTAGATGGTGGTCATTATGGTGAATTGCCGAGTTTGACGAATCTGGTCGACGGTGACAATTTGGCACACACAGCTGACTTTAGACAAGTCTACGCGACGATGGTGCAAGACTGGCTAAAAGCGGACGCTAGTAGCGTGCTACATGGCGAGTTTGCAACACTGCCGCTCTTTATCTGAGTCAGGCCAAGGTAGGTGAGTCTGGACGGATTCGTTTCTTAATCTGTCTCTTAATCCTTCTCGGCCTGCAGGATACCTTCCTTTTCAAGTCGGTCTAATTCTGCCGGACTCAAATCAAGAACTCGCTCGATTGTCTCACGGTTGTGGGCGCCGCGAAGCGCGGAACCTGCGCCTAGCTTTTCGCTTGGTCCAGCCAGTTCATTGTTAAATCTAACCGGTGACCGTGGGATCAAACGGCGTTCGCCGTTGACGTCAATCTCCACAAAAACTTGGCGTTCTTGTGCCCACGCTTCCTGAGGTACATCTGCGACTGCTTTAACTGTGCCTAGCGGGACTCGCGCTGCATCCAATGCAGATTCAAACTCCGCAACGTGATCGTATTCCTGTGCCCACATTTGCATGAGCTCCTTGACCGCGCCTTCTTGTAACTGTGTCTCCTTTGGGCTAAACCAGCCACGCTCTGCCATGTCTGCTTCTTTGTTGAGCGCCTTCGCCATGCCAAATATCCAAGTTGTCGGATTGCCGGGGATTTGTACGTATGTGCCATCGCGCAGTTGCACAACGGCAGCTTTTCCAGGCCGAAAGGGACTGATTTCATCGCCAAATCCGCCATTGATCTCAACAGCCGCGTATTCATTTGTAGCCAGCATCGTTTCCGCCATGGAGACATCGATCTGACAACCAGCACCTGTACGTTCTTTGTTAAAAAGCGCACCCAGGATGGCGCTTGCGGCCTGAGCACCAACGGCGAAATCAGCGTGTGAAACCGACTCAGGTAGAGGCTCTGTGCCTCTCTCCCGAGCGTTTAGATGCAACAGTCCAAGCTCTGCATGAATGACGGGGGCGTAGGCTCGACGATTACTCGCTGAGCCAGTCTGGCCGTAGCCGCTGATCGAGCAATACACAACCCCGGGATTGACGGCTTTGATGTCTTCGTACGAAAGCCCCAGACGCGTAGCAACGCCGGGCCGATAATTTTCGACAACAACATCTGCTTTAGTAGCTAAGCCCATGACTAAATCCTGTCCTCCTTGGTTTCTGAGATCTACACAGAGATGTCGTTTGCCAGCGTTCTGTTGGGCGAAAGTTAAAGCGACGCCATTTGCTTTGGGCACGCCCCGGCGCATTAAGTCGCCATCAGGTGGCTCTATCTTCCAAACTTCGGCACCATAGTCAGCGAGCGTTCGGGTGCATGCTGGTCCTGCGACCACGCGAGTAAGGTCGAGTACTTTGACGCCGTTGAGAACCATAGGTGTATCCACTGTTCAGAGAGGGAAAAGGGTGAGAATTATAAACGGGCTTTGGGTTGTACTGGTAACTGTGTCGGCTCTGCTTACTGCCGCACCGTTGATGGCGGAAGTCGAAGAAGCGCCACCGAATGTTGTGATCTTGTTCGCGGATGACCTCGGCTACGGTGACTTGGGTAGCTATGGGCATCCCTATATACGAACACCAAACCTTGATGCCCTAGCACAGGGTGGCCAAGGCTGGACGGATTTCTATTCCGCGGCACCCGTATGTTCGCCCAGTCGGGCTGGGCTCCTCACCGGTCGTCATCCAGTCAGAACGGGCGAATACGGCCGACAGATTCGAGTTTACTTTCCTGATGAAGAGGGCGGCTTTGCTGACGAAGAAATAACATTGGCGGAGTTGTTGAGCGAGGCTGGATATAGAACTGGAATTTTTGGTAAATGGCATCTCGGTGATCGATCTCACGCGTTGCCAACCCGGCACGGCTTCGATGAGTGGTTTGGTATTCCATACTCAAACGATATGGATTGGGAGGAGGGTCCAGATCTGGATGGCATGATTCGCCTGCGCCAAACGGGGCAACTGGAAGAAATAGGCAAGATCTCTACGCAGCGTCGAGCTCTTTACGCTGAGCCGAGACCAGGCGCTTGGTTGGTGCCGTTGATTCGAAGCACTCGTTCTTCTGACGGTAGCGAGTCCGTTGAACAAATTGTTGAACGACCGGCAGTTCAGCGAACGTTAACCAAGCGTTACACCGAAGAGGCAATCAACTTTATCCGTCGTGCGGGTAAGGAACCATTTTTCGTCTATCTGCCGTACACCATGCCGCATACCCCGCTGTTTCGCAGCGATGACTTTGTTGGTAAGAGTCTTGGTGGTCGATATGGCGACGTAATAGAGGAGATCGATTGGAGTGTTGGCCAAATAGAAACCGCGTTAACTAACCTTGGCAAACTGGAAAACACCTTGGTTGTTTTTACCTCGGACAACGGACCTTGGTTGACGATGTTAATCGAAGGTGGTCGGGCTGGACTTCTCCGCATGGGCAAAGGGACGACTTTTGAGGGTGGGATGCGTGTGCCTGGTATCTTTAGCTGGCCAGGTAAAATTCAGCCCGGTGTTGTGAGCGATATAGGTTCAACGCTAGATCTGTACCGAACCGTTGCGAGTTTCACTGGCGTCTCGGGTAGCGCGGGTGTCGACGGCTTTGACCTGACACCAACGCTTTTCCGCGGAGCTGATTCACCGCGAGAAGAACTTGCCTACTATAGAGCTGGGGAGCTATTTGCTTATCGCGTTGGACCTTGGAAGCTGCACTTGAGAACCGAAGGCGCCTATGGCCAACCACCTGAGCTAACTATTCATGCTCAGCCCATATTGCATCATTTGGGTCGAGATCCGTCTGAGCGGTTCGATGTCCGCGCTGCAAACCCCAAGATTGTAAAAATGATCCAGGACAAAATTGCAGCGCACCAGACGGGACTAGAAACGAAGCCCCCAGCCATGGATCGCCGTTTGGCGGCACTTACAAAGAACTAACACAGCTCAACATGCATGGTCATGGGGATGCACGCGCCTGTGTTAGAATGCCGTTGATTAAAAATTGGGTGAACTATGAGTAGCGTTCTAAAAGATGAGTCTGAAGTTTTTGTACCAGACCCATATAGCTTGCCGTTGGAGACGCTTGATCCAGCAAAAGTAGAGATATTCCAACAAGACAAACTTTGGGAATACTTTGAACGTCTAAGGAAAGAAGACCCTGTCCATTTCTTGGAAGATAGTGACTATGGTCCGTACTGGTCGATCACGAAATTTGACGACATCATGTACGTGGACAAGAGCAACGATCTATTCTCATCCGAAGGCGGCATCACGATAGGTCCGCTTAAGTCGCAACTCGAGTCAGCTAAAGAATTCCAAACGCCCATGTTCATTGCGATGGATCGACCAAAGCATGATGTGCAAAGGGCGACGGTAACACCTGTGGTTGCGCCCCGAAATCTTGCGGCATTGGAAGGCACGATTCGCGAACGTGCTGCCAAAATTTTGGACTCCCTGCCTGTGGGAGAAACGTTTGACTGGGTGGACACCGTGTCCATCGAGCTGACGACCCAAATGTTGGCCACGTTGTTTAACTTCCCGTTTGAAGAGCGTAGAAAGCTGACTTTCTGGTCGGACGTGGCCACGGCAGGCCCAGAACTTGTATCAGTTGAGGAACGTCGCAAACACTTGTTGGAATGTTTAGAGTATTTCACGCGTCTTTGGCAAGAACGCAAAGAAGGTGATCCGGGTCTTGATCTGATATCCATGCTGGCTCACGGTGAAAACACCAAAGAGATGCAACCAATGGAGTTTCTCGGCAACTTGATTCTATTGATCGTCGGTGGCAACGACACCACGCGGAATTCAATCAGCGGCGGCGTTTTGGCGCTAAACCAGAATCCCGCGGAATATGAGAAGCTCCGACAGAACCGCGACCTCATATCTAGCATGGTGCCTGAGATCATTCGATGGCAGACACCGCTTAGCCACATGCGTCGTGTCGCGAACGAAGATGTGGAACTTCGCGGTAAAACGATTAAGGCTGGCGACAAAGTTGTTATGTGGTATATCTCGGGTAATCGAGACGAAGAAGCCATCGACAGACCTAACGATTTCATCATCGATCGTAAAACGCCGCGACATCACCTTTCTTTTGGGTTTGGCATCCACCGATGTATGGGTAACCGGCTTGCAGAAATGCAGCTACGTGTGTTGTGGGAAGAGATCATGAAGCGTTTTAGTTTCGTCGAAGTTGTCGGCGAGCCAGAGCGCACCCCTTCAACTTTTGTGAAAGGGTACACCCACTTACCGGTGAAGTTGCACGCCCTGTAGAGCCGTTTGATTCTGGGCTGCGAAGATGTTTAGTCCTCCGGCTCGGGTAGCGTTAATGTGCCGTCTTCGTAGCCGCCTACGTATGTACCGTTAAAGCTATCTACACGCGGATCTTGGTCTGCAATTCTTAGTGCTGCTTGTGCTTGTGGGTCTAACGCGATCGGTTCGATCCACTTGCCGCGCAAGTCAAAGCCAATTGAGTCATTGGGCACGTCAACTGCTCCACGTGTACCCCAAGCGACTAAATCTCCGTTTGTGATTACCACCAAGCTGTCGGGAATCTCGCCGCCATCGGGTAACAGTAAGGTCCCTCCCGATAGAATTGCTGTAGCGGAAGTGGGTGGCGGTGGTGGCTCGTCCAGAAAACCGGGCGGCATTGGCTTTTCTGGCAGCGCGTCAGGCGCTTCGGATGCCGGTGTTATTTCTTCGCTCTCCGAACATGCAAACAACGTTAGCGCAACAACAGCCAAGAGGATATTTCTGCTAATGGTCCTCAACGCACACCCGTCCATGCTTCGCGCTCTTCGGCTGCGGGGTTATCAACTTGCTTGGAAGCTTCGTCAAATATCATAGTGGCTCGTGTGCCAATGTCATATCGCGCCCAGCCGGGATCACCGTCACGAATAAAAGCGATCCAGGCAGCATGCATCGTATCTGCCAAAGGTTGTGGTGACTCACCGGGGCCGACAAAAGCGTCGACACCTGCGGCACTCAGCGTGTTAAAAGCGAATGGGATCTCCAAGGCATGAGTTGCTTTCAGTCGGCCATTGAAGGCGCGGCTTTGCCAGTTAAACAAATACATCCACGTATCAGGCGTATGTGCTTCGCGAGCTTCTGCCAGTCGTACTGCTGGAATTCGAAACATGTGATCCGTCGTAATGGCGATCAGAAGCTCTTCGTCTGAGGCTTCGGGTCTCGTTTCGCGATAGCGTTCAAGTACTTCTGTAGCGTTGTATCCGGCCGCGATCCGATCCAACTTAGATCTATCTACCTTGCCGTAGCCAAAAAGGGTTGTTTCATCCGCATTGGTTCCGGTTAACACAGCAACTTCGCCTCCGACTCCCGCATGAATTGCTTCGAGTGGGCTTTGTGGTAGAGCCGGTGTGCCGTGCACTGGATAGAAAGGCGAGACTGTGGTCCCAAGGCCATTGTTAATCCCTGCACCTGATTCGAAATGTTGGGTCGTAGTGTTTTGCGCATCAAGAATTTCCTGTGTGCTAACAGCTTGTAGACCGATAACGTCGCTCTGACCGAGCGCATCGAGAAAGTGCTGGGTTACTTTTTGCGACGCTTCAGCTGAGAGGGTGTGGTGGGCGGCACCACTTTGCGGGATAGCGCGGTGAAACAGTCCTTGCGCTTCAGGACAGCCGAGCAGCGTAGCGACACTAAACCCACCGGCTGATTCGCCTGCGATGGTGACCTTGGCGGGGTCTCCGCCGAAAGCGGAGATATTTTTTTGCACCCACCTCAAGGCTTCGATCTGATCCAGAATGCCATTAACCGACGAGTTCTCGTATTCCGGACCTAGATGACTGAGGTCAGTAAACCCAAGTGCACCGAGCCGATAGTTGATTGACACCGTGACTATGTTGCCGTTCTCAGCGAACGGGATACCACTGTACCAGGGGATTGAGCTCTGGCCTGTGCGATAGCCCCCACCGTGTATCCAAACGAGCACAGGACGGGCCATTGTGTCGATTGCTGGGGTGGAGACGTTTAGGCTGAGACATTCTTCGCTCCAGCGGACTGGCGCACTATCTGTCATCCCACCCGTTGGAGTTTGTGGTGCAGCGGGCCCAAATTTGAACGCTTCATACGGCTCACTAAATAGCCGTTTTGGCACCGGTGGCAAAAAGCGCAAGCCCTCTACTGGGGCTTCAGCGTAAGGGATCCCAGCGAAGAGTAGGGCGCCGTTCTTCTCTCGACCGACAATAGGACCGGCTGGGGCTTTGATGGTGATAGTGGACATAACTTGCTCCCTATAAGTAGCTTGTCACGGATAAATTTTGCTAGCGCAGATATTAAAACACAGTTGCTTGCAGCGTATGCAAATCAGGGGTTGGCACAAAGTCATCCATGTGGGTAAGGGACTCTGTACCCGTTGACCGTCACGTCTCAGAGCCCTACTCTGCCGGGCCACACCAAAGTTAGTTGAGGACCATTTTGCGCACTCAAAAAATTCGTTTAACGCGAATGATGCTAATGCTCGCTGCATTGTCCGGTTTCGCGCAGGCGGAAGAATTGCAACTAGGTCGAACAATGGCGTGGAGCGCTTATAACCTCGGCACAACCGGCTATAACCAAGCCGTCGCCATCGGTAAGGTGCTCAAGGATCATTACGATGTGAATTTACGAGTCGTCCCTGGCAAGAATGATGTTTCAAGACTGCTGCCATTGGTGCGCAAGCGCGTACAGTTCTCGGCGAACGGGATAGCAACCTATTTTGCGCAGGAAGGCGTCTTTCAATTTGCGTCGGATAAGTGGGGACCGTTACCACTCCGCATCGTAATGATGTCCTACGGCGACTCGAACCAAGCCTTAGGGGTAGCAGCTGATTTGGGCATTGAGAGCTATGCCGATTTGCGGGGGAAACGAGTGCCGTATGTTCGCGGTGCACCAGCAATCAACATTCCAACTCAAGCGTTCTTAGCATGTGGCGGGTTGACCTGGGACGATGTAAAGCGAGTGGACTTCCCAGGTTACGCTGCCATGTGGACAGGGGCCGTCAACGGACAAGTGGATGCGGCCTACGCGAATACCGTGTCCGGTCCAACACGAAAGCTCGAAGCGTCACCTCGCGGTATTTTTTGGCCGAAAGCGCCGCACGCAGATACAGGTTGTTGGGAGCGTATGAACGCGGTCACGCCTTTTTTCACTCCTCATATGGCAACTCGGGGTGCAGCAATTTCTGTTGAGTCGCCGCATGAAGGAGCCACCTATCCCTACCCATTGCTTATCACGCTAGCAGATCAAAAAGCTGATCTTGTACATGATCTGGCAAAAGTGATTCACACGCACTACGACGAGTACAAAGACGCCGACCCTGGTGGCATTGGCTGGGCATTGGACCGGCAAGTCTTTCAATGGGAGGTACCTTTTCATGAAGGCGCCATTAAGTACTTTAGGTCTATCGGTGCCTGGGGACAGCCTGAGGATGATCACAATGAAGGCTTGTTAGCGCGCCAGGCGATCTTGGCCGAAGCCTGGCAAAAGCATCGTAGTGCCGGGGGAGGCGATGCCGACTGGTACGCGCTACGGGCGCAAGCTTTAGAGCAGGAAGGGCTGGATCCGATCTGGACGAAAGGCGAGGCCCAGTAGGCTTGTCGACATTGAATTCAGATGTGCAAAGTCGCTGGGAGTTAGCGACTAGATGGGGCGTGGCAGTCTTGGCCATCCTTGCCTTATTACTTGCGATGGACACGCTCCGTGTGTTTGGTGGTGAACAATGGCTTGGTGCGTTTGTTCGAGTCGAGTCGCAATACTTCTACGGTCTCTTTGCCATCCTATTGCCACCGGTTTACTTGCTTTACCCGCGCCAGAAAGTAATTGACGGCGTCCTTGTCATCGCAGCCATCGGGGTCTTGGTGACTTTGTTTCTGTCGGCTGAAACTGCCTTGGACGAAGCTTGGGAGTTTGGCGCGCCCGAATGGGTGGTCTACTCAAGTCTAGTTTTGTGGCTACTTGTCATTGAAGCACTTCGTCGCGCTGGTGGGCTTGCCCTGTGTGTCATCGCAACAGTCTTCTCGTTACTACCAATCTATACAGAATTTATGCCCGGTCCCTTGTCAGGACTACCCGCCGGATGGCAAGACACGGCTGCGTACCATGCGATTAGCATAGAAAACATATTTGGTTTGCCGTTTCAGGCTTTTGCAAATCTTGTGATCGGATTTGTCGTTTTCGGGGTCGTACTTCAGCACACGGGAGGGGGTGCCTTTTTTCTAAACCTCGCGTTTGCACTACTTGGTCGTCAACGTGGTGGGCCGGCAAAGGTAGCAATCGTGTCGTCAGGTTTGATGGGGTCTATGAGTGGTAGCGTTGTCACAAACGTGTTGACGACCGGGCAATTGACCATTCCGGCGATGAAAAAAGCGGGCATGTCCCCAAGAATTGCGGGTGGAGTCGAGGCTTGTGCATCGACGGGCGGGGTCTTGTTACCTCCCATAATGGGATCGACCGCGTTCATCATGGCAACTTTGTTAGAGATACCATACTCAGAGGTTGCGATTGCCGCTGCGGTACCGGCGTTGTTGTATTTTGTGAGTCTGTATCTGCAAATCGACGCATATGCAGGTAAAGAGCAGCTTGATGGACTTGACGCAGATGAAATACCGCGGCTCGGACAAACCATTGCGAAAGGGTGGTTTTACCTTGGCGCGTTTGGGCTACTCGTCTTCTTGCTGATCTTTCTGCAGCGAGAGGCGCTAGCGCCTTACTACGCGACAGCGGCGCTTTTGATATTGAATCAGTTTTCGGCTGACCATCGGCTGGACTGGCGGGGTCTTAGAGACCTGCTGTTCATGACTGGCAAACTATTGATTGAACTGATTGTTATTCTAGCTGGTGTGGGTCTCATTGTTGGCGCACTGTCGTTGACAGGTCTCAGCGGAACGCTCGTCAACGACTTACTCAGCATAGCGGGAGACGAGTTGGGTATCCTCCTGCTCATGGGTGCGCTAACGAGTTTTGTCCTCGGCATTGGGATGACTGTCACCGCTGCGTATATCTTTCTAGCTGTGGTTTTAGCGCCAGCCCTGGTTGGTCAAGATCTAGTGCCGCTCTCTGCGCACTTGTTTATTCTTTACTGGGCGATGCTGTCCTACATTACGCCGCCGGTAGCCTTAGGTGCCTACGCTGCGGCCTCCATTGCCGATGCCAAGCCGCTTGAGACTGGCTTGTCTGCAATGCGACTCGGTAGCATTATCTATCTCGTGCCTTTCATATTCGTGCTCGATGTAACGTTTATTCTAGAAGGTGATTGGCAGACGATATTGATTAGCATCGTTGAGTGTTTGATAGGTATTTGGCTTATCGTGGGTGCGTTGCAGAGCTTTGTTTCTGGCGTCGGCGAGATCACAAGTTTACAGCGCATAGCCATCGGTGTCGGCGGCCTCTTGATCGCCACCCCAGACTTGAGTTTGGTGTTTTCCGATCCTCCATCGAACACGATGTTGTTCCTGATTGGCGTTGCCGTCAGCGGCGTAGGCCTTGTGATGAAGCTGCTTACCCCTCAATCGGTCTCGGCGTAACGATCGGAAAGCGACGCGAGAAAGTTGCAAACCATTCGTTCATGCCAGCCAGAGATGCGATGTCTCCAGTGACGACTAACTTGTTACTTCCGATGAGATCCAGGGCGCTCGTGAGGCCCAAGAACATCATTTTGATGTCTACCGAAGAACCTGTGATCGCGACCGTCGGCTGGACAGCCTGACGATCAGGCCAGGCGTTTAGTACGGCATTTTCGATAGTTAGCAGCCAGTTTTCGTCGAGATCTGTCATCTCAAAGTTGATGGACATATTGACCTCTGCCACCACATCCGGAATGAGGCGTACAGCCATCAACCGAAACAAGTTTTCTAACGGCATCCCACGCGCAATGCCTTCACTTGCCTTGAATACTGACCCTTCTGGTAAACCTTCGCGAAGTTCAAGCGCACCGCATAGGTAAAAGTTCCGCCATGGCGCAGATTCAGATTGATAGCCGAGTTGTTCATAGGTGTCAGCTAGTAGGGACCGAGCGGGAATATGTTCTGGATCACTCATGACAACATGGTTTAGAACCTCTGCAACCCAGCGATACTCACCGCTTTGGAAGCTAACGTCAGCCTTTTCGACAACACTATCAGCGCCACCCATAAACTGGACATACTTGGCACCTACCTCGCTCGGAGGGAGCGGGTACAACGTTGCTGGATTTCCGTCGAAATAACCAAGGTATTTAACGTATACAGCTCTACTGTTGTGGTGGACCGTCCCGTAATAATCACGGTTGGAAAATTCGTGTCCCAAGCTATCTGGTAATTTGACTCGCTCTGCGATCTCCTCCTTGTTGGATCCAGTGTTTGCTAAGCGCAGCGTTTGATCGTGGATGAACTTGTAGAGATCTCGTTGTTTAAGCATGTACTCACAAGCATTCTCACGTCCCCAGATAGGCCAGTGGTGGCTCGCAAATTGGATTTCAAGTCTGTCACCAAAGAGCTGCACGCTCTCGTCGATCTGTGCAGCCCAAGCTAGGGCGTCTCGAACTTGGGCACCTCTTGGGGTGTACACGTTGTGCAGATGGTGGGATGTGATTTCCGACATGCAGAGTGCTTTGAACTTAGGCAGAAAGAAGACAAATTCTGCTGGTGCTTCTGTGCCCATCGTCATTTGAAACTCAAACTCGATCCCATCCAAGACACGAATCTCACCTGTCTCCTCAACAATATCGTTTGGAATGACAAAGCCAGTCGTACCCATGGAGAGGGCCGCGCCTAAACCTGTGGTAACGAATCCCTTAGCCCCCGGCTTCAGCAGGTTGCCATACATATATGTGGCCCGCCGGTTCATGACGTTCCCGGCAAGTACGTTTTCGTTCAAAGACTCTTCAACAAAATCTAACGGTGCGACAACGGGTATACGGCCTGAGTTCGCATCTTCTTGAGTGATGACCCCAAGCACCCCGGCGAAGTGATCGGCATGGCTGTGGGTGTGTACAACTGCCGTGACGGGACGTTCGCCAAGGTGTTTGTTAGCCAATGCTAGGGCGGCAGCAGAAGATTCTGACGAGGTCAATGGGTCGATGATGACCCAACCGGTATCCCCCTCGATGATCGTCATGTTGGCGATGTCAAAAGATCGTACCTGATAAAGCCCAGGGCAAACTTCATACAGACCATGATGATGAGCGTTGAGCTGAGCTTGGCGCCACAAGCTTGGATTTACAGTGTCCGGCGCCTGGTCTTGTAAGAACTCAAATTGACTCAAATCGAAGGTAACGTGGTTACCACCTCGTGTGATCGTTAACGGTTCCAGCGTCCCGATAAATCCTCGTTGGGCATTGTCAAAACTGCGTCGATCCTCAAAAGGCAACTCGCGACTGACGGCTTTATTGTGTTCCCTTGTGTGCTCTGTGGCAGGTTTGGCTGTTGCAAGGTCGGCTGGGAGTGGTGAATAAGTCATCGTTTCCTCTGAGAATCGCTAGTGAATCCATAAGCTGTCAAAGCGTATGCGCATCGAGCGTCGCATGCAGCAATTGGTTTGACGTCATTTTGGGATAGTTTAGCGGCGAAATACTACCGCTTATCTGGGATCTCTCGTTGTCCAAGAAGCATTTGGTAAGTTGTCATTGGATCAATTGAGGTAATCAAAGTAGGGGTTCTTTGTGCAGAGTGATAGTCCACTTGGACAAGCCACGACCTATATCGACACCTATACACCTTCGCTTTTGTGTTCGCTCAAGCGCCGCGAAGTGACGTTCGAGGGAAAAGGTGAGGATGTGTGGACGGGCTATGAGTTTTCCTGGCTCAACACGCAAGGTAAGCCAGAAGTCGCGGCGGTTCGATTGCGCATCAATTGTGAATCCGACTGCATTGTCGAAAGTAAATCGATGAAGCTCTATCTCGGTAGCTTTGCGCAAACAAAGTTCGAAACACGGGCGGAAGTGCTGAATACCTTGGATCAGGATTTGGCGATGGCTTTTCGTGCGCCAGTGATTGTTGAACTGCTCAACCTAGAACAGCTGCCACAAACAACGGCCAGAATGCCTGGCCGGTGTATCGATGCACTAGATATTAGGGTGCAAGTCTACGAGCCAAATGCACGCCTCCTATCTCGCTCGGCAACCGAATCGCAAGTGCACGAAACACTTCACTCGCATCTGTTCCGCAGTCTTTGTCCCGTCACGGGACAACCCGATTGGGCCTCTCTCGCAGTAGAGTATCAAGGAGCTGCGATCGACGAAGGGTCACTGCTGAAGTATCTCGTTTCATATAGGTCGCATGCCGCTTTTCATGAAGCCTGTATTGAACAGATCTACCGGGATATCAATTTGATGTGTGAGCCTGAGTCACTTAGCGTCTATGGGCGTTTTCAAAGGCGGGGAGGGCTCGACATAAACCCGTATAGATCAAGTTACGACGTCATCGCACCTGATTACCGGCTGCATAGGCAGTAGTAGTAGCGGTTGCAGCCTGGGAGTTTCGGGTTAAGCGGCACTCTCCGCAGCAATTGGCTCACTTGGCTCATCTTGTACGGTCGTTTGATCCATATCGTCCGCGTCTTGTTGAGTCACAGGCGCCATGTCCGCCGCTTCAAGTTGAGCGAGCAACGCCGCATTCTCGGATTCTAGGGTCTGTATGCAAGCCATCATTTCGCGGCTGTCTTTCGTAAACTGAGCCAGCAGTGTTTTGAGTTCGGCAGCTTGACCATCGTCAGGTCCACCGTCAGACGCGCCCCCGCCTTCGGCGAGTTGTGCCTCGAGTTCCTGGATACGTGCTTGTGCAGCCTCGTCGGATATGACTTCTGTACCACCTCCGAGCCCAGCTTTGTTGATGACCTCAGGAAATTTTTCTAGAAAATCTTCTTTGGGTCTAACCGCATTTCTAAGAACTGCTTTGATGACTGGAAACGCGGGATGCTCATTCGGCAGTGTGGCTAGAAATTCGCGACTCCACTCTCTTGGAGAGGGACTTTGCCCATCCGCATTTTCGACAGACGGTTTGGCCTCGAGCTGGCTAACATGCACGCGGAGTTCGTCATTCTGCGATTTGAGGGTCCGCCCATGGAAAAAGAATGCGGTCGGCAACGCGATCGCGATCAAGCCCATTTGAAGTAGTGCAAAAAGCTGCCATTCCATCGGTACGTTATGCCCAGATGCGTATTTAACTAAGTAAGTATAGAACGCCCTGAGAAATGTGTAGGAAAATAGGAAGTTTAAGTAAGCTATTGTTATTCATAGAGAATAATACCAAAAATAGCCCGTGCAACGATTAGTCTAGTCTCTGTAAGGATTCGCGAAGCTGTTTTTCTAAGCTCGGTGGGAATTATGGGCAATTGTGCTTGGTGTGATTACAGCGCTGACACGAGGATTAAAAAGTGGCGGAGAGGGAGGGATTCGAACCCTCGATAGGGGTTACCTATACACACTTTCCAGGCGTGCTCCTTCGACCGCTCGGACACCTCTCCTGAGAACACCTTCCTAAGAAGGCCTATGGAGGTAACCCACTCAGCCACACCTTAGCGCCCGAATCCGCTGTTACCGTTGCTCCCTTCCGGGCCTGGCGGAGTTCGCAGCATATCGCCGCAAGGGGACCAAGTGGATCACCATAGGGCGGCGTATGCTATAGGAATTGTATACGGAATCAAATCCGACTAGAGTGCGCGACACTTCGAGTGGACCTATCACCATCCAATCGACAACAGCGGACACACCGGCTAGCACTAAACAGACCAAAAATATAACCCCGAGTAGGCGCCATCCATGAAACTTAACGCTTTCATCGTTGGGCGACTGAGATGGCTCAGGCGGGTGCGGGTCACTCATTTTTTTCACCGTGCAAAGTCTCTTTGTCTGCCGATTCTGGATCTGGATCCAATTCGTTGCGTTCGATCCAAGCTGCAAGCGGCTCACGGAACCGGCGTTCGAACAAGAAATACGCACCCGCCAATACGGCGATCCCGACTGGGGGTTCGTAGCTGATCACGGGTACAAACCAAATAAAGGAATAGACCATGTTTGTAATCGAGTCTGTGAAGAGTTCAACGATGAACCCAATGAGACCTTGATCCTCGGTCAGAAGGGACACCACATCATCGAAAATTGTGGTCACTTCCAAATATACAAATGAACATGCATATCCGAAGGCGTACAAACCACCGCCATTGCTTGAAAGGAGTTTCGCAAGCCAATTTCTGGCTAACTCGATAGCGCGATTGGTTAGGTTGGAGTCGGACATGCGATCATTCTACCTGGAATGAACTCAGAACCGTGGATTCCAAAGTCTTTGTGTCGTCGTGCTGCAGAAAGTGCAGACGCGGGTTGTGATCGAAAGCATTAATCCAGATAATAGCGCGCCTTTAATGCACCTGTGGCCAAACTGGATAAGGCACCGGTCTACGAAACCGGGGATTACAGGTTCGAATCCTGTCAGGTGCGCCAAATTACCCTTTCTAAATCAATGACGGTGGAGCGGTTGATCGTTGTGCAACGCAAGAGTCTGCTTTCGGCCAGAAGCCGCCGCTGCGTTAGCAGGTATAACCATTAGCCTTGTTCAGTTGACTCCCTAATTCCGTAGTTTTTTTGGACTAGGCCATCTATGAAGTGCCTAAACGCCATGTTGTACACATCCTTACGCAGATTCCAAACTAACTGGAAGGCGTTTCCGCTCATCGCATGTTTAATTTGAAGCAACATATCGTCCCAAACCTCACCATCCAGCCGGCGTAGTTGTTTCTGCATAAAGGCCTCTTCCCATACCCTCAGTATGTTCTGTATGTGAACCAACAACTGCATGTGCTCAGTATCACTTAGCTCTGCCTGCGCTTCAGCTCTTGTATAAACATCAGCTATCTGTCGGTCACCGAGACGTGACGTGCTATCACGGAAACTAGTCCAAATCTCGTGCATCGCTGCCGCATGGGATTCCCTGTTTTGATGGCGAATTTGGATCGCAAGATAGATCAACGAGGCGAAGACAGCGCTTGCACCTAAAATTTCTCCAACTGCACCAATTGCATCCCAATTCATCGATCCCTCCGATTTCGTCTGAGGATGATACTACTTGATAATTTGAGAGTTACGAATGACGGGTTAGGGTCGATTTGAGACCTCCAAGGAAAGCTTTGCGAACGTCAGCTTTCATGTTTCGCGTGAAGTGGATCACGAACCAACCTCAGTTTTCTACAAAGCCGACATTCAAGTCGCCGTTATCAATGCGTACTTTCGGCCAACTGCGGACACTCGCTGAGTGACGTATCCTAGGTCAATGACTACCTTACACTTAATTATTGGCTTGCCCTGCTCCGGTAAAACTACGCTCGCCAAGAAATTGGAAGTTGAACTTGGAGCGTTGAGACTTACGCCAGATGAGTGGCATAGGCACCTCTACGGCCAAGATGCAACGCACCCCGAGCACGACGATAGACACGAAAAAATTGAAGCCCTCCAGTGGCAAGTTGCGGCCACTGCGTTAGAGCGCGGACTCGATGTAATACTCGATTTTGGCCTATGGGCGAAAGTTGAACGTCAAGACTACCGAGAACGTGCAGCAGCTTTGGGTGCGGAAGCCAAAATCCACTTTTTGGATGTGCCGTTCGATGAACTACTTGTGAGACTGGATGCCCGAAACAAGCAAGCCTCCGACGATGTGACGTTTATCCCTTTGTCGATGATGAGAGAATACTTGCCGCACTTTCAAGCACCTGACGCTGAAGAAATTGCTGAGAACCCAAACTAGCTACGGCTGCTTGGGGTCGTTAACGGACGTTTTCAGAAAAATTAGAGAACCTCAGCTGGAAACGGCAGCTTTCGGAGCCAGTAGCGGCCGCTCAGAACGATTCACTTCCCCGGCCATCGTGAGCGCGAGTTGTGAACTTAGCTAGGCAGTTAATATCGTTTACAAGATTGTAGTTAACCCCCATCATCGGGCCGATACCGTCAACTGGCATATAGTGTGTTGTACAGCCACAATTTCTGCATGTGTGAAAGACAAGAGCTTTGTCTCCCCACACGTATTTAAGCGTGGACTGTTCCTCTGCATGAATCGTTACTTGGTCAAGATTTTGGTGGGACCAGAGCGCACCGTAACGCCGACAAATGGAGCAGTTGCAGCTTGTTAGCCCATGCAAGGGCTCAGAATTCACTTCGAATCGAACAGCACCACAATGGCACCCGCCACAAATCGACTCCATGCTTTGCACTCGTCAGCTCTGAAGAATGATTCATTCTTCTTTACTAAAGATCGGCTTGTCTACGTCAGCTCCGGGGGTCGAAAGCGGAAGTTAGCCCGATCTTCGCGTGTAGGGCAGCTTTCGGCTGCGGGCTCAATGGGTCGATGCAACACCTGCCCGATCTGCTTCAATAGAGAGAAGAGATCGGATGAATCCCCTATACGTGAGGCTATCGGAGGAACGGAAGCTTCGTGGCCTTGAAAGCCAGCGGAGTCGCGGAAGTTGCTGTGAAGTTCCGAACGCCCGTAACTATCTAGATTCAAGTTCATAGTCATGCAGCTAATTTAGCAGAAAGGCGGACGACTGCTTGGGATCGGAAGCAGACGGTCAATTTACCTATCCTGACAGGCAGCCTCGGCCAATAGCGGAAGTAGTGCTCCATTCGATTTTCAGACTATTCCCACGCTATATCGCTTACTTTGAGTTGGCCTGAATACAAGAGAGCGTGAAAAAAGATCTCGGGATCTTCATGAAAATACGTGCCGCTAACTATTGCTTGGCCTTCCCTATGAGAATGTTTTTTCGCAGCATCGAAGCATTTCGGATCAGCCAAAAGTACTAGCTGGCTTTCGCTTGCCTTGGATCGACGGATGGAACACATGATGTGCCAACCGTCCCAGCCATATTCAACGTACCCTACCAAATCAATTGATGCTCCATCCAACTTGGAAAAATCGCTAGGCCATAGATCCGCTTCCATTTGATCTAGGTTGGTGCAGCTGAATAATCCAAGGGCCAGCATCAAGATGGATGACCGGAATTTGAGAATCGGTTTCAACGGGGAAGCACTCATAGTGGAACGATACACGATCGAATACGAAATACGTCAGTGTCTCCTGTGGGTCGATGCGTTGACCGGTTGAATCGGCAGCCATAAGCAGCCTTTCAAAAGTTAGTCACTGAAACGACAACTCACTCCAATCTCCAGCTGCTGAAGTTGCTTCGAGTTTTCTAACGCGTTGTCTCCAACTATTCGCACCCTATTTTCTTTTTCAAAGAGCGTACTAACCTTCTTCCAAAATTCCCGTCCAAGCTCAGTCCGAAACATCGCCTCGAAATTGAAGAAGGACTGCCTCTCCCAATCTGCGCCAAGGTTACCGAGATCATCGATACTTGAATTTCGTACGATTCGCTGAAGCAAACTCCCGTAGTGTCGCGTAAGCAAGAACTTCTCCGCATCATTGAGCGTATCCGGGTTAGTACACGCTTTGGCTTCGATGCTATTTGCATCTTCGCCGAGAAAAGCCGCGTCATACTGAACATCCAGTGAAAATGCATCACTGCTTAATTGGAGACGCATAAGCTCTTTGGTTTGTTGCTGCTCCCAGACAACCAAGCCCATCCCAGCAACGACTGCCAGGAAAGTTCCAATATGGAGGATGGTGTTAATGTTATCTTGTTTCATTCGTATCAAATTGCGCTAATTAGCACCCTTTGTCATGCGATAGATTTCTCGACGCCAATCACCATATACGATTTCAGCTTACTACAAAGCCGACATTCAAGACGCCGATATCTATGCGAACTCTCGGCCAACAACAGACCTATGTGTTATGTTTGGTGCGATTCTCTCTCCACATTTGTTCGCGTTCGAGTATTTAGAGTGAGTTGAATTCACTCAAGTTGAAGCTGGCCTTTGCTCAGACAAATAGTCTTTGTACTCTTCATAAGCCGAACAAGGGAAAAATTGACCCGTCTGTACTATCTCGTCACCGATGTCGCGAATTTCAGGGAGCAGGAGCTCTCGAACTCCTTGATACCAAAAACGCCCATACTTAGTATCCATCACAACTTGAACTGCGTATTTGGTCTGCGCCGCCGCTTCTCCTTCACTCACCAACCCGCTATTGCGGAGCACCTGGTATTGCAACACGGCTACCCTTAGGAAAGTCTGAGCATTCATTTGCAAGATAGTCACATCTCGCTCATCAATGCTCTCGGGGTCATGACAAGCTCGCGTAATAGTTGTCGCAGAGTCTTCACCGAGATGAGCACGCAAATTTGCAATATTCATTTCCTGAAGAGATACGAGGAGTTGGTCACGGCCCTAGGTCCTCGCTTGCTGTAATTCCCAAACTACTAACCCTATGCCTGCAATCACGGCTATCCCAGTAATAACCTGAATCCAATTGGCTAGCTTTTGTGACTCCAATCTAACCTCCTCAAATTTTGCCCAGCCTATTGGTTTTTTAGGGATAACTGAAGGTCAGTTGTGGGCACAAAGCAGTCCTAGAGGAACCAGGAGTTTGTACGTGCTATCGGTGGGGCGGTTTTGTGGGGCGTTTGCCGTTTCTAGACGAGCACAGCGCTCTGAAAAACAGCAGAATGCGGCTCTCAGAGGCAATGGGCTGCGGTTGTTAGCGGTTTTGCTAGTGAGCCGCGCTTAGTTTGGCGAGCGTTTCCTTGTCCTCTGCACTCGGCATGTGGTTGATCCCGATCACCACTTTCGCGAGTGCGCGCAGCGATTTATGTAACGATTCGTTTGCCGCAATCGCGGCGAGACGTTCGCTGTCCTCAGCACTCACTTTATGCTGCATGTTGGCGATAGCCGTCGCGACCTGTTGCTCGGCTACGCTGTATGATGAATCATCCGCGATCTTGGCGAGTGCCGCTTTTTGGTCATCGTTAGGAAAATGCTGCAACTTCATGACAACATCCGCCATTGCGGGAACGCCATGACCGCCTGCGACAGAGAGCAGCGGAAACGTGATAAAAACGACAAGAACGAGCACCACGAGACTGGACTGTGTTGACATTGATATTCCCCTTCAGTTGTACGCTAATTTGATACCCTCAGAACGGAAATGTGAAGCACTAATGTGTTACAGATCAGGTGGGTCGTCCGGGTCTGATAGATACTCGGTCTGCAATGGGTCCTTTGGTCTTGCCTCGAAAAGATGGACACGCAGAACCTGGACTTATCCATCACTCCGATCGTGGCGGGCAGTACACTTCCGACGACTTCAGAAACGAGTTGGTAAAACACGGCATCAAATGCAGCATGAGTAGCACTGGAAACTGCTACGACAATGCGGTTGTTGAGAGCTTCTTCGCTGTACTGGAAGCGAACGTGTTAACCGCGTTCGCTATCGGACTCGCGAGGAAGTACAGAGTGATCTGTTCAGATATATCGAGGTGTTTTACAACAGTAAACGGCGCCACGAATACTGTGGCAATATGAGTCCCGTTGACTACGAAGCACAGTTAACCGGATCTTTCTACATGGTCCATCAAACCGGAGCAAGACTAGATAACGGAAGCTCAATCTGACGGTCCGGAATGACCGCTAACGGCACAAAAACGGGCCCATTCCCTTTCCTAAGCTGGCCTAGAATAGGCATGAAATCATGCAAGCGTTCCATGCTTGGTCATCCATCTGCCTCATAACTGTCAGCAGTGTGTGCATAACGTGAAAAAAGATTCTCAACACCAAGTTGATTAATCAATAAATCTAGGTCACTCGGACTATTTCTCCAGTGTGTTTACGAATCGGGTGAATCAAAACCAATGGGAGTTAACGCAAAGCCACTTTGTATCGCCGGATTTTCAGCGATTAGTTCGTCGTACTTGAGCTGCCAAATTTTGATGTAGTTGTAAAAAGGTACCGTCGGGAAAAGATGATGAATCAAGTGATAATTCTGATAGACAAACAACGGGGTCAATAGCCATTCCCAACCTTGCCTAATCGTTGTGGCCCGGTACTCGTTTTCTTTCGCAGTGACGGTTGCAGGGTAATGAGGTAAAAACACAAAAACGAGGGCAACCATTGCCAGCCCGATACGGGACGCCAAAATCCATAGGACCAGCACCTCTAAGCCATAGCCGAGATAAGCCAGCGTCGTAACCGTCGCAATGAAAATCGCTGCCGCTGAAATCAACCCCCTCGCGCGACGTGTCCTCTCTTCGCCACCCTTTCGAAGGAAGATGTATAGGTAGTACAAATCAAAATTCGGCCATCGGTAAGGTATTTGCCACCACTTGGCGTGATGGATGAAATTGTCCGGGTCTTGGTCACTGCTAGTAAACCGGTGATGTTGAAAATGTGCCCAACGCGCGATCTCGATTGGAGCAGCAGGAATTAGCAGGAACAGAGATATGCGCCCGAACACTTCATTCAAGCGGCTATTAGTGGATACATTACGATGAAGAGCGTCATGCATGATGGAAAACAGCAGGTAAAGACCAAACCCGTTGCTGAGCATGCCAGACCAAAGCGAAATCGCACCCGCGATGGCCATACTTGACGCGAACGTAATGATGGTCAGCCCAAGCAAAAACAGACCGAAAGCCGGCCACGATATGGCAGGTGTCTGCTTGAGTTTAAGAAAGAGCTGTTCTTCGCTATGCAAGGCAAAAGTGCAGTCAGACTGTGTCGCCTAGATTCCTCAGCACTGTTCGGCATTCTTTATCATCCAGCTCCTTAAACATGCAGGTCATTATCGCTAGTTCAGATGTTCAGGCAAACGTTGGCATTGGGTCGGACGCAGACGATCGTATTGTGCAGTGCAAGAGGCGGCTCACGCCAGAAGCGGTCATGTCCGATCAGAGAACAGATTTCATTTTCCGCCTAATCCCGAGGTGTAGAAGTTACTTACCGCTTGTGTTTACAAATCTAGTCGAGCAGGCTCCTATGTGACAGGTTCCACAATACCCGTTGACAGAGGCCAGTTGGTGGGCCGTCGTGCTGCTAGTTAAGGGTTCAGGTAGGGAGAAGAAATGGAAACAGAGTCGTCGACCGGATCCATCACTACCGAATGGCAGGAGAAAGGCGCTGTCAAGATTCCGCAGTTACTAGATCGGGCTGAGCTCTCCGCTTGTAGGGAATTTTATGATTGGATCCTGGCAAACCCTAGTCCTATCGCGACCCAATTCTTTGAAGGGGAAGAAGACAGCTTTTTTAATGATGTTGGCCAGGCGGCTGGCTATTATCAGCTCGCTGAATCTCTATTTAACGCATGTCCTAGCATGCGGGAAACGGTCCAGTCGCTCTTTGGAGCCGATAACCAAAACATCTGGTTCCTCGGCTACGAGGTTTTTCACAAACGCGGAGGCGCGGGACGGCACACGCCATTCCACCAGGATGCCTCTTTTGCGCCCTTCCACGGCAAGCATCTAGTCCGATTTTGGATACCGTTCGAACGCACGCCGAAGTCGCACTGCCTTGAAGTGATCGGCCGCTCTCATCGTGGTCCACTGTTTAATCCGAATAAAATACTCATGACCGACCCCTCTACCCACGGGGCGGACGGAGTCGATGACACGACTCCCTGTTTCGATAAGGAAGAGGAGTTACGCGCTATGCCCCGTGTTCCGGATATCCTGGCTGACCCTGAGGCTTACGATGTTTTATCCTGGGACTTGGATCCTGGCGATGCGGTAGCTTTCCATCTTGCGTCGTTGCATGGCAATGCACCGGTTGACGCACGGCACCCAGAGCGAAACACCTTAATCCTGGGCTTTTTCGGTGACGACTGTATATACAAACCGCTGCCGGTCGAAGGCATGGGTGATTTTTTGGATCCTGCAGAATTTTCTGGACTCAAAGAGGGAGATCACTACTCGCTAAGTGGTTCAGGAACAGGTAACAAGAGAATAAGACTTCAAGGATATGGAATTGAGACCTAGCAAGTTTCGATTTCGAGGTGCTAAATCGTTAACGGAATCTCAGGAAATAGCCTTGTATGGCTGCTTTCGGCCTAAGTACCGCCATTCTCCAACCTGGTCGCACCAACCTGGTCGGATGCGAACTGTAATCCTATTGTTCTGAAGTAGATCCAGGACCTTGGGTGTAATTAGCCCTAGCTTTACGAAACAATGCAATCACCTCCTCGCGTTGTTTTCGTGTTTTGAACTTCGCCTCGTTCGTCGCCCAATTGATTGCGGAATCCACGCTTGCAACTATCGCGGCTGCTACCGTTTCATCCCAAATCGGCATTCCTGCAACGTTTATGTATACAGGGGAGGTGTGTGCCATCGGTGGAATGCCAAGAGTCCCTGATACGGACCAGGCTTGCATGGGCAGCAGTTCCGATCCGTTTGCTCGAGCTGCAATCCAGGTACTTCCCTCAACCGCTACCTGTGCCTCCAGAGTTAGGTGTAAATCTTTGGACTTGTTGGCGACTACAGCAATCACTTCCCCGCCTTGGATAATCTCCAACTTCTCTACCGGGTACTCTGAGTAGGGAGCAAGTACTTCAGCCTCAATTGCAACTAGTTCCCCAGGCGATGCCTCTAACGTGGCTCCAATTGGTTCACCGTTAACCCTCAGCTTGATGATGGGCCCTGTGGAAACGAACGTTCGACCAGATTCCAGAGCTTCTAACCAGCGATCATAGGTGAACGATCCATCGACCTTGGCGTAGGTTTTAACACTGCCCACAACCTGAACATTAAGCATTTTGTCAGTGCCAGCAGTTACAGGCAGCCTCGATCCGGTGTTCAAGAATCCGTAGTAAATATCGAGCGTCCTGTTGTTGAAGGCATCACCCCACGTGAACAGATCAACCGTGTCGATTTTCCCCAGCCCTATGTCAACAGCCAATTCTCCTCCCGGATCCGGAAAATGTGCCCACGTGACCAGCCCACCTTGAGCATGAGCAGCGTCAGCTTGACTTGCCATTGGCGGATAGTCGTAACCGCCTAAAACCCCTTCCGCGGGGCCTCCCCATGAAAGTGGAAATACGAGTTCATCAATCCCATGCAGGATTGTGTGGCCCAACCAATTGTGTCGGGCTTCTTGGTTGTAAACGACTATTTCACTCTCGGCACCTCGAGGGCTGGGTTGTCCCGTAAATCCATCGACGTCCGTAATCAACTCACCCCATTTGGCGGCCAGGACGTAGACGACATTCAAATCTTCCGCGCGAAGCTCTTTCAACGCGTTACCTTCGCTCAGAAAGTGTGTGTGCGTGTCGCCCGCATACCATCCAGTGGCCGCGAGGTTCACCCAGCGATTCATTTCAATATCGACCACCGCTGTCTCTTCAGTGACCTCAAAATTTTTAAACGTTGGGTAAAACTCAGTGCCTTTTCGGGCTTCAATTGTGTACGTGCCCATGGGTAAGTCTGCAATAAATTCAGCTGCAACATATGCATAGGTTTTGCCATCGATGCGAACGTCCCCCCCCAACATCCTGGCGCCAGCCTTCTCGGATGTTCTTTTGGTGCCCACGTGGCGGCCAATAATCACTCGCGCCGTCCGTTTCTGTGATGGACACACGCGCATACGCAGGCTTGCCTCCACTTCGGACGCGAAACCGCACAGCTTTAGTATGATTTTGCTCGGCTAGACCGGATGGTCGGAGTGATGTCGGTAGCTCTACCGGACTAAGACCCTGAATACGCCAGTGGCCGGATTCGTGGACGAGCGTTGTTTTCCATGCGGACACATTGCTCGCACTAAAGGTGATCACTACGGGAGAGGCTTCCACAGTATCTCCGACCTTCTTATAGGTGGCGTAATGGATCGTTGCGAGGTTGCCAGGTAGGCTAATAAACGGCATCGCCGTTGATGCTGTAAGCTCGGCCACCAGCTCGCGGTTTTGAGAATTGACCGCATCAGCCCATAAGGCTAAAGCCCGGCTCGGCTCAACCCAATGGTCACTAGGATGTGCCCACAACTGGTTTGAAAACAGGAGAAGCCATCCTAGCGTGAGAATTGGACCTACCCGTCTTTTCACCATCAATGAACATCTTCTACTACTAGGTTAATCCTAATCGTCGCAAACATTAGGGATTTAGTTTGCCTAGGACAATAATGTCTCTTGTGGGTCCATTCTTCCGGCCAAAACCAGAAGTCACTCGCCTAGGCTTGGATCGCTAGGTAGATGAAAAAGAACGGCAGCAGTGCAATTCCCCCACCCAAAATCTGGATCCATACAACCTGTCGAGCGTGGGCACGCGTCACGGGGTCGAATCGGTAGATGTGATCGTATAGATGTCCAAGGGTCGGGAGAAGGAGCCCAATTAAGAATGGCCAGAGGCTGCTTCCTGCAGCCCCCCAGAGAAGTAAAGGTAAGCTCAAATAATGCGTCACCTTACAGATCGCGCCATCGTGCAACGGTCCCGTGACGAAATCCCACTGCTCTTCGAGGCTCATTTTGGCAGGCTCGTCTAGTTCCGTTCTCGATGTCATTGTCAACGCAAGCTAACGTGCGGGACCGTCGATGATAACAGCGTCGGCAGGACCGATCGGCATCTTCATCGCGACGCTGTATGCCCAGAAACCGATGACCGTTCCACCGATTAGCTTCAACGGTGCTACGACGAGAATTGGCAACGAGAAGATCCATCTCCCTAGTTCGCCGAACAACGCGATGGCAAACGCCTTCAGCCAGAGTAGCCAAGGAACGTACTGGACAAAGAAGACGCTGACGCTCAACTCTGAAAACGAATAGGTACCGGCGATGATAATCCAAGATGCCGAGACGACGAACAGCAACTGAAATACGTTACCAACATTCGAAATCCAGAACACCGTCAATAGGAACCTGCGCACGCTTCGCTCCTGTGCCTGCCCGTATGGGTATCATACACCTGGGCGACCGCTGTGGGCCGAAAACAGGATCAGCAACCGGCATTATAATTATGATTTTTCTGCCCTGGCTTTCCCAATTTATTCCACAAAACTTGGTCAAATTAGGCCAAAAAAACACCAACGGTCTTTGAGTGCCTGAAACGTAATACTCTTCAGTTAGCAGTCCTTGTTCGCTTTGAAAAAAGTAGATTGTCTAGACGGCATACGTGAGCCGCGTAGTAATTTCTTATCAGGGCTTGCTGGATTGGTTTTAAGCCCGCTACCGTCTGTCGTGTATCATCGATGCTACCACTCAACCATTCAGCTTGTGTTAGGCGGGCAAAAGCCTCGGCAATTTCCGGTGAAGTGGCAGCTACAATATTGAGTTCTTGAAGAGGGTGGCGGCGAACTGATTCGGAGAATCTATCCACTGGTTAGAACTAGCATTTGATACCGGACCCTCGTATATCTGGAACGGTGAGTAGATTTTTCAGAGCATGGATGCGGCTAGTTCTCATTCCGCAACTCTATCAACTCCTCATCTAAGAAAACTGTCAGGCCTTGCGATAGCGGCTGTAATGAAAGGCAAGCCACCGCTCTATACCGTAAACGACATACTCGCTGTGCGGGTTACGTATCATGTCGAAAGCGTGTCCAGCGTGCGGAATTTCCGCATAACAGACAGACACACCAGCTTCGTCGAGGCGTTGCGCGAACTTCGAGTTAGTGGCGACCGGCACAAGATTGTCGGCATCGCCGCAAATCACCAGGTACGGCGGTGCATCGCCATGCACCCGTTGTAGTGGCGACACAGCGTCCCAGAGATCTGGGTTCTCCGACCTCGACACGCCGATGATTTTGTCAGCCATCATCTTCTCGATGTCTTGCGCCTCGCCAAGCTCGTTGAGCAGGTCGACGGCTCCGTAATATGGCACACAGCCCTGAACCGAGGTATCGCGATCCGGCGCATCGGGCTGCAGCAGAGGATCGTTGGCGCTAGCCCCCAACAGGGCGCACAAGTGACCCCCGGCTGAGCCGCCGGTCGCGATGATGAAGTTCGGGTCACCGCCATACTCCGCGATGTGATCTTTCACCCATAGCAGTGCAGTCTTCACATCGATGATATGGGCTGGCATCTGAACGCTCGGGCTCAGCCGGTAACCTACGGAAACGCATATCCAGTCGCGCAGCGCCATGTGGTTCATAAGCGGGCGCGCCTGCTCATTCTTGCTGCCCATTTTCTCCGTCCAGGCACCGCCGTGGATCTGCAACAGTACTGGCCGGTTCTCGCCATGATCAGTCTTGCGGTAAATGTCGAGTGCGCGGATGTCGTTGTCCTCGGTATAAGGCAGATCTTTGATGATCTCAACGCCGGGTAGATCTTGCGGCAGCGGTTTGGTGATGCGCGTGACGTCAAGTCCGAGGGCGAATTTGGCGCATAGCTCGTCATCCGTTTGGTGACGATAGTCGTCACCAAGCCCAGAGCGCAACGCCTCCTCAACGACCGCCTGCGTCACGTGCGAGCGTAGGTGGAACGACAAATAACTGAGCAGCCCCCCGGTGTGCAGCACGGCAGCGAGCGTGCCGAGGCCCTCGTTTGCCACGCCTCCAGCATAGAAGATTCCTCCCAACACAAGATTCCCAAAGACGATTTGTAGGGCGAACGATCCGCCAATCAATTGGGCGATGAAGCTCACCATGACAACTGGGCCTATGCGCCTGCGCGGCCGCCAGATGTTCCATGCGGATGCGGCGAATAACAACGCGTAAAGAAAAAATAGGAAAGTCACGGCTAATTCCAGCTGAAGTCGAACCTGCAGGATAACCGCAGATATTAGAGCTGGCTAACCTCCGACGTTGTATCTATCGAATTAGGGTCAAGTGGTAGATCGGGTTCGGGGTTACTGGTTTGCCAAAAATGAAATCACGCAGCAAGAAGAGGACGCTGACTAGAGGAAAGAACGCTAATTACAGCCAGAGTCTGCCAGCGGTACGAAGCAGACGGTGTTGAGAACCTAGATTTTAGTCTGTTTTCAGTCCAGATGAAGCCAGTCAGGCTTCGACCCAACAATTAGCAATGCTGAAGTGTTTTACCGCTGCGTCGAAATCTCTGAGGTTTAGATCAAGCAACCCGGAAGACACATGCTCTATAAACCCCCATTGCCATATGGCATAGCTGTCTACATGCGCTAACCCAGCAAGCAGTTCGCAACGCTCTAATCCGAGTAACAACGTGTCTCCTATCAGCAATTCGTCACGCCACTCGCGAAGGGATATTGCCAGGTCTATTGCGCGTTCACCAAACAAGCCGTCGGGGTCAACAAATTTGTACCCTGTCGGCGAATTCGGAGCTTCAAGCGTGTTCCAGATATGCGCGTCACCATGAATAAGGTAGCTGTCAGAGGGGTCATATGCTGCTTCGCGTTCTGAAGCAAAGGCGAGCGCTTGATCAACTGTTCGCTGTGGGCATGGTCGATCCAATATTTCCCACTGCTGGACAATGTATGCCGCTTGAGCCTGCGCCTTTTCGGCGCCTGTCATCAGGCAATTTAGGCTGTCAATTCGTTGCCAGCCATCCTTGAGAGTGGCGCAAATTATTCTTATCTGCTGTTCCACTGGCAACGATGCTTCTGCCAATTGCGCGCCGAGCTGTTCAACTAGGATCGCGTCACGCTGGGTATCGAACGCCAGCAACTTTGCATAGGCCACGCCTTGTGCGTTTTCTAGCGCCTCTGTTTCTCGATCCAGGCTATTCGGTAATCCGAGTTTCAGAACCGAGGTGCTTGTGTCGCCGCTAGTGACAAATACCAACGCCTCAGTGCCGCCACTGAGCTGCGGTCCGACGTTCAGATTCCAAGATGCAGCAACGTTTGCAAGCACGCTTTCGACATCTCTCAGCCACGTAGTACCCAATTCGCCCAACTGAGCAGCGCGGTGTTTCATAAGATCGGGTATGAGAATATTCACAGGCTTATGTTACTCAAGATGAGAGTAAACGGCTGCAACGGGCGCAAAATAGACTCGTAGAGCTTCTGCTATCGATCGATCGATGGTGCGCGGGGTTTCGACGATATCCAGCCGGATGTGGTCTTTCATCTCTTCGGTCATGTTGGGGTTCTATGAAACTTCTGGAAACTCGGTTAACCATTTTCGCGCGATCTGGCCGGAAAACACCGCTCTAATGTTTTTGTCGGTGATCAGATTCCAATTGTCTAAAGCGACTCCCCTCCAATTCATTATTCTCATCTTTTTTCATCAGTGTCCAAAACATAGCCGGACAAGGTCTGAGAAGGGCATACTTATTGCTCTTAACTGGGGCAAGCCTGAATTGATTGGAACAAGAAGAGAGACCTTTGGGTGGCTCATTTTCCTTTGTTGTTTGTGGGCGCACCCTATATCTGCACTTACTGACGTAGAACTCATTTCAATTTTGGACCAAGTCCGAGAAGAAATGGATATGCCGGGAGTGCGTGCGGCGGTACGTTTTTCCGACGGACGCATAGTGCGCGGGTCAGTCGGATTAGCAGACCAGGAAAACGACCTGCCTCTCGACAACGACATTGGGATGCCAGGCGGCAGCACAGGGAAAATGTTTGTTGCGACGCTAGTGATGTTGTTGGTCGAGGATGGGATTATAGGGCTAGATGAACCTGCGTCGAAATGGCTTGGACACCATGCATGGTTCAACAAACTGCCGAACGCCGATGCCATCCTCGTTAGGCACTTGCTGTCTCACAGTTCTGGTTTAGGCGACTACCCAGGTACCTTTGTGTTCAACCGAAAGATGCTCTGGCGAGCAATTCGGCAAGGCAGTGCCTATTTTCCGCCTGAAGAACTGATTGGTTTCGTGGCCGGAAAGACAGGGCGCTTCCTTCCCGGCGAGGGATACAGCTACACAGATTCAGGCTACCTGGTGCTCGGTCGACTCATCGAAGCAGCAACGGGCGAGAGCTACTACGACCTTTTGCAGGAGCGAATTCTTCGTGCCGAACAACTTAATGGCGTCCGTCCGCAAAATGTAGCGGTGTTGCCGGACATAGCCATTGGTTATATGGGAGGTGGTCGCGCAGTGAAGAAAGATGGGCGGATGAAATATGATCCTCGGTCAGAGTGGACGGGCGGGGGTCTGGTGACCAATCCGACGATGCTAGTTGAGTTTGTCGGCGCCTTGGCCGAGGGAAAGATTGTTAGTTCTGACTCGCTAGCGCTGATGATCAATGGTGGTTGGCACGATCCCCGTGAGAAAAGTTGGCATTATGGCTTCGGCATGTTTGTCGACGCGGACCGTAAAGCCTTGTTGCATGGAGGTAGGTGGTCAGGCTATCGGTCACGTGTGACACACTATATTCAATCGGGTATAACTATCGCGATTCAGACAAATCGAGATGGCGGTGTCGATCTGGCAGCAGTCATTAGGCGGATCGCGTCAACGATTAGAGAGTGACCTAATCATCTTCAGACACGTGCAACTAATATAAAACCTAACGCCTGATGAATAAATCAGCCCGGTGGAGCGTATTAATACTAACTTCACTACATTCGGGCAGATCATGGCTGACCAAACTTCCCAAAATTTCAATGCGGCTTTTGCTGCAGGTCGCGTTGCCGGTTTAGCCGTCGCAGCGCTCACCATAAGTATTGTCGCTTTTGTACAGCTTCTGGGGGCAGAGAAAGCGATTGTTGGATTGGTGCTGGGAACACTGGCGTATCGCGGGGCATCGGATGCGAGCCCACAAGGACGTCGCCTAGCCATCGCGGCCATCGCTGTCTCGCTGGTGTATCTTCTCGTGATGATCACAGTTGTGCTATTTGCTGGAGAGGATCTCTTGGACGCTTTAAAGGCCCTGGATCAGGCCAGCTGACATGGTCGAGACCTTTGATGAGCGTTTTCGAGAGATTCAGCCTGCTGCACACTCCTTTGCCAAGAGTATTCTTCATCACGCGAGTGACGCGGAAGATTCGGTCCAGAACGCAGCGGTGAAGGCGATATCATCTTTTGATCGCTATGACCCATCGCGTCCTTTCAAGGCTTGGTTTTTCAAGATTTTGAAAAACTGTTGTTTGGATCGATTGCGCAAGAGTCAGCGCGAACAGACGAACGCCTATGAAGAAGAAACAAGCTCAAATCATCAGGGAGGGTCGGCGGCAGAACTTTCACAGGAAGTCGAATGGTGTATGGCTCGTATCAGTAGCGCACATCAAGAAATTCTACGCTTACGTTACTTCGCCGAGATGACCTACGCGGACATGGCTGACTATCTCGAAATACC
This sequence comes from Pseudomonadales bacterium, assembly GCA_012103505.1. Taxonomy (GTDB): domain Bacteria; phylum Pseudomonadota; class Gammaproteobacteria; order Pseudomonadales; family Azotimanducaceae; genus UBA4421. Next base: position 1,301,985 of record WLWP01000001.1, on the reverse strand, counting down.
TAACGGCACAGTGATGTCTAGACTGCATGCCGCTCGAATCGCTTTCGCCGATCAACACGGAGAATATGATGATTGAAGATGTCGAACTGACAGGCTACGTCGATGGTGAACTGAGCCCTGAACGAACTCACGCCATAAAGCGTGCACTTGTGTCTGACCGGAATTTAGCCGCAAAGTTGGAGCAGCTGCGGGCGACGGATGATTTACTTTCCAAAAGTGCGCGGAGTATGCAGACCGACTTTTCATTAATCCCCGGATCTGCTTCGGATGGTGATGCGGAGGGGATTAGCTCGCCATGGTTGCTCTCAACGTTGTCTGGAAGAACAACCTTAGCTTTCTCGTTGGTGACAGCCAAATTGGTGTTTGGTTTTATGGCAGCCTGGCTGGCGACAGCGTTTGAGCTTGGTCTGCTTGCGTGCCTTCTAGTCTTTGCGGTTACACGTTTTCAAGCGATGGCTAATGACGACCAAAAATTGTTAGAGGCGGCATTGAATCCGATGACGGGGACGCCGCAGGCGAGTTAAGCCATGGCGGGGTGAGCTGCCGACTGTCTTGTTGTATCCCGGGCGGCTTTTGATGTTTTTGTTTTGGAAGACATGCCATCGGACTACAGATAGTATCCGCACCGCGACGGGGAAATAAGTGGGTTCACATGTGCGTCACACGTCCGGGCGCGACTCTCTCTCCGTGCTTAAATCTGTTTATCGATATAGACCATAGCGATCAGACTATGACTACAGCCGTGCGAAACTACCCTGAAAGCAACATCACCCTCGGTGCTTTGTGCATGTGCGCCGCTATGTTAGGTGGTTCATCGATTGACGTAGTTGTTAAGGCGCTCGCCGGAGACTATCCAACCGCACAGATCGTTCTACTCCGTAGCGCGTTTGCGATTCCGATTATAACTTTCGTTGTCTATCAGAGTGTGGGCTTGGCGGCGTTGAAGTACGCAGGCTTTCGTTGGCAGCTCTGGCGAGGACTGCTCACGGCAGGGGCAAATTTTGGTTTTTTCTACGGCTTGGGGTATGTGCCGTTGGTCATGGCGTTGATGCTGGCTTACATTTCGCCGGTTTTGATTGTACTGCTGGCTAAACCTTTGCTCGGCGAAGATATAGGTCCGTGGCGTTTGTGTGGAGTTTTGGTTGGGTTTGCTGGAGTGTTAATTGTGGTGCAGCCGGATGAGTTCGGTATGCATCCCGCCGTGTGGGCAATAATCGGAAGTGCAGTTTGTTGGGCATTGCTCTCTATCTCGAACCGAGCACTAGCAGGCAAGGTGTCAACTCCGGTTCTGACGTTCTATACGTACCCAGTTGCCCTGTTGTTGGCCGCTTTACTCACTTGGGGACAATGGATTGAGCCTGTCGGCTGGGATTGGGCGCTCTTCGCTCTTGCGGGATTCGGCAGTTTGATTGCTCATGGCTTTGCGGCACTCGCGTACCGATATGCCGCGGCAGGGCTCATCGCGCCCTTTGAATACACTGCTCTTATCTGGATTTCACTCGCTGGATTCTTGTTCTGGGGCGAGGTGCCTAGTTGGGCTGTCTGGGTCGGTGGCGTCGCCGTCATTTTGGGTGGATATATCGCATTACGGGCTCCCGCCTAAACCCGAACACACAGCACACATTTACTATACGTGCGGGTATAATCCCGCCGCCTCTAATCTGGATCCACAATGTCACCACTATTATCCGCGGGTTTGGAGCTCATGCTTGTAGGTATGGGAACCGTGTTTAGTTTCTTAACGTTGCTTATTGCGGCAACTGTCGCGATGTCGCGCACGGTTCAAAGATACTTTCCACAAACCACACCGCTTGCTCCGACTGCTATCCAGCAGGACGAGGAAATTGCGGCGATAACCGCCGCGGTTCAGCACCATCGACGCCGTTAGTTATAGGTAAAAAATGTCGCAAAAATTGGGAATCACAGATGTCGTATTGCGAGATGCGCATCAAAGCCTCCTAGCCACGCGTATGCGTATCGAGGATATGCTTCCGATTGCGGGCAAACTCGATGAGATCGGGTATTGGTCGCTGGAGTCATGGGGTGGAGCCACTTTCGATGCATGCATCAGATACCTCGGCGAGGATCCGTGGGAACGCATGCGTCTGTTGAAAGCGGCAATGCCAAAGACGCCGCAGCAAATGTTGTTCCGAGGGCAAAACATACTCGGTTATCGTCACTATGCAGATGATGTCGTTGAGAAATTTGTTGAACGCGCCGCATTAAATGGCGTTGATGTGTTTCGAATTTTCGACGCAATGAATGATGTACGGAATCTGCAAACCGCAATTCGAGCGACGTTGGCAGTTGACCGGCATGCCCAGGGGACGATCTCCTATACAGTCAGCCCATTGCATACGATTGATCTTTGGGTTGATCTCGCCAAACAGATTGAAGACATGGGTGCCCACAGTATCTGCATCAAGGATATGGCGGGATTGTTGAAGCCATATGTTGCCTACGAGCTGGTTTCAAAACTGAAAGCGTCTTTGGCTGTTCCTATCCACATGCAATGTCATGCCACGACAGGGATGTCGACCGCGACTTACCTCAAGGCCGTAGAAGCTGGGATAGATAACGTCGATACCGCGATTTCATCCATGAGCATGACTTACGGACATAGTGCCACCGAGTCGCTGGTCGCAATACTTGAAGACACGGAGAGGAATACAGGGCTGAACCTCAACCTGATCGAAGAGGTAGCTGCCTACTTTCGTGAAGTGCGGAAAAAGTACGCGCAGTTTGAAGGCAGCCTTCGGGGTGTTGATTCTCGCATTCTCGTTGCTCAGGTGCCAGGCGGCATGCTGACCAACCTCGAAAGCCAGCTTCGCGAGCAGAACGCCGCAGAGAGAATCGATGAGGTTCTCGAAGAAATTCCGAAAGTACGTAAAGAACTCGGCTACATCCCGTTGGTTACACCCACCTCACAAATCGTGGGCACTCAAGCGGTGATTAACGTGTTGATGGGCGAGCGGTACAAGACGATTACGAAGGAAACGGCAGGCGTATTGAAGGGAGAATACGGCGCAACTATCGCGCCGGTTGACCAATCTCTGCAATCGCGGGTGCTCGAGGGTGGGGAGCCGATAACGTGCCGTCCTGCAGATCTCATCGACTCGGAAGTAGACACACTAACAGAAGAGCTTGAACGCGAAGCGGAAGGAAAAGGCTTCCGTCTGGCCAATGATGTGATCGATGATGTTCTGATCTACGCTCTTTTTCCGCAAGTTGGGCTCAAGTTTATTGAAAATCGTGGTGACCCAAGTGCCTTTGAGCCGCTGCCAGGTTCAGATGTTACCCAGCAGTCTACATCAGGTTCTCCAGCCACCGTCGTAGCCGACGAGAGTTCAGTCTATTCCGTCAAAGTGAATGGCAATAGCTACACCGTTGAAGTAAGTGCAGGTGGGGCGGTCGCAGCCAAACAGGGGCTATCTACTACCCCAAGTGAGACAACTTCCGGAGTGCCTCTGCCTGCGCCACTAGCAGGCAACGTTTTTAAGATTCTGGTTGGCCCTGGTCAGCAAGTTACTGAGGGAGAGACTGTACTTGTCCTAGAGGCGATGAAGATGGAGGCTGAAGTTAGTGCGCCTAGGGACGGTGTGGTCACGAGCGTGAACGTCGCCGTGGGTGATGCGATTGCTGTCGGAGACTCTCTTCTTGATCTCGCCTAAACCGACGATTCGCTGAGTGTTTGTGTAGTGGATCTTGTTATCCAGCTTTGGCAGGCATCTGGGCTATATCAGATGACCTTCGGCCAACTTGTCATGATCCTTATAGGCTTAGGATTGCTCTACCTGGCGATTGCTAAAAAGTTTGAACCTCTGCTCTTATTCACAATTGGTTTCGGTGGGATTTTGAGCAATATCCCAGGGGTAGAAATCGCAACCGGTGATGGATTGCTTTATCTCGTCTACAAGGTAGGCATAGAGACCGGTGTCTTTCCACTGATCATCTTTATGGGTGTCGGTGCTATGACCGACTTTGGTCCGCTTTTGGCAAATCCGCGCACATTGTTGCTAGGTGCGGCTGCGCAATTTGGCATATTTGCGACACTCCTAGGTGCGCTGGGGTTGTCTAGCCTCGGCATCATGGACTTTAGCCTCAAGGAAGCCGCGGCTATCGGCATTATCGGAGGTGCTGACGGGCCCACGGCGATCTATGTGGCTGGTCAATTGGCGCCGCATCTGCTGGGCGCTATTGCCGTTGCTGCTTATTCCTATATGGCGTTGGTCCCGATTATCCAACCCCCGATCATGCGTGCCCTAACAACCGTCGATGAACGAGCGATAGAGATGACTCAACTTAGGGATGTTTCCCGGTTGGAAAAAATCGCATTCCCACTTCTGTTGTTATTGTTGGTCGCATTGTTATTGCCTTCCGCGGCACCGTTGCTTGGTATGTTTTGCTTTGGCAACTTGATGAAAGAGTACGGCGTGGTCGATCGGCTGTCGGATACCACGCAGAATGCGCTAATCAACATAGTGACAATTTTTCTCGGGCTCGCTGTTGGATCGAAATTGCAAGCAAGTGTTTTTCTGACCTTCGAGACAATGGGTATCTTGTTGCTAGGTATGTGCGCGTTCGCTATAGGCACTGCGTGCGGGATTTTGATGGCGAAGGTGATGAATCGTCTGAGTTCGACGCCAATAAATCCGCTGATCGGCGCAGCTGGAGTTTCTGCAGTGCCAATGGCTGCGCGGGTAGCAAACAAAGTTGGGTTGGAAGCGAATCCACACAACTTCCTGCTGATGCATGCTATGGGTCCAAATGTCGCGGGGGTAATAGGCTCGGCAGTGGCGGCTGGGATCATGATTCTGTTTACCGCGTCCTAAACTTCACGGAACCGAACCGAACCGAAGCGGATGCGTTGCGGTGTTCGCTTTGGCCAATCCTGCGCTCGCCTGCTATATTAGGTGATTACACCTTTCAGAGTGACTCTCCCACGATGGTACGGATCGCAACATCCATTTTGCTCGCGTTCATTTGCTGGTTGCCTTCAATGCTGGCTCTAGGCGCCACCCAATTTTGGGTCTCTGTTGGCAGCTTTAAGACATCGGATACAGCGCAAAAAGCGAGTGCAACAGCTAGTCAAAAAATGGGTGAGTCCTTTTCGGTGGTACGTGTCGATACGCCCAAAGGTCTCTATTTTCGAGTGGCCAGTGGTCCATATGTAGATCGGGTTGCGGCGGATGATCGGATTCGATCTGCCCATGCCGCGGGATACTCCGGTGCGTGGATGTGGGCCGGTGATGAGACGGTGTTTGCCTCTCGACTAGGCGATGGACTAGTCGATGAAGGAATGAGTAGTTCGAGCGAACAGACGTCAACTTTGAATGACGATGAGTTCGACTACGACTTCGGCGAACTCGATTCCTCGCTTGAAGATCTGCTGAGTGATGATGATTACCTAAATGACCTCCCGCCCATAGAATCCACAAATCAACTCCCCGCGGGTAGTGAGGAAGTACCACTGCTTATCGATCAAGCGCCAGACGGATACAAACTGAACAAGCTCCGTCGAGACGCCAGTTTCGTGCCCCAGCCTGAATCGATGCCTTTGCAGACTGGTGATCCTCCGCCAGTTGTGCTCATTGCGCCGGCTCGAATCCCCATTGATGCCGCTAACCCGATCCCTCTCCCGACTTACTCCGAATCCCAAATCTCCATCCAAATCGACGGACACTTAGACGAAGAGCCGTGGCAGTCAACGCCGGGAGTCGATAGTTTTTTAGTGGTAGACCCGGATACCGAAGGTGTGCCTCGACACCAAACAGTCGTGAAAATGTTTTATACCGAAAAGGGACTGTACGCATCGTTTGAAATGGAGCAGCCACCCAATACGCTCGTAACTTGGTATTCGGGGCGAGACGAGGGAAGACTTAACCGAGACAATGTTGGCGTAACAATTGATACGTCCGGTGAAGGACGATACGGCTATTGGGTCAATTTGGCGCTCGGTGGCAACCAGGTAGACGGCACCGTTCTACCAGAACGACAGTTTAGCGGCGATTGGGATGGTGCTTGGTACGGCGGTACGACAGTCACCGCAACGGGGTGGAATGCAGAGATTTTCTTGCCCTGGTCCCAGGTGGCGATGCCTAAGGAAGCAGGTGTGCGCACGATTAATGCCTACGCTAGCCGTAAAGTCGCTTATCTCGATGAACGCTGGGCAGTACCTTCTTTGCCGTTTACTCAGCCTCTGTTTATGTCAGCGCTACAACCGCTACTAATTGAAGAAGTAGATCCACGTCAGCAGTGGAGCGTCTTTCCGTACGCGTCAGTGACGCAGGACGAAGTTGACGGTGTAACAGAGCCTCGGGTAGGCGCAGATGTCTTCTGGCGTCCGTCCACAAACTTTCAAATGACAGCAACGTTGAATCCAGATTTTGGCAACGTCGAAAGTGACGATGTGATCGTAAATCTGAGCGCCTTCGAGACTTTCTTTCCGGAAAAGCGCTTATTCTTTAAAGAAGGTACAGAGGTGTTTGATGCCACGCCAAGAGCATCGCGCGGGAATGTAGTGACGGCCTTGCATACTCGCCGGATCGGCGGACGCTCACGGGCACCCAATGTGCCGGACGGCGTTGTTGTTCCGTCTAGAGAGCTTGGCAGGCCTATTGAGCTGGATGGCGCGACAAAGGTCGTCGGTCAAATGGGTGATGTTCGTTATGGCATTTTGGGTGCATCGGAAGGGGATGCCAAATTTGATGTTCGCGAAATCAACTACCACCAAGAGGGAAGTGACTATGGCGTGGCGAGGTTTCTGTACGAAAACAAAGGCACCGACGGAAGCTATCGCGCGATTGGTTCCCTCTCAACGCTCGCAGCTCATAGCGATCAAGACGCGACGGTGCACGGTCTGGATTACCACTATTTGACTGGACGCGGGAAGCTCAAGGTTGATGGGCAGATGTTGTATTCCGATAAGGATGAGGTCGGCCAGGGTAGCGGTGGTTTCGTCGATATCCGGTATTCACAACGCCGCGGTGTAAATTACGGGCTCGGTGTGTCGCACTTTGATGACACGTTAGACATAAACGATCTTGGCTTTTTACGGCGTAACGACGAGACAGCCTACAACGCGTTCGTGAACTACAGTCGATCCGATTTGGATTGGGTGCGTAAGGCAAACATCAACACGTGGACCGACTATGGTGTGAACGGAGATGGTGAGCGCATACGATCCGGGGTAGGGACTAACCTCGGCTTTGACTTAAAGAATCGAGACAGTCTACGCCTCGGGGTAGCGTACTTTCCTCACCGCGACGAAGATCGTGACAGCCGCGGCAACGGCACTTTTTCCCTCGAACCGGTATCAAGTTTGTCAGTTGACTATCGAACCGACTCCTCTAAGCGCGTGAGCTACCGAGTTGAACTTGGGCGGAGTGGAGAAGTTGTTGAAGGCGACAGCCATCGAGGCCGGTTCGGCGTGACCTGGCGGCCAATCGACCGAATTAACATCGGTGCCGCTGCACAGTATCAAGAACGAGATGGCTGGTTGCTGTGGCAAGGCGATCGCGACTTTTCGACGTTTACGACTCGCGAATGGCGCCCGTCACTGGATTTGGATTATTTCCTTTCGGCCAAACAACAGTTACGCCTCTCGGCGCAGTGGGTGGGGATAAAGGCGGAAGAAAAGGATAACTACTTGGTCCCGGTTCGCCCTGGCGACCTAGAAAGAGTCGGTCCCGACGGCCTGTCCGATGACTTTGCGATTTCTAGAGTCAATCTACAACTGCGGTATCGATGGGAACTTGCGCCGCTGTCCGAGCTCTTTGTCGTCTACACGCTCAATGGCGAACATAACGAGACAATGTTAGGTTTCGCTGATCTATTTGAGGAAGCATACGATAATCCAGTTGGTGAACAACTTGTGGTAAAACTTCGCTACCGCATGGGTAGCTAGGCTCAAAGGCGTTCATTAACACTAGTTTTGGGAGACATATATGAGTGAAGCAATACCAACACCTGATGAGAACAACGCCTGGCGGTTAGAAACCGACAATCAAAGTGCCGCGTGGGAGCGTAGCCCTTATCCCGATGCGAAAAACAAATACTTTATGGTTTCTGCCGACGGTCACGTGCAAGAACCTAAAGACTTATGGCACAAGCGCGTACCCGAAGAGTTCCACCATCGCCTCCCAGGCGTCCAAGTAAACAAGGAGGGCGCCCAGTTTCAGAAGACGGAAGGCTTCCGACCACTGCGTATTCGCAACATTAAGATGGAAGGCGAAGATGCATTGCGTAATGCTTCCGGCCGCTCACCAGAAGCACGTATTTCTGATTTAGCGCTAGATGGTGTGGATGCAGAAATTCTGTTTCCAAACCTTGGCCTCACGATGTGGGCCACCTCAGACGTCGAGTTTAGTCAGATGATGTGTAGGGCGTGGAACGACTGGGCGTGGGAGGAATTCGGTCCTTACAACGATCGACTTGCACCGATGGCAGCCATTGCTGCGGGAGATAAGGAAGGCGCGATCAAGGAAGTCGAGCGGGTTGCGAAACTTGGGTTTAAAGGTCTATCTCTGCCCTGTAAACCACACTGGGGTCCACCCAATCACGAGGATCCTAACTACAACCTGCCAGAATTTGACCCGCTGTGGGCGTGTATACAAGATGTGGGTTTGCCAATGACTTTTCACGTATCAACGGGTCGAGATCCGAGGACGAGTCGAGGTAACGGTGGTGCAGTTATCAATTATGCCGTTCACTCGTTGGCACCAACCATGGAACCGATTGCCAACATTTGTGCTTCGGGAGTGATAGATCGTTTTCCAAAGTTACAATTTGGTTCGATCGAAGCAGGTATAGGCTGGGTCGCTTGGGCGTTGACGGCGATGGACGAGGCTTACAAAAAGCACCATATGTGGGTACGTCCGCAGCTTAAATATTTACCGAGTGAATATTTCCGCATGAATGGCTTTGCGAGTTTCCAAGAAGATCCTCCTGGATTAGGCGGTGCCCGAGACGCAGGACTCGTTGACAACTTTATGTGGGCAAATGACTTCCCGCATCATGAGGGTACTTGGCCGCATTCAGCCCAAGCGATTGAAAGAACAATGGGCATGTTGACTGAAGATGAGCGCGGCAAAGTTCTAGGCCTCAATGCAGCTCGTATCTTTGGTTTTGACATACCAGAGCAGTACACGTAAGCGCGAAAGTAGCTGGCGAACCAACAAATTAGATGAAGTACCGGACCGCTACCCAGTGGGGTATCTACGATGTGGTCGTTGAAAACGATCGGATCGTAGACGTTCTTGACCTCGATTTAGACCCAAATCCGTCTCCGCTTGGCAAAGCGCTCATCGACGGAGTCCAACACAAAGCACGGATCGCTCGGCCCGCGGTGCGGAGAGGGTGGTTGGAGAATTCTGATCGAGCCAAGCATCGTCGCGGCGCAGACGAGTTTGTCGATTTGCCTTGGGATGAGGCGTTGGATCTGGCTGCAAAGGAATTGCATCGGGTCTCGAACGAGTACGACAATCGCGCGATCTTTGCGGGCTCCTACGGATGGGCGAGCGCTGGCCGGTTCAATCACGCACAATCCCAACTCCATCGATTCATCAATCTAATTGGTGGTTCAACGCGCGCGGCGAATACCTATAGCACCGCCGCGGCTCAAGTCATATTGCCCCATGTCGTATTGTCATGGGGACAAATGGAGCTTGAACAGACAACCTGGGGAGAGATCGCCGCTGGTGCTGAACTGGTGGTCGCGTTCGGTGGCCTCCCTATGCGCAACACTCAGGTCGCATACGGCGGCATCACTGAACACCAATCTGAACCTGGTTTGGCACACGCGCGTGCGGCCGGTGTCGAGATAGTTACAGTTTCTCCAGTGCGAGGGGATGGTGACAACCAAGATCGCTGGATCAGCCCTCGGCCTGGTACGGACGTTGCGCTCATGCTGGGATGTGCCTACGTCCTAGAAGCGGAAAATCTTCTAGATCGAGCATTTCTGACTTCGCATTGCGCGGGTTATGAGCATTTTAGAAAATACCTACTAGGCATCGGCGATGGGCAGCCCAAGACGCCTTCGTGGGCGAGCGAGATATGCGACGTCGAAGCGGCGACGATTGCGGAACTGGCACGGACGATGGCCACAAAACGCACGTTCTTAACTGCGGCCTGGTCCCTACAACGCGCGCAACACGGCGAACAACCATGCTGGATGTTGATCACCTTAGCTTGCATGTTGGGGCATGTCGGTCGAACGGGATGCGGGTTTGGGTTTGGTTACGGTGCAGAAGGATTTGTTGGGAGCGACTCACGCCGCTTCAACTGGGCAACGCTGCCAAAGGGTAGGAATCCAACAGGTTTTCACATACCAGTAGCGCGCATAGCTGACCTGTTACTTCATCCTGGTGAAACGATTCCTTATGACGGTCAGGAAATAACTTATCCAGACATCAAGCTGATCTATTGGGCTGGTGGTAATCCATTTCATCACCATCAAGACCTAAACCGACTGATCAAAGGGTGGCGAAGGCCGGACACGGTTATCGTTAACGAGCCTTGGTGGACGCCTGTCGCGCAGTGGGCGGATATTGTATTCCCCGCAACGACTCAACTTGAGCGTGACGATATTTGCGCGTCGAGTCATGACCCATATGCCCATGTCATGGAGCGGGCTATCCCACCGCAGAATGACGCTCGGTCTGATCACGCAATTTTCAAAGGGCTGGCGGCTCGTTTCGACGTGCTTGACGAATTTACTGAGGGTCGTACCGAACATGAATGGCTTGCGAATATGTGGGAGCGATCCCAGGTCACAGCAGCCAAACAAGACATCGAACTTCCTTCCTTTGATGAATTTTGGCGTGAGCGAAAGTTCAAGCTTCCTGAAGAACCAGCTCGGGTAGGGTGGCTGAGTCAATTTCGGGCCGATCCTAATGCGCATCGGCTAGGTACACCCAGCGGTAAAATCGAGCTTTTCTCAGAAGTGGTAAACGCCTTTGAACTAGAAGACTGCCTAGGACATGCCAGCTGGTTGGAGCCAGAGGAAAGACTCGGTGGCAAAGCCAGTGACAAATTTCCCCTAGCCTTACTTACACCGCAGCCAAAATACCGATTGCATAGTCAGTTCGATCATAGTGCTTACGCGGATCTCGGCAAGCTCAATGGTCACGAGATTGTTACCCTTCATCCAGACACGGGTTGTGCCCGGGGTATAGTGGAAGGCCAAACAGTACGTCTCTATAACGAGCGAGGCGCTTGTTTGGCGGCAGCCAATTTTGACGACCAAATGAGAGTCGATGTCGTGGTACTTCCAACGGGTGCTTGGTATCGTCCATCGGATCCGAGCACAGCGGGTTCCTTGGAACTGAATGGAAACCCGAATGTACTGACGCTCGATGTTGGTACCTCAGGGTTAGCGCAAGGCTGCAGTGCCAATACCTGTCTTGTAGAGATTGAGTCTTACACAGCCTGATTAGCTCGGAAGTTTCGCTGGCCTCGTAGTTCAATGGATAGAACGACCGCCTCCTAAGCGGTAGATGCAGGTTCGATTCCTGCCGGGGCTACCATTTTCAAATCTCGTAATTCGCGATCCATCCTCTTGTTATGTTCTGCGCATGTCAGTGTGAATCTATCGAGGGTCGAATCACACTCATTTGTTGTGAGGATAATCCCGACGTATGTAACACTAACGTCCGGTCCCCGATTTTCCAGAACGCCAAATACGCGACCGCCTTGTTTCCATAGCGACGGTCTGCAACCAGTGAAGCGTAGTTGTGTGTCTTGATGTAGTCGATGTTGAACTTGTACCCACGGGCTGTAAGCCATGTATCGTTGAGTTCACCCAGTCGATTCTGAAGCTGTTTGCCGCGATGAGATGGATGTGTGAAGGCTTTGTAGCTGTAGACATACGGCTTTTGAACCGTGACGAATAAACTAGCTTCCATCGGGATTCGGTCGAAACCCAGCCAAACATAGGCTAACAAAGAAGAATCACGAAGATAGCAAACGCAAACATCGGCGGTCTCCGCGCGTTCACGCAGAAATGATTCAGAAATTTGGAGCTGTTCCGATACGTAACCTAGCATCTCTATTGGCTTGTAGATGAGGACTTGATCACCCTCCAGAATTGGTGGTCTATTACGACTAGGATCTAAAGGGCGTGAGTTAATAAGGACGACATGAAAGTTCAGCCACTTTTCGAGCCTGGTCATTATCCGAGAGTATATGGCTCTGAGTAAACCCTAGCGGCGAATGTCGTCTAAAACTGACCGAAATTGTTTGCCGAGAATCATTGTAGGTTAACTCTCGAGGGTAGCGTTCGTTCGTAGTTGCATAACAACTTGGATATGCTATGAGACATGAGATAGTTTTACCGGACAAATTTTGACGCAACCTCCTTCACACGGATGAAACTACGCGAAAAGAACAGACGCTTCCAGGACGCCGTTGTGCGACAAGGTATTTTGCCTACGCTGTTGCGGTACTTTGATCGACTAGTTTACAAACTGTTTAGACAAGAGCTCTGTCGTGTGGAGACTAGCGAAGCCGATTTCTCGGAGATTGTCCTGCGAGAAGATTACGAAACTCGATCGATAACAAGCCAGGACTTTCATGAGTCACTTTGCAGCGAACTTATGGAGGCTGACTACCGAGAAGCTTTTTGCAGAGGTGATGTTTGTATAGCCTCCCTGCGAGGTCGGAAAGTAGTTGGATATACGTTCTACACAAACAAGCCGACTCCAGTAAATGAAGCTGTGAGCTTTATGTTTAATCAAGACTACCTGTACAACTATGCATCCGCCACGGCCACAGAGCATCGAGGGAACAAATTGGAGGCGCAGCGTTGGAAAGTTGGACAAATGGAACAAGTTAAGGTGGCTGGAGTAGATTCACCAAGAATATTCTACAAAAATGTGGTGAATTTTGAATCTCGTGCGACAGGGCGTGGGTACGAAAACGGCTTTCTAGGATATGCACTGATTTTCCGCATAGCAAACAGATGGTTCTGTTGGAATTCGCCCGGATGTGTACGTGCTGAAACAGGATTCTTCAATTGCAAAGGCGACTCCTAGGCCCAAATAAGAGACTTGGCAACTGGAGCTTGCACTAGCCTAGCTGTATTAGAGACGGACCAGAAGATAATCGGATTTGTGGAGGACTTATGACTGTGAAAGCTCTAAAAGGGCGGTGCCAGTGTGGCCACATCCGTTATAGGTTAGAAGAACCTGTGCACAGGCTTAACGTCTGTCACTGCCTAGATTGCCAGCGACAGTCCGGCAGCGCATTCGGTATGAGCTTGGTCATCCAGCCGGATAGCTTTTGTTTAACGTCAGGCACGCTCAAATTTTTTGAACTTCGTGCCGCCAGCGGGCGCGACAAGCAGTGTGCGTTTTGCCCCGAATGCGCTGTGCGGATATACAACGCGACGAGTGCTTTGATGTCCATCAAAGCCGGAACGCTCGATGAGCCCTATGCGCTAGACCCCGATGCACACTACTGGGTCAAGCGGAAGCTGCCCTGGGTCCCCTTGCCGGATGGGACGCCCTGTTTCGAAGAGATTGGATAAGTTGTGGACTCTGGTGTTGCTTGACATCTCGACGTTCGAGCGCAGTATTTGGGTTCTATCGAATTCTAGGATCCAATATGAAATTAGCCAAAGGGTTGATCAACGTGTTCGGGCTCGCCGTTATCGCAATTGCACTCAGCGCTTGCCAGGAAAGTACAACAACTGCCCCGCCGGCTGCTGAAGCTACGAGCGCGTCTACCGACAGCGCCGAACAGTCTCCGATCGCGAATACTCAATTCGGACCAGTACGCGGCTTCTTTGATGATGGCGTGACCACGTTCAAGGGGATTCGCTACGGTGCTGACACCTCTACGACCCGATTCGTAGCACCCGCTGCGCCAAGCGAGTGGAACGTTCCCGCTGATGCTTTGGCGTTTGGTCCAGCTTGTCCACAAGCGACCCGCGGACGCTTAAGTTTGTTTGATTCTTGGCTTCCCGAACCTGATCCAGGCATGAGCGAGGATTGTCTCTTCCTAAACGTTTGGACACCATCACTCGATCAGGCGAAACGCCCCGTAATGGTTTGGCTGCACGGCGGCGGCTTTACGTCGGGGTCTGGTTCTTCGAACGCATATGACGGCGTTCGTTTGGTTAATCGGGGCGATATCGTTGTTGTATCTGTTAATCACCGGCTTAATGTTTTTGGTTATACGCACCTAGATCCATACGGTGATCAATACGCAGGGTCTGGTAACGCGGGGATGCTCGATCTGATCTCTGCTCTAACGTGGGTCAAAGAAAACGTCAGCGAATTTGGTGGTGATCCAGACAATGTTCTTATCTTTGGTGAATCAGGCGGTGGCTGGAAAGTCACAACCCTAATGGCCATGGAGGCGGCGTCGGGTTTGTTTCATCGCGCGGTGGCTCAGAGCGGTCCAGCGTTAACGCTGATGGAAGCAACAACTGCCGTTGAACAAAGTTCAGCTCTGTTGGCAGAGCTCGGGATCGAAGCGGAAAACATTGACGCTCTTCAAGCGCTTACTACAGATGAGATTTCCTCAGCAGCCCAGCGACTAGCAGCGAATGGTCTTCGGGTCGGATCTAGACCGGTTATCGACGGTGTGCACAACTTACGCCATCCGTTTACTCCCGCTGCGCCAGAAACGTCTAAAGGTGTCCCCCTGTTAATCGGCAGCACACAAACTGAGATGTCTCTCCTGATTGGTGCCGGTCAGCCTGCATTGTTCGATCTCACTTGGGATACGCTGCCAGGAGCGCTAGCGCAAGCAATTCCGGGTGTGCAAGCGGATGACGTCATTACTGGTTATCGCGAGCTTCACCCTGACATTGATCCGCCAAACCTCTTTTTCGAAGCAACGACCGACAATAGTGTTTTTGGCCGTGGCAGTTTTGAGTTGGCAGACCGTAAAGCGGAACAGGGTGGCGCACCGGTCTATCAGTACTACATGACTTGGCGTTCACCAGTTGAAGGTGGGAAGTGGGGCGCGACTCACGCATTGGATATCGGGTTTGTCTTCGACAACGTTGCTGACTCAGCGTCCATGAGTGGCGTCGGCGAAGAGCAGCAAGCGCTAGCAGATGTCATGTCTGAAGCATGGCTTGCGTTTGCGAGAGCCGGTGACCCGAATCATGATGGCCTACCTGAATGGCCAACATACGACACGACAAATCGAGCCACAATGATATTTGATACGGATTCTCGTGTGGTTAACGATCCTCGCGGACGTGAGCGCGCGATCCTTGATGCAGCGTTAGTCGACGCAGGACCGTAGCGCCTGGTGCGCCAGGTTTCGAAGGAGAGAGTCAGGCTGATCTAGCCTGATTCTCTGGCGCAACCACAATCTTGCCAGGGGCTAGCGAGCGACTCGAAGTACGCTACCTGGATTACCGTCGGTCAATACGTAGATACTACCGTCTGGTGCTTCGCGGATATCCCGGATACGTGCGCTTATCTCAGGAAACTCAACAGTTTCGTTGGTTACCGTACGACCATCCATTTCTAGACGACGTACTTCTTGGTCAACCAGCGCGCCGATGAAAAGGTTGCCACGCCACTCGGGAAACATTTCTCCTTCATAAACAATGAGCCCGCTCGGCGCGATTGAAGGTACCCAAACATGAATAGGCTGAGTCATGCCTTCCCGTTCGGTAAAGGGTGATACGTAGGCGCCGTTGTAATCCATACCATAAGTAACAACAGGCCAGCCGTAGTTTTTACCGGGCTCGATAATATTAATCTCATCGCCACCGCTTGGACCGTGTTCGTGCTGATAGATCGTGCCGTCTTCCGCAACCGCTAAACCCTGAGGATTGCGGTGGCCATAACTCAGAACAAGTGGGGCTTCTGGGAATGGAGGGATTACACCACTGCCGATTTGAATCAGGATGGTTTTGCCAAATTCTTCTGTGACATCTTGGGCTTTTTCGCGAAAATCGAAGCCATCGCCCGTTGTCAGGAGCAGGTTACCGTCTGCCGACCAATCCATTCGACCGCCATAGTGCACAGGGCCATACTTGCGCGGGCTCGCTGAGTATATCTCCGTCACTTCCGTTAGCGCGTTATCGACCAATCTGGCTCTAATGACCGTCGTCGCATTGCTGTCTATGTCACCTTCTGCATAGCTTAGATAGATTTGTTGGGTGGTCTCATATTCGGGGTCCAACAAGACATCAAACAGGCCACCCTGAGACATCCGAAACACCTCGGGGACGTTTGCAATTGGGTCGCCGACCGTGCCATTCGATATACGACGAACGTTGCCAGAGAGCTCTGCGACCAACAGATCACCGTTCGGCAAAAACGCGACTGACCATGGGAAGTCTAGACCTTCTGCGACGGTTTCTATTTCGTAGTTGCTATATGCAGGTTGGCCAACAAACCAAATCAGGACTACAGAGATAACTAGTTTCAGGTTCATATTCGACTTCCACGGTGAAGCTGATATGGTACCCCAAACCGGAGGAAGGCTGAGTGGGAAAAGTAGTTTTAGCATTTGTGGTCGCGGTCGTTGCCACTTACGCCGTGGGTACCATCACCTACAGCCAACTGAATCTAGCTCAATTAGTCGAAATGGGCGTTGATATCGGTTTATCTACCCGTCTTGACACCACCTTTCATGATTTCTTAGGCATGACCCAAATCTATTTGCCAGCACTCACTTTTGCACTGTTGCTCGGACTCTCGATCGCGTTTTTAGTGTTGAAAGTCGTGCCTCAGTTACGGTACCTGGGTTTTGTTGTTGGTGGCGCAGTTGCTCTTCTTGCAATGAATATGGCGCTCACAGAGGCTGCGGGAGGGATTCACGGACTTGCCGTTACTAGAACAACTATGGGATTGCTGTCCCAATGTTTCGCGGGTGCCGTCGGTGGTTATGCCTTCGCTCTCGTGCGCGACAAACAGGGCGTGCCCGGTAAGTCCTCGGCCTAATAAATGGGAGAGCTCACAGCTTTTGCTAAAATAGCGCTGGCTGCCTGTTTTACGATGTTCCTGGCGTTGTTGTTTGGCATTCCGCTCTTTCCTAACGTTCTTGCGACCCCCGTTTTTTTGGGAATCACCTGGGGGTATCTGCTTGTTATAGGTATCCATCTGATACCGGTGGTCCTCGCCTGGACGTATATCCGTCAACGTAACGAAGAACAAAAATGAGTATTGTCGCTGTTACGTGCTTCGTGATCGTTATCTTGATAACACTGATAATCACTTTTTTTGCTGCGCGACAGACGCAATCGGCAGCAGACTTTTACGTCGCTGGTGGGCGGATCGGTGGGACTCAAAATGGTCTGGCAATAGCTGGTGACTTTATGAGTGCCGCAACTCTGCTCGGTACAACCGCCATGATATTCACGTCCGGTTACGACACAGCGATTTATGTATCAAGCGCTCCGATTGCCTTTACGATTTTTCTTTTTTTGATGACAGACAAGTTGCGCGAACTCGGCCATTTTACTTTCGTTGACATACTTGTTATAAAACTCGACGAACGCCCGATCCGCATTGTAGCGGCGATTACAGCGCTCGTTTCCGCATTGATGTACCTGATGGTTCAAATCGTAGGCGCAGGCGCACTCATCCAGATTCTATTTAACATCGACTACACGTTTGCAGTGATTCTAGTAAGTGTGTTGATGGTGACGTACGTTTCGCTCGGAGGAATGCTGGCGACGACTTGGGTGCAAATTACCAAAGCAATACTGCTCCTTGGCGGCATTACGATGCTCGCAATTTTGACGATGGCCCACTTTGGCTTCGACTTCGAAGCGCTCTATAGTTCAGCGCGAAGTAAAAACGAACTCGCTGGTGCGACGCTGGATCGACTAGTTATCCCTGGCGGTCTTGGATTGGATACCTTGGCAAGTCTAAGTCTGGGCTTTGGTCTGGTGTTTGGCCTGGTAGGCTCGCCACATTTGCTAATGCGTTTTTTCACCGTCCCAGACGCGCGTGCTGCGAGAACTTCAGCTGCGGTTGCGATGACCGCAGTCGTTTATGTCAACTTGATCATTTATTTCATCGTGGGCGTCGCAGCGATTAGTTTGTTGTTGAAACTCGAACCAGAGTTCCTTGACGCCACTGGACAGATCGCGGGCGGCACGAACATGGTGGCGGTGCACGTCGCTCGTGTTGTTGGCGGAGATGTTTTCTACGGGATTATGGCGGCAGTTGCGTTCGCCACCATACTTGCTGTTGTCGCGGGACTGACTCTTGCCTCCGCTTCGGCTGTCTCACATGACCTCTATGCGAGCGTCATCAAGAAAGGGCAGGCGACGGAGCAAGATGAGCTACGAGTCTCCCGTTTGACAGCTATTGTGTTAGGCGTGGTCGTAATCTTTTTAGGGCTGGCTTTCGAGGGACAGAACGTAGCTTATTTGGTATCGCTCGCGCTCGCGGTAGCGGCGAGTACAAATTTCCCGTTGCTCATACTCTCGATGTATTGGTCGGGATTTACAACCAAAGGAGCCGTCATTGGAGGAATAGTTGGCCTGGTGACAACATTGGTGCTCATGGTACTTGGTCCAGCGGTCTGGGTCGGCGTGCTTGGTAATGCCGAACCGATATTCCCTTCCGGCTATCCGGCGCTGTATGCGATGGTCGCTGCATTCGCAACTATGATAGGCGTCTCGTTGCTGGATCGTCAGGTCGCAACTGCACGTTGATAGTCGCTCCAGTATTCGGGGTAGGTTTTGTCAACGACCCGCTTATCATCAACGGTTAGCGAATCTGTACAACTCCCGAGTAGCGAGAAAGCCATAGCAATACGGTGGTCGTGATAGGTGGTTAGTTCGTGGGCGCTAATGTCACCCGTCAGCACTGAACCGATTGTTATGCTGTCTTCAGTCGTGTCTACGCCAACCCCCATCTCTTTGAATTCTTGCGCCGGGCATTCCAAACGATCGCACTCCTTGTGGTGAAGTGAGGAAAGGCCGTTAATCGATTTTATGCCTGGCAACATCGGTAGCATGGCGATTAGAGTCAGAGCTGCATCTGGCATTTCCGTCATATCGATGGAGCCAAGTTCAGCAAGATCCTTTGGTCCTGTGATTTTGGTGGTTTCTGAAGTCCGCGAAACATGGGCGCCGAGATCTTCCATCAGCTTCATGAACTTATAATCGCCTTGGTGTGTTCCAGCACCAATGTTGAGCAGGTGGACGCTGCTTTGATGCAGTGTCGCGAGCCCCGCAAAATATGTGGCTGCCGTGGCGTCACCTTCAACCCGAAACTCTCCACCGCCGTAGTCCCCAGGTGTTACCTCGAGCGTGTTTGCATCACACCAGTTTGCGTTAACCCCTCTTTTCGACATCTCATTGAGTGTGATATCGATGTAGGGCTTTGAAACCAAATCACCAGTAATCTCGATGCGATTAGCGTCTTTTAGCAAAGGCATAATCACGAGGAGGGCGGTGATGTATTGGCTCGAGAGTGAGCCATCAATACTGATGGTCGAGGTAGACGCTATCGGACCCTTGATACGTAAGGGCAATCCACCGTTTGGGGCTGGGTTGACCTGGCAGCCATGGCGTTCGAGTGCATCTACTAGTGGTGTGTTGGTTCTTGCTCGCAGCGACTCGTGCCCGTCTATACAGGTCTGACCTGATCGGAGGGCTGCAAGCCCGATAAGGAGTCGTGTCGAGGCACCGCTCATCCTTGCATCGAGCGTCACATCGTCCGTTAGATTCATCGGACCCTGAAGCCCGGTTTGATCTTTGTCTCTAGAGATCGTCATGCCGAGACGTGTGAGTGAATCGAGCATGGCTTCGGTGTCATCACAGTGAGGAATACCGAACAAGGTGGTCGGTTTGTCTGTTAGGGCAGACATCGCCAGTTGGCGCAGCGCGATGGACTTGCTTCCCGGCAGCATCACATCGATAGCAAACGGTTTTGCAATTCTTGGAATCTTGAACTTAGCCATGACGGTTGCTTTCAGTGTTGAGTGCCGGTCTGTGTGGGCTGCATTCTACATTTTGGGTTCGGAAAAGAAAAAGCCGCCAAAATGGCGGCTCAAATTTTCCCATTAGTTATTATTTTTATGGGAAGGTCGAATGTGGCATCCCCTCCACCTCGATTTTTGGCAGTAAGTCGTTGTAAAAAATAGGGTCAACAACTTCGCTCAGTCCTCATCACACCTACACTTTGAAGCCAATTATCATTGAATCTAATTGATTCGCCGATATTGTTGTTCTTCGCAGAACTTATCGTAGGTGCTGTCTGTGCCGTTCCCCTTAGTACCCGGCAGGGCTGAAAGCGGACGCAAAGTTAGCAGAAGAAGATTCTCAAGGCAATGCCTTTTCATTCAAAAAATCAAACAGTTAATGGGTATTTCTAACTCAGTACTACCGCCGCATAATGGGCTTCTTTGGGAGGGGACATGGCTAACTTTTACGCACAACTAGATACAGTTTTTACAGCTAATCAGGATACTGACTGTCTGCGCCTGCTAGACCGAGAGAATTGGACCTATGGTGATCTGCAAGGTCACGTTGGAAAAATTGCCGGTGTATTGAAGGCACAAGGCGTAGCCGTTGGCGATCGTGTCGCCGTACAGGTTGAAAAGTCGCCAGAAAACTTAGCACTCTACCTTGCCACGTTGAGGATTGGTGCGATCTATTTGCCACTTAACTCAGGCTATACGCCTGCGGAGCTCGACTACTTCATCGGTGATGCTGAACCCACCCTGTTTGTTGGTGCCACGACTCGAGACGACGTTACCTCGTTGACGCTGAACGCCGATGGCACGGGGAGCTTAACGGAACTTACGTTGGGTGTAGACACGCCACCGATTGAGAATCTTAACGGCAGTGACCTTGCGGCGATCTTGTACACCTCAGGGACGACAGGACGCTCCAAAGGCGCCATGTTAAGTCACGACAATTTGGCTTCTAACGCGTCCGCCCTGAGCGAAACGTGGGGATGGCAGAACAGTGATGTCCTCCTGCACGCGTTACCAATTTTTCATGTTCATGGGCTTTTCATCGCCAGCCACTGTGCGCTGCTGAATGGCACACCAATGATCTGGTTGCCGAAATTCGATGCTGCTGTGGTTGCTGAACAACTAGACGGGGCAACTGTGCTGATGGGCGTTCCAACGTTCTACGTCCGACTACTCGCGCTACCGAATTTCGCTAAGCAGTCCGTGGCACATATGCGGGTTTTTATCTGCGGTTCGGCACCGCTGACTGAACAGGTATTCGATGAATGGGAGCAAGTCACGGGGACACGAATTCTTGAGCGTTATGGCATGAGTGAGACGATCATCAATACCTCGAATCCACTGCTTGGCGAGAGAGTACCGGCAACAGTTGGTTTCCCGTTGCCAGGGCTAGAACTGCGGATTGCAAACGACCATGGTCAAGAGGTAACAACTGGTGATGTAGGTACCATCGAAGTCCGGGGGCCCAATGTGTTCGGCGGTTACTGGCGGATGCCGGAAAAGACTGCAGAGGAAATACGACCAGACGGTTTCTTCATAACCGGTGATTTAGGGACAGTTGATGACGCCGGTAGGGTATCCATCGTTGGTCGGGCCAAAGACTTAGTCATCAGTGGTGGTTACAACGTTTATCCAAAGGAAGTAGAGCGACTCATCGATGAAATTCCAGGGATTGTCGAGAGTGCCGTGATCGGTGTTCCGCATAGAGATTTTGGCGAAGGTGTTGTTGCTGTAGTCGTTCCTGAAGGAGAGGATGTTGCTACGGAAGTCGTGATTAGAGCTCTTGAGGGGCAGTTGGCCAAATTCAAGCAACCCAAACGTGTCCTCAATGTCGCAGAGCTGCCTCGGAACACGATGGGTAAAGTGCAAAAGAATCTCTTGCGTGACGAGTATCAGGGGCTCTTCGAAGGGTAGTCAGCCGGTCTCAGGTCTGTACGCGGCCAGGTCGAGGGCTAGCTATTTGCCGCGAGACCAAGCGGCGAGAGTGCGACGTAGAGTGCGATGATGATCAGCGACAGTGAGGCCACAAGGTGCCACCGCCAACGCCACGGCGTCAGATCGACCGTACTAACAGATTGACGGGAACGCGAATGGGCGTCAAAGGGTTGTTCATCGCGCCAAAAGATGAGAAGCGCAATTTCAATGAAAAACAGAATAGCGTACCAGTGAATAAAATGAATGCCGCTATCCCACCAAAACGTAACGACGCCATAGGCAGGGATATGAAATAGAACGACGGCTAGAGCAGCCTTGGCTGTGGATCGTTTAAGGAACAGGGCAGCAAGGACGATCGCGATAATTGGGATGTTGTAGAAGCCAGTGAATTTTCTAATGAGTTGCCACAAGCCGTCAGGAGCCAACTGTAATGCCGGTGCTACGAGCAGCCCCGATATCGTGATCGCGATACAGGCGTATCGTCCTATTCGAATTCGCTCCCGATCCGTGGCAGTTTGATTTCGTAATGGTACGTACAAGTCATAAGTAATGAGCGTTGCGGCACTTTGTAACAAGGAGTTAAACGAACTAAACACTGCGCCAAGAAGTACAGCTAGAAAGATACCCGTCAGAAAACCTGGCAACACATCCTTCACGAGCCGCGGATAGGCTTGATCCATGCTTGTAAGCGAGTCGCCGTAAAGGTGGAAAGCGATGACCCCGGGTAGCATGACAAAGAAAGGAATGAGGAGTTTGAAGAAACCGGCGATCAACACGCCTTTTTGGCCCGCGGCTAAACTCTCTGCAGCCAAGGAGCGTTGGATAACGTATTGGTTGGTACCCCAATAGGCGAGATTGGCAAAGATCATCCCGGTAAAGAGCGTGATGAAGGGGGTAGGGTCCGTGTCACTGCCTATCGCATTTAGTTTTTCAGGGTGGTTGGTTACAACAATTCGCCAACCTTCCGAGATACTCCCCTCGCCGAGGTGACCTAACGCGAGGATTGGGATTAAAAACCCAAAAAATATTAGACCTGCACCATTGAGCGTATCTGATATCGCGATCGCTCGTAGGCCTCCAGTGACAGAATAAGCCATTCCGATAAGGGCGATCACAATCAGTGCTGCGACAAAAGTCCAGTCAGAGCTAAAGTCGCCAAGGACAGTCTCGACGACGGCTATCGTGCCTGAATATAGAACTGATGGAATGGTGACGAGCCCATACCCCAGGAGGAACAAAGCGACAGTAGAGAAACGAATAGCTGGACTAAAACGTTCACCTAGAAATTGCGGCAGCGTCGTAAACCCGTTGGCTAGATAGCGCGGTAAAAAAACCAATGCGGTGATGATGATCGCAACGACCGCTACTATTTCCCAAGCCATGGAACTCAAGTTGAACGCGTAAGCAGATCCCGCAAGCCCGATAATTTGTTCTGCCGAAATATTAGTGAGTAACAAGGAACCGGCGATGAAAGTTCCGGTCAAAGATCGCCCGGCTAGGAAAAAACCGGTACTGTCACTCACCCGGCCCTTGGTGAGTCGGTAAGAGATATAGGCGACCAGCGCCATAAAGCTGGCACAACTAATCCAAATCATTTGAGCAACTCATGGGACGAACGCGCAAATATACCGGATTTCTAATCAACGCAGGTGCGGCAATCATTAGTCTGTTACCCAATGTTGCATCTGCTGACTTGTCATATGTGCTCCAGGTTGCTGATGACTTGCGCACCATAGACATACGGTTACACGTGGACGCTGAACGAGTGATTCCGGTTGGTGACGTGCGTCTAGATCGCTTGAAGGGGTTCCGGCATTGCGACGGCAGCGAATTTCCTAAGCGAGAAGTACGGCGTGGGATTCCCAAAGGCGCCACTTGTGTTGAGTACGAATACCGAATCCCGCGCACTCCAGAGGGTCGATTTCGTATCGATCTGCCAAGCGGCGTGGCTACTGCGAATCCCGCTGAATTTTTGTTCCTGCATCCCCGAGAAGCTGCGTCAGTTAAGCTTGAAGGGCGGGTTCCTGTGTCGCATCCATGGCCGGTCACTGGTGACAAGCTGGTGATACCTCGCTCACCGAGAAGCAGCACGCCGCAAATTGTTCTGGGTGCGTTTCATCGACTCACAATCGAAGGTCTGAAGAAACCCGCAGCCTATATTGGGCCTAAAGAGAATGCAGCGAAAATTCAGAGTTGGCTCAACGAATTGTTGTGGGGTGTAGCAGGCGGTGCCCAATTCCCAAATCCCAACGCGCAAATAATGGTCTTCGCGGTTCCACCGCGCGGTGAGTCGCCGGTGCCATTTGGCCACGTAATCCGGAATCAAGGCGAGTCGGTGCGTTTGTTTGTTGACGCTGATAGATCGATTGACGATCTGCGTTACGACTGGACGGTTGCACATGAGTTATCCCACCTAAAACTTCCCTACGTATCGGGTAGCGGACGCTGGGTTTCGGAAGGTTTTGCCAGTTACTACCAAAATGTAATACAAGCTCGACTTGGTCACTACAGCGAACAGGAAGCTTGGCAGCGAATGACTCGCTCTTTCGGGCGCGCAGATGAAGTTGGTCGCGACATGACACCGAATTCAGCAACGCGCGAATCATTCTGGAAGTCCAGGCTGATGATTTACTGGAGCGGGGCAGCATTTGCCTTGCTGGCTGATATTGAACTCCGAAGTCATGGTCTGTCTCTGGATGAAGCGCTCCGGCGACTGACCCTGCCAAATCCACGGAGTGTGACGCCTCTTAAACTCTTTGAAATGCTCGATGATGAAATCAGCGTCCCCATATTCGTGCCGCTTTACGAAAACCATGCGGATAGTCTAGGCATGCCCGACACCAACCAAGCGTTTTATAACCTAGGAATCGAAACCTCGACAGGTACAGTTAGATTGGTCGACGATAGAAAATTCAGTCATATTCGTAAAAAGATCATGGCGCCATCCCAGGCGACGTTGGCACAATAGCGCTACAAAAAGTCAGCTGCTCGAGCGGCGTTAAATATAAATTTGAAAGGATGTTGGAATGGAAATGAAGATTGGCATAGTGCCTATAAATGTCGGGCTAACCTCCCTCGAACAGATGCTTGGCCTAGCCCAACTAGCTGAAACGTTGAACTACGAATCTGTTTGGACATTCGAGCATGTCGTTGTACCCGTGGACTATGAATCGAAGTATCCGTACAACCCAGAAGGCAAGATGGGCGGACCCTCGGATACAAACTTCATTGACCCCTTGATTGCGCTCTCGCATATCGCCGCCCACACTAAAACTATCACGTTAGGAACGGGTGTGAATATTTTGCCGCAGGCCAATCCACTTTACGTCGCGAAGCAAGCCGCAAGCCTGGATTTCGTTTCTGGTGGCCGCCTCGAGTTTGGCCTCGGCATTGGCTGGTTGAAGGAAGAATATGATGCGCTAGGTGCTCCGTTTGAAAAACGTGGTGCAAGATTCGATGACTATATGACCGGCACGCGAAAAGTTTGGGCGGGGGATGTTGTAGAGCATCAAAGTGAGTTTCTAAGCTGGAGTGGTTTTCAGAGTTATCCAAAAGCGCCTTCATTACGAGTTGTTATGGGTGGCAATAAAGGTAAGATTTTTGAACGGACAGCGCGCTTTGGCCAAGGTTGGTTTGCGCCGACCACACAAGCTAACGAACTTAAGGAAGGCGTGAAGGCGCTGCACGCTGCTTGCGATGAGCAAGATCGTGACGCCGAAGAAATAGAAATCTCTTGTATGTGGACAGGTCGAGGTGGCCAGGAAGCTGTGGCAGAGTTGGCCGATGCCGGTGCTCAGAGACTTCTTATCCCACTACCAGCGTTTGGCGCTGACGTACCGGGAGGTATGCAAAAGGTGGCGGAAGAAGTCATCAAGGCTTAGGCAGGTTCCAGGTACGTTTGGCGTAGTCAGGGCAACCTTATGTCAGGCACGATCGTCATCCCCGTCTACAAGGATGATAGCGCTCTGGAAAAACTACTTCGGGAATTGCGCCTACAGGCGTGGCAATCCACGGTAGTTGTTGTGGACGGCGCCGGTTCTGCTAGTACCAAAGCGATTGTTGAGTTGAGCGCGGCAACCTATCTTGTTGCTTCGCCTGGGCGCGGTCGTCAAATCCAAACCGCATTAGAGAATGTTACCGAGGGCATGTGTATGGTCTTACATGCGGATGCCTTCATTTCAGAACAAATGAGATCGAGCTGGAACGACTTGGTTCAGGGAGAGGCGTGTTGGGGAAGGTTTGATGTGAAGATCCCCGGTTTAACCGTGATCGCGGCAATGATGAACTATCGTTCCCGCCTAACAAAGATTTGTACAGGCGATCAGGCGATGTTCTTTCACACAGCGTTGCTCCGGGAGGCGGGAGGTTTCTCTGGCTTAAGTCTGATGGAAGATATTGCAACCTCTAAGGGCCTCAAAACTCACGCTCCGGAAAAATACAGACCCCTTAGAATAAAAGTTGGAGCATCACCGAGACGATGGCGAATGCAGGGCGTTTTGCGGACGATAGTTAGTATGTGGACCTACCGATTACGTTTCTACTTCGGTGCCGATGCCGAGGAGCTCTATCGATCCTACTACTCGCGTAAAATTACGTGACAGACGTACTCTGCCTCTTCACACGAACTCCGTCTGTTGGTGAGTGTAAAACACGTCTCATACCGCTCCTCGGGGAAGCCGGAGCCTGTGATGCACACGTTGAGCTTGTCGAAAGTCAGATAGCCCGTTTATCGAGCACCGCTGCGGATTGTTCGCTCTGGATAACCAGCCCATCACCTCTCGTCAAGGTGTGGACTGACTTGTTGAAAGCTAGAGTAGAAGTCCAGCGGGGTGATGATCTAGGCCAACGCATGCACTTCACTTTTGTCGATGAGTTCAACAGAGGCGCGGCGCGCGTTTGTTTGATTGGCGGTGATTGTCCAGGGATTACAGCGAGCTATGTCGAGCAAGCGTTTGACGGGTTGAACGATCATGCGATCGTGCTTGGACCTACCGAAGATGGTGGCTACGGACTCGTTGCTCTGCGTGAGCCGCATCTAGAGTTATTCGAAAACATAGCTTGGAGCACACCTGAGGTACTAGCTGAGACCCTGAGAAACGCAGCGACTCGAGACTTGTCTGTGCAACTCCTGGACAGAATATGGGACGTTGACACACCAGACGACTGGCATAGATTCAAGGCAGTGAGCTAGGTTTGCTTTGCGAGGGTTTGAATAAACTGTTCGAGGCGCCTGCGGTCAGTGACGTGCATATCTGTCAATTCGATACCGCAAGTAGTAACACCTTGTTTATTTTTATGACAGTGACGCACAACACCCCGGCTATGTATCTCGAGGAAAGGAGGTAAGGCGATAGCGCAGTTATCAACCACCTCGTCGACTGCGATTGGTTCCAGCAGCGGACCAGTAAAATTCGCTCTACATCCACCAATGGAAATGTCGATAATTTCTCCAACCATATCCATATGTCGAAAAAATGTGATTTGCGCTCCGCGACTTGCGACACGAAGCGGGATTGAGTATCGAGTTGCCTTGCGACGCTGCTGGTAAAGCATTTGTTTGGGAATTGGGATTTCAAAGTACGGCAAGCCACGCTCTTCGTGCAACGCTGTGACAGTTAAACCTTCTACGAATGCATAATTACCTTCGTCCCTAATTGATAAGGTAAACCGAGGCTTCTTGCGAAAGTCCACGAGCGCTTCACGTGGCAGGATATTCTCAAGGTAAATTGCGTTGTCGAGCACATCTAAAACTTGGCAGCTGAGCTCGAGGTTGGAGCCTTCAACTTGGAGCGTTAACGTTAATCGTTGGTTTCTAAATTGTTTGAAACGCTCAACGATTTCGACTTTGGTGTTTAAGTATCGACTTTCGCGCCGTCGATCTCTGGGCTGTTTTTTTGGCTGATCTTTTTGCAGCGCTGGGGCTGGCAGAGGACTTCTAATTTTCACAACCAACCCCCTGTGTGGGAGATGCTATACACGCGCGATGGACTCGCCGCCCGCTTCGGTATCGCTATTAGGTTGACCTGATTCGCCATAAAGTCCATCGAGGGATCGTCCGCTCAGAAGGTGTAATATCTCTCGGACGGAATTCTGGGATCTGTTGAGAATTTTTCCGTTAACTAGGTTTGAGTCCCGTATCTGAGTGAGCTGTGCCAATAAGTTTGTGTGCTGCAGTTCACACTCAGTCCTCTCATCATCCTCTAGTTCTTGGATTGATGTGGCTAAGGACTCGCTAAACTCAGGTGCTGCTAGTGCTTGGCAAAGCCGCAGCTTTTCGTTCGAACAGTCTGTTAGGACTTCAACGTCACGTGTCTCAAGGGCACGACGTTCCTGGCTAAGCGTCTCGTCCATCGCTTCGATATGCAGTTTGAAACGAGCCAGAATTTTTAGGGGATGGGACATTTCTAAGGTTCTTTTCAGCACTCTATGGATTGAGTTGTGACTCAAGTTCCATGAACTTTTCTGCGATCCGTTGTGTATCGAGGGGATAACGTCCTTCTCGAATCGCCTGAGTTATATCGGCAACTTTCTTTTCATCAAAGGCGGATGATTCGCTGATCGAAACGCTAACGCGCTCGACCGTTTTAGCATCCTTGCTGATCTCAACTCGATCATCCTTGCTACGCACCTCATCAGGTACCGCATTATGCGAAGAAGACTCAGAAGTAGGACCACCTTTCGGGGTGCCATACTTCGCTATATTTACATTGTTTATTTCGCTTGCCATCGCTCTGCCGTCGTTACAATTACTTCTATCTAGGTTCGGTATCGACTTCCTACTGAATAACTTTAGTAGAAATTTCGAATTTGTTTGAACTACGTCTCGATCGGTCGAGTCGTGACTGTACCTTTCGCGGAAATCCAGGGCTTTATGACACGGGCCGAGGTTTCGTTGCGGACACTAATTTGGTCGCCAATATGTCCATTACTTAACGCTGTACCGGTTGTGGTTATCTGCGCGGACCCAATTCTTGCTTGAATGGTGACCCGCTCCCCCTTACTGACGGCATAAGGCTGGACGAGGTCTCTGCTCGTCATGGCTTTGCCCGGCCTTAACGTGCGATAGGCCTTCTGGCCGACGATTGCCTCTAGATCGTGGAGCAAATCTTGGTTGTGGTGGGTAAGCGTAATCCACTTCAAGCTGACGTCTTGTTTGCCAATTGTCGCACCGCGAGCGAGAAGATGATTGGTTGTGGCGGCTTCAATAGATATAGAGAGCTTCACGCCTGTGAAAAATGACCAAGGGTGGGTTCCCTGACATCGAACCCGCACTGGTATACGGCTAGGGTGCCAATTGTCAGGCACGCTTAAAGTGTATTCATCACACGTCTTACCTTGTGCGAGCATGGGCGGTAGCGGCAGGGCCGTTGCCTCTATTTGAGCGTCTGGGTATCGCTGAGTGGCGAGCTTGGTTGTTATCTCGATGAGAGCAGGCACAAGCGCATCGTTTGAATCCGTCTCTGTTTGACTTGGTGCGGCATGGGTGGGAGCGACAGTCCAAATGGCCATTAGCGCAGCAACCGTGATGCGTAAGAAAGCGACTAGTGTTAGCTCGATTGCATCGACTGATTCCAGAACAGGCCTCTGGGGTAGTTTCCGAATAGGGATGAGGGCTGTCTGGTGGGCCGGTTGGTGGTTCATGGGGTAAATCTAGTACAAATCTCCTGATTTAAACGGTGTGGGGTAAAAGAACTGTAAGTTTAAGAAGGATCGGCCCGTCGGCGGCAAGATATTGCCGCAAAAGCGGCAAGGACCGCCGTTTCACTACGTTCAATCCTCACTGCAGCGTAGATCGCCGCCGCACTCCTGCCGCGTCTCTGAAGTCTTTTCAATCGGTTTAATCGGAATTGGCACAACCTTTGCTTAGAGTTGGTGTTGGTCGTGTTGTATGCACCACTGACAAGCGTCGAAAAACCGATGACGGATGAGTAATAGACAACAAGCCATGAATATCTCTATCGACAACGCACTGGGCGCGATGCCTCACGCGCTCAGCTTAAGAGCCGAGCGTACAAGTGTATTGGCAAACAACATCGCGAATGCGGACACCCCCGGTTTTAAGGCACGAGACTTCGATTTTCATCAGGTCTTGCAACAAAGGCAAATACAGGCCGAGGAGTCTAGCCAAGGGAGTGTCAAGAGAACCAATGCGAATCACTTGGCGATTGGCGCGGGCGGATCCTCGACTGATCTGCAATACCGCAATCCGCTAATGGCCTCACTAGACGGCAATAGCGTGGATACGCAGCTTGAGCAGGCGGCGTTTGCTGAAAACAGTACTCAATTCTTAACCGCTTTGAGACTGCTGAATGGCCGTATAACAGGCCTTATGTCTGCAATTAAAGGTGAATAGATAAAAGTTACATAAGTAACTGATTAAAGGAATTATTTTGAGTTTACTAAATATATTTGATCAGTCCGGATCTGGCATGGCAGCCCAAACTGTCAGGCTCAATGCAATCGCCAGTAACATCGCGAATGCTGAGAGTGTGGCGCCGAATCCAGAAGAGACGTACCGAGCACGGTATCCGGTATTCCAGGCGACTCTACAAGAGGCGCTTGGTAAAAGGTCTACAAATTCAGAAGCCGCGACGAGCGGCGTTCAGGTTCCAGCAATCGTTGAGAGCCAAAAACCATTCAGCCTTCGCTTCGAACCAGATCACCCTTACGCAAACGATGAAGGCTATGTGACCTATCCGAACGTGAGCGTTGTGGAAGAAATGGCCAACATGATCTCTGCGAGCCGATCTTTTCAGGTCAATGTAGAAGTCATGAACACCGCGAAGACGCTCGCCGAGCGCGTGTTGACACTAGGACAGTAAGGAGAGCTCATGCTTGACCTAAACGGGATACGGAGTGTTGAAGAGTTTCGCCAAGCGCCGGTCGGGGATCGATCGGGCGAGGAAGAGCTCGGCAAAACCGCATTCCTACAATTGATGATTGCGCAAATTTCCAACCAAGACCCATTGGAACCGGCCAAGAATGAAGCGTTTATCGCTCAGCTTGCCCAGTTTTCAAGTGTGGAGGGTATCCAAAACCTGAATGAGTCTATGGATGGGCTCGTCACGTCACTACGATCGAGTATGACAATGGATGCGGCTGGTTTGGTCGGCAAGAACGTACTCGTCCCGACCAGCCAAACGGCTCTAAACACTCAGGGTGGTATAGGCGGCGCGATTGAGATCGATGCTGAGGTCGCAGACCTAGGTTTAGAGGTGCTGAACAGTCAGGGTCAAGTAGTCCATAGCGAGGAGCTTGGTAGCCATCGGCCAGGCACTTTGCGTTTCAATTGGGATGGCTTAGGTCCAAATGGCGAACCTGTGGAGCCCGACTACTTCACGGTCGTTGCCCGTGGTGATGTAGAGGGCGTGCAGAGCGCATTCAACATTAATTTGCCAGACCGAATCGTTAGCGTCTCTATCCAAGAGAGTGGGCTAATCGCGAATCTAGCTGGCGGGGGCTCTGTCCCGGCCGATCAAATCAAAGAAATTCAGTAGTTAGAGCGGATCTTCCGCTATTGCATCTAAGGTAGAAGGAGAACACCTAAATGTCATTTAACACAGCACTAAGTGGTATGAGCGCGGCTTCCAGTGATCTAAGAATTACGGGTAACAACATAGCCAACGCCAGTACCACGGGGTTCAAAGCGAGTAGGGCGGAGTTCGCAGACATCTATGCCTCCAGTTTGCTCGGTACGGGGTCTAATCAGATTGGGGCTGGTGTGAAGCTTGCCAACGTTGCCCAACGATTTGATCAAGGCACCATCTCGTTTACGAATTCGAGCTTAGACCTTGCCATTGATGGTAATGGTTTTTTCGTCTTGAGTGATGGCGGTGCTCGTACTTACACGAGAGCAGGCGCGTTCGCTGTTGATAACGAGGGCTTTATAACGAATAGCAGCGGCTCACGAGTACAGGGTTTCACTGCGAATAACGCAGGCACACTTAGCGGCATTCTCGGCGACTTGCAGATAAACACGGTTAACCTACCACCTCTGCAGACCTCACTAGTCGAAGCGAACGTGAATCTGGATGCGCGCGCTCAGGTCCTTTCGGAAATTGGCAATTCGTTGTCGACCAACGGATCTTCGATTGGTTTGGCGCAACTTGGTCTACCCAATCCAACGTCGACCGAACTAGAAACTAGTGCAGCACCAACGCCTTTTGATTTTAGTGTGAACACAGTTTCCAGTATCAGCGCGAATCAAGTGCTTGCGCCTTTTGATTTTTCCGGAGCGGCTAATTCTTCCTTTGAAATCGAGTTAGCGGGCTCGAGCGTGCCAACCGAAAACACGACAGTGACCGTTAATCTGACCTCGAACATCACCACGCTGCAGGATCTGATCAACGACATCAGAGATGACCTTTCAGGATCCGGGATTGGCATTGATGTACGGGAAGATCCAGCGAATCTTGGTCGCTTACAATTCTTTGCGGTTAACGCCGGTGAGAACAGCGTAATCACGATAGACCCCAACGACAATTCTGTATTAGGTGCAGGTGTCACGCAGGGCGATATTGAAGCGGTCCTTGGTGACGTGGCTTTGGGTCAAGCGGGTGGGGCAGGTGCCTCGAACACTAACCCAGATCCCTACGGTGGTACTGCCACCGCTGGCGTACAAGGTAGCGCCTCGTCTGCTTCCTTCGATATCACACTTGCCGGATCGAGTGGTAACAACGGTACAGCCACTGTAAATCTGAATACAAATATCACCAACTCGGCTGAGTTGATCAGCGATATCGAAGATCAACTTATTGCTTCGGGCTTAAGCGTTACAGTTGCATTGGATCCAGCAGACAATACCCGAATCCAGTTTGTGGCGAGCGTTGCAGGTGAGAGCTCTACGATTTCTATCGGCAATTTGGATGCAAGTAACAATGGCGTGACTCAGGCTGACTTATCCAATGTCTTGAATCTCTCGACAGGGATTTCTGTCCCAGGTGTTTCTGCCGCCTCTAATGGCTATTCAGCCCAGACTGTGGATGTCGTGTATCCGGATGGATCAAGTATTAACGTGAGCATCGCTGAAGGCTCAACAGCAGCTGAGATCGCCACACAGTTTGCTTCAGCAACGATACCTGAAGTTAACGCGAGCGCAGAGACCACAGCGGTCATTAACGATGCAACTTACAACAACACGAGCGGAACGCTTGCGTTGGCAATAAACAACGTACCTGTAGCTGGTTCGTCACTACAAGAACTGGCTGATAGCATTAACCTTGGCCTGCCTGGCCTCGGCACAGTGAGTGCTGAAATCGACATAGATGGGAACTTAGTAATCGTTGATCAGGTCGGTAACGACCTTGTGTTTTCAGCGACTGGTGACCCTGCAGATACAGTGGACGTACGTGGCAGCCAGAGTTTGGCGGTTACGCTTGATACCTCTGGTTCGTCAGTGGTGTCAGTCGGCGGACATTGAGTGAAGGCTTAACGATGGAGAACGCGATTCCGGCAGTCTCCAACATATTTGGGGTGTTAGACCAAAACGCTTATACCCAATTTGCGCTCAACACCTTCGATCCATCGAATCAAGAAACCTACAATGCGGCTACATCCATGACTATCTTCGATAGCCTAGGTAATCCGCACGCACTATCTCTATATTTCGTGAAGGAACGATTCACGCCTGGTGTTGCAGGAGAAGAAGAGAATCGTTGGTCGGTTTACACCTTGATCGACGGTGAAGATGTTGGTGACCCTGATCCAAACTTGCCACCGCCTCAGAACCTGGAACCAACGCGCGCTAACTTTGGCGTCCAATTCAATTCTGACGGTACACTAAATCTATCGGGTACCGATCCCATACTAATTAGTAACTGGACACCGCTTGATTCTCAGGGCGCGCCGAATGGTGCCGTCGGACCAACAAACGTTCTTGGTGGCGGTGGATTACCGATACCGCAACCCCCGGAAAGCTCAAACTTTGAGTTACGCTTGTCTGACTCTACCCAGTTTGGCAGAGACTTCGCACTGGGTGCGATAGAACAAAACGGCTATACCACTGGCAAGCTGTCGGGTCTCGCTATTGACGACGAGGGTGTTGTCGTCGCGCGGTTCACGAACGGACAGAATTCAACGCTTGGCCAGATAGCGGTTGCCGACTTTACGAATACTCAAGGGTTGAGCGCGGTTGGTGACACCTCTTGGATAGAGACAAGTCAGTCAGGTCCACCGGTGGTCGCAGCACCGGGTTCTGGGTCGCTTGGTAGCATCACGTCTGGTGCTTTGGAAGATTCGAACGTCGAGCTGTCCGAGCAACTAGTGCAGTTAATCATCGCGCAGCGAAATTTCCAGGCGAATTCGAGGACTATCTCTACCGCTGACGAAATCACGCAAACGATCATCAACATCTAATGGATCGTCTACTTTACGTTAGCTCCGTGGGTCTCTCGAATATCGAGCAGGCCCAGACGGCTAGAGCCAACAACCTAGCGAACGCTTCGACCAACGGATTTCGCGCTGATTTAGCCCGTGTGAGTTCGCAAGAGGTTTCCGGGGATGGTTATAGAACTCGGGTTTACGCAGTGAATGAGGGAGCTGGTGTTGACCTCAGCTCAGGCACCCAAGTTGAAACAAGTTCGCCTCTGGATATCGCCATCAACGGCGACGGTCTTTTTTCTGTACTCGCACCTGACGGCACAGAGGGTTACACGCGGAACGGATCGTTGCAGGTTGATAGCGCAGGGCGTTTGTCAAATTCTAACGGATTCCAAATGCTGGGCACTGGTGGACCAGTTGTATTGCCTCCCTTTGAATCGATTCAGTTCGGCTCTGATGGAGCGATAACCATTCGTCCTCAAGGGCAAGGCTCTGAAGCGCTCGTTCAAATAGACCAACTTAAATTGGTTAATCCGTCCGCTGCAGAAGTGTTTAAAGACGAAGCAGGGTTGATACGGAACAACTTACAAGAACCTTTTCCGAACGCCGCTGGAGTCTCTGTGAACTCCGGCTTTATCGAATCAAGCAACGTGAACGCAGTTCATGAACTGACGGAGATTATATCCCTTGCGCGACAGTTCGAGCTGGAAGTAAAGATGATGAAGGTAGCGGAGGGCAACGACGAAGCTGTCACTCAACTATTGAGAATTGGATAAAAAGACAGAACACGACATAGGAGTTGACAATGAATTCAACGCTTTGGGTCAGTAAAACAGGATTAGCCGCACAAGATACGGCGCTGCGTACGATCTCCAACAATCTTGCGAACGTTGGTACGGTGGGATTTAAGAAGGATCGTGCTGTCTTTGAAGATCTTGTCTATCAGATCAATCAGCAACCCGGGGCGCAATCTTCCCAGGATTCAACGCTGCCCTCGGGTGTACAGCTCGGTACAGGGGTTCGAGTTGCCGCTACGCAGAAACAATTTTCCATTGGTTCCCTGCAAACCACCGAGCGTGCTTTGGATCTGGCTATTGAGGGGAACGGATTTTTCCAAATTTCCATGCCCGATGGTTCCGTTGCATACAGTCGAACAGGTTCGTTCTCAGTAAATCAGGATGGTGATCTTGTTACTTCACAAGGTTATGCGCTGGAACCCGCGATCAACATTCCTCAAGGAAGCTCCGGTTTAACGATTGCTCGTGATGGCACCGTCTCTGCAACCTCTAACGGCACACAGACACAAATTGGCAACCTTCAACTGGCTGATTTTGTCAATCCAACAGGGCTTGAGGCGGTGGGAAGTAATCTTTACCGCGAAACCGTTGCCAGTGGCGCGCCATTGCAATCCACACCTGGTTTAAACGGTACAGGAGAGGTCGTGCAAGGGGTACTCGAGTCTTCTAACGTCTCCGTCGTCGAAGAGATGGTGAACATGGTGGCGACGCAACGTGCTTATGAAATGAATGCGAGGGTCGTCTCTACCGCGGATCAGATGCTCCAGTATCTCGCTCAGAATCTATAGGTCAATTGAAATGAGAATATCACTAGCTTTGTTTGCTCTCCTGTTATTCGGCGGGTGTATGCATATACCGAAGGAACCGGCACGCGCTGAACCAGTTTATCGTCCGGTTCTGCCGACGATGCCAAAGCCTACTAGCTTGAGCGCAGGTTCACTCTTTCACACGAGTCACAATTTGGCATTGTTCGACGACCGTCGAGCTCGGGAAATCGGTGATGTAGTCACCATCTCTCTTGAAGAACGCATGCGTTCTTCTAAGAGTGCAGAAACCTCTATTGCCAAAGATACAACTAATCAAATTCTAAACCCGACGCTATTAGGCAACATAGTTCGTGGAAGTACGGATGCAGATTTGAATTCCATTTCAAGCTCGACCGAATTTAGCGGCCAAGGAGATAGCGATCAAAGCAACTCGCTAACTGGCACGATAAGCGCCGTTGTTGCTGATGTACTACCAAATGGTCTGTTGTTGGTTCAAGGCGAAAAATGGTTCCAGCTCAACACTGGCGAAGAATATGTCCGTGTTTCTGGGTTGGTGAGGACTGAGGGCATTGGCGCCGACAACTCTGTCTCTAGCTTGCGTCTAGCAGATGCGAGAGTCGCATATAGCGGCACCGGAGCGATTGCTAACTCAAACCGGGCCGGTTGGATGACTAAGTTCTTCCTTGGCTCGATTAACCCATTCTAGGAGTACCGATGAAGTATTTTCTGTCTGTTGTATTGATGGTGCTCGTGCTTCTCAGGTGCAAGCGCAACGCATTAAGGACCTGACTAACGTCAGTGGCGTCCGTAGTAACCAATTGGTGGGATATGGCTTGGTCGTTGGCTTGGATGGTACTGGAGATCAAACTAGCCAAACACCTTTTACGGTTCAGACGTTTAGGAATATGTTGCAGCAGCTGGGGATACAAATGCCTGCTAATGCGACGTTTCAACTCAAAAACGTAGCAGCAGTAGCCGTGCATGCCGATCTCCCAGCGTTTGCAAAACCTGGTCAGCGTCTGGATGTGACCGTTTCTTCGGTAGGCAACGCCAAGTCTCTCCGTGGTGGAACTTTACTTGTAACACCACTCAAAGCCCTGGATGGCCTCGTCTATGCAGTAGCTCAAGGTAGCTTGGTTGTTGGTGGTTTTGGCGCAGAGGGTATTGATGGCTCTTCCGTGACGGTCAACGTACCGAGCGTTGGCCGGATAGCGTCGGGGGGCAATATAGAACGGCCTGCACCCGATGGATTTAGTCACGCTGAGAACATTGTCTTTAATCTCCACCAAGCAGATTTCACAACGGCACGACGTCTTGCTGAAAAGATCAATTCGACTTTTGGCCCGGCGGTGGCAACAACTCTAGATGCAGGTTCTATATCAGTACGGTCGCCGAAAGATGCAACGCAACGCGTATCGTTTCTGTCGGTTCTAGAGAATCTTGACGTAGAACCAGATTCCAACTCGGCCAAAGTCGTGATCAATTCGCGAACGGGTACGATCGTTATCGGGGAGAGAGTAGAGGTTGCGCCAGCAGCTGTGACACACGGCAGCTAGACGGTAACCATCAGCGAGGACGCAGAAGCTGTCCAACCTAATGCATTTGCTGCGGGCGAAACCGTTGTGGTCGCTGGATCTGAAGTGGAGATTACCGAAGAAGACAGCCGAATGTTTTATTTTGCTCCTGGTGTGAACTTACAAGACATTGTCACTGCGGTGAACGAGGTGGGCGCTGCGCCAGGTGACCTGATGGCCATTCTAGAGGCATTGCGACAGGCAGGTGCTCTGCGAGCGGAACTGGTAGTGATCTAATGTCAGGACCGATGGCGACAGATGTAAGCTATGCGCAATTTGCGCAGTTGCCTCATATTCTCAATAAGGAGACGAATTCTCCTGAGGGTTTACAGAAGGCTGCACAGCACTTCGAAAGTCTCTTTATCGACATGTGGCTAAAAGCTGCCCGTCAAGCGAACGAGTCTATCGCTTCTGACAATTTTATGAACACAAATGAAATGAAGATGCATCAGCAGATGATGGATCACGAGATGTCGATTCATCTTTCTAAACACGGAGGTGTTGGGCTGGCAGACGTAATCGTGCGTCAACTACAAGGTCAGGCGCCGCTTCCGACGGAGGGTGCACTAACACCTCAGCTGAGTAACAGCGTAGAAGCGCAGAAGCCACAGCCTCTTCCGACCTCACAACGAGTCTCAGCTTTTTCTGATCCAGATGCATTCATACAGACGATTCAACCCATAGTAGAGAAACTGCTGAAGAATACATCCCTGCCCATTGAAGGTGTGTTGGGACAAGCGGCGCTTGAAACTGGGTGGGGTAACAATGTCATCGCGAAAGAGGATGGGTCGCTCAGCCACAATCTATTTGGGATGAAGGCGAAAACGGATGCAGAACCCTCAGTACCCATATCGAGTATGGAATTTGAGCTCGGCAAGTGGGTAAACAAACTCGCCAACTTCCGGTCCTATCCGGATTGGGAGGGAAGCGTCCAAGACTACATACAAACACTTAGCTCAAACCCTCGTTACCAAGATGTGATGGCGGCGGGTGACGACCTGAAGAAATTTGCATCTACACTCATGCAAACCGGTTACGCGACGGATCCGAAGTATGCTGACAAGCTTGTTAGCATCGCTGAACGAATAACTAAAGGAGTGATGTAGTGTCTCTCCTAAACATTGGCGTAACGGGTCTAAAAACGCAGCAGGCTGCATTGAACGTTGTTGGCCAGAATATTACTAACGCCGCAACACCAGGTTATACCCGACAACGGGCTGACCTCGAGACGATTGTTGGATCCAATGCATCAGGATTAGGGGGTGCGGGCGTACGCGTTGGCAGTGTGACACGAATTGCCGACGCCTTTATTGACGAACAAGTGCGTACAGACACATCGCTAAGCGCGGAGTTAGAGTCTTTTGCTGATCGCATCGGACAATTGGAATCCAGCGTGTTTGACGCAAGGGCAGGAATCGATGCGTCTATGCGTGATTTTTTTGCCTCTATCCAAGATGCCGCAAATGAACCTTCCGATCTCGCGCTCAGAGATTTTGTTTTAAACAACGCCCAAGCGATGACCAATCGTTTCCAAGGCGTTGCTGAACGTACATGGTTATTGGCTAGAGACTCTACGACTGCACTCGAATCAGCGACAGCTAGGGTGAATGAGCTTTCAACCTTGCTTGTTGATGTCAACGACCGGATTGCATCGATGGCGAGTGAAAATGGTTCTTCTGCTTACAATGCCTTGTTAGATCAACGTGAATTGCTTTTGAAGGACCTGTCGAGCCTTGTCTCTGTTTCCACGATTGAACAGGGCGATGGCCAGATGAATGTGTTTATTGGCAAGGGCCAACCGCTCGTTCTCGGCCAGGATGTTGCGCGACTTGAAGTTACTGGTGATGGCGATATTGCACTACAGCCGATCGGTAGCAGTAGTCAGGAGATAGTCACATCTTCGCTAACAGGTGGCGAGATGGGCGGTTTGCTGCGCTTCCGTGAAGAGGTTCTGTTTCCCACACAAAATGAAATTGGTCGTCTCGCTGCCGCTCTTTCTATAGCGTTCAATGAACAGCACGAACTTGGTGTCGACCTCGATGGCAAGTTTGGAAAACATCTGTTCAGAGATGTGAATGATGCTGCGCTTGTCGGGAATCGTACTGATTACCTAGGCAATCAGAGCTCGACTGGTGGCGCAACAGCTTCCGTCAATGTCTACATCGACGATCCGTTCGCAGCGGAGCCTGATGACTACATCATTCGGTTCTCTGAGGAAAATGCTGGAAGTTATACGATACAGCGAAAATCCGATGGCGCACTTGTCCAAAGGGGGACATCCTTAACTGTTCCTCAAGAAATTGAGTTTGAAGGACTCCGTGTTGAATTTGCCTCAGGTACTCTAAAGCCCGGGGACACGATCCTCGTTCGTCCGTACGGTGATTTTGCTCAGCAGTTTGACCTTGTGCTGTCTGAACCTGGCGCGTTGGCCCTGGCATCACCTGTTTTGGTTGATGCGCGAGGAGCGAATGAAGGCGATGCGGGCATTAGAGTTCAGATCACAGATTCTGAACACCCAGTTTTCAATGGCGATGGTGCGCTACTACCGCCGCTGTTGGTTGAATTCTTAAGCGATACTGAATACGTGGTCTTGGATAACAGTGATCCAGGCAATCCGGTTCCGCTGCAACCTGATCTCGGTACGATGAACATCGTTCCAGGCGCGGAGAATCACCTACTGCCGTTCGCCGCAGGTAGTAGTTTGGTGAGCACATCTGGGCCTGCAGTGTCTGCGATCGAGACCACCAACGGCTTCGTTAGTGATTTCAGCGCATTGGGTAACGGCTATCCGAGCGGCATGCTCACCGTCGCGTACCTCGATTCTGTGTACCCGGACCAAGATTTGAACGTAACTTTAAATGCTGATGCCTCAGCGGCAGAAATCGCAGCACAGTTGTCGAACTTGCCCGGCGTGAAGGCTTCAGCCACGACTGAAGTACAGTTATCCGGTCTGACAAACCAACAGACGGGTACACCAGTCGAGTTGACGATAAATGGCGTGACCGTTTCAGGTTTCACCGACTTGGCTGAACTAGCTGATACGATCAATGACAATGAGAACTTAAGTGCGCGTGGTATATATGCGAAATCTGACGGACAGACGCTTTCGTTAACAGCACAGGATGGCTCAGATCTTGCGCTTCACTTCCAAGGTGACCCTGCCGAGTCGATAACTTTGACCAATGCAAAAGGAGAGTCCTTAACTCTTGGTGGAAGCGTTCCTGGAAGCTACAGCACTGCTACTGTGGGTGGCGTTGTTAATACGGTTCTTGATCCCGGTTTAACGCTTACGGGTAGTGTTACCGGCGTATTTGCTAGCGAGCCTGTTCACGCACGCGCTGATCTAGGTTTCGATGCCGTCTTGACAGGCGCAGCCAAAGCAGGCGATCGCTTTGACCTGGTCTTTAATGCGCAGGGCGTCGCAGATAACCGAAACGCATTGGCCATGGGCGCTTTGAGTGAAACGCCGATCGTCGGTGATCCGCCCAGGACCTTTGCAGGCGTTTTTGGGGGCATGATCCAAAGTGTTGGCATCCAATCTGCACAAGCCCAGGTTAATCGGGAAGCAGCAGAGTCGCTCTTAGCCCAGAGTGAATCGTTTCGTGAGTCTGTTTCAGGCGTTAATCTCGATGAAGAGGCTGCCAATCTCATTAGACATGAGCAAGCGTACAACGCGGCGGCTCAAGTGATTTCGATTGCGCGCGATATATTTAATGTACTTCTTAACTCCGTCTCGTAGATGTTGTTAGGCGTCTGGTGAAACTGCTCTGAATTGAGCTAACTCAAGGATATAGATTCGATGCGTGTCTCTTCGTTTCAAGTTCACAGCCAAGCGGCCAATCAAATTCAACTTTTGGCGAAGCAGACCGCTGATACGCAGCAGCAGATCTCCCATGGAAAACGCCTCGTCAATCCAGCTGACGATCCGGTTGGGGCAGCGAGGGTAATTAATCTCAACCAAGAGATGCGTGCTCGAGAACAGTTTCTGAAAAACGCCGATGCGGCAGATGTACAACTCGCGCTGGAAGATTCCGTGCTCGATCAAGTGAGCGAGCTGATACATCGTGTACAAGAATTAACCCTACAAGCAGCGTCTGGAATTCGCACGAGTGAAGACAGAGAATTCTTGGCGAGTGAAATTTCAGCCCGTTTTGAAGAGCTACTGTCACTGGCGAACACTCGGAATCCCGCCGGGCAGTTTCTATTCAGTGGCTACAAGGGTGAAGTGCCTCCGTTCGAGTTAGATGGGCAAACTGTCAATTACCATGGTGATGAGGGGATTAGGCAGGTGCAGATTGATCGTACGCAGTATCTGACTCTGAACGATTCTGGCAGCAAAGTGTTTATGGACATATCTGCGCCGGCTACCAACGTGGAACTGACGGTCGACTCTGCACCATCAGCTAGTCTGACGGGTCTCACGGTTTCCGACCAAGAGTTGCTCGATGAATTCTATCCAGACGAGATCGTTATCGAGTTCAGACCTGAGGCTGAAGCCGGAGGTGCACCAAACTACACAGTCAAACGAAGCAGCGATGGCCGTCCGCTAGAAGGGATGGTCAATGTCGCCTTTCTCGGTAAGGCGGAGATAGATGTTGCTGGTGTCTCCCTTCGCATAGATGGTGCTGTGCAGCCAGGTGAACGTTTTGTTATCGCGACAAACAACAAACAGTCCTTGTTCGAGACGGTCAACGGTATCGCAACAGGCTTGCAGAATATTGATGCTTCGGATGAACCTGAGGCGTTTCAGTCATTAATCGACAAGACGATCGCTGGACTCAATGCTGCGACTTCTAGCATTTCCCGTACGCGAGCTGATATAGGCGCGCGGTTCAACAGTTTAGAAGCTGTTCAAACCTTGCACGAAGATGTCAATCTCCAGCTAGAAGGGGTGCGCTCCAGTGTGGAAGATCTGGATTTTGCTGAAGCGGTCAGTGACCTTGCCTATCAGTCCTTTGTTCTAGAAGCAGCTCAGCAGAGTTTTGTTCGAATCAAGGACCTTTCTCTCTTCAATCGCCTCTAGTCCTAGATTACCGGCTAAAATGTAAGAGACGCGCAGGCCGTTCACAGGCGTGCGCCTTAGGCGGATTTGGCGACTTCTAGACTCGATTTTTGCAGATATTTACCCGCCTGACCCAGACTGTGAACTCAGTCACTAAAGTAATCCCCACGATCGCCGTTATCCCTATTTGAGAACCCCCTGTATTGGATTCGGAGGGGATATCTAACAACGCAAATGGAGTAGCTTGAAATGCCCCAGATCATTAATACCAATCTCAGTTCTCTGACAGCGCAGAGAAACCTAGACCGCACACAGGCGGAAGGTTTACAGGCACTGTCGAGACTGTCATCTGGTTTGCGCATTAACAGCGCTCGAGACGATGCAGCGGGTCTTGCCATTAGTACAAGATTCACCGCACAGGTCCGAGGCTTGGGTGTCGCAATTCGAAACGCAAACGACGGGATATCGCTGGCTCAGACAGCTGAAGGTGCCCTAGGTGCTATGACTGAAAGCCTGCAACGATTACGGGAGCTGGCTCTACAGTCTGCTAACGCAACCAACAGTGACTCAGACCGGCAGGCCCTTAACGCAGAGGCGAGCCAGCTCATCAATGAGCTAGCACGAGTTTCTGAACAAACTAACTTCAACGGCCGTAAGCTGCTCGACGGAAGCTTTGCTTCTAGCGTACAGATCGGCACCAACGTCGGTGAAACTGTAGGGTTCTCGATCGCCGAAGTTAGTACCGAAACGCTCGGTGGCGGTATTGGTGCTGGTATAAGCGCCATTGGTAACGCGAACGCATTGGCCAACGGTGACTTGTCTATCAATGGCGTCGCCATTGGACCTTCCTCCGCTGCAGACGATACATCTTCTGTTGCAAATGCAGGCGCTTCAGCAATAGCCAAAGCAGCTGCAATCAACCGTTCGACTGGTGACACTGGTGTTGAAGCACAAGTGAACAGCAACTCAGTTGCTGGTCAAGGTGTTGCGGGTGGAACAGATTCCGGTACTTTGGTACTTAATGGCGTAACCATATCGTTGGCAACTGGCGCAGACGGCGCAGCTACCCGATCTGGTGTTGTATCAGCGATCAACGCTGTTAGCGACCGCACCGGTGTAGTAGCAACTGATTCAGGCTCTGACACGATCGGTGTAGAACTGACTGCTGCTGATGGCCGAAACGTGACTCTTGCTGCCGGTACAATTACGGCCGGTGATGAAGATGAATTCGGTCTTGCAGCCTTTGGCACCTATGAAGGTGGATACACACTTGTATCGAAAGATGGCAGCGATGTCGTCATCGACGGTGGCGATGGATCTGGTTCTAGTGATGTCGCTAACTCTGGTCTTACAGCCGGTACCTTCGGTGGTACTACAGCCGCAGTGACGAGTTCAGAACAAGCGGGCACAACGCTCAACGCGCTTGGTGCTGGTGACATAATCATCAACGGCGTCACAATCAGTGCTGCCGAGACAACAGATGATACCGCTTCTAGTACCGATAACAGTGCCAGTGCAATTGCACTTGCAGCTGCGATCAACAAGTCTAGTGATCAGACCGGCGTTAACGCTGAAGTCAACGCAACAGTCTTGGTTGGCGGTACAGGTCAAACTGATAGTGCAAGTTCTGGTGTGATCACCATCAACGGTGTTGATACAGCGACGATCGCTACAATCGCTGTAGCTACAGACGCTAATGCTGATGAGATCAACCGTACAACTGCAATTGATGCGATCAACGCAATCAGCGGTCAAACTGGTGTCGTCGCTTCTGACAACGGTACGACGATCACATTGACTGCCGAAGATGGAAGAAACATTCAGGCTGACGTAGCCTCAGTTGCACTCGGTACAGCTGCAGGCCTTGATGCAGCCGTAGACGGTGTTTCTTCTGGCGGTGCTGACGATGAAGCCGTGACCGGAACGGTCACTCTACAATCTGCTGAAAGCTTTGATGTTGCAGCGGGTACTACCAACGGTGACAGTGGTGTTACAGATGTTGGTTTAGAGATCGGCTCTTTCGGC
Organism: Pseudomonadales bacterium; assembly: GCA_012103505.1. GTDB lineage: Bacteria > Pseudomonadota > Gammaproteobacteria > Pseudomonadales > Azotimanducaceae > UBA4421. The sequence goes on along the minus strand of WLWP01000001.1, from coordinate 1,257,659 downwards.
GGAACCAGCACAGGTCAATTCTTAAGTGAAATAGATCTGTCCACCGTGGCCGGAGCTGAGAGTGCGCTTTCAGCAGTAGACAACGCGCTTGATTCTGTAAACCGCGAGCGAGCAAATCTGGGTGCTATCCAGAATCGCCTCGACTCAACGGTTTCATCATTGGCCATCAACGTTGAGAACTTGACCGCTGCACGGTCTCGGATCCTCGATGCTGATTTCGCCAAAGAAACAGCAGAGTTGTCAAGAACTCAGGTACTGCAGCAAGCAGGCGTATCGATCCTCTCGCAGGCGAACGCTCAGCCGCAGCTCGTTCTCTCTCTCCTCCAATAAGAGTAGTGACAGGTGGCTGAGTTTCTCAGCCACCTAACCACTCTAGTTAAGCGAGGTCCGCCATGAACAACGTAAATACCCAAGAGCTATCAAGGGCCAACGTTGCTGATGGGAGCACGACGAAAAGCCGTTCGGCGGCAAAGTCCAGTGCTGAAAGCGGCAAAGTATTGCCGGATGCATCGCAAGCTCAGAAGCCTCAAAAGCAAGAGCTCGAAAAGGCTTCGGCTCAACGTGCCGACAAAGTGGAACAAGCAGTGGCGCGGCTAAACGACTATGTGCAGTCGTTACAGCGCGATCTGCATTTCACTGTCGATGAGGATTTAGGGCGAACCGTGGTCAGTGTTGTTGACCGCAATTCGCAAGAGATCATTCGTCAGATTCCTAGCGAAAACGCTTTGAACTTGGCACGGAACTTGAAGGGTCATATTGAAGCAGAGCTTCGGTCCGGTGAAAACGGATTGGGTTCTAGTCTCGGTTTGATCAATACAAGGATTTAGTTTAGTCCCACAGGACTCACAATAGATTGCAGAGATTACTCTCACGATACCTTTGTGAGTCCTTGTGGACGACTTGTTCACTATGGCATCTATTCAATCACTCGGTGTTGGCTCAGGACTTTTAACGTCAGAGCTCGTTGAAGACATTATCGCTGCTGAAAGAGAAGCGACTGATCTTCGACTGGACGCCAAAAAAGCAGAGTTTGAAGCAAAGATATCCGCATACAGCGCAATTCGTTCGGGTCTAGACGGGTTAATTTCTGCCAGCGGGAATTTAGGCGATTCTGAAGGGTTCCTGCTCAATACGGTAACCTCCACCAATGAAGCCGCTGTGACAGCGACAGCGGAGGCAAGCGCGACCCCCGGCATCCATACGCTCGAAGTACTTTCAACAGCGCGAGCTCACTCTTTAACCACAATGAGATTCGACACCATTGATGAGGTGGTCGGAGATGGCACTATCGACATCCGTTTTGGTGCAACGACATTCTCAGGTGGCAGCTATGACTCCTTTACAGAAAACCCAGAGCGTGCGTCCGCGCAGATTACTATCGATAGTTCGAACAACACGTTGGGTGGACTGCGCGATGCAATTAATGCCGCTGCAATTGGCATCACGGCAACAGTTGTCGACGACGGTCAAGGCTTTGTCCTTGTCCTGACTTCGGACCAGACCGGTGAAAACCATTCGATGGAATTGACAGTAACTGAGGGCGGGACTCCCGGTTTGAGTGCGCTGAATTTCAATGCGACTGATAACACTCCGGGGACGAATCTCACTCAGACCGTTGATGCCGATGACGCCACTGTCGTGGTCGATGGCATTACGGTGACCAGAGAAACCAACGTTGTCGAAAATGTCATCGACGGTGTGACGTTCAACATTATTGGCAACAATGCGGGTGCGCCTGCGACGGTCACTGTGGCCCAAGACAATGGGGCTATCGTTGAACGGATGCAGACCTTTGTCGATTCCTACAATGCCCTCAAAACACTAACAGATGATTTAACGGAGTTTGACGCTGATGAAGGTATTGGCGCTCTTCTAACTGGGGATTCAACCATACGGACTCTGCTCGCACAGCTTCGTAAGTTCATGTACAGCTCCGTAGATGATTTGAGCTCCAGTAATTTTAGAGCCCTAGTAGATCTTGGTTTGTCTACCAACCAAGACGCTGAGTTTTCTCTACAGCTAAGTACCTCGCAATTTCAGAGCGCGCTCAGTTCAAATTCAGCCGATGTTGTCGCAATGCTCGCGGATCAGACGCGCGCGAGCGACTCGCAAATCAGCGTGACCAACTTTCAAAGCGAAACCGCAGCAGGCTCTTACGATGTTGAAATTACTGCCGCGGCGACACAAGGCAGTCTGACAGGGGCTGCGGTACCAGCTTTGTCTGGTCCTATTACCATCGATGATGACAACGATAGCTTGGCTGTAACTATCAACGGGGTGAGTAGCGGCACAATCACACTTGCTCAAGCGACTTATGCAGATGGTGATGCGCTAGCGGTCCAAATACAGACACAAATCAATCAGGACGCGACATTGCAAGCAGCAGGTGCTGATGCTTCGGTGACGTATGACGCCGATAATGAAACGCTAATTCTCTCTTCTACGACCTATGGCTCGTCGTCAAATATCGGCATCGACGCCATAGACACTGATACCGCCGCTGAGCTTGGCCTCTCGGCGGTTACTTCGGGCAATAATGTTGGCGTAGATGTCGCCGGGACTATCAATGGCATTGAAGGGATCGGTACCGGACAGTTCTTATCCATTCCTTCTGGTCCAGTTGGCGCGACCCAAGGGACGTACAATGGACAGTCGATAACAAGTTTCGATACGCCACCTTTAACGGTAGATGCATCGAACGATACGTTCCGCATCTCGGTTGATGGCATTCTTTCCAACGATATCAATCTGACCCAAACTACATATGCCTCTGGCGCCGACCTAGCGACAGAAATTCAAACTCAGATTAATGCTGACAGCACGTTGAGCACATCCGGTCTGACCGTTACAGCAAGCTGGGACGCCGCTAACCAAAGGTTTGTGATCAGATCTGATAGCGAAGGCTTAGGCTCCACGGCAAACGTAACCTTTGCAGAAGCCGGTGTAGTGACTGATTTGGGTCTCAATGTTGCGCAGGGTGAGCAAGGCAAGAACGCAACCTCAGTCGCAGATCCTGCCTCAGGCATGCAGATAAGGGTACAGGGTACTGATGTTGGCGAACGTGGCACCGTAACGCTTGTGCGGGGTGTCATGAACCAAATCGAGGCGTTTCTCAAGAATTTTACTGGGCTCACTGGAACGTTGACGACAAAAGTGAGTGGCTTGGATGAGCGGATTGCAGATATCGAAGAGGAAGCCGGTGACTTCTCCAAACGCATGGATTTACTCGAGGAACGTTTACGTATCCAGTTTGCTGCCGCGGACGCGTTGATCTCGACGCTCAATAACACATCCTCGTTCTTAGAACAGCAGCTTTCTAATCTACCCGGTTATAGCCGTGACTCGAACTAATATAAATTTTCGCTAAAGTTTTTACGCCTTGATCCGCTAACTCGTATGACAACCGTTGGAAAGAATGTGACTACATCAGCAAATACATCTATTGACGCCTATCGCCAGCTCGAGCTCCAGACAAAGGTGGATGGTGCAACGCCGCATGAACTTATAGACATGCTATTTAATGGCGCCCGAGACAAGCTTAACCAAGCGGAAGGGTATATAGAGCGAGGCGATATTGAGGCACGCACGGCTGCAGTAAATACTGTGGTGGAAATTCTGGTAGGACTCCAAGCATCGTTAGACCACGACAAGGGTCCAGACGTTGCGGGCAATCTAGATAGTTTGTACGACTACATGCAACGTAGAATGTTTCAGGCAAATGCTGACAATGATCTGGTGGCGCTGCGCGAAGTGCGTGACCTGCTGGATACTGTGCAGAGTGCTTGGGTCGCTATCGGTGTTCAAGTTAGCGCAGGCTAAGACAGTGAGCGTTCCTGAAGCAGAAACTCAGATTGACCTAATTGCCCATGCAATCAGTGCTGGTGATTTGCATGCTGCGGATGAAGCTCTGCAGGAACTACGCCCGATGCTGGTGAGTGACCGGGTAGATGAGCTCCTAGCCCTAAAAGCAAGGATCGATGCAATGACACTTGAAGTTCGAAAACAGAGAACTGAAAGTGGAGGGCAATTGCAACAAGTCGTCAATCAGCGTAAAGCTGTAGGCCAATACAAGGCTATGGGAGATCTCCCAGTCCACTAACGTGTTAATCCACACCGCTGGAATTCTGACAGTTCCTGTCGGCGAAGTGTCGAAAATTTGACCATTTGGTTTTCTCTACTTAACTACATCTAACGGATAGTTGTATTGGTTGAGAAGGAAAATCGGTTATGGATGACCTTCCAGATACCGCGAATCACGCGGAGAATGGTAGCGAGCGTAAATTTCACATTGCACTCGATTTTGCAGATCCCGACAAGTCACGTGAAGTTAGAAAACTTCTCGAGTTTGCAGATCTTTCAGTTTGTAGTGACCCTGCCCAGGCGAGGGTGATCCTCGGAGACGGGACGAATGCTGGTTCATTCGATGCCTAGTCTACATTGATGCAAACATGTCCACGGTCGATGCAGTGCGCCAAGAGAACGGCGTTGTTGTCTCCCCTTGTAGTTTGTCGAACCTACTTGAAGCTATGACATTGGCGGGTTCAGAGGCAATGGCTTGCCTACCTGCTGCACAAGCGTATGTAGGGGCCAGTGAAAATGCAGAATTAGTCAGACAGTCTATATCCAGTGCGGCTGGCAGCGATGTCACAGTGCTGATAACAGGTGAGTCTGGGACTGGCAAAGAAGTCGTAGCTCGAGCGCTACACCAAGGCTCTCAACGTGTAAGTGGACCTTTTGTGCCGATAAATTGCGGAGCAATACCTGGTGAACTCTTAGAGAGCGAGTTGTTTGGTCACGAGAAAGGGGCCTTCACTGGTGCGATCACCCAGAAAATAGGACGCTTTGAACTTGCTCACAGCGGTACATTGTTTCTCGATGAGATCGGTGATTTGCCCTTCATGATGCAGGTAAAACTTCTGCGTGCATTGGAGGAAAAGAGCTTTGAAAGGGTTGGTGGTATTAAGTCCCAGGTCAGTGACGTCAGAATTATCGCTGCGACCAACCAGAATCTTGAACAGAAAATCTATGACGGCGAGTTTCGTGAAGATCTCTATTACCGTCTAAACGTCTATCCGATTGAGCTTAGTCCGCTGCGAGCCCGCGGAGAAGACTTACCTCTCTTAGTAAACGTACTGATGAACCGTATACAAAACGAACAGGGTCTCCATGTTCGTTTTTCTGTCGATGCCCTAGAACTTCTAAAACAATACCCATGGCCTGGAAATGTTCGGGAGTTGTCGAACTTGTTAAATCGACTGGCGATTCAATACCCGAACAGCCTCGTGAGGTCTGTGGACCTGCCAAAAAAATATGTCGAAGTTGAAGGTGCTCAGGTCCAACAGGCTAGCAGCTCCAGCGAAGACGTGCTTCTGCCTGTTAATGGTATCGACTTAAAAGATTACTTAACACGCCTTGAAAAAAGTCTCATCGAGCAAGCGCTACAGGACACGAATGCAGTGGTTGCGAGAGCGGCGGACCGCCTACACATCAGAAGGACAACTCTTGTGGAGAAGATGCGTAAGCATGGCTTAGGTCGGACTCTGGACACGGTGCAGTGAACATGATTGCTAACGAATCTCACCAGTTTTCAGTCACTCCTGCACTAGGCGCTAATCCTCGTAAGCCGATTGCACAAAGTGCAGCGATGGCAAAAGTGCTTGGTTACGCAGACAAGGTCGCAAAAGCAGATATTTCAGTGTTTATATCGGGCGAGAGTGGGACCGGCAAAGAAGTGGTTGCGCGGTACCTACATGAACAGTCGCGGCGAAGCACAGGTCCGTTTGTCGCTATGAACTGCGCGGCGATACCAGAAACCATGCTTGAGGCAACTCTCTTTGGGCACGAGAAAGGTGCATTTACTGGCGCGACAGAAAAGCGCGTCGGAAAATTCGAAATGGCCGACGGCGGAACGCTGCTGTTGGATGAGATAACGGAAATGCCAATTGGGCTGCAAGCCAAGCTGCTCCGGGTATTACAGGAGCGTGAAATTGAGCGGCTCGGTAGTGCCAAAGCGCTAAGCGTGGACGTGAGAATTTTGGCAACCACGAATAGAGATCTCGTCGAAGCCGTGCGGGACGGGCATTTGCGTGAAGACCTTTATTATCGCTTGTCAGTCTTCCCACTTGAGCTTCCATCGCTCAGTGAACGAGTAGAGGACATTTTGCCTCTAGCTGAGAGTTGCTTGTCGAAATTTGGACAACCGAACATGGAGCTCAGCGAAGGTGCTCGAGCGCGTCTACTGTCATATAGCTGGCCGGGTAATGTTCGGGAGCTAGAAAATTGCATGCAGCGTGCGTTAGTTTTGTGTGAGGGCACGTTGATATCGGAGGATCTTCTCGACATCCGTCAGATCATTCTCAATGAACCAGATGCAGCCACAAACGGTTTGCACGCCAAGCTCAAATCCAATGAAGATGCGCTGTTGCTTGATGCTTTGAGCAGAAACAAAGGCGTTCGAAAGCACACAGCAATTGAGCTTGGGATATCTGAGCGAACACTTCGTCACAAGATAAAGCAGATGCGCGACAAAGGTCTTCTACTTGAGGGTCGTGTCTAATGGATGTTAAGGGCGTTGGTCAGCCAGACATACAGATGGTGCTTGCACAGATGCGGGCACTCCGAACACAAGCTCAGGCTGGGGCCGTCCAGACACAACCCAGCCAGGATGTCGCTTCTACGCAGGTAATCGGATCTCCAGGTGCAACGAAGGTCGATTTTGGCGAGACCCTTAAAGGTGCAATAGACAACGTCAACAGCATGCAACAGACCGCCAGTTCCAGCGCCAATGATTTTATTGCGGGGAGGCGCTCTGACTTGGTTAATGTGATGGTTGATGGACAGAAAGCAAGCCTTGGATTTCAGGCGATGGTGCAGGTACGTAACCGCATGGTTAGCGCTTATCAAGACATCATGAATATGCCGATCTAATTTAGGAAGCAAAGATGGCAGAAGCACAACTAAAAGAACCAAACGGCCCTCTGTTCCCAGGCAGCAACTTCATCAAAGGTGCCACCGGAATGCCGGTAGTGCGCCAGGTGACCCTGCTAGTTGCTTTGGCTGCGAGTGTAGCAATGGCAATCGTCGTCGCAATGTGGGTTCAAACTCCAGATTACCGGCCTATTGGTTCTCCAAAAACACCCGGTGAAGCAAGCGAGATAGTTAATGCACTCGAAGCCCACCAGATACCTACACAAGTCGACCAGCGTACCGGGACCATTTTAGTACCTGCAGAGAGGATCTTTGATGCTCGGATGGCGCTAGCTGAAGATGGTGTTGTCGGCGAACAAATGGGCTACGAGATCCTCGACCGCGAACAAGGTTTTGGGGTTAGCCAGTTCCGTGAATACAACGACCATCGTCGTGCGGTTGAAGGAGAGCTTGCCAAGAATATTATGGCAATAAATGCCGTCTACCACGCTCGCGTCATTTTGGCGACGCCAAAGACAACGACGTTCCTCCGAGATCGTCGTAAACCTAGCGCGTCTGTGACGCTCACTCTCAAACCTGGACGAGACCTTAATCAGGACAAAATTCGAGGCATCATGAATTTGGTCGCAGGTGGCGTCCCGGATTTAGATCCGTCAGATGTCGTTGTCGTGGACCAATCAGGAACGCTACTTAGCAATGGGGCCGTGGATGACTCTCTGTTGCGTTCACAGCAGGACTTGGACCTTGTTCACAAGATTGAGGGTAACTTGTATGACAAAGTGGCCAACATTTTGTCGAAGTGGGCGGGCAGGGATCGATTCTCAGCCGAAATCAGTGCCGAAGTTGACTTCACCCGTGCCGAAAGCACGCAAGAACAATACAACCCAGAGCTCTCTGTGGTCCGAAGTGAGCAGCAGACTGAGGAACAGGAATTGGGCATAGGGGGTCAGATTGGTGGCATACCAGGTACCCTCTCGAACCAGCCACCAGAACTTGCCGATGCGCCTACGGAGAACGAAGTAGAAGAGACCAAATCAACTCGTGTCAGCAGCACTCGAAATTTCGAAGTAGACCGGACGATTAGACACACGCGGCAACAAGTCGGGCGTATACAGAGATTGAGCATCGCAGTGGTCGTTGACTATCGTCCAGTAACAGACGCAGAAACTGGCGTTGTAACTAACGAAGCTTGGTCAGAAGAAGAGTTAGCCGCGCTAACCGAGGCTGTGAAATCCGCAGCAGGTTTTCGCGAAGAGCGCGGCGATACAGTCAGCGTAGTTAACAGAGAATTTTATCGTGCGCCCACCGCCGAGGTGGCACCGACACCATTTTATGAGCAGAACTGGTTCTCCGGAATCATAAAGCAAGTTCTTGGCGGCCTTGCATTCATCGTAGTCATCCTCGGCCTACTCCGCCCGTTGTTTAAGAACCTTAGCCAAGCAGGCGAGTTGGTTCGGGAGCAACAGAGCTTGGCAATAGCTGACTCAATTACGGGAGGCGGCCTTACAGGAGGCTGTACCGGGCTTGCCATCTCCGATATCGCTTGATCCCAACGATTCAAGCGCAGCAAAAATGGAAACTGTTAGAAATTTAATCAATGAAGACCCTGAGCGGGTGGCTCAAGTTGTCAAACACTGGGTGACTGAAGATGAGTGAAGCAGCGCTAGAACTACCAACGGTTGATCAGGCCGCCATTCTCTTGCTCACAATTGGCGAAAGTGAAGCTGCCAACGTGCTCAAGCACCTGGATCAACGGGAAGTACAACGTTTAAGCGAGGCGATGTCTGGACTTGCGTCCGTTAGTACGGATCAGATCGAGATGATCGTTGATGGATTCTTAGAAACGGTCTCAGATGAATCCGGACTGACTATGGGCGCTGGCAAATACATTAAGAACACACTGACAAATGCCTTGGGCGAATCCAAGGCAAATTCCGTGATCGAAAAAATCAACGGTGGTAGCACAGCAGGATTGGATCGTCTGCGCTGGATGGACCCTAGAGCAGTTGCCGAATTCATCATGTCGGAACACCCACAAGTTCAGGCGATCGTCATGTCTTTTCTTGAAGCTGATCAAGCAGCCCGAGTATTAGATTATATCGACGATACGAGCTTACGCCGGGATATAGTGATGAGAGTGGCGAACCTGGATGCGATATCCCCTGCTGCTATTTCAGAACTTGCAGATGTTATCGAGCACCAAACCGCATCGAGTGCGGGACCGGTGCGTTTTGCACAACTTGGTGGAAAACGCTCAGCAGCTGAAATTATGAACAATATGTCGAAAGAGGCTAATGAGCCGGTGATGGAGGCGATCAAAGAGATCGATCAAGGTCTCGGGGATGCCATCAACGAACTCATGTTTGTATTCGACAATTTGTTAATGGTCGACGACAGAGGCATACAAACTCTGTTGAAAGAGATTTCCACGGATAGCCTGACGATGGCGCTCAAAGGCGCAGATCCAGCTCTGCAAAACAAAGTGTTTGGCAACATGTCTAGTCGCGCTGCAGATCTCTTGAAGGATGACATGGATGCCAAAGGACCTGTCCGCCTCTCAGAGGTCGAAGGCGCTCAGAAAGAGATATTGTTGATAGCCCGACGGCTCGCCGATGAAGGTGAGATTATGTTGGGTGGTTCTGGTGGCGATGAGATGGTTTAACGGATGAGTCGTGTATCTACAGAATATGAATGGCCGAAAGTTGGTGTCGCGACAAATGCAGACTCCTTTTGGCAACGGATGGGAGAGCCCTCAGCGGGAATAGAGCCTTCAGCGAATAAGGAGCCCTCAGCGGGAGTAAGACTTTCAACGGATCAACATCCCACTACCCAGGACGACGTCGCCCCGTTGTCCAGCATCGATCAAGGATATGCTGATGGTCGAACGGCAGCTGAACAAGAGATTCAAGCGACGATTGAAGTTCTTAGTCAAGCGGCTGAGGAGTTGGAACGCGTTAATCGCGAACAGTCCAAAAACTCCCTTACTGATGCGGTAGATATTGTCCAAGGGCTGTTCCGAGCCGTATTTGGATTAGAACTGAGAACGAATCCAAAAGTCTTAAAACACCTCGAAACTCGCCTGCAAGAAGAGTTAGATCAAAAAGAGAACGAGAGAGTCACCTTTCGATTCGCGGACGAAGATTTTGCCAAACTGTCATCCGACGTGAGCAGTGTTGCCAATGCACGTTTGGTTGCTGATCCATCTCTTGCTCCAGGTGTGGTCCGTATCCAGGTCGGCCATGCGTTGAGAGAACTAGACGTCTGCGCAAATCTAGAAAATTCGGTCATGGATGTTTTGAATGATTTCGCGCTTGCCGACGATGAGTCAGTCGTACCAAGTGATTAGTCTCCGTGAACTCTATGACCATGTCGTAGACAAAGAACCAAACCTTTTCCAAAGCCAACCCTATGCGCAAGTTGTGCGAAGCGTTGGCCTATTAGTAGAAGCCCAGGGGATCAGAGTCGGACTGGGTAGCATTTGTTGGCTGGTCGCTGATCGGCCAGTGCCGTTGGAGGTAGTCGGGTTTGACGGTGATCGCTGTTTTTTGATGCCTTTAGTCGGGGCGCAGGGTATACGCCCGGGAACGCTAATTCGGGTACCAACTCGAACTTCAGATGTTAGTGAGTTGCCTGAAACTGATGCAATGTTAGGACGAGTTGTAGATGGCATGTGTCATCCAATCGATGGGCTCGGTGATTTCTCTGCCGTTCATCCCGTCATTGCAAACAAGCCAATCAACCCATTGATGCGCCACCCCATTGATCAAGAAATTGACCTTGGCGTAAGAGCCATCAATGCCTTGTTGACTGTCGGTCGAGGTCAACGGGTAGGTCTGTTCGCAGGTTCTGGGGTTGGTAAAAGTGTGTTGCTTGGTATGTTGGCTCGATTTGTCCAAGCTGACGTCGTAGTCGTTGGGTTAATCGGTGAGCGGGGTAGAGAAGTTCAAGAATTTATACGAGAAAACCTCGGCGAAGGCTTAGCGCGCTCGGTTGTCGTTGCCTGCCCTGCGGACGACTCAGCGGCGCTGCGTTTACGCGGCGCAAGACTAGCAACGACGATAGCCGAGTCTTTTCGCGAAGAGGGTCGCAATGTGCTGTTGCTGATGGACAGCCTTACTAGGGTCGCCCAAGCGCAACGAGAGATAGGATTAGCGATGGGGGAACCACCTAGTACACGAGGCTATACCCCATCTTCATTTGCTGCGTTACCCAAGCTGGTCGAGCGTGCTGGCACCGGTGCGAGCGCAAACGCCGGATCCATCACGGCGTTTTATACAGTTCTGATGGAAGAAGATGACTTTCAGGATCCTGTTGTCGACGCGGCCCGAGCTATCTTAGATGGACACGTTGTTCTTGCCAGAGAGTTGGCTGAACAAGGCATCTATCCAGCCATTGACGTCGGTGGTTCCATATCGAGATTGATGACCAAACTTATCAGCGAAGAACAGAGGGTCGACGCCGTTCGCTTTCGGCAACTTTGGCAGTGTTATCAAGAGCAACGGGACTTGATTGCGATCGGAGCATACCAACAAGGAAGTGACGCGCTAACTGATGAGGCGATACGGCTGTACCCCGCTATGTGTGAGTTTTTACAGCAAAGCGAACACGCGCCGATACCGTCCGGTGAAAGTCGCTATGACCTCGAACAAGTATTTAAAGTGGCAGAACCCTCCCAGGGTGAGCTAAGCGTTGAAGGAATCAATCCCGGGATCAACATTAACCATCAGACTGTCCAACCAGTGCGTCAATAGTGCATGACTAAGCTAAGGAAAGTGGAACGGCTAGCTGAGATCGCACGGTCAAACCAAGCGAGAAGGGTGGCTTTCAGACAAGCGCAGGCTGATGAATTGGCAGCTGGCCTAAAGGGCATAGAAGGGCTAGTTACTGAATATGTTGAAAGCGATCTGAATGCACCGTCTTCAACAACGCAGTCCTTACATATCAGACGTCGCTTCTTCTCAGAGCTCTACCGTACTTATCAAGTACAAGGCGAGCGCCTTAACGAGAAAGAACGCTTACTGGAGAGCGAGATTCAAAAACTAGGCATGCGACATCGCAAACTCAAGCTGCTGCGCGGTCTGCTCGAAAAACGTGATAGAGATCACGAGTACGCATTGCGAAAAAAGGCGGAAAAGGCGCAAATCTACCGCGCGCCGTCTAAGCTTTAACTGATGTAAACGGTTAGCTGGAGATTAAGTCATGTCCATAGATTCGAATCTAGATCAAGCGTCAAATAAGTTAACGATTGCCGTTGACGGGCGTTTCGATTTTAGTGCCCACAAGGACTTTCGCGATTCTTACGAAGCACTTGAAGCCAAACCAGAAAAATTTTCCATCGACATGGGCGGTGCGAACTATATCGATAGTTCTGCGCTCGGGATGTTGCTGTTACTTCGTGACCACGCGGGCGGGGATCAAGCTGATGTTGAGATTGTAAACTGCAGCTCAGATGTCAAAAAAATTCTAACCATTTCTAACTTCGACCAACTTTTCTCGATTCACTAACTAGCGTTAGTGTCTCTTCAAGGTTCTGCCTGAGTAACAAGTGATGGAGTCTTCAATACGCGTACTCGTTGCAGACGATAACGCTGTCGATCGAAAAATTCTTACAACGATCGTACGCAAAGCCGGTTATAAAGTGACCGATGCGGTCGATGGTAACGACGCACTTGTTAAGTACCATGCAGACAAACCCGATCTTGTCCTGTTGGATGCTTTGATGCCGGGGAAAGATGGTTTTCAGGTCGCGGAGGAGATAAAGGAAGCCTGCGGTGACGAGTTTACACCTATAATTTTCCTCACCAGTCTTACCGATGCATCGGAGCTCGCTCGATGTTTAGAGGCGGGTGGCGATGACTTTCTGACCAAACCCTATAACCAGATTATTCTGAAAGCAAAATTACATGCACTGAGCAGGATGCGTGAGATGCATCAGACTGTGCAATCCCAGCGTGATGAGATTTCGAAGCACCACATGCAGTTGGTCGCAGACCAACAAGCTGCTAAAGCGGTTTTTGACAATGTCGCACACTCGCGCCAGCTTGAGTGCGACTATATCCGCCACATGCTTTCTCCGATGTCGGTCTTTAACGGTGACGTTCTACTTGCCTCAATAACCCCAGCGAAACAGTTGTGTTTGTTACTTGGCGACTTTACGGGCCATGGCTTGGCTGCCGCGATTGGGGCTATGCCATTGGCAGACGCGTTCTATGGGATGACAGCCAAAGGTTTTTCTTTACCGGAAATTCTGAAGGAGTGTAATCAGAAGTTAGGTTCGGTTCTCCCTTCGGGATATTTTTGCTGTGCCGTTGCAGTCAATATCGACTTCAATCGATGCACCGTCGAGTATTGGAATGGCGGCGTCCCTACAGCTTACTTACGACGATCAGCAAACGATCAGGTTGTACCGTTACAATCCATGAATCTGCCGCTCGGTATTTTGGGTCCAGATAAATTCAAAGACGAAACACTTGTCATTGAGGGCTTTCCAGACGACAGATTGTTTTTTGCAACTGATGGGGTCATTGAAGCTCGCAATAGTTCACAAGAGTACTTTGGTTCAGAGCGTTTGGAAAAAATCGTTCAAGAATCGCCCCCTGAACAGTTGTTCGACGCGATCCAAGGTGCGGTTTACGAGTACATGAATGGTCGTGATGATGACATCACCATGGTTGAGATCAAATTGGTGACGCCTGACGAGGTCGATGAGTTAAGTCAACCTAGCTCACCAGAAAGCGATTCTGGTCCAAGGGATTGGAAGTTGACCTACGAACTCGGTCCAGATTCACTCAGAGCCTTCAACCCATTGCCGATGTTGCAACAGATCTTGATGCAGGCGCCGTATTTAAGAAAAAAAGCAACAGAGATCTATACGGTGCTAGCCGAGCTCTATTCTAATGGCTTGGAGCACGGTGTCCTGGGCCTAGATTCGAATCTAAAAAAATCGGTAGAAGGCTTTGCTGAGTACTACCAGGCGCGTGCTAGTGCCTTAGAAAGTGTCGAGGGTTTTGTCCGTTTTGAGATTGCCGGGTGTTGTAAGGACGGCATCGTCGACTTGCTCATCCGTGTGATCGACAGTGGCAAGGGGTTCGACTTTAAAAAAGTCGCAAAGGCAGAAACGGTCAGTAAAAACCAATATCACGGTAGAGGCGTGCGCTTGCTAAACGATCTCTGCCAAGCAATTGAATTCGTTGAGCCAGGTAATGAAGTTCTGGTCACCATGCAATGGAGTGACAATAGTGAATGATGTTTTAAACGCCGAGATGCTAGAAGAACTTAGAGAAATCATGGAGGAGGAGTTTCCCGTCCTGCTAGAGACCTTTCTCGAAGAATCGGAACGACAATACCTTGTAGCCAAAAGCGCGTGGATAGGTGAAGACTTCGATGAACTTAGACGAGCCGCGCACAGTCTCAAGGGTAGCTGCGGCAATATTGGCGCGGAACAACTACAGCGAACGTGCGCCTCACTTGAAGACAATGCTCGGCTAAGCCAGCCGGAAGACATTCCCGAACTTCTACAAACCGTCAACACTCAACTCGTTGAGGTCAGTGAAGCGGTTAAGCACCATCTCTGATTGATGCCACTTTTCGGGGGTGGTTGGCCTACTTCTTGCTAACTCCTAACTGTATGTCTAGGTAGTAGTGCGCCCGAGGGCGTCTTGAAGCGAGGAGTGAGCACCTGAACCTTTCATTTTTAAATTTGCCAAGTCTGGATGCAGGCTTGGAAACGCGAAGTATTGCGAAGCTTGGCCCAACTGACCTGAGTTTTCAGACGAAAATTGACGGCAACGTCAATTTTCCGACTGTGCCGTTGAACTTTCAGCACGTCATGCTTGACGCGGTTCAAGAGCAGACCGTTGCACCGCTGCCGGTGCAGCAACCACTCGAAATTCCCTTCGCTGAGATGTTGGCCGAAACACCAATGGAGGAGGGCGGCGCAGTTTTGCCACCCGACGGCCAGATCATGCCGTTAAACAAGCTAAGCCCCGCAACACAGTCGATGGCGGCGACGCCAGTAGTACCACCAATGGATGTTGCCCTTAGGGGATCTACCCCAATCCAAAAGATCAGCGTTGAATCGTCCAACGCAATCGCAATGCCGACTCAAGAATCTCGGTTTCTGGAAAAAGAACAACTCGTTCCACAAACACGGCAACTGACAGAAGAAGCAAAGTCGTCCGCAGTGTCGATATCTCAAATACAGGTTCTGGACAGTGACGCTGCTCAAGTCCCTAACAAGCTTGCAGCAATGGTAAGTGCAGAAAACCTTAAAAAGACAAGAACTCAATCGTCTGAATCTGTTCCTCACACGCTGCCGTTAAAGCAAAGTTCTGCGGCTTTAGTGCGACAACCAATCAATAAGCAACTCGAGGCGGAAACATCGAGCCTAAGGCAAGATGCTGCACAGAGATCAGCCACCCCCCCCCGTGTCGAGGGTAGCGCAGAATAAAGACGCACCAGTTGTCAGCGATGAAAAGCGAATGGGTAGGCCTGTAGAAATGTTGAACCGACCGTTACCAGCTGACCCGCAGACGCCCAATCAACGGATCGAGCACGCTGCAACGACATCAACGGCACAATCAGCTAACGCACCAGTCAGGGCACCAGCTGTTCCATCCGCGAGCCGGAGATTGTCTGCTGGAATTCCTTCTTCTGACTTACGACAACAAGCTGGACAACAAAACAACGCCCAAGCAGCGAGATTCGAGCTAGTAGATGAGCGAAACGACTTTAAACGGTCGGCCGCCGTAAACCGATCAAGCGACCTAACTCTATCCGCTGCCAATATTCGCGAGATGCTGCAGGGTAGTGCGAATGCAGAAACGCGCGGACTAGACACCGGTGATTCAACAACGCGAAACAGCATTGGACCAAGCCAGACGCAAGCTTTGTCAAACATCAACGCAACGCCTACGGCGAGCGCACCTCGTGAAAGCGAAGAGATCAGCGCGAGTGGTACGATACAAGCAGCGGTACAGCGTCAAAGCCCTGAGGCTGCTGATGCCGTGCAGTCACAGATCCAGCGCTTTATCGCTATGCGGGCGAGGCAACCTGGCCACGTTTCCTTACAACTACACCCGAGAGAGCTGGGGCGTCTAGATCTTGATTTCCGCCAAGAAGGAGCGGACATCCAAGTTCAGATCGTTGCTCGAGACCCAGGGACCAAAGAACTTCTGGAAGCGATGGCACCTCGGCTTCGTGCGAGCCTTGCGGAGATGGGCATTGACCTGTCTGAGTTAGATGTACGAAGTGAGCAAAAGGAGCCTTCTTCGGAAGAACGAGAAGGGCGAGATAGCGACAGTGAGCATCTCGCATCAGATCCTTTAACAGACCCAGAAACACAGCCAAATTTGTCCACTGAATCGCAAGGCGGCTTACACATTACCGTCTAACTGCCGTATTGCCTCCCGTGCGTCATTTTTTTGACTAAAACAGGCGCATTTCCAAATCCCTACTAGACTAATTCTAGACCGCCGAGAAATTGGCGGTTTTGAACGAACTTTAGTCAGTTTAATTTGATAATGGGATTTTGACATGGCTGATGAAGAGCTAGAGAACCCGCCCGAAGGCGGAAGCAAGAAGAACGTCATTATTTTCGCAGTCGCACTTGTCGTCGCGATTGGCGCGAGTGTTGGTGGCACTTTGTTTTTTCTGGGTGGCAATGACGAGCCAGAAGCCGTAGCGGCGGTTGCGCCTACCAACAAGCCAAAAACCGCCATCTACCAAAACATGCGGCCGCCCTACGTCATCAATTACCTCACCGGTGCGAAACCTCGATACCTACAAGCCGAATTTTCCATCATGGCTCGGGATGAAAAGGCAATTGAGTCGGTAATTACGCATATGCCTCTGATCCGAAGCCAGATTGTTGGGTTTTTGACGGATCAAAATTTCTTGGAGCTACAAACCCAGGAAGGTAAAGATGCAGTTCGACTAGGGATTGTTCAGCTCATTAATGACAACTTAGCGCGTTTGGATGTCCAGCCGGGTATCGAGACGGCACTTATCACCAATTTCGTTTTGCAGTAAGGGACCGACGTGACTGACAAGGATGTCCTAACGCAGGACGAAATTGATGCGCTGTTGACTGGTGTTGATGAAGGTGAAGTCGCTATAGACGCAGCAGAATCGGCTGAAGCCAGCGTCGCAGAATACGATCTAACGAACCAGGATCGAGTTGTTCGTGGTCGCCTGCCGACCGTAGAACTTATCAGCGAACGATACTCACGCACCATACGCGCAAGCCTTCCCGCCTCGATGAAAGTACCAATCGAAGTTGGACCAGGCGGGGTGCAGGTACTCAAATTTTCTGAGTATATGGAAACGCTCTATGTGCCAACCTGTATCAAGCTGCTGAAAATCAGTCCTTTCTCAGGCGTTTGTCTTCTCACTATAGACGCAAAGTTAATCCACCAGATTGTTGATCGCTTTTTCGGTGGCGATGGTTTGACAACAGGTTTTGAAGGTAAGGAATTTTCTCCTACAGAACGACGTGTAATTGACCGAATGGTGGCGGGTTTGTTGAGTGACTTTGAAGACGCTTGGGAAGACGTACTACCAATTCGCTGCGAGGTCATCGGTGACGAGGTAAACCCAAGCTTAGTAAACGTCGTGGGGAGTTCAGATGCAGTTTTAGTTACAAGCTATCGCCTAGACATTGGCGAAAGCGGCGGCGAACTGCATTTCGCCTTCCCATACGCGGCTCTTGAACCGTACAAACGCGTTCTTGATGCGACCTCACAAAAAGATGGTGACGGTCGAGACACTGCGTGGCGGACCGCCCTCGAAAAGACTTTGTTAGATGTGCAGTTACCGCTGAACTGTTTGATCGGTGACAGCGAATTGAAACTGCGCGAAGTCATACGAATGCAGCCAGGAGATGTTGTCGACGTAAATATGGAGGAACTGCACCTGGTCCGCGCTGGTCGGTTACCAATTTTCACAGCAACGATGGGCGATTCAAGAGGCCGGTTTGCGCTTGAGTTTAACGATTTCGGTACAGAGAGGGACATCTAATGAGTGAAGAGATTACAGAGGAAGAAACTGCAACTACTGATGAAGAGAGTCCACTTCAGAGTCGTTCGGCGAGTGCCAAAAATTTGGAAGTTGTGCTCGATATTCCAGTCAAACTCTCTATGGAAGTAGGTAATACGAACATAAGCATTCGAAAGCTACTACAACTTAGCAAAGGCTCGATCGTCGAGCTCACCAGATCTGCTGGTGAACCACTGGACGTGCTGGTCAATGGCACGTTAGTGGCGACGGGCGAAGTTGTCGTCGTGAATGAGAAGTTTGGCGTGCGTCTGCTCGACGTGATCAGTCCAGAGCAACGCATCCAAAGCATTAACTAGTAGTCGCACGTGGATCCTTTGACAAACATTTGGCAAATTGCGCTAGCCCTGGTGGTTATCGTCGCCGTAGTTTATGGGTTGGGGCTGTTGGCCAAGCGAGTGCAAGGCATACAGACCTTGGGTGCCAAGGGCAACAAACTCATCAAAATCGTCGAAAGCACCTACCTCGGTCCAAAAGAACGCCTCGTTCTGGTAGACGTATCCGGTCAACAGGTCCTACTTGCGATAAACGCACAGAGCATCTCAAAGATAAGCGACATCCGCACTACGCAATTTTCATCCGTGTTGGATGATTGTGAGCAAAACAAATGAAGTTCTGGCAGCTTGCATTGACCGCAGTTGCGTTACTAATTGGCGCGGATGCGGTTGCGGTCGTCGAACTGCCTGCATTAACTGTAACCAAGGACGCGGACGGATCGGAAAATTACAGCATCAGCATCCAAGTGCTAGCGGTAATGACCATACTCACCTTATTGCCGAGCTTGGTCATCATGATGACAGCGTTTACTAGGATCATCATCGTATTCGCGATCCTTCGCCAAGCCATAGGTATGCAGCAAACGCCGTCAAACCAAATCCTGGTTGGGATCGCTATGTTTCTCACAATCTTCATTATGGCGCCTGTGTTCGAGGAGGTTTACCAGCTTGCCGTCGAACCGTACATGGAAGAATCCATTACGCCTTCTGATGCGTTACAAACGGCATCACAACCGTTCAGAGCCTTCATGCTGGAGCAAACCCGTGAAGGCGATCTGGATATGTTCATGCGGCTAAGCGACCATGAAAAGATCGATGTGATCGAGGAAGTAAACTTCTTTGTCCTCGTGCCAGCTTTCATGACGAGTGAACTTAAAACCGCTTTCCAAATCGGCTTTATGCTTTTTATCCCGTTTCTAATCATTGACATGGTTGTGGCCAGTGTCTTGATGTCCATGGGTATGATGATGTTGTCACCTCTCATCATCTCCCTGCCTTTCAAGATTATGCTCTTCGTGCTGGTTGACGGCTGGGTGATGATCATGGGTACGCTTGCTAGTAGTTTTGGACTCGCCACGTGACTGTCGGTGATGTTCTATCCGTTTTCGGTGATGCGCTTGGTCTCGTCGTCATTATTGTAATGGTCTTAGTGCTGCCTAGCCTTTTTGTTGGTCTTTTTGTTGCTGTCATCCAAGCGGCTACGCAAGTCAACGAACAGACACTCTCGTTCCTTCCCAGATTGATTATGACTCTGGTATCCATCATGGCCGCGGGTCCCTGGATACTTGGTCAGTTTATTGATCACTTCCAACAAATATTTGCGGCTATACCTGGACTCTTAGGCTGACATGACTATCGCACTCGGATCAGTTATGGGTTACATGGGCGACTTTATTTGGAATCTACTTCGCTTGAGTGGATTCTTTATGACCGTCCCAATATTTGGCAATCAGCTCGTCTCTCGTCGGATCAGAATCGCAATTGTCTTCGCAGTCGCGTTAGCGTTGACGCCAGTGTTACCGGTTGGAATAGACCTAAGCGCAATTGAGGTATCTGATCTTTCGAATCTGCTTGTACAGGTGCTCATGTCTATGGGCTTAGGTTTTAGTGCAGCGATCTTTTTTCAGCTCTTTGTTATCGCCGGTCAGTTCATTGGGATGCAAATGGGACTCGGGTTTGCTGCGATGGTTGACCCGGGCAACGGCGTGCAGGTGACCGTCTGGTCACAATTTTTCCTGATGCTCGTGACCCTTTCTTTCCTCGCAGTAAATGGTCATCTGATTCTTTTCGAAATCCTAATCAAGGGCTACCAACTAAGTCTGGGTAGCTTCGGCGGTGGACTGGCGGAGATGGGTCTAAACGTTGCCCGACTGGGTGGCTGGATGTTCGTTGGCGGCATCTTGTTAGCTATTCCTGCCGTTGCATCGCTATTAGTTGTGAACTTGTCTTTCGGTATCATGAATCGAAGCGCCCCGCAGCTGAACGTTTTTGCGCTTGGCTTTCCATTTAGCTTGGTGTTCGGTCTATCGATTATCTGGTTCTTGCTACATGGTTGGACGGACCAGTTTCACCGATTGCTATCAGACTTCTTAAGCATGTTGGTGACTTAACATGGCAGAAGAGCAGCAAGCGCAGGAAAAAACAGAAGACGCGACCGCACGGAAACTGGAAAAATCCCGGGAAGAAGGGCAGGTTGCCCGTTCTCGCGAGTTGAACAGTGTTGCGATCGTTACCTTTGGAGCACTCGCCACGATCGCGGTCATGCCCAATATTGCTAGCAGCATAATGGATCTGACCACACGCCAATTTGAGCAGGCTGCTCAAGTCAGCAAACCTTTACAGTATTACCTTGGCGTTGCTGCTGTCGATACATTGGGAATGGTCGCGCCCCTAAGTGCAGTTCTGTTCGTCGCTGGCGTTGTTTCGAGTGTCATGGTCGGCGGCTTTGTGCTGTCGGCTAAAGCACTTAGTCCCAAGCTCGAGCGCCTTAGTATTATCAAAGGCTTTGGTCGCATGTTCTCGGCAAAATCCGCCGTTGAGTTAGTGAAATCAATTGCCAAATTTGTCCTGATTGCTGGTGTCGCTTCTCTAACTTTGGGTATTTTGTTAGAAGATTTGCTACAGCTGGGTTCTTTACCTGTCCGGGTTGCAATAAGTAACTCCATGGAATACGTAGCTATCGCTTTCGTCTTTATCGGTTTGGTCCTTATCTTAGTCGCAGCTATAGATGTGCCTTTTCAAATTGCACAACACAAGAAACAGCTGAAGATGACCAAGCAAGAAGTTAAGGATGAAATGAAAGACTCGGAAGGTAAACCTGAAGTCAAAGCCAAAATACGTGCATTGCAACAACAAGTAGCGCAACGCCAGATGCTTAACGATGTACCGGCAGCTGACGTCATCATCACGAACCCAGAACACTACTCAATCGCGATCAAGTATGACAGCACAACCATGGAAGCCCCTCTGCTTGTTGCGAAAGGCATTGATTTCATGGCTATGCGGATACGTGAAGTTGCGGCCGCGAACGAAGTACCGATCGTTCCTGCACCTCCTCTGGCTCGCGCCATCTACTACACGACAGATGTTCAGCAACAAGTGCCTGAAGATTTGTATCTCGCTATTGCTCAGGTACTGGCCTATGTATATCAACTCGACGAGTTTAGGGCTGGCACACGGTCAAACGTCCCGAACCTCGGCGACATAAAAGTGCCAGAAGGGATGGACACGATGGATGAAGTCGATGAGTAAATTGCGGATCGGTGCCTTAGGCATTCCCTTACTACTATTGTTAATACTGGCGTTAATGACTATCCGAGTGCCACCCTGGCTACTTGACGTTTCCTTCACGTTCAATATCACCTTTGCGTTGGTTGTTCTGTTGGTTGCGGTCTACGTTATGCGCCCGCTCGAGTTTGCAGCCTTTCCAACAATACTGCTCGTTGCAACATTGTTGCGTCTCGCACTAAATGTCGCTTCGACACGTGTGGTGTTACTGGATGGGCATCAAGGAGGCGCGGCGGCGGGTCAAGTAATCGAATCTTTTGGAGCTGTCTTGGTTGGCGGCAACTACGTCGTCGGTCTTGTTGTCTTTATCATCCTAGTACTGATCAACTTTGTTGTCGTAACAAAAGGCGCCGGACGTATATCTGAAGTCAACGCGCGCTTCACCTTGGATGCGATGCCGGGTAAACAAATGGCGATTGATGCTGATTTGAATTCCGGAATCATCGATCAGGACCAAGCCAAACGCCGACGTGAAGAAGTTTCCGAAGAGGCAGACTTTTACGGCGCCATGGACGGGGCATCTAAGTTTGTCCGAGGCGATGCTGTTGCAGGCATACTAATCCTGATCATCAATATTGTCGGTGGTCTAACCATCGGCATGATTCAACACAGTCTGGCTTTTTCGCAGGCATTGGAAAACTACACCTTGCTCACAATCGGGGATGGTTTGGTTGCACAAATTCCAAGCCTTTTACTCTCTACCGCAGCGGCAATCATTGTTACTCGAGAAAATAGTGCTCACGATATGGGGCAACAGGTAATGTCCCAGATGTTTGCCCGCCCCAAGGCACTTGGCGTCGCAGCTGGTATTCTGTTTATCCTCGGCGTAATCCCGGGCATGCCTCATTTTGTTTTTCTATCGCTAGCGAGTGTTGCTGCGATTAGTGCTTGGTTCATTCACAGGAGAGTAGTTCGGGAAGAGGGTGCGTCAGAGGACCCGGAAGTTGAGAACGCCGTTGTGGCTGATGAAGACGTTGACGTCAGCTGGAACGATGTAACCCCAGTAGATACGTTAGGCCTAGAAGTTGGCTACAAGCTCATCCCAATGGTGGACAAAGCGCAGGGCGGGGAACTACTTAGTCGTATCCGTGGTGTGCGAAAAAAACTTTCACAAGAACTCGGCTTTCTTGTGCCAACAATACACATTCGCGATAACCTCGATTTGTTACCGACGATGTATCGTTTTTCTCTTGCTGGTGTGGCGGTAGCAGAGGGTGAAGTGCACAGCGATAGAATGCTGGCGATTGATCCCGGTGAAGTCTTTGGGCAGGTAAACGGATTAGCGACCACAGACCCAGCATTTGGCTTGCCAGCGGTCTGGATTGAGGAGAGCGAAAAAGACAATGCTCAAACGCTAGGGTATACCGTCGTTGATGCGAGTACGGTGGTTGCAACACATGTTAACCAGGTCATGCTCGAGAATGCCGCAGAGTTGATCGGTCACGACGAGGTACAACACCTTCTCGATCTTTTGTCTGAGTCGTCACCAAAGCTGGCAGAACAATTGGTACCGAACGCTATTAGCCTCTCAGGTTTGCTGAAAATACTGCAAAACCTTTTGAAGGAAAAAATTCCGATCCGGGATCTTAGAACCATCGCAGAATGTCTTGCGGATGGCAGCGCAACCAACCTTGCGATTGATGATCAAACGACCATGGTCCGTGGACAGCTCGGCCGGATGATTGTGCAAAACATTTATGGTGCGGAAGCTTCCCTAGAAGTTATCACTCTGGATCCAGAACTCGAGCAGTTGTTGCTGCAAGCTAAATCCCAGGGCGGTGCTGAAGCGCCGATCATCGAACCTTCCATGGCTGAGCGCTTGCAGCAATCAGTAATCGAAGTGGCTCAAGAGCGTGAGGTGGCAGGAAAGCCCGCCGTACTTCTGGTCTCTGCCGGTATACGAGCGCTACTCGCGAAGTTTGTACGTATATCGCAGTCTGTAATACATGTGCTTGCGTATGAAGAGATACCAGAGAACAAACAAATTACCGTTGTGTCGACCATCGGAAGGTCGGCTTAAGAAGTTGGAGGATACTAAGTGAAAAGCAATATGGACCGCGTGCAAGAACCCCACGGAGAAGGTCGATTACCGCGGGAGAGCGCAGGTTTGATCGCGGAAGAACAGGGCGAATCTGCCGCGGCCAGCGGCGAGACCGTGGCCGCAACACAGATCTTCCACGCAAAAAGCATGGGCGCGGCATTTAAGGAGATAAGAGATGTGCTTGGACCAGACGCACTCATCCTTAACCAAACCGTAGTCCCTGGCGGTGTTGAGATTGAGGCGGCTCTGGAGCTTCCTGTTGTCCAGGAAGTACATCTGGATCCCGAGGAGTCGAACAAGATTGTAGACTCAGCATTTTCTCTACAGCCAGAGGAAGCGTTTCCTGAGCTGACATTTGCTGGGGAAGGAATATCAAACCTCGCCGGTGCGCTTCGTTTCTTGGGTGGATCCGGTGTTGGCAAGACGTCTATGCTGATCAAACTCGTCGTCGAAGCAGCCATGATTAAGGGCGCGAGTAAAATTGTTGTGATCTCTACCGACGATCAGCGTTTAGCCGGGACCGAACAGCTCCAACTTGCATGCCAAATGTTGGGCGTGCAGGTTCTGATGCAGAGTGAGGCGCAACTGCATCAGACGGTCCAGCGTAATGATCAAAACTCTCTAGTCTTGATTGATACCGCGGCTATAGAACTGCAGAGGCGGGCGCCAGAGCCCATCGCTGGCGTGAGAGATATATTTGTTTGTTCCGCTGAGCATTCTGTTGCGAGTCTCATTGCGCAACGCCAAGCCTGTGGACAACCACGTGTTGTGGCGATTACCCACCTCGACAGGCCCGGAGATAGGCTAGCAGTTGCACGATGGCTGCATGATTCAGAGCAATCTGTCCTATTTTTTGGCTCAAGCGGGTACATTCCTGAGGGTTTGGAATTTGCCTCGGCCACATCGTATGCATCGCTATTTCATATAGTCGATGACCACGCGTCTAGCGCAATTTCGGTATCTGTCTAATTTCTGTCAGAAAATTGACCAATCCCAAACTAAAGCTATCGTTCAGATAGACGGAACTAAATTCCCGAAGGTGACTCAAGGCTCGTACCAGCAGGCCTCGTAGGCAGGGAAGTAGTGGGCAGGGAAACAGGAGACGAGACAATGGATCATGTCACAGGTAAACCCATCCAAGTCGTGGCTGTCACAGGCGGCAAAGGCGGTGTGGGTAAGACGAGTGTGAGTGTCAACTTGGGACTTGCTTTGTCTCAAATGGAACGGCGGGTGACTCTACTGGACGCGGATCTTGGTCTGGCGAATGTCGATGTTTTGTTGGGATTGAAACCTCGGCACACACTCAAAGATGTACTCGATTCAACTTGTTCGATGCGCGATGTCGTCATCCAGGGGCCACAGGATCTAAAAATTGTTCCCGCAGCGTCGGGGCTTCAAGAAATGGTCAAGTTAGGTCCGCATGAACACGCTGGACTTATCTCCGCCTTCAGCGAGATCGCACACAACATGGATGTGCTTTTGATCGATACCGCTGCTGGTATATCCGATGACGTGGTGAGCTTTTTGTGTGCCGCGCAAGAAATCCTAGTTGTTGTTTGCAATGAGCCGACATCAGTAACAGATGCTTACGCACTGATAAAAATTCTGAATCAGAAGTTCGGTATCAGTAAGGTACGAGTCGTAGCGAACATGGTTCGCGACGAAGCTGACGCCGAGATGGTCTTTAGCAAACTTGTTAACGTGTCAGATCGTTTTCTTGATATCTCCTTGATGTATGCAGGATATATCCCATTTGACGATCATCTGAGGCGAGCGGTGCAGAAGCAACGCTGCGTTGTTGAGCTGCATCCAACGTCTAAGTCCGCCCAAGCTTTCAAAAAGCTTGCTCAGCAAGTTGATAGCTGGCCAATTCCAACTATGCCGACTGGTCACCTTGAGTTCTTTGTGGAACGACTTGTCGCAGACCATCCCGTTCACTAGCTGCATTTAGCAAGACTAAATCCAAATGCTGAATCAAGGCGTCGCCACTTATCAAGATATTTCCGACCAACGCGAAACGGTTGAGAAGTATGCGTATCTCGTAAAACGGATCGCCCATCATCTAATTGCACGTCTTCCGGACAATGTTCAACTCGATGATCTTATCCAGGCTGGCATGTTGGGCTTGCTTGAATCGGTATCAAAATACGATGCGAGCAAGGGCGCAAGCTTCGGGACCTATGCAGGGATTCGAATTCGCGGCGCGATGCTAGATGAGATGCGCAAAGGCGATTGGGCGCCACGGTCGGTGCACAGAAACTCGCGTCGAGTCACCGAGACAATTCGCACCATAGAACATAAGAACGGCGGCATTGCGACAGATCGCGATGTTGCGAAGGCAATGAACGTCTCACTCGAAGAGTTCCATGTCATTGTCAAGGATGCGGCTAGTTGTCGACTATTCAGTTACGAGGAAGTAAACGAGGGGGACGATCCCAGCATACTTCCGTATGTCCCGGCGGGAGACCATGGCGTTGAACGCGACGCTCTGCTCGAGAGTATCGCCGACGGTATCGGTAGCCTTTCCGAGCGCGAGCAGCTTGTCATGTCGTTGTACTACGAAGAAGAACTAAACCTAAAAGAGATTGGTGCTGTCTTGGAAGTGAGTGAGTCGCGGGTATCGCAAATTCTCAGTCAAGCTGTCGTACGCGTACGAAGTCACATCACAGAGTGGCTCGAAAGATAAGATGGATATCCTAGCCGTCGTTGGTGCCGTTCTCGCGTTTGCCGCCATCATTATGGGCAATAGCCTCGAAGGTGGTACGTTTGCATCATTGTTAGACGGACCTGCGTTCATCATAGTCATTGGGGGCACGCTAGGAGCGATTATCCTACAGACCCCCTATGAAAGGCTAAAACGGTCGGTGTCGCTGCTTTCCTGGGTGCTCATACCGCCAACCTTCCTGTGGCGCGACGAGATCGAGCGGATGGCGACTTGGAGTCGCATTGCCCGACGAGAAGGGTTGCTCGGTTTAGAAAACGTGGCTGATGGCACCGCTGATGACTTTCACCGAAAAGGTCTGGAGTTGTTGATTGATGGTGTGGAACCTTTAACGATCAGGCGCTTACTCGAGTCGGACTGCCAGGCACGCCTAGATGCAGACATCGCGGGATCACAAGTTTTCCGCAGCATGGGCGGCTATGCACCCACCATCGGCATCCTCGGTGCTGTCATCGGTTTGATCCAAGTGATGGGAAACCTGGCCAACCCGGAAGAGTTAGGTAACGGGATTGCGACGGCTTTCATAGCAACGATCTATGGGGTTGGTTTTGCGAATCTCTTGTTTTTACCCATTGCAGACCGAATTAAGAGTCTGGCAATACGTAAAAGTAGCGCCGATGAAATGTTTATCGAGGGATTGATTGCAATAGCCGAAGGTGAACACCCAAGAAACATCGAAGTCAGACTGCAGGGAATCGCTGCCGTCGCGTAGCTACTGCCACATGAGTATCCGCAAAGACATACTTGAAGACGAATCCAACGCTGATCGCTGGATGATCTCTTACGCTGATTTCATCACTCTGCTATTCGCGTTTTTTGTGGTGATGTATGCCATTTCTTCAGTGAACGACGACAAATACAAAGTGCTCAGCGACACACTTGCTCAGGCTTTCGAAGCGAAGTTGATTAGCCCAGATGTTATCCAAGTTGGAGAGCCTACACCCGCTGCATCACCTCACGTGGTCGACATACCGGATGTGGATGGTTGGGCAGACCCAGACGAAGGCAATACCCAGATAACGTCAGATGATTTACAGAAAGGTATCAAGGCTAGCGGTTTCTCAGAGGACGCTGGCATTTCCGTGGTTTCGAATAACGATTGGCTTGAGCTAACGATTGGCGGCTCGCTTTTGTTTCCTGCAGGTTCTGCAACTTTATCGCCCGAGGCCGGAAATGCGATCGGCGTTGTCCAAGAGCTCTTGGCAAGTAACTCAAACCCAGTGACGATCGAGGGTTATACAGACAACGTGCCTTCCGAAAGCGCGGTGTATAACTCAAATTGGGTTCTATCTGCAGCTCGTGCGTCTGCGGTGGCTCAGTATCTGGTTCAAGGCGGAATTCGCCGAGAGCGAGTTTCAGCCGTAGGTTATGGCGAGAATCACGCTATCGCTACCAACGCGACACCAGATGGGCGAGCAAGCAATCGCCGCGTGGTTATTGTCGTTGCGCGACGCACAGATTTAGCTCGGAACAGAAACACGGAGCACTCAACTGCAATAGTTGACCGCTCTCGACGTATTGAAAACAACACAGTAATACCAACGCGGAAAGCGGATGGCGGACTACTATTTACCGGAGAGGAATAAGTTATGGATATGGAACAGAGCATATTGGTGGGTGTGATCGGCTTCGCCCTTGCGGCCGGGCTCGCGTTAGTCGTTCTGTTGCATCTAAGACAGGCAGAAACGATCGCTAAGCTGCAAATACAACTTGATGTGTTCGTTGATACTTCCATCAATGTGGCGCGTAGTGTCGACAGGTTGTCTATTTCTAGCAATGACGAACAAGGTTTTGAGCAAGTTTCTTCGCGTCGGTGGCTGGTTGAGGAAGCGCGGGAACGGGCCAAACAAGGTAGCGAACTGGTAGGAATTGGTAAAACTCTCGGCCTCTCTGGTGACGAGGTAAGACTTCTACGCGTACAGGCAAGTCTTTGATCTACTTGTGGTCTAGAGCGATCGCGTAGCTACTTCTCGGATTCGCTGGATCATCGCACGCAACCCGTTTCCACGTGTTTGAGACAAATGTTCAAGTAGAGCCAGCCTCGAAAACAGTGCTTCTATATCGAATTCCAAAATCGCGTTCGGCGATTTGTCGTTGTATGCAGCTAGCACAATACTGATCAGGCCACGAACGATATGCGCATCGCTATCTAGATTTAGGTGGAGAGTGTCGTCGGCATTCAGCGTCGTTGTCATCCAAACTTGACTCTGACAGCCTCTGACGAGATTCGATTCCGTTCTTGACTCCTCGGGCATGGTAGGCACCGACTTCCCTGCATCTATGACGAACCGATACTTATCTTCCCAGTCATCTAAGAATTCAAACGTATCGACAATCTCTTCTAAGTTCTCCACTAGAACAGACCAAGCTCAAGCTGCGCCTCTTCGGTCATCATGTTGCGTGACCAAGGTGGTTCGAACACGAGATCAATATCGACTTCGTTTATGCCTGGGGCCTGCTTAACCCGTTCTTCAACCTCGGCAACGAGTACTGGTCCCATGCCGCAGCCCGGTGCAGTAAGCGTCATTCTGATATGAGCGGTCGTGCCTTTCAGCTCTACGTTATAGATCAGCCCTAAATCTGCAATGTTCACCGGAATCTCTGGATCGAAGACCGAGCGGAGCGCAAACCAAATGTGTTTTACGCTTGGCGTTGAGTCCTCTTCTGGAAATTCCAACACTTCCGGTTCAAAGCCGAGGGCATCCCCGTCGCTACCAGCGATGCGCGCCATATTGCCGTGGTGCACAATAGTGTAGGTACCACCCAAGGTCTGAGTCAGCGTGACGAACGAACCCGCTGGAATACTGATCTGGTCACCGGTAGGAACTAGTCTCGCTTCACAATCTCGCTCTACTGGGACGACTCTACGTTCCACAGAATACCCTTCTAGCTGGCTGCAAAAAAAAGCGGGAGCTATATATCACGAACTCGTACCGACATTTGTCGCGAGGTCCGCAGCGCCACTGGTATCGAGGTCGTCAGGTTCACCGCCGACAGCAAAACTCTCACCACACCCACAATAGCTCGTTGCATTAGGGTTCTTGAAAACAAGTGCAGTGTTGAGTCCTTGGGTCAGCATATCGACTTCAGTACCGCTGACCATCTGCAAGTCTTCGGCCGCTACGCAGACACTAACGGATTCTGGGAATTCGATGCAGATATCCTCTTGTTCCGGTGCTTCGAGATAGTCAAGCATGTACATGAAACCGTTGCAGCCACTTTCTTTCACCCCCAGCCGGAGGTAGCCAGCTTGGGTCAAATCCAGCTGTCGGCGGATGTGGGCAAGGGCTTGGTCGGTTATCTGTATGTTCGGTTCACTCATATGTATCTCCTACAAGAAGGTCAGCGCTTTCTGCACGCCATCCAACAGACGAGTTACGTCGTCATCGTTTGAATAAAGGCTAAAGGATGCTCGAACTGTCCCCGGTACGTCGAGGGCATCCATTAGAGGCATCGTGCAATGGTGGCCGGTTCGAACAGCGACACCTTGTTGATCGAGGAGGGTGCCTACGTCATGAGGATGGGCGGCATCGACAATGAACGAGACTACAGACGAGCGATTCGCAGGTTCGCCAACTAACTGTATACCAGGTATCTGTTTCAATCCGCTGATCGTTTTTTTAACGAGCGCATCTTCTGCTGCGTTGAGACTGGCGAGCTCGAGGCTTTCTATGTACGCAAC
The DNA here is from genome assembly GCA_012103505.1 of Pseudomonadales bacterium. Classification (GTDB taxonomy): domain Bacteria; phylum Pseudomonadota; class Gammaproteobacteria; order Pseudomonadales; family Azotimanducaceae; genus UBA4421. The sequence goes on along the minus strand of WLWP01000001.1, from coordinate 1,227,672 downwards.
GGCGGCACCCAAGCCAATGGCGCCCGCGATGTTTGGCGTACCAGCTTCAAATTTGTAGGGCGGTTTTTGATAGGTGCTCGCCTGCAGCGTGACACGTTCGATCATCTCTCCTCCGCCTTGCCAAGGTGGGAGTTCCTCTAACAGTACTTGTTTGCCATAGAGTATGCCAATGCCTGTTGGCCCGAACATTTTGTGCCCGGAAAAGCAGTAGAAATCACAACCAAGAGCTTGCACGTCCACCATTTGATGTAGTGCTGCTTGGGCACCGTCAATGACCGTGATGGCCCCATAATGCGCGGCCATCGCCAGAAGATCTTCGACAGGATTCACCGTACCAAGCGCATTTGATACGTGCCCGAAAGCGAGGATACGCGTCCGCTCGTTGATTACTTCAGCAGCGTCGTCTAAGTCCAACTCGCCGGAAAGCTTCACCTTGATACCACGCAGTGTTGCACCCGTACGTTGGGCTAGCATTTGCCAGGGGACAATATTGGAGTGGTGTTCCATTTCGGTTATGACGATCTCATCACCAGCACGGAGTTTGTTCGCATCGCCGAGAACTTGGGCAACGAGATTGATGCCTTCCGTCGTCCCTCTTGTGAATACTATTTCGCTGCTTAGCTCCGAATTTATCCAACGGCCGATAGCCGCCCTTGAACCCTCGAATGCTTCAGTGGCCTCGCCTGCCATTACATGTGCAGCTCTGTGAACGTTTGAGTTGTAATGTTCGTAGTAGTGACTGATCGCATCGATCACCACTTGTGGTTTTTGTGTGGTTGCTGCGCTATCGAGGTAGACAATTTCCTGGTCGCGAAACTGTCGACTCAATATTGGAAAGTCTGCGCGGATTGAATTCACGCGAGTGCCCGCTTGAACTGTTCGATCGCAGCGTCACTTAAAGGTCCTGTTGAAGCAATGTTCAAGAACGCGAGGCTCAACATTTGTTTGGCGCGTTCTGGCGTTATGCCGCGGCTGGTGCAGTAGAAGAGCTCCGCAGAAGCTAGTGCCCCAACTGTAGCGCCATGTGAACACGCGACATCGTCCGTATAAATTTCCAACTCGGGTTTTGTGTTTATAACGGCACTATCACTGAGCGCGAGGTTTTTGTTAGATAGGTGTGCGCTTACTCCCGGGCAATCCTTGTGGATGTGTATTCTGCCGTTGAACGTAATCTTGCTCTTGTCACTACCAGTTGTGTGGAAGCGCTGTTGCGACGACGTGTTTGGTGCTTGATGTTGAACCGTAACTTGCTGATCAAGGTGCATGCCTGGCAAAACACTGGCCGCTGAACTGATTGTGACGTTTGCTCCACTTGCAACGCACCGCACTTGGATATCCTGTCGACAGAGCGGACTACCTAGGTGGTGAAGGTCCAGCGAGACCTCCGCATCTTTGCGAATCACTATATTGAGGTTATCCCACAGCGCGGTGTGATCGAGTGAGTTGAACGAAATTTGAGCCTGAGCGCCGTCCTGTACATCAATCCAAATAAAAGAACTGGATTGCACCTCTGAGCGGGTAATGGACACCGTTGCATTTGCAGCGACATTGATTAACAGCGGTCCCGAGAGATCTTCCAACGCCAGAGATTCGCCATCTCGCATCACTTTGGTCGTCAACTCTTGGCCATGTAGAAAGGGTGTCAGTGCTTCGGGTGCGTTGACTAACTGCGCATCGAGATCAATACCCGGTGCAACACTGACAGTACCGTGGTCGACAGGGTTTGGTACTAACTCAAGTGCCTTCGTTGATCGAGTGTACTTCCAACGCTCACGATGCTTCGGTTTCGCGAGCTCTTGCTCGATGGTATCCGATAAGGACTTCTCAAAAGACCACCACGCGGGGTCTATCCGACTAGCCATGAGTAACCCTTCTCTTCTAGTTCTAACGCCAGAGATTTATCACCAGACTGGATAATTTGACCGTTGGCGAGCACATGCACGACGTCAGGCACGATGTGATCTAACAGGCGCTGGTAGTGAGTGATCAAGACAACAGCGTTGGCTGAGCCTTTGTATCTGTTGACGCCTTTCGCAACGACCTGCAGGGCATCAATATCTAAGCCGGAATCGGTTTCATCGAGAATGGCCAGCCTCGGATCCATGAGCAGGAGTTGTAGAATTTCATTGCGTTTTTTCTCGCCGCCGCTGAAGCCTTCGTTTACACCTCTTTTCAGAAATTCTGGATTCAGGTCAAGTGACCCGGCAAGTTCGCGCACCTGCTTGATGAGGCTTGCTGCGTTGGGTTGTTCAAGATCGCGAGCATGTGCCAAGGAGTCGATACAGGTCTTTAAGAACTCCATGTTGCTAACACCTGGAATTTCAACCGGGTATTGAAAAGCAAGAAACACACCATCGTGAGCGCGCTCATGAGGTTCTAGGGCAGTTAGGTCCTTACCGTCATAGGTCACTTCTCCTTCCAGGATCGTATACCCTGGTTTGCCAGAAAGTACGTTCGCAAGGGTCGACTTGCCTGAGCCGTTGGGCCCCATGATGGCGTGGACTTCACCTTCAGCGACGGTGAGATTTAGCCCGTTGAGGATCTTCTTACCTGCAACTTCAACTTCCAGTCCTCGTACTTCTAACAGACTCAACCGACAGCTCCTTCTAAGCTAACTTCTAACAACTTACCGGCTTCCACTGCAAACTCCATCGGCAGCTCTCGAAAGACATCCTTGCAGAACCCATTAACAATCATGCTCACGGCTTTTTCCGGGTCGATGCCTCGTTGCTGACAGGCAAATAATTGGTCATCGCTAACCTTGGACGTCGTCGCTTCATGCTCGATGACCGACGTTGCGTTCTTGTTCTCGATATAAGGAAAAGTGTGGGCGCCGCAGGACTTACCGATAAGCAATGAATCACACTGCGTAAAGTTGCGGGCTCTTGCTGCGGTTGGCGAGATACGAACAAGCCCTCTATAAGTGTTTTCACTGCGTCCCGTGCTGATTCCTTTGGAAATGATCGTGCTACTAGTGTCTTTGCCCAAGTGGATCATCTTCGTGCCGGTGTCCGCTTGTTGTAAATTGCCCGTGAGGGCGACCGAGTAGAATTCACCGACGGATTCATCACCACGCAGAATGACGCTAGGATATTTCCAAGTGATCGCTGATCCTGTTTCAACTTGTGTCCACGAAATCTTTGCACGGGGACCGCCGCATAGACCTCGCTTGGTAACAAAGTTGTAGATGCCGCCTTTGCCATTCTCATCACCCGGGTACCAATTTTGGACGGTGGAGTACTTGATTTCAGCATCACCAAGGGCAACCAATTCGACGACGGCCGCATGCAGCTGGTTTTCATCTCGCATCGGTGCGGTACAACCTTCAAGGTAGCTCACATGGCTACCTTCATCTGCAATGATGAGAGTTCGTTCGAACTGCCCCGTATTGCGCTCGTTGATGCGAAAATAGGTGGATAGCTCCATGGGGCAGCGGACACCTTTTGGGATGTAGACAAACGAGCCGTCGCTAAAGACAGCAGAGTTCAGGGCAGCGTAGTAATTGTCTTTTTGGGGGACAACGCTGCCGATGTATTTTTGGATCAATTCCGGATGTTCGTGTACGGCTTCGGAGATAGGGCAAAAGATGACACCGGCTTCGGCAAGCGTCTCGCGGAAAGTTGTCGCGATGGAGACGCTATCAAATACGGCGTCCACGGCGACGTTCGGACGATCTGAAATCACACCGGCAAGAGCTGCTTGCTCGTGCAGTGGAATGCCAAGTTTTTCGTAAGTTGCGAGCAGTTCGGGGTCAACTTCGTCCAGCGAGCGAGGTCCATCTTCTTGGCTCTTCGGGGCGGAGTAATAGGAAATCGATTGAAAGTCTATTTCCGGAAAATGAACGTGTGCCCAGTGTGGGGTTGGCATTTCGGACCAGGCTGCAAAGGCTTTTAGACGCCATTCGGTCATCCAATCTGGCTCACCTTTTTTCGCGGATATGGCCTTTACGACCTCAACGCTTAATCCGGGTGGAAATGTCTCCGCATCGACATCAGTTACGAACCCAGCTTCGTAATCTCCGGCCTTTTCTACTAAGTCGTCAACTGATTGGTTCAAGACACTTTTCCTGGATTTCTAGCGTGTGGTTTACTACGCCGGGTAAAAGGCGTCTGCGGCGCAATTTTACTCTCATGTAAATACCCAAGTAAATTAGTCGGGTATTCTGTATGCGTCTATTTTCGATGATAAAAAGGTGAGGGGAGTCGATTAATGCCCAAGTTGCAACGGGTGCCAGAGGCTAATGTTGAATACGCGTACGGAATATACCTCTTATCAACGAAGCACAGATTGATCAAAACGCTCAGAAAACGGTACAAACCGTCTATCCACGGCGATAGAGCGTGGGGATCCAGTTTTCTGCTCATGGACTATCTCTCTGAGCGAGGTCTAAAAAAGGGCGCGAAGGCGGCAGAAATTGGCTGTGGGTGGGCTGGGCTCTCGGTTTTTTGCGCCCGAAAGTTTTCTGCCCGTATGACCGCGATGGATCTGGATCCAGCTGTATTCCCCTTTGTAGAGGTGCTTGCAGACCTAAACGGGGTGGAGGTTGAGCAGCAGAAGGCTGATTTCACGAAACTGAAGGCAGTGGACCTTGCACCCTTCAATCATATTATTGGCGGAGATATTTGTTTCTGGGACTCGCTTGTACAACCCTTGGTACGCATGACGAATCGTGCACTTAAGAGTGGCGTAGAAAGCGTCATCATCGCGGATCCTGGACGGCCTACGTTTTACGAGTATTGCGACCAAATGGCGTCGAAACATGATACCGAGCTGCAGCAATGGTATGCGAGCGAGCCCGATCGTTATGAGGGGGAAATCGTCGAAGTGAAGCTAAAGAAGCCTAAAAAAACTAATAAAAAACAATAGCTTAAACTTCATCCTGTACAAATATCTTTAATTGGTCTGCAAGCTTAGAACAGGCCGATGTTTGCACTCTCGCGATGATTGGTATGGGTACAACGATCGCGGGTATATAGCTGGTTCCGGCAGCGTCCGAGCTTACTTTGCCAGCAGTCTTAGCTGTATGCGCGTTCCAGATAGATGCTTCGTACGACGAATCGTTATCCCATGTTAGGAACCCAAAACATCCAGCGCCGCCTGGTGTGGCCGTGCAGGACATCGACCCAGTTTGTGATGTTCTTTTAGTTGAGCCTTCGACCCAAACCAAATACTTCAGACCAATCTCACGCAGACGCTCTGCAAGGACAGGTTGTTGTAACAGCCCAGGAAGTTCATTTGTGTTTAGAGGGGCTGTGCGAGGTTCAAACCAAGGAAACATCGCATCCATGAAATCTTGCTCAGTAATCACTGCAACACTGTTGGATCCATCAGCCATGTTGTTTGACACGCAATCGATGAAGTCGAGCTCTGTTTGGGTCTGGCTGGGACGATTGCGCCTACCGAGAACGACCACCGAGTCTCCGGCCGACATACCCGTCGCAGATTCCCTAACTTGCTCGACTGTCGACGTCACACAACCGCTCACAGCCAATGCGGTTAACGCAATGATGCTGGCGCTCAAAAATACATGGGCCGTGGATCTTGTTGTCTTCATGTGCTGGCGCTCGGTTCGGTACTGGTACTCGGTTGCGAATCCGTTGCTTCTCCAGGCGATGCGCTTTCAGCAGCAGGCGCCGGTATGGGGGCAGGTGCAGGTGGTAGTTGTGGTTTGCCTGCAGCTAGCCATTGTTTGACCGCTGGTACTTTTTGAAAGTTCAATACAAAAAATGCCATCGCGTCTCGGCAAGCGGCTACGGCTGCAGCTTCTACACCAGAAGATGCCGAAGAGAAGTCTTCCTTGCTGGCCTTACCATAAGCGGGAAGCGGCCAATCGCCAATAGTATTGCCGTTGCTGTCGTACAATTTGAAGTTGTAGCGAATCCAGACTTCGTAGAAATTCGACCTTGTTTGGGTTGGTAGAGAGAACTGCAAATCAGTGATTTCTGGTTCAAGTACGCCGTCAAAGTTAGGCGCAGAAGTTTCAGTGACAAGCTGATGCCCTTCAAACAATCCAGCGGCAAGATTTGTGAATAGCTCAGTCTGCACGGAACCTACATCGACGTTCCACTCACCTTTCTTTTCGAGTTTCTCGTTGTAAACGTAGCCTCTGAGATCTTCGTCCAGATAGACGCCAAGTCGCATTGGTAGTTTGTCAATCAACGGGACCGGAAACGTTGTGTCCAACGCCAGGTTTTTAGTGCCAGCACACGCAGAGAGCAGGAAGCCAATTACCAGAACTGAGCAGACAGCGAGTGCCTTTGTTTTAGATTGTTCTTTAATCATGCAATTCCCTCAAATGCAGATCTATTTAGTCACAAAATCACTGATACTGAGCTAGCCCAACGAATGTCCCATCGTTTCGATAGGCGAGCTCCCGCATCAATGCCGCAAAGCGGTACACCCTAGCATTGGGACGATCCAAATATACCGGGAATCCTACTGCGTGTATGCGCACGCGCCGACGCCCAGACTCGTCCGCAAGATTTACTTCATCCACAGCTTCGACCACCTCTTCAATGGAATTCCCAGTGTAATCATCGCCAAAAACGTAAATGCTGATTCGCTTGTCAGGATCATAGAAGGTGTTGATCGCAGCCGTAATTCCCTCCACCGGACTGGAATTGCTGAAAGGCGCCCAGTTCTGCAGTGTTCTGATGATTGAGTTTCTTAGAGAGGGCGTATCTTCAATCCATGCACCGTGGTATTGCGAGAACATGTAGTCCCCCATGTCATTCATTACTTGAATGCCTTTAACCCGGGGGTAGATCGAAAGCGTTTCGCTGACCTTACGCACAACCTGCGGCCACGCAACACTTTGCATACTTCCTGAAGTATCGATCACAAAAATAATGTACTCGGAATCGACTGTAATACCACCAACGAGACCAGAAGCCCGCCTGAAGTCCAAACCCAGAAGGCGTTGCATCTCGTCTGTTAATGACTGCTTTGCGGCCGACAGTTTGAGGTTCTGCGTTGAGATTTCCTTTTGCGCTTCTGACAAGTTGTCAAACTGACCCAGAATCTGAGTCAGTTGGTCTTGTAGCTGGGCTAGCATGTCGAGCTTTTCCTGTAGGCCAGACGTTGCATCGTTTATCTGTCTGCGAAGTTCATTGATTTTTCCTCGAATCTCAAAAAGTGCATTCTCTCTTTGGGCGACCTGACCCTCCAAATTGATGTTGGATTCTTCGAGCAGCACCGGCTCCAATGTTTTCGTGATCATCAACAGGAGGATAATGGCGCCGAAACCACAGCAAATGACGTCTAGAAATGAGACGCTAAACTCTTCCATTGCGCGGCGGGTTTTCATTATGGCCAGTCCCAAGAGGGGGAGATAAAGGCACCCCCCGTCACTCGAGCGATATTCCAGTAGGCTGCTGATGCCATTGGATCGCCTTCCATTGGGAACATGATGACGTTGATCGGTATTTGTTTAGGTAGGCGATCGAACGCATCGCCGAAAAGTTCCAGGCGCCTGCGTCCGGAAACTGTTGATGAGCGTGGTGCTGTCTCTCCTTGAGTTGGCAGTCCATCAGTCACTAGATAAACGTTGTCGGGTATGGGCGACAACTGCCGGATGACTAACATGAGCTTCACAAGGCTAGAGCCGCCGCCCGGCACCATCTCTTTGAGTGCGCTCACGCCGTGATTCAAGTCTTGTCCGTCATGCATAGGGATCCAACTCGTTTCAGCATCTGGCACCAACGACTCAGTTTCTTCTGCAAAACCATAGAGTTGGAATTCTGCATCTAACGGTAGTTGCGCTGCCAACCACTCAACGGTTCGGATAGCTCTTTGCCATTTCGGCGCAGCGCGCTTTCGTTCCTCGGTCATGTTGCGTCGTCGTAAAACGTTGACGATCGTGTCATCTAACATGCTCGTAGAGGTGTCCACCGCGATGAGAATATTCTTACCACCAACCTTTAAACCGGTAAGGTATTGTCGGTCACCTTCGCCTTCGAAAGAGCGAACTTGTTGGCCCTCAGCCGCCGACTTTATCGCCTCAAGGCGTTTAACTTCTTCCTCTCTCGTTTCCAGATCGGCTGTAAGATCTGCCAGGCTCACTTCCTCGGCAAGCGAGACCTCTTTCAAATCGTCTAGCTTGGTGATTTCTTTGACAACGGTATCGCGCGTTGAGTTCAAATCTGAGTCTGACTCTTCTAGGCGAGCTGCCACGTCGTCTAGAGCCTCGATAAGCTCGAACATCTCTTCCTGTCCTTGTTGGACCTGGTAGTCGAGCATGCGAATTTCAGCAAGAAGGTCATCATTCACGACTTCTTGTTCGGCGTCTGCGTCATGATTGATGATTAAAAATATGAGTATGACTGCGCCAAAGCCACAGGACATGACATCCAGGAATGCTAGTGAAAAGACATTGAATCGGCGTTGGCGAGCAGCCATTAGAACACCTTTATCGCTCGGTAGGGTGTGCCATCGACCGTAACCTTGTCGCCAATATTGATAGGCTCCTGCGTGATGCCGGTAACCAAATGGGCATGATGTTGTTCATCGAGTAGATGCGTCGCAGCCTCGCTAGTTGTTTGGATGTTGGTCGTTGTTACAGACTCCGTCCTGATGGCCGTAGCACTTAACCGACCGATTGAATCGGCGGGCAACTCCTCGCATAGCTCAGCGATATGAGTGCGAATAGATTGCTTAGTATTGGTCGAGACAACGTTGTGATGCATTCCGTTAACTAATTCAGAAAGGAAGGGGACACGCAGAGCTCGGTCTGTGAGCACCAAGGGTAGATCGGTATCTAGATCGAGACCTTCCAGGCGCTGGAAAGTCTTCGCTTTTAGACGGTCAGGCTCGATGTCCAGTTCGCGGTCATTTTCGTTCCCACGTATCGAGATACGAGTTTTTAATCCACCCTTTAGCCATGCATAAGCCTGTTGGAACAACTGCTGTTCAGAATCGCCACGATGCAGCGGGTCAAAGCGGGTCTGTTGCATAAATTCATCAGCGATGACCCCCATCCATCCCTCTATGAAATGATTGAGTCCACGACCTTCCCAGACACGATGCCCAGACGCAGAAACGGTCGCTGCGCTGCTCTCCATTCGTGTGATCGATAATCGGTGCCATTCCAAATCCAAAACTTGAAAGGCTTTCGGAACGCCAACACTAAGTGTCTGTGCCAACGACAGGTCGATGAACCCTCTAACATCTATCTTCAGCTCCTGGCAAATGCCAAGCAGCAAGCCCAGTTGTTCATTAGCGAAATGAGAGGGGGTTAGAACAGCAAGCGGCTCGTCAGCCAATGGATAAGATGCCAAATGATGGAATACGAGATCGGCAAGGTTATGCGCGGTACCGATGGGCGAGGGTAGCTGTTGGGCAGTGGCATTTCCGAGATAGCGATTATTAAAGTACTGTGGGCTAATTCGACTTTGTTCGAGCGCCACATCTCCAAATACGAGGTTATCATCGACGACAGCCGCGGCAGCTGGTTCTGAACGTATGATCTGGGCGTCACTGGCATACAGTGTCAGTTCTTGATCGTTTAACTCGAGAACCTGCATTGGCTAGCGCACCTGCAGGTGACGCAAGAGTTTTTGGTCACAGTAATGGTTGGTATCCAATACCAATCGCTCTTGAATGAGCTGCAGCTGATGCATGAGGAACATCAATACGATGCTGATGATGAGGGCGATAAACGTTGAATTAAAGGCGACACCGAGGCTCGCGGTAACACCTGCAATGTCACCTTCAACTGCTTTGTATGCCTGACCGAGCGCATCGCCGATGCCGCGCACCGTGCCAATGAACCCAATCGATGGGATTGCCCAGGCGATATATCGAATCATGGACAGCTCACTATCGAGTCGATCAGATTCCGAATCACAAACGGATTTGACGGCTTCAGACGCGTCCTGGACGTTGCGCGTCGATGAAAAACGGTGCAATGCGGCGAGTAATGAGCGTGGTAACAACGCTTCCTGCTGCTCTTCCGGTAGCGCTTGCAGGGGGCGTGTAAATTCTCGAGTGTCCTCAGGCAAGATACTCATACCCTCGCTCAGTTGGACAAAGTTTTCGTTCAACAACGAGCGTTCTGCCAAGGCATTACGGCCTTTAAAACCCATGATAGCCACTGCCCAGAACATCAAAATGAAACATGATTCTTGTTCCAAATCTTTGAGGACGACACATACAGAACGGTCCTGTACAAACGCCCCTTGGGCCTGGAGCTCTGCTTGGGTTGCTTCAATTGCTTCCGCATTTGGTCGGATAATGGTTACGTACAACAAATGCACGATGATAATGCTAATGACCAAGGCACCAGCTTGATAGATAAATTCAAAAGGAAGCTGTCTTTTCACGGTTACGGTTGACCTGATTGAGTTTGTTCTTGTTACGTTAGTGTTCGCATGGTTGGGTTAGATATCCACTGGGAATGATACGGCGAAGTCTTCGGATATCTCTTCACTTGGTCGAAAAATGTCACCGGCTTTTTTGTTCTTTGACTTTGCTCTTTCCGGATTGCCAGCCGAAGTAGTCGACTGCGGTGCGGGTGCTGGCGTATCGATTGGGGAACCCTCCGCTGGGCTCGATTTGGTGGCTGCGTCGGTGTCATCCGCTGACTGCGCCCAAGTGGGACAGCTCGTCAGACAACAAAAGAGAAAGAATGTGGCTAAAACGGAAACAGGCAGTATTCTCATCTCACATCCAGCTATTTTGGTGTTTCGACGTAACGGGCAATGCGGAAGCCAACGTCCTGGCGACCATCAATTCCGTAGTCGCGGAAAGAATAACGAAGTTCGCTAATAGAACCATGCATCCAACTAGACCCCTTGATCACGTGATACTCACCCTTAGTTGGACCCGTAGGATCGGTAACAGTTTCAACTCCCGGAATTTCGTAAAAATCACTAACCCATTCAGCCGCGTTACCGCCGATATCATATAGGCCACGATGGTTGGCTTTGTAAGTACCAATGGGCGCCGCTGCTGCATAGTTGTCGTTGTACCCGAATATGACTCGGCCGACCAGACTAGAGGCCGCTCGATCTGCATAGTTGCCGTGACGCTCTGGTGGCGGCAAGTTCTTACCCCACGGAAATCGCAGTTGTTCCTGTGACTCCTGTGCGGTCGAACTATCGAAGGTACGGGCTGCCCAGCTCCACTCAGCCTCAGTTGGTAAGCGGTAGCCTATAGCTTGCGGATTGACGCTCCGAACTTTTCCGAATTCGATATTGTAGAACGGTGCCAGACGTTCTTGTTCAGACAACCAATTGCAATAAGACGCCGCGTCATGCCAGCTCAGCGCAACGGCGGGCTGTTCGTCGTCGTTCAGTGAAGTCTCCACGTACTTGCCAGAGTCATGACCAGATGCGAAGGCACGGAACTGTTTGTTTGTTGTCTCGTGGGTCGCGAGGTAGAAAAGGTTCGTCATGGCTACGTCGCGTAACGTTTCGTTAGCGCGGCGCCCAGGCTCTCGCCTGGACGCACCCATCTTGAAATCTTCAGGCTGGAAGAGCAACAATGTCTGTCCGTCGGGTGCCTGAATGGCAGGCTTCATCGCTGCCAGACGTGCTTCTTCCAAGGTTAACAGTTTGACTTTGATTTCTTGGGTGAGCCCAACTTTAGGCGTGATTGTTTGCCGGTAACCAGCATGGCCAGCTAGCTTGAGTTCGATATCGTGAGGTCGAATCGGTAGCGTAATCGTCTCGTTGGCAGCCTCTTTCTTTGCGCCATCGATCCAAACCTCGGCGTTGTCTGGCAACACCGTTATCGTTACCTGTCCAGTCTGGCGTCGTAGATCTATTTTCAACGCCTCCCGATCGTTGCGATTAAGACTGAGGGAGCGAGTGACAGTTGCATAGCCTGCCTTGATCAGTTGCAGCGTGTGTGTCGTCGCAGACTTGAGGTCAAGCTGAATAGGTGTTTGACCGATGAACTGGCCGTTCACAAGAACACCAACGTCAGATGGGCGGGTTGTGACCGTTAGTTGCGCGTCGGCCTGAATGAGTTTGGCTGTTTCCAGTGCCATTGGTTGGAGAGCTTGCGCAAAAATTCTTTGTCGATGCGACTTATAACCTTCTTTTCGTATTTCGATCTCTCTCTCACCCGCCAAAGCTTCAATGTTGGTAGGAGTCAAAGATGGCCACAACTCACCGTCTATATAGATGCTTGCATCAGGCGGACTCGATGTGATTGCGACATCGGACCAGTTTGGTCTCAAATCCACACTTATCTCACGTTCGATCTGCTTACCTTCAATTTCAACTATATCCGTGTACGGTTGGTACCGAGGATGAGTAACTGAGAGTTCATGCTCGCCCGCTGGTAACTCAGTCAATAGCCCAACTTCTTCACCATCGACCCAGGCTTGTGCGTCGCTTGGATCTAGGTTGAGTCTGAGGAAGCCTGGTAGGGGGACAAAGGCGAACTCAAAGGTCTGGTTTGAGTCAGCGCCGACGAACACATCCTGTTCGAAGGGTTCGTGCAGTTCTGTGATAGCTGATATGCGATAGGTGCCTTCTCTAAGCAATATCACGTTACCGACTTCAAATGACAAACCGCCCGACACGCTGATCGTTTGAGCGGTCGGTGAGAATTGGAAAGTGACACTTCGAGTCGTAAAAATGAACCAGAATATGAAGAGGGCAAGCGCGATTGCGAGCGCGAGAACGTAATGCCACAAAGAGAGTCCTGGGCCACGCTTGCCATGGTCGGTAGGGGTGAATCGAATCGCCTCCACAGCTTCGATGGTTGCGGGACTTGAACTACGCTGGAATTCAGACATTAACCTTCAGTCCAGGGCGATGGCTGATAAGATCTACCCGTGTTGAGTAACTAGTTTTCAACGAGACGCTCTGCGCAACTAACGTCGATGGGGTTAATCCCTGGGATGACCTCTATGGAAATATAGATGTCTTTGCAGCCTCTTTGGCTACCACGAATTGTGTACTGGCCTGGACGCATGTTGAGTACCTTTTGATCGAATCTGCCCAGACGGCCTATGTTGGAGACGATGATTTCGGTCGCGTTGTCGGACATGAAGGTGACATCAACTGGGTCTCGATAGAGGTCTAACAACCGTGCACCCTCAGCTACTAGATTGTTGAGGGTCGTTCCTCTGTAAGCGAGCGTGTTTGCTTCGCTAACTATGGTCTGCGCTTCGAGATACAGCGATTGTGCGGAAAGACGCTGTGGCTGCTGTGAAATTTTAGTGAGTATTGTTTGGATTCGCTGATGTTCTTTCGCATCGGCAAGACCATCTTTGGCAAATTGAATGTTTGCGTCTATCTTGAGAATCGCCACGAAACTATTCTGTGCATCTTGCCAACGCTCCTTGGAAAGAGCCAAATCACCTGCGTTGCGATGCTTCCCAATAATCGCTAGGTCGTTTTGTTCAGCAACTTGTTGTAATCCTCCAGTGGCCATGTCGTTACCAGGGTCGAGTCTGAGAGCTGCTGTGAAGGCTTTGCGGGCTGCCTCAAAGTCGCTGGCGGACAGGCGCGAGAATCCTTGTGACAATAGGGATTGAAGATTGTTACCGGCCTGACCGCTTTTGGAAGATGTGATGAGTGCATCGAGCCCTTGCGTAGATGGATCCAGTTTGCGCACGTCCTCATAAAGCGCGAGCGCATCGTCAAAGCGACCGCTCAGCTCATGGTTTTTCGCGTTTCGTAGAATCGTTTGAATAGCTGGAATATTTTCCACTCGCGCCTTCAACGCCAGCGTTGCCGCGTCACTGGGCTTTAGAAGCAGTGCTGCATCTATCTCACGAGAAGCCTCTGTGTAATCCAGCGCCTCCACTCCGGCGAGACTGTTCTCAAGATGCTGGCTATGGCGACGCTCTCCTTCGTCTAGTACCCCGTTGATAAGGGTAACTGCTTGGTCGTAGGCAGCTAGGGACTCGGGAAATCTCTCAAGGACAAAATCGGCGTCCCCCTGCTTCGCGGCAGCAAGTGCTTCCGCAAGGAGGTCTGCACCCCAAGAATTAACGTGCATCCCCTGTTCAAGAATAATCTGTTTTTCTACAAATGCTGCTAGTGCTTTTTGGGCACGCTCTCGTGCCAGTGCGCGCTGTGTCGCTTCGAAAGGCGGCGGTGTCGCCTGTGCGACATTGCTCGGTGCGGATCCAACATCAGGGCTAACGGTTTGACTCGCTGCTGGGTTTGGAATTACCTCGACATCCGGTCGAAAGGAAAACGCTAAGGCTATTACCGCTACCACGGCGGCGGCGACCGCTATAACCCGCCAATCCCAACGCGTGGGACCTTTCTTTTTATTCTGTAAGTGAGTGAGCGGCGCTTTCTGTGGCGCGATAGTCTCGTTGGATGCAGTCATTATCCCTCGGTCTCATTCGACTCTGGGGCTGCTGGATGCTCCTGTGGTACAGGCAAATTCAAATCTTCGAAGTAGATGCGTTTTAGAATTGAGCGGAGCTGGTCGTATTGTTGGTCAACGCTACCCTCCAGACGGGCGGTCTGGTTCTCGAGTTCGATGGTTGTTGGCACGAGTTCGGCTTCAGCAGCGCTACCCAGCTCCCGTAGTCTCCCGGCTTGTTGCTCCGCTTCGTTACGCTTCTGAATGGCACTTGTTATCAACGTTGCGCCAGAAATCACACCTACGAGCCCTGATGCATCCACATGCGCATCACTACTTTCATAGATCGCGGCAACGCCTCCGATAATTGATAGCGCCCCAGCGACGTTGCGCGATTTAGCCTGTGCCTTAAGTTGCTTATACGCGATCGCCTGATCGTAACTCGCACGCCGCCAGTTCTGATAAGCAGGGTACATCTGACGATAGAAATTGGTGTAGTACTCATCCAACGTGTCGATGAACAAGTATTCTCGCTCTCGGATTTGCCGAACCCGGGCCAACATAGGATCTTCATCAGCAGGTAAGCGGGTAATTTGATAAACGCCCTCAGCGTCTTGTTCGACGTGGTCACTGAAAGCCTCTTTGGAGAAACCTTGCGCGAATTTTAGTTCTGCAATGTTGCGGATACGCAGAATCTCCGCCTCAGACATCTGCTCTCTGTAGGTCAACATGTCATTAGCAAGTTGCTTATAGATCGATTGAAAAGCGTCTATGCTCGGAGGAATGTCGGCTCCATATGCGTACTTGCTAGCGAGGGCTGTATATTCTTTGGCAAACCATTGCCGCCCGCTGGCGTCGGTTACCGCAGCTTCGACGCCCATGCTCTCCCCATCTGAATAGAGGATTTTTCCTGTGACAACAATGTCCACGGCTTCTGTCGATCTAGGTACCACGCGCACCGCTCCCCAATTACCGGTCGACTGAAGCGTATTTTTTAGGAAGTAAGGAATGTATTGAGATTCGGCTCGCCGCACCTCAGGCATAATGATCTGCTCAATGCGTTCATCGTAATCTTCAGGCACGTTCTCATCGAAAATGGCTATCCCAACACCGAGAAGTTGTGCTTCGGTGGGCGCAACCTCTGCCTGACGCGGCGGTGTCATATCGACCACTCGTACGGTGTGGGTACCACATCCGAGCAGTAGTGGCGTCAGTATTAGGATGTAGGAAAGCTGCTTCATTTAGCCTTTTTTGTACTTACGATATTCTTCCCAGAGCTTCTCCTTTAGCTCAGGATCGGTTTCCTGCATAGCAGCCTCTCTCAGCTGTCGGGCAATAATGTCATCATCACGGGCATCAGGTAAGTTTTCCGGAACGCCTTCCGTACCTCGTCGTGGTGGCGGGGGGGCTGAGGGTACGCTTCTTGACACAACTTGAGGTAGTGGCGCTCCTTGTTCGGAATTGCCACCACCGCCTGCGCTGGATTCTCCAGGCGTCAACACGCCACCACCTGGTCCGACACCCGATCCAGTCTTAGACGCCTCTCTTTCAGAGAGTATCTCGCCGTCAAATTCTTCCAGGGCGCCAGCAAACTCATCATCGCCGGATCCGTCTTTGCCACCTTGACCACTGCCGCCCTGGCCACCCGCGCCCAGCTCATCGCCTTCACCGGAGCCGCCACCAGAACCGCCAGGTCCATTACCCTCGGCTTGGCCACCAGAGCCATCAGCTTGCCCACCAGAGCCATCGCCAGGAAGAATGCCACCTTGACCATTTCCGGATTCGCCGCCAGGTAGGGAATTGCTGGTTTCCCATCCATCGCCTTCGCCGTCACCGCTACCGCCAGTCCCCGCAATGTCTTCCCAACCGATGTCGCCATCACCGCCGTTGCCATTACCTTGACCACCACTACCGGAACCATCTTGTTCGCCTTCCTCACCTTCGCCGCCACTGCCACCACCTGATCCGTTTGGCCCGCCTGCTCCGCCTGGTCCACCGAGACCGCCACCACCACCGGGTAGTGGGTCGTAACTGGATGGCTCTCCGCCACCTGCGCCACCGCCAGATTGACCGCCACCAGAAGCGCCGCCACCCCCAGAGGAACCGCCCGATGATCCGCCCGAAGAGCCACCTGAACTTGGGGGAGAGGGCATTGAGACACCACCGCCTGGCAAAGGCGTAATGGGTGCGCAAGCGGCGATCAGTAGTAAGATTGCGCACCAGCCAGCTATTTTAATCACTGGGCAATCTCCAATCGGTAAGGGAGGGATTTCAGGATATCGTTTGATTCCTGAACAGCAACTGTACGAGTACCAGCTGTTAGTTCTCCAGCCCGTGAAATTTCTCCTTCGTTAGGTACAAGCTCCGTGGTGTCTGGTGAATCTTCACCTGAAGGGTCTATTTCTTCCGTATCGGGACCGATGCTTTCATCAAGGGGGTCCGCCGCGCGTAGCGGATAAAACGGGAATCGATAGGTAAACGTCTGTTCGTTGGCGTTAACCGGTTCGCCTTCAACATATCGAGGTCTGAACTTCGCCACACGCATGCTCCGTCGCACACGGAAATCCATTAACTTTTCCGGTTCGGAATTCAAGGTTTTAAGAGCGCGTATCTGACCATTTGGTGTCACGGTGAAACTTAAGGAAACGAGTCCCTCTGCAATCTCATCGCCGCGATCACGAAACGCTGGAGCGCGTGGGTTTTCCGGTCGAGGAAAGTAGAGCATGGTCGGAGTCGCAAAAAACTCTTCCGGCTTCTGGTTGTGCTCTGCCATCCGTAGAAAGACATGGTTGTACAGCGTGTGGGCCGCTTGGAACCGACCGAACAGAAGATGCCAGTCAGCCAATTCTAGGATCGCATCCAGTTCTAGTGTTGGTCGGGCAGGAAAGTTCTGACGCTGAATCTCAACGACTTTTTGCAACGCCTTCTCACCTTCCGGAAAACTGTTGATGACAACATATTGACCGTCGAGTTCAGCGGTTGTGAGTGATGGGGTCGGACCCTCAAGGCGATTGTCGTTTGATGTCGTGACGTAATACGGAGGGAAACGAACCAGCTTGTGAGTTTGCGCAATGCTTCGAAGTAATGGAATCGCCTCGGGACTGGTGTCAGTACCATTGCGTTCGTGGACTGACATTGCACGTATAAGCAGTGTGCGCGCACTGATGGGGTTATAAGTGTCTATATAGAAAGTCGCGAGTCGTGAGAGGGCAGGTATAACGTTGGGGTCGGGCCCAGCAAAAAGGCGTCGTGCGACTTCGTATGCATACTCTTCTCGTTCAGCCGCCGCGTCTAAATCTCCTACGGCTTTGAATACGTCAGCTTCTCGATAGACAACAGGGAGTTGTTGTTCGCTGAATAGTCCATGACTAACTCTTGCGATATGCCGACCACGAGCATAGCTTTCAATCGCTTCATCGTGCATCGACTGGGCAACTTGTGCATCGCCCAGTAAGGTCAAAGGCTCAACCAGGTCCTCGTGGTAACGATGATGTAGCGTTTCAATTTGATCTATCGTTACCTCGAGTGAGGCCTGAGCAGCTTCGGCTTCGCCGCGTTCGATTTGCTGTTGAAAGAATGCATACTCGCCGAAGTCTTGTTGAACGAAACCTTGATCTGGCTGGGTCAGTGACTCTGCTATTTCAAGGGCGTCTTCTGTTTTGTCAGGCGTTTCTGTTTTTGTGGATTCTTTTCTTCTGGATTCTATTCTGGAGGCTTGTTGTTCCGTATCCGCTGTATCGAGCTTTTTCGCTGGTTCGACAGTGGACTCACTTTCAACGACCGGTACTTCTTCGCCATCCTCAACTGATGATAACTCGGCTGAGTTTGTTGGTATTGGTGACGCTTGGACGGTGGTGCTTTCTTCAGGAATCGGCGTTTCTGCATCTTGCGCCGACGCGGTGCCGAGGCCAAAACAGAGCAACAAAACAGCGACTGTTCGCGTGCCCAGACATTTGATTTCGGCCAAAGGCAGCAATCTATTCACCTGTTATATTTTTCATGTTGTACAAGCCTAGGTTTTTGACGCACCCAGCCGGGCTTTAACGTTCTATTTGGACCACAAATGCTGCATTCAGTTCGAGTCTGTTGAGTACTGATTTTGCTGTCAATAGAGATGTTGAAACGCGCGGTGAATTCTTGCACAAACCGACTTAACATGCTGCTGGCACAATCAACTGACCAAGGGAAAAAATAGGGGCGGTTTCGACTGCCTAGACTATGGATGACAGATCGATGGATGATAGAGCGATGCAAGAAGATACTGACAGCACAAAACAAGGACCTTCCTTCGCGCATCAACAAGAGTTGGACGCCCAGGGGCTCCTATGTCCGGAGCCATTGATGCTCTTGAGAAATTGTGTCCGTGAGATGCCTGTTGGGGCGACGATTCGAATTCTTGCGACAGACCCTTCTACAGAGCGCGACTTTAGCAACTACTGTCGTTTTATGGGCCATGAGTTACTCACGGCGAATATGGACGTTGATCCATTTGAGTTTTATATTAAAAAACTTAAGTAACTATTTGATAAATAACATATTAAAATACTTCGCGTATGGGTCCAATATGAACCCGGCGCGAGTCCAAGAACGTGGCCTGCAGGTTGTCCGAGCACAATCCGCCACGCTCCGCGATTTTCGTCTAGTTTTCAACAAGGTCTCTACTACTCATGCTGATATTGCCCACGCAAATGTTCAGTTCAAACGTGGCGAGTGTGTAGAAGGTGTTCTTTACGACCTATCAACCGATGCCGAGATATTCAAAATGGACCCATTTGAGCGCGCACCATGGAACTACGGCCGTGACGCGGTATTGGTCGATACCGCAGAGCGCGCAGAATGGTGTTGGACCTATTTTGCGAATCCCGGGGTAATTAGCGCCGGAAAACTGCCATCACGAGACTACATGTCGCATCTTTTGGCCGGTGAGCAGTTTTTGACGCCAGCCTACATGGCTATGTTAAGTGCACATCCGACTGCGCAGACGGGGTGATAGTGTGGACCAAGTTCGACTCGTACAGGCATTTAACACCTGTTTCAAAGTGTCAGAGAACACGGTATTGGAGGGCGGTGCAGAGGAACCTTGGTACCTACCCGCGCACGCAAACCCCGATGCGCCAATCGCAGTACTCCGGTACCGGGCAGATTACGCGGCTAGCGCTTTGCACGAAGTCGCACATTGGTGCCTCGTGAACAAAACGCAGCGTCAACTCCCGGACTTTGGTTTTGAGTATTTGCCGCCACCAAGGACACGACAAGAGCAAATCGCGTTCTTCAAAGCTGAATTACGAGCGCAGTCGCTTGAGCGTGTGTTTAGCCAGTCTGCTGGTTTAGCATTCCGAGTGAGCACCGATGACTTCGATCCAGAACATGAAGAACTTACCGCAGAGTTTGAGCAACGCGTTACAGGCTATGAACAGACGACACTTCAGTGGATGACTGAACTGGCTGGCGCGAGGGCTTGGCAGTTTAATCAATCGATTTTGTTGATTGATGCCAACAGTGCAGATGCCAAAGCGAAAACGACAACCGTGGCTAAGCAATCTAGCGTTGTCGCGGGCTCTGCGGAGACCCCGTTTGGATAAAGTTGAGACCATAGTCATCGGAGCAGGCGTTGTTGGCCTCGCTGTTGCAGCAAAGCTCGCCCAGAGTGGCCAAGAAGTACTTGTGCTGGAGCAGCACGATCTTATCGGAAGCGAAACTAGCTCCAGGAATTCCGAAGTGATTCATGCCGGTATTTACTATCCGCAAGATTCTCGCAAAGCAGTCCTGTGTGTACGTGGCAAAAAACTCCTTTACGAACACTGCCAAGAATTCAACGTGCCTCATCGTCAATGCGGAAAGATCATTGTTGCCAGTCGGTCACATCAAATCCCGACGGTGCAAGCCTACGTCGACAAAGCATCCGCCAACGGTGTCCCCGACCTTGCTTGGCTTTCGGCGGAGGAAGTGAGCGAGATGGAACCTGAAGTCCGTACCGTCGGAGGCGTACTTTCTCCGTCGACGGGCATTATTGATTCACATGCGTACATGTTGTCTCTGCAAGGCATTCTCGAAGCCGCACACGGTATGATCGCTTTTAAGACCGTGGTTAAAGAGCTCAAAAAAACTTCTCAAGGGATAGAAGTTGAGACGGAGGACTTCACTCTAAGTTGCGATAATCTCATCAACGCGGGTGGTCTCTATGCGCCCAGTCTTGCGCATAAGATGGTGGACGCTCCTGACGCATACTATGCAATAGGTCACTACTACAGCTATGCCGGTAAACAACCATTCTCTCGGCTTGTCTATCCCACAGCTGAACCGGGAGGATTGGGTGTGCATGTGACCCTAGATTTGGCAGGCCAAGTAAAATTCGGGCCAGACGTTCGCTGGATTGGGGAAATCAACTACGACTTTGATGAGTCTCATTTCGACAATTTTGTGCAAGCCATAAGTGCGTATTACCCAGCGGTCGATCCAGCTAGATTGCATCCAGGTTATACGGGTATACGACCTAAAATAGCGCCGCCGGAGGCTGGTTTTATCGATTTTGAAATCTCGGGCCCCTCAACGCATGGTGTTGGCGGACTTGTTAATCTACTTGGAATCGAATCGCCCGGGCTGACCGCCTCGCTAGCAATCGCTGAGCAGGTTGCTGCCGAGCTGGGAATTTCGTTTGCCTAGCCTACGCTGCCTAATGGTGCTGAATCCGGTGGCTGGTTTAGGTGGTTCAGTTGGGCTAAAAGGTTCTGATGGAATTGCGCTGCAGACCGAAGCACTCCACCGCGGGGCGCAACCACTTGCGCATGAACGTGCTCGCTCGTTCTTATCCGTGTTAAGCCAAGAAGTGGGCACGAATTCAATTCATTGGTTTGCCAACGAAGCTGTTGCCGCTCTCCTCGTTGGGTGTGGCTTCAACGAGGTTGAGATTTTAGCCAATGAACCTGACGGACCGAAGAATACAGTCGAGATGGTCCGAAAACATCACGCACTAACCGATTGCATCGTATTCGTCGGCGGCGACGGTACTGCTCGAGATGTGCTCGCATCCTGCAACGCCGATATCCCGTGTCTTGGGGTGCCTGCAGGGGTCAAGATGCACAGTGGTGTATTTGCCGTATCCCCGCAGGCTGCCGGAAAAGTCATTGCAGAATTGGTAACTGGTGGAATGGTGGCACCTATTTCTCGCGAAGTCCGTGATTGGGATGACCAGGGTGAAGCAGTCATTTCTTTTGGCGAGCTGCGGGTTCCAGAGGTCAGCGGCTGGATACAACACACAAAGTCAGGTGGTCGCGAAAATGAAACACTTGCGGTTGATGAAATCATCGCCGAGCTTCGCGAGCGTGTT
The DNA here is from genome assembly GCA_012103505.1 of Pseudomonadales bacterium. GTDB lineage: Bacteria > Pseudomonadota > Gammaproteobacteria > Pseudomonadales > Azotimanducaceae > UBA4421. The sequence goes on along the minus strand of WLWP01000001.1, from coordinate 1,206,071 downwards.
TTGCAACAGAGCCCCCTTGCCATCGGTCCCGGCGGTACGACGTTCCAAATCAAGTCTGTTCTGGATTCCGGCGCTACCCTGCGTGGTTTCGATATCTATTCGGATACAGGGAGCACTTTGGACGCGACTGAACACGATTTGCGCAATCTTTCGGGTTCGCCACACTTTTTAGTGAGCTTCCCGGACGTTCAGGGTTTCCTGTTTGGGCGCGGCAATCAACAAATGAGCGCAGAAGTACTTCGCCGCTTGGACATGAACTCACAATTAACAATCGTGGCTACGCGAACAAAGTTGAACTCACTAGAAGGGCGCCCGCTACTGGTAGACACGAACGATGCGAAAGTTGACGCTGAGTTGGCTGGGCTATACGAAATTGTTACTGGATACGAAGATAGACTTCTTTATCGAGTAGACAGCGCAAGTGTCTAATTACTCGACCGTAGTCGTTGAGTGTGCTTCGAAATGGAGTAAATCAAACCAAGCTCGACGGCTATTCCATGGCCGTGGTCACACTTTTCCTGGCCTCGAACACGTCACGGTCACGGCATGGGCTGCTTATCTGCAAATAGTCTTTCACCAACCTGTAGAGAATTCTGTTGTTGATGATTTGGTGGATGCTTTGTGCTCAGAGATAACTGACGTTGCGGGCGTTGTCGTTCAACAAAGAGCTGGACGCGGAACACAATCCAAGGTTGTCCGTGGTGACGTGCCAGACGAAGTGGTCGCGGCGGAGGGGGGGCTAGATTATTGGATACAACCGACGCGAAACCAAAACGTTGGGCTCTTTCTTGATATGGGCCACGTCCGTCAAGATATTGCGCTCGAGGTCGAAGGCAAAAAGGTGCTCAATTTATTCGCTTACACTTGTGCATTTTCGGTTTCTGCACTGCACCATGGCGCCGCGTCTGTGGTCAATAACGACATGAGCCGTAATGCGCTTGAGCTCGGTAACAGAAACCATCAGCTAAACGGGCAAGATACAAGGCGAGTTCGAATGATTCCGCACAACCTTTTCAAGTCGTGGTGGAAGATCCGTCAGTTTGGACCGTATGACGTAATCATCATCGATCCGCCGACAAACCAGCGAGGCAGCTTTGTTGCGGAAAAATCTTATGGACAAGTCCTCAAACGGCTGTCTGAGTTGGCAAACCCGGACGCGACTATAATCGCATCCCTAAATTCGCCGTTTCTGGGTTCAGACTTTCTACACAACCAAATGGCTCGTTGGGCGCCTGAAGCCGCATTCGTGTCCCAGTACCCATTGCACCTAGATTTTCCGGACGCATTTCCTGAAAGGGCGCTCAAAGTGATGAAATTTAAGTACGGATAGTCTCCTGCACATTTATATTCCTGCACATTTATATTCCTGCACATTTATATTCCTGCGCATGCACAGAAGCATCAGCGCTGATGGTATTGTGTGAGTAGACTGTAGCCTGAATTCTATAGACCTTGAGAAAATACAAACAATGAAAATTCTTCTTTGGCTAGTCGGAATCCTGATAGGCATTCCAGTGCTAATTCTGGTAGCTACCTATGGCGCGTCGGAGCTCGCTGGGGAGGTAGTTACGCTCGAGCGGGCAAACGACGATACGAGCACAAGCCAAGTACGCATTTGGATCGTGGACACCGGCGAGAATGAGGAAGCCTTGATTGAGCATGGAGCTGCGGATTCATTCTGGATCGAACACTTGTCGACTAAGCCCACTCTTGTACTGACCAGGGATGGGCAAACGAGAACCTACCAGGCGTCACCAGCGGATGCCTTGCATGACCAGTATCATGAGCTTCGAGCCGCGAAGTACGGCTGGGGTGATGACATGGTTGCTTTACTGACTGGCGATGGTGCGTGTGAGGGTAGACCGGTTCGTATACAACCCATAGAGAAAAGCTAAGTCAGCCTGACATCCGATCGAGTAGCGGTCTGAAGGCTTCGGCAATCTGCTCGCTGCTTCGACTTTCCAGTGCAGAGCGCATGCGATAAATGCGCGTACTTTTTTCAGCAAGAACGCTGGCAGGGAGAGTTTGTTCTTCGACCGAACTATCTACTTCACTCTGGGGACTCAATAGCGCGCTAAAACACTTGCCGGTCAAGACGACTTGGTCCAGCGCGTCCTGCCGAATAACATCGTTGTAGCGGGTATAGCCTTCTTCAGCTAGCCACATCATCGTGGCAAAACAAGCTTGGTAACGTTTCGAGTGTACGCCGTATTCATCGGGCTCATCTGGACCCGAAATATCTTCCGCATAAATCGTCACGGGGCGTGGAAAGATCTCGAATAGATTCACTAAGATCTTTGTCGCGTCCCGATAGAATTCATCAATCTGTAGGGTTGCCACCGTTACTGCCGATAGCCGCTCAAGAATTTATCAATGCGCGTTATAGCCTCTGCTAACTCATCGACTCGTGGCAGGAAGACAATCCGAAAGTGATCTGGTTTAGGCCAATTGAAGCCAGAGCCGTGTACCACCAGCACTTTTTCTTTGAGCAATAGATCCAAAACAAATTTCTCATCGTTGGTGATGTTAAATTTCTTCACGTCGAGTTTGGGGAATAGATACAGCGCTCCCTTCGGCTGGGTACACGTAACGCCATCAATATCGTTCAACATTTGCCACGCGAGAACACGTTGATCGTAAAGCCTGCCTCCGGGCGTGGTGAGCTCATTGATACTTTGGTAACCGCCAAGTCCTGTCTGGATCGCATGCTGAGTCGGCACGTTACTACACAGGCGCATTGAGGCGAGGATATCCAATCCCTCGATGTAATCACCCGCCCGATCTTTGGCACCGCTGACGATCATCCATCCTGTTCTGAAACCCGCGACGCGATAGGACTTAGACAACCCGGATAGAGTTAACACGAGCAACTCATCCGTGAGCGATGCCAGCGGGATGTACTCGGCGTGGTCGTAGAGAATTTTGTCGTAAATTTCATCCGCCATGAGCACCAAATCGTGCTCGTAAGCGATATCTACGATGCTTTGCAGCATAGCCTTCTCGTAAACGGCGCCTGTGGGGTTGTTTGGATTGATGACAACCATCGCTTTGGTTCGTGGCGTGACTTTGGCTCTAATGTCCGCGAGGTCTGGCTGCCAGTCGCTGCCTTCGTCACAAAGATAGTGCACGGGAGTGCCGCCACAGAGATTTACAGCAGCGGTCCAAAGTGGGAAGTCAGGAGCTGGAATCAGGACCTCATCGCCATTGTTGATGAGTCCTTGCATTGCCATCACGACCATCTCTGAAACGCCGTTGCCAATATAGACATCTTCTACGTCGACGCCCTTGATACCAATTTGTTGGGCATATTGCATGACAGCTTTGCGCGCGGGATAGATCCCTTTGGAGTCGCTATAACCTTGCGATGCTGGGATGTTGTGGATGACATCGCGGAGGATTTCTTCCGGCGCTTCAAAGCCCCACGGTGCAGGGTTGCCGATATTGAGTTTAATCACCCGGTGACCTTCTTCTTCGAGGCGGTTTGCTTCACGCAATACAGGTCCACGAATGTCGTAGCAAACTTCCTCGAGCTTTTGGGATTTCACAATTTTTCGTCGCGGTTTAAGCGAAATTGGTGTTATGTTTTCAGAAGGGGTCATATCAATTGTCCAGGGTTGGCACTCGCCGATTTTGTATCGATCTCGTTAAGTAGTGCTAAGGGTGATCGGATTGTTCCTTTTTCTATGCGTGCCTCCCCTTTATGATACACGGCCTATGCAGGAGTGGAGTAACAAAGCGATGAATGAAGAAACTAATAGTCTCAATACCGATGGCGCAAGTTCTGTGCAACGCGTCGAGAAGACAGAGGTTGAGTGGCAAACCGAGCTATCGCCAGAAGATTTTCACATCACCCGCCAGGCGGGTACTGAACCCGCCTTTAGCGGCGTCTACTGCGACACAAAAACACCAGGTAAGTACAACTGCAAATGTTGTAACGCGCCACTGTTTGATTCCGAGACGAAGTACGATTCACGCAGTGGTTGGCCAAGCTTTTATGCCCCAATAGATGAGACTGTTGTGAACACGCACGAAGACATGAGCTTAGGCATGCGTCGCATAGAGGTTACGTGCTCTGCATGCGATGCGCACTTAGGCCATGTGTTTCCTGACGGTCCACAACCAACTGGACTTAGGTTCTGCATGAATTCAGCAAGTTTAAGTCTAGAAGAAAGTTAAAAGGGATCGGACAGTATGACGCCACGAGAATTTGCAGAGTCCTCGCCAAGCAAGCCAGCCTACATCATGGCCGACAGTGGTGAAGTGGTTACCTATGGCGAAATGGAAGCGCGAGCCAATCAAGGGGCTCATCTCTTTCGCAAATTAGGCCTGCGGAGTGGCGACCACATTGCAATTCTCTTAGAGAACCATCGTGAGTTTTTGACGATCTGTTGGGCGGCACAACGCGCCGGGCTGTATTACACAGCGATCAGTTGGCGTTTGCAGGTCGAAGAGGTGGAATACATTGTTAACAATTGTGAAGCCCGAGTCTTCATTACCTCCGTTGCGCGCCTAGATGTTGTCACGGCACTAGCTGGCAAACTGCCTCAGGTGACCGACTATTTTATGCTTGACGGCGCTGCAGACGGCTTTAAAAGTTGGGAGACGGTGACCAGTACTGAAAGTACGGCACCAATAATCGATGAGGCGGAAGGCGCCGCGATGTTGTACTCATCTGGTACCACAGGATTTCCGAAGGGCATAAAACGCCCACTGCCAGAAGGGCAATACGGAGACAGTGATCCTCTACCGTTGCTAAGTGCTCTCTATGGTGCGACATCGGAATCGATCTACCTGTCTCCAGCGCCCCTTTACCACGCGGCCCCTTTGGGTTTCACCATGAGCTGTCTGCGCAATGGTATTGCGGTCGTCGTGATGCCTCACTTCGAAGCTGAATTCGCACTGGAGTGTATTGAGCGGTATCAGATCACTCATAGTCAGTGGGTACCGACCATGTTCGTCCGTATGCTCAAGCTGCCAGACGAGGTGCGTTTGAGGCATGACGTCTCCTCTTTACAGGTCGCGATTCACGCAGCGGCGCCATGTCCCGTTCCGATCAAGGAGCAAATGATTGAGTGGTGGGGACCTGTGATCCACGAGTATTACGCTGGCACGGAAGGCAATGGCTTCGTGCAATTGAATTCAGAGGAGTGGTTGGCGCACAAGGGCTCTGTTGGCAAACCATTGACCTGCGAAATTCATATCTGTGATGACGAAGGTAATGAGGTGCCTGCTGGGGAGCCCGGCACTATTTACATGGGCGGTGGCGGTGAATTCGAGTATTACAAGGATGAAGACAAAACAAACGGGTCTCGGCATCCACAAGGCTGGACGACGTTAGGCGATGTTGGGTATGTCGACGACGATGGTTTTCTCTATCTGACAGATCGACAGCATTTCATGATCATCTCGGGTGGGGTCAATATCTACCCACAAGAATCTGAGAATATACTAATCACACATGACAAGGTCATGGACGTTGCGGTGTTTGGTATACCGAATGAGGAATTTGGGGAAGAGGTCAAAGCTGTCGTTCAACTCAAGGATCGGTCTCAGGCTGATGCAATGTTGGAAGTAGAACTGCTTGAATTTTGTCGCGACAGGCTCTCTCACGTGAAGTGTCCTCGGTCCGTCGACTTTAGAGACGAGCTACCAAGACACCCAACGGGCAAACTCTACAAGCGGCTGCTCAAAGACGAGTACTGGCAAAAATCTTAGCGCGCTTGGAGGAGATTTGCCGGAGAATATTGATCAGTCAGAACTCGTGCGTTTTGGTTCCAGTCAGGCTTTTTCTTTTTCGCGATAGCGATTAAACGCGCGTACTTTTCGATCGGCACCCGAAACGGTTTTAACGTCGTAGTTAGCGCACTCGCGCGTTCCTCTAACCTATCTGACGAGACGTCGGCTGGAGGCACAATGATCATCCGATTAGCACTCTCCGGCAAACGAAAATTGATAAACGAGCCGAACACAGACTCATAAGTGACGGATTCAGAGTCATACAGATCGCTAATGGTGAAAGTATTTGCTGCCAAAGTCGCATCGGGGGTCATGAGCGTTTTCAAGTCAGAGAAGAACTCTTGAGTCATTAGGTGCTCGGGGATGTATTCACCGTTAAAGGCATCAAGAACCACCAAGTCATAAATTCCAGGCTCAACCAGTGCAGCACGTTTCACCCACACACGTGCATCTTGAATGTGCGTACGCACCCGTTCAGTCGTCCTGTACTGAAAGAACTCTTCCGCCACTTTGACGACGGCTGGATCGACTTCGATAGAATCGATCCGAGCTTTCGGGAAGAGCTTCGTGTAGGCCATAGGTAAAGTGCCGCCACCTAAGCCGACAATCAGTATGCGTCGGGGATTAGGTGTAAAAAGAAGCGTTGTCATAGTCATTTTCGTATACGAAAAGACCATCTCGTTCGGGCGCCGTGTGTTGATGCACGACTGGTTGCGCAGGTTTCTGCGTACATCGAACTGGAGGCAAATAATTGATCCGTCTTGCTTAACAACGATTTGGCTGTAGAGGCTATTCTCCCGATGCAGAATTCTGTCCGCTGCAGCAATGGAGCTCGTGAAAAGACATGCAACAGCGCATAGGTTGGCGAGAACGCGTGTCACGATTTCGCCTCGTCCCGGACACAGAATGTCGCTAGCCACAGGAGCAGCAGTGTCGCTGTTAGCCCAATTAGGATTTGATCGATTTCGAACCATAAAACCAAATAGAAAGACGTGATAAGCGTGCCTAACGAACTACCAAGGGTTGACACAAAATAGAGCCTGCCAGCGGTCTTACCTGACTCGTGAACGCTTTTGACAAGTAAGCGCACGGAATACGGTGAGATCATGCCAAGAATAATCGTAGGCACCATAAAAAGAAGGGTAGCTGCCGTCAACGAGCCGTATCGCGGGTCCTCAATCCGAACAAAAACCCACTCCATCATATCCTCTGATAGGAGTATCAACGGACCAAGTAGTATGGCTGAGCCAAGAAATATAAATCCAAACTTTCGCAATCTGGGTTCGTGCACCGACCAACTACCACCGATTAAGTAACCCGCAGCGAGGGAGAGCATGAACACTGAAATGATGCTGCCCCATACGTAGATGCTACTGCCGAAGTAGGGGGCAAGCACTCGTCCGCCCAGGAGTTCGAGAGACATGATGACGAAGCCGCCAGTAAAGGCGAGAAAATAGATTAGAGGTACCACCAGGAGGAGTGTACAAACTCATGCCTGAAAGTCATAGTTTGGCGAGCAAATTGAGGAGATGTAAATGGACATTGGGGTGACATTGCGCAACATGGGGGTTCAATCTTCCGCGGCGATCATGGCGACCGGCGCCCAAGCTGCAGAAGAATTAGACTTCGAATCTATTTGGATCACTGATCATATAGCCATCCCGCCGGACGACGCTGAGGGGAGTGGTGGCCGTTATACCGATACACTGACCACGCTGGCATGGCTTGGTGGCAAAACGAATTCGATAAAATTGGGTTCTGGGGTTTTGATTCTCCCCTATCGACCGATTCTGCCTACCGCGAAACAAGTTGCCACAATCCATGAGCTTACCGATGAACGGCTACTTCTTGGCGTCGGGATTGGCTGGATGGATCCAGAATTCAGGGCGCTAGGTGTAGATCGGCATCGTCGCGGAGTGGACTCTGATGCGGTACTGTCTTTTTTGAACGAGTGTTTCGAGAATGACGTCGTCAGCCTCAATGGACAGGAATTTTTGTTCCGCCCTAGGCCTAAGAGACCACCCATATACGTGGGTGGTAGGGCACCACACGCACTGGCTAGAGCCATTCGTTTTGACGCGGGTTGGTTACCAATGGTCAATTCGCCAGCGAAGCTTGCCGCAGATATGAAACAGTTTGAGGAGATGGCTGCTGAGAGCAACAAGCCTATGGGTGCGGTTACGGTTGTCGGTGGATTGGATCTAAAAAAACCAGAAGCCGCACGACAAGCGCTTGACGACTATGAAGCGCTCGGCGTAGAACGTGTCGTATGTGGCATTGGCTATCAGACAAGTGCAGACTACCGCCACGAGCTGGAACGACTACGAGAAATCTGCGACTTGTAGAATTTCTCTAGAGTTAACTCTGAATTACTTTCGAGCCGGTAGCTCTTCGGTTGGTGCACCTGAGTCTTTCCAACCACGGTAGCCTTCACCGATATGTGAGACGTTTGGTAGTCCCATATCTTGCGCGGCTTTTGATGCTAGCGCTGACCGCCAACCCGACTGACAATAGAAAACGAAGTTCTTACCACTCCCAAAAACGTCTTTGTAGTAGGGGGAGGTCGGGTCAATCCAAAACTCGAGCATGCCTCTTGGGGCGTGGAATGCTTCCGGAATTTTTCCTTCGCGTTGTAGCTCCCTGGGGTCCCGTAAGTCTACAAAGACGGTGTTTTCGTCACCGAGTAGTGCCTGCGCATCATCTACAGAGTGGGTTTCAACTTCCGCAAGAGCCTGATCTATAAGGTCTTTGTGGGTAACTTTCAGTTCCATATTTGCTTCTCTCGTTTGCTCGATTGAGTCTGCGCCCAAGTTCGGGTTTGTGACCCAGATTTAATCTGTTTTGTGCCGCTTTCGTCCTAGTGACTTCACAACTTTTGTTTGCATCGATTCATGAGACGGCGTGCACAGAGTTGTGGCAATTTTCTAGGTAAAACAGCATCTGTTCAACAACAGTGCGGTAGAAATTGATGTCTAATCGCTATTACAACGGCCAGTTCGCTGCTTTGGATGACTTGTTAATAGTCGCCATTCCACAGACCGAAATCGTTGACGCAATGATTTCTAGTGGTGAACAGGAGACACTTAACAGCGTTTGCCTGGCGGTGGCAGTCGTCGCAGACGCCATAGGAGCCGCTCAGACCGCCGCAATCGAAGGTTAGGTCCTAGCACCTAGCCCTCGAAGGTACTGGGCAACAGAGTATTACTTTCCTTTCCAGTTGGGCGCTCGTTTTTCAGAAAAAGCGAGTGGACCTTCAACAAAGTCCTCGCTCTTAACCATTGCCTGCACCGAGTCGTACTTAGCGGTCATCGATTCTTCCAGAGACGCCATGTCGAGGCTCTTGTAGACGACTTCTTTGCTGGCTCGAATTGAAAGTGGCGAGCATGCCTTTATTTGATTCGCCCAGTTGAGGGCAGCATCCATCAACTCATCGTGTGGCACGACCGCGTTGACGAAGCCCAGATCCTGTCCCTCTGCAGCAGGTACATGCCGACCGGTTAGAATCATACCTAGAGCTCGTTTGGAGCCAATTTGCCGAGGCAATCTGTTTAAACCACCGGCGAGAGCGGCTAAGCCAACTTTGGGCTCCGGTAGCGCAAAAAGTGCCTTCTCCGATGCGATGATGATGTCGCAAGCCAGAGCGATCTCAAAGCCGCCACCCATCGCAACCCCATTGACTGCCGCGATTACGGGCTTGTTCATATCGAAGCGCGAAGTAAGTCCGCCAAATCCACGCGGCGTCGGCTTCCGTTCGCCACCTTCTGCTTGATATCGAAGATCATTGCCTGCGCTGAATGCGCGGCCTTCGCCAGTAATTACCGCAACCCACATATCATCGTCATGAGCAAAGTCATCGAACACTTCGCCCAACTCCGCGTTTCCGGGCGGGTGTAGCGCGTTCAATCGGTCGGGCCGATTAATGCGCACCGTCATGATGTGATCGGCCTTCTCTACAATACAAAATTCAGTCATGTTCTCCCCCAAAATATAGCTTTAAAAAATACCTAACTCCTTCAGTAAGTTTTCCTGAAACAAACTGAAGTCAAAGATGTGCTGACTGGTTGAACGATACCACCACGGGCTCAGGCGAAACTAGCATTTCTGTGATACCGCAATTGTCGAAATGATAGTCACGCCATCGAGAAGGCTCATCATGCAGAAGTGTTGCCAATGCCACACCCATCGCCACACCGTGACTACAAACCAGGACTGTCTCGTTCTTTGCATGGCTCTCACTAATTTTTAGCAAAGCGCTGCAAACCCGGATGGACACATCTGCGAGGCTCTCGCCATCTGGTGGTCGATAGTTCGCGTCCTTGAGTTGGGAAAAAAGATCATGTTCCTCTTGCAGTGCCTTAAAACTAACCGCTTCCCAAGCCCCAATAGACATTTCTTCTAGTCCATTTGCGGTTTGGACTTCCAGATCGGTGTGTTTCGTGGCAATCGCTGCAGTTTGCTGACAGCGGATCAAGGGACTTGCATACACGGCATCGAGCTCAATATCCATTAAGTGTCGGCTCGCTCGCTTAGCTTGACGCCGACCCTTGAAGGTTAGGGGTGTGTCGGTGGAGCCGTGCCAATGCCCCGTCCGGTTTGCTTTGATTTGCCCATGGCGCAGCAACAAAATCGTCGGGCCACTATCAGCTGTCTGCATTACAAACTCACGTCCATTTTTCGACTACGACGGCACCCACGAGATCCCCTTCGACGTTTATCGCCGTGCGAATGGTATCGAGGGGGCGTTCTATAAGAAGGACGAGGGCGATTGCCTCCAACGGAATGCCGACGGCCAGTAATACTGTTTGCAAACCCGCCATAGAGCCCGACGGAATGCCAGGTGCACCAGCTGCAGCGAGCATCGTCACCAAAAACACGACAATAATTGCAAACGTATCGAGCGGAACGCCAAACATATAGGCCAAGAAGATGACGGCGATCCCTTCAAATAATGCAGTTCCGTCCATGTTGATGGTTGCACCTAAGGGTAAAACGAACGCGGCTTTCGGACGACTAACAGCCAACTTTTCTTGCGCAGTTTGAATGGAAATTGGCAGGGTTGCGGCCGAAGAGGAAGTAATCAGTGCCGTAACCATTGCCTGAAAAGCATGTGTTAGAAAGTGGATAGGATTCATGCCGCCAACGAGCCAGACAATCAACGGCAAAACGACTAGTCCATGAAAGAGAGTTGCGCCGACAACGACGAGGGCAAAGTGCGCGAGTGAAATGAAAGTGGTCACGTCGATTTTGCTCGTGAGCTGGAACGCGATGGCAAACAACCCAAGCGGGAGTGTGGCGATGACCCATCCAGCAATGCGATAGACAATCAGGGTGATGTCAGAAACAACACTGGGGAAGTTGGAGTCCTTTGGCAACACGATCGCTGCGGCCAGTCCGAACAGGAGAGCTGCTGTCAGTATGCCAAGTATGTTTAGCTCAGCTAAGGCGGCAAAGGGATTGGCAAAAAGCGCCAAAAGCAAATTAGATATAGTCGCTGCAAAGCCAGCTTCAGTGTCTATGAACGTTATGTCTGCTGTTGGGATGCCCTGCAGAGGCGGATAATCAGTCCATGGATGGATAAAAAACACGATGCCTAAGCCAACTAGAATTGCGATGGCTGATGTAGACAGATAGTAGAGGAGGGTTACGCCGCCAAGCCTACCTAGAGAACCGGCTTCGCGAAGTTGCATCACACCGCTTAAAAGAGAGAAAAAGATCAGCGGCGCCACAATCATTTTCAGCGCTGCTAAAAACGTGCTCTGTATAATCTGGGTAAGGGCGTTTAACCAAGCAACATCGGCAAAATTAACTGCCAACAACCAGCCGAAGACCGCACCGCCGATAATTGCAGCAGCAAACCACTTTGAGGTCATATATCCGCCTAGATATGGAGGTCTACGAAGTGACCTGGCCGCAGAGAAGCGCCTGCAAATCGGTCTGAATTGTCTCTAACGGGGCCAACTCGGACGGTTTGCCGGACCGGTTGACCTAGTGCGACAGATTGCCGCAGAGATATGTGCTTACCGCGATGGCGCGCATCTTGTTTTTGTAGTTCTGCGTTGGGCATATCTGCGCTATTCCTCCTGGTGCGCGGTGATGCAATGTCAGGGAGCTATTGTGCCCGACAAAATGGTGAATACCAGCCTAGTTGTACTTAGCATTGCAGCTGCGTGTAAGAGCTATGTATGGTGTGTCGGAACTACGACTAGGGCACTTGAGATTGAGTCAAAAAATCGTCGTCGCGCTGTGTATGCTGATTCTCGGCGGGTGTGACCAGCTTTCCGAGCCGACGCCTTACGCACAGATACAGGGAAGTACGATGGGGACGTACTACACCGTGCAACACGATCACTGTGATGTAGTAAGGAATGATATCGAGCGACGATTGGATTCGCTGAATACGGCACTCTCGACTTATCAGCCTGACTCCGAAATTTCGGTGTTCAATCAAGCGCGGCAAGGCAAGATATTCCATCCGTCGGCTGCTCTACTCAAGACTCTCGAGGGCGCAAAACACATCTATCAGACCTCCGGCGGCGCGTTCGATCCGACGGTTGGTCCCTTGGTCGACCTTTGGGGGTTCGGTCCAGATGACGCCACTAACGAACAGCCATCGCAAGAAGCGCTAGATGAACTTCGAAGCCTAATCGGTTTTGAGAAGGTGCTTGTACGGGACGATACTATTGCAAAAGTAATTGACGGCGTTGCGCTTGATTTGTCGGCAATCGCTAAGGGTTATGCGGTCGATGTGCTCGCATCACTGCTCAAAGATCGCGGTTGTACGAATTTCATGGTCGACATTGGCGGTGAGCTCGTGTTGGCGGGACTCAACGCTTCCGCACAAGCTTGGCGCGTAGGTGTTGAAAAACCCGATACGAGCAATCTTGGTTCTATACAACTCGTACTTAGTCTAAGTGGGGCTGCGGTTGCGACAAGTGGCGACTATCGCAACTTTAGGCTCATAGCGGGAAAAAGAGTTGACCATGTCATGGATCCGCGCCGTCTAGCGCCTGCAGACAACGAGGTTGTTGCGGTAACAGTTGTACACGCCAATGCGATGTTTGCGGATGGCTTTGCCACCGCAGCTATGGTGTTAGGGGTTGATGACGCACTCAAACTTGCTCAGGAAGAGGGTTTTGCCGTCCTACTCATGACAAAATCAGGGCCGGACGACCCGATAGAAATTCACTATAATGCAGCGATGGCGGTGCTTAGCGATGGCCTCAAGCTCGACAAAATATCGACCAAGTAGATAACTTAACGGTCCAGCAAAGAAAAAGATCATACGGATCAAAAAGTTTATAAAGATCAAACAGTTAAAGAGACAAAGAAGAAATAATGACAACTATGTTCCTCGCATTCCTCTTCGTTTCCGCACTCATTGCCATGATGTGCGTCGGTTTGTTCTTCGGCCGGAAACCTATTTCCGGAAGTTGTGGCGGCATGAAGGCGTTGGGTATGGATGTTGAGTGCGAAATCTGCGGGGGTGATCCCGATGCTTGCAAAGAACCCAACACTTTCTCAAAAGTCATGGCTGCCAAGCTCTCCAACCGAATCGACTAGGTCAAGACTCTGTACAAGAGGGGAGTGTGGGAACGGCCCAGTTTGTCCCCACTCGAACACCAGCGACTTAACCTACACTATTTGCAACTTTGACTATGCTTATCTATAGGACATTAATCCATGGACAGGTATGTCAGAAGCTTCTCCTCTCGAGAAAAACGAATCCACGCCCTATGACGTGGCCTACAACTGTATTCGCGAAGAATTAGATCGAGGCGTCATCGAGCTGCCGCTGCTACCCCAGGTAGCTTCGGAAGTATTAGCGTCGACACTAGATGACAAGGCCAACGCGTTGCGCTTGGCATCATTAATCGAAAAAGATCAGGGTTTGGCCACGCATATTCTGCGCACCGTTAACTCGCCAGCCTTTCGAGGCTCTGCAGAGATTGTCGCCCTCAAGCAAGCAATCGCGAGGCTGGGGATGGAGCGTATTCGCGAAATCGCGTTAACGATATCTTTGCGGGGCTCGTTGCTCACATCGGGTGTATTCGAGGAGAAAATTGAAGACGCGTGGACCTCGGGTCTGCGTACAGCACTCTGGGCAAAGGAAATAGCGCGGAAGTCGCGGAAAAATGTGGAGGTGGCCTACCTTTGCGGTCTTTTACACAACGTCGGCGTTGCCGTCGTCATTAACCGGCTTAGAAACTTAAATCCAGGCGCGCTCAGTGACTTAGCTGTCAACAAACTCATCGCCGCACTCGCCGCGGATGCAGGCAAAACTTTAGTTGAGCAATGGCAACTTCCTGAATCGGTTTCGGACTGCTTGGTTGAGGAGGAGAACGATTCGAATCGAGATCTGCTCATGGTTCTGGCAGCAAGCAAGGAAATTGCGATCTGGCATGCAGATGATGACTTGGATGAGGAAGACGTGCTGATGGAAGACGCCATTCAGTATCTCAACTTTTATCCAGATGACGTTACTGAACTTGTTGAACTGGCTCCGACAATAGCCGAGATGGTCGAGGGAATGACGCGATGACAACAATTGAAAAAGCAGATGCATTCGTAATCGGTTCTGGTCCAGCTGGGCAAAAAGCCGCTATCCAATTGGCGAAAACAGGTCGGCGTGTAGTCCTTTGTGAGCAGCTCAAAGAAATTGGCGGCGCGTGTGTGCATCAGGGAACCATTCCAAGTAAAGCTTTACGAGAAAGGGCGATGGAACGTGGTCGCTTCAACGCTCGTCTAGCAGAGTTACAGATTCCCGAAATCGATCGTAGCATCAGCGTCGCGGATCTCATCGGCGAAATGTCCGACGTTGTTACCGCCCACGACAAATACATGACAGACCAGCTCGTGCGAAACAACATCGAAATTGTTCACGGCAGGGCTAGTTTTATCGATGAATTTCACATCGAAGTGTTGACCACAACCGGGGGCAAGCAGCAATTCCACGCCAAGAATTTCATTATCGCCGCAGGGTCCAAGCCTAGACACCCTGACAATGTTGCGATTGATCACGAAAACATCTATGACAGCGACTCCATACTAACCCTCGCGTACTTGCCGCAAAGCATGGTTGTATTGGGCGGCGGCGTTATCGCCTGTGAATATGCGTCTATCTTTTCCACGCTTGGCACTAAGGTGACCCTGATTGATCGTTATCCTCAGCCACTTGGCTTTCTCGACTCGGATCTGACGCAACGCTTCATTCGTTCATTTGAGCGAAAGGGTGGCGTGTTTTTAGGCGAAGTGGAGCTCGCAAGTTGTGTTTTTGATGGCATTAGTCAAGTTGAAACAACCCTTGCAAATGGCACCGTGGTCAAGTCGGACAAAGTGCTCTGCGCCCAAGGACGGGTTTCCGATCTCGATAGTTTGAAGATCGAGAACGCAGGATTGTCCATAAATGATCGGGCGCTTCTTAGCGTGGATGAACATATGCGTACCATGCAACACCATATCTATGCGGCAGGCGATGTTATCGGCCCACCGTCCCTTGCGAGTTCCTCTATGGAGCAAGGCCGTCACGCGGCATGTCATATCGCGGGGATTGAAGTTGGCACCCTAGGCGATCTAGTCCCATCAGGGATCTACTCAATCCCAGAACTCGCCTGTGTGGGGTTATCAGAGCAGCAGGCTCGGGAAAAGTTTGATGTAGTCGTTGTTGGTCGTTCAGACTTTAGCGAGATTGCTCGTGGTCACATAGCTAATGCAAAAGACGGCATGGTGAAGCTGGTCGTTAGTGGCGATGGTGTCGTGCGAGGCATCCATATCGTTGGCACGAACGCAACCGACATCGGGCAAATGGGGCTACTCCAGAGTGCGACTGTGCATACTTATATCGAAAACGTATTTAACTTCCCAACCTATGCTGAGAGTTATCGCGTTGCTGCTCTCAGTGCAGCGGCTGAGCTGGCGACTAGTAGTAGTGTAGGGAACGGAGACAATCAATCGGTCGCCTAGTTGCGACTCGGACTACTGGCTAGGCCGTTCGGATAGGAGATAGCGGCTGAGCATTCGTTCTTGGACAGGGCGAAGTTGAAACTTAGCCCCAGCGGTCGATTGATCGACGTTCGTAACTTTCGCAGGGCAAAGCAATTGTCCACAAGCCAACACTAGTCGGACTCCGATATAATCACCGATTTCCAAGGCCGCGCAACCCGCTACTGACGAGCGTTCGAAGCTAACACCTTCGTGCGAAAGACTAACGGGTTGAACCACAGGCGGCGTTGGTGCAGTAAGGCTCTCAAAGAGAATGTCTATTTTTTCACTAAGAAGTTGGGTCGCACGCTGCATTTCCGGCGGTAGAACAGTGAGACATTGCTCGAGCCCAGCCCCAATTTCACTCAAGCGCCCTTGATCCGCCGTATCTAAATGCTTGTTCAAACCAAAAACCTCTTCGAGTTCCAGCTGTTTCGGCAGCCGATCGAAGCGTTGCCATTCAAACGGCAGGCTGATAGATATGCGCAACGATTCTCTTCGATCTCGATTCATGCTTAAGTCTAGTAGAAGTCAACAAAAACTCTCGTGGACCATTGCACTGCGCTACTTGCGCGCCACGAGCCGCACCGTGACAGGTGTAGGACGTCTTGCGTTGCTCGGTCTCGCGATCAGCGTGGCAGTCCTTGTAATCGTCATTTCTGTGGTTAACGGCTTTGAGCGAGAGCTTCGCGAGAGGGTGATGGCACTTCTACCCAGCATCAAGGTGCATCATAGAGAAGTCTCACGGCCACAACCTCTTGAACCCGACGCAGCAGCTGGAATAGTAGGCGTTGCGCTGGTCGTCGAAGGAAGCGTACTCCTAACAGCCAACAAGAAGCTCAAAGGTGCTCAGTTGACTGGCATCGATCCAGCTAATTACAGTGGTGTTTCGGCCATCGCGAAGTTCACTCAAAGCGGTCACTTAGGAATTTTGGAAGAACGACGCTTCAGCGTAGTGCTAGGATCTGTTCTCGCTGAAGAGTTGGGTGTTGGGGTAGGGGACACCTTGCGTCTCATATTGCCAACTGGACCCACGACCGCTGCAGGACCCGTTCCCAGGCAGCGAGAAATGTTCATCGCCGACATCGTCGACAGCAGTTCGCAACTCGATTCCCTTGCCGTATTTACTACGCGGGAAACGGCGCTCAAACTTTTTCGCGGTGCCCAGAACACCAAAACCCATGTACGGCTCGACGATCTATTTACTGTCGCACCCGCATTGGAACTGTTGCGCTCGACTTATGGCGAAGAAGTCAGGATAGATACGTGGATGGACACGTACGGTCCACTCTACCAGGCTATAGCCGTGCAGAAGCTCACGATGCTCGTCCTCCTTTCATTCCTGGTCGCAGTTGCGGCTTTTAACCTAGTTTCGGGTCTCATCATGATCGTAGAGCGACGTCGCGAAGACGTTGCCATTATGAGTACGTTTGGTATGCAGTCAGACAACATTATGCAGCTGTTTCTAGTCTTAGGCGGTTCATTGGCGGCGGCTGGAATTTGTATTGGTCTCGCGCTTGGCGTTGGGCTAGCGTGGGTAATCCCTATTGCGTTCACTACGTTGTCAGAGGGTTTCGGGGTCGAGCTTATGTCGCAATATTTCATTGCGTACTTACCGGTCGATGTCAGGGTTGTCGATCTGCTCACCATCGCTGGGACATCAATGTTGCTGGCAGTCATGGCTGTTGTCGTGCCTGCTCGAAGAGCGACGAAATTTGAACCGAGCCGCATCTTGGCTCATGAATAGTAGAACTAGATGAACACCGAATCTGGCGCCGTGTTGAAGGCCGAAAATCTACACAAGAACTACATCCAAGGGGACCTCGAGATCCCGGTTCTTGGCGGCTTAAATTTTGAGTTAGCTCGCGCAGAACAAGTTGCCGTCGTTGGCAGGTCAGGCTCCGGCAAAAGTACGCTAATGCATGTTCTCGCGGGTTTGGACACGCCAGACAAGGGTTCCGTTTTGGTTGACGGTGTAGATCTGGCCAGCGCTGACAACGACACTCGCGCGCGTGTTCGAAGCCATTCGATGGGATTTGTGTATCAGAATCATCACTTGCTGCCAGAATTTTCGGCACTTGAAAATGTCGCAATGCCGTTGAGAATCGATGGCAATGATCGTCCTACAGCTGAGGATAACGCAGCACATCTACTTTCAGAAGTCGGTCTTAAAAATCGCTTAGGCCATTTGCCGCATCAACTCTCTGGCGGCGAACGACAGCGTGTTGCAGTTGCGCGGGCTCTCGCAGGTGATCCCAAAATCATCCTGGCTGATGAGCCTACCGGAAATCTTGATGCTGAAACTGCTGCCCAAGTTATTGAGCTCATGCATACAATGAGCGCCGAACATGGTTGCGCGTTCTTAGTAGTGACCCACGACCCAAGTGCCTTACCAAGCTTTTCCCGGGTTGTCAGGCTTGCCGATGGCATCCTGACTTAAGTTGATGCTGTCATTACATCTGGCCAACCGGCTGCTGTTTCATTCGTCAAATGCCTTTGCCCGCTTCGTAACATGGGTTTCATTTGTCGGATTGATACTTGGCGTGACGATTCTCACAGTCGTTGTCAGCGTTATGAACGGCTTTGACCATGAGTTAAGGACACGGTTATTGAGCACAATCCCCCATGTCACAGTAAATACCGAAATCTTGGGGCCAGAGCTCGCCGCGAAGGTACCGGAAAGTGCCAAAGTCTCCCCATACTTTCAGGGTCTTGGCGCGCTCAACTCTAGGGGCAGGGTGTACCCAATTAACTTGTATGGCATTGATCCAGACAGTGAAAGCCAGCAAACGCTGATCGATGGTTTATCCGTAGACGTCATCAAACGCCTGAAGCAAAACGCCAACGGCATAGTAATGGGTGCGCCTCTCGTGCGCATGTTGCGGGCTCAACAAGGCGATGTGGTTAGGTTGATGACAGTCGACGTATCGACGAGTGCGGTGCAACCAAAGATCCTTAGTTTTGAGCTGGAAGGCGAGTTCTCTTTCGGCGCAGAAACGGACTATTCGCTAGTCGTGATCAATCTCAACAAACTTAGCAGTGATCAATGGCGAGCAATGGGTGAGCTTGGATTGCAGATCCAGCTACAGGACCCGATGCTCGCCGGTCAATTGGTTGCAACTCTCCAAGCCAACGCTGCAGACATTCCAGTCTCGTCCTGGGAGACTCGATATGGAGAGCTATTTCAAGCGGTGCAACTGGAAAAATCGATGATGTTTGTTTTGCTTCTCTTAGTCGTCGCGATAGCCGCGTTCAACATTATTGCCGGTCAATCAATGCTTGTTGAAGATAAACGCCAGAACATTGCGATTTTGCGAACCATGGGTGCGAAACCAAACTTGATTCGGCGGTTGTTCTTTTTTCAGGGTGCCATAGTCAGTGTCTCAGGGACTGCCTTGGGTCTAGCCCTTGGACTGATTTCAAGTATTTACATCAACCAAATAATGGCTGCTATAGAGCTCGTGAGTGGTATGCACTTGCTAGACGGATCATTTTTTGTAGAGATTCCCGTCCGTGTCCAATTAGTGGACTTGCTTGTTATTAGCGCGTTAACTTTATCAATCTGTCTGACCGCGGCTCTCTTGCCAGCCCAACGTGCAGCTCGACTAGACCCGGTTGAAAGTCTCCATTAACGGCGTTGCCTGCGTCTTTCTCGTCGTTCTCGCCACCGGCTGATGATCTGAAATCGCCAGAGAACGCGAGTAACGACGAACCCTGTCACTCCGACTACCCAGCCTGAAACCACCGAGCCAAACAGTAATGGCCATCCAATTTGACCAAAATTGTCCCACAGCCATTGCACGCTTAAGTCGATGCTTTCGGTTTCTAGCTCCATGTTCAACAACCAAGCGCCTAGGCGATAGGTGAAGTAGAACATGGGCGGAATTGTTACAGGATTCGTTAGCCAAACTAACCCTACCGAGATGGGTAAATTGCACCGCGTCGCGATCGCTAAAACTGCCGCAATAATCATTTGACCAGGAAGGGGTAGGAACGCTGCAAACAAGCCAATAAAGAATGCGCCGGAAACCGAGCGGCGATTCATATGCCATATTTCTTCCATTTGTAGGAGATGAGATATGGGCCGCAAGGGTCGGCTCTGTAGTAGTTCTCGGCGGGTTGGCAGATATTTAAGGAAGCGTTTTTCTGGCATAAACACATTGTAGCTGGCGGATGGTGACAAGCTATTGATAATTCGGCGATCAACCACCCTCACGCTATTGCGAAGCTTAGTTTGGCTACTTTTGCTGGGTGCTTGCCTATTACGAGTTTTTCTCTGGTTTATGTCCGCCGCTGGGCCACTTGCCCCATGCGCGGTTGGAGAGCATGTTGAATTTTTGATTCGCGTTCAAGACATCAAACAACACCCGAAGCATCAGTCTATCAGCGCTCTTGTGCTGGATAGCGAGTGTCGAGCCTTGGTTGGACAAAATGTACGGCTTGGCAGTTATCAGACCGAACAGGTTTTGATGCGAGGAGCAGAGCTTTGGATAACCGCTAAATTACGCCGACCTTGGGGTAGCATAAACCCAGGTGTGCCTGGCCGCAGGCTTTGGTTACTTGGCCAGAATGTCCGAGCAACGGGCTACATCAAAGAGTTTAAGACTAATGACCTGATGGAAAAAAAGTCTGAACCATCCGTCCTTTTACACGCAGGCATATTGCGCGCAGTCGCGACCGGCGTGCGACAAAACGTGACCGATGACGAGTGGCGTCTCTTTCGGAACACTGGCACGGTCCATCTTATGGTGGTCTCTGGTCTACACATCGGGGTGTTGGCTGGGATGGTCATGCTCCTACTGAATCTAGTAGTACGGATGACACCGCGCTTGAGCAGGATGTGTTTGATTCGCTACGTGATGGTTGGCGCTGCTGGTTTCTCGGTAATTTACTATTGCTGGAGCGTTGGCTTACAAGCACCCGTGCTCCGTGCTGGCGCTACATTCGCCGTCGGCTTGATCGCGTACGCCAGCTTGAGATCCATACCATCGCAATACTTGTTGGGTTTTGCTTGGTGTGCAGTCCTCGCGCTGTTGCCCTATACGTTTCTGCAGGTAGGATTTTGGCTATCGTTTACTGCAGTTGCGATCCTATTGTTCACCTTCGCGCACCGGATGCGGCGTGCAACTTGGATCTTTTCGCTTTGCATTTTGCAGGCTGCAATTTTTGTCGGAGTCACTCCAGCTACCTCGTTTTTTGTAAACGCGACACCGGCGATCAGTCCAGTAGCCAACATCGTTGTTGTGCCGCTCATGTCCACTATCGTTATCCCACTATCGATGCTTGGCCACCTCGCAGCCACATTCAGTGATAATGTTAGTCAGCCGGTCTTGTTGGTCGCAGACTACTGCTTACACTTAGTTATGACCTTTCTTGAGATGCTCGTCACGACTAATCCGATTGTCATAAGTGGGATTGGGTGGTCAGGAGTGATCTTCAGTATGTTGCTAGCAGCGCTCTGTCTAATACCCATATCGCTGCGATCTCGGCTCATCGTCATCAGCGGTTGGTCACTAGTGCTAGGCAAACTTCCACCGATGCCTGAATGGGCTGAGTTCCGTGTTTATACACTCGACGTTGGTCAAGGTAGTGCTGCAATAATTGATACAGCACATCACCGTTTAGTCTTCGACGCGGGACCGGCATTTCCTTCAGGTTTCGATGCCGGTCGTGAAATCGTTTTACCAGCGATGCGGGCTACAGGCTCTTTTCGGCTTGACCGTCTAATCGTAAGTCACGAGGACATTGACCATAGTGGTGGGGCAGGCGCCATTGCGGAGGCGTTTCCACACGCCGAGCAGATATCTTTGACTGGTTGTAAACATCGGGACACGTGGCGATGGGATGGGGTCACATTCCTATTGCTCAGGGATGAAGCGAGCCGAGATCGCAATTCTGGGTCATGCACGCTGCTCATTAGATCAGACACGGCGAGCGCTTATCTTTCTGGCGATATCGAGCGTGCAACAGAGCTGGCGCTAAAAAAACACATACCACGCGATATAGATTTTTTGGCAGCACCACACCATGGAAGCAAAACATCATCTCATCCGGCTTTCGTTAAATCACTCAATCCTGATGTAGTTGTTTTTAGTTCTGGATTTCAAAATCGATATGGCCATCCCGCGACTGAAGTCGTTTCGCGCTATCGGCGCCGCGGCGCAAAACTTGTTTGGACATATAGTTCAGGCGCGATTTTGTGGGAGTCGAAGGACAAACGATTGTCGACCCATCGCAACCACTTGCTAGATACTTACTTGCCGATCAAACGCCACGTAAAGTACTAGTTGGATATCTCGCCCTGAACGCGATTGTCAGAGAATTACTTCGCTATAGGCAGCAACCTTTCACTATCTGTATTGGTTTAGCCCTACAGGCTATGCGCGAGGATCGCGAGCTTTATCGAGATTTGAGAGCACGAGTTCGCCAACTTCTCGTATTAGGTCGAAAGCAACCGTGATGTCGCTAAACTCCGTCACTTTGCGAATCCAACGCCAATCCTTGGTGGCTGGTTGCGGTCGTAGATCTGTAGTTTCTACGAGGTATGCGATACAAAAGGTAGCCGCTTCCGGCAATGACATATGCGTCAGGGTGCGAGCCAGTAACGGTTGCAGATCTTTGGTGGGGGTTATTCCCAGTTCATTCCGACAAACCTCATGCAACGTATCAGTAGCTTGATCCGGTACTTCCAAATAGGCGCCTGGAAAGGTCCATTTCCCATGCTGTTGAACCAGCAACATACCGCGCTCCGAATTAACTGCCACAGCAAGCTGATAAATTTGAAAATAGTCTTTACCGACTTCCAACTCGTCGCGGAGACGTTCGACACTCGACCATAGATGTTGCGCTGTCTTGTTTTTGAATTCTAAGGCGACCCCATCTTCCGCAACTCGGGTGACACGAACATCCACGGTGGGTGTGTGCTGAAACTCCGCGATGTGGGTGGAGCGCAACTTAACTTTCGCCTGCGCACCTGTAGTGAGTTCGGTAGCCTCCAATTCAACGAATAAGCCGCCGTCAGAAACATCGCGGGCCGTAACCTCCACAGTACCCAGCGTTGCGTGAGAGAGTTCTACAAGCAGTGGTAGCTTGATCCGGGGTGCTGCGCGTTTTTCGTTCAATTTCTGCATGGTTGAATTACGTTAAATCGACCACATTGTAACAGGACGAAATTCAGTAAGTCCCGGTCTTGTATGAGCAAGCTAGACTGATACTAAGTACGGAGAATTGTATGCGTATTGAAAAATTACGGAAACGATGCAGGCCGCGATTGCGGATGCGCAATCTCTGGCGTTAGGTTCCAATCATTCGCAAATCGAACCTGTACATCTGCTCAATACGGTTCTTGAACAAACCGATAGCGCTGCTGCCTCAATCGTTGCTAGAGCTGGAGGGGACGTCGTAACTCTGCGTTCACAAGCGCAAGAACAGTTAGGGCAATTACCCGAGGTTAGTGGGAGTAATCAAGAAATACGTGTTTCCAACGCCTTCCAAAAAACCCTCGCCAAGGCGGATGTGCTCGCTCGAAATGCTGGGGAATCTTTGGCTGGTGTTGAGAGGGTGTTGCTTGCGTTAGTGCAAGACGAAACTGTGGGTAGATTGTTCTCGGCTTGTGGTGCGACGGGTCCTGGTCTTGAGGCCGCCATCCAAATCAAAGCTGATGATGGTGATTTTGAGAACAGTGATGAGAGCGCTTTGGCAAAGTACACCATTGATCTAGCAGAACGAGCCACGAGCGGGAAGTTGGATCCCGTTATCGGCCGAGACGACGAAATTCGTCGAACAGTGCAGGTTCTGCAACGGCGTACTAAAAACAATCCTGTTTTAATCGGTGAGCCAGGTGTCGGCAAAACTGCCATCGTCGAAGGCTTAGCACAGAGAATCGTAAACGGCGAAGTCGCAGACACGCTCAAAGACAAGAAGGTACTGTCTCTCGATCTAGGTGCGTTGATCGCGGGTGCAAAATTTCGCGGCGAATTCGAAGAACGGCTGAAGTCGGTTCTAAGCGATCTTTCGAAACAAGAAGGCAATGTCATCCTGTTTATTGATGAACTGCACATGATGGTTGGCGCAGGGAAAGCCGATGGCGCAATGGATGCAGGGAACATGCTGAAACCTGCCCTGGCGCGTGGCGAGTTGCACTGTGTTGGTGCGACAACGCTGGACGAGTACCGCACTTATATCGAAAAAGATGCAGCCTTAGAACGACGATTCCAAAAAGTCTTAGTCGATGAGCCAAGCCAGGAAGATACGATCGCGATTCTCCGTGGTTTGAAAGAACGTTATGAGGTCCATCATGGGGTAGATATAACCGATCCAGCAATCGTTGCGGCGGCAAAACTGTCTCACCGATACATAACAGATCGTCAGTTACCGGACAAAGCCATCGACCTCATCGATGAAGCAGCTAGTCGAATTCGGATGGAAATGGATTCAAAACCGGAGTCTATGGATCGTCTGCACCGTCGCCTGATTCAACTGCAAATGGAAGTCGAAGCACTTAAAAAGGAGACGGACGAGGCTAGCCATGCGCGATTGGCTGACCTGAATAGCTCGGTGGCTGAACTACAGTCGGAATACGATGCGCTTGAAAAAGTCTGGCTCTCGGAAAAGGCAGCATTGCGTGGCTCTGCTGATGTCAAAGAAGAGTTGGAACAGGCTCGCATTGAGTTTGAAAAAGCACGCCGCGCGTCAGATCTGGCTCGCATGTCCGAACTTCAGTACGGCGTGATTCCTGAATTGGAAGCACAATTGGTCGAACCCGCCGATGAATCTAACGGACAAGATACAAAGCTATTACGCAACAAAGTTAGTGAAACTGAGATTGCCGAGGTCGTCGCAAATTGGACCGGCATCCCGGTGGCTAAGCTAGTCGAGGGTGAAAAAGATAAGCTGCTCGGTCTTGAGACACTACTCCACCAACGGGTCATTGGTCAGAATCCAGCTATCAACTCCGTGTCACAAGCAGTTCGACGTTCCAGAGCAGGGTTAGCGGATCCGGCAAAGCCAAACGGATCGTTTATGTTCTTGGGTCCAACTGGGGTCGGCAAGACAGAACTATGCAAGGCCCTGGCTGAAGTTCTCTTCGATAGTGAAGATGCGATGATCAGGATCGATATGTCAGAGTTTATGGAAAAGCATTCGGTGGCTCGGTTGATCGGTGCGCCTCCAGGCTACGTGGGATATGAAGAGGGCGGATACCTAACAGAAGCTGTTAGGCGTCGACCTTATTCCTTGATCCTACTGGATGAGATCGAAAAGGCCCACGCGGACGTTTTTAATATCCTCCTACAGGTACTCGATGACGGACGTCTTACCGATGGCCATGGTCGTACGGTGGATTTTCGCAACACAGTATTAGTCATGACCTCAAACCTGGGTTCGGACGCCATACAAGCGCTCACCAATGCCGCAGATGGCAGCCCAGATGCAACCACATTGAAAGATGCGGTCATGAGTGTAGTAGGGCAGCACTTCCGGCCCGAGTTCATTAATCGAATTGACGACTTGATTGTATTCGAGCCGCTGCAACGGGACGAAATAGCCCAAATTGCGAAGCTTCATGTGCGCGCGCTCAACGAACGCCTAGCGGAACAAGGGCTCTGCCTAGTGTTGGATGATGCCACGCTACAACAAATTGCTGCAGCCGGTTACGACCCGGTTTATGGTGCGCGCCCCCTCAAACGGGCGTTCCAACGATTAGTAGAGGATCCACTCGCCAATGAATTGCTGCTAGGTACGTTTACTGGAAAAGAGCATATAAATTGCCATTGGAACGGTAAAGAAATGGAACTCTCAGCAGCCTAACCCTACCGCTGCCGGTCCTTGTAAATATATACAGTACTGGTTATATTTACAGTTATGACTGGTGTAAAAAGAAAAACTATCCATGAACTCGATGCCGTCTTGGCAGACGGCAGTCTGAGTCTTCAATCTTTCACCAAAGATTCTACTCAGCCTATCTCCAAAAAACAGAGCTCCAAAAACCAGAGCTCCAAGAACCAGAGCTCCAAGAACCAGAACTCCAAGAACCAGAGCCCACAGAACCAGAGGCCGCAGAAACAGAGGCCACAGAAACAAATACCAAAGAAACAAATACCAATAAAGTCTGGCTCTAAAGCCCGCGCTATTGACGAACATATGCAAGCGGCGATTCGCCTCTCTGATGACCTCAGAGAGGCATATTTGTGCTCAGCATATGTTCGCAGAGGCAAAGAAACTCCATCCCAGAGACCAATTTTCACCCACTCGGAATTGCGGCAGGCGGAATTAATTGAAGTAGGTCCAACCAAATCAATTCAATCCAAACCCGTCGGACATGCTATCTGCGAGCACCTTTTAGCTTCTTTACGCAAGCAAATTGCCTTAGAAACTTCATCTACGGACGAATACAGCTGCCAATTGGTTGGCGAGCAAGTTAGAAGTAGGCAAGTAAACGACGGGTATGACGACAGATATGACAAGAGAAGGACAAACCATCGCGTAAGCAGTTTCCCTGCCGCGCAAATGAGCCTGCTTTAAGTCACACTAATCTAGTGACAGGGTGATCATCCCAACGATTCTCAATGCTGTCAGCCTGCATTGACCACGTCGATTTCAAGTACAATTCTGCAATTGAAAACCGCCTCCATTCGAGTGCGGGAAAATTCAAGACATAAAAAATTCAAGACATAAAGAAGAACGTATGATCACTAAAGGGATGCAATGATCAAAAAGTGTTTATTTCCAGTCGCCGGATACGGCACGCGTTTCCTACCAGCCACGAAGGCTATGCCGAAAGAAATTCTGCCGATCTTAGATAAACCGCTTGTCCAGTATGGTGTCGAAGAAGCCCATGAAGCTGGGCTGACCGATATTGGTTTTGTGACGGGGCGGGGCAAGCGTGCTATCGAAGATCACTTCGACGTGAACTACGAACTGGAAGACAAAATAGCAGGTACAGGCAAAGAGCGAGCTTTGTTGGGCATTCGGACTTTGCTCGAAGACTGCACTTTTTCTTATACCCGCCAAATCGCCATGCGCGGATTGGGCGACGCAATCTTAACGGGACAAACCATCATAGGTGATGAGCCGTTTGGCGTGGTGCTCGCAGATGACCTCTGCATAGGCGGGGACGAGGCCGGTGTCTTGAGTCAGATGGTAAGCCTGTACAACCAATTTCGCTGCAGCATCGTGGCGGTTGAAGAAGTTCCAGTAGACCAAACGTCTAATTACGGAATTGTTGCCGGTGAAACTATTTCGGACACATTAATGCGGGTTACCGATATGGTCGAAAAACCGAACCCGGAAGATGCGCCAAGCAACCTGGCAATTATCGGACGTTATATCTTAACGCCCGACATCTTCGACTTAATCAGAGCAACTCCGCCCGGTAAAAACGACGAGGTCCAGATTACCGATGCGCTCCTGACTCAGGCGAATCAAGGTTGCGTTATGGCATACAAATTCAAAGGTCGTCGCTTCGACTGTGGCTCAGTGGATGGATTTGTCGAAGCCACAAACTATTACTATCAAAAATTTCTGAACTGCAGCAGCTGAATCAATAGAATACGCGGATGCAAGAACCATTTTTGTTCGATCAAATCCGTTCACGCCCAACTGGGCCAATTGACCTACCTGAGCCAGTTAGGGTTCTAGACCTGCCCACCCCTGCGCTGGTCTTAGACAGATCCCTTTTCTCGTCAAACTTAGCCAAGATGGCTGCACATGTTGCCGCTCACGGAAAAGGCTTTCGACCTCACGCTAAAACGCACAAATGTCCCGAAATTGCCAAAGCACAAGTAGCTTCGGGTGCCGTTGGCGTGTGCGTTGCGAAGGTTTCGGAGGCGGTAGCGCAGACCGGTGCCGGTGTCGACAATATTCTCATTACCTCGCCAATCACGACCCCTGGGAAAGTTGCGATTTTGGATCGACTAGCGAGTGAAGGACATCAGCTGATGATCGTCGTCGATAGCTTGGTCGGGTTAAACCAATTGCAGAGTGGCATAGCATCCGAAAATCGGTTGGATATATTGATCGATCTCGACGTCAACATGGGTCGCACAGGAGTCCGGGAAGATGCGACTGTCCTCGAGCTTATTAACAAGATTAACGATGACGAGCGGCTAGGGTTCCGGGGGTTCCAATTTTATGCCGGGCACGTGATGCACATTGAAGGGTTCGCAGATCGACGCGAGGCATCGCTCAGCTTATGGTCGCAAGTCAGTGAGAGAATTGAGAACGTCCGAGCAGAAGGCATTAACTTCGACATTGTGACCGGCTGCGGTACTGGCACTTTTAACATTGATATCGAAGTAGATTCGATCACCGATCTACAAGTGGGCAGCTTCATTTTTATGGACGAGGAGTATCGCCGCATCGGAGGAGAGCACAACGATCGGTTTCTGGACTTTGACGTCTCGCTAACAATCGCGACGACAACCATATCGCAACCCATGAATGGTGCGATGACAGTAGATGCGGGATTCAAGTCGATGGCCTCTGACACAGTTCCAGCAGCGGTTGACGAACTTGCGAACACAAAGTTTCGTTTTGCTGGCGATGAACATGGTGTCCTCCTCAGCAAAGAATCAATGCAAAGTCTCAAGCTCGGTGACGTTGTGGAGTTAGTAACCCCGCACTGTGACCCGACAGTTAACTTGCATGACTTCTATTGGGTGAAAGAAAATGACGGATTGATTCACTCATGCTGGCCAATCACTGGGCGTGGATGTACATGGTAGCAGTCCAACCGGTGACGAGTTTCGATTAAACAGACAAGCGTACAAGAGGTGAATAAGTGCTCGAAATAGTTCAAGCGGGCGGTTGGTTGATGGTACCCATACTACTTTGTAGTGTGGTCGCCGCCGCAATTTCTGTCGAACGCCTTTGGTCAATGCAGCGTAGCAGAATCCTTCCCAGAGACCTGCTAGCACAAACATGGAACAATTTTAAACAGGGCGATTTTGACCAGCAAAAATCCCGAGATTTACGGACGAATTCACCGCTGGGTCAGGTCCTAGCCGCAGGCGTCGTAAACACTAAACGTGGTCGCGAGATCATGAAAGAGGCGATGGAAGAGGCAACGATCCAAGTCAACCACGAACTAGAACGATATTTGACGGCTTTGGGGATTATTGCCTCTATCGCTCCTCTGCTTGGTCTCCTAGGTACAGTGGTAGGCATGATTGACGTATTTGATTCCTTGTTGGCGGAAGGCGCGGGTAACGCGAATGTCCTTGCGGGCGGTATATCCACCGCACTGATTACCACTGCTGCTGGGATGTCCGTCGCAATACCCGCTTTGATCTTTCATCGGATTTTTCTACGCCGCGTGGACGAAATGATCGTTGATGTCGAGAACGAGGCCAGCAAGTTCGTTGACATGGTGCATGGTAATGGCGAAATTCTCTTCGATGAGCCGGTAGAAACTTAGCATGGCGAAGAGAAGGCGTGGCCGACATGAAGCGACGGTTGAGTTAACGCCGTTGATTGATGTCGTCTTTCTGTTACTGATCTTTTTCATGGTTTCGACGACATTCGTTCGCGAGACCCAGCTAAAGCTTGATCTTCCTGAAGCAAGTGGTGAACCACAGGAAGTTGCCCCGGAAACGATCGAAATTGTGATTGATCGTCAAGGTGAATACGCCGTAAGCGGCAGGATGCTAGTAAACAATGACAAGAAAACACTGGTACGGGCACTAGCGGATGTTCGCGATCCACAAGAGAGTCCTCGTGTGATTATCACAGCCGATGCGAACGCTGCACACCAGGCAGTTGTACGAGCAATGGACGCCGCGGGAAGTGTTGGTTTGACCCAGATTAGTATCACGACTCAACAACCCGAAGAGGAAGATTGAAATAGGGGATCCAGCCCAAGAATCATCTGACTGGACCACGTACAAGCGCCTCCTGAGATACGTCGCTCCGTACTGGTACCTCTTGGTTCTATCGATCGTTGGTTTTCTAGCTGCCGCTGGTGCGGAAGCCTATTTCGCGCGCCTACTCGGACAGTTGATCGATGAGTGGGATAGCATCGACAGTTCAAATATGGCGGTCATTCCTTTGTCCATGCTAGCGGCTGCTTCGGTGCGTGCCCTCGGTACCGTTTTTGGCGAATCCCTCATTGCCCGAATCTCCTTTAACGTCGTGTTCAATCTCAGGGACGCACTGTTTAACAAAATCCTAACGCTACCGAGCGCTTATTTTGATGCGAATACACAAGGTCATATCGTAAGTCGCATAACTTTCACCGTGGCGCAACTTCGAGATACTGGTACCGATGCTCTGCGTTCACTTTTCCAGGATGGACTTAAGATCATCGTATATCTGGGCACGATGCTCTGGATAGATTGGCAGCTGACGTTGTTGTTCTTCGCGACCATGCCGCTCCTAGCACTAGTCGTCGTCTTTGCGTCTAGCCGTTTTCGGCGCATCAGTCGACGCATCCAAAACTCGATGGGCGACGTTACCCACGTGGTCTCTGAAGCAGTTTCGGGTTATCGCGTGGTGAGAACCTTTGGAGGACAAGACTACGAACATGGACGTTTCAACCGATTTAGTCGAGTAAATCGCCAGCAAAACTTGAAGATGGCGATAACGAAGGTAAATTCCGCGCAGCTCAACGAACTGATCATCTCGGTCGCACTTTGTATTTTGATCTGGCTACTTTCAGATCGTAACGCTGAGATGACACCTGGTGATGCAGTAGCCTTCCTAGGATTAGCAGGTCTGTTGGGACGACCCGTCAAGAAGTTATCGGAGGTGAACGCAAAATTACAACGGGGTCTTGCGGCAGCTGAAGACGTTTTTACCCAACTAGATGAAAATAGCGAAAAGAATGAAGGCACAGATGAGTTACGCACCGTTGAGGGCTCAGTCTCCTTCGAAGAGGTTAAATTTCAGTACGACACTGAAAAGGTTGTCCTTAACAATATCAATTTGAACATCGAGGCTGGTCAGACAGTTGCCTTAGTGGGTCGTTCTGGCAGTGGCAAGACAACGCTGGCCTCTCTAATCCCACGCTTCTACGAAATCGATTCGGGTCGTATCCGTATCGATGGACGCGATGTCCGAGACATCGACCTCAAGGAGCTACGGAACCATATCGCACTCGTTTCGCAGCAGGTGACCCTCTTCAATGACACGCTGCGCAACAACATTGCCTACGGAGACCTCGCTGAACGGAGCGAGGCAGATATACAGAGTGCAATAGAGCAAGCTCATGCGGACGAGTTCATTAACGACCTCAACGACGGACTGGATACCGTTGCGGGTGATGACGGCGTCTTATTGTCTGGAGGTCAACGGCAGCGCGTTGCTATTGCTCGCGCGTTACTGAAAGACGCGCCCATCCTTATTCTCGATGAAGCAACCTCAGCCTTGGACAACGAATCGGAGAGGCACATTCAGTTTGCCCTTGATGCAGTTATGGCGGGGCGAACAACGATCGTCATCGCTCACAGGCTATCAACCGTAGAATCTGCGGACGTAATTCTAGTCATGGAAAACGGGGCGATCGTCGAGTCTGGCCAACACCAAGAGCTTATCAATGCGGGCGGGCACTACGGCGAATTGTACCAGGCACAGTTTCAAGATGACCGATCAGGCAGTAGTCCAAGCAAACGACCCAAGAAGGAAGGTATATCTTTTGGTATGTCATTACCCAAGGTGGAGTCTTTTGAAAAGTCTGCATTGGGATTAAGTCGCGCTTGGTATCAGGGCGCTTGGTGGCTTCGTTTGTTCGTCCCGCTCAGCTGGATATATGACAGCGCAAGAAAGCGTCGTCAAAAGAAATTGACGAAAGTTGGTAATCCCGGCCGAACCCGCTTACCCGTAATTGTGGTCGGTAACATAACAGTAGGCGGCACGGGCAAAACACCCGTCGTTGCCTGGCTAGTTGAAACTCTCCGCGAGATGGGTTTTTCGCCAGGGATCGTCATGCGCGGATACGGAGGCAAACTTAGCAAGGAAGGTACACTCATACCAAGTGCAGCAGATCCAGAGCGATACTCTGACGAAGGTGTG
The DNA here is from genome assembly GCA_012103505.1 of Pseudomonadales bacterium. Classification (GTDB taxonomy): domain Bacteria; phylum Pseudomonadota; class Gammaproteobacteria; order Pseudomonadales; family Azotimanducaceae; genus UBA4421. Next base: position 1,174,352 of record WLWP01000001.1, on the reverse strand, counting down.
CAGTTGCGAGATCGGCTAGGCTGCCCAATAGCAATGTGTGCCAATCGCGTGAAGGGTCTCCGGATGCTCGAGACTCAAGCGTGCGATATAGCCATTTCTGATGACGGACTGCAGCATTACGCCATGGCACGAGACATCGAAATTGCCGTAATCGATGGAACTCGTGGTGTAGGCAACGGAAGATTATTACCTGCTGGACCATTGCGGGAACCCGTTTCAAGGCTCAACGAAGTCGATTGGGTCATTGCAAATGGTGAGCCAAGTAACCTCGTTCAAAATGAGTCAGTGATGACATTGAAAGCCGATGGTTTTGTAAATGTGACAACTAATGAATGGCTTACGCCGGAGGAATTTGTTGGTTTACACCAGAATGTCCACGCTGTTTGTGGCATTGGAAACCCAGGCCGATTCTTTACGACCCTGCACCAACTCGGTCTTGGCGTCGCGCAACATGTATATCGAGATCACCATGACTACAAGGGCGAGGAAGTCATTTTCGCCGATGAAGTTCCGGTAGTTTGCACAGAGAAAGATGCAGCGAAGTTGAAAAATCTTGAACAGCAGTTTCCTCAAGTTTGGTTTTTACGGGTAAGTGTCGAACTTCCAGCAGAAGCATTACAGCGACTGCAGGCGTTGCTTGAACATCAGGCTATTCGCCCGCAACACGACTTACCCGCATAAGTATGCGTATGCGCGCCCACATTGTTGTCCCTGCTCGACTTGCTTCCACAAGGCTACCTAACAAACCGTTGGCCGATATCGGTGGGCAGAGCATGATTGTACGAGTACTAGAACGAGCGGCCAAAATCGATTGCGAATCTGTCATAGCCGCAGTCGATGCCGATGCCGTTTTCGATGTAGTTACAAACGCCGGGTATGAAGCACTGATGACCGATCCAAATCATGCATCAGGTTCTGATCGAGTCAAAGAGGTGGCGGTGGCGCGGGGTTGGTTAGACGACGACATTGTGGTCAACGTACAGGGTGATGAACCGTTGTTCCCGCCAAAGCTCGTCACGAGACTCATAGAGGATATGGGTCACGGTCATGATCTCGCCACTGTTGCCGAACAGATAACTCTCATAGAGGATTTTCACAACCCAAACATTGTTAAAGTCGTCACCGAATCAAGTGGCAACGCGATGTATTTTTCGCGCGCAGCAATTCCTTTTAATCGAGACAGCACAGATGTTTCTGCCTCTCTCGAACATGCACGTCGCCATATAGGAATCTACGCGTTCCGTGTATCTGCGTTGAAGCAGTTTACGGATATCGTTGATAGTCATCTTGAACAAACGGAAAAATTGGAACAACTTCGGTGGTTAGAAGCCGGTCATTCAATCCACGTGATTGATGCCGAGGAACCCGTTCCAGGCGGGGTCGATACACAGGAAGATTTAGAACGGGTCAGGGCCATTTGGGCGGATCAGCATGGGCTTGATTGAAGCATATGATCCGAGCTTCCTGTCCGCACGTGACGCTGACGACCTTTATGAGTGGCTAAGCTGTGACAGTAATGTCATTTGGCAGCGAGAGACGTTTCAGATTTTCGGTCGAAATCAAGTCGTTCCAAGGCTAACAGCATGGTTTGGAGACGAAGGAATTGGGTATCGCTACACAGGCTTGGATCACGAAGGCAAAGGTTGGCCTGATAGCCTGAGTGTTATACGCGATCGTGTCTGCACACGACTAAATCATGCCTTTAATTTCGCCATTCTTAATCGATACAGATCTGGATCGGATCACATGGGTTGGCACCGGGATGCAGAAAAAGGCACAAATCCTCAAATTGCCTCACTCAGTTTGGGTGCCGTGAGGACTTTTAGGATTAAGTCCGAACATGGCAGCGACCCGGAATCCCTCGATTTGGCGCACGGATCGCTGTTAGCTTTCGACGGCTTCCGCCGTCATCAATTACCCAAAAGAAAAACACAAACTAGTGAACGCATAAATATTACTTTTCGATATATCGGAACGATGGATGAGTTATCCAATACCGAACACACTTAACTTGCCCGCAAATGCGCAAGCCGGTGGCCTTGCCACATCGATAGAAGACGTGCGCCGTCTGCGTGAGATGGCAGACGACCTCGGTTTGCCGTTCCGCGCAATCGGCGCAGGTTCCAATATTGTCCCCGAGTATGAAGTCGCAGAGTTCGTAGCCGTCATGAAAAATCGCGGAGTAAAAACCAATGTCAAACAAGGCGTCCCACACGTTGATGTAGCAGCAGGGGAGAACTGGCATGACTTGGTCACTTACTGCGCCTCTAAGGGATTGCACGGCTTGGAAAATCTAGCCCTTATACCAGGCACGGTTGGCGCAGCACCAATTCAGAATATCGGCGCATACGGAGTAGAAATCTCAGACTTTATCGAGTCAGTAACGGTTTGTGATGAACACGGGCTAAAACAAATTCTCAGTCAATCAGACTGTGGTTTCTCTTATCGAGAAAGTACTTTTAAAACGCAGCCTGAACTTGTGGTTGTATCAGTTCAATTGGCCCTTTCGAGAGAATTTAATCCCCGGTTAGACTATCCGGACGTATTGGCAGAATTTGACCGTTCAGTCGGTGACGCAAATGCGCTCGTTACTGCCATCACTTCAATTCGGCAACGGAAACTACCTGATCCGGCGATCGTACCCAATGTCGGGAGCTTTTTTAAAAATCCAGTCGTCACAGTGTCGATCGCGAGTCGCTTACGTGAAAAGTTCAAGAATCTAGTCGCCTATGAGGTGCAAGGCGGGATCAAGCTATCGGCAGCGCAATTGATTGATCACGCAGGATGGAAGGATAGGCCGACTGATAAAGTGGGCTGTTGGCAGCAGCAGCCCCTTGTTCTGGTAAATTTGGGTGGCGCAACGACAGAGGACGTCATTGCATATGCCACCGCTATTCAGCAAGAAGTTCTCGCTCTATATGGCGTTCAATTAGAACTAGAACCCTCGTTGTTATCCTGACGGCCTGCGGGAATGACCCCTTCACTTTTTAGCTCCGCCTCACGCTGACGCCGTTTAACTTCCCGGGGATCGTTTGCCGCTCTGCTCGGCCGCTCTACCGCTGCCTCCGGTTCTGGAGCTTCAGATTCTAAAGCTTTAGGTTCCGGGGTTTGGGGTTCTGCTGTCTCGGCTTCGCCTGCAGCCTTTGTAGGAGCCTTCTCTGGGGTAGGTTCTTCTATCACGGATTCAGCTTTAGCTTTTTCTGGCTCAGCCTTTGACGCCGTACTTCTTACAGTAGGCTCTTTTGTCGCAGCAACTTTTTGTTCCGGCTCTTTAACTTCTATTTCTGTCGTAGATGCTTGATCGACTTCATCCACCTTTGGTGGCGCTGGTTCAGGTACTTCGGCAGATTTCACAGCGGCGGAGCTTGGTTTTGCAGACCGATTGCGAGGGTCGTTTGCGGCGCGCTGCGGACGTGCAGCTTTTGCTTCACCAGTTTGCTTGTTCTGATTCTCGGATACCTCTTGTTGTGCCGCGGTCTCCTGGCTAGACGGAGAAGAGGGCTGTGTCTCACCTGTTCTTGGTGAATCAGCTACTTTCTTCGCATCGTCACGTCCTGGAGTCGATTTTGAACTAATATCTGCATCTGCCTTGTTCTCACGTCTCGGCTGACTACTTTCACCGCTTTCTACCTCCTGGCGTCGTTCGGAACGATCACGTTTAGGCATTCTTTTGCTGGTCTTCAATTGTTCATCATCAGGTTGGCGTTCAGCTTGGGTCGCGCGAGGCTTGCGTTCTTCGTTGCGCTTACTGTCCTGCTTATTCGCACCGTTCCTGCCACCGCCCTTGGTTCCGCTGCGCTCAGTCTTCTTGTCGCCGGTGCGATCGGTTTGTTCTTTTACTCGATCGGTTTGGTCCTTTGCTCGATTGCTTTTGTTCTTATTGCTATCTCGATTGTCTCGATTATCTTGCTTGTCCGTACGAGGACCCTTGCGTGCATCATCTTTATTTCGGTTTCGAGACCTTCCCTGGGTGTCCCCTTCGTCTTTCCTGTCCGCCTTCGCCGCGTTCTTACGCTCGTTATTTTTCGCGCGCCTAGGGTCTTTGTTGCGGTTGTTGTTCTGTCGAGTTCTATTGTTCGACCGTTCACGCGGCTTCTCTTGTTCAGGTGTTGCTTCATCACCCCCATCGTCAGAGAACAAACCTTTAACCAACTTACCCCAGAAGCCGCCAGCGTTAGATTTGTTAGTTTCAACAGGCGACTCAGCTCGAGGTGGCGGCGCGCTTGGCTGAATCGTTTGCACGGCAGGCTTTGGCGCCTCTGGTACTGGCGTATCCTGCGGGATCTCCTGCTCACTAGATTCGTTTGCTAAGTCGGAAAGTACCCAACTTTCTATTTCGCCTTCTTCTTGAACATGATCATCACGCAATCGCTCGACAACATAATGCGGCGTATCCAAATTCGTGTTTGGGATAATCACGATGTGGGTTTTTGTCCGCGCTTCAATGTCAGCGACGTCTTGCCGCTTTTCATTCAACAAATATGCCCCAACTGCCAAGGGAACTTGGGTGCGTACCGTGGCACTTCGCTCTTTAAGTGCTTCTTCCTCCATTACGCGCAAGATTCCAAGAGCTAGAGACTTGGTGTCTCTGATCCGACCCTGGCCATTACAGCGCGGACATAACTCCGTGGTGATCTCTTCGAGGGAGGGTCTTAAGCGTTGGCGGCTCATTTCCATCAAGCCAAATCGGGAAATACGACTGACCTGAACTCGAGCTCGGTCGGCCTCCAGTGCGTCCCGCATGCAATTTTCCACTGCACGCTGGTTCTTGGTATTCGTCATGTCGATAAAGTCGATCACGATCAATCCGCCAATATCGCGGATGCGCAGCTGCCGCGCAATTTCTTCGGCGGCCTCAAGGTTTGTTGAGCACGCAGTTTCTTCGATATCCGCGCCCTTAGTTGCACGGGCAGAGTTTATGTCGATGCTGACCAGTGCTTCGGTCGGGTCAATGACGATGCTGCCTCCGGAAGGCAGTTTGACGGTGTGCTGGAAGGCGGTCTCAATCTGAGACTCTATTTGATAGCGACTAAATAGGGGTATGCTATCCGCATAACTCTTCACCTTGTCCTTGTAGTGAGGCATCACCTGCGCAATAAAGGTTGAGGCTTCCGCATACGCTTCTTCGCCTTCGATGAGCACCTCACCGATATCACGGCGTAAATTGTCACGTATGGCACGGAGCACCGCACTGTTCTCTTGATAGAGGAGGGCAGGCGCCGCTGTTTCGTCTGTCGCCTTTTGAATCGCGTCCCAAAGTTGTAGCAGGTAGTCCAAGTCCCAGTTCAGCTCTTCTGAACTGCGACCAACACCCGCGGTCCGTACGATCACACCCATTCCGTCTGGAATTTCTAGCTTTGCCAGTGCGTCACGCAACTCATCACGATCCTCTCCTTCGATTCGTCGTGAGATACCTCCGGCGCGCGGATTGTTTGGCATTAGGACCATGTAACGACCAGCTAAGCTGATAAACGTTGTGAGCGCGGCACCTTTGTTGCCTCGTTCTTCTTTGTCCACTTGAACGACAATTTCCTGACCTTCCTGAACTAGGTCTTGGATTGGCGCTCTTGACCCACCATCGTTGCCGCGTTTTTTGAAGTAACTTCGCGAAATTTCTTTGAGTGGCAAAAATCCGTGCCGTTCCGCGCCGAAGTCGACAAACGCCGCTTCTAGGCTAGGTTCTACTCGTGTGATTTTGGCTTTGTAAATGCTCGCCTTTTTCTGTTCGCGAGCTTTGTTTTCGATATCGAGGTCATAGAGTTTTTGACCATCGACTAAGGCAATCCGCACTTCTTCAGCGTGGTTTGCATTGATTAACATTCTTTTCATTGTTGTCATTACCTTACGTTTCGTAAGCGGACAACGACGGAGCGGGTGGACAGTCAAAACCACGTGCGCCTACGAGGCGCCAGTGGACCTGTACTAAGCGCAACCAGATGCAGAGGGCCTATAGGCGCAGGTCTGCGGGTGTTGTGCGGTTAATACGCCTGTGTTTTGGGCGACCAAATGCGCAGGCTAATCTTCTCTGTCTCGGTCACTGCCAACCACATGACTGTTTGTCTATGTGGTTAGCGAAATTTTTTCCCTAACTCGAGCAGTTCTAGAAATTTGAACTTAAGTTTACGGCTGGCCGCTCTTCTCACACGCTTTGCGCATTTGCGCTACACGCTTGTGCTTGCTCTCACACCGTCTTGCTTTGTGTTGTCGACCTCGTGGCACTCTTAGCAACCCTCCTAAGGGGTCAACGTGCTTGGCCGTAGAGAAACACTCCGCATTTATTGCTTAGTTTGCATCGCTAGTTTCGAAGTACTGTAATCCCCGTGGAATCTCGTTCGAACTGCTTTGTCGTCGTCAGCTGGGGTTCAGCCGTTTATTTCGTTTAAACACCGTGCTTGGAATTGTCCGAATACGTGTTCAAAATTGTTTTACTTCCCATTGATTCTCTGGCCTATTCAATCGATAACTGGTGATTGGCAGGATGGGGAATCAAAAGCACTCGATTAAGTATAGCTTCCAAATGCAATTCTGGTCAGCTATCCCTAAAATGCCGCCCGATGTTAACAGTGAAACATAACTCCTTCAAACGTTTAGTTTTTTCTTCCGTTGGTTAAGCACATTGTCGTTAGTGAGGCTGATGTTGGGCAACGACTCGATAACTTTCTCATGCGGGAACTCAAAGGCGTCCCGCGTCAACATGTCTACAAAGTAATCCGTAGCGGTGAAGTACGTGTCAATAGCGGCCGAGCCAAACCAAAGCAGCGTCTTGCCATGGGTGACAAAGTCCGGATTCCACCAATTCGCACGACTGAAAAAACGCCAATCCGACCCGCGCCAAATGTCCAACTGCAGCTACTCGAACAGATTATATTTGAGGATGAACAGCTCCTTGTCCTCAACAAACCGGCAGGCATTGCGGTGCATGGCGGTAGCGCCATCGCAAGTGGCATTGTCGAACAGCTACGTCTGGCGATGGAGAATCCGCGCTTGGAACTGGTTCATCGCCTCGACAGGGAGACATCGGGTTGTCTCATGCTCGCGAAGAAACCATCCGCTTTAAAAGCAATGCAGGCAGAATTCAGAGAACGTCGTGTGAAAAAAATTTACCAACTCATCGTGCGCGGATTATGGCCGCAAAACACCCATACCGTCTCCAAGCCGTTACTTCGTTATGAAACGAGTTGGGGAGAACGCCGGGTCAAAGTGGCAGCGGAAGGGCAATCAGCCAGAACCGATTTTCAGATAATACAAAGCGGTGGCGAGCATACATGGCTACAGGCTCGCCTCCACACGGGCCGAACCCACCAAATCAGAGTCCATACCGCTACCTCCGGTTGTCCTGTCGTCGGAGACGATAAATACGATCGTGATGCAAACCCGGATGTCCTTTTAATGCTTCATGCGAGCAAGTTACACATTCCTTATGCGGGTGACGCCTTGAAACTAACTGCTCCGATACCGGCTCGTCTCTCAGACTATTGGCAAATTCATGAGCCCGCGACTGCGCCTCAAAAGCCAGAGTGAACAATTTCTAGGTATTTAGGGGATCGATACCGGCCTCGCGGAGGAAGGTGCTCAGGGCGATTATGGGTAGCCCAATGAGCGCCGAGGGGTCTTCTGAACGCACTTCATCAAAGAGCAGAATCCCAAGACTCTCCACTTTGAACGCGCCTGCACAGTCGAGTGGCTGATCAAGTGCCACGTAGCGTTCGATTTCGCTGGTCGACAAGGACCTAAACTTCAACTGAGTATGCACGCAGCGGCCGTGGAGAGGGGGCGTACCCGGCACGGCAACAGCAATACTGGTATAGAAGTTAGCCACGTTTCCTTGGCAGAGGTGTAATTGCTCTATAGCCCGCTCTGAAGTTTGCGGCTTGGTCAATTGCACCCCCTTGCATTCACCGACCTGATCGCAGCCTATAACGACAGCATCGGGCGCGATTGACCTCACCTTCTGACACTTAGTCTGCGCTAACTGGAGGCTCAATTTTTCACTGTCACGCTCGTTTGCGGCTCGCTCGTCAATTTCTGGCGCAATTTGTGTAAATGAAAACCCAAGATCGTTCAGCGCTTTGGCCCGATAAGGTGACTGAGAAGCAAGAACAAGAGGGGGCGGTGATAAGGTAGCACTCATAGGCACGGATCCGTTTAGAAATAACTTAAGATTCAGGGGGTTGAGCGGCTTTACATAGCACGGGTGCATCCCTATGATTGCCGCCGCTATGGCGACACGGAATCCTCGCAAATATAAAGAGTTGGCGAAAGCAGAGGCGAGCGTCAACCGAACTGTACCACCAAGCGACTTGATGCGATTGGCGCAAGAAGCAATCGCCGTTGGTGAAACGCATGCGAGCTACCTTTTTTCTTTTACCGGCGATGGTTGTCCCAAGGTGGACACTCGAGTCGAATCAGAAGTTACTATGGCTTGCCAGTGGTGCTTAGAACCCAAGGCTATAAAGCTCTGCTCGTCCTATGAAGCGCTATTGGCTCAGGATGAGAAAGAAGCGATGGGTTGGCTGGAACGGATCACTGAAGTGGACGAGCCGCAAGAAGTGATGGTTGTCGGACGCGATTTTGATGCGGTTCGACTCATTGAGGATGAGCTATTGCTTAGCCTGCCACACCAAATTTGCGAAGACACGAAATGTCCGCAGCGACCAGCGAGAGTTTACAAAGACGTTGGCGACGAAGAGAAAACAATTGAGAGTCCGTTTGCATCTCTTGCGATGTTGAAAGACGGACTCACCGATAGTTAGAAGAACGAATAGTTAGAAGAACGAATTAGTTAGACAGTTTATTAGGAGACAAAATGGCTGTTCAGAAAAGCAAAGTGACTCGGTCACGACGCGGTCAGCGCCGATCTCACGATTCGCTAAAGGGACCACAGCTATCTGTTGATGGCACGACTGGCGAAACTCATCGTCGACATCACGTGACAGCAGACGGCTACTATCGAGGCCGCCAGGTAGTCGCAGACAAAGAATGAGTCTAGGTGCAGTCTTTCCCGGCCAAGGTGCCCAAAGTGTTGGTATGTTGGCAGAGTTGGCTGAAACGTACCCATCGGTCGTAGAAAAATTCAGTCAAGCTTCCGATGCTCTAGGTTTCGATACCTGGGCGATGGTGCAAGGTGGTCCCGCCGAGGATCTTTCGGCAACCCAAAACACACAACCACTGCTTCTCACGGCTAGTGCTGCTGTATGGGACGTATGGCGGTCTCAAGGCGGCAGCGCCGACTATGTTGCCGGTCACAGCTTAGGTGAATATTCAGCCTTAGTCGCCGCCGAGAGTATAGATTTCGAAGCTGCGGTGAAGCTTGTCAGACTCCGCGGCGAGCTGATGGAAAAAGCTGTACCCAGAGGTCAAGGCGGCATGGCTGCGGTAATAGGACTCGACGATGAAGAAGTTAAGGAATGCTGCGCCAAAGTAGATGGCGTCGTTGTAGCAGCGAACTTTAACGCACCCGGTCAGGTCGTCGTTGCTGGGGCAACCCAAGCTGTGGCAGAGGCTGCAGATGCCTGCAAAGCGGCAGGAGCTAAGCGTGCCGTAATACTGGACGTCAGCGGACCATTTCATTCACCGCTAATGGCGGCCACCAAGGATGAATTTGCCGAAGCCCTTAATGCAATCGATCTACGGATGCCCGCCATTCCAATCGTACAAAACGTGAACGCCTCAGTACCAGCGAACTTGGACGAACTTAAAGCGAGCTTACTTGCACAAATTGCAGAACCAGTCCTCTGGTCCAGTTGTGTGCAGACAATGGTCTCGGCAGGTGTCGGTCGGTTTGTCGAAGCTGGTCCAGGCAGCGTCTTGGCTGGTCTAATCCGGAGAATCTCCAAAGCGACGCCAACGCAAAGCCTTGCGACACCGAAAGGCATAAGTGAAGCGATCAACAATGGATAAGACTGCATTCGTGACCGGTGCGACGCGCGGGATAGGGGCGGCGATTGCAGCAAAACTATCTTCTTCCGGCTACTTCGTCATCGGAACTGCAACCTCTCAAAGCGGTGCAGAAGCGATCACCACGGCGTTGGGTAGTGCAGGGCGCGGCATTGTGCTTGATGTCGCTGACGCTGAATCAGTTAGCCAAGCGATAGAAGCTGTGGCTGGCATAGTCGAAAACCCACCGGTAGTTCTTGTTAACAATGCTGGGATTACCAAAGACAACCTGATGCTACGCATGAGCGAAGATGAATGGTCCAACGTAATTAATACAAACGTAAACGGATTGTTCCGAGTAACAAAAGGGTTATTGCGCGGTATGATCAAGGCCCGCTGGGGCAGAATCGTCAATGTGGGCTCTGTCGTTGGTAGAATGGGAAACCCAGGCCAAGCGAATTATGTCGCGAGCAAATCAGCAATCGAAGGCTTTAGTCGGTCGTTAGCGCTCGAGGTCGCCTCTCGTAACATAACTGTCAACACTGTGGCACCAGGATTTGTTGCCACGGACATGACCGAAGAATTAAACGACGAGCAGAAGACCGCTATGTTGGCGCGTATTCCGGCGGGGCGTATGGGTCAACCCGAAGATATCGCCGGTGCTGTGGCATTCCTTGTCAGCGACGAGGCGGAGTACATAACGGGGCAGACCATACAAGTAAACGGAGGTATGTATGCAGCTTGAATTGCTAGCTTGCGTTACAGAAAACGCCTCTATAGAATGCGCTCGCCCTGCACCCATGAACTGTTTTGGGAGATCTCTTTAGCATGAGCAGTGTTGAAGAACGAGTAAAAAAACTTATATGTGAACAACTTGGCGTCAAAGAAGACGAAGTGAATAGTTACGCTTCGTTTGTTGAAGACCTAGGCGCTGACTCTTTAGATACCGTGGAACTTGTCATGGCTTTGGAAGAGGAATTCGAAACCGAAATTCCTGATGAAGAAGCTGAGAAGATAACCACAGTTAAAGAAGCCATCGACTACGTCCTAGCCCACCAGTAGTCAACTTTAGAGCTGAACCTTGTACAACCGGACCTTCCAAGGTCCGGTTTGTCTTTCTGTACGCGCTTGGACCCCGGCACAGCTGGCCCATTGCCATTGTCTTGTGATGTATGGTGCGTGCAGAGAGGCGTAATGTTAGTCGAAAGTTGGACTGACAGCGCCAAGAAGGTATCGTTGTTGAACAGCTTGAAGGTGGTTAAGAAGGGACATGAGTAGAAGAAGGGTTGTCGTAACTGGCATCGGGATGATTTCGCCCCTGGGCAACACCGTGGCCAGTTCTTGGTCTGCGGCGTTGGCTGGCACAAGTGGGGTCGGCTACAACGAATACTTCGACACCGAAAACTTTGGTGTAAAAATCTGCGCGCCAGTCAAAGATTTTGACGTTACAGAGTACATGACCGCCAAAGAAGCTCGACGCCTTGATCCCTTCATCCAATTGGGCATGGCAGCGGGTATTCAAGCCATTGGCGATGCAGGCCTAGAAGAGCACCCTGATGATGCAGATCGCATCGGTATTGCCATCGGTTCAGGTATTGGTGGCATAAACCTGATCGAGGATACCCACTCAACGCTTGTTAACAGCGGCCCGCGACGAGTCTCACCCTTTTTCGTGCCAGGTTCTGTCATCAATATGATTGCAGGTAATTTGTCGATCCGCTTCGGCTTCAAGGGTCCGAACATTGCCGTTGTGACGGCATGTACAACTGGAACACACAACATCGGTTTTGGCACCCGGATGATTCAATACGGCGAAGCAGATGTGATGGTCGTGGGTGGCAGTGAATATGCAACTTCGCCGATAACTGTTGCTGCTTTCCACTCAATGAAGGCACTCTCGACGCGTAATGACGAACCCGAGCTTGCTAGCCGACCTTGGGACGAAAACAGAGATGGCTTTGTCCTCGGTGATGGTGCGGGTGTGCTCGTACTAGAAGAGTACGAGCGGGCAAAAGCGCGCGGCGCTGACATCTATGCCGAAGTCCAAGGTTTCGGCATGAGTGCGGATGCATTCCATATCACCGGACCGGCTGAGAACGGCGAAGGTGGTGCGTGCGCAATGCGTAATGCCCTGAAGGACGCGCAACTCAACCCAGAAGAGGTCGGTTATCTCAACGCACACGGGACATCCACGCCACTGGGCGATGTTGCAGAAACCAAGGGTGTGAAGTCGGTATTTGGGGACAATCCAGATGTGCTTGTCAGTTCAACGAAATCGATGATCGGCCACTTACTCGGCGCGGCAGGATCAGTCGAGGCGATCTTCACCATCTTGAGCCTCCGTGACCAAAAAATCGCACCAACGATAAATCTGCACGATCCCAGCCCGGAATGCGATTTGGACTATGTCCCTAATGAAGCTCGGGATGTTTCGATACGCTCTGCCGCGAGCAATTCATTCGGCTTCGGTGGGACCAACGGAACCCTTATCTTCGGTACCGTTTAACAGTCGGTTCGGTTGACCACCGTACTTACGCCATTCACAAAGCTTGCGCTCGCTACCTTGAGCGTTGTCGTTCTAGGTCTTGTTGTGACTATTTGGCAATACAGCCAATGGCGTCAGCAACCGCTGCCAGTCTTGATACCAATTACCTATGAGTTACAGAAAGGACGCGGTGCCTACCATGTCATCGCAGAGCTGCGCGAACTCGGTGTACTCTCGCATGCCACATATTTCCGTATCCTCATTGAATTGACCCGGAACACGGATCGCCTACAAGCTGGCGAATACCAACTCAATCCTGGCTTAACCCCTACAGCGCTTTTGACAAAACTGGTGAGCGGTGAGGTCGTGCAACACAAAGTGACTATCGTTGATGGCATAACACTGCGTGAACTGCTACTTCAACTCAACAACGATCCACGACTAATTAGACTGCCGCTTGGGGTTGACGAAACAAATATCTCGGACCATCTAGGTCTCTCTATCCCGTTCGCGGAAGGATACTTCTTACCTAACACGTACCAATTTACCCGAGGTACGACTGTAGCCGCGATGTTACGCCGTGCTCATGAGGCGATGGCACAAGCATTGGCTGATTCGTGGCAGGAGCGGTACGAAGGTCCACTTGCCAACCCGGAGGCGTTATTAACCTTGGCATCAATAATAGAAAAAGAGACCGGTAAACCCGAAGATCGACGCCAAATCAGTCAGGTCTTCCACCGACGCCTAGAATTGAACATGCGACTCCAAACGGACCCAACCGTAATCTATGCCTTGGGTTCGAGTTTCGATGGCGATTTGCGTAGAAGGGACTTAGCCATTGAATCCCCCTATAACACCTACAAGGTAAAGGGATTACCCCCAACACCTATTGCACTTCCATCCATTGCATCATTGCTCGCTGCTGCGCAACCGGAGTCGGGTGACTATGTTTATTTTGTCGCGCGTGGTGATGGCGGTAGTCAATTTTCAAGAACGCTTGAAGAGCACAACGCAGCTGTCCGAAAATACCAACTGAGGGCAGAATAGGATATGGCTACTCCAAAACAAGCACGATTCGTAACAGTTGAAGGTTCCGAGGGCGCGGGGAAGTCCACGAACATTCAAGTACTTAACGAAGTTCTGGATGCACGCAATATCCCCTACCACAACACCCGGGAGCCGGGTGGCACTAGTCTCGCTGAAGACTTGAGGGAGATAGTTTTACAGCCGCGGGACGAGGAAGTAGATGACTTAACCGAGCTTCTACTTATCTTTGCTGCTCGAAGACAGCACGTAAAAAACATTATCCAACCTCGCCTAGCTAATGGTGAGTGGGTAGTCTGTGATCGTTTCACTGACGCCAGCTATGCCTACCAAGGCGCCGCACGCGGTCTTGATCGCGGCATCATCGATACCTTGCGAGATTGGGTTCAGGAAGGACTTGAGCCCGATCTGACCCTATATTTTGATGTGTCACCGGAAATCGGCGCCGAACGCATCGCGAACCGAGAGCACGACCGGCTGGAACGAGAGCAGTACGAATTCTTTAAAGCTGTTCGGGAGGGCTATCTCGATCTTGCCCGTGAGCAGCCTCGCATCAATATTATCGATGCCAGCGCTGAGCTTGATGCTGTCCAAGCAAGCGTCCGCACGCTATTTGAAAGATATGTCGACTCAGCCCTAGTGCAAGGTTCGGGCAGCTAGGGTGGCCGAGGTAGATCCAGAGGTAGATCCAGAGTCTAAATTTGTAGAGACACTGCCTTGGCATGTCGTGGTATTGGATCAGCTCGAGAATGTGTTATCGAGGGGCCGGTTACCTAACGCTATCGCCTTGGTCTGTCCAACAGGGTGGGGGCTAGCATCGCTCTCCGAACGCGTTGTACAAATTGTTGCGGAACTAGATCCTGAGCAGATACCGTCCCAGCTTGCTCACCAGGATGTCCGCTGGATAGAGCCGGAAGGTGCAGTATTAAAAATCGACCAGATTCGCCGTATCAACGAATTTGCAGTGCATACGGTCCAGTCAGCACCTAGGAAAGTCGCCTTGGTTTTGCACGCTGATCGACTCAACGCCAATGCCGCCAATGCGCTTCTGAAAACCCTCGAGGAGCCACCTGGTAATACCCACATTGTGCTCGCTACCGAACATTGGGCGAAATTGATGCCGACAATACGCAGTCGCTGCCAGCGCTGGAATGTTCGGCCTGATGCAAACCTCGCTTTGCGGTGGTTACAAGAAAGGAACGACGCTGTGGACTCAGACCGGTTTGCTGATGCTGGATTTGCGCCGCTTCTCTATGACAACGAAAGTATGCCAATTACGGCACTTCTTGCTCAACTCCAACAATCTACCCTGGGACAAATTGTCAAAGCCGAAGACCTCACCACGACAGACTTCCTAGCGCGTTGGTATAGGCACACAGTCAGGCTTACTGCCGATTCGTTATCTGGGCGAGGACCAGAAGATGAACGGAAAACAGCGGCTGAAGGTCTACAGAGAATTGGTGAGAAAATCTTGGATGTTCGGCGTCAACTTCTATCCAGCAATGCTGCCAACGAAACGCTATTGCTTGAAGATCTCACTCAGGGCTGGCGCAAATCAGGTAACCCAGGGTCCTAGATGTGATCTAGTTCCGTTGTTGTCCATTGACAGGCTCTTGCTGGACAACCAGTATTGATGTCTGATGAACTGGATTTCGTTCTATGTCGGCTACAGCAAGTACAGCGGGTAAAAGAGGCGTTCGCAACGGTATTTTATCCCTGGCAATCAAGGATAAGGCTGTTCTTTACGCAGCTTATATGCCATTCGTTAAGAATGGCGGACTGTTCATTCCGACAAAGAAGGAATATGAGCTCGGTGACGAAGTATTCATGCTGCTAAACCTTATGGATGAAGCCGAAAAGATCCCTGTCGCCGGTAAAGTAGTCTGGATCACACCGAAGGGTGCTCAAGGCAATCGAACTGCAGGAATTGGTGTCCAGTTCAACGATCACGACGATATGGCCCGTAGCAAGATAGAAACCTATCTGGCGGGTGCGCTCCAGTCGGATCGCCATACCCACACAATGTAATTTCCCTCAGCTCGTGGTGCCATTGCAGTTTGTCGATTCGCACTGCCATCTCAATTATTTGGATGACACACCCGAAGCTATCGCCCGCGCAAGAGCTGCAAACGTAGACACGATGCTCTGTATCGGCGTTGAGGCAGACCGCTTTTCCGAAGTTCTCGAGTGCGCGGACGGCAATTCTGGCATTTGGGCTAGCGTTGGAGAACACCCTGGCAACGCCAGCGGCAGACCGAAGTGGCTACATGACCATCTACCACATCCTCGCATCGTTGCGATCGGTGAGACTGGTTTGGACTACTTTTACGATGCCGATGACGCGACCCGCAAGTTACAGCTAGACGGTTTTAGGTATCAGATGGAAGTTGCTCACGCCGAGAACCTGCCCGTAATCATCCACACCAGAGCTGCTGTAGAAGACACCCTCTCGGTGCTACATGAATTTCCGCGGGTCACCGGTGTTCTGCACTGCTTTACTGAAAACTGGGATATGGCTGAGAAGGCCTTGGCCCTTGGCTACTACATTTCTATCTCAGGTATCGTCACCTTCAAGAATGCGGAGAATGTCCGTGACGTCGCGCGGCGCGTACCAAGTGAAAGATTGCTGATCGAAACAGATGCACCTTGGCTCGCTCCGGTGCCAAACAGAGGTAAGACTAACGAGCCGGCTTTTGTCGCACATACGGCGCAATACGTGGCCGACTTGCGCGGTCAAACCCTAGCTGAGATTGCCGTCCTGACCCGAGATAATTTTTTCCGACTCTTTCCTCGGGCAGACTCGAAATAAATCTGCCCAAGTTGGATTCTCGGAGACCCAGCGATCGCTACGATCCGAACTCTGCAGCAAAGAAACGCAAGATTTGATTGAAGCGGTGCACGGTCACCGTAGTTTCCTGCATTGAGTGTTTTGCCCCAGGGTAGGTCATCAACTCAAATGACTTATTCAACCGCTGTAGTTCAGCCATAATCATCGTGCTATTGGTGAACAGCACATTATCGTCCGCCATACCATGCATCAGTAACAGGGGTCTGTTCAGCTTCTCAAGGTGGCTCAGTACATTGCCTGCAAGATAACCGTCGGCGTTGAGTTCAGGTGTACTCATGTACCGTTCTGTGTAATGAGAGTCGTAGAGTGACCAATCGCAAACCGGAGCAACGGCTACCCCAGCGGCAAATCGATCATCAGCTTGACACATCAACAGCAAGCTCATGTAACCACCGTAACTGTGACCAAAGACACCTACTTTTGACTTATCGGCCCAAGGCACGTTAGCAAGGACGTCAAATATCAGTAGCTGATCGCGAACTTCTACATCCCCCATTCCCTGATACAAAGGCGCCTCAAAATCTCGACCGCGATTTGTAGAGCCGCGATTGTCTAGCTCGAATACACCGAAGCCGTGTTGCGCGAACATCTGATTCAGTAACGGGTTCCATTCGTTACGAACTTTTTGTGCGCCAGGCCCACCGTAGACATACAAAATAACCGGGTATCTCTCGCCTTCTTTCATGTCCGTAGGTGGCGTAACTCGATAATAGAGCTCGTGCCCGTCTTCCGCGCCCAGATGGTCGATGGTTCCTGCAATGTGGGTTTCCATTAACGACGCATAGGGGTGATTCGGATCTTCCTTTTGACTGTAAATGGTACGCGGCGAAGTCTCTTGCTCATCTACGTGGGGTAGGGCGGCGTACTCTATGCGGAGCGGTTCGTCTTGGCTCGACAATCGATCGATGTAATATTGGCCCGTGAAGTCAATTGTTAAATCATGCCAAGCTTTTCGAGTCGTTACTTGATGACATTTGCCGCTATCGCGCTGAAACACATATAGGTGATTCTCCGTCGGACTCTCTTGCCAACCTGTTGCAATGACCCGGTGCTCATCCGCATGCAGAACGGCGGATGTGTGCGTTATTCCGTCATACCGCCTAGTTTCTCCATCAACCCCGAATTCAACTATTTGGCGAGTTCCGAGAGATTCATCCGTTGTGATAAATGTACCGTCCACCTGTAGGAAGTCGTCGGTTAGGTTCACCCACGTCTCACTTGTTTCGGAAAACACGCATGGTGAATTCGTTAAATCACTATCAGGCGGAATGAGTCTATAAGTGAGAGAGTGCTGCAGTCGGTCTTGGATGAGCACCATGACACCGTTCTCAAGCGGATAGACACGTGCAAGGTATTCATCGGCATCCACGGTTGTGTAAAGACACCTCGTTTTGCCTGAGTCCAACTCGTAGCACCAAAGTTCGACGGAAGGGTTCTGCGCACCGGCAAAAGGGTAGCGTTGCGGTACGGTTCGAGCACCCCCTGCATCGATTTCTAAACGATGACTAATTGCGACACCACTTTCGTCCGTCCTCGTGTAGAAGATTTTCTTCTCATCCGGTGACCACCAATGGCCCGTGAATCGATGCATCTCCTCAGCTGCAAGAAAATCTGGGAGGCCATTCTGCACAGTCTCAGATGCGTCTGATGTTACCCGCACTTCTATCGGTTGAGAGTTTTCACCATCACGAGGGACATCTAGAAAGTGCAGGTCTCGATTTCGAACAAAGCTCAGAAAACGTCCCGTCTTAGACCACGAAAATCCTAACTGCCGAGAATTACGTGGACAGAGCATTTGTGGGACTAATTCAGTTGCACCACTCAGTTGCGCCGTTGATACGAGAAACGCCTGGCCGTCGATGGGCAGCAATATTTGCTCGGATTCGGGTCGCCAAAGATAGCTGCTGATACCATGACTGAAGTCCCGTCGTCGTTCTCGTTGGGCTCTTTCTTCCGCACTCAATTCAGATACATCGGAAGTTGTTTCTCGCAACATTCGGCTGTCGAGCCACACGGACTGCTCCATGGTTTCGAGATCGACTCGATACAAGTTGAAGCGCTCACGGTCGGTTATATCTGGTCCCCTGAAAACCGCAAAACGACCACCAGGGGCAAAGCTCATATCAGCAGGCGGCGTACCGAGTAGTGATGGGCTCGCCGCCAATCTTTCTGGAGTGATAGTTGGTTTAGAGTTTTTCATGATGCTCCTAGCTCGCCAGGGTCACCTTTTGCCATGCATCGCGGGTCAAATTTTCAGTGCCATCATCGAGAACACGAATGTTGTCTTCGATTCTAATGCCACCAAAAACGGTGAGCTCATCAACTAATGGCCAGTTGATATCTGCGTTCGATGTTTTTAACTCGGCCAAGAGTGATTCGATAAAGTACAGGCCGGGCTCGATCGTGAATACCTGATTAACTTCTATATCACGGGTAAAGCGCAGACTCGGATAGTTACTCGGAGGAGGGGCTTCCTGACCTGTGTCATCGGCAAGATGTCCACCCACATCGTGAACTTGGATGCCTAGAAGATGCCCGAGACCATGTGGGCAGAATTTCTCTGTAATACCCAGGGCAAACGCTTCATCGGCGCTACAGTTTACAAGGCCAGCGTCGGCTAAAACGCTTGCCAGACTTCGATGCATTGATTCATGTAGTTGTGCATAGCTTTCGCCCGTCCGAATACCAGCAATGATCTTGTCCTGGTGGATTTGCATCGAGGCGATGAGTCCGGCGAAATCCGACGACGGATCCATTGTGTAGGTCCTGGTGATATCACTCGCATACCCCGCGTAGTTACCTCCAGCGTCAATTAGTAAGCTCCGCACCGGTGACGGGGGCGAGCGCTCTTGGAACTGATAGTGCAGAGTCGCCCCGTGTTCATTCAGGGCAACGATATTTCCATACGGAATTTCAAGCTCGGTTTGTCCAGAGGCTTGGAGGTACGCCATGTGAATATCAAACTCGCTGCCGCCAGTAGTAAAGGTGCGTTCTGCAGCAAGATGGCCTTTGACCCCAATTTCACTGGCCTTGCGCATCAAAGTTAACTCGTACTCGGATTTGGTTGCCCTGTGGTAATCCATATATGCAAGCAGATTCGCGGGGTTAGGCGTACCGAGAGATTCGTTGCCCATTTCTTGACCAATGTAGGCACATGAACTATTCGCGGTTTGGATGCCTCGACAGGCCGCAAGCAGCTCTTCGCTGGTACTAAACACAGAAAGCTCAACGTGAGGGGAAAGGTAATCCGGTAGCTGGCCAGGGGCATACCAGTAGTCAGTTGGCTGTAAGACAAAGAGATGAGGTTTTTGCCCAGGCTTAATGAAACAGTGCGCCCCGGCATGAGCAAAGGTTGGATCGACCAGTTGGGTAAAGTACGGATTGGGCTTAAAACTCGGACCGTGGTCGTCTTGGAAGTAGTTGTGCGCTTCACCAGCGGCAAGCCAAACCGCGTCGAAGTCAGACCTTTGCAAGCCTTCTGACCAACGATTTATCAGCGAAGTTATGTGATCGGCTAAGTCCTGATCCTCATCTCGTTTCCCTCGGGCTTCAGTCTGTCGCATGAATTGCTCTTAGCAGTCTTGTCGGTTTGATATTCTAATGTCTTTTCCTTTTCTTTTTCATCGACTCGTCGGCGGGCATCTTCCGGAGGCGACCATGTCGTGTTAG
Source organism: Pseudomonadales bacterium (assembly GCA_012103505.1). Lineage (GTDB taxonomy): Bacteria > Pseudomonadota > Gammaproteobacteria > Pseudomonadales > Azotimanducaceae > UBA4421. The sequence goes on along the minus strand of WLWP01000001.1, from coordinate 1,154,430 downwards.
ATTCGCGTGCTTCGATTATTTTTTGTTGGATTTGTTTTTAAATCCTATTTGGAACTAGAGGGAGGACTACATGGGGGCATATGCCTACGTGGCACCGCAATCCGTTGCGGAATGTATTTCGGTTTTGACGGAGCACGCCCAAAGTGGCGAACCGGCTCAGATCCTCGCTGGGGGCACCGACCTACTGGTGCAAATGCGGTCAGCGGACGCTAGTCCGAGAACAATTGTTGATATTAAGCGAATCGGCGAAACCAATCGGCTCGATATCGGCGCTGACGAAATCTACATCGGTGCTGCAATTCCAAGCGCGGCTCTTTATGAAAATCAGGAGCTTAAGGGGCTGTTACCTGGGCTAATTGAAGCATCGGATTTGATTGGCAGCACCCAAGTGCAAGGTCGAGCGACCATGGGTGGCAATCTATGCAACGCGTCACCTGCCGGTGATAGCATCCCAGCAATGATCGCTGTTGGGGCAGTTTGTGACATCGCGAACACTGACGGCGGCAGACAAATCGCCGTTGAAGACTTTGTTACCGGCGTGGGGCAAAACGCTTTAGCCGATGGCGAATTTCTTCTCGGATTAAAAATAGCTACACCTAGCGCCAACAGTCGCGATGCTTATTTGCGTTTTATTCCGCGTACTGAAATGGACATTGCTGTTGCAGGATGTGGCGTGAGCCTAACAATTGAGAGTGACGGTACTTGCAGCGCGGCTAAGGTCGGAATCGGCGCGGTTGCCCCGACACCGCTGATTGTGCCTGCAGCTGCTGCAGCGCTCGTCGGAACTCAGCTGGAAGAGGCGGCTCTGCAAGCAGCAGGTGAAGCATGTACAGATGCTTCCTCACCAATTTCAGATAAACGTGGCACTGCAGAGTATCGACGCAAGGTAGTCGCCGTCTTGTGTCGCCGAGCGGCAGCAATCGCCCAGTCAAGAGCAACAGGAGGTTAGTCATGCCAAGAATACACGTAGAAACCAATATCAACGGTCAATCGCAAGAGTTCCTTTGTGATGCCAATCAATCTTTATTGGATGTATTGCGCGACGAGCTTGGTCTAACCGGAACAAAAGAAGGCTGCGCCACAGGTGATTGTGGTGCGTGCTCAGTGATTGTCGACGGACGCCTTGTTTGTTCTTGTTTGATGCTAGGGGCGGAGGCGCAAGACAAAGCGGTCGAGACCATCGAAGGGATTGCTGGTGATGAGTTACACCCACTACAACAAAAATTCTTGGAACATGCTGCTCTGCAATGTGGTATTTGCACGCCAGGATTTATCGTTGCCAGCAAAGCGTTGTTGGAAAAAAACCCTGATCCGGATGAAACGACCATTCGCTATTGGCTCGCCGGTAATCTCTGTCGCTGCACAGGCTACGACAAGATCATCCGCGCGGTACAGGATGCTGCCAAGGAGCTCGCTCACCCAGCTTAGGCTAGCAAAATGAGTAAGCTGATCAACGTTGGGTCACTGTGCATCGACTATGTCTACACAGTACCCAGCCTGGTCTGCTCTGGGGAAACTCTCGCGAGTTCTCGCCGAGAAGTTTTTCCAGGGGGGAAAGGTCTAAATCAATCAATTGCCGCGGCCGAGGCTGGTTGCGAGGTCCAACATGTTGGCAACATAGGTCCCGATGGTGCTGATCTTGTTGCGTGTCTGGCCGAACGTGGTGTTAATACAGAGCGCATAGCTCGTACGGCGACTCCTACCGGTCATGCTTTCATTCAGGTAGATCTAACTGGCCAAAACGCGATCATCATTCACGGCGGGAGCAATCGAATTCTAGAACCGCATCAATGGAATGACAGTTTCGCTGAAGCACAACCCGGCGATTTGCTCCTCCTGCAGCATGAAACCAACGCTATAGATCAGATTATTCGAGATGCGAGCGCTCGAGACCTTCGAATCGCCATCAACTTAGCGCCAGCGGATGAATCAGTTCGAGCACTACCCATCGAACTGACTGACGTACTGATTGTCAACGAAGCAGAAGCTATGGCCTTGTCGGGTGACAGTTCATCAGAAGCAGCATTTGCCACACTATCAGACCGATTTCCTAGGACAACGGTGGTGATGACGCTAGGTAGGGAGGGTCTGCACTACGCAGCGCCAACCAGTGAAGGATCGACGAGCGGTTTTTTGCCAGCCTTCCAAGTGGATTCTGTCGATGAAACAGCGGCGGGCGACGCGTTTGTTGGCTACTTTATGGCCAACCTGGTTAGCGGCACCTCTCTTGAAACAGCATTGCTGTACGGCGCTGCTGCTGGCGCACTAGCAGTGACGAAAGAGGGGGCTGCACCGTCGATCCCATCCTTAAAAGAGGTAGCTCAGCTTACCTCGAGCGAATCGGCACCGAGCATCGAGGCAAAAAACTAGGGTAGGTCAAAACCGGTCATTCTAGCCAAATCTTCAATAGCTTGATTCTCATTGAGGACCTTGATGGTTTGCATTCCCAACTCACGTGCCGGTTTTAGGTTTATCCCAAGGTCATCCAAAAACAAGGATTCTTCTGTGGCGACACCGAGCCGTTCACACGTCAGCTTGTAGATCTCTGGATTCGGCTTGCGGATGCCTTCCACACTGGATTCAACAACCAGGTCGAAGAGCGACATGACGTTCGCAACCGCACTCGCTTTTTCATTGCTTCGACTCATTCCGGGGCCTTCGCCCGCTTTGACGTTGTTAGTTATGCATGCGACCTTGACGTGCTGTTTTACGGCTTTTAAAACCGCGATCATTCTAGGTCTAAGCTCTCCGCTCAAACGAGCGACAACCTCTTTACCAGGTATCTCGTGCCCAGCAGCTTTCGATTCAGTGGCAAATAGAACATCGAACTCATCTAAACTGATGGCGCTGGATTCAAACTGTGCCCAAGCATTCGTGTCCGGGTTCGTCGCATTTAGAGTGCGTATGAAATCCCGCGGAATACCCTGGCTATCTTCTAACTTGTTAAAGCCTTCAAATGGACTCGTGGTAAATACGCCACCAAAATCCCAAAGAATCGCCGCTAACGCCATCCCAACCTCGCAAACTGTTTGATTTCGTGCGGCGCAATAAACACTGACTCCACACAGATGTCTAGTTGTTTCCTAGGCTTGAAAACTAACAAAGTGATCAACGCATGGCCGTAAGGGCACTCCAATTTTTTGGACAAAACAGATAAGCTAGGCCATGACTGCCATGCATTGGGATGGTCCACGAGAGACGGTTTGAAGTTAGCTAAACAAACACAGAAAAGAGTCACTAACTCTACGGCAAAACGTCAATTTGCGGGGCTGCGAAGACACGGCCCCTCGAACGTTGTACTGGTTTACCTTTGGCTTGCCACTGGATGCGTCACGCTTTTCGCGCCATGGGCATATGGTGTGGTTACCATCTTTCTAGCTACATTCATTCATTTCGAGTTGACTGAAGCGTCACTACCTACAGAAAAACGATAGCCAACGCCGCGAACGGTTTGGATGAGCCCGTCAAGTTTGTGCTTCTTCAAGATCTTTCGAATTCGCAGCACGTGCACATCAACAGTTCGGTCGTCGACATAAATGCTGCGCCCCCAGACTCGATTGAGTAGCTGTTCACGATCGAATACGCGCTCTGGGTGAGCCATTAGAAACGCGAGCAGTCGATACTCAGTTGGTCCGAAATGTTCTGGTTCGCCATTGATGTTGATTCGGTGTTCTCCCACATCTAGGACGATGCCTGACGCCGAGATTGTTGTTCGTTCTCCCTCACCACTACGCCGCAATAAAGCGTTAACCCTGGCGATGAGCTCTCTGGGCGAAAACGGCTTTGTGACATAGTCGTCAACACCAGATTCGAAACTACGTAGCTTATCCTGCTCCTCACCTTTCGCCGTTAGCATGATAATAGGTAGTGAAGACAGAAGGCGGTCTTGACGCAAGCGATAAGCGAGGTCGATGCCGCTCATACCAGGCAGCATCCAGTCAACAATCGCTAGATTTGGGTTAGTCTGGTGCAACGTTTTTAGGGCGGCTTCTGCACTTTCAGCCTCCAGGGCCTCGAATCCAGCGCGCTGCAACGTAAATCCGAGCAACTCCCTGATCGTGGGTTCGTCCTCTACAACTAGTATAACGTTTGGCATGGTGGACGAGAGCTAATGGGCAGGCTGCGAAGGGCGTAAGAGTATTCTATCCAGAGTTCAATTTATATGGACTCGCCGATGCAGGGGTTAGGGTAAGAAGTCACATCAACTGCAAGCGGATTCTCGAGCAAGATGGTTGCTCTTCAAACGCTTGATGCGTAGTGTTTTCGCTCTTTGTCTTAGGAGATTAGGTATGGGAGTAAATGTCACGCTAGAAGCCGCAGACGGGTTTCAACTCGGAGCCTACGTCGCGGAACCTGCAGATGCGCCCAAGGGTGCAGTTGTGGTGATCCAGGAAATATTTGGCGTCAATAGCCACATTCGGGAAGTCACTGATGGCTACGCAAATAAGGGCTATTACGCGATCGCACCAAAGATTTTCGATCGCATAGAAAAAGACATCGAACTCGGCTACGAAGAGGCTGACATGGGTAAAGGCATCGAGCTTGCTTTCCAGAAGCTAGACCACGCTCTGGCGCTCGGTGACGTCCAAACCGCGGTAAACGCGGCTGGCGAGCACGGTAAAGTAGGCGTTGTTGGGTATTGTTTCGGTGGGCTTTTAACCTGGCTATCGGCGTGCACGCTACAAGGCGTCAGTGCAGCATCTTCGTATTATGGTGGCGGCGTAGCAGGGCAGATGGACAAATCCCCGGTCTGTCCGATCATCATGCATTTCGGTGAGTTAGACGCACACATACCGATGAGTGACGTAGAATCAGTTCGCTCAGCCCAACCGGACACACCGGTATATGTTTATGACGCGGACCATGGTTTTAACTGCAATCATCGAGGCAGCTTTAATGCGCCCGCCGCAGATCTTGCCCTTGAACGAACGCTCGCTTTGTTTGGCGAGCACCTGAATTAAGGATCCTTGACTAGCGATGCGACTTTGGGGTCTCACAATTGAGCGCGGATCAACCGATTTTCACGTTGTGCGCGCTTGACTTCTTATGGGCGTTTCGTGATCCTTCGCCACACGGAATGGGGCGGGCGAATCTTTTTTCCCCGTGAATCCCGGAGGCCGTTACTACGTCATGGCAGGGGCAATAGCTAGAGCAATTGTTCTCAAAACTAGACAGGTAGCCAATCAGGGTAAGAATAAAACACAAGCCGCACGCGTAGCAGTTCAACAGAGCTGGGGGACATTTTTTACCCCACCACTTGCGCTGTACGGGTATGGTTTTGTTGTTGTAAACCTTTACGAAAGGCTGAGAAGTATTAAGTAAAGGGCTAAAGGAACGTGGGTAAGCTGACCGTTAAACTGGCAGCAAATGAAAACTAACCAACGATCGATTTGAACGGATCTTTCCAGTAGGAAGTTGTAATGAAAAAAAGCATGCACAAGCCTCGGAGTAGGCAACCGATACATCGCTTGGGGGCGATCGTCATCGGCATGACGATGACACTCTTAAGCGCATCGTCAAACGCCACTACTCTTACCGATATTTTTCAGGTGGCTGATCAAATGAACCAGGCAGCCCTGCGTTCTCAAACAAAGATTGATTCTTTGAATGAGGAGACGCGGAAGTTGCTTAATGAGTACAAAACCGTGCTCAAAGAAATCGAAGGCTTGCGCGTGTACAACCGCCAGCTTGAGAAGCAGATAGGCAACCAAGAACGTGAAATGAGCGAGCTTAGTGCATCCATTGACAAGGTCACGGTTATCGAGCGTCAGATTACGCCGCTGATGTTGCGCATGATCGATGGTCTAGAGCAGTTCGTGAATCTCGACATGCCATTTCTCTTGAAGGAGCGTTCTGAACGTATTGAACGACTTCGCGAAATGATGGACCGAGCTGACGTTGCTGTATCAGAGAAGTTTTCTCAGGTATTGCGCGCCTACCAAATCGAAAATGAATATGGCCGCACCATGGAAACCTATGGCGATACCATTGAAATCGCCGGTACGGAACGCAAGGTCGACATCCTGAAAGTCGGTCGAGTTGCTTTGGTTTACCAAACTCCCGATGGTGGCGAATCAGGTATGTATAACAAAAACAGTAAGGCCTACGAGCCTATCGGCGATGACTACCAGGCTTCCGTTCGCCAAGGTATTCGCATGGCCAGGCAGCAAGCGACTCAGGACATGTTTAGCATTCCGGTCCACGGCGCGGAGGCAGCACAATGAGAATGAATATCGGAAAATTCACACAATCAATTCTGGTCGCTGCGTTATTCGCATGGCTACCACTAGCCAACGCTCAGGAAGCTGCTGCAGAAGATGCAGCCGTAGCGTCTGATCTTGAAGTTATCGAAGCAAACTCTCTGGAAGAGTTGCTCGGCAACGTCAAAGATCGTCGTGTTGTTGAGTCTCAGCTCCATAGGGAGCGCGAACAACGCTTCACGAATGAGAAAGCAGCTCAAGCGCAACTACTGCGCGACGCTGAAGCAGAGCGCACACGCGAAGAGCGACGTTCTGATCGCCTAGAGACACAGTTTGAAGAGAATGAAATTCGAATTGGTGACCTAACCGAACAGCTAGATAAACGTCTTGGCTCTTTGCGGGAACTGTTTGGTGTGCTACAGCAGGTCGCTGGTGATACACGTGGATTGTTTGAAGCGTCGCTCATCTCTTCTCAATACCCAGATCGAGGCGACTGGCTTGGTCAGTTGGCCAAAGACATGGGCACCGCGAGCAAGCTAGCTACCATCGACGAGATGGAAGAAATCTGGTTCGAACTTCAGCGTGAGATGACTGAATCTGGCAACGTCGCCCGATTTCAAGGCACCATCACCAAGCTTTCGGGTGAAAAGGTCACCACCGATATTGTCCGGGTCGGCTCATACGCACTTCTCGGTGATAACCAGTACTTGCAGTGGGACCCTGACACACAAGCAATCATTGAGCTAGCCCGACAACCTGCGGGCAGGCATGTTGATACTGCAGAAGCTGTTTTGGCTGGCGCACCAGGCGAGATCATCGAATTCTCTGTTGATCCGCTACGAGGCTCTTTGCTAGCCCTTTTGATCCAAGCTGCGACGCTTGATGAGCAAATCGGTTCAATCGGCGCAGTTGCCGAATGCTATTTACCGTTTTGCGACGGTCAAGGTGGCACGGTTGGCGCAATCATCATTCTCGGTGGTTTCCTAGGTGTGCTTCTCGCCCTCGAGCGTCTTATCACGTTGTCGATGGTCGGCGTTAAGGTAAATGCCCAACGAAAGAATCCTACTCCGAGCGACGACAACCCGCTTGGTCGAGTGTTGAAGGTTTATGACGAAAACAAAGACGTCGACGTCGAAACGCTGGAGTTGAAGTTAGGCGAAGCGATTCTCGGGGAAACCCCTCGACTGACGCGAAACATTACGCTCATTCAGGTGATCTCAGTCGTGGCACCGTTAACCGGTTTGTTAGGAACGGTTATTGGGATGATCGAGACTTTCCAAGCGATTACGCTGTTTGGCGCCGGTGATCCGAAAACGATGGCAAGTGGTATCTCGAAAGCACTTATGACCACAGTACTTGGTCTTTGTGTCGCTATACCGACAACGCTATTGCACGCACTTGTGAATGCACGGTCAAAGTCTGTCATTCATGTTATCGAAGAGCAAAGTGCTGGCATTATTGCTGAACACGCAGAGAAAAACGGACAGCCTCTAGGTTAGAGGCTGATTCGGTAAGGAGCAGCCAATATGTTAGGCGACGCTTATTTAGCAATAACCCGCTTCATGGAAATGGGAGGCGATGTGCTTTGGCTCATCGCCATGATCACATTTCTGATGTGGACGCTGATATTCGAACGAATATGGTTTTTTCAAACTGAGCACAAAGACCTAGTTCGACGTGCGACAGAAAAATGGGAAGGCCGCGAGGAACGTACATCATGGACTGCACACCAAGTGCGAGAGGGTTTGATCTCGGAGGCTGCCGACAGCATTACGGGATCGCTTCCAATCATACTGACTTGTGTTGCGTTATGTCCGTTGTTCGGTTTGCTTGGAACGGTTACCGGGATGATTACAGTCTTTGATGCGATGGCCACACAGGGCGGCAACGCTCGGTCCATGGCGGCAGGAGTTTCTATGGCGACTATCCCAACGATGTCAGGCATGATTGCAGCACTCTCAGGTCTCGTAGGCAGCACCTACTTGAGGGGCAAAGTCGACTTCGAGATAGAGTTGTTCGAAGACCACCTCACTCTCGATCACTGATCGAGCATAGGAGTACGCAATGCGTAGAAAGATGCGAAGAAGAGGGCAGTCGGATGAAAACGCAGATATCAATCTGACGCCGATGTTGGATGTGGTCTTCATCATGTTGATCTTTTTCATTGTTACCGCCACGTTCATCAAGCAATCCGGAATCCAGGTGTTACGCCCAGATGCACTGACTGCTGAACAAAAACCAACGGTCTCAATGCTCATCGCCGTTAGCCCGAACGGCGAAATCTGGATTGACAAAAAACGTGTCGATCCCGCTACAGTTCGAGCGCACATCGAGAAGCTGCACGCAGAAAATCCAAAGGGTGGTTTGGTTATCCAAGCGGATAAACAATCGACTAACGAAAAATTGATGGCAGTATTAAACGCAGCAAGAGCTGCAGGATTACGCGAAGTAGCAATCTCCACCGAGAAAAATTAGGTAGACCTATGATCGTAAGATATGCAATCGGAGTCGCACTGGGATTGGTAGTTACGTTTCTACTGTTCCTCGTCATGCAGGCCGTCATCTCAAATGATGAAGCCAATATCGACGAAGGTGTGAAAGGTAAACTCCTCGACATGGTTCGGTTAACGGACGATGAAGAGATTCAGACCAAACAACGTAAGCCTAAGCCACCACCGCCACCAGACGAACCTCCACCAGATATGCCTAAGCCTCAGTTTGAGTCTTCGGATGTATCGACGGGTGTTGATGTCGGTGCCGTTGATGTCAATGTGGATCTAAACGTTGGTGGCGGGGGGTTCAGTTCCGATGGTGAATACCTTCCCATCGTTAAGGTTGCCCCAGTCTATCCGCGTCGCGCTCAAACTAGAGGTATAGAAGGCTATGTAATCCTCGAATTTGTCGTGACCCGTACCGGCGCAGTAATCAATCCGGTCGTCATAGAATCTAAGCCGCCCGGCATTTTTGACCGAGCAGCAATGAATGCCGCACTCAAGTTTAAATACAAGCCCAAAGTAGTGAACGGTGAAGCTATCGATGTCGCCGGTGTGCGAAATCGAATCACCTTTGAATTACAAGATGGCTAGGAGTGTAAAGATGAAAAAGTTACGCAAATTTCTAACCCTATGTACCGCCGCTCTAGTGGTGATCGCACTACAGCCCGCGCTTTCCACAGAAGCACAAGCAGCTGAAGAAAAGAAAAAGCCGCAAAAAACTAGACGCGTACCATCGATGAGCGAATCGGTGTACAAACGATTGGCCGAGGCTCAGGAAGCAATTGACGCTAAGGACTTCAACTTATCAATTGAGCTTTTAGAAGAAATGCTCAACCGTAGCCGTAGATTTAACGGTAACGAAGTCGGGCAGGTTCGCAACATGTTGGGTTATGCCTGGTTCTTGAAAGAGGATTACAAAAAGGCAATCGAGCAATACAAATTAGTTGTGGCCCAAGGTGAAGATATACCCGAGGGTCTGGAAGCGACTACGTTGTACACCTTAGCGCAGCTAAGCTTTGTTGAAGAGGCTTACCAAGACGCCTTGGACTACATGGAAACCTGGATACTCAAGGCGAATAACCCTGGACCAGATCCACGGATCTTCATGGGCCAGGTTTACTATCAAATGAAGGAATTTGATAAGGCTATTGTGCAAATTGAGATGGGCATCGATATGGCCATCGAACGCGGCACGAAGGTTAAAGAAAACTGGTGGCAACTTGCCAATTTCCTCCATTATGAGAACGAGAACTGGCCACGAGTCCTCGAAATCCTGGAGATTTTGGTGCAAGAATTTCCAAAACGAGAGTACTGGATACAGCTTGCTGGAGTTCACGGCACGACAGGCAACGAGAAAGGTCAGCTACATGCTATGCAGACCGCATACGCGGGTGACTTTCTAACCAAGGAAACAGACTTAACAAACCTTGCGGGCTTGTTGATGCAGGAAGAGGTGCCTTATCGAGCAGCACTCGTCCTAGAAAAGGGAATCAGCGAAGAAATCGTCGAGAGCAGTGCGAAGAATTTGCGTTCTCTTGGTCAAGCCTGGCAACTGTCTCAGGAAGTGGACAAAGCGATACCGGTTTTCGAAAATGCTGCGAAGCTAGCTGATGATGGCAAAATTTTTGAACGCCTAGCTTATCTATATCTCGAAGCTGATAAATTTTCGGAGTGTGTAACGGCCGCTAACGGAGCACTAAACAAAGGCGGTCTGTCCAAGCGCCAAAGCACTTATGTCGTACGTGGTATGTGTCTTTTCAATCAAGACAACTTGAATGATGCGAGGGGCTCATTTGTCTCCTGTCGTAACGAATCTCGCAAGGAAGAAGATGCCAACAATCAACGTATCTGCGCCTCGTGGATCACCTACATCGATCGAGAGAAAATTCGCTTACAGAGACTTGCTGAAGCTACCTAATAGGCTGTAAAACGTATTGAAAGACCGGCTATATGCCGGTCTTTTCGTTTTGGTACTATTCAATCATCTGAACTAATTCGCTTTGAGGTAGCTGCGATGTTCACAGGCATTGTTCAAGATCTAGTCTCCGTCCAAGAGATTGTCGATGAAGGCGATCTGATCCGGCTTGTGTTAGACATGGGTGCGATGACCGAAGCCTTGCAATTAGGCGCTTCTGTCGCAGTTAATGGCACATGTCTAACTGTCACGCGTGTTGATCAGGGCCGCGCTTATTTCGACGTAATCACCGAATCCTTGAGAACGACTAATCTTGATGGGTTATCCATCGGCGATCTCGTGAATGTTGAACGCTCCTATCATGTAGGCGACGAAATTGGTGGACACATCATTTCTGGGCATGTGACATCGACAGCACCGCTAACGAATCGTACCGTCAAAGGCCACGATCACGTTCTTAGATTCGAGCTTGAACCGCGATGGCTTAAGTACGTTTTTCATAAGGGGTTTATCGGCCTCGATGGTGCGAGTATCACCGTTTCATCATTGCATCGAGCCGAGAATTGGTTCGAAGTTAGTCTCATTCCAGAAACCTTATCGCGGACAACACTCGGTCAACTTGAAGTAGGTGACTTGGTAAATATAGAAGTTGATGGGCAAACAGTGACTACGGTCGAGACAGTTGAGCGTGTTCTCGCAGAACGTGATCTGGCGTCTGAAACTCAAGAACTAGCCGTAAGAGGTTCCTAAATTAGGATGCCTGTCTGTGCAGCTTGCGCAAATTGCCAATGACGGACTGAAGGGCGCGATCAAACACTTGTGACTCGTCGATTAGCCGAATTTCCTCAGAACCGACAAGCTCCAACATTTCTTGGACGCTTTTTTCAAGAATTTTCATTCCTCGACGATTCACAAAGATAAAATTTCTGTCCGGCTGAGTAACCGTTGCAAGCTTGCAGCGCAGAGTGTTCTCTGGCGCTTGAATTTCTACCCAGGTGCCTTCAGTAAAGAGCTTCAGGCTAGCTTCGTCCGCATCCGTTAAGTGGACCTCTTTAAGAAGGGACTGTGTGAGGACGATTTCTTCTAGTTCCGCTGTTGGTGTCGATGGTTCAGGTCGCACATCTTCCTCAACGAATGCACGATCGCTGTTGGATAGCTCCTCTAAGTGGCTAGAGAGCCATTCAAAGAACGCATCCGTGTCATCTTCTTGCGTGCCAAGTTCACCTGTGCCTGCCTGCAACGCACCAATAAGATCTATTTTCAGCTCATCTCGCTGATCAATATCGATGGGATCAGACAGTGGTTGAAGTGACCATAGCAGCGTGTCCAAGGAGTGGACACCTTGCTGCCACTCGCGGGAGTCTTCACCAAACTTTACCCACTGTAGCGTCAGGACTCGACTCCACACATCACTCAAGAATTTACCTAGTTCTGCAGGTAAACGGAGGCCACATGCCTTTTGGTTGATCAGCATTTGCACTGCACGTTTGGCTTCCCGGGTTTTTGCTTTACCGAGTTCGGTATCTTTAACGCGTTGCTCGACCAGTACGTTTCGCCGAGTGTCCTGACCTACAAAGGCCCGGAGTTCATGCAGGAGATCGTTGAACAAACTGGGGTCGTCTGCGAATGCTCCGAGCACTTTTGCCACGACGTGTTCAATTTTTTCATAGAGAGCATCTCGTTTGAGTTCTTTGCTCGAACTCCAGCCAATACCTGCGCTTGAGAGTTCGTTTAGAAGGAGACGAGCGGGGTGTGCACTGTTAGAAAAGAAGCTCTTATCAAGCAGAGCTAGTTTCACTAGCGGAATTTGCAGGCGTCCAATGAGCGCTTTCATCGGAATTGCTAGGTTACGATCGTTCAATATGTAATCGAACAACATCCCGACAAAATTGACTGTATCGTCATCTGCCTGTCCGAGACCTTTGCCTTCCCCAGCTTTTGTCAGCAACAGCCCACGCACATCAGCGGGTGATGGCGCTTGGTCAGGGTCGACACCTTCAAAGCTGACTGCTTGCTGCAACGTAGACAAGGCTGACAGAAGATCGTCCGATGGGATGGTGATAAACGGCTGACCAGGACTACCCAAGGCACCGGAGCCAGTGCCCTGACCAGGAATGCCAGAGTTGTCGCTCGTTCGCGTACCTGCCAACAACGATTGAATAGTTTGAAAACCGAAACTCCCAGTGCTCTGATTGCCATCCTGCCGGACCGACTGACCGTTTGCCTCAGATCTCGACTGGCCGTTCGATCGAGGTGATTCGATACCAGACCGATTCTTAAAAGCCGTATTTTTAAGGTCAGGTAGGACACCTGCTTGGATAAATTTGGCGTTCACATCTTCGTAAACGGGGCCCATTCTCTCCATCACAAAACGTTCGAATAGTTTCATGAGGATAATGCGAATCTTGATTTGAACCTCAACGCCACTCATCGCAGTAGCGAAAGCCGAAGAAAGGGCATGAGGACCGAGTGGATTCAAGAGTTCCGTTACTTCAACCGGCGCGATCACCGAACCAAATCGTTTTGTGAGCTGCATGATCGCTAAGCTATAGATGCTCGTGACCTTCGACGCAATGCCAGAGACCGCAACGCTCATTTCCAGTTCGTCCTGATTGACTAATGCGTAGTCGTCGCTAGCCACGTCTGCTGAATCGGCCGGGGTAAGTAACCGCTCGAAATTCGTGGCAAACTCAGTTAGAAAATTCTCTTCGATCGTCTTGCGATGCAATCGGATGTGGCGCATCGAATCAAAATACATTTCTTGCTGATGATCAGATTGAGATTTATCCGCGAGTTCGAAGAGCGCGTCGTCAGTGTTATCAAACAACCCGCTGATTAGCTTTTCGATGTGCCGTTGGGCGAGATTTCTGACTGATTGGTAGACAGGCGGAAGTATAGGTTCCTTCCGTTTTGCACTCTGCATACTGACTACGTTGCCTTGCGTCACCGTCTAACCTTGGAGGGCTTTACTGAGTGCTAATTACACCAAGATGGTAGTGAAATGGCTGAGACGGAAGTATCGGATTAGGTGTGATCGGGGTCACGGGTCGGGTGATACATCGGTACGCTATCGAGCGAAAGCTGCCCCGTGAAATTCTCGCCAATCTAGAATATCAGTGGCAGCACCAGTTTTTAGCTGCACGCCAATGAAGTGAAGTTCATGCCCGTTCTCATCATTTTCGCCAGTCGGTCGGCTCCATCGAACCTCACCGGCAAGGAAAAATTTACCGGGTCGTGACGCAACATCAACCCAAAGGTCTAGTAGCGTGCCGACAGGTACCGGTTCAGTAGTACGGAACTGAATGCCGCCGACAGACATGTTCACCGCTGTACACGAGAGTGTCACGCCGACGAGATCAGGCTGATCTGACGCAAGCACGACTTGCGTAAAGAGTCGATCATCGCTCTCAAGTCGCGGGTGTACACGTTTGTCGTTCTGACTAAAACGGCGCACACGCGCCTTGTTAAAGTGAATGACGTTATCGCTCATCCGAACTACTCCCAGTCAAGCGCGGCACGGTCTGCCTACGCGAGCTTCTCATACGTATCGATTTGACTAAATCATGCGATAAACATGCCACTAGTATAAAACTATAAATTTCAAAAGGTTAAGGGAAATACCAAAAATGGACATCAGATAACTCGGAAAAATTCTGGCATTAGCTGACGCAATAGGACACGTGGCGCAGATCAATTTAAACTTAAGGGCATATCAACACGGGGACCGCTATTGTTCGTCGACAAATTGAATACCGCGTGGCAAAAAAACGAATCGCTTGTGTGTGTCGGGCTTGACCCGGACGCGCACAAAATTCCAGCGCATATCGGCCAAGAGCGCCACTTTTACGATTTCTGTACAGCCATCGTTGATGCCACGGCGGATGCTTGTTGTGCATTCAAACCACAGTTTGCTCATTTTGCAGCTGCGGGTCGAGAGAACGAACTTGCGGACCTGATCAGATACATCAGAACGAATCACCCTCATCACGTGATCATTCTGGACGCTAAGCGAGGCGATATCGGTAGCACTGCAGCGTACTACGCGAAAGAAGCGTTTGTGCGCTACGACGCCGACACGGTCACCCTGAACCCATATCTAGGGCTCGAAAGTATTCAACCATTTTTGGATTACAAAGACCGTGGCGTCACCATACTCTGCCGCACTTCCAACGCAGACAGTGATTGGCTACAAAACTCTGACGAACCACCGATATTTGAACGAGTCGCTAGACGAGTTAGAGAATGGAATTCGACGGGACAATGCATGCTGGTGACTGGTGCAACCTACCCTGAGGAGCTTGGTCGAGTGCGGACCCTCGTGGCCGACATGCCGCTATTAGTCCCTGGCATAGGCGCCCAGGGTGGTAATCTTGCAGCAGTTTTACGGCACGGGCTAACAGAAAGTGGCAACGGGCTTGTCATTTCCAGCTCGCGTGGCATTCTCTACGCAGGTCAGGGTGTGGACTTTGCTGAGGCTGCCAATACGGCTGCGCTCCAACTGAAAGCAGAAATCAACACTCTTCGATAGAACCAATCTTGGTAATTGGCTTAGCGTACTGAAATATATAAATATTTTAGATCAATCAGTGCATTACATCTTCCTGATAAAGCTAGCGAAGCGAGAACGGTAGAATCAACCTATAGGGCAGGACAGTAAGCTTCAAACGAGACCGGGCAGGATAACGGTTGCGTCGAACCTAAGCTTTAACACCAGGTGCTTCATGCGCTGTGCAAGGTTAGCGCAGCTGTGTTGGAAAGGAGTCGCATCAGTGACCCCCGACGCGGTCATATACAGATATCTCGAATTGGTCGATCCAGGTCCTACTGACATGGACCGACTGCTGTCTCTGATTACGAGTGATGCCGACCTTTTAAGTCGTTGGCTACGAATTCTGCAAATACCAGCGCAAACGAGCTTGTTGCGGGAACGCCTGGATGGGCTTGCGAGCGATGAACTTAAAGGCATGGCTGATGCGCAGGTTTGGACGGTTTCACCAACGCCCACCAGTGCGCGTCTCTCGCTCGATCAATGGTCGACTGTTTTGCGCGCAGCGCAGCTCGCCGAAGTTCTAGCAGACCATTTTCTACCACCCACCCCCAATGCAGAGGCAGTCTCGCGCGATGAACGAATACGAGCACTCTTAGCTCTGTCAGGCGTTCATATACCCATTGACCCTGTCCTAGCAGACTTAATTGAGTTTCGCGGCGCGCGTCCGGACCTACTCGAAGACGCGGCGTTAGAACTCAAGATCTTCGTCGTCGTAGATGCGATAGAACTGGGCCGTGATGAGCGACTTGCAGGGGAGCTCCTGGGTTTGAATGTCTCAGACTACCGAGACCTCTTAGCGCAAGCGGACAGAAAGGTTCGTGAACACCTAGCTTACCTTTCACTCGAAATCGACGATGAGGTCGATTGGTCTCATCGTATTTGGCTTAGACAACAAATCAACGTAGCCACGGCTGCCTTGCAACGTTGTGTTGACTTTAGCGAGCTAGCATCGATGCACACTCAAGTGAGTCGCACTCTGTTTACCAAGGCGCCACTGCTGCTCGTTCAGAGTGACGATCTTGAAAAGTTCGAGCTCTTCCCAAATCGCGAGCTTAGTGTTCAACGTGCGAGTCGTAGCAGTGGCGTGGCACAAGCTGTTCGTACAGGCGCCAATGTGACGCTGCTTGAAAGTTTCGATATCGCCGTTGTCGATCGTCAACTCATGCAACGTCTCGAGTGCGACAATGCAGTTTTACGCGCAACCGATGGCGAGCCAGCCATCGTTTTTGTCGCCGATGCAGACGATGACCTCGACGTTGACACTGCTCTGCAACTCTACGTCGAGGCTTTTTCTAGGAGGCTACCGAACCCACAAAATCCAACCGCTGAGGACGGGCAGCTGTCTACCTATCGCGAAGAAGAGATAGCTCGTCTCCGCGAGATCGTTCACGAGGCAAACAACCCACTAAGCATTGTCCACAACTACCTGCACATCCTAGAGTTAAAGTTACAAGACGATCCGACCGTAACTGAGCAATTGCAGCTAATCACCAGCGAGTTGCATCGTGCTGGTCAAATCTTCGCCCGAGCTCGGGACATTCCAGAGAGTATAACCACCGAGGTCGAACAACTTGGTGTGCTCACCGATCTAGATTTAGTCGCGTGGTTGAGGGACATCGCCACGTTACAGGCCGGTGCCCTGGCAGCCCGCCAAATCGACGTTAGTTTTAAAACCTCCGTCGAGAATTTCCAAACTCAGGTCGACAAGGGTGCACTCCATCAAATACTAACCAACCTGCTAAAAAATGCCGGTGGAGCATCCGCGAATGGCGGGAGCGTCACGTTGGAATTTAGCCATCAACATTTTCGCAATGAGGATTATGGTTTTGAAATCAGCGTGAGTGACACAGGACCGGGGCTCCCCGAATCGGTGTTAACCAATTTGCGTGGCGCGAAAGAGTCAAGCAAAGGTGATGAGCACCAAGGCATTGGACTTTCTGTCGTCTACCGACTTGTCGCAGAGATAGGTGGCGAGCTGGACTTGCGCACAGGTTCGAATGGCACTTGGTTTAGCCTTTTTCTACAGGCAGACGAATAGTTTCATTGCCGTTGCAGTCGGTCTGAGCCTGCATTAGGGTGCATCCGAAACTTTAAAAAAGCAGATAAGAGGCGCAGGCATGAGTAACGTTCGAGTTGGATTCTCCTGGGAGGATCCGCTATTCCTAGATTCACAGCTCACAGAAGAAGAGCGCATGGTGAAAGACAGTGCGCACGATTTCGCGCAGGACCGCTTAATGTCGAGGGTCTTGATGGCGAATCGCAATGAGACTTTTGATCGGGAGATCATGAACGAGTTCGGTGCGCTCGGCATGCTTGGTGCCACATTGCCTGAAAAGTACGGCTGCTCGAATGTGAATTACGTCTGCTATGGGCTCATGGCCCGTGAAGTTGAGCGCGTTGACTCCGGTTATCGGTCCGCAATGAGCGTGCAGTCGTCCTTGGTGATGCACCCAATTCACGCATATGGCAATGAAGCTCAGCGCGAAAAGTATTTACCCAAACTCGCAACAGGTGAATGGGTGGGTTGTTTCGGTCTGACGGAACCTGACCACGGTTCGGACCCAGGGAGCATGGTGACTGTCGCGAAACCCGCCGAAGGTGGTTACGTCCTTAACGGTGCCAAAATGTGGATTACGAATTCTCCGATCGCAGACCTCGCCGTAGTTTGGGCAAAACTAGATGGAGAGATTCGTGGCTTCATCGTAGAGCGGGAATTCAAAGGTTTCAGCACACCAAAAATCGAAGGAAAGATGAGTCTGCGCGCATCAGTTACTGGTGAGATCGTTTTGCAAGACGTGTTCGTTCCAGAAGAAAACCTGCTTCCAGAGGGTAGAGGGCTCGGCGGACCGTTCGGGTGCTTAAACCGAGCGCGCTACGGCATCGCCTGGGGTGCGATGGGAGCCGCAGAAAGTTGTTGGCACGCAGCGCGTACATATACTCTCGAGCGCACACAGTTCGGACGACCGCTAGCAGCAACGCAGCTGGTGCAGAAGAAACTTGCTGATATGCAGACTGAGATCACACTCGGTCTGCAGAGCTGTCTGCGTATGGGCAGGATGTTCGATGAGGACAGTCTTCCGGTCGAAGTTATTTCGCTGATGAAACGCAACAATTGTGGCAAGGCTTTGGATATCGCCCGCGTCGCACGCGACATGCATGGCGGCAACGGTATCTCCGATGAGTTTCACGTCATACGACATGTTATGAATTTGGAAACTGTGAATACATACGAAGGTACCCACGACATTCACGCCTTGATTCTCGGCAGAGCCCAGACCGGTATCCAAGCGTTCACCAGCTAGCTTTGGAACGACCTATTTAAAGTGATATCAAGGAGATATCGCTTTGTGGAGATTTCCTGGAAGTTCGCACGAATTTGGCCTGTACGGATTGTTCGCGGTTGGGGCGCGCACTATGGTCGAACATCACAACTAATACAAAATGGTTTAGGGGGTGTGATGATTCGAGTACTTGTGGCCGATGATCAACAACTATTTCGAACAGGTCTGATTCGAGTTTTTAGCGACGTACCGAATGTTTCGATTGTGGGTGAAGCAGCAACTGGAGAAGATGCAGTCGCTTCAGCTCGACATCTGAAACCAGATATTGTCCTCATGGAGATTTTGCTCAGTGGCATGGGTGGTCTAGAGGCGACCCAGCGCATAGTGAGGTTCGAGCCAGCGCCGCGGGTTATCGCGCTCACCCACTGCGTCAACGCACCATATCCCGCCCAGATGTTGAAAGCTGGTGCACGCGGTTATCTATCGAAGAACGTGGACCAGGCTGAGCTTCTACTAGCAATACGGCGAGTATTTGGCGGGCAGCGCTATGTCTGTCACGATGTTGCTCAAGAATTAGCGAGCTATGCATATGAAATGCACACTGCAGTCCGTTTGATTCCTTGTCGCATAGAGAAATGCAAATCATGATGATGGTAGTCAATTGTCAAAAGGTCAGCGATATCTCAATACACCTGCACCTCTCTCCGAAGACTGTTAACAGTTACCGCTATCGGATATTCGAAAAACTGAAGATCTCCAGCGACGTTGAACTCGCTCTGTTGGCCGTCAGACACGGCATGGTGTTGGGGAATGCCTTACCCAAACGGGCAGAACCGCAAACAACTGCAGACGAAGGGGTAGGGCTACATGATCCGCGTCGCCAAGTCGGTTGAACGGCAAGCTCTAAGCGGCTGCACCAAATGTTCGCGTTTGGCCCAGCATGCCTGCGAATTGAGGCAGTTATACCCAAGTTACCATGCGCGACCTGTTCCAAGCTGGGGCGTAAAGGACGCAAGAATACTACTGGTTGGGTTGGCGCCTGGATTGCACGGCGCTTTCAAAACAGGGCGACCTTTTGTTGGTGACGCGAGTGGCAACTTCTTATTTTCGGCATTACACGAACTAGATCTGGCTTCTTCACCGGATCCTAGCCAAGCACGGCTCAACAACCTGCGGATCACAAACGCGGTCAAGTGTTTACCCCCAAGCAATGCACCCAAGAGCGAAGAGGTTAATAACTGCCAGGGTTTTCTTGCTGAGGAACTAATCGATCACGCACCGAAGAGACGGCTTCTGCCGAGAGCTATTGTCTCCTTGGGTGGCGTCGCGCATCGTGCGGTGACAAAACTTCTTTTCCAAAAATCTTTGCTTGGTGGTTACGCCCAGCCGGATTCCAAACCTTGTGTTTTCAAGCACGGTGCTCGCCAATTGATTGATCCTAAACTACTGCATGTTGCGTCGTTTCACCCGAGCCAACTGAACGTGAATACACGTCGTATTACGCAGACCATGTTGTGTGATGCGCTCACGACGGCGAAGGAATTTGTTTCCGCGGATTAATCTGATTTTCAAAGCAGACGAGGTAGGTGTTGCGCTATAGTTGCCTCTATGGGCGACCTGAGCTTTGACATTGAAGAATTTCTAAAATCACTCTCCAAGAAGCCCGGAGTCTACCGCATGTTTGGCGTAGACGATGAGGTTCTCTACGTCGGCAAAGCCCGCAATCTCAAAAATCGGGTGACCAGCTATTTTCGCGCCAGTGGCTTGCAAGCCAAGACCATGGCATTGGTTGCGAAGATTAGGCGCATCGAAGTCACAATCACTGCCAGTGAGACCGAAGCGTTGCTTTTGGAACAGAGCCTGATCAAGGAACTGCGCCCACCCTATAATATCGTTTTGCGGGACGATAAATCCTACCCCTACATTTATCTCACTGGTCATGCCGAGTACCCACGCCTGACTTTTCACCGCGGCGCGAAGGCTAGAACAGGCAAATACTTCGGACCATTTCCTTCTGCTTATGCTGTTCGGGACAGTCTGAATATTCTGCAAAAAGTATTCCAGCTAAGAAACTGCGACGACTCTTATTTCAAGAATCGCTCACGACCCTGCCTACAGCACCAGATTCGCAGATGTACAGCCCCGTGTGTCGCGGCGATCAATGCGGAGGATTATCAGCAAGACGTTGAGCTCGCGGTTATGTTTCTCGAAGGTAAGAGCCAAGCAGTGCTCGATATATTTAAGCGTAAGATGGAATCTGCCGCACAGACTCTGGAGTTTGAAAAAGCAGCACGTTATCGCGACCAAATTACCCACCTACGCAAAGTGCAAGAAAATCAAAACGTCCATGGGGCAACTGGTGACGTAGACATATTTTCCCTTGTCTCGGACCAAGGGGCGTACTGTGTGCAGGGCGTGTTTATCCGCGCTGGTCGCATGCTCGGTAACCGTACATTTTTCCCTAAGAATGAACTATCTATCGAGGACGGAGAGGTCTTGAGTGCGTTTCTGTCACAGTACTACTTGGCGTCGGGAGGGCGCGATATTCCAAAAGACCTTATCGTCTCGCATGGGTTTGAGGATCTCAACTTACTGTCCACAGCACTGACAGAATCTAGCAGCCGAAAAGTTGCAGTAAGTCACGTGGTACGCGGTCAGCGTGCGCGTTGGCAAAACCTCGCGCACGAGAACGCACAGATCAGCCTACAAAACTATCTATCCAACAAGCGAAACATGTTCGGTCGTTTCGTCGCACTACAAGAATCGCTCGCACTTGAAGATCTCCCCCAACGTATGGAGTGTTTCGATATCAGCCACACGATGGGAGAAGCGACAGTCGCATCTTGTGTTGTTTTCGATACCAACGGTCCGCTTAAGTCGGACTATCGTCGCTTCAATATTGAAGGCGTCGTACCAGGGGATGACTATGGTGCGATGGAGCAAGCACTACGTCGTCGTTATAAGCGTGTGCAGAAAGGCGAAGTGCAAATGCCGGATTTGTTAATCATTGATGGTGGCAAGGGGCAGTTAAATCGAGCACACGAAGTTCTCAAAGAGCTCGGTGTCACCGAACTTCAGGTCTTGGGTATCGCCAAGGGTCCTGACCGCAAGGTTGGTCTAGAGCGGTTTTTTCTGGATAGTGCTGAAGTGCATATGGACGGTAGTTCAGCCGGGGCTCACTTGTTGCAGCACATACGAGACGAGGCTCACCGTTTTGCTATAACTGGGCACCGACAACGAAGATCAAACAATCGCAGTCAATCGCCCCTAGAATCTATTCCTGGGATTGGTCCGAAGCGGCGTCGCGAGTTGCTCACACACTTTGGCGGACTAGCTGGTATCAAAGGTGCCAGTTCCGAAGAAATCGCCAAAGTACCCGGGATTAACGCCCATATTGCCAAACAGGTGTATGATGCCATGCACGCCTAGATCGCTCTCCCACCTGCGGATGACAAAGGAGTCAACACACTATGCCTAGCGGTCCGATGTCGCTTCCGAACGTCATCACGATAGCCCGCATCCTCCTCATTCCTATTTTCGTCCTTACTTTTTTAGGGCAGTGGGAATGGCGCTATCTCGCCACCGCGGTACTTTTTGGTTTGGCCGCAGCCACGGACTGGCTCGATGGCTACCTTGCACGTCGCTTGAACCAAACGACGCCGTTTGGTGCCTTTCTTGATCCAGTCGCCGACAAGCTGATTGTCGTAACAGCCCTCGTATTGTTAATCGCGCACCACTCCAACATTTGGCTAACCTTGCCTGCTCTAGTGATCGTAGGTCGGGAAATCGTCATCAGCGCATTGCGCGAATGGATGGCAGAGATGAACCGTTCAGTCGCGGTCGCGGTGAGCCTGCTTGGCAAGATAAAAACCACACTCCAGATGGTGGCCATTGCCGTTCTTTTGGCTAACCCACCAGACTTCGGCTCAGTTTGGGTGATGGTTGGATACGTGCTGATTTATGTGGCTGCATTTATGACACTTTGGTCAATGTCAGTCTACCTCGGCGCAGCCTGGCCCACATTGCGGGATTCCTTCAATTCCTCCAAAGGCGATTGGCACTAAATACGTTTTAAAACAATCAGGTACGATAGATATCTAATGTTCAATAGTACCTAGTTGTCGTTGGTCACTGATGATTCGATCGAGCAAGGCATCCTTTTCAGCATCCGGGCTGTAACCCGCTTTCAGTCTTTGTTCGACATACACGGCTGCCGCTTTGAGACCTTCGCCGAGGGAAATAGAACAAGCCCAGCCACCAATTACCTCCTGCACTTTTGAGTTGTCAAAGAGAACCGAATTTGCCTTGTCCCCCAGTAGTGGGCCAACCCAAGCAGGCTGATATTTAACAAGCGTCTCCGTTGAGACATGACACAGAGTCGGATCTGTCTGTAACGCTTCGCCAACGCCAGCAAGAATGACGTCCCAAGTGTCAGCCTTGCTGGCGGTGATATGGAAGCATTGATCGAATGCTGCAGGATTGAGGTGAAGGCTGACAAATGCCTGGGCGAAGTCCTCAGCATGGGTGAGTGTCCACAACGACTGGCCGTCACCATGAACTATGACTGGCTTGCCGTTCATAATTCGCCAAGCCTGATGATCTCCATCCGTAACCGCACCAGGCAATCTAGTTCGATATGTATGACTAGGCCTCACGATCGTGCAAGCACATCGTGACGGCGAGGTTATTGTGGTTTGAAAGCCGTCTATTACCTGCTCACACGCTGCCTTGGCCCTAGAGTACGCCCAAAACGGATTTTTTAGCGGAGTCAGTTCAGAAATCACGTAATCCCGACAAGGTTTTTCGTAAGCTGATGCTGACGAAATAAATATGTACTGGGCGCAATGGTCGGAGAACGTGTCGAGGTCGCGCTGCACAGCGTCGGGCTCGTAAGCAAGAAATTGGCAGACGACATCCCACGTCCGATTGCCAAGCGCTTGATAAGGATCTGTTGCACGTAAATCACCTTGAAGGTGCTCGACATCCATGGGTAAAGATCCGGCGGTAGCGCCTCGATTAAAAACGGTCACCGTGTGACCCATGCGGAGTGATTCCTCCACGCAAGCATGTGAAATCTCACCTGTGCCACCTATGTAGAGTACTCGAGTCACTCGTTTATGCCGTCTGGGTAGGGCGAGATGCTTTCACCGGCAACCACACGAGCACCACCTAGAGTGTGGTTGTCCAAGAAATGGTTAACACGCGAGGGCACGTCGACAAACCGCATATTGCGATCAATGCCATGCTGGCTGGACTGTTCAAAAGCAGGCCGGGTACTGCCATCGAAAACAAGACGTCCATCACCAAGGCTGCCGTCGTCCAGTACACGTAGCGTATTGTCCGCGGAGCATCGCGCCTGATCCGCACAGTCTAAGTCTTGGGCTAGTAGACCTCGCCAGTGCTTTGCCATCGCAGAGTGATATGTCAGTGCGATCATAGGACGGAGTTGAGATGAGACATTCGGTACACCACGATGCCACATTCGTGGATCTCGAAAACAGACTCCCCCATAGGAATGCACATCCTCTGGGGTGGTCCCCACAGCTCAAGTAAGTCTGGATGCCTCTCGGGCCGTTCACCGCGTGGCCATTGCGTTACGGCAGTTTCCTGGTGGGTACCAGGATAGATTTCCGTCGCACCACTCATTTCATTGATATCAGTCAGTGCTATGGAACAAGAAAGCGTTATTGGGGGTGGGGGCCATAGCTGACCGGCATCATGTGCTTCCGATTCAGACTGCCACGCGAACGGTCGATCAAAGTGAACAGGTTGATGACCGCTGTTGGGACAATTTACGTTACCACTGTAAAAGCCAAGCCACGCGGATGACCCTAAGATTTCTAAGACAACGTTTTCAATAATGTTGTTCGCGACCAGTTCCCGACTTACGAAGGGTGCATAGCGGCGCGGACCCAACTGCAAGTGCCCAACCGCTGTCCTTTGTTCATGAGGGGTCAGGTCTGAACGACGACGGATAGCAGCGACGTCTTCTATAAATGCCTCTCTTAGTTGGGCACAAACGCCTCGAGAAACTAAGTTGGTAACGACCACGTAGCCATGTTTTCTGAACAGTTGATGCAGCGTACTGAGTTTGTCTTGCGCCAATGTGCCAGCAACAAGTTCATCAGGGGAAATCTCGATCAGATTGGCATTCATCGTTTCTAGCTAATAAGAGCTCGCGAAGTTTGGAGGCTGAGACCGGAATCGAACCGGTGTACACGGAGTTGCAGTCCGCTGCATAACCACTCTGCCACCCAGCCAATATCGCTTGCAACATAAACACATGGTGCCCGGAGCCGGAATCGAACCGGCACGGCCGTAAAGCCGAGGGATTTTAAGTCCCTTGTGTCTACCAATTTCACCACCCGGGCGTAGGTTACTGCATAACCATAGCGAGTTTTGCGACAACGCAAAACATCAAGGTCCGTCGGTTACTTCGTTTTCGTAACCTTAGCGAGTTTTGCAGCGCAAAACATCGTGGTGGGTCGGTTACTGCGTAACCTTGAACTCGCGGAGCGAGATCATGGTGCCCAGGGAGGGAGTCGAACCCTCACGCCGCTAGGACACTGGAACCTAAATCCAGCTTGTCTACCAGTTCCAACACCTGGGCAGGCCGCGCATAGTAAAGTTCCAGCAATCGGGCCGCAACATTTAGTTTACGCCTCAATGCATTGCTGACTAACCGATGTTTACATCGTCAGCATGGCGCACGTCTTTTCCTTTGACCTGGTAGATAACGTACTCGCTAATATTTTTACAGTGATCGCCAATACGTTCGAGTGCCCGTGTCGCCCACATTAACCCAACAAGATGCTCGGCTTCTGTGGGAGAGCTTTGCATACCCTCGACACAAGCTTTAACGAGTTTCGTATACGCTCGATCAATGTCGTGATCATCTTCGATAACTCGCAGGGCTGACTCAACATCCAGGCGGGCAAACGCGTCAAGCGCATGACTGAGCTGGCGAACAACCTGCTGCTGCATTTGGCGAAAACTCGCATATTGATCAACCGGGGTTTCGAATTCTATAAGTGATATAGCCATTTTCGCGATGCGATCAGCTTCGTCACCAATACGTTCAAGATCGGTGATCAATTTCATGACGCTAACCACCGCTCGGAGATCACCAGCAGTTGGCTGTCTCTTGGCAATGATGCCAACACACTCATCGTCAAGATCGACCTCCATCTGATTAAGGCGAGACTCGGTATCGCGAACCTCCTCGGCAAGGTGGATGTCATGTGAAACTAGCGACGAGCAAGCTTTGTTAACTTGTTGCTCGACCAAGCCACCCATCTCCATAAGCTGGTCGCGCAACTGGGAGAGTTCAAGATCGTATTGTTCTGAAATATGTGAGCGCTGCATCGCTACTCCTTAGCCGTAACGGCCCGTAATGTAATCTTCCGTCTGTGACTTTTGAGGGTTGCGAAAGATATCGTCAGTCGTACCAAATTCGATGAGCTCACCGAGATACAAGAACGCAGTATAGTCGCTCACTCGAGCAGCCTGTTGCATGTTATGAGTCACGATAACAATTGTGTATTCATCTTTGAGCTGATGAATCAGTTCTTCAATTTTGAGCGTTGATATCGGATCTAGCGCTGAAGCTGGTTCATCAAGCAGCAACACACTGGGTTTTATCGCTATGGCGCGAGCAATCACTAAGCGCTGTTGTTGCCCACCAGACAATCCTAGTGCGCTTTCTTTGAGCCGGTCCTTAACTTCATCCCAGAGTGCTGCACTCTTAAGCGCCCATTCGACCCGTTCGTCCAAAACTGCTTTGGAGTCCTCACCTTGGATACGCAATCCATAGGCCACATTTTCGTAGATGCTCTTCGGGAAAGGGTTCGGACGCTGAAAAACCATGCCGATACGGCGCCGTAAATCTGCCACGTCGACGCGCTCGTCATGAATATCCATGTCTGAAAAGATGATCTCACCCGTGATAGTGACGTCATCGATAAGGTCATTCATACGATTGAAACATCGCAGCAGCGTTGACTTACCGCATCCTGAAGGACCAATGAAAGCAGATACACGTTCACGGGCTATCGACATACTGATGTTTGATAAAGCTTCGCTTGCCCCGTAAGAGAGCGATAGGTCATTTACCACGACACTGATTTCCTCGTCTGGAGACCGCCCAGGATTCTCGCTGACCTCATCGACTGGATCTGTTATCTGCGTTTCCATTAGCTTTCAACTCCTCGGTATCGTCTTTCCAAGCGACTTCTCAGCGTTATCGCGGTGAGATTCAAAGCCACGATGATGGTGACCAGTAGTAGGGCGGTGGCATAAACAAGAGGCCTCGCTGCTTCGACGTTTGGGCTTTGAAAACCCACGTCGTAGATATGGAAACCCATGTGCATAAATTTTCTGTCGAGATGCAAATAAGGGAAGTTCCCGTCCAATGGCAGTGTCGGCGCAAGCTTCACGACACCGACGAGCATAAGCGGAGCCACTTCGCCTGCAGCCCTCGCCACGGCCAGAATGACCCCGGTTAAAATCGCCGGACTCGCCATCGGCAGAATGATTTTGAAAAGAGTTTCCGACTTAGTTGCACCAAGGGCAAGACTGCCTTCCCGTAGCGACCGAGGGATGCGAGTAAGGCCTTCTTCAGTCGAAACAATCACAACGGGCACTGTAAGTAGCGCGAGCGTCAGCGAAGCCCAAACCAAGCCCGGCGTTCCAAATGTAGGCGCGGGCAACGCTTCTGGAAAAAAGAGCCGGTCGATATTTCCGCCTAAAAAGTAGACGAAAAAACCGAGACCGAAAACGCCATAGACAATCGAAGGCACCCCAGCAAGATTGTTTACCGCGATGCGGATAATTCTGACCAGAGGACCTTGCTTTGCGTATTCGCGCAAGTAAACGGCAGCGATCACGCCAAAAGGCGTCACAATTACTGACATGATCAGAACCATGAGAACCGTGCCAAAAATGGCAGGGAAAATACCGCCTTCGGTATTTGCCTCGCGCGGATCCTCGACAAGAAAACGCCACAAGGAACCCACGAAGCTGGTGAGCTTGCCAATACCACTCAAATCGTTAGGCATTCGTATGCCTAAAATGTCTGCGAGAGGTACCTCGATCTCATCACCTGAACCAGTACGGATCCACAATATGTCTTTTTGGATATCTGTATATAGGGCTCTTAAGACACTCTCGTCAATTTCATACGTTGCGCGTAGCGTGACGACTTCTTGTGCAATCTCTTCCAACCGAGTTGTGTCGGTGCTCCCCTTTAGCCCCAATCCACGCTCTTCGAGTCTCAATCGCTCAAGTCTATAGTTGATGCGATTGAGCGAACCGTTTTCTAGCTGATCAATCTCACTCCGAATCTCATCTGCGCGCGCGATGCGCTCATGGACGATTTCAAGTCCGCCCGAGTCAAGTTCATGCAGTTCGCCTGTGTCGCCGTTCAAAAACCGAGTGGGCACTCCATAGGCATTACCCCATTCGACCCGTTCAAGCACAGCGACTCCCGGCCATAGTTCACGTTCCTTCATCTGCGGTGTGTAGAACCAGCGGAAATCGGGCGGGTTGTGGCGACGATTGCCTGACTTAACAAGCCATCGTTCGATAGTTTCAGCGCCCGGTGTCAGCCACTGTGGGTCACCGCCCGATTCAAGGTACTGCTCAACGGCAAGTTGTTCGCTTTCAACAAGCTCAGCGAAGATGACCTGATTCCCAAACCGCTCATCTTCGTAGTTAATAAGCTCAACGTCGGCTGGCCAGAAATGACCAAATCCCTTAACTGCAATGAGTACCAAAATACCAACTACGGCGGTGATCGAGATACCAACCGACGCAGCATTGAGCCAGATCCAAGGCTCGCCAGACGCAAACCAGTTTTTGAAGAATTTCCTCATCGTTATAGGCTCCCGTACTTCCCGCGTAATCGTTGTCTAACGATTTCGGCGAACGTGTTGAAGAGGAAGGTCAACATGAAGAGAACCAACGCAGCCAGAAATAGGATTCGGTAATGGCTACTATCGACTTCGGATTCTGGCAACTCAACCGCAATGTTTGCGGCGAAGGTCCGCATACCCTCGAAGATATTGAAGTCCATCAACGGCGTGTTACCGGTTGCCATCAGGACGATCATAGTCTCCCCAACTGCTCGCCCCATGCCGATCATGACGGCCGAGAAAATCCCCGGACTCGCGGTGAGCATTACAACTCGCACCAACGTCTGCCAAGGTGTTGCACCTAGCGCCAAGGAGCCATTAGTAAGATGGGTCGGGACACCGTAGATCGCGTCTTCAGCGATACTAAAAATAGTAGGGATCACGGCAAGTCCCATGACGATACCAACCACGAGAGCATTCCGTTGGTCATAGTTCAACCCCATGACCTCCCGTAACCATGTTCGACTATCTCCGCCAAACAGGGAGTCTTCTAGAAGAGGACCAACATCAAACGCAAGCCAAACAGTGCCAATGATCAATGGCACGACAACTAAGCCATACCAACCAGCGAGGGGTTTGCTAATTTTCTCAGGAAGTTGAGCCCACAGGAGGGCGAATAAGAAAAGCCCCACCGGCAACACAACAAATATACCTAGAATACTGGATAGGTTTGCTTCAATGATCGGTGCGAGCCACAAGCCGCCGATGAAGCCAAGAATCACCGTTGGTAGAGCCGCCATAATTTCTATGCCGGGTTTCACCCAAGCGCGCATCGAAGGCGACATGAAATAGGCAGTGTAAACAGCGCCCATTATCGCGATAGGCACCGCGAATAGCAGCGCATAAAACGCGGCCTTTAAGGTGCCAAAGGCAAGGGGCGTAAGGGAAAACTTCGGCTCGAAATCATTGTCTGCCGACGAAGACTGCCAGCTATAAATAGGCTCTTCGTAGCCTTCGTACCAAATCTCTTGCCACAGTGTCGAAAAGGAAATTTCTGGGTGTTTGTTATCAAGTTCCGTGATGGATATTTTGTCTGTCGCAGTGGCACTCACTAGCACGTTCGAACGCGGTGAAATAGCGCTCGCAACTCCGGCAGGCATGTCGATAACTCGGTAATCGATAGTTCGACCTGAAGTAGGGTAGTGCAGAGATAGGGCCCCGTTCTCAGCGACGCTGGCAAAACCCTTGCGGCGAGGTTCAACGACAAAGGAACGCACCGGCATCTCTACGTCGAAGGACCGCATCGCCTTCATTGCGATCCCGTCTGATTCCTTAAATGCCCCCCATTGCGTTATGCCCTGTGGTGAAGCAACAACAATCGAGTAACGTCCGAGGAGAGCTGCAGCGATAGGTTTACTGTCAGTGAGCTTTGCCTGACCTCGTAGTGTGATACCAGACCGCGTGGCAGCGTAAATCGACATCTGCCCATCTAGATCGAGCACGTACGTCCACTCATTGCGAGGTCCCATAAAAATGTGGGCTGGTTCGGCTTCCATCTCAACGGAAGCCGTGTTCGGTGACGTCAGTCTGAAACCAAATTCTGCGTCGGTGAACTCATTGAACGTCAGCCTTCCCTCGCCAGCGCTGGCCACTAGCAGCTGTGCATCGAACATCTGCACATCGAATGCCTGAGTTCTGCCGACATCTAGCGTCGAATCTTGAAACGGAAACTCAATCGCAGGTGTCAGCACGCGATCGCCGTCAGCAAACCTCACGGTATATGTCGCGCGCACAAAACTCATTTGACCCTGTGGGTCGACGAGCGCGTATAAATCTACCGTTGGATAGACTCGTTGGGCGTGCTCGATTTCCCGACCAAGACTAAATCCCGAAATAGGCTGCCCATTCTCTACTTGATAGAACTCAACGATCCCGGCACGGCTTAAGCGAAGGGCCACTTCACCATTTTCACTGATATCAACCAAGACCGGTTCACGAGCAGTGACGCTATGGTGTACCGGCTCGCCTATGTCCCCGGGTAGTAGAAGCGGCGCCACGACCCAAAGCAGGTAGGCAAAGATCAGCGCGATCGCACCGATAACGGCGCCGCCACTAAGACCGATCACCCACTTTGTGACCTTGTCCGATAGGTTCCGTCGCGCAGTAATCCGGACGATGTTCGCCGATTCCGACATTCTCCCTAGCCTCGAATCTTAGCCAGTTCACGAGCGGCAACTTCTGGGCTGACTGGGATATACCCATCCTTCGCAACGACGTCTTGTCCTTCTTCAGACAAAACCATGCTCAGAAACTCTCGCTCTAACGGGGGGAACGCTTGATTTGGCTTCTTGTTCACATAGACGTACAAGAACCGTGATAGCGCATAATCGCCGCTAACCGCGTTTTCAGCGGTTGCAGCAACCGCTGGTTGACCGTCACTGGATAGGGCCAGGGTTTTCACACCTGAGGTGATGTAGCCAATACCGGAATAACCAAGGCCGTTTAGTGAAGAAGCCACAGCTTGGACAACTGATGCTGAGCCAGGCTGTTCGTTAACACTGTTCTTAAAGTCTCCAGAGCACAGTGCCACTTTCTTGAAATAGCCGTATGTCCCCGAAACGGAATTTCGCCCGTAGAGTTGAATCGGTCGATCGGTCCAACTTCCGGGCAGTCCCAACTCGCCCCATGAGTTAATCTCATCGTTAGCGCCACAACGTCTCGTCACGGAGAAAACCCCATCTACTTGATCAATGGACAGCTCATTCAACGGGTTGTCTTTATGGACGTACACAGCGAGTGCATCAATGGCCACACGTATCGGCGTTGGCTTGTAGCCGTGGCGACTCTCAAATGCTTCGATCTCTTTATCCTTCATAGCACGGCTCATGGGACCAAAGTTTGCTGTGCCTTCGGTGAGCGCTGGTGGCGCGGTGGAGGATCCCGCCGCTTGAACCTGGATGTTGACGCTGGGATAGTGACGCTTGAAAGACTCCGTCCAAAGCGTCATGAGATTTGCCAGGGTGTCTGAGCCAATACTGGATAGGTTGCCGGAAATACCACTGACTCTAGCGTAAGTCGCCAACTCATCTGCTGTTGCAGCCAGTTCCGTTATCGCAGCTGTCGGTGCGGCTTGAATTTCTATTTGTTTTGCAGCTACTGGCGCTGAATTGTTCGTTGCTGCCGGTGTTGGATCATCTCCACAGGCGGCAAGCGACAACACCAAAAAAATATACAAAATGCTTCGAATATTCATTGTTTCGTTTCGTGTCCTTAATGTTGGATTACTGGAAGAGCCGGATTCAGTATCGAATCTGGACTCGATTTGTGTACAAATTCGCAGGCGAAAGTGCTACCGCGACCCAGAGAGCTGGTGATTTCCAGGGCCGACTCATGGCGTCGCAATATGTGCTTAACGATCGCCAAGCCTAGACCTGTACCACCCTTAGCTCGCGCACCAGCCAAATCTACGCGGTAGAACCTCTCTGTTAGCCTGTGTAAATGCTCTGGTGCAATTCCGACACCCTTGTCGGTGACACGAAGACGTACTAATCCATCTACAACCTCGGCTACAACATCGATCATGCCGCCGACCGCGCCATAGCGAACAGCGTTGCTGATTAGATTGACACAGACGCTGTGCAACTCAGACTCGACCCCAATCACCGTTGCGCCTTCTGTTAATTCTAAAGTCACTTCGCAAGGGATTTCGTCAACACCGCCTAATTCCGCTAACGCGCTGCGTACAACTCTCGTCAAATCCACAATCTCAAACTGCGGATCGCGATCCCCAGACTCAAGTTGGGTCAACGTCATCAGGTCGTCCACTAGGGAGCGCATACGGTCAATTGGCGCGACTAGCCGATCAATCAACTCAAGCCGAAGCGCGTCGTCTTCATCTGCGTCCGTCATGGTCTCCATGTAGCCCTGCACAACCGCCAATGGGGTACGGAGTTCGTGAGAAACATTGGCGACAAAGCTCTGTCGCATTGTGAGCAACTTGTTAAGTGTGGTTAAGTCTCGTATCAAGATAATGCTCGCGTCTTCATCAACCATGAAGCGTCGCGCCTCCAGTGTTGTCATCGGATCGACAGGTGAGGTGAATTCTAGAATCTCGTCTTCATTTCCTTGACGCAGGAAGGCAACGAAATCTGGTTGGCGCGCGACCGTTGCCAGACCAAGTCCAATGTCACTCTCATGCAAGGACATCATTCTCTTACCCGCTTGGTTTATGCCTTGGATAACGCCACCGTTGCCTAGCACGATGACACCATCGGGAATGAATTCCGCGAGTCCGAGGATTTGGCGTAGTCGCTCAGCCATGGCATGTGTGCGTTGTCTTTGACGCTGCAATGCACGATAGGGTGCGTAGGCGATATTGAACCAATGGTCAAAACCATTCTTTGGCCTTTGCAGCGGACGTTGGCTCCATCTTTGCACCTTGGCAAATTCTCTACTCTGCACATAAATCCAAATGCAAAGGCCGATTAACAAGCCCCAACCTAGGCTGTCCAGCCAGATTCCTAAAAGCAGGCTGAAGACAGTCAAACCTAGTATGAGACGCGCTTCTTTCATCAAACCCAACTTTCAGTCGTACCGTCTAATCGACACTAATATTTAAAACTGATGTCCAACATCAGGCGCTTGTATTGTTCCTCATTACCGAAATCTATATTCCTGTCGTTAAGGAAGAGCGTACCGCTTAGGTTGACGTTCTGGCTGAGTGCGTACGAGGAGCGCAAGATATGACCCTCGCCATCAGTACCGCCACCGATGAAATCTGAGTCCGTCAAGGTTGCCAGCACTGCATCAGCCTCTAATTCCTGATAGGTATAGCCGAAACGCCATTTGTTGATTCGGTAGGTTCCACCAAGGGCATAGCCCATGTCATACGCAGAGGCATCGAGGTTTTGTACAAAATCCGCGAATATCGAGAGCTCCCCATCGCCAGCGTCAAAACCAAACTCGGCAAAGCCTTCAAGAATTTCGAAGCCACTCATGTATTGGCCGTTGGCGTCGATGCGATTACCCGACGGACTGCCATTGAAAAAGGGTGTTTCCCCTCGAGTGTCGAGAAAATTGAAGTAGCCGATGCCTACTTTGAGTACTCCAGGACCGGCGTCGCTGTTCAATCCAACTTGTCCACCGACTAGGTAGGAGTCGTCATCTGACCCAGATTCATCCAACCAACTGGCGATGCCGTTTGCGAAGAAGCTGCCGCTCTGGTACTGAACCCCCACGCCTTCGGGATTGAGATCGCCATCCCACAACAGCGAGTTACCGCCCACCCGGTGTATTGGGTTTTTGATTTTACCAGCAAGAATTGTTGTGGAATCCGTGGGTTGCCACTTTACGTACGCAAGGTCGATGCCAATGTCTTTGGTCGAACCAGCATCGTCCAACGTTTGATTGCTGGAAATCGGATTGCTGCCACCACTCGCGAGACCGAAACCTACACTGGTAGTGTCGTTCACTCTGCCGGTGACTTGTGTGCGCGCACGTACTCTTTGGCGGTGTCGGTCGCGTCGATTGTCGACGTCAAAGGCTTCGTGACGGTAACGAAAGTCACCTTTCAAACTAATGTCGTCAGTCCACGATGATGTCGATGGTTGAACTATAGGCGTAGGTTGAGTGACGGGTGCCGCTACTACTGCGGTGGAACGAATAGACTTGGCTGACTTTATGCTGGTGTGTTTGCTAGTCTCTTCAGTTGCCTCAAGCGTCTCCACCCGAGCGGCCAAGGCTTCTATTTGCGCTTTGAGCGCGGCGATTATCGACGTCGTATCGTCCGTTGCGGCAGTCGCAGTCATGGACATGGCTAGTCCCACCAATGCCGAGCACGCGACTAAGACACTCTTGCGACCCATTTTCTGAATCTCCAGATATTACTAATGGGCGCATAGTGGGACTCCAATGTTACAGTTTCATGACGATATCGGGTTTTGCGTTATGCCTTTTTGGCTGTACTAATTTTGGCTGTACGAATCTGATTCATCGATTCTAAATTTACACTTCCATAGGTCGTAGTAACTTAGGCCAATCGTCCATGCTGTTCAGTATCTGGTCGCCAAGCTCTTCGACGTTCCAAGGCTCGGCAAGCCCATCACGCTCCGCGACCACATCAACTCGCCAGGAGAGGAGGGATGTCCTGTTGCCGCTAACGCAAAACTGGCGCCCGGTTACTTTCGCCGCATCATCGGTGCACAACCACACAACCGTTGGTGAGACTTTTTCTGGTGCGAGGCGTTTATCAAGATCTGGTGTATCCGGCATCACGTCTTCTGTCATCCTGCTGAGCGCCGCAGGGGCTAACACATTCACGGTAATACCGTATTTCATACCCTCCAGCGCGAGTACTCGCATGAAGCCTGCAATCCCTGCCTTAGCTGCTCCGTAGTTAGTTTGCCCAAAGTTGCCGATTAATCCGGAGGTTGATGATGTCATGACGATTCGGCCGCCTTCGTTCTGCGCGAGCATCTGCTGCCATGCATGCTTGGTCACAAGGTACGTACCACGTAAATGAACTTCGATAACAAGATCCCATTCAGCATCCGTAATGTTCTTGAACGACTTATCCCGCAGTATCCCGGCATTGTTGATGAGTATGTCGAGGCGACCGAAGCTATCCACTGCTTTTGCAACCATACCGGCAGCATCATCATCGTTGGTTACAGAACCGTAATGCGCGACCGCTTGTCCGCCGTTGGCATTGATCTCCTCGACAACCGCATCCGCCATACTAGTTCCAGCGCCATCACCGTGACGGTCGCCGCCCAAATCATTCACCACTACTGATGCGCCTTCATGAGCCAGTAACAACGCGTGCGCGCGACCTAATCCGCCGCCCGCCCCGGTGACTACCGCGACTTTTCCATCTAATTTACCCAAAGTTATTTCCTTCGATTACGAATGATTAAAAGAAAGTGTTGATCAATTTCCGAGCTGAGTCGCACCGCTTAGTAAGATCTAGGCATATCCAAGACATGCTCGGCCACGAAACTAAGGATCAAGTTCGTGGAAATTGGCGCAATCTGATACAACCGGGTTTCTCGGAATTTGCGTTCAATATGATATTCCTTCGCGAACGCAAAGCCGCCATGAGTTTGCATACAAGTGTCACCCGCTTGCCAAGATGCCTCAGACGCTAGCATTTTCGCCATGTTCGCTTCTGCACCGCAAGGTAAACCAGAGTCGAAGAGGTTGGCAGCCTTTTCCACCATGAGAGAGGCAGCCTCGACTTGGGTGTAGGCTCTCGCGATTGGGAATTGGACCCCCTGGTTCTGACCGATAGGCCGATCGAATACCACACGCTCCTTCGCATAATCCGTCGCCTTCTCTATGAAGTAGCGACCATCGCCCACACATTCAGCAGCAATCAAAATGCGCTCCGCATTCATACCATCCAAAATGACCTTAAAACCTTTCCCTTCCTGGCCCAACAAATTCTCTGCGGGAATCCTGAGATCATCAAAGAAAAGTTCACAAGAATGGTGATTGATCATAGATTCGATTGGACGTATCTCTAAACCGTTACCTTCTGCCGCTTTGACATCGATGATAAAGGCTGACAAACCATCGGTTTTCTTGGTCACTTTGTCGCGATCCATGGTGCGGGCGAGCAAGACCATTAAGTCCGAGTGCTCAATACGACTGATCCATACTTTCTGGCCATTGATCACATACTCATCGCCATCACGCTTGGCGACAGTTTTCAGACTGGTCGTGTTAGATCCCGTGGTCGGCTCGGTCACACCGAAACTTTGTAGGCGAAGCTCGCCATTAGCGATTTTAGGAAGATAGGCTGCTTTTTGATCGTCCGTACCATGACGAAGAACTGAGCCCATCACATACATCTGCGCATGGCAGACACCTGCGTGCGCTCCTGAGCGACAGACTTCTTCCATGACAGCAGCTGCTTCTAAAACACCTAAGCCAGAACCACCATATTGCTCTGGTATCAAAACACCAAGAAAACCAGCTTTCGTAAGCTCCTGAACAAAATCCGTCGGATAGCCGAGCGTTCGATCCATGTCGAGCCAATATTCTTCGCCGAATTTTGAACAAAGTTGTCGAACCGCCATTCTGATATGGTCGATCTGTTGCAGTTTCTCTGCGCTAGTCTCAGCGCTCGCTATCGGTGTGCTCATTGGTCTTCCCCCCTGTAGATTCGATTGTGCCGTCTCCGACGCGATTAGGGTAGGGTTGCGTCACTTTGTTAAGGTGTCACGCGCAATCATTGTGCTAACATTGTTCTTTTCAGAGCAATCGCGATTTAGGGGGATTTCAATGAAGCGATCGTTTGGCACAGGTCTACTGTTCGTTATATGTGCACTTTTTACGTCAGCAACGATTGCTGATACGTACAAAGCACCACGCGGACCCGACGGCGTTCATCCAGACTTGAATGGCATTTGGCAGGCACTCAACACTGCAAACTACAATATTGAAATGCATACCGCGAGCCACTCTATGCAACTGCGCGAGGGACCGATGGGACCTTTACCCGCAATCAAAACGTTGTATCTCGGTGCGGCCGGTGCGGTACCTCCGGGTTTAGGCGTTGTAGTTGGCGGTAAAATTCCTTACACCCCAGAGGCGTTAGCAGTAAAGGAAGAAAATCACGCGAACTGGATCGATCGCGATCCAGAAGTTAAGTGCTTCCTCCCGGGTATCCCCCGAGCTACTTATATGCCGCAACCTTTCCAGATTTTCCAAAGCGCTGACTCAGTCTTCATGGCTTATCAGTATGCTGGCGCGACGCGCGAAGTTTATATGGATGATCCTGGTGAAGCGCCAGTCGACAGTTGGATGGGATGGTCACATGGCACCTGGGAGGGCGACACGCTCGTCGTCAAAGTGACCGGACAGGTTGGTGGAACCTGGTTTGATCGAGCCGGTAATCATCATACGGCTGCCATGGTCGTCACCGAACGATATACGCCGATGAGCCCTTACCACATGCAGTACGAGGCAACCATCGAAGATCCTGCGACATTTACGACGCCTTGGACCATTCGCATGCCGCTCTACCGACGTGTGGAAGACAATGCGCAGCTCATGGAATTTCGCTGTGTCGAATTTGTCGAAGAATTGATGTACGGTGAATGGCGTCGTGAGCCTCTACCGCGCTAAGCGCAGTAGCTCGATCAACGATTTAGCGCTATTCAAAGATAGTAATACACAGAAAGGTAAATCATATGCTTTTTAGAGTTTCTGCAATCGCTCTACTATGTGTCGTCGTGGCAATGAATGCTTCTGACGCGTGGTCGCACCATGCATTCGGTGCCGAGTTCGATCCCAACCGTCCGCTCGTCCTGAAGGGCCCGGTTACAAAGGTGGAGTGGGTTAACCCGCATGCCTGGATTCATTTGGAGCACACCACAGAAGACGGAACAAAAGAGTCTTGGATGGTTGAAGGCGGTACGCCAAACACGCTTTTGCGTCGTGGCCTCAACCGAAAGTCTTTACTTCCGGGTACAGTGATAATTGTTGATGGTTACCAATCCAAAGACAGATCACAACGTGCTAACGGCCGAGATGTGACCTTCGAGGACGGTAGCAAGATCTTCATGGGATCTTCCGGTACCGGCGCACCAACCGATGGTCGCGATCCTACAGAACGGTAGATCATCTCTATGAGATAAGGTGGGCTGCAGTTCAAACAAGGCAGCTCACCATTTCATAACAACAGCTCTTGGCGCCTCAGCTCTTGGCGCCACTCTTGCCACCCAACTCTTGCCGCCCCAACAGGGCAAAAAATGGACCGGCTAACCTTCAGCGCTCTGCGAACTGAGCTGTGCTGGCGCAGATTGTAATACCAAGCTACCGACCGCTGTCAGCATTTCCTCAATGCTGAAAGGTTTCTGCAGATAATGATCGACACCAATCTTCTTTAGTGCCTGGGCACTGTGCGTCTTGGTGTACGCGGTAATGAATATTATTGGTAAATCAGGTGATCTTGATTTAGCAAACTCTGCTAGCTCCACTCCAGTGATTAAAGGCATCGCCCCGTCAGTCACCAACAACGCAATTTGTTCCATATTGTTTTGTAGATAGGTCATCGCCTGCGGGCTGTCTGTGAACACAACTGTTGGATACCCTTTGTCTCGCAAAACCTCAGCTATAAAGTTTGCGACAGAGACTTCATCGTCGACAACGACAATGCGACCTTCAATTTTTGGTACTGGAATCGGCGCTATATCGCTAACAACGGTTTCGTGATCATTTGCAGGCAGGTGAATGGTGAACGTCGTCCCTACTTCAAGCTCAGATTCAACTGTTATGTGACCATCGTGCTCATGCAGCAGATTGTTAATCATCCACAGACCAAATCCTGTACCGGCATCGGTTTCACGTGTCGTGAAATACATCTCGAAAATCT
Organism: Pseudomonadales bacterium; assembly: GCA_012103505.1. Taxonomy (GTDB): domain Bacteria; phylum Pseudomonadota; class Gammaproteobacteria; order Pseudomonadales; family Azotimanducaceae; genus UBA4421. Next base: position 1,115,761 of record WLWP01000001.1, on the reverse strand, counting down.
TGTCGATGATTTCAGGCAGGATCCCATGACCATTGTCCCTGACGCTAATGGCTACTTGCTCGCCACTAATCTCTTCGCCACAGACGCGACAGGTTGATGTCGATATCGTACGTTTCGCGAAGACTTCTATACGACCATTTCCATGTATGGCGTCGCGGGCGTTGATGAGTAGATTTATGATGACTTGCTGTAGTTGGATTGCATCGATGTTGACCGCTGGGAGGTCGTCATCGAATTGTGTGTCCAGTTCGATCGTGCTTGGTATCGCGGCGCGCAACATACGTGAAACATCTGCGATGGTCTGTGTGACATCGATCGCGGCAGTTTCGCCGCGCTGAGCACGGGTGAACGTCAGCATTTGCGATATAAGGTCTCGCGCTCGATGCCCTGCAGTAACTACCTCATCCAAGTACTGGTTAATCTGTTCATCTGAAAATCTCTTTCTGGTATTCATCACCAGTTCTGTGTAGCCGATGATGCTCGCAAGAATATTGTTGAAGTCATGGGCAATGCCGCCTGCGACTTGTCCGATAGCTTCCATCCGTCCAGCTTGTTGCAATTGCTGTTGGATCGTTAACCGATCTTGCTCTGCCCGCCGTTCAAGCGTGCGATCGCGTACGGTGGCGATCATGCACTGCTCGCCCTCTAGTTCTAGCTGTCGCGCATTGACCTCAAAGTATCGTTCTGTCTTATCAACTTCTGTTTCTATCAGCCAGTCAAAGTGATTCGGGTTCCTAGCCAAACCTTGAACAAATTCATTGCGCGGCTGGTCTTCAGTCCACAGAAAGTGATCCATCCCATCATCTGCGGCTCCCATTTCTGTTCGGACTTCTACAAATTTTGGGTTTCGCTCAATGATTTCACCGGTCGCAATCTTGGTAATGAAGACAGCATCAGGGCAATCGACAAAAAGGCTGTAGAACTTTTGCTGGCTTTGCTGCAACTGACGTCGGGTACGCTTTGACTCTGTAACGTCGCGAATAATGCCGTACGTCCCGAGATAATCATTCTCTTCCCGCTCATGGTCGTACAGGCCAATGGAGGAAATTTCCAAATTGTGGCGGGTGCCAAGATCCGAGGAAAACTCAAACTCATCTGCGATGGTCGCTCGGATACCGGTACGTCTTTCATTAACTTTATGACCCAACACGTCGATTAGTCCTGGTTGCTTTTCGAACAACGCATCCCAAGGTTTGCCGACTAACTCATCCAGTTTGACGTCAAAGACGCCGTCCAACTGCTGGTTCACAAACTGGAAGTTGCCTGTGGGGTCAAGCATGTAGATTAGATCGGACGATGCGTTCAGCAGGAACTTATAGAGTCGCGCATTTTCATCGACTTCGCGATGCATCGAAGCATTTTCTTGTTCAAGCTGATGACGGCTCAGTGCGTTGGCAACGCTATTGATAAGTTGCGTCGGATCAAAAGGTTTCGGCAAATAGTCAACGGCACCCAGTCGAAGAATTGGAGTAACCGTTTGCAATTCGCGCTCACCGCTCAGGATAATCGTCTTGCACTGCAAATCGGCATCTTTGATCGCGCTTAGAATTTCAATACCCGAGAGATCAGGTATATGTAGATCAAGTAACAGTACTTCGAATGGGTTTGGACTCGCATGCGCAGCACGGAGCTTCTCTAAGCCTTCAGTGCCGGATGTAGCAACATCAGCCGGATAATTGTGGGCAGCGAGCAGGTCCCTTACACTGCGTCCGTGAAGAGCATCGTCATCGACAATGAGTATGTTCAGGAGGGCACCTCTGAACCACCAATCCGTGTTAAGTAGGCCATACTCTCACAAATTGTTATCCGAGAGTAAAGGTCGAAAACGTGTCAACTTTGCAGTTCCTATCTAACTGGCCTTTTACTGAAATTTGGTTTTGGTCTGTGGCGAGCATAGCCTTCGCGATACTTGCAACGAGCTTGGTGTGGCGGCATCTGCGCAAGCGCGCAATTACCGCAGCCTTCGAGGCCGGGCTGCAGCAGGTAAATCAGGACAGACTCTTCGAACGCGAACAAGCCAGCAGGGAAATCGAGGTTGAACGCGACCGATACCGCGCACTTGAACTTGAGCACGCCAAAGAGATCGAAGCATTACGAAATACCCAGAGCCATCTTCAAGACGTACGCAGTGAGCTTCAATCTAAACAACAAGAGCTCGCAGCAGTCCAAGTTCAGGCCGCGGCCAACAGAGCGACCTTAGAAGAAGCACAGCGGGGCTTCACTGAACGCGAAGCGATGATCAAGGAAACTAGCGTCGAACTGAAGAAAGAGTTTGGTGTTCTTGCCAATCAAGTCTTCGAAAGCCAGGAAGAAAAACAGAAGGCACGACTTCAGACCGTACTTTCTCCATTTCGGGAGCAGATTGTTGATTTCCGCAAGCGAGTCGAAGAGGTGTATCACACCGACACGAAGGAACGTGCATCGCTACTGACTGAAATCAAGAACCTTCAACAGGCCAGTGAACGCATCAACGAGGAAGCGGAAAACCTGACCAAGGCACTCAAGGGTGACAAAAAGCTTCAAGGCAATTGGGGAGAGTTGGTGCTTGAGCGCGTACTTGAAGATTCTGGTTTGCGCAAAGACCATGAGTACTTTGTGCAACCCTCACGACGCACCGATAAAGGTGACCTGAAACGTCCAGATGTATTGATTAGATTGCCCGACGACAAAGACGTGGTCGTAGATTCAAAGGTCAGTCTCAACGCGTATGAAGAAGCGCTAGCTGCAGAAGATGAAGGACTACGTGAGAAACTCCTGAGACAACACTTGAGCAATTTGCGATCCCATGTAAAACGTCTCTCCGATCAGGACTACGACCAATTGCCCGACGTCCGTTCCCTAGACTTTGTCCTGATGTTTGTACCCATTGAATCGGCTTTTACCATCGCGATGGAAACTGACCATAGACTATTTACCGAGGCTTTTACCCAACGCATTGTTATCGTCAGTCCAACGACGCTCATGATGACGCTTCGAATAATCAACAACGTCTGGCGTTACGAGAAACAAAACAGAAACTCGCAAGAAATAGCGCGCAAAGCGGGCGCGTTATACGACAAGTTGAGGGTCCTCGTTGAGGATATGGAGACCCTTGGCAAACAACTTGGGACTGCGGAGAAAACCTATCATTCGGCTTTTGCAAAACTTGCTACTGGCAAGGGAAACCTTGTGCGCCAAGCGGAGCAATTTCGCGAGCTAGGCGCGCAAGTCAAGAAGCCGATAGAGAACAAATTGATCGAAAAAGCTACAGATACCGATCTAGATAACGTCCCCACGTCCATCGAGCAAGGTAAGCTCGTCGAAGATCCTTAAGTAGTCGCATGCGCTGAGCGCGGCAATCATCTGATCGGGCCGTGTGACGCAGCTCACACTTTCTGGGCCACACCAATCTGAAACGTTGAGCTCCCACGCCTGATTTGTATTGGGGTTCACAGAACCCTCTCCGAAACCCACGTACATTGACCCCTGCAATCTATTGCGAGAGGAATTCGTATGCTGGTTCTAACCAGACGAGCCGGAGAGTCGATCATGATTGATGATGAGATCGAGTTAAAGGTTCTTAAAATAAGAGGTAGCCAAGTGCATTTGGGGATCGATGCACCTAAAAAAGCTTCTGTGCATCGCAAAGAGGTTTGGTTACGTATTCATGGCGAGCCGCAAGCGGCCGCTGCAAAATAAACCATCCCGAGCTGTCAGATATCGCCTTTATCGACAGCTGCCAAACTTTCTAAGATAAACGCCGGTGTTTCGCAGATCGCATACGGGTGAATGTGATGTTCATCCAGCGCGGTTCGGCTGACACGAATCCCTTCCAAACGCTCCCTTGCCATCTGCTCATCGCTCGCTTTGAGAAAAACTGAATCGATCGGTTCGAAGATAGGATTCATCGTCCGTAGCGTATTGAAATGACACCGCGTATCCCACGTTGCTCGATGTAGCTCAACAACCTCAATTTCGTCAATCGTACTCCAGTGAGAGAAATCGATCATCGCGTGGTTGTCATCATTCATCGAGGCAAAAAGGATCGGTAGCAACGCACCATCTGCTTGCGCTTTTTCGAAGAACTCTTTGGCAATCAACCAAGGGTGGGTGTCTTTGTAGTTACCTTCGCCTCCAGCCTCGAGCATCGCTTCGATGGCTTTAGAAGTAACAACGGTCGCAATACAATACGGATAGCTTGCAGATATCACCAAGGAGTGGTCTCCTATAATTCACTAGTAAGTGTGCCTCTACATGTTAACGCCCAGCGCACCGGCACCGGAAGACTACTATCAGAATAATTGCTGCCACCTATTCGGCTATGTACTGGGTCGGTACGAGACGTTATTGTCCGCAGCAGAGTCACAACAGCTTCGAACGTACCTCGGCCTAGGAAACGACGCCCAACGACTGTTAGCGCGACTATTGACGAGAAAGGGACCGATTTTTCGACTAGACAAACTTGATTATCGAGAGATTGCTGACTTACCAGCCGCGGCGGCTGAGCTGAACAATGCCGAGATGCTCGCTCTGCAACCACTACATCCAGGTGATCTATATCTTGGTTTGTTGCGTAAAGATGAACTCGTACAACTGCTCAAAGAGAGAGAGATTGAAGCCAAGGGAATCAGTAGTTGGAAGAAAAATGAACTTACCGCCTGGTTTCTTGGCCGGTATACAGATGAGCAACTTCGGTGCCTTTCAAGCAGTGTAAGTAAAGTAGTTGGCCTACAGAACGCGTATGTGTGGGATTTAGCCAAACTTCTTTTTTTTGGCGAAACACACAGTGACTGGTCAACTTTTGTTCTCAACGATCTCGGACTTGTTCAGTACGAAGCCGTCACAGCTCTGACCAACCAATACTCAGATCGCCAAACACTCGAGCAAGACTTGGAAATGCGTAGGATCAGCCGCATGAGTCACATGCTTGACGACTTCCCAGAATTAGAAAGCGTACTTACCCTAAAACTCCTCAGTGCGTCAGGCGATCGATTTTTCATGCGACGTCGGGATCGCACCCTTATGCGCATAGCTGGGCACTTAGAAAGCAACAACAAAATTTCGCGTGCCTGTGAAATCTACCAGCATGTCGAACGCCATCCTGCCCGCGAACGAACGGTTAGGCTTCTTACACGCCAAGGACACAAGGCTGCTGCTAATCAACTGCTAGAGACTGCTCGCACTCAACCTTATAGCGAGGAAGAAGCGCAATTCTGTGAACGCTTTGGGCAGCGTAACAAAGGATTTCAGCCAGAAACCTTTGAAGTCACCATCGATGCGGTAAGCCCTAACACGAGGATAGAAGAGCAGGCACTAAAGTATCTAGCAGCAGCAGGCGGAATGTCCTTCGGTATCCACGCAGAAAACACCTTTATTCGCTCAATGACCGGGATTATCTACTGGTCCGCTTTATTTGCGGGCTTACCTGGGGCGTTTACAAATCCGTACCAAGCAGGACCAAACGATCTCTATCTAGACGATTTCTACAGCGTTCGTGAATCAACTATTCTTGCCCTCGAGGCGGATCTTGCTGACGATCAGGCCATGCGTGGACATATCGAACACATCCTCACCGAAAAGTATCTTGTCGCGAATAGCTTAGTTAGCTGGTCACTTTTTGAGCACGTTTCAGTGGAAAAATTATTCACGCATATTCCGATAGGCGACATCAGACGCTTAGCTGCATTTCTTATCCGACGTCTTGCTCAATTTCGTACAGGGCAGCCGGATCTATTGGTGTTTCATGAAGAAGGTGGATACGAACTGATAGAGGTCAAAGGACCAGGCGATCAGTTACAACCCACGCAACGCCTTTGGTTCAAACACTTCGCCGAAATGGCGATACCGGCCCGCGTCATGAAAATCAAAAAAGCGTGAGGGTGCGCGGCACATCTTTCAGCGTGCGTGAGCTCGCGGAGTTCTTCTTTCGACAAGGCGATCTATATCAGCCAAGGGTCGGTCCTAGCGTGGACGCAGAGGATGGGGTCCGTGTACAGCGGGAAGTCCAAGATCAGCGCATATCCGAGAACCCGGACTACATTAGAGAAAGACCGTTCAAGCATTCGGTACAGGCGCAGCTAAATCTGGCAAATCACACTGAAGAACGTACTCTCACCATCAGTGGCCGAGCTGACGGCATGTTAGAAGCGCACTCCCAAGTGCGCATCGAGGAATTTAAAGCTTGCGGAGTCCTACCGGAGCTCGAAGATCCTGTCGCTTTTGGACAACTCTACCTTTACGGGTGCTTGTTGGCTGCTGAGCAAGCCACGCTCGAAAGTAAGCCGATTGAACTCCACCTGGTTTACGTTGAAGTTCAGACTCTCCAAGAACGCCACTTCACGTGGGTAAAACAACGAAGTGACTTGCTAGACGATCTGCAGTGGCTCCTCAGTCTGTTGGCTGCTTCTTGCGAACGGCGAGCGCAGCAAAGCGAAAAACGCGCCACTTGGATCGAAACATTGGACTTCCCCTTGCCGAGATTTAGACCAGGCCAGCAGGCAATGGCAAGGCGCGTCTATAGGGCCGTCCGCTCGAGAACGAATCTCTTGCTAGAAGCACCAACAGGCAGCGGCAAATCCTTGGGTGTTTTGTATCCAACAATTCGTGCCCTGCAAGGGGATGAGCAAATGTTTTTCCTCACAGGGCGTAATGCTGGTAGGGAAGCGGCGCTAAACGCCTTGTCCTTGATCGATCAGAGTCGCGAACATTTGCTAGCTGTTGATATCACTGCGAAGGAAAAAATCTGCTTCGTCGAAGGTATGCCTTGTGATCCAGAAATCTGCAAGTACGCATCAGACTATTTCGACAAGATCGGCGATGCAGTTGAACAAGCCGTACGAACAAAACACTGTGATCGGGCAGCCATCGAGAAAATTGCCGCTAGCCATGAAGTCTGCCCGTTCGAACTTTCCCTCGATGTGGCATTAGTTGCAGATCTAGTCGTTGGCGACTACAACTACATTTTTGACCCCGTGGTCCGTCTACAGAGGTTCATAGGTCAATCTGATATGCATATCCTAACGGACGAAGCACATCAACTGTTACCTCGGGCGCAGGACATGCTAACGGTGACTTTGAGCCGCAAGAACATCCGCGCCGCAAAATCTATTCGCCAATCAGATATTCGGGCGCGCGTGAACTCCGTCGATCGCGCTTGCGCGAAGTATCGTAAGGGATTGAAAGATGGCGAGCATGAGCTACCTGACCTGGCATCAGCTGACAGAGCTGCCGCCAGACTCATAGAGACAGTTGCAAAGCTTGAAATCGACTTTGTGAATAACCCTGAACTAAAAGACCTGTACTTCGAGTGTTTGCGTTGGACCCGAGCCCAAGATTGGTTAGGCAAGGGCACATTCTTCTCACGCGTGAGGATCGCTGGTCGGGAAGGAGAACTAAGCTACGTCTGTGTGGATCCTTCTCCATATTTGAAGCTGATAAGTCAGGAATACGCCTCAAACGTTCGGTTTTCAGCGACTTTGTCGCCACTCGGGCTTAACCAGCTAGTACAAGGGTTCGAGGACGCGGACACAGAGCGCGCGCAGAACCCTTTTACTGCTGAGCAACTTGGTGTCTACTTGGTTACCGACATAGGCACTTACTATCGCCAACGCGCCGCGTCGCTGAGTCAGTTGTGTACCTTGTTAGAGGACATCTACAGCACCCATCCTGGGCGCTATCTGGTCGCACTCCCTTCATATGAATATCTTGGCCAGCTCGAAACTGAACTCAAGCATGTCCAACAGACTATGCCATTACGTAGTCAAAGCAGAGGCTCGAGCATGGATAGTCTAGAGGGGTTAGTGGCTGACTTCGGTTCTGATGGCGGGTTGTTACTGGTCGTTATGGGCGGTGGACTTAGCGAATCCGTAGACTTCTTGGAGGCTCGATTGGACGGGGTCGTCGTCATTGGCATTGGGCTACCGCCACCAAGTCTGGCCCGTGACAAGCAGTCTGCACATTTCGACGATCGTGGTGAACAAGGCCTCGGACAAATGGTTGCCTATACGCAACCAGCACTAACCAAAATACTACAAACTGCCGGACGACTAATCCGCGCGCCCGAGGATCGCGGTATACTTTGCCTTATAGATCCACGCTTTCCGAAAATGAGGCAATTTTTCCCCGCCCATTGGCAGGCCAAAGAAGTTCGCGCAAACGAGGTTAAACAACATGTCAGAGAGTTCTGGTCCAAGCAGTCAGGATCCAGTCCCGCTTAAAGGCCGTCGGCGGACCAAGGTCGTGTGTACGATCGGTCCAGCCACATCTTCTTTCAACGGCCTCAAGAAGCTCTATGAGGCGGGTATGGATGTGATCAGGCTAAATATGTCCCACTCCGATCACGCCAACGCTTTGAAGATCATAGGATGGATAAAAACGCTTAACCGACAAATCGAATACCCCATACCGATACTTTTAGACACACAAGGTCCTGAAATCCGGACTGGTGATTTAGAACAACCCATGCAACTCAAAGAGGGGGAGATCGTTCCTCTGACCGTCCGGGACCCAAATATGGTCGAGACTAAATCGATCCATATTAACTACGAAGAGATTGTCGATGCTGTTGATGTCGGTCGGATCGTGACCTTGGACAACGGTTTGATTAACTTCGAGGTGCTTGAAAAGACCGAAAACCACCTTACCTGCAAAGTGATCGATGGCGGCACACTCGGAAGTCGCAAGCACGTGAACCTGCCAGGCGTCCGCATCAATCTACCCGCCATCACCGACAAGGATCGCAAAGACATTCAGTTTGGGGTAGACAACGACGTGGACTTTGTTGCCTTGTCCTTCGTACGACGCCCAGAGGACGTACGGGAGTTACGCGAATTTCTTGGCACAAAAGCCAACACAATCAAGATCATCGCCAAAATCGAAGACCAAGAAGGCGTGACCAACATCCATGAGATTGTGCAGCTTGCGGATGGCGTTATGGTCGCCCGCGGTGACCTAGGTATCGAAACTGATATTGCGGACCTACCAAACGTGCAGCGGCGTATTGTTCACTCGGCCGCACAGTGGGGCAAGCGGTGCATCGTTGCAACTCACTTACTGGAATCGATGATTGAGAACCCCATCCCCACGCGAGCAGAAGTCACAGATGTGGCCAACGCAATCTACGAAGGGGTCGATGCCGTTATGCTTTCTGGTGAAACCAGCGTTGGCAAACACCCGACTCGTTGTGTTGAGCAGCTTGGGGAAATTTCCGATCGTACCGAACGGTATCCGGGGCTCGGCTATGAAAAAGACCTGGTCGTTCAGGATGACAAACAGCATGTGGCTGTCCATGCAGTCGCGCTAGCTGAAGCACTCGATGCTGACGGCATCGTCGTCATTACGCGCCGCGGAATTACGGCTGACTACGTTACGAACGCTCGCCCCATGTATGTACCGATTTATGCGTTCACGAACCATAGTCAGACAAGGCGACGGCTAGCCTTGAATAGAGCGGTATACGCGTATAGAACTGCCTTTAGCTCTGACCCAGAAAAAACTCTGCAACGAGCGTTTAACGTCCTGAAGGATCGAGAAGGGCTACCCGCCCATGCTAAGTTAGTGGTAATTTCTGATGTTCTTGCGGATCAAGAAAGTGATGCAATCCAAATTCGACGACTTGAGTAACTCACTCCTCCTCATTGTCGTTCTTCTATTCATCGCATCGAGTAGCCAAGCTGCTGAGCTCAAATTGCCCAATGGCGACACCTACACTGGCGATATTGTCGACGGCGAACGTCATGGCCTAGGCATTTACCAGTGGCAGAACGGCAATCGGTACGAGGGTGGGTTCGCGAATAATCGTATGCACGGTCTGGGTCAGTTTTCTTGGGCTGATGGCCGGACCTATCGAGGCGATTTCAATCAAGACCGCCGAGAAGGTAATGGTCAGCTAGCATGGCTAAATGGGGATACGTATGACGGTGAATTTCTCAACAATGACATGCACGGTAACGGTCGTTTCGACTGGATTAACAAAGACACCTACGAGGGACAATTCGTAGAAGGCCGTCGTAGTGGTCGCGGCACATTCACCTGGGCCAGTGGCGCCCAATATACCGGTGAATTTGAAGACGGAGTTCTACAGGGGACTGGCAGCTACCGTTTTGTAGATGGTAGACAGTTTCTGGGGCAGTTTACCGCCGGTATCAAGCAAGGCCGGGGCGTCTTTCTTTGGCCCAATGGAAATCGATATGTTGGTGAGTTTGTCAACGATCTACGAACGGGGCAGGGCTTATTTTACTGGCGCGACGGTACAGTCTATCGGGGTTTGTTCCAAGATGGCAGGCAACACGGCTGGGGCGTCAAAAAGCAGCCCGATGGCATACTCGACGTGCAATATTGGCAGGAAGGCACTTTGGCGGCATCAGATACAATAACGAGTGTTGAGCGTTGCCGTCTGGAGCATGATGGCAAAGCTTGGATGTTCCGTAGTGACAAGTGCATCAATGGTCTGGCTCATGGTACAGGGTTAGTCGTCAGTCTAGACGGGGATCTCTTAGTTCCAGAAGCGCGAGTCGTCCTTGGCACTATCGTACAAGGGGACTACCTAACATTACCCAGCGAAGCGCAGTTTAATCCAACCCCAGCCGGTGGTTAGCATGATCGAGATTCCTGATACTCGGGTCGATCAAGCCATCCGAGTCGGCACACCCATTGAAATATACCGCGGCATTTTTGGACAGGATCATCGCGCCGTAGTCATCAAAGCCTTGTCTGCTAACGCAAAAGGCACTTCGATCGAACGCCGCTTTCGCATCGGTCTTGGCATTCATACAAACCTTCACCATGCGGGCATCATCGATCAATTGTTGACCGGCGAGGTTGATGGGCGCCCGTATAGCATCGAACCCTATCTATCCGGCGGCGATCTGCTCCGTCGCCTAGAGACTGGCATATCTCTGCAAGCTGGATTGAAGTACCTCAAGGACATTGCGCGGGCACTTGCGTATTTGCACGACGAAGGGATTGTCCATGGCGATATCAAACCAGAGAACTTGTTGTTTGCAAGTAACACGCAGATTTATCTCGTTGATTTCAGTGTCACAAGACGCTGGGCAGAGCAGCCAGGCGAGCTAGGCCGTGGAACCGCAGTACTTGCTACACCCGAATATATGGCACCGGAGGCTTTGTCGGGACCGGACACAAGATCTGATATTTACTCACTCGGGATTGTGTTCTACCGCATTTTGACGGGCAAACTTCCGTTCACCGGTGATACACCGCAAATGGTCATTGCCAAGCATGCTCAAGAAGCTATACCACGATTGCCAGAGTATTTAGTACACCTGCAGCCAATCGTCGACAAAGCTCTCGCGAAGCGTCCAGAGCAACGATACCAAAGCGCCCTTGAATTCGTGCGAGACGTTGACGAGATCCGATTGTCTGTCGATCTTCCTCAGGTGAACATGAAAACCCGCCCAATCGCGACGCAAGAAATACGCGCGTTGTCGAACGGCAACGTTCTGGCGACGGTCCGTGATGCAGGTCGTCAAGAACGGATGCAGGCTCGATCACAAAGAAGAAGGCGTGCTCGAAATATCGTTTCTCTTACTTTTCTACTATTTGGCCTCGGCTACGGTGGCTACTTCGCTTTTGAAAATGGCTACGTCCCGACAGACCGTATCCTTGCGGAATTGGGTGTTGTCGCCGACCCGGAAGTTGCGATTGCTTGGAACGAGGCACAATCCTTACGCCAGGACCCAAATCAAGGCTTGGCCGCGATCGTCGCAGCATTCAGACGAGTTCTCAGCATCGCTCCAGATCACATAGGCGCAAATGAAGAATTAGAGAGCCTCGCCGCTGATTGGAAGACGTCGATCGCAGATGCTCTTGACGATAACAATCTCCAATTTGCCGAAACACGACTTAACGAGGCAAATGCAGTTTTTCCAAACGATTTGGATTGGGCAAACCTAAATTCAGATCTCCTCAACCGGTTAAGTGCGGAACGCATCTACGGCAATTCGGTGACCTTGCTCAACAGCCAGGGTTTTTCTGATCTACCAAGCGCAACCGCAGCCATTCAATCCTTTCACGAGGTACTGCGTCTCGCGCCTGGACATCCCGATGCGACGACACAGCTTCGAGAGCTTGCCGTTCACTACGCAAACCTGTCTAACAATGCGATTGCAGAAGGTCGTTTGAACGACGGTATTTCGTTGTTAGAGCGAGCTACCGCAGCCGATGGATCTATTCCAAAACTAGATGAAGTACGTAAGTTAATCTCTCAAGCGACAACAGCACGTGCAACGATCGACGACTTGTTACGCGAAGCGCGCAGGCTCCGCTCAGATGACCAGCTAATGTCGCCCGCAGGCGAAAACGCAGCCGAGCTCTACCACCGTGTGCTTGCAACCGACCCTGAAAATGCGATCGCTTCACAAGGACTCAATGAAATCACAGCGCAGGTTGCACAAGATGCTGAAGCACTCCTGTCTGAAGGCGAACTTGAACGTGTAGATGCACTTGTAACCCAAGCCCAAGCCGCGGCACTCCCAACTGAAGGCGTGGAGGAAATACGTCGTCGCTTACAGGTCGAGCGAACCAGACAACAGACTATTACTGACAACATTACCAACGCCCGCTCGCTGATGGCGGCTGGATTTCTAACCCAACCGATTGGTAACAACGCGGTAGATAACCTACGGGAAGTACAGCAAGTTGACCCTGGTAATGAAATTGCACTCGCGATGCTACAGAGCTGCGCCGACCGCCTCGCAGCAGTCGCCATGGAAGCCCGCGAATTTGGACTGTCAGAAGATGCAGAACAATACCTAGATCTCGCGATCACCATTCACCCCGACGCTACCGAATGGATCACGCTGCGCGATTCCTGGGAGAGTGCGCAAGTACAATGAATGGACTGACGTATCTGCTATATGTCGAGGGCGACACAATTCCGATGGAAGGGAGTGTCACGCTCGGGAATCACCTCGACAACGACATCGTGATCGCAGGGGAAGACGTTGCCGACTTTCACGTACGGATCTCATTAGATGATCGAGGACCTGAACTCATTCCGCTCGGACGAGCCACAGTAAACGTCAATGGGCATGAGCATGACGCTCCGATTCGAGTGATGATCGGAGACACGATTGGTATCGGTGTCGAAACCATCCAGGTCGGTGTCGAGCAAGAGGTTTCCGACATCCAGATTCATGGTTGGAAACTGGTTCCAGAAGCTGGACTCGAAATCGAAATTTCTGGAGAGACGAGTGTTGGGCGCAGCGAAGAAGCCGGGATCACGCTCAACGATACTCATGTCTCGAGAATCCACGCTCGATTTGTCGAGAAAAACCAAATGCTTTGGCTTCAAGATCTCAAATCCGCAAACGGCACTCGCGTCAATGGCAATCGAATCCACGGAGCTATGCAGCTCTACCATGGCGATCAAATAAGCTTCGACAGACACAGTTTTCAATTGGTAGCCGAAAGCGATGAATTGACACCCGTCAATCGGTTCGTCGACCCACTGAGAGGCACAAATGTCACGCCGCCTGGGCGGCCTTCCCCCGCGCGATCAGAAGTCGATTCGCCAGCGGCACCAACCGCTACTCAGCTAGAAGTGATAAGTGGCCCTCTGCCACGGGATAGGATCAATCTGAACAGTGGCGTCACCAGCCTAGGTTCGTCATCAGAGTGTCAGATTTATTGGCAGGAAGATCACGCAGTCAAATACGCTGAAGTTCAGATTGATGCCAACGGCTCAATATTGACCCGCCAAACTGGTCTAGATGTCGTGGCACTTAACGACAAGTCGATAGATCGCTCCCGGCTGGCAGAAGGTGACATCATCAAACTAGGCGAGTCTGAATTCGTGTTTAGAGTGAATGTCCAAAGCCCTCAATCGGGTGAAGACTCCGAGCCTCTCGGAAACGTAAAAATCTGGATCTACGTCGGTATTGGCATGATCGCGCTCGTCGCTTTGAGCTTGTTGCTTTTGTAATAGGGGCCACCTATATTCCACGCTCCCTTTTCACAGTGGTGTGTTGTGGCAGTCGAGATACCTTTCCGCCGTCAAATGGAATTTGAGTACGGTACAGTTGAGCAAGTAGGACCATCCATACGGCGAGTTATTGCCGAAAATCCAAGCCCGTTTACGTTGTACGGAACCGGTACCTACATTCTCGGTGAAGGCCAGGTCGCGGTCATCGACCCTGGACCTGCCGACCAAAATCACATCCAAGCAATCCTTGCAGCAACAAAAGGTGAGGAGATTACCCACATCCTTGTGACCCATACCCATATGGATCACTCGCCAGGCTGCCGTCTGTTAAAAGAACATTGTGACGCCAAGACGTACGCCTATGGTCCTCACGGCGCCGGTAAGCTAGAACAAGGCGTACAGGTAGAAGAGGGTGGCGACATGGACTTCACACCAGACGTAGTCGTAAAAGACGGCGATGTGATCTCAGCAGAGACCTGGTCCGCCGAGTGTGTCTACACACCTGGACACACCTCAAATCACATGTGCTTCCAGCTTCAGTCAGGCAAAGCTTTGTTTACAGGCGACCACGTCATGGGTTGGTCAACGAGTATCATCTCTCCGCCCGACGGCGATATGAAAGCCTACATGGAGAGTCTGGACAAACTACTCGAACGCGACGATCAAGTTTACTGGCCAACGCACGGGCCTGCGATCACGGACACTAAGGAACACGTCGGCGCCTTTATCGAACATAGACGTGAACGCGAGCAGCAAGTGCTGCGTTGCATCGACCAGGACGTTCACATCATCGGCGAGATGGTGCCGATTATGTACAAGGACACGCCGGAGTTTATGTACCCAGCCGCCGCAAGAAGCGTTCTGGCATCCGTCGAATACATGGTCGCGCGAGGCGAGCTAGTTAGCGAGGGTCCGGTTACCTTAGAAGCTGTCTACAGACGACCTGCATAAGGGGAACTACCGCCGTTAACCCGCGGAAACTTTTGGCACGACAGGGTCACTTGCCCGTATAGCGGCGGCAACGAGAGGCTCAGCAAGCGGCAGTTGCACCATTACTGCGACACCCGATCCGTCCGCCAAATTGATCGCTCGGACGAAGCCGCCGTGGTGTTCCGCGATCACACGTACAACATAGAGTCCTAGCCCGAAATGAAGGCGGTTGCGTTGAGTACGATGGCTCACCATCGAATCGAATACCGAGTTTTCGACTTCGGACGGCAGTACCGGTCCACGATTGGCAACTGTTAGTTGGGCCTGATCGCCAAAACAATCCAGCTGTACGCGAATACTGCTGTCAGGTCGATGAAAGTCCACAGCATTATCGACGATCTTGTCGAGCAGCTGCTCGATACGAAAATCTGATACCAACACCTTGGCGGGTTGCGCAGGACCGCGGTAAACGAATTCAGCACCAGCATGGACGTGGTTGCAGTTGGCAACGTAGTTCTGCAGCAGTTGATCCAAATCGATGATTTCCAGCTCTTCGGCTTCGAGAGAATCTTCCAAATTTGCCGCATCTGCGAGATTCTGAACGATCGAACCAATACGATTTACACCTCTTTTAGCGCTTTCTAAGTACTTGCTACTTTCGACATCCGGAAACTCCTCCGCCAAATTCTGCAGCGAGGTACTCATCGTGTTGAGAGGGTTGTTTATCTCGTGCCGCAATGTCCTTGGCATGCTCTCTAGAAATGTGTTGTGGCGCTGCAAACGGGTCAACATATTGGATACTGAACGCGCAAGATCGCCAATCTCGTCACCAGCGTTCATTTCGCTGTTAAGCTGATCTTTCTTGAGGCGACCATACGAGTCGATGGCGGCACTGGCTTCGCGACGAAGGTTTCTGATGCGCCATGCGAGGCGTCCAGCAAATCCCAACAATGCACTCAACACCAGCATCAAGCTGACAATCGATACAAGAATCACCTCTTCTAAGGCGGTTTGCTGGAAGGACAAAATGTCATCAATGTTTTGTTCAACAACTACAGTACCGATCGTTTGATCCGAAGAGACGATTGGGTATGCGGCAAGGATAATTTCTTGTTGATCTTGTACACGGCCTCTTAATGAGAGCGGATTACCCTCCAGGCTTGCGCTAATAGCCTGTGTGGCGACTTCCTCCTCACTCTTACTGAAGGTTGCATCTTCGTATGACTCGCCCATAACGGCTGTGTGTACCCACGGGCGGATGGCATCGAAGGCGGCACCAAAGGAGATCCACGTCGACTCTTCGACAACAGGATCTTCCGTCTGCACCGCACCTATTTCCGCACGTACACGACGGTCGGTATCAACGACCAAAATCCGAGCACCAGAATATCCGAGCCCTTCAACGATATTGCGGACTTCCGGCGTTTGTAGAACGACCAAGTTAAAGCCTTGTTTGCCCGCACTCGGAAGCCCCTGGGTAATACCCGAGACCTCACGTGCGACCGGATCATCCACATCGACCCAGTTAACGCCAAAGAAACGGCGGGAACCAAGCAAATCGATGGGGAACCGAAATTCGACTTGTAACTCGCCCACACCACTTACAATTCGCCCTTGAATCCGATTGTCGGCACTGCCTGTTTGGGCAAAGCGCCATTCGCTATCCATGGCGAAACCTGTCATCTCCTCATTCTCATCAGGGATCAGACTGACTCTGCCTTCTGAGCCATCTTGGGAAATGAAGAGCAGGCGAACGTGATCTGAATTATCGAGGCGCAAATAGTCAGGATCGCGAACAACAAGTGTGTCGTCACGAATTTTCAAGTGGCCATATAACTGTCCATCACGCTCACCAAGGAGCAATTCATAGTCACCATCGTTTATCCGGCCTGATTGAAATGAGATGTACTCATCTTCCAGGCTGGGATCCCAATCGTCTGCCAACCCATCCAGGCGAACCGGGTCCTGCAAAGGGTGTGCGAATAGCGGGTCAAATTGCTCAAGCGTAACCGGCAGGTCTTCGAATAGATCATCGCGGCCATTGAATAGCGTCGAGATGTTGCGAGCATTGAGCAGCAACGCCTGGGACTGAATCTGGATCAGCAACTGCTCCATTTGCACCAGTTGACGGTAGCTGAATCCTGGGATAATCAGCAGAGCGAAGCCGAGCAAGGCTAGCTTCGTGCCTAGCCTTGGTCCGCGAATCGCGCCATTCAGTTTCATTGCTGGGACCAGCGGTACCCGTATCCGTACTCACTCTTGATACAAGCGAAGTCCGGATCGATCTTCTCGAACTTCTTACGGATGTTACGCATGTGCGTATTGATCGTGTTGTTTGTAACAAGACTCTGCATCGTCGCGTTCATAAGCGTTTCATAACTCACTGCATGACCGGGCATGCGCACAAGTTTCGCGAGCATCCTAAACTCTGTACCCGATAGGTCGATCCGTTCGCCTTGCCAGGAAGCGAGGAGGGCATCTTGGTCCAGAGCCAAATCACCAATCTGACGTGCGGTGGCACTGTCGGGTTCTTGATCTTGGCCTCGGGCTTCGTTAATTCTTAGGAGAGAAGAAATGCGCTCAGCGAGATAGTCCAGAGAGATTGGCTTCGGTAGATAATCCCAAGCCCCCAAACGCAAGCCTGAAATTTTGTCGATCTCGTCAATGCGTTCAGTTAGGAAGATGACCGGGAGGTTTGGCGCTTTCGCTAACAAGTCGCGGCAGAGCTGGAAGCCCCCATCCACTTCCTCACCCAGGATAATGTCGAGGATTGCCAGATCAGGAAGGTCTTGGTCGATACCCTCCAAAGCCTCATCGCGACTGCCATAGGCATTGACCGTGTAACCCTTCTTGACGATCGCGTCAGTGTAGTTTGACCGTTGATCGGGATCATCTTCAACGATGGCGATGAGTTTTGCCAAAACGACTCCTGAACGCACTAAGTGGCGCAATTCTAGCGGTTTTTAAGCTCCGACGTGCAAGCTGTGATCTACGTCACGCCCGCTCTTAAGATTTTCTCCATGATTATTCCCTGAGCTTCACTTATTGCTGCAACCTGGATTGTGATTCAGGTGCTTCAATACATACATGACGTATGACGCGCTAGTAAGTACTAGAAAGAACTAGAAAGAACTAGAAAGAAAACAAGAAGCGTCCAACTATCGGGAAGGATTTCGACAAGTGAA
Source organism: Pseudomonadales bacterium (assembly GCA_012103505.1). GTDB lineage: Bacteria > Pseudomonadota > Gammaproteobacteria > Pseudomonadales > Azotimanducaceae > UBA4421. The sequence continues at coordinate 1,097,725 of WLWP01000001.1, read as the reverse complement.
TATTGAATCAAAAACCACATCTAGCAATCCCGTATTTGTTCCTTTCTCCGAGGAATTACTTGCGGAGCTTGGATCAATCGGCGAGCTGGTTCCATTCCAATTGGAATACCAGTGCCTACGATTGAAAGATGGTACGTATGACTTTAAAACCCTCCAGCCCACTGGGATACCGCACAGGGATCGCGTAGCCGCCTAATCAAACTAGCGGTCAGGCGCGTTTGCGTTAGTATGCCGAGCTAAATAACTCGGCGGTACAAACAGTGGAAATCGTTGCGTGGCTTAGCGCCAACTGGCTAGGACTGGTTGGCTTTGTCTCTGGCCTTCTTTGCGTTTGGCTACTCATTCGCGAGAACATTCTCACTTTTCCTATCGGCCTTCTGTATAGCGTCATCACGGTTGTCGTGATGTTCAACAACAAGTTGTATGCAGATGTGCTCCTAAACCTCTACTACGTACTCATGAATGCCTACGGCTGGTGGTTCTGGCTGCGGGGCGACGCGTCTCGTAGACATGGAACCGAGCAAGTCGTCGTTGCCATGATGCCGACACATTTGCGTCTACCTGTACTAGGTATCAGTGTGCTCGGGATCGGCCTGATGGGCTGGTATTTTGACACCTACACGGATGCGGATCTGGCCTATCCAGATAGCTTTACGACGATTATCTCGTTCGTTGCAATGTGGATGTCAGCGAAAAAATATTTGGACAGCTGGGTGCTTTGGTTCGTCGTCAACGTCGTCTCTGTGGCTTTGTATTTGCTCAAAGCACAGGAGGATGCGCAACTGTATTTCTACGTCGCCCTCTACGCGCTCTACATTTGGCTTGCTGTTCTCGGCTGGCGTACATGGAGAGAGCAAATGCCAGAATCACGGTCTGTGACCGCATGACAACGATTGTTCTAACCGGACCCGAATCTTGCGGTAAATCTACGCTTGCTCGTGAACTCGCAGACTCTTTATCTGCTGGGTTAGTGGCGGAGCAGGCGCGCAATTTTCTCAACACTTACGCGAAAGTTGGTCGCTACCAACCTTCTGACTTACTCAGAATCGCAAACATTCAAAACGAGTTGGAACAGAGCGTGCAGCTCGAGCATAACGTCACCGTCTGCGATACAGACCTGCAGGTACTGGCAATTTGGTGGTCCGAACGTTTTGGTCCAATACCTAGTAGCTTGGTGAAACGCTACAGGACGTCTTCTGCGCGTTTTTATCTGCTCTGTCGACCAGATATCCCTTGGGAATCCGATCCCCAGAGAGAGCATCCTGAAGACCGGGAGAGGCTATACAAACTTTACAAATCTGACTTGGAGTTTAGAAACCTAAAATTTGCTGAAATTGAAGGTTTAGGCAGCAATCGCACAACGAAAGCACTTGCTCACGCTCGTAATTTTTTGAGCGCCATAGACCTCTGATCTTTCACTTCTTCCCGCTCGCTACCACGAGCCAATTGATCCACTGCCCAGCCATATTCACGCAACCAGTAATTGTGCAAACAAGCCGCTAGACGAGCCTTAGGATCTGCATCGAGCTCCGGCTCCCTGGTGTGCATATATAACCGCACGAGATCAAGCAGCTCATCCTCAGGCAGTTCTAATCCTTGATGTAGACTGACAAGATCAAATATCGGGTCGTTGTTGCCCACAAACTCCCAATCAAGCGTCGTCCAGCCATCTTCTGTAACGATAATATTCCATGGGTTTAAATCATTGTGGCACGTCGTTACTGACCCATTCGCCAGCAACGGCCTAAACTCGCTCACACCATATGCATCGACTAAGGCCTCCAGATCGTAGATCCTACCGGCATCCGGCAGCTGACTATGTAAGTCCACCAAGAAAGAGACGAGGAGTGATGGCTCCTGTGATGGCTGCAGTGATCCCCACCAATCAACAAGTAGCGTTCCTTCAACCCAGCGAGAGAGCATCGCACCCGTTTGTCGGTCGAAAGCTATAACCTCTGCACCAATGTTTAAGGGCAGATTTTCCAACCATGCTTGTTCGTGTGCACGATCCACGAAGGGCTGGACCCGGCCTGGAACTCGTACTACATATTCCCGACCAGCGTAGCGAACAGAATAATTTGAATTGGAGTATCCACCTGCCAAAAACTCGATGTTCTCGATCGCATCCAGTTGCCACTCTGGCGCAAGTGTGGCGATCGCTTCATTAATACTCATCATCAGTCCAGTGTAGACTCAAGCAGATGGAGCAAACAATCACACGCTTCGTCCATGCGCTGAGAAATGCCGAAGTCGAGGTCAGCCCGGCGGAATCCCTCGATGCCTTTCGGATATTGTCAGCAGTTGGCATAAGCGACTTAGGCTTATTCAAGCGCTCTCTGTCATTGGCACTAGCAAAAACACCGGCGGACAAATCCAAATTCACCGAATGCTTCGATCGTTTCTTTGGGCTAAACGCATTCTTGGATCCCGCCAAAAAAAGCATTCTCCGAAATACAGATTCGAACGCACTCATCGCTGAGCTTGAAGAACGGAACGAGGAGGCTGCTCGCGTCATCAAATGGGTTGTGGATCACGACATCACACAACTGAATGCTCGTCTGTTCGCCTTAGCCACACAGTCTGGTCTTTACGAAATCCAATTTCTCAGAGATAAGGGCAGTGTGACTAGGAAGCTTGGTACCGCTTTCGGGGTCGATGCATTACGTGACCTACAGGCAGATCTTCAGGGCGACCAACGCACTGGGGTCGCCTACCTGCGGCAATATCTGGTCGACGAAATCAAGAACTTCGTCGACGGCCACTACGATTTCATTGCTGCTGAACCGGCAAAACAGGTACTTCGATCCAGAGCCCTAGCTGCCCAGCTGAATCAGATCCCAAAAGATTACGAAACAGAAGTTCAGGCGGCAGTGAAGGAATTCGCCGAACAGCTGCACAACAAATATCGAAAACACCGCCGCCGAGCAGACAGGGGTAACTTAGACGTCAGCCGGATGCTAAGAAAAAACATGCCTTACGACGGCGCGATGATGGAGCTCGCCTTCAAGCAGAAACGAAAGGAAGAGGGCACCCTCTATCTCGTTTGTGATGTAAGCGGTTCCGTCGCGCAGATTTCGAAGCTGATGCTATTGGTGACGCACTTTCTGCACGACCTGCTGCCTAAAGTTCGCTCCTTCGCTTTCTCAAACGAACTTGGAGAAATTAGCGACTACTTTGGCGCGGAGAATCCTGAGGAAGCCATAGAGCGCGTCCTGCTTGATTGGGCTGGTGGCAACACAGACTACGGCCGCGCGTTCACGGATTTCCGCAATCTCGTCCACCAAGATATGAGTAGACGTTCGACACTCATCGTTCTAGGCGACGCCCGCAGCAACTTCTATCCCGCGCGTGCCAAAGTGTTCAAAGATCTGAGCCACCGAGTAAAGCGTACTTTGTGGCTGAACCCTGAACCGAAAGAGTATTGGCAGGTTGGGGATTCAGACATGTTGGCCTATGCGCCTTTCTGTAGCGATATTGAAAGAGTGAGCACACTTGCTGAGTTGAGGTCTTTTACTAAACAGTTAGTTCAAACCTACAACTAACGACATCGTTGGGCCGATTTGTTCTCGTACAACAACATCGGCCACATCGTCCAACGGAGTCTCTTCTCTATTGACAATTGCAAGCCTAGCCCCTGCGCGTTGTGCATATTCTGGAAATCCGGCTGCCGGGTATACCGTTAAAGAGGACCCGAGAACAATCATCAGATCGCACGCTTCCGTTATCTCCTGGGCACGGCGCATTTCCGTCTCTGGCATAGACTGTCCAAACGAAATCGTTGCCGTTTTGATGATGCCACCACAACGGCTACAAGGTTCGACACGCTGCAGTGTTTTGAACTGCGCCTCCAGATCAGACAGCTCATACCGCGTATGACACGAGAGACAAGTTGCATAGCATGCGTTGCCATGCAACTCGATCACTTGCTCGTCTGGAACCCCAGAGTTCTGATGCAGGTTATCGACATTCTGCGTGATGATCCCGGTACATCGACCTTCTTCAACCAAGCGCGCAAGCGCGTAGTGACCCTGATTGGGGGTGGCATTCTCCATGGTTCGATCACCAGAGAATTTTCGTTGCCACGAATCCTGACGAGCTTCCTCCGACGCAATGAAGTCCTGAAACTGAATCGGCTTCATCTTCGTCCAAAGCCCGGTGCCAGGACTGCGAAAGTCTGGAATACCCGATTCAGTGCTTATCCCCGCGCCGGTGAAACAAGCTATTCGTTGAGACTCATCGATGAGTTGCCCAAGAAGTTGAATTGATTCTTCGCTCATCGATTGTGCAGTCCATTGATGATTTTAAGCACCTCGTCGGTCTGCTCGTATTGGAGCATGTGCCCGGCGTCGGCAATGACGTGTTTCTCAGCGTTGTCGATAGCATCGGCAAACTCTTGCGCATATGCGACTGGGATCAATCGATCTGAAGCTCCCCAAACGATAGCAGTTTCGGCTTGCACTCGGTAAAGCCGCTGTGACAAGCCCCTATCCGGCACAGGGAACAAGATCTTTGCAGCCATCCCCAACCTTCTCGAATTTCCGACCATAAAATCGGTCAGGAAAGCCGGATCGTTCAAATCGCCACCAGCTGATAGTAAATCTCCGTGCTTCGCCGAATCATGGAAAAGTAGATCTGGCAGTTCATAAGGTAGGGCCGCAAAAAGGTCTGCGACGGGGTCGGCATCCATCCATAGTCCGGCCGGTGCTAACAAGACTAATTTTTGAATCTTCTCTGGGGCGATCGCGGCCATTTCAGCTGCAAGCATGCCACCCATCGAGTGACCGACGACAATGGGGTTGCTCAAACCGAGCTGCTGCCATACATCGTAGCCATGCAGGGTGAAATCAAGCATCTCCCGAAGATCTTCCATCCCTTCAGAATCTTCATATCCTGGCAACAGGGGAGCGCTAATGGTGAAGTTTTCACTTAAACGGGCAAGAAAGGGGTCATCCTCCAACAAACCACCCGCACCGTGAAGAAAAAGTAGTTCGGGTCCTGTCCCACCCTCATAAACGCGCACACTAAAATCTGATCCGGCTGCGCCACTAAACTCAATCAGTCGACTATCCATATCAAACGCCTCCACCCACAGGATCAACGCCCGATCGCGCCGCTTGATTGATAGGGTGAATCCAGAAGCGATCATCATCGGCATGATCTGGCCAGACATCTCTTAGATTAGGCATGACCTCTTCGGCGAATAGCTTGGTCGAGCGCATGCACTTGTCCTGTGGCATATCCCCAACATGAAGGAGGCAAAAGAGATTGCCGACTCGCAATGTTGAAATGAGCTCATTCATCTGCTCGGTCACGGTAGCTGGCGAACCTGCTATGACATAGCCTTCGCCCACAAGTTGGTCCCAACTCATGCTTGAAACGTCACCAACAGCAGAACGTGTCATTTGCGAAGTAACATTTTCCTTAAGTGTCTTAATCGTGCGGTAACCCGGCGCATCTGCGAATCCGGGATACACATGCAAACAACGATTGTAGAAGTAGTCGATGTGCTCTCGATAGTCGCGTTCTGCCTCGGCGTCGGTTTCGGCGACAACAATGGTTTGGGCAAACCCCGCTCGATAGGGTGAGTCGTCTTTACCAAACTCTTCGACACGCTGCCAATATCCGTCCATCAGCTGCTTCGCGCGCTTGAAGCCGGAAAAACTTAAGTAGCAGTAGACATAGTCATTTTCAATACAGAAATCATACGTTTCTAGACTACCGCCGCCCGGGATAAAGATAGGGGGATTCTTCTGAATCGGTTTGGGCCAACAGTTTGCGTAGCGCAACTTGTTATACCTGCCATTGAACGCGAACGGCTCATCTTCCTCCCAGCATTTGATGATGAGTTCATGTGCCTCCGCATACTTCTCACGGGTGAGTGACGGAATCTGGCCGTAGCAGAAATTGGTATCCATCGATGTACCAACAGGAAAACCGGCTAGCAAGCGACCACCGGAAATGACATCCAACATGGCGAATTCTTCCGCAACCCGTATCGGCGGGTTGTACAGCGCGATCGAGTTACCCAACACAACGAGAGCGGACTTCGACGTACGTCGAGCTAGCGTCGCCGCCATAATATTGGGCGAAGGCATCAGTCCGTAGCCATTCGCATGATGCTCGTTGACCCCGATGCCATCAAAGCCTAAAGATTCTGCGTACTCGAGTTCATCGAGGTAGACGTTGTACAGCTCGTGTCCCTTAACGGGATCATATAGATGACTCGGTATGTCCACCCAGACCGAGCGATACTTCTCTCTAAAATCGTCCGGTAAATGCGGCCAGGGCATCAGGTTAAACCAAGTAAACTTCATCTTTTCTCCCCGCGTTTGTACGGCGTTAAACCGTCAGCATGGTAACATTTTGCCGAAATCCCGCATGAGCGCTACATGAAAAAGGTTGAGTTCTTCTTCGATTGTTCAAGTCCTTGGACCTATCTAGCATTTGCAGCCTTCAACAACGACGACACATTTAAGAAATGTGAGGTCGTTTGGAAACCGATCTTGGTCGGCGGTCTATTCAACACTGTAAATCCAAGTGTGTATGAATCCCGCGCCAATCCGGTGCCCATCAAGCAAACGTACTATCAAAAGGACTTGGCGGACTGGGCCCGCTTTGTGGGAATCGAAATAGGTAATCCACCAGTGTTCCCTGTGAATAGTGTCAAGGTAATGCGCGGCGCATTTGTCGCCCAAGAGGCAGGTAAACTTGTCGAGTACGCGCTGATCGCATTCCATCGATATTGGGGTGAGCTACGAGACATCTCACAAGATGAAGAGGTGCGATCGATTGCCGTCTCAGCTGGTTTAGACGTTGACGCGTTCTGGCAAAAGGTCACTTCACAAACGTACAAAGACAAGTTGAAAGCAAACACTGACGAACTGATCACAAGAGGCGGGTTCGGCTCGCCAACTCTTTTCGTCAATGAAACGGATATGTATTTTGGCAACGACCGCCTGCCGCTAGTGGCACAAGCTTTATGCGAGTAATCAAAACGCTAACTCTGCTCGCAGTGTTCGGAGCCGTCTCGTTGCTCGGTTTGTTTTTCGGCTATGGCTGGAGCAATGGCCATGATCCAATTCGTGGCTTGAGCAACATTCTTAAACCACATCCTGATGTCGTTTCCTCCAACCCAAAGGTTATTCGGATCAAGGACCATCGGGTTTCATGGCTTGGCGACATTGAGCAACGTGACTTGAAAGAGTCATCTGGGCTTGCGTCTAGTATCAAACATCCTGGCGTCTTATGGTCTATGAACGATTCCGGGGGCGACGCCGAGCTTTTTGCGATGAGCGAAAGTGGGGCACACCTGGCGCGTTTTCCCATAGCCACAACCAACCCGATCGATTGGGAATCTCTCGATACATTCGAACTCATGGGACAGTCTTACATTGCGATAGGTGACATTGGAGACAATTTTGGTTGGCGCGGCGAAGTTTCAATCCTCGTAGTGCCAGAACCCGACGGGTTAGCAGACACATCACTCGATTTGGCTTGGCAGATTACCTACACGTACCCAGATGGCCCGCGCGATAGTGAGGCGATGTCTGTCGATGTTACCGGCGATCGGATTTTGATTCTAAGCAAGCGTGACTATCCGCAACGCCTGTATGAGGTTCCACTGAAGGCTCAGAAGCCAGTTGTAGCGCAGCAAATATCCGAACTAACCCATTTGCCAAAACCCATACAACTCGACTACGACGAGGACCCTAGGACAGCACAGTATCGTTATATGCCTACTGGCATGGATTACGACCCAATCAACCGACGCTTGTTACTGACCACATATAAAGACGCGTACATCTACAATTTGGAGGATGTTCGATCTCCACCTCTGTGGGTACCTATGCCCAGTATCGGGCAACGTGAGGCAATCACTTGGGTCAGTGGGGACACTGATCGGGCAATTGTTTCTAGGGAACGGTTTGAACAGAAGGGTGCCGCACAGCTTTTTGAGATTGTCCTAACTATGCCTTGAGCGTTTCAAAAGCTTGGGGAGGCGATTGCATACGCTGAATAATGGCGTCTGCAAGTTCACGTGGCTTTGCTGCAGTTGTATCGACCTCCAGGTCGTAAGGCGCGCCATGCGCATGTACGAGGTCGTAATGCGCAGTTGCAGTCCCTGGAAATCTGCCAACACGACCGCTCTCACGTTGATTGATCACGTCAAGGTCGCAACGCACCGCGACAAACCACGCCGACTGACTATCCAACAACCGCACATACTCATCTAGGAAAGAACGCTCAAAGAGTAAGTCATCGACAATGACAGGAATGTCAGCGCATGAGAGCGATGCTACAGTCTGGCGCATACCACTTAATATGGCTTGGCCAAAGTCTCCAAATTGGATCTCGGTGACTCGCGCACCGTCTAGGATACCGGGCACCACGTTTAGTCCGCGAGCGCCTTCGCTGCCGGGTGGAGCGTTAAGGCCTCGGACTCGCGCAGGCATGCCATCACGAAACTGATCCAGACCGATGTACTGATAGGGTTCTGGTAGGCGTTGTTGCAGCGTCTCTGCGAGTGTGGTCTTACCCGAGCTTGAACAGCCATTCAAGAGAATCACGTTCGCCATATCGATTACACTGAGGCTCCTAAATTGAATTGTGTAGGGTAGCCCAGTGCACTGGCAGGACGAAAGTGATGGTTTCGGCGAGTTTGTCATTGAAAGTTTAGATCTTGCAGATACCGCGATCATCTTTTCAGGTGTGCGTGATCGTGTTGAGCAGCTTTTCCCCGAAGAGCAAGACGAGCTCGAGCCTATGGCGCCCAAGCGAAAAGCCGGTTTCTCCAGTGGGCGTTGGTGTGCACACCGAGCCCAAGAAACACTAGGTCTCATGCCAACACCTGTGCATCGAGAAAACCGTGCCCCAGTATGGCCAAATGGCCTAAATGGCAGCATCACGCACACTGATCAGTTTGCGGGCGCGATCGTCAGCAGGAACCACGCGGTTGGCATCGATCTGGAACAACTCGATCGATTGCATGATGGGTTGCACAAAACACTTTTCACCGAGAACGAGTTGGAACTGCTAGGCAACTATGATCAGAACGCGGACACAATCATGTTCTCTGCCAAGGAAGCTGGATACAAGGCGGTGTTTCCTATCGGGCAAGAGTTCATTGGCTTTCACGAGGCGGAGATTCATCTGAACGAAAACGCACAGACATTTATCATCGACTATATCGGCGAACACAATCCCAACGAGATATTAAAAACCGGACGTGGATATTGGCGCATCGCTCATGACCATGTATTCACACTCTTCGTGATCAGCAGCTAATGCAAGCAATTCTTGGCATCGGCGTATTCATCGCTATCTGTTGGCTTGTTAGCGAATCACGACGGGACATCACGTGGCGTTTCGTTGTGATTGGTTTAAGCATTCAACTCGCGTTGGCGTATCTGTTTATTCAAGTTGAGTGGGTTGCGAACGCACTCCTAATGCTAAACAGCATCGTCGAACAGATCGAAGCGGCGACCACAGCGGGCACAACGTTTCTCTTCGGCTACCTCGGCGGTGGCGAAACGCCCTTTGAAATTTCAAAGGGCAGCGCGATGTATCTCTTCGCGTTTCGAGTGCTGCCGCAGGTCGTGGTCTTTTCCGCCATCATCGCGGTGTTGTGGTATTGGGGTGTACTACCAGCAATTGTGCGCGCCTTTGGCTGGCTGTTGCAGCGAACTTTAGGCGTCAGCGGCGCTCTGGGTACGTCAGGTGCCGCAACACTATTTCTTGGTATGGTCGAGACCCCACTAGTGGTTCGCGCGTACCTCAAGGAACTTTCACGCTCTGAGTATTTTTGTCTGATGACTTTCGGCATGTCTACAGTTGCCGGTTCAGTCATGGTTCTCTATGCCAGCGTTCTTAACGAATATCTACCGGGCGGGCTTGGACATATTTTGAGCGCGTCTGTACTCAATGTTATCGGCGCAACTTACGTCGCACGAATGTTGATCCCGTCCGATTCATCCGGCACCGGCGATCGCGGCACAGGATTAAAATATGCGTCGCTAATGGATGCGATCACGCGAGGCACAACGGATGGGCTGGCACTGGCGATGAATGTTGGTGCGATGCTACTTGTGCTGCTCTCGTTGGTAGCTCTAGTCAACGGTCTACTCGGGCTGATCCCGATTGGCGATCTGACCTTATCTTTAGAACTCGTCGTGGGTTGGATATTTGCGCCTGTCGCGTGGCTGATCGGTATCCCCTGGTCAGAAGCCATACACGCCGGAAGCCTGTTGGGTACCAAACTCGTCCTGAACGAACTGGTTGCCTATCTGCAATTCGCGGGCAGTACTGAGAACTTCAGCGCCAAGAGTCAAATCATTCTGATTTATGCGCTGTGTGGGTTCGCGAACTTCGGAAGCCTAGGCATTCTGCTCGGTGGTTTGAACACAATGGTACCTGAACGCCGAGAAGAAACTCTTGAAATAGCACCTAAATCATTGATAAGCGGCACATTAGTGACGTTGATCACCGGAGCCGTGATCGGCTTGGTCGTCTAATAAACCAACAAATTCAGGCACAAAAAAGGCCGGATGCCCGGCCTTTTCAAACTACGTTACTTCGTCAGTTCGCCGCAGCAAGACTAACGTTGTATACCCCCGCTTGCCTTGCCGAATCCATGACATGAATCATGGCTTCTGTCGTCGAATCTGGATGCGGTTGAATGATCACAGGCGCTTCAGGATTTTCCGCATGCAACCGTTCGATATTCGCGCGTACGGCACGCCAATCGACATCTCTCTGTGCGATGACGATACGATCTCGATTGGAGATGCGAACAACGATGCTTTTCTTGTCTGGATCGACGGTTTTTGGCTTGTCGTCATCCGGCTGATTCACATCTAGGCCTACTTCCTTGACGAAAGTGGCTGTCACGATAAAAAAGATCAACATGATAAACACAACGTCCAACATGGGCGTCAGATTGATCTGATTGTCACCTTCGTCTTCTCGGCCTCTACCAAATGGTCTACGCATGCCTACCCCTCTCGCAATGCAAGCGCGTTATCTTATGCGACACACGAGCAAATGCCAATCCACAGATCATCAATAGTGTTTCTATTTGAATGTTCCAATCACTTATTCAAAAAGTTAAGCGGTAACCCCGGTACATCCCATTGTGTTGAAATCAGGCGGCCTGTACTCGAAAGCGTGATGTAGGCCGTACTCAAGTCACCACCACCGAAACAAATATTGGTCGTCAAACGATCGTCCGTCGCAAAGAACTTGGGAGGTGCATCGGTTGGCGCGAGCGTTGTTATTCCTCCGTCGATAATCGTAGCGACACAGACACCGCCTTGCGCATCAACCGCAAGACTATCGAAGAAGTGGAATCCGGGTCGATCGGTAAGAAGTCGGCGCGTACCCTTAACCTTGCCAGGCGAGGCAAGCTCATAAGCCCAAACGCGACCCGGCACAGTTTCGGCTATATAGAGTTCTGATTCGTCTGGAGAGAGCCCTACGCCATTTGGACCTTCCATCGGGAAGATCACTTCTTCTATGCGACTGCCATCGCTTGTCGCATAAAAAACACCCGTTCGATCTCGCTCTCTTTCGCGAGACTTACCATGGTCGGTAAACCAAAAGCCACCAGTCGCATCAAATACAATGTCGTTGGGGCCTTTCAGGGGGCGTCCATCGCACTCGGAATAGAGCACCTCGAACAGCCCAGTCTCGATGTTAACCCGCTCGATACGACCTCCAGCATAATCCGCCGGTTGCTCGCCTGGGTATAATTTCCCGTCTCTTTCGATCCATTCAAAGCCACCGTTGTTACATACAAAGCAGTGGCCATCGGGTCCCATCGCAGCGCCGTTGGGACCACCACCTAGATCAGCGACAACAGACACCTCACCGTTGCTTGAGACTACGGACAATGTGCCTCTAGCGATCTCAACGACGAGGACGCGTCCGCCAGGTAGCGCGATAGGGCCCTCGGGGAATCGAAGCCCTTCTGCGATAGTGTCAAATTCTTGTGCCATGTGTACTCCAATATTGGTCCGACGATCGACGCAGGTGTAGCTTAACGCCAAGCTGCGTGTCAGAATTATTTCTTTCCTCGGAGTTAACATTGGCTCATTTCAATATGCAACGATCTCTGCTTTTACTCATCCTTTCAATCGCTCTACTGAGCGGTTGCCAAAGTTACCGGGAAGGGGGTAGTCGTACAGTCGGTGAATTCACCGATGATGTTGCCGTCCAAAGCAAGGTTAAAACGCGACTGGTTCGCGATGACGAGATTAACGGCATGCGCATTAACGTTGAAGTGAAACGTGGCGTAGTCACTCTTTTCGGTCCAATTCCTTCCGAATACGCGCGAACAAAGGCGGTCAATCTCATTCGAGATATTCGCGGCGTACAGGAAGTTCAGGATCGTTTAACACTGGTCAACCCCCAATAGCTGACTAACTTATGCACATCTGACGAGCCTGTTTAGATTACTTAGCTCCGACTTTTAGAGTAAAAAATACAATCTAACTGGTTGATATTTAAAGATATTTGTCGCCAACGATTTGTAGGACATACGCCTTCTCAGACTATTCCTACAAAGCTCCGACTTTAATCCCCAGACTTATCCACAGATCTAAGAGTTCGAAACGGGTGATCACTCAGCGAGCCAGTCCCGTGGTTTCAAGAAATATTCCGTCAGCTCTGCTTCCCGACTACCAGGCTCGGCTTGGTAGTTGTATACCCACTTCACCAACGGCGGGAGAGACGCGAGCACGGACTCAACACGACGCCCACTTTGGAGCCCGTACTTTGTGCCTCGATCGATCGCTAGATTGAATTCAGCATATCGTCCACGACGATAGAGTTGGAAATCTCGTTGCGCTTCTGAATAAGGCTCAGATTTCCGTTTGCTTAATATCGGTAAGTACGCGGGCAGAAAGGAATCCCCAACCGATTTCACAAACTCAAGACTGGAATCAAAACCGCCCTCAGTCCAGTCATCAAAGAAAACCCCACCGACACCGCGGCATTCTTGCCGATGCCTAAGGAAAAAATACTCATCGCACTTGGCTTTCAGCGCTGGGTAGTGCGCGCCGCAAGCGGCGGCCGCAGTTTGATGCCAATGAACAACATCGTCTTCATAAGCGTAATAGGGTGTCAGGTCATAGCCACCACCGAAATACCAAGCAGGTTCTTCTGCATCAACGACAAAGAAGCGCAAGTTCATGTGTGTCGTCGGAGCGAATGGATTCTGCGGATGAACAATTAGCGAAATCGCTACTGCCTGAAATGGGGACCCAGCCAAATGCGGATTTCGTTCGGTCGCCGCAGGGGGCAGGGCATCTCCAATTGAATGTGTGAATTGCACAGCTGCTTTTTCAATATGTCGACCATCAGCTAGGACGCGTGGCTGAGCTAGTCCACCATTTGGCGCCACAACAGGTTCTTTCGAAAAATTGCCGGTGCCATCCTCACTCTCCAACGCTCGGCAAATTGTTTCTTGGAGGTCGAGAAAGTACGCGCGCACAGCCGTCACAAGTTCAGATGCATTCATGCGCGCTTTATAACATATTTGTAGCAGACGCCTGGGCCCCCTAGAATGCGCGCTTCCTCATAATTGGTTACCTTAGATGGAACCTACCCGCGTCGAAGCGGCCCTTAAGAGCACTCAATCAATCTTTGACCGCGCGTTGAAGTCCCTCAATGGCGACTTGGATCTAGAACAGATCGAGCTCTACGACCTCGCATTTAGCCAAGCAGAGCTTTTTGCTGCCAACTCTCTGCTTCGGAATTCGGATTCGACTTTGAAGCAAGCCGCAGCGAATTATTTCGCAGCGGATTCAATATCTCGAATTCAAGCGAGACTGCTGCGAAGACCACAATCCTATGGCATTGACCGAACCGACGTATTGAATATGGAGGTGCTGGAAGAAGCGCTTAGCCCCGAAAAAGTCACCGAACTTGGTAGAGCGTTTGTCACCGACGGACTCCCGTTGGACCAACTGGATGAAGAGAAAACAATTATCCGCGATACTTTCCACAACTTCGCCAACGAAGTGGTTAAGCCGCTGGCGGAAGAAATTCACCGCAACGATCTAATCGTTCCTGACGAAATTCTTAATCCTCTCCGAGAAATGGGCTGTTTCGGCCTATCGGTTCCTGAACGTTATGGTGGGCTAAAGCCAGATAATCGAGAAGATAGTGTCGGTATGGTAATCGTGACGGAAGAGCTGTCACGAGGATCTCTCGGTGCAGCTGGAAGCCTCATCACAAGGCCAGAAATCATGGCACGGGCAATCATGGAAGGTGGCACAGAAGAGCAGAAACAACGCTGGCTACCTGGCATCGCGGCAGGGGAGCCCCTTTGCGCTATTTCTGTCACCGAACCGAACACCGGTTCCGATGTCGCGAGCGTTGCGCTTCGCGCAACCCAGACTGATGGTGGGTGGCTCCTCAACGGTGGGAAAACCTGGTGCACGTTCGCCGGTAAAGCTGGGTCAGTGTTAGTACTTGCACGGACAGAAGAAGTTGCGGGCCACAAGGGACTCTCGCTTTTTGTAGTGACGAAACCAGTAACGGATGGACATGACTTCAAATTTTCGCAGGAAGGCCATGGCACAGTCACAGGACGTGCTATTGCCACCTTAGGGTATCGCGGCATGCACTCCTACGAGATGTTCTACGATGACTATTTTGTACCGAATCAGGATCTCATAGGTGAAGAAGAAGGGCGGGGCAAGGGTTTTTACTACACCATGCGTGGATTCATGGGGGGGCGTTTACAAACGGCAGCACGCGCCTGCGGTCTCATGCGAGCCGCAATGGAGTCCTCAATCAACTATGCGACTGAGCGTCGGGTGTTCGACCAGCCTGTCGCTGAATATCCGCTGTCGCTGGCCAAGTTTGCACATATGGGGACCCTAATATGCGCCTGTAAAGCCGCAACACTTGATGTCGCCTCGATGATGGATTCGGGTACGGGAGAAATGGAAGCGAGTCTTGTAAAGTTGCTTGCTTGTCGAGCAGCCGAAACTGTCACGCGGGAAGCAGTCCAACTGTTCGGTGGGATGGGCTATGCTGAAGAAACAGACGTGAGTCGATATTTTGCAGATGCGAGAGTTTTGTCGATTTTTGAAGGTGCGGAAGAAACGTTGGCGATTCGAGTTATTGGCAAAACGCTAGCGAAACTATGACATGCTAAGACTGCTGAACGATTGTGCTACAACCGCAGAACGCTTCCGCTTTTTTTGGGGAAAAACCTCAAATTTCAAGATGCGCTTTCACTCACGTGTGAGAAGATCCGAAAACCCGCCCTTATCCTACTCGTACAATGTTGGGGGACATCACGTTTCTAAATATCGGAACAATTACATGACCGTTGTTGTGTATCATGACCAACTTCGACTCTGTGATTTAAGGAGGAATATATGAGTGTCGTCTCGAGACTACTCCCATTTGCCGTAGCGGTTTCAGCAATCTCGTGTGCTTCGGGCGTCGTTGTCCTCGATGACCCAACAAATCAGGAGTTTGTGTTTGCTGAAGAATATCGGATCGGTGTTGGCGACACTTTGAGTATCGACGTTTACGCTCATGAAGATGTCAGTACAATTGTCATGGTCAGACCCGATGGCAAAATTACCATTCCAATCGCAGGTGACATTCCAGTAGGTGGCAATGAACCCGAAGAAGTCGCTACACGCATAACCAAAATTCTCTCGACGTTCATCCGCGACCCAATTGTAACTGTTACCGTCGCAAACGTTTCAAACTCAGATTACCTATCTCGGATTAGGATCACTGGTGCGGTGGTTAGCCCGCAATCGGTGGAGTTTAAAAATGGCATGACTGTAATGGATGTAGTCCTTGAAGCCGGAGGCGTCAATGAGTTCGCGAATTCGGCGAAGGTTAGGGTTTTTCGCCAGGGACATGAACCAATAGTTATTAGATTGGACCGCATACTCAACGGCAGGGACTTACGAAGTAACGTGAGATTGCGTCCAGGTGATGTAATCACGGTGCCTGAGAGGTTATTTTGATGAAGTTAGTAACGCTCCTTTCTAAACCTCCAATATGCATTGTCATGATTCTACTATCACCCCTGGCTCATCCTCTGGATTATGCACTTAGCACTGAGCTGGGCGCTGAACATAGTTCTAATTCGAATAAACAATCATCAAACGGTTTGCGACAGTGGATCTACACACCGGCTTTGTCGGGCCGATTAGCACACAGCTCTGATGCAGTAGAACTAGATTCGGACTATTTTTTGCAACGAAGAAGAGTTCGAAAACGAAAACGCAGTGACTGGTAAATCAGACATCAGATGGAATGCTATAGGCCAAAAGTTGACCTTCGATCTCAACCACTTTAGAACAGAGTCGACAATAAACTCTTTCAGACCAAACACACCCAGCAATAGGCAAGAAACCCAGCGACTCTCAGGTAGCGTTGCCTATAATCAAACAACGTTTGGGAATCAGTCTTTCTCACTACAAGCCACACATGCAATAAATTCCTATGACGACACTGAAAACGACAGCAAAAATAATTCCATTCGCATTGGCTATAACATCCCGATCGAAGAGACACGTCGTTTGGGCGCTTTTACGGAAATGTCAAGGACTGAGTTCGACACCCTAAATTTCAATGACTATGACAAGAATACTCTTGGAACGTATTTCGAATCTCAACTTGCAAATGCGACATTAGAAATCGAGCTAGGCTATACGCAGACAGACCAAGAATTCGGACACGTCGACAACGTATCGGGCATAACAGGACGGTTGAGGCTCGAAAGAGGGGTTGGAACCGTCCTACCTTGGTCAATATCTATTGATCGTGCCATTAGTGATCGATCCTCCCTTTTGGAACGAGGAACCCTTGACGAAATCGAATTTATCCCTCTCGATAATTCGGATACCGCAACAGTTTTTGTACAAACCGACGCAAATTTCACAGTTTCTCCTCAATTCGGGCGCAACCAAATTACAGCTACTATTTCAATTGGTGAAGAAAACTACGAATCTATTCTCAGGGACAGACGATCCAAAAAGCTCTCTCTTAACGTCGCAAGACAAGTGTCGGCAAATACGATACTAAATGTCGGAGGCCAATATGCAGATGAGCAATTTCTTGACCAGAACCAAAAGGATGAAGTAACCAACGCGACCATAAACCTACGAGTAGAAAGCTCTCGGCGCACTCATCTTCGATTCGGTTTAAATTATGTGAAGCGCAGTTCTAACGCAAACGGAACATCGTATGAGGAAATAATCGGTCAGATTGCATTTAGCTATGCGCTGGTAGATAAATTTTGACATGTTGAAGTCGAGAAGCAATGGTGTCATCACTCTTCTTACACTGCTTTTCGTCCTCTTCACATTTTATAACCGTACTCTACAGAGTCTTCTTGGGTATTGGCTGGATAGCTATGGACCATTCAGCCATGGGCTAATAAATGTTGCTTTTGCCGCCTACTGTTTCGTAAAAGTGAGTAGAAGTTCGGTAGGCAACCGATTTTCAACCGTGACTTTGTTGCAAATACTAGCTACCTGCGCAGGAGCAACATGGATCGCTGCCGTCTGCATTGGTGCGGGCGTCGTTGAGCATGTCGCGTGGTTTATGCTAG
This sequence comes from Pseudomonadales bacterium, assembly GCA_012103505.1. Taxonomy (GTDB): domain Bacteria; phylum Pseudomonadota; class Gammaproteobacteria; order Pseudomonadales; family Azotimanducaceae; genus UBA4421. The sequence goes on along the minus strand of WLWP01000001.1, from coordinate 1,080,135 downwards.
GTCTCTCTACATATTGTTTATTCTCTAAACCCGCGGAACTAGAAGCTCTGGTCGTGCCATTCGGTCTCCTAGTGTTAGCCCTCCCAGCTTGGGATTTTGTTAACGAACCTCTGCGCGATATGACAACGATCGCGACAACATTTATCATTTCTCACACCAACATTCCAGCATTTATTACCGGTCACCAGATTGAAATTTTGAGTGGTACTTTTGAGATTGCCAGTGGTTGTAGTGGCCTGAACATTTTCCTTGCGGCGTCGTCGTTTTCCCTAATGTACGCGTACACAGCTCACTACCCAGTTCGAAAAACACTCGCTATCTTCACTTGCTGCGCGATTGGAGCGATCCTAATCAACTGGATACGGATACTTGGACTGATATTCGTCGCACAGCTTTGGGGAATGAAGCACTATCTAATTGCAGTAGATCACTACTGGTACGGCTGGGCTTTGACCGCTATTTGTATTGGACTAGTGGTTTACTTTTTTGAGAAATATTTCGGAAGTGAAAGCAAACGGTTACTTCAAATTCGGTCCAGACAGCCAGTCTCAGTTAAAAGGCTGATCGTGACATTGGTTTTGCTATTGGCCAATCCAATCGTTGTCACGGAATTGGAGCACAATGGCATTCAGGAAAGTGAGACCTTCCTCAGCTCCGCAGAAGAAAAGTTGCACTCCATTGGTTTTCGAAACGTAAAACACACAACCAAGACAAAAAACCTCATACTGCTATCAAAAGGCGATACAACTTTAGAAATTACGGCATTTCCGGTCCAACGCGCAAACCGTGAGATTGACGGGTTTTACGAAAAAAAATTGGAGTACGAAAAAACGTACTCTCTTTATGGTCGAAATTTAGTCGTCGGATATCAAGATGCAAAGTACTACCAACTAGTATCACTTATGCAAGATGGTCGGACGGATGCTCATCGGCTTGTGTTTAAGAAAGAAGGATATGGCCAGATAAAATCGGAGGCGGTGTGTGAGGTACTTATCACTCTGTTCACACGCGAACAGAAATACTGTGACACAGAAAAAGTATAGCTACATTGTACATACACACCCGGTAGGAAAGTTTGCAATAATATCGAGTCGTAGCAGATAGCAGATAGCAGATAGCAGATAGCAGAATAGATGATGGACGAAATTCTCGTACAAATCTTAAGAATCGCAAAAAAAGCGTGGCTTTATCGACGTGTTGCAGCAACATCTGCATTCGTTCTGTCCATCTGCGGCTGGTCCATTTTATATGTTCTTCCAGACGTGTTTAGAGCGGAAACAAAAGTCTATGTGGATACCAGCACAATGCTTGGTCGCTCGCTCAAAGGGCTCGCTGTTGAAGCTGAAGATTCTGAGGGTGAGTTTCTGGACCTCGCCCGATCTCTACTACTCAGCGAGCCAAATTTGGAACGAGTTGCTCGTGAACTTGATTTGGATGTAATGACTAGCGACTCCAGTCTCGCAAACGCAATATCACAGATTCGTAATGTTGAAGTACTGGGAGAAAGCACCTCGACAAATCGTCGCAGCACCCAAAACATGATAACCATTGGCTTCGAACACAAAAATCCCGCGTTAGCCTACGGGGTAGTTGTTGCCCTCCTTGATATTTTTTTGGAGACTATGATGGGGTCGAGTCTTCAAGACGCGGAGTCGACCGAAAAATTTTTAGAAGAAACTTTACTAGACTATCGTCGAAAACTGGAAGCTGCTGAGGCGTCGTTAACTGCTTTCAAACGAAAAAACATGGGGTTACTACCCGATAGCGGTGGAGACTACTTCAGCGAACTCAGAAACCTCCAAACTGAGATTAGATCCGCAATGCTCGACTTGGATCAAGCCGAAAACCATCGCATTGCGCTATTGAAGCAGATCCACGAACTGTCTCGCTCAGACAATTTTCAATCCGAGTTAGGCCCTACAGATTCCAAGTTACGGCTTCTGGACTTGGAAACACGGTTAGTAGACTTAAAACTCAAGTACACCGACGTGCATCCAGAAGTTATGGCAATCAAGAGAACGATAAAAGACATTAAGGCCGGGTTCGATGTACCGCGGTCTGACGAAGAATTGGTTAACGCCGCAGCGGTCTCAGGCAATCGGGTTCTTGAAGAATTACGGATATCTTTAGGGATCATCGATGCTCAGGTTGCAGCTGACACAGCACGGATCGCGAGCGATAAAAATAGACTCGAGGAACTCGAGACTGCAATTGATGTCATCCCAAGAATTGAGGCGGATTTCGTAAAGCTAACACGAGACTACGATATCACCAAGGAGCAATATGACGAACTATTAACACGGCTGGAAGCAACTCGACTTTCGCGAGAGCGCGATAAATCAGAAGGAGACGTTGTTTTTAGAGTAATTGAGCCGCCAAAACTTCCCACTCGCGCGATTGGTCCGCAACGTTTCGAGTTAGCTTCATTGGTTTTACTAGTAGGAATTCTAGGGGGAATAGGCCTTGGTTACACTTCGAGCTTGCTGCGCCCCGTGTTCACCGATCGTATCGAAATGTCACTAGCATTGAAATTGCCAATTTTAGGTACTATTTCTCCGATTGATGCCGGAGTTGTCACAAGGAAAAGCAGCGCAATCTACATCACAGCTACATTCTTACTCCTGTTTCTGTACGGATGTTACGTCGTCCTAGTTCTATCGACCCATCCATGAGAGTAAGCGACACATCGATCTCTAATTCATGAAACTTCTCCCTTCAGGCAACCCAGTTACAGTTAAGCTTGAGGCGCCTAAAGTAACTTCGCTACCACAAGACCGCGCTATATTTCTGGATTCTGGAACGTCTGCATTGATTTTAGCGTTATCGACTGCAAAAATGTTGGCGCCACCCCAAAAAAATGAAGTCGTGATTCCGGGTTACGTGTGCCCGACAGTCTTAGCGGCATGTGAATACGTCAATCTCAAAGCTATTGTCGTCGATACGTGTCAGGATTTTGCCCACCTTGGAGTTTCAGAAGCGGCTGAAGAGGTTAGCTCAAAAACACTTGCAATCATCAGCGTCAGTTTTCTTGGTGCGAGACAGGACCTTACAGCGCTTAGATCAATAGCCTCTTCAGTGGGGGCGCTGATTATTCTAGATGCTGCCCAAGAAAAACCTAATCTAGATCTCGGTAGTGCTGACTTCAAGATACTCAGTTTTGGCAGAGGGAAACAGTTAAATTTGTTAGGAGGCGGAGCTCTTATCTTTTCAGAGGAATGTAGCCAAATATACCCAATCCCTTGCAAACGGCAATCGAGTCATTTCTTCGAATTCAGGGCGCTATTGTTCAACCGCGCGCTCAAAAGCGGTGCCTTAGCCAAAGTGTATTACCTCCCGGGTTCACCGTTGGGCCGTACAAGTTACAAAGGCGCGACGCCGCCATGTCGATTAGACTCGTACAGAAGTTCACTGGCTTCCAACATGTGCGAAACATCCTTAGAAACAGATACGCTTGCTCAGGATTTCGTTCGGTTGCGTCTTGCAGACAAACTAAATACGCGATCAACTACAAACGCGCGGCCCCCCGAAAAGACAATACTTCTTAGATTTCCAATCCTGTTCTCTTCAGAATCAGATCGCGAGATAGCATATACCAAATGTCTGCGGATTGGAGGTGTATCAAAGATGTACAACGCATCACTTCGAAATATACATGGCGTCCCGCTCAAAATTTCTCAGTTACCCGCCAACTCAAATGCTGACAGTTACGCAGTTCGCCTACTTACTCTACCGCTACATAACTACGCATCATTGAGCGACTTGGAAGATATTCTGAATATTGTTTCCCAGTATAGAATCACCGTCCCTAGTATTCTGTATTGACATCAGATATTCCTATGGGCTGCAAGTTCCGCCCAAAAAGCACTAAAAGCAGCCATAGTGTCATTGAGCGCATAGTTTCTTCTTACCTCTAGTTGGCCAGCTAAACCAACACTCTTTGCGGTATCGCGATCATCCAGAACCTTAGCCATCGCCAGGGCTAAATCCTCGAAAGAATTCGAATTAAAAGTAAAACCAGTGGATTGATCGACTATTGTTTGACAGACAGAAGGCACATCACTTACCAGAACAGGGAGACCAGCATCCATGTACTCAAGAACGGAGAGGCTAAGCCCTTCACCCTTAGATGCATGAACGGCACAGTCCGCTAACGTGAGCAGAGCTCGTGAATCTTCCTGAAAACCAAGAAACTTAACCCGTGAAGACACTCCCAGTTCAGACGCTAAGCTCTCAAAAGCTCCCAAATCTGGTCCATCCCCAACAAAAACTAACTTAAAGTCAATCGTATTTGGAAGATGAATCAACTTATGTACTGCGTATATTACGAAATCCCATCGTTTGTATGAACTAGCTCTTCCCGTTGAAATGAAAATAAAAGAGTTAGGGTTCAACCCATATTTGGACCGCAAACTCAATTGGTTTTCGGACGTAAACGTACGAGGTTGAATCCCATTCTTTATCGTTATGCATTTGGATTCTGGTATTCGCCCACTAAAAAGACTGCGCTCTCGCATTAGGTGCGATACGTTGAGTACAAAGTCCGCAGTGAACCATGGTGACCTATTCACCCAACTTTTAGTCCAGCCCTTAACACCTTCTACCGGCTCCCGGTCCCCGGGTGTGTGGTCGTGAACTACTATTGAATCGACCCCCAATAGACGCAAACAAGGATAAAGTAATGAGAAATAGGGTCTATCGGTCAAGTATACTTTGCCGATGTTGTTTCTGGTAACGAGGCGATACCACGCAAGCCACGATGTAAGTGACCAAGTGGGAAATGCCGCCTGGACTATCTCTACTTCACGGTCCTCAAGAGGCCGGGATCCATTGCTTAAAGTTGGAAATCCCAACAAAAACCTTTCACCACTCTCCTCACACTGCCGTCCGATTTCTTCCCAAAACAAGCGTATAAATCTCCACGCGTATTCTGTGTCAGGACCATAGTTACTTAGCGCGAGAACCGACTTGTGGCGGTTTTTGGTCAACTGTCTAGGTGAAAATATCACGGATGTACCCTCTCAACTCCCTTACTGCAGGCCGTGCATCGTTTAGTCTAAAGATCTCATTACGAGACGCTAGTCTTGTGAATAGGAATCCCCAAACACTCTCAATCTTTTGACATTTAGTCAGATTTGGGTCTTTCAAGACCATGATAGTCCTGTCTAGGTCACCCAAGTACCATCGTAAACGCTGACCGACTCGATAGGATTTCGGGGAGATTTGTTTTCCGACGTACAAATCCACGAGCATACTTGGGAAATCAGCTCCTGAATCAACACTGAGCTGCAACGAACCCCAAAACCTAGGGTTTATTTCCATGAGAAATGGCTTACCCTCTGGCGTGACTCTAAACTCAATCATCGCCACACCAGTCCACTTAGCACTCTGAAGCAACTGGTCTGAGTACCCCTGGAGAATTGGGTCAACTGGTATGCTCTCACTTAGCACGCTCACCCCGCCATCAGGAGGGCGCTCTCGAAGCCTTAGTTGGCGCAACCGCAGCTCTATCAATTATCGCGCAAAACTACGTGCCGATTATTGGTAACCCTTATTCAGATCTTGCCCTGAGGGTTACATTCAGCCTGCTCCTAGTTTTGTCCACCTGTTATCCCGCATATCGTATTTTTGAAACAAGGTTTAAATAAATGGCAACCACCAAAACGCTAGCAATCGTTACTCTCGCAATCGGGCAGGAATTCTCGGAAATGGGTCGTGTTACCCACCCGTTAATGAGGAAGTACGCAAAAAGGATTGGAGCTGAATTCATCATTATTGACCAGTCAAAAAACATAGCTGAGTTTCCGACGTATGAGAAGTTTCAGATGTACGATCTGTTGGAAAGGTACCGTCGAGTTATTTTTTTGGATACGGACATTCTGGTCTTGCCCGATGCCCCATCCCTGTTTGACTTGGTACCCCCCGATACTTTCGGTGCCGCAAACGAAGAGGCTTATTCTATGGTTTCAGCGCACAAAGAAGCGACCCAGGCAAAATTAGGGGGTATAAATTGGGTAAACCCCTACTTTAACTCCGGAGTCATGGTTGTTTCGCAAAATCAGAAAGAACTATTTAATCCTAAAAGTAGCCAATTCAACCTTTGGGTGACGTCAACGGGCAAGTCCGAACATGTGATGTCCGATCAACCCTACCTTAACTACCGGCTCAATGAACTAGCAATGCCAATGACCGACTTAGGATTTCGCTACAACCACACCAGAGTAATTAGAGAAACACATATTCGATTTAACAGTTTCTTCATTCACTATTCCGGTCCAAGCGGACATAGATATGGGTCAAGGCTAACCCAGATGCGAAAAGATCTTGGCATCATCAACAGCCCCATCCATCTACTTTTATCGAGAAAGTTTACGCACTTAAGATGGTTGTTAGATCGTGCCGACAGAGACTTTTTGATCTACCTAAAAAGTCGTAGGGATAACGGGTAACAACTATGCGCTTTTCCGTAATTGTTCCGACATTTAACAGGGCCGCGATGCTCGATGATGCAATTAAGTCAGTACTTAATCAAACGTTTGACGACTACGAATTGATAGTGATTGATGATGGCTCTACGGACGAGACCACTGAACTCATATCTGTGTATCCAAAGGCGAAATGGATCCACCAAGAGAATTCAGGTGTCTCCATAGCCAGAAACACTGGCGTGTCGCATGCCATAGGTGAGTATGTCTGTTATTTGGACAGTGATGATCTCTGGGACCAGGATTATCTATCATCTATTGATCGATGCATAAAAACCGCGAAAGACCCCGAATTTGTCTTTTGTGATTTCGTTAAGCACGAACTCGCCGTTAGCGAAACCCCCTCGGATTTTGGCAATAGCTTCTTTTTTCCGTTCGTATACGAGCTAGGGCAACCATTGAACAGCGACTGCGTGGAATTTTCTACAGACAAGGCATTAGAACTTATTTTAAGGGGATACGCATTTTATCCAACCGTCTGTACGATCAAACGCGAAGTACACCAGAATTATAGATGGGATCCAAACGTATTTAAGTCAGAGGACTTTAATCTATTTCTCAAACTCTTTACCCGCTACTCCGTCTGCTACCTCGATAAAAAATTGGCAGTAGTCCGCATTCATAACAATAATAAGGGGGCTGACTTTTTGACAAAAGATCGAGTGCACTTGGCGACAATTCGCGCGGTTCGAGCCCTATATCAAGACAACATCCCAAAAACTCTCTTTGACGAAATACTATCCGAAAAAACATTTGCTTTAGCGCGTGCGTATGCCCGCCGGAGTATGTTTCTGGTGGCCGTCCCATTATTCTTACGATCCCTAACAATCGAAAATATTCGTCGCTGGGCGCGAAGACTGTTAAATCTCTCGTAATATATATTATGTTAAATTATGTAATCAAGGCTTGGGTGCTGCCTACAGAGCTGGCGCCATGCTGTCTGGGTTGAGTTCGGCGTGTTCCGAGACATCCTAGCCTGGATAGTTCATAGAGTCCCTCTGCATAAGCCAGGAGGCTGTCCGTGCTATGTGTTTGTTAACAAGTAATAAAAAGCAAACCGGTCAAACGAGTTATCATCATGAACATTTATTCTACTTAGTCTATAAAGATCAGAATCGCTGCAATTCAAACCCACTCGAGTTGTTAGTGCCGCTCTGAAATTTTCCTTAACGATGGTATCGAAACGTTCGTCTATGTCACCGTTGGGATAACAAAAGATTTCGTTGTAGCTCTCTAACCCAATAAGCTGACTCTTACTCTGCAATACTTCTGATTCCCCTGTCTCATTTGATATATTGCTATTAAGACGAATGTGGGAACAAGTGTGCGAACCAAAGTCGACAAATCCGCTTTCCGCCATATCTTGTAATTGCTCAGAGTTCAAACAATCACCCACCCCAGCGCCACTGGTATTGTCCAGATCGAAAATCTCATCATCCCTAAATTCTGATTTTAGCTGAGTAATTATCCTCGGACGGCAACCTTCGCGCAGTCTGAATATGTGCGTCAACAATAGATTTCACTCCTTCCGTTAGTTTGGTTTCTCGACCATCCAGATATCGGTATACCTCACCAGGCCAGAACCTGCGTGCTGTATCGATGAAACTAGTAACTAAAAAAATTGATATTGGAACTCTTTCTTCACAGACGACAGGAAAGGCATACTCGTAGTTGTCCCACCAGCCATCATCACAAGTGACCGCAAAACATCTCTCCTTCTTGTAAGACTCTGGATCCGTCAGCCAGTCAGAGAGTTTTACGATCGTACCTAGTTCTCGTAACCATCGCATGTGGTTATGAAATAGGTTGGGGTCAACAATTATGCCTGGCTCTTCAAGTTCTCGATGCACCGGGATATATCATTGCCCGAGTAATGAGTGGATGCCAAGAATCGATAGTGGCTTCGTCCTTGGCGAGGCGATGAGCAATGCCAGCCTCTTTCCATGGACCCCAGCAAATTGATGACGAACGCCCACTTGCCTCTGAAGCACGCCGTGCGATGGCAGCATTTAGATATGAGTTAGCAGATATGTAATCTGCTTGGCCTGGGACACCAATTAAAGCACTTAACGATGAATATCCAATCAAAAAAGCACTTCGAGGCAGGCAGTTGATTAGATTCTTCGTTCCCGCAACTTTACTAGATAACACACTATCTACACCCGCTACGGTCTTGTTCAAGAGCGGACCATCATCAATCACCCCTGCCGCATGAATCAACCCGCTTATTTCGCCGTATTTTGAAGAAATTTCTCTAAAGCGCGCATCTACCGATTCGGCATCTTCTACCGCTACCGCATGGTAGCTCAATGATGTTTTTCGATTGAGCCTAACCAATCTAGAGAGTTTTGCGATCTCTGGTGAATCCACTTTGCCTTCGATCAAGCCAGGCCATTCTTCTTTGTCCGGTAAGTGTTGCCTACCTATGATAGCGATATGCGAGCAGTAATCTGATAGATACTCAGCCGTGACTAACCCAATCCCGGAAGATCCACCGGTAATCACAATAGTGCCCAAGTCCTTCAATGAATCATGAACCAGCCCAACACTAACGTAGTCTCGGTTTTGAGTAATCGCCCCGCTCAATCTCGAAACCGGATCACCACAAGTGAGCGCTTCATTTACAGCTTGTGGATTCACTTGCTCAACTTCTACTACGCGACTCGGAATCGCCAGTTCCGGTCCCAGCGCTAACATTGGGCCAACAGTTATCGATTGCCCTACCCCCGTGAGCGTGGTCACGGAGCAAGTAATTCCGGCTCCCGCAATTGCTTGAGCAACGCTCAGGGATTCGTAGAAGCTAGCCATCGGAGCCTGATGGTTACTTGGTGCGTATAGCAAATGATCAATTCCACCATGGTCAGCCAACGCCAGTTCTAGCTCTGAAACCTTTGCGCGGAGACTGAAGTCTGCAACGGATTTCAAGCCAGGTAGGTTTATGTGATCCCATCGGTCCTTAGATAAGCCTTCTATCTCATAACCGGCAATCAATAAGTTTTTCTGTCGAGCACCATTTATAGAGTCTGGCAGACTATTTAACTGCTCGGAGTCCTTCCATCCCAATTTCGCAAGATGTATTTCTTGTATTACGTCTTTGCTGTCAACTCGCTCTATCCAATGCCTTTCAGGTTGGAACGGGTATGTCGGTAAGTTCAGTACTGGACCAAGTGCACCCGAATCCCATTTTGCCCCTGCGAAAACTGCAGCTGCCAAGGAAGACGCGAGCACATCAGGGTCTTCCACCTCTTGCGTCGGTCCACGAGCAGACTGGAGGAAAACCACCCGAGAATTCCCTGTGGTCAACTGCGCCAATTGGCAGAGTCCAGAACCAGGCCCTACCTCTATGAATATAAAATCACCCTCACTTGCTAATGTTTGTACTGAATCATGAAAGTTAACCGGGGACCGCAGATGACGCATCCAATATTCACGCGAATTCATTTCCTCTTCACTTAACAATTGCCCAGACACATTACTGATGATCGGAATGCTATTTGGTCGGGTCTCTATCTCTTCAAAGACGTCACCAAAATGACTCAAGATCGGGTCGAGCAATCGACTATGTCCTGCGTGAGAGGTACGAATTTCTTTAAATGGGATCTCTTCGTTTTCTAGAAAGCTGGCTAAGGTATCGATCTCATTTGCTTCCCCAGTAAGTACTACTGCATTGTCCGCGTTGATTGCCGCTACCTCTAGATTCGCTAGCGGCAATCTCTCAACTTCGGCTACTGAAAGAGCAACCGAAAGCATTCCACCAAGTTCCGTTTGTCGCATTAGGCGACCTCGAGCGGCGATTAACTTGATGCCGCCGCTTAGGTCAAACAAACCAGCGTGTGTTGCGGCACCTATCTGGCCACTACTGTGGCCAATCACAAAATCACTAGTTATTCCTAAGCTGTTCCACACGGCTGCTGTCGAATATTCAACGGCAAACAACACAACCTGAGAAACTGAGATATCTGAAATGTCTTTGTCGTGGCTTTGTCCTTCAAACACCATTTGCTTTAGGTCAAAATCGAGGTAGGGTTTTGCCGCGTCACAGCAATCATCAAAACTAGACCGATATACAGAATAAGTCTCATACAAACCTCTGCTCATGCCTGCGAATTGAGAACCTTGACCAGAAAAACCAAACACAACCTTTGGTCGATCTAGTTGGTTTACGTCTCTTAAAGTTTCTGGAAATATTGCTGAGTCCAATTTGCTTTCGAGTTTGTCAGCTTTATCTATCGACGTTATGACATTTTTTGGCCAATGCACTCTTCTTCTGAGCAAGGTTTGAGAGAGACCACCAAGTTCTCCATCTTGGACTTTCGATTCGTCAACAATTCTATCGATCGTTGCATCCAAGGACTCCTGCGAAGCCGCACTCAAAACAATAGGAAACGGTCCTTCCCATGACATGCTAGTGGTTTTCTGACGGTGTTCAGAAACAATGACATGAGCATTGGTGCCTCCTACTCCGAGGGAACTGACAGCGCCAACTTTGAACTCAGTGGTCCACCGCAACGTCTGGCTGTTAACGTAAAAGGGCGTTTCTTCAATTCGGAGATCACTGTTCGGTTTTGAGTAATTTATACTTCGCGGCAAAGTGCTATTTTCAATTGCCAAAACTAGTTTGATCAGCCCTACAACACCAGCCGCCGTATCTAAATGGCCAATGTTGCCCTTCACTGACCCCAGAGCAATAGAATTTGAAGGTAGATCAGAATCTTTGTAAGCGAGATTTAACGCTGCAAGCTCAACTGGATCACCAAGTCGAGTGCCAGTGCCATGCGCTTCAACTAAGCCAATTTGGGATGGGGCCAACCCAGAGACTTCTATGGCTTCTCGGATTACAGCGGCTTGACCATCAACACTCGGAGCTAGGTACCCCGCTTTAACGGAACCATCATTGTTCACCGCTGAACCCTTAATCACTCCCCAAATTTTGTCTCCATCGCGCTGCGCATCTTCAACTTCTTTTAAGACCACGACCCCAACACCACTGCCAAAAATTGTTCCCGTCGAGCTGTCATCAAATGGCCTACAGTGCCCATCATCCGACAGAATTTCGTTAGGCGTGTACAGGTAGCCGACCCGCTGTGGAAGCTCCAAGGTAATTGCGCCAGCGAGAGCCACATCACACTCTCCATCAAGCACAGATTGACAAGCTTGGTGTACAGCAACCAGGGAGGTTGAACACGCGGTTTGAACATTCACACTTGGGCCGCGGAGGTTGAGACAATAAGAAACGCGAGTTGCTAAAAAGTCTTTATCGTTCCCTGTGTGACGCAGCAAAAAGAAGCCCATTTCCGACACTAGCTCTTCATTTTGAAGTACGTGATTTGGAAAATAGGCGTTGTAGCCACTACCGGCAAACACGCCAACGCTACCCGAGTATGAATAGGGGTCTATACCGCTATTTTCGAGGGCGTGATAGGCAGCTTCGAGAAAGACTCGGTGCTGAGGGTCCATTACCGATGCTTCTTGCGGCGTGAGACCAAAAAAACCGGCGTCAAAACGATCGATGCCTGCGAGAAACGCTCCACTTTTTACGTAGTTTGGATTGTCTATTAGATGGCGAGGGACACCGTTACGCTCTAATTCCGTGTCAGATATTTCTTCAGTGCTCTCAACTCCATTTTTTATATTGTCCCAGAACGAACCTAAATCCCGAGCTCCCGGAACTCGAACTTGCATACCAATTATTGCGACATCGTTAGCGCTCATCGCCAACACCCCCTGCTCTGATGCCTTGACAAATAATCAAATGGACTATGAGAAATCGCGACCATGTCATTCCAAACTCGTCCTACGTCCGACGAGAATTTGAACTTTGCTTCGTACTCGTCGAGCTTGTCGCAATAATTCAGAATGTGCTAGCAGCCCTATACTGTGAATCCTCCGTCGACAAATAACCAGATTCTCATTCGCCATCGTCAAGTTCGCGTATCGGTACTTGTAGGGTTCGTCGCCTCGTGTGAAATCCAAACTGTGATAGTTGTTTTCTATTGCGTATCGAATCACTTCTCGCAACAATATTTCGCCTGGCGATAGTTTCGAATGACTGGTTGAGTAAGCCGGTTTGTACCAGAGCAGCGATTTTCGGTCGACTATTCCAATGTGGCCAGCTACAAGTTCGTCGTCAAGATACAAACCTGACCAGACCAGCGGTACGCAGTTCTCGATCAACCCTTGGTAGAGGCGAACTGAGGAGTCATCTCGGAACATACTTGGAGAAGCAGTTGCTTTCCATCTTTCGATATGGAGGTCGATGAATTCACTTAATCGACCTCCAATTTTTTCTAGTTCCTGGGTATGTTCGACACGCACCTCTCCTGCGTTGTAGAGCATTTTGGTTTTTCTGTTGGTGCTTTTTTTGGAAAGCAAGTCTTGGACATGGTTAAAATCCAATAAATCTATTCTCGGACAATGGGTAACCTCATCACGAAAAACTGTCCTTAGATTGGCTAGAGAGCTAGCTTGAATTGATGCTTTGGGGATCTCTGAGACTACAATCGTTCCAAATTGTTTACCAATCCACGCGAGAAACGTTTGCAAATGGCCCTCTGAACCTTCGCCCACCAGAATCATATTGTAATCAGTATGTTCATTTCCGCTGATCACACAGCGTGATGCGCTCTCTATTCTAAGTGGTGTCAAAATCTCCAAGCGATCATCGACGAAGAGACAACACACCCTAACATTCTCCCTAGATTTCGAAGATAGCCAAACTTTGGTCCATGAAGGATGCTGAAAGAACGTCTTTTCACTTGAGCGCTCGTACAGCTGAAGCCACCTCTCAAAAAGTACATCATCAATTCCTTCGTATATCTGAATCTCACTACTTGGTAACATTCTCATCTCTGTGATGGTTGCCAGGCGACTTTGTTGACACCTCGAAACGATAAGATTAGAGCGTGTCCAATGGCCAAATTTGTCATTACGAAATACTTCGGGAGACGTAAATAACCAGGAACGAACTGAGAGGGAAACATCGCAATTGAGTAAAAAGCCAATTGGATTGCGAGGATTACTCGGCCGAAGGTGGAATCCAGTGCAAGTAAAAGCGAACCTATTAATGCGCCTGCTAACAACAGTGGTCCCGACCACCTTAAGACTTTGTGACTCCATAGCTGAAGTGCAAACCAGCCATTCTCCATTGGATTGAGTGCTCTTGGCTCACTACGTAACCCGTTGATCCCCCTAAGTATAGTTCGGACCTTTCTGTTGTATTCCTTCTTAGGATCCGATACATCCTTGTAGTAACCATACAAACCCGGGGCCGGAATCGCTCGTAATCCTTGCTTGGCACACCTGAGGGCAGTTCCAAAATCGGATGGAATGCTATTATTCCAGTCGTGACAAACCTGTCGACGACAGGCAAAAAAGGAGCCGGATAAACCAACTAAAGTATTGAACGTACCCTCTAGCTTGCGTAAAGCCATTTCGTAACGAACGTATACCCCCTCTCCACTGACTTTGCCATCAGCGACGATAAATCGATCCTCGCTAGAAAGCGCACCAACTTCCAGAACTGTAAACTGTGCAGAGATTCGTCTGAGGGCGTCTTTTTCCAAAATGGTGGCGACATCAGTGAACACGGTTATCTCACCAACACTGGTTTTGACGGCAGCATCCTGAGTTGCTTCCTTTCCCACTCGACCAGGCACTACTACCAAGCGGACTTCCTGGAAGCCCGAAACTATTTCATCGGTTCCGTCGTCACTACCGTCTGAAGCAACAATAATCTCAAGCAAATCAGGTGGATAATCGAGGGCGATTGTGTTGCTGATCTTTTCTGATATCCGGGCTGATTCATTATAAGCAGTGATAATGATTGAAACCTTATGTTCTTGCTTCAACCCCTCGTTCAATTCGTTTGTTTTGCCGGTGAGGTGATTTGAAACCCACAAAAAAAGCGGGTAACCGAAATAGCCCCATATCAGGCAGAATCCCGATAACGTCAATGTTGCAATGCCAATTGTGGTGAGCACGTGCTGTCCTACGCAGTGTTGCGGTAATTCTAACGCGCTTGGTGTGCGAAAAATGTGCGTGCTTACAAATCACTGATAAATAATTACTCGGTTCATTTCGATCGAGTTAACGTAGCGTAGTTGACGACGGTCACACTAGCGATGGTATGAAGAATACGGATCGCAACATTCAGTTAGAATGCAGGATCGCTCGGGTACTAGAAAAGGATCTTTCGTGCCACATATTCGTGTCCTAAGACACTATATACACACTCCATTCCTGATTGCGTCAGCGCTTGAATTCACGCTAATTTTTGCGGCAGTATTCACCGGTCACGCTTCCAGGCATGGGGAGTGGCCAATTTGGTCAGAATACTGGCCGACAGCGACTTTGTTTGCTTTGGTACAGATTATTGCAATGGCCGCAATGGGTGTGTACGAGTCGCGCCTCAGGGAGGGCTACCCTGGAATGATGTTGCGGACCGCTGTCAGCATATTCCTGCTCGGGACCATGGGATTTGCCATGCTCGCATTCTTTGCGCCTTCACTCGATATGGGCAGAGGTGTACTACTCTTCTCAGCCACAGAAGCCTTCGTACTGGTCGCCGTTTCTAGATGGATAACCAACCATTTAATTGATGAAGATACCCTTAAAAGCAGAGTTCTGATCCTTGGCACGGGTCATAGGTCTATCAAGGTCGCCACTCGGATGCGGCGTAAATCTGATCGTAGAGCGTTCGTACTCGTCGGATTCCTCCGCCAACAAGGCATGGAGGACCTAGTCAGCGAACACGGTGCTAACGTTTTAACCACGGAGCTCAGTCTCCAAAAATTTTGTGTCACGCAAAAGATTGACGAAATCGTCATTGCGGTCGATGAGCGACGCCGGGATGGCAATGCCCCCGGGTTACCTATCGACGAACTGCTTGACTGTCGTACAGATGGAATCGAGATTTGTGAAGTACAGGCCTTTGTCGAACGCGAGGCGGGAAAGGTGGATGTTGATCTTTTACACCCGAGTTGGATGATTTTCTCTGATGGTTTTGTCGCTAATCAAGTTAGATTATTCATCAAATCCGCATTTGACAAGATCGCGGCACTCGCCCTCCTTTTGCTCGCATGGCCTATTATGCTCATCGCAGCATTTAGTATTGGGATTGGCAGTTTTTTTAAAGCCCCCATTCTGTACCGACAGGAACGGATTGGCTTGGATGGCAAGCGTTTTTGGGTGATGAAATTTCGAAGTATGACGGTCGATGCTGAGGAAGGTGGCGCAATTTGGGCGAGTGCGAACGACCCAAGGGTGACAACAGTCGGCGCCTTCATCCGCAAAACCCGTATCGACGAGCTACCTCAGCTCTTTAACGTTCTAGTCGGTGATATGAGCTTCGTTGGGCCACGCCCAGAGAGACCAATGTTTGTGGATAAGATTCGGGAGACAGTACCTTTCTATGATCAGCGCCATAAAGTTAAACCTGGCATTACGGGATGGGCGCAGCTTTGTTATCCGTATGGTGCCTCCATAGACGACGCTAAGGAAAAATTGCAATACGACCTATACTATCTGAAAAATCATAGTCTACTCCTTGATTTCATCATTTTGATACAAACCGTTGAAGTCGTCTTGGTTGGCGAAGGCGCTCGCTAGTGAAGCATGCCCTAACGATTGATGTGGAGGACTACTTTCAAGTAGCTGCATTTAGTACAAACATCGCTCCACACGAATGGGATAAGTACCGTTGTCGAGTTGAAGCGAACACGCATCGCTTTATGGAGATAACTGATCAACATGACGTCCGGGCAACTTTCTTTTTTTTAGGATGGGTCGCTGAGCGTTTCCCAAACTTGGTGCGAGAAGTTGCGGCAGCGGGTCACGAGGTTGGCTCTCACGGGTACTCCCATCAGCTTATCTATGAACAATCGCACGAACGCTTCCGTGAAGAGACCTATCGCTCAAAAGCACTTTTAGAAGAACAAATTCAAAAGCCTGTCGAGGGCTATCGGGCTGCTAGTTATTCGATTACGCAGAAGTCACTATGGGCCCTGGATACAATCGCAGACGCTGGTTTTGAATATGACTCTAGCATCTATCCGATTCGCCACGACAATTATGGATTGCAAGGTGGACCACATGAACCGTATCGGATTGATCTGGACAACAATCGCTCGATCATAGAATTCCCGATTACGACCACAGCGGTCGCCGGACTAAATATTCCCGTTGGCGGTGGAGGGTATTTTCGAATTTTTCCATACTCACTGACACAGGTGCTTTTACGGAAGAGACAAAAAGAGGTGGATGCACCCTTTGTCTTCTATCTACACCCCTGGGAGCTTGATCCAGATCAACCACGGGTTCAAGGCGCTTCACTGAAATCAAAGTTTCGCCACTACGTTAATTTGGAACACGTCGCTTCGCGGTTAGACAAACTGCTTTCTGAATTTGAATTCGGTCCTATGGGAGAATCCCTCAAGCAGTGCCAACAGTTGCAAAGCTACAGATACGGCTAGCGCAGCAATGTCCGAAGGCGAAGTAAAACGTCATATCAAATCGCTTACGAAGGCTAGAGCAGGTCTTGCCAAAGATGATCGTTCTGGTCGAGTAGAACTGTCTCGCCAGATCAAGGCTGCCAAGCAAAAATTAAGCAAGCTAAACGCTGAGACCGCTGCAACGCCCACCGATGAAAAAGAACTCAGCGTCACACGTGCATACTATACCGGCAGTATAACTGTCCTAGATGAATCATTAGATGGATGGAATGAGTTCATTGCCATTCAGCCTGCTAGTCACTACCACTCGGCCGAATGGCGAGATGTCTTCAAGAATGTGATGAAGCGTGAACTGCACTATCTATCTGCGCGCTCTGAATCTAATGAGATCCTAGGAGTTCTTCCTATAGCGGTAACGAAATCAAAAATCTTCGGGAGATATGGAGTTTCGTTACCGTATACCAACTACGGTGGGCCAATTGGTATCGCAGAAAACGTTGAAATGGCCTTAATCAAAAGTGCGTTCAAGTTGACTACGGATTGGGGCTTAACTCATGTCGAACTCAGAGACACAAAAGCCCACGCTGGGTTACGTGCTAGAACCGACAAAATTTGCATGCTTCTTAATCTACAAGGCATGCAAAGGTTTGCTGACTTGTTGCAATCACTGTCTTCCAAAGTCAGGTCGCAAATAAAGAAGTCTCAGTCGAATGGGATGACTTTTCAGTTCGGCGGGACCGAGCTGTTAACGGATTTCTATCGAGTATTCGCGCACCACATGCGAGATCTCGGCACTCCGGTTTACGGTAAGGAATTTTTTACTTCTATCCTTGCCAAGTTTCCAGAAGATACAAAGCTTGTTGTCGGGTATAGCGGCGCTTCACCGGTTTCCTGTGCTTTTCTACTAGTACACAACAATGAGTGGGAAATCCCTTGGGCCAGCACACTCCGGTCCGCGAATCGCATCAACGCTAATATGGCGCTATACGCCTCGATTCTAGAATTCGTGATTCAGCGTGGAGGCACGCGTTTCGATTTCGGGCGCTCGACCATCAACGCCCCCACTCACAAATTTAAGAAGCAATGGGGTGCCATCGAGGTTCCTTGCTACTGGTATTACTCTGACCCTGCGAAAGCCGGCGCGCTTACGACAAGTAGCAAAAAGTACGCTATGGCGATCAAGGCATGGCAACACCTGCCAATACCGGTTGCGAATCTCCTTGGCCCACGATTGGTCAGAAATCTACCCTAGTTTCATTATCTCAAAACAACACGCTTAATCACTTTTTCGAACATACACAGTAAATTCGACAATTAGCGAGCCTCGTCTACGGTTAAGAAGATGAAAATCCTTAATCAACCGTAGGAAGAAGACCGTGAAACTTCTTGTCATAACAATCGCTTTTCTCCTCCTAAGTGGTTGTTCGAGCCCATTCGAAGATATGCCGGACACGCAACTCGCCGACAAAGTTTACGCATGTTCTTCGTCTACTGATCAAAGTCCTGGCTTTGCCATTCGTTGTGATAACTTCAAGCGCGAGTGCACTCGTCGACGAGAGGAAGGACGTTACGTGTGCTAAAAGTCCTCTGGTTGGGCATGCTGACCTTTCTTTCTTACTCTCCAACTCTTGCCAGCGTCGCTGAGAAACCAATCTTGGGCGGCTTAGGCACCAAATTTCACACACCGATAGATCCAGCAGCGCTGGGATCAGCAATCGAACGCACCTTTCATTCCCCGAACAATCGCCCGCTCGACATCCCCCCATCATCCCCGGAGAGCCTCTGGCATGGCGGATGTACCTGGACCCGAACTTACCCCGTCTATTTCGAGACCTGACCTCTAAGAACTACATAATGATCAACCAGCGCAAAGAACCGCTGCGTTTGGTTTCCGAAATAGCCTATTTAGGTTGTGGGCAAGAATATCAGTGGTTAAAAGATACTCTCATTAAGAAGTACTCGGTTGTTGGAGACGTTTCTACTTTACCAAGCGAGGGATTCGCAGAAGCAATTCGGATTACGTTTAGTGGTTACCAAATCGACGTTCAATGCGGCAAACAGCTGCAGATTGAATACGGGGACTACGCTGCCCTTGCGTCCTGGGCAAAGAATGCCCAACAAGCTTATGACCTGTATCAACGTGAACAAAAAAGCATCGAGAAACGGAAAATTGTTCTCGAGCGGCGGCGTGCAGTTCACTTTGCTGATACGTTCACCCTCGGTGATCAATATCGCTTAGCCGGCGCCTTCGGTATCGCGTTCAAACAACCCTTTGCAGAAAAGTCGACACAGAAGTTTCCGATAGACCGACTCTTTGTCGCTGTTTTACCTGTTCTTCCTGAGAAGTTTGAAGACGGGGAGATCTCGCTGGAAATCGCTCCCGATCGCGTACCTATCGTGATACGAGGCACTTTTTTTGATTTGGCGTTCGAACAAGTTGCCGATGCGCTGAAGGCAAAGTTTGGTACACCTATGAAAGCCACGGACCGCCATGTCATCCACAAGGTCGGTAACAACCGCGCGATTCTCAAGCGCCTCAATACACAACAGATTGAACTCGCGTTTATCGATACTGAAGCAAAAACTGAACAAAGACAGCGGCTCTGGGAGCAAGAAAGTGACGGCCTTTAAACAACCCCAATCAGCCCCAGCCCACGTTGCTGACCGGCGTTATCTCAATGACCGGAGGCGTCGGCAGTTGGCTATCAATTTTATCGACCGTCGGTCGAAAGATCGGCGCGAAACAGCCATGCAAGCCTATCTTTGGAACTTACAACGAGCGGGTTAACGCGATGTTATCCATTAGGCGATTGAAGCTGTATCGTCTTCTAACTCGCGAACCGTTGGGCATCCTGCATCCACCAACTTTTGATTCATGACGCCATAAATCGTTCCCAGTCGATCTAAGACAAAGCGATGAAACAAGTCCTGTACAACATCTACTGCATCGCGGTCGAATTCTACATTGCGGCAGGACATGACGAAGTGGTAACTAATTTGCTCTGGACTGATCGGTAGACTATCTCGATCTGCATCGCGCGATGCTGCATGCGCCATCCGTTCTGCTATTGATTGCAATAGAAAACCAAAATGACCGGAGCACCGGCTAGCTATTTTCTCAGCTTGGAGCTGCTCTTCTAGGTACTCGGGTGAGTCAGACTGGGCTAACCAATCCTCCGTACCCCGTTGCACGCGTTTGATGAACGTACCCATGAGATGCTCGCGCCTAAAGCGCAACTCTCGCATAAGTTCAACGATACGCTTCTGCTGATTCGCATCCGCATTGGCATACGCCAGCTCAAACAAGCCATCTTCAATGTTGTTGTAAAACCCATCCATGAGCTTTGTGAGTTCGCCCGTCGCTTCGTAAAAAAGCGCACTGAGCATGTTTCGGGGGTCTCTGCCCTTCTGCATCCCAAACCTCGAGTCTCTCTTCTCTGATACTCAGTCTAGGGGACAGCAGTGGAAATACGTTGAACCAGACACACTTCGTGTGGGAACTGTGCCGCAAAACAGCTTCAGATAATGGTCTAGTTCAGTCGAATCTGAGCGTTAACGAATCCCGGCGCATCTACGCTATCTATGCTCGCTCGCTCGACAGTGATGCCGTTGTTTTCTTCAAGTTGCGAGACCCAGGCCACTATCTTGTTGAAAGGCTGCCCTTGCACAGAGACGCTGACTATGCCGTTGCCTTCGGGCTGCAGGCGGTTGACTGTAATCTGGTGTGCGTCAGCAGCTTTCGTCACAAGGGGTGTGAGCGACCTTCTAGAGGTGACCTCACCACTGCGGGATCGCGCTGCTTGTTTAGCTGCGTTCTCATTGGCACGTAGCCAATCGTTTAATGACTGTGCATTCTGCTGTTTGTTTACGGCTATGGCTCGCCAATCCGACACTGGCTTCCAAGCGCCGACCCACAGAACGGATGCAATAACTAGAATCAGTACGGCGAGCACCACTCGTTGCTCAGTTCGTTCTTTGTGGGCATACCATCGGCCAAGCGAACTTGTTCGTAACGCTTGAGTAAAACTGTTGGCAAAACCTGTCATATCCTCACCCTACTCCGTCCTACCCTAGCCCGCATATCGCACACGCATGCGAGTTCGAACGCCACGAGTTTCTTGCTCTGCGTTGGTTGTTTCAACCTCTATACCTTGAGCTGCAAGCTGAGTCTTGTACGCGTCCAATTCATCGTAGTTTTTCAACAGGATTTCAACGTTGAGTTCCCGCCGCTGTTCGGTGTAGCTCATCGACAATACGCTGTGTTCAGCCTTGGCGACGTTCGCAAACTGAGCAGTTAATCCTATGAACGCACTTTCACTACCCTCAGCGCCAGGCGAAGCCTGCCCGAGTTTAGACGCCATTCGCCGCCTGAGCTGATCGATACTGACAGGCTGGCTTTCACGCGGGAATGTTTGTTTGTAGAAGTCGAAACTGAGTCTTTCCAGCCGTTCTGCTTCTGAGCTCGCCCACCAACCTTGAACGACGAGGCTGACAAAGCCTACAACGAGCCAACCCGCAGCTAGCGCAAATACGCCTCTCCAACGTGTCGCATTGGCGCTCTGGGGTCTGTGTGGACGGTATTCACCTTGCAACAAGTTAACATACGATTCGCCAGTTCTATGACGCTTGGCGAAGTACTCAATGACACCGGCTTCCGTGACCGAGACTTCTTCAACAGCGACCGAGCTTTCTATCTGACCAAGCTCAAGATCTGTGGGCACGCCGTTTAATGAAATTATACGATCTATAGCGAGCGTGCCGAGGGCCATAGATAAGTTATCGCGACCTACTACCGCAGCTTGGCTTGCGTTGTTCACCAAGACTGAGTCATCGTCGAAAACAAGAGTCGCAACGCTTCGGTTTTGATCTAATATCTCAGCATCAGCAATAAAAGCACCGGGATGCACGCCGACTGACGTAAAGCAAGCCAGCCAGTTATCGATCTGTTCGCGTGAGAGAAGATTGCAGTGGATCGGCTCGCCTGCCTTGATAGGGCCATGTGCAATGTGCATAGACTCTATGTCTGACGCGATATATTCCTCTACAGCGAACGGTAGAGCCCTGCGAATCTGAGCTTGGCTGCGCCCAGGCACTTCACACGCAACTTTCAACACAAAGTCTGAAGGCACAAAGACGGTGGTATTGTCTGGGTCGTTAAGCCACTCCACATTCGGATCGGCGACATCGGCCAAGCCGCGTTGATCTGTGCGACCATACCCACGCACTCCACCGTCGTTCTCTGTGATCAACCACTCCAGGCTAATCTCATATTCCTCTTCGTCCGGAATTGCTCGTGCGTCTGACAAAACACGTAGGTAGAGTTTGGGCATTAACTGGCTTCCTCGGTCGCCACTTCAATCGATGAGCGGAAGAGTCTACCAAAATCACGGGCTAAGACTGTGACTTCTCCACTAGTTGGATCACGGTGAAAAACTGAGAGCAGCGTCACAGAAGAGTCTCCGACTTGTGCAAACGCGTGCATTTCGAAGTACTCGCTTTTAACCGATAGGACTGCCGCAGCAGGTTGATAGTCTGGGTACTCAGTTAAGAAATCGCTCACAGCAGAATATTCACGTGCGATGCCTACCACGGCTTCAGCGGTGGCCGGTGAAACGCTATTGTCTAACGAGGCTAGGGTCTGCAGATTGGCAGTGTTTACATTTAGTGTCGTATCGGTAGTCGGTAAAACACAGACATGGGGGCGCACCTCTAACAATGTGTCTGCATCCATGTTTTGCAATAGTGCCATTTCACTGACATTCGAAACGAGATCGTTTGGCGTCCGGTGCGGAATATTGGCAACCAAATACTCCGAATCCTCCGCGCCAAACTCCGTGACGTTACTATCACCATCAATCCAATCTAACCATGCGTCTGCGATTTGCTGGGGAGCATTGAGATTAGTTAACAGGCGCTTTAATCGTTCTATTGCCGCCTTACTTCCGCCGCCTGCGAGGTTGTTCAAGTTAAAGCAGCCGTTAAGATCACGAACCTGCGCTTCCAAGAAGCCGCCCTCGTCTAGCTCGAAAGGCAATACTGGCTGCGCCCAAACCTCACCTAAATGGTCAACATCGGGACCACCTTGCGAGAAATCTTCAAACAGCGCCTGGCGCGCCAAGCTCTCTGCCCCAAGCGCATATTGCAGTGCTTGGTTTTGTTCAAATACATTCTGATTCTGACTAATAGAGAGACCGTGATTCGCCATTAATCGTCCAACCACTGCCAACAAAATGGCCACTATAAGTAGAACGCTAATCAAAGCTACACCCGTTTCACGACGTCGGTTATACATTGGGAATCTCCCAAATCCTCTCGATCACACCGAATGTTGCGAGTTCGACCCGAACGATCAGTCCAACAAGCTTAATATCTGGGGGTAAACCGGGCTGTGGCCAGTACGTATATTCGTTACCGAAATTGTCTAGCGCGTAAAATTCCGCCCGCTCAATATTTTCCAGAATGGTTTGATAAGCCGGTTCGGTGTCTTGCGCTCGGTCCAATACAGGCCAATAGGCGCGCAGCAGTTTGTTGTCTTGAACAAGGTAGCCGACACGTTGGACTTCGGCCCTAGGCAAACGCAACGGATTACGCCAACCGTTCCTCGAAAATTCGATTGCCCCGTCAGTCCCAATGATCAAATTCTCGAGACGGTCGCCGTACTGATCCCGGATGCCCCGGCTAGAAATTTGCATCGCATCCCGTTGAAGTACCTGCATCGCGCGATGCATTTCGGATAAATAGCTGCCTCTATCGTAGAGAATCTCGTTCGATCGAATCGTCTGGGACAAAAGTTGGCTGCTGACAAGTCCAATGATCGAGAAGACAACTAGTGCAACAAGTATCTCTATGAGGGTGAATCCGGCAGCTTGCCTGAGCACTAGCTTCACTGTACTTAGCCTCTAGTGCCTACCGACGAAGGCGACCAAGTGGTCAAAGGGTCCTTGCCGCTCGCCTTCAACGACTTCGTAGACGTCAAGTTCGACTCGTCGCAAGAGCGGTGACTCTGTCGCTTCAACTTCCGTCAGAACATCCCACTCCCGCTCGCCCATGTAGATTCGAGCATTGTCTTTTCCAACTGGCAAAACGCGAGGGTTCACCCGCAAATCGATACGCAGGCGGGTCATTGCGTTCTGCGAGACCCAGTTCGCGAGTGTCCGGCGCTCCATAGCATGTGTTTGATTGGCAACATTTCCGACAGCTGCAGATATGGTCGTCCCCACAATCGCAATAATCGCCACCGCGATTAGCATCTCTAACAGAGTAAAACCCTTGGCATTCATAGCAACGAATCGTCCTCTGTTACTCGAGATGCCACCGTGCGGGAGAAACCGTCGCTGACGAGCGTCCATGAATTCGTTGTCCATGCCTCAGGTTCAATAGAAAGCTCAAACGGTGTTGTCTCCCCGCTTGAGAACAAAATGATCGATGGAGTATCCTCATCGTCGTCGCTGGGCTCAACCTGGCCCGGGTACGCTTCAACCTTCACCCGGTATCGGAAATTATCATCTGTAGACTCGACTCGAAATGGGCGCTGTATTCGAGGCAGCCACTGCGCGCTCACATGATCGAATTCAGCAAAGGAAATTTCGTCTGCATCAACGTAGACGCCCCATTCATTGTTGGTTTGCACCGCTCGATCTCGAGCCATCTCGATGCGTAACACCATCCTTTCCGCAAACCCTTTAAAACTCTGCTCTTGGTCAGCCCCAGTGAATCCGGCAACAACCACACTCATTGCAATAGCGAGAATCACAACTACAACCAGCACTTCAATCAAGGTGAAACCTCGACTGATTGAAGCCATTAACGCCACACTAGGACTAGAGATCTGCGTATTGAATATCCGCATTCATGCCCTCACCACCTTCTTGTCCATCAGCACCTAAGCTGAAAAGCGAGAAGACTGTCTCGTTTCGGTCATAAATATACTGGGAACCCCACGGATCACTCGGGAGCTTCTTGATGTATCCATCTGCATTCCAATTAGGCGGTTCAGGAAAACCGCTCGGACGTTGTACCAACGCCTCCAGACCTTGCTCCGAAGATGGATACTGAAAGTTGTCTAGCCGATACACATCCAAGGCTGATGCGAGCATTCGAATGTCAGTTTGCGCCGCTTGAATTCGTGCCGTATCGGGTCGGCTCATAAGATTTGGTACTACAATCGCACCGAGAATGCCCAAAATGACCACAACAACCAATATTTCAATCAGCGTAAAGCCTTTGGCTGGTGCGTTGACTTGCATGTTTCCTTTCATCTCAACCTCTTCACTTCTTTTATGCGTAACGCTATACAAGCGTATTCATACTCAGAATGGGTAATAGGACAGCCATCACAATAAACAGCACGACACCACCCATCAGCAACAACATCATTGGCTCAAACATTTTGACCAAGGTTGAAACAATCCGTTCGACTTCAGCCTGTTGATATTCAGCTACTCGATCTAGCATGGCATCGAGCTCACCACTTTGCTCACCACTACCTACCATGTGTAGCAGCATGGGCGGAAACTGACCGACTTGTTCCAGACTGACCTTTAAACTCATCCCTTCACTGACGGTTTGCGTGGCCTCCTGTAAGCGACGTCGCAACCAGCTGTTGCCAACAACTTCTGAAGCGATGTTCATCGCTTCGACAAGAGGCACGCCAGCGCTTGTCAGAATCGACAAAGTGTTGGCATACC
Source organism: Pseudomonadales bacterium (assembly GCA_012103505.1). Classification (GTDB taxonomy): domain Bacteria; phylum Pseudomonadota; class Gammaproteobacteria; order Pseudomonadales; family Azotimanducaceae; genus UBA4421. Next base: position 1,054,518 of record WLWP01000001.1, on the reverse strand, counting down.
GAGCGGCGCTCGCACTTCGGCTAATCCTCCGAACGAGCGGTATGGAATATTTCTGATGATCCCAGCGCAAACGAATGGCGGGTTGTGCAAGCGCCCACCGTAGTACCGCAATCGTGCCAAGTATAATTGCGAGCAAGAGCCACCAATAATCCCGCAGGACCTCGGTCATACCAATGAGCACGACCGTAACCCATGGGAGCGTTTGACCAGAGTCTTCGATGACCGTAATCATATCCGGGACCACATAGATCATCAGTGCACCGACGATGAAAAAAGCCAGTACCAGCAGCGCAACCGGATACAGGAGCGCCATCTCAACATTTCGAGTAGATTCAAATTGGCGCTCTAGATAGTCAGACAAGTTTTCCAGTACTCGATCCAGGTAGCCTGACTGTTCCCCAGCAGCGACAGAGGAACAATAGAGCTCATTAAAACTCTGCGGATATTCACGCAAGCTATTCGCGAGAGAGTAACCTTCTAATACTTTACTTCTGATGCCCATAATCAGCGCACTGATGTGCTGCTTCTCAGTTTGCTGGGCAACTGCACTTAGTGCTTCTTCCAAGGGTAAGCTAGAGCCGATCAACGTTGCCAATTGCCGCGTAAATAGCACGCGATCTAAACCGGACATTCGGCGGGCAAGATTAAGGGAAAAACCAGCGGTTTTGGACGCTTTCTCCGTGGCCGGAGAAACCTCCATTGGCATAAGACCTTGATCGCGCAGCACTTGTCGCAATTGGCGCGCACTGTCCGCCTCTAGGACACCTTTGTTTTGTTTGCCGTTAGCGTCTAACGCCAAGTATTCAAAGGCGGCCATACCCTAGTCTTCCAACGAGACTCTTAGCACTTCCTGTACGGTCGTAACCCCGGCAAGGACCTTCTCCTTGCCGTCTTCACGAATCCCTGGTCCCAGTTGCCGCGCATACGTTGTCAGCTCCTGTTCGCTCACCCTATCGTGGATTAGCTGGCGAATCGTATCGTCGACAACTACCAATTCATAAATACCAATACGACCGCGATAGCCCGTTTGCCCACAGGCATCACAGCCTTTCGCGTCATACACTGTGGCGTCTTGCTCTTTTAGGAATTCAAGTTCTGCAGTATTAGCCGCTCTTTCTTCTCGGCAGTCTGGGCAAAGGGTTCGTACTAATCGTTGGGCTAGCACGCCTACCAAGCTCGAAGACAGCAAGAAGGGCTCGACGCCCATGTCCATTAATCGCGTCACCGCACCTACAGCAGTATTGGTGTGCAGGGTCGACATGACCAAGTGGCCGGTAAGACTCGCCTGTACCGCAATCTCAGCGGTTTCGAGGTCTCTAATCTCACCCACCATCACGACGTCTGGATCCTGGCGCAAAATTGCGCGCAGACCCCGTGCAAAGGTCATATCTGCCTTCGTATTCACTTGGGTTTGGCCTATTCCGGCCAAGTTGTACTCGATTGGATCTTCAACGGTGAGGATGTTGATTGTAAGGGCTGAAAGCTCCGCTAGAGACGCATATAGAGTGGTCGTCTTACCTGAACCCGTAGGTCCGGTAACAAGAAAGATGCCGTGTGGCTTATGCACGACGCCTTGCAGCCTGGACAATGAACCTTCCGACATGCCTAGGTTTTGCAAACGCAGGCGCCCAGCCTGCTTATCCAATAGACGCAAAACCACTCGCTCGCCAGAACTGGCTGGCATGGTACTCACCCGCACATCTACCTCACGCCCGCCAATACGAAGGGAAATCCGTCCATCCTGCGGAATACGTTTTTCGGCGATATCAAGACGTGCCATAACCTTAATTCGAGACACAAGCAAAGAAGCAAGCTCTCGTTTTGGTCTGACAACTTCTCTCATAACCCCATCGACGCGGAAGCGAACTACGAGGTCACGCTCAAAAGTCTCTATATGAACATCTGATGCGTTTTCACGAATTGCTTCTGCCAGTAAGGCATTGATCAGCCGTATTATCGGCGCATCGTCTTCCTGTTCGAGCAAGTCCTCGGTTTCAGGTACGCTTTCTGCCAGGCTGGCGAGATCCATCTCCTCACCAAGATCCTCAACCATTTGCTTTGCAGCCGAAGAATCACGTGCATAGGTGTCGGTCAATGCCGCATCGAAAGCTTCAGCACCCACTAATTTGACTGTGAAGTCCGTTTTGGCTTGTCGTCGCACTTCCGCCAACGTAGACAGCGCAGGCTGATTTTGACAAATTAATTGCAGACTGCCTGAGTGGCAGGTCAATACGGCTCCGAAACGCTTCGCAAAAGCGAAGGGCAACGTCGCTGGCCCAGGCTCATCCCCGCTTTTTGGCGAGCTTTCAATACCGTTTCCGTTCGGCGAAGGCACTACCAGGGTCGGTTCTATTGAGTCCTTTGCTGAATCCTTTGCGGATTCAAGATTGTTCATCGAATTATCGTCCTGATAAACGTGAATTTATGCGTCACATAGTAACAAGTGGCGTTGTATACGCTAAGCGTAGCAAGATAGAAACAACTGGCGCAGTGCCACGTTTGTTGACTCCGTCACACTAAACGAGCGATACCCCACGTTAGATGACATTACCCGAAAATCGTTGCAAAAAACTATGGCGGTTTACCCAGCTCAAGCTAGGAAACCACCCCAACGACACGTCGAACTATGAGCTCACTCGGCTTGCGAGTATCATTCTCAAAATCTCGCAGGGGACACTTTTGGATTTTGTCGGCAACCACATCATTTCCGTTAATCAATTCGAACGAGCAGACGTAGAGCGGATTTTTTCCGTCGCAGACGCCATGCGACCCTATGCGATGCGAGAGCGGATCACTCGAGTCCTAGAAGGCGCGATAGTCTCGAACATGTTCTTCGAGCCAAGCACCCGAACACGAGTTTCTTTCGGCTCGGCTTTCAATCTTCTCGGTGGCGAAGTTCGTGAAACCACTGAGGTCAAAGCCTCATCACTTGCAAAGGGCGAATCTCTTTACGATACCGCTAGGGTTCTATCCGGATATAGCGACGTCATCGTCATGCGCCACCCCGAATCTGGCAGCGTGGCGGAGTTTGCTGAAGCAAGTCGTGTCCCCGTTATTAACGGTGGCGATGGCCCGAATGAACACCCAAGCCAAGCCCTACTTGATCTATACACAATGCGCGAAGAACTCCGCAACAAAGGGCGCAATATCGATGGTTTCGGCATCGCACTTATTGGCGACTTAAAGTTCGGTCGAGCGGTACATAGTCTCTGTAAGTTACTCGGTCTATTCGAAAACATACGACTACACCTGGTCTCCCCGCCAGGACTCGAGCTACCCGAAGAAATCGTTGCAGAACTCAAACAGCGACACGAGGTCGAATCGTTCAATGCCCTCGAGGACGGTCTACACGATGTCGATATTTTGTATGTGACTCGAACACAGGAAGAGCGCTTTCCATCGCAAGAGGAAGCAAATCGGTATCGTGGACTTTTTCGCATTAACCAGTCGATCTATACGGAGCACTGTAAGCCGAACACGGTCATCATGCATCCGCTACCAAGGGACTCGCGGGCACAGGCTCAAGAACTCGATGACGACTTGAATCAGAATCCCAATCTCGCCATTTTCCGGCAGACGGACAACGGCGTCCTTGTACGAATGGCTTTATTCGCGCTTGTGCTCGACGTTGTCGACGAGGCACACAATCATGCGCAACCTGTCACATGGCATACCGCCAAACGGCATCACCAATTAGGCTAACAGACCTAAGAATCTAGTTTGTTTGGGAAATAGGAAGACTAGACCGGTGGCAATCCACCGGTCTGAAGAGGAGCTTTGCCCGCTAACGTTTCTTAGTAGTCTTCTTTCTGGCAGCCTTCTTTCTGGCAGCCTTCTTTTTGGCCACCTTCTTTGTGGCAACCTTTTTAGCGGCCTTCTTCTTAGCAGGTGCAGCGCTTTGAGGTGCTTTCTTAGGCACTTTCGGCATACGATCGCGCCATGCCTTTGGTGCTGACTTATAACCACGGCACGCAGCTAGAAATTTACACGCCTCTGCCCACGCTTTGTCTGCAGTCAGACGTTTGACTGAAAACTCGCGAACATGGGACTTGCCGCTGGTTTGGACCTGCACGCGAAATGCTGGCGAAGGTCGAAACACGAGATTGATACCGCGTACGCCTGTCGAATGCTTTTTGTCAGTCGAAGCATCACGGACTCGCTTAGCTTTCGCGTTGCCTTGCTTATCAGCCCACTTCTGATCAAGAGCTTTAGCGTCCTTACGAACTTCCTTTTGCTTGGTCTTGTTAAGACCAATCAAACTGAAGTATTGCTGCTCAAGCTTGCCATCGATGCTGCGAGCTACTCGCAGCAATTGACCACCGTTTAGTTCATATACTGCCATCGGATTACTCCTCTTTGTGTTGGCTAGTTACTGAACTATAGCAGAGCTTCCAGTTCTGGTAATGCCTGAAACAAGTCAGCCACAAGGCCGTAGTCAGCAACCTGAAAGATCGGTGCGTCTTCATCCTTGTTGATGGCAACAATCACTTTACTGTCTTTCATACCGGCTAAATGTTGAATTGCGCCAGAAATACCAACCGCAATGTACAAATCTGGCGCGACAATCTTGCCAGTTTGTCCGACCTGCATGTCATTCGGCACAAACCCTGCGTCGACCGCCGCACGCGATGCACCTATAGCTGCACCCAACTTATCGGCTATGCCGTCTAACAAGCTGAAGTTTTCGCCATTTTGCATACCACGACCACCAGAAATGATGATGCCAGCTGAAGTGAGTTCCGGTCGCTCAGATTTTGCAATCTCCTCACCGACGAAACTCGAAATACCTTGATCCGAACCACCGCTCGCGGCTTCAATAGAAGCGCTTCCGCCCTCGGCAGGAGCGGTGTCATAGGCAGTTCCGCGCACAGTAATGACCTTAATAGCATCGTTGGACTTAACGGTCGCTATCGCGTTACCGGCATAAATTGGCCGTTTGAACGTATCTTCTGAGTCAACACCAACAATATCTGAAATCTGTGCAACACCAAGTAAAGCGGCAACGCGAGGCATGAAGTTCTTACCCGTTGTCGTGTGGGCACATAAGACATGAGAGTAACCCTCCGCCGCTGCGACTACGGCAGATGCGACGTTTTCGGCAAGTTGGTGTTCATAGGCCGCATCGTCGGCGACAAGCACCTTACCAACACCTGGGATTGCAGCCGCAGCTTGAGCCACGCTGTCGCACCCGCTGCCTACAACCAAAACATCAAGGTCACCACCAATCGCTTGCGCTCCGGCTATAGCGACTAGGGTTGCCGATTTGAGTTCGGCGTTGTCGTGTTCTGCTACAACTAAAGTACTCATTATGCGATCACCTTTGCTTCGTTCTTGAGTTTGTCGACAAGTTCTTCAACGGTCTCAACTTTGATCCCTGCTTTTCGTTCTGCGGGTGGTTCGACGCTAAGGACTTCAACTGTTGGGGTTAGATCGACACCAAGTTCGTCGGGTGTAAACGTATCCAATGGCTTTTTCTTCGCCTTCATAATGTTCGGCAGAGAGGCATAACGGGGCTCATTAAGCCGCAAGTCGGTAGTTACCACGGCAGGCAAATTCACCTTGATTGTCTGTAGACCGCCATCAACTTCGCGAGTGACTTCAGCACCACCATCAGCAATCTTTACTTCAGACGCAAACGTGGCCTGTGGCATACCGGTCAAAGCCGCGAACATTTGGCCTGTTTGACTGTTATCACCGTCGATACTTTGCTTGCCAAAAATGACAAGGTCTGCCGATTCCTTCTCTTGAATAGCAGCAAGCGCTTGTGCAATTCCTAGCGGCTGCGCATCCTGGTCGGTTTCAACCAAAATCGCCCTGTCAGCGCCAAGCGCCAAACAGGTCCGTAGTTGTTCTTGGCAAGCTGAGGTACCAACCGCAACCGCGATCACTTCTTCAGCACTACCTGCTTCTTTTAATCGAACTGCTTCTTCAATCGCAATCTCGCAAAACGGGTTTACCGCCATTTTAACGTTGTTCAAATCAACGCCAGTGTTATCGGGCTTTACACGCACCTTCACATTGGCATCGACGACACGTTTGACAGGCACAATAACCTTCATCGACATAATGTCCTCACTTCGTTTTCAGTCTTTCTAATTTCTTCAATTTCTCTCGCAACACCCAGGCTTAATAGGCATCGAGGCCAATGACCATTTCAGATCATAGCCAACCCTGTTCTTATACTTAGATAGGGTTGCGAGCCGGGAAATTCGGGCGGCGTATTGTCGCTATGCCTATCTTCCAGGTCAAGGTTGTGTGAAAAACGGTTATAATCGGCGCCTCAAAGAATAATTGTCTAATAAAGGTGTGGATTCGGTATGGAAGAGCAAGTCGAACGTGAATCGATGGACTTTGACGTTGTAATCGTCGGCGGCGGCCCTTCAGGTCTATCAGCAGCGATTCGGCTCATGCAACTGGCGGAGAGTTCCGGGCAAGAGCTGGCGGTGTGTTTAGTTGAAAAAGGCTCAGAAGTCGGCGCGCATATTTTATCTGGAGCTGTCTTCCAGCCCACTGCTTTAGACGAACTAATACCGAACTGGGCTGAATTGGGTGCTCCGATAGACAATCCTGTCACGGATGATGTGATCTACATCATGCCGAATGAGACGAACCGCATCAGAGTTCCCGCAATGTTCGTCCCGAAAGATGCTCACAATAAAGGTAACCACGCGATTAGTCTGGGCAACCTCTGCAGATGGATGGGCGAACAAGCCGAAGGAATGGGCGTAAACATCTTCCCAGGTTTCGCTGCCTCAGAAGTCCTGTACAACGAAGATGGTTCAGTCGCGGGCGTCGCCACGGGTGATATGGGTATCAGTGCAGAAGGCGAACGCAAAGGTACCTTTGCCCCGGGATATGAGCTTCGTGCGCGTTACACGATATTTGCAGAAGGCTGTCGCGGTCATCTTGGCAAACAGCTCATGGAAAAATTCAATTTGAACGAAGACGCCGCCACGCAACACTACGGCATCGGCTTTAAAGAGCTATGGGCAGTGGATCCGCGCAAAGCGGAGCAAGGTAAGGTCATTCATAGCATTGGTTGGCCTTTAGGATTGGGGCCTGCTGGTCCAACCGGCGGCACCTACCTCTACCATCTTCCAGACAACCAGGTTGCACTCGGGTTGATCGTTGATTTGAGCTACAGCAATCCCCACTTATCCCCCTTCGATGAATTCCAAAGATGGAAGCATCACGCGGAGATTGCCCAAGTTCTAGAGGGTGGCGAACGTATCTCCTACGGCGCGCGAGCCATCATTAAAGGCGGTATTCAAGCCTTGCCGAAGCTTACCGTCCCAGGTGCAGCGCTAATTGGTGACGATGCTGGGTTCTTGAACCCACTCAAGATCAAAGGCAGTCACACCGCCATGAAGTCAGGCATGCTTGCGGCTGAAGCTGTCTTCGAAGAAGCAGCCGCGGGACACACAGGCACAGAGGCAAGCTCTTTCCAAAACAAGTTTGAGTCTTCTTGGCTCTATGATGAACTCAACCGTGCTCGCAATGTGGGTCCAGGACTCCATAAACTCGGGATGATGATGGGTGCCGCCCATACTTTTGTTGATCAGTTTTTCAAAGGCAAGCAAGGCTGGACACTCAAGGACCAAACCCCCGATCACGCAACTCTAAAACCAGCTTCAAGTGCCAAGAAGATCGACTACCCAAAACCGGATGGAAAAATCTCGTTCGACAAATTGTCGTCCGTCTTCTTGTCAAACACCAACCACGAAGAAGATCAGCCTTGCCATTTGACGTTAGTCGACGCTGATCTGCCTATAAGAGACAACCTACCGCAGTTTGACGAACCTGCGCAGCGTTATTGTCCGGCAGGTGTTTATGAAGTCATCGAGGAAGAAGGTAAATCACGATTTCAGATCAATGCACAAAACTGTGTGCACTGCAAAACGTGTGATATTAAGGATCCGGCGCAGAACATTACTTGGGTCGTGCCAGAGGGAACCGGCGGACCAAATTATCCAAATATGTAAGCTGGCACAGGCTTAGTCGGTCGAACCAAGCTCAAATCTGGTGCCATTGCTGTACAGGCACCAGATCCCATCTTCGTCCTGTCCATGCTCAATCAAACGGTAGTAAACGTTCCGTGACAAGCGTGCGAATAGGCCATTGCGTACCTCCACATAAGGAATGCCTTCACGCATTTCTAGCGGGTTTTGTCCTGAGAGTTCAACGTGATCATCCATGTTGGTGCTAACGATGATCTCACTCATCTGCGAATCACCACGGACCTGTGCATCAATGCCTATAAATGGCACGTCATCTACTACTATCTTGAGTTTTTCAGGTGATGTGACCAAGAAGTACTCGCCATCGTCAAGACGCAATATGGTCGAAAAAACTCGGGCAATGGACAGGCGGTCAATCGGGCGTCCCTCATGATGCCAACCGCCATCTCTATCGATACGTATATCTATCTCGCCAATACGCTCCGGTTGCCATAGTTCGACTGGAGGCAAGCGTTTGTTGCTTTGAAATGTCTTCAGCTCTTCGAATAGGTCGTCAACTCGGCTCATGCCAATAGCTTAACTACCTCGAAGTTCTAGCGCGAATCGGTGAAAAGCGGCCTCGACTGCCGACGCAGAATCCCAATCACCCTGCCAAAGCGAGGGCTTTATCCGTAATTGGTGCTGACTAACTATCGTGCCACCTTGGTGGAGCTGAACAGTCATCGTTCCCGCTCGCGATGGCCTCGGCACTTCAAATAGTCCGCCAAGCGTGACTTCTAAGAAGGACGAGTCTGCGGCACCCTGTACCTCCGCGACATCTTCGGACCACGCAAGCAGCAATTCGTATGTCTGTTCGCCTACATCGTTCCCGCCTATCTCGTTGTCACCCACCTCTTCATCTCCTACCTCTTCGTCTCCTACCTCTTCGTCTCCTACCTCTTCGTCTCCTACCTCTTCGTCTACTACCTGAGGAAACACGCGTGCAACGCCAGACTGCGCATGATTCAAGAGGTCCGATTGAACTTGGGATCGGGATTTCACACGGAGCGCAGCATTGGGATGCAGTCGAAATCTGGGGCTTGGATCGACCTTGATGGAAGCTGCTAACCTCGCCTCCTCCACGCCAATTACACCCGTGTGGTAGACATCACTCAATGTGCACCCAGAAATAAGAAGGGGTAACGACGCTAACCAAAGCCCAAGAAAACGAGCTGCCATGTTGTGTAACCTGCCTTTCCACAAATCTTGTTCCGAAGTATAGGCAGCATGGATAAGTTCGCTACTGACTGTGTGGACCCTAGCCGCCGATAAACTTCATCACGGTCACTTCCCCTCTAAAGCTGACTGTTTGCTTATCGTCCAACGCAAGACCCAAGAGTCGCTGCAACTTGGCGACAGCAAAGTTGTCGCTCATGGATAAAAGTTCAGTGAGATCATAATTTGCAGCGCTAGATAGACAACCATAAAGCTTGCCGTTGGATGACAGGCGCAGGCGCGAACATGTTTGGCAAAAAGGCTCCGATTCGTTGGCGATGATGCCGATGGAGCCCGTGCCATCGACACTGAATCTAACCGCCGTCGAGTCAAACGGCGCCTCGATTCGATGAACGGTGTGTTGACCTTCTATTAAAGTCAGAATGTCCGTCATACCAAAAAACTGGTCACGATACTCTGGACTCCCCTGCAGGTGGCCCATGTTCATCAACTCAATAAAACGGAGTTCGATACCCCGCTCCAAACAATATTCCAGCATCGGTAGGATTTGATCGTCATTGACGCCCTTCATCGGCACCATGTTGATCTTTACCCCTACGCCCTCACCTAACAGCGTTTCGATACCAGCCAGAACTGTATTGAGATCTCCAGATCGAGCAATGCTCCGAAATCGATCGGCAGCCAACGTATCCAAACTCACATTGATGCGCTTGAGCCCGGCCTCTAACAATATCGGCATCTTCTTTGGCAAAAGTTGCCCGTTCGTTGTCAGCGAGACATCATCAAGACCAAGCCCCATGATTTCTGTGTAAACCTCGTCGAATTTAGGTGACAGCAAGGGTTCGCCACCTGTGATTCGAATTTTGGTAATACCTGCCGTTTCGATAAGTAGTCGCACCAAGCGAATCATGTCCGGACCTGATAATTCGCTATCAGCGGGTAACAGTCGTTTACCGTCAGGCACGCAATAAGTACACGCATAGTTGCAGGCTGCAGTAAGGCTTAGTCTTAAGTTGCGGAATTGGCGGCCAAATTTATCAATGATCAAAACACGTTGCTCAAAGTGGGTGAACGGACGGGAGTCATAAGTGGGGACAGGGTATTCGTTAAACGCGGCGCAAACAAACTGTGATCTAGTTCCTGGTGAAAATGCCCACGTCTGCTTAACTTGATCTATCGCCGCACACGTCTCCCCCAACGAAGCGGCGATGCACAGACAGACAATCTCCGGATTCTCTTATGTGTGACTCCTAATGGTATTTGCCCGGTTCGCCGGGCTTTTTTTGTTTTATTTCAATAAGTTAAATGTTTCACGTGAAACTTTACTATAAGTCTTTGAAAGAAAAGATTAGATTAGCCGCGTTCCGTTATCTAAAATTGCTTAGCATCTGCCTTGGCTCTCGACCGTTCTGGATGAATCGCACACCAATCCACCGTGCGGCCCTTGTTGCGAAAGGGATTTGGGTTCCAAAAATTGTAAACCACCCAATCAAACCAAAACGATGAGACATTGAATTAGGGTGCATATGGCTTCTGAGTCGGGACGGGAAGTTGGACTTATCGATGTAAGAAACTGTTCTCAACCTGAGATCAGGGTCCACCGCCTTTCTTAGGTCGCGGCCCAAACACCTGCTAATATTCATGCGCCGGTGTTGCGGCATCACAAAAGACTTAAAGCTATATAAAAAACGAGCCGGAATTAAAATGTCTAACTGACTAGTAACTTCTGTCCTCGTCGACGCATTGAACGTAAAACCCGCCAGCTCCTCACCTTGTAGAGCCCAAGCACAAGTATCTCCGCGAGCTGTTGATGCCTCAAGAAACTCTTTGGTCAACTCATCAGTCTGACCTAAATACTGCTCTAAATCGCAGGGCTCTCCTATTCGGAAGCTATAATCGCTCGGGCGCTCTGGTTCTGTAGGCCGTATCGACTCGGCACCAGTGATAAAAATTATGCAAACTTTAATTCCTAGCTTTTCGAGAAACTGCCAATAAAACCAAGCTAGTGTGTTTACCAAACCCCACTCAGAAACCTTTTCTCTAAACTTCGCAAACATGAGCCACCACTCATCATTTCAATTTTCATTCGTCGGTTCAGCACACGGGACTGCCTACACTACACAGCATCAACCATTTTTGGCTATTTAAGAAAAGTTTTCCTAATTTGGTCCTCGACAGCCTGCACAAAACCCGATTGCCAAAAAACCTTATTCGATCCCTTAACTAAGACATCGTCTCCAGGCCTGACAATTGAAATCAGCCAATCTAGGGCCTCTTCGTCAGCGCTCTGAAACCATGGTAACCCCTCTACTTCAGCAGGTTCCTGAAATGCAGACCCGATGCACATCACCCGTTCTAGGGGATGCGATTCCGCCAGAACCGCCCTATGTGTATCTATACCCAATTTACCAAGCTCTAGCATCTCCCCAAGTACTGCAATCCGGCGACGACCAGATCGCTCACACAACGTCTGAATCGCGGCGCTCATACTCGCTGGGTTAGCGTTGTAGCTATCATCGATGATCGTAATATCACCGATCAGGACCTCATTACCTCGACCTTTTGGCACTAAATCTGCGCTCAGCTCAAGCGCCTTCGCTAGATTACCCTCACTCAAAACTGTCGCTAAAAGCACAGCCGCAAGCGTCATCGCGCGGTGCTCACCACCACCCGGTACCCGAGCAGACACCTCATCGCCAAAGAGACGATACCGCGCCCGATCCCCAGTCAGGCTCACAAGCTTGGCGTCGGCATCATTACTCAAGCCGAAGCTTCGTCCGAAACTTTGATTTAAAGATTCATGCCAAACTGCATTAGATTTATCTTCCAATTCTTTGAATATACTAATTTTTTCATTGTAGAGAGCTTCTTGATCATCAAAGTTCTCCAAATGAGCGTTGCCGACGTTCAATACTATGGCGATGTCAGGTTGTATGAGGCCTGTTAGGGGCGCAATTTCACCTGCGTGATTGGTACCCACCTCGAACACGCCGTACACGGTATCGGCAGGCATGTTTGCTAGTGATATCGGGACGCCGATGTGATTGTTGAAACTGCCTGGCGCACTGTACGCATCGAGGGCGCTCGTAAGAAAGCTCTTAGCAGTGGTTTTGCCACTGCTGCCAGTAATGGCCAAACGCGATCCACTCATTCGTTCGCTGCTGGCTCTACCCAATGCCCACAAACCATCATATGTATTTTCCACGTATAAGACGGGCACACCTGTCTCCACTCGATTGTGTGCCAACACACCTACCGCCCCACGACGAACGGCATCTGCAATAAAGTTATGACCATCGACATCGCTGCGATAACTTGGGTTGAACCGAGGACCCGGGTCTCCTGGCAGCGCTATGAATAGGTCGCCTTCCTGAACAGTACGGCTATCTGTCTGAAATCTATGGATATCCGGACCCGGTATGGCGGGATGTCCCAGCGCTTGGGCAAGATCGGACCAAACCCACAAGGGCGTGGTCATGTTTTTTTGTTCGTGTACCATCGCGCCATGTTAGCTGTTACGCGCCGATATTTAGAGCCCTAAACCCCTATGACCACCTCACAGACACATTTGATGGGCCGAATTGGCGGCGCCATCACCAAGTTACGCAACTTTGTAGTGAACTCGCTTTTTGTTCTAGTACTGGTTTTTCTCGTGATCGCTGCGCTTTCAACCTGCCAAAGCGTCAGCGTCCCGTCGAACAGCGCCCTCTTGATCAACCCGAAGGGTTTGTTAGTCGAAGAGCGAAGCTATCCAGATGCGCTACAGGACCTACTGCAATCTGGCCCTCGCCAAATTGACTTCAACGACATCCTCACCGCTATTACGCGGGCTAAAACCGATCCAGACATAAAGCTCATTGTACTCGACGTCGATGAGCTCTATGGCATAAGCCCTGCCCGGGCAAGTCGTGTAGGTGCGGCTCTCTCCAGCTTTCGTGAATCAGGCAAAAAGGTCGTCAGCTTTGCCAAATACTACGATCAAAGTCAGTACTACCTCGCATCATTTAGCGACGCACTTTATATGCACCCCATGGGCCAAATCGTGCTCCAAGGGTTTGGATCATACTCCTTATATTTCAATGAATTACTATCTAACTTTGATGTAAATGTTCATATATTTAGAGTCGGAGAATACAAGAGCGCAGTAGAGCCCCTCCTACGTAACGACATGTCCGAAGCGTCACGCCAAGCCAGTGAAGTGCTCTACAACGATCTCTGGCAACACATGATCGGTGAGGTTGCAAACAATAGATCACTGCAGGTCCACGACATCGATGCTTATGCCCAACAGCTACCGACACTGGTTAAGGCCACCAATGGAGACATGGCGAGGGCAGCCCTCGAAAGTAATTTGGTTGACGAGTTATTAACCTCCGATCAAGTGCGGGTACGAATTGCGGATGATGTGGGTGTCGATGCGACGGGTGAAGGCTTTAACGGTATCGATTACAACGCCTACCTTGCTGCAACAGCCCCAGGCGCCCTGTCGTCGGGCTCAGACAATATCGCCGTTTTAGTGGCACAAGGCCCAATCATGCTAGACGGACCACCAGGCCAGGTGGCCAGCGCCGATGAGCTGAATAGACTCATTCGCCAGGCGCGGTACAACAAGAAAATCAAAGCCTTAGTTGTGCGCATAGATTCACCGGGTGGCGGTCAACTCGCCTCAGAACTCATTAGGCAAGAGCTTGAACTGTTTCAATTAAGTGGGAGGCCAGTAGTCGCATCGTTTGGCTCCGTTGCCGCGTCAGGCGGCTACTGGATAGCAGCCACCGCTGACGAGATCGTCGCGGAGGCGACCACGATAACAGGCTCCATCGGAATTTTTAGCTATCTCACGACGTTCGAAGACACACTGAAGCGATATGGAATACACACGGACGGTGTGGGCTCAACCGACAATGTGATCGGCATAGATCCATTGGTTGGCGTCAGTGACGACATGGCGCAGATCCTACAATCAAGCGTTGAACGCGGATATGAACAATTCGTTCAGCTGGTGGCGCGTGGCAGGAATAAAACGCCCGAGGAGATAGAGTATGTGGCGCAAGGGCGCGTTTGGAGTGGCGCAGCGGCACTGGATTTAGGACTGGTTGATAGCGTCGGCGGACTAAATGATGCGCTCGCAAGAGCCGCCGAAGTAGCTGGATTGGAAGACTATAGAACAATTCGCCTTACCCCTCAGATAGACCCACGCCAGCAGTTCCTGGCAGAGCTTATGCAAACCGTTGGGCCTAATTTACTACCTCATCTCGTGCCTAACACCTGGTCAGATAACCCTAAGTCTGTTTTTGGCAGAGTTACGACGAGCTTAAATCAGGCGCGGGTGTTCAATGACCCCGGCAAGCTTTATGCATACTGTCTCAGTTGTCCAACGACCCAGCCTTAAGCCGCGTCCAGTAGGTGGTGGTCATTTCCTTGATTTCTTTTCTCATTAGGAGCATCCCGATGAGATTGGGCAGCGTCATCAATGCGACCGTTACGGCCGATATCAGCCACACTAAGCTGGTGTCGGCGATAGTCGCGATAAAAAATCCAGCAATGTAGGTCACTCGGTAAGGCAGCACCCAGCGTGCACCAACTAAATAGGTCACCGCGCGATCGCCGTAGTAGGACCAGGCTATCGCAGTAGAGAAGGCGAACAGCACCAATCCAACCGTGACAGCATACTCACCGAATACACCTAGGAAGCTTTCGCGAAACGCTTTAGCGGTCAACGGCACAGAGTGTAGAAGCGAGCGACCCGTCAGAGTGACATTACTCGATTCTAGATTTCCATCCGTGACATTTAGTGAGCCTGAAAACAACTCCCCGCTGGGATCCGTTACGAGCACATCCTCTGCAATCGAGCGATTGTGTAGCACGGTCAAATCGTCTAAAAGTAGTTTGCCCTCAACGACACTCATCTGACCTGAATAAGATTTGACCGGATCGTCGGACGGCGGTACGAGATCGAGGTGTGCAAAAAGCTGTTGCACATGAGTTGGGTTGGCTTCCGAATAGGTCCCGGCGACGATTTCCGTATCGAAAGCACTAAATTCATTGGCGTGCTTTTCCTGCCAAACACCCGAGCTTAAGATCACCAAGCCTGTCAGGGTGCAGATGACAAGTGTGTCTAAGAATGGCTCCAATATAGAAACCATTCCCTCTGATACTGGCTCCTGGGTACGAGCTGACGCATGAGCGATGGGCGCGGAACCTTGTCCAGCTTCGTTGGAGAAAAGTCCACGGTTAACGCCACGATTAAACGCATATGCGAAGGTTGCACCAAGAAACCCTCCTGTAGCCGCTGAGCCTGTAAAAGCATCGCTAAGCACCGCAGCAAAGGATGGCAGAATATTATCGTAGTGGGTTGCGACCACTGCTACCGCCCCCAAGGCGTATAAGATACCCATTGTCGGTACAAGCGCTGCGGCCACAACGGCTATCCGCTTGATTCCACCAACGATCACCAAGCCTAACAAGACAGCCAATACAAGACCGCTCATAGCTGTTGGGATCCCGAAAGAGGTTTCCAACCCTGCCGCCATGTTGTTGGCCTGAGGTAGATTGCCACTCCCAAACGAAGAGACAACCGTCGCGATTGCAAAGAAGACCGCTAGCCATTTGAGGTTTAAACCATGCTCCATGTAATGCATGGGGCCCCCCCAACCATCTGACCATTCTCGTCTTGTTTACGGTATTTGTGGCTGAGCGATACTTCTACATATTTTGAGGTCATGCCCACAAAAGCTGTGGCCCACATCCAAAATAGAGCCGCTGGACCACCTAGATAGATTGCAAACGCGACGCCACCGATGTTACCTGTGCCAACCGTTCCCGATAGAGCTGTAGCGAGTGCTTGAAAGTGCGACGTGTCACCTGGCTCCTCATCTTTCGTATGTTTACCACCGAGTACCGCCCAGGCGTGAGCGAAGAAACGGAGTTGCGGAAAGCCAAGGTAGATCGAGAAGAAAACACCAGTGCCAAGCAGTACGAGCGGAAAGTAAAACGCACTGCCAAGCAACCCGTCTAAGAAGTTGAGACCCGCTTCGATGAATTCAACCACGGCTAATCGCCCTCATCAGCGAAGAGCGCATCCATCATGATCTGAAAGAGTTCGCTCTGTTCGATAACCCCTCGCATAGCATCGGCATTCACTCCGGTCGCGAAGGCAGCAACGTCCTCTCCCGCATGGGTTTCGATCGGTAGTGGCACAGCAGCAATCTGCCGATAATTTGGGTCTGTCGTATCTACGTCTGAGATATCCGGATACGGAGTCGCATAACCCGGACCGTTCGCATAACCAAGAGTGGTGTAAGGCAGCACTTCAACGCCCGGCAGAACTGGACTCATCGATTGATCTACTTTACCCAAAATTGGATTGCCACGAGGCGGATAGCCACTAATGGTCAAGGTATGGCTATGATCGGCAGTCACCACAATTAATGTTTCGTCAGGGTTGGTTTTAGCCACAGCAACCGCGACCGCATCGTCTAATGCTTGCGTATCCACCAAGGCGCGATACGCGTTGCCGAAGTGGTGCGCATGATCGATCCTGCCACCCTCGACTAGCAAGAAATACCCGGATGTATTCTGACTCAGCCTGTCAATTGCAATTTCAGTCATTGCTGCCAACGATGGCTCACCTCCGGCGTCGTTTTCTCGATCGGCTTCAAATTGCATGTGAGAAGGCTCAAAAAGACCCATGATTTGGCCTGTGTGATCGGCACCAATGGCATCAAAACTGGCCGAGTTCCAAACATACTCGCGATTGGGACCCCTTTTTAGCCATTCTTGAATAAGATCACGTCCATCATCGCGAAGCCCCTTTTTCTCTGGGTATTCAGGATCGGCCATATCACTTGGCATAAATTGAGCACGACCACCGCCGAGAATTACGTCCGGACCATCACCATGGGGCGACTCAAGCAATTGCAACGCGATGTCTCGACAACCTGCAGCCTCATTTTCTGACGTTACCATCGTGCTATTTTCCCAATCTCTATTGGGGACATGGCTGTAGGCCCCAGCAGGAGTCGCATGCGTGATCCGTGCAGTTGAAACGACACCCGAAGATTTACCGCGTTCCTCCGCAAGCTCCAGGATGCTTGGAATTTCATTCTGCAAGGAAGCTGCGCAATCATCACGTGCAGCCGCTTGTGAAATCCCAAGCACACCACGTCGAGTTTTTGCGCCAGCAAGCATCGCTGTGATCGTGCCTGCACTGTCCGGAACTTGGGCATCGGTGTTATAGGTCTTAACTAAGGCAACGGATTCGAAGCGATCAAAGCTCAGATCATGCTCTTCGCCGCTGCTCCCACGCTGCTGACCCACATAAATTCTTGCAGCAGTAATTGTGCTCACCCCCATGCCATCCCCAACAAAGAGGATCACATTTTTGGCTTCCGCTGAGACGACTAACAATATAGAGGACACAGCTAAAATTTTAATTAGATACTTCATATAAATCCTACTGCTTGTTAAGCGCTTCGCGCTACATCCCTCAAAGTGACGAGCTCTTCTGCTGCCGTGGGATGGATGCCGACGGTGGCATCAAACTGAGCCTTGGTGGCTCCAGCGACCATCGCAACCGACATTCCCTGAATGATCTCACCAGCATCTGGACCGACCATGTGGATACCGAGAACACGATCTGTTGATCGTTGTACGATCATCTTCATCATCGTCCGTTCGTCACGACCAGTCATTGTGTGTTTCATGGGTTTGAAACTTGAGTCATAAATGTCGAGATCACCTTCGTGCAGCGCCAAAGATTGCGCCTCAGTTAGTCCCACCGTACCGATATTGGGCTGACAGAAAACTGCAGTTGCAACGTTGCTATAGTCCAATTTCTTTTTGGGATTAGACGTAAACAAGTTGTTGGCAATACACATGCCCTCTTCTATCGCTACCGGCGTTAGTTGTATTTTGTCGGTCACGTCACCGATCGCGTAGATGTGCGACACGTTGGTTTGATAATACTCATCGATGAACACAGCACCGTTGTCACTAAGCGAAACACCTGCGTTCTCCAAACCTAGTCCGCCAGTATTCGGTGACCTGCCCGTGGCATACAGAACTGTATCTGCAGGCAAAACCGAACCATCAGTTAATTTGAGTTCTTTGCGCCCATTGGCCTCCGTGATACTGGTCACATTAGTGTCGAAGCGCAACTTGACCCCTTTCTTGCTTATTTCTTCTTTAACGAATTCTCGCACCGAATCGTCAAACCCACGCAAGAACAGCGGTCCTCGGTAGACCAGTGTGGTGTCAGCACCAAGTCCCGCGAAAATTCCGGCGAACTCGACAGCGATGTAACCACCGCCAACGACAACCACTTTCTCCGGGAACGTATCAATGTAAAACGCCTCATTTGAAGTGATCGCATGTTCCTTGCCCGGCAGGTCAGGCACGACAGGCCATCCCCCCGTGGCAATCAGTATTTTTTCTGCTGTATAACTTTGACCATCGACAGACACGGTATGCGCATCCGTCATTACCGCGTGACCTTCGTGAAGATCTACCCCTGCATTAGTCAACATCGTGCGATAGATGCCATTGAGTCGCTCTATCTCGGCAGTTTTATTGTCACGCAACGTTGGCCAATCGAATTTTTCAGCCCGCGTCGTCCACCCATATGCTGCCGCATCTTCAAACTCTTCGTGGAAGTGAGAGCCATAGACAAAGAGCTTCTTCGGTACGCAACCAACGTTAACGCAAGTACCCCCAAGATAGGTTGATTCCGCCACCGCAACGCGAGCGCCCTTGGCGGCGCTCATGCGGCTAGCGCGTACTCCGCCGGAGCCTGCACCCAATACGTAGAGGTCGTAGTCGTAATCCATATTTTCCTCAGGCAAAAGCGAGAGACTATGTAAAGTCCCTCCCGTGCGCAAACTTCCTCTCAAATCCGTTACATCGTTCTATATGAGTCGCTGAGTTCCATGCGATTATTGACTTTTACTCTTCACGACAAGGATAGGCATGAAGCTTGCTATTTTTGGGACCGGCTACGTCGGATTGGTTACTGGGACCTGTTTTGCGGAAATGGGCAATGACGTCCTATGCGTAGATGTGGATGCGGATAAAGTCGCCTCCCTTGAACGGGGTGAGGTAACCATTTTCGAACCTGGTTTGGACGCAATGGTGACAAGCAACGTGGCTAGAGGGAGCCTTCGGTTCACGACCAACGCGCAAGAAGGTGTCGAGTTTGCTGAAATCATTTTTATCGCCGTCGGAACACCCGAAGATGAAGACGGTTCTGCTGATCTACAGTACGTTCTCAATGTGGCTGGCAGTATTGGCGAACATATGAACTCGCTGAAGATTGTTGTCGACAAGTCAACAGTACCTGTCGGCACCGGCGACAAGGTCGAGGCCAAGATTGCAGAGAGGCTCGCAGATCGGGGAGTCGAAGTACCGTTTCATGTGGCATCAAACCCTGAATTTCTGAAAGAAGGGGCAGCCGTTGCCGACTTTATGAAACCCGATCGCATTGTGGTTGGATCCGATTCTAAAGTAGCAGCGCATTATATGGATCAGCTTTATGCACCGTTCAACCGCAACCACGACAAAGTTGTACACATGGATAGACGCTCGGCGGAACTCACTAAGTATGCCGCCAATGTGATGCTCGCAACTCGTATCAGCTTGATGAACGAGCTGGCCAATCTTGCCGATCGTCTCGACGCAGATATCGAATCAGTTCGTCGCGGGGTTGGGATGGACCCCCGCATCGGCTATCACTTCATCTACGCTGGCACCGGGTACGGTGGTTCCTGTTTTCCGAAAGATGTCAAAGCCCTTATCCATACAGCCTCTGAGGTTGATTACGATGCACACATAATGGCAGGTGTAGAGGCAGTAAACGCAGCGCAAAAACGTGTACTTTTCGACAAACTGATCAACCATTTTGATGGAGACATCAACGGCAAGTGCTTTGCTTTGTGGGGTTTGGCTTTCAAACCGAATACTGACGATATGCGTGAAGCGCCTAGTCAAACACTCATTGAGCTGCTTACTGGTGCTGGCGCACGAGTACAGGGTTACGATCCAGAAGCCAACGATGCCGCAGAAAGGCTCTTTGCCAAGAATGCACTTTTTTCGACCGCGCCTGACCGGCGCGCGGCTCTCAAAGGTTCGGACGGATTGATCCTGGTTACAGAGTGGAATGAATTTCGTTCACCCGATTTTCAAGAGATTAAGAATGAGCTTTCTGAGCCTGTAATCTTCGACGGTCGCAACCTTTATGAGCCAGACTTTTTAAATCAGCTTGGCTTCACGCATTACGGCATTGGCCGAGGCAGCTAACTTAGTTTGATCTAAAACGCTTGATACTGTTTTTTTATACAGGTAGTCTGATCGACCCCTGTACATAAATACAGTATGGTCGTGACGGAAACTTCAAGATTGAAAGCGCAAAAGATAGATGCGCACACACTACTTAAGCACCCCAAACTCTGGCGTGCTGGAGAGCTCGCTCTACAACAATCACAAAGCCGACAGGGCACCAGCTCTGGCTATGCAGCACTCGATCAGCTGCTGCCTGATCAAGGCTGGCCCGCAGCTGCCCACTACTAATACCAGCCATTAAGCACCTCAGCCACTCTCAAGCGCGCTGGGTGGCTTGGATTAATCCCCCATTCATCCCATACGCCCCAGCACTTAAAGATCTCGGTGTAGATACAGACAAAATATTGCTCATCCACCCACGTACCCATGAAGACGCCTTGTGGGCTCTAGAACGAGCGACTCGATCAGGCAGTTGCAGCTTAGCGATGGCATGGCTCGATGAGCGTCAACTTAAGCTTAAAGATACACAGCGCCTGCAAGTCGCCTCAAGGCAAGGCGAAACCTTGACTTGTCTATTCAGGCCGACAAGTAACACGCTTGCGGTCCAGGCAAGCATGGCTGAACTTCGTCTGCAGTTGCACGACCTTTCACACGGGGAACTCAAGCTCGACATTTTAAAGCGTCGCGGGGGTTGGCCTATGCCAGGCCTAACGTTGTCAGTTGCAGAAGCAACCTCTACACAGCGACTCGCAGAGCAGGATATACAAGAGCAACTCGAGCTTTGGCGCGGTCTACGCGCTGAACAGTGCCTCGAGCAGCACCTTGAACTTCGCAAACACTCCGAGTCAAACGAGGCGGTGGCAACAGAGACTGTGGGAGAGATACCTGATCTCGCGCCTGTGCGACCCACAAGGCATAGACAGACATCAGCACGGTTATCGCTTCACTAACACCTAACCAAATCGCCTCACTAAACACCTAACCAGTAAGAAACACAGAGAACAACCCCAAGAGACAAACGAATGCTTTGGCTAGCCTTACATTTCCCAAACCTTGCACTCGAAATATACGATCGCGCAAGTGGCCAGCACCAACAATCCCCTTTAGTTATCCTCGACAACAACCGCGTTTGCCATCGTAACGCGGCCGCTGCCAACGCTGGTATCGAATTCGGCACGACCCTTGCTACCGCACATAGCATTTGTATCCAGTTGCTACATCAACACAAAGATCCGAATGCTGAGCAAAATCGTCTGCACGAGTTAGCAAATCAACTCTATCGGTTTAGTAGTTACGTCAGTGTGCAGCGTCCAGATTGCGTACTGATCGAAGTCGCGGGTAGTTTAAGCCTATTTGGCGCTCACACGGAGCTCACCGCTCGCGCGCAGGCTTTGTGTTTATCTCTTGGTCACACCACTCAGGCACGCGTCGCACAAACACCTTGGGCAGCTATCGCTCTAGCGCGGTCAGGTGCTTAACAACTTCATCAAGTATCGCTAAGTGAGGCAGGACTCGAGCTCGCTGGTATCCATGCAAATGTTATCGAGCGCTTCGACAATATGGGCATTTATACTTTGGGGCCTTTACTAGATTTACCAACCAAACAATTGGGACGTCGATTTGGTAAAACACTACTCACTTACCTTGGTCAGCTAACAGGCACCCTGCCAGACCCCAGAACAGCAATCGTTCCTGCCAACGACTTTAAAGAGACACTGCACTTGCTGCAGCCGATCAGCGACAAGCAAGATCTTTATGCCCGAACACAAAGCCCCATGCAGCAACTCGGGCAAGAATTGCAACAGTGGTTGATCACCCACCAATATGGTTGCGAACGAGTCGCTTGGCGCTTCCTAAGCCATAAGAGTCATGCTGAGGTTGTCATTCGTTTTGCTCAAGCAAAACAGAATGCTCGCGACATTTTGCGTATCAGCGAATTGAAACTGGAATCTGAGGACCTGCCTACAGAGGTTCTCAGTATAGAACTCCGTTCGTTGCGTCTACGCCGCTGGGACAACCACAGCCAAAATCTATTTAATTTTCACACGGGACAACAGCTCGAGAATGAAGGCTTAAACAGCCAGGCTTATGAGCTCGTGAGTGAGGTCAACGCCCGATTAGGCGATCACATCTGCCGAGGAATTGACGTTCTGGACCAGCATTCACCTGAATCTGCTTGGTGTCACACTGCCCTCACGGCTCTACATCGATCTTCGACCACACTTGAATCTCCAAACATACCTCGCCGTCCTCTTTGGCTTTTCGATCCGCCTAGACAAGTCCCCCGAACAGATTTGGTACTGCTGCACGGTCCTGAGCGTATTCAAAGTAGTTGGTGGCAAGCAGAAACCACATCCCGGGATTACTACATAGCTCGTCATCAACAAGGTTCAGAATGTTGGGCTTATCGAGAGTATCAAGGGCAGCAAGATGTGGGTTTAAAGCCCAATCTAAACACTAACATCCAAGAGAAATGGTACTTGCATGGATATTTTGGCTAAGCCCACAGAATTCGCAGAACTCCACACCATTACTAACTACAGCTTTTTGCGTGGTGCTTCCCACCCTGAGGAACTTGTTAAACAGGCACATAAACTCGGTTATCGCGCCATCGCCATCACCGATGAATGTACCTATGCAGGTCTCGTAAAAGCACATCTGACGGCCAAAGACCTAGGCATAAAGTTAATCGTTGGTGCCGAGTTCAATATCCAACTCAATGAGCAGGACCCAAGTAAAGACGAGCACCTCAACAGTGTAAAAATTATCCTCCTAGCAACCGACCGTGCTACTTATGGACAGATTTCCGCACTGATCAGCAAACTTCGACGACGGGCCGACAAAGGCACGTACGAAGCACGCCTTGATGATTTTCGATTTGGTATGAAAGGATGCCTTGCCCTTTGGGCGCTCCCTATCGGTAGCATCGACAACCTGATTATAGCCGGTCAACAACTGCAATCCATATTTAGCGACCTCTGGATCGCGCTCGAACTTTTCCAAGATGGGCATGACCTAGACAAGACGGCCAACGCGCTAACAACCTCCATTCGTCTTGATCTGCCAATTGTGGCAAGTAACGACGTTCACACGCACACACCACAAAGGCAGCCACTACAGGACCTCGTGTCTGCAATTCGCTTAAGAACAACAGTGCACGAACTTGGGTCTCAAGCATTTAGCAATGCAGAAAGAAGCCTACGTCCCATTGAACACCTTAAGTCACTTTATCCACCAGAGTTCTTAGCGGAGAGTTTAGTGATCGCCGATCGCTGTGAGTTCTGCATGGACGAATTGCGTTACGAATACCCTAAAGATCTCGTCCCACCACACCTAACTCCTAGCGAATACCTCCGACAACTAACCTATGCTGGCGCGAGCGAACGGTGGCCTGACACCGTAGGAGGGATAGATCCAGCCACTCGGGAGCTTGTCGAAAAAGAGCTCGATCTCATCGCTGAGCTCAACTACGAATACTACTTTCTAACCGTTCAGGACATTGTCCAGTTCGCACGAAGTCAAGGCATCCTCTGCCAAGGGCGTGGCTCTGCTGCTAACTCAGCAGTTTGTTATTGCCTGCACGTAACAGAGGTTGATCCAGCCCGAATGCACCTCCTATTCGAACGATTCGTATCTAAAGAACGCAATGAACCACCTGATATCGATGTCGACTTTGAGCATGAGCGACGCGAGGAAGTGATTCAATATATCTATAAACGCTATGGCCGAGACCGCGCAGCCCTGGCTGCCACGCTCATCTGTTATCGTCCGAAGAGTGCGATTCGCGATGTTGGCAAAGCGCTTGGCCTCGATTTGGATGTTATCGATCTATTAGCAAAGTCCATGGCTTGGTGGGACAAAAAAGATGAAATTCCAGAGCGTTTACGCGCAGTCGGTCTCGATCCAGATAGCCGAATTGCCGAGCAGTTTCTCTTCTTTGTCAGCGAGATTCTGGGATTCCCAAGACACCTCTCCCAACACGTGGGCGGATTTGTCATTTCGCGAGGGCCTTTGGCACAGCTCGTGCCTGTCGAGAATGCGGCAATGGATGACCGCACAGTCATTCAATGGGACAAAGACGATCTAGAGGCACTCGGTCTGCTCAAAGTAGATGTCTTAGCACTCGGCATGCTGACTGCGATTCGCAAAGCCTTCGATGTGATCAACGACTACAAAGGAACCGAACTCAGCATTCAGAAGATCCCAGCGGAAGATCCAGAGACTTATCACATGCTGCAACGTGGTGACAGCGTCGGGGTCTTTCAAGTGGAATCCCGAGCGCAGATGGCCATGCTACCGCGTCTCAAACCACAGCACTTTTATGACCTTGTTATCGAAGTCGCGATCGTACGCCCTGGACCGATCCAGGGCGACATGGTGCACCCCTACTTGCGAAGACGCCAAGGTCTCGAGCCGATTCACTACCCAAGCGCAGGAGTGCAAAAGGTGCTCGAGCGCACACTTGGGGTCCCTATCTTTCAGGAACAAGTTATAGAACTTGCCATGGTGGCAGCTGGCTTCAGCGCTGGAGAAGCTGACCAATTACGTCGAGCTATGGCGGCTTGGAAAAAACGTGGCGGACTTGAGCATTTCGAACAAAAGCTGATCGATGGCATGCAAGAGCGTGGACATGATCGGTCATTCGCCGAGCGAGTGTTCAAGCAAATTCAAGGTTTCGGGGAATACGGATTCCCTGAATCGCACGCGGCAAGTTTTGCATTACTCGTCTATGTCTCGTCCTGGCTTAAATGTCACGAGCCAGCTGCCTTTTACTGTGGACTACTAAACTCTCTACCAATGGGTTTCTACTCCCCATCACAACTTATTCAAGATGCCAAACGGCATCACATTGAAATCCGTGATATCGACGTTACATTAAGCCAGTGGTCACACACGCTGGAAGTTAAAGCAAATCAACAGCCCGCGCTTCGACTGGGCCTTCGAATGGTGAAAGGCTTTAGAGAAGAAGTTGCGGACCAACTCATCGCCACAAGAGCCAAGGTTCCTTTTGCCAGCGCTGAGGATCTAGCCGTTCGTGCGGGTATCAATGACCAAGCGATGAAGTTTCTGGCACGCGCAGGCGCACTGACATCCATAAGCGGCCATCGACATCAGGCACACTGGCAAGTTGCTGGTGTCGAACGCCCCATGCCAATCAACACACCACTTATCGCTGCTGAAGAGCCAGCGCCTTACAACTTCAGTAACGAACAAGATAGCGATATCAACCTACCATCCCCGTCTCCTCAAGAAGACCTCATAAGCGACTATCGATACACAGGCCTAACGCTTGGTCCGCACCCCATGCAACTCTTGCGACACGAACCACAATTCACTGGATATAGAACTGCGGCCGACCTCGAAACCTACCGGCAGGGTCAAAACATACGTGTAGCAGGACTGGTTACAGGCCGACAGAGGCCAGGCACAGCCACAGGGGTAGTCTTTCTCACCCTCGAAGATGAAACAGGTAACATCAACATCGTCATCTGGTCCACAGTCCTTGAGCGATTCCGAGCGATTTGGTTACAAGGCCAGCTCTTGAAGATAAAAGGCATCGTTGAACGAGAGGGGCGTGTCATTCACGTAGTGGCTGGCGCTGTGGAGGATGGGACAAAATATTTGCGCCAAATGAAGGACACCCAGCCCGCCTTATACGATCTAGGCGAGCTTCCCTTCAAGTCCAGAGACTTCCACTAAGTTGGTCTAGGCGCGTTTCTTCTTGGTCGCAGGCGCGGCGTTGTTTGCGATCTCGCGCATCTCATGGAGAATATCGTCCATCATAAGTCGCAGAAAACTCAGCTCTTCGCGAATTTCTGCAAGCTCCGGTTTAATGCTGTGTCCAAGGCCATCTACGGCTCTTTCCAACGAGCCTATACGACGTTGGACATCTGCTTTATCGAACATCGATCGAGCAGCACTCTCACGAGGCGACTCGGGCGTATCAAAAACTTGTGCTGCAGCTGGCTTCTCAGCGGGGTCGGGCTCGGAAACTGAGTTTCCACCCCAAAATTCCGTCCCAATTTCTTGCGAAACAGACTCGACGATGCTCTCGTCAATCACCGTTAACTCCTCTAAGAAAGCAAACAAGAGGAGGCGGTCGCACACGTTGTTGATCCGACGAGGTACACCTTCAGAAAATCGATGTATCGCAACAAAGGCATCGTCTGAGATTTCCGGATTCGATTGCCAACCAGCAACATGCAGGCGGTGTTCTATGTATGTCCGCGTCTCCTCCATGCTAAGCGGGTTAAGATGGTAGGTCGCTATAACTCGTTGTCGGAGCTGCTCAAAGCCCTCGGACAACAAAGTGCCTCTGAATTCTTGTTGACCTAACAAGAAGATCTGTACCAGTGGTTTTCCTTCATGCATGAAATTTGAAAGCATGCGGAGCTCTTCCACTGAATCACCGGGTAGATTTTGTGCCTCATCGACAATCAACAGAATACGTCTGTTTGCACGCGTTTGTTGAATGAAATTGTGTTGTAGCTCCTGGAGAAGTGTCGCTTTGTTTTCGTCTCGAACCGCTACGCCAAAGTTATTTGCCACCATTTGCAACAGATCACTTTCGCCCAAGTTAGATGTAACGATCGTGGCAACTGACAACTCAGATTGATCCAAGTCGTTCACTAATGCTTGAACTAGCGTCGTCTTACCAGTACCCACGCTTCCTGTAATGACGATAAAACCGTCACCCTGACTGAGACCGTATTGTAGAAACGACAACGCTTTGGCGTGTTCAGCGCTTGGAAAGAAGAAGCTCGCATCCGGAGATAACTGAAACGGCTTCTTAGCTAGACCGAAAAACTCTTCATACATCTTGAAACGCCCTTAGTGTTACGCTCGTAGCGAATCTAGTTCTCTTGCACATCACCGTAGCCATATCCGTACCCGTAGCCGTAGCTCCCAGAAGACGAAGTCTCAGCTTTGTTCAACAACATACTCACAAGCTGCGAACCGTCGAGATGAGAAATTGCCTGCTCCACGGCCGACTGAGGTGTCTTATTGGCCTCAACAACTACAACTGTTTGTCCCATCAAATGAGCGAGTACGGCCGCTTCAGTCGTCGCTAACAATGGCGGACCGTCGACAAGGACGATTCGATTTGGATCTCTACTCGCCAGTTGATCAACAATCCGCGCCATGAGTTCACTACTATAGAGCTCATCTAGGTTGTCAGCCTTCTTGCCAGAAGACATCACAGCGAGTCTCTCAACATTAGAGGCAATTATCGAATTCTCCAGGTGAGACTCATTATCGACTAGGTGATCAACTATTCCTTTTTCTTCGTTTATCCCAAGCCAACGACTGAGATCTCCTTTGGCTGCATCGCCATCAATGAGCAGCACGGATTTGTCTAGTTCACCTGCTAAGCTAAGCGCAAGATTGAGAGATACGAAAGTCTTACCTTCACCAGGCAGCGCACTCGTGACATATATTACATTGGGTGGTCGTTCATAACGCTTCTCAAGGTTCGGCTGCAAGTTCAGTAAAAGAGGTCTTTTAATGCGCCTAAACTCTTGGCTCTGCTTTGCGTTATCGTGTCCAGGCACAAGAAAGCCGTTATCTCGTAGCAACACAAAATCCAGCTCACAAGTTTGCTCGTATTGAAGTGGTTCGACTCGATTGGTGCTCGATCCCGTAGATGAACTTTTGTTTGTTTGAGCATCGAGGTTTATCGCCTGACCATCCGGCGATTTTGGCTTCTTCACCAAACGCGCCGCGGCTTTTTCAATAGTGCTCATGAATAATTCTTCCTTGTGATCATCACTATTCTAGTAGGTAACTCGATCCATCGTGTATTTTGATGTAAACGACTAGATTCGCAACGAATCATTTCGAATTTAGACAAACAAAGCACAGTCTATTTCCAAATCTTAGGCATAATTCGCAACTGCAAACAAAAGGATTTGTCGTGGAAAATCTAGCGGAAACAAAAATCGCTATAGTCGGGCTGGGTTACGTCGGTCTTCCCCTCGCAATCGAGTTTGGCTGTCAGCTCCAAACGGTTGGATTTGACATCGATCAACTTCGAGTCGATGCGCTTACGCAACAAGTTGACACCACTCTCGAAGTCGATCGCAAAGACTTCGAAAAGGCAAAACACTTAACTTTTTCAAGCAATTTAGATGACATTTCCGAATGTAACGTTTACATCGTAACGGTTCCCACCCCGATCGATGCATCCAAACGCCCAAATCTAAAACCGCTGATTTCGGCAAGCGAGTCGATCGGTAGTGTGCTCACCGAGGGGAACATCGTCATTTATGAGTCGACGGTTTATCCCGGTGCAACTGAAGAAGTCTGTGTTCCGGTCTTAGAGCAACATTCAGGTCTCAACTACAACAAGGGTTTCTACGCCGGATACAGCCCAGAAAGAATTAATCCAGGGGATAAGAAGCATCGTCTTCCTTCAATCGTTAAAGTAACTGCTGGTTCCACACCTGCAGTTGCTAAATTCGTTGATGAGCTATACGCCACCATAATTTCAGCGGAACACACCCTGCTAGCTCCATCGCCGTAGCAGAAGCTGCAAAAGTGATTGAGAACACACAGCGGGATGTAAACATAGCTTTGGTCAACGAACTAGCTTTGATCTTCGACAAGCTAGAAATTGATACATCTGAAGTCTTGGCAGCTGCGAACACGAAATGGAACTTCCTCCCGTTCACGCCAGGGCTGGTCGGCGGGCACTGTATCGGAGTCGACCCCTACTACTTAACCCACAAAGCCCAAGCCGTTGGCTATCATCCGGAGGTGATACTAGCCGGTCGCCGAATTAATGATCATATGAGCACTCACATCGCGGATCGCGTCGTGAAGCTCATGACAAAGGCTGGAATCAGTTTGGTGGGAGGCCGCGTGTTGATTCTTGGGCTGGCGTTTAAGGAAAACTGTCCCGATATCAGAAACACTAAGGTCGTCGACGTATACAACAGCCTTTCCAGTTATCACTTACAGGTCGATGTATATGACCCTTGGGTCGACTGTCAGGACGCCCTCACTGAATATGATATCGATCTTTGCCCCGGACAACCGGAGACGTCCATTTACGACGCCGTCGTTTTAGCAGTTGCACATGATCAATTTCGCGATATGGACATGTCTAATTTGACCAAGGATCGTCACGTGATCTTCGATGTGAAAAACATGCTCTCTGACAGCCAGGTAACGGGACGACTCTAATGAAAATTTTAGTAACGGGTGCTGCAGGATTCATTGGGTCCACTTTATCCCACAAGCTTTTGGATAGGGGGGACACAGTAAGCGGCATCGACAACCTAAATGATTACTACGACGTAACGCTAAAAAATGACCGCCTTGTAAGATTATCAAGCCGCGAGGGATTTGAGTTTAGAACCGCTGATGTTTCTGAAAGCGGCGCGATGAAAATGGCTTTTGAAAGGTTCCAACCTGATAGAGTAGTTCACCTCGCCGCACAAGCAGGCGTACGTTATTCACTGGAGAACCCTCAAGCGTATGTCGATGCTAACATCACAGGTTTTTTAAACATTCTCGAAAACGTCCGACACCATGGTACTGAACACCTAGTTTTTGCATCAACCTCATCTGTGTACGGAGCCAATACGAACATGCCGTTTTCGGTCCATGACGGTGTTGATCACCCGGTTAGCCTGTACGCGGTGACGAAGAAATCCAACGAACTAATGGCACATACGTACGCTCACCTGTTTGGCATACCCTGCACAGGTCTACGATTCTTCACGGTATACGGGCCTTGGGGTAGACCGGACATGGCGTTGTTCTTGTTCACCAAAAAAATACTGGCAGGAGAACCGATCGACGTATTCAACAATGGGCATCACACACGCGATTTCACCTACGTGGATGACATCGTTGAAGGGATTATAAGAACACTCGATAAGCCTGCTACCCCAAACGAAGACTGGGATAGTGATAATCCGGATCCGGCAACAGCCACCGCACCTTTTGCGCTCTACAATATTGGTAGTAACAACCCAGTTCAACTTCACCGATACATCGAGGTACTCGAAGAAACGCTTGGTATTGAGGCAAAGAAAAATCTACTGCCCTTACAACCTGGCGATGTTCCTGACACATTCGCGAACGTAGAAGACCTTATCCGGGATCATGATTACCAACCTTCCACACCAATAGAGACCGGCATCTCCGAGTTTGTTAAGTGGTATAAGAGTTATTACCAAGTCGATGATGTTGCCCACAACTTAAGGTAGTTCAAGTGCAAGCTATTGCTGCATACGGCCTTTTACTTGCTATTGGTGTGTACGCTACTTTCCTCGTTTTCTGTTTAGTTAACCTCGTTCGGAGGGTATCGGGCAAAGCACTCCTTTTGTGCAGCATCATGAGCTTAGTCTGGGTAATTACACTCCTCACGCCTGCACGCAGCGTTCTAGGGCTACCACTGGAGATTGCGACACTCTGTAGTTGGCAAATCCTTTTGTTTAGAGCCATCGGATTTGAATTCGACAACAAGTCGGAACAAGGACGGCTAGTTCGTCAAATCGCCTACGTCACATTCTTTACAGCGTCGGCTACTGTCGTCGCTTGGTTAGCGTTTGCGTTCGAGCTGAACCAATTTGTAGGCATGTTAGTTCCTGTCGGGATGCTAATAATCAACATCTGTGGCCTCGTACTGATAGAGCAACTTGCACGAAACATTGTGCAAGTAAACATATGGCGCGTCCGCTACCTCAATATTGGGCTAGGCATTCTGTTCACGTACGGTCTTCTTGTTTGGGCTGTACGGCTTGGACTCGGCGATCTCGCAAATATTCTACAAGTCGCACAGCCTGCAGTTTTCGCCATCACAATGCCTTTCATTGCGATTGCAAGTCTTCGCAACCGAACGAATCATCTGCGATTCAATCTATCACGCGAGTTTGTATTCCGCAGCGGTGTACTCGCAGCTAGTGGTGCATTTCTCGTCGCACTTAGTGTTATCGCATACCTGTCCCAGCTATTTGCAGGGGATGTTGGGCTTACAATCGCCACTTTTGCCACAGTTCTATTGATAGGTATCACTCTGGCGATCGTCGGATCTAGCCGGTTCCGCAGTGTGTCGCGGGTTTTGTTTACGAAGACATTTTTCGAATCTCGCTACGACCATCGAGCGGAGTGGACTCGACTGACTTCACGATTGGCAAACACGGATCCAGACCACACGTTTAATGAGCAACTCCAACTCAGTTTCCTCTCTGTTTTGTCCGCAAAAACCGCCTCACTTTGGATCCTCAAGGGTGCCGAGTTTGAACGAACTTCCTCCATGGGTGAGGCTCCATGGCCACCGGCCATGCCCCAACGCTTGAGCGATGAACTAATTTCCTTTTACGAATCACACGATTGGGTTCTAGACGCGAGCTCTGGAGCCAGCGAGGCTGCCACAGTTTTCTCCTTGGTTGAAGATGAGAGTCTGCCTGTCCGCTTTGTCATTCCATTACTGGTTGACGAAAAGTTAATTGGCGTCTGTTTCGTCGGCGAATCTGAAGCCATTACGCGTCATCTAGACTGGGAGGATTACGACGCAATTAAGCTCATCGCACGGCAGTGTGCGAGCTTTCTTGCATTCAACGAAGCCCAACGGAGTCTCATTGAGCATGAGCAATTTGCCGCCGTTGCGCAAATGTCCGCGTTTCTTGTCCACGACATAAAGACAATTTCATCTCAGCTATCTCTCTTGCTCGAGAATGCCGAAAAACACAAATCAAACCCCGCTTTCATCGACGATATGCTGAGCACAACTCAGAACAGTGTGAAACGAATGCAAAAAATCATTCGAAGCCTTACTGTATCCGAAGACACAGTTGAATTTGTTCCGGCAATCACTGGGATTCACGATTGGCTCAAACAGATCCCAGACCTAAAAAACCGAGTTCGTTTCAATAGCCAATCTTTCGACGAAGAGCCATCAATTCCACTGGAATTTATTTCTGCAATCAACCACTTAGTTCAAAATGCTTTGGAGTCTAGTCAATCTGCAACCGTCGAGCTGTCGGTGCAAACCGGCCGCGGTGTCGTTTACATTTCTGTTAATGACACAGGACCAGGAATGACCGAAAATTTTGTTCGCGAGGAACTGTTTAAACCCTTTAGTTCGAGCAAGGGGGTAAGTGGGATGGGCATAGGCGCCTTCCAAGCGAAGACTATTGTGGAAAAGCACGGGGGGAAGTTAGACGTACGCAGCAGCGTCGGTGCAGGAACCCAATTCAAGATTACGTACTCAACGAAGGAATCAGTGAGTGTCGGATAGAAATCTGTTAATAGTCGAAGATGATCCAGGATTGCAAAGCCAAATGCGTTGGTGTTATGAGGACGTGGACGTCGCGGTCGCTGATGACGCACCAACAGCCCTCGGACTACTGAGCGAACGCAGCTTTCAAGTTGTGACATTAGACCTTGGTTTACCGCCCGATGCCGGGGGAACGACGGTAGGATTTGATCTCCTCCGACACATCCGAGAACATTACCCCGAAACCAAAGTCATCGTCATAACCGGACGAGACGAAAAACAACACGCGTTGGCGGCGATCAATAACGGTGCGTTCGACTACTATCAAAAGCCAATCGATTCGACCACCCTAACGTTTGCCACAGAAAGGGCGTTTTTCTTAAGCAAGATCGAAGCTGAGCTCCAGGAACAGTCAAAGGCTGCGACTTCAAATAAGTCGCTTTTGCCCGGACTGATAGGAAATTGTCCCGAAATGCAGACCGTATCAGAGCGTGTCAAACGTGTTGCGAAAGCAGATGTCACAGTTTTGATAACTGGCGAGACAGGTACCGGTAAAGAAATTATCGCCTCAAGCATTCACAACCTATCCGACCGAGGCGAACATTCGCTCATCACTATAAATTGTGCGGCTATTCCGGAAAACCTTTTAGAAAGCGAACTTTTTGGCCACGAGAAAGGCAGCTTCACTGGCGCGCATGCCCGTAAGATAGGCAAGCTCGAAGCTGCTGCTGGGGGCACCTTATTCCTTGACGAAATCGGCGACATGCCAATCCCGCTGCAAGCAAAAATCCTGCGCTTTCTGCAAGAACGTACGTTCGAACGCGTTGGCTCGAGCACCTCAATTCAAGCCGATGTCCGAGTGGTAAGCGCGACGCATAGAGATTTGCAAACGATGATCAGCGAAGGGACCTTTCGGGAAGACCTTTTCTACCGGTTGAGCGAGATTGATGTCACTTTGCCGCCATTGCGCGAACGTGGCGCGGACGTCCTGTTAATCGCCGAGAAAATACTAGAAGAACATGGCGAGAACCGTTCACTGAAGTTTAAAGCTGACGCTGTCGATGCGATGGCAAACGCCTCGTGGCCGGGCAACGTCCGAGAACTTGAAAATCGTATCCGCCGTGCTGCCATACTGACGGATTCGAACGAAATATCTTCAACAGACCTAGAATTTGCCACCGATGAGAGTCTCGAGGACGTTGAGATCGAACCACTAAAGGTTGTAAGAGCAAGATCTGAATCCAAGGCGATCCAAACGGCTTTAGCTAAGACAGGTCACAATCTCAGCGAGAGCGCCCGCCTTTTGGAAGTTTCTCGGCCAACCCTCTACAGTCTAATTGACAAGTACGGGTTAGAATCAAGTGAGTGAACTCAACGAAACGGTTTTGGTTACAGGTGGCGCCGGATACATTGGCTCCCATACGTGCGTTGAGCTGTTGCAGTCCGGGCGCAAGGTCATCGTCCTCGACAATCTCAGCAATGCGTCCAAAGCGAGCATCGAAGCAGTAGAGCAGATTACGCAAAAAAAACTGCCCATCATCGAAGGTGATATTCGCGACCGCGTAGCTTTGGACCAAGTTTTTTCAAAAAATAGTATATCAAGCGTCCTGCACTTCGCGGGTCTAAAAGCAGTAGGCGAATCTAACGAATTCCCGCTGAAGTATTATGACAACAACGTCAACGGCACACTCAATTTGATCGAGTCGATGACTGCACATGATTGCAAAACTCTTGTGTTCTCAAGTTCCGCGACGGTTTATGGCATTCCTGAAAAAATGCCTCTAACCGAAGATTCCGACGTTGGCGCCATCAATCCATATGGCCGAACAAAACTCTTAGTCGAAGAAATGCTCAAAGATCTCTACGCCGCAGATCCTGAATGGCGTGTATCGCTGCTTCGCTACTTTAACCCGGTAGGTGCTCATGCCAGCGGGGAAATCGGAGAAGATCCTAACGATATACCGAACAACCTCCTCCCCTTCATCAGTCAGGTAGCCGTGGGGCGGTTGGACAAACTTCAAGTATTTGGTGATGACTACGACACAGCTGACGGCACAGGCGTCAGGGACTACATACATGTGGTTGACCTCGCACGAGGTCACCTAGCCGCGTTGGACTACTTAGAACCCGCGCCAAAGCTGGGGATACATAACCTTGGCACTGGGCAGGGGTACTCAGTTCTGGAAGCGGTAAATGCATTCGAACAAGCCAGCGGTAGATCCATACCGTATGAAGTTTCAGCAAGACGTCCCGGAGACGCTGCTACTTCATACGCGGATCCTACAAAGGCCAGAGAGGAACTCAACTGGCAGGCTAAGTACGATCTACAAAAGATGTGTGAAGATGCTTGGCGTTGGCAGAGTAAACATCCGATGGGTTACGGCTCTTGAGATTAGAGCGCCAAATCGTCATTATGCGCGCCTTCGTTAGCGACCGTTGACACCCAATCAGGAGGGGTGGCTGAGTGGTCGAAAGCACTGGTCTTGAAAACCAGCGAGGGTAAAACCTCCCAGGGTTCGAATCCCTGCCCCTCCGCCATATCCGACAGCCTAGATAGAGTAGGTAAAGTAGGTAAACATGAACTACACCATCGCAGTTCTCGGCTCTCCCTACTCAAGCACAGCCCATATTCATGCTCTAAAATTCTGCACCGCAGCGATTGATGCAGGAAACAAAATCACGCGCGTTTTCTTCTACCACGACGGTGTATACGTGGCACTCAACTCTCGTGTCCCGCCACAAGATGAACTAGATATAACAAAAGCGTGGTTCGAGCTCAACAATTCCTACAACGTTGAACTCGACGTCTGCATTGCCAACGCACTGAAACGCGGGATCATCGATCCGACGGAGGCTGAGCGTTACGAAGTACCATCCACCACATTGGCACCAGGTTTTGAACTCGTTGGCTTGGGGCAGCTCATTGACGCGATGATCAACAGCGATCGATATGTCGAGTTTCCCGCATGAAGAAACTTTTGTGCATTATTTCTAACAATCCTTTCGAGGGGTCTAAAGTAATTGAGCAACTCGAAGCTGCGATGGTTGCTGCGGTTTTTGACTTCGACGTGTCCGTTCTATTTACCGGAAACGGCATGAACTGCTTACGTGAGTACCAAAACGGTGACCTTATCGGAGCTCGTTCGCCGGGCAAATTGATCAGTGGGCTAGACATGTATGAAATCAATAACTTGTTTGCATGTGCCGAAGCTGTCAGCTCTCAAAAAATACCCAAAAACGTGCAAATCATTGACCTACAGGAACAGCGTACTCTGATCGAGGCACAAGACTTCGTGCTCGGCGGTGCGGCATGAGTTCGCTTCATCTCGCTTTTTCAGAGAACGGGCTATCGCGTTGTATCGATCGACTAAGTGAGAAAGATCAGGTTGTCTTGATGGGTGACGCTGTTTACTCACAGAACATCTTAGAGCATTTCGTGCTTCAAGAGGATGCTGAGGCACGCGGGATTGAGGCCGGCCGTGCGGTCAGCTATGACGAGCTTGTCCAGCTCACCGTAGAACACAAAAAAGTCGTTAGCTGGCCGTGACCAAACCCTCAGTAGACAAAGAAGGCTTCCTAAGGTCACTCGACGATTGGTCAACTGATGTTGCCGAACAGCTGGCAGACACTGCAGGAATCAGCCTCGCCGAAGAGCATTGGTTGGTACTGGATACGCTTCGTCTGTTTTATGCTGAGACTGACATTTCCCCTGCAATGAGGCCGTTTGTAAAACTCGTTAGAACCCAAGTATCAGAGGATTTGGGTTCCAGCATCGCCCTCATGAAACTGTTCGGTGAGTCGCCTGCAAAAACCGCTTCCAAAATTGCCGGTTTACCCAAACCAACGAACTGTATCTAGAATTAATACCGGCGGAGCCCAACCACCTCACCGATAATCAAGATTGATGGTCCCGAAATTTCTGCATTCTCTACTTGGTCTGCGATTGTTTCTAGAGTGCCATCTAATACTCTTTGATTCGTTCGCGTTGCATTCTCAATCACAGCTACAGGTCTGTTAGCAGGGGCGCCATGTTCGATGAGTCGAGCACAAATAGTGGGTAATCCCACTAGGCCCATGTAGATAACTAAAGTTTGAAAGGGTCGTGCAAACTCAGGCCAATCGACGTTTACAG
Source organism: Pseudomonadales bacterium (assembly GCA_012103505.1). Classification (GTDB taxonomy): domain Bacteria; phylum Pseudomonadota; class Gammaproteobacteria; order Pseudomonadales; family Azotimanducaceae; genus UBA4421. The sequence continues at coordinate 1,017,713 of WLWP01000001.1, read as the reverse complement.
TATTTTCTACGCGATGACCTGTCACAAACCGAACTGACTGCGAGACGTCACGATGAGTCAACGGTATTCCAGCATAACTCGCAGCACCAAGGGATGCCGTTATTCCCGGGATTACTTCGTATTCGATTCCGGCCTCAACTAGGACTTCAATCTCTTCACCACCCCTGCCGAATATGAACGGATCGCCGCCTTTTAACCTAACCACCCAACGTCCCGCGTTTGCATGCGCCAACATGATTTCGTTGATACTGCTTTGTTGCGCACCGCGATTATTAGGACGCGTTGGCAGTTCGTTAGGCTTAGGGCCTCTTTTACCAACATCGATCATCTTTGCGTCACGGCGTGCATAGCTTAGTAGCTCTGGGTTAGCCAACTTGTCGTACAGCACCACATCCGCTGCCTGCAAAGCACGTAGCGCCTTCAAGGTAATGAGCTCAGGGTCGCCCGGTCCCGCCCCGACTAATGTGACTCGACCTTGGCTCCCTTGTTTCGACAATTCATTTTCAAGCCTAGAATCCAACGCATCGACACGACCGGCTGTCAGGTCCGCGACTGACTGCTTGTTCACAAACTCATCCCAAAATCGCACTCTCTCATCAAAGTTTGGCAAACGATCGGCTATACGCTGGCGATGGTCACCAACCCAGTTTGCAAATGCACCTAACCCGGCCGGTAAGGCTTCTTCAACCCACCCTCTTATAATTCTTGCCAATGCAGGCGCAGACGCACTCGTCGAAACTGATACGACAACAGGCTCCCGATCTATGATCGCTGGGAACGTTACGGTGCAATGTGCGGGGTCATCGACACAGTTAACTAACACGTTTTTCTTGGTTGCAGCTTCATATATTGATTCGTTGACCAACTTGTCATTAGTTGCAGCAATTACCAGACGAGTATCAATGTGGATTTGTTCATGAGTAAACGATCCGACTTCAGTTGAAACCGAATCACCCAGTGCTCGTATCTCATCAGATATCTCGAGCGACAAGACGCGGACTTTCGCCTCAGCCTTGACCAACCACTCAATTTTTCGCAATGCGGTCTGACCACCACCGACGACAAGACAGTCTGCGCCAGCGAGATTGTGATTTAGCGGTAAAAAGAACACGGCTAGCTGTCGAGGTGCGTAACCCCACCCATATAGTTTCGCAGCGCATCCGGTACTGCGATCCGTCGGTCGCCATCTTGATAATTCTCAAGCACAGCAACCAGCGTTCTGCCCACTGCTAAGCCGGAACCATTAAGGGTATGCACAAGTTCAGTTTTACCAGTGTCCGGATTCTTAAACCGCGCCTGCATACGCCGAGCTTGGAAGTCTAAGAAGTTTGAGCATGAAGAGATTTCTCGATAGGCCTGCTGCCCAGGCAACCAAACTTCGAGATCCACTGTCTTCGTCGCAGAAAAGCCGAGGTCGCCACCACAGAGCACAACAGAACGATAAGGGAGTTCCAATTTCTGAAGTATGACTTCAGCGTGATTTGTAAGCTCATCAAAGGCTTGCCACGAAGTATCGGGATGTACTAACTGGACCAACTCGATTTTCTCAAACTGATGCTGCCTAATCATGCCTCTGGTGTCTCGTCCATAACTTCCCGCTTCGGATCGAAAACATGGTGTGTGCGCTACATGGCGTATCGGTAAGATTCCAGGATCGACAATCTCATCACGATAGATATTCGTTACAGGCACTTCAGCAGTCGGGATCAAATAGGTTTCACCTTCTTGGTCCAGGCGGAACTGATCTTCTTCAAACTTCGGAAGCTGCCCAGTACCAAACAAACTATCGGAGTTAACAATGTATGGGACATAAACCTCTTCATACCCGTGTTCGCGGGTATGCACATCCAACATAAACTGGGTAAGGGCGCGATGCAGACGTGCAATTTGTCCCCGCATCACGACAAAACGGCTACCTGATATTTTGGCAGCAACCTCAAAATCTAGGCCTCCATCCGCCGTTAAATCAACATGATCAAGCGGCTCGAAGTTTTGTTCTGGCGGTTCGCCCCATCGACGAATTTCGACGTTGTCGTCCTCACTCTTACCATGCGGCACGCTTTCATCCGGTACATTCGGCACCGAATGAAGAAGTTGCTTGAGCTCTGTTTGCACAGCATCAAATTCTTGTTTAGCGGCTGTCAGACGATCGCCTAGATCACCAACCTCTGCGACAAGAGGCGCAATGTCTTCACCTTGTGCCTTCGCTTTGCCGATGGATTTCGATTTAGTGTTGCGTTCGTTTTGCAGAGTTTCTGCCGCTTGTTGCAAACGACTTCGATCTGTTTCTAGCTCCACAAAACGATCGACATCAAGTTCAAACCCTTTGATCCGCAGCGCTTCAGCTATTTTTTGCGGGTCCTTCCGAACCTGCCTAACATCTAACATTCCAACCTCTAATTAACTGCCGCTCTGCAATCCGAGCCAATGACCTAAACCGACGGCAACAAGACATCCGACGACACTACTCACCGCATACCCAAACGCCGCCACTTTGTGAGTATCAAACAAATGTAGCGCATCAAGTGAAAACGTAGAGAACGTTGTGAAACCACCGAGAACGCCGATAACAATCAATGGTCGACCCCACTGCTGGAACCAATCAGCATCAGCGTACAAGCTCCACATCAGCCCGATCGCAAATGAGCCCGCGATATTAATGCCAAGCGTCCCCCAAGGAAACAGCGGACCTTGAACTATTCCACCGGCGACAATTTGTAAGCTCAAGACGCTGACCAAGTATCTGCTACCAGCCCCTAACGCACCGCCGAGCATGACCAACAAAAGTGTATTACTCATCTTGAACACCATCTTTGGTATCCAGCGCCCTTAGACGCGCCAAGCGAGCTTGGATTTTTGCTTCTAGACCTTGTTCGGTGGGTTCGTAGAACGTTTGCTCACCCAGCGCTTCGGGAAAATAAGTTTCGCCGACGGCATAGCCACCTTCAGTGGTCTGCTCCCCGTGCGCATGGCGATAGCCTTCACCGTGACCCAACCCTTTCATGAGCGAAGTCGGCGCGTTGCGAATATGCATTGGCACTTCGTAAGAGTCTGTCTCCTTAACGAGTGCCATAGCCGTGTTAAATGCACGATAGGCGGAGTCACTCTTTGGCACAGACGCCATGTAGAGGACGGCCTGAGCAAGCCCAAGTTCACCCTCAGGTGATCCTAGGCGCTCAAAGCTTTCAACCGCAGACATCGTCAGAGTTAGTGCTCGAGGATCAGCATTACCGATGTCTTCAGTCGCAATTCTTATCAGTCGGCGCCCGATATAGCGAGGGTCTGCCCCACCATCTAACATGCGGCAAAACCAATAAAGTGCGGCATCAGGTGCACTGCCTCTGACGGATTTATGCAGCGCCGAAATCTGGTCGTAGAACTGGTCGCCACCTTTGTCGAAACGTCGTATACGCTCACCAAAGGCCGCTTGTACGGCTTCATCAGTCAGTTCGCCGTCTGCGAGCTGGGCCGCCATCTCAAGCACGTTGAGCATCCGTCTTGCATCCCCGTCGGCAACGTCGAGAAGAATTACTCTAGCGGTATCGCTGACGACTACTTCAAGTTCATCCTGGGCTCGATCTATGACCAAGCTGAGATCCTCTTTAGTTAGGGGTTTGAGGACAAAGACCCTCGCTCGGGACAACAACGCTGAATTTACTTCGAATGACGGGTTTTCCGTTGTCGCACCAATAAAAGTGATTGCACCGCTTTCTACGTGCGGCAAGAAAGCATCTTGTTGTGCTTTGTTGAACCGGTGCACTTCATCGACGAAGAGGACAGTTTGGCGCCCTGCTAGCTTCTCTATTTCCGCCTGCGCGACGGCTTCTCGAACGTCTTTGACCCCTGCAAGTACCGCGGAGATCCCGATCCAGTTAACTTCGGCGTTGTTTGCGAGCAACTTGGCTAGTGTGGTCTTGCCAGTACCCGGCGGTCCCCACAGAATCATAGACGAGAGCGTTTGCCGGTCGATCAAACCCGCGAGCGGCTTACCTGTCCCAAGGAGATGTTGTTGACCGACGTACTCGGTGATTGTCGATGGGCGCAAGCGTTCGGCCAACGGTCGAGAGTCGACATTGGATCCAAAATCTAAGGAAACGTTGCGCGTATCATCCTCGAATGACATCAGTATGTGGTGGCAAATCTAATTTGAAGAGATCTGATTCTAACACCACGTCACTCTGGTAGTTACGAAGGCTCACTACTGTTTCCTGAGCGCCTTGATCACGGATCGTTATGCGCGTGAGTTTGTTTTTCTGGATTGTAAGCTCAACAAACTCAAACACAGCATTTGGTGAATTCGGGGTCAACGTGAAAACTGCTAGGTCTTCTTCGTACAATTCACGTTCAATTGTGAAATGTTGACCTATATCACCAGCATCGCCGATTAAGAGAGCCAGCGGGACCTGCTCCCAACCCTCGGATATATCTCGTTGCGTGACTTGCTCCAAGTCGGGATCGTAAACTTCTAGCGCCTTGTCGTTTAACAACAAAACTTGCGGATAAGGTGAGGTGGTCTCCCATCGTGCGCGAGGCTTCTGGATCGCGACAGTGCCACTCGAAACCTCAACGATGCGACCGAAAACGTCTGAGATTGTTTGATCAAAATCTGCACTGACGTTATCCATCCCGGACAAGTAGTCAACCAGTGAACTATCGTCCTGGTCATCTGCCCACGCAGGGACACTGGCCAGAAGCGCAATTAGAAAACTGAGCGAGAGTTTTTTAATCCCTCGTTGGAACCAGGATTTCACGACTACCATTTGTACTCATTGAACTGACAACCCCGGCCATCTCCATCGCCTCAATCAGACGTGCAGCCCTGTTGTAACCGATACGAAGTTTGCGCTGGACCGAAGAAATTGAAGCTTTGCGAGAGTCTTGAACGAACTGAACAGCCTCATCGTAAAGCTCATCGTCCTGCTCAGCGTCATCGGATCCTTCCAATGCTAAGAACGGCTCAGAATCGAGATGACCGGAAACAATTTCCTCTAAATAGTCAGGCTCGCCACGATCCTTCCAATCTTGCACAATGCGATGCACTTCTTCGTCAGAGACAAACGCGCCGTGTATGCGATGCGGCAAAGCGGTGCCAGGCGGTAGGAAAAGCATATCGCCATGCCCCAACAACTGCTCAGCGCCACCCTGATCGAGGATGGTCCGTGAATCTATCTTTGAAGACACCTGAAAGCCGATCCGCGCTGGGATATTTGCCTTGATGAGACCCGTGATAACGTCGACCGAGGGTCTCTGTGTCGCCAACACCAGGTGAATACCTGCAGCTCGCGCCTTCTGTGCGATACGGGCGATGAGCTGTTCTACCTTTTTGCCTACGATCATCATCATGTCGGCGAATTCGTCGATTACGACAACTATCGCAGGCAAATGAGTGAGTTCTGGTGCTGGCTCGTCTTCCACGGTCCAGAGCGGGTCAAGTACAGGTTCGCCACGCTCCTTTCCTTCCTTGACCTGGCGGTTATACCCAGCAAGGTTTCTCACACCAAGCGCGGCCATCAATCGATAGCGCCGCTCCATCTCCGCTACGCACCAATTCAGCGCATGCGCGGCCTCCTTCATATCTGTCACAACGGGCGCTAACAGATGAGGAATGCCTTCATACACTGACAATTCCAGCATTTTTGGATCCACTAGAATCAGCCGAACCTCATCGGGTGTGGATTTACACAGGATGCTTAAAAGCATTGCGTTGACCCCAACGGACTTACCAGAGCCGGTGGTTCCAGCAACCAACAGATGTGGCATCTTGGCGATATCGGTGACCTGTGTCGCTCCCGCGATGTCCTTACCTAAGGCAAGCGTCAGCGGTGAGGTCGCGTTCTGGAAACTTTCGGAGGCGATAACCTCTTTCAGTTGCACCATCTCTCGCTGTTCATTGGGAATCTCTATGCCGACGACGGATTTGCCAGGTATTACCTCGACAATTCGTACCGATATGACCGCCATTGAACGCGCTAAGTCTTTCGCAAGCGCGCTGATTTTTTGCACCTTCACTCCGGCCGCAGGCTGGATTTCGAAGCGCGTGACGACAGGACCCGGAAGTACGCTGACTACTTCTGCTTCTACACCAAAATCAGCCAATTTTAGTTCTAGCTGACGAGACATTGCCTCCAACGAATCAGCTGAATAGCCAAGATCTTCGTGCTCCGTTCGCTCATCCAACAAGTCCAAATCCGGCAACTCGCCAACAGACTGTGGACGAAACAGGCGCCGTTGGCGGACAGCAGCTGGCTTGGGCGTTTCTTTTACCGCGGGCTTGATTTCAGGGGCTTTTCGTTGAGACTTTGGTTTGAGCACCGGCTTTTGCTCCAATCTGGCTTCTTGCAGCCGGTCGATTTCTTTTCGATGTTTTGTAGCAGCAAATCTCTCCTGCGCACGGCTTACCTGGAAGATTGTCCAAGCGGTCACACGATGTAGACTTCTACCAATCATTTCCGATACATCAAGCCATGATGCACCCGTGCTTGCTTGGAAACCGACCAAGAACAAAGTCAGCGCAATGACGGTGAAACCAACATTGCCGAAAACCGGCACGCCAAATTCCACTAACCATTGGCCAAAAATGCCACCGTCTCCAGCCGGGAAAGCATGCCCCACCGCCAAGTGGAGTTCCAAGATGACGCAACTCGCAATCGCGAGTGCGACCCAACCGGTCAATCGCACACCAAAAATCAGCCACGACACTTCCTGGCTGAACAAAAATCGACCCCCCGCAACAGTGAGTGCAATCGGGATCAGGAAGGCGACATAGCCAAAAAGGTATAGCACGAAGTCTGCAAAGTACGCCCCACTCACACCAACCAAGTTTCTGGCCTCTGCTTGTGGGCTTGCGAAACTAAATCCAGGATCGTCAGGAGAGTACGATACGATGGCAAGCAGCAAGAATATTGCCAAGCTCCCTAGAACGACCAAGGTAATTTCTCGAACCGGAAGTAAGCGGACAGGCGCTAAAGTCGACACTGGATAATCCTTGAACAGTGAGCCTGGGCGAGTTTAAGCAATGCAGCCGTTGGAAACAAACCCTGTGGATAACTTTTTTTCATCAAAATCAACCTCTTAAATTCCCTTCTTCAATCCTCTTCTGTGGTAATCGTCCATTTGAATCTTCTGCCGAACGGTGCTTTTAGATTACAATAGCAGCACTTCCTGAACCGACACTTAAGATCATGCGCGCAGATAAAGCCAAAGTTGTAGACGAAGTATGGGATGACGCCCGTATTGAGAGTTTCCTGAACAAAGAGCCGATGGGTGAGACACCAGGAGATCACAGCAAACTCCTCTATGCTTATAGAAGCATGCGACCAGAAGACTTCGTTCGATTTCTCACACGCTTCAAAACGGCTGGTGGGGACATCGACGCACGCAACGAGCACGGCGAGACCTTGTTAGACATCATCGCCGACCACGCTAAATCAGGGCCTTTCCAGGCGATTTTAAGCGGCGCCTAACTCCTGAGCATTCCCCTGCTACCGGCTGCACCAGTCGGTTTTCCTGATCCAGCCCAAGCGCTTTCGGAGCCAGATGGGCTTCTCGCTGCGGGCGGTGACCTCTCTTTAGAGTGGCTAATCGAAGCCTATGCGCGCGGCATTTTCCCTTGGTTTGGCCCAGAAGATGACCATATATTGTGGTGGAGTCCCAGCCAGCGCGCGGTGATCGAGCCCGGTCGAATGAAAGTCACCAGAAGCCTTGCCAAGCGAATTCGCAATGCGGGGTTTGAAATCGCGGTAGATCAAGCTTTTGCAAGTGTCGTCGATTACTGCAGCGAGCCTCGACGGGACGTAGCAGGTACCTGGATCACAACAGAGATGAAAGCAGCCTACTCAGACTTGCACGGAGCGGGATTAGCCCATTCTTTCGAGACCTATCTCGATGGCGACTTGGTGGGCGGCTTGTACGGCGTGTCTCTGGGGCTTTGTTTCTTTGGTGAGTCGATGTTTAGTCTGGTGCCAGACGGTTCCAAGGTCGCCTTCCATGTGTTGCACCAACAACTTTCCGCATGGGGATTCGATTTGATCGACTGCCAGCTACAAAATCCGCATCTTGAGAGTCTCGGCGTGTATGAGATCCCCCGAGCCGATTTTCTACGCCACCTCGACGCCAACCCTCTGGAACAAACCAGACGCGGTCGCTGGCAATTAGACTAGGCCTCGGATAAATTCCCGCTATGCAAGATGAGCATTCAGACGCCCAATCAAAATTTTTTCTAACGCCTAAGCACCCTTGCTCCTATCTCGCGCGGAATAACGCCCAAACGTTGTTCTTTGACCCACGCGAAACAGTCACCCCTTTGATCTATCAAAGCCTGACGGACCAAGGATTCCGCAGAAGCGGCAGTCATCTCTACCGGCCGCATTGTGGCTCTTGTCAGGCGTGCGTTCCGACTCGCCTACCCGTTGCTGAGTTTCTGCCAAATAGAAACCAAAAGAGAACGGCAAAGCGTAATACGGACCTCACCGTTCGGATCGAAGATGCAGCGTTTACCAAGCGTCATTACCACCTCTACGAACGTTACATTAGCCTTCGCCACGCCGATGGAGATATGTACCCGGCGAGTGAGGATCAATATCGCTCGTTTTTGTTGAGCCCTTGGTCGAATAGCTTGTTCGTGTCTTTGTATAGAGGTGAACAATTGCTCAGCGTCGCGGTTACAGACCAACAAGCAAACGGACTGTCTGCCATCTATACGTTCTTTGAGCCGACGGAGGAAAAACGCAGCCTGGGCGTAATGAGTATTCTGCAGCAGATATCGCTCTGCCAAGAACTCGAGCTGCCGTACCTTTATCTCGGCTATTGGATACGGGATTGCGGCAAGATGGCTTATAAAATTAACTATCGACCGACCGAGCTTTTCTTAAAAAACGGCTGGGTTAGGCTGAATTAAACAACTACCTTCGAACACCTCTAGATCGAGTGCCCCTAGTAAAGGTCAGCGCTTTTGGGCAGAATGCGCGGCTCAAATTTAGAGTCAAAGCCCTATATGGCGAAAGAAGAACAGATTGAAATGGATGGCACCGTGGTCGACACGCTGCCAAACACAATGTTTCGAGTGGAGTTGGAAAACGGTCACATTGTCACCGCTCACATCTCAGGCAAGATGCGGAAAAACTACATCCGCATCCTCACCGGGGACAATGTCAAAGTAGAACTTACCCCATACGATCTATCGAAAGGTCGGATAACCTTCCGAATGTAGCCTAGCTAGGCTTCGACCGGACTTAACACCTCTATGGTCAGCTCACCGTCTTCAACAGCAATGCGGACGGTGCCACCACCTTTAGACAAATCGCCAAACAGAAGGTCTTCAGCAAGTTGCTTTTTGACCTTCTCCTGAATTAGACGCTGCATGGGACGAGCACCCATTTTTTCGTCGTAGCCTTCTTTGGCGAGCCACTCCAACGCTGCATCATCCACTTCCAGCGTCACACGCTTGTCGTCTAGCTGCGCTTGGAGTTCGGTAAGGAATTTGTCGGCTACCGTTTTGACGACTTCAAGAGGCAGAGCGCCGAATTGCACGATGGCATCAAGCCGATTCCGGAATTCAGGCGTAAACATACGCTTGATAACTTCCATGCCATCCGTTCGGTTATCTTGTTCGGCGAAGCCGATGGATGTTCGATCCATCTCCTGAGCGCCTGCGTTCGTTGTCATGATGAGAACAACGTTGCGGAAATCTGCTTTACGACCATTGTTGTCTGTCAATGTACCGTGATCCATGACCTGCAATAAGAGGTTAAAGACTTCGGGGTGTGCCTTTTCGATTTCATCCAACAACACGATTGAGTGTGGGTGTTTCGTGACGGCTTCAGTCAACAAGCCACCCTGATCAAAGCCGACATAGCCGGGGGGTGCGCCGATCAATCTGGAGACTGTATGGCGCTCCATGTATTCAGACATGTCATACCGCAGCAGCTCTACGCCCATAATGTTCGCCAACTGACGACTGACTTCTGTCTTACCAACCCCAGTTGGGCCAGCGAAAAGGAAGCTACCAATAGGTTTCTCGCCAGACTTCAACCCTGCGCGTGACATCTTAATGGCGTTCGACATTTGATCGATCGCCTCGTCTTGTCCAAAGACAACCATTTTCAGCTTCTGATCCAGGTCTTTCAGATCCTTCTTATCTGAACTCGAGACCTGATTCGGTGGGATGCGGGCAATTTTTGCAACTACCGCTTCAACGTCTGATTGACCGATGCTCTTCTTACGCTTGCTTGGTGGTTGTAACTGTTGAGCAGCACCTGCTTCATCAACCACGTCGATCGCTTTGTCAGGCATAAAACGGTCATGGATGTATTTCGCCGCGAGCTCTGATGCTGCCCGAAGCGCTTTGTCGGTGTAACGAAGCCCGTAGTGTTCCTCGTATCTTGACTTCAGACCTTTGAGGATCTTGTAGGTATCTTCAACATCAGGTTCGTTAACGTCGATTTTTTGGAACCGGCGCGACAAGGCACGGTCTTTGTCAAAGATGCCCCTATATTCCTGATAGGTCGTAGACCCCATGCAGCGTATCTGACCAGAGGTGAGCAAAGGTTTTAGGAGATTCGATGCATCCATGACACCGCCAGACGCTGCGCCTGCTCCGATGATTGTGTGTACCTCATCAATAAAGAGGATCGAACCTTCGTTTTTCTTCAGTTCAGCGAGGACTGCCTTGAATCGCTTTTCAAAGTCACCGCGATATTTCGTACCTGCGAGCAATGCGCCGAGGTCCATGGCAAATATTTCGCTCTCGCCAACAACCTCTGGAACTTGTCCATCGACTATTCGTTTCGCTAGACCTTCAGCGATAGCGGTCTTGCCAACACCAGACTCACCAACCAACAGTGGGTTGTTCTTGCGTCTCCGACATAAAACTTGGATAACTCGTTCGAGCTCTTCATCCCGGCCTACTAACGGATCGATGCGACCCGCCTTAGCTTCTTCGTTGAGATTTGTGGTAAAGGCTTCAAGTGGACTCTGTGTTTGACCTTCCGGTCCGCCCTCTTCCTCGCCTTCAGACATCGGTTCTTGGCCACCTTCTTCACCAGGCACCTTGCTAATGCCATGGGAGATGTAGTTCACGACGTCTATCCGTTCAATGTTTTGTGATTTTAAGAAGTAGACTGCTTGGCTTTCTTGTTCGCTGAAGATCGCGACTAACACGTTTCCGCCCGTCACTTCTTTTCGCCCGGAGGACTGGACATGGAACACGGCCCTTTGCAGGACTCGCTGGAATCCAAGCGTCGGTTGAGTCTCACGATCTGTATCGCCTGCTGGAATCAAAGGCGTGGTTGAGTCGATGTACTGGTCGAGGTCTGCCCGAAGCTTATCGATCTCTCCGCCAATTTTGTTCAGAACATCAATGGCAATATCGTTGTCCAGCAACGCGAGCAGTAAATGCTCCACGGTCATAAATTCATGACGCTTAGACTTGGCGTCGCGAAATGCTTCATTCAACGTTGCTTCGAGATCTTTACTCAGCATACAGTTTTCCTATCGTCGTCTAGACGATCATTCGGTGTCCGTCATTTCTATGGTAGACATGAGCGGGTGATTGTTTTCCTGAGCGTAGTTGTTCACCTGCTCAGATTTGGTCTCTGCGATATCGCGCGGAAAGATCCCGACCGTCGCAGCACCTTCCGTGTGAACGGTTAACATAATCTGAGTTGCTTTTTCTTGATTCATCGAGAAAAACACTTCGAGGATGTGAACCACGAATTCCATAGGCGTGTAGTCGTCATTGAGCAAAATGACTTTGTACATTGCAGGACGTTTGAGCTCAGGTTTCGCTGTGGCAGTCGCCAACCCGGAATCACGATCTTCATCCGTGCCATGGTCGTCATCGCCCTCAAACCGAATGACGTGTAGCGATCTCGTTCGTCTCCGATAAGCGACCTGTTTACTATGAAGTGCAAAATACTCAATTTCAGTGTCCGTCTCGTTAAGACTAGTTACAACAGGCAGTTCTTCCATCGTTTACAAGTAGAAATTTTAAGTTCGAAGGTTATTGTGGGACCGAATCATTAGGTCGAAATCATACCGCTTTCGTCTCGAAACTGTCCTGTTTTTCTTGGTCATCGTCTGACACTAACCTCGTTCTCGTGCTCGTTCTTCGCTATGTTAAGGACACGTCAGCTTTTGACAGATCCGTCCTACATAAGATGTGGAGTCAGATCCTTCAATTTCAACCCTTGCATTCCTTTAATTCCGGGCCTTGACTACTCATAAGAATTTGACGAAAGTGGCGAATGTCCTGCGTTTTGAGCTGGACAACGGCTGCTTGGGAGGGTGGTTACATGGCGATTGGCAAAGTTAAGTGGTTCAACAATGCCAAGGGGTATGGTTTTATCATCGATGATGAGGGTGGCGAAGATTTATTCGTGCACTACTCGGCAATTGAAATGGAAGGCTACAAGACTCTAAAAGCTGGTCAAGCAGTGAAGTTTGAGATCGAGCAAGGGCCCAAGGGGCTGCACGCTGTCAATATTCTAGAAGCTGATGAGCCAGATGTCCGTGTTTCCGTAGAATTAGACATGGACGAGGCGTCCGACGAGTCAGATGACCATAGTCAACCTGATGCGTCATCCGCGTAGCTTCTAGTTGCCTCGAAGAGACTTTTACTAAGGCTTCGATTGCCAATCTTTAGCCCGTTCTTGATCACCTCTGGTTGATTCGATCCACCGGCTGCCAGACTCGGTTAGCTCCTTCTTCCAAAACACGGCATCGGTTTTCAAATAGTCCATCACGAACTGAGCGGCGGCAAAGGCGTCTTCGCGATGCCCAGAACTCGCCATTACCATGACGATCTGATCCATTGGCTGCAGCTCACCAACGCGATGGTAGATCGCCAGCGCTTGTAACTGCCACCGAGCCAGAGCCTTGTCCGCTATGGATTGGATGCTGGACTCCGTCATACCTGGATAGTGCTCGAGCGTTAACGTATTCACTCGCGTCCCATCTCCAGCCTTCACATTTTGATCGCGGACTAAACCAACAAAGGCGGCGATTGCCCCAACCTTCGGTCCGTTGATTTGACGCATGGCTTCGTACGCTTCGCCAACGTTGAAATCTTGCTCCTGAACAGTTATCGATACAGACATCACTAACCACCCGTGACTGGCGGTAAAAAAGCGATCTCATCACCGGCACTAAGTAACGGTACGGCATCAATGTCGGATACCAACGACTGATTGATAGCAATTCGTACGTTCTCAGCTGTTAGGGCGCGAACTGCCTCACAATCGAAAGTCTCTCGAATATGCATTAGCAAGTCGCCGAGCGATTGGACCTCAAACTGCTGCTCCGCTACACCGACGACTTCCCGAAGGGACGCAAAATATACGACTCTAACTTCAGCCATTCTTAATCTTCCGCACGCCAGTGACCAGACTTGCCACCTTCTTTCTCTAACAGCCGAACACCATCAATACGCATACCTTTGTCACTTGCCTTACACATGTCGTAGATGGTCAGAGCTGCTGTGCTGACTGCGCACAGCGCCTCCATTTCGACCCCGGTTTTACCAGCCAATTTGCACATGGAGGTAATTTTCACCTCTCCGTCTGAAAGCTCAAAATCTATCTGCACCTTCGATAACGCCAGTGGGTGGCAAAGTGGTATCAGGTCCGAACATTTCTTAGCAGCCTGTATGCCTGCAACTCTGGCCACGGCAAGCACCTCTCCTTTCGCGACCAAGTTGTCCCGAATCGCCGCTAAGGTCTCTGGCTTCATTAACACCGAGCCGGTGGCTCGGGCAATGCGTTGCGTCACCTCCTTGTCAGTGACATCGACCATATTTGCCTCACCGCTGGCATTTACATGACTCAGAACATCAGAACTCATTAGTACAAAGGCTCTTTGGGATAAGGGTGCGATTTTACACGATCGGTCGTACTGTGCGTGAGTGCTACAATAGCCACTTTATCCAGCTCCCTCGTGTCAAGGCCATGCCAAAACCAACAGTCATCGTAGGAATGTCCGGAGGTGTCGACTCATCTGTCGCCGCTAGCCTGCTGATAGATGCGGGTTATTCGGTCGAGGGCTTGTTCATGAAAAACTGGGATGAAGACGACGGCACAGAATACTGCACCGCGATCGAAGACCTAAACGATGCTGAGGCTGTTTGCCAGTATCTTAACATCAAACTCCACACCGCCAATTTCGCCGCGGAATATTGGGACCACGTGTTTGAAGAATTCCTAGCCGAATATAGTCGCGGTCGCACTCCAAACCCGGACGTGCTGTGTAATCGAGAAATCAAATTCAAACAGTTCTCAGCATACGCAGACCTTCTGGGCGCTGATTTCATCGCAACAGGGCACTACGTCAAAATCGACCACGATGGACCGACCTTGAGCAAGGCAGCCGATCCCAGCAAAGATCAATCCTATTTTTTACAAGCGGTACCAAAGCAGGCACTACAAAATTGTTTGTTCCCTTTAGGTGACTGGTTAAAGGACGACGTCCGCAATTTTGCCACCGAACGTGGTCTGCATAACGCCAAGCGCAAAGACAGTACTGGAATCTGCTTTATTGGCGAACGTCGTTTCGCCGACTTCATACATCAATACCTTTCTAGAAAACCAGGCCAGATCCGTGATCCACAAGGACGGACTCTCGGCGAGCACCATGGCCTGCACGCTTTCACAATCGGTCAACGGCAAGGAATTGCAATTGGCGGCTTAAAAGGGAGAGCCGAGCGACCTTGGTATGTCGCGGAAAAAGACTCCGATTCAAATCAACTTATCGTTACCCAAGAACAACTAACACTCACCTCTAAGTGGCTACGCGCTGCGTCCCCCAACTGGTTGGAAGAGGTCGTTTATCCTTTACGGTGCACCGCTAAAGTGCGGTATCGGCAAGATGATCAGGACTGCACAGTGCGAGCGGCAGCAGACGGCAGTTTGGTAGTCACGTTCGAGATCCCGCAAAGAGCTATTGCACCAGGACAGTTCATTGCTTTTTACGATCAAGATACAATGCTTGGCGGCGCCAGGATAGAATCTCGAGAGATAAACGCCGCTCTCACAACCAGTCCATAGTTTCGAAGAATAATTCCAGCTCAACACAGGTACCGATGTCCGACAACACAGAAATCACCGCGATAAGCGCCATCGACGGTCGCTATGCCAGCAAAGTTTCTTCACTCAACCCTATCGTTAGCGAATTCGGGTTGATCAAGTATAGAGTACGGGTCGAATGCGAGTGGTTTCTGTTTCTATCCGAGCACGAGCAAGTCCCAGAGCTGAAAGCGGTTTCACCAGAAGATGCCCAGTTCGTACGAGCCATCGCGCAAGATTTTTCGGTAGCGGACGCCATGAGTGTCAAGGCATTCGAGCGAACGACCAATCACGATGTAAAAGCCGTCGAGTATTTTGTTAAGTCCAAGTTTAGTGAACGACCCGGACTCACAGCGCATAGCGAGTGGATACATTTCTGCTGCACATCTGAGGATATAAACAATACTGCTTACGCGCTCATGCTAAAGGCCAGCCGGGACGATGCACTGGTCGGGCAGATGGCAGCCCTTATCGCTGAGCTAAACAAGTTAGCGGAGGCTAACGCAGATCTAGCGATGCTCTCACGCACGCATGGTCAGACTGCGTCCCCCACCACGCTTGGCAAGGAAATGAAGAACTTTGCCGCTCGTCTGCAACGCCAGCTCAAGCAATTTAAGGACGTGGAAATTCTCGGTAAGTTCAACGGTGCGGTGGGCAACTTCAACGCTCACGCACTCGCTTACCCTGAGATCGATTGGCAGCTTGCATCGGGCGAGTTTTTACAACGGCTGGGACTAGCCCTAAACCCGTGGACGACTCAAATCGAGCCGCATGATTACATAGCGGAGTACTTTCACGCCCTGATCCGTTTCAATCAGATCGTGCTCGACTTTGATCGCGACATCTGGAGTTACATCTCCATAGAATACTTCAAGCAAAAGAAGGTGGAAGGCGAAACAGGTTCCTCGACGATGCCGCATAAGATTAACCCCATCGACTTCGAGAATTCCGAAGGCAACTTAGGTATAGCGAATGCACTGTTAGACCATATGGCACAAAAGCTGGCCGTTTCGCGATGGCAGCGCGATCTTTCAGATTCAACCGTGCTACGAAATATCGGTACCGCTCTGGCTCATTGCGCTATTAGCTATCAGGCGACAATGCGTGGGCTCACTCGTCTGGAAATCAACCCTCAGGCAATCGGAAAAGATCTCGATAATAGTTGGGAGGTTCTCGCTGAAGCTGTACAAACCGTCATGCGAAAACACGGCATGGCAGAACCCTACGAAAAGCTAAAAGCTGTGACTCGCGGTCGCCAAATGAACGCTGCTGTGTTCTCAGAAATCCTAACCGAACTTGAACTGCCAGCTGGAGCGCTGGCGGAGCTCAAAGACTTACTTCCATCAACCTACACGGGTCTGGCGAGCAAATTAGCGCGCCAACACTTTTAACAGGTAGGGCGTCATGGATGTTCATGTCGTTAAGGTAGCTTGGCTCGACAAACACGAAAGTCTCAAAGAGATTCGATTCGAAGTCTTTGTAACCGAGCAGAACGTGCCTATTGAAGAAGAGTTGGATGGTTTTGATGAAACCAGTACGCATTTCCTCGCGCTCAACGATGCTGGACAGACACTTGGTTGTGCACGGTTGATGAACACTGGTCAGATTGGTCGTATGGCAGTTCGAAAAAGTCAGCGTGGCACAGGTTTAGGCGCAGAACTTTTAGCCGCAGCTGTGGCTGAAGCGAAGACTCAAGGCATGAACAAAGTCTTTTTACATGCGCAGACCTATGCGGAAGACTTTTATCGCAAGGGCGGTTTCGTTGGCCTAGGTGATCGTTTTATGGATGCAGGCATTGAACACACAACAATGGAGATGATGCTGCCGCTCCAATTCGCAAGTCCAGACGCGCCCATTGCTCAACCTGTCTCCAAGCCTTTTGTCGCCACAAAACCTTTGCCTGTGAGCGCGCCCAAAGCTTTCGATGGCATGGAACAAGCAAGAAACGCATTGCTTACAGCACTTAGCGCAAGCACACGACAGCTCTTGATCCTTAGCCCTTACCTCGACCATGAGCTTTTCGCTGACGAAGACATCGTCCAAACTATCTCTAACCACGCAAGGAGCGCGCCAAGCGCCGAAGTGAGAATTCTCATCATGTCGAGCAAGTACATCGTCTCAAGAGGGCATGCGCTTGTGGAATTGGCCAGACGCCTAGATCAAAAAATATCACTACGACTTTTTGACGAACCCGTGACACTCGAGACCTCTAGTTTCGTTTGCATAGACAATAATGGTTATTGGCTACTACCCGAGCACAGCGTCCCAACAGGAGTGGCGGATGCGGGTAATCCTGTGACTACCAAGCGTTTTATCGAAACGTTTGAGACCGCTTGGGAAAAAAGTAGGCCAGACCCTGAGCTGCGTCAGCTGCGTCTATAGATCTATGCGGCGCTTAGCAAGGCATGCTGTAACTCAGCATACGACTGTGTGGTGCGAAAACTCGGGAACTGAGAGGTCACGTTCTCTGGTGCTGAGAAGAAAATACCAACGTCTGCTTCTTCTAACATACTGACATCGTTAAACGAATCTCCTGCAGCAAAAATACGATAGTTTAAAGATTTCAGTGCTTGTACAGAACAGCGTTTGGGGTCTCGTTGACGGATCTGATAACCGATGATGCGATCGCCTTCGACTTCCAGGCGATGGCAAAGAAGTGTCGGATACCCGAGCTTGGCCATCAAAGGCATCCCGAATTCATAAAACGTATCGGAGACGATAACGACCTGGTAACGCTCTCGAGCCCAGGCAAGAAAATCCACAGCGCCTGGCAGCGGTTCGATTGCGTCGATCTCAGCTTGTATTGTACTTAGCGCGATATCGTGCTCTCGAAGCAAACCCAACCTGTATTGCATTAAATCGTCGTATATAGGAATGTCGCGGGTGGTTTTGAGTAAACCAGGCACGCCAGTTTTATCCGCAACTGCCTGCCAAACTTCGGGTACTAAGACTCCCTCAAGATCAAGACACAACACGTCCACTAACTTCTCCTAGTCTCGCCCGATTAACGTACGGGCAGCGTTACGTCTGTAAATAACGTTTCTCGTTCAGCCCTGCTATGAGCCGCTACCGCACTTTGCACAACTTCGCGATCTAGATGTGGCGCAAACGCACTAATGAAATCCAGCATGTATTGGCGCAAGAACGTGCCTTTTCTGAAACCAATGTGGGTGATGCTAGGCTCAAACAAATGCGAGGCATCAAGCGCTACGAGGTCAGTGTCTATGAGCGGCTCGTGTGCCATTTGCGCGATGATCCCGACGCCAAAACCCAAACGGACATAGGTTTTGATAACATCAGTATCTGTCGCCGTAAACACAACGTTAGGTGAAAGGTCTGCTGCTCGAAATGCATCATCGAGCTTTGATCGACCGGTAAATCCAAACACGTATGTGACGATTGGATGTTCGGCGACAACTTCGAGAGTCAGCTCTTCAACCTTAGCCAAAGGATGGTCTTGTGGCACGACGACAGCTCTATTCCAACGATAACAAGGCATCATGACCAGGTCGTTAAAGAGCTCCAACCCTTCCGTCGCAATCGCAAAATCAACTTCACCAGAGGCTGCGAGTTCTGCAATCTGTTCCGGTGAGCCCTGATTCATATGCAGGCTGACATCCGGATAGCTCTCCCTGAACGGCGCGATGATGCCGGGTAGTGCATATCGTGCTTGAGTGTGCGTCGTCGCGATCGACAACGACCCTTCCTTTTCGTTGGAATATTCTTGTGCAACTTGTTTGATCGCACCAACTTGTCGAAGAATTTCACCAGCCTGTTCGATGATCACTTCGCCGACTTGTGTGACGTGAGTAAGATGTTTGCCACTACGCGCAAAAATCTCAACATCCAACTCGTCTTCCAGCAGACGAATCTGTTTGCTGATACCAGGCTGCGAAGTAAATAGACTCTGTGCAGTGGCAGACACGTTGAGATCATGATGAGCGACCTCCCAGATATACCGAAGCTGTTGCAGTTTCATCTTGCCTCTAACCTACTCTCGCCTTAGATATCGACCAGTACATTAGCAAAATTTGGCGATAAAAAAATGGTTTTTTAGATCGGTTAGTTAGCACGCAGCCGCGGGAATCAATCGGTCGTGTTCGCGACACCATGCAACACGTGAGCTGTCGCAACATGCGGAGCAGCACGTTCGCAATGTGCAGCCTGATCATCAAAGAATATGTCCGCTTCAAAGGCACGCAAGAATTCCGTCTTATCAATACCGCCAAGGAAAAGGCTCTCATCCAACCGTATATCCCAGGCACGTAGCGTACGGATCACACGCTCATGCGCCGGGGCGCCACGCGCGGTCACAAGGGCCGTACGCAATGGACTTTCGCCTTCTGGAAATTCCTTCTGTAATTCATGTAAGGCAGCAAGAAAGGACTTAAAGGGACCTCCGTGCAGCGGTTTTTGAGCTTGTTCACTTTCCGACTCACTAAATGCGTCCAATCCTTCACTCTGAAAAACACGCTCTGCTTCATCGGAGAAGAGCACGGAGTCGCCATCAAAGGCGAGCCGCAACGGCTCTTCGAGAAAGTCTTCGGTCTGCGTGTTTTGTCGCCGGCCAAACAACATTGCCGCTGCGACGTTTTGCTCCAGAGCTAGCCGCACATCTTCTGCATCGGTAGAAAGAAAAAGATCGCAATCAAAAGCTTTGATGTAGCGGTACGGAGACTCGCCACCACAGAAAGCGGCGCGCGTGATATCAAGCTCAAAGTCCCGAATAGAATTGAAAACTCGCAAACCCGTATCGGCCGAATTCCTAGAGAGTAGTATCACTTCCACCCGAGATTTCGATAGTATCTTATTGATATTTAGTAGTTTTTTTACGAGTGTGTAGCCTTCGCCAGGGTCCAATATGCGATCTTCTTGTTCTATCTGGTATTGGCGGTAGGCTTCAAGCCCCTCTTCCTTGTAGATCTCATCTGACTCATCCAGATCAAAAAGGGCAGTTGATGAAATAGCGATAGTGAGGGATTTAGGCATTGTCAGGCATCAAGATCCGGAATCAACCCGCTCTCAAGACGGGTGATCATGTCCTTCAGTTTCAGCTTACGACGCTTCAAACGCTGAACGCGCATATTGTCGTGGTGATGGCTGTCTTGTAGGTGTTTGATGACCACATCTAAGTCTCGATGCTCGACTCTGAGTTCATCTAGCCAATGTTGGAGTTCAGTTTGATTCAAGTAGATTACAACGCGTGCACTTGAAGCCGTATGATAGTCCTTTCCCCGACTCTTGTATTGCAGAAGCTCATTCTGCAACAGCATTCGTTGCAGCTGGGTTTTGCGATATATCTGCTAACGCCGTCACAACTAAATCGGTCTGCTTAAACTACGCTGGTGCAATGCCAGTCATACCATCCGAGCGCAGGGCACATGCCCGTGAGGTAGCGAACGGACTGATGGTCAGCATCCGACGTAAAGGTCGGCTGACACGTCTGCAAGGCAATGCTGTGGACTTTTCTCGTCACGGTATTGGCATTTTGATAGACCAACCGCTACCAAAAGACACGACCGTGTATTTGTCGATAACAGGTCAAAACCAACATCTCAATAATGTTATTGGGATCGTTCACAACTGCACCTCACAACCTGACGGCTATCGCTGCGGCATACGCTTTCGCACCGCCTCAGAACTTCAGGATGATAAGGCGAACGTCGACGCGCGCCTGGGCGAGTTAGAACAGGAGTTTCAGCGGGTATCGTAGGGTAGCCGGGAATCAGTTCGCGACCAAGCCATTAAGCCATTAAGCCGCGAGCTTCCTCTTCAAGCGCGTTCAGCCGACGAACCCAGTTGTCGAGCAGTAGAAATTCTTCGTCGTCGACTTTGAACGCACGACATATTTCCTTCAGCAAGCACTCTTCTTCAATCTCAAAAGCGCCATCAGCGTAAGACAGTTTCAGTAGATTCAATATTGCGACGATACGGGTGCTGCGATCTTCGAAAACATCCTCTATACCGTCCAGCTCCAAATACTCGAGATCACTACTGGCTAGATCCATCTCGCGTCGGAACTCGTTCAGCATGCCCTCTTCATTTGGATCGAGTAATCCGTCTGAGACCACAACATTGTGGGCTAACCGCATTAGCGCCAGACGTTGTTCATCACTGAGGGAAGAAAGCCACACTACCTAAAAACCGAGCAGCGGCGCACCGAAGCTTGCAAGCATGATGATCACACATAACCAACCCAAGCCAAGAATTGCCTTCATGAACCAGCTCTGGTCAAAAAAGTCTTCAATTAGATACCACATATCTTCATCCCAATGAGTTGTTACAACCATGCGCTAACCGTGCACTCTCCATGCATGAGGCGAAACGGCTATTCTAACGGCACGCCCATAAACAGTTTAGCAGCACGGGTCACAACATTTTACAGTAAGCCGCGCGATTAGCCGATACGAATTTCTTCGCCAACCACATCACCATAGAGGTCATGGTCGTCGCTCGCAGTGATATCTGCCCAAACGAACTCGCCAACGTTTGGTTGCGCACCATCAACAGTTAGCCGCACGACGCCATCGATTTCGGGCGCGTCATACATCGATCGCCCGACTAATCGATCAATCGTTGCACCTTCAACATCATCGTGCCCATCAACCAATACCCGTAACCTCTGCCCTACGTGGCGTTGCAAACGCCGAGCGCTAATTTCGGCCTGGACTTCGTAGACCCGCTCTTGGCGATCAAGTTTCTCCGCTTCATCAATATGGCCTACTAGCGAATTAGCCTTAGCACCTGCTACTGCCGAATAAGTAAAACAACCCGCCCGGTCGAGTTCGGCTACTTCCAGAAACTCCAACAATTGTCCGACATCTTCATCCGTCTCGCCCGGAAAGCCAACGATGAAAGTTGACCGAATCGCCAGGTCAGGACAGATCTCACGCCACGCGTGGATCCGTTCGAGTGCTTTTTCTGCAGCTGCGGGACGGCGCATCGCTTTCAGAATGGTTGGCGAGGCATGCTGCAATAGGCAAAGTGATCCGCGGTGAGGCGTGCTCGCGCTTCTCCCGGAAGGCCAGGGTCAACTAAGGGCTCCAGAGCCACGCCGGGTAGGTATTGCTTCACTGCAGACACGACAGGCGCAACATCGGCTGGACCGCTAATGAACTCTAGCTGCGGGAAAGTGTTAGCTAGCTCCCCTTGAGCCTCCCCCATGCAACCCGTAACAATCACTTTCTTACCCTGTCCGAGTGCGTCAGCGATCGTGTCACGACTTTCTGCTTTTGCAGCATCGATGAAGCCGCAGGTGTTAACTACCAGCACGTCGCTGTCATCGCCGACCTCAACCTCGTAACCTAGATCAAGGAGTTGCGTGGCAATCTGCTCACTATCTACCAGAGCCTTCGGACACCCGAGGCTCACTAATCCAACTTTCGCCATCTAATTTCGGTTTGAACCAAGAATTTGGAGGCGCGATCATATCAGGTCTCCTCGCTTGAGATGGGAACCAAGGCTGAGCCTCAGTTACAATGAGTTCGTGTTAAGCCCCTTCGTCAAAATCAGCCAATCCCTTGTAGATGAGCTCCGAACAGCAACGCTCGTCACGGCCAACGAGCGTCTTGCCAGGGAATATCGACGGGCGTATGCGCTCTTTCATCAGGCGAAAAATTCTCTTGCCTGGACAACGCCCGATATTGTGAGCCTGCAGCAGCATTTTACTCGCGAGTATCAAAGCCTTTTGGTATCAGCGCCTGACACTCACCCTCGACTGGTCTCCCAAGAAGCGCTTATTAACGAGGTATACGACGTCTATCCTGAAGCGCCCGCACATCTTGTCGGCAATTTTCTAACTGCATTGCAGACAACCCTGGACTATGACCTTTCACTCGACGAAATCCGGGTACACCAGCACACGGGTGATTTCTATGCAGATTGGGCACAAGAAGTACTCGCCCGCATCAACAAGCGCTATCTGCTAACCGCGCAAATTCCGGATTACCTTTGCCAACACGAAAAGTTTCCAAACCAGCCATTGATTACAGTTTTGCTAGAACAGCTGACTCACCCAGAGCAGCGCTATCTTGCCACTCTTTGCGAATCACAATCACCTCGACGATTGAACCACGATACCAGTATAACAAGTGCTAGAACGGCTCTTGACCTGATCGATGATCCCGGGGAAGCATCCACAGCTCCGGTGCCGGTTTATGCCGCTGAAACGCCCAACGAAGAACTACGCCAGGCTGCAGTTTGGGCAAAAGCTAGACACAGCACCGATCCAAGTCTGCGTATCGGCATTATCGTTCCGAACGTCGCGCACGAGCACGCGCTTGTCGCTCGAGAAATTGGCATCACTTGTAACGCCCACAGCGGCAGCGATGCAACCAATTTCGACATTTCTGGAGGCGAACCACTTGCCGATCAAGCCGTGTGGCAAGCAGCGACTCACCTGCTACAACTCGTTTTCGACCAAGCTACTAGAACTGATTTGGCAGTCATCGCAAATTCAGGTTTCTTTCCTGACTTTGGTTTGAGTCGCTTGTTAGAACGTTGGCCACGACAGTTGCCACCCCGGCTCGATTTTTTAACATTCCAGCGTCACCTCAACAATAACGCGTTGACTCACGCAATCGGGACAGCGTTCTCTCAGCCAATGACCGAATTGCAATCTTTCGATACCTGGGTCCAACAGTTTCAAACCGCATTGCAACTGGGTGGGTGGCCTAACTTATCAGACGTAGGCTCTAGACAATTCCAAGCCCACGCCGCAATTGTAGATGTCCTATCAATCTCGCAATCTTCTCAACCTATATCTGCAAGTGCTGCAAGACAGAGGTTGGACTACGTGCTCGCTAACAGAGTATTTGCACCCGAGCGGCCACCCGCGAATCTCATTGTTCTTGGCGCCCTTGAGGCGAACGGTCTTGTCTTCGATCACCTTTGGATTTGCGGTATGGATGACGAGAATTTTCCATCACGCAATTCGGCCATCCCATTTATTCCTAGAACGCTTGCCCGAGCTTCAGGCGTACCCCGGGCCGACCAGGAAGCGGAGCTTCAGTTCTCCAAGCGTCTATTAGAACGATGGCAAGGTCAGACTGAAAATATGGTCGCGAGTTATGTCCACAATGCTGAGGACTCTGAACGGAGTCCAAGTCCCATGCTCACAAATTTCTCGATTTACGAGGGCACACCAGATCAAGCACAACAGGGGAAACTGGCCGCGCTCGAGCTTTACTCGGACGAGTTTGGAAGCCCCATACAGGCCGAGACGAACATTCGTGGTGGCGTTCGCCTAGTAGAAGATCAAGCTGCCTGCCCCTTCCGAGCCTATGCTGTGCATAGATTGCAAATCCCGAGAATTGAAACCCCCACTGATCTTCCAGATGCGTTGACCAGAGGTATCGTGCTACACGATGTGCTTCAAGCGCTCTTCACTGTCGCGAAAGACTCAAACGCAGTGCGACACTTGGAAGACGCGGACGTTGAGCTTGCGATCACTCAGGCCCTACAGAAACTACAGCTCGCCCTACCTGGGGAGTTCATCAAGTTCGAAAGAATGAGAATTCGTGAGTTGGTCTACGCCTGGCTCGACATTGAACATCTGCGGGAAGAATTCGAAGTCCAGGCGCTCGAAACATCGTACGAACTGACCTTCGACCAGTTCACGCTAACGATTCGAGCTGACCGCATTGACAAACTTCAAAACAGCGGCCGTCTGATCGTCATC
Source organism: Pseudomonadales bacterium (assembly GCA_012103505.1). GTDB lineage: Bacteria > Pseudomonadota > Gammaproteobacteria > Pseudomonadales > Azotimanducaceae > UBA4421. The sequence continues at coordinate 992,981 of WLWP01000001.1, read as the reverse complement.
GACTACAAAACCGGTCGCGTCTCGACCAGTGGGATAGATGAGACACCACTCGTGCAACCTCAGCTACCAATTTATACGCAAGTAGACGGTGACGTGTACGGTGCGTTCTACGCCTCAATTCGTAAGGACGCAGTGCGCTTTACCGGTATTTGTGATCCTCAGGCAAACCCAGGCGGCGCCAAGTATGTCCCGTTAAAACGCAGCTGGGCTGAGCAGATTCTACTTTGGCGTAGCGAGCTTGCTCGACTCACACACGACTACGCACAAGGTTTTGCTGCTGTTGAGCCCATCCGAGGCGCCTGTGATTACTGTCACTTGTCTTCGTTTTGCCGAATATCTGAACTCCAGGCATCGTGAATCTTCCAGACGAACAAGCGCGACAGAACGCACTTGAACCAACTTCCTGCCTCGTACAAGCCCCAGCGGGGTCAGGAAAAACCACGCTGTTGGCAACACGTTTCGTACATCTACTTGCACTAGTAAAACGGCCGCAAGAAGTCCTCGCGATAACGTTCACTAAGAAAGCAGCAGCGGAAATGCGCCAACGTGTCCTTGCGATGCTGCGCGACGACTCTCCAACAAGCCAGACGGTCCGGCAAAGGAGTATCGACCTTGGTTGGGACATTTTTCAAAACCCAAATGTCCTCAAAATTCAGACGATAGATAGTTTTGCTCTTGAGCTAGCGACCCAAAGCCGCGGTGAGACAACACTTGCAGGAATGGGAATCGAAGAGGATGCGACCCGGCATTACGACGAGGCTGCACACAGAGTTACCGCGCAACTCGTCCGCCAGGAAGAGACTGCGCCGCTAATTGCTGAATTCCTCGCATCCCTCGACAACGATGCGCGTAGCGCTCAGCGACTGCTTGCGACGATGTTAGCTCGTAGAGATCAGTGGTTGGAGCTTACAACCCAAATCGCAGCAAATATTGTTGTCGCCCCAGAACAACTTAAACAAGTTCTAGAACAGACGCTTACAACCCTTCGCGATGAGACAGAACAACAACTATCTGCGCTGCTAGATGGCCATGACATTAGTTTCCTTAGCCGCTTTGCAACTGAACAGGCAAGGCCGTTCACAGGTGTGGCAAAGCTACTCACGAAATCTCTGTCGCTACGTCGACGTTTCACTTCAAAAGACGGGGTTGGCGATGCCGCGGATGTGCGCTCCTTCAACCTCTGGTTAGGAACTTTGCACGAACGGGGCCTCGCTAGCCTCATCGAAAAACGCGCTCGACTTCCCCAAGCCATAGAAACCAATCAGGCAGAACGGCTCGCCAACGTCAGCGTTGTACTTACTTTGGCTGCAGCAGAACTGCAAATGTTGTTCAAAGAACAAAGAGAGGTCGATTTTGTTGAGCTGTTGTTGACGGCACGACGATCCCTCAGAGAATCTGACGGGTCCCCTACCGATCTCGCGCTACTGCTCGACTACCGCATCAAACACCTTCTTGTCGATGAATACCAAGACACATCCCGATCTCAGTTCGAGTTCTTTAGTCTTTTGTGTGAAGGGTGGTCGGACACAGCCGGAGATACATTCTTCGCCGTGGGTGACCCGATGCAGTCGATTTACCGGTTTCGCAATGCAGACGTCGGCATATTTGGCGAAACAGCTAGCAGCGGCCTACAGGCAATACGACCAACGCTACATCAACTGACAGCCAACTTTCGTTCAGCACCAGCCCTGGTCGATTGGTGCAACACGCTCTTCCAAGGTTTGTTCGCCGAAAACCATAGAGACATTCCTTATACCAGTGCCATCCCCATCAAGGACAATCCAGGTCGTGGTGTCAGTTGTGAAGCTTTCAAGAGTGAGCTGCTAGAAACCGACTTCATCGTCGATCAGATAAAACAGTTATGCGCAGAAGATCCAACGGCAGATATAGCCATACTCTGTCGTGCTCGAGGGCAAATACGACCACTGCTGGAAAAACTCCGCGCCAATGACCTTGATTGGCAGGCATCAGACATCGATCTTCTCTCTAAGCAACCGATCGTCCAAGATCTCCACAGTGGCTTAATGACTATCGTAAATCCGAACGACACGCTTGCCCACTTGTCACTGCTTCGAAGTCCAGTATTTGGTTTCACGTTAAAAGAACTAACTGCTCTGAGCGAAGATCCAAATTGTTTAGGCGGCGACCTTCGCTTTGAGCGTTTGCGCCAAGCTCGAGATTGGGCGTGGGGTGTTCTCTATCAACGTTCAATTCGTGAAGTGATCGAGGGCTACTGGCTGCGCATCGGTGGTCGCGCGGCTTATCCAAGTGTGGCATGGTCACAGGCAGAAGCGTTCTTTGAATTGTTAGAGCCGTATGGCCGCGGGTTAGTCAACACGGATGATCTCGCCTATCGACTTGCAAACCTGTTCGCTCCAGATAACAAGACTTCCAACATCAAGATCATGACAATCCACAAATCCAAAGGATTAGAGTTTGAACATGTTTTTGTGCCCGCGTTGAATCACCGAGCGCGACCAGACGACCCTTCGTTAATATCGATGGAACAAAGCAGCGCTGGTTTGTTAATGGGTGTTCGGGGGGATTCCATTCATGACTGGCTGAACTTCGAGAACCGTGAAAAGTCCAGGGCGGAAGAAAAACGTCTTCTCTATGTCGCATCTACTAGGGCCAAAGATTCACTGTACTTGACTTGGACCAATGAAACTGAAAAGCGAAGTCAAGGACTTGCGGCACTCTTAGAAGCACACGCTGAGGCTTCAGTAAAAACGAGTACCCAGGCTCTAACGCTGCAGGCTAGAGACCCCCAACCACCGGCCCAAACCACACCGGGACACACGGAATCGTTTCAAGCAGACCTTTTTCAGACTCGCATGTATAGACGCCTTCCTAGCGACTATGTATGGACAAGTGAAATCCAAGATGCACCCGACGAACCCACAACTGTCATCCGTGACGTAATAAGTGGTCGCCAGGAAGTTGCGATGGGCGTGGTAGTTCACCAAGCTCTTGCCTGGTTGGCGCAAGAGCAGCCAAGCCTTGATCGCCTTGCACACATCCTACCAGGTCGACTCGAATACTGGATCTCCGATACCCAACTAAGCGCTGAAGAGCAGCTGCACGTACGCGCTCTTGTGTTCGCTCAATTAGAGGCATTCTGCAGATCCGAGGTCGGCATCTGGGCACTCAGCGAGCACAAAGACCATGTAGCCGAACTCGCACTAACTGGTGTTGTGGACGGCGAAATTAAGAACATTGTTATCGATCGTATGTTTGTCCAAGATGGCGTCCGTTGGATTCTTGACTACAAGTCTTCCCAACTGGAACCATCAGCCACAAGCGACGTTGATTTGATTGCTCGATATCGATCGCAACTCACGCTGTACAAAGTTATTTGTACCGAACTTTATAATGAGCCTATCCACACAGCGCTGATATTGACCGATAGCGCGAAACTTCTAGAAATATGAGAATTGCAAAAAATTTACGGACGAGTACTATTCGTGGCCATGAGACTGACTGAACAAAAATTCGTAAACACACTACTCAACACAGCGGACGGCGCTGGTAACGGTGGTGCGTATTTTTACTGGCGGGGATTTTACTTTGTAACCTAAGTCAGCCTTCAACTATGGAAGGTGCGAAGCCTTCCGTCGGAAACAACCCCGTCAGGTCGGCAAACCTCGCGGGGTTTTTTAGCGCCTAAAGAAAGTTGTCGGTGACAACCGGAGATATCAATGCAACTTGAAAATGTGAATGTGGAGCAACACGAAGTGCTGACTACACCAGAAAACTTAAAGGCAAAGCTCCCAGCTCCAGAAGGAGTGAGGGAATTCATCACAAGTGCTCGGGCAACAATTGAACAGATAGTTACGTTGCGTGACCAACGCCTACTGGTTGTGGTTGGCCCTTGCTCAATCCACGATCCAGACGCAGCCCTCGAGTACGCAGATCGCCTCGCGTCGCTATCGAACCAGGTAGATGATCGGCTGTTACTGGTAATGCGTGCCTACTTCGAAAAGCCGCGCAGCACCGTTGGCTGGAAAGGACTAATCAACGATCCCTACTTGAACGACTCCTTCAAAGTCGCTGAAGGCTTGGAGATAGCACGGAAATTGTTACTCGACATATCCGAACGCGGGCTACCGATCGCAACGGAAGCTTTAGACCCGATCACGCCTCAATACTTACAAGACCTCATTTCTTGGTCTGCTATCGGCGCGCGTACAACAGAATCTCAAACACATCGAGAAATGGCGTCCGGTCTTAGTTGCGCTGTTGGGTTTAAGAACGGCACCGACGGATCTTTGGGTGTTGCGTTAAACGCGTTGCAATCCGCAACCAGCCCTCACTCCTTTCTGGGCATCAGTCCATCTGGTCAAGTGAGCGTCATCCACACGCGCGGGAATCCCCATACCCATGTCGTACTTCGCGGTGGATCAAACGGACCGAACTACGCCGCGGAACACGTAACAGCAGCCGAACAGGCACTGCAAGAGATCGAACACACACCCTCGATAATGATCGACTTATCTCACGCGAATTCCGGCAAAGACCATCGCAATCAAACGGTCGTTTTGGATGCGGTTATTCAACAGATACGCAACGGTAATCACTCAATCACCGGGCTGATGATCGAGAGCAATTTACAGGCCGGCAGTCAGAAATTGAATGGCCACGATCTCGAGTATGGCGTCTCAGTAACCGACGCGTGTGTAGGATGGGAAGAAACAGAAGAAATGCTTAGACACCTTCACAGAGAAATCGCAGTACGTTTCTAACCTGTTTTCTGATGTAACTAAGTTCTATCGCCTAAGAGTAGTAAGCGTTCTCTGTTAAAGAGTGATCGGTCATGTCTTTCACTGCGGTGAGCTCTGGAAGGCGCTCTAAGAGGGTGGCCTCCACGCTGTGTTTAAGCGTGACATCGACCGCCGAGCAACCCTGACAACCACCGCCGAACTGAAGGACCGCTTCTTTCTCACTGGTAAGCTCGACTAGCGTGACCATGCCGCCGTGCGCAGCAAGACCCGGATTGATTTCGTTATACAAAATGTAATTTATACGGTCTTCTAGCGGGGAATCATCCGAAACGTTTGGAATCCGAGCATTAGGCGCTTTAATTGTCAGCTGCCCACCCATCTGATCCTCTTGATAATCAACCACTGCATCGACCAAATACGATTCGCTGCGACCTTCAAACCAAGCTCGAAAACCCTCGTACTCGACAGAAATATCACCTTCCTGTTCCTCGCCTGGGCGACAGTAGGCGATACAAGTTTCCGCCTGCGGGGTCCCTGGTTGAGCGACAAACACGCGTATAGCCGTGCCATCCTGCTCTTGCTTGCCCAGCAGTTCTTGAAGGTAGGTCTGAGCGCTTTCAGAAATCTCGATCATGGGGTTCGTTCGTTTCACTCTAAGAAGTGCTTTATACCCGACTATTTTAGTCGGGTATAGGGGCCGATGAGATTTCTTACGCCGGTGGGCTCATATCAATTTGCCTCATGTTGTTACGTCTAAACTTCAATTGTTTTCACACCAGACTCGCCTAGAGTTAGCGTGCGCTAGCTTTGCGACATCCGACAGGTCTATGAATTTAAGCCAGGCGTATGCTTAACGCGCGCAGAAATCACTCAATTGCCAATTTAGAAATCACAAATGTCAGATACCGCTCCCGAATTGTCCGAAGCACTCTTTGAAGAACGACTTAGTCAGCAGATTCTCATTCTTGATGGCGCTTATGGGACAGCCTTACAGGGCTATAAACTCAAAGAGGAAGACTACCGAGGCCCGCGTTTTGCCGCCCATAAAAGCCCACTCCAAGGCAACCACGACGTCTTAAACCTAGTGAAACCGGAAGTGGTTGCCGAAGTACATGCCTCATACCTTGAAGCAGGTGCGGACATCATTTCAACGAATACATTCTCCGCTACCTCCCTCGCGCAGGCTGACTTCGGGCTAGAAGAATTCGCATTCGAAATCAACCAAGCAGGGGCTGCGCTCGCGCGTGAAGTCGCTGATCAATACTCGACCATAGAAAAACCCAGATTTGTCGCAGGATCCATTGGCCCCACGAATCGATCTGCGAGCCTTTCCCCTGACGTAGACGCCCCCGGGTTCCGCAACGTCACTTTTGACGAATTGCTAGAAATTTACGCCGAATCCATCAACGGTCTAATCGCTGGCGGTGTAGATCTCCTCATGGTCGAAACCGTTTTCGACACGCTGAATGCCAAAGCCGCGATCTATGCAATTCTGAGACAAAACGATTCTCGAATAGCCGAAGGGCTCGCCGCCCTACCGGTTATTGTTTCAGGCACGATCACCGACGCATCGGGACGAACGTTATCTGGGCAGACTACCGAGGCATTTCTTAACTCGATATCACACGCAAATCCAGTCGCCGTCGGCCTTAATTGTGCCCTCGGCGCAGAACAGCTTCGCCCATATATTTCTGAACTGGCCAAACTTAGCCCCTTTCCTGTGAGCGTCCACCCAAACGCAGGGCTGCCAAACTCGTTCGGCGAATATGACCAAACCGCCGAGCAAATGGCAGAAATCGTTCGCGATTATGCGGAATCTGGATGGGTCAACATTGTCGGCGGTTGTTGTGGTACGACGCCAGAACACATAGCGGCGATTACCGCAGCGATGGCTGAACTGCCGCCACGAGTCATCCCAGAGATCTCGAGCGAACTAAAGCTGTCGGGGTTAGAAGCTCTCTCGATCAACGACGCATCTCTTTTCGTTAACGTTGGTGAACGGACAAATGTGACAGGTTCTGCCAAGTTTGCTCGCCTCATCAGGGAGGGTGATCTATGCGCCGCCTTAGATGTCGCTCGCCAACAAGTTGAAAATGGTGCCCAGATCATCGACATCAACATGGACGAAGGCATGCTCGATGGGCAAGCCATGATGACTGAGTTTCTTAACTTAATTGCTGCGGAACCCGATATCGCGCGAGTACCGATCATGATCGACTCAAGCCAATGGTCGATTATCAACGCGGGTCTTAAGTGCGTGCAGGGCAAAGCGATTGTTAACTCCATTAGCCTAAAAGAAGGCGAAGAGAGTTTCATTCAGCAGGCGAACGAATGTAGGCGGTTCGGCGCCGCAGTTATCGTGATGGCGTTCGACGAAGACGGTCAGGCAGATACGTATGAACGCAAGATTCAGATTTGCGAACGATCTTATCGTATTCTGACGGACGTGGTCGGCATAGCACCTGCAGACATAATTTTTGACGCTAACATCTTCGCGGTTGGTACCGGCATTGAAGAACATAGCAACTATGCGGTGGACTTCATCCAAGCGGTCCAATGGATCAAGGAGAACCTGCCCCACGCGAGTACTTCAGGAGGCCTTAGCAACGTCTCGTTCTCTTTCCGTGGTAACAACCCAGTGCGCGAAGCAATACACACAGTATTCCTATACCACGCCATCCAAGCTGGTCTAACAATGGCTATTGTTAACGCTGGTCAGCTAGGAATATATGCAGATCTTCCCGACGATGCGCGTGAAGCTGCAGAAGATCTCATCCTCAATCGAGATGAAGCAGCAACTGACCGTTTGTTAGAACTTGCCAACACTCTCAGTTCAACAGGAACGAGCAACGACAAGAGCAACGATGAATGGCGGTCCGAAACGGTCGCGAGCAGGCTCTCGCACGCGTTGGTCAACGGAATTACGGAATTTATCGTAGATGACACAGAGGAAGCTCGATTAGCTGCGACTAGGCCCTTGGATGTCATCGAAGGACCGCTGATGGATGGCATGTCGGTTGTTGGCGAACTATTTGGCTCAGGCAAGATGTTTCTTCCACAGGTGGTCAAAAGTGCTCGCGTGATGAAACAGGCCGTCGCACACCTCATCCCTTTCATCGATGCAGAGAAAGGTGAGGCACGCCAGACCAAAGGCAAGATTGTCATGGCCACGGTCAAAGGCGACGTCCATGACATCGGTAAAAATATCGTTGGTGTCGTTCTCCAGTGCAACAACTATGAAGTTATTGATCTTGGCGTAATGGTCCCTGCAGAAAAGATACTGCAAACCGCAATCGAGGAGAAAGCACAGGCCATTGGTTTATCAGGATTGATCACGCCTTCTTTGGACGAAATGGTCAATGTGGCAGGAGAAATGCAGCGTCTTGATCTGCAAATTCCGCTACTAATTGGGGGAGCCACCACCAGTAAAGCACATACGGCTGCCAGGATTGCACCTGCCTTTGAAAATCGTGCCACAGTCTATGTCTCAGATGCTTCGAGAGCCGTGCAAACAGCCTCACGACTCTTGAGTGATGAAGCCCAGTACAAGACTTTCGCCGATGAGATCGCCGCTGACTACACGAAAGTTCGTGACCGCGTCGCGGCACGGCAAAGCAAACGTGAATTTCTGCCACTCGAGGATGCCCGGTACAATCATTTTGTTGGGGGTAGCTACTCACCAGTAAAACCAAACAAGCTTGGCGTCTATACCATCGAACCTAGTATCGCAGACTTGGTACCGTACATAGATTGGACGCCATTTTTTATGACCTGGGAACTCGCAGGCAAGTATCCGAATATCCTTGAAGACGAAGTCGTCGGATCCGCAGCGCGCGATCTGTTCGACGACGCTACCGCAACATTAGATGAGCTGATCAAAAACCATTCTCTACAATGCAAAGGCGTCTACGGTCTGTGGGCTGCAAACCGCAAACAATCGGACGACGTGGCGATATTCGCGGATGGCGATCGTTCAATACCCACAAAAGTAATCACACATCTGCGCCAACAAACACCAAAGCCCGATGACCTTGCACCGAATTTTTGTCTTGCGGACTTTGTCGCACCTACGGGAGCAGAAGACTATGTAGGAGGCTTTGCGGTCACTGCTGGTTTAGGGATCGAAGCAGCGCTTGCTCCCCACCACAACGACGATTACCAACAAATTCTTGTTAAATCGCTAGCAGATCGTCTCGCGGAGGCATTTGCTGAATTTTTGCATCACAAAATACGAACCGAGTTCTGGGGGTATGACTCCGAGGAGACACTTTCGAATGATGCTCTCATCAAAGAACGCTACCGTGGCATACGGCCTGCGCCTGGATACCCAGCATGTCCTGATCATTCTCAAAAGGTTGCTCTCTTTGAGCTACTCGATGCGACCCGACAAAGTGGCATTTCGCTGACCGATAGCCTTGCTATGGATCCCGCAGCGTCTGTGAGCGGATGGTATTTTGCGCACCCTGAGAGCAAATATTTTGGCGTCGGAAAGATCGACCGAGACCAACTGTTGGACTACGCAGAGCGAACTGGATTAAACGAGGAAGACGCCGAGCGTACGCTTCGCCCGCTGCTCAACTAGCGTATCAGCCTTCTCGGCTATCCGAACTGACTAGAAGTCGAAGGTAAAACCGGAAATTAGGTGCACTGCAAACAGGACCATGGTTGCAAACACAACAATAATAACTTTTGTGTCGGCGGCACTGTCCAACGCTTCCGTTTTCTCCTGATCACTAATACTTTGTTCTGACACTGCTTACCCTCATCTACTTCAATACAACTCGTCGGCGCGCATAATACGCAGATTCAGGAGAGCGTACAAAGTTTGCATCGTGATCTGTGCACTAGGCGGCAAAACTCTTCGCAAAGAGCAGTTTTCTGTTCCTTCTAAGCTTATATCCGTTAGTACATTGGCAGGGCTTTAGAGTGCTGCTATCGTCGCGCGCCGAGTTACTATGCCAGCCACTTGCAGATGTATACCTACGACGAATTTGATCGTACCTTTGTCGCCGAACGAGTCGCACACTATCGTGAGCAGACCGAGCGATACCTAGCCGGGGAACTCGCCGAAGACGAGTTTCTTCAACTACGATTGCGCAATGGACTATACATACAACGTCTAGCCCCAATGCTTCGCGTTGCTGTGCCGTACGGCACACTTTCCAGTGCTCAACTGCGCATGCTCGCCAAAATCGCCCGCGAGTACGACCGCGGTTATGGGCATCTAAGCACGCGCCAAAATATACAGTTCAACTGGCCTGAACTCGCCGAAGTGCCGGACATCCTGCAAGATCTCGCATCGGTCGACATGCACGCCATTCAAACCAGCGGTAGCTGCATCCGAAATGTGACAACAGACGAGTTTGCCGGTGCGGCATATGATGAAACACTCGATCCCAGACCGTACTGCGAGCTGATCCGCCAGTGGTCGACTGCGCATCCGGAATTCGACTGGCTACCACGAAAATTCAAGATCGCGGTCACTGGTGCAACCGAAGATCGGGCCGCCATCGCCGTACACGACATCGGACTCCAAGTGTCGAATTCTCCATCGGGCGCAGCTCAGTTCGATTTTTTCGTCGGTGGTGGCTTGGGCCGAACGCCGGTTATTGGCGCACTTATCGGCGAGAACATTCCTGTCCAACATGTTCTGAGCTACCTCGAAGCCATCATGCGCGTCTATAACCGCTACGGTCGTCGCGACAATAAATACAAAGCCCGCATCAAAATTCTCGTACGAGCCATGGGTGCGGATACTTTTCGGGATAAAGTTGAGGAAGAGTGGCAATACCTAAAGGACGGCGCTGCAACCGTCACCGCGGATGAAATCTCCCGACTACAAGCACATTTCACAGACCCAGATTTTGCCACGGTAGAGGACTTTGACTTCGCAGAACTACGCCTGCAAAACCCAGCCTTTAGCCGTTGGCTCAACCAAAACGTATTCGCTCACAAGCAATCCGGGTATGCATCAGTCACGCTCTCGACCAAAGTCACAGGCATTCCGCCCGGCGACGTGACCGACAAACAAATGGACAACGTCGCCCAGTGGTCAGACCAATACGGGTTTGGCGAAATACGCATTAGCCATGAACAGAATTTTGTCTTACCGCATGTTGCGCAAGCCGAACTGTTTGAGTTGTGGCAAGCAGCTTGCGCCGATGGGCTCGGCGAAGCCAACAAAGGCCAACTTACTGACATGATCTGCTGCCCCGGGGGTGATTACTGTTCACTCGCTAACGCAAAATCCATCCCAGTCGCTGAAGCCATACAAAGACGCTTTGACGATGAGGACTACTTGCACGATTTGGGCGAACTAGACATCAACATATCCGGCTGCATGAACGCTTGCGGTCACCATCACGTTGGCCATATCGGTATTCTTGGCGTCGACAAAAAAGGCAGTGAGTTCTACCAGATATCGGTTGGCGGACACTCGGGTCATAGTGGTAACGCCGCAACATTGGGTCAAATTCTTGGTCCGTCCTTTGCGCGAGACGAAGTACCGGACATTATTGAGAAAATCCTAAACGTCTATACGGACAGCCGTCATGAAGGTGAGTCTTTTCTGGCAACGTTTCGTCGCGTAGGCATTGACCCATTCAAGGAACACGTTTATGCCAGTGCAGGTTAGAAAGAGCTCGGATAACTGGGAGGTAGTCGAGGCAGACGGTCCGCAATACCAAGCCTTGGCAGATTGGGACGGCAGTAGCCCGCTTCTTCTTCAATGTGATGAAGAACCTGACGGTACGGTCGCTAACGCAGCCGCAATAGCAATTGAATTTCCAACCTTTGTGGATGGCAGAGCTCTATCCCTGGCAGTGCTCTTACGCACTAGGCTCGGTTTCACCGGCGAACTCAGAGCAATGGGCGCCACCCATGAAGATACTGTGCACTATCTTGTCCGCTGCGGATTCGATGCGATTGATGTCGCCGAAAACAGACAACCAGAGCGATATTTGGCGTTGACCAACCCTTATAGCGGCCACTATCAAGGTTCCGTAATTCAACCGGAACAGTCCTTTCAACGTGTCACTAGAGGCGCGAACGCGTAAAATACGCCCCAACTTAGGGGTGCAGTCCTATGCCGCATACCGGCATCATCGAATCGTTTTTTTTCATTTTTGCAGGCGCGGCGCTCCTCGCCACTGCGGCGTTGTACACCCGACAACCAATGATCGTGGCCTACATAGCCATTGGCTGCATTCTAGGACCATTTGGCACGCAGTCAGTCGACGACCCAGCGCTCCTTACAGAAATAGCTGAATTCGGCATTATCTTCCTGCTGTTTCTTGTAGGGCTTGATTTACAACCTGCCAAATTGAAAAACATGGTTGGCGAGTCGCTGTTAACCGCACTTGGCACAACCATCGCTTTCTTTAGTTTAGGCTTTGGTGTGATGTTCTTATTCGGTTTTGGCGTCACAGAATGCGTGATCACTGGTATTGCAGCAGGGTTTTCGAGCACGATTCTTGGCATCAAGCTACTTCCAACCACCGTCCTCCACCATCGTCACGTCGGCGAAATCGTCGTCAGCCTTTTACTTATCCAAGACGTTCTGGCCATTCTCGCAATCCTGTTGATCACGGGTCTTGGCGCTGATTCGCAAGGTTTAATGACAAGCCTGGCAAGTATTTTTCTAGGACTCCCGTTCGTGGTCGCATTCGCCTACGCCGGTGTTCGGTGGGGTCTCCTGTTTCTGATTCAGAAGTTTGATGCTTTTCATGAATACATTTTTCTGGTGGCCATCGGCTGGTGCTTAGGCATCGCAACGCTCGCTTCCTCGATTGGACTGTCGCTAGAAATCGGCGCCTTTATCGGCGGAGTTTCACTCGCCACGTCACCAATTGCTCAATACATCGCAGAGAGCTTGCGACCATTACGTGATTTTTTTCTCGTGCTCTTTTTCTTTTCCGTCGGTGCGGCGTTAGACATAGGTCTCATTCCACAGTACTGGCTACCCGCAGTCGTCCTAGCAGCGACATTGATCGCCGTGAAACCGATTGTGTTTGCATATTTGTTGAAATTGCAGGGCGAGACATCAGAGAATGGCAAAGAAGTTGGCTATCGATTAGGCCAGGCTTCAGAATTTTCGCTTTTGTTGAGCTATATCGCGATCAGCAACGAGTTGCTTTCGGATGCTGGTGCATTGGTACTTCAATTTGCGACGGTGCTAACGCTGGTCGCGAGCAGTTATTTCGTTATCTTTCGCTATCCGAGTCCGATTGCACCGGACCCAAAACTGCGTCGCGATTGATGCCAAGTTCCTAGTTGTGGTGTAGGACACCTCTACCAACCATCTGACCGACCAAGATGCGATCAATGGCACCAGAGAGTGATTCCAGCGAAAGCACTTCTTCCAGATCACTCAGATCTATCTTCCACTCTCCAGCTAAACGATTCCAAATGCGGGTTTTCTCAGCGAGTGGTAACTCCACGGAATCGATACCAAGTATGTTCACATGACGTAACAAGAATGGAAAAACAGTCGCGGGTATATCCGCGCCCCCAACCAAACCACAGGCCGCTAGAGAACATCCATAGCGCAAGCTTTTTACCGCGTTAAATAACATCTCACCGCCGACAGTATCGACAACACCGCCCCAGCGATCCGCGAGTAGTGGGCGCTTGCCGCCCTCCATCATTTCCTCACGAGACAAGATCTCATTCGCACCAAGCGAGGTTAAGAATTCGTGCTTGTCAGGCTTGCCCGTCACAGCCGCAACTTCGTAGCCGAGATGACTCAATACTTTAACTGCGACAGATCCGACCCCACCAGTCGCTCCGGTCACGAGAACGGGGCCACTTGCCGTCGTCATACCTTGGGTTTCCAATTTGTCGATACACTCAGCCGCCGTAAAACCTGCTGTACCTAAGATCATACTTTCATGGAGTGTTAGACCTTCAGGACGTGGTACTACCCATCCGCTTGGAACTCGAACTTTTTGTCCAAAGCCGCCCGATGTATTCATGCCAAGATCGAACCCAATAACCACGACTTCCGTACCAGTAGGTATGGCAGAGTCAGTGCTTTCGGTAACAATCCCAGCGGCATCAATGCCTGGTGTGTGCGGAAAATTTCGAGTTACGCCTGGATTTCCAGTTGCCGAGAGGCCATCTTTGAAATTCAGCGATGAGAACTGAACGTCTATCAGCACATCACCTTCCGGCAAATCACTGACTTCTCGATCTACGATTGCGCGGTCAAATCCGTCGTCTGTTTTGGTAACTTGGAAGGCACTAAAAGTCATCTCTGGGTCCTTTCGTTTCTGTCTCTAAAGCAATTTGTTTTGGTGCTGGTGACTTGGTGTTGGTCGCTTAGTGTCGCCCCGAAAAGCGTGCTAGCACGTCCTCGGCTCGCTCAAGCACGCCATTGACCCGACCTAAAACTCGATCGAGTGGTTTTTTCTGCTCCTGCCAGGCAACTGCGTAGACCTCGCTTTCCTCACAAGCCTGCAGGACGATCTCATCACTCGTCGCCAATTCATCAACAAGTTTCATTTCGATCGCGCGTTTGCCGAACCATGCCTCACCAGTCGCTACCGCTTCTAGGTCCATTTCCGGGCGGTAGCTTGCAACAAATTCTTGGAAGAGCGCATGGACGTCTTCGAGCTCCTCGATAAACTTTTGTCTCCCTTCATCAGTGTTTTCACCGAGAAGAGTCAGCGTACGCTTGTGCTTACCTGCAGTTAACACCTCAACGTCCACATCATTTTTCTTCAGTAGACGGTTCACATTAGGTATCTGCGCGACCACGCCGATAGAGCCAACAAGTGCAAATGGCGCAGCGATGATCTTGTTAGCGACAACTGCCGTAAGGTAGCCACCGCTGGCTGCTACTTTGTCCACGACCACTGTTAGTGGTATTTCCCTTGAGCGGAATCGGGCTAGTTGTGAAGCAGCAAGACCGTAGTTCGAAACCATGCCACCCGGACTTTCAATCGACACTACAACTTCGTCGTGCTTGGTTGCCAGGGTGAGGATAGCGTTTATTTCTCGCCGTAGACGATCTACTCCTGAGGCCCGAGTGTCACCTTCAAAGTGAAGGAAGAACACACGTTCTGCCGCTTTCGGTGCAGTCGGTGTATCACTCTGTTCGGCTGCGTCCGTCGCTTCTGTAGCGTCACTGTCTTGTTCACTACCAACCGTGGGCTCGTCTATTTTGTCGGCTTCGCTCTCCTTACTTATCGCAGGCTGGGCGGCTGCCTGTTTGAGAGACGTTTTCAGTGCCTGGGCTTGGGCTTTATTCGCCTTGTTTTCAGCTTTCGCTTCTGCCTTGTGTTGCTTCTTGACCACTCCGGCCGGTAGTACGTTCGCCTCCATCGTGTGCCGAAGTTCTCGTACCCTGTCATTGAGTTTGGTGACGTGCAACGCACCACCCTCATCCACATGTTGGTTCTTCATGGTTAGACTAGCTACAGCGGACAGGATGACGAGAAAAGCGACCACGATCGTGACTGCTTGCGCGAGAAAAACCAGGTAATCGTACACGTATTCCATACACCGCCCATATCAACGCTAAAGCTGACTTTAGCCAAAAACGCTGTACTCTATAGAGGCACTAGAAGACAGTCCAGCAAGGGCTGGCGCCATACAGATAACCTTTGGATTGACGAACTAGATGCATCGCCTAAAAGCACACATCACAGACGCACCTAAACCAGGTATGGAGATCCAGAACTTAGACGTTTGCGTCGCGCTCTGTCTGGAGTCGGAAAGCGAAAGCATTGTATTACGGATCCAAGCCAACCAAATAGACTTCTGCGAGAACGACCCTGATTGGACAATCTATTTCGCGTCGGAAATGACCGCACTAGCTTTACTCAGCGGCCAAGCAAACCCAATCGAACAGTTCATGGCCGGTGAATTACGTAGCAGTGGTTATATCGTCACAACTTTCAGGGTATTACAGGCACTCACCGTTCTCGATCCATAAACTCCTGTATGAGCCACCCCGAAATCGCTGTTTTTGGCGGAATTTGTGGCAAGTTATCTTGTTTGAACCACTGCGCGTCCGCGATCTCTTCCTCCTGACAAACAATATCACCAGACCCATACTCGGCGTGGAACCCGAGCATCAAGGAATTTGGAAATGGCCAGCTCTGCGAGCCAAAATAGCGCAGTTCGCCGACACGTAAACCAACTTCCTCGAAGACCTCTCTATGCACAGTCTGTTCGATGGATTCACCTGGTTCAACAAAACCCGCGAGTGTTGAATACATCCCATTGGGCCAAGCAGCGTTACGCGCTAACAGCATTTCGTCACCCCGAGTTACCAAGACAATGATGCTGGGAGAAAGACGCGGGTAGTTGATGAGTTTGCATGAAGAACACTGTTTCGCCCGATCCATATGATGATCTGACATCTCGGTGCCGCAACGACCACAAAATTGATGTGTCTCATGCCATTCGATGACTTGTTGTGCCCGACCGGCCAGATAGAAGATTGATTGATTCGTTCGACCTAAGAGATTCCGTAATCCCATCGAGCTGAATCCTTGTGCAGTCGAGCCGGAGGCTGCGACAGCAAAACACGGTCTATTCAAGTAGTGGCCTAAAAAATGCTTGCTAGATACCTCCATATCGAACCATCGAAAATCATCGGCTGTAACGGGTTCTAAAACGCCACCTTCCGTTCGACAGACGATTTCGCCACGAGAGAACACGAAATACCAAGCATCCCCGTGATCGGCATCGTCTGGTTCGATATGTTGCGGTTCAAATTCATCTGGTTCTATTGGCCACACGGCAGCATTCCTTACTATTATTCTCGCTACAAAATATCACAAGATCTCGTAGCGCTACTATACTGAACGGAGTTCTTGCCGATGCAAGTGCGGTCGCGATAAGGTTCGGATCATCAACAAGACAACGGAAACCAAAGCTAGCATGCAAGGAATCTCGCTCAGTTCATTTTCACAGAATTTTCTCGGCCAAGCGCCCGAGTGGTACAAAATCACCATAGTCGCGTTCCTAGTGTTCAATCCGCTGCTGCTTGTCGCACTCGGTCCCTATGTCACGGGCTGGATCATCGTCGTCGAATTCATTTTCACGCTGGCAATGGCGCTCAAATGTTACCCACTCCAACCCGGCGGCTTACTCGCAATTGAGTCGGTCGTGATGGGAATGACGACCCCCGACACGATACGAACAGAAGTCTTTAATGCGTTTCCTGTCATTTTGCTACTCATGTTTATGGTGGCGGGTATCTACTTTATGAAAGAGCTGCTGCTCTTCACGTTTACCAAAATATTATTGAAAATTCGTAACAAGGCAGGCATTTCTCTCCTCTTCTCGTTCGTATCAGCTGTACTTTCTGCATTCCTCGACGCGTTAACCGTGACGGCTGTTGTCATTAGCGTGGGAGTCGGGTTCTACTCCGTCTACCATCGCGTCGCCTCTGGAAAAAACTTCCGCGATGAACATGAGCACGGTGAAGACAATAGTATTGAAGATCTGCACCGATCCGATTTGGAACAGTTTCGCGCCTTCCTGCGCAATCTGCTCATGCACGCAGCAGTGGGGACCGCACTTGGTGGTGTCTGCACCACTGTTGGTGAGCCTCAAAATCTACTAATTGCAAGTTATACCGGATGGAACTTCATGGAGTTTTTCTTCCGGATGGCGCCCGTTACGATGCCAGTTCTCGTTGCAGGGTTGTGTACCTGTGCGTTGCTGGAAAAGACTCACTGGTTCGAATACGGCGCTAAAATCCCAGAACGGGTGCGCGAAATATTGGTGGAATTCGATGAACACGAATCGGAGATTCGGACAGGTCGAGATAAGGCTCGCCTAGTTATTCAGTCCATTGCTGCAGCTTTTTTGGTCTTTGCGTTGGCGTTCCACGTTGCTGAAGTCGGCATCATCGGACTGAGTATTATTGTCATTCAAACAGCTTTTAATGGCGTCATCGAAGAGCACCAGCTTGGCCACGCCTTCGAAGAAGCACTTCCGTTTACCGCCTTACTCGTTGTGTTTTTCGGCATCGTGGGTGTTATAGAGGATCAGCATCTATTTGCTGGCGTCATCAACTATGTTTTGAGTCTCCCGGTGGAGGTTCAACCAGGTATGTTTTATATCGCCAATGGTCTGCTCTCCGCGATTAGCGATAACGTTTTCGTCGCGACCGTGTACATCGGCGAGGTTTTCACAGCCTATGAAAGCGGTGCTATTACCCGTGAACAGTTCGATCTGTTAGCGATCGCAATCAACACTGGAACGAACATTCCAAGCGTAGCAACGCCAAATGGGCAAGCGGCCTTCCTATTCTTGTTAACGTCGTCACTCGCACCACTTATCAGGTTGAGCTATATGAAAATGGTAAAGATGGCGCTGCCTTACACTATCGTCATGGGCATAACAGGATGGTTGTGCGTGACCTACGTGCTATGACCTATTGAGGCGTGGCAGCGGTGCTGCTTGTTCGCCAGACTGGTTGGCTGCCATTTTTTTCCGCCAAGAAATCTAGATACGCCTCGTGGGCGCGTTGCTCACTTTCGTCTGCGCTGACGGTCACTAAGTTCAGGTCTTGAAAAGCATTTGGCTGAGCAGTAAGTGCAAACGCCTCTTCCGCCTTTTCAGCTTCATCATCAGCACTGCCAAATAGGTTGGTTTGTCCACCTGTCATCAACAGATAGACGTCAGCTAGAATTTCTGCATCGAGCAGCGCACCGTGCAACTCGCGCTGAGAATTATCAACAAAGTAGCGGCGACACAGCGCATCAAGATTGTTCTTCTGACCCGGATGTTTTTGTCGTGCAAGAACGAGGCTGTCGGTGATCGTGCAGAAGCTACTTAACTTCGGGTGGCGGCTTGTCCAACGTTTGAGTTCGTAATCGAGGAACGAAAGGTCGAAAGGCGCATTGTGGATCACTAGATCTGCATCCGACACAAACGATAAAAAGGATTCTGCGATATCGCCAAACCTTGGTTTATCGGCGAGAAAGCTTGCCGTGATGCCGTGTACCTCTAGCGCACCATCATCAATTGCACGATCAGGGTTCATGTACTCGTGAAAATGTCGTCCTGTGAACTTCCTGTTAATGAGTTCAACTGCACCAATCTCGATCACGCGGTGACCCATATCGGGCTCGAGACCGGTCGTTTCAGTATCTAAGACTATCTGACGCACTCAGTTTCCTTCATCCGAATTTATCCTTATACACATGAAGGTGTGGAAACCATCACGCTAACATCTGATCGATGGCATCGTTTGCGGCTTGGTCAACCATTTCGTTTTCCCGATGGCCGCTGTGCCCCTTTACCCAATGCCATTGCACCTGGTGCGAAGCGATCACTTCATCTAATGCCATCCACAAGTCTTGATTCTTAACCGGCTTTTTTGCAGCTGTCTTCCAACCGTTGCGCTTCCATCCGGATATCCACTGTGTGATCCCTTGCCTGACGTATTGGGAGTCAGTCGTGAGGTCGACCTGACATGGGTTCTTTAAAGCCTTCAAACCCTGAATTGCCGCCTGTAGCTCCATTCGGTTGTTCGTCGACTCAGGCTCAGCACCGGCTATCATTTTTTCACTTTCTGTGCCGTTGTTTGCTGTGCGTAGAAGCGCCGCCCACCCTCCTGGCCCAGGATTACCTCGACAGGCGCCATCCGTAAAAATTTCAACTTGCTTCACAGGGTGGTTTTCTTCGTTATGGCCGTTGTCGTTGTAACTGTTCGCTCAGCGCATTTTAAACTGTTCCAACTAGTCATCCAAAGGCGGGCGAAACTTGTGTCGACGCCATGTCGAAACTCTCGGGTAAGCGACTGGGGCAAGTTTAGGTCGAGGTTGAGTAGCCTGACGTTTGAAGTGCATGGTCGCTTGTTGCTTGACGGCGCTGGTGATGACCAACCCACCGAATGGGATTTGGCTTGCTGAAGGTACGACCGACTTGACCGAAAACCGATCCCACAACAAAGCAAACCCACCGTAAGCCGGAGGCGCGTCGAGCTCCAATCCGAGCAAAGTGAACCAATCAAAGAGTCGTATGGGATTCACAAGGCGCAACTGCGCAAGCCGATCCGGAATGATACTTGCGACCCCGCGACGGAGACCTAATAGGCTCCACGGATTAAAGCCAAACACGATCAGTCGACCACCCGGAGCCAGTATGCGCGTCGCCTCGCGAAGTACCGTCCTCGGGTCCGATACTTCTTCAAGCGCGTGATGCATCACAACGGCATCTACCGATCTGCTCTGGAACGGCAGATTGTCAAATTCAGAAACGACCGTCGGGAGGCTACCACTCTGGCCGTGCGAAGTGACGAAGATTGGACATTTGATCATTCGCTTTTCCAGAACGCTTGCCGGATTTGGCGTCGCGCCCATCCAAACTACAGATTCACCGTGCAATCGAGCGATCAGATCTGCACCCAATAGCCCCTCGATCTGCTGGACACGACCAGCCAGCTCGCTGCGCCAAAATGGCGTATCAGCGGTGGCACGTAGGTCACATAACCAGTTAAGGCGCATTGCTAAAAATAAATCTCTGAGCGAAAGTACAGGTCAATTTTAGCCGTGAACGGATTCGTGTCTAGCAATTTAAAGAGATTCAGCATGCGGGTACCAAGATATATCGGATTCACTTTGCTGTGTACCGTCACCCTTACCTGCATCACCGCGTGTAGTACAACAGATCCCGCTGCCATAAGACCCGAAACATCTCTGTCCGCGTCTCTAGACGCCACGACAGCGCGGCCTGACAAGACTTGGTCTGGCGCGCCTTGGCCCGACACACCCATTACACTGCTCTCAGTAGCACCTGAGCAGCCGTCTGTGGCTCTCGCGCCCGAACCTGTGGTGACTGCGCCTGTCGATGAATCGCTCGACCTATGGGCCGTCATGCGCAAATCGATGCACATGGACCTGGAAATTGACAGAGTGCGGGTCAAACAGGAGATAAAGTGGCTCCAGCGCAACCCGAATTACTTACCGCGACTCCAAGAACGCATGCAAACTTATTTACCGTATGTCGTTCGCGAGGTTGCCCTCAGGGATATGCCGGTTGAGCTCGCACTCCTGCCGATCGTTGAAAGCGCACTTGATGTCTATGCTTTTTCCCACGGCGGGGCTGCTGGTCCTTGGCAATTTATACGAGGCACTGCTCGTCAATATCGACTAACTATGGATGACTGGTATGACGGTCGCAGAGACATCGTTGCCAGTACAGATGCGGCACTGCGACTCCTGACAGACTTGCACAATAGATACGACGATTGGTTCTTGGCGTTGGCTGCCTACAACGCCGGTCCTGGCAATGTGAATCGCGCGAAACGTCGTAACCCTGGCGCAGGTTACTTTGACCTCGCCCTACCACGCGAAACTCGCGCTTACGTCCCTCGTCTCTTGGCGATAGCGGCCGTCATCAAGGACCCCGAAGAATTCGGTCTAAATGTCCCTGAAGTTAAGAATGAACAGAGCTTTAATACCGTCAAGCTACATTCTCAATTCCAACTCACAACTCTGGCAAGTGTCATCGACATGCCTCTACGAGATTTACAGCACTGGAACCCAGCTTTCGCCCGATGGGCGACCTCTCCGCGTGGCCCCCATCATGCAATCATCCCTGCGGACATCGAACAAGCGAGCGTCCAAGCCGCGATCGATGCCTGGCCAGAAGAGCGACGTGTCGATTGGCGAGAAGTTACAGTTCGCAACGGTGACACGCTGAGCGAACTCGCGATCCGCTACAAAACTGACGTTCGTTCACTTGTTACGTTCAACAAGATAAAGCGCAACAGAATTCGCGCTGGACAGAAATTACTCATCCCATCTGCAGGTCAAGACGCACCGACACCAAGTATCGCAGGGGCCGATCTCATACATGTCGTGCAGTCAGGAGAGTCTCTCTGGACCATATCTCGCAAGTACGACGTGAATTTGAGAAAGTTAATGCGAACGAACCAAGTTGGTCCTCGAGACCCCTTGGCTGTGGGGAAGAAACTCGCTATCCCAGGACACTCTGCTCCAGGACACTCTGCTCCAGGACAAGAGACAAGCCGGTCAGTCGTTCGCACTGTGAGATACAAGGTAAGGTCTGGTGATTCGCTAGCCCGAATCGCCGGTAAATTCAACGTAACCGTCAGTCAGATCGCAAGCTGGAATGGGCTAGATCTAAAAAAATACATCCAGCCCGGCCAAGCTCTTAAGCTGTACGTTAACGTAATGGGTGGTTAAGTACTCGGCAGAACCGACGGTGGTCGCTCGACCCCTAGCTCATTTTCTGCCGCTTGCAAAAAGCTCTGTAACTCCAGACGTCCGGAGCGCCCTTCAACAACGCGCCGTAGCTCCGTAACCTCTGCTTGTGCCGTGGCGTTGATGTCCCCTTGAGTCACACTTGTCACGGTTACTAATGCGGCACCCTGTCCGTACTCTGCAATCCCAACAGATTTTTCACCGACACCTGGACGAGGCAATGTAAAAGCCTGAGCGAGTACCGGTGGCGGTATTTCCGCTAGAGCCGAAGTCTGTGGTGTTCGTGTCGCCCGGTCTACCTGGACCCACGATGCGCCTAAACTCTGCGCTATCTCTGTAACACTGACACCGGCTTCAAGTTGGGCAAGACCCTGGGCCTTATGCTCGTCCACTAAGACAAGCGCCTTTTCTCGTTCTATCGTGGCCTGGATCTCTGCCTCCACAGCTTCTAGCGGTTTCAGCTCCGGTGGGTATTGTTCATCAACCCGCACAAAGATGATTTCTTCCTCTCCGAGCACTATGCCCTCACTATTGTTCCCAGCGAGCACGTCATCACTAAACAGAGCCGAGACAATTGATGCATGGCTCAGGGGTCCCTCACTGAGTTCCGACCGCATTACACCTTCGACATTGCTTATCGCAACACCAGCTGTAGCTGCTGTCTCTGACAGAGAAGATTGCTCCTCATAGGCATTGTCTTCAAGTTGGCGCGCCTGCTCTGCGAACAGCTCCGCCGCTTGCCCTCGACGCACCTTCGCAACTAATTCATCACGCTGGGAATCTAGCGTCGGATAGTCCTCTTGTTCGATACTGTCCAACCGAATGATGTGGAAGCCGAAATCGGAGCGGACTGGGTCGCTAATCGACCCGGGTTCACCTAGCGACCACAATGCGTCTTCAAACGCCGGGTCAAATATTCCCTTGCCTACAGCATCCAAACGACCACCCTCGCCTGCCGACCCAGCATCTTCAGATAATTCCTCCGCAAGCGCTGCAAACTCTTCACCCTCAGCTAGCCGGGTGGCGACCTCGGTGATCAAATCTTGAGCAGAACTTTCATTTCGCTCATCGTTTACCTGGATCAATATGTGTGAGCTCGCTCTTCGTTCAGAGCGCAAGCTCGCCGCCTTCTCTTCTTCATATAGACCAATCAGGTCATCTTCGACAACGATGATGGATGGGTCGTCGACGAGGTCGTCGACTGACATGGAGATATAGGATACGTCAATAGCAAGCTCGGTCAGATATTCACTCGATTCTTCATCATAACGAGTTTCAATTTCATCCTGCGTCACCTCGACCTGGCCTAGGTAGTCTGCGATGTCTAGTGGCAAGTAGGCAAAGTCTCTCGTCTGGTTTAGCACACGGACAATCTCAGCGAGCTCCCAGTCTGTCATCGCGATAGATTCACCGACAGCCCTCTGGACCTTTTCCGAGCTCAATGCGCTCGTATACTCACGCACAAATGCCACCGGGGTATACCCCATCATTTGCAAAAATTGACGATAGACAGGTTCGCTAAACGAACCATCAACCTGATAGGCCTCGCTGGCGACCAGCGCCGAATTAACTTCTTCCGGGGGTATTTCTATGCCGAGTTCACCAGCTGTTTGGTACATGATCTGACGATTAACTACCTGCTGAGTGACGTATTCAGACAGCTGCAAAGGATCAATACTAGATTCGTCAAAGTCTGGACCCATTTGGGCAAGTATTCTTCTGCGCTCTCTCTCCATCTCTACCGTCAAGACGCCTTGGGTTATGGAGTAGTCACCAACGCGGGCAACCTCAGGATCACCGCCGAGGAATAAGTTGGTTGCGCCGAACCCAAACAGCGTCAGTACCACGATAATGGCGCCCACCAAAATCTTGAAACCTGTGCCTTGGGTCTGATCACGGAGTTGTTGCAGCATCTGTCCTGAGTCTCTTGTGTTTGAAGGGAGATGAAAATTTGAGGTGCATTGTAGTGATTTGACAGACAATAAAAAGGGCGCATAGAGCGCCCTCGTGAGCCGTCCGAGTTATCGAACTATCGCTCAGTTGTCCGAACTGAGTTCGTCCACTTAAACGATAAGAATTAGCCGAGCCAGCGCAGTCGCTAGTTCAGCGCATCCTTCAGTGCTTTGCCTGCCTTAAACGCAGGAACCTTAGCTGCGGCGATTTGAATCGTCGCTCCCGTCTGTGGATTGCGACCAGTTCGAGCAGCGCGATCTCTTACAAGAAAAGTTCCGAAGCCTACCAAAGATACTGACTCAGCATTTTGCAGAGATTGGGTAATCGCCTCGATTGTCGCATCTAGTGCCCGCGCAGCTGCACAAGATAATTTATCGTAGCCTAGCGAGGAATCCTCATTAAAAGTGCGCTAACTCTCTAACCTTTGGTTAACTACGAGTCGCTAGCGGCGTGTGTTGATACCCATCCCACATGGGATGAGGCCGTTTATACCAACACCAAATAGGGGGTGCAAGCATGTTGCACACCATTATTGAAACAATCAGTGTGGGTTTACGACCTGAGGTTTCTGCGCGGCGACTTTCTCTACCTTAGGATCGGCTTCTTGAACGTCATCAGATATCAATCTAGGTTCTGGCACTCGCTCCAGCGCAAGCTCGAGAACTTCATCCATCCACTTCACTGCGTGGATATCTATGTTTTCTTTAACATTGTCTGGGATCTCTTTGAGATCCTTCTCATTTTCAGACGGAATGATGACATGTTTGATCCCACCACGGTGTGCGGCGAGCAATTTTTCTTTTAACCCACCGATCGGTAGCACCTGACCTCTGAGCGTGATCTCTCCTGTCATGGCAACGTCAGCACGCACCGGAATACCGGTTACGACTGACACAACTGCAGTGCACATACCTATACCTGCACTGGGACCATCCTTTGGCGTTGCTCCCTCCGGGACGTGTATGTGTAAATCAAATTTTTCATGGAAACCTTCCGGAAGACCAAGTGATTCTGCCCGGCTGCGAACGAAAGTAAGCGCCGCAAGTATGGATTCCTGCATGACGTCGCCAAGAGATCCCGTCTTTGTTTGCCGCCCTTTGCCAGGCACGGAAACGGCCTCTATGTTCAACAGTTCTCCACCCGCTTGAGTCCAGGCGAGCCCGGTCACAATACCCACCCGGTTCTCCTCTTCGGCTAAGCCGTAGGAAAAACGTCTAACACCACTGTAATCCTCCAGATCGTCGGGCGTGATTTCAATCGCACCGATCGCCTTGTCGAGCGCCTGTGCCTTGACGACCTTGCGTGCAAGCTTTGCGATCTCCCGCTCGAGGCCACGCACGCCTGCTTCCTTCGTGTAATACCGAATGACATCTAGCAAACTTGCATCGCCTATCATCAGATCTTTTTCTTTCAGACCATTCAACTGCGTTTGTTTGGGTACCAAATATTTACGCGCGATATTCAGTTTCTCGTCTTCCGTATAACCTGGTAGCCGAATTACCTCCATGCGATCGAGCAGCGGCGCCGGAATATTCATCGAGTTCGAGGTGCAAATGAAGAAGACGTTCGATAGGTCGTAGTCCACTTCTAAATAGTGATCGTTAAACGTGTTATTTTGTTCTGGATCCAACACTTCCAATAAGGCGCTGGCTGGATCGCCGCGAACATCCATGCCCATCTTGTCTATTTCATCTAACAAAAAAAGCGGATTGGCAACGCCCGACTTCGACATTTTTTGCAGTATTTTGCCTGGCATTGAACCAATGTAGGTTCGACGATGACCACGAATCTCAGCTTCATCACGCACGCCACCTAAGGCCATGCGAACAAACTTTCGATTCGTCGCCCGTGCGATGCTCTCACCGAGGCTGGTCTTGCCGACGCCGGGCGGCCCGACTAGACACAGCACCGGACCTTTCATACGTTTTACGCGGTTCTGCACTGCCAAGTACTCGATGATTCGGTCCTTAACCTCTTCGAGCCCGTAATGGTCTTCATCGAGAATTTTCTGCGCGGCAGCTAGATCCTTACGTACGCGACTTTTCTTTTTCCAAGGCACACTCAGGACCCAATCCAGATAACTTCTGACGACCGTTGCTTCAGCAGACATCGGCGCCATGGATTTCAGCTTGTTGAGCTCAGCCTCTGCTTTTTCCTTTGCTTCTTTGTGCATACCAGCTTCCGCGATACGCTTCTCTAACTCATCCACCTCACCTTGTTCGTGCTCACCCATTTCTTTTTGGATGGCTTTCATTTGTTCATTGAGATAGTACTCGCGCTGACTTTGTTCCATTTGTTTTTTAACGCGACCACGAATGCGCTTTTCCATCTCCAGCACATCAATCTCGGAATCCATCACTTCCAGGAGCAGATCCATGCGCGGCTTTAACTGGAACGCTTCGAGAATGGCTTGTTTGTCTTTGATGCTCAGTGACATCTGCGCGGCAATGGTATCGACCAATCTTGCAGGGTCATCGATGCTCGAAAGCGATGACAACACCTCCTGAGGCACCTTTTTGCTGGCCTGCACATACTGCTCAAATTGACTCAGCAGTGTGCGTGACAAAGCCTCACCTTCACGGCTGTCGATTTCAGGCTCGACGATAGGCTCAACATCTGCCGAGATATGTTCTTCACTGAACATCAAATCGCTGATTTGAGCCCGCTGACCGCCTTCGACGAGCACTTTTACTGTGCCATCAGGCAACTTCAGTAATTGCAGAATGGTGGCGACTGTCCCGACCGAATAAAGGTCTTTTTCTCTGGGTTCAGCGACATCTGGATCTTTTTTGGCAATCAACAAAACTTGTTTGTCGTTAGCCATCGCGCCATCCAATGCACGGATGCTACTTTCAGTCCCAACAAACAATGGATGCACACCGTGTGGATAGACCACCATGTCACGTAAAGGCAGGACAGGAAGATTTTTCATCAAGTTGGGCTCACTCGAATTTACAGCAACTTATTTAACAACACCGCTCAAAGCTACGCCGTAGCGTACAGACGCGACGCGGTCTGGGAATCGTCTGGGTCAAGCCCGTACGAACTCACCCATCTCCTAAGGCTATTCCTCTGGAGCCGCCTTCGCTTGGTCAACGTTTTCGTAAATCAGCATCGGGTCGCTTTCGCCGTTGATCACACTTTCGTCGATCACTACTTTGCTGACGGACTCTGATGACGGGAGGTCATACATCGTTTCAAGAAGCACGGCTTCTAGAATCGAACGCAAACCACGCGCACCAGTCTTACGTTCCATAGCTTTGTCCGCAATTGCTCTTAGAGCATCTTCGCGGAAGTCCACTTCAACGTCTTCCATCTCAAATAGTTTAGTGTATTGCTTGGTGAGAGAGTTCTTCGGTTCAGTCAAAATGCGAATTAGCGCATCAGCATCAAGCTCTGTGAGCGTTGCTACCACGGGAAGTCGGCCAACAAATTCTGGAATGAGGCCGTAGCGAATCAAGTCTTCAGGCTCTACGCCGCGTAAAGTTTCACCAATCGTTTTACGATCTGATTCCCCTTTCACTTCGGCACCAAAGCCAATACCTGATTTGTCCGACCGGTCTGTTATGACCTTGTCCAGCCCGGCAAAGGCGCCGCCACAGATGAACAAGATATTTGACGTATCAACCTGTAAGAACTCTTGTTGAGGATGCTTTCGGCCACCTTGCGGAGGCACGCTTGCAACTGTTCCTTCGATTAACTTAAGTAATGCCTGCTGCACACCTTCCCCGGATACATCACGGGTAATGGAGGGGTTATCCGACTTTCGAGAAATCTTGTCGATTTCATCAATATAAACAATGCCGACCTGAGCCCGATCAACATCGTAGTCGCACTTCTGCAGCAGTTTTTGGATAATGTTTTCAACGTCTTCGCCTACATAACCCGCTTCGGTCAGCGTTGTCGCATCAGCAATCGTGAAAGGCACATCCAATAGTCGCGCCAAAGTTTCAGCCAACAAAGTCTTACCGCTACCGGTCGGACCCATCAGCAGAATATTAGATTTAGACAACTCTACATCGTCTTTTTTGCCGTTGTAGTTAAGTCGTTTGTAGTGGTTGTAAACCGCTACAGACAGTACTTTTTTGGCATGCTCTTGACCGATTACGTACTCATCGAGAATATCGTTAATCTCTTGCGGAACTGGTAGTTTCGTCGTCTCACTGCCTTGATTCGACTCACTAACTTCTTCACGAATGATGTCGTTACAAAGTTCTACGCACTCATCGCAAATAAAGACCGATGGTCCGGCAATCAGTTTGCGCACTTCATGCTGGCTTTTGCCGCAGAACGAGCAGTAGAGAAGCTTCCCTGAATCGTCGCCTTTGCTGCTATCGTCGGACATAGTTTCCTCTAAACCTTAGTCAACTCCAGACCATTCGCGGGCTGGCTCACTTCACTTCTCTCGCTTCAAATTTGCTCTAAAAGAGCGTATCTGAACGCCAGACTTACCCCTAAACCCACAACTTATCACTGTGATTTTAAAGGCCTCGTCCCGAGTATTTGAGCACACCGCCAAGGGCCGCAGATCTCATTATTTGTGTGCGAATATAGCGCGCCACAGGGTATACCATGATCGCTCAGAGCCTGCATTGCAAGCCCAGAGTGTAAACACATTGATAGCCTCAGATGCGCCAAAATGGTCTCTTATTCGCCGTTTTCTACATTTCCAACGCGGCTTTGCTGGACTTTGTCAACAAGCCCATATTCCAACGCAGCTTCTGGACTCATCCAAAAATCTCTATCCGTATCCTTGGCGACAGTCTCAACATCTTGGCCGGTATGGTCTGCGATCAATTTGTTCAGTCTCTCACGCATTAGGAGAATTTCCTGCGCCTGTATCTCAATATCAGCAGCAACACCACGCGAACCACCGCTTGGTTGGTGAAGCATCATACGTGAGTTCGGCAAAGCCATTCTTTTGCCAGGATGTCCAGCGCCTAATAAAAACGCGCCCATACTCGCCGCTTGGCCCACACACAAGGTCGATACATCCGGTCGGATAAACTGCATAGTGTCGTAAATCGACATACCAGCAGTAACCGAGCCGCCAGGCGAATTAATGTAGAGATGAATGTCTTTGTCTGGATTTTCCGACTCCAAGAATAGGAGCTGCGCAACAATAAGGTTCGCCATGTGGTCTTCTACCGGCCCAACCAAGAAAACGATTCGATCCTTAAGCAATCGGGAGTAGATGTCGTAGGCCCGCTCCCCTCTTGCTGATTGCTCCACAACCATCGGCACCATACCGAGGTTCTGCGTCGGCGCTCTTAAGGGGTCAAAAATATCGGTCATGTTGCTATTTACTCCGCGTAAATTCTTATGCTTTGTCCGCCAGCGTGTCATCCGAATCCTCTGATTCTTCTGCGCTCGAATCGCCAGATTCCGCTTCAAGTTCAGGTTCCGGCTCAGGCGCAACTGCTCGCCCACTGATTACATCATCATAGCTTGATTCGACGACTTCGATGCTCGCCTGTTCCAATATGAGGTCAACTACCTGATCTTCAAGTACACCCATCTCGATATTTTGCATTTGCTCAGGTTGCGAGCGATACCAACTGATAACTTGTTCAGCTTCACCATACTGGGTCGCAATTTCAGCCAGACGTTCGTTCACTTTGTCTTCATCCGCAATGAGCGCTTCGTCGGTGATTATTTGATTGACTACCAAGCCAACTTTGACCCGCTTTTCTGCTTGATCAAGGAATAAGTCATTGGGCAAATCTGGCGCTTGGGCACCGGCAGGCATTTGAAATTGGCCGAGCATTTGCTGTTTCAGAACATCTATCTCTCGCCCCACCACGGCGCTAGGTAACGGAAAGTCATGCAATTTCTCTATTTCATCCATAACTTGCTGTTTTACTTGATTTTTAACAGCAGCATCAAGCTCTCGTTGCATGTTAGACTGCACCTCTTCACGAAATGCTTCTTCGCCACCTTCTTCGACGCCAAACTCTTTAAACAGAGTTTCGTCGAGTTCAGGAACCTTAGATTCCTGAACTCCCTTAACAGTTACCTCGAAGGTCACGGTTTTGCTTTTCATTTCCTCAGAGTGATAGTCATCAGGAAACGTCGCTTCGAAAGATTTTTCATCCCCTGACTTCATCCCAATCACTGCTTGGTCGAAGTCCGCAATCATCTGGCCTTGGCCCAAGACAAATTCCATATCTTCGCCAGAACCGCCTTCAAAGACCTCGCCGTCTAAAGTGCCTTGAAAATCCACTTTGACTTTGTCGCCTTCAATCGCAGCCCGGTCGACATCTACATGCTCAGCACGCTGCTCGCGAAGTCGTTCGACCATTTGATCGACATCGGTAGTCGTGATCTCTGTCTTGGGTTGCTTGACTGCGGCCTTGGCGAAATCAGTGGCTTCTATGCTCGGAAAAACTTCGAATGTCGCTGTAAATTCAAAATCGATGCCTGGATCCATTTTCACAACTTCGAGGTTCGGCTGCCCGGCCGGATTAAGTGACTCTTGAGTCACAGCGCTAATGAAGCTCTCCTGCATCATTTCGCCAGCCACTTCTGCCCGAACCGCACGGCCATAGCGACGGCGCACTTCTTTTAAAGGTACTTTACCGGGCCGAAAACCAGGAATACGTACCTGCCCTTTCGCCTCTTCAAGCTTCTGAGTGATCTGAGTTTCAAAGTCTTCACTTGGCAGCGCAATGGTCAGCCGCCGTTCTAAACCAGATGTAGTTTCAATCGATACGTTCATAGTTCTTAGCGTTAACGTTCTATTAAGTTATTGGTGTTCGTTCGTTTTGGCTTGCTACAGCCAGGCTTGAGTCACTCTCGCTTGTAGCGTTTGGATCGAGGCGTCTTTGCGTAGGGCAAGTAAACTACTTCTAAGGTTCACCAAGCCTCCGATGCATAAGACCGACGGTCAAAAAATGGGGTGGACGATGGGGTTTGAACCCACGACCGCCGGGATCACAACCCGGAGCTCTACCAACTGAGCTACGCCCACCACAGCATAAAGGCGCGAATTATAGGTGCGCCGTGTTTGGAGTGCCAGTAAATCCAAGTTTTCGAAAGTCGCCTCATTCGAAAAGTGCAGCCTCCTATTCGAAACTCGCCTGACACACCTAATACCTACCGAGATTATTAACCTGGGCATACCAACTGGTACGCTTGGAAGGACTCGAGTTTTCCAGGGCGTGCATTTGTACACATGTGTGTACGCACAATCAACTTTTCCGGTGCCTCTTTTTTACGAAAAGTGCCCCGCATCGGTGCCCCACTTTTCTCTCTCACACCAACCCAAATGGAGGTCTGCCAATACGCGAGGGCCGGTTACGAAATAGTTCATAGGTCGTCGATTGCAATCGAACTGTGAATGCTATGCAACTTTCTGGAACGGGCTCTGGGCTAGGTTACGCGGCGCCGCTAGCTAACGGTCTACCTGACCAAGGGGTTGTCTACATTAATGAGGAAAGGATCGCATCCGCCTCGAAAAACTAGGCTTCGCCACAAAGAATAGGCAAAGCCAGAACCTACGAAAGCGTAAAGTCCTTCAAGCTCTCAATACGTAGGCGTGACTAGCCATGGTGGAGCGTGATGCCACTCTAGGAAACAACGGTGCCCTGCTAGCCGTATGGGGAGAACGCGGGGTGAACGATGTTGCTTAGCGCGCTTGACCATAAGTCTAGCTTTCAAATCTGCTTTCGTAAGCAGGAGAAGCCCAATACAAAAGCGCTCCAGGAAAGCTAGGGCACCCCAGCCCACACATCAAACAACCTCTATTCAACGAAAAGAATCATAAGTGACTGAGAAACACCAGAGCAATTCATCCCAAAAAAGATTGATGTGGACGACACACTGCAATCCCAGCCGCCAGGTGTAAACAAATCCAACAGCAATTCGGTTTAACTGTAGCCATCACTTTACACACGATAAGAATCGGAACAGAAAAATATTCGCAAGTCGTTGATTGTACTATGATCGTAGAATGTGGCACTAGTTGTGCATAAATATGGCATCTTTGCTGAACTATGGAAAAACTAAATGACTATCAAAAAGTCCATCTCTAGCCAAATCGCAGCCTCGTTGGTGGGTTTGGCTATGCTATTCACCGCATCCGCGTCCAATGCCGGGATTATTATCAATTTCGCTGAATCTGCTGGAAACGTAGAAATATCGTTTTCTGGAGATTTCGATCTGAATGCGACGCAGGGGTATTTCGGTACCTTTATAGGCTACAACGGGATTTTGCCTACCTTGGGAGCATTCGGTACAGATGGCTCAGTCGACACCTACTCCCTTGATGTCGCCAGCTATGTCCCGTTCGGACCTGGTGGTAGCTTCATTGGTTTAAGCTCCACTAGCGGTGACGCTCTGGTTCTTTTTACCGATCCTGTCCTTGGTCTACCGGCTGGGTATATATCTGGGGCTGCAATTGCAGGAGCTGCAACAATTCTCGGCGAATCGTTCGTGTCTTTGGGTCTAACCGTAGGCTCATACGTAAACACGTTCTCCAATACCGACTTCTCTGATACCGTCACGATCAACATTGGACGGGTGTCTGTTCCAGAGCCAGGTACGCTAGGCCTCCTTGCTCTTGGTCTAGTTGGACTTGGATTGGCTCGACGACGCAGAAGCTAGCTCCGGACTCTATTGAGGAAGCCCGCCAAGCGCGGGCTTTTTTGATCGTTAGCGCCGGTTACAAAAAAAGTGTCCGCCCGATCGTTAGCGCTTTGGCAAGCTTCAAAAACTAAGAAACCGGTACAAACCCGGCGAGATCAACCCACATCAGCATTTAAGGGCCGCCTGCGGCCCAGATTGGTGGCAGAGATGGCCGAACACGATGAGAGCACTATGCTGGAATCGTATGAGATTGAGAGGGTGTTCCAAGGAAACGGTGCCTCAGAAGGACCTCAAAATGCTTAGAATTTCGCTCAGTGATTGTCTTTATTGGTACGCCTGGAAGGACTCGAACCTTCAACCCTCGGCTTAGAAGGCCGATGCTCTATCCAGTTGAGCTACAGGCGCATGTAGTGAATTGGTCGGGGTAGAGAGATTCGAACTCCCGACATCCTGCTCCCAAAGCAGGCGCGCTACCAGACTGCGCTATACCCCGTATGATCGGCGACGGGATAATACTCTTCTGACCGCAAGCGTCAATCCGTGAACACCTTTTTAAACCTTTTGTGGTTGCGCAAAGCGACGATTGCAGGTCGTAGTGATCTTTCACCATTCAGTGTTGGGTCCAATCCGCATCCGCTTTAGAATGCACCTTTTGGATCCGCTATGACCGCGCAAATTCTTAACGGCCGTGCTATCGCTCGCGAGCTGCGCAACGACATCGCCGCAGAAGTCGCCAATTGGGGCAGTCAGGGCTTTCGCTTACCCGGCTTGGCGGTAATCCTCGTCGGCAACGACCCCGCGTCGGAGGTCTACGTGCGTGGCAAACGTAAAGATTGTGACGAAGTGGGCTTTCATTCCATCGTGCAACACCTTAGCGAAAACGTCACACAAGAAGATTTGGAAGCACGCATTCTCGATCTGAACGCTGATTCGAGCATCGATGGTGTGTTGGTGCAGACTCCTCTTCCGGAACATATAGACGAGCACCGTATTATTGACCTAATCGCGCCAGCTAAAGATGTTGACGGCTTCCACGCATACAACATCGGTCGCCTGGCAATCCGTCGACCGACTTTTAGATCAGCCACCCCACGAGGTGTCATGATGTTGTTAGATCACATCGGGCTCGAATATAAGGGCTTGGATGCCGCTGTCATCGGCGCATCCAACCATGTCGGTCGTCCCATGGGGTTGGAACTCTTACTTGCCGGTGCCTCGGTGACTACAGTGCATAAATTCACCCGCAACGCGCCTGAAAAAGTACGTCTTGCGGATATAGTTGTCTCGGCTGTCGGTAAACCGGGACTCGTCTCTGCTGACTGGATTAAACCCGGCGCTGTCGTAATAGACGTTGGCATTACACGTGGGGAGAACAACAAACTCCACGGTGACGTCCAATTTGACGCTGTGAGCGAGGTCGCATCGTGGATTACTCCTGTACCTGGCGGTGTCGGCCCCATGACTAGAGTTGCACTGCTAGAAAACACGTTGCTCGCAGCTAAAGTTAATCAAGGGATCAAGCTTTCGTGACGACACGCCTATTCATCTCCGATTTGCACCTCGAAGAACCAGAAAGCCGAGTATTTTTGCGTTTCAAAGAGTTGATGCTTAGTGAATGCAGATTCGTTGACGAGATCCACTTGTTAGGTGACTTAGTTGAGATGTGGATCGGCGACGACGATGATGCACAAATTGCTATCTCTCTAAACTCGGTTCTCTCCCAAGCATCCGAACACTGCGATGTTTTTGTCATGCATGGGAATCGTGACTTCTTGTTTGGCGACAAATTTGCCAAGCAAGCCGGGGTCTGTTTAAACGCCGACCCTTTTCTCACCGAAGACGGTCTTTTACTCACTCATGGCGACGCGTACTGTACTGACGATGCTGCCTACCAGCAGATGCGATCGATGTTTCGATCGGATGCATGGCAATCCGACATTCTCAGCAAAACTCTGTCAGAACGAAAAGCTCTTGGCCAAATGTTAAGAGCTCAAAGCAAGGCTGAGAATAGTAACAAGTCAGCCAATATCATGGACGTGAACGCTGCCGTGACGCAGGCTCAGTTTGCCGAGACCGCTGCGATGACTATGATCCATGGACACACCCATCGACCTGGTATTCACCGTCTGGGCGGTACTACGCGTTATGTCCTTGGCGCCTGGGAGCGATGCGGGTGGGGACTTCACCAAGACGACGACAAATTTGAACTCTTTTGTTTTCCGCTATCTCGACCCTACGAGTTATTCACCGTAAAGGCCTAAGCTGGCACTCCACTGTGAAAGCGAAACTCGTCATCTGGCGATGCAATCAATTCAGCTTCTGCAGCCAAAAACGCTGGGAGTCGACCACTGACATCACCATACTGTGCCGCTAGTTTGAGATAGTCCGCGAAGTGGCGCGCCTCGGAGTTTATTAGCTGCCCATACAGCGAAGCGATCGGCGCAGGCAACACCTGCGCAAGTTGATAAAAACGCTCACAGGAACGCGCTTCGACCACGGCACCGAGAATGAGCACATCCACCAGACGATCTGGCTCACCCTTGCGCACAAGCCGATGCAGTCCACCCGCATATCGGCTCGCGGTAACATCTTCATAGGGAATATCTAGCTGTTCCATCAAATCTAGAACTTGCTCGAAGTGGCGCAACTCTTCACGTGCAAGACGGGACATCTGATGTAGGAGCGTCCGCTCGCCGATGTAGCGGTACGTGATGCCAAGCGCCGAGCTCGCTGCTTTTTTTTCGCAGTTAGCATGGTCGCTGAGTAACACTGCCGTTTGTTCACATGCCATCTCCGACCACCCCGCCGGTGTCGGCACATGCAAAAACTCAAGCACTGGCTGTATGTCAGGGCGCACGAACAATCACGCTGAACTAACTCGAAAATTGCGTTCGTAGTTAGCGAGCGCTTGTCCGTAGATAACCACATCGATGCGCTTCATAACCTCTAATGCGTCTGGATCTGACCCCAGCTCGATCTCGCCGTCCGACTTCAAGGCAAGACCCGCAGCAGAAATCTTGTTGTTGTTTCGCACGAGCGAGGCAAGCACATCATCGAGTGCTTTGGTTTCTATTGTGGTGGGCAGTCTCTGCTCACGACAGAAAGCGAGGTAGACCCATATGTCGACAATCATAAAAACGCGACCGACAATCTGACCGCGCATCCCTTCCAGGCGACGCCAAATTGCTTCGCGCTGATCCGCATCATATACATTCCAGTCAATCACTTCATGCGCGAAGCGTTTGCAACCGCGACAAACCAGGTCACCGTAGGTGGTAGAGCAAATGCCCATACAGGGGGTAAGTTTTCTTTTCAAGGTCTCGCTGGGTGATGCGACTAAGGCCTGTTAAGGATCGCGCTCTCACGCATTTTGAGCAAGACAATTTTGCGGCGAACTTGCGATTAAGTTCTACGCAGCGCAAACAAAAGATTTATCTGCAACCGACGCAACCACTGTTGTAACGCACGCATTGTCGAACGTGGGGCTTCGGGGTCGTATAGCGCACGTTGCACAAGATTTTCATCTTGAGCGCCATCTAACTTTGCAATAGCTGCCAGTCGAGCCAAATAAATCGCCGGAGTTTCGCCAGGCTCCCGACCGAGTCCGAGTCGATCCATACGCAAACAAAAACTACTATAGTCGCGCGCTGCGGGGTGCCGACCCACTGGTCTGCGCCGCCAAAAAAGTGCAACGCTGACAAACAACAAACTCACCCCGCCACCGACGGCTATGGCGATACCTATTTTTAGAGGCGTAATCTTTCCGAGCAGATCCTTCAGCACCGAAGATTGGGTATCAGCATCGTAGCCAACAACCCATAGATTCCACTGATGTTCTAAGGAATCTGCCCATTGCAAAATGTCGGTTAGAATAGCCCCCTGACCCATTCGGGCAGTAGTAAATATCGACAATGCTGATCGTTCATTGTTAGAGAGTGCCGCACGCAGACCACTCTCGACTCGTTCAGGCGCGACCGCTGATGTAGGGTCAACCCGCACCCAGCCTCGTTCTGCCACCCAATACTCAACCCACGCGTGGGCGAGGTATTGGCGAACAACCACATGACCGGTCACCGGATTTATTTCACCGCCTTGATACCCACCAACCATTCGGGCGGGAATGCCAGCCGCTCGTAACGTGAAGACCATGGCCCCAGCAAAATGACTACAAAATCCAGCTTGTGTATCGAACCAAAGCGCATCTATACCATCCCGAGTCGGTAACGTTGGCGGCTGTAACGTATAGACGAAGTCGTTTTGTAACTCACGCATCATCGCCATAACCATGTCGCTGGGGTGGTTGTACGTGGCTTGGAGAGAAGCAGCGTAAGATCGCATGCGCGGATTATCCCCCTCGGGTAGTGCCAACTCTCTGCGCCGTAGCCAGCCCGGAAGTTCGGGATCGAGAACTACCTCGCGGTCAGTTTCAACCCGATAACGAAGCACTGAACGAACCGGGTCATGGCTTAACAATCTAAAGTCGCGCAGCATTTCAATTTTGGGACTGAAATCAGTCGGTGTATCCAACGCATACAACCAACGACTTTGGGTCGGTTCTAGAAAGATCTGATAGGCGAATTCACTCGCATCAGAGTTCGGCTTCGCAACTACCGGGAGTGCGGGACCTACCGACCAAGTACCTTGCTCGTAATGGCTGTAAACTAGACCGCGCCAATAGAGATCACGATTGCGCGGCACTTCGCCTTCAAATAGTACCCGGAAAGCAAGATCGTCCGACTGACTAAGACTGGCCACATCGCCAGGCGTTATTTTGTCTGACAACCCAGTCGTTGCGGCATTTGGCAGCGGCACGGACCACAGCGGACCAATACGAGGAAAAAGTAGAAACAACACCAGCGTCAACGGGAGCGCCTGCAAAACTAATCCGCCAGCAGTCCAAAAGCTTGCCAGAGGCCTGACCCTTGATTGCAACTGATTGAGACCCACCAGCGCTGCCGTTGCGACGATAACCGCAAAGACCTGATAGATCGCCATCGCAATAGACTGATCGAATAAGAAAGCGTTAGCGGTCAAAAAATAGCAAAGAAAAATCACCAAGAACGCATCGCGCCGATTGCGCATCTCAATGAGCTTCAGCGCGAAAGCAAGGACAAGCAATGACGTCGCTGCCTCCAACGTGAAGGCGCGGTAACCTGATATTGCGAGACCGGCAAAGGATGCGACAACAAGTATCGCTTTGACCCACGTTGGCGGATAGCCCCAGCGACCTCGGTAGACTTGCGTCCGCCAGTATCCACTGAACAAGCACACACCAACTATCCAAATCGAGACGTAGCTTGCCAAGGGTATGACGACAACTAACTGGGCGACCATCAGCAAAGCGAGGCTGTTGCGCGGAATTTGCTCAGCTATCCCTGCTCCCGCATGGCGCTTAACCATCGACAGACCTATCTTGCCCGTACAGTGCAAGCTCTCTGAGCACGCGATCAAGATGTACCTGGCCCACTCCCGGTGGGATTTCGAGACCTGGAATTCTCAAGCCAAACTCTCTATCACTTCGAGTCGCCTTCAACGCAAGACCAGTCAATCGACTTAAGCGCTCTTCTGTGTCCCCTGCAATATCCTGGAAATCAAACCATAAGCGTGGCTCAACATAGCTTGCGTAGCGTTTTACGACGAGCTCGTTAGTTCGAGCAAACGAGCGCCAAATGATATTTTTGATTGGATCACCGGCTTTGTATTCTCTAATGTCCACGAAGTCGTCAGAACCAAGCGGATCGACCAACTCACCCTCATCCTTGCGGCGCGAAGATTGACGATTTGAGATTTCTTGAAAAATTGGCTTCGGGTAGGCAAGGCCTCGCGCTTTGATATCCACCCAGGTCCACGCCCTAAGCAGACCTAGGGGATAGTATGTTTCAACCAACATTCGGCCGGGCTTCAACCAGCCACGTCTGTCGGCTTTAACATACAAACGTACGATCGCTGCCTCAGTTTCAAATACCTCGACCCACTGTTTAAAACCTTCGGGCCAACCAATTTGAATACCTTCTCGCCCTCGACCTTTGGGGCGCTCGACTCTGACGTTAAATTGCAAGTCTTCGCCAACAAAGCCCACATCCGACTCAGCAAGCTCAAGGGTCAGTCCCGATAGGTTCCGAAACGTGTATAAGATTGTGACGATGAACATGCTGCCTAGGCTGAAAGCGACACCGTAGACAAGTGCATTTTGATAGTTAATCGCACCAAGTATCAACACGATCAACAAAGCACCGAACACAAAACCAGCTCGAGTTGGGAAAATAAAGATATTCGCTTGGCTAAGCTTGATTATGGCGCCGGGTGGAATTCGTCGATCTAGCCAAGATGCAAAACGATGCCCCAGTACAGATCGGTTTACTGCTTCCTTAGGAGATGAGCTTGTTTGCTCTGATGCCACCGCGTGTTCCATTCGAAACCTCGAAGTTTTAGGCGACTACGTCAACACTACCAAGAAGTTTCTGCGCAAGTGCACCACCGCTGTTACCTGCGAAGTCCGCGGATTCTCGCAGTCGGTGCTCAACCACGCTCGGTAATACAGCTTGTACATCCTCAGGCACGACATGCGTGTGGTCGTGTATGAGTGCCCACGCTTTAGCGCTTTGCAACAATGCCAGCGCACCGCGAGGCGATAACCCATAGGCGAATTCGTTGCCTTGCCGCGAAAATGCGATCAGTCGTTGCACATAGTCAATCAAAGGTTCTGAGACGCCAATTTGGTCTACACCCGCCTGTATTTCATTGAGCTCGGCCAATGAAATCACAGGATCAAGTTCCTGTAGACGTTCGCGTCTGTCACCCGACAGGAGAAGCTCTCGCTCGGCCGCAGGCTCTGGGTAACCTAACTCAACTCGCATGAGAAAACGGTCCAATTGAGACTCAGGCAGGGGAAAGGTTCCGGCCTGAGTTGAAGGGTTTTGTGTAGCGATGACAAAAAACGGTTCGGGCAACAGGAGGGTCTTGCCATCGTGAGTAACTTGGCGTTCTTCCATCGCCTCTAGTAAGGCACTCTGGCTCTTTGGGGTGGCTCGATTTATCTCATCAGCCAATATGAGCTGGGCAAAGAGTGGCCCCTCCACAAACCGAAAGCCATTTTCGTTTTTATCAAATATCGTTGCCCCGATAATGTCCGAGGGCAGCACATCAGAGGTAAACTGGATTCGGTTGTAGCTCAAGCCAAGCACACGCGCCAAAGCGTGCGAGAGCAGTGTCTTGCCCATGCCGGGTAAATCTTCTATGAGCAAATGCCCACGGCCAAAAAGGCATGCCAAACTGAGTTTGATTTGCTGTTCTTTACCCAGAAGTACGGTGTTGAGCGTACCGATGAGCGTTTCGATCTGTTCCTTCACATCGTCCCGCCGCGCGCCTGACTTAGGCGTGGTTGTGGAGCTCGAGAACGTTGGAATCCGTTGCGGATTGGGCTTCACGTTGTTGTTTCATTCTGTCGTTGCGAGTCAAGGATAACTGCTCAAGATACGTGTCATCTATGTCACCAGTCACGTAATGGCCATCTAAGGTCGAACACTCAAAATCATCGATATTGGGATTACCTTCCATTGCACTGGATTTCAGGTCATTGAGCTTCTGATAAACTAGCCAATCCGCACCAAGCATGCGACCGACCTCCTCTTCTGTGCGGTTGTGCGCAACAAATTCCTCGCAGGATGGCATATCAATGCCATATACGTTTTGGTACTTAATCGCAGGTGCAGCCGATGCAACGTAGACCTTCCGGGCACCGGCATCCCTCGCCATTTGGATTATTTGTTGGGTAGTGGTGCCTCTAACAATCGAATCGTCAATCAACAGGACATTCTTGTCTTTGAACTCAAGTTCAATGGTGTTGAACTTTTGCCTTACCGAACGGCGACGTTGACTCTGGCCAGGCATGATAAAGGTTCGGCCGATGTAACGATTTTTAACAAAACCTTCGCGATACTTCACGTTCAAACGATGGGCGAGCGGTAAGGCAGCGGTACGCCCAGTTTCTGGAATGGGAATCACGACATCGATATCGTGCTCATCTTGGCTATATCGAGAAAGGATGCTATCGGCAAGGTGCTCACCCATCCGCAATCGACTTTTGTACACCGATACCTCATCCATGATCGAATCTGGACGAGCTAGGTACACGTGCTCAAAAATGCATGGCACGAGTCTTGTCTTGTCAGCGCATTGCTCGCGATAGATTTGGCCGTCGTTAGTAATGAATACTGCTTCGCCGGGTGCCACGTCATCGATCAACTCAAACCCGAGTGAGTCCAAGGCAACAGATTCGGACGCCAGCATATAGTCATAACCCTCATCCGTCTCTTTGCGCCCGTAAACCAGCGGGCGAATACCATACGGATCACGAATACCAAGCACACCGCATCCGATGATCATCGCTACTGCTGCATAGGCGCCTTGGCAACGACGATGGACACCAGCAACCGCTTTGAATATGTCTGTTGGTGTTGGGTTCAGGACACGTTGTAAGTGAAGCTCGTGGGCCAAAATGTTGAGCAAAACTTCGGAATCACTATTGGTATTTATGTGGCGAAGATCTTCAGCGAAAAGATCGGATTTCAGCGATTCAGCATTTGTCAGATTACCGTTGTGTGCCAACGTAATGCCATACGGCGAGTTCACATACATCGGCTGCGCTTCGGCCGAACTAGAACTACCGGCTGTCGGGTAGCGAACATGGCCGATACCCACATTACCTTCAAGCCGCAGCATATGGTTTTCACGAAAAACATCTCGCACCAAGCCGTTGCCTTTGCGCAAATGCAAGGTTCGTCCGTCGCTAGTTACCATGCCTGCAGCATCTTGGCCTCGATGCTGCAACACAGTTAGAGCGTCATAGATTTCCTGATTAACATCCTTGTGAGAGACGATTCCTACGATTCCGCACATAAGCTAGTGAGCCTCTCTTGCATTGACCAAACCCAGAGAAACATGAAGGGTCGGCAAGGCCATTCTAGAGAGCCCTTGCGTCATCAACAATCTATTTGTCCTCAGATCGGTAAGGGATTCGAATTTAAATACCCTGCCTTTGGATAATGTCTTCTTCGACGAAAACCTGCGCCTGCCCAAAGAGCTCTCGCATTTCATCCTCGAATGCGAGAATTTCCTGTGGTAGTCGTGCTTCTTGCCACCAAGTAGCTTCACTCGCTATCTGTTCCAGACCCACCAAAACCACCAACGCAATCAACAAACCCCGAGCGCTCCCAAACAAGAAGCCTAAGAAGCGGTCTGTACCACTCAGGCCCGTAGTCTCAATCAACTGGCCGATTAACCACTGCAAAACGCCAGCCAGAACTAGCGTCCCGACAAACAATATTACGAACGCAATCGCTTGGCGCAAAGCGACCGAACCCCACGCCGCGGGTAAGATCTCACCGAGTTCGGTGGAAAAAAAGATCGCAACAATGAACGCCGCTGCCCAGGAAACCAACGACAACACTTCTTTTACCAGACCACGTACCAAACCTATGATTGCAGACAACAGGACGACCACAGCAATCACAATATCAAGGGTGGCAAAACTCACTATGGGATCATCTCAACAAGTTGGGGTGCAACATCGAAACGCTGGCCAATAGTGGCAGCGATTTCCTCGGCATCACTCTGCTTGAGCATGGGACCGACGGCCACTCTATGCATAATCGTGCCACCGTTATTTTTAGCTGACGAAACAAAGGCTTCAAAACCTCCGTCACGTAACTCTTGGCGGAAGTTACGAGCGTTTTCGACCTTGGCAAAACTGGCCGCCTGCACTGCCCAGATTTCCGTCTCACTAGATCTGGTTAGGAGGATCGGCTCACCAATCCGCTCCTTTGTTGACGTGCTAAAACCCTCGCTGTCGACTTCCGATCGTAGCTCTTCTACTCTTGCAACAACGTCGCTACTCGGAACGACCTCCTCGTAGGGGGGCAATTGCTTGGGTGTGGTTTGCTCAGGTTCAGCAGGTATTGCAGCAATCGGTCGGTCCTGATCATCGAACAACATCGGCAGGAAGATCACCGCGAGCGCAATAAGAAACAACGATCCTGAGATTCGATAGCGGGTCCTTTCTTGCACGCTACGCTGTACCAGTTTGTTTTTTCATGAGCATTCGGCTTTGTTCTACGGCATTGAACGATCCGAAAACGAGGATAACATCCCCTTCCTTGGAAGCCGATGACAGAAAACCGGCTAAGCCGCCCGCTTGTGCCACGAGCTTGTTCGAGTCGGTTTCATGAACCCCGCTAGCCGCCAGACCAACAGATTCGTCAAGATCATTTGCTGACATACCTCTGTCGCCAAAAGTATCCATAAATGCCCACTGACCGCCGAGCCTCGCTCGGACTACTTTGTAAACTTCGCGGTGGTCTTTGCCGGTCAGCATTCCGCAAACGACTAGGTCTGGATCAATACCTCGCAACTCGAGCTCGTCACAGAGAAAGGAAACCCCAGCTGGGTTGTGGGCAACATCACAAATAATGGTGCGCCCTTCCCAATCGAATTTTTGCAGACGGCCGTCGACAGTCAGCCTCTGTGAAACTTCGCGAAGCAAATCTTCTTGATCCTCGGTAGCGATCTCGTCTAGAGCGCCGGTTAATCCGACTGCTCGAAAAGCAAGCGCTATGTTTGTTGGTCCACATTGACCGATTGGTATCGATCGGATCTTTCGTTCAGAACTCGCATAAGTCCAGGTCTGCGTGGATGGTTGTTCGGTTACTGTCATGTGTCGACCAAAGACACTCGGCACCAGTTCCAGATCTGCACACCGGTTTACCACTGAATTTGGCATA
Source organism: Pseudomonadales bacterium (assembly GCA_012103505.1). Taxonomy (GTDB): domain Bacteria; phylum Pseudomonadota; class Gammaproteobacteria; order Pseudomonadales; family Azotimanducaceae; genus UBA4421. Next base: position 949,751 of record WLWP01000001.1, on the reverse strand, counting down.
TCGATTCCTAGTGTCACTTTTTGCCCGGATCGCAGTATCCCTGCCTTCTCGGCACCGATTGCATCAAGCGTGTCTCCAAGTAGCTCCTGGTGGTCGAAGCCAATGGTTGTGATGATGGCCGTATCCGCATCGATTACATTGAAAGCATCTAAGCGTCCGCCCAAGCCTATCTCCAGCACTGCGAAATCAAGCTTAGCCTGGCTAAAGACCCATAATGCGGCGATCGTTGAATATTCGAAATAGGTTAGCGTGAGATCGCCGCGCGCAGCTTCGACAGCTGCAAAAGCCTGACAGATTTCGGCATCACTCAACTCCTGGCCATGCAGGCGAATTCGTTCATTAAAACGATCTATGTGGGGTGACAGGGTCGTCCCAACTGTGTGGCCTGATCCTAATAACAACTGCTCTACGGCGTGGCATGTGCTGCCCTTGCCATTCGTTCCCGCAACTGTGATTACATGTCGCGCAGGACGTTGCAGTTCGAGTCGCGCGACCATTTCCTCCATCCGTTCGAGGCCCATGCCAACTGTCTGCCAGTGCAAACGCGTGACATACTCGAGCCATGCATCCAAGCTCGCCGGTTCTCCTCTATAGTCGTTCAAGCTCGGTCTAGCCCCGCCCGAAGATCCGCAACAATGGATCGCAGTGCTGCTGAACTTTGTTCCACATCATCCGCATGGGCTGCCATCAAGTTGACCAAGGCACTGCCGACCACAACCCCATCAGCGTGCGCGCCTACTGCCGCAGCCGTCTCTGGATCTTTAATGCCAAAGCCTACGCAGACCGGTACATCGCTCATAGACTTAAGCGACGCCATACGTTTTGCGACCTCGTCAACGTTCAAGTTATTAGCTCCCGTAATCCCCTTCAAGGAAACGTAGTAGGCGAAACCGGATGCATTATTCAATATGAACTGCGCTCTCTCATTCGTCGTTGTGGGTGCCAACAGGAAAATCAAATCGATCTTATGCTGAGCCAGTTCGGAGCGAAGTTCGGCGGACTCTTCCGGTGGCAAATTCACCATGATCAAACCATCGACACCAGTGGTTTGTGCTCGATTGGCAAAATCATCCATCGCCAAAACGGAGTTCAGGTAGCCCATTAACACCACGGGTGTGTCCGCATCGGTTTGCCGAAACTCCGCGACCATATCTAGCGTCTTGGCGAGCGTCATACCATTTGCCAATGCCCTTTCGCTCGATACCTGAATAGCAGGGCCTTCAGCTTCAGGGTCTGAAAAAGGTATACCGAGTTCCAAGAGGTCTGCCCCTCCTGCAACTAATGCATGCATCGCCGCCACAGTGTGGTCAATGGTTGGATCACCTGCGGTGACGAAAGTAACTAGTGCTCTACGCTCACCCAAGTTTTCGAACAGGCGTTGAATTCGTGTCATTACAGTTCTATCCCGTCGATGGCCGCGACCGTATTAATATCTTTGTCCCCTCGACCTGACAAATTGATCAACACAATCTGATCCGAACTGTATTCCCCCGCATTCTTCGCCATCCAACCGATAGCGTGACTGGATTCCAGGGCGGGTAAAATCCCTTCGGTGCGATTAAGGAGTCGAAAGCCAGCCATAGCATCTTCATCCGTCGCGCTGCCATAACGCGCTCGGCCAATGTCCTTCAAATACGAATGTTCTGGCCCGACACCTGGATAGTCTAGACCTGCCGAAATGGAATGGGTGCCAATTATTTGCCCGTCTTCATTGGCCATCAAATAGGTGCGGTTACCGTGTAGAACACCAATCGTACCGTCATTGAGCGGCGCGGCGTGCTCACCGGTTTCGAGACCATGTCCAGCCGCTTCGACGCCGATCAAGTCAACATCAAGGTCGTCGATGAATGGATAAAACAAACCCATGGCATTGGAACCACCGCCTACGCAAGCCACGCATGCGTCTGGGAGCCTACCTGCTTGATCCAATATCTGTTCACGGGCCTCCGTCCCTATTTGCGAAGCAAAATCTCGTACGAGCATCGGATAGGGATGTGGTCCAGCGACGGTCCCTATAATGTAGTGGGTGTCGTCAACGTTCGTGACCCAATCCCGCATTGCTTCATTCATTGCATCTTTAAGCGTCTTCGTGCCCGATTGCACGGAAATCACTTTCGCACCTAAAAGTTTCATCCGGTACACGTTGAGACTCTGTCGAGCAACGTCTTCCGCTCCCATATAAACTTCACATTCCAAGCCAAGTCTCGCGGCGACCGTTGCTGTCGCTACGCCGTGCTGGCCAGCACCGGTTTCTGCGATCACCCTGGGTTTACCCATCCGCTTAGCCAACAAGGCTTGGCCAATTGTGTTACAGACTTTGTGCGCACCTGTGTGGTTTAAATCTTCCCTCTTTAGATAGATTTGTGGTCCGTTAAGTTCCCCGGTGAGGCGCTCCGCAAAGTACAGTGGCGTTGGACGACCGACATAGTGTTTCATGTCCGCAGCAAGTTCTGCTTGAAAGTCGGGGTCGTGGCGCGCGGACTCGTAAAGCGCTTCGAGCTCATCAAGCGCGTGCGTTAACGTTTCAGCAACAAACCGGCCACCAAAAACACCAAAGTGTCCATCAGTGGAGGGCTGAGCGTAGTTACTTCCATCGTTAGCTGACATTACGTACCTCTTGGACAAATTTTCTTATTCGCTCGGGATCCTTTTCACCCCTAACCTCAGTCTCGACACCACCACTGACATCAACACCAGCAGGCTTAAGTCTTTTGATCGCCGCACCGACATTATCTGGGCGTAACCCGCCTGCCAAAATGAGCGGAAGATCTACCTTGCTGGGCCACAGGTCCCATTCGAACTGCTGCCCAGTGCCGCCCGCGACACCCTCAACGAATGCGTCTAATTGCAACGCCATCGCGGAAGCAAAGCTTTGAGTCAGTTGCTGTATATCGGTATCTGCCTGAACTCGAACAGCCTTTACATAGGGGCGCCCAAACCCTTCGCAATAGCCCGGATTTTCATCACCTTGAAATTGCAGTACATCCAGATCGCACGTTCGTATCGCATCTGTAACCAACGCGGGTTCAGCATCTACAAACAATCCTATGCGCGTGATATTGGCGGCGCGAGCTACACGGCGAGCGGCGTCCATACTGATGGCTCTTGGGCTTGTGTCCACGAACACCAAACCAATGGCATCAGCACCCAGCTGCGAACAAAGTCGCGCATGTTCAGGCTGCGTAATACCGCATATTTTGCACCACGTGTTACCGTCGGGGCGGAGGCTAACTGGATTACTTTGAGACATGACTCGCGCGTAAAGGCCGCAAGTCTAGCGACTGTTAAGCCGGGTTTAAAGCACCTAGAAATGTCGGTAGTTGCCCGCGGGGGAAATCGTAGCCAGAGTACGCCACATCAGTGAAATACAAGCCTCCTGGGGGTGCCGTAATTCCGACCTCAGCACGATCTTTAAGCGCTAGCGTATCAGCAATCGATCGAACGGCGGTGCCTCTACCAACATCGTGCAAGCCAGACGCTATGTTTCGGACCATGTGTAGTAAGAACGCGTTGGCCTGAATCTCCATAACGACAAAGCACCCAGATCGAGTCACCGTACACCGATTCACTCGCCGCATCGGGGTCGTAGACTGGCAGCCAGCGGCGCGAAAAGAGGTAAAGTCTTGCTCGCCAAGCAATGCCTGTGCGCTGCGATGCATTACGTCTGCATCGAGCGGGCCGCAGTGCCAAGCACGACTTCGCAGCAGCGGATCCGGATAGCGATCTTGGTCGACAAAGACGTAGTGGTAACGTCTTGAAACCGCCGAGTAACGCGCGTGAAAGTCAGCATCAACGGCTCGCACCCACTGAACTCGTATCGATTCACTAGTGAGTCCGTTTAAACCTCTCAACCAGGTTTTAGGGCTTCTTTCTTGGTTCGTGTGAAAGCCAACAACTTGCGAAGTTGCATGCACACCCCGATCAGTTCGACCAGCAGCGTGCACACGTATCGGTTCAACGGCGATTTGAGCTAAAGCGCTTTCGAGTTCGCCTTGTACCGAGGGTACATCGCTTTGCAATTGCCAGCCGTGAAATGGGGTCCCGTCATAGCTTAAGCCGAGGGCCCAGCAGTTCACTTGTCGATGCTGCTAAGAAGCTCCTGTGCGCGTGCTTGTTGCTCAGGCGTTCCTTCTCCTAACACTTCATTCAAGATGTCTCGGGCGCCGTCGCCATCACCCATGTCGATATAGGCTTCAGCAAGATCGATCTTGGTCGCGTTGATGTCCGCGTCTCCCTCAGCTTCAAACTCAAAGTCTTCCATTTCCGACTCATCAGTGTCCACCTCGATGGCGTCTTCATGTTCTTGTCCAGCGGGTGCGTTTCGATCGTCTTCCGCTGCTTCCAGAGCATCGAGCTCAGATAAATCCAAAGACTCAGAACCAGAACTTTCATCTTCGTTTTGATCTGGATCGAAATCGATGCCTAGATCGCCGCCGAGAGAAATTTCTTCATCATCAGACTTCTCAGAAGTCTCTTCGATCTCGTCTGGTTCTGACACGTCGCCCACCGTGCTAGATGCCTCATCTGCGTCAAACTCTAGCTCAAACTCGTCTTCCTTAGTAACTTCATCTGAACCGTCTGTGGGCGTCTCCGCTAACTCATCGACACTCAGGATGTCTTCCTCATCCTCTAATTCGAATTCATCTGAGACCTCATCAGCACTTGAGGGGGAATCCTCACCTTCCGATTCTTCTAAGACTGAAACCTGGTCATTTAATCGCGCCTCTAGGTCTCGGCACGCAAGGAGAATATCTTCATCATCGCAATTGTCGACCAGGTAGTCCGCATGCTCGCTGAACAAACCAGGATCTTCAGCATCAACGCATACCTCAAGCAATTTGAGTCTGACATCGTGGCGATTCGGTTCTTGATTTAGCGCACCGACGAGCAAGCTAACGGCTTGTCCATGCCGCCCATAGGCAACATAGATATCAGCTTCTCCAATTACATCGCTGGTTTCTGCGTTGCCGTCGTTCTCCGCGACAACGTCTGGAGCTTGAGACTCGTCTTCGACGTCGTCAACATCAAGTCCGTCAAGAAGATCGTCTTCGTACGACTCTTTATCTTGGCCAACATCAGCTTCGACGCTCTCACTTTCTTCATGACCAATACTTGGCTCAATTGCCGAGCTGTTATCCGCATAGGCGTCGGTATCATCTATATCTTCGTCTTCATAGCGTGCATCGTAATCTTCTTCGTCTTCATCCGTGCGGCGATTCTTGAGTAACACGAATGCAAGCAGCAAAACTAAGACACCGATAATCCCACCTAAAACCAGGGGCGATTGCCAAATCGGCACTGCCTCGGCTTGGGTCGGAGTGGCTTGGTTTTGTTGCCTCGAGGTCATTTCTTTTTCGAGCTCTTCCAAACGGTTCTGTAGTGCCGCGAGTTCTTGATCCTTCACTTCAAGTTCGCGCGACTTAAGTTCAACTTGGTTTGACGCTAATTCCTGTTCGCGATCGAGCTGATACTTCAGTTCATCGACTTGTCGATTCAAGGTTTCATTTTCTTCTATGAGCTGGCCACTTTCAGGGCTTGCTTCGGCGCCGCCCTGAACCAATTCCCCGCTCGCAGCAACGATCCTAACCTGACCTTGTTCAGAGGCTACTTGGACAACTTCTTGCTGTGTTTCTGGCGTGGCATCTACTTGCGATTGCAGTGTGTCACTGGAGGCGACCTGCTGTTGCGCCGGTTGGCTAGGCAGATCACTTGGATTGCGCCAAGCGTTTGTTTGTTCTGAGACTGCCGCTTGCGCTTGATTCGTAGAAAGAGCAAGCGCTTGCTCTTCTGTTGGCAGAGCAAGGTTGTAGCCTGCCTTTAGTAGGTTGATGTTATTGCGGATAAATGCGCGCGGATTCAGGTCCTGGATTGCAAGCATTTGCTGATTGACGTTAACCTCACCCGCTCGAGTTCGATTAGCGATCTTCCACAGTGTGTCATCCGTCGTCGTAAGTATTTCACCAGTTTGTCCGTCTCTGGGTCTCGGACTGGGTGTGACCGCGGGTTGCCTATCCAGGGCAACCCGAGTCGGTGCTTGTCGTGGCTGAGTAGCCGGTGACTGCGCACGTTCAGTGATTGTTTCCACCGGAGCCACCACCTTTGGTGCAGCGGCTGCACTAAAGGTAGGCGGATCAAGAAGTACGGTGAACTCCTTTAAGAGTCGACCTTTTGGCCATAGGACTTCTACGATGAAATTGAGATAGGGTTCAGAAATTGGCTGAGTACTTGATAGTCGTACAATCGGATCCGGGCCACTGACGTCAATTTCGAAATCTAACGAGGTTAGAAAGTGAAAGCGTTCGACGCCTACACGTTCGAAATCTTCGCGAGATGCAAGAGAAACGACGATCTCACTTTCCTGAAGGTCTCGAGCTTCAGACAAGGTGATCGACGCCGCAAACTTCTCGTTCAGTGCGGAATCAACTTCAATTTCACCCAGGCCAAGTGACCACGCAACCTGCGGGGAAAACATGACGACGGGTGCAATGAGTGCCAATACAACCCTTAGGCACTTGCTTCGGATCATAGGCAAGACCCTCCTGTTTAGTTCGTTGGAAGAAATACTGTTCAAATAGAGGCGGTTACTACTTCGCAAATCCGTGTGTCCATAAAGTTTTAACTTCGATCAACAATCCCAGCAAACAGCTGGTGCCCGACGTCATGTCGAGAACTATGTTATCTAAGTAAAGATAACCCAGAATGAACCATATTAGGGGGCACACGTAGCAAAATTGCGGGTCAAAACCTTACAAAAAGGTTTCGTCCGCAACTTAATTGCCTACACACACAGCTACCTGCTATCACCCAGCAAAATGATGCTCGCGTACCAACAACTCGGCAATCTCTACACTGTTTAGTGCTGCACCTTTGCGAACGTTGTCTGACACAACCCAGAGGTTAATGCCATTTGGATGAGAAATGTCTTTGCGTATGCGACCAACAAAAACGCCATCCTGTCCCGCAGCGTGACCAATTGCTGTTGGATACTCCTCGCGCGGACACACTGTCAGGCCATTGGATTGTGCAAGTAGCGCCTCTACTTCGGCAACCTCGATCGGCGCGCGCGTTTCAATGTGAACTGCTTCTGAATGCCCGTAAAATACCGGTATCCTGACACAGGTTGGGTTGACTCTAATGCTGTCATCTTCAAGGATCTTCTGCGTTTCCCACACCATCTTCATTTCCTCTTTGGTGTAGTCGTTGTCTTGGAATTTGTCGATTTGCGGAATCGCGTTGAAGGCGATCTGGACCGGCATGACATCGGTTTCTATCTCTTTTCCGTTCAACAAATTCGCGGTCTGCCCAGCCAATTCTCGAACACCACCGGCACCTGCGCCGGAAACGGCTTGATAGGTACACACGTTAATGCGTTCTATCCCGACTGCGTCATGAATTGGCTTCAACGCAACCATCATCTGGATGGTGGAGCAATTTGGATTGGCAATGATATTGCGGTTAACAAATTCAGATATCCGATTGGGATTTACCTCCGGAACAACGAGGGGAATGTCATCGTCGTAGCGAAAGAAAGACGTGTTATCGATCACCACACAGCCAGCAGCTGCTGCGATTGGCGCAAATTCAGCCGATATATCACCACCTGCCGAAAAAAGACCAATTTGTACTTGGCTAAAATCAAACTCGTCTAACCGTTGCACCTGCACACTCTTACCTTTGAATTGCAGCCGTTTGCCAGCCGATCTTTCAGATGCCAATAAGTGCAAGGTGTTCACTGGAAAGTCGCGCTCGGCCAATATTTCGATCAGAGCCTCGCCGACGGCGCCAGTCGCACCGACCACTGCGACATCAAACGTTTCACCCGCCATCGAAAGCCTCCATGACAGCATCCGCCATCGCTTGTGTACCAACCAAGGTCTCACCTTCACCACCACTGTGAATATCGGCAGTTCGGAGTCCAGCTTGTAAGACGCTCGCCACAGCGCCTTCAATCAAATCAGCCGCCTCACCTTGGTCCAAGCTGTAGCGATACATCATCGCAACTGAGAGGATCATGGCGAGAGGATTGGCGATATTTTGCCCAGCTATATCTGGTGCCGTGCCGTGTACGGGTTCATACAAACCAACGCCCGTGGCTGCTAACGAAGCAGAGGGAAGCATGCCTAAAGATCCGGTCAACATAGCGGCAACGTCAGACAGGATGTCGCCGAACATGTTACCCGTCACGATCACGTCGAACTGTTTTGGCGCCCTAACCAATTGCATGGCGGCGTTGTCCACGTACATGTGTGAGAGCGCGACGTCCGGATAGTCAGCCGCAACTGAGGTCACTATCTCACGCCAAAGCTGAGAGACCTCAAGCACATTTGCTTTGTCGACCGAACAGAGTCGCCGATCGCGTTTCTGGGCAAGCTCAAAACCAACACGTGCGATCCGCTCTATTTCATGCTCTGAGTAGACCAGGGTATTGAACCCAACCCGCTCGTTATCGCGAATCTCAACACCGCGGGGTTCACCGAAATAAATCCCACCCGTAAGCTCGCGGATGATCAGAATATCTAGATCGGCAACCAGCTCCGACTTAAGAGAGCTTGCCGCTGCCAACGGTCCAAACAGTAGGGCTGGTCGCAGATTGCCAAACAAACCCAGTGCCTGGCGTAGACCGAGCAAACCTTTTTCGGGTCGCTCCGCTGTGGGCAAATCATCCCATTTTGGACCGCCAACGCCACCGAGTAAGACAGCGTCTGCAGCTTCAGCTTGTTGCAGAGTCTCTGCTGGTAATGGTGAGCCAGTTTCATCAATGGCGATGCCACCGACTAAACCCTGGTTCACCTCCAAGCGAACCCCAACGCGTTCCGCCGCTGCAGCGGCGACTTCAAGGGCTGGAGCCATGACCTCGGCACCTATGCCATCTCCCGGCAACGCATATATTGAATAATTTTTCATATAAGTTATATAAGCTATTGAAATTAAAGTTTATTTTTAGAAAACAGCCACGGCTGATTCTGTCGATGGGCGACCTCGAAGGCCTCAATCTTTTCTCTCTCGGCAATTGTGGCCGCAATGTCATCCATGCCGCTCAACATCTTCTCTTTGAGCCCAGCTGCAATGTCAAACTGGAAGCCCTGCTCCCCAAAACTGACAGATTGTCCAGATAGGTCCACCGCAATGTTCTGACCAGATTTTGCAGCCTCTACGAGCGCGTCTATTTCATTTCCATTTAAAACAATAGGTAACAGTCCATTTTTAAAGCAATTTCCATAGAAAATATCAGCAAAACTAGGTGCGATTACGACAGAAAAACCGTATTCCAACAAAGCCCACACCGCATGTTCACGCGAGGATCCACAGCCAAAATTCTCACCGGCTAACAAAATGGACGCACCTTGGTACTTCGACTCGTTGAGGACAAATTCATGGTTGATCGCACGTTCATTTGGGGTCATCCCTAAGTCACCCGCGTCATTGAAACGCCACGCATCGAACAAATAGTCACCAAAACCAGTTCGCTTGATCGACTTCAAAAACTGCTTCGGAATGATCTGGTCAGTGTCTACATTCACTCGTTCCAAAGGAACTGCGAAACCGGAGTGCTTGGTAAATGCCTGCATTAGATAATCTCCCTGACATCAACAAAATGCCCTGCAACCGCCGCTGCAGCCGCCATCGCAGGACTGACCAGGTGAGTTCGACTCGCATGGCCTTGACGGCCTTCAAAGTTTCGATTTGACGTTGAAGCGCAATGTTCGCCTGGCCCCACTTGATCGGGGTTCATGCCCAAGCACATCGAACAACCCGCAGCCCGCCACTGGAAACCGGCATCTTTAAAAATTTGCGCTAGACCTTCGTCTTCCGCCTGCTTTTTCACCAAACCCGAGCCTGGCACCACAATGGCTTCTTGTACTGAACTGGCAACTGTTTTGCCTTCGACAACGGCAGCTGCCACGCGCAAATCCTCAATGCGTGCATTGGTACACGACCCAATAAATATCCGGTCAAGAGCGATATCTGTTACTGACGTCCCTGCTGCTAAGCCCATATAGCTAAGGGCGTGACCCGTCGCTTCCCGAGTTACCTCATCGGTCGCATCTTCAGGCGCAGGAATGCGCCCACTGATGGGTAACACCATTTCTGGCGAGGTACCCCATGTAATCTGAGGCACGACCTGCGCTGCGTCTATTTCAAGGTGGCTATCAAAATGTGCGCCGTCGTCCGAAACCAACGTCCGCCAATAGGTTTCCGCTTTATCCCACATCGTCCCTGTTGGCGCGAACGGTCTGCCTTTAACGTAATCCAAAGTCACATCATCAACTGCGACTAAGCCTGCTCGAGCCCCTGCTTCGATTGACATGTTGCAGACCGTCATCCGACCTTCCATCGACATGCCCCTAATCGTGCTACCGCGATATTCGATCGTGTGTCCCGTTGCGCCTGCCGTACCGAGCTTGCCAATGATGTACAAAATGAGGTCCTTGGCAGACACACCTGGTGCCAGCTCACCTTCGACGCTCACCGAAAAATTCTTAGCCTTGTTCTGCAACAGGCACTGGGTCGCCATGACATGCTCTACCTCAGAAGTACCAATCCCTTGGGCAAGTGCTGCAAACGCACCGTGTGTAGACGTGTGGCTATCGCCGCAGACGATTGTCATCCCGGGTAGTGTCGCGCCCTGCTCTGGACCTACCACGTGAACAATGCCTTGACGCTCATCCAAGATATCGAACTGCTCGACACCGTACTTTTGGCAGTTTTTGTCCAGTGTCACTACCTGCTCAAGAGCAATCAGATCGGTAATGCCCGCCAAACCTTTTTCTCGTCCAACAGTGGGCACGTTATGGTCGGGTGTCGCTAGATTCGCATCAACTCGCCAGAGCGGCCGATCAGCCAACGACAAACCCTCAAATGCTTGCGGAGAAGTCACTTCGTGGAGAAGCTGTAGGTCGACATAGAGCAAGCTATTGCCATCCTGTCGCTTTCCAACCAAGTGGGTGTCCCAGATCTTGTCATACAGCGTTTGTGGCACGGCGCATCTTCCAAATAAAAATTCAGACGGCCAGTCTAAAGCCATCCTTTATATAATCCAAATTCATTATTTTTATATATTTGATAATTAATAGGAATCATTCCTGAAGTTCGTTAAGGTGCGGCTTTCTTGTTCAACACAAACGATGCGCAATGAACACAGTAGAACTTGAGACTTTCTTGGCAGTTGCCAATCATGCCTCGGTGTCAGCAGCGGCGAACGAACTGCACCTCACACAACCCGCAGTCAGCAAAAGGATACAGAGTCTAGAACAAACCCTGGGCACCCCATTGTTTGATCGCATCGGCAAAAAACTGCATGTGACCGAAGCAGGGAAAATGTTCGCTGGGCAAGCCGAGCTAGTACTTTCGCTGTGGGCAGACACAGAACGCAAACTCCATGCACTGACGGATGAGGTTGCGGGAACCTTGTCGATCGCCACTTCACATCACATCGGTCTACATAGGTTGGCACCGGCGTTACAGACCTTTACGCAACGATATCCAGATGTGCATCTAAATCTCTCCTTTGAAGATTCAGAAATTGCCCATGGCCAGGTTCGTCATGGCGAAGTTGAGTTAGCTGTCGCAACCCTAGATCCCAAGGGCGCACCCGATTTGGATATACGCCCTATCTGGGACGATCCGCTCGTTTTCGTACACAAGACCAGCGGCGCGCCAAGTCTCCACGAGCTCGCCGAGCAACCTTGCGTACTACCCGGAACCGGCACTTACACTGGCAGGATCGTGCTTGAACGATTCGCTCAAGCTGGCATCAACCTCGAGCCCACTATGTCAACCAACTATCTCGAGACCCTGAGCATGTTGGTTTCCGTTGGGCTTGGCTGGAGCGTCTTACCCCTTAGCATGTCGGATGAGTTAGAAGTATTGGATGTTCCTGGGGAACCGATGCACCGCACCCTCGGCGCGATTGTGAATCCTCACCGAGCGATGAGTAATGCCTCGCGGGCTTTTCTCGAAGTGTTAGAAAGCTACCGTGAATTCGAGATCTGACCTCGGTCTCGCAGAAAGTGGTCCATCAACACGAGTGCGACCATGGCTTCGGCAATGGGCACCGCGCGGATACCAACACATGGATCGTGCCTACCCTTCGTCACAACCTCGACCTCGTTGCCGTGCACGTCGATCGAACGGCCAGGTGTTGTGAGACTACTTGTGGGCTTGAGGGCAATGCTCGCGATGATGTCCTGACCAGACGAAATACCACCGAGCACGCCACCGGCATGGTTGCTAAGGAAACCGTCTTTCGTCATTTCGTCGCGATGTTCGGTGCCCTTCTGTGTCACAACGCCGACGCCATCTCCTATCTCAACGGCTTTGACTGCGTTAATGCCCATGAGCCCATACGCGAGCTCCGCATCCAGCTTGCCAAAGACGGGTTCACCTAGCCCAACAGGAATATTCGAACCAACCACTCGAACTTGGGCGCCGATGGAATTTCCGTCCCGCCGCAACCCATCGATGAGAGCCTCAAGCTCGCTTAACCGTCCTGGCGCACCACAAAAGAATGCATTGTTCTCAACCGCATCCCAGTCTTCCATCGGCAATTCAATATCGCCAATTTGAGAAAGGTAGCCTCGTACCTTTACCCCAATCGTTTCAGCCAAGAACTTCTTCGCTATAGCCCCAGCCGCAACCCGCATCGTGGTTTCCCGCGCAGATGCCCGACCACCCCCTCGATAGTCGCGAACGCCATATTTCTTGTGATAGGTGAGATCGGCGTGGGCGGGTCGAAAAATCTCAGCGATATCGCTGTAATCTTTGCTCTTTTGATCTTCGTTCTCGATGATTAGGCCGATCGCCGTGCCTGTCGTTTGGCCTTCAAAAACACCGGACAAGATTCTAACGGTGTCCGACTCCTTTCGTTGGGTCGTGTATTTTGATTGCCCAGGACGGCGCCGATCCAGATCCTGCTGGAGGTCTGCCTCACACAGGGCCAGACCAGGCGGACAACCGTCAACTACCGCACCTAAGGCCACGCCATGACTCTCGCCAAATGTCGTTACCCGAAAAAATTGTCCGAAACTGTTACCTGCCATGCTTAGTGCCCATATGGCGATTCTTGTAAATGGCGCGAAATAAAACGCACAGACCCTCTAGAGGCGCGCAGTATGAGAATTGTGCGCGCTACCTTCAAGCAGAAAGACGCCTTCGCCACCGGCATACAAATCTGGCCAAATAAACGGTAGGTTTGGATATCGTCGCAACAGAGCCGGGGCACTAGCGCCAACTTCGCCAACAATTAGACCAGTTTCTGCAACATAATCTCGTCGTGCATCGATTATGGGGTTCATAACATCTAAGCCATCAGAACCCGCAGCCAGCCCAAAAGATGGCTCAGCCTGAAACTCTCTTGGTAGGTGTGCCATATCACTGGCATCCACATAAGGCGGGTTGGCGAGCACAAGATCCGCAGGGACTTCAGGTCGCCACTTTGTGGCATCCGCCGCGACGATTTTAATACGCGACCCCAGTCCATGCTCTGCTACATTCTGTTGAGCGAGGGACAACGCCTCCGGATCCATCTCAACCAGAGTTATCGTCGCACTAGGAAATTCATATGCCGCGACAATCCCCAGACAGCCAGAACCGGAGCAAAGATCAACTATCGATTCAACATTGGCTGGGAGCCAAGGAGCTAATCCTTCTCTTAACAAGTACCCAATCGGGGAGCGCGGCACAATGACTCCTTCCCCAATCGAGAACTTGTACCCCATGTAGCGGCAGTGTTTGAGCAGATAAACAAGGGGAACTCTTTCTTGAATCCGGCGTTGAGCCACACTCTCAATATGGGCTAGCGTCGCCTCATTGAGTGGTCGATCTAGATTCGCTTCATCGTCTTCCAACTCGGCACAGGACAAAACCAAGTAAACGGCCTCATCCCAGGCGTTGTCTGTTCCGTGTCCAAAACAAAGATCCGCACGTTCGAATTGCTCGCTCAAATCGGCTAAGACCGAGCGAACATTGTTACGCTCACTACTGATCCAACAACTCGAGTAAGAGACGATTCAGTCGATCTACATACTGCGCAGGGTCTTGTAGCGAGCCGCCCTCGGCCAGGGACGCTTGATCGAATAGTATCTCCACCAGCTCCGCAAACCGATCTTCATCAGGTTCACTGTCTAGGCGACTAAGCAATGGGTGGTCAGGATTAAACTCGAAGTAAGGCTTGGCTTCTGGCATCGCCTGCCCTGACTGCTCCATGATTCGCCGCATCTGTGCACCCATCGCATCTTCGGATAACACCAAGCAAGCTGGCGACTGAGTCAATCGCTTAGAGGTGCGCACGCCTTCAACTTTTTCAGTCAGCACACCCTGGATACGTTCAACAAGTGGATGATCGTCTTTCTCCTCATCATCCTTCTTATCGTCCTCATCATCACTTTTGCTTTCACCTGGCAATGTCACATCACCGCGCATAACGTCGACAAACTGTGTGCCGTCGTATTCAGTCAGCATACTCATCAACCACTCATCAATGCGGTCGAACATAACAAGCACTTCCACTTCCCGATCCTTAAAGATCTCTAGATGTGGACTGCGGCTGGCTGTTTCAAAAGTTTCAGCGCAGATGTAATAAATCTTGTCCTGCGCTTCGACTTTGCGTTCCAAGTAAGTATCCAAGGAAACCGATTTTGTGCTGCCATCTCCCTTGGTGGTCGCAAACCTTAGCAACTTCGCGAGCGCCTCACGATTTGTAAAATCTTCACCTGCACCTTCTTTCAGCACTTCTCCAAACTCATCCCAAAACGCCTGATATTCTTCAGGTTCCTTCTTGGACATGTTGTCCATCATGGTCAGCGCACGCTTCGTTAACGCGTTTCGAATAGAGGTAACTCGTTCGTCTTGTTGCAAGATTTCTCGAGAAACATTCAACGGCAGATCGTTCGAATCAACCACGCCTTTCATAAAGCGCAGGTACAACGGTAAAAACTGCTCTGCCTCGTCCATGATGAATACACGCTGGACGTAAAGTTTCAGGCCACGCGGTGCTTCACGCTGATAAAGGTCAAAAGGTGCTCGCTTGGGTATGTACAACAGACTGGTGTATTCGAGTTTGCCTTCAACCTTGTTATGGCTCCAAGACAGCGGATCATCAAAATCGTGTGAAACTGCTTTGTAGAACTCTTTGTACTCATCCTCAGACACGTCACTTCGACTCCGTGTCCAAAGTGCTTGAGCAGAGTTAACAGCCTCAAATTCAGGCTCGGTAGAGACGACTTTTTCATCATTGTCATCACCATCTTCACCGCCGCTACCTTGATCGTTGTCGGGCTTGATCATGCGTACCGGTACGCCGATGTGGTCTGAATACTTACGCACAATATTGCGCAGTCGAAAGTCTTCAGCAAAATCGACCGCTTCTTCCTTCAGATGGAGGATAACGCTCGTGCCTCGAGGAAGTTCTTCTACACCTTCCAACTCATAGGCGTCTTCTCCCCTGGATCTCCATAGCACACCGGCATCAGGCGTAAGGCCCGCAGCACGGGTCAGAACCTCAACTTCATCCGCAACCATGAAGGCGCTATAGAAACCGACACCAAATTGGCCAATAAGTTGCGCGTCTTTGGCTTGGTCGCCACTTAGTCGTGATAGAAATTCGGCAGTCCCAGATTTTGCGATTGTCCCCAGGTGATCGATGACCTCTTCTCTCGTCATGCCAATGCCGTTGTCAGCGATCGTGAGCGTCTTCGCGTCTTTGTCAAAAGTGATATCGATCCGATAGTCAGGATCGTCGGCAATAAGATCGCCATCCTCAATCGCTTTGAAGCGTAGTTTGTCGATCGCATCCGACGCGTTCGAGATTAATTCGCGCAAGAAAATTTCACGATTGGAATACAACGAATGAATCATCAATTGTAGAAGCTGCTTCGCTTCAGTTTGAAATTGATGGGTTTCCGCTTGTGCTTCGCTCATGCACTATTCTCCAGTAATAGGTGCCCGGTATATGGGGTCGCTACGTTTTTTTTCAATCCTACTCTCGATCTACTCTTGATCTTAGAAGGGCTGTGCTCAATAAAAAGCGCGAACTAAGCCGCGCTTTATGTGGACTCGGTCCAGGTACAAGACCATGCCGTTCAAATTACTGCCAGCCCGTCACTTCTGCCAGCGCATCGCCAATCTCCGCAAGTGAACGCACAGTCTTAACCCCCGCGTCGGAAAGCGCGGCAAATTTGTCATCTGCTGTACCTTTGCCACCAGCAATAATCGCTCCTGCGTGGCCCATGCGTTTACCCGCTGGCGCCGTGACACCAGCAATGTATCCAACCACAGGTTTCGTGACGTTGGCTTTGATGTACGCCGCGGCCTCTTCTTCAGCCGTACCACCAATCTCGCCAACCATGACGATTGCTTCCGTCGCATCATCGGCTTGAAAAAGTTCCAGCACATCGATGAAGTGACTACCAGGAATTGGATCGCCACCGATCCCAATGCACGAGCTTTGCCCATAGCCGCGGTCTGTAGTCTGCTTAACCGCCTCATAGGTTAGGGTTCCGGATCGCGAAACGATACCAACCTTGCCTGGCAGGTGAATATCCCCAGGCATAATTCCGATCTTGCATTCACCAGGGGTAATCACACCCGAGCAATTTGGCCCAACCATACGTGCGCCAGATATTTCTAACCGAGCCTTTACCGTCAACATATCCAACGTTGGTATGCCTTCAGTGATACAGACGATCAGCTCAATCCCGGCATCAATCGCTTCGAGAATAGAGTCCTTACAGAACCCAGCCGGAACGTAGATAACCGAGGCAGTTGCCCCGGTCGCAGCTACTGCATCAGCAACGGTGTCAAATATGGGTCTATCTAAGTGCGTCCCACCACCCTTACCCGGAGTCACACCACCAACAAGTTGTGTGCCATAAGCAATGGCTTGCTCACTATGTAACGTACCTTGAGATCCCGTAAAACCCTGACAGATCACTTTGGTATTTTTGTCGATAAGTATGCTCATGCCTGACCTCCTGCTGCGGCTACCGCTTTTTCTACCGCATCGACCAACGACTCTCCTGGAATGATGTTTAAGCCACTATCCGCCAAGGTTTGTCGTCCCACTGCTGAGTTGTTTCCTTCGAAGCGAACGACAACCGGTACTTCAACCCCAACTTCTTCGACAGCACCGATAATGCCTTCAGCTATCGTCGCGCAGCTAACAATGCCGCCAAAGATATTAATCAATACCGCCTTAACAGAAGCGTCGGACAGAATGATCTTGAACGCTTCAGCGACAGCCTCTTTCGTTGCACCACCGCCGACATCTAAAAAGTTAGCTGGGTTACCACCGTGAATCTTTACTAGATCCATGGTCCCCATCGCCAACCCCGCGCCATTGACCATGCAACCTATGTTGCCGTCGAGCGCCACGTAGTTGAGTCCAAATTCAGCAGCTTGCGCCTCTCTTGCATCTTCTTGTGAGGGGTCGTTCAATTCACTTAAACGTGGCTGTCGATACAACGCATTGCTATCTATATTTACTTTTGCATCAAGGCAATGAACGTTGCCCTCTGAGGTGATTACCAGCGGATTGATTTCAAGCAGCGCACAATCCAGCTCGGTAAAGAGCTTTGCCAAGCCCATGTACAGATCCGCGAATTGACGAATTTGAGGACCCTTGAGACCAAGATCAAATGCGAGCTGGCGTCCTTGATACGGTTGCGCGCCAACATAAGGGTCTACGGTTGCACGTAGAATTTTCTCCGGAGTCTCCTCCGCCACCTTCTCAATCTCGACCCCACCTTCTGTGGATGCCATGAATACGACACGCCGAGTACCACGATCTACCACCGCACCGAGGTAAAGCTCTGTGTCTATGTCGGTGCAACTCTCGACATATATTTTGCTGACTGGTTGGCCGTGCTCGTCGGTCTGGAAAGTAACTAAGTTCTTGCCAATCCAATTGTTGGCAAAGTCACGAACTTCATCGAGCGAATCTGCAAGCTTAACCCCACCTGCTTTGCCTCGACCGCCAGCATGGACTTGAACTTTAACGACCCAACGGCTGCCACCAATTTTTTCTGCCGCCTGTACCGCCTCATCTGCGGTATCAACTGCATAGCCTTCCGAAACCGGAAGTCCATACTCGGCAAAGAGGGCCTTTGCCTGGTATTCATGTAAGTTCACGTTTTGCTCCTTCCCCTAATCCAATTTCAACAAAATTTTACCCACGGGTTACCAGACCACTTACGACCTACCACCCGTCAAATCTCTTAAGTTCCCAATAGCCCAATCCCACATCTGGAAGTCTCAACACGCGAATCGACTGCTTTCATTAGCGACACCCCAGCGAAGAGCCGGATGACTAAGATAAGGATAGGGCAGTGTCGATTGAGTGAAAAACTGGGCTAACGCCAGCCGCGTATATTATCGATTCTTAGCCGCTGTTGCTCGTCTATTTACGATTTTCTCCGACCGGTAACTGCCCTACAAAAGAACTATTTGCGCTTGCGGTTCATCATGTGAATGGCATGGCCAGAAACACCCAGTGCCGCTTCATGAAGCGCCTCCGATAATGTCGGGTGCGCAAACATGATCAAGCCCAAGTCTTCCGCGCTCGCGTCAAACTCCATGGCGATAACAGCTTGTGCGACTATCTCGGAAGCCTGAGGTCCTAAGACGTGGACACCCAAGATACGATCGGTTTCGGCATCGGCTAAGACCTTGACCATCCCTTGAGTATCGTTCGCAGCAAGTGCCCTACCGCTAGCAGCGAAAGGAAACGAACCTGCGTTGAACTCGACACCCTCACTCTTGAGTTCTTGCTCGGTCTTTCCGACCCAGGCTATTTCTGGATGTGTGTAGATAACCGATGGAATTGTTTCGTAGTTGACTTGCGGCTTAAAACCGGCGATGCGTTCGGCCACCATGACACCTTCTTCGGTGCCTTTGTGAGCAAGCATTGGACCTCTGACAACATCACCAACGGCATACACACCAGCTTGTTCAGTGGCACATGTGTCGTCGACAGCGAGAAAGCCACGATCATCGACTACAAGACCTGAATCTGGATCTAAAAGCTCATCGGTGTAAGGCCGTCTGCCAACTGCCACTATAAGCTTGTCAACGATAAGCGTTTGGCTCCCATCTTTGTCATCGAATGAAACTACGACACCTGCATCGGTTACTTCCGCACCTGTAACACGAGTACCAAGACGTATATCAACGCCTTGACCACTCAGAATTTTCTTAGCGTCCCTCGCAATCCGTTGGTCAGCCATAGGAAGAAAATCTTCGAGTGCCTCAAGCACCGTAACTTCAGCACCCAGGCGATTCCAGACGCTTCCAAGTTCAAGCCCAATAACTCCGGCGCCAATCACACCAAGCCGACCAGGGACGCTATCGAATTCCAAAGCACCCGTCGAATCGACAACAACGCCCTCCGTCAGCGGCGCCGGTGGAATGTCTACAGGAACGGATCCCGGAGCTAAAATCACATGCTCAGCTGCTAATACCTGTGTACCGCCATCGTGATCAACGACCTCAACCTGCTTGTTGGACAGCAATTTTCCGGTTCCCGCAAACGAGGTGACACCATTGCCTGTAAACAGACCCGCTATGCCACCCGTTAAACCTGCTACCACTTCGTCTTTGCGCGCAATCATCTTCGGCACGTCGACCGAAACGTCACCCGTGTTTATCCCAACTTCAGCCAATTCATTTTTGGCTTCAACGTACTTGTGAGAAGCGTCCAACAGTGCCTTTGAGGGGATACATCCCCAATTTAGGCAGGTGCCACCTAGCGTTGGCTGGCCATCTTTGCCGATAGATTTGTCTATGCAGGCCGTATTCAACCCTAGCTGTGCGCACCTTATCGCGGCTGCATAACCTGCAGGACCTGCACCGATGACGACTACGTCGAAATTGTTACTCATTAAGTCAATTACTCAAAGTTCTAATAAAATTCGGGCCGGATCCTCGATCATACCCTTGATCGCAACCAGGAACTGCACGGCTTCGCGCCCGTCGATGAGGCGATGATCGTATGACAAAGCCAGATTCATCATTGGGCGAATGACAATTTCGCCATCCACAACTACAGGTCGTTCCTGAATCTTGTGCATCCCTAAAACACCAGTTTGTGGTGCATTCAATATCGGCGTCGACATTAACGAGCCAAATATTCCACCATTCGAGATAGTGAACGTACCACCTGCCATATCCTCTAGCGCGAGCTTTCCAGACCGTGCTTTCTCACCATAGGCATTAATTTGATCTTCGATCTGCGCCATCCCAAGCGCATCCGCCTCCCGCACAACAGGCACAACCAAGCCTCGATCAGTTGAGACTGCTACGCCAATATCGTAGTACCCGTGATAAACGATATCTTCACCGTCTATAGAGGCGTTGACTGAAGGAAAGCGTTTGAGGGCTTCTGTAGCCGCTCGTACAAAAAAGGACATGTAACCGAGCCGGGTGCCATTGTGCGCTTTTTGAAAATCATCTTGGTATTGCTTGCGCAGTGCCATGATCGGAGCCATATCAACTTCATTAAATGTCGTCAGCATTGCAGCGTTGTGCTGCGCTTCTACAAGGCGCCGAGCAATACTTGCTCGCAGTCGAGTCATTGGCACCCGTCGCTCGATACGCTCGCCAGACACATCTAGTGGACTGGCATCACTTTGCCACGTCTCGTCCTTCACGGGTGTTCGAACTGGCTCATTGTCGCCAATTCTCTGGGCGCTGCCTTGCGCAACAGCTTTAGCGACGTCTTCCTTAGTGACGCGACCATCCCGACCACTGCCGACAATGGAATCGATCGCCACACCTGATTCTGTCGCTAATTTACGCGCCGCAGGACTGGCGCCGTCTACTTCTTCTGGCGTCGAGGAAGAGGTCCCCGCAGGGTCGGTAGAGTTTGATACAGATGTTGCGGGGCCGACTTCAAAACGACCAAGCAGTTCTTCGGACTCAACAATGTCACCCTCGTTCTTTAAGATCTCCGTGAGCGTGCCATCATCTAGAGCGAGCACTTCCATGACGACTTTATCGGTCTCTATATCGACCAGGACATCATCCCGACGAGCGAATTCTCCCGGCGCCTTGTACCACTGAGCGACCGTGCCTTCCGTAATCGATTCTGGAAACGCCGGTGTTTTAATATCCATATTCTTGTCCTATACCCTCGCAATCAATAAATGCTAAGAGGGTATTTATTGTCTTAACCAAAGAGTGCATCCGCCACGAGTTGGTTTTGCTGTTCAGTGTGTATGCTCGCATGCCCTACCGCCGGAGCGGCGAAAGCATCTCTGCCTGCATATACGAGATATAGGGCTTCGTTGTGCGTTAGTACGACCCGACGCAAACGATGTTGTGTGCTGTACCAGGCGCCTTGATTCATGGGCTCCTCTTGACACCACACCACTTCCGTTAAGTTTGGATAGCGCTTAATCGCGCTTGTAAATTCCTCTTCCGGAAAGGGATAAAGCTGTTCCAGGCGAATTATCGCGACGTTGTCTGCTTTCTTGTCACGCCGCGATTCTAGGAGGTCGTAGTAGACCTTACCACTACATATCACCAAGCGATCTACTTTATCAGGGTCCTGTTCGTCGACTTCTTCTAGTACATTAAAAAAGCGCCCAGAACAAAAATCGTCTACGTAAGAAACAGCTTCTTTATGCCGTAACAAGCTCTTTGGGGTCAGAGCTATTAGTGGCTTTCTGGTAGGCCGCAACGCTTGTCGACGTAGCATGTGAAAAACCTGCGCCGGAGTGGAAGGCACGCAAACTTGCATGTTGTGTTCCGCACAGAGCTGCAGAAATCGCTCAAGTCGAGCCGAGCTATGTTCCGGACCTGCTCCTTCAAAACCGTGCGGTAAAAGCATGGTCAATCCGCATAGCCGCGACCACTTTGTTTCGCCACTACTAATGAACTGATCAATGACCACCTGAGCACCGTTTGCAAAGTCCCCAAACTGAGCCTCCCACACCACCAATGTGTTTGGCGCTGTAGTCGCGTAGCCATATTCAAAAGCGAGCACGGCTTCTTCTGAAAGTAGAGAATCGTAGATGTCGAAGGTGACATCTTCTTTCAGCAAGTTAAGTGGGATGATCCTCTTCCCTTGGCTCTGGTTATGCAGCGCTGCGTGTCGGTGCGAAAACGTACCGACGCCAACATCTTGGCCAGTTAAGCGGACATGTACACCGGCATCGATCAGCGTGGCATAGGCCATCACTTCGCCAAAACCCCAGTTGGCCGCAAGTTCCCCATCAGCCATCTTCTGACGGTCTTCTAGGATTTTTTGAACCTGCCTGTGCACCGCAAACCCTTCCGGAAGGTTATTTAGCTGAACGGCCAGTTCCTGAAAGCGATGTTTTGCAAAAGTGGTATCAGCGCGGGCTTCCCAGTCGTGGTCTAAATAAGGATTCCAATCAACGAATAGGGATTCATCTGGCTCATGCACAATGCTCAAAGCAACACTGTCGCCAGTTTCAAGTTTTTCCCGATTGCGATCAGAGACCTCTGTTGCCTCCTGGTCACTAACAACGCCCTCAGCCACGAGCTGGTCGACGTATAGCCTCCATGTCGTTGGATGGGACCTGATTTTCTGATACATAATCGGCTGAGTTTTCATCGGCTCTTCCGATTCGTTATGTCCACGACGGCGATAACAAATCAGATCGATCACGACATCTTTGTGGAACTCCATCCGGTAGTCAGCCGCCAACTGAGTGGCAAAAACGACAGCCTCTGGGTCGTCCCCGTTTACATGAAAAATCGGCGCTTGGACCATCTTGGCAACTTCGGTGCAATACTCCGTTGAACGAGCATCAATCTGACGGTGTGTCGTGAAGCCAATCTGGTTGTTGATGATGATGTGTACGGAACCGCCAGTACGAAACCCGCGAGTTTGAGACATCTGAAAGGTTTCCATCACGACACCCTGACCGGCAAAAGCCGCGTCACCGTGAATGATGATCGGTACTACGCGCATTCCGTCGTAGTCCCTGCGACGGTCTTGGCGGGCACGGACAGAACCTTCCGCGACGGAACCTACAATTTCCAGGTGGGAAGGATTAAACGACAACGCGAGATGCATCTCTCCACCTGACGTCATGACGTTGGAGGAAAAACCCTGGTGATACTTCACATCGCCACTCCCAACCCCAGGCGTGACATGGCCATCAAACTCATCGAACAGATCTGAAGGGTTTTTACCGAGCACGTTAACAAGAACATTCAAACGTCCTCGGTGTGCCATAGCGATAACAGACTCCCACACGCCGCGAGATCCCAGACGTTGCAGAAGCTCATGCAACATTGGAATCAAACTCTCG
Organism: Pseudomonadales bacterium; assembly: GCA_012103505.1. GTDB lineage: Bacteria > Pseudomonadota > Gammaproteobacteria > Pseudomonadales > Azotimanducaceae > UBA4421. The sequence continues at coordinate 926,475 of WLWP01000001.1, read as the reverse complement.
CCACCTTCTAAACCGAAACGCTTGGTGCCTGGATAGCGACGTTGTAAGTATTTCTCCAAACCTTCCGCAGCAGTAAGCCGTTCTAAAATCGATCTTTTTTGATCTGGCGAAAAGTGTGGTCGACCGCGTGCAGCTTCTAGCCGACTCTGAACCCACAGTTGCTCGCCTGCGTCGACAATGTGCATGTACTCGGCTGCGATAGATCCACAATAGGTCTGCTCCAGTGCATCGACCAAGTCTCTTAGCTTGGCACTCGTATCACCATAGTGAAAAGTGCCTGTCTGGAAAGTCTCTTCTAAATCCGCCAGATTCAGATGGTGGTAAGCCAAATCCAGAACCGGCATGACCGGTCGCTCCATCATCCCCAAAGGATCTATGTTTGCGCGTTTGTGTCCGCGGTGGCGATAGGCTGAAACAAGGTCTTGAACACGCATCTGTTTGCTTTCGTGTTCGGTCGCAATATTCGTGGCTACTTTTTCAGGTCTAGCTTTAAGCCGATTGCGGCCGAGACGTTCAAAATGCTGGACGATAGTTGAGTGAGCTTGTTCGTTCTGAGGGAGGTTTTCCGAATTTGCGATCGACGCAAAATATGCTCGCCAATTTTCACTAACGACAGACGGGTCTTCTAGATAAGTTTCGTACAGCGCTTCTATATAGGCTGCATTTTGGCCAGACAAATGCGAACTTTGCTGCATCCGCTGCATGAATCCGTCATCGATCGGCGTGTCACTCAAGCTTGCCTCTCCTGCGAAAGGTAAGTGTCTTTAGTCTGGCCTAAGCCCCTTGTTGCATAAGCATAGTACGGATCTTACCTATGGCGCGGGTCGGATTTAATCCCTTCGGACATACGTTGACACAATTCATGATACCGCGACAACGAAAGACGCTAAACGGATCGTCCAGGTTCGCTAACCGTTCAGCAGTAGCAGTATCACGTGTATCAGCTAAGAAACGATACGCCTGCAACAACCCAGCGGGACCAATAAACTTGTCGGGATTCCACCAAAACGAAGGACAGGAAGTTGAGCAACATGCACAGAGAATGCATTCATAAAGACCATCCAGTTCCTCTCGATCTTCCTGCGTTTGCAAACGTTCTTGAGCCGGTGGCGGATTGTTGTTGATTAAGTACGGCTGGATTTTCTCGTACTGCGCGTAGAACTGACTCATATCTACAACCAGATCTCTAATCACCGGCAGTCCTGGGAGTGGTCTCAGAACGAGCTTGTTACGCTTGATCACTTCGGAAACCGGGGTGATGCACGCCAAGCCATTCTTACCGTTCATGTTTACCCCGTCTGAGCCACAGACTCCCTCGCGACACGAACGACGATAACTGAGCGTCGGATCCTCGGCTTTGAGCAACTCAAGTACATCAAGCACCATTAAGTCGCGGCCATCCGGCACCTCTAGTTCCATCTCGCGCATCGCTGGCACTTCGTCCAGGTCGGGGTTGTAGCGATAAACACTTACTTGCATGTCTATGTGTCCTGAGAATTCAATTAATTGCAGTTAGTAAACGCGTTCCATCGGCTCAAACGTATCTACGGTCTTCGGCGTGAAATTCACGTCTCGCTTACCTAGACGCTTCTCACTCGGAAAGTACAATGAGTGCGAAAGCCAATTCTCATCATCACGCTCTTGATAGTCATCCCGCGCATGCGCGCCACGGCTTTCCTTTCTCGCCTCGGCAGCAATCGCTGTCGCTTCTGCGACTTCTAACAAATTGTCGAGTTCCAAGGCTTCTAAGCGGGCTGTGTTGAAAGCGCTGGATTTGTCTGGGAGATGTGCCTCACCGATGCGTGTCCGCAAATCTGCGAGCGCCTTAATACCGGTTTGCATATGCTCCTCGGTCCGAAACACACCGAAATTGTTTTGCATGACAGTTTGCAATTCTTTCTTGAGCGCGGCGACGCTTTCGCCCCCCGTGGATTCTTCCCAGCGATTTAGTCGGGCGAGCGATGCCTCCAAATCTGACTCGCTCGCATCGCGATACGAAACGCCTTGGCGCATCACTTCCTCAATATGCAACCCAGCAGCGCGTCCGAAGACCACCAGATCGAGCAGCGAGTTTCCGCCTAACCGATTTGCCCCGTGCACACTTACACAAGCGACTTCGCCAGCCGCGTAGAGACCTTGAACCGCTTCGTCAGTGCCATTAATTTGCGTCAAAGCTTGGCCGCTGACTTGAGTCGCGATGCCGCCCATCATGTAGTGACAGGTTGGCACAACTGGGATTGGTTCCTTAATCGGATCTACATGAGCAAATGTTCGCGAGAGCTCCAAAATACCGGGCAGACGACTATTCAATACATCTTCGCCAAGATGATCGAGCTTTAACATGACGTGATCGGCTTCGGGTCCACAACCTTTACCGTCCAGTATCTCCATGACCATAGACCGCGCAACGACGTCGCGACCAGCCAAATCTTTAGCGGTCGGCGCATAGCGCTCCATAAATCGCTCGCCGTCTTTGTTAATGAGATAGCCACCCTCACCGCGACAGCCTTCTGTCACCAAAACACCCGCTCCGGCGATTCCGGTTGGATGGAACTGCCACATTTCAATGTCTTGAACTGGTACATCCGAACGCAGAGCCATGCCAATCCCGTCACCGGTATTCATTAAGGCATTGGTCGTCGAAGCATAAATTCGTCCGGCACCACCGGTCGCGAATACCGTAGAGCGCGATGAGACAAATACGACTTCGCCGGTTTCCATACAGATCGCAATCACACCAACAACCACACCGTCTTGATTACGAACAATATCGACCGCGAACCACTCATTCAGAAACGTGGTATTGGCTTTTAGATTCGCTTGATAGAGCGTATGTAAAAGCGCGTGACCGGTTCGGTCTGCCGCAGCACACGTTCTTGCAGCCTGTCCGCCCTTACCAAAATCTTTCGACTGGCCACCAAAAGGGCGCTGGTAAATTCTGCCTGTCTCGGTACGAGAAAATGGTAAGCCCATGTGTTCGAGTTCAAACACGGCTTGTGGCCCTTCAGAACACATGTACTCAATCGCGTCTTGGTCGCCAATGTAATCGGAGCCTTTGACCGTGTCGCACATATGCCAACGCCAATCGTCATCCGGATCATCACTAGCGATGGCACAGGTGATCCCGCCTTGCGCAGAAACCGTGTGGGACCTCGTTGGGAAAACTTTTGTAATTACTGCTGTTTTAAGACCCGACTGGGCGAGTTGCAGCGCTGCGCGCATGCCTGCCCCACCACCACCGACGATAACCCCGTCAAACTCCATTTTTCGAATATTTGCCATAACTTTTCCTAGAACTGCCAGATTAGGCGGAGCGCCCAAAGCAGATATACGAACAAAACAAGAATGCAGCCCATTTGATAGATGAAGCGATAGCTCGTTGCCCAACCGCCTACATGCGCTGGTCGAAGATAGTCAGTCCCTATCGTCCACATACCTATCCAAGCGTGTGCGATGGTTGAGAGCAACGCCAGCGTGGAGAAAATTTGCATCGGGCCCGACCAAAAGAAAGTGGTCAATGAAGCGTGCGTGACATCTCCCAAGAAGAATGCAAGCAACCACACCGTGTATGCACCAAGAATGACAGCCGTAACTCTCTGCAACACGAAGTCACTCAATCCGCTCCGACTAAACGACAAGACCTGCGTTACCATAACAATACTCCAAACACGACGGTGTCAATTACCGCTAAGACCAACACGATCAACGATGCAACCTTTTGCGCCTCAAACGTGTCCCCAATGTGAAAGTCCAGTAACAGATGCTTGATGCCCGCAAGGACATGATAAGACAGTGCGAAAATCAGCCCGACAAAAATGATTCTTCCTAATACCGAGTCTGACAGAGTCGCAGCCTCCGCGAAGCCTTCTGGTGAGGACAATGCTAACTGCAGCGCGTACAAACCGAATGCGAAGCCGACAAACAAGATCATGCCCGTAACTCGGTGGGTGAACGACGCCACCCCAACAAACGGTAGCGTGATCGTAAATATATTCAGATTGACCGGCCTGTCTGTCTTCATTCCGTGGACCTTCTTTCAGATGAATTGATCATATTTTGATAGCGTGGCACGTCCACGCCCGGCGAGATACTCGAGATCGTCGCACTTCTACTGGGACCGCTGTCCAAACGGCGGCCATTCTATTCGCACACCACGACGATGCCAAGCAAACTCACACCAAACAGCCTTTTAAGCCACCCATCTTTGGTTCAATTGCACGATCTTGCGTGGTAGCATCGCGCTTTCTCAACGTAGAGACCTTGCGCATCAGAACTTTCGCTCTGATCTTTAGCGCTGTGCTCGTACCTTTGGCCGTCCTCGGTCAGGCTACCCCGCCCCTCGAACCTTCAGTCAACCACGCAGAATCAAGCCTGGTCATGATGTCGCCTTCCGTGCCTGTCATCACCATCGAAGCAGATTCTTTCAATCTCTATGTGGACGAAGAAAAGGCGGTCTTTCGGGGCAACGTCAACGCAAGCCAGGGCAATACTACCTTTAGAACGAGCCAGTTAACCGTGCACCTCGATCAAGTGAACACGAAGGCTGCCAAAAACGACGGTCAGGCCGGTTCCCAAGAAAACCGCGTGCCACCTTACGAACTAAGTGCACGAACGCTGACTTACGAATTAGACAGTCGACTTGCAGTCGGCAAAGGGGACAGTTTGCTTAAACGCGGTCGTGAATTGATATTGGCAGAACTTATCAACTACGACATGGCCAAGCGCGTGGCGTATGCAATACCCGACAGTGGCGGTCGAGTCATGGTGCGTTTTTACAGTAATCCCGATATGCCTCTATTCCCGTCTCAAAGCTTGGCTAAGTCAACCGCGGCTGAATAGCTTGCGTGATCACCTCTCATGATCGCTCCATAACCTGGGACGATTGACACACATAAGTAGGCTTTATAGTCTGCACATCCCCACCGTACTAAAGCACCGGTTGAATCAGTGTGTCAGTCTGGCAGCACATGAGGCCCCAAAGAAGTTTGTAGAACAGCTTCTTGAGCAAGCTCAGGCAGAGGCTCAGACAGAGACGCGAACAAAGATTCAGGCAAAGAGTGCACGTTAACGGGTGGGTGGAGTTGTTGAACGGTCCGGCGAATAAGCGATCGGCAGCACACAAAATAGACTACGAGGCACGGAAACGGTTGAGCGACAGCTCGACCACTTGGGAGGATGAAATGGCGAATCAAGCCACTAAGTCGGCGACGCTGCAAATCGATGGCGGTGACCCGATAGAACTACCTGTATACGAAGCCGCTGAAGGCCCAGACGTTATTGACGTCGCCAAGCTAACCAGCCAAGGCTACTTCACTTACGACCCTGGATTTGTTTCGACAGCGTCATGTGATAGCGCTATTACCTTTATCGACGGTGACCAAGGCATCCTGCTGCATCGCGGCTATCCGATCGAACAGCTCGCTGAAAATTCAGACCACCTAGAGCTCTGCTATCTCCTGCTCAATGGTGAGCTCCCGAATGCTGGCGAGAAAGAAGAATTTGTCTCCACCATTAAAAACCACACGATGGTGCACGAAAGTTTAAGACAGTTTTTCCAAGGGTTTCGTCCGGATGCCCATCCAATGGCTGTCATGTGTGGTGTCGTTGGCGCGCTTTCTGCGTTCTACCACGACGCGCTCGATATCGATGACGATATACATCGTAAGATCACAGCGCATCGACTGATCGCCAAGATCCCGACAATTGCGGCGATGTGCTACAAACATTCTCAAGGACAACCTTTTGTCTATCCGCGTAACGACTTAAGTTACGCCGAGAACTTTTTGCACATGATGTTCGCCACACCTTGTGAAGACTACAAAGTAAGTCCGACCATCGCGAAAGCGATGGACAAGATTTTCCTTCTCCACGCCGACCACGAACAAAACGCTTCAACATCCACAGTTCGCCTCGCAGGCTCTACGGGTGCCAATCCTTTTGCGTCCATCGCCGCAGGCATTGCGGCCCTTTGGGGACCATCCCACGGTGGTGCCAACGAAGCCGTTTTGAATATGCTCGATGAGATTGGCAGCGTAGATAATATTGATCAATACATCGCGAAGGCCAAGGACAAGGACGACCCTTTCCGGATCATGGGTTTTGGCCATCGCGTTTATAAGAACTACGACCCTCGTGCAAAAGTCATGCAGCAAACTTGTCGCGAAGTGTTGGCCGAGCTGGGTGTTGAGGACAATCCGACGCTACAGATGGCGCAGCGTCTTGAACAAATCGCGCTGGAAGATGAGTACTTTATCGAAAAGCGGCTCTACCCTAACGTGGATTTCTATTCAGGCATCATCCTAAAAGCGATCGGTATCCCGGTAGAGATGTTCACGGTGATATTCGCCACAGGACGGACGCCAGGCTGGATAGCACACTGGTGTGAAATGATAAGCGGCGGATATAAGATCGGTCGACCTCGCCAACTCTATAAAGGCTACAACAAGCGTGATTTCGTAGCGCTAGACAAACGAGGCTAAGACACTAACGCTTTGGCGTTATAAAGCGGCTTTCGGGCCGCTTTTTTGTTGCGGCGACTTAGGTTTTCGCAGGCGTTAGACGGCGTAACAAACTGGACGTATCCCATCGCCCGCCACCTTGTGCTTGAACGTCCGCGTAAAACTGATCGACCAATGCTGTAAGCGGCAGTTTTGCTTCTAGCGCCCTGCCTGTAGCAAGCGCGATGCCTAAGTCCTTACGCATCCAATCGACTGCAAATCCAAATTCAAATTCATCTTCAGTCATCGTCGAGGCGCGATTTTCCATCTGCCAGGACTGAGCCGCTCCTTGGGCGATGACGTCTACAACTTCCATTACATCGAGACCAGCACGCTGCGCGAAGTGCACACCTTCGGATAAGCCCTGCAAGACACCCGCGATACAGATTTGATTGACCATTTTTGTCAGCTGGCCCGCACCGTGTTCACCCATCAATTTGTGTTTTTTACCGTAGACTTCAAACAGGGGTTCACCGCGGGAAAATTCTTCAGGCGAGCCGCCGACCATAATGGTTAGGGCCCCATTCTCGGCGCCTGCTTGCCCACCTGAAACCGGGGCATCGAGACAAGCGATGTCTTGATCGTGACAAGCCGTTGCAAGAATCTTCGCGAGGCTCTCGGAAGCCGTTGTGTGATCTAGCAGCAGGCTACCTGGCTTCATCGCTCCCAAGGCACCTTGCTCACCAAAAACAACTGAACGTACGTCATCATCATTGCCAACACACATGGCAACGATGTCTGCATCGCGTGCAGCTTCCGCCGGAGTTTCGCCGATTGCGCAATTACCATTTTGATGTTGGCTTAGCCAGTCATCGGCTTTTCGTTTCGTGCGGTTGTAGACGGTCACCGCGTATCCCGCGGATGCCAGATGTCCCGCCATCGGGAAGCCCATAACACCTAGACCTAGGAAGGCGACGGCAGGTAGATTGCGGGAGTCATTGGTTGGTTCAGTCATGGGCTTTAACTTGCTGTCTTTATAGAAGGGGTTGAGCCGCTCATTGTGCATGAGCAACTCAATCTCTGACAAACCCTGACTGACTTTTAGCGCAGTTGGCGCATCTCTACATGATCACTTGGTCGCGTTCGAACCCTGATTCGGCCATCAGCGCTTTCAGTGTCTTCAATGCATCGACTTGAATCTGGCGTACCCGTTCACGAGTGAGTCCAATGGCACGACCGACCTCTTCCAGCGTCGTCACGTCATAGCCACGAAGACCAAAACGGCGGCAGATCACTTCATGAGATTTTTCTGGCAACGTATCAAGCCATTCACCTAAGTGGTCTTTCAGTTGATCGCTCTGGACAAGCTGCCAAGGATCTTCTTCTCGTTCGGACCCGAACGTATCCCAGCTGCCTCGCTCAGGTTCGATGACTGAAATTTCTGTACAAGCAATGTTCTCGGCCATTTCCATGAGGCGACGTACATCCGCAACTGGCTTATCCAAAAGTTCGGCGACATCTTCGGGTGATGGTTCGCTATCGAGCTTTTGCGAAAGCTCCCTTTGGGCGCGCAGATAGGTGTTCAGCTCTTTGGCAATGTGAATAGGCAAGCGAATCGTTTTTGCCTGATTCATCAAACCGCGTTCGACGGCTTGGCGTATCCACCAGGTCGCATAAGTTGAGAATCTGAATCCTTTCTTAGGGTCAAACTTCTCCACTGCTCGGATCAAGCCGAGATTACCTTCCTCGATTAGGTCAAGTAGCGGCAAACCACGGTTGAGATAACGTCGTGCGATTTTAACGACAAGGCGCAAATTGGCCTCAATCATTTCAGCTCGTGCTTGCATGTCGCCCTTTTGGACCCTGCGAGCTAGTGCTTTTTCCTCATCAGCGGTCAGAAGGTCAGCCCGACCAATCTCACCGAGATACATGTCTGTCGCGTCGCCAAGATCCCGGGCGCGAGTGCCGCGCGTTTGTTCCTTGGCTACTTCAAATTCTTCTACCTGGAACCAGTCGTTAACTTCTGATTCCTGAGCTCCCTGATGTGACTCCGTATACAACATTCCGCCCTCCTAATAGCTCTAAACAGGCTGCAAGGAGACAAGTCCGCAATGATCCAAAAGTTCCTGCGACGAAAAAGGCTTCTTCAACAAAACTGCTGCACCTGCCTCTAGTACACGGCTCTCAACTTGCGGGGTGAAATGACCTGTCATGCCAATCACTAACGCATCCGAAGTCTCCGGATCGTTTTTGATTGATCGACAAACTGTCACCCCGTCCATGCCCGGCATCATAATGTCGAGCAAAACCACTTCAGGCTTATGTTGCTGGACCAGTCGGCCCGCTTCAAAGCCATCGGCCGCGCTATAGACTTCAAGCTCGTCATCCTGAGCTGTCAGTAAGGCGACTAGGTAGTTGTTAAGCTGTGTATCGTCATCTACAACTAAGATCGAGCGGCTAGATCGTTCAATTTGAACACCCCTTTCCCGGGCAAAGCGCTCAACGTCCTCTTTTAGGAAACGTCGATGCCCACCGGCTGTGGTCCGTGCATCCAGCAAGCCCTTCTGCGCCCACTGTCGAACGGTGATCGGAGAAACCATCAACAGCCCTGCAACCTCTGTAGGTGTTAAGTATGTTGTTTCGTTTCCCGCCATTTTGCTCTTTTCTCGTTGTCGACTACTTTTAGTACTGCGTACCCGCGAGGGTATCTTGACTCTTTCCATGCCCGATTAAAACGTGGTTTCAATCGATCATTACTTCAAATTGAGCCGATCCTTATTCTTAAGCCGATCTGTACCTTTGATGAGACAGATCGGTTTAATCGTTACAATCGTTTTAATCGTTTTTTTCAATTCGATGGCAGCACTCTAATCGGTTTAATCGGTTAAAGGAAGCGTTTGAGCGTCAATATTCCGTCTTTTTTGTTATATAAATCCCGGTTTGAAGACTATTTAGGCATTAAGCACCATTCTAGTGTCGGTCAAAGAGCGAGTTTTGGACCCTGCATGAGTTTTTCACCAAGCGCTGATTGGTTACACTGACGGTTTTGCTGAACCTTCTATGCCCGACCTTCGAGAGCTCCCCTCGGTTGAACACATACTTAAGGACGATCACATCGCACCGATGATCGCTGAATTTGGGCATCAAGCTGTACGAGACACGGTGAGAGATCTTCAAGGACACATTCGGAAATCGGCACAGAACTCGATCCCAGAATGGGTGACAACACCAGGGGAATACGCAACGCCTGTAAGAGAGGCGCTTCGATTTAGCACTTACCAGTCTGTGTTTAATCTTACCGGCACGGTCATCCATACCAACCTCGGCCGTTCTCTATTGAGTGCCGATCTTTGGCAAAGAGTCGAACACCTAGTCACTCGTCCGATCAATCTCGAGTTTGATATTGCACTAGGTAGCCGCGGCGATCGAGACACGATCATTGAGGAGCGGCTTAAAAGGATAACTGGTTGCGAAGCAGCAACAGTGGTCAACAACAACGCTGCCGCCCTTTTGCTCGTCTTAAATACCTTTGCATTAGGTAAATCAGTACCGGTATCGCGCGGCGAGCTCATTGAAATAGGCGGTAGCTTTCGCCTTCCAGAACTCATGTCACGGAGTGGCTGTACCCTGGTGGAAGTTGGCACCACCAACCGCACTCACCTACGTGACTACGAATCGGCCGCCGACGGAGCCGCGATGTTGCTCAAAGTGCATCCGAGTAACTACCACGTTAGCGGATTCACCAAAGACGTGTCCGCCGCCGAACTCGCCGCTCTTAGCAAAAAACACGACATCCCGAGCTGCGTGGACGTGGGCAGCGGCACCTTAGTAAATCTCACAAACTGGGGACTACCGGAAGAACCGACTCCAACATCCATTCTAGAACAAGGCATCGATCTGGTTACCTTCAGCGGCGACAAACTACTGGGCGGCGTGCAAGCGGGTATCATCGTTGGCCGCGCCGATCTACTGGCTGAGCTCAAGAAGAATCCACTCAAACGCGCCTTACGCGCAGATAAAATTACGCTCGCGATTCTTGAAGAAACATTAAAGCTCTACGAACAACCAGACCAACTACAAACTGTCCTCCCTCTACTCAAGACGCTAACGCTTTCACAAGAGGAATTAGAGCGACGGGCAAGAATTGTGCAAGAAGCATTGCCCACACATTGGCGGACAGACGTCTGCGAAAGCACGGGACAGATCGGCAGCGGTGCACTTCCTGACAAGCACCTACCTTCGGTTGCGGTAACGATCAAAGACCCTGATCACAACGCCGAAAAAGTCCTTCACATGTTGCGCGAACTGAGCACGCCAGTCGTCGGCAGAATTGCCGACGACAGAGTTTGGCTCGACATGCGAGGTGCTGACCCAATGGACGAGCTCCTCGAAACACTCGCAGAGTTGGCATGATCGTCACGCTTGCAGGTCACGTGGATCACGGCAAGACGTCGCTAGTTAACGCGCTGACTGGTGTCAACACTGACCGCCTTGCGGAAGAGCAGGCGCGCAGCCTTACCATCGACCTTGGCTTCGCCTACATTGACAACGGCAACATCGGTTTTGTAGATGTCCCCGGCCACCAGAAGTTCATACACAATATGGTGGCCGGTGTCGCCGCCGACCAATTTGCTCTCCTCGTGATCGCTGCAGACGACGGGCCAATGCCGCAAAGTAAAGAGCACCTAGAGATCTTGAGTCTTGTCGGCGTTAAACGCGGTCTCGTTGTGATGACAAAATGTGACCGTGTGCCACCAGAACGTCTCGATGTTTGTGAGCAGGAGATACAAAATCTGGTCAGCTCATCGTTCTTAGAGGGCGCAAACGTTTATCGCACCACAATCGAACAACCCAACTCGTTCAAAGCGCTGCTTGAGGCTCTTCGAGCCGTTGAAACAAGTGAACGAACCGACTCTGCTGACGAACCATTTCGACTCGCAATCGACCGAAGTTTTATCGTCAAAGGCAGCGGCGTCGTTGTCACTGGCACAGCCCACTCCGGTGCAATAGCAAATGGCACAGAATTGTTTCACTTTCCCTCTGGAGAACGGGTCCGGGTAAGAGGGCTGCGTATACAAAACCAGGAAACGGAAATCGCCCAGCGCGGTGACAGAAGCGCCATAAACATCAGCGGCCTAGATCTAGAAAGCATCGGTCGCGGCGACTGGCTCACCAGTGTCCCACCCCGTCAACATAGGGAAATCACTGTCGAATTAAGTGTTCTGAACGACTTTCCACGCTCTATCAAACAGTGGACTCCGGTCCACATTTACCACGCGACCAGCCACACCACAGGACACGTTGCCTTACATACTGGCTCAAGAATGGCACCCGGAAGTTCTCGCCTGGTCGACCTCATCTGTGACGACCCGTTGCCGGTCTGCCATAGTGATCACCTCGTGATTCGAGATCACGGCTTAGACACCACTCTGGGCGGTGGTCGAGTTGTTTTCGCGCAGGAAGAGATAACACAACGTCGAAGAACGCCTGTGCGCCTCGCAGCTCTTGCAGCTTACAACCAGCCTGACCCAAGCCAATGCTGCAACGCCCTGTTAAGCAACCAGGCTTTTACAATTAGGGATTTTCGCGACCTATGGCAGCTAACAGAGGGACAAACACAGAAAATCCTCTCGCAGCATGCCGCTATGGAACTCGCTGGTTTCGCCATTGGCAAAAGCGCCCTCGGTGAGTACGCCAAGAACATTGTGGATCGAATCACGAAACACTTGGATGCCAACCCATCGAGCAGAGGCTTGAAGGTTGACGCTTTCAAAGACATCCCCAAACCTCTACTCGATCAAGTGTTATCTGCCTTGGTGCAAGCTAATCGCCTACGCGTCTTAAATGGTGTCTATGGCTTACCAAGTCATCAAGCCGCTCTACCAGAAGCGTTACAAAGTTTGTGGAGCCGAGCCGAAAAATCTCTCGACGACATCCAACCACCATCAAGCGGCGACTTAGCAAAGGCTTGGCAACAACCGCAGCCAGAAGTCCAAAAAGCCCTCAAAGAACTCGCCAAGCGAGGTTATCTTGTACAGATCGCAGATCATCGATTTTATACACCAGAGGTCTTGAATCAGGTCGCACGTCGAGTTGCAGAGCTGGCACAAACAGGTTCTTTCACGGTACGTGAGTTTCGAGATCGCACTGGAATTGGCCGAAACGTAGCGATCGATATCTTGGAATATTTTGATTCTCGCGGCTTCACGCGTCGCGAGGAAAATCATCGCAAGCTACTACGCGATCACCTCTAAGGACGTCAGCGTGGAATAAGTTGGTATACTCGATCTCGGAAGAGCATCGTCTCCGGTGGGGCGCGCGGCCTTCAAAGCCGTTGAGGTGCGAATACGTGCCTGGTGGGTTCGACTCCTACCTCTTCCGCCATAACGGGAAGTGCATCCCTTGGAGTCGTGCAGTTTCGCTCACTCAGATGTAGCGTCTACAGCAAAAATGAATTACGTTTTCCACGTTTAACAACCTAGGTTTCAAGCTTTGTGGATACAGTTCCGTCCGGATAAAGACGTCTGGGCATTTGGTGTTGAACCTGCCAAGGTCAAGTTTAGGCTTCGCCTAGCTCGTTACCCCGCCCTGGCAGAATCGCTCAAAGAATGGCTCGCCCGCCGTGACAAGGTGGGTGAGGCTATCACCCAGCCAGTGAACCCTGAACCACTTGCCCTAGTCGACATCGGCGCCGGTTTCGGACGAACTTTTCTATACCTTGAAGCTGCCGATATCGCCAATCGTTTTGACCTACTTGGCTTAGATATAGACCCTGAACGAAAAGACGACGTCTATGACAACAATCCGTACCGCATCATTGGCGGCGACGCTAACAAGCCACTCGATCTGGTCGATGCTAGTTTTGACGTCGTGGTCAGCGAACAACTTCTCGAACATCTGGACAAGCCTGATCAGCTAATCACTGAGTTTCATCGAATCATGAAACAAGATGGATTGCTGGTAGTTGGCGTGCCAATTTTCCCGGAACCTATCGCTATGCTCCGCCGCGCTTTAGTGAGGCGTTTTGGTTTGCGCGGTTCCGATCACATACAGACTTACTCACTGCGCTCGATCCGGCGTGATCTCGCACCCTACTTCGAAGAAGTTGAGGCGCGAGGGTTTAGAATTATCTCTGGAGGCTTGTTACGAAATCTGGAGAACTACGAGTGGTGGTATCGTTTTAACAGACGGCTGGGCCGTTGGCTGCCTGGGTTATGCATCGAGGTGCAACTGCTACTACGCCCTCGACCGAAGTCTGAGCACTAGTCGTAGCCTGGGTCCCACATAGATTCTTTAACTAATGTTTCTAGGTCGGTACCTTTTTGGAGATCAGCAACGTCTTCGTTGATCGCTGAGCGTAAAACGCCAACCGTCACTGCATGAGTCGTCTCTCTTAACCTGCTAACTTCCGGATACAGCAAACCTTGATCAAGTTCATCTTGATGCATCGCTTCTGCAAGCGACTGCGCCGCAGCTGTGATCATGTCGTCACTGACCTCGCGGACGTTCCCGAGCATCGTTGCAAAACCAAGTGCCGGAAATATGAAGACGTTGTTACCTTGCCCAAATCGGTGAGTTACGCCGTTAAATTCAACGGGCTCAAAGGGACTACCGGTTGCGATAATAGCCTGACCGTCGGTCCACTGGAGAAGGTCAGCCGGAACCGCCTCTGCAGAACTTGTTGGATTTGACAGCGGTAAGATCACAGGCCTTTTGCAGCTCGCGAACATTGTGCGGACGACATCCTCGTTGAAAGCGCCAGTTTGGCCAGAAGAACCGATGAGCACCGTTGGTTTGTACTGTCGCACGACGCTCAGCAAATCTCTTTTTTCCGAGTCTTCGAGTGCATAACGTTGGGCTGATTCCGGGTTCCAGGCGAGCTCTTGCTTATAGTGATCCGAAATTTGTTGGTCGGTTACAAGCAATCCTTTGCTATCAAGCAAACCAATATGGTCATCTAGGTTTTGCTCGGCTATGCCAGCCGCTTTGAGGGCAGCCTTTATCTGGCGCGCGATACCCAAACCAGCGGCTCCGGCGCCATGGATCAGAAAACGTTGCTGCGTGATATCTTCAGTATCAAGATTCGCAACGCCGAGTACACCCCCGCAAGTGTCACTGCTCCCGTTCCCTGGATGTCATCGTTAAACGATGGCACGCGAGACCGATACCGATCCAGGATATTGAGCGCGTTATCTTTACGAAAGTCTTCCCATTGAATCATCGCCTTTGGATAGAGTTGGCGCACACCGCTAACAAATTCCTCAACCAACTCGTCGTAGGCCTCACCCCGGAGTCGACTTTGATTTAGCCCTAAGTAATCCGGATTTTCGCGCAACGCCTTGTTGTCGGTACCAACATCCAAACTGATCGGCAGCGTGGATTCCGGCGCAATTCCTGCGCATGCCGTGTAGAGCGCTAGTTTGCCGATGGAGATCGTCATACCTCCTGCACCTTGATCTCCAAGACCGAGAACAGCTTCATTGTCGGTAACAACAAGCAGCCGTATATCACGGTCGCCGACAGCGGCTGAAATGACATCCGCAATGCGACCCTTGTGTTCTGGGGTGATCCACAAACCACGACCGCGTTGGAAGACCGCCGAGTACTTCTGGGCCGCCTCGCCCACAGTTGGCGTGTACACAATCGGCATAAACTCAGCGAGGTTATCGAGCAGGACTCGATAGAATAGGTATTCATTTCGATCCTGCAGACTCATTAGTTCCCGGTATTTTTGCAGAGCTGAGCTTTGCGCAGAAATGGTTCGGTAGGCGCGTTGCGCTTGTTGAGTCTGGGTCTGGACTGACGCAGGCAATAGCCCTTCGAGACCATGGGCGCGGCGTTCTTCTTCGTTAAAGGCGCTGCCTTTGTTTCGTAACGGATCACGCAACGGCGTGTGACCATCCGTCATAGTTCGTTCCTCTTTCTTTGGTATTGAGTAACAGGTATTCGGTTACAAGTATTTTATAATTGGATTTCAGCAATGGGCGCGCGATCGTTCGAACGACGATCATACGACGCTAAGATGTGGTTTTTACTGACGGCTTTTCAGCACCTCAAGTTCAAAAGGATCCAACCCACCATTGCCGTCAGTATCAAAACTACTGAACTTAAGGCCAGGCCCAAAGTACGGAGCGATTTCCCGCCGCGACAGATAGCCATCTTTATTTACGTCAAATCGACTAAATTGGGGTTCGCCCGATTGGTCGTCGATTATTCCAGTCCGGTAGGTCTTTGGTGTGACACCTCCAGAGCTAATGGCCGTTTGGGGTTGTTCAATTTCGGTGACGGACATTTTACCTTCGTTATCCACCGTGAGTCGACGGTGCGCGGCAACAATTTCTGCCGAACCACTATCCGACTCTGATGCAGCTCCGCTCGCTTGTGACGCCGCCTTCAAAGGTGGGGAATCTATTTGCGCCTCTTCAGGCCAAGCTTCAGCCGCGAACCTGGGCGCATCAAGCAGGGCTTCAGCGGCAATCACTAAATAAGCACCATCGTCTGATTCTTGTAGCGAGTCAGGTGTAACCGCTATGAGGTTCTGCTCGATCAAGTAACTACCGACAGACACCACGATGTAGGAGACCTTCAAAGACTCTTCTTCAAGCGCAAAGTCTTCAACACGGCCAAGGAGCTCGCCTTCAGATGTAAGCACGACCCGGTCCACCCATCTACTCGCGCGCGTGACTTCTCCGAACACGTCAACGCCACTTACGGCCAAAGTTGTCAGCAACAATCCAATCAGAACTTTTCGCATCACTCTCCTCCTTCAAACAACTAGGTTGAGATCAATGTTTGAATGCGCCATCTTATCCATCTTGGCAGAAACTCACCACGCCTTCATTACGCCTCATCACATAAGGAAGACAGGTTCACATGTCACTCACAAAACGTCTTATAACGAGTTTGATCGCTTTTCAGCTCTTTGCCCCTTTTGGCTGGAGTGTGATGGGCGAGGTGCCACGGACCCAGCAGGGAAAACCAGATCTGAATGGGATCTGGCAAGCTATGGGTCCAGATCACTTCAACGTTGAAGCGAACATTGGATCGGCGAGTAGCATACTCGCCGCGGGTGCGCTTGGCGCAGCACGTGGCAACCTCGGCGCGGTCATCGGCGGGCAAATTCCGTATCTGCCGGAGGCTCGGGCACAGCAAAAGAGAAACTTTGCCGATCGCCATGCTCTTGACCCTGCGGTTAAGTGTTACATGCCCGGCGTTCCTCGAGCGAACTACATGCCGTTTCCACTACAAATCGTACAAATTCCAGATCACGTCTTTATCGCCTACGAATTCGCTCAAGCAAGCCGGACCCTTTACGTCGATCAACCCGACTTTGAAGCACCCGTGGACACTTGGATGGGACATTCTTTAGCACGCTGGGAGGGCGACACCTTGGTCGTCGACGTGTCGGCACAAGTACCTGATACTTGGCTTGATCGAGCAGGAAATCTTCACTCTGGCGCTTTGCAGGTCGAGGAAAGATACGATCTCATGTCCGCGCACCACTTACGCTACCGCGCGACGCTTACGGATCCGTCTGTTTATACAAGACCGTGGACGCTCGAGGTCATTCTCTACAAGAATGTTCATCCTAACGCGCAACTTCTCGACTTTAGGTGTATCGAACATGTGGAAGAACTCATGTATGGACACCTGAGCAAGTCAGCAAACGAAAACAACATAGAGGGTAATGTCGATGAATAGCCGCAACTTCCTACTGTCTATCGTCACTATTTTTTTAACCACCACCGCAACTGCAGATGTACCGAGGACGGCTTCAGGGAAACCTGATTTATCCGGAATCTGGACAACAGCTACTCTCACGCCGCTAGAACGACCTGAGAATGTGAGCAACGAAAAGACGCTGTCTGCTCAAGAAATGGCTGAAATGTCAGAGTCAGCGGAGCGAACACTGACGGCTCGTAGCGAAAACCCACCACCGGGAAGTGTCGGAGGCTACAACCGGGAGTGGTTAGACCCCGGTATGCAAGCACTTGCTGACGGTAGGACCGCTTTGATATACGACCCGCCCAACGGTCGAATTCCCTGGCAGCCCTCAGCTAAAGCAGAGTCTGACGCGCAACGGGCCCGGTATGGCATCGGCCCTTTCAATAGCTTTGTAGACATGGATACCGGCGAACGCTGTTTGTCTGACGGCATCACCATGGCACCTCTCCAGCCTTACAATATGAATTATCAGATCTTCTTAACCGAGGATTGGCTCGCCATCAACCATGAGATGTATCATGAGTATCGCCTCATTCCGCTAGATGGCCGTCCCCACATCGACACGAAGCTGGGCCAGTGGCTGGGCGATGCACGCGGCCACTGGGAAGGCGACACGCTGGTTGTTGTCTCACAAGGTTTTGCGGACAAATCCGCGGACTATTGGGCTTGGCCTTGGCGCAAAGCTCGACTTAGCCTCAAACTCACTGAGCGGTTTACGCGAATCGATGCGAAGACCATCGACTATACATTCACGGTTGAGGATCCAAATATGTTTACCCAGCCCTGGTCGGCATCTGCACCAATGACCACCGACCAAGCCAGTAGAGGCGTTACCGCTGGACCACTTTACGAATATGCCTGCCACGAGGGCAACTACGCCCTACCCAACGTTCTACGTGGTGCCCGACTCGCGGAGAAGCGAGCTGGGCAAGCCGATACCGGCGGTTAGGTCAACTGGCGTGCGAAACTGGTTTCTACTATCGTGGCGCCCTCTGAATAACCAGGAAGTGCGGTGTCAGCAGTTCAAACCGTCACACTAGATGGGCCTTTCGCGATGCAGCGTGGTGCCTTGCAATCCCCCACATTCGCCTATGAAACTTGGGGAGAGCTAAACGCGGCCAAAGACAATTGCGTCCTCATCTTTACGGGCTTGTCACCGTCGGCGCACGCAGCTTCAAGCCCAGCGGATCCTTCCGCGGGTTGGTGGGAAGACATGGTTGGTCCTGGCAAGCCCATCGATAGCAACCGCTACTATGTTGTCTGCGTCAACTCACTCGGTAGCTGTTTCGGCACTACGGGGCCTGCCAGCGTCGATCCAACGACAAACGAACTCTATCGCCTAACTTTTCCCGTCCTAACCGTTGAGGACGTCGCAAACTCTGCGGCATACGTGTTGAATCATATCGGCGTCTCACAGCTTCACACGGTGATTGGCTCCTCCATGGGTGGTATGACTGCTTTAGCTTTTTGCCTCACCCAACCCGGGCGCAGCCGCC
The DNA here is from genome assembly GCA_012103505.1 of Pseudomonadales bacterium. Lineage (GTDB taxonomy): Bacteria > Pseudomonadota > Gammaproteobacteria > Pseudomonadales > Azotimanducaceae > UBA4421. Next base: position 907,817 of record WLWP01000001.1, on the reverse strand, counting down.
GCTTGGTTTCCATTTCATCTGCTGCGCGAAGTCTGCCATTTTCAATAGCCTTGCGATCCCTGCAGCGCGAAATGATCCGTAAAGACAGCGATTGGCAACAGGGCAACTATAAAATTCCAGGCAATGGGCCAATTCAGGGTATGCGTTTTGCGCGAAAGCTTGGCATGATCACTTATCGATCCGCTGCAGAATGGGCCGAACGTTTCGGACGCGAACGCACAACGGATACGTTAGAACCGGACAATCCTTTTGGTATGGATTTTGAGGTCGAGTCTTACCTTGAAAGCCATGCGAACCGTTTCATCGGAACATTCGACCCCAATTGTTACCTGTACCTATCACGCGCGATGGATCTGTTTGATGCCGCCGACCATGGCGGTAGCTTAGAAGCTAGCTTTACTAGTCTTCAGCTTGAGGCAGCCCTCATTATCGGGGTTGAAACGGATTTCCTATTCCCTGTTTCGCAACAGGAAGAACTCGCCCTAGCTCTGGATGAAGCCATCCCCGAAGTGACGTTTAAACGACTTGCTTCAATACAGGGCCACGACTCTTTCTTAGTGGACATGGATCGTTTTCGACCTGCGGTCGCCGAGTTTTTCTAACCAGCATCCACGAGCAGCGAAGCCAACATGTCAGCATCGACATAGCCTCCAGCGACTAGTTTAAGCTCACCTGATTTTAGTTCTGCTAAACTCGGTAACGCCTGGGTTCCAAAGCCACTTGCCGCCTCAAATTGAAAACGGATAGATTCGAGGTGTTTCGGCTCGTCCATTTCGCCAATCAAATCTTGTGGGTCGATATTCACCTGTTCGGCACAGGCCATGATCACAGTTTCGTTCGTGATATCTAGCCCATCGACAAAGAACGCTCGCTGCAAGGCATGAAGAAATTCAAACGGCACTGTAGCAACCAGCTCTCTTGCAGCTTGCAGAGCCAAACAGGTTCGAGCTGAGTTGTGAATATACTGTTCCGGCAGCTTAAAACCGAAAGTCTGTCCAGTCGTTGCCTGAACCTCGCGCCACAATCGCATTAGAAAGCGACGGCCATAGTCGCCAATAGGCTGTGTGCCGTGCGTGTTGATGCCGCCAAGCATTAGCTCAAAGTCTACGACTTCCCCTAGTCGCTCTCGAGCAAGCTCAAACTCATCAGCCATGCCCCAACACCAAGAGCACATCGGATCAGTGACCAGCACAATCTGGCGCCGAGCAGTCATTTAATGATACTCACAGTGCCAGAGACTTTCCCAATGATCGACGCACCGTGACCGGTCTCTAACAATTCATCGACGCACGCTTGTGCACGTTCTGCAGGTACAGCACCCAACAAGCCACCCGACGTTTGGGGATCGGCCAGCAATCGAACCTTGGGATCTGAAAACGACAAACTACCTTTAAGTTCGTAGTCACGAAACGCCCCTTCGTTTGCAGTCTGGAGTGAGCTTTGGTGTTGTACGTACAGTTCTTCTACCCGGTCAAACGCAGGCACACATCCAAGTTCTATCGTGGCGTTTTTACCGGATGCACGCATCATTTCACTCAGGTGCCCTACAAGGCCAAAACCTGTGATGTCCGTTAGTGCATTGGCACGATGGTTGATGAACGTTGCAGCTGCTTGGGCACTACTTTGATCCATCGAACTGATGATCGTACTCATCAGTTGTGCAGGCGCTGCGCCACCCATGGCGGACGCGAGTGCAAGCCCAGTCCCTAACGGTTTCGATAAAACGAGCATGTCACCTTCGCGGGCACCAGCTTTGCTCAAAACAACGTCCGGGGCATCTGCATACACGGACAAACCCAGGCTCAGCTCGGCTCCTTCAGCTGAATGCCCACCGATCAGTGCTGCGCCATGATCAGTCAACACATCAACAACCCCGCGCATCAGCTGATAGAGGTCTTCTTCCATTAAGCGCTCAGACATAAGCGGTACTGTGACAAGTGACATCACCGCTCGCGGACTCGCTCCCATGGCAAAAATGTCGTTCAAACTATGATGAGTGGCTATCCGGCCAAATACGTAGGGATCATCCATCATGGCTCGAAAGCCATCAATCGTCATCAGTGACGTCCCGCTAGCTGTTACAAGCTGCGCTGCGTCGTCTCCAATACCCATCAAAACACTCGGGTCTTGCACAATTGGTAAGCGCGCTAAAACCCTTCGCAAAGGTTCTGCGGCGATCTTGGCCCCACAGCCACCGCACCTCATGTCGTCGCTGGGTAGATCATTTGCGAGCGGCTCAGGAAGTTCGTATTTAACTTTAACCATTTCTGGTAAATCGTTGAAATTATTTATAAATTTTTCATCAATCCATCGTTTCAATCGCCACCAGAACGCGCCTTCTATCGACCAACCCGAGCGGGTTGCCAGCGCACTGCCTCGGCCATCGCCAATGAGCGCTAAGTGGTGGCGCTGCGCTTTGTAGGACTTCAGCGGCGCACCAATCAATTGCGCTCGAACATTCTGGCTTAGGATAGGTCCAGCCCGCACCGCGAATACACCAGATTTTGGACGTTCTTGCCCTTCTAAATGAGCGATGTCGCCCGCCGCGAAGACATTGGTGTGCGACACAGAGGCAAGCGTCTTACCTACTCGAACAAACCCCAATGAATCTGTAGCCAGCTGGCTATCTCTAATCCAACCCGGCGCCTCTACGCCAGTTACCCACAAGACTTCTCCGGCCGTGATTGTGCGCCCTGAACTCAACTCAAGCACGTCGCCGCCGACGGCTCTAACTGAGTCCATGATATAGGTCACGTCACATCGCGCTAACATTGAACTGAAACGGCGTTGTACTGAAGCAGACTGTCCGGGTAAGAGCTCTGGGCCAATTAGTGTTACCTGGCTTGCCGTCAGTCGTGCAGCTGCAGCGAGCGCAAGTTCCGCACCCCCGGCACCCGCTCCCACGATTGTGAGATTACCAGGGTGTCTTTCGAGACGGGCTCGAACAGCTTCCCATTTCGGTAGAAATTCACTGATGGGTTTAACTGCGATTGCTCCTGAATTGGGCGCAATCGGTTGGGCACCTACATTTAGACTTAGAACGTCATAGGCAATCGAAGGGCGCCCTGCCAAGGTCACACGACGCTCTTCAAGGTCTAGACCGACAACTTCTGCTTGCACGAACCTGGCTCCGGCGAACCGACAGAGGTTACTCAAGTTGATGTGTATATCAGATGAGGTATACGTTCCTGCGATACACCCGGGCAACATACCTGAGTACGGCGTCCCGAAACCCGCGCTAATTAGCGTCGGTCGAACACCAGCTTCTGGGCGCATACCAAACCGCTTCAATACCTGAACGTTGGCATGACCACCGCCGATGAGCACAAGATCGCGTACTGGGGGAATAGCTCCAGGAAAGTGTTGCATGGCCTGACTAACTAGTGAAACGCATTTCGATGGACTGATAGAGGATGACCGAGCAGACAGTTTAGTCGTCTAAATCGATATCCAAATAATCTAGGTCCTCGTGTAACTGTCGTTCCTCCATGCGCTTTTCGATGGCGCGGCGAATTTCTAAAGAACGCGCGCTTTGTTCTTTGCTCGATAACTCAACAACATCATCCACTGTCTTGGCGTCTGGGTCATCTTCGACCTCAATATCGACCTCGTCGATCTCTTCTAGTTCGGCTGCGACCTCTTCGATCGCTGCATCATCATCCAGTTCAGCGAATTCGTCTTCGTCTGTAGTGTCTTCGATCTCGTCATCTGTTTTAGAAGCTGGGCTAACATCGAGCACCCCATTAGCCTTTTTACCGTTCTTGCCCCTCACACGATCTTTCTTATCAATAGAACGATCTTTCTTATCAACAGAACGACCTAATTTATCTCCAGAGCGATCTTTTTTATCACCAAGACGATCTTTGTGGATTTTGGTCAACTCTTTCCCCGATGGTAAGGCTAAAAATCAACACAACAACGCGTGTCGTTTTAGTTCTGAGTGGGGGATCCTGTCAAGGGAATTTTGCGTTCAAACACAAAACACCGCTGCACGGTCGTGCTTTTTAGATCGAGGACGGGTTAGACGAATACAGGTAGGAGCAAATACGCCGCGAATACTGCAAGGGCCAGGAGGCTAAGTCGATCAATTTTTGTGCTGAGAACAGTCATGGGCGGACTGTACCTAGCTCCCGTGAGAACCGGAAAGACTAAAAAGCGATATATTTATAAGCCGCTGGGCTCAAACGAACATCACCAGTACTAACGCGAACGGCACAACCAATAGCCAAAGTCCCACCCCAAAGGCCACGCTTCGAAGAGAGAGCTGCGCGAGCGTTTCTCTATTTATCTCAAGTCCGATCATTCCCAGAGCGATCACGAGCAGCACCTTACTTGTGAGGGCAAGACCGCTATTAATCGCTTCGGTCAGCGGCAAAAAACTTGAGAAGACCGCCGCTGCAACAAAAAGTAGCACAAATAAAGGAACTCGAATCTTAGCCGAACCCTGTCGGTACATAACGCTCACTGCGAACGCGATTGGAACCAACCAAAGTGTACGACCAAGCTTTACCGTAGTCGCAACCTCTGCGGCTTCTTCGCCATAGATTGCAGCCGTCGCGACAACTGATGACGTATCATGAATCGCAAGTGCTACCCACGCTCCAAACGTCTCTTGGCTCATTTCCAGCCACACGCCGATATAGGGAAATACAAACAACGCTACGACATTCAGTAAAAATACGAGTGCGGTTGCTACTGCGAACTGGTGCGGTTTGGCATCCATTAGTGGCGCCAGGGTCGCGATCGCAGTCCCGCCACAAATCGCTGTGCCACCAGTGAGCAGAAAGCCTTCCACCTCGTCAGTCCTAATCAGTCGCAACAAGCCATAGCCGAGCACGAGGGTACCGATTACGTAAACGGCAACGATTGCGCCGTAATCTGCAGATACCGAAATGAGACGATCAAGACCAAGCGTAAAACCGAGCAAAACAATTGCTGTCTGTAAGCTCAATTTACCAAGTTTGCCGGTGTTCGGAATTGGATTGATATCTAACGCTAGGCGCGTCGATAGGCCACCTAGCAAAGCTATCGCTGGATTAAGGAAATAGATTCCGGAGAAAACTGCAACGAGGATGAGGAGCCAAGCAAGAGATTTACGTCCAATCCCGTCTTGCGCCGGTAGTGTGGCATCAGAGATTGGCTTGTCCTGGTTGATGCGCGTGAAGCTCGCTTATCAAAGTCTCAATATTAGCAACATTCATGCAGCTTAAGTTAGCTGGAATAGAAAAATCCGCCCATCTGGGCGCCTTCAAAGTTGCATCGCGTGCCGTACGCATTGAGACAAATTGCTCACAGGTCGCCTGGTTACCCACGTGGATGTTCTTTCTTTTCTCTTCCAAAACTGTCGTTACGAACCGGCTCCGTCGTCCATCAGGATAGTCATGGCACATGAATATTTTCGTCTCGTCCGGCAAGGCTAAGATTTTGGCAATAGACGTGTATAGCGTTTGGGCATCACCGCCTGGAAAATCACATCGCGCCGTACCAATATCTGGCATGAACATGGTGTCGCCGACAAATAGGTAACGGTCGAAGAGATAACTCACGCAGCCAGGTGTATGTCCCGGGGTAGCAACGACCCGTCCACAAGCATGCCCAAGGCAAAGCTTTTCATCATCCTCAAGCAGTCTGTCGTACCCAATCACGTCAGGCGTTCCGGCGCCTATCGCCGTTTGGGCGCAGAGGAACTTCGTTTTTAGATACGCAGTGGCGCTAGGGCGATCAGCATGCACGTGCGTATCAAGCAGGTATCGCACCGTTAGATCATGTGATTCAACCCAGTCGATCATCTGATCGGCACAATGCGTATTTATCTCGTCTAGATCGTCAACACCGAGCGGTGCGTCAATTATCGCAGCAGTCTGAGACTCTGGGTTCGCAACGACAAAACCATAAGAGCCAGAGGAAGGTTCGAGGAACGGGTGTACACATAAACTCATGTATAAATAGTAGCCACTAACCGCTAGTAAGAGATCTCAAAATTGCGTGAAAAATAAGCTAGAATCGGGAAATATTTTCGAATATTAATCAGATTAGGCAATTTACTCCCAATGCTAGATAAATTCGACCAAACGATTCTCGCGAAGCTCCAGGCAACCTGCGAACAATCCGTTGCGCAAATCGCGGATGAAATCGGTCTCTCGACCAACGCCTGCTGGCGCCGCATAAAACGCCTCGAAGAGGACGGCATTATTCGCAAACGGGTGGCGCTGCTAAACGAAGCCTCCCTCGGTCTAAAGATGACCGTGTTCGTCTCTATCAAGACCAACGAACATAATGCCGAATGGTTAGAAACGTTTGCGGCAGGCATCAAAGCACTGCCCGAGGTTGTGGAGTTTTACCGCATGAGTGGCGATATAGATTACTTACTCAAAATCGTCGTACGCGATATTGAGGACTACGACAGAGTGTACAAAAAGTTAATCTCTGTCACCCCTCTCCATGACGTATCTTCGTCATTCGCCATGGAAAGGATCAAGTCCTCTACGGAGATCCCACTCGATCATCTTTAAGGTCCGGCGTCCCGCGCCAAGTCACCGCTCCGACAAATCCCTCAGAGATGGACAAGTGGGCTGTTACCCACAGGGTAACAGGACCTGTGCCCGTCCCGTGTAGGAGCACCTCCTGAGCTTGAAGATCCTGGCCAGCGAAAGCTACCTTACCACCGAGTAATAAATCTAACGCGCCGGAGCGACCGGCCAAAACGACGGCTGCGTTACCGCCAAGATTGGCAACGATCTCATCAACATCTATCCCTTCGATGGATAACGCGCCGTTCCCACTTGCTCGAGCAGACAGTGAATCGTTCATCAAACCGTGTATCGCGACTTGCCCGTCGCCGTACACCCTGACATCTCGCAACGACTGCAACTTACTGCCGTCACCGACGTCTAACTGCGCACCCCCGAGGACCTGAATTTTTTGCAACGAAGGGCAACTTAGCTCGACCCTACCCTCGCCGGACAACATCAACGAATCGCCATCGCCCTGAACCACAACGCCACTGGAAACAGCAAGTCGTGGACTTGGATTGTCCACCACCGCAACTGCGACCTGGTCACGGACACTGAGCGACGCACAAGCATCCACCGCCTTCCCTTGCACATCTTCAATCTGCTCACACGCAAAACTTAGCAGACTCGCTAGTGCGATCAGACCAAATTTAGTTATCGAGTTTGACAAACTCCACCAAGTTTCCGTCTGGGTCTTCAACGATGCCGATCGTCACCCCAGCCCTTACTTCCCGTAGTGGCACTGAGATGTTTACACCCGCCGCCTCGCACTTAGACATCACTTCTTCAAGATTCTCTACAATCATCGTCCAGTAACGATAACCGGTCGCGCTCGCGATTGGTCCAGGTACTGGTCCGTCATTAGGGGCTGGATCGGGTGCCACGATTTTGATGAGCGATTCACCACACCAGAGGCGATACATTTTGCCACCCATGGGAAACGGCGTGCTCGGTTCTTCACGAAAACCGAGTAGGTCTCGATAAAATCCGACCATGGCATCCGCGTTAGAAGTGACGATGCCAAGATCTATCGCATTCTTCGCAAGTTGTACCATCATCTATCTAGGCTCCTAACCGCTCATTCCATTCTTGCACTTGGCTAACGCTCGCTAGCAGCGCTTCGGTATCACCTTCGATCGCGACGGATTCGATCGTATCGCCCTGGGCAATGGCGTTAACGACATCCTGATCCGCATCACTTTGTACCGCCCCAAAAATTGTATGTGCATCATCAAGCCAAGGTGTTGGTACATGGGTGATGAAAAACTGAGACCCGTTTGTGCCGGGTCCAGCGTTGGCCATCGACAACTTGCCTGGGGCATCATGTCTAAGCTCTGCTACAAACTCATCACCAAACTGATAACCAGGACCGCCCGTCCCTGTGCCTTGCGGGCAACCGCCTTGAACCATGAAATCAGGAATCACGCGATGGAAGCTAAGGCCATCGTAATAGCCTCGTTGCACAAGGTTGATGAAATTAGCCACTGTCATCGGGGCTTGGTCCGCGTAAAGATCTAGGTGGATTGCGCCTTTCGAGGTTGTCATCACTGCTGCTAGAGACATCTGAAGTCCTTATATTAGTTTGGTTAACGTTTACTTGTTTGAGAATGAATGTGGTATTAGCACGCGAGACCATGCCAGCAAGAGTCATGACAACAGATGGCGTCGCTAATACCGGTAATGCAGTCGGCAGTGAATTCTACTGCCAACCACCTAGTAACGCACCCATGAGCACACTGTATAGCACCCGATAGCCAGATTGGATTAGGAAAAGTTTCAACGACCAACCACAAAATGCGCTATCCGATGCCATTGCCGTCGCGATAAACCCTATGCCCATCACAAGCCCTAGCAGTGCACCGTCTAGCCAACCTTGTACACCTAGCTCGATCGCCAGCCATGCCAAGACCACCGCCGTCACGAGTGCGGTGAAAAAACTAATCACAAAAGGTCTAGGTGAAGGTTCTATGTCCTCAGGCGCTTTACCTAGCTCTCGCATCCACGCGGCGCCAAAGACCGGGCCATACCAAATGCCGCCGAGCCCGAACGCCAACAACGTGGCTACAAGTACCGCCCACCAGTTTATAAGTTCCATATATCCTCCCTACCCTTCCTCTAGCGAAGTCACCTAATCAAAGTACCAGCTCGGCACCGAAACTATCTGCATAACAAAGCTTTTCCACTGGTCTTCTTGAGATCGGTCCATGACCGCCACGCTGTGGATAGCCAATGGGCATAACCGCGCAGGTATACCAATCTTCTGGAACATCCAGCAGTGCCTTTAGTCGCTCCTCGTCATAGCACAACAAAGTCGTCAGCGTACAGCGAGCCACCGCCGACAACCGAAGGGCGACCGAGGTCAGCATCCGTGATGGCCATGTGTTGTGGATTAAAGCAAAACACCAAAATCACTGGTGCTTCGCCCATCTTTTCACCCAAAACGTCGCAGGCATCGAGCATTCTCTCTCTCTTCGACTTTGCCTCACCAGACAGTGACGCGAGATTTTGGCGCGCATTCTCTCCATAAACCTGCCATTGAGGACGATAGAGATCGCCGATCGCTGCTCTTTTTTGCTCGTCGCGGACAGCAACAATTCGCCACGGCTGGACGTTGCCACCACTGGGAGCCCAAGCGGCTGCTTGTAGAATTCGTTGCAGCACATCATCGGGCAATGGTTCTGGACGCAAGCGCCGGACTGCACGCAGTGTGCTCATCACCTCATACAAGCTTGCCTCGCTCATGAATACTTCTCCAAGAACTCCTGGCACTGGCTCATCGCCGCTTCTCGCGCAACGCCGTGTTTCCAATCCTCAATAAACTCCACATTTTTTGCTCTCTCAGCGACTAGGCGGGAGGAACTTTGCGGGTGATAAACATCGTCGCCCATTAGTACAAGCAACGGCGTCGTGAACTGATCTAGAAAGTCTGCGTCTAGATTGAAAAACACCTTATCGCCGCCATACATATTCTCTCTAAAACTCTGCCAAGCCTCTGGCGATGCGTCGCGTTCAGAAGCGAGTGGACCAGCCCAGTCATCGAACATCGCATAAAACTCATCTTGGTTGTTGTCACGTCCAATGGTCTGGAACAAGGTCGCTGATAACACACGATCTGGCGCAGCTTCAATCAAACCAAGCGCATAGGGTCCACCGATACACATTCCAGCGACATGGAATTTGTCGACCTGGAGATGATCGAGTAAATCAATTTGGTCCTGTGTATACGTATGCCAACCGTCGTTCGCCGTCACAGGTGCTCTCGAGCTCCCTGCATTGCGTTGGTCCATAGCGATCACTCGGTAATCAGTGGCTAGCTGCTCTATCGGATTCCACGGCGTGCTCTGCCAAAAAGAGATGGTCGATTTCATACCACCTGGCGCTATGAGCAAGATTGCTGGTGCATCCTTGGGGCCCGATTCCTCAAAGTAAAGTACACGTTCCCCAGCTACAAATTCGGACATTGATTGTTCCTTAGTCTAATTGTCGTTTTGCGAGTTCGGCGCGCAGACGAACGGTGTCGCTCTCGAGTGGCTCAGCCAATTCTTGTGGATCGATTGTACCGTCAGTATGAGCCCTCATCTTCATACCATCGTAGGTGATCCACTTTTCTGGTATGACCTCCAACACGACGCGTAATGGGCTATCTAAGAACGTCGCAAAGTTCTGCGCTTCGGTCTCATTGGGACGGAGAGCGCGAGCAAAATCGGGGTAGAACCAATCTTTAGTTTCCCGCTGTTCATGAATAATACACCGTCCTTTGATTGTGATTGTTTTGCTTGGACCTAACTCCGTGCCTGTACTTGTTATAACTACAGACACTTGCGGGTTACGTCGGATCGCGCTGATCCGGTGTCGATGGGCACCGGCTGTCAACCACACGCGATCTTTTCGCCAGATATAGGACATGATGACTCCCATCGGCCATTCATCCCGTGTACACCAGTTAAAGACACACTCTCGCTGAGCGAGAAGTAGTGCATCTCGATCCGCATCGTTGAGCCGATAAATTGATACCAACTCATAATTTTCAATCTGTTCCGTTTCGTCCACGTTGAGCCCACACACTTAAGAAACGACATCATTGCTTAATCTAGTTCGCGGTTCTAGTACCGCTCGCTTGGCCTTCTTTTGCTATCATCTCCCGCCATGATTCCGCTCATCGACTTGCAAGATTCCCAACTTGATCGTACCAATGGTCCGCTCGCCCACGCGTGTGAAAGCTGGGGTTTTTTCTACCTAATTGGCCATGACATTACTCATGCGGAACAGGCTGAGGTACTCGCTGTCGCACGTAATTTCTTTAACCAAGACGCGATCGTGAAAAACCGCATTCGGCGGACTGAAACAAACAGTTGGGGTTACTTCGATGCAGAGCTCACCAAAAATCAGCCCGATTGGAAAGAGATCCTAGATATTGGTCCGGAAACGATAAGCGGTCCGTTGGCGGGATCATTTCCACAATGGCCGCCAGAACCTGAATTCAAGCTCTGTGTGGACGGGTTCCAGACGAAACAACACAACCTCGCAATGGCATTGATGGGCGCGATCGTAAAAACAATCTCTCCCGAACCAATTCCCCAAGATGCCTTTGCCGATCACTCGAGCTTCATTCGTCTCAACTTTTATCCGCCTTGTCCGGATCCTGTCGCCGAGACGGATACTCTCGTACCCAGTAAAGGCAAGCTTGGCATCAGCCACCACACTGATGCAGGCGCTGTGACCGTCCTCTTACAGGATTCCCAACCTGGGCTTCAAGTCTACAATGGTGCCAGATGGCAAACTCTAACCCCACCCGACGGTGCGTTAATTATCAATGTCGGTGACATCGTCCAGGTTTGGTCCAACGATAGATATGTTGCTCCTACGCATCGGGTGTTGGCTGATTCGGCTCAGACGCGATTGAGTTTGCCTTATTTCCTCAACCCCAGTTACGAGTACAGCTATGCGCCGCTAAACACTGACGCGCCGAAGTACGCAGCGATAAATTGGGGGGAGTTTCGGGCAAAGAGAAGTGCCGGTGACTACGCAGACCTCGGCACGGAGGTGCAGATCACCGACTATCTGTTAGATCGAGTGCAGACGGACCGGTAACTCGGTGAAGCCGTGAACAAAGTTGGATGGCACCCGCTGAGCTTCGCCAACGACTTCGACGAAGTGAAAGCGGCTCTGAATTTCTTCCCATAGAATTTTTAGCTGCATCTCAGCCAAGCGATTGCCCATGCAGCGATGTATGCCGTAACCGAACGACAAATGCTGACGCGCCCTCTTGCGATCAATCATAAACTCGTCGGGATTCTCAATTGCACGCTCATCTCTGTTGCCAGAGACGTACCACATAATCACTTTGTCGCCCGCAGAGATTTCTTGCCCACCTAAAACGTAGTCTTTCAAGGCGGTTCGACGCATGTGCGCAAGCGGTGTCACCCAGCGAATGATTTCAGAAACCATATTTGGAATTACACCAGGATCGTTGCGTAGCTTGGCATATTCACCAGGATTCTCATTCAAAGCCAGCACGCCACCCGTAATAGAATTTCGCGTCGTATCGTTGCCGCCAACAATCAACAGTACTAGATTGCCGAGATATTCCATTGGCAACATATCTCTGGTTGCCGAAGCGTTTGCGAGCATACTGACCATATCGCTCGATTGACCGTTACCTTCCCGCTCTTGCCAAAGGCGGGTAAAGTAATCTAAGCATTCATAGAGTTCTTCCCGACCTTGTTCTTCAGTCTCAACAACCCCGGTCTCTGGGCTACCTGTAGCGACGTCAGACCAGCGGGTTAGTTTGCGGCGATCTTCAAAAGGAAAGTCGAATAGGGTTGCGAGCATTTGCGTAGTTAACTCTATCGAGACTCGATCAACCCAGTCGAATGTCTCTCCAATAGGCAAACTGTCTAAAATATTCTGCACACGAGTGCGGATGGTTGACTCAAGCACCTTCAGATTTTGCGGCGCAACTACCCCTTGGACTGCTTTACGTTGTTCATCATGCTTTGGCGGATCCATCGCGATGAACATCGGCAGCGTAAAATCCTCATCAGGATCTTCGATGACAATTGTCGGGTCAGAGGAAAAGGTCTCCCAGTTCTTCTCGACCTCCATAATGTCTGCGTATCGAGTTACCGACCAGTAAGGACCAGCGAGGCTCTCAGGACAAAAGTGCACTGGCGCATCGTCTCGTAGGCGTTTAAAGAAATCCCATTTCGTATTCTCGGCCCAGAGCTCTCTTTGGCTGACATCAATTTGCTCCACCGGCATCGTCGCGGGGTCGCAATCAACCATTAGTAGGGGTTGCACTTCACTCATCCTAGCAAATCTCCGTTTTCGCAATACATCACGAGGAAACGTCCTTAGAACTGGAACTCAGGGAGGTTGACGACTAACCCATCTAGCTCATCAACGACTTTAATTTGGCAAGACAAACGAGAATTTTCCTGTCGCTCTGGGTTGAGGTCTAGCATGGATTCCTCGGTATCATTAGGTTGTCCGACTTTACCTATCCAGTTGCCATCCACCATCACGTGACACGTTGCGCAGGAGCATTCGCCACCACAATCGGCATCAATGCCAGGAACAAGATTATCCAACGCAGCATTCATAACCGTCGTCCCTACTGCTGCATCCACCTCATGATTCGTACCGTCATGTTCAATATATGTAATCTTTGGCATGTGTTCTCCTAATCAATAACTGCCAACACTAGTGTTGATAAACAAACCCGCAACGTTATACAAAGCCTCTCCCTCGATCAAGGTACGATCAAGCTAGCGCGTCGATTGCACGAGCCAAATCTCGATCCTTCTCAGTCACCTGATTTCCGGCATCGTGACTGGTTAGCTCGATAGAAACACGATTGTAAACGTTGCTCCAATTAGGATGGTGGTCTCTCGCTTCCGCTAACAGTGCGACCTGGCTCATAAACCCGAACGCCTGAACGAAGCTAGAAAAAACAAAATCCCGCGTGAGCCTACTAGTTGATCCTTCGGTAACGAGTTGCCAGTCATCGTGGAGCTCGCTGTCAGCTTCCATATACAGGTTCCCGATCAGCCTTAAAGGTATTGGTGGAGCCAGGGAGGATCGAACTCCCGACCTCGTGAATGCCATTCACGCGCTCTCCCAGCTGAGCTATGGCCCCAAACAGGCGCGGATCTTAGGTATCGCATTGCGACCTGTCAACTTAACCTCAGTCAACTTAATCTGGGTCAGCGCAGCTCTTTATCCAGTCGCTTCTTTTCTTTTCCGGAAACCTTAAGCACATCTAACGCTTCTCGTATCCGCGCTCGTGAGAGATCGGGTCCCAGATAGACCAGTGAGTCAAAAAGTGGCAATGAGACCCGTCGCCCAGAAATCGCGACAAAGAGTGGCCCTAGATAGTCTCGAAGCTTGTAGTCCAACTTTTCGGCTGCCGTCTGACAGATCAACATCAACTCGTCCCTATCCCAATTTTGCACTTGCTCCAAGCGCACCGACGTGTGGTACAGAATCCGCACAACGTCAGCTCGCTCGAGTTTATCGAGAGCAAAATCTTGCTCCTTCAACGCAGCTCTTGATCCAAGCATGTAATCGGCGATCGGGACGAGGTCAGAGAGCTTTTCAACGCGTTCTTGAACCAATGGGATCAAGTCGCGCAATCGCTCAGGTGAAAACCAGTCAACCACCCGTTCCGCAAATTCTGTTGCAGACAAAGCGCGTAAGTACTGCCCATTCATCCAAGATAGTTTTTCTTGATCAAAAATCGGACCGCGCACCGAGACACGATCGATATCGAAAACCTCTACCATTTCAGGACGCGAGAAAATTTCTCGCTCGTCTGGCATGGAATAACCCATTAGCGCCAAGTAATTTAGAAGAGACTCCGGCAGGATGCCAAGCGCGCGATAGTAGTTGATCCCTGTTGGGTTTTTGCGCTTCGAGAGCTTACTTTGGTCAGAATTGCGCAATAGGGGCAGGTGTATAAGTTCCGGTAGCTGCCAACCGAGATACTCGTAAAGAAGTTTGTGTTTCGGAACCGACGAAATCCACTCTTCACCCCGTATAATATGTGTGATCGCCATCAGGTGGTCATCGACAACCACAGCAAAATGATAGGTAGGCATGCCATCAGCTTTGATCAAAACCTGCATATCAACCTGCGTAAACGGAATCGAAATCTCGCCTCGCAGCCGGTCTTCGAAAATACAATCGCCCTCATTGGGTACAACCAGACGGATGACGTGGCTCTCGCCTGCTGCTACACGGCGAGCAACGTCTTCATCAGCCAGTCCGAAACAGTGACCGTCATAACGGGTCGTTTCTTTAGCTTTCTGCTGGGCTTGGCGGACCTCGTCAAGCCGCTCCCTACTGCAAAAACAGTAAAACGCGTGCTTGTTTTCGACCAGGGTTTCGATGTGTTCGCTGTAAGTATCTTGCCGCTCACTCTGACGATAAGGTGCGTTGGGTCCACCGACATCCGGACCTTCATCCCAATCCAGACCAAGCCAGTGCAGTGCATCATAAATGGATTGTTCTGACTCAACAGTCGAACGCTCTGCATCCGTATCTTCAATGCGGAGCAGGAACTGGCCGCCATTTGCTCGAGCAAAAGCCCAATTGAATAAAGCCATATAGGCTGTGCCGACATGGGGGTCCCCTGTCGGTGATGGCGCGATACGAGTCCGCACACTCATTCTTTAGATCCGTTTTGAATCTGCCTGCTAGAAGCCGAGATTGGCAACATCTTGTGGGATTAGTGGATAGGAAATCCCCGCCATTTTTTGCACGACTCGCACCACTTGGCACGCGTAGCCAAATTCATTGTCGTACCAGACATAGACCACTACGCGGTTGTCGTTCACGATGGTAGCTTCACCATCCACGATACAAGCATGCCGATTACCGACCAAATCGGAAGACACCATGTCGGGTGATGTTGTGTAGTCAATCTGGCGCTGCATGTCTGAATGCAAACTAACTCCGCGCAGATATTCGCCCATCTCTTTCTCAGTAACAGTTCTGCCAAGCGTTAAGTTCAGGATTGCCAAAGAAACGTTTGGCGTTGGAACACGAATCGCATTACCGGTGAGCTTACCTTCTAGTTCGGGCAGAAGCTTCACAACTGCTGATGAGGCACCAGTCTCGGTGATCACCATATTAAGCGGCGCACCGCGACCACGTCGGTTCTTCTTGTGGTAGTTATCAATTAGATTTTGATCATTCGTATAAGAGTGCACAGTCTCCATGTGTCCGTGTACGATCTCAAACTCATCATTGATCGTCTTTAACACTGGAACGATGGCATTGGTTGTACAGCTGGCTGCCGCGATGATCTGATCTTCCGGTTCCATAAGACCAGAATTGACCCCTGATACGATGTTCTTAATCGAACCTTTGCCAGGTGCTGTAAGGACAACTTTACTGGCGCCGTTTGCTTTTAAGTGCTCACCTAATCCAGCCTCATCGCGCCATGCGCCGGTGTTATCGATGATGACGGCGTTGGTTATGCCATAACTTTCGTAGTCTATCTCGGCTGGATTGGGGGCATAGATCACTTGAATGACATTGCCATTGGCAATAATGCACTCATTGTCTTCGTCGATTCGGATGGTGCCTTGAAAACTGCCATGTACAGAGTCCCGCCGTAATAGGCTAGCCCGCTTAACTAAATCGTCTTCACTACCCTTACGCACGACTATCGCTCGCAACCTCAGTTGCGAACCGCTACCCGTTTTCTCTATCAAGAGGCGAGCAAGCAATCGACCAATGCGACCAAAACCATACAAAACTACGTCTTGCGGTTCTGGTACTGGTGGCACGTGGCGGCCAATGACTTCCGCACACTCTCGGGACACGAATTCGTCGGGTGTGATCTCACCTTCTGCGCTCTCAGCCATATACTTTGATGCGAGCTTGCCAACATCTATGTGACTCGGTCCGAGGTCGAGCGAAGCCATCGCCTCAAGAATCGGATAGCTTTCAAATTCCGACAGTTCATTCTGTGCAATTTGGCGAACGTAGCGATGAGTCTTCATCAGCTGTGTGACGCTTTGGTTGTACATCGCTCGGCCGTAACAATACGCAACAACATTGTTTCGATATAAGCGGCCAATCAGGGGAATCATTGCTTCAGCGAGCGCTTCACGCTCCTTCCAATCCGGAAAGTAGTCCTCAAGGCTAGGTAGAGCCACGTTGAATCCTCATATGCTTAGGGAGACGCCACAGGCGGGCGCAATTATAGGCATTCGTCTGCTACGGGCAACCGCAGACCTCACAATTGGGAGCAATATTTGTTCAGCACTTTGTAAGGCTGACCAGGCCAAGGTTGCTAGCGAAAACTCTCGTTTACCGCTTGAAGCGCATCATTGCCAGGACAGAGGTCAGATTCGGCCAACTCATTCAAAGGCTTCTGGACCGTATCTAATATCTCATGGCAGTCCGATGCATCAGGATCCACATAAAGTAAACCCGTGACGACCTCGCCTTCTTGAGCTCGGCGCTGCACATAATTTAATGCACCAACGCGGTCATGCGGGTCGTAATCCTGATCGACCTTGAACAATCGCAATTTAGACCCGTCAGGCATCGAGACGTCCTCAACAGTACCCGGTTCATAGTCAGCCGTAATCTCTTCATGATGAGCAATGTAATCCGCGTTGACCACGTTTTGTCCATGATGGCGTATGTGCTCGTAGCTCTTTGTAGATCCGTTGTGGTTATTAAACGCCACACAAGGGGAGATCACATCAATGAAAGCCATGCCTTTGTGCATAAGGGCTGCTTTGATGAGCGGCACAAGTTGCGTCTTATCACCGGAGAAGCTGCGCGCGACAAAACTTGCCCCAATCTGAAGCGCCATGCTGGCCAAGTCGATAGGCTCATACAGATTCGGTGCGCCCTTCTTGGAAGTCGACCCTTTGTCGTTTGTCGCCGAGAACTGTCCTTTTGTTAGTCCGTACGTGCCATTGTTATCGACAACGTAAAGCATGTTGATACGGCGTCGTACGATATGTGCAAACTGTCCCATACCGATTGATGCTGAATCCCCATCACCAGAAACCCCAACGCAATACAGTTCTCTGTTGGCGAGATTCGCCCCTGTGATCACAGACGGCATCCGCCCATGAACAGAGTTAAGCCCATGCGATTTGTTAAGAAAATAACTCGGTGTTTTTGATGAACAGCCAATCCCAGAAACTTTGGCAAATCTGTGTGGCGCAATCGCGAGCTCTGCACAAGCTTGCACGATTGCTGCAGACACTGAATCGTGACCACATCCCGCACAGAGTGTAGACACAGAGCCTTCGTAATCTCGCCTAGTCAATCCGATTTCGTTTACCGGAAGCAGCGGATGATGCGTTTTCGGCTTTGCGACAAAGGTCATTGCTGCACCTCAGTTAGTCGTGAGATTTTGTTCTCTTGGTAGTACTTCGATATCTCTCCGACGATGAAGTCAGCTGATATCGAAAGTCCCGCATAATAAGTAATAGGGATGAGTTTTTGCGGCGAAAACTCTTTCTCGTTGATCAAGAGTTTGCGCATCTGCGCATCGCGGTTCTGCTCTATAACGAAGACAAGTTCGTGACCATCAACAAACTCTGCAACCTCCTCCCCAAAAGGAAAGGCTCTAATGCGACAAGTATCCAACGCTATTCCTTCTTGGGATAGCTGGTCTAGTGCCTCCGGCATCGGCAAGGACGTTGTTCCATAATAGAGTACGCCAACAGCGTGATCCTGATTGTCAATTTCAGCGACTGGCACCAGCTTCGCTGCGGTTTCCCACTTTTTCAGCAGGCGCTGCATGTTCCGTTCGTATGCTTCGGGTGATTCTGTATACGCTGCAAACTCATCTCTAGATGTGCCGCGAGTAAAGAAGGCACCTTTGTCCGGGTGCGTGCCGGGCAGTGTTCTGTAACCGATGCCATCCCCATCAATATCTAAATATCGTCCGAAGACTTCTAGTTCGTCAAGATCCTCGGCTGTATAGACCTTGCCTCGGTCGTAAGTGCGCTCATCGTCCCATTGAAACGGTTCGCTCAAATTGTCATTCATGCCAAGTTCCAAATCAGACAACACTATGATTGGCGTCTGCAATCGGTCGGCTAGATCGAGCGAATCTGCACCGAACTCAAAACACTCCTTCGGACTGGCTGGAAACAGTACCGGATGTTTGGTATCACCGTGTGAGGCATATGCTGCTGCCAAAACATCACTCTGCTGCGTCCGTGTCGGCATACCTGTTGAAGGACCGGCACGCTGTATATCCCATAGGACCGCCGGGATTTCTGCAAAATAGGCTAGACCTAAGAACTCGGACATCAAACTAACACCAGGACCACTGGTAGCAGTGAATGATCGCGCTCCGTTCCAAGCGGCACCAATTACTATCCCAATCGCGGCGAGTTCATCCTCGGCTTGCACAATCGCAAATTTTCTCTGGCCCGACTCGTGATCAATTCGCAACCGATTAGCATGTAGTTCAAACGCTTCGGCAACCGATGTTGATGGCGTAATTGGATACCACGCACATACAGTTGCTCCACCATATAAGGCACCGAGTGCAGCGGCTGCGTTGCCGTCAATCATAATTCGGTCGCCAACCTGATCGGATTGACGAACCTGAATCGGTAAAGGGGCATTCAGATATTCGTATGCGTACTGACGACCTAATTCCAGCGCATGAATATTTGGCTGAATTAGTGCGTCCTTACCTTTGTATTGGGTCGCTACCATGCCGGTAATGACTTCGAAATCTATGTTCAACAAACCAGCCAACGCACCAAGGTAGGTGATGTTCTTGAACAAACTACGCTGCTTTGGATCGGTGAACTCTGGTAGCAACATCGTCGACAGCGGAATCCCAATTTCCGTAATGTCATCCCGCTGTAGAGTTTTTGCGATCGGCTTTGAATTATCATATACAAGGTAGCCACCAGGGCTTATGGAGGCGACGTCTTCTACGAAGGTCTCAGCGTTCATGGCAACCATGATGTCCACGCCTTCCTTTCTGCCTAGATAACCTTGCTCACTCACGCGCACTTCATACCAAGTAGGCAAGCCTTGGATGTTCGAAGGAAATATGTTCCGAGTGGCGACAGGGATACCCATTCGATAAAGGGCTTTGGCAAACATGCCGTTGGCACTTGCCGAACCAGATCCATTGACATTAGCAAACCGTATAACGAAGTCGTTATATATGACTGACATCAGTTCCTCGTGATTCCTCAATTAGTTTTATTCTGCAAATGAACCAAGCTGTGGAACGTGAACAACAGAACGCTGCATATCCCAGGCATTGGTCGGACAACGTTCGGCGCACAAACCACAATGCAGGCAAACGTCTTCGTCTTTCACCATCACCCGTCCAGTAGGCAGATCTTCAGACACGTATAAGTCTTGTTCAGCGTTCGGCGCGGGAGCCATGAGTCTGACCCGCAGATCATTTTCGTCAGCATTGTTCGTGAATGTGATGCAATCCATTGGACAAATGTCTACGCATGCATCGCATTCAATACAAAGGTTTTCAGTAAATACCGTCTGCACGTCACAATTCAAACAGCGTTGTGCTTCAGCGGCCCCTAACTCCTGATCAAAGCCAAGTTCAACCTCAACTTTGACGTTGGCAAGTGCAGTATCTTGCTCAACCAGCGGCACCAAATTTCGGACAGACGCATCGTGCGCCGCGTCATACGCCCATTCATGCATACCCATCTTGGTGGAGATCAAATTGACGCCTTCAGGCGGTCGGTCGGTTTTCAAGTCCTTGCCTTCGCACATCAGGTGGATGCTAATCGCCGCCTGATGGGCGTGCGCCGATGCCCAAATGATGTTCTCCGGACCAAACGCACTGTCGCCGCCAAAGAACACTTTAGGGTTCGTCGATTGAAAGGTGATTTCATCGAGAATCGGACAATCCCACTTATCAAACTCGAGGCCGATATCGCGCTCAATCCACGGACAGTGATTGTCTTGGCCAATCGCCATGAGGACGTGATCGGCTTCCATAAACACGTCTGGTTCGCCGCTCGGTACGTACTTCAGCCGTCCGTCTTCTTCCACAGGCTCTACGCATTCGAAGAGAATGCCTTTTAACTTGCCATTCTCGTGGACGAATTCCTTTGGTGGGCGATTGTTAATGATCGGGATGCCTTCTCGCATCGCATCCTCTTTTTCCCACTCAGATGCCTTCATCACCTCAAATGCTGACCGAACCACAACATTGACGCTCTCCGCACCTAATCGCAGCGAAGTTCGACAGCAATCCATCGCGGTGTTACCACCACCCATGACAATGACTTTGCCTTCTATTGCCTCGATGTGACCGAAGGCAACACTAGATAGCCAATCGATACCGATGTGGATGTAGTCCTCGACTTCTGGCCGACCAGGGAGTTCTAGATCACGGCCACGTGGCGCGCCTGTACCTACGAAGTAGGCATCAAAGCCCATGTCTAACATGGACTTCATGCTCGTGATTTCTTCACCGAAATGACAAACCACACCCATGTCTAGAATCTGGTTGACCTCTTCGTCTAGAACTTCGATCGGCAGACGAAACGCTGGAATTTGCGAGCGCATCATGCCGCCGCCATATGGGTCCTTCTCGAACAGATGCACTTCGTAGCCTAGCGGCAACAGATCTCGTGCCACGGCGAGAGAAGCAGGTCCCGCACCAATCAACGCGATTTTCTTGCCGTTCTTGACGCTGGGTACTCTTGGCAGAAAGTCACTGACATCGCCTTTGTTATCAGCTGCAACTCTTTTGAGACGGCAGATGGCGACAGGTTTCTCTTCGGTTCGCACGCGCCGACAAGCCGGTTCGCACGGTCGATCACAAGTTCTGCCCAAAATGCCGGGAAAAACATTCGAATCCCAATTCAGCATATACGCTTCGGTATAACGCTCTTGGGCAATTAGCCTAATATACTCAGGCACAGGTGTATGAGCGGGACATGCCCACTGGCAATCAACTACTTTGTGAAAGTAGTTAGGGTTTTGGATATCAGTTGGTTGCATAGCTAGCTAACAAGGCCCACAAGATTGAGTCCCTAATCGCTTTTCGAGATCTCGATGCAACGACGATTTGCTCTGTCCGTTGCCTCGCTCAAATACCTCTCTCGAAACGCGAATATCTCCTTCAATCGCGCACCCTTGGTCTTCGGCCTCCCCGATAAAAATCGCGTCACTTTATCTCTTTGCAGACCCCATGGCTAGCGGCTTTTAGCGACTTATCCACAGGCAGCGATCAATGGTGCACATTCCTCTTATCCACCACCCGTTGGCACCTCGAATTGGGACCCAGATGTGAGTGATAATTATCGGCTTTATGCCTGAGGCTATTGCCCCATTTTATTGGCCGAGTTTTCGTAAAAGAATCTAGGTAGAATCGCGGGCTTTCCAGTTCGCTCCGGTCGAAAATTGACTAGATCACTAATGCCTGACGTGGCAAATCAAGCCTTTCTACCGCCTGCAAGCCAATCCCTAGCGTGGAACGACTTGCACGGTAGCGCTGACATGCTTGCGGTCGCCGAACTTAGCCGCCAAGAATCACGCTTAATCGTGGTAATCACAGAAAACTCCTCAGCCGCACACCGCTGGCACGGCGGTTTGGAATTTTTCGCCGCTGAACCTGGCAGCAACCTCCTCTTTCCAGACTGGGAAACACTGCCATACGATGCCTTCAGCCCACACCAGGACATAACCTCGGAACGTCTTGCCACCCTACGCGCTTTAAGAACGACCAAACGGGGCATCTTGACCGTTCCCGTCACCACACTGCTGCAGCGAATCGCGCCAACGAGTTATCTCGCCGGTGCCTCATTCGATTTGGTAACAGGTCAACAATTTGACATTCAATCTCAGCGCATGAGTCTCGAAGCTGCCGGTTACCAATTGGCCGATACTGTGCACGAACGAGGTCAGTACGCGGTTCGCGGTGCTGTCATGGATATATTTCCCATGGGTACAGCGTTACCTGTGCGGATTGATCTTTTCGACGATGAAATTGAAACCTTGCGAACCTTCGACCCTGAATCACAACGCACCGTTGCACGCATCGATGAACTGAAACTACTCCCTGCCAAAGAGTTCCCTTTCGACGATGCGGCAGTGGCCCGATTTAGAGATGGTTGGCATAACACCTTCAACGTTGATGTACGACGTTGTAACGTCTATCAAGACGTATCTAGCTATATCGTGCCAAATGGGATCGAGTATTATTTGTCCCTGTTCTTTTCAGAGCTTGGCTCGTTGTTCGACTATCTGCCCGACGATGTATTAGTTGTCACCGAAGCAAATATCGAATCCGCAGCCCAGCATCACCTAGACGAAGTCAACATTCGACACGAGTCTCTTAGACACGACATCGAACGCCCTATCCTACCGCCCACAGACTTGTTCTTGAGTTTTGACCAGCTCATGAGCGAGCTGAAGGCACCAGCCAGAATTCGGCTGAATAGCAGTTTCAAGCATGCAGTTAGCTTGGCAACGCAAGCGTTGCCGGACTTGATCAGCGACGCTCAACAGTCAACTCCAGCGGCACAGGTGGCCCAGCTTGTTAGTGAAACCGATCATCCCATCCTGTTTGTTGCAGAGTCCGCTGGTCGGCGCGAAATGTTTGACGAACTATTACGCAAAAACGGAGTTCACACACAAGTCGTCGAGAACTTCTCAGCATTTCTAGAAGCTGATGCTCATTCCATTTGCGTAGGTGAGCTCAACGAGGGACTGCACGTTCCAGGTTGCATCGTCATCTCAGAAACTGACGTCCTGGGTACACGCCAAGTCGATCTCAAACGGGAACCTGGTCAGCGAATAATTGATCCAGACCTCATCGTGCGAAATCTTACTGAGCTCCATATCGGCGCTCCGGTCGTTCACATCGAACATGGCATCGGCCGCTACCTCGGCTTACAAACCCTCAACCTAGACGATGAGCTGCACGAATTCCTAACACTGGGTTACGCAGGGAACGACAAACTCTACGTCCCAGTCACGTCTTTGCATCTGATCAGTCGCTATTCAGGCAATGACGAAGAACATGCGCCACTTCACCGGCTTGGTTCTGATCAATGGGAGAAAGCAAAGCGAAGAGCTGCTGAAAAAGTCGTCGATGTGGCTGCGGAACTTCTCGACATTTACGCGAAACGAGAATTACGAAAATCCCACCGCTTCCAACTGAACGAGAGCGACTACGATAGATTCATTGCTGAGTTTCCTTTTGAGGTCACCCACGATCAAAATCGAGCGATCGAAGAGACAATTGCCGATCTGACTACAGAAAGAGCAATGGATAGGCTGATCTGCGGAGACGTTGGATTTGGTAAAACTGAGGTCGCCATGCGTGCGGCTTTCGTAGCCATTCAAGGTGGTAAACAGGTTGCAGTGCTCGTACCCACGACCTTGCTCGCGCAACAACACTTCGACACCTTCAAAGATCGTTTTGCAGCTTGGCCTGTAACTGTGGAGAGCGTTAGCAGGTTAAAAACACCGGCTGAAGTCGAAACAATTGTTGCGTCAACGCGCGCAGGCAAAGTAGACATTCTAATCGGCACCCACAAGCTCTTGAGCGATGGTCTGTCGTTCAAAGACATCGGACTGATCATTATCGACGAAGAGCACCGCTTTGGCGTGCGACAGAAAGAGAAGCTGAAAAAACTCAGGGCAGAAGTTGATGTTCTGACGCTCACGGCAACGCCAATTCCGCGCACGCTCAATATGGCAATCAGTGGGATTCGAGATCTTTCGATTATCGCGACGCCACCGGCTCGGCGCCTGTCTATCAAGACTTTTGTCCAAGAGAAACGGACACATCAAGTCAAAGAAGTCATCAGCCGGGAATTGCTTCGAGGTGGGCAGGTGTTTTATCTGCACAACGAAGTGCGAACGATAGAAAACACAGCGCAAGAACTATCTGATCTAGTGCCAGAAGCGAGGGTTGGTATCGGTCACGGCCAAATGCCCAAACGCGATCTTGAGCACGTGATGTCCGACTTCTATCACCGACGCCTTAATATTCTCGTTTGTACAACAATAATCGAAACTGGTATCGACATACCAAACGCGAACACCATAGTTATTGAACGGGCCGATAGGTTCGGCCTCGCACAACTCCATCAATTGCGCGGCCGCGTTGGTCGCAGCCACCGACAAGCCTACGCTTACTTGCTTACGCCACATCCCAAGGCGATGACCGCAGATGCTGTAAAACGGTTGGACGCGATAGAGGCTGCCGGTGAGCTCGGTGTGGGATTCACCCTTGCCACCCACGACATGGAAATCAGAGGTGCCGGTGAACTTCTCGGTGACGACCAATCCGGACAAATCGAATCGATCGGATTTTCGTTGTACATGGACCTACTGAATCGCGCGGTCTCTGCCATCCAATCTGGGCAAGTTCCAGACATAGATTCGCCACTCGAACCAACTTCACAAGAGGTTAATCTTCACGCAGCGACCCTGATCCCAGAAGACTATTTGCCGGATGTCCACACACGATTAATCCTTTATAAACGCATCAGTGCTGCAAAAACCGCTCAGGGCCTCGATGATTTGCGCGTCGAGATCATCGATCGCTTCGGTTTACTACCTGACCCTTTGAAGCGTCTATTCCAGGTCACTGAACTTAAGCTCGCGAGCCAGAGTTTAGGTGTCATCAAGGTCGATATCGGCCCGAATCGCGGTAAGCTGGAGTTTAGCAATCAGACAAAGGTCGACCCAATCAAGATCGTCAACCTAGTCCAACGCCAAGCCAACACCTACAAATTGGAAGGCGCATCCACGCTGCGCATCAGCGAAGATCTTGAAGAGTTTTCTGACCGGCTTAAATTCGCTTTTGAACTGCTCGAGTCCTTGACGCCTTCCGAATCAGAAGCCGCGTAATGAAATCACCCCGCTACATCAGTTTGATACTAGCGTCTTGCGCTGCGACTTGGGGCGCGCCCTGTGCCTTAGCCGCAGATGTGGATGAGATTTACAAACTCCTCGAGAATCGTTGGTTTGACATCGAGGTCATCATCTTCGAGCGCTTGGATCGTTTCGAATTCAACACAGTTGAAAACCTAACCCATACCGACCAACCAAGGTGGCCGTACAGCCTAGTGGAGTACACAGACGCCCCCTCGACTGAAGTATCCGGTATCGATCTAGAGCCATTAACGGAGCTGACCGATTCCGGTCTGACGCGACCGAACCCGCTCTGTATGGGGTTTCCAATGTTGCCGAACGCCTTGAACCCGCACCCAATATTGCAAACCTATTTGCAAAAGGTTGCGGAGGAGGAACAACGTTTAGAACAAGAAGCACTCGGACTACTGGACAACGAACCAGTGAAAGTGCTGCAGGGAGGCACTGACAGCCTGACGATTGAACAAAACCCAGCGGCTGGAGAAGAAAACTCCGGTGCGGAAATACCGGCGGACGAGGTCATGTCTAAGCCAGAGATCGATCTGGCTGACTCAACAGCGACACTAGAGAATACGGCTAGCCCGTTACCACCGACTCCGGCAGAGCGTTTTGCAAATCATCTTGCTGCTTTTGAACAGACGCTCATCGAGCAATCATTTACTTGGACAGAGGCGACCACGCTTACCCCATCATTACGCGCCATAAACCGACAGCGACACCTTCGTCCTCTATTTCACAAAAAATGGCGCCAAGCAACACCGGAGCGGCAAAACCCCGTCGGCCTGCGCCTTGGTGTACCTGAGGGGTTGCCGCGGCTTCATGGCACGCTAGATGTGACGGTGTCTCGCTATCTTCACTTCAATGCGGACCTTTGGTATGAAACTGGGGACCTCGGACAGGAGCCACGCGTGTTTTCAACGGATGGGACGTCCCTCGCCGCGCTGCCAACAAAACATTTTATCCATATTGGCGAACGCCGTCGCATGCGAAGCCAAGAGCTGCACTACATCGATCATCCAAAAATCGGGATCATAGTGAGGATTGACCCCTTGCCAATCCCAGACCAACTATTGGATGAATACAACTTATTGAGCACCGCAAAAACGCTCGATTAGATTGACAAATTTTTGCGCGCCAGTAGTGGAGATTTCGCGCAAGGCAGCCATATCGATCGCGCCTCCGACGAGGCCTGCCGCTGGATTTACAATCAAGCAAATACTCGCGAAAGGGATTTCAAGTTCCCGCGCGAGGGAAGCTTCTGGCATCCCGGTCATCCCAACAAGAGTGCAGCCATCATTCGCTAAGCGAGCAATTTCTGCTGCAGTTTCGAGCCGCGGACCTTGTGTACATCCATAAACACCGCCATGTAAAACCTCACTGTCGAGCTTCGCCAAGGATGTGCATAGTCCTGCATCATAAGGCTCACTAAATTCCACATGTCGGCGATGGTCGTCAAAAGTACTTTCTCGGCCCCAGGTGTAGTCAATTAAATTGTGAGGGATAACAAGCCCACCCACGGCTAAATTTGGATCTATACTTCCTACGGTATGAGTCCCTATCACTGCATCAACTCCAAGACTTTTCATCTGCCACAGATTGGCTCTGTAGTTGATTGCGTGTGGCGCTATTTGACTTTGCGCGCCGTGGCGTCGCATGACGTAGCATTCAGTGTCAGCAAATGAATACTGCTGCACAGATTCAGAAGGATCACCCCATTGTAAATCCACGGTGGGAGCGGTAGACGCGCGAGCGGAAAATGACATGGGTGCGCTGCCGACAAATACACCAATCTTCATAGCATTCTCTATCTAATTTCGTTGCCTTTTTCGATGCTTATTCTCTGATACTTTTTCTGATACTTTTTCTGATATTTGGTTTCTGATACTAGTCTGCTAGCTTGTATATGCCAGGCAGGTTACGTCCATAACCGGCAATGTCCATGCCACAGCCAATTAGGAATCCTGGTCCCAAACTGAGCGCTGCATAGTCACACCCAACAGATCGCTCAACATCCGCGCGTTCTACTAATACGGCACTGCGTACAGTGTCCGCCCCCTGCTCGACGCAAAACTGAACGAGGGCCGCCATGGTTTTGCCTTCATCCAAAATGTCATCAAGGATGACAACTTGCCGACCAGTTAGGTCAGGAAAATCCTGAGCTCGCCAATCCAACTCTGCACCTGTTGTGGCACTGCCATATCGAGTCGTATGAACGTAACCAATTTCACAGGGGAATACGATGCGCCGCAGTATCATCCCGGCGAACACCAAGCCGCCATGGAGGACCGTCAAAAAAACGGGATTTTGATCCTGTAGATCAACGGTAAGTCGAACTGCCAATTGGTCGACTGCTGATTCCACCACGGGTGCGGTAACTAGCTCCGTGCCTGACGCTATCTTCTGCGAAATGTCGAGCGGTATTTCGGCAGTACAGTCGAGAAAATTAGCCAACAATTCAGATCGCATTGGCTGCTTGGCCGTCCGGCTCTGGCTGGATATGCAGCGTCTGTGTTGGGAATGCAATCTCACAGCCGTGTCGCTCGATGATGATCGCAATTTCTAACAACACATCCTGCTTAATCTCATGAAACTCAGTCCAAACCGTGGTCTTGGTAAAACAGTACACAAAGAAATCTACTGAGCTGGGTCCAAACTCAACAAAATTAACCATTAGTGTTTGGCTAGTGTCGATGGCCTCATGCGCTTGCAGCATTGCTTTAATGTCGGCAACGACTACTGCCATTGAGCCGATGTCGTCGTAGCGGATTCCAAGGGTTTCGTGAATACGCCTGTTCTGCATCCGGGAGGGATTTTCTACAGCAAGTGAAGTAAATATCGAGTTGGGAATATAGAGGGGTCGTTTATCGAACGTTCGTATACGTGTTAGACGCCAGCCTATTTCTTCCACGGTGCCTTCAATTTCTCGATCGGGAGAGCGAATCCAATCACCGACGGAAAACGGCCGGTCTAGGAAAATCATCAGCGCACCAAAAAAATTTGCCAGAAGGTCTCTGGCCGCAAATCCAATCGCAATGCCACCTATACCACCAAACGCTAGCACCCCGGAAATGGAAAAACCGAATGCCTGTAGTACCAGGAGAATTCCGGTTATCAAAGTTGCCGCTCTAAGGAGTTTCCCGACAGCCCGAGCCGTCGTGTGATCGACGGGCTGGGAGCGATAACCACTTGCGACCACTTGCTCTTCAACAAAGCGAATAAAGCGTAACGCAAACCAAATCAACAACCAGACAACGGCGACGTCACGTAGGGTATCAATGTGGGCAAAAATCTCTGCTTGATCATCACCGCCAACAGACTCCGCGGCGAAGGAGATACCGAGCACCCAAATTCCAGCACCTAAGGGCTTACGTATCGCCTCGACGAGCGCATCGTCATAAAGGTTGTGGGTTTTTTTGATCTGACGAGCAATTCGGTCAAAAGCCGACTTGGCAAACAACCGGAGAATGCCCGTTGCCAAGACGATGGCAAAGGTCTCCGCTATCCAACGATGCTCACCTAAATAATCGAGGATTTCCTGCATTCTTCCCTCTCAAAAATGTTCAACCTCACAAAAACTTCTTAAATTCAATCTGCACATAATCATCTTCTTGCAACCACGCGGATTTATATTCCGCTGCAAAGCGATTCGGTGCTAGCAACGCACGTTGCGGTGAGCGCCCGCCTTGAAACAACCGTCCTTCTAGAGTGACTGCCCAATTAGGTCCGAGTTGACGAGATGCTTCAATGCTGAGCACCAAATCACTGCTTTCCGTATCCGCAATCACACCAACTAACGCCTGGGTGTCGGCAAAATCGTTTAGTGCAAATCGGCCACCGATCGCCACATCGTGTTCGAACAAAGTGTCGAACGCATCTTCATCGCGTTCATCGAACATGTATTCAGCAACAATGCCAAGGTCTACGTTGGTATCAAATACACCAACCAAGGTTCGCTCTACACCGAAGTTGAATGCGCCATAGCGCTCGCCAAAACCACTGCGACTCATCCCTTCGAACTTAACCGACCAATCCCCAGTAATCGCCAGTGCATCGATACCGCTCTGGTCAATCACCGGATAGTACGGGACGAGCTCAAGACCTGCCGGTCCCGGGATCGATCGAGACATGAACATCGGATCCCGACTTGTGCCAGAAAAGTGGTGGACGCCAACTTCGAACGGACCGACCTGATTAGACCAGCGCACGGCAAAATCCGTTCTGTATTCCTCTGCCCCTGACTCATACAAAGCATCGTCGGTAACCTCGAACGGTCCGCGCAAACGTCCATCCATGCTCGGAAAGGTCCGTTCCCTAAAACCGGTCAGCGCAAACACGTCGAGAATGCCCCAATCCCGAACAAGAGAAACCTGGACCATCGGCTGACCAAGCTTGTCCTCGCCGTCGATATTCTCGACCAAATCAGTTTGGTTGACGATATCCACCAGATGATGAAACTCCGTTACACCCCAGAACACGCGCTTTACCCCGACATGCAAATCCCAAGACTCCCCAACCCGAGTCCAATACAGATCACGTAAGTCAAAGTGGCTACGCTCATCGTCTCTCGAATCGAATCGAACAAACGGTGTGACCGTCAGCTGTTTGCGATCGTTGTCCCACGTTCTGAAATGATCCAACTCAATGCTAATCGAGCCCTCGACTCTGCCTTGTCCGGCAAATCCTTCATCCGCAAACACGCGCGACTGCAGGCCGATATCCCAATCACTAGATTGTCTCGATCTATCGCGTGCGGACTTCCTCGTGACCGAGTCTTGGCTGACATCGCCGCCAGATCTGATCTCGACCTTCGTTTGCGCTACCTCTTCATCAGTTCCGTCTAAGTCAGGCGCCACACGTTCAGATTCCTGATTCGCGCTTTCTTGTGGGACTGAAGTCGAACTCGTGGGCGGATTGATACCGGGTGGGGCTGTCAGTCTTTGTTGCTCGCCAGCGACACGACCCGCGGGAACAGGGTTGTTGTTACGCCAATAACTAATGCCAGACGCGTCAGACTTTCTCGCCGATAAATCTGCTGCCGCGGACGCCATCGGTTCAGTCTGGACACGATACCAACGAGCACCTTCAATCTCGCGCGCTTCGCTTTTAATCGGGGTACCAAACAATTGGGTAAGCCGCTTAGCCCAATTCTGGGCATTCTCTTGCGACCTAAAGGAGCCGAAGATCATCTGTTCGCCACCGCTCCCGAGCGACGGGAGACTCGCACCGAACAACAACAGTGCAGCTAAAAGCCTAGCGCACGGTCGTCTCAACTTAACCGGCTCATCGCGCACGACGAAGACTATTCACACTGAAATCTCGACCTTCGTCAAAGCCAAGTTGGAAGTCGTAATCCTGCCAGTACAGCTCAGTACTCTTGTGCGTACGGAGATTCTTCATTTGCATGAAAGCTGGTTTCCAAAACTGACCTTGATAGACCTCGTAATCTGAGACGAGCAATTGCTTAGAGTTATTCTCACCCCGATCAAAAAAATCGATACGTAACGTGCGCAAGTGCTCTTGATCGAGCCAAACTCTTTGCCTCGTATAACCTGAGTAACGATCCTTAGGAAATCGATCGACTACAAAACAAGGCTGCTGGCCAATGGTCTCTTCGCCGACATAGGCATAGTCATACTTTTCAACTTCCTGGGGTGCCAAATCTTCGAACGCAAATTCACTGCCGACAAACGGTCCGGTCTTGTTACGTGAGGCAATCTTCTTGGTTCGCTTTAGTGCAGGTAGATACAGCCACTGGTCATCGTCACGATCCAAATGCGCATGGCTGAGCAAAGCTGTGCCACGTATCGACGCTGGGATATCGAATACCACCAGCACCTTGTCACCATCGGTGTCACTTTCTAGCTGTTGAATTCGAAGGGAACGTTCAGTCCGAGAGCCTTTTGGGCTTACAAGGATCATTTTTAGGCCAACTTGCATATCGACATAACCGCTATTACGTCGGTCAACTTCATCGAACAAAAGTTTGCCTCGTTCTTCAGGCGCGAGAGTGCCGCTACGAATCTTCGCGGCAAAGTCCCCTGCTGAGTCCGAGGATGGGTTCGAAACTGTCGTGACAGGTACCAGCAGGATGAGTGCCAGCACAGGCCTAATCAAATTCAACACGATTGCAAACACGACGTTTGGCGTGGCGGCGGATACTACGGTAGAAAAAAACACTGTGCAAACATACACCAAACTGTATAAACTCACAGTTTACTGTATAAAAAAACAGGACGTTTACCCGATGCAAGCCAATCTGACCGCTCGCCAGGCTGAGATTCTAGAGCTGATTCGACAGTACATTAGCGACACAGGCTACCCACCGACCCGGGCAGACATTGCCCAAGAGCTGGGCTTTCGCTCACCGAATGCTGCAGAAGAACATCTAAAGGCATTAGCCCGCAAAGGGGCTATTGAGATGATTCCCGGCACTTCAAGGGGGATCCGCCTGCCAGAAAATGCCGAGCGTGGCCTACCTCTGATAGGTCGAGTAGCTGCTGGTAATCCTATTTTAGCGGAAGAGAACATCGAGGATCGCGTCGACCTGCCCGCTGGTTTTTTCCAACCTCGAGCTGATTATCTACTTAGGGTTCGTGGCGACAGCATGATCGATGCAGGCATTTTCGATGGTGACCTGTTGGCTGTCCACAAAACCCAACAGGCAACAAACGGTCAAATCGTGGTTGCAAGGATCGAGGACGAGGTCACTGTAAAAAGGTTTCAAAGGACCCGCAGCCGCAATCAAGTTCTGCTTCTGCCAGAAAATGAAGCCTACGAGCCAATCAAGGTGGACCTAGCAACTCAAGCCTTTGCCATCGAGGGATTGTCAGTCGGCGTTATCCGACAACAGATCTGACCAGTCAAAAATTCGCGTGAGCGACCGAGAGCCCTAATTGCTCTCGGTTTTTTTTGCCTTATTTTTGGCGGTCTTACTCTTCGACTTCTTCGACTTCTTCGCTGAGGCTTTCTTAGGCGGAGGCATCTGCTCTACCCACTTGCCGTCGTTATAAAACGCCTTCCAACCGGTTGCCTTACCATCGATCTCGGACTGCACGTACTGCTCTTTGGTTTTCCGAGCAAACCGAATTATTGCAGGGTTACCGTCAGGATCAGCTTCTGGCGCGTTCAGTAGGTAGGTAAATTTGGGATCTAACTCGTTGGCGTGAGGTTTCAACTCCACCACCTTCGGCGCACGTGTTTCGCGGTGTTTTGGAAATTGACTCGCGGCAAGAAATATTCCAGACGCGCCGTCGCGCAACAAATAGTGGTCTTCGACTTTCTGGCATAGAAGTTCTGGCATCGGGACCGGATCAGCCTTGGGCGGTGCGGGCTCACCACTCCGAAGCAGCTTGCGGGTGTTCTTGCATTCCATGCAGCCGAAATATTTACCGAACCTACCAGATTTCAATTGCATCTCAGCACCGCACTTATCGCATTCAAGTAACGGCCCGTCGTAGCCTTTGATTTTGAATTGACCTTCTTCAATCTCAAAACCACCGCAATCGGGATTGTTGCCACAAATGTGCAACTTATGACCTTCATCGACCAAATAGCTCAACATGTTCGCATCGCATTTTGGACAGTTGCGCATCGCACGAAGAATCTTGGATTCACCCTCTTCGTCGGCGTCTAGATCAACCGCTTCTTCACCAGGGATAAGATTTACCGTGGAGGTGCAGCGTTCCTTCGGTTTTAGCCCATAGCCAGAACACCCAAGAAAGACTCCGGTTGAACCTGTGCGAACCTGCAGATGCCTGCCACAAGTCCCGCATGGGACATCCGTGTCGGTAGGCTCGTTAGTGCGCATGCCGTCATCTTTGTCTCGGGCATGCTCTAGCTTTTCGGAAAAGTCTCCATAGAACGAATCGAGGACACCATTCCACTTGGTCTGACCTTCGGCAATCTCGTCGAGTTGAGCTTCCATAGAGGCCGTGAAGCCATAATCCATGAGATCGCTAAAATTCTCGGTCAGCCGGTCAGTGACAAGCTCACCAATTTTTTCAGCATAGAAGCGACGATTGGTCAGTGTCACATAACCGCGGTCTTGAATCGTGGAGATAATCGCCGCGTAGGTTGATGGCCGTCCAATACCCAATTTCTCAAGCTCTCGGACGAGGCTTGCTTCTCCGAATCTGGGCGGCGGCTTAGTAAAGTGCTGCACGCCTTCCAAGTCAGATAACTTAAGCAGTTCACCCTCAGCCATATCAGGTAGAGGAACATCTTCCTCTTTGCGGGATGCTGGTGGCTGTACGCGCGTGTGTCCATCAAATTGCATAATTCGACCACGTACGCGCAACTCATACTTGTCCGCACCAACCGTAATAGACGAGCTTAGGTATCTGGCGTCAGTCATCTGACAGGCGAGAAATTGGCGCCAGATTAAGTCATACAAGCGAACCGCATCCTCATCCACACCGGTGAGATGTTCAGGTTTGGTCCCGACATTACTCGGCCGGATGGCTTCGTGCGCTTCTTGTGCATCTTTCTTCGCCACATATGTACGAGGCTCTTCTGGCAAGTAATCATCGCCATACTGACTTGTGATGTGCTCTCGCGCTGAAGCAATGGCTTCCGCACTCAGATTGGTTGAGTCTGTGCGCATGTAGGTGATGTAGCCCGCTTCGTAGAGTCGCTGGGCCATGGTCATAGTCTTTCGAACTGAAAACGATAGGCGCGTACTCGCTGCCTGTTGCAATGTGGACGTTATATAGGGCGCGGACGGTTTGCTGCGAGTTGGGCGATCTTCGCGCTTGATGACCTTAAAGTCAGATTCGCGCAGCGTCGCGAGCGCCGCATTTGTCTCTTCTTCCGAGTTTGGTCTGAAATTCTCGCCATCCGCTCGTACAACCTGGAAGCGAATGTCCTCGGTACCTTCACCACGTTTGAGATCGGCAAATGCCTCCCAATATTCTTCTGGGATGAATGCCCGAATTTCACGTTCACGTTCTACAATCAGCCGTACTGCAACGCTTTGAACCCGCCCGGCCGATAAACCGCGTGCTACTTTCGCCCAGAGCAAAGGCGATAGTTCAAAACCGACGACTCGATCTAGAAATCGTCGCGCTTGCTGCGCATGAACTTGGTCCATGTCAACTTCACCCGGTTCAGCGAACGCTTCTTGTATCGCCTTACGAGTTATTTCGTTGAATACGACCCTTCGATAGCGATCAGGGTCACCACCTATAGTCTCTTGAAGGTGCCATGCGATTGCTTCACCTTCACGATCTAAGTCAGTTGCTAAATAGATGGTCTCTGCATTCTCGGCCAGCTTGCTGAGTTCGGTGACAACTTTTTCTTTGCCGGGAAGAATCTCGTAGGTCGCCTCCCAATGCTTGTCAGGATTCACCCCCATACGTCGCACGAGTTGATCACGAGCGCGCTTCTTTTTATAAGCTTCGCGTTTCGCGGGCGTTAGGGCTTTAGTTTTCGCCGCTTCTTTTGCGCGAGCTTTTGGGTCTGCGGGCTTGCTGCCTACAGGTAGGTCGCGGATATGACCAACACTAGACTTAACAATAAATTCCTTACCAAGGTAACGATTTATCGTCCGCGCTTTGGCGGGTGATTCGACAATGACCAGTGATCGGGCCATAGATCTCCTAGTAAGTCTGTGTATCAGGATGCCATTAAGTTTCTCTTTTCGAACCACCCAAAACCAACTTTCCCTGGGTGGATCGTGAGAACAATTTGCGCGGTTTATAGGCGCGGCGTATCAGCCTGTCAAGAATTGTTGCAAGATTTTTGAGATTTTCGTCCGGACAATCTATCCGATCGCCATCAATACCTGGCGTTGGGCATCCCGTAAAAAATCACGCAGCTCTGCTATCTGTGGACCATCTGCAGGCGCTCGTTCGAGCCAATAACAAGATAGGAAACGCGCGTCCACAGCCAACGCTATACAGAAGTCCGGCGCACCGGCTGAGATTTGATTGAGCACGGTTTTTACTTTGGGAGCTATCGATTGCCAACCTTCTGTACTACCGGGATCGACCATCCAACCCGAAAATGCTTCAGTGACAGGGATAGTTGGATTTTTAGGTATTCGTAACAGCCTTACGTCAACACTAACGTCGACCTCCGTATCAAAATTAAGTTGGTAGGCAGCACAACTCAACTCGGGCTGCTTGAGCTCACCACCAGCAGATACTCGATCTGACGCCTCAGGATCCAGGCGTGGGATAGCGGCAAGTTTGACCGTCAGTCCTGCGTTTCGAGCAGCAAGCCGTAAGGCGCTCAAGCGTTTGTCCTTTTCGGAAGGCTTCAAATACATGATGGGACCAACGACCATCGCAACAACAAAAACTGCAATCAACCAACCCATATCACTACCTGCTTGTGGGCGAACTCAACTCGTTGTATGGTCGCGCCAATAGAGGTCGGAGAGCAATATGGCAGACTATAAAAAAATCATGTTAGCAGTTGATCTCACCGAAGAATCCAATGCAGTAGCAGACCGCGCGGTTACGCTGGCACGATTTTTCGAAGCTGATCTACATCTAGTTCACGTCATAGAACCATTGAGCCTCGCCTACGGTGGTGATGTGCCTATGGATCTATCAGCCGTTCAGGAACAGATCCAAGACCAAGCCAAATCCCACATGAAAGATTTTGGTGCACGCTTGGAAATCGATCAAACAAAGCAGCATCTCATCTTCGGGCGTCCTGAGAGTGAAATTCATCGTGTTGCGGACGAGGAAGGCGCAGACCTGATCGTAGTCGGCAGCCATGGTCGGCACGGTCTCGCTCTCTTACTAGGTTCCACAGCTAACGGCGTTCTCCACGGCGCAAGCTGTGATGTCCTCGCAGTTCGAGTCGGTAAACCCGAATAACTTGCACTTCGGTTCTCAATTGCCAAACCACTGGGTCCGCACACCCTGCTTCTTCCTTGCCGCTATTCTATGCGGGAGCTCGATCCACGCGGTTGCTGAAGATGCGCACTATGAACAGCGCAAAATCTACAAACAAACCGTCGCAAAGCTCCGTGCCGGACAATCATCATCGCTATCTGCTGCCAAGAAACAACTTAAAGACTACATCCTAAGCCCTTATCTTGATTACCATTATTTACGCGGACGCGTTAGCTCTGTTAGCCCCAAGTCTGTCACAACCTTTCTAGATGAGCACGGTGACATACCCGCGAGCAAGATCTTGCGGGCACGCTGGCTAAAAAACCTTGGTCGCAACAGGCAGTGGCAAACCCTTCTGCAGTACTACCCTGGTAACGGCGATGCTGAGCTAAACTGTTACTACTTGCGTGCCTTGTACGGTACCGGCGAGAAAGAGAATGCCCTCGCTGCAACTGCCGATGCCTGGATCAAACACGACTCACAGCCAAAGGCTTGTGACCCGCTTTTCGATGTATGGCAATCCTCTGAGTATTTCAATGACAGCATTGTGTGGCGCAGACTGAATCTAGCCTTGCAGCACAATGAGGTAACCTTAGCGCGCTATCTCCAACGCTACTTTTCCCAAGACGCGAAAGCTAACCTGCCTTCGCCGCGAGCTACGGCAGAAGCTTTCTATCAGGCTCACGTTTCACCAACCCGAATCTCTCGAACTGCGAACTTTATGCATCGCACGGATCGCTATAAGACTGTTATTGCTCACGGCCTATCTCGACTCCTGCGCCGAAGCCCGGAGAAAGCCGCCAAAGCCTGGCAGACCTATCGAAGCTGGGATTACTGGTCACCTGCTGAACAAGCAGCCCTCGATCTCGAAGTCGCAATTGGGATCGCGAAGGAAGGTCAGTTCCCACCCCATGTCCAAAGAACTCAGTTTAAGGATGCCGCTCGGTTCGTAGAATTCGCAGACTATGCGGTGAAGAACCAAAACTGGCCTGAAGTCGTCGACTGGATTGATCGCCTGCCATTGACGTTGCGACAAGAACCCCGCTGGCAGTATTGGCTCGCCCGCGCTCTACAGGCAACCAACCCAGACAACGAACGCGCTAAGTTGACCTATCGAGCGCTCGCAGAGCAACGCCAATATTATGGTTTTCTTGCGGCTCAGCGATTGGGTATCCCGGGCACAATGAACGCCCATGTCAGCCAGACCGGCCAACTCAACATCAATCGCATGCGCAGTGTACCTGCTCTACAAAGAAGCTTGGAACTTAAAGCCATCGGTGATGACCTAAATTCTCGACGGGAGTGGTTCGCTGAGCTGACACGACTACCATCACAGCAACAGATCCTTGCCGCGGAACTGGCACATGAACACGGCCTTCTGAGCCTCGGCATATTGACGGCAAACGAAGCAAACGCCCACGATCACCTACATCTGCGCTTCCCTGTCGGATTCGAACCCCAGTTTCGCCAAGCTGCACTGACCAGCGGTCTACCAGCGGCGACGCTAGTGGCATTGGCCCGCCAGGAATCCGCCATGAACCATCAGGCGAGATCTCACGCGGACGCGTATGGTCTGATGCAGTTACTGCCAAGTACGGCAAAATTAGTGGCGCGTCGACACGGACGAACGTTTTCCGGTACACGTAGCCTTTTTGATGCAGGCATCAACATTGATCTCGGTAGCAACCATCTTGCGTGGCTAGTTAATCGCTATGACGGTCAAACCCCCTTGGCTTATGCAGCATACAACGCCGGTGAACATCGTGTTGATCGCTGGATCAAGGATCAGTCTGGGTTGCCAATCGACATATGGATCGAGCTAATCCCATTTCGTGAAACGCGAAACTACGTTAAAAATGTCCTCGCATTCAGGCATGTCTACGCGGCCCGCTTAGGCATGTCCCTGCCCATGCTCAGCAGAGTTGAAGCCCAAGTTCGCGAGCGCTAAGTATGTCCACTGACATATGCGTAAATTTCGCCAACCGACAGTTCACTGGAGAAGAAACCGCCATACTTGAGCGCGCATTCTCGGTTGGGGTTACACACTGCATCTTCGTTGCCACCGACCTCGCGACTAGTCGAGTCTTGTCGGACTGGAAACCTGACTCCGGTCGCGATGACTTGCCCACTTGTCGTTCAACCGCCGGAGTCCACCCACACGATGCTGACTCGGTAGAGGCAGACTGGTATGAGCAACTAAGGTCTATCGCCAGGAAGCCAAACGTTGCTGCGATCGGTGAAACTGGGCTCGACTTCAACAGAAACTACTCAACCAAGTCCAATCAGCGCAGGTGCTTTGATGCACAAATAGAGCTCGCGCACGAATTGCAGAAACCCCTTTTTGTACATGATCGAGAAAGTGGTGGTGAAGTTGCAGATCGGTTGGCCAATGCACAACTCGCTGGGGTCGTCATCCATTGCTTTACGGGCACTGAGGAGGAGCTCGAACGCTATCTCGCAGCTGGTTATTTCATCGGCATCACGGGTTGGATTGCTGACAAGAAACGCGGTACAGAGCTACGTCGGCTCATCGCACGCATTCCGCTTGAGCAACTCCTGGTCGAAACAGATGCACCATTCCTTCGACCTCAGAACGCGAGCATTGGCACATCGACAACAATCTCCCAGCACGGCTTAAGCGGCGCTGTGAGCCAGCTCACTTACCTTTCGTCATTGACGCCATCGCCGCATACACCTCATACAGCCGCGAAGATCTAAACTCAGCTACGCAGGCGAACGCTGAGCGTTTATTTCAACTAGAGTCTTGAGTCGTAAATCCACTGCTCAACTTTTGCGGCGTCAAAAGGCGCGTGCAGTTCATGGTCACTGAAAACAAGTACAGGTAGGGTCGCTCCGTAGCGCGCCACTAAATCGTCATCCAAGGCAACGTCGATGACTTCCATTCGTAAACCAGCCAGCAGCGGCATACCAAGAATCTGGTCCAAGGCAACTTCACATAAGCTACAACCGTCCGTTGTATAAAAGATTAGCCGAGGCGCGTCAGGGACATTTTCGCCCCCGACCTCTTTCTCCGCGTCAATTCCCATTCTTTTCTCTACTCAGACTTTCTTTCTGGTTGGACCTCGCTACCATCACACCATGAACTTCATAACGCGCCTATCAACGCCAGACATCCCTGCGTATCCGTTAGCCATCCACGGGCGCCTAGAATGGCAGCCGGTTAAAATTGATGGTGAGCCTCGTGAAGATCAATGGCAATTCGAATTTACACTGGATCACGTCCCGGACACGCACATCATAGTGCCGTCGCTATCCATACTTGGCAGATCTCACGGACCTGCTAGCGACCAAACGCAACCCCCCTTCCAGTTCGAAATTCGCTGTGGCAAGGCTAATCCCGTGATCCTCCAGCGCGTGCCTGCCGAGGA
Source organism: Pseudomonadales bacterium (assembly GCA_012103505.1). Classification (GTDB taxonomy): domain Bacteria; phylum Pseudomonadota; class Gammaproteobacteria; order Pseudomonadales; family Azotimanducaceae; genus UBA4421. The sequence goes on along the minus strand of WLWP01000001.1, from coordinate 868,193 downwards.
TCCTAGCCAAAAAGCCCAAGGTGGGGACGATACAGTCATCTCAACCCATATCGACTGTTGGCACACACACCAGTCGATCGAGCAGCCGATCATTCGAACGACGGTTTGGGACAAGGAGATGCCTCGCAGTGCGCTGCTCACAATTTCTTCGCGCCCACTCACGCTGAGTGTAGAACCACCTTCTGCCAAACACACAGTCGTGCTATCCCGACCGAAGCCGATCAGCCAGATGGATGCGGACAAAAGCATCCGCCAGCGGATTTGCTCTCCAACTGCGTTAGCTATGGGTCTGAACGGCATTGACGTAGACGCATCGTGGCAACACCTGATCACCATGTGTCTAGATCCCCTAAGCCGAGCTTACGGTTCATGGCCCCTCGCTATACGCGCCGCTAATGCCTATGGCATTCACGGCTCAGTGGAGGTCATCTCGGAGTGGTCCACAGTCACAAAATTGCTGGATCAGGGTGTGCCTGTGGTGTGCAGCATCAACTTCGCAAAAGGCAAGCTTAGCGGCGCGCCCCTACAGCAGACCGGCGGGCACCTGGTCCTTCTCTACGGCTATGATGCAGAGAACGCCTGGGTGTTAGACCCTGCGGCGGCCACTGTCTCAGACGTCGATCATCGCTATCCAATCGATGAGTTTGTTAGCGCATGGTTGCATGAAAGAGGTGCTGCCTATATTTTTTGCCGTAATGCGCATTCGTTACTTAATTAGATTTGGACTCCTAACGCTCGGCTTCGCTCTGACAACTTCGGGGATCCTGGCCTGGCAGCAGATAAACTTCGATCTGGATACTTTGTGGCCTGTGGCGCGCGAATTTACGGCCCACCCGGTCTACGTGATTGTCTTTGGCATGGCACTTATCCCGCCGACCTTGTGGGAGATATTTGTCCTGGAGAATCGTCGCAATGAATCCTGAGCAAAACAGGGTCTACCTCCGCCGGGTTACCCGGAGCGATGAAGAACAGTTCACTACGCTCATGAGAGAAAGCATGGAACTGCATGAGCCTTGGATCAGCCCGCCGACCAACAGCGCGTTATTTAAGGCTTACTTGCGACGAATTCAAAGGGAAGACCACGAAGGTTTCGCCGTGTGCCTCAAAGAGACAGAGGCAATAGTCGGTGTTATCAATATCAACAACATTGTTCGAGGTTCTTTCCAAAGCGCTTCGCTCGGCTACTACGTCGTCGCTCGTCATCAAGGCGGGGGCTATATGTATGAGGGTCTTAGCTTGCTGGTTCGTTTTGCTTGCCAAACCCTCGGATTGCATCGACTTGAAGCCAACATCCAACCAAACAACGATAGGTCCCAACGTCTCGTACAACGATGCGGGTTTGTCAACGAGGGGCTCTCGAAGCAGTTTCTGTTCATCGACGGCGCTTGGCGAGATCACATTCGTTGGTGTTATGTCGACCAGCGCGAGTCCCTGCGGGCGAGTGGCAAGAGGAAATGGATCGGATCATGAGCAAGTCACCACTTTCAGTTGCGGTTCTGATGGGAGGCCAATCTGCGGAAGCTGAAGTCTCAAGAAATTCTGCTGCAGAGGTCGCCAAGGCTCTCGAGCAAAGTGGTCACGAGCACATCCTGATCGAACTGAATCGGGACGCAGCGCAAACGCTCGTTGAATTCAAACCAGACGTTGTCTTTCCCGCGCTGCATGGACCACCTGGCGAAGACGGGACGGTCCAGGGCTTCCTAGAGATCCTCAAATACCCCTATGTTGGCAGCAGCGTCCGAGGTAGTGCACTCGCTATGGACAAAGCAATCGCCAAGCGAATATTCCAACAAAACGACTTGCCCGTGCTCGAAGATTACACGGTTAATCCTGGCGATGACGTCGTCGCGGCAGCCGAGGTCATCAAAGCAACGCTTGGCCAGCGAGTCGTGATCAAACCTTTGAACCAGGGTTCCGCCATCGGTGTCACACCCCTACCTAATGGTGGCGACATCGCCGCTGGTTTAATTGAAAGTCTTAATTTTGGTCCTTGCCTAGTAGAGCCGTTCTTTATGGGAAAGGAGATTACCGTAGGTATCCTCGAAATCGAGGATAAGTCGATTGCGCATCCGGTCATCGAGATTCGAACTTCGGACGATGAATGGTATGACTATGAAAACCGCTATGCAGTAGGACAATCGGAACACGTCATTCCCGCGCACTTGGATCACGACGTTCTAGTCCGCCTGCAAGAAATCGCGACAACCGCACACGAGGTGCTGGGACTGCGGGACTTATCTCGCGCTGATTTTATCGTTGCAGATAACAATGAAATCGCCTTGCTCGAAGTGAACACCTTGCCGGGCATGACGCCAACTAGTTTGTATCCAGATGGCGCTCAGCATCTAGGCTATAGCTTTGCGGCGCTCATCGACCTATTGGTACGACAAGCCGCGGAACGTTAGCCCTCTTCTTCTACAGGCTCGTCTGCAACTTCAGACTCTACCGCTGTCTCTTTCGCAGAATCGACATGCTCATCGAGAGCGGCGAAAGGCTCGGTCATCATCGGCGGTAAGAGCGTCTTGATCATCTTCACCGCACTGGGCATATCAAGCACTTCGTGCGCAACGTCTACCAAGCGTTTAGTTTCGCTCGCCATAAACTCCAAAGCAGCAACGACATCGGAATCGCGATTCTTCAGATCGTGCAGCTTATCATTACCGTTATGGTAGCCCTTGGTGACTTCGGCGGAACGACTCATCGACATATTCAACGATAACTCAGCTAAGGAGCCGGTATCGAAGTCCATAGCCTTGAGTTTGTCGACAGCCGCACCAGTTGCACCAGAAAAGAAGTCCTGAACAGCTGCAATTACAGTACCTAGAACCGCTTTCACTGCCTCGTATTCTTCGGCGCTAAGCTCACCAGTAACATCCATATTTACAAGCCGTTCCGAACTTTCATGATAATCATGGTCGCGGATATGCTTGCCTTCTAACGTCTTGCCGTTAAACCGGCTCATCTCTTCGATATCAAGCTGATTGAAGGAGAGGTTAATCTCGTCCCCATCAAGTGTCTTGAGAGACAATTCGAGATTCGTCTCAGACTTCTTAGCAGTCTCAACTAGGCGGTACTTTGCAAAGTCTGCTGCAGTAACCTCAGAAATCGGCAGCGTCGGCAAAGCAGGTAGCGATGGTGGTGATTCAGACTCTTCGGCAGCAGCGACTGGCACCACATCAACGACCGGCCCCTGGGTTGAAACTTCAACTTCAGGCGGTGCAGTTGTGACAACTGGTTCCGGCGCTTCCTCTATCACAGGTGGTGCTTCACTTGGTGCAGCTTCCACTATTTTCTCAGCAGCAGGTGGTTCGGCCGCAGCTGCGCCGTACATGAAGACAGGAAATCCAATCTGCATAAACATCGGGGCAACCATAACTGGCATCCCGTACATCACACTCGCACCACCGCCGAAGCCAAAGTTCGAAAACCCTTGGCTCGCGTTGGCTGGGTCTGCCATTGCGTTAGTCGGATTAGAAGTGACGTGGGTTTCCACCGGTTGGTCGGCGCCTGCAGACGCAGCCGACCCTGGATTCACACCCATCATCTGCGGATATGCCATCAAAAAGGCAGGCACCATTGCAAACGGAGCGACGGCGAAACCGCCGGAATATCCGAACGATGCGCCCGACTGCGCACTCACTGCAGAAGTTGGGTTCTGGGTTTGATGTCCGCCTGCGGCTTGGTTACTTCCAGCCGCCGCTTGCATATAGGGGGCAGGAAACCCTGCCGGGGTGCCAAACTGAATCATCTACGCTTCCTTGCGCACATTGCTCAATCAGTGTTTCGGCAACGCCTAGTTTTACTTTAGAAATTTTGCAGAAAGGTTTGCCCGACCGCACAAACTAATACGCTCGCCGATCGAACAAACCGGCCGAAACCTAATCCACGCTCATGCGTCAATCAGGTCGCGGCGATCTGTCTCGTCCGGCTACATTAGTTATAGGTCATAACCGCGTTCGTTGTGCGAGACTAAATCTAGGCCTTCAAGCTCTTCATCATCTTCCACTCGATTGCCGACCAAGGCTCCTGTGACAAGCAAAATGATATACGTCACCACTGCGGTATAGGCAATCGTGGCGATCACGCCCACCGCTTGAATGCCTAGTTGTGAACCAATATCGATTTCTTCTTGCCCAGAAAAAGCTCCGAGTGCGTTACTTGCAAAAACGGCCGTCAGCAGTGTACCCAAAATACCGCCCACTCCGTGCACAGGGAAGACGTCGAGGCTGTCGTCGATTTTCAAACCTCGTTTGATGTAGTTAGTTGCGACGAAACACACTAGGCCCGCTGACAAACCTATGAGTAGCGCACCACCAGGACCGACAAAACCAGATGCTGGAGTAATCGTACCGAGCCCGGCAACCATCCCCGTAACAGCCCCCAGTGCAGATGGCTTGCCATAACGCACCCATTCCGCACACATCCAGGTGAACGCGCCCGCAGCAGCCGATATATGTGTGACCAGCATCGCCATCGCGGCATCGCCATTAGCAGCTAATGCGCTACCGCCATTGAACCCAAACCAACCAACCCACAACATGCCTGCACCCATAATGGTTAGCGGCATGTTGTGTGGCGGCATTGCTTGTTCAGGGAAACCACGCCGATTACCGAGGACCACAGCGACGACCAGTGCGGCGACGCCAGCGGTTATGTGAACCACGGTGCCTCCAGCAAAATCCATCACGCCCAAATCACTCAGCCAGCCACCGCCCCAAACCCAGTGACAAATGGGCGCATAAACCAACAGCAACCAGGCCGCGGTAAAAATGACCACCGCGGAGAACTTCATACGTTCTGCAAATCCACCGATAATGAGTGCCGGAGTAATGATGGCAAATGTCATTTGAAACAGCGCAAATGAACTTTCCGGAATCGTGCCACTGATAGTCTCTTCAGCAATTCCTACCAACAAAATGTTTTCAAAACCGCCGATGAAGGCGTTCATGGATCCGCCGTCTCCAAAAGCGAGGGAATACCCGACAATTAGCCATAGCAGTGACGCGACACAAGTAATTGTGAAGCACTGCATCAATATACTGAGCACATTCTTAGAACGAACCAACCCACCATAGAAGAGAGAAAGTCCCGGAATTGTCATGAAAAGTACCAATGCGGTCGCCGTGAGAATCCACGCGGTATCCGCCCCGTTTAGCTCATCGGCATAAACGCTGGTAGAAAATAATGAAACAACCAACAAGAGACCGAGTCGGCTTAAGAGACGACCGGTGTGACCGGTTTTTAGACTGAAATTCTGATTCGCTTGCACAAGATACCCTCATACCCCATTTGTAGCCCAGATTATGTTTGAAGGACTGGTGCAACGCTACATTTTTGTGCATTTTCTGGCTAAAAGCCGCAATCAGTACTAGCCTTAACAGTTACGCACTGTTTTGGTGCTTATAATTAGATATACGGGTATTTTGGTATCAATAGTAGCTCTTACTGCACTCTCACGATTCTCGACAATCGATAGTCCGACCCCACCTCCAATCGGAATCGACCCTGAACGCCAGCGTGGTTAACGTACGGCCGCAACGATTGCAGTGGAAATTGCAGCCGTAGGCCGGACGTGTCGCGTACAGAAACTTGATTCACATGGCCCGCATAGAAACGCTCCAGCTGATCGGCTGTCAGAGTGATATCAACGAGATAGCTGCGAGCAATTCGAGGCACGAGTTTCGATTACCTTTTATTCCTGAACTAAATATAGACGCTACACGCAGAATTAGAATTCACTCGGCTAGTCGACCCGGCTGGACGACAGCCTTTTGGCCGCTACAATACCGCCTCGCCCATCAAGATCTTAGTATGAACACAACAAGTCCAAACCCTGCCTTTGTTGCAATCTCTCAAGCGCAGGAATACCTGCAGTCAAAAATTATTGGACAAAAAGTCTTAGTCGAGCGTCTGATCATGGCGCTCCTTTGTGATGGCCACTTGCTCGTCGAAGGCGCCCCTGGTCTGGCAAAAACGCGCGCGATCAAGGAATTGGCTGAGTTGGTTGAAGGTGACTTCCACCGCATTCAATTTACTCCTGACTTATTGCCTAGCGACATTACAGGTACCGAAATCTATCGACCTGAAGATGGGTCCTTTAAATTCCAAAAAGGTCCCATATTTCACAACCTCATTCTTGCTGACGAGATCAACCGGGCTCCAGCCAAGGTGCAGTCGGCGTTACTGGAGGCGATGGCAGAACATCAGATCAGCTTCGGTCGCGAGACATTTCCGTTAGCAGACTTGTTTTTAGTCATGGCAACCCAAAACCCAATCGAACAAGAAGGCACCTACCCTCTTCCAGAAGCCCAACTCGACCGTTTCCTGATGCATGTTGTCGTGGACTATCCAGATGCTACCGCCGAGATGGCGATTTTGAATTTGGTTCGGAGCGAGAACGCTGGCATTGAAAGTGCGAGTCAGCCTCCCGAAGTCACACAAAACGAAATTTTCAGCGCCAGAAAAGCAATGTTAGATCTGCACATGACGGAGTCGGTCGAGAACTACATCGTCGCGATTACCATGGCAACCCGACAGCCACCCGAGTCAGTCTCCTCATGGATTGAATATGGCGGTTCGCCGCGAGCTACCATTGGGCTAGATATTTGCGCACGCGCCTTGGCTTGGTTACAGGGTCGCGATTTCGTGACTCCAGATGACGTTCAGAATGTTGCCCACGACGTACTCCGTCATCGACTAATCCTGACATTTGAAGCAGACGCACAAGCCATCACAGCCGACCATGTCATCGATACACTACTAGAAACGATTCCAGTTCCTTAGCCCTCTTCTATATACCTATTTCAGAAAGGATCGCCAGAAAACCACAGTGGGCAATGACGTTAACACAGAACGTTTACAACGCTTGATAGACAAGGGTTCGCACCTGGATGGCGCATACGTCACACTGGATCAACTTCTGGCATTACGTTTTTTGCCCGCACCATTACAACTACGGACGAAATCTGCTCGCATCGTTGGGCATCGCGCTGGCAGCAAACTCTCAAAACTCAAAGGACGCGGCGTCGATCTAGCTGAAGTCCGCGCTTATCAGCCTGGCGACGACATTCGCAGTATCGACTGGCGTGTCACCGCGCGGATGAACAAACCGCATACCAAAATATTTCGCGAAGAGCGAGAGCGGCCGACCCTAATCGTCGTAGACCAAACCCAGAACATGTTTTTCGGTTCTAAAGTCAGGCTGAAGTCCGTAGCCGTCGCCGATTTCGCCGCTCGTATCGCGTGGCAAACACTAGAAGCGAGCGATCGCGTCGGTGGTCTTGTTGTTGGCAACGAAGAAGCCCGACTGCACAAACCCTACCGAACGACCAAAGCCGTTGCGCGGCTACTTAACGATATCGCGGATCTAAACCAAAGCCTCAGCCGGGAAACTAGCACTGAAGTCACACTGCACGATGCTATGTTACGAGTCAGACGATTGGCACGAAGTAACTATCGGGTATTCGTGATCAGCGACTTCGCCGGATCGCTAGACAGCTGGACTGATCACTTGCAACAGCTTGCCAAACACAACCAAGTCACTGCAGTGCATGTTTTCGATCCCATCGAACTCGAATTGCCGCCGTCAGACCACTATCTAGTTACGGACGGCAGTGAACGCCTGCAATTCTATACGGGCGACCAATCACTACGGTCTCGATATCGTGAACAATTCGAAAAACGTGCGGCTCAGTTGGCGCAAGCCTGCCAACACGATTCTATGCGCTACCTTTCCATGGCCACGGATATGACAGATATCGACTCTGTCCAATGGTTGTAAATGCAAAGCGATCCGTTACAGCAACTGCGAGATGTGCACGCACCGATTGACCCAAGTTGGTGGCCGCCTGCTCCAGGATGGTGGATCTTGGGCTTCGTCCTCATCGGGCTCTTGGTTTGGTTATGTTGGCAGACATGGGCAGCCTGGCGGCGTGGCGCGCCTTTGCGTGCTGCTCGCAATATCCATCAGAGCTATTGTTCTCAACTCGAGACCGGCGATATCGACATTCCAACCTACTTACACTCAAGCAACGAATTACTTAAGCGAGTTTTGGTCCGCGGTTATCGACAGTACCGCTTCGCGCCACTGTCAGGCGATCGATGGCTTATTGAATTGGATCGTTTAAGTAAAAGCGATGCCTTCACAAGTGGACCAGGCAAAGCACTCGGTGACAACCGGTTCAGCCCTGAACCATCCCAGAACATCGATGGTCTACCTGAAGCGATCAACCGGATCCTCGCAAATTCCGAGGTCGCAACATGATCGAGTGGATCTGGATTTGGAGTTTCGCGCTACTCCCTTTACCTATGATTGTCCGTTGGTTGTTCAGCCCACGCCGTCGGCAACAAGCAGCCCTTACCGTTCCGACCATAAACACATTCTCGTCCGTACAGGCTGGACCAGGCACCGAAGAGCCGGGGCGACGCTGGCGACTAGTACTCCTCGTTTTAGCATGGGTCCTTTTAGTCATCGCTGCCGCTCGACCACAGTGGACAGGAGAACCTATTTCACTTCCGCAGAGTGGGCGGGATCTCATGCTAGCAGTGGACATCTCAGGCAGCATGGCAACCGAAGACATGGCGGTTAACGGTCGTTTCATAGACCGCCTAACCGTCGTCAAAGCTGTTGTTGGTGAATTTATTGAGGCTCGCCAAGGCGATCGAGTTGGCCTTGTGCTGTTTGGGACGAACGCCTATTTACAGGCACCTCTAACCTTCGACTTAACGAGCGTGAATCGATTATTAGTCGAAGCGCCCGTCGGGATAGCGGGCGGCAAAACTGCGATCGGCGATGCCATCGGTCTTGCAGTGAAGCGCCTCCGACTTCGCCCACAAGAAGACAAGGTCATAATTCTCCTCACGGACGGGGCAAACAATGTCGGCGAAGTTGCACCGCAAAAAGCAGCGGAACTTGCAGCGTTCGACAAGATCAAAATCTATACTATTGGAGTTGGCGCTGACGAGATGCGTATGCCGAGTTTGTTCGGCAGCTTAGGTCGCATGACAAATCCATCGGCAGACTTGGATGAAGACACCTTGAAAGAGGTGGCCAGTGTTACCAATGGTGAGTACTACCGTGCGAAAGACACCGCAAAGCTACAAGAAATATATGCCCTCATCGACGAACTTGAACCGATCGATCAGGATCCAGAAACATACCGGCCAATCCAAGCACTCTACTATTGGCCAATGTCGGCAGCGATCATTACCTTCGCTCTATTCCTCCTCTTTGGCATCTGGCTAAAGCATCGTGTTTGAAGCATTTCATTTCATTCGACCTTGGTGGCTTGCCGGGATAATTCCGGCTGTGGCGCTAGCGTGGTACTGGCTGCGGAGAACCCAAACTGGCAGCGGTTGGGAAAGCGCGATTGATTCAGAACTCTTAAGCGTACTTTTAGATGTCACCCAGACACGGAGCGGCAAATGGTTCTCGGGCTTGTTAGTAACGGCTCTATTTGTCGCCCCGATCGGTTTGGCGGGGCCAGCGTGGGAGAAGCTGCCACAGAATGTAGAACAACGCGAAGACACGTTGATTATCCTCCTAGACCTTTCTTTGTCGATGCTGGCACAAGACCTGCGACCTTCGCGCATAGATCGAGCGCGACAGGAAATCGTCGATGTATTGCGCCTCCGGGTAGAAGGTCAAACAGCGCTTATTGCTTACGCTGGTGACGCGCACGCGGTAGTCCCATTAACGGACGACGTTGCGACAATTGAAAATCTACTTGTGTCATTGAGCCCCGAAATGATGCCAGTATTCGGTAGTAATCCCGACCATGCCATTACCCTCGCCCACGAACTTTTCGAGAATGCGAATGTCTTGCAAGGTCGAATTCTGATGATCACCGACGGCGTGGATTCGTTAGGCGATGTATCTCGACACCGAAATGCAGCTTTCCCAATCTCTGTTATGGGCATTGGCACCAGCAGCGGCGGCTCCATTCCTTTAGACCGTTTACGACAACCTGGTCGCACCTTACGTACTCAAGAAGGCAATCAAATCATTGCTCAGCTAGACGACGTCCGCTTAAGAGAGGTGGCCGACCTAGGATTTGGCCGGTACGAAGAAGCTCGCGTAGGTGATGGCGATATCAACGCATTGTTGGCTACACCGCTACCATCTGAAGATGAGACGATTGAGGTAGAACGCGAATTCGACACTTGGGCCGATCAAGGACATTGGATCGCACTCTTGCTACTACCCCTAGCTTTAGTTGCGTTTCGCAAAGGTGTGTTTGTCATCATCGTCCTGATCCCATTCATGCCAACAGAAAACGCGGTGGCGCAACCACCCATGGTCATTGAGGCAGAACAGGTAGATTCACTTTGGGACAGTCTCTGGCAGCGCAAAGACCAAAGAGCTTGGCAAAAACTGAGAGAAGGTCATCCTGAGTTCGCTGCAGCCCTCTTTGAAGACCCTCAATGGCGAGCAGTTGCCCAGTATCGAAGTTCAGATTTCTCAGGCGCATTCGTAAACTTCGCACAAGATCCCAGCACTTCAGGTTGGTATAACCAAGGCAATGCCTTAGCAAGACTGCAACAATACGAACAAGCTATCGCAGCCTACGATCACGTGCTCGCCCAACTTCCTGGTCACGAAGACGCCAAGTTCAATAAGGCACTTGTCGAACGCCTTCTTGAGGAACAGGAGCAATCCGACCAGCAAAGCGAGGATGATCAGGGACAGTCGAGCGACCAGGAAGATCAGTCACAAGAAGATCAAGAGCAGGATCCGGGCGACGAACAACAAGAATCAGACGAACAACAGCAGGAATCAGAGCAGCAACAGGAACAGGAAGGCGAAGAACAGGAAGAAGCCGAGGCACAAGAAACCGAGAGTCGTGACGAGAAGCAGGAAGCATTGGAACAATGGCTACGTCGAGTGCCCGATGATCCGGGCGGTCTGTTACGTCGAAAATTTTCTCATGAGACCAAGCAGCGCTTACGTGAGGGCGATTACTCCCATACCCAAGGCGACAAACTATGGTAGCTCGCTTAGGCCTAATCTTTGGACTCTTGATCAGCTTGTCCACCGAAACGTTTGCGGCAGTGTCAGCGCAGCTCTCTGAACAGGACATAGATGAGCTTGAGTCAGTGCGGTTAATCCTGCGCGCAACCGAAACACGTCAGACAGAAACATTAGATCTATCTGCCTTAGAAGATCAATTCCATGTCATGGGCACCAATACCAGTAGCCAATATCGGTTCGTCAACGGTCGAGAGCAAAGTTGGGTTGACTATCAAATCACGCTGCAACCGAAGAAAACTGGCTTGCTAAAAATCCCCCCGATCCAAGTTGGCCGAGATACAACACCACCGTTAGAGTTGCGTGTCCGTGCCCTCTCATCGCAGACACGTGAGAAGATCAAAGAGTTGGTCTTCTTCGAAACAGAAGTCTCTAAGTCTGAAGTGTATGTGCAGGCGCAGGTTATTTTTACTCGCCGTCTGCTTTATTCCAACGGCGTGCAGTTATACAGCGACCTGCCTGGGCCACCTGAACTGCCTAACGCAGTGGTTCTGACGCTGGGCGAAACTTCTGCTGGTAGCGTCAAACGAGGCGACCAAGTTTATGGCGTAGTAGAGCAGCGCTATGCAATCTTTCCGGAAGCAAGCGGCCGTCTCATTCTCCCCGCTATCAGCGTCACTGCCAGCGTTCGGCTGTTAGAAGGCGGCCGGGTGTCGCGCAAAGGAGTACGAGTAGGTACCAGTGACACCGTGCTCTATGTGATGCCGGTGCCACCGAGTTTTCCCTCTGACCAACCCTGGTTACCGGCAGAAGACGTTGCGATACACCAAGAAATAGACGTTGAGGGAACTCTGAACGTTGGCGATACCGCCCTACATGAATTGCTTGTCCACATTAGAGGCAATGTCGGTTCAATTGCGCCACCAATCGAATGGCAAGTGTCTCGCGACCAACTCAGAACATATCCACAAAATCCCATTATCAACGACGATACAAATTCAAACCGTGTTTCCGGATCCCGCTTGCAGACAACGTCAGTTGTACCTCTTACTCCTGGCAACCTTGTCATTCCGCAGCAAACGGTCTACTGGTGGAATACAGACACGAACAAACTGGCGACGAGTACGGCTCCGGCTCTCACTTTACCAATCGGTGGCACAGCAGTTGAGCAACTCCAGCCACCGACCGCTGAACCTAAAACTACCCCTGACAACACTGAAACTTCTGCAGAATTACCTAATTGGCGACCTGCCGTTCGCCCAGCGGCGTGGACTGCGGCAGCGCTTCTATCCCTCTATCTGCTCTACCGCCTGGTGCAAAGCCTATTCAGACGAATTCCCGCACGAGGGGGCAAGAACCAGACGTCTCTCGCAGGGATAAAAAGCGCTGGGACGCTACCTCAACTGCAAACCGCCATTACCAACTATGTCGCTCGCCAAAACCACACGAATCGTCAGAACGCTTTGGCCATGTTTATACGCAGTTCAAGCGATCATAGGGCGTTCATCGACAGCCTCAGATCTCGAGCGTATTCAGGTACCGATGAAGGGGATAAAGGGGGTGAAGGGAATGAAGGACTAGAGCCAACAGACTCGGAGCGAGCAATCAAGCTCGTCAAGGCAATGGATGAAGACCAGGCACGCGTGAAGCCCGCTGCTCTTCCACCACTCTATGACTGGTCAACCAACAGCTAGTCTAGTTATCGAGGGCCTTGGTAACGACTTCATAGAGATCTTTCGACATCGAATCTGCCGTCGTCAGTGTCGACAGTGCATCTCTCATCCGTTCCTGGCGGACTGGGTCATAGCGTCGCCACAACGTGAGCGGGGCAGACAAACGAGCCGCAATTTGTGGATTCAACGCGTCAAGTCGCGCTATGGCATCAGCCAGGTACTTATAGCCAGATCCGTCGATCGCGTGAAAGCGAGAATGATTGAGCATGCCAAATACAGAAAATAACGCTCGCGCACGATTGGGATTTTTCATATCAAAAGCGGGGTGCTCTTCCAGAGCCTTGATTTCGTCCAAGGTAAGTACGGGACTTTGCGCTTGTAGATTAAACCAGAGGTCAACGACCAGCGCTTCGTTGCGCCACTTGTCATAAAAGTCCGTCAAAAGGTCCGTTCTAGCCTCAACGGGAAAGTCAGGTTCTGTCAGAGCCGCTTTGAGTGCAGCCCGTCTATCTGTGAGGTTGTCCGCGCCTTGATAGTGACGTTGCACTGTACTGACAAGTTCCGAACCTCGTAAATTTCTGACGTGGTAGGCAAACGCCGCGTTCTTGAGACCACGCTGAGCCATACCTTTCGCGTCCGGTTGGAAAGCACCATCAGCAAAATACTGCTCATACAACGCGGCCCAAATGTCTACGTTCTCTAAGGCTATGGTGCCAATTACCGCATCCCGTTGTCGCAACAAGGTGTCCACTTCAAACTCACCGAGTGCTTCAAAAAGATACGACATCTCTGGAACGTTCAACATCATCGCAATCAGCTGCAATTGTTCTGCATCTTCGTTAGAGGTCGCCTGTTCACCGAGTTTGCCGATGAGTTGGGCAAGATCTAGCTCCGACGCACCACTAAAATAGGCTACCCACAAGGACTGCAAAGCATCCCACCGCACGAAGCCATTGACGTCGTGCTCGACAAGAAAGGCGAGCTCATCGTCGGGTCTCGCGTAGTCAACTCGAATCGGAGCTGAAAAGTCTCGCAGAAAACTGACCACTGGTTTTGCCTCGAAACTAGAAAGGTTTAGCGAAGCCTGCTCGTTGCGTAACTCGATCAACAGGCTGTCACCATCTGCAGACGAGCGTACCTCCTCCGAAGAATCCACCGCCAAGTCATAGAATGAGAGCGGCGCTCCATCTGGCGCCAACACCCCGATGAGCAGCGGCATATGGTAAGGAGCCTTAGCATCTTGTTTCGGCGAACTGGCACAACTCTGTACAATATCCAAACTGAGCTCGCCATCTTCATAACGCTCAACAAGTTTAACGAGCGGCGTACCGGCTTGGTCATACCAGCGCTTAAACTGGGTCAGATCTTTATCCCCAACTTCAGACATCACGTCAGCAAAGTCATCGGTCGTCACGGCTGACCCATCGAATCGATCGAAATATAGATCAGTCCCTGCCCTAAACTTCTGTGTTCCCAACAAGGTGTCATACATACGTACAACTTCCGCACCCTTTTCATAGATCGTTGTGGTGTAGAAATTTGATATCTCTAGATACGAACTCGGTCTGACCGGGTGCGCTAACGGACCACCATCTTCTGCGAACTGTATTGTCCTCAAAAACCCGACATCTTCGATCCGTTTGACTGCGCGAGAATTCATGTCAGAAGAAAACTCTGCATCGCGAAACACCGTGAAACCTTCTTTGAGACTCAGTTGAAACCAGTCACGGCACGTCACCCGATTGCCTGACCAGTTGTGGAAGTATTCATGCGCGACGACTGCTTCAACTCGCTGGTATGCTGCATCAGTCGCAGTATCTGGCGTCGCAAGTACACAGGATGTGTTAAAGATGTTGAGACCTTTGTTCTCCATTGCCCCCATGTTGAAATCTTCAACGGCCACAATCATAAAAATATCGAGATCGTATTCTCGACCGAACCGCTCTTCATCCCAGCGCATCGAACGTTTCAGAACATCCATCGCGTAATCACACTGTCCGATGTTGTGTGCTTCGGAGAATATTTGCAGGGTCACCGAACGACCGGTCATCGTCGTAAAGGTGTCCTCAATCATTTCCAAATCGCCCGCAACCAAGGCAAATAGGTAGCTTGGCTTGGGGAAAGGATCTTGCCACGTCACCGCCGAACGACCGTCCACGCGTGTCTCGGACCGCATCCGATTGCCGTTAGACAACAGTGTCGGATAACGCTCGGTGTCGGCGATTATGGTGGTTGTGAATCGCGCCAGTACGTCAGGTCGGTCTTGGTAATATGTGATCTTGCGAAAGCCTTCCGCTTCACACTGGGTACAGTACATTTGACTCGACTTGTACAGCCCCTCGAGTGCCGTGTTCTCCTCAGGCTTGATGACCGTCACAATTTCAATGTCATGTTCGGCGCCGAGTTCAGGAATCAGTAGCGTTTCAGAATCCACCGTGTACTCATTTCCAGACAATGCTCGACCGTCAACTACCACACTGAGCAACTCAAGATCTTGGCCGTTAAGCAGCAGTTCGGAGACACCGTCTAGGCACCTCTTTACATGCAACTTAGATCGAACCTCTGTGTTTCCATCTTTTATGTCGAACGTCAGATCCACGGTTTCGGTCGTATACTCCGGAGACCGGTAATCTGTCAATCGTATTTCTTTCGGATTCGTTTGTTTGCTTGTTAGGTCTTCTGACACAATTCCTCTCGACTAAAACAAAGACATTTGTGGACGTTCTTCTAACACCACAGGGTCACCAAGCTCAAGTTGTATGTCACCTCGAGAAAGACTCTGCATTGACATCACACCTCGACTGAGTAGCAAGTATCCACCAATCACACCTTGCAGATTGTCGGCGATAACCTCCTGTGCCGAGTCAACACGCAATTGTTCCGCGGGGGAAAAGTCTTGGACTGGGTAAGACAAGTTGGTCTCACGCGGATCAATTTCCCAAACCGCACCATCCACCTCAGCATCGCTGATTTGGTCGGAACGAAATTGGCCAAGATCAGGGGTTCGTTGCATAAGGTCTACAGCAAGTTCGGTGAGCGAAAAATCACCGCGTTGACCGGTAACCAGTTTTCGCCAATCAGTTCTGTCAGTGATCCATTGTGATAAATGCGCCTCAACCACACCGGCCATTCGCCGGGTCGGCACTGTCATCAAACGTAGGGCTTTATGAGCCCCTTGGTCCGACCACCTATACCACTCGCGCCCGGCCCTGGTAATGCCGACCTTGGGTACATGAGCAAGTGCAAGGTAGACAACATGGGGCTGCATGCAGAATGAATCCCCCCAATCGGGTTCTCGACAAGTGCCTTTGTGATGGTGACAGCGATTGGGACTCATTACACAAAGATCACAGCGGGCGAGCGTGCGAAAGCAGTCGAAGCAATAGTCCCGTCCTGCAGCTGTGATTAGGACCCCACAATGCTTGCAGTTAGCTCCCCCCACATACTGAAAGGTGAGGCCCTCGCCACCTTTAAGCGTGTACTCCTGCTCTGCTAGCCTTACGGAGTAGCTCACCGTAACCTCGGCATCATTTGACGCCTCAATTTCGGTGGTAAATCCTTGGATCATCCCTTTCATCAGAATAGTGTAAAATAGCAATCGCCATGGCGATAGCGAGTTCCGACAGAAGCATCCAGAAATCGCTGTCGAACTTCGAGTAGAGGACGAACATGCAAGCAGTAGACAAAGAAGTACTAGGTCAAATCAATACGTGGTTGCGAGAAGGTGAGTCCTGTTGGTTGGCCACAGTCGTGCAAACATGGGGCTCTTCACCGCGTCCAGAAGGCTCTCTTCTTGCGTGCAATAATGCGGGCAAAATTGTCGGTTCGCTTTCTGGAGGTTGTGTAGAAGATGATCTTTTAGAAAAGCTCACGACCGGGCAACTGGCTGCGACGGGACCACAGTTCTTCCAATATGGCATCACAGCCGAAGAAACTGAGAAGCTAGGCCTACCTTGTGGCGGACACCTTTACATTGTGGTCGAACCCGTCCATCCAACCGCAGAATCCATCGATCACTTTGAACGGTTAAACAATGCACTGGACGAGCGACAATGCATAGAACGTGTCGTGAATCTAAAATCAGATCAGACCACCATCAAAGAAACCGATCGTCACTCCCCTCTGTCCTGGGACGAACAACAACAGACCCTACGCCATACTTATGGTCCACGCTATCAACTCTTCGTCATCGGCGCAGGCATGGTTTCTCGTTATCTGGCAAACATGGCAGATATGCTCGATTACGAAGTGACTGTTTGCGATCCTCGTGAGGATCTTTTGGCGGACTTTGATGTCCCTGGGGTGCGAAAAATAGCAGACATGCCCGACGATGCTGTAAAGAAGTGGGCCAAGGATCAGGCTACTGCGATTGTCGCCCTCACACACGATCCTCGCATCGACGACATGGGACTGATGGAAGCATTGACCACTGATGCTTTCTACATTGGCGCTATGGGAAGTTCGCGCACTTCAGCAAGTCGCCGGGAACGTCTGAAAGCATTGGACCTCACAGACGCAGACATCGACAAATTACACGCGCCAATCGGCCTTCCGATTGGATCCAAAACACCTCCGGAAATCGCGATAGCGATTCTGGCCGAAATCACAGCCGTCAGAAAGCAGGTCGCCCCCGCCGCGCTCACACAACTTGACGCACTCAGCGCTGGCTAAACGACTCGATCAAACATGATCGGGGCAGTAATTCTTGCGGCTGGAGCCGCTCGCCGATTTGGCGCTGACAAGCGTCTGCAACCATTTGGATCTAGCACCGTTGCTGTGACAACTATCTCTAAGTATTGCGAGATATTCGACGCGGTCCGATTGGTGGTTCGTAAGAAGGACGATCCAATCCTCCATTTAGTACAAGAGTTAGCACAACAACTACCACAAGACTTTCCGCTTGAGACCATCGTGGCCGAAGATGCTCACCTCGGGATGGGGCACTCGTTGTCAGCAGGTTTCCAGTGTCTTACTTGGTCCTACGCCTTCGTCGCCTTAGCGGATATGCCACTCATCCAAGCCGATACGTTGCGCGCACTAAAAGCGCTTGCGATGACGCAAGGCTCGCAAATTATCAGACCTCGCCATAGTAGAGGCGGTTTCGGACATCCAATTGGTTTCCCAGCGGACTTGTTCACTGAGGTGGAGCGCTGCACTGGAGATCAGGGTGCGAGACAATTGTTACGAGATCACGCAAATAGCATTCTCGAATGCCAGATTGAGGATGAAGGACTCTTAGCAGATATCGACACCCCCGCCGCCCTCGAGGCCGCGGTTACTGCGTCTAAAGCGTCTGTCCGCCCAAACGACTAGCCCAATCCAATTTGCTACGACAACTTTCGTAGAAACTGTGTCCTTCTGGATACAACAGGTGCAACGGATCTGCGTATTTGTTTATTCTCACTTCGTCACCAACCCCGAGTTTCATATTGACCTGAGAGTCGCAGGTCACCTCCGCCTGATCACGCACGTGCGTGATTTTTACTTGTATCGAGGCATCACCCCGTATCACCAAGGGTCGCGACGTTAAGGTATGTGGAAACATCGGCACAATCACAATAGCGTCCAGACTAGGATGCATGATTGGTCCCCCAGCCGAGAGTGAGTACGCAGTCGAACCTGTTGGACTCGCAACAATGAGGCCATCAGAACGCTGATTGTAGACGTATTCATCATCCACCCAGAGCTCAAACTCCATCATCCTAGCCATACTGCCTGGATGCACGACCACATCATTCAGCGCATTGGAGATCTCTTGGCACTCACCTTCGCGCCAAACTTCTGCTTCGAGAAGAAAGTGATCTTCGATCGTATAAAGACCCGCCCAAACTTTCTCAAATTCCGTCTCCAGAGCGTCCGGGGGCACCGCGGCAAGGAACCCTAGTCCACCACGATTAATCCCGACAACAGGCGTCTTTGAACTTGCGACCTCGCGTGAAACTCCTAAGAGACTACCATCGCCGCCGATGACAACGACAAGATCACATAGGCCACCGAGGGATGCGCGAGGTGCATGACGCGCACCCTCACTAGCACCCACGAGCGCCGCCGTATCTTCCTCAAGAATGATGTTCCGCCCTTGCTTTGCAACGAGATCAATCACGGCCGCAACAGTCTCTTCGGCACCATCAATACCCCGTCGAGCTACCAAGCCGATCGTGTCAAACACCTCTGTCATTTTTCACCAAGTTGATCCTGTGCCGAAGGTAAGAAAGCTCGCTTGCGCGATGCTTGGCAATTTGAGCGGCAAGCCACCGACTGCATCGTATATTTGTGACGACAATCCAACAGTATAGCTAAAGGTGGGCTCAACAATCCCATCTTGCAAAATGAATAAATCGGCATACCCTTCGCCAGCAGTTTAGGATCCCGGTATGAATACGACCAATCTCAAATCCGCCATAGACGAGCGCTTTCTAACAGTTGCCGCAGAATCGAGCGACCCTTTGCTGCAACAAGTAGCAAACGCCCAAGATCTATGGCCACTAATGCGTGACGAAGCGCAACGCAAAGCCACTGAGGAGCCGATCCTCGGCAGCTACTTCCACGCGACAATTTTAAACCATGCAAGCTTCGATGCCGCATTGAGTTTTCGACTGGCGAGTAAACTCGATAACCCCATGCTGCCTACCATGTTGATCAGAGATGTCATTGCAGAGGCGATGAATACCGATGAAACTCTGCTCGCTGCTGCGCAAGTGGACATGCTCGCGACATTCACGAGAGATCCAGCTTGCGACGACCTCACAACGCCCTTTTTGTTTTTTAAAGGGTTTCACGCGCTGCAAGCTCATCGCGTGGCACATTGGCTGTGGCAAGAGGGACGGAAAACGCTCGCTCAGTTTTTCCAAAACCAAATCAGCGTGACTCTAGGCGTCGATTTCCACCCAGCCGCACGCATCGGTTGCGGGATAATGCTAGATCACGCGACAGGCATTGTCGTCGGAGAAACCGCAGTGATCGAAGATGACGTATCTATACTCCACGCCGTAACACTTGGCGGCACGGGCAAAGCCAGTGGCGACCGCCACCCTAAAATCCGACGCGGCGTGTTACTTGCAGCCGGATGCAAGGTGATTGGCAACATCGAAGTTGGCCAGAATGCGAAGGTTGGCGCGGGTAGCGTTGTGCTCACTGACGTGCCAGCCAACGTAACCGTAGCAGGGGTCCCGGCCAAAGTCGTCGGCCACGTCCATAATCAGATCCCGTCTCACGACATGGATCACTCTATCCTGTGATGATACAAACATGAGTACAGCGCCGAAGTGCCCGGAATGTAGTGTGTCCGGTGTTGACCACATTGTCAGCACGCCAAGCGCGGAAAAGTCACGTGCAAAGCAACCTTGGTTCTACATCATCCACTGTGACAATTGTGGGCATGTCTACAACACGATATCAAAACACACCTTCTCACAGCCTGTTTCGCCAAAATTTGTGTTGCCAAACACCTAACAGGACTAACTAGCTAAACGTTCCTTCACCCGGGTGATGATTTGTCCCATCGTTTCACTCGTTTGCGCTCCTGGTAGTAGAAACCCTTCAGCGATGTAGTAGCCCGGCACCCCACTCACGCCAATCTCGGGGCCCCGCTCCAGTTGCGCCTGCACTTCGGACAGACCACGTTCTGTCTCCAAGTATGCCCGCACACCCTCTTCTTCCAAGCCAACCTTTTCAGCCTCTACAGCCAGCGCCTCAACACTACCAACATCCACACCCTCACAAAAATAGGCCCTGAACAATCGTTCAGCCAAGCGGTGTTGTAACTCGCCCGATTGATCAACGTCATAGGCGAATTCCATCAACCGGTGCGCGAGTAGCGTGTTTGGTGTCTTCGTCACCAGATCGTATCTGAGCGAGAGCCCTTCCTCTTCTGCCTCGACCCGTATCCGTTCAGGCACACGACCAACCTCAGCGTTTTCCCCATACCGCCGTTTAAGCATTTCGGTTCGATCAACGCCATCAATGGGCAGATTCGGATACAACAAGTACGGCCGCCAACGCAATTCCATGCCCTCTCCTAGGGATCCCGCCAGAACACGGTCGAGCCGCTGCTTACCAATAAAGCACCAAGGGCAAATGATGTCCGAGAAGATTTCGATTTTCACAGCCAACTCCGCCGACTAAGATGATTGGCTTAAATTACTCATTTGGGGAATGGTTATGCAAGCTGCATTGGTGACTGGCAAGAAAGAGATTTCCCTCGTCGAATTTGATGAGCCGTCATCCAGCGACAATCACACAGTTGTTGCGATCTCTTATTGCGGCATCTGCGGGACTGATCTGCACGCATTTCTATCTGGTGAGCCGTACAACCCAGCCATCTGTGGTCACGAATGGGTGGGCCACGTCGCTGCGCCTAGTCTGCAAAAAAATAACTTCAAAGAAGGCGATCGAGTAGCCATCGGTGTCGCCTCTGCATGTGGTTCATGCTCTGCGTGTCTTAAAGGTGATGGCGCGCACTGCGAATCGTCTTTCGCTGGTGCTACAGGTCGCGGACCCAACGCGCCAAAGCATGGCGGCTTTGCTCCCGCGATTGCCTTCCCCACTGATCGTCTTTACCACGTACCGAAAGAGCTAACCGATGAACAAGCAGGGATCCTAGAGCCTGCCACTGTGGCTGTTCATGCAATGCGCAGAACAGAAATTCGCTTAGGCGACACCGTCGTGGTCATCGGTGCAGGTCCGATCGGTTTACTGGTCGCTCAGTGCGCCAGATTATCAGGCGCAGGGAAACTCGTCGTTATTGAACCTGAGGCTGGTAGACGCAAACTAGCCACGCAGCTAGGCGCGGACATTACGATCGATCCAACAGAGGAAGGACACCAAGATGCAATCCGAGACGCCCTCGGCAGCGGCGCTGATGTCGTTTTTGAATGCGCTGGCATACCAGCCACAATTCAGCAGGCTATCGAAATGTCCCGTCGTGGTGGCCAAGTGTCATTGGTTGGCGTGGCTAACAGTCTCGCCACGATTAACCCAGCCCTTTGGATGGTCCAAGAAATCAAGCTGGTCTCCAGCATCGCGTACCTACATGAAGACTTCGAAATTACTAAAGGCTTAGTAGCTGACGGACGCATCGATCTAGAAACACTACATACTTCTACAGTCGGCTTGAACGAAATTCAGGATGCATTTGATCGTTTGTCGAGTCACCCGAATGAAGTGAAAATTCTCGTCAATCCAAACGCGTGAGCTAAAACGGGTTCTCAGTGGGCAACCCTAATAGGTTGCGCCCTATCTGCTCACTGAGGCGATCTTGATGGGCGTTAATGTGTAATGGCATCGCCTGGAAGTCACGGTAGCGACGTTCGAACGAGGGTCCCTCTCGCAGTCCATTGCCACCCATCACCCTGAGTAATAGACCCATCGCTTCGTTGCACAATTTTAACGCTGCCATAGATGCACTCATTTGGCGTAAATAGTGAACTTCAGCCGGGATAATGTTCTGTTCGATGCGTTGATCGGTTTCCAACAAAGCGGTGACCGCAGTATCTCTTGCAGCATCTATCGACGCCTTTGCTTGACCTAGATTGACGTGAACCGTCGGTCTTTCAGCCACTTTGACACCACCGATGGCGACCCGATCTTTAATCCCTTGTGTCACTTCATCCAAATTAGCTTGAAGTACGCCAACGGCCATCATGGCAAGCCAAAGATCTGAAAGAGCGACCCAGTCTTCGCGATAGCGATGGTCAATCATCGCATGAGCCGGGTCGCGGAAAACTTCAC
Organism: Pseudomonadales bacterium; assembly: GCA_012103505.1. GTDB lineage: Bacteria > Pseudomonadota > Gammaproteobacteria > Pseudomonadales > Azotimanducaceae > UBA4421. Next base: position 845,825 of record WLWP01000001.1, on the reverse strand, counting down.
GATAGCGAAAATGAAAGGGAACTACTCGATTCGCTGCGAGCCCGACACCAGAATAGTAAACGGTATCCGTGGCACTGGCCCGCAGACTCATCGCCCGCCAATCCGGATCAATCTTCACCCCGGCCTGGTTCAGTTTGACCATAGAAAATTGTGGGGCTGTGCGATCTTCGATGACAAAGGCAACTCCTGCCCAATCGGCGTAGCGCGCCCCGCTACCAAAAGCAGCCTTTCCTGCGAGCGTGAACTTGTCCCCTGCCGGTGTTGCTTTAACACCTGTGCTCGCTCCAGCTGGAAAACAAACCCATTCACCTTTAGCAACGATATCGCTCAGAAATACTTTCTGCTCAGGACCCAGTAAACCGGCAAAGAGATGGAAGGTCGCTAGGTGATTCCACAATACCCATGCCGTTGAACCACAGGCGGACGCAACCGCTTCTAATTCCTCACCGATATCGAACATAGGACAAGCCAAGCCACCGAGGTTTTCACTGGCGGAGAAACGCATTATTGGATTGTCCTTAAGCCCATCAATCACAGAAGTGGCGACGGATCGAGATTCATCAGCTGTGCCAGCTTGTGCTCGAATCTCATCCAGCAGTGGCTGAACGGTTAAGTTCTGTTGGTCCCGCATAGCATATCTAGTCTAAGCAAACTGCCATGCTATCAAATTGCGCAGGAGTTACAGTTCCCCGCGCAACATTTCTTGGAGACGTCGATTACGGCCCTGTTCTTGTCGAAGTTCCACTTTCAATTCGTGGATTTCATCGCGGCAAGTTTTAATCTGGGCGAGGTAGGAAGTCTGTTGTTCTTCGAGCTCTTGACGATGCGAAGAACGCGCTGCGTTTAGCTGGTCAGAGTGCATTCGCATCAAATCTTGCATGGTCAGGCGACCATCTTGGCCAAGCACCTCTTCAAGACGAGCAGCGAGCTCGCGACTATCTGGATGCTCTGGGTAGTTCGCAGCTGGGTCGGTATCCACTAGCTGCATGTCGCTACCAGCTTGTTCTTCCGTCTCCGTTAGGCTTGGCGATTCCGCAAAAAAGTCCTCACCGCCATCCGCTACAGCTTTCAGATTCAGTTTATTTCTATAAAGCCGTTGTTGGACCACACCCAACGCATCTTCGCATCGAGGTTCCCACAAGTTCGTCGAATGCCAAGGTATCGGACAACGGCCCCTAGAAGCTTTGCGAATACCACCCTGACCGAGATCACCACCGTGTCCGGCTTGTTGCACAAGGTATTTTAGGGGGAGGTTGAAGCTATTTTCGATCTTGCCGTTTTCATCAACTCTAAAAATAAAGTAGGCGACACCCGCAAGGTTTAAACCATTGGCAACGATGCAATATGCAGCGTTAACCACTGAAGCGGCATGTGCGTCCAGCAACTCACCTTCTACATGTCGAACGAAATCCGTCATCATCATTTCTGATGCGACAGATTCATCTGAATTAAAGCGTAGAACCACTTCCTGATGGCTCGTTTTCGGCAAGTGCCTTCTCCATGCACAACAGCCTAATAGTGTAGGTGTTCCTGCATAGATTGACGGTTAACTACATCACACACGATCGGTTCAAGCGACTATAGTTTAGCTTTCAGATTATATAATCAATGTATCCAATTGAATTATATAACTATTTCATGCCGATTCTGACACCACAACGAGGTGTGCTTCGATGTCGCTATATCTAAAGGCCGCACGACCAGGTCCCTTCGCAGGTTCAGGTGGTTCAGCATAAACCATCATCTCACCATCAATATTGCGGACGTCAACAATCGTGTAGTCACTTTGCTCAAGATTAAAGCGCTTACCTACCAATTCGTTCACTTGTTCCCTCTCCCAGTGTTCGCGACCCTTCAGGGGTCACTCGTACGTGTGCATCTAGCTATCTTTTAGCCATCTTCTAGCCAGCCTACATCGCTCGTCCTGACTACTGTCTAGTCCGATTTGTCTCACTGAGGCTTTGTCACGAATTTCTTATGCCGACGTTAGTCGTGCGTGAATTCTGTTTGCTCAGCTTTGCTTTTGCAGGCGCCCTTTGCCGACAAGCATAACAAGGTTTTTAGCACCCCTTGCAACGATTTTTAGACAAATTGTAAGCCCTGGTCAGAAAGGCGAAACATTGGCCATTCCTCACTGTTGAACCAAAGGGGGTCATACTCTTTTAACCATTAGATCAATAGGTTAGTCGTTATACGGGGCTGGTACGTCATTTGCATTAACAAGTATCAACAGGCCTCACTATCACCGACTTGTAAGGACTCAAATGAAACGTCTGCTTCTGATACCGCTAGCAGTGGTGTTAACACTTCTTGGCCTAGTTGGGCTCATCATTCCCATTTTGCCGGGATTTCTATTTCTGATGCTCGCGATGGTTTGCATGGCGATGATTTTTCCCCAGCTTCGCCAGTGTCTGGAAAATGTGCCTCGTCTGCGGCGCTTTTTCCACAGGGTCGAACAAACACGCTGTCTTGGTCTAGCGCGTCGCTGTAAACTGTGGTTTTGGGCAGCACTAGAGATGCTCACACCTAGCCACCGCTAACCGAACGCAAGAGCCGCCATCGCTAAAATCACCCTCGCCGGGGCAATCGCCTACGATCGCATTTGCACGACACACACGTCGCTCCAATCCTACGGCGCCAAACCCCTACTCAATTTAAAACTAGAATCTCAACACCTTGCCCAGGGGGGTTGCGGTGCCAATATCGCATTCAACCTGGGTCAGATTGGGCATGATGTGGATCTTTATGCCAGTACCGGTCGGTTAGACGACAGCAGGTGTCTTACAGACCTGGCAAACCTAGGCATCAATACCCACGGCATTCTTCGCATTTCAGAAGCAGAAACCGCTCAAGCAACGATCATCACGGATCCAGAGGGTATCCAGTTCACTGCTTTCTACCCTGGTCCGATTGTCGAACCTTCTGTCTGGCGTGATTGGTTGACATCGATCTTCACCGTAGCCGGAAGCGTTTTTATCCAAGCTCCTCTGCCAGCAAACCTAATGCTCGCTGGCATGGAACACGCCAAACTCCTGGGGGCACAAATAATTTGGTGCCCAGGGCAATATGCAGACCAACTGTCGTCTTCAGATATCTCCGCAATGCTGCCGTTTTGCGCCCTGCTGGTGGGTAACGAGCATGAAATTTCGCACCTCAGTAATGCTGTTGATCTCAGCCAGGTGTGCACAATCATGAGCGCTGGTGCGGACCCTGTTACGATTTCAACCACAGCGGGGCGGACGTCTGTGCAAATTCCCTCGAACCCAAATGCCGTGGATCCAACCGGCTGTGGTGATGCACTCGTCGCAGGAATTGCGCATACCGTGGCGGGTATAGGAGCTGGCGTGGGGGCTGACACAAAAGCTGATAAGGACCAAGCTGATAAGGACATACGCGGGTTGACCAACGAACAACTTGAGCAAGCCGTCCAGTGTGGGATCGAATTTGCACAGTGCTGCATCAGGACGACGGGTTCCCAAGCCCACTCTCTTGCAGCTATTCTCGAGGATACAACAAACCCACGAGCCTAGAGTATTGGATAGACCAACAATGATCTCGAACCTCCTCAAAACTCAATTAGCTGATCTGCCTCGAACCCTACTCGGCCACCTACCTACACCAATGGAAAAACTCTCACGCTTGAGCCACGAACTGGGCGGCCCTAACATATGGATTAAGCGGGATGATTGTACTGGGCTCGCGCTCGGCGGCAACAAAACCAGAAAGCTGGAGTACCTCTTAGGCGAGGCGCTCTCCCAAGGCTGCGATACGGTAGTCACGTTTGGCGCCATTCAATCTAACCATGCACGGCAAACGGCGGCTGCCTGCGCGAAGCTGGGACTCGCTTGTCATCTTGTTCTCTCTGATCAGGTTGCCTCTGATGATTCACGCTATAAAAGCGGTGGTAACGTACTTCTTGATCGCCTGTGTGGGGCAACACTGCATTTCGTCGAAGCCGGAGATCGGGTTGCGATACGCGACATTCTTGCGCAGTTGCGGGAATCAGCAAACCTTTACGTCATCCCGGGTGGTGGTTCAAATGCCACCGGAGCTCTCGGCTATGCACGCTGCGCATTGGAAATATTGGAACAATGCGCCGCCCTAAACTTCACCCCAACGTCGATCGTACACGCGTCATCTTCTGCCGGTACTCAAGCGGGATTGCTCTGGGGTCTCGATCAGCTCTCCGAAATAGGCGCCAATACATGCGCAGTCCTGGGTATAAATGTCTATCACGACGACCCAGAAGCACTCACAAAAAGCATCGGCAAAATACTCGAAGATCTCGATACACGCTTTGAAACTCGATGTGCAGATAATGCAAACATCCAGGTCAATCACGCCTATCGAGGTTCAGGCTACGGCCAGATTACTGAAGAAACCATAGCCGCCATCCGACTAACTGCTTCACTTGAAGGGTTGATATTTGATCCTGTTTATTCAGGGAAGGCGCTCGCAGCCCTCATCGATCAGATTTCTGTCGGAGCGTTTGCAGATGACGCAAACGTTATCCTAGTCCACACTGGAGGCTCTCCAGCATTAAATGTTTACCAACACTCATTCGATTAACTTTTTGGCTAGGCCAGTTGTTCGAAACATTGTCCAATGGTGACGAAACCACGGCGTAAATTGTTCAGGCTCATGCTCAAGCCACGAGTCTAGCGATGCCCTGTCAATATATTGCCAAGCTTGAACTTCTTCAGGATCGAGGATGATCGGACCGTCGTAGTAACCATAAAAACTCTGGTGAAATTCACGATCGCAGTATTCCCCCGTCACGATTTCGAGTTTTTGTACGGTACCAACTTCGTTTAGCGCACAATCAACTACGCCGAGCTCTTCGTGAAGACCGCGAATCGCACCTGCAGCGAAGCTCTCATCAGGCTGTAGATGCTCACCGACCGCATAGTCCCAACAATCCGGATACAGATCCTTAGTACTTGAACGCTGCTGGATTAACATCTGCTTACGACTATCAAAAAGCAGTACTTGGGCTGCTTTGTGCCAGAGACCTTTTTTATGGACTTCAGTACGCTCGACCAGCTCTCCTGGTACGCCTGATGAGTCAAAAGTACGAAAGAACTCCATCGGCTAGCCCGAGGCTAGTGCATTTTTCAGTCCTGAGTACTTTGGTTGGTCAATCGCGACTTGATTGACGACTGTTTGACGCAAGTGTTCCGCAAGCCCAGGATGATCTAGCGCAACGCTCTCATCCCTCAAACCACGGACCAAACGCCACCTAAGCTCGTCGAGCTCACCCGCGGCCTCCCCCAACACATCTCTTAAGCGATCAAGTTCTTGGATGCGGGCAATCCCGCCAACTTCTAAATCCCGCAAAACGATATCCAAGGAGTTGCCAGCAACACGGGCAAGAAAGTTGGTTCTACCTTCAGTCGCAGACATGACATCCGTGTGGAGAAAATCTCGCACACTAATGAGCAACTCGTCTAGTCGCGGCATATCGACATCTGAAACATCGGGACCTGGCGCTGCGAGGCCAACCGCCCCTGGGATAAGCAGATTCACACAATCGATCTGACACTCAGATGAACGCCGCCCAATGGCAGGTCGTTCCACAGTTTGGTCTGGACCTGTGCGGTAATGCTCGGCCATACCCAAGCAACCAATCGCCCACCAGAAAGAACCGAACACTTCCCAGAATTTTACTCGATCTCTATCAACCGGCTCACCCGTCACGCTTTCATAACCAGCAAAGAGATCGTCGTAGGAGCCAAACCCGCCAACCGGCAAATCACTGCGCCCAAACCGCCACGAGTTGGTGCAGATCCAACCTAAGTCGCGCATGGGGTCTCCGATGTGCGCGACCTCCCAGTCGAGCACAGCGACAACGCCATCAGGTGAAAACATCACATTGCCATTGCGAAAGTCATTGTGGACAAGGGTTGGTACAAAATCGTCTGGGCAGTGATCAACTAGCCAACGCCCCGCATAGTCGATCATGGGTTGTGCGGTATCGAAGTCTCGATACCTCTGCCACGTTTGTTCGATATACGCTTCAGGAGACAGGACGTCCAATCTCTTGTCTAGACCAGTCGCAGCCAAATCTATGCTGTGTATCTTCGCCAGAATTTCGCCGCAGAGATAAGCCAAACGCGGACGAATCTCTTCTAGCTCTGGTGATCTGACGACTCGAGCTCCTAAGGCAACGCCGTCCAGCCACTCCATGATAAAGCCATCACCTAACCCGTCGTCATCAATCAAGACATGAAAAACTTCCGGCTCTGGCACCCCTACGTCCCTGGCACTTTGCATCAACAGTGCTTCTACATCGAGTCCAGGATGCCCTGGGGTAGGCTCTACCTTTTCGCCACCAGGTGCTCGCCGCATAGCCAAAACTCGGGCACCTTCGTCGGCCTCGACTTCGATCCGATAGGTTTCCTGACTTGCACCACCAGATAGCCGCTCAACCTTTATCAGCGTTTGGAATCCATCTAGATTCCGCGCCAAGCAATCTGCTAATTTTGCGTCAAATTCCGACACGTTCGCTCCCGGTAAAAGGTTTTGAAATCTCTGGTTAGAGCCCTACTCTCGTACCCCTTTAGGCGCTCGCTGGTTCATAAAGCCAAACATATAGCCCGCGATCCGACGCATCTGAATTTCTTCTGCACCTTCAGTGATACGGTACCTTCGGTGATGGCGATAAATGTGCTCAAACGGTTTGTGGCGCGAGTATCCCAAACCACCGTGAACCTGCATTGCCCGATCTGCCGAGTCACAACATAATCGGTTAGACCAGTAGTTACACATAGAGACTTTGTCAGAAACGCTAAATGCACCATAAGTGTCCATTTGCCAAGCGGTTTTGTGGATTAGGGCACGCAACATCTCACACTGGGTTTGGAGCTCAACTAAAGGAAATTGGATGCCTTGGTTGGTCGCCAGCGGCTTGCCAAACGGTGCTCTTTCTTGAGCATATTCGACAGATTCCGTGATACAAAATTGCGCAGCCCCAAGACTCGAAGCTGCCTGTCGAATGCGGTTTTCATTAAAAAAGTGCTGCACGACTTGCAAGCCCCGCCCTTCACCGCCAAAAATCGCATCGTTAGGCACTCGTACGTCCTTGAGCGAAATCCGACCATGGTCGGTTGGCATGTTGAAGGTCCACAACATCTCCTCGAGTTTAAAACCTTCAGCATCTGTGGGCGTTAGGAATGCCGTGATACCTTCCCCATCACCCTGCTTACCACTAGTCCGAGCGAAGATGAGATCGTATTTAGCTTTGTGGATCCCGGTGTTCCATGTCTTCGCGCCGTTAATGACCCAATCATCACCCTCTCGTATGGCCTGGGTCTCCATGTGGGTTGCGTCCGAACCGTGATCTGGCTCAGTGATTCCAAACGCGAAACCTCGCCTTCCCTCAGCCAGATCGTCGATCCACTCTGCCTTTTGAGCATCGGTCCCGTAGTTGATCATCAGCAAGAGGCCAACGTTGTTGCCAACAATCGAGTGCTCATTCTGGAGGTCGTTGTGCAAACCAAGCCCTTTCGCTGCTAAGTGCTCGCGAATAATCGCCATACCAAGGTTGGTGCCTTCTTTACCGCCATATTCCTTACCGAGTGGATAGCGATAGTGGCCAGCTGCATCCGCACGACGTTTGGCTTCGTGCAGTAATGCTTCCCACTCTTCATTTGGCAACCCGCCCCTCTCCCAATCGGTACGAGCATCTTCGCGTCTGTGATCAAAGAAGCGATTGTTGTCATTCTCCATTTGCAGAGGGAGGATTTCTTTTTCAATAAAATCATCGAGCTCCGCAAGATAATCTTGCATGTCTTGAGGGATATCAAAATTCATGGTTGTTCCTTTTAAAGCGTGATTAGTTAGTTGTTATTGAATTGGTCTGACGTGCTCGAAAAACCAAATCAGGATGAATACAGGGACCAAGACAACGGGAATAAACGCGACAAACTGGAAGGATTCAACGGATGCAACACGGATAACTTCCGCCAACTCAGCACCCCGCAAATTCGTAAACTCTGCAATCCCACCAGCCGCATCAAGCTTAGACTCGTCAAATATTTGCCCCATTATTGGCAATATGAACTGCGTGGCCATGCCACCAGCAAAACCCATAATGCCTAAAAAGAAGGCACCTCCAGCTGGATAACGTTCAGCGACAGAACCAAGCATCGTCGGATAGAGATAACAAACGCCCACTCCCCAAATTGTTGCCGCTAAAAAGGCGAGTATTGGCGAGTCTGCTACGGAAAGCGCGTATAAGCCAAGCGCTGCGCTTGCCGTGCTAAAAACCAGGAGTCCGACCGACGATATTTTTGCCACGATCGGCCCGGCAAAGTGACGCATAACAAACATCAGTGCACTGACATAGATAAGAACCCAAATGCCCGGCATACCGACTACGTTTGAAAGAGTTAGGTCAACCCACTGGCCAGGTGCCAACTCAGCCGTAACCGTACCCATCATGCAAAAAACCCATATGAAAAACCCCGGGCTCTTGACGAGTTGGCTAAACATTTCCGACGTGCTGATGCCACGCGCAACGCGTTCAGTAACCGGAAAGTCGGCACGGGAAACAAGCCACGCTAAAACCAGGCCAGGTAGGAGCAGTAGTGCGAGATTGATCTCCCAGCCAAATCCAATCGCTTCGAGTCCGAGACCCGCGATCCCGCCGACGACAATACCTGCTGGCCACCAGGCATGAAGAATGTTCAGGCGGTGCGTTTTCTCTTCGGGATAAATGGTGGCTATCAGCGGGTTTGTTGCAGCTTCAACCGCCCCCCAACCCAAGCCAGTTAACAAGAAACCGCTATAAACCAGCCAATACGAGTCAGCGCCAATGGCAAAGAAAACTAGAATACTGCCAGCTATATAACCAAACGCTGCGAAATATAAAACCCGTTTCATGCCTATCCAATCGACCAAGGCACCGCCAAACAAAAGAGTCAACGCAAAGCCTATAAAAGTGGCGGCAATTACCTCACCAACCATGGCAGCAGACCGCGCAAGATCAATTGAATTGAAAAGATCAGCCTGTAAATCAGGCGCGATGTTGCTCCTGACAGCAAAGCCCAGCCCGATCATGAAGATCGCCAAATTTGAAAGGACGAATAGAAGTCGCCGATTCGCCTCGAAACTGGCATCCGCAGTCATTTCTCCCCCTTTCCCCTTTTTTGCTTTTCTCTGATCCCGTTGTCACCTCATAATACCGACACTTGTCGCCCTTTATAAACCTCAATCACCAAATGAAATTCTTCTGGATAAGCCTTGGCTGGATCAGCGTGACGTTAGGGGTCATCGGCGCTTTTCTACCGCTACTACCCACAACACCATTTCTACTATTGGCCGCCTGGTCGTTTAGCCAAGGCTCGCAGAAGTTGCATGATTGGATAATGACTCATCCAAAACTATCTCCACCTATCATCGACTGGCAAGAAAATGGGGCGATCAAACGCTCAGTAAAAGTGATAGCCAGCGTCAGCATGCTAGCCATGCTCGCCTTAACGGGATTGTTATCAGGGCCAATGGCAATCCCTTGGTGGGGCATTTCCATCCAAGCGATCATATTGATTCTTGTCGCTGTTTTCCTCTGGTCGCGCCCGGAGGCTCGCCAAAGTTCAGGCGGTGATGTCGGTGCAAGCGAATCACCACGACAATAAAGACCAACCAGAAGAGCGCCAAAGGCCCAATGAAGTTGTCATAGGTCCCTACCCAAGCCTCGAAAGGATTTACAATGTCTCTCACCGTCAGCTCTTTAAACACGCGGATACACATTACCCAACTGGCATGAAGCGCAATGCAGACCCAGAGATTGAACTTTTCCCGTGCCCAAATCAGAACCAAACTTAGAAGGACCAGCGCACCAAAGGAACCTATGTCCTCTCCGACTGAATCTAAGCCAGCCACCGCCTCTCTCAAATAAGTGAACCCAGAAAACACACCCAATGCCACCAAGTTATCTTCGGTCCTAAGGAAGTGGACCGCTGCATAGAGCATGGAAACCCCAAGGCTGGAGACGAGCACCGACCAGACGCGCCTAAACAACGTATAGAGCACACCGCGGAACAAAATCTCTTCAAACACCGCCACCATCAGAGCCCCAACAATGATGGTCACGAGTGTCAGTAGAAATTCTGGACTTAAGACCAATACCCTCGTATCGAGCACCCGGAAGCCTGTCACTACGAAGAAGAGAATCAACGGCAGTAGCGAAAGCACACCCGCGCCCACCCAGAGGAACAATTCTCGGGTCTGCCAAGACTCGAGCCGGATCAGATGAAAATCAAGATCCAGCCATCGCCACAAGGGGATAACACTCAAAACGATGGTGAGTTGGATCGTCTTACTTAGGACTTTGAAGTAGTCATACTCGAATGCGCCAGCCAACAGCCAACTCAAGACCGAAGCCGCAAAGACAATGACTAGCAGATAGGCGATCCCGAGTAGAAGTCCTCGCAAAGCTATCCGCGTAACCCGCCCGAACACAGCAGCAGCTGGCCGGTGACAAAATCGGATTCTGGAATACAGAACATGTAGATAGCGCCAGCCGCATCTTGTGGCTGCCCTACCCTGCGTAATGGTACTTGTGGGGTCATTGCCTCTACTTGGTTCGACTTGAGACCGACTTTAAATTCTCTCTCGCCGACCTGGATCGTTGGCGGTTCGTCCTCATAGGTTTGCGTGAGTCTCGTGTCGATGTGACCAAAAGCGACACTGTTAACAGTAACATTCAAGCGCCCCCACTCTTTTGCGAGCGTTTTGGTGAGCCCTACTACCGCTGCCTTTCCGGCGGAATACGCGATCTGTGTTGCCGCCCCCTCAGTTCCAGAGACTGAAGAAATATTCACTATCTTCCGACATCTCACAACACCACTCGCTTGCTCTTCGCGAACTTTGGCTTTCAACCATGGATAGTAAGCTCGAAGTATCCTGAACGGTACCGTCGCGTGCATGTCGAGCATTGCCTGCCATTGTTCATCCGAGTGGTTGTGCATGGCAGAATTCCAGACATAACCGGCATTGTTAACAATAATATCTATTCCGGATGCAAGCTCGAGCGTGCGCGCGATCAGTTCTTCACCTGCACCTTCCGCCGTCAAATCCAGAGCTACAAAATCAGCACTCAAGCCCTCAGCTCTGATCGCTTGAACGCTTTGTTCGCACGCATCCTGGTCTCGATCATTGATCACCACGTGCGCACCGTCTCGTGCTAACAAAATGCCCGTCGCCGCACCAATACCGCGACCACCTCCTGTCACCAAAGCGACTCTATTCTGCAATTTACTCATAGTTATTCCTCTGCGGTCGCGATCACAGGATCATCGCTGTGGTTAGTTTGAAAGAAAGTCTTGCTTCGCCACAAAGCCCACGTGGGGATGAAGAACACAGCACCTGCAACAAGCCCACCTACCAAGCCCGCTCCATCAGGTCTGAGAAGATTCCAAACAACCATCGCAATTACGACTTGCATCGAATAGGCCGCAGCCCATGGCCACATCCATGCCTTGCGCTGCCAGAATCCATACGCACCAAAGCCATAGATGAGCCAGTGTAGAGGTTCTGTTGCCTTGGCCCACCAACCGGTCAGTGTGAAGCCAAACCAAATTTCTTCGTCCTCGGCGACAGGCTTAAAGAAGAGATCGAATGGCATATAGATCAGAGTCATATAGACACAGAAGTAGAAAATTAGGTTCATCCACCACGGCCGCGAACGCCAGTCACTGGCAATCTTTGCAATCATTTATACCACCTTGTTTGGCAACAACTCGCCTGCTAAAAACGCTTGGACATTGCGCAGCGCACATTGCCCCATTGCTTCTCTCGTCTCAACTGTGCCACTTCCCATATGAGGCAGCAGCACGACGTTGTCCAATGTATCCAGTCCAGGGACAAGCACTGGCTCCTGCTCATAGACATCCAAACCAGCGCCCGCTATCACCTGATTCTGTAGCGCATCGAGCAAAGCCTCTTCATCGACAACGTCACCTCGCGCCGTGTTAATCAAATGTGCATGTCCCTGCATTTGTCCGAGGGTCTCAGCATTGATTAAGTGACGTGTTTCTGGCGTGGCCGGGCAATGCAAACTAACAAAGTCCGACTGGCTGAGCAGATCATTCAAGTCAAGGCGAGTCGCGCTAAGCTCTAACGCAACACTCTCTGGCATCTCTGATCGGCTCGTATAGAGAATCTTCATCCCTAGTCCGTGATGGACTTTGCGCGCGAAGGCAATGCCGATTCGGCCCGCGCCAACAATCCCCATGGTTTTGCCTGTCACTTGAGTCGACAGCATATGTGTGGGTCGCCATCCAACCCACGCCCCCGCTCGAACATGTCGCTCCCCTTCTGCGGTTCGTCTGGCGCTAGATAACAATAAGTTCAACGCAATTTCTGCTGTGGCATCGGTCAGTACACCTGGCGTGTTAGTGACACTAATTCCGGCATGTTTAGCGGCTTCAATGTCGATGTGATTAAAACCCACCCCGAAATTCGCAAGAAGCCTGGTCTTGACCTGATCGCCTAACAAGAGCTCTGCATCAAACTGATCTGTCACCGTTGGGCATACTATCTCTGCAGTTTGCAGCGCGTGGCGCAGCTCCTCCCGGGATAGTGGCTCGTCGCTTTCATTTCGAACCACTTTGCCAAGGGATTCAAGGTCGCTCTCAACCGCGTTTGGCCAACGCCTCGTCAAATGAATATTTTGTATCATGTTCTAGTATTTTTATTGGACGCAGATATAGTTGTTCGACTTTAAGGAACAATCTGTGCGACCTCAATTGCGGTTAGCAAAAAAAGGCTAAATAGATCAAAGGTTTGTAACAATGAATTTCGAACTAACGGAAGAGCAATCGGCTATTCAGGATATGGCTCGACGCTTTACCGCAGAACAAGTCACACCGCATGCCGCCGCTTGGGATGAGGACAGCACATTTCCGCGCGAAACGCTGAATAAAGCAGCAGAGCTTGGTTTCGGGGGCGTTTACGTTGCTGAAGAACACGGCGGCATTGGTCTAAGTCGGGTCGAAGCCGCACTAATCATGGAAGCCCTATCCTACGGTTGCCCGTCGACAGCGGCATTCATTTCTATCCACAACATGGCGACGTGGATGATCGATGCTTTTGGTTCAGACGATGTAAAACAACGTTATCTCCCTGACCTCACGACGATGACAAAGATTGCTTCATACTGTTTGACTGAACCAGCAGCAGGTTCCGATGCAGCATCTCTAAAAACCTCGGCTGTACTAGATGGCGAACATTACGTCTTGAATGGCACCAAAGCCTTCATCTCTGGCGGTGGAGTCAACGAAGTTTATGTCGTCATGGCTCGAACAGACCAGGGTTCCCAAGCCGGTGGGATATCTTGTTTTGTCGTTGACAAAGAAACAGAAGGTCTCTCATTCGGTGCCCAGGAGCGCAAACTTGGTTGGCATTCCCAACCTACAGCCTCAGTAATCTTTGACAATTGTCGAGTTTCTAAAGCGAATATGGTCGGCCAACCAGGAGATGGGTTCAAAATCGCTATGCAGGGGCTAGACGGCGGCCGTCTGAATATCGGCGCCTGTTCTCTAGGTGGCGGGCAACGATGCCTAGACGATGCCGTTACCTATGTGAAGGAGCGGCGCCAGTTTGGTCAACGTATTGCCGACTTTCAAAATACCCAATTCATGCTCGCTGACATGAAGACCCAGCTCGAAGCAGCGCGCGCACTGCTCTATATCGCCGCTGACAAAGTCAGCAAGAATGCCATCGATAGAACTCAGTGGGCAGCAATGGCGAAATTGTTGACTACTGAAACAGGCTCAAAAGTAGTCAACGACGCCCTACAACTGCACGGTGGATATGGCTTTTTGCGAGACTTTCCAATCGAACGTTTTTTACGCGATTTGCGCGTCCACGAAATTCTGGAAGGCACCAGTCAGATCATGCGCTTTGTCATCGGCAGAGAAATCGTCGCAGATTAAACAAGTCCCGTAACGGGGATCAATGCTCCGTGCACAGCGCTCGCCTCATCCGAGGCGAGGAAGCAAATCACATTGGCTAGGTCTTCTGGCGACACCCATTGACCGTGATCCGCATCAGGCATATCCGCGCGGTTGCGCGGTGTATCAATTAGACTCGGTAATACAGCGTTGACGTTGATCGACTGATGTCTCAGCTCATCACTCAGTGCTTCTGTTAGACGCATAACCGTTGATTTAGCTGCGGTGTAGGCCCCCATGTTGCCAGCCCCCCTTAGCGCGCCCAGTGCACCGACGTTAACGATGCTGCCAGCCCCACGTTGCTGCAGAACGGGTACCGCGTGACGCAGAACCGTCCTCAAGGTCGTCACATTGATGATCTGCATTGCGTCCCACTGCTCATCCGTGGTCTCAAATACCGTCGGACCCATATCAAATCCACCAGCAATGTTGGCAACTACATCGAATGATCCAACCACGGCAATCGCCTGCGCTACCGCTTGATCATCGGTGAGATCAACCTGCAGGTACTGCGCGCCGTTAGTTGTAAGGTCGCTCGAGAAATCCTCAACCACATCAAACAGCACAACGTGTGCACCCTCAGACTTGGCAACAGTGGCAACACTATGACCAAGAATTCCAGCACCGCCGGTCACGATGACCGTCTTGCCTGCAAGTCTTCCTTCGCTCATATTCACCCCAATTCGAAAAAGACCACTTTAGTCTGAGTCCCGCAACGCTTCCACCCGCATCGATCCTGCACTACTCTGCGAGTTTAGAAATACCAAAGAGGGGTACAGACACGTGATTGCGAGAATTCTGTCCGCGCTAGTGGGTTTGTTCATGGGTTTAATGGCCGTCAACTGGATCGTCAATCCGGCGGGTGCTGCAGAAGGTTTAGGCATGCCTCTCCTCGACGGCATAGCCCGAAGCAGTCAGGTGGGCGACTTCACGTCCTTCTTCGTGTGCGTGTCTGCATTTGCGCTCTGGGGTGCTTGGAAGATGTCAGCCTCGTGGGTGAGCGCGAGTGCCGCACTATTGATAGGCGCTGCCTCATTTCGGACCTTGGCATGGCTAATACATGGTGCGGATTTTGCGACTGGTTCGATCATTGCCGAAATCGTTATGAGCGCTCTCTTGTTGTACGCGGCATTTGCGTTTGGACGGAGGCAAAAAGACGCTAACTAGCCTCCAGGCTAGGCCTGCTGCCTCGGTACCGCGACGACGACTAGTCCGTCGGTCTGATCTAAGAATATCTGACAGCTCAGGCGACTGCGCTCGTCACGCCCCCATGCATATTCGAGCATATCTACTTCGTCTTTGTGCGGCGGCTCGAGCGTATCGACAGCCGGTGACACAACCCAAACATGGCAGGTACAACAGGTGCAGCCACCGCCACATTGGCCGACTATCCCCTCGACATTGTTATCCAACGCGACATCCATAACACTATCCCCCGTCGCACCCGGATAGAGTTTCTCCTCGCCCGTCGACAAAACGAACTTCACTTCCTTCACCGCATCATTTCCATCGCAAGAAGCGAACAATCATAATTCAATACGGCGTCAGGGCGACGGCTCTTTTCGCAATCACTTTTTGTGCACTCGCACAATCGTGCCCCACCAGCTAATATGGCCGGCTGCGTTAAAGGAAGTTCACGTTTGATCATTGGCTTAACTGGCGGTATCGCCTCAGGAAAATCAACAGCTGCAAAGCTGCTAGGTACTTTTGGTGCGCATGTTATCGACGCAGACAAATTAGGTCATCGCGCCTATTTGCAAGGCACTGAAGCATTCGATCAAGTCGTCGCCACCTTCGGTGCCGACGTGATCGGCGAAGATGGAGAAATCGACCGAGCGGCGCTGGGAAGTAAAGTGTTTGGTGCAGGCAATCGCCTGGATGAATTAACGGCCATCGTATGGCCCGCAATTCGACGCATGGCGGAAGAAGAAATCGCGACTACACAAGCCGATGACAAGAATCGCTGTATCGTACTCGAAGCAGCTGTGCTCCTTGAAGCTGGATGGCAGGATATCGCCGACGAGGTCTGGGTAACCGTTGTCGATAGAGAAGTTGCGATTGAACGCGCATCGGCTCGAGACGGTAGTGATCGCGGCGCGGTCCAAGCGCGTATTGATGCACAATTAAGCAACGAAGAACGTACCGCAGCGGCCAATCGTGTCATCGATAACAGCAAAGACGAAGCGCACTTGACCACACAACTAGAACAACTTTGGCAAGAAATTCGGAGCGAATAATGATCCTTGACCTACATGCACACTCGATCAAGTCAGATGATGGTCGCGCCAAAGTGCAAAATTATTGCCAATGGATCAAAACTCGAGAAATCGCCATAGACGGGTTCGTTCTGACCGAACATCGGCAGTTCGACGATGAATCAGACTACACAGAACTTGGCCAAAAACACGGCATCACCATTCTCAAAGGTGCCGAAGTAGAAACAGAGTATGGCCACGTTCTGATCTTCGGCGTGACCAAGGCTCTACAAGCAAGTTTTGATTTTGCGAACATACACTTACCACTTGCCCAGGTAATCGAAGCCTGCGAAGACCACGGCGCGGTGGCCATACCCTGCCACCCTGGTCGCAAACGCGTTGGTATGGCAGCTCACCTTGAAGAATTTGGCGTCCCCACGGGCGTACGCATCGTCGAGGTGTATAACGGCGGAAGTCGTGGCGATGAAGACCAAATTGCTCAGCAACTTGCTGATGACCAGAGCTACTTAGGCATCGGTGGCAGTGATGCGCATATCGTTTCACACATAGGTCGTTGCGCCACCGAGTTTTCCGCAACGATTAACTCTGAGCTTGAACTCGTTGAAGCACTCAGAGGATCCGATTTTAAGGCGCTCAAAATCAGTCAGGAGGATGCATGACCGATCCAACAAAACCGATCGACGTAGAAAGTCTGCGCACGCAGTTTCTAAACGTCGTATTCGACGAATACGTTATGGAGCTTGAAGCCGAAAAGCTTGCCGATTACGCCAAGAGCTGCGGCGAAACAGCGCCTAAGTTTATCGACCCGACGGATGCAGATTTTCAAGCTCCGCCGACCATCGGTTCAAGCCTGCAACCACGAAAGCGAAATCCAGACGGCTTTCCGAAATTTCAAGGCTTGGGCATGGATGCAGGTAAAGCCGTATCACCACTCAAACCAATGCGTGCTGGTGAGCCAATCACCATCCGAACGCACCTGCACGATATCTACACCAAATCCGGTCGCTCTGGCCGCATGGTGTTCTTTGTGAATCGCATGGAATTTCTGGATACCACGGGCGACGTGTTGGGGTCGGCGGATACCAGTGTTGTGATTAGGGAGAAACCACAAGAATGACAATCAACGCGATAACTGATGTGGAGTTTGGGGAAGAACTGCCAGCGTTTGAGCCCGATACCAGTCTGCCAAACGTTAAAAAGTTTGCCGTGGCTGCCGGTTGGGATGGACCCCGATTCACAGATCACGACTACGCACGGAAAGAAGGCCTCCCTGGCGCGTTGGTGCCTGGCATTATGAGCCAAGGCTTCCTATCAGCAATGATTCACCATTGGGCGCCGAGCGCTGAAGTGCGATCAATCGATACTATTTTTCGCGCACCTTGTATCGTTGACCAGCAGTATTTCATCAACGGTGTTGTTACAGACATCGATGAAGACTCAGGGGCCGTTGAAATCGATCTCACGGTTACGAACGATGCACAAGAGACACGAGTCTTCGGTACCGCGCGGGTTCTCATACCGTCTTAAGCGAGCTTACGCGTTTGCTCTAACCGAGACGCCCGCTAAAGTCGATGTCGTAAGCCTCTTCAGGTGCTGCGCGTACGGCTGCATCCAACGCAAAGGCGTCATCACCAACCAGAATGCGCCATTTCTCCTCTTTGACACCAGCGAGTATTATTTTAACTGCATCCTCAGCCGTCGTCGGGGCACGGTCACGAAAGCCCTCGCCAAGTCGTTCCAGTGCCGCTTTAACTTCTTGATCGTCCATCTCATCTATCGGCTGACCCATCATCCGCAGCACCGTTCTGGCGCCTTGTGGATCATCGGAGCCAGTTCCATTCAAAATTATTGAAGTGCCAATGTGCCCAGGCATAACGACCGATGCCCGCACATGGGGCGCATTGAGCCGTAAATCTGTCACTAGTGCTTCTGTAAAACCCTTTACGGCAAACTTCGACGCTGAATAGGCCGTGTGGGATGCAGCAGGTCCAGCACTCGCCCAGAAACCATTGATGCTACTCGTATTGATCACATGCCCCTCTTCGCTAGCAACCAACAAATCCATGAAGGTGCGACAGCCGTTATAGACGCCACCCCAGCAAACATTGAAAGTGCGCTCCCAATCATCACGCGCCTCTTCAACAAAACTGCCGCCACCACCAATACCTGCATTGTTGAAAAGCAAATTGATGTGAGAGACCGCAAACTCTGCTTTGATGTGTTCTGCAAATGAGTTCATTGCATCTGCATTGCGAACATCACAAGCGTAGGCAGTCGTGCGTACACCTTGTGCGGCACGCTCCTGCGTTTTCGACAAGGTTTCAGCCATGTTCGTGGTCGACACATCGCAGATAGCGATGTCACACCCTTCCTCGGCTAACTGTATGGCTAATTCTCTGCCCATACCTGTACCGCCGCCGGTGATAACCGCAATTTTTCCGGAAAAATCTTTCACGCCGCGCTCCCTAGCTTTAACTTGCTGGTTCGAAGAGAGGAATGTTCAAGCCTTCGTGCTCTTCCCAAACGAGCTGCAAGCGTTGACCAATCACGAGTTCGCTGGTCGGATCTGCAACCCCTACGACATTTGTTAGCATGCGAAAACCTTCATCAACATCGACATATGCCACTGCGTAAGGCACGAGATTTCGAAAAAAGGGATGATAACTTTGCCGAACGACACTGTAGCTGTAGAGCGTTCCAAGTCCGGAGGATGTATGCCATGCAAGCGTTCCATCGAGGCAACCAGTACAGTGAGGACGTGGATACCAAATTGTCGTGCCGCAACTCTCACACCGTTGGAACTTTAACTCTTTACCAGTCGTTGCGAGCCAAAATTCACTGCTATCTGGTTCATCGAGTTTTGGTAGAGGTCGTGTCTTCGCCATTAGTTTGCTCCCAATACGATTGTGCCTGCGGTGTGCCTTGAGCCAAGCATGCCACCATTGCCATGAGCCACCGCTAATTGGGCATTGTCTACCTGGGCGGATGATTCGCCACGGAGTTGTCTTGCTGCTTCGATCAACAGGAATATGCCGCGCATACCGGGATGGTTAGACGACAACCCACCACCGTCCGTGTTCAGCGCCGGGCCGCCGTTTTGATCAAAGCGAAGCTTACCTCCGGTAACCCATGCACCTCCCTCTCCCTTGGGGCAAAAGCCGAGGTCCTCAAGTATCGCGAGCACTGTGATAGAAAATGAGTCGTAGATCATCGCCACATCCATCTCAGCGGGTGTGACACCTGCCTCTCCGAACGCGATAGGTGCCGACTGCGCACCGGCAGAAACGGTCAAGTCCCCTGTATTTGTCGGATACTTAGTCGCCTCGCCCGCACCGATAATCCAAACAGGCGCTTTTTTGGTATCAGGGACAACATCCGCAGCAGCGATTACAACTGCTCCGCCCCCATCGGAGATCATGCAACATTCGAGTAGATGCAGCGGATCGGCAATCATGCGTGAGTTAACCACGTC
The DNA here is from genome assembly GCA_012103505.1 of Pseudomonadales bacterium. Lineage (GTDB taxonomy): Bacteria > Pseudomonadota > Gammaproteobacteria > Pseudomonadales > Azotimanducaceae > UBA4421. The sequence goes on along the minus strand of WLWP01000001.1, from coordinate 826,182 downwards.
ATCTACCGTCGTTTCTCTTATATCGATGAATTCCAAATCTTCCATCGCTCGCACGGCATCCGGATTCCGCATGGCGTGATAGCGTGTCGCAGTGGAAATTTCGGCGAGCTGCTCGGAAGTCGTTCCGTACTGGTGCATGTGTCGGTTTGCGACCATCGCATAATTAGACACCAATGTTTGGCCAACGAAGCTTTCCATATTGTCCGCTGCGCTGATTCCGCCCATACCACGCCCACCTACTCCAATGGCCATCCGGTTACTGTGGGCGGTGGATCCATAGGTCAGAAGCGCCACTTTGCAACGCCCCTGTCGGATTGCCGACAGCGCATGGGCAGCGTGGAATTCGTAGGAACTCCCGCCAACACCGGTCGTATCGATAACCGCAGGATTCAGCCCCCAATACTCCGCTAAGAACAAACCACTCATTGGCAGTCCTTCAGAAGCATCGAAAATGCCATCTACATCTGACCAGTTAAGCCCAGCATCCGCCAAAGCGTTTCGAGCGCAAACAGTTTTAATCTGCAGCGGGCTTATCTCTCCATCAACATCCCGATCCGGGTATTCATAGAGCCCAACTATTGCTGCATCTCTACTTTGACCACTCATTGCTTAGGCCCTTCCAGAGTCGGAACGAGCTCATCGAAGTGACCGGCATCGTGCATTTTTGCTACAAAATCTGGTTCATAAGCCTCTTCTGGCGCACGACGCACTAAGGCATCCAAATGATAGGCATCATCCCCAACCAGAATCCGCCAACGTTCTTCTCTTACACCGTCGAGGATAATGTTCGCAGCCTCTTTGGCCGAGGTCGGCGCTTTATCTCGAAAGGCGATCGCTCGTTGATGCATCATTTCCCGAATGTGGTCATCTGGTACATTATCCACTGGCGCACCGGCGGCCAACAGTCGTTCGCGCACGGCCGCAACATCTTCGGCTCTCATCTCGAGAGCCGAGCCTTGGCCGTGTACAACGGAACTGTTCAACGCGATTGACGTGCCTATGTGGCCAGGCATAACGACTGAGCATTTCACATGGGGCGCGTTCAGCCTTGAGTCTGTAACCAGAGCTTCGGTAAAGCCTTTCACCGCAAACTTGGCAGCCGCGTAGGAAGTATGGGAAACGTCGGGACCAATGCTTGCCCAGAAGCCGTTCACTGAACTTGTGTTCACGATGTAACCTTCATCTGCCGCTACAAGCAAATCCATAAATGCTCTACAACCGTAATAGACACCGTACCAACAAACGCCAAAGGTTCGCTCCCAAGCATCACGGTCGCCGTTAACAAACTCGCCGCCACCGCCGATCCCCGCATTGTTAAAAAGTATATTGATGTAATCGGTGCCATGTTGATCAACAACTTCACTACGAAAGTTGTTCATCTGCTCCTCCGACGACACATCGCAAACGTGGGTGGTTATCTTGCAACCCTCGGCAACACTGGCAAGACTGACTGTTTCTGCCATGTTTTCGGCCGAAACATCACATATCGCAACATTCGCGCCTAATGCAGTGAGACAACAAGCGAGCTCACGCCCCATACCCGTGCCACCGCCGGTTATAACCGCGATCTTGTTACTAAATTCTTTCATAAGCCTATTTCTCTACTCATTCCAATGTTCTAACTTGCCTAACACTTGCTCCAAAACTTGCCCGTCGATTTGGGTGTCCCTATAGAGCGACGCTAACGCTGCATGACAGATAGCATCAGCGTCGACTTCGAAATGCTCGCGTAGCTTTTCTCTCGATTCAGAGAGCCCATAGCCATCAGTGCCGAGCACTTCGTAGGGACCTGGAATCCAAGGTGACAGACCAATCGCTATCTTCTTCATGTAGTCGGTCACAGCGATATAGACACCCTCCGTCCCATCCAAAGTTCGGGCAATACAAGGCGTCGTTGCTTGCGCCAGGGGGTCGTGCCGATTTGCTTGCGCACAACGCTGGGCATCTCGTTCGAGCTCAGTGAAGCTAGTCACGCTCCAAAGAGTCACGAAGATCGAATGACTGCTAAGAAACTCCGCGGCAGCCTGAGCTTGCATAACAATCGGTCCACTTGCCAACAAGTGCACGTGTGCGACCGGGTCTTCGCACGCATGGCTATTAAACTGATAAATGCCCTTAAGAATCCCCTCGCACAGTTCATCTTCGTCCTGTCCTGTACGCGCAGCGACAGCGGCCAACTCCGGCATTACAAAATTTTCGTTATAAAGGGTCAGGTATTCGTTATAAAGGGTCAGGTAATAGAAATGGTCTTCTTGCAGCTCATACATTTTGTATAAGCCATCGCGAACAATCACAGTCAGCTCATAGCCACAAAATGGATCGTACGATTTCAAGTTCGGCACAGTACTCGCAATGACTTGTGAGTGGCCGTCTTCATGCTGCAGGCCCTCACCGTTCAAAGTTGTTCGTCCAGCCGTGCCCCCTAGAAGAAAACCGCGGCACATCATGTCGCCACAACTCCAAATCATGTCGCCTACACGCTGAAAGCCAAACATTGAGTAGAAGATGTAGAACGGGATCATCGGCAAACCGTGGACGGCATACGCACTACCTGCCGCCATAAACGATGCCATCGCGCCTGTTTCACAGATCCCTTCTTGGAGAATCTGTCCATCCGCTGCTTCACGGTAGGGGACTAATGTGTCCGCATCGACTGGGCGATATTGCTGGCCGAATGGCGAATAAATCCCGGCAACCTTAAACAAGCCGTCCATCCCAAAAGTTCGAGCCTCATCCGGGACAATAGGCACCACGTATTCGCCAAAGTTAGGTAGACGCAACAGGCTTGCGAGGAGGCGGACCATAACCATAGTGCTTGAAATGGATCGTTCTCCGCTACCACCCAAGAAGTCACGCAAATGATCCAGGCTCGGTGCTTCAAGAGAAGGGCATATTTGTCGGCGTCGAGGTACGGGGCCACCAAGCGAGACGCGGTGTTCACGAAGGTATCGAATTTCGGCGGAATCTTCCGGCGGCATATAAAACTCTGCCTTGGCTGCCTGCGCTGAAGTTAGCGGAATTCCTAACTCACCAGCTAGCACAACTCGTTCTTCGCCACTCATATTCTTATATTGGTGCGCGGTGTTCTTCCCCTGCGTACCCATGCCATCACCTTTCACGGTTTTAACTAACAGCACTGTTGGCTTGTCACGAGCTTGCATAGCTTGTTCGAAAGCGGCATGGACTTTCTTTCGATCCTGTCCACCTCGCTTTATCGCTTTGACTTCTTCGTCTGTGAGCGAGTTCATCATCTGTTCAAGTTCTGGATTCCCTTCGACCCAATGTTCTCTTTGGACATCTCCCGGAAGCACCGAGTACATCTGATAGTCCCCATCAAGGCATTCATCCATCCTTTTACGGAGTACACCGGATTTGTCCCGCGCTAACAGCCCATCCCAACCGCTACCCCAAATTACTTTAATGACATTCCAATCCGCACCACGAAAAACACGCTCTAGCTCTTGGATAATCTTACCGTTGCCACGCACAGGCCCGTCTAACCTTTGCAAGTTGCAGTTGATCACAAGAATTAAGTTATCTAGTTTTTCTCGCGCCGCGATGTTAATCGTCCCTAGCACCTCCGGCTCGTCAGATTCACCGTCACCAATGAAACACCAGATCTTGCGCTGACTCTTTGGCTTTAAGCCGCGGTTCTCCAGATACTTAGAAAATCGTGCCTCATAAATGGCCGCCGGTGTTGACAAACCCATGGACGCATTCGGCATCTCCCAAAAGTTCGGCATACTACGAGGATGAGGGTACGACGATAGACCACCTTCTTTAGCCAGCTCGCGGCGGTAGTTGCTCAGCTGTGCCTTCGAAAGCCGCCCCTCCAACCATGCCCGCGCATAGATTCCAGGGGCAGCGTGAGGCTGGGGTAAGATCATGTCCGGATCTTTATCCTCATCGAATCCTTGGAAAAAGTGGTGGAAGCCGACTTCGAGCATCGTGGCGCAAGATGCGTATGTCGCGATATGTCCACCGACTCCCGTACCCTGATCCTGACCTTGGAGCACCATCGCTGCTGCGTTCCAGCGAATGAGGTTTTCGATACGTTCTTCGAGTTCTATGTCACCCGGGTAGACCGGCTGGTTCTCAAGAGAAATCGTGTTGATGTAGGGCGTGTTGAGAGTCGCTTCGCTCAAAGGTACGTTAAGGCTTAGAGCATGATCTTGTACGCTGCGCAGTATGTCTCGAACGCCCTGCTCACCATATTCTTCGTAAATAGCCTCGATGGCTTCAGCCCATTCCAGACGGTCTTCCGCTAACGAATCATCTTCTATCTCGGGCATGCTCAGCTAAGCTCTGTTCTGATGCGTTGTGCGTGCGTCTCAAGCAAAGCGAAGTCCGCCATCTCTCGCGCATGCATTTTGAATTCAAGACCTTCATAGCGAGGCATGATGTGGAAGTGCAAATGAGAGACAGTTTGACCCGCCGCGCTGCCATTCAGTTGGGCAACCATAAAGCCGGGCGACGCAAAGGCGGCTTGTACTGCCGCGCCCACGGTTTGGACAGTCTGTGCAGTCTTGCCCAGTATCTGCGGATCGACATCGAGAATGGTCTCAGCGTCGTCCTTCGGGATAACCAAGGTGTGTCCGTCGATCTGTGGCATGACGTCCATGAACGCCAAACTAAACTCATCTTCGAAGACCTTGAACGCAGGTGCTTCGCCACGGAGAATTTTCGCGAATATGTTATTGGAATCATACGCCACGGGTAGTGCCTCGTTGTTTAGTTGCTGCTGCCAATGAGCTGCGAACTCAAGTTAGGACGGCGTCCCCATTCTGCCTCGGTATAGTGCTCACCAAGATAGTCCAGGATTTGAGTTTCGTGTTCAGCAGGAATTTCCCAGAGATTCTGAGTTTTTTGCATCCAGCGAATTAGGTCGAGCCAGTACTTTCGATCGCCGCGCTGACTGGTGACAAGCTCAATCGAATGACACGCTGAACAATGACCACGCACGAGATTGACTCCTGCGGCATCCACCAGGGTGTCTGCAGTGCTAACGATCGCAACAATCGAAAGCGACAGCGCACCAACTAGCCGGACCAAGACGTCATACCCCATGTAGCGCTATCCGATGCGAGGCATTATTGAGATAGCCCTTTGGATTCCAGCCAGGGACCAACATCGGCTGGCTGCGTCCAAGCTCATCCGTTGCGCGCGCCCAAAGTTCGTAATAGCCGGACTTCGGTAGCCGAATTTCACTATGCCATTGCTGCCAAGCGAGTCTATTTACCGGGGCTGCCAGTTCTGCAGGCTGCCATGTAGCGCCAAAATCCAAACTGATCGCCATTGCGTCAACCTTCAAATCACCGGCCCAAGCTTGGCCCCGAATGACTTGCTTGCTTCCAACCTGGACATTGATGCCAGATCGAGGATAGGTGATCAGGGATTTCACCGGCATGGATTCGATAATACACATATCAGCGTCCGCGACGGAGGTACCGGGAGCGACACTTTCACAAGGTAAGCGGTAACTCTTACCACCCATTTTTGCGCCATCGTGCACTTGATTGCGGAGCAAAATTTCTGTGATCCATTTCCCGGAGACAGAGCCAGGCCAACCACCACACACCATACGCATTGGACCACCGTGCATGAGCGGTATGGGTTCGCCATTAAGTTCGAAGGCGAGAAGACTCTCATCTTCCAAGGCTTTGCGCAGGGGCACCCCACGCGAGATAACCTCGGTGTCCCGATTACCGGAGAGGTGTCGGTCAGCCCCTCGATAGGCCACATATTGGGCGTCGCCCTTAACTCCACAGTACTCTAGGACTTCTCTCAAACGTACCCCAGTCCAGCGTGGGCAACCGATCGCCCCAGTGCTCCATTGATTACCGCTTGCACGCGGCCGAAACTCAGCACGACCATTTCCACCGCATTCTAGCTGTAAGTCATAACTATATGTTTTAAAAAGTTTTTTAAGACCTGAAACGCTCAAACTTTGCGGGTTTACACAGGCTTCACCGCCGACTTCAAAACGCCATTCCTCGTATCCATTCGCGTTATTGGTAAGCTCAGGCGGATGGCCATTGTTGCGCACGAAAAGGCGTTTGGTCGGCGTCGTGGCATCATCAAGAAGATGCGCAGGCGTTTCCGCATTGATCGGTCGATCGTTTAGTAACCTAAGCGGATCCTTCTCCGGTAGAAGGTCTTGCAATGTGCGAACGGCATCGGTTGGCACAGCATTGGTCTGCGCAGCGGAGAACGCAGGTAAAATCCAACCTGCGCCTCCTAGTAACCCAAAGAAATTTCGCCGCTGCATTAGCCCCCAGCATTCATCGGCTGAGAAATCACTGCGAAGCCATCAGTGGCCTCCAGGCGCTTACCGACGACAGCTTGATACTCTTCTGAGTTGTACCAACCTTCCGCAGCTTCGGTTGACTCGAACTTGATAATTACGGTCTGTGGACCAGGCGGTGTACCTTCAATGGTCTGGGCAGCGACATCAAATGCCACCAGCTCGCCGCCGTGGGCCGCGATTGTCGCACCTGCGCCACCTTGGTATTCACGGTACAGATCACCATCATTCACGACGTATTGAGCGATAAAATAAGCAGCCATAGCTTCCCTCACAAATTGTTGTTGTCCTCGAAGTGTCTCACTATTTTTTTGAGTTGACGAGCCCATCGAGCACTTCGTCCGTGTGCTCGCCGAGTGCCGGAATCGAGAGTGTCTCTCCTGCAGGATGGCCAGGGACAATCGGAAGTTGCACACACTGATCACCAACCCGCGCGTCATATGTGTGAAAGTCGCTATGGTCTTTTAGCGCTGCAAGACCGTTCACAGGCGCGTAAGCGAGTCCCGCTCGATCAAGATTTCGATCTATATCGGTGTAGTTCAATTTTTCAAATGTGCTCTGAACTTCACCGTCAACAAAAGTCCGGTTAGCGACCCGCGTGACATTGTCGACGCAACGTACGTCCGCCAAAAGATCACCTCTGCTCAGGCCTAAGTGGCATAGCCGCTGCCACTCTCTTTCATTTTGGATCGAGAGAATAAACCGCTGCTGATCGGCACTGATGAATACGCCGTAGGGACAAATACCTGGATGCGCAAGACCAACACGCTCGGGTGCAGACCCGCCATAACGTTCAAGCAGGTAAGGAACGGTTAGTAAATCCGCCACGGCATCAAACAGAGCCACTGAAATCTGAGCGCCTTGATTGGTACGCGCTCGCATCAGTAACGCTTCCAGGATGGCTTCGTAGGCATACATCCCGGTCGATGCATCCACGACAGACACCCCAACTCGACCGGCTTCATGTTGACTACCAGTTATGTCTGCAAGTCCAGATTCAGCTTGCATAAGAAGGTCATAGGCTTTTCGATCAGCGCCAGGGCCATCCGGGTGAAATCCGGTAATTGAGACCGAAATCAACTCAGGTATCGACTTGTGAAGCTCATCCAAATCGATGCCTAGAGCACTTAAGGCGCCCGGCTTCAGGTTCTGCACCAAGACATCCGCACGGTCGATCAATGCCTTGAGCTGAGTCAGGCCGTCTTCAGTCTTTAGGTCAAGCACTACTGACTTTTTACCGGCATTGAGCCACACAAAATAGGAGCTCTCGCCGAAAACCGCTGAATCATAGTTGCGCGCAAAATCTCCCTCTGGTCTTTCGATCTTAATGACTTCCGCGCCCGCCAATGCCAACCGCCGGGTACACAATGGCGCGGCGGCAGCTTGCTCCAGAGAAACCACCTGAATACCAGTCAATGGGCGTTGCTCTGCCATGTTCGTTTCCCAAGATATTCGACGCGCTGAAGTGTAAACTACGCGCCCTTCAAATCTCACAAATTATAAAGCCTAGACACGACGTTAGCGTCAGGGGGAACTATGAAAGGCACTGTACATTACGAAGCGCGTGGCGATATTGCGTTGATGACAATCGACAACCCACCAGTAAATCCACTTTCCGGCGGCGTGCGCCAGGGTCTAAGCGACGGCATTACCAACGCCTTGGCTGATGACAATATCAAAGCGATTGTGCTTACTGGGGCAGGTCGAGCGTTTATCGCAGGTGCAGATATATCTGAATTCGGCGGCGCCAATCAAGGTCCAAGCTTGCATGATTGCCTTAATGCCATGGACGCAAGTGCCAAGCCCATCATCGCGGCTATCAACGGCACAGCTTTTGGTGGCGGTCTCGAAGTTGCCTTGTGTTGTCATTACCGAGTCATCTCTCCCAGTGCTCAAGTCGGGTTACCCGAAGTTAAACTAGGGCTCCTTCCCGGTGCCGGTGGCACGCAACGTTTGCCTCGATTGGTCGGCGCTGAAAAAGCACTGGATTTCATGCTGACGGGTGACGGCATTCCCGGACCTGCAGCTCATGAGCTCGGGATCGTTGATGAAGTTGCTGATGGCGACATCGTAGAAGCGGGTATCAGCTATGCGAACAAGATCATCGCGCAAGGCAGTCCTGTGCGCTGTATTCGCAACGAAGACACATTGTTAATACCAGATCGTGAGCGACCTGAGATTTTCGAGAATGCGCGCAAGCAGTCTGCTCGACGTATGCGCAAGCGATTTGCTCCAGAGATGATTATTCAGTGTGTTGAAGCTGCGGTTAATCTGGGCGACTTTGATGCGGGAATGAAGGTTGAGGCTGACAATTTTGGCCAATGCCTCAAACACCCTCAGCGCGAAGCTCTCATCCATATGTTCTTTTCCGAAAGAGAAGTGGCCAAGATACCGGATGTCCCTAAGGACACACCTACGCAAGAAATCAAACAAGCTGGGGTAATCGGGTGCGGCACCATGGGTGGTGGTATCAGCATGAATTTCCTCAACGTTGGCATCCCTGTCACGGTACTTGAAGTCGATCAGGAAGCTTTGGATCGTGGCACTGGCGTTATCAAACGAAACTACGACATCCAAGTTCAGCGCGGTCGCATGAGCGCCGAAGAAGTTGATCAACGGATGGCGCTCCTGACAGGAACGACTAGCTTCGATGACCTGGGCGAAGCAGATGTCATCATCGAAGCGATCTACGAAAACATCGACGTTAAAGTCGAAACGTTTAAGAAAATGGAAGCAGTAGCGAAACCCGGCGCAATCCTTGCGAGTAACACATCGGGTCTCGACATCGATAAAATGGCTGATGCCACTTCTAGGCCAGAGTCTGTCATTGGCCTGCACTTCTTCTCACCCGCTAACGTGATGAAGCTGTTGGAAGTTGTACGCGGAGCTAAGACGAGCAAGGAAACGATTGCATCGTCCATGAAGCTCGGCAAGACTTTGAACAAGATCGCAGCGCTTTCAGGCAACGCTCCAGGTTTCATCGGCAACAGGATGCTTGGCGGATATACCCGTCAGGCAGGTGAAATAATTTTACAGGGTGCAACACCCTACCAAGTCGACAACGCAATACTACAATTTGGCATGCCGATGGGCCCGTTCCAGATGAACGACCTAGTGGGCCTCGACCTTGGATGGCGAGCACGTAAGCTCTCTGGCATGAAACCAGAAGATGTACCTATTACCGCCCGGGTCGCTGACAAGCTTTGCGAAATGGAACGCTTCGGACAGAAAACCAACCGCGGCTTCTACGTATATCCAGAAGGTAGTCGTGCAGGCCAGGCAGACCCAGAAGTCGTTGCAATAGTTGAAGAAACCTCAGCAGAGCTGGGTATTTCTAGGCGAGAAATCGGCGACGATGAGGTCCTAAAACGCTGTCTTTATCCATTGATCAATGAAGGTGCCAAGCTCCTCGAACAAGGCATCGCGATACGTCCCTGCGATATCGACATCGTCTATATAAATGGTTATGGCTTCCCTGAGGTCACGGGTGGACCGATGTTCTGGGCTGATAAACAAGGTCTCGACAACATTCTGGCAGACATCAAAAAGTTCCAAGAAGAATACGGTGGCGATATCTGGGAGCCAGCACCGTTGCTCGAGAAGTTGGTTGCTGAAGGCAAAGACTTTGCGAGCTTGCAAGGCTAAGCCATGCAGCCGCAGTCTTTTCTAGAATTGCCAAATCTAGAGCTGCCAATCGGACCACGTCCAACTCCAAGGTCTCGCGTTTCACGCGGGTCCTTGGGGCTCTGCCGGATCGGTATCCCCCTCGTCGCGATTACGTTGGCAATCTTACCGTCGATTGCACGCGCACACGGTGTAGAAGAAGGCGATGCGAGCTTTCTTCAGAGCCAAACAGGTTTTCACTTTTGGCCCTACTTCTACCTTGGCGCCAAACACATGGTGACAGGATACGACCACCTATTGTTCTTAGCCGGGGTTGTGTTTTTTCTATATAAGCCGTGCGACGTAGCGACCTATGTCACCCTTTTCGCACTGGGACATTCACTAACATTATTAGCCGGTGTCTATTTCGACATTCCGGCTAATGCCTACCTGATCGATGCTGTCATTGGCTTTTCTGTCGTGTACAAGGCTTTTGAGAACATCGGCGGTTTTCAGAGAATTGGTATCCAGATCGATAGTAAGACTGCTGTCGCAGTTTTCGGTCTTTTCCATGGCTTCGGGTTAGCAACTAAGCTGCAACAACTAACCCTTTCTGAAGAAGGGCTCCTCGGCAATCTCCTCGCTTTTAACCTTGGGGTTGAAACAGGGCAGTTGCTAGCCCTGCTTTTCATACTGTCAGCCGTGAACCTATGGCGCGTCACAGCAAAATTTGGTCAACAAGCCGTTGTCGCCAACGGCTTGATTATGGCCTGCGGATTCGGATTGATTTTGTACCAGTTAACAGGTTACTTCGTCGAATTACCGGTCAACTAGCTCAGCAACCAACCACCGTCAACGTCAATCGTTGTACCTGTTGTGTAGCTGTTTTGCACGACAAAAATAATGCCGTCGGCAACTTCTTCTGCTTGCCCTGCACGCGGGATTAGGTGTTTCGCGGTAGCGCCACCAAGCATTTTTTGTCGCTGTTCGCTATCAGGGCCAAACATGGGAGTATCAATCACACCAGGTGATACAACATTGATCCTCTTCGGTGCAATTTCAACTGCGACGGCCCTAACAAACTGTTCAACGGCTCCGCCAACAGACGCTAGAGCTGCTTGCCCCGGTTTTGCTTTACGCGCAGGTGAACCTGAAACCAAGGTGATCGAACCCTCTTCGGTAAGAAACTCCGCACCCAATCGCACTACATTGGCATAACCCCAAAGTTTATCGAAAGAAGCCTGATAACCATCGAGATCCATTTCTAGAAAAGGTCCTGCCGCCCGTGAGCCACCTGTCGCTGCGCTAATCAATATGTCGAATGGCGCGAGATCGGCTAACAGCGCTGCCATTGCATCACGATCTCGGACGTCGCATCCAGCAAGCGTCACACCGTCAATCTCACCTGCACGACTAGGATCGCGACTGATCGCGACCACTTCCGCCCCTAGATCTCTGAGCTTAATGACAGACGCGAGACCAATCCCAGATGTCCCGCCAAAAACTACCGCCTTTTTACCCTTAACATCCGTCATTTCTTTGCTCCCTCTTCATGGATTTTAAATTCATCTAGTTCGTAACTGTGTTCAAGTTTTGGTTCTGCGCCACAGCTCGCCAAAACCATACCCAGCTCTGTTGATCTAACGTCAACGATGCCGTGCGATTTTCCGTTCTGCCACATAAATCGGACAATACCATTTTGAACTGCCGACTCCTTAAGCGAAATTGGTCCGGTACGATTTTCTAGCTCAAGCCTGACAAAATACTCGGCAGCCTGCCCAGCTGGGGTGAGGCCTGATCTGCCGCGTAGGTTTTCCAATACGACTTCCCCCGAATCGTGACGAGAGACAATTTCCTCGCCTGTATCAGCTTCGACTTGGCCATAGACAATCCCAGAAGGAAGGCAAACAAGATTGGGGGCATATCGATGACCACCAACATGAGTTGTCTGCCATACGCGATGTCCAAACGTGAAGGCTAAATTTTCGAACAAAGGTAGACCAAAGCGTGCGCAACAAAGATCTCGCTGGCCATTGGTGCAAACCAGCAAGAGTTCATCCTCACACACGCGAGCGTTCGGCAAAGTGCCTGCTAGGATGTCCGCCGTAGAAATTTCTGCAAAGGCTGCGTAATTTGGAAACGTACCCTCTACGAGACGCACTGCCCCACCTCGACCATCTGCGATAAAACCGCGAGGCTGTTCCTGATCTGCAGATGAAGCTTGTTTGATGAACTGTACGCGTAGCTTGATCCCTTGTCCTGCCAGGGTGGCTGGCAACGCACTGAGTTGTTCCACAACCGATCCCGGTAGATCATTGTCGATCAAAGCCTTCGGTTTCCACGGTCGTGGATATTCCAACAGGAGCCAAATATCAACGTGAACTGCACTGCCATGCATCGGCGCACTGGCTTCGCGCGCGAGCTCACTGCAGTAAATTCGTTCCGCCATAACTAACCATATCCCCTCTTAGGACCTTAGCTTATAATTCTGGCAACGAAAACACACACAATTTGGGGTGGAAGATGCAAACAGGTGCACAAACAAATGAAGTCGTGATTGTCGATGCAGCGCGATCGCCAGTGGGTAAAAAGAACGGCAGCCTTGGTGGTGCCCACCCAACGGACGTGCTTGGTCAGGTCATGATGAAAATCTTAGACCGCAACAAACTCGAGAGTGGCGTTGTAGACCAGGTCGTCGGCGGCTGTATCAACAAAGTTGCCGCGCAAGGCATGAACGTCACTCGCACCGCGTGGCTTGCCCATGGCGGAGCAATTGAAACCCCGTGTATCACGATTGATTCTCAGTGTGGCTCCTCTCAGCAATCATCTACTCTAGCGCACTCGATCCTTGCCTCCGGACACGCCGATGTCGTTATGGCTTGTGGTGTTGAAAATATGACACGTCTGCCGATAGGAAGCGATGCGGTCGGTAAAGACGCTAAAATGGGTAAGCCAATCTCAAAGAGCTATTTTGAACAACACGAGTTCACAAGCCAGTTCGAAGGCGCTGAGCGCTTAGCAGAGAAGTATCAAATCACTCGTAATGATACGGACGCATTTGGTCTCCAGTCTCAGGAACGTGCAAAGAACGCGATCGACAGTGGCTTTTTCGCTAGCCAAATCATTCCCGTCGAAGCGCCGGTCATGGACGAGAATTTCGAAAAAACCGGCGACACAATCCTTGTCGAGAAGGATGAGATTCCGCGTGATACGAGCCTAGACGCACTCGCCGGTCTGAAACCCGTTGCACGTGAAGATGGTATTCATACCGCCGGTACTTCCTCCCAGATTGCAGACGGAGCCGCCGTTGTTCTAATGATGACAGCTGCCAAAGCAAGTGAACTTGGACTGACACCACTAGCGCGGGTGACGGGCTCTGCTCTCGTGGGCTGTGATCCCGTGCTCATGCTCGAAGGACCCATTCCTGCTACTGAAAAACTACTCGATCAGTCTGGTCTAAAGATCGAAGATATCGACGTCTTTGAAGTCAACGAAGCATTTGCCTCCGTCGTCCTCTCTTGGGCAAAGACAGTAGGGGCAGATATGGAAAAAGTAAATCCAAATGGCGGCGCCATATCGCTCGGTCACCCGCTTGGGGCTACCGGATGCTTCCTAATTACCAAGGCAGTGCACGAACTTCAACGTACTGAAGGTCGCTACGGCATAATTAGCATGTGCTGTGGGGGTGGTATCGGTACAGGCACACTGATAGAACGCGTCGCCTAAAACCTACGATTGGCTAAGAGCGATTGGCAAAGACTGGAAATAAAAAAAAGCCGGGCAACGCCCGGCTTTTCAACTTGAGAAGTTTAGAACTTCACAACTATCGCTCTGTCAGTACTTTACGCTGGAATTCTCACCGGCAGCTCTTGGATCGCGTGGAATACAGTAGAACTTGCGCGCGTAGGTTCATCGACAACCTCTACACGATCGAATCGTTTTAGGATTTCCTCCCACATAACACGCAACTGCATCTCCGCCAGACGATTGCCTAAACACCGGTGCACACCGTAGCCAAACGACAAGTGCTCTCTTGGTCGCTCGCGGTCGATGACAAATTCATTTGGCTGCTCAATGGCACGCTCATCACGATTACCAGATAGATACCACATGACAACCATGTCACCTTTGTGAATCTGTTGGTCTCGAAACTCAAAATCACATACTGCCGTTCTGCGCATAGATATCAGTGGTGTTTGCCAACGAATCGCTTCTGGAACCATCGTGCCAACAAGGCTCGGGTTAGCGCGAAGCTTGTCATACTGATCGGAAAACTGGTTCAGAGCCAACACACTGCCGCTAATTGAGTTGCGCGTTGTGTCGTTGCCCCCGACCATCAGCAAAACCATATTACCAACGAGCTGTTTCGCATCCATGTCCCGGGTTGGACCGTGTGCCAGCATCGTGATCAGATCATCGCCTGGGTTTTTCTTTCGATCCTGCCAAATAGTGCCAAAATACTCATTCATCTCAGCAAGCGTGCGATAAAAGTCCGCGCCACTAAGTGCATAGTTGGGATCATCCGCGTTACTAATAGCGTTGGACCACGCGACTAGTTTATGTCGATCCTCTTGCGGTACACCCAAAAGCGTCGCGATCATTCGGCCTGTAAGCTCAACGGAAACATCGGCAACCCAATCAAAAGTCTCGTTGCGGGGTAGCCCGTCCAGAATCGCACCCGCTCTTTCGCGGATCAATTTCTCCAAAACAGCCAAACGACGGGGCGCCATGCCAGGCGCCACGGCTTTACGCTGATCATGGTGCTCAGGTGGGTCCATGGAAATGAAGTTTGGTATTTCGTTGCTGGAACTCGGCGTGCCGGTGATCGTGACACCGCCAAATTCGAACGATGATGAAAAGACTTGATGGTTCTTATCAACCGCCATGATGTCTTCATACCGCGTTATCGACCAATACGGGCCGTATTGGCTATCCGGACAGTAGTGAACAGGTGCTTCATTTCTTAGACGCGTGAAGTAGTCGTAAGAGCGCTGTGTGCGAAAAAGCTCTGGATTGGCGACATTCAACTCCGCGATTGGGATCTCCATAGGATCTCGCTCGTCGGGCGGAATTCTCAGTCGCCGTGAAGACTTCCAGTTGTTTGCTTCACTTGCACGCGACTTCAAGTGTTCGACATTTTCTGACATTCAAACCCCTTCCTCTTTAGAGCGGTCGCCCGGATCGAGCGGTTGACCGGATGAAACGTTGAATAACGTCTATGATTATATAGGAATTTGGAAACCCTGATAGGATCACGTCATGGCGGTATCTGCGTTGAACGCGCGCGAGTTAGATCGTCTACAGGAAATCAGTTCTGAATTATCTCAACTAACCACTCAACCTGCTCTGTGCTCAGCGCTGGTTGGATGGGTTAACGAACTGACTCAGCTCGATGACTGCGTGGTATATACTCGTCTTGGCAATGTGCTCACACAAATGGCCGCCGCTGGTGCAAAGATTGACGTCAACGGCAAGATTAGGGAACGCATTGGCCTACCCATCGGTGTCGGCATCGTAGGAACGTCCGCACTATCGAGCGAGCCAACCTACGTACCTGATTTGAGCAAAGACGACCGCTATATTCACGACCTTTCGAAGGGAAAATCAGAGCTTTCCGTACCCATAATTCATCGCGGCGAAGTAATCGGTGTTCTCGATGCGGTGAGTCCAGAAGTTGACGGATTCTCCACTAAAAACAAACAGATAATGACCTCCCTCGCGGTCCTAGCTGCCCCACACCTTGCCGCCTTAGTGACTTCTGCAGATGGTCATGCTGTGGACTATGGTGAGGTTATTGCTGATCTCGCTAACCTTCGACAAAGCAATTTAAGAACGTTCTACGCCAACATTACCGAGCGAGCGGCACGTGCTCTACACGCGGAGCGCGTTAACCTCTGGCTCTTTAATGACGCGCAAACAGCAATTAACTGCGTTGACCATTTTGATTTGCGTTCAGGCGATCACTCAGACGGGGCGGTTCTCGAAAAGTCAGCGTTTCCAACCTATTTCGAAAGCCTGCATCAAGAACGCGTCATCATGGCCAACGACGCCGCGAAAGATCAGAGGACGGCTGAATTTGCGCCAATCTACCTGAAGGAAAACAACATCCAATCCATGTTGGATGCACCCATCCGCTACAGCAATGAGGTTATCGGAGTCGTTTGCATCGAACATACGAGCGAAATGCGTGAATGGACAAACGACGAAGCTTCATTTGTGGCTACCCTCGCTGATTTTATCACCATCGCACATGTCTCTAATGAGAAGACCCGTGCAGAGAATGCGCTTATTCAGTCGCAAAAAATGGAATCACTTGGTCGACTGGCCGGTGGTATCGCGCACGACTTTAACAATCTTATGACCGTGATTAGCGGTGCCGCAGAAACGCTACAACTCAAAGTCCCGGAGAGCGACGAATCGGCCAACAAGCTACTTGGTTTAATCATCGACGCCCGTGATAGAGCATCCCGTCTCACGCGCAATCTGATGGCATACGGCGGCAACCAGCGATTGAATTTAGAGGCACTCAGTACTTATGAGTTAGCCGAAAATATCCGGCAACTAACCGAAAATGTAGTGCGCGAAGAAATTGATTTGACGTTCGAACTGCCAGAAGAAGACCTTTGGGTTCGTGGCGATATCACCTCGTTAGAACAAGTGCTCCTCAACCTCATTCTAAATGGCATCGATGCTATAGAAAGTCAGGGATGTATTTCGTTGGCATTTCGTCAACTAGAAAACGAGTGCGTGATCACCGTGCTCGATGATGGGGCTGGTATGGAAAAAGAAATCAGGCAACGGATATTCGACCCTTTCTTCACCACGAAAGGTGACCTAGGTACTGGCTTAGGTCTGTCGGTTTGCCAAGGCATTATCCACCAACACAAGGGGCAGCTTACCTGTGAAAGTGGCATCGGCTTAGGAACCAAGTTCGAACTAAGACTGCCGCTGGTTGCTCCTCCCGAGTTAAGTGAAGAATTCGACTCACCCATACGGAGCGTCATTGAACGCTTACCCGACACCAGAATACTCCTTGTCGAAGATGAGCCCGGAGTGAGAGATGTCGTTAAACAAATGCTGGAAGCTCTCGGGTTTGATCCTATCGCCGCCCTAGATACGAGAGACGCACTGGAGATCCTGAAAGAACAGGAGATCGGCCTGATGATATCAGACGTCGTAATGCCCGATATGCGAGGCCCAGAACTCTACCAAGAAGCACTACTCGTGAAGCCAGATCTAATAGCCCTCTTTATCTCAGGTTACACAGAGGACATTTTAGCCGAGGTGCCTGAAGACCATCCGAGAATGGGGTATCTAAGTAAACCATTCACACTTGATGAACTGAACGTCGCCTTAAATGGGCTGTTGGTAGCGGAAGCAGAAAACCTCAGCTAGTCTATCTCTCTTCGGAATTCTCCAGCCGAGCTGTACGTGATCGAAGCTGTGTAGAAGCCAGACGTCTGCAATCTTACCGTGACCTCTCGTTCTCCTCGATTTTCCCAAAACCATCCGTGAATTCCTGCATAAGGCGCAACATAGGTACCGGATTCACCGGCGGCACGACCCACAGAAAAAGAGACCGCATCTTCTGGGTCGGAACCCACTTCCTCACTGTGTAGATCGAACAAAACTTCCTCTTCTGCCGACCAAGAAAACAACATCCCCTGCCCTGCTTCCAGTTCGTATTTATACTCAACCGATTCGAATGGCATAAGTGGAAACTCAACGGCGTCGTCCGAGCTTTGACCCGTTGATATTGATAGCGCACTGACCGACACACCGGACATGCCTTTGATACCCAGCGTTTCACCTACGCCTAAGGGATCAATCCCATACTCAGCCGGAAGTACAAACAAAACTGTTGCAAGAACACCTGCAAACAGGCTGACTACTAGCGTCAGAAATATGGGCTTCCGCTCGTCATTCACTACTACTTACCTCTCCGCTTTCTCCACTTTCTCCACTTTCTCCACTTTCTCCACTCATAGCGTACTTGTTATGACATGCCCTGCAAACATTGTAGATTGCCCCACCAGCATCGAATAACGCGTCAGCATCTTTTGCAAGAGCTGCTTCTCGCGCTTGTAAACCAGTACGTACTAGGCCTTGAGAGTACTCAATCCAATCCAGCTCATCAGCACGGTAGCCAGGCATCATGAGCAGATTGCCAGCTTCAGCAACAAGCGTCGCGCTGTTGCGAACATGGTCCCAACCCTCTTGTGTGGTTGGTCTTAAGTCCGTTTCGCCCTCTTCGGTCACAATAACCCCTGCAGAGTCCCATATCACATCGGCTGCTGGTTCGAGTGCCCAATACATGAAGTCATGGATCGTTGCAGTGCTTTGATAGGGTGTAACGGTTTGTTCTGGACCTGAGCAGCCCGCCAGCACGAATACCAATAGGAGCGTACAGGCTCTTAGTAACTTATCTTTCATGATTATCCTTGATGATCCTTCGTATCCTTGGCTAACGCACAAGCTCAGGCACAAGCTCACGCACGGTCACTCTTACCCGTGAACGAAAGCCACCAACTAAACAGCTTCGCGACGAAGGGTGTCATACGCGTGCGATTGTATCCATCCGCTAAGCGTTTCAAAAATTCGCTTCGTGTCGGATAAGACAAGATAGTGCCACCCAAGGCAGCCAAGCCAAGCCCATTGGACATGAGAATGCATATCCCAGCAAGCTGTTCACCAGCGTCACGCCCGACGATACAAGCGCCCAAAATCTCATCGCTTTTAACCTTAGTGAACACTTTAGCAAAGCCTTCTGTATCAACTTGCACGCGTCCTCTATCGAGCTCTGAGAACTCAACACGATAGACATCGTACTCAACCCCACTTGCGAGAAGCTCACGTTCACTCAAGCCTACGGCGGCGACTTCCGGACTCGTATATATACAACGTGGAACGACGTGTTTGGCTGTCGTTGCAGTCGCTGCAAATAATGCGTTCTGTACCACGACTCGTGCCTGAGCATCAGCGTTGTGGGTGAACTGATATTTACTGGTGCAATCACCGGCTGCGAATATCGTCTTGTTCGTAGAACGGAGTTTTTGATCGGTGACAACAAAACCAAATTCATCAACCGCAACACCAGCTGACTGCAAAGCTAAGTTCGCCGTATTGGGTTTTCGTCCGAGTGCAACCAAAATTCGCTCAACGGTTTTGCTATCGTGTTCTGTTTGAACCTCAATCGTTCCACTAACGGTTTCAATCCGTTGCACAGGGCTAGCCAAATGTAGCGCCACTCCGCTCCGTTTAAGCGCTTCGTGAACCACCTGGCTTGCTTCATTATCTTCTAGGGGTAAGACGCGATCGGCCATCTCAAATAGGTGTACCTTGGTGCCCAATCTTGCGAATGCTTGGGCGAGTTCACAACCAATAACACCCGCACCTAGAATGCCAATACTCTGCGGTTGTTCAGTGAGATCAAACACAGTCTCATTGGTCAGGGGATCTACTTCACTGAGTCCAGGAATCGGTGGAATTGCGGCTTGAGCACCAGTGCAAATGAGTACTCGACGCGCGGCAAGCACCTGATCACCGACTTGAACTTTGCCAGAAGCAGGTAGTTTGGCCTCACCTAAAAAAACGTCGACACCGAGGTCTGTATATCGATCAACTGAATCGTGCGGTGCTATTTCAGCTCGTATCTGCCGTGCGAAGCTAAATGCATCTTGGAAGTCGGCGTCGGGGTGATTTTCGGTATAAGTGAGGATGGCTTTTGAGGGCACACAACCCACATTGAGACAATCGCCACCCATTCGATGTTTTTCAATCAGAGCAACCTTAGCCCCAAGTCCTGCCGCACCTATAGACGCAATAAGCCCTGCGGGACCCGCCCCAACAACAACCAGATGATAGTTTGGTTGTGGTTTTGGGTTGACGTAATCTGGTGGTGCTAACAGTGCTCCGGTCGTCTCATCATACTGACTGCCGCTATATGACATGCTACGACCCTCCACCAGTTTGCTCGCTCGACGGCGCCTGCTTACTGTCTGCAAGATCTGCCTCCTCCTGGTTGGCAAGTTGGGCTTCCAACATCCGTCCGCTGTAGCGAGCGATAACAACCACCAAAACAAGTGAGGCCGCGAGACCAAAGTAAAAGAGCAAAGCACCGTATTCACTATCGCCAATTTGACCTGAGAAGAGTGCTGTTAGATCCGAACCTGCTTGTCCTAAGTACACATACAACAAGGTGCCAGGCATCATGCCCACCCAAGACACTAGAACGTAAGTCAACAAACGTACCTGCGTAAGACCCAGAGCATAGTTGAGCAAATTAAACGGAAAAATTGGAGACAAGCGAGTTAGGAATACGACCAAAGCACCGTGCTGACCGATGGCTGCATCTAGCGCCCGAAACCTTGGGATCCCTTGCAGTTTGGACAAGACCCAATCCCGCGCAAAATATCTACCAGTCAAGAATGCTAGTGTCGCACCGAGAACGCTACTAATCGAAATGATCACAAACCCAGTGCTGAGTCCAAAGACGTAGCCCGCTGCAAGTGTTAACACCGAACCAGGTAACATCAGCACTGTTGCGGTGGCATAAAGCACCACAAACAAAGGCCAACTGTAGGACGGGTTGGCTTGAATCCACTCGACAGCAACGCGCAACCAGTCGACTACGGGAAAGACAAATGCCAACCCAGCCAACGCCACCAAACCAACGATCAGAACCACAAATTTGCGCATATTACTCCTGCGACGATTGATCAGGTGCCCGTACGATGCGACTGCGCATTTCACTCTGGACACCCTCTGAAAGAGTTTTTGCTTTGCGTGCGATCAAGTCGAGGCGCACCCCCACAGCCTCTGCTGCGAGCACGAGTTTGCCTCCTTCTGCGAACATCAAGTGTATAAACTCTTGTCTTTTAGGTCCTACGCCACGGAGGCCAGACCAAATCTCATAGCTATTCTCAGCATGAAGGGGATTGAAGTATTCCAGGCGATACTCGAGAACTGCGCCCCCTTCCGCCTCATCCAAAACTCCGCCTACATGGATCGCACCCCAAAGGTGGGGCATCGAGTCTGACAGTCGTCCCATAAAGCCGTGTGCTGAGAGTACTCCTACTTCGCTACATTCCGATGCACTAATTCGACCCGCACCGATTTGCACGAAACCGCGTGCAGATAGCTCTCCGTATGCGACCCCGATGTACTGAGAACTTGCATCCGCTAATCCTCGAGGTCCGTTATGATCGGCGAGCGTATCTGTCACAACATTCGGCTCCGGTCCCACCTCGTGCAGGCACGCACTCAAAACTTCGTCTGTAAAGGACTGACGTAATTCAGTGCTATAACGACGTTGGCCACTGGGCATTTCGACAACGCCGATGTAACCGCTGATCGGTGTCGCAATTCGGGCTTCTTGGAGAAACCTAAGGTGGTGGACACGCTTGTTAGACTGCAACTCAACTTCGCTACGATCTAGCAAAGCACCGGCTAGCGTTTCCCAGTGCTTTCTCAAAAAAAAGCGAACGTTCATGTGATCGTTCTCGTCACACTCCCAACGATTAACGCTCGTGCGATAGGTTAACTGCACGCTAGATCAAACCACCGACAAAGATCAGAAAAACAGCAGGACCAACAACGTAACGCAGTAGCTGATACCAAATTTTAAAGGGTTGGTTGCTTAGCCCAAGCTCTTCACTGCTAATCTCTTTGCTCACGAACCAACCAACAAAAATTGCGATCGCAAATCCACCTACTGGCAACATGATTTGGTTCGGTACAAAGTCAATCAATGTTCCTAGCGACATTCCAAGTAGTGATACGTCAAGCCAGACGTTGTAGCTCAGCGCGCTGACAACGCTAAAACCCATCAGCACGGCGACAATAAGCACTGTGGTTCGTGGTCGGGACAATTGGAACTTTTCTGAAACCCAGACTCCGATCGGTTCGATCAATCCAACTATCGACGTAACGGCCGCAACAGACAGCAACAAGAAGAACAACGGTGCGATTACATATCCTCCTGCCATCTGCGCGAAGGCAACAGGAAGTGTTTGAAAAATTAGTCCTGGTCCACCGGCCGGGTCTAGACCATTGGCAAAAACCATCGGAAAAATGACCAACCCAGCGAGCACAGCAACCAAAGTATCCGCAATTACTATGATGAAGGCGCTGCCAGCGATCGAAATATCCTTAGGCAAATAGGCGCCGAACATCATCATACCCGCCATCGCAACGCCGATGGAAAAGAAAGCTTGTCCCACTGCAGCAAGGATCACAGAGCCGTCTAATTTAGAAAAGTCAGGCGTAAACAAATAGTCAATCGCCTCAGGCATCCCACCAGCAAAAAGGTTGAATACAGCAAGGCCAAGCAACAATAGGAACAGCAGCGGCATCAACACAGTCACAGCCCGCTCGATCCCGCCTTTGACACCACCCGCAATGATGAGACCAGCCGCACCTAAGGCAATCACGGTCCAAAGAAGGACCGCAACCGTGTCGGATGTCAGGGTTGCGAATAAATTCTGCGAACTTGCGGCATCGAACCCGTTAAAGCTAGTAGACAGTGCTTCCACGAGATAGAAGATGACCCAGCCAGCGACTACACCATATCCAACCAAAATCGCGAACGCGGTCAGAAGATTGAGGTAGCCCACTACTGCCCAACTTGAGCTGCGATCCGATGCGCTCGCGAGCGCACCGAAACTAGCCGGGGGCGTCCCCTGTCCACGCCGCCCGAGTAAAACTTCGGCCATCAGAATTGGTACGCCGATCGCAAATACACAAGCTAAGTAGACCAAAACGAACGCTGATCCGCCGTTCTCGCCAGTTACATAGGGAAACCGCCAGATATTGCCGAGCCCGACGGCGAATCCTATGGATGCCATCAAGAACCCGAAGCGGCCGCTCCAACCTTGTGTCGCAGCCACAGTACTAGCCGCCCTTGAACTCCGGGGCGCGTTTCTCAACAAACGCCTTCGCTGCACCTTTGTGATCATCAGTCATAAAGCACCGCGTCATGTGTAGCGCTTCGCGATCGAAAGTGTCCGCCAAGCTGCCACCGTAGGCTGAATTTAGGTTCTTCTTCATGTAACCCACCGCCACCGTGGGAAGGTCAGCGAGCTCCCGGGCAAACTGCGCAACGTCTGCTTCGTAAGTGTCGGCGCCTGAAACCCGATTTACCAAACCAATATCAAACGCGTCTTGCCCAGAAATCACTGAAGCACTGAAGTAGAGTTCGCGCGCTTTTGCTTGGCCAACGATGTATGGCAAAAAGAACGAGCCACCATAATCACCGGAAAGTCCGACCTTGGAAAACGCTGTGGTCATTTTCGCAGTATCAATCGCTATCCGCAGATCACATGCCAGTGCTAGCGAAAACCCTGCACCAGCAGCAGGTCCTGGAATCGCAGCCAGTGTTGGCTTTGGCATCTCGTGCAAAATGCGCGAGAGTTCCATGCCCGCACGTAAACCTTGGGATCGGCCCTCTAGATCAAACCCCTTCGGTTTAGCCGTATCATTGCTACCCGCTTGAGAGGCAAATCCTTTGACATCTCCTCCGGCACAAAACGCTCCGCCCGCGCCAGTGAGAACGACGCAACGGACTGAACGATCGGCGGCCAAGCGCGGTAAAGCTTCCGTCATAGCGGCCATCATTTCAGCACCCATAGCGTTGCGAGCTGCGGGACGATTCATAGTCAATACAGCAACGCCATCATCGAATTTTTCTTCAAGTTCCATGTGGATCCTCATTCTGATCTGAATTTTGAGAGCGCACCCTAGCGTGGCTGAGCCAGTAGAACAACCAGCCACTTGCGATAACCGCAACAGCAAACACCATCTCAGTGGGTCGTTCAAAGACAAGGTAAAACAACGTCCAAACGGTGATAGTGGCAAAGATCAGAACTGGCCAAGGGTAGGCAGGAACACGAAAGGGTCGAACAAGCTCTGGCTCTCTGTAGCGCAGCACGATAACCCCTAAAACCGCTAAAAGCGTGTTCAATGCCAACACGGATCCAGAAAAAACCAATATCGCGTCAAAAGAAGACGTTAGCACCAAACCGATAGTCAAAGCGCTCTGGGTCGCAACAGCGACGACTGGTATGCCATCGGTATTCTCTTTCGCTAAAAATTTCAGCGGTTCGATATCTTGCCCAATCATCTGTAGAGCCCGTGGTCCGGCCAACACCATCGCACTCACCGTCGAAAGTAGGAGCACAGCCAAGACAACGCTAATAATCCTACCCCCTTCTGCACCAAACACGTGCCCGGCCACGATGTAGCCAATCTCTATCTGACCCACCATGGCCTCTGCTGGGGTCGATAACAAAAACGCAAAGTGCAACAACACATAGATAACGGTCACAAACGCAGTCCCAGCAAGGAGAATCCAAGGAAGCGTGCGTTTGGGATCGGCAACCTCACCCGCGATGTAGGTGGCGGCGTTCCAGCCCGTGTAGGCATAATTGACAAAGATCAGTGCTACTGCAAAGCCACCTGTGCCAAGCAAAGATAGGTCCACAGCCCACTGGTTTGATACCGGCTCAGGTACGACCCAAGCGATGGCCACAACGAAACCGACAATTAGAACAACCTTCAGCACGGTAAATATTTGTTGGAAGCGAGCACTACCGCGTCGACTACGAACATGGAACAGCGTTGCGAGCAAGACCATTCCCACGGCGGTCAACATACTTGGAACTTCCGGTACAGCTGCCTGTAGATAGCGTCCCGCTGTCATCGCAGCTAGCGCTGTTGGTGCTGCAAAGCCAATCGTCATTGACACCCACCCAGAGACAAATCCTAGGCTCGGGTGATAAATCCTGGAGAGATAATTATATTCTCCGCCGGACCGCGGCAGGGCAGCCCCGAGTTCTGCATAACAAAGCGCGCCACACAACGCTAGTATGCCGCCTAACACCCATAGGAAAATTACAATCGAAGCGGACTCAATATCCAACAACTGGAAACCAAGACTAGTAAAAACGCCCGTCCCGATCATGTTCGCGACAACGACACTAACTGCCGCCGCGGGCGTGAAACGATAACTCTTACTATGTTGCTGCACGGGCCAACTGATTATTTGGCCATGATCAAAATTTTGGCGAATTGCACTACTACTGACACTCTTACTTACGCTCTGGTTTGTATGTCTCGATACGCGTCGGCTATCAGTCGTAAAAGTTGTCCTTCATCGACGTCATGACCAGGACCAAGTTTCACATGGCGCATCCGTTTGCCCGTTCCTTGCAGCAGGTTGGCGTCATCTGACAGATGAGCGCCGTTAAAAAAGCCTAGGTTAATGTGCGCTTTAAAAACATTCACGTAAGCAAACGCCACGTCATCTACGCACACGTGCGGGTAGCCATCATGCATTAACTCTCGGATATCACCTCCGCATTCACGCAGCCTCGAAAACCACGCCAGCGCCAATGTACCTAGCTCACCCTTCTGATCTGCAAGCCACTGATCAATATCAGGATCCCACTTGTCCGCGCCGGACAATCTGAAAACACCGTCCATCAAAACACAGTCACCTGGAGGATCCGCTCACTCTTTACGGTAAGCCACGATCGGTTCAAATCCACCCATCACCATCCGTTTCGCGTCCACTGGAGATTCTCCTAGATTATCCCATCGAGGATCTTCCCACATGTGTTCATGGGCGACGGCCCCAGCCCGTCGATCAGGCCAAACTACCCAGGAAAAAACGATCTTCTCCCCAGGTTTAGCCTGGACCGCTTTGCGGTAATCCGTTTGCTCACCATCAGGGACTTCGAGTTCCCAATTCTCAAAAATCTCTAGAGCGCCATATTCCTTAGCGACTTCTACAAAGACGTTAACGATCGCCACATAGGCATCTTTTTTATCCTCGGGCACGCTCAATAAGTATCCGTTCACGTACATCTCGTCACCCCCTCAACGATTAGTTTTCTGCAGGATGCGTGTCAGACGACCTTAACCAGGGAGAGTTCAGTAGTCATTCTAATTCCTCGGTTTATCAGTCATGTCTGGACTGAAAAAATACGAGTAAGATACCCAATACGAATATGCTGCGACAATCGTGCGAAATGAGAGGTGAGACACTTATGTCCGATAAGATCGACCTAACTTCTGGGAACTTGCTCGAAGGATTGGCTGGCGAGATTCGTTCGCCCGGAGGTCCTGGTAAATTCACAAGAAGCTTCAACCAAGCGCTGATCGCCGAGTTTCGAGCCAACAACGGTGTTTTAACCGGCGAACTCGCAGACAGTCCGTTCTTGCTGCTCACAACAACCGGTTCGAAAAGCGGTAAACAGCGTACGATCCCCTTGGCCCATATCGACATCGATCAAAGAATTTTGGTCATCGCCTCAAGAGGCGGCGCACCCGTTAACCCAACTTGGTACTCGAACTTAATCGCACACCCTGAGGTCAGCGTCGAACTCGGGGCCGAGACCTTCCCAGCATTGGCGGTAGCGATCGAAGAACCCGAGCGCGCACAACTTTATGCCAATGTTTCAGCACACATACCTGTTTTCGCCGATTACCAACGCCGGACTGATCGCGTTATTCCTATCGTCGAGCTGCGCCGCCTCTAACGTATTTACCTCAATAAGAATCGAACCTTTGACCACAACGCCGCAATTATGAATACACTTAACGCCACGCCACCCTCACCGCTAAATCTCGTCAACCCAGATCTGCCTCTAACTGACATGCGCGATCAACTCTTGGACCAGGGTTATCTCATCATCGAAGAACTCGCAGTAGATCTTGCCCGGCGAACGCATACGGATCTCATCCCGCACATTGCGGATGCACCTTTCGGGCACGACGAGTTTCTCGGAGAAAGAACAAAACGGCTTGGTGGTATCCTCAAAAAATCGATAGCAGCAAGAGAGCTGGTCACTCATCCGGTTGTATTAGCAATGGCAGAGGCTGTATTGCTGGACTATGCGACTAATTACCAACTCAATTTCTCTGGTGTGATGCACTTGGAGCCAGGCGCACAAGCACAGCCATTGTCGCATCTTGGTATCACTACCTTAATGCCGACAATGTGGGCGCTTTCAGATTTCGACACCGCAAATGGCGGTACCCAAGTGGTCCCAGGTAGCCATCTCTGGACGGATGAGCGACGACCACTCCCAGAGGAAACTGTGCACGCAGAGATGCCCGCGGGATCCGTGCTCATCTATCTTGGCGGGACGATTCACGGCGGCGGCACGAACGACAGTGACCAGAATCGCACCGGTATGGCACTGCAATACAGTTTGGGTTGGCTACGCCAGGAAGAAAATCAGTATCTGGCACATCCCCCAGAAGTGGCACAGGAATTCTCAGAAGAGTTACGCCGACTGATCGGATACAACTATGGCGGCAGTTATCTCGGCTTTGTGAATGGGGACGATCCGCATCGGCTATTCGAACCCGAGTACGATGGTCCTGCCATGCGCTCGACGCCAAAAATAGATGCAGCTAAAGCCAGTCTGACAAAGTACAAAGTGACCGCGCTGCGTGACAAGGGCAAAGTGTTCTGAGGCAACCACCCGACCCGACTACAGCCGGACACCCCAACCTCCCGCAAACTCCACTTGATGTGCAGCCTATTCCATGACCCCTAAGTATCAAATCCGGTCGGCGACAAGCCATGACCTTGAAATCATGCTCACAATTTTGCCAGAGCTTGCCGACTTCGAGATTCCTGAAAAACGAGACGCACAGGATCTATGGATGGGGGACGCAGATTTGCTTCGTGTCACACTAGCGGGAGATGCCCCGCAATCTTTTGCTGACGTAGCCGTGGACCGAGATGACAATATATTGGGTTTGGTACTGATCACAATGCGAGATGAACTTATGAGTCATGCGCCAAGCGCCCATTTAGAAGCCATTGTGGTCGCACCATCTGCCCGAGGAAAAGGTCTCGGTCGCGCCCTGTTGCAACATAGCGAATCATCTTGTCGACAACGCGGCGCTAAATCACTGTCATTACACGTCTTCTCTGCCAACCACCGAGCTCGTTCTCTCTATTCGAGCAATGGTTTTGATTCTGAGCTGATACGCGCCATCAAATGGTTTGACTGAGGGAACTAAGAAATGCGGCGTGTTAAGCCAACGTTCTGCCAATTCTCCTTAGGTGACTCACAACTTCCTGCTGCATAGTGAATTGAGATTGCCCGCCTAAAATCCTCCGTCCGATTTCTCCCGGAGCCGTGCACAATGAGAGGATGGAACAGGAGTGTATCACCGGGCTCCATTTCCATATGAACTCTCTGTTCGAGATCTATTCCATCTATGCCAAAGAACCCGTGATTCACAAAATCCCAGTCTGGATTAGCGTGATCTAACAGATCTCCTCGGTGTGTACCTGGGATCACAGCGAGACATCCGTGTTCTCTAGTTGCAGGTAACATCGCAGTCCACACACCAACAATCCCGCTGGCAGGTCGAAGGCGAAAATACCTTAGATCTTGGTGCATCGGATGACGACCATCGACACCTGGAGGCTTGTTGAATACATTTGACGACACAGTGTACAACTCTGTCCCCAACAGCGACTGCACAGCACTTACCAACTCTGGGTGATGTGCGAAAGAGAACAAAACGTCATCATTTTCCAGACACAAGAGTTTGTTCACGCTGTGCACCGGAGTTTCCGGATTGACTTCGCCCTTAACGACCATAACGTCCTGCATGATCTTCATATCAGCGGGAAGAGCTCGCTGGCTCATCACATACTCGCGAAATCTAGCGTCATACTTTACTAGATCTTTTTCTTCGATCAGACCCCGCAACAGAAGATATCCATCCTGCTCATACTGCGTGACCTGTGCTTTCGACAATTGCATTTAGGACTGCCATCAAGAACACATGAGCTGCTACACTGCCAGCTTTTCGGCTCGTTGTTAAGGCGCGTCGACAAGCTCTTTTCATACTGATTTAGGGAGGAAGTATGTCCGATTATCCTTTACCCAATGTTTCCAACGACCTGTCCGGAAGAGTCGCCTTGGTAACTGGTACCACTTCTGGTTTGGGACGTCGCTTCGCGCAAGTTATTGCCGCCGCCGGTGCAAAAGTTGCCGTAACTGGACGACGTGTTGACCGTCTCGAGGCTCTAGCCGAAGAAATAAACGCTGCGGGTGGCCAAGCGCTGCCGATACAACTTGATATGCAGGACAACGATTCGATCTTGAACTGCGTCAACCAAGCCGAAAGCGAACTAGGTACCATAGATATCCTCGTTAACAACGCTGGTATTCCAGACGCACAGCGTGCTCACAAAATGTCACTCGATCTTATCGACTCTGTCTTCGACACAAACCTTCGCGGACCCTATGTTTTATCGTGCGAGATCGCCCGGCGCCTGATCGCTGCAGAACAACCGGGACGCATGATTAATATCTCATCAGTCGGCGGGTTTAATTATGGTGGCAACGGTGCCGCCCTCTACTCCATTACTAAATCTGCGATAGTGCGGATGACAGAATGTCTCGCAGTCGAGTGGGCCCGATACAATATCAACGTTAACGCAATCGCACCGGGTGCTTTCTCGTCGGAAATGATGGATGGCATGTTAGAACGCATGGGTGACATCGCCCAACACTTCCCAAGAAAACGCATCTGTGATCCTGCACAAATGGACAGCACATTGATGTACTTCTTGTCACCTGCGTCTGAAGCCGTGACCGGTACCTATATCAAAATCGATGATGGCCAAGGGTCGCGCTAAAAAGCGACCCATCAACTCACCAGCAAATCTAGCCTAGGACTTACGGTACTCGCCGAGGCGTTTTTCAAAAAACGCCGCTACGGCTTCCTGATGGTCCGGTTCGGCATGACAAACTGCCTGGAACGCTGCAGATTTGTCCAAGAGTTCATCGAGAGACGCTCTCTCACTTGATCGCATTAGCTGCTTTGTTAGACGAACTGCGTGCGGAGGATTGTTTGCGATACTTGTTGCCAGATCTAAGGAGCGACTGACAAGATTCTCCTCTTCAACAACTTCAGAAACCAAACCCATGGTTAACGCTTCTTGTGCTTTGACGGGATCACCCGTAAAAGCCATCTTACAGGCATTGCTGAATCCCACTGCTCGGGGTAGGAACCAAGCGCCACCGTCGCCGGGGATAATGCCAAGCTTCACAAAACTCTCTGCAAACATCGCTCGCTCGCCCGCGATGCGTATATCGCACATAGTCGCGAGATCACATCCAGCACCAACTGCTGGTCCATTAACCGCTGCGATGATAGGCACATTGAGCGCATAAATCGCTCTCGGGATGCGCTGGATACCTTTGCGATACGCATCAGCCTGATCGAATGGGTCACCGGAAAAAAGTCCAGTTCGATCCCGCATATCTTTGACGTTACCGCCAGCACAGAAGGCACTACCTTCACCAGTTAGTACAACAGCACGAACAGACATGTCGTCGTTGATTTCAGCGCAGCTCTGTTCGAACTCCTCAAACTGTTCGTCGCTCGTCAACGCGTTCCTAGTGTCCGGACTGGACATCGTCATCAACAGCACATGTTCGTGACGTTCCTTGTTAAGGAAACTCATCGCTTCTCCTCGTTCTAAAAATTATTATTCAGGCTCACCGTATGCACTACGGCGAAAACGCAACATCTTACCCGTGCCAGGATATCGATGCTCACCGTTCTGGTAGGCAACCTTGCCATTCACAACAACGCAGTTAATGCCTTCAGGTTCTTGCTTTGGATCATCGTAGCTGGCGAGATCGATCACGGTGTCCGCATTAAACAAAACTAGATCCGCGAACGCACCTTCCCGAATGACGCCGCGATCGTGCAAGCCGAATGTACTCGCCGCCAGTGAGGTCATGCGACGCACCGCTTCCGGCAACGTAAGTATGCCGCGCTTGCGCACATAGTGGCCCAAAATCCGAGGAAACGTGCCAAACAACCGCGGGTGTGGACGTCCACGCAAGTCAGGGATACCATCAGACCCTACCATCATGTCTGCGTGAGCAAGGTTAGTCTCGACGTCCGCTTCGTCGATGATGAATTGAATGCAAATTGTACGGTCACCTTTCGGTGCTGTTAACACATGCAGCACCGCTTCTTCTAGGGACAGTCCTTTTTCCTCTGCGATGTCCTTAAGCATCCGGCCTTCATACTCACGAAACGCCGGACAGCTCGCAATCCGAATCACGGCGGCGAGTTCTGGGCTTGGGCGCTCTAGATTAAAGTACTCAATCATACGCCCAGAACCTGCGGTGTATGGGTAGACATCTAACGTCACTGCCTGTCGTGCCCGTATTGCAGAGTCAACCTTTGATAGGGAGTCGCGTACCTTGCCCCAGTTACCCGGACCAGCTGACTTGTGATGACTGATATGGAGGTGAACACCGGACTCCTTGCCAATCGTCAGACTTTCGTCAACCGCCTCCAGCAAGCGATCCCCTTCGTTGCGCATATGCGTCGTATATAGAGCGTCATGAGGTCGCGCCATTTCCGCAAGTGCAATCACTTCCTCCGTATCGCTGTAGCGACCAGGACGATAAATCAGTCCTGTAGAAAATCCGCACGCACCCTGCTCCAATGCATCACTCACATGTTGACGCATGGTTCGCAACTCGTCTTTAGATGGCGCACGTTTCGCGTCGCCTAGAACAAGAGAGCGAATAGTGTTGTGTCCCACTAACATCATGTTGTTAATCGCAGGCGCTCGTTCTAAAACGGCAGCAAAGTAACCATTAAGGTCCGAGAACTCTCCTTCGAGACCGGCTAGGATGCCACCGCTAGCGGCAACAGAATCTTTTTCAGCATCAGCGGGGATCGCACTGAACCCGCAATTGCCACTAACAACAGTTGTCACACCTTGAGCGAGCTTAAACTCCATGCCGGGATGACGAAAAAATGCGCCGTCATCGTGGGCATGGGTATCGACAAAACCGGGCGCTAAATACTGTCCTGCGCCATCGATCTCAACTTCAGCACGGGTCGCGCTGATCTCGCCAAGTTCAGCAATTCGATCTCCTACGACAGCCACATCCCCAATTGTCGCCTCTCCTCCGAGGCCATCCAGTATCTTTACGTTGCGGACAACTAAGTCATGCATAATTACAATCCAAAATTTTGTGGTTCAGTGCGTAACCATTCACCAATTTTCTCACCAATCATCAAACAGGTCAGGTTAGTGTTTGCGCGCGGCACGCTGGGCATTATGGAGGCATCAGCAATAACAAGCTGCTCGACACCATGGCAGCGACCGCGAGAGTCTACAACCGCTGTTTCATCCTCTTGTGGTCCCATTTTTAGAGTTCCACACGGATGATAGCCACTACCAGCAAATCGACGGCACAGCGTTTCAAGATCCTGCCGCTCAATACCACGACTTGGATCTGGAAAGACGAGCGACGAGATCATGCCTTTTAGGGGTTCCGCTTCGACAAACGCCAGCGTATCTATCAAACAGTCCACGAGTCGATTGAGATCTCTCTCATCCTCGCAGAATTTATTTTCCACTCGTGGCGCAGCCGATGGATCTGCGCTTAGGGTGGTTAATTTGCCACGACCGTATTGATACTCAAGCACGGGCGCTATAACAAACTGCGGAGGACCATCTGGGCGCCCAGCAAAGCTAATTTGCTCAATTTGCAGGTCGTTCCTCTTCTCCGAACCCTCCGCGGTATAGCGCAATATCGTCTGGATGATAGGTCCGTCAAAATCGACTGCCACGCCATCTTTAAGTTCACACAAGACCGCCGTTGCAGGATGATCTGACAAATTCTCGCCAACCCCCATCAAATCAACAATTGATTCCACACCTATCCCTTCGACCTCTCGTCGTGGCCCAAGACCCGACCGCATCAAGATACCCGGCGACATGAGAGAACCAGCAGCGAGCACAACCAGCTTCGCGTTAATTTGGTGCACGTGGCCATCAAGATCACGTACTTCAACGCCAGTACATTTGCGTTTATCCATGAGCAGACGCAAGACCATGGTGTCTGCGATGATGTCTAGATTCGGGCGGATACGAGCAGGTGCGAGATACCCCACTGCAGCAGATACGCGTAGTCGACCTAACTTGTTCATGGGGTGAGGGCCGGCCCCCCAACCATCGGGATCGTTTGCATCCGCGCAAAACGGGTAATCAAGTTTCTTAGCTGCACTCAAAAACGCAGACTGAGCGTTCACCAACTCGCCCTCTGGATAACGTCTGATTGTTATTGGTCCACTATCACCATGATAGTCCGCATCCGGAAAGTCGAGATCCCGCTCCAATCGTTTGAACGCGGGCAGGACATCTGGCCAGGCCCAGCCATCATTTCCTAAACTCGCCCACTCATCGTAGTCTTCCGGTACACCACGGAGCGCGATGGTCGTATTGACCGCACTCGAGCCACCCGTCACACGTCCGCGCGGGAATCGATCTTCGCGCCCAGACGTTGGCTCGTAAGAAAACCCCCAGTCATGATCTCGGTAGGAATTGTTGTGGCTGTTGACCAGATCAAATGGCGTTTGATCCAACTGCGG
Organism: Pseudomonadales bacterium; assembly: GCA_012103505.1. Lineage (GTDB taxonomy): Bacteria > Pseudomonadota > Gammaproteobacteria > Pseudomonadales > Azotimanducaceae > UBA4421. The sequence continues at coordinate 792,830 of WLWP01000001.1, read as the reverse complement.
GTAGTCCGGTCCTGCCTCAACCAAGGCCACACGCAAATTTGGATTTTCAGACAGCCGAGCAGCAACCACACACCCGGCACTCCCTGCTCCGACCACAATTGCATCGTACATATACTCTCCTTGCACTGGCATACTACCTCGTTAACAACCATCGTATTTCAAAATCGCCATGAGCCAAACATCATTTACCGAGGCGGCTGGTAACTACCAAGCCCGTCTACGCGAGCACGCCGACTCTCATGAAGCCAAGGGCGTTGTCGATACGGATCTTTTCAAAGATCTCCGTTCGGCAGGCTTACTTAACCTTGTGACTCCCAAGCTCTATGGCGGCCAAGAAGTTAGCTTTTCCACCCTATCGGAAGTTATTTCAACGCTAGCCGGTGGTTGCATGTCGACCGCATGGGTTTCTGCGGTTGGTAACGTACACAACTGGATGGCCACCGGTTTCAGCGCATCTGCTCAGGACGAATATTTTGCGGACCCAGATGTCTTTTCTTCCGCTTCCTTCGCACCCACTGGCAGGGCGACTATGCAAAGCGATGGGCTCATCGCAAATGGGACGTGGTCATTTTTATCCGGGGTAGATCACGCCCAATGGGTTTTCCTATGTGGCTTGGTAACGGAGAGTGTCGACGGCCGGCCAACCGGACCTTGGTTCATGATGATTCCCAAAGACGAAGTAGTCGTTGATGATGACTCTTGGCACGTGGTCGGGATGGCTGGGACGGGCAGTAAAGATGTCACGCTTAAGAACGTGTTTGTGCCGATCCACCGAGCCGCTCATCTACCCTCACTAATGATCAACGAAGGTCCTGGACACGGCATTCATCACGGGGATTTGTTTCGCTCGCCGTTCCATGCCGCCCTAGTCGCGATACTGGCATCACCGATTTACGGGACAGGTCTCGGGGCTTTAGAGCAATTTCGAGCCTATACCGAGCAGCGGGTTAACAAGATGACAGGAGCGAAGCAATCCGAGCAAGCCGCCTCACAACTTATCGTCGCTGAATGCGCGGCTGCTATCGATGCAGCTGGACTCGTTTTAGAACGAAATTTCAAAGTGATTGACACAGCACGACCAATCACCGCAGCCGAAGCCGTCCGGATACCGCGTGACACTGCTTACTGCGTAAGACTAGTTACCAATGCGACCAATACGATGATGTCGAACGCTGGAGGCAATAGCGCCAAACTCAGCAATCCACTGCAGCGCGCTTGGCGCGATATCCAAACCGCTGCAAATCATGCGGCATTGAGTTGGCCGAACAGCGCGCAGGCCTGGGGTCAATTCGCATTGAAACCCCAAGCCTAGATCATAGAATTATTCGGGTTTAGTAAGCTTTAGGACAAACCGATCGGTGTACCCACGCAGTCCTTCGGTGAAAGGGCCTTGGGTACGATCATCTTCCGGGTTGGCGAGCACATCACTCGTCTCGACCGTAAAACCGGCTGCCTCTGCTGCGGCGATCGCATCACTGACAGGCATCCGATGGAGGGTTGCATGATCAGCACCGTCGTTGCTGTTGTGGTCGATGATTCCCAGTACACCACCTGGTTTCAGTACACCCTTGAGCACAGCCAACATACCTGCCGCCTGCTCGGGGTCGCGGTTGTATAAGTCGTGAAAATTCAAGGTGGTCACAGCAACGTCAATGCTCCCTGCAACTAAGCCTAAGTCATCAAATTCTCTGTCTAGGCGCCGGACGTTAGATAACCTGTTGCCCATGAGCCGTGCATTCAGTGCCTTATCGTTTCTACCACCGAACAATCGCAACAGGATCGCTGGATTCTGTGCGTACACGGTGCCTTCCGGACCCACCGCGTGAGCAAGAGCCTCGGTGTAATAACCAGAAGAGGCGAGAACATCCACCACTTTCATGCCTGGTTCAACGCCTAAAAAATCCAATACAGCAAAAGGCTTGCGACCATCGTCGCGTGCAACATCCGCCTCGGGACGCGCTGGGAGTTCGGCCGAGGGTACAGTGCTCGAACCACCTGTTGTCGTCGTACAGGCCCCCAGTAAGCCGATCACGACAAACGAGACCGATAATTGCCGCAACTTGCGCAAGGTAAATAAATCCATGTCGTTATTCCTCTAATAGGTACGCTCTAGCAAAGTCGATACGTGGCTTTTAGTCAAGACACCTGATTCAAGCTAAGCCCTTCCAACTGCCACTAAAGGATTGTAGTTTGTAACGCCATGAAGATGTCATCCGACAACCTCTCGTTACTCATCCTCTGTGGCGGCATGGGGTCTCGAATGCGCGGGCAAGATAAACCTCTAATCCCGTATTCTGGCACACCGATGCTCGACCTCGTAGTCGCCTCCGCCTCAGATCTGCCACTGCTGATAAGCGCAAACCGAAACCTGGATGAATACGAAAAGCGCGGTAGAACGTTTACCGACCGTGAGGTTGGCACCGATCTCGCAACGCCATTAAACGGCGTGCTTGGCGGTCTCGAACGAGCCAGCACTGATTGGTTGTTAGTCAGTCCGGGAGACTCGCCATGTTTGCCGGTAAGTTGGTGGCATCTACTCGCCGAGCAGCTGTTAGAGGCAGATGCTGGTGTCGTCGCTCATGATGGCCAACGGCAACAGAACCTACACATGATTTTACGCACTAGCCTTGGGCCGAAGCTGCGAGTGTTTATTCAGGAAGGACATGGCGAAGTTTGGCGGTTTCTGGAAACGGCAGGTATTAGGTCAGTTGACGTGCCCAAGCCGGATTGGTTTTTGAACGTTAACGAAGTAGGTGACCTAGTGACTTGAAGGTGTGCTTTAAGCGACACCTTCCGCGTTTGGATTAGGAAATGTATCGAGTTCTTCTTCACCACTGCGCGGGGTGACGCAAGAAAAGTCTTTTTCAATCAAGATGGCTAACGAACCAACGTCAAACGGCTCATCCCCGGAAAAACCAACCTCATTAGATTCCGCCCAGGTAGCCGCACGACCTTTGGGAACTTCTATCGTGATCGTGTGACCTGCATCGTTGGAGTTTTGGCTTGCCTCTTCCGCATGACCTGGGACTAGCCGGTAGCAGAATTCACTACCATCTGGAAACTGAGTCACTTCCTCCACGACCTCACCTGCCCCAATGGTATCCACTTCGCTGCGCGTCAATCGCAGTCGTAGCGTATTGCCACGTACTCTGAGCTTCACTCCTTCCTTCCCCTTTCTGTGCATGGCATTGTTGCGGACCCTTGCCTAGAATTGCCGCACCCCAATACTCATCTACGTTTTTGCTTGAATGTAATTTTCGAGCCCCATCTTATCAATCAAACCCAACTGGGTTTCTAACCAATCGACGTGCTCTTCCTCGGAGTCCAAAATATCACGAAACAATTGTCGACTCACATAGTCGCTCTGAGTTTCACAATATCCGATCGCGTCACGTAACGCTGGCATGGCCAACATCTCGAGCTTCAGATCACACTCGAGTATTTCTTGGACGTTTTCGCCGATCATCAGTTTGCCAAGATCTTGTAGATTCGGCAGACCCTCGAGAAAAAGGATACGTTCAATGAGCGTATCTGCGTGCTTCATCTCATCGATAGACTCGCCCTTCGTATGGCTAGCAATCTCGGTCAAACCCCAATCCTGCAGCATCTTCGCATGCAGAAAATACTGATTTATCGCGGTTAGCTCATTCTTAAGCACAATATTAAGATGCTCAATGATTTTCGGATCGAGGGATTTCATAGCATTCCTTGCAAATGGGGCAGGCGCAGTTTGCCTACAATCGTGTCAAAAAGCAAAACATATAAGCTATAAGCTATTGATATATAACGATAATTATTCGCATCCGACAAGACTAAAACGACTTACAATGATATTGCAATCGAGAATCATTTCTATTTATACTCACCCCATGTATGTATGTATGTGCCACGGCGTTACCGATCGACAAATCAAGCAAGCAGTTGCCGATGGTCATCGAGATTTCCTATCGATCCAAGCGGAGCTTGGTGCGGGTACAGGTTGCGGCGGATGTCGGGATTTTACCGCTGACCTAATTGATGATCTGACACAAAAATCCCTGAGCGCACGCGCCGGAGAACTCAGTCACGCTGCCTAGGAGCGGCACTTTCTTTTCTGAGTCCTTTTCTGAGTCCTTTTCTTAAGTTAGCCCTTTTCCTCTTCCTATCCCTACCTAGCTCCAGTTACCGCGGGTCAACCTCGCTCTAATAACTGGCGCGCTATTATTATTCGCTGTAACTCGTTAGTCCCCTCGCCAACGACCAAAAGAGGCGCATCCCGGTAATATCGCTCAACGACATTTTCTGGCGAATAGCCGTAGGCGCCATGCACTCGCAAAGCCTCGTTGCTGTTCTCCATCGCAGCCTCGGTGGCGAAGAGTTTTGCCATCCCCGCCTCTAGATCGCATCGCTCGCCACTGTCGTACGCGCGCGCTGCCTTATCGGTCAAGAGTCGTGCAGCCTCAACCTTTGTCGCCATATCCGCCAACTTAATCTGTATCGCTTGATGTTGGCCAATGGGCTCACCAAACGTCTTGCGTATCTGGGCGTATGAGACACTCGCATCCAAAGCCGCCTTGGCGACTCCCACGCCCCGTGCCGCAACGTTAATCCGACCCAGAGCGAGACCCGACAGAATTTGCTGCAAGCCTCGACCTTCATCGGCACCGATCAACTGGTCTCGTGGGACTCGCAGATCTGAAAAAACCACCTCCCCAGTATCCACCCCACGATACCCAAGCTTCTTCAGTTTGTGCGCTTGATAGCCTGATGACTTTTCTACGAGGAGAAGACTCATCCCCTTGTGCCTAGGTTCGATCTGCGAATCTGTTTTGACTAGAACCGCGAGTATATTTCCTTCAACCGAATTCGTGATCCACTGCTTCGTACCAGACACGACATATTCTTCCCCATCCTTAGTGGCTCGGGTTCGAATGGCTTGTAGGTCTGTACCGCAATCAGGCTCCGTCAGCGCGATACCACCACGCAACTCACCCGTCGCCATGCGCGGCAAGTAACGTTCCTTAAGGTCTTCAGTGCCAAATCGTTCAAGCGCAGCGCACATAATGAGATGCGAATTAAAGATCCCACACACGCTCATCCAAACTGCCGAAACTCGCTCGACTATTTGCGCGTAGGTCACAGCGGTAAGACCCATACCGCCATATTGGGTGCCAATCGTGGCACCAAAGAGGCCCAGTACTTTCATCTTTTCTACAATTTCGTGGGGATATTCATCTGCAAGCTCAAGATCTTTCGCTACAGGCTTAACCTCCTTGTCGAGGAATTTGTCTACTGCATCCAGAATTATTTGATCATCGTTCATTGAAAAATCTCTACCGCAGCGAACTCGTCATCAATCGCGAAGCCGCGCTTAGGGATGAGCATGGAGCGCTCAAAGCTGATGACCTGTGTGCCGTCTTGTTTTTTACCCACACTCTCGACTGTAACGATGCCTTGATTAGGGCGACTCTTGGACTCGCGTATCGACAACACGGTGGATTCTGCATACAGGGTATCACCAATAAAAACGGGGCCAGACAATCGCACCTTGTCCCAGCCTAAGTTGGCAATCGTCTTCTGGGAAATGTCGGAAACTGACATTCCTGTTACGAGTGAAATTGTCAGGCAGGAATTCACCAAGACCTGCCCGAATTCTGTTTTGCTACCGTACTCGCGATCAAAATGAAGCGGATGCTGGTTCATCGTTAACAAAGTAAACCACGTGTTATCTGTCTCGGTGATGCTTCGGCCTGGGCGGTGTTCATAAACATCACCGACGTTAAAATCTTCGAGGTAGCGCCCGTATGACTCTCGGAACCGCTGCTCACCAACTGGTTTTGCTTCTGCGACCATTTTTATTCCTTTTCTATTTGTAGGGTTGAATTCTCTAGGCTCAGCCAGACACTGACTACCATTCTGATTTTCTGACCGAGCCGCCTGGGCCACTATAGCTGCCAGTAAAACCGGGTAGGCGATCGAAGGCCGGATCTGACATTGAGGCCACCGCTGTACGCCAGTTGGCAATCAGTCTATCCTCTGCTGCATAGTCGAACGGATCCTGCAATCCCCGTTCGCCTCTCTCACCTATCGGGTTGTCCCGCAACCAAACGGCAACGGTCTTAAGCGCCTCCACTGGATCGACGATATCCTTGTAACCTAGCTGCGTCTTGATCTTGGACAAGTCAAATACACGATGGCTTGTCCAGGGTTGACCGACCATCGGTCGTGCGCTAACCGCTAGCTCATAGGGCATCGAAACAACTTCTAACTTAGCTTCAAGCGCGTCGCAAAGTACTTGAACGACCTGCGCGAGCGACAGAACCCGCTCGTCTCCGCAGTTATAGATTTGACCTGCTGCGGGTCCAGCATGGTCGACCGCCAACAAGACCGCGTGCGCCATATTGGCTGCCGCGCCATGGTGATTGAGGTAGTGCCCGCCGTCAGGCAAAACTAATTCTTTGCGCCCGTCTAGTATCCTGCGGACAACTGGCCATTCTCTCGGCACGACTTGATATTTGCCGTAGATATAAGGGTAACGAAAGTGCGACGCGTCTGGATGTAAGTCGAAGACCACCTCTTCACTTCGAAGCACTCGATAGCCTTTGCCATCTTCCTCTTCGCTGCGCGTTTTTGGCGCCTCCTCGGGTACCGGGACGAGCATGCCAGTAGGATAGGTTGCGTCCGCATTCATATATCCGCGATAAGCTGGACCACCACCAACTGATATGAATTTCCCAGTTTTACCGACAAATGCTGCGGCCGTTGCTCGCAGCCTTCCATAGGTTGCAATGACCAGATCCCAAGTTCGGTCGGCGATAGCCGCATTGAGTTCGTCAATAGCAAATGGATTTGTATGTATATGCTCAACAGAATCTGGTATTTCATCGACCTCATGTCGACCTGTATGCAAGATGGCCACCTCAAACCCTCGAGCAATCAAGCCGTTGACCACAAAGTGTCCGGTCGGTCCGGTGCCTCCAACGACTAAGGCGGTTGCCATAGTTCCCATCCCCTCAATTCTGATAAGCTCAGCGACAAGCCATCGTAATAGTGAACGCCATGTCCAATCCAGCCCCGGGATTCGAAAAGCATCCCGCCTACGAAGTGACGACCCAACCACTCGGCCAGAAAGTAGAAGTCAAAGCTGGAGAGCTTGTTGTCGCGAGTAGCGACGACGCCGTCCTACTCAATGAAACCAAACACAAGCCAGTCTGGTACCTGCCGACCAAGGATCTCAACCATGGCGCACTCACGTCATCGGACACGCAGACCTACTGCCCTTTCAAAGGCTATGCGAGCTACTGGCACATTGAGACCGAGCAAGGGCGCATAGAAGATGCCATCTGGGCCTACCTTGATCCCTATGACGAATGCCTACCCATCGCTAAGTATGCCTCGTTCTATACAAACAAGGTCAGTGTCTACATCGATGGTGAACTGGCAGATTCCAGTGGTCCTGGCTGGACTGATCGTTAGTCCGCAACCCGAACAAGATCAGCTCGACCAGTGGGCTTACCGGCCCGTGTAAACTGGCTCACGCTTTTCTAAGAACGCCGCGACGCCTTCCTTCGAATCTTCCGTCGTTCGCAGTCTGCCGATTTGTTCACTCGCCCACCGACCCGTGTCCCGCCAATCAGGTTCCAATGTGTGCCTAAGTCCAGCTTTCAGAGCTTGGACGGCCAACGGCGGATTGCGCGCAATCTTGCCAGCAATTTCATGAGCTTGATCCATCAAATCCTCGTGTGGCACCACACGACCGACGAGACCGATAGCGTGCGCGGTCTCCGCATCGATCAGCTCGCCCGTAAATAGCAACTCCGCGGCTTTTTCTCGGCCAACCAACTGTGCCAGGCGACCCAGACCCGGCGCATCACAACAGAGCCCGCGAATCACAAATAGCTCACCAAATTTCGCATTCACAGAAGCCACGCGTATATCTGCCATCAGTGCAAGTTCCATACCCCAACCAACGGCTGCGCCATTGACGGCGGCGATAACCGGTATATCCGTGTGCAACAAAGCATCAGCTGCAGGCGTTAAACCACCCGTCTTCTTCGAACGGTCCCTGAACTCCTGCGGTGCAGGCTCTGGATTACCTAGGATCTGTTTCACGTCGTCACCCGCGCAAAATGCCCGACCAGTGGCTGTGATGATCAGTGCGCGCGCTTCGCTATTTCGTACGGTGTCTTCGAGATCAGCATAGAGCTGATAGGTCAAAGAGTTCATCGCTTCCGGTCGGTTCAGCGTGATGACTCCGACATGGTCATTCACCTCGTACAGTAGATCGCTCATGTTTCCCCTTAGAATTTCCCATAAAATGCTGCGTTCAGATATATCTCATCCGATGGTAAAAATCGATGGCTACGCGCCAGAACATCATCACTGAGGTTTGCAACCGGATTTGCTACAGTCTCATGCGACGGGTCAGGTTTGAGGGAAAATGTCAGCACAAGCACCAATCGACTACATTCAAAGGACACGAGATCAGTACGCATCTCTTGGCTACCCACCCTATCAGTGGGTACACGCAGAAGAACCGCCGCCCTTCACTCCTCTCGCAAAACCCATTGCCGATGCCAAAATATCGCTTGTCGCATCCGGAGGTATCTATCTCAAGGGGCAAGTCGCGTTCCACTTTAAGGACGACTTTAGTTACAGAGAAATTGATGTCGATGCACCAGTTAGTGAACGACGGGCCACACATTTCGCATACGATCTGACTGACGCTCGCGATGACATGAATGTGGTTTTCCCCGTCGATACGCTTAAACGGATGGTCAGCGCTGGCAAGCTCGGCGCCTTGGCACGTCAAGCCTACACATTTATGGGTGGGATCTACTCCACACGCAAAGTCGAGAGCATTCTCGCACCAGCAATTGCAGATAGACTCGTAACCGACGAAGTTGATCTAGCGTTATTGGTCCCTGCCTGACCTGTCTGCCACCAGTCCGTGGGACTGATCGCAAAAGAGATCGAACGTCGGGGCATACCAACACTGTGCATGTCGAGCGCGCTCTCCATCACGGCAGCCGTCAATCCGCCGCGAGCTGTATATCTCGACTACCCTCTCGGGCACACCGCTGGTCGCAGAGACAACGGCAGCGAGCAAGACGCCATCATGACCGCAACATTAGAGGCATTTGCGCAAGCAGAACCTGGGCAGATCAGCCACTTACCTTTCGAGTGGGCCACAGACCACAGTTGGAAAGACAGTGTCATGAGACCTCACAAGCAATCGGACCAAAGTTCGAATGAGCATGCCGATAATCGCGTTGAGCGCTTCGATACACCACAGTATCAAAGCGAATCAGACGCGCAGGCGGTTGATGGAAGCTGCCCTACGTGCATCTTCCTAGCCGATACAAAAGCAGTTTAAGCCTTAGCGAGGAGCGCGGTATGAAAGTTGGCATTGCCATGATGAGTCACGAGACCAACACCTTCTCTCCAGTAATGACAGACTTGGAGCGGTTCTCCGGCGGGAGAGCCGCGCCTATGCAAGGTCAAGCTGCGATCGATGTGTTCACAGACACTGCCTCCTGCTTAGGGGGCTACATAGAAGTCGCAACACAGCGAGGCGCCGAGATTGAAATGGGCATCGCCGCTGGCGCACCTCCCAGTGGTCGCGTTGAAGATGACGCATATGAGTACATGTGCAGCGACATCGTCTCACTAGCTAAGAGGGTTGATGCACTACTGCTCGATCTGCACGGCGCCATGGCAACCAAAAGTCATGATGACGGTGAAGGCGAGCTATTGCGCAGAGTTCGTGCTGAGTGCCCATCCCTGCCGGTCTGCGTGGCCCTAGACATGCATGCCAATGTCACGAATCTAATGCTCGCTAACTGTGACGTCCTAACCGGTTACCAAACCTATCCGCATATCGACATGGATGGCACTGCGAGACGATCGGCAAACATCTTCTTTGATATGTTGGAAGGTCGTTGCAAACCAGTCATGCATCTCGAACAAGCACCTATGCTCCCTCACGTCATGCGGCAGGGCACGGATGATTTTCCAAACGACGAACTACAAGCAAAAACACGCGAGCACGAAGCGACGGACTGTCTCGGAGTGAGTTTGTTTACCGGCTTTCCGCACGCTGACATTCATGACGCCGGTTTGTCATGCGTTGTGATTACTGACAACAGTGCGACCAAGGCGCAGGCAGTTTGTAAAAGCTTGCTCGACTTTGCATGGCAAGAACGATCTAAATTTGTTTATGAGATCGAACCCTTGGAACAGTCCTTTGCTCGTGCTGACAAGGCAGCGCAAGCATCTGGGGAGGGTCCTGTAATTCTCCTAGACCATTACGACAACACAGCGAGCGGTGGCACGATGGACACCACGGAAGTTCTGGCCGCCATACTTGATGCGGGTATCGAAGACGTCGCTGTCTTTGGCTTCTACGACCCAGCCGTCGTCGAAGAAATGATCGCCGCTGGTGTTGGTAACACCGTCACAGTGGAATTGGGCGGCAAATTAAAAATGCCCGCATTAGAAGTTCAATCGAGCCCGCTTACTCTGACAGGCGAAGTCAAACTCATTTCCAACGGCAAGTTTAAGGCTCGCGTCGAGATGTCCCGCGGGTTAACAATCAATATGGGTCGAAGTGCAGTCTTGAGCGTCGGGTCCGTGGACATTGCTGTTGTTTCACGCCACGTCGAACCCTACGACCCTGAGTGTTTTCGCGCCTTAGGTATGGAGCCAACCCAACGTAGATATCTGATGCTGAAGAGCCGCATACACTATCGTGTTGGCTTTAAGCCCATCGCGAAAGAGATTATAGAGTGTGCAGGGCGAGGCGTGTGTACATCAGATTATTCGCAAGTCACTTTTGCTAACGTGCGACGCCCCATTTACCCGCTGGATGACGACGGCAAAGGGAGCAATGTCACACGTGAAGAATTTTCCACAGGCACTTCCAGATGAACCGAAAGAGAATGTATTTGCTCACTGGACTCGGTTTGCTGATCGCTGTCACCGCTTGTACACCGACGGCCACTACCGAAACTCAGTCGACTCTCAACAATCAAGCAAGCGCAGAACTGTTCAAAAAACACGTTTCTTTCTTAGCGAGTGATGACCTGCTAGGCCGAGAGCCTGGTACCCCGGGGTACCAGACTGCAGCAAAATATGTGGCCGACGCTTTTCTTGAACTACAACTAGATCCGGGTGGCGATGATGGCACGTACTTCCAGCAAGTACCGCTGCGCCGAGGCATTCGCGATCGAGACTCCATCTCTCTGTCCATAGTAGATGGCGCTGGCGTGAGCTTAGACCTAATGGAAAACGTTGACTACGTCGTGGGTGCCAACGTCGGCAATTCGGTCGTGAACATCAGCGCCCCACTCGTCTTTGCAGGATATGGCGTGGTGGTCGAAGCTGATGATCGTGACGACTTTGCCGGGCTGGATGTGAAAGACAAAGTGGTGATGACGCTGCGCAACACCCCAACCCATCTGCAGAGCGAAGAACGAGCCTATTACGGTGCACAAAAACGTCGCGAAGCCTCGGCTCGTGGGGCCATCGGGACCGCAAGTTTGGCCACGCCTACAACAGAAGCGATATTTCCATTCGTTCGCTTTGTCAAAAGCGGCATGCTCGATACAGCGGGGATGGGATGGCTCGACGAGCATGGCCAAATCTACACGCGTTCGCCGAACCTCCTTGGGGGCGCGAGTTTCTCAATCGCTGGGGCTAAAAAGATATTCGAACACATCGAACGAGATTGGGATGAAGTCATCAAAGCTTCCCAAACAGACAGTGGAGTAACTCCAACGTTTGATACCGGTCTCACGATCAACATAAGTGCAAACACAGATCTCGAGGATATCGAGTCGCCAAACGTCGTTGGAGTTATCCAAGGCAGCGACCCATTGCTGAAAGATGAAGTCGTCGTGCTCACAGCGCACTTAGATCACATTGGCGTCTCGCCTATCGATGCCGAAGACACGATCAACAATGGAGCCCTCGACAATGCCGCTGGAGTTGCTACCTTGATCGAGGCAGCCAGACTTCTCAAAGCAGGTCCTCAGCCTCGCCGAACCATCATCTTCCTAGCGGTAACTGCCGAGGAAAAGGGGCTTCTGGGTGCACAATACTTTGCCGTTAATCCCACAGTCCCGAAAGAAAATCTGGTCGCTAACATCAACTTAGACATGCCGGTACTCACCTATAACTTCACCGATGTCATCGTCTATGGCGGCGCTCGGTCGACATTGAATGAGGCTATCGAGACCGCTGCGCAATCTATGGGTATTAAGGTCTCGCCAGATCCGTTTCCCGAACAAGGCATTTTCACTCGTTCAGACCACTACCGCTTCGTTGAAGAAGGGATCCCTTCAGTCATGCTTGCAACTGGACATGCGGACGGTGGTGGCGAAGCCTATATGACCCACCTAGAAACTCATTACCACCAGCCTTCGGATGATCTTACTCAACCCATAGACTGGCAGGCAGGGGCTAAATTTGCTGACTTGAAAGCCAAAATATTGGACACGGTGGCGAATGCTGAGCAACGGCCGGTATGGCATGACGGAGACTTTTTTGGCATCCGCTTTAACGGGACCTTTCAATCCGACTTAGCAGACTAGCGTAACCATCCAAAGACTAGCTCTAAGGAAACGACTCTTGTTCAGTCGTGCTAGCCGCCAAAGTCATCAAGGTGGATATTCTCGGGTTCAACACCCAAGTCATCGAGCATCTGCAGTACCGCGGCGGTCATGGGCGGTGGTCCACATAGGTAATACTCACAATCTTCTGGATTGGGATGATCTTTGAGGTAGTTGTCGAGCACTACTTGGTGGATAAACCCAATATGCCCGTCAAAGTTATCCTCAGGCAGAGGATCAGACAGTGCGACATGCCATTCGAAGTTGTCGTGATCGCGGGCGAGATCATCGAACTCTTCAACATAGAACATCTCCCGCAAGGAGCGCGCGCCATACCAGTAGCTCATCTTCACTTCAGAGTTGTTGCTCTTAATCTCATCAAATATTTGTGAACGCAGGGGCGCCATACCAGCGCCGCCACCGATCCAGATCTTTTCAGCAGGTGTATCTTGAACAAAGAACTCTCCGTACGGACCGAATACGGTTAGCTTGTCTCCTGGCTTGAGATTAAAGACGTAAGAGGACATCGCGCCAGGCGGAACATCCATACCGGGAGGTGGGCTCGCAACGCGAATATTGAACTTTAGTATGCCCCGCTCTTCTGGATAATTTGCCATCGAGTAGGCGCGAATCATCGTGTCATCGGTCTTCGCATGATACTTCCAGACATCAAAGCGGTCCCAATCTTCGTGATATTCCTCTTCCACGTCGATTTCTTTGTAGTCCATATCGTAAGGCGGTATCTCAAGCTGAACGTATCCACCGGCTCGAAAGGCCACGTTCTCGCCTTCCGGCAACTTGAGGTTGAGTTCTTTAATGAAGGTAGCCACATTAGGGTTCGACGTAACCTCACACTCCCAACGCTTTACACCAATTGCATCTTCTGGCACTTCAATCTTGAGGTCTTGCTTGACAGCAACTTGGCAGGACAGACGCCAATCTTCTCTAATTTCACCCCGAGTAAAGTGACCTTCTTCAGTCGATAGAATACTGCCGCCGCCATCAACAATCCGACATCGACACTGGGCACAGGTTCCACCACCGCCACAAGCACTGGCGAGGAATATTCCTTTGGCTGCGAGTGTTCCGAGCAACTTGTCGCCAGCGGGTACTTGGATGGTTTTTTCAGGGTCATTGTTTATTTCAATCGTCACATCGCCCGAGTTCACTAGCTGCGCGCGAGCAAACAAGATGATCAACACCAGCGACAACACAGTCGCTGTAAACATCACAACACCTAGAAGAACAGTCGTATCTAACATGCTAACTAACCAAACCCGCTAAATGTCGATGCCGCCAAACGACATGAAACAGAGGCTCAAAAGCCCCACTGAAATAAAGGTGATACCCAATCCGCGAAGTCCTTCTGGAACATCACTGTACTTGAGTTTTTCTCTTACACCCGCTAATGCCGTGATCGCCAATGCCCAACCGACGCCAGCACCTAGACCGAAGACAGCACTCTCGGCAAACGTCTGATCTTGTTCGATCATGATTAAAGACGCACCTAGGATGGCGCAATTAACCGTAATCAGCGGTAAAAACACGCCGAGGGCGTTGTATAGCACCGGTACATACTTATCGAGGACCATTTCAAGTATCTGGACCATCGCCGCAATCACACCGATATAAGACAGAAAGCCCAAAAAGCTAAGATCAACATCAGGAAAGCCAGCCCAAGACAGGGCTCCTTCACGGAGCAAATGATTGAAAATCAAATTGTTGACCGGAACAGTGATGCCAAGCACGACGACCACTGCGATGCCGAGACCAATCGCTGTGCTGATCTTTTTCGAAATCGCGATGAATGTACACATCCCTAAAAAGAACGTCAGCGCCATGTTTTCAATGAAGACGGCTCTTATGAAGATACCGAGAAAATGTTCCATGCTTACATTGCCTCCCGATACTGCACATTGTCGGCAATCTCGTACTCGGGCTCTTCAACCTGATCCTTCTTCCAACTTCTGATCGCCCAGATAAAGAAGCCGATGATGAAAAATGCGCTTGGGGAAAGTAGTAGCAAACCGTTCGAGTAGTACCAGCCGCCGTTGCTAACTGTCGGTAAAATTTCGTAACCCATGAGTGTACCTGCACCGAGAGGCTCTCGGATTAGTGCAACCCCAATGAGAATCACTGAATAGCCTAACGCATTACCAAACCCGTCCAGCGCAGAAAGATAGGGTCCATTCTGCATCGCGAATGCTTCAGCACGGCCCATGACAATACAGTTCGTAATAATCAGGCCGACAAATACGGATAGGCTCTTTGAAATGTCATAGGCGACTGCCTGCAACACTTGGTCTACGACGATGACCAGAGATGCGATGATCGTCATCTGGACAATAATTCGGATATTGGTTGGCACGCGATTTCTTACCAAGCTCACAGCTAGATTTGAAAAGGTCGTAACAAATATCACAGCCGCACACATAACTAAGGTTTGCGACATGCTGATCGTGACCGCTAAAGCTGAACAGATACCGAGTACCTGCAACGCAATCGGGTTGTTGTTAAAAATCGGGTCTACGAGTACTTCATTTTGTTGTGACATCGTTCCGCCTACCCATTAGCCAGTTTTAACTTCTGGAGCGTTGGCCCAAAGCCCAAATCACCAATCCAGAAATTGATCAAATTTTGTACACCGCGCGTCGTGAAAGTAGCGCCGGAAAGCGCGTCCACTTCTCTCGCGGCCATCTCGTTGCCAGCCACAGAACGCCGTTTAACGATACGAACACCAGGATCACCAGCGCTATCGAAGAGCTGAACCCCTGGCCAAAGCTTCTTCCAATTGGGGTTGTCAACTTCGCCACCTAGCCCAGGGGTCTCCTTGTGGGAGTAAAAGCCCAAACCGGATACTGTTTCGAGATCCGCATCTAGTGCTAAGTATCCGAACAATGTTCCCCAAAGGCCGTAGCCGCGTACGGGCAAAACCAACTTGTCGATTTGGTCGTCGACCGTTTTGATGTAAACAAGGGAAATATTCTCTCGACGGCGAAGGGTCGCTATGTCTTGATCCGAAGACAGTGCGATCGATCTACTCGGGTCCTTGGCTACCTTTATAGGGTCAAAAGAACCGGCGTCGACATCATCCAAAAAATTGCCCGACTCCAAATCCACTACGCGGACAGTGAATTCAGCAAACAACTCATCCACGGTCAGTCCTTCTGCAGAGAGATTGCTACCCTCGGCTAACATGCCAGCGGCCCGAAGAATGTTCTGCTTTTGGTCGAGCTCTTTGTTCGCCTGTTGGGTTGGTTTTAACGCCACCGCAACACCAGAAACGATTATCGAGCAGAGCAAACACATGGCCAACGCGACGATAAAAGTATTACTCAAGCTGTCTTTGTCGAAATTAGCCACGGGCCAACCTCCGCTTTATATTGGACTGCACCACAAAGTGGTCAATCAGGGGCGCAAACAAGTTTCCAAACAAAATGGCTAACATCATGCCTTCCGGGAACGCTGGATTCACAACCCGTATTAGGACACACATCAATCCGATGAGTGCGCCATAGAACCAGCGTCCGGTATTGGTCATCGCAGCAGATACAGGATCTGTTGCCATAAAGACCATGCCAAACGCAAAGCCACCCAAAACCAAGTGCCACTGCGGGCTCATGGTAAACATGGGATTTGTTGAAGGAATGACATTGAGCAAGCTCGCCGTTAGCGCCATACCTAGAAAAACGCCTGCCATCACTCGCCAACTCGCGATTTTCGTTAGGCATAAGATCAACGCCGCAATCAATATCGCGAGCGTTGAAGTTTCACCAATTGAGCCCGGCATCATGCCCACAAATGCGGTCATCCACTCCAAGCCATAATCAAGCCCAAGCGCCGCGTTACCCAAGGGTGTAGCCTGCGTAACGCCGTCTACTGCCACCCAGATTTGATCTCCAGACATCGACGCTGGATAGGCAAAGTATAGGAATGCTCGCCCAGTTAACGCTGGGTTCAAGAAGTTTTTACCGGTGCCACCGAATACCTCTTTGCCGATAACGACTCCGAAAATGATCCCAAGACCAGCAAGCCATAGGGGGATCGTAGGTGGCAGTGTTAGCGCAAATAGAATCGAGGTAACGAAGAAGCCTTCGTTGACTTCATGGCCACGCACAGAGGCAAACCATATTTCAAAGGCGATACCGACACCAAACACCACAATATATAGCGGTAAAAAGTATGCCAGACCATGCACCACACAATCCCAAACGCTGGCTGGGTTTAGACCCGTGAGGGAGTTAATAAAGATCCCTCTCCAGCCTTCCACTTCGCTGACCCCAGCTGCTTGCATAGCCTCCAGTGCGTGCAGCCCGATAAAATAGCTGCCCACCAACGCGGGGATCCATGCACAAAACCAAACGGTCATCATGATGCGCTTGAGATTTAACCCGTCTCTCAGATGAGCAGCGCCGCCGGTGACTTGTCCAGGCGTGTAAAGCGCTGTATCGATCGCTTCGTAGGCTGGATAAGCCCACTCAAATTTGCCACCTTTTTCAAAATTTGGCGCGATGTCGTCCATGAAGGATCGCAAACTCATATCAACCCTCCTTCTCAATTTGCGTGAGCACATCTCTTAGCACGGGTCCATACTCATATTTGCCAGGACATGCGTAGGTACACAGCGCGATGTCTTCTTCATCAAGTTCAAGACACCCAAGATTCACAGCCGTTTCCAAATCTCCAACCAACAGGCTACGCAACAATTGCGTCGGCAAAATATCGAGAGGCATGACTTCTTCAAAAGTACCTATCGGCACCATCCCTCTTGGACTGCCGTTTGTGTTGGTACTGAATTTCATATTCTTCTCGCCCAGCCACTTGGAGAGATAGATTGGGAAGACGCTATGACTGTCCACACCCGGAGTGAGATAGCCAAGCAATCGGCGCTCCTTGTCCTCAGGCAGAACGGAGACCTGATTGTGATAACGACCAAGATAGGCCTCTGGACCTTCTGCCGTCCGCCCAGCCAGAACTGAGCCAGAGATAACGCGCTGTTCGGTGCCTTTTAACTCCCCTGCTGTGAGCTCATCAAGACTTGCGCCCTGAACGGTTTTTATCAGACGTGGATTCGCAACACCCGGACCGGCCAAAGCCACTACCCGCTCTGTTAGAACTGAGCCAGTAAGAAAGAGATGACCGAACGCGATCACATCTTGATAGTTGATGTACCAAACTGTCTTGTTAGTGCTGACCGGATCGATAAAGTGAATGTGTGTGCCTGGTAGGCCAGCCGGATGCGGCCCTGAGAATTCGTGGGCGACGATGCGGGCGTCTTCGCCGGTTGGCAAAAATAACCCCGGTGCGTGGCAGACATGCACGCCACCATCAGTGAGCTTTGCGAGCAATTCGAGCCCGGCAGAAAACTCACTCGCCTTATCATTAATAATGACAGCGGGATCACCTGCCAACGGATTGGTGTCCATAGCAGTTACGAAAATCGAGTTAGGTGCCGTACCGATGGCAGGTACGCGTGCAAACGGTCGGGTCCTCAGCGCGACCCAATCTCCGGACGCAACCAGTATTTCGGTAATTGCCTCTCGAGTAAGGTCAGTAAATGCCTCATAGGCAGTTGGTTGAGATGTCGTCGTTTGCGAATCATCAGCGACTTCGATGACTACCGACAACAAAGCACGCTTTGCACCTCTGTTTATCGCTGTGACTGTGCCTGATGCAGGCGCAGTGTAAATGACACCTTCGTTCTTTTTGTCGGAGAAAAGTACCTGACCCTTAGTGACGGTTTCCCCTTCACCTACCGCCATTGTCGGTTTCATCCCAGGATAGTCGTTACCAAGCACTGCAACGGAGCGAATCGCCCTACCATCCTCAATCGCTTGTGTTGGCAAACCGGCGATCGGAAGGGTGAGCCCTTTATTTAGCTTGATCATTCGTGCTCTGAGCTTGTCTTGTTGAGTCTTCGATAAGTTATAAAACTTCGTGTTTCAGCGCGCTTTCTTTGCGCGAGCCTGCTTTGGGTTCATCCTGTTCATTCGCTGTCACACCTGTATAAGAGGTGACACCATCTGCACAACTCCCTCGACTAAGTCTAGACACTAATTCTGAGTTCTCTCACGTCTCAGAGTATCCTAGCCCTCGTCTTCGTTTTTGGCTGACAAAGACAGCCGATTGGACGGTAAGCGAACGGAGTTTTGGACAAACAAGTAGGCGATAACAGAACCACCCCTGGAAGGCCGCGCGAATTATAAAGACCCTAGCGAGCCAATGCCAATAATTTGACGATCTTGTCTTCTTTTCGGATCCTAACGTGACAAATCGTGTGACAAATAGCGTGTGATTCAACGCCGTTGTCGAATTCTGACGTGGCTCCGTGCGCTAGATCAGTAGTAGAGAGAAAAGAAGAATCGAGTAACGGTGGAATCAAAACCGTAGGCCGGTTCTTGACCAGGTGCAAATCCTGTCGCGGTGACGTTGCGGAAGTCGTCATACTGAAAATCAATATAATCGACAAATAAACTTACTTGTCCGCGCTTAATCCATGGCAGCCATTTAGCGTCGAACTCATAGCTGACACCAGCACCGATAGTCTGGGTCTGGAAAGATGCAAGCTCCTTGTCCCGGGCAAGAAAATTTTGCGCGTTGGAGCGTGGAAAAAGATCGCTATAAAAGTCTGCAGATGTCTGATCGTAGAAACGATACTTCATCTCTAAGACCACACCACTCTCACCAAATGGGTGCGTGTAGGCCAACTCCATGTTGGTTGCCCCTATTCCCCAGGAGTCAGAGTAATTACGGAACTCTGCTTTTACCGATGCTCGATATGGCAGGTAATACATCGCTCGCAGCGCTTGCGCCGAGCTTGTGCGCGTTCGTGGGTATAGCTCAGCTTCATAGCTGTAGCCCAACGCAGCACTTGGATCCAGAAAACGTACTTGGCGGTACGGATTGTTTAGGAAACCTTCGTCCGTGACACCCTCGTAGTTAAGGTTGACGATTAGGTTACGGGTCAAGACTTGCGTTAAATCAACACGATAGGTTTGCCTATCTGTTTCTTCTTCGAAAGTGTCATCACCATTACGCCGGACCGTATCGAAGCCTCGCGCATAGCTAATGCCTAGTGTTGTCAGGTCACCAAAGAAGTCTTGGCTAATGCCAAAACGTACAGAGTGAGCGGAATAATCCGATTCTTCAGAATTAGTGTATGACAAACCCATGAACGTTTTGCCATAAAGATAGTCGACGCCGAGGCTCTTCTCTTCACGCTCTTCAGTGTATTCACTGGCGGTAGAGACCACATCTATCGAGGCGCTGGTGATCATGTCGACGTAGTAGTTCGCCCAAATAGAAACCTTGTCTTTGACACCTTTGCGGACTAAAACGGAGGGCCCTACTACTTCAAGTCCACCGCCGTCGTAGCCGTGGTACATGACATCTGCTCGATCTTCGGGTAGCACCGCAGCAAAACTTGGCGCACTCAGCACGACGCTTATGACTAAATAAGAGAGCTTCCGCAACATTCTAGTTACACCCACAACCACCACCTGAACCCCCTTCAGCACCACGTGCGCCCTCACGGGCTTGATAAACGTGATGGAGATAGGCGGCTGCAACCGGGTCTCAACTGAAACTCATGATTGGGTCTGCGAGGTTGTTTCTTTCGTAAGGGCTCACCCAAGGTTTGAGTTCCATACTTGCGCATCCGCCGCTTGAAGCGAGCAAAAGCGCGATGACTATGTGTCTAATTCTCATACCGTTTTCCTAGAAGAAGAACGTCAGGCCACCAGCGAGCTCAATGTTGTGCTTGCCTTCCGTTTCACCGAGTAAATCGGATTCAAAGTAGTGATCTTTCACACCAACGTGTAACGCGAGCCAATCGGTCGCGATCAGTCGATAGCCCACACCAACGTTTATCGTAAAGAGATCATCACCACCAAACTCGGTGCTACCGGCTCCAGCAATGACGTAGAGGCTGCCTTTGAAAGCCCAGCGTCCGGCAACAAACGATTCGCCTGGAAACAGGTTCCACCCGATGCCTACGTTGTAATAAGTTAGGTCTCTTTCTTCATCCGTAAGCAAAGGCGAGCCACCACTTAGTCGCTCAAAGCTAGTTTGACCGAGCGTACTCTGGCCGTAGCTCGCTTCGACAAAAAAATCTTCTGTAATGTGGTATGCGAAGCGTAAGCTTGTCGAAGCGTCCGAACCGAAATCCTCGATATGCATGATGCCGCCGCTGACACCGATCTCGAAGTTTTCGCTGTCTATCCGATCGACATCCACATCACGTCGTTCTTCTTCCCGAACGATCAGTGGTTCTAGCTCTAGAGCCTCAGGTTTGGCGGCAAACGCCGGTGTTGTACCGACTAACACACCTGTAAAACCTATAAAAAGATTTAGAAGAAAACGCTGAATCCTGCTTTCCATTGATCTACCTCTTCGTTGTCATCCCGACTTGTTAATACCGTATGGCGCTTATATTCCATGCGCAGCATGAAGCGATCACTCAGATACAAATTTGCACCGATGCCCGCGTGAGCGATTTCATCTTCGCGGTCTTCGGCTTGCACAATAGTTGTGTGCGGTTTGGTTCGGATTATGCCGCTGCCAATAGTGAAATAAGGTGACAGGCGCCACTTTGGAAACGGATACATGACAATGTTTGCGGAACCCATCACACCATCTGAAAAATCCCCAAGTATCTGGGTGCCTTCAATCTGAAAAGTGATGTTTGGCGTCAACGCATAACCTATGTACCCCGTAAGCGAACTAGCACCACCAAAATCACCGCCGTTGAAGCCGAATTCAAACCGCCGATTGGCGAAGTCACCGAGCCCTAACGAACCAAAATCCACCTCATTGCCATCCAAATCTAAGGTGTGCTGAAGTTCCGAACGATGCACCCAGCCTTCTTTTTCTCGTGGCAAGGACACTCTGACTTTGTACCATTCGGTTTTGCTTTTTAGCAGTGTGATAGCGTCGCCCTGCCCGGCAACATAAAAAATCGGATAACCACGACCTGGACCTGTCCGCAACTCAATATACGGGTCTGAAACGACAACCTCGGGGTAGTAGTCCTGAAAAAAGGACACGGCGTTAGCTTGCCCAAATGCTATGAGCAACAAGCCCGTGACAAGTGTCTTTTTAATCATCTTCAAGCCGTCCATCCTTGTCGGCACTCCTCGATTACGGTGGGACCGCAAATGGGTCGTTGTAATATTGCCCACCAATGTCTATCCATTCTGCGATCAACTTCAATTCTGCATCGCTTAGTCGCCCAGCATGCGTGCCACCAGCTCTAAATATCGTGAAAAACTCAGGACTCAGTAACGCCCCAGCCACGTTTAGAGTTGGGGTGACATTGATAGAAACGAGAACTGGGATTGGATTGCCGTCTATGTCCAATATCAGATCACCATTGGCGTCCGTTTGAAAAAGCAGGTTGCCGTTCCCATCCGTCGCCTGCACTAAGACATCTTGAAGGGCGCCGTTGACCACTTCCTGTTCATTGTCATTAAACAAAAGCTCCCGATAACTTTTTAGATGATCCGCCTCATCCGCGCTTGGACCATCTGCTAGATCTAACTGCGCAAGCGGCAACATGGCTGCACCCATGGCATCACGGTCGGCATGACAGGACGTGCAGGTGTCATCACGCAAAACGGTAATGCCATCCACGTCGAAAACCGTTCTGTCGACACTCCAAACCGGGTGTATGTGCAAGGGATAATGAGGAGTAATTCGGCAATTCGACTGCCAACTGGAGACACAACTTGTCACCACAGGTGGCACTGTCGATAAGTCGCTATAAAGGTAGGCGGTGTCCGGATCTGCGGCGCGCACATTGGTATCTGTCCACACATCAGTAAAGTTAAGGTCCATATCAGGGTCTGGGACACCATTGATACGTGTCAGGACCTCTGCCATAGATTCGCCAGAGTTGGCAAACAAAGCTGGATCCGTATTCGGAAATGGCGAGCCATCAACGGGTGCACCGGCGTTTACTGATGGTGCTTCGCCATCAACCCGCCCGTGTGGCAGCTCACTGGTCGGCGTGTGACACCCACTACACTCGCGTTCTTCGCCAGGTCGTAATTGCATCCAATTGTTGTGACGAGCGGTTATGCGAGCACCATCGGAGTCGAGCACTTCAACCCAAAAAGGCACATTCGCGGGCACTTTTACCTTGACCGAACCGTCCGGCTCGACATTCGCATAGCCTAGAATTTCTCGCATTAACTGTGCTTGAGAGCGACCAAACGCAGTCCCGTCTAGATCCACAATATCGTCATCGGGAATCGCCACGGACTTAACCAACCGCAGGTAGCGTGCTGGTCTCTGCTCGGCTGTGGTCAAGCCAGGGTCAGCCAAAGCTGCAATGTCAGCAACTTCCGTTCCATCAAAGTCATATACAGACCGAATATGTAGCACCCCGGCGGCTTCACTAACTAAGTCAGCATCTAAGTCTAGGCCAGGTGTTCCATCGAGAATCACCGGTGGCGCAGTTTTGGCTTCGAGAACGATTACCTCTGAAATCGCTCGTCCCTCTGTCGGGAGCACTATCGGTTGTTGTGTGTCTTCCACACCGTCATGCATCCAAACACCGTACAGCGGGTCGGCTTCAATCATCACTACGTTGGCTAAATTGTCAGGGGTACAGGGTAAGATGACCGGGTCAAGTGGGTCGCTAGTAGTATCCAACAGGCGGCACTGACTCCAGGCCACGATAAAACGCGACGTGCCATCAAAGAGTGGCGCCACATGCGCATATCTACCTTGGAGAGCCGGTCTGTCTTCATCCAAGTGAATGTCACCAGGCACCAAAATTTCTTGCGCATCGGCAAGCAATCCTGCACTCGCAAACGTTGGCTGATCGTGCTCTACGTAATTGTTAACATCGATCGCGACAGGAACCGCACCATAACGAGCTTGTGCGCCAGATGGTCGCATCATCACGAGTAGACGTCCGTCGGGAAGTTCGCTCGCCTGCACGAACTCAATGTTGTCACCGTCAGGTCCCGTATCGTGACTGTGAACGCCATAGAGAAGTTCTGCACCGCGACCGTCGGGATTAGATCTATAAAGACTGACCCGATTCCGTCCCGCAACTCGATCCCATCTGGCATAAACCACTCGTCCATCGCTCATCACGCTTGGATCAAGATCGGAACTTGCGTTGTAGGTAATTTGCTCGATGTTGCTGCCATCAACATCCATCACGTGCAGCAGCAATGCTTCTTCGTTGCGATCCTCATTCAAGCCGGAAAATTGAGGTTTACCCTCATCTAATAGAATTGCCTTAGCCTGTCGCTGGCGGGTCGAGGAAAAAACGATTCGTCCATCAGGCAAAAAACTCGGCGCTACGTCCTGACCGGCTTCTGCAACAATGTCTGAGGCTATCACTCGAGCGGAGGTTCCAAGCTCCCGATCATGCAACCAGATATTCCAAGTCGGCTGTTCGTCATCATCTAAGTCGGGATCTTCTGGCGCACGCATCGCGAAAGCCAAACGCAAGCCATCGTGGGATACAGCTAGATCCTTCACATCATACAAAGGCGGATTGCCATCCACATCATCGGGAAAGATCCCTACCGTGAGATTTATTTCAGCAGCGGAAGGAGACGCACGATCTCGCAATAAAAGTTCTGCGCCAGGAAAGAAGTCTACGGCACGACGAACCTGAGTTGTTAGAAGATTATCGTTGTCATCGGTTAGCAAAGGACGGTTCACATAGGCAACGGGAAAATCCACCACTACCGGATCCGGGTCCTGCCCACTACCCAAGGCAGAGGACGAGCTGCCAGAACCACTGCCGCTACCGCAAGCCACCAATAGGAGTGCGAAACCAAATACTGGAATTGATCGCATCTTGGTCCACCACCTTTTTAATACAAGCTTCGGCACAACAGCCTCATCTGAGGACGCCTTTAAAAGTGCGGTCAAAGCAGACCCCATCGGTTTTTACAATTGCGTCGTATTTTTTCACAAGGTAGCGACAACAAAACGTGAACCTGGTCACAGCGCAGTTGTTGACACAAATCAATAAAAACAAACGAAACATCGACTAGTTCACGGCGCGAACGAGCATATTTTCGGATTCTATGCGCTCTAAGCCTACTGCAGGGTTAGGTGGAGATATCCCCCAAGGACCGGGGCCGATACCGCGGTCACGAAAACCGGGCCATGAAAGCCCCGCGTGTTGTACAAAGCGTTGAGGAGTAATTCATGAGATCGGCAATCGCTGCGCTCTTGATCAATCTAAGTTTAGTCATAGCCCTACCATCCTGGGCAGACTCTACAGATCAGGCTAAACGCCTACACGACCGAATAGCTGGTGTTCCACCGGATGCAACTACATTGGCAAACATGCGCGACGAGATCGATATAGGTGGCGGTCCGATGGCAGCTGCGCTTATCGCAACTCAAGCACCAGCCTTCTATACCATCACCCTCAAGAATTTCGCTGCACCGTGGACCAATCGAGACCAATCGGTTTTTGTACCTTTAGATGATTACATCGCTACAGTCGTTGGCGTTGTGCGCGACGATGTAGATTTTCGCAGCATTCTATCCGCAGACCTTCTCTACATTGGTAGCGGCGGTGGCATCCCTGCCTATTCACCTTCGTCAAACGCACACTATGAAGCACTTGAAGATCAAGGCATTGATCTGCAAGCCAATTTGGTCGCTACCACTCAATCGGCCAATTCTGATGTCTCTGCTAACGCCGCAGCTGGCGTGTTAACCACCCGTTCTGCGGCAAAGGCGTTTTTTATAGACGGCACGAATAGAGCAATGTTTCGTTTCACAATGCTCAACCATCTCTGCAGGGATATGGAACAAGTACATGACGTCACCCGCGTGCCAGATCGAATCCGGCAGGATGTCTCTAGAAGCCCTGGTGGCGACAGTCGAGTCTTTCTAAACAACTGTATCGGTTGCCACTCCGGCATGGATGCGATGGCTCAGGCGTTTGCCTACTACGATTACGAATACGACGTGATGAACGATCCAGATGGCGCCAATGGTCAGATAAACTACAACGATAATGGCGAAGCAGATCCCGTAACTGGCACTCAGGTTGAGGAAAAGTACTACAACAATAACCTCAACTTCGAACATGGATTCATCACCCCCGACGACGCTTGGACCAACTACTGGCGGAACGGCCAAAACAAGCTCCTAGGTTGGGACTCAGCATTGACAGGCTCGGGTAACGGCGCGTCTTCTTTAGGTCAAGAACTGGCAAACACCCAAGCGTTTGCACAATGCCAAGTCGAGAAAGTATTCCAAAACGTCTGCTTACGCCCACCCGAAGACAGTGTGGACAGAGCACAAATAGACACAATGGTTACGTCACTTCAGTCAAATGGATACCGACTGAGAAACACTTTCGCTGAAGCAGCCGTGTACTGCATGGGTATCTAAGGGTGATGTCAATGTCTAGCTATATAAGTTCTAAAAACAATTTGATGCACGCAGTCTTCCTAAGCGGCCTGATCATCATCCTCTCTGCTTGCGGCAGCGGCAGCGGTGCGGGTACATCTGAAAACCCGCTAACGAGCAATCCTAGTGTGGGAAATTACACGGGACCGGCGCCAGCTACGGCGGACGTGCAATCCTTTAAACTCGCGTTGTGGGACAACCTCGTCCCTAACAACCGTTGTGGCTCTTGTCACAACGAAACTCAGAACCCTCGATTTGTCCGGGCTGACGATATCAATCTTGCCTATTCGGAAGCCAACAGCATTGTTGACCTGGCCGACCCAGGCAATTCGTTAATGGTGCAAAAAGTTCGCGGTGGACATAACTGCTGGCTCGCGAGCGATGACGCCTGCGGGGACATCATTGAGTCGTATATTTCGAACTGGGCAGGCAGCGCCTTAGGTTCTCAAGGACGTGAAATCGAATTGGAGGCGCCACCTCTACTAGACCCCGGTTCTAGTAAGAACTTCCCTGCTGACTCTACGCTGTTCAGTACTACTGTCTATCCACTTCTCAATACTTACTGCGCTGGTTGCCATGCAGACTCCGCAGCTGTACCACAAAGTCCATTCTTCGCGAGTACCGATGTAGACGCAGCGTATTCAGCAGCTTTGACGAGAATGGATCTAGAAACACCTGCTAATTCTCGGTTCGTCATCAGACTCGGTTCAGAATTCCACAACTGCTGGGACGATTGTCCGAGTAACTCAAGCGCTATGCAGGCCGCGATCACGACTTTTTCTGATGCTATAACGCCGACACAGGTGGATCCTAGCCTGGTCACATCAAAAGCGTTGTCACTCGTAGACGGCATAATATCTTCGGCCGGTGGTCGCCACGAAACCAATGTCATCGCGCTATATGAGTTTAAGACCGGCAGCGGCACAACGGTGTACGACACCTCTGGGATCGAGCCAAGCTGAACCTATCACTCAGTGGGGCCTACAACTGGGTCGGTGGTTGGGGTGTGCAATTTATTGATGGCAAAGCGCAAGGCTCAACCACAGCAAGTGCAAAGCTACGCAACCTGATCACGGCAACAGGCGAATATTCAATTGAAGCCTGGGTCGCCCCAGGGAACGTAACCCAAGATGGTCCTGCGCGGATCGTGACCTACTCTGGCGGATCAATGAACCGAAACTTCATGCTCGGTCAAACGTTGTACAACTACGATACCTTTAACCGCTCAAACCAGACTGACCAAGGGGGAGAACCACAACTCTCCACAGCTGACGCTGATGAAGACCTGCAAGCAACTCTTCAGCATGTCGTGGTGACCTACGATCCAGCCAATGGTCGCAGCATCTATGTCAACGGCGCCTTCACCGACGATCCTGACGCCGTTCCGGGTGGCTTACTCAACGACTGGGATGACACGTTTGCGTTTGCCGTTGCGAGCGAAGTCGACAACGACAATCGCTGGGCTGGCACAGTGCGCCTCTTAGCGGTACACAATCGCGCGCTCACTAGCGATCAAATCTTGCAAAACTTCGACATTGGCGTCGGCGAGAAGTACTTCTTACTGTTTAACGTCAGCGATCACATTGGTATTACCGATGCCTACATCGTCTTCGAAGTCAGTCAATTCGACTCTTATAGTTATCTCTTTGACGAGCCGTTCTTCGCGATTCTCGACAGTCAAGCTACACCAGGATCGATCCCGATATCGGGCGTTCGGATTGGTATCAACGGACGTGAAGCCGCTGTAGGCCAAGCTTTCGCCGCTCTTGATACGGACATTACCGATGCTGCCTACGCGGTAGAAGGATTCCAGAGGCTCTCTGATCTCGGCACGGTTATTCCATTGGAGAAAGGTCCAGCTCTGGACGAGTTCTTCCTAACCTTCGAAGTCCTAGCCGGTGAGACAAACGTCGTTGTTGAGGCGGATCCGTCACCATTACCTCCGCCACCAGACTTGCCTAGAAGTCCGGAGCTTGGCATCCGCGACTTTGCAGAAATCAACGCAACGATGTCGCTGGTGATAGATATCCCTTCTTCCAACAACGAAGTCGCAACGACCTATCAACTCGTGCACCAGGCTATGCCTGTTACGCCGAACATCGCTGGGTTTATATCCTCACAACAAATGGGCATCACACAACTCGCGATCAAGTACTGTTCCGTGTTGGTTGACGACCCGGGTCTGCGTACCGCGTACTTCCCTGGTTTTCCATTCGGCACGAGCCAAGTGACCGCGTTCAATGACCGTGACCTGCTCCTTGACCCGCTCATAGATAACATGGTCGGTAACGGGATCGGGACTCAACCGGATCTCGTCGCTCTCCGCGCAGAAGTGAACAGTCTCGTCGATGGTCTCATCGCTTGTGGCGGTAGCTGTGAATCAGACCGGACTGAGCGCGTCGTTAAGGCAGCGTGTGCATCTGTGTTAGGCAGTGCCGCGATGCTTGTTCAGTAACTGACCAAAACGAATTCAGAGCCAAACTCTACAAAAGGGCTAAAAATGCGCAAACTACGAAAACGCAAATATGACGATCCACTGCGTCACCCAGATCATGCTCGGCCACGAACTCGCCGCGAGTTTTTGTCTCAGGGTTTTATTATGGGATCAGCGGCTGTCATCGGGGGTGCCACAGTCACCCTGCCAGGTAACGTACAAGCCGCGTTGGCGCCAGATCTTCTACCCCTAATAAGCAGTTGCGGAATCGCGACTCAAGGCGCTGGAAAAATTCCGTTTATCGCGTTCGATTTAGCTGGCGGATCCAATCAAGCAGGATCAAATGTACTGGTCGGTCAACAAGGCGGCCAACTCGATTTCCTCACAACCGCCGGTTATGAACGACAAGGCCTGCCGGGCGACATGATACCGCCAATCTTGAACCCGCAAACAAATACCAACGATTTTATTGACCAAACCCTTGGACTCGCCTTTCATTCGGATAGCGCATTCCTACGAGGCATGATGACTCGGGTATCACCAGGCACAGCGGCAAATATAAACGGCGCGGTGATTCCAGCACGTTCAGAAAACGACACAGGCAACAACCCGCACAATCCGATGTACGGAATCGCCGCTGCTGACGCTGATGGTTCGCTGCTGCAGTTAATTGGTTCGGAAAACTCGGACTCTGGTGGCAACTCGATGGCACCTCAGTCAATGATCGACCTGACCATGCGACCGACAAAGGTGGACCGTCCAAGCGACGTCACCGGCCTTGTAGATATTGGCGACCTGACCTCCGTACTCGCACAACAAGACGCAGTTGCCGTGATGGAATCGATCTATCGCATCAGCGATCAGAAGATGCAAGCAGTAGACATTGATGGCAACCCCATCACACCAGACGACGTGGTCAAGGACCTGGTCAAGTGCGGTTATTTAAAGAGTGCGGATCTTGCCGATCGCTTCGGCGATCCGACTACACTCGACCCAGCTGGTGACCCCGAGATCGTTGGCGGCACAGGTATTTTTACTGATCTTGAATTCAATGCTGGTGACCGGTCTGCGCGAGAATTCCAGAAAACAGCTTCAGTCATGAAGATGGTGATCAATGGCTTTGCCGGTGCAGGTACAGTCGAGATGGGTGGTTACGACTACCACGGCGGTCGCCGCTAAGAAGGCGAAGTCAAAGACTTTCGTGCCGGACAGTGTATGGGTGCTTGCTTGGAATACGCCGCTATCCGAGGCGTACCGCTAATGCTCTACCTAATGTCGGATGGTTCTTTGTCATCAAATGGTGTAATCGATAACACCGTCGATGGTAGAGGCAAAGGCGAATGGACCAGTGACAACCAACAGACCGCAGCGACGTTTTTCCTTGTTTACAATCCTGGGGGTCGGCCAACTCTGGTCGGTGGCACGCCTGAAGAGCAGGCTATCCATCAACAGCTCGGCTACATGCGTCCGGATGGATCAGTTGAGACAGCAGCCACGCCAGCAGCTAACAACGTCAATCTTCTGGCCGAGACCGTGGTACTGAACTACATGGCACTCCATGGCGAACAAGCAGTTTTGGTACTGCCTTGCCTAACCACGGTTTAGGTAACTCAACATTACAGGATAGTTTGACTGCTTTTGAGCCCATCGTCAGCGGCACGATCAGCAACCCCGTGTAAGCAATCACACCTGTCCAGCCTCTATATCTTGTAGACTGGACAGGCTTTCCTCCTGGGACCTACCTACATGCAGGCTTTGGCATGCCCACTTTGCTTTTCCTCGCTCACCGAGTTGCGATGCAGTTCATGTGCAATCACTTATTCGCAGCTCGGCGACTTATTTTGGCTCTGGCCAGATCCAGTCAATGCGTTGCTCGATTGGCGCAACCGCTACAACATGGAGCTTGCACGCATCGATCGCGACTTTGCTCGCGCGCAAGCCACTGATAGTACATTCACAACAACACGTGCACGCGTCGCCGTAGAACAAAGTGCCCTCGAGCAGTACAAGACTGAGCTATCCAAAATCCTGGGCAACCTAAACCTATCCGAACCTTTAGCTGTCGAACTTCACACTGCCCTGAAAACTCAGCTACCAGATCACCATGGGCTCAACAGCTACAATCGCAACATCTTCCGCGACTGGGTTTGGGGTACAGAAGAAAACGAAGCGGTGCAACAGCTACTCATCGCAACACTTTCAGGACATGTAAAGAGCGCACCAGACATTCTCACCCTAGGATCTGGTGCTGGCCGCCTAGCCTACGATTTACACACAGGTCTCAACGCCCGATGCACGTACGCTCTAGACAGCAATCCGCTACTTTGTGCTGTCGCCGGTCGAATGTTTAAAGGCGAGTCGAGCTCTCTCACAGAATTTCCAATTGCCCCACTGGGTGCAACGGCCATTCAACACACGTTGCAAACCCCACCGGTACGGAATGATATTCACTCGATTTGCGGCAATGCGCTTGCAGCACCGTTCAGCGCAAATCAGCTGGATCTTGTCTTAACATCTTGGTTAGTCGATGTACTGGACGCTTCACTAAGCGATTTACTTGCGCACGTCAGCTCACTGCTAAAGCCTGGTGGTTTGTGGCTCATGCACGGCTCAGTCAGCTTTGAATCTAGTGATCCTAGCCTACGATTGAGCACTGCGGAACTAGCGGAAGTGGCTACTGAAGAAGGTTTTGAGATCATTGCGCAACGAGACGACGAGCTCCCCTACCTACAGTCCCCCTACAGCCGGCAGAAACGAACAGAAGTGGTACACACGCTGTTGGCAAGAGCACCGTCTCCACGAACGACACGCCCAGTTCAAGCGACTTGGATGCCAAACTGGTTGGCAGATATTTCGGTTCCGGTACCGATGAACGATGAATTCCAGGAACAGTTGACGACAACACGTATCGCAACTTTCATTATGGGTTTGATTGACGGTAAGAAATCAATCGCTGACATGGCCGTCGTGCTCGAAGAACAGCGGTTGATGCCTATACTCGATGCGACGGAAGCGATTCGTAACTTTTTGACAACAATGCAAGCAGAGCGCACCGCCCAGCAACGCAAAGGCTAGACGATGTTGCAGAAGCAGTTGCTAGAATTAGACCGATATGGCTGCGGGGTGCAGGATAGGCTCACCCGCCTCAACGTCCTCGACAGAATCATACGTCGCGTACTCCCATGCGTCTTCACAACGCAACAGCGCACGAGCGAGTTTGTTATTGAGCGCATGACCAGACATGTACCCGTCAAACGCACCAAGGATTGGCTTGCCGAGCAGATACAGATCTCCGATCACATCCAACAACTTGTGCTTTACGAATTCATCTTGGTAGCGAAGTCCATCTTCATTGACGACGGCAAAGTCATCAATTCCGACTGCGTTTTCCAAACTTGAGCCTAGGCACTTGTTGATCGCTTGAGCGTGTTCTAATTCTTTTACGAGGCCAAAAGAACGCGCGCGACTCACCTCATCAACATAGGAGATGTTGCTGAAGTTAAGCTCAGCGATTTTGGGATATCTGTTATAAACCGGGTGATCCGCAACGAAGGTGTAGGCTGCACGAAATCCTTCATAAGGGCTGAGTTTCGCAACTGCATCCCCTTGCGTCACTTCGATTTCTCGCTTAATCCGAATGAATTGTTTTAGGGCACTCTGTTCGACGATACCAACGGTGTTGATCAAATAGATAAACGGTGCGGCACTGCCGTCCATGATCGGCACTTCTTCGGCGCTCAGCTCAACGATAAGGTTGTCGATACCAATACCCCAAAGCGCCGACATCAGGTGCTCGACTGTCGCCACTTGAAGACCATCGCGCCCGAGGCTTGTTGACAGCGTGGTATCTGAGACGTTGTCCGCACAGGCACGAATGGGGCTACCACCACGCACGTCGTTTCTTGCAAACACAATACCTGTGTTCTCCCCGGCAGGGCGTAAGGTCATACGAACTTTTTCACCAGAATGGACACCTATACCAATAGCGTGCACTGCTTCTCGGATCGTCCTTTGTCTCAACATACAGGTGTCTCTCTGCTTCTTTCTGCCAACGTAATGTTGGCGACTACTCTGATTTCCAAGAAAAACGGCCTACTTAGTGGAACCGCTTATCTATCAATAACTTGGAGCAGAACTATACAAACTATTTCAATGAAAATGAAGGAAAAGTGGAGAGAAATATGGAGGAATGTGAAACAACATGTTTCAACTCGTAACAAGAATATTTTCTTTTACTTTCAATAGGTTAGGATTATTTTAAACTCCTAGTTGAGGGAAAAATGGATGAAATCGCAACATTTAACAAAGTACCTAGCCTCCACTTTTTGGCGAATTTTGTGAATTCGTTCCACTTTTCATCCAATTCGTACCCGCCGCAGAAACCGGCGGAACCCGTTATACTAGACAGCCAGTAAGTCAGCATTCACGCACACTACAAACATGCTCTACGTCGCGCCAATGATGGCCTGGACAGATCGACACTGCCGGTATCTACATCGTCTATTTTCACCCTCTGCTGTGCTCTTCACCGAAATGGTGAGCACCGGCGCACTTACTCACGGTAAACAGTGGCACCAGTTGGCATTTAATCCGGAGGAGCACCCCGTGGTATTGCAACTCGGCGGCAACGACCCTGAGGCATTGGCTTACTGCGCTAACGAAGCCTTTCAGCGGGGTTTTGACGAGGTTAACCTAAACGTGGGGTGTCCGTCTGACCGCGTACAAAATGGTGCCTTCGGTGCTTGTCTAATGAAACAGCCTGAAAGGGTAGCCGCTTGTGTAGCAGCCATGACAAACCTTGCACGCGGACCTATTTCGGTAAAGTGCCGACTCGGTGTTGATGGCGCAGATTCTGATGAGCTGTTAGACGCGTTTGTCGAAACCGTCAGCGAAGCAGGATGCCATCGATTTTATGTACACGCGCGCATCGCAATCCTTGCTGGATTGAGTCCAGCACAGAACCGAGACATACCGCCTTTGCAACCAGAACGTGTCCGAGCCCTCAAAGAGCGCTTCCCGCACCTAGAGATCATCGTTAACGGCGGGGTTACAGACCTCGATACATTCGAGGATTATCGAACCTGGTCAGACGGTGTCATGATCGGTAGGGCTGCGTTTCACGACCCTTCCCTGTTAAACCTTTGTCACCAACGAATCATAGGCGATTCTGATGTGGTCGATAGGCAGGCACTGATGCAGAGCTACGCCGAGTACGCTGCAAAACAGTTTACAAAAGGCGTTCGTCTCCAGGCGTTGATCAAACCACTGCTTGGAACTTGCAATGGCATGCCTGGTGCGCGTTCATTTCGCCGCACGCTGAGCGACCACCGTCGACTCCAAGCCGGTGATTTGTCGATCTTCCAAGATGCCTTTGAACAGGTTTACCGAGGTGCCGCAGCCTAATGCTCGACCGATTGTTGTCCATATTTGCCGAGACTGAGGATGCCGAACCCCAGCTGTCCGTAGAGCTTGCTGCTGCAGCCTTAATGTTCGAAGTGATTTGGGCGGACCATGAAATCAAGGAAGACGAAATTGGCGAGCTAAGGAGCCACCTGACTCGCCTCTTCGCAATTGATGACAAACAGTTCACCGCAATTCTCCGCGAGACTCGAAGACTCCATGATGAAAGCGTTGGCTTGCATCAATTCACGACCGCTCTAAACGATACTCTTGATCGAGCAGATAAGTATGAAATTGTCTCCGCACTATGGCGTATCGCCTATGCAGACGACCAGCTTGATGTGTTGGAAGAGCACATAGTCAGACGCATTGCCGATTTACTGTATGTATCGCACAAAGACTTTATTCGCGCCAAACTCGCCGCGAGAGACAGCAAGTAGCAAAACTAGGAGGCTCGTGCCGATGTTTGTTCCGTCTCAAGTGCCTCGACAAGATCTTTGAAGGTCTTTTCGTTTTGCGTGTTCATCGCCATTAAGACCTTGTGTGCTTCTATGACTCGGCCACGCAATGTCTCCTCAGACATATCGTTGGCCATCGGAAGTTCGGCAAGATTTTGATCGCGATGAAAATTCTCATCAACAATCGCGAACACGTCGTCAAAGCCCATATTGTTGAGAACTCGGAGGATATCGGGCGACTGGCACACCAGCGTCGGCAAACGCGCACGCTCTTTTTGCAGCTGGATGGAGAGTTTCGCAAGTACGCCTAAAGAAGTGCTATCTATCGCGACCGCATCCGTTAGATCGACTAAGACTGAATCTAGGCTGCCATCGACCAACATTTTTTGCATATAGTGGTCGAATGACCCTGAAAGGGTGACCCGTACATCACCTTCGAAACGAAGCACGTAGACCCCACCGTGATCACCAACCAATATTCTTCCACTCACGCGACTTGCTCATGAGATGCAACAGACTTCGCTTCGCCATGATGGATCATCAAACAGCTCACATCATCCGCACCGATTCTGGTGGTATCAAGCCGTGCCCATAATGTGTCCATTGAGTGACAGTCCTCAATCGCCTGTGCGAGGTAGGCCTCCTTGGCAAGGATCGTTTCGTCCGGGACAAGGTCGAGTACGCCATCCGAAAAGACCACAAGGCGAGATCCAACGGGAAAATCTGTGTGTTTGGACGCAAAAGACAGACCTTCGAACAGGCCCAAGGGTTTACCTTTTTGTTCCAAGTACTCTCCCCCTGGTTCGGAGACGATCACGGCTGGTGGAAAATGAGCTGCATTCGAAAAGTGTAGTTTGTTTTCTCGTATATCGATGGTCGCTAAAAACATCGCGACATGCTTATCGATGCCTTGGTCTATGAGTTCCGTATTTATCCACGCCAAAATCTCGCCGGGGTTAGCTAGCATGGATACTCGGTATTCTCGACGCAGACGCCGTGAAAAATTCTTCAGCAGGACCGTCACGAATGCCGAAGACGCACCATGCCCTGCAACATCGGCGACATAACAAGCAAAATAGCGATCAGTAATCTGAAAGTAATCGACAAAGTCGCCGCTGAGAATCAATGACGGTTCGACTCGATGCTGGAGTCGGAAATGCCCAATCGCCATCGGATTTGGGGGTAGCATGCCCATCTGTATGTACTGGCCAGCACGCTGATCACGTTCCAACTCAGATCGCATTTCAGTGACCTCAGCATTCAGCGCTCGAAGCAGATGGGCGGAGCGGTTGATTGCCTTGTCAATATGCGCCGCAATCTGGTCGTCTTGATCGAGAATCCAGCAGTCAACGACACCGGCACGCATCGCCGTGACAAGGGCACCATGGGATAAGGGCTCTTGGGTCACCAGGAAGAGACCGACCCCGGCTTTCAGATTCTGCAATGACGCTAGCGCATTTTGTTGACAGCAGAAAACCAAAGCAGCTGAACCTTGTTCGGCCATCTCTAAGGCCGCGGTTGTGTCTGCTGTTAAGTGGGTTTTGTAGCCTAGCGCGGACAGCCTGTCGTTCGTCAGATTACCGAGGGCGCCAATAGCTGGTGCCTCTGTCGAACCAGGGCCCGGGTCTAGCACCAATAGATTCATCGAATGGGTAGCGCCGGAATGCTCTTGAATTGCGAGCGGCACCCTACTCTTCATAGCAGCCAGATACAAGTGGAAATAGGCTCTCTAGAGCCTTTTCCTGAGGATACCGAGCTCGGCAAATTTCACCAGCTGAGCCGTTCCATTTGCAACAACACGTTCTTGATCAATCGCGGCTCCTGGAGACTTAAGTTCAGAGACGACGCGTAGCAGAGCATCGTCTGCGCGATGGGACGCCAACAAATTCATAACTCTCATCGTCGGTTGATTGGTCTCCAAAAATCGAATCTCATCATCTTTACGGTAGACCACCAGAAAGGTCTGTTCCGGCCCCGAAGGAATATGATTTGGCCCAATTCGATGAACCGGGTAAGAATAACTCAAGCATCTTGCTTCACTAGACACGCGAATCTCGCCAAGTACTTCTTGCTCGTTCAGCATCTCCCCCTGGTCTGCAACCGCCAGGTCGAGACTCAGTTCGACCCATTCGTAGTGACAAAGCTCAAGCAAATAGTCAGGCAACAACCTTTCTTCATTGAGTTTAACTCCTGCCAACTTTTCTGAAGAAACAGTGGTACGGTCAACACGATCTGTAGGCGCACAGCGCTCACTTAGAAAAGTTAAGAACTCCTGCGAGATCTCAGCAAAATAAGGGGACTCACTTGGGTGTCGATGAAAGAATTCGCGACACAGTGCTTGCCAGTCCGCCTCGCCCAAGCACGCCTTTGCGATCGGGAAAGTAGTAGAAAGGAAATTTTTAACGTTGTTGAAAAATAGCTCTGCATAGATGCGCAGGCGACGCGACTCAATTCCGTCTGGTTCGTCGTTGAGCTCTGGATTGCGAATATAAGACGCGAACTCGATTTGAGTCTCAACAAAATCTCGGCTGTTTCGCCCTTTGTACATCAACTCGGACGCACGGTTTTAGGGGCCTTTTGCAGAGTTCGAATTTGATTGATCTCACCTAGTAACTCTGGCAAAGGTGGAAAGTTGAAGTCTCGCTCTAACAATGTCGGTACTGGACCGATCAGCTCGTAAGCTGCCTCGAGCAGGGACCAAACTTCGGCGTCAACGGTCGTTCCGTGTGTATCTATTCTTAGGTCCTCAGCCTCACAAAAGTGACCGGCAACGTGTACATACGCTGTTCGCTTAAGATCCAAATTCTGTAAATAGTGGTGGGGGTCATAACCAAAGTTCACGCTGTTCACATAAATATTATTTACATCAAGCAGCAGTAAACAATCCGCTTCCTGCAAAACCGTGTTTACAAAAGAGAGTTCGTCTATCTCCTGGCCTGGCGCTGCGTAGTAACTCACATTTTCTAAGGCTATCTGGGTGCCTAGAATGTCTTGTACTTGGCGTACGCGTCCAGCCACGTAATGGGCCGACTCTTCCGTGAATGGAATCGGCATAAGATCATATAGGTGACCTTTGTCGTCACTACAGTAGCTTAAATGTTCGGAGTAACCCCGGATGTTAAACTCGCGTAGAAATTGACCAACTTCTCGGACGAACTCAACATCCAACGGCGCGGGAGCGCCAATCGAAAGTGACAAGCCATGACACACAATAGGAAATCTTTCGGCGTATTCACGAAAACGGCGGCCAAAGCGGCCGCCG
Source organism: Pseudomonadales bacterium (assembly GCA_012103505.1). Classification (GTDB taxonomy): domain Bacteria; phylum Pseudomonadota; class Gammaproteobacteria; order Pseudomonadales; family Azotimanducaceae; genus UBA4421. The sequence goes on along the minus strand of WLWP01000001.1, from coordinate 755,288 downwards.
ATTCCGATCCAATTTTCCGGCGCGACTTCCATGAAGTCAACGTCGTCATTGGTTAAGTCTGAGAGCATCTGAAACATCCCTCGACGCAGGCCTAGACCTGCGCCTGCTAAGGGAAACGTATTCGCGGCTTCTACTGCTAGCAACGTAACGCCCTCAGTCTCTCATTTTACTTGGACTAGGCTGCGCCTCCGCATTTGCCTTCGCCACACTTACCTTCGGCGTCCTTGTCATCGCCTTCACCGCACTTGCCTTCTCCGCATTTGCCTTCGGCGTCTTTGTCATCGCCTTCACCGCATTTGCCTTCACCGCACTTGCCTTCGCCGTCTTTGTCGTCGCCTTCGCCGCACTTACCTTCGCCGCACTTGCCTTCGCCGTCTTTATCGTCGCCTTCACTTTCGCCGCACTTACCTTCACCACACTTACCTTCGCCGCACTTGCCTTCAGCTTCAGCGAGTAGGTTATAACCCTGGTCAAGTTCATCGGCAGCAAACACCTGGTCCTCGGCGTATGCACCGCTTGTTGCAGCTACGGAAGCAACAAATGCAGAGCCAACCGCAGCAGCTACAGGTTTCATTTTTCTATTCAACATCAACAATTCTCCACTGGATCTAAGTAATTTTGCGCGAACGCTTAGACTACACGTTCTTATTCTAGGACCACAATCAATTGATTTCGTTCAAAGGTTGCAGAATTGCTCCTACGCGGGGGCTACAATAACCCTAATCGACGCTCCTCAGCGTTCAGTGCTTGTTCAAGACGCTTAGGCGAGGCCTTCCACTGCTTACCGTAGGTTTGGATTAGGGGGTGGTTGTCCACCTTTTGCCGAGCTATCGGCTCAGCAAACAACGTCAAACGAACTTCTTGAAGTAAACACCTTAAATCCATCTCGGTGGCTTCATTGTATAACTCACTAGTCGACAACTTCGCCAATCTAGCTTCAAAAGGCGCAATCAACTCCATTTGTTTCTGATCCTTCGGAACATGACCCGGCAGGCTATGCAAACGCCGTTCAATGCCGCGCAAATATCTCGGTACCAAGTCAAAGTACTGGGCGGGCGTGACGTTTAGTACCTCCCGTGGTACCAATTCGTACAACTGGGTCTCTATATCCAGCTTGCTCTTCTCGTAAGCCTTAGAATCGAGCGTAGTGAGCGTTTTACCGCACTCGAAGCGTAACGCCAATATTTCGGCAAGGGCATCGACTGTAGTTGTGAAGACTGTCGCCAATTCCGAGCGATGTTCTTGCAACCGGCGTTCAAATCCTCCCTTGTCAGTTGGCAGTTCATACCCTTCAAAGTAGCAACGCCAAACGACAGATCTGAGTATTTCATCCTTGAGTTCGCTGGCAGATCCAAGCGCGGCAAAATGCAAACCCATCTGCGGATGTTTATCGAGTTCTTTGCGAAAGTATCTACCCACTTTGCCTAATCCGAGTAAAGCGAGACGTACGAGCCCACCACGATGAGCGCGATCTCGGGTGTTTCGATCGTCGAAGAGACGCATATCGACTGTCGCGACCTGATCGACCAAGCCAGGGAACTTCATCACTCTATTCGTTCGCTTGCCAAGCACCAGACTCTCTTTGATTTCGTCCTCAGGAAACGCGGTCAGACCTAGCGCTTCTTTTTGTTCAATAGCGGCCACGGGTAAAGACTCGGCTTGTCGTTGCACGGATTGTTTTATCTCGAGGATGTTCCGCCCGCCACGTATACGCTTACCCCGTTCGTCAACAACAGACACGTAAATGCGTAGATGATCACTTATGCGAGTGCGATCCCAATCAACTTCATCTACGTCTACGCGATACCAATCCTTCAGAACTTTCTGAAGTTGTGACAACAATCGTCCTTCACGATAGCGCCCCTGCCCGAGCAAATACTTGCTGAGTTCTTCAACTTTCTCAGGCATTGGCGCTAAGTGTTTGCGCTTCGCCTTGGGTAAGGTCCTCAGCCAAGCTTCAACAACGCTGGCAAAAAACCCTGGCACCGACCATTCCAATACCTCCCCTCTCACTTCGTGCAACAATCCAACGGGTGCAATCAGGGTAACGCCATCATCCACCTCTCCTGGCGCAAACCGATACTTAAGTCGAAGCCTAAGATCTCCCATAGCGACTTCACCGGGATACATCTCGCTTTCCGATAAGGCACTCTCTTGCTGTTGGAGAAATTCTCTGTCGAAACTGAGGGTTTGAGCGTTACTACCCTTCTCGATCCAACGACGCAGATCTTCTGCCTTACACAAACCCGTTGGTAACCGTTCGTCATAGAACGCGTGAATCACATCATCACTAATCAGGAGATCCCTGCGACGCTCTTTTGCCTCTTGATCACGGATTTGCCCCACCAATTTCAGATTGGAGAGTAGGAATTGAGGAATTGGCTCCAACGCCCCAGCAACCAATCCGTCCCGAATAAAGAGATCTCTACAAACTACGGTGTCTACTTTTTCGTAGCTCACAAGGCGATTGTCAGCAAGCACAAGACCGTAAAGAGTTACAGTTAACTTGGCGGTCACCTCACCGCGCTTAGGACTCCAACTCGGCTCCGAATACCTCTTCTTAACGAGGTGTTGCCCGTGCCGCTCAATCCAACCAGGTTCAATTTTGGCAATCGAACGCCCATACACTCGACTAGTTTCTGCTATCTCTCCAGCCACGATCCATTTCGGTGTCTTATCTGCGAGCCCTGAGCCAGGGAAGATACGGAGCTTGAGATTGCGAGCACCCAGGTACACCCCTTTTTCGTCGTGTTGAGCAATTAGACTCAGACTGCCTGAGACTATCGCTTCGTGTATCGCGCCGTAGCTCGCAGGGCTTTCGTTGAGACGCCACCCTAAGTCCCGGCACACACTTCTAAGCTGCCGGTGCACTTCTCGCCATTCGCGCACGCGAAGAAAATTGACGAAGCGTTTGGCAAGTACCAGCTTGAAACGACTGTTAGTTAAGTTTTGCTTTTCTTCTTCAAGCCACTCCCACAATTTGAGATAACCGAGGAAGTCACTACGTGGTTCGGCAAAAGCCTGGTGACTTTGATCCGCAGCTTGGGCTTTCTGCATCGGGCGCTCGCGTGGATCCTGTACTGCTAAACCCGAAACTACAATTAACAGTTCTTTCAATGAACCCTGTTGATTTGCCTCCACCAACATCCGAGCAAGTCTTGGATCAATCGGGAGTCGCGCCATCTGCCGACCTATCTTCGATAATCGACCGCCTTTGATGGCCTGCAGCTCATCCAACAAGCGCATAGCGTCTCTGATTGCGCGTGGATCTGGTGGATCGACAAATGGAAACGTCTGAATGTCACCAAGATTGAACGCTTCCATTTGTAAAACTACCCCGGCGAGGTTCACCCGTCGGATCTCGGGGTCGGTGAAATCTGGTCGAGAGTCAAAATCTTGGCTCGTAAACAGCCGATAACAGACGCCGGGTGCGATGCGCCCACAGCGGCCTTTGCTCGGCAAAGGATAGTCGTGCGTACAACGGCAAGACCTCGTACCTATCTGGGTAAGCGCGGCGTAGGTCATGGGCTAGATCAAAAATGTCACGCTCACCAGAACAGAAAATCAGAACATCCGACGCCCCCCGATAAGGTTGCGTTTCGATATCTGTTAACGCATCTACGACTCCGTCGAAAAGTTCCTCGGGCTCTTCTTGGTAAACAATTTCCACGGGAAACGTCCGACCACCAACTTGGACGATGGGCGCATTGTTAAAGAATTTGCTGAAACGCTCGACATCAATCGTGGCACTAGTAACCACCACCTTAAGGTCTTTTCGCCGCGCCAACAGGCGCTTGAGATATCCAAGCAAGAAGTCAACGTTGAGGCTCCGCTCATGTGCTTCATCGATAATTATTGCGTCGTAGGCGTCTAAGAACCGATCACTGCGAATCTCATTAAGCAACAAACCGTCAGTCATCACCTTCAGCAAAGTCTCGTCCGAAACTGCATCGGCGAAACGGACCGCAAACCCAACGCCCTGTCCGAGTTGGCATCCCGTTTCTTCCGCTATTCGATTCGCAACCGTTCTGGCCGCGAGGCGTCTGGGCTGGGTATGCGCGATCGAGCCACGAACCCCCAACCCGGCTTGTAACAACAACTTCGGTAGTTGCGTGGTTTTGCCCGATCCTGTCTCACCGGCGACAACGACTACCTGGCTTTCATGGAGGGCGGTTTGCAACTCTTCTACTGCATCACTGACCGGCAGGTCAGGCGTGAGTTCTGTGTTTAAACTTTGTAGTACCTCAGCTCGTCGGTTTACTAACAACATCGACCGTTCCGTTTGCCGTTGGCTCAACTTGCCACGGCGTCGACGGAACACGTCCTTGCGCAGTAACTGATCATCTGTCGGATTTTCGTGAAGTTGCTTTGTCATTACCGATTTCTATATCGCACATACAAAAACGGCCGGTAAACCGGCCGTTTTCACTATCTCAATCAAATACTACTTAGATAGTTGGCCCATTCCTTCTTCCAAACCTTTGATCGTTAGCGGAAACATATTGCCCTCAACAAGATCTTGAGTCATCGTCACAGAAGTTGAGTACTCCCAAGTTTCCTGCGGCGTTGGATTCAGCCATACAAGTTTTTCATACATACCCGTGAACCGCTCTAACCACTGCGCACCAGGTTCCTCGTTCCAATGCTCAACGCTACCGCCAGCATGGGTAATTTCGTAAGGCGCCATCGTAGCGTCACCAACGAAGACAACTTTATAGTCATGCGCGTATTTGTTCAGTACCTCAAAAGTCGGAATACGCTCACTCATCCGCCGCCGATTGTCTTTCCATACCGACTCATAGATGAAGTTGTGGAAGTAAAAACTCTCTATGTGTTTGAACTCTGTGCGCGTGGCTGAAAAAAGCTCCTCACAAATTTTGACGTGCGCATCCATCGAACCGCCGATGTCGAGGAACAAAAGTACCTTGACGGTGTTCTTCCGCTCTGGACGCATCTTGATGTCAAGCATGCCACCGTTGTGAGCAGTCGATTTAATGGTATCGGCCATGTCGAGCTCCTCGTCCACACCAGTTCGTGCAAACTTACGGAGTCGGCGCAAGGCCATCTTAATGTTCCGCGTACCCAGCTCGACAGAGTCATCTAAGTTCTTATATTGGCGCTCATCCCAAACTTTCTTGGCCTTTTTCTTTTTGCCTTTGCCTAAACCGTTTGGTCCATCTTTACCGTCTCGATCTGCATCGCCCTCTTCACCTTCCTCACCTTCTTTGCCTTCTTGGGCTGCCTTTTCAGCTTCCTCTTTGGCTTTCTTGAAGGCTTCGATCAATTTCTCCAGACCACCGAGACCTTCAATCTGTTCCAGGTCTTCCTTGCTCAGAGACTTTTCGAACTCGTGACGCAGCCATTCATCTGGGATCAAAGATTCCAACAGACCGTGTAAGTCGTCCAAACCTTTGAAGTAGGCACTGAAAGCACGATCGAACTTGTCGTAATTCTTTTCGTCTTTGACCATCGCTGTGCGGGTTAGCAGATAAAAATCATCTACATTGGCATAGGCCAATTGCAATTTTAAACCTGCCAGCACATCCATTAATTCACGAATCGTGACTGGGATTTTGTACTTACGTAACGTAAGAAAGAAATTGATAAGCACGTTTTAGCCTCTGCTATCTCTTCTGTTCATAAATGCGAGCCGTTCCAAAAGGTGCACGTCTTGTTCGTTCTTAACCAAGGCACCGTACAGTGGAGGAATGGCTTTGCTTGGGTCGCGATTCGTCAAGATCTCATCCGGAATATCATCTGCCATAAGCAACTTCAGCCAATCGATCAGCTCGGATGTTGACGGCTTCTTCTTCAAGCCAGGAACCTTGCGAACATCGAAGAATATTTCCATCGCATCTTTGACCAGATCGTTCTTAAGTTCAGGGAAGTGAACCTCAACGATTTGTTGCATTGTGTCTCTATCGGGAAAATTGATGTAGTGGAAGAAGCAACGTCGCAAGAACGCGTCGGGTAGTTCCTTCTCGTTGTTCGATGTGATGATCACAATTGGACGTTGCTTCGCTTTTACTGTTTCACCAAGTTCGTAAACATAGAACTCCATGCGATCCAATTCTTGCAGAAGGTCATTCGGGAATTCGATGTCTGCTTTGTCAATTTCGTCGATGAGCAATACACAGCGCTCGTCGCGATCGAAAGCTTCCCAAAGTTTACCCTGTTTGATGTAGTTGCGAATGTCTTTGACTCGCTCGTCACCCAACTGGGAATCGCGCAGTCGTGAGACCGCGTCATATTCGTAGAGGCCGTTAATCGCCTTGGTAGACGACTTGATGTGCCACTCAATGAGCTCCATATTCAAGCTGGCTGCAACTTGCTCAGCAAGCATCGTCTTTCCGGTACCTGGCTCACCCTTAATCAGGAGTGGTCGTTCTAACTTCACTGCGGAGTCGACCGCCATGCTTAGTTCGTCGGTCGAGATGTATTCTTCTGTACTTTCAAAGATCATTAATTTACTCGTTAGTTACTCGTTTGTTGTTCTACTGCTCTATGGAGCTTACGTCTGCTTTTCCAGTTCCAATTTTAACCCGCTTCCCCACGGATCAAATCGTTGTTCCAAACTCCACCAGGACCTAGATTGTCAGGTCTTACCCGGACTGGTACCAAGAGGAATCTTAGGGCTGGAACGTACAGGTAGGCAGGTTACATTTTGTGTACCCACACGGCGCGACGCTCATAGCGTAAGGAAGTACTTTAATTGACCCCTAAAAGGGTCGCAAGTGCGGGAAAACGTCTAAGCCGGTTGCGGCTCTTCAGAATCGGACTGCACAAGCGGTTCTAGCACGAGTCCCGAAGGTTTTAAAAACCACCAAATCCCAGCCACCAACAGCAAATTTATCAGGGAAATAACCCCGACAAACCACACAGGTAGGCTTATGGCTTTCGAAACAACGGTCGTTGGCTCGACCTGCTCACGCTGATTTTGAGCTGAAATTTCGCTGGCGCCAAGCGCACCAATCGAGAGATCCTCAGGAGAAGACGCAACAAAATGTGCAATCGGCTCGGGCGCGATCGGTGCTTCTCTCTGTTCACTCAAGCGCTTCCCGTTCGCATCAAACAGGAAGGTCTCGACTTGTCCTTCGGATAGAGGCAAGGTTAGCGCAGTAGGCTTCGTTTTCAGAAAAAAACCTTCTCCATTCAAATAGTTACCAGATATTGAGAAGGTGATTTCTAAAATTCCGTCAGCGACCCGAATAGGGACTTGCCAGATACCGCCAGGCATCTTTTGGCCAGGTACGATGACGCCAAGTTGGGGTGGTTTGCGCACTTTTGCGCTGGCTTTGATAGTTCGATAGTCAATGTCTGGGTGACTAAATGAAACCCAGGCAGCAGCTGAATCCGTGCCAGTGCGAATGTCTGCCCGCAGCGGGTTACGCACCACAAAGGGCTTGACCGTACTTTGTGCAAACGTGGGGCCAATAACTCCGATCTCAAGTTCATGCGGCCCATCTTCCAGGTGCACACAATAGATTTCGTAACTTGATCCATCTCGATCCACAGGCAGCGCCTGCTTATCACCACCTTTGACTAGCCAAGCACGCACATCCAACAAATCCAGGAACGCTGCTGAGCGCAGCTCCTCACCCTCACTAAACAACCGCAGCGAGGCGGAAGTTTCATCTGTCGGTACGACGGGTGAGACCAACCCTTCGACTAAGAATTCTAATTCTGACCACACACCAACTTTATGTGTTTCACCTGTCGCCTCCCACCACCCTGGCTCCGGGTTCTCAATGGTGGCCATTTCATAGTCGTGCGCCAGTAGCCATCGGCCTGTTGCTAAAGGCTTCATCCGACTGAATGTCTCGCCGCTTGGAGAACGCAAACCTGATCCTTTAGCACCGGCTTCCCACATAACGGTGAAACGCTCCGTCCCTGGTCCGATTTGGAAACGCCCCTTGCTATCGACGAGCGCTTCAGCATGCGCTCCAACTAGACGTAGAACATCTTCGGCAAAGCTCCGAGCCCCTGAAACTGAAGTCACTTCCCGAAAGAGCCCGCCACTGGCTTCCGCCAACTGTCGCATCAAGCCAAAATCTTCTGGCGCTGTCGCACCTACCGCCATGGCGTGCAGACGCACTCGTTTGGATTGAAGTTTAACCGCGAATTCCGCCAGCAACCGATCCCGGCTTTGGCCACCGTCTTGACCATTGGCAAGTTCAATGTGCCCTGAACTCACCCAGATCACATCTATCGGACCTCGATCAACCTTCTCGAAATCCCACAGGGCAAGACCTAATGCCGACTCAGGATCTGCACGACGGCCCCGTGCGGCCAAGTGCCGGCCGTGGATGTCCGCAACCTGGCGCCACATACGATCGGTTTTGCCATGATTGACCATCCTTTGGGTCGTACCGGAATAACCCCAAACGCTACCGGTGCCATCAAGGGGCAAGAAATTCACGACCTCGCGCACGAGATGCGACCGGAGCTCGAGTTCATCGGCAGCTTGAACCCGTTCGGTCATTTCGATAACAATTCGTAAATCAGGCGCAGCACTTGCCACTGAACTCCATATGAAGCCCAGAACCAGAAAAAAAATTAGTGTCATATTTTTGACACTCGAGCGCATGCAAACATCCCATCCATGGGTATCTATAAATTCTAGCAGTCGATTTGAGAGGTGCAGGGATTTCGACCCGGATCTTTAGACGGCCAATCTGCCGGGGAACTTCAACGAGCCTTAGCGTGAGCTGCGGCTAGGACCCACGCCTTGTTCGGCCGGATGGCCCTGATCAGGTTTTTTGCGCACTACAAACGCAACGAGCCAAGCCGCCAACGCACCGAACACTATAGCGAGGAGAAGAATTCCACCTGCCGTGTTGGGTTGCCCATCGATTTGGAACAGCAGTTCAAAAACAAACACGATAAACGCTGGCGCAAAATGGCCCTCGAACCGTGGGACTGGGGCGGCGGCGATGAACATTGCTAGCGTTGCCCCAAGCACAGGCGCTTTGATCAACCACTTCGTGTGGTAAAGCAACCGATGCAGCACGAAAGCACCCCCTAAACCAAACGAAACCACAACCACCCATGCCAAGGCATAATTCGACACTTAGTAATCCACCCAAGTCACAACCATAGATTCATGCTCTTCAGGGTGAACGTGGTCCTCTGGCACCACGCGGCCAAGCACAGAAATACCTGCGTCGACAACTGATTCGCTTGTACCCGAGACGAGCGGGTGCCACCACGCAAGACCCCGCCCTTCTGCCATGCGGCGATAAGCACAACTCTTCGGCAGCCAACCAAAGGACTCAGCGCGTGCAGCATCGAGCACAACACAATCTGGAACTAGGTCGTGGCGCTGCGGATACTTTGTGCATCTAATTTCTTCCATATCTAGCAAATGGCAGACCATGGCCGTATAGGTTACTTCATCCGTTTCTTCATCTTCGAACTTGAGCATGCAACAACGGCCACAGCCATCACAGAGTTGCTCCCATTCCACCGAGTTCAGCTCAACGAGCGACTTTTGTTCCCAGAACCTAGTCTCCGGTTTCATCTTTGTTTGGCGGTAGTTGTAGATAGAAGCCTTGGCTTTGTATAGCAGCCAAGACAGCCTGGGGGTCGGCCTGCGCCAAGTGTCGATCTTGATCAAGCTTAAACCGGAGAAACGGTTTCGCCTCACCAAATTGAGTTTGCAGTTGCTCTGGGACGGAATCCAGACTCGCATCAGCAGGCAACATCAGGTAGGTATTATCACGTCGAGGGCTCTTGAAAACATCAACTTCTAACGCCACTTCCGTAACCTCCAATAACTACATCGCATTTTCAGCCCTCTCGAGCTATACCACACTGGCATCAAGAATTGATAGGCAATCATCGCCAACGATTTCAATCCGCCACGTAGAATACGTGTCTGACAACTGTCCCATTTTGGCATGAACCCGAACACACTCTTCCAAGTCTCTTTTTCGACAGATCAATTCCGGCGCCATCTCTAGGGACGTGGCTTTCTCGAGACCGATCGTGCGCAATGTTTTTACAACAATTCCTTGGGCCGAGGTTAAGGGTATCGGAAGTGGCTGTACCGACATAGCGGCCGTGGTACGACTCGCAGCGACCAAAGGCTCTGCGTATTTTCGCGCGACACTACCAGGAAGTGCTGCGCGCACATCCGCCTCGCTTAACTCATCAAGCTGAGCAAAGTTAAAGAGATGTTCGTCCCAGACAACTCTGTTACGCGGCACATTCTCACTCTGCGCAGTGTGCTCGCGCCATTGGCACAAGCTTTGAAACATCGCTAACTGTTCCTCGGAGAGCTGCCAACCCCGTTTCAAATTGCGATAGTATTCTGCGGGGTTGATCGGGTCATAACGCTGCCGATCGGCCATATCATCATAATACCAAGACAGTCGGTCGCGCTCTTCAAGCTCCGCTTTCAATGCCTCATAAATCGCTGGCAAGTAAATCACGTCCTCAACCGCGTACTCTACCTGCTCCTCACTAAGAGGGCGTTGCAACCAATCTGACCGAGTTTCATGTTTAGACAGAGACACACCAAGACGCTCTTCAACTAGGCCCGCATAGCTCAAGCTAAAGCGATCGGTGACAAACGCATTCGCGTATTGCGTATCAAAGACCTGTTGCAGCCGCGTGCCAAGATGGTGATAGAGAAGTTCCAAGTCCTCCAAACACGCATGCATTATTTTTACAATTGAAGGGTCCTCAAATACCTCTCTGAGCGGCTCCCATTCAGTAATCGCTAGGGGGTCAACAAGAAAGACAACGTCCTCCAGGCCTATTTGATACAGCCCAGGTACTGGGTAATACGTATTCGTCCGCATGAACTCAGTGTCTAACGCCAACACTGAACCGATCCTTCCGCAAGCTTCCTCTAGGGCCTCGTTGTCCGATATCCACTCAACCGATATTGCGTCGTCCCTGTAGCGCATGAGCCAAGGTTCCTCCATCGGTATATTCGATTTCGCCACCAAGCGGCACGCCGTGGGCAATCCGCGACACAACCACGGGTTCTGCACTCAACATTTGCACAATGTAATGTGCGGTCGCTTCACCTTCGACGTTTGGATTAGTTGCAAGGATGACTTCTTCAACACGATTCTTATCACCGTCCGCCGCACCATCAACTTCTCCTTGTATCAGGCGTCCCAGTTGAACAAGCCCCAGATCCTCCGGGCCGATGCCATCAAGAGGTGACAACTTGCCGTGTAACACAAAGTATCTACCAGAGAAGCCACCGGCTGTTTCAAACGCCAGGACGTCTGCTGGAGACTCCACAATACAGAGCAGTCGTGGATCCCGACCACCATCATTGCAAATCCGACATATTGCAGCTTCCGTAAAGTTTCGGCACACAGAACATTCTCGTACTTCTTGCATCGCACTTGTTAAGGCGGTCGCGAGCTCCAAGCCACCTGGTCGCTGGGCTTGCAACAAAAAAAGAGTCATCCGTTGCGCGGACTTTGGTCCAACGCCAGGTAGTACCTGGAGGGCTGAGATGAGATTGTCGATAACTGACATTAGCCGCCGAGATTTCCAAACGGCAAGTTAATACCACCGGTTAAAGCCGACATCTTTTCAGTCTGCGTTTGTTCTACACGACGAGTCGCATCGTTACAGGCAGCTGCTAGCAAATCTTCCAAAATTTCGCGATCTTCGGTCATCAGACTCGGATCGATGTCGACCTTCGTCACGCCATATCGACAATTCATTGTGACTTTAACCATCCCAGCACCGCTCTCACCGACTACCTCGATCCGTGCCATCTCTGCCTGAGCATCCGCAAGCTTTGACTGCATCTCCTGCGCCTGCTTCATCAAATCTCCGATGCCTTTCATCTCAATTGCCTCATATTCTCTTTCTCGTCCCCAAATGCCGAAATGCTAAATCGGACGTATGTCTTCCACCTGACCGCCAAATTCCTCTAAGAGCTGGCTAACTGTGGGGTCTTGCTCAATCGTCGTCTCAGCGGCCATCTGTCTTTCTCGCGCAACACGATCACTTCGCTCCGCCGGAGTCTCCGTTTGCGGTTGCCCCAATTCAATTTCCAACACGACTTCCTGCTCGAAATAACTCACGAGCGCCCTCTCGAGTTGAATGCGTTGATTCTCACTGAGCAACGTTTCGTGCTGAGTGGCCAGACACAAGGCTATCCTGGGCAGCGCAAACTCAACCAAGGCCGCATTTTCGCAAATCATGCGACTGACTCCGCCAATAGGCAGAGCCATTACAATCTCGTACCAGTGCACACCATCGTGCAATATCACGGGCGCGGACTCATCTACTGTATCGGCGCCATGCACCTCAGCTTCGGTGCTTGAGTCTGCAACAGAACGGGCTGGCTCCTGCTCTTGGTTTTGGTCTTGGTCTTGGTCTTGGTCTTGGTCTTGGTCTTGGTCTTGGTCTTGGTCTTTATTGTTGTCGCGGGTTTTGTCTTGCGCTGTCTTTTGCGTCTGATTGCGGTTTTGTTCTTCGCTCGATTTCGCACTTGCCGGTGCTGAATCTCCCACGTCCTCGCGATTGGCTGATTCCGTCTCCTTATCTTTCGCCCCAGAGTCCAAGGGTCCGACGGAAGAATCTCGGCTGGGCGCAAAGGTCAACATGCGTAACAACGTCATTTCAAACCCGCTACGAGGCTCTGGTGCTAGATCTATGTCACGGGAGCCCATAAGCGCAATTTGGTATAGGAGCTGGATTTCTTCATCCGCGAACCTTTCAGAGTTAGATCCTGTAGCAGAGGCGACAGCCATATGGTGAAGTGCTTCTGCGAGTCGCCCCAACAATTCACCAAAGTCGGCATTTTGCTCAGCGAGCTCTGCACTTGACACTAACAGTTGACTCGCGTCGCCAGCCCGCAAACCATCGAGGATGACTTCAACATCTTGATCGCCGACGATCCCCAACATATCGGTTACGTCTTTTTCGGAAAGCGCGCCTTCTCCATACGCGATAGCCTGATCTGTCAGGCTAAGCGCATCCCGCATGCTTCCAGCAGCGCTCCGGGCAATGACTTTGAGCGCACCTTCGTCAAAAACAATCTCTTCGTTCACCAACACAGATCCGAGGTATTCCTCGATAACTTGACGCGACATGTTTTTCAGTTGGAACTGCAAACAACGAGACAGCACCGTTGCGGGAACTTTCTTCGGATCTGTCGTGGCCAAAAGAAACTTCACGTGTTCCGGCGGCTCTTCGAGAGTTTTGAGCAAAGCGTTAAAGCTTGCTGTCGAAAGCATGTGAACCTCGTCGATGAGATACACCTTGTACCGACCACGCGTCGGCATGTACTGGGCATTCTCGAGAAGCTCACGCGTGTCGTCGACACCGGTACGTGAGGCTGCATCGACTTCAATAAGATCAAGAAAACGATTTTCTCGGACTTCGTTGCAGACCGAACACTCGCCACACGGCTGGGAGCTGATACCCTTTTCGCAGTTGAGTGCTTTTGCCAGAATCCGAGCAATTGTCGTTTTGCCAACGCCGCGGGTCCCAGTAAACAGATAGGCGTGGTGCAGCCGCCCTTGATCTAGAGCATGCGTCAATGCTCGCACGACGTGATCTTGTCCGACCAATGCGTCAAATCCTGAGGGGCGTAATTTTCTCGCTAAGACTTCGTAGCTCATGGGCGACATTCTATCAGTCTGCTTATGGGAATTCGCATCTAGATCGCACTGCGGTAGCATGCCAGAGCTAACTCGGGGTGGGGTGCCCATATTGCAACTCAAGATTATTGGCCATCGCGGAGCCGCAGGACTTGTTTCCGAAAACACGATCCCTTCTTTTTTGCATGCGCTCGAGTTGGGTTGCCGATACCTCGAGCTGGACGTTCACGTCGTGAAAGATTCAACCGAAGGACACCGCCTTGCCGTAATTCACGACCGTGAACTTGCGAGAACCACAAACTTGGCTGGGCAAGTCTCCGACTATACCGCGCAAGAATTAGCCCTGGCCGATGCTGGCGGCGCTCCTGTCCCAACGCTGGACCAAACGACGGACGCAATACTGACTTGGTGTCTGAACGCTGGTGTCTCACCCGAGACAGTCACACTAAATATTGAATTGAAAGGTAGGGCTACAGCCCTCCCAGTAGCCGATTTCATCACTGGGATCGAGGGGCCCGGCATTAATTTTCTGGTTTCGTCTTTCAATCACAGCGAACTGAGCGATTTTAGACAGGTAGACATAAAGACCGCGGTAGCTCCGCTCTTTGATAGATGGCGGTCTGACTGGCTGCGAACTGCCGCAACCCTGCACGCCTCTGGGGTGAATCTTTCTCGACGCATAACAACTGCCAAGCGAGTCGCCGAGATTCGCGACGCTGGGTTTGAGGTCTGGGTATACACCGTCAACACGGTACGCAGTGCAAAACGGTCCGCAGCGATGGGCGTTAGTGGGGTTTTTACCGACCGGCCCGATCGATTGCTCTCTGAACCGATCGAAGTAGAAACTACAGGGACGTCGAAAACTCAGTAAAATTTGAGTTGAGATTGACGTTGCCGGAGACTTGTTTATTCACCCAGGGAGCTCCGTTATAGCTGACTTGAGCCTGACCATCGACGTCAAGATCTAGCCATCGTTCAGTCCAAACATGTAGTACACCGACACCGGTTATCGCAACGATTGATGTTTCACTAAGGAGACCTTCCGCACCGTAGACCCCTGCGCCGTGGATACTCACATCTTGGTGCGTCACCTTGCCAGCAAGATCAAATTCAAATCGCCCATTAGCCGATACAAGTAGATGGGTATAACTAATGCGCGACCCTGTAATTTTGCCGTAGCCGCCATCATGGTTTACCGCGTCTATGACAAGCGTATCCCCGGAAAAACCATCCAACGCAATCTCACTCGCCCCTTGCACGGTGAGTTCAGAGAGTTCCGGCAGCGTTATCCAGATAATTGGAGAATCCGTATTGCCATCAGCAGGTCTAGCTTCAATAAAAAGGGCATCGTCGGCATAGTCAACCCGTACAGCTTGAGACTCGTGATCGACGCCAGTTTTTTCACCTTGCGTCACGTTTACGATCAGTGGACCCGTGACGTGGATCGCGGAAAAATCGCTCTTGGTCCCGTCTTGATCCAGTGGCGTCTCAGCCCAAGCAAGCGTCATGATGGAGAGATAGATCAGGCCGACGCTCAAGGAAAACGTGATTGACCGGTAATTTTCAAGGTGTGCGTTCATGTCGTACTACCTTCTCGTTCAATTTTCGCAAGCTCCTTGTGCAGCTCATACTTGTCGGATGTAACAAAGGATTCCAACCGTCGCAGTCGTAGCTCTGCCTGAGTCATATCAGTTGTGATATGTCGTAAGCCTCGACCCGCATTGAAGGGCGGTTCACCGTCAGAATTTGATCCTCGATTGAAGTTTAATCGGGTCTTCACGACCGGTCCGTCATCCGCCAATTCCTCATCAAAAGATTCATGAGTCATATCGTTTTCATCTTCTCTTATTGCGCTCGCTTGTCGTTTCTCCGCTCTTCGTCGCATACGCGAACCTCGACGACGACGCTTGCGTTTGGACTTGACCGTACCATCAGACCTTTTCTCCATCACGAAGTAGGCGATCCAATAGGCTGGAAAAATGACGCCAGGGACAAAAATCAGTCCAGTCAGTGCGCCCATACGCATAATCCAGGTTTCAACTCCGAAGTATCTTGCGAGAGCGGCACAAACGCCTGCTACCTTTTCATCCGAAGGATCGATGTACAGCTCTCCACCTCTACGTGAGTCGCTAAATCGATGACGATGGCGGTGCCGTCTACGTCGCTGCTCGTGGGCGGGTTGTTCTTCTGGGTGTTCGTCCGCGACTCGCTTCAACCTAAGCTCAGACTCTAAGCGCTTGCTTGTATCGTCTAGCAAAGATGTTGCTCGATCAGTTATCTCACCCGTTGTTGCTGTGACAAGTTCTTGCACAGCTTTTTCTAAGCGCGTCATCGCGACGGAAAAATCTCTTCCTTCACGCTCGCGCTCCGAACGGTCCCCGCGATTATTTTCGCTATCGTTCAATTTCGCTCCCGGGATCTTGTTTGCGCCAATCTGGAGTTTCAGCATCCAAGATGGCTTCCAAGGTATCTATGCGTTCAAGCATTCGTTCAGCTTGCAGAGCCAGTGTTTCTAGATCCGCACGCTCCGTTTCAGACAATGCGCCTTGCGCGTGGCCCTTGCTGCGGTAGTGGAGAAAGATCCACGCCGGTGCGACAAACACCATAAAAATTACCGCTGGCACAAAGAAGGCGACGACAATGCCGTCCATAGTGGCTCCTAATTGTTGTTCGAGTTGACTTCAACGACATCAGCACCGGTATCGTTCTGACCGGCCATTCTTGCCTTCAGCTCGTTCAATTGCTCGTCGACGTCTTCATCAGTTTCCAGTTCTGCGATCTCGTCTGAAAGTGTTTTTTGACCCATGTCATAGGCCTCAATCTCACCTTCTAGATCATCCATCTTGCGCTCGTACAATTCAAAGCGCGCGATCGCATCATCAATGTTGTGGTCGCTCAGCGTACGCCGAACGCCAAGACGCGTCTGCGCAGCCTTACCGCGTACGATTATCGCGTTCTGCCGTGCCTTGGCATCCTTGATCTTCGCCTGCAAAGCACCTACATCTTCATTTAACTTCGCCAAGGTGCCTTCAAGTACTTCCAGCTCCTCAGAAAGCGAAGATATTGCTTCACGTGCCTTATTACTCTCCACAAGGGCGCCTTTCGCTAGATCGTCACGACCTTTAACGACAGCCACCTCTGCTTTGCGTTCCCACTCTTGGGCTTCAGCGTCTTGCCAATCTCTACGCCGCTCAAGTTCTTTTCGATCTGCGATTGCACGAGCAGACGTGCTACGCACCTCTACCAGCGCCTCTTCCATTTCTTGAATGATGAGCCGCACCATCTTTTCCGGATCTTCTGCCTTATCGAGAATTGCATTGATGTTGGAATTGATGATGTCGCTCATGCGAGAAAAAATACTCATGTTTCGCAATTGCCTCCGTTAACATTTCAGACTGAGTTCGAAAGGCTTCAACTACTTCACCTTGCTAACTCACCTACTCACTCTTTACAGAATCCGTGCCAACTAGGTTAATTCGTCATAAGCCTTTGAATTATAAAGACAATATATTCCAGAGCTTTTTTCTGCGACAACCCTTATAGTATTTCTCACCAATATTTGGTCATTTATCACAATGCGTCCAGAAAACGAACGTATGTTGGGAGAGTCCCCCACTTTTTTGCGGACTCTTGAACAAGTTTCTCTCATCGCGCCGCTGGAAAAGCCTGTTCTCTTAGTCGGCGAACGCGGCACTGGCAAAGAACTCATCGCCTCAAGACTACATTTCCTATCCAACCGTTGGGAGGGTCAGTTCGTAAAAATGAATTGCGCTGCCATCTCCGAATCCTTAATGGAAAGCGAATTGTTCGGCCACGATGCTGGTGCTTTCACTGGTGCAACAAAGACCCATCACGGCCGTTTTGAGAGAGCACATGGGGGCACCCTTTTCCTGGACGAACTCGCCACCACTTCGATGTTGGTACAAGAAAAGCTCCTTCGCATTATTGAATACGGTGAATTCGAACGGGTCGGCGGTAGTAAAACTCTGACCTGCAACGTTCGTCTTATCGCCGCAACCAATCAGGATCTACCAAGCCTCGCGGCTCAAGGAAAATTCCGCTCTGACTTGCTCGATCGACTTGCGTTCGACGTACTCACTTTACCGCCGCTGCGCGAACGTGAAGAAGATATCGCACTGCTGGCAGACCACTTCGCGGTGAACATGGCCAAGGAGCTCGGGAGAGAACTTTTCCCAGGGTTCGCATCCGAGGTGATGGCTGAGCTACAAAGATACCCATGGCCTGGCAATATCCGAGAACTGAAGAATGTGATTGAACGCTGTGTCTATCGCACAGAACCTGAGGACGAAGTTGAGGAAGTCAATTTCGACCCATTTGCTTCGCCCTTCCGACCGAAGAATGACACATCAACAAGAAACGGTGCGTTGAAACAGAGCACACCACAGAGCCCAGCAGATTGGCCAATCGACTTAAAAGAGCTCACGAAGGACCATGAAATGGAACTCATCAACAGCGCCTTGGGTGAAGCCAAGCACAATCAAAGAAAGGCAGCTGAACTCCTTGGTCTCACTTATCACCAGCTCCGAGGCTATCTAAAGAAGTATCAACTCGTCGGTGTGGGCACCGACGAAGATAGTGGCGAAGAAAATGCCAAAGAGGCCTGAGATATTGGCAATCGGCTTGGCCATGTAGGTACAATAGCGCGCCTCACGGAGAGGTGGCCGAGTGGCTGAAGGCGCTCCCCTGCTAAGGGAGTATAGGTAACCCCTATCGAGGGTTCGAATCCCTCCCTCTCCGCCATTTTTTTTGAGAGCCTTGGCTCCTTTTAAAAATTGTCGTAGGGGGTGGACTTTGATTCAACTCTCTGTGAATGCACGACCTTCACACATTGGATCCTTCCCTTGTTTGCCTTACTCTACTGCCATTGCACTTTGACCAAGAGGAATGCACATGTCCTTCCATCACATCGCGATCGCAACCACGGATATGCAAGCTACACACAAGTTTTATACTAACGCCATGGGATTCGAATTGGTGCGTGTGGAAAAGGCCGAAACCGGACCAGGTGAAGACTGGGCCAAGCATTTTTTCTACGATACAGGTAACGGTGAGATGATGGCGTTCTGGGAAATACACAGCGAAACAATTGGCAACGAGTTTCCCACCTCCATATCGCAAGGTCTTGGGCTACCGCGTTGGAGTAACCACATTGCATTCGGTGTGGATGGCGAAGCTGGCTTTCAGGCGGCCATTGAACGAATAAACTCGGCTGGATATGACGTGGTGGAGATAGACCATCATTGGTGCAAATCGATCTATGTAGATGACCCGAATGAAATTATGGTCGAGTTTTGTCTAACGACTCGAGTTTTTGACGAAGAGGACAAAGCCGCAGCGCTGACAGCATTGAATACGGACGCTATCGGCGATGAACCGCCGCCAGTCGTCACGATGCACAAGGCTGCCTAAGGCACTTCGTCCTTACTGTCAGTCTCGCTGGTCTCTTGAATTTTGTCGTAGATTTCTTCTCGATGCACGGCAACATCACGCGGCGCATTGACACCAATGCGCACCTGATTGCCTTTCACACCAAGCACCGTGACCGTAATCTCATCGCCGATCATCAGCGTTTCACCTACTCTGCGCGTCAGTATCAGCACACACCTCTCCTTGCCTGACCGCTGAGTTTAGTTTGCTAGCTTGCTTATTCCGCTACGCTGGCACCTTCCTGCAACCCGAACTCCGAGTGTAGAGCCCTAACCGCCAATTCCATATATTTTTCTGCTACTACAACAGAGATCTTTATTTCCGAAGTCGAGATCATTTGGATATTTACGTTCTCATGCGCTAAGCAGTCGAACATTTTTGTTGCAACACCGGCGTGGGAACGCATACCTACACCGACGATAGATACCTTCGCGATCTCATTGTCACCAGTAATACCCGCCGCTTTGATTGCCTTGCAGATTGGTTCGAGCGTGGCGACCGCACGCGCGTAGTCCTGACGCTTAACTGTGAACGTGAAGTCCGTTAGACCATCGACACCGGTGTTTTGCACAATCATGTCAACTTCGATATCCGCATCGCTCACCGGACCCAATATTTTGGAAGCTATTCCAGGTATATCCGGGACCCCACTGACCGTGATTTTAGCCTCGTCGCGCGCGTGCGCGATACCCGATACTAACGGCTGCTCCATATTGCTTTCCTCTGTCGTAATCAACGTGCCTGGACCTGGTTCAAACGTCGAAAGCACCCTTAGAGGTACTTGGTATCTACCGGCAAACTCGACCGAACGCGGGTGTAGGACTTTCGACCCGAGACTGGCTAGCTCTAACATTTCTTCGAACGTTACCGTTTCCATGCGCCGTGCAGAATCCACAAGCCGCGGATCCGCTGTGTAGACGCCATCGACGTCCGTACAGATTTCACATTCATCTGCTTCCAGTGCGGCAGCGAGTGCGACAGCAGACGTATCAGACCCGCCGCGACCTAACGTTGTTATGTTGCCCTTTGAGTCAACACCTTGGAAGCCTGCCACCACCGAAACAATACCAGCCTCTAAGTTCTTTCTAATTGGCTCAACTTCGATTTCAGCGATGCGCGCGCGTCCATGACTACTGTTGGTCTTAATTCCCACTTGATCCGCCAGCATCGATTTCGCTGCAATGCCGGTATCTTGTAAGGCCATAGATAAGAGCGCCACGCTCACTTGCTCACCAGATGCTGTTAGGACATCCATTTCACGCGCGTTTGGCTGACCAACGGAAATTTCTTCTCCCATCGTAACTAATCGATTGGTTTCCCCCGACATGGCGGAAACAACTACAACAACCTGATGGCCTTTGTCTTTGTACCTTTTAATGCGCAGCGCAACACCCTTGATGCGATCAAGATCGCCAACACTTGTACCACCGTACTTCTGAACGATTAAACTCATCAGTTAGGCCAGTTTTGTAGCCACGATTTCATACGTGCTCTGCAGCGCATCCACCAACTGCTCTGGTTTATCGCCGCCACCACCACGAGCGAGATCAGGACGCCCGCCGCCTTTCAACCCAACAAGTGCACCAACTTCGTTGAGCACATCCGGCGCCGATAGTTTGTCCTGCGCCGCTCCAGTAACTGCGGTCACCATGCTCACCTTTCCGCCTTGGTTTTGGGCGAGGACGAAGACACTATCGGCGTTTGCAGATTTCAGCGTGTCTAAGGTTTGCATCATGGACTTGTTGTCACCCGCAACTTCCGCTGCTAATACGGCAATGCCTTCTATCATTTGGATATTATCCGCAATGGATGAGCTCGTCTTAGACGCAAGCTCTTGCGCAAACTGATCTGCTCGCTTTTGTAGCGCTTTCTGGTCCTGCAACATCGCTGCAACTTTCGACACAACATCGCCGGAGGCGCTCTTGAGCAGCGCCGCGAGGTGATCAAGCTCATCGCTCTGGGCTCGGGCGTGCGAAAACGCACCCAGCCCCGAAACAGCTTCTATCCGCCGCACACCTGAGGCAATACCGGTCTCCGCTGTGATGAAAAGGGAACCGATGTCCCCCGTCCGGGATACATGCGTCCCGCCACAGAGCTCAACACTAAATCCACTACCCATGGAAAGAACGCGGACGTTGTCACCATACTTCTCACCAAACAGAGCCATCGCTCCCTGTTCAAGTGCTTCGTCATAACTCATGAGGCGGGTCTCAACGAGGCTATTAGCCCTAATTTCGTTATTGACGATTAGTTCTATCTCGCGTAACTCGTCCGGAGTCACAGCCCCCGTATGTGAAAAGTCGAAGCGCAACTTTTCTTCATTGACCAAAGAACCGCGCTGCTCGACATGGGATCCGAGCACTTTACGAAGTGCCGCATGCAAGAGATGTGTCGCAGAGTGATTACTGCGTATGTCCGCGCGGCGAGCGGTACCGACTTCCGCGCTGAGCGAAATACCAGCACCAATTACCCCTGCTTCCATGCGACCCACGTGGATGTTCTGACCCACAGAAGTCAGCGTGTCGTGGACGAGAAAGCGATTGTTGCCACTTATCAAATAACCCTGATCGCCAACTTGCCCACCGGATTCTGCATAGAATGGTGTTTTGTCTAATACCAACACCCCTTCTTGATCAGCGCTTAGTTCCTCAACAGGTTCGCCATCAATATCGAATGCCGCTAACACTTCACACGCATCGCAGGTGAGAGTCTCATAACCTAAGAACTCAACATCCTGGGTGACACTAATACGTTGCCCAAGATTGGTCGAAAACGAAGCTGCAGCCCTGCCGCGGGACCGTTGCTCCTCCATCGCTTTCTCAAACCCATCATGGTCGATGGTCAGACCGCGCTCTCGAGCAATGTCAGCCGTCAAATCCGCTGGAAAGCCAAAGGTGTCGTAGAGCTGGAAGACAGTTTCTCCAGCAATCTGTTGCCCCTTCAGTTGCTTGATGTGGGCTTCTAGCATTGTCATGCCTTGGTTTAGTGTTTCACTAAATCGCTCTTCCTCGGTACGCAACACATCCTCAACCTGCTTCTGTCTTTCTCCTAGCAGGGGGTAGGCTTCAGCCATTTCATTAACAAGCGCGTCGACGACTTTGTAGAAAAACGGTTCTCGTATACCGAGCTTGTTTCCGTGACGTAGCCCACGTCGAATGATTCTACGTAAGACGTAAGAGCGATCTTCGTTTCCCGGAATAACCCCATCCGCAATAAGAAATGCACTAGATCGGATATGGTCGGCAATGACCCGGAGAGAGGGATTCGCGATCATTTCATTCACGCTCATGTTTCCCGCGAAACTACCCGCCCGCGTAATGATCGACCGAAACATGTCTATCTCATAGTTACTATGGACACCTTGCATGATCGCAGCAACGCGTTCTAAACCCATCCCAGTGTCCACCCCCGGCTGAGGTAGAGGTGTTAGTACACCATCTGCCGAACGATCAAATTGTGGGAAGACAAGGTTCCAAAACTCGATATAACGATCGCCATCTTCATCTGGCGACCCTGGTGGACCTCCTGCAACTTCGGGTCCATGATCGAAAAACAATTCCGTACACGGACCACAAGGACCGGTATCTCCCATCGTCCAAAAGTTTTCTTCCAGATCAATGACCCGCTCTTCAGGTAACCCAATCTTCTTAAGCCACAGTTCGCGTGCGTCCGCATCGGTAGGATGAACCGTCGCCCAAATTTTCTCTTCTGGCAGCCCGAGAACTTGCGTGACAAATTCCCAAGCCCAACTGATAGTTTCTTCTTTGAAGTAGTCGCCGAAGCTAAAGTTCCCCAACATTTCAAAGAACGTATGGTGTCTTGCCGTGTAACCCACATTTTCTAGATCGTTGTGTTTACCACCAGCTCGGACACATCTTTGCGAAGTAACCGCGCGCTTGTAACCTGGATCAGATCGACCTAAGAGCGGGTCTTTAAACTGATTCATGCCTGCGTTAGTAAAGAGCAGCGTAGGATCGTCAGACGGCACGAGCGAACTTGAATCCACGACCTTGTGGTCACGTTCCTCAAAAAATCCTAAGTACGCATCCCGTACTTCTGAAGTCTTCATGATTTGCTGCACACTGCTGGCTGAAAAGGCGGGCGATTATACGTGATGACTAGCCAATTGGCAGTAGCCTCAGTCTCCGATTACACGCGCGACGATGGCCGAGGAAAAGCCCCTCTGTTGTAATGTTCGCACGGCTTTTTGCCAAGCCTTCGGGTCTTCATACCGGGTTTCTTTGGTGACGGATGAGAACTTCCGTTCTTTTAGTTGTCGTGCAACGTCTAGCCAGTCGGTAGATTGCCAAGATTCAGTCGCATGCACGATTTCTGGGGCTACGCCTTTTGAGCGCAAGGATTGTTCTATGTAGTAAGGACCGTAACCCCGCGAGACTCGACTGCGAACCGCCACGTCCGCGTAACGGACATCACTCTGTAACCCTTGAGCCTGCAAGTCCTCAAGCAACGCGTCCACTTCTTCATCCGAGAATTCCCGACTGAACTTTCGCGCAAATTTTTGCCGAAGCTCGCTAGCGGTATGCTCTCTCGCACTCAGATACCGAACCGCTGCAGAATAGAGCCGTTGCGGAATTTGAGTCTGTTGATCTGTTTCTAAGAAATCCACTGCTGCGAGTGATCGCTTGCGCCCAGCAGAAACATCATGTTCCTCACTACTGAGCGCCATACTCGGGGCCTTTAGATATCTTCTAGCTTAGTGAGCGAGTCTTGCGCCGCTTCCGGGATCACAACCTCGCCTACCTCTTCGGTCGCGGAACTTACCGCCGTGGGCAACAGCTCAGCGCGCAATGCGCTTTCAATTTCTTCACGCAATTCTGGGTGTTCATCCAGGTAGTCCGCGGCATTTTTTCGACCCTGACCGATGCGGTCATTTTTATACGCGTACCAAGCGCCAGACTTCTCAACCAGTCCTTGCGTGACGCCCAGCTCTAGTATTTCGCCCGTGCGATGAATTCCTTTGCCGTAAAGAATCTGAAATTCCGAGTTCCGGAAGGGCGGTGCAACTTTGTTTTTGACGACTTTGACCCGCGTTTCGTTGCCAATCGCCTCGTCCCCTTCCTTCACTGCACCGATTCGTCGTATGTCGAGACGGACCGATGAATAGAATTTGAGCGCGTTACCGCCGGTTGTTGTTTCAGGAGATCCGAACATTACGCCGATCTTCATACGAATTTGGTTGATGAAGATAACCAAAGTATTCGACTGCTTTATGTTACCTGTCATCTTTCGTAGTGCTTGGCTCATTAAGCGTGCTTGCAGACCGACATGAGAATCTCCCATCTCACCTTCAATCTCTGCCTTCGGTGTTAGCGCTGCGACCGAATCCACTACGATGACATCAATCGCACTTGAGCGAACTAACATATCGCAAATTTCGAGCGCCTGTTCACCGGTATCTGGCTGCGATACGAGGAGCTCGTCTGTATCTACTCCCAAAGCCTGTGCATAGATCGGATCAAGAGCGTGTTCCGCATCTATAAAGGCGCAGGTACCGCCGATCTTTTGTGCTTCTGCGACGACTTGCAATGTGAGTGTAGTTTTACCAGACGACTCGGGGCCGTAAATTTCTACCACTCGACCCCGGGGCAGTCCGCCTATCCCAAGCGCAATATCAAGACCAAGTGAGCCGGTGGAAATACTGGGGATGGCAACCTGTTCCTGATCACCGAGACGCATCAGCGAACCCTTGCCAAATTGACGCTCGATCTGAGCGAGGGCTGCACCCAACGCACGATCTTTGCCAGTGTCTATGTTGTCTTTTGCAGAAGTTTTGGGGATTGTGGATCGAGCCATAGATCTACGTCCTGTTAATTTCGTGGGCTTAGAATGTACTGTATATCCATTCAGTACATGTTCGCAACCCCTGCAATGTTAAATCTAATAAATTTGGCCATGGTCGGGTCAAAAACTCACAGTTAAATGGGAATAAATCAGACGGTGTTGACTCAGGTAGAAGCGCTGGTGTTCACTACTTACCAACCTAAGAAAACTGAATCAATCAGTAATTACATGCTGCTCTGTAACCAATGAATGCCATCCAACCTGAACTTAATCAGCATACGCCAATGATGCAGCAGTACTTGGGTATCAAGGCTCAGCATCCCAATGAACTTGTCTTCTATCGGATGGGCGACTTCTACGAACTCTTTTTTGACGACGCAAAACTTGCGGCAGACTTGCTTGATATTACGTTGACTGCACGCGGGCAAAGTGCGGGCACACCAATCCCCATGTGCGGTGTTCCTTACCATGCGGCCGATAACTATCTCGCGCGGCTGGTTGCGTTGGGGCGCAGTGTCGCGATCTGCGAACAGGTTGGCGATCCGGCGACCAGCAAAGGGCCGGTCGATCGACAAGTACAACGTATCGTTACACCAGGCACTTTGACCGACGAAAACCTACTCGACACCACGACGGTAAGCACGGTCCTCGCAATTTACGAACAGCAGGGACGGTTCGGAACCGCAGAGCTCAACCTAACAGCTTGTGACATCAAAGTATCTGAACACGCGAGCGAGCAAGCGGTGTACGACTGGATTGAGCAGTCTAAACCGAGCGAGATTGTCCTGCCCGAGGACGGGGATGTTCTAAACCTCGCCCTGCCAGTGACCCAACTACCAAACTTTGAGTTCGACCCAATCTCCGGGGCGCATCGACTACAAGACCACTTCGGCTTCGAAGTTTTAGCACCAACTGGTCTGCCCGCAGGAAGTCCGGCGTTTGGTGCTGCTGCAGCTGTTCTTGCCTACGGCAAAATAACCCAATGCCAAGATCTAGACTTCGTGCGCGACCTCAAGGTGATACGCCCAGAGCAGTTTGTCGCGCTCGATGCAAACTCGAGGCGCAATCTAGAAATTGATGAGCGTGTGAACGGCGGTAAAGAGCACACGCTGTTCGCGCTTTTCAACACCACCCAAACGCCTATGGGTGCACGACTTCTCAAACAATGGCTACATGCACCGTTACAGGATCAGACAAAAGTTCGGGCTCGCCAGGACTGGATTGGAGCAGCGTTGGTCAATTCTAACTTCCAAGCAATCCGTGAAATACTTGACGGTACTGGAGACTTAGACCGCGTTTTAACTCGCATCGGCTTAGGCAACGCCACGCCAAGAAAACTCGCACGCCTGCACAAAACCCTCGAAAATTCTCCCCGCCTACAGTCTGCGATTGGTAATCTACAAACCGACGTCGCAGACATGGCCGAAACGCTATCTGATTTTGATGATGCAGCCACTCTGCTCAGAACCGCGTTGGTGTCAGAACCTCCGGCACTAATTCGAGACGGCGGCTTCATAGCCGCAGGATACTCTCAAGAACTCGATGAACTCAAAGCACTAACTCAGAATTCAGCAGATTGGCTTGCCGATCTCGAACAAACAGAGCGCGACCGTACTGGCATCAGTACGTTGAAAGTAGGCTACAACCGAGTCCACGGCTACTTTATCGAAACGAGTAAGTCAGCCGCTGACGCAATTCCACTCGAATACGTGCGCAGACAGACACTAAAAAATGCCGAGCGCTACATAACACCTGAGCTAAAGACGTTCGAAGAAAAAGCGCTCTCTGCCCAATCGCGATCTCTGCAATTGGAAAAATCACTCTATGAAGACATTCTAACCACCCTGCAAGCGGAACTCGCGCGTCTGCGCGAAATGATCAACACTCTCGCCACAATTGATGTCCTCTGTACGTTTGCCGAACGCGCCTACACGCTTGGTCTCACGCCACCCAAACTACGAGCAGAACCTGGCATTCACATTGAAGCCGGGTGGCACCCTGTGGTTAAAGCCGCAAGCTCGGACCCCTTTATTTGTAATGACACCGTTTTTGCTGCCGAGCGTCGCATGTTGGTGGTCACTGGACCGAACATGGGCGGCAAATCAACATTTATGCGTCAGACTGCGGTTATCGCTCTCTTAGCCTATTGCGGCAGCTACGTCCCTGCTGCGCACGCAGAACTAGGGCCTATTGATCAGATTTTTACCCGTATAGGTGCTGCCGACGATCTTGCTGGGGGGCGTTCGACCTTCATGGTCGAGATGACGGAGACTGCCTACATTTTGCATAACGCGACCGATAGGTCGTTGGTACTACTCGACGAAATTGGCCGAGGCACGAGCACTTTTGACGGCCTTGCCCTCGCATGGGCAACGGCGGAGCGGCTTGCTCAGATAGGCGCGATGTCACTATTCGCTACCCACTATTTCGAAATGACCAGCTTGCCCGACCTACTAGAAAACGTCGCGAACGTGCACCTTTCAGCGACGGAGCATCGTGGTGATATCGTTTTCTTGTTTCGCGTCGAGCCCGGACCCGCGAGCCAATCCTACGGCATCCAGGTAGCAAAGCTCGCTGGTGTTCCCGGTGAAGTCTTACAGGCCGCGCGTCAACGACTGCAAACCTACGAACAGCAGTCATTCAGCCCCTTGCAGGCCGACCTTTTTGCCGCTGGAACCACACCATCTCGTTCGCCGCTCTCTGCAACAATTGAAGAAAATATCACGCATCCCATCATCGAAGAGCTGGCCCAAATAGATATTGATAGCCTAAGTCCGAGAGACGCCTTACAGCTCTTATACGAAATTCGAGACCGCGCACGAGAAATTTGATCTCGACTTCGACTTCTTCTTGGCTAAAATAGCCGCCTTTCGCAATATTGAGATAGATATGACCTTCGTCGTTGGAGAAAACTGCATTAAGTGTAAGCACACGGACTGTGTGGAAGTCTGTCCTGTGGATTGTTTCTATGAAGGTCCGAACATGCTTGTCATCCATCCGGACGAGTGCATTGACTGCGCGCTGTGTGAACCGGAATGTCCCGCAGAGGCGATATTTTCCGAAGACGAGCTACCTGACAACCAAACTCAGTTTCTTGAACTAAACTCGGAACTCGCCGAAACCTGGCCGAACATCACAGAGAAGCAAGATGCGCCTGAAGATGCGGAAGAATGGGATGGCAAACCCGATAAGTTCGCCCTCCTGGAACGCTAGCCAAAAATTTGCTCAGGGCTGAGACCGTTTTCTTCTAGAGATCGTCTCAGTCGATTTAACCCTTCTACTTGAATCTGGCGAACACGCTCACGGGTCAGACCAATTTCCGAACCAACCTCTTCAAGTGTGGAACGCGGGTGACCGCGTAGACCGAAACGTCGGGAAATGACTTCCTGGTGCTTCTCCGACAGATCCGCTAATAATCCGTCTAGCTTTGTGAACAGATCGTTGCGTTGGACCTGAGCTGCTGGGTCTGGTGAATTGTCGTCTGGGATCATCTCCAAGCGGGACCGATCAGCAACATCACGCACGGCATCTATCGAATCTACGCGCTCAGACAATTTGAGCATCCGGCGTACATCCTCTACCGGCTTGTCGATCAACTCAGCAATTTCGTCTGGCTTAGGATCATGATCAAGTTTTTGCGCAAGCTCGCGCGCCGCGCGAAGGTAGTAGTTCATTTCCTTGACCACGTGGACTGGGAGACGAATTGTCCTGGTTTGATTCATGATCGCGCGTTCTATCGCTTGGCGAATCCACCACGTAGCATAAGTAGAAAATCGAAAGCCTTTTTCAGGATCGAACTTTTCGACGGCGTGCATCAGACCAAGATTGCCTTCTTCGATAAGATCCAAAAGAGTCAAGCCTCGATTGAGATATCGACGAGAGATTTTAACCACTAAACGCAGATTGCTTTCGATCATGCGCTTTCGGCCTGCTTCGTCACCTGCTTTCACAAGTCGACCAAAGTGTATTTCTTCCTCTGCACTGAGCAGCGGTGTGTAACCGATTTCTTTCAGGTACAGCTGCGTTGCATCCGGTGACTCATCCCCACCAGCTTCCTTACCTATGGTGACATCCCCGACTTGGGCTACACTTTCCATTTCGCTCATCATTTGCCTCCGTTGCGCTGACGATGGAGACTGTTCAGAGCTACTTGATAAACTTCCCGGGGTTAACGGGATCGCCCTCGCGACGGATCTCAAAGTGTAACTTCTGTGCAGTCCTGCCTACGGAGAGTATGTCGGCAATTTTCTGACCAACTTTAACAACCTCTTGTTCTTTCACTCGTGAAGCGCCGTTAAAGCTATAGGCACTTAAGAGCGCTTCGGTGTGTTTGATAATGATGAGTTGCTCAAAACCACCGATGCCATTTCCGGAATACACGATCTTGCCACCGTTGCTCGCGCTCACGCCGCTCTTGCGCCCCGCTGGTAGCTCAAAATCAACGCCCTTGTTGCTCGTACTAAAGCCCCGACTCGCTTTGTAGTCAGTCGGCCAAACCCATTTCGGACTCAGGCCACCTCGCGCGATAGGGGCTGGTGGTTTTTTAGTTGGCATGGCCGGGGGGGTCGATCGCGCAACAGTGGGCTGAACTGGTTGCGACGGACGCCGTGTGACAGGTCGTCTCGGCGGTATTTCGGCCCGTAAGACCAATTTTTGACCAGGATAGATCGTATAGGGCGCTGGGATCCGATTCGCATAAGCTAAGCCCTGATGATCAAGTTTGAACTGCCATGCTATTGAGTACAGCGTGTCGCCTCGCCGGACTACGTAATTCGATGTCCGGACCTCTTTGATCGGTATGGGCGTCGGTGGTGGGCGAACAGTCCGCGGACGCGTCACGGGTGCCCGGACTGGGGTCGGTTGCGTTTGCGGCGAACGGTCAGCAACCAACGGTGTGCCTTGTTGTAGACAACCAACTAGTCCAATCGTACAAAGAAGCGCTAAAAGTCTGAGCGTCTGGCTAATAGCCACAACCCGATCCCTCCTAACAAACATGCTAACAGAGAAACCAACAGAAAATCGGGACGCCCCAGCGCTGCATACTCGCTCGGTGTTAACCACGAGCTACCGGCGTCACCGATCACCCGCCAAGGCCAGAGATTGATGGTTGAGCCCAGCATAAAACCACACAAAAGACCCATTATTTGCTCATAGTAGCTTCTCAACAACAAGTTCAAGAGCCGCACGAATGACATCAAGCCTACGACACAACCGGCGCCAAGCACCGCCAACACCAGCAGGTCGAATTCACTGATTGCGATAATGATCTGCTCATAAAGCCCCAGTAGGAGCAACATATAGCTCCCCGAGACCGCGGGTAAAATCCACGCGCATACCGCGATCGCCCCACCGAAAAAGACAACCAGTAAAGATCCAGTATTACCGAGCGGCGGGATCAGCAGCATCGCGAGACCCAAACCAAGTCCGGCAACACCCCAAAAAGTGAGTGTTTTGACGCTACGCTTAGACGCCACCAGTACCGCCGATACAACGATCACGCCGAAGAAAAACGCCCATACCGGCGGCGGATAATTTTCTAACAAATACTTCATGAGGCGTGCAAACAGCACTATGCCAAACGCCATACCCGTCGCAAGGCTGGCCAAAAAACCTAGGTTATGGTGCTTGATGAAAGCTGGGGGTGACCGCAGTAACCCGAGCGATTCTGCGCCAAAGCTCGCTAACGCTTGTACAAGCTCACGGTATATCCCTGTGAGAAGTGCCATCGTGCCGCCAGAGACACCGGGTACTACTTCCGCTAAACCCATGAGCAGACCGCGCCAAGCTCGAGAAAAGAAAAGGCTCATACGTCGTTCACAAACAATTGCGCGCCATGCTGTGGCACAGAACTATGCACCCTTAACCAATGGTACGAACCGTACAATTTCTTCTACCGTCTGCGTGATGCCGTCTCGATCTTTTTTGATGAGTAGCAATTCTTGCTGGCCACTGCCTCCGACTGGAATCACCATGCGACCACCGATTGCCAACTGCTCAACAAGTGCATCCGGAATCGATGCAGGCGCTGCGGTAACAATGATGCAATCAAATGGGGCATGAACCGACCAACCTTGATAACCATCCCCTACTTTGTAGCGTACATTCTTTATACCTAAGGCCTGTAGCCGCTCCTGCGCTCGTGCTGCAAGTGGCGCAAGCAATTCAACCGACCAGACCTTCTCGAAGAGACCCGACAATACGGCACTCTGATAACCACAGCCCATACCCACTTCAAGCACGCTGCGGCCACCACCCTCGCGAATGAGCTGCGTCATCAACGCGACGATGAACGGCTGTGAAATCGTTTGTCCATGACCGATGGGTAAGGCGGTGTCCTCGTAGGATCTTTGCGCTAATGCCTCGTCCACAAATATGTGTCTGGGCACTGCACGCATGCGATCAAGTACCGCAGAGTCGTAGATTCCTTGAGCGGCGATCCTGTCGACCAGGCGTTCGCGCGTGCGTCGCGAAGTCATTCCTATGCCCTCAAGATCGAAGTCAGCCATGCTGGGTTCCTTGATCACTTGCGATTGCTTGATCACTTGCGGTTGCTTGGCCACCGAAGTCGCGCACCGTCGCAACCTCGTCTAACAACGTCGTCGCATAACTGCCGGGAGGCAGCGCAAATTTTAGCATCCAGGTGTTCTCATCGAGGCTTTCTACCTGCAAGCCTCTTGGCCGCACGAACATTGCTCTGCGCCCTTGTGTTACACCTGCATATTCCAAAGCTTCGCAAATGTCAGCCAACTCGCCAGTGACGAGTTGCTCCACTTCAGCGGCCTGTGCCTTGGACTGAGAGCGACCACGCCCCCACAGTGGGGCAGAAGGGAAACCATCTATCAGCACGTCTCCTTCAATGGCTGAGCTGAGTGTTCCAAGTGCTTCGCGCTTGGCTACAAACTTATTGAACAACGTCGCACGCACGACGGACAGGAACCAACCTTGCTGGGTCTTAGAAACACCCTTTCGTTGGCGTCTGTTGAGCAGCCATTGCACCGCGCGGTCTTGGTTGTCTTGCGAGACCCGCTGCGAGCCGAATCGGTTGGCGAAGCCAGACTCAATAGCTTGGATCTGTGCTATAGACAGACATTGCACATTCCGCAGTGTGATCGTAAATTCATTACCTAGTAACTCACCAACGCGCAACTTTTTACTTCGCGGCTTTTGTTCAATGCATCGAGTCCCAGGAATCTCCGGCCACACTTCAGCTCGTGGCGCACTGAACCATTGACGCGTAATCGCCCACTTGTCCTTCCGACCGGCGTAACCAATCTCGTGCTGAGGGACCCCGATAGCGCGGCTCAAAGCGCGCACAACGTCCAACGTATTGAGATTAACCTTCTCAACATAAAAGCCGCTGTGCGCTGGGGGGTTGGAGCCTTCAGCGGGTAGAGAGCCCTCAGCGAGCGTTAAAGAGCCTTCAGCGTTAGGTATAGAGTCCGCCACCAATGGTCTCGGCTCAGGTAAACCCAATTCGGCAACCAGCCAGTCGGCACTCTTGGTTTTGATGTCAACCTGGGCGGCGGTCATCACTCGACGTTAGGAACGAGATAAAACACTTCGCCCTTTTTGACCATCCCCAAATCCTCTCTGGCACGAGCTTCCAGTGTGCTTTCGTCGTTCTTAAGGGCAATGACTTCTGCAGCCAGAATTTGGTTCCGTTCTCGAATCACTTCTACTTGTCGTTCTTGACGCTCTAACTGCTGTTGTAGGCGAGCCTGAGTAAAGTGCCCCGATTGGCCAAACCAGAGCAAATACTGGGTACCTAGAAACACGAGCGCCAACAATACGACGAGTATTCTCATAGTGACCCTACAGTTGGGACAATTAGAATCATCTACAAACTACTGCTAGTGGGTTTGGGCGCATGGCGGGCTACTGCGCTTTGATGGCAGCGCGACCGGGGTAGCTCGCGCCTTCCCCTAGCGCTTCCTCAATACGTAACAGCTGGTTGTATTTTGCCACTCGATCCGACCGGCAGAGCGATCCTGTCTTGATTTGACCCGCTCCAGTCCCGACCGCAAGGTCAGCAATAGTTGTATCTTCCGTCTCGCCACTTCGGTGCGAGATGACGGACGTGAAGCCAGCATCGTTGGCCATCGCTATCGCATCCAAAGTTTCACTGAGAGTGCCTATCTGATTGAACTTTATCAGGATTGAATTGCCAATCCCCTCAGTAATGCCACGCTGCAATATTTTGGTGTTCGTGACAAACAAGTCATCACCGACGAGTTGTACTCGATCTCCTAGTTTGTCCGTGAGTGCCTTCCAGCCATCCCAATCTGATTCGTCCATCCCGTCTTCGATAGAAATGATTGGATACTGATCGCAAAGTGTCGCGAGATAGTCAGAGAACTGATCCGCGTTGTAAAGAACCCCTTCTCCAGCTAGGTTATAAACGCCATCTTCGTAGAACTCTGACGCCGCACAATCCAATGCGAGCGTCACGTCAGCGCCTAGCTCGTATCCCGCCAGGCTAACGGCTTCCCCAATGACTTGCAGCGCCTGTGCGTTTGACACCAAGTCTGGCGCAAACCCGCCCTCATCTCCGACCGCCGTTGATAGATTTCGCTCTTGTAGCACCTTTTTCAAATGCTGAAAAATCTCAGCACCCGTACGTAATGCTTCTTTGAAGCTCGACATGGACACTGGCTGGACCATAAATTCCTGTATGTCCACATTATTGTCAGCGTGCTCACCACCGTTGATGATATTCATCATAGGTACCGGCATGCGCATCTCCGGTGATCCTGCCAATTGATTGATATGCCGGAACAACGGTAACTGCGCTTCAATTGCGGCGGCTTTGGCACACGCCAAAGACACCGCGAGCATGGCATTGGCGCCAAGTTTAGATTTGTTTTCGGTGGCATCTAACTCAAGCAACCTATCATCGATTGCGCGTTGATTAGCCGCGTCCAACCCAACCACACCAGCGGCTATCTCACCATTAACGTTGCTAACAGCTTGCTCAACACCTTTTCCTAGATAGCGTGAAGCATCGCCATCGCGCAACTCTAATGCTTCACGGGTACCTGTCGAGGCGCCAGAAGGCGCGACCGCCCGGCCACAGACACCTGACGCTGTAACCACATCTGCTTCGATAGTGGGGTTCCCACGGCTATCCAGGATCTCTCGCGCGCGAATTTCCTTAATTGTCATCGTGTTCCTCTCGTTCGACTAACTACAGATCGTCTTCTGACCACGGAGATGCCTTCGTTGCTTGGTCTATCGCCTGCAGCTGAGTAAGTAGCGCTTCAGCCCGATCCAGCGGCCACGTATTTGGGCCGTCGGACTTAGCGTTGTCCGGATCTGGGTGAGTTTCCATGAAGACACCCGCAACACCTGCCGCCACTGCAGATCTCGCCAACACAGGCACCATCTCTCGATTGCCACCGGTCGATGCACCCAAGCCGCCCGGTTGTTGCGCGGAGTGGGTGGCATCAAAAACGATGGGGCACTCAGTCTGGCGCAGCCATGACAGACTGCGCATATCAGAGACTAGGTTGTTGTACCCAAAACTTGCCCCTCGTTCACACACGAGAAGATTAGGATTACCCGTGCTCCGAGCTTTCTTTACCACTTGAATCATATCAAGGGGAGCCAAGAACTGTCCCTTCTTGATGTTCACGGGCAACCCTTGTGAGCACACCTCGGTTATAAAGTTGGTTTGACGGCACAAAAATGCCGGCGTCTGAAGTACATCTACAACGCTCGCCACTTCAGCGAAAGGCGTGTCCTCATGTACGTCGGTAAGGACGGGTACGCCAATCTGCTCTTTTACTTTGGCAAGAATCTTCAACCCTGCTTCCACGCCAAGTCCGCGATAGCCATCAATGCTAGAGCGATTGGCCTTATCGAACGAGCTCTTAAAAATGAAAGATAGCCCAAGTGCTTCACTTATTTCTTTGAGACGACCAGCCGTATCAAGAATGAGCTGTTCAGATTCAATGACACACGGCCCCGCAATCAGAAAGAATGGCTGGCGTTCACCGATCTCAAACCCACAAAGCTGCATGTTCATCAAAGATCCCAAAAATTTAGTTTTTGTCACTAACTTAATCTAACCGTTAGGTTAGTTTAAGTGCTACTTCTGTTCAGCCAGCCCTGCTTCGACGAAGCCTGCGAACAACGGATGGCCTTTCCGGGGCGAGGAAGTGAATTCCGGATGAAACTGGCAGGCCAGAAACCAGGGGTGGTCAGCCAACTCAATCATCTCCACGAGCTCGCCATCCTCAGAACGACCTGCGACGCGCATACCGTGTGCCTCGAGCTCGGCTACGTAATTGTTATTTACCTCGAAGCGATGGCGATGCCGCTCTCGGATCACGCCTTCACCGTAAACCCGTTCAGCAAGACTACCTTGATTCAGTACACAGACCTGCTCGCCCAGGCGCATGGTGCCTCCCAGGTCGCTGTCATCATCCCGTTGCTCGACATTCCCTTCCTCGTCACGCCACTCCGTAATCAAGCCTATGACAGCATGGTCCGGAGCATCTTCGATCTCAGTGCTGTGCGCGCCTTCCAAACCAACGCAATTGCGCGCTATATCGACAATCGCGGCGTGCAAGCCATAACAGATTCCCAGATAGGGCACCTTGTTCTCGCGCGCGTAGCGAGCGGCCATAATTTTGCCTTCAAAACCACGCTTACCGAAACCTCCGGGCACAAGAATCGCATTCGCGCTCTTAAGGAGGTCGACTCCCTGCTGCTCCAGATCTTCGGCATCGATGTAATCTATTTCTATTGCTGTTCGCGTCTGTATTCCTGCATGCGTAATCGCTTCGATCAACGATTTGTAGGCATCGAGTAGATCAAGATATTTGCCAACAAAGGCCAATTTCAGCTTGTGCGTCGGGTTTCGTTCCATCTCAACGACTGTTGACCACTCCGAAAGGTCAACATCGGGACACTCTAGGCCTAAGTGTTCAACCACGCGCTGATCCATGCCCTCGTCATGCAGCAGTTGCGGCACCTGATAAATCGTGTCTGCATCCCACATGGAAATGACGGCTGGTTCTTCGACATTGGTAAACAGAGCAATCTTATTACGCGCAGATCTCGGTAAGGGATCTTCCGAACGGCACACTAAGATGTCTGGCTGCAAGCCAATGGACCGGAACTCTTTAACCGAGTGCTGGGTCGGTTTGGTCTTGATCTCCCCTGCCTTGCGCAAATATGGCACATAGGTGAGATGAATAAAGAGTGTGTTGTTGCGACCTACCTCGAGACGAAGCTGTCTCGTGGCTTCCAAGAATGGCAGAGACTCTATATCACCAACCGTGCCGCCGATCTCGACAATCAGAACGTCGAACCCATCGGCCACCAATCGAATGCGCCGCTTGATCTCATCGGTGACGTGGGGGATCACTTGTATCGTTCCGCCAAGGTAGTCACCGCGTCTCTCGCGACGGATCACTTCCGCATAGACACTTCCGGTCGTGAAGTTATTGTACTGCGTCATCCGGGTATTCGAGAACCGTTCATAGTGCCCGAGGTCAAGGTCAGTCTCTGCGCCGTCTCGAGTGACGAATACTTCGCCATGTTGAATAGGACTCATCGTGCCTGGATCGACATTGATATACGGGTCCATTTTTAGGAGATTGACCTTGAGGTCACGCGCTTCAAGCTGGGCTGCTAGAGAGGCGGTGAGTACACCCTTCCCTAAAGAAGAAACGACTCCGCCAGTCACAAATATATATCTTGTCATGCAATCCCATCGTTAATGCGCCCGCCGATTCCCGGGTGGAAATCCAAAACCAGACGACTGAAATGGAGCCCGTGTGGCTCGCTCAAGATGGGATTGCAAGATAGCAAAACGGCTTCCCAAGCTCAATCAGAGAGCGTATTTATTTGTCTCTCAAACGGAATTGACCTTTATCGTCCAAGACGCGGATAAGATCCTTGTGTACTTCCAAGCCTCCTCCGCGCCAGACAACTCTTGCACGTTGTGCCGCGTGCACCTGTGCCATGAATTCAGTTAGCGCAGCCTCTGTGACCTTGTAGTGCCCACCAGCTTCGAGATACATCCGTAACCAAGCTATCGCAGCCTTTGACTCGACTGGTAGGTCGACAACCCTCAGCCCATCTGGGTTGCTTGTTCTGTAACGGTCGATTTCGAACTTCGCCACATCTTCAATCGCCTTGTTCGAGCCCAGTAAGTGGGCGACTTTCTCACGTACTTGCGGCCATCGAGAAACGATCCCGGGGAGGATGCGTGCACGGAGGTAGTTACGTTCAAATTGAATGTCGGAGTTGCTCGGATCTTCAATCCACACCAATTGTCGTTCTCGGCAATAGGCGACAAGTTCCACACGGGATGTGCCGAGCAAAGGTCTTAGCACAGAGACGCCATTTACAGTTGAAACCTCGGACATCCCCTTAAAGCCGCGCCCCTGTAACAGTTTGAGTAAAACAGTTTCTACCTGGTCATCAGCATGATGGGCAGTTAGCCAAAAGTCATGCGCGCAAGCGAGCTCGGCAAAAACCTGATACCTCGCTTCTCGCGCATTGGCCTCAAGGTTGCCTGCGGGCTCGATCCTTAACTGTTTGACTGCAAACTGGAGTCCGTATCCTGTCATCACGCGTTCGCATTGCGCTTGCCACTCATCAGCCTGAGCCGCGATACCATGATTGACATGAGCCGCAAACAAATCCCAACCATTCGGAAGATCTATATTGGCAAGCAGATCTAGGAGCACCGTGGAGTCAAGCCCGCCGCTAAAACCAATTCTAAGCGTCCCGCCTGGTTTGCCTTCGAGCAGGTCATGCAAGCGCTCGCCAACGGTGGATCGAAGACTGGTGACTGCAGAACTAGCTTTTCGATCGATAGCCGCTGAACCTAGATCCTCTGAATCAGGGGCCATAAGCCAAAGCGACATTGCTACCAAATTCTTGTCGAAGTTCGAAGAGCAGGTCGTCATTTGCTTCAACTTGCCAATCCTGACCTAAGTTGATTCTCGCGCACGCCTGACCTTGCGCATACAAAACCGCGACAGGACAACCAACTTGATGGCAGCGATGCGGCTCAAGGATATCTTTCAACCTATGATTGAAATCACCCGGTATCTGTTCTTGTGTGTAATCAAGCACAAACCCAGTAGAGAATTTCTTGCGTGCTTCGGAGATATTCAACACGCGTTCTGCGCGTAACGTTAATCCGCCAGTAAAGTCGTCAGACTCAACTTCCCCCTCCACCACGATCAGTTCATCTTTAGCAACCTTTTGCCCAAACTGCTCGTAGACTTCGGGGAATACCGACACCTCTATTCGAGCGCTTCTGTCATCCAATACGAGGAAACACATCGGTGCACCTCGTCGACTCTTCATAACCCGTGTATTGAGGACCATCCCCGCAACCCACTGCTTTTTCTTCTCGGATTTCAGATCCACGACTTTGCGCTTACAAAAGTGGCGCAGCTCTTCCTCGTATTCCTCAATCGGATGCCCGGTCAAATAAAGGCCTAACGATTCTTTCTCGCCGGACAAACGTTCGCGAGTGGTTAAGCTGACATAGTGAACTTGGCCGATAGCAATCTCAGCCTCTGTGTCTTGTGTGTCTGCACTGCCAAACATGTCGCTCATACCAGCAGCTTCGTTGCGTGCCAATTGTTCAGCGCCTTTAATAGCATTGGGTAGCTCGGCTCGTAGCCGTGCTCTCGTGTCATTCACCGATTCACCCGGGAGGGCGAACTCGTCACAGGCGCCTGCTCCTATCAACGCCTCGTGAACACGCTTGTTAGCCTTACGCGAATCAACCCGTCGACAAAAGTCCAAGAGATCCTTGAAAGCACCACCACTACGCGCAGCAGCAATAGCCTCCACTGGACCCTCTCCCACACCTCGAACCGCACCCAATCCGTAGACGACGGCTTCATTCTGTACAGTGAACCTGTATTCGCTCAGATTCACCGACGGTGGCATCAGCGTTAAGCCCATCGAACGAATCTCATCGACCAAAACAACGACGCGATCAATGTTTTGCATATCTGCAGACAAGTTCGCCGCCATGAACTGCGATGGGTAGTGTGCTTTCAACCAGGCGGTCTGAAAACTAACTACGGCATAGGTGGCCGAATGGGATTTGTTGAAGGCATAACCGGCAAATTTCTCCATCAGATCAAAGATCTCATTGGAGAGCTTGCTGTCTACGCCTCGCTCATCTGTCCCTGTAAGAAACTGCTCCCGCACACGAGCCATCTCTTCTGGCTTTTTCTTCCCCATTGCGCGCCTAAGAAGGTCAGCCTGACCAAGAGAAAACCCCGCCAAGACCTGTGCAATTTGCATCACCTGTTCTTGGTACAAAACAACACCATAGGTACCGCTCAGAACAGGTTCCAAGGTCGGGTGTGGGTACGTTACGGGTTCGCGATTGTGTTTGCGATTTATGTAGTCGTCCACGGCACCCGATTGCAGCGGCCCGGGTCGAAACAACGCTACAAGCGCAATAATGTCATCGATGCTGTCAGGTAGAAGACGCCTAATCAGGTCCTTCATACCTCGCGATTCAAGCTGAAAAACTGCCGTTGTGTTGGCATCGCGTAGCAAGTCAAAGACAAGCGGGTCGTCAAACGGGATCTTATCAATATTAAGTTGATCATCCGTACCGCGATCCGCGTTGATGAACTTGACCGTCCAATCGATGATTGTCAGCGTTCGCAAACCAAGAAAGTCGAACTTCACAAGCCCAGCTCGTTCTACGTCATCTTTGTCGTATTGCGAGACAAGGCTGCCGCCTAAGTTTTCCGTATAGAGCGGGACAAAGTCAGTCAATGCTCGCGGGGCTATGACGACCCCGCCAGCATGGCGGCCAACGTTACGCACGATGCCTTCAAGCTTGTAAGCCATCTCCATGATTTCGGCCGCTTCGTCGCTCGTCTGCACAAACTCATTCATCTCGGCACTATCTTCCATCGCCTTAGATAAAGTCATGCCTACTTCGAACGGAATCAACTTCGATAGTTTGTCCGCAAGGCCATATGGCTTGCCCTGGACTCGGGCAACATCTCTGACCACCGCTTTGGCGGCCATCGTGCCAAATGTGATTATTTGGCTCACGGCGTTTTCACCGTAGCGTTCGCTGACGTGTTGTATGACTCTATCCCGACCCTCCATACAGAAGTCGACATCAAAGTCGGGCATAGAAACTCGTTCTGGATTTAGAAATCGCTCAAAGAGTAAGTCATATGCGAGTGGATCGAGGTCGGTTATACCCAAGCAATAAGCAACGAGCGAACCAGCGCCAGACCCTCTACCCGGGCCCACGGGGATTAGTTCTTCCTTGGCCCAGGCAATGAACTCCATCACGATCAAAAAGTAACCTGCGAAGCCCATCTGGTTGATAACGTCTAATTCGAATACCAGCCGATCTCGATAGGCGTGTTGCGCATCCTCTGCTATCTCAAGCTCCGCAAACTTCGCCAACAAGCCTTGTCGAGAGGTCTCCTCCAAAAAACTAGCTAACGTTGCTTCTGCTGGAATCGGATAATCCGGTAGATAGTAAGTGCCAAGATCAACTTGAACGTTACAGCGTTTCGCAATTTCCACCGTATTGGCTACGGCAACTGGCAGGTCAGAAAATACTTCTGACATCTCTTCTGCTGATCTTAAGAACTGCTGTTCGCTATGCCTTCGCTCCCGTCTCGGGTCGTCAAGACCACGTCCTTCGTGAATGCAGACACGGGTTTCATGCGCTTCAAAGTCTTCAGCAGACCGAAACATCGCATCGTTTGTCGCGACCACAGGTACACCGAGTGCGCTTGCAGCTGCGACCAATTGACGTACCGCACTCTCTTCACCGGCACGTCCAGTCCGGGTCAGTTCAATGTAGTACCGATTGCCAAAGACCTGTCGCCACCTTTCAATACGCTCTTTGAGTGCAGGTGCATCTTCCTGCTCGCATATTGACCACAGATGACCGCGAACACCCCCCGAGAGCACAATAAGATCATCGCCGAGAGAGAAAACCGCAGCTTCGCTCAATACCCCTCGATCATCTGTATCTGTGTAGGCCATCGACACCAATTTAAGAAGATTGGCGTAACCTCCAACGTTCATCGCAAGCAAGACAATGCGTTCGGGTGCACCTCTGGTGCCTGACTCAATCATCAGTTCGCAGCCAAGCACAGGTTTCACGCCCTGCCCGATGCAGGTCTCGTAAAATTTCACGAGTGCAAAGAGGTTGTTGATATCGGTCAACGCCATAGCCGGCATCTCTTGCGCCACAGCTTCGCGAACCAAATCCTTCACTTTGAGAATCCCGTCAGCGAGGGAAAATTCAGTATGTAGGTGTAGGTGAACGAACTGGTTCATGTCGGTAAGAGATCTGGTTGAGCCGCATCGTTTACAGCGCGTACGGGCGCAAAACTCTGTCGGTGCACATCACAGGCACCCAGATTCTGCAAAGCGGAAAAGTGTTTTTTGGTTGGGTAACCTTTGTGTTGAGCAAAGCCGTAGCCTGGAAATTGCTCATCGAGGTCGACCATCTCCGCATCGCGCGCGACCTTAGCTATAATTGATGCCGCACTGATCTGAGGAACGCGACCATCGCCGCGCACGATTGTCATAACCGGATAGGCAAGTGGCGGCTTTTTGTTGCCATCAACCAAGACCATATCAGGCGTGTGGGTTAAACCGTTCACAGCGCGCTGCATTGCCAAATGACTTGCCCGCAAAACATTGAGTTGATCAACCTCCCCCACACTGGCCCGCCCAACACACCAAGCTAGGCTCGCGTTCTTTATCTCTTTACATAGAGATTCTCGACGCTTTTTACTGAGCACCTTGGAGTCATTTAGTCCTTCGATAGAGCGGGTGGGGTTGAGAATCACTGCCGCAGCGTAAACCGGTCCGGCGAGTGGTCCAATCCCAACCTCATCGACACCGGCTTGCAAGCCGCGCGCCCATGGTTCCATCGAAAACTCGAATAAGCTAACTGCTTCCCACACCCAGCAAGCGTATCACGGCACGTGCTGCCGTAACATCTGCCCGGCGGCGAAGATGCTTATGGAGACGCTCAAACGCGAGAAAATAATCCGGATCTTGGCGAGCACTCTGCAATTCATTGAGCAAAGCATGGGCCAGCTTTTCTGGCGTTCCTTCGTGCTGTAGTAGTTCCGGCACATACATCTCATCTAACAAAATGTTGGGTAATGCAACATAAGGGGATCTCATCAAACGCTTTGCCAGCTGATAACTGATCTTGCCCATCCGATAGCTGACGACCATCGGTCTATGCAGCAACATCGCCTCTAGCGTGCTAGTGCCTGACTTGACCAAGGCGACATCACTCGCCTGAAGTACAGTCCGTGCTCCTCCGGGAACTAGCTTCACAGACAGCTGTGAAAATTCCGCAAGGCTTGTCTCTAGAATCGGCTTGAGAGTTTCTCGCGGATAAGGAATCAAAAACTCAACCTTCGGATCCTGCTTGGCCACGATCGTCGCGGCCTCGAGAAAAGGTGGCAACATAAGTTTCAACTCACCTGTGCGTGAGCCAGGTAGCACGGCTACGACCGTGTTCGTTGTTGTTAAGCCAAGCTTCTTTCTTGCTTCAGCCCGGCTCGAGCTATCACCACTTGTCAAAGAAATTTCATCTGCTAGTGGGTGGCCAACAAAGACCGCCTGCACCGATGTCTTCTCATAAAATGGAGGTTCGAACGGGAACAAACACAAAATCACATCAGCAACTTTCGCAACCCGCTTCGTTCTTCCACGCCGCCACGCGTAGACCGACGGCGAAACATAGTGTGCGGTGCGCAACCCACGTTTCTTTAACCGACCTTCCAGTAAGAAGTTAAAGACGTTGAAATCAACACCAATAAAAAGATCTACCGAACGTTTGAGCATCTCATCGCCGACGCTCTTCAATGCTTTAATTAGTGTTGGTAGTTTGAGGATGGGGTCACGAAAGCCGTTGACCGAAAGCTTTTCGATTGGAAAGAGGCAATCAAGGCCTGCATCGATCATGCGTGCGCCGCCCACGCCAACAAAATCGATTTCAAAATCCGGCGCCAATTCCGCCCGCATGGCCGTCATCAACCCTGCACCAAGATTGTCGCCAGAAGCTTCTCCGGCAAGCAACCCTACCGTGAGACGTTTGCTCACCTTTCAGTCGCCCCTATAGACTTTTGCTTGCCACTTTATTCAGCCTGCGTGGTGCCGCGTCCACGTATGATGCCCCACTCTGAAGCCTCGATAGTCGTTGCGAATAGATCCACCTCAGCAAACTGTTTGCGCGCGTCTGAGAGCGCGGCAAGGGCATCGGCAACTTTCAGACCCTGTCGATAGACCGTCTTATAAGCCTGGCGCATCGCTCGGATCGTTTCATCGCTATACTCACGCCGTTTCATTCCTTCGATATTTAACCCAGCGGCATATGCAGGGTTACCGGTTACGGTCATGTAAGCTGGGATATCCTTGACGACCAGGCTCATCGCAGCGATGTGGGTGTATGCGCCGACAGCGCGAAACTGAGGAATACCACTGTAGCCGCCAAAGTTCGCATGATCGCCTACTGTGACGTGCCCGGCTAAAGATGCATTATTCGCCATAATAACGTGGTCACCGACAACGCAGTCATGGCCCACGTGAACGTACGCCATCAACAAGCAGTTTTTACCCACGATCGTTTTACTAATGCCGCCTTTGGCCATACCGCGATGTATTGTCACGCCCTCTCGAATAACGGTGTTGTCACCGATATCCAAAAAGGAATCCTCACCGGCATAGGCAAATGCAGGGGTGTCCTCACCGACTGTGGCAAATTGAAAGATCTTTACGCCGCTGCCTATTTTCGTCGGCCCTTTAAGCACAACATGCGAGGCAATCTCAACGTTATCTCCGAGCTCGACGTTGGCACCGATAATCGACCACGGCCCAACCGAAACGTTTTCCCCCAGTACTGCTGTTGGGTCAATTATCGCTCGCCCATCTATCACCGAGACTGCTCCACAACGGACAAGACCGCGGAACAAGCGAGCTCGCCGTCTACATAGGCACTCGTTTCAAACTTCATCATGATGCGGCGGTCCGCAATTATCGAGCTTTCCATCTCCAAGCGATCACCGGGCACTACGGGACGACGGAAGCGTGCCTTGTCGACCCCACCAAACAGGTAGTTCACGCCATCGGCGGGCCGAGTGCCTTTTGTTTCAAAAGCGAGTACGCCGGATAACTGTGCCATTGCTTCCAAGATCAAAACGCCTGGAAATATAGGTTCCCCAGGAAAATGGCCGTTGAATACTTCTTCATTAGCCGTGATGTTCTTGTAACCTTTGACCGATTCTCCGACGACCATTTCCGTGACGCGATCTACGAGAAGAATCGGATAGCGATGCGGTAGGTAGCTAAATAGCTCATTGATTTTGATCGGCAACTCAACACTCGATGTCACGATGTCATCCACTTAAATTTTATTTTTGGGCTAACCACGACCCGGCTAGTCT
Source organism: Pseudomonadales bacterium (assembly GCA_012103505.1). Taxonomy (GTDB): domain Bacteria; phylum Pseudomonadota; class Gammaproteobacteria; order Pseudomonadales; family Azotimanducaceae; genus UBA4421. The sequence goes on along the minus strand of WLWP01000001.1, from coordinate 711,013 downwards.
TTGTCTCTTTCGAGCTTGCGCACACGCTTAAACAATTCATCCAACGAGGCAAATCTGAGGGCATTGCGTCGCCACTTGCTGTGTTCATGAAAGAGCATCGACCCCGAGTATACCCCAGGCTTGTCTACCGATTGAGATATTACCGCGCATGAGCTGACAACAACCCCGTCACATATCGTCACGGGTTGATCCCCACCTGCACCAGACCGACCTGCGAAAACACAGTGTTTGCCAACTGTCGTACTACCCGCAAGTCCGACCACGCCACAGATCAGTGTGTGGGCACCAATGCGACAGTTGTGCCCGATCTGTACAAGGTTGTCTATTTGCACGCCATCTTCAACCACCGTGTCATCGATCGCGCCTCGGTCTATACAGGTGTTTGCACCTATGGAGACATCCGAGCCGATGGCTAGACCGCCAACTTGAGCAATCGCCTGCCACTTCCCTTCTTCAGTAGGGGTAAAGCCAAAACCATCCGCGCCAAGTACGACTCCACTATGGATGACGCATCGCTCACCGATCCTGACATTACTGTAGAGCGTCACATTCGAGCGAAGGACAGTCTGGCGGCCAATGAAGCAATCGTTCCCAACCACGGTGTTGGCAAATATCTGCACACCTTCAGCAACGGCCACATTTTTGCCGATCACAACGTTCGCACCGATAGACGCGGTCGCATCGATGATCGCGGACGAGTCGATACTCGCGCTGGCGTCGATCGTCCCTGCAATCGCATCGTCAATTCGAAAGAACTGTGACACGCGAGCAAACGTTAAATAGGGGTTATCCACGACCAAGGCTGCGCCGCGGCACTCAGGTAAATGCTCTTCTTTGAGAATGACCGCACTCGCCTTAGTCGTGGCAAGTTGGTCTTTGTAGGTTGGGCTTGAAAGATGACTGATCTGACCCGACTCGGCAGCACCCAGGCTGCCAAGACCGTGCAATATCATGGCGTCATCACCGTGCACGTGTCCGCCGACACGTGCCGCAATTTCTCCGAGCGTTAGGATTTCATCCATCCAGGCACCCTAATTCAGCGAGTAACTGGTCAAATAAAACCAGGCCTAGTCGCTCTGCTCGTTCATGCGTTCAGTGATCTTTTTAGTGATGTCGTTTTTCGGATTCACATAAACCAACGCGTTAGGCGCGATAATCATATCGAAGCCCTCTACTTGGATTAGATCATTGCGGACTTTTTCAAACTTTGGCGCCAACGCCACCAAAATTTCCTGCCGCTTGTCTTGCACCGTTTTTTGCAATTTCTGCGAAAGGAATTGCAAATCGATTTCGAGCGCTTCGATATCTTTCTGAATTTGATTCTGCTCGGTGTTACTCATGACCTCGCCATCTTTGCGGACTTTGTCGATGAGCGCCTGGCGCTGTTCTGCCAATCCCTTCACTTCATCCTGCTCAGGTTCCATCTCTTTACCCGCGGCTTCAATCAGCACTTTCGCCTCCTCGGTTTCGAGAATGGCGCGCACTGTATCCAGCACAACGATCTTCATCTCCGCATGAGCTGCGCTCGCGAGGCAGAGTGCCGACAGCAATACAGCAATTTTTTTGATCATCTGATACCCCAATTTATGATTGTCGTTCTACGTTTTTGTTTCGTTGAGGGCGCGCATTCTAACCTAGAATGTTCGTCCAAGTTCAAACTGAAATCGCTCTTCTTCATCAAACGCTTGCGTCTGAAATGGCTTAGCAATACTAAAACTCATCGGTCCAAGACCGGTTAACCAGGTCACGCCAAATCCAAACGAATAGCGAAGATCATCGACGCTGAAGTCAAAGCAATTGGTGGACACGGAGGGACACTGGGTTTGAAAGACGTTACCGACGTCAACAAAAAATGCAGGTCGAAACTGGCGGCTGTCTTCCACAAACGGGAATGGGAAAATTATTTCGGCACTACCTTCTACTAATAGATTTCCGCCGAAGGGATCGCCGCGTCGATCAAAGAAACCTGCAAATGCAGCTGGTGGCGTTGTTCGTGGGCCTAACGTTGAATTCTCAAAACCTCGAATAGAGCCAAAACCACCTGCGAAGAAATGTTCATAAAATGGCAGACGATCTGTATTGCCATAGCCATCACCATAACCAAGCTCCGTGCGGAGCCGCAAAGTCCAGGTACGCGTGATCGGGAAGTAACGCTCGCCAGAATAGGTCAGCTTGTAAAACGTTAGGTCACTGCCGGGCACTGAGAGTTCAAAGCCTAAGTTCTGCTGTGTACCTCGATCTGCGAACAAACCTCTATTCAAGGTTGAGCTCAACCAAGAAAGATTGAACTTATAGTTGATCGACTTTTCGCCGTTCTTATCAATGAAGTCTGAAATTTCCTGGGCCGCGAATGCCCCTTCTGTAATGTTTGTCCAGTCCATCGTCAGACCAAAGTTGATGCGCTGAGTCTCACCAATTGGTAGGCCAAAGTTCATCCCAATCCCTGCCGAGTCGGTGGCATAGCGCGCGATATTTCGTTCGTCAAAGTCCAACCGACGGGCGAAGACGTTAAAGCCCCGACTGACCCCGTCCAACGTGAAGTAAGGGTCAAAGAAATTAAAGTTTGCCGATTTCTGAAATCTTGACGCACTAACACCAAACCCTAAGCTGTTGCCGCTACCGGCAACATTGGTCTGAGAATAATTGCCACCCAAGATCAAACCAAATCCTTGTGAATAGCCCAACGTTGCAGAAATACTGCCAGAAGGTTGCTCCTCGACCCCGAAATTCACATCTATCTGATCGTCAGTACCTGGCACTTGCGGTGTTTCAACATCCACACCTTTGAAGTAACCAAGTCGTTCAAGCCGCACTTTGGACAAATCGATCTGAGCACTCGATGCCCAACCACCCTCCATCTGTCGCATCTCACGACGCATAACCTCATCTTGGGTCATCTCGTTACCCGTGAAATTCATACGCCGCACGTAAGCTCTTTTGCCTGAATTAACAAAAAACTCAACGTCAACTTTACCGTCTTCCTTAATCTTCGGTACGCCGCTCGCAGTAGCAAAAGTGAACCCTGAATTGCCAAGCGCAGTTGTCATGCGCTCTTCTGTGGCTGTGATTCGAGCTTGGTTGAAAATTTGACCCTCTTCGACAAGGAACAGCGTCCGAAGCTCTTCTGCTTTCACATCACCAAGTTCGCCAACGAGATTCACTTCCTCCACCGTATAGACATCACCCTCTTCTACCCCGATGGTGATGTATACCTGCCGTCTATCTGGCGTGATGCTGACTTGGGTTGTGTAGATATCAAAGTCTGCATAGCCGCGGTCTTTGTAATAAGCCTCAAGCGTCTCAAGATCACCAGAGAGCTTTTCTTTCGAATACTTATCGTCGTTTTTGTAGAAGGAAAGGAGACTTGGTTGTTTCAGCTCCAACTTGTCTAACAAATCTTTTTCGTTGTAGACACTCGCACCAACGATGTTGAGGTGCCTGATACCAGAGTTCTTGCCTTCTTCGATGTTGATTGTCAGGTTGACCCGATTTCGAGGTAGTTCTTCAATTTCAGTCTCAAGCGATGCGCCATATCGCCCTTGGGATACATATTGTCGCTCTAGTTCCAAACCGACTCGCTCGAGCGTTGCCTGTTTGAAAATTTCACCTTCACGCAAGCCCTGCTCACTCAAACCGTCCAGCAACGACTCTGTCTTAATAGCTTTATTCCCATCAATCTCGATGGATTCAATGGCTGGACGCTCATCGACAGTGACGATAAGGACCCCGTCATCTCGCGCTATACGGATATCCTTGAAAAAACCGGAGGAGAAAAGCGACCTCACAACCTCGCGCACACCAAGCTGATCGATTGGATCGCCTACGCCAACGGGGATCAAGTTAAAGACGGTCCCAGCTGAAACCCGTTGCAAACCCTGGAGACGTACATCAGTGATCACGAAACTTGCCTCGACCGGTGCATTGCCAGCCTGCTGAGCTGACGAAATACCAGATACAAGTGTCATGACCAGAAGGGCCAAACATCGAACAAACCGAATTTGCATAATGCGAAAAATTCTCAATTCTGTGCAGTCAAAAAAATTAGAACAAACGCAGTACGTCGTTATACGTAGCTAGGATAAATAATCCCCCAACCAACATCAGTCCGATTTGGACACCGACAACTTGTACTCGTTCCGATACAGGCTCTCCCCTGATCCATTCCCAGGACGAAAAAATAACGTGGCCACCGTCCAATATTGGAATCGGCAGCAGATTTAAAACACCCAAGGAGATACTCAAGAACGCCAAGATACCAAAGAATTGGCGCCAACCATACTGTGCTGAATCACCAGCAACTTGGGCGATGCTTAAAGGACCGGATAGATTCTTAACCGATACATCGCCAACTACCATTTTCTTAAGGATCATGAGCGTAAGCGCAGTCTTGTCATAGGTTTCTGCCACGCCGTGCGGGATCGCACCTAACAGTGACGTCGTCACGAATCGTTGTGTTGCGCCTACCCCCAGAAAACCGACGGTCTCGTCCCCGCGTTCTCTAACTCCTGGATAAACTACTGCCTGTTGCCGCACACCATTTCGCATATATTCCAATGGCAGCGCTTGTCCTGGGGACTTCTCAATCGCTGACACTAACTCTGACCAATGCGATATTTCTTGATCACCAGCTCTTACAACCCAATCACCGGCTTTGAGTGCAGCGTCTTCGGCTGGGCTGTCGGCAACGATCTGGCCTAGCACACTCAATGCTGTCGGCACGAAACCTAGAGAACCAATCACATCAGGCTCTCGTGCACCGTCATGCCATGCAGCGATCGGTACTTCTGCCACCATTTCTCGGTCGGTAGCTAAATCCCTAAAGGTGATGAGAACCTCTCCCGTTTCACCCAACCGGCGCGTGAGAGCGAAACCAATTTCTTGCCAGCTCGAAATCTCAGATCCATCGATCCCAAGTATCTCGGCAGGCGCGGTGATGCCAGCCTGCGCAAGCGGGCTATCATCCGCAGGCGAAGCCACCATCGGGGCGGGGACATATTTACCTGCAACGGCTAGGACTGCGAATACAAGTACAGCCAGAATAAAATTCGCAACCGGGCCACCTAAGGCAATCGCAATCCGCCATTTTGGATGCAGATCCATGTAAGCAACCTGATTTGGTCTTTGCAGACTCGCCTGTTCAGGATCCCGATCATCCAGCATGCGGACATAGCCACCGAACGGAATCATCGCCACGGCGAATTCTGTACCCCGCTTGTCAACGCGAGACCACAGCGGTTTGCCGAAGCCAACCGAGAATTTCAAAACTTGTACGCCCGACAATCGCGCGATCAAGTAATGCCCAAATTCGTGAAACGTCACGAGAATTCCGAGTAAAACGAGAAACGCTAGCGGGTAGCTTAAGAAATCCATAATTGCATCATGTTTGTCATATTCGTCCTAATTGCCGCGCATTTTAGACTCTGCCCAGCTTACTGTCCTGAAGTATTGTCCGATCAAAGTGAACCAAGCCTGAATTGCAGAAGTAGCAGGGCAAGTATTGGCAAAACGATCAGAATCGAGTCAATCCGGTCTAGCACACCGCCGTGACCCGGCAGCAATGTGCCTGAGTCCTTAACCCCGGTCTGGCGCTTCACGAAACTCTCAAATAGATCTCCGCAAACGGATAGCCCAATTAGCACGAGCGTGATGAGTAGCCACAGCCAACGATTTTCTTGCCAAGCGAAAACCGCCAATCCGCAGACAAGCCCCGCAAGTGCAAGCCCGCCAAGCACCCCTTCCCAGGTTTTGCCGGGACTGATAGATGGGGCGAGCTTAGTTTTGCCAAAGCGTTTCCCAGAAAAGTAGGCGCCGATGTCTGCTCCCCAGCAAATCCCAAAAACATACAGTATCCACCAATGCCCAGAGGGTAGTGCCTGGATCAGAGTGATTGCGAGCCAACCCGCCCAGCCAAAAACTAGACCAGTGACCGCAAGAGCAGGTTTACTCGAAAACGGATTAAATCCATGTCCGTGGAACCTTAGAACCAAAAGTGCAGCAACCCACAACGCTAGACCGAGAAAGATGGTGGGCAGCTGTAGCGAGGGTAGTAGGTACAGTGGCACTGCGCCCAGCGCAAACAAAAGCAAGTAAGCAATGGGTATGACACGATTGGCGCCACCCTCTTCGCTCACTAACATACCGGCCCACTCATACATCGCGAGCGCAGTGATCACCCAAAATAGGATCGCAAACGGTACATTGTGGAGGAGAAAAACCGCCGCTACCGCGAGAGGTGCGAGCACCACGCCGGTAAGAATACGACTTTTAAGTTTGCTATCCACGCTTCCCAAACCGACGCGCACGGCTCGCGAATTCCGTTAAGGCAAGTCCAAGCTCGTCGTCATCAAAATCGGGCCAAAACGTCTCAGTAAAATAAAGTTCTGTGTAGGCAAGATCCCACAGTAAAAAGTTGCTCACTCGAAATTCGCCACCCGTACGAATCAGTAAGTCGGGCTCTGGCAGCTCGGCGAGCGACAGTTCTTGCCCGAACCGCATCTCATCAATCTCGTCCATTTGTATTTCACCGGCGACTGCCCGTTGAGCAAGGCGCTGCGCCGCTTGGACGATATCCCACCTACCCCCAAAATTGACAGCAACCGATAGATTGAGAGCCTCATTCTTGGCCGTCAACTCCTCGCAGTCACGCATCTTTGCCTGTATGTCAGGCGCAAATTTTTCCCTGTTACCGATAACACGCAAACGCACGCCGCGGCGATCGAGCTCTGCGATGTCGTTGTCCATGACATGGCGCATCAGATCCATCAACATGGAGACCTCGCCACTCGGTCGCCCCCAATTTTCGGTGCTGAAGGCGAACAGAGTTAGATTTTTAACCCCAGCATTCGCCGCAACCTCTGCAATCTGGCGGAGTCTATTGGCACCAGCTCGATGACCAGCAGCGCCTGGCAAATGCTTACGCTTCGCCCATCGATGGTTGCCATCCATGATGATACAAACATGTTTTGGCACCAAGCCCAGGGCAGGCTCGGTGTCGTGAACGGCCGGAGTCGTGGACGCCATGCGTTTTTAGATTTCCATGAGATCAGCTTCTTTAGCTGCCAATGCTTGATCCACTTCAGCTACCCGTGCGTCAGTATGTTTTTGCATCTGATCTTCAGCTTTGCGCGCTTCATCCTCAGTTGCTTCCTTCTCTTTGACGAGTTCACGAACGTCGGAAATCGCTTCACGGCGAATGTTCCTGATGGCTATCCGACCATTCTCTGCCTCTGCTTTGGCCAATTTTGCGAGGTCACGACGGTTCTCCTCGGTAAGCGGCGGTAATGGCACGCGAATAACATCACCTGTAGAAACCGGGGTAATGCCAATGTCACTTTTGAGAATCGCTTTCTCAATTTCTGGAATGAGTGGCTTTTCCCAGGGGGAAACAGCCAACGTCCGACCGTCCTCCACACTCACTGAAGCTACCTGGTTCAGCGGTGTCGGTGTACCGTAGTACTCGATCGTTATGGTATCTAAGAGAGAAGGATTCGCTCGACCCGTGCGAATTTTGGCAAAAGCTTGGTGCATCGACTCGAGGGACTTACCCATACGATCGTTAGCGTCTTCAAGTATTTCATCGATCACAAATATCGCTCCTCAGTACTTTTACTGTGCACTTGCCCCTGTCACCGGTACGACGATGTCAGTTGCTGCCTACTCGAGTCCCAATCGACTCACCCTCTGCTATTTTTAACATCGCGCCGGGTAAGTTCATATCAAAAATCATTAAAGGTAGGTCATGTTCCTTGGCCAAGACGATTGCCGTCAAGTCCATAACCTTAAGTTCCCGTGCTATCACGTCTTCGTATGTGATCGCGTCGAAACGTTGCGCGTCCGGGTTGGTGTTTGGATCACTATCGTAAACGCCGTCGACTTTGGTTGCTTTGAGTACTGCATCAGCACCAATTTCGATGCCGCGCAAGCAAGCCGCCGTGTCTGTCGTGAAAAAGGGATTGCCGGTGCCGCCAGTCAATATTGCGACTCCCCCATCGGCGAGCACTTGTGTGGCTTGATCTCTATTGTATCGGTCAACGAAACCATCTATGCCAGCGGCGCTGAATGTCTTGGCAATTACATCGTCACGGCGCAGTACATCTCCTAACGCAAGGCCGTTCATTACGGTTGCGAGCATACCCATGCTATCGCCCGTCACTCGGTCCATGCCGTCTGCAGCGAGCGCCTGACCTCGAAACAGATTGCCACCACCAAGTACGACCGCGACCTCGACCCCGGCGTCAAGCAATGCGCGAATTTCAGCGCTTAAGAAATGCAGAACCTTCGGATCTATGCCGAACCCATCCGAACCAGCTAGAGCTTCTCCTGACAGTTTAAGCAGGAGTCGCTGAAACTTAACGTTGGTCCTAATTGTTATCCCCGCTCGTTTGAAGCTGGGCAGCAACTTCGGCTGCGAAGTCCTCCTCCTCCACTTCAATACCTTCGCCGACTTCGAATCGAACGAACTGTTCTACTTCAACACCAGCAGCTTTTGCTAACCCACCCACCTTTTCGTTGGGGTCTTTAACAAATGGCTGATCGAGCAGGCTCACTTCAGCGAGGTATTTTCTTATTCGACCTTCAACCATTTTTTCAACGATTTCAGGCGGCTTACCGCTATCGTTGGCCTGTGTCGTATAGATCTCTCGTTCCTTGGCAAGCACATCAGCTGGGACGTCATCACCGCGGACGACCAATGGGCTAATCGCAGTAACGTGCATTGCTATGTCACGACCGAGCGCGGCATTCTGACCACTCAACACAACCAAGCTAGCCTTGCGGTTATCACCGTGTAGATAAGACGAAATACCACCGCTGCTAGAATCTAAAACGGTGCCTCGGCGAACACTAATATTCTCGCCAATCTCTTGTACTAGCGTTTCTCGTTCCGCGTCTAAACCGGCAGCCATCACAGATTGAATCGCACCGTCTGAAGATTCGAAAAGCTGTGCCACCGTCTTTTCTACAAAAGCGATGAACTTTTCATTCTTTGCCGCGAAATCGGTTTCGATGTTCACTTCTACAATCGCAGCTCGTGACCCATCTTCAGCGACTTTTAATCCAAGCAACCCATCAGCCGTTGTACGCCCAGCCTTTTTGGCTGCCTTCAGGGCGCTGGTCTTACGCAGTTCTTCTATGGCTTTTTCTAAATCGCCATCAGTCTCTTCTAGGGCACGTTTGCAATCCATCATGCCCAACCCAGTTCGCTCTCTGAGCTCTTTTACCATTGACGCTGTAATCGCCATGCTTGATTCCTCTCTTAATCCTTCGAAATCGCCCTACTACTTATGACTTAGGCTCTGCGCCGTCAGCAGGTGTCTCATCCTCGCCAGCTGGCGTGTCGCCTTCCGCAGCTGCACTACTCTCATCTGCCGCAGCTGTTTCATCGGGTACAGGTGTAGGTGTGGGTGTCACTGCAGGAGCAGGGGTAAGTGCAGCAGGTGCTGCTGCCTCAGCAGACTGCGAGTCTTGCTCTGCAAACGCTTGATCAACCGAAGCTAAAACACCTTCGGATATTTCAGTCACAGGCGCCGCTGTATCTGTACCGTCTGCAGAGACCTCAACAAATTCGTTGGCCGCGACGTTCAGCGATGCCTCACTTTGACCTTTAGCAATCGCGTCCGCGACTGCAGTAATGTAAAGACGGATCGCGCGGATCGCATCATCGTTGCCTGGAATGACATAATCTACGCCATCAGGATCACTGTTTGAGTCAACAACACCGAACACGGGTATGCCAAGTTTGTTTGCCTCAGACACCGCGATGTGTTCGTGCTGCACATCGACTACAAAAATCGCATCTGGCAGACCACCCATGTCCTTGATTCCACCTAAGCTACGATCAAGCTTCTCCTGCATTCGACTTTTCTGCAGCGCTTCCTTCTTAGGCAACATTTCAAAGGTGCCATCCTCTGATTGCTTTTCCAGATCTTGTAGACGCCTGATCGATTGACGAATCGTCTTATAGTTGGTGAGCATGCCGCCCAACCAGCGCTGATCAACATAGGGCATGCCAACTCTGGAGGCTTGCTCGGCAATCACTTTTGCCGCGGCGCGCTTAGTCCCAACAAAGAGAATTTTGTTGCCTCGGCGGGACAGATTTTGAATTTCGCTGAGCGCTTCATTAAAGGCAGGGAGCGTGCGTTCGAGGTTGATGATGTGAATCTTGTTTCGAGCGCCAAATATAAAAGGCGCCATTTTAGGATTCCAAAAGCGTGTCTGATGGCCAAAATGGACACCAGCAGCCAGCATATCTCGCATGGATACAGTCATTTTTTATGTCTCCGGGTTAATACAAAACATATTCCCCCTGATCAACCCTGCTAAATGAATTACCACCATCGCGAGGCACCCGTGACCAGGTACAGAAAATATGTCGAATTTTCAGTTAGTTATGGCTAGTCCCTTTGACAAAGTGTCGATGGAAAGTCGCCATTTTCGTTGCAAGCGACAAATAATGTCGCATTCACTCGTTTTGAGCGTTGCTCGAAAACGGTGCGCTTTATACCATAATCGATTCACATGCAAAACGAGTTTATGCCCATGGTCGCTATGACCTCCAGCCAAGACGATATCGACGGTATGCGCGCAGCCGGTAACGCAGCCGCTCAAGTCCTCGAAATGATCGGATCTCACGTCGCGGTAGGGACTACCACCGACTATCTCAATGAGATTTGCCACAATTTTATCGTCAACGAATTGGACTGCATACCGGCGCCACTCCACTATGGCGGCGGGGGTGGACAAATGCCGTTTCCGAAATCAATTTGCACGTCAGTCAATCATGTCGTTTGTCACGGAATTCCCTCTCCAAGCAAGAAGTTGAAATCCGGCGATGTCCTTAACATCGACATTACCGTGATCAAGAATGGCTACCACGGCGACACCAGCAAAATGTTCTTTGTCGGCGAGGCGACCGTACTCGCAAAACGGTTGAGTCGAGTAACTCAGGAATGTCTTTACAAAGGTATCGAGTCCGTCCGAGCTGGCGCCTTTCTTGGCGATATCGGGCATGCCATTCAAAAACATGCGGAAGCGAATCGGTTCTCCGTCGTCCGCGAGTTTTGTGGCCACGGCATCGGTAAGATCTTCCATGACGCCCCACAGGTACTGCACTATGGTCGCCCCAAGACAGGCGTTCGCTTAGAAACAGGCATGACTTTCACGATCGAACCGATGATCAACGCCGGTAAACGTCACATAAAGATTCTGCCCGACCAATGGACCGCAGTAACGAAGGATCACAAAATGTCGGCGCAGTGGGAACACACACTAATGGTGACTGACGAGGGGTGTGAGATCTTTACACTCCGCAGTGAAGAGAGAAATGGAAAGCAAACCGGGCCACGGCTAGAAGAGACCGCCACGTCTACATCCACGCCCTCGCCCACGCCCACGCCACAAGAGATTTCCTAATCAGTACCCAGATCGATCTAGCCCACCGACATCGCCTCAACGATGCGCGTGACAAGATAGCCGAGCGTTTCTGGCAGGATGAGCCGATCGAAACGCTGATCGCTGACCTGACGGCGGCGGTCGATGAAGTTATTCGAGATCTCTATCAGCTCATTATTGGGCAAACACCCGATATTGCGCTCTATGCGGTCGGCGGATACGGTCACGCCGAACTCCACCCTGGATCCGACATCGACCTATTGATCGTTGCCGCGGCACCACGCAAACACCAGGATGCCATCGAACAGTTCCTGCAACGCGTTTTTGATCTAAACCTCGAGGTAGGTCATGCTGTCCGCGACCTCAAAAGTTGTCGTGCTGAAGCAAAAGCAGACATCACGGTCGCCACGGCCATGTTCGAGCGAAGACTTCTGACCGGCGACGAAGACTTAGCAGCGAAACTTGATAAAGCTATGGCCAGTCGACGCATTTGGCCTGTTGATCAGTTCTTCCGAGCCAAACATGACGAGCAGGTTGCTCGACATGCTCACTATGACAACGTTGAATACAACTTAGAGCCAAATGTAAAGACATCACCTGGTGGTTTGCGCGACATCCATACAACGTTATGGATCTGTAACCGCCAGTTCCAAACTACTGATCCGGACGAACTCGTCCGCCTCGGGGTCCTAACTGGGCAAGAACGGGATTGGCTTGTTGAAGGGCGCCGTTTCATTTGGTGGGTCCGCTTTGGCTTGCATTTAGTCGCTGAACGTAAAGAAGACCAACTCCAGTTTTCTCATCAACGTGATCTCTCCGAACGCTTGGGGTTTGTTGACACCGATGCCCAGCGTGGTGTGGAGCGATTCATGCACCATTACTACAGGCATGTCCTCGCGTTAACTGAAGTCAACGATATCCTCATCCAGTATTTTCGGGAAAACGTCATTGCGAAAGGTCGCCGTAAAAAACAGCCTCTCAATGATCGCTTCCAAATCGTTGACTCCTACATTGACGCTATCGATGACAAAGTTTTTCGCCAGCACCCCGCCGCAATTCTCGAGATCTTTGTCATCTTGGCAAATCGGCGAGACATCGCCGGTGTACGTGCACACACAATTCGCTTGCTGAGGGACGCGCTCGACTTGATCGACGACGAGTTCAACGCGAACCCAGAGCACTCGCGCCTGTTCATCGAGTTGTTAAAGGCGCCATACACACTAGTCTCCCAACTTACTCGCATGCGGCGCTATGGGATCTTGGGGCGATACATCCCCGAGTACGGGAAAATCGTTGGGCAAATGCAACACGACTTATTTCACATCTATACCGTTGATGCGCACACAATGATGGTTATCCGGAATATGCGCCGATTCCGATACCGCTCCAGCGAAGAAGCTTTCCCGGTCGCATTCCATTGCGTGCACACGATCCCTAAAATCGAACTCCTATATATCGCTGGGCTGTATCACGACATCGGTAAAGGACGTGGCGGTGACCACTCCTCGCTTGGTGCAGAGGATGCGCGCTCCTTTTGCGCTCGTCATACCCTCACTGACGCGGACACCGATTTGGTGTGTTGGCTTGTTGAAAAGCACCTTTATATGTCAACGGTCTCGCAGAGAGAGGATATCTACGACCCGGATGTCGTGCAGAACTTCGCCAAAGAAGTTAAATCCGAAATGCGCCTCGACTACCTTTATGCACTGACAGTCGCGGACATCAATGCTACTAATCCAACGCTATGGAACAGTTGGCGAGCGACCCTGCTTAGGCAACTGTACAACGAAACCAGGCGCATGCTGCGGCGCGGTGTCGAATCCTACGCGGACAAACAAGCCACAATCGATGCTACTCAAGAGCGGGCACTAGAAAGACTTGTTGGTGACCCAGAGCACACAAGTGAAGCGCAGGATGAAGCGCAGGTCACAGAGCTCTGGCAACAATTGGGTAACGATTTCTTCCTGCGGCATACACCGCGACAGATAGCAAAACTTACAAAAGCAATCCTGGCCGACCAAGGTTCCGAAACTCCATTCGTTAGCATTCAAGACACCCGCGCAGACTTACCCGGAGAAGGTGCCACTCGAATCTACTTATACGGGCATGACCTGCCACAGCTTTTTGCAAGAACAGTCGCCGCGATAGCTAATTTCGACTTATCGGTTGTGGACGCGACCGTCTTTACGGGCCCAGAAAACATGATTTTCGACACGTATACCGTACTGACGACGGAAGGTTTGCCGCTACCGCGAGACCCGAACTTACGGTCTGAGCTGGTAGCGCAAATTGGCAAAGCCGCAATCGATGTCAATCGACCGATCAAGAGTACAAATCGCCGTTTGAGTCGCCAGCTACGCGAGCTACCGCGCCCTACCGAAGTCCAACTCAAGTCCACCGGCGATGGTGAAACGACCACTCTTACCATCGTCGCCAACGATCGGCCTGGATTGCTCGCCCTCATCGCAGAGTTGTTTGTCGATCTACAACTGCATCTTCGCTCCGCTCGGATAGCAACACTTGGGGAAATGGTCGAAGATACATTTCTTATCCAGAACGAACGCTTCGAGCCAATCGAGGCTGGTGAACAAGCCTACACACTGAAAGAAACGATTCGACAGCGTATCGACGCCGCGCTGAACAGCTGAACTGTGCCTACAAACGGGAAACCTTTTGAACCAAAACTTAGAGAAACTCCACCAATACCCCTTCGAGCGCCTAAACAACTTGCTCGCAGATATCACACCGAACCCAGAGCTCGATCCAATTCCGCTCTCCTTAGGCGAACCCAAACATGCGCCACCGAGTTTTGTCCTAGATTATTTATCAGATAAACAAGCACTAGCCACGCATCTGGCAACCTACCCCGCTACCCGCGGCGTACCAGAGCTACGCTCGGCAATTACGGAGTGGTTGGCTAAACGGTTTCAGATTAGGGTCGATTCTGAGTCTCAAGTTCTTCCGGTCAACGGCACACGTGAAGCGCTTTTCTCTTTCGCACAAGCAGTTCTTTCTAGCCCGAGCGCCACAGCCGGTGACACGACAACCCGGCCGTTGCCCAAAGTTCTGACGCCCAATCCGTTCTATCAAATCTATGAAGGCGCAGCGATTCTAGGTGGTGCCACGCCTTTCTATATCAATAACGACCCGAAACGTGGCTACCAGCAAGATTTCAGGCAACTCCAATCTGAAGATTGGGCCGCGACGGAACTCGTCTACATTTGCTCACCGGGAAATCCTACTGGCCAAGTCATGCCAGAAACACAAATGGCCGAACTCATCGAACTGAGTCTGGAACACAATTTCATCATTGCGTCAGACGAGTGTTACTCGGAAATCTACTTTGACGATGAACACCCGCCAACTAGCCTTCTCGGGGTGAGCCAATCCATGGGCAACCTTGAATACAAGAACTGCGTTATTTTCCACAGTCTTTCAAAGCGCTCAAACCTACCCGGCCTTAGGAGCGGTTTTGTTGCGGGGGACGCTGAGATCCTCAGCGATTACCTTTTGTATCGTACCTATCATGGCTGTGCGATGAGCGCCCACCATCAATTCGCCTCAGCATTAGCCTGGCGGGATGAGGTTCATGTGCAGCAGAACCGAGATCTATATCGCCAGAAATTCGCAATCGTCGAGCAAATACTTAGCCAGCACTTCGAAGTACATACACCACAGGGTGGCTTTTATCACTGGCTAGACGTCGGCGAAGACGATGCACAGTTTGCTCGTGCCCTTATGCAAGACCAACATGTCAAAGTGGTACCAGGGCAGTATCTTGCTCGGGATGGTGGCGCTGGAAATCCAGGCGCCGCACACATACGAGTCGCTTGGGTTTCTGAGCTTGAGCGGTGCCAAGAAGCGGCCGAACGCTTACTGGAATTCGCCAAAACCAGATAGGCCAGATCAAACTGAGGCTGTTAGACTACGCGCCCAAATTTAACTGAGCGCATGAAATGTCTGACGTTTTTGCTTTTGGCATTGGTATCAGCCAAACGGATTCCCAGGGCAACCCCCTCGATTGCTACTTCCCAACTCCCTGTCTAAATCCAAGTGGAGAAGTCGCAGCAGCAGTCGCATCGTTACCAAATGGCACATCCACTGCTGCGCCGGAAGAGATCAGTTACCTCATAGCCGATCACGATCTAGCCCCTGCCGTCTTACTCGAAGCAGACCAACCTCTACAAATCGTCAAACTGGTGGAGGATGTGGCCATTGACTCAACACCGGAGGCCTACCTCAAGCTACACCTTCTATCTCATCGAATGACGCTTCCGAATACGCTGAATCTCGACGGGATCTTCCCGCACCTACCTAATCTCGCCTGGACGACCCAAGGGGCAATTAGCACTGAAGAATTAGATCAAGAAATTCTCAGCGCTCGCCTAAAGGGCGAGCATCTTGAAATCATGAGCGTCGACAAATTCCCGAAAATGGTGAACTACGTGATGCCAAGCGGCGTACGTATTGCAGATGCCTCTCGCATTCGCTTAGGTGCCTACCTTGGTGATGGTACTACGGTGATGCATGAAGGGTTTGTTAACTTTAATGCGGGAGCCCTCGGGCCAAATATGGTGGAAGGTAGAATTTCACAAGGCGTCACTATCGATGCGGGTACCGACCTCGGCGGAAGCGCATCAACCATGGGCACACTTTCGGGTGGCGGTGAAATCACGATTACCTTGGGTAAGAATTGTCTCGTCGGCGCCAACGCGGGTACAGGTATTCCGTTGGGTGATCGGTGCACAATCGAAGCTGGGCTCTACATCACCGCGGGTACCGTAGTTACAGTAGTCGATGAAACAGGTACAGAAGTTCGCAAGGCTAAAGCACGAGAACTCGCCGGTAACTCCGACATGCTTTTTATCCGCAATAGCCAAAACGGCCAGGTTCTGTGTCGCACTAACAGACGCGCGATAGAACTGAACGACGCGCTACACGCACACAACTAAGATTGTGAGAAAGACTTGGAAGTAACGAATCGCGTCCTCGACCTAACCTGCGCCCTGATTCGCGCACGTTCGGTCACTCCCGAAGACGCGGGATGTCAGCAACTCATTGCAGATCGCCTTTCTGCCATCGGGTTTAGGATTGAGTTCCTTAATGCCTCTGACGTCACTAACCTATGGGCAACCCGCCAATTTGGTTCGGGTGAAGGTCCTCATTTACTTTTTGCTGGTCATACCGACGTCGTGCCTACAGGACCCGTCGAGCAGTGGAGCTCTGATCCTTTCGAGCCACTAGTCTCCGATGGCAAGCTACAAGGCCGCGGTGCCGCTGATATGAAAAGTAGCTTGGCAGCGATGGTCGTTGCGATGGAAAGGTTGGAGGGGAACGAAGGAGCAGATGCAATGGATGAGGTCCGCATCAATCCCCCACCTCTACCCCCACCTCTAAATGGCACTGTTAGCTTTTTGATCACTAGCGATGAGGAAGGGCCGGCAATCCACGGTACGCGCCATGTGATTGATGTCCTGAACGATCGCGGTGTAGTACCGACCTACTGCGTGGTCGGCGAGCCAAGCTCCTCGCATCAGGTCGGTGATGTCGTTAGGTGCGGTCGACGTGGGTCGCTGAATGGCCGCTTACGGATTAGAGGGATCCAAGGTCATGTCGCCTACCCAGAGGATGTTTTAAACCCAATCCATACAGCGATGCCCGCGCTAGCTGACCTAGCACAGACGGTCTGGGACAATGGCAACGAATACTACCCGCCAACGAGCTTCCAGATATCCAATATTCACGCAGGCACCGGCGCATCGAACGTCGTTCCCGGGGAGGCGGAAGTCCTATTCAACTTCCGTTTCAACACAGAACAGACTGAAGAGCGCCTCAAAGCGAAAGTTCACGCTATCCTCGAAAGTCATACGACCGAGTTCGACATCGAGTGGACCCTTTCCGGACCACCCTTTTTGACCAGACAGGGCAAACTCACCGAAGCGGTTACGCACTCGATCCAAGAGATCACAAACCAGACGACTGAACTTTCAACCTCCGGGGGCACATCCGACGGCCGTTTTATCTCACATTGGAATCAGCCAGGCTCTAACCGGGTTGAAGTTGTCGAGCTGGGTCCGACAAATGCCACCATCCATAAGATCGATGAGCAAATAGGCGTTGGCGAGCTCAGTCCGTTGACCCAAATCTATCAACACATCGCACAAAAACTGTTAAGCCAGTGAAACGTTACATCGCAGCGGGATTGGCGGTATTTCTAATATCTATAATCGCCTTCGCACCGGCGAGTTTGGTCGCACGATTTATCCAGCCGGACGCGCAGCTTGCATTGCTCGAACCAAGAGGCTCGGTCTGGAACGGCACAGGTCTCGTTGTCGCTTCCGGTCAGCAGCTCGGTCAAATCAACTGGACTGTCGACACTCTCTCACTGTTGACACTGGCGCCACGGGTACATTGGCAGCTCGAACAACCGCTACTCGAGATTCACCTGACGACGGTTGGCGTCAATAGAGTGAAATTCTCGGTGAACGGTACAGCTGATCTAGAACTGCTCAAACCCCTCCTCCATCAATACGACTTATTCATTCCTGGCACGATAAACATGACTGATATCACGGGCATTTTTACCGTCGAAGATGAAACAGTCGATGAGCTCGATGGGACTCTGAATTGGAGCGGCGGTTTAGTTCGTTATGTCCTTTCAGGGCAATTTTCAGAAAGTAACCTGCCCGAATTAAAAGCTGAACTATCGGCCCCCGTAAAAGCTGAAGTGACGACGCATACAAGTCCAACTCACCTTCTTGAAGCTGAATTAACGAACAATGGCTTCGTCAAAATCGGCATTACGAAAATGTTGACAAAAATGCTAAACAGACCATGGCCAGGAAGTGACCCAGATCACGCTGTTGTCTTAGTTGTTGAGGAACAGCTCTTTTAAAATCAATAACTTAGAATCAGTTCCTATTTAAGGTTTGTGCTGCCATGGCGGCAGCCTCATACTTACCAAACTAAATAGCCCTGAACTAAAACGAGAGAAAATAGTCAAGTTATTCAGTAGACGGTTGCGCGATTAGGGAAGCGTCGAAGACCATGGGCCCCTTGTGTATTGAGGGGCGGATTGAGGACACTCGACGACGGCTAGAAGTGAAGGACAAAATTCGTTGCTAGACACATTTCTGCAAAAAGGGGCAGAACCGCTCAAATGGCTTTTAGTCGTTGGCATAGCCTATACGCTAGCCATAACTATTTGGGTTTTCTTTGCGACGCCTATCGCACCTATAACAAGCGCGCAGACCCAAAGTCCACAAGCTCGCGAGAGCAATCGACCCGCAGCGAACGTTAACTGGATCCTAAACAAAAATCTGTTTGGTCGGGCCGGTGAGATAGCACCGGACCAATCAACCAGCGAAGCTGCTGTGCAGACCCGCCTACCTCTCGAGCTGCAGAGTGTTTTCGTGTCAGACGACGAGGAACGATCTTCGGCAATCGTCGCTCAAAAAGGCAAACCTGGACTGGTCTATCGCGTCGGTGACAAAGTCCCTGGTAACGCCGAGCTCGTTGCGATCGATCACGACCAGATTTATCTGCGCCGTGCAGGGGTTAGAGAATCGCTCGCGTTCCCACGCACGAGAAGCAGCAAGGTAACCGCAATCCCATCCGAAAACGGCGCATCGAACGAAGGCCGCAACAACCCAAACGGCGCTAATGCTCAGACGTCTACATCGCCAAGCGATGCATCAAATCAAGGCGACGCAAGTTCGGTCGCCGAATACCGCGAGAAGTTTAATGAAAATGCTGAAGGTGCTTTACAAGAGTTAGGCATTGAGGTTGCCGATGGCGGCGGGTACCGCATAGGCGATCTAAACAAAACGCCCGCACTGCGCCAGACAGGACTACAACCCGGTGATGTCATTTTATCCGTCAACGGCAGAGATGTAGGCGATTTACAGCAAGACCAATTAGAACTCGATAATATATTGGCGCAAGGTAGCGCCCGTATCGAAATACGTCGCGGTGAGCGACGTTTCTTCATCACAGCAACTCTACCAGGCGAATCTTAGAAGAAGGCCATGACGAACAAAAACAAAGCAGCACAAACTACACGGCGCAATCTTGGCCTCGTCTATCGTTTAGCGGTCGCGGTATTGATATCCCTCAGCGTCAGTGCGTCAGTTCATAGTGCGGATGGTGATACCCAAACCTGGCGGATGACCGCAAAAGGTGCAGACATTCATGAGTTTGTGACTCAGGTAGCTGACATTACAGGTAAGACATTCGTCATCGATCCTCGTTTGAAAGGCAACGTCACCGTCATATCAGAAACGCCGATGGACAAAGACGGCGTCTATGCCCTCTTTCTAAGTGTCCTTCGGCTGCACAATTTTACCGCTGTCCCGTCTGGAGACGTGATTCGTATTCAGCAAAATGCGGCTGGCAAGCAAACGCCAGGCACCTCTGGCGACCTTTCTGTTGTGGCACCCGAGGAGCTGGTCACACGAGTTATCGCCGCCCAAAATGTGGACTCTGCGGAACTTGTTAAAATCTTACGTCCGCTGATACCACAGTATGGCCACATCGCCTCAGTAGCCGAACCGAACGTCGTGATCATTAGCGATCATGCCGACAACATTATTCGCCTCAAAGCGCTCATCTCGAACATTGATATTTCTGACGAAGAAGGCGTCATCATGCTCCCCCTCAAAGATGCATGGGTGGGCACAGTCGTCGCCATTCTAGAAAAAGTAGCCCCTGATCAGATCGGCAGAAACGCCAAGGGCCCGCAACGTGTCCAAATCATAGCCAACGAGCGAAACAATTCGCTAGTCATCCGCGGTAAACCGCGACCTATAGCTGAAGTGTTAAAAATCGTCGACAAGCTGGATCAACCAGCGACGACGACAGATGCAACCCAAGTTATTCCGCTCAGCCACGCCGATGCGACAGCCGTTGCCAACATACTGAATGGCGTTCTCAGCGGCAGACCACAGGGCGAAGATGCACCTCAAGTGGAATCAACAATCCAGGCTGACGAATCTCTTAACGCAATCGTTGCACGTGCTGATCCAGGCACCATGTCGGAGATCTTACAGATCATCGAAAAACTCGACATTCGCAAGGCCCAGGTCCTTATAGAGGCTGCGATCGTTGAAGTAACGATCGATGATTCATCAGATCTCGGTTTCGAATTTGCTGCAGCTGATGGTAGTGGCGAAACAGTCCCCTTTATATCGACGACTCTTGAAGGCGTTATTTCAAGTCTGTTCAGCAATCTCGTATCTGATGATGGGCAGAGCGTCGACGTACTATCCGGCTTAGCGAGCGTCTCAAGTCCAACCCTCGCTGCTGCGAAAATCGACGCAGATGCAATCTCATTTGGTGGGGTTGTTACCGCTCTCGCGACACATTCAAATGCAAACCTCTTATCGACACCAAGTATCCTAACCCTCGACAACCAAGAAGCACACATACTCGTCGGCCGAGAAGTTCCATTTCGGACGGGTTCTTTCACGACGACCGGAGATGGCACCAGCAATCCGTTCACAACAGTGCAGCGCGAAGATGTCGGTGTGGAGCTAACGGTCACTCCACACGTGCACGACACAAATTCAGTACGCCTAGAAGTCGCTCAGCAGATCACAAACGTTTTGAACACTCCGGTCGGTGGTTCAGGGTTTGCCGATGTTGTGACATCTAAAAGGACCATAGAGACAACGATTCTTGCAGAGGACCAACAAACCATTGTTCTTGGCGGATTAATTCAAGACGATATTACTGACTCTGAATCAAAGGTCCCTTTCCTTGGTGATATTCCTGTCCTCGGTAATCTATTCAAGTCGCGTTCGAAAACGAATGCGAAAACCAACCTTCTAGTATTCCTGCGCCCAACTGTCATCCGCAGCCGCGAAGAAGCAGGAAAAGTTACAAAAGAGAAGTACGACCAAATTTGGGAAGTGGAAATTAATAGCACCAATCACGAGCAATTAGATGCGTTGTTCTCGGGAGAGCGTCCACAATAACCTAAGGGTAAGAGAAGCTTCGCCTCTCTTGACACCCCGACCAGGCGAACCATGAAGCGTTTCCTGTACCGAATTTGTCGATTTATCGTCAGCCTGATCGCACGGCCCAGTCTATCTGGGGCCGATGCTTTCGATGAAGCCGTTGAGCCCGTGTATGTCCTGCAACAACGAGCGTTGTCGGACCTCATTATTCTTGACCTGGTCTGTGCAGCAAATGGCCTCAAGCCACCACTGTCAAACATCGCAAGCTCCGGAGTCGAAGAGAAGAGTCGTTTTTTTCCTTTGATGAGGGCGGCATCCGGAAGGGTCACGATGCAAACCATCTCCCCGAGACTCAGCCGACTCATAACTACGAACGAAGAGTTTAAAGCCAGCTGTCAACTAGTGCCGGTTTCCGTATTTTGGGGGCGCGCACTAGTCGGGGAAGGCTCTTGGCTGAAAATTCTCACCTCTGAAAACTGGGCTGCGTCTGGCCGGATCAAAAGAATCCTCAACCTCTTCATTAACCGCAGGAACATAGTTGTTCAACTAGGACGCCCTTTGAGTCTCGCGGAAGCCGCTAGTGCTAGCGATCCAACAATCGCGTTACGCCGAACAGCCAGATATTTGAGGGTACGACTGCGTCATCAACGAGTTCGCACGTTAGGTCCAGATTTCTCGCACCGACGAAACTTACTCGCACAAGTCGTGCAGAGTCGCCAGGTTCAAAACGTTATCGAACAGAGTTCGACAGCAAAAGAAAAGCGAAAGATGGAGCGGCTCGCTAATAAGCATGCACGCACAATCGCGTCAGATATGTCTCATCCAACCGTACGGGTGTTGTCCCGATTGTTGACATGGTTTTGGAACCGTATTTACGAACGCGTAGAAATTGAGGGGCTCGAGCAAATCGACGAGTTGGCGCTAACCCATACGCTGGTCTACGCACCTTCTCATAGAAGTCACTTAGACTATCTGTTACTTAGCTACCTGCTCTACTACAAAAATTTCATGATTCCGCACATCGCGGCAGGCGACAATTTGAATCTCCCAATCCTCGGCGGGATTTTGAGACGCGGAGGTGCGTTTTTCATGCGTCGTTCGTTCAGGGATGACCCTCTTTACGCCGCGATATTTGAAGAATACCTATATCAGGTTTATCGCCGCGGACACTCTGTTGAGTTTTTCCCCGAGGGCGGTCGTAGCCGGACCGGGCGCCTTCTGCCAGCCAAGTACGGGTTGTTAAAAATGACGCTCTCAGCACAAAGTCGAGTGTTGAGTCGCCCGCTCGCTATCGTCCCTGTGTACTTCGGTTACGAAAAACTCGTCGAGGCGAGTAGTTATCTATCTGAGCTTCGTGGCGCTTCCAAGCGTCGCGAGTCTTTGAGCGATGTCTTTCGAAACCTCCGCCTCATACGACAGAATTTCGGTGCTGTACGAGTCAATCTAGGGGCGCCTCTAGAACTCGATCGTTGGCAGGCAGACCATGAACACCTTTCATTAGACGGACAATCCGCAACACTGGGACGAGAGATAAGTGTTCGCACGAACAGCGCCGCACACGTAAACGCAATCAACTTGGTTTCACTCGTAACTCTGGCAACCCCGCGATTCGCCATCGAAGAAACGCTCATGGTCAGTCAGATTGCTATCTACCAAAACATTATCAAGCAACTCTGGTACAACGGCGCGACAGTTTGTGCCGATCCAGCCGGTGATATCCTAGCCAGGACACGGGAGCTTGGGCTTCTGGACCGTGAAGAGCACGATTACGGTGCGGTGTTAACGCATGAACCAGCAACTGCGATCCTCATGACTTGGTATCGCAACAACGTCGTACACCTATTGGCATTCCCATCCCTCATCGCATGTCTTGTCGTGCGACGAAGGCGTGAGCTATCTCATGCACAGCTCGAGAACATGTTGACGAGCATATTCCCTTATATCGCCGTGGAGCTTTCGTGCAAAACTGGCTTCGATACGGCGCAAAGTCTCGACGTGCTCTCACAAGCCGGGCTCATCGAAGTCACACCGGATGGTCTCGCTCCGCCAATCCAGGGCAGTACTCAGCACCTGCAGCTCACTTTGTTGGCGAATCTCGTCATGCCAACCCTGGAACGCATGTACATCGTCATCAGCCAGCTGAGCGCCTACAACTTAAATCGGGACACGTTAGAACCACACGTCCAACAACTCGCGCAAAAAATATCTCGTCTCTACGGTATCAACGCACCAGAATTTAGTGACAAACATCTCTTCGACGCGTTCATTGAGGAGTTGCTTGCGGATAAGGTAATCACGATTGATGACGGCGGTATCCTACGTGGGCAGCCACAATTAGACGAAGTACTTCGCGCTGCCAAATTTGTTATCGAGCCCCAAATCAGGCTCGGCGTACAGTCACACAGTCTAACTAGCGATACACATCAAACCTAACGGTCCGTCCTTTTAGCGAGAAATTAGGCTTATCGATCTGGGGATCCCTTAGCCGTCTCTTGAGGACCACCCGATCGAGTGCGCGGGATCGCGCGCTCAAGACCAGATCGGCGACACCCTCTTCTGAAATCTGTTCACTATCATCCAGCGCCTGTAGATGTTGCATCGCCCGATTCGGAAGGGCTTTCTTGTTTCTTGTTGGAAACATCGGATCGAGGTAGACGACTTCATAAGCCTCGCCAGTCGTATCTGACAACTGACTCGGACCGTCGCCCAATCTGATATCTGCAAGCAGGGACATACGGTCGGCAAATTCTTTGAGCATTACAAACACGATTGGATTCTGCTCAATTAATGTCACGTTGGCATGCCGAGCTAAGGCCAAGCCATCTATCCCGAAGCCAGCAAAAATATCCAGCACTCGAAACTTTGTCCCAACAACACCTGTAGCCCGGCACAAATAGCTTGTCGATTCAGCGCGGCGGGCAACGTCTTGTGCCTCAAGTCGGAACGGGCCGTTGAAACGTTCATCAACCAGCTCGAGTTCATCTCGGTTCAGTCTAAGGTACGGCGTATTCCCAAATGGAGGGTGCGGTTGGAAGATGTCGGTTGTAGCGACAGCTTTAAGAAAGTGGGCACAATCTTGCCACCACGCCAAACGTGTTGGCTCTCGCTCCGGAGAATGCAACAAGGGAATCAAGGCTAGATATAGACATCCACGTTGGGTCGCGCTGGGCTCGGATCGTAATTGGCGAGGCTGTCGTAGACATAGAGTGCTTGAGCGTCCCCCTCGCGGCTAATCCGCGTCGGTCGCTGTCCTTGGTTGAACGAACCAAATGTCTCAGCGAACTTTCCAGCCTGTCCAACGGTGCCACTCTTGGCACTTTCTCGTGGCGCAAGCGTTCCCGAGGGCTGTATGTCGCCTCCTTGTGGAACCATCCGTCGCGCATTGCCACCAGTGCTATATCGCTCAGGGTATTGCGGGGTGAACGTAACTTTCATGAGCTTCTCAGCAGGAGTATAGCCCGGGATAGCCATTTGGCTAATTGCGCTGCCACGATCTCCGACCTATCAATAACCGACACCAAACCTTGAACTTACGTTCTGTCTCGAGTCTTAACCCACGGCGAATCACCACTGAAGTAGACCGGCAAGGCAGCCTCAGGCGAAAGCCCCATGCCAGCTGCGTACCTGGAATCAATCAATGCCAACATTGCTGCCGGTAGCGAATGTTGTGTCGTTGCCGCGGCAGACTCAACTGGCCACCAAGCGGGCTTTTCTCCAAACAACTCGACATTAGGATTGGTAGCCAGTGCATCAATTAGCCACCTTGGGGCTTCATCGTTCAACTCATTATCCACCGGCATCGTTGCGCCAATTCGTCGTGAGAGATAGAAGGTATCGCCTCGGCTCTTGATTGCAGCCACCGCGTCACTTCCCTGAGTGCCGGAGGCAAATAGCGCCTCGTTAGTCTTTACCGGTAGTACCAGGCAGTTGGCAGCCATCGCAACAGCCTGCACACATGCCGCACCCATACGTACACCCGTAAAGGAGCCAGGGCCGCAGGCCAAACCGATGACA
Organism: Pseudomonadales bacterium; assembly: GCA_012103505.1. Classification (GTDB taxonomy): domain Bacteria; phylum Pseudomonadota; class Gammaproteobacteria; order Pseudomonadales; family Azotimanducaceae; genus UBA4421. The sequence continues at coordinate 685,655 of WLWP01000001.1, read as the reverse complement.
TCAAGCATTGTTGGTACGATGCCCGCAGACGAACAAAGTTCGTCCAAAATGCGCAAGAGGTGTTTGTTGTGCGACCGTGCCAGGTGCTCAACCAAACAGAAATCTTGCTCGCCTATACGCAACCCAACGCTACAATAGGGTCCTGACGTATCTAACCAAAGGGAATTCAACATTTGCGCGAGCATAGCCAACCATTGGACCTCGAGGAAGCCCTTACGCAAATTCGGGACGAATTAGTACCCACGCAATCTGTCGAAACTATCCCGGTCGCGAGCGCGCTAGGACGGGTGCTCGCCGAGTCCGTGCGCGCACCCGTCGATCTACCCCCGTTTCCAGCTTCGGCAATGGATGGATACGCCCTGGCTTTGCCCGAGGATGGCAACGTTGATAGCAAATTTTATACAGTCATCGGCGAAAGCCTCGCCGGTCATCCATATGAATCGAACAACCCGGTGCAAATCGGTGAATGTGTGCGCGTCTTTACGGGTGGCGTTTGTCCAGCTGGAACAAACCAAGTCATCCCACAGGAAGAAGTAGATCGTCTTGAAGCAGGGACAGTTTCCTTCCAAGCACATATACCAACGGAGTCCTTTGTGCGTCCAGTCGGCCATGACATCAGTGCAGGGGCGTTGCTGCTCGAACGCGGTTGCCGTCTCGACGCTTTCGCCGTTGGTAGCCTGGCTGCAGCAGGACAAACCAGCTGCACGGTCTATGCAAAAATTACCGTTGGCGTCTTTTCGACCGGCGACGAGCTTGTTGATGCCACAGTCAAACCAGAAGACCTGCAACCTGGCCAGATCTATGACAGTAATCGCATCACGGTCCTGAATCTGCTTAGCACAGAGCCTTGTAACCTCTTAGATCTCGGCCGTTTGCCAGACGACGCTCAATCGACGACCAACGCTTTGCGTACAGCGGCGGCTGAGTGCGACTTTCTAATAACCAGTGGTGGTGTCTCTGTCGGAGATGCGGATTTCGTCACCGCAGCGATCGCAGAGCTTGGCGAATTGAGCTTCTGGAAGTTAAACCTCAAACCCGGTAAGCCTTTGGCCTTTGGTCGAATCGGTGCGTGTGTCTTGTTTGGCTTACCCGGGAATCCAGTCTCAACGATCGTAACCCTGCTGCTCGTCGCAAAACCCGCACTTCGCCATGTCTGTGGGGTTCAGAAAGAAGAGAAGAGTGTTATCACAACGGCGACGCTCAATGGACGTCTGGCTCACACTCCCGGGCGCGCGGAGTATCAACGGGGCAGTGCACGCTGGGACGGCAATAGGCTTGTTGTATCGTCTACAGGCGACCAAGCTTCAAATCGACTAAGCTCCTTCCGCAACTCGAATTGTCTCATCCACCTACCAAAAGATGCCCATGACCTACCCGATGCCAGTGTGGTCGAGGTCCTTCTGTTTGAGGGAATTCTAAGCTGAGTCGATTCCGCCGAGTTCCTGGGCAATGTTTGCCTGGATCGCGTCCACTGACCCAGATCCGTCGATCTGAATGTAGCTCAAGCCGCTACCACTCTGGCTTTGATAAAAATCGATTAGCGGTGCAGTTTGATCATTGTAAACATTGATGCGCTCGCGCACCGTTTCTTCATTGTCATCGGCCCTTTGTTCTAGCGGCTCGCCGCTCACGTCGTCCTTGCCTGTCTCTTTCGGTGGGTTGTAAATCACGTGATAAACACGGCCTGACGCTGGGTGCCACCACCGACCCGTGATCCGCTGCACAAGGTCTTCATCATTGACAGATATTTCAACCACGGCATCTATCTCAACACCCGCATCCTGCATGGCCTCCGCTTGAGGAATCGTGCGGGGAAATCCATCAAATAGAAAACCGTTGGCACAATCCGGTTGTTGAATACGATCTTTGACAAGATCAATCACGATCTCATCCGACACCAGCGCACCAGAGTCCATCACTGCTTTCACACGATTGCCCAGTTCGCTACCAGAATCCTTCGCAGCTCGTAGCATATCGCCGGCGCTGATCTGAGGTATGCCCAGAGACTCCATTATAAATTGCGCCTGCGTGCCTTTGCCCGCGCCTGGTGGACCTAACAAGATAATTCGCATCTTTCCCCCGTACTGATGGGTTTAATTATAGTTTTTTTGGAAGTCTACCCAGCGACCTCAATCACCCCGCGAATTAGACGCAAGTGGCAAGCGAGATTCAAGCACTGTCGCCAATCGGAAATATGCGTTTCGATAGAGATAACGGCTTCTTCCGCACCATTATCCACCACCCCCGAAGTCGCGGTAAGGTTGAGTGACAAACTTTGTAGAATTTGCGTGATGTCGTGCAGCAGGCCATCACGGTTCGCAGCTCTAATGCTGAACCGGCGAGTAGTTTGCCGCGTGCCTTCAATGCCGAGTAGTTCGGGTTGCGGACCGCGAACACCGATTTCGATGAACGGTTCCACCACATCAAAAATGCTAATCTCACCGGCACCCAAAGCTTCGAAGAAAGTGCCCTCCGCGAGATTTCGACTCGCCTCAAGTTCCGCAATCTGACTATCTCCAAAGGGGACTAGGTCTAGGGCTGCGTACGCATGCGCAAGAAGACGTTCACCGATATCGGCCTTGTTTGCTGCCGGTAAGTTGCGAAAGTACGTAACAAGCTTCGCCCGCGCTCTATCAGTGCGCACAAACCCCAATTCTTTCTCGAGCCACTCCCGTTCAGGGCCTTGAGCCGCCTTATCTGTCAGAATTTCAACTTGTTCTGAATTCTCCAACTGACGATCGAGGGTAGCTGTTTGGCCATTGATCAGTCCACCGCGACAGGTATGACCGAGATCAGTATGCACCCGATACGCAAAGTCCAGCACCGTTGACCATCGTGGCAAATCCAATACATGACCTTGGGGTGTAGAAACATAAATACGGTCATCCGAAGCACGATGGCGCAGAAGTGTGCTCAAATTTTCTGTGCCACCAAGCTCTTCATGCCATTCCATGACCTGGCGTAACCATTCCATTTTTTCAGCAAATGGCGCCTGGTCCGCAGCATCGCCTTTGTAGTTCCAGTGCGCACATACACCTAACTCCGCTTCGGCATGCATCTCTTCGGTTCGTATTTGAACTTCGAGTGTATTGCCGTCATCAAGCGTTAGAGCGGTGTGAATACTCTGGTAGCCATTTTCCTTGGGATTGGCGATGTAGTCGTCAAACTCGCTGGGTATGTGAGGCCAGGTATTGTGGATAATTCCAAGACTCGCATAACAATCTGCTAAACGCGGGACGATAACTCGAACTGCGCTAACGTCGTACACCTGATCAAAGGAAACCGATTTAGACTGCATTTTGCGCCAAATGCTGAAGATGTGTTTGGCACGACCAACTACTTCAGCCTCTATGCCTTGGCTTCTTAGGATGCCTCTGATCTTATCTTCCAGGAAGTTAACTTGTTGTTCTCGATCAGCACGTTTACCACTCAAACGCTGAGCGATGTCCATGTACAGCGTCTCATCGGTATATCTAAAGGCGAGATCCTCAAGCTCCCACTTTAGTTGGCCAATCCCAAGGCGTGCCGCTAGAGGTGCAAAAACGGCTCGCGCCTCCCCGGCTATTCTTCGTCTGCGTGTATCGTTGAAAGCCTTGGCTCGGCGCAAAGCGACCACGCGTTCAGCTAGTTTCAGTACCGCCACCCGAGGATCATCAACCATCGCGATCATCATGCGCTTGATGTTCTCGACCTGGCTCTCCTGTTGATGGTCTTGAAGTTTGGAGTTCGACATTTCGAGCAGGCTTGTCGCGGCTAGAGCGTGTACAGACTCGACAAGATCGCAGACATCATCGTCGAATATGTCCCGCAAGGAGGCTAGCGCGACCCGACCTGTCCTTACTTCTCGGTAGATAAGCCCCGTCACCACACAGACATCATCAAGATTAAGTTCGGCTATAAGACTGCCCAGTTCGAGCGCGATTAAAACATCTTCAGTCTCGAGGAGCTGGCACGCTCGACGAATAAGCTCTGAGTCTAGCTTTGGATATACGCCAACCAACTGGTTGACCCAGCGCTCAACGTCTGGGCGTCCATGATCATTGAGTGGAATTGGTTGGGTTACTTTGACCATTACCTACGCTGCAAATATCCAATCGTCTCAACATGAGCAGTTTGCGGGAACATATCGTATGCGCCAACTTCCACAAGCCGGAATCCAATCTGCTCCATCACAAGCACGTCTTCGGCGAAACTCTGGGGTTTACAGGAAACATAAATGATCTCTTCGAGGTGCGTTAGTTTCTGCAACCAAGCAGTCAGAAGAGGGCCAGCTCCAGAACGTGGGGGATCGAGTAGCAGCGCTGTCGCGTTAGGTTTCAGTTCTAGGAATTGTGAATCTTTGTAAAGATCGGCGGCTGAAAATTCCACACCGGCTAAGCCATTTATTTCAGCGTTCAGTTGCGCTTGATGTACTGACTCGTTAGAAAACTCGACACCAAGTACGGATGCTCCGGCGTACGCCAATGGCAGCGAAAAATTGCCAATACCGCAGAAGAGATCAATTAGGTCCTTATCAGTCAGGGGGTGCAAATATTCTAGTGCCGTCGCGACTAAACGCGCATTCATATCAGCGTTCACTTGGGTGAATTGGCGAGGATCAAATTCCATGCGTAAGGACTCGAGCTGGTAGTGCAGCTTTGGCACAGGTAAACCTGTCAAACCTTGTACCGTCTCGTAACCACCACTCTGGCTGAGCACTTCGACGTTGTGTTGATCTGCAAACTTGCCCCATAACTCAGCATCCGCAGGCGTCAGCGTGTTTAAGTGACGCACAATGATAACGACGCCACGATCACCCTGAGCTAGCTCTATTTGGGGTATTTTGTCTGGCTCTGACAAGGCACCAATCGTTTCGCGCAAAGGCGCTACTAGCTCGCCTAACTCCGGGCTCAAAGTCTCGCACCGTGTCATTCTGGCGACTCTGTTACTGAAAGACTCTCGAAATCCGACTAGCACCTCACCACCAACCACCCGCACCCCCAAGCGTGCCTTACGACGGTAGCTATGTTCACCTGTCGAAACTGGATCTGCCCACCGACCCGGTTCGATACCGCAGCGGCCAAGCGCCTCGCGGATCTGGTTTTCCTTGTGCCGCAATTGAAAATCATACGCCATGTGTTGCAGGGAACAGCCACCACATCGAGGAAAGTACCCACATACTGGTGTGGTTCGGTCGGTGTGGGCGGCATCGAGCACAGCCACCCCGTCGCCATAACGCAATCCTTTGCGCTTGCGCAATAATCGCGCTTGTACAGTTTCACCGGGCAGCGCATTACGTACATGGAAAGGCCGATCATTGATTGCGGCGATGCCTAAACCGTCATCGGTGAGGCCACTCACCACAACTTCGAATTCCTTAGGACTTGGTCTGCTCACGGTGGGCGATTGATCAACCATCAGCGACAACCCTCAGGAATTGAACGCATCTGCAGCCTTTCATCATCCTTCCATACCAAGAGTAACGTCGAGCAATTTGCGACTTTCCAACGGTTCATGACCAATCAACAGCGTCAACGCACTCTGATACAACATCCGCGCATCCCTACAAATACTCGCATCGGCATAATCTTCAGTCTTTATTCGCTGCAAGGTTGCGCCGCTAATAACCACACCACCAAGACTAGCTTCAGCGTCCGGTCGATCAAAGTCCCGAACAAAGCCAAGGCCGGGCTGATAATGGTATGCCGTATCTGCATGAATTACCTCCGGCTCCTGGCTACGGCCATTTATTGCTTGTTCGAAATCTAGACCATAGCCAAGCTGATCCAGCAGAGTTCGTTCAAACTTGCGTAATAGAAGATGTGGTACCGAGCCTGATTGGAGCTCAGCCAAGGCTTTAACAGCTGCGGAGAACACAACCGGCTCTTGCTGCCGCTCAACAAGAGCTCGGAAGATCAACTCTAGAACATAGAACCCAGACGCTGTCTGGTCGTTAGTTGGGGCTAGGTTATTTGACACTTCAAATCCATAAACACTAACGAGTCCCTCTGCGTTCGAAGAATCTAGCTCACCTAGGAGGAAGGCTTGAATCGATCGCTGTGCCCGACGACCGCGATAGCCTTTTTGCACCCCGCTAACGCGTCCTTCTTCGGCGGTAAAGAAGTCAATCATTAAGCTGGTTTCCCGATACGGTTTAGTCCTGAGAACCAACGCAGTGAGTTGGCGCCGCTTAGTCATACCCCAAGCGACGCATCATACCTGCGTTATTCGTCCAGCCCTTTCGGACCTTAACCCATAGGTGCAACATAACTTTGTTGTCCACTAACCGTTCTATGTCGACCCTCGCTTCCTGACCGATTAGCTTAAGCTTTTGACCTTCTTGTCCAATCACTATCCGTTTCTGACCATTTCGTTCAACGTAGATGTCGGCATGGATTTCCGTCAGTTCCGGACCGGTCACGAAGCGCTCAACAACGACAGCCGTACTATGGGGCACTTCGTCGCCCAATTGTCGCATGACCTTTTCGCGGATGATCTCCTCGACAAGATGACGCTCACTTCGATCGGTAAGCTGCTCACCGTCAAATAGGTGCGGTGCCTCAGGCAGCATTTGAAACACTTCGCGTCGAAATTCGTCGATGCCATCATTACGCAGTGCACTCATCGGAATAATGTGTTCAAAGAGTTCGCTTTGGTCAAGCCGCTGCATTTGCGGCAGCAGTTGTTCCTTCTTTTTAACGAGATCCGTCTTGCTGATAACAGCTATATTTCGACCTGGTGACTTGGCAAGCAGCTCGAGTACAAAGTCATCGCCAGAGGTCCATTGACCTGTCTCTAGTAACAGCACTCGAACGTCAACATCTGGTAGTACGCGTTGTGCCTCACCAACCATGTAACGGTTGAGGGCTTTGCCGTCGTGACCGTGAATACCTGGGGTATCGATATAGATGGCTTGGTCTTGCGCTTGTGTATCAATCCCTAACAGGTTGTGCCGAGTTGTTTGGGGCTTGCGTGAGGTGATAGCAATCTTTTGCCGCAGCACATGATTTAGCAACGTCGATTTGCCAACGTTGGGACGTCCTAGCAAAGCAACGTAGCCACACCGGGTAGGTTCAGTCATTTACGTACTGGTCCATAACTGTTTGTGCTGCTGCTTTCTCGGCTTCGCGACGCGAGCTAGCAGTAGCTTTACCGCTCAAGCTGGCATCGGTCAGCGTACAGCGCACCGTATATCGTCTAGCATGTGCTTCGCCACTCACTTCGACAACCTCATATTCAGGCAATGGTCTCTGCACAGACTGCAATATCTCCTGTAACTGGGTTTTGGGGTCTTTCAAAATCTCAGGATTAACAACTCGGGCTCGTCGTCCAAACAACTTCTCAATCAAGGCAACAGCAGCATCGATGCCGCCATCTTCATGCACCGCGCCGATAATTGCCTCAACCGCGTTGGCTTGAATCGAGCTTCGGTCGGAGCCGCCACTCTTGCGTTCGCCCGTGCCGAGCCTGATAAATTCACCGAGTTTCAGTTCTTGTCCTATCTCGGCAAGAGTTACGCCGCGGACTAAGTGCGCGCGAGCTAAACTGAGAGCATCCTCCCGCCAGTCAGGATGCTGACGGAATAACATACCGCCGACCACGTAGCCTAAGACGGCGTCGCCAAGAAACTCTAAACGTTCGTTGTTATCCCGACCATGGCTTTTGTGGGTCAAAGCGAGGTTTAGGAGCTCCGCATTCTTAAATCGATAATCTATCCGTCGTTCAAGTGCGGAGAGAGACTCACCGCCCACGATCTAATTGAACGTTCGAGATTCGGAGAACGCGAGCACAACGTCGATGTTGTAAAACAAGTGTTCGCGAATTTCGTATTCGACCGCAACCACTGTTCTCTCGCGGTTCCTGTCGATTTTAACAACCTCACGAACGTTCTGAGAGAAATTTTCAATGCGGAACTGTTTGGCAAAGTGCTCGCGAATCTTTGTCTTCGACATGTCTTTGTGAATCTGGGTCGGCAGACGCTCAATGATTCCTTGCATGACTGTGAAGTCAATGTAATGGGGACCAAGCCTTAGTGCAGCTGTTCCGAATACAACCAGCGCCATCAACACGAGCAACATTGCGTACTTCGACATCCCTCGTTGCAACTTTCGCCGCTGTATTTTCATAGAGCTCATAATCACTCCTCTTCCTTTTCCTCAGGATTTAGCCAGCCGTTGCGGCTAAATGTTGGCCACTGCCAGCCTGGTTCTTTGTGTAGCCAAATTGCCACTGCTTTACCAACTATGTCTTTTTCATATGCCAAGCCCCAAGCGCGCGAATCCTGACTCTTGTCTCGGTTGTCACCCATCATGAGATAGCGGCCTTCAGGGATCTGCCACGCTTGCGTACTTTCAAATCGCGCGTCTTTATATATCGAGTGCGGCACGCCCTGAATCGTCTCGATGTACTCCTTAACCGGATTCCGCCGGGTGCCACCGACGGTGCCTACTAAGTCATATTCTAGACGTTCACCATTGATATATAAGGCTTTGTTTTCATATCGCACTTCATCGCCCGGCACACCAATGACCCGTTTGATAAAGTAACGTGGATCGTGGGGCGGGATGAACACCATCACGTCGCCCGGCTCCGGGTCGCCAACAGAAAAGACCTTAGTACCGAAGACGGGGAGCCTTAGGCCATAGGCATATTTGTTGACCAAAATAAAGTCACCCACCTGCAAAGTTGGCACCATAGACTCAGACGGGATTTGATATGGCTCAGCAAGAAAGCTGCGCAAAATGAGCACGAGGAGAAGTACCGGAAAGAATGACTTAGCATATTCGACAGGCGCCGGGTCTTTGGCTTCCGGGTCATCGTCTAAGCGTTTCTTGCGAAGAAATAAAACGTCAATGAGCCAGATCGCCGAACAAGCGAGAACTGCCCAAAACAGAATTGCCGGTAGGTCGACGTCCACTAACGATCGACCTTAAGCGCCGCCAGAAAAGCTTCCTGAGGAATCTCCACACGGCCCACTTGTTTCATCCTCTTCTTCCCTTCCTTTTGCTTTTCTAGCAACTTTTTCTTGCGTGTAACGTCACCACCGTAACATTTTGCTGTCACGTTTTTACGGAGCGCTTTCACAGTTTGCCGCGCAACAATCTGGCCACCAATGGCCGCCTGCACGGCAACATCAAAGAGCTGTCTCGGAATGAGCTCTTTCATTTTTTCGGCCAGAGACCGGCCTCTTTGTTGCGAGTGGTCGCGATGCACAATGCTCGCTAGCGCATCCACACGGTCGCCATTGATCAAAATGTCTAGTTTGACCAGGTTTGCTGTTTCAAAGCGAACGAAGGAATAGTCCAAGGAGGCAAAACCGCGGCTGACCGACTTCAGTCGATCAAAAAAGTCCATCACCACTTCGCTCAGCGGCATCTCCCAATGCATGGAGACCTGTCCCTGCGAAAAGTGCATGTTTTTTTGCACACCACGACGCTCAACACAAAGCGTCATAACATTCCCAACATAGTCTTGAGGGACCAATATATTTACTTCGGCGATAGGCTCGCGCATCTCTTTGAAATTAGCGGGCATGCGAGAAGGGTTATCTACCTTTTCGATACTGCCATCCTGTAGCTCTACCTCGTAGACGACCGTGGGTGCAGAAGTAATGAGATCAAGATTGTATTCGCGCTCAAGACGTTCTTGCACGATCTCCATATGCAACATGCCAAGGAAGCCACAGCGAAAACCAAAGCCAAGGGCTTCGGAAGATTCAGGCTCATGAAATAGGGATGCATCATTGAGAACGAGTTTTTCGAGCGCTTCTCTAAAACTTTCAAAGTCGTCTGAGCTAACTGGAAAGAGACCCGCATAGACCTGTGGTTTCACACGTGCGAACCCAGGTAACTGTTCAACATCAGGAGACCGCGCGGATACAAGCGTATCGCCGACAGGTGCACCCTGGATTTCCTTAATGCCTGCCACAACATAACCGACTTCCCCAGCGGCTAGGGATTTATCCGATTCTCGCTTAGGTGTAAATCGACCTAGATCGTCGACGATATGCGTTTTGCCAGTCGATTTGACGAGGATCTTATCCCCTTTTTGCAGAGAGCCTTCGACCACCCTAACAAGTGAAACAACACCTAAGTAGTTGTCGAACCAACTGTCAATGATTAGTGCCTGCAAATCACCATCGACATCCCCTTCTGGAGGCTCGATAGTGTCAACCAGATATTCGAGTAGACCTTCGACACCCTGGCCAGTCTTTGCACTCACGCTCTGGATATCAGATACATCCAAGCCGATGATCTCTTCAATTTCTGCAGCGGAACGTTCTGGTTCCGCTTGGGGTAGATCTATTTTGTTTAGGACTGGTAGGACTTCTAAACCTTGTTCAATGGCCGTATAGCAATTTGCCACCGATTGCGCTTCGACACCCTGGGCTGCATCAACCACCAGGAGGGCGCCTTCACAGGCCGACAAGGAACGCGACACTTCATAGCTAAAGTCAACGTGGCCAGGGGTATCAATGAAGTTGAGCTGATAGGTTTCGCCATCGGGATGCTTGTACTGCAGCGTGACGCTCTGCGCCTTGATCGTAATCCCTCGCTCACGCTCAAGATCCATACTATCCAGGACCTGTTCCGCCATTTCACGCTCAGTTAATCCGCCACACATTCGGATAAAGCGATCAGCCAATGTCGATTTGCCGTGATCAATATGGGCAATTATCGAAAAGTTTCGAATCTTTCGGATGTCGGGCACTAATGCACTCAGTGGGGTCAGTTTGGCGCGCGCGAGTTTAGCTCATCGGCTGTCCACGTTGTAGTGACCGTTTAATCGCTATCCCACGTTCTCTATCCGCTCCAGCTCAGAGCTAGTTCGAACCGAGGCACCTATTCCGGTACACGCAGTGGTAAGAACACAGGATTTCGATTACGTAAGACCAATACCGGTACTTGCTTACCAGCCGCAAGGTTAGCGGTAATCTCAGCTAACTCATCCTGATCCGTCACCGCGCGGTTATTTAGTCGCAAGATGATGTCACGAGGGCGTATGCCAGCCTCTTCTGCGGCACCACTGCTTTCCTCGACGCGGACGCCACCTTCGACATCCAACCGAGCGAGTTCTTCCTCCGATAAGTCAGCTACCCGCAAACCGAGCCGGTCTGAGTTTGTTGAACCGCTCGCTACCACTCGACCTCGTTCGTCTAGATCACTTAGTTCGCCAACCTGAAGAGCCATCGTCATCTTCTCACCATCGCGAACGAGCTCTACGTCGACTTCATTTCCAGCACGAACACGACCCACGTGTTGAGGTAGCTCGCCTGAGCGTTCAATGGAATGGCCATTGAACCTAGTGATAATGTCACCTTCTCGAAGGCCTCCGAGCTGCGCGGGGGTGCCATCCATTACCCGAGAAATTAAGGCACCGTGTGGGCGATCCAGACCAAAACTCTCTGCCAGATCGCGATTGACCTCTTGTATCACGACACCAAGCCAACCTCTGGATACTCGACCTCCGTCTCGGAGTTGATCGGCGACTTCCATCGCTACATCAATCGGAATGGCAAACGACACGCCCATAAAGCCACCGGAGTTCGAATAAATTTGGGCGTTGATCCCCACCACCTGGCCGTCCAGGTCAAACAACGGTCCACCGGAATTACCTGGGTTAATCGCAACATCGGTTTGGATGTAAGGCACATAGGTCTCGTTTTGGGCCGTCGGTAAGCTTCTACCCTTTGCGCTAACGATCCCGGCGGTCACAGAGTAATCAAAGCCAAACGGTGACCCGATCGCTAAAACCCATTCACCGACTTTGAGTGATTCAGACTTGCCAATCTTTACGGTCGGCAGCTTATCTTCAGTTTCGACTTTAAGGACCGCAAGATCTGAGCGTGGATCTTGACCGATGATCTCCGCAGTCAATTCCCTTCGATCGTTGAAGCGGACGATGATCTCACTAGCACCATCGACCACGTGATTGTTGGTGAGGATGTAACCATCGTCAGAAACAATGAAGCCACTACCCAAAGATCGAGAGGGCATTGGACCGCGAGGTCTATTGGGCGGCATAAACTGACGAAAGAATTCATCCAATTCTTCATTTCTTGGATTTCTCGGGTTTCTTGACGATGATTGGCGCTTCTCACCCACGGTCGATATATTCACAACCGCTGGTGCATTCTGCTCAACTAACTGGGTGAAGTCCGGTAGCTCGCGCGCGGCAACACTTTGCGACAAAAACAACCCAATCGTTGCTGCGAAGAGTACTCGCCGGAGTAAATACATCATCAATTCCATCCTCTGAAGAAAATCTCAGGCAAAGTACGCCCGAAGATCGATTTTAATTTTAGGAGTCCTGCGGGGATTACTAGCAAACCAGTTACGACAAGCAAACTCATCAAATGACCCACTCGCGATTGCTCGAGAAGTCCGACTACCCCAAGTAACGCGATCAACAATACGCTAAAGATCAACATGACACGCCTATCGGCATCGGTTTCTCTGATTAGGGCCTGAGCATGATCCCAATTAGGGTTATGACAAGATAGCGAACACGTACTACAACCAACCGCTTGGGTCGGTACCGCTTTATTCCGCACTAATCGACTCGACAATTCGGGTTCCAGTTTGTTCCGGGATCTCACCCACGAGGGTCGCCAAAAAATATTTGCTCGGCCCCATGATACCGCGTGCTACGGCAAGCGTCGCACCATTACGAGCGGTCATCCGAGCGGCACCTTTTTCTGGCATGCGCTCAAGGAAAATAGAAAACGTGGCTAAGCCGTCGCTATAGATCATGCTGTCCACCGTTTGGCCACCCGAAGGTTTGCGCCTTATGTCGGCGGAAGCCATCTTGAAACCAGGCGGTAGCCAAGAGACTGACCAGTTCACCCGAGCTTCACCGCGATCGGCGATCACCTCGGGGTTGGCATTCTTTAACGTAAGGTGGCTCACCATTGACCCATTCATCTCTTCACTTTCAAGCGCGCTGTCGTGTACTGAATCACCAAAGACGATGGTGCTGAACAGAAATTCTTCAAGTTTGCGCCCACTTGGGTCCACGAGTTGCGAGCGCAACAACAGATGATTATCCGCATCAAGCCACAGCCTAAAACCGTATCGGTGAGCATCTTTAGGCGTCACAGCGATCCTTCGCGCCTGGCGTCCAGCGACGCGACCTTCGCCCATCTCTTCGACGCTGTAACTGCTTCCGAGTCGCTCAAACTCCCTGACGAAGGAGCGAGCAAACGGGCCTGATGGGATACTGTTCTCTAAGACTGCAAGATCATCTCCAGGCATGACGATGCAGACTACTTCCTCACCCCGGCGCAATATCTCTCGCGGAGCACCGTTCAAGTGCACTAAGCGCTCTCGCTGCTCGCCATCAACAACTTTGTGAACAACGCGTATCGACGTAAGACCACTACCTGCATCGTAGGTAAAGATTCCGTCGTAATCTTCCTCAGAGAACGCCGCGTTCATCTTCATGAGGAGATCTGATCCAGTGGCCGCAGTACCCGCAACTGGGATCCATGCGGACAACACCAACAGAGCAATAGGCAGTCGCTTAATCAAGCAGGCTATCTCACATCGTCCGTGGATTTTGGCACCGAAGGTGTTCGTACCGTTCGCCCAGGCTGCACTCGCGATTGCGGTCTCAGCGCGTTTGGTGCCGTCTTGCGATCGAAACCGACCCAACGGACAAAAGAAAAGCCGCCAGGTTGATTCAGCGCATTCTGCTGTAAGTGATGAATAATTAAAGCGTCTGTACGTTGCCGGTCCGCCGGTGTTGCTATCTCATACATCACAGGCGCGGTCGCGGCGGGCCGATTTGTTGGCGCACTACTTTGCGCGATTTCTGGACCCACAAAGCCAGAGTCATCGCTACCACCGGTAAAATAGTCACCGCCAACAATAACCAGAAGTGCCACAGTTGCTGCGACTGCGGTGCCAGTCAGCCGTCCCAACCAAGGTGTTTTTTTCGTTTGGTCGAGGCTAGGCTGCGCTTCAGGGATCGGCTCATGATCTTCTTGCGCATCCAACTCTTCCATTTCGGCAAGCAGACGCGCCCGCAAGTCTAGTTGATGCGAGATCTCATCGCCCCGCAAAATGTCCCGAACTAGGTGCTGACGATGCCATAGCTCTCTTAGCTGTGGATCATTCTTAGATTCATCCAAAACACGACGCAACTCGAAGGCATCTGCTTCGCCATCCATAACCGCTGACAGTGATTCTCTTAGCTGTTCTGACATCCTAAACTCGATTGTTCCTATTTCTTCTCTGCTGTCGCTTCGTTTCTTGAAGTTCCACCTTCAAATCAGACCTCTCAATCGTACAAAAGTTCGTCCAACACGGCGCTAACCCTCATCCGATGCAGGATCCGCCATGCTTTGCATGCGTTGATCTACAAATTCTCGCGCCCGGAATATTCTACTTCGTACGGTACCTACCGGGCATTCCATGATTTCCGCGATCTGCTCATAGCTTAGCCCATCAAATTCACGCAGGGTCAACGCGCTCTTGAGATCATCAGGCAAGTCATTCAGCGCCTGATGAATGGTTTCTTCTAGTTGGTCCCGTGCTAGCGCCGCTTCCGGGGTCTCGCTTTCCCGTAGTGCTGAAGCATCGTCTCGATATTCAGTCTCATCGACGTCTACATCTACACCCGGTGGTCTGCGACTTCTCGCCACTAAGTGATTCTTTGCCGTGTTTATCGCAATACGGTACAGCCAAGTGTAGAACTGGCTATCGCCACGAAACCGAGGTAAGGCACGATAGGCTTTTATGAAGGCTTCTTGTGCGACATCCAATGTTTCTTCTTGATCTGAAACATACCGAGAAACTAAATTGACGATTTTGCTCTGGTAACGCACGAAAAGCAGATCAAAAGCTGCCTGGTCACCTTTTTGGACCCTTCTTACCAGTTCTTTATCGGTATCTTCCGCCATATCGCAGGTGGTATTCCTAAGTGCCCTTAAAGAGCTGGGCTAAAACGGCGATATTCTGCCGATGAATCCCTCGATATACTAGCGCCACTGAACCGGACCAACTAATGTCACAAAGATTCTCCACAGATGTACTGATAATTGGCGGTGGCGCTGCTGGCCTTGCGACTGCTTTGCATCTTGCCGATCACGCTCGCGTGACAGTGCTCAGCAAAGGCGACATCACTAGCGGGTCATCGCATTGGGCACAAGGCGGTATAGCTGCTGTCACAACACCCGAAGATAGTTTCGATGCCCACATCGCCGACACGCTCGATGCCGGTGCAGGACTGTGCGATGAGCGCGTCGTCTCGATGGTGGTTGAAGAAGCGCCAGCGGTTATTAAAGCGCTCGTGGAGTGGGGAGTAAATTTTGACCAAGAAGCCAATGAGTACCACCTGACGCGCGAAGGGGGTCATAGCATGCGCCGAGTCCTCCACGTCGCTGACGCGACTGGGAAGGCCATCACGCGAACCTTGACCGACCAAGTGCTTGATCACAAAAACATCGATCTCAAGAACGATCGTCTCGCCATCGATTTAATCAATCTATCGAAGCTCGGACGCTATCCAAGCCGGTGCGCGGGTGCCTACGTTCTGAACCGTACAACCGGTCACGTTGAAGTCTTTCAAGCTCGATTCGTTATTCTCGCAACAGGCGGTGCAAGCAAGGTTTATCTCTACACCAGCAATCCAGATAGCTCCACAGGGGACGGCATAGCCATGGCTTGGCGCGCAGGCTGCCGGGTTGCCAATATGGAATTCAATCAGTTTCATCCAACCTGTCTGTACCATCCTCACGCTGGCAGTTTCTTGATTTCCGAAGCCGTGCGGGGTGAAGGCGGTATCTTGCGCTTACCCGATGGCAGCACTTTCATGCATCGCTACCACGACAGAGCTGAGCTCGCTCCTAGAGATGTTGTCGCGCGCGCGATCGACAACGAAATGAAACGCCTTGGTGCAGACTGTGTTTTTCTGGATATTACGCACAAGTCAAAGTCCTTCATTCTCGAGCATTTCCCAAACATCTATGAGCGCTGCCTAGAATTCGGCATCGATATCAGCACCGACCCCATTCCCGTCGTCCCTGCTGCTCACTACACTTGTGGTGGCGTGCTGGTAGATCAGCATGGTCGGACAGACTTAGCCAATTTGTATGCAATCGGTGAAGTCAGTTATTCAGGGCTACACGGAGCCAATCGTTTGGCGAGCAACTCCCTCCTCGAGTGTCTTGTCTACGCAACTACGGCTGCACGCAAGATCATCAGTCAACTCGACCGTTATGACGAAGTCCCAAACTTACCGCACTGGGACGAATCAAAAGTCACAGACTCCGATGAATCCATTGTCATCTCACACAATTGGGATGAATTGCGCCGGTTCATGTGGGATTACGTTGGCATAGTCCGAACGGACAAACGCTTGCGCCGCGCCTTGCACCGCATAGATCTTCTGAAACAGGAAGTGAACGAGTACTACGCTAACTACCGCATATCTGACGACCTTATTGAGCTGCGCAACCTATTGCACGTCGCGGAATTGATTGTACGATCAGCGTCTAAGCGACACGAGAGCCGTGGTCTCCATTACAACCAGGATCACCCAAAGCTAAATCCACAAGCAGAAGACACAATTATGTTTCCTGGCAGCATGGATCACTTGGATATGCTCAGGCCAACAGGTTCGACGGGGCATTGACGAAGCAGCTGACGCCTTAGTCTTGACCAGGTGGGTGCTGAGAATTCATCCGCAAACAGCCACGTTCTGTCGCGACCTGCGATGACACAGATGAGACTTTGCATCATCCAAATCTGGGTGATTTCAAGATCCGTGAGCAACAAAACTCTTGCTCTACAGCGCCAAAGAGAGGTCAGCTCGTTACGAGTGAGTAGTAAAACGAAAACCCCCGCATCCAAGCCTATCAGGTTAACACCGTACAACATGCCAGAGAGCAGCAACGCTAGAACCGAGCACACGCGAGCCCTGCCAGTTTGGTAGGTGAAGTTCAGAGCTTGCCGCGGTGTGCCGATATCTTTGCGATCAACACTTGCATGGTGTTAGTTGTAGGTTGGACCCGACCTTGCAACCAATCAAAGATCTGCCAATCTTCCTCTTCTAACAATTCAACGTAAGCGCTTTGCTCAGCTTCACTCAAAGTTTCGAAGCAATCCCGGACAAAAGGCACAAGTTGCAGTTCCAGCTCGAGCATTCCCCGACGGCTGCGCCAATAAATTTCTTTTAACTGATGTGGGAGTTCTGTCATACCACCATCTTAATGTAATCTAACGGGACCGGCTGGCAGTCTAGGGCTCAAGTGTTGCTAAGAGAAGTACCCGGGACGATCTGATCAACGAACTCGCCAAGCGAATGCGAACAGATAGCGAATGCGAACAGAAAACGAACTCGAACAGATAAACGAATTAGAGAACAATCCTATCGAACATCAAGAACCCGGCAACGATCCTATCAATGGCAGTTGGCAAAGCGCCTCTAGGGTTTTAGTACGCGGCAATAATCCTAGCGAATTCCTTCAAGGTTATTTGACGTCTGACCTAACTCGTCTTGTGGCCAGCCAGTCACCTCAAGAAGCGCCTCCTGGCGCAGCCCCCACAATCCCGATGTCACTGTGTAATCTGAAGGGACGAGTCATTGTCTCGGGTTGGGTACGCGAACTGGCGGACGATTGCTTAGAACTTGCCGTACACAATACGCTCGCGACAAAGCTCTGCGAGACCCTGGCCCCCTACGCTCGATTTTCTCGATGTGAGCTTTCAATCGAGCCCGAGCATCCTCAGGTTGTAACCTCGACTGATATGAATTTTTTAGATTCCTTGAGCTTCATCGACCAACACGAGCTAACGACCGAAGACATCTCCGAGTCTATGAACAGACGTTTGATCAGTCATGGCATCGCATTCCTTTCGGCTGAGAATTCTGAAAAATTCCTTCCCCAAGTGCTCAATTTACACACGCATGGTTTCGTAGACTTCGATAAGGGGTGCTATCTCGGCCAAGAGATCGTTGCACGAGCTCAGTTTCGAGGACAAGTGAAGAAAACAGTGCAATCGTTCTCTTGGACAGGCTCGATGCCGAAAGTGGGCGCCGCTATCGAATCCGGAATTGTGATCGCCGTCACATCTACACCTCCTGGTGATACAGGAAAAGGCCTAGCTGTCTCCTAATCCGTTACGGTCAGAATTTCCTGCCTATACTCAAAGCTGGAATTCTCTACGGAACGAATACATGTCTGACGTTGCTGTCCAAGTCGCAAACGATATCCAAGTTGCCCTTGACGCAGATCAACTTGATCTGCCTTCTCTGCCCGAGGTCGCTTTAGAAATTCGCGACGTCGCCGAATCAGAAACTGTTTCTGCCGTGACGCTTGCTGCAGTCGTCGACAAAGACCCGGGGCTTGCTGCGCAACTGGTCAGAGTCGCCAACTCGCCAATGTTCCGCGCGACGCGCTCCATCGATGATCTCAGCCAAGCCATAAGCCGCTTGGGTGTCGAGTATGCCGCCAACATCATCACCGGCCTCGCAATGCAGCAGATGTTCCAAGCGACCACCGAGTTAATCGACAAGAAGATGCGCCAGGTTTGGCGTCAATCTACCCAGGTCGCTGCTTGGTCTTCTATTCTCTGCAAAAAATACACTCGCCTGCGCCCGGACCAAGCCACGCTTGCAGGCCTGACGCATACCATCGGTGTGCTGCCGATTCTTAGTTGGGTTGAAGAGAATGATCACATCGTGCGCGATGGCATGACGCTTGATCGGATCATCGATGCCATACACCCAAGTATCGGTACGATGATATTGCAGCGCTGGAATTTCGCCGAGGAGATTGTGGCGGTGCCAGAAAGTTATCAAAACTTAGATCGACACGCAGTTGCACCCGACTACATCGACATCGTTTCCATATCGTCAATTATCTGCCAACACGACGGCGATCAGAATGCGATTGAAGATGAATGGGATAGCACCGATGCTTTCGAACGCATCGGGATTCCTGCACAGCTAGACGATGATGACTTTGCCTCTATCGCTGAAGAGGTAACAGAAGTGCAAGACGTTTTCGGCTAACGCGCATACACCTTGGAACGCTGATATTCTGGCGTTTCCTAACTATTCCTTTAAGTCAGGGCTAAACAGGTACTGAATACTGGAGAAGTCCAGTTGCCCAGCATCGTTGTTATCTTTGTGCACCTGAAACAAGCTATTCGCCAGCGCACCCATGGGCACCGAACTTGTTGTGCCAAGCGCCGTCTGCATAGCCAGCCCAAGATCTTTACGCATAAGATCAACCAAAAAGCCGCCGGTGTAACCTCTCGCGGCAGGCGCCGTAGCCATTACACCAGGATAGGGGTTGTAGACATTCAGAGCCCAGTTACCACCGGATGAGACTTTCATAATTTCTGATAGAACTGCAGGATCTAACCCATTGTCCACACCCAAAGCCAGCGCCTCCGCAGTCCCAGTCATCAAAACAGAGAGCAACATGTTGTTGCAAATCTTGGCAATTTGACCGGCGCCTGATGCCCCAGCATGGAATATGTTTGCTCCCATCGCTTCAAAGATAGGCCGAACCTTGGCCAAAGCAGCCTCGTCACCGCCAATTATGAAAGTGAGCGTACCTGCCTCAGCGCCCCCTACCCCACCCGATACCGGGGCATCTAGCATGCTAATTCCCCTGTCCTCGGCTGCGGCGGCCACAGTCTGGGCTGAGGCCGCATCGATAGTTGAACAATCGATGACCACCGTGCTGGGAAGAAGCTTTTCTAACAAACCACCTTCACCGTTGCGCCCTAGGTAGAGCGCTCGTACATGCTGGCCAGCTGGTAACATGCTGATAAGTACATCAACATCTTCTGCCGCTTCCTCGCCGGAGCTACAAGCTTGGCCACCTTCAACTCTAGCCATCGTCTCTGCGACTAGGTCAAAAACTTTTAGAGTATGTCCCGCTCCGATCAGATTCGACGCCATCGGCGCACCCATGTTGCCTAATCCTATAAATCCGATGGTACTCATGCTTTCCCCAAATCTGTGAGTGGATGTGTTGGCCATGGGTCTACGAAATGACTAATCACGTGTTCCCATTCAAGTCCGGTTAGATTGCCGAAACGCCACTTGGGCGAATTGTCTTTATCGATGAGAAGTGCTCGCACGCCTTCGTGAAAATCGTCGTTGTTCGCACAATGGGTAGCGACTGTCAGCTCCATCCGATAGCTGTCTGCCAGGCTCATCTCAGGGACTCGTCGAAGTTGTTCTACGACAATTCCTGCAGTTGTAGGACAACCATGCTCAAGGTTGGCAAGTCCACGGTCTATCCAATCTGATTGTCCGGCAAGGGATTCGATGGCTGCAACTTCTGCTGAGAAGTCGTCAAAATGTGAGGGTCGCTCAGGAACACTACTGAGTTGTGCATCGGGAAGCGTCGGCATATCCACACCAGCCATCCACTCGTCAATGAGTTCCAAGTCACTCCCGTCTCCTGACCATGGCAACTGTTTCGCTTGGGCTAAGAGCTCTAGACGAGCATCGTGTGCAACGAGGTGCGTGCCGACGCCACAAAGCATCGCGTCTGCAGCATTGATATGGCTGCCTGTAAGACCAAGAAAACTAGCCCAATACTGAGGCATGTTGCGAAGAGTCCAACTCGCTCCCGCATCTGGGAAAAGCCCAATCGTTATCTCTGGCACCGCCAGACGGCTCTTTTCGGTCAAGACACGATACTGCGACGCACCAAAGATCCCTAAGCCACCACCCATAACGATGCCGTGTCCGATCGTGATGACGGGCTTTGCACATTCGTGAATGGTAAAATCAAGGCGATATTCCTCTTCGAAGAATCGGAAAGGATAGTCATTAACCACTGCATTTGCCGCATGATTAGCATCAATCGCTGCATACAGAGCCTGGATGTCACCGCCTGCACAAAATGCACGCTCACCAGCAGCGGTAATCAATATACAAACAATATCGTCCCGTTCTTCCCATGCATCAAGCGCGGGTTGCAGTAGTCGGACCATATCGAGACTTAGAGAATTGAGGGTACTCTCCACATTCAGCTCTGCATGTCCGATCATCATGCCGTTGTCGGTCTCGACGTCCGTAAACACCACCGGGTCTGTCAATTGAAACTCCTCTTATTCGAAATTTAGCAATGGGCTGCTGAGCCGAAGCCGTTATTGGCTGCTTTGCTCCGAACTAGCTGTTAGTCCATTGCGGCGCACGTTTCTCTAAGAAGGCATTAACCCCCTCAGATTGGTCGTTGGTATCAAACAAACCGACAAACTTGTCACGTTCAACTGTGTACGCGCCTGCAATGTTTCCTGAACGCGCACTCTGTATTAGTGACTTGCAAGCTGCCACTGCAGGCGGACTTTGCTTGCCAACCGCTGCTGCGAGCTCCAAGGCACGAGTCCGTGCTTGTCCCGTCGCGACGACCTCTTCGACCAAGCCAATTGACACACCGGTCTCCGCATTTATGCGTTCGCCGCATAGGATCATTCGCTTGGCCCAACCTTCACCAACGGTCCAGGCCAAATTTTGGGTTCCGCCGCCACAGGGTAGGAGTCCTACCGTTGCTTCCGGTAGCGCCATTTGAGCCTGTTCTTCCGCAATACGAATATCACAAGCAAGCGCACATTCCAGTCCACCACCCATCGCAAAACCGTTGATAGCCGCGATGGTTACACCGCGAAAGTTTGCCAAGGTTTCGAAAGCACCACCGAAGTTCTCCGCCATGTTGCGGGCAACAACAGGATCACCTGGTGCAAAGATGTTGAGATCCGCTCCGGCAGAGAAGAACTTCTCCCCCTGACCTACAAAAACCAGCGCGTAGACACCTGAATCCGCTTCACAATCACCAACCAGTTGCTTGAGCCCAGTCAAACTCTCCTCATCCCAGGTATTCGCTGGTGGATTTTTAATCGTGACGACAACGGTGTTCTTAACAGTCTCAACCAAAAGCTTTTCAGTTGTTGAACTAACCATGCTTTCCTCCAATATTTCGAACTATTCTAACTGAAACCAATCTATCGGAGTTTCACCTTTCGCTGTCAGATAGGCATTTGTCTTAGAAAAATGCCCGCAGCCAAAGAACCCCCGGTGAGCAGAAAGAGGTGACGGGTGCGGTGCTTCCAAAACGAAGTGTTTCGATCGATCTACCACTGCGCCTTTTTTCTGGGCGTAACTCCCCCATAACAAAAAGACGATCCCCTCTTTTTCTTCATTCAACGCAGCAACTACTGCATCTGTAAATTTCTCCCAACCACGCCCCTGGTGAGAACCTGCCCGGGTTGCTTGCACAGTCAGCACTGAATTCAGCAACAAGACACCCTGACGCGCCCAACCGGTTAGCAACCCTTGCGCGCCATCAATATGACCTTCGCCATTCAGGTCGTCGTTTATTTCCTGGAAAATGTTGCGCAAAGATGGCGGGATCGCGATCCCGGACTTTACGGAAAAACACAGCCCATGGGCCTGGTCTGGTCCGTGATAAGGGTCTTGTCCAATGATAACTACTTTAACGCTTGATACTGGCGTGTGATCAAACGCTGCAAAAATTTCTGCACCTGGCGGATAGATGCGTTTACCTTTTTGTTTTTCAGAACGGAGGAAGTTGCCAAGTTCAGACATGTATGGGTCAGCAAACTCTGCTTCTAACAGTGTTTGCCATGAGCTCTCAATATTGACTTCTCTAGCTGCCAACAACGATCCTCTGTCTCGAACTCTTGTTCACCTCAGCTGTTGACCGGACGCATCAGCGGGAATAGTAGGACATCGCGAATCGATGCGGAATCAGTGAGAAGCATCACCAGCCGATCAATGCCCAACCCTTCACCAGCAGTTGGGGGAAGGCCATATTCAAGTGCCTCGACATAGTCTCGATCAAAGTGCATCGCTTCAGCATCACCGGTGTCTTTCAGCTCGACTTGGTTCTGAAAGCGTTGTGCTTGGTCGACTGGGTCGTTGAGCTCAGAGAAGCCGTTCGCGTACTCACGGCCACCGATAAACAGCTCAAACCGATCGGTCACATCACTATTGTGGTTACTGCGACGCGCAAGCGGAGAGACTTCAGCCGGGTATTCGGTGATGTAGGTAGGCTGATCCAAACGACTTTCGACCTGCGCTTCAAACAACTCCATTTGCATTTTACCAACACCCCAAACCTCTTCAGGCTTGAGATTAAGCGCAAGCAGCTTATCTCTCAGGGACGTTTCGTTGTCGACGGCATGTTCTTCAATATCGGTGTATTCGACCAACGACTCTGCCATGGTCAGGCGTCTTGGCGATACGCCAAGATCTAACGCTAACCCTTGATAATTGATCTGCTTCGTCCCGCAAATGTCTTGTGCCAACATTGCCATCAGTTCGTCTGTCAGATCCATTAAATCTCGATAGTCCGCGTATGCTTCATAGAACTCGAGCATCGTGAACTCGGGATTGTGTCGGGTCGACAGCCCTTCGTTGCGAAAGTTACGGTTAATCTCAAACACTCGCTCATAGCCGCCGACGACAAGGCGCTTTAGAAACAATTCGGGTGCAATCCGCAGATACAGCTCCAGATCCAACGCATTATGGTGCGTCACGAACGGTCGCGCTGTCGCGCCACCCGGAATGCTGTGCATCATCGGAGTTTCGACTTCGAGGTAGTTTCGCCCAACAAAAAAGTCGCGGATTTTTTGCACGATCAAAGTCCGCGTTCTAAAAACGTCTCGGGATTCTGAATTAGTGATCAGATCAAGGTAACGTTGCCGATACCGAATCTCTTGATCAGAAACGCCGTGAAACTTCTCGGGCAACGGCTTTAGTGTCTTGTTGAGTAAGACAAATTTGTGCGCATGCACAGTCAATTCGCCCTTATTCGTCCTCATCATCACGCCTTCAACGCCGACGATATCTCCCATATCGGATAGGTCAGTGAAACCAGCGTACCCATCACCTAGGTCATTCTTCGACAAGTAGCACTGAATTTGGCCGTCTACATCCTGCAACGTGATGAAGCTTGCTTTGCCCATGACCCGCCGCAAGACAATCCGTCCGGCAACGGCCGTGGGACGTTGTTGTTGCTCTAAGGCAGCTTTGTCTTCGTCGCCACAAAGTGCCTGCAGATCTGTTGAGGTGTGGGTGCGGCGGAAGTCGTTTACATAACCGCCTGTCTGCTCAATCCACGCATTCATCTTCGCGCGCCGGGCTTGCAAGATATCTCTGTCTTCACTCTTGTTTTCACTCATGGTCGATTCCGATCTCGTTGATCAATTTTTACAATCCCGCCTTCAAACTCGCTTCCACAAAGCCATCTATATCGCCGTCCAGCACGTTGCCAGGATCCGTCCTTTCAACCGCAGTGCGCAAGTCTTTGACTCTGGATTGATCAAGAACATAGGAGCGGATCTGACTACCCCAGCCAATGTCTGCTTTAGCATCTTCGATCAGCTGTTGTTCCGCTCGTCGGCTCTGCATTTCCAACTCATACAGTTTTGCTCGAAGCTGCTTGAAGGCACGATCCTTATTCTGGTGTTGCGACCTTTCGCTCTGACACTGCACGACGGTGTTGGTCGGCAAGTGTGTCAGACGTACAGCGGAGTCTGTCCTATTCACATGCTGACCACCTGCGCCACTGGCGCGATAAGTATCAACGCGAACATCCGCTGGATTGACATCAATTTCTATGTCGTCATCAATTTCTGCAGAAACAAATACCGAGGCAAAAGACGTGTGTCGTCGGTTACCAGAATCGAATGGCGATTTACGGACTAACCGATGCACCCCTGTCTCGGTGCGCAGCCAACCATAAACATAGGCGCCACTCACTTCTATCGTGGCACTCTTAACTCCCGCAACCTCTCCGGGACTTAGCTCCACGACAGAGCTGGCAAATCCACGTTTTTCCGCCCAACGTAGATACATACGTAAAAGCATGTCCGCCCAATCCTGCGCCTCGGTTCCGCCTGAGCCAGCCTGGATCTCGACATAGGCATTCGCTTCATCTAACTCACCCTGGAACATGCGGCGGAATTCTAAATCTGCAAGGTGCAACTCTAAGCCAGCCAAGGCTTGGGCAACATCTTCAAGGGCGTCATTGTCACCCTCTTCCTGCGCCATTTCAGCGAGCTCGGCAAACTCCGAGAGCTCACCCTGTAAACCCGAGAGTACGGACACAACCTGGTCTAGGGTAACCCGTTCCTTACCTAATTTTTGCGCTCGATCTGGATCGTCCCAAACAGCACCGTCCGCAAGTTCACGCTCGACTTCCTCGAGGCGTGCAGCCTTGTCAGCAAAGTCAAAGATACCCCCGAAGGGTACTCTCGCGCTCACTGAGATCTTTCAATTTTTCTCTTACTGCCGTGATTTCGGCCATACGTAACTTCCGCCAAAATTGGCGCGGTATTTTATGTGATGGAGCGGATGTACTCCACAACGACCTGCGCAGTCTGAACCTGTCCATAGTCATTGACACTTAACCGATACGCAACTTCGACTCGCTTCGTGTCCGTTGGCAGTGGCGCTTGACGGAACGCAATCCCATCGATGACCTTGTGCCCGCTCTTGAGCACGATCTTTAAATGGTCACTACCAACCACCCGTTGTGAGACTAATTCAAACTCACCGTCAAACAGCGGTTCCGGGAACTGTGAACCCCAAGGACCGCCCGCTGCAAGTTGATGCGCGGTTTCGATATCCAGTTCAGATTCTTCAAGTGGACCATCAGATAGGAGAACGGCTTGTAGCATGTCCGGCGTGCAATTGGTCGCGACTGCCTTGTCGAAAATAACGCCGAACCTTTCAAGATGAACTCGCTTGATACTCAACCCCGCCGCCATGGCATGGCCACCAAATTTTAAGAGAAGACCTGGATGCTGGGTCGCCACTTGATCAAGCACGTCTCGTATATGCAGCCCATCGATACTACGCGCTGAGCCTTTAAGCTCATCCGGAGCAAGATCACCAGCGTCGGCAAAACAGATCACCGGTTTATGAAAGCGCTCGCGCAGCCGACCGGCAACGATGCCTACCACTCCTTGGTGAAAAGACTCATGATAAACACTCAACCCGGTCCGTTCGGTATCCGCCTGGTCAGTCGCGAGCAGAAGTTCAGCATCGCCAACCATATCGCGTTCTAGCTGGCGTCGTGCAACATTTAACTGATCCAGCGCAGTCGCACTCTGTCGCGCTTCACGGAAGTCCTCTGCTAACAAACATTTGATGCCGATTGCCATGTCTTCCAACCGACCCGCGGCATTTAACCTAGGGCCAATCGCGAATCCCAAATCTTGCGCAGACAGGGTACTCAGAGTGCGCTTGCCAATTTCTGCGAGCGCCTTGATACCAGGACGACATCGTCCAGCGCGAATCCGCAGCAAGCCTTGCTGTACAAGACGACGATTGTTGCTATCCAAAGGTACAACGTCAGCAACTGTCCCGAGCGCTACTAGATCGAGGTAGTTGGCAAGATTTGGCATGGGTCGCTCTTCGAACCACCCTTGATCAACCAACTTCTGTCGGAGTACGCCTAACACATAATAGGCAACTCCGACTCCGGCAAGCGCACCACTGCTAAATTCACTCTCTGGGAGGTTGGGATTGACCAGTGCAAGCGCGGCCGGTCGCTCAATGCCAGGTAAATGATGATCAGTGACGATCACGTCAATGCCTTCCTTTTGAGCTAGTGCCACCCCAGCAATACTCGACACACCGTTGTCGACAGTAACTAAAACAGCAGGGTTCATTGTCTGTGCTAGCTGGACAATTTCCGGTGACAACCCATATCCGTACTCGAATCTGTTAGGGACAAGATAGTCCACGTGTTTTGCGCCATAGGCTCCGAGCACCAATACGCAGAGTGCAACTGAGGTTGCACCGTCCGCATCAAAATCACCGACAATCAGGATACGTTCTTGTTCGATCACCGCTTGACACAATCTATCTGCGGCGATGTCGATGTCTGGGAGCAGACCCGGTTTTAAAAGCTTGCCCAGACCCAGATCTAGTTCTTCTGAATCTCTAATCCCACGTTGGGCATAGATCCTCTCCAACACGCTGAAGCCTTTCAGCGAGTCTGAATTTTCTGGCGCTACCCGTCTTTGAATTTGCACTGTCGTGCTAATCCAAAGTTTCGATGCGAATTCTAGAAATATCGCCCTGGCTTGCCTCACGCTCACCGAGCTTTTCACGCAGCGTTGCGACAGCGCGCTCCATGACCGACTCTGTTATCGCATGAGTTACGATCACGATATCAACGAAAGCACTACCCTCAATGGGTTCCTTCTGGATTGCGGCTTCTATGCTGATGTCATGTTCCGACATTGTGTTCGCAACTTGGGCAAACACTCCAGGCTCGTCGCGCACCGGAATTCTCAAATAATTGGAACACACAACTTCGCCTATATCGATGTAACGGGTCTTTGTACGTGAATCGCTACTGACTCTTGCTTCCGAGCGAGCCAGCGCAACAACGTCGCCCAACACCGACGACGCTGTGGCCATACCTCCAGCACCTGGTCCGCTGAAAAGCGTCTGTCCCGCTGCATCACTTCTAACAACGACCGCGTTAGCGACATCATTCACGTTGGCGAGCAATGCATTGGATGGGATAAGCGCGGGGTGCACCCTCGCCTCCACGCCTTTGTCCACGCCATCGCCCGCGAGCTTCGCGATCCCAACATGTTTAATTCGGTAACCCAACTCCGCCGCATACTCAATGTCTTGTGCCGTGATCTTGGTGATGCCTTCAACATAAACATGATCCAGTTCGAATGGTGTATCAAACGCAAGACCAGCCAGGATAGTGAGCTTGTGGGCCGCATCTACGCCTTCAATGTCAAAGGTCGGATCCGCCTCGGCGTAACCGAGCTCTTGGGCGTTATTTAGTGCCGTTGCAAATGGCTGATCCAGCTCTTCCATCGCCGTCAGTATGTAATTGCAGGTACCGTTGATAATGCCGACCACTTGTTGGAAGTCGTTGCAAATCAGCGAGTCTTGGATGGCTTGTATAATTGGGATCGCACCCGCCACTGCCGCTTCAAACTTGAGTGGTACGTTTGCGTTGCTTGTTAGCAACTCATTACCGAACGAGGCGATCACGGCCTTGTTTGCCGTCACCACTGGCTTATCGGCATCCAAGGCTGTTTCGATTAAGTTCTTGGCAACCTCTTCGCCACCGATAAGCTCAAGTACGATATCCACATCATCTGCAATGAGATCAGAGAGATCTTGACTAAAGTCTGCACCCAACAGATCAACTTCGGGTCTCAATGTTCTGCTCGCAACCCTGGTGACTTTGAGTTCAACGCCCGATCGGGCTCGAATTTTATCGCCATTTGTCGCAATGATGCTCAGCACGCCTTGGGCCACAGTGCCCAAGCCAGCAATTCCTAGCCGAACCTGTTTCATGCAGTGATTCTACCTAGTTAGTTTTTATCCAGATGACGCTTACGTGTCTGCTCATTCCAGGGGCTCATTCCAGGGGCTCATTCCAGAGGCTCGCTACAGAAAACAAAACCTTAGAGTTTCGAACGCAAGCTACAATTTCACGCAACCACCGTGGCCGCACGGTGTTCAATCGTAACTTGTGAATCGATCGTGAGCGACGGGCGCTATTCTAACCCGATTCTCGCAGCAAGCTCAGCCGCTGGGAGATATCCAGGCAACAATCTACCACTTGCTGTGACGATCGCAGGCGTGCCGGTCACGCCGACTTGCTGACCGAGCTCGTACTGTTTAGCAACTGGGTTGCTGCACGTAGAGTTTGCGATATCTCGCCCCGCCTTCAAATCAGTTATCGCCTTATTCGGATTATCCGAACACCATGCGGAGACAATCTTGTCGTAGGTTGGGTTATCCAGACCTCGTCTCGGATAGGCGAGGTAGCGCACTTCTATACCCCGGGCATTGATGTCGCCCATCTCCTGGTGCAGCTTGCGGCAATATGTACAGTCAACATCAGTGAATACACTGACATGCGTTTTGGTCGGCCCAGCCGGGGAAAAGATCACCATTTCTTCGTGCGGTACCGTATCAAGTATCGCTCTGCGCGCAACCGCGCGTCGCTCCTCCGCCAAGTTCACCATCTCGTCTCCGAGCTGATACATATCCCCTGCGATAATGAAGTCACCATTCTTTGTGCCGTAAAGAGATTGACCGCCAGTGAGCTCAACACCAAAAATATCGGGAATGGGTGTCGCGTACACCGCGGTGATGGGTAAATCCGGCATTTTCAGTTTCAGCTTCTGAACCAACGCCTCACTCCCAGCGGGGCCCCCTCTTGGCCAAGTGTGGTATTCGGGTTTTCGTTATTGGGCTCGCCGATTGAGGCGGTTGCTCCGAGCAGAGCAACCACCAAGCCCGTGAGAAGAATGACTGCTCGAGTACCTTTGCTGATTCGCCTTTGCATACTGCC
Organism: Pseudomonadales bacterium; assembly: GCA_012103505.1. Lineage (GTDB taxonomy): Bacteria > Pseudomonadota > Gammaproteobacteria > Pseudomonadales > Azotimanducaceae > UBA4421. Next base: position 656,338 of record WLWP01000001.1, on the reverse strand, counting down.
TTTATATCCTGTCCGTTTTCTCAAGCCAGCCTCGATCACGGGCCAGCTACCAATCAACCGTTTCACCCTCGCGGGTGATGCTCTCGAACGACGGATTTGAGTCGTTCTCGCGCGACATGCGTGTAGATCTGCGTTGTTGAAAGGTCACTGTGCCCCAACATCATCTGGACTGCTCGCAAGTCGGCGCCATTATCCACCAGATGGGTCGCAAACGCATGGCGCAAGGTGTGCGGCGATATTGATTTTTCAATACCCGCTTTAGAAGCATAGCGCTTAATGGCATACCAAAAAGTCTGTCTAGTCATCATCCTGCCACGGTTACTGGGAAACATCGCTGCACACCCATCTGGCGCGAGTTTACTGCGGCCTTCGCGCTCGAATCGCGCTATCCAGTCCTGAGCAGACTCGCCCATTGGCACCAATCGTTCCTTGCTACCCTTACCTAGTACGCGCACCAGACCCTGTCGAAAGTTGACGTTTTCGCGGGGTAGGCTCACAAGTTCGGTAATCCTAAGGCCGGATGCATAAAGCAGTTCCAGCATGGCACGGTCGCGTTGGCCAATGGGTGTTTTGACATCAGGGGCCAATAATAGTGCCTCAATCTCACCAGATCCGAGGGATGCAGGCAGTGATCGACCGAGTTTGGGGTGTCGCAGGTGCTGGGTCGGATCCATTTCGAGATAGTTTTCTCGTACCAAATATCGATAAAACCCGCGTAGGCTACTTAGCCACCGCGCTGAAGTTCGCGGACTCATGCCTTGACTGTACAAACCCGCAAGAAAACGGCTCAAATCGCCTTCCTGCGCGGCTAAAAGTGTCGTGCCTTGTCCGGTGAGCCAACTTTCCGTCTTGTTCAGATCACGACTGTAGGCCATGCGCGTATTTTCGCTCAGCCCTCGCTCAAGCCATAAACTCGCCAGATAGGCATCTAGCAAGGTATCTGTCGAGTTTTCGTGTGAATTCACCAAGTTGGTACTTGCCTGTTGGCTGCCCCTTTTTGACTCAATCGGCTCCGGATAGGGTCCGACTTTGACCGATCTGGGCAGTATACGACAGATCGGCAGCTTGCTTGGGTCAGGGTCAATTGTGCAATCAAATAGTTAAGCATTTGATTTATATTGAAAAATAGTCAGATCCGACAAGTTGGCACGCGGGCTGCATGGCTATAGGTAAGCTTCAACGAAGTATGCCGAATTCCCCAACGGCGTGTGGAGCAAACAGACAGTCGGTCGGTCTCTCTCCCGACTGTCTACCAGCTTGCCAGGTATCTCTCCCCCTCCCTCTCTCTGAGCCTGGCAGGCTGGCCATTTCGGCCAAACCTGGTGCTGCCAATACGTGCGAGGGACCGCTTAGCTGCTACTTGTTGCCGAACTACTTATTGCCGACCTTTTCTTTAATTCGTGCAGATCGGCCAGACCGTTCACGCAGATAGTAGAGCTTTGCCTGGCGTACATCGCCACGACGCTTAACTTCGATATCCGCGATCAGCGGACTGTGTGTCTGGAAGGTACGTTCGACCCCAACACCATGGGAAATCTTGCGAACAATAAATGAGGAATTTAAACCTCGGCTGCGCTTACCAATAACAACGCCCTCAAAGGCCTGTAAACGCTCGCGATTTCCTTCTCTGACTCGTACTTGAACCACGATCGTGTCGCCTGGGCTAAAGTCTGGAACCTCACGCTCCATCTGAGCCGTTTCTATCTCTTCAATGATCTTGTTTCTGCGCATGATTAGCCTCTAATTCGTGTCGATGACTTCTTTCAGCAAGCGACGCTCCTCAGCTGCAAATAACTGCTGCGTGAGAAGATCAGGTCGTCGTTCGAAAGTTGTCCTTAGCGCCTCCCGGCGTCTATACAATCTGACCTTGTTGTGGTCACCACTTAATAGCTCGCCCGGTACGGACCCTTCTGGAGCATTTTCGGGGCGCGTATATTGAGGGTAATCGAGCCTGCCATCAAGATGTGATTCGTCAATAATTGACTGATTGTTGCCCAAAACCCCTGGAATGTGCCGAGCCAAGGCATCTACGACCACCATCGCGGCTAATTCACCCCCACTGATGACATAATCGCCAATAGACCACTGTTCATCGATATATTTGTCGACAAACCTCTGATCGATCCCTTCGTATCTTCCGCAGATCAAAATCAAGCCGTCTAAGGAGAGATTTGTTAGCGCGGTCTGCTGTTTAAAAACCGTCCCGCTCGGGCTCAACAACACCGTTTTGTTAGAACCGCTACCCACTTTTGCCCGCGCAATATTCAGTGCTGCTAGCAATGGCTCAATTTGCATCACCATACCGGCACCACCACCAAACGGCCGATCATCGACTGTGTTGTGCTTATCCTGGGCATAGTCACGAGGATTGAAGAGGGAGACGTCCATCCGACCGTCATTGATCGCACGACCGACGACACCAAGCGTGTTTTGCGCGCCGAACATTTCAGGGAACAGCGTGAGGATGGCGACTCGCACTACCAATCAGCCTGCCAATCTACAATCAGTTGCCTCTTAGCAAGATCCAACTGATTGATGTATTGGTCTGCAAAGGGGATGAGCCGCTCCTTGCCGTTGTTGGCACGGATGACAAGTACATCGTGGTTACCTGTTTCGGTGAGCGATATCACATTACCAAAAAGAGCGCCTTCCACATTTGTGACTTCTACCCCGACAAGATCGTGCCAAAAGACCTCATCATTTTGCGGCGGCACAAAATCGCTTGGGTTGGCGCCTAGCAGCCATCCGGAATATTGCCTGGCCACATCTCGATCGTGCACTGTTTTGAGTTTGACGATGAAGGCGTTCTTGTGGCGCTTTATTTGCAGCCCACCTCGCATCCGCCAGTTACCGCTTGCAGGCGTTATACCTTGAGCGGCGCCAGAACTCTGTTTTTCTGTACTTGGTTGGATGAGCAAGGAATAGCGGAGAATGTTCTCAGCTGGCTTCGTAAAGGATTGGCAGTGCTGCCACCCTTGCACGCCGTAAGGTGCGCCGAGGCGACCTACGACCGCAATGTTTTCGTCGCGAGTGCTACTACTCAGCGTCAGCTGCGGCAGGGGCCTCAACGGTTGCAGCTGCAGCAGTACCAGCACTTGCAGCCTTACGAGCTTTCTTGACCAATTTGCCGACTATTTCGCTAGGCTGTGCGCCCGTTGAAATCCAGTGATCAACCCGTTCCAGGTCAACACGAAGCACTTCGGCTTGGCCCTGCGCGACGGGGTTATAGAATCCAACTCGTTCGATAAAACGACCATCTCGGCTAGCTGATCGGTCAGCTACCGTGATGTGATAAAAGGGACTCTTTTTGGCGCCGTGGCGTGCGAGGCGAATTGTGACCATGTATTGCTCTTACCCGTAAAGCCAGATTTGAAAGGCGGCGTAGTCTATAGGAAGGTTTGTGCGTTGCAAACCAGTATTTTGCGCAAGCTCGCTCCGACTGGTGTTCAAACTAGGAGGGTTCAAACTAGCAGGGTTCAAACTAGCAGGGCTAACTAGCGCCGACGCATCGGTGGACCTGATTGCCCACCTTGCATCGCCTGCATCCCACGCATCATCTTTTGCATGCCACCTTTGCGCGTCACTTTCTTCATCATTTTTTGCATCTGCTTGTGTTGTTTGAGCAGTCGATTTATATCGGTGACTTCGGTACCACTCCCCATGGCAATTCGTTTCTTTCGCGAGCCATTAATGACATCGGGAAAGTGCCGTTCATGCGGGGTCATGGAATCGATTATGACCCCCATCTGTTTAAACTGACCATCATCAAGTTGAGACTGCGCACCCGCTGGCAGCTGGCTCATGCCCGGTAGTTTATCCATCATGTTGGATAAGCCACCCATGTTCGCCATCTGGTCGAGCTGGTCCCTAAAATCTTCCAGATCGAACTTTTTGCCTTTCTGGATTTTCTTCGCCAAACGCTGCGCTTTGACTTTATCAACCTTGCGCTCCGCCTCTTCGATCAGGCTCAGTACGTCGCCCATGCCAAGAATTCGGGACGCTAGGCGATCCGGGTGAAACGGCTCCAGACCATCGGTCTTTTCACCAATGCCTAAGAACTTGATGGGTTTGCCCGTGATTTGGCGAACCGACAATGCCGCACCACCCCGTGCATCGCCGTCTGTTTTGGCCAGAATGACACCCGTGAGAGTCAGGGCATCATCAAAGGCTTTGGCTGTGTTGGCTGCATCTTGACCCGTCATCGCGTCGACCACAAAAAGGGTTTCGATAGGTTGCAGACCAATCTGCAGTTCACGGATCTCTTGCATCATGTCTTCATCAATAGCAAGACGTCCCGCCGTATCGACAATGAGCACATCAGCAAACTGCTTCTTGGCCGCTTCGATGGCGTTGTTGGCAATGTCGATCGGTTTCTGATCGTTAGTCGACGGCACAAATATCGCACCGACTTCGCGCGCCAAGGTTTCTAACTGTTCGATCGCGGCGGGTCGATACACATCCGCACTAACAACCGCGACCTTCTTCTTTTCACGTTCCTGCAGGTACTTGGCAAGTTTGGCAACAGTGGTTGTCTTACCAGCACCTTGCAGTCCTGCCATGAGGACGATCGCAGGCGGTGCCGTGGCTAGATTAAGAGCATCATTGGCATCACCCATTACGTGAACTAACTCGTCATGCACGAGCTTTACGAATTGCTCTCCTGGATTCAGCGAATTGGCAATTACTGACCCAATTGCTTTCACTTTTACTGCGTCGACAAAGGATTTCACCACCGGTAACGCGACATCCGCTTCGAGCAGCGCGACGCGCACATCTCGCAGGGCAGCACTCACGTTCTCTTCTGACAGAGTCGCACGCCCCTGGATCGAGCGAAGGGTATTAGTCAGGCGATCAGAAAGACTTTCAAACATGGATTCGGAGGGTTAGTACAAAAACGCATTATAGCGGGAACTACGCAGTAACTGTCAGAGGGAATTACACTTGGTGAGAAAGAACCCCTCCGAGCTCCCCAAGCGTCCCCTTTTCGAGTTTCCGATGATATGCCACACTTGTAACTTCGAAACACCTTCGGGGCTATTTGAGTACTCGGCAAAAGTCGCGGCATCTGTCGCGCACGCATCACTACGGTGAACAAATGGTGGAAGTCCTGGGGTCACCCAGACATGCCTGAGTCTACCCCTGGGCTGTACATAATGACGAGTCTCGCCACCTTCTTGCTGTACGGGTACGCACTCCGCCTACAGTGGCCTAAGCAAGTGCCCACTTCATCTGGTCCGCCAAACTCGGCGACCACGCAAACGGAGCGAACGACCCGCTGGGTTGTCCTCGTTGCATTGCTGGGCCATGCCTTCACCTGTCATCAAATACTCTTTGCAGACGAAGGTGTCCGGCTAAGCTTACTGTACGTAGCGAATATAGTGGCTCTGATCATCACGCTGGTCGTTCTGGTCGCTGCATTCCGCCTACCAGTCGCGCGCCTATTTTTGTTGGTGATACCAATCAGTTTGGTCGTCTTGTTATTGAGCATACTGATTGAACCCGGCGTCACTGCAGCCCATGCGCTCACAGGTCCACTCCTCGCTCACATACTCATCTCCCTAGCAGCCTACAGCGCTTTGATGCTTGCGGCCTGCCAGTCGGTTCTACTTGCCATATTGGACAAGCGGTTAAAAACGCCGGGGAAGCAGACTTCACAGTGGATGCCGCCATTGGAAACAATGGAACAGCTCTTGGTTGCTATGCTGTGGATCGGTCTTACGCTCCTCACTGCATCCATCATTTCTGGCTTTCTTTTCCTAGACGATATGTTCGCCCAAAATGTCTCTCACCATATTGTTATCACTTCCTTGTCTTGGCTGGTCTACGCCTTCTTCTTAACCGGGCGTTACGCATTCGGCTGGCGTGGCTTAACCGCTGTTCGCTGGACCCTCGTTGCCTTCGCACTCCTGGTGGTTGGCTATCTCGGCAGCAAATTCGTCCTTGAGTACATACTACAAAGATGAGTTCTCCTGACGCTCCGCTATGGCTCCTAATCGGGAGCATCATCGTGCTAACGGCTTTTTCAGCCTATTTTTCTGGCACAGAGACTTCGATGATGGCGCTCAATCGCTATCGCCTTAAGCATCACGTCAAGCAAAGACACAAAGGGGCGAGAAAAGCTAACCGCCTCTTAAGAAGACCGGATCGGCTCCTCGGTGTCATCCTAGTTGGTAATAATTTAGTGAACTTCTCCGCGGCGACAATAGCTACCGTACTTGGCTTCCGTCTTTTCGGCGACACAGGTGTTTTGTTGGCGCCGTGGGTAATCACTTTCATTTTCCTGATTTTTGCGGAAGTCGCCCCAAAGACCTTGGCCGCCCAGCACCCCGAAGGCTGGGCCTTTAAATCAGTGTTTGTATTGCAGCCAATGCTGCGTTTTCTATATCCGGTGGTACTTTTTGTAAACTGGATCGCTAATGCTCTGGTACGTCCATTTTTACCAAACAAAGACGCTAACGACGAAAATCTGTCAGCAGAAGAACTTAAGACTGTTGTCAATGAAGGCGCGGTGTCTGTCGGCGAACGGCAGAGCATGATGGTTCGTCTCTTGGATCTGGAAAGGGTATCGGTGAACGACATAATGGTTCCCCGACACGAGATCGTAGGACTCGATATCGACGGTGATCTGGCTGACATCATCGACCAAACCTCTTCAAGCCAACATACACTCCTGCCTGTCTACAAAGGCGAAATCAATAATGTCATCGGCATACTGCACCTACGAAGACTAGCTAAGTTCCTACACGCTGAGGAATTCAACAAAGCTGACTTAATGCAACTCACACGAGAACCATACTACGTCCCCGAAGCCACACCGCTGCACACGCAGCTGCTAAATTTTCAGAAAGAAAAACAGCGCATCGCGCTCGTGGTTGATGAGTATGGAGACGTGCTTGGGATCGTCACGCTGGAAGATATTCTCGAGGAGATCGTTGGTGAATTCACGACCGACTTTGCTTCTCGAATGCCTGAGATATCGCCACAGAAAGATGGCTCATTTCTCATCGATGGCATGGCAGTACTACGAGATATCAATCGTGCACTACGATGGGATCTACCGATGCACGGCCCGAAGACGTTAAACGGGCTGGTGTTGGAATACCTGGAAACCATCCCTGATTCAAACTTGTGCCTGACCATCGATAACTATCAAATCGAGACACTGCAAATCAAGGACAACATAGTCAAAAGCCTCAACATCCGCAGGTTAGAAATTCCTGAAGACCCTGAGGCCATTGATCCGGACGACGATTAGCGACAAAGTCGCCCCGTCAGGGACAAACTAAGATGCTTGCGCCCAGCGACGATTTAGAGCGGAGATTATTGCGTTCAGCGACGATGTAATCGTATTCCTGCTGACACCAATGCCGTAACACCTTCCTTTCGTGGCATCTTCAATCGCTAGTATGCAAATCGCCTGAGCATCAGTGCCGGTTCCTAGTGAATGTTCGTGGTAGTCCACCACCGACAATGGTTCGTTCAACGTTTCAACTAACGCGTTTACAAACGCTTCAATCGGACCACCGCCCTCACCATCAACCGTCACTTGGTTGTCAGATACCTCAACACGCGCTATGCATCTTTGATCCTGATCGCGGCCTGTCAAAAGATCATAGTCGATCAGTCGATACGGTCCCGTATCCACAGAGTAAGTCGCAATGAGCTTGTCGAGTATTTCGTCAGGCTTTATTTCGCGCCCGAATTCCTCAGTCATCCCTTGTACAATGACTGAAAACTCGACCAAGATTTCTCTCGGCAACCCAACACCAAAATACTCCTCTAGGAGGAATCCAATGCCGCCCTTACCGCTCTGAGAGTTAACCCGTACCGTCTCACGATAGGAACTGCCAACGTCTTCAGGATCGATTGGTAGATAGGGAACTTCCCAACTCTTGCGATCGACTTGTGACATACCCTTTCGAATCGCATCTTGATGCGAACCGGAAAACGCGGTGAAGACAAGCTCACCTGCATACGGGTGACGTTCTGGAATTGCCAGCTTGTTTACACTTTGCACGACTTCTCGAATCTCGGGCATGCCACGAAAATCAAGCGTCGGGTCAATACCCTGGCTAAACAGGTTCATCGCCACGGTCACGATGTCGCAATTGCCCGTCCGTTCACCATTGCCAAAAAGTGTACCTTCAACACGCTGCGCACCAGCCATCAGACCGAGCTCTGTCGCTGCTACACCTGTACCTCTGTCGTTGTGTGTGTGCAAACTGATCACTGCACTATCACGCTTGTCAAAGTTGCGGATAAACCATTCGATCTGGTCCGCATAGATGTTCGGTGTTGCCATTTCAACGGTCGACGGAAGATTGATGATCATGGGCGCATCCGGCGTTGCTCCCCATGTTTCAGCAACCGCACTACAGATATCCGTCGCAAAATCGAGTTCCGTACCGGTAAAGCTCTCCGGTGAGTATTCGAAAGTGACGTCTGAACTAAAGTTAGCTAGACCATCTCGAACAATCTTAGTGCCTTCCACCGCCAAATCGACAATGCTCTGTCGATCCATGCCAAAGACGACGCGCCTTTGTAGTTCAGATGTGGAGTTGTATAGATGGAAGATCACACTGGGTGCCCCCTCCAACGCCTCTACAGTCCGTTCAATGAGTTCAGCCCGAGCCTGGCAAAGGACTTGAATAGAAACCCCTTCAGGGATCCGCCCTTCATCGACGATCCTTCGGATAAAATCAAAGTCTGGTTGCGAGGCAGCGGGAAAGCCAACCTCGATCTCTGAAAAACCTATGTCGAGCAGTAGATCCCATAGACGTAGTTTTTCATCTACGTTCATTGGGTCGATTAGCGCCTGATTTCCATCTCTTAGATCCACGCTGCACCACCGTGGCGCTTGCGTCAGTAGACGGCTTGGCCACTGTCGGTCTGGCAAATTGATCGGTTCAAACTGTGAATATTTCTCGAATGGCATCGCACCGATCTTTCGTCCGGTGCGCGCCGGTTTATCTACTATTTTTTGCTGCTCACTCATTGCAGGTCCTCTGACTCTGACTCGATGTCCATTGTATATAGTTCATCCTTTTTCACAAAAACAAACGTAAACTCCCGTTTTTATTGGGAAATTTTGTGAAAGGAAAGTCTAGGTGGGCTTAGCCCTGAGGTTTAATTTGTGTGCCGGAAGCCCGGCAGCAGCAGACCCGTTGACAGACGCAACTGGCTAAGAAGTAACTTGGCGGGTGATAACATTTCCACGGTGGGAACTATAGACCGCAAATTCTCTTTTGCAACCGCTTTACGACTGCGTTGCTGAACCCTCGTGTAGTGCACGTCCGTCAAAGCGAAGCTTCACAATTCGTAGCTGACTTTACCGGCGGCCTTGGCAGCCTGCCTGCGTGCATCTTCTACTGTTGGCGCAAGTGCTAAAGCCACCCCCATGCGTCGTTCGCCAACTACTTCTGGTTTACCAAACAACCTAACCTGCGTGTCCGGTTCCTGCAGTGCTTCGCCTACCCCACTAAACGTCACTGACTTCGACTCGCCTTCGACTAAAATGACCGCCGATGCAGCGGCACCCCGCGTCCTGATGTTTGGAATTGGCAAACCGAGTATCGCTCGTGCGTGCAGAGCAAACTCAGAAAGATCTTGGCTAATCATCGTCACCATGCCGGTGTCATGGGGTCGCGGTGAGACTTCACTGAAATAAACCACGTCCTCCTTAATAAAAAACTCCACCCCGAAGAGACCATAGCCACCGAGATTTTCAGTCACAAGATCTGCAATACGTTCGCACTCTGCAATGGCTGTCTCGCTCATAGACTGGGGTTGCCAGGATTCCTGGTAGTCTCCACCTGCTTGCCGGTGACCAATGGGGTCACAAAACGAAACGCCGCCGACATGGCGAACTGTCAGCAGGGTAATTTCATAATCAAAGTCGACAAAGCCTTCAACGATTACTCTCGTCGCATCACCACGAGCCCCCGCTCGCGCATAATCCCAGGAGTTTTGTATATCACCTTGTTGTTGAATTGTTGACTGCCCTTTCCCGGAACTAGACATAACAGGTTTGACGACACATGGAATGCCAATTCTACTAACAGCAGCACGGTACTCATCTTCCGTTTCAGCAAATTCGAAGTGCGAAGTTTTAACCGCGAGCTCCTCCGCAGCTAGACGCCGGATACCTTCGCGATCCATGGTCAAGCGAGTCGCTCGCGCGGTTGGGATCACGCGTTGTCCCTCAGCTTCAAGCTGCACCAGCGTCTCTGTCGCTATTGCTTCTATCTCAGGTACCACTAAATCTGGTTTCTCTGTTTCGATGACCGCTCTGAGCGCATCGCCATCCAGCATATTCACAACATGACTTCGATGGGCAACTTGCATCCCTGGCGCATTGCCATAGCGGTCGACAGCGATCACTTCCACACCTAGTCGCTGCAGCTCTATCACCACCTCCTTGCCAAGCTCGCCAGAACCGAGCATCATTACCTTCGTCGCTGTTTTGGAAAGCGGGGTACCAATTGTCATCATGATCTCCTAGGGGTTCGTTTAGGCAGGCTTAGCCGCATCCTGAGGCTGCATCTCAGCCCGAAACCGCTTCGCGTTCTCAACGTAGTGTTTGGCGCCCATCCGAATGCCTGCAGCCTGTTCTTCAGAAAGTGTCTTGACAACTTTACCAGGCGAACCCAAGACCATGGAATTGTCTGGAATCTCCTTTCCCTCCGTAATAAGCGCATTGGCGCCGATCAAACAGTTTTTGCCGATTTTCGCACCGTTCAAGACGACCGCGTTGATACCGATTAGTGATCCTTCACCGATCTCACAACCATGTAGCATCACTTTGTGACCGATGGTCACGTGCGGGCCGATGTTGAGCGGATATCCGGGGTCTGTATGCAGCACGGAACCATCCTGCACATTCGAACCTTCACCGACGGTGATTAGCTCGTTGTCACCGCGTAGTACCGCGTTAAACCAGACACTGGCGTCTTTTTTTAACAGAACTTTACCAACCACTGCGGCGCTATCTGCCACCCAATAGTCTCCTTCCGCTCTAACTTCTTGTTCTCCCAACCGGTAAATCACCTCAAACTCCTTGCAGCTCTTCTTGTTGTTAATTCGAACAGTTTCTTTGGACGACACCATATTATGGTTTGCCTCCAGCCATGCCTAGTGTCTTTACACATCAAGAGTTTGAGCCCGTTTGGCAACAGATAGAAAGTCTGATTTAGGGCTCTAGCCTCTGCGTATCGCGCTTAGCCAGGCTACAAATCGATTACACTCCCAACCTACCAGTTGGCCAGGTGCTCGTGCATAGTGCCCGAACTGGGGTAAAGAGACAGAGCATGCGGAGAAAACTACCAGCGTTTGATGTACTGGTGGATATGGCGCGAAACGATCCAGATCGACTGGAAACCTTGCGGCAAAAACTCACTCAACACGTGATCAATAACGCACAAACAGACGAGAAGAAGCGCCGGTTAGAAGGCCTTCAATTCCAAGTTGATATGGAACGTCGCCGTGCGGGCTCTCCTCTAGCGGCCACAATTCGCATCTCCGAGATGATGTGCCACTCCTTGGCAGACTTACACAAGTCTATGGTCACCCCGTTGGTGGAAGAATCCGACCCTGCTAATCAAAACCGCACTGCTGACGTCCTGCGCTTTCCCGTTTTTGCAGAGGACTAATTTTCGAAGCTATCGCTGATAGACCGCTGCGTGAACATAGGCGGGGCGTTCTCCAGGCCGTATACTCCATATCATGAAATTTTGTAGCGCCTGTGGTGCCTCCGTTACGCTCCAAATCCCCGATGGCGACAATCGTGAGCGCTTTGTTTGCGTCACTTGTGAAGCCATCCATTATCAAAATCCTCGCGTGATAGCCGGATGTCTACCGGTCTGGGAAGATCGCGTTTTGTTGTGCCTACGCGACATTGACCCGCGGTCAGGGTTCTGGACCCTCCCTGCTGGATTTCATGAAAACGGCGAAACCACAGCGCAAGGTGCAGCGCGTGAGACATCCGAAGAGGCTAACGCCCGCGTCGACAATCTTGAGCTCTATACTGTGTTTAGCTTGCCGCACATCTCTCAGATCTACATGTTCTATCGCGCCGACCTTGCCGATCTAGATTTCAGTGCCGGTCACGAAACGCAAGACGTCGCTCTCTTCGAGGAAAGAGATGTTCCTTGGGATCAGCTCGCTTTCCCAGTCATCACCAGAACCCTGGAACAGTTCTTCGCAGACCGCCAGAGCAGAGACTTCAAAGTCGTCTACGAGGAAATTGAGTTTCGCCGTCGCCGTTCATAGGTGCGTCTTTCTGTTTGCGCGAAGGCTGCTAGCTATTTGCGCGAAGACTGCTAGCTATTTGTGCGAAGACTGCTTAGCTATTTGTGCAAAAATGCTAGCTGTGCGAAGAGTGCGCGCTAAGCGAAGTTTCCTGGCGAGCTTCCGCGAAGATGCTAACCGAGCGCGACACGCGCATTCCTAAACAAGCGTATCCACGGCCCATCTTCCCCCCAGCTCGGATCTTGCCAAACATTTTGACAACTTCGATAAACCCGTTCTGGGTGCGGCATCATGATCAACACACGTCCATCTGCTGCCGTTAAGCCTGCAAGACCATCCTCGGCACCATTTGGGTTATCCGGATACCTTGTCGCAACGTCATGATTAGCCTGTACGTAGCGCAATGCGAACTGGCTATTTTCCTTGATCGTGGCAAGGCTATTGTCGCTGCCAAACTCAGCGCGCCCCTCCCCGTGAGCAACGGCAACAGGCAACACACTGCCTGCCATCCCTGCAAGCCAAGGGGAGTTGGCCGTCATCACTTCTGTCATGACAGTGCGCCCCTCAAACTGCTCGGACTTGTTACGGACAAATTTAGGCCAATCTGCTGCACCCGGTACCAGCGATTTAAGCTGCGCGAGCATTTGACAACCGTTACAGATACCCAGGCTCAGAGTGTCTCTGGCAAAAAATCGCTCAAACGATTCGCATAGTTGATCATTAAACAGAATGCTCTTCGCCCAACCGCCGCCGCCACCTAAAACATCGCCGTAGCTAAAGCCGCCGCAGGCTACCAAGGCAGAAAAATCTGTTAACTCGACCGATCCCGAGACTAGATCTGACATGTGCACGTCTTGGCAATCAAAGCCCGCCTGAGTAAAAGCCGCGGCCATCTCCATTTGTCCGTTCACGCCTTGTTCCCGAAGGACGGCAATCACCGGGCGTGCTCCGGTGTTTATAAACGGTCCAGCAACATCGTCATTAACGTCGTACAAAGTCTTACTATTCAAGCCTGGATTGTGGGCGCGCGGCTCAGCGATAGCTGCGAATTCTTGCCTAGCACTCTCAACCTCGTCGCGTAGCCCTTGCATCGCGAAACTCACACTCGTCCACTGTGCCTGCAATACCGCTCTAGATGAACGCAACAGCTCGCGGCCATCTTGCTTCAGTACAACGTCTTCATCCTCTAAGCGCGCTTTAGCCACCTGCAGAACTTGGCACGGCGCTTTATCAATAAAGAATTCGACATCGGTAGCGTCAACCTCTACGACGACCCCAACTTCTTCATTAAACAAGAAAGGCAACGGATCTGTACCGGACGACACCTCGATATCCATCCCAACTCGGGCGGCGAACGACATTTCTAATAACGTTGTTACCAAGCCTCCATCCGATCGGTCATGCATAGCGTGAATGCGTTCTGCCCGTTTTTGCGTGAGCAGAAAATCTAACAATTCTCTAAACGCTGCTGGATCATCTACATCTGGTGCTTCAGCACCTATGGCGCCATAGACTTGCGCTAAACAAGACCCACCTAAACGGAACTTGCCAAAATGGAGCAACAATAGAGATCGATCAGAATTTAGCGAGATAACGGGGGTTAACGTTGTTCGTACATCATCGACCGGCGCAAAAGCACTAACGATCAGAGAAACGGGCGAGGTGACCGACTGCTCGCTACCATCCACCTGCCACTTGGTGCGCATGGACAATGAGTCTTTCCCGACGGGTATGGCAATGCCTAGCGCGGGGCACAACTCCTCGCCCACGGCGACAACCGAATCAAAAAGAGCTTGTTCTTCGGCATTTTCACCAGCAGCTGCCATCCAATTCGCTGACAGCACAACTCGATCAACACTTTCGATGTCCGCCGCAATGATATTCGTTAACGCTTCGGCAACTGCAAGTCGAGCCGCCGCAGGTGGATCGATCACCGCCACTGGAGTTCGTTCTCCGATAGCGAACGCTTCGCCACGAAAGCTGTGATAGCCACGTATCGTCACTGCAGCATCCGCTACGGGTACCTGCCACGGACCTACCATAGGCTGACTAGCCACCATCCCAGTAATTGAACGGTCGCCGATGGTAATTAGGAATTGCTTAGAAGCGACGGCAGGAAAGTGTAGGACCCTCTCTAAGGCGTCGTCCAAGTCACACGCCGACGCATTAAAAGACTGTTCTGGATAGTCCTGTCTGCGAAACGATCGCTCCATTTTGGGTGGTTTAGCGAGTAGCACAGCCAAGGGCAGATCTACGCTTGCTTGGTCCAGCCATGTGTCGCTGACATGAAGTTGATCATCGCGGGTGGAAAAACCAACCACAGCAAACGGACAACGCTCACGCGCACATATGTCTTCAAACAGTGGTAATTGATCCTTACTGATGCCCATCACATAACGCTCTTGCGCTTCGTTGCACCAAATTTCGAGTGGGGACATGCCTCTGTCAGCTGAGGGTATTTCTCTGAGCTGAAACTTGCCACCAGAGCTCGCGTCACTCACAAGCTCAGGAAGCGCGTTAGACATACCACCAGCACCAACATCGTGGATCAATAAGATTGGGTTGTTCTCTCCCAACGCACAGCATGCATCAATCACTTCCTGACAACGTCGTTCCATCTCTGGATTACCGCGCTGGACGGAAGCAAAGTCCAAGTCCGAAGAAGAGGCGCCTGAAGCCATGCTAGACGCTGCGCCACCACCTAAGCCAATTAGCATCGAAGGTCCGCCAAGTACAACGAGGGCCGTGCCTTCCGGAAAGTCTTCGGCCTCTACATGCTCGCCCCGCACCGAACCGACGCCTCCTGCGATCATGATAGGTTTGTGATAGCCGCGGACACCTGCCGAAGTCGCTACCTCAAACGTCCGGAAGTAACCGTTAATCGCAGGGCGACCATACTCATTGTTAAAACTAGCCCCGCCTATGGGTCCCTCTAACATTATTTCCAGGGCTGAGGACATGTATGCGGGTTTGCCAGTATCAAGTTCCCAGGGCTGCGGATGACCGGGGATATTCAGATGCGAGGTTGAGAAGCCCGTCATTCCCGCCTTCGGTTTGGACCCCTTGCCCACAGCCCCCTCGTCTCGAATTTCTCCCCCGGAACCCGTAGCAGCACCTGGAAAAGGTGCGATAGCGGTTGGGTGATTGTGCGTCTCCACCTTCATCAAGATATGGATGTCTTCTTCCTGATATTGATACCTTTTTGTCTCAGGATCGATCCAAAGACGCGCATCTGTGTGCCCTTCAATTACAGCAGCGTTGTCTGAATACGCACTTAGAATGCCCCGGCCGTTAATCTGTTCGTGGGTATTCTTAATCATTTTGAACAGGGATTTAGGCTGCACATCACCATCCACGAACCAATCCGCATTAAAAATCTTGTGACGGCAGTGTTCGCTATTCGCCTGTGCAAACATCATGAGTTCAACGTCAGTCGGATCGCGGCCCAACTCCAAGTAGGCAGCTACCAGATAGTCAATCTCATCCTCTGACAAGGCCAGTCCAAGCCTTGTATTGGCTGCCTGCAAAGCCCCGTTTCCATCGCTACCCAACACCACGTGTCCCTGGGCGCGCGGCGATTCAGCCGCAAAGACATGGGCGAAATCTTCTCCACCGGACCACGACTGCGTCATCCGATCGTGCAGCTGATCAATATCAACTTCTTCAAGGCTGGTATTCGCTTGACAGTACCAACGCACGCCTCTTTCTACTCGACGCACAGCGCCAAAACCGCAGATCGAAAATATGTCCGTTGCCTTACTCGACCATGGGCTGATAGTGCCCGTGCGAGGTAATACAGTTAACAGCCTTTCGCCTCTGCGCTGAGGTAAGTCTTCAGAGGGGCCGTAATCCAACAATCGCTTGGCCCGATCTAAATCTGGATCTAGCAAGTCACTCTCAACATCAAGCAGGTGTATATACTCAGCGTAGGTAACTTGCGGCACTTTCTCCTGCACTTTGGCCAGGCCAAACTGACTAAAGGCACTCTTGCCGACGAGTTCTACTATCACGAGAGTCCTCCTGCCGCGGACTGTTCTCGCTTCCGCTTAAAAAAATTAGTCATCAGGGCACTACACTCAGTCTCAAGTACGCCGCCTAAAATCGATATCCTGTGGTTTTGCCAATCAAAATCCAACAATCTATGACTGTTGGCAGCGCCCGCCTTTGGTTCCGATGCACCGTACACAAGTCGTTCAACGCGCGCGTGCAACATTGCTCCAGCACACATCATGCAAGGTTCGATGGTGACATACAGCGTACTGTCGACGAGCCGATAGTTCGAGACTGCTCGAGCTGCTGCACGAAGGGCAATTACCTCAGCGTGCGCGGTCGGATCCTGATTCGTTATCGAACTGTTAAAGCCCTCGCCGACAACTTGCCCGTTCTGAACAACGACGGCGCCGACAGGAATCTCCCCCTGCTGCTCGGCTTGCTGCGCTAATTCGAATGCCCTGGACATGAACTGTTCATCGCTAGCACCCAGTGGAGTTACTCCCACTCAATCGTGGCAGGTGGTTTTGAAGAGATGTCGTAGACAACACGCGAAACAGTTTCAATTTCATTGATGATTCGATTGCTGATCTTTTCTATAAATTCATATGGCAGACGAGCGCTCCGCGCCGTCATGAAGTCAATAGTCTCGACTGCACGGAGTGCAATCACATGTTCGTAGCGGCGTGCATCCCCGACAACGCCAACCGATTTAACAGGAAGATAGACGGCGAACGCTTGGGATACTTTGTCGTACAAGTCTGCAGCCCGAAGTTCTTCTAGAAAAATATGATCTGCTCGGCGCAACGTTTCCGCGTAGTCGCGCCGAACCTCGCCAAGAATTCGAACACCGAGCCCGGGCCCTGGAAAGGGATGCCGAAAAACCAGCGAGCGTGGCAGCCCTAGATGCATGCCAATTTCGCGCACCTCATCTTTAAACAACTCACGCAAAGGCTCAACAAGACCCAGTGCCATCCGTTCCGGTAAGCCGCCGACATTGTGATGTGACTTAATGACGTGAGCCTTGCCATACTTCGATGCGGCCGATTCAATAACATCGGGGTAAATGGTCCCTTGGGCCAACCATCTGACTCCGGTCAGAGCCTTCGATTCGCGTTCAAATACTTCGATAAACGTCCCACCAATAATCTTTCGCTTGGCTTCAGGATCAGATTCTCCTTCGAGCTTGGAAAGAAATTCGTCTTGCGCATCCACGGTCTTGATAGTAAGAGGCAGCGAATTTCCAACCCCTGATTCGGCACTAAATGCTTGCTGCACCTCCTGAACTTCATCTTTCCTGAGTAAGCCATTATCAACAAAAATACAAGTCAGCTGAGGCCCGATGGCACGAGCAAGGAGCGCGGCAACTACTGAAGAGTCCACGCCGCCGGACAAACCCAAGACCACGTGATCATCACCAACCTGTTCTCGAACTCGCGCGATTGCGTCTTCCACGATGTTTGCCGCTGTCCAGGTTGCATCACAGCCACAAATGTTTCGTGCAAAATTCCCCAACAATGCAGCACCCTTAGTCGTATGTGTGACCTCGGGGTGAAACTGAACGCAATAGATTCTCCGTTCTTGATTTTCCATCGCAGCAATCGGTGCGCTTTTACTACTTGCCGTACAAACAAAACCCTCTGGCAATGAGGTGACCTTGTCGCCGTGACTCATCCAGACATCCACTGCTCCCGCAGCCAAATCTAGCGCGCCTAGTAACTCGCTAGGTGCGACCATCTCGATTGCGGCATGTCCAAACTCTCGCCTATCCGACCCTTCAACGTGACCGCCCAGTTGTGCGGCCATTGCCTGCATGCCGTAACAAATCCCCAGAATTGGCACACCAAGTTTGAGCAGAGCCTCGGGAATACGAGGGGTCTGACCCTCTGTCACAGTTTCGGGACCACCTGACAAGATGATGCCGCTGGGGGCAAACTCTGCTATGAATTCGTCTGGAATATCGAACGGGTGAATTTCACAGTACACCCCAACTTCTCGAATTCTTCGCGCGATGAGCTGGGTATATTGCGAACCAAAGTCGACTACCAGCAATCGCTGGTCATGTATGTTCTGCACTAACGTTTCTAACTGTTGTTTTGTTTCGGGACTAAGTTGGACTCTTGTGGGCAACCACTGGCTCAGCTAACCGGGTAGTTTGGAGCCTCTTTTGTTATGGCCACATCATGCACATGTGATTCAACGACACTCGCGGCACTGACGCGGACAAATTCAGGTTGGGTACGCATTGCTGTGACGTCCGCACTGCCCGTGTAGCCCATAGAAGCACGCAAGCCACCCATCAATTGATGCACGATGGGACTCACTGGTCCGCGATAGGCGACTCGACCTTCGATGCCTTCAGGTACAAGTTTACGGCCATCTCCTTCAACTTCTTGGAAATAGCGGTCGCTGGACCCATTGCTCCGCGACATCGCACCCATTGAGCCCATACCGCGATAAGATTTGTACGTCCGCCCCTGATATAGCTCAACCTCTCCCGGTGCTTCATCAGTACCCGCGAGCAGGCTACCGACCATTATCGAGCTCGCACCGGCAACGAGTGCCTTGGCGATGTCCCCAGAATAGCGAATACCCCCGTCCGCGATGATCGGAATGTCTTCCTCAGCACCAGCTTTACTTGCTTCGGCGATCGCAGTGATCTGCGGCACCCCGATACCCGCAACTATCCGTGTCGTGCATATAGAACCCGGTCCAATGCCAACTTTCACAGCATCCACACCAGCGTCAATCAACGCTCTAGCGCCGTCATAAGTCGCGACGTTGCCGCCGATGACATTGAGGTTTGGGTAGGTCTGTTTCATCCAAGCAATTCGATCTAAAACGAATTGAGAATGACCATGGGCTGTATCGACCACGACCACATCAACACCAGCCTCGACCAACGCACCGACTCGATCATCCGTCTCTTCACTTGTGCCAACGCTCGCTCCAACGCGAAGCTGACCAAGAGAATCCTTGCAGGCTCTCGGGAAGGCTTGCGCTTTGGCGATGTCCTTTACCGTCACCATGCCGGTCAGTTCAAACGACTCGTTGATCAGAAGGACTTTCTCGATTCTGTGTTCATGCAGAATTCGGGTAATTTCATCAAACCCGGTACCCTCTAGAGCGGTGACCAGATCTTCTTTCTTAGTCATAACGTCTCGTACGCTGGCATCAATACGGTCTTCGAAGCGAACGTCTCGACTCGTCACGATACCCACTAGATCATCCCCAACAACGACAGGTAATCCAGAAATGCCGTTATCCATAGTCGTCGCATACAGTTCTTGTATGCTCGCATCTGGACCGATCGTTACCGGATCGCGAATGATCCCAGATTCGAATTTTTTGACCGCCCGTACTTCTTTGGCCTGCTGCTCGATACTCATATTCTTATGCACAATACCAATGCCACCTTCCTGCGCGACCGCAATAGCAAGTCGAGCTTCTGTCACTGTATCCATGGCAGAAGAGATCAGTGGAATGTTGAGCTGGATGTCACGCGTTAAGCGCGTCTGCAGCGAAACATCGGATGGAAGAACTTGGGAGTAGGCAGGCAGGAGGAGAACGTCGTCGAAAGTTAATGCATCGGCTGCTATCCGCAACATTTAGGATCCCCGCAAAAGCGGCATATTACCGATCCTCGTCCCTTAAGTAAATTCGAGACTTGCTATTCCGTGCGAAAAGACGTGCTTTTATATTCCGACCCGCGCTACCCCTACGAATCAGCCACTGTTTACACTATCGAGCGGACAACTCAGAATGGGCCGTGGACCAAACCAACGAACAAAACGTTCTCACCGTAACAGATCTAAATCGCCAAGCCCGAATCACCATCGAAGACCGTTTTCACGATGTTTGGGTCTTGGGCGAGATGTCTAACTTTGCACGTCCTCGCTCTGGGCACTGGTACTTCACCTTGAAGGACGAGCGTGCGCAGGTCCGATGCGCGATGTTCGCCAATCGCAATCGTAGCGTCCAGATGCAGCCTGGTGACGGTCAACTAGTACTGATTCGAGGTCGCGTGAGCCTCTACGAAGGTCGCGGTGAGTTCCAGATCATCGTCGATCATATGGAAGCTGCAGGCGAGGGTGCACTTCGACAAGCCTTTGACAAACTTAAGGCCAAGCTTGCAACCGAAGGGCTATTCGCAAGCGCAACCAAACGAGGCTTACCTCCTCACCCAAAAAAGATTGCAGTTGTAACTTCCCCAACCGGTGCAGCGTTCCGTGACGTAAGAGCAGTACTTGCCCGTCGCTACCCCTCGCTGGATATTCTCCTTGTTCCTTGTCTAGTACAGGGCGAAGCGGCTGAGGAGGATTTACTCCGCGCGCTAAGACTGGCTATAGCGCAAGCGCCGGACATCATCCTCCTGACACGTGGTGGCGGTAGCTTAGAAGATCTCTGGCCCTTCAATTCTGAACGCTTAGCCCGTGCTCTGCACGAAAGTCCCATACCCACGGTCTCTGCCGTTGGGCATGAGATTGATGTCACGATCGCGGACTTTGTTGCCGATGTCAGAGCAGCGACACCAAGTGCTGCTGCGGAGCTTGTGAGTCCTGACCGAGTTGAGCTAGCTAGCGAGTTTCAAGGATATGAACGTCACTTAGTGGGCATGTTTCAGCGGTACGTAGAGCACCAACACCTGAGAATCGAAAACCTCGCTCTAAGAATCGCTGATCCAATCGATATCCTTGAGCGGCAAAAAACGAGAATTCGAGAGTTACTCGAACGAGGTCGCAGAGCTGCGCGAACCAACATTGACTCAGCTCGTCACCAAACGCAGCACCTGCAGTCCCGCCTCAATCAGCAGGCACCGCACAATCTGATTGGCCAGTTGCAATCGCGGATTAATCAACATCACTCGGACTTGCTTCGTTGTATGACCGCAAAAATCACGAGCGGCGTAGACAATCTCGGCCATCAGTCTCGGATGCTGCACAATCTTTCGCCACTGCCGACAATTGATAGGGGCTACGCCCTCGCAACCAACGCGCTAGGTTCGGTCGTTTCTTCAATAACTGATGTGAAACAGAATGATCTCGTTACTGTATACGTATCTGATGGTTCCATCGCCACGAAAGTCGATAAAACAAGTCCACAAACGTTATCGGATTTAGAAAAATGAAGTTAGTTTTGGCCCTTCTCTTGTTCAGCTTTGCTGCGATCACCTACGGCGAAACCACAAACCCGATCCCAGGAGGAATCTATAGATTCAAGATCCCCACAGATGCAACCAATGTGGCCTACCGAGATAAGGCAGTTTTTGCCGCAAACGGGTGGGCACTCGTGGCCATACCCATCGCCACGGAGCCAGGGGAATCAGCATTAACTTATGAGCAAAACGGGGCACAACATACTCACAGCTTCACCATCCACCCACACGCCTATACAGAACAACACATCACAATCAAAAATGAGGCTCTGGTCAGCCCACCACCAGAAGTACAAGAGCGCATCCAGCGCGAATCCGTGCGACAACGCGGCCTCTATGCAAGCCATCGAACCGACCACAAGGTCGCCAACGGATTCCAATTACCCCTAAATGGCATCACCACAAGCCTGTTCGGACACAAAAGATTTTTTAACGGCAAACCACGCAGTCCCCACAGCGGCCTAGATATAGCCGCGGACAGCGGCACGCCGATCGGCGCTGCTGGCGGCGGCACAGTCACACTGGCAGACGAACTTTACTTTAACGGTAATACAATATTTATCGACCACGGTCGCGGACTTATTACGATGTATTGCCACATGAGCAAGCTAGAAGTTGCGGAGAACGAAGAGGTGTCGAAAGGACAAACCATCGGGCTGGTCGGGGCTACAGGAAGGGCTACGGGGCCTCATTTACACTGGTCCGTCAGCCTGAATGGGACCCGTGTTGACCCAACTATATTTGCCGAAGCCCTAAACCAAACTGTGACTAGCCTGCCAAACTAACGAGATTTCTTTCGCTGTTTGCGTCGTTTTACCACTCGCGAGCGGTGGACTTGTTGCCGCTTAGTCAGCTGGTTACGTCGTCCAGCGAACGGATTGTCGCTGTCGCGAAACTCAAGTTTTACAGGATTACCCACTAAGTTGAGTGCCTCGCGAATCCCATTCTCCAAGTAGCGTTTGTAACTGGCAGGCAAAGACTTGAGCTGGTTGCCGTGAATCGTCACCGACGGAGGATGTGCACCACTGTGGGTCGCCATCTTGATTTTGATTTGTCTACCACGCACAGCTGGCGCAGGATGTGTTTCAACAAGGTTACGTACGAGTTTCGTCAGTAACGAAGTAGAAACCTCAAATTCTCCCGCCTCGTAAACTTCGTCTACCTTACCTAGCAAGTGTCCAACTCCGGTTCCGTGTAGCGCCGAAATTCTGTGAATCGGTAACCATGGGATGAAGTTCAGTTTGCGATCAACACCAGTCCTAACTCGAGCTCGCTGATCTTCATCAAGTCCATCGCATTTGTTTACAGCCAATACCATTGCGGCACCGGCATCTAATGCGTACTGCAGAACGTGTAGGTCTTGATCAACGATGCCTTCGCGAGCATCCACAACAAGCACAACTACATGCGCTCGCTCCATTGCATCCAGCGCTTTCACGACGCTGAACTTTTCCACAATTTCGTCAACTTTGCCTTTGCGTCGAACACCGGCGGTATCAATCAGGACATACTGAGTCCCGTCGCTCTCAAAAGGAATATCGATGGCGTCACGGGTCGTACCTGGCATATCAAAGACAACTTGGCGCTCCTCGCCCAAAAGCCGGTTGATCAACGTCGACTTACCAACGTTGGGACGTCCAACAATCGCAACCTTGACCCCCTCGACATCAAACGCGTCGTCGCCTGGGTCAGCAGTAAGACTGCCGAGCGCCTCCACAACCATTTCGCCCAGGGTCCGCAGGCCGCGATTGTTCGTTGCAGACATCAGCAGGGGGTCTGCGAAGCCAAACTGGGCAAACTCAGCGACTATAGTGTTTTCGTCTAATCCATCTACCTTGTTTAACACGGGGATAAACGGAATGTCCTCCCGGCGGAGGTAGTCGATTACATCGTGGTCCGCATTCGTTATGCCGTCGCGCGCATCAAATACCGCGATCACGACATCAGCTTCGGTCACAGCGAGGCGGGTTTGTTCCGAAAGCACTTCCACGAGCTCGTGGTCGCCGAACAGGCCACCGGTATCAATGAGGTTTACGGCTCTATCGTTGAGTGTCGCTTGACCGTAACGGCGATCTCTTGTCAGGCCGGGTACATTGGCAACAAGGGCTGCACGTGTGCGCGTTAGTTTGTTGAAGATTGTGGACTTACCGACATTCGGTCGACCAATAAGCACCACAGTTGGGGCAGACATTTAGCGGCGCTCTATTTCCAGCGCATGAAGACTACCGCTATTGCCTTGCACAAATACCGTGGCATCAGCGACGACCATGTTGCTTCGAATTCCTTTGCCGTCGACTTTGCGCCTACCGAGCAATCGACCGTCCCTCTGCGCGATGATGTGCAGATAGCCTTGTTCGTCACCTACGATCAGGTAATTAGAGAAAGCGATTGGGGCACTCAACTTACGTAACCGAAAGGACTCTTGAGTCCACACTACTTCGCCGCTGTTTTCATCGATCGCACTAATAACGTCGTCTTCATCGACGACATAAATTTGGCTATAACCGCGAGCGAGATCCAAAAAGGTAGATATGTCTTGCTCCCAACGAGGCGAACCATCACGCCGAGATACCGACTTCACTCGTCCATGGTAGGCGGCAGCAAACACTTGGTTCTGGGTCACGATCGGACGTGAATCAACGTCCACCATCCTCTGTAATTCGGAGCGACCTTCCGGCAATATCACCCGGTGCTCCCAAATGGGCTCGCCGTTTTCAGCCCTAAAGGCGAGGATTTTGCCATTGGCAAATCCTGAGTAAACAATGCCATCTTGAACCACCGGAGAACTCGTACCACGCAACGTCAAAATCGGCACCTGATTGTCATAGGTCCAGGCTTGCTCTCCATCTGAGACATTCATCGCAACGATCCGTCCGTCGATTGTCTGCGCAAAGACGTAACCGTCATCAGCCGCAGGGGTCGATAAAACTTCACTGCGAAGTTCAGCTCGCCAACGTTCTTCGCCCGTCGCTATATCGATGGCGATTACCTGACCCTCAGTCGTGCCTAAAAGAGCTAGCCCTTCACCAACGCCCACGCCGCCACTGATAAAACTTTGATCCGAACGATCTACAAAATTAAACCGACCGAAGAACCCCTTCTTGATCTTGTCAACCTGCGTACGCCAGAGCCGCTTGCCACTAAATCTGTCTCGTGACTCGATCACCCCGTAGCCGTCAACCGCGATCACCCGATCAGCAACTACGCCTGGTACGAGCCGAAGGTATTTCTTACCCAAACCCTCGCCCACACTCCCCTTCCAAACCCGTTTGAATTCGAATTCAGCATCGAACTTAACCAGCTCGGCAGGTTCTTCTTTCTTTGTCTCTTCGTCTTCTTCAATCCAGGGCAGCCAGGTAAACCAGCTACATCCCGCAATGAAAAAACTCATCATCGCCACAGCCGAAAATTTGGAAATCGTGTTACTCATCAGCAGAACTATCTTCGGTAGCTGTTTCCAGTTCAGCTTCGGTTTCTTCAACTAATTGAGATTCGGCATCTTGAGCCGCAGCTTCTAGTGTGTCTTCGGCCGCTTTCAGCGCTTCAGTAAGTGTGTCAGTCATCGCGACATATTCATCGCCAAATGGTGCGGTGTTCTCAAGTTTCATGTTCAAAAAGGGTCGAGTCTCACCTTGCAGAAGACTCTCGACAGCCACTTGATACGACTGGTGGGCAAGCTCAATCTCTCCCCTGGAGGCGTGAATGTCTCCTTTCGCTTCCAAAACCAAGGCTCGATAACCTTCGTTGCGAACCACATCAAGTGTCTGCAGCGCTTCATCCGAAAGTCCTAACTCTCTTTGTAGTTTTGCCAGACGTATCCGCGCAAGATCCACAACGATTTGATCGTCTCCGGCGCTGATGGCTTCATCTAAAAGTGTTTGTGCAGTTGCCGTATCGCCTTCAGCAACCGCAGTTTTAGCTTGGTCAAACAAGGCAAAAAGATGGACCGCGCTACCACCAAATTCTTGCCGGAGCGTCTCAAGATGGCCAACCTTTTCGCCAGCGATCGCGGTCTCATATGCCTCGTAGGCTCGAGTGGAATCATGTCGTTGAGTTTCAGAATAGCTCCCGAACCAACTCCAACCAATGATTCCCCCGACCAGGGCAACAACGCCGACAACTAATGCCGTTCCGTTCTCGTCCCACCAACTCTTTAGCCGGACAAGTTGTTCTTCTTCTTCGAGATACTCAGACACTCGTTACTTCCATCCTCTTGTTCTTTCTCTTGTTTAGTTTCTAGGCGTCAGCTAGTCGTTTCACTCGATATATGACCGCGCAACGCTGCATTCGTTACCGTTTCCTGATCACCTGTCTGTAAATCTTTGACGGTCACTGTGCCGTCTACGAGTTCTTGTTCACCCAAAATAAGGGCCCACCGTGCACCACTGCCGTCGGCTCGCTTGAGCTGCTTCTTAAAATTGCCGCCGCCCATATGCACTCGCACTCGGAACTGGTCTTCTCTCAAGTTCTGCGCCAATAATTGCGCAGCGCGCATCATACTCTCTTGTGCAAAACAAACGTACACATCCACGGATGGGTTAGGGAGGTCTTGGTGGACCTGTTCATGGAGCAAGACGATGCGATCCACGCCCATAGCAAAACCAGCGCCCGGTGTTGCTTTTCCACCTAACTGTTCGACCAATCCATCATACCGGCCACCCGCACAGACTGTGCCTTGCGAACCTAACGCATTTGTCGTCCATTCAAAGACGGTATGAGTGTAGTAATCCAAGCCTCGAACAAGGCGTGGATTCACAACATAAGTTAAACCGCCCTCATCCAGCGAGGCACAAAGGGAATTAAAATGAGCGAGACTGTCATCATCAACATAATCTGCCAGACTCGGTGCATCAGCCAGCAACGCTTGTGTGGTCTCGTTCTTTGAGTCGAGGATCCGCATCGGATTGGTCGTCAGACGCCGCTGACTATCCTCATCCAACTGTTCACGCAGCGGCATTAGAAACGCGACTAACGCTTCTCGATACTTGATTCGAGACGCCTGAGCACCGATTGTATTGAGTTCTAATTGTACGAAGTCTGTGAGTCCCAACACACGCCAAAACTCGGCACACATCAGGAGTAGCTCCACGTCAAGATCGGGGCCTTGGAAACCAAATGCTTCTGCGCCGATCTGAGAAAATTGCCGATAACGACCCTTCTGCGGTTTCTCATAGCGAAACATAGGACCCGTGTAGAATACTTTCTGAGTCTGGTTATACAACAACCCATGCTCTTGCAAAGACCGCACACAGCTCGCAGTACCTTCTGGTCGCAAGCTCAAAGAGTCGCCGTCCCGATCATTGAGGGTGTACATCTCTTTCTCAATAATGTCAGTGGCTTCGCCAACGCCTCTTGAAAACAGCTCAGTGAATTCTAGTAGCGGTAATTGCATCTCTTCATATGCGAAGGAGCGCAACACACCTGTGACTGCATCTTCCACTAGCCGCCAACGCCGCGCTTCTTGAGGTAGGACGTCGCGCATCCCACGTACTGCTTGGACCATTAATTAAGTCCCCCGCTCGTCAACCGTGAAGCACTGCATCTCTCTATTACCCCAAGACAACTTATTGCCCCAAGACAACGGACGCGACGTTGTTACGCGTATGCGGCGACAGGGCAACAGGCTCTTCATTGAAGCTAACCAATGCACCCGGTGCATATCCAAGCAGAACATGAAATGGCCCTTCGCCTTGGAACTTGAACGTTCGACCGGGACGTCCAAGGTCGGCGAAGAGAGTGCCGCCTTCAGCATCTTTTATCTCAACCCAACACTCTTCAAGAAAATCCAATTCCAAACGTTGATCACCTGCGGCGGTCAAGGTTCGAAAGCCATTGATGTCTGATTCCGAACCATCGTCGTCACTCGTCATCACAACTGTTGCGACATTGCCCGCAGCGGTATTGCCTACATCCAAACTATCTGCACCTACTTCAGTCACACCATTTGAGGTCTCATCCCCATCGACTCTCGTTTCCTCAGCAGTTTCTGCACCTGCGCTTGGCGTTGCTGGGTTTTGTTCGGTCGATCCGAACGCAACATTTTGGCTTGCTGCATCCTCATCGAAATCGGTCGGTGCCCCGTCAACCACACCATCTGCCTGTTCTTTAGACGTATCACCGCTAGGCCAAACTGCCCAGACGAGTAGAACAATCAGGCAAACCGCCGCCGCACCGAAGGCCGCTGGCGGTAACTGAATGGGGGCTACGCGTGGCTTACTTCGAGTCTGAGATTGTCGGTTAACTAGGTCATCACCTGCGAGACCGGCCACAAGCGGCTCAGGATCAAGATCGAGTAACTTGGCATACGCTCGAATGTATCCCTTAGTAAAAACGTTAGCAGGGAGTTTGTCTTTGTCACCAGTTTCAATCGCTTGAACGACCGCCATCGACAAGTTGAGTGCATCGGCCACGTCACGTTGCGTGAGATTGCCTACCTCACGTGCTGAAGCAAGTGTCGAGCCGGGCGTTATCTGTCCTAGAGTGTCTTCAGACATTGCTCGGCTTGGTCTTGAAAGAGATTGTTCAAAGAGAGTCGATAACGCGATTCTTGGTTTTCATCTTTGGCCGCTATCGCTAATCGCAAGCCTAGACAGGTACTACGCGCTGTTGGCTTGCCAACTCGGTTATAGAGAAAGAAGTGTTCATTCGACTCTTTCAGATCACCACGTTCAAACAACAAACCGGCCAGCTCCAAGTTTGCCCGCGCCAGCCGAAAATTGAGCTCGAGCGCTCTACCGAACGCACTCTCTGCTTCTGCCATTTTCTCTAACTGCATGAAAGCAAGCCCTAGGCTCTCGTACACCTGAGGGCGTGCGCGATAGTTCGTGTTATCAGCAAGTTTTTGTAAGGGCACCAGTGCGTCGTTATAACGCTCTTGCGCATACAAGAAACTACCGTAGTTATTCAAAGCCTGTGGATCATCCGGAGCGATTTTCAGGGCACGATCAAAGTGTTTTTCTGCGAGGATAGGTTCATTTTCAGTCTGAAACAGAACCGCAGAAAGCACATGGGTCTCGACACTAAGATTGTCGATCTCAAGCGCCTTCTGCAAAGGCACCTTTGCGCGCGACCAATCACGTTTCTCCATGTAACCGCGAGCTAGGTCTAGCTGAGCACGCAGCCTATCTTCTTTAGGTGCCGGTCCGGGCATGCCACCGGTAATTTCCGTTATGCATCCGCTTAGTGTTAATCCTGTTAGTACCACTAAGAAAAACCTTCGGACGCGGCCCAAATCCAGTTTAGTCATCATCACCCTGCCCCAACTGCAATCGTATTCGCATCTAGCTTTGCCTTATAGCGCTCTTGCCGTTTGGTACGGTCCAAAACTTTGCCAACCAATTGCCCGCAAGCAGCGTCAATATCTTCGCCCCGCGTAGTCCGCAACATCGTTGCATAACCCGCGCGCATCATGATCGATTGGAAGTCCAAAATGTCAGCTTTCTTAGGTCGTTGATATTCGGTCCCTGGAAACGGATTGAAGGGTATCAAGTTTACCTTGCAGCGCACGCCTTTAAGTAACTCAGCCAAAGCAAGCGCATGTTCCCGTTGATCATTTACACCTTTGATCAACGTGTATTCGATCACCAATTTTCGGGCTTCACCCAAATGCTCAACATAGCGCTGACAGGCTTCTTTTAGTTGTGCGATAGGGTATTTTCGATTGATTGGAACGAGCACGTTTCGTAGCTCATCATTCGGCGCATGCAAAGATACCGCAAGTGATACATCCGTTACCTTCGCAAGCTCATTTATAGCGGGAACGACACCAGCAGTACTTATCGTCACCCGACGCTTGGAGAGGTTGAAAGCCAGGTCATCCTTCATAACATTTGTCGCGGAAATAGCTGCGTCAAAATTTAAGAGCGGCTCACCCATGCCCATAAGTACAACGTTAGTTACGGCTCTTCCTTCCGCGGCAAGGACTTGGTTGGCTATGACAAGCTGACCAACAATCATGGCCGCCGAGAGATTTCCGTTAAAGCCCTGTTTGCCAGTTGAGCAGAAACTACAATCCAACATACAGCCAACTTGGGAGGACACACAGAGCGTATTACGATTCTTCTCGGGGATCAGCACTGTTTCGATGAGATTGCCGTCATCCAAATCGAGCACCCACTTTAAGGTCCCATCTTTGGATTTTAGGAAATTCTTCACCTCTGGGAGTTCGAAACAAGCATTTTCGACCAACCAATCACGCATCGTCTTAGGCAGATCGGTCATCGTCGCGAAATCTGTTTTACCTTGGTGATAAACCCACTTCATCAATTGTCGGCCACGGAACTCTTGCAAGCCCTGCTCAACAAAGAGGGCTTGCAGTTGGTTCCTATCTAAGCCGTAAAGGTTAATCACAGTGCTTAGATCTCTTGCTACCGCGCGTGCACTTCATCAGCGTTGAAAAAGAACGCGATTTCTCGCGCCGCAGACTCGGGCGCATCGGAGCCGTGCACAGAATTCGCGTCGATAGACTCTGCGAAGTCTGCTCGAATCGTACCCGGTTCCGCATCTGTAGGATTGGTCGCACCCATTAGACGGCGATTGGTCGCAATCGCTTCATCACCCTCCAAGACCTGCACGACCACGGGTCCACTGCGCATGTAACTCACCAAGTCATTGAAGAAGGGTTTGCCATCATGTTCGGCATAAAAACCCTTTGCCTGCTCCTCAGACAAAGACAGCATTTTTGCTGCGACGATTTTTAAACCGCCTTTTTCAAAACGAGAATATATTTCGCCAATCAAATTTCTCGCCACCGCGTCGGGTTTGACGATTGAAAGGGTTCGCTCTACGGCCATTTTTGTCTCCAAGAACATCAGCGCCACCAACTCGATTGGCGGCGCGAAGTGACTAAGTCAGTATCTATATTAAGTGTCTAAAAAATAAAGGATTTACCCGGTTCGCCGGGTTTGCGGGCGCGTATTATACGCGTGCTTAAGGCGTGCGCAATCGACCGACGACTTCCGCCACTCGGCGCCCCGCGCGATCCACCTCTTCTTCTGTCGTAAATCGGCCAAAACTAAACCGTAGCGAGGCGTGTGCTAAGTCCTCAGGAACCCCTATCGCACGCAAAACGTAAGAAGGCTCTACCGAAGCAGAGGTGCATGCCGAGCCGCTCGAGATAGCGAGGTCATCGAGTGCCAAAAGCAAGGTCTCCCCATCAACGCCACTAAATCCAAGGTTTACTATTGCATGGAGATTGTGTTCGGGGTGGCTATTCTCGACAAAGCCCGGAATTTGGTGAATATGGCGCAAGAACCGCTGTCGGAGCGCCGACAAGCGCACTTGCTCTTCGTGCATGTGCGCGATCATTAGCTCCGCAGCTGCACCTAAGCCGACAATCTGATGCGTTGCCAGTGTCCCTGAGCGTAGGCCCATCTCATGGCCACCGCCGTGGATGAGTGGTGTCATCTTGATCGGTGGTTCACGCCTCACATACAGGCAGCCGATGCCTTTTGGACCATAGATCTTGTGCGCAGAAATCGACAACATATCGATGCACATCGTCGCAACATTGATCTCAAGCTTTCCAAAGCTTTGGGCTGCATCTACATGAAATAAAACATTTTTATCTCTGCAGACCTGCCCAATGGCTGCCACATCGTTAATGGTTCCTAATTCGTTGTTCACATGCATCACGGAAACGATCAGTGTGTCTTCGCGCAAGACTTCAGCAACACTCGATGCTTCTACCCGACCATGTTTATCCGGATCGAGGTAGGTGACTTCAAAACCCTGGGTTTCCAGATAAGCGCAAGTATCTAAAACAGCTTTGTGTTCAATCGCTGTGGTGACGATATGGCGTTTTGTCTGACCGGGTGCTAGCGCTGGGCCTTTGAGTGCAAGGTTGTCAGACTCCGTCGCACCGGATGTCCAGATAATTTCTCGTACGTCAGCATGGAGCGCCTTGGCCATTTGTGCTCGGGCTAACTCAACCGCTTCTTCTGCCTGCCAGCCAAATGCATGGCTGCGAGAAGCTGGGTTGCCAAAATTACCATGCACCGTCAAACATGCACCCATTTGGTGGGCTACGCGCGGATCTGTTGGCGTCGTCGCCGCATAATCTAGATAGACTGGATCGGTCATCGGTTCTAAATTTATCCTAACTGGGTAGCTGCAATCAGTTCTTGAGATTTATCACTATCTCCTCGAGCCCTTTCAGCAAGATGGCGTTGCATCAGACTGGCTAGCGTTATCCCCTGTAGAAATCCGTCTATCTGAGCCGACAAATCTACCCACAAGTTGTGGGTCGAGCACATATGACCCTCGTTGCAGTCAGCTTTCCCACCGCACCGTGTGGCATCCACACCCTCGCCAATACTCGCGACGATAGTCGATACTGTTATGTCATCAGCGGACAGGCCCAAAACATAACCGCCACCAGGACCACGGGTACTATTCAACAGGCCGCAGCGTTTGAGTTTTCCCACAATCTGCTCTAGATAAGCTGGGGAGATATTCTGGCGGACCGATATCTCCAAAACGCTCACAGGTGCCTCATCAGCATGCAAACTGATATCAAGCATCGCGGTTACGGCATACCGACCTTTTGTAGTTAGACGCATAGGTATTAGGAGACAGTCTTCGAGACCCGAGTATGCAATAACCGAGTATTTTGGTCTACTAATCGCCCTGAGGGCTTCTCGTCGGGGAGTTCGGGTCTAAAAGTCCAATGTGTTTACACATGCCGCGTAATATTTGAACTTCGGTCTCATCCATCTGGACCCGAGCAAAGAGCCTTCGCAAGCGCGTCATGGTCTGGCCGGGATTGTTCCCATCGATGAAACCGGTGTCAGTAAGTGTGCCTTCCAGATGGTCCAACATCCCGCTAACCTCGGCGACCGTCGCCGCCCGTCGGTCCCAAGAATCGCCGGCCTGCTCATCAACAAGCCCACACTGAAAAATCTCATAACAAACCACCTGTACCGCCATGGCCAAATTTAGCGACGAGTATTCGCTGGAAGCTGATATCTGCAGGTGATGGTTGCAACGTCGCAATTCATCATTGTTCAGACCGTTGTCCTCCCGACCAAACAAGATCGCAACTTCTGAGTCTTGTGGCAATGCAGTCACCCGCTCCGCGATCTCTTTAGCATTAGCGATAGGCCACGGAATCCGTCTCGACCGTGTACTCGTACCTACCACCCAGTGGCAGTCGGCAATCGCCTCATCCACTGTTGTGACAACTTGCGCAGCATCCAACACATCTAACGCTCCAGCCGCCCGCCAATCTGCTTGTGGATCAGGATAGCGTCGAGGATTGACCAGCCACAGGTCAGACTGTCCCATGTTTTTTAGCGCCCTAGCGGCACCACCGATGTTCCCTGGATGACTCGGCTCGACCAAAACTATCCGTACTCGCTTCAACCGTTTACACTCCTTGTTATGCAACCCATGGCCAACATCGCCCTGCGCGCCGCAAGACGTGCAGCGGATTTTATCGCGCAATCATTTGATCGACCTCAAGATCGTGAAGTCTCTGCCAAAGCTTTAAACGACTTCGTTTCCGACGTTGACCAAAACGCAGAACAGATGATCATTCAGGCAATCCAACAGGCCTACCCCGATCACGCGATTCTCGCGGAAGAGTCGGGCACGACCGACAGTGAGACCGATAGCGAGTATACCTGGATCATCGATCCCCTTGATGGAACTCTGAACTTCTTACAGGGAATCCCCCATTTCGCTGTGTCGATCGCTGTGCGCAAGGGTAAGCACATGGAACATGGCATTATTCTTGACCCTATACGAAACGAAGAATACGTCGCCAGTCGTGGCTACGGTGCGCAGCTTAATGGCAAGCGGATTCGAGTGAGTAATCGTTTGAAACTTGAAGAGTGCGTCTTAGGTACGGGCATCCCGCCAGCCTCGGTGCCGACCCGCCTCGATGACTACATGAAGGGGTTACACAGTTTCACCTCTGAAGTACGCGCCGTACGACGCGCAGGCAGTGCGGCCCTCGATCTAGCCTACGTCGCTGCTGGCCGTACGGACGGTTTCTGGGAAATGGGTTTATCTCCCTGGGATATTGCAGCTGGAATCATTCTTGTGCGCGAAGCTGGCGGATTTATTTCAGACCTAGCCGGTGGCGAGAGCTATTTGGAAAGTGGCGACATCATTGCCGCCAATCCACGTTTGTTGAAGCTCATGGTCCAGCAGTTAAAACAGTCTGCCTAATAAACAAATTGATCTACGGATAGCTGCCTTCTGGATTGGAATCATCCTGCTGCGGCACAAGCAGATCCTCTCGAGTGATACCCATCAGAAGTAGGACGTTCGCTGCGATGTAGATCGAAGAATACGTTCCCACTGCTACACCGATCGTTAGCGACAAAGCAAATCCACGGATAACTTCTCCGCCAGCTAGCAACAAAGCGAGCAACACAAACAATGTTGTTAACGATGTCACTAACGTTCGACCCAAGGTCTGATTCAGAGATTGGTTAACAACGTCGATTGGCAGACCTTTTCGTATCTTCCTGAAGTTTTCTCGAATCCGGTCAGAGACGACGATCGTGTCGTTCAAGGAATATCCGATCACGGCCAACAATGCTGCCAAAACAGTCAAATCTACAGTCCACTGGAAGAGCGAAAAACAACCCACAACAATCAAGACATCGTGCGCCAGTGCTGCTACTGCGCCAACTGCAAATTGCTTCGTGAAACGAAAGAGAATGTAGAACATCACTACGATTAGCGCCGTTAGAAGCGCAAGACCACCATCTTCGGCCAGTTCCTCACCGACAGCTGGGCCAACAAAACTAGATTGCCTCATCTCAATAGTCGGACTTTCCGCACGAAGAGCAGCGAGAATCCGGTCACCAAGACTACTTTGATCAAGTCCTTCTTGAGCTGGCATGCGAATTAGGATGTCGTTCTGAGTACCAAAATACTGCACGGTCCCGTCTTCAAACCCTTCGCTCTCCAGAAACTGTCGCAGTTCCTCAGCATCAACGGGCTCGTCATAAGAGACTTCAACCAAGGATCCGCCAGTGAAATCCAAACCCCAGTTCAGTCCGTTCACAGCTAAGGACGTAAGAGATATGAGTAGGAACACACCAGACGCGATTGCCGCAATTTTGCGGGCACCCATAAAATCTATATTTGGCGTCTTCATATTTTGAGCTCCTTCAGAGCACGCCCGCCGTAGACGAGGTTCACTTGCGACCGTGTAATCATGATCGCCGTAAACATAGATGTAACTATTCCGACCGCCAGAGTAACAGCGAAGCCGCGAACCGGACCGCTACCGATAGATAACAGAATGATGGCCACAAAAAAGGTGGTGACGTTCGCGTCCGTGATGGTCAGGAGCGCCCTATCGAAGCCAGCTTGAATGGCTTGTTGGGGCGGCCTATCTTGAAGCTCCTCGCGTATGCGTGAAAAGATCAAAACGTTCGCATCAACAGCCATACCGACCGTGAGTACTATTCCAGCTATCCCTGGCAACGTCAGTGTAGCGCCAAGGACGGACATAATGGCAACCATCAGCATAAGGTTTACGCCGAGCGCGACATTGGCGAAAAGCCCGAAGAAGCGATAGTAAAACAGCATAAATATCAGCACGATGACAAAGCCGATCGACACTGACTGCCAGCCACTCTCGATATTCTCATCACCGAGAGATGCTCCTACAGTACGTTCTTCAACGATGTACATGGGTGCAGCAAGAGCACCAGCCCGGAGTAACAAGGCTAGGTCCTGAGCTTCTTGCAGACTAATTCCCGAAATCTCGAATCTAAAGCCTAGCGCACCCCTTATCGTTGCTACGCTGATCAAGCGTTTCTCTTCCGTTGTCTCGAACTCTTCAACAAGCTCGCCGTCTCGCATAACTTGGCGAACGATCGGTTTCTGTTCGATAAAGAGGATCGCCATCTGTCGACCGATATTGTCCTTGGTCGCATCATGCATACGATTACCGCCATCGCCGTCCAACTCGATCAAGACAATTGGCTGCGATGTTTCAGGATCGAAGGCTTGTTGTGCGTCTTGGACATTGTTACCAGTGACAATAATCCTTCGCAGAATATCCTGACTACGACCTTCATAGGCGTAGGATTCGCGTTGGAAACGAGGCGTGTTGGGCTCAGCCGCTAATCGAAACTCAAGGTTCGCAAATTTACTGAGGATATCCTTCGCCCGCGCGCTGTCTTGGATCCCAGGAAGGTCAACCACAATTCGAGAGCGTCCAAGCCTTTGTACTTGAGGTTCCGAGACACCAAGCTCATTTACCCGATTCCGAAGGCTTGTTAAATTTTGGCTAATTGCACGATCTTCCAACGCTTGCACACGCTCGTTAGTTAATCGATACAACAAACCAGGATTTTGCTCGAAGTCTACTTCTCGAATTTGCCAATCCTCGAAGTCACTTAACGCCGTGCGAGCGCTCTCGCGTGTTTGCTCGTCATTGAACGCAATCTCAATGTCCCGACCATTTACCCATTCTCGATTGCGCACTGACCTGACACGCTGTTCTCGCAACGTATCCTGCATGCTCTCAGCGGTGTTACGGACAACTGTATCTAAGTACTTGTCCATATCAACTTGAAGAAGAAAGTGCACGCCACCGGACAGATCTAAGCCTAAAGACATCGGTTTACCACCCAAATCTTCCAACCACTCCGGTGTGGTGCTTGCTCTATTCAGCGCAACTATGTATTCACCAACGGCGAAAACGTTAGCTAAAAGCGTCTGCGCCTTTAGCTGATCGTCATCGCTCGCAACTCGAATGAGACCGGATCCTTCGACCAGGTCCATGCCAATCACACCGATGCCATTCTCCTGGAGCGTAGCACTGGCTCGATCCAGATCCGCTTGGGCAAGCTGAACATCTTGAACTGCAGAACGTATCTGCAAAGCGGGGTCCGGTTGGAAAAAGTTAGGCGCAGCATAAATCGCACCTATGACCACAACAAACGCAATAAGAACGTACTGCCAAGGCCGAAAAGTATTAGGCTGGCGCGGCGTAGAACGGCCAAAACCTAAAATCGAGCCACCTAACGGTAGATTTTCTTCCGCCATGCCTAGGACCTAGCTCTGTTAGTTGCACATTGTTTCGTGAGCACAGGTATTCGCTTAGTCGGCATCAAGAGATTTTATAGTACCCTTAGGAAGGGTAGCGCCAATGGCAGATTTTTGAATTCTCATCTCTACGTTGTCACCAACTTGAACCTTCACAAAGTCGTCTTCGACCTTGTTAATCAGACCTACTATGCCACCAGCTGTAACAATTTCGTCACCCTTGGACAGGCCAGTAACTAAAGCTTGGTGTTCTTTACGGCGCTTGCTTTGGGGACGTATTAGTAGAAAGTAAAAGATAAGTACGAAGCCGCCCAAAAATAGCAAGTTGATGAGTCCGGCATCGCCACCAGCGGCACCAGCGGGGGCTGCATATGCAGTTGTTTCAAACAGATTCATTTTCGGAATTCCAATCGTTACGGAGGGTCTCGACGCGGGTGCGAAATGTACCCGTTTCGATGGCGGCACGCAATTGACTAACGATATGTTGGTAGTAGTGCAAGTTGTGTCTAGTCATCAGCATTGCACCCAACATCTCACCACATTTGTCCAGATGGTGTAGATAACCTCGGCTAAAATTCGTACACGTGTAGCAATCACACTGGGGATCCAAGGGCTCATCTGCTACTTTGTGCTTAGCATTCCTTATTTTGACCATGCCGTGCGAGGTAAATAGGTAGCCGTTGCGCCCATTTCTTGTCGGCATGACACAGTCAAACATATCAACGCCGAGCTCAACGCCACGAACAATGTCTT
This sequence comes from Pseudomonadales bacterium, assembly GCA_012103505.1. Taxonomy (GTDB): domain Bacteria; phylum Pseudomonadota; class Gammaproteobacteria; order Pseudomonadales; family Azotimanducaceae; genus UBA4421. The sequence continues at coordinate 619,179 of WLWP01000001.1, read as the reverse complement.
CGGGCGTTCCAACACCCATTAGGTATCTAGGCGCATCAGTAGGCATCGCTGGCAAAATCTCGTTCATCACTCGGTCCATGTCTTCTTTGCTTTCACCTACCGACAAACCACCTACTGCATAACCGTCGAAACCAATGTCGACCAGTGCCGCAAGGCTCTCTCGTCGAAGGTCTGCGTACATACCACCTTGGACAATGCCAAATAGATGGGCACCGGGATTAATTACACTTGGGGCGCGTTGATCGAATTCAAGTCGGCAACGCGCCGCCCAACGCATGCTCAGTTCCATCGATGTCCGCGCCTGAGCGAGCGTCGCGGGATGGGCAGTACATTCATCGAGTACCATCACAATATCAGAGCCAAGATTTGCCTGAACTCTTATGGCTCGTTCCGGCGTTAACTTCACTTTGTCGCCATTGATCGGTGAGCGAAAGATCACGGCTTCTTCTGTGAGCTTGCGCAAATCCCCCAAGCTGAAGACTTGGAAGCCGCCACTATCCGTCAAAATCGGCTTGTCCCAGTTCATAAACCTGTGTAAACCGCCAAACTCTCGGATTTGTTCATCGCCTGGACGAAGGAGCAGGTGGAAGGTATTACCTAGGAGAATCTGCGTACCAACTTCGCGTAAGTCGGCCGGTGTCATCGCTTTGACTGTGCCGTAGGTGCCACATGGCATAAATACCGGCGTCTCTACCGAGCCATGAGGTAGCGTCAGTCGGCCTCGACGCGCGCCACCGTCTTGAGCAACAAGCTCAAACATTCACTATCCCCTTAACGAACATCTTCGTTGCTACCTTGACTCAACCACATGGCATCTCCGTAGCTGAAAAACCGATATCCCTTAGAAACCGCATGGTTGTATGCCCTCATGACTGGTTCATAACCTGCGAAAGCACTCACTAACATCAACAAAGTCGAGCGCGGCAAATGGAAATTCGTAATCAAGCAGTCAACAACCTGAAAAGCAAAGCCCGGACTTATAAAGAGTCGCGTCGAGCCTGAGGTTGGCACAATCTGCCCGCCGTTTTCTCGTGCAACGCTCTCGAGCGTTCTGACAACCGTCGTCCCGACGCTAATCACACGCCCGCCATTTTCTCTAACAGAAGATATTCGCTGCGCCGCGCTTGCATCAACCGAATAGAATTCTTCATGCATCACGTGATCACTAAGATCTCCTCGCACTGGCTGAAAGGTCCCGGCGCCGACATGCAAAGTGATCTCGCTGATGTGCACTCCCTTTGCCGCTAGAGCGGCTAGCAACTCCTCGTCAAAATGCAGTCCAGCAGTAGGTGCAGCTACGGCGCCGGGTTCGCGACTGAAAACCGTTTGATATCGTTCGGCGTCTTCAGCTTTAGTTGGTCTTTCGATGTACGGTGGCAAGGGCATCGAGCCATAACACTCGAGAATTTGCTGTATGTCCGGCTCACTCTGGAGAAGATAGAACTGACCTTGCCGGCCTACGCACTCAAGTGCGTCATCGCCGACGAAGATGGATCGACCTTCTTTTAGCGGCTTGCTGACCCGAACTTGAAACAGCGCCGAATGCGGCTCAATCAATCGTTCAAGCAGCAGCTCAGCTTGCCCGCCTGTATCCTTGGTCCCAATAAGTCGTGCTTTTAAGACCCGCGTATTGTTCACAACGAGTACATCACCCGGTTGGACTAAATCCAAAATGTCGCAAAACTGCCTATCACAAATTCCAGCTGGCTCTAAATCAAGTAGCCGCGACGCGCCACGCTTATCAGGTGGATACTGGGCGATCAGCTCGTTTGGCAGATCGTATTGGAAGTCGTCGAGATTCACTGGCTTTACTGACCAATGTTGGGAGCGCGGAGTTTAGCGGAAAGATTCAGGGAATGTGGATTTAGCAGTGACGATGTTTGCACCGGTGGATGGTGCCAAGTTCGCCTTTCGCCCAGGACCAGTTAAAGTTCATCCAACAGTGGCAAAGTCTCCCTGGATAGCCTTACAATTCGGCCTCTCTTGTGCCTGGGTGGCGAAATTGGTAGACGCGCCGGATTCAAAATCCGGTTCCTTCACGGGAGTATCGGTTCGATTCCGATCCCAGGTACCATTTCACGAGAGCTTAACTAATTCAACAAAGACCTTTGGATAGCCTATGAATCCTAATACGCCCGTCATCGTCGGTATTGCCCACGTCGACCAACGTGATGCGGACCCCGCCAGTGCCAAAGAACCATATGATTTGATGTTAGAAGCTGCCAAAAGTGCTGCAGAGGATGCTGGTATTCAACAACTAGCGCCGTCCTCAATACGTGTAGTTCGAGGTATGTGGCCCTACCAGAATCCTGCGGCAGGGATTGGCGAAGCCATCGGCGCAGCTAACGCTGAGACAGCTATCACCCCATACGGCGGTAACTTTGTTCAGACGACCCTTAACGTGTCGGCTTTGGATATTCTAAGTGGAAGTCACGACTTCATTTTGCTGACCGGGGCTGAGTGCGGACAAACACAAGCTCGTGCTGCCAAGCAAGGAATCAAACTCGATTGGCAGTCGCTTTCTGGCGAACCCGATTTAGAGATAGGTGTCGACGTCGAGATGCGGCACGATGCCGAGAAAGCCATCCGACTTGGCAGACCGATTCAAGTTTATCCTTTATTTGAGACTGCACTTCGCCATGCTCGAGGCCTCAGCGTCGAAGAACACATCAAGGATGTGTCACAGCTGTGGGCCGGATTCAGTGCAGTTGCATCACGCAATCCTAATGCCTGGATACAAGAAGCAAAAACCGCCGAAGAAATTCGCACGCCTAGCGCTGTTAATAGACCAGTCTCCTATCCGTACCCGAAGTTCATGAATTCAAACAATAGTGTCGACCAAGGTGCCGCCATCATTATGTGTAGTGTTGCCAAGGCACAAGCGCTTGGCATCGATGCATCGAAATGGATTTATCCGTGGGCGGGAACTGACGCACACGATCACTACTTCGTTTCAAATAGAGACAACCTCTACTCCTCACCTGCGATACGTCTCGCCGGACAAAAGTGTCTCAAGCTCGCTGGTTTGTCAGTTGCCGATCTCGATCACGTCGACGTTTACAGCTGCTTCCCGTCTGCAGTACAGGTCGCCGCGCGTGAATTAAATCTGGACACGAACAAGCCGCTCACAGTAACAGGCGGTCTCACGTGGGCGGGTGGCCCTATCAACAATTACGTTATGCATTCAATCGTCCGAATGACAGAAGTGTTACGCGAAACACCAGGCGAAAAAGGTCTGATTACCGCCAATGGTGGATATCTAACCAAGCACGCCTTTGGTGTCTACTCGACAGAACCACCTCCAATAGATTTCCAACATGCAGACCTCCAATCCGAAGTTGACGCGCTAAAGAAGAGAGTCGTCGTACAGGACTACCGTGGTGCAGCTACAACCGAAGCCTACTCAGTCATGTACGGTGCTGAAGGTCCAAGCAAGGGATTTGTTGCCTGCCTCACTCCTGAGCAGGAGCGCGCTTGGGGCATTGTTGAGGACCCGGCAACACTGCAACAAATGATCGATGAGGAATTTATCGGTCGACCGGTAAACGTCGCTGGAAATGTCGCAAGCTTCTAGTACTGGCGTAATCGCGGCAGCTCCGGCTGGATTATCACGTCGGCTGGGCGCGCTTCTCTACGATGTTTTGTTAATCATCGCGCTGTGGATGGTCACTGTTCTCGTTGCAGTCCTGCTAAACAGTGGCGAGGCGGTTACTGGTTTGTTCATGCAGCTGGTTTTTTTCCTCGAACCAATCTTGTTCTACGGCTACTTCTGGCTCCGACAAGGTCAAACTCTTGGGATGAAGGCTTGGCGCCTGAAACTCGTGGACACCGATGGGCAGGACCCGACGATGGGCCAAGTCATCAAGAGAATGTTGATGGGTCCGTTGTCACTTATCTGCCTCGGGTTAGGCTATGCCTGGTATTTTGTCGGGACACGCCAGCAGACCTGGCACGACCGTTTTAGCAACACCTATGTCGTACTGTTGCCAAAAGAATCTTAGTTACGCGGCAACCGGACGTCCCAGGCGCCTGAGGTAACTCACAGCGATCGCCAAGAACACGGCGTGTACACCCCATAACCCTATTGTTGGCGTCACTTGCCCCTCCGCCAAGGCATCACGGTTAATCAATAGGAGTAGATAGTAGATCAACATCATAAGAACACTGGGTACCACACGAGCGAAGCGTCCTTGCCGAGGCTTTACTCGAGAGACACCCAAGCCAAGCATGCCGCCAATCAGGCAAAACAACGGCAAAGCAAACCGCCAATGCCACTCTGCCTGCTCCGCGGCGGTAGAACCCAGTTCGCCGAGGGGTAGCGCTTCGACACTGGGCCCTCTACTCACAGTCGAGATGTTCAGCCTCTGGCGTAGCTCTTGAAATTCGATCGTGCGGAAGCCAGGAGTACCCGGTAACCCTTCGTAGCGCCGACCATCTTGCAGAACTAAGTAATGCGCCCCACTCGCCAAATCAACTTCTTGCGTACCGCTGTCCGCCCAAATCAAGGCTTGACGGCCATCTTCTAATCTCTGAGCCATAAAAACTTGTTGGAGCTCACGGCGATCTTGGCTCATCGCCTCGCTGTACGTGACCCGCCGGCCGCGGTCGTATATGTGGAAAGTTCCAGGACTGACAGTCTCAAATTCAGACTGGGATCGTTGCTCAGTCATAAAGCTTGCGAGCTCTCGCAAGGTCATTGGCGTCGCATAGAGGGCAAGAATGGCAACACCTAAAATCACGACACCCACTGGCAGGCTGAGCCAAGACAATAGCTTTTTAGTCCCAGCACCGGCCCCCTGCAGCACGACCATCTCTTGATCAGCGTACAACCGGCCCATAGTCAGAACGATGGCCGTGTATAACGCAAACGGCGCAACGATTTGAATGAACTCGGGTAAACGCAAGTACATTATCGTCAGCACTGTCGCGCCGGTGAACTTACCCATCGCCGCTTCTTGTAAGTATCCGATGAAGCGTCCACCGACCGCTACCAAGAGGAGCATCAGCAATGTGACCACAAATATGGCCGCGACCTCTCGATTGATGTAACGGGCTGCGACAGACATATGCCCTACCTCTTCAAATAAACTAAAATCTCAGTAAATCGTTAAGAAACGCTTAAAACCAAGAAGATTCTCCGCAAATAGAATCAGAATCTCTCGAAATAAACTAGAATGCCGATCTTCCGTAGCAAGATCCTCCTAATTTAAGGCAGCTCACTATGAAATACAGCGTGATCGAAGGCAACCTGGCACAAGTAAAAACACCCTGCTTGCTCACCTCACTCAAAGCCGCACGAGCGATCGCACGAGAACCTGGCAAAACGGCCGTGCTCAACCGCTCTATCACCGATTTCAAAAATAAACTTGAGCAATCGATAACAATTCAACTCGACGGCAATATTGGACGTTTGGTGATCGTCGGTGGAACAGATCAAAGTCTTACAGAAGATCAATTTCGGCGTTTGTGTACGAGTGCCGCTGCAGTACTCGCTCGCCAACCCGTCAAGCAAGCTGTGGTTGCCCTTGATTCCGTCCGGGTCAGTGGCAAACGCAGCCCCTTCAAGCAACTAGCCATTATGCGAGCGATTACCAGCGCTCTGTATCACTACGCGAATCACAAATCCGCAGCTGCGCCACCACCGCCGCTTGCGAGCGTGCGGCTAGCAGTCCTTGAACGTAAGGCAACCGGCAACGTCGCTCGACTTGGCAATGCGTTAGATGCTGGGATGAAGTTTGCACGAGATCTCGGTAACGAGCCACCGAACGTATGTAATCCAAACTACTTACTCAAAGAGAGCCGCAAGCTCGGACGGACACCTAACGTCACAGTCACCAATCTGACCGAGAAGCGCATGGGCGAACTTGGGATGGGTGCGTTTCTCGCGGTCTCTCTAGGCAGTGTTACGCCAGGCCAAATGATCATCATTCGCTACAACGGCGGTTCTAAGAAGGATGCGCCTATCTCACTAGTCGGCAAAGGCATTACATTTGACACCGGTGGAATATCTCTCAAACCACCCGGTGCGATGGATGAAATGAAGTTCGATATGTGTGGCGCTGCAGCAGTCCTTGGCGCTACCCGAGCAGTAATCGACGCTAAACTACCCATCAATCTAGTCACCATCGTAGCCGCTGCCGAGAACATGCCAAGCGGGATCGCGACTCGCCCAGGCGATATTGTTCGTTCAGCCTCGGGAAAAACTGTCGAAATTCTAAACACAGACGCCGAAGGTCGTTTGGTACTTTGTGATGCACTAACACATGCCCAAACGTTCAAACCAAAAACGATCATCGATGTCGCAACCTTGACCGGCGCATGTATCGTTGCCCTAGGCTCTCATGCCAGCGCCGTTTACTCGAACGATGACAAACTTGCCAATGAACTTCTCAATGCGGGCCAAACATCCGGCGATAAAGCCTGGCAAATGCCGTTATGGGATGAGTATCAATCTGCCCTTAAGAGCAACTTTGCCGACATGGCAAATGTTGGTGGCCGCGAAGCAGGAAGCGTTACCGCTGCCTGTTTCCTTTCGCGTTTCGTAAAAGATGTTAACTGGGCACACATGGATGTCGCAGGCAGCGCCTTCCTTGGTGGAGCTAGAAAGGGGAGCACTGGGCGACCCGTGCCACTTCTCTTTCAATACCTATGCGATCAGGCTGGTCTCTAGTAGATGACCCGGATTGATTTTTACATCCTTGAAGATGAAGGCATCGACGCTGCATTGCGCTTTGCGTGCAGACTGAGTTTGAAGGCCTATCAGAGCGGGCATCAAGTGCACATACGTGCGTCGAGCTCGGAGCAAGCCGAGGCAATCGATGAACTCATGTGGGATTATCCAAAACAGCGTTTTATTCCGCATCGTGTTAACAAGCGCGATCCGATAAAGGCGCCAATCCACATCTGCACAGAAGAACCGGAAATCAACGAAGGGTTGCTCATCAATCTGGGCGAAGACGTCCCCGCATTTTTTGGCCGATTCGACCGAGTGGCCGAAATCGTTGTGGGCACCACAAGAGCGCCAGGACGGGATCGATATACCCACTACCGTAAAAGGGGCTATCCGCTCCATCACCACGAATTGACCGACTGGGAAGAACGCGCCGCATGACGCTAGACAGTAGTTTTGATCCGCACGCCATAGAGCAACCCCAGTATCAGGCTTGGGAGGACGCGAATCACTTCGCGCCATCCGGTAACGGTGAGGGATACTGCATTCTGATCCCGCCACCGAATGTCACAGGCACCCTGCATATGGGGCATGCGTTTAATCAAACGCTAATGGACACCCTAATCCGTTATCAGCGTATGAAGGGACGCAAAACGCTCTGGCAAATGGGAACAGACCATGCAGGCATTGCCACACAGATGCTGGTCGAGCGACAGCTTGCAGATGAAAACATTTCGCGCCAAGAGATCGGTCGAGATGCATTCAACGATCGAGTCTGGCAGTGGAAAGAACAATCTGGCGGTACCATCGCCCAACAGATTCGGCGCATGGGTTCTAGCCTTGATTGGTCACGTGATCGTTTCACAATGGATGAGGGTTACGCCTCCGCCGTACTAACCGTTTTCGAACAACTCTACGACCAAGGACTCATCTATAAGGGTAAGCGTCTGGTTAATTGGGACCCTGCACTCGGCACAGCGATATCCGATCTCGAAGTCGAGAACGAAGAAGAAAACGGCCATATGTGGCACTTTCGCTACCCGCTCAATGACGGCTTAACCACCAAAGAAGGCGAGGCATACCTAACTGTTGCGACCACTAGACCGGAAACGATGTTGGGCGACACGGCCGTCGCAGTCCATCCAGATGATCAACGCTACGCTCACCTCATCGGCGGATCTGTCGAACTGCCTCTCGCCAATCGACCCATACCGATCATTGCAGATGAGTATGTGGAGATGGAATTCGGGACCGGTTGCGTAAAAATCACACCTGGGCACGACTTCAACGACCACGAAGTCGGAAAACGCCATGACCTGCCGTTGATCAACATATTCAATCCGGATGCATCCATCAGCGACGACGCACCAGAACCTTATCGTGGTCTTGCCCGCGAGGAAGCGCGCAAGACAGTAATCGCGGACCTAGATGCGCAAGGACTCTTAGCTGAAACAAAAGACCACAAGCTCATGGTGCCGCGTGGAGATCGGTCTGGCGCGATTATCGAGCCACTATTAACCGATCAATGGTTCGTCAAGATCGAGCCACTTGCACAACCAGCAATCGCTGCGGTCGAGAACGGCGCGATCGAGTTCGTACCCAAACAATATGAGAACGTTTACTTCTCCTGGATGAGGGACATCCAAGACTGGTGCATTAGCCGTCAACAATGGTGGGGACACCAAATTCCGGCGTTTTATGACGAAGTAGGCAATGTCTACGTCGCTGCAAGCGAAGCAGCTGCACGCAAAAAGTACGATCTCGCACCTGATGTGAAACTCACCCAAGAAACTGATGTTTTGGAAACTTGGTTTTCCTCGGCGCTTTGGCCATTCGCGACGCTTGGTTGGCCGGAGGAAACGGCAGAGCTTGAGGAGTTTCTACCCAGCAACACGCTGATCACAGGACACGACATCATCTTTTTTTGGGTCGCCCGAATGATCATGATGACTTTGCATTTCACCGGCAAGATTCCATTCCACAAGGTCTATATCCACGGCTTAGTCAAAGATGCTGATGGTCAAAAGATGTCCAAGACCAAGGGCAATGGCCTAGATCCACTCGACTTCATCGACGGCATCACTCTCGACGATCTTGTCACCAAACGTACGCACAACCTCACGCAACCGCAGCTCGCACCGCGAATTGAAAAGTCCACTAAGAAGGACTTTCCCGATGGTATTCCTTCCTACGGCGTAGACGCCTTGCGTTTTACATTTTGTGCTTTGGCCACAACAGGTCGTGATGTCCGCTTCGACCTAAACCGCATCGAAGGGTATCGCAATTTCTGTAACAAGATATGGAACGCAACACGATTCGTCCTGGCGAACACTGAAGAGTTTGATGCGTCGGTGACACCCGTCCGTTCACCCATCGACCGCTGGATCACGTCCAAATTCAGCCATCTCATTGAAGCAAGTGAACTCGCAATCGAAACCTACCGTTTCGATATGCTGGCGAGCGCGATCTATGAATTTGCTTGGCACGAATATTGTGATTGGTACGTCGAACTCGCTAAACCAAGGCTCTGGGACGAGAGCTTAAGCGCTGCAGAGCGTGCCGGAACTCAACGTACGCTGCTTGAAGTTCTCGAGGGACTATTACGCCTTGCCCACCCAGTCATCCCTTTCATCACAGAGACGATTTGGCAACAGGTCGTACCGAGACTGTCCGGTGCGCATGAAACGATAATGACCCAGAGTTACCCCAGCTCAGCCGATTTTCCTCGCGATGAAGACGCAGAAAAACAAGTCGAATGGCTTAAAGGGATAATTACCGGTATCCGAAATATCCGTGGCGAGGCCAACATCAAGCCCAGCCAGGAGATAGGCGTTCTCCTACAGGGCGGAGCAGCGGAGGATCGCACGCTCGCTTCGAGCAACACAGCTATGTTAGGCCGGTTAGCTAACGTAAACACGATTGACTGGTTGGCCGAAGGCGATGAGCCACCCCCAAACGCCCTCTCTCTGGTTGGGGATCTGCGTGTCATGGTACCGTTGGCTGGACTGATCGATGTCAACGCTGAGAAAGCCCGAATCGAGAAAGACGTTGAGAAAGCAGAGTCCGAGCTCAAACGCGTTGCTGGAAAACTCGCTAATGAGAAGTTTACGGCCAAGGCACCAGCGGAAGTTGTGGCCAAGGAACGTGAAAAAGAAGCTGCGCTCCAGAATAGAATCGGAGCGCTTAGAGAACAAATCGAGAAGCTCGGCGAGTTAGCCTAGGAAGATCAAACCCCCCGTTAGGTAACCGACATAACAACTTTGCCAACGGTTTGATTACCCGCAACTAAAGCGTGGGCATCTTCAGCCTTTGCGATCGGTATGATCTCTTCAATAATTGGCTTCACGCTGCCATCCTCGAAGTTTGGCCAAACGTCCCTCTTGAGCGCATCCATGACAGCAGCTTTTTCGCCAATTGGTCGCGCACGTAAGGTGGAACCAACAACCCGAAGACGCTTCATCATTAGCAAGCCCAAGTTGATCTCAGCAACGGCACCACCCATGAGTCCAATCAGTACCAATCTGCCGTTCAACCGTAAGCTGCCAAGGTTATCTGCGAGGTATTGCCCACCAACAGGGTCAAGTACAACATCTACGCCCTCCTGGTCCGTCCAAGCCTGAACGGCCGCCAGAAAACTACCTCGGCTGCGATCGTGCCCTGCGTCCGCGCCAAGCTCGACACACCGCGCGATCTTGTCATCGCCACTTGCAGTGACGAAACAAGGGTTGCCTGATGCTTTAAGCATTTGACTCGCAGCGGTCCCCACACCACTTGCACCGGCATGCACGAGCGCGCGCTCACCAACTTGAATTCCAGCTTCCATATAGAGATTGAGATATGCGGTCGCGAAGACCTCAGGTATAGCTGCCGCTTCGACAAGGCTCAACCCTTTAGGGATCGCCAATACCTGGCCTGCGGGCACGACGGTCTCGGACGCATAGCCGCCACCGCTGAGGAGCGCGCAAACTTCATCGCCAACTGCAACCCGTGTCACACCTTCACCAACCTCAGCGACGACTCCAGCGCACTCAAGACCCATAATAGGCGACGCGCCAGGAGGTGGCGGATAACCTCCGGTCCGTTGTATCAAATCAGCTCGATTTATCGCAGTCGCGGCAATCTCTATTCTGACTTCTCCGGCTCCACATGGCGTAGCCGAAACTTCCCGCCAAATCAGACCCTCTCCCTCAACTTCTATCGCATGCACTAACACTCTCCGTTTGTAATGTCTGGCTGGCGCAGTCGCTACCAGTTCATACGTATTTTGACCCCGCGGTCATGCAGGTATTGCTTCAACTCACTGACCCGATAGTCCCCGTAGTGAACCATCGATGCGACCAATGCCGCGTCTGCTTTGCCTTCAGTCAGGACATCGTAAAGATGATTCGGTTCACCGGCGCCACCAGAGGCAATGACAGGTATGCGCACCGCTTCGGCCAGCAGCGCGGTGAGTTTTAGTTCATAGCCTTGTTTCGTACCATCAGCATCGATGGAATTAATGACGAGTTCGCCTGCACCCAGGGCTTCACCGCGCAGCGCCCATGCCAAGGCGTCTAACTGCATCGGCGTGCGGCCACCATTAATTACGATCTCATAGCCACTAGGAATTTCCGCGCTTGGATCTACAGATCGTATGTCCATAGAAAGTACGACGTTCTGATTACCAATCGCCTCAGCACATTCAGCAATCAGTTCCGGTCTTTTCACCGCTGCTGAATTGACGTTGATCTTTTCTGCACCTGCAAGGCGCAAATCGGTTGCATCGCTTACCGACCGGATACCGCCACCTACTGACAGGGGAATAAAGACTTGGCTCGCCACCGCCTCGACAACATCAAGCATGATGTTGCGTTTGTCGCTGGACGCAGTGATGTCGTAAAAGACGAGTTCATCCAAACCGTCAACATAGTATTCATGCGCTTTTTCGACCGGATCACCAATGTTCTTCGTATTGACGAATTTGACGCTCTTCGCAAGGTGACCATCTCTCACATCCAGGCAGGCGATTACGCGTTTACTAAGCATCGCCATTCCATCGGGCGAAGTTATCGATGAGCCGCAAACCTACGCGACCACTCTTTTCTGGGTGGAACTGTGTTGCGACGTAATTGTTGTTACCCAGGGCACTAGCGAACTCTTGCTCGTATTCCGTTACCGCCAAAATCGAATCCTGCTCGGTTGGACTTGGGAAGTACCCATGCACAAAATAAAATTCATCACCTGGCTCGATGCCAGCAAGTACCGGGTGCGCCCGAACAACCCGAACCTCATTCCAGCCCATGTGCGGTACTTTTAGCGCCGGTTTGTCGAAGCTAAAGCGACATACTTGACCGGGTATCAAGCCTAACGTCTGCGTATCATTTTCTTCGGAGTATTCGAGCGATATCTGTAAGCCGAGGCAAATGCCGAGGACAGGTTTACCAGCACTAATGACTTCTCTCAGTGCTGCATCCAAACCACGATCCACCAGCGATCGCATCGCACTACCCGCAGCACCAACCCCAGGAAACACCACTCTACTCGCATGACGAAGCCGATCCGGGTCTGCACAAATCTCAGCCACCATGCCGACCTCGTGACAAGCCCGCTGCACCGAGTGCAGATTGCCCGCGTCGTAATCAACAATAAGTGTCTCGTCTTTTGTGGTCATCAGCCTAAATAGTTCAGATGGATTTGGTGTTTTCTCGAAGAGCGCGGATACTATCGCAATATCCAATCCGATCAACAAATCTTCAGCGACTTATTTTGCAGAAAACCGGCTATCTACTCATCAATCTAGGCACACCTGAGGCTCCCGACTCGGCTGCTGTTCGACGCTACCTTGACGAATTCTTGATGGACGAATACGTCATCGCGACACCCTGGCTCTTGCGACGCCTGCTCGTTAGCTTGCTGATCTTACCTTTTCGGCCCCGACGCAGTGCAGAGGCGTACGCAAAAATTTGGTCCGAGGATGGATCGCCGCTGTTGTTGCACAGTAGAGCGCTCGCTGAGAAGCTAGCCATACAACTCGATGCTCCAGTTGAACTCGGTATGCGCTACGGGCAACCAAGTATTCGCAATGCTGCCACCCGACTACGCGCACAAGATGTTGACGACATTGTTGTCGTGCCCCTCTACCCCCAATTTGCGGATTCCTCAGTCACGACTTCGGTGCGAACGGCTAGCATCGAGATTGGCGCCGTACCTCATCGTTTCCTCGCACCGTTCTTCAGGGATCAGGGGTATATTTCTGCACTGGCGAATCTCATCGGTGCTCACTTGCCGAACGAGTGGGATCACTTGTTGTTGAGCTATCATGGTTTACCAGAGCAACACATCGAGAATGCAGATCCGACCGACGGACACTGCTTAAAAAGTGAAGACTGCTGTGCGGTGGCATCAACAGCACACAAAACCTGCTATCGCCATCAAGCATTTGCCACAAGCGAGGCGCTAGCAGAAACACTTGGTTTGACCGCTGACCAGTACACAATATCCTTTCAATCACGCCTGGGTAGGCTGCCTTGGCTACGCCCATATACGGACGAAGTGCTTGCTCAGCTACCAAAACTAGGCGTTCAACGACTAGTCGTCGCTTGCCCCGCGTTCGTTGCAGATAACTTGGAAACGCTGGAGGAAATCGCCATCCAAGGCAAGGATATATTTCTCACTGCTGGCGGTACTTCGTTCGACGTCGTACCTTGTCTAAATGATGACCCCGAGTGGGTCGCGGCATTGGCTCACATGCTCACAGCTGTTTCAGCATCATCGGGCTGAAATCAACCGGTGCGAATCATCACTGGTAAGCTGACGGGCGTCCATGCAGCTTTCTCATTGTTCGTACCTAGCCTCGACCCGTGAAGTAAACCACAGGTTCCGGCCACTGTTCTTGCCAGTCCACCAACGCACCACCTTCTTGCACTTCATCCAGGAGGTCGAGTCCGCGCTGTAAAATTCGATTTTGGGCGGCGATGTCGCCCGGCCCACCAAAATTGTTTCCCATCGGAAAATTCACAAACAAACTGCGCGGTGGCTTTACCTGGGCGGTCAGATCTCTCCCCGTGGAATAGCAGACTGTGGCGATACCAGCTTGCTCTACAACTCGGCATACCAAACCAACGGTTTGGTGATCGAGTGGTCAGGCAGGGGCTGCTAATAATATATCAACACCGTCCTCCTTAAGCTTTTCGACAAACGCCGGTGCGGATTCCTGGATCACCTTGGTTCGGTTGTAGATCCTGCCCATGAAACCACTCCAGAATCTCGGCGCAATGCTGCCGATCTCCCCAGCAGCTGCCATTTCGCGCAAACGATCAATTGGAAAAACGCAATTCAGGTCTTCATCAGCATCGCTGTGGTTGTAATAGCTGTCGTTAATGGCGAAATCACCAGTGTTTACATCTCCTGCCACCGCATCGAGACGATGGTCATTACGCGCATCGGCTTCGAACCCAGGCATTGTGCAGTGTGAAACGCCGCCAGAGGTCAGGATCGTTATCCGGCATTCCTGCAATGGTTTATCTAGGTGAGTGAGTGGTGCTGTCTCATTAATCGTCCACTCATATGGCGGAAACCCGAGCGATCCGTAGTGCTCATTGAGCGCGTCGACGTAACTGATTGGTTCCATATCTAACTCCCTAACATTGACGCCAATCTAGCATTCAAATTGTCTCATGCAAAACTCTCCAGCTCGTCAAACGTCCGCGGCAAGTGTTTTAACTTCTTGGTAGAACGAGCGCACCAGTTCCTGAGCAAACATCGACTTACGCGCAACGAAGCGAACCGGCCGCGTAATGCCATATTTAGCCACGGGAATCACATCGTCACCCGCCACACCCAATGTACGAGCAACACCCGCGGGTATGAGGCCATGTCCAAATCCAGCAATAGCCATTTGTGCCACAGAGAAGAACGATTCTAAGGACACACTACGTTGTAGATTCAGCTCGCTCATCGCCTCTTCGATAGAAGCCCATGCACCGGACCGCGACTCGATCGTAATGACGTTGAGCGACTCACCCGGCGTGTAATCCAAGGGCTTCAGTCCAGAAGGGACAATCACCATGGGTTCTTCACGTATGACTTCACTGACGAGGTCAGTATCCGCGTCCGGCGTGCCTGTACAGATACCGACCATATACTCACCAGACCGAAGGCGATCCAATACTACAGGCGAGCGCTGGGCATGAAACTCGAACTCGATACCTGGCAACCTATCACCTGCTTCAGAAAAAAGCCTGGGTCCCCAGCTGGCCAGAATCGCTTCCGAAACACCCATAATGATTCGGCCTTTGCGCAACGCTTGGTCCTCGAGAAACACACTACGCAGTTCAGAAAGAAGCGGCGTGACTTTCTCAACCAACCGGGTGCCATGGGACGTTAGGACGACTCGACGCCCATGTCGTTCAATCAATTTGCGATCATAGTAGCGCTCGAGATTGGCGATCCGCTTACTCACCGCGGACTGCGAAATTTTTAGCGCAGTGCTCGCCTCCATCATCGTACCTTCCTTGTAGAGAGCGACGAGCGTTTCAAGATTTTCGATCACGACCACTGTCCTTTACAGATAGGACTTAATCATATTCCAGCTATTCTCTTTTTTCATTGTTTAAGCTGTTCAAATGTTCTACGCGCTAATTCTAGTCACCGTCTTCTTGACCAGTTTGCTCTCAGGCATCGTGGGGATGGCTGGCGGAATGATCTTGATGGCTGTCCTCGTATCCTTATCGTCGGTAGCCGGTGCAATGATCTTGCATGGCGCAGTTCAGGCGACGGCGAACGGATCCCGAGCCTGGTTCCTACGCCAACACATCCGCTGGGACATATTGCCCAACTACGCCGTGGGCGCAGCTATCGCCCTAGTTGCCTTTATGCTGGTTGCCATCGTTCCACACCCCGGCGTTGTTTTGGTACTTGTTGGCCTGTTTCCCTGGCTTGCACGTCTAAGTAAACGGCTAAAAGGTCTAGATGTCCTGAATCCTCTGACCGCAATCTCCTGCGGGGTTGTGGTCACATCAGCGCAACTTTTGGCTGGTGCGTCAGGGCCACTTCTTGACGTCTTCTATCTCAACACGCCCTTGACCCGTCATGAGATCGTCGCGAACAAAGCGCTCACCCAAACATTGGGACACTTGATCAAGATTCTCTACTACGGATTTTTCATTGGCGTGGCCGCCCAGTTTGATATCTGGTTCATAGCAATCGCCATGACCGTAGCTGTCGCGGGGACTCGAGCAGGAACATTGATTCTGGAGAAATGGAGTGACGTGCAGTTTCAGAAAGTCAGCCAGATCATAATTCTGGCAATAGCGACCATCTGTTTGGTCCAAGGAATTCGACTACTTCTGGCGTGAACGCCTCTGCAACCGAGCAGAGGCTTCTGAACTAGCTAGGCATCGGTCTTGATAGGCTTCACAACAAACAAAAGATCGCCCACGTTAACTTGTTGTCCATTACTCATGTTGACTCGTGTAACTTCAAACTCAATGTTCTCATAGAGTTCGACGTCACCGTTAAAGTCACCTAACGTCAGAGGCGTGAAAATCTTCATCGCTTCTAGCTGACACAGAGTCTGTTGTAGGGAGACTTTATCACCCACAGTGACATATTCGGGCTCTGAAGGAGACGGCGTTGAATAGAAAATCGCAGTCGCCGGAGCAAGCACTTTCAATTCCTCGCTTTCTTCAATCTGGATACTCTCAATGTCGATTCCGATACCGCCATCACCCGCAGACGCTTCGATTTCGCTGATCAGCGTGGCGACATCAGATCGCTGCAGCATCTCAGGCAAATAATTAGTGTCGTACACACCGTCGATGAAGACATCATCTTTCAAAATACGTCGTAACAGCGGAATGTTTGTACAGATCCCGTTAATCTCGACCCGACGTAAGTACTCGTCAAGCTTCGCGATCGCGGCGTTGCGATCCTCAGCGTGTACGACGACTTGGGCGACCATGCTGTCATAGTAAGGGGAGACAAACTTTCCAGCGGCTGCAGCTGCAATGATCTCAACCCCTTCATCTTCGGGGAATGTGCAGTCGCCGATCTCACCAGGGTGCGGCCGGAACACAAGCTCTCCGTCACTCATCTGCTGAACCCGCTCAGCGTTAACCCGGGCCTCGATCGAATAGCCATTTTCTACGACTTCTATATCTGCAATCGAACCGCCGCCCGCGATATTGAATTGTTGGGAAACGATATCGATTCCCGATGTCCACTCTGTGACTGGGTGCTCAACTTGGAGACGTGTATTCATTTCCATGAAATACACAGCATTGGACTTTAAGTCGTAGATAAACTCGACTGTCCCCGCACCCACGTAGTTAACTTCATCTGCTATCGCTGCTGTACTGCGCTTAACCGTCGCCAAGAGGTCTGGTGGCAACATTGTCGAACCTGATTCCTCGATAACCTTCTGCTTGTCGCGTTGTACACTGCAATCGCGGATACCAAGTACATGGGTGTTGCCGTGCGCATCACGCAATAATTGCGCTTCAATATGCCGCAAAGAAGTCACGTACTTCTCTAGGTAGACGTCGCCATTACCAAACGCACTGCGTGCTTCATTGGTCACCCGATGAAAGAGCTCAACGAAGTTGTCGCCGGATTCAACAACTTGAATGCCCTTACCACCGCCACCATGCACCGCCTTAATCAGGATCGGATAGCCAATATCTTCAGCAACTTCAGCCGCGCGCTCGGGATTGGTCATGATGCCATGACTGCCTGGGACCACCGGAACCTCAAGACGCAACGCGGTATTAATTGCGTTACTTTTGTTACCCATCGTCTCCATCGAGGCTACGGACGGTCCTATAAAGTTAATCCCGTGTCGACGAACGAGTTCCGCGAAGGCGGAATTTTCTGAGAGAAAACCAATACCGGGGTGAAGGCTATCTACGCCTTCATTCTCGGCAACGCTCAACACGCTCATGGCGTTAAGGTAGCTCTCGTCAGGTGTATTTCCGCCGATACAGACAACAGAGTCCTGTTCCCGGAGTTGATCTACTGCCGCGGACTCCATGTCAGGGTCAGACTGCACGAGCACGACATTGATGTCGTTGTTCTGTGCGATGCGGATTAATTTCGCTGCAGTACAACCGCGTGCGTGAATTAAAACTTTCTTTACGGGTCGTTCTAAATCAGTTTCCGTGTATACCGGACGATGAGCAACGACAACCGGCCGTTGATCCGCAAAACCACCCCCAAGTACCCTCTCCATAGCCTCTTCGGCAGTCTCGACTGCAACCGGTATGGCAGGGTCAATGGCGCGCAAATCTTCATCCAATGTTGGGAAGAACGGATGTTGTACCAACCCCTGCATAGCCCCTTCAGTTGCAGAAAGGTAATTCGACAATATGGAGTTGAGTGGCAGGTTGGAAGGCACAACGAGTTGACCAGCAAAAGGCATGCTGGTACCTGAAAAATAGAACGTCTGCACCAGTGGGTGCGTTACGAAACTAGCTTGAGCACCACCTGTGCAATCGCCAAAACCGAACACTATCACCGGCAAGTCGTGGTCGCGGACAAACCTTGTGATCCGATCATTGACTGCAGCCATCGAGAACAATGCACCCGCACCCTCCTTCGTTTGCATCCCACCCGACGAAACGAAACAAACTACCGGCAGGTGTTGTTCCGCACACTCGACTAACAAACGACAGAACTTTTCTGCGCTCGCCATATCGAATGCACCTGCTTGAAAGGACACGTTGGAAACAAGTACACCAACGCGATGGCGATCGCCGCCCTTTAGCGTACCGTACCCCGCAACAATGCCGCATGGCGGCAACCCTTTGTTCAACGCTCCTTCGATGGATATTCGAAAACCTGGGAAGGAACATGGATCTGAGCTGAGTAGCTCATCGAACCGAGGCTCGAAATCTTCTAAGTAGCGCTCAATGATGTCTGTGTAATCAAATCGGTTGGTGTTCTTCTGGCGACGAAGTACGTTTTGCATCAACAAATCGTTGTACGCCATGTCTAGCCGATTCCAAAAGTCCTTACGCCGGCCTATGTTTTTAGGCGCAATGCGACCTTGATATGTCTTATTGTCGCGGACAGATTCGATGTAGGAAGCAAGTAAGTTATCGAAGAGGTAAGTGACAACGACAAAAAGCGCATCAGCAAGATGAGGAAAACTAACTTTCTTCCACTCTTCCACTTGGCGGAAAAAGTCGCTGCCTTTGGCATGCTTCTGGATGCGTAAGTACCAATCAACTATCTGATCGCGAAGCTGATCCGCAGTGGGCTTCATCGCTCCGCCGACCGGTTCTATCGTCAAACCTGAGACTGCAAGGTTTAAAGTCGTCTCAAGCAATTGTGACATAGATGCTTCAGAGAGCACTTGATCTGTCTTGGCTTCCTCGGCAATGGAATCCAAATTGGCTATTACTTGGTCATAGACTGAATCGAACAAGAGCAGGTTCTCACATTCGCGAATAAAGTCATTACGCAACTCATCGTCTAACAAGACATCCAACACAGTCATGTCGGTAAGGGCGACTGGTTTGCCACCACCTTCAACACCGCTTATGAATTGCGGAAAGCGAGCGTGCAGAAGGGCGCGGTTACTTTGGATATCAGTAGCGTTAGTCATACCCATCATGGCGGGACCAGTCAGTGCAAGATTTAGCTCCGATGTGATGAGCTTCGCGACAAAACTGTCATTCTTGTCGTCCAGACCTTTTAGAGCGATAAGCTTCTTACCTTCGTAAGAAAAGCGCTCGCGCAGAATTCCAACCATTTCTGGGTCGCGATTCAAGGCCTGCACCAAGCCACGCGCATTTTCTATATCGTCTACTTTGAGAATCTGCCGGGTGTCTTCGTGGTTGAACAAGTATTCGCGCAGAGCCCGTAGATTGCCGACGGACTCACCTTTCCAGCGGTTATAGAGAAAGACCCCAACGGAGGACAACAGCGTTGCTCTGGCATCTTCATAATTCTGTTTTGGTTCACCAAATATTAGCTGGGCGATCCGGCCGCGCTCATCATGTAGCGCTTGGCGTTTGTCGTTGTAGTTACGCCATGCTTTCGACAGCGTATCGTCGTACAACACTTTGTCCGGGTCCTGCAGCCAGTTTAGAAAAGTCTGGCGTCGCTCACGGTCAGCCCGAACGTTCAACTCCCCTTTGGGCATTTCCTGGTCAGCAAGGCGACCGTACTGCTGAGTCGTTGTCGCTTTGATCCTCTTCCGCACAGCGAGGTAGCGCATATATCGAAATGCGACTCCGAAGACATTCAAATATTCGGTCGGGTTCTTTGTCAGTTTTAGCGAGGCTGACGTTTGCATCGCTCGCAACTGAGGCGATGGTGTTAAGTACCTTTGCAGGCTTTGCCGGTAGTGGTCGAGGATGTAAGGATTTTCCGCAACAAATTCGGTCACGCGAGTTTCAACATTGCGAATGCTGCCAACGATCGCTTGGCGCAGATTTTCTAGCTTTTCATCACCATCCACAGGTGAGTAATCGATAATACCGTCGATATTGCCTTGTTCGTGTAACTGCGCCGGGGACAAGCCCACGTATTTCGCACATTCTTGCCAAGACAGATTTAGCCGACGCGCAATATTGGCAAGCGACTTGGGTTGGATTGTGCTGAAGACACCATCTCTGAGCGAGAGAATCATGTTGGACGCAGCTAAGGGAATCGCACCCCCTGAGTAGCCAAGTCCGTAAATCACACCCACGCTAGGTACGTCCAAATTGCTCATCTCAGCGATGAGTCGCGAAATACTGTGAGCTTGGTTGTTCGCGTTCGCTTCTTCTTTGGCATTCGCCCCTGGCGTGTCCATGAAGGTCACCATGGGAATCGACCGATTCGAGCACAGTTCAGCAAACTGTGCCGCTCGTAGATGGTGTTCAGGACCCCAACTACCGAGTTCACGGCTCCGATCCTGCGCGACGAACCCGACCATCCGTGTGCCACCGTCACCAAAATCTAACGTCATGGTTGCTTGGAAATAGGGCCCGCTTGATTCTTCTTCGACGACGCGTCCAAGTTTGCGGATTACTTCCGGTGCTGGGGTACGAGACTGATCGTTGGCATTGTCGACAACTGTTTCAATGTAGGCATCGATATCAAGACCAACGAGATGATCGTTGAAACGAGCGATCTCACCCTGACTGAGCAGTCCAGGAATCGGCTTTTCTTCTTGTTTGACGTCGGGAAATAGGGAGAAATCTTTGGCAAGACTTTCAGCAATTAGGTATAGCCGATCGCCTTCAATAAGCTGTTTTTCCACGAATTTTTGCGCTGGGTTAGAATGGCGGTACTCTAGCTATTTCGCGCGAAGAAAACTACACCTGAGCGGATGTTATTAGACATATGAATTTGAACTGTGCCGTACTCACTATTTCCGATACGAGGACTCTCGATGATGACAAATCGGGGCAGTGGCTGAGCGAAGCCGTCGTCGACGCCGGTCATACGCTGTCTGAACGAGAAATCGTCCGCGATGACATCTATGCAATCCGTGCAATCGTCTCTAAGTGGGTTGCAGATGTCGAGATCCAAACCATTATTACCACCGGAGGCACTGGCTTCACAGGAAGGGACAGCACACCTGAAGCGATAACTCCCTTATTAGATAAAGAAATATCCGGTTTTGGCGAGCTTTTCCGGCAGATCTCTTACGACGAAATCGGCTCTTCGACCATCCAATCGCGCGCGGTCGGTGGACTGGCCAATGCGACCTTAGTCTTCTGCTTACCGGGATCCTCAAACGCTGTTAAGACCGGCTGGGAGAAAATTCTCGTCAACCAACTAGATATCAACTTCAAACCCTGCAACTTTGCTGAATTAATCCCTCGATTCAACGAAGCATGACAAAATGCGGCTGGCAGAGAAACGACCGGCTAAGTAAACTTGGCGATCCAGTCGCAGAAAAACAGCCCCAGGAATGCAGGTTGCCGTTTCGATGCTTCAGCGCAAGAACCCGATGGGATTTTGCCGCAGGAACCAACTTCTGAACCCAAACGGAGATTCCTTTGAGCGAGAACGTATATTTGGTTGGCGCAGCGCGAACCCCAGTCGGCAGTTTCCAAGGTAGCTTAGCCACTCTTACCGCACCCGAACTCGGCGCGCACGCAGTGAACGCTGCGCTTGAAAACTCTTCCATGGATGGCGAACTGATCGATGAAGTCATTCTGGGCAACGTCGTTAGTGCAGGTCTTAAGCAAGCTCCTGCCCGTCAGGCCATGCGCATTGCAGGTCTACCAGATGCTGTCGGCGCGACAACTATTAACAAGGTCTGTGGCTCGGGTATGAAGGCGACAATGTTAGCAACCGATCTCATTCGCGCAGGTTCCGCGCAACGCGTTGTCGCTGGTGGTATGGAGAGCATGAGCAACGCACCCTACGTGATGCAGAAAGCCCGTAGTGGTTTGCGTATGGGGCATGCGGAAATGAAAGACACATTGTTTCTTGACGGGTTGGAGGATGCCGAATCAGGCGGATCCATGGGCTCGTTTGCACAGCAAACCGCCGATGACTACCAGCTGACCCGCGAAGCTATGGACGCCTACGCCACCGAATCTGTTGTCCGGGCAAGAACCGCCATTGAGCAGCGATCACTGTCTACAGAAATCGCTCCTATCGATGTGAAAGGCACTTTGGTTTCGGATGATGAACAACCCGGCAGAGCAAAGCTCGACAAGATTCCTTCCTTACGCCCCGCATTCAAGGCAGATGGCACGATCACGGCGGCAAACTCTTCATCAATTTCGGATGGTGCATCAGCCCTAGTCTTAGCCTCAGAATCGGCGCTAGATGGTCGTGAACCTCTCGCTCAAATCGTCGGTCACGCCACGCACTCGATCCACCCAAGTGATTTCACCATCGCACCAGTTGGCGCGATACAAAAACTCGTCGCTCAAGTTGGCTGGGATCTGGCGGATGTAGACCTATTTGAGATTAACGAAGCTTTTGCGATGGTCACTATGCTTGCGATACAAGAGCTCGGACTCGATCACGGCAAAGTGAACATCCATGGCGGCGCATGCGCGCAGGGACACCCTATAGGTTCAACCGGTAGTCGCTTAATTGTCACGCTTGCCCATGCAATGAAAGCAAACGGGGCTACAAAAGGCATCGCTGCATTGTGTATTGGCGGCGGTGAAGCCACAGCGGTGGCTCTAGAACGAAGTGCATAGCTTTAAACTGACGTTAAGGTTTTAACATTGAATCGATTGCCCGTAATGGTAGGTTTCGGCGGCATTAACTCTGCCGGACGAGCCTCATTCAATCATGCTTACCGTCGACTCGTGATTGACGCGCTCAGCGCTGATAAACAAGACAGAACCTACCAAAGTCTTGCAGCGCTTATGGGTCTAGAAGATACAGCCGGTAAGTCTGCTGATTCCCGGGCATTCATTACGGACCATACGCTTATTCGACGCATCGAGGTCTTTGACCCTGACAAAGTCACATGGCAATCAGCAGCTGATCTACGAGGCGTCGGCGCCGATGGGTCAAAGTCTGTCCTCAGTTTTGTACTGTCAAAGCGACAGCTGCCTGAGTCGATCCCACCCGAATGGCAGGTCGATACGCTCGAGAACAATGAGGTACGCGTTACCTGCGCGGACACCTTCCGCGTCATGCTTCCCGAGGAGCGAGTCGCAAAAGTGTCTAGTGCGGGACAGTTGCCGACCGGATTTAATCCTGGCGATTTATACGCAAGTCGAAACCATCCACGTGGCTTGCAGATGACTATTTATGGCGCTTCTGATGCCATCCGATCAACCGGTTTCTCCGTCGACGAGCTAAAAGACTTGGTCTCTCCAGATCAGATGGCTGTCTACTCCGGCAGTGCAATGGGCCAGCTCGATAACGAAGCGTACGGTGGTTTGTTACAAAACCCGCTTACTGGTCGTCGCCCGAGCAGCAAACACTGCGCGCTTGGCCTGCCTGAAATGACGGGTGATTTTGTCAACGCCTATGTCCTGGGTTCGGTCGGTGAGACCGCGGGTATCATTGGGGCGTGCGCAACGTTTCTGTACAACGTCAAACGCGGTATCGACGAAATAAAGAGCGGTGCCAAACGTATCGTTGTTGTTGGCAACTCAGAAGCACCAGTTTTACCGCACGTTATCGAAGGCTATCGCGTCATGGGCGCCTTAGCAGAAGACGAAGAGCTTATGAGCTTGGACGGCTCCGACGTTTGTGACAATCGTCGCGCCTGCCGACCATTTTCATCGAATGCTGGGTTCACAGTCGCCGAATCGTCGATCTGGCTTATTCTCATGGACGACGAATTAGCGCTCGATTCAGGGGCTCGTGTACTCGGCTCCGTTCCTGACGTGTTTGTGAACGCAGACGGCTACAAGAAGTCGATTTCTGGACCAGGTATTGGCAACTACGTCACTGTCGGCAAAACCATGGCTTCAGCCCGCGCCATCCTAGGCGAGGATGGTCTACGAAATCGTACATACATGCAGGCGCATGGCACTGGTACTCCGCAGAACCGGGTTACTGAATCCCACATCTTCAACGAGCTGGCGAAGAACTTTGGCATCGATGAGTGGCTTGTTGGCGCAGTAAAGGCATACGTAGGACATTCGATGGCACCCGCAGGTGGCGATCAACTAGCGGCAATTCTTGGTACCTGGAACGACGGGATCGTGCCTGGGATTTCCACGATCGATCACATTGCCGAAGACGTGCATGCATCCAATCTGAATCTACCATTCGAACATGTTGAAGTAGACCCCGACGCAATGCGCGGTGCATTCGTCAACTCCAAGGGTTTCGGAGGTAACAACGCGACAGGCTTGTTCTTATCTCCACAGCAAACTATCGAGATGCTGACACGTCGCCACGGCGAGTCGGCGATGACAAAATGGCAATCCGCCAACGAATCGGTCCAGGCTAATGCCACGCATTACGACGATCACGCAGACAACGGAGACATTCTGCCAATCTATCAGTTCGGTGAAGGTGTCCTAGAAGGCAGCGAGCTTGGGATTACGTCAAACGCGCTGAATATCCCAGGCTTCAACAATATTGTGAACCTAGATCTAGAACATCCATTTCCGGATATGGCCGAGTAATACGGTCCTAGTGGAAAATCTGCTTGCCTAAATCGATGCTTGCGGCCTGAGTACGAGCGCGCTCACTTAATTCTGGATAAGGGCAAATCTCCGCACAAAGCGTAAACGCCTCTTTCGCGGCCGCCGCGGCACCAAGCCGCAACCAAAACTCTCCCCGCTCGTAATAGAGAGAACTTTTGCTTTCTGCATCGTCCGCAATTGCCATCTGGACGTCCACAATGTCTAAAGCTTGCGCCACCTCACCATCCCGCAGACTAAGCGCTTTCAGGTTGTTGAGCATGCGTAACCCAATCATTTGTGGCGTCGCCGGAAGGTGAAAGTCGAACTTGCGATCAAGTTTCGCTGGTTCAATTACGGAGTAGCTAAGCGGGTCTACGATCTCATCGCCTACCGCGACCAAAAAGTGTCCAGGAAAGTTAACGCCAAAACTCGTCAAGCCCATCTTGCGAGCTGCTGCAATTAGCAAAAGCGCATGTGAAATCGGAATGCCGCATTGACCATCGATCAGGAACGCAAGTGAGCTATGCGAAGCTGTCACGGTCGCTACACTATTGTCTGCAAACCCGGCTTCCTTAAACCAAACCAGTAGATTTTCCGCATCACCTTCTAGGGGAACGCCATTTAGAAAAGTATCTAGTTTGGATTGTATGTCGTCGACGGCACTGGATGGATCTATCAGATGGGAGACAAGTACACCGACGCGTAGTTCGGATTCTGGCTCTTCGCATGTTTTGCCAAGTGCGACGCCAATCTCTGCACATAATTCGGCATGGGTATACAAGACGGTCCCTCAATGGATTTCGAGATACCAATCTTAACGCGAGTCTACGTGAGGAGTGAATCGACCGTAGAAATTAGCTCTTGGCGAGCAAAAGGTTTTGCGAGCGTCGCATTTGCACCGATAAAACGGGCAGTTTCTAGGTAGTCGTTTGGACCGACACGGCCACCGCCCGATATAGCGATGATTGGCATCTCACTCGATTGCCGTCTGATATCGGCGATCGTTTCCAACCCCTCTTTCTCCGGCATGATTAGATCAGTGATTACTAGATCGAACCCTTGGTTAACAACCCAGTGCACCGCATCCTTACCGTTCTCAGCAATTGTGACATCGTGTCCTTCTAAACGAAGCATCTCACTCATCACATCCAACACCGAAGTGTCATCATCAACAACCAATATTGATCCCACGCGCTTGTTCCCTTCCTCTGGTGACTGCGGAATTCTCTCTGCTGTACGGATCACACCTACTCCTTGTTCGTGCTTGGCTGTAGCCGGGCTTGTTCAAGCGTCATGGTTACTCATTACGCTTATACCCCCGGTTACTAGGAGTCTAGTACAACTCCCTATTGATACCACACTTACCAATTCTCTAGTGTCACCTAGCGGACAGATAGATGTATTTACGTTGCCAACGCGGCGCTAACAGTACAATTTATTTCTCTTTCCGGTTTTTTAAGCCTCAATGCTCTCTAGTTTTTGTAAACGAAATATCTGGCCACCGCTCCTCTGTGAGCGCTAAATTGACTCGGCTCGGTGCGAGATAGGTCAAATGGCCTCCGCCATCGATGGCTAGGTTTTCTTGATTTCGATTTCTAAATTCTTGCAGTTTCTTCTCATCATCACAATAGACCCAACGGGCCGTATAGAGACTCGCATCCTCCCAAATACACTCTGCTCGATATTCATCTCTAAGCCGAAACGCGACAACGTCAAACTGCAGAACCCCAACCGCGCCGACCACAATTTGGTTTTTAGTTAGCGGCTTGAAAACTTGGGTGGCCCCTTCCTCAGCAAGTTCCTGCACACCTTTATCCAGTTGCTTGGTTCGAAGCGGATCTTTTACACGCACTCGACGAAAGAGTTCAGGCGCAAAATTGGGTATCCCTTTGAACTTAAGATCCTCGCCATCAGTAAACGTATCCCCTATCTGAATCGTGCCGTGATTGTGTAAACCAATTATATCCCCGGCAAACGCTTCCTCGGTTTGCACCCTGTCCCCTGCCATAAATGTGACCGCATCTGTAATTTTCACCTGCTTACCTAGGCGTATGTGCGTCATACGCATGCCCTGGGTGTAAGTGCCCGAACACACACGCATAAACGCGATCCGGTCACGATGTTTCGGATCCATGTTTGCCTGAATTTTGAAGACAAAACCCGAAAACCTTTCTTCCTCGGGCATAACAAGACGCACAGAGCTGGCCCGACTTAGAGGAGCTGGAGCGTGACGAACGAACCCATCCAACATTTCGTGTACGCCAAAATTACCGAGCGCAGTGCCAAAATATACGGGGGTAAGCGTGGCTCCTTTGAAATCTTCTTCAACAAACTCATGACTAGCGCCACGAACCAACTCTATCTCTTCGCATACGTCTTCATAGTCGAAACCGAGGAATGCTTTCGCGTCTTCACTCCCCAAGCCTTTGATAATCTCGTAGTCGTAGACATGGTGCCCCTGGCCCTGCTTGTATACGACAATCTGATCATGAACAAGATCGTAGACACCCTTAAACCCTCGTCCCATACCGATTGGCCAATTCATCGGGGCACACTGAATTTGAAGAATGTCCTCGATTTCGTCCATGACCTCAATCGGATCACGAACCTCTCGATCAAGCTTGTTGATAAAAGTGACGATAGGTGTATCTCGTAGTCGACACACTTCCATCAGTTTAATAGTGCGCGGCTCAACACCCCTGGCGCCGTCGATGACCATTAACGCAGAATCTACGGCGGTCAGTGTCCTATACGTGTCCTCGGAAAAATCTTCGTGACCCGGCGTGTCCAAAAGGTTGACCGTGCGCCCTTGATAAGGAAATTGCATCACAGAGGTTGTCACGGATATTCCGCGCTCCTGCTCCATACTCATCCAGTCCGAAGTAGCGTGGCGATCCGATTTGCGCGCCTTGACCGTCCCCGCAAGTTTAATAGCCTTCCCGAACAACAGGAGTTTTTCGGTCATCGTGGTCTTACCCGCATCCGGGTGCGAGATGATCGCGAAAGTTCTTCTAGCGGCGTGTTGCAATTTTCGTATCCAACTGAGAGCAAAGGTTGAGGGCTTGGCGCGCTGCGCAGTATACGGCGCTACTCCTCTTCAGCAAGCGGCAAGGCTAGTACCTGCGCATCCTCTCTACCGATATCGGACGGATAGTAGTCTTTGCGCACACCAATCGGTATGAAGCCAAGAGAGTCATAGAGCTTCAGAGCTATCTTGTTGCTAGGCCTCACTTCGAGGAACAGCTGTTCAGCACCTAAGAGTTTTGCCCGCTGGACAACTTGACGAACAAAGAGTCGCCCATAGCCTCTACCTTGCAAGTCCCGACGAACACAGACGTTAAGTAGATGTGCTTCCCCAGCCGCCGCACTGATAATCGCGTGCCCGACAATTTCTTGTTCAACGCACATCACACGGCAGTCGTACCCAGACTTTAAACAATCTTGAAATATTCCCCTGGACCAAGGAAAGGCGTAGGACAGGAATTCAACTTGCAGCACCTCCTCAAGATCAGGCTCGCTCATCTCGCGAAAGGTTATTTTCCCAGAATTTGCCACAGTCGCTTTTTCTCATCCGCTTGATGCAGGGCATCTGGCAACGTATCGATATCGATTGTAAAAGTCAGGTATGGCGACAATTCAGTCAACAACTTTTCTGTGACCATGACCCATTTAGTTTCTGTCGGCGCGAACTTATCGATAAACGCAGCAATCGCTCGTTCCGGCGTGCCCGATGTCGAGGTGAGTTGCGGCCAACGAAAGTGCCCATTCTCGACCTTGCCGACTTCACCATTTGCGCGCCAATCCATCGCGGCCACAATGTCTTTTAGTAGCTGTTCATCGTAGTTACCCGGGGGCGGGAGTAGCAACAAACCACTACCACCACGCCACCAAAAATACTCAACTGGCACAACATCAGTTTCTACTTCAACTGGAGTTGCAATAGCGACCGTTTGTGGTTGTGGAAGGGCATCTTGGCCACGTGCCTGGACGTCGTCATTGAGATCGAGCGATAAGTTGGCGTCGGTTGAAACGCGGGTTGGCCCTGGGATTGGTTCCTGACTTGTTATCGCCGGGACGTTCGTTGCCTCACGGCGCTCATCAGCCCCACCATCAACGACCTCACGAGCAACTTCGGGATGAGCAACCTCCTCAGGGGCAACGGCCTCACGGGCAACGGCCTCACGGGCATACCAAACTTGGATGCCCATCGCGGCCAGCAATTTCTCATTTCGATTAGTTACTTTCAAATACCCACCCTCCGATGGGGTATCTACGCTAAAAGGGGTAAAATTCTAACGCAAAATCTTCATCACGGAATCAATATGCAATACACAACCGACGATGTACGCATTACTGGCATGCAGGAAGTGGTCGCGCCAGAAGAATTAATGGCCGATCTATCCATTACGTCGGACATCTCTGCGCTGGTTTTCTCAACCAGACAAGAGGTCGCAGACATCCTGCATGGTAACGACAAGCGGCTCCTAGCCGTAGTTGGCCCTTGTTCTATACACGATCCTGACGCCGCAATGGACTATGCCCAGCGACTCAAGGTTGCGGCAGATGCGCACAAAGAACATCTTCTCATCGTTATGCGAGTCTACTTTGAAAAGCCACGTACCACTGTGGGCTGGAAAGGTTTAATCAACGATCCGCACCTAAACAACACATACGACATTAATAAGGGTCTCGCGACTGCAAGGAAATTACTATTAGATATCAATAGTTTAGGGCTAACTGCTGGCACAGAGTATCTGGATCCAATCTCCCCTCAATACGTCGGCGACCTTGTCAGCTGGGGTGCGATTGGAGCACGAACTACCGAGAGCCAAATCCACCGTCAGCTCGCGTCTGGGCTGAGCTGTCCAATTGGCTTCAAGAATAGTACAGATGGCTCAATCCAAGTCGCCGTAGACGCAGTCAATTCTTCTATCCATCCGCACATCTTTCTTTCCGTAACTAAAGCCGGACACTCTGCGATTTTCTCAACATCAGGCAATCCAGACTGCCATGTGATTCTGCGCGGTGGCAAAACCGGACCTAATTATGATGCAGCTTCAATCGCTTCAACCCAAGCAGCCCTAGACAAGGGCAGCATCGAAGCTGGGATCATGGTTGACATGAGCCACGCCAACTCAGCTAAAGACCACAAACGCCAACTCGTTGTCTGCGAGGACATCTGTACTCAAATCACGGCCGGCGATCGGAACATTGTCGGGGTCATGATCGAGAGCAACTTGGTCGAAGGGCGCCAGGACATATCTGAAGATTTAGCGTCCTTGACCTATGGTCAAAGCATCACCGATGCCTGCATAGACTGGACAGATACGGAAATTGCCCTCAGTCAGCTAGCAGCGGCGGTAGCAACCCGGACTGATTAACGCCGGACCCACCGGAAGCCGACCAGAACGATGAACAAAACACTGTAAAGGAAGACTTCAGCGAAGCCGTCCCGCGTTAACCAGTAGAGGTGGATCAGCGCAAAGGCGATGGCTGGATAGACTAAGCGGTGCAAGCGCTTCCAATTCCGGCGTAGACGTCTCTGCCATCCTGCGGTCGAAGTCACTGCCAGTGGCGTGAGACAAAGCAGCGCAAGCATACCAACCGTGATAAATGTTCTTTCAACAAAATCCTCTAACAGAGCATCCCACGCGAATTCAAGGTAAAAGAATAGGTAGGCTGTTAAATGTAGAAGCGCATAAACAAAGGCATACACGCCTGCCATGCGGCGAAGCTTGCCAATATTGGGTTGGCGAAAAATCTTCTGTAACGGGCTGATTGCAAAGGCAAGCAACAGAAGCCGTATCGCCCAAAGACCCAAAAAGTGGACTATCGCTTCACCAGGGTCTGCACCTAGTGCCGTAGTTGGGGCTGCGATTTCAATGCTTATCTGCCACGCGAGCCACGTGAGTGGCATCGATAACGCGACGAAGAAAACCGTTTTAGATAGGACGACCGTTAACTGCGTTTGCAAACTTCAGCGAGTGCCTAGTAGAACTTAGCGAGGTCCATACCACTATAAAGACTAGCCACTTCGTCAGCATAGCCATTGAAGGGTAGCGTCGGTCTTCGGTTCGGGTTGAAGACACTACTTGGCAAACGTCGTTCACTCGCTTGACTCCATCTCGGGTGAGAGACGGCTGGATTCACATTCGCATAAAAACCGTATTCATGCGGTGCCAAGACATTCCAAGAGTTGCGAGGTTGTCGGTACGTGAACCGGATACTCACAATGGACTTCACCGATTTGAAGCCATATTTCCAAGGCACCATCAAACGCCAAGGCGCGCCGTTTTGATTCGGTAGATCTTTGCCGTAAACACCCAACGCCATGATAGCAAGTGGGTGATAAGCCTCATCGAGTCGTAAACCTTCGGTGTAGGGCCAATCAATACTCTGGAAAACAGCCCTCTGTCCGCGCATTTCAGACGGTCGCACCAAAGTCTTAAATTCGACAAACTTGGCGGAAGTCTTTGGTTCAAACTGCTGCAGCACATCTTTCAGCGCCACCCCCCTCCAGGGAACGACCATCGACCATGCTTCAACGCAGCGGAAGCGATAGATTCGATCCTCTACATCGAGCCCCTTAACGATGTCTTCAAACGCAAACTTACCGGTTTTGTTTGCGTCACCTGAGACTTTAACCGTCCAAGGGTCTGTGCTCATTTCATGAGCGTACTCAACAGGATCACTTTTGCCGGTACCAAACTCATAGAAGTTGTTGTAACTCGTCACAATCTCTTCCGGCGTCAGATCATCATCTGGCTGTAACGCAGCCTGGGTGTTACCAATCAGCCCCGCCCCAAGCAGCCCTCCTCCAAGAATGGATTGCTGCTTAAGAAATTTTCTTCGGTTAAGGAATGAAGTTTCAGAAGTGATTTCTGAGGGTGCGATCTTCGATGGCTTTTTTATTAACAAGGCAAAAGATCCTAACGTTAAGTGTGCGTGGACAGTTAGTTTGAGTCAGTTTTGGTTTCAGAGTTCCGTAGCTCCCAAAGGTATTTCAGGGGGCCAGAGAGCGCATAGCCGCTAAACAGCACCAACAACACTGTGGGCGGATGCAGCAATAGGAGTGAGAATCCAAGGACCACGAAAACCAAGGTAACGAACGGCACGCGACCTTTTACACCTAACAATTTCGGTGAGTAGTATTCGAAGTTCGAGACCATAAGAAGTGCAGTAATCACAGTAACGACACCCATCACCGCAGCGGCCACAACACTCGGTTGACCTGCACCCAAATCAACCCAAACCCAAACGCAGCAGGCGATGATGGCAGCGGCAGAGGGGCTGGCAAGTCCAGTAAAACTAGCGTTCTCACCCTTAGTGTTGAAACGAGCCAAACGTAGCGCTGCACAGGCCATATAAACGAATGTGGCTACCCAACCTGCTTGCCCTAGCGTGCTCAATCCCCAGCTAAACGCGACCAAAGCTGGTGCGACACCAAAGGCAACCATATCCGAAAGGCTATCGTACTCCGCGCCGAAAGCACTCTCTGTCCGCGTAAGTCGGGCGACGCGCCCATCAGCGGTATCGAGTGCCATCGCAACAAAAACCGCTAAAGAGGCGGCAATATAGTTACCATTCATCGCAGCGATCATGGCGTAGAAACCGGCAAAGAGTGCACCGGTCGTAATCAAATTCGGAAGTAGATAGATGCCGCGCTGACGCATTCTCGCACGTCGCTCGGATCTTTTTTGGGCGGGATCGGAGTCAGGAACCAGTTCTTCTTCGACGAAATCGTCTACAAGAGCATCAGACTTGCCGCTTTCTGTGTCCCCTTGGTCTGCTTGGTCTGCTTGGTCTGCTTGGTCTGCTTGGTCTGCTGGCGACTGATCCTCATCGACCGCAAAGAGTTGACGCTTTGGCGTTCCATCCTGCGGTCGATCAGTCATATCCGTCTCCAGCTGTTGCCAAGAGAAAACCTTGGACTAGTTAATCTCCTTATCAACCAATCTGTTTTCCTGTATCCAAGGCATCATACCACGTAGTTTTGCACCCACTTCTTCGATCTGATGACCTTGCGATATGCGTCGCATGGCTCTGATCCCAGGCGCACCGGCTTGGTTTTCAGAGACAAACTCTTGCGCGAACTTGCCTGTTTGAATTTCTTCCAGGATGCGCTTCATCTCTTGCTTCGTTTCTTCAGTCACGATGCGCGAGCCACGGGTCAAACCGCCATATTCTGCCGTGTTCGATACCGAGTACCACATATTCGCCACACCACCTTCATAAAAGAGGTCAACGATCAACTTGAGTTCGTGCAAACACTCAAAATAGGCCATCTCAGGGGCGTAGCCCGCTTCGACGAGCGTCTCGAAACCTGCCTGCACGAGTGCAGCTGCACCACCACAAAGCACAGTTTGCTCACCAAATAGGTCCGTCTCAGTTTCTTCACGGAAGTTTGTCTCGATGATGCCTGCGCGACCACCGCCGTTGCCAGAAGCGTAAGCGAGTGCAATGTTCTTTGCCTGACCCGTCGCATCCTGCGCGATGGCGATCAAACTCGGCACACCCCCACCGGCAACGTAGGTTGAGCGGACCGTATGTCCAGGACCCTTTGGCGCGATCATGATCACGTCTAGGTCGGCACGAGGAACAATCAACTCAAAGTGGATATTGAAGCCGTGGGCAAACGCCATCGTCGCGCCATCTTTCATATTCGGCTCAAGATCATCTCGATAGAGCGCCGGTTGCAGCTCATCAGGTACAAGGATCATCACAAGATCCGCATCCGTGACAGCCTCAGCTACTTCCTGAACCGTGAATCCCGCATTCTCGGCCTTGGGCCAAGATCCGGACCCAGCGCGAAGTCCAACGACGACTTCTTTCACACCTGAGTCGCGTAAGTTGTTCGCGTGTGCATGTCCTTGTGAACCGTACCCCACAACGACGACTTTCATATTTTGTATCAGCGATAAATCAGCGTCTTTGTCGTAGTAAACCTGCATTGTTCCCCCTTATAGAGATGAAGTAATTCGAAGTCAGAGCGCGAGCACGCGATTACCCCGGCCGATGCCGGAGACGCCGCTGCGCACAACTTCGAGAATTTGAATTTTTCCCAGCGCCCTTAGAAACGCATCGAGCTTATCCGATGGGCCGATCAGTTGAACGGTGCACGTATTCTCTGTTACATCCACAATCTGCCCGCGAAAAATGTCCGCAGTTCGCTTAAGCTCTTGACGACTCGTCTCATCAGTCCGCACCTTGACGAGCATAAGCTCGCGCTCGAGATGGTCCCCTTCACAGAGATCCATCACTTTCACCACCTCTACCAGTTTGTAGAGCTGCTTGATGATTTGTTCAGTGGTACCCGTATCCGCGGCTGTAGTTATCGTGATCCGAGACAGGGTTGCATCTTCTGTCGGTGCAACAGTGAGTGACTCAATGTTGAAGTTCCGCTGTGAAAACAGTCCCACCACGCGAGATAACGCACCCGCTTCGTTTTCAATTAGAACGGCGAGGATTCTCCGCATCACTCCGCCTCCTGGCGCGTGGATTTACTTAGCACCATATCGCGCATCGAACCGCCCTTGATAGCCATCGGGTAGACGTGTTCGTGAGGATCAACCCAAACATCGATGAACACAAGCCGCTTGCGCAGCTTCTCACCGAAGGCTTCCGCCATAACAGGCTCAAGGTCAGCGGCATCCGTAACTTTGAAGCCAACGTGTCCGAAAGCCTCTACCAGTGTTTTGAAGTCCGGCAACGAATCACTGTATGTACTCTGTGAGTGTCGTCCACCGTATTGCATGTCTTGCCACTGCTTGACCATACCCAACGCTTGGTTGTTCAAGTTCAGGATCTTGATGGGCAGACCATACTGCAGGCACGTGGAAAGCTCCTGCATATTCATCATGAAGCTGCCTTCGCCTGTCACACATGCGACGGTGGCATCTGGGTAAGCCATTTGCACACCCATCGCTGCGGGTAACCCAAACCCCATAGTCCCTAGCCCACCGGAGTTAATCCAACGCCTAGGTTCCGGAAAATGGTAGTACTGAGCGGCAAACATTTGATGCTGACCAACATCAGAGGCAACGTACGCTTCGCCATCGGTGACTCTGTGCAGTACCTGGATGGCTAATTGGGGCAATATGGCTTGGTCGGGGTCTGCTGCCAAATTGTGGTTAAGTCCATGCTGAGCACGCCACTCATTTATTTGTAACCACCAACGCGCACCTCGATCATCAAACTCAAGTTTTTCCGACTCAGAGAGCACCTCAAGCTGCGCTTCAGCACTCGATACAAGAGCTTCGAGTACAAGCTTGGCATTTCCAACGATCGGAATATCAACCCCGATAATTTTGGAAATAGACGCTGGGTCAACATCAACATGGATTATCGTGGCGTTCGGCGCAAATTTAGCCGGGGCATTGGTAACCCGATCGTCAAAACGCGCACCAATGGCAAAAATCAGATCAGTCTCATGTACGACCATATTGGCTTCGTAAGTACCGTGCATGCCTAGCATACCGATACACAATTCATCTTCCCCCGGATACGCACCGAGTCCCATGAGCGTATTTGTCACCGGACATTTGAGCGTACGAACCAGCTGTCGTAGCGCCTCGCTACCGTCCGCTTGGACAACACCACCCCCGATATAGAGCACGGGTCGCTCAGCGGCGATCAGGGCCTCAACCGCCTTGCGTATCTGTCGGCCATTACCCGAAGTTGCCGGGTTATAACTGCGCAAGCGCACATCTGCGGGTCTAATGTACTCAGCGAGTTCTGCCGGGTCAGTGGTATCTTTAGGGACATCGATCACCACAGGCCCAGGTCGACCGGTGGTCGCAATATGAAACGCCTTCCGCACTACTTCCGGAATTTCTTTGGCTTCTTTGACCATGAAGCTGTGCTTAACAACAGGCCGTGATACGCCAATCATATCTGTCTCTTGAAAGGCATCAGTGCCGATCAGCTCATTTGGCACCTGACCTGAGATCACGACCATCGGAATGCTGTCCATGTAAGCCGTGGCGATACCGGTGACGGCGTTCGTGGCACCAGGACCGGAGGTCACCAATACGACACCGGGTCGCCCTGTAGCGCGAGCATAGCCATCCGCCATGTGGGTGGCTGCTTGTTCATGGCGCACCAGAATGTGTTCGACTCTCTGCTGTCGAAAAATGGCGTCATATATATGTAGCACGGCACCGCCGGGGTAGCCGAATACGATGTCGACACCTTCGTCCTGAAGCGCGCGGATGAGCATGTCACCGCCCGACAACATGTCGGTCATTGGACGTTCCTCTGTATCAATCTTAAAATGTACGTAAGTGCATGATGTCCTGGTTCTGAAGAAAGGCTAACTCTTTGATTTATTAGCGATTCCGTTCCACAGGACAAAAACGAGGCGCGTATTCTTCTGATATCAGCACGCTATGTCAATCAAACTGAGAGCTAGGTACCACTTTCTAGGCATTAAGACCTGGAGAAATGGCCCGTTATGCTATATTTCGCTGGCGTGCCTTATTGGACTAGGCTTTTATTATGGTTAAACGAGCGGCAGATACAGTGGCAACAAATCGGACAGTTCCTCAGACGGGCTCAACTTTTAACTATCTCGTGAACCCGAAATTCACCTTCATGAGTTGTTTCGCGTTCACGCTGATCGCCTTATTCACCACCCCAACAGCATTCGCGGACACCTATCGGTGGCTCGACAGCAATGGCGTGGTGAACTATTCAGAGCGTAAGCCTCGCGGCGTACCATCAGCCCAAGTCACCGTCGTTTCAGACAGAGCCACAAAACGATCGAGCACACAAAACACGAACGCTATACCGGTACCCGTTGTCTCTAACCCAACAACATCCCGAACCTCGACCCAACCAACTCGATCGGCTGACAGAGAAAACTTAAATCCTAGCCAGCAGGCCATGCTCGATAAGCTGCAAAGTGCAGAAGCCCAGCGCCAAGCCCAGGTTGAGCAAATTCGAATGGATAACTGCCGTAGATCACGACGAGTCTTAGCAAATCTATCCAACACAGGAAGGATTCGAGTGGTCGACGAGAGTGGCGAACAGCTGGTCCTTTCAGAAGATGATCGTACGCAGCGTATTAGCGAAGCCCAACAAGGTATTGCCACCAACTGCGACGCTTAAGCCGAGCAGCCCAGACTCAGCTTCAGCCCTCTTTGTTCTCCGACCGTCGTACAATCAACGACGCGAATCTGCCCTCGTCACGCCCTTTCTGTTGACTCGCGCGGTGTGAAAAATATTGCTCTCGCTCATAGACACAACAGTTCGACTCAGCCACTCGATGAAGTGCTAGTGACTCAAGCTCGGCTTTGGCAACGCCAGCCAGATCCAGCATCCGTTTGCCAGGTGCTTGATGCGGGTAACAATGTTCTGCCGGAAACTGGCGCCACACATCCTCACCAACTTCATAGTGTTGCCTCGAAATTGCCGGGCCTAACCACGCGCAGAGTTCGTTAGCTCGGCAAGGGAGGGACGCGACGAGCTTGGTGAGAATACCACCCACCAAACCTTGCCACCCTGCATGTGCGGCCGCAATCACTGCACCATCTCGGCTCGCAAAAAGTACAGGCAAACAATCTGCGGTCATTATCGCAAGGGCAACATTCGATCGATCGGTCCAAACCGCGTCAACTTTCG
The DNA here is from genome assembly GCA_012103505.1 of Pseudomonadales bacterium. Lineage (GTDB taxonomy): Bacteria > Pseudomonadota > Gammaproteobacteria > Pseudomonadales > Azotimanducaceae > UBA4421. Next base: position 581,856 of record WLWP01000001.1, on the reverse strand, counting down.
GAGCGTGACAAGTGGCCTCTTCAACATAAAGCGATTCGACACCGTGTACTTGTTGCAACCACTGGATATCACACCCACCAAGTAGTGCAGATACTTGGTGGCGACTTCTCTCAACGTTGGTCTGATCTCCGGCATGGGTTGCAAGGTTAAAATTTATCCCCTGCCACGGTGCCTCGATCGTCGTGACAAGCGTCGACACGGACGCTCCTAAATTTGGGCTAAGCCAGCTAGAAGGGCCTTCACTCAACCGGACTACTCTTTGTCTGCAAGGAGGAGGTTTCGCAAATCGGCAAGATCTTGCGCTAAAGGCACCACGAAATCTAAGCTCTGGCTGGTACCCGGGTGCACGAAGTTCAACCTTTCGGCATGCAAAGCCTGACGACCAACTTGCTGTAGCGCTTGCAGACTTGTTAGCAAGTCGGTTGCGGCGGCAACCGGCACTTTGCCTCGTGCCCCATAACGCTTGTCGCCGACCAGGGGATAGCCAATTGATTTCAGATGGACTCGAATTTGATGGGTGCGGCCACTACCAAGTTTGGCTCGTACGAGCGTATGAATTCGATATCGTTCTACGACTCTAAACTCCGTGTGCGCCGGTTTGCCATCCTCTCGTACAGCTTGTCTGGTGCGAACATTTGGATCGCGGCCAATAGGCTCATCGACATCTCGACCGCTGATCATCCGCCCCTCTGTCAGCCCAAGGTATTCACGATTAACCTGCCGGGCACCGATCATCTCTACAAGTGAGTGATGGGTAGCCAAATTCCTCGCGACCACCATCACCCCACTCGTCTCTTTATCGAGTCGGTGTACAACGCCTGCACGTGGTACAGCGCTAAGATCTGGATAGTGGAACAAGAGGGCGTTGACTAACGTGCCGGTGTTGTTGCCTGCGCCAGGGTGTACGACCAACCCAGCCGGTTTGTTCAGCACCAAGATGTCATCGTCTGCGTGCACGATGTCTAACGGTATGTCTTCCGGCTCTTGCCAATAGTCACGCACCTGGGCTTCGGCGGACAAAGAGACACTTTCTCCACCCTTCACACGGACTTTCGGTTTGGACTGCACACCATCAAGTAGCACGGTGCCTTCTTGAATCCATCGCGTGATCTCCGCCCGCGAATGTTCCGGGAACAGAAGCGCAGTCGCCTTGTCTAATCTCTCTCCGGACAATTCAGGAGGCACGGTAGCTTCTCTCGTGGCGTTCAAGTTGTGTGATTTATCATCCATTTGCTTGCAACCCTACCGAAATTGGTAAAAATAGCGACCGTCCGACAAACATTCCAAAACCTGGCGGTAAATTGATGCGCGCAACTAGAACATCCTTGGTTGATAAACGACTCGCAGTCGTCTGCTTGCTGTTGGTCGCACTCGGCGGCTGCAGTTGGATGCCATTTATTGGCGGCGGGGACGATGATGAGACAACCCTCGAAGACGAGATTGAAACGAGTGAACAAAAGCTCTACCGCGACGCCCAACGCTGGTTACGATCGAGTAACTATCAGCAGGCCATAGCCGCATTGGAACGGCTAGAAGCGCGCTTCCCCTTCGGTCGCTATGCCGAACAAGCACAATTGGAAATGATCTACGCCCGGTACATGTCCGCCAACTTAGATGGCGCCCGCACTGCCGCAGATCGTTTTATCCGTCTACACCCCAATCACACGAATATTGACTACGCGTTCTATATCAAGGGTCTGGCGTCGTTTTCGGAAAACTCTGGCTTGATGGATCGTCTGGTCAAAGTGGATGAATCCAAACGAGATATGGCACCCCTGCGGGATGCTTACTCAGATTTTGCGCAACTGATGGCCCGCTATCCGAATAGTCCTTATATTCCAGACACACGCCAACGCATGGTGCACCTCAGAAATGTGTTGGCTCGCTCCGAACTGAGCGTTGCAGATTACTACCTGCGCAGAGGTGCCTACGTCGCAGCCGCCAACCGTGCTCGACACGTGCTTGAAAATTATCCCAATGCTGAATCGACACCAGAAGCGCTCATCGTCCTTGCCGAATGTAATCACAAACTGGGATTGGAAGATGAAGCCAACAACACCATGCGAGTGTTGGCTATCAATTTTCCGGATCATAATTCCTTTGACGAAAACGGTAACTTGGTACTCGCTAACCGAATCCGCAACAGAGATCGTTCCTGGACGAACATCATGACATTGGGAATTTTTGACCGGCCCTCGGTCCCACCACCTTTGACGATTCAACATCCCGAGGGGTTCACACCACCAGCCAAAGGTGACCGGCCCAGCGCCGCACCAGGTCGCGGAGAGGACGCAAAGAAACGGGGCTGGTTTAGCTGGCTACCCTTCGTCGACTAACAAATCATGCAAACCGGGCAACGAGAGGACATCGTTGCTGAGATTGAGCGCCGCCGCCTGGAACTCAATCTCGGTCTCTTAAGAATCTACAACGTCTACCGAATTTTTGTCGGTCTGGCGCTCATCGCGACATACGAGCAGACCTTCATGGAAACCAGGCTCGGCTCCTACGACAGCCAGCTGTTCTGGATCACAACACTAGCTTACACCGGCACAAATCTAATCCTGCCAATCGGTCTACGGTGGATTCATAGACAAATTACAAGCGACCGAACCCTAAACCTCGCACTCGTGTGCATCGATGTCGTTGCCCTCACCTTGTTGATGTTTGCTTCCGGGGGAATAACGAGCGGCATCGCCCCACTCATCCTCATTACCGTAGCCACCGGCGCTATTCTCGTGACGGGTAGAACTGCGACCTTCATCGCAGCGGTAGCGAGTGTGGCGGTACTATATGAAGAGTTCTACCTCGGTCTACTTGGATCGAACGAAGCCGATTTCTTCCAGGCTGGTGTCTACGGCATCATTTACTTCACCTCTTCGCTCGTTATCCAACGTATTTCTGGGCGCATTCGTACCAACGAAATCCAAACCCTGACCCAAGCCTCTGAGCTCGCAGATCTTGAGCGGCTCAATCGACAGATTATCCAGAGAATGCGCACCGGAATTATCGTCGTCGATCCTGACAATCGAGTCAGAATGCACAACCAAAGCGCGAGGGCTCTGCTAGGTACGCGGGTAGAAGAGCCGTTGATAACCTTGCCAACTCCTTTGCAACGCGTCATTAAGAATTGGCGAGGAAACATAAACCACCGTGTGCCGCCACTGCGAATAGAGGACCACACACCAGAAATTAGAGTGAACTTTTCTGCGGTACGGAGCCAAGATGCGACTGGTGATGTCACGATATTCATCGAAGATACCAGCGAGGTTCAACAACAAGCCCAACAACTAAAATTAGCCGAACTGGGCCGCTTGTCAGCCAGTATCGCCCACGAAGTGCGGAACCCACTCGGTGCTATTAGCCACACCGCACAACTTCTGAACGAATCAGACGCGATGCTACCTGCGGATCAGAGATTGACGGACATCATCATCAACCATTGCAAACGAATGAACGGCGTGGTGGAAAACGTCCTAGAGATGTCTCGACGCAAACACCCCGAGCCACAGGTTATAAATCTAAGCGACAACATCCAACAGTTCATATTACAGAGCACCGAGAGCTTCCCAGACGCAGAGTTTTCTGTAGATATTGGCCCAGCCGACACGCTCGTGCGTGTGGACCCAGCCCACCTAGTCCAAGCGCTAACTAATCTCGTCGATAACGCATTACGCTACTCGGAACTGAACGACCAAGGACAAAAAGTACGTTTTGAAGGTGGCATTGAACAAGGTAGCGAACGCCCTTACTTGAATGTCATCGACTACGGAGTTGGTGTGCAAGAAGATCAGGTTTCGCTTCTTTTCCAGCCTTTTTCTACCACAGCTGTTGGCGGCACCGGGCTTGGTCTATACATCACTAAGGAGTTGTGTGACGCCAACCAAGCGCAAATAAGCTACTCACCCCACGCCTCGGGCGGGGGTTGTTTTAGAATATTGTTCAGCCATCCTGATAGAATCGCCTTCTAAGCAAAGAATCCATCGTGCCCACTACAAAACATACATTAGTCATAGATGATGAACCTGACATCAGGGAGCTCTTGGAGATCACTCTCGGACGGATGGGTATCGAAACAAAGGCGGCCGAAAATGTTGTGCAGGCAAAAGAGATGCTGCAAAAGCATACTTTTGATCTTTGTCTGACCGATATGCAATTACCAGATGGTGATGGGCTGGAAGTTATTCAGCACATCAATGAGCACTTTCCAGATCTGCCCGTCGCAATGATTACTGCATTCGGTTCCATGGACACAGCAATCGATGCGTTGAAAGCGGGTGCATTCGATTATGTTCAAAAGCCCATCGATCTTGACCAACTGCGCAGTTTGGTAGACACCGCGCTCAAGCTACAAAGTCAAGTTGGCGAGGCTAAACCCGGGACTGATAATTTGTTAGGTCAATCCCAGGCGATCAACAATCTTTGCACACAAATCAACAAACTATCGCGCAGTCAGGCACCCATCTATATCGCAGGCGAATCAGGTGCCGGGAAAGAAGTTGCCGCCCGGATGATCCACCACCAAGGGCCCAGAACCGATGGTGATTTCGTCCCAGTCAATTGTGGCGCCATTCCATCAGAATTGATGGAAAGCGAATTCTTCGGTCATGTAAAAGGGTCTTTCACAGGTGCCGTCACTGACAAGAAAGGTCTGTTTCAGGCAGCTTCTGGCGGCACATTGTTCTTAGACGAAGTGGCTGATTTGCCACTCTCAATGCAGGTCAAACTACTCCGCGCGATTCAAGAAAAGGCCGTTCGCCCGGTTGGCTCTCAATCTGAAGACACAACAGATGTGCGGGTTCTCTCCGCAACCCACAAAGATCTATCCGCAGAAGTCGACGCAGGTCGTTTTCGACAAGATCTATACTATCGTTTGAACGTCATCGAGCTACGCATCCCGCCTTTACGTGAACACACTGAAGACATCGAACAACTCGCAACCAACTGCCTACAACGGCTTGCTGAATCGTATAGCGAACCACAGCCGACGCTCTCGAACCAAGCGCTGGCCGCACTGCAGGACTACGCCTTCCCTGGAAACGTCCGTGAGCTTGAGAATGTCCTTGAACGTGCGTTCACACTCTGTGAAGGCACTAGCATCCAAGTTGCGGATCTACAACTCCAAGGCGGACCAATTGACACTTCGTTGACACAGGCCCCTTCAGCCATACGAGAGCCAGCCACGAAAGAGCCAGAAGACTCATCCGGTGAGCCTGAAGTAAGCCCAGACCTCGCACACGATGCAGATCAGCCGCAATTGCCTGAAGGCCAAGGGTTGGAAGAGTACTTGGAAGGCATAGAGCGCGGCATCATTACACACGCTCTTGAATCAACTCGCTGGAACAAGACCGCAGCCGCCAAAGAACTCGGCATTACTTTCCGCGCGTTACGGTACAAACTTAAGAAACTCGATCTCGAATAGCCCACGTCCACAAGGGCAGATCTCTGGTATGCGCTCTTTGCCACTCAGATAAAGTGGCTTCATGAAATTAGAAAACGGTTTATCTCTGATCGAGCTGTTGGTCGCAGTGACCATCGCCGGGATCCTTCTTGGCTCAATGCTGTTCAGTAGCTCCAAACTGATCGGCACCAAAAGGACAGAAACCGACAGAGACAAATTCGCGACACTTATCCAGACCAGTAGAGCGGCCGCCATTCACTTGAACCACCCTGTCATTCTCTGTCCGGATGATACGACTGGATGCGGCGCACGCAACAGCTGGCATCGAGGGACGATTGCTTTTGCCGACAAAAACCATAACGCGCTCTACGATGGTGATGACCCGATCGTCGGGTCATTACCACGTCTCAGCTCTGACGTTGAATGGCGTTCTTTTAGAAATCGTAACTACTTAAGGTTCTTACCAACCGGGACAACGGATTGGCAAAACGGCCATTTTAAATTCTGCCCTCAAATAATTGACCAAAGTGCTTTGCAACTTGTGCTCAACGCTGCAGGTAGACTCTATTACTCAAAAGACGAGGATGGCGATGGCATTCATGAAGATGTGCAAGGGCGTGATCTCTCTTGTTGAATCCCTTCCTTTTGTAGAAACCCATCCTCTCTTGTTAACAGGACTTATTACCGATCGTCCTTTGTCAACGTGGGTATCTTGTTAGCGTGGGTATCTTGTGAGCGTACTTCTCCCGTTAAGCTTCGCTCGGGCTATTTCACTTACCGGACGCATACGGGTCTGCGCCCCCGCCAACCTTTACATCTAAAACTGCCACATCGAAGACAATCTCACGACCACTGAGTGGGTGATTGAAATCAACTTTAATCGTACGCTCATAGACATCGGTCACCACCCCGGGTAGTTCGCCCTCGGGTGACCCAAACGAGATCATCAGCCCCACCTCCAGAGTCTCAAGGACGTCCGAAAATTTGTCTTTCGACAAGACCTGCACGTTGTCTTCATTACGCTCGCCAAACGCGTCAGCTGGCTTCAGCAAAACCTGTTCGGCATAACCTTTTGTTTTTCCCAGTAGCGCCGCTTCGAAGCCAGGCAATAAGTTTCCGTCGCCAACAACAAATTTGGCAGGTTCAGCGTTGCGGGTTGTATCTATCTCTTCTCCCGAACTGAGCATTAGTGAGAAGTGCAGCGTCACCTCACAGCCAGGTTGGATCCTAACGTCGCCGTCAGTGGCGATTACATTTACGCTCATGCCGCTTTAGTACGTCGGTAGTCGAGGATCATTAAAAAGATCCAGAAAGCAGCACCACAAAATAAGGCGGAGTCAGCCACATTGAATGCCGGAAAGCCATGTTCCTGCCAATGGAAGAAAAGAAAATCCACTACGTAGCCGTGGTTCAAACGATCAGTGAGATTGCCGAGAGCACCACCCAGAATGAAGGCAAATACCCAACCGAGCACCTGCTCTTCTTCTTTCAAACGGTAGAGCTCATATAGAAGATATATCGAGAAGCCCGTGGCTAGAGAAACAAAAAACCAATGTTGCCAACCGCCCGCGTCGGCTAAGAAAGAAAACGCTGCACCTTCGTTGTGCCATCTAACCAGGCTAAAGAATGGCCACACAGGAATCTCATCCCGATACAGCATATTGCTAACGACAGCGTACTTCGTGACCTGATCCGCCACCCATATGGACCCTGCAACCGCAACCCACTTAAGCATTTGTTGTAAACCAGTCTCGCGCTTCGGCGATGTCTTTGTCGATCTGGACTTTTAGGGAGTCTATTCCATCAAATGTCTGTTCATCTCTTAACTTGCGCTTGAACCTAATCGTCAGCAATTCGTTGTACAAGTTACCGGTGTAGTCGAATACGTGTACTTCTAGCAATGGCTCCTTGCCATCCACAGTCGGTCGAACTCCGATGTTCGCAATCCCATTAAGCGGCTCTGGACGGTTGTTGTTGCCATCGTCAGAAACGCCTTCGACCGAGATGCCTTCAACAGAAACGCAATACACCCCTTCTAAGGCCGCCTTGTAACGCTGCAGACGAATATTAGCGGTTGGTACACCTAGCTGGCGCCCTAACTGGCGGCCATACACAACGCGACCCATGATGAAGTACTCGTGCCCAAGTAGTGCCGTCGCCATTGCGAAATCGCCAGCCTTGAGTGCCGCTCGAATCCGAGTGCTGCTGACTCGGTCGCCAAGATGTTCAACCGTATCCATCCGACCGACCGAATAGCCAAGTTCCTGGCCGACCCGTTCGATCATTTCGAAGTTACCAGATCGATCTCTACCAAAGCGAAAATCGTCACCAACGATGACATGCTTCGCCCCTAACATCTGATGAAACAGTTCGTCGGTGATCCACTCTGGTCTCGTTCGCGCGGTTCGCTCATTGAATGGCAACAACACCAAACGATCGAGTCCAGTGTCACTGAGAACCTGCACTTTTTCTCGTAGCCGCGTTAGTCTTGGTGGCACTTCTGAACCGGCAAAGTACTCACGAGGCTGAGGTTCGAAGGTAATCAAAGCGCTCGGCACCCCCATTTCCTCGCCCCGCTGCTGCAAGGTCGACAAGATCTGCTGGTGACCGAGATGAACACCGTCAAAGTTACCCATGGTAATGACATTGCCATGGTGCTCTGAGCGGATGTTGTGAATGCCGTTGATAATCTCCATACAGCGATTATAGGCTATTCGACTGATTGGCTGCTGTAGTGATTTAGGTCTTGGAAGCGAAATCCAAGTATAAAAAGAACCAGGAAGTAGCCACCAAAACCCACAACACAAATACCTGCCATCCATACCACGCGCTGCAGTTCCGGCATATGCAGCCACGGTAAGTCACCCACTGCGAAGTGGAGGCCTACGGCAAGGAGAGATGCTGCAAGGACGGCTCTTCCCGCAGGTTTCAGCATCTTAATGTCCACACGATAACGGCCGCTATGGGTGAGTCCAAAATAGAGCCCGAGGACGTTTACCCATGCCGCTATCGCGGTTGCCCAGGCAAGACCTACATGGCCAAACCATTGGAAGGTTGAGAGGCTGACGATAAGGTTGGCGACGACCGAGTAGCTCGCGTATTTGAACGGTTTTTGTGTGTCCTCGTGCGCGTAAAACGCCGGTGCCAGGATGCGCACGAGCACGAAGCCCGGTAGCGCCAGTGCAAACATCTCAAGCGCGAGTCCGGCCATACGTGCATCAGGCACGGTCATGGCACCGCCAGCGATGCTCATGAAGACCGTCGCAATCAAGCCATCCGCCAACACAAACAAGGCGACGGCAGCCGGTAAACCGAGCATTAGCCCAAGCCCGATCCCCCACGACAGCGTGTCTCTAAAGGCTTGTTCGTCTTTGTCGGCCGCCATACGTGATAGGTGGGGTAGTAATACTGTCCCGAGCGCAATCGCGACGAGTCCTACAGGTAGCTCAAGCAGGCGATCGGCATAGTAGAGCCAGCTCACGCTTCCGGTCATCAACATCGATGCGAGTACCGTGTTGATGAGAGCATTAATTTGCCCAACCGATCCAGCCAACACCGCTGGAATCAGCAGCTTACCTACACGACGCACCCCTTCATGCTTAGTATCGATCGTCGGTTTTGCCAGCAATCCAAGTCGAGCAACTGATGGAACTTGAAACAGCAATTGCACAACGCCCGCAACCAAAACCCCCCAAGCTAGGATTTCTATCTGCGATCGATCTGACCAACCGGCAATCGCGACAAGCGTTGCGCCGATCAAGGCAAAGTTAAGTAAGACCGGCGTAATTGCAGGTACCGCAAAACGATCGTGCGCATTCAGTAGCGCCCCGGCGTAAGCAGTCAGGGAAATGAACCCTAAGTATGGAAATGTTATGAAGACCAAGTCTGCGGTAGCTTCTAAGCGACCCGGTGTTTCAGCAAATCCAGGTGCAAAAAGGAAAGTCAGCCCGTCAGCAAATACCATGCCCAGGATCACCACAATGCACAGACCTAGGCTGAAAATACCCGACAGAGGTGCCAGAAAATTCATCAATTCCGCCTGACCTTGGTCCCGATAGCGCATGAGCACAGGCACAAACGCCTGGCTAAACGCACCTTCAGCGAAGAGTCTGCGAAAAAAGTTAGGAATTCGAAAGGCGACAAAAAACATGTCCGCGAACTGTGAGGCGCCGAGGAGATAGGAAAGAAAAACATCGCGCACTAAGCCAGTAATGCGTGACACCAGGGTCATACTGGCGACCACACCTCCCTGACGAGCGAGGTTTCGTGGCTGTTTAGGGTCTTGGCTCGCCTCAGTCACTAGAAAGAACCACCAAGGTCATTGCGAGTTCGAGTTGACATCCACCGACGCCAACGGCATATTTGCGGCCCGAAATTTAGACCCCAAAAGAGGCATTCTTGGCTAATAGTCCACAAGCACGCAAGCGAGCTCGACAAGCTGAAAAAAAACGCACACAAAATGCGAGTCAGCGCTCCATGGTTCGCACCTATATGAAGCGTGTCGACGCTGCCCTCGACGCCGGTGATGGTGCTGCTGCAGGCACTGCCATGACTGAGGCATCCCCGTTGATAGACAAAATGGTGTCTAAAGGGATCATGCATAAAAACAAAGCAGCGCGTCATAAGTCTCGCATGAATAAGAAAATCAAAGCGCTTCAACAAGGCAGCTAAGCCTCGTCACACTATCACCAGGTTATCCCGGTGTACGAGTTCTGGTTCGCCGACATAGTCAATATGCTCGGCGAACGTTTCAGACTTCTGCCCTAAGAGTTTCGCGATTTCACGGCTCGCATAGTTGCTCAATCCTTGGCCGACTTGCTGTCCGTCCGCGCTACAGATCCTGACGACATCTCCTCGAGCAAACTCGCCACTCACTGCCGTCACTCCAACCGCCAAAAGACTCACGCCCTGTTCCACCAAGGCACCACGCGCACCCGTATCAATTGTCAGCGTCCCTTTCGCGCGCAAATGACCAGCAATCCAGCGCTTGCGAGCCGTCATCGGTGTGAGCTTCGCTTGTAACCATGATCCGATGTCCTGACCCGCCAAAACATCGCCCAATATGTTCGATGCATGACCTGGTGCAATGACCGTATGCGCCCCTGATCGTGCTGCGAGCCGGGCAGCGCGTATCTTGGTGACCATGCCCCCGCGGCCCAACATGCCACTGCGCTTACCTGCTTTTTGGTCGAGTGATTCATCATCTGCAAACGCGTGCGGGATAACTTGTGCGTCTGGATCATCCGCAGGATCAGCGGACAACAGCCCAGCGACGTCGGTGAGGATGACCAAAAGATCCCCTTCGATGAGGTTTGCAACCAAGGCGGCTAACGTATCGTTGTCACCAAACTGAATTTCTTCCGTTGCGACGGTGTCGTTTTCGTTGATGACCGGCACTATGCCGAGACTCAACAACTGCGAAATTGTTGCTCGCGCATTTAAATAGCGTTTGCGATCCGCAAGGTCTTCATGGGTGAGCATGATCATCGCCGCCCCGCAGCCATGCTTCCTGAGTGCCGACTCCCAAGCTTCCACTAAGCCCATTTGTCCCACCGCCGCTGCAGCCTGCAGTTCATGCACTGTTTCTGGACGCGTCGTCCAACCAAGGCGATTACACCCTTCAGCAACCGCACCCGACGAGACAATTACGACCTCTTTACCGGACTTCGTAAGCTCAGCAATTTGCTGCGACAAGGCGCCTATGCGATCAGAGTCTAACCCCAAACCGCGCTCAGTAAGTATGGCACTGCCAATCTTGACCACCACTCTCTTAGCATTTTTGAGTGTTGCGCGACTGAGCTTTTCGCTTTCACTCTGAGACATAAATCGTCTCCGGCCCATCCTCATCAGATTCATCTGGCTCGTCATTTGCTGCCGCCCGTTTAGCCGCGGCGCGCCGCTCGCGCTCATCCTCAGAATGCTTCAGCACATCGGCAGTGATACGCTCTTCGAGTGCACTGTCTAGTTCAGCGAAAGGTATTTCCTCAATAAGACGGCGTTGGTACTCATCAAGAAACTGCATCAAGGCCTGAGTCAGCGATGACAAACCGATGTCGCCCAAGGCTGACACCGCATAAATTTTTCGCTCCGGATGTTTCGCCTCGAACCGGGTCTTAAGTTCAGCGAGATCTTCTTCCTCCATCTGGTCTACTTTTGACAAGACCAACCAAATGGGTCGTTCCTTCAGCGCTGGGGAATAAGCCTCGAGCTCAGCTTCGATCGACTCACAATTTGTAATCGGGTCCGATTCATCTTCCGGTAAAACGTCGATCAAATGCAGAAGCACTCTGTTTCTGGAGAGATGGCGGAGAAACTGGGAACCTAATCCCGCGCCTTCGGCTGCACCTACGATAACCCCTGGGATGTCGGCCATCACAAAGCTTGCGTCAGTTCCAAGCCGAACGACACCCAAACTCGGCGCGAGTGTTGTAAAAGGATAGTCAGCGACCTTTGGATCTGCCGCCGATACTTGTCCGATTAAAGTCGACTTACCGGCATTGGGCAGCCCAAGAAGGCCAACATCGGCCAGAAGCTTGAGTTGCAAACGCAAACGTCGAGCTTCGCCTTCCGAGCCAGGGGTGGTCTTTCTCGGTGCCCGATTGGTACTTGATTTAAAAGATGCGTTCCCGAGACCACGATGCCCGCCTTCAGCAACCATCAGCACGTCACCGACTTTTGCTAAATCCCCGATGACTTCGCGCGTCCCTTCGTCAACGACCGTTGTACCTACCGGCACCTTTACGTACCGATCTTCACCTTGAGCACCGGTTTTGTTGCGGCCACTCCCAGCGGTTCCGTTGGTTGCTTTGTATCTAGGTTGGTAGCGGAAATCGATCAGAGTGTTTAATGCACCATCCGCTTGTAGATAGATCGAGCCACCATCACCGCCATTGCCCCCATCAGGACCACCTTTGGCAACATATTTTTCTCGACGGAAACTCAAGCAGCCACCGCCACCTTTACCGGCCTGCACTTGTATCGTCGCTTCGTCGATAAACTGCATTTTGCCTCCCGCTACAAAAAACCCCGCCGAGGCGGGGTTTTGTTAAGTGCGTTTTAAGCGTTTTAGACCTGCCCCGATACCACGCTTACAGTGCGACGCTTGAGGGGACCTTTGACGGCGAATTCAACATAACCGTCTGCTTTGGCGAAAAGCGTGTGGTCTCTACCGCAACCTACGTTGCTACCAGGGTGAAACTGGGTGCCGCGCTGTCGGACAATGATATTACCTGCTGTTACAAATTGGCCACCGTATTTCTTAAGACCGAGACGTTTCGATTCTGAATCGCGCCCGTTTCTGGTGCTACCGCCTGCTTTTTTATGTGCCATTTACCCGATCTCCTAAATCTTCAACTAGCCGATAGCCGTAATTTTTACTTCAGTAAACCACTGTCGGTGGCCCTGACGTCGCATATAGTCTTTACGACGCTTAAATTTGATGACCCGAATCTTCTTGTCACGCTCATTGCGTAGGACTTCCGCTTTCACGTGGCCACCATCTACATATGGCGCGCCAACATTGACGTCATCGCCATCCGCGACCATCAGTACCTTATCAAATACCAGCTCCTGGCCGGGCTCTGCATCAATCAGCTCAAGCTTAACCACATCGCCTTCGGTTACGCGGTGCTGCTTGCCGCCGCTCTGAAACACTGCAAACATCTTATCGCCCCTAAATATGGGTGAAATTTCAACAATTTGGGAACCGTACGAATCTTTACCCTGACTTTTCCGGAAAAATCTACGTCCGGAGCCCTCGTACGAAAGGCGCGTAATTCTACGGATATTCAAACGCGATTACAACGCACTACGACGTCACAACGAATGATGAATCTGCGCCTCTAGAGCCGTGTGAGGGAGAACTTTTCCTGCTAGGATACCGCCAATCGTGAGTACTCCAGCCCTACAGACAACTCCCGCAGCCGTAGTGAGTCAGACTGCCGCCAGCATTGAGGCATTGCGCCCCGTTTATGAGCTGGTCGCACCCGACTTTAGAGCGGTGAATCAGCTCATTCCAAAGCAGCTGACTTCTGATGTGAATTTAGTAAGCGAAATCGGTTCGCACATTGTCGCATCCGGTGGCAAACGCCTCCGACCCTTGATGGTTTTACTGACTTCCGGCGCCCTGGGTTATAACGGTGAGCAGCATGTCAAATTGGCTGCCATCATAGAATTCCTGCATACCGCAACCCTGCTGCACGATGATGTCGTCGATCACAGTGGCTTGCGACGCGGGAAAGTCACTGCAAACGAAAAATGGGGGAATGCGCCTAGCGTTCTAGTCGGAGATTTTCTCTACTCCCGCGCCTTTCAAATGATGGTAGATGTTGGTCAGCTGGACATTATGGCAATCCTCGCCGACGCAACCAATACGATCGCCGAAGGCGAAGTACTGCAATTGGCCAACATAGGCAACATTGCCACAACAGAAGCTGAGTATCGGGAGATCATCCGGTGCAAGACGGCACTCTTGTTTGAGGCTGCCTGCCACACGGGTGCAGTCCTCGCTCGAGACAAGTCCCACCCATCGGCTGAACTCATGCGTAAATTTGGGTTGCACTTTGGCATAACGTACCAACTTGTCGACGACTGGCTCGACTATGTCGGGGATAGCGAAACTTTAGGAAAAAATGTCGGCGACGATTTGACTGAAGGCAAACTAACACTCCCGCTCATCTATGCGATTCAAAACGCACCGAGACAACAGCGGCAGACTATTGAAGCTGCCATCGCTCGGCGGTCTATTGATGAACTTCCTGAAGTCCTAGACATCGTCCGTACAAGCGGTGCGTTGGATTATGTCTATCAGGCTGTGCGCAACGAAGCAGACCAAACGCTTTGTTGCCTTGAATCTTTGCCGAAAAATGCCTACGTCGATGCGCTCAAGGCGCTCACTGAATACAGTACATCCCGCCTTTTTTAGAATGCTTCGCGTTTAGATGCTTCGCGGACCACTGAAGCTCACGCTGTGTGCATTGCTCTCCTTTGTTGTGAGCCCGCTAGCAAATAGCCAAGAAATCTCTTTCGCACCATGCGCGCTGACAGGCTCCGGTGGCAACGGCAACCTCCATGCTGAATGTGCGACGTGGCAACGGCCATTGGACCCAGCAAAGCCCAATGATGAGAAGATCGAGCTTTTCATTGCCAAATTAAAGTCGACATCCAACACACCCGCTGAAGATGCATTCACAATAATCAATGGCGGCCCTGGTGGATCGTCAATCGATATGATGATCCAGTTTGCGCCTTTGTTAAGCGCTTTCACGCGTGAACGTGATGTACTGGTTATTGATCAGCGGGGTACAGGTCGCTCAAGTCGTTTAACGTGCGAAGGTATCGCCGACGACCCCGAGAGCTACGATCCGGAAAAGGTACCTGAGCTCATTCAAGCGTGTCTTGCGCGACTGCCATTTGACCCGAATTTTTTCACGACCTCTGCCGCCGTCGAAGACCTCGAAGCGATGCGCGCTGAACTTGGCTATTCGCAACTGTCTATTTACGGCGTGTCATATGGAACCCGGGTCGCCCAGCATTTCATGCGTAGATACCCTAATTCAGCACGCGCCGTAATCATTGATGGTGTCGTGCCTCCGACTGAAGTTCTCGGTAGTCAAATCGCAGTACACAGCCAAGAGGCACTCGATAAGGTGTTCGCACAGTGTGCCGAGAAGCCCGAATGTGCAGATGCTTTCGGTGATGTGAAGGCAAGCTTTGAGTTTGTCTCAACCAAACTCCGTGAAGCACCTATTCCAATGACTTTGCCACACCCAGTCACTGGGATAACCACCGAACTCGAGCTCGGTCATCCACACCTGGTTGCGTGGTTACGATTTTCACTCTACGCGCCGGAAACAACCGCTTTGATTCCAGTGATTCTGAACGAAGCTGTAAAGCACCAAAGTTATACCCCGATCGCATCTAACGCACTACGGATGCTGCACAACATCACAACATCGATGGCGTACGGCATGCATAACGCCGTTGTCTGCACGGAAGATGCTCCGTTTTACGCCAGCGAAGAGGTCGATTTTGACGCTTTGAGCGCAACCTACATTGGTCGGGAGATGTACGACACCCTAAGTGCACTCTGCGTAGAGTGGCCGCGTGGCTATATGCATGACTCGATGAAACAACCTCTACAAAGTGCCGTCCCTACCCTCGTGTTATCTGGGGAGAACGACCCAATTACTCCACCGGCCTGGGGAGAGGCAGTGATGCCCGGCTTATCGAATGCAATCCACATCATCGCACCTGGTCAAGGACACGGCACAATCGGTCGAGGCTGTATGCCTAAACTCATCGAAGCTTTCGTCGAAGATCCAGACCCAAACCAAATTGACTCGGCTTGTATCGAGCGTTTGCAGCCTTTCCCTTTCTTCGTCGATTTATTGGGACCCAAACCGTGATCGAGGTGCGTAACATCGCCAAAGGGTTTGGCAAAGTACAAGCGGTGAAAGACATCTCCCTAAGTGCTCAGGATGGTCGCATTACTGCACTTCTCGGTCCCAACGGCGCAGGTAAGTCGACTACCCTGAGGATCTTGTCGACCATGATCGCTCCTGACAGCGGTACGGCGGTCATCGACGGCGTAGATGTAGTTGCAGACCCTATGTCCGTACGCAAGAGCATAGGTGTCTTACCACATAATTCCGGGCTTTACGGCCGACTCACTGGCATAGAGAACATCACCTACTTTGGCAAACTGCAGGGGCTTGAGCCGAGCCAGCTCGCTGAACGCGTTGAGTCACTAACAGAACAACTCAAGATGGGCGATTTCGCTGATCGGCGCACCGCTGGGTTTTCCCAAGGTCAAAAGATCAAAGTCGCCCTTGCGCGAGCGCTCGTTCACAACCCACGCCACGTGATCCTTGACGAACCAACCAACGGGTTGGATGTCATGGCAACTCGAGCGCTTCGAGAAATCATCGACAACCTCAAAGAGAGCGGCAAGTGCATACTCTTCTCAAGTCACATCATGCAAGAAGTTGATGCACTGTGTGACGATGTTGTTGTGATCGGCGATGGTGAAATCCGCTTTAACGGTACGATCAGCCAATTGCGCGAGCACGCAGGAACCGAGAACCTGGAAGATGCGTTCGTTCAATTAGCCGGTGCTGGCGAGGATGGCGAATGAGCTTCGCTGTCGTCTTAAAAAAGGAGTGCATCGACAACTTCCGTGATCGACGTACTATCTTGTCTTCTTTCTCACTCGCCGTTCTTGGTCCAGTGTTCTTTGTCGGTCTTATGGTCTTTGTCCTAGACCGCGCACTCGGCGAAGCGGACGATGCCATTGAATTTGCAGTGATCGGCTCAGAACATGCACCTCAGCTAATGGCAAATTTACGTGAACAAGCCGTCGACATTACCGAAGTAGAGACCGAAACGCCGCGTGACCTAGTCACAGATGGCGCCCATAGCCTCGTGCTAGTGATCTCACCAGACTACGCCGAGCGGTATTCCAAAGGTAACGTGAACACCCTGCAACTGATTCACGATAGCAGCAAAATATCGTCCACCCGTCGTCACCTTTCGTTGCTTCGTTCCTACATCAGCCGTTATTCGAGGACTGTTGGCTTGTTGCGTTTGCAACTTAGAGGCGTCGACCCCAACATCGCAAACCCCGTGGTCACCCAAGAGATTGATGTCTCTTCGCCCGCGGCCCGTGCACTTACGGTTCTCGCATCTCTACCCTACTTCTTAGTCCTCGTGATATTCATGGGAGGGTTTTACCTTGCAATCGATACGACCGCTGGGGAGCGAGAACATGGTTCACTTGAGCCTCTTCTGACTCAACCTATCAGTCGTGCGCAACTGGTACTCGGTAAAATCGGCGCGACGAGCATTTTCGGCGGGCTAAGCCTTTTCATTTTTTGTATTAGCCTGTCCCTGGCCGTGCCGTTTGTACCGTTCAAGCGAATTGGAATGGCTTTAGAAATCGGCTTTGCGCAGCTTGCACCAGTATTTTTGATCTGTTTGCCGCTACTCTTGTTCGCAGCATCCTTGTTGACGGTCGTTGCCAGCTTTGCCAAAAGCTACAAAGAAGCACAAACCTATCTCACTCTAGTCATCCTGGTGCCCACGCTACCGTTGATTTTCGCCCAGCTAACAAACGTGGAGACCACGTTTGGCATTATGTTTGTACCCAGCCTGAGCCAGGCGAATCTGATGGCGGATATCATCAAAGGGGAAGTCGTAACAATGCTCAACGTCGCAACCTCGATGGTCACCACTCTCATCTACGGGTCCCTGTTAGCTTGGTTGAGTGTCAAACTCTATAGTCGCGAACGCATATTGGGTTAGCGCCATCTGCCAGATGGCGCATCGAGGAAGGTAGTTAATCTCCGGCCGAGCTTGGACCTTCTATATCTTGTTCTAAGATCCGGGCACCACGCATGATGTTACCGAGAGCATAGTTGCCTTCGTGGCAAGCGTATTCAAACAGCTTCTCTTTGGTTGCAGGCCACGGATAATCGCCGCGCCAAACGTCCTTCCAAACAGTGGGATCCTCGACTTCAAATCGATAATGCAACGTATCATCATCAAGGCGAGTGAACCACTCGGTGACTTTCAAATTCTCATCAGCGCCATAAAGCGCTGGTTGGGACTTGAAGTTGGTTGTTTCTACAACAAGCGTTTCATCTTCCCAATGACCAATTGAATCACCCAGCCATGTGCGAACAGAATCGGGTCTGTGCTCGGCGTTCATGCGTATGACTCGGGCGTCATGCACCATCTCTGCCATGATCATGATGTAGTCATCGGTCTGCACAATGCGTTTAACGTTGTTGTACAGCGCTGGCACCATCGGCGGTCCTGCGACAGGACCGAAGCCTAACAAGCAACGCTCCGCTAGTGGGCGCATTTCTGGATTGTCGTAGGGCCCTGGACCTTCCTCACTCAGCCACCAAGCTGTACCGGTGTTCTCACGCCGTCGCTGTGATCTCGCTTTGGCTCGTTCAGCACCAACTGGTGTCAGTGTCGGTGTCCGGCCATTTTCGGGATAGGTAATGATCGACGTTCGAAATTTACCATCGAGAGTAAACGCTTGATCGCCATTATCGATCCAGAACGTGTTGTAGCCACCCACATTGCCAGCAGCACCCGCCGAACCATCACCACCCTCTGGCGGTGCTTCTCGATTAGGATCACTCACTCGTGAATCATCGAGATCACGCTGACGATCGGTCGCTGCCAGCGCTTTCGCTTGTTCAGGAGTTAAATAGAGATTGTCTCCAAAATGCGCAGGTCGACGTAGCGGCGTGAGCGTCGCAACGTCGTAGGTGCCATTAAGGTCCGGGCCATTGCTCGCCCCCAGGGCAATGGTTGGCAACACCAAACAGACGATCGATGCTGTCGCGATGACAGCACCATAAACCATCCGAATCACTCTGAACCTGCCAACGAGTCACCTTCAGACGAGTCTATTTCACGATAACTTATCGCGCCAAAAATCATCTCATCGAAGGATTGCTGACCCCAAGTAACCTCTCGATTAGGATTGGGGTTGGCTGGGTTTTGAGAAGAGTTGTCCCACCAGTTGGTGTAGACAATCTCAGTCCCGGCAGGCATGAACTTCGGCTCTTCTAGCAGATAGGTTGTCTGCCAGTTGAAGTCATAGTTCGGGACATTCAACAGTTCTTCGCTGCTGCCATCTGGATAGTTCGCAACAAATTTCGCGGCCTTACCACGAAAGTGAGAGTGCGGCAGGATGCTGTAGACCAGAACGTCCTTGTCAAACTTGCGAATAGCCTGCTCAGAGTGACTTTTCGTATTCGCAGGAATCTTGATACCACCGTTCGCCAATATCATGGCATTGATCTTGTGCTCCGGCTCTTCGTTGTGGAAGTACACACCAATACGTGAGTGATCGGTGGTCGCAGCCCCCGACGTTGTATAGTGCATCTGGAACTCAATCGTGGCACCTGCCGGTAAGAGCGTCCCCGTGCCTTCGGGAAGATCGCGCGCTTCCGCCCCAGGTACGTATCCAGCTAGACCGCCACCAATAGAGCTACGTCGCTTCAAACGACCCGCTCTAGGCCCTTCCGTTTCTTGCTCGCCAAACCGCGTGATGACGTGGTGCAGAACTGTACGATCTCCAGGCACGATTTGTGACGCACGTACCCACACATCTTTACCTAACGGATTGGTTACGTATTTGTACTGATAATCAACAACGCCAGTCGCTGGGATGTCCGTCGGTGGGATATCTACAATCAGATCTGGTTCGCCCAAGTTACCCCACGTTGGTTTGTGTGAAGCGTACTGGGTTAATGGATCCTCACCTTCACCGCGCGGTGATCCTGCATCGATCCAGCTGACCAAAGTTTGGATCTCTTCTCGCCCAATAGAACGATCATTCGACCAATGCCCGATCGTTGGGTCAGCATGCCAAGGTGGCATCCGTTTGGTCATTAAAACTTCTCGCATCATGAGTGAGAAGCCTCTGACCATGGTGTAGTCCGTCATCGCCCAAGGACCGATGCCACCAGGTCGGTGGCAGTTAACACAATTTTCCGCAAGGATCGGTGCAATCGTGTCGGTGTACGAGATCTCGTGCCCGTTGGTTGGGGCATATACTATGTCGCACCCCTTCGCTTGAGTTCGACTCTGCGTCACAGGCTCACCGGCGACGACGGCCTCTAAAGCTTCTGGGAGACCATCGCTAGCATCTCCTCTGTAGGCGAGCGTCCAGCTCTCTGGATTAACAACTAAGACTTCACCTGCTCGGCTCAAATCCATCGTACGACCGACTAACTGCGCGTCATCCACCAACACCCGAGCCTCTCCACTCGATGCTGCGATCTCTGCGCGATCCGAGGTTGAGTTGATGACAAAGTACTCAACGTCCTCTCCATATGAACTAGCTAAGGTATTGATACCTTGATGAGCTGCAGTGCTAGCCTCGCAGGACAAATCTTGTACCAACAAGACAACAGCTTTTTTATCGCTGAAGTAGTGTAGGTGGTGTGACCCGCCTGCCTGATCAAAAAGACGAAAATTACCAACGCGTTCATTTGGTGCTAGTGCACTAGCGCTGGCCGATAGAACCAAGAAAATGAGACTTAGAGACCGGATCATGGACCCCTCCAATATTTCGGTGAAGCGACATTGTGCGCCATAAATTCTAAGGCAACAACCTGCAACAATCGGTTCAAACGCCCACGGGGCGTGCTCTATCCATAGCCCAATGGTATGTTTAAGCCCACAAAGCAATTCTCATCAAACACTAGGCGAAAATATGGATTTTGGACTCTTTGGGATCAACATGAACTTCCTTGCAGACCCGGAATGGGCCGCAAAAGTGGCACAACATGCAGAGGGGCTGGGTTTCGAATCGCTCTGGACTGGCGAACATGTCGTCCTACCGGATCCACGTGAAGCACCTTCGCCCGCCGATCCAGAAACGCCAATGTTGCACCCACCGGCCCTGCTCGCATTTCTGGCGGGTGTCACTAAGAACATCAAACTCGCCACTGGCATCACACTAGTAGCGCAGCGTAACCCAGTCGTTCTGGCAAAAGAGATCGGATCTCTCGATGTACTTTGCCAAGGTCGGCTTATGTTCGGCATCGGCGCCGGCTATCTCCATCAAGAGTTTGACGCGCTTGGCGTTGACTTCGCTACCCGCGGCGCACGCACCGATGAGTACATCGATGCCATGCGTGTACTTTGGAATGATGCGCAACCCAAGTTCCAAGGCAACTTCACCAGCTTCGACAACATCCAAGCACAGCCTCGTCCCGTTCAAGCCGGTGGACCGCCTGTCATAGTGGGTGGCAACTCGCCAGCTGCCATGCGGCGTGCTGTGACCCACGGCAATGGTTGGTATGGCTTCGCGATGGACGTCAAAGCAACCGAAAAAGCTCTCGAGCAGCTCGAACTCGCTAAGGCACGCAACGACCGCCCTGACCACTTAGGCGAGATGAGTATCTCCATCACCCCACCTAAACCACCCAATAAAGCGATGGTTGAAGAATACGCAAATCTAGGCGTCGATCGTTTGATCCCAATGATGGGTTTTTACAATGAAAACAATATCTTAGAGTCCCTTGACGGGCTCGCTACAGAGATTGTGTAGCCCTTAGGCTTTCTTCAAAAGACAAGATAGTTCACGAAAGAGTTTACGAGTTGTTTACGTAGTGCACAGCTTTGATCACCGCTGATTCTGTAACATTAGCCCGGTAATTTACGGAACCAAAAAATGCGTAGAACAAAATTCATCATCGGGCTTTTGCTAGCACTCGCAAGCGCTACCGCATCAGCTGGTCCATTCATCAACGGCAGTTTCGAGATGGTGCCAGACGAACGGGTCGCTGGAGTTGGAAGCTATGGAAGATGGCATATTTATAACTCTTTGCCTGGATGGGAGACTTCCAGGGGAACCGAAATCTGGTTCAATAATTTTATTGTGCCCGCGAAAGACGGCAACAACTTGCTTGAACTAAACGCTCACGGTGGCGACCCGAGTGATCCGTTTCGAATTTACCAATCGTTCGATACCGATGTGGGCGCAATGTACGAAGTTTCGTTCTGGGCGAGAGCTCGGCGGGACAACAACGAGAAATTTGCAGTCCAATGGGATGACATCGAACACGTGATTACCAGTCATCAAAGAGGCATCTGGAAGCAGTTTGTCTACAAATTCACGGCGACGGATACCTATTCCATGCTCGGGTTCGAGTCGCGTGACGGCCGGCGTGATACCACCGGCAATCTGCTAGACATGGTCTCAGTCACCCGCGTTCCTGAACCTGGCACACTGGCTCTTCTTGCGCTCGGATTGATTGGACTCGTGCTAACGCGACGGCGCTCGGCTCGCCGCTGAACGGTTTCTTGTCGCAGCTTCACTCGCCACATAAGATAGGTCCCATCGGAGTGTAGCTCAGCTTGGTAGAGCACTACGTTCGGGACGTAGGGGCCGGAGGTTCAAATCCTCTCACTCCGACCAACTTTCTTCATGAAAATAAATTAGTTAGATAGATAGAATCTAACGAATACTTCTAGGCACCAGGCACGCCATCACAGCACAAAACAGGCATGTGTCTCACAAGGGTCAACTTCTGTCTTCACCCTGTGCAGTGCAGCAATTTAGACGCGGTATTGCGCGATTCTGCAATGCAAGGCGGCCCCCGGCCGGCCATGAGCCGTCATTCCATCTAACTGGTGACTTCATCGCCTCGAAATTGAGAGATTGAATTTAGTCCCTCAACGTCAGCATTAATATAGCGGTCTAGTAGCGTCAGAACGTTCGCATCTACCAATGGTCGAATGGCAAAAGGGACAACAAATAACATTATGACAGTAGGTATCGGTAGTTCTAATCGCGGGAAATCCGCGTAGGAAACCAACGTTAACCAAATCACCCATAGTGGTATAACAAGCCAGAAGTACTTATTGAATCGTACCCTTTTTCTTGCTTTCAACACTGTGTCGATCTCTTTTTTTGAAAGTTCCATCGGACCTCCTCAACCAACAAAAAACCTGAATGTATGCCTCTTCTCATGAATAGTCACGATGCAGTTTAAGGCGTTAACGGACATTCAAGCAGCCTACTGGTCCTGTCGATGCTGCCACTGCGGCTTAAGTATCTCGGTGTTTGACAGATGAAGAAGCAAGGGAGGAAGTTGCACTACTGTTAGCACTTGCTATCGAGAAAAACTTGCTTGCGAGTTTAGGAGGAGTAGGTTGGCGACAGCACAAGGTATCAAAGGATGAAAAGAGCCGACATGGAGACGAAGCACTCCCGCTATGCCGTTCCAACCATACTATTCTATCTATCTCTTTGCTGCTCTGTGTCTCAAGCGGCCCCCCCGACCGACAATATGGTTAAGCGAGATGTAAGAGAAAGCTATGGCAAAGGCGCAGAAACGCCACTCCCTGAATCCGTAGCGTTTTATGCGGTTCTTGATTTGATTATAGCGCTCAACGACCAGCGTTACGACGTAGCTCGGATATTGGTTCAGCAGCACATGGGTACCGAGCTGAACGAAACCACAAACTTCATCGATTCAATTGTACAAACTTCTGTTGATCTCGAGAGAGAACTAAAAAGAGAACAAAAAGCGCGGTTGTGTTTACCAATCGAGACCCAAGGTGAAAGAGATACGTTGTATGAAGCGATGGAAGAGTTCGACGACTGGAAGGAAGATACTTATGCGAGGTATCACGCCGAGTTCATCTTTCAACTGAATGAACCACAGAAGTTGAAACTGACATCTTGGATGGCCAGAAAATCAACGTCCGCAAAATACACCAAGGCGCGAAAAAAGGATGCGTGGGAACGAGTTGGTAACGCCAAGCTCGCGAAATGGATACAAAAAAACTGTTCAAAAGAAAAGGAAATTTCGACATGAACAAATCAGTACTAGTTGCGTTAATCACAATCATTGTTCCGGCAACTTCAGAAGCCGAGGAGAAAGCGAGCACTGTTTTCGCCGGGCTTTCGATGACCTATGCCCAAGGATTGACACCTGACGGATACGTGAATAAGGCACTAGGATACAAAAAGAATGAACCAAACTGGCTGGAAACTTCCGACTTGTTGATCAAAACTCAAGCTAGTATGGCGAAGAACATGGCGCAAGTGTTAAAGAGCTATTCCGCTTGTGATCTCAAGACCTGGACCAACGCACCCAAGAAGCTGGCGTCTAGAATAGACGCAGAAAGTAACAAAATCATGAAGAAACACTACCAGGACTCGAAAAAAATATTGAGCAAAGCGTCGTATGAAACTCTGATGGAATGGGTAGAAAAAAACAGAGCTCGGACCACGTACACGTGGCTCAGTGAAATGGAAACTCCAAGTCTGGAAGTACTAGGAATGTGTGAACGGATGATTGCCCAAGGAGAAGATTTGTAAAGACAAGCTATGCGCGAACGAACCTACTAGTTTTGACCGCCATCGCATCGCTGATCGCGGTCAACGGGTGAGAGAATCGCCAAACAGAGCCTTGAATGGCTTCCGACCCACCACGAACAGACATCTACCTAAATTGCGCAGATGTGTTTCGTTAGGTTCTTGGCGAGCTATCGAATATCCTTGATTGATGACATCTGAAAGCGCCAGTCGCCCACCAGGAAAACCACTAGCGAAGTGTGTGGTTTCGTACGGTGGATACAAATTTTCGGGAGTTGGTTTGCAGTCAAATCGGATCACGCCATCCTCGCACCTAATACTACTAGTCAGTTTGAACGGAAGCGTCTCGGTCACAAACGGAAATCGGCGACAATCGCGTCAAACTCACATTGGCGGACTTCATGGCTCTGCTCGCTCAGTCGAAAGTTCCGGCGATCCATTTGGTCTACGGGTTGCAGTAAATCCTCTTTGGTCTAGGAGACTGTTCGGTGTCCCAGCAAGTGCTCTATCGAACGATGATATCGATTCTGGTGAGTTGTTCGGACAATCCAGGTCAAACGAGCTCTTGGAACGACTACACGAAACAGGTGGTTGGGATGAGAGGTTTGACGTACTAGATCACTTTCTCTCTGCTCGTTTAGGACATTCCAAATCATCGTCTACGAAACTAGATGTTTCTTTTGCTTGGCAACAGATTGTCGCATCACGTGGTATGTATCGCGTAGATCAACTCGCATCTGAGATTGGATGCAGCCGCAAATATTTGTCTAGGCGCTTTTCGGATGAGTTTGGCGTGAGTCCAAAGAAGGTACTCCAGCTAGCTAGGTTTGAACACGCGTGCGCCTTGTTCAAATCAGATCCTACCCAAGCGATCAGTGCCGTAGCCTCTCTGGCGGGGTTTGCTGATCAGGCCCACCTGACTAGATCGTGGCAGACTTTTAACGGTTGTACTCCCTCCGCATGGCTGAAAGAGGAGTTCCCATTTCTTCAAGACTACGAGTTCCAATGTGCGTAGGGTTGGGTAATCCTGTAGTAGGTACCCAAAATGACAGAACAAGAAACCCTGGTCGTTTCTGAACTACATTATGTAGATCCGGAGGCTGCTCTCAGTTGGTTGGAGAGAGTATTTGGCTTCAGAACACGCAT
Source organism: Pseudomonadales bacterium (assembly GCA_012103505.1). GTDB lineage: Bacteria > Pseudomonadota > Gammaproteobacteria > Pseudomonadales > Azotimanducaceae > UBA4421. The sequence continues at coordinate 556,456 of WLWP01000001.1, read as the reverse complement.
TGTAGTTCGAGATGATGGAGACAACTTCGTCTTTGCAGAATCCGAAGTCAGGCACGGCCAGTCTGTCGCTGTTTTGCCAGAGATGGGAGAAAAGAACCAAAGCCCCTTGCGAGTAGATGGTGTAAACACGCAGACGGTTAGGGTTCGGTCACAAGTTGACGTCATCGAACATTGTGAACGCGCGCGCTCACTCGGCGCAACGATTGTTTCTGAACCTGAGCAGTTCTTCTTTGGTGACCTAACGTATTTCGTCGCGGATCTGGAAGGTCATATCTGGGCTTTCGCGCAACCAATTGAGGGCAAAGCAGGACCGCCTCCCGAAGGTTGGTCAGTAGAAATCCCCAAATGACAAAGGTCGATCTAGTTAGAAATACAATCGGCCTCGACGGCAGCGGATTAGCACAAGCACTTAAGAATACTGTTCCACCCTCGCAGATCGATGGTCTTATGATCGGTGCACCCATTCTTGAGCGCAATCCACCACATTCGGGAGAAATCCACCCAGATGGTGACGAAATAATCATCTTGGTCTCTGGAAGATTATCGGTAAAGTTAGAACTCCCAGGTGGCGATCAAACTATTGAACTGAGCAAATCAGGTGAGGCCTGCATTGTACGTAAGGGGACATGGCACCAAGTTTTTCTAGACCAAGAATCTCAAGTCGTACACATAACGCCTGGGCCGAACGGCTCGGCACGATTCTTGTGATCTTCCGTCCACCACAGATCGAGGTGCGACGACGTTCGAGTATGTACTATTCGGCAGGGAGTTGGAGGCCACCAAAATCATTTAGGAATCTGAACACAATTTCGATCACGCGACTGCTAATTTAGACGACCAGAAAGTAGCCTGGGCTAATTGGTTGAGAAAAGTTAAAGAGATCAGCGAGCCAGATATTTAGATGTTCGGGCGAGTGACCGCAGTTGGCCGAAAAGTGTTAAGCGGTGGAAAAACGGCAGCCAACCATCAGCCTGCAACTGCTGCAAAATGCCGCTCGCAGGTCTCCTCGGCTGGTTGCCAGACGATAGGAGACAGGTTGTTGGTGCACACAACTTCGAGCACCCTCGCACGCTCACGCTTCTGTCATCTGTCGAAAGTTGATGGTTCAGAATCGCCTGTCTATTGTCCAGACTAAGCCGCAATCCGTCAGGTAGCTCGGTCTTCTGCAGATGAGACACGACGACCCGTTGGCTCTCAGACTGGGCGAAACTCAATTCTCACCGGCAATGCTCCGATGCGACTGAGCGTGGAGTGATGAAGTAGAGAAAGTGTTCCGCCCCCTTGATTGCGCGAGCGATCTCGTCGTTCCACTCGCTTCCCGGTCCGATTCCAGTAGTGTCGTACCAAACGTTAAAACTTTGGTCCTGAAGCCAGCGTATCTCGGCAAACACCGAGTCTTTGTCGGCGTGTGAATAGCATACAAAGACATAGGGATCACTTCCCCGATAGGCTGGCAACGGTTGCGCCAAACAATTTCTCCACGACGGGCCAGATTGGAGTATATCGTGATTTGAAAATGACCGGTTTAACCAAAGTGTTGCGTCCACCGATTGAATCCGCAGCCGAAAGCTGCTTTTTTTTGGTGGTCGGTGATTTTGCTGAACACGTCCGGTATCGACCCTAAACCACCGATAGTTTACGGCTCAGACCTCGGTAAGAGTTTACGAAGAGCTTCCCTTTAGTTGCTCAAGAAGCGTCTTCTTTCTTGCGGATGTCGCTCATGAATTTTAGCGCTCCGAAAACTCCAAGAGATAGAATCACGGAAAGCACCCAAATCATTACCCCACCAGGATCTGGAGCAGAAGAAATGGGTGCACCGTACTGTTGTTCAACAAGGGTAGCTTCATAGAATCTCGCAACGGCGCCATAACCCACCAATCCGGCAAAGGTAAGGAACAAGAGATTGATTATCACCAGCTGAGAAGTTCTTAGATCGGCACCGGCGACATACGCCATGACTAAATATGCGCTCAGAACTGTCAGGTATATCGAGAGCAAGGTCAATCCAGCTTCGTTGTAAACACCCGCACTGGCAATCACTTCTGCCGGAGTCATCTTGAGCGCTTAACACGAATGCAAGGGTAACGCTGGGTTAGCTGACAATACGTTTTTGATTCCAACTTTGCGTCTTTTTCAATTCTTCAATTTAACAAGAAGAGCCAAGAAAATCTCTAGTGCGAACGGTTGTTCCTAGCCGGAAGCCGCTTATTGCATCGCAGCATCCCGCATTACTGAGGCTAATTGTTGTACTGCACAGGGTGACGACGGAAATCGGCCCAAACCAGTCCCCCCCCCGAATCAACTCCTCTTGAGTTATTTCGATTACATGTGTAATCATTGATCTATGACTACAGATGTAAACATAAGCGATGCAGAGCGCATTGTTATCGAAACGCTTTGGCGAAACGGTGCATTGACGGCAGATCAGGTCGCAAAGGAATTGTCGCCGCAGAACGACTGGAGCTTCGCAACCGTTAAGACATTACTTGGCCGGTTGCTCAAGAAGAAGGCGATCTCCGCCACAACTGAGGGTCGTCGATTTATATATCAGGCCACTTTAAGTCGTGAAGAATATATTGGCTCCGAGAGTAAGCAACTCATCGATAAGCTCTTTGACGGGCGAATAGCCCCTCTGGTAAGTCATTTCTCCCAGACTAAAGGGCTGTCGAAACAAGACATTGACGAACTAAGAGCATTGCTGAAGCGGCTCTCATGACAACGTGGCTACAATTTTTGTTGACCGGTACCTGGATCCTTACTTTTGCTCTGATTCTAATTTTTTTTATCAGATCGTTGATAAGGGGAGTGTTTGGCTCGGTAGCCGTCTATTCACTCTGGATAATTCCCGTCATCGTCTGCTGTGTGACATTTTTTGCTCCCCGTGTCGCCGGACCGAGAATCCTGACACATGGTCCTATCGAGGTAGAAGAGCCAAAGCTGTCCACGGCAGAGCCCGAAATGCTGGCCCTAGTTCTCGTATGTTGGACGGTTGGATTTTTAGTCTCGGCAATATTTTTGAGTCTCCGCCAACGTAATTTTAAGCTCGAAATCGGTGAAACAATCCAGATAGGGAGCATCGGGAACGTGCCCATGTTCATCAGCGCGAGTGTGACGACCCCAATGGCTTGCGGCATTATTAAGAAACGAATCATCCTCCCTGAATCGTTTGAAGAACTTTTTACCACTGAGATTCGCCAGCTGGTTATGGAGCACGAACTCGTGCATCTGCAGCGCAATGATCCATTGGCGAATCTAGTTGCAAGCATCGTTAGTAGTCTCTTCTGGTTCCACCCACTCGTCTATTGGGCTAAAAGTCGTTTTCGCGCAGACCAAGAAATTTCATGTGATGAAATTGTTTTAAGATCCGCGCCTCACCAACGACGCATCTATGGCGAGGCGCTGCTGAGTGTTTGTCACTTAGAAAATTCTTTCGCAATGGGTTGGCTAGGGCCAAAAACACAGGTTAAGCAGCGAATAAAAGCGCTGACTAGTCGGCCAAAATCCAAAGTCGTAAGGATGTTAGGAATTGGAGTGGCCACCGTCATAGCGACACTGGCTGGTGTTACAGCCTATCAATCGTTGCCATCGGATCCGCCAAAACAGTTAAATGCGGCGGCCAATGCGTCGTTGCTTGGGAGCATGTCCATCGACGAGTTAGGTCAAAACCTACTTTATGCGATTCAAAACAACGACTACGCACTGACCAGAACATTATTGTCACTTGGCGCTCCAATCGAAGTTGCGCAAACTGGTATCGGGACCCCGCTGATACTAGCCGCGAAGCAGGGAAACAAAGAACTGGTAGAACTGTTGATAGAGCGCGATGCGAATGTAAACGCTGGGGTTTTAACTGCCGGGAGCCCCCTCATTATGGCTGCTAAATACGATCATCCAGAAATTGCTCAAATCCTCATTGAACATGGAAGCGACGTTAACGCCCATGTTTTTTTTGATGAAACGCCACTCATAAACGCAGCACGGTTTGGGCATATGGATATGGTTGAAAGACTTGTCGAGTCCGGAGCGGAAGTGAATAAATCAGTCACGACGTTTTCGGTAACGCACTTACCCCTCGGTACCAAATCGCCGCTAAGCGAAGCCGCTCGTGTTGGTCATCAAGAGATCGTTAGTCTTCTAGAATCGCTTGAGAATTAAAATGTCCTGTCTTCGCCGATTATTCATAGCGCTTCCCGTTTTTCTGTGCCTCAGCTGTGCAGAGAAAAATGAGGTCACAGTGGATGCACCAGCAGGTGTCATCAAAGGTTCAGAAATAGACGGCGTTCAGCGTTTCCTGGGGATTCCGTATGCCGAAACAACTGCGGGAAAAAACAGATGGCGCCCACCAGTTCCCCTAAAGCCATTCGCAGACGTGTTCCATGCGGATTCGTTTGGCCCCTGGTGTCCTCAATTCGATAATGATCGGCGCGATGAAGGGAGAATTTATTCAGGCGAAGGATGGACAGTATTTTTGGGCGTCCCGCCAAACGAAGACAGTAACGAGGATTGTCTTAGCCTAAATATCTGGGCGCCGATTGTGTCTAATACAAAGAATCCCGTCATGGTCTTTCTTCACGGTAATGCACTCGGCAGTTCTTATCCCGCCTACGATGGGACGGCTTTTGCGCAAGACGGCATTGTGATGGTGTCAATCAACTTTCGTCTCCACACGATGGGTAACTTCGCCCATCCAGCAATCACTGAGGAAGCTGATTCAACGCAAGCCTTAGTGCGCTATACCGAAATGGATCAACTCGAAGCCTTACGATGGGTTCAAGAAAATATATCTGCATTCAGTGGTAACCCGGCCGATGTAACCCTGGTAGGCAGCAGCAATGGCGGTGCTGGCATATTGCAAATGTTGTCTAACAGAGATGCACGTGGATTGTTTCACAAAGCTGTTGTTCAATCGGGAAACGGATGGTGGGATCCAGTCACACTTGAACAAAACGAGAGATTCGGGTGTTTGTTAGCTTCAAACGCAGGCTTAGAAGGGTGTAACGCGACATCTGAGGAGCTGCGCGCATTAGCCTGGCACAAATACCCCGTGACTGGTCCCTACGGTATCGATGACAGGAGCACGGAACGCGGTGCAACTCAAAGCATCGCAGATGGAATGGTAATGGACATCCCGTTGTTGATCGGATGGAACGACTTCGACGGGTCATCCCTGCGTTATTCCCCAGAACACGTTGTGTCGACGACCCACCACGACGTTCTTGCGACTTATTCGAAAGAAGAATTTGAGAACGAAGAAGCGCTGGCCCATTCTATCTATACCGATCTTCACTCTGGGGCTCCTGCTAGATGGGTTGCGCATCAACTCGAAGAGGGTGCCCCTACTTACCTCTACTTGTTTTCTTACGTGCTATCGAGTGAGCGTGGTGAAGTAAAAGGTGCAGCACACGCTTATGAGTTACCTCATGTATTCGACAGTTGGGATGGTCTTTTACCTCCAATAATAGGATCTTTCTTCGTCAACGATGAAGACCGCTTGATGACTGATTTCATGCACGCTTGTTGGGTGAGTTTCATCAAGAATGGCTCTCCGTCCTGTCCTAATAGTCCAGAATGGCCACGTTATGAACGCTCGACCGATCAATTAATGCGACTGGATATCCATCCGGAAGTTGTTTCTGGATTTAGAAATGAGCATCTCGACGCACATGAGCACGCACTAGACCACTACCTAGGACTTTCCCAACAGAGCATCGAGACGCTATTAAATGACGGCATTGGCGATTGAGACAAACGTCAGCTCATGGCTGCGGACTCAACCGGCCAACACGCTAGTCTCATGTGAATGTTCGGGTCTCCACCACTAGCCCGACGCACTTCAAAGACATGCTCATAGATTGGTCGGTTGGCGTGCAAAGGGCAGTGTTGGGCGGCGTTTCACCCGCACGCAGTAACGTCTTAATTGCAGTAACCTACCCGTGATATACGCACCATTAGATGAGGCTAGTGCCATTATCATCGATATCAGTTGCGGCGTGGCCATCCGCCAAGTAGTCCAGCACGAGATCGGTTCGACCATCGAAATTTTGCTCAAGCATTGAATAAGTCCTCCGTTTGAGCTTGAGTAGGATCTAGTGAGAATCGTTTAAACTTGGCTGAGCAGCCCAAACTAGCCTCATCAAACCTATCACCGAAATGCAACAAAACATCAAACCAATACATACAATCGTAATCGGCGCTGGTCAGGCCGGACTCTGCGCGAGTTACCATCTATCACAACAAGGCATCGAACACTTGGTTCTAGAGCGTGCGCGTATCGGCGAGCGATGGCGCTCCGAACGCTGGGATACATTGCGATTTCAGTTTCCCAATCGATATGTGCGTCTACCCGGCTTTCCCTATTCCGGCGATGAGCCAGAGAGCTTCATGCATCGCGACGGTATTGTCTCAGTGATAGAGCGCTACGCCGAGCATATTAAAGCCCCTATCCAGTGTGAAGTTGACGTACTGTCCGTCCAGCTCGCGCAGACGGGCCAGTTTCTCATCGATACACGTGATCAGAAATTCCTCGCAGAGAATGTAATCCTGGCTACTGGACCGTATCAACGGACCCTGACACCTGATGTTGCAAAGCACTTGCCACAAGGCATACAGCAGCTATCCGCTAACACATATACCAACGCAACCGCGTTACCAGCGGGCGGCGTTTTGGTAGTGGGTGCTGGTGGTTCCGGTGTGCAGATAACGGAAGACTTGTTAGCTGCTGGTCGCGAAGCTTGGTTGTGCGTCGGCAATTTTAAGCGAATTCCACGCAGCCACCGTGGCCGAGATATCATGGATTGGTTAGAAGAGCTCAATCTGACAAATCAACCGGTCGACGGTCATGACCCCAGCGATCACTCAGCTTTATTGACTGGCGTAGATGGCGGCTACGAAGTTGACCTTCGACGAATCGTTGCTAAAGGTGGCACCTTGTTAGGACGACTTGAGGGCGTCGAAGGTGACGAATTAGTTCTCGGCAATAAACTGCTGAAGCACATGCAGGCAGCTGAAGATGCGTACGACGAGATTGTTAGGGGTATAGAGACGGCCCTTTCAGAGCGCGACATTGGGCTCGACCCTGTGGAAGCTCGCCCTCCACCACCGGGTCCTATGCCGCCCGAAACACCGACACGGCTCAGTCTTAAAGACGCCAACATCACGTCTGTGATCTGGGCTACTGGCTACGGCGTGGACTTTTCTTGGGTGAAGTGCGGCGAGTACAAAGCTGATGGCATGCCATTACAAAAGCGCGGGGTAAGCACCGTACCTGGACTTTATTTCTTAGGTTTGTTCTTTATGCACTCTGCGCGCTCTTCTTTTTTTTGGGGCGTGGGCGATGATGCTCAACACGTTGTCACCCACATCGCGAGCAACAATTGATGGTGCGACGACAAGTACCAACCTGCGCTGAGAAAATCGCGATCCTGCATTCCCGCTTTTTGGTAACGGTTCGTATCTGACGACTTGTATCCGCTTCTCTACGCACATGCTTGAAGTTGCTTTGCCCCGACCTCTTATCACCGCAGTCAGGTAACGCCACTCAAAAAAAACCCGGCTTGATGCCGGGTTCTTTAAATACGCGAAGCGTACTATAGGCGGTTATTCAGCTTTTAGGTTGCTTGCCGCTAGCTTGCCGCGTTCGGTGACAACTTCAAAGCTGACCCGCTGACCTTCGGACAGTGAGTCCATGCCCGCGTTCTGCACTGCACTAATATGTACAAAAACGTCTTTCTCACCGCTTTCAGGCTGGATGAATCCAAAGCCTTTGACAGCATCAAAAAATTTAACAGTTCCAATAGCCATAATTTGGCCTCCATTTACATAAAATGCCACGCACAAATCGGGCGTGGAAACGAACAATCTGGGTATTCTGAGTGTCTTGAAAAGTAATGCTCAAGATATGAGCAGGTAACCGAAAGGCAGGCCAAAATAGATCGCCCGCGGCAATGTACGCGACGTTCGCATGATTGTCAACACGAATCCGATGAAGGCGCCGTGGTTAATCAGTCGCGTGACACGGTACGAATAATGTAACCACCGGAGCGGTCATCTAACTCCATTGTCACTATGCCTCGGGATTGGGCCTCTTCCAGAAGATCACCAAAGGAACGGAACCCATAGTACGATTCGCTAAAGCCAGGATTACGCCGCTTCAAGGTTTGTTTGACCATGGAGCCAAAGACACTATCTCCACGCTCTTTGATCAGCGCTTCAGCGATTTCTACGACTAGATCGATACCCTCATCCTCTTTCTCACTTTCACTCTTTTTACTGGGTACAGAGCTAGCCGTCTTTTGCGTCCCAGCCTTCTTTGTCGAAGTCTTACGCTTACTTCGCTTTGATGTGTTTTCCTTCACCAAGTCATCGTAGAACAGAAATTCATCACAATTTTTGATGAGCAGATCAGAAGTGCTGTTCTTTACACCTACGCCAATTACGAGCTTCGCGTTCTCTCTTAGTTTGCTCACTAGGGGAGAAAAATCAGAATCGCCGCTGATAATGACAAAGGTATCAATGTGATCCTTCGTGTAGCAAAGATCTAGTGCGTCAACGACCATGCGGATGTCAGCAGAATTTTTTCCCGACTGTCGGGTATGGGGGATCTCTATTAATTCAAAGGCTGCTTCATGCATGGCCGATTTGTGTTCTTTGTAGCGCTCCCAATCACAATAGGCCTTCTTTACAACCACATTGCCTTTGACCAATAGGCGCTCAAGCACAAGCCCGATATCGAACTTTGGGTATTTCGCGTCTCGAACCCCAAGAGCTACATTCTCGAAATCGCTAAAAACAGCAAGGTTTCTATCAGAGTCATCGCCACTCATACGCTTGTCTCTCTTGGCTGAGTTGATGGTCTTAGATTATACCGTCCGGGCTAGACAGAAGAGAATTGCGGTTTCGTGCTCTTCCGATTTCTTGGTATCACGAGACGCTATGGCCACAATCCGGAGAGGCTCAGTGGTATCCTGCGAATCATGTCGAAATTTGACACAGTTTTGTTCGATTGGATGCTCACACTCGCACACTACCCAACCGAGAGTGAACACCTGGCACTAGCGCTGAAGCAACTCGGTCGAACGGAAGAGCCGTTGTTTACCGCGCAGACAGCACGCAGAATCAGAGATGCTCGAAACCATCCCGACGCTCTCTTGGCCTGTGCCGTCGAAGACACTTCACGCGAAGCTCATGCCTACTCCGAATTTCTTGTATATGAAAAAGCTGGGCTAGACGACGAGCTGGCAGAAACTCTATACAGCATGCTCGGCACGCCTGATTTCCATCGACCTTACCTCGATAGCCAACCTGTACTGAGGACATTAAAAGACGCGGGCTATGCCGTTGGCATCGTCAGTGACATTCATTCGGATCTCCGAATACATGCGACGACATTCGGCTGGGCCGACTTCATCGACAGTTGGTCACTGTCCTACGAACAAGGCATTCAAAAACCGAACCTGCAGATGTTCCAAACCGCCATTGACCAGCTTGGTTGTGACCCGGCCCGGACTGTCATGGTAGGTGATCGTGGTGCAGTGGATGGCGCGGCAGCCGAACTCGGCGTCGCCTGCCTAATTCTGCCCGCTATCGATTTCGATCAGCCTGACCTCATCCGCGGTTTGACGTTGGTATTGGACTTCGTTGGTCTTTCGTGATGATCAACGGGGGGGCAGTTGAACACGGCATGCAGATTAGGCACCTGCGCCGCATTCGATAACGCCCTTTGCTAGGTTCATCGCCATCTGGCCTATCGGCGGAGTCGGATCACCAGAATTCGTCTGAATCGCTATCGTGACATTTGCATCAACGAAGTGCGCAACAAAGGACTGGTATCCCGGGAACCAACCACCATGGCCAACCGCATCTCCAATGGGTGTCTTGTAGATAAACACTCCTAAACCATAGTCAATTTGCGGATCGACCTGCGATCGCGACGTGAACATTTCATCTAACATTTCTGCCGAGAACAGTTCCCCAGCCACCATGGCTCGAGTCCACCGCGCCATGTCTTTAGGGTTGGTCACTAAGCCTCCGCCGGTCCATTCGTTACCTGGATGTATTCTAAATACTCCATTGTTCAGCGTCGTCCGATAGTTTTTGAGAATCGGATTCTCAGGATTGATATACCCTTGCGCGAGACCTTCATGCGTTCGCGAGTCCGATCGCGTAGTGAGGTTTAATCCCAACGGACTTAGGATGCGTTCTTGGAGTACGTCGTAGTAACTCTTATCTTCTGGGTCCACATCTCTCAGTGTTTTAGCTTTCAGTGACTGTTCAATAATCATTCCAACCAGATAGTAGCCAGTATCGGTATAGCCATGCCCTGAACCCACTGGAAACAAGGGCTCGCGATCAAGAACGAACTCGATGATCTCCTGTTTCGAAAACACAAAATCTGGATCGTCCAGATGTTCGGCAATCGCTACCGCAAATTCTTCAAGGAATGGATGATCGTACAACCCTGAACTGTGATTGAGTAGAGACCGCAAAGTGATGTCGTTGGCGTTTGGTAATCTCGGAAACCAAGGTTCGTCCGCGAACCAACTGGACAGAGGGGTATCTAAACCCAACACCCCTTCATCGACTAAACCAAGCGCCACAGCCGCAGCCAACATCTTTCCCGTACTACCCGACATGAGACGCGAGTCGATTGCCATTGGACGATTTGCTTCGACATCGGAAAACCCATAGGCGACAGAATCTGAAGAACCGTTCGCACGGATAAAGGCACCCACAGCGCCCGGTAGGTTGCGCAACTGAGCTTCCTCTTCGAAGGCAAGAGCAAAATCATCTATCGAACACAATTGACCCTGTTTCTCAGGTTCTTCGCTGCACGACCCAAGCAAGACTACGCCGGTGATACCAACTAGCGCTGCAACGCGCAAGTATTGTCTATCCTTCCCCATCCACTTAACCATTTTGTCATATCGCAGGGTAACACCTTAACAATTGGTGCCGGTTGTTGGCACAACTCGAAAGTGCCATTGTGCAATACAATAACCGGCTTTCGGCCAAAAGGAGGCGTTCAACCTCTACAGCTTGTTATTTGCAAGGCGGAACCTGTGAATGGACGATCTCCAATTCCAGCTTGCCCTGAACTTACGTACCACGAGTCTGGCCATTTCAGCCTTTCCGCCCCCCAAGGGGTTGCCGACTGAAACGACGACCAAGCGCCATCGTCTTGCTTTCGCCAAAGAACCCCACCTGGACCCATATCAGGATGAATTGCAATCTGAAGATCAAAATTCTGACCTTTGCCAAGCTTAGGCCCAAACCAGTAGTGCGGGCTCCTTCCGGGCGTTGGCGAGATCATCACCGTCACTTGCTGAGAAGAACCCGTTAGTCCCAACCAAAAAGGTGCCAGAGACTTGTCGTCGTTGTGGGCAGATAGAAATGTCTGATGCGCGCCAGCATGGTCGTGGCATGTCCTACCTCGGGCTCGCCATGCAACAACACTATTCTCATGGTCACCATGAACTCCCACCTCCTGAGACTGATACCGCTTACCGTTGATTAACGCGGTCCAATCATCTTGCGGCGGAAGACTAAAAGGCCAGCTTAGCCTTTCACGAATTGCGCCTGACTGATCAAGCACTTGGTACCTGAACTCGCCATCGTCGAGTTTGGCTTGGACGCAGTGAAGGTACTCGACCTCTTCCGGCATCCGATGAGCTGTTCCGGCACCCGCAGACAAGAGCTGTAAAACGCCACGATGCACCTGGACATCGAATGCAAGTATATGGCTGCACAAGTACGCCAAGACATTGTGTTCAACAAGGATGTCCCAGAACCTGGCCGCGTGTTCTACACCAATCTCTCTCTGGTACTCACCCGAATACCCATTAACCGGATACACAGGATGATGACCAACAACCAGTTTGAAGCACGCATCTGAGTGCGTCGAAAGTGTCTCTTGCAACCAATCGGTCTCCACATGCCCTTCGCCGCCGATCGCCGACCATCCTGTATGGACAAAAACAATGAGCAAATCATCGCGACGAACGAAGTAGGAGAGTCCTTGTTGATCCGCTGGCCCGTTGCGAGGCAGGTGACCCAATACCTCCGTAAAGACACGCTCGCTCATCTCGTCGTAGGTCGTATGATTGGACGTCGAGTGGTAGAGCTGTGTTTTTTCTCGATCTAGCCAGGCCATCTCGTTGTCAAACCAGTAACTCCATTGCGCTCTAAGTTCTTGCTCGTCCGCGGTTAACCCTCTTATCTCATCTCCGGGAAAAACAATGAATTGAGGCTGAGGGTGCAGCCGAGAAATCACTGCGTTGGTCGCAGCAAATGTGGTTTCGTGCGGCAATCCTGGGACGCCAGAACAGGCATCGCCGTAGAATACAAAATGATGGCCAGACTCTTTTGGTAGGAGGGCCGCTATCCTACTCGGCAGTGGGGATTTCGACATTGGGTGACTCCCTAAATCGAAATCCTGCCTAACTTTGGCGCTTAGGGCAACGGGCCGCCTTAAGTCAGTTACAGGTTCTACTGAGGTGCGGCTTTCTTGTTAAGAGTCGTTCTGGTCGGCCAGAAGCCTAAAAAAGAGGCTCCTATATAGTCAGCGCTTTCACAATTTTCTCAGCCGCAACTTCTGGCTCAATGGCTCCTGTATCGACCGTAACCAGCGGGCTTGGAAAAGGTGGAAAATCGAATCCACCGCTCAGTTTAAACTCCTCGTAAACGGTGGCGTCAGTTAACTTCCCAAACTTTCTTCGACTTTCGTTCCCGATGCGTCGAACTATTTCTTCCTCAGAGCAGATCAGTTGAGAGTATAAGACTGCTCATCGTCTTTTCCGGCCTAGTAGAGATAGCGTTTGGATTCTGGCTGCTAATCAAAGGTGTTGATGTTGGTCCGTTGGCTTCCCAAACGAACACAGAGAGAAATTTCCAGTGACCACTGTGGGCACACATAACTGTCGGTGACGTTGTGCGGTGCAAGAGGCGACTTCCGGCCACATACGGTCACTCAGCAGCGCGTACTTTCGCGACAAACGCCGAAAAATCATTACACGGTCTCGTCAAATCGGACGCCAAAAATTCTTCAGCAAGCTGCTGAATCTCCGGTTCCAACCCTCTACGAACTCTCTTTTCGTAGTGCAGTCGCCCAACTTTGCTATCCAGCCAGTGCTCTACATACCCTCGTGCAATTCGTTCCCACGAATAATCGAAACCGCCAACCTCTCGAATTTCCTTCATGCGTCGAATCAGATAGAGATTTGCATCAAAGTATTCACGGAGTTGGAGGATTTCCCCGTCCGTAAGCTGTGATGGTTCGACACAACCTTTTGCGAAGACTTCGCCAAAGGACTCTCCCAGCTTGCTCCGAGCGTCCTCAATTATGAGTGAATACCCGTCATGAACCCTTTGTGCTATCGCCAATTCGCGGGTTTGATTCAGCTCCCAAATTACGAGCGCGAGACCAAATAATACTGCGATACCCGTTGCTAGCTGAATCCAAACTGAGAGTTTCGGTTCTTCCATGTGTAATCCCCGGACTGAGATACAGCATAACGCCTAACGCTGAAAATTCGAGCGGCGGGTAAGGGTCCACTTCAGCCTTCGCATTGTGCAGTGCAGTGCAGTGCAGTGCAGTGCAGTGAGTTTCGCTTAAAGCTATCCAATGTTGCAGTGCAAGAGGCAGCTTTCGGCCGAGGCTGTGTAAAAACTCGGCGTACCAAAAAAACGCGTCTGAGAATGCTCTGGAACACAACTCAGCCTGGATGAGTGCCTAACGAAGATTCTCTAGTGCGTGTTTTTCAGAGTGCTTCAGACTTCAAAATAGTTTTTACACAGCCTCGGCCAACTGCGGACGCTCAAAGTCGATTATGGACTCGTCGCCAAAAAGCCCCAGATTTTCGTGATGGGTTCCAGTTCACTCTTGTTCAAGGCGTCTTCGACGTACTCGACACCTCGACTTGGGAACAATGTTTTAGATTGCTGCCACCACTGTCGTCCCCCAGGCGTATGAAGGAATCGCAGAAAATTCCGTTCAGAAGCTTCGAACTCATCCCTCGGGATTAAGTTGTTTTGATACAAATCTAACACCGTAACTATAGCAACGAACAAACCCAGCAAGAGTGAATTGAACTTCCCTGCTAACTCAGGAGAGAGCGAATCGAAGTCTCTCAGACCCTCTCTCAAGGCATCGACGTTTTCAGGAGTCTCCGTCATTCGACAGAGTTGCATGGGAAACCGGAAAGCTCCTTCATCTGAGTTTACGGATGGGCGTCGTGCTTCGTTCGCTGAATGCCGCGTCTGAATCGCAAGGTAAACAAGAGTTGCAATAACGGCAACTCCACCCACTAACTCTCCAAGCGCCCCTAGTTCTTGAATCTCCATAAGCATCCCAGTTTTTTACGTGAATACATCACTAAGCGTACAGCCGATTCGCGTATCAACGAAACTCTACGCGTCATTTACTCCTGTTTGGAAAATCTCGTATCGCTGACTACAAAGCCGCCTGCGTTCACGAATACTTGGCAACAATTCTTGAACAGTTCTTTGCAGCTCGCTATCTGAAGATTTGTATCGCTTAAGCCATTCCTCACCTATCGGGTAGCTCATAATCACGCCCAGTTGAACGCCAAGAAGTTCTTTCCAATCCGAATTGAGTCCGCTGGCGTCAAACATTCGCTTCGCGCTAAAACCTCGACGCATCAGATTCCAGAATGCCGTATCTACAATGAATTTTTCCGCATCTGTGAGATTTGAAGAGTCCAGACATGCTTTAGCCATTGCCGCTGCGCCGTTTTCTCCGAAGAGCGAAGCACCTTCATTGTTGATTTCTATTAAAGTGGTTTGGACTATTTGAGCTTGGACGAGTGAACGAGTCTCTTGTAGTTGGTAGATAACGACGACGACTCCGGCTAAGACGCCAAACGCAGCAATTATCTGAAGCCAGATCATAAGTTTGTTATTCATTAACGTTAGGTACCTACCAACGAGTTGGGGTCATAGTGCCCGAGTGTCGAATCCTTTATTTCATCAAGCGTAGGCTGCAAAGCCTATGACCGCAACGGGTCGGAAGCAGACCGTCAGATTGGTCTGATTCTATTTCCGCTTTCGGCCCAGAAGCCGCCATTCGTTTACCGATCTGAGGTGAAAAGTTGTGAGACGGCAAACACCTGAAAAAGGAACCATAGTCCGAGGATGATCGCATGAACGCTACGCCGAGAGCTGAAGATACCTGGGAGAAATAGAATGCCAGTGACCATAAATCCAACCGCGAGGCTAGCCTCTCCTCCGACCACCCACATCGTTCGCACATTCGCGAAGATTGCGGTCGCGAGAATTGCTGTGAAGTACCCTCGGTGTACGCGTGAGAAGTGTTCACGCCAGCTCTTCACCTCTCCAGGTATATCGCTCACCAGCAAGTGAGCTGCAAGGTAAAGGGTAACTGGACTACCCATCAGAATTAGGAATTCGAGAAAGTTCCAAGATGTCTTTTCGTTCAAGGACCACACAAACCACCAGATGTTGAGCACAACGAAACAATTCACGAGGAAAAGTCCGGCGTGGATCGGATCGCGTCTATCCCGCGAGAACACATGAGGCGTTGCGGCGACCAATTTACCTAGCGTCAAAGCCAGCACTATTGATATTGCAACGGACAGAAACTCGAAAATGGTCATTCAGGCAAGCTTCAGATTGGTTACTCGATCTGAACTCTAGAGGAACCTGATCAGCAGGTCATCTTCCGCGATGAGAAGGAATCGCCTGCGCCCACCAGGTCCGAGTTGAGTCGAACTCAGACCTTCCATTGCGCAATGCACGAAAATTCACGGTTGTGGACTGCAAGAGGCAGCTTTCGGCCAAATTCGAGTGGCCTGATCAACTTCGTAGATGAGGATCGCAAGTCCGACTACAACACCAAAGTTTGCGGCGACTGAGAACCACCTCTTAATAGATTCTGGTTCATCACCCCTCCCCCAGCGCAAAACAGAGAATATCAGCGAGAGCGTAGATGGCCTCGGAGAGCTGCGTTCGTCGACCGTTCAACTATGGGTAAGGGAGACCAAACTCGGAGCCATGGTAGCGCGTCGCATCCGACACAAAGCCAGCACCCTTAATTTCGGGTTGATCCGAACGATACTTCAAAAACAACTCCTCTATTCCACCTGGTGTGAACGTGACAAGCATCACAACAGGCTCTCCTGATACGTTTTGGTAACCGTGTCTAACACCAGGCGGGACTCTGGCAAAGTCTCCTGCACTTAGGGTCGCGACTTCGTCTCCAATCAAGAATTCCAGTGATCCGGATTGTATGAGGAATGTTTCCTCACAACGGTGATGCAGATGGGATCCATATTCTCGTTGCTCACCGACCGGTAACTCATTCGCTGCGACTGTCCATTCAAGCAGAGAATAACGGCCGCAACTGTCGTTGGCCGATACGATTATTCGTGCCCGGTCTTCACCTGATTCAAAGGCGACTCCTCCCGACTTGCTAACTACGTAACTCATGGGTTGTTCCGATTGATTCAGTACGATCATACCTCACTCACACCAGGCAAGGAGGCGGTAGGCACACGCCGACCGTTTTCGATCGAGACAAGTAACAACATCTGTTAAGTGCTCTCCATTTGGTGTCAAAAACGAGGCAATCCAAGTACGATTAAATACGAATCGGCATTTGATACCTCATCACACCAACATGTTACCAGCAGCACGCATACTAACGAACGTCTTCAGTTGGCAAACGATCTCACGGAAGTACCGCACCTACGGTTACTCAATCTCAGCTCGCAATTTCTCCAGAAGATCAGCTCCTGGTGCTGCGTAGTCTTTGATCCATCGGTTGTACACGCTTTGTATCGGCGCAACATCCAGGTAGTTCCATCTCACTCGTCCGCGCCTTTGTGTTATCACAAGGCGGGCACTTTCCAGAACGCGCAGGTGCTGCATAACGGTTGTCCGGTCTAACCGAGGTAGGGCCTCGCATAAATCTGAAGTTGTCCGAGGTTCTTGCCGCAATTCATCTAGGATCCTGCGTCGATCTGTGTTCGCCAGAGCCTTAAAAACTGCCTCGTTCTCTTCGTCTTCTTTACTATTTGTCATTGTCGGTTGACGTTGTCTCCAATACGTTGTATTTTTATCACATATTAGTTGCTAGGCCAAGACATGAATCCAACATACGCCGTTTACACACACATTGATCGCCCAATCGATCAGGTCTTCAATGCAGTCGTCGATCGCACTGTTTTTGAGAAGCTCATCTTTCCATCTTGCAGCGGTGATCTCGTCGAAGGGGAGACCGTGACTTGGGACAATGGCGAGTGGGCTTGCGATGTTCATGTAGACAAAGTGATCTTGAACGAGAAGATCGAGATTTCATTTAAACCCAGTGACTTCGCGATTCCTGCACTGCGACAAGGCGACAAACGGGATTACGTCGCAAAGATTGTATTCCTATTCGAACCCGCGGACGTTGGAGGAACGCTCATCACCTTATGTGAATACGGATGGGAGACTGACAGGCGCAGTGTGCTTCAATCCTATGGTCAATGCGGGGGCTGGCAAGAAATGTTGATGTGTCTAAAGGCACAAATGGTCTTTGGCGTTGATCTCCGTTCACCGCGTACGGCACGCCCAAACTACGAGAAGCTTTGGAGCAACTAACGTTGGACCTCAAGGTATTCACGGAGGATGACTTTCATAGCTTCTGAGGCGGAAAGAATGATTCTTCCACACGACAAGAGTGCTATTCAACAACGCGATCTGCCCACGGTATGCGATCTTCTTTGCCACCGAATGTGTCCGGATCAAAGAACAGGTCGAAATACGGAACCCCTGGATCCGGACCAACGGTCCAATTGGTGAGTAGGTCATTAAGCTCCGCCACTTTGTCCGGCAGCGCGTGCGCTAAGTTGTTTTGCTCCAGCGGATCAGCCATAACATCAAAGAGCTGGGGATTTTCTGCATCAGAAAATTTATAAGGCCAACGATAAACTGCGACACCATGAAGAAGACCGGACACGGCATAGTCCGGACTGGGTTCCGGCTCCCCCAATAAAGTTCGCCAGTGTCCCTGGCCATCTAGGTCTTCAGGAATCGCAGCTTCCTCCCCTATTGCCTGCAATATCGTTGGTAGAACATCCGAAACCGTGATCGGATGGTCAACGCGATTGCTGCCCCCTTCTATTGCGGATTCCAATGTTCCCGGCCACCAGATCGCTGCAGGTACGCGGACGCCCCCTTCAGCAATCAGCGTTTTACCACCAGGCAGTGGTGTGTTGTCGCTGGCAGAATCGACAGCACTCGTTGCTATAAATTCAAGACCTGGGATCCAAGCTGGTGCCGGTTTACCGAACCATTCGCGAACGGTAACGCCAATCCTCTCCGCCGGAGTATGAGTATCAGAATCCGGACCCGCTGGCACCAAGCCTCCGTTGTCACTGAAGAAGACCACTAACGTGTTATCCAACATCCCATGTTGTTTGTATGCGTCGAGGATCTTACCAATCGCTTGATCCATTTCAGCCACCATGGCTGCATGATCGCGCCTATTAGGATTGGGACTGTCTGCATATTGCGCAACCGTTTCCTGCGGAGCTTCGTTTGGCATATGAGGCGCTTGAAAAGCGACATACAAAAAGTTGGGTCGATCCCGATCTCGCGCATCTAATAGCCCTAAAACTTCATCGGTTAGCAGATGGGTGGCATAGCCCTCCTCGCGCACGGTCATACCATTGCGATTCCAGTCATAGCCACCACCATGGATTTTATTCCAGTAACCAATACCTCCCGTGAGCGAGCCATAGGCATGTTCAAACCCTCGCGCATTGGGTAGTTGCGCCCGTGCGTGATGACCGAGATGCCACTTACCTACCATGTAGGACTGATAGCCATGACCGGCAAGATATTGCGGCAATATCTTTTGATCTAACGGTAGGCCATGTTCAGCATTTTTGTTAATCGGGCGGTACACCCCTAAACTTATCGGCGAACGCCCTGTCATTAGCCCTGCGCGCGTTGGGCTACATGACGGTTGTACATAAAAGCGATCTAGCTCGAGGCCGGATTGTGCAATGTGATCTATGTTCGGCGTTCGTATCTCGCTGCCGTGATAGCTAACGTCGTTCCAACCCAGATCATCAGCCAACAGAATCAATATATTGGGTTTATCGGGGGACGCTGCTGACGCGGCTAAGCCGACGGTGCAGAGACAGACGGCCAGGACAGATAAAACAGCGGAACGAGAACTAAAAATCTGTAGCCTTAGCCTACTACTCAAAAGTCATGCCACTGTAACCACTAGTGGCTACGGCATCGCACCTCTCGCGATACGCCGGTGCACCACCTGCGTAGAGAAGAAAATTTCTCTCTTGGCGTCCCGGAATATTCGAGTTTATGCCGTTAAACCAAGAATCAACCTTGGTCAGGAGCATACGATCGGCGCTTTGATAGACATGTTCCGTCCACTCGTCCTCTGCCTCCACTGTCGCGTCAACAGTTTCGAGACCTCGTGACGTCATATAAGCCACAAGATCACTCACCCATTCGACGTTTTGCTCAATGCAACGTGGGATATTGCAAAAGGATGCCGCATTGTGAGGACCGACGAGCGTGAACAAATTAGGGAAACCACTAACCTGCATACCGAGGTGTGTGCGTGGTCCACGCGCCCATTTGTCGTTCAATGTCTGGCCGTTAACCCCACGAATATCAAGACGGTTAAATCCTCCCACAACCGCGTCAAAGCCAGTCGCGTAGATGATCATGTCAAATGGTAGGTTCTCTTCGCTCGTCTGTATGCCCGTTGCGTTAATTCGCTCGATTGGTGTTTCGCCTAGGTCAATAAGGCGCACATTATCCTGGTTGTAGACTTCATAGTAGTTGGTCTCCATAGGCACACGCCGTAAACCAAATCCATGGTTAGTTGGTATCAGTTTCTCAGCAACCGCTGGATTGTCTACGCGCTCGCGAATCTTGTTGGCAACAAACTCAGAGAGAGTGGCATTGGCTTGTTCGTCAACAAACAAGTCTCGGAAATTGCCCATCCAGATGCCAAATCCTGGTTCGCCGTACAGCTTTTCATACACGGCATCTCGTTCGTCTTTGCTCAGATCCAACGCGTTGCGTGTATCGGAGGTATGCATAAATGCACCGTGAGAATTTCGGCAAAGTTCAAATACTTCGGCGTAACGCGCGTGGATGGCGGGTTGTTCAACATCATCAATTGGACTGTTGTGCAGAGGCGCGCACCAATTTGGATTTCGTTGAAACACCGTCAACGTCCCCGCCGTTTTTGCGACTTCCTGAATCAGTTGTACGCCTGTCGCACCAGTGCCGATGACGGCAACACGCCTACCTTCAAATTTGACGTCATGCTGTGGCCAATAACCTGTATGAAAGGCATCCCCATTAAAGTCATCAACACCTTCGATGTTAGGCATGGTTGGGACGGAGAGCGGCCCGATCGCAGTGATCAAAAATTTCGATTCAGCCAATTCTCCTGTCTCAGTTCGGACCGTCCAACGCTTTGTTTTTTCATCGAAGCTCGCTCCTGCAATGTATGTACTAAAGCGAACGTCTCGCCGCAGGTCGAGCTTGTCGGCAACGAAGTTTACGTACCGAAGGGTCTCGGGTTGCGCCGCAAAGTGCTCACTCCAATTCCATTCGTCGAGCAGCTCTTGGGAAAAAGCATATTGATAGCTGTAGCTCTCTGAATCGAAGCGAGCGCCTGGATAACGATTCCAATACCAGGTGCCACCAACGCCATCACCCGCTTCGTAAACTCGAACACTGAGACCAAGCTTTCGAAGTTTGTGCAACTGATATAGACCGGAGATGCCAGCACCTATAATCACTACGTCAAACTTTTCAGTCATTTCTTACTTCACATCGATTGAACGAACATGTTCACCGCGATCCAATTCTAAAAGCAAGGGCGAATGTACCGCGACAATGACAACGCTTATGGTTTGATTAGATGCTTGATCAGAGAGCGTGGTCAGAAGACTTGAGTACTAAACCGTTAACCGGCCAGCAAGCGCATCTTCTATTGCCTTTTGACCCAACTGCAAACCCGCCTCAAACCGGCCGAAAACGAAATGCTCGTTCACTCCCGCGGCAAATCCTCTTTGAATGTTTGCACCGATCGCAAAGTCTTCATCGAAGACTGTTCGGACGACATTAAAATTGGCTTCCCAATATCTCTTCGTCTTTTCACTTACGGGTTCTTCCGGAATCAGCATCATACATTTGAAGACACAGCGCCCTGGACCCGTTGGAATAATCGTGTGTATATAGACATGGTCAGTCATGACTTGAGCAAAATTGCAGGGAAACAAGTAGTTCTGCGTCATGAAGTTTGTTCTGTAGTCCCATGAGTCGGCAGATTGGTCACGGAGCGTCGATATTCGAGCTAAAGGAACGGCATGGCGAATGTGTGGGTATTGGTCTAAGAACACAGACTGATTATCAAGGTAGGTTGAACACGCTGTGTCTTTGTGCGCAGAGCAAAAGTGATAAGACTCCTGAAATCCCTCCAACGCAAGCCGCCAACTCATCTCGGTCGGGATGGTCCATTCCCGATACACGACGTGTGTGTCCATGCTAAGCGATCCCAGCTGTTCTGCCATAGGAGCAAGCCAGGAATCAATATCGATGTCAGTTTCGGAAACTGTCGGGCGCACCCATATCAAACCGTGCCGCTCAAACGCAGGCAGTTCAACTAGCCCCCTTGAAGCTTTGTCTAAGTCAGGAAACCCAACCTCTTGCGGTACGCCGCGTAGGTTACCGTCTAGATCATATGTCCAACTGTGATATGGACAAGAGAAAGTAGCAGCTTTGCCGCAAGGCTCATTCACTACACGTGCGCCTCGGTGACGACATACGTTGGCGAACGCTTTCACAACACCTGAGCGGTTACGTGTCACCAGTATCGGCACACCAGTATCGTCGTGCGTCAGGTATTCGCCCGGGGCTCTGAGCTGGCTTACGTGGCCAACGATGATCGGAAACTTGCGAAAAAGGACCTCAACCTCGCGATCGTATCTATCGGTGTCTGTGTAATGAATCACGGGATTTAACATGAGGTCATCTTCCATATGCGTCTCACCTGTCTCACAAAACCCTAAAACGGTTTCGATGATCGCGGTTTCTTCTGCGCTGTTGGTCATCTCACTTGTGCTCCCAAAGTTCACGCATCTGATTACACAAGTCTCGCTTGATTTACACAACTCATAAAATGACTATCAACCCCAGTATCGTGTTCTTAGAGGCGGAAAGGGCTTGCGACAAACGGCGCCAGAGCGTGCGCAACACAGGTTTGTCTCGAAAAGAGTGTTCACGTCACACATTTGGCGCAATTCACTGCCTCAGTACACTCGCAGTTTTCTATACTTTGCATTAGAGCCTTCAGTGGCTACATCTTGACAACGGAACCTTATGGACATTGGCCGACAGCAGAAAGCATTCGAGCGCACAATTGTTGGGCGAATCATGACCGTTGGCGAATATAGCTATCTAATCACGAGTGTTGATAGCGAGTCTGGGTTTGCAACTGCCTCGAACCGAATTAACAACAAAGTACGGCAAGTTCTCTTCTCAATCCCGGAAGTTCTATTCTGGCTTACTAAGGCAACGCGAGCACGCGAACTTGAAGAGCTGGAACAAATGTCTGAGTAGCCTCCGCCTCATCTGCTCACAACTATATTTACAGTACCTTGTGTTAACTTGAGCGGCATATTCAAGTAAACGTGAGGTCGTGTGTATGCGCACAGCTCGAAAGACACTGCTCCTTTTGATCCTGGTAACCATCGCCCCGGTGTTTGCAAACACTCAATCCGATTCAAACAAAAATGCGATCGAACAACTCTATGCGGACTATCGCGTGGCTGTAGAGAATGCGGATATAGCAGCTTACGTCGACGCCTTGCATCCGGAAGTTCGCCTCTTACCACCTGGTGCGGGCGCTATTGTTGGCGCAGACAACTACGCCGGTTTTCTAAAACCAGTGTTTGAAGCGGCGACCTATCATATAGAGGTCGTGCAAGCGCCAACGATTGAAGTTTTGGGGAACACCGCGACGGCAGAATATGTCTACGTCATCAATTTAGCTCTGAAAAATCCGAGCAAAGGTATCAGCGAGCCTGGTGCGCTAACCGATTCTAGAACGGTATCCCGATACTTTGATGTCCTACTTAAGGGCGACAATGGCAACTGGGCGATCTGGCGCCATACCTGGAGCGTCATTCCAGAATAGAGACCCGTACGCCGTCGACTTACGGGGCGGGGAGGCGACCAGGGTTCTGCTGTGCAAGCATCGGTCGCACCATGCGCCCGAATCGTTCCGCCTCCTCATCGTGGAGGTAGCCAGAAAGGCAAAAAGAGTCGCAGCCAGCGTCAATAAACAACTGTAGCGTATGAGCGCATTGCTGAGGATTACCAACCACCGCGATACCGGCGCCTGGTCTAAAACGGGTCAACCCTGTCCACAAATGCGGTGCAATCCAAAGCCCCTTCTCGGCAGCCAGTTCCTGCACACGTTGGTTGGCTTTGGAGCTGGCCGTCATGCGCTTTAAGCGTTCTCGCAAGGCTTCTGGAATATTCTCAATGAGCTGGTCAGCCGCCTCGAGTGCCTCTTGTTCAGTCTCTCTGCAGATAATTTGCAATCGCATCCCAAATCCGATGGCTTGATCCCTGCCGTGAGTTGCGGCTCGTGCTCGGATGTCGGCTATGTTCTCGCTAATTCGCTCGGGCGTATCCCCCCAAAAGAGGTGAACGTCAGAATGCTTTGCCGAGAGATTCCACGCCTCTTCCGACCCGCCACCCAGATAGAACCTGGGATACGGCTGCTGCAACGGTTTAGGATTAATGCTCGCACCATCTACATGGTGAAAGCGGCCTTCGAAGTGGACCGGACCATCAGCGGTCCAGAGTGCCTTCATAATGGCTACTTCCTCTTCCATCAAGGCATACCGGTCTTCTTTGTTGAACTTGACGCCTTCAGACATGATTTCTTCATCAGCCTGTCCGGCAATCAAGTTCACGCATATTCGCCCACCGCTCATCTGATCAAAGGTAGCGATCATTTTGGCCAGCAACACCGGGTTCACATAGCCTGGTCGCGCCGCTATCAGCGGTGCAATTTTTTTACTTTGGGCTGCGACAAACGCGCCAGTGATGTAAGCCTCCCAACACTGATTCGCAACCGGTATTAACAAGTATTCAAACCCTGCAGTTTCAGCAGCCGCCACAACCCGAGAAAAGAATTCCGGGCTACTATCAACTGCTGCATCAGCTACGCCAAAGGCAGTACTGTCACCTGCTGTAGGCAGGAACCATCCAAGCTCAATCGGTCGCGTCGTCGTCATGGAATCACCTGAGTAAGTTGATGGGTTACCAATTTACCGTACGACATCAAGCTCAAAGAGTTCATCGATTTCTGGCTCAGACAAACCATGATCCACCAGCACTTCTCTCGTATGCTCTCCGCGGCTAGGCGCGACGCCTTGGATACCTGCCGGTGTGGCAGAAAATTTAGCGGCCGGTCTCGCTTGTCGCACTCGTCCTACCCCGGGTTGCTCGAACTCTTCAATAAGTTCATTGACCACGATCTGCTCATGAGTGAGTAACTCTTTGCGTGTAAGCACCGGCGCGCAAGGCACTTGGTTTTCATCCATTATCTGCAACCAATAAGCACTCGGTTTTTGGCTTATGACTTCTGCGGTCAACTTGAGGCGCTCTGTCTTGTTCTTGACCCGACCCGCCGCTGTAGCGAAGCGTTCATCGACCAACCAAGCTTCGCGATCTAGTGCTTTGCACATCCCGGTCCACTCAGAGTCCGATACTGCCCCAGCTGTGATGTAACCATCCGATGTTTCGAAAATGAGATCCTGCGTCGGTTGGCCAGCCGGTTTGTCCTCATCGCCAATGCGAGTGTATCCAGACATCCCCTCTGCCCACACCAAGGCGATCATTGCGTCGATCATAGCCACTTCAACGTGTTGACCCTCACCAGTCGTGGCACGAGAGAGCAGTGCAGCGGTTATCGCTTGGGCAGCGGTCAGCGCCGTCGTTTTGTCCGGAATCACAGTCCTAATCATCTTTGGTCGACCGGTATCACGGTCTCGTTGTATATCCGCAAGTCCAGACAAAGACTGAATCACAGGATCATAAACACGCTTGTGCGAATAAGGCCCACTTGGTCCAAATCCAGAAATCGAGCAATAGACTAATCGCGGATTTATCGCCCTAATCATGTCATACCCTAGACCCATGCGATCCACCGCACCTGGACGATAGTTTTGAATCAACACATCGGCGGTCGCAGCGATGGATTTAACAAGTTCGACCCCGCGTTCGGTTTTTAAGTCTACTGACAACCCCTTCTTGCCGCGATTCCCAGCAATAAAACCCGGCGAGACACCAGCACCATCGCCCGCCATCAAGCGCACTATGTCGCCGGTGAAAGACTCAATCTTTATCACCTCTGCGCCTTGGTCAGCTAAATAACCGGCTGCCAAAGGGCCGGACAGCACTGCGGAAAGATCAATGACCTTGATGTTCGATAGTGGTCCGTTGCGATGAAATTTCGTCGTGGGTGCCATGGCAACCTCCTACAGGTAAAGATTACTCTAACGCTTCGTACGCGTTGTATCGAAAAAGCCTATCCATGGTCCGATTTCCTGCGGCGCGGACTGCCCTATTTCGTGCCCAGGCTTGTAAACCCGACAAATGAAAAAGTTTGGCGTTCCGTCTGGAACCAGTTTGGATACTTGTCGTTCTTGCCATCCGCAAGGCCTCGTATTTCATGAGCGCTTGCGAAACACAATCAATCTTATCTAGACACATGGCCAACACTGCCCCATCTTCGATCGACATCGCCGCACCCTGCGCCATAAATGGCAGGGTCGGATGACAGGCGTCACCGAGCAGTGAGACGCGACCACAACCCCACCCCGGCATTGGTTCGCGATCGAACAAGGCCCATTTGAAGAGCGTCTCAGGAGCCATGTTGTTGATGAGTTCTTGAATGCTGGTGTGCCAACCTGAAAAATCAGCCTTTAATTCCTGCAGGTCACCCAACTCTGTCCATGACTCCAGCTCCCATCCCACCTTTTCAATCACACATACACAGTTAACTAGTTCTCCACCGCGGACGTAATAATGGACAAAGTGCTTGTTTGGTCCCCACCACGCCGTGGACGTGGGACGCACAAAGTAATCCGGCAGCTGGGCACTGGGTACCAATGCGCGCCAAGCAATATTGCCCGTGAAACGTGGCGTCTGTTCTCCCCACAGCTGTGCACGAACGAATGAACGAATACCGTCGGCACCAATCAAGACATCCCCTTCATGCTCTTGTTCGCCAACCCTTACCAGTACTCCGTCGCCATCCTGTCGGAAGCCATCCACCCGCGCGTTGGTCAGGATTGTGATATTTGGGTGCGCGCGTGCAGCGGTCCCAAGTACTGTGATCAAATCGCCACGATGTATGTGGTAATACGGGGCGCCGTAGGTGTTCACGACGTCTTCCCCAAGTGGACTTTCGCTAATTACCCGACCAGTCCGCCACTGCCTAAACTGAGTCGCTTCAGGCAAGAATGCGACTTTATTGAGGGCATCGGCCAATCCAACGTGATGCAGAACCCGCGCACAATTTGGCGATAGCTGAATGCCCGCGCCTGCCTCACCCAACTCATTAGATTGCTCAAAAACGGTTACCGCAAAACCAAGTTGTGCGAGACTCAGAGACGCCGAAAGCCCTCCGATGCCACCACCGACCACTAGAATCCGTCTGCTCAACTTAAGCTCACACAGCTATGTTCGTGGCGACTCAACCATAACGTCGGAGAGTACTTTCATCAGGGCGGCCTCTCGGAATGGTTTTGCGATAAAGTGGGTATGCTCATCCAAGGTTTGGTGATCTAGCGTGGCTTCGGTATAGCCACTCATCAAAATGAAGGGGACTTGCAGATAATCGGCACGGACCGCTTTTAACAGCCCAAGGCCGTCCATTTGCGGCATGGCGATATCAGAAATGATTGCCGCCACGTTTTGGTCTTTCAGACTTTGCAGAGCCTGTTCACCGTCTTCTGCTGTGATGTGAGAAATGCCTGCAATCTGCAAAAATCCACAAATAACTTTTCGCACCAGGGCGTCATCATCAACGACCAATACCGGATCGCCGACACTGGTCGTAGTCGCCATCTCGTCCAGAGCATCTGTCACTGCCGCGCTAGGCGCCGCAACCGTGGGGAACAAGATCGTGATTTGCGTACCCTGACCCGGCTGCGAACGGACACGTAGGCTAATCTCATGATTGCGGACAAAACCTCGGACCGCCGCTAGACCAAGACCTCTGCCACGCGCCTTGGTCGTCACAAATGGATCGAAGACTTTCGCCACTTGATCGAGCGCGATGCCCGATCCGGTATCGCTCACCTCAACAAACGCATACTCGCGATCTGCTTCTAGGGATCCTATTGCGAAGTCGGCTTTTTGTGATAGTTGGACCTGGGTGACACCTGACCTAACCGAGATCTTGCGAGTTTGAGATCCGGCACACGCGTCTGCCGCGTTAAGAACCAGGTTAAGTAACACCTGCTCAAATTGTACAGGGTCAACGTAGATGTAAACTTCATTGTCAGCCAGGGAGATTGTGATATCCGTACGTCCATCAACCGACATCCGTAACAACCGTTCACTGCCCGTGACTATTTCCGCCAGTCCCACAGCATTCCGCCTTGCTACCTTTCTTCCTGAGTAGTTGAGCAGATCCCCAACAAGATCTATCGCTTTGTCGGTAACGTTTCTTATGCCTTCCGCGAATTTATGCAATTCACGCACTTCGCTACTGTGCAGGCTGAGTTCGGCGCTACCTTGTATGCCCATCAACAAATTATTGAAATCGTGCGCAACGTGCCCTGTAATCTGAGCGATGCTTTCATCCTTTTGCTGGTCAAGCCTTGATTGGGCGAGTTCCGCTCGCTCACTCTCGCGTTTTAGTCGTTCCAGCTCCAAGCCAATCCTGGCCGACAAAATTGGCCAAAAGACGCCCTTGGTAAGGTCTTCTGGTATTTTAGTTTCACTGAGCACCGCGACGTGACCAAGCACGTCCCCTGTTGCAGAACCTATGCATTCGCCAAGATAGGTTACTGGCTCCCAACCCAGGACACCTGCCAATTTCGGGTAGGTCTCAGAAGCACAATCGTTTTTGTATCTGTCCCCCGCTAGTCTGACTTCTGCACAGGGTAGACCGTCAAAGTCCAAAGTCGCGGCGACTAAGTCCTGTCTTATTTCGCCGCCTTCTACAGCTGCAAGCACAGTACCGCCGGAAGGTTCATTCCAACGAACAACGATCGCAGCTTTGCCACGAAGTTCTCGACAAGCTTCTAACGCAATTTTTTCCAGAACCGTATCTGGATGGACGTGTTCTATGGCATGCAGGCGACGCAATTTTTGTTCAATCATCCGCGCGTCAAGCGCAGCGGAAAGCGCATGTGCACAGGCGCCCAACAAGGACAGCGTCTTGTCTCGATCCAAGAGTTCAGACACCCCAGCTGAAACCACTAAGCCAATAGGTATCCCCTGCTGATCAACGAGGGGTACTCCACAATAGGACTTAAATTGGTAGTCAACAAAGAACTTGTCTTCGGGGTATATATCAGCAACATTGTCAACGATCCCAACCGTATTGCCTTGTATCACTTCTCGGCAGGGGGCGTCACAGAGAGTGTACGGATTCGTCAGTGCATACTTATCGTCACTGGTGTCGCTGGCCAAAACGTTTATCAGGTCACTGGATTCGCCAAAAAGCTCACCAACATAGACAAGGTCCGACTCTAAATAGGATCGCAGCCAGACAACTAACTCTGGAAACGGGTCATCCGCATGTGCCAGGACAATATGTCCAAACTCGGCTACGACTTGATCATCTAACGTAGACTCGCTTGTTAGGTTGTTTACTTTATAGTTCATCTTCTCGATCCCAGTTTAACTCTCTCCCGCCTCGGCGGCTTTTCGTCTCGCTATCTCTTGAATTTCAGCTTGGCCAGGTCTCTTTTGCGCTTCCGGATCAATGACGCCTGCGACAGCAAGCTTCTTGTGCGGATTGATATCCAGGTCTTCAAGTTGAATCTCACCAGCCATGACCGCTTGTTTCCACGCTTGATGTTCTGGTTCCATGGCCTGAAATTCTGGCATCACTTCGTTGGCAAAAAGCTCGAGGCTGCTGCAAATGTCACTGTGCGCAGTTTTGCCGGACTGGTTGAGCAAAATAATTTGATCAATGTTGCTCTCGGCATACTCCCTTAACTTGCGCCGTATGGTGTCCGGGGACCCGATTAAGCCTGTCTCAAATGCTCTTTCCGCTTTTTCCGTCGAGCGCCAGGCTTGGTATTCGTTCCAAAGATCGACGGTCCCAGGGGCATAGTCATGCGTCCCGTTGTACTCCAGACAGAAAATAAAGAAGGTCCATCCATCTGCCTTGGCGCGCGCTTCCTCGTCGGTTGGCGCGCACATAAACCCAGAGACTATCGCCAAGTTTGGGTTCATTTCGTATTCGCAGAGCTTTTCGACCTGGTCGCTCGCGATTATGTTGTAGTACTTATTTACCCACGCGGTCGCGCCCTCTGGACTCGCAAATTGAAATCCCAACGCACCAATACCCCGCTTTGCGGCGTACATGATCGTATTTAGGTTCGAACAAGCAACCCACAATGGGGGATGCGGTTTCTGCAGTGGTTTAGGTAGTATATTACGGCGCGGCCATTGCCAGTACTTGCCCTCGAAGCCATAGTCGCTACTGGTGAAACAAGGCAACAGCGCTTGTAGCCCTTCTTCGTAGATGTCCCTCTTTTCTCGAACTTTTGCCCCAAAAGGATGGAGTTCTGTGGGACCAGTACCTTCACCAGTACCTAGCTCAACTCGTCCGCCACTCAACAGATCCAAGTTTGCGACCTGCTCTGCGACCCGAATGGGGTGATTGGTCGTCAGCTGAAACACACCGTGACCGAGACGAATGTTCTTAGTTCTCTGACTGGCGGCTGACAAAAATGCAGTTGGCGAAGAACCGTGGGAATACTCTTCTAAGAAATGATGTTCCACCTGCCACGCATAGTCATAGCCACAACGATCCGCGATTTCGATTTGGCTAAGGGCATTTTGAAAGTGTTCGTATTCGCTTTGCTCAGTCCACGGTCGCGGAATCTGATGTTCGTAAAAAATCCCAAACTTCAACTCTCTTCCCTCTTTACGCTGATGCGGTCTGTGGAGTGTACGGTGAAAATTGTGTATCCCCTAACAATGGGTTGTAGAAAGCTAGATACCGGTAAACTTGGGCGCTCTCTTCTCTGCGAAAGCTTGCACCGCTTCTTTATGATCTTGAGTAGTGCGCGCCTTGAGAAGGCGGTCAGCTTCGCGATCAATTGCGGTTGCATGATCTATCGATAGGGCTTCATCCAGATTGTCTTTGATGTAGCTGTAAGCAACCGTTGGCCCCTGCGCCAAACGGGCGGCAAACTCGGTCGCATGGATTTGTAACGTCTCGCCGGAGACAACTTCATTGAGCAAACCCACAGCCATTGCTTGCGGGGCTTGCAACCGCTCCGAGGTCAACATCAATTGCCGCGCTTTCGCAGGACCAACGACCCGAGTGAGCAGCCAGGCAATACCATAGTCACCGGAGAGCCCTATCGCTGCATATCCCGTCGTCAATAGCGCGTTGTCAGCGCCGATTCGTATGTCACATGCCAACGCGAGCGCGAGTCCGGCCCCCGCAGCTGGACCCGGCAGCGCCGCAATCGTTGGTTTGCGCATCGCCACCAACGCCCCACCAATGCCATGGTGTCGCGCCTGCAAATCACGGAACTGCATCTCGGCGGTTATTGTTGTTCCACCTTCATTTCGTTTACTCATGGCTTTCACGTCACCGCCTGAACAAAATGCGGATCCAGCACCAGTTAGTAGTACTGCTCCGACTTCATCATCCGTGCTCGCCCACTGGATCGCTTCCCGCAAGCCTGCAGAAAGCTCAGGTGATAGGGCGTTACGCGCCTCGGGTCTGTTCAGCGTAATCGTCGCAACTCTATTTTCTAACGACACCAAAATCTGATCTGTCTTCGACGTAAACGTACTCATAAACTCTCCATGGTTTTGATTCTGTAGGGCGCGGTTAAGTCGAGTAACGGCTTAACGCGGGCTACCTGTCAGCGCGCCAAGCCAGGCACCCGCATGCGCCTGCATGCCTTTGGCGTTGAAGTGGCAGTTGTCATGCCGATACAGTGAACCTTGGATGACATCTGTGTCAGGTCCTAGCACTACGCCGGAGATTACCGGCAGACGTTCTTGGGCACGACGTACGGAAGTCGTTCCTGGTTGGACTGATACCTCGCGACCAGGAAGCGAGATTTGGCAATGCGTGGCGATTGCTGGGTAGATGGGTGCAGCAATCCCCCCAGCACGTACATGTTCGACCAATGCGCTAAACATGTCGAAATACTCGTCTTCCGAAGTACCAATATCTGCGTCTGTTTCGCCTTGGTGCCAAAGGATATGCGTGGGCGATATCCCGACTTCCGTAATGGCGCCTACGGCTTTAACAAGGATGGGGAAAAATCGACTTTCTTGTTGCCATTGTTCTAGAGACGAACCTCCAATGCCAAACGGCACAATGAGGACATTGTCGTAATGTCCTGCAACAATCAGTTTGTCGGCCAAGACGCCCCAAACCGACCCGCCTTGGCCGTCCGGGCCCAGCAGAGGGTCCTCTGCCTTGTAACACTTATTGTCATGAATATTGAAATTGGCGACAGCGCCAACAGGAATGTATTTATCCTGGCCCGCGTTAGCACTGTTCGATTGACCAAAAGTCATAAGCACCGCCGACCGCTCGTCGGCGTAGCCAGCACAGCTCACCTCCTCTCGTCCTTCAGTGTCTCGAAAACCACAATCCAAGGCCGCCAAGCCCTGACAGGGCTCGTACTCGGGAGCAAACATCATTAGCAAGGGTGCAGAGCGCGCCATGGATTCTTCCGCGAGCTGTGGCGCAAATTTACCCACCAAGGCGCCGATGCCAAATGTGTAAATAGCTGAGACGACAAACAGTCCCAGCACGACAACTCGAATGACCCATTTCACGAGAGCGTTCCCCTCTGTTAGTAGACCTGATTCTAGCAAACGCCAGAAACTTAAACTGTTTCGCGGCGTTACAACCTGCCGCGCCTAATTCCGATGCTCGCCAGTCAGACTTCATCGTTACCGGTCCTAGACGGGGTGTATTCAGAATCGTAAAGTTAAGAGTCTGACTGCACTGAAAAATGGGGACTAATTCTTAAGTGAGTACTGCACAAATAACCCTTGATGGGCCGATCACGATCGAGGTGATTCTTGGTTTGACCCTCCCATCAATTAGCGACGAAGAGTTGCAATCAATCGAGGATGCCGCGCCCGCCGGATCTACAATACGCGTGGCGAAAGGCATGCGGGCAGCCATAGAGGAAGCGGCAGACGTTGATGTCATTCTAGGCTACCTGCCTGAACCTCTTTTTCATGCCGCGCCCAAACTGCGTTGGATCCACGCGATTGCTTCCGGCATGGACGGCATGCTCTACCCAGCTATGCGCGAGTCCCAGGTTGCCCTCACAGGGGAGAAAGGGTTGGTCGGAGGACATCTCGCAGACACAGGGTTCGGTCTCTTGCTAGCCCTCACACGACAAATCAAAACCGCTATCAATCTAGGTCCAGACGGTTGGAATCATCGACCTGAAATGCGCTCACAAGAAATCGAACTTGAAGGCATGACCATGGGTGTGGTCGGTTTTGGAGGCACCGGAAGGGCGATCGCGAAACGTGCTGTGGCTTTCGGGATGTCTGTTCTCGCGGTTGACGCACTAACGGTACCAGCCTCCGACGGGGTAGAAGAAGTTTGGACACTCGATCGGTTAGATGACTTGTTAGGTGCATCGGACGTCGTCGCAATCGGGGCGCCACTAACGCCAGAAACTCAAGGGGTCATTAACGATCACGCTTTCTCAGCGATGCGTCATGGCGCTCTAATAATGAATGTCACACGTGGCGAGATTATCGACGGCGATGCCTTAGTCGCAGCGCTAAGAGACGGTCGTTGTGGGGGCGCCGCGTTAGATGTGGCACCGGAAGAACCATTGCCTGCTGAGCACCCGCTGTGGTCCTTTGACAATGTCGTAATGACCCCACACACGGCCGGTGCCAGCCAGCTACGCGGCCCTCGGAACATAGCGCGTTTTTGTGAGAACTTACGCCTCGCTCAAGCCGGTTCGCCGCTAACGGGTGTTGTTGACAAACAAGCTGGGTTTTAAGGGCTCTCACAGCGCGACTCGCGAACAAGATAGTAACAAGAATTTACACACAGGATACCACCATGCAATATTACTCAGGTGACTCACACATCGTCGAACATGCCGACTGTTTTACGGGTCTCGCAGAACGGTACGGTGACAAGGCACCGCGGATTGTTCGGGACTACAAAGGCAAACCTGGTGATTGGTATGTACTGGGTGATCGTGTCGCCTTACCCGTCGCCCGAATGGGTATCGCCGGGAATCGATTAGATGATCCGGCAACCCAGGATCTAATTAACAGCGGCTACGAAGGATTAAATCCGGGTGTTCTTGATGGCGACAAGCGTCTACTCGAGCAAGCACAAGATGGCATCGTAGGTGAGGTAATGTACCCCAGCCTTAACATGTTCACTTGGGCTGTTGGTGACACAGAAATAATGAATGCCGCGTTCCAACGTCACAACGATTGGATTATCGAGTATTGCCACAATGCACCCGACCGACTCATCGGTATCGGATGCCTCCCCATTCCAGATATTGACCTTGCTATTGAAGAGATGACCCGAGCCGCTAAGCTTGGCGTACGCGGGTTCATGATCCCAACGCACACGCCCACCGATCGCCCCTATCATCACGAAGATTACGACCCCTTCTGGGCAGCCGCGGAAGAGATGAACCTTCCTTTAACCATGCACATATTCGTTGGGACGTCGCCCGATGGCGGCATGCCGAAACACTGGGGGACACCGGGAGGCACAATCAAGGGATACACCATGGCATTTACGACCGCTGTTAACGCGATGATCGATCTCATTTGTGGTGGTGTAGTCGAGCGTTTTCCGAAACTAAAATTCGTCATCGCCGAATACGAAATCGGCTGGCTTGCCCACACGCTCGAACGACTTGATCATGCTGCCTACCGTACCCCACAACATGCAGTCGACTATTTGACTATGAAGCCAAGCGAGTACTTTCGTCGCAACTTTATCGCTACGTTTGAAGATGACAAATTCGGCGTTGCGACGCGGCATGGGATCGGCATAGAGAATCTGATGTGGGGTAATGACTATCCTCACCACGACTCAATCTGGCCCAAATCGATGGGCATTCTCGATGATGTTATGAGCGATGTGCCTGCTGATGAAGTCAAGAAAATGTGCTTCGACACAGTCTGCGATCTCTATAGTGTCGACCAATCCAAGCTACCTGCAGCTTAAAGCGAATAAGGGAAGTAACAATGCTAGATGAGGTCCGCGCCGAACTCGCGCCTACTGGCGTACTACGCGCTGGTATAAACCTTTCCAATTTTTTGCTCGTGACCGGCAAGTCTGCCGGTGGAGAACCGGAAGGTGTGTCGCCAAGTATGGCCGCAGAAGTCGCGCGACGACTTGATGTTGAGGTTCAATACGTCACCTTTAAGACACCCGGCGAGCTAGCTGATGCTGCCGTGAATGATGTCTGGGATATCGGTCTGATCGGCGCAGAACCGGCACGCGCGGAGCACATTTCGTTTTCCGCCGCATACTCAGAAATAGAAGCCACCTATCTCGTGCCAGCTGGATCGTCGATCCAAACCCTGGCAGACGTTGATCAACCCGGCATTAAAATCGCAGTGCCAGCACGTGCCGCGTTCGAGCTTTGGCTCACCGATAATATTCAACACGCACAATTGCATCGAGCACCAGGGCGCCAAGCCTTCGATGATTTCGTCGAACAAAAGATGGATGCGTTAGCAGGTCTACGTGCTGGGTTGGTAAATACCGTCGAGGAATTGCCTGGTTCTCGCCTACTCGATGGTCAGTTCACAGCTGTTCAACAAGCGATAGGCACTCCCAAAGGTCGCGAAGTCGCAGCAGAATACCTACGTGCATTTGTCGAAGAGGCTAAGAGCTCAGGCTTCGTCGCCGACTTGATTGAGCAGTTTGGCGTGGACGGCCGTCTAACGGTTGCTCCTGCCGCCTAACTGCTAACCTCTTCGATCCTTTGGAATTGACAAAGTGCGCACCAACCATGTCGGTGCACACTTTAGTTTAGCTATCAGTGTCCGGTTGTCTCCGCTTCTGGATTCAAGTAATCCGGACCGATAGATACCGTACCTGATGAGCCTGAGACAGAAAGGGAGGAAAAGGTAGTGAATGCGAGACCACCTATACCACCACCGACGCCAACATATTCTTCATCCCAAATCTCGTCGAAATAGTTGCCGTTGTCGTCCCGAAAAGGATCTGACAATTCCAGAATCTGATATCTCCGTGCGAGAACTACCAACGGCGTTATAGCCCCCGTGGACTCATTGATTAATAGAAATGTCATATGAACATCACTCCCAAAAATGAGCCGAAAGCCAGAAAGTAGTGACAACTCCCATCGAACGAGCACTCGTTGTCCAATGCCATTTTCAAGCCGAATTTGTCCACCGTTCGAGTTCATCCATTGAAATGGGGTGTACTGAAATCGGGTGCCAAGGGCGTTATAGAACAACGGATAGGCGTGATCCCCAAAAGCAGAATTAGTCACATATTTTGTTGCGTCGTACGCACCGGCAGCCCGACTAAAGTCGCCACAGGCTTCACAAAAGTTGCGTGAACTTGGGTGTTCGGGTGTCTGCCATGCGGTAACAGATGATGCATAGAGCGTTGTAACAAGTAACAAAAGACCCAACAATTTAGTGTTTCTCACGCTGGATCCTCCAACGCAAGTTCACGTCTAATTTGACGGTACTCCTCTTTCAAAATCTCGGTATGAGCCTCCACGGCTTCTCTTATGCTGACCGGTGCCGCCTCAAGGTATTTTGGCTCAAGGGGTGGTAATGGATTTCCCAGCTCTGAGGTGACCGCATCCAATGCGTACATCGCTACCGCGAACGGCAGTCCTTTTTCTATCCCAGTCTCAAGCCGAATCGGGGCTGAGTATTGCTTAAGCGCAACCTCGGCATAGTCTTGTTGATGGAGCAGCAACGGTCCGATCTTGCCCGTAATGATCGCACTGCGCATTGCATATTCCCGCGCTTTGTTGACATTTTTTGCGCCAATTCTTTTCGCGAGGACTGCTGCTGCAACGCCATCGCTATTTGCGATGGATTCAAGCGCCTCGAGCGGGTAGTCATAGTACGGGTGTACTAGGGTCGGACTTTGAAAGTGGTAATCTTCACAGTCAAACAGCTCCACGTCGCCGTTATACTTTTCGCAGTACTGGGGTTCGACTAGTTCTAAAAGAACATGAAGGTCAGACAACGTCTGGACCTCTTCAACACTCATCCGGTACTCAGCCATCATATGTTCAGCGGCGAGTTGCATGTACTCATCGTCCGGATAAAACACCGGACCCTCAGTATCGGCATCGACGGCTTCCGGTTCGTCAACTTGTTTATTGAGAGCTCGTAAGGGTTGAGTACGAACTGGCTCCAAATCAACTTCAACAATTGAATTTTCGTGTTGCGGGGTGGTGGGGCCTCCTTGTAGAGGTGTCATGGCGTTATCTAGGTTCAGATATATGCCAAGTAGGATGACTGCGGCTAAAGCCACGATGCCAGCAAGATACTTCAAGTACTTACTCCCGTTTAGTGAATTCGGGGGCAACTTAACAAGAAAACGGGCACTTGATGGGCGCCAACAAGTTCAATCCACTGTATTTCCATAATGCAATGTCACCGTGATATCACCACCACATCGAACCCGCAGATCTGACGCACGTCGATCGCCGTCGATCACTTCTCCGGGTAGTTTTCTACAAGTTCCGGTATAAAGAGAGTAGGAGGAATACATGATGAAGAACTTTCACCAGACTAAACTCGGATGCGCAATAGTATCCATATTTTTTACCTGTGTTAGTCACGCCGAGTGGGAACAACCACGCACACAATGGGGCGCTCCAGATCTACAAGGGGTGTGGTCAAACGAAACGCTCACCCCTTTCGAACGGCCTGTTACCCAGGCGGATAAAGAATTCTTTACCCAAGAGGAGGCAACGGCTCTCGCTAATCGCAAAGCTGAAGCACTCCAGAAAGACGCAGCGTCGGTGACGCCAAATGGTGAAGCACCACCTAAGGGCGGCAACGTCGGCGGCTATAATTTGGGTTGGCTCGACAACGGTTCATCTGTCGCCAGCACAGGCCGGACATCGCAAGTTATCGTACCGCGAACTGGACGAGTCCCCGTCAGATCAACCGCAGTATCAATTCGCGATGCGATTGCTGACCGCTCTTTTGATGATCCAGAAAATATGAGTGTCTGGGATCGCTGTATCACACGGGGGATACCCGGCAGTATGTTTCCAGCGGGGTACAACAACTACTATCGAATCATTCAGCAACCCGACACCGTCATGATTTATTACGAGATGATTCATGAGGCAAGGTTCATTCCCTTAGACAATCAGCCACGACTTGCTATTGAGTCCTGGAATGGTCAGCCGCGCGGTCGCTGGGAAGACGACACTCTGGTTGTAGAGACAATGGGTTTCAATGATCAAGGCTGGATCGCCAACAGCTTTTCTCAAGGCCGTATCAAAGGCATCCCGTCTACGCGGGAGTTAAAGGTGATCGAGCGCTTCCGCCAAGTCGATGAAGATACAATCATTTGGCAGGCCACGATCTCGGATCCAAGCATCTATGAATCAGAGTGGACCGTCGAAATTCCCATGGAGTCTCGCGCGGGTGCCAAAATCTATGAGTACGCTTGTCACGAAGGTAACCAAGCAGTCGGAAACATCCTCCGCGGTGCTCGGGTCCAAGCAAAATTGGCGAGTAGTGAATAACTTCTCTTTCGCACGGTCGCAGTGAGTCTTCGTGGACTAGATCCACAGGTCTTTCTGCGCGATAACTGGCAACGCGAACCTTCTATCTTTCGCGACGCCATTACGGTCCAGGCACCTGTGACTCCAGAAGAACTCGCCGGGCTCGCGCTAGAAGACCACGTGGAGTCACGTGTCGTAGAAAGCAGCGGCGAGACGTGGTCGCGCCAAGATGGTCCATTTCCGGACGACTTTTTCCAAAAACAAGCGGCTTCAGGCTGGACACTTCTAGTGCAAGGGGTAGACCTTTGGCTGAACCGCACACAATCCGTTATCGATGCCTTTGACTTTCTACCAAGATGGCGTTTCGACGACATCATGGTCAGCTACGCGACACCCGGAGGTGGCGTCGGACCACACTTCGATCACTATGATGTGTTCT
Source organism: Pseudomonadales bacterium (assembly GCA_012103505.1). Classification (GTDB taxonomy): domain Bacteria; phylum Pseudomonadota; class Gammaproteobacteria; order Pseudomonadales; family Azotimanducaceae; genus UBA4421. The sequence goes on along the minus strand of WLWP01000001.1, from coordinate 518,017 downwards.
TGATCCAGGTATTCGGTCAGAGATCTTGGCGCCTTGGGCAAACATGTGACCAGGAAGCAGAAGTAGACACGTCCGGGGGATTGAAGACTCTGTTAGATTTTCAACAAACCAGCGAACACACGCTCGTCCCCGGAGATATACTTTATGTGCCTCCAGGAATTGCCCATTGGGGTGAGTCGATCGACGAATCGATCACCTACTCCGTTGGATTTCGTGCCCCAACCGCAGCAGAGATGCTCTACGATTTGGCTATTGAACTGGAATCTCGCGACGATGTGAGACACCTAACGGATCCGCCACTCACGGCAGACATGGCTGGGCCCGAGATACATCCCTCGTATGTACATAACGCCAGGGCATTTCTAGAATCTGTTATTGGCGATGATCAGTTCATTGCCGATTGGCTAGCCCGCTATATGACTCGTCCCAAATACCAAGAGCTGTTGGATCTCTCGCAAGAACAGCGCGAGGCATATATCGACCAACGCCGCTACACGAATGGGGAGACTGACTGAAACAAGCATCTGGCACTTTCTATGGCTACTACCTCGCCGGTCTTGCCTTTGCACTGGGTTTTATCGGTGGCGGTATCTATCTATATTCGCGCGGTGTTTTTGTTCGAGACCAAATCATAGACTTCGGCGCCTCCCGAACGGAAATCTCACTTGTTTTTACATCTGTTTCCATTGTCAGCGCTTGCTTTGCGCCGGCGCTTGGTTTCTTGCTCGATCGATACCCGATTCGCAATGTCATGCTGGTGGGAACGATCTTTGTCGTAATTGGCTTCGCCCTGCTCTCGCAAGTTGAGAACCTAATTCAATTCAGCGTCATTGCTGCACTCTTTCTAGGATTTGGCATGGGTGCTATCGGCACCACCGCAAACACCAAGCTCATGGTGAATTGGTTCAACCGCAGACGCGGTTTCGCGCTCGGAGTCGCGATCATGGGCTATTCCGCAGCAGGCACCGTCATGGCACCGATCGCGTTATATATGCTAAACAGCCTCGGCTGGCGTGTGAGTTACCTTGTTTTTGCCGGGGTGGTACTCTTCATTGTTCTGCCCGCGGTTTTCTTACTGGTCAGACAGCGTCCGTCAGATCTCGGACTCGCACCCGATGGAGACCCAGTCGAGGAAGCTGCAACCGAATCGCCACCCGCCGAGCAAACGGCAGACAATTCGAACCGCTGGCAACGCTTTCGCACAGAACTCACGGTCTACACCGCTTTTATGCAATCGGTACCTTTTTGGGGAGTGGTTTTTACGTTCGGTCTGATGGCTGGGACTTTCGGAGGCTTCAACGTCCACCTGTTCCTCTACTACACAGAACTCGGCATCGACGAGTATTGGGCGACCACCATCCTTTCATTTACCTCCGCGATTGCCATTGCCAGCAAGCCGATGTTTGGCGCCCTGATAGATCGAGTCAATCCACGTATCGCGACCATGATGTCTTGCGGGTGCTGCCTCGCAGCTATGCTTTGCTTTTCCGCGTTCACCCACATCGGCCTCTTGTTTTTAGCAGGCGCGCTGTTTGGATTGGGCTTTGGTGGCATGATCCCCGTGCGAGCGGCGATAATTTCGCGCATCTTTTCAACCGATCAATATGCACGCGCATACGGCTCGCTGCGTTTATGTATGTTCCCGATGACAATCACTTGGATGCCATTGATCGGCTATATCTATGACACCCAAGGTAGTTATTTACCTGCTTTCAATCTGTTCGCCGTTCTGTTCACTGTCGCAGTACTAGTTGCATTTCGTCTTATCCCTCAAAGACTTATCGCCGCTACCTAGAACAGACTGTAAGTACTATTTCCAAGATGTTTGCCTAAGAAATCCATCAGTTCTTGGGAGAATTTCAACCGGTTGTCCGGCCGACTGATGCTGTGATCGCCATTCGGCAGTTCCACATAACGTGCCTGTGGCATGGCGTTCGACATGCGGCGGCTTTGGCGGACTCTAACCACGCGATCATCCTCGCCATGCACAATTAGGAGTGGTGCTTTGATTTGGTCAACCAGATTGATCGGCGAGTTTGCCACAAGCGCGGCCCGATCCTTCCATAGATTACCGATAAATCGTGTCGCGAAGCGCCCGCCTATGAAACGACTTTTCGACTTAACCAGACCAACAATGTCGAAGACGCCGTTTAAGCTCACACCACATTGATAAAGATCGGGTTCTTTGGCCAGGCCCATTGCAGCTGCATAACCACCGTAAGAACCACCCACAATGCAGAGCCGTTCGCCATCTGCTAAACCTTGCTCAACCAGCCAATTCGTCCCATCCGTGATGTCGTCTTGCATCGCCTGACCCCACTCTTTTTTGCCTGCGTTCAAGAATTCCAGGCCATAACCGGTGGAGCCGCGAAAATTCAGTTGCAACACGCCGTACCCTCGCGCCACCATCATCTGGACCAACCAGTCAAATCGTTCAAAGTCGCGTGCGTGTGGACCACCATGTGGGTGGACGACAAATGGGATATTCGGTTTATCGTCTAGTCCTAGATCTTTCGGCAAGGTCACGTAGCCCGGGATTGTTAACCCGTCCCGTGCTGTAAAGGTCACCGCATGCACGCGACCGGGTGCACGATCATGCAGGCTGGGATAACTCGTTTGCAGAAACGACATCGACTTCTTCTCTTTGTCGAATAGGTAGTAGTGGTCTGGAATAGAACCGGAGCGCGAAACCATCACACCCCTCGACTCGTTTTCCGCCATAGCCGCGATACCATTGCGCGTCTCCGGGTAGAGCTTGTCTATCGTGTCATTGAGCGCTTTGTACCACTCGTCAAAAATAATCCGCGTTTCTGCTTCGTTCTCAAAGTTTACCCACAAGAGTTTTTGGCCATCGCGTGATAATCCTACCGAAGAGATATCCGAGTTAGGACTCGACGCGACCTCTTCCACCCACTCGCCGGTTGCCACATTAAAAAGCCAGAGAGGTCGGAAGCCTCCTTCATTCGGTTTTTTGGCGTATACCAAATCCTGGTCAAACGTCGGTAGTGCGGCCACCTCGAAGCCATCGTCGTAGAGCGCGGAATAGTCTTGCCATGCCCCATCTGCTGATTTAAGTGTGAATACGCTCGCTTGTTGATCCGCCGTATGGCCTATCCCCGCCCGAACGTTGCCTAACGCATCGGCCCACCAAGTTTTGACGCCGTCCATACTCTTCTGTACGGCGGAACGCGGTAACCTGGACTGTTTGAAGGTAGCTTCGTAGACCCTAGGTCGACCCGGGTCTAATCGCGATGCGGAAATCAAAAATCGATCTGGCTTATCGGGCAGAAAACTCAGGACTCGATCTTGAATTTGGAAGAAGCCTCGATTGTCATCTTTGCCGAACAACATGCGCATCTTGCGAGACGCGACATCCGCATGGACCAATCGAGTCACAATCACGGGCGCCCCCTGGATTGCCGACGGTAGAGCAACACCCATCAATATGTCAGTCGGACCCATCCACTGGTACCAACGTATATCCCAGTTATCACCAGCGATGAGATATGGGCGGTCTTCGCTATCGATCTCATCAATCGCTAAGGTCTGCAGGCCCCGTAGGTACATCATGCCCGAAAAGTATTTCCCATCGGGGGAAAGCTCCACCCTTGATATGACCGGTTTGCGCGCAAAGTCCTCGATCGTTAGCGGTGCTGGGGCGTCCGCCGCACGCACGCCCAGTGAAAAACAAAGCGTCAAACACGCTAACAAAAATTTCAACCTCAACCTCAACATTCTTACCCTCTCCGTTCCTTGGATGCGATTTACCTCGACCCGATCCTCAAGCCCGTGGTCCCCAGAACCCAAAGCATCGCAGATCGGCGCTGGTTCATAAACACCGTGCTATAGTCTGATTCACTGCCTCCAGAGGGATATCTATGAACTTTCGCACCGTTTGTTTGCTCGTTTTAACCCTGCCTCTGACCTCTTACGCAATGATCCATGATCCTAGAGCCATCGAGGCCGATCCTGCCACTGCGCAATCAGCCATCGCACCACGCCTCGAAGGCCTTGGCGACCATACAATGACGGTCTCGACGGAAAACGCCGACTCCCAAGATTTCTTCAATCAGGGATTGCGCCTCACGTACGGTTTCAATCACTCGGAAGCCCTGCGCAGCTTCAAAGAGTCTGCACGACTCGATCCGAACAACGCCATGGCCTACTGGGGCTGGGCATTGGTCTTGGGGCCTAATCTAAACTTACCCATGCAAGATGCGGTTGCTGAGCAAGCTTTTGCGGCGATTCAGATGGCGGTATCCCTAAAGGAAAACGCCAGCCAACGTGAGCAGGCCTATATTGATGCTTTGGCAGTACGTTACGCACCAGTGGCGCCACTCGATCGCAGCCCGTTGGATCAAGCCTATGCGAAAGAGATGGCTGAGCTTGTCGTCCATTATCCAGACGATCTAGATGCTGCCACTCTTTATGCCGCGTCTTTGATGAACCTCTCTCCCTGGAATTATTGGTACAAAGATGGCTCACCCCGTGCAAACACCAAAATACTCACCGAAACGCTCGAGTCAGTTGCCAGTCGGAACCCCAAACATCCGGGGGCGTTGCACTACTACATTCATGCGGTAGAGGCTGTCCATCCCAAAGAAGGGGAAACTAGTGCGGATGCGCTTCTCCCGCTCATGCCTGGTGCCGGTCATATGGTACACATGCCGTCTCATATCTATATGAGGGTCGGCCGTTATGCCGATGCATACGATGCCAACCGACGCGCGAGTGATGCCGATTCTTCTTACATCGCCCAATGCAACGCTCAAGGCATCTATCCCCTGAATTACTACCCACATAATCTGCACTTTCTAGTCTGGGCGGCTATGTTCCAAGGACGCAGTGAAGATGCCCTTGTTGGTGCGCGTGAAGTGCAGAGCAAGATCCCTGTCGACATGAATGGCAATGCCTTCGGCGCCTTCGAAACATTTCTTTCTCAGCCGCTGTACGTGATGGTGCGCTTCGGGCTTTGGGAACAGATTCTTGCCGAGCCTAAACCTGCCACCGGAAATTTGTTCATGACTGGCGTTTGGCACTACGCACGAGGACTTGCCGAAAGCAATCTAGGCAATCGACGCGCGGCAAAGAAAGAACATCGTCGCCTCACCAAACTACGTGAAGCGCTTCCCGCAGACTATCTGATTGGTTTTGGCACAGCTCCAAAATTGTTGCAGATCGCGGACCTCGTCCTTGCTGGTGACATCCAAGCCAAGGAAAAGGAGATTGACTCAGCGATCGCGAGCCTTTCCCGAGCAGCCCGGCTGGAAGATTCGCTCCTCTACAACGAACCACCAGATTGGTATTTTCCAACTCGCCACGTCTTAGGCGCTTTGTTGTTAGACGGTGGCTACGCCAGCGAAGCAGCGGTCGTTTACTGGGACGATCTGAGAAAAAATCCTGGCAATGGTTTTAGTCTCTTGGGGCTTAGCAGAGCTCAGGCAGCCTCTGGCGATGCAACGACAGCAGAAACGACCATGGCCCAGTTTAAGGACGCTTGGAGCGCCGCTGACGTCACTCTTAGCTCTTCTCGATTTTGAAACTTTAGTCGACCGAAAGTGAGTTAGCTTTCGTCGACAAAGATTGAAGGCGGACAAACTAGCCCGCTCGCTTTACAATAGTCCGGCTTCACCTAGGTTGAATTCGTTGTATCGTCTCCTGTTCTGTATCGTCCTGCTTGGCATTGGCTTGTCTCAGCCAAATATCGCCTACCCGCAAACAGCGTCTAGTCGCGAGGCGCTCGTACTTGGTTCTTTTCTAAACAGAACCTATGCTGACGAACGACGACTTGAACTGGAAACAGCACTCGGCATCCAGGCCTTTGTCGTGGAAACAGACGTTCGCGGCAGCGCTATGTTTCGAGTCGTCCTTATCCCTAACAACCAACACGATCTGAGCGCACTGAGGTCTCAAGCCGCAGCCGCCGGGGTTCCTGACGCGTGGGCAACCACCTTATCCGGATCCGGGTTTTCGAGCCAAATTCTTGTCAGCGATCAGCCACAACAGCCTCGATCGACCCAAATCACACAACGCGAAGTCCTACCCGAGGTCGAACCTGTTGTAGCCACACCTTTTGTAGCCACACCTGGGGTAGACGAAGCGATCGAACCCACACCGCAACTACCGAGCGGGGCTGCGTCACCTTCAGCGAGCTTCGCAGCCTCCTCTATGGGACCGATTCAACTGAGTACAGAAGGCCCCGATGTCGACATTACGTTAGCTAAATTCGAAGAAGGCGGTTTCGACTTCAAATTGGACGGGCGCTTAGAAGAGGATTTCTGGCAGCGCTTACCTAGCTATGACAACTTATTGGTGACAGACCCGGACACTATGGGTCCAACCCGGCACGCCACGACCCAGCGCTTCTTCTATACGGACAAAGGTCTATATATAGGTGTGCACATGGAGCAGCCACCCGAAACTTTGTTGCCTCGCCTGTCCAGTCGCGACGAGTTTCTGAACCGTGATTCATGGCAAATCACGCTAGATACATCTGGCCAAGGCCTTTACGGCTATTGGTTCACAGTCAATCTTGGCGGTTCGGTTCAGGACGGCAAAGTCGCAGCCGAACGGCAATTTTCGAGACAGTGGGATGGACCTTGGGAAAGCGCGTCTGCTGAACTAGATGACGGGTGGTCAACGGAACTATTTTTGCCTTGGTCGATGATGACCATGCCAGCAGGCATAGACGGGCAACGCAATCTGGGTTTCTATCTCAGCCGGAAGGTGGCCTATCTCGATGAGCGATGGACGTGGCCTGCACTGTCTTTTCGCTCCCCGGCCTTCATGTCTGTCCTTGGGCAAATGCAAACTCCGGGCGTTGAACCCCGAGGCTTGCTTGAGGTTTATCCAAACGTTTCATACACCCTGGATGAGATCGATGGCGAGGACGAATACCGAGCCGGTGTCGACTTATCATGGAAACCAAGCTCGAGCCTTCAGGTGACTGCCACCATAAATCCAGATTTCGGGGTCGTCGAATCAGATGATGTGGTCGTAAATCTATCTGCATTTGAGACTTTCTTTCCAGAAAAACGTCTGTTCTTCCTAGAAGGCGGAGAGGTTTTTAACACCACGCCACGAAGCCGTACGCGTGGACGAGGTCCTTCTGGTAGTGGCTCTCGCCAAACAACCTCGACTTTCAATCCAGAGCCTACGACGCTGTTGAATACTCGTCGTATCGGCGGACCGCCGCGTGTGGACATTCCAGACAATGTCGACGTCGAAGGGTTCCAGCGTGGCAAACCATCTGAACTTCTGGGCGCCGTGAAAGTGACAGGTCAATCCGGGCAATTTCGCTATGGCATGCTTTCCGCATTCGAGGACGATGTCCGTCTACCCGGTACCGTAGAAACGGGTCCGAACGCAGGGCAACCTGTTCGAGTGGAGGGTGATGGCCGGGACTTCGGCGTTGCCCGTCTCCTTTGGGAGACTACGGGTCGCGGACGTACATCTGTCGGCTACATGGGCACGATGGTCGGGTACAGCGACCACGATGCAATCGTTCACGGCGTCGATGCGCATTGGCTGTCACCAAATGGTCTGTGGGAGATTGACAGCCAATTGATGTCGAGCGACGTTGATGATGTCACAGGCACCGGCGCGCTTGCCGACATCTCATTTAAGCCCAAACAGGGTGTACAACATCAACTCTCCCTCGACTGGTTAGAGGACACGCTCAACATCCGCGATCTAGGTTTTATCCGAAGGAATGACTCCAGAAACGTCATCTATCGCTATAGCCACACAACTGGCAGAGGTTTGAAGCACCTGCGCAGTAAAAGCACCTCCGCCGTCATCAGTAATGAATGGAATCAAGAAGGGCGCCAGGTTAGAGGCGGCTACTTCTTACGAAACTCTTGGACGCTAAAAAGTTTGAACGAGATTCGAACTGAACTCGACTTCTTCCCTGCAAAGTGGGATGACCGCAATAGTTTTGGCAATGGTGACTTCAAGACAAAAGAACGTGTCATTGGCGAAATCGCGTTCGGTACCGACACCACTAAAATGTTCTCGTTCAGCGCCTTGCTAGGCGGACGGCAAGAAGAACTCGGTGATTGGACTATACGTAGCGCTCTGGGCATGACGTTTCGACCGAACGACCGATTTTCTGTCGACCTAGATCTCAACTATTTCGACCGGGATGGTTGGCTCCTACACCAATTCGTATTTGGCCAAAGCGATCCAATGTTCGATCGCAACATGTTTACGTTTCGAGCCCAGGAATTCCAACCCAAACTTGCCATGGACTTTTTTCTGTCTGCCAAACAACAGCTGCGCCTAACCATGCAATGGGCTGGCATTCGAGCTGATGAACAGGATATTTATACGATTCCAACAAACGACGGCGCTCTCACGCGGGCGATGCGCGATCCGCTTGATCCCATCAATGATTTCACCGTCTCAAGACTAACCGCGCAATTGAGATATCGTTGGGAAATCGGTCCACTGTCGGACCTATTCGTCGTCTACACCCGCGGCAGCAATCTCCCGGATCAAATGGATGAGACGTTTAGTGACTTGTTTTTCGATGCACTCGATGAACCAATCGTCGATATCTTCGTGATCAAACTCCGCTATCGTTTCGGGTTCTAGATCCCGTTACCTATACTTAAACGACCGGTCATTAGAATGAGTAATTCTTAGACTGGCGCCTGGTCAAGATCTGAGCGTAGGGTTTTAGTCGCTCTAAAATAGCGCGCCGCCGCCCATACACTTGGAATGGCAGAGACAAAATTTTCGCTCCGGCCGGTATCCAAATGTAAATCCGACGATCAGTCTTGCCATATTTTTCAGCTGCTCTCGCTCGGATCAATCGAACCTGGTGAAAAACGTACGCACCCTCTCAACTGTTGCCCTGGTTCAATAACAATCACACCATGGTTCTTCTCGCCACGAGACATCATGTTAAATGCATCGGGTATATTTGAAATAGGTTCGGCACAAAAATAATTCTGACCCGGACTGTATGCGACAAGACGTCCAAATACGCTGTCCGCTGTCATTGTTAGGCAGTGATTAGTTTCTGGCCATTCGATACGAACGACCCCATCCCACCCATCGTAGACATTGTCCAATCGCTCCTTAGCGGGTTTGATGCCTGTTGCAAACCGGTCTCCGCAAACGATTCGACGTTTCGGCATCAACTCTTCATCCAGAAGCCATTCGTGCGAGACCTGAGTATCCATACGACACTCTTGGGTCAACGGGAAATAGGGATGAATGCCAAACCCTACGGGCATTGCATCAAGGTGGCGGTTGGCAACCTCAATCCAAATCTCGAGAACGGTGTCCTGCAATTGAATTATCTGCCGGGCTACATACGACCAAGGCCAGTCACGTGCAATGTACTCAAACTCCAGTTCTACTAGAGTCTTTGTCTGGCGCATCACTGTCCATTCGCTTTGCCAGCCGTGACCATGAATCGCATGACGCTCAGGAATATTGTTTGCGACCAATCGAACTGTCTGACCCTTGTATTGAAACTCACCATTGCGAATCCTTGAAGCAAACGGCACGAGTGGAAAAGTCCCTGGGCAGCCTTCCCCTCGTGGCTGCAACCATGGTTGCACCTGTCCACGGCGCTCGCTCTCATAACAAACCACCGAACCACCCATCACCGGATCAACCAGAACACGAGTTACCCCAGATTTGAGTTCAACCAGGTCGGCGTCTGTATTCCAACCAGAATTCATGCAGGTATAGTATGGGATTGGGAGAGGGGAACGCTCATGGAATTTGGGGTCCAGGTAAACGTCTATCGTACCGATTGGCCGACTATTCGTCAGTACGTCACAGCCTTAGAGAGTTGCGGTTGGGATTCAGTTTGGTTTGCCGATCATTTCATCCCACCAGGCGCTGATCGCCCAGGCGAAGCGCTCACCGCTTTTGAGGGATTGACGGCCATCGCGACGGTCGCGGGGATGACCGAGCGCCTACGACTAGGCAATCTCGTGCTTGGTAACACCTATCGGAATCCAGCTCACGTCGCCAAAATTGCTGGGACAATCGACACGATGAGTGGCGGCAGATTCACTCTCGCGATCGGCGCTGGTTGGTACAAACGGGAACACGAGGCATACGGCTGGTCCTTCCCAAGTATGAAAGAACGCCAAGATCGATTCGAAGAAGCCGTTCAGGTGCTGCGTTTGCTCATCCACAGTACTGAACCCGTCGATTTTCATGGTCAATATTATGACCTAGACGGAGCAAGCCTTTCCCCAGGCAGCCATGAAAAACCTATCCCAATCATGATAGGCGGTACTGGCGAAAAGCGTACTTTGCGCACTCTCGCCCGATACGGCGACGTCATGAACCTTGATGGCTGGGCCGGTGGCGGCATGGCACTTGAGCACTACAAACACAAAGCAGCTGTGGTTGATCAGCATTGCGAGGATGCCGGGCGAGACCCAAAAGAAATTCGTAGAACATTACTTATGCCCTGCTATGTCACTGACAACCAAGATCTAATCGATCGGGCAGTCAAAAACCTAGGGCCAGGTACCGTCGCTGGTCCCAAACAGTATGTCATCGACCGCATTGGCGAATTCAAAGAGGCGGGTGTCGCTGAAATTATGTTTGGCGGTGTGACTGACGGAGGCCTGGAGCGTATTCAACTCCTTCAGGAAGAGATCATCTCGCAGTATTAACGAACCGACTGAACTCCAACTAGGACAAGACCAGAGCACAGCATGGCCCGCGAAACAGATCATCTACTCGACAGGGATTGGCAGGCACCCATTCGATATCCAGACCCGGCCATCGAAGTTATCGACGCAAGATTCAAACCCTATGTCCTTGGATCAACCGCCCTAGAACGGCTCTGGACCGGGGCACGCTGGGCCGAGGGACCCGTTTGGTTCGGTGACATGCGTTGCCTCGTTTGGAGCGACATCCCAAACAATCGGATGCTCCGATGGGACGAAGACTCTGGTGCAGTTTCGGTTTATCGCTCCCCTGCAAATAACGCCAACGGCAATACCCGAGATAAACAAGGGCGTTTGCTAACTTGCGAACACGATAGTCGTCAAGTCACCAGAACCGAGCGCGACGGCACGATCACAGTCCTAATTGATGGCTTTGACGGTAAGCGTCTAAACGCACCCAACGATATTGTTGTGGCGGTAGACGATGGCATCTGGTTCACCGATCCCGGCTACGGCATCCATTGGAACTACGAAGGTCATCGAGCAGAATTCGAACTTCCGACTCGGACCTATCGGCTTGATGCCATGACCGGTAGCGTGAGCGTTGTCGATGAATCTCTAGCCAAACCCAACGGTCTCGCTTTTTCACCAGATGAAAAGACCCTCTACATTGCTGACACAGGCGCTTCACACGAGCCAGGGCATCCTCATGCCATTCATGCGTTCGATATCGTCGCAGGCAACAGGCTTGAAAATGGACGCATTTTTGTCGACCTAGGCATCCCGATGCCAGACGGCTTTCGCGTAGATATAGACGGTAACGTTTGGGCTGCAACTGGGTGGGGTGGGTCCGGTCATGACGGCGTACAAGTCTTCGCCCCAGATGGAACCAAGATCGGTGCTATCCATTTACCGGAAGGCGCTGCCAATCTTTGCTTCGGTGGTACAAAGCGTAATCGCTTGTTTATCACCGCCTCTCAATCACTCTATTCCCTGTATGTCGAAACGCAGGGCATGCCTTATTAATACTTAAAAAAGGGAATCCACCAATGACACCACGCAAGAAAGTCGGTATCCAACTTCCAAAACAAGCGCAGAATCAAACCGTCGAAGAACGATGGTCCCTTGAGTTGGAAGCGCTGTCCTCTGTAGCTGACATCATCGAGATAAGGGCTGACACGCCCGCAGAGTTCGCCGAAGGTGTCAGAGACATGGATGCCATCATCACTTCTTGTGGGGTCTTCGGATCGACGAGCAAGTCATCGAGGCACTCGGTAAGGCCGTTTGCATTGGCGTTGGCAGTGTTGGCGTCGACATGGTCGACATCAAGGCCGCCACAGACGCAGGCTTAGTCGTCACCAACGTGCCGGATGTATTCATTGAAGAGGTCGCCGATCACGCCATGGGTTTACTTCTCGACCTTGCACGGCGCACGCCCACAATGGTGCGGATGGCCAAAGAAGGTGACTGGTATGAGGCACGACCATTACTCAGCAAGATTCCGCGTTTATTCGGGCAAACATTGGGTCTTTATGGATTTGGTAACGTTTCCCATTGCACCACGCGCCGCGCCAAAGCCTTCGGCATGAACATTATTGCTTATGACCCCTATGTCAGTGAGCTTGAGATCACGAAGGAGGGAGTTGTGCCTGTCGGGTTCGAGGAAATGTTGGAGCGCAGTGACTACATCTCGGTCCATGCGCCACACAACGAAGAAACTCATCATGCGTTTAGTTCTGATGCATTTGGTCGCATGAAGGAAACCGGGGTAATCGTAAATACCGCCCGCGGTCCGATCATCGATGAGGCGGCGCTCATCGAGGCGCTGCAGTCTGGGCAAATCGCGGGGGCGGCATTGGATGTTTTAGAACAAGAACCACCTGAAGCTGATAACCCGCTGCTTACAATGGAAAACGTGGTTGTGACGCCACACGTGGCCTCTGCGACGACGCGTATGCGACCAGAAACACGTCGACGGGTAGGGCGCGAAGTATCTCTCGTGTTACGAGGAAAGTGGCCAATGAGTTGCGTTAACCCCACCGTTCTACCAAAAGTTACACTGGAACGATGGCAGCCTTATCCAATGAATCGGGGACCGAACCGCTAGGTCGGCATGGATAGATCAACCAGCCTAGATAGATCGGCCTAGATATCGGCCTGCCTGGATAGTTTGCCAAAGATAGATCACGAACCAAGGTGCGATCCGTTTACTCAGCGGTTCGCAACTCTTTGGGCAACTTGAGCTCCGAAGCAAGTCCGACGTAACTCATCGCCTTGATGAGATAGTACGTCACATCCAATTGCCACCAGCGTAGTCCATGACGAGAGGAATTGGGGTAGAAATGGTGGTTGTTATGCCAGCCTTCGCCAAAGGCAAGGATACCAATAAACACGTTGTTGGTTGAAGCATCCCCAGTATCGTAGGGTTGCGCACCCCATCGATGGCATACCGAGTTCACCATAAATGTCACGTGCCACGTGAACACCGTGCTGATGAAAAATCCCCACACCATCATTTGTGGGCCGCTTGTACCCAGCTCCGGATAGGCAGCGCCTAGCCATGCACCTAGTCCATACAGCGCGGCAATTTGGGCGACGAGCAACCAAACGTAGTATCGCTGTAAGAATTTGATCTCAGGGAATTTGTGCAGATCACGAGAATTCGTACCTTTTTCATTGAAGGCATCATCCGTCATCATCCAACCCATGTGTGCTGCCCACATCCCATGTGTCACCGGACTGTGGATGTCCTCGACGGTGTCAGTCTCTGCGTGGTGCGCGCGGTGATGTGCCACCCACCAAAGCGGTCCACCTTGCACGGCCAGACTCCCGGCTAAGGCAAGGATAAATTGCACAACCCGATTCGTCTTGAATGATCGGTGTGCCAGCAACCGATGAAACCCGGTTGTTACGCCCATGCCACGAACGACATACATCGCAAACGCAACGGCTATAGCAACGGTACTAAATCCGGTGAAAATTACGGCTAAACAAGCCAAGTGAAAGAGGCCCATCCCGATGATGACACTCATCACCTGAGGTCGAGCGCTACGAATGCTACGGGTCGCTTCCGCCATGCTGAGGAAAAATCCCCTGTGGTGTTACTGCGAGGCGGATAGTAAATCGGTTTGAAGGACATTAAAACCGTGAATACCCCCTACTCAGGATTAAAAGAGAGCAAATTTAGCGGCAAACATGGAAAGATAATGGGCGGACACCGCTTTTCTGGCTCCATAGTGGTGTCTTTTTAGTGGGAGAAAGAAGTGATTAGCGGGAAAAAGAAAAATGACCTATACAACTGAGCAGTTGTCCGACCTTCATTTAATCGAAGATTGCGCTAAACGGTACTGTCGTGGTGTAGACAGACTGAACGGAGACCTTATGAAGTCAGCGTATTGGCCTGAAGCAAGCGACGATCATGGCACCTACGTTGGTCTTGCTTGGCCCTTCGTCGATCATTGCATGGCATCACACCAACGCTGGCGGTCAACCAGCCACTGCATTTTCAACCATACAATCGAACTCGAAGATGATGGCACACACGCTCGAGGTGAAATCTATAACGTTTCATATCTGTTCCATAAAGAGAGTGAGGATTTAGATACCTGGTATGGACGCTATCTAGACAGGTACGAAAAGCGTGGGGATGAATGGCGGATCATTGAGCGCGTTTGTGTCCACGAAGGTACGGTCACGCAGCAAATCCAACAAATGCAGATCGACTCAGGAAAATTCCGCCAGGGCGAGTTTGACCGAGACAAACCGGGCCGAACGCTTGGCCCATAGAAGCATGGAGCCTGCAAGCGACTCAGACAGCGTCACGGTCGTCGATCAATAGAGCGCTGACGCTGTTGTTGCTGACGTTGCATTTGCCGTGCACGCTGTTGCATCCGTTGCAACGCACGCGCTCGATCCTGGGCGCTTAGCGTTCGAAATTGTTTTCTTAAGGCGCGTTTGCGCGTGTCGGGCAGCGCCTTAAACCGCCGTTGGAACTCCCGCATGCGAAGTTGTTGCCGCGGCGTCAAATCTCTGAACTTACGCCATTGCCCCATCAACCGTTGACGTTTCGTCCCATCCAGATCCTGCCATTGTTGATAGCGTTGGGTCATTTGTTCGCGCGCGGTGTTATCCATTGTTAACCAACGCTCTGAACCTAGCGAAAGGCGCTGACGCCGCTCTTGTGGAATTGTGTCCCACTCCTGCTCAAATCTCTGCAGGAGGCGTTGCTGATCAGATGTCAGCTCCTGCCACTCGAGCGCGATTGCTGGCGACGTGGCCAACAGCCATAAAAGGGTAATGAGGTACTTCATTTTTTCACCTCCGTTGTATTACCGTCCAGTTCGGCCGGAAGAGAAATCACTTCGTTCACTTCACCGGCTATTTCTTCGTATTCGTACAGGTCTAGTGGGCTGATGTAACCCCCGTCTGACTCAACCATCGACCCCAGAAATTCCAAAAAGTCGCCACTAATTGGAACGTCTTCTGTGTGGACATGAGGGCTGAATATAAAACTCACAACCAACCACCAATACCGATTAGCTCGAGCGGAGCGAATCATTCGCCGCTCCTGTCTCACCAGATGGACTATCGGTCTCTAACGCAAGCATCCACGCCACAAACTCAAGATCCTCCAAGAGTTCCGCATCTTGCGCCACGGCAAATTCATCGAGGTCCAGTGGTGGCAACTCTTGTTCTCCCGAGCCCACGAATACGGCGACCATGAGAACAGCCGCGGCCGCACTACCACCCAAACCAATGCTCCAAGGTCTTAGCCAGCTTGTGTATTCATTGTCTGCGACTCTATTCTTGTCCGCGGCTATATTTGTGTCTGCGGCTCTATTTTTGTCTGCGACGATGACCGCTTGTCTACGCGCGGCCGACAGCCTTTCGCGCACATCGAGATCTATCTCTTGCTCAGAGTCTCTGAGTGCAGCGTGTGCCCGACGCTGAAATTCTCTGTCTTCGGGTGAATCCATATCACTGTCTTTCATGTCACTCACTCTCATATTCCGGTAACAATGACCTTAAGGTGGCTGTGGCGCGAGATAGATGAGTCTTCACGCTACCTTCACTACAGCCCATCACACTGGCTGATTCTCTAACACTCATGCCTTCCCAAACACGCAACATAAACGCTTGTTGTTGTCGCTCAGGCAGCGCGCCGATCGCCTCTCCCAACCTATCGCGCAAATCTGATTGCTCTTGTTGGAACTCAGGGGCATCTATCCTCGGTCCGGCTATTTGTTCTATATCGTCTTCCGGATCATCTGAAAACCAGCCCAAGATCCGACGTTTGATAGAGCCTGATCGATGGTGATCCGTGATTCGATTGCGAAGAATTCGGAAAAACAGCGGTGTCCACTCACTTGCCGGTTTAGTCGCGTATTTGCGCGCCAACGTCATCATGACGTCTTGCACAATGTCTAACGCATCATCCTTATTCTTTACACTCACCATCGCCATCGCAAACGCTCGCTTTTCTACATCAACCAGAAACTGGTTTAGTTCTGCCGCTGTACCCATTGGTTAGATATCGCTACCGCAAAAAGGGCCTCCGGGAAAGGAGACCCTTTTGGCAAGCAGAGTTCGATCATTCCTCAGGAACAGGTTCGCTGAATACAAATCCGGCACGCTTAGTGGTTAATGTTTGTTCAGCAACATTGTAACCACCTTTCGCACTGATTCGATGCAACAAACGACCCGCATCTAGCTGCGCAACGAGCTCATCAACTAGATCTGAGAAGCCTCGATAGATGTGCATTTCACCTGCACCTCGCACAGCGACTGCAAATACACCTCGACCATTGTCGGAAGCTGCAAGAACTACCGATTCAAGCTCGTCAATGAACTCCGAGGGAACGCCCCGTACAGATAGCGCCTTACGTGCCTCGCTCAAATCAACTTCTATAGCCGCAGGGTCTATTCGAGAAAAAGGTTGCGCGGTCCCTTCAGTCCAACCGGCTTGCAACAGAGCAGCGCGAAAATCCGTTTGAACGTCTATGACTGAACGTGCGAGATAGTCTGCTGGAGCCATCCCAAACTCATTCACTAGGCCACGAACGCGAACCAAATCGCCAGCTTCAATCGTACTCAGCCCTAACGCCCCGGTATCAACTTCATAGTTGTCCGGATCCGCGTCTTCCGTTGGGGACACACCAGTGCCGGAGAAATCAAACACGCCCGGTAGGCGACCATTGAAGTGAAATAGGTCTAAAGTCATTGGTTGGGGTGTGAGCACCTCAGCCGTAACCTGATTCATGCGCATGCGAACTCGCTGTGCAACCAAGCTAACGTCATCGCTAAACTCGCCCCACGCGACGACACGCTGTCCAACGGATACGCTCATCTTCGAAAGGTTTGCATTGTCTACACCAGGGGCCGTGATCGTTGTGTCATCAGTCAAAGTCACCGCAAACTCACCTCGAAATGCGCGGCGTCCGTCAGCAAACAGGACGTGACCCCCCCGAACCGTCAAGACATCACCTGCTCGAGCCGTGACCACGCCGATCACCACATCTGCGTCACTCCAAGGAACTGAGCTGCCTGCGAGCACAATATCAGCGGCCATGCCTGCCATTGAAATAACACCAGAACTGACGACAGGTGCCGCATCGTCGAGGGACGCCATCGCCTCAAGACCAGCTTGTCCCGTCAAACCTTCACCATCGACTTCAAATTGCGTTTCCTCATCGATCGCGACCGTAAATTCACCAAATTGTCCCGTTCGATGACGGAAGGGTCGCACGCGAAGATCGAACTCGCTTTCTGCCAGCTCTACTGATTTCAGGACACCGCGAACTCTGTGCTCACGATCTGTTTCCAACTCAGGCGTCGCTAGCAAAAATGGTTCGACGATGACCTGCGCTGCAGCAAGGTCGATCGTGTTCGACGCATCTAGGTCGAAATCAAGACTAAACGCTGCGGGGCGACCAGCAGCTATACGAATCACATCTGTTGTCGTGAGGTTGAGGCGTACGTCCACCTCGGCGAGTGGCGCTCCATCTTCACCAACAGCGGTCACGGCAAGTGCTTCACCATCCTCGTTCTGAACGATGATTTCTGCATCCGAAAAATCAAGTCGCACGACGACAGATTCATAAGTACCTTCTGGGACGCTCGCAATGGTCAGTAGCTCTGTGACCTCAGTGAGTTCCGTGAAATCAATTGCTGTTGTGAACGGCAATGTTTCGACCGTGTCACCATTGGCTCGGTGTAGCGTCAAGCTGACAACTTCAACGAGATAACTCACGAAATCGCCTTCGGCGTCCGTGATACTGACGATCAGCTCACCGGTGGACGTTTGCGGCGAGTTACCTGACGGCTGGGCTCCAGCAGTTCCAGAATTGCCACCGCCCCCACCGCCACACCCGGTGGTTATGAGTAGCAAAGCTAATAGACAAAAGCCTGCCAACGCATGCCATGCTTTCGTTAGTGAATTATTTCCAAGCGAACCATCCGAGACGCTGCGTTGCAGGCGGATGGGACTGAGCGGCTGAGCCATTTCGATCTCCTACTTCTAAGTGCAGGAGTAACAACGGCTCAGAGACATATTGGTTGACAGGGATTAGCGGGAAAGCGAGAAACGAGGTGCCAGAGCGGGATTAACTGGTTTTTTCTTGCACGCCTTCAGGTACGCCGAAGAAAGTACTCTTGCCTGGACGAACTAACTTTTCTCTGCAATCTGCTTTCAGGATGCAGCTGTAGCAAGAAAGTATCGGGATCATGGCGAACGCCGAAAGAATCATTCCAACCCCTTCTAGCCCAGCGGCTGATTGATACCATGTCTCATGGAAATGGGGTGCCAAGCGGAAAAATCCAGCGAAGTAGAAAAACATTGTCGCCGTTGTGCCGACGGCCAAAACTCTTGCCAAAGTTAGACCCATATTGGTATGCAGGCTTGCGAACGCGAAAAGAGAACCTAACCCGTACATCACCATGTAGGTATAGGCATTTGGACTAGTGTGGGGAATAAACGCGTGCAGCAAGGCAAGAACAAGCAAGGTACAGCCAACCGCAGCATTTACAACTCTCATGTCGTGTCGATCTCCTCATAGCCCCATGTAAGTCAATCGTGCTTATGGTCTCCCATAAGCCCATTTGTTCGTCGCGTCTTTCTTTTTATTTTTCTTAGTACTTTCTTTCTAGTAGCACTCTTTCTAGTAGCACTTTCTTTCTACTTTCTATTAGCTTTCTTTCCATTAGCACTTTTCTTAGTACTTTTGTTAGATACTCTTTATGAGTTACCTAACGGTACTTTTCTTCCTCTCATCTCGAGTGAATTAGGTCATTACTCGAAGATATATACATTCTGCATTATTTTTAACGTTAGCCCATCCGTCAACCATTTTGTTACACAAAGTGACATATCTTTGAAAAATATCCGAAAAATGGGCAAAAAAGTAATGTTTAGAAGCAGATCATCTATCAAGCGCGCCCTTAATTCATCGTTGGAATAACGATTTCATCAAGCTGCGTGCATTTGCTCTAACCAACTTTTGCTGCTTGTCCACCATCCACAGGTAGTAACACTCCAGTGATGAACTGGGCTTCATCGGATGCTAAGAAAAGTGCTGCATTTGCCACGTCCCAACCTGAACCCATCTGGGCGTTCAATGGCACAGCTGCATCACGCCGCGCTATCACCTCGTCTCGATCTTGTCCTAACGCAACGTTGCCTTCGATGGCCATCGGTGTATTCATCAACCCGGGCATGATGACATTGGCACGGATGCCATGTTTTGCATTATTGATAGCGAGCGCCTGGGTATATGCGTTTAGCGCGGCTTTCGAAGCTTTGTAAGCGGTCAAACTAGATGCGCTCGCGATCGCGGCTACGGATGAAATATTTATGATCGATCCATACCTTCGTTCACGCATATGAGGCAAGACCGCCTTACAGGTGAAGAGCACCGATCGCGCATTTGTATTAAACAAGGAATCCCACACTTCTTGGGTGACCCGACCAGGCGTGGAATCGCCTGCCCCAATCCCCACATTATTGTGCAATATGTCTATTTGACCCAGCTCATCCTTTGCCGCTGATATAGATTGTTGGCAGGATTCTTCCGCTGTCACATCCACGTCTAGAGCAAACGCGCTCCCACCTTCACCGACAATCAAATCTACGGTGTCCTGTGCAGATTCAAGACGTTTATCCAGAACGGCGACCCGTGCTCCTTCTTGCGCAAACCTAATCGCAGTTGCTCGGCCATTGCCAATTGTATGCCCCGGTGTCTGCCCACCACCGACAACAATCGCCATCTTACCTTCCAGCCTACCCTGGGCCACCGACATCAGATGTCCCACCCTGGCAGGCCGTCATCGAGCTGCACTCCGAAGCTATTTAGCGCCATGGATACAAGGTTGTACTGCCCTACAGTGAAAACGACATCCATAAGCTGCTGTGTGTTGTAGTGCTTTGACAAGCCGGCCCACGTTGAATCAGATACGTGTGCATCCGCGTGCAATTCATCGGCAGCTCTCAGCAGAAGCTCATCGAGCTCATTTATGCCTTCCGTTTCGGGACCCGTCTTGCAGAGCCGGATTTCATCATCACTCATACCTATGTTGCGGGATATCTGTACGTGTTGACCCCATTCGTATCCAGCCTGGCACAGATACCCGATACGTAGAATCAACATCTCGCGATCCCGATCACTCAACGTGGACTTGCCAAGAATATGGTTGGCAAAAACCATCCACCGGCGT
Source organism: Pseudomonadales bacterium (assembly GCA_012103505.1). Taxonomy (GTDB): domain Bacteria; phylum Pseudomonadota; class Gammaproteobacteria; order Pseudomonadales; family Azotimanducaceae; genus UBA4421. Next base: position 497,663 of record WLWP01000001.1, on the reverse strand, counting down.
GCAAGACTCGGGTGGTTAGCCAACGTCTTGAATATGTTGAACACACGACCTTGAGCTAGAAAAGGCTTCATAATTTCTGCTGCCGGGCCATCCCACTGACTTTCTTCTAACGCGCTTATCCGAGGTTCTTTTAGTCGCATACCCAATCCCTATCTTTGTATTTCTCACCCAACGTAAAATACCACGGTCTTCCTGTACAGAGAGTATCGATGAACGTTGAAGTGACCCAACATGATCGCGTTAGAGTAATCACCATCAATAGACCCCATGCCCGCAACGCGGTTGACGGGCCAACTGCAAACGAGCTTGCCGACGCTTTTAGAGCATTCGAGGACGACGCTGAAAGTGATGTGGCTATCCTCACTGGTGCGGACGGTACCTTCTGCGCAGGCGCAGATCTGAAAGCAGTCGCTGGTGGATCAGGTAATTCGGTCCGCAGGAGTGGGGATGGTCCTATGGGACCCACCCGCATGCTTTTGAACAAGCCGGTTATCGCCGCTGTTGAAGGGTATGCAGTTGCAGGAGGAATCGAGCTCGCCGCGTGGTGTGATCTACGAGTCGCAGCGGAAGATGCTGTCTTTGGCGTGTTCTGTCGCCGCTGGGGAGTGCCATTGGTAGATGGCGGCACTATTCGCCTCACGCGTCTCCTGGGCACCAGCCATGCCATGGACTTAATCCTAACCGGACGACCCGTCGTCGGGGAGGAAGCTCTGCGCATTGGTTTGGCGAATCGCTTAGCACCACCGGGTGGCGCACTCAATGCTGCCATAGAACTCGCAGAGCAACTCTGTCAATTCCCGCAAATGTGTATGCGCAATGACCGGCTCTCTGCGTATGAACAGTGGGACAAGAATATTCCCGATGCTCTGGTGCATGAGACCAAGCTCGGACGCGAAGTCATCGCCTCTGGTGAAACGGCCGCGGGTGCCGCTAGATTCGCTTCAGGCAAAGGCAGGCACGGCGACTTTTCTGATCTCTGATGGAGTTTGGTCGTCCGACTTTCGAACTCATTGCACCAAGCGGCTAGTGCAATTAAGGTCACTTGATTAACACATACCAGGGGCAAGCATGGCGTTTAGTGAAGCACAGAAATTTGGGGTGACCATGTTCCCCACCGATTATTCCATTCAGCCGGTTGAACTCGCTCAGGCGGTCGAGGAGCGAGGCTTGGACAGCCTGTTCTTCCCAGAACACACGCACATACCTGTCTCGCGCGCGACGCCGTTCCCTGGCGGCACCCACCTACCTAAGATGTATTGGCATACGCACGACCCATTTGTCGCCCTCGGAGCCGCGGCGGCAGTCACCTCTCGGATTGCGCTAGGTACCGGTATTTGTCTGATTATCGAGAGGGACCCCATCACATTGGCGAAAGAGGTCGCTTCGCTCGACATGATCTCCAACGGCCGATTTATCTTAGGTATCGGAGCGGGATGGAATCGAGAAGAAATGGAAAATCATGGCGCCAGCTACAAACAGCGCTGGGCGCAGGTCAGAGAAAAAGTCCTGGCAATGAAAGCGATTTGGACAGAAGACGAAGCTGAGTTTCACGGCGAGCATGTGAACTTTGACCCGATTTGGTCCTACCCAAAACCTATTCAAGAAGGCGGTCCACCCATCTGGATCGGTGCTAACTCCCCATGGGTGTTCGATCGTATCGCCGAATATGCCGACGGCTGGATGCCTATTGGTGGATTAGGCACGGGCAATATGGACAAATTGGCAACCGCGCTCGGCGAGAAAGGTCGGGATGTACGCGATCTCGACCTCGCCTTATTCGGTGCTCCTGGAAAGACCGACCAACTCGCTGGCCGCATCGAACAAGGCTTCGATCACCTCATCTTCAACTTACCAAGCGCGGATCGAGATGAGGTTCTACCTCTGCTAGATCGATATGCGGGTCTAGCCAAGGAGATTCGCGGCTGACCAACAGATTAAAGCGGCTTCTCATCGTCTATCACAGCAAGACCGGGCATACCGAAGCGCTCATACAGGCTGCTGTCACGGGCGCCCAAGATCCGGACCTTGATGAGATAGAGGTTAAATGCCTACGTGCTCAAGACGCCTGGGCTGATGACCTTCTTTGGTGCGACGGTCTCATACTTGGGACCCCGGAGAATTTCGGATATATGTCCGGTGCGTTGAAGGACTTTTTCGATCGAACTTTTTATGAAGTCGAAGGGAAATTAAATCCACTGCCTTACTGCCTCATTGTTGGGGCCGGTAACGATGGCACAGGCGCTGTCCGCGCGATCAGACGAATAGTGAACGGTTATCCATTCACCTCTGTGCAAGATCCTATCGTCTCAAAAGGCGAACCGAATCCTAACGTGTTGGCACAATGTCGAGAAATGGGCATGGCAATGGCAGCCGGTTTAGCACTGGGGATCTTCTAGAGGATACAATGCCAGCATGACCGCAGAGACCAGCGCCAAAATTCTACATAACATCAACGAGGTCTCAGCAGAGGTCTGGGACCAATGCACCACGGCTTTCCCCTACAATCCTTTCTTATCCCACAAATTCCTGAATGCACTAGAAACGTCCGGCAGCGCCTGTGCAGAAACTGGTTGGCAACCTTTTCACATCCTCGTCGAATCTTCCGAGAGAGATGAGCCAGTCGGCGTTGTGCCCATTTACCTCAAGAGCCATTCCCAAGGTGAATATGTGTTCGACTACGGTTGGGCGGATGCATGGCACCGCGCGGGTGGTAAATATTATCCAAAGATGCAGATCAGCGTGCCGTTCACTCCAGCAACGGCACCAAAACTACTGACCAGCACAGGCGACCCCGACGATGAGCAGCTACTGCTGAACGCGTGCATGCAAGTTGCCCAACAAATTGATGTTTCTTCAATTCATATGACCTTTCTACCGCAAGAACAGTGGCAGCACGCAGGCGAACTCGGTTTCCTCAAGCGAATGGACCAACAGTTTCATTGGCACAACGGCGGTTACGCGAAGTTTGATGATTTTTTGGCCGATCTGGCTTCTAAGAAAAGGAAAAACATCAAACGTGAGCGACGAGATGCTCTGGACAATGGGATAGAGATCGAATGGGTCACTGGAGATGACTTGTCTGAGGTCCACTGGGATGCCTTTTACCGTTTTTATACGGATACAGGTAATCGCAAATGGGGTACCCCATATTTAACTCGAGAGTTTTTCTCAACTCTCGGTCAGGTTATGCCGGACGATGTACTCCTGATCATGGCCAAGCGCGACGGTCGCTACATTGCCGGGGCGATTAACTTCATTGGTGCGGACACGCTATTCGGCAGAAACTGGGGCTGTATCGAAGACCATCGCTTTCTGCACTTCGAGGTGTGCTACTACCAAGCGATAGATTTTGCGATCCACCGAGGACTAAAAAGAGTAGAGGCTGGTGCCCAGGGTGCCCACAAAGTCGCCAGAGGTTATTTACCTGAGGCGACCTATAGCGCCCATTGGATCGCAGATGAAAACTTTCGCGATGCGGTTGCACGCTTTCTTGATGATGAACGTAAGTACGTGGCGCAAGATCTTGCCTACGTCGAAGCAAACACACCGTTCAATGCCAACACAGACTTGAGTCGCTTGCGTGACATTCAACTTGAATCTAAGGCTTGAAATAGGCTTCAACAAAATCGCGGGTATAGGATTGCACGGCAAGCGTGTGTACTGGGCCCATGCGGACGAACTGTTTTTCCAAATCTGTCATGTGCTCCAAATCCACGTCTGCAAAACGATAGTAGACGTTAGGTCTAACCAGACGAATCGGTCGCTCTATCACCGGTGCAGACTGCACACGTACAGATGCCATGCGTATGATTTCAGAAATAGACCGTTTGTCCCCGAGCCGACGCAGACCCGTTTCAAGCAGCGGTTCAACGTAGGAAACAAATCGAGCTAGACTGGTGGGCTCAATGATCTCAAAAGCACTGAGTACACGATCATAGCGCCGGTAACCCTCCTCATTGAGCCAAATCTCATCGCCTTGTCCCCGGACTAGAAATGGACTTAGACCCCCAAGACCTTTGCGAACGACTCTTCCCTCAGACAACGCCGCCAGTTGTGTCGCTAATCTGCCTGCGAGCCCAATCGTGTTAAAGCCTTCAAGCACGCTGGGCACCAACCCCAGCTTCAGAATCTCGGAGAGCAGCCAAATATCACTATCATCAAACTCAGGCAACGGTGCAGGTTCAGGGCGTCGTATTTGGTTGTCGGTTTTTGAGGAAGCTGCGACTTCTATGCCCGCCTCGCCAATCTCTTCGTCCGGTCGTATTTGCGCGACCCCAGCACTGGGGTGATCTTCTGGGATGACTTGTTCAGAATCTACAGGCGCCTGTTGAGTCTGATTCAGCAAGGGGGAGAATGGCCAAAATTCGATTGCGGCGACGATTAATCCCCCCACGATGAGCCCGGTGACGATATAATTGATGTTCGTCCGCAAGGAGGCCGCCTACTCTGCCGCAATTTACAAATTGTAGGCGTTGGGTTTAACCACTGATAGGCCAAATCCTTCCGAATAGAAGACAAAGCCTGGAATGTCTGACATTCCGCTATTAGCTCATGTGTTCATCAAAATTGGTCAAAGATGTCTACTGTTAAACATATTCTCACTCACCGCATAGAGGTTGGCGCCACAGTCACTCTTAAAGGCTGGCTACGCTCGCGTCGCACTTCCAAGGGCGGCTTCTCATTTCTGCATCTTCACGACGGCAGCTGCTTCGATTCGATCCAGGCAGTCGCTGACCAAGATCTCGTTAACTATGCGGAGATCATCGAACTCGGTACTGGGTGCTCAGTGATGATCACCGGTACAGTGGTCGAATCGCAAGGTCGCGGCCAAGATCGCGAGATTCAGGCGAGTGGGGTTGAAATTGTCGGCTTAGTCGACGATCCAGAAACCTATCCCATCAGCAAGAAACAACACACCTTCGAATACCTCCGGTCAGTCGCGCATCTACGACCGCGAACCAATACATTCGGCGCCATCTCCCGACTTCGACATCGTATATCCAGCGCCGTACATCAATACTTCGATGAAGAAGGCTTTTTTTGGGTTAACACGCCAATCATCACAGCGAGCGATTGCGAAGGCGCCGGAGAGCTATTCCGAGTTTCTACCCTTGATCAAGTCAATCGCGACCCGAGTGAAGACTTCTTTGGCACCGACACCTACCTAACCGTGAGTGGACAGCTCAACGTAGAAAGCTACTGCTGTGCGCTCTCCAAGGTTTACACTTTTGGACCCACGTTTCGCGCAGAAAACTCAAACACTAGCCGACACCTGGCTGAATTTTGGATGATCGAACCAGAGATCGCATTCGCAAACTTGTCTGACAACGCAGATTTGGCAGAGTCGTTCCTAAAATCGGTCATCAAGAACGTACTTGCAACTTCTACCGACGACATGGCTTTTTTTGCCGAGCGCATTGACGACACAGTGCTCGACCGACTCAACCACGTAGTTGCAACACCATTCGAAAGAATGACCTATACAGACGCGGTAGCAATCCTTGAAAAGTCGGACAAAAAATTTGAGTTTCCGGTCTCTTGGGGTGCAGATCTACAGTCAGAACATGAGCGTTTCATTACGGAAGAAGTAATTAAGGGACCTGTGGTCGTGACTGACTACCCCAAGGAAATCAAAGCCTTCTATATGCGTCTTAATGATGATGAAAAGACCGTTGCTGCCATGGATGTGCTAGTGCCCGGCGTGGGCGAGATCATAGGTGGTAGTCAGCGAGAAGAACGGCTCGAGGTACTCGACGCTCGTATGGAAGATGATGTCTTAAAAGAGGAACTCTGGTGGTATCGCGACTTACGCCGTTACGGCACCGTTCCGCACGCAGGTTTTGGTCTTGGCTTTGAGCGGTTGGTCCTCTATCTGACTGGAATGGAAAATATTCGCGACGCAATACCATTCCCACGCGTCCCTAACAGCGCTGCATTTTAAGTTCCAATATATGCGCGCATCCCTCTGGCGACTCAGACATGTTATCGGCAAGCACAAAGCGCGGTTGATCACGGGCATCGTCGCATTTGGCGTCGCTCGCTTCTTCGAGACGGCGGTGCCATTTTTGACGGCCTACTCCATCAATCTGATAACAGAGGGCGATTTTGATGTCTTCTGGCCAGTCGCTGCAATCGTCGCAGCGGTCATCGCACGCTACATCGTAGTGACATTCGCGCGCTTGAGTGTACGTAGGTCGGGATTGAACGTTGCCTATGATCTTCGTCAGGGGTTGTATGACTCCCTGCAAGATCAAGGTGGTGAATTCTTTGCCAAGCACACCGTCGGCGACATGATGACACGTGCCGTAGCGGATATCGCACTCGTCCAGAGACTGATCTCAATGGGTACGATCTTGGTGGTGATACTTGTTTATGCAGGCTTGTTTGGGTTTGCATCTATGCTTTATTTCTCACCCATGCTGACACTTCTATTGTTGCCACCAATGCCATTCGTTTTCTGGTATGCACAGTATTCCTCCCGCCGGATGGGCGTGGCTTCAAAGGACGTTCAGGATCGTCTATCGGACCTCGGTGCGCATGTACAGGAGAATCTTTCCGGCATACGCACCATTCAGGCGATGGTCCAGGAAGACAATGAGATCGCTCGATTTTCGAAAACAAATCAAGCTTACGCAGACGCCTTTTACGAGCAAGGGCAAATCAATTCCGCAATGGCAGCCTGGATGCCATCGCTAGCGGCCATCTGTTCTCTCACCATTTTAAGCTATGGCGGCTACCTCGTCCTCGAAGGCACGATGCCCGTTGGCGACTTTGTGGCATTCTTCATGCTGGTCAACATGGTAGTCCAACCCTTCCGCGTGGCTGGTTTTATCATCAATCTCTTCCAACGAGCCGCGATAGCCAGCGACCGTTTATATGAGGTCATGGACCTTGAACCCGAAATATCCAATCAGCCTACTGGCAAAACCCCTGAGTACGTCACTGGAAACGTTGTGTTTTCAAATCTGACGTACGCCTATCCCGGAACCGATCAACCAGTACTTCGCAACATCAACTTAGACATCCAAACCGGCGAGACAGTGGCGATTATGGGCCGGGTGGGCTCTGGAAAATCAACTTTGCTCCAACAGCTAGTGCGCTTAACTGATCCAGAACCCGGATCGGTCTTAGTTGATGGCTGTGATGTGCGGGACTACCCCCTCTCACAGGTACGCGCACAACTAGCGATGGTCCCACAAGATCCTTTTCTGTTCGGCGAACCGCTGAAAGACAACTTGACCTACGATGACCCAAACCGTGCTTTGGACCTTATTTGGGATGCAGCAACTTCTGCCGATCTAAAAGATACAATCCAAGACTTTCCAGAAAAACTGAACACTCTCGTTGGGGAGCGTGGCGTCACTCTCTCTGGCGGACAAAAACAGCGAGCGACTCTCGCTCGCGGCCTTATCAGACACGCTCCCGTACTCATCCTCGACGACTGCTTTTCAGCCGTAGATACCGAGACAGAGGAACATATCTTGTCTGAGCTCAAACGTCTGCGAAAAGATCAAACCACCTTGCTTGTGTCACATCGAGTTAGCACCGCCCGTCATGCCGATCGGATAGTGGTCTTAGATGAGGGTCGTATCATCGAACTTGGCACTCACCAAGAGCTGCTTGAGTCAGGTGGCTACTACGCTGAACTGGAGCGAGTGCAGCGCGAAGGCGGTGAGGACGAAGACTTGGCTGCTACTCGCATTGGTCAAACTGGCGATTCCATATGACCGACTCTAAGCCAAAGACGACAAAAACAGATCGTGACTACGCTATGTTCGAGGCCGACCTCTCGGGGAACGTGCTCAACATGCACCTCCTCGGACGTCTTTTACAATGGCTCAAGCCTTACAAGTTCTCTCTATTCCTCAGCTCGATCCTGGTTCTGATCACGTCAACTTTGCACGTTTTACTTCCCATCATAATTTCCTTAGTCGCCATTGATCACATCATCCGTGGTGAGTCGAGTTCTGAAACCCCAGACTTTGGGTTGATCGAACTCAATACATGGCTAACAGATACGACAGGCCTGCCGCCACTGCTCGTAGCCTGCGTCATGTACGGCGTGATCCAAATTGCCTGGGCAATCACGGGTCATGCACACCGGATGACGCTGATCGCTGCGGTCATCAATGGCTTGCGCGACTTGCGTCGAGATTTGTTTGCACATCTCGAGACGCGTCCCTCGAGCTTCTATGATCGCGTCGCGGTTGGACGAGTCATGACCCGGGTCACCAATGACATTGAAGCCCTTTATGAGTTACTTCGAGGACTCGGTTCCTTGATCGGTGAATTTGTTCCCTTTTTTGTCGCGCTCGTGGTCATGCTTGCGATCGACGTACAACTGACATTAATGCTCTTACTGGCGTTGCCTGTTCTTGGTTTGGTCACTTTCTACTTCAGGCGCCTAACGAGAACACTGTTTCGTCAGGTTCGTCAAACGCTCTCAGCATTGAACCAAAACATGCAGGAGAATCTCTCCGGATTGCAGGTGGTCCAATTGTCGGACCGCCAAGACTACAACCTCGATCGCTACACACGGATCAACCAAAGCAACCGAAACTTCGAACTCCGTAGCGCTCGTGTCGAAACCTTTTATGGTGCGTTCAATGACAGCCTGGCGCACGCCGCCATCGGCGTCATTATCTGGTATAGCGCAAGTCAGGTTGCTGATCTGTCTATGACACTCGGAGAGCTTGTTCTGTTCACCCAATTTATCGGCATGCTTTTCCATCCAGTGGTCGTCCTCGGCGAACAAACCAACATCCTCTTTCGCGCTATGGCGAGTGGAGAACGGATATTTCAAGCAATTGATTGGGATGAGAAAATCCATGAACCGGAAGACCCCATCCCGCTACCAACCCGTTTACGGGGTGAAGTAGAATTCAAAGATGTCCACTTTGCCTATGAAAAGGCAATTCCGATTCTGAAAGGCGTTAGCTTTACCATCAAACCTGGTGAGAAACTTGCCATCGTTGGACCAACTGGTTCAGGTAAAAGCACGTTGATCCGTCTTCTGTCCCGATTCTACGATTTCGATGACAACCAGATCTTCTTAGATGGTATCGATCTCAATCACATCCACAGTCACGACTTACGTCGCCGCGTTGGGGTCGTATTACAGGATTTTCACATCTTTTCGGGTTCCATTTACGACAACATCGCGCTAGGCAACGAAACGATCACGCGAGAGCGAGCCATCGCTGCGGCCCAGACTGTCAACGCACACCATTTCATCTCGAGACTCCCGGAGGGGTACGACACGCTTTTAACAGAGCGCGGTCAAAACTTGTCTCAAGGACAACGCCAGTTATTAGCTTTTGCGCGAGTACTTGCGGCAGACCCGGAAATTCTTGTCCTGGACGAAGCGACAGCCAGTATTGACACAGAGACTGAACTTTTAATTCAGGACGCGCTACACAGACTGACTGAAGGTCGCACGTCCATCCTCATCGCGCATCGACTACAGACTATTCAAGAAGCTGACCGAGTGCTCGTTCTCGATCAAGGCGAGATCGCGGAGCTAGGCAATCACGAGGAGCTATTAGCGCTGCAAGGACTCTACTACACACTCCACAACCTGCAGTTCCAGGACGCATCCTGAGGCGACCTGCTAGTATTTGTATATGGCGAACGAAAACGAAAAGACAGCGACTTCAAGCGGTGTCAAATTTGTCACCACTGAAGGCATTGTGGCTATTAAGGATGGCATCAAGAAAGGCGCAGAAGCTACTGCCGACATCGGTCGTAAACCGCCTTGGTTGAGAGTAAAGATCGGCAGCGGCGCAAAATACAAGTCAGTTTTAAACACCGTCAACGATCACAATCTGGCAACAGTTTGCCAAGAATCCCACTGCCCAAACATCGGTGAATGTTGGAATCACGGCACCGCAACAATCATGTTAATGGGTGCTGTTTGTACGAGGGCGTGTAAATTCTGTGCTGTCGATACTGGCAATCCCAGGGGCTGGCTGGATCTAGAAGAGCCCGTAAACGCGGCTAGATCGGTAGGTTTAATGGATCTGCGTTATGTGGTTTTGACCTCAGTAGATCGGGACGATCTCAAGGACGGCGGTGCGGCCCACTACGCCGCCTGTATCCGTGAAATTAAGAGAGAAAATGCGAACACAGCGGTAGAGGCACTGACCCCAGATTTCAACGGCAACGAAGAGTCGGTGCGCATTGTTGTTGAGAGCGGTCTGGATGTGTTTGCGCAGAACGTTGAGACAGTTCGCCGCCTAACCCACATCGTACGAGACCCCCGGGCAGGATATGAGCAAACCCTCAGCGTCTTGGCCCACGCGAAACAGATTGCGCCAAATGTGTTAACCAAAACGAGTTTGATGCTTGGACTCGGTGAAACAGAAGATGAGATTTTCGCGTGTATGGATGACCTGCTGGAGCACAATGTAGATATCCTAACCTTGGGCCAATACCTACGCCCAACCAAACACCATCTCGCCATCGAGCGTTGGGTGACACCCGAAGAGTTTGAGAACTACCGTGAGATAGGCCTTGCGCGTGGTTTCAAGGAAGTCGCTTCTGGACCGCTAGTGAGATCAAGCTACCGAGCCGATCGCATCCTAGACGGAAACAACTTAGGGCTCGGCAATGGCGATACGGGCATTAGCAGGACTGGAACTAGCGATAGCAGTGCTAGAGAAAAAGTGGATTCCATACCAATTAGGCAAGTCTAGCGACAAAAAACCACATTGGTGTAGGACCACCCCTACAGACAGCGAAACGGTCCGCGTTTTCGAGAACTGCGTCACATTGAGCCAATAGCCGACGTCTTAACATGTCCCAATTCGATCTGCACCGGCAGGGACACCACATGGCAGAACAAGCAGTAGCGGACGCCACAACTCAGTCTGAAGAAGCCAATCGGCGGCTTCTGAGCAACATACTAGTTCGACCGAAATACACGGTTAAGTTTGTAAACTATTTCATTGGCGGCGGCGCGCTCGCGATTGGCGCGGTCATCGCCGCAATCTATCTACGCCTGCTAGACATCGATCAAATACTCAACTCCAGCCAAGCCATGGGTGTTGGCGGACACATTCCGGTTTATGACGCTTTCACGGATGTCACCACGATCGCCATTGCCGGATTGGCATTCTTCGTCATCTACTCGTGCATAATCGCCATCGTTTTGAGCCATCGCGTTGCCGGTCCAATGACGGCTTTGGTGGATTGCATCGAACAGCTAAAGAAAGGCAACTACAGCTACGAACGCGATTTACGCAAACACGATGAATTGCGCCCAATCCATGATGCAATCCGAGACCTCTCGCGCTCACTCAAAGAATCAAGCGATACTCCTGATTCTTCCGACTTGAACGCCGACTAATTCCGTGCATCTACCCTCTCATCATCTTTTTACACTCTTCGGTGCTGTTTTTGTTCTGATCGCAACCTTCTGGGGTCACCACGAAATCGATACGCGATTTCAAATGGCACTAACCCATGCCCACTTTACGGAAGCGGTTCAGTCCAGCAAGAAAAACATGAACACGGCGCTAAGCAGTGACCGAACCAATATGTACACCGCAGATGGCGTCCCAACCATTGGCGGCACACCCCGAAACACAGGTGAGTGGATAGCACTTTTTAATGAAAGTGCTAGACACGCCCCAGACGGCGGCCCAGCCTATATCGTGAACTCCGCAGGAAATTCAGACACTGGCGCTATCGGTGTTACTGCGACCGATTACGGTAAAGAAGTTCAGATCGTACGCCCAGCCTTCCGCTCTCTCGAAGCGCACAAGATCACCGTATCGAATAGCGGCATCCAGAACGCTGCATCATCTAAGATCAAGTCATAGTAGAGCACCTCGCTTTTCTCTAAACTACGCGCCACATTTTTGGCGAGTCACCTAAGTCATGAGCGATCTCCCGAGAGGCTTCTGCAATTCTACGGACCAAAGCACACCGATCATTTTGGTACAGACCAGCGATGTCCGTGAATGGCTTGAACAGCAATCACCTAGTTCGACGGAATGGCTGCGGCGGCAAAAGTTCTCAGGCAAGGCTGGGCAGCACGCTTGGTATGAAGACGGAGCATCTTCGTCCGTCGTCGTCGCATGGAACGGCACACCGGCGCCCGAGACCCTCGGCGCTCTGCCGATGGTGCTACCGGAAGGACAGTATCATCTATCCACGCAGGTACATGATTTGATCCTGCTCGGGTGGGGCATGGGTGCCTATCAGTTTGATCGCTACACAGACCCAAAACGCGCACCGGCGGAGCTGGTCTTACCTGCAGAGCAGAGCTCACGTATAGGCAACCTCGTCGATGCAATCTCGCTAGGTCGAGACCTAATCAATACCCCGGCTGCTGATATGGCACCCTCAAATCTGATGGCTGAAGTCCAGGCCATGGCCGAGGAGTTTGGTGCGACGTGTGATCTAACCACGGGTGACGCCCTCTTGGATCGAAATTGCGGCGCCATACATGCGGTAGGGCGCGCAGCAGAAGATCCACCTAGTCTTGCTGAACTTAGGTGGGGTTCTACCGATCACCCCCACATTGTGATCATCGGCAAAGGGGTAACGTTTGATAGCGGCGGGCTAAATCTCAAAAACGCCTCTGGCATGCGCACCATGAAAAAAGACATGGGCGGTGCGGCTACGGCTATTGCACTGGCCTACGCCATCATGGCCGAAGAGCTGCCAATTCAACTCAGTTTGATTATTCCAGCAGCAGAAAACGCAGTATCCGGTAATGCCTTTAGACCAGGTGACATTCTCAACACCCACGCCGGACTCACTGTCGAGATCGACAACACAGATGCTGAAGGCCGCCTGCTATTGTGTGATGCACTATCGATCGCGTCAAAAAGTGATCCGGAACTGATTGTCGATTTCGCGACACTCACCGGATCTGCCCGTTCTGCGGTCGGAACTGAAATCGGTGCGATGTTTGCCACTTCAGATGAGGTCGCGACAGCCATCGGTGCTGCGGGTAGTGACCTAAATGATGCGGTCTGGCGGATGCCGCTACACCAACCCTACAAGTATATGATCGACAGTAAGATCGCTGACCTAGTCAACTCTGCCGCATCTCCCTATGCTGGTTCCGTGACAGCGGCGTTGTTCCTACAGCACTTCGTCGGTGAGTCGAACTGGGTACACTTCGATATCATGGCTTACAACACACGTAACCGTGCCGCTCACCCAGAAGGTGGCGAAGTAATGGGGCTACGTGCAGTCTTATCCTATTTGGAGGACACATATGGCACTGCTGCATGAACTCGAATCACAGCCTTCCGGGACCACGGTATCTTTGCCAGACGTACTCGACGCACTGCCGTACAACGACCAAGGCCTGATCGCTGCCATCGCCCAAGACGAAACGTCCCGCGATGTCCTGATGCTCGCTTGGATGAATAGAGAAGCTCTAGAAGCCACTCTGACGCTCGGTTCTGTGACCTACTTTTCTCGAAGTCGGCAAGCTCTGTGGCGCAAAGGCGAAACGTCCGGTCATACACAAACCCTCAAAGCCATGCATTTCGATTGCGACGGCGACGCTATACTCCTAACGGTGCAACAATCGGGACCTGCCTGTCATACCGACCGTCCGTCCTGTTTCTACTTGTCAGTAGAAGGCGACCAAGTCGTCATTGAATCAGAACCCGTCAACTAGCCGAAGCAAGAACATGACTGAACTGCGATTACACAACACCCTATCGGGTGCTAAAGAAGTTTTTACTCCGATCAACCCGCAAGATCTGACGGTATATGTCTGCGGACCTACCGTTTACGACTTTGTTCATATTGGCAACGGTCGCCCTGCGGTCGTGTTTGACGTTTTGATTCGACTATTGAAAGCGACCTATCCCAAAGTCACCTATGCCCGAAACGTTACCGACATAGACGACAAAATAAATTCAGCGGCGATCGCAAATGGCGAACCTATCCAAGATCTTGCAGATAGGTATACGGAAGCCTATGAGAACGATATGGCAACACTTGGCGTACCAGCACCAGACATAGCCCCTCGAGCAACACATCACATCGCCGAAATCGTCACCATGATTGGGGAACTTGTTGCACAAGGGCATGCCTACGAGAACGATGGTCACGTACTGTTCAACGTGCCTTCGGATCCAGCCTATGGCTCCTTGTCCAGACGTTCACTTGAAGACATGCTGGATGGTGCGCGCGTTGAAATCGCCCCCTACAAAAAAGATGCAAAAGATTTTGTTCTTTGGAAACCATCCACAGGTCAGCTACCCGGTTGGGATAGCCCTTGGGGTTATGGCCGCCCAGGCTGGCATATCGAATGCTCTGCGATGATCCGCAAGCACCTCGGCACAACCATAGATATTCACGGCGGAGGCTCAGACCTAACATTCCCACACCACGAGAATGAAGCTGCACAGAGTCGCTGCGCTAATGGCACGCCCGACTATGTCCGATATTGGCTGCACAACGGCATGCTCACCATGGGTGGCGAAAAAATGTCGAAGTCCGTGGGGAATGTGCAAAAGATCCGCGAACTTGCGAAGCACCATTCTGGTGAAGTACTGCGTTATGCATTGCTAGGTGGTCAGTATCGGTCACCCTTAGCATGGGGCGATGACATCCTTCTGCAGGCCAAAGCGAGTTTGGACACACTCTATCAAGCACTCCGGGACAAGCCTGACAGCGATCATCAGCCGCCAGATTACGCGACGTGGCGTTTAGATCAATTTCCACAAGCCGTGGTGGAAGCTCTCTGCGATGATCTCAACACGCCACTTGCGCAGTCGGCACTTCACGAATTCGCCGGGCGACTCCAACGCGGCGACGATCCGGATGCGCGGTCTGACTTGCTCGCAGCGGGCTGGCTGCTTGGCATTCTTGATCAAGACCCGGAAAAACACTTCAAAGGTACCGCCGGCTTAGAAGTGTCTTCTGACGACATTGATGCCCTCATCAAAGCGCGCAACGATGCACGTGCGGCTAAAGACTACGCTCTAGCCGATAAGGTGCGCGACGAACTCATTGCCTTAGGGATCGAACTAGAGGACACCCGCGAGGGGACCCGTTGGCGACGCAGTTAACGTTGTCGATTCTCGTTCCTACGCAATGACCGAAATCGCTATACATGGTGACAATGTCGTGGCACATGCCACGGCTCACTTTTGCGAAAGAGCTGGTATCGCCTGCGAGATAACACAGAAGCCAGATCAACAAACTGACGTACCAGCGCTAATCCTCGGTTCCAACGTTACGCGCCTATTGCGAACAATTGACCCTCAGCGCTTTGATAACATCGGACACAAGCCATCTCGCGAGCAGGTCCGCCTCGCCCGATCCGGGTTTCTCTTGTCAGAACTGCCCTTGGGGAAATTCTATTCTGACCGGTATGGCGCGGCCTTAATCAACGTTTCGCACCAAGAGTTACTTGAGTTTGTTCGCGGTGGCGAGAGCTCTCCAGCAGTGTGTACGACTAGCGGACAACCCCAGGCTCTCTTCGTCGACACGGCCGCTCCTGCGGATTCATCTCAGGATACAACCTTAGGGATCTGGTACGCCTCACAACCCGGATGTGCAGCTGCGAATGTCACTTGGCTGAGCGAAGAGTTCGTTGCTCGACAGTTTTCAACACAAGATCAAACGCATTTCATCTACACCGGAACGGAACCTACCGAATCATCAGCTTGCCACCCCAGTCTTCACCCTTTCCTCGACGAGCTTGAGTTTTTCCGCCCGCTGGCAGACGAAGCACCACTGACCAGCATGTACTCAGACCGAACTGCATTTCTAGGTCCGGCTTTTTCAACGTCTTTTCCAATTCAGCTCCCAACGTTCCAGACAGGTATCGAGGACGCGTGGGTGCTAGCACGCATGCTTGAGAATTACGAAGATGATATCGCCCTCGCCCTAACTGAATTTGAACGATTTCGCTTACCGAGGCACCGAAAAATTGTAGCGGCTAATCAAATGGCTATTAACCGTTTACTTGGCAAAACAGGCGCAGCCTCTATCGCCCGGAATCTTGGCATCGCCTTCCGCGCGCGCTTTCTACCAGAAATGGCTATGCAGCAGGTTGACTGGTTTTATCAATACGACTGCATTCGAGGTTTTCGATGATTCTTGGACGAACACATCGACGACGATCCATCACCTTTTGGACCCACTTAGTTAAGCAGTCGACTCTCCGCGCTAAAGCTTTTGCGTAAGAAATCCATTTGGTCACCAAGAATCCGGCCGGAATTGATCAGCGCGAGGTATTCAGCAAAGTTTGGTACGTAAGGCAACGCGAGCAGCTCCATCGAACATTCTTGTAGCAGTCGGCTTCCCTTGAAATGGTTGCAGCGCTTGCACGCAGCAACGACATTGTCCCAGATGTCTTTGCCACCACGCGACACTGGCATAACATGATCTCGAGTCAGTTCACCGTCTTGTTGGTGTTTGCCGCAATACAGACAAATATTTCGATCGCGGCCAAACAAAGCTCGGTTAGTTAACGGTGGGACAATGTTCCCTTTCGGGATAACACGACCGTCGCAGGCAATTATGCTGTGAATATCAACGAGACTGATCTGGCTATCCAAGCGGGAATGCCCACCTCGAATTCGAAGCAATGGGTCCCCGATGGTCCAAACCACTATCTCACGGGCATATAGGCACACAGCCTCCTGCCATGTGACCCAGTCAATTGGCTGTCCTGACAGATCCAGGCGTAGTACGCGCGGAATCCTGTCAAATTCATGAATCGTCGCGACTGCCTCTGACATAACGTTTACGGCCCTCAAACGAATCTCGCCACGGAAACTACGAGAATTCGGCGATGGTTTCAAGACTCCTTTACACCTATATGGAGAATGGGCAAAGTACTGTGCATGACCCTACGAAATCGCGCTGTAACCAGCGCTCTCTACCTTTGTATGATCGCGACGTTATTCGGCTGCGCGAGAAACAAGCCGCCAGAACCCATACTCGGCATTCCTGAAAAACAACACGAACCATGGTTCTGCCAAACCGGCGAGAAAACAGACTCCTGGGACTGTGTGCGAGACGAAGAGCTTGCGACTAGTCCTCGCACCACACGCTCACCACCACCATCGGCGGATGGGAGTGACAAGACCGCACCAAGTTTTCGACGCGGCAGGCCAGCACCCACACAGCGCAGACCAAGACCAGCGGCGCCCGCACGTCAGGCAGCCGCAGGCAATCCACCCACGTCGAGGGAAAGTTCAGACGGGACATCTCGGGCCGTTCAAGAACCCAAAGCAGCCCCCCAGGCTGGCACTGTGCCTAGACATATTCGTCTAGCCTACCGGCCCGACAAAGCAGTTAACCTAGTTGACCTACCACCAGAGTTTTGGGCGGTACAACTCGTCGCTTTGTCGAGCAAAGAGGCGCTTGAGGTATATGCGAAAGAGCGAGGTGTCCGTGGTATGTCAGCTGCAGAGATCGCCGTGAATGGCAATATTTTCTACGTGCTGCTACTCGGAATATACGAATCCAAGGCGATAGCGCAGGACGCGATAACTGACCTCAAAGCGCCGTTTCAGAAACCTTGGCTGCGAACCGTCGGCTCGTTACAAGCCGCGATGCGCGCAGCAGAACAAATCAACGCGCGACGCTAACGCGGCGTTGCAAAGCACCGTCCGTTACAAAGACGATAAGCGCGACCCAAACAAAACCAAAACTCACCCACCGCCCGGTGCTGACAGTTTCTCCATAGTAGAAAACCGCAATCAGCAAGCTAATCGTTGGCGCCAAATATTGGAAGTGGCCCATAACTGTTAAAGGTAGCCGTCGCGCGGCGGCCCCAAAACAAATTAACGGAACGACTGTGACAAGCCCACCAACTCCGAGCAATAAAGTCTCCGACATCGATCTAGAAAATAGAGAATCACTGACAATCAGATAGAGTAGAGCAATAGGTGCTAGCGCAATCGTCTCGATGCCTAGACCCAACGCGGCAGGCACCTGTATCTGCCTACGAACCACGCTGTAGATGGCAAACGATACAGCTAGCGAAAGGGCGATCCATGGAAAATAACCTACGCTAACAAGTTCCAGGACAACTCCACTAGCTGCAATTAGCGTGGCCAACCATTGTCGTCGCGACATACGCTCACCGAGCAAAAGCACAGCGAGAAGCACACTCAGAAGGGGATTGATGAAGTAGCCAAGGCTGGTTTCAGAGATCTTGCCTTCGTGTATCCCGTAGATGAAAGTTAGCCAGTTCACAGACAACAACACAGAGCAAGCCAATAGCTTCAAAACGGTCCGCATAGGCAACTTTTGCCACTGTGCACCAAACCAAACTAGGACGCCTAACAGAGGCACAGACCAGACAATTCTATGTGCAAGTACTTCGAACGCAGACGCGAATCCGACCAGAACGAAATAAACCGGTGCTACTCCCCATATCGCATACGCCGACAGCGCATACATAACGCCGGTTCGTTCATCTGTTAAGCCATGTGAGCTGCGGCTAGCCATCCGCATCAACGATACTGCAGACTCGAATCGTCAAGCGCTAGAAATGGTCTTTACGTTTTCGGGTCTCTGCAAAGACTGTCACGGGGTCTGAGCCCACTAGTCCAATAGTTGCTTGAAGGTCAGCGCTCATTGGCCTGACAAACGGATTAGTCGCGCGTTCCCGTCCTATCGTCGTTGGCACTGTTGGTATCCCTCTCGCGCGCAGGTCTGCAATCTCTTTGGCCCTCGCTTGTAGGTCATCATTACCGGGTTCAACCGACAACGCGAATGCCGCATTGGCTTGTGTGTACTCATGAGCACAGTAAACCGCTGCTCATCAGGCAGCGCCATCAGCTTAGAAAGGCTATCCCACATTTGTTCGGGGCTACCTTCAAACAATCTTCCGCAACCAAGTGCAAACATGGTGTCGCCCACAAAGGCTGCGTCGCTTGCAGAAAAATAGTAGGCAATGTGTCCTGAAGTGTGGCCAGGGACTTCGAATATTTGCGCCTGACTACTGCCTAGATCGTATGTATCTCCGTCCGCGACTTTCACATCGATACCAGGAATTCGGTGCGCATCATTCGCCGCACCAACTATCGTACAATTCCACTTTTGTTTGAGGGGTTCATTGCCACCAGCATGATCAAAATGATGATGTGTGTTCAGTATATGTGTCAGCTGCCATCCCTTCTCATCCAAGGCTGCATTGATCGGAGCAACCTCAGGCGTGTCTATGGTGGCTGTTGCACCAGTCGCTGGATCGTGGATTAGGAAGCCGTAGTTATCGTTGAGACAAGGAAACTGGTGGATTTCGAGAGCCATGTAAGCACCGTGCACTTTTGCTAAGACATTAAATGTATCACAACAACAAATTCAGATTACCCGCCTGGTATGTTTACTGCGTCTTAGGCGAACTCGTCCTGATCTACCCAACTTACCTCATCATGATGGAAAGCTCGGGGATCAGTCCGTTCGGCCTAGCCTCTCTGCTCGCGATTTGGGCGGGTACTACTCTCGTGTTCGAAGTACCTTCTGGTGTATTCGGCGATCTTTTCAATCGCAAGACGGTGTTAATCGCAGGTGCGGCAATCGAAGCCTGCGCATTCGTTACTTGGCTACTGTTTCCAAACTTCTGGGGGTTCGCGCTCGGCTTCACGATTTGGAGCTTCGGTAGCTCCTTGGCGAGCGGTACAGCAGAAGCCTATCTATACGAGGCACTCGACGACCAAGCAGTGTTTCAGAAAGTCTACGGCCGAACTGAAGCAGTAAGCTCCGGTGCCGTGGCCGTTGCTCTATTAACGGGCGGTATTCTTGCTGAAACTGGCTTCACGCTGCCTTTACTACTCAGTTCCTTGGCACCTATCGGTGCCGCAGTCGTCGTCTGGTTATTTCTGCCACCCGCTAGTAATGCTAAAACCGACGACGAGCCCGAAGGTGTTTGGGTTAGCTTTGCCACCACCCTACGTTCGGGCATCAAGGCCATCTCCAATTCCCCACGACTCTTGTTCCTGATTTTGGCACCGGCAACGTTAGGCGCACTTACCGGCGTTTTGGAAGAATTCGTTGGTGTCATTTTCGCCGAGCTGTCGTTTTCTCTCACCATCGTCGGGCTCATCTACGCAGGGGTTTGGTTTGCAAGAACAATTGGCAGTCTTTGCGCCGAACACTTGCCACCAAGCCTATACCTACCTCTACTCCTGAGCCTGCTAGGCTGTGCTTTGTTGGCCCTCTTCTCTTACGTGGCAGATCCACTTTGGGTCATATTCGCTATGATGTTTCTGTTCGGCGTTTCTGGCATTGTCGATGTCATTTACGGCGCCCAGATACAAAACAAAGTAGACGATGATCACCGCGCTACCGTGACATCCATTGGTTCCATGGCACTCGAAGTGAACGCCATTGTGGGCTTCTTTCTCTTTGGTTACCTCGCCCAAGCCGACAGCGGAGATTCGCAGTGGTTCGTCCTACTACAAGCAGCAGCTTGGATAGGACTTGGCCTATCGGTCGTTTGGATGCTCCAATGCCGTCTGACACAACAAATCCACGACCAGGATCCGGCCTGATGAATTCTGTTCTCCAAGAAATCCTTGCTCTGCTCGATGTCGAAGTCATCGAACACAACCTGTACCGCGGGCAGAACCAAAACTCCGAACACGTGTTCGGCGGCCAGGTCTTAGCCCAAGCCCTAGTTGCTGCATACCGAACAATCGACGCGCCGCATGAACTGCATTCACTGCACTCGTACTTTCTGCGGGCTGGTGATTGGCAAAGCCCGATTTTGTACGAGGTAGACAGAATTCGGGATGGGCGATCGTTCACAACACGTCGAGTTGCAGCCATCCAGCATGGGCGCGCTATTTTTAGCATGAGTTGCTCTTGGCACAAGAAAGAGGACGGCCTCACCCATGCCCAACCAATGCCAGACGTGCCACCACCAGAAGCGCTCAGAAGTGATCGTGCCGCGTACGCCGCTCTCGCCAAACAATTTCCCGACGTGGCTCGTTTTAGTTTCCGTTTTGAAGCCATAGAGTCTCGCCAGGTAGAAAAGATCCTGATGACAGATACGGACGACCATCCAGCCTTTAAACATACCTGGCTTAAGACACGAAACCGCCTCCCTGACGATCAGGAAGTACATCTCGCCATGTTGGCCTACATGTCAGACTTAGACTTTATGTCGACTTCTATGCAGCCTCACCGTCGCTTAGCGCAACGAGAGTTCATTCGCGGCGCGAGTCTCGACCACAGCATCTGGTTCCACCGACCTTTCCGGGCTGACGAGTGGCTCTTGTTCGCGAAAGAATCACCAAACGCCAGCGGTGCCCGTGGATTTGTGCGCGGTCACTTTTTTACCCGCGCGGGAGAACTTGTGGCGACAGCAGCGCAAGAGTGTTTGATTCGCCCAATCGGTAAAGCACGGGACACGTTGATCGCGGAACGAGATGCCTCAAACGGCGGTGTTTAGCTGCGTAACGTTAGCTATTGCCACGATGAATACCGCTTTAGATTTGGCGCGATTGAGACCTCAGTGGAAGGAGCACTAGCAACAAGCTGATGACAAACAACGTGCCACCCAACAACAGGACGTTAGCGTATCCTTCTCCCTCTACTACAGTCGCTGCCAGCCCCGGTCCTAACGCGAGACCAATCATCTGCATCGCAACCGCATAAACAACAACGCGTCCCTGACGGTCAAAACTAGCCATCGCAGCCATCAAGTACGGATGTGTCCAGTTCCAAAAAAAATTGTAAAACGTAACCGCCACGACATATACGATGGTAGCCATCACCCCCGCAAAGAAATACAGGCACAGAGCACCGCCAAGAATCCCAATGACGAGAGGTAGTGAACGACCAAAATGCTGAGCTATCAGAGCAGCCGCACCCGCACCCGCAATACCAGAGAACTGTGAAAGTGTGAGGCCGTTAGCTACGTCCTGCTCGTCCAGACCGGCATCAGTACCGATCAGAAAAAGATAAGTCCAGACGGCACCTTGTGCTGCGAAATAAAACAACATGGCAAGTAACGCAGACAGCCTCAATAAAGGACTTAGTGTGAGGGTGCCACTGTCAATTTGCTTCGAGGCTGTAGCGGAGATTGGTAAGTTGCGCAGAAAAGGTAGTGCAACAAGGGGGAAAAGAGCGAAGAAAATAAGTAGACCATCGAACCCAGCAATATCATAAACGGTTGGCATCGCGAGTAGAACCAACGCCCCATAGATCAACACCCACATGATTAAGAGGCCGAAGTTTCTATCAGGATTGCTGGTGAGACCAACGGCTGCAAAACTTAGCGAAACCAAGCTACCTGCGCCTAAGCCTGCGATGAATCGCAACGCGGTGAAGGTGCTTGCTTCAGTGACGACTAAGCAAAGAATGTTGGCGACACACATGACGCCCACTGAGACGCCCACAACTTTACGCCAGTTAAACCGATGAGCCGTAAATGTCATGAGAACTGTGGTGGCAGCCAAGCCAAACATCTCCGCAGATGCTACGTAGCCTGCGCTTTGTTCATCAAAACCCAGGTATGCCACCAAACCCTGCACAAATCCTGGCTGGACGATAAATACTTCGGGGCCAATCACCCCGATTAGAATGGCTATCCAAAGTGCTTTGTTAGAATCGAAATTCGGTTCGGAATCTTTGGATACAGGATTCATCTTGTGGACAGCAGTGCCAGGCAAATTCGTTTTGATGCACCGCTAACAGAGATTTGTAAGTCGGGCATAACTCTAGAATTTGTGCGCATGAATTGCTCTATATGTAGATACTTGAGCCCTCCATCCACAGATAGGCAGATAGATGAACAGACAAATAGACACAGATGCGGCTGTAACGCCGATCTGTGTCTAGTGATCAGTTATAGCGCCGAGAGAATAGCTTCCGCTGCACTCACGTCGAGCTGTCCAGGCGCTTCGACCGCAAGTTTAGTCACCGTGCCATCTTCGACAATCATAGCGTAGCGCTGTGATCGTGTGCCTAGACCGAAGCCACTACCGTCCATTTCGAGACCTAGTGCTTTGGTAAAATCGCCATTGCCATCGCCGACCATTTGTAGTGCTTCAGCATTCGCACCGTCGCCCCAAGCGCCCATAACGAATGCATCGTTGACAGACAAACAGACGATGCTATCTACGCCTTTGCCTTTTATCGCATCAGCATTTACGACATAACCTGGTAGGTGTGCCTGAGAACAGGTCGGCGTGAATGCGCCAGGTACCGCGAACAAAACAACCTTTTTGCCGCCAAACAGGTCATCCGTGGTAACTGCTGCCGGTCGGCCGTCTTGCATTTCGTGCAGAGTTGCTTCTGGTAACTTATCACCTTCTTGAATTGACATGCGCCTTGCTCCTTATCTTATTTGTATTCGTGTGTATTCAATTGCATTGCTGCTGCTCATTCTATGAGCAACAGTAATTATTTCCAGGCAAATTCGGGTTGTTCATAGTGCGCTACACGCGTCGCCCTACCGGCAATGGCGACTTCGCGGAACTGATAGATCAATGCCGCCGTTGGTGCGGCGATGTAATCATCACCAACTGGCATGCGCAAAATCGGATGTTCACTCGTTTCCGCCTCATCTAGTAACGGTGCATCATCACGAAAAAACTCTTCTATGGGTATCCGGTGAATACTCTCAACTTCCCCAGGATTCGGCCGCGCTTGTAAATCTGGGCCACCCCAAACGACAACGGGTGTCATAGCGAAGCCGGATCGAGTAATAAAGTCGTCCAGAATTCCGAGTACCTGTTCTTCGCCAACGTGTACGTGCACTTCCTCACTCAGTTCGCGGAGTGCAGCTTCTATTAACGTCTCGCCAGGATCCACGCGCCCGCCTGGAAACGCCCATTGTCCAGGGTGGTTGCGTAGTTTTGCTGAACGTCGGGTGAGCATAAGCGCAGCCCTATCAGACCAACCTGTCGAATCCTCAATGCCAGGTAAATTAGTACCAGGACCGACGTCGGTCACGGTAATTGCAACAGCGGCTCTTCGATGTTCCGGATTGGTATCAGCATGGTGATCAAAGTCCATAAGATTTTGACCAATGGTTTTTTTGAGATCTTCATTACATTGCATATCGCCCCAGGGTAGACGGTATAGTCGATCCATGGAAGCTACTTAATCTTGTGCCAACTTGAGAGACGCTAACCCGAACCCCTCTATCTCGACCGCGAAAAAAGAAGGAAACGCGATTCACTTCGGGCTGGTCGCTGTCTTGTTATGGTCTACCGTCGCTACCGGTTTCAAGCTCGGTCTGGATGTGCTGTCCGTACAACAACTATTGTTCTTGGGCACAGCTATAAGTTGGATACTTTTTCTGGTTGCTGTGCTCGTCACTGGTCAGTACTTCGTCAAGCGCGACGAAATCCTTCGAATTATAGGTCTTGGCTTACTCAATCCATGCGCCTACTACATAGTTTTATTCAGCGCATACGATCGTCTGCCTGCCTACATCGCCCAGCCACTGAACTACACCTGGGCGATCACGCTAGCGTTCCTAGCCGTCCCCTTGCTGAAACAATCCCTCTCCAACAGGAATCTCCTCGCGATCACCATCAGCTACATCGGTGTAGTCGTGCTCCTCACGGTTGAGACAAACACAACGGAGCACGGCCTCAACTGGCTCGGAGTCTCCCTCGCGATGGCAAGCACACTAATCTGGGCGCTCTACTGGATTCTCAACACCAAGTGCAGCAGTGAGCCAATCCCGGTCATGTTCTGGAGTTTTACTATCGCGCTACCCATGCTTGGTTTCATCCTGCTCACGACAGATGAATTCCCACCGCTAACGACCCAAACCTTATTTTATGGGGCCTGGGTGGGTCTGCTCGAGATGGGCATTACATTTCTCGCTTGGCAGCGAGCACTGCGACTGGCACAAAACGTTGGCCGTATAAGCCAGCTAATTTTCTTATCACCCGTAGTGTCCCTTGGGCTAATTTACCTAGTGCTCGAAGAACCAATCGGGCTCGGCGCGCTAGCAGGGGTCTCCATCATCCTTGCAGGGCTTTGGCTCAATCAGCGAGAAACTAGCCAGACATCCAGTTGACAAGCGCGTCTGCGATTTCGTCGGGACTGTCTTCTTGAATGAAGTGACTACCCGCTACTGTCACTTCTATTTGATTGGGCCAGGTCCGACAAATATCGCGCATTTTGCCGGTGAGAATTGCACCAGGCTCTGCATTGATGAACAGCTTTTTCACATCCGACTGTGCTAACCATTCTGAGTACTCAGCCGCGATCGCCGTGACATCGGCAGGCTCTCCGGCGATAGGTATTTGGCGTGGCCAGGTTAGAGTGGGCCGACGGTCTTCACCCGCATTCGTGAATGGTCGTCGATACTCGCTCATTTCTTCATCAGACAATGTACGCAAAATAGATCCGGGTAAAACCCGTTCAACAAAGATGTTCTTCTCTAGAACCATGTCCTCACCGGCGGGTGAGCGAAAGCCCTGAAACACGCCTCTCGCCGACTCGGCAAAATCATCCCATGTCGGTATGGGTGCAACTATCGCTTCCATGTAGCAGATACCCCGTACAGCATTGCGGTTTTGATTCGCCCAATGAAACCCTAGCGCAGAACCCCAATCATGGATCACTAAAGTCACATTCCGATCCACACCAAGCGCGGCCAAGGCCGCAGAGAAGTACTCGTAATGCTCGGCAAAGGTGTAGCTCGTCGCGTCAGTGTCCGCCAACTTCTCTGAGTCGCCCATGCCGATGAGGTCAATCGCAATACATCGACCCAAATGCGCGGCCTTGGGCAAAATATTGCGCCAGAGGTAGGAAGACGTTGGATTTCCATGTTGGAAGACGATCGGATCACCCTCGCCTTGCTCAACGTAGCTCATTGTTTTACCGAGCACTTGGATCGTTTCCTTTTCCATCATTTGTTCTCTGTTGTTATTCAATAGGTCAGTACTTCTGAGGGTGTTTAGCCCTGAAAATCCGGTTTGCGCTTATCTATGAAAGCATGGATGCCTTCCTGCCCATCGTTGGTCTCAATCAGACCCGCAATCGCGCGTGCTTCCAGTTCCATTTGTGTTTCTAGACCATTGTCGAAGCTAGAATTTAGCAATTCTTTAACACGGCCAAAAGCGTGAGTTGGACCTGCTGCCAATTTGTCAGCCAGCTGCATCGCTGTATCGAGCACTTCTTCATCTGCCACCACCTGATTGACCACCCCCCCACTCAAGTGCTTCGGCGGAGGACAGCACTCTGTTGGTCAACATCAATTCACGAGTCTTCCTGTCGCCTATTTTTCTCGGCATGTAGTAGGTCGAGCTACCGTCCGGAGACAAACCGGCTTTCGTATACGCCATGGTGTAGACCGCGCTCTCTGCCGATACCGCAAGATCACAAGACATAACTAGGGAGAAGCCAGCTCCCGCCGCGGTGCCATTAACCGCTGCAATCACAGGCGCTGCCATTCTTGCCAAACGTGACAATGCTAAGTGAAGGTCACCCGTCATCTCCAGTAGCAACGAACGAGCTTTATCACCAGCTTGTGCGAAGGCCCCTAGGTCACCACCAGCGCAAAACATCTTGCCAGCACCTGTAATGACAACCGCCCGCACATTGCGGTCGGCTTCAATTTCTCTGGACAGCGTGTTGAATTCAGCGGCGCATAGCGGTGACATCGCATTTGCCGCGTCCGGTCGATTGAACGTAACGAGCCCAACGTTACCTCGCACCTCATAGGTCATCGTTTCAAAAGTCAAAAGATCTCTCCCAAAAAAACCAAATAAAAGCCAAGAAAAGTAGTCGCTATGCTATCTCTTAACTTCACTAGCTGAAACCAGTAAGCTCCGCCGTCGCACAGGAGGGACCAGGTATGGGACTATCGATCACGGACAAAGTTGCTCTCGTCACTGGCGGAGCGAGAGGAATCGGCGCGGGTATCGTTGCCACGCTAGCTGGAGCAGGCGCCAGGGTGATGGTCGCTGATATCGGCGTTTCAGCACCAGAGGCGACACCAGATGCGACAGAGACAGACTGGCGTTATAGCCTCGCATCAGATGACGAACTACGACAGACGCTTGACCTGCCTGGGGAGATCACAGCAACACATGTGGATGTCACCGACGCCACGAGTTGCGAGGCGGCTGTCGCGGCTACCGTTGCCAGGTTTGGTCAACTGGACATCCTCATCAATAACGCGGGCATCGTGGATAGCGGCGCGATCGAACAATTCGAAGAAGCTTCTTGGGATCGTATCTTCGCGGTAAACACCAAAGGCATCTTCTTGATGACCAAGGCTGCTCTGCCTCATCTCAAGTCCAGCGGTCAAGGTGCTGTGGTCAACACGGCGTCCATCGCAGGTAAGAAAGGCTACCCAAATATGTCTGCCTACTGTGGATCCAAATTTGCTGCCATCGGGATCACTCAATCTTTATCCGCAGAGCTGGCACCAGACAACATTCGAGTCAATGCTATCTGTCCTGGCATGGTCGGCACAGCAATGTGGCTAGACCACTTGTTGCCGACAAACGCGACGAGTGTGGGGCAAAAAAATGACGAATTCGAATCCGCAATGGCCAGCACCATTCCTCTCGGGCGGCCGCAAAGCACCCAAGATATGGGCGAAGCAGTCCTCTACTTAGTCACCGCCCCGAACGTTAGCGGCGTATCCCTCGCCGTTGCGGGCGGCTTCGAAATGAATTAACGACCACGATGAAATACTTTAAAGACCCCTTAGTTGCGTTCCTGATTGCCGGTATCGGTATTTTTGTCCTAGCTGGCTACTTTTCTGAGGATGAAATTCCTTATCAGGTTCAGGTTCGAGATGCTGACATAAGTCGTATGAACGACCAGTGGAGCATGCAAATGCGCCGGCCACCTACGGAACGCGAGCTCGCCGGTTTGGTTGAACAGTTTGTGAAAGAGGAAATCTACTACCGCGAAGCACAGCGCATGGGACTAGATGCCAACGATACGATCGTGCGTCGACGTATGGTACAAAAACTGACCTTTTTGACCGAGGACATTGCTACAGCAACACCTTTCGATAAAGCAGCGTTGCAAGCCTTCTACGCAGAAAACCAAGAAGACTATCGAGTACCAGAACGTTTCTCTTTCCATCATCGCTACTTTTCTTCTGACCGGCGCGAAAACGCGAGGGAAGATGCCAACGCCGCATTAGCCACAGACGACAAAGGCGATCCATTTATGCTGCAGAGGGAATACGTCGCCCGATCGGAACGAGAAATTGGCGATCTGTTCGGTCGCTCCTTCGCTGAAGCCTTAACCAGTCTAGCAACACAGGAAGAGGCCCAGGGGCCGATAGAATCCGCCTATGGTTGGCATACGATCAATTTTACCGGTAGAACAGCGAGCGTCATTCCAGCGTTTGCAGAAGTATCAGACCGAGTTGCAATAGACGCACAACAAGCGGCTAGACAGGCTGCTAACGAGGCTTACTACGAGGACCTCAAGTCGCGTTATACGATCTCCTATCCGAGCGCGAATGATCTCAACGAATAAACGGATGTCTAGATCAAACTCATTATTCGTCGTTTGGATACTCATCGTCGGTTTGGGCGCCAGTGCTTTGGCACCTTCTGTCTACGCTCACGAGGTTCGCCCTGCATATCTACAGCTCACTGAAGTCGAGCTTGCCCAAGATACGACGGGTTATCACATCCTTTGGAAACAGCCAATTGTCCAAGACCGGCGTCTACCGATCGATCCTGTATTTCCCGAAAATTGTGAGGTCACCGATCTAGCACCACCAGAGGTTGCCGCGGCCGCCCTGCTGTACCACTGGCAAACCGCTTGCGATTTGAGTCAAGCGTCGATTCACATCAACGGACTTACCGTCACGCTAACTGATGTCTTAGTCCGTCTCGACAGGCTCAATGGCGAGTCCGCAAACTACATCTTGCGACCCGAGAGCCCGACATTAAACCTCGCCGAAGCTGAAGCACCAGCACTGAGCTATCTCACTATCGGTGTCGAGCATCTTGTTTTCGGCATTGACCACGTACTCTTCGTGATCGGCTTGTTCCTCTTTATTCGCGCGCCTATACCACTGCTCAAAACCATTACAGCGTTTACCGTTGCACACAGTATTACCCTCGCGCTATCTGTCTTGGAGCTTGTCCGGTTGGAGCAAGGGCCGGTGGAGGCGATCATCGCGCTGTCGATCCTGTTTTTGGCACGCGAGCTCGTCCAAGGTAGGGACCAACGGTCAGCTCTGACCTTGGGTCGACCATGGGTGATGGCGTTCATTTTTGGTCTACTCCACGGTCTTGGCTTCGCTGGTGCTTTAGCAGATATCGGCTTACCAGAGGATGACCTGTGGCTATCGCTCCTTTTATTCAACGTTGGCATTGAGGTCGGCCAGCTAATGGTCATCGCTATACTTGCCATCGCTGTGTGGTTACTTCGCCAGATTAAATTCGATCGTCAATTCAGCTACGCCGCAGCCTGGGGTATGGGTTGTGTTGCTGCCTACTGGACGATTGATCGAACCCTCTTGTTGATTTGAGTTCTGTTAATATCCTCTAACTCCCAACGCACCATCGAGCGCAACATGCAAAACATAGTCACTGCCTCTAGCTTCATCGCAATAATGTTGCTGCTTGTCAGCAGTTGTGGCAACGACACTGTCGTATCTCAACCGGTCGACGAGCCCGTCCAAGATTTCTCAGCCGAATTTCGTTTGGCACTAGAGACCGCAACACCGGGCACAGTCATCGAGATCCCGGAAGGAAAATTCGATTTTAAGCGAAGCCTGGTCTTGAATTCAGACGGGGTAACCATCCGCGGAGCGGGTATGGATAAGTCCATTCTAAGCTTCAAGGGTCAGATCGCAGGTGCGGAAGGGCTGAGTGTCAACGCTAGCGACTTCGTCATCGAGGATATGGCTATCGAAGACACTATCGGCGACGCGTTGAAGGTCAATGAAGGCAACAACATCACTATTCGCCGCGTGCGTACTGAATGGACCAACGGCCCAGACGTCAGCAACGGCGCATATGGTATCTATCCCGTGCAAACAACAAACGTGCTCGTAGACGCGGTTGTGGCCATCGGCGCTTCGGATGCAGGTATCTACGTTGGACAATCTCAAGAAGTCATTGTCCGTGATAGCCGCGCAGAATTTAATGTCGCGGGGATCGAGATAGAGAACACGATCAACGCAGACGTTTACAACAATGTCGCGACTCGTAATACAGGTGGCATATTGGTTTTTAACATGCCGCAAATTCCACAGAGAGGTCACAGCACTCGCGTATATGACAACGATGTGTACGAAAACAATACCGAGAATTTCGCAGCACCTGGGACGGCGGTTTCGGGTGTGCCTAAAGGGTCAGGCGTCATTATTAACTCAAACGACAAGGTCGAGATTTTCGAGAATCGCATCCGCGATAACGAAACGGCCAACATTCTAATTTCTAGCTACTTCAGCGCAAATTACGCTGGCCAACGTGAACTTGCAGAAGAATTCGACCCCTACCCTGAAGACATCTATATCTACAACAATGAGATGTCTGGCAGCGGTACGGCGCCCGGCCGTGACTATCTCGTTGCGGTTCGAGACGCAGTGTATGGCTCGGATGGTGCCCTACCTGACATCATTTGGGATGGTGTGGTTAATCCCGACAACGATGCCAACGCCTCAATTATCTGTGTCGAAGAAGCCAGCGCGCAATTGTTGAGCATTGATGCGGCTAACGAATTTGCGAACCCCTCCGTTGATATGGCCCGCCACGCATGCCAAGTTGAGAAGCTAGTCCCCGTCATTCTCGGTGCTGAATAGGCTTAGCCTTGCCTTGTGCACAGTCTTACTGTGCACATGTGCGGTAGAAGACAAGTTAGGCAACGTTCGCTTCCACAGCGAACCCTATCCGGCCAAACTATCAGAATGGAATCTATTCTCGTTCAAGGACCGGCTTGATTTCGCTACGGGTGTGGTCCCTTATGACTTGAATATGCCACTGTTCTCAGACTATGCCCAAAAACTCAGGACTATCTACATACCACCTGGGCAATCGGCGAAGTTTGATGCCGAGGGTCCCTTCGAGTTTCCCGTTGGTACCATTGTTAGTAAAACGTTCTTCTACTTCACTGACAAGGATCTCGTTTTGTTGGATGCCGAGTGGGACGGCAACCCACTAAACTTAGCTGCAAACGACATACGGCTAATTGAAACCCGCCTCCTAGTTCGTCAAGAACATGGCTGGGATACGCTCCCTTACATATGGCGGGGAGACGATGCCTCGCTCACTATTAGTGGCGACCTCCTCGCTCTTAAAACAAACAATGCAACTGAAGTCACGGCGAAGATCGCAGACAGCAGCAACAGAGGCAAAGAGTCAGGGACGGAGGAGCTCCACTACTTAATCCCAAGCAAGAATCAGTGCGCGAGCTGCCACGCGACCAATCACTCGACAGGGCTCAATCAGCCCATCGGTCTGAAGGCACGATATCTAAACAGAGCGGGACCTAGCAACAATGAAAATCAACTTGTCTCGATGAAAAAAAAGGTCGTTTGACAGGTCTCCCTACTTCCAATGTAGCCAAAGCGGCAAGCTGGTCACCATCGTTCCATAAAGAACCAAATAAACTCACGCAGATTGCACGATCTTACTTAGACATCAATTGCGGACACTGTCACAACCCTCAGGGTGCGGCAGATACTTCCGGTTTGCTTCTCGACTATCTCACCGAAGACCCGAGAGCGATGGGAGTCTGTAAACCACCCATTGCAGCAGGAAGAGGTTCGGGGGGCTTGCTTTACAGCATCGTCCCCGGCGAGCCCGATGAGTCGATATTAACCTTTCGTATGGAGACGACTGACCCGGGCGCCATGATGCCAGAAATCGGTCGCGCCCTTGTGCACCACGAGGGTGTCGAGTTGGTTCGCGCGTGGGTAGCTTCTCTGAACGGGGAGTGTCGCTAACAGCGAATCGCTTAGGGAAGCTTAAGCGTCGTGGCCCTCCGAGAGAGGCTTGTTAAAAACAAATTTCCGCATCATCAAAAAATTGTGTGTTGAGCCAACTGCTGAGCCGACCATCAAGGCTAACAGGGGTTCTACCTGCCAATAGGCGACGAGCAAGCTATAGGATCCGAAATTGAACAACGCTCCGAGACTTTGGATGATGCCATACCTAGGCATACGCGATTTTTTTGGGGCGACGTTAAAGGTATATCGCGCGTTTAGTACAAACGTTACGGCGATTGTTACAACAAAGGAAATCGCGCGGCCCATAATGGGTGGCACGTTGAGTATGTAAACTGTCAGCCACAGCAGTCCCGCGTCTATGGCAAAACCGACAGCGCCAACTTGTAAGAATCGGTTGAGTTGTCCGAACACGTCTCGACCTGGATGGTTCCCAGCGGCGAGCTTACAGATATTTGTCTAACAACAATCCATTAATTCTTCGGTAATATATTGCGATATGAATACAACCGCGAAAAACCACCCACTGGGTTCACCAGCTATTTGCCCGACCGAGACCGTCATAGAAGATTGGATCGACTACAACGGCCATTTGAATATGGCTTTCTATAACGTAATTTTCGATCACGCCGTCGATCACGTATACGATTTTCTTGGGATTGGGGAAGCATATGCGCAATCCGGCATCGGCTCGTGTTTTACCATGGAAGTACACGTCCACTACCTCAATGAGCTTTCTCTGGCTGACGAGGTCGAAGTGCATTTTCAATTACTCGAATTCGATCACAAGCGGTTACACTTTTTTGAACAGCTTTATCACAAGAGCGACGGGTATATCGCTGCCACCTCCGAACAGATCGGGATGCACATCGACATGCAAACGCGGCGCAGCGCGCCGTTTCCTGATGACGTTTTGAGCAAACTCACCGACCTGAAAAAGGCGCATTCCGAACTCATCGTGCCCGAGCAAGTAGGCCATGTGATCAGCATCCCGGCGCCGCGCGCTTAGTGTCCAGAACTAAAAGTTTAGTTGAGGTGTACTCTTAGCTAGGTGTTCTGTTCTTCTTCCGACGCGTTTTTAGAGCGCCCAAACAAGATACCAAAAACTGCTAGCAGGAATAAAAGGAACAAGAGCAAACCCTGGTCACCTGGCAGCTTGAAGGATCCTCCGGTGGTTGCGGCAAGGAGGCCAAGTACAACGGCGATAATGGCGAGGACTGCGGCAAGGGTTGCAAGACCCCTCGCTATTGGCAAAACAATCGGCAGGTAGGGCGCTATTCCAACCAAGGTAGACACACCTACGATTGCAAATCCCCACAGACCAGTTCCCAACAGATCAGCAGAAAGGATAAATGCGAACAAGCCTGAGATCACAAACCCGGCAGAGGTGACTGATCCCGGTTTAAGCATACCGACCTGACGGTGGCATCAATATATTTCTCAACCGCATACGAAAACGGCCAGTCTGCGTGACTGGCCGCGATGATCGTGAGGGGTATCTACAGCTCATGAGCTTCTAGTTTCTTAAAACTTTCGAAGCCCGACTGGAATGGGTTTAGTACCCTTCCAGTTCCCCGTAACGGTTGCGGTGGAAATTAACATCGCCGAACGTTTGTTCCGTGACCGCGGCGCGTTTGATAAAGAACCCAATCTCAAACTCATCGGTCATACCGATACCACCGTGCATCTGAATGCCTTCTCGCGAAACAAGGTTGAACGTCTCACCAACTTTGGCTTTCGTCAAACTCGCAAGTTTTGCGATCTCGTCGTTATCACGTCCTTCGTCTAACGCCGTGAGCGCTTCGAGGACACATGACTTAGATAGTTCTATCTCGCAGAACATATTGGCAGCTCTATGCTTTAGCGCCTGGAAGGAACCAATCGCAACACCAAATTGCTTTCTCTCCTTCAGGTACTCGACTGTCCGTTCAAAGCACTCTTGTAGGCTGCCGAGCATCTCTGCAGATAAGCCAATACGCGCGATGTCTAGCGCTGGGTCGAGGATGTCTGCACCAGCTCCAGCGGCACCAATCAATGCATCAGCACCTACGCTAACATTGTTGAGTTCAATGTTAGCCGCGTTCCGTGAGTCTGCCATTTTCGTGCGTGTCACAGTGACACCATCTGCACCCCGCGGAACCAGGAACAAAGAAATGCCATCACGACTGCCGGTATCACCCGAAGTGCGAGCCGCAACAACGAGGGTGTCGGCAACATGTCCATCGAGGACGAAGGTCTTCTTACCGCTAATTGAGTAACTGCCGTCTCCACTAGCTGTGGTTGCGACATTGTAGGGGTTATGTCGGTGCCCCTCTTCCAAGGCCAAAGCCAGCAACAACTCTCCGGTTGCTACTTTCGGCAGGAGTTCTGCCTTTTGTGCATCAGACCCACCTTGATTGATGATGGTGCCACCAACCCAAACGCTCGCATACAACGGACTTGCTGCTAGCGTACGGCCAGTTTCTTCCGTAACAACACCTAAGCCTTTATATCCAAACGATAGGCCACCATGGTCCTCGGCCCAAGGTATCGCAGCCCAGCCGAGCTCAGCCATCGCTGACCAAGTTTCACGGTCAAATCCGTCCGGGTTGTCGTCATCTCTCAGCTGACGTAGCTGTGTGATGGGCGCACTATTGGTGCAAAAGTCTTTCGCGCTGTCTTTGAGCATATTCTGCTCTTCGTTCAAAATCATGGGCATGGATGGTTCCCCAAAGTCCGAGTCGTTCAGAAACGAGCTATCAAATCAAAGTCCGGGGACATTGTCGAGCCTGGATACGCTCGAACACTTCACTTACATCTACAAACAAAGGCAGCGCAGCGTTTGGTGAGGCCATTGCATAGACTGGTCTGGTACTGAACCAACGATATCTATACCAGTGAGACGAATTCCGTTACTCATAATATTCTGCTTACTTTGGTCACAACCGACCTTCGGTGACGACCAGCAACTAGATTTCGAGGCAGGTACCATACCGGCCACCTTTGAGGTTCCGGATATGGAGTCGATGGCGTCAGCGAACATCGCTGGGGTTGTCATTGGGGGCTCAAACGAAGGGTCCGCTACAGCAGCAGTGTCTAACGTAGCGACACCCTTCGATTTTTCTCTTCTACTCACCTTACTGGTGGGAATCACCGGTTTGATCTCCATACGCCGCCACGTAAAATCTTAGCCCAAGATCAATCCATCCAATCGCGGAGCTACTTTGGCGGAGACCACTTCGATGACGAGTGCTATTCCATCTTCATCGACCTCACCTGTGGGCATTCAAATGACGGATTTGCAGCGGCGCTTGCAGACAACGTTACCTGACGCCAGGCTCGATATTAGCCAATTACCCGGTCTTGAGGACATCTCGTTGGCACTCATCAACGCCGACTACCAAACCGGCCCGCTGCCAGGCGAAGTGATGCACGCCGTGATCGCAAATCCCGCTTATTGGGCATTCTGCTGGGGTAGCGGCTTATCCTTGGCGAGATGGCTAATCGCAAACCCAACGCAAATCGCTTCGCAAAGAGTGTTGGACCTAGGTCCGGGTTCAGGTGTTGTGGCCATCGCCGCAGCTATCGCTGGAGCAGCCTGCGTCTGCGCATGTGACAATGATCCGGATGCAATCGCGGCGACCGAGGCAAACGCTGCGTTAAACAACGTCTCGATTGAATGTTCAGCCGACCTCGCCACCCTGCGCCCAGACTTCGATCTTCTGATGATGGCTGATGTGCTCTACGACAAAGCCAACTTTGGTCTAATTCAGATCGCCAAGACGATATCCCGACGCATCATCATTGCCGATTCTCGGGTATCCGATGTCGAAGACTC
This sequence comes from Pseudomonadales bacterium, assembly GCA_012103505.1. Lineage (GTDB taxonomy): Bacteria > Pseudomonadota > Gammaproteobacteria > Pseudomonadales > Azotimanducaceae > UBA4421. Next base: position 462,006 of record WLWP01000001.1, on the reverse strand, counting down.
AGACTTTCACATCATTCATCACGACACCTCACTGACTCTGCCCAATCTCGGCGAATTCGATGAGTTCAAAGACGTACGATTTTTCGAATGGCGAAAGACAGTCGACTAGCGCTCTATTCGACAGATTCATAGACTGCTAAAAGTACGCTCTGGACCCGACTACGTACCATTTGTCTCTGCAACGTCGTCTCAGGTCTGCGCAGGTAGGTCATCGCGTCATCATAACTGTCAAATCCAAGCATGATGCCGTGGTGCCAATTGGTCTCGTGTTGCACGCCGTCCACCGTTCCTTGCCACTGAATATGCACCTCAGGAGGTAAGTCGGCTTTGATGGCGGCAATACCTCTCGCGATCTCTCCAACTTCTTCAACCATCCAAAGCACAATTGTTTTGCGAGTTTCACCGACAACAAGTTCGCGACTACCAAGCTTTATGTCTTCGAAATTCTCCTCAGCGTTTTGGTAGTCGAGATAGACCCCACTTGTGACAAACTGGACCACGGAATTCGCTTCTGCAAAGTGTATGAGCTCAAGTGCCGGCCATTCGTCAGCAACCTGACCTTCAACAAGATAGGCGAGCTGATAGCCACCCATCCGCTTGCCACCCCAAGCCTCCTCACCTTGATCAAGCACTTGCGGATAACTCTTGCGCCCGTCGTAAAAGTCCATAACGAGATAGGGTTCATCGCGTCCTTCGGCAAAGAACGCAAGCTGCACGAGCCCTGGTCCTAGCCATGCAACGCCCGCGCCAATGAGCAAAACTAGCCCAGCTAAGCCTGCAAGAAAGTACTTTAATTGGGGCTGCAAACGCACTCCGGATGCTTTTTGGTGACACCATGATACCGAGATGAGGACAACAGTAGAACGTCACCGCTCGAGCTTGTAATCTTGACGACAAAATTTGTATTGGAAAACGCGACAATCGTCTCTCTTGCCTCTCTCCCTAGCAGGGAATTTCAAATTAACGTCCAGGGTGTACGAATCAATGTCCTCGAGTTTGGTAGCCCAAACGGTAAGCCTGTTCTCTGTATCCACGGCTTGCGGGATACTGCGCACGCGCTCCTACCGATTTTCAGTAATGGCTGGGCGGGTGAGCTTCCTTATCGCATCTTAATACCTGAATTGCGGGGTCACGGTCTTAGTGGTGAGACCGACGCCTACGCGATGCCAAACTTCTTACAAGACGTACTGGCGCTCATCGAGCACGAGAAACTGGACCACGTGGCTTTGTTTGGTCACAGCTTGGGCGGTCACATCGCAACCAAGGTGGCAGCAATGTGGCCTGAGCTCACTAGCACACTCATGGTAGTGGAAGGTCTCGGTCCACCGGCTCGGCCACATGCGGGCGACGAACGACTAGAAGTCCACACGTATCGACAGATGTTAGAAAACCGACTGCTACCTCGTTCGAGTAAATCGATGCCGAGTCTTGCTGATGCTACCCTACGGCTTCTGAGGAACAATCCGAGACTTGACCCACAAGAAGCCGACCGTCTGGCGCCACATCTAACTCGCGAGCTGCCGGGCGGTGATGGTTTGACTTGGGCTTTCGACTCACGGGCCGCTAGCGTCTTCATCGGTTCGGGACATTTAGAGAACGAAAAATTTTGGCGCCAAATACAAGCGCCCACCTGTATTGTGTCTGGCACACTCTCTTATGAGTACTGGGGACAACAAACGTCGACTGACGACTTTACCGGCAAGTTTGCGGAAGGCGAGATGGAAAACAGAGCCGCACAATTCACGAACCACGAACATCACTGGTTTGACCATTCTGGACATATGGTGCACTACGACGAACCGAATCGTTTAGGGTTGCTATGTCGCAAATTTTTGGAGAAACATTATGTCTGATCTTATTACTACCGACCTGTCTAGCTTCGATGGCACGGCGATCGTTGAGGATTTAAACCGCCTTCTACGACTGCGTACTACTCCAATCGGCATGAAACTTTTTGCGACTGAGGAAGAAATGGCTGCCGTACCTAAGATACGTCGGCCGAAAGATGTGCACACCACTGATCAGATCGTCGGCCAGGCTTCACGCAACGGCTGGACGGTTGGGATCACCGCAAAAGATCTCGTTGGCGCCCAGTGCTCCACAGTCATCGGTCTACACCCTCGATCGGAAGAGTGGCTTAGCGGCGAGCGTATGACAGGAGTCTGGTACGGCACCGCCGAAGATGCCGCAGCGCACCAAGAGGCAATGGATGTTGTGCCGGCTGGTAACTACCAAGCAATGGCAGTAAGCCCCCTCGCTAGCGGCCGTTTAAACCCACCCGACATCTGTTTGATCTATGCAACTCCCGCACAAATGATTTTATTTATCAATGGCTTACAGTGGACTGGTTACAAGAAACTCGACTGGGGGTGCGTTGGCGAATCTGCCTGTGCCGATTCCTGGGGACGCGCTCTAGCGACAGGTGAACCTAGCTTAAGCATTCCTTGCTTTGCAGAACGGCGCTATGGCGGTGTGATGGAAGATGAACTCCTGATGGCGATTCCACCGAGCTTTTTACCGAAAATTATCCAAGGCTTAGACGCGCTATCGCGCAACGGTCTGCGCTACCCCATCCCGCAATATGGCGTGAACAACGACGTGCGGGCAGGTATGGGTGTGAGTTACTAGTTAGGCATGGGTTGAGTTACTAGTTAGTGCCCATCTTCGTGAGAAACAGACAATAAGAAAAGGCTAGGAAGCCATTTCTGGACAAGGACTAAATAGGGGAAAAAGATGGAACTGTACGATGCGATGTCGACGTTACGGGCCGTTCGGCGGATCAAGCCTGACCCAATTCCCGAGGCAGTCTTAGATCGAGTCTTAACTGCAGCCACCTGGGCGCCGACCGGTGGGAATCATCAATCTTGGCACATGATCGTGGTCAAAGACCGAGCGCTCAAACAGGGATTAGAAGACCTCTACCGTCCACATTGGATGGGTTATATCCCAGGCTATGAAGCACACATGAAAGACATGCCGCCCGCCGCTGCAGAGAGTTCGCGTCGTGCTCTGGAGTCTGGGACTTATCTCGCAACACATATGCACGAAGCACCAGTAATCTGTGTGTTCTGTTTTAACCCATCCCACATCACCGTGACCGATGCTGAGCAACCACGGGTGAGCGTGGTCGGCGGTGGCTCTGTGTACCCTGCGGTTCAGAATCTGCTACTCGCTGCTCGGAGCGAGGGTCTTGGTTGCGTTTTGACGACGCTACTTTGTATGGAAGAACCTGCCGTTAAAAAGCTCCTCGAGATTCCTAACGAGTGGCATACCGCTGCGCACGTTCCCCTCGGATACCCAGTCTTGGGTGGTCACGGCGTGATAAATCGCAAATCTGTCGAAAAGATGAGTAGCGTTGACCGTTTTACGCAGTGAGCGTATCAGCCTCCTAATTCTAACTACCTCCTTCTAATTCTAACCACCTTCTCCTAATTCTAACCACCTTCTCCTAACCAAGTCGAAGGACCAACGGAATCCATCTTTTTCTTAAAATAGTTGTATACCGGCAAGCCACTAACAATCAAACCCACACCGGCCAAAGCACGCCCGGGGGTTACCAACAGTGTGTTCACTAATAAGTAAACCGTGACGAGCAGAAAAACAATCGGAATTACGGGATAACCCCAAACACGATAAGGCCTTGCAAAGGTCGGGTGACGCCGCCTTAAGACAATCAGCGCGGCGCCATTCATGCCGAAAAAGACCCAAAGCACGAACACATAAATATCCGTCAAAATGTCGAAAGTTCCACTTGCCGCCAGCACTGCAGCCCAGATACCGATAGCAACAACCGCGACCGCTGGGACACTGCGGTTCGAGAGTTGCGCAAATCTGGCTGGCAGTAGATTTGCTCGCGCCATGGTGAATGGGATGCGAGGACCTGATAGAAGCGTCGTGTGCAGCGTGCCATATGCGGAAATCACAAGCCCTACCGACATCAAGGCAGCCGCAGCAGGGCCAAAAAATCGCGCTGCGGTAACGGCGGCAACTGAGGATGCTTCGCCAACACTCGCGACCTCGACCGGTGTGAGCACATAAAAGTACGCTGTGTTAATCAACAGATAGAGAATCACAATCAAGCCTGTCCCGCCGATGAGCGCGAGCGGCATGTTGCGACTCGGCTTCTCAATCTCACCACCGAGGGCACTAATGATCGCCCACCCGTTATAGCCCCATAAAGCGCCAAGCATCGCCGCGCCAAAACCCCCAATTCCCAGGCGAGCACTCTGCGGCACACCTTCGCAGGAACCGCTCGAACCCGACAAGTCGAAATTAGCCCAATCACCATCCGCTAACAAAAAGGCTCCGAAGCCAATCACCAACACGAGTCCTACCTTCACCGCCGTCAAAACTGTTGTCGCGAGTCCATTGACGCGTACGGTTGCAAGATTGATCGCGGTGCCAATGGCGATGATAAACAAAGGTAGAATAAACAGAGCGAGTTCCGGTAACGCACCGCCAGTTAAATCGTTCAGAAAGACAACAAACAAAATCGAGACGGCGGCAGCCGAGGCTCCCAACGATATGGTTTTTGTCCAGCCATAGAGGAACGCCCAGCGGGGTCCAAATGCAGCGCCAAGAAAATGAAACTCACCACCCGCTCGAGGCATCATGGCGCTAAGCTCGGCATAAACTAAGGCGCCAGCCAGCGAGAGCACACCCGCTACCAGCCAAACCAGGAGCACCATATCCGGTGTACCCACGTTGCAGGTCATAACACGGGCTTTGACGAAGACACCGGTACCTATCACGTTGGCAAGTATCAGGGCTGCGGCCGGTACCAAGGTCAATGCGCGGACTAGCTGTCGATTTGCTGCTTCCAACCGATCCCCTTCCCCATAGTTAATAGTATTTGCAGAGTCATTGACGCGACATCGTCCGCCACTACTCGCTGTGTCTTAGCCTAAGAACACCGTTGTAACTGACGTGCATACTCTTTCGATTGCTGCTGCACTTTCCTTGCATAGCCTTGAATTCTTTCAGAGCGCCAGTGACCCTTTCTATAGCCGCTCAAACCCGTGTAATAAGCTAAGTACAATCGGAACACATCCGACTTGGCAATTCCCAATGCTTTGTGTGTCCGATGGTTGTACCAGCCAACAAAGTCCATGGCATCGCTGAAGTTATCTCGATCTGTAAACCATCGATCGGTTTCTTTTTCATAATCGGTCCACGCCTCATCAGTCGCCTGCGCATACCCATAAGCGCTCGACAATCGGGTCCACGGAACCAGCCCCAACAAACGACGGCGAGGAGGCTTAGCGTTAGCAACGTAACTAGACTCCCTATTCACAAAGGCCATGCCGATGTGGACAGGCATCCCCCACTTCCTCTCCGCCTTACGGGCTGCCTTAAGCCAACCAGACTTCTGCTCAAATACGGCACATACATCATTCGTTCTGTTCGGCGGATTCGCGGTACAGCTACCAAGTGCAACTACACCAGCTAACGTCAAACCCATCATCACAGGACGCCACACGACGACCCACCAAATCTTCTTTTTCGTTGAGAGTGAACTGCTTTTTTTACTCAACAAGGCCATGTTTTATTCAACAAGCCCATGCGTCTTTAGAAACGTTACAAACTCATCCTCGTCCATCACAGGCACCTCCAACTCCTTGGCTTTTGCGAGCTTGCTGCCTGCGCCCGGGCCAGCAACCACTTGATGTGTTTTGGCGGACACTGAGCCCGCCACCTTAGCACCAACACCAACCAGGATTGCTTTTGCTTCGTTGCGGGTCATCTGTTCGAGCGTACCGGTCAAAACCCAAGTTTGACCGACAAGACTGACGGTCCCAGCATCCGGCAACTCAATCTCTGGCCAATTTACGCCAGCCCCCACTAAGGACTCAACAACCGCGACATTCTCACTATCAGCAAAGAAGAGTCGTATCTTCTCCGCTACTATCGGTCCTACATCCGGCACGCTAACAAGCGCTTCAACGTCCGCCGCTATGAGCGCCTCGATCGACCTAAATTGATTGGCAAGACTCAGTGCAGTAGCTTCTCCGACTTCGCGTATCCCGAGGGAGTAAATAAATCGCTGTAGTGTTGTCGCTCGACTGGCTGCGATCGCCTCGACCAGATTCGTTGCAGACTTTTCAGCCATTCTCTCAATGGCAGCAATTTGCGACATTTCCAGGTGGAAAATATCTGCAGCATTAGCAACCAACCCTAGATCAACAAACTGCTCAATGAGCTTATCGCCCAACCCATCGATATCCATCGCTAAGCGCGAGGCAAAGTGCTTGAGGCCTTCTTTTCTCTGCGCGGGACAAACATTGTGGGAAGCGCTACAACGTGCGACGGCCTCGTCTTCAGTTTGCGTCACAGCACTACCGCATGATGGGCAGACCGTCGGCAAAACGACTTCCACTGCATCTTTCGGGCGTCGACTTTGAATGACAGAGACAACTTGCGGTATGACGTCTCCGGCTCGACGGATCATCACGTGATCGCCAATCCTCAAGTCGAGGCGGGAAATCTCATCCATGTTATGCAATGTCGCGTTGCTCACGGTGACCCCTCCGACGAAGACCGGCTTCAAACGTGCCACTGGCGTAATCGATCCTGTTCGACCAACTTGAAATTCAACCTCTTGGAGTTCAGTCGTCGCTTCTTCCGCAGGGTATTTATACGCAATCGCCCAACGGGGCTTGCGCGTTACTGCGCCTAGTGTCTCTTGTTGGTCAAGTTCATCGACCTTTACAACAACACCATCTATGTCGTAACCCAGATCAGACCGCTTCGCCAAAACTTCATCGACGTAGGACATCATGGAATCTAGTTCGTCGACCCGGCGTACCAACGGATTAGTTCGAAGTCCCCAACTTTCGAACTGGGCAATCACCTGTGAATGAGCGCTTGGTTGCCAATCGCCTTCAGTCCAGCCCAGACTGTAACAAAACATCGTTAACGGCCGACTGGCCGTTATTTTTGGGTCCAACTGGCGCAGACTACCTGCAGCCCCGTTGCGAGGATTAATCATGGGTTTGTCGCCCTGATTAATGGCTCTTTGATTGAATTCTCTAAATTGATCGACCGGGATGTAGATTTCGCCGCGCACTTCCATTCGGACTGGTATCGGAATGCCTGATTCTTGACTGACCGGAATTCTGAGCGGTACCGACGGGATCGTCTTAACGTTGGCTGTTATGTTTTCGCCAGTTTGTCCATCGCCACGCGTACTCGCCAACACCAACCGACCATCCTCATAAACGAGCGCAACCGCAACGCCGTCGATCTTCGGCTCACAGAAGAAATTTAGTGACACTTCATCGCCAAGACGATTCCGGCATCGTTGAATCCAATCTTCAAGCTCGGTTCTGGTCGTCGTTTTATCCAAGGACAGCATTGCAACTTCATGAGAGACTTTCTCGAAGTGCGATAGTGGTTGGCCACCAACCCTCTGCGTGGGTGACTCTGATGAAGTCAGCTCAGGGTGGGCAGCTTCTAGAGAAAGGAGTTCGTCAAATAGCGCGTCGTATTCAGCGTCCGCGACCTCAGGCTCGTCGAGCACGTGATAACGATACATATGATGCGCAACGGCAGCCCGTAACTCGGCTAGTTTTTGCTCAGCGGGCACTGCAATGCCTTAGTAGAAACCTAGGCTCGGATAGACAGACGCCGACGGGCAAAGTCCGCTATACGCTGGCGCATATGCTCGCGCGTTTGACCGGTCATCACACTCATCTGCTCGTCGCGTAACTCACCACCCAGCTGAAATGCCACATGTTGTGCAGTGGATACCATATCATCAAAGGCATCCGAGGCATCTTCAGGTCCCGGTAGTTGCATAAAAAACGACATCCCAGGCGACACCAAGGTGTCTAAGTCAGAGAGGTCGAAGGTTCCCGGTTCCACCAGACTGGCGACACTGAATTGCTTTGCCTTAGTCATCGGATCTCTACGGTGAAAGATATTCATTTCACCATACCGAAGACCCTGACCACGTAACGCGCGGACAATATCATCGCCAGCAAACGTATGACCTTTCGAGGCAGTCACATTGACGATCAATAGCTCCTCGACTGCGCGATCCAGTTCTGGCCCACCATCTTCGCGCGACGCACCGTCTGCCCCCTCCGGTAATTCGCTCTTCGCCCGGACCTCGGACTCAGGCCCAGAGTCAGGCCCAGATTCAGGTTTAGGCTTCCGTACTGTCCGCACCTGTGCGAATCGGCCACCGCGTTTTTCGGTGACCAACTGAACATCAGCAACTCGGGCGGCAGCCACCTCTTCAGAATCAGAATTTGTCTCAGTACCGGTTAACAACGGTTCCTGTTCTGTTTTGGCTCTGCCATGATTTTTATCTGAAGCACTCAACGGCAAATCGTCCTGAATTTCCGCAGGTTCGGGTTCTGCCGCAATTCGTGTTTGATCAGCTTCTTGGCTTTCAGGCTGGCGTCTTGGCGGCGCTTGAAAGATTCGAGGTTTGCGCCCGCGATCCAACGACACTGCGGATCGAACATGCTCTGCGGCGACATCCATCAGCGTAGGGGTTGGCTCTCTCGTGTTTTGCAGATCTGCCTCTGAACCTGGCTCCGAGTCCAGCTCTAAGTCGAGGCTATCCTGTTCTGGGATCAAATCCTTGTCGATTCTTCGCACGACACGTGCGCCACCATTCGGCAGCTCGCCACGCAGGCGCTGCATTTCATCGACATGATCTGGAATCAGATCAGGCACGATGTCTAGTCGATAAGGCTCTCGTTTTGCTCGATACGCGATCCAAAACCCATGCGCTATGACAAGCACTATGAGAATGCCACCGCCGACCAATATAAAGTCTTTAATGTCCAACCCGGGCTCCTCGACCGTTATTTACGGTCCCTGCGATTACCTTCCCACGCCAATGTCGTTTCTTAAGAAACGGCCATCGCCGCGGCCTCATCTACGTCTACAGACACCAGGCGTGATACGCCTGCTTCCTGCATCGTGACGCCCATGAGATAGTCAGCCATTTCCATTGTGATCTTGTTGTGTGTGATCACAACAAACTGCACATCAGCAGACATTTCTTCAATGAGCGACGCGAATCGCGAGACGTTGGCATCATCCAAGGGGGCATCAACCTCATCCAACAAGCACACAGGGCTTGGGTTGAGATGGAATATGGCAAATATCAGTGCCACAGCCGTCATGGCTTTTTCACCACCCGAGAGTAAATGAACGCTCGCATTACGCTTACCGGGTGGTCTCGCCATTAGCGAAACTCCGGTATCGAGAAGGTCCTCCCCAGTTAGTTCAAGATAGGCGTGTCCACCGCCAAACACCTTCGGAAACAACTCGCCCAGTCGAGTGTTTACCGCTTCGAACGTATCTTTAAATCTCGTTCTTGTTTCTTTATCAATCTTGCGGATGGCTTCAAGCAGAGTCTCCATGGCACTATCGAGATCTTCCGCCTGCGCATCCAGGTACTGCTTGCGTTCGCTTTCTTGCTCGTATTCGTCTATCGCTGCCAAATTGATTGGCCCCAGACGTTGTATACGTCGACCCATACGGTCGAGTTCCTCCGCCCACGCATCGACGGTTGCCTCTTCGGGCATTTCTTCTTTGATTTTGCTGAGCTCATGCCCAGTGCCATTCAATTGTTCTAGTAAGTTCTCTTCTTGTACGCTTAAACCCTGCCGGTCGACGCGTGCACCTTCTAATTCTTCTCGAACAGCAGCGACGAGTTCCTCCGCTTGATGTCGTTGGCCTTCGAGCTCGCGCGTTGTCGAATCCTGCGCTTCCATTGCGGTTCGAATCTCTGCTAGCTGTGATTCCACGGACACTCGCTGTTCGAGTTTCGTATTTAGCTCAGTTTGTAGATCTGGCAACGGCGTTTCACTTGACGCTATGCCAGCAACCAAGCTCTGCTCTTGTTCGTCAAGACCTTCGCGTTGTGAGACCAATCTGTCCCGTGCGGTCTTTCCAGCAGTTAGTCGTGAGTCTAGGCTCTGGCGGCGCACATTAAGCTCGTGATAGCGATCTCGACTGGCGCGTGCGCCATCCCGCGCTTGCTGCAAATTGCGCTCGAGCGTCTGTTTGGATTCAGTTAGCTCTGCTCGAGCGTCACTCTCACCTTCACGACGCAGCTCAATCTCCGCCAAGTTCGTCCGTGCAGTGCGTAAGCGCTCCGCCTCTTGTTGCACTTGCTCACCGATTTCAGAAGCCTCGCGCTCAATTTGCTCTCGACGTACACCTGCTTCTTCGATCTTAACTTGCGTCACACCATGGTCAGTACGCAACATGCTCAATCGCTGATTCAATTCATTCAGCGCAATTTGCAATTCTTCACGTTGCTGCTCAGTCCGCTCGACTCGATTCCGACCTTCCTGGACATGTACGAGAAGCTCTGCGAGTGTGCGTTCGGCTTCTTCGACCCGAAGGTTGAGCGTTTCAATTTCTTGGCCACGCTCAATAATGCCTGACTGCTCTGCCCTGTCATGGAGAACACGCACCCAATCAGAGCCGAGCCAAAACCCTTCTCTTGTAATGATACTTTCCCCGAGGCCAAGCAAACCCCGTTTTGCTAACGCGACTTGCGTACTGTCGGCGGCGTAGATACCAAACAAGATCGAACGCGAACCAACTGCATCAGATCGGAGCAGCGAAGATAGCGCTGGCAAACCAATCTGGCTATTAGTCGCTTGGCTTGTCTCTCGCTCTGTTTCAATGAGCGCGAGATTCCCATCTGGAAGCTCGGCTAGGGACGAGGCAAACTGTTCTAGATCATCCACGCGTATCGCGGTGAGCAAATCCCCAAGAACCGTTTCCACCGCTAACTCCCAACCTGGCACGACGGCGAGAGATTCACCTAGCCTTGGTTGGTCGCCGAGATTGTGCTCTGCGACCCAAGCTTCTGCTTCTTGGACATGTTCGCCTAGTGCCGCTTCTTGCACCGCTTGCAATGATGCGAGCTCATGGCGCAGCGACTGCACTTCACCTCGAGCGTCTTCCAAAACCTGTTCTCGCAGCAAGACGTCTTCTCGAGCCGCAGCAAGCTCTTTCAAGCACTCATCGATGCGCATGTCCTGCAAACGCGCTTCAGCGTCCATCGAAGAAATTTCATCGGCAAGTTGACCGACGGTTTCTTCCCCAGTGTTGCTTTGCTCCGAGCTCAATCGATCGAGTTCTTGTTGTCTGCCCTTGAGGCGCTGCAGGAGCTGCTCGAGATGTTCGATTCGAGACACCTGCACTTCAGCTTCACGTTCATTGGCTGCGGCAGTGACGTTGAAAGCATCCCAGCGTTGCTGCCAATCGCGATTCTCACCTTCGATGCGTTCCAAAACCTGCTGTGAAGCCTTGTCCTGCTCGGCCAAAACTATGAGTTCAGGCTCAAGTGAGCTGATACTGTTGATGAGCTCTGCAATCTGCGCCTCATCCATGCGCAATTGCTGCTCGGATTCGACTTTGCGCTGACGAACACTCTGCAAATCTTCTTGCAACTGCTTTACACGAGACTCGTTAAACTGAATCGCTTCTTCGATACGAGCTACGTCAGCACCAAGCTGATAAAAGTTACCTTGTACAGTGTTGAACTCATCCGACTGCTCAGCATGCTGGGCGCGACTTTCTTCAATCTTCGCTTCGAGTTGGCGCTGCTCCGCTATGTGCTTCTCTAAGGCTAATTCGAGCTCTTTGATTTTGCTCTCGCGGCCATTCAGTTCCCCGCGCAGCGATTCGTAACGAAGTGTGTACAGTTGTGCAGTCAGTAAGGATTCATCGGTGCGCAGCTCTCGATACCGTTCCCCCGCCTTGGCCTGCCTTTGGAGTCGATCAAGCTGTCTCGCAAGTTCCTCACGTATGTCGTTGATACGCTCGAGGTTTTCACGCGTGTGTTTGATTCTATTTTCAGTTTCACGGCGACGTTCTTTGTACTTTGAGATCCCTGCCGCTTCTTCTAGATAAACCCGCAGATCCTCTGGCTTGGCCTCTACGAGCTGCGAAATCATCCCCTGTTCGATGATCGAATAACTACGAGGACCAAACCCTGTGCCTAGGAAGATGTCCTGTATATCGCGGCGTCGGCATTTGCTGCCATTCAAAAAATAGTTCGATTGCCCATCTCGGCTAACCTGCCGTCGTATGGCGATGTCGGTGTAGGCAGAATACTCACCACCGATGCGCCCGTCGCTGTTGTCGAATAGGAGTTCAATGCTTGCCGCAGATGTGGGTTTGCGAGAATTGGAACCGTTGAAAATGACATCTGTAAGATTTTCACCCCGCAGCTGCTTGGCAGAGCTCTCGCCCATAACCCAACGAACGGCGTCTATGATGTTCGACTTACCACAGCCGTTGGGACCAACAACCGCGCATCTATTTCCGGGGAGGGTAACCGTTGTCGGATCGACAAATGACTTAAAACCAGCAAGCTTGATTTGCTTCAGTCGCATACATGGTTCGTGACGCCGTTACTCTGACTTACCGTAGCCCGCTTACTGTCAAACTTCACAAAGTGTTCATAAAGTCTGTACCACCAAGCTCTACCGCTTATCAGGATTGAGCCCCACGAAATTACCCTTTTCGTGAAGCGCTAAGTCTACTGAAACATTCAGCGGTTGGTAATACTTTTTTCTGCCTTTTCAGTCTTTTTGCAGTAAAAAAAGCCTGTTTTAACAGTGTTTTGCAGCGGGCGCGCCTAAAAAGTATCGTTGGCTTCGATCTGCGGCACTGAAAAGACTTGGGTCGCCAATCTTAATGGACTCGCGCCTCTAAACCGGAGCGTTTGCGGGTCAAAGCTGGTTTCGCAAGCTTGGCGAACGTGGTTTCGACTAATCCCACAGCGCGGCGACTAAACGCCTCAACCAATTCGCACAAACGTTCTTTATCCGTTTGCTCAAGAGCTGCCTGTAAGGCTCTGTGAAACCTAGCAAAATCATATAAGTCCAAATCGGTAGTCTGGATCACACGGTGAAGGAGCCTTTGGCTGCTAGGTAGCAAACCCTCGAATGCACCCGACATGTAGTTGCTCGCTGCACTTAATAACGTCGCGTGAAACTCTCGGTGATGCCTAAGGGCGAGGCAAAGATCACCATCGCGTGCAGCCCCTTCCATACCCGCAACAGAGTTCTCCGCCGCTGCAAGGATCTCTTTGCTACGCCGGTTACACAATACTTGGTAGAGAAGTTGGTTTTGTAGGGTCGCCAGCAAACTGATCAGTTCCCGGCCATCGCTGAGTTCCAGCGCGTTCACAGAGGCACCTTTGCGCGGCACGATCGTAATGAGATGGCGTCGTTCTAGGATCAACAATGCTTCCCGCACAGAACCACGAGACACGCTGAGCGCGCGGGCGATTTTGACTTCCTGAATCCGAGTCCCGCCCTCAAGTTCACCGACTATAATTTGCTCACCCAATTGGTCAGCGATCTGTTCGGTGATATTCAATGCTGGCTTAAACAACCACATCTCCGGTTTGGCCTTTCGACTTTGACCCAGGGCGTATTTAAAAGTTCCCCTCTTCCTACACAACTTTTTCCAAAAATCTAAGCGGCAGTAGCGTCCGGGCTTACAAAGGTAAGTGGGAAAGGTAAGTGGGGTTGGCGGGTCTGCGCCAAACCCGCAACGAGACCTAGTTAGGTGAGAACTTAAGTAGCTAGGGAGGGCTGAGGTGGGCTTGTACCGGCTCAAGCTGCTCAGCAATCCGCATCGGCTCACTCAACCACTGCCAATCACCTTCTTGCGCCATAGCCTGGCCACTGACACTGAGTCGTACGACCACTTCGAACGTGTCGGCAGCGGTCAACTTTCGCGCCTCGCTCATGCTTACGACATCATCTAGACGAACGTTGAGCGGTAGAAGAACGGCTGGACGGCGCACCACCGCAAACGGCATGCCGCCGCCTATTGGTCGGGCAATCACAAAGAGAGTCGCACTATGCGGTATATCACCCTCTGCCTGAATTTGGACATCGATCCCGGGTAGTTCGAAACGCTTACGAAGTTCAGTTATCGCTGCACTTAGACTAACCACTCGCGATGGCTCCCGAATTCCTGACATCGCCCGATTGAGATAACCCACACCTGCCTCAGCGTCACCCGCAGCGACCGCGTCGAGGGCCAAAATTTCCAAAACAACTGGCAGATTCGGAGCAGTCTGCAAAATCTCTTGAGCAAGTTGCCGCCCGGTTGCATCTAGCTTGCCCCGAGCGCTCAGAAATCTCGCTTGCAGCCAAAATATCTTGATATTGACATCGTCTGGCGAGGATTGGTTGGCGCGGGTGAAGGCCGCAGCGGCGGCGCCATAGTCCGCAACTTTTAGATTCGTTTGGCCTAGTAGATACTGGATTTGTGCGTCACCCGGGTCCTTGGCGATATATGTCTCAAGCTTAGTCCGCCAAACGGCTAACTCCTCGCCGTGCTGCTCAGCGTTGAGATTTAGAACCACTTCCGCACCTTTCAACTCGTTGCGATCAAGATCGACAAGCGCAAAGAAGATAAACCCAGCCATTACCGGTAATAGCCCTGCCAGCATCACGAGCGTGCTCGTTTTTATACGTGCTGTCGCTGGGTGTTGTGGCTCTCTCGCGTGTAGCAGGTCAGCCGCAATTTCCACGGCGATCTCTGATTGTTGCGCGCCCTGTTTGTTGGGATCGAGACGATCTCGATCGATTTCATCCAAGCGCTCATTCAGCAATTCCTGCTGGGCGCGCCGTGCATCCATACGGCTCGTCCTCCCTACGCCGAGACGAGGGGCAAACACAAATAAAGCAGCAAGTGCCGCAAGCATTAGAAAGCCGAGCACATTCATTAGTCTTGGATTATGTCCCTTAGCCGTGCTTGCGTGGCCGGATCGAGACCTTTCAAATCAAGTTCTGGGGGCGCCAGGTCTTGGGTCTTACGCAACAATCGAAAGATGAAGCCAATAATCACCAGGGCAACACCAACAGGTAACAACCAGATAAACCATGTCTTGCTCGATAGCGGTGGATCGTACAGAACAAAATCACCGTAACGGTCCTGCATGAAATCCAAAACCTCCTGATCCGTCTTGCCTTCTTGAACTATCAACCGATGAACCGCAACACGGAGCGTTTGCGCACTTGTCGCATCGCTACCCGCGATATTCGTGTTCATACATTTTGGGCAACGTATTTCGGCGATTAAGCGACGATATCGTGCTTCTTCTTCTATGCTATTGAAAGTAAAGACATCCACCGGACTCGCGGCATAGGTAGGAGGGACGCTTAACCCCCAGGTAGCGAGCCACAACACGGTCGCCAAGCTAGCGAGACGCAGCATCAATTCCATGCACCACGTCCGGCGACATCGCGATCAAGCGAGGCTTAATTTCCTGTTGCCAAATCCTCTCATTCACATCACCTACACGCTTGTAAACGATGGCACCACTCGGATCTAGCAAGAAGGTTTCTGGAGCGCCATAGACCCCTAACTCGACGCCCAACAATCCCTGATCATCAACGAGCACCAGGTCATAGGGATTACCGAACTGTCCCAGCCAGGCAATCGCTTTGTCTGGGTCATCCTTATAGTTAATGCCAATCAGCCGAACGTCCGCTCGCTCCGTAATTTTGATGAGCATTTCATGCTCTGCGGCACACGTTGGACACCAAGTCGCCCAAACATTGACTAGTGCCGGACGCCCAACAATTTGCTCTCGACTGAGCACCTGATCCGGTCGAAAGAGGTCAGGTGCTGAGAATTCTGGAAACGGCTTATCAATCAAAGCGGATGGTAATTCCGATCGGTTGCCAAGACCAAAACCCAACACAAAGCTCACAATGATCAGAGCAAACACAGCGAGCGGGATGTAGAAGCTCGCTTTGTTCACGCGCCCACAGGCTCTGATATCGGCGCGTCGCTTGAGGTTGTGTTCGCCCGTGCGCGCAACCTTCGATAACGGACATCAAATATCGCCAACAAACCACCAAACGCCATTAGCAGCGCACCAAGCCAAACCCACCGCACCATCGGTTTGTGGTGCATCCGCACCGCCCACGCGCCATCTTGTAGGGGCTCGCCCAGGGAGATATAGGTGTCGGCCAAGAGACCCGGGTTAATCCCCGCCTCAGTCATAATCGCGCCGCCCGCGAGATAGCGCCTTTTCTCAGGTCGAAGCTCGAACGTATTATCGCCATCTCGGACCACAAAAATACCCTGCTGTGCGACGTAGTTCGGACCTTGAACCTGCGTCACACCGTTAAAGTGAATCGTCATTTCCCCGAGCGTGGTTTGCTCTTGTGGGGCCATACGCACATCTTTTTCAACTGATTGAGTGCTGGTGATGGCAACCCCGAGGATCGAGCACGCGAATCCCATGTGAGCGATAGTCATACCGAGATATGCCAGCGGTTGTGCGCCACTCTTTCGCACCCGCATGAAGAGATCGAACGCATGAGTAACAATTATCCAGACCGCGACCAAGATACCGACGACAACGGCAAACAAATCCGGCTGGACGAGGAAGGCGACGAACCCTGATACCACTAACGCGACTACGCCCTCCCGGCGCAGAAAGCTGAGCACCCGGTCATTACGTGTTCGTTTCCAATTCAGTACCGGCACCAAGGTGATCGCAATACCTAAGACAAGCATGAGGGGCACAAAAAACCGATTAAAGAACGGTGGACCAAGCGAAATCTTGCCATCAGTCAATGCCTCATAACCCATGGGTGACAAGGTCCCCCACATTACAACCGCCAGACTTAGCATTAGCACAGCATTGTTAATCATCATGAAAAATTCACGACTCAAAAAGCTATAGCTTACTTGCGACGAATACGCTCCAGCGCGTTGTGCGTATAACAGCAGAGAACCACCCACAACCACGCCGAGGAAGATGAGGATATAAAGACCTCGTTCAGGATCTACAGCAAAAGCGTGAACTGATGTAAGCACGCCAGAGCGGATAATGAAGCCGCCCAATAGTGACAACGAAAACCCAGCGATGGCGAGTAGTAACGTCCAACTCTTGAACGTCCCTCTCTTTTCAGTGACGGCGACGGAATGCAACAGCGCAGTAGCAGCGAGCCACGGCATGAACGAAGCGTTTTCGCTTGGATCCCAGAACCACCAACCGCCCCATCCTAGTTCGTAGTACGCCCACCAAGATCCTAAAGTAATGCCAACGGTGAGACACGCCCAGCACCCATTAACCCAGGGTCTGACCCATCTCGCCCAGAGTGCGTCTACCCTGTTTTCCAATAAAGCTGCGATGGCAAAGGCAAAAGGAACAGCCAAACCAACGTAACCTGCATATAACATTGGCGGGTGCACGATAAGTCCAAAATCTTGCAGCAACGGATTCAGGTCCGCGCCATCCGCCGGGGTCATTGGGATCAAGCGCTCAAATGGATCACTTGTGAACAGCGAAAACGAGATAAACCCAACGTTGAGTATCGCCAATGTCGCTATCACGCGAGTGTAAATTTGCACCGGATAGTTTTGCCTGCGAAAAACAACGAGCAGGGTCCAAGCGCACAAAAACAAGATCCACAACACAAAGGAGCCTTCGTGACCGCCCCAAGTCGCGCTGATCTTGTAGTACCAAGGCAACAAACTGTTCGAATGATTGGCAACATAGGCGATGCTAAAATCATCTTGTATGAATGACCAGACCAGGGCTGCGAAAGAGATACTCGCAAAGACAAACGTACCCAGCGCCAATGAACCAATGTGCGCCGCCCAATGCTCGTCATCACTTCGGCTGAAACCAAGAATCGCCGTAGCTAAGGCCATAACACCAGCAAGTGTTAGACTAAAGTGGCCAAATTCAGCCACTGGAACCACCTTCCTTAGCGAGATCTAAGAGTTCTGGGGGCATGTAGTTTTCGTCGTGTTTAGCAAGCACCTCGACTGCACTAAATCGACCTACTTGACTAAGCTCGCCACGAACGAGAATACCTTGTCCCTCGCGGAACAAATCCGGCAGGATGCCGGTGTAGTCGACGATAAACTCACTACCTTGATGATCGGTAAGCGTGAATTCTACCGCTAATGAATCTGGTGCGCGTCGCACTGATCCGTCGACCACCATACCACCCGCACGTATCGTTTTACCCTGGGGTGCATCGCCACTAACGATTTTATCAGGCGGATAGAACATATTTAGATTCTCTTCCATAGCGAGCATTAGCGCGGTCACACCGCCAGCCACCGCGATCAGTATAAAAACTGCCATGTAGAGTCGATTTTTTCTAACAGGATTCACTGTTCCACCTCATGCGCGTCAGCCGCAGCTCGCCATTTCAACTCGCCAACCACAGTTCGACGCTTGCGTACAAGCACCATGACATAGGCTAGCAAGAAGGCAGCCATTGACCCGTACGCCATCCACACATACTGGGCATGGCCACCCATGGCCAAAAATTCACTGAACGATTCAAACTGCACGACGTTCTCCTGAAAACAGTTGCGCTACCCATTGGGTGTTGCGCTCCCGGACCAGCACTTCAGTCCGCATTCGATGGAGCACAGCGAATCCCGCGAAAAAATATAGACCTAAAACCATAACAAGTAGCGGCAACCACATTTCCGCGGGCATCGCCGGTTTTTCAGTCAGCGTAAACGACGATGTTTGATGGAGCGTCTGCCACCAATCGACCGAGTATTTGATGATCGGTATGTTGATTGTCCCAACCATGGCGACCAAGGCACTCGCTCGGCCGCGCAAATCAGAATCCGCGATCGCGCCTCTAAGTGCAAATATACCTACATAAAGGAAAAACAAAACTAAGGTCGAAACCGTCCGACCGTCCCAGTCCCACCACGTGCCCCATGTCGGTCGTCCCCAGACGCTACCAGTAAACAAAGCTAACGCCGTAAGGAAAATACCCAGTGGTAAACAGGCTGAAATCGCAACATCTGCGATCTTCATGCGCCAAACAAATAGCACAAAACCCGCGACTCCCATGCCCAGGTAGACACTTTGCGCCACCATGGCCGTTGGGACGTGAACGAACATGATGCGATAGCTATTGCCTTGTTGATAATCAGGTGGCGCGAACGCTAGCCCCCAAATCGCGCCAATTGAAAGTAACAACAACGCCAGAACGCCGAACACGACAATCCACCCTCTGGAGATATCGTAAAACCAGCGCGGGGAGCCAAGTTTGTGCCAAAAGGTTTTTAGAGACATTTTTACTGTAACTGGACGCTAACTCTTAGACCGGCGAGAGCGGCAAAGGGTCCCAAGCCAATCGAAATCATGCTAATAAAACCCAACCAGTATAACTGTGCGTCAGCGCTCGACCCTAGTAAATGTTCCTGTCCTGCACCAACACCAAAAATGAGCACCGGAATATAGAGTGGCAGTACCAATAACGCCAAAATCACGCCGCCACGACTGAAACCGACGGTCAATGACGCACCAACCGCGCCAAAAAAGGTGAGCGCGGGAGTGCCGATCGCTAGAGAGGCGATTAAGATCCAGATCACATCGTCGGGAATGCCGAGCAGCAAGGAAAATACGGGAGCCAACAAGACGCACAGGAAGCCTGTAAAAAGCCATTGAGCAATAATTTTGACGAGAACAGTGACAAAAGGAACACTTCGCGACACCAACATCTGCTCAAGCACGCCGTTGTCAAATTCACGACGGAACATCGAATCCAATGCCAATAAATTGGTGAGAAGGACGATCACCCAAAGAATCGCGATACCGCCCGTTGCGAGTATCTCGCCGGGCACCGCTATCGCAAAAAGTGTGACTGCAATAAACAAGAACGCCAACGGGTTCAAAACCTGAGTTGGATTTGCCGCCAAATGTTGCAGCTCCCTACGAAAAAGCGCAGCGATCATCCGGTGTCACCGTCTCTTGCGTTGTCACCCATCGCAGTTATCGTGAGCATCGACTTGTCTTTAACGGGCATACTGGCATGTGTCGCGTATAACACCGTCTTCCCATCTGTCACGCCCTCGTCGATGAGCTCCACGAGCAGCGCTTGTGCGTCCGTATCCAACGCGGTCAAAGGTTCGTCTAAGAGCCACAATCGCGCGTCATCTTGCAACCACCGAGCCATCGCGACCCGCCGCTGCTGACCTTGAGAAAGCTGTCCAATTGGGGTTTGCGCAAACTTAAGCGCACCGACTCGAGCCAGGACATCCACGGTGTCTTTTTCTGCAATCTTCTTCCCAACGAGGGCTGAAAACCAGCCAAGATTGTCCAAGGCGCTCAATGATTCATCGAGACCAATGCGATGCCCTTGATAAAGTGGGTAGATAGGATCTTGTTCACTGCCAAGCACAAACTGACCCTCAAATTGAGAATGTAGTCCCGCAAGCGTGCGTAAAAGCGTCGTTTTCCCGGAGCCGTTTGGCCCCACGATCTCGACGCTTTGTCCTGCACCACAGGCAAAGGCCAATGGCTCAAACACTGGCTCACCATTGCGGGTGGATGCAAGGTCAACGATTCTAAGCATCTTTTTGCTTCACCTAATTCCCACTTAGGACCATCCTACTCCGAGCGAGTCATTAGCTTGGGTCAAGTGGCATCACTTCGTAACAGGGCTCGTAATCGCCATGTAGTTTCATTCTTCCCTGTGCCGCAAACTGCTGCAACAACCGATCAAGTGCACTAATTAGGACGTCATCAGCATGCAACTTAAACGGACCTAACTTTCTGATTGCCCGAATACCAGAGTCCTTAACATTGCCAGAGACAATCGAGGAGAAAGCGCGCCGCACATCGACCGCCAAGGCACTGGCGTCATCAGTCGAGCTAAGCCTCAAACCGGCAACGCGTTCGTGAGTAGCTTCAAACGGTTTTTGATGCTCCTCTGGAATCTGCATCAGCCAGTTGAAATAGTACGCATCCCCTGTACTGCGTCGATTGCGTCGAACTCGACGAATCGAACGACTCATGAGTTCACCGACAGCCTCAGAATCGCCAGTAATTATCTCGTACTTGCCATCTACTTGATTGCCGAATAGCAGCCGCAAGAAGTCGTCGATCTCTTGAA
Organism: Pseudomonadales bacterium; assembly: GCA_012103505.1. Classification (GTDB taxonomy): domain Bacteria; phylum Pseudomonadota; class Gammaproteobacteria; order Pseudomonadales; family Azotimanducaceae; genus UBA4421. Next base: position 441,106 of record WLWP01000001.1, on the reverse strand, counting down.
AGTAACCGGCAGAACTCGTAGGACCGGTAAAAATCACGGGTAGCTGTAAGTCTTGATTACGCTTGTCGAGCAGTATCCCCATCAAATAGAGAATTTCTTCCGCTGTGCCAACACCGCCCGGAAATACGATAATTCCATGTCCCAAACGCACGAAGGCTTCGAGGCGTTTTTCGATGTCAGGTAACACCACCAAATGATTGACCATGGGATTAGGCGGCTCTGCTGCAATGATCCCTGGCTCAGAAAGACCGATGAACCTTGCCCCGTCGACCCTCTGTTTTGCATGCCCGACCGCAGCGCCTTTCATGGGTCCTTTCATAGCTCCGGGACCACAGCCTGTACAAATGTCTAGGCTGCGTAAGCCAAGCTGATACCCAACTTCCTTCGTATAATCGTATTCCTCTCGAGAGATGGAGTGACCGCCCCAACAAACCACCAAATTCGGTCGGTTACCTGGCTCCATCACGCGGGCGTGCTTTAACATCTGAAAGACTGCATTCGTAATACCGTCGCTCGATGACAGATCGTAGCGATTAGCATCGAAGATTTCCGATCCCAGGTGAACGATGTCGCGTAGGACAGCAAACAAATGCTGGCGAATGCCTTCTACCATGCGGCCATCGACGAGTGCGGAAGAAGGGCCATTGCGAATACTCAACTGTAAGCCACGTGTCCGCTGCGTGACCTCAATGGCAAAGTCCTGATACGCATCCAGAATAGCTGCGGCGTCGTCAGATTCATTCCCTGTGTTTAGCACGGCTAAAGCGCAACGTCGAAACAGATCCTGTAGGGCATCGTGTTGAGCGCCATGCGTCAGCGCAGTCACTTCCCGCTGAGAGAGCAGCTCTAGATTCCCTTTGGGGCTCACCTCGATGTCGATCTTTTCCATCACGAACCTCGAATGTCAGCGACTTTTAATATCTCCGGCCGAATACTCAATGTACGGCGGCGACTACTCGATTATTGAAGATCGTAGCGTAGACCTAGGTACAGTTGCCGTGGCATCGCCGGAAAGTAGCGATAGCTACCGAAGGCGAAATCAGCACGATCGGCATACCGCTCATCCAACACATTGACTAAGCGGACGTAGGTAACAAGATTTTCACTCACTTGATACTGACCGCGCCAGTTCAGCACGTGGTGCCCATCGTACTCCGCGGTGTTCGCTGCGTTCACGTAGTGCTCACCAACGATCGAAAGTTCGAACTCACTGGATAGCTTTTCGCTGACATCCGTGCGCCAGCGAATGTTACCCAGCCATCTGGGAGCTGTGTCGATCTCATTACCGTCTTCGATAGTCTCTCGTCCATCCGCCATACGGTCGAAGGCATATTGATGTCGAGCGAAAGTTGTCGCTGCGCTTAGTGTGTGTTTGCCAAGTTCGATAACGCCTTCAACCTCAATACCAAAACTATCCGTCTTACCATTTGAAATATTGAACGCGTCTGAGTCACGCAGAATTAGATTCCGGGTCTGTTCATAAAACATAGCTACTTGAATGAACGGCGTCTTGTACCCTATCTCGACACTACTCAGCTCTTCACTATCGAGGTCGGCAACCACTTGCCCGCCACGCAAACGATAGAGCTCCGTTGCCTGCGGTGGTCTAAAGCCCGTACTAATTGTGCCGTACAGAACGTCATCTTCGAAATCAGTTTCAAAACCGAATCGGACGCCAACGTTAGTGAAACTATCGTCACGGCTGGCAGGCCGGGTGTATAGACAGCCACCAAACCCACAATTGGTGCCGTCATCTCGAGTGTTACCGACAAGATGGTTGTTGTCGTAGTCGTACTCTAAGTGCTCCAACCGCAAACTATGAACCAACCGAGATCGTTCGCTGAGGCTCTTCGTCAAGTTGTAATAGGCGGCAGCCATCCAAGAGTCTACGTCGTAGTCGTAATGCAGCCCAGATGGTCTGGTCGCGACAAGAAACGCGCTCCCCGTCGTAGGTTCAGCCTGGAACTCGCGCAAAGCGCCAGTCATATACTCAACATGAGTACCGGCGACAAAATCGACGCTATCAAATTCATAGGTACGCTCGGCAATTAAACCTCCGCTTGTCTGTTCATTTTCCTCCAACGGCTGACCAGGCAGAAAGTGTTGTAAGAAGCGCATCTGTGAGCGGCGCAAATACGGCTTAAGTACCCAAGCGTCTTTAGTTAACTGCGAGCTCGCACGAAACGACCATGCCTCACGGTAGGCTTCTGGGTTGGGATTTGTATCGCGCAGATCACCATCGTCGTACGCCTCGAAACCGCGAACGAAACCGCCGGTGTCCTGGTCGAGGTTGGTTGCGGTGATCGAGTTGCGCATCTGCCATCCGGCGACCTCAGTAACATGGGCAACGTGCAACTTTTGTTGTTCGTAGCCAGTATCGTCACGATAGCCATTCGATGAAGTACTTACGAAGCTGGCGCCAACCTTGTGCTCACCCCTCTCCGCACCACCCCAAACTTGGGTGCGATAAAAGTCATATGGTCCACCCTCAACAGAGATACCAAGCCCTTCAGGCACAGGCGTGACAACATTGATCGCTCCATGCAACGCATTGCCACCAAGTACCGCACTTGCAGGACCCCGCCAAACCTCAATCGCAGAAGCTTGCTCTGTGTTGGCTTCAAACAAGTTATTGATATTGCAGAATCCAGCAGGCCGCAGCGGAATGCCATTTTCAAGGAAACTAAACTCGCCGCATGCACCTGCACCCGTATATACAGCGGAGCGAATGGCGGATAAGTGTTCTTGGCCACTACCCCGCGATATCCAGACGCCAGGGACGCGAGCCAACGTTTCATTTATATGGGTGGCGCCAATGCTCTGGATTTCTTCTGCGAAAAGGACTGAGCTACTGCCCGTATCGCCGAGTCGAGCTTGGATGCTTGAAGATGCGACAACTACCACCTCTTCAATGGGAGCCTCCGCGTTGGCCAGATTGGCCACACCCAAGAGTACAAGTATTGCCACAGGGGTACACAGCTTTGATCGTAGAATCATAAGTACAAGCCACAACGTAAAGCGCGGCACCTTACCCTGCGTCTAGTGAACTTTCAACGAACCCTCGCGACGAAGACCCACATGCTGCAAGAATTTTCGAGCAACTTCCTGATCGAATTTGAGCCGTAGTTTGAGATAAGGTCCCTTGGCTGTAAAATCTGCAGCTACAAAGTCATCATCTCTAAAGCCGACAAAGTTGTAGCCCACACTGATCCAACTGTTCGCAAACGCACTAAAGCCGACCGACAATCCAGCTGTTCGCTGGGAAACACCAGACTTCAGGGAGTGCAGTAAACCGGCTTGGACACCAAGATCCCAACGTGGGTGGAAGTTAAATCGATACTGTCCACCGTAAAGCGCTGTAACACCGTCGTATTCTTGGCCATCAAACTCATCCACCACATACTTTAGCCCGAACTGCATCGACACCTGGTGGCGGGCATTGGCGGCGTAATTGACATGGGTATTGTTAACCCATTTGCGCGTCCGCGTATCGAAGCTCTCGCTAATTCGGCGATCAAAGGACAAGTCGGTACGATTAAACACGGCCCAGGGACTGGCTTCGGGCCGTAGCGCCAACGCAAATTGAATATCCATCCCATCATTTCGGCCGCCGTCTTGAAGTTTCTCTGTCAGATAGGAAATGCTGCTCGAAACGACACGCCCTTCGGAAAGCTGTCGATTCGCGCCGAGCAACCAATTTAACTTTTCCGCCATGTCCCCATCGTGACGCTCGACTCGGGTCGAGACATTCCACGCCGCTTGCTGATAAGTCGCGCCTGCGAAATACGCCGCAAAGTCTTCATCGAAACTACCCGATGTGGGATCAAGTGACGCGTCAAAAATTGACGCTTGGGTCGCTTCTAGATCGCCGCGTTCAGCAATCGTTGCCACCCGATCTAGACCTGCATCTACCAACCACGCATCCGACAAACGCCACTGTTGTGCGAGACCTGTCGTTGCAAACAATCGCTCACCGTTCTCACCTTGTTCCCGATGCATCATTGAGCGTACATCACCACCTCGCCATGGGCGCGCGCGTAGACCAACGCGGGTGTCTTGAGTATCCCGTGCGTCTGACCAGGAGAGCTCTTGCTCACCAATCAAGCTAACGTCGTTAAAAAGTTTGTACTCAACGCCGAGCATGGAGCGCGTGGGGTAATCCGTGTTGCCCGTACCTGAGGAGAAATCGAGCTCATTATCCAAGCGCAGGGTGAGTTTATTCTTTAGGAAGTTTCTATTTACGCCCAGCAAGAGCTGATTGGCCTCAGACTCCCCTATCGCACTTTCCTCTCGTACGGCACGCAAGCCACCAACCCACTGAGCGCGCCACCTCTGCACTTCAACTTCTGTAGAAAGCACATCTCGCGTGGTGTTTTGGCTCAAAGACTCTTGCACAAAAGCCTGCGCCGTCAATTTCATAGCACCGTTCGGCCGGAACTCGCCTTCAACCCCATATTTCTTAAGCCCTGTGGCGAAAGAAGATGTTTGCCCCAAGCCAAACTGATCATCAATCTCTTGCACATAGACTCGTCCGCCGACTTTCTCACTGGCGTGTTCGAGTTCCACGAGATAGGCATCACCTTTAGTAGTGCCAGCAGTGGTTACGGTTGGAGGTTTACCATCCTTAGATTGCGCCACCTCGACCGTCAGTCGATTGTTCGGATTAATTTGATGCGTATAGTCCAGACCCACCATCGAACCTGCTTTGCCGTTTTCACCCGCTGATTCGTCATGAATGTAGGTCAGTGCGAGCTCACTTTCGTTGTCATCAATCCGATAAGCAACACGACCACCAGAGACAATGTCTTGACCCCGCGCACCGCCACCAACCTCATACTCGACCTCAATGAAAACTGGGTTGAAAGCATGATCCTGACTCGCTATGGGCTGTTTGAATAACAAGGTGCCGCGTTCATAGTCGATCGTGTAGTCCTGATAACGAGATAGTTGCGTTGCATCCAAAACCTCATCGAGCTGAAAGCGATCACGGGTCACTATCCGAACTTGTTCACCAAACCGCACTAAGCCATTTCGACTCAGTCTATATATACCTGACGTGCCATCCCCTCGGAGCTCATCGCGAACGAAGGATTGTCCAACTTCACTAACAAAACTACGAACCTCAACTTTACTGCCGTGATAGTCAAACCTCGCGCCGTTCAAGCGACGCTCATAGCGGGTTAGTTCCGACCGCTGTAGCTCTGTATCAAAGTCGCCAAATAGTCCCGCAAACCGAGCCTTCTCAACTTTGAGGTAGAGCTTTCGCTGACTCTGCGCATCGTGCAACTGAGCGGTCCCATCGCCATACAAGGTGTAGAACTGGTTAGGATCAATTTGCCGCTTCAGCTCTTCCGTAAATTCTTCGTCAGTATCGTACGCGGCAGTGACTAACCAATCGCCCCGAACCATACCCTTGGCATAAAACGCGACTCGCCCGTCATGAAGAATATCGTCCGCGAGCCCGTGCGCTGCAAGGGATTCATCATTCCCCTCTAGACTGTTGCTTGAAATACTCGTTTCTGCGAGACCGACTAGGATCCAATCTCGTGCACCCGGCTCAAGTCGCGCGCGCACGGTTTCGCGCCGGACCTGATCGAATTGAAAACGTAACTCGACCTCACCGGTAGTCACGGTTGGTTCTAGTTGTATGTATGCGTACCCGTCATCGAGAACTCGATATTTGCGATTATTGAACTCATTGCTCAAATTTTCTAAGTGCTTAGTTTTATTGAGTACTTCGTAAGGTGCGCCGACCGCAAATTCTCCGGTAGTACCGGCACGCAGTGGCTGGCCCGCGCGATCAAACAGACGAATCGCGAGCATCGGTGGGGTCATGCCATCGGCGACAAGGTAGGACTTGTCTCGATCGAGCTCCGCTTTGGCGGGTGCGCCGCTAAAATGGATCGTGCGCTCGAACCTAGAAATTGTCTCACCCTCGCGATCTAGCAACCGCACATCTAACAAGCTGTCGTTTTCCGAGATCGGTACGCCGTCCCAATGACTAATCGCAAGACCCGACGTTTGATCTTGGAAGAGCCCCTCAAAGGTTAAGGAGCTGACCAACGCACCATCGACCAAAATCTCGGGCTTCAGTTCTATAGGATGGATAACGGCCACGGGCACTGCTGGCATAACCGGGTTGTAGTCTTCAGGCGGATAGGCGATGCCTACCACACCACTTTCGCGGAGGAGGCTCGCGGGGTCACCGATTTTGTCTTGTCGATGCTGCTCGGGCAGTTCGTACGGGAGGACCCTTTCGTATTCGACCGGGACACTACCATTCAACACCAGCTTCGCCACCTTACTGCGGCTAACATGTTCGCCCAGGCTCGGTTCATGCACACCACCACTGATCCTCGGTTCTAATTTTTGCACAGTCTGCCGTTCAGCGACTGATGCCCTTGAATTTTCTTGCTCGTGAGCCTCTTGAGGATCACCCGAGTTCTCGTTATCGGTATCGTTATCGGTTGATGCACTATCGACCGTTCGACCGAAGTCATCGTCAAGACGCTGAGCGTTACTGACGCGGGCACGCATGAGCGCCTCAGTATTTTCATCCTCGGCAATCTGAGGTCTCGCGCGAAAAACGTCCGTCGTGTCTGCAATTGTTCGTAACGCCGCAGGCCAATTGAAACCAAGCTCGTTCATCAGTGGTTCACTGCGATGGGTATCGCCTTCACTCTGTAGCATGACGATCGCTTTGCTCCGAATCACGTTGGCGTCTTCCACTAGCGATGCTCGGAAGCGGAGCACGTGCTCTATGGATGTTGTTGTATCAGGCAATCGGAACGAGAGTGTGTTGCCAAACATCCGAGGATCTTCCATCGAGCTCCCATCCAACGTTGCGCTCCCGGAAACAAAGCCAAGAACGTCATCAAGCTGAAGGGTAACTCTTATTGTTTCCATCGGGACAATCCCAGTCCGGAGGCGATAGGTATACTCAATTTCACGCTCTTCCGCTTTTGCTTCCGCATCCAAACGCGTCACGACTTCGCTTATGGGCGCGCGCCCAGATGTGGCATAAAAGTCTGCGCGCCATAATCCACCTGGTGGCAAATCAACGAACTGAGAACGCAGAGATCCTGCGTGTTGCGACGTCGGGTCACACAGCGCCAATTCTAAGCCAGGCGGTAAGCTTGCCTCATCTAGTTGCACAACATGAGTGCCCGGTGAAACATCATCAATGTGGTACTTACCACTTTCATCGGTCACCACAGAGGTGCCATCTTCTAACCAGACGCGCACTCCGCCGATGCCCGTGGGGACCCTGCCATTCTCTTGTTCTGTGCGGCAATCTCCTTCGACAACTCGTCCGATGATGAAGGCTTGATCAACAAAGAGATCATTGCGCACCCGCACATCGGCGAAAGCGACGTTCGCGTTGCTAAGACCTATCCCCTCCAAATAGGCGTGGTTGCGCAAGGTACCTTCTCGAGCTTCTACCGTGACTTCAGTCACATAACGAATCTCGATCTGTTGCCCCGGATCTATCTGACCAAGTGGTAGAGACAATCCCCATCCATCCGCGCTGATAGCAGGTGCAACCGACTGATCATTGATGACAAGCGAGTCTTGCGCATAACGCAGCCCAACCGGGAGCCGATCTTGCAGCGTCGTGCCGCTCACCGAACCTGCGGTATTGGTATTTTCGACCAGGATTCGATACTGCAAGAAGTCGCCAACACCAACGACATCCTTACTCGCCTCTTTGGCGATGAAGAGGTCCAAGTTGAGCGGGTCTAACGGAATATCAAAAGCACTTGGAACACCGGCAGATACAGTAAACGCATCACCCCGACTCCCTACGGTCAACTGATAGGGACCTGTTGCCAAGTTGTCCAACTCAGCATCATCTCGCGCGGAAGGAAAGACAAAAGATGTTGCAGGTAGAACTTCAATCCGATATTCACCAGGATCAATAACAGGAAAGTAAACGGTTCCACTAGCAAAGTCGTATGTTTGTCCTGCACCATCGACGGCAGTAGCCCCGGAAACTACTGTGCTTGGGAATGATGTTGTCCCATCAGCTGCAAAGACTGCCCCGTCGGCCGGTAGCCCAGTGAAGTTGTCAATCAACGTTACGCTGGTTCCATCAAGGAAAGACCCATCAACACTTGAAAAGACAACAAACCCTGGGTCCAGAAGGAAGTTGCGAGAGCTTGAATCTTGTGGGTCTGTCGGGTCAACGTAGGCGAGTTGCACATCAGAGTTTGCGTCCGCTTCCAACGCACAGTTATAAGGCGTTGGCGTGAGCACCGTAGTTTGGAGGTAACCTGTAAAGACCCCGGTTGAATCATTGGTTTCGAGTAGACGCACCCGCTCGGTGTCTAGCTGCCCAACAACACTCACTTCAACTTCAAGGGTATCTGGGGCAAAAGGATCGAGGTCTTGATCACCATCCCTAAGGGTTATGAATATGGCATCACCGCGATTGACGCGGTTGGCGTTAGCCAATCCAACTTGTGCGGGTGGCGTGATCGTACCTAGCTGTAGCGTATTGGGGTCTGCGCTTGGAACAAAGCCAGTTCCATCGAAACACTGGGACTGCACGACGTACTGCGGGCTCCCCCCAGCGATCGCGACCGAGAGTTCCATTTCACTTTGGGTTGGCACAACAGGGAGCAGATCAAGCGGAATATCGAGGCGTAACGCTGGTCCGACGTTCAGGATAAAACTTTGGCCACGAGAGCCTGGGCTTAGCGCGTAGGGAGCACCTGGCAAGACCTGCAGTACTCCGTCCGCCACCGCCGATGGAAAAGTAAATCGGTTAGGCGGCGTGACTTCAAGTACGTAGGTGCCTGCTGGTACGTGGGGATAACGATAAGCACCAGTGGGGAAACCCTCATTTGTATTGCCACTCAGGACTACAGGTGAAGTAGCAGTCACGCCGTCTTCAGCAAATACTGCTGCCGGTTGTCCGCTTGCGCCCGCCAAGATTCGAATCTGAGCACCGTTGACGGGCTGTCCGCCGAGGCTTGAAAAAACTCTGCCATAAGAATCGACTACGACACTGCCTTGTGCCGTGCGCAAAGGGTCCAACGCATCGCTGTAGCTCAACGAGACGACTTGGTTTAGGTTGGTTTGTAATTCACAGTCAGCTGCGATCCCTGGATTTTGCTGTACCGGGATAAAGCCGACAAAGATGCCGGTATTGATTCCGGCCTCGAGGACAGTTACTTCCTCGCTATCACTGTCACTGGCAAGCTGAACAGTGATTTGATCGCGCACGAGCGGATCCAGGTTAGCATCGACATCGGTGATTTCAAAAAACCCTGCACCACCACTTTTCCAAAGTCCAACCGGTAGAAATTCATGCACTCCTGGTAGACCTGCTTGATTGCCAAACACCGTCACTGGATCACCGAGGGGGCTCAGTCCTGAACCTGCATCACACTGGCTCAGCTCAACATCAAATGGCTGTCCACCACCACTCAATTGCGCAGACTGTAGGAAACGAATCGACGGCGCGATGCTGCTACCGCCACCTGGAGGTCCGGCTGTGATCGTGAAAAGTTGGGCGTATTGCAACCCGCCAGTGTCCGTTGCGATAACAGTCACGTCGACACTCGCGCCAAGTGGTAGTGACTGGCCATCGAGCAACTTGAGTTGGTCAGTAACGATTTGAAATCGGGTATCATCAACGGTGTACGTGTGTATGTCCCCGACATCTGGATCAACCACGGTCAGGCCACCCACAATTGAACCGAGTTGGTCTGCGACAACCTGCGTATTCGTGAGGTCAATTTGACTCGGCGCCTCATTGACGTTGGCAATGCTGACGGCGAGATCTTCTTGATAGTTTGCACCCGTGGGATCCTGGACCGTCGCGGTAATCACCAAGCTTGGTACAAGCTCAAAGTCCAACGAAGCTCCGGGGCGCAGTCTCAGCTCACCAGCAACTACCTCAAACCTCGCATCAGATAGCGTCCAAGTCACTGTATCGCCAGGATCTAGATCATGTCCAACGATGGCGCCCAGTGAGACACCGATCGCATTTTCAGCAACTGCAAACGTCGAAGGAGAAATATCATATGGAGGGCTGTTTCCGGCTCCTGGACTCGTCGTCAAGGTCGCGCTGTCAGATGCTGCATGACTCGATCCTGATACCGTGTAGAGGACCTGCGCCGTATTCGTAAAATCCGTATTAGGCGGTATAGCGAAGCTCTGGGATGCAATTAGGCACAGGGCAGCGAGGACAATTTCTCGAACCCGTATAACGCAAAAAAGCAGGGGTTTGAGACCCTGCTTTTTTGTTAGCTCGTGTGCCAATTCCTTTGGCTTCATCTTACAATCATCTTGAAGGTACCATCCTGATTACCTTTCCGTGAGGCGTGACTCGCCCTACCTACAGATCACCTACCGTGACGGTGTAGGCCACGTAGCCGGTTTCTAAGGCATCGCAATCGCCAAGGTTGGCATCATCGATTTCCGGTGAACCAGACTGCAGTGCAGAACTGACCCCACCCGCACACGTCTCGACGTAATAGTTGAGATCGGCTGCAACCGTCCCGTCCAGATCGAAGATAACCGTGGTGCCATTGATATCCATGCTGACCGTGTCAGGCAATACAATGCCGCCGATGCTGTTTGCGTTACCAAGACGAACCAGAGTTTCAGGAATGTCGTCATCCAACAAAACAGTTGTGGCATCAACACCAGAGTCGGCACTTACGCCGATGACGTACAACAAGACCGCTCCAGGGATCGCTTTCGGATTATTCCCCGTCGCGATGGTCGCAGGGCCACCAGAATCTAGAACCCATTGATTGCCCGAAATTGGATCCCACAAAGTTTCAACATGCTTGGCGATACCGAGGGCTACGCGAGTACGGAAGCCGGAGGTATTTGAGGCTTGACCATCTGAATCGTCATCAATCGTCGCTACGATGAGATCGTTTACAAAGTCATAACCCAGGTCTTCTGCAAGCCCACTGGCAAATTCTGCGAACACCTCTTGGACCGTTAGCATGTCGTTAGGATTTACTGTCGGATCACCGACGCCTACGGTCGAGTTACCACTGTCGTCAGTCTGGATGACTGCACCGCCACCATCGGCCACTGCCGCAACCAAGGTATACGCTTCAAATAAACTGGCGCCATCTCCAGCGTCGACGTCAACAGACACGTAGTAATCACGAGTCTCGTCCTCAGCATATGGCGCAATCGTATTCGGCAGGATACCGAGTGTGTTGCCCAAGAGCACATCGGTCCCGAGGTCGTAATCACCATCGTCGTTCGTGTCTTCCCAAACAGTAATCGCATCAGCGGATAGTTCTGCAGTAGGGGCATCAAACGCAGTGATTGCTGTTTGTCCTTGGTCGACGAGGGCCAAGCGGATCACTGTCGAGTCGTTGGTGTTGTTCGTGACGCTGAATAGGATCGATGAGTAATTGCCACTCGCAAAGGTTTGGCCTGGAACCGCCGTCACCCAATTCGTATCCGTCGTCGTGACGTTCACGATGTATTTACGGTCGACCTCGAAGTCGACGGTGGTTGCCGCATTTTGATCAACCGAGTTCACCTGGTACGTCATCGTGACGTTATTGGTGACCGTGACATCTGCGGTGGTACCGAGGGCAAAACTCTGTGTGGCCAGGGATAGGCCAACTACGGGTAACGCCAATCGGGAAAGCAACTTCGAATAGTTCATGCTCTTCTCCCTTCCTTTGTCTTATTTGAGGCGGACGTTAAACGACACGTAGCCGCTATCGCCGGGTGCCAAGCCTGGATTGAACGCCCACTGAATAGCGCGATAATCCGGCGCAGAAGCATCAACTTCTTCGCCTTCGCGTCGAACTTTCAGCGCTTGTGATTCTGCAAATGTCTCACCGTCAACAGAGTAGGAGATTTTCGTACCCGCTCCGTATGCGCTATTTGCAACGTATTCTGTGTGGTCAGGCACCAAATCCGTGATGACGATCGAACCAGCATCAATTGGATCAGCGCCATTGTTTGAGAACTGAATGACGTACTGAAGCTCATCTCCCGGTACTACTCGATCTGCCGGAACCAGTGTTCTGGCTATCTCACCATCAGCATCGACTGTGGTATGAATTTTCTTGATCGTATTTTTCAGCTCAACTTGCGCGTTGGCGTTTACCACAGCACTACACAACAAGATGCCGAGCACAAATAAAGCCACTCCATTTGTGGAGAGCCTTTTTGGTATTGATTGAATGGACTCTGTCATGATTTCTCCTACTCAGTTTCCTTACTGGTTAATTTGTTCTGCTACCTAATTGCCGCATCAAACGTGATCACGATGGTGGGACTACCACCGGCGACCACACCTTGGTCAACAATGATGGAGCTGGTGCCGCTGTTGAAACCGGAGTTATCGACACCCGCTGGAGCAAAATCGTCGTCTTCGGCGATACCGCCCACCACAAGCGTGTTCGCCTGGTAATCGAGCTCAACAGGGAGGATGTCGCTCACAACTAGACTTTCGGCGTTGCCGGATCCAGTCACTGTGACATCGAGCTGATAGGTAATGATCGTGCCCGGCACTAGTGTGGTGCCGCCAAATGGATCATCTATGGCCGTGGCGACTTTGGAGATCGTCACCACAGCATCTGAGACTTCGTAGCGACCGGTAGAGCGGACCAACAAGCTGCCTAAGTCATGCGAGGCGCCTACAACAGCCGCGCCGCCGCCGTCGCCAAATCCGCCGTAACTCGTACCAGGGAGCGGCCAACCAACAGCGTCAGGATCATCGACCCCAGTTTGATTGATAATAGTCTCGGCAATCGCACGCACTGAGACATCGCCATCATCACCTTGCAGGTATCGTTGAGGAGATATAGACGACTAAGCTTTCATCCTCTGCGAGGATCGGGTCGGAAATTCCAGGCACGTAGGCGGTGTCGCCGCCAATCTGTAATCCCGGGAGCGCATTGCTTTCTAAATAAATTTGATCGAGGGCTGGATCGAAGCCACCTTCAGCGATGGTTGGATCTGCGATAATTCGGTAGACCTCAGAGCCATTACCGTTGTTTGTCACCGTAAATTGCAGAACCACGCCAGCATCTGGTGTAGAGACCGCAACCGAGCCACCGTTGTCATCGACGACGACAACATCCAAAAGCTCATCGACCAGCGTCTGCACTGTGTTGCTATCTACGGGAGTTTGCGCGGCACCAGATATTTCAAAGTTGACGGTTGCGGTGTTTTGAATGTTCAAACCCGCATCCGTGCCTATGGCAAGGCACGGTGCAGCGAGGAATAGTCCGCCAAATGCAAGCCAGACCCGTACAACCCGGGACCCTCTGCATCTGTTATGGAAAAAGTATCTGTCTCTGAAATCGGCAATCACTGGCCAGAATCCAAATTGCTAAGTAGCAGCAGATACTTACAGCTTGACGTTTAGGGAACTGTTAACCAGGTCAAAACTGTCAAAAAAACATCGCTAGATCACGAGTTTGGCGTCGACTTTCTGGCGTTTTCTCTTTAAATCGGAAACAAACGTCTCTTTATTTAGGAAACAAACGTCTCTTTATTTCGGAAACAAACGGCGTATTGGTAACTGGCCTTTTAGCCAAGTAACAAACGGCGTGTTGGTAACTGGTCTTTTAGCCAGAAAACAAACGTCTCTTTAGTCAGGAAACAAACGGCGTATTGTCGTCCACTTCTTCGCAGCCAACCAGTTACCAATACGACGCTTGCTTCCGTTTATAAAGAAACAATTTCTATGTGTTCGTTTTCCGGAAAGTAATTGATGATCGCATGCCCCGCTTGGAGCATTTTGAGTACTCGATCACGTTTTTCATCGAGGTCAATGTCACGATGGCCGTAGTCCGTGCCTTCTCGAAGCACGAACGTATCGATGACTCCGAGCAAGGCACCCTTAGAAAGAGATTGATAAGGTATTTCAATCATATGCTGACATGTGATCCGATCCTCAATGCGGCCTTCCCCTGCTTGAGTTTTCTAGTGCGTAATGCGTTACTTAGCCTTGTAGTGCAGTGTACCGACCAACCGTTCCAACAGGACTGGGAACTATGAACGAAGCAGAACATATTCTAATCGTTGAAGACGAGCCTATCACTCGCGAGCAATTAGTTTCATATTTTGAGGATGAGGGATTCCGAGTCTCCTCAACCGGATCTGGCGACGAAGTGCAAAAAATCGTCGAGGAAACTGACGTAATTCTGGTTCTTCTCGATATCAAACTGCCTGGCAAAGATGGTCTGACGTTGACTCGCGAGATTCGCGTGACGTCAGATATCGGCATAATCCTTGTTACTTCAAAGCAAGAACAAATCGATCGCATACTGGGTCTCGAATCCGGCGCAGATGACTACGTGACGAAGCCCTTCGACCCTCGGGAACTTCTTAGTCGCGCGAGAAATTTGATCCGACGCGTGCAAATCCAACAGAGTCAACGCAAGCGTAACCACATTCGCAACTTTGACGGTTGGCGCCTTGATCTCAACAAACGTGAGCTGACGTCGCCTGAAGAGCATCACATCCAACTCTCGGCTGGTGAATACCAGTTACTACTGGCATTCATGGAACAAGCCGGAGAAGTGATGAATCGCGATCAGTTAATGAACCGGATCCGTAATCGAGAATGGTTCCCGGATGATCGGTATATCGACGTCCTCGTGGGTCAACTTCGTAAAAAACTCGGCGAGCGTGCTTCCAACGCCAAGATCATCGCGACGATCCACGGCACAGGGTATTTGTTCACGCCCGAAGTGGCTTAGGCTCAAATCGGCTCGCAGAGCCTAATGTCAGACGTCATATACGAGAGCCTAAGCACTATCGTTAGTGTTTCGCGCACCTCGATTCCGCCGACGATAACTAAGCGCCTCAAACCTAGCGCGCAAACCCCCAGTGCAATCGTGCGATATCAGCGTGAGTATGACTTACTCCAGTCATTGGTCAGTCCATACGTCTGCCGACCACTCAGCTTCGATCCACAAAGCTATGAAATAGTATTCGCCGATGAAGGATTTCGTTCTCTGCGAGACCACAGCAAAGATCATGATTTTACGCTAGCCACACGTCTCGATATCGCCAAAGCAATCGTCACGGCTCTTGCATCCATTCACGAAGAAGGTGTCATTCACCGCGACATCAACCCAGCGAATCTGGTCTTGCGCAAAACCGACGAAGGCGGCTACGAAGCAAAAATAATTGATTTCGGCTTGGCTACTTTAGCCGCCCGGACCCAGCCCGGCGAAGAAGTCCTAACTGGCACCCTACCTTACATCTCGCCGGAACAAACTGGTCGCGTCAATCGAACTGTAGACCAACGAGCAGACTTGTATTCGCTGGGGGCAACGCTGTTTGAACTGGTCACGGGCGGACCCCCGTTCCCACAAACCGATCCGTTAGAACTAATCCACGCACACATCGCCCACCCGCCCCCATCATTGGCGGACACTGAGGATTCCACGCCTAACTGGCTCGACTTAGTCGTCACCAAATTGCTGCAAAAGCTCCCGGAAAAACGCTACCAAACTGCACAAGCTGTTTTAGATGATCTAAGCGAAGGCCAGGACCAAGCGAACGTACTTAGTTTCCAACCCGGCACGACCGATCGCGTAGAACAACTCGTTGTTCCGCAGAAACTCTATGGGCGTACCGAAGTGTCGGGCCAACTTGCCGACTTACTCGAACGAAGTGGCAATGGCGAGGTCGTTTTTGCCAATTTGATTGGGGGTCCGGGACTAGGTAAAACCGCATGCATATCTCACTTGCATCGTCAGGTGAGTCAAGTAAATGGCCTTAAGGCGATTATCGATTGTGGCGTCGAACCGAGAACGAGGACAACCGAAATATGGCTAGAGTTACTCAGCCAATTAGTCCGACAGCTCCTGTCCCTCTCATCAGACACCGCTCAAGCGGCGATTCAGAAACTGCAAAATAGTCAGGATGTATCTGCTCTGATTCCATACATCCCTGAGATGCCTGGACCAACAGGCGATCCAGCGTCCGCTGCAGAACCGCAAGTTGTCTCTTCCGGAGACTCGGAGTTCTCCCTGGATCGCTCGATACTTGCTTGCATGAACGCTCTTGGGAACTTGAACATCGTGCTGGTCCTTGAACACGCTCACTTGTTAGACCCAAGTCTGCGCGCACAATTTTATAATGAGACCCTGGAACCGCGGGGCATTCTGGTGGTGAGCTCTTGGCCTGATGGACCAGGAGATGAGTTTAGTGACCCACGCCTCGCCACAAAAAGTACAAGCCTACCTCTCACATTGCTTACTAAGGCAGACGTCCGTGACTTTCTTGCCGACGCGCTGCAGTTAAGCCAAGCGCGCGTACGGGAACTCGCCTCGGAGATACACCTTAAAACCGACGGGATTCCAAAGTCGGTGCTGGAACTCGTCCTCGAGCTACACAAAGAGGGGCACATTTTCTTCAATCGAGACAGCCAAAACTGGTCATGGCATATAGAGCTCATCAAGCAACACTTCTATAACGCTAGCAGTGACGAAAGAATCACAACTATCTTGGATACACTGCCTGCTTCGAGCCGCGAACCTCTATGCCTAGGCGCCTGCATTGGTGACACGTTCACTAGCGACTCAATCGTGACGACGTTGGGTTTGTCTGATGAAACAGTTGCGCAGCGCTTAAGGCCCGCCATCACAGCAGGGATCGTCGGTCTGCACTCGGCCACCAGTTACCAATTCGCATCAGCCAAAATTAGAGCGACTCTTTACGCGCGAATTGCGGACAAAGACAAAGCAGACCTACACCTAAAAGTCGCAGCTCATCTAGCAAATAGCAAAGAACAATCGCCAGATCACACCTCGCTCGCGGCGCACTTCCAAGCAGCAGTAGACCCATTCAGCTCTTCAGATGAGCAGCGACGAGAGGCGGCGCACTATCAACACCTTGCGGCAGGTGCTTTGATCTCAGCCGGTAAATTCCAACCAGCCTTTACTGTGGCACGTTACGGCCTCTTTCTTTCTGAAGGTCTCGATAACCATGACACCACTGCGGCCCTCTCTCAGCTTGCAGCGGATGCGGCACTCAAGTGTGGGGATCTGTATCAGTTTCACTTAACCACCTCACGTGCGCACCCCAGTTACGCGATAGATGAGCTGCTGATTCGAGCCGACTTACTGCAAGGCAAATTGAGTTCGGCGTTGGCTCGAATTGACCTCCCTACACCGGTTGCGGTCAAAGTCGCCCAGAAGTTCAGACAACGCTTGATTGGCACCACAACACCTACGGCACCTGAAGGCGTCAATCAAAGCCCTCTCGACCTACAGCTTGCACGAAAGCGTGCCTACGCTAGTTGGATCCTTGAACACACGCGAAGCGATGTAGATCATGCCGAAGAGATGTTGGCTAGCGCTCACAAGTTGGGACATGATGAAACAACTTCTTTTGCCTTCGCTATCACGGCAGCTAACGAGATCAGACGCGGTCAGTTCGATACTGCCAAAACCTCTTGGCGCATTAGCAAAGAACTGGACACAACACAAACCGTTGGACAGAACGTTTGGTCAGCGCGTGCGCAACTACGTAACTGTGCCCACACCGCACCCTGGTTTGAAGGTCTTGACCACGCGATATCCAAACTCAACGAACGGGTTAATAGTGCCTACGAGAATCACGACTATGAATCGTGGTTGTATGGGACTAGTGCGCATGCGGTAAATAGCCTCATCAGAGGTGTCGAACTTAGCAACCTCAAACAATCAACTCGCTTACGTGCTGAACAACAGTTGCATGACAAGTACAGCTACGGCACATCTCTTCCGCAGTTCATCATTCAGCTTTGCGGCAGCCTCATGGGCCAACCTTCAGAAGATGAAAATCCTTTTCGTTCCGATCACCCTGATGAAGATGAATTCGCCAAAGCGGCGATATACGTTTTACGACTCTACTATGCGGTCGTTTTCAACGACTACACAGGCGCAAACCAGATACTCGAGCTAGCTGCACAAGGTAGTAGCTTGATCAAGCATACTCCGCTCTACACAACCTATTTGATGTCTGTCGGCATTTTGACCGCGCTAGGTCCTGACAGGGGGCTAGCAAAGCAAACCCCGTTGTCACCATTAGTGAAAAAACACTCAACTCGGCGCATCACTAACCAGCTCCGAACGATTCATGCCCTCGCTCCCGGAGCAGACTTCGTACCGGCAAAACTCGCAATCGTAGAAGGCTGCGCAGCACTTAGTAACAAGCAACTTAGTCGCGCTCTAGAGTGTTGGGAGAAAGCGGCGAGTCTCGGGCGTCGCGCAGGCTGTGCCAACGACGAGGCACTTGCATACGAACTTGCGGCACGTGCTTGTGAACGCCAAGGAAGAAGTGACTTCGCCCGTATGTTTGCTACACATGCGTTCCAGAGTTACTTGCGTTGGGGTGCACAAACTAAAGCGAATCAAATCGAGAATGAACTTCCTGCACTAACGGACCCTCAGGCCCAGTCCAGCGCGATGTCGGTGCACGATCTTTCTGAGCGAACATTGCGCGACTTTCATACGCAACAAAACACACTCCAGAGTAGCGAATACCAAGATAGTCGACTAAACACGTCAACGGTTTTGCGTGCAGCACAAACGTTGTCTGGTGAAATCGTACTCGACAAAGTATTGACCAACTTACTCAAACTCGCGTTGGAGCATGCCGGTGCTCAGAAAGCAGTGATGCTACTCAGCACGGATGACCGGATGATGGTCGAGGCCGTCGCCAGTGTGGATGGCGAGGCAAGCCGCCGCCTAAACCCGTCTCAGTCTTTGGAACAAACCGAAGAAGTCCCCGAGTCGATTATCAATTTCGTCTCTCGATCCAACAAAACGTTAACGCTCGCCGATGCAACACAAGAGGATGTCTTTACCCAAGACCCCTACGTTCAAACGCAACAACCGCTCTCGGTGATGTGTCTGCCAATTGCTCACCGCAGTGAAGTAACCGGTGTCTTGTATCTAGAACATCGTTGGCTCACGAGCGTGTTCACTGCCGAGCGGGTAGAAGTGCTCGCTTTGCTGGCGTCACAAGCCGCGATCTCCATCGACAATGCCCGCCTGTACGCTGACCTACAGGAAACTAGAGATGAGTATCGAACTCTCTACGACGGCGCTATCGAAGGCTTATTCCGAATAAACGGAGAAGGTCAACTCTTGAGCGCCAACCCCTCGTTGGCAACCTTGTTAGAATTCGAAGACACTAACACTCTAATTAGCGAATACCACGACTTGATCGAGCGAGTATTCTTGAAGTCTGATCAAGCGCAAGGTTTCTTGAGCGAACTTGAAGAACATGGGCGTGTGACAGCCTTTGAAGCAGAAGGCGTTTCGAGATCCGGCCGGGTCTTTTGGATCGCCCTCACTGCGCGTTTGACCAAGGACCCTGAGAACGGCGACTACATCGACGGCTCGTTGGTTGATATATCCGAAAGAATTGATCGCGAACAATCCGATAAGCAACTGCAAATCGCGGAAGCCGCTACGCAGGCTAAAAGTGAGTTCTTGGCCACGATGAGCCATGAAATTCGAACACCAATGAATGCGATCGTGGGATTTTCTAAACTTGCGCTGGAGACAGATCTCGACCGCAAGCAACACGAATATCTGACCACCATCCGCAACGCAGGTGACAACTTGGTGAGCCTGGTTAGCGATATACTGGATTTCTCCAAGATTGAAGCTGGCAAGCTGAACCTGGAAGCAAGACCGTTTAGTTTGGACGATGCGCTACAAGATGTAGAACGCTTGTTTCGAACCGAAATGCGCAGAAAGCGCCTTGAGTTTGAAGTCTTGAACAGAACCGCCACTGCCGCCGACTTCGACACCCAGCACTCCTTGGTTGGCGACACACTCCGATTGCAGCAAGTTTTGGTCAACCTGGTCGGCAATGCTTTGAAATTCACTGAGTCGGGGAGCGTCATTGTCACCGCGGACTACGTTAGACACATTAACGAAGGCCAAATTGAGCTGAAGTTTGCTGTCGTCGATACTGGTATCGGGATCGAAGCATCGCAAGCATCACGCCTCTTTCAATCCTTTGAACAAGCAGAAAGTTCTACGACTCGCCGCTTTGGTGGCACAGGTCTAGGGCTTGCCATTAGTAAGGAACTAGTTGAAGCCATGGGTGGCGAGATCCAGGTACACTCAGAGTCCGACGTAGGCAGCACCTTCAACTTCACCATCGTCTGCGAGCTCGATAAGCAAATAGCTCCTGAAGATATCCGCAGACCGCGGCGGCGTGCGCAATCATCAGTTCTCCATGAACGACACGTTCTCGTGGCGGAAGACAACCCAATCAATCAACAACTTGCGTTGGAGTTTCTGCAAAGAGCAGGGGCGCATGTCGATATCGCACAGACAGGCCAGGAAGCGGTTGCCGCGGCAGTTGATACAACTTACGACGTCATCTTGATGGATATCCACATGCCCCAAACAGACGGTTTGGAGGCAACGCAAATTCTGCGAGGGCAAGGCATCACTACCCCAATCATCGCGGTTTCTGCGGACGCTCTGTCAGAACGAAAGGCGACAGCGCTGGAAGCTGGGTGCAATGACTACATCACCAAACCCATCGATTTTGACATTTTGATGTCGGCTGTCGAGAAAGTACTGCCCGATGTTCAGCCACAACTCCGTCGGCGTGCATCAGATCAAAACCCAGAGGACAGCCAAGTCCAGACACCAACGCCAGAGAGTTTAAAGCGTGCACGCTTGCCAGGCATCGACATAGCCTTGGCCATTAAAAATCACAACGACAACGTCCGCCTCATGGTTAAGTTGATGGGTGACTTTGGTGGTTACTATGGCGATGCTGGTCCAAACATCCGAGAAATGATCGTCAACAAAGAGTTCGAAGATGCAGAGCGTCTTGCGCATAACTTACACGGTGTCGCAGGAAGTTTTGGCGCACAACGTTTGAAAGAAGCCTGTAAAACGCTAGAAAAAGCCCTAGAGCAGCGTGAAGAAAAGAATCTGCTAGGTCTTGCCCAAAGCTTTGAGGTTGCGCTGCAAGAGGTCCTCGAATCTGCAGAAGCGCTCGCTAGCAACGAAATAAGTCTTAGGTCATCAGACCTACGCAAGTCTGAATCCTAGCTCACTTCGACCAACTCGATCTTGCCCCAAAAATCGTCTTCGTTGTTTACCGATAGACCCTTAAAATCAAAGAGACCAGGATCAGCCAGGTGGGATGGTGTCACTCGTCCGATACTCCGCCCAATGTTTTCAACGCGTCCCGGCTGATCGACGTCCCACACACGGAGCATGGCTTTTATCGCCTGACGCTGCAGGTTTTCCTGGGAGCCACATAAGTTGCAGGGAATGATTGGATAGTCGGCAATTTCCGCCCAACCTTCGATTATGTGTTCTCTGACATAGGCTAGGGGTCGAATCACGATGTGGCGACCGTCGTCACTCCTGAGTTTAGCTGGCATTGCTTTCAGACGGCCGCCATGGAACATGTTTAAAAAAAGCGTCTCAACCACATCGTCCAGATGGTGGCCGAGTGCAATCTTTGTCGCACCAATTTTGTCCGCATGGGAATACAAAATTCCGCGCCGAAGTCGCGAACAAACGGGACAGGTGGTTTTGCCTTCGGGCGTTAACTCTTTGACGATGCTATAGGTGTCTTCCTCAACAATATCGTACTCAACCCCAAGCTCTGTTAAATACTTAGGCAACACATCCTGTGGAAAGCCGGGCTGCTTTTGATCTAGATTGACCGCAACGAGATCGAAATTAATAGGGGCATGTAGTTGGAAGCTCAGTAGCATATCCAACATCGCGTAGCTGTCCTTGCCACCTGACAAACACACCATCACTTTGTCACCATCGACGAGCATGTCGTAGTCGGTCAACGCTTGGCCAACAAGGCGACGTAGCTTTTTGTGTGTTTTGTTGCGCTCGTATTGCGCTTTGCGAAGATCCACTAGCGTTCACTTATCTAAGGAGTGACGCTTTTTAACCGTATCAGCAGGCTAGCGCAAGGATGCTTTTGTTCTCAGGTCTGAATTGCGATTTATTTTGCCTATCAGCGCAACGAGTCCCAGCCCCGAACGAAGGATTCGAAGTCCTCAACCTTTAGCGGTTTGGAATAAAAGTAACCCTGGATATAGTCGCAGCCAATCTGTTGGAGATGTTTAACTTGGTCTTCATCTTCAACGCCCTCAGCAACGATCTTTAGCCCTAAGATCCGCCCCATTGCAACAATAGAGGCGACCAAACCGTAGTCCTTAACATTGTCTAAACCGTCGATGAAACTCTTATCGATCTTCAGTACATCGAAGTCGAAATCACGCAAGTAGCCAATCGATGAGTAACCCGTGCCAAAGTCATCCAACGCAATTCGCATACCCTGTTGCTTCAGACCTTGTAAGAATCTGCTGGCACCCGGGTCATCAGTCACCAATGCGGACTCAGTTAACTCAATCGTTATTTGGTCAGGCACGCAATTAGTGAGCGCATCCAAAAGCCTGTCCGCATCTTCTTCTCGGGTGAATTGACGTGCGCTCACGTTCAGAGAAATGCGTAATTCCGGCCAGTCTGCCATGTTCTGCCACACTGCCAATTGGCGCTGAACATCAGATACAACCCATGCGCCCACCTCTACAATCATGCCGCAGGATTCAGCGATGGGAATGAACTCAGCCGGTGAAACAAATCCGAGTTCAGCGCTGTGCCAGCGCAATAACGCCTCGGCACCGTATATCTTACCTGTGCTCAGATCGATGATCGGCTGATAGTTGAGTTCGAGTTCATCCTGAGCTATTGCACGCCGCAAATGGGTTTCGATCTCAAGGCGGCGCGCTGCCGCCGAATTCATGCTTTCTTCGTAGAAAGCGATGTGGTTGCCACCCTGTTTTTTTGCCTCGATACGAGCGGCATCTGCCTTTTGGAGTAGCTCTCCTTTTTCAATCCCGTCCGTCGGGAAAATAGTCAATCCCGCACTGGCAGTCAGAAACAATTCACGATCTTCCAAGACGAAGGGCGCTTGGAAACTGTCGACAGCTTCCCTCGCAATTTTCTCAGCCTCTGCAACTTGCTCGATATCGAAAACCGCGATCATGAACAGATCGCCACCCATACGTGCAACGGTATCCGACTCCCGAGCGCACATCGCTATCCGATAGGCTGCATCAGTCAACGCTCGATCAGCAAGCTCATGACCAACAGAATCATTAACATCTTGAAAGTCATCTATGTCGATACTGATTAGAGCACCAACACGCTCTGATTTGTCGTCTTGGGCACTGGTCAGTCCGCGGGCTAGTCTCTCATGTAACAGATTGCTGTTTGGCAATTTGGTCAAATTGTCATGGTGAGCCTGCCATATCATCAGACGTCGCTCGTCGTCGGAAACGACTGTTTCCATCGACATGGTGAGATAACCCTCGGGCGCACTAACATCGTCACCGACGGCCAAACGAAGAACCTTCTCTGAAAACTCAGATCCATCTTTGCGCCGGAGTTTCTGTTCGCCAACCCAGACTCCTGTGGTCTCTAGGCTCTTGCGCATATCTTCTGGCTCATGATCAAAAACCGTCCGACCTTGCAACTCACTCTCTTTAAATCCGGTTACTTTCTCGAAAGCTTCATTGGTACGTATGGTCTGATCATTGTGGTCAGACAAAGCCATGGCTAAGGGCGCCATTGGAAATAGAAAGGTGTCTTTGCGATATTGCCACAAGGCTGACTTACGTAGATTGAGCGAACCACGCAGCGCGATCGCGACGATCGCTAGGAAGAAAACCAAACTCCAATAATAAAAGTGTGTGTAGCTTTCGCGTTGCACACCCAGTTGCTTCTCGCCAACCTTCAGTTGCGCTTCGACCGCCAATAACGCTTGCCTCAAACGCAGTTGGTTCGATTGCTGGAACAGCTCGTTGTTGGCCAACTGAGCCGTCAAGTTTTCCAACGCCTCCTTAGCTTGTTTGGAACGTACAGGCTCCACCAGCTCAAGCGATGGCAGCAATCGATGGACCGCAATTATCCAACTACGAACATCCGTGCCTCGGTCCTGATTCAGGATGGCAAGGGAATCACGCAACTCGAGAGTACGACTGTGGCTCCGATCGATAGACTGGCTGGCATGGGCAAGCAGCACGCATGCGCAAGCGGCGCCTACAATTGCTGCGATATGCCAACGGGTGAATAATCCGCCACGTTGTCCTAATGCTTGTACGAGTTCTGTCAATTCACTGCCTTAACCCGCGCCATTAATGGCTTGAGAAAGAAATCCCGGCTACTCCTTAAACCTAGACGTGCAATCTAGAGAATTAAAGGAATGTGAATAGAAATTAGGTGACGTGGGAGGCGGGTCACGCGCATCGTCAAAATGCAGTCTAGAAACGACTCATAGGAGTCAAAAAAGAGACATCAGTCTTTCACACCGGCTTCTGATCCCGTTGACGCGAGGGACATGAGAGAACCCAGACGCCAGTAGGATGGTTAGTTCATACCACGCAGAACTAACATTGGCGGTGAATTGATCAGGCTCCGAGCGCCCAGCAAACCCACAACAACGATTACAACCGCACCCACGATCGGTCCAACAGGCCAAACCCAAGGATGCAGGCCTACACCCAGTTCAAAGACTTCATACTGCAAGACCGCGACAATAAGTTCCGCACCGAAGACCGCAACTACGCCCGCAAACAAGCCAAGTACCAAAAACTCTGCGAACAGAGAACTGCCAATCAATTTGCGAGTACCGCCCAACGTTCTCACTAAGGCGTGCTCTGACATGCGCGCATCTCGACTCGCTTGTATACTCGCAACGAGCACCAAGCATCCGCTGATAAGCACTAGCCCGAGCACCAGCTCAACAGCTTGCGTCACCCGGTCAACGATACTCTTGATCTGCTCTATCAAAGCATCAATCTCAATGACAGTGATTGTCGGGTGGGCTCTCAGCAGCCCGTTTAAGAACTGTTTATCTTCACGGGCCAGATAAAAACTTGTCATGTAGGTCGCAGGGAAATCGCTCAGAGCCGCTGGCGAGAGGATAATGAAAAAGTTCGGACTCATGCTCTCCCATTCGACCGTCCGAAAACTTGTTATGGTCGCATCAACTTCTCGGCCACCTACGTCAAACGTTAAGATGTCTCCTAGGCTCAATTTGAAGTCATCCGCGTATTCCTGCTCGAGGCTGACCTCGGCGACGTCGTCTTCCTGACTCCACCAATCACCTTGGGTAATCACATTGTTGTCAGGCTCGGCAGCAGTCCAGGTCAAGTTGCGTTCAGATCGAATGCGCCGCTCATCGCCACCCATCGTCGCAACCCGCTCTTGATAGGCTTTTGACTCTTCTCCATTAACCGCAACAATGCGACCACGTATCATCGGATAGAGAAAATCTCCTGCTGTGGCTCCCTGCTCGATTTTGCTGCGAACCGCAGCCACCTCATCACTACTGATATTCATAACAAAGTGGTTAGCAGCCTGCTCAGGAACTTGAGAGCGCCACTCCGTCACAAGTTCTGTCCTCAATAACACCAGCACCAGAAGTAGCATGATGGCCATACCGAAGATCAGAATCTGAGCAACATTTTCCTTCCGCCGTCGTTGCAATCCAGACAAAGCCAGACGCCAACCCGACCGGGCTTGCATACCGGCGACACGACTACCACGTAGGAGCATTAGTGCCAAAGCACCAAACACAACGACAACAACAACTGCGGCGACGATCGTCCAGAAGGTCAGAAAGAGACTCTTCGTATACCAAACCAACAAAACCAAGCTACCAGCAAGCGCCGCGCCGTATGACAGCCACTGACTCAAAGGCGCAACCCCGAGATCACGTCGAATGACTCGCATCGGTGATATATCACGCAGATGTATGAAAGCAGGCATCGCGAACGATAACGCGCAGATCAACCCAGTCGCGGCACCAAGGAGGAAGGGGCGCATCCCAGGGGCAGGCAATGTAATCGGGATAAGGGATGAGAGTAACTCAACAATTAAGAGGTGCAGCAGTCCCCCTACCAACAATCCACCGGTGATCGCGACACTGCCAATCAGTAAGAGAATACTGAGAAAGCCAAATAGTATTTGCTGTGGCGTCGCACCTAGTGTCTTCAACACTCCAACATGATCATAGTGCCGTGCGGCGTAGCGGTGTGCGCTTAACGCAACAGCGATCCCAGCCAGTAGGACACCCAACAAGCCACCCAGCAGAAGAAAGCTCTCCGCCCTATCAAGCGCAGAACCGATGCGTGGACTACTCTCTCTTATGCTCACCCAACGGTAATTATTGCCGAGGTCAATGGACTCTTTGTAGTCCGCAAGTACGGCTTCATCGCCTTTTATCAGCAATCGGTAGCCAATCCGACTGCCTGGTTGCACGACTTCTGTGGCAGGCACATCGGCGATGTTCATCAAAAGTCTAGGACCTAGATCGAAAAAGGACCCACCCCTATCTGGTTCAGAAACTAAGACTCGAGTGACCTTCAACTCTGCCAAGCCAACTTCGATCTGCTCTCCCAGGTCAACATCTAAAGCTGGAAACAAGCGTGAATCTAGCCAGACTTCACCAGGCTGCGGCACCTCAAAAATCGGAAAGCCTCTAACAAAAGGTTCATCAGAAACAATGAGCTTGCCACGAAGGGGGTATTTCTCCCCCACCGCTTTGACAGAGACAAGCTGGTTCGCGTCCCCGACGAACACCATCGAGGGGAAGACCATAGTCTGGGTCAAATCGAGTTCTCGGGCTTCCGCTTCTGCCACAAAGTTGTCTGGAATCGGTTGGGAGCTTGAGATCTGTCGATCCGCAGCAAGGAAGTTTGCCGACTCCAAAAGTAGCGCTTGGTGTAGTCTATCGACAAACAAGCTAATAGACGTAACCGTACCAACTGCAACGACCAAAGCAATCAGCAATAACCCCATCTCACCCGAACGAATATCTCGCATCGCCATCTTCCGCACGAGATTAAAGTTCACTCGATCTCTCCTGTACCTGTTTGGACCATGATCTCGGGACCATCAGTCTGCTCGGGTTGCACAAGCTGTCCCGCTGCAATGGTCACCATACGTCCACAACGTTCAGCCAACTTATGGTCATGGGTCACCATGATTAGTGTCGTACCGAATTCCGAATTTAGGTCAAACAGGAGATCCGAGATTTTCGTCCCAGTTTGCGTATCCAGGTTGCCGGTGGGCTCATCGGCAAACAAAACCGTGGGTTTAGATGCAAACGCTCGCGCAATAGCAACTCGTTGTTGTTCACCGCCGGAAAGCTGCCGAGGATAATGATCTGCCCGATCTCCGAGACCGACTTTTGCTAGCAGTTCGGTGGCTTGGGTTTGCGCCAAAGTCTCCCCTCTTAGTTCCGCAGGCAACATAACGTTCTCTAGGGCCGTTAAGCTTGCAAGCAGTTGAAACGACTGGAAGACAAACCCAACATGCTCACCGCGCACTAACGCGCGAGCTTCTTCATCAAGGGCTGTCAGTTCATGTCCGGCAAGTTCAACTGTTCCAGCACTCGCAACATCGAGTCCAGCGAGAATACCAAGCAAGGTTGTCTTGCCACTTCCCGACTCTCCGACAATTGCGACACTCTCGCCATTATTGATTTCCAGATCAATGCCATCCAAGATAACGAGTTCACCTGCTTGGGTAGCAACTTTTTTTGCAACGTTTTTCGCGTTTACGACTCTAAGACTCATGCGTTTTAACTTACAACCTTTTGTACATGCTTCACTTTTCGGAGCTTCTCGGCTACGGGCTTCCTTCTGTTTTCGAGCCAGAAACAGTCTACAAGATCACCGCAAACACGTCGGCCATACGTTTGCAATTACGATATTGCTGCTCAGCAGCGCTCTCGCGTTAGGCGAGTCAGAGGGTTCCCTGACGCACCTGTCAGATTCGGATTTCGACCGGTCTGCTCTCATGATTCTCGGTGACAGCATTAGCGCAGGCTATGGCATTCAACGTGAACAAGGCTGGGTCCAACTACTAGCGCGTACTCTAACCGAAAGCGAGCTCCCTTGGCACACAGTCAACGCATCGATTTCAGGTGAGACTTCAAGTGGCGCACTCGCCCGTCTCCCGGAACTTTTGGATACACACAGCCCTAAGCTCCTCGTTATCGAGCTTGGTGGCAACGATGGATTGCGCGGCTATCCAACCAAAATCATGCAAAAGAACCTCGAACAGATGGTCGAACTCGCCCAATCAGCCGGTGCGGTACCGGTCATCATGGCAATGCGTATCCCACCTAACTACGGTCCCCGTTACACACGAGCCTTTGAGGCGGTATATCGAGACATCGCAGCAGAGCTGAACATTCTATACATCCCTTTTTTCTTAGAAGAACTGGCTGTTGAACCAGGCATGATGCAAGCCGACGGTATTCACCCAACTGCCGATGCACAGCCACTCATGCGAGATTTTGTCTGGGCCTACCTCGAACCCATACTGGCTGGTGAGTAGAACAGCTTGCAAACTGCGGTAGCCCAACCCACGTGATCCGCCGTCTGCTGTTTACATTGTTCGTCATTCTCATTGCACTAAATCTGGCAGGCATCATCTTTCCCAACGACCGACGTGAAGAACTCGGTGTCACACTCAGTTACGAGCAAGCCCTCAAACAACTAGATGATGCTCATGAGCGTCTAGGCCCAGGTTCGCCATTCTTGCATGAGGCATCAGCCATCTACGCGCGCGCCATCAACTACGTTTGGCCCCTCGAGTGGGCAAGAATTCCTGCTAGAGACAACTGGATTCTCTTCACGTTGAGCTTCACCGATCCGATTTTTACAGCGCTCGGACTCAGCAAGGTAGATACGCTTTTTAAGGAGTTTCAGAGCCTAGACTACACCCGCGCGCTCAAGCGTGGCTTTGGCATCTGTTCTCAGAACGCAATCGCCATGAGTGATCTGCTCTATCGGCGTTACGACATCGAATCGCACGTGGTCGGTCTGGAAGGACATGTCATACTTGAAGCGGTACGAGGGAGCGAGCGCACGCTTTTAGACCCTTCGATTGGACTCGCTTTCGACCTCGCTCTCGATGATCTAACAAAATCCGATCGTACTTATCTCTCAAACGCTTATCTTGCCGCAGGACATCCAGAACTCGGTGTAACGTATGACGAAGCCGGGAACATCAGGGAACCGCTTGGTCCGCAGGGTTATCAACCGAGGGTTTTCTTAATCGAACGCTTCGCAGATTGGCTCATCTGGCTGATCCCTTTATTAGGGCTTTTAACCCTTTATCTAACTAAATCGAAAACAGCTCACAAGGCTAAACTCACAAGGAAAGAAACATGGGTGTAGATGTACGAGACGAACGCATGCTCGCTTTGGTCGATAAAACTGCGACCAGAGAGACGATTTCAGAAGAGTTTGAGTTTACCGAAGGACCGATTTGGCACCCGAGCGAACACCACCTGACCTTCAGCGACATACCAGCGAGTAAACTCTACCGGTGGAGCGAACGCAGTGGGGTCACGGTCTACCGGGACCCAAGCAATAAAGCCAATGGTAATACCTACGACAAACAAGGCCGAATACTCACCTGCGAGTATGCTTCCAGCCGTGTGGTTCGGGACGACGGACAAACAGTCGATACAATAGCCAGTCACTTTGATGGCAAAGAACTCAACAGCCCCAACGACATTGTCGTGCGAACAGATGGCACTATCTTTTTCACTGACCCAAACTACGGGCGCCTGGAGGGACCAACTGGTCTTGCCCGTGAGCCCGACTTAGATTTTCGCGGCGTCTACCAAATAACACCCAGCGGTGAACTCAAACTTCTAGCTTCTGACTTTAATATGCCTAATGGGCTTTGCCTCAGCTTGGATGAACAAGAACTTTACGTTGCGGATACCCCCGAAAAGCATGTCAGGAAATTCACCATCGCTAACGATGAGCTGACTGGAGGTGACGTCTTCTGTTCATCACCTGCACCAGATGGGCTCAAGATCGATAGTGAGGGATTTTTGTACGCCGGTGGACCAAAAGGCGTCGGCGTTAATCATCCGGACGGCACCTGGCTTGGCGTATTTCTTACTCCGGCCTTTTGCGCCAACTTCACGTGGGGCGGCGCAGATCTACAAACCTTGTTTTTGACAGCATCAACAGGCCTATATCGAATCCCGGTTAAGGTGCCTGGCATAGCTCTATTCTAGATATCGGAGTACTTTAGATATCCGGGTCATTTTAGATATCAGAGTCGGAGCGGCAGGCTATTTGCTGACTTTTCGCTTTTTTTGATCTTTTTGATCTTTTTGATCTTTTTGATCTAGGCCAATGTGTTGTTGTCCTCGCGAACGTGCGAGCTCAATTTGTTTTTGCCGTTCACGAAATCTCTCACGCTGCTTTGTATCTGCCGCATTCGGGTCGGCACAGTTCGGGCACTGTACGCCTTGCTCATACAGTGGTGACACCAGGTCTTCGGCAGTGATGGGATGACGACAGGCGAAACACTGCTGATAGGTGCCTTGTTGCAGCCTACTGTCGACAGAAACCCGTTGGTCGAATACGAAACACTCACCCTCCCATCGATTGTCGTCTATAGGTACGTCCTCTAGATACTGCAAAATGCCGCCGTCTAGCTGATAGACATCTTCAAACCCCTGCCCTTTCAAATAGGCCGAGGCTTTTTCACAGCGAATGCCGCCGGTGCAGAACATCGCGACTTTCGGGTGTTGTTGTTGATCGAGGTTTTGCTCGACCCATTGTGGAAACTCTCGAAAATTAGTGGTTTCTGGGGAAATTGCGCCAGGGAAGGTACCGATATCGACTTCATATAGATTACGCGTATCAATGACCACAACAGTTGGATCCGCCAGCAGTTCGTTCCAAGTCTCGGCACCAACATGCTCACCGTTGTCTTGCAAATCCAATCCATCTACACCAAACGTAACAATTTCCTTCTTGAGTTTTACCTTGAAACGAAAAAAGCCTTTGTTATCCGGATCAACCGCAGACCATTTGAATGACATGGCCCCGAAGTGTGTCCCGAACTGCCCCTGGAAGTGCTCCAGTTCTTCTCGCGAGCCAATCAACGTGCCATTTACGCCTTCAGCCGCGACCAAGATTGTGCCTTTCAGTTCTGTCTCAGCACCCCAGGTCTGCCAACGCACTTGTTCAGCTGCTGGATCAGGAACCGGTGTAAATTTATAAAATGCCAGGGCATGCTTTGTCGTCACGGCTCACCCACCTCACCATCACCAGCATCACCAGCATTCGCGCAGGGTGGACTGAGCGGTGCTGTACCGAAGCGCGCCTCCCATTCTTCGTGCGAGTAAGCATGGACAGCTAAGGCGTGCATGCCACCATCAAATTCGCTCTGCAACAAACCATTTATCCTTCGATGCCGTGCAATTCGGGTCAGGGTCCCGAATTCATCGGCAACGGCAACCACCTTAAAGTGACTCTCGGCTCCATCTGGGACACTGTGATTGCTACTCTCATCGAGTATTTCCAAATGGGCGAGCTCAATTGCGTCAGCCAGAGCAAGTTCAATTCTTTCAGCGCGATTCATGTTATCTCTTGAGCCTATAGTTACCCTTCCGGGCCTGCACGTGGTGTCGAGGAGACTTCGTATTTTAGGGAGTGTCGGGCTATGCGTCGAGATCGATCACGATGACGCTGATATTGTCGCGGCCACCTTTGTCGAGCGCCTCTTTGACGAGTTCCTCTGCTGCCACGTCAATGTCTTCGATGAGTAGTGCGCTTTGGATGCGCTCCAAACTGACTAAATCTGACAAGCCGTCGCTGCAAAGTAACAGCCTACCCTCGCTTGGTGCCGCGCCAACCTCTGGATCGAGATGGCCTGGTATCCCAACTGCTTGGGTGAGCACATTTTGTTTCGGTGCGAGATGGGCTTCGTGTTGCGCGATGTGCCCCTCATCAACCATTCTCTGCGCAACGGTTTGATCCTTGCTGAGCTGACGCAGATTACCCTCAGCTAACGAATAGATACGCGAGTCACCTACGTGCCCAAACTCACCTTGGGCTAGAGTTGTCCGCCAGACAATCAACGTCGTACCCATTTTGCCAATATAGTTCTTGGCGCGCGCGTGCTGACAGACAGTCTCATGGGCTTGTTGAATGATCTGATTCAGGTCGGTCTCATGCTCAGGATCGGCTTCTAGGAGTTCGCGGCAAGCAAGTGTCGCGGATTGGCTGGCCTCCTCCCCCGCGAGCAAGCCCCCCATACCGTCTGCGAGCACTGCAAATTCACCGTCAACGTCGTAATAAACGCAATCTTCGTTGTTGAGCCGCACCAAGCCTTGATGTGTACGACTAGTTATTTTCATACCGTGATAACAACACCCGTGTTGCGTTAAACTAGCAGGCTGACCATAGCACAATGAGGCCGATATGCTGGCGATCCTTTCTCCGGCTAAATCACTAGATTACGAATCTCCGCTCGCGACGCGTAAGTTCTCCGAACCCGCGTTCGTCGCAGATTCTGAAATTCTGATAAATAAACTGCGTGAGTTCGAACCCAATGAGATTTCAAGCTTGATGGGTATAAGCGATAACTTGGCAGAACTGAACCACCGACGCTATGCCGATTGGCAACCTGAGTTTCCGAAAAAGTGTGCACGCCCCGCGATACTTGCATTCAGCGGCGACGTCTATTTAGGTCTCGAAGGTCCAACTCTCAGTGAAAGGGATTTTACTTGGGCGCAGAAGCACGTACGCATACTCTCTGGGTTGCATGGGCTGCTCCGACCGCTTGATAGAATTCGGCCCTATCGCCTGGAAATGGGCACCCAACTCAAAACCCAGCGCGGCAAGAACCTCTATCAGTTTTGGGGTGACCAAGTTACTGATGCGCTCAATACTGCGATCAGTGAACAAGCTGACAACGTCCTTATTAATCTCGCCTCAGATGAGTACTACGCGGTGTTACAGTCCGAGAGAATAAATGCGCGCATCATCAAAGTGCACTTCCGTGACTGGAAAAATGGCCAGTACAAGTTCTTGTCGTTTTTCGCCAAAAAGGCACGCGGGAGCATGGCACGCTACATGATCGACAAGCGCGTCAAAAGTTTGAAAGCGCTACGCGGATTCGACTACGACGGATACCAACTCAACTCAGACTTGTCTAACGGAGACGACTGGGTGTTTACACGCAAGCAGGATTAGTTATGTCTTCACCATCACAACAGACCCAAACAAAAATCGAGGCAGCGGCGTTCCGGCGTCTCGTTGAGCATCTCGACGAGCGCAAAGACGTACAAAATATCGATCTGATGATCCTCGCTGGTTTTTGTCGAAACTGCCTTTCTAAATGGTACAAAGCAGCCGCAGAGGATGAAGGCGTGACCCTTGATATTGATGATGCCCGTGAAGCCGTTTACGGCATGACTTACGATGAGTGGAAAGAAAATCATCAGGCAGAAGCGACCCCAGAGCAATTGGCTGCACTAGACGCAGCCCCGAAAAGCGCTTAACACTCTGACAATGCAAACCAAAGTAATGCGAATCTGGCAAGAATGGCGCGGTTTTTTGCTATTCATCGCAGTAATGCTGATGTTCCGTTCGGCCATAGCAGATTGGAACCAAGTGCCAACCGGCTCAATGATCCCGTCGATCCTCGCTGGTGATCGCATTGTCGTCGACAAAACCGCCTACGATCTACGCATTCCGTTTACCTTTGTACGTCTCGCTCAGTGGGGCGACCCAGCACGGTCAGATGTGATCACTTTCGAGTCGCCGAAAGACGGGCGACTGCTCGTCAAGCGCGTGATTGGCATCCCAGGCGATAAGGTTGAGCTGAGGAACAATGCCCTTTACATCAATGGCGAAGATGCAAACTACTCACCATTGAGCCAAGCAGATGTGCCGGAACAACTAAAAACGGTCTTTCCCTATGTCGAAATCGCCAAAGAGACAATTCTCGGCGAATCCCGGATGGTTATGACCCAACGACGCCAACATCCACAAACGCGAAGCTCCTTTAGACCCATCATCGTGCCAGCTGAAAGCTACTTAGTGCTCGGCGACAACCGGGACAATAGCCAAGATTTTCGCTTTATCGGTTTCGTCGAGCGAGACCTCATTTTGGGTCGCGCAAACACTATTGCGTTCTCACTTGATTACGATAATTACTACGTACCTAGAGGCGATCGCTTTTTTCGCGACCTCGATTGAAACGCTTGATCAATAAAAGTAACCCAGCGCCAAGTAACCCGAGGGCTGCTAACAGACCAACGAACAGTAACGTGGTCAGAATATAGCCGCGCATGACGTCAGGCTCGATCCCATATTGTTGACCTAACCAATAAAATCCTGCCGCGGTCGCGATAGCGCCCAAGATCACTGTCCGTATTAGGCGAGTATTGGCGATACGCCGTGCTTCGTTGCGCTCCACAGCGTGCGTTCGTCGAGGAGCACGAGGTTTGGACGTTTTCGAGGAAGTCTTGATGAACCTATCTCTGAGAATCTCGCCCGCAGTCTAACTGAACGCTCTGAGAAATCGACTGCGGGACTCAGCGCTAGATATTGTAGCCTTTTAGGTACCAGGCTTGTCGCGAACACAACAAAGCCATCGAGGGCTTTTTTGACCGCTGATAGAGACCGCAACAGCCCTATTCGCTTATGATGCGCTCCCGAATTTGGACGAGATGACAATTGGACCTTCGATTTGGACTTTCTACCCCATCGACGATCTGGTCGAGTGACCTCGAGACTAGAATGCAATTATTGGGCAATATTTCCGAGCACGGCTTCGATCACCTGTTCATGGCAGACCATGTTTCCTTTCGCAATGGCTCGGGTACCGATGGATTCGTGGAAGTTGCCGCACTGTCGCAGCTCGATCCTCGAATCGGTGTGATGATCAGCATCTACTTATTACCGCTGCGACACCCGTTACCGGTAGCCCGTCAGTTAGCCACCATGGCAAGAATTGCACCCGGAAGGATGATATTCGGTGTCGGCATCGGCGGTGACGATCGTCACGAAGTTGAGGTCTGTGGCGTGGATCCAGCGACTCGAGGCAAGCGCACCAATGAAGCCCTGCACATCATTCGCCATCTAATGGAAGGCGAAGAAGTGAGTTTCTCCGGTGACCATTTCACGATCGAGGCAGCCACTATTCGACCAACACCCAAACAAACGATACCCATAATTGTCGGCGGTCGTTCAAATGCAGCTTTAGTTCGAGCAGGTCGTTACGGCGATGGCTGGATCGGCGTCTGGTGTTCACCTAGGCGCTACGCTGAAGCGGTCGGTATAATTTCAGAAGCCTGTGCCGAAGTGGATCGCGAAACGCCAAATTGGCTTCACGGATACCAGCCTTGGGTCGGCGTCGACGAAAGTCCAAAGCGGGCTCGCGCTGCAGTCGCGAAAGGTATGGAGTCCTTTTATCAACTCCCGTTCGAGCAATTCGAGCGGTACACGCCGTTCGGTACACCTCAACAGATCGCCGAGCAGCTCGCACCTTATGCTGAAGCAGGTAGTCGTCTTTTCAATCTTAAAGTCGTCACACACGATCCGGCAGATGAGGTCGTCCTTGGCGCGAGCGTCAAATCTGAATTAGAAAAATTGCTCGCCTAAGACATGGAACGCAAAGACGAAGTCGACACCCTCGGTGCTAGCCTGCTCATTGGCTTCAGCGTTCTTCTAGGGTTGAATCAAGCCTTGGTTAAGGTCGTTAACGACGGCTTCTCGCCGATTTTTCAAAGTGGCTTGCGCTCCCTAGCCGCATTGCCACTTGTGTTGCTGTTCGCCATCGCGATGAAACGTAGACTATCGGTTACCGATGGTTCCCTGCCGTGGGGAATTCTCAACGGTGTTTTCTTTTGCCTCGAGTTTGGGCTTCTTTTCGTTGCGCTTGACTACACCACGGTCGCACGCGTCAGCCTCTTTTTCTACATCATGCCGGTGTGGGTTGCTATCGGGGCGCATTTTTTGATTCCGGAAGAACCGATGAACCGGAACAAGTTTATGGGTCTATCTACTGCCCTTATTGGCGTGGCAATAGCCCTTTCGACAGATCTCGGACGGGCACCGGCAAATGCTTGGATCGGTGACCTTCTAGCGTTGGCCGGTGGATTTTTTTGGGCATGTATTGCCTTGTTAACCCGATTGAAGCTATCCGGCAGTTCTTCCGAAATGAACCTGATATATCAACTGTTCGTCTCAGCAATCGTATTATGTGCCATCGCGCCACTCGCGGGACCAATCATTCGCGAACCCACTACGCTGATCTATTCGGTCTTTGCCTTTCAAGTAATTGCCGTCGCAGCATTTGGGTTTCTTGCCTGGTTTTGGTTGCTTACCATCTACCCAGTTTCAAACATGTCCTCCTTCGGCCTTTTGTCACCCATATTTGGGGTGTTTTTTGGATGGCTGATTTTCGACGATGATCTTACTCTGGGCTTCATGGTCGCCATGCTTGCGGTAAGTGGTGGGATTGTCTTGGTCAACAAACGGATGGCTCCGACGTGAAGGTGAGTTTTGCAACACTGACCGTCATCCTAATTTGTGCGTTGGCGCAGTCTTTTGACGCTTTTGCCAACACAAACCAGAACACCCTGACCGTAGACGTACTTGTTCGGGGCGGCACAATATATGATGGTTCGGGTGCACATCCGTACGTCGCCGACGTTGCTATCGTCGGCGACAAAATCGCAGCGATCGGTGACTTAAAATCGTATACCGCTGACAAGACCATCAGTGCAGATGGTCTAGCCGTCGCCCCGGGGTTCATCAATATGCTGAGCTGGGCTACCGAATCGTTGCTTATCGACGGCCGGAGTCTTGGTGACATCCTTCAAGGCGTGACGCTTGAAGTCTTCGGCGAAGGCTCATCAATGGGACCGCTCAGCCCTGCACTTAAAAAGAATCTCCAGAACCGGCAATCCGACTATTCCTACGACATCGCCTGGACAACGCTAGGCGAGTATCTCGAACATCTTGAAGCCCAAGGCGTCGCACCTAATGTCGCCTCTTTCGTAGGCGCAACGACAATTCGAGCACACGTACTCGGCGCCGCGGATCGAGCGCCCAACAATATCGAACTCAATTCGATGCAAGAGCTTGTCCGACAGGCAATGATGGAGGGCGCTCTTGGGATCGGGACCTCCCTCATATACGCCCCTGCCTTCTATGCAAAAACCGACGAACTTGTCGCCCTGACCAGCATCGCTGCCGAGCACGGTGGCATGTACATCTCGCACTTGCGTAGTGAGGGAGCACGCCTTCTCGAATCGGTCGATGAGCTTTTAGAAATTTCACGAGCGACCGGCGCTCGAGCTGAAATCTACCACCTAAAAATCGCGGGTAGAGAGAACTGGCACAAGTACGAAGCCTTAATCGAGAAGCTCAATCGCGCCAGAGACAATGGTGTAGAGGTGACTGCAAACCTCTACACGTACACCG
The DNA here is from genome assembly GCA_012103505.1 of Pseudomonadales bacterium. Classification (GTDB taxonomy): domain Bacteria; phylum Pseudomonadota; class Gammaproteobacteria; order Pseudomonadales; family Azotimanducaceae; genus UBA4421. The sequence goes on along the minus strand of WLWP01000001.1, from coordinate 403,827 downwards.
CCGGATCAACTGGCTTGGATGCAGCAATGCCACCATGGGTACAAGAAGGCGGTTATGAAGCGTGGCGCAAGCGTTTGCAGGATCCTGCAACGCGCGCGCAACTGCTCAAGGAAATGCAAACCCCGACAGATCAATGGGAAAATCTTCTATTGTCGGCTGGACCTGACCAAACCTTACTCGTGGGGTTTAGAAACCCTGAACTGCGAAAGTACGCTGGCCAGACGCTGGCGGAAGTGGCTGCCCAGAGGAATAAAAGCGCCCTGGAGACAGCGATGGACCTGGTCATCGAAGACGGGAGTCGTGTGCAAGCCGTCTACTTCCTGATGTCGGAGGAAAATCTACGCAAGATGATTCAAATTCCATGGGTTTCTTTTGGCAGTGATGCAGCGTCAATGTCAGCGAGCGGCGTTTTTCTAAACACCAGTACGCATCCACGAGCCTATGGCAACTTTGCCAGGGTCATCGGCAAGTACACGAGAGAAGAAGAGCTCCTAACGCTCGCCCAAGCAATTCACAAACTGACAGGACTCCCTGCAAACAACCTTCGTATTCAACGTCGAGGCCTAATCAAGCAAAACTATTTTGCCGACATTGTCATCTTCGACCCAGCGGAAGTTCGGGACACCGCGACCTATGACAAACCCCACTCGTTAGCAGTCGGCATGAAACACGTTCTGGTCAACGGAGAGACTGTTTTGTCCGATGGCGAGTCTACTGGCCGTCTACCTGGCCGTGTCGTGCGAGGACCCGGTTGGACCGGTCACAAACAGCTAACTAGGTGAGTATCGCCCCTGACTTTCGCTATGCCCGCATCATCCTACTGATTAGCCTTGTTGGGATGGGTTTTGGCTTCACAGTCCTTTTCGCCATTCTCGGACCACTTGGGCGTGAAGTTGGATTCTCTGAAATTCAGATCAGCGCCATTATCGCGGCCTCTTCTTTAACGGTCTTTATTGCCAGTCCGCGATGGGGACGACTAAGCGATCGTTGGGGGAGAAAGAAGGTGCTCTTGATTGGGCTCTTTGGCTACACCTTCGGCACCCTTCTTTTTGCCACAGTTTTTCATATGACGCTGATCGGTGTCCTGATCCCTGTCATCGGCTTTTACTCATTGATCCTTGCTCGCGTCGCTCATGCTTCGATCATGGCCGCCATGATGCCATCGGCGAGCGCGTATATGGCAGACATAACCGATCTCGACGGACGCACCAAGGGTATGGGCGCAGTTGGCGCAGCCACGAACATCGGCAACGTTATCGGTCCTACTGTTGGCGGCCTGCTTGCAGGCATTACATTGCTCACCCCGTTATGGTTCGGCGCTGGACTGGGTGCCATTACCGCGCTTTTTGTCTTGTTCTATCTACCGGAGTCCCCCGCTGTTAAACATCCCCCGACCCAGCGGGCACCTCGTTTAAAATACACTGACCCCAGAATTCGCCCATTCATCGCTGTGGGCGTTCTTATGTTCATGGGTATGGCACTCGTACAGCAAACGCTTCCCTTTAGATTCCAAGACGTTCTCTTTCTAACCGCCGTCGAAACCGCCCAAACATTTGGCGCGGCTATGGGGCTCTCGGCAGCAGCTTCCCTCGCCAGTCAGATGTTGCTGATGCAACGAATAGACCTAAAACCTTTTCAATGGTTGCTCTGTGGTGTGCCTGTTTTGATCGTAGCCTTCTTCTTAATGGCAATCGCGGAAACCCGAGAAATGCTCTTTGTCGCAATGTTCCTACAGGGTGCCGCCATGGGCGTCGCTGGTCCTTCCTTTATGGCTGGCGCTTCACTCGCTGTTAGCTCGGAAGAGCAAGGCGCAGTCGCCGGTGTCGCCGGATCATGTGGTCCTCTGGGGTTTACCATCGGACCGATCGCTGGTGGATTTCTCTATCAGATCGCACCAGACCTTCCATACTGGTTCACGCTCGTTATTTACGTTCCTTTGCTTGTCTTTGTCATCGTGATTAATCGAAGACTGAGCATGAACATCTAAAAGTTAGGCGCTATGATTACGGTTCAAACAGGTTGAGGACGACGGATGAAACTAAGTACTCGGTTGGATCGTAGGTTAGACAGAAGGGCGAAACACGCACCCATCTCATTTCTTAGACCTTTCGCTACACTCATGCTGATCTTTGTTTCAGCCCACGCTTTTTCTCATGGCAACGCAGCCCCCACCACGAAGTCGGATCGTTCTATCGACTTTCCGGACGTCGAGGGCTATCAGACCTTGGTCGTCGACCTGCACACACATAGCGTCTTTAGTGATGGTCACGTATGGCCAAAGATTCGTGTTGAAGAAGCCTTGCGCGATGGCTTAGACGGATTAGCGATCACAGAACACCTGGAGTACCAGCCACACCGCGCAGACATCATTCATCCGGATCGAAATCGCGCATTTGAAGACGCTAGCGCATCCGCCAAGGACAGTGACATTCTTATCATTCCTGGCGCGGAAATCACCCGTGATGCGCCAGCAGGGCACATGAACGCAGTTTTCATCAACGATGCGAACAAGCTGCTAAATGACGACAATGCCCCAGAAGACCAAGCAGACGTCTTGGCCTACTACGCGGCAACAAAAGAGTGGCCCGCACAATCCGCGGTAGATGCAGCCCATGCGCAAGGCGCGTTTGTCTTTTGGAACCACCCTTACTGGTCGCGCCAACAACCCGATGGTCTGGCACGTATGAATGACTTCCACCGTAAGAACGCGAAGGCAGGTAAGTTACACGGTATTGAAATCGCCAACGGTCAAAACTACTCCGAAGAAGCACACGCCATCGCCCTAAAACACGACCTCGCGTTCATTGGAGTGTCTGATGTACATGATCTTATCGATTGGGACCATCCTCCAGCAGAGGGCGAGCATCGACCGGTAAACCTCGTATTTAGCCGCGACCGATCACTGGAAGGAATAAAAGAGGCTCTCTTTGCCAAGCGAACAGTTGTTTGGTTCCGAAACCTTTTGATCGGCAGGGAAGATTCCTTAATGCCTTTGTTAGCCGCGAGCATCTCCGTCGGGTCAGCAACTTACCGTGAAGGCACGCAAGTGTTGGAAGTGGATATCCAAAACCACTCAGATGCGACACTGAAGCTGCAAAACCGTCGAAGATTACTTTCATGGACGCAGCCGATGTCCTCAGCCTGCCTCCACACAGCGTAACCAGTGTTGCCATGAAACCGGGCAAGAATGCAGGGACGATCGATATTAAATTCGACGTGCTAAATGCACTCACTAAGCCTAAGAAGCACCCAGTGATTCAATTGACAATCAAGCCGACACCGGTGGCGAATTAGACACATTGAGCAAAACTACTGCAGCTCTTTTTAGCGCCCCCGGTGTCCAAGTCTACGGCGACGTGCGATTCAAGGAAGGTGTTAGTCTCTGGCCCAACGCCACGATTCGTGCGGAATCACACTACGTTGCTGTAGGGGCCTACAGCAACGTACAAGATTTCGTCATGTTGCATATCGGGGGGCAGGCGACGATTATCGGTGATTACTGCTCGATCACGCACCACTGCACCATTCACGGCGCGACGATAGGCAACAACTGTCTCATCGGCATCAATGCAACCGTGATGGATGGCGCTGTGATCGGCGATAACTGCATCGTGGCAGGGAACTCGATCGTCACGGAAGGGACAGTTATACCACCAAATAGCATTGCAGCAGGGGTCCCTGCCAAGGTGCGTACCACGAGAAACAACTACGTCGACAACAAGCTAAATGCCATTTCCTACTACGAAAATGCACTAGGTTATCTTGTAGGAAATCATCGAGTTTGGGCCACCGATGAGTACGCAAGCAATATGGTCGCGCGTCGTCTTGAACTGGAAGCGGAACTCTCCAATAAAATGCCGTCTTCGTGATCAGACTTGTTTTTTTCGCTCTTGTTGTCTTTCTTGGAGGCTGCGCAGAGCCTGAGCAAGTTTCGGCCGATGGCACTGACGGTTGGCCATCGGGTCACTCTGGAGATCCTTCCCAATCTTTTTTAGCAACGATTGAAGCCTCAACCCATTTCAAGGCGATCAACGGTCTTTCTTTTGAAATCGTGCAAACACAAGCCAACGAACCTATGGCGATTTTGGCGGCGATTGACCTCGAACACTTCACACCAGCACTCCTGACAAACCCCACTAAAGGGCGTTCCGTGCAGCAAATCATGGCTCAAACAGATGTTGGCATCGTGATCGGCAGTGGTTTCGTCACCGACGCTCAAAGTCTTTCACCGGTTGGGCTGCTCCGCGAGGGCAACCAAGATCTCAACCCTCTCGAACCATATGGTTATACCCGCATACTTGGCTTCAATGACCGAGGATTCGGCGTGTTACACCGCAAGAACTATGAGCCCGAAGCCTTCACCTCTGCCATACAGGCCGGACCTGGCATCATCGAACAAGGTAAGCTCGACATCAGCGAGCGCGATCTGCAGCGACCGAAGTATTACAGGAGTTTTGTCGCGCTTTGCAGCGATCGCGTGCGAGTGGGTGTGACTACAATGCCGACACACTTACGCACTCTCGGACAAGAACTCACGCACTTCTTTTTGGACAATAATCTGGCGTGCGCCGAAGTCATCAACCTAGCCGGTGATCGTCAGGCGGTGCTTGCCATCCGAGAGGAACACGGATTTGTCTACCACGGCGACATCTTCGCACCCAAGGCAACGCTCCTTAGTTTCTCGCCTCACTAGTCCTTGTCGCTGGGCTAGTCTCGAGCGAATTTCGGCGCCGCTCCGTAAGTAAGCATGCGCCAAAGCCACTCTACCGGCCCATAGTGAAACCTCTGTAACCACCAGGGCGATAGCCACAGCTGTACAATCCAGATGGCAAAAACGACAAGGTACACCTGCAATCGCATCAGCTCACCGACCAGGCTTAAGCCCGCACCTGTGAAAACAAACAGGCAGATCGCCGAATGCATCAGATAATTCGTTAATGCCATGCGACCAACCGCAGCCAAACGCCGTCCAAATCCCAGTGATTGATGCATTCTCACCACTAGTCCGAGCCAGCCTAAGGCAAGCGCGATACGCCCTATGTGATAACTAGGTTGGATGACGCTGAATGATGGGAGAAGCGCGAATTCACTGTCGTACGCACGCCAGATTTCGAAAATGTTGACGGCAAATCCAACTGCAAAACCGATAATGCTCATACGCAGGTAGAAGCTCGGGCTGAGTTGGCCCTGCAAGACCCCGTACTTAAAGAGCGCCATACCCAAAAGCATGACAACTAGCGCATCCGGTAACAGAATCGGTAACACATTGGATACCAAGACTTCTGTATTGTGGCTCGCGGTCCAAACCAGTGCAGACGTATAACTTGTTTTTCGCGCTAACAACTCCTCAGCGAGCTGCGCTTCGGTTGGATTAAAGTCAGCAGAAAATTCGGACCAAAATTCGCTAAGTTCAGCCAGATCGGCTGGAACAACTTCACCCTTTACCTGAAGGGTTTCTGCGTGACTGGCTGCGGCACTCATTTGACTGAGACCTGTATACATCGCTGTGTTGTAAAGGGTTAACAGAACGATCAACACGCCTGCCGAGATCAAAAGTTTTTTGCCACTCACATTTCGAACAAAATAAAGGACAAAGCCAGCCAACGCATAGGTGACGAGAATATCGCCTGTCCAGAGCAACACGTATCCGTCGAGCAACCCAAACGCTAGGAGCCAAAACGTTCTCTTGAAATGCAGCGCGCCACGTCCAGCACTATCACGACCAAGAAAAAGCACAACCCCTGCACCAAACAGGAGCGAAAAAAGCGTGCGCATGGAGCCTTCTGCAAAGAGCTCGGTCGTAAACCAGACCACCACATCGAGTGGACCGCCAATCGCGAGCTTTGGCGCCGTATAGGCCGCGGCCACGAAACCAAACCCAATAATGTTCATCAACAAGATGCCTAACAGCGCGAAACCACGCAGTACATCGAGGCTTTCTATCCGTTGTTGTTCGCTGACCGGTCCTACAGTTTCAACCACGCTCAAACTCCAAGTGTCTTTTCGCGGTGCCAACATCACAACTTGGCTCTGCGGCGAAATCGAAATCATGGACCTTGGCGTAGTATAACGTGTCTGTCACAGGCTCGCTTAGGGACAGCGGGTCCGCCAACGTAAGCGTCAGCTTCAACCGATACCCATCTTCTACCAGCTCATACTTTTCGGTCACCACCTTGGCTATCCCAGAACTCACGCCACGAGTTAGACCCCAGAATTTCGGCGAGAATCCGCGTGTTTCTACGACAAGTTCCGTATCGGTCCGTGAGAGAATTCGAGACTGACCCAAATCGTGACTTGATTTAGGAATCATCACAGTTTTCTCGTCGAATAAAGTGCGCTCTTCGACCGCATGCTCTAGCGTGACAAAAAGATCAGCGCCCTGATTGATCCACTTCTGACTGTACGGCCAGCTCAACATCCGTGGTACACCCCGAGCTTCGCAACTGAGCGACGGGTCGTCATTCACATCAAACCTTGCGACCTCTTCATGCGCAAGATCGGTAAGTGGCCAATCGGTAGGAGGCTCGAAACCACCGACTAGATTGCTTCTAAGCGATCTAATGATTCGCCAGGTGCCGGTAAAGTCAGTAGACGGCGCCAACGGTGGTTTCTGCATTTGCAACATCTCGTCCGTGGGTCTGAACGAGTAAAAGGTTTTTCCGTCGCGTCTCGTAACGTGATTTAGTAGCCCAAATAATACTTCTGGGTCACTGTTCGGATTGGCAACCAAGCTGACACGACTGCCAACGGCAAGGGTCGATCGACTCCAGCCGTTGCGGACCAAGCCGGGTATCGAGTGACCTTCAAAAGTCCATTCTTGAGTTTGCCCTGTTGTCTCATCGCGGACGCCTAAATAGTAGTGAGGGTTGGTCCACCCAACCTCAGTCACCGTGCCATCGATCATAATCGTCGCGTCCAGATTAAACGCCGATCTTGAATGGTGAGCGTTGCCTACCGACACGCTCATCAGAGCGATGCACATCGACACAGCAATAGTCGCATGCCGATAATCTCGTCTTTCCAACACGCTAGCCCCCTTCTATCCTGGCCATGAAGAATACTTCACTATCAGGCGCTATGGGTTCCAACAGGGCATCTTGATATATTTGCCCATCAATCGCAACCGCCGTTTTTTCTAACGACTCCGCTAAGCCAGGCCAGCGTTCTTTTAGCTCGTTCACAAGCGAACGATAATCTTCAGCGTTCGTCGTGCACTCACGGGTCCCCTCGGTAAAACTTAGAAAGCTGTCAGGAAGTACGACCTTCGCCATCTCTGTAAGCGCCTCTCAGTCAAAAAATATTAGCCAAAAGAAAGGGGGCCAACGCCCCCTTTCACCCTAATCCGTCTTACCTAGTTAGCCGTCCAAAGCAGCAAGTATGCTTGGCGGCGACAACGGCAAATCCGTTATTCGCAAACCAACCGCGCGCGAAACCGCATTCCCACATACCGCTAGCGGCGCGACAATGGGCGTCTCTCCGACGCCGCGCACACCGTACGGATGGCTGGGATTGGGTACCTCGACAATTTCCGTTTCTATCATGGGCAAATCGGATGCAACTGGGATTCGATAGTCCAAGAATCCAGGATTCTCCATGACGCCGTCCTTGTTGAAGATATATTCCTCGTTCAAGGCCCAACCGATCCCTTGCGCTGCCCCACCCTGCATTTGCCCTTCGACATAGGCCGGGTGGATTGCAGTTCCGGCATCTTGGATCGCGGTATAACTTAGAACGTCTACTTTGCCGGTCTCCTTGTCGACCGCAATGTCAGCAAAGTTAATCGCAAAGCTTGCACCAGCACCCTGAGCATTCAGAGAAGCTCGGCCTTGAATGGGGCCACCCGTCTTGGCCGCGCTACCGGCCAATTCGGCCAAACTCATCGGCTTAACATCCGCGTTCACGCCAGGACCAGGAACAGCAGAACCGTCTTCCCACTCAACTTGATCTGCGTCAACACCCCAGAGCTTGGCTGCGCGCTGTTTGCAATCGGCGATCACATCTTCACACGCCTGAGTGACAGCCATACCAGTGGCAAACGTAGTCCGCGAACCACCTGTGACGTTACAAAAGCCCGTGCTTTCAGTGTCACCGACTTGTGCTCGAACTTTGTCGTAGTCCACACCAAGCGTTTCTGCAGCCATGAGGCACATCGAAGCGCGCGAACCGCCGATATCAGGACTGCCCTCAATGACCATCACCGTGCCATTTTCATTGATGTTCACTTCGGCGCTCGATTGCATACCGACATTGAACCAGAATCCGGCCGAGACGCCTCGGCCCGCACCTTCCGGCACAGGCTTTGTATAGTTCGGATGGTTCTTGGCCGCCTCAATACAGGCTTTAAAACCGATCGGGGGAAACTTCGGTCCGTATGGTGCGGTTGTGCCTTCTTCAGCGGCGTTCTGCAATCGCAAATCAAGCGGATCCATATCTAACGCTATTGCAGCTTCATCGAGTGCACACTCAAACGCATGCATCGTTTGCGGTGCGCCTGGGGCCCGGTAGGCCGCTACCTTGGGTTTGTTAACAAGTACATCAAAGGCATCGACAACAAAGTTCTCCAGATCGTATGGTGCATAAATCGACATGATGCCAGGCATGTGTGGAGCGCCTGCAAATGCCCCTGCCTCGAAAGCAGACCACGCCTGCGCTGCAGTGATCGAGCCATCGTTTTTTAAGCCAACTTTGATGCGTGTGACGGTTCCGGATGTTGGGCCCGTAGCGCGAAACACTTCTTCTCGACTCATCTGCATTTTGACTGGTCGGTTCGCCATCTCTGACATGAGGATCGCGAGAGGTTCAAGATAAACCACTGTCTTCCCGCCAAAACCACCACCTATCTCGGATGCCACGAATTTCAGATCAGCAATATTTCGACCCAAGATACTCGCTGTAGTCGCTCGGGCATCGAAGTGTCCTTGGGTAGACAGCCAAACCGTGCCTCGACCCGTTTCATCCATGCTCGCAACGCAAGCATGAGGCTCAATGTAGCCTTGGTGCGCCATCGGCACTTTGTATTCCCGCTCTATCACAATGTCAGCCTGCTCGAAGCCTTCTTCAAATTGCCTCTTTCGAGGTGTCCGACGTTGGCGATATTGCTTGGTTTTTCAGGTTTTTCGGGCAGATTGGTAAATTGGTTTTCGTCTACAAGGGTGGCATCTTCTGCCATCGCGGCCACCACATCGAGAACCGGCTCAAGGACTTCGTACTCAACCTTGATTGAAGCGAGTGCAGCCTCAGCGATGGCTGGGGTCTTGGCTGCCACTGCCGCAACAGCATGGCCGTGGTAAAGCACCTTTTCCCGAGCGATAACATTCTTCGCAACGTCGTCAACAGTACCACCACCTTCACCAGAGACCTCACCGCCAGCTGTACCGCCGGGAAAGTCGGCGCCGGAAACAGCCGCCATGACCCCTTCTATCTTAAGGGCTCCAGATACATCGACGCTTTTAATGCGCGCATGCGCATGAGGGCTGCGCAATACCTTGCCGTAGATCATGTTCGGTAAGACGAGATCAGCGCCAAAACGTGCACGGCCGGTTACTTTATCAACCCCATCAGGTCGCACCGGTCGCGATCCTATCTGCTTGTATTCTACGGCCTCAGCCATGCCAATCTCCTGTCTGCGAATTCATAATTGTCGGTTTCACGCTCAACGCTCCGCTACTCTCTTAAACTTTCGAGATAGGCACGCAGCGCCACAAAATTACTTTGAAAATCTACCATAGCCGCCGGTTCGAACCAATGACTCATCCTCACCAACTCGCGTTACACACTTCGACCACCATCAACATTGATTGAGGTTCCTGTGAGAAAGTCCCCATCGTCGCTGGCCAAGTATGTCACCGCAGCCGCGATATCTGCAGGGCGTGCAAGCCGCCCGCGTGGAATTGTCGCAACAAGCCGTTCCGTCGCCTCCTCGTCCAAACTATCGACGCCCATGGCACCCTTCATAAACCCGGTATCTGCCGCCACCGGGTTTACGGCATTGACCCGGATGTTGTTCCGGGCAACTTCCATAGCAAGCCCCTTGGTCATAGTAAGGACAGCGCCCTTAGTGGCATTGTATGGCGTGACCCCCGGGCGTGGGGCGACAGCCCCCACAGAGGCGATATTAACGATGACGCCGCCACCACCTTCTATCATGTGTGGAATGACATGCTTGCAGCCAAGAAATACGCCTCTGACGTTCACCGCAAAAACAGCATCAAACTCTTCGACGGAGATTTTCCACATCAGCCGTTGGTGATGCGAATAACCAGCATTGTTGACAAGTACGTCCACACCACCAAATTCATCGGCTGCGCTTTGGATCATCGCTTCAACTTGTGCTTCTTCGGCCACGTTGCAGAGCGCACTTATCGCCTCCCCGCCAGCCGCGGCGATCTCATCCCGCACACGCGTCATCCCCGCTTCGTTTATATCCGAGACTAGAACCCGCGCACCCTCGCTCGCAAATCGTTTCGCAATGGCTTCGCCAAAACCTGATCCAGCCCCCGTGACAACCACGCGTTTGCCGTTAAACCGCTCCATCTATTACCCCCCAGCCCGCACCCAATTCATAACCAACAAACCTGCCCATTGCATCCCCTTAGATAGCGCTTTGCCAAACTATGATCTTACACCACAAGCGTTTTTGCACAGAGCGCTTGAAAATCCGCGCTGCATGCTCATAATCAGCACCACTACGGACAAACTTAAAGGAGGTGATCAGTGATATCTAACGCTAGTTTTGAGGGTCTGCTCACTTAGTTGGTCCCCAACAAACGAGCAAGAGGGCTGGTCACTGACCGGCCCTTTTTTATGCCGGACTTTATGCCGGACTTTAAGTAAGACGTTATGTCAGACCTAATGCCCGAACTTTTATATGCTGGGGCTTAGCCCCATTCAGATTAGGCTTACTCGGCTCTAGGCGTGAATGCCACACTCACGTTTCAATCCAAAAAAACGAGTTTCTTCCAGAGAATCGACTTCATGGAGCGCGCGTGTTGTATGCGTATCCCCAATCGACACATACCCCTTATGCCAAAGAGGGTGGTAGGGCAATTTGTGTTTGTTCAGGTAGTCGAAGACATCCTTATCCGACCAATCTGCAATCGGCGCAACTTTGTATCGGCCGTCGGTGAAATCAACGAAAGGTGTCTCCCGTCGGGAGGTCGCTTGCGAGCGTCTTAAACCACTGAACCAAGTGCCTACTTCTAGCTCGCTAAACGCACGCTGCAGAGGCTCGACTTTGTTGTCTTGATTGTAGGCATCCAAACCCGCGATCCCCTGCTCCCACCGTTGGCCATAGATCGCTTCTTGCATCGCCGCGCTCATCTTCGCGCTATAAATGTGCAAGTTCATATCGAGCCGATCACGCAACCGTTGGATAAACTCGTATGTCTCTGGGAAGAGATAACCAGTGTCCAGGAGGATCACCGGAAGATTGGGCAGCACCTGCGTCAACATGTGCAGACTTACTGCGGCTTGAGCGCCAAACGAACTTGTTAATGCATGGCTCGCGGGTAACCGGTCGATGGCCTGCTCAACCCGCTCAGGGGCACTCAGACTGGCGAACGCCGTATCTAGCTGTTTTGCATCCTTCCGCCGCAGAGCGTGCTCGAAGGGTTCTCTTTGATCAGACGATGGGCTGTTGGCTGTGTAATCCATAGGGTTACTTTAAGTATCACTTCGCCCAAACCCAAATACCGTATCGCCATCTAGTAATAACCAGATCTAATAACCAAAGCGACTATAGAATCTATATTTTATATCAATATGAGCTTATAACTTGTGGTGATCTTTTAGCCAAACTGTTGCCTGGCTCGAGCCAGGGTTTCGTGGGTGCCAATATCGACCGGGCTCTGTGGCGCGCACCAGACGGCTAGTTCTAGACGCTGCGCCAACCATTCCACGAAGTGACCCGGCGCATCAGCGTTACCGCCGCCATCCAGGTAAGGTTCCAACAGCTCAAGTGCATCCCGCTTAAACACATACAACGGTGCGGTCGACCACTCTGATGGGGCAGGACTGGGCTTCTCACGGAAATTATTCACGCGTCGATTCGAAGAAAACGCCACATTACCCCGCTGTTCTCGATCAAGGGCGTCAGCGTTTCGCCACGCGCAGAGCAAAGACTTATCCCTGCCTTCGTGCTCCGACCAAAAATCACTTAACGAAAACGGCAACAGATTGTCACCCGCGACGACGAGACAGCGTTCTGGAAATTCCGATCTTGACTCAGCCCTCAGGCCGTACAGCAAATCCCCAACTGCACCCAAACGATCACTTTCATTTGTGGATTCGTTAACAACTAAGCCTACGTCATCAGGACACCAGTCTACAAAGTGATTCGCGAAACGCGCATTGGTAACGACCGTAACCTCACGATCAGGGAGTTCTGCCAGTGAATCTAGAACATGATCGAGCAGCGATTTCGCACCGATTTGCAACAACGCTTTTGGGAAGTCCCGGGTCAACGGATACAGCCGGGTCGCATATCCGGCGGCAAGAATGATAATCTTCAAACCAATCTTGCCCCATCGCTAATGACACACTCCCGGGCCCATACTTTCTCAGCGAGGTCTGGGTATTTAGCTGAGTACTGGCGGTCAACTGCCGCCACCACCGCATCTAGTTCGACGCCAGTTTCCAAGAGACCGACACAGCAACCTCGGAATCCTGGACCGCAAAACCTTGCACCAGCCACACCGTCGACTTCATTGATGATGCTAACCAGATCTTTGACCGGGGTTGCACCACACTCATAAAGGTCCATAGAGCTTGATGCACTTTCACTCATCAACTGTCCAAGCTCGTCTATTTCGCCCCTAGTCCAAGTTCCAATGCTCGCACGCACCCGATCTGTCTCACTATAAAAGTGGCGCGCCCTTTTCCAACTGACCTCATCGAGCACGGATTCCGCGCGTAAAAAGTCTTCGCCACTAAAATCCCCTAACCTCAACTGGTCTTCACTTTCGTTGCCAACATGCGCGCCTATCAATGTCGCAGCATGCCAAGACTCTTGCACTCGTAGGTTGTAGTTCGCAGGCGTCAGTGCCTGAGCGATACCACTGAATATCGTAAAGAATCGGGATTTGGTTGGTGCCTCGTGAAATTTTACTGCATTAAAACGAGTTTCAATTTCAGTCAACTGTCCGTCTTTCGAAAAGACGATCGCAGCTGGATCTAAGGTGCCGTTCTTAAGCCCAAGGTATTGCTGCTCGATAAATGCGTCCAACTGAATCAGCTTTTTTTCGCTCAACTGCAAATCGTTCGCCGCGGCAAGTCCAATCAAATAGGCTATGCCGACAGCAGCTGAAGATGACAATCCAGTCCCCATCCCACCGCCAATGACGATCGCATCGATCCCCTTCACGAAATCTATCTCAGTGAGATCCTTGAGAGCGAGCACCGCCCCTTGCGCATAAGACAGCCAACCCTGCGGGGCTGGAGACAGTTCAGAAGTGCTAAACGAGACCTCTTCTCCAAACACACTACTATAGAGATTGATTTGGTCATCTTGTCTAACTCGAAACGGTAGCGTGATACCAACATCAAGAGCACCGGCGACCACCGCGCCATACTGGTGATCTACGTGCGCACCTAGCGGACAAATTCGATAAGGCGCGAGTACCACATTCGATGGGGCTACGCCATGCCGCTCCGCGAAAACCTGCCGACCATGGGCTGCATCCAATTCGACAACAGCTGGCTCTTGCAAAGACACCTAACTCGGAGGTCTCAGTTACCGAAGCGCCAACGCAACTTAGCGACGAACGAATCAACTAAGGGATCCCTTAGGACATCGTCAAACAGGTCGTCAAAAGGTGAATCGGTTTGGTTCGGAAGGGAGTTACCACGGTTGTACACGAGAAACAGATCCGTCAACGGTGCAATCTCCCAACGGTAGCGGAGCTGGGCGGTTAATAGACTTACGGTAAAGTCGTGGTCAGGCAGCGTGCGTACCCCCGGGATCAGGTCACCATCGCCAACAGGGATCGTGAGGAAATCAACCTCCCGAGCCCGTACACCAGCCCATTGCATAGACAACCGTATTTGATGGCTGTGCGAGATAAACCAGTTGAAGTCTATCGCGGGCTGCCACTCTGTCCCTTCGTACGAACCAAAATTCCGCCCGCCCTGATAGACCAACCAACCATCTCGCTTTTTGTATCGTACGTCGAGCTTGAGCGAAAACTGATCCGTTGGCGTAATTGTCACACCGAGCGAGCCGGTAAGAGTCCAATCACCAAGATGTTCTTGTTGACCGCCCACGGAGCCCGAAAAACTAAACATGTCCGCAGCGTTGGTCGCCAGAAGAATATCAAGGTAATTTGATGCATCGACTCTGTACGCGCCATTACCCCGGCTATCAAAATCCTCCCACCGCTCTGGTAGGTGCGCAAAGGTCGCTTTTAACGTATTTCGACCGGGTAACACCATCGAGTTCCGCCAGTAGATGCCGCTATTGATGAGCTGACCTGGGTCGATGTTGTATTGCTGTTCAACGACGACAGTAGAGCGGTAGTTTTTGATCCGCTCTGATAGATTTTGTCTGTTGTACAGCATGATATAGCGCATCTGCGCATAGTTGTTTCGGCGTAAGAAACCAAGATCGTTGAAGTTAACTTCTTCATCCATGTATTCGACTTCAAACTTGTGCCGCAGTGATCCGTTCATGGCATACATCAGATCAAATATCGCCCCGTAGCCTTCGATATCGTCTCGATCCGAACTTATCAGCTGGGTGTCGGCAATTATCTTTCCGGATTCGCTTGTGAAATGCGCATCAATGCTGTGCACATAAGAGTCGTACATCTCGCCTTGCATAGCAGTGCCGAGATAACCAATGGAGCGACGATCCTTACCGATATCCTCGTAAAGAAAACGCGCCACAGCAAAGTCTCGGCCATCGTCCACGATGTCGATAGGTAGACCTGTAACGTCATCTGTACCAAGCCACTCCACTTCATCCTCAAACGCACTCATCACACCATACCGAAAATCGCCAACGCTGCCGGTGAGCTTGACCGCTCCGAGTAAATCAGTAGGTAAATCAGGTTGTCCACGATCCGGTGTCACACCATCAGGAACTTCAACTTGTCGGGCTGCACCACCAATTCGTCTTGTGTTGAGTAACGATACAGGCGTTGGTAAGAAATCCCGTGCAAACACTCGACGCGATGTCGACGCGAAATCTTCGTTGCTGATAACTCGGCTGATGTAGCCTAAGCCCGCCCGAGGATGCGCTTCAAAAACCTCATTTCCTTCTAGAAAGAACAACCGTTTTTCTGGAAAAAATGTTTCAGACGCAGTCAGGTTCAGAACGACATCGTCCGCTTCTACGGCTCCAAAGTCCGGACTGATTGATAAGGTACCTTCTAAAGAAGGTGATGGCTTCCAGGAGATATCTGCGCCGACACGAAGTTCATCATCACCACTCGCCTCATCTACAGTCATAGATGCATAGGGTATGGCAGACAACAAAGGCACCGGCTCCACACCTTCTACACCAACGCGATTAAACGCCGAAAGAAATCTGGCTGAAGAATATGGATAGCCCGGCCACTGGTAGCGATGATTTTTATGCGAGACCTGGCGATTCGCCAGGAGTCCTATCGAACGCTTACCGTCTACCTCCGGCACATTCATCATGGACCAAGGGAAAAAAGCCTCGGCACTCCAACCATCTTCTCGCTCTGCGGACTTACCGATCCACGGGCCATCCCAATCACGGGAGTAATTTCGTTCGGGTAGTAACTTCCCGTCTTGAACATTGCCACTGAGTGCAACGTTGAACCAATACCCCACCAACCCTTCACCAGACGTATCTATGTTGACACCAAAGGTGTCTCTGTCTAAGAAATCATCCCTAATCGAATATCTCTTAACAAGAGTATCCACAGGTTGGTACATAATCGCACCGACATAGAGACCTTTCTCCGTGGTGAAGAACCGCACATGAGTCTCATATTCGCCCCGGGTTCCGAGATCAGGCACAGCTACCATAAACTCATCGTAATAGGGTATTTGTTGCCAGAACGACTCATCCAAACTGCCATCTAGGACAATCTCGACGTCAGTATCTTGGAAACTTGGAATGTCAAAACCGTGTCGATCGACCCCACCCAAGGTCTCGATAACTTCTGGTGGGTGTGGATGCGCTTCATGGACCAAGGAGGCACCACGACCACCTACGAATGCTTGTACGGGCTGTTGAGCCTGAACGTGTTCCTCGACAGATTCTGGTACGACTTGAACCGCTTGTTGTGCCGGTGAGGCAACCGTGGCTCGCTGTTCAAGTTTTGTCACTGCGATCTGCTCTTGCACAGCGCTGGAATCTTGCCGGTGCAGGTCAAATTCGGCGATAAACCACGCACCACTGTAGCCAAGTTGGGAGAGTTGTTGGGTTAGCCGTCTGCCATCGATAACGCCACGGCGATCGTGCGCGACCACACGAAACCAATCCCGCCCCGAAACACTTGCAGGCACGATAACAAGATCGATCGACCCTTCACCAAGTGCAGATCGAATACGATCAACTGCCTGTTCTGCGTTGACCAAGCTCAGATAGCTACCAACAACCGCTCCGCCGGTGGACTCTGTCGCCGCCAATACTGTGGAGTTGTGACTCGCAAACGCCAGGCAGAAGAGTACAACTGCGAGTGTGACCCGCCTCTCCATCGTTTCCCCTTGAAAGAACTACAGCCGGTTAGTTTAGCTGGTTTACCAGTGCAATGAGAAGGTGTCGGTTAGGTCGGTACATGTGTGGTGGTTATCTCTGCGAGGAGTTTATCGTCATCGCCAAAGACTTGTGTTTTTACAAACGTCACTCGGCGACCAACGCGTACGGGTCTCGCCTCGCCCCGTATGCGCCCACCAATCTGGTTCGACAGCATCGTGGCATGCAAATCGACCCCGACCATGAATTTGTGTTCGCCGAACTTTTCGAAAAAACCACGTCCGGCCGCCCCTGTTGCAATGTTGTCTGCCAAGGAGATGATTACGCCACCGTTTATGTTACCGGTCGGGTTACAGTGATGGGGTTCGATCTCAACTGTGGCAGTAGAACCGCCCTCCAGCTCCGAATGTTGCAACCCGATGTATTCATCGAACGTCACACAACCTCCTTAAAACCACTTTCAGATCTCTCGTCGCGACCAGTCTATCATCGCTGCCAAGTTGCGGCGGTCCCGCACCTCGGCCACAATCGGCACAGCCGACCACCGTATCGCCCGGCCTAAAAGAAGAATAAAAGGAACTACTTTTGTCAGACAGTAAAAACAAGGATATCGACCCGAAACAAGCTCGTATCGATCGGTTGATGAAAACCGATTGGTATCGATGGTACGCCCTTGGCGTCTTGGTCGTGGTCTACGCATCCAGCCACGTTGATCGCCAGATCATGGGTATATTGCTCGAACCGATAAAGACTGAGTTGGGTGCATCGGACACCCAAATGGGGTTCTTAGTGGGCCTAACTTTTGCGATCTTCTACGCAACCCTAGGTATGCCGATCGCGATGCTTGCTGATCGGACCAACCGGCGCAACATCATCGCACTGGCGACAACCATATGGTCTGGTATGACGGTTGTGTGTGCATACGTCGGTAGTTATGGCCAACTCGCAATGGCGCGCATCGGTGTCGGAATTGGTGAGGCAGGGTCGAGTCCTCCTTCACATTCAATGATTTCGGATCTCTTTTCCCAAAAGCAACGCGCAACGGCGATGGGGATTTTCGCACTCGGAATTAACATTGGGTTACTCATCGCCTACCTCGGCGGTGGTTGGATGAGTGACAATTGGGGTTGGCGCACGACCTTCATAGTCGTCGGTCTACCTGGCATTTTGATTGCGATCTTAGTTCGTTTCACAATGATCGAGCCACCGCGCGGAGCGTCAGAAGAGACCGCACAGGCAAAAGCTGAAGCACCGAAGTTTCGCGAAGTAGCACGTACAATGTGGCAAACAAAAGCCACCAGGCATGTTGTTTTTGGTTCTGCCCTCGCCGGGTTCGTCGGGTATGGGATGACCCTATGGTTACCAGCATTTTTCGTACGCTCGCATGGATTGTCACAGACAGAAACTGGTCTCACTCTTGCTTTGATGTCCGGCATCGTGGGCGGGCTGGGCACCTTTACTGCCGGGCGCTTGGCTGATCACCTGGCCAAGAGAGACCCTCGCTGGCTTGCCTGGGTCGTTGCGCTCGGCAAAGGAGGGCTCGTGCCCTTTGTCATCGCCTTCTTCTGGCTTACAGATCTGACCTCAGCGTTAGTCGTCTATTTGGTACCTGCATTTTTTGCCGGTTTCTACCTAGCGCCAACTTTCGCAATGATCCAACAACTGGTTCCTGTACAAATGCGCTCTGTGGCCGCGGCGATATGTCTCTTTTTGCTGAACATCATTGGTATGGGTTTGGGACCTCAAGGTGTCGGAATTTTAAGCGACGTATTCGCCGACGAATACGGCAAAGAATCTCTCCGCTATTCACTGATGGTATTTAGCCTGCTAAATATCTGGTGTGCATGGCATTACTTTCTCGCCGCACGAACACTCAAAGCGGACACCCAGCGCGCGCTTGACTTGCAAGCCGCTCAGGGCTGAAAAAATGAAAGACTTCCGCCCAGAGACTTTCGGTGCGCTCTACGCCTCCGACTATGACGTTCGCCAAGACCCTGGGACAACCGAGGAATCCGTCGAGCTATTGGCCCAACTCATAGGCGAAGGTCGAACCTTGGAACTCGCTATCGGCAGCGGACGGATAGCAGTCCCGTTGTCCGCTCGCGGTATCGACATTCATGGCATCGACGCCTCTCAAGAGATGCTCGATGTCATGTACACCAAGCCCGACAGCCAAGCAATCACATCCAACATCGGCAATTTCGCGGACGTAAATATTGTGAATGGGATCGAAGCTCAATTCGATTTTGCCTATCTCGTCTTCAATACAATAGTTAACCTGACTAGTCAGGACGAGCAGGTGCGTTGTTTTGAGAACGTAGCAAAACGCTTAAATCCAGGAGGTGCATTTCTTATTGAGACATTCGTGCCTGATCTTAGCGCGTTTAAAGATCACCAATACGCGAAGACCCAAGATCTAGATTTTGACTCTGCAACGCTAGATCTGGCCAAACACGACCCAGTCAACCAAGTTATCGAATTCCAAAGGGTCGTTTTGTCAAATGACAAAGTTGAGATGCGCCCGCTACCAATTCGTTACGTCTGGCCGCAGGAACTTGATCTCATGGCGAAACTCGCCGGGTTGAAGCCTGAAGCCTGAAGCAAGATGGGGAGATTGGTCTCGAGGGGCGTTCACCAAGGACAGCCGGATGCACGTGTCAGTTTACCGCAAGCCCTAGGTGTACCCCTTTGGGGCACGGAATCCGCCGATCGCCTCTTCCATCAACGCGGCAAACTCGATGGCTGTCCGATCGTGGAATTCCGCAGAGACAGCCTGTAAGCCAATGGGCAAACCCGCATTCGAAAGTCCTGTCGGGAAAACCGTACTCGGTAACCCAGCCACGCCAATGATGCCCGCCCAAAAAGACTGCTGAAACATGGGCTGCGGCCCGCCATTAACTGAGAGCATTCGTGCAGGTGCTGGCTCACTCTGGTCATGTTCGAATGCCACAGTCGATGAGATCGGACAGACCAACACGTCGATATCCGAAAAGAATGCATTCCAAGCGTGGCGCATCATGTGTCGATGACCATCATACTTAACCCAATCGTTGTGGGACTGCACTGCTGACTTCGCAAACATCGCCTCGATGGACATGTCATCTTTCGAAAACTGTTGCGCCATCTTCAAATTCTGCTCAAACAGTTCATCTGGGACACCAGACATGTTGACCGCC
Source organism: Pseudomonadales bacterium (assembly GCA_012103505.1). Lineage (GTDB taxonomy): Bacteria > Pseudomonadota > Gammaproteobacteria > Pseudomonadales > Azotimanducaceae > UBA4421. The sequence goes on along the minus strand of WLWP01000001.1, from coordinate 383,985 downwards.
TGCATCAAATAAATGAAGGTCTGCATGCTCGCATTTACGTCAATCTGCGGACGCGCATCTTCAACAACGGTCGCTCCAGCTTCGCGTAGCACTTGAGCTATCATTTCCGACTTGGCGACTATCTCGCTATCCACTTCCGCTGCGACTTCGTTGTGCCAAAAAGCGACTCTTAACTCACTTAGCTTCTTCGCTCGCGGCGGTGGTAAGTCCACTTTCCAACCCGCACTCTGTAAGGGCATCGGACCAGGCAAGAAACTCATTGCAGTACGCAAATCTGCAGCACTTCGTGCCATCGGACCAACTACTGCAATATCTACACCATTGGACACCTGCACAACAGGCGGTTGATGGCCCCCGGAAGGCACTAGACCCAAGGTGGGTTTGTGCGCATAGATCCCGCAATAGTGAGCTGGATTGCGTAGCGACCCACCTATGTCAGACCCCGCCTCAATACCCGTCAAGCCAGCAGCAAGGGCTGCAGCTGAACCGCCAGATGATCCACCGGGACCTCGGTTAACATCCCAAGGGTTATTGGTTTGACCGTAAATCGCGTTGTAGGACTGATAGTCACCCAACATAAACGGCACGTTCGTTTTGCCAAGTACCACGGCCCCCGCATCCCGAAACTTGCTTACTAACATCGCGTCTTCTGACTTAAGCATGTTCTGCCAAGCAGGATTTCCCCACGTTGTTTTCAAGCCTGCAACGTTATAAGACTCTTTAACAGTCATCGGCACACCGTGGAACGGTCCGACCGCGGGTTTGCCATCAAGCTCTTTCGCGAACTCTACGGCACGCTCAAAGTCAGTAGCGATTACCGCATTTAATGGTCCGTTGTGTTCTTCAATTCGGGCAATGAAATATTGCGTCAGCTCTGAAGGGCTGATTTCTTTTGCGGCAATCTTCGCTGCCAACTCACCCGCCGATTTAAAAGCCAGAGTATCGTTCGTCACATCGAGTCCTTCTTGTGTATCCCCACTTAAATCACCGCCGGTGGTTGCAGCTGTCGTATGGAAGCTTAGCCCAGCTCCAGCGGCCAAGATTGTCCCCGCTTGCACAAACTTTCGCCGAGAAGCTCCCTCGCTATGTTGTTCCAGATCTGGAGCGCTAGCCGTCACATTTTTTAGGGTTTGGTCATCAGTCATCATCATCCCCAAGCAAACTTTTTTACTTTACCATGAACCCAAACAGCAGGTTCAAGACAGTGAGGTAGCAGATGACTGAGCCAAAGTTACATCCAGAATTTTTCAATCTCGTCGGCAACGTACGCGCGATGCGTCGTTTGAAACCCGACCCAGTTCCTCTGCACTTGGTTCGCCAAGTGCTGGAAGCTGGTGTCCAAGCAGCATCCGGTCAAAATCTCCAACCGTGGTCTTTCGTTCTCATCTCAGCGCAAGAGCATAAAGAGTGGTTTCGACAACGCTATTCAGATGCAATCGAAAGTCGTATGCGCATCAGCAAGGCAGATATTGAATCGGGCGAAAAGAAAGTCCATCCAGACATGAAGGCTGTGTTTTACCAGATGGAGCACCTGCACGAGTTTCCTTATGTCTTATTGGTTTGTGGAAAGAGAGATTGGCCATTCAAGGTCCCTCAGGAACAGCGCGTGGGCTTGGCGCCGCCAAACTTCGGGGCCGTATACCCTTGTGTGCAGAACATTTTACTCGCCTGCCGGGCGGTCGGATTGGGGGCGGCACTGACCACGATGCACCAAGTTTTTGAAGACGAGCTACATGCCTACTTCGAAATCCCAAAAGAATATGGTGTCGTTGTCACGATGCCGATAGGTTGGCCCATGGGCAAATTTGGTCCCGTCCGGCGCAAACCTGCCGAAGTTTCCACATACTTCGATCGATGGGGAAACCGAGACGAACCGACACACAATGTAGAGACCGATGCCAATCCATAATTCCGCGTACAATGAACCACTAGAGCAAAGGGAGAAAAATCATGCATGATCTGACAATCCGCAACGCCACAATTTTCGACGGTTCCGGGGCAGACCGCTTTACCGGTGATATCGCAGTCGTAGATGGAAAAATTCGTGAAATCGCACCTTGCGGAACCCTGCCTCCCGGCAAGACCGACATCGATGCAGACGGCCTTTGGGTTACACCCGGATTTGTTGACATCCATACACATTACGATGGCCAGGTGTGCTGGGACAAACAGGTAACCCCAAGTTCTTGGCATGGCGTGACCACCGTGGTCATGGGCAACTGTGGTGTTGGTTTCGCGCCGGTTCATCCAGGCAGCGAGAACGAGCTCGTTGAACTTATGGAGAGCGTCGAAGACATCCCAGGCACAGCACTGCATGAAGGCATGCCCTGGGGATGGGAGACTTTCCCAGAATACCTCGACGCGATAGATACCCCGTATACGATAGATATTGGTGCCCAGGTCCCTCATGTCGCCATACGCCATTACGTCATGGGCGAACGGTGTTATGAAGACGCAACCACATCAGATATGGAGGCCATGCGTGAAATTACGCGACAAGCGCTGGAAGCAGGGGCGCTCGGGTTCTCAACCTCTCGGTTCTACGGACACCTTGATAAGGCCGGTAACTTAGTACCAGGTACGAACGCCACGGCTGAAGAGATGTGCACGATTGGTGACGCTTTTTCTGACATCGATCATGGCACCATTGAAATCATTTCTGACTGGTTAGATGACGAAAAGGAACTCGAGTGGATCGAGCACATTGCGAGGACCACCGGTCGACCCATCACAACTTTAACCGGCACCGGGGTTAAGGGCATTTGGTCTTTGGCAGATACTTTGCACAAAGATGGTCTAAGCCTACGTCCTCAGGTCGGCGCACGACCCGCTTCCATCCTCATGACGTTGGAGGGAACGATCAACCCAATGCGCCAACATCCTGCCTATAGAGAGATACAAGACCAACCCCTCTCAGTTCGGCAGGCGCAATTAAAAGATGCCAAATTTCGACAGCGTATCCTGCAGGAAGAAAAGATCTTGCCCCGTAACAAAGACGGGATTCGGATGATGAACAACTACGACACAATCTGGGTCATGGACAAGATGTTGAGCTATGAACCGAGTGCCGCCGACAGTGTCGCGACGAAGGCTTTAGAGCAAGGTGTCGATCCACTAGAAATCATCATGGATACGTTCGCAGAGGGTAGTCCCCTACTGGTTTTATTCGGCAAGTATCCAGGCGACTTGGAAGCTCAACGCGAGATGATCGAAAACCCACTCAGTGTCTTCGGACTCTCCGACGGGGGCGCGCACTGCGGAGTACTTGTTGATGCGAGTGTGCCCACCTACATGCTGTCGTATTTCACACGCGATCGTCAGCGCGGTCCGACGATGACACCAGAATTCGTGATTCACAAAATGACTCTCGACACAGCCAAGGTCTATGGCTTAAACGACAGAGGCTTGATCAAGGAAGGACTCAAAGCTGACTTCAACGTCATCGACTACGACGCGTTAGCACTCGACAAGCCTCGCATGGTCTATGACCTACCAGGCGGCGGGAAGCGCTTGATCCAGAATGCCCAAGGCTACCGAGCCACAGTTTGTAGTGGCGTTGTGACCTATCGTGATGGCGAACACACAGGTGAACTCCCAGGACGTTTGGTACGCGGCGGCGCAATCAACTAACTTCAGCGGACACTTCTTACACAAATGGAAAAGATCCAAGCAGACTATTTGGTTGTCGGCAGCGGCGCCATGGGTATGGCGTTCACGGACGTCTTGATGACAGAAACCGATGCGACGGTCGTTATTGTAGATCGCCACCATCAACCAGGAGGTCACTGGAATGATGCCTATCCGTACGTCCGCCTACACCAGCCTTCTGCGTTCTACGGCGTCAATTCCAAACACCTCGGTAGCGATCACGTCGATACCACCGGCTGGAATCAAGGGTTATATGAGCTCGCCACTAACAGCGAAGTCGTTGCCTACTTTGACCAAGTCATGCAACAGCAATTCCTGGCATCAGGACGCGTACAGTACTTCCCAAATTGCGAATATGGAGAAGCAGGCTCGTTTAAGTCTTTAGTGTCGGGAGTCGAATATCAGGTCAAATGTGACAAGATAGTTAACGCAACTTATATGAATGTGACGGTTCCCTCTATTCGGCCCCCTGCTTACGAAGTCGAAGACGGCGTTGATTGCGTGCCGCCCAACCAACTCCCTCGCGTCCAAGGTCAGTATTCGGAATACGTTGTCGTTGGTGCTGGCAAAACCGGCATGGACGCATGTCTATTCCTTTTGAAAAACAATGTCGACCCGAGTGCAATTCGTTGGATCATGCCGCGGGATTCATGGATTCTGGATCGCGCTAATATTCAACCGAGCAGTCTGGAAGCATCCACAACGGCGAGCGTTTTTGCTCAACAGGCTAAGGCTCTGGCGGAAGCCAAAGACTTTACAGACGCATTTGATCGGGCTGAATCTAGCGGTGCCCTCATACGCTTTGACCCGAATGTGTGGCCGACGATGTATCGGTGCGCGACCGTTACGCACCTCGAGCTCGACCAGCTCAGGCGTATAGAGGGTGTTGTTAGGCAGGGTCGAGTCATAAAAATCTCCACCGATGAAATAAGCCTTGAACAAGGTGTAATTCCTACTAACGCCCGCACCTTACACATTGACTGCTCGGCTGACGGTCTACAGACTCGGGAACCACTACCTGTCTTTGACGGTTCGCAGATCACACTGCAGTCAGTGCGAACCTGCCAACAGGTCTTTAGCGCAGCTTTCATTGCGCACGTTGAGGCAGCCTACGAGGACGTCGAGCACAAGAACGAACTCTGCTCACCGGTGCCACATCCAGATACAGACGTAGATTTTCTCAAAACGAGTTTAGCTAACAGCCTGAATACCGCACGTTGGGCTGAAGATCCGGAACTATCGAATTGGTTGGCACAATCTCGTCTTGATGGGTTCAGCCAAGTACAACCGGATGGCTATGAACTCGACGAGGCGACATTGCAGCAACTAGAAGAGATGCAAGCCGTGGGTAGGCAAACGATCGAAAATATCCAGCGAATACTCGCGGCTCTCTAGGTATTTCGCCGCTCTAACAAATAGCGTCTAAAGTGCTTACGAAAGATAACGGGCGCTTAGGTGCCGGATGTCGCTGTCGCTAAGTCCAATCGCTTCGCGTAGATAAACTTCAACACTTTCATGCGCTTCGTGAATCGCAGCATATGCAGCCTTTAGATACTCTTCCCGAACACCGGCAAGGGTCATCACTAGCGCCTTGGAAATATCAGCTTGAGATTCATATTGTTTGACCAACCTTGGCAAAATGAACCCTTCATAGTCGATCGCTTCATTCGTAAACATGTAGTCCTTGAAGACAGTCTCTTCATCGACGCCAAGCGCTTGGAGAATCAGAGCCACAGCAACGCCTGTTCGGTCCTTACCCGCGGAGCAGTGAACGAGGAAAGCACCACCTTCGTTGAGACCAGCATGGCTGAGCAGCGACTCGAACATGAGCGCATAATCTGCAGCATGATCACGGGTCAGTTCCCGTGTGAGTTCAGTCATAAAGTGAACCCGATCGTCAAAACCTAAAGCGTCATCACTGAGACGTTCTCTCATCTCCATTGCGCTACCTGGATCGATTGGAATTTCCAGCCGTTCCGGTGCGATAAGCGTGGGCTCGTGATCTTTTTCGTCTTGCCTGCGCAGATCGCAGATAAGTTGGACATTGAGCGATTCGAACTTAGATACACCATTCTCGGTCAAGTAGTGCAACGTGCCACTGCGGTACAACTTATCTCGAGTGACCACCCTGCCTTGTACGTTGGAATAGCCGCCAAAGTCCCTCAAGTTCACCGCGCCATCCACCGTCTGTATTCGATCGTGCAATCCACCGCTCCCATTTTTCTATTCCCTACTATAAGCGGCTGCAAGAAACTCTGGAACTGTGATGTAGTTCTCACGCGACAGCGGAGGTCTTGTCTGTACCTATTAGACTTATGTATGGCGCATCGATCTAACCTCGTTCAGACCCCTGTAGGCATGCTAAAACTTGGCATGTACGTTGCTGAAGTTGATCGCCCATGGTTAGAGACGCCCTTCGCCACACAAGGATTTCTCGTCAGCTCCGAAGCCGAGATCGATTTTATCGCTGAAAATTGTCAATTCGTTTTCATCGACCCCAAGCTCACACAACGCCGTAGTCTCGCTCAGCCAAGATTTCCTGCGCGCTCAGCGATGAAGCGCAGCGCTTTGAAAAAAGCCCTCGTGACCACAAAGCAAGATCTCGATAAAGCAACCATCGCAATGGACCGCATATTTACAGACATACGTTCAAACGAACGAACCAGTGCGAAAGAGGTGGAGAACGCCGTTCGACCGCTCGTCGAAAGCGTCATCAAACAACAGGAAGCGCTCACTGCTTTGATGCGCATGAGGGCAAAGAGCGACTACCTAATCAACCATGCCATGGGGACAACAATTTGGGCCACCCTGCTCGGGCGCCACATGGGCTACGATCACGCAGAATTGCTGATCTTAGCTATGGGCGCGACGCTCGCTGATGCCGGGATGGCGAACCTGCCCTCAAAGCTCCTAAACAAACCGGAAGAACTCTCAAGCGAAGAGTACAAACTTCTAAAGAGTCATGTGCGAGGTAGCAGCCGTCTCGCGCAGGAAAGTGGCATAGACGACCATCGCATCATTGAAATCATAGAGTGTCATCACGAACGACATTCCGGTGCTGGATATCCACAACACCTTGCGCACCAGGAGATACCCATAAACGCGAGGATCGTCGCAATCGCAGACACATACGACGCGATGACCTCCACACAACCTTACGCTAACGCTCTGACCTCATTCGACGCCATCAGCCAGCTCAATCGAAACAAAGACATCCTGTTTCAGTCGCACCTCGTCGACGCGTTCACACAGATCATCGGCATTTTTCCAACCGGGTCGTTAGTTGAACTGTCGACTGGAGAAGTAGGCATTGTCACTGCACAAAACCGACATCGAAGGCTGCAACCGGAGGTGATGATCATTCTCGATAAATCGAAAAAACCGTACCCCAGCTACATATCCGCAAATCTCGTCGCCGCCAGTTGTGAAATTTCAATCACTCGAGAACTGCCGACCGGCGCTCACGGTATCGGCGCCGAAAACTATTTTCTCTAGCCCATCAGCAATGCAAGAAAATCACAGACAATTGATGGACCATTTTTTTGATCAACGCTCCCGAAATGCTGAGGAGCAGGGCGTCAACGTTCTACTTTTGGTGGATCTAGAGCGCACTTCAAACTGGCCGAAGAGTAGCGCCGTGCTAGAGCTCCTGTTTGCGGCTTTTCATGAACGAGTGGCTGATTTCTGCCGGAATACCGATCACCCGATTGTTCACAAAGATCAACAGGCAATCGTTTTACTTGCGAACATCACAAAGACTAGCCAACTCCGCCTCGCCGCTGCAAAGCTATCCCGTATCTTCGACGATCAAATCCAATTGATCGACGAGCAAGTTTCGCCAGAGGTGAAGGCAGCCTTTGTCATTCCAACCGCCAAAAAAACCAGTGCAAATGATCTACTTGAGCATGCCGAAAGCTCACTCGCGACACTCCGGCATTCTACGACGTCGTACAAAATATCAAAGCATTCAAGTGAACCCCCAGTCACGGAAAAGAAAGGAAGAGAAAACAAACAGGTCGACATTACACCGAATAGCGTGGCCCAAGCGCTCGAGAACGCCGAGCTTGTTGTGGAGACAAAGAAACTCTTACACGGAACCTATAACAGCCTGTTGGGGATTCAGACCTTTCTGCAGGGGGGTTTCCCAGGCGGCAAGATGACCCATCGTGAGATACTATCTGCCATAAGCGAGAGCCCGGTATATCGGGAAGTTCTAGACCACTATATACGCTCTTCCCTGGCACTAGTTTCTCGTCAAGATGATGGTGTCTATCTATTACTAGACATGGATCCGGACGACTTTAAGGAAGATGCGTCTTACCAAACACTTCTAGACGCAGCTGGGTTTTTCGATGTCAAACCGGAGCGGATAAAACTAGGCCTGCGTCGCTCCGCTGGGTTGTGCGCTGAACGACGACAAAACCTGATCAAGCTTGCGCAAGAGGGTTTCGGCATAGTGCTACTCGACTACGGTGTTGCTACCAACTTGGTAGACATAGCTTCTTTGCCTTGCGAGGGTATTTTTCTGTCCGATCAACTCTGCATTACGTACGTGGACGAACCAAGACAAACTAAAGTGTTGACTCAAACACTCTCACTCGCCAGTGAGCTAGATTTGAAGTTGTATGTTGCAACCTCAAGCGGTCTTGAGCACGCAAACGTTTTAGTTGAAGACTAGCCGATCAGTAGAAACGGCATTTGCAACAACGTCTGGCTCACTAAACCAAGCGCGTTTGTATTGTTGTTTTGCAAAGAGACGGCTTTGATCAAAGTGGTGCGGCGAATCGGGATCAGAGTTCGCGCCGAATACCAAAATAGACTCCGCATGGGCCTCATCGGAAAAGCGTACAACACTGACAAAGCTATGCCCAGCGACGCCGTACATTTTTTTCTGTCCGGACTTGGGGCGCGTATAAAAATTAAAAATGGTGCCAAACGGATTTCCAGGTCCGCCAGCAATAGGCAGGCTGAGCGCCTCATCGTCAAAATCTTCTAGTCCACTCGTATGTGCTCGCTGCAGTCGATTGATGTCTCCCCAGCGTACCTTTGTGGTCCCGTAGGTTGACTCCATCAGCTCGATCGCATGGAGCAACGCAAGAACCGGATCAGTGATGCCGCCCCGCACCATGGCGTTACGGTAGAAGAAATAGAGCGATGTTTCGGTCGAACCCGTTGTTGCCATGCGGTCCCATAGGAGCAGAGACCTAATGGCCTTTTTGGCGGCCTCTCCAGCCTCACCCGGCACGTCCCGAGCGATAAACTCCTGCGCCAGACGCGGTAGCTCAACATCTGCTTCTATAACTCGTGTATCCCAGGTCATTTTTTTGAATTTCTTCCAAGAAAACTTCTCATCTCCCGCTAGCAGAACCCGAGACATCTTAGACCGATTGTTATCTTCCTCTGCAACCATGTATTTAGGAAACTTGGAGCGCTCCAGGTTAGCGCCATACCCTGTCGCGAGAAATGGCGTGGCGTTGCAGTTTTGTAAATATCCCGGCTCTGGGTTGGTTAACGTTGGCAGCTCTTCGAGTGAGTGGTAGCCCTGCCACTCCGCGCGTGTATCTCCGCCATCTACCGGCTGTAACCAATCAAACTGCGGATCTCGCCTGGGCACCGCACCATAGTAGGCATAGAAGATGTTGCCTTCACGATCTGCATACATCGTGTTGAACATTGGGGTTGCTAGCCTACCGAGTGCACGCTTGAATTCATCCAGTGAACGAGATTTCACCATCGCAAAACGTTGCTGCAACTGACCACCTTCAACGAATTGGGCCATCCTAACTGCAAGATGGCGACCGTCTCGTTTCGCTAAAATCGGACCATGATGGCTCCTTAAGAATTCAAACGAGCGCTGCTCAAAACCATCTTCCGTTTTGACTTTTACCTCTTCCTGCCAACGCTCGACGGGTCGAAAGCCGCCATCGTATCGGTAACGCATCGAACCTTCGTCGGTATGCACGTCTAGCGCATAGACATCTACAATGTCTGGACTGTTAACCGTATGACTCCAGCCCAATTGTCCGTTGTGACCAATCGTCGGAAAAGGGGTGCCAAAGAAACTCGCGCCAGAAAAAACTAACCCTTGTGCACTCTGCACGTGTCCCTCGTACCACTGTCCAGGTCCAAAATAGGGTTGGTGCGGATTGATAAACAAATACGTATCCCCGGACGTCGTCCGACTGCCGTGAACCGCCCAAGTGTTTGAACCAGCATGTTGATGCGCGTCAGCCACCCGATTACGCGACGCAAGTGCCAAGCTACCAAGATCGAAATTATTCGGCGTGAGCGAGCCGAGTAGACTCTGAGAGAGCGCGAGAATCTCATCGTTACCAATCCGTGCACGCCCAAAAACAAAGAGTTGATATTGGTAAAATTTGGCATGGGCGAGTATGTGCCAAGGTTCGAACCGCTCTATTAAGCGCGGCTTAGCACCTGTTGCGACGGCGTCATTCAGCGCTTTTGCTCCTGCGTCCAACAACGCCTTAAATTCGCGCGGCAGAGTCTTATATTCAGCCTGGGCAAGGCTTGTTAGGCGCAACGCTCGATTGAGATAGTCCGAGGCGACGCCCTGTTCGCCAACAACCTCTGCATAGCGCCCTAAGGCCTGGATGTAGCTGTCTTCTATTTGCCAGAAGTTGTCCTGCGCTTGAGCATACATATACCCATACACCGCGCCCGCGTCCGTTTCAGAAACGATATGTGGAACGCCCCACTGATCTCGGTGAACGGTCACAGTTTCCGCAACCACATCACATGTGATCCAAGCTATGGTTGATGATAAAACTATGAGGAGTATGGGGCGTTTCACAGTGCCTCCAGTTGGGCCAATTTGTTTCGAAGGAAGGTCTCCGACGAATCGACAGTCAATTCGAACCATATGGGAAAGTGATCTGATACCTGATTCTTGCGCCAAGGATGTCTGTAGTAGCGCTCTAACGCGACGTCATCATTCGCAAGATCCTTGGCACCTGTGTAGTCCTCGAGCATCTCCTCACGGTAGGTGGCGTGCTCGCCTGTTTGATAGACGTGCATAAACGGGGTGAATACACCCGCTCGATCGGTACCGGCTGAGTTTTTCACAACTTGGAAGTAATCATTACGTGTAAGGAAGAATCGGTCATAGGCTTCGGTCAAGGAGGCGTTGGTATCAATGCCCTTCAGACCTTGAATCTCAAAAAAGCCTGCGCCTTCAATCAATCTGATCGTTGCTTCGTCAGCATCATAAAAATTGAAATCGCCGACCAATATCAAATTGCGGCTCCACAGCTGATTGCGGGCAATCTTTTCCGCAATCGCCGCTAGCAACAGCCGCACATCCTCGCCACGCAATGCTAGATCATCAGCATCGTCACCCGGGTGTAGATGAAGATTGATCATGGCGAAGGTTTTCCACCCAGACTTGAATCCGGTCAAATAAGGTGCGCGTTTGAGCTGCTTAATAGCGCTTCCCGCGGTCAGTTCATCCCAGAGCGTAATCTCACCAGCGAGACCTGACAGCTGTACGCGTTCCTTGTTAAACAAATATGCGGAGCGCTCAGAGTTGCCATCCGTGCCGTTCGTAATGTCGTTGACGATGAAGTCCCAATCCGAACCTAGGATGCGCATCAGGAGTTCCAAATCAGCCATTCCGGATTTGAGCTCTTGTACAGCAACGAGGTCGAACTGCGCGATGATTTCTGCAATGTAGAAAAAAGCTTCAGGTAGCCGTTGGTTCGTGTGGCCAAACTCCTTGATGTTCCAACTTGCGATCAGGAGATTTTGATCCGCGCGTTTCGCCGGGAGATTGGCAAATCCACCTCGAAGTCGCAGCAGCCCCTCTATGGTGCGTTTCTTCTCTGCGGGCGTCATCTTAGGAAAAACCAACGCATAGTCTCGCGTTTCATAGTCAGCCGGGGGACGTAAATCGTTGTAGAACGGCATTTGTTTAGTCCCTCTGCTTCTATTTCTTCTCGCTTCGAATAGGTCGTCCCGGAAAGGCATCTTCTTTCAGCTCGCCATCTCGAACGACGAATTCGCCATTAACAAGCACATGGACAATACCCATCGAAGGCCTGGCTGGCAGCGAGTAGGTCGCCTGGTCTAAGATATCTTCAGCTGAAAAGACAACAATGTCAGCATCGGCGCCAACGCTAACCCGCCCTTTTCTTTTCATTGATGCCGCGCTTTGCTCGATGCGTCGTGCCGGATCGATGGTCATCTTTCTTATTGCCGCCATTAGCTCCAGCGCACCAAGGTCCCGCGCATAGTGACCTAACACGCGGGCAAAGGTTCCGGCTCCTCGAGGATGCGAGGCGTCGCCAATAAATGGTACGCCATCACTGGCCACCATGACGTCGGGCTGTGCGGTGATCCATGTATTTGTCTCTTCATCGCGACCGTGCAAGATCACCCATCCACCTATCTTGCGAAATTCGGCGAATGTTTCTTGGGTCAGGCGTTCCCCGGTCAGGGTCCACTGCAGTTGGCTCAAGTCTCCTTCATAATCATCGAACAGGGCACTTTCGATCCGCGTCGATCCAGCGGTGTACGGATAGGCCTCTGTCGTCACGTCATGACCTTGAGCAACTGCTCCTCGAATCATCTCCATTCCTGTGCGAACTTGACGATCTAGACTGGAGTTTATGTGCACAACATGTAGGGATGCGCCTGTGGCGGCTGCGTTGGCGAGCATTTCTTGCAACGGTGCCAGCAAATCTCCACCCATGTAGCGGGCTTGGCGGATGTGCACAAATATGGGAACGTCCTTTTTTGCCGCTAGTTTGAACAACCGAAACAGTTCTTCATGGGATGCACCAGGCGTGTAGGTCGCGCCGATACCGATACCTAGACCGCCATTCGTCACCCCTGCATCAAGCAACGCGACCAAGCGATCGACATCTGTGCCTTCGAGTTTTGTGTTGGCATAATCAACAGTTGTGTCATTTCTGATGTCGGCATCGAGGAAGATCGGATTGCCGACCTCACGACCTAGAAGCAGCTCAATGCGTGCAGCCAGATGACCCGCCGTTGCCCCGTAGTTCGGACGGGACTTGCCTTCACGGCTAGCAAGCCATTTATCCACCGGGAGCACCCCAATCTCTCCTTCAATTGCGGTCGTGACGCCGTCCTGAACTTGGAAGAGATTGCTTCTCGGATCTTGCCCGTGGGCATGTAAATCTATGAATCCAGGCGCCACAACCAAGCCTTTGGCGTCGATCTCCGTCGGCGCACTGAGTCTGGTTTCGCTAACCGCGACAATCCGTCCTGCCTCAATGCCAATATGGCGGATGCCATCCAAACCGCTAGCGGGATCCATGACCCGGCCATTCTTGATCACCAAATCGAGGCCGGAGCTGTTCGCACTAACAAGGAGCGCACAGACAAAAAACAGAAACTTTTGCATCACCGCTAGTCCGTCACGCGCGGCATGATAGCCGGATCCCCGCGACGTTTGAGTTCGTGTGCGCGGCGCCATCCCGCGAAGGCGCTCAGAATATGCGGTGGATCATCGTGCAGCTCAGTAAAGCCGCCGTTCGTGCTTCGAGTATCGAAATAACATGCATCAACACGATCGGCATGAAGTTCACAGGCGAGAACAAAACCCAGCTCCTTGAGACGCGTCTTTTCGCCTTCATAGTCGTTAACCAACAGACCAACATGATGGAACCCTTCTTCACCTTTGGCATACATGTCGCGGTAGATCGAAGGCGTGTCGTCATGCTGCTGTATAAACTGGATCATCAGATCACCGAGATAGCCGAACGCGTAACTTACATCCGCCTCTTGGTCAGTTTCGCGGTACATGAATTCGTCTGTCTTATGATGATGAGTCACCACAAATGGTCCAGCGCGATAAAGCTCACTCCACTTCTCACAAGCCTTTTCAATGTCATTTACGAGATAAGCTTCCTGAAAAAACTCATATCTCTCCAGCATCTTGTCAGCCATCGCTAAACCCCCGAACCCATCATGAATTGCAGACCCGCAATATAGCCTGCCCCCGCAACAAGCGTCCAATTAGACTCACAACCAACCTACAAACCCTCACAAACACTCCCCCACAACCTCCTACACTATGCCTCTCTCAGCAGGACACACAATATTATGGGAACACTAACAACAGATCTGATCGGACGTGTATTTTCCGACGCAGGACACCGATTTCTAGTCACAGATCGCACCCCTAAGCGCACTGGATGTGCTGTCGTGCGACGCATCACGGCGAAACAAACCCTCCTCGACATGCCGGTCAACGAAATCGTCCAAAAGGTCTACGCTCCACAATAGACACATGATTTTTTTGGTCTGGACACACGATAGAGCGCCGTAAAGACGACGGGCGTTAGCTCACAAGGTTTAGGGCGTCTAGCTACAGAACCATAACCTCTAAACCTTGCAAACTGGGGAATGGCTATCCCCCGCCACCTACTGGTAGACGCAGACACACCGTATTGTTACCACATTGTCTCTCGATGTGTCCGACGTTCCTGGCTCTGCGGGTTCGATCGCTCGACGCGCCGAGACTATACCCACCGAAAAACCTGGTTACTTGAACGACTTAAGCTACTCGGTGGTGCATTTTCAGTAGACGTCTATGCCTACGCAATCATGTCAAACCACTTTCATCTTGTTCTCTACTACGATCCGAAAGCTGACGAGCAGTGGACTGACTTTGACGTCGCCGAACGATGGCTTTCCGTCTGCCCTCCGAAAAAGCCGGACGGGAGCGTGGATTTCGCAACGCGTGAACTCCAACGGCAAGCGATTCTTTCCGATCCCAATCTCCTGACTGCATTGCGTAGAAAACTATGTTCACTCTCCGTTTTCATGAAACTTCTGAAGCAACCTATTGCCCGACGCGCTAACCTGGAAGATGAGTGCCAGGGCCACTTCTTTGAACAGCGGTTTTACTCTTGCGCCTTACTCACAGAACAGGCCGTCATCGCTGCGATGGCTTATGTCGACCTAAACCCAGTTAGAGCCAAAATTGCCAAAACAATCACGGAAAACCGGCACACGTCGATTCACGCTCGGCTCGGGAATAATTTTGAGCCAAATCAACTCAATGAATACTTAGCTCCATTAGTCACGGGCGCTGGCGATCTCACGCCTATCAGAATCACGCTAGGTGACTACATCGACCATCTCGAAGTAGTTCTTCCCACGACCAAACCGAGTTGGCAACCCGACAAACTTGATCGGTGGCGCGCTCAAGTTGCAACTCTCAAGCAACGCCCAAGAGCTTTAGGTTCGGTAGATATTCTTCAAGAATGGTGTAAGCGTCGTGGATGGTCACCGCGAGAATTGACCCTGTTCGGGTGAGACTGAGAAACCGCGAAACCGTCGGAAAAGTGATCTTCGAACACAAAATTCTTCTAACTAGTCCCGCTATTGATACGCCATTTAACCTAAGCCTCTGAAATAGGGCCAACTTCCGCAAAGTCAGCGCTTATCCCACACTTTCCTCTCTGGTCGTGTGTCCTCTCCTTCCTGTACCCTCAAGTCAGGATATTCGTGTGTCTACAGTCGGAGGATGGTATGGCAGATTATGAATGCATTCAGGTGACTCGAGTTGGTCACGTCGAACAGATTTTGCTCAATCGTCCGGACGCTTTGAATGCGATAACACCAGAAATGCACGAAGAGCTTCAAACTGCGTTCGACGCTTTCGCCGCTGACGACGCGGCCTATGTGGCAGTCATCAAAGGTGCCGGTGACCGAGCCTTTTGCGCTGGCAGCGATTTAAAATCCATCGCTTTCGCTGGTGCTTCTAGATATCCAAAGAACGGTTATGCCGGTTTGATCGAACGCTATGATTTAACCAAACCGATCATCGCCGCTGTGGACGGTTTTGCATTGGGCGGGGGTTTCGAGATCGCGCTAGCTTGCGACATTATCGTCGCGACTTCGCGCTCTAGTTTTGGTCTACCCGAACCGTTGGTTGGCGCCGTCGCACTTGGTGGCGGCGTTCACCGTCTGGCAAGACAGATTGGGCTCAAGCAAGCTATGGGCATGGTGCTCACCGCAGAACGCGTCGATGCGAACACTGGTTTCGATCTCGGCTTTGTGAATGAGGTTGTGTCCACCGAAGATCTCGATTCTGCTGTCGATTCGTGGTGCGAGAAAATTCTCAAGTGCGCCCCGCTTTCAATCGCGGCTTCGAAGGAAGCCATCATGCGCGGTCTTGATGAACCTAGCCTGCAAGCAGCCATGGTTAATCAAGAAGAGTATCCGGCCTTCCACAAATGGCGTCGTTCAGAAGACGCAAAAGAAGGACCCAAGGCGTTCGCAGAAAAAAGAACGCCAAACTGGCAAGGTCGTTAGGGATCTACTCTGCGTAATTTATTCTCGTCCGTGTGACGATAGACATCGTCATAAATCTCAATCGTCATCGCTTCGACGTAATGCAATTCATCACCCGATACTTCGTAGACGTGATGGAAGTCTGTCGTTTTCGCCGACGACTTTAGAAACTCGGACTGTGCAATTTCAGCCTGGTCCAGCGTAATCCTTACACCTTGCTCACGCTCTTCCCAGGACCCCCATGCAACCAGAGCTAGGCCTCGCGGTATGGTTAACGACTGCTGCACAATTCGTGTGTCCCGATCAAAAGTCAGGTAACCGGATTCATTGTGGAAGACTTTTTCGTCGCGCTTGCGGGTGACGACTTGATGATAGCGTAGACAGGCGAGCACTTGGGTTTCAGCATTTTCGACTTCGCCGATTGCTTCAAATACCAACGTCTCGTGATATGGGTTTTCGGCAGACGTTTCTGGTTCCGGTGAAACATCTAGCCCATCACCGCCCTGCCAGCAACCAATCAAGCTTGTGAGCGGACCATAATCAACTAGTGACATATTGGATTAACTTTTCGAATTATATATTTAAATATCAACAAGTTAGCAATCTTTTCTAACCGTAAACCACATCACTCAACAACCTGCCATAACCTTTCGTAATGGCGACGTCATCGAAGAAGCCCTTGGCTCGCAAAATATCGTGTGTCTCGCTCAAACGGTAGATTGGGATCGAGGCGCAGAGATGGTGTTCGACGTGGTAGTTGACTTGGTGTGGGCACAGCACGAGGCGAACCATTGGGTTCGCAAGTGTAGTTCTCGTGTTCATGCGCGCATCTGAGGATGCGAGATCGGGAACCGCAGCATGCTCCGCGATCTGGCGTATGCGGATGATGGCTGGATATAAAAATATCTGCGCGCCGAGCCATACGAGATAGAGCCACGGCACACCGAACAGTAGCATTGCGCCAAACATCAGCACGTTCACGAAAATCCCACGCAACAACGCAGCCCGATCCTCAACTGACAATGTTTGCATCTGGCCAATCGCTTTGTACTTGGCAGAGATATTCCGCCAACCCGTTCGGCCGGAGAAGTCACGCCACAATTTGCGCTTTAACCGCGCCATCGGAATCGGATAGTCCTGATAATTGGCCAAGTCCGGATCATCCTTGGTTCCCGCCGCTCGGTGGTGGAGCAAGTGTTCACGCATGTAACTTCGGCCATTGGAGAAATCGACTGGGCTCGTAAGCCAAGTGCCAACAAAATCATTCAACCATTGTGTTTTGAACAGTGTGCGATGACCCGCTTCGTGTGTCAGGACAAAGAACCCCAACTGGCGACCACCAAGCAGCACCATACCTACAGCGATGCTGAGAGGGTTTGTCCAGAGCGCCATACCGACAAAGATACCGATCGTGATTGCCCATTGGCTAGCAACACACCAAAGCCCTCGAAGATCACTCTTTCGAGTGACCCGGGCTAGCTCTTCGCGGGACAGTGGATTGGATTCAGTCATCTTCAAAGCCTACTGTCCTTGGCTAGACATCTCAACACTAGGGGCACCATAGACCTGTCCGCGCAGGTTCTTCAGTGCAGCACAACCACGTCGTTCCACCACAACAAGAAGAAACCGCCTGTCACTATGTTCGTCACAATATCACTTCGACTGATCACGCCCATACTGTTGGGAGAAAGTGATTGCGGACTCCAATTCTCATACCAACCCAATTTTTCTCCGCTGTATTCAACTGCTATGAACGCACCAACGATCACAAACAGAATCCAAAGCACGAGCTCAAATGTCATCCAAAATAGATCCCACGGCCCAATTGTCCACTCCTGCAAACTACCGAAAACTACGATAGCTACGACCTGTATACCAAGTGCAAATCCAATGACGATCCGCAACGTTTGCAACATGGCGGGAAAGATCTCCGGGCCGATCAAGTATCTTTGCGGCTGATAGCGACCCGCCACTTTCAACGGGTGCCCAAAACCACTGAGCACCTGCTTGGCATCCGCATCGGTTGGCTCTTCATTGCGCGCGTCGGCCAACTCATAAACCTCTTCTGCTATGGCTTCCCGCAGATCGCGCGCAATCTCGTCACGCTGCTCACTCGGCACAAACCGGCAAACCTCAATCACATAACTTTCAACTAGTTGCATTCCTTACTCCTGCTCCAAAACCTGAGGCATTGAGCCCGAGGCGGTAATTGTCGTGAGACTCGAACTAAGATCTCTCCAGTCTTCAAGCAAACTTGCATAAACTGACTGGCCTACTGCGCTCAAACGGTAAAACCGCTTACGGCGTTTGTTCTCTTCCCGCCACTCGCTTTCCAGTAACCCCTGCTTTTCGAGGCGCCGTATAAGTGGATAAAGAGTCCCCTCTTCCACATCCAAACCATGCTCAGCAAGGGATTTCCTAAGTGAATACCCGTAGTGCTCACTCTGCAATTGACCAAGAACGGCCAACACCAACGAGCCACGTCGTATCTCCGAATTTAGCTTGTCGGCAATTTCTCGTATCGATTCGTCATTCATAAATACGTTCTACATTTAACCTGCACTCTGCAGCGCGCTCTCAAATGCGAGGTTCCGATCCCACGCTTTTGATTGCGTACTCTAGGTACTGTGCGTTATATACTGTGTAATGCACAGTATGTTACATACAGTACCCTGTCAACCAAACATCAGCCGAGCACACGTGACCCTCGCCCAGGAAACAGGGCTGGGCCAAATCAGGAAACACGAAATGCCGCGAACGCGGCCAGGACTAGCCGCGACTAGATCAGTAGTGGTCTGGGCAATGGGGCTTAAAGTAGGTGGCGAACGCCGTGTTGGCAGCCCGAACTGAGGACAACGGACCTGATATCAATCCCGCCTGGGAAAGCTCGAGTGCGCTATGCATACCTGTATAAAGAGAAGCGAGTGTTTTGACTGAAAGTGTCAGACTCTCATTACAATGCTCGGCTTGTGTCACTTCCCTACCACCCTGGCCATCCAGCTCGAGCGCCCAGGTCCCCTCATTCCACGGCGCAAGGTCATCGCTCTCAATCGTGAGGCTCACCCTGCACCGAGTGTCTACCGGTAGATAGCCGCGATTGTTAAGTGCTGACGGGACATCAATTAGTCGCATCCAGCTCCCTTCCCGATCGTCCGTATGTAACATGCGAGGCTCTGAAAATAGGTGTGGCGCAGGATCATCTACGGGCGCATTTTCCCAAAGCACACGACCCACAAGATCATGACCTGCCAGGAAACTCCACATCGACCGATAGGCGTCCAAGGTCAGCCAGCCCATATCACGTATCTTGATCTCTTGTGCTCGTGCACGGTGCCCAACCTTGTTCGCACGCAAGGTATACGCGACGTAACCCTGAGCTCCCTCCGCATCACTCGCCAATGCCATATAAACCGGACCATCTGGTGAGCTGCCATCAAACACATTTTCTCCCCAGAGAATGGAAGAGCGATGTAGGTATCCGAACCGATTGGCGATGAACTCTCGGTATAGCGCTTTTGCGGGTTCTATGCAGTCCGGCATCGAGAGCCTCTCGATGGAGCAGCTCCCTGGATCCACGTCATAAAAACGGATGTCTGCTGTGTCCACTGAATAGTGTCGGTTGGCACCGGCCGCCGCATATCCATATCGTTGGTAAATTGCAGCTTGCGAAGCCCAAAGACCAGCTACTGATTGACCTTGGTCTTTCTGATCTTGTATCGCCTGGGTCATGATCCTCCGTACCAGACCTTGCCGACGGTACTCTGGTCGAGTACCAACGGCTGTGACGCCACCAAACGAAATCGCTTCACCGTTGGCGCGCATGGTGAAAGGGAACGCCCCAAATGAAGTCACCAGCTTCGCGCCGTCGAACGCACAGAGCGTCCATTCCGGTCGCATCGAAGTAGCCGTGATGTTGTCCGCACCGTCACCAAAAGCGCCGCCATACACATAAGCCGCCATCAAGCCAACTTGCTCCATCTCGCCAGCGGTTGCCCGTCTAATTTCTATCGCCATTACGACCTCGCCTCAGAATCTGATGATGATTCCCAATTGGTTATGCCACCTCAACGTGTCCAGTTTCTCGTGCTTCGCGCTCGAGCACCAAATCCTCTATATCTTGCCACTTGAGCACGTAAAAGACGCCTCCAACCAGTGTGATTAATGCCGCCACTGGAAAAAAGACCACGTAACCAAACTGACCAGCAACTATGCCAGCAGTCGAACCGGCGACCCAAACGCCTAGATTCCACATACTGGATTGCATGGAATAGTCCGTTCCTGCTTGAGCTTTCGATACCCATCGGAAACGAGAAATGGTAACTGTGTACATATACAGACTGGTCGAGAAGGACAACGCCGCAACGGTTACGATGAGTATCCACAAGGGTGGAATAGCATTCAGAAAACTAAAGTAACAATAAACCGCTGCCTCTACCGGCAACACAACCAAGCCGACTATGGCCGTGAACCGCATGCTAGTTCGCTCTATCAGCCACGGCGTCAACGTTGCAGCTAGAACCCCACCGGTGATCGTCGCCGCAGGCGCCAAGATACCGTATTGAGTCAAGGTCATACCCTGATCGGACCAAAACGGTCCAATCATCGTCAAGAAAAAATGTTGTCCTAGTCCAAACATAAACATGAACGGCACGATGTACCTGGAGTCTTGCCGCTTCAGAGCCTTTATCAGATCGGGTCTCTCGCCTCGAGCCAAACGTTCAAGAGTAGCCGGAGGAGGGGTAGGTTCCTTACGCAGCATTGCCGGTAGTGCCGCAACCAACATGAGCCCAGATGCCGCAAACATGGTGTTTTGCCAACCGAACGTATCGACTAATGCAACGGCTGCTGCACCAATCACGCTCGATACCGCGCCGAGCACATTGATCAATGATGTACCGAGTGGACGTTCATGATCTTCCATCGCTTCAGCGGCGTAGGCATCAACCGCGATGTCCTGCGCGGACATGATCACCGCGCCAAAGACCAAGATACTCACCATGATGTAGATCGAATCGAGATTGGGCGGAAAGAACGCAAGCGTCGCATACAAGATCACGGCCAGTACCGTGCACGGAATAATCCAAGACTTTCTCCGGCCGATCCTTTCGTTGCCGTAGTTGTCTACCACCAACGCCATCAGAAACTTAAGCCATCTTGGAAATGACGGCAGCGCAAGCAGCCAAAACATCTCAAGGGGTAAACCTTCCTGGCGGAACAAGAAAGGCAACGCAACACCCGCAAACGTTATCGGAAAATACTGAGCCATGTGAAGAATGCTCAGCGTCGACAGTTTTGCGTAGTCCTTACGCGGTGGACTTGCACTACCAGCCTTCTCGGCTTCCCCCTCCAAGCTTGCCTCCATGTTGTTATTATATTTCCATTACCACCAATCATAGCGACACGATGAAAATTGAGTGAATCGAATCCCTACACTGTGACGCCGGATGGCGCGTCTTTTCTTACCTCAAAATCGCCACCACCGATGGCGTTGTAGGTTACAGCGAGTATAACGAGTCTTACGGCAGCCGCGGTGTAAGCAAAGTCATTGAAGAGCTCACGCCATTTGTCTTAGGTTCCGATCCGCTGGCGCACGAAGCGATCTTTGCCCGGCTTTACGCCATGACCCGTCAGGCTCCCGGTGGCATTAATTCGCAGGCGATCGCTGCAATCGAGAATGCACTATTTGATATCAAGGGGAAGGTTTTAGGTGTACCCGTGTATACCCTCCTAGGTGGGCCGGTCCGTACAGAACTGCCCCTCTACTGGTCTCACTGTGGCACTTATCGAATGCGTGAAGGCACTGCCAAAATGGTCGGCAAGCCCGTTCTCAGATCCGTTGATGACCTTATTGGTCTCGGTGACGAGGTAAGTTCAGCCGGGTTCAACGCTCTTAAATGCAACATGTATCTCTTTGACGAAACACCTCGAGTGCATTCACCAGGATTCGCTCGCTCCGCCGGGATCCATGGCGCGCCCGAACTCAATGCCGAACCTGCATTGCTACGCTCCCTCACCGCGCAAATGACCGCCCTGCGCCAAGGTGCCGGAGATCAAATGGGCATTCTTTTAGACATGAATTTCAATTTCAAACCAGAGGGATACCTACAGGTAATGCGCGCACTCGCGCCCTTTGACCTCTTTTGGTATGAGCTGGACTTGTTTAATCCGGAAGCCCTCGCCTATATCCGACAACAGGCCAATCTACCGGTCGCTTCATGTGAATCCTTGTATGGCATACGAGAATTCAGACGTTACTTCGAACAGCAAGCGATGGACGTCGCGATCATCGACGTGCCGTGGAACGGCATTTGGCAATCTAGCAAGATCGCCGCGATGGCAGATGCGTATGAGATCAACGTCGCCCCACACAATTTTTACGGGCATCTATGCACAATGATCAGTGCACATTTTTGTGCAAGCATCCCCAACTTCAGAATCATGGAAATCGACATTGACGATGTGCCGTGGAAAGACGAACTGGTGACACACCCACCAGAGATTCGTGACGGTAAGCTTATACTGTCTGATCGACCCGGCTGGGGAACAGACATAGATGAAACTGTCGTCGCCGCACATCCACCCAAGCGCTAGACACGGTTTGCGGACAGTAATACAGCGCGAACGACTCTTAATACAGTCATTGCTTTTACTCGTTCTCATGTTCGGAATTGGTTGGGCTCTGACATCGCGTGACGTTGTCCCAGAATTCTCCGATGCCGCCACTGTAGAAGAGAAAAAGGCGGACTTTTTTGCTTACCTACGCCCCCATGTCATCGAGGTAAATGCCAAAGTCTTAAGCGATCGAGAGCGGCTGCAAGAGCTAATCTCAACCGATGGATCCATCAACCTGCTAGACCATTTTTTCCTTCGCCGCCTACGTTTGCTCTATCTCAACCAAGAGGCAGACCCGCAAGACTTGCACGGGCTACTAAACAAAGTTGATATCATTCCAAACTCCCTAGCGCTCATACAAGCCGCCAAGGAAAGTGGTTGGGGCTCCTCTCGATTCGCGCGCAATGGCTACAACTTCTTTGGCCAACAATGTTTCGTGCGTGGCTGTGGATTTACACCAAAAAATCGGTCACGTGGACGCAGCCACGAAGTGGCGAAATTCCGGTCCACCAGAGATGCCGTTCGAGCCTACATCCACAACCTCAATACTCACATCCGTTACGCGAGTTTCCGAGAAAAGCGTGCAACGCTACGTCGTGACGGACAACCACTGAAAGGGGAGGCCCTTGCCATAGGGTTAGATGGCTACTCCGAACGAGGATATGACTACGTGACCGAAATCCAAGCGATGATCCGAGCAAACAATCTCGAATGAATACGTTACCAAGCTAATGGCTAGAACGATTTCTCGGTTCGCACACTTGTTAACGGTGCACTTGTCATCGGTGCACTTGTTATCGGTGCACTTGTTATCGGTGCGCTTGTTAACTGTGCTGTTGCTAATAGCTGCTTCTACCGACAGTCACGGTGCAGAGCATGGCGTGGTTTTGCTGTATCACCACGTATCCTCCACAACACCATCCTCTACCAGCGTCAGGCCCGCTCAGTTTGAAGCCCATCTCGACTACTTATCTGCCAAAAACTTCAATGTTATGCAACTCTCAAAGATGGTTGCCGCGCTTGCAGCCCGGGAGCCAATCCCTGCCAAATCCGTTGCGATAACCTTTGATGATGCCTACCAGTCTGTCTACGACACAGCAATGCCATTACTCAAATCCCGGAAGATGCCATTTACCATTTTTGTCAACACAAGCAAGGCAGCAGAGGCAAATAATGCCTATTTGGATTGGCAGGAACTGCGCGAGATTCAAGACGTCGGTGGTGAGATTCAAAATCACGGTCACTCACACGGTCATCTCGCGTACCCACAGAATGGTGAGACACAAGATGCATGGCGACAAAGAGTGACCGTCGACGTGACAGCCGCATCGGCTTTGATCGTAGATAAGCTTGACGTCCGCCCAACGCTCTTTGCCTATCCATACGGGGAATACTCCAAAGAACTGAAAGAAATCGTTAGCGATCTTGAACTGTTCGCCACCGGGCAGCACTCTGGTGCCGTCGGCTTTGACTCGGATTTTCTCGGTCTGCCGCGCCATCCGTTTTATACCGGAGCCGACAGTTTGAAACGGCTTGCCGAAAGGACCCACACTCGACCGCTCTACATCGAAGCACATCCAATGGGGCCGCTGCGGGTACGGGAAGATAGTTTCGTTTCGTTGGACTTGCAAAACGCCGAGATGCCACTGAATTGTTTTTTTGATGGCGCGCTTGTAGAGGTGGAATCCGCAGCCAACACCGTCCGCATCCTTTCTCTCGGACCATTCCCAAAAAGAAGAACCAAGCTCAACTGCACCAAGCCCGATGGGCTTGGTGGATATCTCTGGTGGAGCTACTTGTTTCTACGTGAGTAATTCGGCTGACGCGTGTGTTGTGCCGAGCCTCAATCGTCGTCTGAAATAAGGACCAACGTGCCTGTCGTCGACAAGCTGCCTCCTGTGCCATTGACGACACAAGTGCGAGCATCAGTCTGCTTGCCCTTGTCCCCATTGATGCCATCTTCCGCTGTACCGGACAACTGGCGATAAGCTTCGATCAACAAAGGCATACCGTACATACCACTGTGATTGAATGACAAACCACCACCATTTGTGTTGATGGGTAAACGTCCTCCAGGGGCTGCGTGACCATCTTTCCAAAGAAGATGTCCCTCACCAGGCTTCGCTAAGCCCAACATCTCGGCGGTCATCGCCGCCGTTATCGTGAACGAGTCATAGATCTCGGCAAGCTCCATATCGGCTGGACCAAGTCCCGCCATCGTGTAAGCAGCTTCCGCAGATTTGTCAGCAGACGTTTTAGTAAAGTCTCCCATCTCCATCATGTTGCCATGACTCATGCTTTCACCCGCGCCAGCTATCCAGACAGGTTTGGTCGAAAGTCGTGCTGCGATTTTCGGGCTAACAACAAAGATAGCGCCACCATGATCCGCCACCATACAACAGTGCAGAATGGTTAACGGCCATGCAATCAATCTCGATTCTTCCACTTGTTCCACAGTGATTGGTCCACCAAACGGGTGTTTTTCCTTTGAGTACATCGCAGCGCGAGGGTTCAGCGTTGCCCAATCTCGAGTGACTTTGGCTACGTGCGCATAATCCTCACGCTTTGTGCCGTAGCGATGCATATGCCGCACCATCGCATGGGCATAGTTTGACGGCGCGCCGCCAAGCCCATAGGCCATTGTCATCTCATGGGACGGGGACGCATTGCCAGCGCCACGCCCGTAGTTACCCCCGCCGCTTCCGATCTTCCGCGCCGAGTGCCCATTTTCGCCATGCGAGACCAGGGCGATATCAATGATCCCTGAATAGATCGCAGCCGCCGCATGGTGTACATGCATCTCAAACGAGCAGCCACCGACGGCGGTTGTATCTATGTACTTCGGCGTAATACCCAGGTGTTCACAAAGCTCTGTCGACCAACCCGTCGAAAAAATACCGTCGATCTTTGCAATCGGGATACCAGTCTGATCGCTCAGATTCTTGATCGCTTCAATGTGTAGTTGTAGGGCTGTTGCAGGTTCTTCGAGAAAACCAATTTCGTTCGCCTCGGCGGCACCAACAATTGCCGCTGATTTATATAGTAATCCTGGCATTGTTACTCTCCCACCACACGCCAATAGGGAATGAAAGTGTCATCATTCGCCTGTTCAAACTCGACACGTACCTTCGCACCAATCTCGATTGTTTCCGGTTTTTCCGGATCCACACCCCGCAAAACAGTAAGCATGCGGTCCCCCTCGAGTAGATCGATGTACGCAGTGACATACGGTGCGTGCTCGGACCACGGACCGAAGACTAAGTGTTGTACAGCGAAAGTGTGGATTCTTCCCTCGCCGCTGCCTTCAATCCATTCCAAGTTTATGGAATGGCAATTTGGGCAAATGTGTCTTGGATACCAATGGACCGTGTTGCAGTCGATGCAGCGTGGCAGCATCAACTTGCCTTCTTTGGCGCCCTCCCAAAATGGTCGCGTGTGAATTCCCTGCCGCGGAATCGGTAGTTCGTAAGCCAATTTGTTCTCCTAATGTGCGACTTCCCAAGCCCAACGTGTGAGTGTAACTAAACGTCCTGATTGAAGACAGGCTCGCGCTTCTCAAGAAATGCGCGCATGCCTTCCTGTGAATCTGCGGTACCCCGGGTAAGATGGACGGCAGCACGCTCATCTTGAATAGACTCCTGCAAACTCCTCGACTCAAACCCGACAATTGTGTCCAACACACCTTTGACTGCAAGACGAGGCTGCTGCGCAAGTTCTTCGCCCAACGCTTGTGCTCGATCTTTGAGCTCACTAGCTGGATATATCGCACTGACTAGCCCAACTCTCAGCGCCTCTTGGCCCGATATTTTGCGTCCCCGCAAAATCATATCTAGCGCTACATCGCGTCCCACGACACGCGGTAGACGTGCGGAACCGCCCCATGCTGGCACAGCACCTAGGCCCATTTCGGGCAGTCCGATTTGTGCGTCTTGGTCTGCGGCAATTCTAAAGTGACACGCGAGGGGTAACTCCAAACCCCCGCCAAGGCAGTAACCGAACAACGTGGCTATGCTTGGTTTTCCAAGCGTCTCAATCAAATTCAGCACTCGTAGCCTCTGATCGAGCACCGCATCCGAAGAACCTAACCTTTTCACCCCTTCCGGAAACTGCTTCAGATTCATACCGACTGAGAAGTGCTCTTCTCCCGCTGCGGTAAAAATCAGAGCTCGGACGCTATCATCTGCGCCAAGTTCAGGCACAACGCGCTCAAGCTCATCCATGTAGTCCAGCGTCATCCGATTGTACGGCGCATCATTGTTCGAAAGCGTAGCCACGTGATTTTTCACACTGACATTCAGCGCATCACTCATAGTCATTCATCCTATGGTTATATCGGTAATCCAGAAAGCTCAATCACCCAGAATCACGGTCTCTTGATCCTTGGGGACATAAAAGTAGGAGCCCGGGCGGAAATCGTAACCTAGATCCCCAAGCAGCCGACGCTGCCTCGGACTGCATTGCTGCGCGACATCTGGGACATTCTCGTGGTCATAACTGCGCACCCACAGCTGACAATAGTTGTAGAGCAACGTATTGCGTGTTGTATTTCCCTGATTCATTGCCGGTCCGTGCCAAAGCGCATGTGGGAACAAATAAACATCCCCTGCTTTGCCAGTAAGCTGTGCTGCTCCTGGTGAATTAGGCGTCATCAACCGATCGTCTGCGTCTGGAATCTGTCGCAGATGGCTACCAGGAAAAACGGTCAAATTACCGGTATTCGGTTCGGTCACGTCGGTAAGCAGGTACATCGCTTTCATCGCTACAGGCGGACTCGACTCGCTCACGCGTATCTGGCGCAAAGATTCGCCACCATCCGTGTGCGTGTAGCCTGGAAACTTATCAGTCGGTGGGCGCGCAATCGCTTGGGTCATCGACAACAAAATGTTAGGACCCATGATGTCGACGACGTAGTCAAAAATAGGCTCGTGATCGATCAGGTCGATAAATGCTTGGTGATAGGACAAGAGGTCCCTTCGATCCATAAAACCACCCGGATCTAGATCTCTGGCATGATCTAGCCAAGCGTAGTGTCCAATCGGTAACTCTGGATTGTTATCCGGTTCGTAGCCTGGCTGTCCCCGAAATCTCGCCATCTCTGCATTAAAAAACTCGACTTGTTCCGCAGTGAGCGCACCTTCTATGTGCAGATATCCGTCTGTATGCCACTGTTTCCTCTGTTGATCATCTAGCTTGTGCATCTTTCTCCCCCCCAGCTTTGCGCCCCTCCCAAGAACTGTTGAGCCTCTCCCGAAACCCTGCGGGAATCATACGCCTGGTAGCAACCTCGGCAAAATCCTATGATCAATGCCTTAGTGCAAAATTGCCCAGGTGCAAAAAGGAGCGTTGTGATGAGAGGTAGGCAGGTCTTTATGCAGAGTATGCGGTTGCATGGTAGTACGAAGATCTTTGGCAACCCCGGCACCACCGAGAATCCGTTACTGGAAAGTTTGCTCGAGCACCCCGAGGTTGAGTACATCACCGCCCTGCATGAGGGCGTTGCGGTATGTGCTGCTGGTTTTTACGCTCAGGCAACCGGTCTCACGCCCGTCGCCAACGTTCACGTTGCACCAGGTTTAGGTAACGCCATCGGCATGATGTATGGCTGCCTTAAAGCTCGTGTCCCGGTCGTGGTTACTGCCGGTCAACAAGATACGCGGATGAGACTGCGCGACCCGTTGCTACGCCATGATTTGGTCGAGATGGCAGCACCCGTGGTCAAGTGGTCGGTAGAACCACAGTCGGCGGACGAAATTGGTCCGATGATGCGACGCGCGTTTCAAATCGCAAATGAACATCCCAAGGGGCCTGTCTTTGTTGCGCTACCAAACAACGTCATGGAGCAGGAGACGGACGTCCCCGCTTCCACATCTGGCGAATTGCATCACTCCACACTGCCACATCCCGAAACTCTGCAAACCATCGCTGAGAAACTCATCGAGGCTGAGAAGATCGCCGTTTGCGTTGGTGACGATATTGCTCGCGAGCATGTCACCGCTGAATTTCTTCAATTCGTCGAACAAATTGGCGCCGCAGTTTTCGCGGACTTCCTGTTAGCGCGAAGGCCCATTGCAACTGACCATCCGCACTTCATACGCGGCCTCGCCACTGACGCTTCACAGAACCGCTCGATGCTCGCCGAGTATGATGCCATCGTTGTGGTCGGCGGCGTCACCATGGAGGAAATCTGGTTTGAACAGGGCTCATCTTTACCGGAGCGCGCATACACCGTTCAAATCGAATCTGATCCACGATTACTTTCGGTGCACCGTCCTGTCACTGAAGGCATCTCTGGTGACCTGGGTACAATAATCACTAGACTCAGCGAAATAGTGGCTGATCGAGCATCAGACGAGGCACAAGTTCGCTTCAAGCAAAACGCCACGCTGTTAGCCGATGCACACGTCGCGAATCTAACGACGCAAGCCTCCCGCTTTGAAAACCAAATCGGCACAACCCCGATGGCGGCGACCGAAGCAATGTCGGCTCTTGCCAGCGCGCTACCCCAGGACGTCGTTATTGTAGATGAATCAATCACGGCATCAGCAGACGTTGATCGTGCCTTCCGCAAGCGCAACCCCGATGAGTTCTTCGCAGGCCGCGGTGGCGGCATTGGTCAGGGAATCGCCGGTGCTATCGGCACTGCGGTGGCCTTACCTGAGAAACAGATTCTTGCGATCTCTGGCGACGGTTCAGCGATGTACAGCATTCAGGCTCTGTGGACAGCAGCCCACCACAAGCTCAACATTTTCTTCGTTATCCTCGCGAATGCCGAGTACAGAGTGCTGAAACACAACTTAGACATTCACCGCCAACGTTTCGACGCGCCATCCGACCAACCCTACCCAAACATGGATCTCATCAATCCGACCTTAGATTTCTCTTCTATGGCCACGGGCATGGGAATCGCAAATTCACGCGCGGATACAACGGAGGAGATTATCGCTGCGGCGGAAAGCTATTTATCGGGTGACGGGCCATATCTACTCGAAATCGCGGTAGCAGGAAAAGACTAGAACACGATCAACACATCCACGTAGCATGACCACCTCAACCAAATTTTGGAGACAACAATGTCCCTCGCCATGACTGTGACTGAACGAGAAACTTTTTTAGCTGATCTCCACGTCGGGGTCATCTCTTTTGTTGATCCGGCGGCCGGACCGCTCACGGCACCAATTTGGTATGACTATGACCCTCAAGTTGGTCTTTGGGTCATCATCGGACCAGAATCAAGAAAAGGACAACTCGCGAGTGTCGGCAGCAGAATCTCTCTTGTCGCCCAAAGCGAGGCGATGCCTTACAAATACGTCAGTGTGGAAGGACCCATCACATCTATCGAGCCAAGTGAGGAAGGCGCGCTACTCAGTATGGCCACACGTTATCTTGGTGAAGAAATGGGCAAGGGTTACGCGGCGCAAAGCACAGGAGATAACGTGACCGTCCTGATGAACGTAGAACGGTGGCTTACGGTTGACTACGGCAAGGCTAACTTAGGCTAGATTACTTCTCCCAACCCTTCACCCAAGGCACATTGTGATATCGAATGTAGTGGCGCTCAGCAAAGCGCCATTTACCGCGTTCCCGAATATATTGATCGTGATAATGCCCTGCTTGGGTGTACGCCTCGCCATCTTGTAGAACGCGTATTTCGACAGAGCATCGACCTTTGGCTCGATCCGCGTCCAAAAACTCTATGACATGGTTTTGTACGAAAGGTTTATGGGTTTGCTCACCCACTCCTTCTGCGTAGAACGATAAAAGTTCTTCATGACCTTGAGGGGCAAAGGTGTGCGTTTTGAAAACCCCATTGTCGGCGAACAGGGAAACGATGGTCTGAGCATCTCCATCGACAACGGCATGACAATAGCGCGCTGTGAGCTCTCGGATCTCATCTTTGGCTTCGATTTGGGCTACTCGGGTTTCTAGATCCATGGCGCTTGTTAATTAATGCGAGATCCACAGTCTACGGTTTCGATATCGCAGCCGAAAGCCCAGAAACTGCGCTCTCGTTGGCAGCGGATTCTCCTAACCCCAATCTAGCGGTATGATCCACACGCTATGGCTAACCAGAAAATTTCAGATTTAAGAGTGCTAGAGATCTCGACTGGCGTGGCACCTAGCTATGCCGCAAAGCTCCTTGCGGACCAAGGCGCGGACGTTATTAAACTCGAGCCACCGGAAGGCGATACCATGCGTCGTTGGGGACAAACTAACTCGGACGACGGCAAAGATTTAAGCGGCTATTTCATAGCGCTCAATCTCAACAAAAAGTCGTTCGTCTCGCCATTCACCTCCTCAGAAGTACTGTTTCAATTGCTCCGATCCGTAGACATACTGGTGCACGGACTCCCTACAAATGAGGCCGAGAACCTCGGCATCGGTGCAGCGGCACTCGCTAAAGATTTCCCACGTCTCGTCACCCTTTCACTCACACCCTTTGGACGCACCGGCCCTTATTCTAACTACGCGGCCACGGACCTGACACTGACCAACGCCGGTGGCTGGGCGAATCTTTGTCCTGCCACGCACTCTGATCCGGACTTGCCACCGCTCAAGGTTACGGGTGATCAATGTATGTTGATGTCAGCGATCGCTGGTGTAATGACCGTTCTTGCCGTCTGGCGAGATACTCAGCTCACGGGTATTGGAGAATTCATCGATTTCTCTATGCAGGCTTACGTCGCTTCAGTGCTGGAATCGGGTATTCCAGCATACAGCTACAAAGAAGAGGTCCCGACCAGAAGTAACCCACGATCGCTCATTCCTTGGCGTATCTTCCAAGCCAAGGATGCACCCGTATTTATCGTGTGCGTAGAACAGGATCAATGGGAACGACTCGTTGAATTGATGGGTTCGCCAGATTGGACCCAGATGGAAACCTTCGCAGACCAACCAAGTCGTCAGGAAAATCAAGACTTGGTCCACATGTTTGTCCAAGAGTTTGTAGCAGAGTGGGAAGCCGAGCCGCTTTATCATGCTGCGCAAGCAAAGCGCATTTGCGTGGCACCTGTCTTAAATCTACAGCAGTTTGCAAACAGCGAGCACTTGCGAGCAAGAGGGTTCTTCACCACCATCCAACAACCGGGACGCGGGGATATCGAAGTCTTCGGGAGTTCTATTCTCGGTATCGAGGGCCGTGCCGACACATACCTCCCCGCCCCACAGACAGGCGAGCACAACGACACGGTTATCTCAGAACTGGTAGCACAAAACGACACGCCTACCGACGCGACTCTTGACGAGTCACGTGACAAACCACTCACCGGCATACGGGTTTTGGATTTGACTTGGGCATGGGCTGGGCCTTTTTGTAGCCTTAATTTGGCGCATCTCGGCGCTGAAGTCATCCGAGTTGAGTCTGAGCTACGAGCGGATCTTTATCGGCGCTTACCCGTTTATCCGGTCGGTATCGAAGAAGGACTCAATTGCTCGGGTATGTTCAATCAATGGAACCAAGGCAAGTCGAGCATTGCCGTAAATCTGGGTACGGAGGAAGGCATCAGTATCGTCAAATCCCTCGTCGCCAAATCAGATGTCGTCGTGCAGAACTTCGCGACAGGTGTCATGGACAGGATGGGTATCGGCTACGACACACTCAAATCGATTAAGCCCGACATCATTGTTGCCAGCATCTCGGGCTATGGTCAATCTGGCCCCTACAAAGACTACATGGGATATGGACCCGCGATTCCGCCTCTAACAGGACTCTCAGCGGGGACCGGTTTCATCGGTGGCAGGCCAGAAGAAATTGGCTTATCCATGCCGGACCCTACTGCTGGAATCACTGCCGCCTACGCAATCACCAGTGCTTTGATAAAGCGAGACCAAACAGGAGTTGGGGACCACCTCGACATCAGTTTGTGGGAAGCAACTGCCGTGCTAAACATGGAGGCTTGGATGGACTTTGCGCAGCATGGCACGCAAGCAGAGCGCATGGGAAACCGGCACCGTAACATGTCACCTCACGGAGTGTTTAAGTGTGCTGGAGACGATCACTGGATTTCCATCGCGTGCCGCAACGATGAAGAATGGCGCGCCTTAGCAGGTTTGATGGATGAGAATTTGCAGGTCGATGCCACATACAAGACGCTTGAAGAAAGACGAGCTAATGAGGATACCCTAGAAGCACTCATAGCCACCTGGACCGCAACCCAAAATCGCTGGGATCTCACCACACTATTACAAGAAAAAGGCATTCCAGCATTCCCAACACTGAGTGTCCAAGACATCGTGGAAGATCCTCATTTTCGTGAGCAAGAGTTCATTGAGACCATCGATCACCCAGAAGTCGGCGCGCGAGCGCACGCCGGGATACCTTGGCGTTTACATAGACGCCAGAACGGGGTAATCAGTGCCGCACCCTGCCTCGGTGCTGACACAGACACAGTCCTAGCATCCGTACTCGAGATGTCGGACGAACAGCGTGCGAAGCTATATCAACAGGGAACGATTGGTTGTTAACCGTCGTATAAGCTATGTCCAATTTCTACGAAGCACACATCCTACCGCGCATTATCGACAAAGCTTGTGGACAACCGCCGATGACCAAACTGAGGGCCCGTTACCTCGCTCAAGCAGAGGGCAGAGTCTTGGAGATAGGGATCGGGAGTGGCTTAAATCTACCGCACTATCCTCAAGCAGTTGAATCGATAACGGGAGTCGATCCAGTCGAAGCACTTACCGTCAAAGCTGCTTCTCGGGCAGAAAACATCCAAGCCCACGTCGATGTGATCGGCGTATCCGGGGAAGAAATTCCCGTTTCAAGTGAGTCCTTTGACACAGTTGTGTGCACATGGACGCTTTGTAGTATTCCGAATCCGGAAGCCGCGGTGAGCGAGATGTACCGAGCACTGAAACCAGGTGGCAAATTGATATTCGTCGAACACGGCAGCTCGGACGACATCAACATCCAAAAATGGCAGCGGCGTCTCGAGCCCATCTGGAAAGTCATTGGCGGCGGTTGCCATCTCACTCGCCGCGCAGACGAACTAATCAAAGGCGGCGGTTTCAACCTGCTCTCTTTTGAGAGCGGCTACCAACCAGGTCCAAAGTTCGCATCGTTCATGATGCATGGACTCGCCAGCCGCTAACGCACTATTTCCGCTGGGGTCCCCGTACAAGTTGCCCTGGCATAGCGCCAGTCGCCTCGCCTTGCTCGAATATGGGTTGTCCAGACTTAATGGTCATTTCATACCCTTCAGCGCCTTGGATCAGACGTCGAGCGTCGGTCGGCAAATCGAAAGCCATGCGCGGTGCGCGCACTTGTAACCGGTCAAAATCAATTAAGTTGATGTCAGCTTTATAGCCTGGCTGCAACACGCCTCGATCTAACAAACCATGTAACGAAGCTGTCCCTTACGTCTGTTTGTGCACCATGAACTCAAGTAGCAGTTGCGCACCGCGTTCTCGGTCGCGACACCAGTAAGCCAAGTTGAAAGTCGGTAAGCTCACATCACAGATTGCACCACAATGTGCACCACCATCGGAACCACCAAAGTGAGTGTTAGGTGCCTGCATCATTTCAAAAGAAGGTTCAAAACTATAGTCGCTATAATTCAACAGCGGAAAGTAGATTAATCCATAGCCATCAAACTCCATGAGCGTGTCATAGGCCAATTCCTCCGGCGTGACGCCTTCACTGATTGCACGCTGCGCAAAACACTCAGCTTCCGTCGGCTCATAATTCGGCGGATCACCTAAACGGAACATTTTGTGCCAACCCTCGAGAAAGAGCTTAGCTTGACGCGACAGCCGTCGATCTTCTTTCGCCAATATCGCCGCTTTAACTGCTGGGTCACGCATACGGGCGATCCGCTCCGCGCGTGGCAGATGCCGAATCTCCCGATATGCATTTTTACTCATAAACGGGTGCATCGTGCCGTCCAAGCTCAATAACAATCCCGCTGTGCGACCAGACACCTGGGCATAGACTTGCGCGCCTTCGCCTCTCGCTTCGTGCATTGCCGCCAAAATTTCTTTGTACTGTTGCGGGTTACCATCGTTCTGGAAGAGGTTAACGCTGATCGGTACTGCAAAGTCTTTGGATAACTGCGTCATCCAGCGTAAATCGCCGTCCTGTTCTCCAAGGTCCGAAGCCATTTGGAACACTCCATGCCCGGCTTCGCGCATTCCGGCGGCAATGCCGTATAACTCTTGTTCTCCGGCGAAGGTTCCCGGAACTTTTTCGCCGTCCTTTGTGAGATGAACCACCGTCCTCGACGTGGAAAAGCCCAACGCGCCTGCCTTCAGACCATCACGGACGATACGTGCCATCGATTCAATATCTTCCGCACTTGCAGTCGTCTCTTCTATACATCGCTCGCCCATAACATAGGCGCGCACCGCGCAGTGTGGAACTTGCGTGCCTATATCAATCGCCCGTTGCCGGGCATCAAGAGCATCAAGATATTCTGGAAAACTCTCCCAAGAAAAATCTACTCCTTCCGCAAGCGCGGATCCGGGAATATCTTCGACACTCTCCATAAGTTCAATTAGCCATTGATCTTGGCCAGGGAGCACCGGGGCAAACCCAACTCCACAATTGCCCATCACGACACTTGTACAGCCGTGCCATGAAGAAGGCGTAAGGTAGGGATCCCACATTGCCTGCCCATCGTAGTGGGTATGAATATCCACCCAACCAGGTGTGACCAACAATCCATCGGCGTTGATCTCACGCCGCGCTTGACCGACATCATCACCAACCGCAACGATTCGATCCCCATCGACCGCTACATCACCCATTCTCTTTTCACTACCAGTGCCATCAACGATCGTGCCACCGCGAATTACTAAATCGTGCATAGCTTCCCTCCTCTCTGATTACCGTGAAATCTTACATTAATTTCTATAAGCCGTGATTCGGCATCCACACTTAAGGCCCACTTTTGGAACCTATTCCGGTATTCGACATCTAACCCCCATTGCATTTTGGAATTGCATTTTGGAACTGCCAATGCCCCAGGTAACAAGACGGTTATTTTTAATAGTTGCGCTAGCTCTAACCAGTAGTTCGATATGGGCCGCTGATCCCGACATCTACGCCACGAAGAAAGGAGCCATTCGTGGTACTGATGTGGTCGCCTATTTTGACCTAGCGCCGGGAGATCGAGCCATCCGAGGGCGCGATGAGTTTGCCTACGAATGGCAAGGCGCAGTCTGGAAGTTTACAAGTGGCGAAAACCGAGAGCGGTTTATCGCAGAACCTGAGAAATACGCGCCACAGTACGGTGGCTACTGTGCATTCGCGGTGTCACACAATTTCACAAAAACCGTCAAACCCGATGTTTGGGAGATCGTTGATGGCAAGCTTTACCTGAACTTCAATCGAACTGCATACCGAAAATGGAAGAAGGACGTGACGAGTTCCATCGAGCGCGGCGACGCTAACTGGCCGACTGTTCTGCAGAGTTGTGAACAACACAACAACTGCCGTAAAGCGTCTTAGCTCTCTTAGTCGATGAATTTCTTGGGTCGCATTGTGATGCCACCCAAGCGTTCAGCAAACGCGTTGAATTGTTGCCGTGGTGCGCCACGCCATTCTAGCTCGTCAATCGATTCCGCCAGAGGTACATCTAATCTCAATGTCGCGAGCTGTTTATAAAGTAGTGCCTCACTTCTTTCTCGCGCGAGTGTCTCTGCAAGCCTTGGCGCACCCCTGACTTTAACGCTCCAGGAATCTGGATCGTCAGGAATGGCTTCGATCTCGCCATACTCAGTTAACAGAGTTGCTGCCGATTTAGCACCAAATCCAGCCAAACCAGGTATGCCGTCAGCAGTGTCGCCCACCAACCCCAACCAGTCAGGAATCGACTTTGGCAGCACGCCATTACGCTCGACAACACCTTGTTCATTGATGATGCGATCCCGCATTCGATCCACTTGGATGACCGCATCACCATCAACACTCTGCCCCAGGTCTTTGTCAGCCGTCATGATGCGCACCTGGTCGACATGCGACCGATACTTAACGGCAGCAGTTGCTAGGGCGTCATCCGCTTCGAACTCAGCCATGGACCAAACGACCATGCCAAGTGCCGCAACAGCTTCCTCGACGAGTTCCATTTGCTCAACTAACACAGGCTCCATACCTTCACCTGTCTTGTAGCCAGCAAAAAGATCGTTCCGAAAGGACTCGATCGGGTTGTCAAAAGCTACTGCAATATGGGTAACTTTCTCATGTTGATCAGCTAACAAACCTAGTAACGAACTTACAACGCCTGCAGTTCCCTTAACGTCTTGGCCGTCCGGGGCAAATTTAGAAGGTCTTTTCGAATAATGCGCACGGTAGAGTTCGTACGTCCCATCAATAACGTGCAGCCGTTTCATCTTGTTAACGACTCCCGGTAAAGACTCATATCCCAATCCGGCCACCTTGCTTGAGTTAGAGAGACTGATCTTTCTGTCCAGAAAACATCTCCGGGCAGAGGAATCCCAAGCACCTCTAGCTGTTCAGGCGATGCATTGTTCAAGATCGTGTGCCAGGGGCGCTGCGGCGAGAATTGCCAAACATGGAACCCAATCATCTCGTTACCTCGCGCCTTATAACCCACGGTCATCGTTAGTCTTTTCCCGTTTGGTCGGGTCAAGTTCGTGCCCCTATGCAGGGTATCGATGCTGTGTGCCACGAGGGTCCCAGAGGGAGCTGCGGCGGATCTCTCTCGAGATCTAAGCTCAAGTTGTTTG
The DNA here is from genome assembly GCA_012103505.1 of Pseudomonadales bacterium. Classification (GTDB taxonomy): domain Bacteria; phylum Pseudomonadota; class Gammaproteobacteria; order Pseudomonadales; family Azotimanducaceae; genus UBA4421. The sequence continues at coordinate 346,755 of WLWP01000001.1, read as the reverse complement.
TCCGGTGGCGCTATGAGCTCGCCGGGGCCAAGGATCTCAGACGCATCTTGTTTCGTGACGTAATGCAGGGCACCCAGGTCGTCTTCAACGTCACACAGATAGATTACGAAGTCGACGGTTCGTTGCACTACATGCTCGCTGGGCACGGTCAGTGTGTGATTGCCGAAGTCGCAATGAAAAGCCTGATCGTAATCTGCTTCCCCAGTAAACTTGAGCCAGGTATGGGACTGATAACAGTGCACATCTACAACACCAAGCAGTGCTTTGGAAAGCTCGATGAGCTGTGGATGTAGTGAGATGAGGTTAATAGCAGAAGATGCCGCGTACGGCATCTGATCAAAGTTCATGAACTGCTTCGGGTGACTCGCACCGATCTCACCCTCCTTTTTAAAGCTTCGCTCTGTACCGACGTCGTCGCCTTTGCCACGATCTGGATACAGTGTCGCGAAATCCTCGCGGATAGGCGCAATTTCGTTCTCAGTAAAAAAGTCGGACAGGATAAGGAAACCCGTCTCGCGCCACTCTGCAACGTGCGCTTGTGTAAATCGATTACTCATCATACTAATTTATCATGAATCTGAGCAGCGATAGAGCTGCACAAAGTTGACTTAAACGCCCATGTAAATCATCTTTTGATGGGTTACAGAAGTGAGAACACAATGTTAAAGCGATTCTTAGTACCGGAAGCTGACCAAGTTTTGGTTTCAGAAGATGATGCACGAGCTGCAACAGCCACCATTTTTCGAAAGATGGGCATGCCCGATGACGATGCTGACACAGCAACTGACGTTCTCATCACGAGTGACTTGCGTGGTTGTGAAAGTCACGGCGTCTCAAACATGTTGCGGGCATATGTGCATCAATATAGCGCAGAGATAATCAACCCACGTCCTGACGTTAAGGTCTTAAGAGACTCTCCCGTGGCGGCGTCTTGGGATGCTGATCGTGGGTTAGGCATCCAAGTGGGACCGAGAGCCATGCAAACGGCCATCGACAAGGCGAATGAAACAGGTATGGGCGCGGTCGCAGTACAAAACTGCGGTCATGTTGGAATGCTTGCTTACTACGCGCTTATGGCAATACCCAGCGACATGATTGGCATCTGCATGGTCTCCGCGGGTGGTGGTCTACAAGTACCTCTTTGGGGAACCGAACCTGTCTTCGGCACCCACCCTATCGCTTGGGGTGCACCCACCAACAAAATGCCGCCGTTCGTATTTGACGTGGCTACCACACAAGTCGCTGCCAACAAACTCATGTTGACCCGCCGCATCGATTCTAATTTAGAACCCGGCTGGATAACAGGACTCGACGGCGCTCCTATTATGGAGGCTGTAGATTCTCCTGATTACGGCGGTTTCTTTATGCTGCCTTTTGGCGGCACGCGGGAAAACGGCGGCCACAAAGGTACTGGTTTTGCGGCCATCGTCGACATCATGGCCGGCATCCTGTCAGGCAACAAAGCCGGGTTCATGGCAGATCGAAACATGCACTCCCAGTTTGTGATGGCCATGAAAGTCGAAGCTTTTATTGATGCCATCGAATTTAAATCCGACTTAGATGCCTTGCTCGAACGCATTTCAAGTATGACGCCAATCGAAGGGCAAGACCGTGTTTACTACGCTGGACTACTCGAACACGAGGAGACTGCTAAACGAAAAGCCCACGGTATTCCTTACCATCGAGAAGTTGTTGAGTGGTTTAACAAAACATCCAACGATCTAAATCTAGGCTTCTCACTACCTTAGACTTACTTCTGACTTTGCAGACCTTTCAACCGGGCCACTGAGTCGGTCGACCGGGGTAACGGGCGTTTGGTGCCTCCAAGATCGCCATCCGGCGAGCGTCCATATCTTCGTAGTGTGCAAAATCACGAGGATCTAGGAAGTCTGCTGACCAAGTAGTGCCGTGTGGTGAGAATTTGTAAAACACAGTCTCGCGCGGATCGTCCACCGTCCAGGGCAGCGTTCCATGAGTTAGCGCCTCAGTAAAGACAATCGCATCACCGGCTCGCGCCGCTATCCGTGAGATCGATTCGTGCACACCTTGACTAAGGTCCCGCCAATTGGGTGGCAGCGCGACGTTACTTTTGTGTGTCCCGGGAATGCACGCAAGCCCGCCATCATTCCCAAACGTGTCATGTAGTTCGAAGCTCACAGCAATCAAGCCGTTGTAGAACTGGCCGTCGTGATAACGAAAGAACTGACTGCCGCCGCTGTTCAACCAACCGCCGTGCAACTGTGCACCAGGAAATCCGTTCTTAACATGGGTGTGCACATTGATATGGTCCAAACGGAACGTTGGGTAAGGCGCTTTCCCTTTCGCCTTAAAAAATGCGCTACGAAAAGCGTGGTTTCCAACCAGGGCTTCCAATATAGGTGTCAGTGCTGGCAAATCGAGTAAGTCGCGCCACACAGAATGCCAATGCAGGGGATTATCGGCCTGTGCAACCGGTTCAAACTGCTCTGTGGGTTGTTTTAGCGTTGATCGAAGAAGTTCAACCTGGTTCTGACTCAGAACGTCGGGTACGACAATGTAGCCAAAGGTATCAAATAAATAACTTTGCTCTTCAGAAAGCACGCTTACTACTCCTTCACAACCTATCTGCGAGACGCATGTATAATGACCGGTTTGGCCTTTTGGATCTGATTTGACCAACCCAGCTCTATCTGACATCGCAGACCTTCCCCAATCACCAGAGTGGTTTAACCAGGCTTTCGAGGTTCCCAGAACCGAAGGTTACGCCGAACTCGATGGCGTGCCTATTCACTATTTTCGCTGGGGTAACCCAGACTTACCCGGCGTCGTTCTCACACACGGTTTTATGGCACACGCAAGATGTTGGGCATTTATCGCACCCCTACTTGCAGAGCAGTACTGTCTAGCTGCCTTCGATTTATCAGGTATGGGAGACTCTGGGTGGCGCGACGAATACGATGTCAGCGTCAGATCTCGTGAATGTCGCGCTGTTGCAGACCACGCTGGATTAAAAAACCCAGCCCTCGTCTGCCACAGCTATGGCGGTAGCGTCGGTTTGATGGCGGCAGTCAATGACCCCGATTACTGGAGTCGACTCATTGTGTGCGACATGACTATGCTCGCGCCTGGCGAACCGTCCCAATTTGAGGAACATCAACGTCGTCGCGAAGCACGCGGCATTCGACCTCATCAAACTCACTCAACCTACGCCGCTATTCGGCATCGCTTTCGATTGGCGCCAGAACAACCTTGCGCCAATGAATACTTGATGGACTATATGGCCACCCACTCTGTCAAGGAAACGGAAGGGGGATACGTCTGGAAGTTTGATCCCGCAATCATGAGCATGGATGATAATCGATCACCAGATTGGTGGACATCCATCGCCCCGACATTTGTCAGCCTTCCCATACCCCGTGGCATCATCTACGGACAGCACTCAGCGATGATGAGTGACCGTGTGAAGGAGTTTGTCCGCAAGGAAAGCGACGGTGCAATACCCTTGATCGGTGTCCCTGGCGCATACCATCACATTATGATGGATCAACCAATTGCATTCACCACCGCGATCGATGCCTTGTTACAAACTTTGTAGCTTAGACCTCGCCATAGAATGCCGGGTGAAACACAAACGACCCAGTGGCCGGTCCACCCAACAGCGGTTTTAACATAAAGTATTCTGCCGATTCTCGTTCGGGAACGTTATCTGGAGCGAGCTCAAAACCAAATCGACGGTAATAAACAGGGTTTCCTGTGAGGATACAGCCCAAGGCGCCCAGACCTTCGATCTCAGCAATACCACGGCGAATCAACGCCCCACCAATTCCCTGGCTTTGTCTGTTCGGCGTAACTGACACAGGACCTAGGGCAAACCAAGGCTCGGAACCATCGGTATTAGTCGCTGGAGAAAATGTGATCTGACCGATCAACTCATCACCATCTATCGCGACTAGTGAACTGGTCAGCGCGCCGACAGCCCGAAGGCGCTTGATGACATCTTGCTCATCTCCGCCGGCGTATGGTCGATCCTTGAAAGCCATCTCGGTGAGTTCGTGTATGGCGCCATAATCCGCCGGTATCTCTGATCGGATCTCCACTATTCCACACTACCGCTCGTATAAACCTCGACGAGTCTTCCTGGTGGGTCTAAGTAAACCTCATCCATGAAACTCTCGGCGTCAGAATTTGGCCGGTCCTGGAACTTCGCAAAGTGCTCCCAGCCATCAAACGACATCATGTACATCAGCCGGTTTTTTTGATCAGCGCCAACTGAAACATACGCCCCCGCAGCAGTGTGTATTTTCTGTGCATTCATGGCTGCCGCAAATAGATCCGCCGTGCGCCCTGGGATGGCTTCCCAAACGAAGGTCTGGAACACATTACCCGTACGTGGCGCTGGTGCGATGAGGTTAATGAGAAAATTACCTGTGTTCTTCATGATGCCACGTGAGTCCGCATCACGAACAAGCGCCTGCCATGCAGGATCTGCCAGAAATTTTCCAGCCGTCGAATTACATGTTTGCCAGTTATCACTGCGAATCGAATAGATCATTTTTCCCGTAAATTCATTCCCAATGACAACTCGTGCACCGTGCTTTTCTTGAATCGCTTTCGCCTTACGACCTATCTCGAACATCGCGGCGCCTTTGCCAGGCGTTGCCTCCCACACGTTTACTTCAAGCATCACAGCTTGGGCGCTTGCACTAACAAATGCTGCAACGCAAACCGCAACAACGGTCTTCAATTTAATATGATTCATCCCCGCCCACCTGTCCTTACTTCGTTAGAGAGTAGGTTCAGCGTATACCTAGTAGCAAAGAGTTCAAGAAAGACCCATCACTAAATTTCTGATTTAATCGCCTTTTAGTTTGCCCACTTTTGTATGTCAGATCAGCGTTTCAGTCAGCATGACATTGATCATTATCATGAGCATGGCTTCGTCGTACTCGAGAATTTTCTGTCCCAGCAAGAATTGGATGACGTCTACGACGATGTTGAACGTTTGTTGCCTGGTTGGCGCTACGCTGTCGATTCAACGCTGCTCAAACCAGACGGCTGGCAGGAACCCCCTGAAAGAGCAACGAACCCACGCTTTCCCTTTCCTGGCGCTGGTCTAAATGGCGTTACTTTCCACCCTGAACTCAGACGGTTCGCCGCAACAGTTACCGGACACGATGATCTGTTTTGCGAGCAAAGCGATTTAACCTATAAGTGCCAAAACCACAGTCGCGATGCGGATCAGAATATGCACATGGATTTCGGCAACCACACGCTCGCCTATCCCTCAAGCAACCCTAAGTTCTGGCAGACTGCATATCTGATTTATTACACGGATGTAACAGAACGACTGGCACCCACGGCGGTCTGCTCCTGGCAGCACTATAAAGATGAGGTTCACTGGCCAGCGATACACTCTCGCCAACAACGACCGGATCTATACGAGAACGAAGTTCTTATGACGGTCCCTGCTGGGTCGGTCTTTGCCTACAGTACGCGCACCTATCACCGAGGCACAAAGTTTCTGGGCGAAGGTGGTCGCGTGGCACATTTTGTTACCTATGCACCGAAGAACTGTCCTTGGCTTGGTATCGTAGGTTGGCCAACCCAAGGTGTCCGTGGCAGCTTTCAGCGATGGATGGAACAGTCATCCTTGGCGGATCGAGAGACAATCGGTTTCCCACCAGTTGGGCATGAATACTGGACCGAGGAAATGGTTCGAGGCGTGCAGGCAAGATTTCCACAGCTTGATATGAGTCCGTATAGATCCACTGAATGATTTCCTGGCCCCGTAAATTTCTGAACCTGTTGTTACGGATAGCTTTGCGCATCGCAAGCACGAAATTGGGTGGTTTATTTTTTACCACCGTTCAACCACATCTCGATCGAGCCCTACTCAAAGCCAGTGGTGGTAGATACAGCATCGCTGGTATGGCTATTCCGACGCTCTTGTTGACCACTAAGGGGAGGAAGACAGGCAAAGAGCGGACTGCACCCCTCCTCTACCTACCGAGTGAGGATGCCGAGACTTTCTATGTGATTGGCTCACGGGGTGGACGCCAAGCCCATGCTGGGTGGTACTACAACATATTGTCTGATGACGAAGTGTCCGTGACTTTGTCTGGTCAACGTTCACGCTACCGTGCAATTGTGTTGGAAGAACCCACACGGTCGCAAATCTGGCGACACTTTCTCGAATTCAACCGACACTTCAATCGTTATGAACAACGCGTTACGCGAGAAATCCCGGTCATCCAACTGAAACCTCTTTCGTGAAGGAATCGCTGGTCGGGAAAACCTATGCGATAACAGGCGCAAGTAGCGGCTTAGGGTTCGAAACCGCCCGCCAGCTCATTGAGCGAGGCGCCTCTGTCCTAGCCCTCTGCCGTCAACCTGTTGACTTAGGCCCAAACGCTGAGCACATCTATCTCGACCTTAGTGATGTATCTAGTATCGACCGTTGTCTTGAGATGCTCCAGGCACGTCCTCTCGACGGACTGCTTAACAACGCCGGTGTGCTTAACCCTAACGAAAAACTCGTGCACGGTTGTGAGGCTCACATGGGCGTTAACTTCCTTGCCCACTTTGCCCTGACCGCCGGACTCTATGTCCAACTGACCCCAGCTGCGCGAGTCGTCCATGTGTCGTCGATGGCCGCACAGTTTGTCCAATTAGGGGGTTTATCGGGTACCAAGCTCTCGGCAGCCCGAAGCTTCAAAGCCTATGCACGTAGTAAGCTTGCGAACTTAATGTTCGCACTTGAACTGGCAGAACGGTCGGAGGTTGTCTCGTCTATCGCGGTGCATCCAGGCTATACCGCTACGAACCTGCAGAGCAATTTAGCTCTTGGTCCCTTTGGTAACTGGTTGTTGGGTCAGAGCCTTGCCCAAGGGGCAATGCCGCTCGTCGATGCACTCACGAATTCAGAGCTTCCGTCAGGTAGTTTCTACGGACCAACGCGTTTTTTCCAACTACGCGGCGCTCCGACTCAGCTTACGCCTTATAAGCGGGCAACTGAGCCAGACCAGCGTGCCAGCCTGTGGGCGTTCGCCGAACAGATGATGAACCGGAAGTTCATTCCGTAGACGTAAGCCGGTACAGTTACGTTTAGACGCAGATTCGCACTGGGGAGAGTTAAGGGGATGTCGGAAGTTCTGAAGGATATACGTGTCGTTGATCTTACACGCGGTCCGGCTGGCGGCTTAGCAACCATGATCATGGCTGACTTCGGAGCAGAGGTCTTAGTCATCGACTCTCCAGTAACACACGGCTCGGACCAACTCGCTGCGACACCTATGTGGCGCCGAGGCAAACGTAGTCTCACTCTAGACACAAAGGACGGAGAACAACGCGAGACGCTAGAGGGAATCTTAGCTGGTGCCGATGTTTGCATCATCAACTGGCGCTCCCAAGCACTCAAGGCTCAAGCTCTAGACTTCGAAAACGTGCACGCCCGCCACCCCCACCTGATCTATTGCCACATTTCGGGATTTGGCAGTCATGGTCCAAAGGCCAATTATTCAGGCTATGAACACCTCGCTGCGGCAGCCTCAGGACGGATGCAGACTTTCGCTGGCATCTGCGACAGAGCCGGACCTGTTTACTCTGCCCTTCAGGTTGGGACGCATGCGACAGCACAATCGGCACTGTCTGGGATCCTCGCAGCGCTGCTTGCCCGCACCGCCAATGGCTCAGGTCGACTGGTTGAAACAAGCATGCTGCAGGGCATGCTGCCTTACGAACAGGGCGCAATGATTGGGCGTCAATTCCCCGAAAGATTCGCTGCGATGTATCCGGCAGAAACTTCCAACGAACCCCCTATGCCGACCCTGCACTATCACCCAGCACAAGCCGGTGATGGGCGTTGGGTGCAATTCGGCAACCTGCTACCACACTTGTTTGACAACTTCCTAATGGTCACCGATTTAATCGATATTGTGGCGGACCCAGATTTCGAACCCACACAACTTGCCCTACCCCCTGAGAAGTACGAGCCGTTTCGTGACCGCATGCTGCGTCGCCTACAAGATCGACCAGCAGATGAGTGGATGCAGGACTGCATCTCAAATGGCAGCGTCGTCGCCACCACCTATCAAACCACACAAGATGCGCTTCAGGATCCAGACATCGTGGCCAACGGCCACGTCCTGGCTCGTAAGGACGGCAGCACCCAACTAGGCCCACTCGCTCGAATGACCAAGACCGCCGCGGATCCTGGACCACCCTGTCGTGCAGACGATGGTTGGTCCAGTAAATGGCGCCTGGATCCTCGGCCACGCCCCCAAACAAAAGCCACTGATGAACGACCTCTCGCAGGCATCCGTGTGCTTGAAATCGCAACCATCATTGCGGCACCTTTGGGTGCATCATTCCTCGCCGATATGGGTGCAGAAGTCACCAAGATTGAGCAAATTAGTGGCGACCCTTACCGTGGTCTCGCGATGGGTGTGGGGTCAGCCCGAGTTAATGCCGGAAAGCGCAGCATCAGTCTCAATTTGAAATCACCGGAAGGTCAGGCAGTCGCCGTCAAACTCGCGGCGAACGCAGACGTCCTCATCCACAACTATCGCCCTGGTGTACCCGAGAAACTCGGCATCGGTTATGACCAAATCGCTGCAGTAAATCCAAATATTATCTACCTTCAAGTAAATGGTTACGGTCCCGATGGTCCTGGTGCGCAGCGGCCATCTACTCATCCGATACCAGGAGCTGCGATGGGCGGGGTTCTCTACCAAATGGGGGAACGCATTCCCAGCGAACTGCAAGATATCGACTCGCTACGGACTTGGACCCGACGCTTGATGCGCGCAAATGAAGTGAACCCAGACCCAAATACAGCCATGGTGGTTTGCTCAACAGCACTTTTAGGTTTGCATGCGCTCAAGCAGACGGGCGAAGGGCAACGGATCTTAATCGATATGTTCGGCGCGAACGCTTACGCAAATCACGATGACTTTCTCTCTTACCCCGGCAAACCAAATCGCAAGATGCCGGATGAGGGTTTACACGGATTGCACGCAACCTACCGCCTATACCCCTGCGCAGAAGACCAATGGATCTTCTTGGCGATCCCCGAAAAGAAGGAGAGAATCCTTTTTGCAGAGCTCTTAGCAGAGTGCAGTATATCTATCGACCTCGCGATCCTTGACAAGAATGACGACGCAACGGCGAGCTATCTCAGCGAAATTTTCGCTCGCGAAAATGCAGATTTCTGGGAAGACCACCTCGCACCACAAGGCGTCGGCTGTGTGCGCGCTGATCGGTATAGTCCCGTTGAGTTTTGGTGGCATGATACCCAAGTTCAGGCTCTCAATTTAACGCAACCTACCGAGCACCCTGCGTGGGGAACTTACAACCGGCACGGCGCCAACGTGACTTTTGACGGTGCGCAGCCTTCACTCAGGCCACCGCCCACAGCCGGTCAACACGTTGTAGAGCTTCTGACTGAGGTTGGTTACGATCACGATGCGATAAACAAACTTTTTGCTGACGGGGTCATCTGGCGGGAAGAAGCCTAGTCGAATAGACCATCGAGCTCGCTGGCTTGAAGACGAACTCGACGCCCGCAGAACTCCTCCTCGGTCATCGCCTGCATCGTTTCGACATCGTCGGTATTGACCCACGTGCGTTCTCCACCAGAGGTTAAGCACGACAAATGACCTACATTAGGTCCTTGTGCTCCAAACATCACAGTGTATGACTCGACGACCGCCTCGCCGTCATGGGCCGCAATACAATCTCGGGCAGGCAAACTGTCGATACGCGCCTGGACATTATCCACGACGAAGTCCTTTGCCGGTGGTTCACTCGAATAGATCCCGTGGACATGCTTGTACAGGTTGCCGCCGTTGGCTGTAACAAGTGCTCGCCCACCAGTATCTCGCAACAGTTCTACGGTTCGGGCAATTGAGTGCATCACGTAATTGTTCAGTGGCCCACCTCCAAACGTAAGTCCACCCGTCACTGTTAGATCCCTCTGCTCGCTGAGACCATACTCATGGGCCGCTACTTGGACCGCTGATGGGAAGCAGCTATACAAGTCGACATAATCAAGATCTGACACCGTGCAGCCAGCAAGCTCCAACAAACGCGCACCAACAATCCGAATACCCGGCGAGGTGTAGAAATTGTCACGAACTGATGCAGAAAAGTGGTCATATCCTGCTACGCCAGCAACAGGATAGATCCACTTAGCATCATCAATACCGAGCATTCTGGCACGTTCAATCGTGGTCATTATGAGCGCCGCTCCCATGTTCACCGACATGTTAGCGTTCATAAACTTCGTATAAGGAAAGCTGATTGGGCGATTCACATCAGAGGGTGTCGTTATGTCTTCCGCCGACATGTCGTGTCGCACCCAAGCGTTGGGATTGCGCTGGCCGATGTCGTTGAAGCGCGCCCAAAGCGCGCCAACACGCTGACGATGTTCGAGCAGGCTCTCGCCGCGATGGTGCCGCAAAGCATTGTCGTACATAGGATAGATTTGGATTGCCTGTCGGATCCCCTTGGCCATCTCAAATTCATGATGTTCAGGTTCTTGCCGCGCACCTATCACCCGATTGTATGAGCCTGGTGTTTCGGTATACGGGAGTTGTACACCGATTTTTCGCGCTTTCATCGCCGAGTTGCCATCCTCAGCACCGGTGATCACTGCCAAATCCAGGTCACCCTCTAGTATGTCTAACGCTGTCTGGTTAATAACCGCCTGGTTCTGGTTACCCCCAATGAGCGTTCCGACCGTCTCTACCTGATCAGCGCCAAGCTGATCGGCAATCCATTTAGCTGGATTTTCATAGCTCCAAATCCCGCGTACAACTCGCACGGACTGCGCATGCTTTAGCATACCCGGGATACCAGCATCTTCTTCTGCTGCCTTTACCGCCTCTAACATCATCGTAATCGGCTCTTTGGCCTCATCAAGATGTTCTATGCGGTTAAGCACCTGACCGACGCCGACCAAAACTGGCGTACGTGGATTCATTGCATCCCCCAAATTGTGAATCAGGAGTTATCGTATTCAGGTTTCTATGACGATACCATCCCGAGCGGCAATGGAATGGTGAAAAAAACAATGGCTGGTGCTGTCCTAGATGACGCGATAGATCCTTACACACAACGCGACGGCAAACCGTTGGCACCGCCAACAAATTTCATCAATCGGATTAGCTATCTCGGACCAAGTCTCATCATCACAGGTGCGGTCATCGGCTCCGGGGAGCTTGTACTAACCACAAGTCTCGGTGCTGCCGCTGGTTGGTCCCTGCTTTGGTGGCTCTTCTTATCGTGTTGGTGCAAGGCCCTAGTCCAGGCCGAACTTGCTCGATATACGATTACCTCTGGGGACACATATTTACGCGCGATCAATCGGCTACCCGGCAAAATCTGGCGTATTTCGTGGCCAATTTGGCTCGGTCTGCTGGCCTACGTGCCAGGAACAATGGGGTTGGGCGGAATCATTGGTGGCGCGGGACAATCGATGTCCTTCCTTGCGTCACTCTGGGATATCACCATTGATGGTGTGATCTGCACCGGACTAATTGCAGCCTCCGCATCAATCATCCTTTCGACGGGATCATACAAGTGGCTTGAGCGCATTAGTCTACCTCTCGTGCTCGTGTTTACTGTTGCAACACTAATCTGCTCTGTCGCCATGCAATTTACAGAATATCGAACCGAACCAAGTGACATCCTCGCCGGGCTTACACCAGATTTCGGAATCTTCGTAGCATTCGCAGCGCTCGCACTCGCTGCATACGGCTATACCGGAACCACATCGGGAGACATCACGGCCTACACGTATTGGTGCATTGAAAAAGGCTATCCAAGCTACCTAGGCGCCGACAAATCAGACCCAGGGTGGGTTGATCGAGCTCGTGGTTGGATCAAGGTACTACACACCGACATATGGCTCGCGCTCATCATCGTTACCTGTGCGACGATCCCTTACTACATCCTCGGCGCCGGTGTTTTAAACGCCATGGGTATCGTGCCAGAAGGTAACGAAGCAACCATTGGTGCTCTTTCGAATATATTCACGCAAACGTTGGGGCTGTGGGCAGTTTGGATATTCGCGATCGGCGCGTTCTTCATCCTGTATTCAACGGTTCTTTCTAGCGTAGGTGCTGGTGGTCGGTTAATTCCCGACTACTTTATCGAGATGGGTTTTCTGGAACGATCGAACCTCCGCGTGCGGACATTAATCATTCGTTGGTATCTAGGCGCTCTGCCCATAGTCGCCTTTTTGATTTACCTGTTTATTCCAAACTTTGTCGTGCTGATCATGATCGGTGGACTCACGTCCGCACTGTTCTTACCTATTCAGAGTGGCGCAACCATCTGGCTACATCGCAAGCATATGGATCAAAGAATCAAACCTAACCCAGTGGTTTTTTACGGTTTGTGGCTGATTTTTCTGTTTGAAGTGGTGATGGCAGGGTTCGTAATTTGGTTCGTCGTACTGCAGCAATAGCAGCTCGCTTTGGGCGAGCTGCTAGTAGGTTCTACCTCTCCGCTTCCGGTTCTGCGTTACTCGGTGACGCGCTTGAAGTTTGGCGGTCTGCGCTCAACGAATGACGCTACGCCTTCCTTGAAGTCATCCTGAGTTAAAGAATCAGCCATCAGCGAGTTGCTCTCTTTCATCGCATCGCCTAAAGACATATTCATGTGCCGGTAAACTTGAGCTTTGATCGTCTTTATCGATTGGGGAGCCGCAGTTTCTGCGAGCATCTTAATGTAGTCACTCGCCTGGCTCTTCGACGTACCTTCCTCGCACAATCGATCAGCTAAACCTAATCGTTCAGCCTCTTCACCCGTGAACTTACGACCACTCCACAGCAAATCCAGCGCCCTAGCTGGACCAAGAAGGCGCGGCAATATCCAGCTGCTGCCATGCTCAGCAATAAGTCCACGGTTGACAAACGCTGTTGTGAACTTCGCTTGCTGTTCGACAAAACGCATATCGCAGAGACAGGCGAAGACAAAACCTAGTCCTGCACAGGGTCCGTTGATCGCAGCGATCAATGGCTTGCGGATACTGAGGAAATACGAAAACGTCACCTCAAAATCGCTCCCCATGTTTGGGTTACCTGGACTTGCTTCTAGATGACTCAAATCATCACGCTGTCCGCCACCACCTTCACCAGTTGCAGTTGCTTGTAAGCCACCGATGTCCGCGCCTGCACTAAATCCTCGGCCTTCTCCAGTTAAGACGATCCCAACAACCTTGTCATCGGTTTCAGCGGCTTCTAACGCATGACGAAGCTCAGCCTGCATGCGGCCAGTGATCGCATTCAGCGCTTCTGGGCGATTGAGTGAAATGACCGCAACCGGGTCCGTGACATCATATTTGATGTGTTCGTACATACCTTCCTCCTAAAGACGGTTTTAGCGAGGTTTCTTACCTAGCTAGAAAATGTAGGGACCTACGTTAACCCAACTGTAAACGACCTGCCAATTTAGAACTGCCACAGCCCTTGCCCACCGTTATCGGTAAACAGTAAGCTTGGTGCATTAAAGGGGAAAGAGCGGAGAAAGCCATGTCAGATCTAATTCCAAAGTCGGTCAACATATTTGATGACACCATGCGCGAAGGGCTGCAAATAGAAAGCCCAGATATATCAGTTGACGACAAGTTACGCCTCTTAAACGCCGTGAGCGAAATGGGCGCAAAGACCGTCACTATCGGTTCGTTCGCACATCCTAAGTGGACCCCGTCCATGGCTTGCATAGACGAGATCGCCGAGCGTTTCGAGCCTAAGCCCGGAGTGACCTACACTGCCGCAGTATTCAACAAAAGAGGTTATGACCGCGCCGATGGTTACTACCCGAAAATCGATGTTCGTCAAAAACGTTATGGCACCCACGTCGAGTTATGCGATACGTTCGCCCGCCGCAACTACAACCGGACTCAGGCAGAAATGCTTGCCCAGACTGACGCATCAGTTCAGGGGGCAGCAGAAGCGGGCGCCGAGGCAGGCAGTGTCGCCTTAGGAAATCCGTTTGGTTCTAACTTTGAAGGCGCGTTTGGTCTAGACCAACGCATGGAGCTCATGGATCTGATGGTCAGCAAGTGGCGATCAGTTGGCATCCCAGTGAAGCGAGTTTCATTCCTCGACGCAATGGGCTGGAACATGCCGCACACTGTGCGAAAGACTATTCTCGCAATCAGAGACAAATATCCTGAAGTCGAGACCTACCACATGCACCTACACAATACCCGTGGCACAACCATGGCAAGCTTCTATGAAGCTCTGACACTAGGTGCTACAGATTTCGACACCTCTTTAGGCGGTATGGGTGGTTGCCCCTATTGCGGCAACGGTCGTGCCGCAGGCCATGTACCAACTGAGGATTTTGTCCACTTGTGTCACGAGATGGGGATCGAGACTGGCTACGATCTCGATAAAGTTATCGCAGCCGCTCGCATAGCAGAGGAAGTTGTGGGACACCCACTTTGGGGACACGTCTCCAAAGCTGGTCCTAACCCACACAAAGAAGCCGTTTATCCAGCAGATATGCCCTTTGTTGAAACCCTCGAGGAAGCAGCCCACTTCTGCGATGGACCACACGTTTATGAAGGCCAGATATCACCCTGGCGCGAAGGTGACGCTCTCACTCGAGCAAGTCAGGTTTAACTAGCGCTGCATTGCTAGCTGGCACTGTGCAAAACGAATCGATCGTATTGCACAGTTTCCTCGTCCGTGGGCACTTCTAACCAGGTCAACCACTCTTCAAGCTCTTGTGGATCTATCGGAATTTCATGCGCCTGTGGTCGCAAACTTCGCCGACCTATCCGAGCGATCAGTTGTGCTTGGGCAACTTCGAGATAATGAAGTTCTATTGTAAAACCCTGTGCACGGCACTGACTTAGATAGAAGATCCGTTCATCGCGACGCCAGAAACCCGCTTCAAGTACGACATCCACATCACGCCTCAGAAAGTCCTGCGCAACTCGCCACTGTAGACGCTCTACAGAATCTCGGTATCGATCTAAGTTTGCTCGATCGTTTCTGTCTGTAACCAACTCTAGCAGCCACTCGTCTGGTGACAGGCGCACCACATCATTATCACGTTCGAGTTTTTTGGCGAGCGTTGTTTTACCGGCACAGACCATGCCACAGATCAAAGTTAGGCAAGCGGGCACTTAAAAACCCTAAACTACGTGCTCAGATAAAGCCGTCCGCATCACATTCTGGTCGCGAAAGTGATGGCCAATCAAGCCGACCTGACGCGCACGTTCTACATGCTCGAACGTATCATCGATAAACAGAATCTCGCCCGGAGCATATGGGATCCGTGCAAGCACATATCTAAATGCTTCCAGTCGATGCTTGGTGAGATGAAATTCATGTGATAGGAAAATTTCGCTAAAACTGTGACAAGGTAACAAACCATTTGTAATCCGCTGCCAATGCACTGCATTGGTGTCCGATAGAATATACAACGTCGCCTTCTCGGCAAGTGCTGTCAATAGCTCGGGCACCCACGGGCGTGCCGCTAGACCCGCACTCCAAATCTGGTGGAGATCATCCAGGTTGCCTCTGAAGCCATGTTGCGAGACCAACAGATCAAACAAGTCAGAGATCGTTCGTGTTCCTTCACTTAAATCTAAGCTCGCGATCAATGCCGCTATGTCATCTCCAGAGATTTCAACTCCGCACTTGGCGGCTATCGTTGCCAACGTACCGTCTCGATCATAGTCGACCAACACTCCGCCAACATCGAAAATGACCGCTCTCTGGTGCTTGGGTGTATTCACGACCCTACACGCCAGCCGCGGGGGAGTCGCATAGAAAAGGGCCATCGACACAGAGGCGACGACCATCGGGTGCGGCGCATGCGCCACAAATACCAACCCCACACTTCGTCAGATAATCAATCGCATTGTAAATTTGTTCCGCGCCACAGTAGCGTTGTTGTACTTCGATGGCTGCATGCACCATTGGGCTGGGACCGCAGTTATAGAATATGAGGTTAGCAAGCGAAGCTTCTGATAGACCCGCAAGGTACTCGTCTAACAATTCCGTAACGACTCCATGGAACCCTTCGCTACCATCATCCGTCGCCACATGGACGTCAGCACAAGCACGAGACTCTTCTAGGAAATACAATCTCTCTCGTGTTCGCGCACCAACAAAAATGTCTGCATTGCCGCGGTCCCGTGCGAGCTGATAGACAGCCGCCAAGCCAGTACCACCTGCTACACATACAATCCGCGCATCCTGAGGTGGATCAACAGCTTTGCCATACGGACCACGAACGTAGGCTTGCGTTCCAGCGGGTAGATCTATCAATTTAGAAGTAAACTCACCCAGATTAATCACCGCTAGACTGAACGGATCATCGACCAGCGCGGAGAAAGGTTTCTCGCCAAGACCAGGCACCCATAGAAACACAAACTCGCCCGCCCGTATGTTGACAGGTTTGTCAAATCGCAAGACCGATATATCGTCTGTGACTTTGTGATTGTCCACAACCACTACCGGTGTGAAGGACATATCTACATCGTATTGAATCTGTGCCTCACACTGGTTTTGATTATCTGCCAAATCTCGACTAAGTGTATTGAAGTACCGTTTTATCTCAGGCGAATCCATTCCAGTTAATGCAGATCCAACCCCTACTATCTGAGCACCCGCATGCCTGATTTGACGAACATCGTCAGCGGAGCTAACTCCACCGCAACCAATAATGGGAACGTTACAAACCGATCGAATTTCTTGCAGGCACTTTATCGCGATCGGTAAAACGCCTTTCCCCGACAGCCCGCCAACGCCATTGGATAAGACTGGCTCGTTGTGGGCAGTATGCATACCGGGCCCAACAGTGTTGATCGCACATATCGCGTCAGCGCCGCCACGTATAGCAGCCTGGGCTATGGCGGCTACATCGTCTGCGTTAGGTGTCAGCTTCGGAACAACCGGGATGTCCACTACTGCTTTAACAGCCGCCGTAATTTCTTCAACCAGATCAGGGTCCTGGCCCATGGCCATGCCATAGCCTTTGGCATGGGGACACGAGAGGTTGAGCTCCAACCCGTCAGAAAATGGCGCTAGAATTTCAGCGACCAAAACAAACTCATCAACCGAACCACCAAAAATGGAGGTTAAAAGGAATCTATCTTCAGGTACGTCTAGTTCGGCAAACAACTCCGCAGACCTCAAAGCGCCCGGGTTCGTCAAACCGACGGCGTTGACAAAACACCCCGGCGCGTACTGGCTATAAACAGGTTCTCGATAGCCAAGTCGAGGTTCATAGCCAATACTCTTGGTTGTTAGAACCCCGATCTCCGGTATGTTCTCGAACAGATATCTAATGATAGGGACAGCGGTCGCGACGATTCCCGACGGGACCGTGAAGGGACCAGAAACGTTCTTACCTAAAAATTCAATTGTCAAAATCGGACTCATTCGTGTGTGCTGACATTCTACGCGCCGTGGCTCTCTTACGAAATCACGATCTCTTATAGAAACCATTGCACCCGCTAAAAAGTGACGTAAGATGCGGGCATAACCCGCGATCAGAGAGTGCGAACTGACAACCCTCAAAAAATCGACACAGGATATTGAAGCGGAGTTCTTCTGGAAGATCACCCAGAACACGGTCGACATCATCACCATCCTTGATGAGGAATGTAAGATTGTCTTTAACACCCCCTCTATAGAACAAACTTTCGGTTTCAAAACCGAAGACCTCACCGGCCAAGACGTCTCAGCCTTCATCCACCCTGAGGATATCGATCAAGTCAATTCGGCAGTGACTCGAATCCTCGCGGGTGATACCGAAATCGACGAAGCCAATTTCCGCTTTAAAACCGCTGGCGGCGAATTTCGGCACGTGCATGCGATCGCGCGGCTCTGGCAACACAACAATGAAATCGGTCTGATCGTTAACTCACGCGATATCACGACTCAGCATGAGGCACTTGAGCAACTGGCTCGCAGCAATGAACTCCTCTCAAAAATCTATAGCGCATCGTCGAATCTAATTTCGGTGACTCTGCCCGAAACAGGAGAGTTCCTAGACGTCAACGATGCGTGGTGCGAGACCTCTGGTTACACAAGGGAGGAAATAATTGGTCGCACGGCGATTGAGCTCGGCATTTGGGGCAGCGTCGAGAATCGCGAGCAAATCGTCGACAAGCTCAACAGTCAAGGTTTTCTCGATAAACACCGATCTTCGGTCTACACCAAAAATGGCAAAGAGCGAGTCATGGAGATCGACGCGAGGCTTTTGCATGTTGCGGAAGAGCCACGCATCTTAATGTCTTGTCACGACTTAACGGAGTCACTAGTTACTGAAGACGCACTTCGCCAAGCGCAAAAAATGGAGGCCGTCGGACAACTGACGGGGGGTGTGGCACACGATTTTAACAATCTCATCGGTGTGACGATGGGCAGCGCCGAGCTTCTACTTAGGAATCTTGGACCTGAAGACCCAAATCACAAGTTGGCGACACAAATCCTGGAAGCCTCAACCAAGGCCGCTGAATTGACGCGTCAACTGTTGGCATTTTCTCGACGACAGACATTGACGCCGCAACCTCTGTCCCTTTTGAGAAAGTTAGAGGAGTTGTTTCCGCTTTTGCAGACCTCTATGGGAGAAAACTTCGATATTGCGATTGATGCCGACGGCGATACCTGGCCTTGTTACCTCGATTCCGCCCAGTTAGAAAACGCGCTTCTAAATCTCTCTCTCAATGCCCGCGACGCTATGCCATCTGGCGGCACGCTGCACTTTACAATTTCCAATCTGGAATTGGCTGCAGGAGATCCTGTTCTTGTCCACCGTCAACCAAGCGGTGACTACGTTCGTCTGTCTGTGATCGACGAAGGTGTCGGGATGGACGAGGAAGCCAAACTGCGGGCATTCGAACCGTTTTTCACCACCAAACAAACTGGTAAAGGAACTGGGCTCGGCTTGTCGATGGTTTTCGGTTTTGCCAAGCAATCTGGAGGCTTCATAACCCTCGAGAACAATCTGGCTGAGGGAACGCGTGTTGATCTGTATTTTCCAAGACACTCTGGCGTTAGCGACATCGTCCCATCCGATCCGCTAACGCATCCTGAAGCGGTTCTCGCCCAAACGGCCATCGTCCTAGAGGACAACGCGCCGCTTAGACAGCTCGTAGTTTACTACTTGGAGGAACTAGGCTACAGCGTGGCTGAAGCTGGGAACACCCTGGAGCTGGAAAACGTGATCTCTAATACAAGCAACATCACTTTGGTCGTGAGCGATATCCTGTTGCAGGGCCCACAAAAAGGCCCTGAACTCATCGCGAATTATGCAACTCAACTGCAAGACGCATCCATCCTCTACATAACCGGATTCGACGCGGGAGACAGCTTACATAGCAACGATCTATGTCTGTACAAACCGTTCAGCCGCGATCAGTTCATGGACGCAGTGGCGCACGCCCGCCAACGACAGGTGAGCCTTACGCCTTCAGTCTAGGACCAACCAGTTTGGATCCATGCAGACAGATGTTTATTCACTTCTTCGGGCTTTTCTTGGGCCATCCAATGTCCCGAATCTACGACGGCCTCAGACAGCTCGGAACAGTGTTGGCGCATCGGCTCGACTGCATTCGATTCTATTGTTTCGCAGGTATAGTCATATCGTCCGTGTAGGAACAGCACAGGCATATCGAGAACGTGCGAAGACGCCTCAGCGGTGTAGGCTGCATTCGCGTCATGGTTCATGTAATAGGAGTCGGGACCGAAGAAAGAATTTCTACGCAGAGATTCTGCATACTGCTTAACCTCCTCAACCGAGACCACCACCGGATCATTCGGTAATTCCGGCATCGCGCCACCACCAAACCACCCGCCTTCTTTGCGTGTCATTGCCGTACCCGCGACCTGGCCACGGCCATCTGGATTACCGCGCCGAAAGATGAGCGAAATAAGTTGTTCAGGATCCGCATCAAACGCGGCGGTCGCCGCTGCGAAATTCTCTTCGTAGTAACACTGATACTCCCACTGACCTGCCGGATACTCGTCTTCCGGATAGATGGCGCGATTGATATATGGCAATAAGCCATCCCAGCCTGCTTCAATGGTGTAGTAAGGCACACAGAGATTAGCAACCGCGATGCAGCGATCAGCGTAGTGGCGCGCAAGATTCCATACCGTCGCACACCCCCAATCATGACCAACCCAGATCGCTCGACCAATTCCAAGGCCATCGGCCAACTCGAGCATGTCTGCAACCACGTGCCTCTGAGCGTAATCGCCATGGTTTTGGTAAATCGAACTTTGGCCGTAACCCCGCATGTCAGGCGCGATAACTCGAAACCCGAGCGCTGCGAAATGCGGTATCTGATGACGCCAGCTTAGGGACAGTTCGGGCCAACCGTGGACAAAAATGATAGGGACGCCACCCTCTGGTCCAGAGCAAAGATAATGTGTGGTATGTCGATCCGAGCTATATAGCTTGTTCTCGATCGCCATTACTCAGCCGCCTCAATGTGCGCAACTATGTCTTTGACGAGTAACGGTACAACTTCATCAGGCAGGTTGTGTCCCATGTCGTCATAGACCACGTACTTTGCATCACCAATGAGCTCAGCAGTGTGCGCGCCATGCGGCGGCGGTAGGAGCGTATCCTGCGCACCGTGCTGGACAAGGGTTGGTACCGCAATAGATTGCACCTGTTCGCTTCGATCGCCAGCCGCCACTATTGCGAGCAGTTGCCGGGGCATTGCCTCTGGGTAAATCCCTAACGCTTCCATTTGAGCTGCGCCGTCCCCTTCTGCGTCACCAAGACCCTGCAGATCTGCAGCAGCCTGTTCCTCGGGATCTGGCAGATGAGGTGCGCCGGTTGTTGACATGATTGAAACCAAGGAGCGCGCGCGTCCTGGATACTCGGCGGCAACAACCTGGGCAATCATTCCCCCCATGGAGGCACCAACAACGTGCGCTCGCTTTATGCCAAGCTCATCCATTACTCCTACGGTATCTGCTGCCATATCATTCAAGGTATAAGGCGCGTCAACGCCAATGCCGATGACATTCTTGAGCATCTCCCACCAGATTGTGGGCTCGCCCAAGCGGTCAAGACGTTCTGAGTCACCGGTATCCCGGTTATCAAAGAGAACGACGCGGTAACCCGCATCGACCAAGCCTTGGACGAACGCCTCGTTCCACAAACGATGCGATGCCGTCAGCCCCATGATCAATACGATCGGGGTCGCATCTACCTCTCCGGCTACTACATAGGCCAGTTCAACGCCATTGATCGTCGCGACGTTAGTCTCTTTATCGTGGCTATATCGTGCCTGCGTTAGACCACTCACAAGCAAACAAGCTGTGAGTAGAACAATTTTTAGAATATTCATGGATTGCTTTCTCCCTAAAACTTAGGTCAAGATAAATTCAAATCTTTGGGAGAACAACGTATGAAATCACCTATTTGCGATCTATTGGGCGTCGAGTTCCCACTCGTTGCGTTTACCCACTGTCGAGATGTAGTCGTCGAAGTCAGTAAGGCCGGGGGTTTCGGGGTTCTCGGTGCGGCTGGCTACAGCGCAGAAACGTTAGAAATTGAGCTTAACTGGATCGACGAACATATCGGTGGATTGCCATACGGCGTGGATCTGATTGCCCCTACAAGCATGGCAATAACCGATGACAACAACACCCCAGAACAAATCGATTCTATGGTCCCACGCGAACATCAGGACTATGCCGCGCATATCCTCGCGCAGCACAACATAGACACAGCGGATATCTATGACAACCAGCGGACAGGCGCAGGCGGCTTCTTAACTAAAAACAAGGCAACTAACATCATCGATGTTGCCTTCTCCCATCCTATCAAGCTGATTGCTAACGCCTTAGGTGTTCCTCCGCAGTACATGCTTGATATGGGTAAGCAACATGGTGTCGCCGTGGCAGCCTTGGTTGGCGCCAAAGAACACGCGGCCAAACAGGTTGATGCCGGTGTCGACGTGCTAGTGGTCGCAGGCACTGAAGCTGGTGGACACTGTGGCGAAGTCTCGACAATGGTACTCGTACCTGAGGTCTGCCAATACGTAGAAGGATCCGGCGTTCCAGTACTTGCTGCAGGCGGCATCATCAAGGGTCGTCAAATGGCTGCGTCCATGGCCATGGGCGCGAGTGGCGTCTGGACTGGTTCCATGTGGCTCACGACGTCGGAAGCTGAAACCTCGCCGGTTATCAAAGAAAAGTACGTCCAAGCGAGTTCGCGCCAAACCGTGCGATCGAAGGCTAGAACAGGTAAGTACTCTCGCCAACTTCGCTCCCCTTGGACCGATGCTTGGGAATCTGAAGACGCGCCACAACCTCTGCCTATGCCGCTTCAGTCCCTCGTCTCCGAAGCGCCTCTCGCCAAAGTCACCAAACTTGCCGAGGGCGGACATGAAGGAGCGCGACAGTTAGCGACTTCGTTCGTTGGACAGGGTGTTGGCCTCATCGATGCAATCCAAGATACGCGCACAGTTGTGCGCGAGTTTATGGAAGATTATCTGACGGCGGTGGAACGCATGAACGCCTCTCTCGAGGACTAATCGCGCAGCCAAAACGTGTCTTTTCGCGGATACCAAACGGTATCCGCAGCTTCTTTTTTCTGGCCAATCGAACTTAGCTAATCAGCGCCTGGTCAATTCCCTTATTGGACAAGCCCGATCACACCCACACCTAATCTCCATCTATCGCAGCAAGCACCTTCGGCGGCGAGAGCGGCAATTCTGACATGCGCTTGCCTAACGCTCTGCTGACCGCGTTACCGACAGCCGGTAACGGCGCGATGATTGGAGTCTCTCCGACACCACGAACGCCATAGGGATGCGTGTCATTGTTAACCTCCACGATCTCAGTGTCGATCATCGGCAGATCCGACGCCACGGGTATACGATAGTCTAAGAAACCCGGGTTTTCTTGCTGGCCCTCAGCGTCGTAGATGTACTCTTCGTTCAATGCCCAACCAATCCCTTGTGCCGCACCACCCTGCATCTGCCCCTCTACATAGTCCGGATGTATGGCCCGACCCGCATCTTGAATGGCTGTAAACCGCTGCACGGTCGTGCGCCCTGTATCCGGATCGACTTCTATGTCACACATATTGACTGCAAACGATGGTCCAGGACCTTGTGCATTTAGCGATGCTCGTGCGGAAATTGGGCCGCCTGTCTTCGGGAAGCTCCGAGCGATCTTCGCAAGCTTCAGGGGTTCGACATCTGCGTTCACGCCGGGACCTGGTCTCGCTTCACCATCTTCCCATTCCACCTGTTCAGCGTCGATGCCCCAGGTAATCGCTGCGCGAGCTTTCAGCTGAGCCACAACATCTTCGCATGCGTTGATAACCGCCATCCCAGTCGCGAACGTTGTCCGACTGCCACCTGTGGTATTACAAAACCCAGTACTGTCGGTATCACCAACTTTTACTCGGATGCGATCGTATGGCACCTGCAATGTTTCTGCGGCCATAATGGCCATGGCGGCACGACTGCCGCCAATGTCTGGACTTCCTTCTACTATCTGAATCATCCCAGACTCAGCAACGTGGACTTCGGCGCTGGAATTGTTACCGGCGTTGAACCAAAATCCAACAGCGATGCCTCGACCGGTGTTTTCGCCCAACGGCGCCGAATAGTGTGGGTGTTTTTTGGCGGCTTCCAAACACTCCACCAGACCAATCTTCTTAAATCGTGGCCCATAAGCGGCGTGCGTACCTTCTTTCGCCGCATTCTTAAGCCGCAAGTCGATTGGATCCATGTCTAGCGTCTGGGCCAGCTCATCCAATACCGACTCACCCGCAAACATTGATTGTGGTGCACCCGGAGCACGATAGGCCGCAACACGCGGCTTATTCACAACGACCTCAAAACCTTCAATCAAGATATTTTCTACGTCATAAGGCGCAAATATGCACATTGCACCGGCACCTAGCGGGCTGCCTGGGAACGCACCCGCTTCATATAACAAGTCCGCATACATGGCTGTAATCGTGCCGTCTTTCTTCGCACCTATCTTGACTGTGTTGATCGTGCCGGACGCGGGTCCGGTACACTGAAAAACCTCCTCGCGGCTCATGACCATCTTCACCGGCCGATGTGCCTTCTCGGACAGTTTGAGTGCCAGAGGCTCTAAGTAGACAACCGTTTTACCGCCGAAGCCACCGCCAATTTCTTGTGCCACAACACGTATGTCACCCGTATCCATTCCCGTCGCCAACGCAGTCATGTCCCGAATACCAAAATGGCCTTGGGAAGAACACCAAACCGTAGCTCGGCCATCCTGATTGAAGTTCGCCACACAAGCGTGCGGTTCGATATACCCCTGGTGCACCATAGGCGTCACGAAGGTGCGCTCGATCACGACTTCGGCCTCAGCGAAACCCGCCTCAACATCCCCCTTCGTGATCGCAGTTCGGGTCGAGACATTCGATGGTGTATCAGGTGTTTCTGCCAACCCCTGAGTGAACATGTCGTCATGCAAAACGGGTGCAGCCGCACTCATCGCCGCCTTCATATCCAATACCGGTTCAAGAACCTCGTAGCTGACTTCGACTAATTCAGCAGCTTCACGCGCGAGCGCATGCGTTTTGGCAGCGATGGCGGCCACTGGTTGGCCGATATAGAGAACTTTTTCGCTGGCTATCACGTTTTCCATGAACCGTTTACGACCAACACTGATCCCAGCCCTGTTTGGAAAATCATCAGCTGTGATCACGCTGAAAACGCCATCTAATGCCAATGCCTTGGTGCCATCGATGCCTGTGACTCGCGCATGCGCATGAGGTGATCGTACAACCGCGCCAAAAATCATCCCAGGTAGAGCTTCATCTGCACCGTAGTTTGCCTGCCCTGTCACTTTCTCCAGGCCGTCCGGTCGCACCGGCCGCGTGCCGACATACTTTAAATCTTCTGCTTCACTCATGATCTCTCCCAATTCCGTTAGCGCTTCTCTTCGCCTCATTGTCGACTGGGAGAATGATTGAGTAAAGCCGGAAACCAAAGTTCTCAAAAATGTCCGAGTCAGCAATAAAAGCATGGTTCATGGTTATCCCCTGAGCACATCGCCTTTGCCGAGCCGATTAGGAAATCGGTAAAAACTTTGGTTTCAGCCATCAAGCTGCATTAGTCTTACCGTATCTAAAAGGAGGGTTCTATGGCCGGTGCACTAGAGGGGATTCGTATTATCGATCTCACCACGATTTATTCGGGCCCAATATGTACTTCCATACTTGGGGATCAGGGGGCTGACGTCATAAAAGTCGAATCCCCGGATGGAGATTGGATTCGATCGATACAGAATATTCAGCGCAATGGGGTCAACGGCGCATTTGCGATGATGAATCGTAACAAGCGTTCGGCAATGATCAATCTTTCAACCGAGGAAGGCAAAGACGTACTCAGGCGTCTAGTGAAAGATGCTGACGTACTGGTAGAAAACTATCGCCCAGGTGTGATGGATCGCTTAGGTCTTGGTTATGAGGCGTTAAAGGCAATCAACCCCAAGCTCGTCTACGCTGCAATTAATGGTGTCGGTGCAGAAGGTCCCTATGCCAACCGCCGTATCTATGACGCAATCATCCAAGCCGTTTCCGGAATGGGCGCCCTCCAGGCCAACCCGAAGGAAGAGAAACCAGTGCTCGTCAATACGCTGATCTGCGACAAACTCACTTCTTGGTCAGCGGCCCAATCGATTACAGCAGCGTTGGTTGCTAGGGGAAGAACGGGCGAAGGACAGCGCATAGACATCGCTATGCTCGATACTGCTCTTTATTTTCTGTGGAGCGACAGCCTCCTCAACTACACTTTCGTCGGGGACGATGTGCCTTATGCAGAGCCACTGAGCCACGAAGTTTTCGTTCGACAAACTAAGGATGGCTACATCTGCACAATGCCGGTGCAGCTAGATGAGTGGATGGATTTGTTCAAGGCCCTAGACCTACCTAACTTGCTGGAGGATCCAGCCTATCTAACGGCAGATGGCGTTGACAATGAAAAGATGGGCGCTCGTCTGAACGAGGCAATTTTGCTGTTCGCAACAGACGACTTAGCCATCCGCATGGAAGCCAATCAAGTCCCCTATGCCAAAATCAACGCGCGTGAAGATGTCATCCACGATCCACAAGTTGTTGCTATGAATTCCATCTGGGAATTCGATCATATGTGGGCGGGACCCATGCGCCAGGCCCGTCCGCCAGCCAGGTTTTCTGAAACACCGTCAGAAATTTTTCGTGACTCTCCCGAGCACGGGCAACATACGAGCGATGTGCTGACCGAGGCAGGCTATGACGCGGATACCATTAAGGCGCTCCGCGAACGTGGTGTCGTAGGCGGATGACACCAGCCGATGTCTTGGCGTTGCGGCTCCAAGAACGCGAGGCAGAGTACGAGCACCGACTCATGGAGTTGGAACTTGCTGCTACCGGTATCGAGCCCGTAGGTGCGGATCCCCGCGCGCCAGCGCATGGGGTAAAGGCTTTTGTTAACGACATGCATGGCCTGGCCTACGAACGGACCGCTCAAATTGTCTCGCAAGTACACAAAGATGGTTACGCCATCGTCCCCACTTTTTTAGAGGACCAGGAAGTAAGCTATCTGCTCGAAGGTCTGTCGCCTTTCTTTCAAGACACACAAAAACTCTTCAGCCAATCCCAGCAAAATGGACCTCTCACGGACAAACAAACGATCCACATTCAAAACGTGTTGGCTAAAACAGCCGTCGTCGACAACATTGCAGTTAAACAAGAACTTCGCGGTATTCTGGCCGGTGTCCTCGGGCATGACTTCATCTTCAACGCTGGCGCCGTAGCTATGGCCCCTGACCCAGGTTGTAACCCACAAGGCTTACACAGAGACGATGGCTTTTTCGCCTTAATCCCGCGCCCACACCTGCCCTTAGTATTGACTGTGGCGATAGCACTCGATGACTTCTACCCAGACAACGGCAGCACCCAGTTAATTCCCGGCAGCCACCTTTGGCCAGCCGAACGCATGCCTGAACCTGATGAAGTCATACAGGTTGAGATGTCTGCGGGTTCCATGCTTTTGTGGGACGGGGGGCTATATCATGGTGGCGGTGGTAACAAATCAGAAAACACACGCCGCACGTTAACGTTCAACTATACTCGCGGCTGGCTACGCACGCAGTTCAACCAGTATCTCTCGATCCCACGCGAACGGATTCTCAGCATGCCGCAGCAGCTACGGGCTGACCTAGGCTATCATCGGAGCGCACTGGGTCTGGGTGGCTGCGACCAATCAGATCCTCTCCGCTACCTAGAAAGATTGTCGGATGCTGGTGGCGATGGTCAACAAAGTTCGCTAGGTCGGGAAGCAAACCTTTAGCGCGCGGTGTAGCCACCATCTACCGGCAACGTAACACCATTTATAAAGCTCGCGTCATCACTTGCGAGGAAGCTTGCTGCAGCAGCAATTTCTTCGGGTTGCCCGAGCCGGCCAAGAGGATGGAGAGAGATTAAATATTCTTCCGTCGCATCATCGCTGCGTGCCTCTGCAGTCATTGGCGTGACAATGTAGCCTGGAGCGATTGCATTGACGCGCACACCAAAGCGCCCAAAGGTCACGGCAAACTGCTTGGTCAGCCCAACAACACCATGCTTGGCAGCAACATAGGCACCAACATTCGGTTGAATCTCATCCGGATCATCCGTCACATGGGGACCGGTTAAACCAGCCAACCCCGCTACCGAGGCCGTGTTGATAATCGAGCCACCGCCATTCGCGGCAAAAAACTTCGCCCCGCGCAACAGGCCATTGTGTACACCAGTCAGATTCACGTCGATCGTCTGCTGCCATTCGCTACCGGCTATGCCTGCATTGTTGAAAAGAACATTGAGCTTGCCAAACTGTTCAACCGCTCGCTCGAATGCTGCTTCCATCTGCGCTTGGTCTGTAACGTCCAAACCAACGCTATCGGCAGCACCTCCAGCCTCCGCTATCAAACCAACAGTACCCTCGGCCGCTTGTGTGTCTATATCTGCACACAAAACTTTTGCACCTTCTGCTGCAAATCGAATCGCACTTGCACGACCTATGCCGCTACCAGCTCCCGTAACTAAAGCAACTTTGTCATTCAACCGTGAATCTAGCGCTGTCCCCATAACACCCCCTTAACTGAAGCAAACCAGTGAACCAAACCAGCATTGTCTCATATCTGATAGCATCTGCGCCGAGGGCAGACAGCGCGAAAGAACAAGGGGAGACAAATGGAAACAAATCCAAAAGCAGCCGGTTTCAATGCACAAAGACTAACCCGCATATCAGAGCACCTACGCAAAAACTACATTGACGGTCAAAAAATTGCCGGTTGTGAGGTTTTGGTCGCTCGCCACGGCCACGTCGCGCACCACGAAACCTTGGGCTTGATGGATATCGAACGCAACAAGGCAATGAGTGAGGATGCGATTTTTCGCATCTATTCCATGTCAAAACCAATCACCTCGATTGCCCTAATGCAACTTTACGAACAAGGGCTCTTTCAATTGAACGACCCAATTCACCGCGTGATCCCGAGCTGGAAAGATCAACAGGTCTACCTTGACGGCGGTGTTGCCGACATGAAAACACAGGCACCAGAACAACCAGTCACATTCCGCCACATTCTAAGCCACATGGCAGGACTGTCGTATGGTGCAACAAACCATCCGGTCGACAAGCTCTATCGGGAAAAAGAAGTCGTACGTGGCGACGGCGCAAACCTAGATTCATTCGTTAACAAACTCGCCCAAGTACCTCTCCACTTCGAGCCAGGTACGAAGTGGCTTTATAGTTACGCGACGGATGTCTGTGGTCACTTGGTTGAAGCTCTCTCGGGCCAAACGTTGGATGCATACTTCCAAGAGCACATATTTGAGCCGTTAGGCATGACTGACACCGCCTTTTGGGTGAGTGCTGACAAGCTAGACCGGTTTACTGCCAACTACGAACGTGGACCCAACAAAGAACTAAAGCTCCTGGATGACCCGCAAGACTCAACTTACGCTTCGAACCCTAGCTTCTTGTCTGGCGGCGGCGGCTTAACGGGGACCACAGCAGACTACTTGAAGTTCTGCGAAATGCTTCGATGTCAGGGCCAAGCCAACGGTGAACGGATCATCGGCCCACGCACGCTTAGGATGATGCATCGCAATCATCTACCGAATAACACTGATTTGGCTAATCTCGCTGTTGGGGCTTTCTCAGAAACTGCCTACGAGGGCGTTGGGTTTGGACTCGGTTTTGCTACCTCGATGGGTGAAGTTGAAACAGGCGCACTAGGACCAGGCGACTATTACTGGGGTGGCGCAGCATCGACAATTTTCTGGATAGACCCTGTCGAAGATCTAGTCGCTATATTTATGACCCAACTCATGCCCTCAGCAACCTTCAATTTTCGGGGCCAGCTGAAAAACATAATCTACGGTGCTATCGAAGACTAGTTAGTGCCTGTCCAGAAATAGCATCCCTGCCATTTCTTCCCAGCGGTTTCCTTACGGAATCCTCCCAAAATCCTACGGATTTTGACTCGCGCATTCGTGCGCTCGAAGAGTCCGCCCAGATACTACGTATTCTGGACAGAGACTCGTTGGTTATTGTCAAAATGCACGGGTTCCAGTAAGTCGGTTAAGACAGCAACTAGCTAAATGGCATGCTTGCCTAACAGTGCCTTAAAGTTCTCTTTGTAGAACTTGTCGGCGACCGCATCGGGTAAATTTTGCATCGTTCGCTCATAACGACCTATGGGATCGTCAGTGCCTTCGTGGTGCGGATAGTCTGAGGCAAACATCAGCAGATCCTCAGCACCAGCGGTGAGCAACCAACCGATGTCTTCACCAGCAAACGGAGTGATCTTCATTTGCCGACGGACATATTCAGATGGCAATAGCTTCACTTGCGATAAATCTTGCAACCGTCGAAATGCGCGAAATGCCTGATCCAAGTGCTTCATCCAGGAAATAATCCAAGAAGCGCCAAGCTCGACGATGCCTATTTTCAGCGTTGGAAAACGTTCAAGCACGCCATCAAAGATCATTGCGGCAAGAAATATTTCCGCATTGTATTGCAGACCCATGTACTTCAACGCATCGGGCGGCGCGTCTGACGCCGAGGGTGGCGGCACCGGTTTGCCGTTGTTATAAAACTCATCCGGCACTGGCTGGTAGGGACCTCCAGTTGCACCAATGTGGAGAACAACCGCAAGTTCAGCCTCTGTTATGGCTGTCCACACTGGATCGTAATCTGGATGCGTGAACGATTGCCCACCCACAGGCGGTATGGTGTCGATCAGCACTACCGCAAAGCCCTGTTGCACAGCCTCATGCACATACCGAACAGCGATTTCAGGACCAGCACCCAGCGGAATGTAAGCTGTCCCCAGCATGCGCTTGTCTTCAGCACAAAAAGTCGCCAGGCCTCGATTGAGGGCTGTCACGCCCCCTAACCAGATCCGCTGATCGTTCGTATCGTTTATCTGATCGAAGGCGGGGGTTGGGAATACAATGTACTGCTTAAAGCCTAAGAGATCATTTGCTCGACTTCTCTCTGCTGCGTCAAAAGCGCCTAGCCCATGCCAACCTTTGAATTGCATAGACATAAAGTCATCGTCTGCAGCCGCGGCTATCGATGCGTCCGAAGTCCGTTTATTAAACCGAGCCAACGCATCGTCTACCCGCTCCATCACCTCGGCACGATCTTTGACAAATGGCGGTAACTCGCCGCGGATGTTTGGATCGGCAAATTCCGCTATCCAATCCGGCCGCTCCATCATGTGCGTGTCCGCATCATAAATGTCATCCCGATGTGCGTAAGCCAATATCAATCTCCCATAGTCAGCGCGCATAATCCCAGCTCAAAAGATCGGGTGCAAACGACCGAATCGGGTAGTATTGCGGAGCTAGGAGGGAATTATGTCCGAAACTGCCAACTTCGTATTGAACCAAACCATGCTGCGGATCAAAGATCCGAAGCTCTCTTTGTCTTTCTATCAAGATGTTCTCGGCATGACGTTGCTGGATACTTTCGATTTTCCAGACATGAAATTCTCGCTCTTTTTCTTGGGCTATCCGAGTGGTGACGTTCCAGAAGATCAGGCGGAGCGAACACGGTGGATATTTGACCAACCTGCACTTTTAGAACTCACGCACAACTACGGCACTGAAAACGACTCGGAGTTTGAACATCACAACGGCAACTCCGAGCCACGTGGATTCGGTCACATCGGAATTTCGGTACCCGACGTCTATGCGGCGAGCGAGCGTTTCGAGGCACTCGGTGTACCTTTCGTGAAGCGTCCAGATGATGGCGCCATGCGCGGCCTGGCATTCATTCAAGATCCGGACGGTTATTGGATAGAGATTCTTTCAAGTCGCGGCTTGGCGGATCTCATCCTTAACGCTTAGATTCTAACAATTCGACACACTCAAAATTCCTAAGGGAGGAATACGACATGGCACTAGCTCAAGATATCAACCCAGTGAACAGTGAGTTGATGGATACGTTAGTAGAGGCTTCGAAAATGGATTGGATCCAGACGGACGAAAAGGCGTTTATGAAGATCCTATATACAGGTTCGGAATCCGGTAGCTGGGCGGTCTTGCTCAAGTGGCTTAAGGGCTACGTAGCAGGTCCACACAAACATCTAAGCGGATCGCACACATTCATCTTAAGCGGCAAACTGCAGGTTCGAGACGGTCTGTTGAATGCCGGTGACTACGTCTATGAGCCCAACGGTATGCTACATGGCGCAACCACTGCATTAGAGGACACAGAGTACCTC
Source organism: Pseudomonadales bacterium (assembly GCA_012103505.1). Taxonomy (GTDB): domain Bacteria; phylum Pseudomonadota; class Gammaproteobacteria; order Pseudomonadales; family Azotimanducaceae; genus UBA4421. The sequence continues at coordinate 315,028 of WLWP01000001.1, read as the reverse complement.
TTCATCTGCAACGGTCCAGTCATCTTCTTTAATGAGGACAACCTCACCAACTATCTTGGCTGGGAAGAATTGGAACGATTGAAGGCTGCCCAGCAGGCTGACGTTTCAGCTGGATAATATGTGCGGCTCATAGAGCCCGCGCAAAGACTCTCGCATCTCCGAGGGATAGCTCGGAGATGCGAAATCACAAACAGCCGCCCAACCCGAAGCCACATCGTCTATACCTACAGGCTGACTGGTATCCAGCACCAGTCCTGAGGACTGCTGCCATCGCACCTTCTTAAAGGATCCAGCTGACGCCTCGAACAACCCACCCGACTCAGTACACTCTAGGTGGGCAAGGTAGGCGACGATCGGCGCTACGTATTCTGTCTTCAACACGTCTTTTCTTGCCTCATCCATATTCGCGCTATTGAGCTCAGTTGCACCGAAGGGAGCGACCACATTGGCGCAAATGTTTAGCGCCGCACCCTCAAGCTCAATGGTTTGCGCAAGCCCATACAGCCCCAATTTCGCCGCAGCATAGTTCGCTTGTCCAAAGTTGCCGTATAGACCAGCAGACGACGATATGAAGACCAGCCGGCCACCACCCACTGCCTCGAAATGTGGCCAAGCGGCTCGGGATAGCTTGAAGGCTGCATCTAGATGGACACCAACAACTGCCTGCCACTGCTCATCACTCATTTTGCGTAGCGTTTTGTCATGCACAAAGCCGCCGTTGTGTACGATCGCATCGATCCGACCACACTCGGAGACAACCTTATCCACCAGCAGATCCGCCTCCTCAGCAACGATCGGCATGTGTGTCACATCGACGCCCAACCCTCGCATTTCCTCCTCCGCCTGTGCACCCGAATTCGACTTACCAGTACTGGAGAAGACCACCTTAGCTCCAGCCTCGGCCAAGCATTGGGTAAAAGCCCGGCCAAGTCCTCGGCTACCGCCTGTTACTAAAACGACCTTTTCTTCAAAACGAAGGGGCATATGTTCTCCTATCTACTGAATGAGCTAATGATCGTTATTCGTGCTCTGGCGCGAGAGTAAGTTGTTCACTCTCGCTAACACGCGCCTGGACAAATGCCGGAGCGGGTTCCTTCGACCTAATTTGTTCTAACCAAATTAGGCCGTCAAAAGGTTCACTATTCCCCCGCGTCCCGACGAAATCTATATCTCCATCGCCGTCTAGGTCTCGGGCAATCCATTTATCGTACATCCCACGCTTACGTCTCGACACGTCGTGGCGCTGCCACTCGCGACTAGCCAACTCGGGTCCAGGATTCTCGAACCAAGCAATTCTGCCACTCGGGTTTTTGACACTACCCAACGGATCATCATCGTCGCGTGGTCCACGGCTGTAAGCACCGGAAAAAGCGTCGAGATCGCCATCGCCATCGATGTCGGCGAGGCGTACTGAAACCAATTGGTCCGGTGGGGCGCTCCCTAACACACTCCACGCCCAGCTTTGGTCCAGGTTTTGCGGTTGCCTGAGGAGGATGAGACGTCCCGGCCACGCAGTTGAGACAATGTCTGTCCTGCCATCCCCATCAAGATCTGCATAGTCCATGTTGAAGCCAGTCAGGCTCAAATCCGCAGGGAAGTTCACTAGATCTATAGGTCTATATGCGAATTGTTGTGACGCGAATTGTTGGGATCCAAAGTTTTCAAACCAGAAAATCCGTTGCTCACCCCGAGCACCAGCAACAATATCCAAATCTCCATCCCCATCCAGATCTGCAGGCTCTGAATTTATCGGAATGCGGAATCTACCGAGTACCTGTTCCGGCCAAACAGTGCTCGCCAACAGATCCTGGGGCGGCTGATAGATTGAAATCGCATCCTCCGACTGCTTTTGCACATCGGGGTTCTGCTCCCCCTTATTTGCAGCAACAACCTCTGGATGTCCATCACCATCAAAGTCTGCGGCAAACACCCGTATATAGGAGCCTCGGTCTTGGGTGTTCGACAGGATTGTGCGTTGCCAGGGCTGGATCCGCGCCTCAACTCCTGGATTTTGGAAGTAGATCAAGTGGGCAAGTTCGCAGGCGACCACCACGTCAAGCGCACCATCGCCGTTAAAGTCCGCTACAGTGACGTCTTCCGCCGCAGCGGCTTCATGCCCTGACGCAAGCGTCGATAAGTGCCATTTCTGGGGATCAGCACTACCCCAAGCAATGCGTACATGGCCAACCGGTTTGCCGTCATACACTGTATCGGACTCATGGACACTCACGATATCGTCATAGCCGTCTCGATCGAGGTCTGCCAACACTAAGCCATCGCTGCCGGATAGGTCCGTAACGCCAAGGCTCGGATCATCAATGACGTGCTCACGCCAGCTGATGTAGTGACCATCTGCAGACTGAGCAAGAGATTGCCTAGCACTGAGTGGCATTGTGCACGGGTCGCACAAGGGTTCCAGAGATAACGCTCGCATCAGTAAATCCCAAAGCCTGACATCAAAATCCGGCTCTGGGTTCGCGCCCAGGCGTGCTACGACGAGATCGAGGCTTGGTACGATGTACACCTTTCGCCCGAGCGCGCCTTGTGCAGCAAAGAGATCGGCCGGGGCGTTGGGGACTATCGATTGCGCACGGCTAACGCCGTTGGGTCGAATGGCCGCACGACCATTCAGCCACCAGAGCCAGCCATAAGAAGGATTGAAGGGTTGCGAACTAGCCACACTCTTAGCTACTAGTGGATCATCTACCTGACTCAATACGAATTGACCAAATTTGACCAAGTCTGCTGCGGTCGTGGCAAAACCGAAGCTATTCCTGGCGCTCGCCTCGCCCCCACGCTGGACCCAACGACTGTCTTTCATTTGCAAAGGTCCAGTGAGCCACGCATCAGTAAGCTCGTGGATGCTTTGCTCTGAGACCGCTTCTAGCACACCGATCAATTTGGCATAGGCTCCGGTGTTGTATGCCCAGCTAGTGCCAGGTGCCGCAAGGTACTCAAGTGTAGGGCCCAAGCCGCTGGTCATTGATAGCAAGTGTTGCACCGTGATGTCGCCCTCGCCCGCAGCTTGGCTCCAGCTACTGCCTAAATACCCACTTATCGGCTCATCAACAGACAGGAGTCCATCCCTCACAGCTCTTAGCACCAACATGACGACGACGCTTTTTTGTACAGAGGCAACATCCTCGATGGGGTCACCTTGGCTCGTCGCCCCTCTATGCAAACGAGCATAAAGACTGGAACCGTTTCGTAGCTCATCTGTCTTCCAGCGTTCGTTCAGAATAGTTTCGCCCCGAAAGGATATGATGAGATGGCTGCTGCGCTGTTCCTTTGCGAACGCGGCGACTGCCGTTAGCCCATACTGCCGCACAGAAACACCTTCATTCGCAACGAGAGTCATCGGAAGTACAAGCACAAACAGCCACACCCTTGCCAGGCAGTTACGCTTCTCGGCAGTGCTTTGTCTCATTGATATCCTAATCGCTCATCCTCCTAGCCATTTTCTACCATTGCCACGCGACCTAACTCTACATAGGCTACGCAAACAAGTGCAACGAGATCACGCTATGAACATGCCGAGTACAAAGAACGACCACCATCCGCTCAAAATGCTAACCACTGATGAAATCGAAGCCGCTGCAACATTGCTCAAAGCACAGCTGTCAGAGCGAGCTACGTTTTCCAACGTAGGGCTAGTAGAACCCAACAAACATGATGTGTTGGATACCACACGACATGTGCAGCTTTCTCGGAAATTGAGATTCATGGGGTATGACTACCCGGAGTCAAAGGATGGCGGTTTCGACGCCATCGTCGATCTAACATCGAAGGAAGTCTCTGTCACGCGTATCGCTGCCGGGCAGGCACCAATTGGGTTTGCTGACGCTGTCGAAGCGATCAAAATTACCAAAGCCGATCCAGATTGGCAGGCAGCCATGAAAGCGCGGGGTTTTACAAATTTCGATCTCGTCCAGATCGATCCATGGCCCACCGGCGGATTTGTCCATGACAGCATCCCGGCAGGTCATCGTGCGCATCGGTCAATTGCGTTCATTCGCGAAGATGAGACCGACAACGGCTACGCACGCCCAATCCAAGGGTTAATCGCTCATGTGGACCTCACTGCAGGCAAGGTCGCCTATCTCGAAGATCATGGTGAAGTGCCAGTCCCCCCAGAGTCAGGACGATACGACGCTGCTAATCAGGCAAATTTTCGCAACACCATCAAACCCATCGAGATCACCCAACCTGAAGGCACTTCTTTCCAGGTATCTGACAACGCCGTGTCCTGGGAGGGCTTCAACTTTCGTGTGTCTATGCACCCCATCAACGGTTTGGTGTTACACCAAGTGTGCTACGACGACGCTGGCGAGAATCGTCCTATTATTTACCGTGCGGCACTTTCGGACATGGTCGTGCCCTATGGCGACCCCGACCCCATGCATAACTGGAAGCACGTGTTTGATGCGGGTGAAACAAGCATCGGTACGCTCGCTAATTCACTGACCCTCGGTTGCGACTGTCTAGGTGAAATCTATTATTTCGATTGCCCAGTGGTGAATTGGAAGGGTGAAGCGAGAACCATTGAGAATGCCATCTGCATGCACGAAGAGGACTACGGCATTCTATGGAAGCATCATGATGCTCAGTCCCAGACGACTGAAGTAAGGCGCAGCCGACGGTTAGTGGTTAGCGCCATCCACACGGTCGGCAACTACGAATACGGTTTCTTTTGGTACTTCTATCTGGATGGGACAATCCAAATGGAAGTTAAGCTCACTGGCATAGTCGGTGTGAGCGCGGTCAATGATGGAGAAGAAAGGCCGGAGTTCGCGCCGCTCATTGCACCGAACTTAACAAGCCCGATCCATCAACACCTTTTCTGCTTTCGATTGGACTTCAATCTAGATGGCCAAGAGAACAATCTTTACGAAGTTGAGACGCAAGCCCTGCCCATGGGTCCAGACAACCCTCAAGGTACTCACTTTCATGCGATCAGCACACAACTGGAAAGCGAAAAACAAGCCCGTCGACACACCAATGCAGCGTCATCTCGTTATTGGAAGGTAACCAACCCAAATCGAACCAACCGTCTAGGCGCGCCAGTGGCTTGGCGCTTGCTCCCGTCGGGGACACCTGCACTGTTTGCGCACGAAGATTCACCAGTCGCCAAGCGGGCAGGTTTCGCAAAATACAACATCTGGGCCACGCGCTACGCGGAAGACCAACTCAATGCCGCTGGTGACACACCAAACATGCATGAAGGTGACGCTGGCCTTCCTGCGTGGAGCGCAGAAGACAAATCTCTGGACGCGGAAGACCTAGTCCTTTGGCACACGGTCGGTGTAACCCATGTGCCCCGACCAGAAGATTGGCCAGTTATGCCAGTCGAGTATTGCGGATTCATGTTGCAGCCCGTGGGTTTCTTCGAGCGAAACCCAACTTTGGACGTGCCACCTGCTAAGCACTGTGACTAGTAGCGCCGCGACACGATAGTTCCGCTATGCACAACTAGGTCATGGTAATCGCGGTTTGGAACGCGGGTCGTGCGGAGATCCGTTCAACGTAGCCCTTTAAGCTAGGCATGTCGTCCGACACGCAACCCAAGCGATTGCTCATGAAACATGCATGCCCAAGCATGATATCAGCGCCAGAAAAATCGCCGATTAAGTAATCCTTGCCCTCTAAGGTCTCTTCAACGGGTCCAAGTGCTTTCGATAATAAACGCTGCGCTTGATTAAGCGCTGTCTCATCGCGTCTTTCGGGTGGTAAAAGGACAGTTTGTACCACGATGGTGTTCACCGGCGGCATCACCATGCCTTCACAGTAGTGGAACCACTGCAGGTATGCCGGGTATTCCGCAGCATCGACAGAAGGCTTCAGGCCGCCATTCTTGTGTCGCTCCAACACGTATTCAACTATCGCGCCCGATTCGTAAATTGAGACCTCTCCATCATCTAAAACCGGTACACGACCCAACGGGTGTCGAGCGCGGTGTTCATCCGATTTCAAATCACTCGGGTGAAACGCCATCTTGTTGATGTCGTACGGTAGTTCCAGCTCTTCGAGCAGCCAGACAATGCGTCCTGCTCGTGAGTTAGGTGCGAAGTGCAATTTCAGCATGCTGTCCCCTTAACTAGTGTGCTCTCTCAAATTCCCCGACAGTATATCTAACTGCCTCCTGCGAGGCTCTAGGGTCGTTTCCACGTATGTTAGAAGTCGATTACAATGACCTGGGCTCGGCTGGGACCGAACCTACCTCAGACTTTCAAAAAACTAACCAGGAATCCGCGCAACGGAAATGACTTCAATGTCACCTAAACAACGCCTCGGTTACATGCTTGCGCTGATCATCGCTGGTGAAGCAGTTTTTGCGCTACCTTTTCATATCGCGCGCTTTTTTCGCCCGACCATGCTCGAAGTCTTCGATTTGAGCGCCACTGAGCTTGGCGCCGCTCAAGGCGTCTATGGCGTCGTTGCGATGATCGCGTATTTTCCCGGTGGACCATTGGCTGATCGATATCCCGCACACAAGTTGATGGCACTTTCGCTCTGGAGCACCGCTGCAGGCGGTCTTTATATGGCGACCTTCCCAGGCTTAACCGGGTCGATGTTGATGTTTGGATTTTTTGGGATCACAACGATCTTGTTATTCTGGGCGGCCCTCATTCGTGCTACGCGCGACTGGGGTGGCGCTGATGCTCAAGGGCGTGCTTACGGTTTGCTTGATGGCGGGCGCGGTTTCTTGGCCGCTGGACTGCTTTCAATCGGCGCCGCCGTGTTTACATTCGCGTTTCCGGATGGTTATGCAGCGGCTTCCATGAGCGATAAGGCATCGGCATTGCGTTCGGTCATCTATGGTTATACAGCGTTCACGGCAGTCGCAGGCATTTATATTTGGTTCGCACTGCAAGGGCTCGAAGCAGCTTCAGATGCACACCATTCTGAGCGGAGAAAGGCGATCTGGGGACATATCATTCCCGTGCTTAGATTACCGACAGTCTGGCTACATGCTGTGATCGTCGTCTGTGCATATGTTGGCTACAAAGGCATAGACAACTACTCTCTATTTGCCGTCCAAGGTTATGGCCTAGACGAAGTCGAAGCGGCACAACTGCTGACCATCGCCGCTTGGGTGCGTCCATTTGCTGCATTTGGTGCTGGTTATCTTGGCGATCGGATCGATATCACGCGCGCGATTCTTATCTGTTTCTGCCTGTTGCTTACCGCCGATCTTCTGTTTGCAGTCACAACACCGATCTCCGGGGCATTCCTCATCATGCTCTCTAACGTGGTCCTGACTTGTATCGCTGTCTACGGCTTACGGGGACTCTATTTCGCGATATTCGAAGAAGTCAAACTATCCCCTCTAATGACAGGAACCGCAGTTGGGATCGTCTCCGTGATCGGTTATACGCCAGACATTTTTGTCACCCTAGTCGCCGGAGTACTGATCGACGCAAACCCAGGACTCGAGGGTCATCAGCACTTCTTCTGGTTCCTGGCCTCGTTCGCGCTGCTAGGCATTGTCGCGACCGCATTGTTGCGTCGGGTCAATAACGTCCAAGCCCCCAACCACACACCCGCCACAATGGAAACCAACTAGTTATGACAGAACACCCAGTCTTATTTCAAGCCGCTGATGGCGTGGCCACAATTACTCTCAATCGGCCCGAAACCCTTAACGCTATGAACAACGAACTCATGCAGGGGATTACAGACAGCCTCAAAACGGTCGAGCGGGATCACTCGATCCGCGCCGTCGTTATTACAGGCCAAGGTCGCGGTTTCTGTGCAGGGGCTGACCTTGTTGCTGTCGCCAACCCAAAAACCAATTCACAGGAAACAGAAAGCGAAAGTGAAAGCGGGGGCGAGGAAGGTAACGACACTTTCAACACAGCCATGCGAGCCCTCATGAACTGTCCAGTACCGACGGTCGCCCGCATCAACGGGCCAGCTGCAGGCGGTGGTTTCGGTTTGGCCTTAGCCTGCGACGTGACAATTGCCAGTCACTCAGCCTTTTTCGTGGCCACCTTCGGACCTAAGTTAGGCATCGTTCCCGATATGGGCGCAACGTGGAACATCCCGCGAAGAGTTGGCCGCGCGCGCGCGCTCGGCCTAACACTTCTAGGTACACGCCTCAGCGCTGCAGATGCAGAACGTTGGGGTCTGATTTGGCAATCCGTACCCGACGACGAACTCGACCAGGCAGTCACCGATGTAGTGGCAACTTTAAAACGTTCCTCACCGGCCACTGCTACTCGCATAAGGCAAACAATCGATGCTGCGCTAGATAACGACTTTAGCGATCAACTAGACCTAGAAATGGAACATCAAGCAGTTCTCATCCCACGCAACATGCAAGACGGCGCCCGTGCATTTTTGGAGAAGAGAGAACCTTCGTTCGGACCAGAGAGAGATTAAGCTTGCGCCTCGGCCCAATGGGCCACCGCTGCCTCAGCGGTCAAGAACTCAGTTCCACGTTCTTTTAGTTCGTGGAGCAGGCGCTCCAGCATGAGCATTCTGTGGCCTCGGCCGATCACAAACGGATGCAGCGTATACGTCATCACCCCGCTATCCAGATGTTCGGTCATATAGTCATAGTCGCCTAACCAATTAGCCAACACATCATCGGCGCGAGTCAACCCACTCCCACGAAAGTACTCAAAATGTGGGAAGTCATCCGCAGACCAAGAAATTGGTAGCTCCCAAAGTGCTGATGGCTCACCGAACGTAGGTAGCTGGCCAGATTCAACCTTATCGCCAATGCGTGCCCGATAAGGCAGGTAATCATGTCCCATCATGCTGCTATCGTAGGTAAAGCCTTCTGCTAACAGAAGCTCCACATTGTTCTCGCTGAGATCCCACGCCGGGGAACGGTAGCCGCGAGGCGCACGACCACTGACCCGGGTTATCGCGTCGATGCCACGGCGAAGTTGATCAGTTTCTTGTTCGCGACTCATCCCTGCCGGAGAGATATGGTCGTAGCCATGGTGACCGATCTCGTGACCGGCGGCATTTATGTCGGCGCACACTTCTGGGTAGGTATCCAACGTTATGCCGGGTACAAACCAAGTGGTCGGTACGGCATGAGTCTCAAAAAGCTTGAGTAAGCGTGGCGCCGCGACTACTCCGAATTCACCCCGCGATATAGGTGTCGGGCTGTTCTGTCCCATGGCCGACCAAACTGAAAAGGTATCGAAGTCCAAAGTGATACACACACAGTGGTTACTCATATCAACCTTCTATCAACTGACTACTAAGCGGCAAGAGAGCGGACAATCAAATAGAGCACCGACGGCGCGAGCAAACATCCCATCCCGGTATAGAAGGTCGCTGTCAACGCGCCATAAGGGACGAGGCGTGGGTCCGTCGCCGCCAAACCACCTGCCACGCCGCTGGTCGTACCCATCAAGCCCCCGAAAATCATGGCCGACTTAGTGTTGTTTAAACCTATATATTTAGCAACGGCTGGCGTACCTACCATGACGAGGATCGACTTGACCAAGCCTGCGCCGACGCTGAGCGCGATGACCTCGCTGCTCGCACCCAGAGCTGTACCGGTGACAGGACCAACGATATACGTCGCAGCGCCCGCGCCGATAGTACTGATATCAACAGGATCGGTATAACCGAACGCGACAGCAACAAGAGCACCAACAACAAATGACAGCGCCACTCCCAAAACAACACTCATCATGCCAACGAAGCCAGAGCGTTTGAAGTCTTCAAGATCTGCGCCAAAGGCGGTGGCAACGATCGCAAAGTCTCGAAACATCGCACCACCTAACACACCGACCCCTGCGAGAAGACCTATATCAGCCAACCCCTTTTCTCCACCGGTAACAAGCCCACCAACATAGGCTAGCACTAGCCCTAAGATAATGGCTATCGCTGAACCATGGAATTTGCCTTTGGAGAGCACATCCGAGAGCCAATAGGAAACCCAGATTACGAGCCCAACAAAGACGAAGGCGGAAATCAGGTTCAGTTTAGTCAGTGCCTCAACAACGCTATCCATTGGACACAGGCTCGCTGTCTGTCTCTTCTGCCAATGGAGGAAGGGGCTCTGCGGGTTCCCCGATCCGACTCAAAATTGGTATCAGGGCAAAACTCGCAGCAACCGCGGCGATGCCAGCAAGGAGTGCCAACGGCCCACCTTCAATCGCACCGAGCACATTCTGTTTCGCCGCCATAGCAACGACGATCGGGATATACATGGCGCTCCAGAACGAAATACCCTGCCCTGTGACAGGACCTAACTGAATGCGTTTGTTGGATTTGCTCGCAAGAACAACGAGAAGCAGCATCGCGATCCCAACACCACCAACATTAGCTTGTACGCCAATCGCCTGGCCTATGAGATCTCCACCAATGACGCCAACCAGCAAACAAAAGCCCAGTAGGGCAACACCGTATACAATCACGGTTAGTTACTTCGAATGACCGTTCCTGACCGAGCACCCGTGTGCTCATCGTTTTCTAGAATCACTTCACCATTACAGATAGTTGCCTTATAGCCGACCGCTTTCTGTATCAGCCGCGGTGCGCCATTTGGAAAGTCATGTACCAATTCAGGATGCCGCTCACAAACATTGGCCAGATCTACAACGTTAATGTCAGCTCGATATCCTGGCGCGAGCACGCCGCGATCCCCTATGCCAATGACTCTAGCTTGCGCACTCGTCAATTTGCGCACGGCTTCTTCGATGCTAAAGACACCTTTGTCTCTAACCCAGTGACTCAGCATGAATGACGTCCACCCGGAATCCATGATCTGACTAACATGGGCCCCAGCGTCGCCAATACCTGGCAGTACCCAGTCTGCCTTCAAGAATTTGCTGACAGTGTCCAAGTTATGATTGAAAAAACGGATATGGAACAGAGCCTGACCTTCTGTTTGTAGCGTTACATCCAGCCATATTTCAAATGGATCCTTGCCACTCGATGCCGCTTGAGATGCTAGAGAATCCTCCCAGGCACCAGCGTAGTTAGGTTGGTCAGCGTCACCCAACCAATAGGTGTGCTTCATTCGCGCAACCAGAGACGCATCCTCTTGAGCGTCCGCAACGAGCCTTGCACGGAAATTGGCATCTTGGACTCTTGCCAAACGATCCTCAAATGAGAGGTCTTTGAGCTCTCGCCAAGCACCATGGTTTGCTGGAAATAGGCCCGTCGTAAGGCCTGACAAGAAGCCACCGCTGCGGGGTAGCGTCAAACCAGAAACATCAATGCCATCTGCCTGCATCTGGGCAACCGCAGAGTCGAATCCGGTTAGATCATCTCGGTCGGTCGGTTGGTAGGGGGCGCTGAAAAGCAAACGCGTACCGGCCGTTTTTGCTTGATCGGCGATGAGGGACATTTCATCGTCTAGCTTTTGATAGTCCAGCACAAACTGCAGAATGCCTTGATTTGCGCCCACCTCTTTGGAGATGGCAGTGAGCTCTGCGGGCTTGGCAAAAGTGCCGGGAATCGATCGGCCATCCGGAAGTACGTGGGCGGGCAATCGACTAGTCGAAAAACCGACAGCGCCTTCCCTAATTGATGCACCAACCAATTCTGCAATCTGCTTAATCTCATCCTCAGTCGGATCTTCATCAACAGCGCGCTCGCCCATAACGTAGAAACGTGAGGCACAATGCCCGACGAGACCCACGAGGTTGATAGCTGGATTTAGCCTCTCCATCGAATCCAAATACTCGCCATAGGATTCCCAATCCCAAGCTAACCCTTCGAGGATGGCGCGTCGCGGAATGTCTTCCACGGTCTCCATCATATTTGCAAGAAATTCATGTCCATCCGGTTTGCACGGGGCGAATGTCACACCACAATTTCCAATCAAGGCCGTGGTGACACCATGGCACGAGGCGGGTGTCAGCAATGGATCCCAACCCGCTTGGGCATCGAAGTGCGTGTGGGTGTCAATAAACCCAGGGGTGATGACTGCCCCTTCCGCATCAATTTCCCGCTCGCCGCGACCTTCAACTTGACCCACAGCTGATATCTGACCATTTGAAATTGCAATATCGCCATCAAATGGCACGGCCCCGGTGCCATCTACAATCTGCCCGTTGCGTACGACTAAATCATGAGACATGTGATTCCCCTATCCTCAAATTCACGATGGGACATCATAGTCCAAACAAACGTTTGTTGCTCCGGCTACGAGCCCCGTTGATGCGGCTCCTGGAAATCGATCTGCGGACCTTTTGGAACAATGCCAGGTGGTCGACTGCCAAAGTAGATGCCTTTGATTGCGTCAAAGTCCACGGTCTCAGCAACGCCAGGATGTTGGTATAGATCCCGCGTATAGGGCCACAGATGAGTAAACTCCTGCAGCATATTTCGATTGCACCGAAACTGGCCGTAGTACGCCATATCAAATCGAATGAGCGTCGCGAATAATCGCCAATCAGCTTCAGTAACCGACTCTCCGCACAAGTACCGTTGACCGGACAGCCGATGATCTAACAGATCGAGTGTGTCGAAGAGCTCGTCGTACGCTTTTTCATAAGCTGTTTGGGTTTGTGCAAAGCCACAACGGTAGACACCATTATTAACCGTTCGGTATATGAGTTCATTCAGCTCGTCGATTTCTTCACGCAAGGATTCAGGGTAGTAATCAGCAGTTGCCACACCAGGCAATACATCAAACGCCGAGTTGAGCATCCGAATGATTTCAGCAGACTCGTTGTTGACGATCGTCTGCCGCGTCTTATCCCAAAGTACTGGAACCGTACAGCGACCAGTAAAACTACCTTCTGCAGCTGTATAGACATCGTGAATATGTTGGGCATTCAGCAATGGTTCTCGTTCTTGGCCGAAGGTCCAACCCTCAGTACCTGCCGCGGACCTGGTCAACGAAATCGAAATGTGCTGTTCCAGAGATTTTAGCTTCCGATACAGGAGGGTCCGGTATGCCCAAGGACATCCGGCGTTGACAAAAAGATGGTAACGCCCTGACTCAGCAGCGTACTCATTGCTGGACGACGATATCCGAGACCGGAAAGGAGAATCGGGGCGTACAAATTCCCCTTTAGATCCAACCCTTCTTTGGTCCTCGGTACTCCACTGACCGTTTACTAATTGACCCATTATCACACTGGTTGCGGAAACAACCCCCCTCTACTGCTCTAACGATCTCATTTGAGCGAATGAAACTGTCTACCTCAACGGATTACATCCAAATCCAGGCGCTGAATTTTCGATGGCGTCACTGAGACTTAATCCTTAAGCTGATTTCCTTAAGATACGCATCTTTGCTCTGAGGGGGAATCAGCATGAAACAGTTAGGCTCTTACATAGTGTGGCTAAGCTTTGGTCTAATCGTTGCGGCGTGTGGACAAGAAAAGCCAACAAATGCAGAAAATCCGCCTGCTGAGGTTGTAACAGACGTTACCGCAGAGGCTGCAGATCAAACGAATGCGCGCAGATTCGGTGGGGCACAGCTCCCAATGCCCCCGGATACAATCAATGCCAAGCCGAGCGATAATGCCCAACGACAGGCATTTTTTGGTGATTTACATGTACACACAAACTATTCGTTCGATGCTTTTGCCTTTGGAACGGTAGCCTCACCATACGATGCTTACCGCTACGCCAAGGGCGAAGCGATCAAGCACCCTGCTGGCTTTGATGTGCAATTGCGTGCGCCACTTGATTTCTACGCTGTCACCGACCACGCAATGTTCCTCGGTGCTGTTATGTCTGCAGCTGACACTACATCCGAATTCTCCCGCTACGGTCACGTCCAAGATCTGCATGATCTCAACATGCCGTCAAACCAGAATTTCGAAAGCCTCCCTCAGCGGGTCAAAGCGTTTAGCACCTTCTTACCTGAGACACTAAGGCGTATTACTGACGGCTCCGTCGATGGTGACATGTTGAACCAAATCGCCAAGGATGCGTGGGCTGACATTATTGTTGCCGCAGAAGCCCACAACGATCCTGGCAATTTCACAACCTTCGTCGCCTACGAATTCACATCGTCAACAGACGATCGCGGCAATCTGCATCGAAACGTCATCTTCCAAGGCGCAGACAAGCTACCCGCTATGCCCTTCTCTCGTTTCCACAGCCAAAACCCGGAGGGACTTTGGGATTGGATGGATGGTTTGCGTAACAACGGCATTGAAACATTGGCGATACCGCACAACTCAAACGGGTCCAACGGCCAAATGTTCAAAATGGTTGATTGGGCGAACAACCCAGTTGATGACGAATGGGCGCGCAAACGCATCCGCAATGAACCTCTCGTCGAAATTACTCAGGTCAAGGGTACATCAGAGACGCATCCACTCTTATCTGATACAGATGAGTGGGCTGACTTCGAGATCATGCCTTATCGCGTAGCGACCACACTTTATAGTGAACCCAAGGGCTCTTATGCACGGGAAGCACTACTTGATGGCATGACACTAGCAGACTCCGGGATCACCAACGCCTATCAGTTTGGCTTCGTGGGCGCTTCCGATACACACACTGGTGCCGCTTCCTTAGATGAATCTAACTTTTTCTCCAAAGTCGGATTGTTAGATGCAGATGGGAGTCGGCGCGGTTCCGTTCCGGTTTCGGATGGAGATGCCGAAGTCATCAAAGCAGCCGGCCGAGTTAACGTCAAAGACATCGATGGTTCCAACTATGCCACTGGTGCATACGAAACCTGGAGTGCTTCTGGCCTAACTGGTGTTTGGGCTGAGTCGAATACGCGGGATGCGATTTATCAGGCGTTCCGCCGCAAAGAAACATTCGCCACATCAGGACCCAGAATTAAGATCCGCTTGTTTGCGAGCTATGACTACCCAGAAGATGTGTTATCAAATGGATCAACCCTGACCGCCACTTCCCTGACCGCCGCCTACCGAACCGGCGTACCAATGGGCGCCGAACTTCATAGTGCGGGCGACGGCGCGCCCCGGCTCATCGCGATGGCAACCCGTGATCCAAACTCGGCCGCATTACAGCGATTGCAAATTGTGAAAGGCTGGACGGCGGATGGCGAGAACCACGAGCGCGTCTATGACATCGCGTGCTCTGATGGTGGAGCAGTAGATCCTGATACGCAACGATGCCCCGATAACGGTGCCAAAGTAAATCTCACGGACTGCTCGATCACACAGAACGTGGGCGCTGCCAACCTGGAAATGGCTTGGCAAGACCCGGACTTCAACCCAGATCATCGAGCGTTCTACTACGCTCGTGTTCTCGAGAATCCAACATGTCGCTGGTCAACCTGGGACGCAGTAAAGGCAGGCGTCCAACCACGTTCGGACCTCAAGAAAACCCTTCAAGAACGGGCTTGGACATCCCCGATCTGGGTGATCCCACCTGCTGTTTCCGGAAGCTAGGTAGCGTTTGGTGGAATGGCTAACCTACCTCGGATTTTATCCGGGTATAACATTCCGCCAACACACTCAGCATTTCATCAATACTTCGCGCACCAGCCTGAAATATGGCTGTGGCGTTAAGTGATCCACACTCTATCCCCCAACTATTGACTTCCGCGGCGCGCTCCACAACCCGATCTAGATCCGCATAGAAGTCTTTGTCAGAGTTATTTCGTGGTGGCACGGTGAGCATCATTTGTGAGCCTAAGCCATCAGGGTCGCGGCCATTGGACTGCATCCCTTCTTGAATTGTTCGCAAAGCACTCTTGGCCACATCTGCATCCTCAATCGCCGGTGCCAACCAGCCATCTGCGTACTTGGCCACACGCGCAAGCGCACGTGGCGCGACACCACCAATCCAGACCGGTAGATCACCGCCTTGTATAGACTTTGGCTCCATCGCCATGGCAACCGCCGTATAGTGTTCACCTTCGTAATCAATTTGTTCATCACGCCAATAACTGCGTATTAACTCAATCGCTTCATCGGTCCTCGCCCCTCTATTCGCATAGGCCTCCGACAGCGCCTCAAATTCTGAAGGCTGCCAACCCACGCCCAAACCGAGGCGAGCTCGGCCGCCGGACAGTGTATCCAGTGTCTGGAACTGCTTAGCAACAAGCACAGGCTGTCTTTGCGGAAGCACAAGAACTTCCGTACCTAACCCGATTTTTGACGTTACGGCCGCGAAGTGAGACAACGCCATGAGCGCCTCTAGAATTGGCATTTGAGCCGGATATCGTGTGCGCCGTTCTGGCAATGGATAGCCCATGACAACATGGTCAAACACTTCTAACTGATCGAACCCAATATCCTCGATCGCAGTCGCCATCTTTCGCACTGCCTCACCGCCTTCGCGATAAGCAACACTCGGAAATTCTACAGCTAGCTTCATCTCATTCTCCCTTGTTTCTTGCTTCTTGTTTCTTGTTTCTTGTTTCCCAGAGACCCAAGATAGCAAAAAAGGCGCGGTTGACAGTACATCAACCGCGCCCTCGGGGAGGACTTAGGCGTATTTAGGAACGACGCCGATCGATACGCTGACCTTTACGATCTAAGCGTCGGTCGATTTTGTTGCCTTTCCGGTCCAAACGGCGGTCGATGCGGTCGCCGCGTCGATCTAGATTGCGATCTATGCGGTCGCCTTTGCGGTCGAGCTTATTCGCGAGTCGATCGCGACCGTGTGCTTCCGCCACATCGGCCTTTCGGTCCAGTCGACGGTCGATGCGATCGCCTTTCCTATCAAGCTTCCGATCGATTCTGTCACCTTTTTTGTCAAGATGATGTTCGATTCGATCACCTTTCCGGTCCAAATGACGTTCGATTTTGTCACCCGGCTCCGCAAACGCCATTGGCGCCAACAAAACCCCGGTTACCGCTGCAATACTAATAATTTTCATCTCATTTCCATCTACTTCTTGGCTGTATATAGTTAAACGATCCAAAATCGAAATGGTTGACCGAGCTTGTTAGGTTTCCGTATACCGTCGTTTCAGCGTTTCACCCTTCGGTGCAAATTCACACCCAACCCACTTGGCTCGACGACTTGCAAAAGGGATTTGTCGCTCCCGGAATTCAATCCATCCCACATACCCTGTGTGCATCCGCCTTGCCCCTGGATATCTGTATGGACGAAGGAGAGAGGGGTAGTTGTTGATTTTTATGTAGAACATCGCCGCGGTTCGCAATGTTTTGTGTAGCTCGATTCGACCCTGGGACAGCTTCTTGCGCCGATGATCTGGATGCGTCCAACCTTTGTAGCCATATCGAAATCCGCTCGGTACCACGAAATCGAGTTGATCTGTCACGGGTGCTCTTGAGGTCGAGGAGAAGTCAAAACCCACGAGCTCGTTCTGATAGAAACTTGCTAAGCAGGTATCTTTATTCGCCTCCGATTCTCTGAGCATCTCTTCACTTAACTCATCGCAAACGGGGACGTAGGGTAGCAGATCGATTGGGGCGACTGCGCGATGCTCATACCCCTCCGGTGGGAAAAAGTCTTGTCGATCTGGAATGCTCTGGGTCACAAATACGTAGTGCACATGCACCTTGAAAGTTCGCTCAATCAGGGTCGTCAGATACCAAAAGACCGCCCGCTTGAGCCCAAATTGATCGACCCGAGCTTTGAAACCCCCGAGATACGAACTATCCCCTTCCATAGTCGATTCCCAAATCCCTATTCATATCAGAAATAGGATTTGATTTTCTATGTGATTCCCTTCTCAAAATGATCATCGCCCAAGCCGTACTTGCTGTACCCGCCTACACTCAAGTGATCATTCATGAGAAAGAGGTACATGATATGGATCAGTCATCGCAAAACGAGGCGGCTGACGACGCTATGTTCCGCAATATCGGTTACTGCGGGATAGTGGTTGCGATAGTCGCTCTGGGCATCGCTTGGGTGGCGAACTCCGTTTCCTAGCAGATCTGGGCCCTGAATAGGACCTCAGGGCTAGAGCTTCCGGTGAACCGAGAGTCTGATACTCAACGGATAAACCGGGTGGAGGTGAACATCCTCCCAAGAGGAATCCATGGCCGGACTACCTCTCCTGGGCTGAATCGAGTTGATCGGGCTTGTTGGCCGCTTCAACGCCCTTAGATTTCAGAAAGTGGGATAATTGCCGGTCATGACGGCTGGTCGCAGATAGCGGTCCTTCTTGGACGAACGGCTCGTACTGCGGTGCTTGCGCACCAGTGACTACGTCCCCCATGATCGTTACGCGTTGTATGATCCGCTCGGAATCAAAGTCATTGAGTACGAAGTGCTGCGTACAACGGTTATCCCATATCGCAACGGTTCCCTGTGTCCAGCGATAGCGGACAGTAAATCGTGCATTCTTTACCCACTCCGTCAGGTAATTGAGCAGAGCCCGACTTTCTCCCCAATTCATCTCCACAATACGACGGGTGAAATGCTCGTTCACGAACAGTGATTTCTTGCCTGTTTCAGGATGCACGCGCACAACAGGATGAATGGCCATCTTATCAGGACGGTTGTGGGGCAACGCATCATGGAGCGCAGTTAACGACTCACATAAGTCGCGCATCGGTGCTGACAGCTCATCATAGGCGCGCTCTAAACTCGCCCACATGGTGTCGCCACCAACCTCAGGGCATTTGACCATGTGCAGTACTGAGCAAATTGAAGGCTGATCCTCAAACGTAATGTCTGAATGCCATTCATCAGCAATCCCGCCTTGGGTCGCGGCTAACTCAAAAACTCCCGGATGATCGGTAAAAGGATTTTTCAAGTTCGGGTGGCTTTCTATCGGGCCGAAACACTCGCCCAACGCAACATGTTGATCAAGGCTGATGTTTTGTCCGGGGAAGAACACCACTTTGTTTTCTAGCAACAGCGCCTTTATGCCTTCGACATCAGCATCACTTGGCGCGGCCAAATCCACGCCTCTTATCTCAGCACCCAAGCTGCCTGACAATCGCGTTACTTCCCAACTTGTGGCACTCATCTGAGTCTCCTCATACTTGTTCAAAACACACCATGACACATTTATTGGGTCCTTTCACTGCGCGACACAGAAAATCAATCTTCTGGTGTTTGCAACACACGGTGAAACACTTCATCGGCAAATCCATTTTGCGCCAACAACCAAACGAGACGCGCGAGGTTGCAATTAATACTTACTTAATTTTAGTAACGAGATTTTTTCGGCTCCATATTTGAGTGCACATCGATCAATACTGTCTTGCCGTCCGCATTCAACGTTTTAGCCTGTTCAAGTGCAGGTGCCATGTCTGCCACTGTTTTCACTGTCAGACCAACCGCCCCCATCCCCTCAGCAATTTTCGCGTAGTCGCCTTGCATATGAGAAACACCAAACTCCTCCCGGGCGGTCGGGAAGCCGCCGGGATAAGTCGCCATCCCGCCGTTGTTTAGCAAGACGGTTGTTATCGCAAAGCCACTGCGCGCGGCAGTCTCGATGTCGAGACCGGACATGCCAAACGCACCGTCACCCATCAAGTTCAGGCAGAACTTATCTGGATTTGCCATTTTGGCACCGATCATCAGTGGAATACCAAATCCCAAATGTGTTGTTTTTCCCCAACCAACATAACTATGGGGTGATGTGGCGTTGTAGAACGGAACAATCGAATCACGTGGCGCGCCTGCATCGTGGGTCACGATGCTGTTTTCATTATCGAGCACATTGTTGATCTCATTAATGACGCGATAGGTATTGAGTGGCTCCTCAGACGACTCGAGTAAGGGCTGCCACTCGGCCAACCACGCCGTCTTCTCGCTCGCGATCTCAGCCTGCAATGCGGAACTGTCGGCAGGTTCCTCGCCGCGTTGCGCCTTAACCTCCTCGAGGATGGCCAACAATGTCAACTTAGTATCACCTAGCAGACCAATATCAACGTTTTCATCTTTGTTAATGTCGTCTGGATTGTCCGTATTTTGGATCAAGACCTTCTTATTGCGAATCGGTTGTCCATAGAAGGTGCGCGTTAAGCTCGACCCGAGCGCGAGAATCAAATCGCAACCCGTTAGCCACTTGCCAGCCGCCTTGGTTGTGAGACCACTGCCTGAACCGAGCGACAATGGGTGCCTTTCATCCATGGCAGATTTACCAGGCATCGTGCAGAAAACTGGCACGCCGACTAGTTCGGCAAGTGCTCTGAGCTCCTCAGTGGCTTGCGACATGAGGACACCTTGTCCTGCCCAAAGCACCGGATTGTTCGCAGCCAAAAGCGCTTTGACCGCGTCCTTTATATCACCGGCCGCTGGTTGCGCCTGAGCTGCTACGGGTGATTGATAGTTTTGATTTTTTTCTGGTACTTCGGCATCACACGCATCCGCCGTGAGTTCGAGCACTACCGGTCCACCTGGTCCAGTCTTGAGCGCATGGATTGCTCTGCGCATCGCGGCCCCTACATCCTGAGGCCGATAGATCGCCTCAATCCGCTTCGTGATGTGTTGGTAGTGCTGGAGCGCAGAGAAATTCGGCTTTACACCAATCTGGTTGAGGAACACACCACCTGGTAGAACAAGAATCGGAACGTTGTCTGCATAGGCCTGTGCGATACCCCCCATGGCGTTTTCCGCACCGGCTTGGGATTGAATCGCAACGACGCCGAATTTCTGTCGATCGCTAGTTCGACTAATCCCGTCAGCCGCCATGATTGCCCCTCGCTCATGGCGGAACGCAACGGGACGAATGCCTTGCTTCGCCACCGCTTCTATTAAGGGGTTACTCGGATAACACGTCATTAGTTCGACGCCTTCCGACTTTAAGATGCTCGCTATGTAATCAATACCGTTAATTGTTCTTCCCCTTCTGCTATCTAGACTCGATATTAAACACATTTTATACGCGACCGACACGCAGTAGCACATACGTTTTTACAGTTCTGCAGTAGCGACGTGAGTGCTACTCTGAACGCATCCGACTCAATAGGATTGCATCATGCCCAGTTACTTCGCCCTACTCGTCTGCGTCTTGGTCGGCTTATGGAGCCATGACGCCCAGTCCTCGGACATTCCAGGTGGCACGCTTAGACTCACTATCGTCGACAAAGCGACCGGCGCTGTGGTGCCTGCCCGAGTGCAGGTGCAGGACAATAGTGGGGCATTCATTGTTGCCGAAGACCCACTCATGTTTGGCGGGGATTGCGACATGAGCGATTCTGGTGCTGGTCTCACCAGCCTAACCGAGGCTGTTGCTGCATTTACCGACCGTCTTACAAACCCCTACGCGGCTGCAACCCAGTTCTATTCGACAGGTCAGGCGACGATAAAACTAGCCCCGGGGGTTGCGAAGATCATCGTTGCCAAAGGACCAGAATATGAACGGGCTGCCATCGAGGTAGATGTGCCTAGTCATGGTGAGGTCTCGCAGACAATTGAGCTCACGCGTTGGGTCAATATGCCAGCTCAAGGATGGTACAGCGCCGATGACCACATCCACATCCAACGTCCACACCCCGATCTGAACCCTAAGATCTCGGCGCAGATGCAGGCAGAAGATATTCATGTCGCGAATCTACTGCAAATGGGCAAGGTGCGAAATTTTCGTATCGCACCACAATACGCGTTCGGCGCCGCTGGCCACTATCAGGAAGGCAACTACATCCTCGCGACAGGGCAAGAGAATCCGCGCACACATTATTTAGGTCACACAATCACGCTCGGCGCTAAGGAACCTATTTTCAATGCTGAAAAATACCTCATCTATCGACTAATCTGGGAGGCATCAACCGCGCAAGGCGGCTTAAACGGGTTTGCCCACGCAGGCTTCGAATCCGGGCCAGTCTCGCCCTATGACAGTCTTGGCATTCTCCTACAACACAACATGCTGCATTTTCTTGAGGTCCTGCAATTTAATAGGGGCGGCTACCAAGTTTGGTATGACATCTTGAATCTAGGTTACAGAGTCGCGCCAACTGCAGGCACCGATTACCCATGCGCCGACCAAAACATTCCCGGGCATGAGCGTTTTTACACTAAGGTCGCCGGAGCATTGTCGTATGACAAATGGTTGGACGCAGTACGTGCAGGTCAAACGTTCGTGACAACAGGGCCTATCGCATCTCTGGCGATAAATGGTGCTGACATAGGTGGAGATGTGACGATAGACTCGCCCCAAAGTGTGCAAATAAAAGGACAGATCTCGTTCAACCCTCAGCGCGACAGCATCTCTCAGGTTGAGCTTCTACAAAACGGTGAAGTCGTCCATCGCGTGACTCCGATAGCGGGTAATTCCCGGATCAATATCGACATCAATTTTCCTGTAACGGAAACGTCCTGGTTTGCTCTGCGCGCGTCAGGCAACGAGCGCAGCTACTCAGGCTTCGCAACACCGTTTCACTTTTCTATGCTGGCGCCAACCGCCCACGCACATACCGGTGCGATCTATGTGACGGTAAAAAATCAGCCGGGACTGATTGAGCAGGATCGTGCCATCGCGATCGCTCGGACCTGGCTCGCCCGTCTCAACGATCTGGAGAGAACCCTCTCGGAAGCGAATCTGCAGCGGCTTGCTCAAAACCTAGAGACGCCAGACTTTGATGGCGTCCCAACTGAAACATTGTTAAGCAACCGGGACGAACTGCTTGTGGAAATCGCGACGGCCAAGGCTTACTTCCGAAGCCTAGTTAACTGAAGTCGCGGATTTTCTTTCTAGGGCCACCAGGCGCTAAAATGAACCGGCTAAACACAGGGGAGCCAATATGAACTTCACGATTACACCAATAGATGCGACGCTCGGCGCAACCATCACTGACATCGATCTTACCTCGCTAGAAGAAGCCACCTGGCAGGCTTTGTACGCGGAATTCCTAGAATACGGCATGCTTGTGTTTCCTGGGCAAAACCTTGATGACGACCAACAAGGAAAGTTTGCCGCCCGATTTGGGATCCCCGAACAACTCAACCCCAAGCAGAAAGGGGCAACTGTTGCCATATCCAACACGAAACCGGACGGCAGCGTAACCAAACCTCACGAGTATCAGTACCAGATCTTGAAAGGCAATGAAGGCTGGCACACGGATAGCACATATATGCCACTGGCATCGAAAGTTGCAATGCTCGCTGCACGAGTTTTGCCTCCAGAAGGTGGCGAAACAGAATTCGCCGATATGAGAGCGGCGTGGGATGCGCTCGATGAAGCCACGCAAAACAAGCTCGAAGGACTTTCCGCTTTCCACTCACTGTACTACTCCCAAGAAAAAGCGGGCTATCAACACAAAACTGACAACCTGTACGGTCTGCATGACAAAGGTGCACCACTGCGGCCCATAATCAAACAACACCCTGAAACCGGGAGAAAATCCATTTACACCGGCCGTCACGCGTATGGCATCCTAGGCATGGACCCAGAAGCATCTGAAACGCTCTTAACAGAGCTACTAACGCAAGCATGCCAGCCACCACGAGTCTATCGCCATACTTGGCAGGTCGGAGACATCGTCGTTTGGGATAATCGATGCCTCATGCATCGAGCTTGTCCCTTCGACGAGTCTTATCCGCGAGTCTTGCGGGGTACACGAATTGCAGGTGACCCTGAATCTGAGCTCGCGCCCACCTATGCCGACGAGCGCGCCTCAGGCTTTAGTCCAAGTACAAGCAACACATCACCTTTGGCTGCATCGCACTGAATCGCAGGCAATAAAAAACCCCGCAAAAGCGGGGTTTTCTAGTTTCGATCTAGCTTCAACAACAACTAGAGAGAAGCACTCACCCGACCATAAACCTGTCTAAGGTACGGATTATGGATTTCTGGGACATATGAGTTGAAGTAAAGATCTGGTGGCTCTTCATCAAAGATGTTAACCGCACCAACAGTCACCTGGAACTGTTGTTCAGACCCGAATCGGTAGTTGTACTGCAAATCAACTTCAACGTGATCGCTCACATCTCGGTCAGCAGGGCAGTCACCGCCACCGTCGCACTGAGGAAGTGATCGTTCGGCAAAGCTAAATACGTCACCAAATAGATCAGAGATATAACGTACAGTTAGGTTGGCTGTGTGTCGATCTCGCATCCAGGTGAAGAACAAGTTCGATCGAACTTCCGGCATCGCTCGTCCTGGGTTCCAGTTGTTGTAGAAGCCAAGACCATCGATCACCGCACCGTTCGCACTGGCTTGGACTTCGTATTCATCAACAATTGACGTATCACTTCTGATTACAAAGTTATTCTCGCCCATCTCAAACGCGTAACGCGCCTTGATGTCGAAACCTGATGTTTCGATCGTGCCAGCGTTGAAAAAACTTGAGTTGATCAAAAGGATTGCACCAACCGTGCCAGAGCAACTTCCGTAAAATAGCGACGAAGCACCTGCAGGAAGTGGTACTAGACTATCTCGTGTAATCGCGGGTCCACAGGGATCATCCGCAACCAACTGCCGAGGGTTTTCTGCCAAAATCTGCTTTTCGAACTCGAAGGTCCAGTAATCAAAGTCAATCTGGAGTTCGCCATAATCAAGTTCCGGAATCCACGATATACCGAAGTTCCAGTTTTCAGACTCCTCTGGCTCAAGATTCGAATTCTTCGAAGTAATGATCGTCTTGAAAGTACCTCTGTTAACTGGTCCTTCATCTGGATGTATAGGATCCTGGATTTCTGTAACCGTCGATTCTCGGTCATTACCGACGACGTGGAAGAGCGAAGGCGCTCTAAACGACGTGCCCCAAGAAGTACGGAAAGAAAGCTGATTCAGCGGCGACCATTTCACAGCTACTTTCGGATCCGTTGAGTCAACATCACCATAGTCTTCTTGTCGTATAGCAAGTTGCACGTCAATACTTTCTGTTATCGGTAAGTACATTTCTGCAAAGTAGGCATCGATTGATCGCGAACCTTTACCACCAAGCCGCGGTGTGAGGAACCCTTGCCAAGCCCCACGTTGGAAGTTGGTTCGCGCAGCCTCACGGATTTCATTTCGATTTTGGAAACCGATCGCGAGACCAGCTGTACCGCCAGGTAATTCAAATACATCACCCGTTACGTGTCCTTCGATCGTTCGCAGCGTACGCTCTGTATAAGAGTGAGATTCGGTGCGAGCGTTGTATTCGACCACGGAACGGTCCTGCTTCAACCCAGAGTTGGGGTCTAACGGATCGTTGTAGATGTCCGCACCAAACGGGCTGTAGTACTGACAAGCACCGCTGCCGGGTACCAGACCCGCTGTTGGACCAAAAGATCCATCAACGAACCGCAGCGGACAATCAGGCCCACCGTAACCATCCAAAGACAGTTGCAGCAATCGCAGATCGGTATCTGGCCGGTCTCCTGTATCGAAAGCTTCGGAATACTGAACACTCAGAGCATAGGTCCAGTTTTGGGCACGCTCACCACTGAAGAACTGGCCAAAATCGCCATCCAACGTCAAGGAAAAACGAGTACCGATACTTTCGCCTTGGGTTTCAGCAGGTTCATAAGCTAAACCAGCGGTCGGCCGCGCCAATTTAGATCAACGCCGAACGGATTGTTTGGGTGAGTTGACGGCACGATCAACTGACCGGCGCCATTGGTCAACGGAAAACTGCCAATGAATCGAGTAGAGGATTCCTGACGGAACATGCTGGATTCGATCGCTAGGCTATTGTGATCGTTTAACTCAATATCGAAATGGGTATAAAACATCCAGGTGTTTTCTTCCGGCGTAATCGAGTTGTTTGGCTGATAGGTACTTCGACACAATCCGA
Organism: Pseudomonadales bacterium; assembly: GCA_012103505.1. Taxonomy (GTDB): domain Bacteria; phylum Pseudomonadota; class Gammaproteobacteria; order Pseudomonadales; family Azotimanducaceae; genus UBA4421. The sequence goes on along the minus strand of WLWP01000001.1, from coordinate 289,517 downwards.
GCGGAAAGTCTGCCGTAGGCTGACCACCACTGGGTACACCATTCCCTTTGCTTGGGACCAAATCCGGTCGACAGTGAGGATCTGCGACAGTGAGACTTCCACCGAAGTCAGGATCAAGTGCCGCGGTATCCCACACGGATGAATAATTGATATCGCCATTGAGGCCGTTGTTGAGGATGACATCCCCACCACCGGCTAGTGACGGTCTACCACTCAAAATGTAGGTGCCCGGAGAACCAAACGAAGATGTGTTGTTCCGTAGCGTAAATGGTCGCTCACTTTGCTTCATGTGATCGAGGTGTTCATACGACACCGCGAACACACCGTGTATGCGCTCATTACCGCCACCAACTAGCATCTGTATTTCATGTTGGCCGGACTCATCAATTTCTTTACCACCAGTACGAAGTTCAAAGCCTTCGAAGTCATCGCGAGTAATAAAGTTAACAACACCAGCCACAGCATCCGATCCATACAACACAGCGCCACCATCCAACAATGTCTCCATACGATCTAGAGCGATCATCGGAATTAGGGTTTTGATGTTGGTAAAATCGTTTCCGGCTAGGCTCGCATTCGAAGCCGTCCGTTTGCCGTTCAAGAGAGTGAGCGTCGATGACACTCCAAGACCACGTAACTCAATACTCCGAGTCGTGCCGCAACAACCAGTTGCTAGACCTGATCGGCCATAGGAACTGGGGTTGTAGGTTAAGGTTTCAGCGACGTCTTCCAAGTTGGTCCAACCGTTAGCTTCCATATCCTCTATGCCCACTGTGGCTAAAGGCGAAGCAAGGTCGGCTTGGTTTTGTCGCTTAATGTACGTTCCTGTGACTACTACCTCTTCAATTGATTCATCGTCATCCGCCGCATACGACGTTGATAATGGCACAAAGAGAAAAAAGGGCAGCAGGAACGCACCACGTGCAAACCGCTTCATAAGAGTAAATCCCCATCCAATAGTTTCTCGACTAGGATGCTCTACTCAATAAACGCACAGCAATCTTGTGGCAAACGTCAAGGTCACGCTAGACCTACACAATGAATTCTCTCCCCAGAGTCCCATCGCGCAACTTCGAATCTTTCGCTTCCCAGACACCGCAGCTGAATGCGATCGTCTTCGAGCAAAACCTCCTCCCACAGAAAAAAGTATCAAATTGGCTTTGGCAACGCAAAGTATATTTTGTCAAACGACACTGCTTGCACGCGCTCACAAAGAAACCGCATAATTGAATGCTGTGTTTATCGGGGGGGGGGAGATGCACGTGAGGATCAATTTGTTAGTTGTCTTGGTGGGCTCACTGTTTACGAGCTGGCACGCTAATGCAGATGTCGAGCGCGAAGTGCTTATTTGCGGCGCCAAAGAGGACACCGTGCAGCGTCTGCAGTGTTATGACAAGATCGCGCGCTTGCTCAACAGTGGGATCCGGATTGAGACCTTGTATGACTACAAAAACAACGCGCGTCCCGCTGAACAGTCCGCCCGTCAAGTTGCGTTACAATCAGGACCGAAACGTCTCACCATTTCTCTAGTCGAGAAGCTCCCCTATTCGCGCCACCAACTCACGATGAACGATGGCCAAGTATGGCGCGAAATAGAAGGCAGCAAAGCCCGCCGTTACAGTAACGGAGACGAAGTCACCATAACCGAAGGCATGTTAGGGACTTTTAATCTGGTGTCAGAACGCAATGGGCGTCGAGTAAAAGTCAAACCCGTTAACTAACTCTAACTGCCGGAATTACCCGCGGGTCCTGCGACCGCTCGCAGTGTTTCCTGGCTATCCCGCTGGAGTTCTGCCCATTCGCTCGCAGGCATGCAGACCTTTTTCTTAAAGCGTGTACCAGTCTGAGCTACGCGTTTGCAGATCTTCTCATCCGCCTTTACGGTGACTATGTCGCCCTTTTTGATGACAGTGTCTTTCTCAGTTTTTTCATTTCCAGTCGCCAGCACACTGGTTGCTGAAATCATGAGTCCAATACCCCAAGCCAACGCGTTTCGATGTAGTTTTTTCATGTCGATCCTCCCTAGAATCAGCCTTATCCTATGCCTAAAACCCTAATAAAAAAAGCATACCCTTATTGTTGGGAGCGCCGGAGCATCGTTACTTGCTCAACGCTAACCCGTTCGAAACGGCCAAACGAGCAGCTCGCACTCGCACCAATATCAAGTTCAGAGCTTCGGTGACGGGCCTCAAAACGAGTGTGGGCACACACGCGTGAGCCTCTACGACTATAAGAAATTGACATATCTTTCTGCAAACCGCGACACTCCTTCGGTAACCGGTTGAGCCAATAGTCTTGTTTGCGACCTTTCAGAAGGAGCAGACGAGTGCTAATCGCCTCAATGGTCTTTATCTGCTTAGCAAGAACGCACTCTTCGATCCTCATGTATGCAGGTTCGGTAACGTTAGATGATTTCTCAGATGTAGATTCGCCATCCAGCTGGTCCGCAGCAGTAGGCACAGCGCAGGACAAGACCAATACAATCGACATAGACCTTAAAATCGTACGCAACATAGGAACCCTCCCCCATATTATCTAGCTCGTTATCTAGCTGGTCGAATGCGCTGCGCCACCATTCACGCACAGCACAGGATACTAATCTATGACACGTTCGAAGAGAGATCGTTCCGGCTTCAGGAACGGTGTCGGAGCTCCCTGCGCAGGGCAGAAGACGAGTGCGTCTTTTCGTCCCCGACAAATTCAACGCGCGCACCTATGCGTGAAATGGTGTCAGCTTCCGGCATCTGCGCCAGAGTGTAATCTGTACCCTTCGCCTGAATGTCTGGTCTTAGAAGCTCCAAAAGCGGGATCGGGGTCTCGTCTGCCAAAGGAATGACGAAGTCCACACAAGCCAGTGCTGCGATGACTTCAGCTCTTTCCTCATAAGTATTTATTGGTGACTCTCGACCTACATTCAGCGCAATAGACTCATCAGTATTCACTGCAATTATCAGGACATCGCCGAGTGCACGCGCCGCTTCGAGATAACGAACGTGGCCGACATGCAAGAGATCAAAGCAGCCGTTGCCGAACACAATCGTATTGCTGTTCTCTCGCAGTTTGTCGACTGTCTCGAGTAGAGTTTCAGGCGTGTATATTTTGTTGCTTGTCGTCATCAATAAGCTTAAGACTATGGATAAGATCGTGCGCCGGAGTGTAACGACTTTGGTCCATAAGCTATAGACTTGGGCTCTTCGCGCCAGCTGAAACTACGATTACAGGAAACCGGAGCCATAATCATCGAACCGTTGAAGTTCTTAACAGAGCCACGTCGAGTTCTAGTTGTCCTGCCAACATGGGTAGGCGACGTTGTCATGGCGACACCATTTCTAAAGGCCATTCATGAGCGTTTCAGCGACGCGGATGTTTCGTTCCTTATGTACCGCCACCTACACAGTATTGTACTTGGCAGCGAATGGTTGGGTGACGTTCACTATTGGCCTGACAAGGATACCAACCGAAAGGACTATCGCAGTTGGCTTGCCTCTCTGCGCGCGCAGGACTTTGATCTGGCGATCCTGTTGCCAAACTCCCTGCGGGTAGCCTGGACTATCTGGCGAATCGGCGCGAAACGTCGGGTAGGCTTCGCGCGAGATGCCCGAAGTTGGCTTCTCACCGATCCTATCCCCGTGCCAAATCGACTAAACAACAAGTTCGAGCCTCTGCCCTTGGTCGACTATTACGAACACTTTGCTATACCGCTGGGATGCGAGTCACCCGGAGATCGCCTAACGCTTTACACCACAAGTGACGAGGACAATGCGACGTTAACGCGCCTGTCAGCAGAAGGCGTCGACACGTCGAACGCTATAGTGACTATTTGTCCGGGTGCCAAGTTTGGTGCTTCAAAGTGTTGGCATCCCGAACGGTTTGCTGGTGTGGCAGACGAGCTCGTACGGAAGAACGGGGCCACGATCGTCATTAGTCCCGGGCCTGGTGAAGAACCGCTTGCACAAGCTATCGCGGACAACATGTCCGAGACCTGCACATTACTGGCGGATCCATGTTTGAATTTGGGTGAACTAAAGTCCCTGATCAACAAATCCGCTCTACTGCTGGGCAACGACACGGGGCCTCGCCACTACGCGCGCGCCTTCGACACACCTCGCGTAACAATTTTCGGACCGACAGAACAACGTTGGACAGACACCAGTCATGACAAAGAAACCATCGTTAAAGTCGCAGTCCCCTGCGGGCCCTGTCAGAAAAAGATCTGCCCGCTACAAGAACGGATTTGCATGGACCGAATCTCTGTAGAAGACGTTTACCAGGCTTCAGCCATCTACATGGAAAACTACAAGAAGTAGTCAGGGTCCGAGACGTTATCGCTCAAGTTGGCCAGTGCATCAGGGTTTTGGATTAGCCCTTCAATCCACCAGTTCACGTCGTTGTATAGACAAGTGACTTTTTCGCAGTTGGTCGTCGCATTGAAATCGCGAATCAAGTTTGCCGCAACACCACGCGTCGCGTCATACGCCTGCACATCGCTAACCGCATTCTTGTCACCAAGTTTGCCATGTTCTTGATTTCTATATACGGGACAGTTGTATAGTCCTAGCGGACTGAGCACTTGGCGAAAAAACTGCATATGGCATTGTTGCGGCTGTTTTTCTAACTTCTGAATCTGCCCTTCGAGCAGCGCTTTGAGCCCGGTCGAGCGATGCACCTTAAAATCGTCCGTCTCCAACTGAACTGCCTCATCAACTTGCTGTTGAATCGCAGCCACAATCGCCTCTTTGTGTGATTGTTCACCGATGCCAATAACTTCGGCATTGTTTATCTCATCTCTCGTAAGGAACGGTTTGAAGCTGATGTATGAAAATTTCGAATCCCTGGCAAGTCGAGTCGCCAGCGCAATTTCATGCAAGTTCTCAACGATGTCCCGGTCGTTTATGTTCGCTCCTCGCCAGGTGACAATATATGAGAACCCGACAGTCACATCCGGATTTGCTTCCCTTATCTTAGGCACAGCACCGCAGATGTCATAGAGCGAAAATGCTTTGCGAGGATTGTGCATTACTTGAAAAGTTTCATCCGCTCCCGAATCGAGAGAGAGACGAACCCAATCGTTCTTATCCATACAATCAGCGACTTCAGCAATTTTCAGATTACCCGTCCCATTGGAGACGATCGCGACTTGCAGCCCAAGCGACTTCATAAAACGAATTGTCTCGCCAAACTTCGGATACAAAGTGGGTTCGCCACCACCGATCACAATGACCGACTTCAAACCCCGCTGAGTCATAAGCTCGAGAGACGACAGGAGTTTTTCGTGATCGTAGCGGATACCTGTATTTAGAATATCCAGGTCCACACAATGGTCGCACTGATAGTTACAAGCGGTTGTTAAATCTAGATTTATTGATATGGGCACAAAATCCGGAACAAGGGAAGGGTCGAGCTCAACCGCATCGACGTCTTCCGCATTCCGTTGCGCGATCTGCCAATCTACGTAACGCTGCAACGCGTCTCGCGCACCTGGTTGCGTGAGCTTGTTAGCAAAATCGTGAATGCTGTCTAAAAGTAGATCGTTACCCTCTTCGAGCGATTCATTCGCAACTCGTGTGCTGACTGGAGCATCCAGTCGGGTAACCGGTATTTTTTCACTCACAAATGTAAATTCCTGAACAGGTGTTGGCCTACGATACCTCTTTCGACCTATATATCAATTAGTTACGAAGCAAAGTCCAAATAACACTAAGTTAGTGGGATGGCGTTGGAATCGCTATACTCGCGTTCTTCTGGGGTTGGGTTAACGGACTAAGGCTACGGTCGCAAGGACACGCAATTTTATGACCTGTGCGCAAAATTTTTCTCTCGCGTTAATCGCGGGCTCGCTCCTTACTGGCTGCATGATACCTCAGCCACAGAGCGAACCTGTCGTGGCGGAGAATAATGCTCAATACGATCAAATCTCACATGAGCTGGCGTCACTTTGTGCTGTGGTCGCAGCGGCGGCAGACCGAACTCAGACACAACTCAGCGATGGCGTAGAAACAAAACTCACCGATCTCGGCGAAGAGCTCTCAACGATTCGTGCGCAAGTAGCTGCCTGCTCAGCACCACCAGAAATGCAGCCAATCTCCTGCGATAGTCCAGACCCAGTCGTCATGCATGATGAACGTATGGTCGTCGGCGAAGTCGAGTGGGTGACCATCGAGCCGCCTGGTTTTGTTCTGAATGCGAGAATCGATACGGGCGCACAGTCAAGTTCCATCCACGCTGAAAACCTTACACAGTTCGAGCGAGATGGTGACGATTGGGTTCGCTTCGAACTGACCATAGAGGAGGAAGTCCAGATATTAGAACGGCCGATTCTTCGTCATGTACGTGTCTACCAGCAGTCAGATAAAGAGGGCTCTCGGCGACCGGTCGTTGAGATGAGGGTCATTGTTGGCAATGTGGCAGACACATTCGATTTCACGTTAGCGGACCGTGCGCACCTGGAACACGATATGATTCTAGGTCGAAACTTTCTGACAGATCTTGCGCTCGTTGACGTCGGTCGTCAGTACATCCAGCCGCTACCCGAGTAGCAATGGAATCCCGAGCGCCGTTTCTTGTCCTGATCGCCTTGCTAGTTGCTGCCGGATTTAGTGCTGCCTCCTATAGACACAACACATACGACATCCCCTGGTTGCCGCGGACTGATGCCCAAGTTTGGCAAATAGAGGCACGTGTCGAGCTCCAGACCCAGGGTGACTCAAGCCATGTATATCTCACGTTACCCCCGGAGCAATCCAATTGGGAACTCGTTAACGAAGCGGCAGCCGCATCCGGATGGGGGTTCGAACTAGAGACCAGTGACGGACAACGTCGCGCCCATTGGACTCGAAGGGCATCAAGTGGCGGGCAAATGCTCTTCTACAAGCTGGACTTCACACCCGCTGAAACCGCGTTTGCAGAACCACCGCCAAGTGGCCCAGAACCTACGTTCGCCTGGAATGAACCCTACAACACTGCAGCCCAAGATCTGATCGAGACCGCCACGCCCCTCTCCGCTGATCCACAGAGTCTAGCGGTGCAGCTCTTACAACTGGTCAACAGCCGCGGCCAGAACGCCAATCTACTCCTAGACCAATACAGCCCAGCCCAAACAGTTGTACAGCTGCTGCGAACTTCTGGCCATCACGCACGCGTCGCCCAAGTAATCCCACTCGAAGATGGACGCAGACGTATGTCCCTCATCGATTTCATTCAAGTTTGGGATGGTACGACCTGGCGAATTATCGACCCGAGACAAGGTGTCCAACGCCAAGATCAACCCATCCTAATCTGGCAAGCAGGTGCACCCGGAGTACTTGATGTCGTGGGCGGTACTAATAGCCGGGTGTCTTTCTCGGTGCTCAGCCAGACACGTTCTGGCTTGTTGGTGGCCCAAGAAAAAGTGGGGGATCTAGTTTTGTCCCTCTACAACCTGCCGATCGCCGAACAAGGTATGTTTAAGCTCATCATGCTACTGCCCATTGGAGCGTTGGTGGTTGTATTGCTTCGTGTCCTCATTGGCATCCGGACATCGGGTACGTTCATGCCAGTTTTGATTGCCTTGGCATTCTTGCAAACGGAGCTACTCCCGGGACTTGTCAGCTTCGTGTTAGTCGTCATCATGGGCCTATTTATCCGCTCCTATTTGTCTTCGCTCAACTTGCTTCTCGTTGCACGTATAGCAACGCTTGTCATCATCGTCATTGGCATCATTAGTATTTTCAGCATCATCAGCTATAGGCTCGGCCTCATCGAAGGGCTGACGATTACTTTCTTTCCGATGATTATTTTGGCGTGGACCATCGAGCGCATGTCCATCATCTGGGAGGAAGAAGGTCCGAAGGAAGTTTTCGTACAGGGTAGCGGCTCTTTATTGGTCGCAATCGCTGCATACCTACTCATGAACGTTAAAGTCATCGAACATTTGGTCTTCAACTTTCCAGAGCTGCACCTCATATCATTGGCGCTCGTTATGCTCGTAGGGCGCTACACCGGCTACCGCTTACTGGAACTCAAGCGGTTCGCCGCCTTCAAAGACTAGATGTGGATTTCACCAAGAAAGCTAACCAATCATGGTGTTTTGGGGATGAACCGACGTAATGTGCACTACATTGGTCACTACAACGATCGTTCTCGTTATCCTCTGGTCGACAACAAACTAAACACAAAGATAGTCGCGCGCGAAGCTGGTTTAGCCATCCCTGAACTCATCCACGTCGTGAAAACCCAGCACGAAATAGAAACGTTAGAGAAAATTATCGCTCCGCTGACTGAGTTTGTTGCCAAGCCTGCCCAAGGCAGTGGCGGCAAGGGTATTCTGGTGGTTCGTGGCAGGGAAGAGGACCAATTCATCAAATCCAATGGTAGCCCAATCTCCACTGCAGAGATCAAACGTCACCTAACGAACACAATTAGCGGCCTACATTCACTCGGCGGACGAACAGACATCGCCTTTCTCGAAGAGCTCGTTCGGGTCGACGAAAGCTTCAAAGCCTTTAGCCACGAAGGCGTTCCAGACATAAGGCTTATAATCTTCAAAGGCTTTCCGATCATGGGCATGCTACGACTCACTACGCGGGTCTCTGATGGTAAAGCCAACCTCCACCAAGGCGCTATTGGCGTGGGTCTAGGCATCGCGAGCGGCAAGCCTGTTAGAGCCGTACAGCATGATAGGGTCGTCACTGCACATCCGGACACAGGCGCGGACCTAGACGAGCTACGTATCCCAGATTGGCCCGAACTACTCCACCTCGCCGCCAGCACATTTGAGGTTACCGAGCTTGGCTATCTCGGTTGTGACATCGTTATCGACAAAGACAAAGGTCCACTCATCCTCGAGCTGAACGCACGCCCTGGCTTGAGTATCCAGCTTGCGAACGACGCCGGACTCATTCCTCGACTCGAAGCGATCGAAGCGCTAGATAGTCGCCGAATGGGCGTTGCTGAGCGCGTCGCCTACTCGCAAGCTAACTTCTAGCGTTAGTAACTCACTGCCCGTATCCTGCGTCCTTCCGGAAAGTAGTACACCGTCCCTGATCGGGTATCCACGGTGAATTGCGGTTCTTTCTCCCTCATAACAATCTCACCCAATTCTTGGCCAGACGCCAAGTTAAGCCCAACGAGTTTCCTTACTTTGTCTTCCTGGGTAAGAAAAAAGCTGACATCTTGGGAGCGCTCGCTCTGAGCGTATCTCTTCGAAGCCATATTTTGGTAGGCATTGTTGATATTGGCAGTACTTTGTTGGAAACCACTTTGCGTCGCATAACTCGAACTACCCCACGCACCCGCTGCGTTACCCAGAGACGCAGTCGCTGTAACGGCTCCCATCGCCATCAAGGCAAATGAATTTATGCCAGGCGGTGCAAACTCTACTGACCAGTCAGTAGCGCTCCGACCGACATCGTAAGCCAGTACATGGAACTGGCCGCGCACCACGAGGCGATTGTCGTAGGATGTGATATCGAGCGGAGGGTCCGAGCGATCACCGCCGCCAACACTCTTAGCCGCACCGGCAAGACCACCACCCAAAAATCCACCCACCGCACCTAGACTCTTGGCCGCGACCTCAGCCTTACCCATTTTACGTTTGAAAGAGAGTTTCTTCGTGAAGGATGGCTTGCCATTACCGTCAAGGGTAAACCCGTATAGGGACTTTTTGTCCGCAACTGCGATCAAATTTGCATCTGGCACATAGGCAACGTTAGTTATCGACTGCTTAGCCTTCTTCCACTGCCACCGCAACTCTCCATCACGCGAAACCACAGCAAGTCCAAACGGCTTCTGCTGGACGAGTTTTTTACCGGTCGAAAACGTCCCACCCATGCGCACGACGTAGTCATTCCCAGCAGGAACAACTTCTGCAAGCGCCGCCTTCGATAGTTTCGTCGACCACTCCTCCGCACCTGTTTCCAGGTTTAACGAGACCAATCTCCCCTTGCCTGTAGCGATCACGGAATCACCAATCAGCAGAGGTCGCGCGTAGGTGTTCTTCAGATTAGGTCGACCGGCTTTGAGTTTGACCCGCCATTTCTCGGCACCAGTGACCAGATCGAAAGCCCACAGATCACCAGCAGGCAGGATGAACGTGTTTTCGTTTACCACAGGCTCCGGATGCCCAGACAAGTCCATCACCGGGAGAAATCCCGAGTCGTTCATTGGATGCTTGGGTAGAGCACCAACGGCCCCTATGCGAGTACGCCATATCTCCCTACCGTCAGAAAGTCTTAACTTGGATAGGTAGGTGCCAGGTTTAACTCCCTTCGCACCACTAATCTCACGAACAAAAACAACCTCGGTGCCACCCGGCAGCGGAAACCCAGCCAGGTTGTTACCAATTTGCGATCCTGTGTCCCAGAGTGTTTCGCCGGTCATGAAGTCTAAGACCTGCAAGCGAGCCTTGGGCGGGATCTTTGAAACTTGCTCACTCACGACCAGATACGGGGAATTTGGCACAGCTCGCACATTGAACGGTGCCAACGTACCGAGATCGTCGCGTCGCCACAACGTCGCGCCGCTCTCGTGATCGACATGGGTTAAATATTCTGACCCCGCAACGATAAGCGTACCGACGTCGGTCAGCTTGGACCATTTCATTTCACTAGGGAGATCTGCCTCGAAGAGAACTGTGGCTTGAATCGGCTTGGCACCAAACAAGACCGTGACAAAAAATATCGAGGCGAAGGATAACAACGAGGTGGATAAACGCGTTTTCACTGAGTGCAGACCTACATGAAGTATGTAGCACCTATCATCAGCATGCGTGCCAGGCTCGACTATGACCAATTCTAGCTACGGCTATGACTATTTTAAGCTATGGCCAAGTCTCACTACGACTGCGAAAATTAGGGAATGATCCATGTAGCCGTCGTCGAAGACGATCCTCTCGCAGCCGAACTTCTGACTGATTACATCAGCAATGAAGACATGAAAGTGGTGCGCCACTACCAGAGCGCAGAACAAGCCCTTGAAGAGATACCGCGACTACCACTCCCTGATGTGTTGCTCATGGATATCGGATTGCCTGGCGTTGACGGCATCGAGGCGACTCAACGCCTGAAACAGCAATTCGAGGATCTGGAAGTACTGATGTTGACTACTTTCGAGGACACAGAAACGATCATTCGGGCAATAAAGGCTGGTGCATCTGGATACATGCTCAAAGCCAGTCGAAGCTCTGAGATATGCGACGCTATCCGCGAGATAAAGCGCGGCGGGTCCACATTGTCAGGTTCCGTCGCAAGAAAATTAGTAAACGAATTTCAACACGAATCAGTTAGCCATGAGTTGGAAGCACTGACAGATCGAGAGAATGACATTCTCGGCAACCTCATCGAAGGGGGCAGCTATAAAGCGATTGCAGATCAACTCGATATCAGTGTCCATACAGTCAATAACCACATCCGCCACATCTATAAAAAATTGCACGTAAATTCTCGCGCTGAAGCCGTCGCTATCGCAACAGGTTCTGGAGCTCCAACGTAATCCTGACATCCGTCCCACCGGCTTCTCTCTCAGCCAAATCCAATTCAGCACCGATATCTCGTGCACGACGCATCATGTTTTTCAGGCCATAGCCAGTGCTTTTGCTCAGACGCGAGGTACCGGCACTCGACTCGAACCCGACGCCGTCGTCAGAGATCGAAAACACCACCCCGCCTGGAATATCCGCGAGCTCGATCCAGATATTTTCCGCGTTGGCATGGCGAAATGAATTATTGATCGCCTCGACCCCGATTCTGGCCAAATTAAGTCCCTGATTACTGCTCAAGGGGAGATCCTCGCTAAGTAGGTTCGACATGATCAAGTTGATCTGCACACCTTCTTGGGACATTGCATCGACCATTGGCTGTGCTCGCTCAAGCAAATATTGGCTCAACTCGGTTGTCGTGCTGATGTCACCAGCCATCGCACTGATCAAATGCCTCACTTCACTCAACGCGCCTTCCAACAGTGATTTGAGCTGTGGCACGCGCTCGGCTTTCTCCGATCGGTCTATCAAGTCAGTCAGCATAATGGCGTTTGCCAGAGAACCACCGACACCGTCGTGGATCTCCTTCGATAGCCTATCTTGCTCCATCATCACAGCGTGGCTTTTTTCGAACTCGCTGATCTGCGCATATCTTTGTTCTAGCGTTTCTTCTGCTTCGCTAACACGGTATTCAAGCTCTCGGTTCAGGATTTCCGCCTCGTTGAGTGCTACGGAGAAACGAGATGTCAGGTGCCAAGCGATAAAACCAAAAACTAAGGGCGCACAGTAGTAATGCAGGTGGAGAGGGAAGGTACCTGTGACACCTGATAAACCAGATTGAAATATCCAATCGTGGATACCAGTTACTAACAAGACTACCAACCCACCCGATATTAAATAGAGCGTCCCCGACTTTAGCCGGTGAGCAGCCTTAAACAGATGAAAAATCATGTGTGCACCGATCGCCATCGAGAACGCATGTGTGTACATAACCACCCAATCGAGTGTCGCGAGCGGGATCACCGCATAAAAAACCCCAACACCCAATATGTAGGCGCCATAGAACCAGCGTATTTTTCGAAGATCTAGACCTGTGTATAGGTAGGCAAAAACACAAAACGCGATCACCCAAGCTTCAACCGAAAAGTGTGCGAACCACTCCCAAACGCCTGTGGGTAGCCAGATTTCTCGCACGAACATATTGAGGATGTAAATCGACCAAGACGCGATAGCCAATGAGAAGAACAAATAGTATCGATCCCGCCGCCGTCGTAACCACGTCGCAAACATGAGTATTGAGATAAAAACCGTTACAGGAAACAGAAATCTGCGATACCTGACTGCATGAGAGCCAAGGTCTCAGCTTCTGTAGAGAGCACGCTTGCCGGACCTATGTAGATCTCCGGCAAGCTACCGCTAACCGCGTAGGACGCATGCCGCACATGCAAAGTGTTGGTACCAACCCTGAACAGCGACTGCACCGGTGTTGTATAAAGCGGGTGATTCCAGTTGCGGGCGACGGGTTCTTCAAAGCGCCCCCCAGAAAGGACCAGTTCACCGTTTAGGTGTACCTCGGCATTCATATTCACTCGCCGAATGAGGATTCCTAACCGCTCTGTTGGTAGTTCGTTCAGCTCAAAGTGGATCCGATACCAGCCATGATTACCCTGCTCGTACCGCTCTGCCGTCCACCAGTCTTTGAGCGGAATCGACTGCCAGGAGCCTTCCAGTGGAATTGTCGGGCTCGGATCGACTCGAAACTCGGCGCGATCGAGAACACTTACACTGTTAACGCTAACAACTAATAGGACGAATACGCCGAGCAATAGCTAAACCGTATTGAGGCTAAACGCTTTGTACCAACTCTGATCCGCCCCCGGCCCGACATTCGTAATACGAACATCAAGTAAATAAGGTTCACCGCCTGCTTGCACCTCACGCGCACGCGTCAAAGCGGCGTCGACATCAGAAGACTCATCGACGCGCTCACCTTGTATACCCTGGGCTTTAGCAAGCATTACGAAATCTATTTCCGGATCACCGAGATACGTTTCTGGATACTTGTTTTGTTCTGCCATATTGCCACCCCAACGGGCAAAGTTAGTCCGAACCGTCTGGTATTGCATGTTGTTCCAGACCACAGTAATGATTGGCAGGCTGTACCGCGCCATCGTCCAAAAGCCAGAAGAGCTGTACATCACTGAGCCGTCACCAATACTCAAAACGCAAGGTCGATCTGGATCAGCTAGCTGGGCGCCGACCGCACCACCAAGGCCATAGCCAAGACTACCGCCATAGGCACGAACTAATCGCCATTCCTCCTCCGCGAAACCGAAAGGCATCAAATGGTCAGCCGCATTGAAGTTCTCGGACACCATAGTGGTGTTCTTTGCGAGAATTTCCGCCATGCGGGAGCCTAAGAAACTAGGGTGGATGGGTGAATCCTTTGCATGCCCAAGTGCGCCTTCGCGTTGCTTGGCAAGCCGTGCCGCAGATTGTTCCGCGAGTGCCGCCCGTCGTTGCGAAATGTGATGCAAGTTCGCATCACCGGGCTGCCACATCCTGTTCAGCGAAGCTAACGAAGTCTTCACGTTAGACCACAGCTGAACATCGTGTGCAAAGCTACCGTTCAGCATGCTGGGATCCTGACCAATCCCAATCTTAAAGGCACTGGGGAATCTCTCATCTGTCGGGTTGGCTCTGGTATTTGGGCGATAACCAACACAGCAGACAACGTCGTAGTCATCTGGCGCCAGCGCATCGATCATGCCTTGGAAGCTAGGGTGAGATCGAGGGAACGAACCATAGTCGAAGAAGCCTACCGCAACGGGCACTGCATAATTTTCTGCAAGCTCTAGAATTTCCTGCTGAGCTTGTGCATTTTGTACATCAGGTCCAACCACCAACAACGGTTTTTCGCTGTTGAGCAAGGCATCGTGAATCGTCTCTAACGTACTTTGTTCAGGCGTTGTTGCCACATCCAACGCCGTTCCTGGCGAAATCATGCCTTCAACATCTTTTTCGTCCAACGCTTCACCACTAAATGCCATATAGGTCGGACCGGTTGGCATCGTTAACGCTTCGCTAAAGGCGCGCCTGGTGGCCATCGGTATGCCTCGAGCATCTCTGATTTCCCAGCGCTTCTTGGTAACATCTTGAACGGTACTCATCTGTGCAAAACCGCTGCTTACACCTAGTGTATTGTGATCACCAAAGGAGCCGTTATCACGCATCGCCGCCGTGACTACCATCGGCGTCCCGTCAAAATAGGCATTGTAGAGCTGGCCAGAGCCTTGGCGTGTCCCTGCTGCAAGATGCACATTGACGAAGGCTGGTTTGCGGCTCGCGCGTGCATAACCATCGGCTGCGGATAGAACAAGGGATTCATTCAGCAAGAGAATTGGCTGCACCCCTGGAACTGTGAGGAAGGCATCAAAGAAGCCTGCTTCTGCACTACCCGTATTCGTAAACGCATAGTCCACACCCTGAGCGACGAGTTGATGCATTAACAACTCACCTCCTGTGCCAACCACAGTTTTGTTCGCGGTTCTATTTTGCTCGGCGATTTTCTTTGCCTCGGCCATCTACTCTCTCCCTTGTGAACCTTGCTAAGTTTCTCTCTCTGTTAACCCTTCCCGCTACCTGTCATCTCTCTTAGACCCGACGCTACATACCCCACTTGTTGGCCATCGCTAAGACCGGCTCTTCACGGGTAATGAACTCGAGCAGAACCGGTTTGCCTGCTTCGGTTTGAGCAATGCCCCGACTGAGAGCAGCTCTCACATCGGAAGCCGCCTCAACGCGCTCAGCATAACCACCCATGGCCTGCGCCATAGCCGTGTAGTCGCCTCCCAGTGAGCTCGATTGATACTTTTCAACTGCATCAGGCATGTAGGCACCATATCCGCCCATAACACCATTGTTCACGAGCACTGTCATTATCGGTAGTTCTGAACGCACCGCTGTTTCAAAATCGTTAGCAGTCTGGCCGAAACCAGCGTCACCTATAAAGTTGACAGCCAGCCATTCAGGACGGGCGAGCTTAGCACCAAGCGCCATCCCCAACGACGACCCTAGGTGTGTCGACTTGCCCCATCCCAGGTAACCTCTGGGTGTCTCGACATCGTAGAAAGGTACGATTTGATCACGCGGATTACCTGCATCGTGGGTGACGACACTCTTTGATTTATCGAACAACGTATTCATCTCATGAATCACGCGGTATGGCGAAATCGCACCTGCATCCTCACACAGCAGTCGGTCAGACCACTCTTCAAAAAACTCTTTTCTCAAAGCGGCTATCTCGGCAATGGTCTCCTCCGCTGCCGGTCTGCCAGCTTCCGAAACCATGCTCTTTGCTTCGTCGATCAACTGGTTTAATACCAATTGAGCATCGCCCACAGCGGCGCACTTTACAGGTCTGCACTTGCCCAAATCCGATGGCGCATTGGTAATTTGCCCTAGAACGGCGTCTTTCGGCATCCGCGCGGTAAAGTCATTGATGGTAAAGCTGGTGCCAATACCGAGAATGAAATCGGCTTCATTCGCAAAATGTCCGGCTGCCTTCGTTATAGTTCGACCAGCAGTCCCTAAGCTGAGCTCATGGCTCTCCGGAAATGCACTCTTGCCTAACAGGGAGGTCGTAACAGGAATTTGTAACAACTCAGCAAACGTTCTCAATTCTTCCCATGCTTCTGCATACAAGACGCCGTGTCCCGCTATGATCATCGGTCGCTTGGCACTGAGGAGCGCATCCAGAATTTCTCTTACATCGCTCGGGTCTGCTAAAGATCGATGTCGCCTTGGAGATGTATAGGAAGGGCGTTCCTCGCCTTTGTATTGTCCCCAGAGCAGATTAGCTGCAGTTTCTAGTAGGACGGGGCCTTGTTTGCCATTCTTGAGCGCCGAAAATCCCATCTCAAATCGCCGCGGTATCGCATCCGCATCATTGATCAAGCTTGCGAACTTGGTGATGTCACGGAATGACCGCGAAGCAATAAATTGTGGGTCATAGTCCTGCATCGCGGGAGCGTGGGCTCCAGGTAGCATCAATATTGGTGTGTTGTCGCCGTACGCCTGAGCCACGGCTGGAAAACTAGCCTCTACGCCAGGACCGTCCTGTACGGCGACTACACCGATCTTGCGACCGTTATTCATCCGGGTGTAGGCATCGGCCATGTTGATTGCGACGCGCTCTGTGCGTGCAATAACTGGGCGTATGTCGTGCGATGCAGCGGAGTTGAATAGTCGGTTGTTTGGAAACCCACCAAGAAACTCCACACCCTCTTTCTGCAGAATTTCTACAATCATATCCGCGTTACTCATCGATCCTCCTGTTGCATATTCACTCCCTTACCCATTTAGCCAATGAACGCGCCCGTAAATCAACCAGATCTCCGCACAAATGTTTCCGCAATCGCTATGCCAGAAAGGACAAGAATCAAGGCCGCACCGTGGAACCACATGAAACGCTCACCCAAAACCAACACCGCAGCTATGGAGGCCAAGATCGGAACCAGATTGACAAAAATACCCGCGCGGCCTGGACCCAATATCTCGACGCCGCGAATAAAGAAAACCTGCGCGATGAATGAAGGAAAGAGCACGATTAGGGCTAACAATCCCCATGCGGTAGGCGTTGGCCATTGAGCCAAACCCATCTGCCACTCAAGAAAAGCCAGCGGTATTGAGGCTACGAAGGCGGCTGTCGCCAACATCGCAAACCATGTGAGTGCCGAAACCTTTGGTTTCACGCGAAGCCAAACTGTGTACCCAGAATAGAGTAAGCAGGCGGCAATGATCATTACATCGCCGACGTTAAACACAAATGCCAAGAGCCGCGAAAAGTCGCCTTCGACAGCGACCAGAAATACGCCGGTTAGCGTCAAACCAACCCCAAAAAGCTGCAATGCGGAGACGCGTTCGCCAAACACTAAAAAGGCAAAGAGGATCACGAAGACTGGAATCGTGCCTTGGATAATACCCATATTGAGCGCAGTCGTTTCATGGGCAGCGGCATAAAACAGAGCATTAAACGCGGTAAAACCTAACGCGCCCATAGCCAACAAATAGCCTAACATCGGCCGTATCTCAGCCCACTCGCGACGAACGTCGCGGTACGCGATCAACCAAACTAAAATTACAACACCCAACCAGCGCCAGCTGGTCAACATCATGGGTGAGACTTCAGTAACGGCAAGTTTGGCGAAGACAGTGTTTGCGCCCCAGCAAAGTGCGGTCACGCTAAGAAAGAGGTATGCCTTTGACCGCGCAGTGAGAGGATGACTCACAGCCATACGCCGCCATTCGTCTTTTGACTCAGACGGCCTGCGATTCCTGATTTGATCTTGTTACTCCAGTGGTGATTTGATCGTTGCACGACCGTCACCATACTAACAGTCATGCGAGACCCCCTGCCTGGCTTTCACCAAGCCTATCGCTCAAACTCCAATCTCCCGTGAAGAAACATGAAGAAAGCGATGGACTGTCCTAAATGTATCGGTCAACTGCTCGCACAGGAGATCGAAGGCATTGCTGAGGTTTACCGTTGCGACCAGTGTGCCGGAATCTGGTGTACACCAGAAAGTCTTGCCTCACTGCAAGCAGTCTGGATGTCGGATGCAATTTTGGATATCGGCGACCCTCGCATCGGGCAAAAACTAGACAAACTCCACACCGGGATTTGTCCCAATGGGCATGGCGAGATGTCTCATGTCAGGGACGCTGAGCAGATCCATGTCGGTTACGAGACCTGCAACACGTGCAAAGGCTTGTTCCTCGATGCCGGTGAGTTTACGGATCTCAAACACAACACCGCGCTCGACACTCTCAAACGCCTAATCCTGCGTTTCAAACCTCCGACGGAGAACTAGCTACAGCCACATCGGAGCGGATTTTGGGATCAACAGGTTTTTGTCCGTGGGTAATCACAAGTAATGCCGGGAGCACCGTGATGTTCGCAATTAGCGCGAGAACCATCGCAACAGCCGTCCAAAGTCCAAACATAACGGTCGGTACAAAGTTAGAAAACCCGAGTACAGAAAATCCTATTACTACCGTTAGAGAAGTATAAAGTAACGCTCGGCCGATACTCTCATGGCTGAAACTCACGGCCACTCGAGGATCGCCGTGACGGTCGTATTCTTCACGGAACCGATGTAGATAGTGAATCGTGTCATCGACACCGATGCCGATACAAATCGCCGCAATCGTCGTGGTCATCATATCCAAGGGGATCCCGGCGTACCCCATCGCACCGATGACCATGGCTGATGCCAGCGTATTAGGCACCATACCAACGAGTGCGTACCGCCACGATCGTAACAAGACTAAGAACATGACAAAGACGATAAGCAGAATATAGACAAGCGTGTTTAACTGAGAACTCAAAAGTTGAGACAGCATGGTGTTGAATAACACCATCATCCCGGTGACCGCGACATCTTGACTCAACGTCAATTCCCCACCAAGCGCGATAATTTCTTGCCGAAATGCCTCTCTATCGAAACTTGGACCACTCTCGACAATTCTGCCACTCAAGCGCATCTGACCCGTTTCCGGGTCTGCATACGGGTCTATGATTTGGCTTTGTAGACCTGGAGGCAGTGCGCTGAGGATACCGACAATTTCTAGGCTGGTAAGTTTGCGGCCTTCAGTAAACTCTAGGGCGAAATCCTCTAAAGACGTCAGCGATAAGACCTTGCCTACATAAGCCTTGGACTCCAAGAAGCGATGGATGCGTTCTAACTCATCGAGCTTGCCCCTTGTAAACCAATACCGGCTCACATCATCCAAACGATTCTGGTCCAACTCCGCGACACCAAACTCGTCCTGTGCAAACTCATCTGCACCAAACTCATTTTCTGTGAATGTGTCACCGGCAAAGTCTAGTGAGCCAAATTCGTCGTCGGCAAACTCGTCATCAGTAAATTCATCTTCTTCAAGACCCTGGTAACTATCGACTGCCTGTTCATCTTGCCCGGCATCGATCGCATCAAAATACAGCACCACATCGAAGGGAATCGTCCCGCCAAGATGTTCGTCGATAAATCGCATACCTCGATTGATCTCTGTATCTGTATCGAAGTAGTCGACAAACCGATTATCCAAAGACACCTTGGTGATACCGATGTACGCGCCGAACGCGCAAATCACACCTATGAGAATCACAGTTGATGTTCGCCATCGAACAAATTCACCAACACCGCGCAACAGATCATTCGTCTGTCCGAGATTAGATGCACCGATGATTCGATCCGACAACAACAACAAGGCCGGAAAGATCATATACGTGGTCACAAATGCGACGACAATGCCCGTACACATCATCCAGCCGAAATCCTCGACCGGCAGAATACCGCTAACAGTAAGGGACCCGAACGCAGCGATCGTAGTCAGCGCGGTGTAAAGACAGGGCAAGAATTTAGCCGCCATGGTTTCGACCACGAGTTCTGCGTGACTTCTGTCTGGTTCCGTATGCTGCAATTCACGATAGTGAACGATCAGATGTATTGTGAGCGATATCGTTGTGATCCCGAGTAAGGAAATAAAATTCGACGAGATAACTGTCGCCTGCCAACCCAGTGCGCCCAAGAGTCCAACGGTGTAAAAGACACTGATCGCAGCTGTGACCAAGGGCAAGACGACCCAGCGGGTACTGCGGAAGAAGACACTCAGCGCGAGCACCACTAAGCCCACCACTATGCCGCCAAAAATCGTTAGATCCCGCTTTACAAAAGTCACCATGTCATCAGCGATCATCGGCACACCACCCAAGTAAAGCGTGCCGCGGCCACTAAAGTCGGTCTGGATGGCTCTTATGTCATCAATTAGCGCATGACGTCTTACAGGACTTGCAGTCTCATCGGCCAGATCAATTTTAATCGCGCTCGCGCTGCCGTCACGAGTAATGAGGAGCTCAGCAAAAAAGGGACTAGAGCGGAGCTCTTCATGAGCGAGCGTAAGATCCGCATCTGCGCTCAACACCGTTGGTATGTTCTCAAGGACTTGCGCTAACGTCACAGGCGGACTTTTCAGAAGTGGCGCGTCCAAGATTGAGAACACACTTTTTACGCCCTCGACACTTCGCAACGCCACCACAATCTCTCGCAGCGTTTCGAGCCCACCAGCCTCAATCGCCCGCCCGTTGCTAGGTCGAAAAGTTAAGAAAAGAAAGGCATCCCCACCAAAGACGTCAACGACCTGTTCGTATTGCACAAGATCTGGATCACCTTCTACAACAAGAGTTTCTGATGAAGCATCGAAGCCAAACTGGCCAACGTAGTTAAAGGCTAGTGCGCAAAACAAGATTTGCAGCACAAGCACGGTTTTGGGCCAAGCGAGGTAGCCGAGAACAGGATGCGCCTGATCTTTAGATGATGATGGAAGAGACATCGGGGTACGGTAAAGAAGGTGAGGGAGAAATCAACCAAACTCGGCCAATGATTGTACTTTGGGGAGCAGTTGACGACCTTCAAGCACCCAGACATGCTATCGCGTAACAGGAGAAAACTATGCCTTCGCGGAAAACGCTTTTTTCACTTTTTGTCATCGCTTTATCGACGATGTCACCGTTCGCATACAGTGATGAGGAATTATCCACAGCGATGTTGGGTAGCTTCAACAAACTCATCACCACATTCGCAACAGTCGAAGAAACGGACGCCCAACGCGCAATTGTGTCGACCGTAGTAGATTTTGCCGCGATTACCCGCGGGGTTATGCACAAACACCGTGCGGCTATGAGTGATGAGCAACAGGTCCAGTTTCAAACCCAGTTCGAGCGATCCCTCACCACCCTTCTCGCAACAGCACTTGCGGGATCACAGGACTATACCGTCGCCATTGAGCGCGTGCGAATGAGTGAGAAGAGTCCCAATCGAGCTCAAATTCTGGGTATCCTGACCACCGCTAAAAACGAACGCTTCGAGCTTTTAACCGTCGCTGGAAAAAACAGTCGAGGATGGTTAGTCAGGAATCTCACGATCAATGGAATCAATCTAGGCATAACCTACAGAAACCAGTTCAACGAGCTAGTCCTCAAGCACGCTGGAGATTTCGATGCAGCCATCGCTGCGTGGACCACGAGTATCAAGGAAAGCAACTCATGAGTTTTTCCGATCAAGTCGTTGCAACGCCCGATCCTCCAAGTAAGGGCGTACACAATCCAATCCATGACGCACAAGGTACTGACGCAGCAGGCTACGCAGGCGCGTTGGTAGCAGGTGTTCGAACCTATGGCTGGGCTGTACAAACAATTGTTAGTGCACTCGGGGCGCAATGGCGCTCAAGCGGATGGGTTGATGTGCAGCTCAGACGTCCACTCTATGCAGAAGAAACCCTAACAACAAATGTAAGTGGCAATGGAAACACTGTTGAGGTGTCTTGCGAAGTTACAACAGAAAAAAAGGTTGTGATGAACGGCACAGCAGGAATGGGGATCGCCCCCTGGGTCAGTGATCTGACTCCCCCAAATCCAGCACCGCCTGGTGAAACAAATCCACCACTACCAACCTACCTCCTCGATACAGCGCCTCTTAACAAACCGCTGGTGCCACTAGGCGCTTGGGTTACCAACGCGACCGCCCAAGATATCGTCGTTAGCGACCTAGGCTTGGATGACCCGCACTATTCTGGTACCGCCAACGCGACACCAATACACCCCTACTTTATTGCGGGACGCATGGCGCCTCTGACCCGGCACAATTTTACCTATGGGCCAACTATCCACGTCCGTAGCCAAATACAAAATGTTCGAGAAGCATTATCGGACCGACAAATTGTTGTAGGCGCTCAAATCGTCGATGTCTACGAACGCAAAGGCCATTGGTATCAAGTTCTCGATGGCGTTGTCACTGATGAGGATGGGTTGTTGGCTAAGATCCGCCACCACACGATTTTTCGTCCCAGACTCGCCCCATAAAACAAAAATACAAATAGGGAGATGCTGTGATGTTTACAGGTATAAAGGTTCTGGACCTCAGTGACTTCCAAGGTGCATTTTGCAGCTACCTTCTTCGCCATGTCGGCTGTGAGGTCATAACGATCGAACCCCCGGGTGGCTCCCAAATTCGAAGAATGGAACCCGTCTACCAGGGCGAAGGCCTTTGGTGGCAGGCTTACGGACGCGGCAAGGAAAGCCTGGTACTCGACATTCTGGATCCAGACTCGCCTGATCGCGCCGATTTAGTCACGTTAATCGGACAAGCGGATATTCTGATACACGACTATACCCAGACCCAGGCAAACGCACTGAGATTGGATTATGAAACAATTGAAGGGATCAATCCGACCATAGTGGTGGCCGCTATCACGCCATTTGGAGGCGATGGTCCCAAAGCAGATTGGCCCGCATCGGATCTCACTGTTTGGGCCGCGAGCGGCGCCCACTATTTAAGTGGGGACGCTGATCGTCCGCCAGTCCGCACTTCTGTCCCACAGTCTTTTCAACATGCAGGTGCAGACGCTGCTGGCGCCCTTCTTATTGGTTTATTTGAGCGCAATCGCTCCGGTCGAGGTCAATTCATCGACGTCTCTGCCCAAGCATCAAGTGCCCAAGCCGCCCTTGGTGCAAATCTAGCGATACCTAACGGTAGCGGCTACGAAGTTCAGCGTATAGCCGGTGGCCTCCAAGCTACCTTCCCCATTCAACTCACTTGGCCCTGCAAAGACGGTTATGTCGCCGTAACGCTACTGTTTGGACCCTCTTTCGATGAACCCAATCGACGGCTTCTGTCTTGGTGTATGGAAGAAGGATTCTGTACCCAAGAAGATGTAGATACACAGTGGGGCCAGGAACTCATGGCCATGACTGCCGAACAAAAGTCGCCTGAACCTTACTTTGAGCTCTGTCAAAAAATCGAGAAATTCACACTCACGCACACCCAGCAAGAGTTGTTCGAGGAGGGTGTCGCGCGCGGCATATATATCGCGCCAACATTCGATATCAGCGGTTTGATGACCGAGCCTCATTTTCAAGCGCGAGAATACTGGCACAAACTCCAGCTTATGGAGAAACTCGTAGACAAACCTGTCTCTGTACCAGGCGCCTTCGCAAAGATGTCAGAAACACCGATTGCCCCACCACCTGCAGCACCCGCGCTCAACAGTCTTTCAGGCTCACCTCATTTTACGACCGGACCGATCGAGTTACCGGATCCCAGCCCAACTGACCTCCCGCTCGCGGGATTAAAGGTTCTCGATTTCATGTGGGTCATCGCTGGTCCATTTTTTACGCGGGTCTTAGCTAACTACGGCGCTACCGTCATCAAGGTCGAATCAACCACCAGACTCGAACCTGCGCGAGGTGCTCCCACATTCAAGGACGCAGAGCCTGGCATCGACCGAGGCGTCCCATTCGCAAATTTCAACACCGACAAGATGAGCATCACGATAGACCCAGCAAATCCCGTAGGACAGGAAGTGCTCAAAGATCTCGTCAAGTGGGCTGATGTCGTCACAGATTCTTTCTCACCCAAAGCTATGGTTGGCTGGGGTCTAGGGTACGAAGATCTAAAAACCATAAATCCGGACATCATCATGTTATCCAGCTGTCTGATGGGGCAGACTGGACCCCGCGCAAGCGTCGCGGGTTACGGCAACATGGCGGCAGCTCTGAGCGGCTTCTATGACTTAACAGGTTGGCAGGATCGATCTCCAGCCGGACCATATCTGGCCTATACAGACGGCGTTGCCCCACGCTTCATGCTTGTCGCACTGATGTCGGCACTTGAGCATCGCCGTCACACTGGACAAGGTCAGCGTATCGATATTTCTCAGGCTGAGGCTGCGATTCACTTCCTAAGCCCCGGCATCTTCGAATATGGGTTAACTGGCAATATCTGGCATCGCGCTGGTAACCGCGACAGATACCACGCACCCCATGGCGTATTCCCAACTCAGAAAGACAACCTGAGTAGTGAGGGTTGGATCGCGATTGCGGTCACTAGTGATGAGCAATGGCAGCACCTATGCACCGCACTCGAGCTAACAGAGCTTGCTCAGGATGAGCGCCTCAAATCTCGCGAAGGGAGGGTCGAGAACCAAGACCAGCTAGACGATGCCATAGCGCTCAAGACCCAAAACTACGATCCCTTCGAGCTCCAGTCCAAACTAATCGCTGCGAGAGTCCCTGCGCACGTGGTGCAAAACTCTGCTCAAGCTCAAGTTGACCCGCAGTACGTCCACCGCAATCACTTTGTCGATGCACCGCATACGCCAACTGGCTCTATGGTCGTCGAAAACACCCGCTTCAAATTTTCGCGCACACCAGGACGCGTTGAGCGCGCCGGTCCTGAGCTCGGCGAGCACAACTTCCAAGTTTTGCAGGACATCTTAGGCTATGACGACGATCGGATTGCCGACATCTACGCGTCACTTGCGATGGAATAGGCGAGCTACGGTAGACACGAATCCGCTTACGGGAACTGTAAGTAGAACTGCGTCTCATTTGTCCCATTGTTTTTCATCTATCGTCAGAAGATGAATCGTAAGACTGACACAGAACTAAAGCCGACCTACTTTAGAAGTAGCGATAGATTCTTTCGCGTTGATGAACAGTGGTTTATCGAAACACGCGAGGGTGACCTCGGACCGTTCCGTTCGGTCGAAGATGCTCGTCGCCGGTTGCACCAACACATTTGCGAACAAGAGTCTTTCGCCGAAGCGAAGAAGAAAGCGGAAAAGTTGCGCACTCAACCTATAGCGACAGATCCTGGTATCTGGGATCGTCAAATCGACGCGCTATAAGCCGCTTTTCTGACCATTCTCTCCAGGTTTTCGCCCGGTTTTCGCCCTCTTCTCTCCTTGTTCTCTCCTTGTTCTCTCCCTGCTCTGGACCCTCACGATCGCCACTAATCGGTTTTGACTGACCCGACATCGCGCTATACTCCAGCCGGAAGATCGAGGGGGATCATATGATGAAGTCAATTTCACTGTCGCTTACGTTACTACTCACAGTATCAACCGCTTTCGCTGACATACCGCGCACACCGAACGGTAAACCTAATTTACAGGGCACTTGGGCCAACAATGCAGCTACGCCGCTGGAACGGCCAGAACAGCTCGCCGACCGCTCGGAGCTGACTGCCGAGGAAGTTGCTCGATTCAAAGAAAAGCACGATCAAATATTCGACGGCGAAGGTGAAGCCGCGTTTGGTGATAGCGTTTTCCAGTCAGTACTTGCCAACGATCAGGAACACGAATCCTACGATCCCGAAACCGGCAACTACAATCACTTTTGGGTCGTCGAACGCGAGTTTGAGAACAGAACCTCGCTCATCACAGACCCGCCAACTGGCAGGCTACCGACGCTCGTGCCAGCTGCCGTAAAAGCGCTCGAAGAACGGATCGCCTATGCTGAGGCACATCCTGCCGATTCATATACCGACAGAATCAATTCTGACCGATGTATCACTTTTGGGGTCCCGTTTATCGGTGCCGGATACAACGGCTATTTCGAAATTACACAGAGCAACAGTCATGTTGCGATCATGCAGGAAATGTCGCACGAAACACGAGTTATCCCAGTTGATAATCGGCCACACATTCCAGGCAATATCGATCAGTGGATCGGCGATGCTAAGGGACGTTGGGAAGGCGATGCATTTGTTGTCGAAACAAAGAACTTCGCACCTGGCTCCTCATTCATGCAACACCCGTCGGAAAACCTGCATCTCATCGAACGCTATGAACTCATTGATGCCGACACGTTGGCCTGGGTGCTCACCGTTCAAGACGAGACAATCTGGTCATCACCATGGACGCTACAAATCAACTTAAAGCGCTCGGCAGAACCCATTTTTGAATACGCCTGTCACGAAGGCAATCTCTCTATGGAAGGAATCCTGGCGGGACACCGGGCCAAAGAAGCAGAAGCTGCCGCACTACAGGGTTCTGGAGGCCAAGAATGAAAATCGGCATTGGATCCATCCTTGCTTGCGGTCTCGCCATCACGCCAATGGCGTCTGGCCACCATGCTTTTTCCGCCGAATTTGACAAGGACGCACCGATCGAACTGGAGGGCACGGTCACTCGAGTTCGTTGGATCAACCCACACGCGTGGATTCATATAGAGACGCCCAACGAAGACGGTACGCGGACGGAATGGATGATTGAAGGCGGCACACCCAACGCATTGATGCGTACGGGTATCAACCGCAAGTCGCTACCACTCGGATCGGAGATCGTTGTACGCGGTTACCAGAGCAAGGATCGTAGTTGTCTACCGGCGTGCAAAGCGAACGGTCGTGATCTTACTTTTCGAGATGGCCGTAAGTTGTTCATGGGCTCCTCTGGTACCGGCGCACCAGAGGATGGTGCTGACCCAACGGAGGGTTAGTCCTCCGCGGGTTTTTTGACCAGATGGCCGTACATCAGTTCTTCGGCAAACTCTACGCACTTGAACTCGAGTAATTGGGCATTGGGTTCTAGCCGACGATAGAGTGGTAACGATATCTTCCATGGCCGGGTGAAGACATTTTCATCCGTCATGGTTGCTTCATACTGAATGATGTTGTCACTCATCAAGGTATAGCGTTCTTCGACAACCAATGCTTCGCTGTGAAAGTTCCCAGACTGGTCAAACCAAGTATCTGGCACATGCGCATCGACCCGGATAACTAAGGTATCTCCTTCCCAATGGCCTCGACTATGTCCCATCCAAGCCTCAAAGGGATGCTCAAAGTCAGGTCGATCCATATACACGACCCTAGCCGCGGACGCATATTCATAGGCAAAGATCTGTGTCTTATCACCCTGAATGATCTGCAGTGGTAGCGGCATGTAAGTCGCTCTAGGGATACCGGGCATGAAGCACTTAACGGCGGGATCTCGCTCTAACCAGTTTGCCCGATTCTCATCCCGCTGACTTAACGCCCAGTCTTGGTACGGTATGGTCCCGCCTTCGACGACGCCTAAGCCCGCTGGTATGGCACCTGTTGCACCTAAGGCTACGATCGGACCCATTCGTGCGGCATGAGGTTCGAGATCTAGGTGTGCAGTACCCAGCGCTTGCCAAATGCCATTGAGATCTGGATTACCGTACCCATCTCTGGGTACTTGCCACTCGTAACCAACCTCGCCTTCTGACTGACTGACGACAGTTGCACAGCCACCTAAAACAAGCGAGCCAGTAAAATAGACCGTGAGCACGATCGCTCTTTTCAATTGCATATTCTCCCTCCTGCAGGAGCAATCCTACGCCTTTGCTCCGATTTCAGATAGGTGTATAACAATTCTTAAGTTCCTATAAGAGGCTCAAATGCTGAGTCAAGAAGACAACGACATTCTCTGTCAGGTGGGACCGGGCACACCGATGGGTGAGTTTATGCGCCACTATTGGATCCCATTCGCAGCGAGTACTGAGCTACCGTTAGACAAAACCGCTCCGATACGGGTTCGCCTGCTAGGGGAGAATTTAGTCGCGTACCGCTTAAACGGCGGCGAAGTCGGTTTAATTCAGGATGCCTGTCCCCACAGAGGCGCTTCCTTTTTCCTTGGACGCAACGAGGGAGACGGGATGCGTTGCATTTATCACGGCTGGAAGTTTGACCGCGAAGGCACCTGCGTTGACATGCCTTCAGAACCACCAGAGTCTAATTTCAAAAACAAAGTCCACGCACGTGCATACCCTTGTCAGGAGCGAGGCGGTCTCATCTGGACCTTCATGGGGGAAACAGACATCCTCCCACCACTGCCTGACATCGAAGCGAACGCTGCGCCAGATGCTGAGGTGACACAGCAAATGATGCGCAAGTGCAATTACATGCAGGCGCTAGAAGGCGATATTGATACGCTACATTTTGCGTTCTTGCACACAGGTCATCTCGAGCCAGGCGATGCGGCATTAGACGGCAACATGCTCGACATACAGATACACAACCGTCGCGCTGAGCTTGATGTTCGTGAGACTGAATTTGGCACCCTATACGGTGCATCGCGTCCCGCCGGATATGACATGGACTACTGGCGCATCGCAGGCTTCATGTTCCCGTTCTACACGCTGATCCCACCGGGTAAGCTGGCGGCCAACCGCTGGACACGCGCTTGGGTACCCATCGACGACGAAAATACGATGTTCTTCCACATGATGGCACCCCCACTGGGTGATGCAGATGTACACCCGGAGTCTGCGAATGTGGATATGCGATTCGACAAGGGACAGGAGTTACTGCCCGACGAACCGTGGAATTTCCACGGGCGTGCTCGCTCCGCAAACGGACCCGAAATAGGCTGGGGAATAGATCGCTCTCTGATTGACCAACGAATCAGCTATACCGGTTTGCCCGGCGTCCACCTTGAGGACCAGGCGGTCACCGAGAGCATGGGACCGATCATGGATCGGACGCAAGAGCGCCTCGGCACGAGCGATAAAATGATCATCCAAACCCGTCGGCGCCTCATCAAATCCGCCAAGGCTTTAAGGGACAAAGGCATCTCTCCGCCGGGGTGTAACAGGCCCGAGATCTATCGCCAACGTTCCGGAGGCATTCTTCTACCGGAGGGCGTTGATTGGTTCGAGGCGAGTGCACCATTTCGAAAAGCCTTCGTAGACCACAGCACGGAAACAATCAAAACGACGCTGGGTAGCACGGTCAGCTAACGAATCAGGTCGCCACTGTCCAGGCTAACGCAACATAGTATGATGTGGGTAAATGCGATATCCAGGAAACCGAACATGAGAATTACAGTTCTCGCCACCTTACTCTGTATAGCTGGCCCTACTTTTGCTGACGCACCCAGACTTGAGAACGGCAAACCAGATCTTAGCGGCACATACGACGTTTCCACCCTCACCCCGTTGCAGCGGCCTTCAGAGTTCGGCGACAACCTTTCTCTGACGCCAGAACAAGCCCAAGCCATCATGCAGGCGAATCGAGAACGAATTGCTACACGAGACAAAAACCGCGGCCCGATTACCGAAGCGCCCCCCGCGGGAGGCGCGCCGCCAGTTGGGATCGGGGATGAGTTTCGCGAATCAAGCGGTGCCGGAAATGTCGGCGGTTATAACAACTTTTGGGTCGACCCTGGTGATTCCGTGTTTACCGTCGATGGGAAGTTCCGCACCTCGATTATCGTCGATCCACCCAACGGGCAAATGCCAAAGCCGACGGCAGCAGCTTTAGAACGGGCTCAGGAACGGCGCAAACTGCGACGACCCAATGATGGCACCGCCTGGTGGGTCAACGTTGAGGGACCGGGGCCGTACGATGGTCCTGAGAGTCTAGGCATATCTGAACGATGCATCGTCGGCTTTACTGGCGCAGCACCCACTTTTCCTAGTCTGTACAACAACTACAAGAGAATCGTCCAGAACGAAGACCACGTCATGATTCTCATCGAGATGGTTCATGACGCGCGCGTCGTTCGAATGAATGCAGAACACCGTCCAGACCACGTTCGCAGTCACATGGGCGGTTCTATCGGTTGGTGGGAAGACGACACACTAGTAGTTGAGACAACGAATTACTCAGCAAGTAGCGGCCAAGCTCGCGGTGGCTCAGATACGCTAACGGTAACCGAACGCTTTTCTCGCATGGAAGACGGTAACCTGCTGTACCGCTTTACCGTAAACGATCCTTCCGTTTGGCACGCCGACTGGACCGGCGAGTACGTTTGGCGCAGCACCAATGCAAAGGTCTATGAATACGCGTGCCATGAAGGCAACTATTCGATGGGTGGCATCCTAAGAGGCGCACGATTGCTAGAATCGGAAATGCCGGTGACCGAAAGTAGCGGCGACTAGTTAGCCGCGATTTCCGGGTTCGCTAACGCTTCAGTCCTGAGCTCGCCGCGCAAAGCGGCGAGCAGGTTGTCTGCCGTCTCAAAAGACATTCGTGTTGCAGCCTCCACAGACACGCCCGCACTGTGGGGACTTAAGAACATCTTGTCATTGCTGAGAAAGGGATGATTTGGTGAAGGTGGTTCTGTTTCGTAAACATCTACACCAGCACCTGCAATCTTGTCGTTGGCAACCGCTTGGGCTAAAGCAGACTCGTTAACAATACCGCCACGTGCACAGTTAATCACGAAACTACCTGGGTGCATTAGAGCGAGCTCCTGAGCACCTACAATACCTCGAGTCTCCCTGTTTAACGGACAATGCACAGTTAAAAAGTCAGTCTCAGGCAAAATACTGTGGAGATCATCCACCGGAGTACATCCAGCTGCAGAAATAACGTCGTCGCTGACGTAGGGATCATAGACTGCGACCTTCATATCAAAGGCTAACGCGCGTGGCGCCAGGCGGGTACCGATGCGACCAAAACCAACAATGGCTAGGGTCTTGTCCGCGATATCGATCGCAACCGGTGAACTTCGGAAAGCAAAGTTAGATGCCCGCGCCGCCTCATCGTACAATCGACCGCGCTTAGCCAACGACAAAATAAAGTACATCGTATGCTCGGCAACTGACACAGCATTCGCGTGGATCGCTAACAAGAGCGGCAAACCTCGTTCACTGAGGGCATCAACAGCAATGTTGTCATAGCCCACCCCGTGCCTGGAAACGGCTTGCAGCTTCTTGGCTGCAGCAATGACCTTCGGCGTAAGCTTCGCGGAACGCACAGCAATCCCGTCAACGTCATGTACCGCCTCGATCAGCGCCTCTTCCGACAGTGACACTGGAGTGACAAGCTCAACATCCGGGTTTTCCAAGAACTGCTTTTGCCCTGAGGGTTGCAGCGGTTCCGTCATTAGAATTTTCACGATAGCAGCTCCGGATACTGCGAAAAGTGGGTGTACTGCTGCGTCGCAATCTCGATAACGCAAACACGACCTTCATGGTTTTCATGCTGGGCGGTGGTGATCGCACCTGCGATTTCCTGCGGGTCCGTGACATGTATCCCCGTGGCCCCCATCGCTTTGGCCATTCCGGCATAGTCACCGCCTTGGTTACCCGCACCAAATTTTTCCATGGCAACCGGCATTTTCTCGTCGTACCCACCCATCGTTCGGTTGTTGATCACAACTGTCGTTATTGGCGTTCCAGCTCGCACCGCAGTCTCGATCTCTGTGCCAGTATGTCCAAAGGCAAGGTCGCCCATAAAATTCATACAGAACTTGTCCGGATCAGCGAGCTTTGCACCAATCATCAATGGTATGCCGTAGCCAAGATGCGTAGTCTTTCCCCACCCAATATAGCCATGCGGGACAGTCGCTTTGTAAAACGGCATGATCTGATCTCGCGGGCTGCCAGCATCATGAGTCACTACTGAATTTTCATGATCGAGGGTTTGGTTTATCTCATGCACGACCCGATATGGATTTATCGGATCGTCATCAGAAGTTAAGAGGGGTAGCCACTCTTGCAGCCAGGCTGCTTTGATAGTCGAGATCTGCAAATGAAGTTGTTCGTTCCGCGCTCTTCCCGTTTCACCTAATTGCGCTTTCGCTTCTTCTATCATCATCGCAAGCGTGAGTCTGGCGTCACCCACAAGACCAATATCGACTTGATAGTCTTTGTTGATGTCCTCCACAGACACCGTACTGTGAATCATGAATTTACCGGCAGGAATATCTTGCCCAAAGGCCGTCCGCGTCAATCCTGACCCGATGGCGAGTACCGCATCTGAATCTCCCAACCACTGATAGACCGCCTTTGGCGCTGTCCTATTTGCTGAACCCAGTGCGAGCGGGTGATCATCGGGGAAGGCACTCTTCGCCTGCATCGTTGTGATCACGGGAATCTGTGTCAGTTCAGCAAGTGTCGTGAGCTCTTCACAAGCGCCTGCGTACAGAACCCCCTGACCCGCCCAAATCATCGGCCGCTTGGCTGCAAGAAGCGCCCTTACGCTGTCTTGCACATCGCCAGCCGAGGGCGCGGAGCGCATAACTTGAGTTGCGTTATACGCCGCATCGGCTTTGCTGACTTCTTGGGTCATCACATCCCTTGGCATCTCCACCAAGGCAGGTCCTGGTCGACCGTGTTTCATGGCGTGAAAAGCCCTTCGCATCTCGCGACTAGTTTGCTCCACCTGGTCGATCGACAAAGCGAGTTTTGTCACGTGGGCATAGTTTTGCTTAGCTGAAAAATTAGGCGCTATGTCATAATTGGTCTGGGCATACCCTTGAGGCAAGAAAAGCAACGGGACAGCCTCACCATACGCTTGCGCTATGCCGCCGAAAGAATTCTCAACGCCTGGACCGTCTTGCGCGGCGAATACACCAATCTCACTACCGGCCATCTGCCTGCTAAATCCATCCGCCGCATTGATCCCGCCACGTTCCTGACGAAAAACAATCGGTCTGATGTCTTGTTTTGCGCAGGCTTCAATCAATGGATTGGCAGGAAAGCAGGCTAGCCACTTCACGCCCTCCGCCTTGAGGCACTTGGCAACAACGTCAAATCCGTTCACACCCTTTCTCCTTAACTAAATCAAAGTCCTTCCAACCGTTAAGCCACTAGACTGACTATCGTATCCGGCTGACCGATACCGCCGCCCTTGGTCACGAGTAATTTCTCTTCATATCTGGAAACCGGTATACCCGGGGCGACACAACCGAGAGTTTCTACAGTTTCATCGCCGATAAGTGCGCCCGCCGTATCCCCACCGATAGCAATCAATGACGCAAAGTCATTCCAAACGGCGCGCGTTACATCTGCAAGCTGTGTAGCAGTTTGCAATGCCTCATCGTCCGGTATGCGACCAATCCGTTCTTCCGTCGCTACAATCACAGCATTACGGTCCGACGACAAGGCAACAGAATCAATGTCGTGGAGAGGCAATCCCGTTCTCGCCAATTGCTCTCTACTCAACGGATTCAAGCTGCCACAAACCACCAATATCGGCTTTGGCAACACGACTTCCCTCGGCTTACCAGGGTTCAAAAATAGATTTGCATACATACCGATAGCACCGGAGGCACCGACAACTATCCGATCCTCAGCAACAGCACGCTGGATGGCATCAAGCATTTCCCTATTGTCATTTGCATCCCAAACTACAACATCACCGCCGACGCCAAAGTGCTCAAGTATCTCACTCGGTTTGCTACTAACTTGGGGGTTAAGCGGGTCTTTGCCAAACACGGACTCCAACACCGGAAGGTCATGTATGTAGACGATGCCATCCTTACATCGCCGACCAGCATCCGGGAAAGCGCAAATCACAGCGACCTTGTATCCTTCGCGCAACAGGACCTCAATTTCTTGTGCCCAGTTACCGCGCAACCCGGCATCCATCTTGTGGGCTCGATACTCAGCAGAGATTTTCAACGTGAGCGCCATTTTCTCTTGTGCCTGCGCTACCGTTAGATGCCGCGATCCAATATCCACCACACAAGCGAGTTCGCTCGTCGCGTGAGGTCCTACTGGGACCGCAAACCGCTCGTTCGCCACCAATCCACCAATCTCTAGACTGCCTGTTCGGTCATCAGCTGTTAGGAGTACTTTGGTCAATTGCCTTCACTTAAGTCATGCATAGATACGCTTCTGCTCCCCTTCACGCCCGGACAATTTGTCTTTGAGTCACGACCACAAGAAGGACCACCACTAATGTCGCGCCAGCTAGCAAAGGAAACAAAACACTCAGCGTTAGCCACTGGGCAAGCATCGCCACAGGCATCGTCATCAGTTGGGCAAACCCCATGTTGAGCTGAAAGAGGCTCATTATCCTGCCCCTAACTTCGTTTGGTACCAACTGCTGGATAAGAATGGTGCTTGAAACGGAAGTGATCGTCATCCCTGCTCCCAATCCGAGATTACCGATAACAACATTTATCACCGATCGATCGAAGACAAAGACCACAAACGAAACACAAAACAAGATGGCCCCACCAACAATCAATCGACCCCGGTAAGCCACTTTAGAGAAACGGGTTAGAAACAATGCCGCAGCCAAAGAACCGATACCCCAGTTCATAACGATGTAACCCATGTCCTTTATCGGCACACCGACCTCAGTATTGATCCATGTCGGACCCAGGTTCGCGGTAGCAGGAAAGCCAAGGCTCATCATCAACACCAGTAAAATAATGATCCACAAGACTGTGTTGTGACCGCGCGCATACCGAAGCCCTTCTCGCACATCATCTATGGCCTGCCCGAATCCGTAGTCGCTTGATCTCGTCAACTGCGTGCTGGTCTCGTAGTGCATCAGCGTCAAAAAGACGATGACCAGGACATGGCCGGTCACGCTAAACAAGTATGCTCCAGCAAAATCCAGCTCATGGATAATGAATCCAGTGGCGAACATCGCTATCGGCATAGACAGCTGCACGGCCACCTGATTTAGGGACATCCCTGCCGGGGTCAATTCAGGACCTAAGATGTCTGGAACTATCGCCAATCGCGTTGGCGCATCCACCGCCTGTAACCCAGCCGTGAGAAAAGCCAGAAAGAAAAAACCGGCAAACCCTAAAACACCCGTAACCCCAGAGAACATCAAGGCCGAGATGGCGCAGGTGATGGCGACCAAGGCGACCTGCGCGATGATGAGTAGCACGCGTCGATCGTAGCGATCAGCCAAAGCGCCACCATACAAACCGAACGTAAGCGCACCCAAGCCGCGGCTCGCGCCGATGAGTGCCACCAAAATCAGCCAGATATCTTCAGGAGCGTTCGCCTGTACCCACAGAATTTGGGTGAGGAATTGCAACGGGCCGAGCATCTGGCCAAGGGCGTGACCACCGAGCAACAATCTAAAATCACGATTGCCTAAGGGTGATTTAGGCGAGGTAGTTTCGGTCACTCGCTATATCCGCTTTAATGCACGATTCGCAATTCTGGAAATCACAATGAACAAGAAGTTTTTACCCATAGTCCTTTTGCCAGCACTGTTCGCTGCACCCGGCGTTTACGCCACCTGTAGCGAAGACGAAGTTGGTTATGTCGCGAGCTTCAACGTCAAAGCTGGCAATGAAGCCCAATTCGAAGCTGCCTTAGCCAAACTCGCACAAACTGTGCAAGAGGTCGAGAGTGGTGTCATTCTCTACGCACCCTACCGGGGAGTCGACGGCCAGTATTTCATGATGGAGCGCTACGAGAACGAAGCTGCTCGGGCCGCGCACGGCAAGGCGCCAGAAGTTGCGGCACTCTTCCCAACCTTAGGACCACATATGGCCGGTGCACCGGATATACAACCGGTGAGTGCTGTCTGTCCCTAAACACCTTATCCCTAAACATATCGCGAAAAAAAGCCCCAGACGGTAACCCGGCTGGGGCTTTGTTCTATTGGCGGGCTATCTAGCCGTCACCAAAGTCCCAACGGGCATCAATACCCCACATACGTGGGTTCAACATTGAACCTGTGAACTTGTAGTTGTTGCCATCGCCACCCGTACCAAAGTCTCGATACATGCGCTCATCGAAGATGTTGTCAACGAAGAAACGAACCCGACGCTTACCATCCAAACTTGACCAAGTCAGGCTGATGTCAGTTTGTACACGAGAGTCTAGTTCATCTAAGTCGCGCTGAATCGCCGTGGGCCAGTACTCACCTGTATACGATACAACGCCATTCAAGTAGATGTTTCCGACGTCTGTATTCCATTGGTACGTACCCCAAACAACCGCTTTGTGCTCAGGAATACCCTTAAGCGATTCGTCCTTAGCGTTGTAAATACCTGGGTCCGTTAACGTTGGTAGAATCGGGAAGATCGCTGTGGGTCGACGAGGATCATCAGTTTCCTGGAAATACGTGTCGTCCTTGTACTCGGTATCGGTATAACTGTAGTTACCGTTGATACTCAAGTTATCCGTCGCTAACCACACCCATTCGATTTCAAATCCTTGGTTCACCGCGTCGCCAACGTTCGTCGGTATGTCACGGAAGGAGTTTTGCGAGGGATCGAAAATGGTCAAGCTATCTTGATAACCTTCATAATCGTAGCGGTAGATCGACGCATTGATTTGCAATGTGTCGTCAAAGAATTGTCCTTTGTAGCCAAGTTCTACGGCCAAGACTTCTTCTTCGTCATAGCTCAGCGGCTCAATGACGTTACCAACTGTAATCCGTGCGTCAACTGCACCAAGGCCATAACCACCAGCGCGATAGCCCGTCGTCACGCCAAAGTAGATCAGCGTCGTATCATTCGGCGTCCAATCCATGTTGGCTCGCCAAGTGACTTTCGACCAATCATCGTCAGCCTCGGCTTGACCAGCCCAGCTGAGGGGGACCCCTTGTAGTAACAACGGGGAAGCACAATTCGGATCTTCTAGCGCACAAACCGGTGTGATTGCATCGGGTGCAAATACTCCTGGCTGGATATTCGCGCGTCCCATTAACACGTTGGTCAACGCAAGATTACTTAGAGATGACATCTCGAAGTATCCTGGTCCGCCACCGGTATACAAGAATGGGATATCAACGAAAGGTCTGAAGCCACCAATAAGATCTGTTTCGAGATAACCACCACGGTTCTCAAATACTGATTTTTCGTCTTCCGCCCAACGCACGCCCAAAGTAAGCGCCCAATTCTCGTTGAAGGTATAGGTACCTTGAGTGAACGCCGCAGTCTGTTGGGTCTCATTCTTGTTCAAGTGATGGTACGTATACTGAGGATCACCTTCCCAACCCCCGCCCCGCCAGTACCGACTGGTGCA
Source organism: Pseudomonadales bacterium (assembly GCA_012103505.1). Lineage (GTDB taxonomy): Bacteria > Pseudomonadota > Gammaproteobacteria > Pseudomonadales > Azotimanducaceae > UBA4421. The sequence goes on along the minus strand of WLWP01000001.1, from coordinate 252,525 downwards.
GTGCTGAGCCGAAGGTGAGGCTGCGTCCAAAGAGCAGTTGCGGCGCCGAAAGCTTGGAAAAAGTTAGCGCCACCGAGGAATATGTTTGGCGCATCAAGTAAGCCATAGTCAGCAGGTCCTTGAACACGCCCCTGAGTACGGCGGCTATTGAAGCCGAAGTCTTGGAGGCGGTTGCTGTCAAAGTAGTACAAGCCACTGGTCATCTCGAGATTGTCGCCAATGCTCCACAACAACTGTAGTTCGTGGGAGAAGTTGTGCACTTCTTCATGCGTCCTAGCGTTGGGATCAGAAATTAGACCGTTAGAGTGATCACCGTCGATGTCAAACGTATAGAGAAAATCGTTGTAGCCGAAGACGTACTTCAGCGTGGTTTCTTCACTGAGATCCCACGTCACGGTCATCGCTACTGCTTGCTGATCAAATTCCTCATCGTTTTCACCGTTAGAAAAGATTTCGGGGTCAGCCTTATCTGGATCACCGGCACGGCCGTTCAGGTAGTCTATACCCATGAACGCTTCATTCGGAAAAGAACTAGACGCAATATCGACACCGGGTCTGATTGGTGCACCGTAGCCAATTGCACCAGTTATTGGGTGTGTGAACATGCTTGCACCAGGTGTCGTTGCATCCACCGCACGAACACCAAAGGCGTACAGATCAGTACCACGAGTGCCTCTGTTATTACCCCAGCCCTGATCGATCAAAGTGCTCGCACCAATCCGACGGAGCGACCGTCGATCGTTGTAGCGAGTCTCTACTGTGATCGTATCGGATGGTGTCCATTCGAGAGAGAACGATGTGTTCTGGTCATTGACGTCATCTGCATCTTGAGTGCCAAACTGACCATCTTGAACACCGTCCCGAGCTTGCTTAGCAGCCGTTACGCGAAAGTTCAAAACGTCTTCGATGATTGGACCACCGACAGCGCCATACACCTCTAGGTTGTTGTATTGACCGATTTGGGTCCGGAACGATCCACCCCACTCATCGGTCGGACCTTTGGAGATGTAGTTGATTGCACCGCCAATCGAGTTACGACCATAGAGCGTGCCTTGTGGACCACGCAGAACTTCGATGCGTTCGAGGTCCCAAAGGGCATTTTCGGTTAGAGCGATCAACGCGTCTTCTGAGTAGACACCGTTGTAGTATGTGGCGACGCCAGGGTCACCACCAAGTGACCTGAAGTTTCGACCAACACCGCGAATCCGGATGTCAAAGTCGTCTCTTGTGGTCGCCGGTATGAAGTTAACGAACTCGTTCGCGGATTGAATACCCAAATCCTCGATCATTTGCTCGCCTATTGCCGTGATCGAAATCGACGTATCCGAAACCGTCGATTGGCGTTTTTCCGCCGTCACGATGACTTCTTCAATTCGTCGAGTTTGTTCTTGAGCAAAGGCAGGTATAGCAATGGAAAGACAAGCTAACGCTGAGACGCTAGCACGTAGTAGTACGGCCATGGATTTACCCCTCGTATATCCCTTGTTTATCCTACTTAGAATTATTATTAGCGTAGGTTTTTGCACCCGACACTTAAAATGCCTTTTTAGTGCGCTCCAGTAGTCTAACCTCTAGCTGATTTACAGCTCACTTTCACAAAACCCAATTGAGTTTCGCGTCTCGCAACCTCTCCCGTTACAAGATTGAGGTAGACAACTTTTTAAGAATCAGCCAGTTAGGCTAAGACTTACCTTGAGTCTCCGACAAAAAGAACACCAACGCAAATCTATTTTAGAGCTTCATCTAATAAGAAAAGATCCGTTAGTACGGTTCTGATATGAGTCGAGGCGTTGAAGTTATCGACTATTTGAGAGCTTATTCCTTCTCTCGACAACACAAGGGCAACAACACCTGCCGCCCGCACGGCATCATCGCGAACGGTATCGAGGAAACTTTCGTAGCTAGGTTCGATACCGTCTCTTTCTTGCGTCGCAGCACGTGTGACCGTATCCAGTTCAGCAAGGGCTGCAGCCATCGCTTCGAGGTGCTTGCGCACGTCTTGGCTGTGGGCGCCAGTTTGGTTCGCTTCAAAACCTTGTGCAGCGTAGGCAAGTAAAAACTCATAGCCCGACTCGATCGCCTCAATGCACTCGTCCAGTGCCACCTTACTCATCGCGTACTCATAACTTATTGATCTCCTGACCATTTTTCTTGATCGTGATGGTCCGCGAGTTCGGTGCGAGAAATCTCACCACTAAACATCGAGCGCAAATAGAGTCGTTTCTCTGGCCGCAACGCGAAATAGATGTGCAACATCACCGTCGTGATCAATAACATCGACGAGAGCCCATGCACAAGATAAACGACACCCCAGGTGGATCCGTCGAGTAAGTAAGGATTGCGTTCCCAGAAAGGGGTATCAACCTTGACCATCATCACTAAACCCGTCACCAGCGTGCCGAGCACCAACACCGTGACACCAAAGTGCATCATTTTTTGCGCAGGAGAGTATTTGCCTGGCTTTTGACTACCATCTTTCAGGCTCACTAGCGCCAACTTGGCATCACTAAAGCCAAACCAAATCGAGCGAAACTTAGTTTTCAGCCATGCGCGCCAGACATGTACACCGAGTACTGCCGTAAGCGCCAATCCAGTGCTCCAATGCCATGTCACCCATTCAAAATTTAAACCAACGATCGGCAGGAAGCCGGTACCAAGCAGGATCAAAACACTCACAGCGAACAACCAATGCACAACACGATCCGACGCAGCATGTCGCCGTACCGACTGGTCCGGTAAATCTACTGAACTCATATTGGTCTAACGCGTCTGCTTTCGTTTAGCGAGCCACATGTAGGCTGCATGGCCAACTATCACGACCACGCCGATGCCAAACAAGATTGGCAAAAGATCCCAAGAAGCGCCTTCGAGCGTGGTCTGGCCCCAAGCGTTACTGCTATAACGAAAGAACTCCATCAGACCTGATTAGGCATCCCGCAACGCGCGTACGACAAGATTTTCCATCAGCGGAATCTTGAAGTGGTTGAAATTCAACGGCGTTGCGCCTCGAACGGCTGATTGACCGGCAAGTTTGGCAGTCTCCTCGTCTCGAACACTGCCTTTGACGACTTCTTCGACAACGGTTAGTCGCTTCGGTACACATTCAACACCCGCACAGGCGATTCTTATGTCCTCAATCTTGCCATCGCTCTCTTTGATGGCGGCAGCGACATTAACGATCGGGAAATCCCAGACGTTGCGATCGGCGACTTTTTCAAAGTAAAAAGTTGCGCCCGCGAAGGTTGCAGGGATCTTGATGAGAGTCAGTATCTCGCCAGGTTCTAAAACCGTCATGCGTTCGATGTCGATGTCGGGACCAATGAAGAAATCGCCCGCTGCAACGGTGCGAGTTCCAGCCGATCCTGAGATGACAAACTCTGCATCGAGGGCAACAAGTGCAGGTGCTGTGTCGGACGGTGATACCGCCACACAACGATCTGCACCAAACAAGCAATGCTCGCGATTCATGCCTTCTGGAGTGTCGGCATAACAAGTGGTGCCACCAGCACGGTAACAATCCAAGCCATCGCGGTAGTACCAACAACGCGCATCCTGACAGACGTTGCCGCCAATCGAACTCGCGTTTCTGATTTGCGGGCTTGCCACTCGCGCTGCCGCATCGGCAAGCACCGAGAAATTCTCGCGTACTAAATCTGAGTTCGCGATTTCGGTCAGAGTCGTCTGGGCACCGATCTCTAATCCACCATCGACTGCCTTAATGCCAGCGAGGTCAGTTAGACCGCCTAACTCGATGACTGCGACCGGCCGCTTGGCTCGATCTTTAAACCAATCGAGACTGTCATTGCCACCTGACATCAACCAGCCTTCGGCGCCGTATCTCTCTGCCAAACTAAGTGCATTATCGAGCGTATCCGGTTGGTACAACTCAAAAGGTTGCATCATATCCTTAGCCATGATCCCTCCTAAAAGGTATTAACTTGCAATGGATTGTGGCTCTGCTCACGCCCCATACTTGCGTTCACGATCATGTCCGGCATCACTGGAACGCGATTGAAGTAATGTCCGCCAAGCGCATCTGACAACGCGCTAAGAAGTGCTGCCGCAGCACAACCTTGAACTGGCTCGCCAATGCCTCGGGCGCCGACTGGATTCATTGGATCCGCAATCTCAACTGCGGAGGCATTCATTGTCGAGGGTACATCCAGAATTGTGGGCAACTTACTCGCGTTCAAACCAACGCAAGCGGGCAACCCATTTTGCGGATCGTAGACATGACGTTCGTAGCCAGCCAAGCCGATACCGTCAACGGCACCACCCTTAATCTGTTGTGCCAGACCCTGCGGATGCAGCACCGTGCCGCAATCTGCGACACCCGTGTAGTCAGTGACCTCGTATTTGCCAGTCTCAAGATCGACTTCGACCTGCATAAACCCGACGGCAAACGCAGGCACTGTACCTTCTTGAGCGAGGGTATCTTTGGCCACGCCAACGAGCCCTGATCCCGCCACCCCGGCGACAGACGCTTTCGTCATTGGGTTTAGATCTTCTGGCGCTTCTTGGCCACTCAACGCTCCCCCCAGTTCCACCGCGCGCTGCGCTGCCTGGGCGTACGACATACTTTTGCTGGCATCCGCTGTTGCGAAAACATTCTTACCGTCGATGTCATAGTCTTCGGGCGCACCACCAAGATCAGTGGCAGCTATTTGCTTCAACTTATTGACCGCATCTACGGCAGCAACATAGTTGGTTCGGGTCATTGTGTAGGAGGTGTTGGAACCAAATTGAGCTAAGTTCCAAGGCAAGTGTTTCCTACTGTCGCCACGCAGAACCGTGCAGTCATCCCATTCCATCTTCAAAACCTCAGCGGCGACTCGCGCGGTTGAAGTATGCGAATAGGTGCCTAGATTGCCGACTCCGTTATGGATATTGAGTTTGCCTTCAGGGGTGATAACAACCAGTCCATCGAAACCGCTATATCCGGCACTGTGGTAGGCAGAACCCAAGCCAATTCCGATCACTTTGCTGCCGTTACGTTGGCCTGAAAGTTTAAGTCGTTCTTCCCAACCAAAGTCTTCAGCGCCTTTTAAATACGCTTCTTTCAAGTACGCACTTGTCACTTTGCCCTTGCGCGGGCCGTACAACGTCGCGTTGTCCGGTGTGTTGACCGTGCGAATATCTAACCGGCTAATCCCTAAGGCGGTAGCAGCCTTGTCGAGAAGCGGCTCAACCACACACGCGATCTGATTTTGGCCAGGTCCCCGCTGCGGCACTCGCGGCGGCGTGTTAGTAGATACCGGGATACCCCGGAACCGCATATTTTCTGGCGTGTACACCAGCGACAATGCATCTGCTGCTGACATGTAGTCATTCATGCCCGTATCCGGGCCATTCTCTTGGATAATGTATAGATCACAAGCCTTCACTCGGCCGTCTTTAGCAAAACCCATTTTCAGCCGACCCTGGAAACCAGGACGAGCGCAGCCAAGTCCGTATTCTTCAGCGCGGCTGATACGGAGCATTACCGGGCGATTGATCTTCTTGGACATGAAGGCAGGAATCGCCATTTCTGTGTAGGCGACACCTTTAGCGCCAAAGCCGCCACCACAGAACTCAGCGATAAAGACCAGATCTTTCATTTCCACGCCGACGTAGGCCGCTAGTCCAGGCATGACAAACGATTGGCTCTGACTGGAACCGTGCACGAAGCACTTGCCATTTTGCCAATAAGAAAGGCACGACCGTGGTTCTAACGCATGGTGGGAGAGACCTTGAGTGATAAATGACTCATCGAATACGTATTCTGAGTCGTCAAAACCAACTTCTAGATCACCGTATAGCCATTCATCTTCAGCCGGTCCCATCGGTAACTGGCCCTCCTCTGCGGAAGCGAAGTCCCGGGCAGACCATTTTGTCTCTTTAACGTAGGGTGCACCCTGCTTGCGACCAGCGATGTTGCCGTCACTACGCGCATTGGGACCACCTGGGTACAAGCTCTGCAAGGGATCTACCGTAAAGTCGAGCGGTTCTAGCTCAACTTTGATCGCATCAATCGCATCCATACACAGCTGATCTGTCTCGGCAGCAACCGCCAGGATCGGTTCGCCCACATACATTGGTTCGTTTGTAAGGATAGACTTGTTGGGTATTGGCTGTGCGGGGACATCGTCTGCCGTCAAAACACCATAGACACCTTTCATGGCCAGTGCCGCAGATGCGTCTATATTGACAACTTTAGCGTGTGGCATCGGGCTGGTTAACAAGCGTGCATAAACCATCCCTTCAACGCGAAAGTCTTCGCTGTATTTTGCCCGCCCTGTCACCTTCGCAGTGATATCTGGTGGGGTGAAATCTTTACCGAGGAGTTTATAAGCCATTTCTTTAGGCCTCCTGTGCGGCGCGCATGACGCCATTGAGATAGTGGTCGTAAGCACCACAACGACAGAGATTGCCAGACAGTGCCTGTCGGGCTTCTTCACGTGTCGGATTGGAATTCGTTTTCAAAAGCGCAACTGCGGACATAATCTGTCCCGGTGTACAGTAGCCACATTGCGGACTGAGCTCATCCACGAATGCCTGTTGCACGGGGTGCAGAGTGCCATCAGCAGCCTGAAGACCTTCGACTGTCGTGACTCCGCGTCCTTTAACACTATGTGTCAGCGTCGAACAGCTGTAGATCGGCACATCGTCGATCAAGATCGTACACGCACCACACTCACCTCGATCGCAGCCAAGCTTGGTGCCAGTCAGCCCCAGCCTGTAGCGCAGAGTCTGCGCCAACGTTTCCTGTGGCAGAACGTCAACCCGTCGAACTTTGCCGTTCACGTTGAGAGAAATCAGTCGTTCAACCCCACCGGCTTGAACAGGCGTTTCACCGCTGGGTCCACAGCCAACCAACAAGGTGCCTGCTGAGACCACGGCACCAGACGCGATAACACTCTTTATTAGCTCCCGGCGTGACAAACCACCACGCGAGACATCCGTCATCGCTTGCGTAGATTCCGGATCGAAAGTTTCAACTTGCATAGACGCTCCCCCACTTACACTTTTGCCGCTCAATCATCATCCAACCGTTGGCAATGATCAAGCGGATCTAGCAACCAGCACGCAACCTAAGAGGTGTCATGCTGAGAGGATTTCGGTAGCCTCAAAGATAAGGAGCAAAAAAACATGCATCATTTCATGGGCATAACACAGATCGCGCAGGGTCTAGTAGCGACTCTCGGACTACTCGTTGCTGTGTCAAATTTCGCCGCGGCTGCGACGTTCGAAAAAGTACCGCCCGCCCAAAGCGATGTTCAATATCAGCACGGCTACGCCTATATTTCTGACCTGAAATACCCTTCCGGGTTTGAGCACTTTGACTACACAAATCCCAATGCACCCAAAACTGGCGAACTGCGTTTAAGCGAGCTTGGCACTTGGGACACCTTTAACTCCGCTACCTACAAAGGCAGACCACAGAACGGTGTCTACTTGTGGGGGCACGAGATGCTCCTGTACGACCGATTGTTTGTCTCAGCAGAAGACGAACCCGCGTCCTTTTACTGCAACCTGTGTGAGGGTGTCGCCTATGCACCAAATGGTAAATGGATCCAATACAAATTGCGTCCCAATGCTTATTGGCACGACGGCGAGCCAATTACTGTCGAAGACTTCGTATTCACCTTCAACGTTTATCGGGAAGCGCTGCGCATCGAAGCACGAATGGCGATCTCGCGGCTGGATTCAATTGAAGTGATCGACGAGGATGAAATCCGTATTTGGGTGGCACCCGACCATTGGAACAATCCAGTCACGCCTTTGGCTCTCGGCAACTTACCCATACTGCCTAAACACTATTGGCAGGACCGCGACATCAATGACATTACCCCACAGCCACCCCTAGGTAGCGGCCCATACAAGCCTGCTGATTATCAAATCGGCTCGTATATCCGCTGGGAACGCGTCAAGAATTGGTGGGCTAAAGACTTGCCGCCAAATCGCGGACGCTACAACTTTGACTACATCCGCTGGGATTATTTCCGCGACACCAATTCTCGTTTTGAGGCCTTAAAAAGCAACGTCATCGATGTCAGAGAAGAAACCAATCCTAAGTCATGGGCAATTGAATACGACTTTCCTGCGGCACTTAGAGGTGCGGTCAAGAAAGAGATGCAACAGATGGGGCTACCGGGTCTGATGTGGTGGCCAATCCTTTGGAACCAAGATCGGGAACGCTTCAAGGACATACGCGTGCGCGAAGCACTGTGGTTAATGTATGACTTCGAATGGACCAACGATACCCTCGAACATGGCTACTGGGACTATGCCTCATCATTCTTCCTAAATTCACCCATGGGCCATCAAGGCTTGCCCTCAGAAGACGAACTGAAGTTACTGGAACCTTTCCGAGACCAAGTCCCTGAACGCGTTTTCACGCAGCCTTTTAGCCGCCCACCGCACGCGGGCAAAGGGTGGCACCGGGACAACGTTCGTCGAGCCATAGAACTGCTCGCGGCTGCAGGATGGCAGCTCGAGGACGGCACCCTGGTCAATGCGAAAACTGGCGAACCTTTCGTCGTCCGCCTCATTGGTTTGTCACCGAGCCAAGCCACTCACTTCCAACCATACGTCAAGAATTTGCAGCGCATCGGCATCGATGCGTCAGTGCGTGCTCTGGAAGTTTCAAACTGGTTGTTCCGGATGCGCTCTGGAGAGTTCGACGGCGGCTGCTACTGGTTCATCGCAGACAACACACCCGGGCTCGCCTTGATGAATCGTTTTACCACTGCCTCCGCAGATCAAGACTACGGCGAAAACTATGCCAACATTCGCGATCCGGCTGTCGACTTCCTGGTACAAAAAGTATTCACAGCACGGAACAAGAGAGATTTCTATGCCGCCACTCGAGCTCTAGATCGGGTCATGATGTGGAATTTCTACTATGTCACAGGTCGATCCCGGACCAAGCGCCCCGTTGTCTATTGGGACAAATTTGGGCGTATGCCGATCGGACCTATGAAACGCCGAATGGATGTCGACACCTGGTGGTGGGATGAGCGCAAGGCAGCCGCGAGCGGAGCCGAGCTCGACACCACGTCAGAAACTGGTGCCCGTTAATGGGGAGGTACATCCTCAGGCGCTTTTTGCTCATTCTGCCTACCCTCCTGGGTATTTTACTGATCAACTTCATCATCGTTCAGTTCGCGCCTGGCGGTCCTGTTGAACAAATCCTTGCACAGGCCAGTGGCGCCAATATTTCAACCACCGCGTCTGTCTCAGGCGGTAGTGCAAGCTCGAGCAGCAGTTACCAAGGCTCTCAGGGCGTGGATCCAGATTTCATCAAACAACTCGAAAAACAGTTCGGGTTTGACAAGCCAGCCCACGAACGTTTTTTTGCGATGGTGCTTGACTATCTAACCTTGGATTTCGGTCGCTCATACTTCCAAGACCGGCCGGTATTCGATCTCGTTGTGGAACGCTTACCGGTTTCAATTTCACTCGGACTTTGGTCGCTCTTGGCGATCTACCTCATCTCTGTTCCTTTAGGCATACGCAAAGCCGTACGCGATGGTTCACGCTTTGACCTTTGGACGAGCGCCGCAATCTTCTTAGCCTACGCGATCCCTGGCTTCATGTTCGCCGTCATGTTAGTTGTTATCTTTGCAGGTGGTTCCTATTTAGGTTGGTTTCCGCTGCGCGGGCTTACCTCAAGTAGTTTTTCTGAGCTGAGTTGGTGGGGTCAAATCAAAGACTATGCCTGGCATTTGGCGCTGCCAGTTACCGCGCTCACAATCGGTGGCTTCGCCACGCTTACTATGCTGACGAAAAACTCTTTCCTAGAAGAGATCAACAAACAGTTCGTGTTAACCGCGCGTGCAAAAGGTTTAACGGAAGCTCGGGTCATGTACGGTCACGTATTCCGCAACGCCATGCTCATTGTGATAGCTGGTTTTCCCGCGGCTTTTGTCGGCATTCTTTTTACTGGATCGTTGTTAATCGAAGTCATCTTCTCACTCGATGGTATCGGCCTGCTAGGCTACGACGCAGTCATCAAACGTGACTATCCCATTCTTTTTGGCACCCTCTTCGTCTTTACGCTGATCGGTTTGATCATGCAGCTAATCGGTGATTTGGTGTATGTAATGGTTGATCCGAGGATCGATTTCGAATCGCGCGAAACATGAGTCCGTTAAACAAAAGACGTCTGCAAAATTTTCGCAATAACCGCCGCGGCTACTATTCGCTATTCGCTTTCACGGTCCTTTTTGTCATCAGTCTGTTCGCAGAATTTATCGCCAACGACAAACCAATCGTCATGGATTACCAAGACAGGCTCTATTTCCCAGTTTGGGTCGACTATCTAGAGACAGATCTCGGCGGCGATCTTGAGCTTTCAGTGGACTTTCGCGACCCGTATATCTTGGCCAAGATACAGGACGAAGGCTGGGCTATATGGCCGCCAATCAGGTTTAGCCACGACACAGTAGACTGGGAGCTCGGCCAACCAGCACCGGCACCCCCAAGCGCTCGTCACCTGCTTGGTACGGACGCGCTTGCTTCGGATATCGTGGCCAAACTCATCTATGGCTTTCGTCTATCTGTTCTGTTTGGTCTATCACTCACGCTATTTGCCTCGCTGATCGGTGTAACAGTCGGTGCTGTACAAGGTTACTTTGGTGGCAAGATCGATCTCGTCGGCCAACGCATCGTGGAAATTTGGTCAGGCTTACCGATCCTCTTCGTGCTCATTATCCTGGCGAGCTTGATGGAACCAAACGTCTACATCTTGCTCATCATCCTGATCTTTTTTAGTTGGATGGCTCTGGTTGGTGTCGTGCGCGCGGAGTTTCTCAGAGCCAGGAATTTAGAATTCGTTCGTGCCGCACGCGCACTCGGAACATCCAATTTGGTGATCATGCGACGCCACGTTTTGCCAAATGCCGCGGTCGCGGCGCTGACCTATGTTCCCTTCTTGCTAAACGGTTCGATCACAACGCTGACCGCGCTCGATTTTTTGAACTTTGGCTTACCGTTCGGTTCGCCTTCGCTCGGACATTTGCTAGCCCAAGCGAAAGCTAATTTACATGCGCCTTGGATCGGCATAACAGTGTTTCTAACACTGGGAACAATGTTAACGCTACTGATCTTCGTCGGCGAAGCAGTACGCGACGCCTTTGATCCCCGAAAGTTAAGCGACAATCAGGTCTAGGGGCTTAACTCGCTGTCCGCATCGTCGGTGTATCTGTGTCACGACCTGAGCGCAACGCTAATCCCGGCAAGCGCCCAGTATGGGCACCACCCGCAATGATCTGCTCGCCGTTGACAAACACATCACGAACCCCAAACGCATCGGCATAGATTCTCGGTTCGTCCGCAGGCAAGTCCTGGCGCATATAGACTTCTCCAGCGCCGACCTCCTCTGGGTCGAAGATGACAAGATCTGCAAACCAACCTGCCTCTAGGACACCGCGCTCTTTTAAACCAAAAAGCTCAGCAGGTACCTGCGTGAGTTGATGTACCGCCTCCTCCAAACCGACGACATTAAATTCGCGTACCCCACGTCCGAGGACTTGCGAAGAAAACGCAAACGTATCAATCATGTCCAAGTGAGCACCAGCATCTGATGCGCCTATGACTGTGCGTTCATCCCGCCACAGTTCGGCTCGCACGGCCCATAGCGCAGGATCAGTGTCGCCACTAATCGGCATGAAAAACGTACGTAGACCCTCTTCAACGGCGAGATCCAACATCGCATCGAAAGGCGTTTTGCCGAGTTCTTCTCCGATTTCGGCTAAGGTTTTGCCTTCGAAAGATTTGTTCTTCTCTAAGAAGGTCGCATGCACTTTCATCTTAGACCAGCGAGCCAAGCCTCTAAACGCGCCTCCCGAGTTGGCTGACTCATCCAGCCGTTTACGCTCAGCAGGATCTTTGAAGCGTTCTATTCGCTCATCGATAGGCAGTTCGAAAATGTCCGCCCAACCTTCCAAAGCATCAAATACAAATCCGGTGTACAGATTGATACGTATGGATATCGGCTGTGGAATCGTCAGCGCACGGATATCACCACCCCGCTCCAAGGCGCGATCCGATGCTGAAAGTTGATTTTCCATGACAGCGGGATTACCGGCTGACAAGGCGTTCCAATTGAGCGGTCGTTGCGCAGCCGTCGTCAGATCGACCATCAAATCGATGACGTCTTCAGAAAACTCGCCAACCGCAGGCAAGAACTCCAACGAGGTACCTTCGTGATCCTTGCAGACTCCAGCAAGACCCACAAGTTCTTCACGCGAGGCATGCCGCGAAGGCACCGGCTGGCCATCAGCGTCGTTGTGAGTAATAGCGATGGTTGACGAAAATCCCATGGCGCCTTCGCTTAAACATTGGGCCAGAAGCGCCTTCATTTTTTCGAGCTCTTCGTCGGTTGCTTTCTGCCCCACTGCACGCTCACCCATAACCACCCGTCTTATGGCGCTGTGTCCCGCCATAAAACCGGCGTTGACGCCAAGATTGCCGTCTAGTTTGCCAAGAAAGTCGGCAAACGAACGCCAATCCCAAGGTACCCCTTCTTGCAAACTAGCAACCGGCATACCTTCGACTCGAGCAAGCATGTTCAATAGATAGGGAGCAGCTTCTGCATTAAGAGGCGCAATAGAAAACCCGCAGTGCCCACCAAAGATCGTGGTCACACCGTGATAACAAGATGGGCTCACCGTTTTATCCCAAAAAACCTGCGCATCGTAATGGGTGTGGACATCAACAAACCCCGGGCTCAGCACGAGACCCTGGGCATCTATGACCTCACTCGCAGCGCCATCAATATGACCAGGTGATCGTTCGATTGCTGCGATCCGCCCTTCAAGCACAGCCAGCTCACCCATAAAGGAGTCCGCACCACTGCCGTCCACAATTCGAGCATTAATAATCTTCAGGTCATACATAACGTTTCTCCCCGTTCATTTGACGCATTCCCACATTCCGACCCCATTTTCCTTTCCCAACGCTTCTATCGCAATGTTAATCTTCGCGATTCACCTTTTGGAGATAAACATGCGTAAATCGATATTGCTATGCATGATAGCCTTATTACCTCTTACCGCGGTCGCTGAGATAAAACGCACTGCCGATGGTAAACCCGATTTGTCAGGCGTATACGATACTGGGACCTTGACACCTTTGAACCGTCCAAAGGAATTCGGGGACAAACAATTCATGAGCGCTGATGAAGCAAAATTCATCCTCGGCGAAATCCAAAAGCGTTTCGCTGTTTTGACCGAACGAGAATCTTCAGCCGATCGCGGCGCGCCTAAAAAAGGTGGCGACGGCAACAATACGTTCGGAGCGGGCGGTGTCGGTGGTTATAACGGTTTCTGGATTGACCCTGGCTCGGAAGTGTCGACAGTCAACGGTGAGTATCGCACTTCAATCATCTATGACCCGCCCAACGGTCAACAACCATCAATGGTACCGGCTGCAATGGGCAAGATGAGCTTCGTTTACGGATCTTTTTCACATCAAAACGACGGCACCGCTTCTTGGTTGGCCAAAGAAGGTCCTGGACCATTCGATTTACTCGAGAGTGAGTGGCCAGGAAACACTGCTGGCGAAGAATAGGACAATAGGCGTATGCGGGAGTTAGAAAACAACGCAGCGATTGGACCGAGGTTCTTCGCTGTATTCGCACCCAACACGTGGCTTGCTAACGCATTCTTGGGTACTACCTTCCTGTTCGTGATGCTGTTTTCACCCTCAGGCCAAACCTCGGATGAGATCGCTCCCTATGCGGTCAGTGAAGCGTTGCCACTTAAGTTAGATGTTCGCGACGAGCGTTTGAGTCGACTTGTACCTGCTAGCAGCAAATTGGAAAAAGTTGCCGGTGGTTTTATGTTCATAGAAGGACCCGTCTGGCGCGACGACCACCTACTCTTTAGCGATATTCCTGCAAACAGAATCTATCGTTGGGAACCTGACGCCGTGACTGTTGCAGTCGATCAAGTCCACGATCCGGACATCGTCACTGGTGCACAAGGCGGTTCCAACGGCTTGATCGAAGATCAGGATGGGTCGTTATTGCTGTTTGTGCATGGATTGCGACGGATAGATCGCATCGCTAATGGGGTGCGGACCGTTGTCGCGGACAAATGGCGCGGTCAGCGTCTAAACAGCCCGAATGACGGCGTCGTGCATTCATCCGGCGCTTTGTATTTTACTGATCCTCCCTACGGATTGCCGCAACAGGATGAAGACCCTGGCAAGGAAATTACCGCTAATGGCGTCTATCGGCTAGACCTCGACGGTACCGTCACACAACTTACGACCATGCATCGACCAAACGGCATCGGCCTGTCGCCAGATGAAAAAACCTTGTACGTCGCATCCAGCGATTTAGAGAAAAAATGGTGGATGAAATTTCCGGTCGAACAAGACCGTTCACTCGGAACAGGCGAAATTCACTTCGATGCTCGCGATCTCACTGATCCAGGCGTTCCAGATGGGTTTGTAGTCGACCAACACGGCAACATCTGGGCCAGCGGACCAGGTGGGGTCGTCGTGATTGCTCCAGATGGCACACACTTGGGCACCATCCTGACCCCGGAACTGCCCGCCAACACAACCTTTGGAAAAGATGAATCGAGCCTGTTCATAACCGCTCGGACGGGGCTGTACAGATTGTCCCTCCCGAATCATTAGTTAAGCTATACCTCTACCGATTCATCATCGTACGAATCGTCCGGATAGAACCACGCTCCCGCAAAAAGTGCCGCCCCGACAAAGGCAATTAGCGTTGAGACCGCAAACAATATGCCGAATATTTTCATCGTTGAAAGCAGACCAAGTACCAGCCCAAGAATTAGAATACCAGGTGCTACCGACAGTGTTATCAAACCCGAGAAGCGTAGGTCCTTGCGTAGCTGCGATAGATTTTCAACATCAGACATCGTGATCTTTAAATGACCACGAAATAGCTCCAAAGTACGCCTATCCTTTTGATTAATAAGCATTTGTATGTGGCACAAAATTTGCCTTACTTAGGGTAACGAAACTTGCTTAGAACTCAAAAACATGGACCTCATTACTGGCTTCTTTTCTTTCCTACTATTCCTTTTCTTTGCTGGCGTTTGGTTATTACCAATCATTCTCATCGCCAGTTCCGACCGCACGACTGGCAAGGAAAAGTTCGCTTGGATTCTCGCAGTGATTTTCATCACTTGGTTTGCATGGATTTTCTATATGCTCCTCGCACCGATAAAGCCTAAGGACCGATACGGCTACTAATTTGCTTTCAAAAAGAAATTTGCGGAGGATAAGTTGGACGTTTCAAATGGCACTGAGTCCCTATGCGCGCGTATCAACGACCTTCAATATGGCTGATCTCCCTTTTCCTGCTGAGCGCATGTAGCGAACCGCCTGCAGAAACTTCCGCACCAGAACCCAGTGAATCGGAACGCTTGAACACGTGGTTCGACGCTAAATTCGAAGAAGCGCTGGACTTTTTCCCAATCAGAAAGACGTTCCTCGGAATCAAAGATGAAGACTATGGGCGCGTCGACGATCTTTCTGAAGCAGGCTCTGACGCGTATCTCGCTTGGCAGCGAGCAGCCACAGATGAGCTCCAAGCAGAGTTTTCATACACATCCCTCGACAGCGTAACTAAGGACTCCTACGACTTTTGGATCTACCAAACAGATATGGCGGAGAAGGCAGAAGTCTTTCGCAAACAGGAATACGTCTTCACGCAAATGGGATCGATGCATTCGTTCCTCCCTCAGCTCCTTATTTCATTTCATCGAGTCGATGATCTGTCTGACTTCGAAGCACTCCTAAATCGCATTGAAGAAAGCGGACGGGCTTTGAACCAATTGACAACTCGATCTAGACGCTACGCAGATGCAGGCGTCCATCCGCCATACTTTTCGTATACAGCGGTAATTGAAGAGTCGCGGAAGTTGATCGCGGGCTACCCTTTTGAGGATACAGAGGCAAAGAATCCACTGTGGCTAGATCTCGAGCAGAAGATTGAGGCTCTCGCGGAAAGCGGAGAAATCGACACTACTCAGTCGATGGAGTTGCTCAAGAGAGGACGCGAACAATTACTCGCACACTGGCTACCGGCCTATACGAATTTGATTGAATGGCAAGAAACTGATCAGACCAATGCAGCAAAGGTCGCAACCGGAGTTGGCGCCTTAGATAACGGCGCAGCCTACTACCGAGAGCGACTCGCCTATCACACCACAACGAATAGCTCGGCCGAAGAGATTCACGCGATCGGCATGCGCGAAATCGAAAGAATTCACGCCGCGATGGACGCGATCAAGGAAGAAATTGGGTTTGAGGGAAACCTAACAGATCTATTTCGCTGGATGCGCGAAGACACTGAAGACCGCCGCCTGTTCTTTCCTAACGATGATGTGGGGCGACAGGCCTACATAGATGAGGCGACCCTTGCTATTGAAAACATTAAGGGGCGTTTGCCGGAATATTTTGGAATCCTGCCTAAGGCAGATCTTGTGGTCCGACGAGTTGAAGCCTTTCGAGAACAAGACGGCGCCGCACAGCACTACTTCGCGAGTACACCAGATGGGTCTCGACCAGGCATTTACTATGCACACCTTTCCGACATGCATGCGATGCCTCGACCAGAACTAGAGGTGATTGCTTACCACGAAGGTCTTCCAGGCCACCACATGCAAATCGCGATCGCCAAAGAACTGCAAGGCATTCCAGAATTCCGCAAGAATGCAGGTGTCACGACTTTCTCGGAAGGCTGGGGACTCTACGCAGAACGTTTTGCCAAGGAGATCCCGGGCACCTACCAAACGCCGCTCTCCGAATTCGGCAGACTAAATTCTGAACTTTGGCGCGCAGTTCGTTTAGTGGTCGATACTGGTTTACACGCAATGGACTGGTCGGAAGAGCGAGCCTTCGACTTTATGATGGCGAACGCGAGTTTAGCGGTCCCAGCTGCACGTAGTGAAATCCGCCGGTATATCGTCATGCCAGGGCAGGCGACGGCCTACATGATGGGAATGCTCAAGATCGTGGAGCTTAGAGAACGCGCAGAGGCGAAACTAGGGGATAAGTTCGACATCCGTGTGTTTCACGACGTGATTCTAGACAGCGGCGCACTTCCAGTGGGTTTGTTGGAGCGTAAGGTGGATCGGTGGCTCGCCCAGTGAGCTACAGAACTCGACTGTTCTAGGACATCGCTCGCGTAAAAGTTGCCATGTCAAAATAGTCACGCCAAACGTGTATTTTGCCATTTTGCATCTCAAAAACACCGACACACGGTAAATCCACGTTACCTTGAGGGGTTTTGGTCCGGTCCAACCGCTCACAAACAACCACATCACCATCTTCGACTATGTTCAGAATGTCCCAACTAGTCTCAGTCCAAGTTTCTAAGAAGACCTTTATAAATTGGGTGATATTTTCCCGGCCCGCAACGGGCTTCGCAGGCATGTTGTGATAGGTGCCGTCATCCGTGAAATAGCTCGCCAAAGCATCCGGATCCATATTGCTCCAACTTGCAATGAAACCCTTTATGATTTCCGCGTTCTTAGCCATAACAACTCCTATTTACTAACTTTTTGATTCGTAGCCACCCTTCAACGTCGGCGACCACCTTCCGGTTACAATTGTCGCTTCGTCGTTACCTGGCCAGGCGGGCATCGTTTGCCCAACGACCCGCAGATCCTCTACACCGGTATTGCGAACTTGAAAACTCGTGCCGACCGGAATGGTGACGCTAACGCCCTCACACAATGAAACCACAAGCTCTTCATTTTGGTGCTTACGCCACATCTGCCCGGTGCCGGTGAGCACGTACCATATTTCATCCACGGTTTTGTGGCATACCGCCCGTATAGTTTGCCCAGCCGGAATTGTGAAGTGCCCCATGCTACCCCTCGGTAACGCTGTGAGCAGCCGCACTTCAGAGCCGTCTGGCGCTATTTCGTCGGGCTCCGATCCGAGACGTTTATCAGTTAACACTGACTAAGCGTAGCTGTCGTGAAACGTCGTCCAGTGCTTGTCTTTCTTTGGCCAACCTTCCGGCACCTCTTCCCAATCTTCCTGTCTACCAAAGGGCGTCATATCCAGGTACGTCCAGTGGCTACCAAGGTGTTCTACGCCGCGATTATCCGTGTAGTACGTGCGGTAAATGTCGTCGCCATACCGAATGAAAACACTGGCAACGTGGTTCTCACCAGCGTCGTTTGTCGCGTTAAAGTCATAGTTAAACTCACTACCAAACGATGAGAACCACGGCAGCTGCCAACCCATGCGCTGCTTAAATGCCAAGAGTTTCTCTAACGGTGCGCGCGAAACCAATGCGAATGACGTATCGCGAGCATGTAGGTGCGCAGGATGTGACATCGCGTCTGTTACCCAGGAACACCCCGGACAACCAGCATCCGCTTCCGGTCCAAACATAAAGTGATACACAATAAGTTGTTGGCGACCTTCGAACAGATCTAACAAACTCACAGGACCGTCTTCACCTAACAACTCGTAGGTCTTCTTAATCTTTACCATCGGCAACCGCCGACGTTCTGCATTGACTTGATCCGTTAGTCTAGTGAGCTCCTTCTCTTTACTGCGCAAAGATGCAATCTCTCGTTCCCACTCGACAACGCTAACAACTTCTGGTTTTGCCTCTGGCATAAGACCCCCTTTTCGTCCGTTAACCACCAACATCTTCTGGCGCGATCGCTACTGTTTTTACGATTGCGAAGCACGTCGCGCCTAATTCTAAACCTAATGAATTAGCAGATCTCTGTGTCACCCTGGACAAGATCGCGCCTGCACTCGTTTCAAGAGTTACGACCACGCCACGATCTTCGGTTGTTTGTAGTCCTTGAATCGTACCTTTAAACACGTTGAGTGCCGAGATCGAATGTGGTTCATGCATCGCTAGCAGGACCTCGTGAGCGGGAATCCGAACCCGGATTACGTCTCCGATCTCATGCTCAACTCTGGGCACATATAGCCGCTCATTGCCCGCATGTAGTTCTGTTAATCCATCTTGGAGGTGCTCGCCAACCCGCCCTTCAAGGACCGCGCCAACTGAACGAATGCCCATCGGTGTCACGCTCGAGTCAGCAAGGAGTTTCACAGCTGGACCCTGACCTATGACGCGACCGTTCTCGAGAGCCACGACGCTCGTGGCGAGTCGCGCAACTTCGGTAGCCGAGTGACTCACATACAATATCGGCGTCTCTATCTCATCTCGCAAACGTTCAAAATACGGCAGTATTTCCGATTTGCGCGCTTCATCGAGGGCAGCGAGCGGCTCATCAGCCAGTAGTAGCGAAGGTTTGCTGATCAGCGCCCGTCCAATGGCAACCCTTTGTTTCTCACCGCCCGAGAGCCTATTCGGCTGCCGGTCCAACAGATGACTAATGCCAAGTAAATCTACGATTCGATCCATACCCGCAGAATCCTCGTCCCGCTGGCCAAAGATCAAATTGGCAGCGACGCTCAAATGCGGGAACAGACGACCTTCCTGAAACACATAGCCGATTTTTCGTCGGTGTGGTGGCACATACTCACCAGCCTCAGTGTCGAGCAAAGTGGATCCGTCCAACACGACCCTACCGACATCCGGACGCAACAATCCAGCAACCGCGTTAATGATGCTTGTCTTTCCAGATCCCGAACTGCCAAACAAGACAGTCAATCCTGGTGGGGCTGTGAAGTCGACGTCGAGCCGAAAGTCCTCAAAAGTATGCTGTAACTTGATGGAGAGCACTAGCGCTCACCAACCTTGCGTGCAATTCGTTGCGCAATGGATTCAGAGATCAACACCGCTGCCATTGCGATGAGTATCGATACCGCGACCAATTTTAGAGCAACCCCTTCTCCATCAGGCACCTGCAAGAAAGCGTAAATGGCTGATGGAATGGTCTGCGTTTGGCCCGGTATATTGGCAACGAACGTAATCGTGGCGCCAAATTCTCCGATCGCTTTGGCAAATGCCAAAATAGATCCAGCGATCACACCGGGCAAAATGAGCGGCAACGTGATCCGTCTAAAGACATGTACAGGCGAAGCCCCGAGGGTTGCCGCAGCTTCTTCCAACCTTGTATCTACCGCTTCGATGGAGAGCCTAATCGCCCTGACCATCAACGGGAATGCCATGATGGCCGCTGCCAACACCGCCCCGGTCCATTGAAATGCAAGCACAATCCCTAAATCCGCCAGAAAGCTCCCAATGACGCCACGAGTTCCAAACATCATGAGCAGCAAATATCCGGTCACCACCGGCGGCATGATCAGCGGTAAATGGACCAATCCGTTTAAGAGCTGTTTGCCGCGAAACTCCCACCGCGCCAAAGCATAGGCCACGAATATCCCGAGCGGCAAACTTAGTGCCGTCGCCCACAGGGCAACCTTGAGCGATAGGAAAATCGCCTGCCATTCAGCAGGACCTAGGCCCAGCATCTAGTGCTGCAGTGGTGTGAAGCCATGGCGGACAAAGATATCCCGCGCAGCTTCAGTGTTTAGGAAAGATAACAGCTGGCCAACGACGGGGTCCTCGGTGGCTTTGGTTGCAGCAACTGGGTAAACGATCGGTGCATGACTTTCAGCAGGAAAAGTACCGACTACATGAACTTCACTGGCTACCACGTCGCTCGCATAGACAATTCCCAACGGTGCTTCACCAGTCGCCACCAACATTACCGCAGCACGCACATTGTCGGTTTGGGCAACCTGATCTTCAAGTTCGCGCCACACACCTAACTTTGCGAGGGCAGCTTTGCCATAAATCCCAGCAGGTACAGCAGCCACCAAACCCATGGCAAGACGGCCATCCCCCAATAGCGTTTCAATCGCTGGCGCATCCGACAAGCTGATCAGACCTGTATCTGCACGGTGAGCAACCATAACAAGCCGATTACCGATCAGATCGGTTCTCGTTTTCGATTGGATGTGACCTCGATCTTCTAACCAATCCATCCATGCGACGTTCGCTGAAACAAAGACGTCTGCCGGAGCACCAAATTCGATTTGTCGGGCTAAGATCGAGGAGCTGGCAAACGAAAGCGTGAGCTCCGCACCGGTCGCAGCTGAGAAGTCCGTCGCGATCTCCTCGAATGCCTCTTTGAGGCTCGCAGCGGCGAAAACGGTCGTCGCAATGCTAGGTGTCGATAACAAGCAAGCGAAAGCGACCCCAACGCAACAAAGTATTTGTGTCCATCGCCTACTCATCTCACAGATGGCGGCGGATATAGTGACCGGATAACAAGCCCAACTTCCCACCTAGTGGATTCCCTTCAATCCGGTCTTCATGGGAAAGCACCAACCACTTCGGACTCTCTGCAGTCGAAGAAGGCCATACAAGGCGTTCTGTGTTCCGCGAATCGCGAGCTGAGTTGCCGTTAGGATCACCAAATTTCGCAAAACGGGACCAATAACCGCGCATCCTCTTTGACAGCGCTTTCACTTCTGGGTCGGGGGAAGCGTGACCCGAAAAGAGAAATACAGTTTCCATGGCATGCGGCGTACCGGGCCAATCGTCTTTTTGCGCAGCCGGGACAAAGTCGACATAGTATTTCCAAGTTGGACTAGCCACTGTCGACATCGCGTCTGCTAACGTGTGCGCAGATAGTACGTAGCGCATATCGCCAAACACTCGCCTCCAACCCAGCGTTTCATCCTGGGTCATGTCTGCTGCGTAAAGGGATCGTACGTTGGCATCAGCATACGCAAATCCTGCTGCGACGTTTTCTAACGTGACACCGGAACCGCCCTGCACAGAACCTTCGTAACTATTCCCACCCGTCAAATACGGCACATCAGCCTGACCTCCCTGCATAAACACGACGGCAGGCTCGTCTGGGAGAGAGATGCCGTCGACGATCGGCAATTGGAAGCCGTCTAAGGCATTGACCAAATCTCTGGCCGGTAACGTTCGCAAGGTTGTCAGATCATCAGAGACACCTAGCCCTGCAGTTAATGCCTGGCTTACAGAAACAGCATCTGCAACGGGCTCACCTAGCCAATTCTTAAGCCAGCGCGACTTTAGCCCGCTGACACGTGGTAGGGGCCAAGTGCCATAGCCACTCTGTGCGATCGCCCGGTGAAACAGACCTCGCGCGCGAGGACTCGCCATCAAGAGATTGATCGCCTGTCCACCGGCAGATACCCCAAAAATAGTAACGTTGGTGGGATCACCACCAAATACCTCGATGTTGCCCTGCACCCACTCAAGCGCTGCCACCATATCCAACAAACCAAAATTTAGTGCCCCTTCAAGCTCTTCATGAGCAAAAAAACCGATGGGGCCTAACCGATAGTTAAAGGAGACAACAACAACGTCCTCCTGTGCCAAGGGGTGGCCATCAATATTGCCACTACCACCTCGAAAACCACCTCCATGAACCCATACCATGACCGGCCGCTTAGCTTGATCCAAGCCGTTGGTCCAGATGTTCAAAAACAGGCAATCTTCTTCGCTTGCAGGAACGTTCTTCTGAGTACATTGGGACTCGAATGAGGAGGCGTCTATAGGCGGTTTGCTGGTTTCTAATTTCCCAGGAGCTTGCCAACGTAAGTTACCGACCGGTGCGCGCGCGAAAGGAATACCTTTGAAGACGTTACGGCCATTCTCTTCAAAGCCGACAACCTCCCCTTGGATTGTCTTAACACTCGGATTTGCATAAATAGCACTGCCCAATAGCAAGCCACAAACAATACTGATTAGCCGCATAAATCCCCCACGGTGTTACCCCAAATCGTTACTCGACAAGCGCTTGATAGGTCAACGTCTTGAATCGCTGTGCGAGCGTTGTTCGATGCGGTCGACTTTGCACCATAAAAAGTCCGATTAGATTTTCCTCTGGATCCACCCAAAACCGCGTACCGGCCGCCCCACCCCAGTTGTATTCGCCGTCGGAGCCAATCTCCCCGCTGGCACCGACATCCATCGCGACGCCAAAACCAAGCCCGAAACCGACACCAGGTCTGCCATCGATCCCACCACTAACGTGATTACGTGACATGAGGGCAACCGTTTTGGGCGACAGGACGCGAACCCCGTCTAGCTCACCGCCGTTGAGTAACATTTGCGCGAATCTTAAATAGTCAGATGCACTAGAGACGAGTCCACCGCCGCCGCTTTCGAAGGTTGCGTCGGTCTGATAAGTCCGACTCGTACTCGCGTGGGCAACTTCCAAACGATCCGACCTCGTCGGTTGCAGGTAGGTCATCAAGCCCTCTGCAGTGCCTTCAGGTTGATAGAGTTGCGCGAGTCTCGCTCGCTTATCTTCAGGTACCCTAAAGAACGTGTCTGTCATTCCAAGAGGAGTGAACAAGCGCTCTCGCAGGAAGTTACTAAAACGCATCCCGCTAACAACTTCCACAAGGCGCCCTTGCACATCAACGGAGACACTATAGTGCCAACGAGATCCGGGTTCATATTGCAGAGGCAGCTTGCCCAACGCGGCAACGAAACTTTGTAATCCCTCATGGGCATACGGGATCCCGGCTTGTCGATAAAGTCGATCGACCTCGGTATTGCCGAACAAGCCATAGCTAAAGCCCGCTGTATGAGCAAGCAAATCTCTAATCGTGGGTTGACGCTGAGGTTCGCGCAGCTGACCTTGGCTGGCAGAGTCACCTTCCCCGATCGTTCGGCTCACGGTGCCATCGGATTCCGCCTCAATGCCAGATTCTGCGGTGGAGACGGCTAGTTTGAGATCGGCGAGTTCTGGGATGTACTTAGCAACAGGGTCGTTCAAGTTAAAGTGACCCTCTTCGTAAAGCATCATCACGGCCACACTCGTAATCGGTTTGGTCATCGAATAGATTCGAAAAAGTGTATCGGTCGTCATCGTTTCCTGACGTTCACGATTCCGCTCCCCCCAGGTACTGGTATAAATCACTGCACCGTTCCGCGCGATCATCCCAAGCCCACCAACCATCGTTTCTTCTGCAACTGCCTCATTCATGAAGTCATCGATGCGTTCGAGCCGCTCTTCGGAGAAGCCATGCGCATCCGGTGAACCTTCGCTCAGATCAGCAGCGTTCACCTGCAAGGCAATCATCGCTACCGCCGCTACTACCAGTCTCAAAAACAACATCTACGGTTCTCCTTCATCAATCCTTTTTCAACGGCATGCGCATCTCGGTGCCAACCGCTAGCAGGCCATATTTTTCATAGAACGGTCGATTATGTTCAGTGTGTTCCACCAGATAGAGGCCAAACTCAGCACAACCTCGGGCCGTGGCGTCCGCAATCGTTTGCTGTACGAGCAAGCCGCCGACATTCTTGCCACGCGCCGATGGATCGACAATCAGCTCCTCGAGTTGACAGTACTCACCATCATATCGGAGCGCGATGTTGTAACTCACCGTCGCCATGCCAAGTACGACACCGGCTTCCTCTGCGACGATCACTCGACCGCGTTCTTCGGTTAAGAGTTTCTCGAATATGGTAGTGAACCCGGGAGGGGCTTGTCGCTGGCTGTCGGCAGCGCCGAGAATCTCCAACAACGCGCGACAATTCTCCACATCCTCAAGACGACCAGCCCTAATTGCGACCGACATAGTCACCGTTCCTGCATTTCACCATTTACAACAGAGTATACGGTGATTAGCCCATCACATAGAACTGATCTGGATTAAGCCGCCGCCTGGATCATGACATTGGCTATCAGCGTAAATCCTGCCTGCCACGCGTCTTGAACCTCTACAGTAAACTCCTCGCCGAAAAAGTCCGCCAGTGTTGCCAACAAGACTGCGCCCGCCAATTCGTAGTGGGCTGCTTGGATACCCATCGATTGGTGCCTGCGGCCTAACTGTTCCAAAACCTCGATACTTCTTTCGGGCTCACCGAGGCTGCCAACAATCACCTTCAAACTCTGTAAGAACTTTTGGCTTTGGCGCTTCTGCGACGCTGAGAACATCGCTCGAAGGTCAGGCTTGGCGTCGAAGAGATTGTCATAGAATAGACCAATCGCTTGTTCCCCAGCAGCTTCAATCATTGCAAATGACGAACGCAACGTCGCCACCTGATGACAACGTAAATGCCCGCCCTCTATGGTGCCGTTACTGTCCTGTGGTTGCGCCACTCGAAATTCCGCATCAACAGACGCAAAGCGCACCTCGGCATCCTCAAACCTAGCACCCTCAACGCGTGCGCCCATCATGTCCGCCCAGCTCAGTTTGGCACCCCGTAAGTCTGCCCACCTTAAGTCAGCATTGCGTAAATTCGCGCCCGTCAAGTTGGCTTCCCTGAGGTCGGCATGCGTGAGGGAGGTATCGGTTAAGTCGGCATATCGCAAATCGGCTTTGGTCAGTCTTGCGCCACTCAAATCCGCAGTCGCGAGCTTAGCCTTTCTGAGCTCCCGCCCTGTCATCGAACCGTCTTCAAGCCATCCTTCTGTACGTGCCCGTCGCACAGCGTCTAAAGCAAAGTCATTACTCAGACTGCCGACTTGGGCTAGGACATTGTTCCGCTCGTTGCGGCGAATGATCCGGTTGACAACCAGCAACAACAGACCATCGATGACGAACCCTGGGGTCCACTCATCGACAAACACCTGCAAAAACTCACTTAGTGCTCGGGTATCAATTGTTACACCAACGAAGAACAAGATACCGCCGAGTAGTAAAAAGGACACAGCCAAAACGTCGACCATGTCGAGCTTCAAGGAATGAAATGTAGTGACGTTAACGAATGACATGTCGAACTCCTGTACCTGTTACGCGTTGATGAGAATCATCAAACTGTGAATGCAGTGTGGTCCCGATTGCACATCCTCGCTTGCAGGCGACATGGTTATTGCCTGAAGATTACGTGGAGAGAGTCTGAAGACGTGAAACAAGGACCGATATGCAGTATCAATTCGAGGATTTTTGCCTCGATACGATCAAGCTCGAACTCAGCCAAAATGGCACGCAAGTCCTTGTTGAACCACAAGTTTTTGCCTTGCTCGAGCTGCTGATCGCCCAATCGGAGCGCGTTGTCACGAAAGACGAGCTCCTGGAGCGGATTTGGGGAGGTCGTATCGTCTCAGAAGCTGCAATTAGCAGCCGGATAAAAACTGCAAGAGCAGCTCTGGGAGATGACGGCAAGCAACAACGACTTATCAAAACGCATCGTCAACAAGGTTTTCGGTTTGTCGGTGAAGTCACGACCACAAGCCCTGCCAGCGTCGTCCCTCGTGATACGCAAGCGCAACATCAGGACACTCAAGATCAGCGCGCCAACCCTTCGGTCGCCATCCTGCCCTTGACCTTGCTGAGCCTGGACACTCGCTATGAACCCCTCGCCGACGCTATCTCCCACGAGGTCATAGCCGATCTATCACGCCTACATTGGCTCAAGGTGATATCGCGTGCCTCCACATTTCGTCTGCGCGGCGTCAACAACGTTGTCTCACAAGCCGCAGAAATTCTGCATGTAGACTATGTCCTAACTGGAACCCTCGCCCTTTTCGACGAACAAGCCACAGTCACCGTTGAGCTTATAGAGGCCGCAACCGGTCAAGCCATATGGGCTGAGCGGTACGTCAACGAGCTGTCCGATTTACTAGCTCTACGCGGCCAAATCGCAACACATATCGCCAATGCGATCGAACAGCGTATCCAAGTGGAAGAAGCTAAGCTCACTGAGCAGTTCGCAACTGAAGATTTGAGCGCCTGGATGTCGTACTTCCGTGGGCTTCGACATGCGAATCGTTTCAATGCCCACGACAATGAAATTGCGACACACCTCTTCGAGCAGGCCGTAAAGCTCGACAGCCAGTTCGCTCTCGCTCACGCAGGTCTCTCGTTCACCCAATTTCAGAATGCTTTTGTTGGCTACTCAAGCGATGTTCATGAGGCCCAATCGCTCTCGCTTAAATACGCGGAACGCGCCTTCGAACTCGATCAACTTGACCCGATCGCAAGCCTCATGATGGGCCGTGCGAAGCTTCTAAACGGGCAAGCTGAACAAGCCAGTCCTTGGTTTGAACGATGCGCGCAAATAAGCCCAAACAATGCACTCGCTTATTACAACCAGAGCTTAATGAGTGTCATCTCTGGCGACGTCTCTGAAACGACGGATCTCAGCATGCGGGCACTGTCGCTTTCGCCGATAGACCCTCTGCAATACGGCTTTCTCGCAACAAGGGCGCTCGGCCATATCTCACGCGGTGAGTACGAAGCTGCAGCAGATTGGGGCGTTCAGGCAGCAAACGCACCACGTGCACACCACCTCATCGACGCCATCGCCGCAATCACGACACATAGCGCTGGTGATCTCGAGAGCGCAATGTCTTGGAGCAACTCGCTCAAGCAACGCGCGCCACACTTTAGGACGGCCCACTTCTTTCGTTCGTTTCCAGTAGCTGCGCCTCTGCAGACAAAATTCAAGGAAACACTGACGGAGTTAGGCTTTAGTTGAGTTCCAGCCAAGCGGGCAAATGATCCATTCGCACATAATTTCCGAGTTCGCCTTGTAGGTAGGTGACGCCGCTGTCTTCAAAGAACGCGATTGTTGCAACCGGATCGGACTGTCGCCTGAAACGCCCGCTGCCCATAGCTACCAGCTCAGGCTCCTCGCCGAACACTAAGTTGCCGTTCTTGGCGGATACATCGATAGCGGCAAGTGTCCCTTGGCGCCAGCGTGCAACGCCGAATCGCACTGAACTTGGGTAGTAGCGACCGACCCAACGAGACAACTCTTCTTCGCCATTTCCTTCTTGCGCAATTTTCGGGATCAAATCACGTGTGACAAATTGTTCGACCCGGCGTTCTATCCTTCTTAGCACTCTAGGATTGTCCGTATTAATTAACACGACATATCCCCTACCGTGCTCGGGCAGTAAGCCATACCGGGAGCGATATCCGTCCGCGTCACCGCCATGCCCATAAAACACAAAACCCTGGCGTACCCGCCCATACATACCGGCACCATACCCAACCGAGATTGATCTCTCGCTAGCCCCAGCACAGCCTGAACTGACCATTCGTCTCACAGTTGCTTCAGACACCACGCGCGCCTCGTCCCGTTCTCCCTGATTCAACAACACCTTCAAACCATTGAGCATCGCGTTGAGAGACGCATTCAATCCTCCCGCAGCAGGAAACGTCATGTGCCAGTACGGTATTTGGGTTAACCCATCGGCCTTATAGCCACCTGGCAAACCCGCTACTGGAGAGTAGGAGCTCCCCGCCATCCCCAGTGGATTAAAAACATGTTTACCCATGTAGTCATCGAAAGATGTTTTGGTGAGCCTTTCGACCACCCATGCACTCAGACCAGGTGCGACATTGGTATAGCTATGCTGCAAGCCGGGTGGCCACAAAATTGGGCGAGGAGTCGCGAGCACTTCATCACGGGGATGGGGTTGATTGTCATTGAATTCCTGGAAAGACAAATCAGATACACCGGCACACAATTCCGCAAGATCTCGAAACCGAACGGGGTGTTTGTCTTGCCACGGGTTCTGCCATGGGGGTGCCTCAAGCACTTCCCGAATTGGTTGGTCCCAACTTAACTTCCTAGCGTCGACCGCATGGCTTAGTGCCATCGCTGTATAAGTCTTCGAGATCGATCCCCAACGTAATGGCGTATCTGCGTTCGCATTGCCCAGTACCCAGACATGCGAAACGGCAAAATTATCGAATAGCCCCAAGGCTAGCACCGGGATCGCCGCCGATTGCTGAATCTTCTCAAGGTCAGCTCTCAATCCCTCAGAGGTCTCAGCAGCATAGGGGCAACTGATGAAAAGGCAGGAAAGTGCAATCACCATGATTCTAAAAGTCATGTCGCGAGTCTAACGAGCCTGGCCACAAGTAGGTATGACCATTCGCTCTTGTCCTACCGCTGGGAGAACGCGTAATCTCATGCGGAAGCAAAACTACCCCGGTCAGACCATGGATCTAACGCGCAGACGGCTGCTAGCAACTATGCCCCCTCTAGCTCTCGGTGCTTGTTCGACCCCAGCAAAGCCGATGGCCGACATTGTTCTGACGGGTGGCGAAATTCATACGGTAGATGCAAATGATCGTCGTGTCAGTGCCATCGCTGTTCAAGCGAATCAAATTATCGCGGTGGGTAGCGATGATGAGATCGCGCAATTTGTCAGCCCAGAAACTCGTCAATTTAGTCTCGACGGGCGCACAGTACTTCCAGGCATCAACGACTCACATCTCCATCTCTTAGGCTGGGCTCACTCGCGGCCGCCGTTTTCCTTAGATCTGAGTTTCCCTAATGCGAAGTCCATCGCAGACTGTGTTACGCAAGTCGCCACCCAAGCAAAATCAAAGCCGAAGGGCGAATGGATTCTGGGTCGGGGATGGGACCAGCCCTACTTTGAGGAAGGTCGCGCACCAACGGCTCAAGACCTAGATGCCGTTTCACCCGATCACCCGGTCGCTCTCACCGAGTTTTCGGGGCACGCAATTTGGGTGAATAGCGCGGCCTTGAAAATCGCTGGCATTACCGCCGATACGGTACCACCCGTGGGTGGGGTCATCGTCAAAGATGAGCAAGGTCAGCCATCCGGCTTGCTGTTTGAAGGTGCAGCCTGGGCTGTCCGCGAAGTGATACCAGCGCCAACTGCTGAACAGAACAAAGCCGCGCTGCGATCCGCCATGTCGCTTATGCTCGCCAATGGTGTCACCAGTTGTACGGTACCTGGCCAGACGCCAGAAATACTTCGACAGATGGATGAACTGGCAGCAGAGGCTATCACGGCGAAATTGAGAGTAACCGGGCTCGTTCGCTCGCCTGATTCTCTCGCGGGCTTGACCGAGACGCTAAAGGCGTTTGATCAATTGTCAGCCGATAACCCACTGTGGTTTCAGCTTCCTGGTGTCAAAATTATGGGTGATGGCATCCCGACAGGAAACAAAACAGCTTGGCTGCACGAACCCTACGTCGGTGGCGGTAATGGCAGTTTGCTGATCGCGGGCGACAGCCACGAGGAGCGCGTAGCCGAACTCAATCGCATGGTCGACCTGATTCATGCTCGCGGTCTGCAAATAGGCACACACGTAACGGGGGATCGCAGTATCGATACAATTATTGACGCCTACGAGCGAGTGCAGTCTGCGGGCAAGAAGGCAGATCCGCGGCACTACATTATTCACGGCGACTTAGTCTCGCCAGAGACCTTTGCCACCATGGCAAAGTACAAGATCGGCGCCAATCTAAATCCAGAGATCAAGCATCTCATCGCCGACGGCCAAGTGGCGGCACTCGGTGCTGAGCGGGCCGCGTACGAGTTCCCTTTCCGTACAGGACTGGACCAAGGTGTGGTAGTCGCAAGCAGCTCCGATGCACCAGTGACCGAGGGCAACTGGTTACAGGGCATCGCGACATGCATGGATCGCAAAGGCAAGCAAACGGGGCAAGTGTCAGGCCCCGAACAACGCATCAGCCTAGATGACGCGATCCGCACCTATACATGGGCAGGCGCTTGGCAAGACCGCGCCGATCACTACAAAGGCTCACTAGAGGTGGGTAAGATGGCAGATCTTTGTGTGCTCGACGAGCGCTTAAGCGCTATTTCTACTGAGAAAATGGCCAGCATCAATGTCAGCCTCACACTCGTCGACGGTAACCTCGTTCACGATGAACTAGGCTAACTGCCAACCAGGAACGCGCCTCGCCATCAATCTACGCCACAAGATCACAAGACCCATAAACTACAACGCAACAATCGTTCGCGTGCCCTAACCCGGCAACCAATCACCGTCTATCCACATTCTCTGCGACACACTGACGAATGCTCGAACGCGGGGTGAGCAATCTCGCAGCGTCAAGACCGAAACTCAGCGATCCGCCACCAACCCCAGCCTAAATTCGCTCGATCATCTGTGCATTCTGCCTCACTCGCTGTAATCCAGATTTTGTGTGTGTCCTCAATCGGCAATACTATGGCGGTTGGAGAAACAAATGGGGTGAAGGGATGGTTTGGCAACCTGAGATTGATGAGATAGATCGGCGGATGGCATTCGCCGAAAAGATGGGTGGCGAGAGGGGTGTTGAGGTTCAGCGTGCTCGTGGCAAGCTAACCGTACGCGAACGGCTTGATCTCTTTTGCGACGACGGCTCATTTCAAGAAATCGGCCGCTTCGCCGGAGCCGCAACTTATGAAGGTGACGAACTCGTTGATGTTCGCCCGTCCAATACAGTTATCGGAGCTTGTCGCCTAAACGGTCGCAAGGTGGTTTTGAATGCCGGTGACTTTACGGTTCGAGGCGGAGCGGGTGACGCGGCCATCGGCAATAAAGGTGGTCACGCGCAAAATATGGCCAAAGACTGGCGCCTTCCCTATATCAGGTTACTAGACTCCACCGGCGGTAGCGTCAAAACCTTCGAACAGATCGGTCGTACTTATATCCCCACTAACCCAGTTACACCTGGCATCGAGCAACTGCTCTGCAACGTACCGGTTGTCAGCGCCGCACTGGGTTCGGTCGCGGGGCTTCCCGCGGTGGATGCCTGCCTTTCTCACTTCAACGTGATGGTAAAAGGGATTAGCCAGGTCTTTCCTGGTGGTCCACCGGTGGTCAAAGCTGCACTTGGTCTGGACATCACGAAAGAAGATCTCGGTGATGAGCGGAGTCAGGTTTACGAAGCTGGCGTGATCGACAATCTGGCTGAGACAGAAGAAGAAGCCTTCGGCATGATTCGTCAGTTCTTGAGCTATCTACCTTCAAACGTATGGCAAATGCCCCCGCGCGTGGAAACCGGCGACGATCCGAAGCGTCGCGAAGAGTCTTTGCTGTCAGCCATCCCGCGGAATAAAAGACAAATCTATAACCCGCACAAGATTCTCGACGCGGTTCTCGACAAAGACTCTTTTTTCGAGATCACCCCGCACTATGGTCGCTCACGCATCGTCGGACTGGCAAGAATCGATGGCTATCCGACGGGAGTGATGATCAATAACCCCAAACGACTTGGCGGATCAATGGATGTCGCAGCAGGTACCAAAGTGATTCGGCTCCTACAGCTCTGCGACACTTTCCATCTGCCGATGGTCTACTTCGCTGACGAACCCGGTTTCTTCGTGAGCCCCGAAACACAATCTCAGGGCATAGTCCGCGCTGGCGCGAAAATGTTGTGCGCAACCCTGCGTACGCAAATGCCCTGGTGTTCTATTCTGATTCGCCAACTCTACGGCGTCGCCGGACAGTGTCATGACCGACCAAGCGGTATGTTCAAACGGGTCGCTTGGCCCTCCGGACATTGGGGATCGATGCACATCTCAGGCGGCGTTTCTGCTGCCTATCGACGGGTCATTGACGAAGCGGACGATCCCGATGCGAAGCGTGCAGAAATAGAGGCCAAACTCGATGATTTGTCGTCGCCCTTCCGAACTGCGGAGTCTTTTAACATCGAAGACATCATGGACCCACGCGATACGCGTCCAATGTTGGCCGAGTTCATGGAGCTCGCTCAACCAATGATCGAGACGCAACTCGGCCCAACATCTACCCCGTACATGCCATAAAGGTGAGCCTAACTTGAGCAACACAGAAAAAATTAGGCTTGCCAGCGCGCAAGCACCGCTAGACATCGTTTGGGACGACCAAGGTATTCCCCACGTATACGCCGAGAGCATCGCCGACGCCTTCCGCGGCATGGGCTACGCTGCAGGTCGAGAGCGGTTGTGGCAAATCCATCTGAGCACCGCTTATGCCAATAGCGAGGCGGCGGCACTTTTAGGAGAACGATTCCTCGCTCAAGATGCCATCCAACGAGCTTGCAATGTCGATGGTCGAAAAACTGGTTTACCAAACAGCGACGGAGACTGGATCGTCGATGCTTATCTAGATGGTCTCAATACCGTCGTTGACCAACTCGATGAGTTACCGCCTGAATTTGTCCACGCCCAAGCTAAACCGAGGCACTTTACCCGTGCTGATGTCGCGGCACGCTATCGCTTTACGTCTTGGTTCCAGCACAAAAGCTGGACCGAAAAAATGGCGCTGGGCAGGTTGATGGCGACACACGGTGTTGACTACTTTCGCCACCACGTTTTGCACTTTTCAGCAGAAGATGAGGCCATCATTCAAAGGCTTCAATCACCATTGCAATCCCTTCCAATCGAACCCTTCGTGCTCGCTTATCCCGAGGCGAGCGGCTCGATACTGTCAGGTAGCAACAATTGGGCAGTCAGAGCTGAACTTTCCGCGTCGGGCAAACCCATACTGGCTACAGACCCGCATCAACCGCACAGCATTCCAAACACATTTTTCTACGTACACCTACACGCACCTGATTGGGACGTTTTCGGCGCTGCTTTCCCCGGTGTGCCTTACTTTATGATGGGGACAACGCAAAATGTCGCTTGGGGTCTGACGACGGGCTTCGTGGACTGTTACGACATCTACATTGAGCAAATCCGGAACAATCAAGAAGCACTCACACCAACCGGTTGGCAATCACTGACCAACTCGACGGAACAGCTTGCTATCAAAGGTGGCTCCTCGCAAGAACTAACAATCCAACGAACAAATCACGGTCCGTTGTTAGAACCACTTTGTGAACAGCTTGGCATACCCGTGTCCACTCCGGGACAGGACTACGCGTCCGCGTTATCTTGGTCTCTCGATAATGTACCAACCTCTGCCGGTGCATTGGCGCGTCTGCCGTTGGCAAAAAATGCCGCAGAGTTTGGGGACTACCTCTTCGAGGATGACGTATGCCCCTTGGTGAACAACATCATCTGCGTAGATCAGGATAACGGCATGCGTCGCTTTATCGCAGCGACGCTACCCGCCAGGGCTGGTGTGTCCGGATCTGTACCGCTGCCAGGCTGGGAGGCGAAGTACGATTTCCCACTTTCTACCCAAGCGTCTCTAACCGTGGAAGTTGATCCGGCGAGAGGCTACTCCCTAACCGCGAACAACGACACGATGGGCGAAGATGGGCCTTTCTATGTGCACAATTTTCCAACACACAGTTCCCGTGCAGATCGCATTACCGAGATTCTCGAAGCGGGCTCGGCATTTACTGTCGATGACTTCAAGAGCGCCCAACTCGACCTAACAGATTTGCGCGCCAAGGTTCTGTTACCTGACTTGTTAACTATCCTCGAGAAAAGCACGGATGCGAACGTACAACTAGCCCACGAGCTCCTAGCTGATTGGGACTGTCACGCGGGTGCTCAAGCAAGTGCACCCTGCATCTTCTACCCATTCCAAGATCGGCTCTGGGCGCGAAAATTCATGCGCTCAGTTCTGCCGGACCCAGTGATTAACGCAATAGCGACAGCGGCCCCAGGACTCAATCTCTTTGATATCGGCCACTTTCTAAAATCCGCTAATCCTTGGTCCGCACACGCAGAAAAACTCAGTGCAACAATCCACCAAGTCATGGCAGAAGTGGTAGAAGCTGTTAAACAGACCTTGGGCGAGGATCCTGCCAGCTGGCAGTGGGGCAATCTACACCAGATCCAATTTAGTCATAGACTTGCCAAACACCAGCCGTGGCAAGACATGCAAGCGGGACCCGATCCCATCGGCGGTAGTGGCACAACCCTCGGCATGGCCATGCACATGGGACCCGGCCCAGGTCGGGCGAAAGAAGGTGAAATTCCTTGCCGGGTCTACCACGGACCCGCTTTTCGGTTGGTCGTCGACTTGGATGATCCTGACCATGTCCATTTCGTGATCGCTGGGGGCAACGGCGGGCGGGCTGAAAGCCCATTTGCAACCAATCAATACCACGCCTGGCTCAACGGAGAGTACCTAACAGTCAGCTATCGCCGAGAAGAGATAACCGAACACACTATATGGAACCTAGACAACAATGGATAACAAAACGCTCCTTGCGAAAAGAAACCAACGTCTCGGAGTTGGAGCAGCACTCTTTTACAACGATCCGATCCAGATCGTTAAAGGGCGCGGTGTTGAGTTAGAAGACCAGGATGGCAACACCTACATCGACATGTACAACAACGTACCTTGTGTCGGCCACGCGCATCCACATGTTGTCGAGGCCATGCACAAACAAGCCAGCACACTTAACGTGCACAGTCGTTACTTGCATGAAGGCATCGTGGGCTTAGCCGATCGACTAACCGGCTTGCACAACGATGCGATCGAAAGTGTTGTTTTCGCCTGCTCCGGAACAGAAGCTAACGACGTCGCGATGACCATGGCCCGAGTTGCAACGGGCGGGACTGGCTTTATCTGCACCAACGCTGCTTACCACGGCAATAGTCAACAGGTGAGCCAACTAACTCACGTCCCAGTCGACCAAAGTAGAAGCCCCAATATCCGCTCGTTTCCTTTTCCCGAAAAATTTCGACCCATTGCCAATGGGGATGATGAAACAATTGGCGCCGCATACCTTCAGACGGTGGACGCCGCCATTGCTGACTTCGAACAAGCCGGAGTCAAGATCGCCGGACTCCTGTTGTGTTCTATTTTTGCCAACGAAGGTCTACCAAACATCCCCAAGAGCTTCATGGCCAAAGCCGCCGATCGGGTACGTCGCGCGGGTGGATTAGTGATCTCTGATGAAGTCCAAGCGGGATACTGTCGCACGGGTAGTTGGTGGGGCTATCAAATTTCTGGTTTCACGCCAGACATCGTCGTGACCGGTAAACCTATGGGTAACGGCTTGCCTTTGTCGGCCTGCGCCGCGTCGCACGATCTTGTCAATGAGTATCGCGCGAAAAGCCGCTACTTCAACACGTTCGCTTCGTCGCCACTACAAGCTGCCGCAGGTAACGCTGTGCTCGATGTGATCGAAAACGAAGACCTCGCAGCGAATGCAAAGAACGTCGGCGCCTACTTGCGGTCAGAGCTAGAAGGGCTCGTCGGCAAGAACCAACACTTCGCCGAAGTCCGTGGCCACGGCCTCTTCCTAGGTTTGGAATGGGTAAAAGACAAGGACAGCCAAGAACCCGACCGTGAGGGAGCAGTGCAGATGGTCAACGCCCTAAAGGGCAAAGGCTTCCTCACCAGCAACGCTGGCGCGTTCAACAACATCGTAAAGATCCGACCACCGCTTGTTTTTGCTCGCCACCATGCGGATCAATTCCTCGAAGCCTTTGCTGATTGCCTCTAACTTATGGTCGCACCGGCTGAACATATAGAGGCTGCCGCACGGACGGCCATCCAGCACTGGGATCTTGATGTCAAGAACATCACCCTAGCCTCTCGAAGTGAAAACGTCGTGTTCAAGGTCATTAGCGAGTCTGAGCAGGCGTACGCTCTCAGATTCCATCGACCTGGATACAACAGCATTGGTGAACTCGAGAGTGAAGTAATCTGGTCAGATGCGCTCAACCTAGCAGACATCCCAACACCGGCCCATGTCGCAACAAAATCAGGTACACACTACGTCCCCATCCGATGGCAAGGTTCTCCAGCCCATCAAGTCGGTCTTATTCGCTGGATTCCAGGTGAGTTGCTCATAGACCGAATCAAACAAGCGTCAGAACACGACGCGAAACAATATTTTCAAGACTTAGGTTCACTACTCGCCAGCCTCCACAATCACACCTCAACCTGGCAAGCTCCAGCCAACTTTGAACGCCGCTCATGGGATGCAGACGGACTGCTTGGCCCAGATCCTCTGTGGGGGAAATTTTGGGAATCTCCTGTGTTAACAAACACGCAAAAACAATATCTACTCAACGTACGCGAACATCTACACGACCAATTGCTTCAACTATCCACCGAACATGCAACATTTGGTCTTATCCACGCAGACCTCCATCCGCGCAACGTAATCGTTCACGGACACGATTCGACCCAGGAGATGCAAGCCATCGACTTCGACGACTGCGGTTATGGCTGGCACTACTACGACATCGCCGTTGCCCTCAACGAATTCAATCGCCACGCCAAGGCCACCGAATTTCAGACAGCTCTCCTTCAAGGTTACCGATCGGAACGCCAGCTAATCGACCCCGAGCATCACCTGCCACTGTTTTTCTTGATCCGAAAACTTGTTTCTCTAGGGTGGATTAGCGCCCGCCCTGAACTATCTTCGACTGAGGAGATTGTGACTCAAGTGCCCGCGATAATTGGCGTTTGCGAAGAATATCTTGGCTAGCTATCGCGATCGCTCCTCGCACGTTTTACTACTTCTCATCAATACTTTGCGGCTAAGATAACGTCATTCGAATAGGAACTTGCGGAGTAACAATGAGCGCACCGTTAGCCGGAATTAAGGTCGTCGAGGTTGCTAGTTGGCTAGCTGCGCCTTGCTGTGCATCGCTAATGGCAGATATGGGCGCGGAGGTCATCAAGGTCGAACCTCCCGAGGGAGACACGTACCGCAAGATGTACGATGCGCTCTTGGGTGACGGCTCTGTCCACCCTTCTTATCAATTCGATAATCGCGGTAAGCGTGGTGTACGAGTTAACCTTGAGGATCCACAAGGAAATGAACTTGTGCGCAAGCTCGCGGCTGAGGCGGACGTCTTCATCACCAATCTGACGCGACCACGCCTTGAGCGCTACAACCTCACCGAGGATGATATCCACGCTGTTCGACCCGATGCCGTCTACGCCGTGCTGTCAGGATATGGTACCGACGGACCGGATAGCGATCGCCAGGCATTTGATCAAACAGCTTTTTGGGCGCGCTCTGGAGCCATGTCCGTTTTTGGCGATCGGGCTGAAGGACCCCTCATAAGCCGCGGTGGCTATGGTGATCGCACGACCGGATTGAACTTGCTCGCGTCCATTTTGGCAGCATTGCGCTTAAGAGACCAATCCTCAGAAGGTCAGTACGTCGAAGTTACCTTACAACGGACTGGTATCTGGGCATTGGCGAGCGACGTCAACACAGCCCTGTTTGACCGCGAGCAGCCGGAAAAAACCAGCCGCGATTTGCCACCCAACCCAATCTGGAATTGCTATCAAACTAAAGGGGGTCGTTGGTTACTCCTAGTCATGCCCATGGCGCTCCCTTACTGGCCAAAGTTCTGCGCAATGGTAGACAGACCAGACTGGTGCGATGACGAACGTTATTCGACGCTACCAGGGCTTATGGAACATGGCCTAGCGTTAGTTGAAGAAATTAAAAAAATGTTCGCTGCGCAAGATCTGGATTTTTGGCGCGATAAACTCGACCAATCTGGACTAATTTGGGAACCCGTTGCAGATCTCCCTGACGTTGTGGAAGACCCCGCGCTAAGAGAGCGTGGCGCCTACTCCTATATTGTGCACGAGCAGGCTGGCGCGATGGAAATCGTCTCCGCGCCCTTCGAGATTAGAGGCGCCGACATCAGCGTACGCGGTCCTGCGCCGGATGCTGGTCAACATACGGCGGAAGTGTTCTCTGAACTAGGATTATCAGAGAGCGAGATCGAAGCATATGTCGCTGCAGGTGTCCTTAAGTAGCCAATTGGTTCTGTGCTAAACTTATGGGTTGCCGTAGTAAATACCTATCTGAGTGAAGCACTTCATTATTTTATGCGTGGGCCTTGTGTTCGCGTTGCCTGTCTATGCCGAGCCCGGAT
The DNA here is from genome assembly GCA_012103505.1 of Pseudomonadales bacterium. Classification (GTDB taxonomy): domain Bacteria; phylum Pseudomonadota; class Gammaproteobacteria; order Pseudomonadales; family Azotimanducaceae; genus UBA4421. The sequence continues at coordinate 214,147 of WLWP01000001.1, read as the reverse complement.
CTGTGGTTTTTGGCAGCTATACCAAGGTCGAGTATGCCCAGACTGCAATCGACCAAGTGGAAGCCAGACTTAGCGTTAAGCCGACTACCGCGAATGTTGTCGTTGCCGGTCGATCCTACATCCGCGTACTCAGTCCCGAGATGGACGAACTGTCCGCACGTGCGCTTATTCAACGCGCAAAGGTTGAAGGGTTCGTTGGGCCCTGGTTTTTAAGCCAAGAGAAAGGCGCTCGTGCGCGTGTGGCCGAAGTCGCAAGAGCTGCGACAACCGAGGAGCCGTCCCGCGCTACTATCAGATTAGAGCAAACCGCGAAAATCAGTGTGCCGGAAGAGGTCGAATCGGAGCCGAGCTTAGCCAACCGTCCACCAACGGCAAATTTCACCGCGCCAATGTTGATCGACAATCCCGACAAAGTTGTCGTTCCAACGGCACCAGCGTCTGATATCCGCATTGATGGCCACATTGATGAACCTATCTGGTTCCAACTACCCACGTACGACAACATGCTCGTTACCGACCCAGATACGTTGGCGACGCCAGAATTTGCGACGAATACTAGATTTTTCTATACCGACAAAGGTCTCTACGTATCTGCCAAGATGCGACAACCCGTCGATTCTCTGGTGCGTCGTTTGTCTACCCGAGATGAAGAAATAAATCGCGATAGTTTTGGCATTACCCTCGATACCTCCGGTGAGGGCTTGTACGGCTACTGGTTCGAGTTGAGTCTCGGCGGCTCCAAGGCAGATGGCAAGGTAGCTCCCGAGAGAAGCTTTACTCGCCAATGGGATGGCGCCTGGCACGGTGAAACACAGATTACCGACGACGGGTGGAGTGCCGAGCTCTTTATCCCATGGTCGATCATGAGCATGCCTAATTTCATCGATAAGCGAAAAATGACGTTCTGGGTACAACGAAAAGTCGCCCATGCCAACGAACAATATGGCTGGCCTGCGCTACCTCGATCCAGCGCCCGTTTTATGTCAGCTCTGCAGCCTATGGAAGTAAGCGACGTCAATCCGCGCCAACAATGGGAGTTATTCCCTTACGTATCCGGCACCATCGATGAAATTAGTGGTGAAGACGAAGCCCGTGCAGGCGTCGATGTTTTTTGGCGGCCGAGCAGCAATTTTCAAGTAACCGCGACTGCGAATCCGGATTTCGGCGCAGTCGAGTCTGACGACGTTGTTGTAAACCTCACTGCATTTGAAACGTTTTTCGCTGAGAAGCGGCTATTTTTTCTAGAAGGGACAGAAGTCTTTGTGACCTCGCCTCGATCTAACCCTACTTTCGTTTCCCTCCGGAGCCAAGGCGGACGCCAGTCACCACCGCTGTTCAACATAGAACCCACGACCCTGTTGAACACCCGTCGCATTGGCGGAGCAGCAGGTCACGTAGACATACCAGATGACGTTACGGTGTCCGGAGTCGAAAGGAGTAAACCCTCGGAACTTGTTGGTGCGGTGAAAATGGTCGGCCAAGTCGGCGGATTTCGCTACGGTGTGCTTGGTGCCCAGGAAAAGGAGGCAGAACTGTCTGGCACTAACGACCTGACAGGAGCGGACCTAACCATTAGGGAAGACGGTCGAGATTTCGGCATCGCGAGAGCGCTCTACGAATCTTCCTCTGGCGGCGGTCGCAAATCGATCGGTTGGATGGGCACAGTTGCCAGCTACCCAAATCAAGACGACGCGATCGTGCAAGGTGTTGATACCCACTATCTGTCTTCAAATGGAAAATGGTCATGGGACACGCAATTGGTGGCATCGGATACGAACGACGAAAATGGTTATGGGCTGTGGACTGATATCAACTACACCCCTAAGCGGGGCGTTAGCCACAAACTCGCACTCGATTTCCTCGACGATGAACTGGATCTATCAGATCTTGGTTTCTTACGCAGAAACGACACCCGCTCTTTTCGCTATAGCTTTTTTACCAATACCTCGCAGAACCTCCCCGACCATCTGCAGAGAGTGAGCAAAGGTATTTTTGTGAGCTCCGGTGCCAATGGTGATGGCGACCTGGCACGCTCATTTCTTGGGCATTTTGCAACTTGGGTGTTCTCTAACAATTCAGAATTTCGCGGAGAAATAGATTGGATACCGGCGCACTTTGACGATCGCAATAGCCGCGGCAATGGGAGCTACAAAACTGAGCATGGATACTTTCTATCCGGATCGTATGGGACTGATAGTTCGAAGAAGTTTTCGACATCAATTCAACTCGGTGTTCGCTCTGAAGACCTTGGTGATCCTGCCTATTTCGCGGACTGGGGCTTCACCTGGAATCCTGTAGATAGATTTACCCTAGATCTCGACCTTCGCTGGAAGAAAAGAGACAACTGGATGATCTGGATCGAAGACTCTGATTTGACAGCCTTTGATGCAACCGAGCTAACACCATCCATGTCGTTAGACTTTTTCATCACCGCAAAACAGCAACTACGTATGACATTGCAGTGGGCTGGGATCAACGCAGATGAGGATGAGTTTTATACTGTACCAGCCTCTCCAGGTGATCTAATTGAACGGATAAAAGACCCGTTAGCCGCGACCGATGACTTCACTATCTCTCGCTTAACCGCGCAGCTACGCTACCGTTGGGAAATAGGTCCTCTTTCAGATCTATTCGTCGTATACACACGCGGATCCAATCTCACCAATCGGATCGACGAAGATTTCGATGTCTTATTACAAGACGCCTTCGATGATCCGATCGTGGATACGTTGGTGGTCAAACTCCGCTACCGATTTGGTAGCTGAGTTTTAACTGCGCTAAGCGGCCGCTCGGGAACGACGACGTCTACGGCGGGGACGGCCTCCAGCTTCTGATCTGTTGTTTGAGTTTCCACCACCGTTCCCGCGCCTACGATTAGAGTCCAAGACTTCTGGTTCGTCACCCGGCTCACGTGGCGGCAGATCAGGCTTGAGCAGTGGGATCGTCTGTCGAATCAACTTTTCTATGCCACGCAAGCGTTTGCGCTCAGCGGGGTCTACCAAAGAGTAAGCAACACCTGTTGCTCCCGCTCTTCCAGTTCGGCCTATTCGGTGTACATAGCTTTCAGGCTCGTGTGGCAGTTCGTAGTTCACAACATGCGAAACACCATCGATGTCGATGCCTCGAGCTGCTATATCAGTTGCAACTAAAACCCAGACTTTTCCGGCCTTGAAACCGTCCAGCGCTCGTTGGCGCGCATTTTGCGACTTGTTGCCATGTATCGCATCAGCAGAGATCCCTACCCGATCCAATTTTTGCGCGACGCGGTTGGCCATGTGTTTGGTTCGGGTAAAGACAATCACTCGCGAAACAGCTTTATCTCGCAACAATAGCTCGAGCATGCGCTGTTTATCTTGAGTCGGCACTTCGACAACGTGCTGCTCGATTTTCTTTACGGTAATTTCATTTTTCGCGACGTCTACTCGTTCTGGCTTGTTAAGAATTTCTTTGGCAAGCGCGGCTACTTCTTTCGGCATCGTTGCTGAGAACAACAGCGACTGACGGTGCGACGGTGTTTGCGAGACAATTCGACGAACATCTCGAACAAAGCCCATATCAAGGAGCCTATCAGCCTCATCCAAAACGAGTACCGATACACCAGAAAGATCAATGTGCTTTCTTGCCACTAGATCTAACAAGCGCCCAGGTGTTGCGACAAGAACATCGACGCCCTTCTTTAGCGCTCTAATTTGCGGATTTTCGCCGACCCCGCCAATCACAACAGTTTGGCGTATATTCATGCCTTCAGAGAGAGTCGCAAGTTCGTCGTTAATCTGTGCGGACAATTCGCGAGTGGGCGCCAAGATAAGGACGCGTGGTTGCTTCGGGCGTCTCTCATCTCCGCTGGTGGCAAGTTTTTGCAAAATTGGCAAAACAAAGGTTGCTGTTTTACCTGTGCCTGTTTGGGCAACGCCTAACAGGTCTCGCCCGGCTAAAAGCGGGGGTATAGCTTTCGCCTGTATTGGTGTGGGGGTCTTGTAGCCAACTTCATTAAGTCGAGCTAAAAGGTCATCGTGAAGACCTAAGTCATCAAAAGATTCGTTCATTAAATTGTGTATTCCTATGTGCAATAACAACAAGCTATTGCGTTCTACCGCCTAACTACGCGCGACAGGGTAAACGGATGGGGTATCAAGATGGCGCAAATCGATCGATTGCGCCGCGCGTTCGATACGGCGCGGACTGTGGGACTTCAGTTACGGCATGTCAAGGATAACTAACGCTAATTGGCGACTTGGTCTCGGCGTCTGTTTTGACTGGTTTGTCTATAATCATCAAAATCCATAGAAAAACCACCCAAAATACAGCGCTAACTACCTAAGTTAGGGATCACACGCGAAGAAAATAGTTGCAGCTATTGATGTTATTTTTGCGTATAGTGCGCCGCAACTAGAAACCCCTCCCGATCCGCTCACGAGTTCGAACATTTCCTCTCGCAGTTCATCGGCTATCGCTTCTACAAATTCCGCTGACAAGGGGTCAGGGAAAATAACAAACGTGCAATTTGATAATAGACCGGGAATGCGCACGAATATGGCCTAACTAGCCAAAGGTAAGAATAGATGAAGATATATGTAGGAAATCTCCCTTGGAGCGTTGATAACGAAGCACTAGAAGCTTTGTTCGCAAACGTCGGTCCAGTAGATTCTGCTCAAGTAGTAACAGATCGCGATAGCGGACGTTCACGGGGCTTCGGCTTTGTAGAAATGTCTGGCGGAGACGGCAACAAAGCTATCGCCGAACTCAATGGCCAAGAAGTTGATGGTCGTGCGCTTCGTGTTAACGAAGCACAATCTAAGCCACGACAAGGCGGCCGATTCTAGGCACTCGCTCTATTCTCCTGGACCGCTTTACGGCACAAACCGTCAAACGGCTCAGGAGATCCGAGATCAAAGAACCTAGACTAGGAGATCGTAAGTGCGTAAACCAAACTACTCACACGACAAGCGTCAACGCGAGCTGGCAAAGCAAAAAAAGCGTGATGCCAAAAAGCTCAAAAAAACCGAGCGAGTAAATCCAGATGGCGAACAAGAAACAACCTGACTCAAGCGCGGAAGAACGACGTCGTTCCCTCGAAGAAGATCTTAAAGCGTTCCTGAAAGCTGGTAATGAGATTCAATACATCGAGGACGGCGTTTCTGCCCAAGATCCACAGGGTCAAGGTAAGCAACTAAGGCTTAGCCGACCAAAGTCGGATGCACCTGCGGCTCCAGCAGCTGCCGGTACGGCTGCTGCCGATACGGCTACAGTTGCCGCGACAGAAGAAGAAACAAAGAAACCCGCCGAAAAGTAACGATTAGTCATCGTGAGTTTTCACGATGACCAATCTAGCGTTTTCCTGTTTCGTACTAGCCTTCCATCAGGCCAGAGAGCCGCTCTGCTGCTACAGCAAAATCTTCCATGAACTCTCGCACAACCGTGCGAGCAGCAATCGATTCGTTCATCAGACCAACACCCTGACCGACCCAATAGGTTGACAGTAATTTTGCACCTGGATCACCTGCTAGTGCGAGTTTGTCGATCTTCTGCAGTGCAGGCCCGCTAACGAGACCCTGCAATGGCATTGGCAGTGGTTCAGGAGCGTCGGAGGCTCCCCACGCGTCTGTCCATGGTGAACGAAGTTGACGTGTGTACTTTCCGGTTCGACTGCGCGATCTAACGGTCTGGCGAGAATTGGCGACGAGCATTTTTTCCTTGATGACAGGATGTGTCTCAGCCTCGGCAGTCGTTAGCCAAACCGAACCAGTCCACACACCTTGAGCCCCCATGGCCATACAAGCTGCCATCTGGCGACCTGTTACAACACCCCCGGCTCCGAGAACAGCAATGTCCGGATGTTCATGCAAAGCCTCAACGATCTCTGGAACCAAGACCATGGTCGCGATCTCACCGCAATGGCCTCCGGCCTCGCCACCAGCAGCAATTACCACATCCAAGCCAGCTTCAGCGTGCTTTATCGCGTGCTCTTTGGTACCCGCTAGCGCACCTACAAGAATGCCTTTCTCGCGTGCCGCATCCAGCATAAACCGCGGCGGTACACCTAAGGCGTTAACAACCAGGCTAACGTTGTGACGCAGCGCCGTATCGAGCTGCATTGAAGCCCCAGCTTCGCGCATGTTGTCGCCGTAACCCTCAGCCAGCTCTCTCTCCCACAAGTCATTCGTCGATATTCCATGCTCCGCAAGGATCTGTTCGACATAGCGCTTGTGTGGCTCTGGAATGCGCTCCTCTAGATCCTGAACGGTTAACCCACCTTCTTTGGCATCTATACTCGTCGGGACAATGAGGTCAACACCATATGGTTTGCCATCCACCTGCTCGTCAATCCACGACAGTTCGATTTCAAGGCTTTCCGGCGTATGGCCAACCGCACCCAACATGCCAAATCCACCTGCTTTAGAAACTTCCGCAACAACATCGCGGCAATGACTAAACGCGAAAAGCGGAAACTCTATGCCTAATTTTTCACAGATTGGTGTCTTCATTTCTTCTCCCCTAATATTTTCTTTCACACTCGACGCCGAGTGTACCTAGGCTCCAGGCTTATACCCAGTCACGCGCGTTAGCGTATCTGGAATGAATTCGACCTCCGCCACATCCACAAACCCCGCATTCTCGAAATAGCCGATGCAGTCCAATGTTGAGTGTGCGAGCCCAGTGGAATGGTTCACGGCCTCACTCAATCCCCAAAGCGCAGGCGCCAGTGGTCCATCACCTGCGGGATTAATCATCTCGCCGATCAAGTGAAATTCACCACCTGGCTCAAGAGCGTCGAACACTCGCTGTACAATTCCGGCAATTATCTCCCGATTATATTGCGGCAAATTGGATGCCATGATGGCGACGTCTGCATCTGTTGGTAGAGGGTCTTGCGTGAAATTGCATACTGAAGCCGTAACTTGTGCTGTCACTCCGTTCTGTGACAAAAACTCGTTTGTCACCTCAACAACAGGGGCCAAGTCGAGCACCTCCCCTTTAAGTCCAGGGTGTTTCTGCGCACCAACGATGCAATAACAGCCAGAACCTCCACCCAGATCCATGATCTTTTTGCGAGCACTGAGATCAACTTGTTTGTGAAAGCGTCGCGCAGCACCCATCCCTATTGAGTACGTTGCCTCGTGATAAGTGCGCGCACGCTCAACAGTAAAGGTTTCGTCATACATCCCCAGTATTCTTTGCTCCGACACAGGCGTTTTCAGGCGCTCTGTGAGTTCTCCCCAGCCTTGCCAACGAGGTTTGCCGAAGAGCATCCAGGGACCGGCATAACTAGGCTGACCCTCAACCAGAAAGCGATCTACATCAGGTGCATTGCTAAAAGTCTTGCCATCCCTTGTCACTAGATCCATCGCTGTGAGTGCGACCAGCAAACGCTCTGCGTTAATCGCTTCGATCCCCATCGCGTTTGCGGCGGTTTCAATCGTATTGTTGCCAGAGGCAAGAACTGTAAACACACCGAGCTCGACCGCACTCATCAAAGCAGCAGATTCCCAAAATGCTTTACTGATTCGCTGCAATCGAACTGTATCTGGTCTTTTTTCTACATCTGCCACCATAATTCCTTTGTTCCCAATCGCAGGGAAGAGCTTCTATCATTCACACCATTACATCAACGGATGTTCATATGACTTATGACTCTGGGTTCAAACCAAATTTGTTCACCGGCCAGCGAATTTTTGTACCAGGCGGCGGCGGTGGGCTTGGGCGATGCATCGCTCATGAGCTTGCGCACTTAGGCGCAGAGATCGTATTGGCTGGTCGCTCACTCGAAAAGCTTGAACGAACTCGGGACGAAATTATGGAAGACGGCGGCCTTGTGCTCGCTTGTCACTCGGTAGAGCTGCGCGACGAAGTAGCAGTCGAACAATTGGTTAGACGCGTCGTCGACGATCACGGCCGCATAGATGGTTTGGTCAATGCCGCAGGCGGACAATTTCCAGCAGAACTTGAAAACTTAAGTCTGAATGGCTGGAACGCTGTTCTGCACAACAACCTAACAAGCTACTTTCTCGTTGCGAGGGAAGTCTACAAGCAGTCTATGAAAACTCACGGCGGCTCTATTGTTAATCTCGGCGCTGACTGGAAATCGGGAATGCCTGGAATGGGTCACAACGGTGCAGCCCGCGCTGGCTTATCAAATTTTACGCAAACCGCGGCTACTGAGTGGGCCGGTCATGGCGTCAGGGTAAATTGTGTCATTCCGGGTTTCATCGCCACGACCGGTTTGGACCGCTACCCGGAATCAGCATGGCCTGCGCTAAAAGCAGTTGACGAAACCATCCCTCTCGGGCGGCATGGTACGGCCGCCGAAATATCGGCTATGACAGTGTTTTTGTTATCAAAGATGGCGAGCTATATCACAGGTGCTGATTTCCGCGTTGACGGCGGCAAGCACAACGGTGCAGAGAGCTTTCTTTTCAAACGCGACACCGAGGGTACCAACAGCGCTCGTCCGTCAAAAATCTACAACGGATTTCATCGAGACGAGCCGCCACAGCTTCTCAGCTAAGTTACTCTTCAGGCAATTCCGTCGGATCAGAACCGTCTAGTGGTGCACCAGTGCCGGACGATCCTGCAAATAGTCTGCGTCCATCTGGAAACGTGACGTCTCGTCCGTTGGCACGAAACGCCCCATCAGTCGCTTGATAACCTTCGACCAACACCTCAGTACCTGGACGAACCGATTGCCGATTCCAACCACGGCGAACAAGTGCTCCAGGAGGTCCTGCTTCGATCATCCAGTCTTCAACCGCGCCATCTTCCTTAGAAACACGAAGGTGCATCCACGCGTGGGGATTCACCCATTCCATCTTGGTAATCTTGCCGCGCAGCTTAACCGGTTTAGTTGCGTCAAACTCTAGTGCAAACGCATGGTGCGCTTTCACTACGGCCATCGGAGTGAGTGCAATCAAAGTTACTGCTGCGCCCAGCATGAGGGTTTTACTCAAGTTCAACTTACTCTCCACTCGGTTCATTAATTTCTCTATCTTTGGCACGGGCTGCGCTCAATATATTTGTCATACCGTAGTTACCTTCATGGCAGGCGTACTCCACCAATTTATATTGCGCTTCATCGCGTTTAAAATGAAACATGCCAGTCCACGGTGTCGCCCAAATCGTTGGATCTTCTACAGTGAACTGATATTCCAAGGTGTCGGCATCAACCAACCGATAGCGCTCGGTTATCTTCATATTTTCACCGGCGCCGCGATATTTGCTGCGCCCGTTGAAATCGGTCACCTCGACGACCAATGTATCGCCTTCCCAGCGACCACGGGAGCTACCTAACCATTGCTTTATGCCAGGCCTTGCTTTCGCTGTGGTCGGTATGAGGCGCGTCTCGTGAATCATCTCTTTTTGAACTGCGACATAACCCGGGCTTTGTTGGATCTGCAGCCCATTGTTGTATACCCCGGACATCATCATCGTAGGCAAACCACGTGTGATGCAGCGGACCCAGCTCGACAGATCTTCGGGACCCGCAGCGACAACCAAACGGCGAGCCGCGGCATCAGCCAACTCTTTCTCACCGAGTTCAGTCGCCGTCGGCAGTTTGCCTTGAGGCGGATCGACGATTAGCGCCACTTGGCGCGATGCTTGGAACTTGTCATAGCCGAGCGTCGTATCTCGCCATTCACGCTCATAACCCCAAATGCTGGCCAACGTGCCTTGTTCTCTTCGTTCAGCCGCCTGGTCCTCGGACAGGTCCTGGCCAACCAGATCATCAGGACGTTCTAACGGTATCCCGTGTGCAGCGTTTCCTGTCCACATACCTTGTATATCCGGTTCGCCCCATGGCGTTCTCGGTATTTCGAAAGGTGTCGTTACGGCTGCGACTTCTGCAACCGGGTCGCCACCTAAATCATAATCAATACCATCCCATTGGCTGTCCACGATCTCTATGCGTACGCCATCAGGTCCAGCGAGTAGGCTTCGTTGTGAATCACCCCGTGCATTGGCCGGCGTTGCTGGGCCACGAACTTTGACCCCTGCACCGTCTAATTCCGACGAAGTTTCTGCAACATCGGCAGCCGCTAGCGCAATATGATCAACCGCTCGCTCTCGCGTACCTGCGGGACGACCTTCCGCATTCTGGCTAATGTGAAACGGCAAGCCGCCAATTTCTACGCCTTGAGTACTGGGCGCCGCACCTAATGTCTCAACATACCAATCTTTGGCTGCGGCCGGATCTGCTGAATGCAGATGAACGTGATTGAAGGCTGGCTCACCGGCTGCTTCAACCAGTTCGATGCGCGTTCCCCACGGATCAAAGATGAAGCCGTGTACCCCAATGCCTTCATCTGCACGGGTCAACGCACCGTCATCGAATCGCTGCAACCGAACACCAGCACCCCCGACACCGATGCTTTCCAGTGCTTCCATCTTTGCGGCAACATCAGGATAAGAGAAGCTTATGTGGTTAACCGACGTCCCCTGGCTACCGCCAATGGACTGTCTTGCCATCAACTCAATTTGCATACCACCACACATGATTCGCATTGGTCGATCGGCTACGGATTTACATGGCAGGTGCATCTCGTACCACTTCTTTGCCGTATCGGCTTGGGACACCGCGAGCTCGATGTGATGCACACGCAACTCGGCTTGTGCGAAGGTCGCGCAGAGTAGTCCCGCGCCTAACCCCGTTAGCTTTGCTACCCAACTCATTTTACTTCCAATCTTCATCATTCACTCTCCCTTCTCTAGAGATTAAGAGTCTATTTTTTAGAGGCCTCTAGTTAGTCGAGGCGCTTCGTCGCAAGTGGCGGTAGAGCAAGTCTTCGGAAAACTCTACACACTTAAATTCAAGAACTTCTGCAGCTTCATCCAAATTCTTATACAGCAACACCGACATCTTCCACGGCCGCGTGTACGTCTCCTCGTCAGTCATCGTTACCTCATAACGCAGCACATTGCTGTTCACTGGTGTAAATCGCTCTTCGACCTGTAATGCATAACTGTGGAAGTTGCCAGCGCGATCAAGCCATGCATCGCCATTAAAACCGTGGGCATCAACAACCAACGTGTCGCCTTCCCAACGTCCGTGGGAGCGGCCCATCCAGCTATCTATCGGTGCAGGTACTGGGTCTTCTTTATCCATGTGTATAGTTCGATTCGCTTCCGCAAAGCCGTAAACCATCATGATTTTGCGATCACCTTGCAGTATCTGGAATGGATAAGGCATGTAGTGCGCACGAGGAATTCCAGGCAGATAACACTTTGCTTCTGTGTCATTAGTGAATCGGTTTTCGAAATTCTCTTGCTGCTTTTTGCGCGCCCATTCTTGATAAGGAATGTCCCCACCTTCGACGACACCAAGTCCAGGAGGTGTCGCACCAAGTACACCAATATCTGCTAACCCGCCATAGGCAGGATGGCTCTCCAAATTCCAATTGGCTGTGCTTAGAGTCTGCCAGATCCCATTCAAGTCTGGACGACCATCCCAAGCTCGACTGATCGAATCGGCGGACCCTGCATTGTTAGTTGCAGTTGTGGTCGCACAACCCGAGATCAAAATTATGCCCAGGACAAAGCCCAAACGCCGCTGTATTGACACGCTGAAATCCCCTTCATCACGAAACAACTATTTAAGCGCGAGTGCCCTCGTGTCGCAAGTGCTGCACGCCTCCTCTATCCGAGCCCAGTTCTGTATTTACCGTCTGTCCAGCCGCTTTTTCCCTACCCCTCTCATCGCACAGCATTTCAATGCAGATCTTTTCGTCGCACAATGTGCCAACAATTTTGTAGCGGGGTCTCGTGCATTGAAGGGTAATTACTTAACTGCTGTGCTGGTTTGCTTGCTAATTGGGTGTAGCGAGCCATCCACCGATACGCCTACGCTACCTGTACCTCAATCCGCACAAGAAACCTCTCAAGTCACCTCCTTGTCACCGACACCCCGCCAACTCCAGCTCTGGACTCGAAGCTGTGCACTTTGTCATATCGACGGCAAAGCTGGCGCGCCACGGCTAGGACACAGAGGAGATTGGCAAGAGTTGCGTTTAAAAAGTTCGGAAGAACTCCTCGAAAGTGTTGTATCTGGCCTGAACGACATGCCACCTCTGGGCTACTGCATGGCCTGCGAGACTTCAGACTTTGAGGCGCTCATCAGCATGATGTTAGCCAGCGGAGGTGGACAGTGATTAACCGTCGTCAATTTCTCGCAAGTTCTGCCCTTACTGCGATCTACGCCCGTACGTTTGCTGCCACGTCCACCGAGACACCTGGGACAACACCTTGGAGCAACTGGTCCGGTGGGCAAACCGCGAACCCGGCCGGTCGATTTAGTCCCAGCTCTGAAACTGACCTCGTGCAGTTTTTACAAGCCACCACCGGTGCCATCAGACCCGTCGGAGCCGGACATTCATTTACCCCACTCGTGCCTACTGATGGTCATCTAATCGTGATCGATCAATTGTCTGGCGTTTTAGACGATTCACGGGAAGCTATGACCGCGACGTTAGGTGCTGGCACCCGCTTGAGTGACATCGGTCCAGCATTAGAAGAACGCGGTCAGGCCATGTTGAACCTACCCGATATAGATCGCCAAACACTCGCTGGTGCAACCGCCACTGCGACGCATGGCACGGGAATTTCGTTTCCAAGTCTTTCGGGCTTCGTGGAATCACTACGTCTCATTACACCGGCGGGAGACATTCTGGATTTCAGTGCTACGGACGATGAACTCAATGCCGCTAGAGTGAGTCTGGGAGCACTTGGTGTGGTGACGCAAATGACTTTAAAGAATAGACCGCCATACAGATTGCGGGCACGCAATACGGTAGAGAAGATCGAATCAGTTCTTGAACGCTTCGACACGGCGGCGGCCAATCACCGCCACTTTGAAATGTTCCCACTCACCCATTCCGACTATGCCTTGGTCCTTGAGATCGATGAAACTAACGCAGACATTAACAATCCGCCGCCCGCACCCGAGGAAGCTGCAGCCTTTGGGCAAGCAATGGCCGGTTGGGCTGCTACCCCACCAAAGGACCGCCAACCGTTGGTTGATGGTCTCGCAGAACAGATCCAGCCAACCGAAGCAGTCGACACTTCATATAAAATTCTCAGCAATGTGCGCAACAATCGGTTCAATGAGATGGAGTATTCTGTACCACTCCACGCGGGCGCTGACTGCTTGCGCGAGATCCTTCGGACTATCAAAGAGAAAGAAATCGATGTCGTTTTTCCGCTGGAATATCGTTATGTGCAGAGAGATGACACCTGGATTGGTATGAGTACCGGAGATGAAGATCATGCTGCGATTTCTATACACAGAACCGCGAGTGAGGATTACCGACCCTACTTCGATCTCATAGAACCTATCTTCTGGAAATACGGCGGACGCCCGCACTGGGGTAAGATCCACTCTTTATCTGCCTCAGAGTTGACCAAGCTCTATCCACGCTTCGGAGACTTCCAAGCCTTGCGCAAACGACTAGATCCCGCAGGTCGACTACTCAATAATCACCTAAGAAAAATTCTCAGCGTCTGAAATGAAGAAATCGAAATGGAGACACTGAAATGAAGAGACGAGAATTCTTGAAGTCGTCAGCGTTCGTAGCATCAAGCGCCACAAGTCTGCTCTGGGCACCTCATTCACCAATGGCTAATGCTGCTGTGAACACGGGTCACAATCAGTACTTTTCACGCTTAAATGAGACGCTCAAGCGGACCGGACCCGGACGACCGGTAATGTTGATCGACACTGCCCGCATGAATCACAACATCGATCGATTGGTCAATTCGGTCGGCGAAGAAAAAACTTACCGAGCAGTCGTCAAATCACTCCCGTCGGTGCCGCTCTTACAACATGTTACCCAACGCGCGAAAACGGATGCATTGATGGTTTTTCACCAGCCATTCCTCAATGCCGTCGCGCAGGCTTTTCCAAAAAGCGATGCGCTACTGGGTAAACCTATGCCGGTCCGCGCGGCAGAAACTTTCTACAAGACCCTGCCGCCCAACCCTGCGTTCAATCCAGCACAGCAAGTGCAATGGCTCATCGATAGCGAAGCACGACTCGCCCAGTACTTAAACCTTGCCAAAACCCTTGGCATCAAAATACAGGTCAATTTCGAAATCGACGTCGGTCTCCGTCGTGGTGGCTTTGCAAGTCCTGATGCTTTGCGTCAAGCACTAGCCCTAGCTGCGGCCAACCCGATGCATTTAAAAGTCACCGGCATCATGGGCTACGAACCTCATCTAACTGGCATGCAAGCAGACCTTTCTCACCCTGAGGTACAAAAAGTACTTGCCCGATACCACAGCGCCATCGCACAACTTAAGACTCACGGTTTGAAGCCTGAAAACATGACGTTAAACGGGGCAGGTAGCCACACCCTGAAGATCTACGAACGCGATCGAACAATGAACGATCTATCGGCGGGCTCTGGCGTGGTCATGCCGACTGATTTCGACACGCACCATCTGGTTGCTAACCGACCGGCGCTCTTTATCGCTACACCAATCTTAAAGCGCTATGACCAGAACCCGATCGTTACCGATCGCAAAGAACGTCTCTATTACATCTATGGTGGCAAGTGGAAGGCGCGGATGGTTTCTCCAGCTGAGACCGGCGAACCCCTTTACGAAAGCACTAACCAAAGCCCGATTACTACTCCTGGTGAAAGCAACCTACAGGTCGACGACTACATGTTTCTCAGACCAACCCAGAGCGAGTTCGTGATGTTGCAATTCGGTGACTTACTCACCGTGACTGACGGCGAAATCGATCAACGTTGGCCCGTCTTTCACGAGACTGGGTAAGGCGTTCATCTAACGACCTTGCATAGCCCGAGTATTGGTTTTCGCTCCGGCTTGTTGCAGAGTAGACGCTTGCTTACCGGGGAAGGAGTGTTGCGTCTATGAAACAAGAGAAGCAGAGGAAGTTGGGATGTCTGATTCTTTTTGGCTTATTGAGTGCGACCGCATGGTCAGAATCCAAAGACCATGCTTATACCAGCGAGAGTGTCAGCCTGGGTTACCGGGTCTACATAGACAACTGCGCCCTATGTCACGGCATTGAAGGCAACTGGATTGAAGGTGTCGATCTAAGTCGCGCTCAATTCAAAACTGCCGTTACCGACCACGACATCAAAGGGGTCATCCTCGAGGGCGCCGCTGAGGGCCGCATGCCTAGGTTCGATCTATCGGATGATGAGCTCGACGGTATCATTTCCTATATCCGAATTGGCTTCGATCCAGACGGCGTGGCGGTAAAAATTGGCGATCCAGTACACGGCGCAACAATTTTTCGCGGCAATGGCGAATGTAGTAGCTGTCATCGAGTTAGTGGCCACGGTCCACGGACGGCACCCGACTTAAGCCACGTTGGATCCAACCGCACCCCTGGCGCTCTATCCCGCACATTGCTCACACCGGAAAAGGCGCTCCTTCCGATCAATAAAACCGTCACACTTGTCACTACAGCAGAAGAAACCTTCACCGGCAGACGGCTTAACGAAGACACCTACACGGTGCAAATAATCGACTCAACAGAACGGCTGCGATCATTCAAGAAGTCCGATCTGAGTCTCTACGAGATTAGTAACGAACCAACGCACAAACCGTCCGAACTGTCTGATGAAGAGGTCGCTGATGTCATAGCGTATCTTCTAACGCTAAGGAGCACGCGATGAGCATCGTTAACAGGCAGAGTTTGGTCGTTGTGCTCACGGCGATTTTCGTCACTAACGCTGCGGCTGAAGTCGACTACGAACGTATTATTAATGCAGATAGCGAACCCGCGAATTGGCTCACCTACAACGGCGGCTACGATAGCCAGCGCCATTCAACTCTGACGCAAATCAACAAAGGTAACGTTAAAGAACTAAAGCTCGAGTGGATGTTACAGAACCAAGTCTTTGGTGCCTGGCAGTCCAATCCGATTGTGGTCGACGGGATCATGTACATCACGCAACGTCCTAACGACATCATGGCTGTTGATCCGGTTACTGGACGCGTCTTTTGGATGTATCGACACACCCCAGATCCCAGGGCTCAGGTTTGTTGTGGCGCAAACAATCGCGGCGTAGCCATTCTCGGCGATAGTTTGTTTATGGGGACACTCGATGGACGCCTCATTGCTGTTGATCGAATCAACGGCAAGGAACTTTGGAATATCGAAGTAGGTCCCGTTGATCTTGCCTACTCAGTCACCATGGCACCCCTCATCGCCAAGGACAAAGTCATTGTGGGCGTCGGCGGCGGTGAATACGGCATCCGAGGCTATATTGTCGCTTACGATGCAAAGACCGGCGAGGAAGCTTGGAAGTTTTATACGATTCCGGGACCAGGAGAGCCTGGCCATGAAACCTGGGAAGGCGACGATTGGAAATACGGCGGCGCTTCTGTATGGGTGACAGGATCCATTGACCCTGATTTGAATCTCACTTACTGGGGCATCGGCAATCCTGGTCCAGATTGGAATGCAGCCCAGCGTCCTGGTGACAATCTATATTCCGACTCAGTGGTCGCACTTGATATCGATACGGGTGAACTAAAATGGCACTTCCAGTTCACCCCCAACGATGGTTATGACTATGATGCCGTTCAAGTCCCAGTGTTGGTAGACCGACAATGGCAAGGCAAGCCTGCCAAGTTGATGCTCTGGGCGAACCGCAACGGTTATTTCTACGTCCTTGATCGCACGAACGGCAAGTTCTTACTTGGTAAACCTTTCGTCAAGGTGAACTGGGCGAGCGGTTTGGATGAGAACGGACGTCCTGTCGCAACACCACAACCAGAGGGAGAGCCCACGTGGCCTGGCAATCAAGGTGGGACCAATTGGTACCCTCCTTCCTATAGTCCGAACACAGACCTCTTCTATTTCGCTGCGTGGAATGACTACGCGACTTACTACCAAGCAATCGAACAGGAGTACGAGCCAGGCTCTGCTTTCTTAGGTGGTGGGTTTACTGTGCGCGCACCTGTTCGAGGTGCACCCACTATTGGGATAGGACGAACAACACCGATAAACAACTGGACGAGTGAAGTTGGCTACGGCTCTCTCAAAGCGATAGATCCAGATACGGGCGAGGCGGTGTGGACTTACGATCAGTTCGACGTCAGCGACAGTGGCATGCTGACCACAGGCTCGGATCTTCTATTTACAGGAGGGCGAGAAGGATACTTTCACGCCATCGACGCCCAAACAGGCGAGCTCCTGTGGAAGGTCGCACTCGGCGGTCAGATCGTCATGGCACCGGTCACCTACGAGGTGAACGGCATCCAATATGTCACTGTGATATCGGGGCACACGATGGTGTCGTTCGCCTTGCCCCGGGACTAGCCCGCACTATCGCTCTTCTTCAATCCAAACTGATTGCAGCTCTATGTAGTCCTCAGCACGCAATGGGTTCTCACCCGCAGGATAGTTGTTGAGCTTCAGAACGTAAGCTGTGATATCCGCATACTGTTGCGCATCTAAGCTGTTTGGTGCCGCCTGCGGCATTGTCTGCCTTATCACGTCGTAAAAGTCCGCGACCGATGAATCAACCCAGCGGAACAGAAAGTCTTCGCCGATGATTGACGGCGAAGGTCCATGGCCGCCTACCTCACCCGGCTTATTCGAGTGGCAGGCGAGACACTGCTCGGCAAACAACTTAGCCCCGGCTGTAGTTTGGGCGTCGGTGTAAACGCCGTCCCAAACCGAGCCTTCCTCTGCAACGGCGTCTTCTGCTGCGAACAAGAAGCCAGACAACAAAAGGCCAAACATGATTATTCTGACGCGCATTATTCGGAATCTGGCAGCGCTAGTGCGATCAACTCAGGCGGCGTGCCACCAATCGTAATTGCAATATATTGCTTACCATCTTGCATATAGGTCATTGGCGTACTGATCGCTCCACGTGGCAGGTTAGCTGACCCTAATTCTTCACCCGTTGCCTTGTCATAGGCGACCAACCGCGCTCCACCCGATCCACCACCGGCGGTTAATGCCGTCACTAAAAGCGTTTTGGTAACCAGCGGTCCACCGCGACTGTTGTCGCCACCCAGAGGTGGCAGGTCAAGATCGCGTAGCAGCCGATGACGCCGCAAACGGTCACCGTTACCTAGTGGCGTCATCCAAACATGTTCGCCAGTATTCATATCGATTGCGGTCATCCGCGAATATGGCGGCTTCACCAAAGGCAGCCCGCGGGGCATACGTGGACCGGACGCACCAGGATCAGCCCTCAAGCGCTGGGTTTCTGGCATACCATGTGTGTAGCGCAGGTTACCGTTATCGGGCTCATAGAACGTAATGACACCGGGGTTATTGTTTGAAGGTACATACAAAATTCCCGTTTCTGGATCGACACCCGCACCAGACCAGTTGGCACCACCGGCGCCTGTAGGGCGAAAGACAAGGCCCTTTGTTTCGCCATCATTCATCATCTGGGGCGTGTAGAGTGGTCCTAAACGCCAACCCTCCACAGCCTTCAATGCCATCTCACGTATTTCTGGGGTGAAGTCAACTAAGTCGTCTTCAGTAACCCCTTGATATTCAAAGGGGGCTGGCTTGGTTGGATACGGTTGTGTTGGCCAAGGCTCTTCACCAGGTATGTTCGTATCGGTTGGGACTGGAAGTTCTTCAATTGGCCAAATCGGCTCTCCCGTCGCACGATCAAACGCATACAAAAACCCCTGCTTACTAACCTGCGCTAGTGCCTTAATAGGCTTACCGTCCACAACAACGTCTAACAAATTTGGCGCAGTTGGAAAGTCGTAATCCCATAAACCATGGTGTACAGCTTGAAAGTGCCAGACTTTCTTTCCGGTTGCCGCTTCTACCGCGACAATACTCTCTGCAAAGAGATTCTCTCCTAATCGGTGTCCGCCGTAGTAGTCATTCGTAGGCGTGCCTGTCGGGAGATAGACGAGTCCAAGCTCTTCGTCCCCACTCAAGTACGGCCAGACGTTCGCGTTGCCAGAATATCGCCACGAATCGTTATGCCAAGTTTCCACACCTTCCTCACCTGCTTCTGGCACGGTATGGAAGTCCCACTTGTGCTCGCCAGTCCTCACATCCCAAGCACGAACCCAACCAGGAACAGCTTCCTTGTTCACTCGCCGATCCGCGATAGAGGACCCATGGACGACAGTGTCACCGACAACGATTGGCGGCGACTGCACCGAATAAAGCATGGCGTTCAGATAGTCACGACTGTTTCGATCCGCTCGTGGTAGCCCTTGAGTTAAATCGACGTGACCACCTTTACCAAATCCTGGACAGGGATGGCCCGATCTAGCATCAACGCAAATGAGATAGCCGTTACCGGTACCCCAGAGAATTCTTTCTTCTTCTCCGTCAGTCCAATAAGCAACCCCTCTTTGTCGCCACGTAACGGTCATCGAGGTTGTGCCCTCTTCATAACTCTTCGGGTTATAGATCCAGAGGGTTTTGCCGGACTTTGCATCAACAGCAACGCCTTGAGAAAGGGGTGTATTGAAATACAGCACGCCGTCAATCATCAGTGGCGTCGCCTGGAAGTTTGCCCAATTCGGCGTGTTCTGATCTCGATAAAGGTTTGGGTTTTCTCTAACAAGTTGACCGACAACATCATCTCGAGGCGCCGACCATTCACCACCCGCAGCGGTCGTTTTGGTTAGGAATCCGTCCGCCGAAACCCACCGCCAGGCGACTTCTAGCTCTTGAAAGTTGTCTCGATTTATTTGATCAAGAGGAGAATACTTAGTGCCAGCTTTGTCGCCACCATAGACTCGCCATTGCCCTCCTTCCGTACCTGTTGGCAACTCGTCTGCCACCACAAAGTTCGCAAGCACTACCAGCATGGCAGTAACCCAAACGCGCGTGACGCGCATAAGCATCTCCTTTTTTAAGTTCCCCTTTGAGCCAGATAATAGCCCAATGTCTTTGCTGCCGTCACGGCGACCGCAGTGCCTACTCGCCAACCTATACGTTTGGAAGAATGTCCTTCGCAACACGCTCTAGCACATCGAAACGGGTATCAAAGTTTGGCAGGATCATTAGCTGCTCCAAACCCACCGACGCCATACCATGGATCCGCTCAATCAGCTGATCCTTCGTACCAATCATACTGGAGGCTTCCAGTACCGCCGGAGTCAGGAATTTTTCTTCTTCTTCCAATACCCAGCAGTTATGCCCCCCATGTATTCTCTGATGCCGCCGGTCCTCGGGATAGGTTTCCAACAAGCCCGTATAGTCGTCCCAGATTCCAGCTAAAGCATTGGGCGGTTGATGTCCAAAATTACGATATTGATCATACGAGTAGTGAACTGCTGCCATCGCCATGGCCCCGCATTCGGACTTGACCCGGTCAGAATCAATCGCCTCGCCGTCGTCGAGCACAACCATCGTGGTTAGTGCAGTCGTGTAATACCCTTTCCCGGGGCCAATTTCACGACCAACCTCACGCGCACCCTCTTGCATCATGTGCCATACCGAGTTCATGGCTCCCGGATTACCAACAAGGGCTAGCACCGCGCCGTCACCATACTTACCAGCTAAAGCCAACGATTTCGGTCCAAAGCCAGATATGTAGAGTGGTATCGGGTCATCAAAGTTCACAAATCCTTTGTCACCCATGATATGGCGTATCGGTATCGAGCCATCCCCATGGGGCATTTCGGCTTCTTCACCTCTTAACAAGGGCGCCAGCTGTTGTAGGTAGATTTCGAAATCTTTGATTCGCTGCGGTGGCAGACCCATAACGCGTCGGGCGGTGTTACCGGCCCCTACGCCAAAGAAAGTCCTACCAGGTGCAATAGCATTGATCGTCGCTATTCCGGCCGCGTTGACTGATGGGGGACGCGTACCGGTCACGGCGACACCAGTCCCGAGCTTAATCGTCGAGGTTTGAGTTGCCGCAAGCGCAAGCGTTGCATAACAATCCGACCACAACATTTGCGAATCCGCCAACCAAGCATGTGTATAGCCAAGCTCTTCCGCCCGAACTACATAGCCAATATCGTTAATGTGCGACGCTACACAGACCCCTATATCCATATCTCTCTCCCCAGAGTTAGTTACGAACCCTAAAATACGATTCGTAAGACGCTTTCCGCGACACACGCAGGCTTGTCTTGGCCATCGATTTCTACGGTCAGCTCGTTGATCACTTCCAGCTGCTCGCCTTTTTGCTCAACGCTCTTGATTTTGCCCGCAGTTCGTATCTTTGCGCCCACCGCGACTGGGGACATGAAACGAACACGGTTCCAACCATAGTTAACGCCCATTGTCATGCCTTCGAGTGAGGGTAAGCCAACCCCCTCACCACCTGGCAAAAAACTCATGAGCGACATCGTCAACTGACCGTGTGCGATCGGTGTACCAAAAGGTCCAGCCTTTGCGCGCTCTGGGTCTACGTGTATCCACTGTTGATCCAGCGTGGCGTCAGCAAAGGTATTGACTCGATCTTGAGTGACTTCGAACCAGTCTGTTGGTGTCGATGCCTGATCTACCTGACCGGACAACGTTTCCAGCGCATTCTCTATTGCGGTACCCATAGTTATCTCCATTGGTTGCATGAATTTAAGCAATGAAGGTTATCATGGTGAAAATTGAATCGGGAGTAGACACAAGTGACAGAACGGTACCAAGGCTATACGCACCTATTGTTTGAATACCCAGCCGAGAGAATTCTCAAGATTACGATCAATCGGCCAGAAAAATACAACGCTTTGGACCAAGTGGGTCATAAAGAATTGACCTACGTCTGGCGTGAAGTAGACGAAGACCCAGATATCGATGTCGTAATTCTCACTGGCGCTGGCAAGGCTTTTTCTGCTGGTGGTGATTTTGAGATGGTGCAAAAGATCACCGAGGATTTTGATGTCCGCGCCACCATTTGGAAAGAAGCGCGGGATCTTGTCTACAACATCATGAACTGTGGTAAACCGATCACCTCTGCGATCAACGGACCCGCTGTTGGCGCTGGACTGGTGGCCGGACTCATGGCCGATATCTCCATTGTTAGTAAGTCCGTTTCGATAACAGATGGCCACACCCGTCTCGGAGTCGCCGCTGGTGATCACGCGGCTATTATATGGCCACTGCTCTGTGGCATGGCGAAATCAAAATACTATCTACTCACCTGTGATCGGCTAAGCGGTGAGGAAGCTGAGCGCATAGGTCTTGTTTCGCTTTGCGTCGAAGCTGAAGAGCTGCAAGACCGAGCGATGGAAGTCGCAGAGAAACTAAAGGGCGGTGCTCCCACGGCCATACGATGGACAAAATACAGCCTCAACAATTGGCTGCGTATGGCAGGGCCAATCTACGACACTTCGACTGCCCTCGAGATGCTCGGCTTTGGTGGACCTGAAGCGCGCGAAGGATTGGCCTCCTTGCAAGAGAAGCGAGACCCCAATTTTCCACGTGGTGCGAACATCTAGCATGACAAGCCTGTCTGTCGACTACTCTATCGCGCAGAAAGTTATTCACTGGGTGATGTCGCTGTTGCTCATATTGGATCTGTTCGTCGCGCAGAAGTTTGACACAGCGCTGGAGGATTGGGATCGGTTTGAATCTCGTTCGGATCACGCGACTCTTGGAACGATAGTAGCGGTGCTGTTCATCTACCGACTCTACCTGCGGTTTCGATATGGTGCTCCGCCGCTACCTGATGCAATGCCCGCTTGGCAGCAAAAAGCGGCACGCTGGGGACATATCACGTTGTATCTATTGATTGGCGTGCTCGTGACATCAGGCATCGCAACCGCGATAAACGCGACTTCGGAGATCACTCTATTCGCTAGTTTTGTCCTCACGTCCGGTCAAAGCGATGGAAGTTTGTTCCAAACCCTGCGTCCGATTCACGAGTTCGCGACTAATGCGATTATCGTTCTCATCGCTGCTCACTTCTTAGCGGCGCTTTACCATCAATTTTTCGAGAAAGATCAGGTGCTAAAGAAAATGCTCATCTTTTGGCGGCGAATCCCCCATCAAGAGGATTGACGCCGACCTCTGTAGATCAACCAGCCACCCAATAGAAGTAGTGCAAACAGGACACTAGCTATAAGAGGAACGTTCAGACGCGCATTGATTGCATTGAGCAAAATTTGCGTCCCTTGATTGTAATCATCGGGGATTGGGAGGACACCATTTGCCTCTGTATATTCAGAGTACTGCGTGAGCATCGTTGCGAAACGCTCGGGTTCACTTGCAGCTAGGTCGCTGACTTCGCCTGGATCTTTTTTAATGTCATACAAGTGCCATTTGGCGTCGCCCATGGGTGCACGGTTCATAACCAGTTTATAGTCCCCGCGAAACAAAGCCGCGTTGCCGCCAACTTCGTAGCCGACAACATCTCTTTCTGTATAAACACCATCTCTCTCACCGGACAGAATAGGTAAGAGACTGCGGCCGGTCATTTCTGTTTTATCCGCCGGAATTTCGCCTATCTCAAGAATCGTCGCTGCAACGTCAGTCACGTAAGCAAATGCGTCACTCACACTTCCCTTCATCTCGACAGGTTGACCTGTGATGATTAAGGGCACCCGCATACCGCCCTCTCCGGCATAGAACTTATAAAAAGCTAACGGCCCTACTGAGGCGCTCGCGAAGCTCGCCGATATCGTGTTAAAAGAACCCCTTTCGCCGAGGGTTTCGTACTCTACAGAATAATCTCGTAGCCCTAAAAGAAAGGAACTTAACAACCCTGCCTGGTTCATCGACCCTGACGCTTCAGCTCCATTGTCAGACGTAAAGACAAACACAGTGTTGTCGATCTCACCAAGGTCCGTCAGATGGTTAACTAGCCGTCCAACGTGAAAGTCCATCGCCTCAATCATGCCCGCGTAGACCGCCATTCGCTTGGCGTGATACCGCTTGTCATCGAGCGTCAGGGAGTCCCAATCCGCAGTGCTCTCCATTTCGACTCGCGCACCAGATGCGACTAACCCAAGCTCTACCGCTCGTCGATGCCGTGCCTCACGTAGCGCATGCCAGCCTTCCTTATAGGCTTCGAGATACTTCTCGGTGTAATCACGAGGCGCCTGCACGGGAATATGCACCGCCAAAAACGGCAGGTAGGCAAAAAACGGCTTACCATCTCCCGCATTGGAATCGACAAACCCGATCATTTCATCGACGAGAAATTCGCTGGAGTAATATTTGTCAGGGAGTACGAGCTCCGCACCATCTTTGTACCAGTTTGCCTTGTCATAGATCGGGATATAGGGCTTCTGCTCCCAGTTGTCGCTGCCTGTATCGGCCATAGCCACTGTCCGCTCAAAGCCGCGTGCACTCGGTCGTTCATGGGGTTTGTGGCCCAGATGCCACTTACCAGACATATAGGTGTGATACCCAGAGCTTAAGAGTTTCGACTCAATTGTCTCAACCTGCGGACTTAGTACTCCTTGATAGTTCGGGTGATCGCTTTGTTCGGGCGGAATGGCTTCCGGGATATTCGCCACACCCGCGAGATGGTTGTCGATTCCAGTTAACAGCATCGCGCGCGTAGGCGCACAACTCGCTGCGGTGTGGTAGTTGCTGAATCGGATACCTTGTTCAGCGAGCGCATCGAGATGGGGAGTCCTGACCTCACTGCCATAAGCTCCGATGTCCGTATAACCAAGATCGTCTGCGAGTATCAACACAATATTCGGCGGCTTTGCATAGATCGGCAAGCACACAAAGATCACAGCCGTGAGCAAGAACCGCTCAATCGACCTTAGCCCGGTGCGGCGTACGATCGCGAGAACTAGGGCAGGAACGTAACTAATTTACAGCCCTATCTGAGCCTTCCCAGAATGGCGCCCTTAGTTCTCTCTTAAGTACCTTACCTGGACCTGACTTAGGCAGTGGCTCCTGTTGGATGTTGATTCCCTTGGGTACCTTGTATCCGGCGATCTGTTCACGACAGTATTCAATCAGTGCCTCAGGTGCCACGTTGCTGTGTTCCACTCGAGGAACGACAGTTGCGTGCACTGCCTCGCCCCACCTTTCGTCAGGGATACCGTACACCGCTGCTTCCAAAACAGCTTCATGCTTGTAAAGCACTTCTTCAACTTCTGTGCAGTACACGTTCTCTCCGCCAGAGACGATCATGTCTTTGCTGCGATCGACAAGAAACACATAGCCTTCCTCGTCCATATAACCGAGATCACCACTCCAGTAGGCGCCACCTTTAAGTACTGCGTCGGTTTGCTCTTGCTTGTTCCAATAGCCGACCATGACGTTTGGACCTCGAACCACGACCTCGCCGATTTCACCCCGCGTAACCTCCTGCCCATCGGTGTCTAAGATTCGTACATCAGTGCCGGGAATCGACTGCCCACAGGACCGGGCGCGATCATGCTCCAACAGATCCTGTTCGTTGCGCAAAGCCGTTGTCAGCGGCGACAATTCTGTAGCGCCATAGACTTCGATCATTTCTGCCCTCGGGAAGGCAGTCCAAGTTCGGCGGACGACTTCCGTCGCAATAGGCGAACCACCGTGAGCGATGGTGCGTACCGAGTCGACAGTTCGCGGATTGGCATGTTGTGCTTCCGCCATCGCAGCCAACATGGCCGGCACGCCCAGCGTTGCAGTAACTTTCTCAGCCTGAATGATCTCCAAAACTTGTTCGGGATCAAACGCACCCAGCGTAATTTGCGTACCGGTCGTCCAAATCGAGCCCAGCACTCCGTTGGACCCGGCCGCGTGAAACAAGGGCGCCATGACTAACATGACATCGTTCGCAGTCTGTGGGACCGAGACCAACCAATGAAAAGTATTGGCGATAAGGTTTCGATGACTGAGCATGACCCCTTTCGACTTACCTGTGGTTCCGCCTGTGTAGAATAAACCAGCCAGATCGTTTTCAGTGATCCCCTCACCCAACGGATGGGGCTCGCTTGTCAGTAAGGCTTCGTACTCATCGCCTATCTGAATCACGTGATCACAGATACCATTCATCCCTGACGCATCACGGTCCGTAATCAAGACCTTGGTTCCGGAGTCCTCTAGCGCATACCTGAGTTCCGGTTCTGCATGGCGCGTGTTTAGAGGCACCACAACCAAACCACCGGCAGGCACACCGACATACGTCTCAATGTATTGGTGATTATTATCTGACCAGATGGCAACTCGGTCACCTTTCTCTAAGCCAAGTGCGTACAGACCTGCGACTAGTCGAGCAGATCGATCCTGAAGTTCTCTGTAGGAGTATCTTTGTCCTTCATCAATCACCGCCGTCTTATCCGGCGCAACTTGTACAGCTCGATTTAGGGGGTCAGCAAACGTATGCATCCTAGTACTCCTCTCGATGACGTTTGTAGGGAACGTCTTTTTTACGGTATTTTCCGAAATATAGTATTCCAGACGACAATCCGGCCGCATTGTATCTACAGCGCTCAGTCATTCCGGATTGTAGGGGTCAAGCCGCTGTCAGTCGAGACGGTACACCCGAGCTGCCGTGCCGTAGAACATCGCATGTTTTTCATCCTCGCTGAAGTCAGCCACGATCTTCTTCACCCCGTTCCAGTAGATGTGGTACGGAATCGATAACCGATCAACCGGGAAATTACTCTCAAACATACAGCGCTCTGGTCCGAAGCATTCGATCGCATGCAAGTAGTAGCGAATCTGGGCAGCTACGAATTCGTCAGATGTCGGGGCCCGTTCGCGGTCATGCCAACCAAATCCGTTGTCAATCATTGCCAGACCACCAAGTTTCATCACAACATTTTCACATTGTCCGATAGCAGCGATATCTTTCGACCACTGCGCGAAGATCTCCTCTTGTTGACCGGCATAAGCACCGACCCCAAGCGGCGTCCCAAAGTGATCCAACACCATCGTAGTGGTTGGGACCGCGCGAGCAAGTTCCAGAAAGGCCGCGTTTTGCATGTGGAAGTGCCAGGTATCGTAGGTATACCCCATATCCCCAAGAGTTTTGACACCAGTTCGAAATTCAGGCTCCCCATATGGGCATGGCGCGCCGCGACCCGCGTTCGACAAGCTACCCGTGTCATCGAACGGACCAGCGTGACGGATGCCGCGAAACAGACCTTGCCCTGCTGCTTCGTGAGCCTCTAACACCGGTGCCACATCAGGGCCTAGATGCATGTTTGCATGACTAACAATCGCTGCGATCGTGGCACGATCAGGTACCTTCGCACTCTCAGCAGCAACTGCCGCGACGTATTCCGTCTCTCCAACTGGCTTCATGCGACCAGGCCCATCTTTCCGATAGGCGCAGCCGCAATCTAGAAAGACAGTCTTGACGATATTGTGGCCGGATTCTGTATCTGCCCATAGATTGTCTAGCGAATAAGTGCCCCACATAGACGGCTCGTTCCACAGATGATGGTGTGGATCCACAATCGCCCGTTCCGGTTCAACAATTTCTTCCACCACCGAGTTGATCCACTCATCCGATTTACGCGTCAAATCAACCATTGCTCTCTCCCTTGATCTCGATATATTCCCCGTCTCCGATTCTGGCGATGAAGCGAGGCAATGAAAAGGCCTACACCCAACAAAGGGAAACCGTTCCTCAGTCGAACCTGCTTGCTCGCTTTAGCGTGCCTACCTTGGTCTCAGTCGAACGCCCAACACGTACTCAATCTTTTGGTCGAAAACGACGTCTTCACAGGCACGGACCGACACTACACTTCTGGCGTGATGTTAAATTACATCAGCGGCATTGAAGACGGACCCAAACGACTGCGCGATTGGGGTATACGCTTCCCAGGCGTTAACCCTGACGATGAGATGCACGTATCCGTTTCTCTCGGCCACGAAATTTACACGCCGACAGATATCTCCACCCGAACACTCCTGGAACGAGACCGGCCGTACGCTGGCCACGCATTTTTGGCAACTGGCTTCAGTACGGCAAACCACAAAGAGGTGGAAACGTGGCAATTCAGCACCGGCGTCGTGGGCCCCGCGGCAAAAGGAGAATATATTCAGAACACCATCCATGATGCCATTGAATCTGAGCAGGCTTTAGGTTGGGACAATCAGCTCGAGAACGAGTGGGTATTCTCGCTAGCTTACGAAAAGAAGTGGTTGAACCGTGCGTGGACTCGCTCGTTAACAACCAACATAGAAGTAGACCTCATTCCTCACGTCAATGCCGCGATCGGGACCCTCCACAACTATGCCGGTCTCGGCGGCATGTTGCGGGTCGGCCAAGGGCTACAAACCGACCACGGACCTCCCAAAGTACGACCGAGTATGCCTGACTCGCAGTTCTTCGCAGCCCTAGACCACCACACGTGGTATCTCTTTCTCGGCGTCGACGGACGTTACGTGGCCACCAACATTTTCCTCGATGGTAACAACTTTGCGAGTAGTCATGCCGTGGATCGAGAGGACTGGGTGAGTGATCTGCAAGCCGGATTCGTCTGGACGAATCGGCGCGTGCGAGTTGGCTATACCTACGTCCTCAGGTCACGGGAGTTCAAGCAACAACAGGAACGGGATATCTTCGGTTCGTTAACGTTTTCTGTGCACTTTTAGCGGTAACTACAAGACCGATCCCTGACTAACTATTTCTATCCATCTCACTCAACTGATGGAAGCCTGTCCAAAGATCATCCATCGCAGGCCGCTCCGGCCGGTGCGTTAGAATATCGAACCAGAGATTGCCTGGGTCATCTTTGCCACGACAGCCATGCAGCGGATCGTTAGGTCCACTAAGTGCTTGGCTAATATCAAGAGTGTGCACCCATCGGTCTGAGTCACCTGAAATAATCCGATGTAAGATCTTCCACTCGCCATCGCGCTGCTCCCAAACATCTAAATAACGCCCATCGTGCAGGAAGTCTGTGAATCCACTCTCGTGAGCGAGTCTATGTACGACATGCCATTGTGAGCTAACCGCACAGCGAGAGCCATCAAACCTAAATCTTGTATTGGTTATCGAATGCATACTCGAATCGACCGCTTCAAGACAGGGAATGACGTAGTCCGCGAAGTCGTGCGCATTGCCTGCGAAAAAACCGTGATCATCATACCCATCGGACCAATAACACGACTTGAGCATCTCAAGATCGCATCAATCTACTGCCTGACAGTAGCGGTGAATCCCCTCTCGAATCGCCTCTCGATCTTTTAGCTCTTTCAGCTCGGATTCGAGTGCCGCTAGCCTGTCTTCTATCGCTGCATCCATCTATTCTCCCAAATCATGCATATCTCCCCCAAATCATGTCTATCTCGACCTGTAGCCGCGGTCTTACTTTGACTCCAACCGTAGCCAAAGATGATGATAGCCACGCAACATCGATGAGTGCGTTCGCTCATTCACTGCATCCATCACATGTCCTACTCCGGCAAACCGCTTTAACATACCTTGCAGCGCATGACGTGCTTCCATGCGCGCAAGCGGTGCACCGATGCAAAAGTGAATACCGTGACCAAAGGTGTGATGATCACTGCGTGGTCGGTCCAGGCGAAAGATATCGGGATCATCATAGTGCTCGGGGTCACGATTGGCGGCGCCAAGCACCGTAAAAACGGCTTCGCCTTTGGCAACTTGTTGGCCGTGAAACTCAGCGTCCTGTAACGCTACACGACTAATCCAGTGGACCGGCGGATCGAAGCGCAGCGTCTCCTCGATCGCAGCTTCAATCTTGCTTGTGTCTGCACGAAGTGTCTCCCAAAGCCCTGGGTGATCTGCAATGTAGTGAAGCAGATTGCTCAGGAGATTGGTTGTGGTTTCATTACCAGCGATCAACAGCAACTGACAATAGCCAACGACGGTTTCCTCGGTCAGCATCTCGCCCTCAACTTCTGCTGCGACGACTTTGCTGATCAGATCATCTCCTGGCTTGGCTCGGCGTTTTGGAATCTCATCTCGGAAGAATTCCATCATCTCCAGAATATCCGGCATTCGCTCCGCCATAGTTTTAGCAGTACCCGTGGCAGTCAAACTGTCTGACCAACGTTTGAAATCATCCTTACGTTCGAAGGGAATACCCATAAAGCGCGCAATCAACGCAACAGGTAGCGGTATGGTCAGCGCCTCCGCGATATCCACCGGTTGCCCAGCATCGATATCATCAAGTAGCTGCTCTACAACAAGTTCGAGATCCGGCTCGATCTCCCGCATTACTCTCGAAGTGAACGACCGATTGACGATCGCGCGCAAAGACGTATGGCGCGGTGGATCATCGTGCAACAAAGGCAAGCTCATCGTGTTCTCTGTTCGACCGGAAGCGACTTCCGACGAAAAACCAGCTGGATCCTTCAGAACCGCCCGGACGTCCTCGTAGCGAGACAGTACCCACCCCTGCACATCTTCAGCCCACCAGATAGGTTTCTCGGATCGCCACTCGGCGTAGAGCGGGTAAGGATCGGCAGCAAATTCAAGATCTTGGAAATTCATTTTTCAGAGTCTGCGGTTCTAGGACGACCAGTTAGTGACAATGAAACTTTAATGTCAATTTCTTGAATTGGATCAGCAGGTTGGGGTACTGCCTGATAGCTATATTTCTGATGCCCAAGGGAGGCGATGTTTGCGATAGACGGCTTTGGTTGGCGGATAGTCTTGTGGGGAGTCTAGACTCCCAACTGTCACGTCAATTCGACCGGGCTGTTTATCTCCTTCCCAACTCAGCGTTGTCCCACAAGTGCCACAGAATTTTCTGATGACGCCTGGCGATGAAGCGAACTCGGTCGGTTCACCCTGAGTAAACTCAAAACTATCAGAAGAGATAAACAACCAAGCTACAGATTGCGCACCGCTCGAACGCCGACAGTCTGGGCAGTGACATACCAAGACCTGATCTGGAGCGCAAAGACCACGATAACGTATCTCGCCGCAACTACACCCCCCCCCCGCAAACTGCTCGCCGTCCGCCATCTAAATCACCGCTACCTTAGTGT
Organism: Pseudomonadales bacterium; assembly: GCA_012103505.1. GTDB lineage: Bacteria > Pseudomonadota > Gammaproteobacteria > Pseudomonadales > Azotimanducaceae > UBA4421. The sequence goes on along the minus strand of WLWP01000001.1, from coordinate 183,366 downwards.
TGGGAGATTTTCCGACATTGAGCACTCCCGTCAAGGCTGAGATGCTAACAAAGCAACTACGTGGATCCCCTAGTACTCATGTGCTTCTGGGACCAGTAACTTCGGAGCCACACATTCAGTGGAGAAGCTCTGATGGAAATTGCTATGAACGTAGGTGTGACACTCGCCGTACTATCATTGTCGTCAATCGGATTGACACTCTTAGGTATAGCTCTGGGCAAGATCACCGTCTAGCCCAGCTGATCTGTCTTGTGATCTTTGTGGCTATTGGGAAGTAGACATCACTCCGGCGTTAATAAGCATGCCGAGTTCGTCTCGGTTGACCCATTCTTCACAGATTCTACCGTCTTGGAATCTGAAGATCGCGATGGCGTCCCACGACACGGGCTGGTTTGCGGCTGGGAACACACCTAGCCTTGAGCGCAGGTTTTCGCGCACTGTGCAGCGATGAGTCAATCGCACAGCGACTCGATCTTCCGATCCAAATAGATCGTGAAGCGTGGTCTCGAAGCTCGAAAAGGCTTTGGGTACCCCAGCAATGAAACGAGTGAAGTTAGCAATCCCTTCAATCTCAAACTCGGGACGATGTATTTTGCAATCCGCCGTGAAGAGTTCCGAGACCACGCCTGAGTTTCCGAGATCGAGTACCTCCGCAAAATAACGTCGTACTATTGTCTCCATAAGCTCGTCTGTCTCCATAAGCTCGTCTGTTTCCATAAGCTCGTCTCAATTCGTAACGCTAAATTTTATCACTTACCCTGAATAACCATCGAATCGCCTACAGTCCATTTTCAAAGGACACCAAACTTTTAACAAGATGTTGGTGTTCAATCTCATTCACCAACGAGTTGGACAGATTCGCGGCGTGAATCAATTGATCTCTCTCGCCTAACACTTGAGAAACATCGATGCCAGAAACTAACATTCGAGCGAGTGAAGGCGAAATCGCACCAAACCTTTCATCGATGTCGAAGCCGACTGTGTTGTGCAAACTCGTTAACAGTTTTGGACCGACTAACTGCGGCGCAACGAAGTCTGGATCCACTCTGCCAACAATCTGCTCGATGGTACTGATCAGAAAAGGTAGCGTCGCACAGCCGGATCGGAATGCGCAGTAGGCGTTGTGCACATTTCGATAGATCTTTTGTTTGCCCCCCGGCTTTTCTTGTAGCCAGTACTCGCGCCCGAAACAACAGGTTCCTGGCAACATTGGCCGCAATGTTTCTGGGGAAAAAATTAATGTGTCCGCATCTAGCCACAAAGCGATGTCAGCCGCACCAGATTCCAACTCCTCATGTATCCATTTGAGACGCGCGAGATCTGTAACCACCGGAATCTTTTTACCAACTTTTGCTCGGTACCACTCGGGTACACGGTCGAGCAATACATCTCCCACGTACTTGTATTCAAAGTCATGATAGTCTGCCCAACTCTCAACGCTGCTTAGACATTGTGAAACCCAGTCAGGTACATCGATGTCTCTAAAACTCTGCAACACACAAACCCGAGTCATTCTTCAAGTCTCTTTATGCAACTAACGCCCACTTTAGTCCTCGGTTTCTCAGTATTCTTCTTCGGTTGCCAAGCAATCGACGTCGGAGAACGACCTGCTTTTCTGATAGCCAGTCTCACGGACGAAGCTCTAAAAGAAAAGCTTTCTGCCTGCAGTGCGGGACCCTTTCATCAAACGGATTTTGTCATCGCTCACCGAGGCGCACCTCTCGGTTACCCTGAGCACACTGCACAGGGTTACAAGGCCGCCGCCGATATGGGTGCCGGATTCATCGAATGTGACGTAACTTTTACTCAAGATGGTACGTTGGTGTGCCGTCACTCCCAGTGTGACTTGCACCGCACTACCAATATCCTAGCCACACCACTAGCGCAAAAGTGTCGTACTCCCTTTACTCCTGCCTCAAGTGGCTCAGACGCCGACGCTTCTTGCTGTACCAGCGACATCTCACTCCAAGACTTTCAATCGCTCTGTGGAAGACCGGATCATGTGAACAAGCGCGCGAACGACATTACAGAATATTTGCGCAACCCAACCCCCAGAGTATACGCACACCCAGTCCAATGTGGCACGCTGCAGACTCTGTCGGAGAACATCACTTACATTGAGGCGCTTGGTGCGAAACATGTACCGGAACTCAAAGCCCCGATGGTACCCATGCCGCATAACGGTATGTCCCAGCAAGCTTATGCAGATCGAATGATCCAGGCTTTCTACGATGCGGAGATCCCGCCAGATCGAATCTACCCGCAGTCATTCAGCCTCGATGATGTTCTCTATTGGATCAAGAGCTACCCAGAGATCGCAGACCAAGTGGTCTTCCTCGATCCGCGTGGACGAGATAGGAACTTTTCTCCAAGCATAGAAAGTATGCAGGCGCTCTACGATCAGGGTCTGCGGATCCTGGCACCACCCATGCCAATGTTATTACACACTAACGAAGATGGACGGGTGGTTCCTTCGGTTTATGCCAGGCTGGCAAAACAAGCTGGCTTTAAACTCATCACCTGGACTTTCGAGTCGGGTGTGGCGACCGAGCCTAACAATTGGCTATACGCTACCAGTCGAACAGCGATTCAGACTGAAGGTGACTCGCTGGCTCTATTGCACGTCCTACAGCAGGAAGTTGGTATCGAAGGCATATTTACGGACTGGGCTGGCACCGTCACCTACTACGCCAACTGCCTGGGAATCGACTAAGCGGTATGACTAAAGGGACAATTTCGACTAGAGGGACGATATCACCTAAACAGGCGGCAACGCGCAAGCGCCACCGCGGATAAAAGACTCAATCTCGTCATGTCGTGCAGCGGCATCTTCTTCACCTAAACGAATTAGCAGACTAAGATATTCTGGCTCGAACATCACCATACTCAGGGCGTCAGAACTCGGTTCAGTACGATTATCTAAGCCTCGCTCGAAGAAGCGAAAAGATCTCGGCAACTCTATCTCATGCTCTCGCGCTAACACGCCGAGGTCTTCCCGTGGTCTTAGAACCATGACGTCGACCTGGCGAAAGGAGCCACGCTCATCTTCTGGAATTTTCTCCACGAGTCGATTGATTCGGTTCATCTGAATTGCATCGTAATCTAACAAGTCAAGGAACACAGCATTCATCATCGTACTGACAATCTGCGCAGGCGACGGGTACGCCGTACGGAGGTCCTCGGGAAGTACATTGACCGGGGTTGATCGCGGTGAAACAGCTAATATTCTCGTCGCGCCTAAATGCAAAGCGGGTGAAAGCGGCGCCGTTAATCTTATCCCACCATCACCGTGCCAAGCCTTGTTTAGACGTACCGCGGGAAAAAAGATCGGTAGAGCTGATGACGCCATAACATGATCGAGCGTCAGTTCGGATAGACGTGCTCGCAGCTGACTACCAGTCCAAGCATCTTGATTTTTCGACTCAATCCAAGCCTGAGAGCGACCAGATCCATAGCTCGTGGTGATGATCGCCAAGGAATCTAAAAGACCTGCTTCGATATTTTCGGGTATGCCACTGATTCGCTGTCCATCGAGTGGCAAGTGCGCGCCCAAAAAAGCACGCAGCGGCGAGTTATCCACCATGCCATGCACATCAGCACGACCAAGCCGACCCGCACTAATGATCCGCAGCGTCCAGACCATGGCGCGTTTCAATATGTTGCCGATATCAGTGTGATAAACCCGATTGGTCTCAAGCGATAACCACAGTTCTGCCAAACCAGCCACGGACTCTTGCCAAGACTTTTGACTGGAAGCTAAGTAAACCGCGTTGATGGCACCGGCTGAAACACCAGTCAATATCTGCGGACGATACTCTGGAATCGTCTTGGCGATATGGCGCAACGCGCCAATCTGGTATGCCGCCCGCGCGCCACCACCACTCAACACGAGCGCATGTTTCTCTTGTTGCTCAGTTAATGGATTTGATGACGTCACTCAATTGTTCCTGATCCTCGAGGGTAGTAACAGGCAAGCTCACTTCGATCCTCTCTATCAGTTCGCCGTACCTATCCTTTATCGTAGCAGCCAAGTCGTCGTAAAGAGCGATAATTACGCACGTATTGAGTACTTCGTCGTCCACCCTTTCCTCAAGTGCATCCCAATTTTGAATCTTGGACAATTCCGCCATCTCCTGGCAGAGACGCTCCATACCAAAGACCGCAAACGCCCCGGCGTAAGCTGGCGTGGACATATAGAAAGCTAGTCTCTGTTTAGCTATCAGCACACGTTTGGCCAATAGCTCCTCTGTTGGCGCGGTCGCAATCAACGGTTTCAAACAAACTTCAAACCCAACCGAACGATGCGGCTCAATCGCAGGCAGGATGACCTCGCTGATGTAGCGTGGACTACACACCGGATGGAGGCGGACGCCTTCCGCCACTTCCGCGGCAACACTTGCCATGTATGGATTCACAGCCGCTACTTGGATCGGAATTCTAGGATGCTCGATCGGCGCCGGCACGAAGAGAGGCACATTCAAGTTGAGGTTGTAGCGCTCAGATTCGAACGCAAGATCAGTCTCGGTCTGCCAACTTTGCCAAATCGCTTTTACCGCTCGTACGTAGTCACGCATCCACGGACCCGCCGCGTGCCAATCCATGCCAAACCTGCGACGAATGTGTCCGCGTACCTGAGAACCGAGCCCTAGCTCAAACCGACCGCCGCTGATTTTTTGGGCTGTCCACGCCGCTTGGGCAGTGACATAAGGGCTGCGAGCAAATGCTATTGCGACAGAAGTGCCTACGTGAACACGTTCCGTTGCGCGCGCTGCCAGTGCGAGAACTTGGAACGGATCGTCCTTCGTCTCTTCCATTAGAATTGCGTGATAACCGGCTTGATCGGCGATCCGGGCTTCGGACTCTACAGCTGAAATATCGAGTGGCATATCGGGTGCGCGCAAACCCGGGTCTAGCTTTCCCAACGGCAATAGTGTCTCTGCTCTCAACTGACCATCCTTAACATCCAATCACACAAATATATCAGCTTGGGTTCGACATTCACGTATGATGCCCCGATGCTTCAGAGTCTCTCTAATTTGAAGCCACGGATGAATGCCTTGTTTCGTCCTCGTGGCAAGGTCTTCTTCGGCTGGTACATTGTGTTTGCTGCCACTGGGATACAGTGGCTCGCGGCAATGACGTGGATGCACAGCTACGGCGCGTACGCGCTTCTGTTGCAAGAAGACTTTGGCTGGTCCATGTCCATGATTTCGTTAGCGTTTGCGCTTACTCGCCTGGAAAGTGGTTTGTTGGGTCCGCTGCAAGGTTGGCTTGTCGACAAATACGGACCTCGATTAATCCTCACCATCGGCACGATCATTTTCAGTATCGGTTTTTTTCTGTTCGCTGCTGTCGATTCGTTGGTCACCTACTTCATCGCATTCATTCTGATCGCGCTTGGTTCAAGTCTCGGCGGCTGGGCAACGCTCATGGTGTCGATCGTACATTGGTTTGACAAACACCGATCCAAAGCGGTTGCCTGGTCACAAGCAGGTTTCTCACTGGGCGGCTTAAGCGTGCCGTTAGTGACTTTGGGGTTGCAAGAATTCGGCTGGCGAACAATGGCTGTCGTCTCAGGCATCGCCATCATGGTGATCGCCTTGCCTCTGGTTCAGCTCATTCGCCACAAGCCAGAAGAAATCGGCGAAGTCATGGACGGTATCCCACACCAACCGACGTCCGACGATGAAGAACCGCGTCCCGAGCAATACAGTTTTACGTGGCAAGAAGCCTCCCGTGCGCCTTCTTTCTGGCTAATTTCTGCCGGACATGGCTTAAGCCTCCTCACCGTGTCGTCGCTGTTAATGCACCTTATCCCGCATCTCACGAAAAGCCTCGATTACAGCCTCATCAACGCAAGTTACGTCTTTGGCTTGATGACTGGCACCCAGCTTATCGGTCTCTTTCTTGGCGGATATCTCGGTGACCGATTCGACAAACGGCTGCTCTGCGTAGTCTGTATGATCGGTCACTTCATCGGCCTGATGGCAGTCACCTACGCAACAAATATGTGGTGGTTACTCGTCTTCGTTCTCGGCCACGGCTTGGGCTGGGGTGTGCGCGGACCAATGATGGTCGCTCTTCGCGCAGACTACTTCGGACCGAAGTCGTTCGGCACCATCATGGGTATCTCAAGCCTAATCGTCATGATTGGTATGACTACGGGACCAATTTTTTGCGGTTGGATGTTCGACCAATACGGTAACTATGAGCTCGCCTTCACGATCATGGCCTGCCTCTCCTTGTCAGGCAGCATTTGCTTTTGGCTCGCAAAGCCACCAAAGCACCCAGAGGCAGTGGCCGCTACCTAAGGTTCGAATTCGACGCGAGCGATGGCAATGCCTGCTTCACCACCGATCGCATAAAGTAGATAGACCTCCCCGCCCGTATCGACAAATATGGCCGGATCGCGGAGTTGATTGACGACGCCGTATGCGGTGCTTCGCACGGACGGTTCCAGCGGCGCATCCGCCCCTTCCCACGACTTTTCCGGTCGCAACACTTCGACGTCACCTTCAACCTTCCAGCTCTGCCAATCTTCGCCAAGATCGATCGTCGAGTGCTTTACGTGCTCTGGAATATCCCCAACCTGTGTCCAGAAAACGTGCAGCGTCTTGTCACGAACCAAAAGTGCGTTGTGCCTCATGTTAGGGTTGAAAAGGAGTGGTCCTTTCTCGTATCCCGTCAGAGGTTCTGCCGATCGGTAAACCTGCCCGGGCATCGCGAGTCCGTAGTAGTGTCCGTCATGTTGGAATGATCGCCAATAAGTCCGGCCTAAGATCTCTGAATTCGATGTGTACGCTACGCCATCTTTGGAAACTGCAACTCTCGTGACTTGGTGCCCAACGCCTTCGAGACCGTGGTAGTACATGATCACCCGCTGGTTCTCGTGATCTACGTGCACGTCTGGAGAGGCGATATGTGGCGCGGTTACTTCGCTGACAACATCATGGGAAATACGGGCTCCACGCGCTTTGAAATTTGCTTCTACTTCCGCTACTTGTGCGTCTGTGAGCTGAGGCGCCGTTTGTAAAAAAGGTGTCTCATTGAGCTGCAAACTACCCGGTTCATGAATTTGCCAAGGACCGTCTAGGTCATCTGCATACGCGAGGCGTAAATACGAACCTTTGTGGTCAGCGAAATAGAGATAATAGCGGCCTAAGGGGTTTGCTACCCACTCGGGCGCTCGGATGAGGGAAGGACCTTGAATGTTCTCTCCAATACTGGCGCTAAGACCAGGATGGATGATCGGACCATCACCCATCCGCGAAACTATTACTGACACAGAACCCCCTAACACCGTCGGCGTAAACAAACATGCCGCAAGAAACACGATAAACCCTTTCATATTGACCTCAGATATTGCAGCTCACACAGTCTAGCTGTTTTAATCGAGCCATGATTGCCTGCACCCTCAAATATCTTGTCCGTGGCGTGAAGCCTGATCGTGAGTCGCAAAGAGATTTGCAAAGCGAGCTTTACGACTGCCTACCCGACGCAAACTCAATCGTTGTTCTACCGGTGGTAGATGGCTTTTCAGTTGAGATCGAGGTGGCGAGCCTAGGCGCTTTTTCTCGCACAAGCTTTGAACCCTATATTGGCGAACATGTCGTGCCTGAGGCAGTACAGATACGCTGCAACGTGATCGAACCCCCTAAGCTCAAGCTTCTTAACGCTCACTTTGCTTAAAATCTAGGAGCGCAATATCAGCGCGAATACAAACATACGGACGATAATGCTCCATGATTAACTTTTCATTTGTAGCCCGTAACGGTGAACAAATAATTCCTTTGGACGTAAAGCTGGATTACCTTCCGGGCAACCAAACTCAACGCGCTCGACGCATCGCCGTAGGGGAATTGTTGGCAAAACTCGAAATAGAAAACGCAACGATTGATGCTAGTGGCAATGACATGGCAACGGTGACCACAGCCGACGGAACTTGGGTGATCGGCGAGTCCTACAGTAATCAAGGCAGTCGTGGCAAACTCTAGGTAATCAGAGCGATCCTTAGCATGAGTCAACGATCCAACTAAAGAGGCCAATATGACATACGCACAAAACCGAGTTTTATACGATGCGGACAGCCACATCATGGAACTCCCAGATTTCCTGCAACTCAATGCAGAACCCAAAGATCGAGACATCGTCCCAGAAATTTCCTTCGGCTCGGCAGCAGGATCAGGTATCGACCGAGACCTTCATGAATACATCAAGGCGGGCCACAAACATGACCCGAGCACCATCGAGAAACTGAGCGCGCTCGGAGACGACATCCTACGCGGACCCAAGGGATATCAAGCCCTGGGGGCATTCGCCAAAGACGACCGCCCCGCTGCTCTCGACATGCTGGGCTTTAAAAAGCAGCTAGTTTTTGCCTCGTTCTCAACGGGTATCGCTTTTTGCGCTGATCGACCCGACCTTGAATACGCCGCATCACGCGCGCACAACAGAGGCATGTCAGACTTTTGTGCCATCGACTCCAGATTGATGGGTGTTGGGGTAGTCCCCCTGGACGATCCGCAGCGCGCTATCGCAGAACTCGAGTTTTGCCTCGACAACGGACTACAGGCTATTTGGATCCCACACCGGAGCTGTGGTGGTAGATCACCGGGCCACGACGACTTCGACGCATTTTGGGCGCGGCTCGCCGAGGCTAACATCCCGTTCGTGCTGCACGTTGGCGGGGACGCCATCCAACTTCCCGACGAATGGATGAATACCGGCCGAGCTGTACCTACAGACTGGGGTGGTGGCGGTGAAAATGTCCGCGGCAAGGACATGGCCGCATTGCATCAGGCCGCAGAAAAATTTCTATCCGTCATGATCCTCGACGGCATATTTGACCGACATCCCCGTTTGCAGGGTGCTTGTGTCGAACTGGGTGCAGGCTGGGTGCCTCAAATGCTCGATCGTTTGGATTGGGTCGTCGACATTTGGAGCAAGAGCGACGAGTCCTTGCGTAATCTGACTCGTAAGCCTTCTGAATTCGCACGGGAACATCTAGCCTTTACGCCCTACGTCTACGAAGACGTTGGCAAGATGATCCAACAGTCCAACGCGGACTTATACCTCTTCTCTAGTGACTACCCACATACTGAAGGTGGGCGTAATCCGTTGGGCCGTTTTGATACATCTCTGGCGAACGCAGAAATCGATACAGCAGCACAGGGTAAATTTTTCGCCGAGAATTTTTTACGCGCATTCCCAAACGCGGTGAGCTAAGACTCGGACGGATCCGTAGATCCCTAGACTCGACCAGGTTCTCTATCGGGTGCTCGGTACGTGCTTACCGCGATCGCAGCCAGCGCGTACAGCCCGAGCATGACCTGGAACGCGAGAGCATATGACCCGGTCGAGTCGTAAACCCAACCGGCAAATGGAACGCCTAAGATTTGTATCGGGAACATAGCTGGGCGCATCAAGCCAAGAACTGCGCCGAAGCGTTCTCGGCCAAAGGTCTTACCCACAACGATACCGTGCAGAGGTACGACACCCCCAACCCCATAGCCGAACAATGCCGCGCCAATTGCAAAAACGACAAGTTCGCTGTTCATGTACATGATGAATTGACCAGCAAACTGAATGGTCAGAACCAACATCATTACCCGTCGCAATGGCAATTTGTCACCGAGCCAGCCAAAGCTCAGCTTGCCCACCACACCTAGACCCGCACAGAGCGACATCACGAGCGACGCAAGAGACAAAGAGTGACCCATATCGGTGAGTCGCGGCACCATGTGAGTCAGCGTTGCGCTCATCGCACAAAAGACAAATGAGAAAGTCGTCACGATGGACCAGAAATTACGATCCCGCCAAACCTCGCGCATGGACAACCGCGGCGGCGCCTGGGTGGTCTCCGTTTGCCTCATTGGTTCATCCAACTGCATCGCACCATCCGGTCTCAACCCAACGTCCTCTGGCCGTGAAATCACAAAACGCAAAACAACAGGCACGACGATAAATAACGTAAATAGCCCATATGCAGCAAAGCCTTGCCGCCATCCATAGGCTTCAATGATCTCAGCACTTACAAAAGGCATCACGACTCCAGACATCGAAACGCCGGTGGCCGCGATGCCTAACGCGGTACCACGTTTTCGATCAAACCAATTGGTGACGAGTTTGCTCGTCGCGAGATTGCCCATACTGCTGGCACCGAAGCCTATGAAGATGCCAAGTACTAGGTAAAATTCCAGCGGTGTTCGTACCAAGGAAAGACCAAAAAAGCCAAGCGACATCGCGGTCGCTCCCACACCAATTACGCGCTTCAAGGGATATCGGTCTAGTGCACGTCCAACTAATGGCGCAGCTATTGCGCCAACGGCGCTTGTGACGGTCAAACCAAGTGCGACACCGAGGCGAGAATCACCAAATTCGACCGCGATAGCTTTAAAAAATACGCCATAGGAATAGAAGAAGAAGCCGACTGCCACGAAATCGACGAAAAACGCGACGACGACCATTTTCCAACCTTGGAAATGATCTTTGAAGAGCACTGTGTGACCCTGAACGGAATAGACAGTATTCTACACGACGTATCTGGAAGGATTCACAAACCATCAAACGAAAAAACCCGGCCTAGGCCGGGTCTAATCAATTCAACGGAAAGGGTTTAAGCCGCTTTTCGTCGTCTAGCGATACCAAGCCCAGCCAAGCCCAAGCCAAGAAGTGCGAGTGTGGACGGCTCTGGCACTTTCTTAGTGAGTTTCAGGTTGAGGTCCCAATGACCTTGAGGGCAGTATTTTTCACCTTTCTTCTCGGTACATGCCTGCAGCCATGCAGACGCGCCCATATAGTCAGCCCCCTTTGCGCTTGCGCCCATTCCATATTGGAAGTTGAATCCATAAGGACTCACATCCCAAACGCGGCTTCTGTCGCCTTTAGATATTGTGATCGTGCCACCGTACTTTAAGAAGAAGTCGTGCTTCTCGTCTGAGTACTCAGCCCCACCTTCCTGTTTGTAAGCCCCTTCACTTGCCCAATTCGACATCCAAATATCAATTTTTGCAACGTGTCCCTGCGAGTTCTTAGCTGTACCCCAGAGATGGCCTTTTTTCTCGCCGCCATCTTCGTAGAGCTTCAACCATGCCTCTATTGCGAAGTGATTCCCGCAAGAGCTTTTCTTTGTATATTGCTGGTTGGTCCAAAGACCATGACCGACGCCACAGGCCTTGGTCGCATTCGATACGTCATACATGACACCGGCAAAGGCAGACTGCGCACCAATCAGCAATGCGGCACATGCGATCAAATTTCGTACTATTTTCAACATATGAGTAACTTCCTAAATACTTCACCCTAAAGATAAACAATTTTCGTGCCTACTCGTAAGTCATTGATTTTCACTAGCCTCCCACACAATTCGCGAGGAAGGTTTACATAACTGGTCTTTTGTCGGACAGGATTGTGTAAAAGAAAAGTACGCTGTAATCACTCACAAATAGCTAACAGTTTGATTACAAAAGCATATTTAGAACGCGTAACGACGTCTAACAAGATTCCAATGCAATCAACTACTAGGAATAGCGTGTCATGTGACCCATAAATGAATAGGCAGTATCCTATGACGAAGTGTAGATAGGGAGAACATCATCGCGAAGCGCATAAAAGATATACCTGCTGCGGTCCGAGAAATCTGTCTGTCTTTTCCGGAGTCTGAGGAGACGGTTGGTCATGGCTCGCCCGACTTTAAAGTCATTGGCGGTAAAGTCTTTGCTACGTTCGCCGTAAACCATCATGGCGACGGTCACCTGGCACTATGGTTGCGCAGCCCGCCGGGCGCCCAATCAATGTATGTGGACGCTGAGCCTGAGTTTTTTTATGTACCACCCTACGTCGGACCAAGCGGCTGGCTTGGGGTCGACTTGGATAAGGGTCTAGATTGGGGGCGAGTAGCAGACCTCGTGCGAGAAGCCTATGTCGAGGTAGCGCCGCGCAAACTCACTACGGACCTAGGTCCGACCATCGACATCAAGCCACCAACCATGACCATGGACCCGATCGAATTTGATCCGTTTGTCGCGGATTATGCACAAGAACGCCTGGCAAACATTCGGGAAATTTGCCTCGCCTATCCAGAAACTCACGAAGACACCCAATTCGGAAATCCTTGTTTCAGGGCGGGAAAAAAGAATTTTTGCACTCTCTACTTTCGCAACCGCAAATTGAAAATATCGACTTGGGCAGGTGAAGATGGACAGGCGACTCTAACGTTCGATAAAAGATACAAAATCCCTGCCTACACAGGGCACAATGGCTGGATAGAACTCGGTATCGAAGACCCGCCGATTTCCGGCGAGGCTGAAAACCTCATCGATACGAGCTACAGACACTTTGCGCTTAAGCGCATGCTTAAGGCGCTCGACGAACCAACTCAATAGCTCTTCAAGCAGCTCAATAAGGGAGAACATGGCAGCACCATTGGACGACATCGTCGTCATTGAAATCGATAACTGGATGGCATCACCTAGTGCGGGGGCCATTTTGGCAGATCTCGGCGCGCGTGTTATCAAGGTCGAACCCCTAACCGGGGACCCGATGCGAAATCTCTCGCGGCCGATAAAGAACCCTGACATCTCAGACGACATTAAGTCACTTGACCTACAGTTTGATGTCGACAACCGCGGCAAAGAATCCATCGCAGTCGCACTGGACCAACCAGAGGGCGCAGCCTTGGTTCGACGCCTCGTCGAAACCGCCGATGTTTTCATGTGTAACTTGCTGATCAACCGTCAGGCAAAGTTTGGTCTAGACCCTGAGTCGCTTTTGCAAGTTAACCCCAAACTCGTTCACGCAACGCTCACCGGCTACGGCACCACTGGACCCGATGCCGGGCGTCCGGGCTATGACGTCACCGCCTTTTTCGGGCGTTCAGGATTGTACGATGCACAACGGGAAGGCAATGACGGAGTCGTACCAATGGCACGGCCTGCTCAAGGTGACCACACGACGGGGCTAGCTTTCGTCGGTTCAATTCTCGCCGCTCTCCGGCTAGCTGAACGATCCGGAGAGGGACAAGTCGTCGAAACCTCACTGTACGAAACCGCAGTTTGGACTCAAGCCTCTGACTACGCTGTGACAGCCGTCGACCATGCACCAGTGCGGCGTAGGGCCAGAAAAGAAATGTTGGCTATAACCGCTAACCGGTTCCCTTGTGGCGACGACAAGTGGGTGGTTTTTAACATGTTACCGGATACCGCCTACTGGCCGCGTATGTGTCAAGCGATCGAAGTCGAAGAACTCATCGATGATGAACGTTTCGCAGATTCCAGTGCACGTTACCGAAACATGGCTGAGCTTATCGATTTAATGGACGCGGCTTTAGCTAAGCGTTCTCGCGATGATTGGGGCGAGGTTTTCGACAAGGCCGGACTTATTTGGGGTCCGGTAATGGGATTACACGAAGTCCCACAAGATCCCCACGCGATTGAACTCGGTATGTTCCCAAAGCTGCAACATCCCGACGCGGGCGCCTACACGACGGTTAATATTCCAATGCGCTTCGCAAACGCCGACGTCAAGCCACGCGGACCATCACCTGCCGTCGGGCAACACACGACACAGGTGCTGTTGGACAGCGGCTTCAGTCAAGCAGAAATTGATAGTATGTTTAAGGCGAACACAATTGGGGGAGAGAGTTAATGGACAAAGTTGTCGTCGTAGACGTGATCCGTACAGGTCTTGCAAAGGCACACAGAGGAACATTCAACCTTACGCGCTCAGATGACTTGGTTGCGCACTGTATCAATGCGCTCTTGGAACGCAATCCAGGTGTCGATCCTGGCGCTATCGAAGATGTAATTCTCGGCTGCGGTCGCCAAGTAGGAGAGCAATCGGCAAACGTTGCTCGTCATGCCGTCGCATTATCCAACCTACCCATCACGGTACCGGCGACAACGATCAGTCGGGCGTGTTCATCCGGTCTCAACTCGATCGCCTTTGCTGCAACCCAAATCAACTCGGGCTGCGCTGAAGTGATGATGGCTGGCGGCGTTGAATCCATCACCGGCCTCGACCGTGGCAAACCGGCAGAGTATGAGGAAAACGCTCGACTGACCGAAGATATGCCAGACATGTTTATGGCGATGGGCAATACAGCTGAAGTGGTGGCTAGAAGGTATCAGGTCACGCGCGATGCTCAGGATCAATACGCACTGCAATCTCAACAGCGCTATGCAAAAGCAAACGATGCAGGTTTTATCGCCGATGAGATCGCGCCGATGGAAGTGAACTGGCGCAAGGTCATCAACAAAGAAACGAAAGAGACTGAGATCGTTTCCGGCGTTGTCGACCGCGACGAATGCAATCGACCGAGCACCACGATCGAAGCGCTACAAAGCCTTGGTCCCGCGTTCGAAGAAGGCGGCAGCGTCACCGCTGGGAATGCTTCACAACTCTCGGATGGCGCGGCGATGGCTCTGCTCATGACCGAAAAGAAAGCAGAACAAATCGGTCTTGAGCCCATGGGTTACTTTCGTGGGTTTACCGTCGCTGGATGCGAGCCAGACGAAATGGGTATCGGGCCAGTCTTCGCCATTCCAAAATTGTTGGACTACACAGGTCTCAGTCTCGACGACATCGACTTGGTCGAGTTGAATGAGGCTTTCGCGAGCCAATGCCTTTACTGTCGCGATCGACTCGGAATAGACAATGAGAAGTACAATGTGAACGGCGGATCCATTGCCATAGGTCATCCTTTCGGCATGACGGGCGCGCGTTTAACCGGTGGGTTGTTACGAGAACTTAAGCGTAGAACCCAAAAGTACGGCATCGTTTCGATGTGTATTGGTAAAGGTATGGGCGCCGCGGGATTATTTGAAGCTATCTAGATTCTGACTAACCTCTGGGTGCGACGTGAGGAGACATGGTATGAGTGATCGAAGAGAATTTCTGAAAACCAGTGCGCTATTGGGCGCTGCAAGCGTGGTGTCGACAAACTCGCTCTCCGCAAAAGAGCTCGCGCAACAAAAAGGTGCCAAAGGTGTCCAGAGCTATCGGCGTCTTGGGCGTACGGAGCTCATGGTGTCTGATATCTCCTTTGGCACGTCGCGCTTGCGCACAGGTCAGGAACACCTGATTGACCATGCCTTAGACCGCGGCGTGAATTACATCGACACCGCAGAAGGCTACACGGGTGGTCAGTCTGAAAAAGTCATAGGCCGGGCGCTCAAGGGTAAAAGAGACAAGGCTTACCTCGTCTCAAAAACAATGACCCGCGCAAGCACGTCCGCTAAAAAGCTCATGAATGACCTCGAGCACTCTCTCAGAAGCTTGCAGACCGACTATGTAGACATCTACATGAATCACGCAGTCAACGATGTCGGCGTTGTAGGAAACCCTGAATGGCAGAAGTTTGTCGACCAAGCGCGGAGCCAAGGCAAAATTCGCTTCACAGGGATCTCCGGGCATGCTGGTAACCTCATAGACTGTTTGGACTATGCCATCGACGAGGATCTCATCGACGTCATGCTTACAGCCTATAACTTCGGGCAAGATCCAAAATTTTATGAAGGGTTAACCTCTGGTATCGATTGGATCGCAACCCAACCCGATCTCCCTCGCGCGATAAAGAAAGCCAAAGCAAAAGACATTGGTGTTGTGGCGATGAAAACGCTGATGGGCGCACGTCTCAACGACATGCGGCCATACGAGGATCAAGGTGCGACCTTCGCTCAAGCTGCATTCTCTTGGGTACTCTCAAATTCCGACGTCGACGCGCTCATTATCACGATGACGAGCGAAGACCAAATAGATGAATATCTCGGCGCCTCAGGCGCCGTAACTGTGACAGCCGAAGCGCGCCAATTGCTTGACCAATATGCCAACCTGAACGGTGCAAACTACTGCAAACACGCCTGCAATCTATGTTCTGGCGCCTGCCCCTATGGCGTCCCAATTTCCGATGTACTGCGCACGCGTATGTACGCGACGGATTACCAAGATGTTGAGTTTGCCAGAGACGAATACGCGTTGTTGGAAACCAATGCGTCCGCATGTTTGTCATGTAGCGGAGAGCCGTGCCAAGATGCTTGCCCAAATGGCATCCAGATTGATGAGCTCTGTGCCCCGACCCATAGAATGCTAGGTTCAACGGAGCAGTTGGCCTAAGCCAGAAGGAACGCTTTTGACACTGGAAGAAATACTTGCTCAGTTCAAAGACGGGCAACTAGATATTGATGCGGCAGCCACGGCAGTGCGCGCGAGCCTCACCCAAGATCTTGGTCATACCGTCATCGACCATGACAGGGAACGCCGAACCGGGGCGCAGGAAGTCATCTTTGGTGAAGGCAAAACTGCCACCCAGATTTCAGATATCGTTGCAGCGATGCTCGAACACGGCTCCAATGTTCTCGTTACTCGGCTCGATCAAGACAAACATGTTGCGTTAACAAACCTACCAACGGGCGCTTCTTACCACGCTCAAAGCCGCACCCTTGTCTGCATGCAAACTCCCAAACCCAAGCCCGCAACACCCATCGCCGTCGTGACAGCCGGCACCTCAGACATTGGTGTGGCCGAGGAAGCTGCACTAACAGCCGAGTTCTTTGGCAACGAAGTCGAGCGGATCTACGACGTTGGAGTCGCCGGTCTACATCGCCTGCTTGGACGTCTAGAAGATCTTCGTCGCGCACGAGTTTTGGTGGTCGTCGCCGGGATGGAAGGTGCCTTACCTAGTGTTGTCGGCGGCTTGGTCGATAAACCGGTTATAGCGGTGCCGACGAGTATCGGCTATGGCGCCGCTTTCGACGGTGTCGCCGCCCTACTCGGTATGCTGACCAGTTGCGCGTCTGGGGTGTCTGTCGTCAATATCGATAATGGCTTCGGTGCGGGGTTTCTAGCTAACTCCATCAATCGGCTGTAGGATGGTTAGATGGACTCAGCTTTATCCCTTAAATTTCAGGAACTTAAGAGCAACATCAGCCAGTATGACAGCGCGATCATTGCGTTTTCTGGCGGTATCGATAGCTCGTTGGTGGCTTATGTAGCAGGTGACGTTCTTGGCGAAAATGCACTGGCTGTCACCAGCGCATCCGTCAGCCTGAAACGCTCGGACCTTGCGCTGACAAAAAAACTCGCTAAAGACTGGGGTATTCAGCACAAGGTTATCGTCACAGATGAATTGTCGAAGGCTGAATATCGTGCCAATCCGACTAACCGTTGTTTTCACTGCAAGACGTCGCTCTATACCTACCTGGACGATATCGCTAAAACCGACACTGTTGAAGTCGTCCTCAACGGCACCAACACTGACGATCTTGGCGACCATCGTCCGGGCCTGATGGCCGCAGACAATTTCGAAGTTCGCTCGCCACTCGCTGAGTGTGACTTCAACAAAGCTGACATTCGCGCTCTCGCTCACGAACTCGGATTGGAGAACGCTGAAAAACCACAGGCGGCGTGTCTCTCGAGCCGATTTCCATACGGCACAGAAATTACGCTCGAGCTCCTGGAACAAGTGGAAGCTGCTGAAGATATTTTAGTGGACCTAGGATTTGAGCAGTGTCGGGTGCGCCACCATGGCGATGTCGCAAGACTCGAAGTCCCGCAACACCTTTTCCCTTTAGCGATGACGCATCATGAAGAACTGTCAGACCGGATTTGCGCAACCGGCTATAACTTTGTCGCTCTCGACCTGGCAGGATTCAAGTCGGGGTCTCTAAACAAAGTCCTCTCGCCCGAGCAAATTCAAGTCGTTAAGATCGGCAACTAACCCGCGCTAACTTGTACGTCGTCCGAGACATCTCGCACAAATAGCGGCTCCATTCCAAGCATCTCAGCGTCTGCTGACAAGGCAATCTGATCAGGTGCCTCAATCGGTGCATTTGCCGCTGTGAAGACAGAATCCAACAAGGTCGCATCACTTGTGGTGTTCAAAAACAACCCGGGACGAGACAAGACAAAATCGACAGCGCGCTTCAACGCATCAGGCTCGCGAATCGGCTTGTACCAGCTAAAGTGCTTCTCTGGATCGTCCTCTCGCCAGCGGCGTAACGCGATCGCTTTGATGGTTTGCATAGCCACACCCCGTGACTGACACAACTCATACAAAACATCAAAGTCCTCAACATATTGAGGATTCTGCATCATCGTGTAGTTGTATGGCGTTAGGATCGAATCAAACTCAAACGCCTGCAGACTTTGTGTGTGCATCATCGGCGCGTAAGTGCCATGCCCAGTCACACCGATAAAGCGCACCAAACCTTCATCCCGCGCCTCGACCAACGCCTCGAGCGCGCCACCTGGACCCATCGCAATATCCCATTCGCTCTGCTTGGTCAGGTTGTGCATCTGAATCAAATCGATGTGCTCGACCTCCATACGCGCCAAAGACGCGCGCAGCTGCTTTGCCGCTTCATCTTTGGTTCGCAAGCCAGTCTTGGTCGCCAAAAAAAGTCATCGCGCCGCGTCTTTAGGAACGGTGCTAAACGAAGCTCAGCCTCCCCGTAACTCGCCGCCACATCAATATGGTTGATACCAAAGTGATCGAGTTTGGCGAGTGTCGCGTCCGCCCGCTCCTGCTTCATCGCACCCAGAGTCGCCGCACCAAACAAAACCCGAGAGCTCCTGTGGCCAGTACTGCCAAAAGGAATTTGATCAATCATGCGCGCTTCCATTTGCTAAAACTAAACAGCCACAGAGTGTACCCCAACCACCCACCCTTTTTACTCTAAGACGAGGACACACTCTCTCCGATAAGGAACTCTCTGATAAGGACACACACTATTCCGGGCTTACAGCCTATGGTGAAAATTAGACAGTAAACCGAGAGACAGTGTCGGCATGGAATGGGTGATCTCTTCAGACCGCTATAGACAAAAAGCGATCTCTCACAATTTGTCCGAGATATTGGAGGTCAACATTGGCTCGCAGCCATTGCGATCAAAACCTCAGCCTGAGCGAAAACCCAACTCTTGGTATGATTACGACTTAGCAACGGGTAACAACATGGTCGAGTTTAAGCACACTTATGCAGGTAACCCCTATGACCGGGGAGAGCCTTTGCGCCGTAGCGAAGAAACTATCGCAGAATTACAGGCGCAGGATTCTTCTCTCTTTTTGCCTTTTCACAAGCTAAATGTCGCGACCAATACGGAGTCTCTCAATTGGTTAGGCCAAGCTGAATTGACTGAACTCGACGCGGCGCAAACGATATTGCTTGGCATTCACGACGGCATTGCTCGGTTTGCGGTCGACGTCAACGACCCGCCAACCGAGCTTGAGTTTACGGATTGCCGTGCCATCGCTGCTTCACTGGCGACGGAGGAAACCGGTGTCGTAGCGCAAGCACGAGCTCAGCTTGATTGGCACCGACGCAACCCGTTCTGCGCACAATGCGGCGGGTCAAGTCGTCCGGAACGCGGTGGGCAAGTGCGCCGTTGCACCGCTTGCGAGCGTCATATTTTTCCCCGTACTGATCCTGTTGCGATCATGCTGATCGTCGATGAACCTGGTGGTGACCATTGTCTGTTGGGCAAGTCTCAAGGTCGTATGGCGCAATCAAACTTCTACTCAGCGCTAGCTGGATTTCTCGACCAAGGCGAATCCTTAGAAGAAGCGGTGCGACGTGAGGTTTGGGAAGAGGCTGGAATCCGCGTTGGCGAAGTAAACTACCACTCTTCTCAACCCTGGCCTTTTCCGTCTCAACTCATGATTGGCTGCCACGGCATCGCAACGACCACCGACATCCACATCGATGAAATCGAAATGGCTGACGTGCGCTGGTTTTCGCGGGCAGAAGCAAAGTCCGCTATCGAACAGAACAACCCAGCCCTGCGAGTACCTGGCGCCATGGCCATAGCGCATCACCTCATCCGCAGCTGGGTCGATGGAGAAGTGGAGCTGTGAGCGAACTGCTGTGCTGGAACTGTGGTGAGAATCTTGACGATATCCCACGCCCGATATCGCGCCATGCGACCTGCGGAAACTGTTTCAACGAGCTACATTGCTGCCGCCTCTGCCGACACTATGATCCCAAACGGACCATGCAGTGCTTTGAAGATCGAGCCGACCCGCCTTTACAGAAGGAGAACGCCAATTTTTGCGATTTCTACTCGCCTCAATTTGGCGCATTCGAAGGCAGCATCGCGAGCAAAAGTGAGAGCGCTCAAAGTGAACTGAATGTGCTATTCGGGAAAGGCGAACCCACTAAATCTGGAGTCGAAGAAGAACACGAACCCGCAGCGCTTAGCGATGAAGAAGCAGCAAAAAAGAGGCTCGACGACCTCTTTAACTGAGCAAGTCTAGGGACAGGCCTGCGTTCGACTATTTAGCTTCCCCACTCAACATTCGGCTATTCAACTGCCGACTAGTCAGCTAGCCACACCGCGAGCGTCTGAACAAAACCACCACCCGTACCTTCCTGCTCTGCCGACTAGTCAGCTAGCCACACCGCGAGCGTCTGAACAAAACCACCACCCGTACCTTCCTGCTCTTCCAACCGCGCACCCGCTAGTATTCCTGGCATTGCATAGTTACCTTCATGACAGGCGTACTCATAGATCGCTGCGTCCGATTTCCGCATTGGCATCTCACCCCGCCACACATCCGCGTAAGTATTCTGATCTTCCATCTCGAATGCATACTTGATGCGATCTTCGCCAACGCGCGTAAAACGTTCCGTCACCTTCAACTGGGGTGATGCATAGACGATGTGTTTGATTGCTGCTCGAAAATTTTGTTCCGGGTGAAAATTTGTTGTCTCCACGACCAACGTATCCTCTTCCCACCAACCGATCGAATCACCCAACCATTTCGTGACATGAGCTGGTGGATGTTCTGAGTTCAACCTAACTGTGCGGACATCGTGGTTCATCTCAACCATGATCAACACATGGTCTTGGTTTTGCACAATCTGATAATTGTTGTTGTACAGGACCGGCAACATCGGCGGTCCGCCGGTGGAGCCAAACCCAACCAAACAACGCTCACCCAACGGCCTGATTTCCGGTCCATCAAAGCGCATATATTGAATACCGTGCTTGATCATATTCCAACGGCCACCCCAGCTATAAGGGATCTTGCCGTCTTCTGGATAAACAATAATAGAGGAGCGAATTTCGCCATCTACCCGTGCGAGCGCACTCCCCTCATCCATCCAAAACGTGTTGTAGCCACCTGGATCATTTGCTTCTTGCAGCTGACCATCGACTTTTTCAGGCTTGTCGTAGTCTTCATAAAAAGCATTTCGCTCATCTTCGCGAGCGATGGCCTCTTCTGGCGTTAAAACGAGCTTGTCGAACTCATCCGGGCGCTCGAGCGTGGTAAAGGTCGCATTGGTCCAAATCCCTTGCAGATTTGGATCCCCAAACCACGTGCGTGGCGCTTGGTAAGCGTCATCTTGAGCGTTAACGGACTCGCAATGAGTACCCATTACGAGCAGAAGACCGATTGATATGAAGGTGCGCATCGACTTACCCCACTGAATTTCAACTAGTGTACTCAGATTCCGTCGTTGACGGCAAGCAGACATCGCGAAAGAATAGGCAACGACATAACGATAAGATTTGGAAGACGTATGAGTATTGCTAGCCTTGGTGGGATTTTTAAGATTTTCAGCGGCAGTGAGCCCACCGCGGAGGAACAAGCGCAGTTGGCTAAGGAAGCTATGCTGATGACGCTTGCACGTGCGACGGCTGCAGATACCAACATCAAAGCGATCGAGGTGGAGAAAGTTCATGAGGTATTACTTGCCCGCACTGGCGAAGATTTTCCAGCTGCAGACATTCGCGTCGCGGCCCATTCAGGAATCTATGAGAAGGCACCCCTAGAAAAGTACCTTGCGACTGCTGCCAAAAAGATTAGCGACGACGATCGAGTTGGCATCGCTGAAGCGCTTGCAGACGTGGTCAACGCCGATGGACGTGTCAGCGACCGGGAGATCACTTTTTTCAATGATGTCGTCGGTGCGCTTGATCTCACCCCGGCGCAGCTCATGGGTCTCAAACCCGAAGAGTAAGTCTCTGTCGTGGGCGCCTGGTCGGGGCGCCTGGTCGGGGCGACAGATGCGGAGTTGCCTTTTTGACCATCTCTTTGGTATCTGCAGGCAACTTCTGGTCCAGGATTAACCTATGCGGCGCGTTTGACCAACCGGCGGCCTTTGTTTAATCGATGATGATCGGCGGTTCTCTTTATTCGGTCTTCATCCGGTCTTCATCCGCTCTTTATCCGGTCTTCATCCGGTCTTCATCCGCTCTTTTTTACCAAATTTTACTCTAAGTACACCTAAAACACGGGCTACTGCGACATCTGTTCTACCAAGCGCCGCAGTCTTTGCGCTTATCACTTCGAAAAGGAGTTCCACATGACACGTTGCGTACTAGCCGTCTGTCTTGTCATAGCCGCAACCGATGCGTTGAGTTGGGAGCACTACGGCAATGATGAGGGTGGTTCAAAGTGGAGTGAGCTCGACCAAATCAACCCAAGCAACGTGCACAACCTCCAATCGGCTTGGACTTATCACACTGGGGACACGGGTGATGAGTTTCGTGGCAACAGTCTCTCTTTCCAAGCGACACCTGTTCTGTGGGACGGCAAACTCTTCTTCAACTCAAGCCATGGTTTCGCCTACGCGATCGATGCGAGCACCGGGAAAGAGCTCTGGAAATACGACGGCGGTATGAGTCGCGATCACTACTTTGCGGAAAGCGCGGCACGTGGAGTCACGCTTTGGCATGCGAAGGGTTCAGGAGCCGCGGACGGAGCATGTAGTCACCGTGTCATTTACGGTGACCTATCCGGCAACATACACGCATTAGATGCACGATCCGGATTGCCGTGTGACGATTTTGCTAACGGCGGCGTACTCAATCTGCGTGAGATCGAAGGCGTGGCTGACATAGGCGACTTCACGATAACCTCACCACCGGCGCTATACGGTGACTCCCTTATCTTTGGCTCTGCGATCGGTGACAACCGCAGGGTCGATTCAGAACGCGGCATAGTCCGCGCCATCGACGCACGAAGTGGCGATACACTTTGGACATGGGATCCGATCCCACGCAATGACGACGATCCAGCGGCCAGTTCTTGGAGCGCTGAATCGCGAGCGATTACGGGCGGTGCAAATGCTTGGGCGCCTTTGTCAGTAGATTCTGATCTCGGTCTTGTGTATGTCCCAGCTTCATCACCTTCTGTTGATTTCTATGGCGGCAACCGTCCCGGTAACAACAATTACGCCAACTCTGTGGTCGCACTCAATGCCAAGTCAGGGCAACTGGTTTGGCATCAACAGCTTATTCATCATGATGTTTGGGACTACGACACACCGGCACAACCGGTCCTGGTGGACCTAGAGCTAGGGTCCACTCCCGTTCGCGCGCTCGTTCAAGTCACTAAAACCGGCATGATGTACGTCCTTGATCGGCGCACGGGCGCGCCACTGATACCAATCGATGAACGTGCTGTGCCTCAGCATGGTGTCCCCGGTGAACGACTGTCCGCAACTCAACCATTTTCGACACTTCCACCGCTGGCAAATCACGAACCCATCACCGAAGAAGATGCGTTCGGCATCATGTATTTCGATAAGTTGGGCTGTCAGCAGCGCATCAGCCGACACCGCTCCGAAGGAATATTCACGCCACCTACAACGGAAGGCAGCATTCTTCGACCAGGCTATGCCGGTGGTATCAACTGGGGTGGCGTAGGGGTTGATGCCAAACGCCACATCGCGGTCAGTTTTGTGAACGACCTCCCGACGGTAGTCCGACTGGTACCACGAAAAGACTTCGATCCGGACAATAGACCCGAGGATATGGGTTGGTCCCGCATGGAAGGGACGCCCTACATCATGCAACGAGATGTCTTCACATCGTTTATTGGTCTGCCATGTACCAAGCCGCCCTGGGGACGGCTCGTGGCGATGGACCTTCAGCAACGTAAAATTCTTTGGGAGTCGGAATTCGGCACGATCCGGGATTTGGCTCCAAGTCTCGTGCCCAACTTGAAATACGGCATGCCAGGGATGGGTGGACCACTGCTCACCAAGTCCGGGCTTATCTTTCTAGGTGCAATCGCCGAGCATAGCTTTCGCGCGATCAGCACGACTACTGGAGAGGTCCTTTGGCAGACTGATTTACCTTTTGGCGGCATGGCAGCACCGATGACGTATGAGATCGATGGCGACCAATATGTGGTCATCGCCGCAGGCGGCCATTCAGAAATCAGTCCACAAACCGGGGATGCTCTCGTCGCATTCCGGTTAAAGTAACTTCTAGACGAAGATCTAAATATGCTTTAAATTCAATGATATGGACACGATAATTCGAGCTGGCACGAGCGGCTTTAGCTACAAAGAGTGGCGCGGTCATTTCTATCCTGAGGATCTACCACAGGATCAATGGCTCACCTACTATGCCGATCAGCTACCGACGGTTGAAATCAATAACACCTTTTATCGCATGCCGAAGTCCCACGTGGTGGAGGCTTGGCGTAATGCCGTCCCAGACAACTTTCGCTTTGTGATTAAAGCGTCGCGCCGAATCACGCACATCAAACGTTTGAACGACGCTGCAGAACCAACCGAGTTTCTGCTCAAAGCCACAAGCCTGCTCGGCGACAAATTGGGCGCTGTTCTATTTCAGTGCCCACCGAATATGCGTGAAAATCTAGACCGCTTAGAGGCCTTTCTCGAACTCCTACCCGAAGGCTATCCGGCAGCCTTTGAATTCCGGCACGAGTCTTGGGATTCTCCAGAGACATCCGCACTGCTCGCAGCACACAAACACGCCCGTGTTGTCGCGCACGGTGACGATGAACCACTGAACGATATCCCTAAAAGCGACTTTGTCTATCTACGACTTCGCGCGACGCAATACACACCAGCATCGTTGACTAAATGGCACAACAAAGTGGACAAGTCTGGTGCGTCTCGCGCGTTTGTTTTCTTCAAGCACGAAGACGCCGGTGCCGGACCAAAGATGGCACAAAAGTTTTTGCAGAAAAGTACAGCCAGAAAAGCGCCGCAACGTGCGCCTCGGAAAGTTACTACTCGCAAACGCAAGGCGAACTAGTCGCCAAGCATCTAGTGAAGAGGTTTACGCGGGGCAATTAACTTACCTCGCTTACTCGCCTTCTGTGTACTGCTAGCCTTGTTCTTCTTCAACTCTCGTCCTGCAAGATTTTTTTGCTCTTGCGCGATGAGCTGAGATTCCCTTCGATTAATCACAGATTTCCTACCGATAATACGGTTCTTAACAAGCCTATAAGAAGATTGCTCTCAGATTGGCGATCTACTTCTCAGATCGAGCCTTTGAGAGGGCGCGCACTCTACTGGAGGCGCTTGACCAAGTCCATAGCTGACAACAGTATTTCGTGTCCAAAATTTCGTACTTCATCCGAGGGTTCGATTTCGTCCGGAATTTGGTAGACAAGCAGCCCTGCGGAAACCGCAGATCGAACACCGTTGTCTGAATCCTCAAGCGCCCAACAGTCAACCGCCATGAGTTCGAGCTGTTTCAGGGCTTTCAGGTAGGGCGCAGGGTGTGGTTTACCCTCATCGGCTTCTCCACCACAAACATAGAACTCGAAGTAGTGAGACAAACCACTCATTGCAAGTTTGGTTTCGACCGTTGGGCGTCGAGAGGAGGTCGCCACAGCCATCGGCACGTGCAAGTCAGAAAACCGAGCTAACAAGTCTCTTATTCCCTCTTTGACGGGCACCGGGTTATTCGAAATCTCCTCGCCATAAATCTCTGACCAACGAGTCGACATCTTATCAAACGGAAATTCTGAGCCGAACCCTGCCCGCATGATTTCTGCGGTCCGGGCCGAGGTCGTCCCAACACAGCGGTTGTAAACCTGTACATCAATATCAGGGAAGCCGACGTCCGCACAGGCAGCGAGAAAGCAATGCCGTGCAAGTTTTTCTGATTCTAAAATGGTCCCGTCTAAATCAAAGATCACACCACGAGGTACCAAGGACGACGCCATTAAGATGCCCGCGTAGATGTCACCATCACCTGTGAGTGTGGTTTTTGCCTAATCATTATCTGCGATGAGATTGTTGAGTACATACTGCAGGATCCCACCAGCCTTGTAGTAGGCGATCTCATTCTCTGTGTCGAGACGGGATAGTGCTTCAAGTTCTACCTCGCTGCCATCTGCCCGATGAATCCGCACCTGGACCATCTGACCAGGAATTTCGCTTGCCCCTTCATCGATGGCGATGTCGACGATCTCATCTCCGGTTAGTCCTAATGCAGACTTTCCCGAGTCACTCTGGAACTGTAGGGGCAAGACACCCATACCGATGAGATTGGATCTGTGGATCCGCTCATAGCTCTCAGCAAGCACAGCTTTTACACCTAGGAGACGAGTTCCTTTCGCAGCCCAATCACGACTCGATCCAGTACCATATTCTTTGCCAGCAATGACAACGAGCGGAGTCCCCTCTCCTTCATAACGCATCGCAGCGTCATAAATACTAAGTTCATCGCCGGATGGAATGTGCTTCGTATAGCCACCTTCTGTGCCAGGCACCATTTCGTTCTGAATTCGAATATTGGCAAAGGTACCGCGCATCATGACTTCGTGATTACCACGACGCGATCCGTAGGAGTTGAAGTCGCCTATATCAACGCCATGTTGCTGCAAATAATGTCCTGCAGGACTATCAGGCTGGATCGCACCGGCTGGTGAGATGTGATCGGTTGTTACCGAATCACCGAGCAAGGCCAAAACTCGAGCCCCTTGCACGCCAATTGCTTGATCTAATTCACCGCCTGCTGAAAAGAAGGGCGGTTCTTTTATGTAGGTTGAACTCTCCCATCCATACGTCGCCTCAGAAGTGACCTGAATGTCGCGCCACTCTTTCGGTCCTGTGTATACGTCACTGTATTGCCGATCGAACATATCCTTGGTCACGCGTCCGACGACGGCGGCGATTTCCGCATTCGACGGCCATATATCTGCCAGCATGACGTCGTTGCCATCTCGGTCTTGACCAATCGGGTCGACATCCAAATTGATACGCGTCGTCCCAGCCAGAGCGTAGGCGACAACGAGGGGCGGCGACGCCAGCCAATTCGTGCGGACTTCCTGGTGCACCCGCCCTTCAAAGTTTCTGTTACCAGACAAGACAGACGCAACGACTAGATCTCCAGAGTTGATCGATGCGGTTATGTGGTCTGGCAAGGGACCTGAGTTGCCAATGCAAGTTGTGCAACCGTAGCCAACTAGGTTAAAACCAAGTTGATCGAGGCAATCTTGTAACTCGGTTTCTTCCAAATAGTCTGTCACCACTTTCGAGCCCGGAGCGAGTGAAGTCTTAACCCAAGGTTTGACAGTGAGGCTTTTCGCTAGCGCCTTTTGCGCAACCAAACCTGCTCCAAGCATTACCGCAGGGTTAGATGTGTTCGTGCAGGAGGTGATTGCAGCGATCACAACATCGCCATCGGTCAGCTCGTATTCCTTTCCAGGAACCATCGCGGACCGCGGCTCTGAGCGACCTTGCAGGGCGAGCGCATCGTCATACGCCCCTTTCATATCGCTCATGGCCACACGATCTTGAGGACGCTTTGGTCCAGCCAAGCTCGGCACTACATCGCTGAGATTCAGCTCCAATGTATCGGTATAGATCGGGTCTAGGGCATCAGCATCTCTGAACATGCCTTGGGCTCGGGCATATGCTTCAACCAAATCAACTGTCTCATCAGACCGGTTGGTCAGGCGCATGTAGTTGAGTGTTTCCTCATCTATCGGGAAAAAGCCACAGGTCGCACCGTACTCAGGCGCCATGTTCGCGATTGTCGCTTGGTCAGCAAGGGTTAGGTTGTCCAAGCCATTACCAAAGAACTCAACGAACTTGCCGACAACACCTTTAGCCCGCAACATTTCAACGACCACGAGAACGATATCCGTAGCAGTTATCCCCTCACGAGCTTGTCCAGTGAGTCGGAAGCCCACAACGTCTGGTACCAGCATGCTGATGGGCTGACCCAGCATGGCGGCTTCGGCTTCGATGCCACCAACGCCCCAGCCGAGCACACCTAAGCCGTTAATCATGGTGGTATGGCTGTCTGTGCCAACCAGCGTGTCTGGAAAAGCAACGGTCCGCCCGTCCACTTCCTTGGTCCACACAGCTTTTGCAATGTATTCGAGATTCACCTGGTGGCAAATGCCTGTCCCCGGTGGCACCACACCAAAATTATCGAAAGCTTGTTGGCCCCAACGTAGGAAACGATATCTTTCTCGATTCCGTTCCATCTCAAGCTCTACATTCGCTGCAAAAGAGCCTTCCGAGCCAAACTCATCGACCATAACAGAGTGATCAATCACGAGATCCACCGGTGACAGAGGATTGATAATCGACGGGTCTTTACCTGCAGCGACGACTGCAGAACGCATCCCAGCCAAGTCAGCGACTGCCGGTACCCCAGTGAAATCTTGCATCAGTACACGTGCTGGCCGGTACGCTATTTCGCCGCCAGCAGCAGCCGTCGCAGTCCAGTTGCTCAGCCCTGTCACGTCATCAGCGGTTACGGTGTTGCCATCTTCGAACCTAAGAAGGTTCTCTAACAAGATTTTCAACGTAATAGGAAGTCTACTTACATCGCCTAGCCCCGAGGCTTCGACAACGCTGAAGTAATCGTAAGATTTATCCCCGACAGTCAAAGTTCGCCGTGCGTCAAAAGAGTTATTCATTTGGGCCTCAATCAGTAGTGGTTTGCTTGTACATATTTTCGCCACAGCGCCAACAAAAAGTGGCTTCTTCGGAATGCCCTTCTGCAGAGCAGGCTGAGCAGGTCGAGGTATTTGCGCGACGCCGATTGGCTTCGTTTAGCTCAAGCGTAACGATTCCAGTGGGTACCGCAATTATCCCATACCCCATGATCATAATTAGTGTAGCCATCGCCCGACCTAGCGGGGTCGCCGGTGCGATATCACCGTAGCCAACCGTCGTCATAGTCGTCACCGCCCAATAGATGCCGTGTGGGATGCTCGCGAATTCAGGATTAGTTCTACCTTCTATAAGGTACATGAATGAACCAAAAATCACCGTAAGCGCAAGCACGCTGAATACAAAGACGGTGATCTTGCGTCGGCTTGCTACCAAAGCCTGGGTGATGAGCTCGGCTTCGCCGACGTAACGCACCATACGCAAAACTCGAAAGACCCGTAGGACACGAAGGATTCGCGTGACCAGCAGGTACTGAGCGTCGGCAATCCAAAGACTTAGATAGGTGGGCACTATACAAAGGAGATCGATGATCCCATAGAAGCTACGGGCATACAGAACCGTGTTTTGGATACACCAAAGTCGCAGGCCATATTCAATGGTAAAAATGCCTGTGAAGATCCACTCGGCGACATACAACTGCGTGCCAAACCGATCATGAATCGGAGCGACAGAGTCAGCCATCACAGCAGCTACACTCAACAGGATGAGCACGATGAGAGAGACATCAAAAGCCTTCCCAGCTGGGGTATCGGCTTCGAAGATGATCTCTCGAATTTGATCTTTTACGGACATATGGAAAATTGGCACAACGCCTTACGCTGTACCAATTTACCACGCATGTGACCCTTAGTGATGGTCGTTTGAGATCTTTACGAAGTCTTTACATCGATCGTCTTACTAACCGCACTCTCTCGCTTTGTGACTTTCAGATACAAAACGCCATCCTTAGCCTCAGCTTCGATCTGATCTTGATCTGCATCATCTGGCAGCTGAAAGTTTCGGACAAAACGACCGTAGCGACGTTCTACGCGATGCAATCGACTACCCTCTTCTGGTGGCTCAGTGACTTTTCGTTCACCACCGACCGTGAGCACACCGTCAACCACACTTACGCTCAGATCCTCAGAGGCTACCGCCGGCACCTCAACATCGATCTCATAAGCATTTTCAGTTTCACGAATATCTACCAGGGGTAGCCAATCCGCGCGGCGTACCGGCGCTGTTGGTCGGTCCAATGCCTGGAAAAGGTTGTCTAGCTCGCGAAATGGGCTCCAACGCACAACATTCATTTCAGTCTCCTTAACTTTAGTAGGTCCCGTTTGGGCGTTAAAGAGATAGTGGCGCTAAAAAACTACTTTCAAAGATCTTGAAAAAATATTTCTAATCCCCACAGGGTCTATGTTGGCCTAAAGTTAGGAGGCGCCGGATAGGTTATTCGCGCTTGGTAATTGCGTAGACGCTTTCGACGGCTTGTCGCACGCCCTCACGTTCGAAATGCGGAGCAAGGGTATTGGTCACAAATGACTCGACCAACTCGACGTCGCAGCGATGACCGAAGTTCTGTTCTACCTCTTCACTATGCACAGCATGAGGTGGGCCAGATACTGTGTTTTGGTCATACTCCAGCGTAATCAACAAAATCCGACAGCCTTCTGGAATGATTCGTAACATATGGTCAACGTAGCGAAAGCGCATGTCCGGCGGTAGGGCAACCAGGGCGCCACGATCAAAAACCGCATCGACACCACTTAACAAGGGTGTAGTGAGATCGAAAAAGTCACCGTGATAGATTTCAGATTTCTGTCCTGTATACCTAACAAATCGATCCACACTTTCCTGCTGGACCGAATCCTCAGCAACGAAGTAATTTTCGATAGCGAGTTGGGCTAGCTCTACACCAACAACTTCGTGTCCTTGTTTTTCTAGCCAACGCATATCGAGAGATTTACCACAAAGAGGGACAAACACCTTTGCCCCCGGACGTAGATTGAGGGTCGGCCAAAACTCGACCAAAAACGGGTTGTGATCTTCTTGGTGGAATCCGATCTGATTCTTCTGCCAGCGCTCTAACCAGAACTTAGGCTTCATTCCCTCATTCCCTCATTCCCTCATTCCCTCATTCCCTTAGCCTTCATTTTTATCTTCGTGTCTCTCCTGGGGTCTCTCTATCCCGGTGTCTCTCAATCTCCTTATCTCTCCCTGGCTCCCTGGCTCCCTGACTCCCCGTCCGGTAGATCCCCCTTCGCCGAGACTATACCGCTTTGGTTTTTACTTATAGGCGCGATCACCTATTACTTCGTAGTGCGCACAGTGCCTTCGCGGCGTTTGTCCGCCGCCCCAACAAGCCCGTTGTCTGTCACCAGAATCAAATGTATGCCGGAGTTTTCACCCTCTCGCTCCTGAACTTGGTAGCCTTCAGCCTTGAGATCTGAGGCGATCTCAGGACCCTGCTCAACGCCAATCTCAACGCGCACTTTCTGACCGCGCGCTATGATGTTAGGAAAGCCGATCGCCGCCTCAGGTGTCAAATCCCAGGCCATGACTCCGAGTATAGATTTGGACACATACGCTGGGATGGAGTTACCGCCGGGTGAACCAGTAACCATTAGCAGCTCACCATCCCCATCAAGGATCATTGTCGGAGACATCGAAGAACGCGGACGCTTGCCCGGCTGAATCACGTTCGCCGGATGTGGTCCCTCGTCCGGCACCTCTCTGGCAAAATCGGTCATCTCATTGTTGAGCAAGAACCCTTCTACCCATCGCCCTGACCCAAATGGGGCTTCGACGGTCGCTGTGAAAGAAACTGCGTTACCTTCTTTGTCAACGATCGACAGATGCGTGGTCCCGCTAGCCTCAATTGTGGTGTCGATTCCGTATTGCTCTGTAGCCCGCTGTCCAAGCCTCAGTCTTGGGTCGCCATGTAATGGCAACTCGTTTGGGGCAAAACGATCTTGAGCACGTAGCTCTATGTAGCGTGGGTCGAGTAACTGTTGTAGAGGCACTTCGATGAAATCAGGGTCTCCGAAGTAGTGATCGCGATCGGCATATGCTAGCCGTTGGGCATCAACGTAAGCAAAGATGTGACTACTCGTCTCCGACCGTAACTGCTCATACAACTGCGCGATCATTATTTGCGCGGCTCCGGACGAAGGGAGTGACGTTGTACAAATTTGCTGCTCAGCAAAGTCTCCACACACAACCGGTCGAAGCTTTGCTTCATAGCCAGCCATGTCAGCCGGTGTCAGAGTGCCAGGGTCTGGCTCGGCTTGAGCTACTTGTGCAATCTGTTGCGCAATCGGGCCTTCGTAAAAAGCCGAAGGTCCTTCCCCCGCGATACGAGTCAGGGTCGCGGCGTACGCTGGATTCTTACGTAGATAGCCCACCTGTAGCGGCTCACCTTCAGGGTAGAAGTATTCCTTGGAGCCGGGATTCTCATCTAGCCTCGAAACATCCTTCAATCGAGGCAAAAAGGCTGCCAAGCGCGGCGACACCTCGAATCCATTTCTAGCCAAAACTATAGCCGGCTGAAACAAATCAACCCACGGTAGACGCCCATGTGCATCATGCGCTTGTTTGTAGAGTGCGACAGCGCCTGGAGTGCCGATTGCCTTGCCACTCTGCCAGGCCTGCAAAAAGTTCATCACTTCGCCATCCGACATAAACATGTCGGCTCTCGCTCCTGCTGGTGCCGTTTCACGCCCATCATGAAACACAAGCGAGCGATCATCGCGACTGTAAACCAGCATGAAGCCACCGCCGCCGATGCCAGAACTTTGTGGTTCTACTAAGCCAAGGACGAGATGTGCAGCGATCGCAGCATCCACTGCATGCCCACCCTTCTCTAACATCGCGATCGCTGCATCCGTCGCATGTGGATTAGCGGTCGCCGCCATAGAACCATGAGGCCAGCCTTGCGATCCCTGCGTTTCCAACGCATTACTCCCAGCGCAGGCGTTGGCACAAACAAGTGAACACAGGTAAATAAAGTAGCGAGGCAACTTATAACTCATACTTAACTTCAGCATTGGTCTATCAATTTGATCTAGAGGAGACTATCAACCTCAAGCCGTTTGCGACACCGTTGCGAAGCGCCTAAAGTCACAAGAATGGCTAACAAACCTTCCTCTACACCAATCAAGATTCGTCCAAGAGATATAGGCAAAGTTCGCCGCATCGCTCTATCTGCCCAAGGCCTGACCAAGGATGCCCCTTTCGGGCGGGGAATCTCCGGTGCGCGCAAAGCGATCGCCCACATCGGGTACGTACAAATCGATACGATTTCAGTGGTGGAGCGAGCGCACCATCACGTCCTGCATTCTCGAGTCCCAAACTATCAGCCATCGATGCTAAACAAGATGCTCAAAGATCGGAGTATCTTCGAATACTGGTCCCACGCCGCAGCGTTCTTGCCGATGCAGGACTACCGATACAGTCTGATTCATCGAGAAGAAATCCTTAAGAGACGGCAGAAATGGTTTCGGCCAAAAAAAGACAAAATGCTGCGCGACATTTTGCATCGAATCGAAACTGAGGGTCCTCTGCGTTCGCGCGACTTGGAAGACACCCGCACTTCCCGTTCAGGCTGGTGGGATTGGAAACCCGCCAAGCGCGCCCTCGAACAGCACTTTTTCCAGGGTGATTTAATGGTGACTGAGCGTGAAGGCTTCCAGAAAGTTTATGATTTGACAGAACGAGTAATACCTCCCGAAATCGACACCAGCAAACCCGATTTCCGCGACTACGCGAACCACTTAGTGCAACAACAGCTCAACTGCCACGGCTTGGTCAGTCGCAAAGGCATCACCTACATGCGCACGAACCCGAAGCTTAAATCAGCCGTCAAAGATCAGGTTGATAGCTTGCTCGAAGGCGGTCATCTTGATGAAATAGAACTACCGGACGGACGCACTTACCTTTGCCACGCTGGGCAACTAGATAGATCGGCGCCCCGATCGGCCAATAAGATCAAGATTCTGTCGCCGTTCGATAACATCGTCATCCAGCGCGAAAGACTGCAGTCCGTTTTCGACTTCGACTATCTGATCGAGTGCTACGTGCCAGAACCCAAACGCCAGTTTGGCTATTTTACTTTACCGCTCATCTATCAATCTGATTTTATTGGTCGGATTGACTGCAAAGCCCATCGCAAAACTGGCGTTCTGGAAGTCCGTGCATGCCATCTAGAGGACGGTGTCACCGCTTCTTTTGAAGCCCTCGCGTCAGCCTTTCTCGCGGCGCTCGATTCTTTCTTGGAGTTCCAAGGCTGTAATGCCTTACACTTTTCACATGCGAATCCCAAAGGATTTGGCAAAGCACTGCGAACGCTTGCCAAGCAGAAACAACCTGGAGACAAACAATGGCCTATAACCACCCAGAATATCTAGTCACCGCTGCTGAACTTGAGGCTGCCCTTGGCGATGAAAATCTGCGCGTGTTTGATTGCGCTGTGTTTCTTGCCCCCAAAGGCCATGGCTATGAAATGACATCCGGGCGAGAACTCTTCGAGCAAGCTCACATCCCCGGTGCTGGGTTCATTGATCTGGCTGAGGAATGGGCAGACACAGAAAGCGAACTCCGTTTTACGCTACCGCAACCCGGGCAACTTGCTGACGCCATCGGTGCTTCAGGCATCAATGCCAATCACCGGGTCGTCCTCTATTCATCTGGCCACCTCATGTGGGCAACCCGCGCATGGTGGCTCCTGAAGTACGCAGGACACACCAACATGGCAATCTTGAATGGCAATCTCGCGGCATGGAAAGTTGCAGACTTCCCACTCGAGTCAGGGGTCAACGAATATGCCGCAACAACCTTCACCGCTGCTCCCATTGCCCAACACTTTGCAGACACTGGCGAGGTAGAAGCAGGCATTGATGGCGCTGTTTGTACGATTAATTCGCTCTCCAAGTCACTCTACGAAGGAACGGGGGATTTCTTCTATGTGCGACGCGGTCATATACCCGGCAGCAAACTCGTCTACTACGACACACTCCTCGACAACGAGTTTTTCTTACCGGCCGAGCAACTACGCGATGCCTTAGAAGAGCAAGGTATGCTGTCTGCTAACAAAGTCATCACGTATTGCGGGGGTGGCATCGCGGCAACACTGGACGCCTTTTCCTGCCTCCTTTGCGGCCAAGAAGAAGTGGCCGTATATGATGGTTCGATGTCCGAGTGGGTATCCGATCCAGAGCGACCGCTGACAGTTGGTGCCGAACCGTAAACAACCGGCTCTAGACGCAAAGCAAAGATCAAACACCCTTTGTTAGCGCTCTGAGCCACTCAAATGGTTTAGCAAAGCCGCCAGTACGTCGCCATGTGCTGGGCGACCGGCGTTAAAGAAGCCGTGCCCCTGATTTTCGAAACTATGCAGCTCGCAAGCATTCCCGACAGCTTCCATGCGATCGCAAAAATCCACCACGGATTGGTGAGGCACGATTTTGTCAGCCGTGCCGTGCACTATCCAGGTGCTGGATAGGCTCGCACGCACATATTCGCTGGGCGAGTATTGGTCAGCTGCATTTCTAAATATCGCCTGTAAGCGCGGTCCGCCACTTGTGAGATTAACCGCAGGGTTAAATAACACCATTCCGGCGGGTTCGAATTCAAATCCCTCGCGCGGAATCATGGTTAGGGCCGCGGCCAAGTGTCCGCCTGCAGAACCACCGCCAACATATATTTTGTCCTCATCAATTCCGAACTCTTCACTGTGCGCCGCAACCCATGAAACCGCAGCACGGGCATCATTGAGCGCATCCACGCCGTCAGTGCCTTGCCTGCTAGAAACCCGATAGTCTGGGACGAAACAAGCAATACCACGCGTTTTTAAGACATCGCAAAAAGGAAAGAACTGCCTAGGCGACCCGACCCGCCAACCACCACCAAAAAACAAAACGATGCCAGATCTGACACTTGCGCCTGGGATAAAGATGTTCATCTCCAGCTCAGTGCCATCTTCGATGTGGTAGCGCCGTTTTTCATCGGGCTCGGCACCTGCATGCAACGCAAAAACCATCAATCCTAGTATCCACACTAGTCTCATATGCTCTCCTATCTTTGCTGCGCACCGGCTAGAAAGCCTGCAACACAATTAACTCTATTCACCAAGCTGGACAAAAGAAAATTCAATACTAAGTTTAAGTGAAACGGATGTTGCGCGTGGTCAAGGACGACCGACTTCATACGCGCAATGTTCGGTTCAGAACCCATTCAGATTCAGTTCACTGCCGGTTCAGGCAACTCAGCACATTATGGCACCACGCTCAAACAAAGCAGGAGAGTGCCATGAAAATGACGAACTCACAGTCCAATAAATCCATCCTCATTACATCGATTGTTACCGTTGGTCTACTTTTTGGCGCGGCTTCTGCCAACGCCGATCGTGGTGACCGTCACTTTGATCGAAATCGAGGCGCGGACAAACCTAACTACCAGCGCGATGATCAACGCTATCGAGATAACCACCGCTACGATAACAAACGCGACAGGCGACATTACGCTCGCGGCGACCACTATCGAGGCGAACGGATCAAACTTGATCTACCTGTTCGGGTTAGAGGCACTGACCGTATCGCGCTGCGAAAACTGGCCAAGCGTTACCACGAGGTTAACCTAAAGAACTACCATTTGGTTCGCGTGGTTGTCGACGGCAGAAGCCGCCGCTACGATCCAGGTACGGTTCGTCTTCGGGTCGGGAAGCAATTCTCACGAGAAAAATATCTCGATGGTCGGACCGCCATCCATGCACCATTTGCCCATCGCAAGGCTCATTGGGTCCTGGATGTTAATCGAGGTCGCGTCAATAACGTGCGGTTGGTGTTAGAACCCCGTAAGCGCCAGTACAGTCATCGAAGAGGCGGTCGCAATAGTTGGGACCTTGCATTCCATGGCAACTTTCCACGTGCGTGGTAACCTACGTAACTAAGCCAAGATTAGAGCCCGCCCTGCGCGGGCTTTCTTGTTTAAGAAACTTCGATCTCACCACCGTGGTGGCTACGCACAAATTTGCGCCCGCCTTTTTCAAACAAAATCAGACCATCAAGAAACTCAACATCTGGCCCGGATACCGGTTCTAAACCTAGGCCATGGCGCATTGTAAAGACGGTCATATCGTGGGTTACACACAAATCTAAAGACCTGCCCTCCATAGGGGTGGCAAGCTTTGGCAACAGTACCTGCATCACCAAGTCGACCGCTTGCGGTGCTGGAATCATGGCATCTACGGGTAACTCCTCTGCAAACCACTTCGCCACGTAGTCGGCCAAGCCATTCGAGGATGTGAGGATTTTCCACATCTTTTGTTGATCTAAGACATAGAAAACCCCGAGTGCTTCAAGCGCGCGGGTTCGAGCACCGTCGCCACCTGCGGCCACGTGGGCATTGATTACAAGTTCTGCTGTCTCTACACAACGCCGCGGGGGGCTAGCGTAGCCGCGCACGCGCAGGTCTTTAGGTAGGGATTCGCCAAGCGATGCACACAGGTTCCGGCCGTGATCGGTCAAATCATTCAACAGATCGTTAATGGAGCGATCGAACGTTCTGGCACTATGACGCATCAAGAGCACAGCTCGGTCTACCCCTTCTTCAAACACTTGCGCAACGAGGCGTCCAGTTTCCTGGCCAAAGTGTTCACTTAAGTGTTCCGGCAAAACCCCATCGTCCACTTACGTTCCCCTTTTTCGCTGATCAAAAGCCCACTATCCTAACTGCGAACACGAACAAAGGGGAACGAGATGGGCCGACTAGACGACAAGGTAGCGGTAGTTACCGGCGCAGGTAGAGGGATTGGCCGGGACATCGCACTGCTAATGGCATCGGAAGGTGCCAAAGTGGTGGTTAATGATCTCGGTGGCAATACCGACGGTACGGGTACAACGAATATCGCGGACGATGTGGTGGCCGAGATACGTGCCGCGGGTGGTGAAGCGGTGAGTAATACTGCCTCGGTTGCAGAGGTGGCCGGTGGTCAGTCTCTCGTCGCAACCGCAGTCGACGCATTCGGCGGTATGGATATTCTCGTTAACAATGCGGGCATCTTACGGGATGTCACCATCTTCAAAATGGAAGAAAGCCAATGGGACGCCGTGCTCGCGGTACACCTCAAGGGTCACTACTGTTGCTCGCGCCCATTCGCTCAATATATTCGTGAACACAACCGAACCGGTTGTCGCATCATCAACTTCTCCAGCGTGTCAGGGCTGTATGGGAACTTCGGGCAAGCAAACTACGGCGCTGCGAAAGCGGGTATTGCGGGCTTCTCGCGCGTCCTTGCGCTGGAACTTGCGAAGTACGGTTGTACAGTTAATACGATTTCACCAGGTGCGCTAACGCGAATGACAATTCCTCTACGGGAAAATCGAGGCGAGTCGGTGGGCGATCAAGAACTTGAACAAGGCGGTCCACAACACGTCGCACCCATCGTTGCGTGGCTGGCAACAGAAGAAGCAGGCGGTATTACATCGGAGATTTTCCACTCTGGACGTGGCGGCGTTGGCATCATGCAACAACCGCGCGTTATCAAGCAGTACAAGAAACGCGACGGTCTCTGGTCACTTGATGAGCTCGACAACATCGTGCCCGATCTTGTTTCTGCCCGACAAGAAAACTTAGCTGCGGCAGACACGGACAATACGATCGAAATCTAACACCCGAAGCTCACAGCAAAGCGGGGCCGTCCCCGCTTAATTACAACCCAGTGACGCTAGGTTGTCTTCTAAGGCTTGGCCCAACGCCGAGAATGCCGACTTAAGTGTATCGTTATCACGCACCTCTGGACGGGCGACCAACCACACATCCATATCAATCACACCCCCGTCAGGAAATACGGATACCCAGTCTTCCTCGCGCTGCCCCATCCAAACAGGTAGTACCCCGACTCCCCAGCCAGCACTAATTGCTGCTCTTTGACTAGCGACTGAATCGGTACGGAACATAATCTGCTTGTCATCAATACCAAGCCCCTGCTTCGCAGCCCCGCGCGTTAAGTAATCACGGGTAAGGCCTTCAATAAACTGATGGCTGGCGAAATCAGAAAATTTCTCCGCATCGAATTTCGACGCATACTCTCGACTGGCATAGGCACCCATAGCCAGCAAGCCCACACGCTTGCAGACTAGTTCTTGTTGTTCAGGCCTCACATGCCGAACCGCAAAATCGGCATCCCGGTTAAGTAAATTCAAGAGGTTATTGGAGACCACCATGTCGATCGCTAGCGGCTCTGATGCGTCAGCGGATTTCAATAACAATACAGGCAAGAGTTCAGCAAGAATCTCCGAGACGCCGATCCGAACCCGATCGACTGGTTTTGCCCGTACCCTTTCTGTACTCGCTTGGAAGGCAAGCGCGGAGGCGTGCATATCTTGCGCGGCGTCCGCAACCTGCTTGCCAACGTCATTTAGTTTTAGCCCCTGACTTGTTCTGGAAAAGAGGTTAAAG
This sequence comes from Pseudomonadales bacterium, assembly GCA_012103505.1. GTDB lineage: Bacteria > Pseudomonadota > Gammaproteobacteria > Pseudomonadales > Azotimanducaceae > UBA4421. Next base: position 144,248 of record WLWP01000001.1, on the reverse strand, counting down.
CCAAGCTTTTCCTCAAGGGTCTGTATGTGCCTCGCGGCTGTGGGATGTGTGATGCCAACATGTTTAGCACCTGCCGCAAGGCTACCCGCATGCGCGACGGCGACGAAAGTGCGAACTAGATTCCAATCAAGATTAAAAGCCGGATGTCCAAGCATGTAGTGCTCCGCAGTTGGTTCAACGCTTTATCCCTTGGCTAGACCCAATTGAGAGCACAAACAAGCGCGAATGGCGCTACCAGCCTCAATAATTCGCTCACTTTCCTGCCTAAATCACCGTGTCACAAAAAGTTTGCATTTCAGCCTGTTCATTCCTGCAATCCAGCTTATACGTTACTTTAGTTCCCGGATTGAAGATATTACGTTACGTTAAGTAACACTAATTCACAACCCCCGAAACGGCGACGGATTAGCAAGAATTCATAAATTTGGCTTTAAAGGAATACAAATGAACAAATCTCTTATCCTCGCAGTCACGCTTACTGCCGCCGCCACCGCAACGACGGTGCAGGCTAAAAACAGCTCAACCGCCGAGTTCCGCGGTTTCCAAACGTGCGTCAAAGCCGTGGACGAACAGAGCAATGGCCTCGCGACCAAGCGAACCTATCTTTTGAACAAAGAGAACGAAAAGACCAACTACTTCATCAACGGCTCACGCTGGGAAGGTAGCGAACGGACACTTGTGCGCATTTCCTGCGCGACTGATCGTCGCGGCGCCAAACTTCTGAACGCTAGCGTCGAACCTGGTCAATGGGTACAAGATCGCGGTGCGCGAGTCCGTGTAGAACTCGCCCAGAACTAAAATTTCGGCTTAAACCAACCCCTCAGTGTGTAGACGTGTCCTCATGAGCGCCTACACACTCTTTTTTTGGTTTCTTGGTTTTCTCTCTTGTTTTAGATTCTTGTCTTAGGGTCACAGTGTAATCTTCTCTAGCACAGTCTTCTTGAGGGTTGGCTTTCTCAGTTTAGAAACGCCGTGTTAAGCGCACCCCATCCTTGGATAGGCTGACCTGGTTCTCTTCAGCTTGCCAGACCAGGGTTAAACCTGAATCCTCACCATCCTGGCGACCAAAATACCAGCGATCTGCTACCTGCCAGCCGAGGATTTCCGTGTGGGCGTCTAGGTCGAAACGGGCAAGACCCAATGCATAGTCTTTGTCGACTGGTACTGCCCTCATAACCTGGCCGGTATTCCGGTCACCGTCCTTGAGTGCTTCGTCGGCGACCGCACTGCCTGCCAAACCAACAAATAGGATTGCACCCATCGCTTGGGTGCGTAGTCGTTTCATAACGGTCTTCGGATACATGAGCATCCCTCGTCACTAGCCACACAACATAGTCTGACCTACATTCCTTAAGTCAAACTGAGGATAGTTTGGAAGATCATTGAGAGAGTATGGAAGTTCTCACCCGCTCAATTTTGCCTCCGCTTTCGCGCCAGCCCCATTTGCCTCAGTTAGGGCGCACCGCTTGTGTCCAAAGGACCTCAACGGATATGCTGAAATTTACGGGTGTCTGACGAATTTCACAGTGAATACCCGCACAATATTGACGAATCCGCCCATTTTGTAATTTATCTTGCCTAATTAGCGTTTAACCAGTTCGTGACCGGACTTTATAGACAGCGAGGGAATCGCGATTCGCTCGCCCGACTTGCCTCTAAATGGTAAAGAGGGGCGGTTTCTTGGAAGAAACCGTTCGGAGAAAGCAGCTAGGAAAGCTATTTTTGCTAAATGGGCCCTGAGGACCGTACATGACCATACGTTGGGGCATTCTTGCCACTGGAAGCATCGCTCACAAATTCGCTGAGGGCGTGTCTGAATCTCGCCTTGGACAGCTACAAGCAGTTGGCTCGCGCAGCCAAGAATCGGCAGATCACTTCAAGGTGCAATATCCTGGGCTTTCTTCAGCTCATGCAAGCTACGAAGCGCTGATTAATGACCCTGAGGTCGACGCGATCTATGTCGCCACGCCTCATACAGACCACGCCAAGTGGGCTATTCGTGCGCTCCAGGCAGGCAAAGCTGTACTCTGCGAAAAACCACTCGGCCTAAACCATGCACAGGTGATGGCAATGGTGGAAGCCGCCAGCCGCCAACAAACCTTCTTGATGGAAGCCTTTATGTATCGGGTCCATCCGCAGACACAGAAGATCCTCGATCTTATCGCAGAGGGCGCCATTGGCTCGGTTCGCCACATCGAGGCGCAATTCGGTTTCAATACGCCCATCGTCGAATCCTCACGTTTATTTGCCAACGAGCTAGCTGGCGGCGGCATCATGGACGTGGGCTGCTATCCAGTCTCTTTGGCGCGCCTCGTTGCTGGCGAACCGGTTGAAATTACCGGTCGCGGTCACATCGGCCAAACTGGTGTCGACGAGTGGGCGAGCGCCCTCCTCACATTTGCGGGTGATGTAACGGCACAGTTGTCTACCGCCGTGCAGCTAGACCTGCAGAACAACGCAACTATTTATGGATCTGAAGGGCGCATCGAGATCGTGGAACCGTGGCACCCAAGAGGCAATACATGGTCTTTGCAAGTTCACGGTAGCAACGCACAAGTCGTTTCTGGCGAAACGGCGAACATCTACGCTCTAGAGGCAGACCACGTGGCAGAATGCCTAAAGGCTGGTCTAGTCCAATCACCAAAGATGAACTGGCAAGACAGCTTGGGAAACGCAGCTGCTCTTGATCAATGGCGTGCTGGGATCGGCTTGACCTACCAAGAAGAAGAACCTGCAAATCATCCTGGGCACTTGCTTGGCGGTCTATCTCCTCAGCTAACCCCCGTCATTCCGAGACAGAACTTGGCGACGATTGAAAAACCCGTCTCTCGGCTTGTTATGGGTTGCGATAATCAACCTTCTATCAGCCATGCAGCAGTGATGTGGGATGACTTCTTTGAGCGGGGTGGCAACTGCTATGACACCGCGCACATTTATGGCGGCGGCCAAGTAGAGGCTTTGTTTGGCCATTGGCATTCCCAACGGGAAGTTCGTGAGGACATTGTCTTAATCGGCAAGGGCGCACACAGTCCAAATTGCTACCCTGAGGCGATCGCCACGGAGCTCGATATCTCCTTGGACCGGCTGCAGACTGACTACATCGACGTTTATTTTCTGCATCGAGACAATCTAGAAATTCCGGTTGGAGACTTTATCAGCGCCCTCAACGATGAAGTCAGCAAAGGACGTATCCGAACTTTTGGTGGATCCAATTGGACCCTTAATCGAGTTCGCGAAGCCAACGAATGGGCTGCAGAAAACGGCTTACAAGGATTGGAAGCTATTTCAAACAACTTCAGTCTAGCCACCATGATTTCGCCGGTCTGGCCGGGTGTCGAAACAGCAAGCCAGCCTGAGTATCTGACCTACTTACAAGAAAAGCAGATTCCTTTGTTCCCGTGGTCGTCTCAAGCAAGGGGCTTCTTTACGGACTGGGGCGCTCAGGTGCTCGACCAGCATAACGGTGATAGGTTGAGTATGACTGGAGCCGAGCCCACCGCTCACGAACTACTTCGCGTCTGGGATAGCCCAGAAAACAGAGCTCGACGAGCACGAGCTGCAGCTATCGCCGAAGATCGAGGAACAGAGCTCATCAACGTTGCGCTCGCCTACGTACTCACGCAACCTTTCCCGACCTTCTCGTTAGTTGGGCCGAGAAACTTACAAGAGCTCTCGAGTTGTATCCGTGCACTCGAAGTGAATTTAACTGCTGAAGAAGTTAGATTCTTAGCTAACGGCGCCGATTAGCAAGTGAAACAACGTTACTACCACCCGCACTCTGACCAACAACATTCTGCTTGAGTTTGAACAAGATCTCCCAGGTGCGAGTTTTGCCTAGTTCTTGCCAAAAGCCCCGGCACGCAATGCCGGTATTCGTTCTGAACAAGGCGACAGACACTGACTGGGTTTGTCCTTCGTTCCACAACAACCCTAAGTGGGGTTCACTCTCTAGCTTAGCGCGCCCGTCTAAAGCAACCGACGCTATCCGGGCATCGATAACGTAAGTACCAACATCGTCTGGCGCAACACGAATTGATATTTCCCCGTCGTAATCGCCACCCAAACGTCCTTCCAAAGTCATGCCACTGTCGTCATCTGTGATATCTAGGTCTACTTCGACACTCTCGCCGACACTCGTGCCTTCAACCAGCAATTTGCCGCTACCCAACCACTTGCCTTTGCCTAAAATCACTGTAAATCCTCGTTTATGCTGACCGTCGGCTCTGTCGAAGGGATGTGTACCCCTTGGCTCATAGCCTGGACACAACGATCATCCTTGTTACGCGCGTTATTGACGTGTGTAGATACCGGGATGGCCTCGAGCGCGTGCGGGAGGCGCGAGGTAAAAAGATACTCAAGGTCCGCCGTGGGTTGATCCACATCAAGCCAGGCTAACGCTTCATCATTGGACAACATTACCGGCTGTCTGTGGTGCACGAACTTCATGCCGTCGTTGGCTGCTGTGGTCAATATCGTGAAACTCAGTAGCTCCTCCTGGGTCGCGCCACTGCTGTCCCGGACGCGCCAACGATCCCAAAGTCCGGCGAGCAACAGGCCATCTTGTCCTTCAGGCACGATGAAATAAGGCACCTTTTGACCGTTCTCACGACACCACTCGTAAAACCCGGTGATCGGCACGACACAACGCCGCTTTTGGTACGGCTCTTTGAAGGCAGCACTCTTTGATGCGGTCTCAGACTTCGCATTGAACATACTGTACTTCGTGGATAGTTCTTTAGCCCAGAAGGGGGTCAACCACCATCGCATCGGTACGAGCTGCGGCTCACCGTCTGGACCCAACCGCAACACTTGGACCGTTTCAGTCGGTGCCAAATTTAGATTGTCCGGCCCAGGATGGGCGAGACCAACCAGCTCCATGAGAAGCTGAGAGAGCGGATCTGATGTAACGTTAAAGCGACCACACATCGACGATGTCCCCATGACTGACTACCTAACCGAATGCACCGGTATGGATCCGAGTGTAGTGGTTTGCCTTTTTGGATTCATTAAGGAATCCTACGGCATGCATCCGATCGAGGTTTTCAGGGGAATATGAACGCTATCGAAGAATTCAGACAAGAAACACGTGCCTGGTTGGCAGAAAATTGTCCAGCCGGAGCCAGAGGCGAAGGCCAGGTACCAACTGGCAGTACCAAGGTCCAAATCCAAGATCCTGATGTCGCTTTGTGGCTCGAACGTATGGTTGAAAAAGGCTGGACGGCCCCTACCTGGCCCACCGAATATGGCGGCGGTGGTTTGTCGACGACGGAATACGTAGCCCTCGTGGAAGAAATGCGTGCCATCGATGCACGACCCGCGCTAGCTGGTATGGGTACCTCAATGATTGGCCCTACTCTGTTGGAATATGGAACGGAAGATCAAAAAGCACGCCACCTACCAAAAATCACTCGCGGTGAGTTCGCGTGGTGCCAAGGCTACAGTGAGCCTGGTTCCGGTTCAGATCTCGCAAGCCTTAGTACTCGCGCTGTCGATAACGGTGATCACTTTGTCATCAATGGACAAAAAATTTGGACCAGCGGTGCCCAGTACGCCGATTGGATGTTCTGTCTAGTTCGAACCAACCCTGATGTGCCAAAACATGAAGGCATCAGTTTCGTTTTGTTACCTATGGACCAGCGGGGAGTCACGGTGAAACCAATTCGCCTGATCAATGGCCTGGCACCGTTCTGCGAGACTTTTTTTGATGATGCCATCGCGCAAAAATCAGATTTGGTGGGCGAACTGAACAAAGGTTGGACCGTTGGCAAACGCCTCTTACAACACGAACGGTCTGGCATGGGCTCACTAGTTGGCGCTCAAAGCAGGGATCCCGGACCAACACTTGCTGATGTTGCACGAGATTTTGTCGGCACAGATGCAGACGGCAGACTTGCAGATTCCGTTGTACGCGAGAGCCTTGTCGCCTACGAAATCAATGACCTCGCTTTCACCCTAACAAAAAAGCGAACGGTGCAAGAAGCTGATGGCGGCAACACCCCAGGGCCTGCCACCTCAATTTTTAAGATGTATGGCACTGAACTCCAACAGGAAAAGTCTACATTGATGTGTACGATCCGAGGGACGCAAGGATTCGGCTGGCAAGATAAAGACAACTTTTCTGAAGATGAATTGGAGTGGACTCGCGCTTGGCTAGGCAATCGTGCAGCCTCGATCTACAGCGGCACCAACGAAATTCAGCGCAACATCATAGCTAAGCGTGTCTTAGGCCTACCCGACTAGGTGGCTGCGCCGGTCGCCAAACGCGAAGCGCATCGCTTTAGCCATCATGGGGTTACGGTCGAAGACCCCTACGCGTGGCTCAAAGATCCCAACTATCCTGACGTGTCGGATAAGGAGGTTATTCACTACCTGCAGGCAGAGAACAACCACTTTGACGACTACATGGATCGCCTCTCGAGTTCAGTCGATTCCCTCTTCGAAGAAATCAAAGCGCGCCAACCGGCTGCGGATGAGAGCGTACCCTACATCAAAAACGGCTGGTGGTATCAATGGCGCTTTGCGAAAGACGCGCAGTATCGCAGTTGGTACAGGGCCCCAGACGAAAACCCCGAAGCTTGGGAAATTTTGTTAGACGAAGTCAGTCTCGCTGATGGTTTAGAGTTTTTTCGACTGGGCTCAATCACGGTCAGTCCAGATGGTAACAAGCTCGCCTACAGTGCCGACACTAACGGCAGCGAGCGTTTCACGACACGCGTGCTAGACCTTGCCACGAGAGAGAGTCTTGCCAGCCCAATTGCAAACACGATCGATGGTGTTGTTTGGAACGCAGATAGCAATGGCTTTCTCTATACGCGTGTCAGCGAAGAATGGCGGCCATATCAAGTGTGGCATCACATCCTTGGTACAACATCCGACGAACTGATCTACGAGGAGGCAGACACGAGCTTCTTTGTGTCGACCGACCTTGCCCAATCCGAACAATATGTATTCATTTCAAGCGGTGGCCACACGCACAACGAGGTCTACTACTTGCCTCGCGAGAATCTTGCGGCACCCTTGGATTTGATTTCAGCCCGACGTGAGAATCACGAATATCACGTAGACCATGGCGATGGTACTTTCGTGATCCGCTCGAACCGGGAACAAGTTAATTTCGATTTGTTTCAGGCTACAGACGACACCACATCCGAAGACACGTGGCAAAAGCTTGTTTCAGGAGATGCAACGCACTATCTCACCGACCACCTCGTGCTCAAAGATCGTGTGATCTTACTCGAGCGCATAGATGGTCTCGATCAAATCCGGATCATCGGTCGAGGCGGAGACGAACACCGAATCGAATTTCCGGAAGATACTTATGACGCAGGCTTGGGTAGCAACCCAAACTTTGTGACCGATACTCTCCGGGTGACCTATACCTCCATGGTGACGCCCAATACGGTATTCGACTATGACCTGACGGCGCGTTCGCTAGAGACGCGCAAAGTCCAAAAAATCCCTTCTGGATATGACCCTGCGAGCTATCGTTCATCGCGTTTGAATATTCAGGTACGCGACCATGCAACTGTGCCTTTGAGTTTGGTCTATCACAAAGATACGCCACTGGATGGCAGTGCACCGCTTTATCTGTACGGATACGGCGCATATGGGCTATCCATCCCTCCGTCATTTTCATCGACCCGACTTTCTCTACTCAATCGCGGCTTCATATTTGCCATCGCCCACATCCGGGGTGGCGATGATCTAGGTTATCAATGGTATTTAGACGGCAAGTTAGAAGCCCGGCCAAACACATTCAATGACTTCGTCGACTGTGCCAAACATCTGATCGAGCACAACTACACCTCACCCGGTCGTATCGCAATTGCGGGGGGAAGTGCCGGGGGTGAACTCATGGGCGCCGCGATGAACCAGGCGCCGGAACTTTGGGGTGCAATCGCGGCCCACGTACCGTTTGTAGATGTGCTTAACACTATGCTCGATGACGACTTACCACTGACGCCGCTCGAATGGCCAGAGTGGGGCAACCCCATCACAGACTCAAAGGCGTTTGCACTGATCCAATCCTACTCTCCCTATGATCAGCTTGAAGCCCGCAACTACCCGCCGTTACTCGTCACGGCGGGTCTCAACGATCCGCGTGTGACCTATTGGGAACCTGCTAAGTTTGTCGCAAAGATGCGTTATCTACGCACAAACGACGCACCATTGTTGTTAAAAACTAACATGGGGGCCGGGCACGGTGGCAAGTCGGGTCGTTTTGATAGTCTCCGAGAGACGGCGGAGGAATACGCTTTTTTCTTGGACCTGCTGTCCAGTTAAGCCCTCAGAAGTCGCGCTAGGCGGTACCTGTCTTTTTGACTTTGTCTTCGTTCGCTTGCTTAAGGCGCTTGCGGATAATGTTCTGAACGACATTAACCGTGGTCCAGTCGTGCATCATGGCGCGACTACAGCCATCACAATAGATTTCGCTTTCTTCTAGGACGCGGTTCAAAAGTTCACTGTAGGGCAACCGGGATATGTGTTTGCAGCTTGAGCATTCCAACCCAACTGCAGGGTCTATTCCGATGTATTCCATTGTCCGAGTCATCCTTTTCTCCGGTCCATTAGCGCGCCTCTGGTCACGAATTGGTTGCAAATGAGGCGCAAAAAGCTTGGGACCATTCTAAATAAGGGTAGACCGTCCAGTCCGATCGGCAATGTGAATTCGTGAAGTCGCGCACACCTGTTCCGCAAGAGGGCGCACGCTCGAGGGGCGCTTAGGCTTTCATCTGGGTTTAAGGCAAGAGAGAGGCTCTTAATTCTTCGCGGAATTCAGGTGCGGCAATATTGATTAAAGCGTCTGCACGCTCCTGATTCGAGCCGTGCTTAAGCTCGGCCACGCCATATTCAGTGACCACGATATCTACGTCCGTCCGCAGCGCTGTGACCATCTCAACTTTTGCGACAATTCTGGACACGGTGCCACCGCGTGCTGTGGCATTCAGAGCCACGATCGATTTACCGCCTTTGGAATGCTTCGCTGCGCGCATAAAGTCGACAGATCCGCCCGTACCCGAAATTTGCCGACCGCCCGCGACCTCTGCGTTGATTTGGCCGAAGAGATCAATCTCAACCGCAGAGTTAACGCTCACAAAATTTGGCAATCGAGCAATCGCACTTGCTTCATGTGTGTGATTGGCGCTCCGAAAAACTACGTCCGGGGTCTCACTTAGCCGCGAGGTCAGCGCCTTTGTGCCGAGCCCGATACCGGTCACATGTAGACCTGTGTCTATTGGCTTTCGCAATCCAGTCACATTACCGGCTTTGATGAGTTGCATGCCACCGTCATCGATCAAACCGCCGTGCAAACCAAGATCGTTCTTACGGTCAAGACGAGAGAGAATTGCCGCGGGTATGGCGCCTATACCCGTCTGAATGCAGTCACCGTCATTTATCAAATCGGCAACCAGCCCCCCGATCGTCGCGGCAGCCTCGTCGATTTTCGGCGTCGGTACTTCCGGAATTTGTCGGTCCGACTCAAAAAGATAATCTATTTTTGACTCAGCAATCTGCGGCGCTCCGGCGGGAGCCACCAGGCTGGTGTTGAGTTCTGCCAGCACCGTTTTAGCTGAGCCAAGTACTGCACCAATGAAGTCTGTGTTAGGTCCAAGTCGAAGCACCCCGTGCTGATCCCGAGCCACCTGCAGCAAAGCAACATCAACGTCCTGCATTAAGTAGTCGTAGACCCAACGCATCTGCATGGGTTTAAAGAAAACTCTGCTCGTATCCTCGGCCTTGGCAAGCGTTGGCGTCATGAAGAAGGTCTCCACCGATGTTGTGTCAGCGAAGGCTGTAAAATCCGTAGAATTCATGGCGCCTAGCGGGAACTGTATGAACCGCAGATCATCGGGCACCCCACTAGCTTGCAAAGCTTGCAACAAAGATAGGGGTTCATTGCTAGCTGCCCCGACAAAGATCCGCTGCCCGCGCGACAAAAGATCAACCGCGTTTCTCAAAACTCACTCCTTTGCATGTACCTTATTATCGAGAGTCTAGCCACCGATAAACAATCAACTAAACCGCCGCATCAGCAAGATGTAGCCATAGGCACCGCCATAAAACGCAGGCGGAAACCACAATGGCCAAAGCGTTAACAATGTATTCTGACCAAGTGGTATACCCGCCAAACCGTGACGCACATAAAGAAACCCGGCAGTCAGTAACACGCCGCAAGTGAAGGCCAAGGTAATGCCCTGACGTGCGTTGAAGATAGAGCACACTGCCCCACCAACAATACCCCCCACCCAAACCGGAACCATGACACTCACAAGGGAGTCCGCGCCCAGTGATCGGCTCAACACCCACCACACAACAAACGCCACGCCACTGCAAATTATCGTCCGCAAGAAAGCCAGGACTGCGTACATGCACCCTCAGTTCGGCAAAAGCGGCATGATAAACCCAAACGTGCTGTAATCTCCCCATGCAAATGCACTCGCTTTTCCATGACAGCGTTGCGAACTGGTTTTCTGATCGATTCGGTGAGCCCACACCCGTACAAGAACAAAGTTGGCCAATCATTGCCGCGGGAAAGCACATTTTGGCGACCGCACCAACGGGCAGTGGCAAAACCCTCACCGCATTCCTAAGCGCGCTAAGTCACTTCGCCTCCGGAGAATATGAATCTGGTCGCACCCAAGTGCTCTACATTTCCCCGTTGAAGGCACTGAATAACGACATACAGCGCAACCTATTCGATCCGCTGCAAGAATTGGAAGAGAAGTATGGCTACCCGCGTGTACGTGTCGGCACCCGTAGCGGTGACACGCCGCAAGGGGATCGACAACGGATGCTTCGTAATCCACCCGAGATCTTGATCACCACGCCTGAAAGCCTTTCCTTGATGCTCACAACGCTGAAAGGTCGTCTGGCACTCAGCTATGTTGAGACCGTGATCATGGATGAAATTCATTCCATCGTGGACAACCGGCGTGGCGTACAACTGATGACGAACATGGAGCGTCTTGCCGATCTCGCCGGTGAGTTCCAGAGAATCGCGCTATCGGCAACAGTAAATCCACTCGAAGCGGTCGCAGATTACATCGCAGGACATGACCAATCTGGACACAAACGCCAAGTTGAGATCGTGAGTCCGGAAGGCACAAAGACGATCGATTTCCGCGTGCGCTTCCCTGAAGCCGCGAAACAAGCGGCAGATCAAGGCAAGAAGATTTGGGATCCGCTGTCAGACGATTTTAAAGACATCATCGAAGGAAACACGGCAACGCTTTTCTTTACCAACAGCCGACGTCTCGCAGAAAAGATCACACTTAAAATCAATCAAGACGAAGTTGGACCCGTGGCCTACGCCCACCACGGATCACTCGCCCGGGAAGTCAGGACAGAGGTTGAACATCGGCTAAAAAATGGCGGCCTCAAGGCTATCGTCGCAACCAACTCACTCGAGATGGGCATCGACATCGGCCACCTCGATGAGGTGGTGATGGTGCAATCGCCACCATCGGTCGCGTCTACCCTACAACGCGTTGGGCGCGCGGGTCACCAAGTAGGTGAAACAAGTGTCGGTACGCTCTATCCAACTCATGCCCAGGATTTCTTAGAGGCTGCTGTCCTTGCTCAAGCAGTCGCCAGCAAGGACATCGAACCCCTCGCCCCGATGCAAGCAGCGCTCGATGTTCTCGCGCAAATTGTATTATCGATCTGCGCGACGGATCCGTGGCCCACCGACGATATCTTTACGCTCGTTACGCGCGCTCGACCATACCAAGGCTTGAATCGTGAGCAGTTCGATTTAGTCATCGAGATGCTCTCTGGTCGTTACGCAGGTTCGCGTATACGCGAATTGAAATCTCGCGTTACCCATGATCGGATCAACCACACTGTCCAGGCTACGCGTGGCGCAATACTGTCTCTATACAATTCTGGCGGCACCATTCCAGATCGCGGCTACTACAAAATGCGCCATCTCGACACCGGCGGCATTCTCGGTGAGCTGGATGAAGAATTTGTTTGGGAAGCGACGATCGGTGACACTTTTACCCTAGGCACGCAGCACTGGCAGGTACACAGAATCACCCACAACGATGTGATTGTTCGAGCTGCTAAAGCTGGAAGCTCAGCACCGCCATTTTGGCGTAGCGAAACTTACAACCGCTCGTACCATTTTTCCTCGCGCATCGCGCAATACCTCGAAATGCAAGAGGACCGCCTCGGTAACCACAACCGCTCAGATCTCATTGAGCAATTGACTGACGAGCTGGGCTTCGAGACGACTGCCGCGAGTGAACTCACTGAGTTCTTAGAACGGCAACGCGAACACACCGAAACGCAACTTCCGCATCGCCATCACTTACTGTTAGAACTCGTCCGTACCGGTCCCGCAGGCTACAAGGGACCAGACGATCCCCAACAACTGGTTATCCACACCTATTGGGGTGGCCGCCTGAATCAGCCTTACGCTCTCGCCCTGCGCGCAGCTTGGAAAAGACACTTTGGCGGCAAGCTCGACATCCATGCGGACAACAACGCAGTTGTTCTACAGTGCAAGGGCGAAGTAGATCCGAGCGAAGTAATCAATCTCGTCAACAACGAAAACCTCCCGGAGTTATTGCGCGAAAGCCTGGAGTCCAGCGGCTTTTTCGGCGCACGCTTTCGCGAGTGTGCAGGGCGCTCGCTACTACTAACAAAGCAACGGTTCAACCAACGTCTACCGCTATGGATGAGCCGCATGCAAGCCAAGAAGCTCATGACCCAAGTCAAAACACTGCAAGACTTTCCCGTCATGCTCGAAACTTGGCGCACTTGCCTGGACGATGAGTTCGACCTGCCGAACCTCACAAAGTGTCTGAACGAAATCCAGGATGGCACAATCACCTGGAGTTTCATCACCGCGGCTACACCGAGCCCATTTTCACAGAACCTGACCTTTAACCAAGTTAGCCGCTACATGTATGCGGACGATTCGCCCGAAGATGATGCGCTAAGTGGGCTCGGTGACGATCTCATCGCCAATGCACTACACAACGACGCGCTTCGTCCTCGCATCGGTCCAGGCGTCGTCGAAGAATTCGTACAAAAACGGCAGCGTACGTTTCCAGACTACGAGCCTCGGGACGATGAAGAATGGCTCGAATGGCTAAAAGAACGAATTCTTATTCCCGGACAGGAAATGACTGAGGAACAATGCCAGGCCTTAGACGGAATGGCGCTGGTCACTCGGATCGAGATAGAGGCTCGCGCTTGGTATTGTCACGATGAATCTCTGTTTGGCCTATCGAACACAGGCCTAATCCCTGAGAAGTTCGTCGAAGACGCGGTCGCGGTGCAAGACCCGCGAACCGCATGGCAGTTCGCACGAGAAATATTGTCTTTTTACGGTCCCTTGTCTTCGTCGCAGATCACCGCACTTCTCCCAACCACACCAACAGATCTGTTGGAGGCAGACGAAAGCTTCATCTTTGGGCAATTACTTGAGGAAACCGAGGAGCCTACTTGGTGCGACGCAGAGAATTTCGAAATTCTCATGCGCATGCAGCGCGCGCAACGACGGGCAGACTTTACCGCTCGACCGATCTCTACTCTGCCAAGTTTCTGGGCGGGGATACATAGATTAGCCAGCCCTGCATCTGAGCAGAACGTGCTCAACGCCTTAGAAACCATGCGTGGATATAGCAATGGTGTGTCTCCATGGTTGCACGACTTCCTCGCCAGCCGCTTAATATCCTGGTTGCCGCACCAGCTAGATGACTACTTAGAGCGGTTTGGCATGGTTTGGCTTGGCTCCGAAAAGAAGCAAATCACCTTCGCCTACCCAGAAGATCTGGACCTCCTGAAGACAACCAGCGAAGCCACGGCCGCCAGCTGGTTTCCGGACTCCCAAGCAAGCTACCGGTACGAACAGATTGTCGAAAACCAAGGGAGTACCCACGCCGGTTTTAACGAGGAATGGTGGCAGGCTGTGTGGCGCGGCGAATTGACGAGCGACAGCGTCATGCCGCTGATCCAAGGCATTGACCGAAAGTTCAATATCGAATCAATCTCCAGCCAACTATCGAGTCGGCGCAGAATTCGTAGACCCGGACCTGCTTGGTCTGGCTATTGGCGCCTAACGCCAGCCACGCAGCCTATGGACCCCTTGACACGACTTGAGGCGGACAAAGATTTGGTCCGACTGCTGCTCGACCGATATGGCTTTCTAAATCGAGACCTAGTCCAGCGGGAGAACTTTCAGCGTGGACCCAAAGCCTGGCGATGGCGCGATGCGTTCCGAGCCCTGCGCATCATGGAACTCGGCGGAGAGGTCTTCAGCGGCCAGTTTTTTACAGACATGAGTACGCCTCAGTTCATCACACCGCGCAACTTCACGACCCTGCAAACAAATCAGGTCCAAGGCAAGGATTTCTGGATCAGTGCGCTAGATCCTGTTGCGCCAACTGGTCTGAGCATCAAATGGGAAGCACTGCCGCAGCGCCGACAGGGTAACTACCTGGCATTCCACGGTGGTGTACTCGCTCTCGTGCTCTACAGCAACGGCCGGGAACTTGAATACTTGGTACCCCCCGAACATGACGATCTCGATGCGATCAACGCCGTACTAGAACATCTGGTCTACCAACGCCGACTCAGAGTCGTTATAGATGAGATCAATAAGACCCCATCTAAACAAAGTCCATACCTTGGCTCGCTCAATCGTCTGTTCCGCGTCGGACAAGATCATAAGAGCATCTTCCTGGAGACGAAACATTGACTGGAAGTCCACCGCCCGCCAATTGGTTTGTCCGTGAAGACGAGACAGACGATGAAAACTTTTACGCCAGCCCGCGTTTTGTTACTCACATTGACCAGGCGACTATCTACGCTCTCACTGACTACTACCGGGAATTCCTGGCAGACAGTGATGCCATTATCGACTTGATGTCCAGTTGGGTTAGCCACTATCCGGCAGAGCTCGCGGCAGAACTTGTCACTGGACTCGGCATGAACGAAGACGAACTTGCGCACAACCCTCAGCTAACTGATTGGAGGGTGCAAAACCTCAACCGCGAGCCGGTGCTTCCATATGCAACTAACACCTACCAACGTGCAACTATCGCAGTCTCTATCCAATATCTCACCCAACCACTGACGGTGATGTCCGAGGTAAGGCGGGTGCTACAACCTGGTGGCAAGATCTGTATCGCTATGTCCCATCGCCTCTTCCCTACGAAAGCCATTTCCGCTTTCGTCAAGCTTCCCCCCGAGGATCGCGTGCGCCTAGTTATGTTTTATCTAACTGAGGCGGGGTTCTCAGACATTGAATTTACTGACCAATCGCCAGACGGATTTGATCCGCTCTGGCTCGTCTCTGGCGTCGCCTAATTATTACCGTTGCTCGCTTGAAAACCACCTAGACTGAAGGTAAGTCAGTCACCCACAAGAGTACATGCAGAACGGTATTACAGTTGTCGCCCTGCTCGCCGACCCATCGCTAAAGCAGCTAGTCCACGATCTATGCGGCACCAAAGGCTGGTCGCTAAGCGAACACATGCCTAGCCAACATCTCGACCAGCACAATCATGTCGTTATCACTGATAGTGCGGCTGTCGCGAGTCAATTTGAACACGCACACAATCAAGTTGTTGTTTGTTTGCAGCCAAACCCTGGAAGCAGCGAGAGCAACGTCATTTTTTTGACACCAGATAGCGATGTAAACGAGATCGGGCAGCGCATCGAAACAGCCCTGAATGTATCCCGTTTTCGCCAACAGTTCTTTTCAGACAGCCGCGCGGAACCCATTACAAAGTTACCAAGACACCCAGAATTGCTCGAAGCGATGACAAAGAGAGTCGGACTCGCGACCGGTGTCGTCATTGTTCAGATCGATCACGCAGACCACCTCTATGCAAACCTCGACCCTGTATCCAAAACAGATCTCCTCGGTGCACTCAGCGAACATCTCTTCATCTGTCTCGACGAACGATGCGACATGGGCATATTTGACGCCTCCTGTTTCGTAATCTGGATACGAGACACAGACGCGGCTAGAACCAAGGACCTTGCCTACGCCTTGCTCGAACGCAGTCGCTCACCGATTCAGTTTAAGAGCGGACAACTCCACCTGACCCTGAGTATTGGTTACGCATTCGAGCAAACCCTAGCCAATCCACAAGACCTGTGGAAATCAGCGTGGCAGGCTCATGAGAAAGCGAGTAGACAAAGCGGCGACAAAGTCATCGGCGCAGAACAAGACACTGGCGTCGAGTCTCGCATACCAGACGCCCTCGCACGCGATGAGTTCACTTTGGTACTGCAACCTCAATACTCACTCGACGGCACGAAGATGCGAGGCGTGGAGACTCTGCTTCGCTGGGAAGGGATGGAAATCGGCAACCTCGCCCCGGACCGCTTCATCCCAATTGCAGAACGAAGTGGCCAGATGGCCCGAGTAGGTGACTGGGTAATCGAGCGGGCGAGTGTAGAGTCCACCGCGTGGCTAGAACATCTGACCGCGCCCATCACTGTCGGCATAAATACATCCCCACACCAATTCAACAACGCTGGGATCAAAGCGCAGATCGAACGGCTCACCAAAGACAACTGGATCAATCCAGCAACTCTCGAGCTCGAACTGACCCATGACAATTTGTTGCACGTGGTTGATCAACACAGATCCACACTATACGCACTCCGAGAAATGGGCGTGCGTATCGCGATAGATAACATCGGTGTCGGCTTAGTCGACACCGAGAAACTTCTCCGTTGCCCAGCAGACACACTAAAAATTGATCGCTCGCTGATCGCGAAAATCGAGACAGACGCAAATGCTCGAAGCTTAGCCGAACACGTTTGCAAACTTGGTGAGAGGTTCTCACTAAGAGTCGTAGCAGTCGGTGTTGAGACCGAGGAACAAAAGAAGATTTTGGCCGAGTTCGGACAGCCGGATATCCAGGGCTACTTATATGCTGAGCCTGTGCCTTTAGAAAAGTTTCAAAAATTCCTAATGAAAGAGGTAGCTCGCACTGGTTAATCTCTATCACTCCCATTAACTTTTCATCTATGGTTGGGTCTTATAAACAGCTGGCCGCCATCGTCCATGAAAATTTACAGCCACCAGGCGTGCATCGAGCATGAAGTTTCACCCGGGCACCCTGAGCGACCGGAGCGTCTTTCAAATTTGCTGGCGCATTTGTCCAATATCGGTCTGACCCACGATTATCCTCTGCACGACGCCCCGCGAGCTACAAATGACGCCATCTTGCGCGCCCACCCAACCAGCCATTTAGATCACTTAGAACAATCGGTGCCGCTCGATGGGGTGATTCCCATAGACCCTGATACATGGATGGGTAGACAAAGTTTAGCGGCTGCGTTGGTTGCCGCTGGGGCCGTGTGTGCTGGGATCGACGATGTGGTTAAAGGAAGCGATTCCCGAGTCTTTTGCGCAGTTCGACCACCAGGGCATCATGCCGAGAGTGACGCTGCGATGGGATTTTGTCTTTTAAACAGCGTCGCCATTGGAGCATTGCACGCGCTGCAGAAAGCGGAGATTGGGCGTGTCGCGATCCTCGACTTTGACGTTCACCATGGCAACGGTACGGTAGAAATTTGCAAAGATCATCCAGATGTCTTGGTTTGCTCGAGCTTCCAACACCCCTTCTATCCACATCGCTTTTACGACAGCGATTGGCCTAACATTATCAATACGCCGCTGCCCGCGGGAAGTGGCAGTTACGAATTTCGCGCCGCCATCGAACGGGACTGGCTTCCGGCCGTGGCTGCACATCAACCAGATCTAATATTGATATCAGCTGGTTTTGACGCCCACGCATTAGATCCGCTCGCAGCACTGAATCTCGAAGACGATGACTTCCGCTGGGTCACTGAACTCATTGTGTCGCTCGCGAGCGAACACGCCAACGGCAGAATTGTGTCTGCCCTAGAAGGTGGTTATGACCTAGATGCGCTGAACTCAAGCGTTACAGCACACTTAGGTGCTCTTGCTTAAGGCTTAAGGTTTAAGACCCAAGAATTACGGTACGTAAGTCTTACTCGCCTTTAAATTCTGCATCACGCTTTTGCAGAAAGGCTGAGACACCCTCGCTGAAATCGCTGGAAGAACCAGCCTGGCTTTGCAAATCGGCTTCGAGTTCCAGCTGTTGCTCAAAGCTGTTTTGCCAAGTAGACCAGTAGGCTTTCCTGATCAGCGATAGGGACTTTGGTCCATTGGCCAATTGCTTGGCTATGCCCATCGCACCTTCGTGCAATGCATCGTTGTCATCGTAAAGCCGATTCACGAGACCCCATTCTTGGGCTTGTTCGGCCGGTAATCGCTCAGCCAAAAGTGAAAGTTCCAATGCGCGGCCCCAACCAACAAGCCTCGGCAACATAAAAGTTGAGCCTCCGTCAGGCACTAAACCGATTTTGGCGAACGCTTGCAGAAAAAATCCCGATTTCGAAGCACAGACAATGTCTCCCATCAGCGCGAAGCTCATGCCTACACCAGCAGCCGCTCCGTTGACTGCGGTGACCATTGGCATATTCAGACCGCGCAACTCGAACAGGATCGGATGATAAGTATGGCGCAATGAACCACCTGAATCCTTTGAGTTATCACCCGTATCATCCTGCAAGTTCGCACCTGCACAAAAACCTCGTCCCTCACCGGTTAGCAACAAACACCGCGCGCCGTTTGCTGGCTTTTTGATTTCAGCGATCGCTTCCATAAAGTCTTCCAACATCTGGCGACCGACTGCATTCATCACTTCTGGGTGATTGAATTTGAGTACCGCCACCTTGTCATTTATGTCTAGACTCATCCGCTCCATTTTCTTCCCCTTTTGACTAACTATTCGGAAATGCTTTTTAAGCGGATCTCCGTAGAATGAGACAAGCATAATGCGACGAGCCCTCACAATGGAAGAGACCCGAAAAACGGTCATCGTAAAGGTTTTCATTTTTATGATCGCCACAACTGCGGTACCCGCGTGGTCAGCCTTGGAAGATGGCCTCATAAACTCAGGTCTAAACCACCGTACGGCAGACCTTGAGCGGCTGGTGCGAACGATCAGGACCCTGCAAGCAAGAGGCGCTCTTTCAGGGGAACTTAGCGATTTAGTTGACAGCTTGGACAGTACCAGCGACGTCTCCGGACTAAGGGCTCGGCTGCTTAATCTACTGCCCGATGTCAACAGACAGACCTACCATCGCGAACGCCGGAAGGGCTTCAACACCAAGCCCATCCAGTTCCGTTCAACCCCTAACCAATCCGCACCAGGTAACAGTTGGGGGAACGTGCTCTGGCTGGACACCTCACAAACCTATCAACCCGCCACAAACTTGTGGCTACAATCCTGGAACGATACAACGGAACAGGACGGCGTCACAGGCTTCGATGACTTCGAAGCAGACACGACCGGCTACGCTATCGGCATAGACCGAGAATTGACCCAGAACTGGTCACTGAGTCTCAGCCTTGGCACAGAGACGACGGACATCGACTCTTCAATTTTTGGTGAGGACGAGGTTGACAGTCACCGAGCGACCGTTGGACTTAACTACACACGAGGTCGACATTTTTTTGGCCTGAGTTGGCAACAAAGCAGAGCCGAGACCGACCGCTTAAGAGTGCTATTTGTACCAACACTTTCGGGATTCAGGCGCCTGAGCTTAAATTCTGATTTCGTCACTAAACGCGATGGTGCACAAATTAGTTACTCAACTTACTTAGAACCCACTACCTCTTTCACCGTTACACCTTTTGTTACCGCGTCCTACAGCCAATTGGATACAGACAATTACAACGAGCGCGGGGGCGACACGCTGAGTTTGAACGTCGATACCGACACACAGTCACAGCTCTTTGCTACCGCCGGTGTCTCCCTGTCCTGGCTGAAGTTTGGCGAAACCTGGAGTTTCTCTCCTTCTGTTACGGCTGCTGTGGAACATGATTTCGAATCCGATGTGACAACCACGACTTCTCGCTTTCAGGGCACTGACGCTCGGTTTGTGACCACAGGTCACGATTTGACTGAAACGCGGTGGCGGGCAGCGGCTTCGATGTCCGCCCTCTATCGAGATAAAGCAAGTCTCAGCCTCAGTTACGAGACCAACCGCAAAGACGACTACAGCTATGAAGGCGTTATACTTGCACTTCAAGTACGCGTCGATTGAGCTAGCACCGTGGATTCACATCACCACCATCACGATCACTCAGAGCATGATCACAACCTTCCCACGGATGTAAAAATTCTTGGCCGAGCCTTCTTTCTCATCGCAGGATTCATGTTCGTCGAGCTGGTGGCAGGTATTCTCACCAATGCTCTGGTCCTTATTGCGGACGCAGGACACATGTTCCTTGACGCCGCAGCCCTCGGTCTTTCTTGGTGGGCTGCGCGCATTTCCGCTCGGGGCTACGATCACAAACTGAGTTATGGTTATCACCGCTTCCAAGTTTTGGCGGCGTTCGTCAACGGTTTAACCTTGATTGCCTTGGTGCTTTGGATTGCGTTCGAAGCGATTTCGCGCGTCGCATCCCCAGAACCGATTTTGCCGCTTCCTGCTCTGGCCGTGGCGACCATCGGCTTCGTTGTCAACATTGTCGCCTTTAAGTGGCTCCACGGTGCGTCGGATACGACAAACGTGCGCTCAGCAACGCTCCACGTCCTCGGTGACTTACTCGGATCGGCAGCAGCCATCGTCGCCGCGATATGTGTGTATTTCTTCGGTTGGCTCTACGCAGACCCGATACTCGCAGTCCTCATAGCGGTCATTCTTGGACGTGGGGCTTACCGGGTTTTAAAAGAGTCTACTCACATACTTCTGGAAGGAGTGCCTAACGGTGTGGACCTTAGCGAGATAAAGTCAAAGCTCATCCAAGCCATACCTAACATTGTGGAAGTTCATCACATGCATGCTTGGGCGCTCACGGCGGAGAAACCGCTCCTCACTCTACATGCACAAGTTGCCGAAGAATCTCATGTGCAAAACGTCACTTCCGAAATCAAGGCGATTCTAAACGCCCAATTCGGTATCGATCACTCTACGGTGCAGGTGGAGCTCGGTGACTGCCCAGACGACGAAGAGGCGGCACAGGTTAGGACTACCTAGATTTTTTGGTCAAGGTAGACCTAGTTGCTACTCTCAATAACGGCTGCGATATCGTCTGTAGCGTTATCTTGCCTTTTCGTTCTTAACCCGCTTTAGCGTCTCTTATCCCGCTTTAGCATCTTCGCGGATCGTTTTTGCGCCTTCAGGATCAACTGGCATGCCATGCACAATGCGTGCATTGGCGTGCCCTAATTGCTGTAACGACATTGCCGCATTTAGAGCCGTCCATAAACCTTGCGCATCTTCCGCTTGATTGACGCTCTGCTTCGCTAGACGCAATCCCATCGCAGGTCGTTTCGCTATTCTGTCAGCCATCTGCGTGACAAATCCTGTTAGTTCTTCTCGCTCTACAACATGATTAACCATACCGGTGGACTTTGCCTCGGCGGCCGACATAATGCCGCCTGTGAACAAGAGTTCTTTCGCTTTACGTGTTCCGAACTCCCATGGATGGGCGAAGTATTCGACGCCGTTGACGCCAAAGGCGACGACTGGATCAGAGAATGTGGCTTCTTCACTGGCAATGATTATGTCGCAAACCCAAACTAACATGAGTCCAGCAGCAATCACCTTACCCTGAACTTCAGCAATCGTTGGTTTCGGAAAATTCCGCCAGCGCCAACACAGCCCGAGGTAAAGTTCTTCCTCCATGGCTTGGTGGCCCTCTTGTCCAGGAGCGTCAAAGCCACCCCAATTGGTCACAGGCTCAAACTCACTAAAGGGCTCTTGGTCGCGTAGGTCATGACCAGAAGAAAAATGCGGGCCCGCCGCTGCCATAACAACCACTTTGACGTTGGTATCATGCCCCGCCAAATCAAAAGCATCATTGATCTCATAGAGCATGCGTTTGTTTTGTGCGTTGCGTGTCTCCGGTTTGTTGAGCGTAATTCGCGCAACGCCGGTTTCGCTCACGTCGTAGGTGATCGTTGAAAAGTCTGCCATAACGGTGTCATCCGATTAATATAGTCTGGATTCATTTAACAACACTCTGTATCGGGAGTACACGCATTGGAGTCTATGTATCGCCAACCCTTTAATTGGCGCTGGCTTGCCGCGGCTGGCCTTTTCCTTTGTGGCTTCCTTGGTCTTCTAGCCGGTACGCCACTATCCGAGCGCCCAGATGTTATCGATGCCGGTATTCTCACCAAAGCATATTATGCTCTGGGCTTCTTCGTCGTTGGTGGCCTCGACGTTGGAACCCCTACAGGAGGGCCTGTGTGGGCCCAGACCATGCTTTGGATCGCCTACTTTGGCGCGCCGCTGCTTGCCGCATCCGCGGTCATCGAAGCGATCTTTCAGGTCCTTTCGCCAAGCCAGTGGCAGCTGCGGAATATCAAAAACCACATCATCGTCTTCGGCTCCGGCCGTCTGACCATCAGTTACTTGCGTCTACTACGAAGGACCTCACCGAGGGTAAAAGTTGTCGTTGTCGACAAAGTTTTCGACCCAGTGCGAGAACAAGAACTGCGCCAAAAATACCGTGCGCGTACAGTCGTGGGCGACCTAACGCACGACTATCTGCTGCAGAACCTCAGACTCCGAAAGGCGCGGCGCGTCTTGCTACTGGGTGACAATGACTTTCAAGCTTACGAAGCGGCTTCGCGAATTCTACAACTCGCACCTCGCCTAAGTTCCAAAGTTGTTCTTCACTGCCATAACTTACGCTTTATGCGCTCCCTCCAAGGGACTGGGCTATCTGCCAAGTGTGAGGTTTTCAATACCTATAATCTGGCCGCACAGGGCTTCGTCAAAGGTAGCTTGCTGGAGCACTTTGAGCGCACAGCGTCCAAAGACACAGTGGTCATCGCCGGTTTTGGCCGTTTTGGTCAATCTGTCCTTGAGGAGCTACAAGACAACGCCGAGGAAGAAATCGAAGAAGTCACTGTGGTCGATATCGACGCTGACCGACGCGTGCTTGTAGTCGCCGAACAAGACCGCCTCCAGTACTCATTCAAACAAAACGTATTCGAAGGAGACATCTCTCATCCCGAGGTTTGGCGCCGTGTTACCGAAAACGTCAATCTAGGTTCAGACTCTCCTACGGTCATTTTAGGAACTGGACAGGAGCAGGACAATTTGCGGACGGCGCTCTGGATCAAGAGCCGCTTTAACAACGCATTGGTCTTCGCACGAACCAACGACATCTCCCAGTTTGCTTTGGAAGTCGGCGCAGAACACGGTATAAACAGCATAAGCATTACTCAGCTGGTCGAGAACACAATGCCGGAACGCTGGCTGAAAACGTAACGCAAACTGTAGGAAACAAGTAAGAAAACAATGCAGGCTTACATCGCACGTCGGGTAATTGCATTACTCCCGACACTGTTCTT
Source organism: Pseudomonadales bacterium (assembly GCA_012103505.1). Lineage (GTDB taxonomy): Bacteria > Pseudomonadota > Gammaproteobacteria > Pseudomonadales > Azotimanducaceae > UBA4421. The sequence goes on along the minus strand of WLWP01000001.1, from coordinate 120,870 downwards.
CGCTAGTTTAATCGTCTTCGTATCAATGCGTTTGATCCCGGGTGATGTGATCGATTTGATGTTGGCGCAAAACGACATTGCGACAAGCCAGGATCGCGCGCGAATTGAGGCAGCCCTTGGCTTGGATCAGCCAGTCATGAGTCAATATGTGGACTGGGTGGCGGGTGTCTTTCAAGGTGATCTCGGGCGCTCCCTCTGGCAGAACACGCCGGTTACCGAGCAACTAAAAGCAACCCTGCCAATCACCTTCGAGCTCGGGTTGCTCGCACTCATTGTTGCTCTTACTGTTGCCATCCCTATCGGGATCTATTCTGCGTTACGCCAAGACACCATGGGCGACTACGTCGCGCGCTCGTTTTCGCTGATCATGTTAGCTGTACCTAGTTTCTGGCTGGGCACCCTGGTGATGGTGTTTCCGTCCGTCTGGTGGCGATGGTCACCACCGCTTGAATACACACCGTTTTTCCAAGATCCACTTGCCAATCTCAGCCACATGATCGTACCGGCAATTTTGCTTGGCCTATCCATGTCTGCAGTCACTATGCGTATGACGCGCACGATGATGTTGGAAGTGCTTCGACAAGACTATGTACGCACTGCCCGTGCAAAAGGCTTGTCCGAGCATATGATGATCGTGCGCCATGCGTTGCGAAATGGTCTCATCCCGGTCGTCACCCTGATCGGACTACAAGCCCCACTCCTGATCGGCGGCGCTGTCATTCTGGAACAAATATTTGTCGTACCCGGTATGGGCTTGCTCCTATTAGAAGCGGTCTTTCAACGAGACTACCCCGTAATTTCAGGTATCTTTCTGATCGTTGGGCTGGGTGTTCTGTTGATCAACTTGTTAGTCGATCTAAGTTATGGCTTCCTAGATCCAAAGGTTCGCCACCAGTGAGCGAGCTATCCGCGCTACCACAGTTACAAGCCATCGAACGCCATCCTGCGATCGCGTTTACCTACAGACTGTGGCGTGACAAGCGTCTCGGTGCGATCGGCGGCATCGTATTTCTACTCTTCCTGTTTTTGGGGATTTTCGCAGACGTTCTCGCACCCTACGGCATGAACGATACCGATCTCACCGTGCGCCTCCAAGGACCTTCGTGGGCACACTGGTTCGGTACCGATCACCTAGGTCGCGATGTGCTCTCTCGAGTACTGCTCGGCGCGCAGCTCTCCATGATTGTGGGTTTTCTCGCTGCATCTCTAGCCACTGTCATATCAATTCTCATTGGCGTGATCTCAGGCTACTTCGGCGGCAAAGTCGACATGCTTATCCAACGCTTCGTTGATGCCTGGATGACCTTTCCAGATCTTGTTTTACTCATCGTTGTGATCTCCATCGTAGGTCCGGGTATTCCACAGATCATCATTATTTTAGGCTGCCTCTATGGCATCGCCGGATCCCGCATCGTGCGTGGTTCGGTTGTGACTGTGAAAGAATCTATGTACACCCACGCTGCCGAATCGATGGGTGCGAGTACTTTGCGTATTCTCTGGCGGCACATCCTTCCCAACGTGATGCCTGTGGTGATTGTCCTGTTCACAACCCGAGTCGGTGCAACCATATTGGCCGAAGCCGGGCTGTCATTCCTGGGTCTGGGTGTGCCTCCACCTGCGCCGACCTGGGGCAGCATGCTTAGTGGCGCAGGTCGTACGTACATGTACCTCGGACCCTGGCTAGCTCTCGCTCCAGGGCTTTGTCTGACGGTAGTAGTGTACGCAATCAACGTTTATGGCGATGCGTTACGGGATCTACTGGATCCTCGTATGCGGGGTGCGCGATGAGTCTCCTTGAGATCAAAGATCTTGCCGTAAGTTTTCGGACAGAAGCCGGTCGTCTTCAGGTGCTGCGGTCAGTTGGATTGGAAGTCGACAGAGGCGAAACACTCGCCGTCGTTGGAGAATCAGGATCGGGAAAGAGCGTGACTGCGCTCAGTATCCTGCAACTCCTTGGCGAAGCGGGACGGATCGATAGTGGCCAGATAATTTTCGATGGGCAAGACCTTGCCGCCTTTGAGGATGCTGACATGCGGGCCATCCGCGGTAATCGCATCAGTATGATCTTCCAAGAACCGATGTCCTCTTTGAATCCAGTCATACCGATTGGCAAACAAGTCGCTGAACCTCTCGTTCTACACAAGGCCTTAAGTTGGCGAGATGGTTTGCTTGAAGCAGAGTCACTGTTGCGCAAAGTTGCGATCCCAGACCCTGCTGGGCGCTTGTCAGAATATCCGCACCAACTCTCCGGTGGTATGCGTCAGCGGGTCATGATCGCAATGGCATTAGCCTGCAGTCCCAAGCTCATCATTGCCGACGAGCCGACCACCGCGCTAGATGTGACAGTGCAAGCGCAAATTCTCGGTCTACTGAAAGAGCTGACGCGTGAAACTGGCGCGGCTTTGATCTTAATCACCCACGACCTCGGTGTCGTTGCGCGTTACGCAGATCACGTCTCAGTCATGTATGCCGGTCAGATAGTAGAGAGCGCGCCAGCGCCAAAACTCTACAAAAACCCTCATCACCCCTACACGCAAGGGCTCATGGCTTCAATTCCAGCGCTAGATGGAGAAGTTGATGCTCGGTTGGCGACGATCGAAGGACAGCCGCCAGATCTCGCTCAGACCACCAAAGGCTGCCCCTTTGCGCCTCGGTGTAACGCGGTACAACCCGCTTGCCACCTGGAGACACCGCCTCTAGAAGCGATCGATACCAACCATCTCAAAGCTTGTTTCGTTAGATGAGGCACTTGTGAGCGAAACTCTACTTTCTGTCACTGATTTAAAGGTGCACTTCCCCGTAGTTGAAGGCGTTTTAGTCTCGAAAGTTATCGGCTCGGTGAAAGCCGTTGACGGTCTGAGCTTCGATCTCCAACAGGGCGAGACTTTGAGTCTGGTTGGCGAAAGTGGGTGTGGTAAATCGACCACTGCCTTGGCCGTTTTGAAAATGGTTGATATCACTGAAGGCAAGGTCGTCTTTGCCGGACGCAACATAACTCAGTTATCCCGCAGCGACATGCGGCCAGTTCGAACACAAATGCAGATGGTTTATCAAGATCCCTTTGGATCGCTCAACCCCCGCATGAAAGTGCGCGATATCATTGGTGAGCCGCTAAAAATACACAAACCCGAGCAACCAGCTGAAGAGTATCAAGCCCGGGTTAAAGACCTGCTCGATCTAGTGGGCCTGCTACCTGCTATGGCGGATCGCTATCCGCATGAGTTTTCTGGCGGCCAACGACAACGGATTGGGATCGCACGCGCGCTCGCCCTTGAACCAGACTTATTGATCTGCGACGAGGCCGTATCTGCTCTGGATGTGTCTATCCAAGCTCAAGTCATTAACTTACTGATGGACCTACAACGCGATCTAGGTTTGACCTATCTTTTTATTTCGCACGACTTATCTGTGGTGCGACACGTCAGCTCTCGGATCGCAGTGATGTATCTCGGACAGATAGTCGAGCTGAAGAGCCGAGACGAACTCTTTGCCAATCCCGAGCATCCGTACACCAAAACCCTGCTCGACGCTGTACCCATCGCTAACCCAGAAATCGAAGCCGAAAGAAGCCAACCGCTAATCATTGGCGAGGTGCCCAGCGTAAGAAACCCACCAGAAGGTTGTAGATTCCATCCTCGTTGTCCCCAAGCACTAGAAGTCTGCGCAGAAAGCGTCCCCGCGACCACCAAAAACGCGTACGGCTACGTACGCTGCCACCTTTTTAGCTAGTTTCTTCCAGCTAGAACGCTCACAAACACTTCTTTTAGATGTTGTCGGCGTCTAGATGCCGACGGCGTCGGTATCTGACTGTTTTTATTAACCTTTTTGTCTATTCAGAGTTTCATCAGCGATAAATCAGCCAACGCTCAGCCAAGCCAAAGGACTTTCTCAGCCGAAGAACCCAAATTTCGATTCCGCCACCAGGCACAACTTAATATTTAGTTCCGTTGGAGGAATCACTATGAACATGCCACTCACCAAATTCATCGCAATCACCAGCTTCGCTCTATGTGCAAATGTAGCTTACGCAGATATACGATCGGGGACCGGCACCGCCAATGCGACCCCGAAAAACAACGCGATCGCTGACTGCGTTTCTGCTATCCAGAAACATCCCGACAATGATGCGCGCCCCTTTTTGAAGAATCGCGGCAAGTATCGTCTCGAAAACAACGAGCACATACTCAATGTCGAAGGTTGGGTATGCAGGACGGCGAACGTGTACCGGTTAGCCATCAGTGCGTAAAAACTGGCCAAACACTCGCCCTCAACATCCAGTTCACTTCAGACAGTCAAGTTGCCCAACAGTAACTTTGAGCGTTTCTGAGCTTTAGTTTCAGAAGACGCTCTCCAACCGTCACCTGAGGCTAAAGGGCGTCCTGGTAACAGGACGCTTTTTTTCACCATTGCCCCGCCCAAACACCGTGTCGGACCATTTAAATGGCCATCTTCGTCAAATTGACACCACTAAATTTAAGGCGTACAAATATCCAGGAGGGTAAAACTAAATGTCCCACAAGGGACGCACAACCAAGTCAACAGACGAGGTAAGCAGTACAAAATCTTCGTTAGCGTTGATCAACTGGAGGGGAAAATGGTCAAGGCTCTAAAAGCTTTGTTTGCGATCGGTGCAGCAGCACTATTCGCGACTATGCCAACTATCGGTTCCGCGCAGGAAGCCGAAGGGCGTCGTATTGAGGAAGTAGTCGTAACCGCAGAACGACGCGAGTCCACAGTCAGCGATACGTCCATATCAATTACCGCCTTTACCGGCGAGTTCATCGAAGACTTCGGAATTCGCAATCAAGAAGACTTGCAGAACCTCGTACCGGCAGCGGTGATCGAGCCGTATGACATGGCAATTCGAGGGGTCGGCAGAAACTTTCGCTCTCTTGGTGGCGACCCAGGAATTGCCACATACTTAAACGGCGTTTACTCAGAAGATTTCGGTATTGCATCCACGGAGGGTGGCTTGTTTGATATCGAGCGAATTGAGTTCCTAAGGGGGCCTCAAGGCACTCTCTACGGACGAAACGCCATTGGTGGTGCCGTCAACTTCATCAACAAAAAGCCGTCCGAAGAGTTTGAAGGGGAAATGCGAGTCGTCGCTGGATCCTTTGCCTTAAAGGAACTCTATGGCGTCATCAGCGGCCCACTCATCGAAAACTTACTGCAAGGTCGTGTGACGGGTGTGAAGAGAACCCGAGATGGATACTACGATGACCTTTCGGGTGCACCCGACCCAGGAAACTATGGTGATGAAAACTACGCCCTATCTTTGCGCTTCACGCCAACAGACAACATCGAGGTCAATCTCCGAGCCAATGAGCGTTCTTATGCTAGACGCATGGCTGGCGCTGATGCCGCTGGTATCATTAATATCAGTGAAAATGGCGGCAGCACCAGGGATACATCAACATACGCCATAGGCTATCGCGCAGTTGATCCGGGCAACGTGTGTCCAGACATGTTCACTCGAACCGCACCCGTGCCAACAACTGGGGTAATCGGCGGTACAGGTTGCGCCGTCGCGGGGGTACCGATGTCAAATTTCATCAACCCCACCACGGGGGATACAGTCTCCGCTCAGCGCATCACTTCTGGTGTTGACAAGCAAACTCTGGGCACTACAGATTCTCCTAACTACGCCTATGGCGCTGACGTTAGTCGACAGCGCTTGATTGGTCTCGATGACATCGAAGGCGATGATTTAGATACGGATACGAATGGTCAGCAGGATGAGTATTTTGACCAACAAGCCGTTTCCATGGACGTCATGTGGGATATCAACGACAAGTTCGGCATGAAGTATATCTTTGGTTACACGGATTACTTCTACGATCGCAGTAGCGATACTGATCTAACCTCCAGCAGGACGATGGACCGTACCTTCTACGTGATCCAAGAAACTGAGTACGTCTCACACGAACTCCAGTTCTTTATCGATCCCTCAGAGGATCTATCGATCACCGCTGGATTGTTTTACTACGATGCGAAAATCTCCCAACGTGGCGATTTCTACGACCACAATTGCTTTAGAGACCGACCTTGCGGCTCTCGCTATAGAAATGACGACCCAACAGGCACAGCCGCTTTCCTTCCAGGCAAAGTTGATCTCTTTACCGCTCGAGGGGCTGCGAACAACTTATCGGCAGGCAATGCTTTACCTGGCAACTGTTTCACAGGGGATGCCATCGGCGCTGGAGATCAGTTAGATGTCTACTGCTTCGGGGCCTGGTCTGGAGATGATGGGGACCGCGTTATGCATGGCCCGCAAACTCACGGCACCGATCTCGAATACACTACTCGCACAGAGCGTTATGCGTTCGCAGCCTTCGGCCAGGCAGTGTATACGTTCAACGAAAAGTGGGCGCTAACCTCCGGTTTGCGCTGGGCTCGGGACCAGCTCAATGGCTATGAGACGGTGTTCTACTATAGTGAAGCAGATATCGTACCGTTGGGCTTCGGCGCAGGCGGCAATGGCTGTGACGTTGGCACGACCTGTACATCAGACCTAGCGGCAACCAATATCGCACTCGGTTATTTAGATGATACAACGGGCGAGATTTTGGACCCCAACAGACTATTAGTTGGCGGTATTCCCGCAAGTAACTCTCTCTTTCGACAGCTGAGCAAAGCCACAGAAGACGTGACTTGGCGTCTCAACCTCGATTACACACCAACTGAAGATGATCTGATCTATCTCTCCGCCACGAAGGGACTTCGTTCCGGCGGCTTTAACTTGGTGTTTTTCTCGAGTAACTCCGTTTTCGATCCTGAAGAACTCATCGCCTATGAACTTGGCTACAAAGGCACAATGCTCGATGGCCAGTTACAGCTCAATGCAGCGGTGTACTTTTATGACTACGAGAATGTACATACCTTCGCAAACGGCTTAGCGTTCTCAGGCGGCTACACGACGAACGTCATCGCAGTGCCTGAAGCAGAGATGAAAGGCTTTGATGCAGACATCACTTGGCTGGCCACGGATAACTTAACCATCGGCGCACACGTTAGTTACACCGGCACCGAGTACACGTCTGATCAGTTAGTTATCGATCCCAACAACCCGCTTCGACCGGCAAGTTTGTTCAATGCTGCGGACAACTTCATCAACATCAAGGGCAACCAAATGTTGCGAGTACCCGAGAAAAAGGGTGGCGGCTGGGCAATGTATAGCTATCAGCTAGGTGATAACGGACGTCTGGAATTCCTAGCTAACTATTCGTGGATTGACCGCGTGTACTTCTCTGTTTTCGAACAGAAAGACCAATCGGCACCAAGCTACGACCGATTTGATTTGCGTGCAACTTGGCACAATGCTGAGGAGAGCGTGATGGTCGCTGCATTCGTTAACAATGTGTTTAACGACATCGGCTGGCGTCAGATCGAACAATATGGTTCGACTGAGGAATCACTCTATCGACGCACAGGCGCGCCGACTGATCCACGGCTAGCGGGCTTAGAGGTTCGCTATAAGTTTTAATCAGACGGATTAAACCTAGATAGGCCAGCACTGTTAGCCAAGGACAAACCCTCGCTGAAAAGCGGGGGTTTTGTCTGTCTGCATCGTCTATTTCTGAGTAGCAAGCGCGAGCGTGTTGCCACCCGGGTCGCTAAAGAAAGCCATCCACTCCGCATTTCCTACTGGACCGAATGTACCCAAATCGTCTTTATGGATGATCGCTGGTGGTGCCGCAAACTCGACACCAGCGGCTATTAGGCGCGCGTATTCGGCGTCAATGTCATCCACCCAGAAATACAAGTTCGCTGGCTTGTTGCCTGCCTCAAAAACCAGTCGCACACCCGCAAACTGAAAAAACAACAACCCCGGTGGCTCGAAACGCGCTAGATACTGAGCCCCTAACACCTCCTGATAAAACCGCTCCGTGGCGTCGAAGTCCTTAACCGCAGCACCCACCTGATGAAGTCTTTGCATGCCTTTTCCAAAACTGAATTCTTGAACCATTGTATCCCGCCGCGTAGCTAGCCGCCGATCAGCTTGAATGGTAGATTCTCCGGTCAACTTAAAGGGGTGCACATGATTGTTGGCATACACCACGTCGCTATTGGCGTGCCGAGCTTAGAAAAAGGTCTCGCGTTCTACCGCGACACTTTGGGCTTTAAAGAAGTGCAACGTAGCTCTTTTTCCGGACCGTCCCCGGCCGTCGAGGCAGCCATTGGGATCAAGGAACCCAGTGCCCATATGGCAATGCTGCAAGGAGGCAATGCCTACATTGAACTTTGGCAATACGAAGCGCCAGAGCCGCAAGACAAAACGGCCAACCCACCTGACCTCGGCTATCCACACTTCGCGCTGGAAGTGAAAGGCATCCAGTCAGAACACGCTCGCTTATCAGCAGCAGGCATGACTTTCGTTGGCGATCCGGTCGATTTTGGCGATTCGGCTGCGATTTATGGTCGCGATCCGTTTGGCAATGTTATCGAGCTCTATGAGATACGCACGCCTGACATCGCGCGCATCGATGGCACGCCGTTAGTGACCGAAACCATTCCCGAAATTAATCAATAATCCAAATGACAGAAATAGGCCATGTTCCATCAGCCAAAGAGCTCGCGAATCGATCCGCAATCGAAGAAGTCATTTTCAAGCACTGTCGCGGACTAGATCGCGTCGAGAAAGACACACTAAAAGCCTGCTATTGGCCAGATGCGACAGTGGACTATGGTTTCTTCAAAGGTCTGGCACATGAATTCTGCGACCTCATCAGCCAAGGCATCGTCAGACATCGCGCGACACATCACCAAGTATCGAACACCATCGCCAACATCCGGGATGTGGATGCGCTGGTCGAAACATATTTAACGGCCTATCACCATAAGCCCGGCGGTGAGGCGACAGAAATGACCTACTTCGGACGGTATGTTGATCACTTTCAGCAACGTGATAACGTGTGGAAAATTCAATTCCGTCATGTCGTCATGGATTGGAACCAAAATCTGAACACGACAGACGATATGGATACAGGTAGTCTCAGCGCCCTCGCGAGAAGCGGTCGCATGCCCGATGACCCTCTTTACCAATTACAACAAGAACTATTTGGAGCTCCAGAGTGAAGCCAGACCTACTCACAGCCCGCCTCGAAAAAATTGAATCCATGCGGGCAGAGATACTCGCAGCCGGAGACGAAGCTCAAAAACTGCGTAGACTCCCCGACAACATTGTCGAGCAATTGATCGATGAGGGCTTTTTCCGCTTCACGCTGCCTGAAGAGCTCGGCGGCGAAGCTGCAACCTCATGCGACACCATCAAGATTCTAGAAGCGATGGCTGCCATTGACGCATCCGTTGCCTGGAATGTCATGCTAGGTTCCGAAATTAATGCGATGGCTGTTGGCGGCATGGATAAAGAAATCGCAAAAGAAGTGTACCTTGATAATCCAAGGGTAATCATGTGCGGCGGTGGCGGTCCTGGTACGCAACCACCTCGAGCAGAACGATGCGACGAAGGCGTCCGTGTCTGGGGCCAATCCACATTTATCAGCGGCTGTCACAACGCGACTTGGTTCTTCATGGCGGCACCGTTAATGCAGGGCGACGCACCAGAGCTTGATGACGCAGGCAATCCCATCTTCAAGATGTGGTTCTTACACCGCGATCAGTGGGAAATCGTCGACACCTGGGATGTCGCCGGTTTGCGTGGCTCCGGCAGTCATGACGTCAAGGCCGACGGCGCCCTAGTCCCAGAAAAATTCACCGGCGTGGATCTCATAGCTGTCCCCGCCCACTACGACAACCCTGTCTACCGCATGCCAATCCCATTGCGCCTATCGTACAACAAAGTCGCCATCGCACTTGGTGTGGCGAAGGGGGCGATCGAAGCCTTCTCTGATTTAGCACAGAACAAAGTCCCTATGCTGTCTGCCAGCACCTTAAACAAGAGACCCATGGCGCAATCACGCATGGGTGAAGCCGTCGCAAACTATCGTGCGGTTCGTTCTTATGTGCTGGATGCTATGACAGACGTGGAAGAGGAACTCGCTGCGGGTGCTGCAACCCCAGGAGCCGACACAACAATTAACGCTCGGCTCGCATGCACCCATGGCGCTAACATTTGCATGCAAGTAGTCGACAGCTTGCACAACACCGCCGGAACGAGTGGTATGCGCATGCACAGCCCACTGGAACGAAAACTACGTGATTCACACGCGTGCGCGACACACCGCTGGGTTGCACATCCGTTGTATCAGGACCTAGGCAGCATCTTCCTAGGCAACGACCCGGATCCAGAATTTACTGGTCAAGGCGCCCCAGCACCTAAATAGAAAGGATGCGCCAACACTCAATTAGAAAGGTGGGTCAGCACCCAGGTAGAGAGGCGCCCGAACGCCCAATTGGGACGGGTGTCCAAAGCAACCCAGGCACTATCGATTTTAGTGCCTCTGGATACCAGTTCATGTCGGGCGATTTTCCACTCTCCTTCTATGCGCCGCATACGGGTTAGATAAGTCGCCCAAAGCGTTAGTGTCGACCCTTCGGGTTCCATTAGGTAATGCAGCGCCTGCACATCGGTGCGGCATTCGGCGGTATCGCCATCTATCGTTGCGAGTTGAGGTCCCAGCATGTGCTGTGTCGCACCAAACCTCGTGAGCGCACCTTCAACATATTCTCGCCAAGCTCGTGCACCGTTGTAGGTCTTGTCACCAAAGCCAACGATCTCACAATCCTCGGCAAAACAGGCCTCATACTGATCTAGGTCTCGGTCATCGACACCGGATGTATAACGCAGCATGACATCCTGCAAAGCTATTCGATCTTCTGCACTCACTCTAATCTCCTATTGGTTCATTCCAACGATTTGCGAACGTCACGTCCTGCGCCGGTAGTCGCGCAGCTCTTTTCAACACAGCTCCCTTGGTGTAGCCAACCGGCAACATAACCGTTTGCATCGCGCCTTCCGGCATCCCAAGAATGCTTTTCACAGCTTCCTGTTGTGCGCTCAGTAACGTCGTCCAAGTGCTTCCCAGACCACGCGCTCGTAGCGCCAGCATCAGCGACCACGCCGCCGGTAAAATCGATCCGTAGTATCCCACATGACTGCCGACCGTTTCGCCGAGCGGTTGACCATCTACACAGACAAAGATCATCGCCGGTATCTCATGCAACCGATCTATCAACGCCTTGTGGGTTGGCTTCATCGGCATGCCACGCTCCTCCATCAAGTTGACGAGGATTTGGGTGTAAATCTTAGCAATCGCTGATTTCTGCGCGGCGCTGTCGACAATCAAGAAGCGCCAATTTTCACCCGCTATCCCAGTAGGCGCTTGAACAGCGACATCAATACAATCGAGCAGTACTCGCCGTGGGATCGGTTTGTCGAAATCAAGCTTACGCCTGACCGACCGCGCGGTGCTCAACACCTCGTCGACCAAATCTATTTCATCCTGACTGAATGGGTCTGGCATCACTTCCCGTTTGTTCGCTGCAGCAAAGCGCCTACAATGCCGAGATATTTTTTGAATGTGAATAGGCTGAATGACTGTACTTTCAGTACTCGACTTGTCGCCCATTGTCGAAGGAGGCGATGCAAGCCTCGCTTTGGCCAACTCTTTGGACCTCGCTCGTCACACCGAGCGACTTGGCTACTACCGCTATTGGGTAGCCGAACATCACAACATGCGTGGCATCGCGAGCGCAGCGACGGCTGTTGTGATTGGGCACATCGCTGGTGGCACCGAACGCATCCGGGTTGGCGCAGGTGGCATCATGCTACCCAACCATGCACCCCTGATGGTGGCCGAACAGTTCGGCACCCTTGAAGCACTGTACCCCGGTCGGATTGACCTTGGTTTGGGCCGAGCTCCCGGCACGGATGGGATGACCGCGCAAGCGCTCCGGCGCACCTTGCACAGCGATCCCAACAAATTCCCACAGGATGTGGTCGAACTGAAACGTTATCTCGATGATCCACAAGAGAATCAACAAATTTTCGCCGTCCCGGGCTACGGCGCAAATGTACCGATGTATATTCTTGGGTCGAGTTTGTTTGGTGCCCAACTCGCCGCTATCCTCGGTCTACCGTTCGCGTTTGCTTCGCATTTTGCACCACAGGCGATGATGCAAGCACTAGAGATCTACCGTGCTGAGTTTCAAGCTTCTGAACAGCTGAGCGAACCCTACGTCATCTTGGGCTACAACATTTGCGCAGCGGATACCCAGGAGCACGCTGAGTTTATCCGCTCATCGAGCCTGCAGGCGTTCATCAACCTGCGTTTTGGTAACCCAGGTCCACTGCCGCCGCCTGTGGCTAACTTCGAGGAGAGTTTAAACAGTCAGCAACAAGCGGTGCTCGCCCAAGTTAGTTCGGCTTCGACTGTTGGGACAAAAGATGTCGTGCAAGAAGACGTGGCGAAGTTTGTTGCCGAAACGGGTGCGGACGAACTCATCGTTGTAGCCCAGGTCTACCATCACCAAGATAGGCTTCGCTCCTATGAGCTCGCCTGGGAAGCCCTAAATTGAGCCCGTCCAGCTAGCTTAAGCTCGCTTACCTAGCTGGACAGAACATCAAACGTTACGGGTTATACCAAATAGGTGAGGACCAAGCTCGGTCTTGAATCGTTGCATGCATGCTGGGATTGGGTGTCACCCCAGCGCGTATCGCATCCCAAGTTGACCAACGACACTTGGGGTTTTCCAAAACACGTACGTAGTAAAAGGCACGTTGCGCTGGATCGAAGTTAGTATCCTGCCACACGGGACTCATCTCTTTTGCACCTTTGCCAGCTGTCGTCTCGCAGGTTGTGATATCAACTTCCGCACCGTTATCTGGACATCTATTGGTATCTGGATCGACCTCACCACCATCGGAACAGGCAACATCAATCACGGCTTCTTTGCGTTCGCCGTCTTCTATCCAGCCTTTGATAACCTGCAGACGCTGCAGACTTTCCGTGTCCGGATCCTTGCTCGCCCAGAGGTAGAAACTTGGTGCGCGATCGCCATCACGATCGAGTTCTCCACCCATCGGCACGCCGCTTGCGTAAGCTGCACCTATCACATCGTCAGCATCGGTAAGCGAGCCATCTATGTCATGACCGCCAAAGAAACGTACGCGGATGTGGGGTCCACTCGTCGCAAATGTCTCTTTCAGACGAAAGCCATCGAAAATCGCATCGCGAGTATTTGATTCCGCCCAGACCCCGGCAAGGCCTGACGCCCCCCAATACTGAGAGGCCCCTTGTGCGTACTGAGGGTCGTCGGGATCAGAGTTAGGCAGCGGCACAGAGCCGCGCAAGTGGGGCTCAATATCCATTAGCCCTGTCTTACTCCAGTAGTTGTCTTCCTCAAATGATCCCGCTGCGTTGTGGGTGTCGGACGCGGCGATCACACCAAAACGGTATGGATTAATGCCACTCTCCTCCTCCATCAACATGCCATTCAGATAGGCTTCACGCACATAACTGCCTTCTGGACGAGAAGCTAACGTGGAAGCGACTCGTATAGGCATGATTTCGAAATCTGCCCATTCATCATTTGGCGACAAAAGCGGGTGCGTATCCGAAGTCCCTTTGACCTGCGAATTTTCAACTAACGGCTCGTTGCGCATGCGCAGATCCGCATACTCGGCATCGATTGGCTTGTCTGATCTGTAGTAGGTTCGCTCAAACATCCAGCCGTCTGAGCCATTGCTGTTGTGCGGTATGGCGATCGATTCAATGCCTTGATCCCGGTTACTGTCCATCCATGCCCACAAGTCCTCAGGGTTCAAGGAATCTAGTCGACTAAAAGGAATAGACGGTACGTTGTCGTTCCGGAAGATCACATTGCGGTGAAGATTTTGCGACTCAGGACCTGACGTTGTGTACTCATAACCAATGAAGGTCGTAAAGTTGCCAGGGTCGTTGTGTCGTTCGGCGGATTCGATGATCTCCTGCCAAGCGCTGCGCCGTATCTCGCGATCATCTAGATCATCGACAGAATTGGGATCGCGATCGCGCATATGCCCCAACACGGCTTGGAAACCTGCTACAGAACCCGCAGCACTCGTGGCACCTCTGACCTTCTCGCTCAAACTATGGTCGCTGTATGCGCTCCCTTCGGTATTGAGCTCGCGCATCATCCCTAGGTAGAACGCGTGATCTGACACTGCCAAAAAGTCCACAGGCTTCTTCATTTGCATCATGAAGCCGGAGGCATGCTCGATGGCACCTCCCTTGGCAAATTCATACGCCTCATCAGGCGTTCGACGTGTACCCATCAGGTACGCATCGAACGAGAGCACAGTGTGAATATGCGTATCACCAAAGTAGGCATTTTTGTTCGGATTTGACTCAATAGCTGGCGCCATTTCTGCAACCGCTGCCACCTCTGACTCTGCCACAACTTCTGTTTCGACTGCCGCTTCTTGGCCGCAGCCGAACAGGAAAAGTGGCAATGCACTTAAGAGTAGTTTTTTCATTTTCCCCCCTCTTTTAATTTCTTGTCGTTGCTCGTTCGACTTGTCTAATCGTTGGGCTTAACCAAATATTTTTTGCCCGTTTCTTTCTTTTCGTAGTCGAGCAATGTTTCCACCTACAAAGCACCCGCGAGGGAAACCTCAGCTGTGTAGTTACTGGCAAAAGTCGTGCGAATCTCATCCGCAACCTTCTGACGTAGCTCGGCATCGCGTTCACGCCCCACTTTCTGCAAGAAAGGCGTTAACAACCAACCCCCGATCCCCCAAGACATGCCGTAACTCCGGCGCAGCACCGTGGGTCCAGTATCAAGACCACCATAGATATAGACTTGCTTATGTTGGTCCGAGCCATACCGACTGTATTCAGACGCGGTCTTGATCGCTGTTCGCTCCATCGATGCAAGGATATGATTCGCAAGCTCACCGCCACCAGTCGCGTCAAAGGCAACATATGCACCAGTCGCTGCGATCGCGTCGGTTAGCTGCTCGGTGAAGTTTTCATCGCTCGAGTTGCAAACATGTGGCGCCCCGATGGCTTTGAGGATATCTACTTGTTCTTGTTTTCTAACGATATTGACTAGCGGCACATCTTCGTTCAGACAGATCTTCTGCAACATTTGGCCAAGATTTGATGCAGCCGCCGTATGGATTAAGCCAGAATAGCCTTCCAAACGCATCGTTTCGACCATCCCAAGTGCAGTGAGCGGATTGACGAAGCACGACGCCGCTTCCGCACCAGTGACGCCATCATTCATAGGCAGACACTGATGATACTTCAGGGTTCGGTATTGACCATACATGCCGCCACCCAGGGCTCCGACGGTTTTGCCGAGCAGCGCTTGCGCTTCATCACTCTCACCAGCTGCAACTACAATGCCTCCGCCTTCGTTCCCAACAGGCATAGCTTGATCGAAGCGGCCCGCCAGATGCTTAACCAAGCCACTTGGAATATCGGCTGTGACCGTTGGACGATCCGCAGTACCACCCTGTGAGGCAGTAGAAAGATCGGCCATCCCTAACAACATCCCCAAATCTGATGGGTTAATTGGCGAGGCCTGCACTTGCAGAAGGACTTGATCTGGTTTCAATGCCCTATTTTCCACTTCTTCCAAAGTCAGTTTCAGCTGGCCATCACTCGTAACAAGAGACTGCAGCTGCAGTCCACTATTCGGAAAGTCACTCATTATCTACACTCCTAAAAGTCATTGCGGACAACCATGACCTACTCCACTAACATTGGCAATACCGCCAGCAAGCTAAGGAAGTAAGCATGGAGAGTCACGAGGTTGACTACGAAATATTTGGTGACGATATGCAAATTGTTGAGGTCGAACTCGACCCCAACGAAGTTGTGATCGCAGAAGCCGGAGCCATGAATTACATGGAGGACGGCATTACGTTCGAGGCCAAGATGGGTGATGGCTCAAAGGCAAACAGTGGCGTGTTGAACGCGATTTTTGACATCGGTAAGCGCGTTTTGACAGGTGAGTCTATATTCATGACCCATTTCGAAAATGCAGGCTCTGGTAAAAAGCGAGTCGCATTTGCCGCCCCATACCCAGGTAAAATCATCGCGGTCGATCTATCCAGTGTCGGCGGCGAGTTGATCTGCCAGAAGGATGCCTTTCTTTGCGCCGCCCACGGCACGAACCTCGACATCGCATTTCACAAAAAACTCGGTGCCGGATTTTTTGGCGGAGAGGGTTTTATCCTGCAGCGTCTACGCGGTGATGGGAAAGCGTTCATCCATGTCGGGGGCACCGTCATTAAGCGCGAACTGAACGGCGAAACGCTGCGAGTCGATACAGGTTGTATCGCCGCTTTCACTTCGGGCATAGATTACGACATCGAGATGGCGGGTGGTCTCAAGTCCATGGTGTTCGGTGGCGAAGGACTCTTTCTAGCGACTCTTCAGGGTACAGGAACCGTCTACTTACAAAGTTTGCCATTTTCACGACTGGCTAACCGCATCATCCAATCGGTCAAGTTAGGCGGCTCTAAGGGTGAAGGATCAGTGCTCGGCAAAGCGGGTGATCTGTTCGGCGACAGATAGAGATGGAGAGGATTTAAGAGCGGCAGATTGGAAGCACTTACCCACACCGACCTTCAGGATGCATTCAAGCGCAAGAGTCTCGGCGAGTATCACCTGCCAGAGCTTGAGCATGTGGATTGGGGCGTACTCGACTACTTAGGCTGGATCCATCCAACCGGCCATGCCGGGTACGTTGCTATGCCTATCCAGAAACAAGTGAAAGGGCTGGTGCTGAAACGCATGGTTAACCACGGGGGTCGGCCACGGACGCATATGTGCTCGTGGTGCCACCACGTCTACCGCAGTCGCGGCACCGCCATGTTCTCGACGATCGTGGAAGGTTCAGATGGGCGGCGCACTATAGGCAACTACATATGTGGAAACCTAGATTGCTCACTGCGTATTAGAAATTTAACCAGCGACCCGCCCACTTACCTGCCAGAAACCATCCACATAGATCGGAAAATTGTGCGTCTAAGAATTGCGGTATCTGCTTTCATGACCCGCGCAAACCTCTTATCGGACCTTTTATAGCTTAGCCACCTAGAGGATAATGCCTGGCTAGCCAAAGTTTACGTAAGATTTAGGAGCTACCATGAGCCAGGAAGCATTCCGGGAAGAAGTACGAGATTTCATCGAATCCAATTGTCCGGAGGCGATGCGTCTTGGGGCCGTACACTTCGAAGATGCCTATGAGATTTACCAAAGCGATGCAGCAAACGAGTGGCGTGACGCAGCTGCCGCACGAGGCTGGACAGCTCCAGCTTGGCCTACCGAATATGGCGGCGGCGGGTTGGCGCGGGATGAACTCCGCGTTTGGCAGGAAGAATTAATTAGAGTCAAAGCATTGCCTCCATCGAACGGAATGGGCCTCACAATGATTGGCCCGACACTGCTCGAATACGGCACGGAAGAACAAAAACAACGTCACATACCCAGAATCGTTACAGGCGAAGCGCAATGGTGCCAAGGCTACTCAGAACCCGGTGCTGGATCTGATTTGGCCGGCTTGCAAACCAAGGCCGTGCTAGATGGCGACAACTTCGTCCTCAATGGCCAAAAGATCTGGACATCAGGTGCGCAACACGCGAATTGGATGTTTGCATTGGTGAGAACCGATCCGACCGCGCCTAAACACGACGGTATCAGCTTTGTCCTACTGTCCATGGAGCAACCGGGCGTCACTGTGAAGCCAATCAAGTTGATCTCAGGCTCATCACCGTTTTGCGAAACGTTTTTCGACGATGCCATCGCTTCTCGCGAAGACTTAATCGGAGAATTGAACAAAGGTTGGACCGTCGGTAAGCGTCTGCTGCAGTTCGAGCGCAACGCAGGTGCCCCGCCGCGATCGAAGAAGAAAAAACGTTTAAACGCCTATGCGGCAATCGCCAAACAGTACACAGGCGAAGACGCGAACGGAAAAATAGCCGACGCCGGTGCGCGAGAGAAAGTGCTCGACCAAGTTATCCAAGAAAATGCAATGGCTCTGACTACCCGGCGGGTGCTGGCGGAGAGCAAAGCCAGCGGTGCACCAGGCGCTGCCACTTCTATCTTTAAGCTTGTTGGCTCAACACTCGCAAAAGAAGGCTCGCAACTGAAATCAGAACTGCGCGGTACAGCGGGGTTGGCATGGGAAGGCGGCGATTTTAGTGATGACGAGTTGGAATCAACCCGCGCTTGGTTACGCGACCGCGCAGTCACCGTCTATGGCGGCACCAACGAAGTACAGCTGAATATCATCGCCAAACGTGTCCTCGGCCTCCCTGACTAGTCCCTCCTGCCCTGCAGAAGATGCCCTGCAAAAGTGCCCTGCAGAAGACACACACCAAAACTGGCTCACACGCTGATGATTTAGGGGACATGGCACACCGCCATGTCTCTATCGTCTGTAAGACTAAGTCTAGCCGTTAGCGGCCGGTATAAACCGGATCTCGTTTCTCAAGGAAGGCCTGCATCCCTTCTTTGGCATCATCTGTGCGTGAGCAGAGGATCTGATTGCGGTTTTCGATCGCCATAGCCGATTCTAGGCTGGATGCGTCGACCGCCATGTTGAGTCCTTCCTTGGTGAGCCGCAGGCCCATTGGTGAGGTCGTCAACATGTCCCTTAGGTAGGAGTCGGCAGTGCTTTTGAGTTGATCCAGAGGGACAACTTCTGAAACAAGGCCCGTATTTAGCGCTCGTTCCGCATTGATGAACTTACCCGTCAACATCAGCTCCGAAGCTACGCTGGTGCCAACAAGGCGCGGTAAAAAATAGGACGTGCCCATGTCACAAGCGGACAAACCAATACGAATAAACGCTGCGTTCATACGCGCGTTGTCAGCCGCGATGCGGACATCGGACGCGAGTACAAAGGCAAATCCACCACCGCACGCCGGGCCTTGGATCAGACTGATGATCGGCTGTGGACAGCGACGCATAAGGATGTAGACCTCCGCTAAATAGCCCTGAAAGCCCCAGCCCTGACCCACGGGTTTATGACCTGAGCTATCCGCCGTGCCAGCCTGCTTGATATCAAGACCTGCACAAAATGCTCGGCCTTCGCCCTGCATGACAACGACACGCGTATCCGTGTTCTCCATCAGCCCACGGAAGTAGTCCCGCAGATCTGTGACCATTTGAGAATTAATCGAATTCAACGCCTCTGGTCGATTGAGTGTTAGATAATCAACAGCGTCGCGCGTCTCTACTTTGATGGTTTCGTAGTCCATGCCATCCCTCCCGATGAAAAATTTGATTATTGCATGATCGTTGAGACTTGTTCTGCATCCGTTTACATTCAAGATATGGGAGAGGCACTAAAGAAATATCGTATTTGCGACTTCACCGGCCAACTAGCCGGTGCTGGCGCGACTAAATGGCTCTCTGCGTTTGGCGCAGAGATCATCCGCATCGAAGACCCCGTTCGCGAAGGGCGCTGGGACATTTTGCGTGGCATGGGACCGTTCAAAGAGGGTCAGTCGGGTCTGGAATACGGTGGCGGATTTAATAATCACAACACCGACAAGCTCGGAATCACACTAAATCTTCGTGAAGACAAAGCCAAAGAGATTCTCACAGAAATCATCAAGATTTCTGATGCAGTCACGGAAAACTTCGCCGCTGGAGTCCTCGACAAATGGGGTTTTGGCTACGAAGACCTTAAAGCGATAAAGCCTGACATCATCTACGTTTCCAATTGCGGTTTCGGACACGTTGGTCCTTATCACGAGTACAAGACTTGGGGACCAATCGTCCAAGCTGTCTCTGGCCTAACATTTTCCTCCACCCTACCAAACCAACCACCTGCAGGTTGGGGTTATTCCTACATGGACCACACTGGTGGTTACTACATGGCGATGTCCATTCTCTTGGCACTCATCCATCGCGAGAAAACAGGCGAAGGTCAATGGGTCGATTTAGCCTGCACCGAAGCCGCGACAACATTGAACGGTCCCGCCCTACTCGATTGGACCGTCAACGACAAACCAATGCGCCAAGAGGTGCAACCATCATCGAACAGAAGCCAATATCAAGACATGGCGCCGCACGGAATCTATCCGTGTCAGGGTGAAGACCATTGGATCGCTATTAGTTGTCGGAATGACATGGATTGGCGGAATTTAGCTACCAGCATCGACGCTGACTGGACTGTGTCCTTCGATCAAGAGAGCCGTCGTGTATCTCATCAAGATGATCTCGATCAAAAGCTTGCTAGTTGGACTCAACAGACCGACAAGTTCGAGCTCCAAGAACAACTCCGCGCACTACCCATACCTGCGGCTGCAGTACTCAAACCAGCTGAACGCATTGATGGGGACCCAACAACTGCAAACTTTGGTCTCTGGTCCACGGTCCAACATACCGCCATGGGTGAAGCCCGGGTCGACGGACTACCTGTCCACTTTTCCCATTCCGACTGGAAAATGGAGCGCGGGGCACCTTGTTTGAGCGAGCACACCAACGATGTACTGACTCGCTTGTTAAATTACAGCGAAGCAGAAGTAACCGAACTCTACGAAGCAGGCATCCTATGAGCGCGCTTGATCACATTCGTGTCATCGAACTCGCAAACGAACGCATCAGCTTCGCCGGTAAGCTAATGGCGGATATGGGTGCTGATGTCATCTTAGTAGAACCGCCTGAAGGCGTTACCCAACCCGTTCCTACCCACCCCACTTAGAAAACGATCCAGAACAACAGAGCCTGTACTTTTTGCACTACAACACATCAAAGCGCGGCGTTACGCTAGATTTGGACGAAGTCGCCGACCAGGAAAAGTTCAAAACGCTCATCGCATCGGCAGACGTATTGATCGAATCCGAAGCCACAACACGCTTGGCCTCACTGAAACTCGACTATGACGATCTCTCGACCCTCAACCCCAAGCTCATCCATATTGCAGTGACACCCTACGGTCGTTCAGACCCACAATCCGACCTGCCAGTAACTGACCTCACGCTCATGGCCGCTGGTGGACCACCATGGAACTGTGGCTACGACGACCACAGCTTGCCACCGGTCAGAGGGTGGGGAAATCAGGCTTTTCACACAGGTTCTCACTTCGCCTATATGTCCGCATTGACAGCTTTACTCCATCGAGAAATTTCTGAGCAGGGACAGTTCATAGACGTATCCATAACAGCAGCGCTCAATGTCACCACAGAAGCTGCCAGCTACACGCACCTGTTGAACGGTGGCGAAGTGCAACGCCAGACCGGGCGCCACGCCGCCGCTACCCGTGCAACCGGCGAGACACAAATGCAGTGTGCAGACGGACGCTACGTAAACACCGGCGTACCACCGAGATTTCCTGTTGAGTTCGGGCGGCTACACGCTTGGATTCGCACTCTCGGACTGGAACCGGAGTTTCCTGAGGCTGTATTCCTCGAAATGGGCGCCGCTTGGGAAGGTCAATTCGAATTGTCAAAAATCGGTGAAGACGACACGATTACAGCGATCTTCTCCGCGGGTCGAGATGCACTCAAACTCATAGCGACCAAAGTGAGTGCCTACGACTTTTTTATCGGATGTCAGAATGCGGGCCTCGCAGTAGGACCAATTAACTCACCTGAAGAAGCCTTTGAGGATCCTCACTTTGTCGCTAGAGGCTTCCAGGTGCCTGTGCAACACGAAGACCTAGACCGCACCATTGTCTACCCGGGCGCGCCTTACAAACTGCCAGCCAGCCCTTGGCAAATCGCTCATCGCGCACCTCACCTGGGTGAGCACAATGACGAGATCTTCGAGGACTAACGTATGAGTTGGGAAGCTGTCGGTTCGCTCGCCGAGTTAATCGGCGCAGTCGCGATTATTATTTCCATCGTCTACCTTGGTGCCCAAGTTCGTCAAACTCGCATCCAATTGCAAGCACAGGCCGAAGACTTTATCTCGACGAGGGCATTCGAGGCCTACAACCCTGTTTATGAGGGCAACAACGCTCATATTTTTCGGGTTGGTCTTGAGACACCAGAAGCACTCAATGAAGACGAGGCATTTGTATTTAGATTGCTCATGGATCGCCAACGGGGCGCCTTTGTCTCGGTCATCCGGCGCACCCGCGGCATCAATGCTGAACTCGCCGAAGGTTCGATCGCTGGATTCAAAAAGCTCTTTCTTGAGACCGCTGGCGGGCGTTTTTGGCTGGCAGGCGCTAAGGAGAACCTCCCCAAGACCGAGTTGAAAATTCTGGGTCTACTCGATCAAGACGAAACTGGGACTGGCTGACCCGCGAACCAGACTCGGTGTACAGAAGAACCTTTTGCGCTGCCGCCAGCTTCTAGTAAACAAAAATTCGCTGGCGATCCCGGCGCAATCTCTCGTTTGCTGAGAAGATCGGGTTGCAGTAGATACCCCTCGAGCGCTGTCTCAGCAGAGACACATTCTGCGCTATTAATAGCACGAGCGTCCTCGGATAGGCGATAGCTCGCTGCGTGTATGCACTGCCAGGGATCCACCGGTCCGTAGGGTGCATCGGAACTGCAGACAACTTGAATCCCGGCGTCGATCAGACTTTTATAGCGATAGAGATCGCTAATCTCAGACGACTTGAGTTCACGGCAAAAGCGTTCACCTCGATCACTTAAAAACCCTGGTTGGGTCACCACCGGCACAGCGAGGTTAGCGAGATCCTCAATCATCTCATCTCCGATCATGGCGCCATGTTCAATTCGATCATTTGGATGTACGCCGATTAATTGCAGGCATTCCATGACAACCAACATTTCGATTCTTGATACACAGTGAAACGCAACGCCTCGGTCCCGTTCATGTGCCCGCGCCACCCGGTGATGCAACCCATCAAGATCAGGGAGTTGATCCTCGTCCAATAGGATCTTCAGCTGACCTCCGCAAACTAGGCTTTCATCACCCATACAATGCACGTCATATGGTTTCCCATTGAGCCCTTTGAGATTCTTGAGTTCTTGTTCCGCCTCTTCGTCGTTATTAAACGACGTATCGGTCACAGAGGTGATACCTAGTCGCAATAGATCCTCTAATAGCGGCGCAAGATCCAACGTATCGCCTCGCAAACGCTCGCCCAACCATTTGTCCATGCGGAACAAACGGCCTGTGAGCCGCCCTTGGTCGACCTCCACTCCGGCGTGACTGTCTGAACCAATCTCAAGCGCTTCAATAGCAGGTGAATTCACCACCCACATTTTGCCGCTGCTATGTTGCACACGCACCGGTTGGCTCGGACAGAGTTCATCGAGCACAGCCCGATTCAACTCCCCGTGTCGATCAGCATGATAGCCAACCGCTCGAATCCAACCTGATCCGCCTAGCTTTACTCCAAGTTTCGGCAAGTCACGGATGTCGGCGCTGGCTAGATCGACAGATCCGCGTCGCGCCGCCATAGCTCGCAGGTGTATATGGTGATCGTGCAATCCCGGTAGCAACCGACCGCCTTGAGCATCGTATATCGACTCATTAGGAAGTGGCTGCAGCTGCCCCACGGCCTGTATCGTCTCGCCGATGCGAACCGCACAGTTGCGTCCCTCAATGTCTGCATTAACGATGAGCAAGTTAGATCCCGAGATACCCAGGTATACTTAAAGCCATGCCTGAGTTAATCAGTTTTGAGCACTACCTGACAATCCTAGAATCGCCGCTGATGCGCGAGGATAGAAGTGTTTTTGCAAGGACACCTGTGCTCTACGTCGACTGGCAGGATTATCGAGAAATTGACCCAGCTATCACCCTGCCGCCTTGCTGCGTTGTCGCCGTCGGTACTCGTTCAGACTCGTCACTTGCCGACATCTGTCTCGCCACACTCGATGAGTTCGCAGGTCTTGAGGCAAACCTAAAGAGTCAGGTCCATGCGTGCACCACACTAATACAACTTTTGCGGCACAACGAAAGATCCTCTATCGCCGACGGTCTTTTCGCAGAGTCGTTGGCCTATTCGACTTTGCAGCACAGTGCTGGGTTTCAGAGCTGGTTAGAAGGGCCGCGCCGCTCCAGTAAACCAGATACAGACCCTCTTGTTCTCACCGAGCGTGATGCCAATTCGCTAAAACTGACGCTCAACCGACCGCAGGCACACAACGCCTACAACATGGCCTTAAAAGATGCGCTTTGCGAGGTGTTACATGCCGCGAGTCTCGATAAGGAAATCGACAAGTTGATTCTGACCGGCGCTGGACCTTCGTTTTGCGCAGGTGGTGATCTCTCCGAATTCGGTCTGGCTGAAGACGCAGCGGTAGCGCACCTCAGCCGCACCACGCGATCAGCAGGCGCCCTCCTTGCAAACCTAGACTGTACGACTGAGGCCGTCGTGCACGGAGCATGTATCGGAGCAGGCATAGAAATCCCGGCGTTTGCAGACTCAATCAGCGCCAACCGCGACAGTTATTTCCAATTACCCGAAATCTCGATGGGGCTAGTCCCCGGGGCCGGGGGGACTGTTAGCATCACTAAAAAAATAGGCCGTCAAAAGACAGCCTATCTTGCGATATCCAATCTCAAGCTTTCTGCACAGGATGCGCTCGCTTGGGGGCTAGTCGATCAGCTTATCGAGGATTAGTCGCCAGCAATCTCGGCTTTGACGACTCGACGCAACAATTTACCGGTTTCGTTGTACGGCAGTTCGTCCCATACCTGAATGATCTGGGGTACTCGAGAACTGCGCATGTGTTCCAACACCCACGCCTGCAATGCTGCCACATCGATCGTCTCATTTGGTTTCGCAACAACCGCGGCTGCAACGCCTTCGCCCCATTGATCATCGGGAATACCGACAACCGCGGCATCCTTAACGGTCGGATGGGCGAGCAAGGTATCTTCGATCTCTCCCGGTGAAAGGTTTTCACCACCGCGAACAATCACATCATCTGCACGACCTTCAAGGAATAGATAGCCAGCCTCATCCATACTGCCCGCATCACGGGTCGGAAACCAACCATCGGCATCAATAACAGAGCCGCGATCTTCGTACTCACCAGAGACTTGTTCACCGCGCACGTAGATTTCACCACGCTCGCCAGCGCCGAGGACACGACCCTCATCATCACGTATTTCCATCTCGATACCGGGCAGCGGTTGCCCTACGGAAACAAGTCGACGTCGCACTGCCTCATCCGCGCTTTGCTTCGCTTCGCGATGTTCATCAGGTCCGAGAATTGCAACGGTTGAAGAAGTTTCTGTCAGACCGTATGCATTTGAAAAATTGGTTCCCGGAAATAGATCCATCGCTTTTTCGATCACGCTCAACGGCATCTTGCCGCCGCCATAGGATAAGTTCTTTAGGTGCGGCATGTTCGCAGTGGACTCGCCTTCCATCGTTTCGACGATACGGGCAAGCATAGTGGGCACAACGAAAGCCGTCGTTATCTGATGCTTCCGGCACAATGCAATCCACTCTTCCGGAGAAAAGTTCGGTAACTGCACGACGTGACGCCCTGAATAGACAGAACTCAAGATCGCGGCGATACCGGCTATGTGATACGGCGGTACACAGACGAGGGCTGCATCCCCTTCCTCGGCACTGCCAAACTCAACTGATCCTAAAATGTAGGAAACCAAGTGTTTGTGGCGCAACACAGCAGCTTTCGGGATGCCAGTGGTTCCGCTGGTAAATAAGAGCACAGCGATTTCTTCGGGGTCCATACCCCATTCACTGACAGGTTCTAGGTCATGGCCAGCCGCATCAACAAAACTCGACGTCTGCGTCGCCGAGACATCAGCCAGACCACCGAGGGTCTTAGCACGCTTTTCCTCGGTGACGAGATAAGCTGGTGTCACCCGTTTCAGCAACGCTTCGATCTCTTCGTCCGTCAAACGGTAGTTCAAAGGCACATACGGGATTCCCGCGGCGCTACCTGTAAACAAACATAAGGGTGTGCCTAGGTTACTGACATCGAGTTTTACCAAGCGACTCGCGCCGCTGGCTTTGACGGTAGCGGCTCGTGTCTTCGCTGCCTCAAAAAGCTCGGCATAGGTAAAAGCCTGGCCCGAGCTGCCATCTGTAAAAGCTGGTCTATCAGGAAATGCCCCACTCGCCATTTCCAGCAACATCATGATATTCATATTCGCGCCTCAACCTCCGGACCGCGCATTCTATTGATTCACACGCGGCTTGACAAAGTCTGTTAAGGACAAGAATCTGACCGATCGACATCTAGCTAACATTGGCGCGTAAAAAAATATGAAAACTGCAATATCGATCGGTTCTGCTTACTACAATGGCGAGGACTGGGATCAACTGGTTGAATACACGAAAGCAGCTGACCGACTAGGCGTCAGCCAAGCCTGGTCGGCCGAGGCATGGGGCATGGATGCGATCGTACCGCTTGCCTATCTGGCAGGCCAAACCGAGAACATCCACCTCGGCACTGGCATCCTACAAATCAGTTCTCGTGTTCCCTCGATGATCGCGATGACCGCTCAGAGCTTGGATACGGTTTCAAACGGACGGTTCATCCTTGGTCTGGGCGTTTCTGGACCACAAGTTGTCGAAGGCTTACACGGTGCCGCATTTGCCAAGCCGCTATCGCGCCTCCGGGAAGTGGTTGAGATCCTCCACATCGGTCTCAAAGGAGAAAAACTCGCCTACGACGGTGATCACTATCTGCTGCCACGTCCTGGCGGAGAAGGCAAAGCGATACGACTGTCGCAGCCACCGCGACCAGACCTACCAATCTATCTGGCGACGCTTGGTCCCAAATCCTTGCAAATGACCGGCGAGCTCGCGGACGGCTGGTTAGGCACGTGTTACCTACCGGAGCATGCGAACGTTTTCCTCGATGACATAAAAGCTGGAGCGAGCAAGACCGGACGCAGCATCGGCGATTTGGACATCCAGGCCGGGGGCTATTTTGAAGTCAGTGAGGATGTTGAGCGTTTGATCGCAGAGCGCAAACCAGCTATGGCTTTCACTCTAGGTGCGATGGGCTCCGCCAAAACCAACTTCTACAACGATGCTTTTTGCAGAGCAGGATTCGAAGATCCTGCCAAAGAAGTGCAAGGACTCTGGGTGAGCGGCAAGCGCGACGATGCTGTGAAAGCAGTCCCGGACGAGATGGTGCTAATGGCCAACTTGATCGGCACGGAAGACATGGTCAAGGAGCGGTTAAAAGCCTTCGAAGACTCTGGCGTGAACACCCTACGGCTAGGTACTGGCGGTACAACTTGGGCTGAACGAACCGCCGCGCTTGAAGAGGCGATGGACCTCATCAAATCGGCCTAGTCCCGCCAAATGGGATTAGAACGGAAAAGAAGGGACTAGCGCCGCAGACACGACTTATCAGCGAACCCGGACCCGATAGTCACGATACCGGTACCAACCTGGCATAGTGGCGGGTTCCGGCGTGCTTGCCAGTTCCAGCTCCGGCATATGTTCAAACAGTGTTTTGAACGCGATCTTCGCCTCCATCCTGGCTAAAAAGGCACCAAGGCAGAAGTGATTGCCTTGGGAAAATGACAAGTGCTTATTTGGGTCTCGCTGGATATCGAAGACGTTAGGGTTCTCAAATACTGCTTCATCCCGATTGGCTGAACCGAGGATCGGCATAACGGCCATACCTTTCGGGATGACGACGCCACGCATCTCGATATCTTCTTTCGCGTAATTCATTTTGGTGCCATGCACAGGTCCGGAAAAACGCAGTAGCTCCTCGACCGCCGAGCCATATAACGATGGATCGTTCTTTAGCTTGGCGAGCTCATCAGGATGATCAAGTAGGGTAATAACGCCGTTGCTGATCAGATTCGCGGTTGTCTCAAAGCCCGCGATGATGAGGATGAACACCATGCTCACCAACTCGTCTTCACTGAGTCGGTCACCGTCAATTTCCGCCTCGATTAGTCCTGACAGAATGTCATCAGACGGGTTCTGTTTTTTGCGGGCCACCAGCTCACGTACAAACTTAACAAGGTTGCGCAAATCCCAAAACATCGTGCGAGCGATACGCCAGCCGTTCAACCCATCAGAAAGTACGCGGACCCCTTCGCGAAAACGAGGCATGTCTGCCTCACTTACACCAACCATCTCGGCTATAGCGCGCATCGGTATCGTCACAGCATAGTCTTCCTGCATGCTGAACTCGCCTTTGGCTACGCAAGCCTATGCTAGTTCTTGTGCCCACTCGTTTACGCGCACTTCGACTTGAGTTAGCGACTTCGGTGAAAAGGCTTTCTGTACAAGCTGTCGTAGTCGCCGATGCTGCGGGTCATCTTGGTTAATGATGCTCTCAGCCAAAAACTTTAGATTGTTTGGCATTGGGAAAGGAAAGCGACTGCCTCCAGTAATGTTCGCGCGATTGCGACCGAAGCGTTCATCCTTGACGACCGCCAAACAGTCATCATATCTGGCGGTGACAAACAGGTTCACGCCGAGCACCTTGGCTCGATGGACAGGGAGGTGTTCGCGTAAGTACTCATAGTATTGCCAGCGATTCTGGACAAGGTGCTTGTCACTCAGATTCAGCGGTTTAGTCGCAGAAACTTTTATCAATTCAGGAGCAGGCGCGTTCATCGATGCAATCCAACAATATTTATCTGTGTAAGGATACGCCCGGTTTAGGCGCGGGCAAACCGCTTTTCTGAGCGCTCCTTCGCTTTTCTCGCTTCTTCTTCTCGGTTTTTTGGCGGTGCGTTCGTCGTGAGCTGTTCTAGGAGCTCTTCCACAGTTTGCGTGACAGCAACAACTGCCTCTGCAAATATCGTTTCGTTTGCCTTTGACGGCTTGGTAGTGCCCGAAATTTTTCGTACGAATTGCAGTGCTGCACTTTGTATCTCATCCCGAGTCGCAGGCGGCTCGAAATTATGGAGGGTCTTTATGTTCCGACACATGTTAATGATCTCCTTTCTTCAGTTGGATCTAAAACGTTAACTGATCTGGTACCGGATACGCAGCTCCGGCAAATTTCGAAGGATGAAACTTGCTTCTGCTGTTGGTTCAGGCCCGTTCTCATCTAGTCGAAATTCGTGCCCAAGTTCTAACAGTTTTTTGAAGCCGAGATTCAGCTCTTGTCGCGCGAGCGGTGCGCCAATACAGAAGTGCACACCTGCGCCAAAGGCTAACTGAGCCCCTGCTTTCGCCCGATGTATGTCCAGCGTATCTGGCTCTTCAAATTGTCTTTCATCGCGATTAGCCGCACCATAACGCAACATTACAAGCTCCCCAGCGCGTAACGGGAAGCCACCGAGCTCGGTGTCCTGCGTTACTAATCTCGGCAATCCCTGAACCGGTGCCTCAAGCCTAAGAATTTCCTCAATAAAGGTTTTAATCAGCTTGTCATTTCCGCGCATCTCATCTTGCACGCCAGGGTTTCTGCAGAGCAACAACATGCCCCAGCCAAACGCACTTGAAGTAGTTTCGTGGCCTGCCACTAAGAATTGGTTAAGCACACTGAGGCATTCGCCATGTGTGAGCAATCTGTCTTCACCTTCAAGCTCCGCGTTAGCAAGGATAGTGATCATGTCTTCTTGGGGAGTCTGCCGCCGCGCCTCAACAATCCCGATTAGGAACTGTTGGAGATCGACCGCTGTTTGTGCCCGCGCCACCATCTGTTCACCAGATAGTGGCGTCAACCTTAAACCTGAGGCGGCATCTGTCGCTGCACGATCAAAGAAGGTTCGTTCATCCACCGGGATCCCCAATCGGTCCCCTATGATCTTTAACGGAACAGGAAACGCGAAGTCGCTCATAAAGTCAGCATGATCCTGCGCAAACATTCGCTCCGCATTCTCATCGACTACCGCTTGCACGGTCGGTTCTGACAAACGTACCTGGGAAGCGGTAAACAACTGGTTAACCAGCGACCTGTATCTCGTATGGTCCGGTTCATCGAGGGTTAGCATGGTCGGTGGGGTCACCACCATTTTGGCATTGACCGCCATTAACTGCTGTTGGATTTCGGGTGCCGACTGTTCAAAGGCGATGATCTGCGAGGCAGCCAAGAACTGATCGTATTGTGATGAGAAGGTTGCCGTATCCTTGATCGCTTCGCGTACGAGATCGTAGCGCGTAACAACGTGAATATTCATCGCTTCTTCGAAATGTACTGGCTCCTCATCGCGCATTTCTTTGTACGCGGGATAAGGGTCCAACAAGGTTTCGATTGCAAATAAACTCATAGTTTCACCATTCCGCCGTCGACCATTAGGGATTGGCCAGTAATATTCATGGAGTCAGCCGATGTTAAGAATACGACTGCATTCCCAATGTCTGCCACTGTTTGTTCACGCCGCAACGGAGTACGGTCAAAGATGTGGGGGTACTCGCCACGGGCGATCCCTTCAAACCACGTTCGCGCGTCCTGCCCCTTAAATTCGGGTATCGTTTTGACCGCTCTTTCAGAGTTTCCCTTCCAAGCATCTGTATAAACAATACCAGGGCAGACCGAATTCACATTGATGTTGTGAGCGCCAAGGGACTCGGCTTGCGTCTGCGTTAGATTTATCAACGCCGCCTTCATCGCGCCATAAGAGGGATGCACGAAGTAATCGAGCGTTTTATCGGATAGCGAGGTGCGCCCTGCGATCGAGGAAATATGAATGATCTTGCCGGACTGACGCTCACGCATGTGCGGGATGACTGCCTCCGACATAAGCACAACCGGTTTGACGTTTTGCGCATAGAGCGCATCCCAGACCGCCGCAGCCATACCGAGCTCGTGCTCCTCTGGCTCGATGGCGGACTTCGGTCCCGCGCCAACATTGTTCACGAGAATGTCTATCTGACCGAATGAACTCAATGCAAGATCTCGCATCTCAATCATTTTGTTGGGGTCAGTTATGTCACCAACGACGCTTACAGCTTCAGCGCCTTGCGCCGTAATTTCTGCAACTGTGTTCGCGGTTGTGTCCTCTGAAAATGAGTTTACGACCAGTCGCGCACCCTCACTTGCAAGCGCGAGCGCGATCCCTTTACCAATGCCTCGGCCAGCCGCTGTGACCAAGGCTACTTTCCCTTCAAGTTTCATAAACTCTCCTCAATCAGCCTAAGTTGTCATCCCCGCATCAACCACGAACTCAGCACCGGTCACATAGTTGGACTCATCGGACGCCAGATACAAAATACAGTTCGCTATATCCAGAGGCTCGCCGGGGCGTCCCAGGGGTATTCGCGATGGGCTGACGTCCAAGGCGCTCGGATCGTTTAAACCCGTTGCTTGCGCCTGCATGTTTGTCCAAATGACACCTGGGTGTACGGAGTTACATCGGATGTTGTATTTCGCTGCCTCGACCGCAATCGACTTCGACATTATCCGTACACCGCCTTTTGCCGCACCGTACGCGACACAGGTTTGTAGACCGACAATACCAGCCACAGACGACAGATTGATGATGCTGCCACCACCTTCTCTCTTCTTCATCTCAGCGATCGCAGCTCTGCAGCCCAAGAACACACTCGTCAGGTTTACCTCGATCTGGCGATTCCATTCCTCTAGCGTCATATTTTCAATCGGTACCAGGACCGCGATGCCAGCGTTGTTGACACATATATCTAGACCACCGTAGGCAGTCGATATCGCCTCCATAGCTTCAACCCAACCATCTTCGCTGGTCACATCTTGTCTGAAGGCAATCGCTTCCCCGCCAGCAGCCTGAATCTCCTCGGCACAAGTCTGAGCGCCAACAACGTCAACATCCGACACAGCCAACTTGGCTCCTTCTTCGGCCAATCGCTGCGCTGTCGCTCTACCTAAACCAGGGTTTGAAGCCGCGCCAGTTACAAGCGCTACTTTGCCGTCTAATCGTCCCATTGATCCTTCTCACTCAATCTACAGTTCGCTCTAGGTTAGGGTAAAGTGCCTTCCTATCCAATGAAGAGTTTTGCCCCCGAATAATCTCCTTCAACGATGAACAAGGGGTTTTGATTAAGGAAAGTGTATGAGCACAAGTTTCACGGCCGATCTCAGCGGCAAGGTTGCAGCAATAACTGGCGGTAGTCGTGGTATCGGCCGTGCCATCGCCGAAACTTACTTAAAAGCAGGCGCTAGCGTCTCGATCAACGGCCGCAGTCAGGAAAAAGGAGATCAAGCCCTCTTAGAAATGGATGCCGGTGACCAAGCAATCTTCATTGCTGGAGATGTCACGGATCGCGACTCGGTCAATCACTTCATCAACGCCACGGTGACACACTTTGGTCGCGTTGACATCCTTGTCAATAACGCAGGTGGTTCTTCTGGATATGCCCCGATCGCCGAGCTTTCAGACAAAGCGTGGGACGAAGCCCAAGCTTGGATTCTTAATTCATGTTTTTGGGCAACTCGGCGTGCTCTTGCTGATATGGAAAAGCGCCAATCGGGGCGAATTATTAACATATCCTCTGTCGAAGGCCGCCAAGCGAGTAAAGCTACGGTTTCCCATTACATCACCCACAAACACGCAATGAACGGATTCACTAAAGCCTGCGCGTTTGAATACGGTCCACAAGGCATCACTTGTAACGCCATAAGTCCTGGTGGGGTTGAGACGGATATGATGATGGAGCTGGGTCCACAGGCAGCCGAGTCTATGGGCATCACCTATGAGGAATTTAAGAAAAGCTATGCTGAAGAGGCATCCATCAAACGAATGACCACGCTAGACGACGTGTCCGCTATGGCACTCCTTCTGGCATCTGATGCCGGTAGCGGCATCAATGGCGGCATCATTCCGATTGACGGTGGTACAAGTCTCTAAGCAGATGCTGCGACGTTAAACTGGAGTCGCAGCGCTGTCGGTCCATTCACGGGCTGCTTCTATTGCTTGCCGGTAGTACTTCAAACACAAGCCCAGACAAAGCACGGCTAGGGAGTAGTTGATCACGGCCAGTATGGATATCGATTGCCCAAGCGCCATGCGGCTTTCGAAGACTTGGTCCGACAGGTAGGCTGGGAGCGACGGAGCAAAGGTGTAGGCCAAGAAGTTCACAGCAATCAAATAAAACGCCACCATCTGACCACGCAACTCGTTCGGTGCGATTGCCTGCAAGGTGGCCATGATGAGGCCCGGCGGCATGGCCATACAGAAAGTAATGGGGATCAACAAAACAATCCCAACCCAGGGGTTTGGCACTATGGTCAGAGCTGGTGCCGTAACAAGTAGAACAACGGTACCCCACATTACCACCCTTAGAGTCGCGTCTGGCTTTTTTGCCATCATAGAGCCCGCGAGCAAGCCACCCAGAACACTCCCAGCGATACCCACAGACATCGCGATCGACCCATAAATCACGCCAATTTCAGATCGCGTCCACTCGTGATTGCGCACGTAGTACTCCACGATCCAAGAAAACAACGACCAGCCTTGCGTGGCTAGACACAGATAGGCAGCAAATAGAAAAAAGAAAAAGAGGTGGCGCGTCTTGATGAAACGCCAAACCTCCGAGAAAGGAACCCCGGACCCATCAGCATTCATCTTGCCGCGTCGTTTCGGTTCACGCAGACCCCAAGCCATCAGCGCGACCAAAATACCTGGCGCACCAACGACGAGAAATACCATCTGCCAGGAATAGACTTCGCCGATAAGAGGCAGCACAAAATTGGGGGTACTTTCCAAATAGTCGATCAGTGGACCACCCGCAATGTTGGCTAGACCTTGTCCAATAAAGGGGGCCGCCGACATGATGCCGATCGCTAGCGGCAATCGCTCGGGTGGAAAGTAATCGGCCAATGCCGAGTTCGCAGCAGGACCGAGAGTCGCTTCGCCCACGCCGACCCCCATACGTGCTAAAAACAGGTGCCAATATTGATTCACCGTTCCACACAGCATCGTCAGAATGCTCCAGCTCAATATACCGGCTGCCATCAAGTTCTTGCGGTTATAGCGGTCGGATATCCAACCTGCGGGATAGGAAAGGATGCTGTACATAAAGGTGAATGCGAAGCCCATGATCAGCGATATCTGAAAATCACTTATCCCACCCAAATCCCTCTGCACGGGCCCAATCATGACGTTCAATATCTGACGGTCAATGATCGAGAACGTTGAGGCAAGTGTTAGGACGCCTACCGTGTACCAGAGGGAAATAGAAGAATATTGCTTATCCACAGTAACTCGAAGGATCCTAATTTTGTGATCGTTTTACGCGTTGCTGTGAGCGAAGACGCGATGCTAATCTCCAACCCTACAGGAGTACTTGAGGGAGAGACACATGATCAGATTAGTTTTTGCACTCCGCAGAAAATCGGAACTAACGCGAGCTGAATTTCAGGACTACTGGCTAAACAAGCATGCGCCTCTTGTAGCTAGTTTCTCGACTGACCTCGACATCCTTCGTTACGTCCAAACCCACACCATGGACGACCCAGCGAATGAAGCAGCACAAAAGGCTCGCGGCGATATGGAACCGGAGTACGACGGTGTGGCGGAGCTTTGGTGGGCAAGCGAAAAAGCGCTGGAACAAAACATGGCAACAGACGCGGCACAAGTCGCTGGTGCTGCATTGTTAGAAGACGAAGCAAAGTTCATCGACTTACCGAACTCACCCCTGTGGATGGCCTACGAATACCCGCAAATTAACCCTTCGCCGGAGCGAGTAGCGGCACATACAAAATCAGGTGTTGTACGAGTATTTTTTCCACTACGTCATCAAACACAGATAGCTGAAGAAGACGCGCGTCATTACTGGTTAACCCATCACGGACCAATCGTCCGATCTCATGGCGAAGCCACCGGCACTCTTTGCTATCGACAAGTACACAGAGCCAATTCGTCTATCGATGAGGGATTGCAAAGCGCGCGAGGAACTCAGGTTGAATCCTATCTTGGCCACGCTGAGGCTTGGGTCGATCGAGGGTCTGCTCGAAATTCAGCAGAGGCGCGAAACGCAAATCGCGCATTCATTGAGGATGAGCACAATTTTATCGATATGGAACGGTCAACTATATTCTTTGGCAAAGAACACACCGTTATCGATCGAAGATGATATATCGCAGATAGGCACTTTAGTATGACGTTTCCCTCGCAGCCCGAACAACTAACGACAAACTGGTTATCGACTGCCCTCAACAAACAGGTCGATGACTTTCAGGTCGAACTCTTTGGCGAAGGGGCAGGCATCATCGGACAAGTGACCCGCGTGCACGTGAGCACATCAGCAGGTTCCGAAACGATAATCGCCAAATTCCCGTCCCCATCACCCGACAATCGCGCCGTTGCAGCGACATACGACATGTATGGTCGCGAAGTTGGATTCTATAGAAATGTCGCGCCTTCGATCTCTCTACGTGTGCCAGATTGTTATCACTCTGAGTACGACGCAAGCTCCCTAGACTTCGTCATCTTGATGGAAGACCTCAAGGATATGCGTATCGGCGATCAAGTTGCTGGATGTTCGCAAGCCGATGCCCACATGGTCGTTGAAGGTATCGCAAAGCTCGCCGCCAGTAGCTGGGAGACATCTGCCGATTTGGTCTCCCACAACAATCCAGACCAACGGGACGGCATGATGGGTGGCTTTAACGTCGGTTGGCCTGTTGTGCAAGAGCAGTTCGCTCATCTCATACCGCCTGCAGCACTCAATATCGGGCAGCAAGTGCCGGCTGCTGTGCCAGGGTTGCTAGAAACCCTGTGCACACCACCCATCAGCATTTCCCACGCGGATGTGCGTCTTGACAATATTTTCTTTGGGTCTGATGAAATTGCCTTGGTAGATTGGCAAAGCGTTTGCAGTTCAGCCCCAGAACAAGATCTCGCCTATTTCGTAACGCAGAGTCTCTCTGACGGGGTTCGAAATAGCGAAGACTGGATACAGATCTACCACGATCACCTGCTTAGCCTTGGTGTCAGCAACTACGGCATTGATCAATGCAGAGAACGCTACGTCACCGCGGCGCTGTATTTGGTCTGCTATGCGACGATTATCAGTGGCACGCTTGACCTAGCCAATGAGCGCGGTCGAGCTTTAGGTGAAACCCTTTTTGGCAATTCAATGCGCTCACTCACCGAGCTAGATGCGTTTTCCCTGCTGTAAGCACTGCCTTTAAACAATGCTCTCAGTCGGGGATGTTCGCTGAATGAGCTTCGTGAGCCACCTTGCGAACGTAATGACGCAGCGCCTCGAGCTCTTCATCAGTTAGGTCCGGAAACGCTGGCATACCCCGTGCAACCCGATCTCCACCCCGGACGACGGACTGGAAAAAAGGCTCCATCTCACTCAATAACATCGCGGAAGCACGAAGATCTGGCGCCATTCCCGCAGCTAACACACCGCTTCCATGGCACGCGTAGCAAGTCTTGGTGAGATAAAGCAACTCGCCCTCCGTCGCGAGTTCCGCGTCTACCTCGAAGCCAGCCTCTAGGAGCGGTTGAGGATAGATTCGGGGTCCTTGTCCAGGTATTTGTGCTTGTCCTTCGAGTGAAAACGCGATCAGTCGCCTTTCCTGAGCGCCATATGCCCAACCAAGATTGTTCGCATCCGGGAGGAGTCCCGCAGCATAAGAACCGCCATAGCCAACTAACACGGCCATGTACTGTCGCCCATTCACTTTGTAGGTGATCGGCGGAGCCGATATACCGAGACCGGCATCAAAGTGCCATAGTACCTCTCCCGTCTCGGCGTTGTACGCCTTAAGCAGGCCGTCTGCCTGTCCTTGGAATACAACATCACCGGCAGTAACCAAAGTCCCTGATGCCCATCCGAGGGGTTGCGGAACAGCCCACTTCGCTTCCTGACTTATCGGATCCCATGCCTGTAAAGAGCCATCATAATCACGCGGGGACTTACCCTCTACCCAATCCACCGCAGTTCCACCTTCAAAAGCCTTGGCATACCAAGTGTCATCATAGGCACGGTCATCCATATCCATCGAGGTATGCAACGTCGGCAAGTAGACAAGTCCAGTGCGGGGGCTATAAGACATCGCGTGCCAATTGTGCGCACCCAACAAAGATGGCGTGATGTTCTGACGACCATCCTCGTAACGCGCGCCAGGGATCTCAACTGGGCGACCGGTTTTAAGATCGATATGAGAAGCCCAATTCACATCCGCAAAAGGCTCAGCCGAAATGACTCTTCCAGTTAACCGATCAATGACATAGAAGAAGCCGTTTTTAGGGGCGTGTAGGATCACTTTGCGGGGCTTACCCTCTATTTCAAGATCGGCCAGGACAATGTCCATGTTGGAGTTGTAGTCCCACGTTTCACCAGGGGTCGTTTGGTAGTGCCACTTGTACTCCCCGGTATCTGGGTCGAGTGCGACGACGGAGCACAAAAAGAGGTTGTCGCCACCATCGGGACTGCGGTTTTTACGGTTCCAAGGAGATCCATTGCCGGTGCCTATGTAGAGGGTTTCAAGCTCTGCATCATAGGTAATGGCGTGCCATGCATTGCCTCCGCCACCGTGCTTCCACCACTCACCGGTCCAAGTTTCAGCAGCCATTTCCATCGCCGCATCTTCAAAGCCGTCAGCAGGATTGCCTGGGACAAGATAGAAACGCCATGCCTGTTTGCCGGTCTCCGCGTCATACGCTGTCACGTATCCTCGCGTCGGGCCAGCTTCTGTACCGCCATTACCAATTAAAACCTTACCCTTAAACGCTTTAGGTGCACCGGTAATGTAAAGCGCCTCATCAAGCTCAAACGTTCGTTGGCTCCAAACGGGTTTACCAGTTTTTCGATTCAAGGCTATCAACCGTCCGTCCCAAGTCGCCTGAAAAATATTCTCACCGTAGGCTGTGAGCCCACGGTTGTGTACCCATCCAGCCTGTTTGCGACCTGCCAAAACTTTACGGACCTCTGGGTCGTACTCCCACAAAAGTTTGCCAGATGCCGCATCGACGGCTCGGACTATGTTCATCGTCCCAACAAAGTACATCACGCCATCTATAACCAGGGGTGTAGCGACTAAGCCCACATCGTCTGGCAGCGGTAGGTACCAGTCTGGTTTCAGATCACCGACGTTCTTACGATTGATGTCAGCAAGCGGGCTAAATCGTTGTTCGCTGTGCGTTCGACCATAGGCTAGCCAATCAGCTGACTCCGATTCGTTGGCCAGTTCTTTATCCGTGATGTTCCGTGCCTCGGTGCTCATGCTCACACCCAGTGCTACGACCACGAGCAAATATAGATTCCAAAGTCTTAGAATCATCAACCCTCCCTTTCTTCCTTCAAAGCAATTTGAGTGTCGCACATCTCAGTAGGGGTGTAAGCCTGCTAGTATGCGTTCGCAAAACAACAACGAGAAACAGCCTTGATATCATCACGCCGTATTACGCTCAAAACTTTCCCAGAAGGTCTGCCCGAGGACTCTGATTTTGAGATTGTTGACGTCGAACTCGCCGCGCCAAACAAAGATCAACTTCTGATCCAAGTGACTCACCTGTCGATCGACGCGTTCATTCGCACGACGCTCGGTTCCGGAGGGCTACACACGCAGGCCGACATTGGTGACCCAGTTACCGCACTTGGAGTCGGCAAGGTAATCGCTAGCGGCACTAATGACTTCCAAGAGGGAGATTGGGTTGCCGGACCCACGCTCGCACAAAGCCATGCGCTGATGCCAGCAGCAGCATTTCAGAAAATCCATCCGGGTAATGAGTCCCCATCAAAGTTTTTGGGGGTCTTCGGCATGACCACAGGCTTGACCGCATATGCTGGCATGGCACGGCTTGGACAAGTGCAACAAGGCGACACAGTTGTCGTCTCAGCTGCAGCCGGGGCTGTTGGATCGATGGCCTGCCAAATCGCGAAACATCTCGGTGGCACGGTCATTGGCATAGCCGGAGGTCCACAAAAAACTCAGTATCTGCTCGAAGATGTAGGCTGTGACAAAGCGATCGACTACAAGGGTGAAGATGTCGCAGCCCAACTGGACACGCTCGCTCCGAACGGTATCAATGTGTTTTTTGACAACGTTGGCGGCGACATTCTCGATCATGTCCTCAATCGTATTGCACCGGGTGCACGCGTCGTACTCTGTGGCGCTATCTCGCAATACGACGATCTGTCAGACGTGACCGGTCCCAGCCAATATCTAAAAATTGCCGAACGCAATGCGCAGATGCTCGGCTTTACGGTTGACCACTACGCTGCTGAGTTTCCAGAGTTTGTGGCTCAACTCCAAACGTGGAGTGAAGCTGGGTTGCACTTAAGTGAACACATAGAATCCGGAATCGAAAAATTCCCACACGCCCTGCGAACAATGTTCAACGGCGGTCACATGGGCAAATTGTTAGTCGAACTCTAGCGCCCGCTAGTGGTGATCATGCCCATCGGCGTGCGCATGCCGGTGAGAGAGTTCCTGCGGAGTGGCGTCACGAACTTCGGTGATCCGAACTTTGAAACTTAAACCCTGGCCCGCCAACGGGTGGTTAGTATCAACGTCTATTACTTTGCCACCAACTTTGACAACGGTAACCAACCTTGTGCCATTCTCGGTGCGCAAGCTTGTCTGCATACCTGGCCTTAGCTTTTTAGCGTTCGCAAAATACTTTTTGGACACACGTTGGATCTGGTCATCCTGGCGCAAGCCGTAGGCATCTTCTGGTGGGACCGAGACTTCGAATTCATCACCGGCGCTATGACCAAGCAATGCTCTATCAAGGCCACGTATGACATTACCTTGACCTTGTAATAACGCGACTGGGTCATTTTCGTACGCATCTTCCAACAACTCACCAGCCTCATTTCGGAGCTGATACTGAATCATCGCGACTGAGTTCTTTTTAATTTCCATGCGTCGTATTATACGTGCAGAAACCGGGAGAGAGAGAGCAATGAACAAAAATCGTCGTACAGCGTTGAAAGCCATTTCAACAGCCTTCGCACTTCCGAACATCGCCTTCGCGAAAGCAAACTTAGGGGAACCGGAACTCATAGTTACAGGCGCCCGTCTGCACACTATGGACGACAAATACAGTCGCGCTAGTGCATTCGCCGTGCGCGGCGATCGCATCTTAGCCGTTGGTAGCGACTCAGACGTTCTTAATTTAAAAGGGGCACGCACTAAAGTCCTCGATGCTCGCGGGAAGACAATCACGCCTGGATTTATCGATGCACACAGCCACCCGACCATGGCTAACGAAGCTGTCAGCGCTAACGTCAATGTCCGCACCATCGGCAAGGTTCAACAATTACTCGCCCAACAAGCAGACAAAACACCTCCCGGACATTGGGTGTTGGGTCACATGTACGACGACACAAAGTTTGATGAGGGACGACCTCTAAATCGCGCTGACATAGACGACGTTGTGCAAAGTCACCCGGTCATGGTTCGTCACCGAGGCGGACACACCGCAGTGGTTAACTCAACAGCCTTTGAGTTGCTCGGTGTTGATAGCAATACACCGGATCCTGAAGGGGGACGTTTTTTCCGAGAGAACGGAGAGCTAACGGGCAAGGTCGCAGAACACGCCATGGATCAGTTCGATACGGTTGGGCAATGGCCCGTGATCGATCGCGAGACCATGCGAGATAACGTCTACCTGACCAGTAAGCGCATGGCGGCAACCGGACTGACCTCAACCACAGACGCAGCTGGCCAAGCACAAGCATGGCTTGCCTATACCGATGCGCTCTCGGCTGGTGCGATGGACTTCCGTCTGTCATTCATGCCAGCCGCACGCAACAGTATTTACGAAACGATGAAAGCGGCCAGTATTCGCTCAGGTTTCGGTAACAACATGCTTCGGGTCGGTGCCGTGAAATACGTGGCCGATGGATCTGCTTCAGAACGGACGATGCGCATGAGCACCCCTTTCGAGGGTACCGACGACTATGGCATTGCGACAATGAGCCAAGAAGAGATCTATTCGGCTGTGGATGAAGCCGTCGCAAATGGATTCCGAATTGGCATTCACGCCAACGGTGACGTGACCATCGATCGAGTATTGAACGCTTATGAACGGGCGCTAAAAAACTGGCAAGGACCAAATCCGCGCTTTCGCATCGAGCACTGTTCCTTAGTGAACGGCGATCTACTGAGTCGAATCAAGGCTTCGGGAACGGTTCCAGCTCCGTTCTACACATACGCGCACTATCACGGTAACAAGTGGCTCGACTATGGCAAAGAACGTATGGAGTGGATGTTCGCTCACCGATCATTTTTAGATGCAGGTATTCCAGTCGCACCAGCATCCGACTACACACCAGGGCCATACGAACCATTGATGGCTATCCAGTCGATGACAACGCGAAAAGATGCGGCAGGAAGAGTCTGGGGTCCATCGCAGCGAATCACAGTGCTCGAAGCACTAAAGATCTGTACGGTTAACGGCGCCTACGCATCGTTCGAAGAAAACGAAAAAGGCTCACTTTCGCCAGGTAAACTAGCTGACTTTGTCATGCTGGACAGAGACCCTGTGGCAACAGACCTGGACGGTATAAAAGAGATTAAGGTGCTGGGAACCTGGCTTGGTGGGCGACAAACTTATAGTTCGTAGACAGTTAGTACCCGTCGCTTTGCGCAACACCATCGGCTAGGTCGTAGTAGTCACCTTTGTCCACGACAAAGGTGTGCTTCGAGAGCTTGAGACCAGTTGGTTTATCGAATGCACCCATCGCAATCGCGATGTAGGCATAGTTTTCCTGAGTTGGTAGCCAAAACAGGGAGCTACCACAATTCCCGCAAAATCCACGGCGCACCTCTGGCGAGGATTGGTACCAACTGACCGTTTCATCACCACCAACAAGGTTAAGATCAATTCTTCGAACGTTCACCGCAGCCAGAAAATGCCCCGACACTTTCCGGCATTGACTGCAATGAAAGGCTTCAGGTGCATGCTCGATTGTGCCTTGTACTTGGAACTGCACTTGACCGCACAGACAACTCCCTTCCATCCCGCAACCTCCGTTTTGCGCCAACTCCAACGCACCGATTGTAGCAAGACTCCCTACGGCAATTAAGGTGGTCTACCGTGACCCTGTAGGAGGGGTCGTCTTAACCGATCATCGCTAAATCAGCGGTTTGCCTTGTGCGCATCTCCAACAGCTTTGGCTTGCTCGAGCAACGCTCCCGCGAGTTGAAACACATGGGAAGGCAGTACTCTCGAAGGCCGCACATAGCCTGGCGGGTCCACGTCCTCAGCGCCAAGACGTAAAGTGACTTCCGCAATGTCGTTTATCAATGTCATGCTGACATCGTGAACACTTGTACTAGATGTTCCACCTTCCGGCGATCGAATCACTGTTACTTTGAGCTCCGCGACGCCCACCGATTCAGCGACAGGAGCAAATGCGGCGCGAGTGGCAAACAAACGGAGAGCAACATCCCCAGGCATTTTCCTCGGAACATATTCTGCTAGTTCTGGATACCTACTTCCCTCCGGTAACAACCCGCCGATGTACGCCATGATCAAATTCAGCCGGTCCCAAATATCGGACCAATCCGCGCTAAATTCAGTGACCTCACCAAGTATTTCGTTGGACCGAATAACCTCCATCAGCGCCCCAGAAACGTTCTTACCCCGTCCTCGCTTGGTTTCTGAAATGGCAGGATCAATCTCAAGCACCTCCTTAACCACATCCAACTGCGCACGTGTGGCTTGGATGATCGAATGCACTTGCGCGAGCGAAGGGTCTCCTTCCGGCGCGACTGGTGCCGCTACTGTCGATACACCGGTTTGTTGATGCGCTAAAAGATTCGAACGCCTGAAAGCTACCTGCGTCTGAAAATAGACATGCCGGGGTTGTGCGTTTTCTAATCGAAACGTTCTAGAACGTGGTGGCAGAACGCCAAGTTGCTGTCGAATCCGCTCCACTTCTTGATGCAACAGCTCCGCCTGATCGTAAACGTCCCCTTCGGAAAGTTCGGCTTGTGCCTGAGCAAGGTGAATAGGAATAGTGAACATGCCTAGGACAAGGCAAATGCGCGTTCTCTTACTACGTACAAAAAATCTCATAACGAGTCTCCTGTTCTCATAACCGAACTACACGGACAACCCTACTCCTTTGTTAGCTCAACACCTAGCCCCTTTTTCCGCACCAAGTCGCACCGTTTACCCGCATCGTCTGGTTCCCACCCCGGTGTTATCATGTCCCTTTCACAACGGCGGACTGATTTGGACCACATACTTTCACGGCGAGGTTTTGACCCACTCACCTACAAATTCGAAGACGAGACACCAGCACCAGGGGAAGCCTTCGAAGTCGCAACGGATGTTTTTTGGATTCGGATGCCGATGTCCGGAAAACTCAACCACATCAACGTCTGGCTGCTGCGAGACGGTGACGGCTGGACTGTCGTTGATACTGGAGTTTGCAACGACACTGTTAAGGGTCATTGGCAGAATATATTCGCGAATTATTTAGACGGCAAACCCATCACCCGGGTGATCGCAACACATCTGCACACAGATCACACAGGAAATGCGGGTTGGATCTGTTCTGAGTGGGACTGTGAACTTTGGATGAGTCGCGCTGACTTCTACATGTGTAAAGTGATGGGCGCTGACAAACGATCGGACGTTCCGGAAGACGCAATTCGCTTCTATCGTCGCGCAGGCTTCGACGAAGCGCGCCTTGATCGCTACCGTCAAAGGTTTGGGATGTTTGGTGCTAACCTCGCCCAACTTCCTGCCGGTTATCATCGCATCAGCGAGGGACAATACATCGATATAGGTGGCCGGGAATGGCGTGCAGTGATTGGCCACGGCCATGCCCCAGAGCACGTCTGCCTCTATTGCCCTGAACTCAAGCTCATCATCGGCGGCGATCAACTTTTACCTAAGATTACTCCCAACGTGAGCGTCCAACCTTCTGAACCACTAGCCAATCCGCTCAGAGATTGGTTGTCTTCCTGTGCAAGATTTCGAGAACTGTTACCACCTAACCTTTTGGTATTGCCTGCACACGAGAGTCTCTACGAAGGCGTCCATGAGCGGCTAACTGCCTTAATCGATTGGCACGAAGTCGCGCTGGAAAAACTCTATGAGATGTGTGACACACCTAAACGCGCGGTTGACGTCTTTCCTGCGCTGTTCAAGAGCAAAGTGACAGACAATAGCTTTTTCCCAGCCACGGGTGAGTCCATCGCGCACCTACACTGCGCCCTAGAGCGCCGTATGCTCAGTGTTGAAGAAGATGAAAATGGTGTTGCCTGGTGGCGCCAAGCCTAAAGAGAGTGGCGCCAAGCTTAAAAGAGAGGCGCCAAGCCTAAAGAGAGTGGCGCCAAGCTTAAAAGAGTGACGCCGAGCCTAGAAAAAGAGCACGAACCCAGATGAAACAAGAAAAAGGAGTCCCGAATGTCTGAAGATATGAGCCTGTTCGATGCGATGTACAACTGCCGAGCTATGCGGCGTTTAAAGACAGATCCTGTGCCGGAAGATCTGTTAGTAAAATTAATCGATGCGGGCAACCAGGCGCCAAGCGGCTCCAACCGCCAAGCTGCTCGGTGGATCGTCGTACGTGATCCAGACACGCGCGCGGAACTAGCCAGATTGAACAAAGTATC
The DNA here is from genome assembly GCA_012103505.1 of Pseudomonadales bacterium. GTDB lineage: Bacteria > Pseudomonadota > Gammaproteobacteria > Pseudomonadales > Azotimanducaceae > UBA4421. The sequence goes on along the minus strand of WLWP01000001.1, from coordinate 76,619 downwards.
TGTTGAGGCCTACATCGGACCACAATCCGGTCGCCCTTCTGAACTGCCCCACCACTCTTCTGAAAAACGCCAACGCATGTTGCAGTCAGTGATGTGGCAGGCAGACAACATGCAAGACATTCCTGCTCTAGTGATTGCGTGTTACCAGTTTGATGAACCAGTCGGTCCGGGTGAAGCAGCTCGGGCAGGTGGTTCTATTTGGCCTGGCGTGCAGAACGTACTTCTCGCAGCACGCGCACTTGGGCTCGGTGCGGCACCCACCACGCTTGGTCTGATGGATCGTGACGCCGTCAAAACGGCTCTTAATCTACCGGCGGATATGGAAGCCATCTGCTTGATACCAGTGGGCTATCCAAGCGGTAACTTTGGTCCAGTCACCCGCATGCCTGTCGAAGAAGTGATGCGTTGGGACGCTTGGTCGTAACGGAACTAAAGTGTAAGAGCCCCTAGCTTTTTAGCTGAGGGCTCTTTACCCGCTGAGGGCTCTCTACTCGCTGAGGGCTCTAACTAATCTCCAACCCAGGCAGGTTGCCTTCATCTCGCCATTCTTTCATTTTCTTGAAGTAGGGATTCGAGCCTTTACCGTATGCGCCGTTCTGGACGCTCTTCGGATTTGGCTGTCCCTCATTGTTGTAATACCCAGGCGTACACTCCGCCTGGAAGTTCTCATTGAGTCGGGATAGAGAAACAATCTCATCCACCCAATCGTCTTCTGCTTCTTGAGTCGGCTCGATCGTGGTGATGTTTTCATCGGCACACTTTTTGATGATGTAGCCCATATGTCGCGCTGCCTCATCCATCGCATGCGGAAAGTTTGTGGTAAACCCTGCCTGAGAGTTACTCATGACGAAAAGGTTAGGAAATCCACGTGTATGAAACCCATGCAACGTGCGAATTCCATCCGCCCACTTTTCGGAGAGCTTGATTCCGTCTTTGCCAGTTACATCGTAACCAGCCCTTCTCGTGTACTCGGTGCCCACTTCAAAACCCGTTGCGAAAATGATGCAGTCCACTGCAAATTCTTTACCATTCGCCACGATGCCCTTTTCAGTGATCGCTTCTACACCTTTCCCTTCTGTATCGACTAAGTGAACATTCTCTCGATTGAAAGTCGGCAGATACTCATCATGAAAACAAGGCCGCTTACAGAACTGTCGATACCAAGGCTTTAACGCCTCAGCAGTTTTCGGATCTTTAACAATCGAATCCACACGAGTACGAATTTGGTTCATTTTTTTGAAGTCAGCGATTTCCATGAGATATGGGACTTTCGACCAATCAGTATCCTTACCGCGAAAATTCGCCATGGAAATGAGATTTCGAATGATCTCAGTCCAACCATCCTGGACGAGATCTTCCTCTACGATGCCACCAGAAGTGAGCGTATTGAAGTTCTCCATGCGATTGCGTTGCCAACCTTCTTCCAATCCTTGAGCCCAATTTGGGTCTGTTGGACGGTTCGCACGCACGTCGACCGACGATGGTGTCCGCTGGAAAACAAATAGTTCCTTCGCGGCACGGCCGAGATGAGGGATGCATTGGACAGCGGTTGCCCCTGTCCCGATGATGCCCACCCGTTTGTCCGCTAAGTTTTCGAGGCCACCTTCTGGTCCACCTCCGGTGTATTCATAATCCCACCGGCTGGTATGAAACGTGTGCCCTTGATAATCATTGATCCCCGGCAAGCCAGGCAATTTGGGTCTGTTCAATGGACCATTCGACATGATGACGAACTTTGCACGCACCTCATCATCACGATTGGTCCTGACAGTCCAGCGATTGTCGCCACTATCCCATTCCATACCGGTAACTTCTGTCTGAAAGCAGGCATCGCGATAGAGATCGTAGTGTTCACCTATATTTTGACTGTGTTGCAATATTTCAGGTGCGTGGGTGTACTTTTCTTTAGGAACGAAGTTCAGTTCTTCGCAGAGCGGCAGATAGATATAGGACTCGGTATCGCAAGCCGCCCCCGGATAGCGATTCCAGTACCAAGTGCCACCGAAGTTGCTACCCTTCTCGATAATCCGCACGCGATCAAAACCAAGTTCGCGGAAGCGCGCGCCAGTTATAAGGCCGCCAAAGCCACCACCAACAACGATGATGTCCATTTCATCGACAATTGGCTCACGCTCAATCACCTCATCGATATAGGGATCATCTATATAGTTACTGAAGTCGCCGACGACTTCTTGATACTGCTCATTGCCCTCAGCCCGCAAGCGCTTGTCTCGCTCAGCACGATACTTCTCTCGAAGCGCATCCGGATCAAAATCCAACTTCTCATCAACTACTTGCATCCCTTCGCTCATCGTCTTCCCCAATCAAATTCGCTTCCAACCGCCCATTTTAACAGAGCTTCGAAAAAAATTCGGCAAGACCCGACAACTGCAAATTAAACCAAATCGTTTCTGAGCTAGTTTTGCTTGTCGTCGTCAATGCAACGATAATTCCAACACTAACAGGGGAGCTAAATGACAGATCGAGTAGCACTAATTACCGGGGCAGGTTCGGGTGTGGGCAGAGCCGCAGCAATCGAATTGGCGAATTCAGGATGGACCGTAACTCTCGCAGGACGCAGAACAGCACCCCTCGAAGAAACGGTCAGTATGATGAACGGCGCTAAGTCACTTGTTGTCCCCACAGATGTTTGCAACCCAGACAGCTTAGAGGCGCTCTTTCAAAAGTCAGTCGCAACCTTTGGCCGCCTTGACCTGCTATTTAACAACGCCGGTCGCGGTGCGCTTGGGCTCTTAGAAGACCTTTCGTTTGATGATTGGCAAGCCGTCGTCGACACAAATCTGACTGGCTCATTTCTATGTACCCAGCACGCTTTCAGAATTATGAAAGACCAAGAGCCTATGGGGGGGGCGAATTATAAACAACGGCTCCATTTCCGCGCATGTGCCGCGACCTAACTCAGCGCCCTATACTGCAACCAAACACGCAATCACAGGATTGACCAAATCTACTTCGCTCGATGGCCGCAAATACAACATCGCGTGTGGCCAGATCGACATTGGCAACGCAGCAACGCCAATGACTGCAAGGATGGCTGACGGGGTTCCACAGGCCGATGGACGAATGCAGCCAGAGCCCACCATGGACGTAGACAACGTCGCCAAAGCGGTGGTGTATATGGCCAATATGGATCTAGCTGCTAACGTCCAATTCATGACTGTCATGGCAACCCAAATGCCATTCATTGGTCGGGGTTAAGCATGTCGGATACTCAACCGTTTGCCGGGATTAGAGTCATCGAATTTGGCCAGTTCGTTGCTGTGCCGTTCTGCGGCCAGCTTCTCGCCGAAGGCGGTGCGTATGTCGTTAAGGTGGAGAGCATGGCTGGTGACCCGAACCGGCACATGGGCGAGATATCGCCGAAGGATTCTCGCATCTTTGTATCACGCAACCGCGGCAAACACTCACTCCCACTGAATGTTAGCGACCCCACAGCTAAACCTGTTATCGACGCTCTGGTCACCTCTGCGGATGTAGTCCTAATGAATTTCCGTCCAGGGCTCGCTGAGGAAATCGGTCTCGGTTCAGCGGATTTGCTTGCGAAACACCCCAGATTAATTGTTGGCGAAATAACCCCTTTCGGCAAAAAGGGTCCCGATGCAATGCTTGCTGGCATGGACATCGTCGTGCAAGCGCGTAGTGGTCTAATGGCTGCCATGGGCCGCATCGTCGACGATCGACCTGCACCCGGGGAACCTGTCATATCTGACTACATGGCCGCAACGTCACTGGCATTCGGTGTCAGCTCAGCGCTGCTACGCCGAGAGCGAACTGGACGGGGCGGCATTGTTGACGTCAGTCTAATGCAGGCAGCGATGACACTAGCTAACAATCAACTTACGCGTCACGAGGATCTAGACAAGCCAGCACACGACAAGGCTTTGCTACGGATCAAACAACTGCGCGTTGACGGGGCACCGTACGAAGAACAGCTCGCTTCCGTCCCAGGTATCCGGGCTTATGCCATTAGGAACATCTACTTCCGCACCTACGAGACAGCCGACGGTACGATTGCGTTAGCTTGTGCAAGCAAAGGGCTGCAAGATCGATTTAACTCAGCGCTTGGTATTACGCCTCCATCAGGTTCAATTCTAACTGCATCGGCAGAGATCATCGATTCGCTACAGAAAGAAGTCGAGGCGCTCATCAGAACACAACCTTCGAGACATTGGACGGAACTTCTCAATCAAGCGGGGGTGCCTATATCCACCGTGAAATTGCCAGTCGAAATGTTTGAGGATGAACAAGCCAACGCTAACAGCATGTTTAGTTTGGTTGAGCACGAGAGCGGCCAGATAAGAGTCCTGGCACCACCCGTGCATATGGACGGTGGCGGTTTCTCGACCCAGCCTCCGGCTAAACCTTTTACCAGTGAAGCGTCGACTTTGTTGTCGGAACTGGGACTAAGCCAGGACGACGCGGGTATCACTAGAGTTAAGCAATGACACCAGAACAGGCTAAACGTTTTCATCGAGACGGTTTTCTGGTTCTACCCAAAGCCGTTCCCGCAAATATGGCAATTGCGGCTAGACGTCTCTTGTTCGAGCAGGTGGGGAGCCTGAGAAACGCTATTCGGTACGGCGCTACTAACAAGGCAAGTTCCGATCTCGCAGAAGCCGCGCAAGCCGCATTTCGCTCGGGCGGCGATCCCAGGTTTATGGACCTATTTAATCAGACCAACATCAAGCGCTGCCTCGAGAAAGCGCTCGGAGACGCCGTCCGAGAAGTACGGGGCGCGCAGTTAGCAACGCTCTATCCCGACGATCGTGACAAAGTTACTAACGAAACTGGCTACCAAAATCGGGACACACCCCACAACCAATGGGCTGGCCATCTCGATGGACTTTGGAATGGTGGAACGCCACCGCCAAGGGCTGGGACCAACATTAGGGGACGTCATCTAGCGGCCTGGCAGGTTGAACGGAGTACAAACGGAGGACGTCTCACATTTCCAGAATTCAATGCCAACATTGCGAATTTTACCGCGCTTGTTGGCGTCGCCCTTTCGGATCAACGTGCCCTCGGCTGTGGCAATCTGGGTTTGCTCAAAGGCGGTCACAAACACATGGAGACGTTTTTTCAATCGCAAGACGCACTTGGGGGTCCGCTGGGTCCAGACGGACCCGATTGGCCTCGAGAAGATCGCGGTGCGCCGAACCGACATGGTCTACGACACTATCCAGACAAGCTACGTGAACTCTATGCAAACAAAAGTGTTCGTACACCTGACGGTAAAATTTGGCCAAAGCCCACACTGATGCGTCTGAACATGGGTGATGCGGTCATCGCCCACTTTTCAACCCCACATGGTGGCACGTCAGTCACCACAAGCGATCCGAGATTCATGGTGTATTTCCGTTGTACATCGAGCGCGCGAGCAGAAGAGAATGTCTACAACCATCCAGACGCTCTGTTGGACAACTGGTTGGAGTGGCCTGGCGTTCGCCGCGCGCTCAAATTAAAGCGTTAGAGCGGCTTGTCTTCTGCGGGCTTACTTTCATTTGAATCGTCTGCACTAGATTCAGTGCTAGTAGGCGGGTCCGATTCCACAACTTCTGCTTCCGGTGCGACTTGATCAGTAGACGCATTTTCAGAGACTGTTTCAGCGTCCTCCTCGTAATCCTCGTAATCCTTGCGCCACGGCGTCTCACCAACTTCCGCATCGGGCCAATCGGAAAATGGAAACGGTTTTTCTTCAGTATTGAACGTTTGAAACTGCACAATCTTAAGGACGTATACCGCAAGATTCGCACTAAAGTCATGCAACGGCCGGTTGACCTGACCAGTAATCAATGCAGCGAGAAACTGAAATATCGCAACGACAAATACCACCGCTTCAGCGACGGCGTAGGCAATCCCTAGAACCACCATATAGATAAGCCGCACCCAAATGCTCTCGTTGGTTAGGTTTGCTTTTGTCTGATCTTGCATCGAAAAATTCCATGTAGTTGTCTTTCAATACTTATAGAGCAAGATCGGTGCCACTTTTATAACCTTTAAATATCAATAACTTACAAACAACCATCCAAACGTTTGGTCAATTTAGCCATAATTACCGGTCAACTTTCCTACGGAATGTTGTACTCTCTACCGCAGACAAAGGAGACCGATCTATGTCTGATATCACGATTACCCCAGTACTCGGGAAGACGTTCGGCGCCGAAGTTCGCGGCATCAAACTGCCAGAGTTGAACGACGACTCGTTCGCGACCATCAAAACCGCTTTCCTTGAGTACGGCTTCCTCGTATTTCCTGACCAGCACCTCTCTGACCAAGAGAACATTGATTTCGGCTCACGTTTCGGCAAGCTCGAATTTGGCGCCATGCCAATGGCTAATCAAGAAAAACACAAAGACGGTAGCTACGGTGAGGTGATACCGCTCACGACCCAACGAATGCGGACTAATGTCGGCAACGAAGCGTGGCATACGGATTCGACTTACTGGCCCATCAGCAGTAAGTGCGCAATGCTGTCAGCGGTCACGGTTCCCGCAGAGGGCGGCGAAACTCAGCTTGCGGATATGCGAGCCGGTTATGCAGCCTTAGACGCCACCACTAAGGATAAGATTGCCAGCTTAGCGGCGTACCACTCCACTCAGTTTTCACAAGCGAATGATCTCGGCGACTTCCCAGCGCAGAAGGAAGGCACCATCTATCATGGGGAAGCGTACTTACGCCCATTGGTCAAAGTTCATCCAGAGACGGGCGTTAAGAACGTGTTCGTTGGGCGTCACGCGTTTGGCGTACCCGGCATATCTCGCCAAGAAAGCCAAGCCTTACTAAAATCGTTGGTTGAATTCGTGGTTGCAGACGAAGCTCGGGTATACACACATAAGTGGAGCGCAGGCGACACTCTTATATGGGACAACCGAGCGCTCCTGCATCGAGCTAAACCCTACGACTACAATCAACCGAGGGTCCTTACCGGCACACGCGTGGCAGGCGATCCCGACTCAGAGTTGGCTTACTACCCCGACGACCCCAAGGCAGAAGCGGGTCGCCAAGCGCTTCAGGAGGAGCTGGAAGCACTAAAGGCAGAAACCCAAGACCGCATGTTTGGCGGCACAACTCTTGATGATAAGCGTGGCGCTATACCACTTGACCCGGGCGTTGCTCGGTATAACCAAGACCGTCATAAACAATCTCACCATTAACAATCACCGCTTTGTAGCCTTCAGATCTGCGGACATAGCGGTTTGCCTCTCCAGGGAAGTCGTCAACAAACTCCTCGGCGCCACACTTAAGCTCGTCTAGATCAAAAAGTACCAGATCCGCAGCTTTGCCCGGCTCTATCGTGCCGCGGTCCCCCAGACCCCAATCGTTCGCCACCTCGCCAGTCATACGATGTATGGCACGCTCTAAGGTCAATCGTCCTGTATCTCGAACAAAGTGTTCCAACATATGCGTTGTGTCACCAGTGCCACAAAACTGGGTGATGTGAGCGCCAGCGTCTGATGCGCCAAAGTGCAGTAGGGGATGTTCTATGAGCTGCGCAACCGATGCCTTGTCAGCGTTCAGCACATTTTGTAGCTTGAACTCAGTGTTCAAATCATCTCGCAGCGATAGGTCGAGGATGACCTCACCAAGCTCTTTGCCTTCTGCCTGAGCTATCTCCATCAAGGAGCGTCCCTGATACTGCTTGTTCTCTTCTGACTCTACTGAGCCAACGAGCAAGAATGGCAAGGCACCGCTGATCCCTTGCGCCTCTTTCATTTCTTTCACGAGAATTTCTCGAGTGGCTGGATCTTCAAACTTAGCGCGCCTTTCGTGTCGGGCCAAATCCATAATGCCTTTCCATGTCGGCAGCGCAAACAACAACATGCTGGTTTCCGCCAAGCGCATATTCATATCGAAGCATCGCGGCATCACTTGCCCATAAACGCGGCCACCGCGCTGATGCTGCGCTTCTAAAGCTTGTGTGATTTCTTCAGCAACCGGTGAGGTGGGTGAGGATAAGACGGGCTGAATCGAGCACGGCACTCCTGCCGCAACACTAATATCGCCAAGCTCCTCAATGTTCTCTAGTTGTTGTTTCGGGTCTGGGAAATAAGGCACAACTTGCCACACACCACGACCACTTTTTGCCATCGCCTTGGCGAGCGCTTCTTTTTCCTCGTACTCTGCAAACCGGCTGGGTACCGGATGCATATTCTCGTCCATGTCGACATATGACGAAGAGATACCCGCGGCACCCGCAGCCATTGCCTCCTCAACAAGTTGACACATCTCGTCAATCTCATCCTGGGTGGCAGCCCGTTCCTGGCTTGCAGCGCCCATTACGTAGTAACGGAGCGCTGAGTGACCAATCAACGCAGCCACGTTGATACCTAATGTCGGGCGAATAAAGTCTAAGTATTCCTCAAAGGTCTCCCAACTGAATGGCACGGCTTCATCAAAGGTACGTTTCTTAATATCTTCAATGACACCAAACATACTGACGATCTTATCCGAGCCGCCCTCTCTAACAGGCGCCAGGCTCAAAGAACAGTTGCCGATCACAACTGTTGTCACGCCATGCTCAAGGGAAGGTGTTGCCAACCCATCCCAGCAGAGTTGTGGGTCAAAGTGAGTATGTATATCAATAAAGCCAGGTGCGAGGACCTTGCCTGCAGCATCGAGCTCTTCACTTGCTTCAACATCAATCTTACCTAACGACAAGATTTTGCCGTCCCTTATCGCCACATCCCCCTGCAGCTCAGAGCTACCAGTACCATCTACTATCCGCGCATTGCGAATCACTAAATCTGCTTGTGTCATCTCTGTTCCTCTAGAAAGCCCAAAGTTTCCGCTACGCTTGAACGACTATCTCTTTGGCGAGTGATCGACCCTCTTCCGCTGCCGTTAGAAACTCAGGCACTTGGTCAAAGTTCAGGTACTTATAAATTTCCGAGCCCATGGAATCTATGCGTGCGGCAAACTCAAGATACTCATCTTTTGTTGGCAACTTACCCATCACAGACGCGATCGCCGCGAGTTCAGCAGACGCCAAGTAGACGTTCGACCCTTGGCCCAACCGATTTGGGAAGTTACGAGTCGAGGTAGAGACACAGGTTGAGCCCGGTTGGATCCGCGCCTGGTTACCCATGCACAGGCTACAACCAGGCATTTCCGTGCGCGCACCCGCTTGGGCAAAGATGTTGAAATAACCTTCTTCCATCAACTGGCTTTCATCCATCTTTGTCGGTGGGGCAATCCACAGACGTGTGGGGATCACTTCGCCCGCAGCTTCCAACAACTTACCCGCTGCTCGGAAGTGTCCGATATTGGTCATGCAGGAACCGATGAAGACTTCATCGATTGTCGTACCTTGTACTTCGGACAAAGGTTTCACGTCGTCCGGATCATTAGGACACGCGAGTAGCGGCTCTGTGATCTCAGACATGTTGATTTCAATCACTTCCGCATACTCGGCATTCGCATCTGCCCGAAGCAGCTGGGGATTCGCGAGCCACTCTTCCATAGCAACAGCACGGCGTTCGAGCGTGCGGACGTCCCCATATCCATTCGCGATCATCCAGCGCAACATCACTACGTTTGAGCGCAGGTATTCGGTTACTGATGCCTCTGACAAGTTGATCGTACAGCCACCGGCAGATCGCTCGGCCGACGCGTCCGAAAGCTCAAATGCTTGCTCAACTGTTAAATCTTCGGGCAGGCCTTCAATTTCGAGGATGCGACCGTTGTATACGTTCTTCTTTCCTTGCTTCTCAACCGTCAGAAGTCCACGTTGTAAAGCTGCATAGGGAACTGCATTTACGAGATCCCGCAGCGTGATGCCGGGCTGTTTCTTGCCGGTAAAACGAACCAACACTGATTCCGGCATATCGAGCGGAATGACGCCCAGCGCTGCGCCAAAAGCGACCAAGCCAGATCCTGCTGGAAATGAAATCCCCAAGGGGAAACGCGTGTGTGAATCTCCACCCGTGCCGACTTGATCAGGCAACAACATGCGATTCAACCAGCTGTGGATAATACCGTCACCTGGGCGTAGAGCTACGCCACCTCGGTTTTGGATAAAGTCAGGCAGTGTGTGCTGAGTATCAATATCGACTGGCTTTGGGTACGCCGCCGTATGACAAAAACTCTGCATGACGAGGTCTGCTGAAAAACCAAGACAAGCAAGCTCTTTCAGCTCGTCGCGAGTCATTGGCCCAGTAGTATCCTGGGACCCAACAGTACCCATCCGCGGCTCGCAATATGTACCTGGCCGCACACCTTCACCTTCAGGCATGCCACACGCTCGCCCAACGATCTTCTGCGCGAGCGTAAATCCAGCCGTAGTTTCAGTCGGGTTTTCAGGGCGCCTAAAGGCATCAGTTGGACCCAACCCCAGTGTTTCGCGTGCTCTTTCTGTGAGGCTTCTACCAATGATCAGCGGAATGCGACCACCTGCCTTTGTTTCGTCCAAAAGCACTTCGGTCTTGAGTTCAAACTCACTGATCAAGTCACCGGCTTCGTTTTCAACCCTACCTTCATAAGGTTTGACAACAATAGTGTCACCCATGGCGATGTTATCGACAGAACACTCAATTGGCAGAGCGCCGGAGTCTTCCACGGTGTTAAAGAAAATCGGTGCGATTTTTCCGCCGAGGACAACACCACCTTGTCGCTTGTTCGGAACGTGCGGAATGTCGTCACCCATCGTCCAGAGCACTGAGTTCGTCGCACTTTTGCGCGAAGAACCGGTTCCGACCACGTCACCAACATAGACGACCGGATTCCCTTTGTTCTTTAACGCTTCAATTTGCTCAATCGCATTGGTGATGCCTTCGCGAGGGTTTTTCAGCATAGCCAGCGAGTGCAGGGGAATGTCTGGACGAGACCAAGCATCTTGCGCTGGAGACAGATCATCAGTGTTCGTCTCACCCGTGACCTTAAAAACGGTTAGCTTAATTACTTCGGGTACGTCCTTTCTCGCCTGAAACCACTCCGCATCAGCCCAAGACTGCATAACGGCTTGCGCATGTTCGTTGCCGCCCTTAGCTTTCGCAGCCACGTCGTGGAAAGCATCAAACATGAGCAACGTCCCTTTCAGCTGCTCAGCTGCCAATGCCGCAAGCTCATCGTCTTCCAAAAGCTCCACCAACGGAATGATGTTGTAGCCGCCGAGCATGGTGCCTAAAAGTTCAGTCGCAGCGGTTTTACTGATTAGCCCACATTCGGCGTCACCTTTGGTGATATCGGCTAGGAATGCCGCTTTCACATAGGCCGCATCATCCACGCCAGGTGGCACCCGGTCTGTGATTAGATCTATCAAGAATTGGTCTTCACCAGAAGGGGGATTCTTAAGCAAATCAATAAGTTGGGTGACTTGGTCAGCAGTCAGTGGCAGTGGCGGAATGCCCATGGCGGCACGTTCAGCGGCGTGGGCTCGATATTCTTCAAGCATAGTGTTCCCTTCTATTTGTCTGTATCTATTTGTCTAGGTCTATTTGTCTGTGTCTATTTGTCTGTGTCTATTTGTCTAGGTCTATTTAGATGTTTGCTAGGTGGAGTGCGAGCAGGGCCGCAGCGATTGAATTTGGCGCCAATTTAACAGTCTCGTTTGCATGCGTAAAATGGATAGTTTTAATGCTAAACATAGATATATTTTATGTTATGTTCAGGACAACGCCTTAAAGAACATAGTTATGGACCTCGACCGCCTTCGCTCCCTTGTCGCCGTCTCAGATGCAGGCGCAATCACTGAAGCTGCAAACCGGCTAGGTCTCACCCAACCTGCCCTTACTCGTAGAATTCAACAGATTGAGGAAGAATTTGGCGTTGAGCTTTTTAGTCGAAGCCGTAAAGGCGCACGACTCACGGAACTCGGGGTGCTCGTCGAGCAAGAAGCGAGGCTCTTGATTGATCGCTACGATAGTTTGAAAGCTGAGGTGGCGAGTCTACAAAGTGTCGAAGGTGGCACCGTTCGAATTGGTGGCGGCGCGACCGCCGTTTCCTTTGTCTTACCCGACGCTATCGCTCACTTTCAGCGCGATTTTCCCGGCGTGCACTTTCATGTCAAAGAGGCGAGCTCAGCTGAGATCGCCAACGACGTTTCGACAGGCCGACTCGAACTCGGGTTAGTCACCCTACCGGTGCGAACTGCAGATTTAGAAGTACGACCTCTCGTTGACGATCAGATCGTGCTGATCGCCGCACGCGACAATCCAATCGCACTATCAGACACGGTTGGCGTTGAGTTGTTAGACGGGCAAAATTTTGTCGGTTTCGAAGGCGGCAGTGCTATACGTCAGATTGTGGATTCGAGCCTGCGGGAATCAGGCATCGAAATTAACGTCGTTATGGAGTTGCGGTCCATTCCAGCCATTTTGCGAATGGTTTCGACCACGGGCTCCCTAGCCTTTGTTTCCAAACTCGGTGTTCAGGATCAAGCGCTTGTACGTCAGATCGACGTAGCCGGTCTCACGATCACCCGACGACTTGGACTCGTCTGGCGCAAATCGCTGCAAAAGTCTCGTGGGCTATCTCCGGCTGCCGAACGCTTTGCACGGCGGCTGGCAAATACCTAACCATCTCGCGTGGAGGGGGACGTTAGAATCTAGGCCGGCGCAAAATGCAGCAAAGTCTGGTCACCTTGGCTTGCATCGAACACCGGACGGACTTTCATTCCTACCTTCAGATCGCTCTCTTCTACGTTCACGATCACACTGTTCACGCGCACCCCTTCGCTCAGTTCAATCACCGCAATAAATTGCGGTTCCAATCCTACAAAGTGGGGCGCGGTCGGACGACGCGCAATGGTAAAGCTGTATATCTCCCCTTCACCACTAACCCGTTCCCAAGTCAGGTTCCGAGATAGACAATTGGAACAGTTGGATCGCGGATAGAACACCCACGCACTGCAGTCGTCACATCGCTGCAATAACACCTTTTCGTCGTTCAGCCCCTGCCAGAAGGTTTCAGACATGGGCGTTGGCACTGGCATCGGCCGTGCAAGTTGGTCACTCACTACGCGCCCTCCAGAATAATCGCTGACTGCTCACTCATGATGCCACCTGTTCCGGTCACCAGCGCCGTGTCGCAGGTTGAAAGTTGGCGCGCTTCTGCCTTATCCATAATTTGCCGAGCACCTTCAATCACTTGAGACATGCCCCCAGCGAGCCCAGCCTGACCCGCGCCCAGTTGGCCGCCGTGGGTGTTCACAGGAAAGTCACCCTTATACGTTAGGTCGTGTTCGTTCACGAATTGCATCCCCTCCCCTTTGCCACAGAACCCAGAGTCTTCAAGGGTGAGGAGAACGGTGATCGTGTAACAGTCGTATGGCTCAACAACATCGACTTCGCTGGGTTTTTTGCCTGACATCGCGAACGCGCTTTGCGAGGCAGGTCCCACAGGCGTTTGGGTCATATCTTCTTGATAGGTCGTCGACTTGGTGGTCAATCGTTCGCCGAAGCCAGTCACATAAACCGGTCGGTTTTTGCTTTTGGCCGCGAGCGCCTTGTTCGCAACGATTACAGCACTGCCACCTGCACACGGCATAACTATTTCAAGAATATGCAATGGATCCGCTATTACCGGGCTTGCGATGACATCATCGATTGTGATGGGCTGGCCGAAGAACGTTGCCTTGGGATTGCCTTGGGCATTGGTACGCTGATCCGCTGCAATTTTGGCTAACGCGCGCTCATCATAGCCATACTCAGAAGCGTAGCGCTGTGCGATAAGCGCATAGCCCGCGTTCTGCGCAACATTCCCGTAGGGAATATCAAACTCCGCTTGGGGGGAACCCCAGTTCGGACTCGTTGAGCCAAAGAAACGGCCGGAATCTTTCGTATGCGGCGTCGGGTTGGATGGTATTGGGCGGGCTGGAGCACCACAAACGACTGCCTGACATATTCCCAACTCAATCGCTGCTGCAGCGCGCCAGATCATTCCGACGGGTGATGCCCCGCCCAGATCGACACTCTCGGCGAAATTGACGTGCAGACCCAGATACTCCGCTAACGTCGCGGGTGCAAACATGCTCGTCTCGCGTACTGATGTGCAGCAAATTCCATCTAGATCACTTTTCTTGAGACCTGCATCCTCAAGCGCCAAGCGGGTTAAGTCTGCAAACTGTTCAATCTGAAATGCGCGTGGTCCTGTGTATTTCCGTTCATTTTCGTAATCTGCAACACCAACGATCGCAGCGTCTCCTCTCAAGCCCATACAACTCTCCTTCTAATGCTACGGTGTTAGCCCAACGAGCTCGCAAAGCCGTGCAACGAGCGAACGGTTTCAGCCGTAATCTCAGGTGCCACATCGACAAAACCCATGTCGCCTCCATGTGGCGTGCCATGCACTGTTCTGGCAACAGCGGAAACCCCAGCGTTGGCGAGCTTTCGATAGTACTCAAGCCCTTCATCACGCAGCGGATCAAGCTCGTTTACCGAGATGATATGTGGTGGCAGTCCTGCGAGACTTGTCGTCGATGCCTGCAAAGGCCAAGCAAGCGGATTGCTGGCGTGCTCGCCAGCTGGGTCATAGACCTTCACAAGACTTCCCATCATTTCGCAATCCAACATGTAGGTATTGTTTTCAACCAAGGACGCAAGCTCTGATGGAGGTTTGGTGTAGGTACCGGAAATGTATGGACACAGGGCATAAACGCCGTCAATTTGTTCTATCCAACCTTCTGACAAACCCTTGAGCGCGGTGGCTATGCATAAATTGCCCCCTCCCGACTCTCCAGAGAGAACGATTTTTGAGACCCCCAGACTTTCCTTGTTCGTGTAAGCCCACTGGGTCGCTGTCGCGCAATCGTTCAAACCAGCAGGAAATGGGTGATTGCCGAGTTTTCCACCACCGTTGCGGAACTCCACACCAACGACAACCATCCCAGTTTCGGCAAGGATCTTGCGCCACCGGATGTACATCGGATCTGCGGCTGCAGCCAAAACCATACCGCCACCATGCATGTGCACAATACAAGGCAAGGGGCCTGTTTGAGCCTTGGGTCGCTCGATGTAGAGTGTGATTTGATTGCCGTCCACACCCTCGATGGTTTCGACAGAAGACTCAACACCGTCAAACGCAGGCATCGCCTCCAACATCATGGGGTGGCCAGCTTCACCGACTTTCTCAAAAGCGGCTGTGTACTCAAGTGCTTGTTCATAGCTGGCATCGGGGCCTATGGGGTCAACACCTTCGGCAAGCGCCATCAATCCGAAAGCAGCAGCAATTCGAGGATCCGCTCGCGGATCTTCTTCAAAAGTCATTTCTGGGTTACCCAGCCGTCCAGGTGATTTCACTTCGCTCATTTTCCTCTCCCTCGTCGTATATCGTTATCGGCCCTGGAATTCTGGGGCTCGTTTCTCCATGAAGGCGCGCGGTCCCTCCCGCGCGTCCAAACTTTGCCCGGCAAATTTTTGATGGAATAGCTCCATTTCCAACTGACTACCAAACGTACCTTCCAACCCTCGGTAGAGTTCCCGACGCGTCAACTGAATGGCAATCGGCGCTGCGTCAGCCAGTGTCCTGGCCATTTCTGCGACTGCACCTTCGAGATTGTCAGGCTCAACAACCTGATTCACCAAGCCCATGCCGAGAGCTTCTTCAGCCCAAACTTGGCGACCGGTGTATAAAATTTCCGCAGCCCGGGCCAAACCAACAATTCTCGGCAAGTAGAACGTCATGCATGCTTCTGGCACCAAGCTGATGCGCGAGAAGGCAGACGCAAATTTACCCTGTGTTGATGCGATACGAATATCACAGGACAGTGCCATGCCGAAACCTAAACCAGCAGTGGGACCGTTGATGGCAGCAACCGCCGGTTTGGGCATATCCCACATAACCCGAGCGAAAGCTTCTTGAAAACCATCTCGTGGCAGCTTGCTGTTGGCAGCTTCTGGATCAACCTTGCTCCTACCACCTGCCGCTAAATCAGCCCCAGCACAGAAACCGCGTCCAGCACCCTGCAACACAAGTACCCGAACGTCATCGTCAGCACTCGCGTCTTGCGTCGCTTCTAATATCTCGCCGCGCATGTTCTGCGTGAGCGCATTTAGTTGGTCGGGACGATTGAAAGTGATCGTCGCTATTTGATCTGCCTTGTTGTAAATAATCTCTTCATAACTCATCGCTCTCTTCTCCCCTTTGCCTCTTGGCATCCCCTTGGTTCTGAACAGGCTAACTCGAAGCGTAGGGAATGCAAATTTAGTAAAGTGGTTCGATCCAACAGGAGACACCATGCAGCTCATCGGACCATCGGATCAAGCAATCGAAGAGGAAATGGCAGTCATCCAACGATTGGTACCCCTTGAAGGCGTGAAAATTCTCGAGCTCGGTTGCGGCGCCGCGGAAAAGACCAAACAGATCTCTGCACTCTCTGACACTGTTCAGGTAACTGCTGCAGAGATCGATCAAGTCCAGCACGCAAAAAACCTAGAGACCAAAGTAGCTCGGGTGACGTTCAAGTCCTACGGTGCCGAAACCATCCATGAGCCAGATAACTCCTACGACGTGGTCATGATGTTTAAGTCTCTGCATCACGTCGATCTGCACCACCTTGACGATGCATTTGCGGAGATCGTTCGAGTATTGAAGCCGGGGGGTCTTATTTACATCTCGGAGCCCGTGTTCGCGGGAGCGTACAACGAGGTCATCCGAGTGTTCCACGATGAAGAGGCCGTGCGTTTGGCAGCATTCGAAGCTATCCAGAGTGCGGTCGATAACAACAAACTGGAACTAGTGACAGAGCACTTCTTCAAAACCCTAATCAACATGCGCTCATTTGAACAGCTCAAAAAACGCTTTCTAAACGTATCCCACACGGATCACAATATAACGAGTGAGCAGCTGAAGGTCGTGCAAGCGTGTTTCGAGTCTAATCGAACTCCCGAAGGCTACCTATTTGAAATCCCCAACAGGATCGACCTGCTGCGAGCGCCATCCTAGGCTACTCCTCTGGGACGCCAAACTCTCGGTGCAAATAATCGATGTGATACATGTGCAACCAGGCAAAGAGATCATTGACAAACGTTAGGGCCGCTTTCAAACCGTAAACTGCATCTCCATTCGAGAGTTTGACAGCTATCTGACCGTCACCTTTGCGATTGCTATAGCGGACAGACGCCTTGCCAGGATCAACCCTGCGGTGTTCCGGCAATTCGCTAGTACTACGCTCATGGGTAAACCGGCGGATTTCCCGGTCCAAGAAACTTGGATAAGACAACTTGGGTAACAAGTTCTCAAACAACAATTCGCGCCTACTCGGATCCCATAGCAAACTAAACTCAGCACCCAACAACCACTGAAAGTTGAACGCGTGTTTATTGCCTCGGATAGGGAGCTCTCGCACCCCAGAGAACGTTCCTCGTTCGGCATAGTGTTTGAGCCGACTACGAATATAGTCGGTCTCTTCACTTAACGACCTGGTCATTCCGGAAGCGCGAAGGCCACGTAGGCGTACTTGCCTTTCAGACCGTGCACCTCCCTTTCACCGCGGGTGGCTGCAGCGACCACATACTGGCGACCATCGACTGCATAGATCGCTGGAATACCACCTGGATCAGCTGGGATGTCGTGCGCCCAAAGCACATCGCCATTGGCCTGATCCCAAGCCCGGATCTTCCGGTCGTTCGTGACAGAGAAGAGTAATCCTGCCCCAGTTGCGGCTAGGCTATTCGTCGGGAACAGCGAGCCAGTCCCGGTAATACCCCGCTGGGCAAGCTGGATAACATCGCCGTAGGGTTTTTCCCACAAAACCTTACCTGTATTGAGATCCCAACCCATCAATTTTGACCACGGCGGGGGACCAACTAGACCATTGTCACTGAAAAAGTGATGGTAGCCACTGCGAAATGGCTCCTGTGCATCGGCGACTTGTGACTGTACTTCCATGTTGGAGAGGTTCGTGTCTGAAAGCTCATCAACATAGGCCATCAACAAACTCACTTGAGTCTCGGGTATGTCGGGATACGCTGCCATACGCCCACGGCCATTGGCTAGTACGTCCGCGAACTCACTTTGTGAAAGCCTCGCGGAAATTCCAGACAGCGCTGGAAAGAGCGGCGGCTGCCCTGCCCCGTTGGCACCGTGACAGACAGCACATGTGGTGGCATAGATTTCTTCCGCACCGGCGCCAGCATATTGCTCAGCATTATAGGTGCTACGCTCGTCCAACTTCGGAATCGTCGGCGACTCGATCACAGCGTGAAAAAACAGTCCCTCGTTGGGTATTACGGCGCCATTGCCAAATTGCGCACCGCCTCGAGAGCCTGGAATACTCACAACACCCCTGAGCGCGGGCGGCGTAAACAGCCCTTCGTTCCGAGCCTCTTTGATTCGACTCGCCCAAGCCTCACGTTCCTCAGGATCTGAGTACGGACTTAACTCATCGGCACTCAGTGTTATACGCGCAAACGGTGGCAGCTCTACTGGCCATGGCTGTGTCGGAGACGCAAACTCTCCAGCCACATCGGATGCGGGTACAGGCCGCTCTTCAATATCAAAGAGCGGTTCGCCACTTTCGCGATTGAAAACAAAGAGAAACCCATGCTTCCCGGCAAGCGCCACAGCGTCGATGTCTTTGCCATCATGATTGACCGTCAGGAGTTTCGGCCCCATGGCCAAATCGTAATCCCAGATGTCGTGGTGGATTGCTTGGAAATGCCAGACGCGTTTCCCTGTACGAACGTCGAGCGCAAGTAAGGTGTTGGAGAACAGATTGTCGCCATGGCGATTGCCACCATAGAAGTGATAGGAGGGCGCGCCCGTTGGCACATAAACGATCTCCCGTTCCTCGTCGATCGCCATGTTGCTCCACGCGTTAGCGGCGCCGATTTTGAGGTAGGCGTCTTCTGGCCAAGTGTCGTATCCGTATTCGCCTGGATGAGGAATCGTGTGAAAGGTCCATACCAGCGCACCGGTCAACAAGTTGTAGGCACGTATATCCCCAGGCGCGCCGCCATAGGTTTCATCACCTACAGCTGAGCCGATAATGATCATGTCCTCGAAGACGCGGCCTGGTGTCATAGTACTTACGCGGGTGATCGTCTCAGGGTCACGATTCAAGTTTTGTCGCAAATCTATCTGACCGTTATCGCCGAACGAGCTGACGACACTGCCGTCACGAGGATTGAGGGCTAAAAGAAAGTGCTCTTTCACCACAAGTACGCGGGCGTTGCCTCCCTTGTCATCCTGCCAGTAGACCAAGCCACGAGCATATTGAGCGGCTGTATCCGGTGCATGCCATATTTCTTTGCCAGTCGCCGCGTCAACCGCGGCAACCCCGCCGCGAGCGACGATATACATTACCTCACCTACAACCAACGGCGTACATCGATGCGGCGTATCACCATTCTCATACGTCCACACCGGCAAGAGTTTCGAGACGTTGGTTTTGTCGATTTGGGTTAGCGACGAAAATTGCGCCGAGTCTGTGGTACCCGCATAACTTGCCCACTGCCCGTACTCATCCGTGGCATTCTGCTGACCACTAGCCGGTACTTCCTCTTGAGGCTGACAGCCGATCAGCAGAAAACAAGCCGCGGCAGTTAGGAGTGTTGTCCCTCTAATTTTCATCACCATCCCCAACTAGTGGTTGTACGACATGCAACCTGGTTCAATTTTGCCCAGCATCCCAGGACCCCATTCGCTGCCACCTAGCCAGAACTCCTTCTTCGCCTGACAATTAATGACAGTTGGCAGTCGATTGTTCACCGCTATCTGCCAAGCGCGATCCAGTGCGGGTTTCAGCTCGTCGGCCGTCTGGACATATTCGCCGTGCCCACCTAAAGCTTCGGCAATTTTGTGGTACTGAATGTTTTCCTGAAACTGATGCACATGGGCAACCCGAGGCATATTCGCATAGCCACTCCACGTCCCCCATGCATTGTTGTTGTACACAACAACAATCGCCGGAATGCGATATTTGGCCAATGTCTCGATCTCAAATCCGGAGTACCCAAAGCCCGCATCCCCTGTGACGGCAACCACTGGGGTACCCTGATATTCTTTCTGCACACCAGCGCCCAGATCACAAGCAACGCCTGCACCGAAGGTATAGCCGACATCTGGACCAATCGAGCCATATTGGAACGCGCCGTTACAAATTTGTCCTGGGCGATGTGCGCGAAGTCGCCGCCTGGTATATCGGCCGATGCCAAAGCCACCTGACACCACGGTTACTTGCTCTTTCGGAATGTCGCCATGATAGAGAAAGTTCGAAAGCTCAGTCGCGATCACCGCCGGATGCACTGAATCGGTATAAGTCAGACCCTTCTTGTAGTGTTCATCGTTTTCTCGCTCAAACGCCTCACGCGCTGCGGCAACCTCAGCAACCCAACTTTCAAAACGCATGCGCGGCATCTTGTCTAGCAACACCTCAAGCGCACTTCGTTCGTTAGCGACTATGCCTAGGTCGATGGGTAGGTTTCGACCAATGTCACCGGCTTCGGGATCAATTCGCACGTATTTACAATCGATATCAAATGCATACTCGCCCACGGTGGGCATGCAGTACTGACCGATGAGGATCGCAAGATCCACACTGCCTATGGCATTGGGCGCAGTGGTTGCGGATAGTTTGTGGTCGTCACCAAAGTGGCCCCGCGTTGGACCCGCTTCGCAGACTGGGATATTGCCACGTTCAGCAACTTGTCTAAGCACATCCCAGGCCTTACTGTAGAACACACCCATATTGGCGACAATCAACGGCCGCTTTGCTTGCTTAATGAGTTTGATAAGCCGGTCGATATCCTTGGGGTCTGGGTAGGACGCCGAGTCGGTTCGATACTTTGACTTATCCCAGTAGTTTTCCAGATCGAGCTCGCTTTCAACGCTTGAAGCTCGACCAGCAGATTCTTCCACGAAGTCTAGATGGACTGGACCAGGCACACCCGTCTTTAGCGCGCGAAAAGCGTAACCGGCATATTCAAACACACGCGCTTTATCCACGATGCGCTTGCCGTATTTCTTCATCCCGACGGTTGTTGGTTGTTGGTACCCGCGTTGGATACCCCGTTCAGTATCGTCACCAGCAACGGACATATTGCTCGCTAAAACCAATAGCGGACTGCGCGCGGAATTAGCTGCAGCGATTGAGCAAATCATATTTGTGAAGCCCGGGCCCTCTGTTCCAGAAGCAGCCGCAATCTCACCAGTTACACGTATAAACCCATCCGCGGCTGAACACATTGGCCCTTCGGTCCTACCTCCGTAGGTCGGGATACCCGCGTTGGCGATAGCAGAAACTATCGAATAGTTACCGGGACAACAAAAAAGCGCACCGAGTCCTTCTTCTTTGCAGGCTTTCGCGAACAAATCGGCGCCTTGCGCAGGGAACTCAAATTCCTGGATCGGCGCATCTTGAAATGTTTTGTGTGCTTCGGTGCGGGAGATGGGTGGTTCTACCGGCGCAGCATTCGCGTTGGCAGACGCTAATCCGCCCGCCGCCGCGGTACCTGCGAGCCCAGCACCCATGGCGGCACGCTTCAAAAATCCACGCCGATCTAAATCAGCCTCATCAGCAGCCTCAACATCAGCGCCTGTTCCACCCTTAACTTCATCACTCATGGTCTCTCTCCTCCCAAATACCGTATATAGCTAACAACAGACCACGTCCGCTCCTCTGTCAGCTTGTCCCTAAAACCGGGCATGTCCCGTTCCTCACGACCTGTATAAATCGCGTCATATACAGCCGCATCATGGCCGCCATAAACCCACTGATCATCTGTTAAATCAGCGGGCGGGGTCTTCAAAAACTCGCGCATTTCCGTATCGCCCCGGCCGTCTTTACCATGACACGTGACACAGTGGACGGTGTAGAGCTGGCGTCCACGTTTGATCGTCGCCACAGAAAACTCTTGCGGATTTGTTTCTGCTTGCGCGAGTACAGCCTTGGACGGCCCCAACGCTGTGCCAATTGCTAGCACGCCTAACGCTAACCCTATTCCTAATGGACGCACCAATTCCTCCCAAGAAAACCTCGGTCTAAGTTTACATAAAGGGTACTTGCATTGCCTGAGGTGTTTCGCGAGGCTTGAAGGTTCAGCAGGGGAGTATGAATTTTGAGACTACTTGGTTTTGGCTTGGTGGCTTTACTAGTTGGCTGCTCAGGGGCACAACAAGAAGACGAATAGGTTCCATTAGCGAACGGCGTAGCTGCTGCGGAGATTGCCAGCGCACCCGACGACAGTTGGTTAACTTACGGCAGGACGTACGACGAGCAACGTTTCTCCCCGTTGCAGCAAATTAACCCCGCAAACATTGGCGAGCTTGGTCTCGCCTGGTCCTACGACACTGGCCAATATCGCGGCCACGAAACAACACCACTGGTTGTGGACGGGGTTATGTATCTCACAAGTACCTGGAGCATTGTGCATGCTCTGGATGCTCGAACCGGCAAGATTCTTTGGGTAAACGATCCCGGTACGCCACGGGAACTTGGCCGAATGGCCTGCTGCGACGTCGTTAATCGCGGTGCCGCGCTCTGGGGAGACAGCGTTTACGTCGGCACTGTCGACGGCCGACTGGTTCGTATCGATCGAACCAACGGCGAAACTGTGTGGAATGTAGATACTCGCGTTAACAACATTCACTACACCATCACAGGCGCACCGCGCATTATTAAAGGTAAAGTGATTATCGGCAACGGTGGCGCAGAACTGGGTGCGCGTGGGTATGTCTCCGCTTACGACGCTGAGACGGGCGACCTCGAATGGCGATTTTGGACAGTCCCTGGCGACCCTAGCCTGCCTCTCGAGCACTCCGCTCTCGAAACTGCCCTTCCTACCTGGACCGGGGAGTGGTGGAAAGTTGGGGGCGGCGGCACGGTTTGGGATGCGCTTGCCTACGATCCAGAACTGAATCTCCTCTACGTCGGTACTGGCAATGGCGCACCCTGGTCGCGCGCACTGCGCAGCCCAGATGGGGGCGATAACCTCTTTTTATCATCCATCTTGGCGTTAAACCCAGATAACGGCGATCTCGTCTGGTACTACCAGACCACACCAGGCGACAACTGGGATTACACAGCCACCCAACACATCATGCTTGCTGATCTCGTGATCGACGGGACGCCGCGCAAAGTGCTCATGCAGGCGCCTAAAAATGGCTTTTTCTATGTCCTCGATCGCGCCACCGGAGAGTTCATTTCAGCGGAAAACTATGCGCTAGCAACCTGGGCATCTCATGTCGACCCTGTAACTGGTCGACCTGTTGAGATCGAAAGCGGGGTGTACGATTCCAGTGGCGGAGTACCGATTTTCCCTTCTGCATTGGGTGGACACAACTGGCACCCCATGGCGTTCAACCCGAACCTCAACCACGTTTATATCCCCAAGCTCGACATGGCAGGCATCTACACCGTTGAACGCGACTACAATCCGGAAACCGGTATCAACAACAGCGGCAACCGTCTGTCCCCAGACGAGTTTGGCGCAGCCATGGCCATGCGTGCCGAACCCAAAGCGTATCTTTTAGCTTGGGATCCGATCAAACAACAGCCAGCGTGGGAGATTGAACATGCCACGTGGCCAAATGGCGGTACTCTAGCGACAGCCAGTAACCTTGTTTTTCAGGGCACTGGTGACGGTCACCTCAAGGTCTTCGCAGCCGAGGATGGCAAGATACTCCACGAAGTATCCGTCGAGATCGGCATCATGGCGCCACCGATAACTTTCACTCTCGATGGCGAACAATACATCTCAGTGGTGGCCGGATCAGGTGGCGCGGGCGTGCGACAACCTGAGGTACTACGTCACAAGCAAAATACTGGTCGGGTATTCACTTTCAAACTAGGCGCAAACAAACCCATACCTGCAGTTGCAGACAAGGCAATTCCAGACATTACACCACCACAAAATTTCGGCACTCCGATGCAGGTTGAGAGCGGCAAGCAGCTCTACCATCGCTACTGCTCGCGATGTCACGGTGGCAGTGCCACATCAAACGGGATCATTCGGGACCTACGACACGCGACACCAACGATCCATGAAAACTGGAACAATATCGTTCTAGGCGGCATGTTCGAAGCGTTAGGTATGGCATCTTTCGATGACGTCATCGACGAAGACCAAGCCCAAGCAATTCGTAGTTATGTTGTGAAGACAGCAAATTCCACCTCCGAAGCAGAGGTGCAAACAGCACATTAGTGCTAACAACCTAGAGAGCAGGTCCGCGCTTGCTGAAATGACGGTTTGGCTGCAAGCTCTAGCCACAGGCTAAGTACAAGGATCGTCGTGGACAAAGTTGTCAAAGTGGATGCCAATACCAATAGGATCGATATCTCTCGAGACCTATCGGTCGCGATAAGAGCAGCAAAACCAGGTCCGCCGGAACGGATGGATGGGATGACTGTTGGTGTAGTGACCATGGAAGGAGAATCACCACACGGTGGTGAGATGCATCCAGACGGCGATGAGATTCTCTACGTCATTTCAGGCGTGTTACGAATCACCTATGACTCCGACCCAGACGCACCAGTTCTTCTCTCACCGGGCGAGGCGTGCGTTATCCCAAAAGGCGAGTGGCATATCGTCAACGTAGTCGAAAAATCTCAATTCGTTCACATCACACCTGGTCCCAATGGAGAGGCTCGACCAAAACCGCACTAGATTCTCTGAAGACGCACAACCGGGATCACTCGCTCGGTCTTTTCTCGGTAGTCCGTGAACGTCGACATCTGCTCTTCCATTTGTGTGTACAGGCGTGTGCGCTCGGGTTCGTCCACTATTTGGGCAGTCGCTTGATAAGTGTCTGAGCCAACTTCTACGGTAACCTCGGGATTCGCCTTGAGATTGTAGAACCATGGCGGATGTTGGTCTGCACCAGCGAAAGAAGCGATGATGATCAAATCTTCGCCATCCTTTGTATAAGCAAGCGGGTTGACTCGAGCAGCCCCCGACTTCGCGCCGATCGTCCCGAGCAACAGCAGAGGTGCACCAGCAAAAGGCGCTCCAACCACGCCATTGTTTGCGCGAAATTCTTCGATTATCCGCACGTTGAACGAGGTTACGTCTTCAGCCATATCTCTCTCCATAATTTCATATGTGTTTTATCTTTCTTCATCTTACTCACAAACCGTCGTCTTCAAGTACCAGTATTTCATCTAAAGAGCGATGCATACCGATTCGCAAGTCCGTTGTTAAACTACCCTACCCAACATTTTGTACGAATCATGTTCAAGCTACTTTCAGGTATTCGCGTCATCGATCTGACGACAGTGGTACTCGGTCCCTACGCGACGCAAATTATTGCCGATTTAGGGGCGGACGTGATCAAAGTCGAGCCTCCCGAAGGCGATGTCTTCCGCGCGGCTCGTCCTGGGCGCCTAGACGATGTCGGCGCCGGTTTTCAGAACTCCAACCGAAACAAGAGATCAGTTGTTGTGGATCTCAAGAGCAATGAGGGTCAAGAACAACTGACCGAACTCGTCCGCGACGCCGACGTTGTGGTACACAACATGAGGCTTAGGTCAGCAACCAATCTAGGCGCAGACTACGAGACACTCCGTACGGTGAATAGTCAGCTCATCTACTGTTTCAGTCCTGGTTTCGGCTCGACGGGTCCGGACGCTGATGCCCCAGCCTACGACGACATTATCCAAGCGCGCTCAGGCTTAGCTGACTTAAACAAAGATGCCGACGGCGCTCCGCAATTCGTGCGCACGATCGCGTGCGACAAAGTCGTCGGCTTGCATCTAGCTATCGCGATGTTGGGCGGCATCGCATATCGAGAGCGGCACCAAACTGGTGTCTGTATCGAAGCCCCAATGCTTGAGTCGATGACCTCTTTCCTGATGGCGGAACACCTCGCCGGACACAGCTTTACTCCTCCGGAAGGCGAACTTGGTTATGACAGACTGATGACCAAGCATCGAAAACCGCACAAGACTTTGGACGGCTACATCGCGATCTTGCCGTACAGCACGCGACATTGGGTTCGCTTCTTTACTGCATGCGATAACGCGCCACTGGCCCAAGATGAGCGAGTCACAAATCCAATCTTGCGCAGCCAGCACATCGACTGGCTGTATCAAGAGATCTCCTCTCTCGCTGCGACCAAGTCCACTGCTGGGTGGCTACAACTTCTGTCTCAGGAAGACATCCCATGTGCACCCATCAACTCACTCGACGATCTTTTCGCCGACGAACATCTACAAGCAGTCAATCTCTTCCAAAAACTCAACTCAGATAAACTCGGATCGATCTGCCAGATCCGCTCACCGTTCGTCGTTGATGGTGAGACTTTCGATCAACCGCGCGCAAACACCGTCGCCCCGAGCCTCGGCGAACACACTACCGAACTATTGTCTCGGCAGTGACACTTAATCCCGTTGCTGTACACTCGAGCGTTCGCTCGACTGAATACCAACCTGGGGAGGGGAAGATCTATGAGTGACCAAGCATCGGGGAACCCTAAAGACGACGATTACATGATGCCCGGGAGCATGAGTTTTCTTGCCTTCCTAACTCTGCTCAACGTCATGAATTTTATCGATCGTGGACTCCTAGGCAGCTTCGCTAACTTCATTGTTCCCGACCTTGAACTGACTAACACTGAGTTCGGCTTGCTCACCGGTTTGGTTTTCCTATTCTTCTATTCGACCATGGGTCTTTTTATGGGGGCCTTGGCTGATCAGGTAAATCGAACAAGACTCATTGCCGCTGGATTGGCTGCATGGTCAATACTTACCGCGGTTTCAGGTGCGGCACGTGGGTTCGTTAGCCTGGCAATCCCTCGCATGTTTATTGGCGTTGGTGAATCCATCATGACGCCAACTTCTATGTCATTGCTGTCTGATCGCTTTCCTTCATCCAAACTTGGATTCGCATCGGGCTTCTATTACATGGGTGTCCCTGTCGGTACAGGCATTAGTCTCCTTATTGTGGGTTATCTAGGTCCTGCAATCGGCTGGCGCAACTGCTTCTATTTATTGGGTGCCATAGGCGTTGTGCTCGCACTTGTTATGCTCTTGTTCAAAGAGACACCTCGACGCCACGTCAATACCGAGAAACCGCCTGGCTTTAAAGAGATCGGGCGTACTGTCTTGAACATCTTGCCGAAATCACCGGCTCTGATGCTCACAATTGGCGGCGGTGTCGCTTACCACTTTATATTGGGTGCTGCGTCATTCGATCAACTTTGGTACGTGGAAGAGCGCGGCTTCGATCGCGCGGAAATCGCGCAGTACACGGGCTGGATTGGCATCGCTGGTGGCATCCTCGGAAATCTCTTTGGTGGCATGGGTAGCGATTGGTTCCACAAAAAGACCGGTATGGGGCGACCCATGTTCTTGTTTTGGATCATGATTGCTGTCGCCCCTATAAACATAGCGTTCCGACTGATCGATCCTTCTTCGATGATTTTTTGGATCGGCATCTTCGTTGGTTTTTTCCAGCTGGGTTGTTTCTACGGACCAACATTCTCAACGGTCCAAGAGCTTGTTCCCGGTAATGTCCGCGCCACAGTAGTCGCCTTCTACCTCTTGCTGTTAAATCTAGTTGGCGTAGGTCTAGGCGTCACACTCGCCGGTGTCACCATAGACTGGATGTTCGCAACCGGTGTCTCTGAGCCATATACAAAGGCACTTCTTGCTTTTACTTGCGTTTCACTTCTGGCTATACCGCTGTTCTATCTGGCCGGTAAACGCTTTGAGAAGGATCGAGCGCGTTTGTTGGAGACCACAGAGGCATGAGCGAGATCGCAAAAAACTGCGCTCGTGCATTTATTACGGCGTTCAATGCCCAAGATCACGAAGCGCTTGCGGACACTCTGAACTATCCGCACCTTCGTCTAGCAAATGGTCGATTTGCTCAAGTGGAAACCAGAGAGGACTTCGTCGCGATCAGCAAATCTGTCGAGCCGAAGCTGCGTGAAGAAGGGTGGCACCACACCACGGTCGAGTCTATGGACGTCGTGCACGAAGGTGATGACAAAGTTCATCTTGCCATTAGAAATCATCGCTGTCGCAACGATGACAGTATCTACAACACGTTTGATACGCTGTGGATTGTCACCAAAGAGAATGACCACTGGGGCATACAATTCCGCTCAAGTTATCTGAGGTGACGCACCTGGATCGACTATGAGCGAGCACGTCGCGCTAGTTCCCCTGCATCGGAATCGAGCGTTTCTCACTTTCTGGGGACTAGGTGCTTTGAACAGCACTGGGCGCTGGTTAGAGACACTGGTATTCGCCATATTTGTGTTCGACCAGACCGGCTCGCCCTTTCTAGTCGCAAGTATGCTTATGCTGCGACTACTCCCCATGGCAATGTTTGGCATCTTCGGCGGAATCGTCGCCGATCGACTGAACCGCTACACAATTCTTCGCCTAGCCTCCGCGCTGGTCACGATCGTGGCTTTGACACTGTACCTATTCGCCATTAACGGCATTCTCGAGGTCTGGCACATTGGTGTCGCTTCCTTTTTGTCAGGACTCGTTTGGTCCACGGACTTCCCCGTACGTCGGACTTTAATGAGCGATCTCGCCGGTCCAGCCCGAGTCAGCAGAGCTATGAGTCTGGATATACTCGCCGGTTCCGTGACTCGTACTTTAGGTCCAATACTAGGTGGTATCCTCTACCAACAGATTGGGATCGAAGGCGCGTTCTTGCTTGGAGGCTGTTTATACGCAGCGGGTTTGATTCTCATCGCCATGACAAAACGCCAAACGGAAACGTCTACTGCGGCACAGCGATCTGTTCTGGATGACATACGCCACGGTCTGGCAATTCTAAGAGACCATGAATTTCTACCTGGAATGTTAGTCGTCACTATCATCTTCAATGTTTGGGGCTATCCCTTTATCTCAATGGTGCCTGTAATCGCAAAGGACTTTTTAGATCTTTCAGATGCGGCAACGGGGTTCCTAACAAGCGCGGAAGGGGCAGGCGCTCTACTTGGTGCAATAGCACTGTCCATTCTGGCGAAATCCGAACACTCCCGGTATTTCTACACGCTGGCCGTACTGACATATTGTGTTTTTGCGTTCAGCTTTTCTCTATCGAACACACTTTGGCTATCCGCAACCTTGTTGGTCATAGTTGGGTTGGTCAGTGCTGCATTCGGCGCCATGCAAAGTGCACTGGTGCTACTCAATTCGCCAGCAGGCTACCAACGCCAAATGATGGGGGTCCTGTCCGTCTGTATCGGAACGGCGCCCATAGGATTCTTACACATAGGCTTTCTCGCCGATCAATTTGGCGCAACTACTGCTTGTACAATAACTGCAATCGAGGGAGTGCTGGCCATGACAATTGCTATCTGGCGGTGGCCAACTTTGTTAAAGAGCCAACCTACACATCAAGGCTCAACCGTATAGAACGCAGCGCTATGCCGTATCCGGCATAGCCAAAGCCACACACGCCACCCACACACACTGGCAATATTTTGGAGCGAACGTCACGTGCAGACGGATTTGACGCGTGCACCTCATAGAATGGGATATCCGACTCGGCAATCGTCTGTGCAAGAGGCCCTTCTGTCGCAGTAAAACCAGACGGATTTATAATGGCTGCAACATACTCCTCCGCATTTAAACCCTGGATCCAAGCAACCGTTGCCGCTTCGTCGTTTGACTGAAAAACTTCCACGGCTAGATCCACTGCCGCCGCATCCTGTGCAATGCGCGCATTGATTTCATCCAATGTATCCGGGCCAAAAATCTCTACTTGGACTTTGCCCCGCACATCCATGCCAGCGCCTTGTACAACGGCTACTTTTTGCATCTAAAACCCCTAGTTACTTATTGCCTCGGTCGATCTCAGAGTGGTCGATCTCAGGGTCACTCGATGCCATATAGCGACGCTGCGTTACCACGCAGAATTTTCTTCTGCACATCTAGATCAAGATGGCCAATTGATTCACGTACACGACTGCGGCTATCTGGATAGAGGCACGTTGGATGTGGGAAATCTGTTTCAAACATCACCTGCGTGGATCCGAGAAAGTCGATCGCCGGACCTAACATCGCAGACTCAAACCAAAAGCAACCGTAGAACTGTCTGCGAAAGTAATCAGATGGCAACATCGATAGATGCGCCAAGTGTTCGGGTGCTGTTTCACCAAATTGGTAATCGAGCGCCTCAAGCAAGAACGGCAACCAACCAATGCCGCTCTCAACGGATACAAATTTAAGGTTTGGATAGCGCTCCGGAACATCGCTGATCAACAGGTTGGCGAGCCATCTAAGTTGGCCAAGAAATATCGCCGCTCCACCTAACGACAGTTTTACATCTCCGGGCCAAGTGTCGTATGGCACAGCGCCCGACCAATCGATATCGCCTTCAGACGCACCAATGTGGAAGTTGATCGGCATCTCGAGCGCTTCACAAACCTCCCAAAACGGACGCCACTCTTCCTGAGCAAAGTTAGGCATCCCTGAATCATGCGGGTTTGAACACATGACAACACCTCGCGCACCGAGACCTTTGGCACGCTCGACTTCTGCCACACACGCCCCTATATCCCACCAGGGCACCAACGCCATGGGCAAGATGCGATCACCGGATCGGCCTTGCAGATCGTTCATCCAGTCGTTATAGATTTGAACGCATGCTATCCGCAGATTCTTATCCTCGACTCGAAGAAAGCGTTGATTACCAAAGCCGCCAACGTTCGGATAAACAATACCGTGGGAAATGCCGTAATCGTCCATATAAGCAAGCCGCGCATCGCAATCGTAAGATGCCGCGTGGACCCGCTCGATATCCGCCCGTAGAAAGCGAAGCCCCAACATCTTTTCACCGTCAGGCAAGATAGCCGATACCGCAGAATCTCCAGCTATCGGTATGTCCCCGTTCACCACCCACATGCGTTTACCGTTGCGTTCTTTGACCTGCGGCACCAGGTCTTTGTACTTAGCTGGTGCTAGGCTCGTCCAGAGATCGTGTGGCTCACTCCAGTGAGTATCACTATCTATGATGTCTACATCTGCAAATATCGGTTCGGCCATAATCCTCTCCTCTTTGACGCGCGCTAATTTACGAGCGGCGTTTCGAATCTATATGTACGTCAACTCTCTCCATCCGACCCGAATCGCTGATAAACGCTGAGCCAGCCCAACTAATCAGACTCACTATGATGGCACCCATAAGGGAATCGGTTATCCCCGCAACGTAAAAGCCATCAACGAACCAAGCCGCTAGATTTAACATCGCCGCGTTAATGAATAGCAGAAACAGACCGAGCGTTAACAACGTAATAGGTAGCGTTAACAAAATTGCGATGGGCCGTATCAGTGCATTGACTAACGCCAACGCGATGGCTGCCCACACCAAATCGCCGTTCGCCTCGGCATAGATCCCATCTAACAGCGATGACGCGACCCACAGGCCCAGCACGTTAACCAAGAGTCTGAGAATCAGGCCTCGCATGCTTGCATCACCTAGTAACCGCTTTGCTCGCGGGTCACTTCCCGAGTCTGCTTTGCTTCCGCCAGTTCTTTTGACGCAAGACGAGCCATGAAAGCACTATCGGTACCGAGCGTGATCATATTGAAACCCTGTTCGAGGTAGCGTTTCGTGTAATCGAGGCTCCCAGTATGTATACCCGCACCAATTCCTGCACGACGACAGGCATCCAAAATCTTGGCCACCGCATCTATATGCACTTGCTCTTCAAACTGTCCCACTGGCTTCAAGCCCAACGCGTACGACAGATCTGACGGTCCGATGTAGATAGCATCCAGACCTGGAGTTGTTGCGATCTCGTCCAGATTCTCAAGCCCCTCTGCTGTTTCGATCATCGCGATGCAAGCGAGTTGCGAATTAGCCTCGTCGGCATAACCGCGGCCACCATACATAGCACCACGCACGGGCCCAAAGGAGCGCAAGCCATCAGGCGGATAGCGACAAGCAGAGACCGCCTGCTCTGCTTCTGCACGATTGTTCACCATTGGCACGATCACGCCGTAGGCACCGGCATCCAACGCTTTCATAATTTCATAAGGTTCATTCCAAGGTACACGCACAATCGGAATCGTGTCCGTTGTGGAGATCGCGGGGAGCATATACTTCAGGTCTTGATAGCTCAGCATGCCGTGTTGTAGATCTATGCAAAGCCAATCAAACCCTAGGTTAGCCATGGTTTCGGCTGTGTGTGCATTACCAAGACTGAGCCAACCGCCGACGGTCTGTCCGCCTGCGCGCCAAGCAGTCAGTGCTGTATTTTCTCTCATTTTTATCCCCCAATTTGCCCAGTCATTACCTTAGCCTCACATAGGGGGAGACGGCAAACGCTTTGTCTGGCGGCGAGGTTAACGCGAAATTTTGCCTAACACGCCGTGCTCAACGACATGCATAACGACATCAGCGACCGTTTTCAAAATCCCAAATAGCAACAAACCGAATCCCTCGCTGAAGGCAGCGCCAAAGATGATCGTCATATGCATGGGTACGATGCGCAGGTATGGGGTGAACATCAATTTGCCAATATTCGGCATCCCGGCTCTATCTACCGCTCGATGATAGCGATACGAAAACCAATGGTTAACCGCGAAACTAATCACACAAACCAGCAATCCCAGATCCAACACACTGCTAAGCGATAGATCTCGACCGATGAAGAGCAGATAGGCGAAGTGGAAAATGCCGAAGTGCACAACGAAAAAGACCGCGGTCTTCCGTTTTGTTTTCGGCGTCGCCTCAACCGCTTTGTTATTGATACGGAAATTCTGGGTTGAGAATTTGTCTAGGTTCATTATCCGAGCGACGTAACTCGCACCGATGATGAGGCTTTGTACCCAGTAGACGAACATTAGCTCGGCGAGCGTCCAGCCACCCCACTGCGCCGCCACGAGCGCGACGATGTTTGCACCAACCAATATCCAGACGGACGTCTGGTGTCCAACACCAGGCACTTGTTCTGGAGCGATCGGTTGCATCTGTTTCGCCGCTGCCAATTTAACCGCGGCAATTTTGTTGTAGGCAACACCGCAAGTGGGACATTGCCAGGTCGGGTTAGTGGCATCTAGCGATCGGGTATGACCGCACTTTGGACAGTCCATCGCTATTCCAAGGCTGGCCGCAGCCATCGTGCGGCGAAGTGCCTATGTTAACATCGACGTTTCGAGAGATTAGTTTAGGAAACCATCATGGCTGAGACAGGATTATTGAGTGACGGCGAAGTTGCTGAACGGGTCTTTGATCATGTCGACAATAAGACTTCCGATTCCGGCGAAAAGGTTTGGCGTGAGCCTGTAGAGAACTACCATTCTGAAGCCCGTTTCGCCGATGAGATTAGGCTTCTAAAACATCTGCCTGTGCCATTTTGTCCGTCTGCCGCCATTCCTAATACGGGCGACTACGTCGCTCGTATTGCAGCCGGGACACCCTTAGTAGTAGTCCGTGATGAGGAAGGAAACGTACAGGCCTTCCGCAATGCCTGCCGTCATCGCGGCATGCAAGTCGCGCAAGGCAGCGGCTGCACCAAATATTTCGTCTGCGCCTACCACGGCTGGGCTTATCGACTAGATGGCAGCGTGCAACACATCCCACACCGCGAAGGCTTTCCAGATGTTAATGAGGACACACATGGATTGGTGCCTGTAGAGGTAATAGAACGGCACGGTTTGGTGTTTGTAACGCAAGAACAAGGGATCAGTCGCGGCGCTTTACAAGGTCTTGATGAGATCCCCGATGTCCTGAGCCCCGACCAAACCATCTTCGCGTCGTCCGAAAATACCGGCGATGTGAACTGGAAGCTCAACATGGAGGCTAATCTCGAAGGGCTGCACATCAAGACACTACATCCAGAATCGTTTTTCCCGTACGGCTACGACAATCTGAACGTCGTCGAGTCATTTGGAAACAACAACCGAGTAACATTTCCGTTTAGGCGCATTGAGAAATTGCGTGATACACCAATCGTCGAGAGGAACGTCGCAGGCCAACTCACCTACGTCTATCACTTGTTTCCCAACGTAGTGATCGCAGTGCTTTCAAATCATACGAGCGTCACGATATCTGAACCGTTGACCACGACGAGCACACGGTTCATCACTTATCGCATGACGAATTCTGGGGAAACCAGCGACAAAAAGAATGTCGCGCGTGCCAAGCGAGATGCCGGATTTTTAGCCGACACGGGCAGCAAAGAAGACGCTGCAGCAGTGCGCGCTATCCAAGCGGGTTTAACGAGCGGCGCGAACGATCATTTCACCTTCGGCCACTATGAGAAAGCGATCGTCCACTTCCACGAAGTTTTGAGCGCTTCCCTGCAGGGCTTACCAGACTAAGGACAATCCGCCTGTGTAGCTAGCGCGATGCGAGGTACGCAGCCACCCTATCTACGGCGTTCTTTCTAATGTCCATGTGGAAAAAGCTGAAATCATAGATGTGGTAGTTACCTGGACCCATGAATTCACTTTTGTAGTTCGGGGACCGCACTTCCGAGACGTGTAACCGACCATCGACACACTGGGCATCCACCACGCCCTGCTCGACTTGCCCGTCAACTCCATAGTCAACCGCGCCGACGTGATCGCTGAAGTCCGCACGACTGCCATCTGCCTGCCAATTCACAGGATTAACACAGATGGAACCGCTCGTGTCTTGAAAGCTCTGGGAATCAGGAGCAACCGAGTTCCATGTCACCTGACATCCAGTTTGTGTCGCACTCTCACAAACAGGCACGCTATCTTGACCATCGATGTAGAAGCCAACAGGATAGGCAGCGACAAGCCGTTCCTCGAGTTCAGTACCAGCGATTACTTTTTTCAACAATGTATCGGCATGTAGTCCACCCTGGCTGTGACCAGCGATGATGAAAGGACGGCCGTTGTTGTAGTGCTGAAGGTAATACTCAAACGCCTTTGCCACGTCTTCATAGGCAAACGCGATGGCGGCTTCACCATCTCCATCTTGATCCATGAATGAAAAGAGGGTGGCCTGTCGGTATCGGGGTGCATAGACTGCACAGCAACTATTGAACACGGCGGCTTGGCCACGCATAACTTGATCGTCGGTAATCTTGTTAGCGTCCACATCATCTAGGGGCTGCAACCAATGGTCACTCTTGTAATAAGTGGTAGGGTGAATGAAGAACACATCGACGGCAGAGCTCGCTTGCAAGTCTTCTGCCCCTACCGGAGTCGTATCCGCCGGGTCTTCCTTCTGAGGTA
Organism: Pseudomonadales bacterium; assembly: GCA_012103505.1. GTDB lineage: Bacteria > Pseudomonadota > Gammaproteobacteria > Pseudomonadales > Azotimanducaceae > UBA4421. The sequence goes on along the minus strand of WLWP01000001.1, from coordinate 41,548 downwards.
GCGCAGCCCAGGCGATTTCTTCACTATAGTCTGGCGCCGTATGGCGCACATCTTCCGCAAAACTCTGGCTGGGTTTCATCGCGGCAAACATCATCATCATGCCGACCGTATCTCTGAAGACAAAGCCAAGCACGACAACAAGACCGACAAGCACCCCAATCCCAATAAGGAATTTCTTCACCTAGCCCCCTAGTTTTATTCGGTTTTCGCTATTCCGCGCCGGGATTCTCGCTTCCCTCTTTATCCACCGCGACGATGCTGGCGGGCGTGTCACCGACGTATCGTAACGTCGTAAAGCCAAAGAACATTTCGTGCATGGTTTGCAGCCCAAAGTGCACCGGCTTCGACGGATCTGGATTACCAGGGTTCTGTGCCGAATTGTCCATGGCGCCTTTGGCAATCAACTTCGTGCCAGCGGGCAAGAACAAAGGTTCTTCGAGCACGTAATTGAACTGCCAGTTGAAGTCATACTTAGGCACGGATAATAGCGTCTCAGAAGTACCATCGGGATACTCAGCCGTGTAATTCATGTATTTACCACGGAAGTGCATGTGCGGATTTAGTTCATACAGATAAGCGTCGCGCTCAATCTCTTGCACCCCTTCGAGTGGATACTCTTTCTCATGTGGCGGGACTAAAAACCGACGTTGACCGGCGACACCGCCAGACATCACAAATGCTGGTGGCTTGTCGTGTAGGTAAATGCCAATTTCCGTTTCGTCCACTGCCTCGCGACCAGCTGTCGTGTAGTGCATTTGCAACAAGAGACTCGATCCCTTCTTAATCAATCTGCCGCTGTTATCCCAGAACTGGTCGGGCTGTCGGCCTGGCGCGAAACCACCAACACTTTCACCACGAGCAGCACCGGTCTGGCGACCGCGTACGGTCTTATCTGCAGGGCTTGAGACATAGGCGATAACGTGGTGTAACACTGATCTGTCGCCTGGGACAAATTCCATCGCCCGCACCCAGACGTCTTTATCGAGATCTAACTGAACGGGGACATATCGGTAATCAACGATACCCGTAGCAGGGATTTCCTGGGCCGCTACTTTGTAGACAAGATCTGGTTCACCAAGGGTGAATTTTTCTTTGCTAAACGTGACTGAGGCAAGCGGGTCTTGAGCCTCAGCATCCATTGGCGCACCGGCATCGATCCAACGAACGAGCTTACGCATTTCTTTATTGCTCAACCCAGCTACGTCCTTAATGGCCCGGCCGACGTGGTTGTCAATCTGTCCTGGTGGCATGCGGCGCGCAAGTACAACCTCACGCATCATTGCAGACCAGCCTTGAACCATCGCATGGCTGTCCATTGCCCAAGAACCAATGCCACCCTCTTGGTGACAAGACACGCAGTTGTCCATGAGGATGGGCACGATATCATTGGCGTAAGACACGCTTTGATGAGAAGCAAAGGAGATAGCGCGGCCACCACCTTCTTGGCCGGAAGCCACGGCTTTTCCTGCAATAGCGGCCGGAAGAGCAACTTCTAGACCGTCGACATTACCTCTGTAGACAATTGTCATGTTAGCCGGATCAATCACCACCGCGTCGCCAACTCTTGTCAGCCCGAGAGATTCAGCAACCATTTGTGACTCGTCTAGCAAGACCGGGACCGCATCGTGCGTAACTGCTTCGGAAACGGCTTGTCGGGTCTCATCGGGCAGCGCGTTTAGATAAAGAACCGCGACGTTTTCAGTACCGGCCACATTGGCAGGTATCCCGGTCGAATGGCCCAATCCATGCGCCACGACCACTACACCAGCATGATCACTATAGTAGGAAAGCTGATGGTGCTTTCCCGTGTGATCGAGTAATGCAAAATCGCCAACCCGAGCGGCGCTCGCGAATACAGGCAACGTCGACAAAAAGAGGCCAAAAAGCGCAAATTTCTTAAAATTCATGAAATAACCACGTGCGATAAAATCAAGATAACTCTAGCATACTGCGTCTTTGCGCAATATCACGTTCACCTATATGCAGTTTGTGATCAACTTCCTCGTCGAACGCCGTTATTACCTGTTTTTAGTCGCTCTTGTAAGTGGTCTCACGGTCGCCTACGGCATCACTTTGTCCACACTGGAGACGACCCAGCAATCGCTACTCAGCGACGGTGACCCCTACAAAGCCGAGGTTGACCAAACGCGTGCAGATTTTCCGCCGAGCACCAGCGTTCTATTTGCCTTCCAGACAGACACAGATGTCTTTAATTTTCAATCACTTAGAGCGATGGACGCGCTCATGGAGCGCTACACCGAGGTCGAAGGTGCGATCGCCGTAGGCTCGCTGATGAATCGACGCTTGAACGAAGTCGATGCCGAGCGTTATGGCCGTGACTATCTGATTCCGCACTTAGACAGCGTTTCGGAAGCGGACTTAGACGATATAAAGGCGATTGCGCTGCGGGATTCTGATCTCACCAAGTCCCTACTCTCCAAAACCGGTGACATGGCCCTGGCCACGATCAAATACACGGCCAATCCGAATGAGCGAGAGGTACGACTGAGTATCGCGGCATCTGTCTACGCCTTACGCGATAGCCTCCGCAGCGAATTCCCGGATGTAGAAATATACGCACTCGGTGGTGTGTTGTTTGAGATGGATGGATTTAAGGCCGCAGAACAAGATCGCTTAGTGCTATTTCCAATTGTTATTTCGCTGTCGATCTTACTTCTGTGGTATTGCTTGAAGTCTCTCCCATATGCGATATCCCTCTTTGCGGTGGCGTTTGCGTCAATTGGTCTGGCCGTCGGAAGTTTTGGCTGGTTAGGAATCCCGTTTAACCAAATATCCACGCTAGGACCGCTGGTGGTGCTGGTGATCGCAATGGCGCACGGGATACATATCGTCTCGATTTATGCCCAGGGTCTGCATAGCAATCTCAACAAGCTCGACGCGATGCGTGAGAGTCTGTCGATCAACATCCAACCCGTAACACTGGCGAGCATCACAACCGCGATGGGCTTTTTGAGTCTAAATTACTCATCGTCGCCAGGGATATATGGATTCGGGAATGTTGTGGCTATTGGTGTTTTGTGGGCTTACCTGATTTCACTCTTGGCATTGCCCACCCTCATTTTGCTCTTGCCTACCAACAAGGTCCCTAAGCCACTAGGCGTGAGAGAGTTTATAATCTCTGTGACAAAACTTGTTAGGTCTCATGGCACGCAACTCTTTTGGGGAAGCACTGCAATCATAGTGGTGACCCTAGCGCTCCTACCTATGAACAAGATGGACTTTAACCGCTACAGCTTTGTCGATGAAGACTCGGATCTTGCCCACGTGATGAAGGCGTTAGCCGAGAAAATCGGTAACGACCAAAGTTTGGTCTATAGCGTACAGAGTGGAGATTATTACGGCATTACTGAGCCCGAGTTCTTACTACAGGTGGATGAGTTCTCGCGCTGGGTAGAATCTCAGCCGGAAGCTAGTTTTGTATCGAGTTACACCGATCTTCTACGCAGCCTAAACAAGTCAGAACACGACGATGACCCAGCATGGGACAAGATTCCTGAAGACAAGCTGCAAGTCATCGACTATCTGGTCGGTTATCAGCTTGTACAAGAAATCGAGCCCAACCTAGAGCCCATATTCAATGCCGACTATTCAGCGATCAGGCTCATCATCGGCACCTCTAATCTCACCAATGTTGAACTCATCGAATTCAACGAGCGAATCGACGCGTGGATCGATGAAAACGTTAATCCCAAATTCAAAGTTCTGCATGGCGACAACAGCATTCTGTTTGCACGCTTAGACCAAGCCATAACTGAAGAATTGATGAAAGGCTTCACTCTCAGCTTTATCTTGATAACGCTAACGATGATCATCGGTCTCGCAAGCGTGAAGTATGGGCTCCTCAGCATCATGCCAAACATCTTTCCTGCCACCATTGTCTTTGGCGTTTGGGGATTATTTGTCGGCGAGCTGAGTCCCTATATCCTGATGCTCTTTTCGATAAGCATCGGTCTTGTCGTTGATGACTCTGTACACATATTGAGCAAATACATAGTGGGTCGTCGTCGCGGCGACGCGCCAGAAGAGGCAGTTGATTACTCGCTGGACAAAGCTGGGTCTGCAATTACGATCACCACCCTTTCATTGGCCGTCGGAACGTTTGTTTTAGTGCTCTCCAACACGTTCCACTTTCAAAATGTCGCCCTGTTGCTGACGCCGATTATCGTCGTCGCTTGGTTATTGGACTTGCTGTTTTTGCCGCCTCTGCTGATCAGATTTGATCGCTGGATAATGGGGCGGCGTCACGATTCCGTTGAAAGCGGGATCAAAGCCTAGAGCCGCCTGTCAGCTTGCAGATGCCAACCCACCCATAAGTACTGAACAATGGCAGACAATCAAATCCGAGGTCGCGCTAAAGCAAATTTCCCAACAGTTCTTCTGACACTCTTAAGTATCGTCCAAGCATTGGAGTTGATGTGGACCCATCTTGGCGAACACCCATATCTGTATGAATGGTCTTTCTTGGCAGTTCTTGGTTGGCTCCAAATCGCCGCGACCCTGCTCGGCATCTTGTTGATCTGGCTCATCTACAGCGGTCTTGTGATGCGATTCAGCTGGGTACCATCGACCTCAGATGCGATTTTTCCTTTCCTGGTTGGCATCATCGAATTTGCACAAATAGGTGTCATGGGGCCGTCTAGCATTGGCATTTGGTTCATCATCTTGAGCATCTTGTTCGCCATCATGGCTTGGGTAACTCAAGTCACCATGCGACGCGCACGCCACGATTCAGACAACGATCACTTCTTTGCCAATTTACCTAGGGCTAGCTGGGCAGATCACATTTCTTCTGTCATACCCGTCGTGGTCCTGCTCATGATAGGTCTCGGCATTTGGGTTACCGAAAATCAGGGTTGGTTCTCACTTGTAGCAGTCGCGCTCGCATTCGGCCTGCTTGCGAACCAGCTACGTATGACACACGTCTTTACCCAGCGATCATACCAAGATGGGTAACCTGCTTACCAACAGTACACTCTAGCTGGACTACAGAACTTTAAAGACGGCACTGGCCCTCGCTATCCGTTCGCCATCACTAACAAGATAGGCATTAGCAAAGCCAACGCTACGCCCTGCTTTTTGTACATCCACATGAACCTCGACCCACGCTCCCTGGCGTGCCGTGCCGACAAAGTCGGTTGTTAAGTTCATCGTCGCTATCGGAGCGCCCGACCTATTTTGTAGGCTCCCTTCGTCGAAGTAGCCTTTGGCATGCGTTGCGATACCGATGTTGCGTCCCAACGCAATATCCGCTGCAGCACAGATCATGGCTCCGTGCACACGTCCTGCGCTGTTGCAATGATGTTCGGCCACAATAAAACCGATGATCACATTGGCATCAACTTCCTTCGCATAGAAGGGACCCGCCCACGTGTTAAAAGGACTGCCCGTTTTCATCTCATCAAACCCGTCCGGGATTGCAGTCATGTACTACTACCTTCGCCATGAATCACGATCTTGCCCGATTCAAAAAGAGCGTCTATCTCTGCCTGGTCAACACCTAACTCTGTAAACACATCCCTGGTGTGTTTACCCAACGTTGGCGTAGGACCTAGCACCGCTAGTGGCGTGGCGCCGAATTTGACCGGCGGTGCTACGACCGTCATGCCGCCCACTTCGTCGTGATGCAACCGAACCAAATAATCGTTATCCCAGCACTGACGGTCATCGAGTACCTGTTCTCTGAAATTCACAGCACCTGCAGGCAGACCCTCAGCTTCAAATATCTCTTGCCACTCAGCCGTGCCTTTCAAGCTAAGCGCTTCGACCACCTGTGCTCGGATCGACTGTGTGTATGCCGATACATCGCTTGGCTCAAAGTCTAAATCATGAACCCCGGGATCATCGATGCCTAACAACTCTGCAACTTTGCGTTTTAAACCTAAGCCACCTGCAGCAACGGCAAGATATCCGTCTTTGGTTGGAAACAAACCATAGTAGGGTGGTGCTACAGTGGGCTTTAGAAGCTCGCGGCGATCTATCACAGCACTAAGAGAATCGCCCCGACTGAAGGCTTCTTTGAGGTAGTCGACAAATTCCTCTCGCCATCCGTCTACCGCATCAACGTGGTTAATCGAGTTGTTCTGAATGACGAGGGCGGCTTGTAGGAGCGAGACATCCAAGCGCTGCCCTACCCCAGTTTTCTCTCGATGATAGAGCGCAGTCGCGATACCCCATGCCATTAGCAATGCTGCGGTATAATCGATGATCGGCTCACCAATTACTTGCGGTCCATCCGCTGTGGGGCTGGCAACACCCGCATAGGCTTGGAGTAAAATGTCCATTCCAGCCTTCGCCGACCCCGCTTTCCCGAATGCTGTGTTTTCGGCATAGATTATCTTAGGGTTGGATACCGCTAATTGTTGATAGTCCAGACCGAGACGCTCTGCTTGCCCTGGGCGAAAATTGGTCAGAACGACATCTGCCCTGGCAGTGAGTTGCTGGACAAGCGAACGCACGCCGTCATCGGCCAAATCAATGGCGATTGACCGTTTACCGCGATTCTTGTTGAGGTATTGTCGCGCTTCGGTCGCACTCAAACGCGTACCATTCCGCCGCGCATCATCACCGACTAACGGCTCTACTTTGATGACATCCGCACCGCCATCAGCAAAGAGCTGACCGCAGTATGGCGCTGCTATGAAGCGACCAAATTCAACCACCCGTAGGCCATCATACGGACCCGGCATCAAGCGTCCGGAAGTCCGAGCACCCGTTTGGATATGATGTTGAGCTGCACTTCATTAGAACCACCCGCAATCGAGCCCGCCTTGGATCCCAACCAGTTGCGCGTCACATCACGTTCTTCGTCCGTAAACGTTTCACCCTGCCACCCGAGCGCTTGGGTCCCGCGCGCTCTCAACTGCAGCTCGAGCTGTTCTTTGCGAAAGTCAGCACCACGGAGCTTAAAGACAGATGTCGTAAAGCCTGGTGTGCCACCTTCAGACTCCTCCACACTGCGTGATTGAGTGAGTGCCAATGCCCTGGTATTCATCATAAGCGCAGTGATTTCAGCTCTAAGAGAAGGGTCGTCGATCCGCCCCGCCGCGTCTGTACCGATATACTCTTTTGCCGCTTCTGTAATCGGCATGCCTGTGGTCGCTCGAGCATCCCGACCTGATGCGGCTTGGGCTAACGCTTGTATCCCAGATCGTTCGTGTTGAAGGAGCCGCTTACCAACAGTCCATCCTCGATTAAGCTGATGAACAAGATTCTTCTTCTCAGCAACCGCATCTTCCAAGAAGGTCTCACAAAACTGTGACGCGCCACTGATCAACTTGATCGGCCTTACCGTCACGCCAGGCTGGTCCATATCGACTAACATAAAACTGATGCCTTCATGCTTGGGCGCTTCTGGATTTGTTCTCACTAGGCAAAATATCCAGTCGGCATGCTGGGCCAACGTAGTCCAGATCTTTTGTCCGTTAATAATGAACTGATCACCATCTTCTACTGCACGGGTCTGCAAGCTAGCGAGATCAGACCCTGCGCCAGGTTCTGAATAACCCTGGCACCAACGAATTTCACCACTCGCAATCTTAGGGAGGTGTTCAGCTTTTTGTTCAGGCGTACCGTACTCAAGCAAAGTCGGACCAATCATGCTAACGCCCATCCCTGTTAGCGGAATGCGAGCATTTATCGCTGACATCTCTTCTAGCAACACGACGTACTCCTCCGTCGTGAGGTCGGCACCACCATATTCTTCTGGCCAATGGGGGACCGTCCAGCCACGGCTTGCCATTCGTTCGAGCCAAACGTATGAGTCCGGATTGGAACTGCGTTGCTTACTCCCGCCACTAACGATCTCTTCTTCGGGCATTTGACTGCGAATACTGGCCGGACAGTTCTCTTCCAGCCATTCTCGCGCTTCCAATCGAAATTCTCTCAAACTCATACCGCCTCTCCCTTCACATCTCTCTGTTCTTCTATCGCAGAAGCTACTTAAGTCCCTTCCGCCTCTTGAAATACCTCAGCCCATTCTTCTATCGCTTCTTCGTGACCATGCACTAGCTGAATTACAAGCTGGCCATAACCGGCATCTCGTAACCTACGAACGGTGGCTACAAGTTCTTCTTTGCTGCCACTCAAGGTCATCGCTCGGATCATCTCTGCTGAATATAAATGTTCTTCTTCCGGACGCACGAACATCAGGTGGCCTCGATGATTCTGTAAGTACTTGGCATCTTCTGGCTCATAGCGAGCATGCTCCTTCATATACGAACCATGTAATTGTGCTAACGGACCCTGCGGTGTCTGTCCGCCCATGGCACCCATGTCATCCGAAAGATTATGCATCGCAACCGCCGCCATGGGTCCACCCTGGGCTTTTAACCGTTGCTCATCCTCTTCAGCATCTCCCATCAAAACAGCGCCAAGGGCAAACAGCGCTGATGGCAGCTCATCCTCGTTGCCAGCCTCACGCCATGTAGTCTGCATGGCTTGCAATGCTTCCACGGCGCCTTGTTCACCACCAAAGTTCAACCATCCGGCACCCAGCTCAGCTGTGAGCTGTTGAGACTTTGGTCCAAACGCCGAGACCCAGAGGGGGATATCGTCTTCAACGTTGATAAGCCCCAGATCGGGATTGAGGAATTGGATCTTGCGGTCTTTACCTTCAAAATCCCATTCAACCATTTCACCTTTAACAAGCGCACTGACACGCTCAATATAGGTGCGGAATTGTTTGAGCGGCACAGCACCCAATCCCATCGTGCGTCTTGCCGTAAAACCTGTACCAACGCCAAAATCTATACGCCCTGGGGCTAACTTATTGAGGGTCGCCAGAGCATTCGCGGTAACCGGCTCGATACGATTCGTAGGTACCACGACGCCGGTACCCAATCGGATACGACTCGTGTTCTGTGCGGCCAGCGCCATGCAGATGAAGACATCAGGGTTCAGCAGTTGCGTGTCATAAAACCAAGCCGCATGAAAACCCAACTCTTCCGCGCGTTGAGCCCAGCGCCAGCTATCAACCTCCGACGCAAACGCGATGGAATATTTCATGGTGTCCTCCTCTAATTCTCGAGCATACTATAGTTCGACACTGACTCAACTTGAGGCAAACATGCTTGATCTACACTATTGGCCAACACCAAACGGCAAAAAAGTAACCATTCAACTTGAAGAATGCGGGATCCCGTACAACGTTGTTGAGTGCAACATTGGTCGCGGCGATCAGTTTTCTGAAGAGTTTCTATCCATCAATCCTAACAATCGCATGCCTGCGTTGGTCGATCATGAACCAGCAGACGGCGCTGGTCCTCTCTCGGTCTTCGAGTCGGGGGCGATCATGTTGTACATCGCCGAAAAGACCGGTCAATTCATGCCTGCCGATACACGTGGTCGCTATGACGTAGTGCAGTGGGTCATGTGGCAAATGGCAAACCAAGGACCCAAAACTGGTGAGTTCGGTCACTTTAAGCGCCTTGGCGATAGTGAAGGTTCGCAAGAATACGCTGTGACTCGGTTTTCTGACGAAGTGAATAGATTCTACGGCGTGATGAACAACCAGCTATACAACAATCGATATCTTTGTGGGAACGAGTACACCATAGCCGACATGGTTTGCTACCCATGGACCGCCAACTGGGAGCTACAGGGTCAGGACCTGAACGAGTTTAAGTACTTCAAGCGTTGGTTCGAAGAGCTCAGTGAACGACCCGCCGTACAGCGTGGCATGGCAGTCGGTAACGACCTTAGAAATGACCCTGCAACACTGTCAGATGAGGAAAAAGCCCGTCTCAAAGCAATGCTGTACAACCAACGTGCTCGCCCCGCGCCTGCAACCGGTGGTTTAGAAAGCTAACCTGTCGAGTTTTCGCTGATGAGTGCGCCAACAGCGCCGGTGCACTCGATATTGAGCTGACCAGCAAGACCCGCTTCGCGGTGGACACCTATTTCAGCCATTTCAGGTGACTGCATCATCTTTAGCATCGCACTGCGGGAGGGATAGGTGGCGATGGCAACCTTATCCCAAAGTTCTTCAACCTCACCCAACATCAATCGCTCAACGGAAGCAGAAAAAGCTACACCACCGCCTAAGCCATGAAGGAGTTTAGTCACACCCACGCTATAGATGCCGTAGGCCTCAACTCCGGACAAGTCAGTTTCGCGTCCGTCGGCGTACTCAGCCTTTTCCTTAAACTTGAGCAAATTCACCATGTAGATAGGGCCTTCCGGACCAGGTTCAGCAAAACCAGCCATCTGTTCAGCATTCGGACGTACGGTGTTCTTAACTTCCATTTCTTATTCCCATATCTGTTTCGGTATTCCTAAATCTATTAGATGCTCGATAGGTGCTCGATCACTCAATTGTTATCCAATCGACGACTACGCATCAATTACTTACAAGCCAGAAAACCGACTGGCGTAAGTTGCCGCCACTGCTCTAGAATAATTTCAACATTCGGAGACACGCATGACGAACACACTAGTATCCAACAGAAAGGCGCTGGTCGCATCCGCAATGGGTGAGATCAAAGACTATATCAACAACGACGGGGTAACCCGTGAATCACTGGACCGTGTGAAGGAAGTTGTCACCGGATTGACCAAAGAAACTGAGATGTTCGGTGCTGCAGAATTCCCCATACCGAGCCATGAAGAGATCGCAAAGATCTACCTGATCACTGACGATGTGGGTGGGGATTTTTCACTTTACCTCATAAGCGTTTTGCCACTCGGTCCCTCTCCAGTGCACGACCACGGCACATTCGCCGTCATCGCCGGATTGGAAGGAGATGAAGAAAACACGATTTACAAGCGCCTGGATGATGAATCCCAACCCGGCAGAGCACAGGTTGTTGAAGACTACAAAGTGACGTTGTCTATGGGCGATGCCATCGCATTCATGCCACAGGATATCCACCGAATCCAGGTCACATCAGAGACTCCTACACGCCATTTCCATCTGTACGGCAAGGGTTTTGAACAACAGAACGATAGACTCGAGTTTAATTTAGCGGAAGGTACGACAAAGTCCGTCGGCGGCTCAATGATCCCCATCGACGAATCTCGCAGAGTTTTGTAAGACACGCTCATGAAGATTTCACCGAAGGAGTTGCATGCACTTTTACTCAGTGAGACTGAGCACACCTTAGTAGACGTGCGAGAAATCGACCCTTTCTCACAGAACCATCTGTTGTTCGCCATACCGCTTCCTCTCGGACGTCTGGAGCTCTTGATCGCCGATTTAATACCACGGAAATCGGTGCCTATCGTTATCTGCGATGAAACAAACGCAGAAGGTCTGGCAGAACGAGCGGCCAGGCGTCTACACGAACTCGGATTTAACGACGTTGCAATCCTCGATGGCGGCATCACGGCTTGGAGAGAAGCGGGATTTGAAACTTACTCTGGCGTTAACGTCCCAAGTAAGGCTTTCGGGGAGTTCATCGAGCATGAAGAGGCTACTCCGTCTCTCAGTGCTGAAGAAGTTCAAAATCTCATGGCGGATGGCAGTGACATTCTCATCCTCGACAGCCGTCCTTTTAGCGAGTTTAACTGGGCCAGTATTCCGACCGGCTTGTGCTGTTCTGGTGCCGAACTCGTCTATCGTGCATTCAGTACTGTGCCTTCACCAGAAACGAAGGTGATTGTTAACTGTGCGGGCCGGACCCGAAGCATTATCGGCGCTCAATCCTTAATCAACGCCGGTCTTCCCAACAAGGTCTACGCACTTCGCAACGGCATTATGGGATGGCGTCTATCCGGTTATGAACCCGCCACCGGTGCAAAAGGGTGGGCACCTACACCGGAGAAGGTGGATCAACTTGCAGCGCACAACGCCGCAGTTCAAGTCGCAGAGCGCTTTAACGTACAACCCATTTCCCTGCAAGCATTGTCGCAATGGCAACAAGAACGAGACGACAAGTCACTCTTCGTGTTGGACGTGCGGACGATCGATGAGTTTGAGGTCGGCCATTTGGCCGACGCAGTACACGCACCCGGAGGACAGGTCATACAGGCAACGGATGAATATATAGGAGTGCGAAATGCACGCATCGTGCTCGTAGACAATGACGGTACGAGAGCAACTATGACTGCCTCTTGGTTGCTCCAGATGGGACATTCTCACGTCCGAACTTTAGCCATGGAGGACAATCCCGAGCTTACCACGGTGGTGGGACCTCGTCACAAACCAATCGTTAGACCCGAAAACCTTGAAGTCGCGACTATAGACCCGCGCTCAGCTAAAGCACTCGTCGACGATGGTGCTTTAATTCTAGATATGAGTCTGAGTCCAAAATATCGTGAAGGACATATCCCGGGTGCATGGTTCGTTCTACGCAGTCAGATAAAAGCCTCCGTAACGTCCATCGCGCAAAACGCTACATCCGAGTTTGAGCGGGCACCAGCGCTGATCTTGACGTCAGAAGAGGGTTCTTTAGCAAAGCTTGGTCTGTCAGAACTAAGCACACTCGCAGGCAAACCAGTGCATGCACTCGAAGGTGGCAATACAGCTTGGCAGAACGCTGGCTTCCAACTTACTAACTCTGAGCAAAAGTATAGCGTGGACCCGATCGACATTTGGCGAAATAAAGACAAAGGCGAAACGGTGGAAGACGCTATGCGTGCCTACCTCGACTGGGAGGTCGACCTCATGGTGCAACTCGGTCGAGACGGTTCAACCCGTTTTCAGCATTTTCCAAAATCCCATCCTCTACAAAATCCCAGCCTCTAAATGACTGAACTTTTCAACCCTCCGATAGAAAGGCGCGGTTCTGACAGTGCAAAATGGACGAAGTTCGCATCCAACGAACGGGATGTCATCGGTGCCTGGGTTGCAGACATGGATCTCCCTTCTGCAGATGAGATTATCAACGCCATCAAAGATCGGCTTGACGAACGAGTCTTCGGCTACACCGTCGCACCAGCTGAATTCATACCGCTTCTTCAAGAACAGATGCAGAGAAAGCATGGTTGGCGTGTTGAGAGCGATTGGTTCGTCGTCCAACCTGGTGTCGTACCTTCGTTGTTCTTTGCGTCCAACTGCTTAGGCAATTCAGGTGACGGAGTGATGGCAGCGCGCCCCAATTACCACTACTTTCTCGAGACCGCTCAGTACACAGACAGAACTTATCAGCCAGTGGACTGCCACAACACGGACGGGCGTTGGGAAATGGATTTCCAACAAATGTCTGAAACCATTACCCGTCGGACCAAGACATTCCTACTTTGTAATCCATTCAACCCGGTTGGTCGCGTATTCGACAAAGAGGAACTCGAGACAATCGCGAACCTATGCTTAAAAAACGGCACGATGATTTGCGCAGACGAAATTCATGCAGACCTGGTCCTCGATGATGACAAGCAACATCTCCCTATCGCTAGCCTCGACCCAGAAATCGAGAAGCACTCAATCACCCTATTCTCGGCAGCAAAGGCGTTTAACTTACCAGGCATCGGCGGTCTGTCCCTTGCAATCATTCCCGACCCAGACATCCGAGCAGCTTTCCAACAACGTTCGTACGGGGTTGCGACACATCCGGGTGCGCTTGCTTACGCCGCCACCATAGCTGCCTATAGAGACTGCGACTATTGGCTGCAGGAGACGATTACTTACCTGCAAAGCAATCGCGATTACCTCGAGACCGAAATCGCATCCATCGAAGGGTTGTCAATGAACCATGTCGAGGCAACATTTCTAGCGTGGATCAATGTCGCAGAATCAGGTCTAGACAATCCTGTCCGCGAATTTCTCAAACACGGAGTCGCGCTATCCGCTGGCGACGAAATGGGTAGTTCAGACCATATCCGTCTGAACTTTGGCTGCCACAGAACTACGTTAGAAGAAATCCTCAAGCGGATGAAAAGTGCGCTTAGCTAGCTCGCTACGCTACGGTCAAGCGGTTGTTGCGCCGTGCCAGTGGATAGGCAACTGGATCGGTAAGAAGATCTGTCAGTATTTGCGAACCGAACTTCGTCAATATGCGCTGTTTTGCCTCCCCGTCGAGGGACTGAAAATGCTTTTGCGAACGCTGGCTGACCCAAACACCATGAAGACTTGCCGTGTGGTCAACCACAGAGTCTGCGTAAGAGACACTTTCAACGCTGAGCCCGGGTTGATCTTGGTCGGGTGCTAGTTCATGGCCTGATTGAGCATCGATCCGGACCATGGATTGATTGAATGCCAGCGAGCCAAGGACAAATTGCTCGCCGAAGTTATCTGCAAGGAACCTAAGGATCGCCACTGCACTCTCAGGTACCTCGTCGTCTGCCATGTATTCAATCGGCCGACTAAAGAACTCTGGTGACTGTATTTCCGGCACAATCATATGCTCCACCCAACGGAAGGTTCTAGGGGCATTGTCCTGCATCATGCGCAACCCTGCCGGATCGCGCCCCAGGTGGGCATGCATCGCCCCCATAATCGCGTAATCCGCGGCAGACGGGTGACCTCCCAAAAAGTAGGGGTGATCAGTGAGATGTCGCTCAAACAATCTCAGTAACTCAAGATACTGTTCATCAACGGCCGCGCGCGCAGCCGGGGTAGACTCCGGCAAGCCATAGCTCATCATCCTATCCGCGATTAAGTCACCGTACTTCTGCAGGTCTTCATCGCTACCCTGCGGCTTGAAGGATCGACCAAAATCCTTCTTCACAAAACTGTAATTTTCTTCAAAGAGCCAGCGATGCAGCCAAGCTAGCCGAACCAATCCTTCGCTCGCTAACAACTCCATCAGATGGACAAACGATCTTTGCGTTGGTGAGTCTGGAAAGGCAGGTATCTGGGGGAACAGCGGCTCAAGCGCATCCAAAATCTCTATGCTGTCTTGAATAACCTGTCCGTCCGGAGTGAGTAGTTGGGGGATGCGGTGGCTGCCCGATCCGGGCCGAACTTTGTTCCGAAACATAGGATCGCTTGGCAACCTCTCTACAAACGGAATCCCCTTTTTACGTAAATAGGTCCGCGTCTTAGCCGTATAGTAAGAAGCATAGGAGCCATAGAGCGTGTAGGTATTAGTCATAGTTGCATCGTTCCCCGTATCTTGTAAAAGTAATGCTTTACATTAAACACTACAAGCAGCAAGCTAAATTTCAACGCGTATATCTTGATCAGTCGTCTTGAAAAAACTCATCGTTCGAACCGTTATCTTACTCACCTTTTTGGTAGCAGGCCTTTTCTGGCTCGCCTTTTTTTCCACCCGCCCGCCACTCACGATAGATCCTAAAACCCTCGCAGGAGATGGCAGCACGATAAATTACTGTGAGTTACCAGTACTCGACGGCACTGGTCTCCTCGCTGCAGACATACCCAAGGGCAATACGCCTGGCTGCGGTTATGACCACTTCCCTCTACCTATTCTTGCAGCATGCACAGAACCCCTGCCTCCGGGCGCCGCGGATATTCGTGGATTGTGGATCGGTGTAACTGGCAATGTGGGCCACATAGAGCGTATCGAACAATGTGGCACCCGTACTGTTGTCACGGCGTCGGGTATCATTCATGACTACGGTCCCAATAGTACCGCCCACCCGAACACGGACGACACCGAAGGTGGCGTTCTCTTTACGATTGGAGAACGAGAGTATTGCCCGCGTACATCAGCAAGCATGATTTGGAACGAAGGCATCCTAGATTTTCATGTCTTTGGTTGGGGACCGAAGGTCGTCAGGCGTTACCCAGATGGCGAACAGGTAGTCTGGGAATACGCCGATGGGAGCGTCACTAGGATGGAGCGACTTTGTCGGCTTCCAACGGAACACCAGACACCTCGTCCGAGAGGACGCCGGATTCCACTCTTCTAGCGAGGCCACGAGTATAGGCAAATCGGGGTAGCCACCACGCTTAGACTTAGTCTTTTGCTACCCACGTCACACTATCAAATCCCACCTACGAGATACTCTTCTTATCTAGCCTCGATCAACTGAGAGGCTTTCTCCAGCATGAGGAAATGGGATGTTCAACAGACGAAAAGAGCCAGAGCGTGCTCCCCCCAAATCAAGTCAACCCGACGAAGAGCAAAGGAATCAATCGACTGATTCCACTGCATCCGTTGCAGCGACATCAGCATCAACTACAACAAATTCTCCAAGCATAAGGAACATGGCAATGATTGGCGCATCTATCAAGATCAAGGGTGAAATCACTGGCGACGAAAATTTACAGATCGACGGGCAAGTAGAAGGCCAAGTTAATCTAAACAACCACGACCTTACCATCGGCGACTCCGGCACGGTCAACGCCGACTTGAACGCCAAAACGATCAAGATTCACGGCAGTGTCAACGGCGACATTAAGGGATCCGAAATGGTCGTTGTCTCCAAATCAGGCAAGGTGCTCGGCAATATCGTAGCCCCACGCGTGACCTTGGAAGATGGTGCTCAATTTAAGGGTAGCATTGACATGAGCCCAGACACGCAGAACCCGAGCAATGCAAACAAGGCGCCAGCCAAAGCCCCTGCAGCGGAAAACGTTGCACCGCTGGATAAATCCGGCGATCAAGTTTCTGCAGGCTAATGTCCATCCTGTCCCTACGAAAACTGAGGGGCAAGCAAGACGCAGACGCTAAAACCCGGGGTGAGTTCATTACGACTGAACTTTTACCTCGGGTCTTTTCAGCACACAATCGCAACACCGAAATACACGTCCTCGATGTTGGTATCGGCATCACCGATACGACCGAATTTTTACAGAACCATCGCGAGCAAGACCATCGCTGCAAAGTCTACTTCCTAGATCTTGCACCTGCTCTGAAAGCCAACTCGTCCATCACGATTGGCGAAGTTTTCGCGGAATATACCGGTGAACTTTTCGACGTCTGTCTATTCTGGGATCTCCTGCATCGACTCGACCACGAACAATTGAATGAACTTAGCGATGCCCTCGAACCCTACGTCTACAGTGGTACAAGGGCACATGCGCTCGTGAATCTTTCGAACCCCAGCGAACGCTACCGCATCCGAGCGGAGGACCAGCTAGAGGTAGACCTTAGTACCCCGCACGACTACCGCACGAATTCGCTCACCGCACTTAGGCAACACTTTTCTTGTCTCCAGACTCTGGATGATCGCTTTCGCTGCGATGGTCGGCTGGAACTGCTACTGGGGACAGACGCCCACTAATTTTGAACCGGTTTCTTGGTCTTAGTGACTCATTGAGCAGTCACACAAGAAACAGGAGCCCGGTCATGATTATTTTCGGTTTAGATAAAAGCTTCCGCGAGGGCGAGCTCGTTGATGGTCACTGCGAAAGCTGTGGTCACGAAGCACTGGCTAGCGTCCGTGGATTTCGCTACTTCCACCTCTTTTGGTTGCCTGTCGTTCCATTGGGCAGCAATCACACCGTGGTTTGTACACATTGCCAGCAGTGTGAAACAGACAGCGATCTCTCGGATGATAAAAAGGCCGCTGTTAAAGCCGCAAGTCATGAGGTAAGCAGACCGATATGGCATTTCATTGGCCCAATCCTAATGACGCTCCTAATCGTCTTGGCAGAGTTCGACAGCCAAGAGCTCGAAGTGCTCGAGACAAAAGCCGCGGCTGCTCCAACTGTTGGAGACATCTGGGTTATCGACGTGAAAGAAGCATGGCCCAATTTGGATGCTCCATACCGCTACGGTACAGCGATTGTCTCTTCGACCGAAAACGACAACGTCGAGCTGTCCTTCAGCGACTGGTATTACAACTTGCCGAGCGCCGCACGAAAGGCAGTGCGAGAAGTGAGTCGGGACGAAAAGAGCGACTATTTTCAGGAAGAAGTATGGTTTGAACGAGCTGAGCTTGTGTCATTGCAACAAGCGGAACACATACAACTAGTCGACTTATGAAAGTCAGCAGAATCCTGCCTCTGCGCTGATCCAGGGGCAGGCAAAGCTGCAAAAAACAAAAGCCCCCTCTACCACTAATGGCTGCTCGCCAGGGGGGCTTTCTCCAATTACACTGCGCCCGTCCTGACCTATTGCTCTACCCACAGCTTACATCCTGTTGTTGCACGTCCGGATCCGATCACAGTTTGACAAGTCTCTCGATATCGCGGAACGTAATCCAAACATTGATCGGTGTTAGCGCCATTGCCACAGCAGGGAACCACAATGAGTCCGAAGATTAGAATCCTTATCGCCGCCTTTTTCGTCACGGCACTTGCCTCCGCAGGCACACACGCAGCGACGGTCGAAGCTGTATTCTCCAAAGCCCTTGCCGATATTCCTGGTCGGGAAGCAACCGTTGTGACGGTCGAGTACCAACCAGGTGAAGCGTCGCCATTGCACAGACACAACGCACACACGATCGTCTATGTGCTCGAAGGCTCCATCGTTATGCAAGTCAAAGGTGGACCATTAACAACCGTCTCAACGGGAGAAGTTTTCTACGAGACGCCTGACGATATCCACACAGTTTCGAAAAACGCGAGCACTTCAGACAGCGCTAAATTTTTGGTACTTTTCATCAAGCAGGAAAACGCGCCACCAACCGTGCCCGTTGCTGAATAAGAGACTTATGAAAACTGACCTTGACCAGAGTGAGAAGACTCGCTTGTACGAAGACGGCTACGTCATCATCCGCAATGCGATCGACGCTGATGCGATTGCCCAAGCTAAGTCTCTCATCGAATCCTTCTTGCCCAAGGACGAGCGCAGACTGCTGGTGCCCGGGAAGCTCGCCACAGACGAACGCATCACTGGACTGTTCACTGAGTCCTGTGTGCAACAGGTTTTAGAAACCGTAATGGGTCCTTTTCCACCAGTCCTCAGCTGTCAGGTTGCAGTAACACCGCCATTCAACAAGCTTGGTGGCGTGCCAGGAACACATGTAGATGGTGGATGGTCTGGAGAGTTACCAGAACATGCCGAAGAGATCGATCCGCAGACGAATCGACCAATAGAGGCAGAACGGTACTTTGGCAAGAATGACGAACGCCGTGGCGCTAACGACGGACTTCTGTGGATGGACCCCGAGCGCACCTTATCCTATGGCTCCTACACAACCCTTGTGGGCATTGCCCTAAACGATCAGCTCGAACTAGGCAACGGTCAGTTCGCAGTCCTCAAAGGTCTTCATGAAGAAGTAGAGGATTGCTTTAGGGAACAGCGGGACAAGGGGGATATCGTGGGGCCTGAGGGATACGAGTGGCCCCGAATTAGGATCGACAAAGCCGGTCGACCCTACAATAACGGTTTACCCAACCGGATCCGCAAAATTGCCGGAGAGCGTGCCGCGAAGGGAGCGGCAATCGAGTCATGGCCTTGGCCTGAACTTACCCCGATCAATCTGCACGCAGGCGACGCCATCATTGCGTTGCATTCGCTACCACATACACCGACACCAAACTTGGGTCCGAATCCACGCATGAACATCTACTTTCGGGTGCGGCGTTTACGCGAAGGTAATCCCAACGAAGGTACTCGACGAGTTGCGCATGGGGTTAGCGATCATCCCGACCGAGGCTACTTTGGTCAATTTCTC
The DNA here is from genome assembly GCA_012103505.1 of Pseudomonadales bacterium. GTDB lineage: Bacteria > Pseudomonadota > Gammaproteobacteria > Pseudomonadales > Azotimanducaceae > UBA4421. The sequence goes on along the minus strand of WLWP01000001.1, from coordinate 22,120 downwards.
GAGTACCCGGAACATCACAATCCATGGGCTACCACCAAAGATGCGCTCTGCGATCATTGGAGCGAGTGGGATGGCATGCAGGAGCTCGTCGCAGCGCGCCGACAGAGCTAGTCTCACTATTCTGGCTTGCTGCTACCCCAACTCGCAGGACCGTAGCCGGGATGCAGGAGCTCTTTATCGAAGATGCCGGAATTCGCCAATCGATGGCAGTCCGCGCACGGGCTCAAAAAACCAGTCTCAATCGAACTCAGTTCTAACTGTTCTTTAACAACGGCATGGGCATCTTTAAAGGCTGGAAATTCGGTGATTCGCAGTGGTGGCTCATCTGGGATGTTGCGCATCATCTTGCTCATCCGTGATGGTGCCGCCACACCTAACGCATGGGCATGCAGGTACTGAACAATCTCGGTGGAAGTTTCAACATCAAGTTCCGCATTTTCACCAAAGTGATCATCCAATTCACTCATGACTATGGTCCACGTCTCTGCCGGTAGGAGCTGTGGCGGATAGGCGAAATGACAAGCGCCGCACTCCTCTACATAGGTTTGATTGCGGACGTAGCGAAAGTTACCGGCCTGAACTTCTTGCACGATGCCGTAGAGAGCAAAAATGAGAATCGGAATAAATAGTCCCCAGCCGGTGATCTTCTGTACTAATGTCATACCTACCTCCTCTATTGCTCGCGCAACCATACCAACACATCGCCTTTCTCTTGCGCTGTGCACTCTCGACCAAATGTCCACTTACAGTTTCTTAGTAACCATTTTTTCATTTTCTTAAGCTCGGTGAGCCTCGCTGAGTTGACGCTCGGTGCCATCGCTTCTATGACCTTACCCGTTTTCTGATGCCGGCCAGTTAGTGCGGGTGAGTCCATGTGACAACTCGTGCAACTGCGTCCTGAAGCTTCGCGGTACCAGAGTTGTTCTCCACGCCCAGCATCAAACGGCAAGCCTACCGCCGACTTTTGCAACACCAGCAAATATTTATCCAGTACTTCGTTGCCGTAACATGGCAACGACAACAGCATAAACGACAAGCACAATCCACGCATTACGAGACCCGTTTCTGCCCAGTAACCATCGCTCGAACGAGCGGTTGCCGCTGTAGGCGACCCATTATCAAAACACCACATACATGTGCGACAACCAATATGATCGTCAGATCCGATGCCAGGTGATGAACCGACTCGACAAGATAACCAGGCCAACTAGCGACAAGTGTCCCTGCCAAGGGTCCACGCGCTTCCATTGCAAACAACGTAACACCGCTGCCCGCAGTCAAGAATAGAGACAACAACAAGACATAGATCATGAGGCTGCCCAAGGGATCATGGCCAATATGAACCTGTTGCTGGCGACGACCAAGCGCCTGGCAATACGCAACAACGCCAGCCAATGTTGGCCAAAAACTTTTGAAACGTGCGTATTCCGAGCCGACGAAACCCCAAATGATTCTAAACCCAAGCAACAGTAGTACGATGTAGCCAAATTGGGCGTGCAGACCCAACCAATCGCCGCCGAGCCAATATGCACCCCCAAAACAGAGCGCAAGACTCCAGTGCGTTAGCCTAACTAGCGGGTCCCATACTTCGACTGTCTCGTCCGTCGCCTGCATTGCTCAACGGGCTACCGACTGGATAAAGGTCTCTAGTACCCTCTTGAATTCTTCAGGTTGGTCCATATTCGGTAGGTGAGCTGCGTTCGCGATGTCGACCCGCTGGTAGTTGGAAATTTTGCTAGACATCGCTTCAGCTGCTGCGTGCATATACGGAATGTCATTGTCTCCTACGATGGCTAATACCGGAATTTGAAGTTCGTCCAAACGGTCGATTGCAGGGGTATCCGAATTTGGCAAGCGCGTGCCCAGCTCTCTTGCGTCGTTCTCTAAAGCGATCAGGTTCATATCATATGCAAGCTGGCGCATGGTTTGGTCCACGTCGCTGGATTGTCGATCACCGTCGAACCAAATCTGGGTTTCTAATTCAGCCACCAATTCCAAATCGCCCGCCTTGTCTGCTTCCGCAACCAATTTAAATTTTGGCGGAGTCGGCAAATCAAGCTCGAGCCCGGATGGCGCACTATCAACTAGAACTAAAGCGCGCACTTTTTGCGGATGCAAGAGCGCATAATCGAGCGCCGTTGCGCCGCCCATAGAACAACCGATCAGTATTACCGGCTCATCGAAACTCAATTCATCGAGCAAACTCAACAAGTCATCGAGGTGTGAAAATTCACCATCAACAGGATCACTCTGGCCAAACCCTCTCATGTCGTAGCGAAGGACATTATATTCCGTTGACAGGCTTCGAAACTCATTGTTCCACTGCCGACTATCGGCGACCCCGGCATGAATAAAGACAAGCGGCTGCCCTTGACCCGCGACCTCGAAAAATATTTTCGCCTCGTTAACATCTAACATCACCGCTTCCTCAGCGAACGCCGCAATTGCATTGACAGCAAGCAGCGCAAAGAAAATTCTTGCCATCACTCTATTTGTAAAACAACCAATCATCTCTGCCATATTACAGGAACAACGCCCTTAGGCTTCCTTCTTGAATGACGAAGGATTGTAGTTAGCCTGAACGCGCGATAAGGTGATCCAACAACATACATTTGAGTCATTGGAGCCAGCCATGTCCTTTGCAGTTAACCAAACACATGTTTCAGCGTTTGCCAAAGAGGGAATCGTCAAACTGAAGGGCGCGATCGACGCTGACCTCCTACAGGAAATTCAATCCTGCTGGGATTGGTCAGTCAAACACCCCGGACCTTTTGCTACAGGTAAAACTACAGACGACCAGGTTTTCTTCGTGGACAACGGCAATCCGGACGCCCGTTCGATGTATGAAAACCTGGTGGGCAGCACATCCTTCCCACAGATTGCAGCAGACCTTTGGCAGTCAAGCTTCATTGGGTTTTTTGCCGAAGAAATTTTCTGGAAAAAAGGTAATGCCGGTAAGACCGAAACGTTTTGGCACCAAGATACCGTGTACTCTCCTTGGGGTGGCGAACACTGGTGTAATTTCTGGATCCCACTTGTTCCGATGACAGGAGAACAATCTATCCGCGTTGTGCGTGGCTCGCATCTCGGCGTGATGTACGACGGCACCACGTTCAACCCGAAAGATCCGACAGAACCACTTTGGGGCGAGGCTGGCAACTTCCCTCGCCTACCGGATATCACAGCAGATCTAGAGCGAGACCCAGCATCTTGGGATGTAGTGTCCTTCGATTTAGAACCCGGTGATGTTGTCGTTTTGCATCCACACTGTCTGCATAGCGGTGGCGGCAGTGATCCTGCGACGCTGCCTGATCGACGCAATATAGTGCTACGTTTCTTCGGCGATCGATCTCATTACAGTGACCATCTACCCTCGATGCAAGGGATGTACGACCATAAGCCAATCAAGTCCGCTAGCGGAGGCTACCTAAAGGACGGTGATCCGTACCGGCCGGTGTACTCGCCTAATTTAATTGCGTGAGAGGTTCGGCCTCTGACTTACGCGACCTCAACCAGGGTTTACTGGACGCTCATCAATTAATTTAAAATTCGTGCACCCGCTAGCGGCGGCGCGTTTTGACCCATAACGTTCTGCTCTATCGCAGTCGATGTCACAGGTCCATTTGGCTTGAATAGGGATTCCTTGGTGCGCGGAACACACGCCTATTCTTGGATTACAGCTCTAAGTGAGTTTAGGTATTCTGCTTACCCAACTACCAAAAACTGCGGAAAACACTGTCAAATCTCTACCAAACCAAAGAACCAGAAAACAACTGCGGAGACAATCAACCGAATTCTGTATTGTTCTGATTGCAATTCCACCGCGAAAGAAAAGAACTCCCGATGCATTCCAACTCCGTCCCGACGATAGCCCTACTCTGCGCCATTCTCCTTTGGTCCACAAACGCAGTAAGCCAAGAATCAAGAACGGTACGGCCAGCCAAAATCAGCAAAGATGAAGTGGCGGGAACGATATTTCAGCGTGACGATAGAACTGCCACTACCCACCCAGACGGGCATCAAACAGAAAGTGTCACGACAAGAATTAGTAGTGATGGGAAATTTAGCAGCGGCATGTATCGGTCGGGTAAGACACGATTCGAGATCAACCAACCTTACGGGGTAGATGAGTTTATGTTCTTCCTAAGCGGTAGCGTCACTCTGACATCTAAGGATGGCAGCGTCATGACAGTGCATGCAGGCGAAGGTGTAACAATGCCGAAGGAATGGACAGGGATATGGGATACCGAAATCTGGGTCATCTATGCACCAGATAATTCAGCCTCTGAATAGTGACGTTGGTCGCTTTGTTGCAACTTCCATGCACCTAGAGGCAAGCAGACATCTACCGTTCGGTTCAATCTAAGCGACCTTTCCAATCGGACCCTGCCTCAACTAGACTCATTGCTTGATCGCATTCGGAGGTGAGTCATGCTGAAGACTACACAGATCGCCATATCTATTCTCGCGTTGCTAATCTGGAGTACCACCGCGCTAGCAACCAGTGATAACGGGCGGACTCAGAACGCTTCCACGGGCGCGACAAACTGGCCGTTGAAAGGCGGTGACTCTAGTGGTCAACACTATTCACCATTAGCTCAGGTGAACACCGAGTCTGTCGAAGCGCTTTCGTTGGCATGGGCCACAAACATACCGATACCTGATGGTGTCGCCACCACCCCCATCGTTATCGATGGAGTCGCTTATCTCTCCGGCGCTTACTCCATCGTGTTAGCAGTAGATGCAAAAACTGGCGAAATTCTGTGGTCCTATGACCCTGATGTTCGCAAAGCGTTTGACGAACAAGCCTCACTTTCATGGCTCGCACGTGCCAATCGTGGCATTGCTGTAGCAGATGGAAAATTGTTCCTGACAACCGTTGACTGCCGTTTGATCGCGTTGGACGCTGCGAAAGGCGCTCACCTTTGGACCAAGCAAACCTGTGACACCAGCGCTGGCTACTTCATAACAGATTCGCCCTATGTTGGAGGAGGCAAGGTCTTCCTAGGCAACGGGGGTTCGGAATCTGAGTTAAAAGGCCGTGGCTACGTGTCCGCATATTCCTCGGACAGCGGTGAGCTCCTTTGGCGCTTTTACATCGTACCCAGCGACAAAGCCGAAGAGAACGATACACCCGCCTTGAAAATGGCAGCCAAGACTTGGTCTGGAGATACGTTAGCTAAACACGGCGGCGGTGGGCACAGCTGGAATGAGATGACCTACGATCCAGCCAGTAATTTACTCTTCTTCGGTACCTCAGGCGCCTATCCGTACCGGCATGCCGAGCGCAGCCCTCTCGGTGGCGACAACCTATTTCTCTCCTCAATTGTTGCGGTCAACGCAGACACCGGCGCATATGAATGGCATTACCAAACCGTCGACAAAGACAGTTGGGACTACAACGCCACGATGAACATCGTTCTGGCGGACTTATCGTTCAAAGATGAGCAACGTGAGACGTTGTTGATCGCACCTAAGAACGGCTTCCACTACACACTGGATCGGCACACGGGTGAGCTACTGGCCGTGGGCAAGTTCGCTAAAACAAATTGGGCAACGCATATCGACCTGGAGACCGGCAAACCCGTCTATGATCCGGCAGGTGAATATTGGAATATCCCCAAGGGTGAAAAAGCACTTATCTGGCCAAACATGTGGGGATCCCACGGCTGGAACCCAATGGCATTTCATCCAGGGACCGGTCTTTCATACATCCCAGTGGTCGATGCGCCAGCCGAGATGTCAGGCGACGGGGAAAATGAAGCCATCGTCCTACTCTCGGAGGTCGATGGTAGGCCACATTCGCCAGGGAAATTGGTCGCGATAGATCCGGTTAATGGTCGCGTCCGATGGTCAGTCAATCGTGATCTGCCGTTTAACGGCGGCTTGTTAACAACAGCGGGCAATCTCGTGTTCCAAGGCACGGCAACTGGCCACTTCGAAGCGCTCGCTGCAGATACAGGTGAGCAACTCTGGTCAGTTCAGACTGGCTCAGCCATTAACGCTGCGTCCGCAAGCTACGCAATCGATGGCATCCAGTACGTATTAATCCCTATCGGTGCCGGTGGCGGTTTGCAGTTTCAATACCCAGAAATGCACTCGTCAGTTGCCTCCAAAGGACCAACTCGGTTGCTGGCTTTTTCTCTGCAGGGTGATGCGCAACTTGTTGCAAGTCCGCCAGTTGATTTGTCACTGCCCGACCAGCCAAAATTGGACACGTCTGCTGACGTCGTCGCGCTGGGCGCATCCCTATACAAAGAGGCTTGTAAGTACTGTCATGGCAACAACGCGGTGGCTCGATTCGGCGGTTCTGTACCTGACCTTCGCTACGCGGATGCCACGATCCATGCGCAATGGGATGCGATCGTTCTCGGAGGATCAAAGCGCGCGAATGGGATGCCGCTGATCGAACTCACTGCCGAACAGTCTGCTGCGGTTCGCAACTACGTACTCTCGTTATCAGAAGAGATCCGTCGGTCGCATTAACGCACGTCCACACGAACTCAATGGCTGAGTCATACCGATGTTCTGTATAGTCAGCGTTATAACGCACTGAACCAAGGAAAGTCGGGTGCCCAAAAACCCACCAGATGGGATTCAACGAGTTACCACACGCATCGCATACGAAGACCCTGCAGCGGCTGTGGAATTTCTGCACCACGCGTTTGGCTTTCCCGAAATTGAAGGCATGCGGATTGAAGGCAGCGACGGTTCAATAATTCTCACTGAAGTCCAAATCGCAGACTGCTACATCATGATCGGTCCCGCGGGTTCCCATGAGATCGCAAGCCCCAAATCCGTGGGCCTATCAACCGAGAGTCTCATGGTTTATGTCGATGGTATCGACGACCACTTTCGAACCGCTAAATCAAAAGGCGCCGAAATTATTGACGAACCGGCCGATCAGTATTGGGGCGATCGAAGATATGCGGCTCGCGACCTTGAAGGTCATCTTTGGTTCTTCCATGAACACACGAAAGAAGTTTCTCGCGAAGAAATTGACGCAGTTGAAGCCTCATTTCGCACGGGTGGCTAGACCTGCGGCAGGTCCACAGCGGACCATCAATCGATCGTCACACGTTAAGTGGCGCTTGAAGTTTGTCCCAATCCCTTTCTATATTGACTGAACATATAGATTACCGAAACCAACCAAATGAAAGTCAAAAGGGTTGGTCCCGCGATCTGCATCAGTTCAAATCTCGCGATCGTGTCTGATCCGTGCTCTGTCGACGCGCCGATAATTCTGCCAATGCTGGTCGCAACCGTCATCACACAAAACGATAGATATATTGTGTAGGCCATCGTCAGGGCAATGGCCTGCATGAGAGACAGCTTGGTTCCCGCCAAATAACCACAGGCAAGGTATGCAAAAAAGACGGATATAAAATCGAAACCGCTCTGAGTGATAACTTCCACTGAACTCGTAACAAAATCTAGATATTCATATTCAGTCATCTAAAGCCCTCATTACGAACCCCTACCCGTTCTAGCTTTAAGGATCACTAAGTTCATCGATCACCAGAGCTGAGCTTCGAAGAAAGACTAGTTCTTTTTTGCATGGATTAGTTCAATAGCAACTTGCAAATCAACCCCATCCAGTGAGAACAATGCATCATCCCAGCTGGCTGGTCCAAATCTGCCTTTCGCATTGTTCGAAAAACCAACTTTCTCCTTTGGAATTCTGAGGAAACCCGTATCCAGCTTTCCGTTTTCATTCTTGTCATAAAACACAACAATGGCGAACTGTCCCGGCAGATGGCTTCCAAAGTTGAGTACAGCAGCACCGTGCTCATCGACACTAGCTGTGACATCGACTAACGGCGTCTCCATATAGGATTCCGCTGAATCGAAAAGGCTTGCCATGATGTTTCCTACGTCAGAATCGGCGCCCGTGACACTCAAAGTGATATTTGATTCTTCAGAACCAGCCCACGTAGTTGTGGAATAGACCCACAAAAGGAATACCAACGCAGAGACATTGCGCCTTCTGAACATAATCAGTGCCCCCCACGATTTAAGCAGCGTCAAACCTTGCTTTGTTTTCCGCCATCCACTGCTCCATCTCTTCTTTGCCGCGGCTCGAATCGCTCATCACATCAGCGTGAGCGTCGCGGTAGTGAGGCTGGAGTGCCATCATCCATTCTTCGAAAGTTTCGCCCTTGGCAGTGGCGTCACAGAGGTCGCATTTAAGGGTTTTCATAATAGGCATCCTTTGGGTAATTCTTGCCGTTTTGGGCGGAAAGGAAAAATTGGACCGAACTCTATGTTACCGACAGGTCCCTAACTGACCGAGGGTTGGACGCACGAAGAGTACTGCACCAAGACTCATAATCAAGCTCCCGGCCATCAACCCGGCGGTAAACACTTCTAGCTGTATCCCCGTCAGAAGCGCTCCATTCTTAATCGCAATATAAATCATCGACAAAAAGAGGAACGCACCAACCAAGACTATCGATATAGCGATCATCCGGATGTGTGGCAGCTTCATTGGCGCAAGCATTGCTTTCTCCTGACTGGGAATAGACCGATACCCATTATCTGCCGATTCAATCAGTCCGCAAGCCTTCACCATTTTACTTCTTTACTTTCTCAACGTTGGTACTCGTAGCTCAGCCGCACAGGAGGCAATCAAAACGCCAAGCCTTCTTGATCGTGTTTCTTCTTTCTTAGCGCTCATTACCCACCAAATCGAATCTCGCTTGTAAGAGGGCGCCAAACTGGAAAAGAATTGCCAAGCAGATGGGTTAGCTTTGAGCTGTTGTTCGTATTCTTTGGCTAGCTTCACATTCCTCTGTTCAGACGAATAGCCTTGCGCGTCAATTCGGTTGTTAAAGACCTGCATGCCTGCTGGTTTCATTTTTCCAAGCTGTTCTAGTGCTTTTACCTTTTTTACGTTCACAGCACTCCACACGCCACCCGCCTTGCGCGGAGTAAATCGTATCTTATAACTTTGGTCATCAATGGATTTTCGTATGCCATCAATCCAACCAAAACAAAGGGCGACATCTACCGACGCAGACCACGTGAGGGTTGCGCGTCCGGAACCTTTCTTGAAGTAGCCCACCCAGATTTCGCGAGCCTCAGGATGACTTTCTAGCCAATCCCTAAACTCTTCTTGGTCGCTGAAAAAAATTACATCCGCCACACGTCGGCTCCATAACTAAACACTAGTTTTTTAGTTTTCCACGCCAATTAACCAGGAATGGGACCGCAAGGGTCATCGATAGGCTATCTAACTGCTCGGTAGAGTATCAGTTGATCGTCACTCTTCAGGAGCTCAGGAGCCGTAAAGCCGCCAGCGACTAGCGCAGCCTGTTGTTCAGCCGGAGTCATATAGAGTTGATCATTCACCATTGCGCCACTACCCACAAAGTGGTCGCATACGAGATACAACGCACCCTTCGGTAGGACTGTCGAGACTCGTGCATGTAGCGCCGTCGCATAACGCTTGTGCCTCAGCTCGTGCACCGCTTGGTGTGTAACTACGCAGTCAAAAAGCCCAAGCCCGTCAACCCAATCATCATCTTTGAAGCTACGTTCGATAAAGCGAACTCGATCCGCCGCGTCACCCAACCTTGCACGAGCAAGCTCGTGCATCGCACCTGAGAAATCGAGGGCTGTATACCGGATCTTAGGTATATTCCCTAGCAAATGCTTAGCCAAGAAACCGGGTCCCGAACCAAGCTCGAGTACCGATGTTATTGGTCGAGAATGCGAGGATACCTGTGCTACGTATGCAGCAAAAAAGTCAGGCCGCGAAGGTCTTTTCCCGAGGGCCGTTCGCTCCCATTCACGGGCATCTTTGATGTCACGAAGATCGATTGGGCTTGGGATATCTTCTGACAGAACAAAATCTCCGATTTACCGAATTAGAGTTACAGCGTCTATATTGATGCGCCAACGACTTTTGAACATCCAATCACGAGTCTAGCCAACCGGAATGCGGTAGCTTTCCACCAGGTCGACCAACGCATCCAAACCATCATCTAAGTGGAATCTACGCGCATTAAGTCCACTTTTTTTTGCAGACTCAACATTTTTCTCATGATCATCGATAAACAGCAATTCACCAGCGGGCAGGCCAAGAATCTCGACAGCCTTTTCAAAAAACTCAACGCTAGGTTTCGCCAAACCCAAACGACAAGAACACAGCAAATGATCGAATTCACTTGAGTAGCCGAGATCGTTCAACATGTAATTCAAACGATGTTCTTGTTGATTAGTCGCGAGAGCGACTATCGTGCCCTTGCGACGAATTGCCCGAATCAAATTGAATACGCCATCATCTGGTTCAATCATCGTCCAAACTTGCAATGCGTCTTGAACGCGGTATTCGCTGTTCCACTTTGCAAGCACCGGTAAGAGCGCCACTTTGAAGTCAGCATTTCCTATCAACGAAGGTTTTTCAGCGGCGAATACCTCTTCGACAAATTCATCCTCACCACCGCCAATCCCGCACAGCTTTCTGACTTCATCGAGCCACCCTAAACTCGATTTCTGCACTACGCCATCTGCATCGAAAATGACGGCGCTTACTTTGGGAGGTTGACTACTCATTCGACCAAACTTTTTTCAAGGCGCTCCCATTTGCCAAACTCATCAACCCCATCTTCATGTGCTGGAGAAAATCCCAGGGCTTTATAGAATCCATTCGCCCCAGTGTTGGCTATCTGACATTTAAGGCTAATTCGGTGGGGTGCGGCCAATCTCTCCAGGTAGGAAATCAGTGCCTTTCCAATGCCACGCCGATGAGCTGTCGTATCTACATATAGTTGGTGTATGAACCAGTCCGGCTTCCAAATTGAAATGTAGCCGGTGATTTGCCCATCAAGCACGGCTACTAAAGTTAACTCCCCTTCAATCTCGCTTTTAAAATCAGCAATTGAAATGGTTCGCTGGTGATTTGGAAGTGCGACGTTCCATGCTTGCTCGTAAATGTTGGCACAGATCGAATACTCACTAATCTCAATTTTTCGAATTTCTATTCTGGACAAATTTTCCATTTGAACCGCTCGATGTACAGACCGACCCGGATGAGGTCTGGTTTTCTTAAACTCGGGCCTGGCTAATACCAGGTCTGTTAAAGTGCACAAAGCTGACGTCACCACTGTTTGGCTCCGTTTGAAGGGGCACTTGGGAATCCTCACCATTGGTTCATTTAGGAACCATCTGGTTCAGTTTTACTCATATATAGATCATTTTTAAACCGTGCTACTTTTTTGTCTGAGTCAAGCAACGAAGGAAGCTTCGTCATGCAAAGGTTATCGAAAGTTCTGATCACAGGCGCTAATGCAGGCCTTGGTCGGGAAGCAGCACGTCAGCTCGCTGAACAAACTCAAGTGGAAAAAATCTACTTGGCCTGCCGTAACGATCAGAAGGCGGAAGCCCGAAGCGGCAAGTTCGAACATTAGAGGAGTTTTCGAAAGTGAATACCGATGTGGTTGCGATACTTCTCCAAGTATCCGTGGCGTTGATAAAATGAGATCGCGTCATACCAGTCGTTATTGGTTTCAAGGACAAGGGCGACATAACCAATGGAACGCGCACGTTCTTCAAGGCTATGTAAGACTCTGCTAGCGATACCAAGACGGCGATGTTTGCCCGAGGTGTGCATTCGTGCGATTCGACCTACGGTTATATTCTCTGGCATCAGTGAGCCAGTGCCCACAAGCGTGTCGTCATCCAACACCGCAACAATGAAAGTACCCGACAGATAGCTCTTTGCAATATCAAAAAGATCAGGGTTCAATTCCGGTTTAAGCAAACCGAAATGCTCGCAGAGATTCGCGTTTATCAAGGTTTCCGCGTCTCTCTGATCACAAGGCTTAAAGTCTCTGACGAATATCTGCACTAGGTCACCCTATTTTTCTGCCGACGCAAGCACCGCTCCATAGACGATATTCTCAGTGTATGGACCCGCCTTCATAATAAATTAGTCCATAAACACAATACGCCAACGGAGGTCACTCGGGACTGACCTTCATCCGGTGGGCCAGGATGTATTCGTAGCCGCTTAGGATGTCATTTTGATCAAATTCAGGTATCTCGCCGACCTTTCTGAAACCAAAACGATGATACAACCTTTGAGCACCTGCATTGGATTCCCAAGTGGTCAAGTAAATCGTTTCACTTTTGGTTTTTGCTGCGGCCTGCAAGCCGATCTCAAGTAACGCTGAGCCGATTCCTGCACCTTGGCGCTTTGCCAATACATACAGTCGCCTTACCTCCTGCGCGTCAGCGTCATAGTGTTGTAAATACGGCTTGTACGCTTCGTTAACTGAGCCAATCTGTACGAATCCAATTAGTCGATCGTCTTGAAAAGCGAGGTAGAAATCGTCCTGCTGCAACATTACCTTGAAACATTGGTCTGACATTTCTTCTTTTACGTGTTGTCGAAGCCGATCTTCTCCCATGCCTTCAAGAAACGCAGTTTCGAACGTTGCTCGAGCGAAAACCGAAAGCTCTTCTACGTCGTCAGACCTTGCTGCTCGTATTCGAATAGTTGATTCATGTTCCAAACCGAAGGAACCTGATTCCTGTCTAGGCACTAGCCCACTCCGTCATTCTGCGATAGGTGCCGTCGGGTTCTGCTGACTCCTACAATTCATCGATTTGCTCCGCGAATTCAGAATCCCACAAACCCCTGCCAAAATCGATCGAGGTGCACAAATATGCCACATTGTGGTATCCCAATCTGAGTTAGCCGGGTCTTGTAAGAGTGAGGGAGATGGAGTCCTCATGACAGATTACGAAATTTTTGTACAACAGGCCCAGGCAGGTGACCACTCTGCGTACACACGGTTGGTGATGGGGTTTCAGGATATTGCCAAAGCGAGTGCCTATGCGTGGTTAGGAGACCACGAATTGGCACGGGATGTCGCCCAGGAAGCATTCCTCGAAGCCTACCTAAATCTAAGTCAACTGAAGTCTGCAGCGGCATTCCCCGGTTGGTTGCGGCGTATCGTGATTAAACACTGCGATCGACAAACGCGACGAAAGTCCTTCATGACCACATCCGAATCAACCGATATCGAACAGCTTTCAGTTGATAGCTCTCCGCTCCTCAAACTGCTATCGGCTGAGAAACGCCATGGCGTTCGGCGCGCCGTTGAAGCGTTGCCCGAGAACGTCAGGATAACTGTAGCGTTGCATTACTTCGGCGGGGCTAGTGGTCAGGAAATGGCCGATTTTCTGGAACTTCCACTTTCGACCGTAAAGAAACGCCTTCGAGTGGCTCGAGACAAGCTAAGAGAAAAAGATATGAACAGCATGGAAAAGATAACGAAAGCACCCAGCAGTCAATTTCCCGACGAGATCGCCATGTTTATCGCGATTCGGGAAGGCGATCTCCGCCGGGTTGAATCACTACTTGATAGATCTCCAGATCTCATCAATGCGGAACAAAACTGGCAACGTGAACTTGTTTACAACGGCGTGTTGCCTTTCGCGACCAAGGCTACTCCGTTGATAACCGCCATAGAAATTTCAGATTTGGCATTGCAGAAACTACTCGTTGACAAAGGCGCAGACGTAAACGGTAAGTGTGGTTGCGCCACGGGTGAGCCACCTCTTTGGACGGCAGCACTGCTCAACCGCGCAGAGCATGTGCAACACCTTCTCGAACACGGTGCAGAGCCCGATGTTCGTTCAGCTAGCGGCAATACCTCACTTCATGTGGCTGCAATGCGAGGCTACACCAATATAGTCCACATGCTCATGGAGTCTGGGGCTGATGCGACCCTCGTTGACGACGACAGCGAAGCGATTTGGCCTCTTACCGCCGGGGCACAAAACAAAGAGGGATGGCGGGCCGTAGATTGGGCCCGCCATAACGATCATCATGAAATCGTTACTTTCCTCGAAGTAGACCACGAGATTCGACCATCGATTTTGGACGAGCTTAACGTTGTAGCAGACGACACTCGCGTACATACAGGCATCAAGGCACTGGATTTCTTCGCACCAATCAGCAAGGGCTCTTTAATCCGGCTACCATTTAAAGCGGGGGTCGGCATGATGGTATTGTTAGGTGAATTAAGCCAGTGCTTCCTCTCTCTGGAGAACGGCGATGTCGTCTGGACAGGCTTCACGCAGCCGCCCTTCGATCTATCTGACCTAGAAGCGGAAATGGATGAGTTTGGCTTAAGGGATCAAATCAACGTCGTACTCGCAAGCTATCAGGAATCCCTTGAGGATCAGCACAAGACCTTTATGGATGGGCTTGGACAACTGGAGTCGATGCGTGACAGCGGTAAGGATGTATTGGCGGTGATTCAAAGTGTTGAAGGTTTTGAATCGGCTATCGAGGAGAACTTGTTGCGACTCGTCGCAGAGTCATCAGCCGGATCGATCACAAGCATCGTACTCACACCATTTCGTGACGAGGAGCAGGCTTGGGATCAGTTGAGAGCACCCTACTCATCGCAAATATCTTTGGATCGAAATCGTGCACTTCGCAACCTGTATCCAGCCATCGATCCCTTACGGTCAATGTCCTCTAGTGATCGTTTGCATCTCTCAGAACAACACAAAATGTTGCTTGAGATAGTCACAGGTCTCTTTAGATCCCGTGGAGATCTTAGTGCGATATTTGATGCAGAAGAAGAGGTAACAGCAGATATCAAATGTCAGGCTGACCTGATCAGTTATCTCACGCAGCCATTTCGTATCACTGAACCTTTTCGTGGAACCCCGGGCCAGTCTGTGAGTACAAAGTCGATGCTCGATGGCATACAGGCAATTTTGAAGCATCACCAAATAGCGGATAGCTAGCAAATCACCTACCGACCACGTTCTCAGAATCCCGGGACGATCGGCCACCCAACAACAGTGGCCGGGACAATCTGATAAACCGGGTCGTCCCAGTTGGAAAGCCATACTCTCACTTGCCTATGATCTGGCCGCAAGATCAAAAGGTCGATGTCACTATACGGACGAATAGGTTCGCCAAGCGCGAGTTCAATCGCATACCCTCCGGCGATCCACCAAAGGAATCGCTGCTGCAGCAAAATGTATAACTAGTTCGTCAAACCGCAACTGGTAAACTACGAAAGTTGAGATTGGAGATGACGGCCTATACTCACATCGTCATTAAGCACCCAAACAAATACGGACGTCCTTTTCCCCGAACGGACTGCACGATTTCGCCCAGTTGCGGAGCGTACAAATTATTCTGTGTATTCTCGCTGTAACAACGCAACGATTCGCCCCGACTTTCCTGCCCAAACGCCTTGAGCTATATCAGGGGTCAAAATCTGAATAACTTGCCATCCATCCTTTCCCTCAACGTTAAGTGCTCCCGAAAAATCTGGAAGTTCACCGCGTTTGACTCCGGTCAAAAAACCTTCTTTAGGATCGATTTCGATAGTTTTGTATTCGTAACGCTTGATTATAGAGATCTCCTCATAGTCGAGGTCTCGAACGTGAATCTCTAGAGCGGCGGCCAACGACTTCTTAGATTGCAGCGACGCGGATGCTTCTTTCTCGACTCTTTGAACTGTCCTCAAGTTCAATCCGGCAGCAATAGCCAGTTCTTCTTGCGACCAGGATTTATCCTCTCGCATCTCTTTTATCAAATCAGCATTTACCTTCATACGACTCCAAGCGATTGTCCGCCAACGACCTCGTAGTTGTTGGTGATCTCACGATGACTAATTCAGCTTACGAGGAATACGGCGTTAGTATGACGGGGATATGACTGTTTTACGACAGTTAGCGACTACACTTCTGTCGTAGGTGTGAGATGGACACAACTTGGTAATCGCATTGTGCGCTGCATTAGGCAGCTTTCGGCCGAGCCTGTGTGAAAACTATTTGCAGTTTCGATTCGAGAAAAAAAACGCGCACGAGAGTGAAATTGTTGGAACGACATCCTAGTCGAACTAGCTTTCAGGAACCTCTAGTGTGTGTTTTGTTTTCCGCTCGAGAGTTTTCACACGGCCTCGGCCAGGAGCAGACGTCCACGCCGCTTCCGAACACCCCAAGAAAAGTTAGTATGCGCCATATAGAAAAGACTGAATTTGGATTAGAAAATGGCTGAAAGAAAAGATCGCACCCTACGCTGGCTGGAAGTCGGCGCCAATATCGGCATCGTCATTGGGTTGGTGTTAGTTGCCTTACAGATTGCTCAAGATAGAAACATCGCTTCTGAATCCTCGGAATTGGATCTTAGTGAGTCGGTGAATGAACAACAGCGCCATATCAGTGGCGAAGAACTGAGCACATCGATGGCCAAGGCAATTTCGGGAACAGCCGAGTTAACCTTAAACGACTATGTCACGCTGGATGCTTTCTACCTTGGTGAAATGACAAGACTTATCCGCCAGGAGAGCACGCTCGGCACTGTTTCCCAAGCCGCTGTGGGGAGGTGGGTCAACTATTTGCTAGGAAATCCGTTTGGTTACGCCTGGTGGAATTCGCGACCAGAAGTTTTAGCCCTTGCTCCAAAGAGCAGGGACGCAATTGATTCATTGATGACCAAATTTGGCCCTGATCATGCAAACTTGGTTCGAAAACGATTCGAAGCTATAGAGCAAATCATCAAGTCGTTAAATCGACAGGACTAGAGTCATGCCAGGGTGGTCGCAATATGACCAATGGCGGCTCCGGGTCGAACTCAGACTTTGAGTTGTGCAATGCACGAAAATTCATGGTTGTGCACTGCAAGAGGCAGCTTTCGGCCGAGGCCGTGTGAAAACTCTCGAGCGGAAAACAAAACACACACTAGAGGTTCCTGAAAGCTAGTTCGACTAGGATGTCGTTCCAACAATTTCACTCTCGTGCGCGTTTTTTTCTCGAATCGAAACTGCAAATAGTTTTCACACAGGCTCGGCCAAGAGCAGCCATTGGAGCTAGAGTCGTTCACCTGCATTTCATGCATACCCCAAGGCTGATGGGTCAATTCGTACCCGAAGGGAACGTCACTGGCTCGATACTCCTGGAATAGATTCTCAACGTTCTCCACCCGAATGTAACAACTGCTCTGCATTGCGATTTCTCTTGCACTCTCGTCGGAAGGCGCCTGCCAGAATTGAATTTCTGCCAGACCACGCCGCACGATGAGATGATTCCGTTCGGGAAATTTGGATACGATTTCAAAGCCAAGTTTGGTTTCGAAAAAAGAAGCTGTCAGCTCGATATCTCCCGTTACCAGTTGCGGAACTGCGGGACTTAGTATCGCTGTGGACATGAAGACCATTTCTCTCTACCTGCTGGTCATCCAACTCTACATAGAACCCTCTTGTCCGGAAAGGGTCGAACTCAGACCTTGCGTTGTGCAACGCACGAAAATTCATGATTGTGCAGTGCAAGAGGCAGCTCCCGGCCGAGGCCGTGTGAAAACTCTCGAGCGGAAAACAAAACACACACGAGAGGTTCCTGAAAGCTAGTTCGACTAGGATGTCGTTCCAACAATTTCACTCTCGTGCGCGTTTTTTTCTCGAATCGAAACTGCAAATAGTTTTCACACAGGCTCGGCCACAAGCTGCCCTTCTTATGTTGAACTGGGTGATAATCCTTGTAACGTTTCGAGTAATCCGTCCGTCTACCTATAAAGGGTAAGAGCACGAGCATGGAAAACAAATCTTTAAGCAAACTCTGGACTAAGTTCGTAGAAGACATTGAGTGCCATCGAGTTGAGCTATTCTCATACTGCTTAGCGCTAACGGAGAACCCGTTCGACGCAGAAGACCTTGCGTCAGAAGCAATGATAAAGACATTTGCTTCGAGTGCATTCACCGTGGGCAACATCGAGACTCCAATTGCGTTTCTGATCAGAGTGGCGTCCCGGCTCTGGGTCGATGAGCTGAGACGTAGAACAAGAGAAGCAGAAGTACTCAACGATGAGGAATCTGAGACGCTACCCGATACAAGCGACGTTTCTCTGATCTACATGCTCGATCCTATTCAGCGAGCAACGTTCGTACTACACGATGTGTTTGGAATGAGCCATGCCGAAATAGCACACGCTCTATCCATCTCGCCGGAGAACTCTAGAGTTATTCTACATCGTGGCATCAGGAAACTTACCAAAGTGATCAAGCGAAAAAGCGAGCCGAGTGCGTCCAAAGAACTAGTTGATCGGTTCGTCGAAGCATTTCGGTCACACGATGTGGCACAGGTAAAAGCCTTGATGTTGGACGAGATTGAGACCTCACTCTTCCCGATGGGTCGAGAATTCAGACCAAAAGATGAACTTGAATGGCTCCCTTCTGCCATGTCCGTAGAAGCAGAGCGGATAGAACAGCAAGAAATTCTGGGTGAAAACACCGTTCTCGTATTCGTGGCTAGCCCTCAGGGAACGAAGCTGCAAGAAGTATGGGTGTTAGAAGAAAGCGAAGGGTTCATCTCGCGAGTAAGCGATTATGGGTACGCCCCACACATCGTGCACTGGGTTGAAGGCTATTTGGGATTGCGATCGAAGAGCGAAAGCTAAGTGGGAGAATTTAGTGAGTGAGCAACAAAGAATCAGTAGGTGCCTCTGCGGAGCAGTTGAGCTAAAACTCGTAGGAGAGCCTATCATCATGGGACTGTGCCACTGTGAATCTTGCACTAGGTGGCTTAGCGCGCCCGTTCATGCATCTGCGTTGTGGTCATCAGACAACGTTGAAGTGACCAAAGGCGAAGAATTCCTCCGAACGTTTAAACGCACCCCGGAAACGGGCAGTCACAGAAAGTTCTGTTCTGAATGCGGTAGCGGCGTTCTCATCGACCACCCCACTGTGAATTTTACCGACATCCCTGCCGTTTCAGTGGTTGACCTTGAGTTCGAAACACATGCACACACACTATTTGCACAAGGTAATTTCTATCCGTGATGGTAAACCGAAGTATCGCGACTTCCATCCAATGGTTGGGGGTACTGATGAACTTTTACAGGAGTAACAAGCACTAACACTGAAACTACTTGATGAGCGACATGCAGGTGTGGACAGATCGGTTTCACTGCGGTTGGCGAACCAACGATGAGTTAGATATATCAGTGCCTGGATTGCCAACAAAGAATCGTCATCTCACACTAGATCGATCAAGTCATGAGCCGTAGTGGTGACTTTGGCATCGCAGAGCGCGTCATTGGCAGTGGGTCAGTGCTCAATGAGTTTTGTCACGACCATAAGGCGACGTACTCGGAAGCCGGTGTTAAAATCAATCTATGGGATCGAAAGTCCAGCAACCTGAACGCTACAACAAACCTGCCAAACTATTCTTCACTCTAGCATTTTCATGGTCTTTAGCATTCTGGTTGGCAACCGTCTTCCTTGGTGGAATCGAACAAGTTCCGGGCTCATTACTTTTTTACGTTGCAGGAGCGGGCCCGATATTCGCTGCTCTCGCCGTGGTGCACCTCGGTGAAGAGCCCCTAGTTCAGCGAAGTTTCTGGCGACGCACTTTTGATCCGCGGCTAATGTCTTGGAATTGGCTACTTGTTGCTCTCATTGCGCACCCACTGCTTGTTGCTTTCGCAGTTACGATTGATGTCCTCATGGGGGCTGAGATTCAACTGAGACGTAATGATCTGACTAGCTTGTGGTCGTGGCTCGGTTTAATCGCCTTCGTTTTTGTCTTCGGTCCGTTACCCGAAGAGATGGCATGGCGAGGAGTAGCCCTCGACCGGATGCAGATCGCCATGACACCCATGATGGCTAGTCTCGTTTTGGGTACTGCATGGGCGGTATGGCACGTGCCCCTATTTTGTATTGAAGGGACGTTTCAACACCAACTGGGAATAGGTAGTACTCGATTTTGGATTTTCTTGGGAACCATGCTTCCCGTAAGTGTCATTATGACTTGGGTTTACAACAACACCGGTCGTAGTATTTTGTCCGCTGTCTTGGTTCACTTCTCTGGCAACTTGTGCGGGACTTTGCTGTTCAAGACCTACCAGCTAGCAGCTCTGGAACTCACAACCCTAACAATTGCAGCTGTTTTGATATGGCTTCGATGGAGAGATCTCGGCTTCAGCGTTCAAGAAAACATAGACCCCGAAAGACCGCTCTTTGCCGAAGCGCCGAAATCACCATCCTAAGTTCTTAACTTTTAGGCCTGCAATTCCGGGAAGCCCGGCTCACATAGCCAAAGGCTCAGATCGGCCAAAACCGAACTCCGACTCCTCTAGTTGGGGTGCATCCCTCTTCGAGTCAAACCCAGCTTCCGGTCTAACTCAAACATAAGGTTCATGTTCTCGATACCTACCTGAGCGCCGCCCTTTCCAACGCTGTCCAAGGCAGAAAAAACAACAACACTCCCTCGATCTTCGTCAACATCCAGCCCAATATGACAATAGTTAGTCCCTGCTATCGCACTCACCCAAGGGTACGGTTTATATTGCCAGGAAGCAGAAGGTTCCTTCGGTAAATCGTATACCTGTACAAACGGGTGCCCTTCGTAGTACTCACGATAAAGATCAAGCAACTCAATCCTCGACCGCAATTCCGTTAAGAATCCGCGACACACATTGAGGATGCCACGAGTGATGGGCACATAGATTGGTGTGAAATGAACTCTCACCTCAGAGCCAGCAAGACTACCTAGCTCCTGCTCCATTTCGTATGTGTGACGATGCCCGGTCGCGTTGTAGGCGACGAGGTTATTGCCGATCTCCGGATGATGAGCCGCTCGCGCGAGCTCCGCCCCGACCCCGGCCGTGCCTGAAAGTCCGTCGACGGACAACTTGTCAGTATCGATGAGGTTTTTCGCAATAAGTGGAGCAAATCCAAGAATGGCAGCGGAAGAAAAACAGCCAGGATTTGCAACCAGGTCAGCCTGCGCGATTTCGTCTTTGTGCAACTCGCTGACGCCATAAACAGCCTCTTCCACCAAAGACCAGTGTGTATGAGTCATCCCGTAGACCTTTTCCCAAACTGCCCGGTCTCGCAGTCTAAACGCTGACCCGAGGTCTATTACTTTTGATCCGGCACTCAAATAGCGGTTTGCAACTTCCATAGACGTTTCGGTTGGTAGAGCCATAAATACCACGTCGCATGGTGCAGCATCGTCCGGGTGAATTAATTCAATGCTAGTGCCGTAAAGGTTTGGGTGACGTTCCTCGATAGGCCCTGGTTGCCGACTAGTAGCCCAGGACACTTCAACGCTTGGGTGGTCGACAAGCACTCTTAGTGCTTCACCTCCCATGTAACCGCTCCCTCCAAGAATACCAGCATGGATCATAGATAGCTCAATTTGTTAGATCGCGTTCACTGAATTGTACACGCTGTCCCGCACGACATTGACCAGTAAAACGTCCGCTGCGTATATGGACTCCCCCGGTCATGCAAACAGAACTTTCCGATCAGACATCAGACGCGATTGTATATTCGACCTTTCGATGGAGACGCTATCTCCTGGCCCGTATGTATGCGCTCTCCAGATCCTCTAAGGGTCGATGGGCTCTAGGGCCTCAAAGCGGTGTAGGTTTATCCGGAGTAGGTTCTTAACCTGATCTTGGTTTCTGTTGGCAGGACTTCTTAAGCTTAGCGCGGATCGAGTCGTAGAAATTTCCTCGGTGCGAAGCCGTACAAAACGTCATATATGAATCCCTGTGTGTACTTTGTTAGTAGCTGGTCGTGCTTCGCACCTTGGACAGGAATGGCAGTGTATGCCTTTCGCTCGCCGTCAACCAAGGCCTCAATGTCGGGGTTCTCAAGTGCTTGGTTGTACCAACCTCGCAGCCAGTAGTTGGAGCACACGTACAACTTGTCGTTGAATCGATAGACCGCAAGCACCCGTTCGCCCTCATTACCCGCCGAATCCGTCGTGGTGATTTGAACTCCACCGGGCCAATCAGGCTGCCAGTATCCAACTATCCCAGGGAGCAACGCGACCAGGCCGACATAGACTAGAAAAACTCCGCAGAAAATCTTTATCATTTTCACATCTATTTCCTTGAGACGGTATTCAGACGATTCCATTTAGGTATACGTTCCAGCGAGAGAGATATTACGGTCGGGTGAGAACTAATTTTCGGACGTATGTAGGAATGGTGTCAGCAGATCCGCGAAGGACTGCAATGGGTCGAACTCAGACCTTGCGTTGTGCAATGCACGAAAATTCATGGTTGTGCACTGCAAAAGGCAGCTTTCGGCACAAGCAGACCATCGCGGTTAAGGATATAGTCTCCGAACCA
>WLWP01000002.1 GCA_012103505.1 Pseudomonadales bacterium | reverse complement strand
TGGTTCGGAGACTATATCCTTAACCGCGATGGTCTGCTTGTGCCGAAAGCTGCCTTTTGCAGTGCACAACCATGAATTTTCGTGCATTGCACAACGCAAGGTCTGAGTTCGACCCATTGCAGTCCTTAAGCAACGCTTACTGCCAGCAAGAGACTAGTAGTGCTTCGCTGAACCGAACCGGTAAACTTGGCGATCAACTTGAGTAAGGGAATGCAGCCATCTGGGTAAGCGAGCTGGCAAAACGGAGGGTCTTCCGGGTTATTGCAGGGTATGCGGTTGTGTGTTTTATCACCCTACAGATCGCAGACGTTACATTTGAACCACTAGGGATTGGCACTACGGTACTGAAAATCATCATCGCAGTGATGCTTTTAGCGCTGCCCATCGTCGCTTATCTCTCATGGGTATTCGATATTGGCCCGGATGAAAAAGTCCATCGAATAACTAGCAACAAACCTTGGCTTGAAGCGTCAATCACGGCTCTCGCATTAGTTGGACTAGGCGTCGGATGTTGGGTAGTCCTGAGCAACGCTAACTCCATAGCGCCAGGCCAGCTAGATTCAAATGTTGATGCTGCCAAGCTGGTGAACCCATCCGAAGCATCAGAAGCTCCATCAATTGCGGTCTTGCCTTTCGCTGACATGAGTCCGAACGGAGATCAAGAATACTTCGGTGACGGTATTGCGGATGAACTGCTTAACGGGTTGGTTCGACTGGAAGGTCTGCGCGTTGCCGGTCGCACGTCATCGTTTTCCTTCAAAGGATCTAATACGACTCACACCGCGATTGCACAATCGTTAAATGTAGCGACCATCCTGGAAGGCAGTATCCGCAAGGACCGCAACCGAATCCGAATCACGGCGCAACTAATCAATGCGGCTGATGGCTATCATCTATGGTCTCAAACCTATGATCGTGAGCTGTCGGATATCTTTGCAGTCCAGGAAGAGATAGCGGGCTCAGTTTCTGGGGCACTAGGTGTGAGGTTGGGTGTTGGCGGAGTCAACGCGTTTCAAGGGGCCGGGACGACAAACATCGAAGCCTACGAGGCCTATCTCAAGGGCATGGACACTTTGCTCAATGATCGTAGTGAAGCAATCCGATTGTTTGAACGGGCAACTCAGCTTGACCCAAACTATTCCGCAGCCTGGTCACAGATGGGATCGGCTACGGCGAGTGGATTGTGGGATTCCAATCTGGACATGGTGCCCGAGCTTGTTGAGCGGGCCTACACCTTGCAGCTGCGAGCGGTTGATCTCGACCCGGAGTCGGCTCAGTCGGCTGCCTTATTGGGGACGATTCTTTACGTTAAGAAAGATTGGTTACGCAGTGAGGCAACCTACATTAAGGCATTGTCACTACTCTCCGACCGCCCGAACCTGGAACAGTATGGAAACTTCTTCATGCGAAACGGCCGCTCTACGGCTGCACTAGAGCAATGGGAAAAAGCCGAAACCGTAGAGCGGTTAGACGGACAGCGTGTGATTTTGCGCGTGTACCTTGCCCTAATCCAAGAACGCTTTGCGGAAGCTCGAGAGGCTTTGGCCTGGTATCCCAAACGCAGGACAGATTATCTAAAACTGCTAATCGCATTGAACGAACGTAATTCTGGAGATATCAAGGCTGCGATCGCAGCTTTGCCACCAGCAGCGATCTCTACGACCTCACTCTTTGCCCCTGTACTGAGAGTATTTGAATCGCGCGAGCAGGTTCTTACTCTCTTACGAGCGACAAAGGCAGATACCGGCTCTCAGTGGCCTAGTAAGCTTCACGATATTGCGTTACTTGCTGCGTTTTTTGATGCCCCGGAGCTCGCATTGCGGACCTTAGGAGAAGAAGTAAGCATTAGCACGGTTCGCCTTCAGTCGCTGTGGTATCCCGTCATGTCCGAAGTCCGTCAATTACCGGAATTCAAAACTTTAGTAACCGATCTCAACCTAGTTGAGTATTGGCGAGCGTCTGGCTGGGCAGATCTGTGCCGACCACTAGGAGACGACGATTTTGAGTGCAACTGAACCTATGGAAAAAGAACGAACGTCTCTTGTTGGCCGAAAGCTGCCTCTTGCAGTGCACAATCATGAATTTTCGTGCGTTGCACAACGCAAGGTCTGAGTTGTGCCCATTTCAGACATTCTCATTGGGCGTTAAGCTTGACGTTATTTGGAGGGCACTATGAGCATGCACAGATGGAGTTCGTTACTACAAATTGTCGGAAACCTAGGGGTATTAGTGGGTCTCTTTTTTGTCGGGTACCAGCTGATTCAAGATCGCGAGTTGAAAACTGCAGAGCTTGGTTTTCTGCACATGGATTCAGCAGAGAAACTCCATCTTTCGCTAGCAGGCGAGGAGCCACATAAGTCAATTGTCAAACTGGCTATTGCTCCGGAGACCGCGACGGAAGAGGACAGATACATTGCGTCCAAGGTGTTTGTTGCGATTCTATTCCAGCGTAGGAAAGCCCATCTGATGGAAGAGGCTGGGCTGTTTAAGACGGGTACTGGAGGTTTCGTTGACTACGAATTTGGAACCGCCGTTGGGGTAAGCTATCTGAAAACTCAATTAGAGAATTGGACTATTGGAAAGATAAAGAAAAAGAAATACCTTGAGGCAATCGAGGAACCAGATTTTAGCAACAGGTTGTATCATCACCTTACTGAAAATCTGGTTTTGCAAGACCGTGGTGAGTGACCGTTCCTGGCCGAAAGCCGCCGTTTTCACACGAGCTTCGGAAATTCACCTAAAAACGTCCGTTATCGACTGCGGTTTCAACCGGTCGACGCAACACATTGGCTAATCCGGTCTGCCCTGTGCCTTACCGTTCAGATTGGATCGGCAGGCGTATCTACTCGATGCAGTAGGCTACTGATTGACGCCGTAGCCGCGCGTGGCAAGACCCGCGACGTATCCGTCGGGATCAAGTAATTCCTCGATAGGCAAGGTGGCGAATGAAACGGTTTTAGTTTCCAGGGCGTTGGCCGCCGCGTTGAGCCAATTCTGCTCGAGCAGCGTTTCCACATCTACGAGATCCAGTTCGTCTGCTAACTCGTCAGCGAAAGAAGAGCTCAGAACTGCCTGGATACAAGCAGCGTTCTGATCTTCATAGGGAAGGGCCCTGAGTGCTTGCAGGTTTCCTTCTGCCCAGGCAGTAGCACGTGTTTGCATGACCTGCAGATCGACTTCGATACGCTCAATGGTCTTGCGAAAACAGTCGATGTCTTTGATTTGAGATTTCTTGAATTTCTTCACAGCAGCCCTAGGACTTTTGATCCTGCGTACGACGCTGGTTCTGGTTTTAGGGATTTTATGAGTCTTCACCAGTTTGTCGATGGCCCGGTGGATGGCGCTGCTGCGGGTAAGACCGGAATCCTCAAGAGCTGCTTTGAACAGCTTGTCAGCGGCGATGATAGGTCGATGACGTTCAATGCCCTTGTCTCGCCCGATGTAGATAGCCTTTAGCTCTGTCCAGCGTTGATACAAATCAGGCGGAAGAATATCGACGAGTTTTTTCTTGTCGGGGATTTTTTGTACACCGAAGAGGGTAGGAGCGACCCACAACAGCTTGAGAGGATTGGCGCTGACGCCGACCCCGGGTTGGGCGATGAATTCTTCTGCGTCGGCGAGCACTGCCTCAACACTGGAAGAATCCCACACAAGGTCCTCAGGCAGTGGTGACATCACGCCGAGAATCCACAATTCGTTGTTGCCGTTAGTGATGCGCCAGAGCTTTGGCCCTGGCTGCTTCGCAACAACCAGGACTTCCTCGATCGGACGGTTACTCTCGGCAAAGCTTATGGCAGCTGTCAGGCCAACAAGGAATAGGAATACTCTCATAAGGTGAGCAGTATATGAGTCCTGCCTAAAGTTCGCTCGCCTATTCGATGATTAAGGTCAGTGTCTCCTCCTGTTTCAACTGACCCTTAGAAGGTCGAACGAGAACAGCCAATTTGCAGCAGGACCTTTCGCAGAGACCATTAGTAACGTTCCTGTCGGTGAGCAAGTCACTGGAGCAACGCCACACCTGTCAAAGCCTCCAACCGCGCTTGAATTGATGTTGTTCGCGATCGGAGTTAGTTTGAATCGATTGAAACATCCGCCGGGCACTCAATCCTATGCTCACTCGTCTTTTAGATGGTGCCACATGAACCAGGCGGCTGAAAAAGTTCTTGGCCACCTTGTCCTCAAGCAGTCATCAGACGATTTGTTTACAACGGTCAACAAGAATGAGGGTTGGGGACAAGTCTTTGGCGGACAATTGATGGCCCAAGCCGTCTGCGCTGCCACGGCGACCCTATCCCCGGAAAAGAAGCTGGTATCATTTCAAGCCACATTCGCCGCGCCAACCGATACTTCCAAACCGATCAGCTACAAAGTTCAAGACATTCGTGAAGGCAAGAGTTTCTCTATGAGGCAGGTCGTTGCTACGCAGAGCGATCAAGCTTGTTTCCATGCGAATCTGTCTTTCCAGATTCAAGAGGAGGGTCTGGAATACTACATTGGAGCACCTACTGCCCCGCCGCCCAGTGAGTGTGCCGACTTGAGGGAAATCGTCAGCAGGTATAAGAAGTACTACCCAGACCATTTGCATGGGCTTGATACTGCAGATCCGCTGCCAACTCAACCGATAGACATGCGCTTTGCAAACATCGACCAATTCTTGCAGTCATCGACTGATGCGGTAGACCAATTGGTATGGATTAAGCTGGATGCAGTTATCGGCGACAACCAGGAACACCATAAACAAGTTTTAACGTACGCTTCCGATCAGACGGTATCGCACATTGTTGCGCAGCCTCATAATTTGGGCGGCTTGAACCCGAAATTGAGACTGACTAGCCTCGACCATGCGATGTGGTTTCACAGTTCTTTTCGCGCGGATGATTGGTTGCTGCTTGTTCGGCACTGCCAGGCGATCACTTCAGGGAGGGCGCTTGTGACTGGAGAGGTCTTTGATCAAGACGGCCTCTTAGTGGCCTCGTTAGCACAACAAGCTCTGGTTAGATTGTCCGGATAGCATCTCGAACCGCTTCACCCAATGGGGGCGTAGCCACAGCCGGGTTGTTGATCCGACGTCCGAATTATGGCGCCTAACTACTGACCACAAGGTCGTAGGTGTCGAGTTCGAACTTGGCACCGTTTTCCATCAGTGCTTGCCACTTCGGCGTGTACTCAGCCCAATCGTCGCTCGTCGTGCAATTGAGATGGTCTTGCTCCGTTTCCCACTCCCAATAAGTCATTGAGTGGTTATCTCCATGGGCTAAGTGGGTGCGAATGCCAATGAAGCCTGGCTGTTGCTTAGCAATCTCAGCCGAATCGCGGGAGAGTTCTACGACCGTCTCTTTTTGCTCGGGGGCGAATTGAATTTTGGTTAATACGACAAACATAGTGATCTCCTTAATCGATCAGTGATTGCATTGGTTTTGTACACAAACTGTCGGGGCCGGGGGTCCCACCGTTGGCCGCGACCGAGAGTCGAGCGAGATGATGCTCCCAACCCCGGCCTGCGATGATCGGAAACGGATCAGGCAAACCAGTCTGCAAAATCTCGACGAGCGTGCCACCGGCTTGTACCTGTAGAGAAATCTCGACAAGACTTTTAGGACCGTCCATGCCTTCCGGGGCATCGATCTCGTAGCTCAGAAAAGCTGGTGAGTCGACGCGTACGAATCTTCCTTGAATGAGCCCAGCTTCTCCCATATTGAGTTCGAAAATCCCACCAGGGGTGGGTTCCAAACGCGCTTCAATACCTGACCACTGGATCATTTTTTCTGCTTCAACAAAGTAGGGGAAAACCGTTTCTACCGGTGCGTCCACCCAGATAGATTTCTTTAGTGGGGTCACGATTCATCCTTGTTGTGTGTCTTCTCGATGACACTTTTTAAACGGGGTAATGCTGCATCCCAGTAGTTATCGAACCAATCACGCAGCTCCTGAATTTTGGTGGGATTGGCTGAATAGAGGCGTGATTGTGCAACGGTGCGTACCGCCACAAGGTCGGCTTCGAGGAGGACACGTAGATGACGAGAAACCGCAGGACGGGTCATTCTAAATCCGTCTGCCAAATCGCCTGCAGGCACCTCGGTGGTGTTTACGAGCCGACTCAAAATTGCCCGCCGCGTAGGATCTGCGACGGCGCGAAGTTGAGCGTCGACCCTGGGTTCATGCGCAAGTGGTTCTGGGCGTTTGGGTCGCACTTTGCGTCCTCGTCTTATTTAACTAGTATCTTACGTAAAATATGCGTTACATTAAAAATTAGTGCAAGCGATTTATCACGTTGCTTTTTTTAAGACAAATCCTCCCCACTAATCGGAGTGAGCATGGAATTTACAGCGTTGGTTATCTTGGCCTCATTGGTCCAATACTTTTTGTTCGCTTTTTCGGTCGCTGCAATTAGAGAAAAAACGGGTATCGAGCCGCCGGAGGTGCATGGGGATGAACAATTGGTTCGTGCGATCGCCGCGCACCGCAACACCGGTGAATTCATACCGATCTTTATCGGTCTTATCGCAATTTGCGCGTACTACCTAAACGATATCTTCGCAGCGGGCGTCGGGGTGTTCTGGTTAGTCACGCGACAGGTCTATCGACACGGATATATGAAAGACGTTAAGAGTCGAATACCGGGCTTCTTAATGGGGGATGTTGTGTTGGCTGTCTTGCTACTTGGCAGACTGTGGGGTCTGGTCAACAACATGATCGAGGCATGACGAACCCGCGTGTTTATACGGCGCTGCGCATCTCTTCTAACTCAGCCTGCATTCGATCCCATTGGGTGAATATAAAGGTTTGAGAGTCAGGGCCTATCTCGGCGAAAGGGATCCGCCAAAAGCGCAATTCGATGTCCTTGTTTATCCATGACCCGTCTAACAGGTCATAAAAGCCGCCGGAGCCTTCAAAGCCGTTATGGCAAAGGAATACGGCGTCTTTGTTTTGATTCTCTTCTAGAATCGCGCCGATGCCCCCTAAGCGAGGTGGTAACAAGCTTGGCCACCGTTGGGTTTGTTCGAGCATGCCTGGGCGTTGGGCAATGGCTTGTTGTTTCTTAGGACTAAAGCGAGTGCCTTCGGGGTAGATCAGAAGAGAATCAGCTTCACTGCAGGTGCGCATAAGCTCTCGAACGCGCCGGAGTTCGTTTTCGGTTTGTACGCCACTTCGATCGATGAAGAGATTAGGCAATCGGTGCCCACCTATATCCAGGCTGGGGATGTTCATGAGCTCTTTCTTGAGGATATAGCGAACCGGCTCATTACGCGGTGCGCTCACAAAGACAATTGGGAAAATGTTGTCAGCAATATTGGTGTGGCGAGAGATGAGGATCGCACCAGCGCCGTTGATAGCATCGTGGCCTGTGACCTTAAAACTAAGATTGAACAGACGAGATGCCATGTTAAAGAGCCCCGATGCCCACCAGCGTTGGACATCGTATGACTTCGCCTGAACGATGGCAGGGTCACGGTGACGAACGCCAGCCCAGATGAGTAGTGATATACCGGCAATTTCGAAGAATAGAAATCCGTACGCAAATAGGACAGCGCGATCAAGAGATTTGAGCGAGGTTGAGCGGGCTATGAGGAAGCAGACGAGAATGACAATCGGCGCGATTGGAATCAGTGTGATCGTAGCAAGCAGGACCAGAGTGATCCCAATGACCCTACGGATAAGCATGCATTCGCTCCCGTTCCTTGAGGTGCGATCTAAACCAAAACCATCCTGCAATCCCGACTAATACGTTGCTCACGAGAGTGGCGAGAAAAATGCCGCGGTAACCCTGCCAATCGTTGAGCAGATAGGCTAGTGGCAAATACACCACAAACATACGGGTAAACGACAACACAGTACTCGGGATGGGTTTGCCAAGTGCGTTGAAACTCGCCGAGGCCATCATCAGCACGCCCCAGATGCCATAGCTGAACGGTACGATGCTGAGATAAAACGTGGCGACCTCGATGACTTTGGGATCGTCATCGATCAAGCCAGCTAAAGTTTCTCCGAAGAACACCAGCGGTAGCGCGACCAACAATCCATAGGCCAGACAAAACTGGTAAGCGGTACGTACACCACTCGAGACTCGGCCTGGAAGCCCCGCGCCTGAGTTTTGACCGACAAACGGTCCGATCGAGCCGGATAGTGCAAATAACATGATTGCAGCAACGGCCTCGATGCGCCCAGCAACGCCGAACCCGGCGACGACTCTTTCTCCATGCTGGGCAAGCAGTGCGGTGATGATGACGGCATTCACTGGACCGATAAGCTGGGTTGCCATGGCGGGTATCCCGACATGAAGAATGCGCCGCACGGAGGCAATCATCCCTTGAAAGATCTGCGAACGGATGATCATGTCGCCCTTGTACACGAAATAGAGCATCACGAGCGTTGTGCCGACTCGAGTGAGGGTCATCGCCACAGCCGCACCGGCAAGTTCGAGGCGAGGTACCCCAAACCAGCCGAAGATAAAGATGGGATCAAGGATCAAGTTCACGCCAGCGCCAACGGTCATCACGATGCCCGGAATCGCAGCATTGCCGTTAGCCCGCATAATGCTGCTGGCGATCATGGTCATCGTGAACAGCACCGTCCCCGGTAGATAGATATCGAGATAACTATGTATGAGCGGCATGGTGGTCGCCGGTACACCGATGGCTTCGAAAATCGGATCGATTAGCCACCATGTGATGACGGATAGGATGGCCATCGCGACCGCCACGAGGACTAAGCTATGTGTACCAAGGCGTGCGACATCAGATCGGTCACCGCCACCGACACTGCGGCTAATGACAGAAGACGTGCCGATGCTGATACCCAAGGCGATACTGGTCAGCAGCATTGTTAGAGGGAAGGTAAACGTAATCGCCGCAACGTGCTGGGTGCTGAGTTGACCGATGAACCCCATTTCTAGGGTTTGGACCAATATGGAACTTGAAACACCCATGACCATAGGTGCGGTTAAACCGACTAAAGCACGGGGGACGGAACCTGTCGTAAGATCTCTTTGCGGCATTCGATTTCGTTAGACGCCACTTCGAAATCGAGTCCTCGAGGTAGGCGGGGTTAAAAAATCATTATGACACGATCGGTCCTGTATTCGGGGCTGGTGTGAGATCAGATTGTAAGGATGGCTGGTGACAGGAGAGCTGCAGGGAATCGTCCAAGCGGGTTTTGAGCAGATCGAAGCGGTATTTAGCGATGGCTTTAACCAAGGGCGAGAGGTGGGCGCGGCACTGACGGTGTTGAGAGAAGGTGAGGTGCTAATTGATCTGGTTGGTGGCCACACGAATCGTGCTCGATCAGCGCTTTGGCAGCCTGATACGTTGGTCTGCTGTTTCTCGATATCAAAGGCGATTTCCTCGATGTGTGTTTTGCGCGCGGTCGATGCGGGTCATTTGGCATTGGATGCTCTAGTAACAAGGTACTGGCCAGAGTTCGGCCAGGTTGGAAAGGGTGAGGTCACGGTTCGCGATTTGCTCTCGCACCAGGCAGGTGTGCCAGGGTTTCACGAACCCGTCGATCGTGAGTTTTACTATCGTTGGGATGAGGTATGTCGACGGCTCGCCGAAGAGTCCCCTTGGTGGCCACCAGGAACTGCGCATGGCTATCACGCTCGAACTTTGGGCTTCTTGTTAGGGGAGTTACTTCACCGAGCGAGCGGTCGAACCATCGACAAATGGCTGCGAGATATGGCGGAGCAGGTGAGTGCCGACCTACACTTTGGGCTTTCAACCCCGGATCAAGCGCGTTGTGCGGACATGTTACCGGCAAAGGTCAGGCCGGGTGATACACAGAACTGGTCACAAGCAATGCGGCGAATGGCGGCTGATTTCGGTGATCCATCCACTGTGACCGGTGCGACATTTCAGAATCCAGCGATGCGCGCAGGTTACATGAATACCCCAGAGTTCCGAAGTGCACTGATCCCAGCAATCAATGGCCATGGGACGAGTCGCGGTATTGCAACTTTGTTTGCCGCGCTACCACAACTTTTACATGCCGAGACCCTAGTAGAGGCGGGCCAGACCCAGGTACACGGTCCTGACGAAGTGCTCAAATCCAAAACACGATTTGGTCTTGGTTTTATGCTTTATGAAGAGGAATCGCCGATTGGTTGGCCAGGATGCATGGGGCATGCCGGTGCTGGCGGTAGTGTGGCGTTCTACGACCCGAAGACTAAAGTCGCCTTTGCATTTGTTATGAACCAAATGCAAGAAGGTGTCGTGACAGGTGGCACCACGGCGCAGACCTGTATCGATGCCCTTAAGGCTGCACTCACCTAGCTACCCGTCGTAGAAAAATCTCGGATGGATTCCGGCAACCGTTCGCGCGCGATCTGAGTCTAACCTAGCAATTGCGGCGGGACTCAGTTGATGGGTGTCATCCGTTGTACGCAATCTCTGAGCGATGTCCCGACGCCCATAGTGCGCCTGCAAAAAGAAGCGCCCTTGATTACCAGGCAGACAAGGCAGTCGCCGATGCCACACATCCGAAACAAACATGGCGACGTCTCCTGCTCGGGCTAACAACGGTACAGTTTTATGACCGCGCCATGATAAGTCGTCGTCGGTCGTCTGATCCTTAGGTGGCGATAGACCGGATAGGTGACTGCGTGGAATGACGCCGGTAGGCCCATCTTTTAGCCGACAAGTTTTGAGGTAGATATGCGCGCCGATCGCAAACACGGGATGTGGGATATCCTCCGGCCATTCCATGCCTGGACCGAGTGGCACATGTGGACCGGCATCAATGTGCCAACCAGCGCCGCCGTGCTGATATGACTTATCCGGCGGATTACGCCAAGCGGTGTTCGCAATGACGTGACAATCCTCGCCAAGCAGCGGTTCGATCGCATCTAAGATCCCACGATTCGCGACCGCCGTTTGGCAAGCCGCGCTGCGGTTCAGCATCTCGTAACGAAAGTTACTCCACTGGGTTGGAAATGGGCCGCGACCATCAGGACTGTACCGGTCGTATACGCTGTTGACCTCAGATCGAAGCGTCTTCAACTCTGCGTTTGAAAACACGCCGCGAATCACCGCGTAGCCTTCGTTTTGTAGTTGGCGACTCGCTTGGTTATCGACGTCGTCTCTGTAGGCCAAATAGCCGCGTTCTCTACGAATCATAGTCTTCTCGACAGCTCACGATTCGGGCTATGCTAGCGCTATCTACTCAAAGAACAAAGAACCAGGAGGGCGTGCGCGGTTGTGATCGATTGTGACTCACATGTGTTGGAACCTGCCGACTTGTGGCAGAACTATCTTGAACAAGAGTTTGTCGATCGCGCGATCCGCATCGAAACCAAAGACGGTGTCGAGAGCCTGGTCATCGGTGAACAGGTAGTGCTCCAGGGTGTGCTCGCCGGGCTGGGCGGTGCTCACGTAGACAAAGCTAAGCTCTTCATGCCGGGCATGAAGTACATCGATGGCTGTCCACCCGCAAGTTATGATGCCGATGCGCGCATCGCGGAGATGGATAAATGGGGCGTGACGAGTTCTCTGGTCTTTCCGACGATCTGCATACTGCCGTTTCCTACCGACGATCAACCACTAGCGAACGCCTACTGCCGAGCCTACAACAACTGGATGATTGACTTCAGTGAAGGCAAGCGAGATCGAATCTGGCCGGTCGCAGTAATTAACTGGCACGATGTCGAAGCTGCCGCTGATGAACTTCGCCGCTGCATC
This sequence comes from Pseudomonadales bacterium, assembly GCA_012103505.1. Lineage (GTDB taxonomy): Bacteria > Pseudomonadota > Gammaproteobacteria > Pseudomonadales > Azotimanducaceae > UBA4421. The sequence goes on along the minus strand of WLWP01000002.1, from coordinate 486,273 downwards.
AAAGCAGGCTTCAAAGCATTGTTTGTCCCACCTGAAACGATTAACAACAAACGCCCAGGAGACACATCATTTGACCCGATCTGGGCACTCTGTGAGGAAGCCAATATCCCAGCCTGCTTACATGTGGTTGTACGCTTCTCAGGCGCTGCAGTGCCTTTTGCCGAATGGCATGGCACGAGTCCCGGCCCTGTATTTGGATTTGGGCTCGGCGCGACAGGGCAGCTCATTCCGGCGTTAACAAGCCTACTCACCGATCAAATATTTACGAGATTCCCAAACCTCAAAGTTGTGAGCGTAGAAGCAGGTTGTGGCTATGCTCCCTATCTGATGGATAGATTGGATGCGAAGTACGAAGTCTTTGAGTCAGTGCTTGGATGGAAGCAGAAGCCCAGCGAGTACGTTAAGTCGAACTGTTACTTCGTCGCAGAACCATTGGAGCGGACCGTAGCCAGTTGTCTGGAGTTAGTTGGACAGGACCGGATACTCTGGGGCAGTGACTATCCGCACATAGATGGGCTTGCGGAGGTTGATCAGGTGCCAGCGAATGCGGAGCTTCTTTCGGAGAATGCTATGAGGGTGTTTGGGTGAACCTTTTCCGACATCCCACAACTTGGGTCTTTGTCGACGATGAGTCCCGGTTTCTGGACTCGCTTAAAGAGTACCTCCCATCAGACCAACCTGCTCTATTCTTCGATGATCCATCGGTGGCCGAAAATGAGTTAAGGGCGATTTCTCAGCGTGGAGTAACCAAGAAACTAGATAGCCACTTTGATATCGGAAGTTTGCAGCGGTTTGTCACCGATATACGCCGGTTTAGTCAGGTTTCGGTAGTGATTGCCGATTATGCAATGCCTGGTTGCACGGGAATCGAGCTTTTTGAAATATTGTCGGATCTAAAGATTCAAAAAATTCTTCTGACAGGCGTTGCGGATGAGTCGACAGCAACGCTCGCGTTCAATGCTGGAACTATCGATCGATTTATCAAGAAAGGTGAGAGAAGCGCGGTAGAGAAGATTCTCTCTTACTCGCGGAAACTGGAAGATCTTTGGCTGTCGGATCACCAACAGACATTGAATGTTGGTAACGACATGGAGGACGCTCTACGGTCTAATCAGTTTGCGGGTTACTTTTCGAGTCAATGTAAGCAGCGGGGTATCGTGGAGTACTACTTCTGCGACGAACCTTTGGGATTCCTGTGTCTGGATGTCTCAGGACAGCAAATGTTCTTCGCATTAGCAAGAGAACGAGACTTTATGGATTGTCTGGAATTGTTGCGAACTACCGACTGTCCCGCGCAGATAATCCAGACTGTTGAAAAAAGAGAGGCGCTGACGTTGTTGTTCGAGACTCGAGAGGTCGTCGAAGGTTATGACTGGTCATACAACACAGTTGAAATAGTTGAAGTCATTCCTGGGGAACTTTGGGGTGGCTTCCATCATGCGCCACCGATAGATGTTGACTACGACCCTAGCCGACACTCCTTTCACGCCCTTCAATCGGAAGGCCAATAACCACTTCCGTATACTCGTTTTGAACCGATACTAATTTGATTGTCCCTAAAAAGTGTTGTTCGACAGTGTCTTTGCAAAAGGCTAGACCAACGCCCGCACCGTAATTTGCTGATGTTGAAAAGAACGGGGTGAATACGTTTTCAAGCTGATCCGCAGGGATACCTACCCCGTTGTCCCTTACTGACACTTGGGCTGAATTCGAAACGCTTGTTTTGATGACGATGCGGGCCCGGGTTACGCTGGTGTGCTCAAACGAATTTTTCAAGAGGTTGAAGATCACGTGGAGAAGCAACTCTCTTGGCCCGTTTAACAGTACGTCATCTGACAATTCAACATCTACGGCTGCTTGGTGTTTTACAGATTTATAGGGGAATCGTTCAACGGCTTCTTCGACTACTTGGTTCAGTGGAAAACGCTGATGTGTCTGAGGCGTTGAAGATGGGGTCGCGTTAAGTAGAAACATATCGATCAGAGTGTTAGCCGCATCAACTTCTCTGATTATTGCTTCTGCGCTAAACGCAGCGGATTGATCACCGTGTTTGATCACGCTCGACGCTCGTGCTCGAACGGATAGAAGCGGGGTCCGGAGCTCATGGGCGATGGAAGTGCCGACTGAGTTTAGAGCGGAAGTCTTATGGTTAACTTCTTGGCGCTTTCTCACAACGCGGAAGATGGCCCAGAAAAACAAGAGGACATATGATGATGCTAGGGTTGTCCAAAACTCGCCTAGTATGCTTAGATCTACAGTGAAAATTGAAACTCCAACAAGTAGGACGACACCTGAGGCGCCGAGTATTAAAACGATTGCCGGTAGAATCTCTGCAGACATCAGCAAAACCATCGCGACTGCAGCAACTAGTTCATATTGTCTTCGAAGAATTACGTGATCATCTGGTGTTTGTTGGTTAAGTTCCAAAAGCAGTCCGCACAAGAGAAAAACCGGCCCGGAAACAATCACGCATGGTAGTCTTAGTCTCTTTAGAAAAATGGCGTACTGAGTAGAAATGCGTTTGGCATCAATGGTTAGCAGGGCAGCGGTTATGAATGCAGCGAGCCGAAGCTCGGTTGACTCAGATTCGTTTGTGACATTATTGAGGACATAGAAGAAGATGTGTACTGCAGCTAGAAGAGTTGCCAACCTTCGGATTCGAGGATAGAGCTGGTCGTATGTTGCGACCGAAGTGTCAAGTATTTCTATTGGCTTCACAAGAATACTACGCGTACTGATCGCCTGTTCGGCACAGAACTCTTGAGGGATGATTCTTGCACGTAGCGAGCCCCCAGAAAAGAAGTGCGTCTTCTAGTCGAGATTTACCAGTCACGTTTCTCAATCTGGTAGTCCATTTTGGAAAGGCCAGTATGGAGAACATAGTGCCGTTGAACTCGGTGTCACGCAATAACGATATGTTGTTGGCTGAACATCGTCTTGCCTGACTTGTGGTTGACAATATTGAGCTGCGTTGGGGTCGCTAAGGAGCTAGTACGATGGTTCAGTCTATTTCCCGAAGATCGTGGGGGTTGGTCGTTAGAACCATCAATCCGTCGATTCGACTCCTTGCATGGGTAACTGGGCTTTATGACTTTGTATGCGGTCGGTCTGACTTATCTTTTCTGTTTCGCGGAAAGGAGCCTAAGTGCTTTTACGATATCCTCAGGGAAAGAAGTGCATAGCACCTGCTGGTGTCAGTCCTACTTCAAATATAGCTATCGTGGTGAATGAGAATGGGAGAGCTAGGCCGATGCCTATCTTCCAGTAGATCGAAACCAGGGTTGAAACTTGGATGGCCAGTGTTCATAAGAGGCCACTGGCAGTATCACCAAAAAGACGGGAAGACGGACACAAATAGTATTGAATTCGATATGCCACATCAGCACTTCAACTAGAGAGGCTGATACATAAGTTGCTAGTATGATGATTCTACCCAACGGAGGGGTTGAGTGAAGAATGTGTACTGAAAAGTCAGACTTTAGGTTGAATAGAGATTTCGCAGTTCGCGGATAATTCATGCCTAACAAAACGACTATAAAACCGAAGAGCTAACGAACAAGTTTGCGACGAAAGATCCTGAGAAAGACCTTTGCTAGGAAGTAGAACATTGAAGACGTTCTTGCAAGGTAAACGATTTCATTTTCTTTCAAGCCCTCAAGAGTCAGATCCCTTTCGAAGCGATGATCAATCCGTAGTGGATGCCCGAAGAGATCTTCTGTTAGATGGAACACGTGGTGATGCACCCAATCTATCGCAGCAACGATCTCGTCCACAGGAGCTGACTTTTCAAGTCCCGTGAGCGAATCGGAGCGATAGATTGGTTCAGCGCGCCGAAATACTCTTTCGATATACTTGTTGTTCGAGCGCAGTACTACAATCGAGTTTCGGAAAAAGGATGGAAGGCTGTATCCATATAAGGAAGCAGCTGAAGCAAGAAATGGACCTAAGTCGTTCGCATGGTAAGCGGACGAAACCACGAGATGCCCTCCTGCTGTGATCTGACAGCTAACTCCAGGGACTGACCCTTTGGGTGCGTAGCGAGTTGAACAGTAAGCCATGATAGAGTTGGTTGTTCGATCCACGCCAATCAATACGCAGTCCGCTTCTTCCAACAGTTTTCTTTGTGAATCAGAATAAGATGACTTTAACTCATCACGGAATAGCCGTTCGAGGGGTTCGACGAGTTCCGAAATCTCGGCGATTGGGTTTTTGGCTTGAGGAGCCGTTTTGACGATAGGAATCCAGGTAGATGAAGGGTACAGCTTTTGTATGAGTCGGGTGGTAATCCTTAACAGCTTAGAATGGCCGGAAAAATCACCGATTCTTGATTTGGGCAAATGGCTTGGCCACAGATAAAGGCGTTCCGGAGCTAGTATTTCCGGTTCAGGAAGAACAATTTCCGGGATGCTCGGAATTTCCTGCAGAGCTTCCGCTTGTAACCTGTCTTCACGCAGGTCATCATTTTCAGCCATAGATCCCCCTTCGTATTCAGTCACGAAGTGTTCGGAAAGCTGGCTAAACCGGCTATATGGACCATTCTCCTGTTACATATCCGTATGTTCAGTGGTACACAAAGGATCGATCACTTTGATCGGTCTCTTTCCTATTTCTTTTTTTGTACGACTCCTAAGCGCCGCATCTTACGTGCACGACTGCTAAATACAAGGCTGGTCAGAGGACCGAAGAGGCGGTAGACACTTAACATTACTCGCTCCAATCCGACTGGTTCTATTACCTTTGCTTGGATGAGATAGTCAGCGACGTCCCTCCATACAAAATTCCACAGCAAGGGACTCATACTTTTGCCCTTTATCGCATCATAAGCATTTGCAAGAAGCACCGAGTGAGTTTCGTTTGATCCGAGTTCTCGCCATCCATAGCTTGTCAGGTAGGGAACCAACGGCGACTTCGCGACAACCAGAATGTTGTGTCGGTTCGAGTTTGTGCAGGATGTACAGATATACCTGAACGCCCCAAGAATGACGTCTCCAAAGTATTCCTCGTCAGAGTCGGTGTAGATTGAAGCGACCTCTATGATCTCATCACGCCTAATTGTTCCATGATCCCAGTTGCATACCTCGTCTGCTTGGATCATGTCGCCCATGCTAGGATAGCCGACTCGACTTGTGAACACGGGGACTGATCCGACCCGCCCGAGCAACAGGCGTGATGAATTGTCGCGAGAATCTGTAGTCTCCTCGGCGCCGGTTTCGGAAGGGTTTTTCCTGAGGGACAAAATTTCTCGATAATCCTTCTCAGACTTTGATGCTGTAAATCGTATTGAGAGGGAAACGTCCTCAGGTAGAAAGTCATTTTCTTTAAGAGCGCGAAGCGTCGCGCGATCACTAAATTGTAGAAGGTATTGTCCCAATTTCTTTTTTGCGTCTGAACTTATCTGCGTGATTTCTGCGCCCACGTCGAGTATTTCCTCTGCCCCAAATGTGTTGATTTTCAAGCGAATGATTTGGATTGTGATGATCGCGTCACCAACCATCGGAAGGTTCACTGTCAAAGCGAGAGTCATACCTGGAATCAGAAAAACGTTCTGAATACTCGTTGTGAGCTGTAAACCTTCTCTGGAGACGTTGCGGACTGTAAAACCAATGAATTCGTTGTATCTACCTGGAGATGCTGCGATCGCGCGTGGGAGAAATTCTTCGGCACATACCCATCGAGCATGCCTTCTCTTCTCTTGTGATGTGTCGGCGCTCTCATCCGATATGAAGAAGCGAATCCCGACGATTGTGTTGCTAACAACTTCCTCGTGGCTAATGACCATCGCTTCGAATTCAGTGCGACGTCCTTCTACGATGACTTGGAGTTGGACGCTTTGACCGCTCTCAAGGCGCTGCTGGTCGGGTTTAACGATTTCGATACCAAATGGGCTTATTCGCCAAACTCTAACTGGTATGAAATCCGCGCTCGAGTTTGCAGGCTTTAGTCTCGCAGAGATTGCGTCTGTTTCGCGCACATCTGAGGGTAATGCTCGATTATGAACCTGGTTACTCAACGATTACTCCTCGAAGCCCAGACAAGAAGCTTAGGTAATGCTACTAGGTCGAACACTAGGGATGAAACAAGGATTATCCCGGTACAGGCTGCGAACGTTGCGTTGACTTTGAAGTCTGAAAAAAGCAGCGGGGCTAGACCGAGGACCAAAACTGCCGTTGTTGCAGTGATCGCAGTCCCTACTCGGTGAATGCTATAGGCAGTACTTTCCCACTCGTCAAGACCATTCTCAAGTGCCGACACTTGTTGGTATATCAAGTGAATCGCGTCGTCGATTACGACACCCAGTGAAACTGCGATAACAATCGTTCCAGCTAGACCAATTGAGCCCGAGCCCCATCCCCAGATACCTAGTCCACATGCGACAGGGACCGTAATTGCGATAAGAGCATTGATGCCAACGCGATAGTTCTTAAAATAGAGACCTAGCAGTAGGGCTGTTATTAGCAGGGTAGTTATTATAGTAGTGGCGACAGCGGGTATGTTTGATGATGAGAGATGAGCGACAGGAATGTTCTCTCCTGTCACTGTGATTTGCAGGTATTCAAAATCGTCGACTAACGCTATGAGTTTTTCTTCTAGTTCGCGGATTTCGTATGCGGAAGTAATTCGAAGTAAAAGAGAGACATGTGTTCTTGAATGTTCGCTATCGACGATACTAGATGTGGATTCTCCAGCGCGTAATCCCATCTCGAAAAGGAAAAAGTACTGAGCGAGTGATTCGGCGTCAATCTCTGCTAGTTCTCTCTCGTCACCGAATGACCTGACGACATTTTTCATAAGATCTGAAAGGGAAATCGCAACTGCGACTTCGTCATATCGCCGGATTTGACTTGTTAGTCTATCCAGCTCGCCAAGGACTCGTGGTTCAAAGACGGTATCGGTGCTAGTTGAGATGTCTAGTTCAATGTGGCTTGGTCCTGACAATTGCTGTATTGCAAAATCCGTGTCGGTTCGTACTTCTGTCCTCTTGCTTAGGTAAGACACAAAGTCGTCGTCAATCTGCATCTGAGTCAATCCTAGTGCCGCAACAACGAAGACCACAACGGTGAGAATCGACAGTTTGCTGCCTGACTCCAAGTACTTTGCGTATGCGTTGAGAGCTCGTTGAACGTGATTTGAGATTCTCGACGGAGTTGGTTGGCGATCAGTATTGAGAAGTAGCGGGGCGAAGGTAATCGACAGAATGCCACCCGTGAAAACTCCAATCCCAGCCAGGAGGCCAATGTCCCTAACTGGCGGTGAAGATATGGCCTGCAGTGAGAGCAAGGAAGCTGATGATGTGAGCGCTGTTAGCAAAATAGGAATAGCGTTAGCGTTGAGAGCGGCGTAAAGAGCAGCGGTAGAGTCCGCTTCCGTTTGCCGAAAACGCGCGTAGTGGGTAAAAAGGTGCATGGATGACGCCACAACGAGGGTGAGTACGATAATCGGAACTGTCGAACTCGCTGAATTCAGTGTGACGCCCAGCCATCCCGCTGCTCCCATTGTTGCCACTACTGATATTAATCCTGTGGTTAACAGTATCGCGGTGATTCTGATGTCGCCCAAGAACAGCCAGAGAAGAACTACGATCGTTAGAGCGGCTCCTACGAAAAGGGTAGAAGAGTCCTTTCTGCTCGCGTCCACGTAGGCTTGTGACACCGGAATGCCGCCAGACGCCCGAAACTCGAGCCCAGGAAACACATCTCCAAATTCATGCTTTAGAGACTTTACGCGTGCAGCAACTACCCCAATTTTTTCAGCTTCGTGCCGCTCTATTGAAAAGACGCCGATCACGGCACTTGTTTGTTTGTCAGCCGAAACGAGACGGTTTAGGACTACTGGGTCATCTAATGTTTGCAGACGTTCATCTATGCACTTCTCTGGGCAGATGTACTCCAGATATGTGTCGACGGTTAGAACACCCGCGTTGTCGTAGGGATAAGAAACTGTCGAAAGAGAGTCGACTCGAGAGATGTTCGGGAATTTAGTAACGGCGTTACTCAACCATTCGATAGCATTTCGATGCGATGGGCTAGCATCAAGAGTTGATTGGCTCGAGATGGAAAACAACACCGTATGGCTTGGAATAAACGCTTCTTCAAACGCCGTAAGGTTGACGACTCGAGGGTTGTCGTCGTCGTAAAAGACCCGGGAATCAGTTGTAAAGGATAGGTTTGGTATGCCGGATCCGAGCCCAATTGTAACCAGTAGGACGCCGACGAGAATGCCGGTCCTCCTACTAAGCAGCGACTCGGGCGACATGTTGAACTTAGACGGCTTGGAGTGATGAGGAGACAATATTTCTCACTTCATCACTTGGGCGCAAGACGTATACCGATTCTACCTCTGGAAAGTCTCTGATTTTCAACCCCTTGGAGGCAAACTCCACATGATTTAATGGCAAGTCGACGCTGTAATCTTCGAGTAATTTTGCGGTTGCGACGCAAATAACCAAATCCCCTTCGAGCAGATGATCGGCAAGTGCCGGTGCTTTGGTTGCATCATCCAAGCGACTAAGAAAATTGACGGGGGGGCCGAGAGCGGTTATTTCAACGCCCGAATTTAGGCCCCCGACATTTCCGACGATTGCGTCTCCAGTTGAAATCAAAATGTACCTCCTCACTTTAACGGATGAAGAGGTGTCATTCAGATCTTGATTTAGTTTCGAAAGTTCAAGCCCCGCTCCAATTGATCGAAGGACGTTTGCTTTTTCGATGGAGTCGTCGAAATAGGCGAAAATGAGGTCCCCGATTTTCCGTGGAATTCCGCGGAAATTTTCCACAGCGTCAGAACAAGCCTTCACTTCGGGAATGGCACTCTCCAGGAGAAATGTCTCCATTTCGTTACTACCTTGGGTAAATCCGCGAATGTCGGAAAAAAGACAAGCAACACGTTGCTTTTTGGCAGTAAGTACGTCGACAGTCGCCTCGAGTGCTGACATTCCACGCTTGTCGATTCTGTGCTGCATTCGATCAGCTATTACGCGTGGAATAAAGCTCTTAAGACGATTTTCGTAGTCTCGACCCAACTCAATAATGTGCTGTCTAGACTCGTCGCGCTCTTGCGTCAGTAGGAAGGCCCGCAACTCAAATGTGTATGCGGTTCGAGCGATGAGAACTATGACGCTGGTCAGAAAGGTCGCGCTCGCGAGTTGGTCAAATGGATTGCCTGCTTCAAGTAACGGCGGGAAAAAGGATCCCATCAATGGAGCGGCAAACAGTAGACTTTTGAAAGGCGGGTACTGTAATAGAAGGACAGCGCCAAGAGTGAAAACGAATGGGTAGATCCAAGGAGCGTCGGGATAGTAAAGCACTACGTGCGCCTGAGCGTGACATCCTGCGGCCATCACAACAGCTGCGACCCACTTCGCCCAAACTGTGTTTTGCTTTTTCGTTATGAAGAGGATGAAGCATAAGGTGCACGCGATTGTCGCTGACATTCGGAACGCGAACCACAGTTCGAGAGGCTGCTTGTCATTTGGGATATCGATTAGGAAGTAGTGCCCGAAATATCCAACAGCGGCGAGTACAAAAAACACTCGAGCTGATTTGGCGAATCGATCCCGCTGAGAAACTACCCAATCATTTTCCCACTTTGACCCTTCTAGAATTAAGTCAGGCCACAGGAAAGCTAAAGCGCCTCTAATGCGCTCCACGACAGAACCCGTCTCTGAAAGTAGGAATCCTCATAGTAGTCCGTGGCTATGAAAACAGACAAAAACTATAAGGAAATCAGTACTTAATCACTCCGGATCCGATGAAAGGTGGCTAATAGATGACCAATTGAGGTTTTATACCGCCTGCACCCTAATCTCAACTCTAGCACCCGGCAATGCCAGCTCCGTCGTACCGATCGCAGTCCAAGCCGGATAAGGCTCCTTCACAAACTCATCCTTCACTTTCATGAAGGCGCGCATGTGTTCTTGGAGTCCAACGTGGTAGCTGGTGAACTCGAAAATGTTCGAAAAATCCATGTTTGCTGCTGCGAGAACTGCGCCAACTGAGTTCCATGCGTTGCGAAATTCCTCTTCGGCTGATTCTGGCACTTTGCCATTGGCGCCTGCGCCAATTTGTCCTGACGCGTACAGGATGCCGTTGTGCATCTGTGCTGGAGCGAAGTGGAAGTTCTCGTATTGGGGGCGCATTGAGTCGGGGAGAATGAGATCAGGCATCGGCTTGTCCATCTGCTAGTATTTCGTCCGATCTTATCCTTGGGTTGATGGTTGGTAAATAGAGTGGGTGACGGTTTTGGTTTTTCTGATCGCGTAGTCGTATCGGAAAGCGAGAGAGCAAAGTATCTCGATTTCGCCGAGCGAGTAGTTTCGCGTGCGGGTGTGGAGACCTTGCCCTTCTTTCGTACTGAACTTGAGGTGGAGGATAAACGCTCAGGCGGTGTCTTCGATCCGGTAACCGCTGCGGATCGTGCCTGTGAGCGTGTGATTCGCGATGCGATACATGCGGAGTTTCCAGAGCACGGAATCTACGGTGAAGAGTATGGTTATGAGCCGGGCTCTGGTCTGACTTGGGTGATTGATCCTATCGATGGCACGCGCGCGTTTATGTCGGGGATGTTGCACTGGGGTGTGTTGTTAGGCTTGTTTGATGGGCAAGATACGATTGTTGGTGCAATGGGCCAACCGTTTGTAGGGGAGCTCTTTTCAGGCGATGGACGGCGGGCGCGTTATCAGCGGGGCGATACTCGGATTGATCTCAAAACGTCTGCGTGTGCTTCTGTTGGTGAAGCTGTTTTTGGAACGACCGGATTGGAATGGTTCGGGGATGCGGAGCTCGGTTGTATCGAACGGCTAATTGATCAAGTGCGATTGAGTCGGGTTGGTGGTGATTGCTATATACACGCGATGTTGGCTATGGGCTCCATGGACATCTCCTCAGATGCCAATCTCCAGTGTTACGACATTCAAGCCTTGATTCCTATCATTCGCGGAGCAGGTGGGGTGGTGACGACGTTTGAGGGTGAGAGCCCTTGCATGGGCGGCACGGTGTTGTGTGCGGCTAACGAGCCACTCCACGAGTTAGCTTTGGATATTGTGCGTCCGCGAGCTTAGAGCGCGATCGCCATCTGGACTTCATCGTACGTCTGACCGTCGTGCTGCAAGGCTTGAGGTTCTAAACCGAATTGGACAAATCCAAGTGATTGATAGAGATCGATCGCGCCTTTGTTTGTGGCAGTCGCTGCGATCTGAATGATCGAGAGTTGCGGTAGCGACTTGAGTTGGTCAATGACGTGGATGGTCAATGCGCGTGCGATGCCTTGTCTCCGGCATTCTGGATCCACCCACACACCGACGACGTGCGCGATGTGACTTCTTTTGGTATCAGGTTCTACATAACCTCCTGCACTGCCCACCAGATCGCTGTCTTGCCATGCGCCATAGATGAAGTTGTCTGGGCGAAAAGTAGATCTGTCTTGGAAGAAGCTGTCCGCCATTGTGAGATGGTCGTCATAGTTGGAGGTGTAGGCGGTGGGTGCTTCTTTGAGCGCACGCAGGCGACTGGTTTTGTAGGCCTGCCAATCATCAGTCTGTAGCCCTCTGATCTCTGTTTCGATGGGCCGGTCAGTAATTGGAGACTTCCAGAGGTTCAGCTAGCTCGGCGAGCGTATTGATCAAGAGTTTTTGTTCAGCAGCCTTGACGCGCACTTCGAGCGTCTCGACAGAGTCGTTAGAGTCTACGGGGACCGTGATCTGTGACAGTGGCGGACCCTGATCATATTCGGTATCCACTAGGTGTATGGTCGCACCCGTGACCTCTTCCTCTGCGGCGAGCACTGCCTCATGAACTTTGCGACCGAAGAATCCGTGCCCGCCGAACTTCGGCAAGAGGGACGGATGAGTGTTGATTATGCGGCCTTGGAAGTGTTTGAGAGTCTGTGGACCGAGTTTCTTCATGTAGCCCAGTAAAAGAACATAGTCGACATGCGCGTCCGTGAGCGTGTTTAAGATGGCGCCGTCTTCGCCTTGTTCTAAGTGAGTCTTGCCGCTGATATGAACTGTTGGGATATTTGCAGTGACGGCGCGCTGGACTGCGCCTGAGCTGCTGTTGTTACTAATGACGACTGCAATCTCAGCGGGTAGCGCGCCTGATGAGCAGGCGTCGATGACGGCCTGGAGTGTGGTGCCTTCGTGTGATGCGAGAACCGCTAGTCGCATCAGCTCGCGATCTTGTAGATGGCGGTGTGCATGATGTCGGTCGTCAGCTCATCCTCTCGCCAATAGCTCACGTACAGACGAATGAACTCATGTCCTTTTTTCTGCCACCGCTCGAGCGGTACAGAGCGAACTGTGAGTCTGTCGTTCACACGCACTGGTACACGATGGCGAGTCTCTGATCCGACGTGGATCCAAGTCGGCATTACATATTCTTCCATCAACGCTTTGTTGGCACTTGAAAGCAAGAAGTGAGGGTGCACCAAACCTTGTGCATAGAGCGGTAGGGTGTCTGCGACCTGTGAGGCATAGGTATCGTTGGTCTCTTGATCAATCGTGAGTTGCCACTCGTTGAAGGGTTGGTTGACTTCAATTTGGTCCCATTCGATCTCGACGCGGCCGTTTGACTTCGTTGGTGATTCGAACACTGATTTAGGTTCAGGCGCGGGGAGCGTGTCCGGTATCGATGAAATCAAGGTAGCAAGCAGTTCACCATCGGTATTGTGGCATTGCACAGTTTGTTGATCGTCTGTCTCACTGAGACTCAAAATCAGGCGGTCACCGTCATAAGCTGGCTTTAGCAGCCGCAGATCACAGACAGAATTTGCAAGCCAGTTCTCACCAAAGCGCTCAACCAATGGATGTGTCAGGTGTCCGTAGACCGCGACGCCGGGAACGAGTGCGCCTTTGAAGCCGAACTTTTGCGCGATGTCGTCGCTGTGCATGCGATTCTCGCTCGACTCACTAAAATTGCGTGCAGTGACTTCGTACTGTGCCATGAATTTTGATCCCTCAAGTGTCGACAATATTGTCGGTGAATGAGGGAGGTGATGCCAGCGAGAATTGTGCTTGGTTAGTCCTCGTGGGCGACCCAATCCAGACGAGTGTCGGTAAACACCTCCAGCGTTGGAGCAAACGGCGCTGGATCGTCCAAACTGCCGATTGTGATATCGATGATTTCGGGATGCTTTTCATTGTCGCAGGCAATGTGGGTGCCGCAATCTGGACAGAAGTAGCGAGCGCCAGTGTCTGACGACTGCAGGGTTTTGGTCGCGTCTTTCTGATAGGCGAACTTTTCTTTGGGAACCACCAGCCAGCTGACGTAGGGAGCGGCATGCACTCTGCGACACATCGAACAGTGACAGTTGGCGGCTGTGTAATCGCCGGGTTCTATTTGAAAGCGAACGTTGCCGCAAAAACAACCGCCTTTGATCATGCGGTCACCCTGGCGTCGATGCGGGCGGCTTGGTTAAACGCCCACTTACCCATCAGGCCGCTGACGACGATTCGCACTGTAAAAAAGACGACTGCCGGTAAGCCAAAAACCCAATCGATGAAGTCAGCGTCGAGGAATAAATAGGCGAGCTGTTTGACCCAGTAGAGCCAAGTTAGGTGGTCTCGAAAGAGAATCTCGGAACTGAGTGTCCACCCGTAGTCCGCAGTCGTGAGTATGATCATGACTGCGTAGATGACGATAAGTGCGTCGATGACGCTGCCGATCGCGCCCATCCATCCAAATGAAAGCCAGAATTTGCGCATAGAGGGGAGCCTAACCGAAGCGGGGAGATCACGCTATCTGTGCTCGGAAGGGCGTACTTCATACTAAAGTATGATGTTTGGCGAAGTTGCGTGGTCTATGCTCATGTTCGCTAGATCAAAAGTGGGATGGCAGCTATCAAGGTGGGATCAGATCGACGCGTTATAGTCGCTCAGCTGGAGATCCTCTACGAGCACATACCAATTGCGCTACTAGGCAGTGTCTTTATGTCGAGTCTTGGCGTTTGGTTGTTGTTCGACCATGTCGCACTACCATCGCTTCTCGTCTGGTACGGCACGGTGCTAGCAATGGTTGCCATCCGTCTATGCCAGTTCCTCATTAATCGAGCCAATCCGGTGTCCGCTGAAACTGCGCACGTACGTGGGTGGAGTACCGGGATTTTCTCAGGGGTGTTCGGGTGTGTGTGGGCTTGGTTCGCGATTGCCTATGTACAACCTTCGGATCCGCTGCTCATTAGCCATGTCGGTCTGCTGATCATTTGCGTGATCGCAGGTGCGATGGTGACTCAATCTGCATATCTGCCTTCGCTCGTTGCCTTTATGTTGCCTGCGGGAGTAGGCAGTTCCTATGCGATGACGCTGCACACAGGCGAATACAGCTACTTAGGCATTCTAGGGGTCGGCCTTTTTGCGATGGCGATGGTGTTCAGTCTGCGCATCCATCGAATGTTTGCGCGGATTATCGATACCCAGTTTGAGAACGATGATTTGATGTTGGCACTCGAGGAGAAGAAGACGGCTGCGGAGGAGGCGAGTCGGGCGAAGTCTAAATTTCTTGCGGACGCGAGTCATGATGTACGCCAGCCATTGAATGCGACCGGCCTCTATCTCGCGATGTTGCGTGACAATCCGGGGGATCAAGAAATCATTCGGCGGATGGAGGCTTCAATCGAGCTCCTTGAGGCGATGTATACGCGCGTGTTGGAGGTCGCTCGACTAGATGAGGGCGCTGTGGAAACAGTAAGTGCGCTGATCGATGTGGATGACCTGGTGACTGAAGTTGCTGACCGACACCGCGCCGCTGCACAAGAGAAAGGTCTGGGTCTGCGCGTTGAGACCGGGCGCGTAGGCACGATTGAAACTGACCCAGTGCTGATAGTGCGGGTGTTGGATAACTTGGTGTCGAACGCGGTTAAGTACACAGCGCGTGGCGAGGTACACCTGTCCACAAATCCGAGTAGCGCTGGCGTGGAGATACACGTGCGTGATTCTGGCATTGGCATCCCGCTTGAGCTTCAGGACAGAATTTTTGATGAGTATTTTCAACTCGAATCCAATGGTGTGCGGTCAGGTCAAGGGCTCGGACTCGCGATCGTTCGCCGCCTATGTCAGCTCATGGACATCGAATTGTCGTTGACGAGCTTTGAGGGGCGCGGCTCTCATTTTCAGCTTGATGTACCGCGGCGGTTGCGCGCTTGGATAGACCAGTCAGAAGGGATCTCACACTAAAGGATGAAGCCAATTTTTGACCGCCATGCTACGGTGAGCGCATGAAGCTTCTGATTGTGGATGATCATCCGCTCTTTTTGTCAGGTGTCGAATTTATGCTCAAGAAGTACGTGAGCGATGTCGACGTTTCGGTTGCGCTTTCGGCCGAACAGGCGCTGCAAATGCTTGAAGACTCGGTCTTCTCACTCTTATTGCTCGATCTCAACTTGCCAAACATGGATGGCCTGGAGCTGTTGAGTGCCATGCAAGACCGCCACATCAATCTACCGACGCTCTGTATGTCAGCGGATATTGAGGCCGCTGTGATCAAGAACGCTATGGATCGCGGGGCCAGTGGCTTTGTGCCTAAGACCCATGAGCCTCTAGATATGGTGCGCGCGATTTATCGAGTGCTCGCGGGAGAGACCTACCTGCCACCCGAAGTCGATGTGTTGGCGAGTGTTGGCGATCGATCATCAGACGAGCAGGCGCGGATGTTGGCGCACAGTCATGGCATCACGCCTCGTCAGATGGCCGTCCTAGAGTTGGTCGCCACGGGTATGAGCAACAAACAAATTGCGAATGAGCTCAGTCTGACGGAGTACACGATTAAGTCCCACGTTCGGGCCTTGTTTGGTGCCCTAGACGCCGGGAGTAGAACTGCGTGTGTACATCGGGCTCAGCAACTGGGTCTACTCAAGAGTCATAGCCAAGCTTCTTGACTCGCGGCCGACAGCGACGCGGGTAGTGCTTTTTTCCCCGCGTGTGTTCTATCTCTGACAAAAGTTCTTCAAACCCTCGCGCCCATCTGGTTGGGAAGACGATTTTGAAACAACCCTAGGCCATCGGAGTCGTGACAGAATGTCGCTCAGATCGAGGTGTTCTATAATCGAAAACGACGCCATGGATACTGTGGCAACATCAGTCCAGTAGAGTTAGCACCCGTCCATTGATAGGGGGCGAAACCACGTGGCCGAGAGCTAACGGAGAGTGTGGGAAATTGTGTGCTCACAACAGCCGAGGCAATCAGGCTTAGTCAAAGTCCGGTAACCGTCCGAGATGCATTTTTCGAAATGTCTTGGCGACATATGATCGATGTGTTTGAACCTGATCCAACCGATTTAGGTTGCCCTTCGCCCAATCGTGAAGAGTTTTCCAATAGTCAGCACGGGAGCCATACATAAATTCATACGTATATGCCGTACTGGCACGATCAGCGACCGACTTTCTAAACCATTCCATATGCTGAGAGTAGAGGCCCACTGTATAACTGCCCCACGCAATAGAGGATGGACTGACGTACCTGTGTTCGCTCTCAAGTATCAGATCTTGTAGTAGTTCGATTTGTCGTTCAGGCTTGCCGTTAAGAGAGCCCAACATCGTCCTTGCGAGTACCAGGTGATCGGCCTTAGGACTGGATGCCAATTCTTCTGCAAGTTGCGGAGCATGTGTTGCAAAGTGGCCCAAAGCAAAATTGACCGTGATGGATAGCATGGGTCCTTCAACTTTCAATGCTCGTTGGTACATTTCGGTCGCTTCTTTTACGCGACCGATCCTAGACAGTGCACGAGCAAGTAGAACTGGATTCCGTGTGGGATCTGCCGCGATTACGGCCTCATGCAAGGCCACGGCATCTTCGTATCTACCAGTGTTCAAGTATAGTTCTGCACGAGACTCGCGATTCCAGGCACTAACATATCCCAGCTGCTCCGCTTGATGGAACAGGCTCAAAGCTTTGCCGAAATCAAGCTCGAGATTCACTGTAACTTTCCCTTGAAGAAATGCAGCAAACGCGTGTTCAGGTGCTACTTCCCGGGCGCGAGAAATCGATTCTGCAGCTAGCTGCAAATCTACAATCGGTGGGCGATTTGGATTGGTATCAGCAATCGTCCAGTGGCTCTTTGCGTTCGTTATCAGAGCATTCAAATAGCCTGCTTCTGCCTTAATTGCAGCTTCGCTCAAACGTGCGGCTTCTTGGAGGTTCCCGCGGTAATATTCCATCTCAGCTAAGCGGTACGCGTTGTACGCTGCGATATCCCCGCCGGGAGGACGCTGCGGTTCGAAGTATTTTATTTCTCGATCCACATGCCCGGCTAATGCAAAACCGTAGTCGCGGCTCAGCGCATCGGTGATGTCAAGAGCTGAGCCTTCGTATTCTGCTAAATCGGCTTGAAAGGGAAGTACAACTTGACCGTTAGCATCTCTGGTTGTAGCCGTTACGCGACCCTCCGTCTCAGATCCAATCCGTTCTATGGTAATGGTGAGGCCATTTTGTTCAACCGAGTCGCCTAAGATGAAACCGTCAAACTCAGCCAGCACGCTGCTCAGACTAGACTTCAGTGCTTGATCAAACGCGCCCGACCCCTCGACGGCAAGATAAACAGGTTTGGCAAACAACTCTCGTTTTGGGTTAAACAGCCTCGCTGGTTCCGGCTCCAATTCGTGATACCAAATACCGCCTATCAAAACCAAACACAGGATTGCGACGAACATAAATCGAACGTAGGTGTGCGTGCTTTTCTTTGGAAGGACAGACTGATCATGACTGGTGTCGTTAACCAGGCTGGAAGACGTCAACGCTCTCAACAATGTGTTTCGGTATGTATCTTCTCCTAGCCGGTATTTCAGGATTGCCTGTCGGTTATCGAGGCTTAGCCTCAGACCGTCTGGTAGTTCGGTTTCGACAAGATGGGTAACGACTAACGGAATATTCTCCGATTGGGCAAAACTTACTTCCCGGCGGCAATTTTCAGACTCGACCGAGCTCGGTGTAACAAAGTAGAGAAACTGCTCGGCTCCTTTAATCGCTCGGGCGATTTCGCTTGTCCATTCACTGCCAGGACCAATGCCAGTAGCGTCGTACCATGTCTTGATGCCACTGTTCTGAAGTGATCGGATTTCATTGAGCACTACGTCTTCGTCGGCATGTGAATAGCTGACGAAGACGTACGCGTTGGTGCCCATACTGTCTAGACGTGTTTGCGCCATAGATCCCCTTCAGAAGAGCAGAGAGTATATCCGATTCATTACGACCATTATTGGCCGCCGAAAGCTGCCTCTTGCATCGCACAACGTGACCTGATGTTTGTGTCCGTAACGGTCAGTTTACTAACGCATCCAACACCACTCTTATTTCTTCCGGAAACTCTGTTCTATGGTCGAGCCACCAACGACGCTCGTAATCGTTGGTGAGGAAGATTGACCAAGTTACTAATTCGCCTTCAAATTCAGAATCTTCTAGCGTCCCCGCGCGATTGTGGTAGATAGAAAGCTCTGCATTTCTGAAAAGCTGCCTCGTTCTTTGATCCCTCAAACTCTCTTCCTGAAAGGTAAGAGTGTCTCCGCTAGCAAGTTTAGCTTTGAGATTTACAATTTCAGGCTTCATACCATCTTTTATGATTTCATTAGCAAACAGCTGGAGCTGAGTCCTGGTGTTGGTTCTGGTGTATCCAGCGCTTTGTCGGACCTGGATCGCCAAGTAGATCAGACTCGTTATTACTCCGATCGCCCCAATCGATTCGGCTATCGCGCCTATAGCATCCCAATTCATCAAATCACTCCCCGAACCCTGGATTAGGCAGCTTATTGGAAATACCAACTAGTCGCGAGCGACTGGTTGAATCCACAGCCCCAGGCTGCCCTTCGCCGCGAAATGGTATTACGTTAGCCTGCTTCCAGTATTGTTCTAGAATTGGTCGCCACAGGTATAAGCAACAAACAAATAGCGAGTAGTCCGACGTTAAAGCCCTGTTTGGTGCTCTAGACGGGAGTAGAACTGCGTGTGTACATCGGGCTCGGCAATTGGGTCTACTCAAGAGTCATAGCCAAGCTTCTTGACTCGCGGCCGACGGCGACGCGGGTAGTGTGCGTTCCCCATGTGATCTAAGCCACAAAAATATCTGCTTCAGCCTTAAGACGGATACCCGTTGTCTGGTCAGGCTTCTAAGGTTCATCGACATTATCGAATGAAGATGCAAAGGAAGCACAATGAAGATAAGGATGTTTTGCGCGAGTGTGATCGCGCTGATCTGTGTTGCGTGTGGTGGCGGAAGTAGCTCAAGCAGTAGTGATGTTGCCAACCCGGTTGGGCAGGACCCGGCAAGTACGCCGACGCGTTACAGCGGTCCTGGGTCTAGATGGGATGTCGTTCTAAATCCGGATAGTTCATTCACGATTGAGAGACGTGAGTCGATGACAGCGCCTGTGTCACTCACTGTCAACGGCGTCTACAGCGAGCAGGCGAATGGGTTCATGAGTCTGGTGGTCTCGGATGCAACAGGAGATGGTGCGCCGTCAGCAGGGGCTGAAGCGTGGGGGATAGAGATCCCTGGTTTTGCTTACTTCTTGAAGCCTGCGGGTTCGTCCAGCGAATTCATTAGCATGGTGATGGCTGGAGAATGTCCAACGAATGACTTCGTAGGCAACTGGATCATCATGAAGTCGAGGGACGATGCTGACGCGACTGATGCCGATCAAGAGTTCTTCGGTGTCTTTTCGTATGACATTGAAACGGGCCAAGCTTCGCTCCCGGCTCAACACGCTTTGGTAGACGGATTTCCGGGTGGGGTTAACGTGGATCTCGACCAGGGTGTATGCGCCGAGGGCATGATGCAAGTGGACGATGCTGAAATGTATCTCACCAGATCCGGTGGCGCGCTCGTACACACTAATGTTGATTCTGACTCGGAGTCGTCGATTATCTTTGCTATGCCGCAAGCGACGCTACCTGCGATCAGCGATCTGGATAATGAATACGCTGGGCTGATTTTTGGATCCGCAGGAGACACCATTCAACCGGTCGTCGTCGCGTGTGCAGCTGGTTTGTGCACAGCGGATGTTCTGGATGATGTCGAGCTCGGTACCTCGATCGATCAACTGCAGATTAACCTTGTCGGGACATTGGATTTCCCAGACCCAGGAGTGATCACGGGTACGATCGAGCGAGGCGGACTGCAAGGTAACTTGGCCTGTATGGCCAACACGAGTCTCGCGGCGAATGCCCCAGTGATGCTGACTTGCGTCGCACAGGATCCAGACAACCCATCAGAACGTATCAACGTGATCCTCCGTGGCCGGGTCTGATTGAGATCTAGAAATTAGCTAGCGAAGGAAGAGCTAGTAAAGGACACACACTTTTTGTGCCCTACGTCTGCCAGCAATCGCTCGCAACGATTTGCGCCATTGTCTGCCAGCGAACGTGCGCCCAGTATCGTGTGTGTCCTTATTCTGAAAGTTGCTAATTAGCAGAACCTGGAAGGCGCGTAGCTCCGGGTGCGCTTGAGCGCCCCGTCGGAATGGCGTTTGGCTGTAATGGAATGTGAGCCTGATTTTGTGTGTGTCCTTTACTAGATTCCTTTACTAGAGATGGGGGCGGTTTTGGGGGCATACTTAGGGCTTACGGGAGAGGCGGTTGATAGATCACGACGCGCTGGAAAAAGAGGGCTTTTGCATTGTCGATGGTGTGCTGACTCGAGCGCGCGCGACGGAAGTTAAAGAGAAGCTTTGGGCGGCTGCTGCTGAAAGCGAGCGACGTGGTTCGCCTACTTTTATTCGCGGCCTTGATCCCAACGAGGCTAATGTTCGCGTTTTTAACCTTCTCGATCTTGATCCTGTCTTTGTCGATCTCATCCAACATCCGACGGCGCTGGATGCGGTTCAGACAACACTTGGCGAGCAGTTTCTCATCTCCAATTTTACCGCGAACATTGCTCGGCCGGGTGCCAAGTCCATGGTCCCGCATTCCGATCTGGCCGTTGTCTTTCCTGGTCCTTGGCTGCACCGATGGTCGATGAACGTGATCTGGTGTTTGGACGATGTGCATGAGGCGAACGGTGCGACACGATATTTGCCAGGGAGCCATCGGCTACAGAACCAATCCGACCTGCCCGAGGATTTTCAACACCATATGCAACCCTTTGAGACTAGCGCGGGCGATGTGATTGTGATGGAAGGACGGCTGTGGCACACGTCGGGGGAGAACACGACGACGAATGAAGATCGGGCGCTATTGTTTGGCTACTACACCGCACCTTTTTTACGCCCTCAAGTGAATTGGAATGTTCTATTGAGCGATCAAACTAAGGATGGGTTGTCCGCACAGATGACGCAGTGGCTGGGCTTGGGTGCTGCTGCCAATATCGTGAACGCAGAGTTCGTCGCGCGCCCTGCGCAGTCCTAGGTAGAGGCTGAAATCGCCTCTTTGATCAGTGTACTCAGGTAATCATCGAGTTCGTCGGAGGAAGCGACCTTCATGTGGCGGATTGACTTGCCCGTACCACCCATCCGCCCTTCCGGATCCGTCAGGCTCGCACCATTGTGGAACTGCAGATTGACCCATTTTGCGTGGGGCGCGATCGCGCAAAACTTCTTTTTATCGCCATAGCTGATGACCTTCCAACCAAGGTGCAAGGTTTCGGAGCACCCGGGGGCTGTTTCTTTAACAAACTCCCGCAGCGCTTGGGCGACGTTACCGGTCACCTCAAACTGGCCCAAAAAGTCATCAATCTCTGACATTGCGGTTTGCGCCTACCAGGTTTCGACCCATGGGCGTAGAACCACATCAAAAGTCCAGGTAGAACGGTGTTGTTGGTGCAGGTGCCAATACGTTTCGGCGATGCGATCCGGATCAGCCATGTTGTCATCAACCGAAGTTCCAGCGAGTCGATGAGCCCGAGTCCCATCTTCCTGAGTCCAACCAATCGCCGCGTCGATAGGTACGTGAGCAATGTGGATACCCTGCGGTCCCAACTCTCGCGCCATGCTCTCGGCAAGGCCTGATTTAGCGTGGGATGCCATCGCGAATGCACCACTCTTTGGGTAACCTTTAAACGCCGCGCTTGCATTGGTATATATGATTGTGCCGCGCTGGCCGGTCTCGTCTAGGTCTTGCGCTAGCATGTGTTTGGCGGCTTGTTGACCTACCAGGAAGGCGCTGTATGCGGAATTTTTTAGCACACTGAGCGCAAGCTCTGGCTCTGCTTCTGTGATCGCCTTGCGGAAGATGTCGGGGGATCGGCCATCGATGTTGTGCACAACGAGCGAAATTCGCCCGTGATCCTTGCTGACGCTCTCAAACAGTTCTCTCACCGAAGCTGGGTCACTCGCGTCACATTGATAGAGAGCAGCGCCGTGATCTGCTTGCAAGCGGACCATGGCGGATTTCTCTGGTTTTCTTGCCGCCATTGCGACGGTCATGCCTTGGTCACTGAATAAACGCGTGCAGCTTGCGCTGATGCCCGGCCCGCCACCAATTATGAGTGCTGTGCCACTTGCCATCTGTCCTCTCCTTACATTGAACGGTTCAATAATGACAGAAAAATCTAGTGAACAAATACTTAGATGTGTAGTCCTAAACCGCAGTTGGTAGTGTAATCTCGTATGAGGGAGCACTACATCCGAAAACTTTAAGGTCTAAACGTGGTTCTGAGTATGTGCCTAACAAGGCAGCAGAGCTAACGAAGGCTATCGGGGGAGGAAGACATGGATTTGACTGCACACTGGGCAGGCTTTGCTGCTATCTCAACCTTTGTCATTGCCTATGCATTGGTCATTGCAGAGGAGTTCACTCACCTCAGAAAATCCGTACCTGTCATTTTGGGTGCGGGGGTCATCTGGACCTTGGTCGCATTTCAATACGCGGGTTCGGGAAATCATGAAGTAGAGCACGCGGTCAAAGAGTTCTTGGTCGAATTCGGCGAGCTCTTCCTTTTCTTGTTGGCAGCGATGACCTATGTCAACGCTATGAGTGAACGGAAGGTTTTCGACGCGCTACGCGCATGGCTTGTGCAACGTGGGTTCAGCTACCGCCAGCTTTTCTGGATCACGGGCATCATCAGTTTCTTTCTCTCGCCCATTATCGACAACCTAACGACTGCTTTGGTGATGTGTGCGGTCGTTCTAGCTGTGGGGCAGGGCAATCGTCAATTCATAGCCATAGCCTGTATCAACATCGTCGTTGCAGCCAACGCGGGTGGTGCGTTTAGTCCGTTTGGTGACATTACTACGCTGATGGTTTGGCAGCGCGGCATCTTAGACTTCTGGACGTTCTTCGCTCTCTTTGTACCGTCCGTTGTGAACTATGTCATTCCAGCCGTAGTGATGTCTTTTGCTGTAGATAAAGCCATACCTGAAGTTACTGCCTCAGAAGAGATTCTGATGAAGCGAGGCGCCAAGCGAATTATGTTTTTGTTCGCCTGTACGATTGCGACTGCCGTTTCTTTTCATAACTTTCTACACCTACCGCCTTTCCTCGGGATGATGACGGGGCTCGCGTACTTAAAGATCTTTGGTCATTACTTAAACCGAACCCATATCCCGACCGAATACGACCGCGCAGGCTACGGTCAAGCAGGTGATGTGCAGCCGTTCGATAGTTTTAGGGAAGTAGCGCGCGCTGAGTGGGATACGTTGCTGTTTTTCTTTGGCGTTATCATGTGCGTCGGTGGTCTAGGTTTTATCGGTTACCTAGAGATGGCAGCGCAATATATGTACATCGATCTAGGTCCCACGATCGCCAACTCGCTGGTCGGTATCCTTTCGGCGATCGTCGACAATATCCCGGTTATGGTTGCTGTGCTGCAGATGAATCCGACGATGGACGTGACGCAGTGGTTGCTGGTCACTCTCACCGCCGGGGTGGGTGGCAGCATGCTGTCGATAGGTTCTGCCGCTGGAGTGGCCTTAATGGGACAAGCGCGCGGTCTCTATACGTTCTTTGGGCATCTAAAATGGATGCCAGTTATCGCCATTGGTTATGCAGCCAGCATTTGGGTCCACCTGCTTTGGAATAGTGGTTACGACGGCATCATGCCTTAGCGAAGGCTCACCAGAGAGAGATCAAGCTACGCTTGTCGAGTTCGCGTAGGGACGGTCGATTGATCTGCCAGTTCACGGTGTGAAACTCGGTACGTGCGCGATAGCGATAGTAGGCTGCAAGCGGCAAGTAGGAAGCCGTGCAAATCCAGATGAGCACAGGGTTAGCCAACCACACGGCATAGAACAACACGCCTGATAAAATTAGTCCGGGGAGTGCAAGCGCCCGCCAACTTTGGCTGAGTCTTGTGGCGAGACTTAGGTAGCTCCAAGCGGCCGTGAGACACATTGTTAATACCCAGAAATACCAGCCCTCGAGACCGCTAATGTCTGCTAGGAGCCAAACGGTGGCGAGTAAAACCGCCGAGCAGAGTAGCCCCGCGATCATCACTTTTTCTAAGAGTGTCCAAGTGGACTGGCGGTCATAGCCCCGCAACCAAAGTGCACGAGAACGTGTAGCCATACCGGCACAGTTTCCAGCGATTGATGTATTGGCTGCGTTGCCCAACATGAAGGTAATCCAAAACGCCTCACCAGCTCCAAGTTCGATATTGAGTCCGGGGCTGAGGCTTTTCATCAGCACAATGCTCGCCGTTGATAAAACGGCAATGACGCAAGGAACGATCAATATCGTCGTCGATAGGATCCTCAAACGTTCTCCCCAGGTGACCGGATAGCCTAACAAGGCCGTCTCAGCACTTAGATTGGCGATTGCCTGGATCGCGCGGTTCGTCCACTTGCGCGCGATGGCCGCATGGTCTGGTGTACGACCGTTGCTTGGTACATGTCGATGTAGGCGAAAGAAGGCGATCGCCCAGAGCATGCCTGTGGCGAGCAGAATGAGGTAGGACACAGGTGGTGGCAGTCCGCCACCGTCCCGAATCACAGGGAGGTACACAGCCGCAAGACTAAAGAGTCCAACGAATGTGATGACGAAACCAGGCAGGAGACGTGAGCGGATGGCCCAACAACTGGAGAATAGATAGGTTGTAAGAAAGGCAAAAAAGCCTAGTGCGAAAGCGACAAACTCGTTACCGCTGGCCCCACTGTTGAGTGATATCACAAGCGCGCTACTAAGAGATACTAATGCGATGAACAGTAGAGCGGCGACGCCCGTCCAGATAAAGAACCTAGGGATGAACTGGAAGTGTCTGCTGTCTACGAGTTCAATCAAACCGCGCGGTGCAAAAAAGACTGGCACACCGATGCACAAGGTCGTGCCGATCGCGGCAGTAGTCACAATGATGCCGTATGTTTGGATGTTGTTTGTGTCTAGTGCAAGCGCGCCAAGTAAGGCTGCGCCAAGCAAAGTGGAGCCTGTGGTTGACGACAATGCGATTGCGCGGTGCCAAACGTAGTAATGCTTAACGAGCATTAACAACGCGGTCACTGGTGTAGCTCCAGGAAGAACCCTTCTAGGGACGTGGGGTGTTTTTCTTTGAGTTCGTCTAGAGGCTCATCGACGATAAGCTCACCGTTTTTCAGTAACCAAATACGTTCTGCGACCCGTTCAAGATCCGTGACGATATGGGTCGAAAAAATCACGGTCGCGCCTCGATCTGCTGCGAGATTGACAATCTCGAGTAGAAATTTTCGTCGTGCGAGAGGGTCGAGACTCGCTACAGGCTCATCGAGCACAATGAAATCTGGCTGATGCCCAAGGGCTGAGATTATCGATAGTTTTTGTCGTTCACCGAGCGACAGTTTGTTGATTGATCGATCCATCGGCACTTGCCACTCGTGGATCAACCGCTGGGTCGTGGCACTATCCCAATTCGGGTAGAACTCGCTGATCAGATCGAGATAAGCAACCCCTGTATAGGAGCCCAATAGTTCATCCTGCTGAGGAACAAATCCAATTTTGGCTCGGTTTGGGTGTGCGCCAAGTCGTGCGCTTGGTACGTTGAACACCTCTGTAGCGCCTTCGTCTGGTAGCGTGAAACCGAGAGCGGTTTCAAGTAGTGTGGTTTTGCCTGCGCCGTTGAGGCCGACTAAGCCAATCACCTGGCCCGCCTTTGCATGTGTCGATATGCCCTTGAGCACTGTGACACCATTGTAGTGTTTCGTTAGATTGTTGATGTCTAGAACTGCTTCAGTCATCGGTACGCTCCATCTGTTGGGTTACGGCGTTAACAACATCCTGTGTATTCAGGTCGAGCTGCCGAGCGGCTAATGCTAATTGTTGTGTTGAGGCTTCTAGTTCTTTGAGCCTGTCTTTCTTGTTAGCAAGTTGACTACTGTTGGCGATCACCATTCCTTTGCCGCGTTGCCGTTCAAGTAAACCTTCCCCTTCGAGTTGTGAGTAAGCTTTGCTAATGGTCATGCTGTTAATCGTGTGTTCCGCAGCGAGATTGCGGACGGATGGTAAGGGGTCACCGGGTTGCAGCTGACCGCTGGCGGTTTGGCGCCGAACCTGATCGACAATCTGTTGGTAGATCGGCAATGCTGCGTTTGGATTTATCTTGAACATTTCTGTATGTGCTTCTATATGTGTATCAATACAGTAATACACACGGTAATTGCTCCGACTCGCTGTGTAAACCGATACTTTGGAAAACTGTGCGGGAGTGCCCGTTCTGCCTAATTGGTTTTGCGGACGCAGATCGTCATGAATCGTGGGATGTGCTCAGACCATTGGATTTCAATCGAGCGATCCTCGGAGATCTCTTCAGGGAATGGCTCCAAGAGCTGCTCGATCTGGAATCCAGAATTGATGAGCGTATTGATGTAGGTCGATAGGTATCGATGATGGGCACCGACACGCCCGCGCACCCCAGTCCCATCCGACCGCCAGAAGCCTTCAGACCGATACTTCATCACTCTTAACGCTCGGAAATTGTTCTCCTCGTCCGTTTCGACCAAAGGTCCTGTGCTGGCATCGAAGGGCGTCTCAAAACAAGGATGGAGAAGCGTGATCAATAGTTGCCCGCCTGGCTTAAGTACTCGATTTGCGGTTGTACAGAATGCATCGAGGTCGCCAATGTCCATGACCGCGAGGTGACAAATCACGGTATCGAAAAAGTCGCTGGCAACCCCTTCCAGCTGTTCCGCATCTTGCACTTCATACTGGATCGCAGGATCTGATCGCTCTTTCGCAGATGCAATGAGCGCGTCTGACAGATCGAAGCCATACACCTGTGCGCCCTGGCTTGCGAGGATGCGAGAGAGGAAACCCTCGCCACAGGCGAGATCGCAGACCGTTTGACCGTGCAGATCACCTGCGGCATCGAGAAGCGCGCCTAGGCTCGCGCGGTGTCCCGGAGTTGTTCCGAGTCGATCGACAAATGACAGGTAGAAGTCGTGATGCTCATCATAGCGAGTGGCCATAGTTCAACGCCTGAACGAATCAAGCAAATCTTAGCAAAGAAACTTCATTAAAATCGCTCACCGACCTTCCGAAAACGCCGATCGTTGCTACTCTTTCTACATGGGGGAAGCGAATCTAATGAGAATTCGAACTGCGGCTATCGCCGACAGAGACACGGTCTTGAAGTGGATCAACAACGAAGTGGTTTGGGCAGTCGATAGCCCTGATCCTTATCAGACGAAGTCTCGGGAAGAATTTGGTCCTAGTTGGCGTGAGATCGTCGATATGGGTTCTGCGTGGATTATGGAAGTTGATGACAAGCCGGTCGGACACCTGGGATGGGTGCCGCAGCGCCAGGCGGTTGGCGAATTCTATATTGTCATCGGAGAGCCTGATTATTGGGGCATGGGATACGGTCGACAAGCGATGGAGTGGATGCTCTCGGAAGCTGCGTTACGCGAACTGAAAGCGCTCTATGGACGAGTGCTGGGTCACAACATAGGCGCGCTGAAGTTTTTTACAGCGATGGGCTTTGACCAAATTTCCAAAGACCGCGATTTCTTCGAACGTGACGGTGCTATGCATGACCTGCACTGGATAGCACGGAAAGTCGACGACCACTGTCAGCCAATTTCAAAATGGTCCGATTGGCCAGCCTTGACAGCGGCACGCTAACAAGACTGTCCACTTATCGATAAATTGAGTGAGTTACGGAAGTGTGTAGCTCATTGTATTGACTCCTGAGCTGTGGTTTATCGTCGAGTCGCAATGAAACGTGGCATTCGATTTTGTCTCGCCGAATAACTTAACACCATGCCCTAAGATCACAGGTGCGCTCTTGAGGCACAACTGATCGATCAAGTCATGCGCGAGGAGCAATCCCGCCAATTCACCACCGCCGCATAAATATATGGAGCGGTAAGTCTGTTTTAACGCAGAAACCTGATTGAGGATGTCATTGGAAATGATCTGAATCTTAGCGTCTGTTGGGACCTTGAGTCCGGTCGCAACGATGAAGTGATCCATATCTGGGTAGGGTGCTTGTCCCGGCTGGAGACCATGTTGATAACCAAATTCGTAGGTTTTGCGGCCCATGATCACGGCGTCGTATTCTTGCATGCGTTGGAAATACGCATCGACATGATCGCCTTCTGTAGGAAACGCAGAAACATCGTCATCCGGACCGGATATATAGCCGTCGAGGGAAACGGCAACGTCATAGGTAATTGAACCCATGAGAACTCCTTAGATTTTCAGTGAACGTAGTCCTGCCAAATGGGGCAGGCGATTTAGGGGTGGGATAAATTGTTCACGTCGAAGTCCTCAATAAGCAGCGGGCAGCTGCAAGCTAATTGTCACGCTTCGATGCGCGCGATGCAATCACTAGAGATGCAATTACTAGCATAGAACGCACTACCCAAACTGACTCCATCTCCGATATTGTTCCGGTTGCAGCACACGGTCTCGTCGAACGCTTGGGTCAGTGTGTGATGTCCGCGTTCCTCGCGGCGGCATGGTTGATACGACGCTAGAAAACGCAATCGTCGGCGCCATCGCGTTAGGCACTCGTTAGTGTTTCGCATCGTCTTCGGGTTCAGAGCAGCTGAACCCTAGAGTTGTGCCGTGCTCTCCCCACCGCAAATCAGTCTTCAGCAATTTTCACCGATTTTACATAGCCGTCCAAAAATCAGCGTAACGTATTTGCAAATTCAAGCTGATCGAGAACGACATGAATGTATCTGATCTACTGACTAATGCGCCTGAGGTGTTGGACGGTCTCAAGGGTCTTGGTTTCGATGATGACGCGGTGCAAAACTTCGGGTCCGAGATTGGGCAACAGCTCGGTGGTGAGGACGGGTTTGATTTCACCGATCTTTTGTCCGGCCTATCTGGCCAGGATTTCGCAAGCCAAATCAATATCCCAGATCTTGCGTCGAAAGTTGGTCTGGCACCTGAAAGTATTTCCAAAGCGCTGGAGTTGATCGCCCCTGTGATTGAACAGTTTGGCGGAGAAAAACTTGGCGCCCTCGGCAAACTAGCCGGTCGATTTTTTAAATAAGCATCTAAAACAAAAACCATCAAAAAGGAGTTGGAATGAGTGATTTAACCGTTATCGAAGGTATTGGTCCGGCCTATGAGGAGAAGTTGACCTCAGCAGGTGTGACAAGTTGTGCTGATCTACTTGAGCAAGGTGCAACAAAAGCAGGTCGTACCAAGATTACTGAGACATCTGGCATGAGTGGTACGTTAATACTGAAGTTTGTTAACCACGCTGATCTCTGTCGTATTAAGGGCGTTGGTGGCGAGTATGCTGAATTACTAGAGGCGGCGGGTGTTGACTCTGTGCCAGAGCTTGCGCAAAGGAATGCAGACAACCTGGCTGCAAAAATGGAAGAGGTTAATGGCGAGAAGAGTCTAGTTCGTGCCCTGCCGTCTGCTGCTACGGTTACCGAATGGGTAGAGCAGGCTAAAGAGCTGCCTCGAGTAGTCACGCACTGATCTATGCACAAGGAGAGTTATCGACCGGGTAACTCTCCCCAGCGTACGTCTGTTGACGCAGCTATCTGTTGACGCAGCTATGTTCAAACGTGAGTGACAAGACATACACTGGGTCGAAATTTTTGGATCCTCGAATATGTCAAAACCAGATCGCGTAGTTCTCGGTGGCGATGGCAGCCAACAGGCGGCGCAGCTAACGAGCATGAGCAATCGTCATGGCCTCATCGCTGGTGCCACAGGCACCGGTAAGACGATTAGCCTGCAAGTGATTGCCGAAGGCTTCGCTCGTGCCGGTGTCCCGGTTTTTGCTGTAGACGCCAAAGGCGATCTCGCCGGTTTTTCAGCAGCTGGCAATCCGCACAAGGAAATCGACCGACGGAAAGCTCTTGTCGGACTCGACGATCACACTCTGAGAGCATTCCCAACCCTGCATTGGGACTTGTTCGGTGACCGCGGTCATCCAATACGGACCACCGTGAGCGATATGGGTCCGGATATTTTGAGCGCACTGTTAGACCTCAACGATACCCAGACGGGCATTCTTTATGCGTGTTTTGCCATCGCCGATGACGATGGCATGTTGTTGCTTGACCTTAAGGACTTGCGCAGTCTCTTGAGTTTTATGGCTGAGAATGCGAAAAGTCTTCGACAAGAGTACGGCAACATCTCGGCAGCATCCGTTGGCGCCATCCAGCGACGCCTGTTGGTTTTAGAACAGCAGGGTGGTGAGCACTTCTTCGGTGAGCCATCGCTTCGATTGGCCGATCTCATGCAGAAAGATTTTTCTGGGATTGGTGCCATTTCGTTGTTGGATGCTGAGCGACTCCTGAGGGAGTCACCCAACCTTTATGCCGCGTTCGTTCTCTGGTTGATCTCCGAACTTTTTGAGGAGCTGCCTGAAGCCGGAGATTTAGATCGGCCCAAGCTGGTCCTGTTCTTCGATGAGGCTCACTTGTTGTTTAAGAACATGCCCAAAGGCTTGTTGGACAAGGTGGAACAGGTCTTTCGGTTGATACGCTCCAAATCGGTCGGTATCTATCTCGTCACACAGAATCCAGCGGATGTTCCCGACACGATCCTTGGCCAAATGGGTATGAAAGTGCAGCACGCGCTGCGCGCTTTTACGCCCAGGGATCAAAAGGCGATCAAAGGCGTTGTGCAAGGTTTTAGAAACGATGCCGGGCTTGATCTGAAAGAGCATTAATCACGCTCGGCGTCGGCGAGGCGATTGTTTCTACCCTCGATCAGGAAGGCGCATCCACCTCGGCGGCGGTAGTCACTATGGTGCCACCGGAATCTCAGATCGGTCCGATAACGGATGAGGCGAGAGCGACGAACCTGACCAATAGCCCCATTGGGACGCGCTATGATGATGTTATCGATCGTGAGTCTGCGTACGAACTGCTTGCGCAGCGGGCCACTAGTAACGCCCGCTTGTTAGAAGAGCAAGAACGCGCCAAAACCCAGGCGAAGCAAAGAGATAAAGAGCGAGAAAAGGAACGCCAAGCGCGCGAACGACAAGCCAAGCGCAAACAACCGCGTTCGAGGCGACAGAGTGTTGGTGAAGCGTTTCTCAAAAGTGCCGTCCGCAGCGTCGGCCGGTCATTGGGCTCGAAACTTGTACGTGGCCTCCTTGGGCCATTGTTGAAATAGAACGACTTGGCACTAAGTGCCACTTAAAAGCTCTATTTGGAGGCTTGATCCGTTGGCCTTGAAGCATGAAAGGGCGGTTTCTCTTTTTCATAGATCGGGTATTCTTGCCTGGTGCGATATGCACACCTGAGACGGCAAACGGGAAATCGGTGTAAATCCGATACTGACCTCGCAACGGTAATTGAGTGATCACCAGCATCATGCCACTGTCAAACGATGGGAAGGCGCTGGGAGTCAAAACTCATGAGTCCGGAGACCGGCCCCTCAGACCCTTTCACCTGCTCGGGGACTAGCAGTCTGTGGAGTCAAAAAATGATTCGATCTGCTCGTTCTCTTCTCGTTCTCGCAGGGCTATCACTGCTCGGCATAATTACTCACTTAGTTCCGCACGATATGGGCGTTTCTACAGTCGGCGCTATCAGTATGCTTGCTGCGGCATTTCTGCCTCGGTCGCTCAGGCTGGTGCCAGTATTGGCGGCTGTTTTGTTGGTCGATGCTGTCAACGGATTCTATGGCGCGCTCGCGATGGCTTTCGTCTACTTAGGCCACATTGCCGGAGTGCTCGTTCTAGGCCCAATCCTATCGTCTAAGAACGCTCGTATGGTTGCGTTGGCCGCTATCGCTAATGCTCTGGTGTTCTATCTAATTTCCAACATAACGCCTATGGCAATGGGCTTCTATCCCGCAACTCTGGAGGGTTGGATCAACTGCTATGTCAACGGCTTACCATTCCTTTTGCGCGGCGTGTTAGCGAACTTGGTGTTCGGTGGTACGGCGTTTGGCGTTGTCTGGCTCATTGGAGAAATTCGTGCGCATCGTCTCGTTATTACCCAGCGCCACTGACATCGTTGTTGCGCTCGGCGCAACAGACAACTTAGTAGGGGTCAGCCATAGCTGTAGCGGAGATTGGTCTCAACTTCCAAAGCTGACCAGTACCTGGGTAGATGTTGAGGCGTCCAGTGCCGTAATTGATGAGCAAGTGCGTAGTGCTAGCCGCCCACTATACGAACTGGATGTCGAGACGTTAGAGCAGTTAGCTCCTGATGTCGTGATTAGCCAGTCGTTGTGTGATGTTTGTGCCGTACCGTCGGGTGATGTAATGCAGGCCATCTTGGCCCTACCAGGAAAACCAGAGCTGGTTGATCTTACGCCCAACGTCTTAAGCGACATTCCGGATTGCTTCAGTGAGGTTGGGGCCGCCATCGAGCGGAAAGTGGACGCGGACATATTGGTCGGTCGTTGGCATGGTCTGTTCGCACGCTTTCGTTATCGACATACAAGCCACCACCTGCGCGGGGCTTTTTTGGATTGGCTCGACCCGCCCTTCGTGGCAGGTCATTGGATGCCAGATATGCTCGAGTGGCTCGGTGTGGAATGTGTTCTCGGACGTTCGGGAGAGCCTTCATATTCAATCACTTGGGAAGAACTGAGCCAGGTAAAGCCAGATCTCATCATCGCAGCGTGTTGTGGGTTCGACATTGCCAGGACAACCACAGAAGCTGAGAACCAGACATTACCCATTGTCTGCTTAGATGGTCTTGAGCATTTCAATCGTCCGAGTCCAGCGCTCATGCAGAGCCTAGAGGTCTTGTCAGAGGCTATTGATAATCACCTGGGGTACCGCTTGAGAGGTTAACTGGGAGCTTGCGCTATCTGCGGGTTTAAGATCCACGTGAATCAGAAGCTTGAAATCATGACGGCTTTGCGTCACCTTTGCGCGCATTTGAAGATGGGTAATGGCAGAGATGGAAACACTTTTTGACAGATTCGCTCGTGTGAGCGTGTTTGCCTTCGTAGTAAGTGTGGGGATGAGTTCCACGGCTTATGCAGCGGAAGGTGCTGACGACTACATCGAAGAGGTCGTTGTCGTCGCCGAAGTGATTGATGAACTTGGTCTGACGGGACCCTCTGATGCGGGTAGCCGCCTTGGGCTATCGCTTTTGCAAACGCCTGCAACGGTCGAGGTCATTGATGGCAACACCATGCGAGCGCGGGGCTACAAGCAAGTATCTGATGCTGTACAAAGTTTACCGGGGGTCGTTTCCGGCGAATCACCGGCTGCACCATCAACGTTTTCGATGCGTGGATTCACGCGGTCGCAAATTACGATCTTAAGAGATGGTCTCTGGCTCGGCCCTGCAAACATGGTCATGCGCCCCCAGAACATATTCAACCTTGATCGGATCGAGGTTCTACGCGGACCCAATTCCGTATTGCACGGCCAGGGTGCTGTAGCCGGTACGATTAATACAGTTAATAAGAGCGTCGAGATTGGCGAACCGCAAAGGGTAGACGTGCTCGCCTCAGCCGGGCGTTATGACACATACCAGCTTGGTGTGGGTGCGGGCGGCGCTTTGAATGATTCTGTTTGGTATCGGGCAGACATTAGCCAACGCGCGTCGGATGGTTATGTTGATCGCATGGATCCTAAGTCATTGAATGCAACCGCTAGCTTGTTATGGAACGTGAGTGATGCGTTGTCTGTAAAGTTGAGTGCAGATTATCTTGATGATGATTTGGCAGACTATTGGGGTACGCCGCTTGTGCCCACGTCGACTGCCCGTCGACCAATGAACGATATCATTTCCACAAGGACCGGTGAGACCCTAGATGAGAGCATGCGTTTTCGAAACTATAACGTCAGCGATAGTCGAGCGGAGTCTGATCAATTGTTGGTTCGTGCGGACGTCGAGTGGTCACCGAGAGAGAACCTATCGTTCAAGAATACGCTGTATCAATTTGATGCTGACCGCGAATGGCTGAACGCAGAAGGCTATGTCTACTGCACCCAGATCGTCGATGTGTGCACGCAAACTGGTGAGATACAGCGGTACTACGGCTACTTTTTCGTTTTTCACGACCAAGATCTCATCGGTAACAGATTTACAGGTCAGTACGATTTCCAAATTGGTGACATGGACAACAAATTGCTCGCCGGTTTTGAAGTCACGAATCTCGATTTCGAACGCAGTCGAGGCTTCCGTCGCGCCGAGCCGTTGTCTCCTGGTGATTCCGTGGATCCGTTTGCCCCGGTCCCAGGTCGATATGGGCCGGAAGAGTTGCGTGGTATTAGCCCCACGGATATCGAAACTCGAGCTGTGTTTATCGAGGATATGTTGCAGATCAGCAGCCGATTTTCGCTCGTTGCTGCGCTCCGGTATGACGAAATGGAACTCGACCGAGAGAATTTCAATGCGTCCGGCGTCCGCGAAGCCTCTGGCTTTGATCGCGATTTTGATTGGATAAGCTGGCGGTTTGGTGCGGTGTATAACCTCAGTGAACAGCTTGTTGCCTATGCCCAATACAGCGATGCGAAAGACCCAGTCAATGCCAACATCTTTTTGGTAAATGCAGGAGAAGACTTTGACCTCACTGATGCAGAACAGTGGGAGGTCGGTATCAAAGCGATCCTATTGCAGGGTAAGGCAGAGGCCACGATCGCTTATTTTGATGTCGAACGTGATGACGTGCTCGAACGGATCGGGGTGGATAGCGCGGCAAATGTCGGCGGCCGAGAGTCACATGGGATTGAAGTATCTGGAACGTTGGCCGCGACAGAACAGCTACAACTTGGAGCAAACGCCGCGTACACCGATGCGGAATTTTCGCGCTCTGCCAACTTTGTGAATTTTGCTGGTAACACACCACCCAACGTGCCCGAGTTGACCGCCAATCTTTGGGCGAGCTATGACATTCCTAATCGCCCCTTCGAGGTTGGCGCATCCGTTCGATACGTGGATGATCGCTATGGAGACAACGCTAACAACATCACATTGAAATCCTATTTTCTCGCGGATGTTTTCGCGGCCTGGACACACAACAAGATTCGAGTCAGTGCGCGAGTGAATAATGTCACCAACGAAGATTATGTTTCTTGGTCGGACGTGTTTTATCTAGGACAAACAGATCCTGGGTTCCTCTATGCCAATCAAGTATTGATCGGCTCGCCGCGGACGTACGAGTTGAGCATCGAAGCTTCACTCTAGTGAACGACATGGGCACGAAAACTCTGGTTTTCGTGCACAGGTGGTTGGGTGTGCTCCTCTCCCTGTTTTTCGCGATGTGGTTTTTTACTGGCATCGTTATGATCTACGTGCCTTTTCCGTCTTTGTCGGAAGCGGAAAGACTGCAATATCTTGAGCCTATCGACACCCGCGGAATTGATGTGGAGCCGAGCGAAGCGATCTTTATGTGCGGCGGAGATAGTGCCGGACAGCTTCGAATCATATCTTTAGAAACTCGCCCCATTTACGCGTGCGTCAGCGCAGAAAATCAGGTGCGTGCGGTTTATGCTGATTGGGCTGGCTGGGTAGAACCGCTATCAATCGAGCGAGTTAGAAAACATGTTAGCGAGAGAGTTGACGCGCATTTCGACCTGAGTGAGTCGATCCACTATGACCAGTGGATCGTGCATCAAAAGTTCGATCCCTATCGTCCCTTTTACAAGCTAGTGCTTGACGATCAAGAACAAACACATCTGTATGTCTCCTCACTAACGGGTGAGGTGCTGCAAAGCACTTCAGCACATGAGAGGTTTTGGAATTATCTAGGCGCTGTGGCGCATTGGATCTATCCGACGGTTCTACGTAAAGACTGGGCGCTGTGGGACAAAACTGTTTGGTGGTTGTCCTTGTTTGGGATCGTCGGTGTTTTGCTGGGGATCTATCTTGGCATCATGCATCTGGTCAAAGTACGTCGTTCGGGCAAGCGCCTCCTTAGTCCATTTCGAGGCTGGATGCGTTGGCATCATGTGCTTGGTCTGTTTTCAGGTTTGTTTGTACTGAGCTGGATTTTCAGTGGCTGGTTATCGATGGACCATGGGCGCTTGTTCCCGACGCCGGATGCCTCTGTAGAACAACAAAGATTGGTTCGCGGTCTGTCGATGACCGAGCTTGGCACGCAAATTAGTGCAGAAACGTTCCGCAAGTATCGAGGTCGCCATGAAATTACATTTCACGCGTTCGGCGGGGTGGCCTTCAGCAATGCCAAAAATGTCGAAGGAGTCCTGGATAACCCAACCCTTAGTCCACAGGAAATCCTTCGAGTCATAGATTCTGCGTGGCCTGAGTATGATGTGGTTAACGCCGGTCCGCTCCCCGCGCGCGACACCTACACTGACCTACGCGAGGGACGGTTACCAACAGAAACGATGAGGGTCGAACTGAACGATCCTGCGTCAACCTGGGTACACGTTGACCCTCGCACCGGAGAAATAGTGTCTGTCATGGATCGGAGTCGCAGACTCTATCGTTGGTTATTCAATGGTCTCCATAGCCTGGATGTGCCTGGGTTGGTGGATCGCAGGCCGCTGTGGGATGTGGTTATATTGATCCTATTGGTGGTCGGGTTTATGGGCAGCGTTACCGGTGTTGTTGTTGGATCGAGGCGATTGATCAAGTCCTTCTCATAGGCGCACGCTCCGCATTCGCTGTTCTAGTCAGCAAATCTGTTACCTTATGCCAACTGAAATTTTGTCCTGAATTACAAGGAAGACAGCATGAAAATTGTTCGCATCTACATGGACAATTCCCTGAACAACTACTGCCATCTCATCATTTGTGAAGAGACGAACGAAGCTGTCGTACTCGACCCGCTTGACGCGAATAAGTGTCTGACTGAAGCAGAGCGTCAATCCTGCAAAATTACCAAGATCGTCAACACGCATGAACACTTTGACCACATAGACGGTAACCCCGATGTGGTCGAGGCGACCGGTGCGGTAATTTGCGCACACAAAAATGCTACGGACAGTATTCCTAACGTCGGTGTCGCCTTGGAGGCGGGGGATGTCGTTGAGGTAGGCACGACTGTTCGGTTGCGCGTGCTATACACGCCGGGCCATACGCTGGCACACCTTTGCCTCGTTTCTGAGATCGGTGAACCTGCGTTGTTTTGCGGCGATACGCTCTTCAACGCCAGTGCAGGTAATTGCAAATTTGGTGGCGATGTAAATCTCATGTACCAGA
The DNA here is from genome assembly GCA_012103505.1 of Pseudomonadales bacterium. Lineage (GTDB taxonomy): Bacteria > Pseudomonadota > Gammaproteobacteria > Pseudomonadales > Azotimanducaceae > UBA4421. The sequence continues at coordinate 448,895 of WLWP01000002.1, read as the reverse complement.
CCTTCGTCGATCAACTTGCTTTGTTGCCTGATGACACGCAGATCTATCCTGGGCATGACTATATGGTTAACAACCTGAATTTTTCTCTGTCGCGAGAGCCTGGCAACGCAGTTGCAAAACAACAGTTGGACGAATCTTCGCAACAGTCGCCAGACACAAGAACCGTGACAACGCTCGGTATTGAGAAACAGATAAATCCGTTTTTCCGACTCGATAATCCTGAAATCGTGCGGTTGTTAAAAGAAGAATTTGAAGAACAACAAGCGGATCCTCAATCGGTGTTTGTGAGCCTCAGACGCCTACGCGACAATTGGTGATCACTACTCGCTAACTCTGTTGCTGACGCGCCTCAAAGCCGTCCAGGATCATGTTGAGCATCAACTCGAACTGATCGGTAAATTCGGTTTGGTCGAGATGGTGCTGTACATGCTCCACGAAGTAAGGAATAGACGCTGGGTCTTCCAGGCTCTGCAGGAACGATCTCGCCGCGGCCTGGACATCGTTTGCTTTGATCGGGAACGCCGCAGTTTGAAGGGAAAAACCTTCGATGTGTGCAGTCAGCGCATGGTAAGCGTCGCATGCTAATGGCACGGAAAAACCGCCCTCTCTAAGCGCCCGTAATATTGATTCCATGTAGGCGAGTTTGTTCGCTCCGAGTGTTCGTTGATTCCAAATGCCTGTCAGCCATGTGTGTTGCTTCATCAGCTGATATAGGGAGACAGATACATCTGTGACCACGGTTCTTGTTCGCTCGATCTATTCGAGGTTGGGCGCCGGATACCGCGGATACGATCCGCAAAGTCGAGAAAGATCTCCTTCGCGGTTCGCCTGATCTTGATCGTGGTGCCTCCGAACATCACTAGACCTTCAACAATGACAACAGGACCACGGCCGCCTCTCGTTGAGGGTGCCCGATTGTCGTTGCCACCGAATATCGCGATGATTTTGGACACGGTGTTAATGTCTTCCCGCACGTATATGGTCGCCCCGCCGAACAGGGTCAGCATCCTGATGCGGACTGTTGGATGGGTGAACTTTGCGTCGGTGAAATCGATTTCACCGCCCCCAAACAAATTCAGTATCCTGATTTCTTTCGGCACGCTCCAAGGACCACGACGATTGCTGCCGCCAAAGATGTTAAAGGCGTATTCAACGTCGCGTTGCGCGCCGTAGTCGTAGTCTAAGTCCAATTCCTCACGTTTCTGATCTGCATAACGTTCGTCTACGTTGAACTCGAGGTCTGCGACAAGTTCGCTGAGTTCTTCGGCATCATCACTGGCAAGGGCGTCATCGAGGCGCCTCTCAAAGGCTTCTAGGGAGAGCTTCGCGTGACTGTAGTTGACGATCAGCTGATCGATCACTTCCTCTCGCACAACATCGATCGGCCGATCGCGACTTTCAACTGGCATATGTGTATTCCTTGTCCAAGTGACGTTTAGACTGCAGGCATCATGCCAGTATTATTTTCATGTTTTAACAACAACTTACGTCGCGCGAGCCGGACAAGTTCGTCAATTTCGTGAACCTATAGTGAAATTGACGAAGTAAAGACGCTCGTTAACTCAGCTACATCACGTTCATAAGTTCAAGCACGTTGCCGTGGTAAAACTTGTCCATGGTGGCTTGATCGCAATTTGGCATATTGCGTTCAAATTTGGCGATTGGATCGCGCGTGCCTTCCGGATGGGGATAATCGGACGCAAAAACCAGCATATCTGGACCAATGTTATCGATGATCCAACCGACTGGCTCGTCGGCAAATGGCGATACCTTGATGTGGCGTTTGGCAGTTTCTGATGGCAGCTCGGTGAACGCTCTGCGCAGCTTCAGCAGATGGGCGGTGAAGTCCATTTGTTGCAACCACGATGGTATCCATGTGGCCGCATGCTCCATGCTGAGCATCCTCAAATTTGGATGACGGCTGAACACTTCGTCAAAGATCATCGCAGACAAGAATAGTTGCGCACTTGTACCGATATTCAGTAGACCCAGTTCGCCAATTGGTGCATCGCCGCCAAGTTCTAACTCGGACTTGCCGTTGTTTTTGAAACTTGGTGACACAGCGTTGTAGTCACCATTCGCTGCAACGTGCAGTACGGCTGGGATCCGTCTGTCCGCGAACTCTGCCCAGATCGGATCGAAATCTGGGTGAGTGTAGGAACGGTTTTTTGAATTTGGTTCGTTTGTCGGGACCATGAAGCTGTAACAGCCATCGCTGAACCCTTGGTCCATGATTGTCTTAGCCACTTCCGGGCCCAGGTTAAGTGGTATGTAGCCAATCGCTTTCAAGCGTGAATCACTGGCGCAAAAATCAGCCATGGCTTTATTCAGAGACACTGAGGTGGCGGTCAAAGCCTCGTCAGTAGCCACGTGCAACATTTGGTGGAAGGAGTAAGTCGGCAAGACCCACTGCTCCTCAAAACCGAGAAGGTCGAGCGTATGCGATCTTTCCTTGGGGTCGAATGCACCGAGCCGTGACCAGCCGCTCTTCGTGTTGTCCATTAACGAGGCTTCAAATTTTGTCATCGTTGCCGGATCGGTCTGACGTCGAGCGAGCAATTCCCGGCCTCGATCCAGACCCTTCTGTGGAACTGGTAAACCTTTCTGTTCATGCATAGAGGGCACCAAGTCCACGTGCTCTGGCCGAGCCGCGTTGTGCAGAAAATCGTCCAGTTCGAACAGGTGTGAATCGACATCTATGATGCGGCGATGTTCTGCATATGTCATGACTCGGGGCCTCGGTTTGCTGATAAAGTGAGGGTAAGATAGTCTCACTACTTTAGGCTGTCAATAATAAGGGTAAAACCAGTTTCATGCCTGCTTCTCGGAAAAGAACGCGGCTTTCGCCAGAAGCCCGATACAACCAGCTGCTGGATAGTGCTCGGGCCATGCTCATTAAGGACGGTCTGCAGGCGTTTACCATGGAAGGCTTGGCGCGAGCCGCCGAGGTGTCCGCGCCGTTGGTTTATAACTACTTTCCAAATCGTCCGGCGTTGTTACAGGCCTTGCTCAAGCGCGAATATCGACGGTTTGTAGACGCGAATGTCGAAGCGTTCAGCGAGGCTCAGAATTTCGAAGATATAGTCCGGATTTCTGTGACCAGCAACTTTGATCACCAAGCGCCTGGTAACGTGCTGCCTCTGCTGCTCTCTCAACCTGAAATTGCTGCTGGTATAAAGAATGACCGCAACAAGAGCATGCGACAAAGTGCGCGTTTCCTTGTGAAAATGGCGACTAAGCACTATCGGTTGGATCAGAAACAGGCACAGTTGGTGATTGGCATGTCGTCGGGTGCTTCCATCGCGGCCGCGGAACTTGCAGCAAATGCGGGCCTTGATCGCGAAGCCACCATCGAGCTTGTCGTGCAATATATTTTGTCGGGTATCGAGCGTTCAGCCGAGATCCAAACGTCGTCCTAGTCTCGGCTTCGCGATTGCTCGAGATACTAGGTGCATCACAAGCGTGCGTTTAATGCTCGTCTAACTCTCTTCGCTGCCTAACCACTTATAGCTCGCACCAGCCGCTAACGCGCCCACTATTGGAGCGATCCAGAATAGCCACAGCTGGGACAAAGCGAGTCCCCCTGCAAAGATCGCGGGTCCGGTACTGCGAGCAGGATTTACAGAAGTGTTAGTGACCGGAATGCTAATTAAATGGATCAGTGTCAGGCCGAGTCCAATTGCGATGGGTGCCAAACCTGCCGGAGCACGACCGTCGGTAGAGCCAAGGATGATCATCAAGAACATGTAGGTCATCAAGAATTCTATAAGTAGCGCAGCTAAGAGTGTGTATTGCCCTGGAGAATGCTCGCCGTAGCCGTTAGAGGCAAAACCACCGGCTGCCTCAAACCCTGTCTGTCCTGAAGCAATCAGATAAAGCGCGGATGCACCCAGAATCGCACCGAGCACCTGCACTACGATGTAGGGAGCAAGCTTTTTGCCTTCGAAACGGCCACCGGCCCAAAGCCCGATAGATACTGCTGGGTTCAAGTGGCATCCAGAGATGTGTCCAATCGCATAGGCCATGGTTAGGACCGTCAAACCGAATGCCAATGAAACTCCTAGTAAGCCGATACCAACTTCGGGAAAAGCAGCCGCTAAAACCGCGCTGCCGCAGCCTCCAAGAACCAACCAGAACGTACCCATGAATTCTGCTGCAAGTGCCTTACTGAGCATCACCTATCCCTCGTTTTCTTATGTGTTTTGAGCGTCACACTTCATAGCGCGACGTACAATCAGAACTTGCTTCTTTTACACAGAATTTTCGTTCTCGAATTCTGCTTTTCGTGTTGCGAGCCGGATCCGGCGAGCAGATTCCCTACCTGCGAACACACCATGTTATATTAGGATCTATTCAGCGTTTCGAGATTGGGAGGTCTAACATGACGCACGCCACTATGAAGCCCGCACTTGGTACCCCTGACGAAATTGATGTTCGCCTTAATGCTGCGGAGGCTAACGGACTTATTAAGCTGAAGTACATATCCGCCAACCTCGGGGTAGAAGTGGAGGGCGTCGATCTTAAGAACACGCTTTCTACCGAACAGGTTGCAGCTGTTTATGACGCACTGCTGCGCCATAAGGTGCTCGTGTTTAAAAGAATTGGCTTGAATCATGAGCAACAGGTGAGGTTTACCTATGAGCTGAGTGAGGCTTCGCCGAATATCGGCGCCCCAACGATAGGCCATACCGTGTTCGGTCATGTAGATCAGTATCCCGAACTCTTCTCCGTCTACCAGGGCGAGAAGTCGAAGCCGAGAAATATAGAACGGTATGAGGCAACCGCGGCCGCAGATCCATGGACAGGTTATCACTGCGACATCACTGCCTGTGTAAATCCGCCGAGCATTGGCATGCTTCGTGGCGAGATCATCCCGCAGGGTGTGGGAGACACGAACTTTGGCAGCCTCGCAGCAGCTTACAGAACGCTTGATGAATCCACTAAGGCACAAGTCGCAACGCTATTTGCAGAGCACGAGTACAAATTTGGTAGGAGCAAAGGTAGCGAGGCGGGTGATTCCATCGCGAGCCGCAGGATGGTGAGCCACCACCCGTTGGTTACGGTGCACCCAGACACAGGCGAGGAGATTCTCTTTAACTCCCCGGGCTTTTTGAAATTTGTAGTTGGCATGAGCAGCGAAGACAGCACAGCTTTGCTGCACAAAATTTGGAAGCACTCTGTGGAATACACGATTCAACATGTGTGGGATCAGGGCGATTTGGTGGTTTGGGACGAACGGTCCACTACGCACCGAGCCCCTACGGATATCTACTCCTCCGGGACCGAACGGCAGTTATACCGCACGACCCTAGTAGGACAGCCCATGCATGGGCTTGATGGTCGTCAGTCCCAGATCGTTGAAGGAGAGCCGATGCTCTCCTGTGCAGAAGAGCTCGCCTCGAATATGCATGTCGGTCGAAGTGGCACCGCTCTCACAGGCAACGTCTTTCAAAGTGCCTTTCCAGAGCCGAGTTGAGAACGACGAGCTAGCTAGTCAAGATCCATAAACGGGTCGTTATTGATCAGTCCCTTGAACGAAGCGCGGTGCATGTGGTTGGTCACAAACCGCGTGATGTTAGGGTGGCTCGATTCAGGTAGCGCTTCCCCAGAGTACATCATCTGGATGAACTGACAGGTGATGGCGATGTCAGCGATGCTAAATTCATCACCGAGTAAGTAAGTTTTGTCATCAATCTCACTTTCGAGATAATCGAAGATAGGTGGCTGCACATCGCTAATGATCTTTTGGATGACGGCCTCGTCCGGTTCCCTTTTCATCATCTTGACCGCGATCCTATTGAAAAAGAGTGCAGCCGTTGCCTTGGGTAGCTCGTTGTCTGCCCAGTCCTCGTACCAAAGTGCTCTGCCGAAGTCACCTGTGTCTACCGGGTAAATTGGATGCTCTGGAAACCTTTTCTCTAGGTATCCGCATATTGCGGAGGAGTCAGGGATAGCCAAGTCACCATCGGTCAGCGCAGGAATTTTCCCAAGCGGGGATATCTTGAGGTGCGAATCAGGTGCAGGAAACGGACTGACTGGATTGACGTCGTGCTCTACGCCTTTCTCTAGCAAGCAGACCAGGGTCTTGCGCACGAAAGGTGAGATCGGGGAACCGTGAATTGTGATCATCAAATACTCCAACAGGTAAGGGCAAGAACGGCGAGTGATTCTAGCGCATACGTTGCCCCTGAGTTCATCTCGCGTAGGGTTTTGCTAAACCAGAATAGAGTGGGCTAGTTAACCTAGCCCTTCAATAAACGCGATGTTCGCTGTAGATGCGTCAAAACGATGTTGTGCGAGCGCTTGATATTCATCTGATCGATACCAGGCGTTAGCATCGTCTTTCGACGGAAACTGAATGATGACGGTTCGAGTAAAGGGCCAGGCCCCTTCGATGACTGTCGGATTTTCATCGACTGCGAGCATTTGCCCGTTGTAGCGGCTGAAAATCTCGGCGAAGCCTGCTTCGTACTTGGCGTACTCGGTGCGGTCATCGATGTTGATCTGGGCGACGATGTAGGTGGTCATGTGCTGATTCTCTTGCTGTGCGCCTTCCATTGTTTTCGCTCGCAGACGCCGCATGCCGTGTAGCCATCGATCCACGTTGTCACCTTTGCGACGGACGTACTCTTCCACTTCGGGATGGGGCAATACGTAGAATCGTTCTTGGCGGATGGTGTCGACGACAACCGACGCGAGCTCATCTGCTTCGATGATACCGTCTGTCTGACCATCGCCGAGGCTCTTGGGTGCCATTGCAGTGTTTACCCCTTGTGGGCAAAGAACGGATACGCGTATGCCTTCGTCGCCGTGAGTGATGGAGACAAACTCGGCAAATTTCACCGCCGCCGCCTTGGTCACTGTATAGGGGCCGGACCCGATCGCGGCGAGCAGTCCCGCTGCTGAAGCTGTGTTCAGTAGATAGCCCTCACCGCGTTCAATCATCGACGGGAGTACAGCCCGCGCTGCATACATATGTGACATCACATGAAGGTCCCACTGCTTTTGCCACACTTCGTTTGGGGCATCGGTTAACAAGCCTTCTCCACCGGCGCCAGCGTTTGAGCAGAAGAGATCGATCTGACCATGTTTTTCTATCGCGAAATTCGCGAGCGCGATGACGTCATCTTCATTAGTCACATCACATGCTAAGCCGTCCACGCCGAGTGCACCCGCAGCGCTCGCGACTGCCTCTGCATCGAGGTCGGCCAATACGATACCGCGCGCGCCTTCTGCGAGAAACGCTTTTGCCATTGCTTGGCCGATGCCGCCACTGCCGCCAGTGATGACGGCGACCCGATTATTCATTTCCATAGTTCACTCCCAAATGTATTAGTTAGCCGTAAGCTTGTGCGGGTAACCACGTGACAATGGCGTCCCAGTTAAAAATGATAAACATACCGAGTACCTGCAACGCGATAAAGGGTACGACACCTTTGTAAATAGTAGTCACTTCTATGTCAGGTGGTGCGACGCCTTTGAGGTAAAAGATTGCAAAGCCCACGGGTGGCGTGAGAAAACTTGTTTGTAGACAGACTGCGAATAGAATCGTAAACCAAACGGGGTCAAAGCCTAGTGCATTCACGACAGGTGAAACTAGTGGTAGCACGATCAGAGTCAGCTCAATCCAATCAAGGAAGAAACCAAGTAGAAACGTGGCTAAGAGGATGCAGATGATGATACCAGTTGGCTCGAACGGCAGACTCAGCAAAACGCCTTCGATGAGTTCGTCCCCACCTAACCCTCTTAAAACCAAGGAGAAGGCTGTTGCGCCCAAAAGGACAGCGAAGATGAAAGCGGTAGTGCGTGTTGTTTCTTGCAGTACGTCGTTCATGACGGATCTGGTCATCTGTTTCTTGATGATCGCAAGGAGCAGGGCGCCAGCCGCACCAACGCCTGCAGCCTCTGTTGGTGTTGCGAGGCCCAAGAAAATGCTACCGAGTACAGCCAGAATCAAAAATGCGGGCGGGATGATCGCCTTGATTAACTCAATGACAGCGGCCGTATCGAACGGTTCGGTCTCAGCAGCCGGGGCCATCTCGGGCTTGAGCCAACCGATGATCAATATGTAGGCAATGTAGAGTCCGCCAAGCAACATGCCAGGGAAAACTGCGCCGAGAAATAGGTCGCCGACACTCATGGACATTCGGTCTGCCATTAAGACGAGCATGATGCTGGGTGGTATCAGGATGCCCAGTGTGCCGACCGCGGTAACTGTTCCTGTTGCAAGGGATTTGTCATAGCCTTGTTTCAGCATCACTGGAAGGCCCAGCAGCGCGAGTAGGACAACGGAAGCTCCGATGATGCCAGTAGTTGCCGCGAGCAGGATGCCAATGACTGCCACAGTGACAGCCAGACCACCTCGGACGCTGCCAAAGAGGCGAGCGAAGCTCGTCATGAGCTGATTCGCAATGCCGGAACGATCGAGCAGCAACCCCATGAAGATGAACATTGGTAGGGCGACCATCACCCAGTTCTCCATGACGTTCCAAATACGATCGACCGTGAGTGAGGTGTAGGACCAATCCATACCGATGGGAAAGGCGAAGTCGACTTGCAAGACCACGGCGAAAGCACTGAATAAAACTGCAAGGCCGCCCAAGATCCAAGCGACTGGAAAGCCAGTGAACACCAGGGCGATGAAGCTCACAAACATGAGAATCGCTAAGATTTCATTCGCTGGCATGTGCACCCCGTTCGTTAAGAAAGAGGAAGTGCCAGACCCGGGTCAGCCGGGAAAGGACTGCTAAGAGGAGAAGGCCAAATCCGAGCGGTAACATGGCCTTAATTAGCCAGCGAAATGGTAATCCGCCAGGTGAGGGTGAGATTTCGCCCAGCGACCAAGATGAGGCTACGAAAGGCATTGAAAAAACGAGGACTAAGGAGATGAACGGGATAAGGAAAAGCAGTATTCCGTAGAGTTCGATCCAAGCCTGAGATCGTGGCGTCATGCGTTCATGCAGGACATCGACGCGAATGTGTGCATCGGCTTGGTAAGCGTAGCTAAGCCCTAACAAGAAACCGAACGAATAAAGGTGCCACTGTAATTCTTCGAGCTCGATTCTGCCCTCACTAAAAACGTATCGGAGCAAAACATTGACGACGATGATTACAAGCAAAACCATCCATATGTAGGACAGCGTCACACCCACTCGCTCGAGAAATCGATCGATCGCGCGCGTGAGCCGGGTCTCTGGAAGATAGGAGTCTTTGACCATCAGAAGTCTCGAGGTAGGTAGGCACGAGACTTCCAGTGGGCATAGTTCGCCCTGAACTCGCGCTGGGACTTTAAGATGCGGGCGAAGTCGGCATCGTTAGCCGCTTCTTCTTTAATTATCTCGGCGGATACAGCTTCTAGCTCCCGCAAGATAGGCATCGGTAGGGTCTCGGCAGAAACACCGATGTCCTTGAAACCTGCGATCACAGCACCTTGTTTGGCTTCAGAGTTGGACAGATTGCGGATAACACCGGCGGTACAACCAACTTCAAGGAGCGATTGTTCTGTTTTGTTCAGACTGTGCCAAACATCGAGGTTGACCATCAGGTGCGAGGCTGTGAACGTTTGGTGCCAGCCCGGATAGTAATTGAATTTGGCGACCCGGTTGAAACCCAACGTTTGGTCAACGATCGGCAGCGCGAACTCTGACGCATCGATGGCGCCTTTTTCCAGCGCCTGAAATATCTCGCCACCCGGAATCATTGTGACACTGGCGCCAAGACGTTCGATGACTTTGCCGCCTAGGCCTGCAAAGCGGATCTTGAGTCCCTGGATGTCATCGAGGCTTGTGATGGGTTTCCTAAACCAGCCTGCTGTTTCAGGGCCGGTCATGCCGCAATAAAGCGGATGCATATTGTGGTTGGTGTAGAGATCTTCAGCGAGTTGCTGCCCGCCGCCTTCAAACCACCAGGCGCTGTATTCCCAGGGTTCCATGCCAAAAGGGACAGCGCCAAAAAGAGGGGATGCTGGAATCTTGCCCTGATCGTAGCCGACCCAAACATAGCCTGCTTCGACCTTGCCATCGCGGACTGCATCAGTCACCGAAAATGCAGGAACTATTTCGCCAGGCTCCGATAGCTCGAGTTGGAAGGTGCCACCAGAAGCGCGATTGATGATGTCGAACACGTAGACCGGATTGTCACCAAGAACTGGTAGCGTCGATTGGAAGACCACTGGAACCCGCCATCGGTGCTTCACCGTTACCCCGGTTTCTGAGCTCTGGATGCTCGCTGTGCTCGCTTGACCAGGGGGTCGGACAGCGAGACTGCCAATAATGCCGACAATAAAGGCCGTAATGACCGCAATCAGAGCGGCTTTGTTGCTCATGCATGCCTCCAATGGGCGTGAGGGTGTGTCTTACTTGGCGTGTCCATGCCGATATGGAGTAGACACGACGTTGTTGCTTCCCAGCCGCCTGATTGTCGGGACGCGTGTTCCCGATTGCAAGGCACTAGTGACTAGGAGTAGTGGGACCTCAGCGTATTTATCCAAAATGGAATATATTTGACGAAAACAATTACATTGTTTTCAGGTTCGCCTCGTTTACACTGCTCCGCTCCGTGGCGTAATGGCTTGTTTTGTATACATTTCACAGCTTTGGGCGCGGTTTTATAAAGGATCTCAAAATTTCCAATCCTGGGGGGTTGCATGCAGATTGGTGTGCCAAAAGAAACCTGGTCTGGTGAGCTACGCACTGCGTTAGTTCCAGCCAATGCAAAGAAGTTTATTGCAGCCGGTTTCACCATCACTATTGAAAGCGGTACGGGTCTCGCGTCTGGTTTTACTGACAAAGACTATGAAGACCTAGGGGTCGCGATCACATCCGATCGTGGTCAAGTACTCGCAGCTGATGTCGTACTTCGTGTGCGTAAACCTGAGAGCGAAGAAGTTGGCCAGTACAAAAGTGGTGCAATTTCGATCAGCTTCCTTGATCCATTCAACGAAAAAACTTTAGTTGAAGGCATGGCAGGGCAAGGGGTAACCGGGATATCCATGGAGATGATCCCGCGAACCACTCGCGCACAAAAGATGGACGCGTTGTCCTCTCAAGCCAATCTCGCGGGTTACGTGACGGTAATACAAGCCGCTTTCCATTGCCCAAAGATCTTTCCGATGATGATGACTCCCGCTGGGACGATTGCACCATCCCGCATCTTTGTGATTGGTGCTGGAGTAGCAGGTTTGCAAGCGATTGCCACAGCCAAACGGCTGGGTGCGCGAGTTGAAGCGTTTGATACCCGTCCTGTGGTTGCCGAACAGGTCCAATCATTAGGTGGCAAATTTGTCGAGATCGATCTAGGTGACGTGGGTCAGACAGATCAAGGGTACGCCAAAGAGCTCACACCAGAACAAATCGAGATGCAGCGTGAAGGGCAGAAAAAAGTTATCGCCCAATCGGATGTCGTCATAACCACCGCACAGGTGTTTGGCCGGCCTGCGCCTCGCATCGTTGGTGCCGATATGGTCGCGAGCATGCAGCCGGGCAGTGTCCTCGTCGACATGGCTGTTGAAACTGGCGGCAACATAGAAGGGTCTGTCTTGGATCAAGTTGTGGACGTTAATGGGGTCAAGATCATTGGCCAAGGTAACCTACCGAGTGAGGTCGCCCGTAATGCCAGTGAAATGTACTCCAACAATCTCTTTAACCTGCTCGATGAGTTTTGGGATGCTGAGGAGAAAACACTCAACCTCGATCCTGAAGATGAAATCGTGCAGAACTGTGTGATCACGCGCGAAGGCGCTGTGGTTAACGAAACCATCAAGAATATTTATAGCGGAGCCTAACTATGGAAGCGGTACTACTAGGCATGGTCTTAATGCTCTCCATCTTTTTGGGTTTCGAGCTAATTTCAAAAGTCCCAGCGACTCTACATACGCCTCTGATGTCTGGCGCTAACGCGATCTCCGGCATCACCATTGTGGGGGCACTGATCTCCGCTGGATCTGAGCTGAATGAGTTCGCGACGATCCTTGGTTCGCTTGCTGTTGGCTTTGCAGCGATCAACGTAGTTGGCGGTTATCTGGTCACGAATCGAATGCTTTCGATGTTCAAGAAGAAAGATACGACCAAGGCCGGAGAGAAGTCATGAGCCTTGAACTGATTAACCTTTGGTACATCGTTGCCGCGGCGCTGTTCGTTTTTGGCCTCAAACAACTTGGCTCTCCTGCAACAGCCGTTAGAGGTAACTTGTTGTCGTCGATCGGCATGTTCATTGCGATCGCGGTGACGCTGTTCAATGCAGAGATCATCTCTTTTACCTGGATAATTGTGGCGACCGTAATCGGCGGCATCATTGGTGCGGTGACTGCACAGAAAGTTGCCATGACCAGCATGCCTGAGATGGTGGCGCTCTTTAACGGTTCTGGCGGTATCGCGAGCCTCTTCGTTGGCTGGGCTGCGCTTTATGGCGCCGGTGGATCTACCTTTACCGATGTGACAATTGTCATTTCGATCCTTATCGGTGGTATGACGTTTACAGGCAGTATCTTGGCTTGGGGTAAGTTGTCCGAAGTAATGACCTCGAGTGCTATCGTCTTTGGTGCCCAACGGCTTGTTAATGCAGCCCTAGTTGTGGCGATCATCGCATGTAGTGTTATGTTTGTGATGAATCCGTCGACCGACTCTCCATATCTCTACGCGGTGGTGGGTCTATCGTTCCTGTTTGGTGTCATGGCAGTTCTACCGATTGGTGGCGCGGACATGCCTGTAGTGATTTCCTTGCTCAATAGCTACTCGGGACTTGCGGCGTGTGCCGCTGGTTTTGCGATTAACAACAACATCCTAATTGTCGCCGGTGCGATGGTGGGAGCGGCTGGTATCATCCTGACCAACATTATGTGTAAGGCGATGAATCGGTCGCTGGCCAATGTGCTCTTCTCCGGATTTGGTGCGGTTAAACAAGCTACGAAAGTGGAAGGTGAGGTTAAGCCGATCAATACCGAGGATGCTTTCTTGATTCTCGAAGCAGCACAATCAGTCACATTTGTACCTGGTTACGGTATGGCGGTAGCGCAAGCCCAGCACGTTGTTCGTGAATTGGGTGAACTCCTGGAAGGCAATGGTGCGGAAGTGACTTACGCGATCCACCCTGTTGCTGGGCGGATGCCGGGACATATGAACGTCCTGCTTGCAGAGGCAAACGTGCCATACGATCAGCTGGTTGAGATGGATGATATAAATCGGCGCATCGAGGGTCTAGACGTAGCAGTGGTTATCGGAGCAAACGATGTGGTCAACCCTGCTGCGCGCAATGACGAGAATAGCCCGATCTACGGCATGCCTATCATCAACGTGGACCAAGCCAAAACAGTCTTCGTACTGAAACGATCTATGGCGTCTGGCTTCTCTGGTGTGGACAACCCACTCTTCTTCGGTGAGAACACACGAATGCTCTTTGGTGATGCGAAAGAATCCATTTCTGCGGTAGTGGGCGAGTTTAAAGGCTAAACATGTCGACCTTAGACATTGATGTATATGCGACCAGAACTGCGGCAGGTGACGCGGATGAGCAGTTCATCCAACGTTGGTCTCCTCGTGCGTTTTCAGGGGAGCCACTACCCATAGCTGATTTACATATCCTGGTTGAAGCGGCGCGGTGGGCGCCATCTTGTTTTAATTCGCAACCATGGCGGTTTGTTTACGCGATCAACGGCGACGACCAGTGGTCGGCGATGCTTGATGTCCTGATGGATATGAACCAAGTCTGGGCTGGGAATGCTGGCGCTTTGATTGCGATAGTGGCTAAAAAGACTTTTGACGATGGCAATCCAGCACCGACTGCTAGTTTTGATGCAGGCGGTGCGTGGATGAGCATGGCACTACAAGCGCAAAAAATGGGCTTAGCCAGCCACGCCATGTGGGGATTCCATCATGATCAAGCACCAGCGGCGCTCGGCCTACCAGAAGATCATGCTGTGCAAGCGATGGTCGCCGTTGGTAAGCCAGGTGAGCGAGCTGATTTGCCGGAGAAATACCAGGAACGCGAAGTACCGTCGCCCCGTAAACCGATAGAAGAACTGCTCTTTCACGGTAAGTTGGGTTAGCGGTCCGTCCTAGCTTTCGTTCGAAGACCACTGGAACACTTCTTCGAGTGGTTTCTGAAAAATCTCCGCAATACGAAATGCTGACTCGAGAGTGGGTGAATATTTGCCATTTTCGATAGCGGCGACCGTCTGTCGCGTCACTCCGATTTGTTGACCTAGCTCTGCCTGCGTCATTTCGCTGTTTAGGAAGCGCAATGCTCGTATGTTGTTTGTTAGAGTTTTTTCAGGCACGGGCACCCCGACGATAGCCGTTTAGCAGCATGCACTGAAGAACGACTTCGGCGATAGCGATGGCGAGCAGGGCCGCGTGGACGAGTTCCCACTTCTGCGCGGAAAAGGGCAGGACACACCCGACCACAATCATACCGGCTATCAGAACGTAGTAGGCAGTGGTGGTGGCCTGTGCTTCGACCAATCGATCACGTTCATCGGGTTGGAATTGTTCACCACGGAAGTAGGCATAAGCCCGATAGAGCCCAATGATCGCACCTAGACTCCCAAGTGCTGCGGCGAGCAAGCCAAACTGAACGATCGGTGAGAGTTCTTCGTGCGTGAGCATACTGAGCGTTGTGAAGTAGGTGGTGAAGACGACTACAAGGGTTGTGAGCCACACCCAGGCATATCTTTCTCGTGGCAGCATGTTCTTTTCCATCGGATTGAATTTTAAGATATGTTAATAATAATTAACATTAAGTCAAATATAATTAACACTGATATTAGGCTTAGGCGTGCCGTTTGAACGGGACAGGGTCGGTCGGGGCAAGTAACCTAAGTCCGGAGGAGATTGCAGAACGTATGAATGAGTTGATACCCCTCTTGCAGGAACTGATTGGTTTGGATCAGCACAAGGCGGTTGAGTTTGTCACCAATTGGGGTGGACCGCTGGGTTCTTGGATTGTACTTCAGTTGATGATGATCTTTGTCGGTGTGTCGGCGGGGCTCAAATTGGCGCTCATTGCGACAATCGCGTTTGTTACCAACAGCTGGCTCAAGTGGATCATCGCTGAACCGCGACCGTTTCACACTGATAGCGAAATTGTGGCATTTGGCGCAGTAGGCGATTTTGGCATGCCTTCAGGTCACGCTCAGGGTGCGGCTGCATTCTGGGGTGGACTTGCATGGATGTGGCGCAGCAAACGCTGGCTGTTTATCGCCTTAGTACTGTTTGCGTTAACTGTCGGTTTGACGAGAGTCTACTTAGGAGCCCACAGCCCTGCTCAGGTTTTGGTTGGCTTAGCTTTGGGGTTTGTAGTCGCCTATGTGGTTCTGGTGACTTGGCCAAAGTTGACTGAGAGATTGAGCTTGGTCTCCTGGGATATGCGATGGCTACTGCTCGCTGGTGTGTCGATGGCGGCTTTGTTGGTCAGTGAGATAATTCTCGCCTTGAATGCAGGATTTGTTGTCCCAGAGGCTTGGATTGAAGGGTACATGCGCGCCGAAGGTGTCGACGGTGCGACGGCAGAAGACCTTTCCCTATTTACAAATTCGAGTCTTCTCATTGTTGGTATGGGATCTGGCTTTGGCGCTCTAGCGCTGCTACATGAGCGTTGGAGCTGTGCCATAGAGACACTAAGTCAAAAGTGGTTGGCCTTCGGGGCTGCAGTTGTCATTAATTTGGTTCTGATCGTGGGATTAGGCATATCGTTGGGATCCGACCTTGCCGTGTTGGTGTTTGCTATTGCCCTCCTACAGCCTGTTTTGGTTCTGTATCTGCCGATGCGGTTGCTGCACAGACGTAAGGAGCGTGAGTCTTGATCCGTGCGATAGACGACAACATTTGGACTGTCGTAGGGCCAGACGTGGTGTTTGCAGGTGCGACAATGCATACGAGGATGACAGTTGTGCGTTTATCTAGTGGACAATTGTGGGTGCATTCTCCAATTGCGTGGAGTGACGAAGTTGAGCGCTTTGTCGATGGACAAGGTGGAGACGTTGTGGCGCTCGTGGCACCCAACAAGTTCCACTATCTCTATCTTGATGTTTGGCGTGAACACCATCCGGAAGCGGTGGTCTTTGCAGAAGCAGACTTAAAGAAGAAAGTACCTGCTCTACAAGAAGCAGAAGACCTCGATCAGACCCCGCCAGCGCTTTGGTCGGATGATATCGATCAGCTTGTGATTGATGGCCATCGACTGTTCCAAGAGGCGGTGTTCTTTCATCGACCGAGTCGGAGCCTCATCTTCACCGACCTCTTTATCAATCTGCGGCTTGATCAGGTGAACATGCTTGCCGGATGGTTCCTGAAATTTGAGGGCGTGGTTTTTCCCAACGGCGGTCTGCCGAGGCTCTATCGATGGCTGACCAGCGACAAAGATAAGGCAGAGAAGCCTTAACCAAGATCCGCGCGTGGGACCCTGAGCGTGTGCTTTTCTGTCATGGCGAAGATTTTTCCGAGCCAGCGATGGAGGTTATAGAGCGAGAATTTTCTTACCTGTCTTGAGGTAAACTAGCCTTTTTTGGGTAGGAAAAGACATGCAAGACGTATTCATAGTAGGGGCTGCAAGAAGTCCGATCGGCAAGCGTGGCAAGGGACTCGCAGGCCTCATGCCTGCAGATTTGCTCGGCGCTGTGCAAGACGCGGCACTACAACGTGCCGGAGTAGATCCGGTGAATGTTGGCCAAGTCATTGGCGGCTGCGTTTCGCAGATCAATCAACAATCTTTCAATGTCGCGCGTATTGCCTGGTTGTCACAGGGCTTTCCAGAAGAAGTCGCCGCGACAACCATCGATTCTCAGTGTGGTTCATCCCAGCAGGCGACTTCGTTGGGTGCGGCGATGGTCGGTTCTGGGATGGAAGATATCGTGCTCGCCTGCGGTGTAGAAATGATGTCCGTCATTCCTTTGGGCTCGAATATGGCAGGTGGCGCGCCCATGGGTGAAAGCTATATGGAGCAGCCCACGAGCCAGTTCATGGGTGCAGCGATGATTGCCGAGGAGTATCAGATCACGCGGCAAGACACCGATGCCTTCGGTATGGCGAGCCAGCAGAAAGCGATCCAAGCTTGGGAAGAGGGCCGCTTTGATAGAGAAATTGTCCCGCTTGAAGCTCCGGTCGTTGACAAGGAAGGCAACGCAACAGGTGAAAAGCACACAGTTGCCAAGGACGAAGGCTTACGCGCTACGGATATGGAGTCTCTAGCGAGTCTAGCGCCAGTACCAGGGCAGGAAGTACACACGGCAGGTTCTAGCTCGCAAGTTTCTGACGGCGCAGCGGTAGTGATATTGGCCAATCAGGATGCAATCGATAAATATGGCTTAACGCCAAGAGCGAAAATCACGAGCACGACACTTGTTGGATGTGATCCAGTCACGATGTTGAAGGGGCCGATTCCTGCGACCAAGAAAGTGCTCGACGATACTGGTCTGAACATTGATGACATCGATGTGTTTGAAGTCAACGAAGCATTCGCAAGCGTAGTCCTCGCGTGGCAGAAGGCTGTCAACGCTGATCCTGCTAAGGTCAACGTCAATGGGGGTGCCATTGCACTTGGTCACCCGACGGGTTCCACCGGCGCACGATTAATCACGACCGCGCTTCACGAGCTGGAGCGAACCGAAGGTCGTTACGGCCTAATCGCGATGTGTTGTGGCGGTGGCTTGGGCACAGGGACCATCATCGAGCGCGTCTAACCTCCTCTCTGAAAAATCTTCCGAAAAGGACACACACTAAAACAGGCTTACATCGCTCATCGTTCTCTGATGAAGTCTTTGGCCATTCACGGTCATGACGAGATTATAAAGTCGGCGGGAATTTGTGAGCCGCGAATTGTGTGTGTCCTCTTTTACCCCATCTTTTACCCCACTTTTACTTGAAGGCGGTGTGGTTGCTCGTACCGGAGGGCTAACCTTGCTAAGGTCGCTCGTGGAGGCGCGGGAATTTGAGACAGATGGAATTGATAACTATTGCAGGTGGATTGCTGCTGATCATCACCCTTGTTGGTGTGGTGTGGGGCATGGTCCGCTGGCGGCGGTTGCGCAGCAAAGATTTGCGTCGACGGTTGCGCGATATTAGTCGCGATGTGTTAGCTGACTTTTTTGTGCCGGATGGCAACGGTGGTGAGATCCACATCGATCACCTGTTGCTTACTGAACAAGGGCTCGTGCTACTTGAGACGAAAGATGTGTCTGGGACGGTTTTTGCCGGTGATCGACTAGATACTTGGAGTGCCACTTCTGAGATTGGTCGGGTCGCGTTCGATAACCCGATCCCGAGGCTTCAGGATCGTATGGCCGCCATCAGTTTTCTAGCGCCTGGTGTGCCGATAGCGTCCAAGGTGCTGTTCGTGAACGAGGCGACGTTTCCTAAAGGCCATCCAACGTCAGTCGTCACCATTCCTACCTTACTTGATGAGTATGCGAGTGAAGGTGCGGAACCTGAAGTCAGCGTGTTTAACGAGCAGTGGGACGCGATCAAGGCTGCTGCGACTTTCACCTAAGAGAGTTAAGAGCCAAAGCGATAGCGGATCTTAAATACAAATATGTCCGCGAGTGGGTTTTCCCAGGCGTTATCAAAAATATCGTTGAACCCTGCTTCGCCAAGCGCTGAACGCAGGTTCGCCTGCCGAGTGTAGACCAAGAAAATATCGGAAAGGGGTGCGATCTCCCAGCGATAGCGTGCTTGCAAGCTGTACTGGCTGACGGAAAAATCATAGCTATCTTGGAACCCAGCACCGACGGGCTTGGCTATAGGGATAAGGTTGTCTGGCTCACCTGGAATTTGGAAGAACTCGTTTTCTTCGGCCCGAATGCCTACCCATTGCAGCGCTAATCGCAGTTGTTGGCGAGCGCTAATGTAGTACTCCAAACTCAATGACGGTAGCCATTGTTCCGCTTCAAATGTTGCGAATAGGTCGTCATCCTGGTGCAAGAGCCAACCTTCCTGGTCCTTGTAGCCCACTGCAAATTCGACGGCGTACTGATGGCCTAGACGCCAGACCAGACCGAGGTTGGCGTTGTAGCCTGGGTCGCCAAGATTGTCCTCTTCATAGCCACCTGTCACAGACAGGCTCAGCGGGCGAGTCGTGTCCGTTTGCCACTGCACGCTTGCCGTAACCTTTGGTTCGATACGATAAGTACCGTTGCCGAAACTGTTTAGATCGTCGTATTGAGGGGCTGAGTAGGCGCCGCGAAATGTGATTTGCGATAGGTCGTTGAGGCTAGTCTTGTTGGATACGAATACGCCAGCGCCAATTAACAAAGACTCGCTGATGTTCTTGCGCACCGAACCGCGCAGATCGAATTCGTTTTCGCGCGCCCAGCTTAGGTTCGAGTGAGTCAAGGTGAGCGCGCTGCGAAAACTATACTCATCATTGCGTTGTAAGAAGCCAAGGTCGTTGATATCGATATGTTCGTCAAAGTACTCAATACCGACCCGGTGCCGTACCCCATCGCCATAGAACATTTCGAAATCCATGAAACCGCCGTAGCCGCGTTCGTCGATGCGATCGAGGTCCGAACTCATAATCTGGCCATCGATTTTCAACCCGCCTGTGCCCGACAGGTAGTGCCAATCCAATCCTTGCACCATTGCGTCGCCGCGTTCTGTATTAAGTACCGCGGTGCCAAGGATGCCTATTGCGCGATACGCGCCGTCACTCGCGTTGTCTTCGTACATCAAGCGAGCGATACCGTAGTCATTGCCTGCTTGGTCTAGATTGCGCGGTTGACCTGCGTCCGTGACATCAAATTTAACGTCTTCTTCAAACGCGCCCATCAGCCCGTAACGGAAGTTTCCTGCCTGACCGGTTGTGCGCACAGCGCCGACAAGTTCGGTCGGTTGGACTCGCTCTCGTTGTGGTACATCCACAGTTGGGTCAACGACTGGTGCCAGGGGTTTGCCGCCGATGCGCCGAGTATTGACCATGGTATAAGGTAGGCCGCGCTGCCCGACCCCGTTTGTTCTTGTGTCAGCTCTCGGCGTAGCGATAAAGATCTCTTGGCCTTCGAGGAAGAACAGTCGTTTCTCAGGAAAGAAGGTTTCGGTTGCCGTGAGGTTGATCACGACATCATCAGACTCAACGATCCCGAAGTCCGGATTCACGGTGGCGTTAAGCTGGAAGTTGCTTGAAGGTCGCCAGAGTATGTCTGCGCCCACCCTATACTCAGCTTCTTCGTCCACCCAATCGTAAGAGGTCGCTGCGAACGGATAGATACTGTACTGCTGCCGAGGTTGGACATCTTCCATCTCGAGCGTGTTGAGGGCGGTCATAAATTTTGGTTGTGTCGATGGAAGTGCAGGCCATGCCCATCGTTCGTCGAGGTGGGCGACCTTGCGTGAAACATAGACACCCATGGATCGAGTCCCTGACACCGATGGCATTGAGACCATACCCCAAGGAATGAACATCTCTGCAGACCATCCTGAATCGGTTGTCTGGCTGCGCCCGTACCATGGTCCGTCCCAGTCATTTAAGAACTGACGCTCAGGCAATACGGTGCCGTCCATCAGCGAGTCGCCGAGATTGATGCCAAACCAATAGCCATAACGACCCTCACCAGAGGTGTCGATGGTGACGGAGAGGCTGTCTCGATTATCCCGAACGTCGCGACCGGTGAGGCGTTTGACGAGACTGTCTGTGGGCTGCTCCATGATTGCACTCACATAGAGACCGTCTTCGTTGTAGGCAATGCGCAATTGAGTGGGATAGGTGCCCGGGGTACCGGTGTCTGGTTCTACCCCAATGAAGTTGTCGACAATGGCGATGTCTCGCCAGATAGCTTCATTAACAAAGCCATCCACTTTGATCTGATCGTCAGGAATTTTTGTCAGGGTCAGCGGGCTGCCTGAGTCCGTGCTCACAAGAATCGTCGCTGGCAGCGCTTGCGTTTCTGTGGGTACCGCAACAGGGGTGGAGGGTGTTGGCGCTGTTGTCTCTGTTCGTGCTCGAGGTGTTGACGCGCGAGTTTGAGGAGTTAAGTCCGTCGGACTGGTTGCCGGTGTGCGGGCGAGCTGATCAGGCTCGATGACCAACCATGCCCCTGTTAGCCCTCTTGTTTTACTTTGCGCAACTTCACGACGCCCGATAGCTTCGTTTTCGAAAGGCCCAGCGACGACGCGAAAGAACATGCCGCCGTTGCGTTCCACTTGGCGGATCTGAATCTGCGTGTAGCCTGCCTGTTGCTTTGATGCGAAATCTTCAGCGTTGGCTCGATGGCTAAAACTGGCGAGCCCTACGTAATAAGTTTCAGCGTTTGCAATCGCTGAGCTTGTGGCCAAAAGCAGTAACAGAACGAATTGGGTGAGACGCAAAACCAGGTCCGAGGCTAAAAAGACAGTTTACCCGACGTGAAAGTAAATTCTTTCTAGGATTTGTAACAATTTCACCGGCAGATGGGTTAGCCGAACAGAATTAAGAGAATAGCTGCGGCCAGCAAATAAGGGAGGATACCTAGGCACTGAATAAAGAATATGCGACGTTTCATTTGTGCCGTGTCGTTTATGTGTGGGAATGGCTCGTCAGGTTCTGGTACGCCCAGGAATTCACAGAGTGGCTGCCATCCTTCTTTTACTTCAAATACAAGCAGCCGTTCGGGATCGATGGTGTCTTTGACCGCTTCGTTGTGGGCTCGAAAGGTGGCTTTGGCGCGTACCGGGTCACCGGCGTGACCTGCAAACGTGCCGTCCCAGACGAGTTTAGCTACAGCGTCTAGCATTTTGCCGACGCGCGGGACCAGACGCGGCAGCCAGCTCGGCATGACTTGTGAGACTCTGTAGATTGTCTCGTTGACACTGCGGAACCAGCTATCCTCATCCCGGACTGTAAGGATGACCTTGGCGTTCGGGTAATAGTCGGCAAGCTCAGCGTAAAAATCACATGCCGGGAAGTCCGTTGTCGCTCTGTATCCGGAAAAAACTTCATCCCAACTAGGGACATCCCGCTGATTGGCGATACGAGACCAGTAATCGACTTGATCAGCCTTCGTCGCCACCTCAATCATATGATGACATTTGATGAAACCGAGTCGCTCGAGGGCTGTCTTCAAGCTAAGTGTTCCCGTTCGACCAAAACCGGCACCAATGATTTCGAGAGTCATAGTTTAAGCATTCAGATAGACATGATGCTTGAGCTTACTTAGTCTTCGGGTCAATGCCAAAATCGGGGAAGGTTGATAGCGGAAGGTTCGAACGCCGGGAGCGCGTCTGGCGGGACGGCGGGCGAAATTGTAGGAGAAAAAAGAGTTATCGATGACAAGGTGGCAGCCAGCTCCTGGTACGCCTTGGGTTTGCTGCTCATCGTTTACGTTTTCAATTTTCTCGACCGATCAATTCTTGGCATTCTAGCCCAGCCGATCAAAGAGGAGCTGGGGGTTTCGGACACAGAGATGGGATTCTTGGGTGGGATCGCCTTTGCTCTGTTCTATACGATCTTAGGGATCCCAATTGCACGGTTAGCGGACAAAACAGTGCGTCGTACACTGCTGGCGGTATGCCTTGCGCTGTGGAGTGGTATGACCGTGCTCTGTGGCTTCGCGACCAGTTTCACCTATCTCCTGGTCGCGCGGATTGGGGTTTCTATCGGCGAGGCGGGTGGAAGTCCACCGTCCCACTCCATGATCTCTGACTTGTTTCCCGAGCATAAGCGTGCGACCGCGTTATCGATCTACGCACTAGGGATACCAATTGGCGCCATGCTTGGGAGTCTGATTGGTGGCACGATCAACGCTGAATATGGTTGGCGTGTTGCTTTCATTGCAGTCGGCATACCAGGCATTTTTCTGGCACTCCTTGTTCGATTCACGCTTGCAGAACCTGTTCGAGGGGCGTCGGAAGCCATCGTCAGAGCAAACTCCGAAGCTCCGCCGGTCATGGACGTGATGCGGTTTCTTTGGGCGCGCAAAAGCTTCCGTTACTTATCTATTGGTGCGGCACTACACGCATTTGTCGGCAATGGGGTTGGTTACTGGTTCCCGTCCTTCCTGATTCGATCGCACGGTCTGGATACAGCGACCGTGGGACTTTGGCTCTTCTACTTAGGTTTTGCTGGGATGATCGGGACCTTTCTTGGCGGCTATTTTTGTGACCGACTCGGGAAAAGGGACGATCGTTGGTATCTATGGTTGCCAGGGTTCGCGACCGTTCTTGCGATACCGTTTTCGGTATACGTTTACCTCGGTGATGATGTGGTGCGGGCATTGGTCGTCGCGAACATACCGGTAATGCTGGGTGCTTTCTATCTTGGACCGGGTTTTGCTCTGACCCAGCGATTGGTGGGCGTGCGTATGCGCGCGCTGGCGGCAAGTGTGCTTTTGTTTGTTACTAACCTAATAGGGCTCGGCCTCGGTCCTCAACTAACCGGTATCATCAGCGATGTTCTAAATGCCACCACCGCACTTGGAGTGGATTCTCTGCGTTGGGCGATGGTGAGCGTGCTGGGGCTCAACGTGATATCCACAGTGTTCTATCTGATCGCTGCGAAATACTTGATCGAGGATCTAAGAGCACCTAAATAGTGTTGTTAGATTTGGGCCAAAAAAGTTTCGATAGCCGCATTTGTCTGGTTCGGTACTTCTAACTGTGGGAAGTGGCCTGAGCCCACTACCTGTGCGAATTGCACGTTTTGCACATTCTTGCTGATATAGCCTTGGTCCACCGCATTCGCGGTTAACCATAGGACTGGCTGCTTGATTTGGCGTGCCATGCGTTCTGTATTGACTGCCATGACGTCCACCTCGGCAATGATTGTCTCGAGAGGTGTTTTCATTGCATCGGCGACAGCGCTGCTTGCCACCGTTTTGTCACACTTAGGTCCGAAGAATCCTTGGTACATGCCTTTGAAGGCTTTCTTTCCTTGCGGCCCAGACAACCTGTCTGCCATGCCACCGAGAAGCTGTGCGAACGGGCTTTTGCGCGTTTTCAAGTTTGCGCTGGGGTAGAGCCCCGAGTCGATCATGACGCAGGCTTTGACTAAGTTTGGCTTGGAACGGGTGAGCTCTAAAGTCACTGGTCCACCCCCGGCATGGCCGATTGCGATGACTTTCCGTATTTTAAGGTGTTTTAGTAGGGCGACTATATCCTGTGAGTGCTGTTCCGGTGTGTGTCCTGTTCCAGGAGTAGAAGATCGCCCAAGACCTCGGCGGTCCAGTGACAGGATTTTGTATTGGCTAGAAAAATGTTTGATCTGCTCGTGCCAGTGATCAGCGTTTGAACACCAGCCGTGAATAAACAAAAGGGCGGGCGCCTTGGTGACGCGTTTGCCTTGTACGCGGTAGTAGAGTTTGGCGCGGTCGTTTTCGAAATATGGCATTTTATTACTCCCTGGCTGACAACAGAGTGTAACCCGAGTTTTATTCACCTAGGAGTTGATTAATAGGAGTTGATTGAGAGGAGTTGATTGAGAGGAGCTGATTGACCGAGGAATGGATTGGTGGTTTCCTCAGGAAAACAGCGAACAAGAGTGTGTGAGATGGCAATACCATGCATGGCGAAGGAAAGTGATCCTGCGTTAATGGCCGAGGCTTTGGCTGAAGCAGGTTGTTTGGTTGTTACAGATCTCTTTGATGCGAATGAGCAGACGCGTGTGAGAGATGAACTGGCGCCTTATCTTGAAACCGTGCGGGTGATCGTCGATGACGATCCGACACAGTTTTACCCAGGACACACACGTAGAACGAGTGCGTTGATCGCGCGTTCGGAGACGGTCGGGAAGCTAGCGGTTGCTGAACACAGCCTGGGTCTGTGTGATCATTTTCTCACGCCGAACGGAGAGTTTGGTTATCAACTCCACGTGAGTGCAGCGCTTGAAGTGGGCCCGGGAGCGCGGCGGCAAATTCTGCATCGTGAGCACGACTCGTTTACGTTCTTCGAACATCCGCGGCCCAATTTGATTGTTGCAAGTATGTGGGCGGTGACTGATTTTCGCGCCGACAATGGCGCCACCCTCCTTGTACCCGGTAGCCATAAGTGGACGGCAGATCGTCAAGCTAAGGATGAGGAAGTTGAATCCGCGGAAATGCCTGCGGGATCTGTACTCTATTGGCTTGGTGGCACATTGCATGGGGCAGGGGCAAACACATCATCGGATTGGCGCTATGGCGTGATCCTGACCTATTCGCTGGGTTGGCTGCGCCAGGAAGAGAACCAATACTTAGACGTCCCTGCGGAAGTCGCCTCGAAGCTGCCGCCAAAGCTTCGCGATTTGATCGGATACAAAATGTATCGTGCGCTCGGCTACTCGATGAACAAGACAGTCGGTATGCGGCCTGATTAGGAGTTTTCCCACACTCAGTTGGCAAATTATGACCTTATAGCCAATTAGTTTGCCTCATCTGTTGCTTGTGTTCTCACAATCCTCTATAAAGCGCTCCCGCGTTTATGCTGCAGTGCACACAAGCGGTGCGCGGGATGCGAAATGCGCCAATTTTGGGCATTTATAAGCACTAAACCCCTATTTTGACTGGCACGAAACTTGCTCCTTCTATGTAAGAAGCTAAAGCAAAAGGCAAAAGCCAACACAGGCATTGTCTTGTTGTGTTGCATCAAAATCGAACTACATACTAAGGATAAGAACATGACCGTCACTCAGCTGCCCAAACGACACAAGGTAGTGCCGAAGCTGTATGAGCAAGACACGAGTAAATATGCGGGCCCCCACGGTGCTCAGCAGTCAAGAGTAGCTCGTTTGTTACGCAAGTCTCTAAAACACCATGCCTATCTTCGCTGGGCAGAAGCATTTACCGAAATTGAGATCACCGGTCTCGCGCACCTAGAGGAACGGATCGGTCCGGCCATTTATGTGGCAAATCACACAAGTCACCTCGATACGATACTGACCCAATCAGCACTGCCAGATCATGTTGCTGATGATCTATTTTATGGTGCAGCGCAAGATCGTTGGTTTATTAAAGGTCGAAAGAAAAAAGAACTGAACCCCCTCTATCAATCGTTCGTGTTAGGTACGTTCCCAATCCTGCGCGGCGGAGGCCTTGGCGCCCTGTCATATGCTAGCGAGTTGGTGGAGAACGGCCACAACATCCTATTGTTCCCTGAAGGCACGAGAGCGATGGGTACCGAGCTGGGTGCGTTTAAGCATGGGGCGACGATACTGGCTTTGCGCCATCAGGTGCCCGTTATACCTCTGTATCTTGGTGGGTTGCGAGCGCTACGCCCGAAGGGTAGCCGCGAAACGGTGCCTGGCTCGGTCTCCATGGATATTCTCGAACCCATTCAATTCAGTGTGGGTATGGATGTTGAAAGTGCGACTGGTTTGGTCCAGGCCGCGATGAATCAAGCACATCAGACACGTTTAGGCGTGCAAACAGCAGAAGTCGTTGCCGATGAGGAAGCGGCCTAGCATGATGGGGTTGCCCAACAATGGTGAATCCGTACTGAGGAGTCTCTAATGCGACTATCCGCGCACGATGCATCCTTTCTATATGGTGAAACAGCGAGTGGACCGATGCATAGCGTCGTGTTCTCCATTCTCGATGGGTCGGTAAGTCGTGACCAGTATCTGAAGTTCTATGCCGACCGGTTGCATTTGGTGCCTCGACTACGCCAAAAGCTCGCGTTTGTACCGTTCAATCTTGCCCATCCTAGGTGGATTGATG
The DNA here is from genome assembly GCA_012103505.1 of Pseudomonadales bacterium. GTDB lineage: Bacteria > Pseudomonadota > Gammaproteobacteria > Pseudomonadales > Azotimanducaceae > UBA4421. Next base: position 422,308 of record WLWP01000002.1, on the reverse strand, counting down.
ATCAGGATTTTGATTTAGGGAACCACATTCGTGGCCATGAAGTCTCTGCAAACACAAAGTTAGATCGTGCGATCGAGATTGGTCTGGAGTTAGGTGAGCCTCTACTGGACCGAGCAAGACCACTCTGGTTGCACTATGTGATCGAGAATGTCGAAGGTAAAACCCTGATTGTGCAGATGGGACACCATGCCTTTATGGATGGTGCGACGGCGGTTGCGATGTCAACTGTACTGACTGACCCAGAACCGGACACTGAGGCACCAGAAGCCCCCGAAAAGTGGCGACCAGAGTCGGCACCCTCTTCCTTTGAACTCTGGCAGGAAGCAGCAACGGAAAATGCTCAATCGGGTTTTGGCCAGGTCCAACAATTGGCCGAAGGGGCGCAATCGTTAGTCTCCTTGGGTAGTAAAGGCGCGTCATTGCTCCAACGCATGTCTAAGCCTGTTTTACAGGCTCCATGGAATGCGAGCTTGGTCGGGCCGAAGAGATCGATGGCGCGGTTCGATCTCAAGTTATCCAAATTCAAACCGGTACGCACGGCGCTAGGTGGGACGTTAAACGACATCGCGGTAACGATTGTCGCCGAAGCCGCAGCCCGATACTTAGCTAAGAAGAAGGAAGAGGTCGACGATCAGTATTTACGTCTTATGTGCCCCGTGAATGTTAGGGGTGAAGATGACGATCCGTTAGCGATGGGTGGCAATAGGGTTTCAGCGATGTTTCCGTTGGTAAAAGCTGAACCGATGCCGATCGACGAGCGATATGAGCTTGTCAGGACTGAACTTGGCGATATAAAGAATAGGGATGAGGCATCGATTCTAGATCAAATGCAGCAGCTGCAGCCAAACGTACCCCCGATTGCCATGGCACAGACTCTGAGTGTTGGCACACAGTGGGATCCAACGGTTGCCGCTGCGCGCGCACCATTGCCAGTTGTACCGGGCCTTGAGGGGTCTCGGCCACAGCAATTGGGGTTCAATTTTACTTGTACCAATGTGCCTGGTCCGAATTGGAAGCAGTACATAGCAGGTTGTCGCGTTGAAAATTCCTTTGGCACCCTTATGCTCGGTGGTAACTTGGGGTTCGGGGCGAGTGTCGGTAGTTACAATGGGCGACTGAACTTTGTATTCACCGCGGATCCTCGTCTGATGTCAGATGTTGAGATGTTTCGCGATTTGGCAAGCCAAGCGCTTGATGAACTAAGGACGCATGCTGAAGATGCGCAGTAAATCGGAGGAGGTCGCTATGTCGGAAGAGAAGAAGACGGACAAAGGTGCAGGTAGCTCAATACCTAATCCAATGGGTCAATCATTTAGTGGCATGGTTACCGAGTGGGAACGCAATTTTGACGCGTTTGCCAATCAGGTCATGGGCACAGAAGCTTATAGCCAAGCTATGAATGAAATGCAGAAGGCGCAACTCACTTATCAAAAGGGCGTCACTGACAACATGGCGCAGCAGTTGGCCACTCTGAACATGCCGACCCGCGATGACGTCTTGCAGTTAGCCGAAGCTGTCCGCCAACTTGATCGGCGGATGGAGCGCATCGAGGACAAACTGGTTCTAAATGACGAGCCACCGGCGAAGCGCAATAAGCCAGCTCGAACCCGCAAACCACCGCAAACTCCGGAGGAAAGCTAATGAGTGACATACCATCGGGAATGGGTGTACCAAATCTAGAAGATCTACAGGGCGACGTCCGTGATTTTGTTGAGCAGGCGATTGCTCGAGGCAAGAAAAGTGTTGAGCTCGCTAACGCACCACCACAACCGGTTGGTCTAACCCCGAAAGAGACGATTTATACGCGGGGAACGCTGCGTTTGTATCACTATGAACCGATGTGTGAAGAGGTTTACCGCGTACCAGTATTGCTCGTGATGGCAACGACCAATAAGTCCTACGTCTTTGACCTCGCGCCTGGTAGAAGCATGATCGAATACATGTTGAAACAGGGATTCGATGTCTACGTGTTGGACTGGGCACCTCCGACCCAGGCGGAGCGAGGCTTAACGCTCAAGGATTACACCCAAGACTTCATCCCGACCTGTATCGAGAAGATCCAAAAAGAAAGCGGTGAGGAAGACGTAAATATCATCGGGTATTGCATGGGTGGCGTTCTGTCGCTCATCTACGCGGCGACCAATCCGGATGGGCCACTTAAGAATCTAGTCTGTTTGACAACGCCTGTGGATTTTCATCGCATGGGTATATCGCAGGTCTGGAATGACCCGCAGTACTTCGATGTGGACCAGCTTGTCGATACTGTCGGTGTCTTGTCTTCGGGTACTGTCACGCAAATGTTCGAAATGCAAAGGCCGGCGCAGAGATTGGCAGGCCAGCTCCGTTACTGGGACAACATGCTTGATGATGACTTCGTCGAGAGTTATCGCGCGATGCTGCGTTGGGGTGACGAAACGCTACCGTTGGCGGGAGAATATGTCAGGGAAACGACTAAAGAGCTGCAATGGGGTAACAAGCTGTTTACGGGAGAGCTGATTGTGGACGGTAAGAAGGCGGCGCTTGAAAAAATCAAAGTACCGTTGATGAGTTGTGTCGCCGAACATGATCACCTTGCACCACGAGGCTCAACGGAGAAGCTGCTCGAGCTTGTGGGTTCCACGGACAAAGAAGAAGTCCTTTTGAAGGGCGGCCATGTCAGCTTAATAGCTGGACCAAATGCCGCCAAACGGATGTGGCCTCGGGTCGGAGCTTGGTTAGCAGACAGATCTGTCTAGCTAAGCGTCTCTAACCACTGCAGTAGGTCTGTGACGACGACGTCGCGGTTGGTCTCGTTGAGCATTTCATGCCGACCATCCGCGTACCACCGCAGTTGTACCTGCGTTAGCCCGGTGTCTTTGTAAGCTGCAACCATCCGTTCTACGTCAGCGCCACCATTATGTACTGGATCCTTACGGCCGGAAAAAACCAGGGTTGGCAGTGATTTGGGGATGCAGGCGAGGTGGGCGGCGTCCGCGGCAACCGCAGCGCCGGCCTGTAAGTCTCGCAACGAGCCAGTCGCGATAACGAACCCACAGTTTTTGTCTTGCACGTACAGATCCACCTGACTCTGGTCTCGCGACAACCATTCAAATCCCGTAGCCGTTTCAGATGAAAAGTCGTTGTTTGCGCTACTGAACAGGAGTTTTTGCATGAGTGGGCTTTGACCGGATATACCGACGCGGCGCGTCTCGAAACCCAGAATCCAACCAGGAATCGGGTTGCGCGATTTCGCTTTGAAACCAGGCGATCCCGATAAGATAAGCCCATCGATCGAGCTGCCATGTCGTGTTATGTAGTGCTGTGCCAGCATGGACCCCATGCTGTGGCCTAACAAGATAACCGGTACATCAGGGTGGTTCGCACGTATGTGTTGGTTTAGTTCGTAGGCGTCTGCAACAACTCGATTCCAGCCGTCTGGACCGAAGTAACCTTGAGCTTGGTCAGTTCCTGCGCTACCAGTTTGGCCATGGCCGCGATGATCGTTGGCATATGTGGCGAGTCCAGCGAGCGCGAATTGTTCGCCAACCCAATCGTATCGTTGGGCGTGCTCACCCATGCCGTGAGCAATGTGAACGACAGCCCGTGGTGCAGCGGTTGGCCGGTGGTAGCAAGCAACGTCAACGCCATCACTCGCTGCGAGCGCGAAACTCTTCATTCAGCGTCTACTCGGGCTTTTTGGGCGTGGGTGCTGGAGGGTCGAACACCTGTTTCATCATATTCATTGGATTCAGGTCGTTGAGCTGCTTCAAGTGCGCCCGCATCTGATCTTGATGGTTTAAGAAGGTGACAACGCTTTGTTCGATGTAGCGAGCGGCAACCGCACCGAGCTGATCGCCATAGAAGCGAATCATTTGCTCGATGACCCTATTTGTGAGGACAGTCCCGTGGCCACTGCTCTCTTGTTCGGCAAGAATTTGCAGTAGAACTGATCGTGTGATGTCTTCGTCGTCCTTACTGTCGACGACTTCAATACTCTCACCCTTAGTGATGATGTCGCGCACGTCGTCGATCGTGACGTACTTGCTTTCCGTCGTGTTGTACAAGCGACGATTGGGATATTTCTTAAGTTTATGCACGTTTGTCTGTCGGTGGGTAAATGAGTTTCAGACAAGTGCGGTCGGCTTTGAATGGCTGCCACGATTCGGGATCTTGAGCGAGACGATCGGCGACGATTCTGAATACATCGGGATTCATTCCCATACCACTGTGACTGCCCCACACGCGAATGTTCTCGCTTGTTGGAGACTCCGGCTCGATACACGTTTCCCATCCGACAACCCCGTCTGCTTTGCTGTAGACGGAAGTTGTGGGCATTGCGAGAGGTGCACTTTCTCGTGCGCTAGGCATCATCGCTCTTAACTCTTCGACGGTTAAGCCTGACATACGCTCGAATAACTTTTCCACTAACGGATTGGTTGAGCCAGTTTCGGTGGCGCCGTAAGGGCTGCCTAGAGTGATAACGGAACGAACCGCGTCCGGAAACTGTTTGGCGATCTCGCGTGCGTAGACACCACCCAAGCTCTGGCCGACCAAGCTGATTTTGGTGCCCATAGAGTGACTGAGGCGATAGAAACGAATCATCGCTGCTTCAAGTAATCTGGGGTGGCCTGTGTTAACACCTTGAAGCCAGGGCAGTGGCTTGTAGCCAAGTTGGGTGAGAAACCGGCGCAACATCACTGTAGAGCTATCGCCAGCACTGAACCCCGGTAGAATCATAACAGGATGGGGTTGGGCTTCGGGTGCTTCGCGCATGAGAGATGCCCATTGCGTCGTCAGCATGCTGACTTCGAACAAGGTCCGTGGCAGCTCTGTCAGCGAATCGAGCATCCCTGGACCCGCGAGTTTCGATGTTCGCGATCCCGAATCGTCACTGCGATTGCCAGAAAAATCGGATTGTTCGTTAGTCTGTGCCACGGTACCTCGGCCCTTGAAGACTCCCTGAGTGTGTATGTGCCTTCCATTTGAGTCAACAAGAATGTTGCGACGCAATATGGCTTTTTTGTAGGTTTTTTGAGGAAAATTGTTGAAATCGGAGGTGAAACAGGCTATTCGGCGTTTGTGGTGTTACCCCCCTACCCAAATATGTTGCGTTGCAACACTAGAACCTCCCACCATCGTGAGTGACTGAGCTGGGTGGTTGAATAGGGCCAGTTATTGGGTGACTATGGAGCTAGATCGACTGACTTTCAGGGGAGTGTTATGGCGAGTTATATCATGCTCAGTACTTTGACTGATGAAGGACGCAAGACGTTGAAAAGCCGACCTGAGCGATTGCAGGAGGTGAATAAAGAGTTGGAGGAAATGGGTGGGCGAGTGACCTACCAGTTCGCCACACTGGGCGGTTATGATTTCGTTAACGTCATCGAAGCACCGAGCAACGAGGTGATGGCGAGAATCTCGATGGAGCTAGGCGCGCGCGGCACCATCAAAATTGTCACGTTACCCGCAGTTAGTATTGATGAATTTGTGACGCTGATGTCTGCGGCGCCGCCTAAGACTTAAGGTCCGACTTAGAGATGGGCCAGTACATTCTCCTCATGCGCGACCACTCTGAGGGGTTGCGCGCCATTAGCGACAACGCCGCAGCGTTAGAAGGCATCGTGGCCGGACTGGAGCGATGGGAGGCCAAAGTCATCGCGTCTTATCGGTTGCTGGGTGTCTGGGATCAGTGCTACATCATCGAAGCCCCCAGCAATTTTTTGGCCTACCGTGCAACGCTCGCACAAGAGTGGAGCGTGACTGCAGATACAGCGATCTTGCCTGCCCTTGAACTGCCGCTGTTTGAGCGACTCCTTAAACAAGAGATCCGCACAGCGGGTCCGCACAAATGGCAGATCCAGTGGTGGGCGCGTGCGGCGCGCTTTCTACTCTACGACTATAACTATGGCCGCTACGGCCGAAAATTCTTTACGAATCACGCGGTTCTGGGGCGGGAGAATTTCAACGGGATTAAAGGGCCGTGCATTGTCGTCGCCAATCATGCCAGCCACTACGACCAGTATTGCTTGATGAAGGCGGTGCCATGGAGCATACGGACCAACCTATATATAGGTGCGGCTGCTGATAGATGGTTCTTGCGCGGGCGCAAAGAGATTACGCTGCAACCTTGGTACGTGTCCTTGGCGTTAGGTACATATCCGATACAGCGCGGCGGCGGATCCCGTTCATTGGATTACCCGAAGTGGCTCCTCGAACAGGGGGCAAACTTGATGCTTTTCCCAGAGGGAACACGCGCTCGCGGCCGCAAGCTCTCGCGGTTTAAACATGGGGTATCAATCTTGGCGACGCAGACAGGCGCGCCGGTAGTTCCCATCTATCTTGAAGGGCTACAGGCGATACGTCCGCCAGGATCCAAAGAGTCTGTGCCGGGTCCCGTCGCCGCACATGTTTTGGCGCCGCTGTACTTTGATGAAACGACGTCAGTCCCAGAGGCAACAGAGCAGATCTATCAGGCGATGCTCGCTAAGCACAACGAAGTACTTGGTATCGATTCGGAAGCCTAAGTCACACATAAAAAAACCCGTGCGTTGCACGGGTTTTTCTAGTCTTAAGAAAGAGCTTTATGCAGCTTTTTCTTCGACTTTCTCCTCGGCTTTCAATTCTGGAGCCGCGTCTGTGTTGAACGCGGTCTTAACGACATCGCCATTTGCTTCTACAGCTTCGCGCAGTAGCTCACCGCGAGCTTGAAATGCGTTCTGTGTGGCTGACCACAAAGTCTCACCGTACTCACGCTGTAGTTCTGCAAAGGTTTGCACGTCTTTTACTTCAGGTAGACGAGAGGCGAACTCTTGGTTCATCTCAACGTACTTTTGCAAGTTGGTCGCATCAAATTCGGTAATTTTTTGGAACCACTGAGTGTTGAGTTCCATCAATTCGCGACCCAGCTCTATCTGCTTTTCAAACGGATTCATAACTGCTCCTCTAGTTCGTTGTATTTTCTATTGAACGTTCAAATTGAATGTTCAAAATTAGGTTGGTGCTTTGTGTGCACCGCACAATGAAAACAATTGTGCAGTACAGCATTCGTGATTGCAAGTAGAAAAATAGCCATTAATCGGGGTTTATGTACTAATTATCGAATTATATGGTAAGTAGTTTTACATAAATGGGTGACATTGGTGCAATGAAATAGTCTTACGTGGCCTGCATTGGTGCGTTGCGCTTTATTCTAGAGCTTCAACGGCGAGTCGATTTGCCCGTTAAGTCCGTCAATATCGTATGACATGATCACCAAATCATGTGTTTCGCCACTGCGGTCCTCAATGTAGTCGGCGAGTAGGGCTTCAGGACGGAAGCCGAGTCGCGTGAATGCTGCTTGGGCACCGATCTGATCTGGCGTCATATTGGCAGTCAGTTTTTTGAGGTCTAAGCGTCGTGCGATGTCGAAGATTTTGCCGGTCAATTGTCGACCTAAACCTTGACCCCGGAGCTCTGGTGCGACGTTGACACGAATCTCGCCAACCCTGTGCGTCCAGCGAGCGCTATTACGATCAACCGTGCCGTAACCCACAACATCCTCTCCGCGCCATGCAAGGAGTGACAGCGTTTCGCCTTTTTTGACATTCTTGAGCCAGTTTTCAACCACCTTCGGTTCGGTGATGTCGACGCGCAAAAATAACAAATCTTGTTCGTCGAGATTTGTTGCGAATTTGAGAATGGCTTCTGCAGCTTTCTTTTCAGCAACGCGAATTTCGACGGTTTCTCCATCGTCCAGCGTTACTTCCAGTGGAAATTCGCTGACGGCATTTGCAACGTTTTCCGGTAAGGCCATATGAGCTCCAAGGATTTTGTTTTGTCTAGTTGTCTGATAATTCGGCTGCTTGCATGAGCTCTTGTGTAACGGCTTCTACAGAGCTTTGCATCATGTCGATGTCTGGCATCAATACGCGATCGGCGACGAGGTTGAATGTCAGGGTTTGGGCGTAGGTGCTAATAGCTACTGCGAATCCTAGATTGCCTGCAAGTGCTGGTACAAAGAGCTGTTCTTTCACTTCATGTCCGGCGAAAAACAATGAGGTTTGGGCACCGTTTGCAGTGACGGCACTGAAGTTAAACCCTGCCATCATTTGCGAAAACGCTGGCGGTAGACTGCTCGAGATGGAGGTTGCGAGATTGCCTGGCATAAATTGTTGGAAGAAATTGATCGGATTGAATGTCAACCAGTTAAGTGGGGTCTGTCCAAAGAAACGGCTGGCGGTTGCGTCGTCTACGCCTGGGATCGTCGGGAGAGGTGGTGCAAGTTCGCTCAGCAATTGTAGTGCTTGCGCTTCTCGGTTTTGCTTGATCGACTCATTTTCCCAGCGAATTTCGGTCAAGCGATCAAGTACTGCCCTGGGCTCAGCATCGGCAACGGGGAATACCCCGGACATTCGACTACCTCGTATGCCGGAAGTATCTTCGCGACGCACTTTGACTGGGCAGAAAACACGCAGATGTCGACCGGCTGCGTTTACAGATTTGTTAGCGAGATAACGCGCAGCTGCTTCAACCAACACAGTAAGTACAATGTCGTTATCGGTGCCGCCAAGCTTGCGACGCAATTTTCGGACGTTGAGATATGGGACCGAGATGCGACGGAACTCCCTAGCCTGGCCGACAAGACCTTGGTTCCAAGGGGCAATACAGATCGGTTCGGTTAAGAATCGCGTCACTGACTCAGTTGCACGGCGAATCATTTCACTGCCATGTTCGGAAAAACTTCCGAGGCGACGGGACTGTTCTGCAAAAGCTGCGGTGTTGTCTTTGACCGCTTCGCTGGCAAGGTCCATCTCGGAAGGTGCAGCTTCAGGCGTCCAGTCTTCTGGTGGCGCGACACGCGGTTCTCTGAGCAAGTCGAAGAACACATGTGCGTCCTCCCCGAGCGTAACGTTGTCTAAGGCGGCGAGGTGGACAACATGTACAAGGATAGTTTGATCGCGATCTTTAGCGCTAACCAAGTGCATCGCCCACAACGGCTTGGTTCGATCTAGGGGCTTGGTGCCGATATCCACTGCGTGGGAGATCAGATCATCAACTGAGGTATCGCCCGGTAGTTCGACCTTAGTTATATGTTCTGCAATATCGAACTCTTCATGATCGACCCAAACCGGGTGGGCAAGATTGAATGGTACGAATGCGAGACGTTTGCGGTAGTGGGGTAGGCTACTTAAGCGTGAACCGACGTGTTTGAGAATGGCATCGAGGTCGGGATTGGTTGCCAGGATAGAAAGAGCACTGACCTGCATGGCGACCCCGGTCTTCTCCAAAAAAAGACTGGCTGCTGCTTGATCTGTTAGACGCATAAGATGAGGAACCGGCTGTGTCTGGTTACTTCTATCGGGCTATTTATTGTCGGGCTATTTATTGTCGGGCTTGGGAGGTGAGACATTACCGAAACCATTCATGCCTCCAACAAAATTTTGCCAAGGTGCGAAAGCACCGGTCAGTAAACTGGTGACAAATTCTTGCTGTTGTTCCTGGGAGTTTTGCAGGTTGTTCGTGAAAGATTCCATCATTTGCTGCTGCCAACCTTGCACGTCAGGCAGACCCATAAATCGACGCAGTTCCTCCGGGGTAAGATCAATCTCAACGTTAATTTTCATTAGTGTCTCCGTTGTCGTGCTACTGTTGCGTAAGCGTTTTAGCGCGTTTGGCTATATTAACTAAGTTTGGTATACAAGACGATTATATAATCTCGTCACTACATTTTATGAGTACAAAGTACCGCGCATTTGCGATTGATCTAGATGGTACGCTTCTTGTTGGAGAGGAGCTGCCAAGTGCCAATATTGAATCGCTCCGACGTGCCCGCGACATGGGCATCAAAGTGATGATCGCCACGGCGCGCTGGACGCACATAGCACAGCGTATCGCAGACCAAATTGGCATAAGGGACCTCATCATCGCCTGTTCAGGTGCCCAGGTTTATGATCCAAGCCGTCAACTGGATATATTCGACCATCGACTGCCAGAAGAGTTTACAAAAGAGCTATTTGACCTTTGTAACGGAGAGCGTTGCATAGCGACAGTCACTTTCGGAGCCGATGTTCGTTTGAAGCTGGATGGTGAACCGGATATGACCCAAATGGGCGATGAAATGTCGTGGGTTCGTGCACTCAATTTAGACGTGGACGATCCACCGCGAATCGCAGCCATTCAGGGAAGTGCCTGTATTGCACGGATACGATCCGAGCTGCAGGAGAAGTTTGCAGACCAAGTGAACATTTTTGATTCTATTGGCCCGAGCGGCAAAATTATCATCACCATAACTGCTAAGGCGGCGACGAAAGGAGCCGCGCTTCAAGCTGCATGTGAAGAGATGGGCATTACAAGAGAACAAGTAGTGGCTTTCGGAGATGCGGAAAACGATCTTGAGATGTTTAAGGCAGCGGGTGCCGCAGTGGCGATGGGGCAGGCTGATGAGACGACGAAAAGTCATGCAGACTATGTGACGCGCGCGAACCACGAGGCGGGGGTTGGTTATGCGGTCGATCAAATATTGAAGGGCGAGATCCTCCACTAAACAGGAGCGGATGCATGGCTGATACGTCGTTCTTTCACGAAGCCCAGGCAATGGCTGAGTTCTTGGCGTTACATCGAGATCCAATGCTGCGCGGCACTGGCATGCCACGCGGCAGCGGCCGACGAGTTCTGGTCTTACCCGGGTTGATGGGCAACGATCTCTATCTAACAACCGTCCGACACTGGTTATCGCGGATCGGCTATCAACCGCTAAGTTCCGACATTTTGTTGAATTTAGGTTGTGCTAAACGCATGGCGACAGATGTTCAGGCGAAGCTTGAACCTCTACTTGCTGAGGATAGATCTCCGATTGCGATTCTGGGCCATAGCCGAGGCGGTCTCCTTGCCAAAGCTCTAGCAACCAGACTTGGTAAGCAGGTTTCGCACTTAATCTTAGTTGGCTCTCCGCTTGGCGGATTTCTGAATGCGGGGCCAGAAGGCGTGTCTGCGTTTGCCGAATCAATGGAACAGGGAAACGACATCCAACGTTGGGTGATTAATGCGGGCCTTGCCGCGACGCGACTGGTGGATGCGGACTGCACTGCACCTCGTTGTGGGTGTGAGTACTACACAGATCTTTTCGGACCACTTGCGCCATCTACCAAGGTCACTGCGATTTACTCTAACGAGGATCCGGTGGTGCCACCTTCAAGCGCGAAACTACCGTTTGGCAAGAACATCGTGATCGATGGCACGCACAGTGGCCTGATGTTCAGTCCGGCGGTCTACCCGCATATTGCTGACGCGTTGGCAGGGTAAACCTCGGTTGGACTGTTTTGGTAGAGGGTTGTCGCTGTCTCTCAACAGCTAGCTTCGGTAGCTAACTCTTAATAACTAGCTCTCAATAGTTAAGCTTGGTAACTAATCACCTCAAACTCGATTCCGTCATGGTCGAGAAAATAGAAACGACGGCCTGGTTCGTAATCCATATGGTTGAATGGTTCGAACCCTAGTTCGGTCACTCGAGTTTCAGTCGCATCAAGGTCATCCACGACAACGCCGATATGGTTAAGGCCACCACGCCGAGACCCAGTCCTGCCTTCGCCGGGTGGGTTGCCGTCGAATGTATAGACCGCCACATAGTCGTCGTCGGTGCCGACATGTACTGTGTTGCCACCCATCTGCGAAGGACCTTCCCAGCGGACATGCCAGTCGAACAACCGACATAGTTGTTCTGCTGTGCGGCTTGGATCTGAGACGGTTACGTTCACGTGTTCAAGTTTGGCCATTTCGATTCTCCAGTTGACATCTTGAGCGATTGAGGAGGATGCTAATACCTCAACCTTACTTTAGGTCAAGCTTTTTTGTCATTCATTTCAAATCAGGAAAAAGAGGGGAAATCAGATAAAAAAGAGGGGAAATCAGAGGAAAAGAGGAGAAATCAAATGACAAAAGAGCATCGCGTGAGAGGTAATGAGCGACTGTCGATAGGCTAAATCTCCACCCGTACGGGACTGTCTATTTCGGCAATTCGATTCTATGAAGAAGCAGGGTTGGTCAGTCCGATCCGCAACAACGGCGGACAAAGACGTTTTCTTCGCTCAGATATACGCAGGCTCTCGTTCGTCTTAATCGCCCAGCAAATGGGGTTTACCTTGGAGGACATACGTAAGCGACTTGAGTCGCTACCGAGTGGTCGTACCCCGACGCTGCGAGATTGGACAAGAATCAGTAAACAGTTCTCGGGGGTATTGGATGAGAAGATCGAGCTCATGACGCAAATGCGTGATCGTCTGGAGGGATGTATTGGTTGTGGTTGCCTGTCACTTGAAAACTGCACGTTGTACAACGCAGACGATCGGATAAACAAAAACGGGCCCGGACCAAGATATATTGTTGGTGATTCGCCAGAATAGCGTCGGTGAAAAACAAACGTCTGTGAAAAACAACCGTGGGGAAAAACAAACGTGGGGAAAGATATGACGCGAAAATACCGGATGCACATTGTTGATGTATTCGCAGAAGCGCAGCTCGCTGGTAATCAGTTAGCAGTGATCGAAGATGCCGCGAGTTTGTCAGATGCAGAAATGCAGGCGGTGGCGTTGGAAATGAACTATTCCGAAACAACGTTCATAACGGCGCGGTCGGACACTGAAGCGACAGTTCGGATCTTTACCCCCGGATCCGAACTTCCGTTTGCAGGTCATCCAACCCTTGGCACGGCGTGGGTATTAACCCAAGGCCGTGGACGTATCGTTCTAAATCTTGCCGCGGGTCCAGTTCCGGTTGAGTTTGAGGCTGATCTTGGTTGGATGGTGCCGCCGCCAGTTAGTTTCCACGGTGAACTGGATGCTCAACGCGCGGCTCAGCTCATCGGCTTGGACGTTTCAGACCTATCTGCTGAACTGCCTGTGGAGATGCTTGAAGTCGGGCCCCAGTTCGTCATTGTTCCGGTGCGTGATCTAGCAGCGCTTAAGAAGGCGACGTTTAACGTTAACTTGCGCGATGAGTTGATCGCACAAGGACTGCCAGCGCGCTCAGTATTTGTAGTGAGCGCAGAGCCCTATGAACCTCAGGCTGATTTTGCTTCGCGTATGTTCTTTATCGCGTCCGGTCCTAGAGAGGATCCTGCCACGGGTTCTGCAAATTCGGCTTTCGCTGCTTATTTGAAAAAGCACAAAGGAAATGTTGGTCGAGTCGTGGTTGATCAAGGGGTGGAAATTAACCGCCCCTCGCGGCTGTATCTGGATGTGGCAGATACGCTCGCGGTGGGCGGTAAAGTTCAACCGGTCGTGGTGGGTGAGATGACCCTATAGGTCATTGGCGATTGTCTTGCGTAACTCAGCTTCGTCGTAGAGCTTCGTGATTTGCGTTGAGCCCCAAACCATCAGCCCGCCTAGCAGTCCACCGGCTAAGATCAACGAAAACCATACCCAGTAGGGTTGATCAACGAAGTAGGCGATTATGCCAACAACGAGTAGTGCCAGCCCGAAGAGGACTACCCCTTTGTACGTGTTCATGACCAGCTCTCTCTTGTGACCTTTTTGCGCCCAACCGTAGGCGAAGTTGAGGAGTGAGAAGAGCGAGAGTAGGGACAGCCAAGGGGCTATTTCTTGGGAAAACCATGGATCAACCATTTTCTGATACCTCTTGAGTAGATGAATTGGATTGGCGGGTTGCACGATGTAATTCGAGCAAGTCTCGCGCGGTGCTGGGGTTAAGATCGTTATCTGATACGAGCTGTCGAACCTTCGATTCGAACGGATCGTCATCTGGGTTGCTGTCTGCCTGATGCACCCGTTGGATGACTCTGTCCAGGCGTTGACGGATGGTTGGGTACGAAACCTCATATTCTTCCGCCAGCTGCTTGAGAGAACCAGAAGCCAGCAGCATGCGCTTCAGGAAATGGATGTCGGTTTCGTCGAGTTGGCGTAACCAATTTGGGAAGTTCATGTTATCTCCGAGTTGTACTAGGTGATTCGATTAAATATATTCAAGTCTGACTAAATATAATTAAACAATAACTTAAATAAAATTAAAGTCAAACTAAATAATGATAAGTATTTGATTGCTCATTCTGTGAACCTAGTTGCAATTTGAGCCGATAGGGTCGGCTATCCTTCCGCTATGAGGAAAGGTGATGACAAGGGATCTGTTCATCTGTTTAGAAGCGAGGACCGCTTTTTCAGGGTCGACGACGCTTGGTACTACGCTGCGCGTGAACAGGATGTCGGACCGTTTCCTACCTTAGAAGAAGCCCGTATGGATTTACGCCGCTTTGTTTCAAGCAAAGAGTCTTTGGATGCCAAAGTCACCGAACTCAAGAAACTTCGGCGCGAAGGTAACCGTGGCGATCCTACCGTTTGGAACCGTCAAGTCGACATGATCTAGATACGCTCGATCATGATCGGTCGGTGCGAATGCTTACCTCTCTACTTTCACCTGGTAACAAGCCATCTAACGTCCACGAGCCAACGCGATATCTGATGAGTCTCAGTACTGGGAAGCCGATGGCTGCGCACATTCGTCGAACTTGTCGATTACGCCCTTCGCTGATCGTTATCTCGAGCCAACTCTCTGGAATCGATGCACGATGTCTAATTGGTGGGTCACGATCCCAAAGCAGGTGTGGTGTCCCTAACAGCCGTGCACGTGCAGGAAGTGCGGGTCCATCTTTCAACTCCAAACCTGTACGTAGCGGTTCGAGATCGCTTTCCGCAGGAGCGCCTTCGACTTGAGCCCAGTACGTTTTGGTGATGGCTTTATCGGGATGGGTGAGAGTGTGTTGAAACTGGCCAGAATCGGTAAGTACTAACAAACCTTCGCTGTCGTAATCCAAGCGTCCAGCGACTCGTACTGCAGGATTTGTGACGAACTTACTGAGAGTTAGACGTCCAGCCTCATCAGTGAACTGTGATAGTACGTTGAACGGCTTGTTTAGGAGGATCGCAGTTGCCACTAGCCGGTACGTTCTTCGGTGAATTTTTTGTGTGCGGCGAGAATACCATCCCAAGCTGGTGAGATATCCACACTCAGTCCGAACGTTGTTTGCAAATGCTCTTGCATTGCTTCCAACGAGTTTATCTCTGTTGTTTGCTTGCCTTCAGCGCGGATAGTCGTGTGCATTTTGCCTAGCTGGACTTCGATCGTTTCAGGAGTAAAACGTTGGATGATTAGCGCCATCATGAACGGCGACTGTGGATCGGTTTGAAGCCACTGACAGCGCTGAGCAAGCTGTTCTTCATTAGCTGGTTGGTGCATGAAATCGAAGGATTTGACGTTGCTATGTTGGTGGTTGCTGAAACGCCAAAATCCGTCCGGCATCGTTGCGAGTTTGTAGGATAGCCCTTGTTGAGTATGGCTACCTTTGGCGATTGGAATTGGCTGACGGATGCCGTCTCCCAAGCCCACATCCGCGAGCCACCGATCGCCGTTGAGATTGACCTCGAGGATCAGGTGGTTGCCGATTTGTTCATCGCCAGCAAACTCCCGCATTACCCCACCGCACATCCTGGTAACCTCAAAGCCAATTTCCTGCAGTGCCCAACCCAGCAGCCCATTCATCTCATAGCACCAGCCACCCCGATTTGCGGTGACTAGTTTGTTAAATATCCTTTGCATGTCGAAATCGAGCGGTGAGCCAAGCTGCACGTCGATGTTCTCATAGGGTATGTGTAACAGGTGCTGATGGTGGACTGTTTTAAGTGTAGCGAGATCCACGGCTGGCGTACCCGAGAATTCAATCCGTTCAAGATAGGCTGTCAAGTCCATGCAAGTTGCTCCGCGACGACTAATCAAAACCCGAGGCAGTGTAGCAAGTTACATTTGCTTAAACAGACGTCCGTAGGTTTGTGAGGTGCGTAATGTCTCATCTCTCTGTCGCAGAGATAGATTGTAACGGCCACGAAGATCTCGAACAGCGCTCGCGATTTGATCAACTCTGACGATGGTGCCTCGATGGATACGCCAGAAGACATCGGGGTCGAGACTCTCCTCGAGCTCCTTGATGCTCATCCTAATGATGGCTTCGTCGCTAGCCGTGACCACAGTTGTATATTTTTGATCCGCTTGAAAGTAGATCACCTCATCAACCGAGACGAGCTCAGTGGTGTCGTTTAGACCTGTCCGCAACCAGTTTAGATACCGACCGGAACTTGTCGACTGTAACTCGCGCAACACGGCGAGAAATTCGTCGCGAGGTGCTGCTTTGGTCTCCTGCAGTTTTGTGATGGTAAGCTGTAATCGGTCGTCGTGGACGGGTTTTAGGATGTAATCGATAGCGGCGTGCTCAAATGCGTCAACGGCGTACTGATCGAAGGCGGTGACGAAAACGATTTTTGTGTCTGTAGGTAGTGCTTCGGCGACCTGTAGTCCGGTCATGCCGGGCATATGAATATCGAGAAAAACGATTTCTGGCTGCACTTCTTTGACCAACGCGAGTGCCTGGCGACCATTGACTGCTGTGCCGAGGATTTCAAGTTCTGGCCAGAGGCGTGCAAGCTTAGTTTTCAGGTAGTCAATCAAGGTAGCCTCGTCGTCAACGAGAACCGCAGTTGGCCTACCGGTCATGATAAGTCTGCTGCCACATTTAGGTCGCTTTCTGGCGTGCGAGGAATTGTCAAAATCGCCTCTAAGCCACCCTCGCTGTGCTCGCGCAGACGCAGCTTTCCCCTGGCTCCGTAGAGAGCTTCTAAGCGGTGACGAACGTTGCTCAGGCCCGTTCCCGTGCCGTTGGCATTGTTGGGTGTGATCCCCATACCATTGTCACGAACCGAAATCTGCACACTGTCTTGTTCGAGGGTTGCTGAGATCGAGATGAGGCCGCCTTCTTCTTTCGGGTCGATGCCGTGCTTGATCGCGTTTTCAATGAGGGGTTGAACGAGGAGCGGTGGGATAGGGGTTTGTTTTGCTTGCTCGTCTGCGCAAATTTCGTATTCCAGTCTGTCTCTCATACGAATCCGATGAATTTCTAGATACGCTTTGGCGATTTCTAGTTCTTCAGCGAGCGACGTCTCAGCCATCCGGGTGCGCGTCAGCGAGGCTCGTAGCAACTTCGTGAAATTGAGCAGAGTCTCCTCGGCCTGGTGCGGTTGGGTATGGATCAGACCTGCAATGTTCGACAACGTGTTGAACAGAAAGTGAGGCTCTATCTGTGCCTGTAGTAACTTCAGCTCAGTCTCGAGCGTTAGCCGTTCCTGGCGTGCGCGTTCAGCTTCAGCCCGTGCGAGCTGAGCTTGAGTAGCCAGCAGCCGTGCTCGAGTGGTGAATAGCAGAAATCCTACGATGCCGAAGAACACACCGAACACGAGAGTGGCAAAGCTCTGCGTAAAAAAGTAGAGCGGCTCACCTACGACCAAGGCTCCAGCGAGATAGAGACCGATAGCAAGTCCGATGGCTGTTAACGGGATGGGACTGACGTAGGGGCTGAGAAATTGATTGAAGAACCCGCCGAGGGTGACGAACGTCGTGTTGATCGAGAAGCCAATACAGAACGAGACCGCTATGCTGGTTAGGAGGGGTACCTCAGCGTCGATGAGCCAATTGACGGTGCCTATCGCTAAGCAAAAAAGACCCGTGTATGCGTACGTTTGCAGGTGTGACTTAAAGCCGCCGCCAACCTGGTGCCACGGGCCGTGTACGTCTCCGTTCACTATTGGGCCATCTCAGCGATCGCTATAACCCAAACGAAGCATGTGAAGCCAATTAAAACCAAACGCCGCATTGCCATGTTCCATCTCGCGATAAGTAGGCGTGCAGAATAAATCTGATAGGGGGAGATCGTCGCTCAGTGCGACGAAATGGTTCACTGACCGACGAATTTGTTGCATCGCCGATCAGCATTACCGTGTGTCCTGGTTAGCGACTAGTTAGCCTCCTAGATAGCAAGGTCGGTCAAAAGAGATCAGGCTGAGCGTTTACGTCCCGGTGCTCTCTGTTCGCCGATGACGGGGCCCCAATCAGTCATGAGCGCCTTACGCAGCTGACTCACAGATTCGTAACCAACCCGCATCGCCAGGGCCTGTTCTGCACCACGCAACGTTTCCATTGCTTGGTTGATTAGCTCTGCACCGCGCTCACTAAAGATGATTCGGTTCGCCCGCTTATCCGTTGGATCTGGAATTTGCGTGACGAGATCATCTTGTTCGAGATCGTTGATCTGCTGTTGGATGGCCTGGCGGCTAACACCTAAGGCGCGCGCGAGCTCCGCTGCGCGGGTGACGCCATTAGAAATGTGTATAAGGATCATGGTTTGGGTACGCGTCCGTGGTCTATACCCAGCTCGCTGCAGGCCGTTTTGCAAGCTTTCATCCATCCAGTAGTAGGCTCGCAGAAGTCCCCGCATCAATACTTCGGGAGGTAGTTCTTGATGTGAATTGTCTTCGAAACTATTCATATAAGGTCTCTTCGTTGCTCGAAATGCAAAGTGATATGTTGCATCTCGAAGGTTGCTTTTCATTCGCTGCAGTAGATCCAAATCTACTACCTCGACTGCTCTAGCACCCTCGCTCGCTATTCCCTAGGTACCTAGTCAAATGCATTGGTTGCCCTCTGCATCTGCTGTACTGGCGGTTTACACGTTCAGTACTGTACGCGGCTGTCTCCTTCAAGCCGACTGCGCTAAGGTGGCAAGCGTGGACTTGGACATCTTGTTCTCTAGCCTTTGTGCTCGATCGATCGTGCTATCTATCGAAGGCGAAACATGCGGTAAGACAACGAAGTTGTCAGGTCCCATTATAAGGGAGAATGTCAAACAGATGTCATATTTTATTTGGGGTGAAACGATCCATGGAACTGTATGAGGTGATGCGAACGACGTTTGCGGCACGTGATTTTACTGATGAGCCAGTCTCTGATGAGATGCTCGCGAAGATCTTAGACAACGCGAGATTTGCCCCTAGTGGCGGTAATCGCCAGGGTTGGCAAGTGATCGCTATTCGCAATGAAGAGACCAAGTCTGCTTTGGAGCCGTTGATCGAACCAACCTTCCAAAGATACGTGGCTCAAGTCCAGGTTGGCGAGGTGCCTTGGAATACGATTGATGCGACCAAGCTTTCAGCGGATCAGATAGCGGCGGCGCCCGTGCCCCGAGAAATGATTACAAAGCTATGTCATGCGCCGGTTGTGCTTATCGTCTGTGTCGACCTATCGGTCGTCGCTTCTTTTGATTCGGAGCTTGATCGCGTGGGCGTAATCTCAGGCGGTTCTATCTATCCGTTTGCTTGGAACATCTTGTTAGCCGCTCGCAACGAGGGTCTTGGCGGTACGCTGACCACATTTGTGGGCGGCCAAGAAGGGTCTCTCAAAACCTTGTTGGATATCCCGGAGCACTTCGCCTTTGCCGCTATGATTCCGATCGGGAAACCGGTCAAACAGCTCACTAAACTGCGTCGCAAACCGGTGCGTGAAATTGCGGTGAAAGAGAAGTTTGGCGGCGAGCCACTTTCGTCTTAGCTTGGCTTGCGAGCGTCCGGTGATTCATGCACGCTACTTACTGGATACGGTCATCGTCGCTGCGATCTCAAGAGGTGACAGACTGAGAATAATGGGTTCGGGGGAACTTTGGAGCAATCTGGCGAATACGACATTCCTGCAGCACGCGAGACCGTGTGGATAGCGCTGAACGATCCTGATGTATTAGGTCAATGCATCACCGGCTGCCAAGAAGTTGCGCGCACGGATGATCTTAATTTCGACGTTAAGGTAAAGGCGAAAGTCGGCCCTGTTAGTGCGATGTTTCAAGCAGCTCTGGAGCTGGACGAGTTAGATCCACCCTCGAGTTATAGGATAAGAGGTGGCGTAAAGGGTGGCGCTGCTGGTTTCGCCAAAGGCGAAGCAAGTGTTCAGCTCGCTGAAATCGATGCGAGCAATACCAAACTTACCTATCAAGTGAAGGCAAGCGTCGGCGGTAAGCTGGCGCAAGTTGGCAGTCGACTAGTCGATGGTGCTACGCGGAAAATGGCGGACGAGTTTTTCTCTGCATTTCGAGATTACGTTCGTGCCGACAGTGGTGAAAGTGCAGAAGGTTCGGAAGGTTCGGAAGGAGTAGATGTACCCGCGCGCGTTGCAGACGTTTCGGTAGAGCAGTCCGACAAGCCTAAGTATGAAACCGCAGGGGGTGGCACGATTTGGATAATTGCCTTTGTAGTTTTGGCGTTGGCAATGTTGTTTGCCATATAGATTGAATTGGGAGGAGTGAATGAAAGTATCGTTGCAAGTAAATGGTGAACCCAAAGATGTAGAGGTGCCGGAAAATACGCTGCTAGTCGATATATTACGCGTACATCTTGGTCTGACTGGGACGCATGTGGGTTGTGACACATCGCAGTGTGGCGCCTGCACGGTGCACTTCAATGGACGCGCGGTGAAATCGTGTACCGTCCTAGCTGGGCAAGCGGAAGGTGCCGAAGTGACCACGATCGAGGGGATCGGAACACAGGAAGATCTCCATCCCATGCAGGAAGCGTTTCGCGAGTGCCATGCGCTCCAATGCGGTTTTTGTACGCCAGGCATGATCATGCAAGCCATTGATTTGGTCGACAACGTAGACGATCTCGACAATCGCTCTATCAGAGAAGGGCTCGAGGGCAACATCTGTCGTTGCACGGGTTATCACAACATCGTTCGCGCGATTCAGTCAGTTGCTGACGCGAGCTAGGAGAAAGGTCCATGAGTGAAGCAGCGCAAGTGAATCCTCAAGGTATAGGTGCTTCGGTTCGGCGCCGTGAAGACCAGCGTTTTATTACTGGCGAAGGCCAATATACGGATGATCTCAATCAACCTGGCCAAGTATATGCAGCGTTTTGTCGCAGTCCCTATGCCCGTGCGCGGATCAACGGCATAGAAACGACTGAGGCGCTCTCTGTAGAAGGAGTTATCGCAATCTACACCGGCGCTGAATTGGTTGCTGATGGGCTCGGTGATCTCCCCTGTGGTTGGCTTGTTAAAAGCAAGGACGGCAGTGACATGAACTCTGCACCCCATCCACCAATGGCGGCAACGCTTGCCAATTACGTCGGCGAACCGTACGCGATGGTCGTAGCTGAGTCGGTCCAGGCAGCTCAGCAAGGGGCTGAGATGGTTGTCGCGGATTTCGAAGAACTCAATGCCGTCATCGATGTCAGTCAGGCTTCAGTTTCGGAACCAATTTACGAAAGCGTCGATAGAAACGTTGCATACAACTGGGCGCTTGGCGATGAAGACGCAACACGCATGGCTTTTGCGAAAGCCGCGCACGTAACAACGATCGACCTGACGAACAATCGACTGATTCCGAATGCACTTGAGCCAAGGGCATGCCTGGGTGTGTTTGAAGCGGCTACTGGTGACTACACGCTTTACACGACGAGTCAAAATCCCCACCTAGAGCGCTTGATATTAAGTGCTTTTGTCCAGGTCGCACCCGAACACAAACTAAGAATAGTGGCGCCCGATGTTGGTGGAGGCTTTGGCTCTAAGATTTTTGTCTACCCAGAAGAGACCACTGTTATCTGGGCGGCGGGTAAGCTTCGACGACCCATAAAATGGGTGGCAGAAAGAAGTGAGAGTTTTTTGGCGGATGCTCACGGTCGTGACCACGTGACGCACGCGGAACTCGCCCTCGATGAACAAGGTCGATTCACCGCGCTAAAAGTGCAGACGACCGCCAATCTTGGTGCCTATCTGTCGACGTTCGGTTCGGCCGTACCTACCTATCTATACGGTACGTTGCTCGCGGGTCAATACAAAACCCCCAACATTTACGTTGAGGTGGAAGGGGTTTATACCAATACCTCTCCTGTAGATGCATACCGAGGTGCTGGCAGACCGGAAGCGACTTATGTGATCGAACGGATAGTTGAGCGGGCGGCCCGAGAACTGGGTAAGGATCCAGCCGATCTACGTCGGATGAACATGATCCAGCCGGAGGACTTTCCATACGAAACGCCTGTTGCCCTGGTCTATGACACAGGCAACTACGAAGCAAGTCTCGATAAGGCGGTGCTAGCCATAGACTACGATGGGTTCGAAGGGCGGCGTGCGAAAGCCGCTGAACAAGGCAAGCGACGTGGCATTGGTTTCGCTTGTTACATCGAGGCATGTGGCTTAGCACCCTCCAAACTCGCTATCGAGCTAGGGGCTGGTGTCGGTTTGTATGAGAGCGGGGAGATTCGGATAAACGCCACGGGTTCTGCCAGCGTTTTTACTGGGTCTCACAGTCACGGCCAGGGTCATGAGACTACATTTGCCCAAGTTGTTTCCGACAAGTTAGGTATTCCGTACGACGATATTGACGTTGTGCACGGCGATACGGGTCGAATGGATTTTGGCCTCGGAACCTACGGATCCAGATCATTAGCTGTTGGGGGCTCGGCGCTCGTGATGGCGGCAGAGAAGATCATAGAGAAAGGGAAGAAGATCGCTGCGCATATGATGAAGGCGAGCATTGACCAGGTTGAGTTCAACAATGGCGAGTTCACATTGACTGATAGTAACCAATCAATGTCGATCCAAGAGATCGCGTTTGCGTCTTACGTTCCTGCGGACTACCCGGAGGATTTGGAGCCAGGCTTAAGTGAAAAAGCATTTTACGATCCCGGCAATTTTACGTATCCCGCTGGCACGCACATCGCTGAGGTGGAAATTGACATAGAGACTGGTGTTGTCGATTTAGTGGACTTTGTGGCAGTTGACGACTTTGGCCACATCATCAATCCGCTGATCGTGCATGGGCAGGTTCACGGTGGGGTTGCCCAAGGATTACTGCATGCCGAGAGCCGACGATCTGCCAGATTTCATTGTCGACACGACCGTGACGCCGTGTACGCACAATCCGCTCGGAGTAAAGGGATGCGGAGAAGCTGGTGCCATCGGTTCGCCAGCCGCGATAATGAACGCGATTACCCATGCGCTGGGTAACAAAGACATCAGTATGCCAGCCACGCCAGAAAAGGTCTGGCGAGCGATACGAGGGGAGTAGCCAATGTATCAATTCAACTATCACAAGCCAGCCAGCCTGAATGATGCGATTTCGATCTTCCAAGGTTCAGACGATCCGATGTATCTGAGTGGTGGCATGACTTTGATCCCGACAATGAAACAGAGACTTGCTGCACCCACAGATCTCATTGATCTGTCAGGTATTGCGGAGCTTACCGGGATAAGCGTCAGCGATACGGTGGTGAGTGTCGGGGGTTTCACGCCCCATAATGTTGTTGCAGGATCACGTGAGATCGCAGCCAAGCTCCCCGTCCTATGTGATCTTGTCGGCTTAATTGGTGACAACCAAGTAAGAAACCGGGGCACCATGGGTGGTTCTGTCGCGAATAGTGATCCAGCTGCTGACTATCCGGCGGCTGTTGTTGGCTTAGGGGCAACCGTTGTCACCCAGGAGCGAGAAATTGCTGGGGATGACTTTTTTAAGGACTTGTTTGAGACGGCACTGAATCCAGGCGAGATCATAACGCGTATAGATTTCCCCGTAGCAAAGCGAGCGGGCTACAGTAAGTTTCCAAACCCTGCCTCTCGTTATGCAGTCGTTGGTGTGTTGGTTGCGGAGTTTTCAGACGGTGTGCGCGTTGGTGTGACCGGAGCTGGACCTTGTGCCTTTCGTGCGACAGGGATCGAGAATGTTCTGAATGCAGACCTTGAACCAGGGGCGATAGATAGCGTTGAAGTGCCTGATGCAGGCTTCAATAGCGATCTGCATGCGTCCGCGGAGTATCGCGCCCACCTCGTCAAAGTGATGGCCAAGCGCGCGACAGAAGCTCTGTTGGCGTAGGGTCAGTATCTGATATGCAATTCACTCCCGTTGAGAGGGCTCCACAGCATCTGACGGCTGAGCAAGTCGACGCCTTTAACGAAAATGGCTACGTTGCACCTTTGACGCTCTTCGAAGGGGACGAAGCATCCCGGCAGAGGAATTATCTGGACGGCTTGTTGCGACAGGTTCAAGCCGGTGGTCGTGACGCCTATGACATCAACGAATACCACCATCTTTGCCAAGGTATCTACGATATCGTCACAAACCCGAAGCTGCTCGATTATGTCGAAGATCTCATTGGTCCTAACATCGTTTGTTGGGGATCCCACTACTTCTGCAAAATGCCACACGATGAAAGAGTTGTGCCATTTCATCAGGACGCGCCGTACTGGCCTTTTCGACCGTCACGTGCGGTTACGGCTTGGATTGCGATTGATGACATCCGACCGGATGCAGGACCGATGTGTTTTCTCCCTGGTAGTCATCGACAAGGAAGACTCGAATGGCAACGTCGCACCGAGAACGTGGTGTTGGAACTTGAAGTAAAAGATCGGAGCGAGCTCGCCCCGCCGACGCCGTTGATTCTGAACGCCGGGCAATTCTCTTTGCACACTGACCTTCTCGTGCATGGTTCCCAAGCAAACCTCTCTGATCATCGGCGTTGTGGCTTGACGATTCGTTATGTGCCGCCCGAAGTTTGGGTCAAAGATGAAGCTTCGCTCGGATGGACTCGGTCCGCGGTCATTTGTCGAGGTCGCGATCCAACGGGACGATGGCCCAACAATCCACGCCCAGACTGCGAAATGTTTGGGACCAAGGAACTAGGTGGTGTAGCCGGTTAGCTAACGCGGTGTATGGCGTGAGCGTTGGCCAGGTTTCCCGACTATGAAGCTGCGGCAATTTCCGGTTCGAGTTGCCAGAAATCTCTGATCTCTCCAATCACCGTGTCAGCATAGGCTGGTTCCACGTGGATGTGATGTGGCCCATCCAAATAGCGGACAGTGAGGTTTGGATGACTTTGTTGACGGAGTTCGATTTCGCCCTGATACCATTTGTCGCCATCACGTGCTGCCAATAGGAGAGCCGGTGATGTCGTGCGGGCAATGAGGTGATCAACTTGTTCTATCGTATAGCGCATAGGGGTTGGAAAACGGATGCGTGGATCCGTACGCCAAGTAACGCCTTGATCGACTTCTTTGTGGCCTCTCGCGACCAGTACGCGAGCAGCCTCAAGGCTCTGGTCTGTGGCCTGGGTGACGCGATCTGCCATCGTTTCCACATTCGGAAACGCTCTCGGTGCTTTGGCTGGTTGCAACATGCGCACCAGCGCTTCGCGGTTTTGAACCAGTCGCTCTTCCGCAGATACGCCACCCGTGGCGAGGAAGCCATCTATGAGAACGGCACTTTCTACCCGTTCTGGAAAGAGGGCTGCGAGTTCGCTAGCGACCGCTGCGCCCATGGAATGGCCAATTAGTCGAAAAGTTGTCCAGCCTAGTTGGTCTGCTACTGCGAGGACATCTTGGACGTCGAGTAACGAGTGGTAGTGCACACCAGGGGGTCGATGATCGGACCTTCCATGGCCAGCAAAGTCTAGACCAACAATGTTGAGTTCCGGGAGTGCAGGCGCCAACAAGTCGAAGGTGTTGGCATTGTCGAGCCATCCATGCAGAGCCAACGTCGGATAACCCTCGGCGTTTGGCCAATGCTTGGCTGCAAAGTTGGCGCCCAATACTTCGAAGGTTCGTTCCGTGCTGCTCACAGTTGTGCTCACTCAAAAAAGCCGCGAAGGATACCTGCGCTTGGGGTTCAAAGCCAATCGCGTCCGCGGGCTAGCTCCTTCCTGTTAGGCACCGTTGGAGGAGATAGAGTAGCCTGGGTGTAAAGAACGAATGAAAGGAGAACCGATATGGATCTAACGGACCAACACGCGTTTGTCACCGGTGGCGGCAGCGGTATAGGACTCGCGTGTGCGAAAGCTTTCTTAGCTGACGGCGCAACTGTCACGATTGCGGGGCGGAGTCGCGATCGTTTGGAAAGCGCTGCTGCTGACCTCGATGGGGATGTTGCCGTTAGCGTGTTGGATGTATCTGAAGAGACATCTGTTGCTGCTGCCATTAACGCGGCACACGTGCGAGCACCGCTCACTATCGCGGTAGCTAACGCAGGCACCGGCGCCGGAGGACCATTTCTGGAAACTTCTACCGAAGATTGGGACAGGGTGATCCAAACGAACCTAAATGGCACGTTTTATACCCTCAAACATGCCGGCCGAGCGATGCAGAAAGCCGGTGGCGCCATGTGCGCCATATCTTCAATCGCAGGTTTGCGCACCCACCAGTTGATGTCGGCTTACTGCACCAGCAAGGCGGGTATCGATATGCTGGTACGCAACACGGCAGATGAACTAGGTGCGTTTGGGATTCGGGTCAACAGTGTGTGTCCTGGCCTCGTGGTGACGGACCTCTCTGCTGGGCTCCACCAAACAGATGCCATTCGGGAAGATTATCTGTCGTGCATGCCCATCAAGCGGGTTGGGCAGGTTGATGATATAGCTCGTGCAGTGCGATTTTTGTGTGGCCCGGAGTCGAGCTGGGTGACTGGGACGACACTCGCGGTTGATGGTGGCCACCACCTACGACGCGGACCTAATATCATGGCCGGAAGTTAACCGGTCAGGATTTTTAGCTGCTCCGGGCTCAAATATTTGAACATTGGTGTCGCGTTGACCCATTCTTCCAAAAACGTAATTCGATCGTTGGCGATAGTCGCTATGACGCAGGCTGGTATCGCGAGAGTCCTTTCACCAAAAGTCACTGTAAGGTTATAGGTGAGCAGAAATCCAGTGGGTAATGGCTCGATGCGAGTCTTAACCCACCGCACAGTTGGTATGGCTTGGCGCAAAGTTAGGAGCGATTCGATGTTGGTGTCGACGCTTTGTTCTTGACGATCGAAGTCATGCCAAATTTTGGCATCCGGTGCGTAAATCTCGCGCATAGCCTCAGTGTCTTCCTTATCGATCGCGGTAATAAACCGCTCTGCGATGGCGATGTTGTCCATCGATATCTCCGGGTGGCTTCAACCTGACTTTACGCCGCTTGTGACATTTGTGGTAGGGAGGAAATTGGTTCATCTCGGATATGTGTCGCTTTCATGGTCGTACCGAGCCAAGTTCCATACTCTTGTCCTCATTCTCTTGTAGCACGACACTCACAACGGAGGCTCACCAAATCCGATGACTACCGCGATCACGAAAGTTGGTATTTTGCTTTTTGACGACTTCGAGCTGTTGGACGTGTTCGGCCCCGCGCAGATTTTTGGCGTGATGAGTCGTCTTTATGCTGTTGAAATGGTCGGGCTTGAGGCAGGTACTGTGCGGAGTGCCCAGGGTCCTCGGGTAGCCATCGACCGCACGATTGCGGCACCGAATGACTTGGATATTGTCCTGGTCCCTGGTGGGAACGGCACTCGAAGAGAGGCTGACAACGAAACGATCTTAGATTGGCTACGGACGGTGTCAGCTTCTGTGAGTTATGTCCTTTCTGTTTGCACAGGCGCCGGGATACTCGCAAGCGCCGGCCTATTAGATGACCGCCAAGCAACTTCAAACAAACTTGCCTTTGAATGGGTCGTTTCACGAGGACCAAATGTCGCTTGGCAGAAAAAGGCGCGCTGGGTTGAGGATGGCCGGTTTTGGACGTCTTCGGGTGTTTCGGCTGGGATCGATATGGTGCTGGCACTGATTGAAAAACTGCACGGACCTGAGATAGCTCAACGAGTCGCAGATGGTATCGAATTTGATCGCCATGCCGATCCGAGCTGGGATCCCTTTGCGGAACTGTACGAGTGGACCCGCTCCTAGTGTTTGTCTAGGCGAGAAAATCCAGCCATTGCATTAAAACGTTGCGCAGAACGTCGGCGTTCACGCGATAAACGCGCTCTCGACCAGCCTTGTCGACTTGCAACAGTTCAGCTTTAACCAAAGTGCTTAAGTGTCGACTTGTTGTTGGCCAACTGCACTCAAATCGATTTGCAATCTCCCCAGCATTGCAGCTGCCCCGATAGTGGACGGCGAGCAATATTTGCCGGCGAGCAGGGTGGGCTAGCGCGGCAAAAACCGCGTCTGCGACTTCCAGATCCTGTATACCCTCCAACTTGCGCTGTTTGCTCACTGAGTTTCTGTGATCTCGTCGACGTGAGGAAACTCCATGTTGGGTTTCGTGCCGCGCGCCTCGCACAACTGATCCATCGGCTCCCAAACTGCCATGACGGCCGGATGTTCGTGCGCACGATCGACCGCGCCTTCTAACCATTCGAAGATCTCAAAGTAGAGAGGTTCGCCGCTGTTTTGCTCTTGGCCCTTAAATTGTTGTGAGGGGGTGTCGGTGACAAGACCAAGCTTGTGGAGGGTCGGCCAATGTTTGAATAAGAGGGACTCGAATGCGTCTTCGTTACCGGATTTCACGCGATATTGGCAAATGACTTTGTTGGACATGATGGATACCTTAGCAAGTTTTATTTAGCCGGTTTGCTAAATATAGTTCGCCTTAGTTTATTTAGCAATACTGCTAAATAATGTTGGTTCCGACTAGCAGCAGAACTCGAGCCAATGGGACAGTTAGTTACTCGGCTGAGATCTTATGGCGTAGTAGCCAAGACCACAGAAGAATGCCGCCCAACACCGGCGCGACGTAAAGAATAGCGAACCCTGCTGGGTTCAGCGTTGCGAGCATGAAAAATAGGTAAAGACCGGTTGTTAGGGCGAGGTAGGCACCGACGTAGACGCGAGCGTTCCTGCGAAATACAGGAATCAGGGCAGCGACCCCGACCCCTGTGAAGAAAAGCTGTGCCCACATCGAACCCCGGAGGATCGGCGAGGCCGTCACATCTAGCGGCGCCATTATCATCCATTGGATGAAGGCGATCTCGCTAACCGCGACGGTCACGACGGATCCGATTACAAGAGCCACTATTTGTAGAGCAAGCTTCATCCCGTTAACTGAACTTAAAAACGCCTTGGTCGATCACGGTCTCACCATTTTGGTTTTCCGTTTTGAATAGCGCTTCATTGCCGTCAACCCACATCTTGATTGTCAATGTGTCACCTGGAATCACAGGCTTAGAGAATCGGCTATTCATCGCCTTGAAACGTGAAGAATCCGATCCGCAAAGGGTATGGAGTAAGGCGCGCCCAGTGAAACCCCAGGTGCAAAGTCCGTGTAAAATCGGTTTATCAAAACCTCCCATCGCAGCAAATGACGGGTCAGAGTGTAGTGGGTTCCTGTCTCCGCTTAGACGATATGTTAGGGCTTGGTCCTCACGGGTTGCATAGACGACTTCGTGGTCCGCAGCCCAGTCAGGGAATTCAATTTTGTCAGTCGGTCCTCGTTCGCCGCCCCAGCCACCTTCGCCGCGGCAAAAAAGCATCGTGCGTGTTTTGAGTAACGGTTTACCGGTCGCGGTGTTGGTGCTGGTAGATTCAAATTCGAGGACAGCAGCACTGCCTTTGTCCCAAATAGCGGTGCACTCACCAACGCTTTCGAGTTCGCCATCGGCCGGGATTTCATCCAGAAGTTCGATACCTTGCTCGCCGTGAACCATCATGGCTGGGTTAAAAGAACCGACTTTATCCATGGGAGAGCCACCGCCACCGATGATCACGGCGAAGGTAGGTAGTACTTTCTGTACGGTCTCTTTAGTGTTTTCGGTCGTATAGGGCAACTCATCTGTTCCGGCGCCAACGCCCACCGCATATAGCAATGCATCCTTGCTGGTCCAACTTCTCTTCCTCGGTTCGCCTTTTACACCTACGGCATTAGGATCAATTGGCATCTTTTTCCCCTTGATTAGCTATTGTTCAATCGCGTGTAATGTGGCCAAGGGAGGCAAATATGTCAAATACCATGCGAGGTCAGGTCGCCGTTGTCGGCGTCGGCGAGACCGAATACTACAAACGCGGCCAAGCGCCGGATGCAGAGTTCAAGTTGGCACTCAGTGCGATCTTGCGAGCCTGTGAAAATGCTGGAGTCGATCCAAAGGATGTCGACGGTTTTGCGTCTTATAGCAATGACCGTAGTGATCCATCAAAACTTGCCGCTGCACTCGGCTGCAAAGAACTTCGTTTTTCGAATATGCAATGGGGTGGTGGCGGTGGTGGCGGCTCAGCTGCCATATCCAATGCAGCGGCAGCGATCTATGCGGGTGTAGCGGATACGGTGGTTGTGTTCCGAGCGCTCGCGCAAGGACAGTTCGGGCGGTTTGGTCAGGGACCACGCACTAACTCGATTCGCGGTGATTTCGCCTACACGATTCCATATGGACTCATGTCACCGGCACAAATGTTTGCCATGAAGGTCGTGCGCTTCATGCATGACAATGGCGTTGAGCAAAGTGCCTTACGGGCGATCTCGCTGGCTTGTTATGAGCATGCTCAAGCCAATCCTCGAGCAGTCATGCACGGACGGCCGCTCGATGAGCAGAAATATGATGAATCGCGTTGGATCGTCGAGCCATTTCACCTATATGACTGTTGCTTGGAGAATGATGGCGCAGCCGCAATGGTGTTGGTGTCTGCTGAGAAAGCCAAGGATTTCCCAGGGAAGCCTTGTTACATACTTGGGGCTGTG
The DNA here is from genome assembly GCA_012103505.1 of Pseudomonadales bacterium. Classification (GTDB taxonomy): domain Bacteria; phylum Pseudomonadota; class Gammaproteobacteria; order Pseudomonadales; family Azotimanducaceae; genus UBA4421. The sequence continues at coordinate 392,005 of WLWP01000002.1, read as the reverse complement.
GGTGGCTCGCACTATCGAGCGGGGGCCAGCGTCCATAATACACCCGACTATGCCACGTCGACTTTCAAAAGCCTCGCGCCCCGTCTCTATGAAATGGCGCAGTTGTCCGCGAAGGACGTCGATGTCTTGCAGAGTTATGAGAATTTCACAGGTGGCGTGCTGATGAGCATTGTGGAACACGGTTTTTGCGAACCTGAAGCTTGTAACGAGTTTTTTACCAAGGATCGTTTTCTGACAAATGGTGATCTGCCGCTAAACACAAGTGGTGGCAATCTTGCTGAGTGTTATATGCACGGATTGGGTTTAAACATTGAAGCGGTCCGACAGGTGCGTGGAGAGTCGACTAGCCAGGTGGATAAAGCGGATGTCTCGATGGTGATATCGGGACCGATGGTGACCCCGGTGAGTTGTTCAATCTTTGGTAGTGAGGCAACAGTATGAGTGAATACTATCTAAATCCAGGGCTTGCTCAGCCCGTAGGGACAGAATTGGACGAGCCCTTTTGGTCGGGGTTGCGCGAAAACGTTGTGCGCGTTCAGCAGTGCCAGTCGTGCCAAGGTTATCAGTGGGGTCCCGAATGGATCTGCCATCACTGTCATAGCGATGAAGTGACTTTTGTCGAGGTCGCCCCAGAAGGAGTGATCTACAGCTACGAACGAGTTTGGCACCCAGTCCATCCTGCGCTGAGCGAACAGGGCGCCTACGTGGTCGTGTTGGTTGAGTTACCCCACGCAGGAAACGTTCGCATGGTCGGTAACTTGTTAGGTGATGCCGAGGCTGATGTGGAGATCGGTGCGAGCGTTCGTGGGGTGTTTGAGCATCATGAAGACGCCGAGCCTCCGTTTACGCTGCTACAGTGGGAACGGGTATAGCTAGACAAGAGCTAGCTAGGGGTCAACAAGGAATAATAAAGGGGGAGAATCTGCATGGAAATCAAAGGCTCATTTGATGAGAAGTTTGCTTCAGCCAGAGACCTGTTTGAACACAACTTTGCCAAGCATGGAGATGTTGGTGCGTCGTTTGCGGTAACCGTTGAAGGCGAGTTTGTGGTCGATATCTGGGGTGGGCATCGAGACGCTGCAGGCACAGAACCCTGGGAAGAAGACACCATCGTTAATGTCTACTCGACGACAAAAACAATGGCCGCGCTTAGCGCCCTAGTGCTTGCTGATCGTGGGGAGATAGATTTCTATGCGCCAGCGAGCAAGTACTGGCCTGAGTTTGCACAGAACGGCAAAGAAAAAATCGAAGTTCGCCACTTTATGTCTCACACAGCTGGATTGTCGGGGCTCGACGAGCAGATGAGCGGTGATGCGCTGTATGACTGGGACAACGTTGTTCGCGCACTTGCCGAACAAGCCCCATGGTGGGAACCAGGCACTGCCAGCGGTTACCACGCCATGACACAAGGTCATCTAATCGGTGAGGTGGTTCGACGTGTCACCGGTAAGTCGATCGGGCAGTTTTTTGCAGACGAAATTGCCGGTCCTTTGGGGGCTGACTTCCACATCGGTACTGCAGAGGAGCACTGGCCGAGGATCGGTGAGCTAATACCACCAGACGAGCAGCCAGGTGGCGAAGCAACCGATCCTGATTCGGTAGCAGCGAAGACCTTCCGCAGTCCAGCGCCGAACGCGAGAGATTCGAAGACCGCTGGCTGGCGATTGGCAGAAATTCCGGCTGCCAATGGGCATGGAAATGCACGATCTGTCGTTCGAGCGCAAACACCAGTTGCGAACGGTGGGTCTGCGTTTGGTGTTGACCTTTTGTCAGAAGAGGGCGTGAACCGAATTTTTGATGAGCAGATCTATGGCCAAGATCTAGTGCTCGGTGTGCCGATGCGCTTCGGGATGGGCTATGGGTTGAACGGCAAAGAAGTGCCAATGGGTCCGAATGAGAGAATCGCCTATTGGGGCGGCTGGGGTGGATCGACAATCGTGGTCGATGCGGATGCACGACTATGTGTTTCGTACGTCATGAATCGTATGCTGCCCAGCGTGCTCGGCGACCCCCGCGGCTACAACTTGTTGCAGGAGGTATATAAGAGCCTTCAGCGTGGATAAAGAGCCTTCAGCGTGGAGAGCCTTCAGCGGTCCTGACGAAGAGCCTTCAGCTTGGATAAAGCCTTTAGCGCGCTCTGCTCAACGACATCTACTCAGCGCGTAGTAGATGTGCATCGACTGCAGCGCGCCACTCTTCCGGGTGCTCGTACTGAGGGCTATGAGCTGCCTTTTCAATAACCCGGAGTTCTGCATCATCGATGGCGTCAGCCATTAATCGCGAAGGTCCAAGAAACGGTTTGTCATCCACGCCCACAATTACGGTTGTGGGCACTGCAATATTTTCTAGCTGAGGTGTTAGATCGGTTTGGTCTGCGAGTTCATCACCAAGATGTGCAAAAGCTTCTGGATCCATTTGCTCCAACTTCACAGTAATGCGCCGCCAATGTTCATTCTCGCCCAGGAAGTCCACACCCCTCTGGACGCTCGGTGGTTGAGGTTGGTCGCGCATACCTATAGTTAAAGACTGGCAACCACCTTCAGTCACCATATCCACTAAGCGCTGTCTGATTGTTTCATCAAATAGTTTTATACCGTGTGGTGCGGTGTCCATGAGGATGAGGGATCGGAACCGCTCTGGGTGTGCGAGCATGGCTCTCAAGACAACCATGCCGCCCATGCTATGGCCAAGGATGTGACACGTTGGTATCTCGAGGGCGTCGAGGAACGAGATGAGATCGTCTGCTAGCTCATCGAGCGTGTACGGACCTTGATTGGTGGATTCCCCATGACCGCGTTGATCGTAGGCGATAACTCGGTGAGTCTCAGAAAACCATGCAAGTTGATTAAGAAAATCGAGCTTGGAGCCTGTGAAACCATGCACGAACACAATTGGCGTGCGTGAGCCTAGATCGTGATAGGCGGTTTGCAAGTTTTTGTTAGCGATAAAGTGTGTGGTGTACATCAATCTGAGACTTCGAATTGCCAGCGCGTGGCGGTGTCGTGGAAACCAGCCCCCTCTCCAGCGGACCAAGCGAACGCGGTATGTGGGGTCAAGGCGAATGCACCGCCCGCGACATCTGTCGGTTTAAAGTTCCAGCGATACTTGGGATTGTATTCGCCGCAGAACGTCTGCAGTTCGTCTTCTGCGGTGATCTCGGCGGCGGTGCAGTGTAGAGAGAAGACAGCTTCGGTATCTGCGAGGTGAACAATCGCATTGGAATTTTGTTTGAGATTTTTCGCCTTGCGACTCACCGGTGAGGTCGAGAACCTGAAGGCACAGTCGTGCCATACGCCCCATACAGGCATTGTGTGGGGCGTCTCGTAAGAGGTCACCACCCAATAAGATTTCTCTGCGGCGAAGCGCCAAATCAACGTATCCCAGGACAAAAACCCTTTCTCTTTCGGTCCGAAATAGGACGTCGGGCTAGGCCGAGTGATCTCTGTAATAACCAATTCCCGCACGGTTAGAACTCGAGGATGGCGCGACCGCTGATTTGACCAGCTTCCAACGCTTGCGTGGCTTCATTAATCTGATCGATGGAATAACGCTCGGTCACCATGGCGTCGAGGTTGAGCTCGCCGCTGTCATGCCACTCCAAAAACCGCGGGAAGTCACGATCTGGGGCGCAGGAACCACCAATACTCCCAATGAAATGCTTCTCGTTAATCAGCACGTCCACGGCGTTCAACTCAACAGGTGTTGATGGCACCCCGACTAGGACGGCAGTACCGCCGTCGTTCGCACCAAAGTGGCCGCCGCGACAGGCAGGTACGATCTGCTCCATGGTGGTGCGGATGCCGATGCAGTCGAAAGCAAAGTCGGCACCGCTAACGGGTTGTCGGCTGATCGTAAACTGACCGGCTTTCGGCGTTAGTTCATGGATCGCTTCAACCGGGTCTACTTCGGAGGCATTGATCGTATGCGTTGCGCCGAAAGCTTTGGCGAATTCCAATTTCTTGTCATCTAGATCAACCGCGATAATCGGGTTTGCCCCGGCAACTTTGGCGCCGACAACAGCACTCAAGCCTACGCCGCCAACCCCGAAAACAACGACACTTTGACCTGGCTGAACTTTCGCTGTGTTGATGACTGCACCGGCGCCAGTCATCACAGCGCAGCCGATGATGGCCGTGACGTCTTTCTTGATATTGGGATCTACTTTGACGATATATTGTTCGTCACAGATGGTGTGGTCTGCCCATGTGAACACGTTCTCGGATTGGGCGACGCCGTCGCTGACATTGAGGACAGCACGTTCTGGCACCCTGCCTGCGGCTTCAATATTCCGTGGTACCCAGGTCAAGAGAACGATGTCGCCCTCAACGACGTGGGAAACTTCAGCACCGGCTTTGACAACAACACCGGTCGCTTCGTGTCCGAGTATTACAGGGGATCTTCGATCGCGATGCATCTGATGAAGTTGTGAATGACAGACCCCGGATGCGAATTCTTTGACGACAACTTGGTGGGGACTAGGGTCGGGCAAAGTCAGCTCTTCGATCCTTAATGTGGATGTCGATTCAGGTAGGACGACGACACGTGCACTGGTTCCCATGATCTCTCCGCGATGGTGTTTACCGTATGGTCGCCCGACTAGGTTTTGAACGCAATCACGTGTACGCTCTCGCGCATGACGCAAGAGTATCGGCTCGTTTTTTCAGGAGAAGTGGCGGAAGGACAGCACGCAGCTGTGGTCAAAAAACGTCTGACCACGGTCCTGAAATTAGATGACAAGCGTATGGACGTCCTCTTTTCGGGTAAGTCGGTGGTGGTCAAGAAGGCAACCGACGAAAAAACAGCCGCTCGCTATCAACAAGTCTTTCAGAAGGCGGGCGCCAAGTTGCGCGTGCTGCCTGTCAGCGAGACAGACGGTGACGCCTCAGCCTCGGAAGCGGCTAGTCAGATAGAAGCATCAGATCCAGCCAAAACACAAGCAGAACCCCAAACGTCCGAACAAGAGCAAACGAGTGCTGCAAACGATGGCGGTATCAAGGTTCTCCCGCCCGGGGCGGATATGCTCCGAGCGGACGAGCGGCAAGTAATTGCCGCACCAGAAATCGATACCGACCATTTGTCTGTCCAAGGTTCGGTGTTCGTAACGGATGACACGGAAGAGCCAGTGGATGTTCCGCAGGTGGACCACATCACACTCGCTGAATTAGGCGCGATCCTTGGCAATGACTCGGATCCACCGCTCGTTGCTGAAATCGACGCTGATTTTGATCTTGCCGAAGTTGGCGCTCTGTTGCGTGACTCTGAAGCTGAGGAGTCAGAAGAAATAGCAGTACCTGATCCAGACTTTGACATCGCGGATGTTGGTGCGGATTTGAACGACAGTGATAAAGCACCGCCCCCGGCTGCACCTGATGTGAGCCACATTACGCTTGAAGATGACGACACAAAAACAAATTGATTAGCAAAAGGAAAATGAATGAAGCTACATGAAGCACCTAGTCCGAATGCACGTCGCGTGCATGTTTTTATGGCAGAAAAGGGGGTCGAACTAGAGCGGGTGGCGGTCGACATTCGGGCCGGTGAGAACATTCAAAATGATTATCTAGCCAAGAATCCAGCAGGACGTGTGCCGGTGCTTGAGCTAGACGACGGCAGCTTCTTGTCAGAATCCGTGGCGATATGCCGCTACTTGGAGGGGTTGAACCCCGATCCGAACCTGTTTGGTGCAACTCCGCTGGAGGCGGCCACAATCGAAATGTGGGGCAGGCGAGCGGAAATTAACTTTATGTCCAACGTTGCAGGTGCCTTCAGGAACATCACGGGCTTTTTTAAAGATCGGGAAACACCGGTAAAAGAATGGGGCGAGGTTTGTGCCGAGGTCGCACCCAAAACTTTGACCATGTTTGATGAGCAACTTGATCAGACCGAGTACTTGGCGGGTGCTCAGTTTAGTATCGCCGACATCACTCTTGGTATCGCCTTGGACTTTGCCGAAATGGTTAAAGTTGTAACGATTCCAGACCTTACCAATCTCAATCGTTGGCGTGCACAGATTGCCGAGCGACCAAGTTGGGGCGCTAGCTAACTAAATCGGGATCTAATTAGTTGCATAATGCTTGATTGATCAAGTATTATGCAATCATGTCTACACGAAACAACAGTTCTGCTTCTTCAAATCCCGAGGTGCTGCTAGCACATATTCTCGACACAGCCGCTGGGCTGGAACGCGAGATGGATCGGGCCCTTTCATTTACACGCGGTATCACGTTTCGTGAATATCGTTTGGTCAGTGTGCTTGCTGATGCTGGATCGAAGGGCTTACCGCGAATTGATCTTGCGAATGCGGTAGGTCTAACGGCATCTGCCGTGACCCGAGCCCTGCGCCCAATGGAGAAATTGGGTTACGTTGAAACGGTCAGAGGTCAGCGCGATGCACGCCAAAGCCTCGCGAAGATCACGAAAGGGGGCGCTGAACTTCTAAGTGATGCGCAACAAATTCTGCACGATCAACTCGCTGGTTTGCCGCTCGAAGATATTGGCGAGGCTCGTTTAGATATTTTTGTGGAAGTCCTAGATCTCTTGCAGGCGCGACGATGAGCGTACCTGACTTGAACAGTGGCGCGTTGGCCCCTGTCCTAGATGAAATTGAAATGACCGCGCTCAAGGTCACCGGAGAGATTCCCGAGGCGCTAAACGGCGCTTTGTTACGCAATGGACCGAACCCGTATAGCGGGCGCTCCGAAGGTAGCGATGTGCTCTCGTGGTGGCCAGAGGCTGCGATGCTACACAGCGTTCAGTTCGCCGATGGCGAAGCGCAAGCGTATCGAAACCGGTGGGTGAGATCGCATGCGTGGGCTCGGTACCAAAACATCGAAGATATCTCTGAGTTTGTTGAAACGAACCCAAACGTGAACATCCTGCGTCACGGTGGTACTACGTACGCAATGGCCGAGGGCGGCGTTCCTCTAGCGGTTAACAGCGACTTAGGCACTGAAGGCGCTCGAGCACTTGGCGCCATGACCGCGCATCCAAAAGTTGACCCCGTGACCGGCGAACTATTTTGGTTTCGCGCTGATTGGAACCAGCCTTGGCTGCTTTATGGCGAGGTTGATGCGCAAGGCCAATCGCAACGCGAGTTGGAGATTGAGGTTGCGGGTCCCGGAATGATGCACGACATGGCGATCACCGCTAGTCACAGCATCTTGATGGATCTGAGTGTGGGGTATGACTTTTCTCTTCTTCAGAAGGGTGTACGCATGCCGATTTGTTGGCAGGAGGGTCGTCCCTCACGCCTTTGTCTCGTACCGCGAGGCAGTGGAGAGGTTATTTGGGTAGAGATTGAACCGTGCTTTATTCAGCACGTGATCAATGCCTACGACATCGCTGGCAGCAAGATTGTCTTCGACGTTGTCCGCTATCCCTGGTATCTAAAATTTGATATGGCCACGACTGAATTCAAAGCAAACCCCTTAGGCGTGCCCTGGCGTTATGTGATCGACATCGAGGCTGGTACGGCAACCGAGACCCAGCTGGATGACCGCCGCGTAGAGTTACCGCGCATAAACGAATCTCGAACCGGGCGTCCATACGAATATCACTACTCCGTAGCGCAACCGAGCAATACGGAGATGCGCGGAGTATTGAAATACGATCTGAAGACGGGTCATGCTGAATGCCACGACATCGATCCGGGTGATTCGAATAGCGAGCCGGTATTTGTGCCAGCGACAAGCCGCGCTGACTCGGCAGAAGATGCCGGTTGGGTATTAGTTTGTGTCTACAGGGCGGCTACCGATACGAGTGAAGTGCGGATTCTAGATGCCCACAGGATTGCCGACGCGCCACTTGCAGTTGTAGATCTGGGTCGGCGGATTCCCGCCGGTTTCCATGGCGCTTGGATCCCGGCGTAGAGGCAATGTAATGCAGGCATGAGACGACATTGCTAGACTCGTCCGTCTAACAAAAGGTGGGCACTATGGACAGACGACGCTTTCTCAAGACTTCATCTTTAGCGCATGTGGCGCTCGTTGGCGTCAGTGGTTGTGCGAGCACTGGCGGCGCAAGTGATGAGGTAGAGAAACTCTCTGCTGGAACTACGGTCCCAACTGGCCAGAGTCCCTTCCAACATGGTGTGGCGAGTGGCGATCCACTGCAGGATCGTGTCATTTTATGGACCAGAGTTTCGCCGTCCTCGAGCACTGACGCTGACATCTCGGTAGATTGGTGGATCGGTACCGAACCCACGCCATCAGGCGTCGTTCGTCGCGGTACAGGTACGGCGCGAGCCGAGCGAGATTTCACCCTAAAGATTGACGCTGCTGGATTGTCACCTGATACACGTTATTTTTATGGCTTCACTGCTGGAGACTTTGCATCTCCGGTTGGGCGTACACGTACTTTGCCAAGCCACAATGTTCGTGAAGTACGTTTGGCTGTCACATCATGTGCCAACTACCCACAAGGGTATTTCAATGCTTATCGAGACATAGCGAATACAGAAGATTTGCACGCAGTCTTAAGTCTCGGCGACTATTTGTATGAATACGGTAACTCCGAATACGGAAACGGCGAAGCGCTAGATCGAATCCCGGCGCCTGACCACGAAATAGTATCGTTGGGAGACTATCGCACCCGTCATGCCCAATATAAGAGTGACGGTGATCTTCAGGCTGCTCACGCCGCCCACCCTTGGATTGTGATCTGGGATGATCACGAAAGTACCAACAATTCATGGTCGGGTGGTGCTCAAAATCATAATCCTGAAGCTGGTGAAGGTGCTTGGGATGTCCGGCGAGATCACGCAATTATGGCTTACTACGAATGGATGCCGATCCGAGAGGTGCCGACTGGGCTCTTCCGCAGCTTCCGTTTCGGTAACCTTGCTGACCTTGTCATGCTTGATACGCGACTTGAAGGGCGCGATGAACAAGGTGGGCGTGAAGACTTTGATGTGGCTAACGATTCGCAGCGTTCGTTGTTAGGTCCGATTCAGGAGTCGCTCTTCTTCAATCACTTGAGCACTACTCAAGCAGATGATGTGCGTTGGAAGCTTGTTGGCCAGCAGGTTGTGTTTGCGCCGTGGACCGATGGCAAAACCCCTTTCAATCCGGATAGCTGGGAAGGCTATCGAGGTGCGCGGGCGCGAGTGCTTGACCACATTGAGGATGAAGGGATTGAAAATGTCGTCATTCTTTCTGGTGATGTACATAGCGCTTGGGGAATGGAAGTTCCCGACGTTAATGGCGAAGGCAGTCAGGCCATCGAATTGGTCGCGCCCGCTGTCAGTTCACCGCCGCTCGCCTCGACATCTGAGGCGATGCAAAACTTGGTCGCGCGCGCATTAGACGAACGTGCGCATATCAAATATGCCGACGGAATGAGTAACGGTTATCTGACGGTAGTTGTCGATCAGGATCGTACGCGGGCAGAGTGGCGCTTCACCGGTGATCGGACCGAACGAAATGGTGCGGTGTTAGGGAGCGTGCTGGAGTGTGCTGCGGGAACGAACACTCTGACACCGGCTTAGGCTAGATCTCAGATTAGGGGGACTTCCGCTTGCCTGTAAATGGCACAGGACCGCGCGGCGTTTCAACTTTGCCAGTCAAACTGTCTCCATCGCGAGTGCCGCTGTAGAGCAAGTTAAACTCTCCCCTTGGTGTGGTCATATTGAAAGGGAAAGAGAACTGATTGCCCGTGGCGGTGATTGTTTCAATGTCGAGTTGGCCCCTTGCTCCGCCGATACTACCGCTGAATTTACCGTCCGCCTCGCGAACGGTGAGAATAGGGGTTTGTATACCCATTCGACCTTCGACGCGTAGCTGCCATTGGCCGATAAGGTCCGAATCAGCGGAAGCGGCAACCGAGCTTAGTACAAGAAAAATAGCTAGGATTGGCCGAAGTAGGTAATTCATAGATGTCCTAGTTCGTGATAGTGACTTCTAGGGTTTGGAAACCCGCGGCTTGCATGGCTTGTTCGATCCCATGTTTATTGTCAGGACAAAGCGCGATCATGGATCCACCGACACCGCCACCAGTTAGCTTGGCGCCGACGGCTCCGTTTGTTCGGGCAATGTGTATTAGCTCTTCAAGCTCTGGAGTTGATAGCTGCAGAGCATTGAGATAGCCGTGACAGAGATTCATGAGCTCGCCGATCTCGTCCAGGTTACCTGCGACCAAGGCTTCGCGACCTGCATCTGTAACGTCTGCAACTTGATCAAAAACAGCTTCATAACGTTCTGGATATTGTTGCCACGTTTTACGGACTCTGGCCACAGCGTCAGCAGTAAGACTCTCTTTGCCGGTGATCCCAACGATAAGATCAAGGGGGGTGCCTAGTTTTAAGCTTTCGAATTTGGGCTCGTCATCGACTCTGCGATAGATCAGAGGCGTTCCATAAGTTGCGACTGTATTGTCCACGCCAGATGGTGTGCCGTGCGCAGCTTTCTCACATTCGAAGGCGAGTTCATTGATGGTTTCGTTACCGAGATTCAAGGTAAAGGCATGATCAACCGCACGCAGTATGGCGACGGCCAGAGCTGAAGACCCGCCTAAACCCATCGCTCGTGGCACATGCGGAAAAACCTCTATGGTCATGTGCTCGTCAAGTAAATTTAGACGATCGAGAATACTCCCCAGAATGCCGGGGAGGCCTTGCATACCAGCATGGACTTTCTGTTCCAAGCCCCAACGAGGTATTAGGATGTCTACACCTTGGCCCTCATCGGAAGGGTATTTACGTACTGTCGCTTCCACGGCGAGTGGAATAGGCAGCGCGATTGCTGGTCGGCCATAAACGACAGCGTGCTCGCCCAACAAAATTATTTTGCCGCTTGCTGATTGGCGTTCGGACGCTTCCGGTCGGGTTGCTTTGCGCGAGAGATTCTTAACGATTTCCTGCGCCTTCCAGACCTTGACTTCTCCTGACTCGATTAGACTTTCGACCACGGTTTCGAAATATTCATCCGGTACCCCCGCTGTGCTTGCAACACTTCGAGCGTGGAGGTTCATGTGATTCTGTTGAATACCGTTTGTCGATAGAGCGCGCAGGGCAGCGAAGTTCTGGGCAAGACCGATAGCGCCCATGACTGAAGCAAGTTCTGTGGCGCTAGGTGAGCCTAGCAGGCGATGGTTGATGCGAACGCTAGGATTGGACTCCAACGAACCACCTACGGTACCAACTTTCATTGGAATTTCGATTTCGCCGACGAGATCACCCTCTTTACTTTTGTACCATCGGGTGAGTGCCTTATAGCGACCATCTCTGGCTGCGTACGCGTGAGCAGCGGCTTCGATTGCGCGCCAGTCGTTGCCAGTCGCGAGAGCGACAGCGTCGACACCGTTCATGATGCCTTTGTTGTGAGTGGCGGCGCGGTATGGGTCAGCGAGCGCGAGATCGTTGGCGAGAATAATGCCATCACGGACCGCTTCACCACTGAATCCCTTGCCTTCTAGATTGGCTGTAGGGATCTGGACTGAGGCTTTCGCGATTGCTCGGTCGGTGAGGTTAGACAAAATCCGTAAAAAGACGGTGCCGCCGGTAAGCTGTTCAACAAGCGCAGCGACGCCTTCGCACATAGAGTTAACGAGATTTGCGCCCATTGCATCTCTTGTATCCACTAAGAGATGCAGGACAACCATATCTCGGCCGTCTTGCTCTGCAACGTGGTGATAGACCTCGATGTCCAGTGCGCCACCACCACGGGCAATCATTTTGGGGTGCATGCTGTTGGCCAATGACAGGATCTCAGACTTGTTATCGAGAAGGGTTTGCATGGCCTGTGCTGGATCAGTCGTAATCACTGACTGAACTTGACCGATGAGAATTGGATCCGAAGAAGCTGCGGTGTAACCGCCACCGAGCCTAGCCATCCGTGCAGCACCCGATAGTCCGGCAACAATGGATGGTTCTTCAACAACAAGTGGTATCGCATAATCTTTGTTGTTGATCAAAAAGTTTAGTGCGACGCCCATAGGCAGCCCAAACACACCAACAACGTTCTCAATCATTTTGTCGGCTGCGTTGATGTTGAGTTGGTGATTAGATGTAACGAGCTGCTGAACGTCGTCCTGGGATAGCAAACCGTTAGCATTAAGGGCCGCGATCCGCTCCGCGATGCTCATCTTGAAGAAATTCGAAATCCGCGAACTGTTAGTCGGCGTTTTCTCTTGTTTGGATGCCATGCGCGGCAATCTCCGTATCCAGGGCTGTGAATCCTGCCAGTGCGGCTTGTGTGCAAAATTTTTGCAACAATTGCGGGTTTTCGGTTATGGCAATTCCAATGTCACCGCCTCCTGCGCCACAAGGCTTGTAGACCATATCCAGGTCACCCGCAATTGTAGCTAACCTTTCGTGTTCTTGTGTAAAAATGTTTAGGTCTCCTGCGCGGTCTAGCTCACGCAAACGACTCGTATAGTGTCGCAAGTCGTCTAGATCAGGATTCTGCTGAAACAAATTCTCGGACGCTTGTGCAAGCGCATCTAATCGACTACTTTTTTCGCTATCGCCCCACGCTGAGAACTTTGCCACTTGTGTGGGTGTGCTGGCAGAGCTACCGGTAAATACAATCGAACAGTGCCAGTTTTCTGGCCATAGTGTTTGGGCAACAGATTCTTGTTGATAACGAATGACACCGCCGTGCCAACTCGCAGCAACATCCAGGCCGCTACCACCTCCCCCTTGCCAGGCACGATGTGCGCGAAGCGCCTCTTGCCAGTTGGGTTCGTGTTCTAGGATTCCGCATAGCCCGGCGTAGATGGCACAGCTAAGAGCCGCAGACGAACCAAGCCCCATCTTTGTGCCAGATGAGTAGAATGCCGATGTGTCCATGGCACAATCGAGGTGAGAAGGTAACTTTGTGTGTCCCATTTCCTTCAAGATGGCCGCAAAGAGACTCGTTACCGGAGTAGTTGGTACAGCTCGATCGGGACTATGCAGACCAGGGGTAAGAAAACCGTGTGCTGTGAACGAAGAGAAATTTGCGCTCGTCGACAACTCGCAATAAGCGTAACGATCGATGGCCATGACTGCAGCGGGCGCGCCAGTCAGAACGGCATACTCACCCCAAACAACAACCTTGCCGGGTGCAGTGATGATCAATCGAGTATCCGCGCATTCCCACCCAGGGCACAAACCTTAGTTGTGAGCACACCAGGGATGTCGCGTAAGGTGGCTTGCACCTGTTCGACAGAGTCGGGCAGGCATACAACTTTGACCTGCGGACCAGCATCAATGGTGAAAAATGCTGCGATGCCGTTACGCCGCATGTCGCGGACGCCGTCCATGCAAGAGAGCGTAGTTGGATTCCAGTAACTCAACGTTGGAACGCTTGTCAGCATAATGCTGTGCATTTTCAGGCAGCTAAGTTCAGCGACTCCGGCGAGGGCAGCAAAATCTCGTTGAGCGATTGCTTCAGATGCAGTTGCATAATCTTCCGGTGCGTCTTTAACCCACGCGGGGTAGAAGGGCGAGGTCGCTGCCGTGCGGCGCATACCCTCGGTGCTACCTACGTCCTTTTTTTCTTCACTCGTAATGGCGATGACAACATTCAGCGGCCAATGATCAACGTTTGCTGCAGGGTATGCGCGCCACAAAGGTGGTACGAGACTAACAAACCCGCCGTACATCGAACGAGCTGCACTTGCGGAACCTTGTCGTGCCCAGTCGCTCATCATTTCAGTGCTCAGTCCGAACTGACAATGTGCGTTGATTGCTGTCATCAGGGCTGCAAAGCCTGACGCCGAAGATGCTAAACCTGCACCCGTTGGAAAGTTGTTTACTGTCTCGATTTCTAGAGGCGGCACTGAGAGGCTCGCGCGTAGAGCACCTAAGAAACCAGCGACCTTTGGGTCATCTTGTTCTTTGCCATTAATGACAAAGCGATCAGTGCTCCCATCTGTTAAGACAGTTTCCGTTACCAATCCATCTAACGTGATGCTCAAGCTCGGTGTTGCTGGGAAATTACCGAGCTTGTCTTGCTTACCCCAATACTTAATCAGAGCGATATTTGGATGCGCGAGCGCCTTAGTCACAGCTAGTCGACATAGTTTGGTGGCGGGGTGAAGGAAAAGCCTTCTCGCTCAAGCTCCGCGGCGATACCTATCGTCACAAGATCGTTGTACTCGGCAGAGACGATTTGCACGCCAATGGGTAAACCATCTGGGTTTAGTCCAGTTGGGATGACAGTAGAGGGTAAATAGGCAACGCCTGTTAGACCTGCCCAGAACACCTGCTCGAAGTATGGACGTTCTTGGTTATCAACTAGAATTGTCCGTTCACCAAATTTTCGATGATCATGTTCAAAAGCCGGGGTTGCCATCATCGGCGTAAGCAGGATGTCGTAGTCGTTGAAGAATTGGTGCCAACTCCAGCGAAGGTGATGGCGCTGCTCGTTGTTCGCTCCCCAAGACTTAAAACTCGATACCTGTGCGCGCCTGACTTTAGCGTTGTCGCTCTGGTCATTAGGGTCGAGGTTGTCGACAATTGCCTTCAGGCCTTCGTAGTCTTCTTCGGGCATGCGCATCGCCATCGTTGCGTGCAAAAGGTTGTTGTAAGTCTCGTTGCTGTGCTCGGCGGTGAAGCTAGGTCGCGCATCTTCATTGACGATGGCACCGGCGTCTTTTAGAGCTTGAGCGACAAGATCCACTCGTGCCTCCACTTCCCGGGCAACTGGGGCATGTTCATCGTTTTTCCAGACAGCAACCTTTAGTCCTTTCAGAGACCGGCCTTGCCATTCAGGTAGATCCAGCTTCATACCCCGAGCGGTGATATCGTCGGGACCGGCCATGATCCGAAGTGCGCGATCGAGATCTTCCGCTGACCTCGCGAGCGGTCCGATGACCGAAATGTCAGAGCTTGAGCGAATGTCCCCTGGTGGGGTGTGCCCGCGCATCCAGAGTAGGTTGTAGGTTGGTTTGTGTCCAAAAACACCACAAAAGTGTGCCGGGTTCCTAATCGAGCCGCCAATGTCGGAGCCAATTTCAAGTCCGGTGAGACCAGCAGCCAGTGCGGCAGCGGAGCCCCCTGATGAGCCGCCGGGGATACGACTGTGGTCATAGGGATTGTTCGTCGTGCCGTAGACTTCGTTGTAGCTTTGGAAATCTGCTAAAGAGATCGGGACGTTGGTTTTACCGAAAACGTTGACGCCTGCAGCGCGTAACTTCTTGATTGATTCGGCATCTTCCGTGGCAATGTTGTCACGCCATGCTGGATTGCCCCAAGTGGTTGGCGCGCCAGGAATGTCGTATGACTCCTTCACGGTCATAGGCACACCGTGAAAAGTAGCATCACCGGGACTGGCATCCATTTTGTCAGCCGCTACGCGAGCTTCGTCTCGAACGTCCACAACGATAGCGTTCAATGCCTCGTTATATCGATCGACGCGATCGAGGTAGTGGTCGAGCAGTTCGCGTGCAGAAATTTCTTTCTTGGCGATCATAGCTGCAAGTTCCGTAGCAGATCGGAATGCGATATCGCTCATAATGCGCTCCTCAAATTAGCAAATGATGTGGAAAGGGATGGTCGCGCAGCTGCTCGCTGCATGCAAACGGATGTCGTCGGTCGCGTGCCTGTTTAGGTTTCGCCGCGAGCCTTGGCACGCAGTATCACAAGCCAAGCATCGATCCTTTGGCGCATGGGAGGGATATCAAGTGCGATGAAGGCAACTCCAAGTGGCAACATCCAAAATCCTAATACCGGTAAAAATCCAAAAACACCGCCGACCATGAAGAGTATGCCGAGCAACGTTCGGATTCCGGGCGGCACACGATCACGTCCCCACTTTAGAATTCGATACGTGATCCCTGCAATCCGTTGGCCGAGGTCAAGACTGGATGACTGCTTGTCCTTGTCTGGCACTAGACCATGACCGGTCCGTCGGTAGGCGCATCATGTTGTCCTGGGTGCGCGCGTCGGTCGAGATCGGGATCGATGGAACGAAATCGATAACGTCCATCCTCATGTAACTCACGATCGATTCGATTGCGATGGATTAGCAAGTGAACGTGAGCTATGGCTTCACCTAACGCCATCATCATTTGTCGAGGATCCAGCTCGCGAGCGAAAAGAACAGGTAATAGGTCCTTGGCGATTTGCGGCGCTACACATGCTTCCTCGATGGCGAGCATTCGATCGTCGTGGTGACTGATTAGTCCTCGCAGCCGTTCTCTAACCCCGTAAAACGGTAGGTTGTGCGCTGGTAAAACAAAAGTATCGTCTGGTGTCGAAAGGAAACGGTCGTGTGAGTCCATCCATTCTTTGAGAGGGTTAGCATTGGGCTCGGTTGGATGAACACTAACGTTGGAAGTGATGATCGGTAGTATTTGATCGCCAGAGATCATGATCTTAAGCGACGCACAATACAGGCATGCGTGTTCTGGTGAATGCCCGGAACCCACGACGATTTGCCAGTCATGGTCTCCGATGGTCAATACTTGACCGTCTTCTAGGCGCTCGTAGCCTGACGGCATTGTCGGCATAGACATACCTTCAGACGAACGTTGTGTCCACATCTTCTGTAGTTGTTCGACGTAATCGTCAGGCATCCCAGCTTTGGTGTAGAAACTCTGACCGAGCCAGGAGCTGTGGTGGCTGCCACCAGAGTTGGCGAATGAACGGGCTTGATAGTATTCGGCGCGGGTCATGTGTAAGGCGCAGCGAAACTCTTCCGTGATCATTGCAGATTGACCGATGTGGTCGGGGTGCATGTGTGTACAAATGACCCCGATGACCGGTTTGCCGCCCAGTTCTTTCCTAAAGATTTCGTGCCAGAGTTCTGCCGTCTCGGCATTGCCGATGCCGGTGTCGACGACGTACCAGCCGCGTTTGTCTTCCAAAAGGTAGAGGTTAATGTGAGCGAGAGACCCAGGCATGGGCATCGTCAACCACCTGACCCCGGGAGCGAGCTCCATGGTCGTGCCCGGTTTCGGGTGGTCTTCGTACGGATACTTTAGAGTGTTTGATTCTTGCATAAGCCGGCCAGTATAGCTGGAATGGCTTTTCGTTGCGTCGTCGCTAGTTTCGTCTCATATATCAATGAGTTAAAGTCGTTGGTCCGTTAGGGATAATTGGGAGAATGGGATGGCCAACGCAAATATGAATGTGAAGCCTGTACCGGCGCTAGATGATGAAGTGAATGAGATTCGCATCGCGACTGCGGATATCGTTAATCAGCACATTCTGCCGAACGAAGGCAGGCTTTGGGGATGGCTTGCCGACAGCGCTAACGCCACCAACGAGGTTAAGAAAGAAGCACAAGCGCTCAAGATCGAGATTCAGGAGACGGTCAAAAAAGCCAATCTTTGGGCACCGCACCTACCGCCTGAGTTTGGCGGGATGGGACTGTCTTTTCTCCAGCATGCCTACATGAACGAAATTCTGTCTTATAGCCCGGGCGCATCTTCCTTGTTTGGTGTTGTCGCACCAAACTCAGGCAATCAGAAGATCTTAGTTAAGTACGGTACGCCGGAGCAGCATGAGCAATGGCTGAAGCCGCTGACTGAAGGCACGATGCAATCCGGTTTCTCGATGACAGAGCCGCACAATCCTGGTTCTGATCCCCGCTCGCTAACCACCCGTGCTGAACTCGATGGTGACGAGTGGGTGATCAATGGTCACAAGTGGTTCACCTCGAATGGCCATGCAGCGGATTTCTATATAGTGATGTGTCGCACGGCTGATCCGGAAGATCCGAGCGGTGCTAATGAGAAGATGACACAGATAATCGTGCCGAAGAAAACACCCGGGGTGAATGTTGTGCGTGGGGTGCCGGTTTGGGGTAAGGCTTCTAGCCATTGCGAAATTATCTATGACAACGTTCGTGTACCGAAGGAAAATCAGCTTGGGCGTACAGGTACAGGTCACCAAGCGGCACAAGATCGTTTAGGCGCGGGACGTGTCTACCACTGCATGAATTCCATAGGCTCGATGTGGCGGGCGTTCAATTTGATGATTGACCGTTTGATGACGCGGGAGGTTCATGGTGGCGAGAAGCTTGAAGAGAAGCAATTTATGCAGGGCTTCATCGCTGACAGTTACATGGACATACAGTCTGCTCGCCTGATGACAATTCACTGCGCTGAAAAGATGGAGACTGGTGCTGATCCCCGTACGGATATTTCAGCGATCAAGGTCTTTGTACCGGCTGCCTATCACCGAGTCGTCGATCGCGCGATTCAAGTTTATGGGGCTGCTGGTGTGTCAGGAGATTTACCGCTCGCAGGCATGTATCAAGGCGCGCGTACGTTACGGCTGGCGGACGGCCCTGATGAGGTGCACAAAATTCTGATGGCCAAGCTCATCCTTCGGCGCTACCACTCTGGAGAGACCTGGGACTTCGGTAACTAGTAGCAACAATTTTGGGTGAGGCAGATCTTCCGCCTGTAACGGAGACTCATTCTGAGTTTACGGTTGGCGGTTGGCTCGTCGATCCCGGACAACTCACTCTCTCGAAGGATGGCGAAGTCCGCCATCTTGAACCGAAGGCGATGGACGTCCTTGTCTATCTGGTCGAGCGTGTGCCTGATACGGTTTCGAACGAAGAAATACAGGATAAGGTTTGGCGTGGGGTGGTCGTCGGAGACAATGCCGTACATCTCGAGATCGGCGATAGATTTCCGAAGGTTAACCCCTGCGACCTCGTCGAGGATGTTGAGTGGTAGTGGATGGCTAAGGTTACTTTGATTGAAGGACCTGTTGGTGCTGGCAAAACGACTTTCGCCGCGAAGCTGGGAGTGCAGCGAGGCGTGCCAAGGTTGGACTTGGATGAATGGATGGTCAGCCTCTTCAGCCCCGACCGGCCTGAAACTGGGTTTATGCCTTGGTACCAGGATCGTAAGGAGCGATGTCTAGAGCAAATCTGGCGCATCGCGTTAGAGCTGTTGGATGCGGACCACGACGTGATTTTGGAGCTCGGCTTAGTGCAGCTGTTGGATAGGGAAGAATTTTATGCCCGTGTAGATGGGTGTGATCATGATCTGGAAGTCTTTGTGTTAGATGTTCCATTTGCCGAACGCAAAGCTCGGGTCATGCGCCGTAACGATGAACAAGGTATGGCCTTTAAGATGGCGGTATCGGAGGAGATATTTCAGATCGCCAACGCCGCCTGGCAGCCGCCAGACGAGATAGAAACTCGCGATCGAAATATCCAGGTAGTGACAGCGTAATCGACGTAATGGTCTTTCGCGGCGAGTAACAGAAAGGAGTAAGCTCGTTTAGAACGAGAGTGGGTATCAGTTGGCGCTGAACATTCAATAGTGACGGTTGTTGCTCTGTTAATAGAACGAAAAGGAGATGGGGATGGCTGGATCTGCTTCCACTTCACGTCGTGCGTTTATGTCGCAGATGGCAGGGACGGCTTCATTAGCGCTCGCGACCAAAGCGAGCGCGGCAGTCTCAGTTGCTGAGATCGGTGCCGGTCATGCGCCCGATGACCAAAGTTATTGGCGCTGGGTAAGCGAACAATTCTTGATTGATCCGAACATCGCCTACATGAATACGGGTACTCGTGGTCCTTCTCCAGCCAGCGTCATCCAAGCCCAATTCGAAGCGATCAAAGGTTATGACAGAGACCGCTTAAGCTACGTTCGTTATGTCGCCAATAGTGAAGCCAAGGAGAATCTGCGAGCGCGTTTAGCTGAGTTTGTTGGTTGCAATGCCAACGAACTCGCGATAACTACAAATACTACGGAAGGAATGTCGATCGGAACCTCTGGTCTAGATCTTAAGGCCGGTGATGAAATCATCTACACCAACCACGATCACTCCAGTGGTGGTCAGCCTATCAATTTACGCGCTGCCCGCCATGGCATTGTCCCTGTTGTCGTTGATCTATCGAGTGATAAATTCCACCCGCCCAATCGACCCGATACGATTCTTGCCGCTTTTGAAGGCGCCATCACACCGCGAACAAAGTTGATTAGTTTTTGCCATGTCAATTACACAGATGGGTGCGTGCTGCCGGTAAAAGAAATCTGTGCGATGGCTCGCGCGAAAGGGATTTTGACGTTAGTCGATGGTGCGCATCCGCCGGGCATGATGAATTTGGATATCCACGACTTGGGCTGCGACATTTATGCTGGCGCGGGGCACAAATGGCTATGCGCGGCGATGCAAACTGGTTTTTTGTTTGTTCGTGAATCCTTGTTAGATCGAGTGTGGCCCTTGAACTACTCTGGACCAGTGCAAGGTATGAGCATGTACCGTCAGGCGGCGTCGCCTGGGAGCAGTCTGGATAGATCCAGAATGGCGGCGAAATATGAGCTTCATGGTTCTGGCAATTACGCCACTGAAGCTTCCTTAAGTGCGGCGTTAGATTTTCATGAGACGCTAACCATCGACGCCATCGAAGCTCGAGTCCGGCACATGGCAGCGCGAGCTAGAGATGGGTTGCGGGAAATTCCAGGGGTGCAGCTGTGTGTCTCGGATGACCCGGCAATGAGTTGTGGGTTGGTGTCTTTCAAGGTAGGCGATGTCGATCCGATTGAGGTCAACGATGCTTTATGGGACCGACACGGCATCTATATCCGCGATGTGACCCATCCTGAGATCGATTGGGCTGCCAATCGCGCGTCTTTGCATATCATGGTGCACGACGAAGACGTCGAGAACTTAATCGGCGCTGTGGCTGAGGTCGCGAAAGAAAAAGGCGTGTAGACGGTTGGCGTCACACTCGCGCTAGGGTCCGGCCCAGCATTCAACCTCTACTTTCGCGCCAAATGCCAATCCACCGGCCGCGAAGGCGCTTCGAGCTGGCTTTGGACCAGGAAAATAGGTGACATAGACTTCGTTAAAAGCCGGCCACTCGGAAATGTCGGCCATCATGACCGTGCACTTCACAACTTTGTCCATGCTCGAGCCATTACGCTCCAAGATCGATTTGATGTTGTCCATGGCTTGGCGAGCTTGACCTTGTATACCCCCGGGAGCGATGTCAGTCGTGCCGGGTAGAGTGCCTAGTTGGCCTGATAAAATCATTAGATCGCCCACTCGCACCGCTTCCGAAAACGGTAGGTTCAGACTTTTGTTCTGCTCAGAATTCAAGAATTCTGTGGCATATGTGGACGTGGCGAGGCCTGCTAGGGCGCACATTGCAATTAACTTTTTCATGTCCATACCCTAACTGAGTTCATTCAAGCAGACCAGGCCCTGTCCGGGTTCACTACATGTGAGGCTCTCGCCGCTTGACAAGTCTTTGAGTAAGGAACATATTTGTTCACATGAACAAATATGTTCAGACGTCTATCGAGGGAGGCTTAAGTGGAAACTGACCAAACGCTGTCGCGTAGAGAGCGCCAAGTATTGGAGATCGTGTACGCCAAGCAGGCAGCAACGGTTGCTGACGTTCAAGCTGAGTTGTTGGCCCGGGTGGATGATGGACAGGTGGATGATGGACGGGTGGATGATGGACAGCTGGATGATGGACGGATGAGTGACGGACCGAGTTATGCCGCGACACGTATGGTATTGCAGCGGTTGCACAAAAAAGGAAAGTTGGCCGCAAGTCGAAACGGTAACAGACATGTGTATCAGGCGGTCACTCCAGTAAAGGAGGCAGGCGTTCATGCTTTGCAGCGACTGCTGGACACCTTCTTTGCAGGTAGTACTACCCAGGCTGTCTCTGCTTTGTTGGGTAGTCGAGAACAGGTTTCCAAAGAAGAGTTGGACGCACTCGAGCGTTTGATTCAGCAGGCGAAGGCGGCACAAGAATGATTCTACTATTACTTAAGTACACCGTGGTCTTGGTTGCTGTTGTCGGCATTGCAAGGATGGCGTGGGGCTCCGCCGCGACTCGCCATCTCGCGCTCGCTTTGGGTTTCTTTTCGCTTCCGTTGATTGCCTTGTTTGGAGAATTGTTGCCAAGGGAGACGGCGTTTTGGTTCCCGCAGCCCGTGGTGGTCTGGATGTCGAGCTTGCCAACTGAAGTAATTCCCGCAGAGGTATTCGTTGCGGTTGCGGAGCAGCGCTCATACAAACTCGGGTACTGGGCGTTCTACTTGGTTGGCGCTGCAGGTTTTCTTGCTTTCTGGATCGGCCTAATTCTCAGAACACACTTGCAGGTTAGTCATCACGGAAGGTTTATGTTGCGACACGGTGGGTTGGCTGTGCTTTCCCTCGACGGTATCGCGATCCCATTCGCATGGGGTGTCGTGCGCAAGGTTGTCGTGGTGCCTGAGAATTTTTCTGAATGGGGTGATGCTGAGCGTGGAATTGCGCTTGATCACGAGCTTGCCCACCATAAGCGCTGGGACGTGCTGCTTGCAGTTGCCTCTGCTCTGTTCGCGTCACTCCTATGGTTCCATCCGCTGGTTTGGTGGGCACGTCGCAAAATGTTAGCAGAAGCAGAACGTGCTTGTGATGACCAAGTGTTACTTCGGGGACATAGCCCTACCTGCTACGCGCAAATTCTTCTATCGCTACAAAAAAATATTCGGCTGCAAGTGGCGCCTTCTATGGCGTCTGACTCAAATTTAACCGTGCGCATTACCGCGCTTCTGGACACGAACTTGCGGAGAAAGACGATGAATTTAAGAAACTTTTTAACGACCTCAACACTTGCTCTTATGTTGGCAGTCCCATTGAGTGGCCTGGGAGAAGGTGGTGCCGTGCCATCGATTAAAGCCGATGTACTTAGCCAGTTGGAGAAGACCCAAGTTCTGATAAAGGAGGAAGCGTATGCAAAAGCCCAAGCTGAGCTCGACCTTTTGCGGGAACGTGAGGACTTAAATCGTAACGAGCGAGGTCAGGTGCAGAACATGATCGGCTATGTTCACTTCCTCACCAACAACTACATTGCTGCGATCAAGTCTTACGAATTGGTGGTCGCGCAAGCGGGGTATATCCCTGCAGGCTTGGAAACGACCTCCATGTATACCCTTGCACAGCTCAATTTCGTCGAGAAAAATTACGAAGAGGCGATCCGTTGGATGGAGTCCTGGCGTGCCAAGGCGGAAAACCCGGGTCCCATACCATTGGTCTTCATGGCACAAACGTTGTACGAAATGAAGCGCTATGAAGAAGCCCTCGAGCGTATGGAGATGGGGTTGGCTGAAGCCGAAGCGAGGGGTAGCGAAATCAAACCGAATTGGCTGCAGCTACGGGACTACCTGAAAACGAAGATCGATAACCCGATTGCGCAGACACCGTCGATCGGAGCATCTACGGATGGCGGCGTCATGCTCATCGCAAAAGTACTACCTGTGTATCCGACGTTTGCAGAGCGTGAAGGTCTTGAGGGCTATGTGGATCTACAGTATGAAGTGAACGCTACCGGTGATGTTGTGAATATCGAGGTCATCAATTCAGAACCGCGCGCAGGGGTCTTCGACGACGCGGCCGTGGGTACGGTTGCCAAGTACAAATACAAGCCGCGCGTGGTTAATGGGACTGCCGTGACTACGTCGGGTGTGCAGACGCGAGTGGCTTTTGAGCTCGATTAGAGGGGTTCGTCGCTTTGCACGGTCCAGTTAAGGCAACGGTTAGTCAGTTGCGCTATACGTCGGTGAATTTGTCTGGGCAGTTCAACCCGCCAACTTTCGCGGACACGCGTATCCCTGTTTTCGGCTATCTGATAAAAACGAAAAACTCTCTAGTGCTCGTCGATAGCGGCGTGGGTGTCGGCAACTCATACATCGAGAAAAAGTTTGCCCCTGAACCGTCGTCATTTGTTGCAGCGCTCGCTGCACACGATGTGGAGCCGAGCGATGTCGATGTGTTGATCAATTCGCACCTACATTTTGATCACTGTGGTAACAATGTACTCTGCGTGAATGCCAGCATTGTTGTGCAGAGCGCTGAGCTCGGCGCAGCGCGCCAACCTAATTACACGGTGTCGGATTGGTTTGACTATCCAAGCGCGAATTTGACATCAGTGGACGGCGATCTCGAGGTTGAGACTGGAGTAAACGTTCTTGCCGCTCCCGGTCACACACCCGGACACCAATCAGTGCTTGTCGATACGGGGGCCGAGCGCATCTTGATCGCAGCGCAAGCGGCCTTTACTTCAGCTGAGTATCAGAGTGGTGGCGACGCAAACACGCAGGCACATGAGGCTCTCGAGGACGTTTATGTCGATTCTCTGCAACGGCTCAAAAGCCTAAACGCAGATAAGGCCTACTTTAGTCACGATCCAACCCCCGCGTAGCAGGGTAAACTTGGGTAGACTGCGTGATCGAGAAAGCGCTAGAGGATAGCCGCACGATGATACGTTGGGGGCATAGGTTCATTGACGCTGGGACAGGCGTGACACTCGATACGTGGTTTCCGCGAACGAACGAGCAAAAACGCCGTGGTGCGCTTGCGGAAAAGTTAGGCCTGATTCAATCAGATTTTGTCGAGATCGAATTAGGTCAGCCTGACGAACCTGCGAATTCTATCGAAGAAGCCTATCTACGCTTGCACCTCCTTTCCGAGTGTGTGCATCGACCGAACACACTCAACCTAGACGGTCTTTTTGATTTGCTCACGAATGTTGCGTGGACATCGGCGGGACCGGTCCTACCTGAACGTGTCGATGACCTTAGAGATGCGGTGGCAGGAGTGGATCAACAACTTACTGTTTTCTCGATGGATAAGTTTCCGCGCATGATCGACTACGTCGTGCCGCCGGGTGTGCGTATAGCTGATCCGGATCGCGTTCGATTGGGTGCGCATCTTGTTTCAGGAACGACGGTCATGCACGAGGGCTTTGTAAACTTCAATGCAGGCTCCATAGGTCCTGCGATGATTGAGGGTCGAGTGACCCCGGGTGTCATCGTTGGTGCAGGCTCCGATGTTGGTGCAGGGTCTTCCATCATGGGTACGCTGTCTGGTGGCGGCAAACAGGTCAACTCCGTAGGTGAGCAAAGTTTGTTGGGTGCGAATGCCGGAATCGGGATTTCGTTAGGCGATCGCTGTGTCGTTGAGGCAGGGCTGTACGTTACAGCCGGTACCAAGGTGAAAACTGCAGATGGTCAGATCGTCAAGGCACTCGAGCTGTCTGGTAAATCTGATCTACTGTTCCGTCGCAACAGCCAGACGGGTGGAGTCGAGGCCGTCAGTTCTGCTGGTGTAAATTGGGGTGGACTAAATACGACACTGCACAAGCAGGAGTAAGGATAAAAATGCTTGGAGGGCAAATGATATGAACGACGTGTTGAAGGTATTGCTATCTGTTATAGCTGCCATGTTATTGCTGAGTTGCGATTCGTCGTCGGAGTCAAAACCGCGTACCGATACTGCAGCTGACCAAGCCTCGAGTAGCGTAGATCACGTGCAGCGCTACGCTGCCGAACAGTTCTTTACCTCCGTAGGCTATAGCCTTGCTGGTGGCCATGCGTGGTCGTTTGATGATTCAGCACTATTAACCACGAGCGACAAGAACGGCACGTTTAACGTTTACGCCATGAATCCAAAGGATGGGTCAATGACGGCCTTAACGGAATCGACCGATAATGCCCATAGAGCTGCGTCTTGGTTCCCGGCAGACAACCGCATTCTTTTCGCTCGCGACCAGAGCGGTGACGAACTCGATCACGTTTTCGTGCGAGAAGTCGATGGTGAAGTTGTCGATCTCACCCCAGGTGAGGGATTAAAGGCACAATTCACGGGTTGGTCTGATTCTGGCAGTCACTTCTTTGTACTCTCAAACGAACGCGACGCCAAAGCGATGGATTTGTATCGTTACCAAACGGGCAACTATAACCGTGAGTTGGTATTTGAAAATGACGGTAGTTGGTTTGTTTCAGGTGGATCGCGAGATGAAAGGTATTTGGTCTTACTCAAGGCGATTTCCAATGCCAGATCTCAACTCTATTTACTCGATCGCGAAGCAGATGATTCGAGCCCGGTTCTCATAACGCCCAGCGAAGAGGATGTCTCCCACACATCGTTCACGTTCACACCCGACGGCAAGTACCTCATCTACGGTACCGACGAACATGGGGAGTTCGTAAGCGCGTGGCAGTACGAACTTGCCACCGGTGAACATTCACCTTACTTCGCTGCCGACTGGGATCTGTTAGGTGTGTCTTTTACAAAAAGTGGCCAGTATCGCAACACCACGACCAATGAGGATGGTAGGTTCGTCGTTTCACTGACCTCGGTTGGATCTGGGCAGGCGATTGATCTTGCTGCCCTTCCTAACGGTGGTATTCGAAGCCCAAGGTTCTCGCGCGATGAAACAAAGCTCGCGATGCTTGTCACGACTGATACGTCGCCTCGCGACATATACACAGTGGAATTAAAGGCAGGTACAGCCAACCGTCTCACGTCTGCTCTGAATCCCGAAATAGAAGAAGCGGATTTGGTCGGCAGCGAAGTGGTTCGTTATCCGAGTTTTGATGGCCTCGACATTCCAGGGATTCTATTTAAACCACACGGTGCGAACGCTGATAACAGAGTGCCAGCCGTTGTTCTCGTCCATGGTGGACCGGGCGGTCAGAGTCGGCCTGGTTATTCTGGATCAACCCAACATCTTGCTAATCACGGGATTGCGGTATTTGCTGCCAACAATCGTGGTTCGAGCGGATACGGAAAGACTTTCTACCACATGGACGATCTGAAACACGGCGAAGTAGACCTAGACGACATCGTGTATGCGCAGAAGTACCTTGCTTCGCTGGACTGGGTAGACGCGGACAGGATCGGCATTATGGGCGGTAGCTATGGCGGCTATATGGTGGGTGCGGCGCTCGCCTTTCGGCCAGAAGTATTCAAGGTTGGTGTCAACATTTTTGGTGTTATGAACTGGGTGCGGACCCTGCAGAGTATTCCAGCTTGGTGGGGCCCCCAACGCGATGCCTTGTTTGCAGAGCTTGGTGATCCAGAAACGGACCTTGAGCGGTTAGAGAGAATTTCGCCACTTTTTCATGCAAGCAACATCAAAGTGCCTTTACTGGTCGTGCAAGGGGCTAATGATCCTAGGGTGTTACAGATCGAGAGCGATGAGATCGTGGCTGCGGTCCGCGATAACGATGTTCCGGTGGAGTATCTTGTTTTTCCCGATGAAGGGCATGGTTTTAGCCAACGGGCCAATCGAATTGCAGCTTCTGAAGCCTACGTGAGATTTCTAAATCAATATTTAGGGTGAGTTAGCCCGGGGTCGTCAGCGTTTACGTTTGTTCACGTGATACAGGAGCGCTTCCTCCACCAGCACGTCTATGGTGTCTTTGGGCAACGGTTCGTTCACATTAAAGAGCACTGCTCGATTGCCTTCATAGGTCAATTCTGGAAACAGCGATCGGTAAGTATCGACCAGCGTCGTCTGGCAATGTACATACATCGCAACGTGTGAGTCATCGTGCTGATCGATTCTGATCGTCGTGCCGACCCGAGGTTTTTTCGGCAAGAAAGACTGCTGGCCCCACTTCTGTGTCTCGACTAGCTCGGTGACCTCGTCAAGTTGTACCGCGGTCTTCCTAATTTGCGTGGCGAGAATGTCTAGGTGTTTGTGCATGTTGTATAGGTTAACCAAATCCGGACTATCACGCACGAATGCCTTGCGTGCGCCACGCTCAGTCGTTGCTTGGGTTTGTGACAAATTTAGCGCGTATGGTGTCTAGGTTGTCGTCGCTCACACCTTGGGCTTGCAGATATTTGATCGGACCACCGAACCGTTCGTCTAGAAACGTGAGGGTGAGAGCCATAGTTTCTGCCTCACAACCACATTGCCAGGCACCAGGTTTGTTCGCTTCAATAGGGTTGATTGCACCTTGTTTTAGGTATTCAGCGGTTAATCCGTAATCTTTACATATGGTATCCCTAGAAACTTCTGCAATGCTGAGTAGCAGGGCCGCGACTAAGCCAGTTCGATCTTTGCCGGAGCGACAATGAAAGGCATAGCCGGTACGTTCATCGGCCGCAAACGTCGCCATGATCTCCGCCATCACGAAGCCGGATTTTTCTAGCCCTGCGCAATAAAGATCGGCGAGCTTCTGTGGCGGAGGGGCTTGTTTGTTTGCTGATCGGTAGGCATCGAACCGCGTACCCCAGAAGTCGTGGATTTTGAACACAACGGCGTCCGAATCGGTGAACGCGTTAGGACTGACGTCAATTTCCTTTTGCATGCGCAGGTCAATCACGGTGCTGATGCCATAATTCACGAACGTTTGTTGGTCAGTCGTGCTGAGTGCATCCATGTCGCCGGACCGGACAAAAACACGCCATCGGGTTTTACCGCCGTCTCGAGTCGTATAACCCCCGAGATCGCGTACATTCTCCGCTGTGTCAAGTTCGATCCCTCGGTCTGGATGGTGTAGTTCGATATCAGCCATATTTTGAACCCGGACAGGATGCCGCGTTTCCCTCGTTTCTGTTGTAAAATGCATTCTATGGCTGTACTCCAAAGACCAAAAGATTTCTTTGCCGATGACGAAATCGAATACTTGAGAACCGTGAGCGACTGGCGCGCGGGGTGGTCGGTTATCCACTGTTGGGGCGTGATCGTGCTTACCTGGGCGGTCGTTTGTATTTGGACGAATCCTTTTACAGTGTTTGCCGCTGTTTTTGTGATCGGCGCGCGTCAATTAGGGCTCGGTGTGTTGTCACACGATGGCGCCCACTTCACGCTGTTCAACAATCGAAAAGTGAACGATTGGGTCTGCGAATGGCTGCTCTCTCGACCGTTTACGAGCGGCACGATATATGGGTATCGCAAGTATCACCTGCAACATCACGCCAATACCCAACAAGAAGATGATCCGGATTTACACCTGTCTAAGCCTTTCCCGATCTCGAAAGGATCGTTTCGGCGCAAAGTATGGCGAGATCTGTCCGGTCAAACTGGCTTCAAACAATATGGCGCCATGTTTAAAGACGCATTCAAGGGCGAAACTACGACGGATGCGTTACGCAATGGTTGGCGTCGATTTGGTGGCAACATATTGATCAATCTTACCTTTCTGTTGGGCTTCGCGTTGGTTGGAAAGTGGTATCTGTACTTTCTACTGTGGTGGTTACCGGCGCTGACTTGGAACCGGTTTATCACGCGTCTACGCAACATTGGGGAGCATGCCGCGGTACCCGATGACAATGATCGTCTGAGAAACACAAGGACCATACGCGCTGCTTGGTGGGAACGCGCGTTGATTGCGCCTTATGGTGTTAACTATCACCTTGAGCACCATTTGATTGTTAACTGTCCGTACTACAAATTAAGAGAGGCACACAAAATCTTGGTCGCGAAGGGGTTCGCGCCAAAGATGGAAATTCGGGAAAATTATCGCGATATGGTATCCGTCGCCGTACCAGGCTAGACCTCGCGAGGGGTAAGAGAGAAAAGAGCTAGGGATACGGGTCTCGGGAAGGGAAAGGGAAAGGAAAAAGAAAAGAGAAAGAGAACGGGAACGGGATCGGGAACGGGAACGGGAACGGGAAGGAGAGGGGAGAAAAAAGATGCCTAAGCTCACAGTGACTGAGCAGGCGGACTTCTTAGGCACACCCGGTGTGCTAATGCGCGTGGCTGTCGTCCGGCAAGACGGGAGCCCGCTGGTTACGCCGATATGGTTTATCCACGAAGAAGACGCCATCTATTTTACACCACGCGCAAAATCTGAGTGGTTTGATTGCCTAAGGCGTGATCCTAGGGTCGCGCTGTGCATCGATGAACAGGCTTTGCCCTACCGCAAGGTGCTTGCCGAAGGCAGTGCAGAGTTGGTGCACGATGTTGGCGAAGACGATCTTTGGCGTGATCAATACCGGCGTATCGCCAAGCGTTATGTTGACGAAGAAGGTGCAGAAGCCTATGTGCGCAACACGATTGAGCAGCCCCGGGGGTTGTATCGTCTAGTGCTGGCTGACGCCAAGGTCAACAGCTGGCGCATGCCCGTCGAAGGCGAAGACGGTATGGGCATTTGGCATGGCCGTTATTACACGCCCGGTACGAAGTTTTAGCTGTGACTAATCAATTCGGAATGTGCATTTTCCGGTCTCAATCTGGTACGGAGTAAATACGTGCGCTGTCCAAAGTGTCCCGGAGAACTAGAAACCAAAACTTACGGTCGGAAGATCCTGGTACGTCGATGTAGTGAGTGTTTTGGTCTTTTTTGTAAGCCGGATGTCCTTTCGGAAATGAAGCGTGAGTGGCATTCGGAAATTGTTTTAGATGCCGGGAACCCAAAGGTTGGCGACAAACTGAACGAGATGGGTGATATCGATTGCCCTGAGTGTGGTATTCCGATGGACAAAACCTACGACGCCAACCAACGTCATATTTGGTTTGAAAGTTGCAGTCAATGCGAAGGCACTTGGTTTGATGCGGGTGAATTTTCGGATCTTAAATACGATACCTTCATGGACCGCATCCGTGACTATCTCAGGGGCGCAAGACCTCCGAGCTAGACCAGTTAGCGAAACTGTGCGTGGAATAAGCGCATAAGGTGTCTTTTTCAGTGAATATCGGCCGAATCGAATGATTTTTCGATAAAACACCGTCCCACCCACTGAAATTAGAACGGTTTTGGTCATGCAGGCAAAGGAAGACGTCAATTTAGTTAAACGAGTCCTCGCGAAAGAGCGTGCAGCGTTTGACGAATTCTTCTCGACCTACTTTAGCCGGTTGAGCCGATTCTGCCGCACACGAGTGCATGATGAACAAGCCGTTGAGGACATCGTGCAGGAAACCATGATCAAAGCGGTACGGAACCTAGAGTCTTATCGTGGCGAGGCATTGTTGTTTACCTGGCTATGCGGGATCTGTCGCAACGAGATTAGCAATTGGTTTGCCAAACACGGCAAACACGCTGTGTCAGATCTCAGCATCGAAGACGATGCCCACATTCTCGCGGCATTGGAGTCATTCGGCGTGCAGCTGCAGGACAGTATGGCAGATCAGATCGCGCTGTCTGATCTCGTCACTTTGACCCTCGACTATCTCCCTGACAAATACGGTAAAGCATTGGAGATGAAGTACTTGGAGGGTCTCTCAGTGCGCGAGATTGGGACAAAACTAGGCATGGGACGATTAGCAACACAATCATTGTTGAGTCGGGCAAGAGTAGCGTTCAGAGGTGGATTCTCAGAACTTGTTAAAGAAGCGAATCAACATTAGGACTGATGATATGAAGCGGAATTCAACATCACAAGATCGCGAACAACAAATTGCTGATCTGCTGAACGCAGCCGGTCCTCGCCTGGAGCCGGACGCAGAAATGCGCGAACGGGTGTACAGCGCCACGCTAGAGGCGTGGAATGATTTGCCTGAAGAACAAGTGAAGCGCTCGTTTACAGGCCAGTATTGGGCGATGGCTGCGACTGTTCTATTGGTTGGAACATTGTTCATTGCAGGTCCCCAGTACCTTAACGAAAGTGAACCCGTCGGCCGCGTTCTGTTTACCCAAAGTGAACAGCACCTCCAGAATCCAACAATTTTGGAAGGGGGCGTACTTCGTACCGGTCCTGGTGAATTCGTCACGATACAGCTAAACACAGGTGTAGTGT
The DNA here is from genome assembly GCA_012103505.1 of Pseudomonadales bacterium. Taxonomy (GTDB): domain Bacteria; phylum Pseudomonadota; class Gammaproteobacteria; order Pseudomonadales; family Azotimanducaceae; genus UBA4421. The sequence continues at coordinate 360,642 of WLWP01000002.1, read as the reverse complement.
TGAGCATGGCGCCAAATTCGGAGATGGCATTCCACAATGATTCGTTGGTCACACTTAACTCAGGCAAAGCTTACGTCGATGCTGAAGACGGTCAACTGAGATTACTGACGGCACACTTGCAAGTTGTTGATATTGGAACGATCTATGAAGTGCGCACGGATGACACTGAAACGGAAGTTGCCATGCGCGAGGGTAGAGTCGAGCTTGCGTTCGCTGGTAACAAGCTTGGATTAAAGACAAGTGCTGGCACTGGCGAGTTTATAAAAGCTTCCTCGACCGGTGACATTAGAGACACCGGGGTAGTTGAGACGACTGATCCTCGGTGGGCATGGCGTCGAGCCGCCAGAGCGCCAGTATTGTTGGACGATTTGTCAGTGGATGACTATTTAACCTGGATGGCGAGAGACAACGGCGTTGAACTTCAATACGCCTCTTCGACGGTCAAGCAGCAGGCTGGGTTAAGACGCCTTAGTGCAGCGGAAGATGCCAACGCAGATACCTTTGGCCTACACGCAGCGTTGGAGACGACCAGATTCCAGATTAATGAGCAAGAGGAGTTTTTGTGGGTACTAGACTTTAAGGAATAAGACTGGCCTGCATTTGCGGAGTAACGTGACAGGTATTGGTAAGAGAACGGTTTGGCATTGGATCTGTAGCGGGCTTGTCGTTTCGATTAGCTTTCTGCCCGTACTTGTCTATGCGAATACGATTTCAATCCCTGGCCGACTTGTCGTTGACGTGTTGTCTGAATACCAAGAGATTGGTTATGAATTCCTCTACTCCACGGGTGTCGTGCGCAAGGGTCTGCGCTTCACGCCTCGTCCTGACGGTGACCAGAGGGAGACTTCAAGCGCCGAACGAACTACAAAGCCTGGCGCGCAAATTGCGGCATTGAACTCGGCTTTGGCCAAGCTCAATTTGAAGCTTGTGGAAGATGCGCCCCGAGCATACCGAATAGTCCCCACCCCGGTAACGGTTGCTAAGCGGCTGCCTCTGCTCAAAGGCAAGGTGGTTGATGCGGAATCTGGCGAACCTGTCGTAGGGGCGTTGGTCACCATTGGCCAACAAAGCATGGAAACTGATCCAAACGGGGAGTTTCTCATACCCCCAGAGATCGGTTTCGACCTTACCTTTTCACACGATGACTATGTCGGACAACGTGTCCAAAAGCCCGATCAGTCTACGTCACCGTTTGAAATCTCATTGGCCCGGTCCATGAGCCTCGAAGAGATGGTAGTCGTGTCGTCCCGCTATGCGGTCAACGATAGTAGGACGCGTTCCCAGCTTATTGACCTAGAACTCCTAGAGAGCATTCCGAGATTAGGGGAGGACCCAATCAGAATCGCGAGCCATCTCCCTGGCATGGCGACGATAGGTGTCTCTGCAAAGCCGCATATTCGCGGTGGGCTGCAAGATGAAGTGCTGGTGTTATTCAATAACGTTGAGTTGCTAGAACCGTTCCACTTAAGAGACTTTCAGAGCATCTTTTCCAGTTTTAACCCAAGCGTGGTTGAGACGATTGATGTCTATACGGGCGGTTTCCCGGTGCGCTACGGTGATCGTATGAGCGGGGTGATGGACATCAACCCGGGTAACAGTTTAGACGAGAGTTCCGGCGAAGTGTCTGTTAGCTTGTTAAATCTGAGCGCCATGTTACATGGTGATGTGCAACAAGGTCGAGGTAATTGGGCGGTCTCAGTACGGCGAGGCAACCTCGATATTGTGACGAAACAAATCAATTCGACGGTGGGTGAGCCTTCGTACTCAGACGCGTACGCACAGTTTCGATATGAAATTAACCCGGCGACGGAGCTTGATGTTGGTTTCATCGCATACAACGACGACATCGAACTCAGTGACTTTGACTCAGACGGTGAAATCGCATCGTCCAAATACAAGAATATTTATGGCTGGGGACAAATCCACCGAGACTGGAATTTGGATCTCTCGAGCACGACGCTGGCCTACTGGGGTTCAATCAAGCACGACCGAACTGGTTTTCTCCTCGATGAAGACTTAGACAACGGTACCGCGTCAGTAGATGACAGTCGTAATTTCAATCTCCTGGCTTTGAACCAATCTTTTTCGTATCGAATCAATGACAAGGCGTACTTGGAATTTGGTGCAAAAATTACACACCAGGCAGGTGAGTACGATTACGCAGCGAACATTGAGCGCGGGGTGTTGGCTGAACTCCTAGGTAATCAAGTGAGTGATGAGCGTCTTTTGAGGCTACGCCCAAAAGGGGATAGCGGCGGGGTATATCTATCGCTTCGCGGCGAACCGACTCAGGGTGTCGCTCTCGAAGGTGGTGTTCGTTGGGATTATCAGGATTACGGCTTGGGTGCGTCCGATGATCAGGTCAGTCCGCGATTTAGCGCGCGTTGGAAGGTGACTGATCATTCACAAATACGTCTCTCCGTGGGTCGATTCTTTCAAGCGGAGGGAATACACGAACTGCAGGTTGGGGATGGTGAAACCCGTTTCCAGGATGCCCAGTATTCTGACCATGTCATATTGAGCTGGTATCAAGATATCGGTCCGAGCTTCTCACTCCGCACAGAGTTTTTCGATAAAGCGATCCACGACCCGAAACGCAGGTATGAGAACTTGTTTAATCCCCTCGTCTTGTTGCCGGAACTTGCTTCAGACCGAATTGCAGTCGCACCGAGCAGGGCGCACTCGCGAGGTTATGAAGTAACGGCGAAATATGACCCAGGGCGCAGGTTTATGTCTTGGTTGTCGTACTCACGTTCTGAAGTTGAGGATCGCATTGACGGACAGTGGAGTCCTCGGGTATGGGATCAGGGACATACTGTTTCCGCCGGATTTAGTTGGGAGGGAGATCGGTGGCAGTTGGGCGCGACGCTCCTATGGCATGACGGATGGCGAACAACTCGTCTGCCCAGTGAAGTAGCCCAAGGAGAAATTGTCGACTTTAAGAGAAATGGCCACCGTCTGAGGGACTACTTTAGTCTAGACGTTCTCGTTAGTCGGACGTGGCGTTGGTCTGAACAATCTCTCACTGCTTTCCTTGAAGTCACCAACTCCTTGAGCCGTCGCAATGTCGGTGGGGTTGAGTTAGATATTGGCGAAGAGATTGACGATGGTGAAACCATCTATGAGATTGAAACAGGACACGAAGATTTGCTCCCGCTCGTACCTTCCATCGGTGTCAGGTGGCGTTTTTAAGAAACTGAGGCGGTCGCTCTAACTGTCTGACAGAAACGATCGACATCGATCTCGCTACGCAAATGAATCCAACGTATATGCTGCCAACTTGGGTCGGTCATATAGCGGATAGAGTCTGCTCTTTTGTTGGCATGCTGTGTCCATACCCACCAGAGCAAAGACTCTTCGCCTCTCCAGAACTGTAGCTGTTTGACGAAGCTCTCGTAATTTGTACCCCACAACAACTCTTTGCGCCACCATCGAAGGAAACTACGTTTTAGACATCGTCGGATAAGTAGATGTCGTGGTAGGTCTAGCCAGACGATCGTCTCAAGGTTGGGCCAAAAAGCGACCTGGCTTTGTTCAGAATAAGATCCAGCTACAACCCATGCATCACCGCCGGTGGCCTCTTCGATGCGTCTCAAGAGCCGATCGGGGTCGGTGGTGTTTAGACCTACCCAGTTAGGTAGCCAATTCAAAGCGTCTAGTTCAACAAAAGGTGCTTCAATCGTTGTCGCTAAAAGCTCCGCAAGTGAACTCTTGCCAGAGCACGAGTTTCCCCAGACTAGTATGCGGTGACCAATGTACGGCGTAGCCATCGTACGAATGCACTCGGACCAGACTTAAGCTTCGTCGAATAGCGTTTCAAAGCTGCGCGCTTCATTACTTGTGCGACTTTCGCGCAAGCAGCGGGCAAGGATCGGAATGCCGTCTTCGATCTGTTGCTCCGTGAGGTGACCGAAGGCTAGGCGTAAATAGGGCTTGTTGCGATTTTGGTAGTGGAATGCGGTACCCGGTAAGAAGTTGACGCCATTTGCCTGGGCTGATTCGTACAACACCTTGCGATCTACATCATCCGGGATACGCACCCAAATGAAGAGACCACCCACGGGGTTGGACCAAACGCAGATATCGTCCAGCTCATGTTTTAGACCTGCCGTCGTGAGATCACGCTTATTCTTGAGAACTGGGTTTGTGTGTGCGGCATGATCTGCAATACCGTTTTTGTAAAATTCAGCAGCAATAGCCGAAGCAAGATAGTTAGATCCGGCATCGTGACGTCGGGCTAGAATTTTCTCGAGCATGGGTGGCCGTGCGTAGATGTAGCCGAGCCTGAAACCGGGCGCGAGAATTTTAGACAATGAGCCGAGGTAGATATGGTTAGGGTTGTCATCTAAGGCAAACACGGCCGGTTCAATGTCCCCTTCATAGTGAACATCCGCGTAGCAGTTATCCTCGATAATCGGGACTTCATAGCGTGCTGCTAGGTCAATCATCTCCTGGCGGCGTGCCCTCGGCATATTGAACCCTGTTGGATTTTGATAGGTGCTAATGGCGTAAATGAACTTCGGACGACGCCCTTCTTTCTCCAAGCGCTCGAGTTCCTCTTCCATGTGGTCGATGCGCATGCCACCTTCGTCGAGCCGGATGCCAACCATGTCGAATTTGAGACTCCGATAGGCCGATAGCGTGCCAGGGTAGGAAAACTCCTCCAGCAGAATCGCGTCACCATGATTCTCTTGTAGTGCCTCGGCAGTTAACGTGACCGCCTGCATGGATCCGTTAGTGAGGATCATGTGGTCTGGATCTATCGTGACACCCTCTCGCTGGCCTTCTCGCTCAGCCATGGCGCGGCGTAAGCCCGCATGTCCAAGATTACCCGGGTACTGGGTGATTTCTTCGAACTGTTCTCCGATGACTTTTACAGCGGCGGCTTGCAACGCTTCGGTTGGAAAGGTAGATGGGTCTGAACGGCCAGCACCAAAATCGTAGAGAATATTAGACATTGCCTTGCGCCAAATTGTTGTTAGTTAGGTACGTGTAGCTTTCTGCCACTGCGGTCATCATATCGGTATCACAAGCATCGAGCTCGACAACCGCCCACTCAAAAACGTTTGGGTCTGCTGCCTCAAACAATCCTTGAATGTTCATTTTGCCATTTCCTACGGCCACATGGGACTCACCTTTAACAAGCGGTCCATCCTTAATGTGGAGAAGCGGAGTCCGCTCGGCAATTCTGCCGAGTTCCTGTACTGGATCGCATGCGCCGAAATTGGCTGCCCAGTAAGTATCCAGTTCGAATTGCACGTCAGGTACAGCTTCCTGCAAGTGGTGGTAGGCAAGCTTGCCGTCGATTTCCATAAACTCCCACCAGTGATTGTGTAAGAACAGATCCAGTCCATGTGGTTTGAGCGCGTCGACATATCCTTGTGTAGCCTCAATGGTTGCGTCCAAGGCCGCGCGATCTTTGAAGTCATCGGGCATGAAACCGCCAGGGGCCCTTGTCTGACCAAGGGCTTGAACGACGTCGACAACTTCTTGAGTACTTTCGGTTCGATTGATCCACGGCGTATGAGTGCTGCTAACACGCATGCCGAGATCGTGGATCTGACGCAAGAAGTCGGCGGGTTCTTTACCAAAGAGGTTGAACGGCTCGACGCCAGCGAAGCCGATTTCAGCCAGCCGGTTCAAAACCGCATCGAAATCTTCATTGCACGCGTCCCGCAAGCTATAAAGTTGGACGGAAATAGGGACCATAGTTTTTGTTTTATACCTTTGCGTAGCGTTGGGTTAGGGTATCTCAATTCGGCACATAGAAACAAAGTTGAGAGTGGTATATGGACGAAAGGGATGGAGGTTAGCGCGCCATGAGCACGAGGAAGTTTCGTTTTGGCATGGTTGGTGGTGGCGAAGGTGCCTTCATCGGCCAAGTACATCGCATCGCGGCTGAACTGGATGGGGAGGCTGAGCTCGTATGCGGTGCCTTCGCTTCGAACCCGGAAAGGTCTAGACGCTCGGGCCAAAGCTTGTACCGCCTCCATGCAGATCGATGTTACGACAACTACGAAGCGCTTTTTCAGCTTGAAGCTAATCGAGCCGACGCTATGGACTTTGTCGTCATTGCGACACCCAACCACACCCACTATTCAATAGCGCGCGCAGCGCTTGAGGGTGGGTTTCATGTGGTTTGTGACAAACCACTCGCGATGTCTGTGCTGGAAGGCGAACAACTTCAAAATGTGGTGAAAGCGAGCGGGCTCAAGTTTGCTCTGACCCACAACTACACAGGTTACCCGATGGTCAGAGAAGCGCGGAGTCTCGTGAATTCTGGTGTTCTTGGAAAGATACGTCGCGTCAGCTGTGAATACCTACAAGGCTGGCTGCACGAACGAGCGCCGGATGACAACAAGCAAGCCGCGTGGCGTACGGATCCTGCACGATCTGGAGCGGCCGGTTGCTTTGGCGATATTGGGAGCCATGCTGAGAATCTTACAAGATTCATTACGGGTCTCGAGATCGAAAGCCTTGCCGCAGATCTCACTGCGTTCGTCCCTGGTCGATTGTTGGATGACGATGGCAATGTACTGCTTCGGTTTAAGGGTGGAGCGAAAGGTGTGATCTCAGCATCACAAATTGCCGTTGGTAAAGAAAACGACCTGAGCATTCAAGTGTATGGTGAAACAGGCGGTCTTGAATGGCGCCAGAGTGATGCCAACAGTTTAATTGTGCGGTGGCCAGACAAGCCTTATGAGGTGAGGCGCACTGGCTGGGCAGGAACCTCCCCAGAAAGTCAGGCAGCGAGTCGAATACCGCCGGGGCATCCAGAAGGATATCTAGAAGGATTTGCAGAGCTCTATCGAAATTTTTATAAAGATCTATCGGACGACGGCGGCGACTATCCGAATCTAGATGATGGTATTGCGGGTATGCGCTTTATTGAGAGTGTGGTTGAAAGTACAAAACAGAACAGTGCTTGGGTGGACTTGGCGTCGTGATTGATTTGCAAGTGATTCGAAAACTAGCCGCACACTTGCCCGGTGCTGAAGAAGGCACCTTATATGGCACACCGGCCTTTCGAGTAGGCAAGAAATTGATGTTACGCCTACACAATGACGAGGATGCGATAGTTGTCTTGTTAAATTCTGTGGCTGAACAGGAAGCGCTTATCGCCCGAGACCCAATGGCGTACTACATTACTGATCACTATCGTGGTTATGGCGCGGTGCTCGTTCGCCCGACAATTGACGAGTCTGAGTTTGCTGATTTGTTAGAGTTGGCTTGGCGAAGAGTCGCACGTAAGAAAGATCTGAGAGCGCGTGATGGTGACTGATACTGAAGATAGCCTACTAGCATCGGACCACGGGCTGCGTCTGACCTCGGAACAAGACGCTTTGGATGTTTTGTCATCCGGATTGCAGGGGTGTGTTTTTGAACTCTCGGACCTGATCCCAGAGTACTTCGATCTTGCGAATGGAATTGCTGGTGCCACCTTTCAGAAATTCATCAACTATGGGTTTCGAGTCGCGTTTGTGATTCCTGAACCTGAATCTTGTCCTATACGACTCCAAGAACTAATCAAGGATCACGCACGACACACTGTGATTCGCTTTTTTAAGGACGTTGAGTCTGCTCGGTTGTGGCTGCGGTCGGAATAACAATGCTCGAATACAAGCTTCCGTACGAAGCCGAGCAGATGCTTGAATGAGTTTGATTAGGTGTGGCACTGTAACTCCACACGATGCGAAGCTAACCAGAACGTAAGTCTCGCGATCTACTAGACAAAACAAAATCGAAACTACCGAATGAAAACACTTAAAGGTCCGGCCATTTTCTTGGCGCAATTCATGGGCGATGATGAACCGTTTAACTCAATTGAGGCGATGGCAGCTTGGGCTGCGAACTTAGGATTCAAAGGGATCCAGGTACCAATCGGCAATCCTAACTTTATCGATGTAGCGGAGGCTGCGAAGAGTAAAGACTATTGTGATGACCTCAAGGGTCGCGTTGCTGAGCATGGCATTGAGATCACGGAACTCTCAACACATTTGGAGGGACAGCTCGTTGCGGTTCACCCGGCCTACGACGAATTGTTTGATGGTTTTGCCGCGCCGCATGTGCGTGGTAATCCCAAGGCGCGAACGTCATGGGCGATCGAACAGGTAACCCTCGCTGCGAAAGCAAGCGCGAATCTAGGGCTGACTAATCAAGTGTCGTTCTCAGGGGCGCTCTTGTGGCCAACCCTCTATCCATGGCCACAAAGACCTGCGGGTTTAGTTGAAGAAGGGTTTAAGGAGCTAGCAGCTCGGTGGCGACCTATCTTGGATGCGCACGAAGAGGCTGGTGTGAATGTTTGTTACGAGATACATCCTGGTGAAGATCTCCACGATGGGGTGACCTTTGAGCGGTTTCTGGACGCGGTAGATCAGCACTCGCGTGCAAACATCCTTTATGACCCAAGCCACTTTGTCTTGCAACAATTGGACTATTTGAGCTTTATAGACATCTACCATGAGCGGATCAAGATGTTTCATGTCAAAGACGCTGAGTTCAATCCGTCCGGCCGCTCAGGTGTCTATGGCGGCTATCAAGATTGGCTAGATCGGCCGGGGCGATTTCGCTCACTCGGTGACGGGCAAACCGACTTCAAGAGCATCTTCTCAAAGCTCGCTGCATACGACTTTGACGGTTGGGCAGTGCTTGAATGGGAGTGTTGTCTAAAACACCAGGAAGATGGGGCGAGGGAAGGCGCAGAGTTCATCCGCGATCACATCATCCGAGTGACAGACAAAGCGTTTGATGATTTTGCTGCTAGCGGGGTTGATGGCAAAGTGAATCGGCGGGTATTGGGGCTGGAGTGAGCGTATGAAATGTGAAGGTGATGTACCGACGCGGTACTGTTGAGGGATGAAGTCGAAGTACAAGAGCAAGAGTACGAGGAGAACGGCATGTTAGCAGTTGAGGTTTTAGAGGCACCCGCAAAGGTGCTAAGTCAGGCACAACGCGAAAAGTACCTCGCTGATGGCTATCTTGGGATCCCCGATGTGGTGGAAGAATCTTGGTTGACGCGTCTACGCGACGTAACTGCAGGTTATGTCGAGATAAGTCGAACGCTCGATCACAACGGCATCGGCCCAGATGGCACGAAGGACAAACGATTTGATCTGGAACCCGACCATACCTCTGACGCGCCACGGATACGTCGTTTGAATTCGCCAGTTGACGTAGACGATGTCTATTGGGCTTTCGCAAGTGAAGGGCCATTTGTCGAGGTTGCGCAGGACCTGCTTGGCGAAGATGTAAAGTTCCATCACTCGAAATTGAACTTTAAGTGGAGTGGTGGCGGCGAGGAGGTGAAGTGGCATCAGGACATCCAGTTCTGGCCGCATACGAATTACGACGTCTTGACCCTGGGTGTCTATTTAGAGGACGTTAGCGATGAGATGGCGCCCATGGGGGTCATACCTGAGAGTCATGAGGGTCCGCTGTTCGACCTTTATGACCAGGCGGGTTCCTGGACCGGCAATATACGAGACGAAGATCTGCCACGGGTCGAGGTTGGCCGCGCTGCGTACTTGGGTGGCCAAGCCGGGACAGTTACAGTGCACAACTGCCGGTCGATTCATGGTTCCCCGCCGAACATGAGTCCAAGGCCCAGACCTTTGTTGTTGTGTGCGTATAGCCGAGCTGACGCTTTGCCGATTACCAATCTTACCCAAGGTGGTAAGCACTCTGAGGAATTTGTCGCCGGACGACCAGCTCGATGGGCTCGATTCGACCCGCGACCGGTCTTGATGCCCCCTGACTGGTCCAAAGTAGGTCAAAAATCCATCTTTGAGCACCAGCAAAGTAAAAAATAGTGTCCGAAAAAGGTCTGCTTGATCGTTTAGATACGAAGAAGAGAGTGTAATACGGAGTCGATTATGAGTGGCACTAGTTTTCCAAATGAGTCGGAAGCGTATCGTCACAAACGCGATGAGCTGCTCGAGGCTGAGATTGCGTTGCGCGAACAGATCGAATCTGTTGCCGAGCTTCGGCGTGGGTTGCCGCTGGGTGGGGAAGCGGAAAACTACCAATTTCTGGATGAGAATGGTCCGGTCAGTTTGGAGGATCTGTTTGGCGATCATGACACGCTAATAATTTATAGCTATATGTTCGCAGAGGATTCGGATCCGTGTCCGATGTGTAGCGCCTTCATGGATAGTGTAGTCGGACAGCTGCATCATATCGCCCAACGGGTGTCTTTTGTGGTCGCGGCGCGCAGTTCCGTTCCTCGTATCCAAAAGCTGGTGGTGCCTCGAGGTTGGGGGGAAATACGCTGGGTGTCAGCGTCGGAAAACTCATATCCAGTTGATTACAAAAGCGAAATGCCCAACGGTGCCCAGGTACCGATGTGTAATGTCTTTGTTAAACGAGAAGGTCGGATCCATCATTTCTGGAATGCGGAAATGTTCTTTGCGCAATCCGAATTCCATCCGCGCCACATAGATATGCTGTGGCCTCTTTGGCATATATTCGACATCACGCCAGAAGGTCGAGGTGAGTTTATACCGGGTCTCAAACATAGCTAAAAGGAATATCGGGGTGTCGTGTTAGGCGCTGCTCCGAGCTCGCTAAAGCGACAATTCTTTCAGCCGATATGGTTAGGTGAGGGCAACAAGCGAGCGGACATAAGCGCTACTTCACACTTCATCACACTTTCTCTGATTTTATTATTGACAACAGACAGGCTCAGGCGCAACATGCGCGCCCTCAAGAGAACCGCAAACAAGAGGTTTAAGTCGTTCTAACAACGGCACCCAAAAAGAACATGAACAGCATCTGGAACACACAACGTAATCGCTTCGTGCAGGTCACAAACCTGCAGGTCAGCGTGTGCCTGCGTGGTTATACGTGTGATCCGATGATTTCGATGACCGCGGGTAAAGATTTCATCGCACATGGTTACAGAGGCTCCGACGGGTAAGTCGCTTCGAAAAAAGAACATCGAAGAAACCCTGAAGAGCCAAAAGCCTTCAGGGTTTTTTCGTTTTGGGACTAGAGAATTGGGATAGGGAACATGGGATATCAGGAAAAATTACAGAGAAACGTACATCGGACGTTGATGCTGGGCTTCTTCCAGGTCTTTCTGGTGATCATGCCTGTTGCTGTTCCTTTCTTTCAGAGCAAGGGACTGTCGATGCAGGAAGTCTTCGGCTTGCAGGCGCTCTTTGGGTTCGTGGTGCTGGTCACAGAGGTACCTAGCGGCTATTTGGCGGATCTGCTGGGTCGCAAGAACACTCTGGTGATAGGCGCAGTGATAGCAGCGTTTGGACACTCGGCGCTGTTGATCGCAGACGGCTTCTGGACTCTTGCGATTTTTGAAATAGCACTTGGACTTAGCCACTCGCTGATTTCTGGTGCAGACCTGGCCTTGTTGTACGACACAGAGCTGGCGTTAGGGCAGTCGGAAGAAAAGCAACGCCAGGTCGTCGGTCGGCTCTATGGCGCACGTACTGCTTCGGAAGCCGTGGCGGCGCTGTTTTGCTCGGCGGTGATGTTGTATGCGGGCTTTGAATCGCTTGTCTACGTACAGGTCGTCGCAGGGTGGATACCTGTGTTGCTGGTGCTTCGGATCGTTGAACCACCAGGCGCCAGGATGGCCAGCGAAGGACATGTGCAGAACATGGCAGCGATTCTGCGCTACCTAGCAACCCATTCGCGGGTATTGCGTTTGGTCTTTGCAGCGTTGTCGATCTGGAGTTTAACCACGTTCTATGCGGTGTGGTTGTTGCAGAAAGTCTGGCAGGACCAAGGCATCGATCTTGCGCATTTCGGTTGGATGTGGGGCGGCCTAACTCTGTTAGCTGGCTTGGCCGGGAGATGGGCGCACAAGTTTGAAGCCCAAGTTGGACCTAAGGGTGTGCTGCTCTTCATGGGACTTGCACCGGTAGTCGGCTATATCGGTATGGAAGCCTGGGGGATTGTAGGTGGCTTGATCGCAAGCTCTACATTCTTCCTAGCGAGAGGCGTGGGGCTTGTGATTTTACGTGATGCACTGAACAGCCGAGTGCCAAGTGAGTTTCGCGCCACCGCGAATTCGCTAGCAAGTTTTGGCTTCCGAGGTGCATTTGTACTAACAGGCCCGCTCGTGGGCTATGTGTTCGACATGTGGGGGATGACGGTCACCCTCGGCATGTTGGTCGTGGTGACGTTAGCAATATTTGCGACCCTCATTCTGCCTTTGGTCGCTGCGGTGAAAACCCAAGCGGCTGAGGAGTTGGAGGTGGCTGGTGGATAACGTCATCGAACCAGTGGGTGAGCAAGGAAGCAACACCCACTACTCGGATCGAGTTCTTCATGAGCTTGATTCGTTGAGCCCTGCGCGCGGCCTGGATGATCGCGTCGCAGGACAAACCACAGAAAGGAGCAAACGATGGAGAGTGAACTGACGAACGCTGGCTATAGAAACCAGGAGTTTCGTGCTCATCAGCGGCGCAAGGATGGTGCCCGATACAAGCTACGTGTGATTGAACAATCCGGTGGCATGTTGGAGCTGGTGGAAGAAGCCCCCAAGGATTCGTGGTTTGTGGAGTGGACACGCGTGATGTACACGATGCAGAGGTCCGGCTGGGGCATCTGAGTCTGCTCATAGTAATTAACGCCCTGACGGGCTAAGGAGATGGAAATGACGAAATTTATTACCGCGCGGAGCGCGGTCGCTTAACACGGCGAAGACCTACCTCGAGCCTCGAGGGTTAGATCTTCGAGGTCAACCGCTTCCCCAAGCGAGTGGCCCTTTCGTTGCAAGCGTAGCCTCGGACCTAGCTTTCTAGGTCCTTCCCCGGGGTGCAAGCCCCGGGGTTTTTTAAACTACTCCAGCATTCTACCGAGGTGATGGGGCATTCCCGAAGTGGGCGAGTGCGCATCGACGTAGAACACAGGATCACCTGTGTTCAAACCACCAATCGAGTATCTAAGCCACTTACCGATTTGGTTAGGTTTCATGTGCGTTGATAGGCTTTTGACAAGAAACGAACGAGCTTGTTTGATTTGGCTACGACGTTTGGCGGTAGAGAGCGTAGGGTCTTTGAGAATGGCAATTTGGGAGTCTCGGTAGGTGTACAAGTTACGCATCGCATTAATTGCCAGATGTTTGTCAAATCCAGTGAGGTCCAGGAGCTTGCGCACGACCTGTTCTTCGGTTCGAACTTGTGTGTGGCCGATTGTAGTAATAGTGAGCAAGAGTGTGAAAATAATGAACCGCATAAGCGCTCCTTCCGAAAGCCAGCGGTGAGCATAACAAACTATGCGAGCGAGTAAGAAAACCAATTTAGATGCTAGAAATGAGGCTGTGTATGGCGATTACTGTGTATGGGAAGGGTGGCAGAACGTTTCGTTGTTTGTGGATGCTCGGCGAGTCTGAACTTGAGTACAGTCACAAGAGCGTAGATTGGTCACAGGGTGAATCTCGCACCGATGCGTTCCTTTCAATCAATGCCAATGGCAAGGTCCCGGTTGTAAAAGACAACGACCTGATCTTGTTTGAATCCTTAGCCATTAATTATCACCTAGCCAAGGTGCGCGCCCCGCATCTTTGGCCCAACGCGCGCGAATCCGAAGCTATCCAGTGGCTGGCTTGGGGGATGGGTGAGCTCGAAGGTCCTCACGATGCAGCGAACCGTAGTAGCGCAGCGGTCGATCTTGTTCGTATAGAAATTGCCCTCAACGCTTTAAGAAAGGTACTCAGTGAGAGCGCGTACATGTTGAGCGAGACTTTTAGTGTTGTGGATCTAAACACGGCGTGTTTATTGCTGCGACCACAGTTTCGCTCTTTGGCAGCTAGTGACGCAGAGATAGGCGATTGGTTTGCCCGGTGTACTTCGAGATCAGCGTTAGCAAGAGCGACGGCTTAAGTTCCGATTCATTATTCGTTTCGAAAAGGTTGCGTTAGCAGTTTTCTAATCCTGATTTCACTTGAGCCGCGAAACTGACTTAATCCGATACACATGTCGGTGTGACCGTTGGTTGGTTGTGCCTGGTAGGAACCAAACAAGAAATCCCACCAAGTGAAGTTAAAGCCGAAATTATGGCTGTGTTCGTCTTGTAAAGTGGAGTGGTGAACGCGGTGCATATCTGGCGTCACCAGGATACGTCGCAAGATGCGATCCACATAGGATGGCAGATTGAGATTGCTGTGATTGAACAATGAGGTTGCGTTGAGGAGGATCTCGAAAATAACCACAGACACCACGCTTGGTCCGAGGAGGAGCACAGCGCCTAGCTTTATCAACGCCGAAAGAAGAATTGAGACAGGATGGAAACGAATTCCTGTGGTGACATCGAACTCGGTATCCGCGTGGTGCATCCGGTGAAACCGCCAAAGCACGGGTATGAGATGGTAGAGACGGTGTTGCCAATAAATGATGAAATCTAGGAAGATAATGGCGAAAGCAAACTCGAACGGAGAGGGTAGCGCTACTTGGTGTAACAGTCCCCAGCCACGCTCTGCGCAAACAATTGCGAGCGCGGTTGCGGAGACCGGGATTACCAGACGGGACAGAATTTGGTTAACGACCGAGATGCCAATATTTGTCCGCCAGCGTAGAACTTTCGGAATGCGCATGACTCGACGAGGGTAAATTGCTTCCAACACTGCTATGGCAATCAGGGCGGTCAAAAAAACGCTCAATCGGAGAATAGTTTCGAATGTTTGGTCGATACCCATGGTACAAGCTTGGACTTTTGTCGAGGCAGATGCGAGTTCAGTTGCCGTCCTTGACGCTTACATTCCACGCGTCAATAGCAGTATGCTAGATCCTGACTGGCACGGAGAACATAAGTGATAGGTACAGAATGGGATCTCGACCAGGGTGTCATCCATCACAGATGTGAGGGCAAAATTACCCTCGGTGATATCACCAAGGCACTTGCTGGCAGCGTGTCGCATCAAAATTATGAGGCCACGTCTGGTTCTGTTTGGGACATGCGGACTGGTGATTTCGATGTTACGCACGAGGGTGTGCGTGAGAGCGTGCCCACGTTGCAGAAAATTGCATCGACGGGACGGAGCGATCGTAGGATTGCGTGGGTTGTTGAATACGAGACCCACGTGAAGGTGATGGAGAATATTTATCACGAATATCCATGGGCTTCAGTGTGGAAGGTATGTAAATCCATCCCCGAAGCGGTCCGTTTCGTAACTAGCGAAAATTCTACCTGACGCAATAAAAAGGACTGATATGCGCTTCTATGTAGGTAGCGACCACGGCGGGATCGAGATGCGCGAGCAGCTTTCGGATCTGCTCCAGGACATGGGCTACGAAGTTGCAGACAGCTTTGGTCCGAGTGAGAGTGGTGAATCCGTCGACTACCCAGATGTAGCCCAAGACCTTTGTCGAGCACTGTTGAAGAGTGAAGCAGAGGACATCGCTACCTTGGGTTTGTTGGTCTGTGGCACCGGTCAGGGCATGGCGATTTCTGCTAACAAAATCCCTGGCATCCGCGCAGGAGCGGTGGGCGATGCGTTCTCCGCAAAAATGATTCGTGAACATAACAATGCCAATGTCATTTGCTTAGGTCAGAGAGTGCTCGGAAGCGAACTCGCCGCTCTCATACTACAAACGTTCATCGACAGTGAGTTTGCTGGCGGACGTCACGACAAGCGAGTCACTAAGATCGAGGGGCTCGCTCAAAATTCTTGACTGCTCTGTTTAGGCGTTCGGATTAGGACAGGTGTTTTTCAAGCGTTAGCTCATCACGGATGGGGATACCAAAATCTCCAACGATTTCACCCTGGATATTTTTGAGGCGTTTGACTTCCTCAAACGCACCGGACCGCAACTCAGATAGTGAATATCCCCGCCGTTGGTAGAAGCGGATGGCGCCTAGATTATCGTTAGTCGTGCACAACCAGATACGAGCGTGGTTGTTTGCTTTGCAAATGTCTTCGCAGTGCTTGATGAGTTCTGTCCCAACCCCGCGCCGTTGAGTGACTGAAGCAATAGCGAGCAGCTCCGGGTCGTCTTCACTGAACCTGAGTATGGCAAAGCCGATTCGTTCTCCATGGTCCGTTGCCACAAACCCGGCATGCTCAGCGAGCGTGTGAAGAATGCCGCGACTAACGACCGTGGGTCCGCCGACCGATTCTGAGTTGGCTAAGATCCACTGCCAGTCATCGGGGGAAGCGGGTGCGATTTTGACCTTCGTCATCGTGTCCTTCCTGTCTCGAAAGTTTAGCCGCCTAGCGCTGAAGATAGGCGAGCTGATACTCCTCATACATACCTGTAAGCGTGTCGGCTTCAAGGTCGAATTGCTCGAGATCGTAGGTGTGCTTACCGTGTCGCTGCCTAGGATTTGCATCAAGGTAGGTCTGTACTGATTGGGTGTTAGGTTCTTGCCAGTCGAGCTTCACGAACCGTGCGATGCGCTCCAATGTGTTGGCAGGATCGTTAATCAGTTCCTGATAGTGAATGTCGATGAACTTCGCGTCGACGGCTGGATCGGTTTTTCTTTTTTCTAGGACTGTGGTTATGCCTTTGTGCCAGAGTTTGTTGACATCGTGTCCGATCTCGCGGGGGTTGAGGTCTCGACTGGCCATGCGTCTTAGGCTGAGTGTGAGGCTCGCCATAGACGGGATTACTTCCAATGGATTTCTGTGTGTTTGGATGAACAGAGCGTCTGGATACTGCTCGATCAGAGCATCTAGTCCCAGCATGTGGCCGGGTGCTTTGAGGACCCATCGCTCCCCGCTTTGGGATAGCTGTGATAGGTATCGGGAGTGCATCCGGTATGCCGGACCCCAGTCAAAGTTCGACATCATCCACTGGTTGTATAGAGGGAGTCGAAATGCGACGTGGAATTGCATGCTGCGCAGTGCATATCCTTGTATCGACACGCATTCATGTGGCCCGTATGCGCGAAGTTCGTGTATGCGTTTGAACGCTGGCGCTAACCTATCGACTACGAAAAGTTGCGCGTGGGTCAGCGCCTTTGCGAACGGCTCACGCCAATTATGGTTCGGATAGTGATGGGATTCATGAAAGGTCGGTGCGCGTAAGTCTTCGTGCTGGGACAGGAGTTCGTGTAAGAGCGTCGTACCCGTTCTCGGTAAGCCTAGAATGAAGATCGGGCGTTGCACAATCGATTCGCTAGCGGGTGCTGCACGCTGGATCTTGAGCCGCATGCGCAATATCTGTTTGAGATAGTAGCGTGCTAAAAGATGACCAAATGCGGTCAGATGCGCGCGCCTAACCAGGTCGCCCAACATGATATCTAACGGCTCGATAAAGTCTCGCGAACCGAAATCGTTGGTACCCTCGGCTCGGCTGGCTGATTCCAGGTAAGCATCGCGGAGACCGTCAACGTCCTTTGTCAGCGGTGGGCCGAACATGAGTATGGGTTAACTCAAATTCTTAAGATTGACTAGTTGGGATAAGAGAACCCTTACCCCGAGACATTAACCGCATCAATCAGATCGTTCCTAACCAAGCTTGCAGAGGGTGTTTTACGCTCATATTTGCGAGCTGGTGTGTTGATGATGTCGGTCAACTCGCCAGCGCTCAGTCCGGCGCTCTCGCGCTCTTGCGTCACTTTGCCATAAGCGGTCGAGCGCTGCCGTGGATTGCGATTTAGCGTGCGGATGATGCGTCGCATCTCATCGCTCGATGTTTCTTGACCATGTTGGGTCCCTGCAGCGCGACTGATCGACTCGTTCATGAGTGTGCCACCGAGATCGTTGCAGCCGGCGTTGAGGCATGCTTTCACACCTTCATGCCCCATCTTCACCCAGCTGGCTTGGATGTTGTCGATATAGCCGTGGAAGGCAAGTCGAGCGACTGAGTGCATAAGCACTGTTTCTCGGAAGGTCGGACCTTTGCGAGCTTTGCCTTTCAGATACATGGGCGCTTCCATATGCACAAAAGGTAGCGGCACGAATTCTGTAAAGCCGCCGGTTTCTTTTTGTAAGTCACGAACGCGCATTAGGTGGCGAGCCCAGTGTTGATATCCTTCGACGTGACCGTACATGATGGTCGCCGTCGTGTTGAAACCAACGCTGTGAGATGCACGCATAACATCCAACCATTGGCTGGTATTGATCTTGTCGGCACAGATCACTGCGCGGATTTCGTCATCAAGAATTTCTGCGGCAGTTCCTGGTAGGGTGCCGAGTCCTGCTTCCTTGAGCATTTCGAGATACGGGACTAACTCCATATCTAGGGTTGCCGCACCCTGCCAGACCTCGAGTGGTGAAAAGGCATGGATATGCATTTCCGGTACTGCTCTTTTAACGGTCTTCAGGATCTCGACATAGGTTTCGCCAGTGTATTCGGGGTGAATACCGCCCTGCATGCAGACTTCCGTCCCGCCCCGATCCCATGCTTCCTGGACTCGTCTCGTTATTTCCTCTTCAGACAAATCGTAGGGTCGTCCGCGTAGATTTTCGGCGAGCTTACCTTTTGAGAATGCACAGAACTGGCACTTGAAGTAGCAAATATTTGTGTAGTTTATGTTGCGGTTAACAACAAAGCTCACGGTGTCGTTGTTGACGCTACGACGGAGCCGATCTGCGGCCTGAGTAACTGCCGTGAAATCATCACCCCTAGCTTGGAAGAGCCGCACGATATCGGGTTCGGTCAAGTCTTCGGTACCGACCTTGTCGATAATCTCTTGGACGTCAGCTGATACATGTGATGGCGCGTCCATGATTGCTGTCATGATGTCAGTTGGCGGTGGCATGTCGACATCACCTGGACACCATTCGTCTACGCGGGGCATACCTTCGCCGTCGATCATCTCGAGTACGCGTACATGCAAATCAGGGTGTACCCAACTATCGAGATCTCGTGCGTAGTCGGAATAGATGGTCAGGCGTTCGGTTAGGAATTTACCAGCGACTGCGGTTTCGCGTGTGAGGTCTGCCAATTGTGGCCACGGCGCTTCGGGGTTGACGAAGTCCGGCGTAACGGGGGAGACGCCGCCCCAGTCGTTAATCCCAGCATGAACAATTTGTGGTAGTACACCAGGGCTCAGATTGGGTGGTGCTTGAACGCTCATTGTGGCGCCAAAGAGAATCCTCGCGATAGCGATCGTCCACAGTAGTTCGTTTAGATCTGGCTCCGGCGCGTTGACCATTTTGGTCTCTTCTTTGGCGCGGAAATTCTGCACGATGATCTCTTGAATATGGCCGTACTCGTTCTGGATCTCTCTTATCGCAAGCAGACTTTCGACACGCTCTTGTCTTGTTTCGCCGATGCCGATGAGGATGCCCGTCGTAAACGGTACCTTTGCCTTACCGGCGTTGCGCAATGTTTCTAGCCGTACGGCAGGGATTTTGTCCGGTGAGCCGTAGTGCGGCATGCCTTTTTCGGTCAGTCGGTCAGATGCAGACTCGAGCATAATACCCATGCTAGGTGAAACCGATTTCAAGCGTTCGAGCTCTTCTGGTTCGAGGTTGCCGGGGTTTAAGTGAGGCAGTAATCCGGTCTCTTTAAAGACAGCCTCTGCCGCGGCAAACAGATAGTCGGTGGTCGATTCGTAGCCCATCTCCGCGAGAGCCTCTCGAGCTGCTTTGTAGCGTAGCTCTGGCTTCTCACCTAGTGTGAACAACGCTTCCTTGCATCCCATTGCTTGGCCGTGACGCGCTACTTCGAGCACTTCATCGATGCTCATGTAGGGGGCTTTAACTTTACGCGGTACGGTTGCAAACGTGCAGTAATGACAAACATCACGACACAAATGGGTTAAAGGGATGAAAACTTTCTTGGAGTAAGTGACCACGTTATTGAAGCCGCGGTCACGGATGACTTGAGCCACATCAGCTAGGGCTCGAGTGTTGTCAAAGTCTGCGAGGGCCAGCGCTTCATCGTGCGAGGGTGCGACGCCGTCGAGGGCGCGCTCTAGAATTTGATCAATCATGTGTTATCCAGAATGGGAGTTTGAATGGCTCTTCAGGCGCTGAGTTATGCCGTCTCGTTCGAGATAGGTGGCTGTCTGACTATTCGGTGCGGTTTCGCAAAGCGTAAGCAAATCTGCTGGCAGATCGATATCCAGCGTGAACCGGGAACCGGGAACTATTCTTGGCGTGACCCCAGATGCGAAGGCAGCATCAACATGAGGTTTGAAACTCTTGCCGTCGAAGACGTAGGGAATGCGCCCCGGCGGCGAGCAAATCAAACCGTTGGTGCCCACATTTTCGGCATCGGGCATGATCGTTATGTCTTCATGCGCGCTGAGTATTGCATCAAGTTCGTCGGGTAGTATGCCGGGCACATCTGCTGGCACGACGATGACACCCTTGGCGTCAAAGTTAGCTATCAGATGTTGAGTCGCTTGTTCAAGTGATTCGGGTAGATTCGCATCGGGGCTTTCAGCAAAACGTTCAGTCGCAAAAGTTTGCGCCAATGCGTCTGCTTCAGGTGCACGGGAAACGATAAGGATGCCGGAAAGATTTGAACAGGTAGACAGACAGGTCAGCACGTCGCGTGCCATGGCCATCATCAATGAGCGTCGTTCTTCTTCGTTTAAAACGTTAGCTAGACGTTGTTTCGCTCGATCAAACGTCTTAACGGGAACGATTGCCCACATTGGCCTCTCCCATATTTAGTTAATAGTGCGGTTGTTCGACCCCTATTCGTGCCCTTTAGCGGCTGCACGACTGAGTTGCCGAAACCGAGTTACGAAATTTGGCCTCAGGGTGCCAAATCGCGTAAAAACCCAAGTGTCGCGTGGGCTAAGTCCACACGATCTTGCAACGTTACCATGATGGAATTAGTCACGATAGTTGGAATTTTTAAGCCATTTGTGATCGTCGCTGCTTCTATCGCGTCAGTTTTGTCGACGACAAAGCCATTCATCAACCCAGGATAGTGGTGTTTATAGTGCTCGGCGACAGCCTGAGCGCTGGCGGGTACATTTAATTCCGCCATCATTTTGGCCGCAGGGCCCTTAATCGCGATCCCCCCCACGATCGGGGATATGGCGACTACAGGAAGATTTCTCAGCCGTTCTGCAAAGCCGTCGAGTTTTAGGAGAGGGTCAACCGAGACATAGGGGTTACTGGGACAGATGACAATACCTGTGCATCCCTCGAGCCAAGCTTCAATCGCTGGATTTAATTTTGCTTCCGTTAGGCCATTAAAACTAAAACCTGTAACGGCGGGCTGACACTGCTCACGAACAAAATAGTGTTGGAACGCGAGATCGCCTTGGTCTGAATGCACAATAGTGCGCACGGGTGCGTCAGTCATTGGCGCCACAGTGTGCGAGATTTGCATTGCGCTCGTTATTGCTGATGTCGCCTCGGTTAACGTGGCACCGGAATTGAGAAGTTGGGTTCTGTGCGTGTGGAGAGCCATGTCCTTGTCGCCAAGGCGGAACCATGATTCGCCGCCGAGTGCGTCGAGGGATTCGATGAACTGCCAGGTTTCACCCTGTCTGCCCCAACCGAGCTCCTGGTTATTTTCCTCTGCGAGGGCATACGTGAGCGAGTCGATGTCTGGTGAAATGTGCAAGCCCAGGTGTTCAAAGTCATCACCTGTGTTCACTGCAAAGAGGAGTTCGTCCTCAGTGAGCACCTTCGACAATCCAAGTGCCAACTTCGCACCACCCACGCCACCGGTGATTGCCAGTATTTTTTGCTTGTGATTGATCGAGGTTTTTGACACATCAAACCCTATCTAAAGAGGTCTTCTTCCAGTGGGCGGTTAATGTCTGCGGCCGCTTGCTCACTGTTTTCACTAGGCAATCCACGGATCAGTGCGAGCGGAATTTTTTCTGTGGTTTCACCCATCACAAGTGTGGCGGCAGCGGCCAGGGCATCTGCGCGATTGATGAGGGTCACTTTCAGTTCGCGACCATAAACATCTTCGCCACCACGGTGATCGTCCAAAACTGTAATCCCCGCGCAGCCAATAGCCGCGCCGATTGTGCCCATACGCCAAGGGCGATTGTGCGAATCTGTGATTATGATTCCGACCGAGACACCTAGGCGTTCGCTGATTGCGCTCGCTAGATTGCGGGCGCTGGCATCTGGATCCTTGGGCAGGAGCAGTGCTTTTTCTCCGCCTTCGTGATCGACATTCGATTGATCAATACCGGCGTGGGCACCGACCATGCCGAGCTTGTGCCGCACAATGAGTACGCCAATTCGTTGGCGCAGGATGTCTGTGGATTCTTGCAGGATGAGCTCAACCAGGCGTGGATCCTTTTCAGTTTCTTCGCCCAGCGCGATCGCCCTTTGGGAGGGCGTGACGTCGTTCAAGTCAATCAGTTGTCCTTCGGCTTTAGAGACAACTTTTTGCGCGATACAAATAACGTCGCCATTCACCAAATTGAGTTC
Source organism: Pseudomonadales bacterium (assembly GCA_012103505.1). Lineage (GTDB taxonomy): Bacteria > Pseudomonadota > Gammaproteobacteria > Pseudomonadales > Azotimanducaceae > UBA4421. The sequence goes on along the minus strand of WLWP01000002.1, from coordinate 338,375 downwards.
ATTGCGTTGCAATGCGTCGAGGATTTGGGCGCAGAGATCGTCCCCAGGCTCCACCATAGGCATACCGGAGACGGGAACGACGGCAAAGCCAGGTGTTGTCATCAGTGTTCCTGACCAATTATTTTGATACCTGAGTGGGACAAGATACCACCACGGTTGATCTGGATAAGGATGGAAGTGAGCGCTTCTGCAGCCGCTGAGTTTGCCACCGGACCGGCATGCCAACCATTCATACCGGCTTCTTTAGTCAACTGGATGACCTTTTCGCGTGCTGCTTTTTTGTTGCCACATACCAGTACGTCACATTCGATCGTGACATCCTGCTGCAGAAGGTGGGCTGCAATGTTTTGGTAGGCCGTGACTACCATGACGTCTTCACCTAAAAATTCTTGTGCTCGCTTACCCGCACTTCCCTCTGGGGGTAACTGCACGGTGCCGACCTTTGGTGGCACCAGCGGTACTGTTACGTCGATTAGGATCTTGCCGGTCAAATTGGCCTTAACGTAATCGAGCGTGGATATCTGGTGCTCGGCAGGTACGGTTAAAACGACGATGTCCCCCGCGCCTGAGGCGTCCAGGTTTTCCATAGCCTCAGCCGGTGTTTCAGGGCTGATCTCCTGCAGCGCGGCAACCGCTGTTTGGGCTTTCTCTAACGTTCGTGACCCAATCACAATTTTGTAACCCGCTTTCGACCAGCGAATTGCGAGACCAGTGCCGAGGTCACCTGTTCCGCCCAAGATGGCGATGGTTTCTTTGTCAGACTCTGACATTTATGGATACCTTTAAGAAGTTAAGAAAATAAGGCGCCGGATTATGCCGCCAATTCAGCTTGAATTAAACGCAGGAGTGATGGACGCTCTTGCCTCAAATTTTTACGAGTGACGAACAAAGATATGAGAATTGGCACAATGATTGGCGCGGATGGCACGAACGCAACCTTAGATGATGTGATCAACATCGCTAAAAACGCCGAGGCGAAGGGTTTAGACAACGTTTGGCTCGCTAATATTTTTGGTTTTGATGCGATCTCAACACTTGCGTTAATAGGTCGTGAAACTAAAACGATTGGCCTAGGTACCGCGGTGACGCCAACTTATCCACGACATCCCACCGCGATTGCACAACAGGCATTAACAACGGCAGCGGCTTCGAACAATCGATTCACACTAGGGATCGGGCTGTCACACCAGATTGTGATTGAAACGATGCTCGGTATGTCCTACGACAAGCCCGCTAAGCATATGCGTGAATATCTGAGTGTACTAATGCCGCTTGCTCGGGGCGAACAAGCAAATTTCCAAGGTGAACATTATCGGGTGCAAGGTGTGGATTTAACCGTTCCTGGCGCAGATCGACTGCCTGTTGTCGTCGCCGCACTAGGACCCGTCATGTTGAAACTCGCGGCGCAAATGGCAGACGGTACGAACACTTGGATGGTTGGTCCCAAGACCATGGATTCACACATACTGCCGTCCTTACGCGATGCGGGTAATGCGGATCCAACTGTCGTTGCTGGTTTACCAATTGTCTTGACCACCAATGTAGATCAAGCACGGGCAACAATTGCCGAGACGTTGACTATTTACGGCCAATTGCCGAGCTATCGAGCGATGTTGGATCGTGAAGGCGCGGCCGGACCTGCTGACATTGCCATCGTCGGTGACGAAAACACGCTACGGGGCGAAATCAAACGCTTTGAAGATATGGGTGTTACCGACTTCAACGCAGCGATCATGCCGACCGAAGACGGCGCGCAAGAACGGACCTTAGAGTTCCTTGCCAGTATGAAAGGATAACCAGTGAAGCTCGGTTACTCGGTCCCAAACAACCAGGGCGTCGACGCAGTCGGTAACCTGGTAGAGCTGGCCACTGAAGCCGAGCGTCTGGGGTACAACAGTGTTTGGGTGAGTGAACACCTTTTCCACGCAGAGTATGTTGCGAAGCGGCTTGGTGATCGCCCGTATTTTGACCCGTTGACGGTCTTGACCGCGATCGCCTGTTCCACATCGCGAATTCGTCTCGGTACCTCGGTATTAGTTTTGCCATGGCATCACCCGGCACGACTTGGGAAAATGATTGCAACGCTAGACCATCTTTCTCAAGGCCGCGTTGATCTCGGTGTGGGTGTGGCGATTGCCGAAGAAGAATTCAACAATCTCAACATTTCCTTCGCGGACCGTGGTCAACGGACTGACGACGTATTAGCTTCGTTGGAGGCACTTTGGTATCAAGATGTACCTGAGCACGATGGTCCTTACTATAAGTTTTCTGGGCAACGATTTGAGCCTAAGCCTGTCCAGACCAGACTGCCGGTCCATGTGGGTGGTGGCGCGCCACCGGCACTTCGGCGAGTGGCAAAGTTCGGTCAGGGCTGGCATGCCTTGGGGAAAAGCCCTAATGAGCTCGGTGCAGATCTCGCGACCCTCCGAGACTCCATGGGGGTCAAAATGGAAGACCTACATGTCAGCATACGATGCGTAGTGGATTTGGTGACTGACCCAGACTATGAACCGTGGGATAAGCCCTTTGCTGACCGCCGTACTTTGAAAGGTACGCCTGAAGAAGTATGCGCAACCGCAAAATCTTATCGCGATGCTGGTGTAGATGAGCTGGTATTAGATTTTGGTACTCGGGATATCGATCAAAATAGAAAGAATCTGGTTGAACTCGCGGAATTGTTGCGCGACGTATGACTCTCCTACACAGCCTCCTACGCATTCTCTTTCAACGAGGCTCGCCGGAACGAATTCTTTACGCTCGTAAGCTATTTATCGCGAGTCTTTTCGGCGCCATTGCGGCAAGCGCCCTCCTGCAGCATTTTGTTTACCTAGATCATCTCGTGTTTGTGATTTTGAGGATCTTCGCAGAGCTCACAATGTTCATGTTGTGGATCGTTTTCTTAACCGCGAAAGTTGCCCGTTTGCGGCTGGCCAACATGATGCTGGTCTTGCTTCTGATCAGCATCCTGGTAGATCTAACAACATTAGTTCTTGGCTTGGTTACGCCAGTCGAGTGGCGCATCTGGTTGGGTATCGGGGTGGGGGCGATCGCAAGTTATGGCGTCGGGAACGTGGTCGGGTGGGCGTTACGTAACCCAATACAGATTGGCATGCTTCATTTTTATGGCTATATCGCTGTGGTGACGGCTCTAGACCTCAGCTTCAGAGGTTTGTATAACACGATGGTGGGTGCGTAGAGCTCGGCTAGGGGGCGCGGGGATACCTAAATGGAATACTTGTTCGAAGTTACAGCGATGTCGCTCGATACCCTGCCTCAGGGCGGCAGGATCATGTTGTTGGCGTTCCTACTGTCGTTAGCCTTTGCCGGTTTCGGTCGCGTGATTAGTCCGAAGTACGGTGAAAAGATGCACATCCTGTATCGCAAAGCCGCTCTTCTTGCTCTCATTGTCGTTCCATTTCTAGTCTGGCTGAGTGATATACGAATGGCGGTCTATGTGGATAGCTATCGGCATTATGTCACCACGATTCCTCAGTACGTCACCATTGCAGTGCTCAGTGCCTGGTTAGTTGGTGTGATCTACCATGTCTACAGGCTAGGTCAAAGAGTTGGCTTGACGACCGCACAAGCGCCAAAGGATAAGCGACCAGGGAGTGACAAGCTGCACAAGCGGATGCGCCATTGGTGTGCCCGTCTCAACATTAAAAATGAAATGGATTTAATGGTCGATGGCGGCAGCCATCCTTGGCATACCAACGAAGTCATTGTTTTACCTGCTGCGGCCCTAAACTGGCCTATCGGTATCGTTGACGCCATGCTGTTGATTCAGCTGGCGCAAGGTAAAAATCGTGCCTGGTATTGGGTCTTGATCGGGGAGTTCATTGCTTGTGTGTTCTGGTTCGCGCCCTGGGTTAGGCATATGGCGGTGCAACTGCGCAGGCTATTGCCTCATCCAGCAGTCAGTTTAGCTCGAGCTGCGTACCGCGATCCTGAGGGATGGCGCCGAGACTTTCGTCATTTGAAGCAGCGCTTGGATACATTGGCTCCCGTGGGTGATGCGAGTGATGAATACCTACGCTTGGAAGTCGGGGTAGATGTGCAAGAACCCGACCCGCCACCGCTGGACGAAACCGAACCTGCAACGCTTGAGGAAAAATGGCTCAAGACCAAGGAGCGTCGTTGGCGCAAACACTTTGATCCCTACGAGAGGGTGTATTGGTTAGTTGCTGGTGCATCACTCGTCGTGGCGATCTTTACAACTCTGACGATTGAGCGCACGCCGCCTGAATTTCAGCCTCGCTTTCTAGAGATAAAGTGGCAGGACCGTATGGCGCCACGGATCGAGCGTGAGTTGCAGCAAGATCGGGATTAACGAGAGCCATTAGCCTGGTCGAAATAATCCTGTAGCCGTTTGCCTGATTCGTCCGGAAACTGAGTAGTTAACGAACGCGCTTCAACAATCCGATCGACGCGAAAGGTTCTGAAACTTTGGCGCAGCTCACACCATGCACCAACTGCCCAGCTGTAACCCCAGTAGAGGAGTGTAAGTGGCCATACTATGCGTTCGGTTTCGTCACCCGAGGCGTCGGTGTAGGAGACATACAGACGCCTGTGTTCATTGATCGCGTCACGTACGTTGCCGAGTGTCTGAGTGGTCTCCTCAGACTGCCAGTCGTTGAAATTCGGTACGACGACGGCTTGTGAGGAAAGTTGTGGTCGTATGTTCTCCGGTAAGACGGCATCCACTTTATCGAGAATTCGTTCTGCCGCGGCGGCAAGTTCGTGATCGCCGACTCGGGTCGCAACCTGCGCGCCGAAGATCAGCGCTTGTATTTCGTCTTGATCAAACATCATGGGCGGCACCTGATAGCCGCGGTGTAGCCGATATCCGACACCAGCCTCACCATCGATAGGAACACCTGAAGTCATAAGGTTTTGTATGTCGCGATAGATTGTTCTTTCGCTCACTTCCAGGCGTTCCGCCAGGGTAGCGGCTGTGACGACTCGGCCTCTACCAAGTTGCAAAACGATTTGAAATAGTCTGTCAGCAGGTCTCATGCCATGCATAGTAGCAGTATCAAGCGGCTCGACTAGCCCCCTACTGACACAACGGTGGCAGTAGACATGCCGATTTTAATTGGATTGCGGAGAGCTACTGACAGACTGGTGTCAGGAGGCGGCAGCTAGAATGATGTTCCATCAACGAGAGCGCTGCCATGACTGCAAACTGCCTAAAAGCAATACTGAAAAGTGGATTCAACCAGTGGCTCGCGATGGCTGAGCGTCGCCAACACCTGCGTCACTCGCTCTGGGATATGCCGATGCCGGTCGATTCGAGTGAGGAAGAGTCCGGTGACGCATAAGTCGCGGAGACGGTCTGATGACCTTAGAACTCGATCTTTAGTCTCAAGGTGGTATCTCGATCCACTCTCGCAATCTTTCGCTTCTATGGCGCCGGTAGTTCTGCTCTGTACTTTCGGCCTTGGTAATCCGGGTTTATCACTTTCTTTGGATGTTGGCCATCCACGTAGCCCATAAAACCCGGATCGATGATGTTGTAGCCGAGCATGTTTTGGATTTTGTCGGAGTAGTAACGAGCCTTCTCTGGCGGCACTGCCAATACCATATTCTCAATTTGGCGCAGACCCGGTGCGCAATATTGGGGGGTAATGCCTAGACGTATGTCTTGTGAATTGTTGGCTCCGCCGCGGTGTAGCAAGGTACCTTGAAAAACAACAACGCTACCGGCAGGCATGGTTACTTTTACGATCTCTGACTCTTGTGGCTCCCGATCGTCAGGCCAGTGATGACTGCCGGGAACAACCTCAGTTGCGCCATTGTCCGCGGTGAAATCGTCGAATGCCCAAATGGTGCTTATGCCATATGCTTGACGTGGTCGCGGCAGACCGAGGCCCCCTGCGCCGTCGTCGATGTGAAATGGTTGTGGTGTCTCCCCAGGGTGGACGTTGATAGCCAGTGCCGCCGAGAGCAGGTAGTTGTTGGGTAGGAGACGATCCAAGATAGCCAGTATTGTCTCGTGTTCGATGATTTCAGCCATGGCATGAGATTTGGCCAGCAATGCATAGACTCGCTCTGAGTGCTCGCCTTCAAAATTGTTCCGACCCATCTTCTTTTTTTGTAGATAGGGATCGAGCTCCGAGCGGATGCGCTGCACCAATTGTTCAGGGATAAGTTGTTCAATGACGGTGTAACCATCGACTGCTAGTTGGCTCAAATATTGATCGAGCTGCGTATTCTCGTTCGCCGTGCGGTCACGGGTTGAAGAATCTGTCTGCATAATTACTCCATCATGATATGTTCCAGAACATGGAGCTATTCGTACAACAAAAGGAGAAGAAATGCGAGATCTAACAGATAAGGTTGCTTGGGTGACAGGTGCAGGAACTGGTATCGGCGAAGGTGGGGCAGTGGCACTAGCCGATGCCGGAATGCATGTTGTGTTGTCTGGGCGGCGACAGGAGAAGCTCGAGGAAGTCGCAGCACGGTGTCAGGGGCGCGCCTCGATAGAGCCGTTGGACGTTGCGGACAAGTCGGCGGTCGCTGATGTGGCCAAGCGTATTATCGATACGCACGGCAGGATTGATGTGATGGTCGCCAGTGCTGGTATAAACGTTAAAGAACGAAATTGGCACAACGTCTCTCTGGAGGATTGGGACTCGGTTATCCGGATTGACTTGGACGGCGCGTTCTACTGTTGTAAGGCCGTGTTGCCACAAATGAAAGAACAAGGTGATGGGCTCATCATCAACATCTCATCTTGGGCTGGTAAACATGTCGGCATTGTTACAGGACCTGCCTATACCGCGGCGAAACATGCCATGAACGCGATGAATGAAAGTCTCAACATGGAGGCCTGTACCTACGGGGTGCGTGCCACGGCGATTTGTCCGGGTGAGGTCGCTACGCCAATATTGGATAACAGACCAATTCCCGTCAGTGACGAAGACCGAGCTCAGATGGTTCAATCTGAAGATTGCGGTGATGTAATCCGTTTCCTGGCTGAATTACCGACTCACGTTTGTATCAACGATCTGACGATTAGCCCTACTTGGAATCGAGGCTACGTTGCCGCAGGACGTGCCCAGCTGCCACAGGCGTAAGATTCAGGCGGCATTCAAGGCGTCGATCTCCGGGATCAGTTTCTCGACCATGAGTTTGGTTTGTTCAAGCATCTCGTCGGCGCCGGATGCGATAGGTCGCAATATGAATTTGTGCACGCCTGCATCGTGAAACTCGTGCACGAGCGCCATCATCTCGGCTACGCCGCCAACGGCACTAAACCCTGATGGTTCCTTGCCGAGGCGTTTCGTAAGCATCTCATTGTACTTGGTCACGATGGGATCATCCGGTGAGCCGAAGCGAAAGCCAAACCCTGCGCCGAAGTGATCTGTCGCTATTGGGCGACCTAGCTCGGCGGCACGGGTCTTGATTGCACTGATCACGGGTTTGACGTCTGCTGCATTTTCTATGCCCGCTTGCCAACCGGTGCCCCATGTAGCGGTTCGTTCGATAGCTTGTTTGGCGGATCCGCCAACCCAAAGCGGGAGCGGGCTTTGCACCGGTTTAGGTGCGATCGTGGCTTCGTCTAGCTGGTAGTACTCTCCTGCGAAGGTGACTTTGTCTTCGGACCAAAGACGAGACATGATTTGTAGACCTTCATCTGTTCGCTTCCCACGGCCCTTTGTCGGTGTGCCCGTCGCCGTGAAATCTCGAGACAAGGCGCTACCGACGCCAAAGGCAGGTAGTAATCGACCTTCGCTTAAAACATCTATCGTTGCGCATTGCTTGGCGGTCAGTACTGGATTGCGTAAACCTAGACTCGCAACATTCATACCGAACTTAAGGTTTTTGCTGCCGCCAGCGAGTGCTGCCATCACGCTCATTGCTTCTAGATTTGGCACTGGATCAATGATGCGATCGCTCTGCCAAATTGAATCTACGCCACCGTTGTCGCACAAATCTACCCACTTCCAAAATCCGCGTGCATCGCCCAAATTGAAGTTGGCGATGCCGATTCCCGCGCCTATGCCCATATTTTTCTCCGTGTTTGGGTTATTTTTCGCCAGCTTAAATATCGTGCTTGATGCATATCACGACCGTTGTTAAACCAGCCGTCGATATTGTTGTTAACAAGACTGCGTACGGCTGTAGTGTAAAGTGGTACGACTGGATAAAAATGCGTCGCAATTTCTTCGGCAGTTCGCAGTAGTTCGTTGCGCGGTCTAACGTCTTTGGTTAGCTGTACTTGCGCCATGACATCATCGAAAGTCTTGTTATCGAAACGCCCATAGTTAACGTTGCCGATGTCTGACTGCAGCAGACTCAGATAGTGCTCTGCATTGTTTTCACCCACCCAACCAGCCCATGCGACATCAAACGAGCCCTGGCGCAAGTCCGCGAAGTGGCCACGTATATCGGCTTGTTGCAACTTGACGTTAACGCCAATTGCCTTCCACATACCGCCTATGGCGAGGTTTACTTTTTTGTTCTCAAGCCCATTGATGTGGCGCAGCGTAATCTCTAAACCGTCGGCAAACCCTGCCTGCTTCAGCAGTTGGCGGGCTTTGTTTTGCCGTTCTGAGAACGGGGCATCTTTATGCGGAAGCTCAAAAGCGTCGTAGTCGGCTATTAGGGCGGGGGCGAAGCTGTGCGCGGGTAAGCTGCCGGTTTTTAATACCTTGTCAGTGATTATCGTTTGGTCAACCGCCAAAGATAGCGCCTGACGAACGCGTACATCGTCGAACGGTGGACGTTGCGTATTGAAAACGAGATACATCATCGAAAGGAGGTTTGAGATGCGCAGCTCATCAGGTCGTTGCTCGCGCAAATTCTCTAGCTCACCGATAGGGAAGGCGCCAATTACGTCCAACTCGCCACTGCGAAAGCGGTTATAGGCGGTTTGTTCACTTGTCACCGGAATGTAGCGCAAATTCTTGATTGCACCAGGTTGTGCAAAGTGCTCATTCTCAGACATGTCGATATGCGCGCGTGGTATCCAATCTGACAGCGTGTAGGCGCCATTGGAAACCCAGTTCTGCGGCTTGGTCCAAAGTTTGCCATGTTGCTCGATCACGTGCCTCGGTACAGGGTAGGCGGTGGGATAAAGAAGTCGCTCTAACAAAAACGGATAAGGTTTTTCGAGGGTCAATGCGAGCGTGTAATCGTCGATGGCGTTAGCACCCAGTGAATCGAGCGGCATCTTGCCCGTGTTGATGGCAGCTGCGTTTTTTAGCATGTACATAAAGTAGGCAAGGCTAGCTGCGGTGTTTGGATCTTGCAGTCTTCGGTAGGCGTAGACGAAGTCATGCGCGTTGAGGGGCTTGCCGTCTGACCACGATAGATTTCGCTGCAGATTGAATGTCCACACCAAACCATCTTCGCTTGTGGTCCAACTTTGCGCCGCGCCTGGGACAATCCCGCCATGCGCATCGAACGTAGTTAGACCGAGAAAAAGCTCGTTCAACAACGTCTCTTCTAGACGGAGGTTGTAGCGATGCGGATCGAGGGTCTCCGGTTCTCCGGGCAACGCGACTCGTAGCGTCTCTTGAGCGAGTGCTAAGTCGGCAACGGCAAAGAGCGAAACCAGTAGCAGCAGGCTTCGGAGCTTTTGTTTGAGACTGATTGTTTTCAACGGCTTCATGTTGGTGGTTCAGTGTGTCCTAATAAGACCTTACAAGAATTGCAAGATTGATAACAGAAATGAGCAATCTCATAGCCGACATAGGCGCGACGAATGCGCGTTTTCAGACAGTGGTCGATGGCGTGCGGACTGGTGAGATTTGGGTTGGGCAAACTGCCAGCTATCAAACCGCTCAAGATATGTTGTCGGATGCGATCAATGCCCTAGCTAGCGTGAACCACTCAGATGGGACGGATGAAGCGTTGTTTGCTGTGGCAGGACCAGTACGTGCCGATGGATCCATTGCAGTGACAAACACAGGTCTGCATTTTAATACTGAAGATTGTGCTCAGATTTTGCGCAGTCGCGTGCGCCTTGTGAATGACTTTTTTGCAGTAGCGAGCGGTGTCCCATTCTATACAAGCACCGTTCAAGTTGGCGGTACCGATGTCGGGACACAACCATCGACGAAAGCGGTTCTCGGACCCGGGAGTGGTCTCGGGATGGCAACGCTAACGAAAGCGAGTGATCGTGGTTGGACTGTTCTGCCCGGTGAAGGTGGGCACGCGGACATGAGCCCGACCAGTCATCTCGAAACTGAAGTTTGGTCGATCTTGAGTCAGGACACCGGCCAGGTCAGTTGGGAGTCAGTGCTCAGTGGAACCGGCATCTGCAACTTGTATCGAGCCACGTCCCTCATGTGGGGGGCTCAACCCGATGAACGATCAGCTGAAGAGATCAGTGCTGCTGGTGTCAGCATGGCAGAGCCCGTTTGTCATCAAACGATGGAGCTGTTTGCAAGTTTGCTCGGCTGCTGTGCCGGGAACCTAGCACTGACTGTCGGTGCTCAGGGTGGGGTCTACATAGCGGGTGGCATTGCGCCGAGGATAGTTGATTTTTTGACTACATCACCCTTGCGCCGTCGCTTCGAGGAAAAAGGCTTGATGTCGGACTATGTGAAAGGGATACCGATACAGATCGTGACTGAAACTGAGCCAGGACTCATAGGCGCTTATCACTGTTTAATTGGAGCTGACTAAGCGCGCGAGTTAGAACGTTTCAAGTACAGCCGCGATAAACTTGGCGTGTTGCCAAGCGACACCGTTCGGATCGACACCGGTGCGGACGATGACCATATTTTCACTGGGAATGATGGTCGTCAGTTGGCCTTTGTTGCCGGAAGTCGTATAGGTGCCCTCCGGTACGCCAGGTAGTCGATCGAGCAGCCAAAACTGACCACCATAACCTTGCTTGCCGTCCTGGCGGGCTAGTGCCGGTGCAGCGGTTGCGACCAATTCAGACCAACCTTCTGGCAAGATTTGTTCCCCGTTCCAGATCCCTTCCTGCAGATAAAGTAGGCCGAATCGGGCCAGATCACGGGCAGTCGTGTACATTTGGCTAGAACCTATGAAGTTACCCAGATGATCGGTTTCATAACGGGAGTCATACATCCCGATGCGCAGGAACAGTTCCTCATAGGGATATCTGAGGTAGCGCAGATCGTCGTTTAGAACGTGCCGCAACCCATAGAGCAGCAGTAGGGTATCTCCGTTGGCATACTTCCAGACGGTATTTGGGTCTGCCACAAGGGGTGTCGTCGTGATGGCGCTGACGGCATCCTGGCCGCCGAAATAGATTGCGCCGGTACCGGCGCCAGCGCTTTGCAGGCCGGAAGACATGTTCAGTAGATGTCGCCAGGTTATTTCTTGACGGGGGTCTTTGAAATACTGCCACTCAGGGATTCCGAGCGGTTGATCGATATCGATTAAGCCAGCGTGGGATGCAATACCGACCAAAGTTGCGGCGATACTTTTTGCTGTCGACCAGGTTCGGTAACCCGTGTGGATACCAAATCCGGGGCGATACTGTTCACCCACAATTTCGCCATCCTTAATGATGACTGTAGCCAAAGTGACCGTTTTTTCACCGAATGATTTTCCGTCTAAGGCGCGGCTCAAGACGGCACGCTGAGCGCGGTTCATCTTGGGATTGGCTTTGTCTCCCTCAGGAAATGGTAGGGCTGATACATCGGGACGAGGCGGGTAGGCGACATAGGGCAGCTTGACGATGTCAGCCTCAGTCCAATGTGGTGGCAAAACAGTACAGCCCATCGTGTCCCGAAAGGCGGCGATTGCCACATTGCCGTCATGGTCCGTTGCACGGACGAGTTGTCGGTCCGTATCGATTTCCGGTAGGGGTGGTTCGAACGGTGCGATATCAACCATTTCGACACGCATTATGTCTTCGAGCGGACGTCCCATAATAAAATGGGCAGAACAGGTAAATAGAGCAATGTAGCCTGCACCGACTTCGATCGTCTCAGCTGCTCCAGCTGGGCGAGAAAACGGCACCGCTGCAGTACTAGGTAGCGCAATCATGATTGCTAGCGCGAACGCTACAAGGCGTGGCGTCGAGAACTGTGTTCGGAAATGAGCTTGAAAGTGGATCTGGTTGAGCATCTCAGTCTTCGTTCGTTTGTGCGCGCCCACGATCTTGGATCGCTGCTCGGCGCGAAGCGACCTGCTCCGATGGGCGCTGGGCGCGTGAATGGGTCTGGCTTGCTTCATACTCCGTATCTAGTCCCTGGGCTAACGTGCTGTGCCAACCGGCGTCCATGATTCGTCGGATCTCACCGCGAGTTACAGGCTCGGTCGAGAGGATATCTCTGGCCAGTTTCTGACAAGTGGGCAGCAACTCGTCTGCAGGTATGACTCGGTTGACCAATCCCCACTGGTCGGCGGTTTCCGCGTCGAGGTAGTTACCTGTGAGACTGAGTTCCTTGGCTCGATTGATACCAATCAGACGGGGTAACCTCTGTGACAAACCCCAACCAGGAACAACACCGACTCTGGCGTGCGTGTCCGCGAATTTTGCATCGGGCGTGGCGATAAGAACGTCGCACATGAGGGCGAGTTCGAAGCCCCCGGTTATCGCGAACCCGTTTACTGCGCCTATGATGGGGATCTGTAGTGCACCTATCGCGGCGCTTATATCTCTGCTGCTGGCTTTGGCGCTTGGATCGATTTCACCGCCCAGTTCTTTCAAATCCAGACCGACCGTGAAGGCGCGCCCTGCGGCTGTGAGAATGACGACTTCGGTGGAGCCATCGGAGGCTATTTCATCAAAGACTTCGCTGATGCGATTACGCAATGCCATCGATAGTGCGTTTAGTGCTTTAGGCCGATTTAACGTCACCGTCGTGACGCCGTCGTCGCGGCTCACTAGGACCAAATCTTCGTTACCCATGTGAGAACCCCTTTCTCAATCTCTCCCGGACGAAACTCAGTGTACCACTTGGATTAGCACACACCCTACCGGCTCGCTTCCGAGGGGGTTTAGCGCTAGCATTCCCTCTGTGCGTGGGCGTTGTAAACGTGTAGTCCCAGGCATCTCAATGGGGGTTGTGAGCTCGTGCGATTAGTCGACTGGGTGATAAGTTGTAGCCTTGAAGTCAACAGCGGTTGTCTACGGTATTTGGCCGAAAGCCAGGTCCGCGGTGCTATGGCTGTGAGCGTCGAGCCGGACGATGCTGGTATCGACGCCCAAGCAATATATACCGAGTCTCTGTTAGCTCGAGACAGTCGTCGCATCTTAAGCCTCTGGCGACTAATCCAACCTGTCCTATCGGAGGCGGGTGTTACTGAGGCGCAGGACGGATCACCCGAGGCGCAAGTTGCCGACGTAGTTGGTGCTGAAAATGCGGCTAATGTGGTTAACGTGGCTTCTCATATTGGCGCGTTAGAGGTGTCTGTCGCGCGCTTGACCGAGGCGCCAGCACCACTGCGACTGGCGATACGCTTGGCAAGTCAGGCAGTTGAGGACGAACAAGCAAATTTGATGCTGATGCTGGCGAGGGCGCTCAAGCCGCTGCCAGGTCCAGATTGGACAACGCTAAATGAACTGTTTGCTGCGGATAGTGCCCTCTGGCGAGAAGATGCCTATTTTGCCTCGGTTGATGACGCGCTTTTACGAAAACGACTCAGTCTGAGTTATCGCAAGAGTTACAAAATTGTTGCCAAGTTTCCCAGTGAAGATTGGTCCGATCAGCCGCTCGATGATGATTTGTTGCTTAAACTTCAGGTGTTGACTGAGTCTTGTCAACTAGCTGGACACCATATGGAACTTCTCCGAGGGGTGCTGTCTGAGAAACAGAAGCATCAGCTCTGGTATCTAGATAAACTTGGTAACGCGCTGCGCATGCGTCATGGCTTGAGACATCTTATCGAAGATAGTCGTGACGTGGACTTGCCTAAAAAGAGTGTTAAGCGGGCTCGTAAATACCTGGTTTCGCAAGAATTAAAAGTGAACAAACGCATTCATCGTTTGTTTGCCGGTGCGTTCACAGTGAAGCCGAAAAAGTTTTCGCGACAGCTGGATCTGGCGTTGAACCGATTAGGGCTTTCTACGGTATCAACCGTTGCGCAAACTCGGTTGGCTAACGTTGAAACCAACGAGCTTGCGGATGGGAATCAGGATGAGACAATTCGTACTGACGGCTCGGACGTGGGTGCCGCCAAAACCTAGAACTGTCTTGGTTAGAACTTTGAAGCTCGAAAATGAAATTGATTGCGCATTATGGAGATGTGAATGATTAAGCAGATTAGGGACGTCGTGGCTGCGCTCGGCATTTTGCTGTTGACCGGCAGCTTTGCCCACGGCAATGATTATGTAGATGAATGGGGTCCGGCAGTGGGGACGCCGATGCCATTGCTCGCAGCGACGGACCAAACGGGACAAGCTCGGACGTTTGACGATCTAGCTGGCGAGAACGGCTTGCTTATCTTTGTGAATCGCTCAGCAGATTGGTGACCCTTCTGCAAACACCAGTTGGTCCAACTGGTCAGTCATCAAGAAGAGCTTGCCAACATCGGGATTGCTGTGGCCGGTATGACCTACGATGCAACAAAAGTCCTTGCAGACTTCCATGCTGCTGAAAACCTGAACTACCCTTTGTTACGCGACCAAGATGCGCAGCACGTTACCGCGCTCGGAATTCGCAGTGAAGAGTACGAGGAAGGACATCGAGCTTATGGCATACCGCATCCTGGCGTTATTTTCCTCGACGGTGAGGGTGTGATCAGGGCTAAGTATGCTGTTCCTGGATATCGCCAACGACCACCTTTCGACGCACTGGTTGAGCATCTGCGTGGTCTGGTAGCTTCAGGCTCATAATGAATTCCCGCAGATTTTGCTGCGTTTGAGGTATAGGAGCGAAAGCTAACTCTCGATGAAAAGATGCATCCGACACCTGTTGTGGGGGGTGTGGCTAATTTTGTTATCGAGCGGCTGTTCTAGCCTTGTAGGTTCGGTCACGAAAGGATTTGCCAGCAACCTCTCGAATGCGATCTTGGACAATCCCGATCTCGAAATGGTGCGAGCGGGCGCGCCGTCCTATTTAATCCTAATTGATAGCTTGGTCGCTGGATCCCCGGACAACGCCTACCTACTTGAACAGTCGGCCTACTTGCATTCAGTGTATGCCGTTGCGTTCGTTAACGAAGAAATCCGGTCCAAGTTGCTGCACACGAAAGCGAAGGAGCAAGCCCTCCGAGCCGCTTGTGTTGGTTTAAAAAATGCGTGCGAACTGGATCGCCTCCCATTCAAAGAGTTTCAAAAGTGGGCGGACGGCATGAGGGCGAAAGATGTCCCTTCGATCTTCACAATAGCGACGTCTTGGCTGGGTTGGATACAAGCTCATAGCGATGACTTCAGCGCCATTGCCGAGCTAGCACGAGTGAAATTGATGATGCAAAAAATTGCCGATCTCGAACCCAGCCACGATGATGGCAACGTCTATCTGTATTTGGGAGTATTTGAGACGCTGTTACCGCCTGCGATGGGGGGTAAGCCAGAACTCGGAAGAGACTATTTTGAGACTGCGATTGAACTGTCCAATGGGCAAAATTTGCTCGCCAAAGTCATGTTTGCTGACCAATACGCCCGTTTAGTTTTTGACCGCGAATTGCATGACAAATTGCTTAACGAAGTGATGGATGCACCGTTGGAAGTGCCTGGACTAACCTTAATGAATACCGTGGCCAAACAACAAGCTGCTACACTTCTAGCTTCAGCGGATGAGTATTTCTAGATGTTTAAGATCCTCCTGCCTCTTGTTTGTCTTGTCTTGGCAGCGCCAGTCCAGGCAGTCACCTTCAAAATTGCCACGCTTTCGCCCGAAGGCTCATCTTGGATGAAACTGCTTCGTCAACATGCCAAAGCCATTGGAGATCAAACCGATGGAGAGGTGAAGTTTAAGTTCTATCCGGGTGGCGTGATGGGTGACGATAAGGCTGTGATGCGCAAAATGCGCGTTGGCCAGCTCCACGGTGCGGTCATCACCGCAGGGGGTCTCGCGCAGCGATATGGTGATATTGCTGTCTACAACATGCCGATGATGTTCCGGAATGAGGCGGAGATCGACCACGTCCGAGCAACCATGGACGATGTCCTGATGGCTGGCCTAAGACAGAATAAGTTTGTTGGGTTTGGGTTCGCGGAGGTAGGTTTTGCTTATCCGATGTCGCAGGTGGCCGCGAGTGCCATCGTAGACGTTCGTAAACGCAAGGTCTGGGTGCCTGACAATGATCCGGCCTCACTACGAGCGTTCGAAGCCTTCAAGATTGCGCCGATCCCGTTGCCGATTGCGGATGTTTTGGCAGGATTACAAACGGGATTGATCGATAGCATTGCCTCGCCTCCCGTAGGCGCGATTGCACTGCAGTGGTACACCCAAATAGAGCACGCGATAGATTTACCGTTAATGTATGTATATGGCCTGTTTACCATCGGCGAGCGGCCGTTTAATCGCTTGTCACCGGATCACCGAGAAATCGTTGAACGCGAACTTCGCGCAGCGGTTGGCGCTGCAGATGGTTCGGCTCGACGTGATCATGAAAGTGCTAAGGCCGCGCTGACCAACCAGGGTATCAACTGGATCACCCCGTCTGATACCGAACTGCAGGACTGGAATGGCTTGGCAAGTGCCGCCCGACAGCGGGTCGTTGATTCTGGGTTAGTAACGGCGGATGTCTATAGCCAAATTGAAATGCTGCTGACGGATTTCCGTGCAGGGGCTCGTTAAAAAATCACTTAAAGCGCTGCACGCCATTGAGAGCGGGCTGCTTGCACTGCTTCTTAGCTCGATGATTGGGGTCGCAGCGGTACAAGTCATCATGCGAAACTTTTTTGACTCGGGACTGTACTGGGGCGACAGTGCGGTGCGTGTCATGGTGTTGTGGGTCGCGATGTTAGGAGCCATGGTGGCGTCACGAACCGATGAACACATCCGCATCGATCTAGTAAATCACTTCTTGCCTGACCACATTAAGAGACATGCACGTCGCCTGATTAACCTTTTTACCCTGGCGATCTTGGTGATCTTTACGTGGTCGAGTGCAATTTTTGTGGGTTATGAGTACGAGGACCAAACCATTGCATTTGGTGAAGTGCCTACTTGGTGGTGTGAGATCATTATGCCCATCGGCGCTGCTGTTATGAGCGTTCGTTACGCCCTCCAAGTGCTCTGGCCGAAGACATGATTTACGCCGGTATTCTTTTGTTGGTCGTAATGGCGATTGCGGGTGCGCCGTTGTTCTCAATATTAATGGGTGCAGCGATGCTGGGCTTCTACAGCGCCGAGATAGAGCTGTCGATCATCGCGGTTGAGCTTTACCGCATAGTCGACACGCCCTTGCTAGTAGCCCTACCTCTGTTCACTTTCAGTGGATATCTGTTGAGTGAGGCGAATACGTCCACGCGCTTGGTCAATCTTATGCAAGGTCTTTTTGGTTCCTTGCCAAGTGGTTTGGCGGTTGTTGGGTTTGTCGCCTGTGCGATCTTTACAGCCCTCACCGGTGCATCTGGTGTGACTATCGTTGCACTTGGCGCGTTGCTGCTACCTGCATTGCGCGAGTCAGGTTTTAGCGAGAAATACAGTTTGGGCTTGGTGACGACTTCTGGGAGTCTAGGCCTCCTCTTGGTGCCGTCGGTTCCTTTGATTTTGTACGGCGTTGTCGCACAGCAGCTTGATGTCGGTGAACCTTTCACGATTGCCGACCTTTTTATCGCTGGGATCGCGCCCTTGTGTCTCATGCTGGGGCTCTTAACGGCGTGGACTCTATGGCGGCATCGCGGCGGCGTTATCCCAAAAACCCCGTTTGCATGGTCTCGTGTGTGGCAGGCGGTTAAAGACGCACGGTGGGAGTTGCCACTCCCGTTTATTGTTCTCGGTGGCGTATTTGGTGGCGTGTTTGCAATATCGGAAGCGGCGGCAGTCACAGCCTCCTATGTAATCCTTGCGGAGGTCTTTCTCTATCGAGAGATCTCGCTTCGGCGTTTACCAGGAATTATGGTCGAATCGATGGTGATGGTTGGTGGGATATTACTGATCCTTGGCATTGCGCTCGCGTTCACGAATTTTCTAGTCGATGCAGAAATCCCTCAACAGCTCTTTGAGTTCATGCAGGAGTACATCGAGAGTCCGTTGGGATTTTTGTTATTCTTGAATATACTTCTCTTGGCTCTCGGTGCGATCTTAGACATCTTCTCCGCGATCGTGATTTTGGTGCCATTGTTGTTACCTGTAGCTGCGGGATACGGCATTCATCCAGTTCACCTTGGCATCGTCTTCCTTGCGAACATGCAGATTGGCTACTTTACGCCACCTGTGGGAATGAACTTGTTCATTGCCAGCTCTCGATTTAAAAAACCTCTATTGGAACTTTATGCTGCAGCGTGGCCATTTATGGTGGTGCTGCTAGTTGCCCTGCTCATCATTACCTACGTTCCAGCGCTTAGTTTGTGGCACATCGAATGAGGTGTTTGGCAGGTAACGCGATAGTTGGTTTAACGACAATCCTCTTCATGAGTTCATTGGCTGGTGCCGAATCGCAGCCTGAGCACGATGCGGTCTCTGGTTTCCACGACCATCTTCTGGAAATGGCCAGGTTGGACTCTCAAATTGAGCGAGAGAAGTTTGTCGATGCGGCTGTTGCCGATCTCTTTGATGTTGAACGGATAACCAAAGTGAGTGTGGGTCGCACGTGGCGCACGCTTGATGAGGCGGTGCGACTCAATCTCATAGAAGTTGTTGGCGATCTTATTGTAGGTACCTATGCACGACGGTTTGATGCCGATCGCGGGCAGAAATTCCAAGTGCTCGACACTGAGCGAGTGCGTCGTGGGATCGTAGTACGAACTGAGATCAAACCCAAGGGTGGGGAGGCAGTGAGCCTCGACTACTTCTTTCAGAACGGAAAAGTGTTTAATGTTGCTGCTGACGGCGTGAGCGACTTATCGTTGCGTCGCGCAGACTATGGCAGTGTCGTAAAATCTGATGGGATTGAAGGCTTGATGAGCCATCTCGAGTCGAAGTTGCAGGAGATGAGAGCAGAGTGAACATGTATTCCAGACAATTCTGGTTGTCCACCATCGCAGCGGTTCTACTTGGTGGTTGTGCGACGCTCGAAGGAGATGATTTCGCGGTCTATGATCATCACGAGAGCTTTAATAGAACCAGTTACGATATCTCAGATAGCGTTGACAGAAATGTTCTAGTGCCTGTTGCCCGTGGCTACCAAAAGGTAATGCCTGATTTTGTGGAGAAACGAGTCAGCAATGTCTTTGCTAACCTGCGGACGCTCGGAAGTTCTGCAAATGGTTTTTTGCAGGGTAAACCAAGAGCTGGCGGAGAGGACTTTGGTCGCTTCATCGTAAATAGCACCATCGGATTGGCAGGTTTGTTCGACCCAGCAAGTGATGTGGGTCTCAGATACCAAGAGGAGGACTTCGGCCAGACTCTAGCTGTGTGGGGTTGGCGCAAGAGTCGTTTCGTGTATGTGCCATTTCTCGGGCCTGCAACGATTCGTGATCTTCCATCCACGATTATTCGCGGCTACATTCCCAGGCTGATTATCGGTTCCGACTATCCTTGGCCGGCAAGCGTCGTTGATCTAGTAAACGCTCGCGCTGCGCTTTTGACGACAACAGATGTTCGGGATGCTAGTGCGTTGGATCCGTATACGTTCACCCGTGATGGTTACATACAGCGTCGCAAATACCTCATCTATGATGGTGATCCACCGCTCGATGACCTATTTGATGAATTTGACGACTTCGGGGATGAAGAATAGCGTTCGATGGCCGGTTCCCGAGGGAACTCGCTAGCTCATGACCTCCTTTCTCGTACTTTGGGTCAGATTCGTCTCGCGTAACAGCAAATTCGCCCTTGCCCTAATTTGTGCCGCGACGTTGGTGCTCGGTTGGGTCGCGGTCACTCAATTCCGCATCAACTCTGATCTCAGTCAGCTCATCGATCAAACATCGGACTGGCGTGTTGATTTTGACGACTTCCAACAGGAATTTCCGGAGCTCGTCAAAACTGCAGTTATAGTCATTAGTAGCTCATCGATCACTGACGTCGAAACGGTCACGAAGAAATTAGTCGAACGTCTAGAGCAAATGGAAGATCGATTCAGCTCCGTGGTGGCTCCCGGCGCCGAGCCCTTTTTTCGCGACCATGCGTTGCTTTATCTAAATCTTGAGCAGTTTGACGGAATGGTTGATCGTCTTGCCCAAGCCCAACCGCTAGTGGCAAGAATGGCCGTGGATGCGAGGCTCGGGACCGCGTTTGATTTGCTACAAGATGCGATTGAAAACGGGACCGATGCACCGTTGGAAGTAGTCACTGAGCATCTGCTCGCCTCCGGTGAGGCGGTTCTCGCAGGAACGCCGTCTAACGTTCGATGGGCTGACGTATTTTTTGCCAACGACTCAGTACGCTACCAACTAATCTATGTAAAGCCGAAGTCATCCTTCGACGCCACGTTGCCCGATGCTGAGGTAATGGCAGCGCTTCGAACGCTACGCGATGACCTGACCTTACCATCTGGTGTTCGGGTCCAGTTCACCGGCGAGATCCCGTTACAGCACGAAGAGATAGAAGCTGCTATCACGGGTGTGACCACGGCAGGTTGGCTTGCGTTGGTACTCCTGTTTCTTGTTTTGATTGTCGGTGTTCGTTCCGCAAAAATCATTATCGCGACCTTCTCGATGTTGGCTATCGGGGTACTGTGGACATCGGCTTATGCGATGCTGACGGTCGGTGAGTACAACACCTTATCGATTGTTTTTGTGGTCATGTTCTTTGGTTTGGGTGTGGATTTCGCCCTGCACTTTTCCTTGCGTTTTCAAGAAGCGGTTAATCGGGGTGACAATGTCACAGAAGAGGCGTTATTGGCTTCAACGCGCAGCGTGGGCCGTGCGATTGCGCTCTGCTCGTTGACCACAGCCGTGGGCTTCATGGGGTTTTTCCCTACCGCCTATCAAGGATTGGCCGATCTTGGGGTAATTAGTGCCGGTGGTATGGTGATTGCCGCCTTTCTGACGTTTACCTTCCTACCTGCGTTTTACACACAAGCGGGACAACCTAGTGCGCATGAAATGGACCTTCCCACGAGCGAGGGCATAGTTCGGTGGTTGTTGGCCCGTCGCAGAGCTGTCCTAACGGCTGTGGTTATGGGTGGATTGGTGGCAGCCTACGGCACCGCCAAGTCATCTTTCGACTACAGCGTGCTTGCGATCAAGGACCCTGATAGCGAGTCGATGCTGGCATTGCGGGAGCTGCAACGTGAAGGCTTGTCGACTGACTATCAGCTTGCGGTAGTTTCCTCCGATCCGCTTGATCCTGCGCCGCTTGAAGCGCTGGGCGTGGTTCGCGAAGTTTTCGTTCCTCAAGATCGTGTACCGCTTGAGCAGATCGAAAAGCTCGAAGGTTTGGAAGATCTTCAGCTTATGTACTGGGATTTCTTGGACGGAGAAGTTGCGGCTACCAATCCCAAAGTCGACAAGACACGAGCAGAAGCTGCTGCATTTCAGGCGAGCGTGGTTGCCAGAGGGATACAGGGCCAGGAAGCAGAGCTTGCGCAACTGCTCGAACGGTTTGCAGCGGTGGAAGACGATGTATGGCGAGAATGGCAGGCTGTAGTCTTGGATGGGCTTCTTCTAGAAATGCAGTGGCTGCAAAGGGCTCTCACTGTCGCGCAAGTGGGCTTTGATGATTTGCCAGAGAGTATTCGGAACAGGTTGGTCGGGTCCACAGGTCGATATCTAACCGTTATTCAGCCCGAGGAAAACATAGCGAAAGTTGAAGCGTTATCTGAATTCATAACGGCAACAAGAGCGCTCCAACCGACCGCGACTGGGAGGCCGGTCATAGAGTGGGGCGTTGGTCAGATTGTTATTGGATCTTTTCAACAAGCGCTTCTTTATGCGTTTATCGGAATTGGTTTGATTCTCTTGTTAGTTTTGCGTGGTGCTCGGACTGCTACGTTGGTGTTGTTTCCGCTGGTGCTGGCTGCCTTATGTTCGTTTGCCATTGGCGTTGTGATAGGGATGCCGTTGAATATGGCTAACATCTTAGTCTTGCCTTTGATATTTGGCTTAGGCGTCGACAACGGCATACATGTTGTCGACCGATATTTCGGTGAGGGGGATGTGGATCATTTGATGCATTCAAGCACGCCTCGTGCGGTTGTGTTATCGACCATGACGACGATAGGCGCCTTCGCGGCACTGTCCATTTCGCCCCACATGGGGACCGCATCGATTGGTGTACTGCTAACGATATCGATCGGTTTTCTTTTACTGTTCACCGTGTTTTTGCTACCCGTACTCTTAGCGATGGCGGGGACCGAGAGTTCCACACCGCAAACGGGAAAGGTGGGCAAGCCTGTCTAAGTGGTGCTATCCGCCGATTGCCAGGGCTGGATCTTTTGCGATGAGCGCCTGGACTTCGTGCATAGGTACGGGTTTGCTGAACAAGAACCCTTGCGCATACTCGCAATCTTCCGCTGCTAGGCATTCCAACTGAGCAGTGGTTTCAACGCCTTCGGCTACAACTTCCATATTTAATTGGTGTGCCATCGCGACGACCGCGCGCGTTATAGCCAAGTCGTCTGGGTTGTGCGGTAGCTCCATAACGAAGCTTCGGTCGACTTTTACAGTGTTGATTGGAAATCGCTTGAGGTAAATCAGTGATGAGTACCCTGTGCCAAAGTCGTCGATGGCAAGCCGGACGCCAAGGTCAGAAAACCGAGATATAGTCATCTCCGCTGCCTCTACATCCTGCATCAGCATTGTTTCAGTGATCTCGATTTCGATGTTTGCTGGATTCAAAGCCAGTTCGCGCATGCTTCTGCGCAAAGTGGTCACCAAATTTGGGTCACGGAACTGACGTGGCGAAATGTTGATGGCCACATCGATCGGGCGGTCGGAATTTGCATTTAGTGTCTGGCAAGCCCGACACGCTTCTTCGATCACCCAGCTGCCGATATCTATGATGCTACCGGTGTCTTCCGCAATCTCAATGAACTCGTGAGGACCGAGTAAACCACGTTCTGGGTGGTTCCAGCGAATCAAGCTTTCAACCCCTACGATTTGCATTGTCTGCAGAGAAATCTTGGGCTGATAGAAGAGCTCAAATTGATCGAGGTCGAGTGCTTGGCGGATCTCGTATTCGGTCCGGAGACGTTTTACAGCATTGTGATTGAGATCGTCGCTATAGAATTGATAGTTGTTGCGTCCTCGCTCCTTTGCTTTGTACATGGCGAGGTCGGCGTTGCGCATTAGGATATTTGGGTCTTTGCCATCAGAGGGTAGAATCGTCACACCGATGCTAGTCGTCACAACCAGAGGATGCCCATCGAGGTCCAGTGGCTCTCGCAGGTGATTGAGGATCTTCTGCGCTACTAGTCCGGCATCCGAAGGCGTTGTTATGTCGTTTAGCAAGATAGTGAATTCGTCGCCGCCTGTTCGCCCGACAGTGTCTTCCTGTCGCACACAATTGCGCAGACGGTCGGCAACTTCCCGTAGTAGAAAATCGCCTGCTTCGTGGCCGAGCGTATCGTTTACTCGTTTGAAGTTGTCTAAGTCTAGATAGAGGAGAGCGGCCGAGCGGTTACTTCGAGCACACGTTTCGATCGCGTGCGTCAGCCGATCATGGAACAAGCGGCGGTTGGCAAGGTTGGTTAGCGTGTCGTAGAACGCCATTTGCTCCATTCGTTCCTGACCTCGCTTTATATCCGAGATATCTGCTAGCTGAACGATGAAATAAGAAGGCATGTCATCGCGGTCGCGCTGCAGGAGGATGTTGATGTTTGCCCACATTTCTATGCCGTTCTGACAGCAGAGTTTTCTTTCAGATTTGTGTTGCGGCGAGGAACGTAGAGAGAGCTGTTCGAGGAGTTTTTTAAGATCTTGTCGATCTTCGTGAGGTACGAGCCTAGAAACGTGTATGCCGTACATGTGTTGTTCGTCGTAGGCGAGCAAAGTAGCGGCGGTGTGATTTGCTTGGAATATGCGGCCCTGCATGTCCACCAGAAGAATGCCTATCGGTGCGTTCTCGAAGATGCCACGAAAGCGTTGTTCGCTGCGCCGGAGGCGCTCTTCAGTGGCGCGTTGCTTACTGATGTCTTTAGCGATGACCATGGTGTAGGTCTCGCCGCCAAGCTCAAGAACGGTTCCTGAAATCAGGGAAGGCAGCGGCTCTTGTTCTCGACTGTAGAACGTGATTTCGCGGTTGTCGAACATGCCTTCAGAATTCAAAGCCTCGGCGAGCTCGGGCAGTTCTTGTTGCGATTCCGTGGGTAGAAACTTAGTGAACTTTTTCCCAATGTAATCTTCGCGAATGTAGCCAGAGCGCTCAATGAATGCGTCGTTAAGGTCTGTAATGATGTTGTCGGCTTGGCGAATGATGATGATGCCATCGGGACTCTGGGTAAAAACCTTCTCGAACTTCTCTTCGGTTTCAATCAACGCGGCTTCGGCAGAAATTCGCTTTGTGATGTCGCGACCAAGACACAACAGACACAAGTCGCCGTCGATCTCAATGTAACGCAGTGCTATTTCGACATGGAGTAGGCCGCCATTAACCGCACGGAATGTGGTTTCGTAGCCAATAATTTCTTTTTCAGTGCGCATTCGCTCGGCAAGTGCGAGGCGTTCATTGGCATTTACCCAAAACTGTTTTTCGAGCTCAGGATCTCCGATCGCATCTTCGCGTGAATACCCTAGAAGATCGGTGAACCCCTGGTTGAAATCGATCACCATGTTGTCTGATGCGCGCAATATCAGGATAGCGTCAGGGTTTCGGTGGAAGACCTGGGAGAAACGAGCTTCAGAGATTTTCGTGGCTTCGCGAGCGTGTAACTCAGCACGGTCGACAGTGCAGATAATCGCGTAGGAAGAGGTCGAGGCATCCGTGATCCGGGCAACGCGAGCTTGGACACTCAACTCTTGCATACCAATGAGTGTAATGGTGCCGATGGAAATTTCCCGCCTACCCTGGCGATGAAACGATTCGAGCGTCTGCATGAGTCGCCGTCGATCACTTTGTCCGATTAGGTTGTAGAACTGTTGACCAACTATCGTTGAAATCTCTCTGTTTAAGATGCCACTCGCCGTCTGGTTAGCAAATGTCACTTTCAACTTTTGGTTTAAGACGAAAATGACGTCCGAGCTGTGTGAAAGAACGCTTCGCAACTGGCTGTTGGCTTCATCAAGTGCCCGTTTGGCTGCTTGTTCGTCTGTCAGATCGTTGACCTGGATGACATAGAACCGAGGTTTGCCTTTGCTATCCCGTGCAAGCTTTCCGTAGCCATAAAAAATTCGATTCTGGCCGTTAGCTTCAAGTTCAAACTGAACATCGAGTGAGTCACCGCGGGCTAGTGTCTCTGTTTGTTCGTTGATTAGATCCCATAGTGAATTGCCGACCAGGTCGACCAAGCGAACGCCTTGCAACTCTTTTTGTTTTTTGTGAAGAACCTTAGCCATTGACTCGTTGACCGTGACGATCTTGCCGCTGAGGTCGGTTATGAGGAGGCCGGTTGGCGCATCGTGAAGGGCTCTTTTAAGCTCGTCGACATCGATGCTGCCGCGTTTAGGGTCCCAGTTCAGAAGGGCCGCTGCGCTCCAGAGACACGCGAACCAAAGACTCTGGCTGCCGCTCGGGAGGGTTGCGCTAAAAAGGTAAGGGGTTGCAAGGCAAACAGTCGCGATCATCGTGACGAGTAACGTCGCACCGCGTCGATCGGTTAGGTTGGCGGTGAGGATCGCGAGCAATAGCAATGCCAACGCGATGGGTTGGTCGGTGTACATCCAAGCGAGCCACGTGCCCATGGCAAGAAGAGTGATGGGTGCTGTAATGTTAATCAGCTGCCGCCACCACGAAGATGTCATATCATTCGTGACCAAGTTCATTTAGGGAGCGATACAATCCTTTGAACGCAGTCATCAACTTATCTGTCGGCTCGCAAGGGCTCTATGACTTCACGCACAAAGTGCAGGATGTGTTAGCTGATTCCCGGGTTAATGAGGGGCTCGTCACACTTTTCATCCGTCACACTTCTGCGAGTCTGCTACTTCAAGAGAATGCAGATCCAGCCGCACAGCGCGATCTTGAGGCTTGGTTAAATCGATTAGTGCCTGAAAATGACCCGCTGTACACCCATACCCAAGAAGGACCGGATGACATGCCCGCTCATATCAAGTCCGCCCTGACGGCGACTTCGTTGTCGATCCCTATAATGGATGGAAAGATGTCACTAGGAACATGGCAGGGTATCTTTTTGTGGGAACACCGACATCACCGTGGCGAAAGAGAGATTATTGTCAGCGTGATCGCGGCATAGAATTCGCACGACAGGCTACTTTTTCTGTTTTTCCCGCACGTAGTCCATGTATCGTTTGTGCCCGTCAGGGTCAAGAATCATGCTCGCGAAGTATTGCAGCAAATCTTTGTGCGATTGGGTCAGGCGAGCCTCCAGCATTGCTCTCTCACCATCTTTGGAAGAAATAAACTGGAAGACTTCATGCAGCGAATCGATCGCGCCGATTGCGTCGCTGATCTCCGCGATCACTATATCGTGTAGCTCAGGTAAATCTTCTTCGTCCAAGCCGACTTCATCCGGAGAGAGGACGACATTCGACCAGAGGGTGGAAATGTATACTCGGTACAAATCACGGTCGATAAAACGCTCTGTGACGGTTGCTCGTTCACGAATATCTTTGAAAACGGGTTCGAAGTGCTCGGCGATCGCTGCTGATGACTGCATAAGCGTAATGTACTGATCGTGGTCCTAAAGTGCCAGGGCCTTGAGGTCGTTTGTCCATGCCGATTACACTGCGCTGCTCAATTGAACCAGGTTTACTGATGTTGCAGTTTGATCGGATCAGCCTCCGGGAGGAGACTGAAGACTTAAGGGCGGAAGTGCGGAGCTTTCTAGATCGTCACCGCGCGCACTTTGAAAGACCCAATTCAGATTTCAGTACTGGTCACGACCCAGAATTTAGCCAGAAGCTCGGCGAGCAAGGTTGGATTGGTATGACTTGGCCGAAGGCGTACGGCGGTAGCGAACTTTCTTTTTTTGAACGCTACGTTGTCACTGAAGAGGTTTTGGCCGCAGGTGCCCCGGTGAGCGCTCACTGGATAGCAGATAGACAAAGTGGGCCGCTGTTACTGCGCTTTGGTACGAACGCGCAAAAAGACTTCTATTTACCCCAGATTACGCGCGGTGAGGCTTATTTTTCCATTGGCATGTCTGAACCGGATACGGGCTCAGATTTGGCGTCGGTTCGCACGACCGCGGACAAGGATGGCGACAGCTATCGCATCAACGGCACCAAAATCTGGACCACGGACGCGCACCGAAATCACTTCATTATTTGCTTAGTAAGAACCGCACCGCAGACAGACAACCGCCACGCCGGTTTGTCCCAGATAATTGTCGATCTACGCAATGATGGTGTAGATGTTCGTCCAATTGCCAACATGGCGGGCGGCGAAGATTTCAATGAGGTTGTCTTTGACGATGTTGTCGTCCCAGCTGATCGCGTCGTCGGCGAGCCCGGCAACGGTTGGGAACAAGTGACATCAGAACTTTCCTACGAACGCAGTGGTCCTGAGCGTTTTCTCTCCGCGTTCCGAGTGTTTGTAGAGTTGGTAAGAGCATGTGGGCCGGAGCCTGCGCCCCATCAAGCGGCTGCCATTGGTCGCATTGCTGCGTCCATTATGACGATGCGCAGAATGTCGATTTCTGTGGCGGGTATGCTAGAGAATAAGAAGGACGTAGCGGTTGAAGCAGCGCTTGTGAAAGAACTAGGCAATAACTTTGAAAAAATGCTGCCGGAGATCGCTCGCATGGCACTACCTTCGGGGGCTGAGCAATCCGTCTACCGTCGTACCTATGAGGAAACGATGTTGCTTTCACCCTCGTTCACATTGCGCGGTGGAACCAGAGAAATACTCCGCGGGGTGATCGCGCGTGGCTTGGGATTAAGATGAGCGAAGAAGCTGGAAAAGAAATGGATACAAGACAGCTGATAGTCGATACGGCCACAAAGATGTTTGCCGACCACGTCGACAAAAAGATGCTAGATGCGGCAGAGCTCGGTGAATTTCCAGACGAACTATGGCAATTGGTGGTCGCCAATGGCTTTCATCAGTTAGGTAGCGAAGGCAGTGGCACTGACGAAGCGGATCTATTTGCCTTCCTCATGGTCTGTGGTCAGTTTGCTGTGCCGTTGCCATTGGCGGAAACACTGCTCGCCAATATTTGGCTTGCTCCTGATGACACGCTTGCGAGCATTGGTCTGGTGAATGGCAACTCTGTCAGGGAGAGCCACTGGGGAAGGGCAGCTAGTCGAGTGATTGGTATTCGGCCGGGAGCCAGTGACGTGCTGGTTAGCCTGGTCCCTGAGGTGACTAACAAACATTCGAACATGGGCGGTGAGCCAGCTGATGAAGTCGTGCTTGGCGACTCGACCGTTGTAAGCGTCGGTCCGGACCCCTATGCACAGCTCGCCCTAACGAGGGTGAACTTGATCGCTGGCTGCTTGCAAGCGCAGTTGGATCTCGGCATTCAATTCGCAACAGAACGATCGCAATTTGGGCGAATGATCAGCAAATTTCAGGCTATCCAACATAGCCTCGCGGTCGTCGCGGCAGAAGTTGCGGCAGCGAAGCGGGCGGCAGACGCTGCGGTGGATGCTTTCCACGACGATCGCTTTATCCCGGAGGTCGCAGCGGCAAAATCTAGAGTCGGCGAGGCGGTTGGGACAGTCGCTGAGCAGGTTCATCAGATTCATGGCGCCATGGGTTTCACGCATGAGCATCGTTTACATCACTTCAGTCGGCGAACGTGGGCCTGGCGCGACGCATGGGGCAATGAATTTGAGTGGCAGGAAAAGCTCGGTCATCACATCGCGAACTTAGGCGCCGACAATGTCTGGGACTTTATCGCTACTAGAAGTTAATGCGAGCGATATGCTGACGCCTAAGGTGGGTATTAGTCGTTGTCTGCTTGGTGCGGAAGTTCGCTATGACGGTACTGGCGCTAAAGCATCGATGCCACACTCGAAACTGGCGGGCTTATTCAACTATGCCGATGTATGCCCCGAAGTCGCGATCGGTATGTCCGTGCCGCGTGAACCGATACGTGTGATCAGGGATCTGGACGTAGTTAGAGTGGTCGGGGCTGTCGAGGGAACTCAAGATTATACCCCTGCTCTAAGTCAGCAAGCCAAAGAGTTTATTGACGATAATCGGGACCTTAGTGGCTTCATCTTCATGCACAACTCGCCGAGTTGTGGAACAAGAAACGTAAAGGTTTATCCCACAGATGGTGGTCCGGCTGTGCGCAACGGGCAGGGAGTGTTTGCAGCCACGGTCGCACAGCTTTGGCCCGCACTACCTTGTGAGGATGGCGGGCGTCTGTTTGAAGATGCTCTGCGTGAGAACTTTGTAACTCGTGTATTCGCGTTCGCTGAATGGCAAAAGGTCGCGCCCGATTTGTCGGCGAAGGCGTTCATCGCCTTCCACAGCCGTTATAAATACTTATTGATGGCCCACAGTACACCAGCCTACAAAGAAGCTGGACGGCTTTTGTCTGATTTAAGGGGCTCAGACTTGCACTCAGACTTGGAAGAGATCGGCGCCACCTACATCGAAATTTTGATGCGTGGTTTACAAAATATTGCGACTCGTGGTGGCCACGCTAACGTGTTGGCCCATATTCAAGGCTATCTGAAGAAACACTTGTCGCGGACAGCTCGACAAGAACTTGCCGGGCTCATAGATGCTTATCGCAAAGGTGAGCAACCACTTTTAGCGCCCGTCGCATTGCTAAAGCACCACTTTCGTGAGCATCCCAACGAGTATGTTGAGATGCAGGCTTATCTCGAACCACGCCGGTAGAACGCCTTTACGCCACCCCTTCTTTTAAGCCAGTACCGGATCGCCTAAGTTACCGCTAGCCTCTTGCAAGCTCTGCTGGCGGTACAGTTCATAGTACGCCCCTCTGGCTTGCATGAGCTCATCATGGGTGCCTGACTCAGTTATGTTCCCTGCCGCAACGACGATAATGCGATTGGCATTCCTGATCGTTGATAGACGGTGAGCGATGACGAGCGCCAGTCGTCCTTTCAGGACTTGTTGTAAGCCAGCCTGGATGCGCTGCTCAGTTTCAGTATCGACAGACGACGTCGCCTCATCCATCACGAGAATCTGGGGATCCGCAAGAATCGCTCGCGCGAAAGATACGAGTTGTTTTTGTCCAGCAGACAAACGGCCACCAGATTCACCAGGGTTAGTCTCATATCCGGATGGAAATGCTTCGATGAATTCGTGCGCGCCCGCGGTGCGCGCCGCCTCGATGACTTCTTCGTCAGTAGCATCTAACCGCCCGTACCGAATGTTCTCCATGATAGAGCCTGAGAAGACATGGGCGTTCTGCAAAACCATGCCAACATTTGACTGCAGCCAATGCAAACTACGAGCTCGATAGTCGACGCCATCGATAAGAATTTGACCACCAGTGGGTTCGTAGAAACGGCAGATGATATTGACCAGTGTGCTCTTACCGCCACCTGTTGGTCCCACGACTGCAACGGTTTCGCCCTTGCGAATGGTGAGGTTTATGTTGTCGATCACTGGATGAGATGCGTCGTAGGCAAACTTCAGATTCTGCACCTCGATCATGGAAATTGCTGCCTCGCCGCCATCGGCAGCATAGCGACTGCTCGCATCAGTGCGCCGCGCTTGGATCTGCATGGCCTCCAACACCTCTGGGCTGTCCTTGATGGCAGGTTCGGCTTCAATGAGGCTCAATATACGCTCGGCTGATGCCTGGGCCATTTGCATTTCTGCAAACCAATGCCCCAACTGTTCAATAGGATCGAAAAAGTGCCGGGTATACGCCATAAAGGCGATGAGGGTACTGACCGGAATGATTCCATAGATCATGTCCATGCCACCGACGGCAAGCGCTAAACCCGTCGCCAGGCTCGCCATTGTAATCACTATCGGCAAGTACACGGCTGCGTGCGTTAAGTTGGTAACCGATGCGGTGTGCATACGATCTGTGAGAACTTTGAAATCTGTCTGATTTGCGTCTTCGCGAACGAAGGCCTTAGAGGTTAGAACCCCCATGATTGCTTCGTTAAAGTTTCCAGTGATGCGAGAATTTGTTGCGCGTACCTGGCGGGCACTTTTGAGGATCCGCTGCTGGAACTTGGCCGATATCCAGCCCAAAAATGGCATCACAGAAAACACAACAAGAGCGAGCTTCCAATTCATTACGAACATCGCTATCGCAATGCCGATCATCATGGTGAATCCCCATATGAGGTCGAGGAATCCCCAAGCCAAGATGTTTGAGAGCCGTTCAGAGTCTGACGTCATGCGCGCCATCAGCCAACCGACTGGCCGATAGTCATAGAAGTTAAAAGACAAGCGCTGCAAGTTGGCGAACCCGTCTTTACGGATGTCGTGGGCAATGTGGGTTCGCAGGCGGCCCGCATTCCAGATGAAACCACCGATAGCGAGGGTGATGACAACGGTACAAGCGAAATAAAGAAAACCCCAAAGCCAAAAACTCGGATCGGCGCCGCCTTTTAAGTAGACATCCACTTCATCAATTACACCTTTGGTGATCAGCGGATAAGCCACTTCCATTAGGGCAGTCAGGAATGCAAAGGTGGCGAGCCAACGGAGGATCTTTGGATATTCTCGCGCGTACGCAAACAATTTTTTCCATAGGTCGACATTGAAACGTGCGGCTAACTTTTCTTCGTCGAACCCATCATCGTAATTTTCGTCGTCGTACATGATTACTCTGCCCGTGTCCGCTGTAAGTCATCGAGGATTTGACTGTCCAATGCGCCTTGGATTTTGCACAAACGTTGATACGGTCCATCGACGCCAATCAATTCACTGTGATGACCCAGCTGTACACAGCGTCCCTCTTCCAGCACCAATATGCGATCAGCATCGATGACGGAGCTCAATCTGTGCGCAATGATCAGTGTGGTTTGTTTACCTTTTCTTGCCTTCAGTGCATCTAAAATCAGCTTCTCCGTACCGGTATCTACTGCTGATAGAGAATCGTCGAGCACCAAAACGGGTGGGTCTTTGATCAATGCACGCGCTAACGCGAGTCGCTGTCGTTGGCCACCTGAAAGGGTCACCCCGCGCTCGCCGACCATTTCTTCGAACTGATCTGGGAAGCCCGCGATGGATTCCGCGATTGCAGCTTCTTCGGTGGCGCGCTGGATATCTGCAGCAGTGGCATTGGGACGTCCGACGGCGAGGTTCGCGCGAATCGTGCGCGAGTACAGAAAGGGATCTTGGAGTACGACACCGATCTGAGCTCGCAGCCAAAAGCGATCTAGGTTTACAACCTCGTTACCATCCAGCTTCAAGCTGCCACTGTGGTAGGGGTAAAGGCGAAGCAAGGCGCGAATAAAGGATGTTTTCCCGGAGCCAGGTGGACCAACGATTGCGAGAGTTTCGCCGGGCCGTATCGTGATCGATAGATCGGTTAACACGGCCTCGTCTTCGTTGTACGCGAAGCACAGATTTTGTGCCTCGATGAGCCCAGTGGCTCGACCTGTTGCTGGCTCCCACTCTTCATTCTCTTCGCATTCTTGCAAGATGTGATTAACTCGGCCCAGAGAGATGACGGCCTTGCCAGTGTCGGTCAAAACTCGACCTAGATGCCGTACCGGCCAAATGACGATGGATTCACAAGTTAAGAATATGAAGAGGTCACCGATGGTGATCTCACCCTGAAACGCGAACCATCCTCCGATGAAAAGCACTAACCCAATTTGCGTCATGGAGAAGAAGTCCGACACACTCCAGTAGTAGCCCATGAGTTCTATCAAACGAACGTTTTTGTTGCGGAAGTCAGCGTTGCGCTCAGCAAATCTTTCAGTTTCGTATTCTTGACGGGCAAAGGCGCGAACGACACGGATACCGGTCAGGTTTTCTTGTAAACGAGCGGTCAGCGCGCCTTCTGCTTCGTCAGTCTGTTCGAAAGCGTCTTTAACTTTTTGAAAGAAGACGAAGGCACCAATGGCTAAAAACGGCATCATGCACAGCGACCACATGGCGAGACTGGCATTAATTGAAAATAGAATCGGGACGACACAGACCACGAGCATGATGGCGCGTCCGATTTCGATCACGTCGCTCACGAGGAAAACTCGTAGTGTCTCAACGTCGGAACTACATCGTTGTACGAGATCGCCAGTATCAGCGGTGTCGTAGAACTTAGCATTGATGTGATGCAAGTGGCGGTAAAGGGTCTCACGAAGACTGCGTGCTATGTTCTCAGACGCTTGTGCGGCTAGTCGCCCGCGTGCGTAGAGAAACACGCCGCCGAATATCGTCATTACAAGGCTCGCAGCCCCCGCCACCCAAAGGTAGGAAATGTAGGTCACTTCGCCAGCGAGTAGTTCACTCAGGTAGAGGAGTATCGGATCACCGTAAGAAAAATCCTCCTTCGAAATCACATCGATTGCGTGCCCACCGATGATAGGCGCCCCAAAGAGGAACAGATTTGTCAGAGCCATGGCAAATATGGCGCCGACATAGCGGTTGCGCTGACCTGCGGTAATACGCCAGAGTCCGGAGTAGGAAGTGTTTCCTTCTCCGGTTTGGACTTGTTCGTTTTTTTCGGTACCCGCGTTCTCTTCGGGTGCTTCTAGTGCTTCTGTTGTCATTTCCTATCCTGGAAAAATTTATATCACCGATAGAGAGAAAATACGTCTAATTCTCTTAGTCGGCTGAGAGCGGTCGTTTGATTGTCTGCGGCGGGTTGCCGCCTAGAGAAAGCCTGCTATGTGTGCAGACGACTCCAATATGACGACGCTTGCGCGTACCACGGATAGGCTGGAGAACCATTGCCGCTATCAATAACCGGTCGGGCGTTAGCCAGGGTATTAATATTGAACATGCATCCTCCTAAGAAAACGGGGTGGGAATGGGCGCAGGATCCTAACCACCTTGTTAAGGATAATCAAGAGCTTTGTTCTCTTGCGCTCGTTGTGGCTAGAGTTCTTGTTATTTCTCGGCCACTAGGATCGCGCGGATCGGCGCAGGATAACCTTCGATTGTTTTCTGCGGATCCTCGCTATCCAAAGCTTCGCTAAGTGACTCGAAACGCATCCACGCCGTAGTTCGTTGTTCGTCCAAGCTGGTGGCCGTGACGTCTACAATGCGTATGTTGCGTAGGCCTGCTTGTCGCATCCAATCGGAAAGTTCGGTAGTGCTAGGTATTCGCCACACATTGCGCATGCGTGCATATCTAGCATTTGGTTCGAAACCTTCTGGCGATGGCGACACCAAGGACTCGAGTAGGACTTGTCCGCCGGGTCTAGTGAGCGCAGTCAGTGTGGCGACGTGTTCGGCTGGATCCTTGCGATGATAGATAACGCCCATGCTTGAGACAGTGTCGAATTGGGCTGTTTGAGGTATCTCTTCAATCCCTAGAGGCAAGACGAAGTTGTGGGCACTCTTTGCGAAGTGTTGTATGGCCAAGTGTTGCATGCAGAAGAGAAGGGTCGGATCGATGCCGATAACGTTATTAGCGCCTGCCTTGAGCATTCGCCAACCGAAATAGCCATTGCCAGAACCCACGTCGAGCACATTGTGTCCTGCGAGATTGATGGCAGGTGCCAGCCGCTGCCACTTCCAATCTGAACGCCATTCGGTATCGATGAATGTGTTGCCAATCGCGAAAGGGCCCTTTCGCCACGGGTGTAGGACTTGCAGATACGGTTCAATCAGATCCTGACTAACATGTGTCTCAATGTGCACAGTGTCCCCGACACGCAAGACGGCCTCCGGATCGGTTGGCAACGAAGCGATGGCCGCAGCCCATTTCGCATAGTCGCCGTGATGTCTTTCGGAAAATCGCTCTTTGAATAGATGCAAAGGCCAACCGGCTAGGAGCTCTTGAATCTCGTTTGGTAGCGCCAGCGGGTCTGTCACGGCGTGCGAGACGTTTTCCATGCAAGGTATGATGCCCAGTTCATGCATTTGTACCATTGGTCGGTGCTTGCGAAACCTACGTTGGTTAGTCGCTCGAGATGTTCTTGCTCGAGGTCTACCTGCATAACATTTTCAAGAGAAGTGCGTTTCTGACTCACTTCCAAATCTGAGTAGCCGTTAGCACGCTTCCATGCCAGGTGAGTTTCGTCAAAATAGCTATGCTTAGATTCTGCGGGGTCTCTGATTTTCTCAGATAGTATAAGGAGACCCTCGGGCGCAAGCGCTGCGTATAGGGCTTGCAGTAGTGATTTTCGCGAAGTCGGTTCACAAAACTGCAATACGAAGTTCATTACAATGACTTGTGCACCTTGAGCTAATTCTAGGGTGTGTTCGGAGAGCGTATCTGCTTCGAAAAAAGAGATGCGTGGGTCAGTGTTGGCTGCGATGGCGCCCTCGATCATCGGAACTGAGTTGTCGACCCCAATGATCGAAACGGCTTTGGTTGTTTGCCCTGCGATGGCTTGTGAGGTCGCGCCGAGGGAACAACCCAGATCGATGATCTTGTCTCCCGCTTTGACATGACGTGCGGCAATGAGGCCAGTCATCGGGATTACCGTTTCATAGCCTGGTACCGAACGGCGAATCATGTCTGGAAAGACTTCAGCCACTTCTTCTGAAAAGGCGAAGTCGACAATGTGAGATTGTGCTTTGCTATAAACTTGGTCGCGCATCTTAGGTAACTATTAGTGGCTAAATCTGAAAGCTCTGAGACTGTGAATCTGTCGAATCCCGAATTGTATATCAATCGGGAGCTATCGCAGTTGGAGTTCATGCGCCGGGTCATCGCCCAGTCGAAAGATAGTGCGCTGCCGTTGCTCGAGCGTCTTCGTTTTCTATGTATCGCAAGCCAGGTCCTTGACGAATTTTTCGAGATCCGCGTGGCTGGCTTAAAACAACAGGTTGCCTATGGTTCTACGCAACGTGGACCTGACAACATGTCGCCAATTGACCAGTTGCAAAACGTCGCGCCGATTGCTCATGAACTAGTGGCAGAACAATACAAGGTACTGAACAAGCTACTGCTCCCAAAACTTGATCGCCAAGGGATTCGTTTCTTAACGGAAGAGACGTGGAACAGGAAACAGGCTGGGTGGATTAAGCAGTATTTCGAGCGAGAGTTAGCCCCGATCATAAGCCCTGTAGGTTTGGACCCATCTCATCCGTTCCCTGAGCCGTTGAATAAGAGCCTTGCTTTCATCGTCACGCTCGAAGGTAAGGATGCGTTCGGTCGAAATTCCGGCAAAGCCATTGTCCAGGCGCCGCGTTCCCTACCTCGAGTCGTTCGAGTACCCGAAAGCATCGCGACCTTGTCAACGAGTTCGTTCTTTTGAGTTCTATCGTTAGCGCGCATGTTTCTGATCTCTTTCAGGGCATGAAAGCTACTGGTTGTTTTCAATTTCGCGTGACGCGAAATAGCGATCTGTTTGTCGACGAGGAAGAGATCGATGACTTGCTCATTGCGTTAGAGGGGGAGCTTTCTTCTAGAAGATTTGGAGATGCGGTCAGACTCGAGGTTTCCCACGACTGCCCTGAAGATCTGGTGGGATTTTTGTCTGCTCAGTTTGGCTTAAGCGCCAGCGAAGTGTACTGGTGTGAAGGCCCGGTGAACCTCATGCGTCTCGCAGCGGTCCCTGACATCGTTGGGCGTCCTGACCTGAAATTTCCAGGCTTTACACCGTCTGTCCCAGACCGAATTCGCAATAATGAAAGTATGTTCGATGCGATCCGAGGCGGGGACATCCTGTTGCATCACCCATTTGAAAGCTTTGCCCCTTTTGTTGATTTTCTGCGGCAAGCGGCCCGGGATCCCAGCGTTTTGGCGATCAAACAGACCTTGTACCGGACCGGCACTGAATCCTCAGTTGTTGAAGCACTCGTCGAGGCGGCAACCAATGGCAAGGAAGTGTTGGTTGTCATCGAACTTCGAGCTCGGTTCGACGAAGAGGCAAATATAGAGCTCGCGAATAAGCTTCAATCCGTGGGTGCCCACGTGGTCTACGGTGTGGTGGGACTAAAGACCCATGCAAAAATGTGCTTGGTGATTCGCCGCGAAGGGCGTGAGCTCAATCGATATGTCCATCTTGGCACTGGCAACTATCATATTCGGACGACAAGGTTGTATACGGATTATGGCCTGTTTACTTGTAAAGATGATCTTTGTAGCGATGTACAAAAAGTCTTTCAGCAACTAACCGCGTTAGGAAAAGCTGGCAAGCTCAAAAAAATCGTTCAGGCGCCATTCTCACTCCACACGACAATGATCGAGTGCATCGAACGAGAAATTGCCTTTGCCCAGGCAGGTAAGTCTGGGACGGTATGGGCAAAAATGAATTCCTTGATAGAACCACAAATTGTCCAAGCTTTGTATCGCGCTTCGCAGGCTGGGGTGCGAGTTGAGCTTATCGTACGGGGTATCTGTGCCCTTAAACCAGGTGTTCCAGGTGTGTCGGAGAATATTAGGGTCCGATCTGTGATTGGCAGATTCTTGGAACACACACGTGTCTACTGTTTTCAGAACGATGGCAGTCATGAGCTGTTTCTGTCGAGCGCAGACTGGATGGGACGCAACTTTTTTTCCCGTGTCGAAACTTGTTTTCCTATCGAAAACAAAAAACTTCGAGAGAGAATTTTCGAAGAGACATTTACCACCTATCTAAATGACAACTGTCAGGCTTGGGTGCTGCAAGCGGATGGTAGCTATGAACGAAAGTCAGCTAAAAACGATCGTATGGCGGCTCAGGAACGATTGCTCGAATCGCTTTCTGGTTAGGCGGTGTTCACCGCGAGCAGTATGTCTACGCTCTTGAGATAAATAGCTTCTTGTTCTAGGTCCAGGGCGGTCAATGGGTGTTGTCGTAGCCACTTTTTTGGCACCGTTAGCGTCAAACTCTCGGTATCCCCCTCGCCGTCAATCGTCGCTTCTATATGCGGCAAGGACTCATGTGACCGGTTGCGGTGTAGGAGGGCGGAAATGCGTAATAACACCGCGAGTCGGATCTGGCTTGGGTCTGAAGCTGAGAACATTTCATCCACTATTTTGCGTCTGTGATTGCGGACCAATGTGGCGAGCTGTTGTTGATCGCTGCGAGAAAAGCCAGGTAGATCCATGTTCTCGATCATGTAAGCGCCGTGCTTATGATATCCAGCGTGCGAAAGATCCATACCGATCTCATGCAGATCCGCAGCCCAGCTTATTGAATGCTTTGCTTCCACGCTGGTGAGTTCCCACTTAGTGGCCACTTGTGAAAGCAGGCCAATGGCGGTTTCTCGTACCTGGCGCGCTTGGCTCTGATCCACGCCAAAACGCTCCATCAGTCCGTTCACGGAGTGATCTCGAGTGTCGTCTTGGTGTTGGCGTCCAATGAGATCGAAGATCAGTCCCTCACGTAAAGCGCCTTGTGAGGTAGCCATCGACTCGATCTCGAGTGCTTTGAAGATGGCAATCAATATTGCTAGGCCACCAACGAATACAGGGCGTCGTTCATCAGCCAGACCAGGAAGCTCAAGTTCGTCCATTTTCTTGGCCGAGAGCACCAGGTCTTTGAGCTCGTCTAGTCCGATTTTGGTAATTTCATCCTGGTTAGAGGTACCTTTGATCGCAGCCTGGATAGTGTTGATAGTCCCAGAGGTACCGATCACCTCATCCCAGCCGTTGCTGATGAAGCGGGCCATCATCGGTTCCAACTCCACCATGGCGGTGTTGACAGCGCGATTCAAACTAGCTCGAGTGATTTTGCCATTCGCAAAGCACTGGTTTGTCATGGAAACGCATCCCATATACAAACTCTCAAGTTTGTTGGGCGTGGTTTTGCGGCCAAGGATTAACTCCGTACTGCCGCCGCCGATGTCAATAACGAGCCGCTTAGATTCCGATGAGCCTAAATCGTGGCACACGCCTAAGTAGATTAGTCGCGCCTCTTCGCGGCCGGAGATGATGTCGATTTTGTGTCCGAGGACGCGTTCAGCTTCTTGTAAGAAGCTCTTACCCTTGGCTTGGCGAAGCGTATTCGTTCCTACTATGCGAACGTTTGCCGGTTCTAAGGGGCGCAGTCTTTGTGCAAATCGGGTCAGGCAATCTAGAGCTCTTGCTATCGCATCGTCAGACAAGTGGTTATTGGAATCGAGACCAGCTGCGAGACGCACCATCTCCTTGTGTTTGTCGAGAATCTGTATCCGTCCACCGCTCTCTTGAGCAATCAGTAGGTGAAAACTGTTAGAACCGAGGTCTAGCGCACCCAATTGTGCTCGACGTCCAGCGATTTGGACGACGTTGGTCTGATCTTCCGATGGTAGTTGTTGCGACAAGTGCAAAAGGCAGTGGTGGAAAGGCCTAGTCTACACAATCTCAAACCGATTGTTATTCAGAACGATTCAATCGCTGTACCCGGGTGGTATTGTCGTCTGAAAGTTTGGTATTGCTTCCACTCTTGTTTGCCACTTAGTTAGGCGCGGATAGCGAGTTCCAAGTTGGCTCACGATATCCAATGTTGTCGCATCCGGGTGTGTGCTTGCTCGGCAAAATACTGTGAATAATGGATACAACATGATGTCCGCTGCGCTTAAGGCATCGTGAACGAGATAGTCATTGTTGGAAAGCACGTGTTCGTAGTGGTCGAATTCTATAAGGGCGTTCTGTGCTGCTTGTGCGATAGCGTCCCACGCAGTCTTAGCCTGACCTGTAAATAGATTACCGGCGAACGTTGGGATGTTTAGTGATAAATAGCATTCGATTTCTGCGACGGTCTGTCTTATTAATGCAGCCTGGCGTACATCAGCTCCGTAGAGAGGCGGAGTTGGGTGAAGCGCATCGAGGTACTCAACAATGGCCGTTGACTCATAAACGACGAAGTCGTCATGGCAGAGCGCCGGGACCCGACCGCGCGGATTGAGTTCGAGAAATGTCTCACCTTTCAATACATCGGGTGCCGGCGTCAGCCAATTGATTTCCAAAGGAACGCCTTTTACGAGGGCTGTAATTTGAACGCGCCAGCCAAATGGCGTACCGCTAAAAGTGTGTAATTGATATGCCACGAGTCCTTCTCTTATCCGTCATGTCCGTCATCCGTCCTAGCGCAAGAACGACTTAGGTTTCATAGACACTCGGTGGTAGTGGGCAGTCAAGTGTAGCCGCGATCCCCTGCATCAACGCAAACTCAGCGACGTTGAGTTTACCATCATGCATGACTGTGCTCGCACACGCTTTGATTAGCTGCGGTTTTAACAGAGGTTTGAGCTCCCTGAGATGGCCAAGGGCGGCGTTCATTCGTTCGTAGTCGAAGAACTCTTGTTTTGAGAACGGCGCCTTAATGCCAAGTGCCTTAGCGCCAGCGTTGTATGCTGCAAGTTGATCTTCGAGTTCATCCTGGCTATGACTCGCCAGTATCGAGAG
Source organism: Pseudomonadales bacterium (assembly GCA_012103505.1). Lineage (GTDB taxonomy): Bacteria > Pseudomonadota > Gammaproteobacteria > Pseudomonadales > Azotimanducaceae > UBA4421. Next base: position 298,001 of record WLWP01000002.1, on the reverse strand, counting down.
CAACTTACTGGCGTCTTTTGCTACTTTGGTGATCTTTCCAATGCGTCCGTGTGTGCGTGTCGGTCCTACGAAGTGCGCGTGCAAGTCTTTGATGAGCAGCCGATGTACAACCCATTCGAAAACGTCCACATGCCCATCGGCAGTAATTAACTTGGCAGCATTTTGTGTGAAGCGTGAGTATTGCGGCTTTGATAGTGTTTTAAGTGCGGGTACAGACAATCCGAGAAGAGTCAGCTGATGAATTGCATCCGTTGCTTGTGTTGCCTTGACGAGGCGGCGAACGTGCTCAGGGACTCCGGGTTCAGCGTTGGCATCTAGATAGGCGAGCTGCTTGCTTGCGATTGTTTCATCATGATCCAGGAGCATGCAATAAACGAGTGCCCTTGCTTCAAACGGATCGTGTGCCGCATCGTTCAATCCTGCATCGTTGTCAGCGATTAATTGATGAGCAATTGCAAGATTGGTTTCATTTGGTCGACCGATGTGATCAACGACTTCCTCCGGCGACGATGCAGACAACGCCGGGCTAGATTGGCTGAATTGGCTGAAAGGACCGTCGTTGGTTGACGCGGCGAAAGGTTGCGCATCGCCGACCTGTTGAAAGTCGCCACGCCAGTTCGGTTCGATAGCACGGATGCGCTGGTCCAAGGGTGGGTGGGTCGAAAAGAGACCAGAGAACTTTTTAGCGACGCTACCAAAGAACATATGGCTCGATTGTTCTGCGTTTTGGTTCGTCATAATCGAACCGTCACTCAGCCCGCCGATTTTCTTTAGCGCATCGGCGATACCGCTTGGATCTCGGGTGAATTGAACTGCAGATGCGTCGGCCAAATATTCACGCTGTCGACTGACGCCAGCCTTGATCATGTTTCCGAAAAATGTGCCGCCATACCCGATTGCGAGTAGACCTACCCCGAGGGCGAGAATCGGCATGCCGTTCTTGCGGCTATAACCGCCCGCGCGCAGGAGGCCGTAGCCGATCATGCCGATGAATAGGATGCCGTGAAGAATGGCGATAAGACGCAAGTTGATGCTGGTATCGCCATTGAGAATGTGACTGAATTCGTGAGCGACCACACCCTGCAGCTCTGCTCGCGTTAGGTGGTCGAGCGTCCCTTGATTGAAGCCGACGATGGCGTCTTCCGGGGTGAAACCGGCTGCAAAGGCATTGATGCTCGATTCTGGGATCAAGTAGACGGGTGGTACAGCTATGCCTGATGCGATCGCCATTTCTTCGACTACGTTCAGCAGCTGCCTATGTTTGGGGTCTCGAGTATTTGATGGAATGAGGTTTCCGCCCAACGACTCAGCAATAGCGCGGCCGCCCCCCTGAATGGCGATGTACTTGTATAGGCTGGCGAGAGCGACAATACCCAGGACCCCTCCGCTGATCCAGAACCAACTATCTATCGGGATGTTGGTTAGTGTTTCTTCGAAAGTCAGCCCTGCCTGGGTCCCGGTCCAGCCGAAAAAAACTGCAACGAGGACGTTGGTGAGCACAACCAACGTGACCACGGCAGCGCCGAACATCAGTCCGAGCTGCCAGGTCTTGCGGCGGGCGTTGTCTTGCGCTTCGAAAAAGTTCACTGAACTTATAGTCGCTCTTTATTCCCTAGTTAAATGAGACTTGGGGCGCGGCTTGGATTTCAGCCGAGTCTTCGAACTCTAAGAGCTCTGCATCCAAGGCATGGCCGAACATGCTCGCGAAAATCACGGGTGGGAAGGTTTGTTTATAGGTGTTGTATGCAGTTATTTGATCGTTGTACGCCTGGCGAGCAAACGAGACCTTGTTTTCAGTTGTCGTGAGCTCTTCTGTTAACTGCATCATATTAGCGTTGGCCTTTAGATCTGGATACGCTTCCATCACGACATTCAAGCGTCCGAGTGCGCCACCTAATACGCCCTCAGCACTGGCCAACTCCTTGATTGCATCAGCGCTGCCTGGGTTTGCAGCTGCGGCTTGGAGTCCCGCCATCGCCTGATTACGCGCGTTGATCACGGCTTCCAACGTGTCGCGTTCGTGGGACATATAGCCTTTAGCGGTTTCGACCAGATTTGGGATGAGATCGTAGCGACGTTTTAGCTGTACTTCGATCTGGGCAAACCCGTTTTCGTAGCGATTTTTGAGCGCAACGAGTTTGTTGTAGATCGCAACACCCCAAAATACGAGGGCAGCGATAATGACAAGAAAGATTATAAATTCCATGGAGCTCCTTTAGGCTTGGTGCCAGACCATATAATGGGGCAAATTACTGATAATTCAATGGGTTAGGTCGCTTCGCGAGCCGAAAAAGTTCTTATTAACAGAAAGTGGCGCTTTGAAGGTCGATCAGAAAGCGTCTAACATGATGGTGCTGGATTAATACCGGCAAGGCCGCAACGACTTGTCGCGCTGTGTTAGACATCGCGGCGAGTCGTTACCTTTCCAAGACTATTTTGCCCCGGAGAATACATGGAGGCACTGCAAACCTACGCGGCGCTTGCTGAGATTTTCGGCGCCGTGACGATTATCGGCGGCGGTCTAATTGGATTCATCCAATTGCGGGAGTTCAGAGCGCGGCGGCGTCAGCAAATCGCTTCGGATTTGTGTCGAGAATTTACCAAGCCAGAACTTGCGCGTGCAGTCACGCTCGTACGCTCCATGCCCGATGGGATTAGTCTTGAGGAACTGCAAAAACTAGGCCCCGAGTATCAGGATGCTGCGCAAATGTTGGGTATGACCTTTGAGAGCATGGGACTGTTGGTCCATAAAGACATCGCTTCTTTCGATGTGGTGCAAGAACTGACGGGCGGATTGCTGCTAATGATGTGGCGTAAGATCGGACACTGGGTCGTCGAATCACGGGTTGAACAAGAAGCGCCACGTTTTGGCGAGTGGATGCAGTGGCTCATGGAGCGTGTGCAGGAGTGCGAAGCGGACTTAGAGCCCGCCCACGTCAAACACAAAAACTGGAACCGTCACCTCAAATAGATTGCGTTCGTGAGATTGTTAATCCGGCAATCCCAATACGCGTTTGGCAATCACGTTGAGCTGCACTTCGCTGGTGCCTCCTTCAATGGAATTTGCCTTTGAGCGCAGCCATTGTCGGGTGGAGCCGATCTCTCGATCGGTAAAAGCGTTCCCTTCCCAGCCAACCATGCCGGTACCCATCACCTCAAGCAATCTTTCGTATTTGCGTTTGTTCTGTTCGGTGCCGTAGTACTTAAAGAATGAAGCAAGGTTGCCGTCTGGCGTGCCTGCCTTAGCTTCGTCAACACTACGTGACATAGTGATCTGAAAGGCTTTGTCATTCATCCGGTGTTCGCAGATGTCTGAGCGCACGGCCGAGTCTGCGATCTTACCGTCAATCTCGCCGATATATTCTTTGGCCAACTGTTCCATCTTCGAACCTGAGCCACCGAGGGCAGAGTTGCCACCGATACCAGATACCATTTGACGCTCGTGTTGCAGTAACCGCTTGGCGATCGTCCAGCCCTTGTTGAGCTCGCCGACAAGTTGGGTCTTCGGCACTTTGACATCGTCGAAGAAAGTTTGACAGAAAGGTGAAGCGCCGCTAATTAGCGAGATGGGTTTGGTGTCAACGCCTTCGCTTTCCATGTCAAATAGCAAGAAGCTGATGCCTTCATGCTTCGGTGCATCCGGTTGTGTTCTGACCAGGCAAAAGATCCAATCCGATTGGTCCGCGTAAGAGGTCCAAATCTTGGAGCCGTTCACAAGGTAGTAGTCGCCCTTGTCATCTGCTCGCGTCTGCAACCCCGCTAGATCCGATCCGAAGTTAGGTTCGGAATACCCTTGGTACCAACGAATTTCGCCTCTTGTGATCTGTGGCAGATAGTGCAATTTCTGCTCTTCGCTTGCGAACTCCAAGAGCGCGGGTCCAAGCATCCATATGCCAAAGCTTTGCAATGGAGAACGCGCGTTGATGCGCCGCATTTCTTCGTTGAGGATCCTATCCTCATCAATCGAGAGACCGCCGCCACCGTATTGGGTTGGCCAGCGTGGCACAGTCCAGCCTTTTTCAGCCATGCTTTCCATCCACACCTTGGAGTCTGGATTCACCCATTCTTGATTGCGACCACCCCAAACAACCTCGTCTTCTGGCGTGGGTGTGCGCATGGAGGCCGGACAATTTTTATCAAGCCATGTACGGGTGTCGGCACGAAAATTCTCTAGTTCGCTCGCGTCGCTCATTGCAGATCCGATAACTGATATTTAGAGGGCGGCCATTTAAGCAGACCCGACGCCGCAAAAAAAGAAGCAAAAATGAGGCTTGTCCTGCAATCGACTTCTAAAGCCCGGTATAGTGCAGATTGAATTTGGTGAGATTTTTGATGGCGGAGTTTGATGATCGGGCGTTTCGCAGCGCCATGGGCAATTTTTGCACGGGTGTTGTGGTCGCGACGAGCATGTTTGAAGGTGCCCCGGTTGGCTTTGCCGCGCAGAGTTTTGTTTCGCTTTCTCTAGCGCCACCGCTAGTGGCCCTATGCCCGGGACAGACGTCATCCAGCTGGCCCAAAATTAGTAGTTCCGGCAAATTCGGTATCAATATCCTCGCGCGTGATCAGCAATCTGTTTGCGATGCCATGGCAGTATCTGGCGGTGATAAGTTCTCCGCGTTTGACTGGTCGGAAGGCGCGCATGGCGTACCGCTGCTCGCCGGTGCGATTGGCTATGTTGAGTGTGACTTAGTTGCCGAACACGATGCCGGTGATCACCTTATCGCGATTGGCAGCGTCCAAGGTTTCAAAATAGTGGCACCCGACAAAGCGCCACTATTGTTCTTTCGCGGTGGCTACGGCGAATTCACCTAGGCACTCGGCGCGAGCGCTTCTAAACACTCCCAATGCAGATCACCGAATTGGCCATTCGGGTTGACCGGCTGAATGCAAACGTGACTAGCACCAGCGTCCATATGTTCTTGGACTCGATTTCGAATGTCGTCAGCGCTACCCCATGCAAAGGTCGTGTCGATAAATCGATCGCTGAGGTTATCAATATCATCCTCAGAAAGACCCATACGTAGCCAATTGTTGCGGTAATTGGGCAATCGGTTGTAAATCTTAGCAACGGGTTTGGCGAGTTCACGGGCTTTGGCGGGGTCCGATTCAAGAATGACTTTTTGCTCAACACAAAGCCATGCGTCTGGTCCCATGATCTCGCGCGCCATTCGAGTGTGGCCGGGATCTGAAAAATAAGGATGCGCACCGGTGCATTGACTAGCTGCCAGTTCAAGCATCTTAGGACCAAGTGCGGCGATGACCGTTGGTGGGGTTTCTTCGGGTGCGATCGCGGTATAAGGCGAGGCTGCCATCTTTTCAAGATAGGTACGCATCGTCGCCACAGGTGGTCCGTACTCAAGCCCTCGAACACCTTCAACCAATGGTTTGTGAGAAACCCCCATGCCAAGGAGGAAACGACCTCCTGATTGTTCGGCAAGAGTATTTTGCGCGGCCGCGGTAACCCCTGGCTCGCGGTGATAGATGTTGATTATCCCGGTAGCTAGATTTAGTCGCTCAGTGTTTGCCAACAACCAAGAGCCGAGCGCGACAGGGCTCTTGCCGACGGTTTCTGGAAGCCACAAAGTGCCGTACCCGAGAGATTCGATTCGCTGAGCAGCTGTAGCCGCGTCGGCTGATGATAATCCGTCGAAAAAGTACCAAACGCCTAGTTTGCCTGTGTCCATTTTTAGTCCTTGTGTGTGTTTAAGCTGGTGTCGAGGGTTAATTATTTGCCTGTGAAGTTTCCGGCGCGACGTTCTGAGACAGCGCGTATACCTTCGTATGCATCATCGGATGCCCGGAGACGTTGTTGTTCGCTGAGTTCGTGGGCTGTGGCTGCAGCGATTTCCTCAGCGAGACCTGCCCGCATTGTTGCGCGGACGGACATGACGGCAAGTGGTGCATTCTCGGCAATCTCTTCAGCCAAACGCTGTGCTGTTGGGCGAAGCTCATCTGCGTCAACAAGCTGGTCCACTAAGCCGATAGCCAGTGCTTCTTGGCCACTCAAGCGCCGTCCGGTAAGTAACATAGTCTGGGCATTTTGCTGACCAACCAGACGTGGCAGCGATACAGAGATTCCAAAACCTTGGTGGATACCTAATTTGACAAAGTTTGCGCCGAAGCGGGCGGCAGGAGATGCTATCCTAAAGTCAGGCACGAGAGATAAGCCCAAGCCGCCACCGATAGCAGCTCCTTGAATGGCGCCAATGATCGGTTTACGCGAGTGGAAGAGCCTAACACCCTCTTGATAGAGCTTTCCGGTGGTGTTTTGGAACCCTTCCTCGGTAAAATCACTACTTCCGGTCCCATCATCTTGTCCTGTTCCAAAGTTAGCCCCTGCGCAGAACGCTTTACCTTGGGAGACCAATACAACAGCACGGCAATCGAGAGTTTCGTCCAGCTCGTCGAAGGCGTCGCCAATTTGTGCGATCAAGCTCTGGTCGAAAAAGTTGTGGGGAGGCCTTTGGATCTCTACCGTAGCGACAAAGTTCTTTATTGTGACTTCAATGTCCGTAAATGACTGCAACGTGCTCTCTCGTCCATTCTGTGCGGACGCTGATGTTAGCAATGTTGCAGGGAAAGCGAAAAGAGTTGCAGGGAAAGCGAAAAGAATTGCAGATAGAGAGACTAGACCAACTAATGGACCCAACCTAAGCGAAGAATTTTGTCTGAAGACCGTGACATAGAAGCAGATATCAGTGAGGCCGAGGCTGAACGTCCCGGCATTTGGGCGCTCGCACTACCTTCAATCTTAGGCAATCTCTCCTACACCATCGTCGGCGTTGTGCAGACGATATTTATAGCTGAGCTCGGCACAGAAGGGTTAGCAGCTGTTGGCGCAGGCCAAAGAATCTTTTTTGCCATGCAAGCGATTCTCATGGCGGTCAGCGCAGGCACAACGGCTTTAGTCGCTAGGGCATGGGGTGCTGGCGATTATAGCGAAGCCAGTCGCGTAACCATGGCGTCCTTAGTTCTCGGTGCGACGATGTCTGCAGGTATGGCTGTGTTGGGGATTTTGTTTGCCCATCCTGTGGCGGGCGTGTTTGGCTTGGATCCAGAGACGCAAAGTATGGCGAGTCTCAATATCCAATGGCTATCAGCTTTCAATGTTGTGTTTGCTGGTACGTTTATCTTAAGTGCCGCCCTCAGAGCATCGGGTGATGCATGGACGCCATTAGTGATGAGCATCGGAGTGAACATCTTGAACGTCCCGCTCTTGTATGCATTTCTATTCGGAAAGTGGGGCATGCCAGAACTTGGTGTAGCTGGTGCAGCTGTTGCTGCTGGTATTTCATTCACGATTGGAACCGGTGTCTTGCTGGTCATGTGGATCAAGCAAAAGTTTCGTGTAAAGCATGTCGGTGGTGGCTGGTGGCGGCGGGAACGATTGCGGGCGCTACTCAACATTGGCTTACCTGCCGCTGTTGAGCAGGGTGTATTTCAGCTTGGTTTCTTTATATTTCTGATGCTGATTGGCAACTACTACGGAACAGAAGCGTTTGCTGCTTACAACATCGGAGTGAACATTCTTGCTGTGTGCATGACCGTGGGTTTTGGTTTTTCTATCGCGGGTTCCACATTGGTCGGGCAAAACTTAGGGGCTAATGATCACGAGGCAGCCGCACGCAGTGGGTGGAAGTCATTGCTCTATGCTGTGATTTCCATGGGTTCGCTCGGCGTACTTATCATGATTTTTGCCGATGAAATCGCAACGAGAATCCTAGGCGATGAGCCTTTGACAATCACGTACACAGTGCAGTTTATATATATGCTCGGCGCGATGATGCCGCTTCTGGCAGTCGACTTTGCCATAGGTGGTGCCCTACGCGGAGCGGGAGACACCCGCTTTCCATTGATTGCCACGATCCTTGGTTTGTTAGTGATGCGTTGTGGTCTGGCAGGCATAGCGACGTATATGGGGTTACCCGTTGTTTATGTATACGCGTCCTTAATCGGCGACTATGTTCTAAAAAGTGTATTGCTCGTGTGGCGCTTCTATCGAGGAAAGTGGAAGACTTTAGTGCCATCGGACAGCATTGGAGTTGGAAATGCCTGAACTGCCGGACCTGACGGTCTATGTCGATGCGCTCAATGAGCGTTTGGAAGGCAGTACATTGACAAGGATCCACATACGCTCGCCGTTCCTGCTCCGGACAGTAGCTCCCAAAGTTGAGGAGCTCGAGGGGAGGGCGTTTAGGGGATGCTCCCGGTTGGCAAAGCAACTTGTGTTTGGCTTCGAAGGTAATTTTTACTTTGTCGTGCACTTGATGATTTCAGGCCGCCTGCAGTGGTCGGATGAATTCAAGCTACCACCCAAACGAAATGGTCTTGCCGCTTTCGAGTTCAGCTCCGGCACGATCACCTTTACCGAAGCGAGTAAGAAAAAACGTGCGTCACTGCGCCTCGTGCAGGGTGAAAGCGATCTGGCGGCACTTAATCCAGGCGGTTTAGAAATCTTGGGAGCCGATCTGGATGCGTTTGCTCAGCGATTGGCGAGCGTGAACCACACATTGAAACGGGCGCTAACCGATCAACGGGTTTTTGCCGGTATCGGCAATGCTTATTCAGATGAAATTTTACTGCGCGCTAAACTTTCTCCGTTCAAGCAATCAAGCAAGCTAAAGGATGATGAGGTTGCTGCCTTGTTTGCAGCGTGCCAGTCCGTGTTGGCAGAGTGGGTTGAATTGCTAACGACTAAGGCGAAGGGCAAGTTTCCAACGAAGGTGACTGCCTTTCACGATGAAATGGTTGCGCATGGTAAATTCAAAACGCCATGTGCGGTCTGTGAGGCACCTATCCAACGAATTGTTTATGCGGAAAACGAAGCGAACTACTGTGCTCGCTGTCAGACAGAGGGTCGTTTGTTAGCGGATCGTTCGTTGTCTAAGTTACTCAAAGCCAGTTGGCCGAAACGTCTGGAAGATCTAGAGAATATCTAGTTCCGCAAAGCAGTGGAGGACACGTCTTCACGAAAAATGTCTTCTGATACTTCTTGGCAGCGACCGGCGAGTTGTTCGGGTAGATGTAGATCGCCCAACGACTGAAACACGCCGTCGACAGTTCGGCCGAACACAATGAATCGACAGTCGAATCGCTCAAAGTTGTCGAATGCCTCGGCCATCAGATCTTCGCGGTTGTCATAGAAACGCACTTCACCAACGCGAGAAATTGTGTCTACACCGATCGCGAAAGTCGCACCCGGAAAAAGCTCGGCCTTACCCGCGTAGGTCGGAGTGTTTGTCAGCCAAACAGGATGTTCAGCGATGGCTGAAAGTCGTTCTTCAAGGGATATGAAATCGAGCGCCGGTTTGTCTGCATTGCGGACCGTAATCTCATAGGCGCCTGCTTGACCGGTAACTGCTTCTGCGACCTGCATCATTTTTCGGTGGCCATGATGCAGCGGGTTAAATGATCCGGGTAACAGAAGATGAGCCGTGTGATCTGCAGTACACACCCTACTCGGCGCGGGTTCCAGGAGACGGGTAACGTCTAGCGCTGGCCGTGCGGTCTGTAGGTTGATTCCTTTTGGCAATTCGTGGCCTGCAACCAAGTGTTGTAATGACGCCCATAGCTGGTCGTTGAGTTCGCCTTCTTCTTGCTGCCGATCGGCACTGTAGGTCGTAGAGAAACCGTAGGTCTCGGTAGAAGTCTGCAGCGCCCAGTGAGCACGATGGGTGCCTTTCTTCTCCCGGTTGGTAGCAAGGCTTGCTGTGCAGCCCAGCCCAAACAAGCTGTCATGGCTCGGTGCGAGAGTTCGAGCGCGTTGAAAAGCGGCCATTGCCAGTTGTCTTGCTGTCACATCAGATGCTGCCTGCTCGGGCGTCCTACCCAACAAACTCACTAAGGCAGGTTCGGCGTAGGGTACGTTGACTTCGAGCACACTTGCAGATGCACCCGGGGTGCTCAGCATCTCCGCGAGGAATGGTGAGCCGCCGCCGGTCACATAGAACACGCCTTGCCAAGGGTTGCTATGAAACGCAAGAGCCCGATCACTCATGCTGAGAGGAAATCCTTCATGCGGCTAACAAAGCCTTCAAGCTGATCGTGATGTACCCAATGTCCTGCGTTTTCGAAGGCTTCAACTTCCAGCGGACAGGAAAAGTTTTTCGTTCGACCGTCAGCAATGGGATCACTTGCCCAAGACTCAAGACCGCGGACAAGCAATGTGGGGCAAGTAATGTTTTCAAACATAGCCCAGGTCTCTTCTATCGGGACACCTGTCGGTGGAAAAGAGCGAACATAGTTATCAAACTTCCAGCTAAAGCTACCGTCTTCGTTTTGGTTGCTGCCATGGATGGTGAGGTGTCGAGCTTGCTCTTCGGAGAGGTGCGGATTCTCTGTCTGCATGCGCTCATAAGCCTCTTCAAGAGAGTTATATCGGCGCACAAGACGACCTGATAGCTCGCGTAAGTCATCCATCCAGATATGCAAACGCTCTGCCATGGGTTTGTTCAGTCGATCTTCCATCATTGCGGGAGGTGGCCCCATACCTTCGATAGAAACAAGTTTGACCACGTTGTCTGGGTGCAGTGCTGTGTAGAGGAGGGAAATGGATCCGCCGAGGGAGTGACCAACAATGGTCACCGGTGTCATTTTCTTCTGATGAAGCAGTTGGGCGATATCGTATACGTAATCGATCTGGTTATACGATCCGCCGAGCATCCATTGGCTGTCACCGTGACCACGCAGGTCTGGCGCGATGATGTGGTAGTCGTCTCGAAATCGTTCAGCGACCCAATCCCAATTGCGGCAGTGGTCACGACCGCCGTGTATCAAGATCATGGGTGGTGCCTCGGGATTACCCCAATCGACATAATGCAGGCGAAGTCGTTGCGAGAAGTATGAGTGCGAGGTCGGACCGAGCATGATTTCCTTAAGAGCTTAAAAATTTGGCGGATTATAGTCGGTCTGCGATCTTAGCGGATATGTCTAAACCGATTTCCCGGTGCGTGCGTCCTCCGATAGAGACTTTTGGGAGACTACTTCTTAATCAAAGACACTAAGAACTTCTTCTTCGAAGCGAGAAAATTCGTCGGGCTGCGTGGTCTCAATACCACCGAACATAATCTCCTGCACGCCTGTATCGATGATTTCACCAATGCGGTCGATGATGAAATTCTTCTCGCCGATCGCGCTGCCCTCGCCCAACCTACGACCCTTGATCATTGCTGCGACTGCAGCCTTGTCATCGGAAAGGAGGGTCGGCATTAATACCGTCTTGCGAATTTCGTTTGGGTCGCGCCCCGCGTCTTCGCAGTGCTTGGTTAATATCGACCACTTGTGATCCATGTATTCACGGGTCATTGGTCCGCCAGCCCAACCGTCTAAATTGAAGATGTCTCCATAACGAGCCAGTGTGCGTAAGGTTCGTTTGGGGCCAGTACCTCCGACCATGATCGGGATAGGCTGAGCGAAACTTCCCGGCGATAGCGGCGCATCATCAATTTGATAGTACTTACCCGCAAACGTTACCGGCTCAGTCGAGCGAAACAACGACCGTACTAGCTGACAAGCTTCCTCTAGTCGATCCTGTCTCTCTTGCATTGATGGAAAATCCCATCCGTAGGCCTCGTGTTCTCGCTTGAACCAGGCTGCGCCGATGGAAAAAGTAAAACGTCCATGAGATATGTGGTCAACCGTCGCGGCCATTTTGGCTGCGAGTGCCGGGTTGCGATAGGTATTGCCAAGTACAAGGTGTCCGATGCGTAGTTTTTCGGTCATTGCAGCCACGGCTGCAGCCACGGTAAATCCTTCGTGCGCAGTGAGATGTTCTTCTTCTTTACGACCGGGAGGGGGTAAGTAGTGATCGGCAAACCAAATACTCGACCAACGTCCTGCATCTAGTCGACGTGCGACGTCGGCAATGTCGTCCCACTTGTTTCTATAGCAGCCCACTTGTGCGCCAAATTCCATGACCTTCCCCATCTGTCTGTCTTGTCAAACGAACATACTGATCTGGTCAGGGCTGCGCAACAGGGTGGGTAGCTGCGGGTGAGGAAAGTGTCAGAACTTAGTCACATTTTGCCAAGAGTACTCAGTTAGCAAGATATGGCGCTTCACCAACTACAGTCACTCGGTAGCCGCGCCTAACTTCAGGATAATAGTCGAATGCAGCATGGTGTTGGACAACGCGATTGTCCCAGAACACGACCGTGTTTGGCTCCCATTTCACCCGACATTGGATGTTGACTGAGTAGGCGATGTGATCGTACAGCAATGCAAGCAGGCGCTCACTTTCGAGCGAGCTAAGCTCATTGATCCTGCCGACGAATCCGGAATTCACATAGAGGGCATTGCGACCGGTTAACGGATGCGTTCTCACGACTGGATGACTCGTTGATGGTAGTTCGCCGAGTCTTTTTGCGCCGCTCAGATAGAGGTAGTGTCCCTTGGGGTCATGCCGTGCATTTAATTGCTTTAGAAAATTCTGCAATGCAGGCGACAACTGTTCGAAGGCGCCATACATATCTGCAAAGAGAGTGTCGCCACCACTCGGGGGCACTACTTCCATGCGCAACATGGATATACCAGGCGGGATAGGTTCGCTTGAGACATCGGAGTGCCACTTTTGTCCCGCAACCGCCCGTGACTTAGGACCTGCCTGAATGAGTATGAGGCCGTCGGGAACGTCTGGGATCTTTTGGGGTGCGTCCATGATCGGACCTAGGCGGTGACCAAATGCCGCTTGGTCGTGGACGTCCATGTTTTGGTCGCGGGCAACGACGATCCCGCGCTCAGCGGCCAGCTGCTTTAGGGCGATAACATTGTCATCTGAGAGCTCTGTGAGCTGAGTTCCTGCTGCTAATTCAGCGCCGAAAGTAGGGGTGATGTCAGAGTATTTCATTGAGCACTATTCAATGTTGGCGTTGGTCGAACTTGTTGATCGCCAAGTTTACAACGAACGTCCGTCGCCCGCCTTGCTAGTCGCTGGAGGTGATCACAGGCTTTGGTGGTCGTTGTAACAATTCTGGCAAGCGATTGGGTTTTGCTACGTTGTCCTTCTGGAGTAGTTCCCAGTGACCAAACGAAAACGGTGAGAAATGAAACAAATCACACAGGTGAGCGCCTAATCTGGTCAGCCAGTTGGGTAGTAAAAAAACAAAGGCAGGCGGGTGGCCATAGTTTCGTCGCAGCCCTTGAATGTAGTCTCGAAAAGTATAGGTAGCGGTCCCGCCAAGCTCAAATATGCGCGACTCGTCGAGTCGTAGTCCACTTGAGGTGTCGAGGCAGATGTTTGTCATAGCCTCGCCGAGATCAGAGGCTGTCATGGCGGCGATCTGTCCGGTCGCACCGCGGGGAACGATAAAGAAAGGGAGCTTAGCGACGGCCCTGAGCCAGCGTGCGCCGAATCCTCCTTTTCCGTCGAGTAGTGATGGCCGGACGATGATCCAATCTGAGCCAGAGTTGGCGATGGCTTGTTCACCTCTTAGTTTGCTGGTCAGAAATCCGCTGCGATCCCCGACGCCAAGCCCAATTGCCGATACGTGGATGAGGCGTGTCGATGTATTGGCACAGGCATGTGCCAATGCCGCGGGGGCCAAGTGATGGACGGCGTCATAGCTTGCTCCGCGTTGCGGTCGCAAGATCCCGACGCAATTGATGATAACGTCGAAGTTACTGATCTCGTCGGCCCAGTCCTCAGGATTAGTGCGTTCTTGGAGTCGAATTGATAACTGTGATGGGCGAGCGTTGGTGGCCTGTTCTTTGGGAGACCGTGTGCCGATAGTGGTCTGAACATTTTGCGCCAACAGTGCTGCGACTATGTGGCGGCCAATGAAACCTGTGCCACCGAGTACGAGGACACGGTTTTTTTGATCATATTCGTCCTGCATGCCTCATCATGAACGCGATTGAGGAACAACGCGATTTATTAAGGTGAAACTAGATTAGCGAAATCTTCGCAACAGATTAGCGCTAATTGGGCTGTGCATTGGACCCTCTTGGGTACGATTCTCTCTTCTGTTAGGGTCATGTCAGGAACTAGGAATCAGTAAAAGATAGTAAAAGGATGACGATCATGTATCGATTTTTTATGACGCTCATATTTGTGGCGTTGAGCTCACAAGTATTTGCTGCAGATTTTGAACCGGTGAAAGCAGCCTTAGAAAAGGCGATGGCTTCTGAAATCCGCGGTGACGCGGATCGTGCCCGCGATCGGAACAGAAAGCCGATCGAGACGCTAGAATTTTTCGAATTGCGACAGGACTCGAAAGTTTTGGAATTGCTCCCTGGCGGCGGCTGGTACACAAAACTGATAGCGCCAGTCGTCAGAGATGAAGGGGAACTGCACCTCGCCATTGGTGCCGATCGAGCGGCCACTGCGCTGTCGCAACATGAGGGCTTTGACAAGCTTAACGTGACTGCAAAGGATGCCTCGCTCAGTCGTGGTGAGGGATCCAGGTTCTTTGATTTGAACTTAGATGACTTTGGCGTCAAAAACCTCGACATCGTGTTCACCTTCCGTAACTACCACAACCTGTCGGAGGGTGGTCGCGCAACAATGAATGAAGCGTCGTTCAAGGCGTTAAAGTCCGGTGGCATTTATGCAGTAGTCGACCACACACGTCGACATATGGAAGCGACGAACAACGAAAATGGTCGCCGCATTGACCCGGTACTCGCAATCAAGGAAATCGAAGCAGCTGGATTTGAGTTCGAGGACTTCTCAACTTTGCACTATCGCGCCGACGACGAGCTTCGTTATGAAGTTGGTCGCAAATCAGTCACAGGTAACACCGATCGTTGGACCCTGAAGTTCCGCAAGCCCTAGGGTTCTTTTCGGTCATAGACCTGCACGCCATGTGAGTAGGTTGCGTTGACTCGAAGATCGAGAAGGTCTTCGGGTGCTAACAGCAGCGGATTCTCGGAAAGGATCGCGAAGTCGGCGTATTTGCCGACTTCGATGCTGCCCTTATCGGATTCTTCAAAGTTTTGGTGTGCCGCGAAGATAGTCATTGCGCGTAATGCATCGTACGTTGAGATTCGTTGGTTTTTACCCAGTACTTTCCCACTCCGCGTAATTCGATTGGTCGTCGCCCACAATAGACGGATCATGTCTGGCGGTACGATCGGTGCATCGTTGTGAACGGTAAAGATCATCCCGCGGGCCATCGTGGAAGCCGTTGGACTGATGCGTAATGCGCGAGTTTCCCCAAAGACTGAGTCGCGATGCCAATCGCCCCAGTAAAATGAATGTGCGGCGAAGAAGGAGGGAATCATTCCGAGCGTTTTCATATCCGTGAGCTGGTCTTCGCGTACAGTCTGGGCGTGAATCATGACCGTGCGGTGATCTGTTTGGATGTTTGCCTCCCGCACAGCTGTGATCAGCATGTCCGCCGCTGCGTCTCCGTTGGTGTGTGCAATCATCGGTATCCCGGCGTGACCAAATTTTGCCACAAGATCGTTCACACGAACTTGGGGAATGGCAGGGTAGCCGCGGTACTCGGCGTCCTGTCCATGTGGTGGGTGCAGATATGGCTCCGTCATGAAGGCGGTTTTGCCCTGTGGTGAGCCATCGAGCATTAGTTTGACGCCACCAATTTTGACTCGTCCATCATAGGTCCCATACGCAAAGGCCATCATCCCTTCAGGGTCCCGTTGCGCGGCAGGGTAGATCACTACGTCAAGATCAACTTGGCCAGCTTTGTCAGCGGCTTTCATCAAGTCGATGACTTCCTTACTTGCCGCGCCGTCTTGCGCCGTTGTTATGCCGTTTCTGGCATAAGTTGCCATCGCTGCTCTCACGTTGCCGATCGGATCCTTGACCACTGAATTGGTGTACTTGCGCAACGGGTATGAAGCCGATTCCTCCAAAACACCATTTGGTTCCTGGGTACCGGGCCGACGTCGGATGATCCCCCCAGACGGGTTCGGTGATTCAGAACTGATACCGGCACGGCCAAGTGCTCGCGAGTTAGCAGCGCCAAGATGGCCGGAAACATGTATGAGGTAGATCGGGTGTTCGGTGCTAACTGCATCCAAGTCGTCGCGATCTGGATGTCGATTTTCGGCCAGTAAGGAATCATCGTAGCCTTGGCTGATGACCCAATCGCCTGGGGCTAGATTACGTTCGTCGATATATGCGCGGAGCTGGTTTTGCAAATCGGCGATTGTTTCTACTGGACCTACTGGGGGTGAAGAGATGTTGGCTAACTGCGTCGTTAAGGCAAGAAAGGATGCGTGTCCGTGGGCATCGATGAATCCAGGCAAAAGTGCTTGCTCACCGAGTTGCACGACTTCGGTCTTGCGGTCGATTTGTCCGGTGTAGTCATCGACCGCACCGATCCAACTAATACGATCTGCTGTAACCGCAACTGCCATGGGTTCCGCCGAGCGTTCGTTCATGGTGAGGACGTGATTGGACACGAAAACGGTGTCAGCTGCCGCCCAAACTTGAGCGGTCAGCGTGATGTTACCTGCAAGGCAGAGGCTAGCTGTTAGATAGGTAAGTCGCTTCATAGCGCTTGAGCTCCGCTTTTACGATAGGTGCCATCACATAAAGGCCGATTAGGTTTGGAATCGCAACGATGAAAACGAGTGCATCAGATAAGGCGACCAACGCTGACAGCTCTATGGCACTACCGAGCACGACAAAACTGAGGAAGAATAGTTTGAAGCCGATGTCTGCAATAGCACTGTCGCCAACTAAATAGGTAAAAGCCTTTAGCCCGTAGTATGACCATGCCACCATTGTTGAGAACGCGAACAAAATCGCGGCGACTGAGAGGGGAATTGGCGACCAGGATAGCGTGCTTGAGAAAGCTGAGGTTGTCAGCTCAATGCCTGCCACATTTTGATTGGCCAGAGCAGGGTCGTAGACGGTCGTAATGATCACCAGCGCCGTCATCGTACAAATGACGACAGTGTCGATAAATGGTTCTAAAAGTGCGACAAAACCTTCGCTGACGGGTTCCTTTGTTCGAGCTGTAGAGTGAGCGATGGCAGCAGAGCCTAGCCCTGCCTCATTGGAAAACACGGCTCGTCTAAACCCGATAATCATGACGCCGATCATGCCGCCGGTAACGCCATCGGGGGAAAACGCACCCTGCCAGATGGCAACGAAGGCACCGGGAATAGCTTCGTAGTTCATGATGATGACAAGTAACGCCGTCAATACATATAGTAACGCCATCCCGGGTACTAGTTTTGCAGTGGTCGCTGCAATCGACTTAATCCCGCCGATGATCACGATGCCAACGGCGATCGCCAGTACAACACCAATGACCCAAACTTGGTCTGCAAAAATACTGTCTTGTCCGCCTGTGACATCAACTAGGATGGATGCAGCTTGGTTAGACTGAAACATATTGCCGATACCAAGGCACCCCACGACCATACTGATCGCGTAAAAGATGCCGAGTCCTTTGCCTAGTTTCGGCCAGTTAAGTTGGGCTAGGCCTTGTTCAAGGTAGTACATCGGTCCGCCGGAAACTTCGCCATTCTCAGTTTTGCGATACTTAACACCTAAGGTGCATTCGGCCAGTTTGGTGGACATGCCCAGCAGTCCTGCTGCGATAAGCCAGAATGTGGCACCTGGGCCACCCACTGAAATGGCTACGGCGACTCCAGCGATGTTGCCGATGCCGACTGTTCCAGATACTGCAGTTGTTAAAGCTTGGAATTGGCTGATCTGACCTGGATCGTCCGCCTCGACATATTTGCCACGAATAATATCGATGGCATGTTTGAAGCCGCGAAAGTTGATGAAGTTTAGATAGAGCGTGAAGAAAACCCCGCCCGCTATTAACCAAATGACAATTAATGGAACGTCGGCCCCAAACATTGGCACGCTGTAAAAAATGAAGTTGCTCGCCGCGTCTGCGATGGGCTGCATGAGTGCATCGATTTGTGCGTCAATGCCTGCGCGTTGTTCTGTAGCCATAGCGCGTTATAGTGAGACTTTGGCCGGAGAATTTCACTATGTTAAAGAGTTTTCATATGGCGCTTGCCTTGTTGTCGTTCACTGGCTTTTTGGTGCGTGCGGGCTGGGCATACAAGGCATCAGATCTACTGAAGGAAACTTGGGTGCGAGTTGTCCCGCATGTTGTGGACACCTTGCTCCTTGTTTTAGGCGTGGTATTGGCATTTAGCCTCGCTGGGGGCTTTGTTCAGGGCTGGTTGTTCGCGAAGCTCATAGCGCTCGTTGCGTATATTGGCTTCGGCGTGATGACCTTGCGTGGTGAGGGTCATATACGAGACATTGGTTTTGTTGGTGCGATTCTGGCGTTCGTTTACATGCTGACCGTGGCGTTTAGCCGAGAAGTTTGGCCCTTCTGAGCCGTGGATGAGATGTACCTCTTGTCAAGACTCGCGATCGGTTCAGATCGAAGCCAAGGTTATTTGACCGGCGCCGACTTGATGCGCAGATAAAACCATTGAGACAAAACAGCTTCGACGACGAAGCTGAAGACCAGAATGCTGGCTGAAGTTGTGTGTGTTAATAAACCGAAATTTTGTAGCAGTGCTGCTAACAAAAATATAGACACAACGCGCGCCATGCTCCCATACGCCATCCCACTGGTACGTCTGACGGCCATCAGGCGGCTGTGAAAGTAGTTGCGGTAGACGATTGCGACCGGCATCAGACACATCACCAGTAGCGCTTCGATAGCCAGGATCATCAGCTCGTTCGGGATGCCCATAACCGATCCCCAGACCCAATCTGCCAATGGCGTTAGCACAAACAGAAGCATGAGCGTTGTGATACCCAGACAGATGAGAACCATGAAACGCTTCTTTTTTTTGAGATCGTCGAATCCGAAGCTGATGAAAAAATGGCGAAATTGGTTGGCTGCCTGTTGGAAGAGCATCGTAAAGTCGAAGGTGATGCGCAGTGCTGCGATTATTGGGATGCTGTTGGGTGTACGAGCTACGAAGGCATATAGAACCGGCCTCGACAAAGCGAACATTATTCCGGTCATGGATACGGGGATGAAGAACTTCGTGAGTTCTCGATAGGTCACTTGTTCGTGTTCTGGTAGATCAGGTAGTTCGTAGAATTTGGTTCGAATAATTTTGAGGGTGACGATAAGAGTAACGACGCCCAGTATCTCAGATCCGACGATTACGATTGGTGGCGTCAGGTCGAGACTAAAGCCAGTGATGAGACCAACGACAACAACGCCCAGATAGATGAAATTGGAGATCGTGACCCAACCTGTTAGACGAGCTTGTATGAGCAATCCGGTTGTCATGTGTCTGTGGCTGTTGAGGATGATGAGCGGACACTTAAGAACAAGGTAGAAAGCCACCTGCGTCGCAAGTGTTTGATCTATTCCAAAGATCCAACGCACCAGGGCTTCTCCCAACGGCGTGGTTGCGATTAGTAGCAAAGGGAGGGTCATAATGATCCCTGCAGCCCAGACGAATTTTCGTGTTCGGGCTAAGGCGAAAGAACTTCGAGCATAGACATTGGTCAGTTGCGAAATGAACTGGAGACCAGCGTTAAAAAAACCATAAACCCCATATGCTAGCGCTAGGACCGCAAGTTCGCGTACGGCATCAGGGTAGCGGGCAAGCGTCGCATTTTGGAATTGCATCGAGAGCACAAGACCGATGCCAGTCAATGCTAAGGGCCAATAGAAACTCCAATAGTGCCGCACGTGATTTCCGGTTAGTCCCAACTACGCGGTGCCCTTGTTCGGGCCAAGGATGGGATAGGTGAAGACCGAGGAAGTTAACATGCGCTCGTCTTCATGGACATGGGTATGATGAACAGAGAGTTATCGAGAGATTACAGAGGATTAGAAGATGCGGATCGGGATGATGGTTGGAGATGGAAGCGGTGCGGCACCAGAAATTGCGGGTGTAATCGAAAGAGGCAGAGCGGCGGAGGCGCTCGGCATGGATTCTGCCTGGATAGCAAATATTGCGCTGGATGCGCTTACTGCATCTACCGCGCTCGGTTTACAAACCAACACCATCGAGATCGGCACTGCGGTCATGCCAACGTTTACGCGGCACCCTGCAGCGATGGCTCAGCAGACTGCGAGCACCCAGCAAGCGTGTGAAGGGCGATTGGCACTTGGGATAGGGCTTGCCCACCGATTCATGGTCGAGAACGCCTGGCGGTTTTCTTACGATAAACCAGCCCGCCATATGCGCGCCTATTTAGACATTCTGATACCACTCCTGAACGGTGAGCCAGTGGAACATAATAGCGAACACTACCAAGTGAATCTCCAACCGCCGCCGTCACCTAGTCCGACGTCAGTGCTGGTGGCAGCGCTTGGTCCGGTAATGTTGCGTCTGGCTGGTGAGTTCACTGCAGGCACCATCACTTGGGCGACTGGCTTGAACACGCTCGAGCAGCATGTTGTACCAAGTCTTAACGAGGGTGCCGAACGCGGTGGTAGGGCGACCCCGCGAGTTGTTGCGGGTTTTCCCGTGGTCGTTACTGCCAATCCAGATCGCGCACGAGAGTTAGCAGCGGAGGTTTTTGCAGTCTATGCCCAGATCCCATCCTACAGGGCAATGCTTGATCGTGAAGGTGTGCAAGGCCTGGGTGATCTCGCGATCGTTGGCGATGAAAATACAGTTCGTAGTCAATTGAGCCGATTAGAATCAGCGGGTGTCACAGATTTGTGCGCGTTCCCATTCGAAGTTGATAGCGGCGATGCGACAAGGACTGCCGAGTTTCTAGGCGCCATGGGTGGTTAGCGGAGCTGTATTTGGGTGGCCTTGGCGTTGACTTGGCGTCGACTTGGCGTTGACTTAGTCAGTCGGCAGAAATTAGCTTCGCGTTCTCTAAGACGTTAACCGAGGTGCGGTTAAATTTCTTACCGATCTCAGTAACGCGATACTGTGAATAGACTCTCTCCGCTGCGATTTGCTCATGTTCCAAGAGCCCCATGCGGACAAGGCGCCAACAAATCGTGCGGACGGAGTTAATCTCGATGCCGGTGCGTTCTACGATATCGGCAACGGAGCACTTTTTCCGAGTTACGTTTGCCATCACGATCGTCTCTAGACGGCTCAGAAAACCATAGTTCATTTGCGGATCCTCTATTTGTTCGCTTTGCGTCAGCCGTTGAAAGTCAGTGTGAACGATATGGGGACAGCGCTGCTGATCGAGGGTAAACCGGCGAGCTCCCGCAGTTTCTCAACGCCTTGGCTGAGTCCAATGCTATCTGCGTTCAGGATGATAGGTTGGAGGGTATTGACGAGGACACCTCTCGATGCGAAGCGGGTTGCCACAACTTTAAGCGCTAAGGGCAACTTCGTTTCTCTGATGGCGAGAACACCTGTTATGTCGAGGACAGTCCCAGACCCGATCTGCAAATTCTCAACGTGTTCCATGTCGAGATTCGCGGTGAACGTTGCCGTGGGGAACAGGTTGGTCTCAAATAGAAATTCTTGCATCCGTTCGTCACGGATGGGGATTAGCGTATCCACGCTTGCCAGCTGAATTGTCACACTTAAGGTGCCGTCGTCTGAGAGTGTGCCAGCGAGAGAATTGAATTTGTGTACCTCACCAACGTTGCCAGCTTTAACAGTGACAAAACTCAGTTGAGAAAAATCATTGTTAAGGGTCCAATGCGCGAGCAAGTTGGGCGTTGCCAGGACGGTAGTGAGAACCGTTAGGTTTCGCATGACGACCAGAAACTTCGTTCGAATCATTATTGTCCTACTAGGTGAGTGAGGGGCTTTGAGCAGTATACAACGCATTGTGGTGGTGATGAGCATCAACTATGCAGGCCCACGCCTGTTTTCCCATCAGTTAAGTGATCGCGCTGGCGCGCCAGTCATCGTGGAGTATGCGAACAGGGATGGTTTGTCGGGTACGACGAAGTGAAATTGTTTGTTGCCATTGTCCTGCTAATGTCTGGTTGCGCAGACACCACCCCACCTTCGGCTGTGCCCCCTGAACCAGCAGATTTGATCATTACGGACGCTAGAATTGTTACGGTGGATGCGACGCTGCCCGAGGCTGAAGCGATGGCAATTCGAGGTCACAGGATTGTCGCCGTGGGTTCGGAGCAGGAGGTCGCGGTTTATCAGAGTGAGGACACGCAGGTATTACCAGTTCAAGGGCGTTTGGTGATTCCAGGGTTCATAGAGGGACACGGTCATTTCCTTGGCTTAGGTCGGGCCCAACAGATACTCGATTTGAGTTCTGCAGAGACCTTCCAAGATATTGTTGGCCAGGTTGCGATTGCGGTTGATGGCTTGCAGCCGGGAGAATGGATTTTTGGTCGAGGGTGGCACCAAGACAAGTGGCAATCCTTGCCCGTACCCAACATTGACGGTACTCCGCTCAACGATAGATTAAATGTTGTTGCGCCGGAAAATCCTGTTTACCTTGGACATGCGAGTGGGCATGCGGCGATTGCGAACGACGCTGCGTTACAGGCAGCTGCGATAGATCACACAACAGCTGATCCACCTGGTGGCAAGATCGTGCGGACGACAGCCGGAAAGGCGACGGGACTTCTGCGGGAAAATGCACAGGACTTAGTTGCAGGTGCCATTCAGAAAGACCAGGCACGATTGACCCCAGAACAAAGAGATATCAATTTCCGAGAACAAATTGTCTTGGCTGGCCGGGAAGCGCACCGCTTTGGCGTCACGTCTTTTCATGACGCGGGGGTAGATTTCGCCACGTTGGATCTGTTCAAAAAACTGGAGGCAGAACGTGCCCTGCCGGTTCGCTTGTACGCCATGGTTCGGGGCGAGCGCAATGACGAGATGGCAAGTCTGCTTCCCAAGTATCGGATGATCTATGAGAACAATGATTTTCTAACTGTTCGGAGCATCAAGCGGCAAATCGATGGTGCGCTTGGATCCCACGGTGCCTGGTTGCTTGAGCCTTACGAAGACCTAGACTCCACATCGGGTTTGGTGCTCGAACCTGAAGAGGAAATCGAGCGAACGGCAGAGCTCGCATTGCAGCACGGATTCCAAGTCAACACCCATGCGATTGGGACGCGAGCGAACCGCGTCACACTAGATATTTACGAACGTGCCTGGCGACGGTCGACTGTCGACACAAACAATCTCCGTTGGCGCATCGAACATGCGCAGCATATACACCCAGACGATGTGCCACGGTTTGGAGCGCTTGGAGTGATCGCGGCAGTGCAAGGTGTGCACTGCACGTCAGATGGTCCGTGGCTCGCAAGTCGGCTCGGGCAGGAGCGTACGCAAGCCACGAGTTATCGGTGGCGCGACTTGTTGGATACGGGTGCAACGATTAGTAATGGCACCGACGTTCCCGTTGAGCCAATCAATCCCATAGCGTCTTTTATAGCAAGCGTGTCCCGGCGCATGAAAAACGGCGAAGTGTTCTATCCAGATCAAGCCATGACTCGAATGGAGGCGCTACGCAGCTATACGCTAAACAATGCCTTCGCTGCTTTTGAAGAGAATGAGAAAGGATCAATATCGCCGGGCAAGCTTGCAGATGTGGTGGTCTTGTCAAAAGACATCATGCGTCTTCCAATCGATGAGCTCCAAGATACTCAAGTTGACTTCACCATCCTCGGTGGTGAAGTCGTTTACGCTCGCGAGATTTAGGCGGGATCAGCAATCTTGAGCAATTGCTTGCCGATGTTTTGTCCTGTGAAGAGTCTTGTCAACGTGCTCGGTATGTTTTCAAAGCCTGTCTGTAGATCGACTTGGTACTTTAATTCACCACCTTCTATCCAACCAACTAGCTCTTGTACGGCAAGGGCTGCTCGATCCATATAGTCGATCACTATGAAACCCTCCATGCGCGCACGCATGATTACCAAGTTCATCAGATTGGCAGGACCGGGAATTGGGTCTGTCGCGTTGTAGCCAGAAATTCCGCCACATAGTACAACTCGAGCGTGCATGTTGATGTGGTTGAGTGCTGCTTCAAGAATGTTGCCGCCGACATTGTCAAAAAACACATCCACCTTGTTAGGGCAAGTTTCGCCAATTCGTGCATCGACCTGCTCGTTTTTGTAGTCGATAACGTCGTCGAAACCAGCTTCGTTTTTGAGCCACGCGCACTTTTCTGGGCCGCCCGCGATACCGACTACTCGACAACCCTTAATCTTTGCGATCTGTCCGGCAATACTACCGGTGGCGCCTGCAGCACCCGACACAAGCACTGTTTCGCCCGCCTTGGGTTGCCCTAGATCGAGGAGTCCCCAGTACGCGGTTAGACCAGTGACGCCAAGAACGGACAGCATCATCTCAGGTGGGACACCTGCCGGAATCTTGTTTAAGCCCATCAGCGCCTGATCGGGGGCAACGATTACGAAGTCTTGCCAACCGCCGGTAGTTTGCACGAGATCGCCGGTGGCGAAGCCAGCGTGGCGAGATTCGACGACTTGTCCAATTGAGCCAGCGCGCATTGCTTCACCAATGGCGACCGGTGGTAGATAGGATTCACGATCCTCCATCCAACCGCGCTGTGTTGGGTCGAAAGATAGGTACAGATTTCTAACAAGGACCTCGCCGTCGGCGGGTTCTGGAATATTTGTTTCGATGTATTCGAAATTGTCGTCGCCGACCAACCCGTGGGGTCGATTGGCCAGTAACCACTGTCGATTGGTGTTCATTGCGCCTACCTAGTGCTTGAGAAAAAAGTCGCTGCACATTAGCAGCACGAGTGAAAAAGAAAAGGGTAAGGGGACTAAAGCGGCGTCAGTAAAGTCTTAAGAGCTTCGAAATGAGGCTGGGCGTAGTCCCCGTTCGTATCAAACTCGTGACGGGTTTTGGCAGCGAGATTCGGGCCGATCTCCCGCAGGTTTTGTCCGGTCGACATCGCCAGTACCTGAACTTCGCAAGCGCGCTCTAAGTAGTAGAGACGGTCGAACGCCTCAGCAACTGTCTTGCCTGTCACAATCACACCGTGATTGGCCAAGAACAATACCCGTTTGCGGTCCATGGCGGTTGCAATGCGTTGCCCCTCGTCCGGCGTATCGGCCAGGCCGTTATAGATATCATCGTAAGCAATATCGTCCCAGAATCTGAGTGAGTTCTGGTGCACATACTTCAATCGCCCTTGATCAAGACAGGTCAGTGCAGTGGCATAGGGCATATGGGTGTGCAATACGCAGCGCGCATCGTCATAGGCTTGGTGTATCGCGCCATGAATGTTGAGGGCGGTAAGTTCGGCGCTTTGCGGTACTGAACTTGGTTCAACCGCTAATAAGTCCGTCGGGGCTAATTTTGACCAGTGGATCCCATGTGGATTAAGAAGGTAAGAGCCGTCCTTCAGAGCTACGCTGAAGTGATTACAAATGCCTTCGTGAAATCCAAAATGGGCGGCAAGTCGAAAAGCTGCGGCAAGGTCTTGTTGTTCGGGTGACGTCACTTGTTAATCCAGGGTGCGGCCGATTAGCTCTTTCATGATCTCATTGGTACCGCCGTAGATTTTTTGTACGCGAGCATCTCGGTACATGCGCGATATTTCGTATTCGTCCATGAACCCAGCGCCGCCATGTAGCTGGAGGCATTCGTCGATAATCTCGTTTTGTTTTTGCGTAGTCCAGTACTTCGCCATTGAAGCCGTGGCGGGGTCGAGCTCGCCGTTGATGTGTTTGATGAGGCACTGGTCAACGAACGTGCGGGCTATCAGCGCCTCAGTCTTGGCTTCAGCCAATTTGAACTTGGTATTCTGGAAATCTAGTACGCGTTGACCAAATGCTTTGCGTTCCTTGACGAAGTCGATGGTTATGCCAATCGCACGTTCCATTTCAACGACTGCGGCTTGCGCAATATTCAGGCGCTCTTGGGGTAACTGCTGCATCAGATGGATGAAACCTTTGCCCTCTTCGTCACCAAGTAGGGCCGCCTGGGGTACACGACAGTCTGCGAAGAACATCTCCGACGTATCAGCCGAGTGCTGACCAAGTTTTTCCAGATTCCTGCCACGCTTGAAACCGGGATTGTCGGTCTCAACGACGATGAGGCTAATGCCCTTAGCCCCTTGAGAGGGATCTGTTTTAGCAACGACGATCACCAGATCACAGTGCTGCCCGTTTGTTATATATGTTTTGGAGCCGTTGATGACATAGTCATCACCATCCTTGATTGCTGTAGTGCGAACCGCCTGCAAATCTGAACCAGTGTTGGGTTCGGTCATTGCGATGGCACCGACCATCTCACCCGTGGCCATTTTAGGTAGCCAATGCTGGCGTTGGTCCTCGCGCCCGTAGTTTAAGATGTAGGGTGCGACAATTTGCGAATGGACCTGATTGCCCCAGCCACTTACACCGGCTCGCAATTGTTCCTCTGCTACAACAGTCTCATGCAGATACGAACCGCCGCCGCCGCCGTATTCTGTTGGCACTTCGGCGCACAACAGCCCAGCTTGACCCGCGAGGGTCCAGGCACTTCGGTCGACTAGCCCTGCTTCATTCCAGGCATTGACGTGAGGGGTGAATTCCGTCGTAAAAAACTTCCGCGCGGCGTCTTGCAGGATGCGCAGTTCGTCATTCAGCCACGGTGATTCATAGTTTTCGAAAATTGCAGTCAAACGTTACTCCTAAGGCCATCCGGCGGCTGGGTAGGGGGCATTGTAAATTTCCACACGTGCGTCGCGATTGGCTTTGCATTCAGCCGGGACAGAGGATGAGGAAGTTAGTACGTATAGATTGTCGCCACCGATCATACAGGCAAAGCCGCCTCTCTCTAGTTCAACTCGGTGCGTTACCTCGCCGCCTTCAATTTGTCTTATGCATTCATTGGTGCTGGGCGAGGCACTCCAAATTCCTCCCCCGGCGTCCAGGCAGATACCGTCAGGTACAGCACGATCGGGAAGTTCTGCCCAAACTCGACGGTTGCTGAGGTCGCCCGAGTCATCGATATCGAATGCGGTGAGCTTACCGCCAAAGCTCTCGCCAACGATAAGGGTCTTACCATCTGGTGTGATGACAGTGCCATTTGGAAACATAACATCCCCGGCAACCACGCGGGCCTTGCCGTTGGGTTCGACACAGATGAGTTCGGCTGGAGCGTGTGGTGCTCTGTTGTGTAGATCGAACCCAAAGTTGCCGACGTAAGCGCGACCGTGTTGGTCGACGACCATGTCATTGCAATACCAGCTCGCAAGTTCGCTCAGGTCTGCGTGTATAGACAGCTCGACGCCGTCATATCGCAGGAGCGTACGCTCGGTCATCGAGACGATTAGCAGATCCCCGTTAGGCAGCCAACCGAGACCCGAAGGCTGGTCGTTAGCTAGCTCAACGATGACTTCTGCCTCGCCTGTTTGACTCACTCGAAGCACTTGTTGGGCGTGCATATCAGAAAGCCATAAAGAATTCTCTCGCCAACGAGGTCCTTCCCCAAACATAAGGCCGTCCACTAAGAGTTTTGGCATGTATTCCTCGCTTTTAGATCTGGGAGTAAGATGTAGATGTCGTGCGTTTTCGGCAGTTTATGTTTTTACTGCGATTTTACCAGCGCTCCTGGCGGTTTCGGGGGTAAGCTGTCAAAGTGCGGCCACCAAAAAGGAGATGACCAATGCATACACTAATAGATATCCGACTGCTTGGCGGGGTGTTGCTTTGTGCGGCACTAGCAGCCTGCGGCGCAGAGACCTCTTCCTCACAGTCAGCACCAACCGGTGTTGAGCAAGATGCACAAGGTGCAGTAGAAGAAACGATGAATTCAGCTGGCAGCATGATTGATGATGCCAAAGATGCTGCAAACGAAGCCGCGGGTGCCGCGCAAGAACGGGCAGGTGAAGCGTTAGAAGGTGCTCAGGATGCCGCTGGGATCTAATGGATGATGCCGCCGATGAAGCGGGAGACATGGTTGAAGATGCTGAAGAAGAACTTGGCTCTGCGCTCAAGGGACTCAGCGACTAGTTGCGCTCGGCCGGGATCTAAGGTCCCGGCCACCTCATCACCTCCGACTACAGGTGCTGACTTAAATCAGCACTGATCTCTTCTGGCGTGGTTTGCGGATTGTAGCGCGAGAGAACTTCGCCACTGCCACTGACAAGAAATTTCGTAAAATTCCAGGGAATATCTGTCTTGCCGTCTTCACCCGGTTGGGCGGTTTTGAGCATCTCGTAGAGATCACAGGCGCCGTCGCCGTTGACTTCGATTTTCGAGAACATCGGGAAATTGACGTCAAATTTTGACGTTGCGAACTCAAGAACTTCTTCGTCTGTTCCCGGTTCCTGTGCGCCAAATTGATTACATGGAAAGGCGAGTACAGTAAATCCCTTGCCTTGATTTTCTTCTTGCAGAGTACGCAACCCGGCGTACTGTGGCGTAAGTCCTCAGCGACTAGCGACGTTGACGACTAGGCAAAGTGTATCTTTGTACCCAGCAAAATCGACGGTGTCACCGCTGATTGAAGACATTGTTAAGTCATGAAATCCAGACATGTTCTCTCCTTGTGAGCGAATTCTTTCGAAGTAGGTCTCGTCAATACCACTTGTGTGGTTGTAAGAGAGACGCCGGAACATAGTAGCGCGATGTATGGGTTCTGGGTACTATGATCGGTTCGGGAGAACACTTAATTTTTAATAACTTCTAATTGAGGAGTGCATATGCGCGATGTAGTCATCGTAGATAGCGTGCGGACTGGTTTGGCAAAAGCCTTCCGCGGTAGTTTTAACCAGACCCGTTCTGACGACATGTTGGCACACTGTATTGATTCGCTTCTCGAGCGAAACGGTAACGTTGGTGCAGACGAAGTCGAAGACGTGGTCGTTGGCGCTGCAAGCCATGGTGGTGAGCAAGATGGTAACCTAGCTCGACTAGCGGTTATCCTTTCTAAACTGCCTGTATCCACTGCAGGTGTAACAATTAATCGATTCTGTTCATCTGGTCTGCAATCAATTGCGATTGCTGCTAACCAAATCGCTTCAGGCCAAACCGATGTCGCCATCGCAGGTGGGGTTGATTCAATCTCTATGCGCAACCGACAGGAGCCTGGCAAGTCAAAGCAAAACCAGCGATTGCTTGACGAAAAGCCAGACATTTTCATGGCTATGGGGAACACGGCTGAAGTGGTTGCTCGACGCTACCAAGTGACTCGAGAAATGCAGGATGAATATGCATTACAAAGTCAGCAGCGTTATGCCGCTGCGGTAGATTCAGGCAAGATCGGCGAAGAAATTGTGCCAATGCAAGCAACTATGCTTCAGGTGGACAAAGAGACTGGCGAAGAAAGCCAAGTTGAAGTGACCGTTGATCGTGACGAGTGCAACAGACCACAAACGACATTGGAAGGACTAGCGTCTTTGGCGCCAGCTTTTGAAGAGGATGGCAGCGTGACTGCAGGCAACGCCTCGCAATTGTCTGATGGTGCATCCATGACGATGATGATGAGTGCAGAGCGGGCGGCTCAACTCGGACTAGAGCCTCTAGGCATATTCCGTGGTTTCACCATCGCAGGTTGTGAACCTGACGAAATGGGGATTGGTCCGGTTTTCGCTATTCCACGTTTGTTGAAGAATGCAGGCCTAAGTCAGGACGACATCGATTTGTGGGAGCTTAACGAAGCGTTCGCATCTCAGTGCTTATACTGCCGTGATGCGCTAGATATCGATAATGAGAAATACAACGTTCTCGGCGGATCGATCTCAATCGGACATCCATTTGGTATGACAGGATCTCGTCAAACTGGTTTGGTACT
Organism: Pseudomonadales bacterium; assembly: GCA_012103505.1. Classification (GTDB taxonomy): domain Bacteria; phylum Pseudomonadota; class Gammaproteobacteria; order Pseudomonadales; family Azotimanducaceae; genus UBA4421. The sequence goes on along the minus strand of WLWP01000002.1, from coordinate 268,433 downwards.
ACGCGAACTCAAGCGTCGTAACCAAAAGTATGGCGTTGTGACCATGTGTATCGGTGGCGGCCAGGGTGCTGCGGGGCTTTTCGAAGCTGCATAACGCGAGCACTCATTCCTGCAAAGGGATAGTGCGAAAATCGGGGTTGCGTAAGTAGTCCCGGTGTGAAAAATAGGGTTAGACTCGTTTGTGGGCCTAGCCCTTTTTTCTGTCTGTTGATACGCCAGAGATAGTCAGTAAAGTTAACTAAAACTTTTCCAGGCTATCGTCCTGGATACAAATTGATACGACCGTGAAATTGGTTGGCAACAGCAAAATAGGACAATGTTTGTTTGAATGCAGCGAAGATTGCACCTCAGATAGGGTCCGGTAAGAAAGCACTGTTTAAGACAACAGACGCGGTTCGGCAAAAAATAGATGTGGTTCAGCAAAACAGGCGCGTTTCAGCAAATTAGTTTGAGCAAATTGAAGGGCAGGACAAGCAGCTAGTCTGGCTAGCTAGGTTATGAACGATTCTCGGTTCGGCAGAGATCGCGTTACGCGAAACGCTTATGCATGGTTAATGGCCATGGGCCTATGCCTGGGCGGCCAGTTTGCGCTCGCGGATCTGTTGCCCGATGACATTGTGGTGAAGACCGACGAAGAGCTCACTGCACTGACCGCCCGCTGGAATGAGCTGTCATCTACTGAACGTCGCTTAGTTTTGCATGAGGTCCGGACACGGATGCATGCCTCCAAAATCTCGGCACAGCGTCAGATCAATCGACAGATCCGCAGGACGCCAGCACAAGGCACAGGTACTGTGGTGCAACGACGGTACGGCCGCAAACCCGATGGTTCCGTGGTCGTGCAAACTCGGGTTATCCAGAAGCACGGATCCGTGAGCGGCGCCCCGACCAGTGGACGAATAACCTTCGGCTTCGGTTTTGAACGCCGAGCGCAGGGACAACATCAGCCCGGTCAGCCGGGAGCAAGAGACGGAACCGGGACCAACCAGGCTGGAACGGTTGTTAATCAACCTCAAGATGGTGGTGTAGCGCAACAATCACCGGCGCTTGAGCCATAGTTACCTCGCAAACGCTGCAATCCAACAATGGAAGCTGAAACAGCCAATCTTTTGGTCGTCGATGACGATGCTGAACTCCGTGAACTGACGCAAGCCTACCTTGAGCAGCAGGGTTTCAACGTGCACTGCGTTGAATCTGGTGAGGCCATGGATGCTTACCTGGCTGACACGATCCCCGATCTAATTATCCTCGATCTGATGTTACCGGGAGAGCACGGCTTGAGTATTGCTCAGCGGCTTAAACAGCATTCCGAGTTACCTATCATTATTGTTTCTGCCCAAGGAGAAGATGTTGATCGAATTGTTGGGTTAGAAGTCGGTGCTGATGACTATTTGTCCAAACCATTCAACCCGAGAGAGCTACTGGCAAGAGTCCGGGCAGTATTACGCAGGACGCAAAAACTCAGCGATGAATTGCCAGCAAAAGAAAAAGTAGAGTTCGGTCCGTTTGCCTTAGATATGAACGCCCATCGTCTGACGGAGGATGGTGACCAAGTACCACTGACGTCGGGCGAGTTTGATTTGCTAGCTATTTTAGTTTCTCACCCTAATACAGTGCTGCATCGAGATCGGATTTTGGATCTCTTAACGGGTGCGGAACGGTCACCGTTTGATCGTTCCATTGATGTGCGGGTTACGCGGTTGCGCGCAAAGCTTGAAGTGGATCCTGCGAACCCGGCGTATATCCGCACTATTTGGGGAAAAGGGTACATGTTCTGCCCGAATGGTGATGGCTGAAATTAGCCCTGGATCAACGGTTAACCTGGCTACACGCCGACCCCTCACACTACTTGTCCGTACAAATTTAATTCTCGCAATCAGTGCGTTGTTGATCGCAGCGATCGCAACCGTGGCGCTCTATGCCTTTGTAATCGATCCAATTTCCGAGCAATCAGCTGATGACGAAGCGGCGTTGTTGGTTTTGACGGCACAAACCTGGGCAGAACTGCCCCCTGAAGCTCGCCCTTATTTTGAACTAGAAATGGCCGAGAGCCATGACTTGATCATTAGTGACGAACGGCAACAGCTACCAAGCGCTGAAACGGACGATGCGCGGTACTTCGATTTATTGCAGCAAAAGCTGTCTGAACGCCTCACTGATTCCGTGAGTTTGTTGCAAAGTGATGATCTCTTGTGGGTCGACGTTGGCATGGGAGGGCACGAACTTCAGATTGGTTTCTCGGCCGAACGAGAGGATATACAGCCTTTGTATGGTGCGATTGTGATCGTTGGCCTTGGCGCGGCGATTGTTTTTTTTACCTCGCTCTTTATTGTGCAACGGATCGCTCGGCCGCTCGTTAAAGTGGCGGAACAGGCAGAGCACTTTCGGGGTACGAAAGAGATTGAACCGCTGCCTGAATCAGGTCCTGAGGAGGTGGCTTCACTTGCTCGAAACTTCAACACGATGGCGCGCGAGATCTCGATCTTGTTGGCGAACCGAACGACGTTGTTAGCGGGGATCTCTCACGATTTGAGGACACCGCTGACACGGATGCGACTCGCATTAGCACTCTTACCCGAGGATGTGGATCAAAAGTTGATCGAACGGTTCGAGCGCAATTTGGAATCGATGGATGAGTTGATTGGGGATGCCTTGCGTTTCGCCCGTGGCACGAAGGAATTAGGTCAGGAGTTAGAGGTGGCGGCTTTTGTGACGGAGATTGCCGCGAGTTTCGAAACCTCAGTGCGCAGCGAGGTTGTGAGTGGGGCAGAGCAACGGAGTATTCTTGCACCCAGTGCCTTCCGGCGGGTACTGATCAACTTGATATCTAACGGTATCAAGCACGGTGGCGATGTCCTGGTAGAAATATTTGCAGGTCAGATTGCAGTTTCCGATAACGGGCCTGGGATTCCTGAAGAGTTTCGCGAGGAGGTGTTCCAGCCGTTTTTTAGAATTGACTCTTCACGGAGCAGTTCTACGGGTGGCAGTGGCTTGGGTCTTGCGATCGTGGCACAGCTTTGCCAAGCGCATAATTGGGCCATTAAAGTTGGTCAGGCTGATAGCGGTGGCGCTCGGGTTACGATTGATTTCTAAAGGTTCATCAGCCGCAGTCTTTAGAAACAAATTGTCACAAAAAGGGCTTTTCGCGAAATCATCCGGAAACGAAACGAGTGCATAGTCTGTTCATTGCAGCAATGCAATGAAATCCCCTTACCTCTCAAGCTGCGTTGGCGGCCATAGAGGACGATCTCTTTTATCATTGAGGAGATCAATGAAACCGCCGGTTCCCTCTCCAGGTCGGCGGTTTTCTTTTGCCTCGAATTTGCTTATCCCACAAATAAAAACAGGCGGTTGGACCGCCTGTTTTGATTCCTATCTTTGTCCGCGTGCCTCTGATGACCATAAGGTCTCAGAGGCATTAACAAGCGTATAAACGCTTAGTTAGATTGGTGGACGTGAATATCTTGCTGGGGGTAAGGGATGGAAATACCTTCTTGATCGAAGACGATTTTCACTTTCTCGGTAGTGCCGAAAAATACACCCCAGTAGTTAGCTGCATCGACCCAAACACGGACTGTGAAATTGACAGAGCTATCTGCTAACTCACTGACAACGACGAAGGGCTCTGGATCGGCGTGAATGCGGTCATCTTCAGAAAGAATGCGTTTCAGCGTTTCTTTTGCCTTAGTGACGTCATCGTCGTAGCCGATGCCGAACACCATATCAACGCGTCGTTTCTCTTCTGCGGAGAAGTTCGTGATGATACCGTTTGATATCGCACCGTTTGGAACAATGATTCGCTTGTTATCACCAGTACGGATGACGGTATTGAAAATCTGAATGCCTGCCACCGTTCCTGCAACCCCTTGGGCTTCGACAAAATCGCCAATCTTGTAGGGGCGGAATAGGAGGATCAGTACGCCGCCAGCGAAATTCGCCAGAGTACCTTGTAGCGCCAGACCAATAGCCAAACCGGCTGCACCTAAAATGGCGATGAAGGACGTTGTTTCTATGCCAATCATGCCCGCAACGGTGATGAATAGCAGGGCTTTGAGAACGATCGAAGCGAGGCTGCTCAAGAATTTTGACAAAGTTTCGTCAGTTTCGCCGCGCTCGAGACCAGCGTTAACGAGATTGACAACGCGCTTGATGATCCAAAGTCCGACCAAGAGAACCACGATCGCTAAAACGATTTGCGGTCCTTCTGTGATCACGACTTCGACAAACTGATCGATGTATCCCTGGATGCTGTCCGTGGACAGCTCTTCTGGTATGGCTTCCATTGGTGTCTCCCAACTGTAAGTTATTGTTGTAGGCATATTCTGACCAAAAGTAGTTGCCAGCGCCTCCCTTAATTTGCGATTTTACAACTGTTTGATACTTGAACACCTCGGTGCGACTACTATCGTCGCCTGAATCTAAAATTAGGAGACAACATGAAATCCGTTTTGCGCACTTTTGTGTCGCTGGTATTGCTCGGTACGATGAGCTACACGACTGCAGATGACACAGATGAACTCGCACCACACAAGGGCCAGTTCTACATTGCCCCGGGCGTGGCATACATCCATGGTCCAGATCATTCCCGGTATGGCTACGAAGAAGCAGATGTAGGGCCAGGGGTAGTTTTAGGATATAGCTTTTCCGAACGTTGGTCGTTCGAGATCCTTGGCGCCAATGTGAAATCAGACTTCGAAAACGTTTGGGGTCGAGGTTCGGACGATATCGAAGTGCGCTGGGCTGATTTTCTGTACTCGTTAGATGAGGTCGATGGCTGGCAGCCGTTCTTTGTCATGGGTGCCGGTACCACGAAGTATCAGTTTGATGGGATTCGTTCTGACTCGCGTCACACGCAAGCCAACGTTGGCTTTGGTGTGTTTAGAGAGCTGAGTGAGAACATCGCATTACGCGCTGACATACGGGCGATATCTTCGCCTCGAGACGGCGGTATCAATCCCGCTGGATTCGTCGGTTTGACGGGTTTTATTGGTGCGGCACCAGAACCTGAGCCACCGGCCGACTCTGATGGAGATGGTGTACCTAACGATCAAGATCAATGCCCCACAACGCCTCCAGGCCGAACTGTCGACGCCAATGGTTGTCAGTTAGATGGTGACGGCGATGGTGTTGTTGATGGTGATGATCGGTGTCCCGAAACGCCAGCTGGGGCCAAAGTCGATAGTCGCGGTTGTGCGCTCGATAGTGATGGCGACGGCGTGCCAGATTATCGTGACGATTGCCCAGACACATCTGCCGGTGCACTGGTCAATGAGCGCGGTTGTTACATCGAGCTTGAAGAATCAGTAACGATCGACATGAACTTAGAGTTCGATGTGGACAAGGCTGAGATTTTGCCAAAGCACGGATCTGAAATCGGTCGAGTTGTGAAGTTCTTACGCCAATATCCGACCGCTAACGCGGTGATAGAAGGACACACAGATAGTTCCGGCTCGCAGGGCTACAACCAAAAACTTTCTGAGCGACGTGCTAAATCAGTGCACGATCATCTCGTAGCCAATGCAGGCGTTTCTGCCGATCGCCTGTCATGGGCGGGCTTTGGCGAAGACCGACCTATTGCCGACAACGAAACGACGGCTGGTAAGCAGCGAAATCGTCGGGTGTCAGCGGTAGTATCGGGTACTCATACCGTTCGCCAGACGAAAGAAGACTAAGGACCGAATATGCGCGTAAGTGTCATTCTAATCTGTAGCCTCATACTCTGTAGTTGTGAGAGTGCGTACTACAGCGTCAATGAACAATTTGGTAGGTTGAAGAACGACATCCTCGTAGATCGCGTTGAAGACGCGATGGAGGCTCAGGAAGATGCCAAAGAAGAGTTCAAGGATGCGCTTGCGCAATTCGAAGCGGTGGTAGGTATTCCGGAGAGTGAGCTCAAGTCTACCTACAACCGGCTGAACGACGCGTTCGAGGACGCAGAAAGCCAGGCGAAAACGGTCTCTGGACGTATTGAAGCTGTAGAGGATGTGTCCGAAGACTTGTTTAACGAGTGGCAGGATGAGCTTGAGCAGATTGGTAATACCAGCTTGAGAAGTAAGAGCGCGCAGCAGCTAAAGACTTCTAGGTCTCGAGCGAAATCATTAGTTAAGGCAATGAAGAAGGCAGAATCACGGATGCAGCCCGTGTTAGATTCGTTTCGAGATCACGTGTTGTATTTAAAACACAATTTGAATGCTCAAGCTGTGGCTTCACTTGAGGGCGAGTTGGGTGGCATAGAATCGGACGTTGGTCGGTTGGTCCGGGAAATGGAAGCGTCGATCGCCGAAGCTCAGAGCTTCATTCGGCAGATGGAAAGCTAAACGCAGAAAGATGTAATTATTCTTCAGGAGGGATTGTGAAAGTCATCGGTAGCCTGGTGTTGATACTCATACTCATCGTCGCGGGCATAGGGGGATATCTCTTCTTTTATTCAGGCGATCTGATTAAGAGTGGTGTCGAGGAATTTGGACCGGAATATCTCGGTGCGGACGTGAGTGTTGGTACTGTTGATATCGATTACGTCGCGGGTAAAGGGGAAATCCGGAATTTAGTCATCGGCAATCCGCAAGGCTTCTCAGGTGGCCATGCGATGTCGTTGGACCGAGTCGGGATTACGCTAGATACGGACAACCTTTCTGGTGATCTCATTGTCATCAAGAATATTCTTGTGGATGGCGCCTCAGTTGCCGCAGTTGCGGTTGGTAAGCAAACCAATTTTCAGAAACTTATGGAAAATCTCGAGGCAAGCTCAAGTGACGGTGACGAGAGCGCCTCAGCTACATCTACAGAATCTGAAACGAAGTTCATCATCGATCAATTTAGTTTTACCAACGCTGACGTAAAACTCAATTCAGATATTTTAGGTGAGTCTCAGATGACCATCCCGCCAATCAATCTCAGTGGTGTCGGTCGCAAAACCGATGGTGCTACTGCGGTCGAAGTTGGTGAACAGTTATTGAAACCCATCACACAGGCGATTAGTAAGGCTGCAGTCAGTCAGGGCCTGGAACTTGAGGGCGTAAAGGCGCGACTTCTGGAAAAGATAGGTGACAAAGTACCTGGCGTTGATAAGATCTCGGATCTTTTCAAGAAAAAGTAGCCAGGCAGTATGGAGCTCGAAAATGTCCTCTACGAGGTAGATGGACCCCTCGCCCTGATTACGATTAACAGGGCCGACAAGCACAACGCAATTTCTCTAGCGACGCTCGATGATCTGCACACTGCTGCGGATTTGGCGGCGGCAGATGATGCCGTTCGAGTTCTCGCGTTTACCGGCGCGGGTGGCCGCTCATTTGCTTCCGGATCTGATCTTTCAGAAGTCCTACATAGGGATTTCAAAAAAGCTCTTGAGCCCATCGTTCAGGGCTTGGCGGACAAGTTGGAACGCATGCCTAAGCCGACAATCGCTGCGATTGACGGCATTTGTATGGGCGGTGGTTTGGAGGTGGCGTTGGGTTGTGACCTCAGAGTTGCGACGCCTAAATCTAGGTTTGCGACACCTGAAGGTAAACTCGGCATTATTCCTGGTGGCGGTGCGACCGCGCGACTGCCAAGAATTGTCGGGCGCGGCTGGGGTATGGAGATGATGCTCATGGGTGAGCCCATAGACGCTGAGCGCGCGCTCCAGATTGGCTTGGTAACGAGATTAGTTGAACCGGAAGAGTTGCTGCCCGAGGTTCGGCGTATGGCTGAACACTTGGCGACTTTTGCACCCTTTGTGCCACGCACGATGAAGGCGATGGTTCACTTTGGGATGGAAGCGAGCCTTGCCAGTGCACTCATGTTCGAAAAGTATGCTCAAGGTGCGCTTGTCCAGACTGAGGACAAAATAGAGGGCATCAACGCTTTTCTTGAAAAACGCGATCCCGAGTTCAAAGGTAAATAAACAGTTCAGTCCGAGCTTGAATCCGATGATGTTCATAGTGGATACTCGATCCCCTTGACTTAAAAATAAAGGGGAGACAGATGGCTGTTGATAAATTCCCCGTGGAAGCGAGCCACATCTTGATGTTTGCTCGTTCGATCGGAGACGACAATCAGATTTACTACGACGCCGACTACGCGGCTGGGACTGAACCAGGCAGCGTTATCGCACCACCAACCTTTGCACAAGCCAGTGCACAATTTGATCCAGACTACTTCTTGCGACCGAAGATTGGCGAGCCATGGTTTGGTTCTGGTAAAGAACCGACAGGTATCAAGAAAGAGTCTTCCGGCGGTGGTGGTGGTGGCGGTGGCGGTGGCGGCTTGCACGCCGAGCAACACTTTGAATATCACCGACATCCTAAGCCAGGTGATGTACTAACAGGCACCACCAAGCCTGGGGAAACCTGGGAGAAAGAAAGCAAGCGTGCCGGGAAGCTCGTCTTCTCTGAGACGGTCACTGAGTATCGTGATCAGAATGGTGAGTTGGTAATTACGGCTCGTGGTGTTGGTGTGCGCACTGAACGCCCAGTTGATAGCTAGGAGGGAAAAATGGCACTAAGCATGAGTAATTTAAGCGTCGGCGATACCTACACAGAATGTCTCGTCGAAGATCTGAAGCGTACCCAGATTGTGCAGTACGCAGGCACCTCGGGAGACTACAATCCGCTGCATACGGATGAAGTTTTCACAACTGAAGTGGCCGGATATCCTTCAGTGTTTGCGCATGGCATGCTCACTATGGGTATGACCGGACGAATGCTCACAAATTATGTGGGTGATGGTCGTTTAACTAAGTACGGTGTGCGTTTTACCAATCAAGTTTGGCCAGGCGATACGCTAAATAGCACTGCGACTGTTGAAAGCGTTGAAGACGGTGTGGTGAACCTTGAGGTGAAAACCACGAACCAAGATGGCTCAGTTGTGCTATCTGGTTACGCTGCGGCTAGAGTTGATTAGTTAATCACTCTGTCGCACAAAAGGGCGGTCATTGACCGCCTTTTTTTTGGATAGCCGAGTCTACGTAGCCCGAGTTAGGGCTGAGGTATGGCTTGCCGAAAAGGTCGGATGGTCACGTTCTCGAACAATCCTGCCAGTTTGTACGGATCACTCTTTGCGAACGATTGCGCAGCTGGCAAGCTTTCGGCATCCAGCATAATGATCGAACCAATCATAGTTTCACCGTCATCAGACAACATCGGTCCAGCGAGGCGGACATCGAAGCTTCCGATATAGGCTAGGTGATCGTCGCGAGTTGCCTTGCGTAGCGGTTCACTATCGGCTTTGTCTTCACAAATAATCGCGTACAACATGATTGCTCCTTAGTTGAGGTGTGTTTTTAGCGCATCGACTGTTTCTAGAAATCCTGCTCGAGAGCTCTCGAAGACAACAGCGGTGCCAAAAAAATCATGCACCATACCGTCGTAACGAACCCATTCAGCCTCATTGCCTGCTGATTTGAGAGCCTCTGCAAACGCTTCACCTTCGTCTCGCAGAGGATCAAATTCTGCAGTCACGATCAGTGCAGCGGGTAGATTGCCGAGGTCAGCCGCGCGCAACGGCGCCGCATGCGCTTCGCTACGTCGTGCTTGATCCGGGCAGTAAGTGTCCCAGAACCATGCCATCGTGGCAGTTTCCAAAATGTAGCCTTCGCCGTTAGCGGCATAGGATGGCCTGGAAAGGTCGCTATCAGTGACAGGGTAGAGTAGGCATTGGAAAGCAATTTCAGGGCCGTCTTCGTCCCTTGCTTTCAAACTCACAGCAGCTGAGAGATTGCCACCTGCGCTTTCGCCAGCAACACCGAGTTTGCCGTTGCCGTTTAGATCGGCCATGTGGTTAGACGCCCACGCAGTCGCATCGTATGCGTCTATCACCGATGCCGGGTAAACATCTTCGGGTGCCATTCTGTAGTCCACTGACACGACAACGAGGTCACCCAATGTTGATATCTCCCGGCAAACAGCGTCACAGGTGTCGCAATCTCCGATGACCCAGCCACCGCCGTGAAAGTAGACCAACACACCGTAAGGTCCGTCGCCGCCAGGTGTATAGATGCGAACCGGGATGTCGCCAAGGCTGCCTGTGATCGTCTGATCGACAATTTTATGCACAGGTAGTTCTGGCACGACCGGCCGCATGGCGCGATAAAGCTCGCGTGCGTCAGCTGGCGAGAGTTCATAGATAGGTGGTCCTGGTTCTTGTGCGGCGAGCTGCTCGAACATAGCTGCATATTCTGGTGCGAGTGGCATTGAAAAATCTCCTTGTTAGCCCCATATAGGACCCGATAGGCATAGACCCAATAAATTACGATCAAGTTTCGAATTGAGGCTACACTATGCAATCTGGAACTTGTAGTTAGTCTCAGTCTCAATGAGCTGTGAGACAGAACTCGTGGATAACAAACGGAGAACTCGATGACGTCATTGGACGGTGAGCAAGAACTTGCGGATGTAGCGAAGACCTTAAACCCTATGGATTCGACGCTGATGAAGCATCGAACCTTGACCCTATTTGGTGAAGTGAACCAGGATGTCTCGCGGCGTCTTTCTGAGAAGCTACTCGCGCTCGCGTTTGAGTCAGATGACCCAATCACGCTCTACATCAGCTCCCCCGGAGGACATGTGGAGTCTGGCGATACCATTTTTGACATGATCCGCTACATCAAGCCGACAGTTCGCACCGTGGGTACCGGTTGGGTAGGCAGTATCGCGACGCACATTTACCTCGCACCTGACAAAGCGGATCGTTTCTGCTTGCCAAACACACGCTTTCTAATCCATCAGCCCCATGGTGGTTTCGGTGGCGATGCCTCCGATATCGAAATCCATGCACGTGAAATCGTGAAAACACGAGAACGGATTAACGGCATTATCGCCGAGCAAACTGGTCAGTCGATGGATCGTGTGACCGATGATACAGATCGCGACTACTGGATGAGTGCGGAAGAGTCATTGGACTATGGTTTGGTCGGCAAGATCATCAACAGCGTTGATGAATTACCTTAAGAGTCGCTTGTTGCGGGTTGGGCCAACTGAACACTGAGGTCACCAGCCTTCAAATAGATAGCCCCGCAGGGTCGCTAGACGCTTGTTGGCTTGTACCGGACGGAGCGACTGCTGGGATCGTTCTAGCGCATGGCGCCGGTGCCGACTATCTGCACGCCAACATGCAAGCCATCGCAGAGGCCTTGGCGGTCAACCAGATCGCCTCGCTACGATACAACTTTCCCTACATGCAGGCTGGTAAGCGGCGTGTTGATCGTCCCGAAATTGCGGTCGAAGCGATTCAAGCTGCATTTGAGCAAGCACTCAGTGAGTACGACTTTCCGCTTTTTGCCGGTGGCCATAGTTTTGGTGGGCGGATGACTTCGTTAGCCGCGGCCCAAGGGAAGATTAGTCCGCGTGGTTTGATCTTCTTTTCCTTTCCGCTGCATCAGCCAAAAAAGCCAGATCGAAAAAGAGCTGCGCACCTGCCTGAAATTACTCAGCCAATGTTGTTTTTGAGCGGCACGAGAGATGATTTGGCCGAGCAAAAGTTGCTCGACACAGTTGTGAGTGAACTCCCTCAGGCGCAGGCGCACTGGCTAGAAACTGGCAACCATTCATACGTTGTCTTGAAGCGAACAAGAACGAACCCGCTGGATATTTTTAGCGAAATTGGAATTACAGCACGGTCTTTTGTTGACGATGTAATCTAGAATACTGTACATATATACAGTTATCTTAAATTGTATTGCCAGTGACCATTGTACTTGCCCGCTACCTCAACAAACGTTTAATCGAGCTCTATCCGAACACCCAGGGTGAGACCATCGGTGTGCTTGAGGAAAGATGGTACCTATCGGTATCAGAGGTGGCTGGGTTTCATTGATCGAGAACGCGCAATGACCTTAGGCAAGCCGGTTAAATTGGAAGCCGCTAGGGTCGGACATCAAGGTGAGATGCATGTCACGTGGCGGGATATTCCAAAAGGCCGACACGTTCAAGGCTGCCTGACACGTGAAGGTGCCTATGCAGTAACGGATTGGAATGTAAGGTTGGTCTAGTATCATCTCGATTCAGAGCTCGCAGCTTGCCATCGTATTCGGTAAATTTTAGGTACTTACAGAATCTGGAGAGTTTGATGGCGGCAAAAGTATCTGGTGGCTGCCTTTGCGGTGAGATCCGATTTGAAACGACCAGCGAACCAGCTTTACAAGTGCTCTGTCATTGCACGGACTGTCAGACGGTTAGCGGTGCGTCGGCATACTCTGCCTACGTCGTACCCACGAACGCACTTACGATCCTGCAAGGCAATCCCACGAGCTATGAGGTTCGTGCGGATTCTGGTCGTACAAATAGGCGACGTTTCTGCCCGAATTGTGGCAGCCGAGTGTGGGCAGAATTGGACGAGATGGGATTTATGAGCGTGAACGGCCTTGCGCTCGACGATCGCAAGCACTTCCAACCCGCAGCCAATCTCCGACTGGACAGTGCACCTTCATGGTGTCAAATCGACACGACACTCGAGACCATGGCAGGGTAAAACGGTTTGTCGCTCGGAGGTGCTGAGCGGCGCTGGCTCGTTAGGCTCAAGTCGCCTGCTAGGCGTCACAGAGGCTGAGCGCTAATTTGTTGAGTTGTCCATCTGTCCAAGATCGAGCAGGTATGACTTCATGAGGAAATTTGAGCCTCTGCAGAAGTTCGAGACACAACGACTGATAGTGGACCCAAAATTCTATGAAGCCAGCGTCTCCATGCCAGGCGTGCCTTTGTGCAATGTTGGTGTGCTCGACATAGGCAACAAGATTCTTTGTCCATTTTTCGCCACGTTCCGACAACAGGGATTGCAAATGAGCAACTGGGTCGTTGACAGCCAAGAAGATCATAGTTGATGCATGGCCCCCGACTATCTGCCAAGCGTCGAAGAACTCATCGATGCGTTTTCGACTGACATCGTTGGCATATAGGAAGCGAACGGTATGCTGAAACGCATATCCATCCAGAACGATCATCTGTTCATTCGTACGGACAAACTCTTCCCATGCGGTAAGGCAAATTGTCGCGAAGTCCGGTTGACGGGATTGACGGCGTTTCTCCCTCGGCATGATGGGATGATCGTCGGCTTCTTCTAAAACCCAAGATGCGGGAACAGTGGTTTGTGTACTTAACAGTTCAGCGGTCCGCTGTGCAGTGGTCGACTTGCCTGCGCCTGGAATACCCTCAACGTGTAGGATTTTTCGCATGCGCCATGGTAGCAAGGTGATTGACGCCTATGTCGATGATCATTGACTATGTGGTGATGGTTTCAATCATCAGCACACAGAGTATCCCGCAGCGGCTAGCTGAGGTGGATTCGTGGTTTGGTCGAGTATGGGATGAGGTTGATCCGCTTCAAGGTGATTGCTTTCCGGACCCATTGGTTGCCTTGGATAGAGAAGGGCGTCTAGTAGGCGCACTCGCGTTCACCGTCGCTCCGATACCAAAGGCTTCGGATTTAGCGATCTGGATAAACGTAGTACTGGTTTCACCAAATTGCCGCGGCCGCGGGATTGCTACTCGACTTGTACAAGCAGCGGAACAAGCAGCTTGGCAGTTGCGCATTCCAAAACTCTATGTATTTAGTGATGTGCCACAGCTCTACGAAAAGAGTGGCTGGTACCGTATCCGTGGTGAAAAATATAACAAAGAACCCGACACGGATGCAGTCGAAATTGTGCTAACCAAGTCAAGACCGGAATAGGAGTAGGAGATGTCCCTAACAGGTGAGTGTTTTTGCGGTGATGTCACCTATCGAATAGATGGGATTCTTACTGATGCGCGTTCTTGTCATTGTTCTCGCTGTCGCAAGGCGTTTAGTGCCCAGGCTTCGGCCTACGCTCTAGTTGAACACGATGAGTTCAGCTGGACATCAGGGGAACAATTGTTGACGGCATATGTCGGTGAACAAGGCTTCGGACTCCAGTTCTGTAGCAAATGTGGCTCGACCCTCTGTGGGGTCTTCGATGGTCGCATTCACGGGGTTACGCTCGGTTGCGTGAATGGCAATCCGGAGATAGAGATAGGCCAACATATATTCGTCGGATCAAAGGCCACGTGGGAAATTCTCCCTGACGGGATAACGGCCTATGAGGAGGGCCCTTTTCCGACTTCCTGAACGGAGCTTGGCAGGCATGGTGTCTGTTACGAACTATGAACCAATTCTGATCTCACCGTTACCTACTGGGACAACATTATGTCTAGAGGTAAACCAGGTGAAAGTGTCAGTTTTCGTTTCCATTGTCGTCTCCCTTCTTTTTTCAGGCTTAGTCTTCGCTGAATTTCCCGGTGGTAGCGACCACACTCTTATCCCACGGATTGCGGGCAGCGACATGCATGGATATGCTTTTAGCTCTTATGACATTGCACCGTTTATAGGTGCGGTCGAGAAAAACAAACTTCAAATAACAGAAGTGGAAGGTAAGCGTACACGGATCCTGTACCTCGCAAAGAGTGGTGATTCACCGTTGATGGTGCAGAAAAACTATGGTGCCGTACTTGCACAGCTCGGTGAAGTCGACACTATTTTCGGTTGTCGTGACAAGCAGTGCATTAACCGCATGTCAGGTCACTTCTGGGATGGGGATGCGATCATCCCAACAGATGGGCTCAATACGCCGCAATACTTGATGCGCTTTGCCCACAACTACGATCGTCCGTCTTATCAGTACCATCGATTTGAAAAGGCAGGCTCAAGATTTCATGTGGGTGTCTTTTCAGTCCAGATCAAGACTGATAATCCCAACAAGATTGCGCAAGGGCGCACCGCCATACTTGTGGAAGTGCTAGAAGAGACCGATTTTGAGCCAACCATGGAGTTCGTCAGTGCAGCTGAAATGAGCAGTGAAATCCAGACTAATGGACATGTTGCGCTCTACGGGATTCAGTTTAAGCATGACGATGCCGCTCTCAGCCCAGATTCTGCCCAGACCGTTAATGAAATCGTTTCAGCGTTGCAGTCTGATGTAGATCTGGCGATCTACATCGTGGGTCATACCGATGCCGTTGGTGAGTATGTTTACAACCGGGGCCTATCAGAAAAACGTGCGCAATCGGTGGTTGCAGCGATCGTCGCCCAAGGAATCACCGGTGAGCGACTGACGGCTGTTGGAGTCGGTCCAGTGGCACCGATCGGTGCCAACTCTAGCGAAGAAGGCCGTCAGGCAAATCGTCGCGTCGAACTCGTTCGAAGATAGAAGGTTGGTCTACTTTTTGAACCCCGACGCGATACGCTCAGCCATATCACTGGCGACTCCTGGTCCGTTCTCGCGTTCTTCTTTTAAACCCGCATCGAGCAAACTGTTTTGCCCCATATTAATGAGGGTCTTGTCCGCGCGCAGGGTATGCCAGGAGTTTTATGTAAAACTCTGCGCCATTGCTATCGCAGCTTCACGTAGCCCTTCATCAGGCACACATTGGTTGGCGATGCCGAGTGCAACCGCCTCTTGGCCAGAAACGGTACGGCCAGAAAACATCATCTCTTTGGCTTTGACGAGTCCGATTCTACGGGGGAGTCGCTGACTCATTCCCCAGGTCGGGGCCATCCCCCACTTGCCGTGTGTATCCGCAAGCTTTGCGGATTCACCCGTGATCATCAAGTCACAAGCGAGCGCAAGTTCTAATGAGCCGGTATAACAATGACCTTGGACCGCAGCTATAACTGGTTGTGGAAGTCGCTCTATAGCTTCCAACGTTTCTGCCTGGAAGTAGGCCGACGGGGGGCGTTCGCCAGATTGAATCGCTTTCAAGTCGTTTCCGGCGGAGAAAGAACGGCCTTCGCCGCGGAGAATGACACAGCCAATCTCCTCGGTCTGCTGGGCAATGTCATCGATATGAGTGCGCAACTCTTCGAATAAGGTTGGGCTTAAAGCATTTAGGGCTTCTGGGCGATTCAGTGAAATTACGGCAATGCCGTCGTTTAGGTCTTCCCGTATGACTTGGGTCATTTTGTCTCCTCTAGGCGAATATTTATGTACGAGGTCGTGATGCACCGACCACTGGAATCTCTGCGTCAATCATCTCTGGACGAGTTTGGCGTCGAGCGAGTGCAGCTTCGATATAGGGTGCGAGCTCTTCTTGCTTTCGGGCCTCTCGATCATCCCGACCTTCGGCAAATTCGTCGTAAACCTCAGAATTGAATCGTTCGAGGCTTTCGCAGATATGTTCGTGTTTGTTTTTACCCCCTTGTTGCAGAAAGATCACCTGGTCGACACCAGCGTCGGAGAAACTCTGCATGTGCTCGCGAAACTCGGCAGGTGTTCCGATACCCGGCGAGCGGGTCATGGAACGATTCGGGTTGGCCTCTTTGCCGCCGTAGGCCACATCTTTGAGGTCGCGTCCTGCGGCTTTGGCTTCTTTGCGTTCGATATACTTCTCCCACAGTTCGCTTCGGCCCGGCAGTACATCATCGGTAACAAGTGCACCAACCGCATACTCGAAAAAGCGGAAACCGTCTTCTCCGCGACGACTCGCTTCTTCGTGATCATCATGTAGAGAAAAAGCAGATACCATGGCGATGTTTGCGTTTACCGCATGTCCGAGAGGTACACACTCTTCTGATTTGATGGTGTCGTAGTAAACCTTGCTCCAGGTCTTCGCTTCTTCAGGATCGAGAAAGCTAAACGCGAGTACGCCTAAACCGTTTCTGGCTGCGACCCGAATTGTGTCTCTGTTGGTACACGCCATCCACATGGGTGGATGGGGTTTTTGAATGGGTTTGGGTAAGACGTTGCGACAAGGGAGTGACCAATCTTCACACTCGTAGCCAGGATACGGCTCCATGACCATCATATCGGCGACTTCGCGTGCCGCCTCTAAGCTCATGTCGCGTTTGCGTTTGGCTTGTATGCCAAAGCCACCCAGTTCTAGACGGGTGGCGCCTTCGCCGATGCCAAATTGGGCCCGACCTCTAGATACCAGGTCCAGCATGCCAACGGCTTCTGCTGTTCGCGCTGGGTGGTTGTAGTTAGAGATGACCTGGCGGATACCGAAACCGATATTTATCCGCTCGGTCTGCGCTGCGATCGCAGAGAGGAAGACTTCACTCGCTGAACAGTGTGAATACTCTTCCAAAAAGTGGTGTTCTACCGACCAGGCGTAGTCGATGCCGAGTTTGTCGCCTAGGACGCACTGGTCGATGGCCTCGTGGACCAAATTAAGCTCGCTGTCTTCGGCCCAAGGTTTAGGTAGTTGTAACTCGTAAAGCATGCCGAACCGCATAGTAGATCCCCTTTCTGTGCCAGTTTTTCTTCACTGAAAGATACTATGGATTCGAATTGGAGGTCTAACTAGTTCGTGTGCAAAAAAACACGGCTTTTTTGTGGCTGAGCGATCGAGGGCAGGGAGGGAATCGCAGATTCGCTTGTCCGAGTCAAACACAGTGGGGAAAAGGCGAGGACGGTCTTTTCTGGAAACAAAAAGCTAACTAATATTTTTGCGCCAAGCACCAAGCCAGATGGACACAGCGGTGATGAGACCGTAACAGGCCATGCCTAGAGCCAGGCAAACAAATACCCAGTCGATACTCGCTTCGAAAACGTTTACCACCAAGACAGCACCGCCTGCGCCTACGACGAATCGAGCGACGTTGGAAAGAACTGGCCATAAAACCCTGCCTGCGCCCTGAGATGCAAAATAGAGTGCTAAGCCCATACCTTGAAAGGCGAACGCCCAGCCGGAGATTTGCAGATATCTGACTCCTGCAGCGAGGGTCGCAGGATCGTCCGTGAATAAGCCAATCCAAACTTCTGGAAAGAGCGCAAGAAACACACCGACGAAGCCTGTAATGGACGCCGCGCTCGCACCACCGACGAAAGCGATGTGTTCAGCACGTTCGACGTTACCAGCACCGACATTCATTCCCACCATCGTGTTCATTGCGGCACCGAAACCGAAGATCATAGGCACTAAGAGAAACTCTAGGCGGGCCCCGATGCCATAACCGGCCACCATCGCATCGCCGTAACCGCTGATAAGGCCATTGATCACCATGATGCTTGCGATGGTGAAAAAAGGTGAGACCGAAGCCAGAGCACCGACGCTGAAAATGTCTTTGAAAAGGTGCGCTTGGAGTTTGAAGTGTTTGAGTTGTAGACGGACAGGTAGACGCCCCTTAGAGAGAATAGTAATAGCGACAACCGCGGAGAGCGTGGCGATTGTCGTTACGGAAATTGCAGCACCGAACACGCCAAGTTTGGGTGCGCCAAACCAACCGAGGACGAGGCATCCGGATAGAACGACTTGGATCAGGCCACCACCGGCCATAATCGCTGCAGGTAAGCGCATTTCACCCATACCCCTTAGCGCACCCGATAGTATGGATGCGAGCCAGATAGCGGTTCCAGCGGTGAAAATCACTTGGCCATAGGCCATGGCCTCCGCCAACACAGTGCCTTGGGCACCTAATGTCTGTAGTAGCTGTCGACCAAACAGATAGAAAATTGTGAGGAACATTAAGCCCGCCACGATTGCTATGACGATGCCGTGCCAGAGTAGTTGGTGTGCAGTTTCGCTTTCCCCACGACCAAGACAGCGGGCAATCGAACTTGCCATCGCACCACCCATGGCACCGCCTGAGAGCATTTGCATAAGCATCAGACCCGGGAATACGAAACCCATGGCAGCCAGAGAGGCAGTACCAAGTTGTCCAACGTACCAAACTTCAGTCATGTTTACGGACGCTTGCACGAGGAACGCGAGGGCGTTTGGCGTTGCCATGGTCAACATCAGGCCGAGCACAGGACCTTCGAAAATTGCGGGATGCGGCCCCTGTTGCGTATTCAAGGGTTAGTCAAAGGCCCAGAACTAGTTTGGCAACTATGTTCTTTTGCACCTCGTTTGTACCACCTGCAATGGAGGAAGCCCGCAGATTGAAATAGCGGGAGAACGCTGTCGCGGCGGACGTAGGACCAATCACCGGTATAGGACTACCAGGCACTCGAGCGTCGGGTTGGTGGATAGCGGCGTAAGCACCCAGGGCTTCGACCATGAGCTCGGAAACGTATTGACCCAGGTCAGCGCCAAGATTTTTCATGATCGAAGACTCTGGTCCTGGGCTGCCGCCTTTGGAGATCTCAGCCATGATGCGAAACTCTAAGTACTGGATGGCTTCGACCTTAACCTGGGTTTCGTCGATCTTTGTCGCGAGGTCTGAATCGTTGCCTAGAAACTCAGTAACAAAGTCACGCAATCGTCGTAGCGCGACCTGATAGCGAGCCGAACCGCCACCACCGCGTTCGAATTCGAGAAGGTACTTAGCAACAGTCCAGCCTTCGTTTTCTGTACCAACGATGTTCTGCTTAGGCACTCGAACGTTGTCAAAGAAAACTTGGTTCACCTCGTGAGTGCTCGAAGCGAACACAATAGGCTCGACAGTGATCCCAGGGGTATCCATCTCCAATAAGAGAAAGGTGATGCCTGTTTGCGGTGCGCCAGTGTCGTCGGTTCGTACGAGTAGAAACATGCGGTTGGCAAAATGAGCATGAGTCGTCCAAATCTTTGAGCCGTTGAGGACGAGATCATCGCCGTCGCTCGATGCCTTTAGCTTCAGGGAGGCCAAATCTGATCCAGAGATCGGCTCTGAATAACCCTGACACCAATAGTCTTCACCCGAAAGTATGCGTGGTAGAAAGAATGACTTCTGTTCGTCTGTGCCGTGACCGATGAGCATGGGGCCGCACATGCCTAAACCCATAGGTGCCGTGGAAGGCGCATCCGCAAGCATGGTTTCTGTGGTCCAGATATAGCGTTGGGTTAGATCCCACCCTGTGCCGCCGTATTCTTTCGGCCATGAGGGCGCGACCCAGCCTTTTTCGTAAAGAACTTTGTGCCAAGCCATGTTGTATTCGTAGTCCAGAAAAATGCCTGGGCAGAATTCACTTGCTTGACGTAACTCATCGGTAAGACTGAGTTCTAGAAATTCGCGAACTTCCTCGCGAAAAGCTTCGTGTTCGGTGCTAAATGATATATCCAATGTTTACTCCTCAGTCCCGAGTCGCCAGCTTGCGAACGCGCACCTCTAAGTCGAAGACGTGTCGGTCCTCGATTCCCAACTTACGCAAAGCAGCAGCCAATTCGTACAAGTATTCTTGATTTGCGCCACTGGGTCCATGCGACATCGCGATGATCTGTGCGATTTCATCGGGGTGAGACTCCCCCGCGTAGGCAAAGTTGCCCTCTGCGGCAATATAGACAAGGCCGGTTGCCTCGCTCTGGTTTGCAAACTGAAGAAGCACTTCGTGACGTTCGTAGCCATTTTTTTCGCGGTGGTCCAGCTGTTCAAACGTGCTTTGCACGATCTCATCGTCCAATCGATATGCCATACCTGTGCACGCTCCGCTTGGTTCGTGCACTAAAGTCACGACACGGCCGGGCGCATCAGGTGTGCCGCGATGATCATGAGAGCCCTGCCAGAAACGACGTGCGAAGCCATCAATCGATGCTAGCTGGCGTTCTAGGTAGGGGAAATCAGGTCGCCAGATTAGCGACCCATAGCCAAACACCCAAGTTGAATGAACTGGGGTTATCAGGCGGTTAGCCCCTTGGAAACATCGTAAGCATTGCGCGCCTGATCTTGCAGGGCAGGCGAAAGCAGATAGTCTGCTGTGGTCAAAGCAAGCGCCTTTGCCCCGTCGAGCACTGCTTTGTCGCCTTCTTCGGAGCCTGCCCACTTGGCAAATTCGGGATTGTGGATGACGACATTGGGTGGAGCGACGGCGAGCATCGGGTGTATAGACGGCACTCGATGGCTGACGTTACCCATATCTGTGCTGCCTGCTCCAAATCTCAGGGCTTGCTCATAAGGTACGAACTCGCGGCCAAGAGACTCGGCGTGCATCTGAAATTGGTCAGCTAGCGGCCAATTTGTATTGAGGTCGAGATAATCTACGCCAGCCCAGTTCACCTCTACCTCGCATCCTGAACCCTTGCTGCCAGCTTCAAAACAAGCCTGCACACGTGGTTTAAGTTTGGCTAGATCTTTTTCGTCGGCTGCGCGTACATAGAATTGTCCGGCTGTTCGGTCGGGGACAATATTTGGCGCCGCACCACCCTCTGTAATGATGCCGTGTATTCTCTCGGTGGATCGGATGTGTTGGCGAAGGTTTGAAATCGCTTGATAGGCTAGTAACAATCCATCCAACGCGTTGATGCCCTTGTGTGGCATGGCTGAGGCATGGGCGGAACGTCCATGGTAAATCACCTCAACTTCGGCGACACAAATGCTAGGCATCGAGGCAAGGTTGACTCCGGCTGGGTGGATCATGAGCGCTGCATCGACACCATCAAACGCGCCGGCCCGTGCCATGAGCTCCTTGCCGCCGCCTTTCTCTTCTGCTGGCGTGCCCAGCAGTCGAATCTGACCGGGAAGTTGTGATGCAACTGCTTGCAAACCGAGTGTCGCACCGAGAGCAGTTGTTGCGATGATGTTGTGTCCGCAAGCGTGGCCTATGCCAGGAAGCGCGTCGTACTCGGCCAGGATCGCTGCAGTAGGTCCAGCTGCAGAACCCTGTATCTGAGTTTCAAAGGCGGTCTCAAGCGTGAAGACCCCTGTTTCAACCTCGAGGTCGTGCTTGCGCAGGACTCCAGTAAGCGTTTCGCAGGCGAAGTACTCTTTGAAGGCAAGCTCTGGTTTCGCATGAATTTCGTGCGAAGCTTGGATGAGCTCGTCCGCAAGTTCATCTACACGAGCATTTATCTGATCATATATTGCTGATGACAATGTTATCTTCCCCTAGCTTTGACCGGCAGCACGTCTAAGTAACTGGCCGACTCTAAATTGATGTATTGCGCCCCAAGCCATAATGAGGACTGTGAATAACAACCCATAGCGAACGGAGTCTATGCCAGCGGTCGGTGTCATCCAATCGCTAATGATTCCAACTGTCAGAGGACCGAGACCCAAACCAACAATGTTTAGCAGGAAGAGGTTGATGGCCGCTCCGACAGATCGCATTTCTACGCCAAGCTGTGATTGCAGTATTGCGAAATTTGTACCGATGTATGCACCGCCGAGAAAGGCAGGTCCAGCGAACCAGAAGAGAGCAGCAAATTTGTCCTCGGCCAAGAAGCTTAGGATAGCCATGCGGATGTAGATTAAGGTTACCGCGGTAACAACCCAGGCGCGCCAGCCTTCATTGTTCTTGCCGAGTTTGTCTGCGAAATATCCGGCACCAAATGTCCCTAAACCGCCCCCGATGCCGATCATAATGGCGAGCCAAGTGCCGGATTCACCCGTACTCATCTCGTGGACACGCTGGAAGTAGACTGGCGCCCACGCAATGCCTGCATAGCCTGCGAATGAGATGAGGATGTTTGCAGATAGTAGATGTCGGAGAGTGGAGTTTCGCCACATGGTCGCCACCACTGTCCAGAAGGGCGGGGGTGGAGGGCGATCAGTAATACCATCCGCATAACCCCGTGGTGGCTCAACCATGGTTAGGCGAACCAAAAGGGCAATTAAAAGACCAGGCGCTCCTGCGACCACAAAAGCCCAGCGCCAACCGAGCCATTCGTTGACCCAGCCACCGATAAGATAACCAAGCATGACACCGAAATTGACGCCCAACCCGAAAATCGCCATCGCCGTAGCGCGTTCGTTCGGCCCGTACAGGTCTGAGATGATCGAATGTGACGGTGGATTACTACCGGCTTCGCCAACACCGACACCAATACGTGCAATGAGCAGTTGCCAAAACTGGAGTGCGGCACCGCACAGGGCAGTCATCGCGCTCCAAACTGTGATGGAAAAGGTAATAAGGTTGCGACGATTGCGCCGGTCTGCCCACATCGCCATGGGCATGCCTAACGTTGCATAAAAGAAGGCAAACATAACGCCTGTGAGGAGACCAAGCTGGGTATCGCTGATCGCGAAAGCTTGTTTGATCGGCTCTTGCAAGATAGCCACAATTTGGCGATCGACGTGACTTGAGGTGAATACTGTCACTAGCAGGAACAAGGTATAGGTGCGTTCTCGATTTGTGATTGTTATTTCGGACATAGATCTTGTACTGCCAAGTAAGACATCAGTATGCCTGCCGAGACTGTGACATCAAGCGCACGATGCCCGATCTCGATACCCAGCCCGATCAGAAACACTGCAAGATCGGGTGTGCAGAGGTGAGGTGGGTGATGGACGGGATTGGCACGCGCAGCGGGCCCAGGAACTTGCCCGGATACTTGAGGAAAGCCAAGTCCCTTGTGATTTTCGAGTGAGTGCGGATGAGCGTACAGTGCACGGACTCGGTTACCTGGCAATGAGAGAGGGAGTAGACAACAAGGCCCTAAACTAGGTAAATGGATCAGTAGAAAAATTGGGAGAGAACGATGGCTTATGACTACGATTTGATTGATGTGGCGGTCGAGGGACGGCTGGCGACGGTGACGATTAGCAATCCGCCGATCAACATTATTACGCCGCAACTCTACGGCGAGTTGTCTGAACTGACGATAGAGTTGAAGCGAGATTCGAGTTTAACGGTTGTCGTTTTCAAGAGCGCGGACCCGGACTTTTTCCTGGCACACTTTGATGTTGAAGCGATTCTGACGTTCCCGATCGATCAGCCTGCTGAGCGTGATGACGAGCTAAGTCCTTTTCACGCGATGTGCGAAAGAGTACGAACGATGGACAAAGCAACCATCGCGCAGATAGAAGGTCGTGTTGGTGGTGGCGGTAGCGAGTTTGTCTCCAGTATGGATATGCGTTTTGGTGTCATCGGTAAAACCAAGGTCAATCAGATGGAAGTCCCACTTGGTATTTTGCCGGGTGGCACGGGTACGCAACGACTACCTCGCCTGGTCGGGCGCGGCCGAGCAATGGAGATTGTGCTTGGGGGTGACGACTTGGATGCAGAAACTGCTGAGCGGTGGGGATATTTAAATCGCATCTTCGCGGCGGATGAGATTGACGGTTGGGTCTCGAGCTTAGCTAAGCGCATAGCCAGTTTTCCGCCGGAAGCAGTCAGATTGGCTAAAGCGTCGGTGAATGCAGCGGAGCGGCCGCTCGCTGAAGGACTCGTCGAGGAAGCCTATCTTTTTCAACGTACTCTGCGAGCACCGGGGGCGCAGCGGAATATGCAGAAGTTCATGCAGTTGGGCGGGCAAACGAGAGAGGGGGAGCTGCGCGTAGGTGAGCTCAACGCTGAACTTGGGGACGAATGACTGAGCTCGGCATTATTTGCTAACATACTTGGTTCGATTTGGCAGTTTGTATGTGTTTTAGGGGGATAGATGGCAGAGAGTGAAAGCAGACCGAAGCGTGAGCGAAAACCACAAGAATACTATGACGACATCAAGAAGAAGTTCGCTGAAGAACGAGATCTCCGATTGTCCTATCGACCGGAAGGTACGGAGCAGTTCACATCGGATCTTTCTGGGGACTTAGCAAAATATGCGGTTGATCCCCACACAGGAGACGTCGAACCTCGTGATGCGATCAACGATTCAGTAGAAGTCTTGTTTATCGGCGGCGGTTTTTCCGCGCTGCTGACGTCGGCGCGACTGCGAGAAAAAGGTGTAGAGAGCATCCGTATCGTCGAACGCGGTGGTGACGTTGGCGGGACGTGGTATTGGAACCGTTATCCTGGCGTTGCATGCGATGTCGTTGGTTACGACTATTTGCCGCTGCTTGATGAGATGGATTATGTGCCGGTCAATCACTATTCCAGAGGACCAGAAATTCTTGGTCACTGTCAGGCTATTGCTAAGAAGTATGATCTTTATGATCTTGCAGTTTTTCAGACAACTGTCACCTCGACGATTTGGAATGAAGAAGAACAACTCTGGCATGTAGGCACTGATCGCGGTGATCAGATGAAGGCGCAGTTTGTGATTTGTGCAAACGGCACATTGTCAAAGCCCAAGCTCTCCAAAATCAATGGTATGGAGCAGTTTGGTGGGTATTCCTTTCATACGTCTCGCTGGGACTATGAGTACACCGGCAACAAGCTTGAAAATCTCGATGACAAGGTCGTAGGAATTATTGGCACGGGTGCAAGCGCGGTTCAAGCAGTTCCAGAACTTGCCAAGACAGCTAAGCATCTTTATGTCTTCCAGCGCACGCCGAGTTCAATCGACATCCGTGACGACTGGCCAACTGACCCCAACTGGGCGCGCAAGCTCGAGCCAGGTTGGCAGGCTAAACGACGCGAGCGAGTGCTTGCTATGTCTGAGCCCTCGCCTGATGAGAAAGCTAAGATGGGGGCAATATCGCGTCAGGAGAAAATTCAAAAACAAGAGAACGCCAACATTGACTACATGATGCGTATACACAAGCGCATCGACAAAACTGTCAAAGACAAGGCTACTGCTGATGCGCTTAAGCCTTGGTACATGTTTATGTGTAAACGACCTTGTTTCCACAACGAGTACTTACCGAGCTTTAACCAGCCAAATGTCACATTGGTCGATACACACGGGGAGGGCATTACCGAGATAGGACCGAAGGGACCGTTATTCGAAGGCAAAGAGTATGAGCTTGACGTCCTAATCTATGCGACTGGGTTCGAAGTACAGAAGACTGGTATCTACAACGAAATCGTTGGTAAGGATGGGGTTGAACTCAACGATAAATATGATGAAGGCGTACGAACCTTGTTGGGCATCCACACACAGGGCTATCCAAACATGTTTATCATGGGTGGCTATCAGGCGAGTTTCCAATTTAACCTCACGGATATGTTGCAGACTCAAGGTGACCATATTGCGGAATGCATCGACTATGTGCGCAAGAATGGCTATCACAGTCTAGATCCGACGCCGGAAGCTGAGGAGTGGTGGGTGCAAGAAGTCATCGATCACCGTGGTAAAACAAACCGTAATGCAGAGTGCACTCCTGGGTATTACAATTTTGAAGGTGAGTCCAACCGGCGCCAGGACGGGAACTACAACGGCGGATTTAAAACCTACTTCAACCATCAGGGTGCGGTGCGAGAAAAGATGAGTGAGAACTTCGTCTTTTCGAAGAAGTAAGGGATAACCCAAAATGCGTCTAGCATTGCTGAGCTTGCTCGCGTTGCTTTGTGCAGCAACGCCGAATGTGCTCGCGGCAACGGCAGATGAGCGTGCCGCGCACTATGCTCGGGCCCAGGTTAGTGAAGTCTGGGATCCCGAACCGCAAGTGGTCGTCCCAGGTACGGACGAGGCTGGGGCGGGTGCTCCATCGGACGCGATTATTCTATTTGACGGCGCTGATCTATCGAGTTGGGAATCTGTTCATGGCGGCCAAGCTGCTTGGCTCGTTCAAGACGGCGCGGTTCAGGTTGCAAAAGGCACAGGTGATATACAAACAAAGCGTTCATTCACCGACTTGCAGTTGCATATCGAATGGGCGAGTCCGAGCAAGGTCGAGAGTGAGAGCCAAGGACGAGGTAACAGCGGTGTTTTTCTCATGGACCGTTATGAAGTCCAAGTTCTAGATTCCTACCAGAATCGAACGTATAGCAACGGCCAAGCCGCGAGTATTTACAAGCAACACATTCCTTTGGTTAACGCCTCTCGCGGTCCAGGAGAGTGGCAGAGTTACGATATCTTGTTTACCGCGCCGCGTTTTGCGCAGAGTGGTCGTGTGATCGCTCCGGCTTATGTCACCGTATTGCACAATGGCGTACTTGTGCAAAACCACGTTGCAGTCGAAGGCACTACGGAATTTGTTGGTAGGCCTTTGTATAAACAACATGGCGCAGCACCTATCCGACTACAGGATCATGGCAATGATGTTCGTTTCCGCAACATTTGGGTTCGAGAGCTTTGATCCGACCTAAGACTTCAGGTCACCCCTATATAGAGACGATCAAGACCTACTATGAAGGGTGCAACACGGCCGATGTTGACCTACTTTGTTCTACGTTCACAGACGATATAGTCCACTACTTTGTCGACCATAGCGCAGTTGTTGGCGCGATGGCGTTAGCAAATTACTGGGCGAAGGTTGCACCCAAAACTCAAGCAAATTGGCAACTCGATCATGCCATCGTCGAAGAACCAGAAGCGGTAATCGAGTGGAGTATGCAATGGGTACCCGGCTCTGCGCTAAAGCAGAACGAAGAGCCAGAAATCTTGCGCGGCAGTGAGTGGTACATTTTTCGCGAAGGCAAAATCGCGGAGATCAGGTCTTATCACAATAACTTCTATCTACAAGATCCGAAAAACAGAGAGTTGCACGACTTCGACTATGATGGTCGTGGCTACCGGGTTGATTAAGACACTCCTAACACTTCTTCTCCTTTCCCTGATTTCATTTGACAGCTGGGGCGACGACTACGACCCGCCAAGCCTGGAAGCAACGATCAAAGGCCGGGATGCTTTGGCTGCTTTCAACGCCACACCACCATTTTTGGCAGGTCAAGAGCGGCGGGATATCTACTTAAGCGAAGTCATGGAGATATGTGATGCACCCGCACCGCAGCACCTGCGTTGTCTGGAGTTCGCTCAAGCAAATAAGGAAAAAGTCCGGCAGAGTATTCCGAACAACCCAGCTTACTGGGCGAATTTTTGGCGATTGATGTCACTGTCTCCAGTTGGTAAAGAAAAACCTGGACGAGTTGATTTGCTTGGCCCGAGATATAACCGAACAAACCTTTTTGATCCCGTTAATGTTCTCTTGCTGCGATCGGTTGTTTTAGAGGAGGAGATGGCAGGACGAATACTGGAGTATGGGGTCAACGCTCGTCGTATCTTAGGCGAAAGCAGCCTGAGCATTGACAAGCAATGGTTTATCGGCATGGTCCATTCTGGTCTGCGTCCATGGAGCTTTGCGATGGCGCAAGCAAACGCACATGATGATCGGTCTGCGTTGCGAGAACTTTTGCGGGTAGTGGCGCCGATGTCTGTTAAAGAACTTAGTATCCGCGGTTTGTTAGAAAGCGAACGATTGGCGCTTGACGGTTTTGATGGTGAGATGACCCTGGCGGATTTCCAGAATTTGCACCTCCTTTCTCAAGAGGACTTGACTGATCTGACTAGTGTTGGATTGCGTGAAGCTAAGGCCTACTACAAGCAGCTAGAGGAGGTCCTTGGGGAGGTCAGTGAAAGAGGTTGGGCCGAGTTCTGGGGGAAAGGGCTGGATGAGACAACAAGAGGGAAGTTACCGCCATCACACGAACTTGTCTTTTCCGTGTTTCATGAAGCATTTTTGCATCATACATCGACGACGCGCCAGTTAGACGCGGCGTTTACCGTGGCACGCGCGTTAGGCGATGTTTATGCAGGGGTTGTCAGTCCAGGAACTCCAGCCCGACCGACGCCTGCCCACTTTCGGTGGGATTGGCGCGAAGACGTGCAAGCGCTATGCCTGCTCCCGGTGAGCGTACACGAGTCTTTGCAACGCTCGGTTACAGAAGTTTGTGTCGAGTACTTCGATCCCGTGGCGTCTTTCTAGAACAACTTCCTGGACTAACTTCCACGAGGTAGGCGACTACGTTGGGAAGTTGAGTCTTGCCACCTCTGCCATGGTCCGTATTGCCTCACTATTACCGCTTATCGTGAGACCAGTGACACCACTGGTTTCCCAGGCTTTGTAGCGTTCCGCAATGCGCTCTCGAGAACCGATCAGTGCACCGGAGTCAACGAACTCATCGGGCACCGTCGCGATGGCTTCGTCTTTTCTCTTAGCGAGGTAGAGTTCTTGAATTCGATCAGCTTCTTCACCGAAGCCGCGGCGCACCATCATCTCTTTATGGAAGTTGAGATTCTTGTGGCCCATGCCACCAACGTAGAGTGCAATCCCTGGCTTCATCGCATCTAGCGCACCTTGTACGTCATCAGTGACTTTCACATTGGTCATCGCTTGGCGTTCGAATTGGTCTTCAGTCTTGCCACCTTTATCGAGTCCTTGTTGTATCCAATCTTGGTACAGGTGCGCGGTTTCCGGGACGAATCCAAGGGGCAACCAACCGTCAGCGATTTCAGCGGTCATGCGGACTGTGGATTCCATGCCGGTACCGAGGAATACTGGAATGTCTGGATTCATGTGCAAGATAGACTTCAATGGTTTGCCGATACCTAGTGCGCCCTCGCCTGTGAACGGCAGCGAGATCTCTTTGCCATCGTGGACCACCGGCTCTTCCCGTGCCCAGATTTTCTTCATAATGGTGACGTAGTCTTTGATGCGGTAGTACGGCTTGCCCCAAGGTTGGCCATACCATCCCTCGACAATCTGAGGACCGGATACACCCAAACCGCAAATGGCTCGGTTGCCGCCTGCAATTTTGTCGAGCGTAGCCATAGCCATGGCCGCATTGGCGGGAGTTCTGCCAGCGAGTTGTAAAACAGCAGTACCAAGTCTGATCCGCGATGTATGTGCGGCGATGTATGCCAGTGGCGTGATCGCGTCTGAGCCATAGGCTTCAGCCGTCCAGACGCTGTCATAACCGAGCTCTTCGGCCAGTTTTACGTCTTCCAACGGGATGCGTAGTTCTGCGCCGGAGTATCCGAGCATGAGTCCGAGTTTCATAGATTCTCCTTGAAAGCCATTAAGCGTTTCGACGAATTAAGTGAATGGCGACAAGCCAGTATGCGGTAATTGGTATTAGGATCGCTACATATGCGGGCAGGTCAAACACGATGGCAGCGGGTGCAAATAGATCCTGCATGTACTTGAAACTGAGACCCGCGAATATCCCGACTGTTAGACGGACGCCCATACCTACTTCGCGGAGTGGTCCAAGTACGACGCCTAATGCCAACAAGGTGAGCCCGAAGTAGGTTGCGGGTTTAAGAATTCTCGACCAAAACGCGAGCTCATACTCGGAGGTGCCAAGGAGCTGTGTCCGAGCAAAATCGATTTGCCGATTCAGGTCGACCATGGACATTTTGTTGGCATCTAGAAACGCCTGGCTTGCGAGGACCGCTGGAGTGATGGGGTTATCCCACGCGCGGGCGTGAAAAGTTTCTGAACGGGCACCACCAGTTGATAGCTGGGTTTGGGAGCCGTTAAGCAAGTTCCATTGTTGGGCAAGCGTGTCGAATTGACCACGTTCTGCCTGGACGACTTCGATAAGTTCGTCGGCATCATTCAACCAGTATTGGGTAACGCCATGGATAATGCCATTTTCATCAATAGCGCGTACTTGCATATATAGCTGACCGGTCCGTACCCACAATGTCTTGCGCCGATTCAGGACGTTTTCACCGTGGATGGCTTGTAACTTGCCTACCTCGGCACTGCGCTCGCTTGCCGGGGCGATGAATTCGGAAACACTGATGCTAATCGCTAGCCAAAAGAGCAGCGAGGGCGTGAGCGCTAGCAGCAGCCTCGTTGGAGACATACCAGCTACCCGGCATACAGTGAGTTCGTTAGTTTCGGCGAAACGCCCCAGTGTGATTAGGTAGCCGATGAACAGACCATAGACCAAGATCTCGTCCAATCGCCGCGGCATGGTCTGTATAACGTACCAGGCTGCTTCTTGTAATCCGTAAGTCTCGTGACTTTCGCCAAGCTCCTCGAACAATGCAAACAAGGTAATCAACGCGAGAAGCGAGCCGACCACTGTAGTGATCGTTCGTAGCGATTGGTTGGTGATGTAACGGTCAATGGTCGTCATCATAGATCGTTGGCCGGTGTTTCCTGTTGCGTTTCTCGTTCTTCCTCTGCCTTTTGCTCGAAGTACTTCATCGCGCGGTCGGCTGAGATGAAACTTTGTCCGGTTAGCGCATCCAACAGACCAGCTTCCTGCAGTCGTGGCAGTAGCGTTCCTTTCAAATCGCAGAAGTTCATAGTGATCCCAGCGCGTTGCAGATTCGCATTCAAACGATGCAACATCTGCAAACCAGTCGCGTCGATCATGTTAACAGAGCTACACACGACCAATAGATGTTGCGTCGTCCGCCGGCGTTGAGATCGCTTCATACACTTGTCTTCGATTTGCGTGGCGTTGGCGAAGTAGATGTTCTCATCAATTCGTAGAGCCAAAACATGGGGCAATGTCTCAACGTCGTAACGCTTTATCGACCTAAAATGCTCAGTGTTTGCAAGCCGACCGACTTGAGTGATATTTGGGCGGCTCGAAGTGCGGACAAAGAAAGCGATAGAAAGGACGGCTCCCGCGATCAGGCCCACTTCGACGCCCATGAACAACACTAAGAACATGGTCGCATATTCGGTAAGGGTGTCTTCGCGATGTAGCTGCCAGTGATTAGGTCCGTTTTTGAGATCCATCAAACCAACCACAGAGACCATAACGATGGCGGCGAGAACGGCGACCGGTAGACCTTCAAACAACGATGTCAGGAATAGCAGAGTGAACATAATAATCACTCCGCAGACGACGGAACTGATAGGGGTGCGTGCGCCAGAATAGAAGTTGACGCTAGACCGAGAGAAACTGCCTGCTACTGGGTATGCGCCAGTGAATGCAGCGCCGATGTTGGCAGCGCCAATAGCTATGAGCTCTTGGTGGGCGTTAACACGGGTTTGGCGTCGCGCGGCAAGTGTTGTACCGATTGAATAGCTCTCAATATAGCTGACCAACGCGACCATCGTAGATGCGGGTAGGAGCTCAATCCACAAAGTAGCATCAAAAGGCGGCAACGTTATGCTTGGCAATCCGCTTGGGATCGCGCCTACGACATCGATTTCTCCCTGGAGATCGAAGGCGATGACGATGGGTATAGATATGGCTGCAACGACCATTGGTCCTATCCGCGTTGCGGCATGCTGTGCAGCAAGCTGAATCCCGAGAAGTTTAGTCAAACCCAAAATGAGAGTTGGGAAAGCCAGTAACACTAAAAGAGCAACAATTCCAAAACTCACGGTTAACAAGTGTGCCCCCGAGATTTGACTCAAGAAGTCACTTAAAACTAACCATGGCGCCTGGCTGTTGTTGACATCTATGCCCACAAACGTTGGGAGCTGGCTGATAATGATCAATATGGCTGCGGCATTCACGAAACCCGTAATAACAGGGTGGCTTAACAAGTTAACGAGACCACCCATGCGCGACAGCCTTAGCAACCATAAGAACAGTCCAGATTGCAGACAGATGATAGTCGTAATACCCAGGTAGGCGTCGCTGTATTTAGGTGCGTGCTCGGAGACAGTCGCCGCGACCATGAGAGCAGCGACGGCGACCGGACCGACAACCATCTGTTTAGAGCTGCCAAAGACAGCGTACAACAGCATCGGCACCAAGCATGCGTATAAGCCCGATTCAGGTGGAACGCCTGCTAGATAGGCGTAAGCCACAGCTTGGGGGATGGTGACCATGCCGACCACGAGCCCAGCTATCAAATCATGAGAGAAGTCTTCTTGCTCGTAATTCTTTAGTACAGGAATGATGGGGACGTAACTTTGCCAGTCACGTAGATCCATCAAGAACCTTCGGCTTAGACGCACAGATTATGTCGATAGTAATGGGTGCGAGAGTGTAACAATTATTGCACCGCAAAGACGGTTGGTCAGATGTTCCCCGATCGCCTATTTCTAGAATAGCGTGTAGATAAAGGGCGCTACGGCAGATCCTTCTGCAAATACGATCAAACCACCGAGTAGGACCATGATCAAGATTATGGGTGTCAGCCAGAATTTTTTACGGACACGCATCATGCCCCAGAGGTCTTTAATCAAGTCGAGCACTAATACGGGTCCTGCAGTCGTTCTTTCGGTAAGTCTTCCGAGGCTTCTTTATAAGTCGTGGCGTTAGGATCAAGATCTTTGCGTAACGCGTCCCGCCCGATAATTTTCATTATTAGCGCTGCAGGCAGTATTGCAACCAAGAAAACCAAGCCCATGATGATGGGTGTGGTCACCTTGCTCATGAGCAAACCAAAACGCATCCAAACTCGGTAGACACCTCCCAATGACGATGGGGCCAAAAGTGCGAGCGACGACATTGTCGCTGCAAAAAGCCAAGGCCAAGTTGGGAAGTTCAAGCCGAACAGCCAAGGCAGCAGCAAGCCAAAAAGAACAACCACCATTGCGGACGTGACCAGGCCAAACTCACGCAAATGTTTTTTACTTAGTTCAAGATTTGCCTTCATCAGTCCGCCTCGAATTCGTCTTGCCAAGCATCATCACCCTGCCAGACAGGTTGCGCCTTCTTGTCGAGGAGACAATTTTCAATGACTAGATAATCCATTTCTGTGCGCATGAAACAACGATAGGCATCTTCAGGAGTGCAAACAATGGGCTCTCCCCGCACGTTAAATGAGGTGTTAACCAAGACGCCGCACCCAGTTCGTTTTTGGAATGCTGTGAGCAAGGCGTGATAGCGTGGGTTGGTGTCTGCGTGGACCGTTTGGATGCGGGCTGAATAGTCGAGATGTGTAATTGCCGGGATTGTTGAGCGCGGTACGTTGAGTTTTTCAATGCCAAAAAGCCTCTTCGCATCGTCTTGCGGTGCTATGCGGAGACTGGGTCTGACATTCGCGACCATGGTCATATACGGACTTGTAGTCTCGTGTTCAAAGTACTGACCAACCTTCTCGGCGAGCACAGATGGCGCAAATGGTCGAAACGACTCTCGGTACTTAATCTTCAGGTTCATCCTGGATTGCATCTCTGGTCCACGGGGGTCTCCGATGATCGACCTGCCTCCTAAGGCACGTGGGCCAAATTCCATGCGTCCTTGAAACCAGCCAATGATTGACTGGTTATCTAAAAGTTCGGCTAGTGTTGGATAGAGACTGGCGTCCTCGATCTCAGTGTAAATTGCACCAAGTTTATCGAGCTGAGCCGTGACGCTCTTTTCTGTAAACCTGGGGCCGAGATACGCCCCCGACATGCTATCCGGAGAATCTGGAGTGCGGCTGTGTCCGCCGTATTCGTGCCGTGCAATTTGCGCCGCACCTAATGCACCGCCCGCATCACCCGCAGCGGGTTGTACCCAAATTCCGTCAAAAGGACTCTCGCGAAGGAGACGCCCGTTTGCTACGCAGTTAAGCGCGACACCCCCCGCGAGACACAAGTTGTTCTCGCCGGTTTCTTCGTAGATCGAGTTGGCTAAACGAAGCACGGTGGTTTCGGTAACTTTTTGAATGGAGGCCGCAATGTCCATCTCTCGTTGGCTTATCTCTGCTTCAGCTTGCCGTGGCGGACCACCAAACAAGGCATCGAAACGGGCGTTGGTCATGGTTAAGCCCGTACAGTAGTTAAAGTACCGCATGTCCAAGCGAAACGTACCGTCGTCCTTTAGGTCAATCAGGTTCTCTAGGATCAAAGTTTCAAACCGCGGCTCGCCATAAGGGGCGAGCCCCATCATCTTGTACTCGCCGGAGTTCACTTTGAATCCAAGGTAATAGGTAAAAGCTGAGTACAACAATCCGAGTGAGTGAGGAAAGTCGATTTGCCAAAGCGGACGGATCTTGTTGCCTTGGCCTTGCCAAACAGAAGTTGTCGCCCATTCACCAACACCATCAAGACACATGACCGCAGCGGATTCGAATGGGCTAGGAAAAAATGCAGAAGCTGCATGAGAACGGTGGTGCTCTGCGAACATCAGTTCAGGTAGCTCTGATTTCTTGCAGCTCCCGAGTTCAGCCAGTTCACGATATAAAGTAGTTTTGAGATACAGCTTGTCCTTGAGCCAAATCGGCATGGAGCTCAAGAAAGATCGGAATCCCTTCGGCGCGTAGTTTAGATACGTTTCGAGTAGACGTTCGAATTTAATGAGTGGCTTGTCATAGAAGACGACGTGGGACAGGTCGGTAATCGTTATCCCGGCTTCATCTAGACAATATTGAATTGCTCGACCTGGGAATGCGGCGTCGTGCTTGCGTCGAGTGAAACGTTCCTCTTGTGCCGCAGCAACGATGGTATTGTTCTTGAGTAATACTGCCGCACTGTCATGGTAGTAAGCAGACAGACCTAGAATGTATATGTTGGTTGCTGGCCCTGCCGGTTCGATCATGGATATGCTGATTGTTTAGTCAATAGACCGGCCGAGGAGATTTTTCTGGCTAGATAGTGGGCTGTCAGTTTGTGTGCTTGGCTGTTGAGATGCCATGGATCAAATATTTCATCGTCATAAAACTGAGTCAACGTATTAGCTGAAAGTCCGCGGAATGCAGGCGTTAAGTCAACTGCGGTTAGATCGCTGCTAAGTGCGAAGTTAACGATGTCAGCGTGTATCTGTGCGTGTTCGTAGTCAGGAAAGATACGATCTCTAATAAAGACAGGATGAACTGCAAATACAACCGGAACTTCGTTTGCGAATTCGCTGATCTGCCTGATGTTTGCTGCGATATCGTCACGATAGATGCAATGCAGGCGTTCGTGAAACTCATCTGGGCACTGCTTGCGTTTGAATGTTTCCTTGGCGTCGAAGATTTTCTTCTGGATGTAGTGCAAGCCAAGCCAGCCGCGCTTGACAAAATAGCGTCCGAGCTGACCACTTGCATCATGGTAGACGGGATGTGCTGGGTCGTTTAACACGTAACTCCATACAATCAGATCAGGTGAAAAGTTGAGACCATAGCGCTCGAGGATGATGAGTTCCTGGGAGGTTGAGTAGCCCTCCCGCGCAAGGTTGAAGACTTCGACCTGCCGTCTTGATGCCTCCTGCAAGGCGCCACTAAGTTGCGATGTGAAACGTTCTCCGCGCTCCATCGCACGACCTTCTGCAACGGAATCGCCTATCACGATGATGCGAAAAGTATCTGGTGGTTTCTCTGTGTTGAACGGCGCGTCATTGAAACCGTGACTGTTGTGACCGCATTTGTTTGGTATGAGTTCCCATACTAAACGCCTGTCCAATGCGCTGCGTGTGCATAAGCTCCTTCCCTCGTAACGCTCGACTAGCCGAGTCTGCTCACTGTTGTAGCGGACTAAGAGATAGAGCTCCAAAAGGCCGAACACAACGAAGATGCTCGCGCAGGACAACCCGATGTTGACTAATGCGTTTTTCAATCGCTAGTCGTGTCCATATGACCTCAGTGATATATGCGTGCAGTACTCGAACGAATTATGCGGGTTTAACGTCTCGAGTCGACCCTCATGGTGAATTGCGTCTCCGGTGGTGGAGTGGATGGTGGAGAGGATGTTGGAGAGGATGGCGGAGAAGGGTTGCATCGAAAGCGCGTCCGTTCAAAACTACTACGGATCGTAATAAAGTGATTCGGGGGAGAGATGGATACACGTGCAGCTGTGGCTATGGCAGCGGGAGAACCGCTGAGTGTTGAGACGGTGCAACTGGCTGGACCCAAGGCAGGCGAGGTGCTGGTTGAGGTGATGGCGACTGGGATCTGCCATACCGATGCGTTTACTCTATCTGGCGCTGACCCAGAGGGCTTGTTTCCGTCCATCATGGGTCATGAGGGTGCAGGTGTCGTACGTGAAGTTGGGGCCGGTGTCACCTCAGTCTCCGTGGGTGATCACGTAATCCCGCTTTACACACCAGAGTGCAGACAGTGCAAATTTTGCACATCGGGTAAGACCAATTTATGTGGTGCGATACGGGAGACCCAAGGTCAAGGGCTTATGCCGGATGGGACTTCGCGTTTCTCAATGAATGGTGACCAGCTGTTCCATTATATGGGTACGTCGACGTTCTCCAATTTTACGGTGTTACCTGAGATCGCAGTCGCGAAGATCCGGACCGATGCACCATTCGACAAAGTTTGCTACATCGGCTGTGGTGTCACGACCGGCCTAGGTGCCGTGATGAACACTGCGAAAGTTGAGCCTGGATCGAATATAGCTGTATTCGGTCTCGGTGGTATCGGTCTCAATGTTCTGCAAGGTGCCAGAATGGTCGGTGCTGACAAGATCATCGGTGTGGATTTGAATTCAGACAAAAAGGCACTGGGAGAGAAGTTTGGTATGACCGACTTTATCAACCCTAGTGAGGTAGACGATGTCGTTGGCGCGATCGTCGATATGACGGACGGTGGCGTGGACTACTCGTTTGAATGTATCGGTAATACGGATGTTATGCGCCAAGCTTTGGAGTGTTGTCACAAAGGTTGGGGCGAAAGCATCATCATTGGGGTTGCAGCTTCCGGCACCGAGATTGCGACACGCCCATTCCAACTGGTGACTGGCAGAGTTTGGAAAGGTACTGCGTTTGGCGGTGCCAAGGGCCGGACTGATGTACCTAAAATTGTCGATTGGTACATGGACGGTAAAATCAATATAGATGACTTGATTACGCACACCTTCAGCTTGGATGACATCAACAAAGGCTTCGATGTCATGCATGAAGGCGAGAGTATTCGTTCAGTCGTTGTGTACTAACTAATCGTTGCAGGAGATGTGAGATGAGAGCTGACTGGTTGGCGAAAGTTCAAGAGGACATTATCGAACCTGATCTGCCGATTTGCGATCCACACCATCACCTGTGGGATAATGATACAAATCCTTACCTTCTTCCGCAGCTCTTGGGTGATATAAACAGCGGACACAATGTGACGAGTACTGTATTCGTTGAATGCTCAAGTATGTATCGAACTGCTGGACCTGAAGCGATGCGTCCAGTTGGTGAAACTGAGTTTGTGAATGGTGTGGCGGCGATGACCGCCAGCGGCGACTATGGCGACTTTCGAGCGTGTGAAGGGATCGTGAGTTTTGCCGATTTCACGCTCGGTGCGGACGTGGGTCCTGTACTTGATGAGCACATTCGTTTGTCTGATCGTTTCCGCGGCATTCGTCATGCAGCTGGGTGGGATGCGAGCGATGAAATTCGAAACTCCCACACGCGCCCACCTGAGAGTCTCTTCCTACGTGAAGACTTCCAGGCGGGATTTCAAGAGTTGGCTAACCGAAATCTAACCTTTGATGCGTGGCTGTATCACCCACAGATCTCTGAGCTAACGACGTTGGCAAAAATGTTTCCTGAAACGACGATTATCTTTGATCATTTTGGGGGACCGTTGGGAATTGGTCCCTATGCGGACCAAGGCGATCAGGTTTTCGCGGATTGGAGTGCAAGCGTTGCCGAGCTGGCTCAGTGCGCAAACGTACATCCGAAATTAGGCGGTGTTGTTATGCCGCTAAACGGATTTGGTTGGCACAAGAATGATCGCCCGGCGACATCTGATGAAATAGCGGCTGCGACAGGGCGTTATCACTTGAAGACGATTGAGCTATTTGGTCCTGAGCGCTGTATGTTTGAAAGCAATTTCCCTGTGGATCAGCAAAGCTGTTCCTACCACGTGCTCTGGAATGCGTTTAAGAAGATGGCATCCGACTTTTCGTCGTCAGACAAGCAGTGGTTGTTCCACGATGCTGCTCGGCAAGCTTATAAGCTGTAACAAAGGTCCCCAGCTAATCGTAGAACTCGGGTGACTTCCTGAGCGTGTCTGCGAGCGCCTTGTTGTGTTCGATCCACAGAGTCGCGCCGGTGTCTTTTAACATCGCTTCAACTTTGTCGATAGAACGTAGCGTTTCCGCTTGGTCTGTATTGAACGTCGGCGTACGACGCAGCGCACGACTCGCCTCAAAGTGGTAGAGGTCTCCGGACAACATTATTTTGCCTGTATTTTTCAGATTAAGGAGAAGCGTTTGATGCCCGGGGGTGTGACCTGGCGCAGATATGATCGTCACGCTACCGTCGCCAAATACGTCGTGGTCACCGTTCAAGAATACCTTTGATGAATTCGCCAGCTCGCTGTACAGGGATGGAGTGAAAACTGGATTTGTTTCAGGGTGCAAAAAGGCGGCGTCATATTCGGTTTGTTGGATCAAGAGGGTAGCACTGCTGAACGCGTTTGCTGCGCCAACGTGGTCATAGTGAAAATGGGAATAAGAAGCTAGGTCGATATCTTCTGGTGTGAGTTCAAGGTCTGCAAGTTGGTCGACCACGGAACGCTTGTACTCAACTTCAACGCCAGGTTGATCTTCGTGTTTAGGCTTGCCTGCCATTTCTATAG
Organism: Pseudomonadales bacterium; assembly: GCA_012103505.1. Taxonomy (GTDB): domain Bacteria; phylum Pseudomonadota; class Gammaproteobacteria; order Pseudomonadales; family Azotimanducaceae; genus UBA4421. The sequence goes on along the minus strand of WLWP01000002.1, from coordinate 229,701 downwards.
GTAGACCTCCATCCCACAACAGACGTCCTTTTTCATGTTCGATGAGATAACAAGGGACGAACATTTCGCGTACGTCGGTTTCGCTGTTATCAAGACTAAACATGGAAATGTCGGAGAATTTGAAATAGCCGCAATCGAAGATGTAGAGCTTCGTATCCGCTTGTGCAGTAACCGCTGCGGTGAGTAGGAGAAGGGTAGAGATGAGGTGTTTCATTTTGTTGTCGCCCAATACGTGCCGCTGTAGCCTAAGTGAAAACTAGGTAAAGCACTAACTGTACAGAAACTAGGACGCTTGCCCAGATGCGGATATCACGCCAACGGGCTTGGTCGGGAGCTTCTTTGTAGATAAGTTGTTTCGGTATCGACCACACGATGAGCGCGACGAATAGAAATCCGACGATACTTATGTAATTTGCCCAAGCAGTTGGCAGGTCCACTACGCCGCCTCCTCTTGTTGTCGTTGTTGTCGCCACCAAGGCACATATGTCAATTTTTCGTAGTCAGGGTGGACTTCTGGCTGGGTGAACCCGCTTATTATCCAGAGTGCGAGGAGCGAATAGACGAAACTAGCGAACGCGACATAAAGCATGTTTACGCCCAGGGCTAACACCATGGCTGCCAGAACAACGCCAGTGATAAGCGTCCAGAGTCCGGCGGTCGCTGTTGCTCGTCTTGTGAAAGCGCCTAACAACAAAAGCGCTAACATAGGTCCTTGAAACAGAGACAGCATGGTCTGGACGAACTCATAAATCCCGCCCATTTTCGAGATAAGGGGTGCCGTTGCCATAGCTGCCAACAACAGAACTAGCGTCAGATATCTTCCTACGATCAAGTCTTTGCTCTTGTCGACGTTTTTGAACAAAACGTGGCGGATATCACGAGTAATCATCAGTGACGTCGAGTTTATTCCTGAGTCGATGGACGACTGCAGTGCAGCGATAATTGCTATGAACATGAGACCTGAGATACCCGGAGGCAGGACATTTTTGATCACCCAAGCCATGGCTTGGTCAGGAAACTCGATGTCTGCGTGCAGCACCAGAGCTAGCATGCCGGGGAAGACAACCAGTAGAGGTATAAAGGTTTTGGCGAGTGCAGCAAACATCATGCCTGCGCTCGCGTCCCACTGAGTTTTGGCACCTAGACTGCGTTGGAGGATGGCTTGTCCTGCACACCAATAGGCTGGAGAGAGGACCACGCCGAGACCAAGAATGACTCCCGGCCATGGAAAGCTCTCATGGTCGGCAGGTAGGTAGGCTTGCAGATGGTTGGGATTCTCTTGCGTGAGAGTTGCCGCAAAGCCGTCCAGACCTCCGGTTTCGGAAATGCCTAGTCCGACGATCACGATACCGCCGATAAACATGATCGACACTTGCAGTGAGTCGGTGAATGCAACCGCAGCGAGTCCACCAGCGACGGAATAAGCGCCAACTACCGTGCCCGTAACAAGAATGCCGACCCATGTGGGCCAACCTAGATAAGTTTCCAAGGTGATCGCGATGGCCCAAAGCGCGACGGCGATAGCAAACACTGCAACGACGCAGGTGATGAGCGCGGCCGTAACACGAACGGCCTGGTTGTAGCGTAGACCAAGATACTCGGGGATTGAGTAGACGCCTGCTTTCCAATACAGCGGAATGAATACCAGCGCCGCCATGATCATCGCAGGTATGGCACCAATCCACTCAAAATTAGCTTGGGCGATGCCAACGAGATAGGCGTTGCCCGAAGCGCCGATATAACTGTCCGCGCCAATGTTTGTGCCGATGATGGAGAGGCCGATGATCCAGAAACCAAGGCTTCGACCTGCCAAAAAGAAGTCGTGCGCAGTTTTGACTCGCCCGCTCATCCTAATGCCTACGAAAATGATGACCGCGAGGTAGCCGACGATTATGGCGAGGTCGAGGGGGTGCAAGCGTGCTCCAACAAAACGGCCATTGTAGGTGCTGTTCCTACTTTTGAATACGATCGGTTTGGTTGCTGTATGCTTTGGGGTTTGCAGTAGATAACTTCGGGGGAGGTTGCATGGCGACAGAACCACTGTCTAAAAAAGTACTATACGCCCATGGTTCATTGGGTTTGCCGCTAGCGGTTATAGGTTATCCGTTAGCGATATGGATACCAGCACACTATTCTGGCGGGTTGGGTATCAGTCTGGCCACGGTCGGCACCATACTGATGTTGGCGCGGCTTTCTGATGTGATCACGGATCCATTGATGGGCGAACTATCGGACCGCTGGCGAACCCGGATTGGGCGTCGACGTCCGTGGCTCCTCATAGGACCGCCGGTCATGATGATCGGTGTTTATAACCTGTTCATGCCGGGTGAAGGTGTTGGCATAGGCTACTTTTTGCTTTGGCTAACCGTCTTCTTTTTAGGTAGCACCATGATTGCCCTCCCGCATCGAGCGTGGGGTGCAGAACTCTCACCGGATTATCACCAGCGCAGTCGAGTCACCGCAGCGCGTGAAATCTATGTCCTGATAGGCCTCTTGGTTGCCGCTGCGATACCGATGATCATTGAGATTCTTGCAGATGGTGGCAGCAGCGTCGGACAGGTGTTTACCACGTTGTGGGACGATGCGATTGGTGCGTTTGCCGGTGACTTCCGGGAAAAAACCATAGTAGATCGGGCCACACTTACAGGTCCTGTTCTTGAAGGGCTTGCTTGGGCAATCATTATGGTTCTGCCTATGTGCGCAGCCATGGTGATGATTTTCGTCAAGGAGCCGAAGCCCGTAGAAAACGAAGTGCGCCCCAAGGTCAGTGACGGCCTGAAGCTGGTGATGAAAAATGGACCGATGTTGCGAGTACTTGCGATTGTTCTTCTTGTTCATTTTGGCGAATCTTTTCGCAACGCCGTTTCACTCTTTTTTATCCGCGATATTGTCGGTGTCCCGACGATTGGTGCAGCGTACTTCTTCTATTTCGTTGCAGGCCTAGCCGCTATTCCGTTTTGGCTTTGGTTGGGGCGCACGATAGGCAAGCACAGAGCCTTCATGTGTACACTGATTACGGTTGCCATAGTGAGTGCCGCAAATCTGCTTCTGGACTATGGGGACTATTCCGCGTTCTTTCTCTTGTTTGTCGTTAAGGGGTTTTGTTTTGGTGGACTCCAGTTCTTACCAATTGCGATGCTGGCTGATGTGGTAGATGTCGATGCCGCGCGGAGTGGTGCTGGTAGGGCAGGTTCATATTTCGCTTTCTTTGGTTTTTCCGAGAAGATCGCAATCGCCTTTGGCACTGGTGTCTCGCTGAATATTGTGGGCTTGCTTGGGTTTGATCCATCAGGCGGGGTCGAGGCAAGCACGGAGATAGGTGTGAGCGCTTTGCGCTATGTCTACTGCTTGGGGCCAGTCCTATTCTTTGGCTTAGCACTTAAGCTAATTTGGAATTACCCCTTAACTCCAGCTCGACACGCACGTTTGCGCGCAAGTTTAGAGAGACGGACTGCTCGACTGGCGTCAAAAAGTTAAGCGTTATCGCAAACCGCACTTTCCTTGAGGAGAGTGCGGTTGCCCCTGTTGGCTTCAGCTTGCAGCGATGACGAGGGACATACGATTGGTATCGACAACCTCAACAAGAGTCCCGCTTCTCAGAGGCACTTCGCTCGTCACCTTCCACATCGTGTCGCCGATTTGAATCCTCGTTGTCCCTAGGTCCAGGTCTTCTTCAAGTTTGAACTTATGCCCGACCAGTCGTTTGGCACGCTTGTTAAGCAGAGGCCGAGCTGGATGGGCTTGTGCATCTCGAAAAAGTTGGAAGTAGAGCACTGTCGCGATAATCGCGCCGATGGCGTAGATCGTGACCTGGAGCGGAACGCTCATGTCTGGCAGTAGCCATACCAGCGCACCCATGCCGAATGCTGCTGCGGCAGCGCCGAGCAAGAAGCCCGACGCGCCTAGCATTTCTGCAGTGAGCAATATGAGTGCAAGTGCGACCCAATGATAAGCAGTGATGTTGCTAAAGAATTCCATAACTAGTCTCCGAAAAAACCAACCAATAATTCTAAAATCTCGAACCTACCAACCAACGTTCTACGAACTGACCTTGGCGGCATCTTTCGCGATTTCAGTGATGCCTGCAATAGAGCCAATCACACTTGATGCTTCTAACGGAATCATCATGATCTTGTTGTTATTTGACTCTGCCAGTTTTCCTAACGCCTCAACATACTTTTGTGCAACGAAATAGTTGATAGCGCGTGGGTCACCTTGGGCGATGGCAAGCGACACAGACTCAGTAGCTCTTGCTTCGGCCTCTGCAAGGCGTTCGCGTGCTTCTGCTTCACGTTTCGCCGCCTCTAACTCACCTTCTGCCCTCAGTATTTCAGAAGCTTTCTGACCTTCCGCGACTTGTACCGCGGCTTCCCGCTCACCTTCTGCCTCCAAGATCAGCGCACGCTTTTCACGTTCAGCCTTCATCTGCCGGGCCATTGAATCAACTAAATCTCTAGGTGGGGAAATGTCGCGGATCTCAACGCGAGTCACTTTGACGCCCCAAGGGTCTGTCGCCTCATCCACTTTGGCCAGGAGTTCTGAGTTAATCCTGTCGCGATTCGACAGCATCTCGTCGAGTTCCATGGAACCGAGCACCGCTCGAATGTTGGTCATCACAAGGTTATGCATCGCGCGCACTAAGTCGTTGACCTCATAAGATGCCTTGGAGGGTTCTAAAACTTGGTAGAAACAAACCGCGTCGGTCTGCACCTGCGCATTGTCCGAAGAAATGACTTCCTGAGGTGGGATATCAAGAACTTGTTCCATGAGGTTTTGTTTGTGACCGATGCGGTCGACGAAGGGGATGAGAAAGTTGAGACCAGGCTCAAGGGTGCGTCGAAATTGTCCGAAACGCTCAACAGTCCAACCGTAACCCTGCGGTACAGATTTGACTGCGCTAAGGACAAAGATAATAGCCATGATGACCAGTGCGAGTACTGTGATCATGCTTTCCATTTAGTGCTCCTTTTTCTATCAGTTTTGGGCGCTCGATGTGAGTGCCCGTACGGTATCACTCCCTTTCTAGTATTACCTTCGATTGAGGATGCCTTGCACTTTGTGTTTACATATGACGCTTTTTATCAACATATGTCTTTTAAAAGTGACGCGAACGATTTTGTAACTTAAAGTAACAAATGTCAATATATATTGAATAAAAGCGACATATGTTGATAATGCGTAGCATATTTTGGCGGGAATAGCTCATGGCTAAGCTTTTTGACTCACCAGAGATGCGAGAAACGATCCGGCGACTAATTCGCGCGAGGATGGCGTACAAAGGGTTTGAATACCGCGATCTTGCGTTAGCGCTCGAGAAACTAGGGGTACATCAGAATGAGAGTAATTTGCGCTCGAAAGTAAACAATGGCTCGCTGGGCGCACAGTTGTTCGTATACATTCTCATGGCGATGGACACCGCTGCATTAGAATTTGACCAGGTGAAAGAGATACTGGCTGAGGTGTCGATTAGTGAGTAGTAGACGGGTTAGAACTAACTTTGGAAAACAGATATGACAATTAAGGTGATCGGTGCAGGTTTTGGGCGAACCGGCACGTTATCGATGAAGTTTGCACTGGAGATGCTCGGCTTTGATAAGTGCTATCACATGATGGAAGTCGGTCAGAATCCGGGCCACACGAAGTACTGGTTGGATCTCGCTGCGGGTAAGGAAATAGATTGGACCGCCCTATTTAACGGGTACCAAGCATCGGTCGATTGGCCTTCAGCCAATTTCTGGCGTGAACAGCTGGTCCAGTACCCTGAAGCAACGGTGCTTCTGACACGTCGTGATCCCGAAAAATGGTACAAAAGTGTCATGAACACAATCTGGAAAACCTCGAGTGGTAATCGATCTAATCCTGATGAAAAAGCCCAAGCAAGTTCGAAATTCGCCTTTGAAGTGATCTGGGATCGCGTCTTCGATGGGCGTCTGGAAGACAAAGACCATGTCATCGCTTGTTACGAGGCACACAATCAAACTGTGATCGATGAGGTACCGCCAGAGCAGCTACTCATCTATGAACCTGGCCAGGGTTGGGCACCACTTTGTGACTTTTTTGCTTTGGAAACGCCTGACGAACCCTATCCGCATGTCAATTCGACAGAAGAATTTACCGAGCGTTGGCAAAAAATTGCAGCAGAGGCGGAAGCTAAGCGCTAGTCGAATCCTGACTCTGACGGATAAGCCAAAGGCAAAAATACGTAGCGGCTAAGGCACCAACGAGCTGGGCAACGACGAAAGCCGGCACGCTGCTCGGGGTGATGCCGGAAAACGTATTGGTAAATTCACGCGCAAATGTTACTGCAGGATTTGCGAATGATGTGCTTGCGGTGAACCAATATCCTGCTGTGATGTAGAGACCCACAGCGTACGCGACAGCTTCTGAGCGGAAAGTTACGACTAGCAATATCGTGCTGACCAAGCCGAAGGTAGCGATGCTTTCGGCGAACCATTGTGGACCGCCAGTTCGAATTTTCTCAGATACTTGCAGTAATTCTTGGTCGAACATGCCGTGGGCGATCAATACGCCCAAGACCGCGCCAAGACCTTGTGCTACGACATATGTCGCCGCAGTTTTTAGGTCGATATCGCCCTTGAGCAAAAAGGCCAGCGTTACCGCGGGATTGAAGTGGGCGCCACTTACTGGTCCGAACATGAGGATCAAAACAACGAGAATCGCGCCAGTTGCGATCGTGTTGCCGAGGAGCGCGATTGCCTCACTTGAGGGTGACAAGGTTTCACCCATGATGCCTGACCCCACTACCGTTGCTAATAAGAGCGTGGTACCGACGACCTCGGCGATGACTTTCGCAGTCTGTGTTGGCTTGTTTTTCAAATTAGTTCTTATCGTCTTGTGATTGTATGGTCCAACTGCCTGTAAGACAGCGTGCGATGACGTCCTTATCGCTCTCTTTGTAAACGAATGCCTCCCGTTCGACAGTGAAGTCCGAAGCTTCTTTGGCAATATCGTATGGTATCGAACACTCTTGGTGTTCAAGACTGAAGCCTTGGTCCTCCAACGCGAGTAAGCGATAGCCGCCCTCTGATAGGAGCACAGACTTAGGCGGAGCGACGGTTGCAGCAGTGACTATAATCTCTTCGATAAGTTCCTCCTTAGGTTTCGCGCGCTGGTTGGCAAATGCTCGACCGCTTGACGCGACGTCTGCAATCATGGGCTGCGGCGCTGCTGGTTCCTGTGCTCGCCGTTTGGCAACGAACTTTGTCTCAGGACGGTCCTTTGTCACAGGCAGGCGCTCAGCTTGAGGTGCCTTTACAGCCGCACCAGCGGACAAATCTGATATTGAGTTTTGTGTGGTTTCTTCTGCCACGGATACAGTGTCTTGTAGCTCGGCATGCGTGTCAGAAAATTGCTGCAGAGCACCTTCTGCTTCTCGCAGTTTGGGTTCGTGGCTTTGGGTGCTTATCGTCTGTGTTGTGGTGTCGAGTTGAGCGGTCGTCAAGTCTTGGTCTGTTTGTAGATAGATACCAACTGCTAGAACAACTACTGCTGCTGTAGCAAACCTTCGCCCGAGCGAGTTCCAATTCGGTTGTGCTCGGGTTGCAGCTCCCGTTAGATCGGCTTGCTCGTTGACCTCTATATTCGCGCTCGCACTCGTTACTCTCGCGTGCGCAAGAACCGCCGCATCCACCGAGGCAGGCGGCTTCTCATCCGGAAGAGCTTTGTACAGAGGTTCCGGATCTTGGTCGTTTGGCTTGTCAGGGTTATCTGCTGACATACTTTTGCATACCTGCTTTTAGTTTCTCGGAGGCGTAACGCAAACGACTCTTAACACCTTCGGCTGATGTGTCAGTGAGTCGTGCGATTTCTTCATTTGAGAAATTTGTTTCTTGTTTCAGTACCCACGCGCTGCGCTGTTGAATGGGTAGTTTTTTCAACTCGTTCTGAAAGTTGCGTAAAGTCTCAGCGCGATCTTGCACTCGATCGGGCTCGTCATCCTTTTGTGCTGGGAACTCGATCGCGTCGTCGTTTGTGACTTCAGGGTTGCGAGCTTGTTTGCGGTGATAGTCCATGAGCGTGTTGTGGGCGATCGTAAAAAGGTATCCGGAAAACTGCTCGTTCGCCTGGTATTTTTGCAGGCTATCGATCAGGCGTATCCATGTGTCTTGAAAGGCATCGTTTGCCATTGCATCTGGTAGCTGTCGACGAAAATAACCGTAGAGAGATGTTTTATAACGACCGTACAGTTGCTCGAAAGCTGCTTGATCTCCCGTTAAGTAGAGGCTGATTAGACTGTCGTCTGTCGCTTCTGTAGCTGTGGCTGTCGGCGCCTGGGTCGGCGCCGACGTAACCAATTCGGTCATTGTTTCATTGGTGCTTAGCCTTGATCAGATGGATTGTGATGAAGGACCGATGCTAAATCCAGTGCCTGGGCCGTCTTTACCAAATTGATAAACTCAGCCCGATAGCCGTGCGGATCTTGCCCCTTAGCTTCTCGAGCCAACTTAACGATCGCATTCAGATCAGCAGCAACCACCTGGTCGTTGCCCCGCAGCACTTGTCCAAGCCAAGCCACCGCCCCAGCAAAGCGGTAGGATTCACTTGTTGTAGAAAGGTTGGTAGTGATGTCGTTTACTAGCAATGGCTGCGTGATCAATTTGCTTTCTGACCCTCTTGGATTTTTGTAGCGCAACTTGAGAAAGCCAAGTTCACCTTCGATCCGCCTGGTGATATCAGCTTGTGACTGGTAACGAAGCGGATCTGCGATAGAGTCGCTTTGTCCGGCTAAGGTCACCTCATAGAGTGCGGTCACGGTGTGACCCGCACCGACGTCACCGGCATCGATTTTGTCATTGTTAAAATCTTCCCGGTTTAGATGACGAGTTTCGTAGCCAATCAGGCGATAAGTCTCGACAACCTCCGGATTGAATTCGATTTGCACCTTCATGTCTTTGGCGATGATGTTGAGCGTTGCACCCAACTCTTCGACGAGTACTTTGCGCGCTTCGTTCAGGTTGTCGATATAGGCAGCGTTGCCGTTGCCAGCCTGGGCAATCTTCTGCATTAGCTGGTCGTTGTAGTTGCCCGTTCCGAATCCAAGTACCGTCAGAGCAACACCAGTTTTACGTTTTACTTCTGCGAGGCGCTCTAGTTCGTCAACACTCGTAGTGCCGACGTTGAAGTCACCATCTGTCGCGAGGATGACTCTATTAATGCCGTCACTTTTTAGGTTTTGAGCGGCTAGATCATAGGCGAGTCGGATACCTGCACCGCCGTTTGTTGAACCACCCGCCTGCAAATTCTCGATCGCTCTAAATATCTTGGACTTTTGGTCCCCTGGCGTGGGGCTTAGGACCTCACCTGCAGCACCTGCATAAACAGCGATGGATATCGTGTCCTGAGGCCGCATCTGGTTGACCATCATTCTGAGTGCGTTCTTCAAGAGGTAGATCTTGTTGGGCGCTTGCATGGAGCCAGAGACGTCAATTAGAAACACCAAGTTGGCCGGTGGCATATCACCGTCTGTTAGCGGGTTCCAGCCGTTGATGCCGATGTGAACAAGTTTGCGATCGGTATGCCAAGGACTGGGGCCCATTTCGGTGTAGATAGAAAAGGGACGATCTTGTGTTTCTGCCTTTGGGTACGCATAGCTGAAGTAGTTAACAAGCTCTTCCACACGAATCGAATCTGGAGCCGGGAGGGAGCCGCCGTTCAATTGACGACGCATGTTGGCATAGGAGGCCGTATCTACGTCTAGAGAAAAGGTGGAAACTGGATTTTGATTTGCCCAGAAAATGCCATTGTCAGCAAATACCTCATAGCGCTCTCTACCTATATCCTGGTACATCGGTGCGACACCGTGTTGAATTGATGCAGGGTACGGCAAGCCGGTCGCACTCTTGTGTGCCAGTGCGTGAGGTACTGGCTCAGCCGCCTGGTCGGCAGAAGATAGAGTTCGCCCTGCTGTCACGATGACTTCTTTAATTCGTCTGTGTTTTACAATCGACTCATCCTTTACCTCAACCTTAACGTCAACTGTGGGTGTTTCCGGCTCAACGGCTGCCTTGATCGTTGTAGGGGATGGCTCGTTGCCGGTTGAGATTTGGTCCGTGGAAGTATTTGTCGAGCAGGCAACTAACGTCGCACCTGTGAAGATGGTGATGGCCGCAAAGCTTGCGGCATAGATGTATCGATTGGACATGGGAGTTCCCTTTTTGTGTTGTATTGAGTACAACGACGGAGACGGCAAAAAGGGGTTAAATTTTTTCTAGATAGGCTTCGATAGCTTGTAGTTCGTAGCCAGCATGTAGTCGTTTGGACTGGTCTAAGCCTTTGATTTGGCTTAAGTTATACCACCCGATGTCGAGCAGTTCTGTGTCATCGTAGGTGTCGACTCGGATGTCGATTTCGGCGCCAAACACCATATGATCGTTGCCTTTGTACCGATAGGGTCCGACTTCCGTGAACGTTGCGACGTAGAGTTCCAGTTCTTCCTCAAGTTCACGACGAACCGCGTACTCTGGATCTTCGCGCCGCTCGATGCCGCCTCCGGGTAGGCCCCAACGGCGTTCCTTGCGCGCCCAAAAACTTGAATGTACGGCGAGGAAAAACTCGTCCTCATGCTTCAGCACACAGCGGGCTGTTTTGTAGCGACTGCGGAAACGCACTAAAGAGCCGAAACGGCTGGTGCTGTTTTGTAGTGCCCGGTTGCAGCTTCAAAGGTGTGGCCGATTTTAAGTGTGGCGAGATCTCCGCGAGGTGGACCCACAATCTGCAATCCGACCGGGAGACCGTCGGTCGTAAAGCCGCCAGGTACGGATAGGGCTGGGCAGCCCGTGACGGTCGTTGCACAACAGATTGTCATCCAATCAATGTAGCTGGCCATCGTCTCGCCTTCGATCTCATCGATCCACTCGATATCGGCAGGGAAAGGTGGAACTTGGGCTGACGGAAGAATTAAGGCGTCAAACTCAGAAAAATAACGCACGGTTTCCGCGTAGATCCGGGTTCGGGTTAGCTCGGATTGAATGATTTCAGCTGCAGTGAGCTGCTGACCTTTATCTATGTTCCAGATGGCAGTTTCTTTGGCATGATCGCGCCAATCGGGGATAGATCTGTCCAACGCGTTGCCAAGAGTGGCTAAAGCCGCTGCACGCTGAGTGTGGAAGACTTCCATAGCTCGAGAGAGATCGGGTCCTTCTTCTACGACGTTGGCGCCGAGGTTCGAACATACGTTGGCGGCTCGGTCCATGACTTGCATGACTTCGCGATCGATGGGTAGGCCGTGTAACCTCGGTGCATAACCAATCTTGAGGCCGCCTAGATCGTCCAAAGGTACAACCGCATCAAGAAATGTTTCGCCGCTCTCTGGGAGTGTGATTGGGTCTTTGGGGTCAGGACCGGCTTGAACCGAAAACAGCAACGCGGTGTCTGCGACAGTGCGCGCCATTGGGCCAGTGGTGCCTAAGCGGGCGAACCAGCCGAAACCTTTTGCATTAGGCGTGCGGCCCATGGATGGGCGAAAGCCAACCACATTGCAAAAACTTGCTGGATTGCGCAGAGAGCCACCCATGTCGCTACCGTCTGCCAGTGGCAGCATACCTGTTGCTAATGCAACCGCTGCGCCGCCGCTAGAACCACCTGGCGTACGGGTGGTGTCATATGGATTTTTCGTTCTGCCATGGAGGCTGTTGAAAGTATTTGATCCCAGCCCGAATTCAGGCATGTTGCTATGGCCGATAAAAAGAGCTCCGGCTGCGCGCATTCTCGCGGCTAACGCGTCATCGGACTGAGCAACGTTGTCCGCCCAAGGCACGAAACCCTGGGTTGTAGCAAAACCGGCAACCTCCACAGCATCCTTGGGCGCCATTGGTAAGCCGTGTAGTGGTCCACGGTCGGCTATCGGTACTTCATCTGCTGCGGCTGCCAACGCTAGCGCGTCAGTTTCAGCCAAGAGCGAGACCAATGCGTTCAACTCGGGGTTGACCTCGTTGATACGGCGATATGTCTCTTTCATGGTATCTACAGCTGAGATAGTACCGCGCTGTAAGTCTCGGCAAAGCCTTGTGGCATCCTGCATGTGTGTCCTCCCTAATCTCCTAGAACATTCTAGTCGACCTTTGTTTCGTTGTTTGGGTTGTCTCTAGAGTTTTTCCATTTGCCACACTGGGACATCGATTGGTTTTTTCAAAAAAAGACCGCCGCCAATGTTTACGAAATCGTCCTTTAGCAGACGCTTGTACCAAGCGGCTGAACGGACTGCCTGACTCATGTCTGTGATGTCCTGGTCACATATTTCTAGGTCTTCTTCAGTTAAGACGCTGAGGTAAAGAGTATGTTGAGTCGCACGAGCAAGGTTCTTAAGTGCTTGTTTGCACTCTCTCGTTGCAAGATAGCCGAGCACATCACTACAGATCACCAAATCAGCCGGATCGATAGTACTGTCGACGACGGAACCCTGCTGCCAGCCATAGGTTTGGCATAGGTAAGTGCTAACCTCGACACCAGCCCATGTTGCCCGTGGGAATTCTTTTTGGAACGCACTCAACATGCTTCCAGTACCACACCCAAAGTCAATCCCCGAGTGTACGTCGATCGTCAAGTAGCGAAGGTATGCGGCGATAAAGTGCGCCTGTACTTGCTGCTCCTCTGGTGAGACAGCTCGTGTCTCAGGATCTTCGTAGTACTGGTGATAGTATGCTTGGTCGAACTTTTCTCCGGCCATGACCCTTCCTAGCTTTGCAAGCTTCAAGCTAACGTTTGCATGCACAGCGCGCAACTCATTGACAGGAGTTGCGAACTTGCATTCCGTGCGCATCGCTCTAGGGTAGAGGCTGTTTTTTCCAGGGAAATTCCATTGCCAAGTAATCCCCGTCCGAGCAATTCCTGCGCGAGCAAATCACCGCAGAGTAAACAATGACCGAACAAACGATTGCGGAGCAAGCTGAGGTGCGCGAACCGGGGCCCTTTGAGGGCATCGACTTGCCAATTTTTATTGCCAGCGTGGTGCTCTTACTTGGTCTGATATTGCCTTTGATGATGTATCCGGTGGAGGGTCGCATCATGCTGGGCGAGGCATTTGACTACCTCACACACAACCTTGGCGTACTCTATATCGTTGCTGGGGTAGGCTCTCTTATCTATCTGCTCGTTCTCGCTTTCGGGCAGCATGGCAGTATTGTCTTTGCCCGAGACCAAACAACGACTCAATTTTCAACGTTGTCTTGGAGCGCGATGCTCTTCTGCGGTGGCATTGGTACGAGTGTTGTTTATTGGGGGACGATCGAATGGGCGCACTATTTTGCGGCACCACCATTCGGGCTCGAGCCTTCGAGTACGGAAGCATTACTCTGGTCCACCAGCTATCCAATTTTTCATTGGGGCTTTATTGGTTGGGCCTTCTACTGTTTGCCTGGAATCGCGATGGGCTATGCCTATTACGTTAAGGGCGCGAGTACGTTGCGGCTGAGTGAAGCGTGTGTTGATGTGGTACCTCGTTCGTGGCAACCGATCGTCAATCCGTTGATCGACGTGATATTTGTAGTGGGGTTAGTTGGGGCTTGCAGTACCGGGATTGGTCTCGCAGTCCCTTTGATCGGCACTCTCGCTAGTGATCTGTTCGGTTTGCCTCGGGCAGAGATGGGTTTTGCATTTGATGTCATTGTCATTCTGCTAATCACGGTGCTCTTTGCCCTGAGCGCGTGGCTTGGGCTTGAGCGCGGCATCAAACGATTGTCTAACTTGAATCTTGCGTTAGCCTTCCTACTGCTACTGATCGTGTTGTTTGCTGGTCCGACGCTCTTCATCCTAGAGCTCAGCATAGAAACGGTGGGGCACTTGTTACAGAATTTTGTGCGCATGAGCACTTGGGCCGATGCTGGGGCTACATCTAATTTTGTCGAGTCGTGGACTGTCTTTTATTGGGCTTGGTGGTTAGCGCTAGGTCCGTTTATGGGTCTTTTTATAGCGAAGATCTCCCGCGGTCGCACGATTAAGCAAATCGTTCTGGGATGTTTAGGCTATGGCACCTTGGGATGCACGGTCTTTTTTCTAGTTCTTGGCAACTACGCCGCCTATCTAGAAATCAATGGCATTGTTGCAGTGCTAGATACCGTGGCCTCATCAGGTTCGCCGGAAGCAATTCTTGCTGTGCTTCGATCGCTACCATTTTCTTCGGGCGTGATCTTCCTCTTCATTATCGTTGCGGTAATTTTCGCCGCGACCAGTTATGACTCTGCATCGTATACGTTGGCGACCTCAGCAACCCGTTCTCTGGCAGAAGGTGAAGATCCCAGTCGCGCACACCGAATTTTTTGGGCTTGCTTGCTAGGATTGTTGCCGATCACGCTGATCTACATGGGCGGGTTGAGACCGTTGCAGTCAGCGGTGACGATAGCGTCCGTGCCCCTACTGGTCGTGCTCTGTGTGTCCACCTATGCATTGTCAAAAAACCTTAAAAAGGACGCGCTGGAGATGTCCGCAAAGCGTTCCTGAAATCGTCTATTTGTTATCAATACTAACTGTCACTACTAGGAAGGAGATGAGCCATGCAGTATTTGTTGATGATCTATCAGGCAGAAGAGATTTGGGAAAGTAAAAGCGATGACGAGAAGAGCGCAGTGCTCGCACGGCATCGCGTTTTAAATGAAAAACTGCAAGCTGACGGTATAACGTTTGCTGCTGAGCCGCTCCAGTCGACCGCGACCGCTGTGTGTTTGCGTAATCGCAACGGTGACATGCAGGTTTCGGATGGTCCTTTTGCAGAGACAAAAGAACAGCTCGCTGGCTTTTATCTGGTCGATGTTGAAACGATGGAAGATGCAATGGCTTATGCGGCCATGATTCCGAGTGTTGATCACGGCACGATCGAAGTTCGAGCTGTCGCCGACCATTCCAGTACCTAGGAAATGCAGCAGGATCTGGGCCCGCTTCTAAATGCGATTTACCCGAAGGTTGTCGCGACCTTAGTACGAGTGCTCGGTGACTTGGATCGTGCCATGGATGCGAGCCAAGACGCGCTGGTTAAGGCATTACAAAGTTGGCAGAAGAATGGCGTTCCGGAGAACCCTGTCGCTTGGCTCGTGACTGTTGGGCGGAACGGGGCGATAGATCAGATCCGTCGGGAGCAAAGACTAGTAAGTCTGGATAGTAATGTTGTATCGATCCGGGAAGATACGTTTGCAGACGACTCTGTCCAAATAGAAGAATTAGATTGGTTGGACGTGGATGATGATCTGCTTCGTCTGGTTTTTACCTGTTGTCATCCGAGCCTGAATCCGCAGGCCCAAATCGCCTTGGTATTGAAGGTTGTGCTTGGGTTTTCGGTGGAGGAAATCGCGCGCGGTCTGCTTGCCTCCCCAGCAAGCATCGAAAAGCGCATAACGCGAGCGAAAAAGAAGATCCGTGATGAAGAAATTGCGTATGAAGTGCCGGGCGTCAACGAAATCCCGGCGAGATTAGCCGCTGTACTCAAAACGGTCTACCTGCTGTTCAATGAGGGCTACACACGCATTCAAGATGACAACCTTGTCCGAGGATCATTGATAGATGTAGCGATACGGCTAGCGCGAATTACTTCGCGTTTGTTTCGGGACAACCCGGAACCTAGGGCTTTGCTTGCACTAATGCTATTGAGCGCGGCTCGCTTGCCGGGACGGGTCAACGACAAAGTCTTCGTGCCCTTAGTTGAACAAGACAGGATGTCATGGAACCAAGCGATGATTCGAGAAGGGATTGCGCTGGTTGATGCTATACATGTTGCGCGCCATCCACCGGGTGCCTATCAAATTCAAGCTGCTATTTCTGCGCTGCATAGCCAGGCTCCCAGTAGTGAAGAGACTGATTGGCCGCAAATCGCAGCGCTGTACGAAAAACTTGAGCAATATGACGCATCGCCCGTAGTTCCGGTTAATCGTGCGGTCGCAATGAGTTTTTGCGGACAAGCCGCTGCGGCGCTCGATATACTAATGAGCGAACCTCTGGTTGAACAGCTGATGAACTACCAGCCGTACTTTGCCGCACTTGGCCATGTGTACGAACGGCTGGGTGATGTCGAGCGGGCCCGTGAACAACTGTCCTTGGCACTGGAGCTTGCACAAAGCCCGCCGCAAAGACGTTATCTTGAGCAACAAATTGCGGATTTGAAGATTAGGCTCTCGGACGGCAAACCAACTCCCAGATAACTTTGTTTTTCTTGTAGCGATCGATATCGAGTTCAAGAAGGGAATCGATTTGCCACTTTGCAAAGTACTGCCTGATGGTCTCTTCACTGAAGAATCTCTTCGTCTTATCCCCGACCTGGTAGAGGTACGGTTCAATCGCGCTTCCTCCTCCAGCGCCGTAGTTCCTATCGTTGACACTATTGAGGCGCACGATTGCATACCCAGTAGGTAAAACGCATCGGCGTAGCTCGTCCACGCAGCGTTGGGTCGTTCTGTCGTCAAAGTAATGCAGCGAGAGGCTTGCCAATACGAAATCAAAGCTCGCGGTTCTAAATGGCCAATGTCTGGCGATGTCCATTTCCACCGTCGAGATGATCGGAAACTGATTTCTCAGTTTCTGCAAACTTGGTCGGTGTTTGTCGACGGCGACAAGGTTGCCGAATCGATTCAGGTAACCACTGTCGCGCCCGCGACCACAGCCTAGTTCCAATGCCCAAGCATCGCTACCCGCCATCGCTTCCGCGATGAGGCCGGCATGATTTTCCAACCATCTTTCGTCTGGTACTGACTCAACAGGTTTCTGTGGCATGATCTGGTTCGGTATGTGGGTGAGCGCGGATAAACAATATGAACATTGATACCTTTTTTACAGATCATTGGAAAGAGATTGAGCCAGAGCGGATTGCGCGCTACGAGGAAATGTTCGTATGGCACGACGCACAAAGGCTACTTGTCGAAGGAGCGGAAATTGCGGAGGGTCATGAGGTTGTGGATCTTGGCACCGGCCCTGGATTTTTTGCGAGTGGCTTAGCCCAAATTGTCGGTAGTTCTGGTCGAGTCCACGGCGTAGATATCAATGCAACCTTCATCGAGTCGGCGCGCGCTCGATTCGCTGGCCAAGACAATATGACCTTCCATCACGTGGAGGACCATAAGCTACCCTTTGCAAAAGGGGAGGTTGACCGTGTGATTTGTAAAAACGTGTTGGAATATGTACCTGATCTTGCTGCCACACTCGCCGAGGTTCATCGAGTCACAGCACCCGGCGGTCGCGCACATGTGATTGATAGTGACTGGGGCTTCCTTGTTGTAGAACCGTGGTCGACGGAGACGATTACTGAATTTTTCCAGGCAGCTTCCCCCGCATTTCGAGAGCCATACATAGGCCGCCGTGTGGCCGGTGCGCTGAAGAATGCCGGATTTGCCAGAGTTCAGGTCAAGCTGTCACCATTTGTAGATCAATCGGGTCGGGGCCTAAATGTATTGCGCAATATGGCGAGCTACATAGAGACTTTTGACACGATGCCCAAAGCAAGGGTTGAAGCATTGTTGGCTGAAGTGGAACAATCGTTGGCAGAGGACAAATTTCTCTTTGTGCTGCCTCAATTCCTTGTGACCGCTTTCAAAGAATAGAGAGAATTAGGAAAGGATATGGCTGAACTAACCAAGGTGATCGACTCGTCGAGTGAAGTCACGCAGGCACTTATCCAAGCGCTCGGTGCTGAGACGGTATTGCTGGATGAGGACGTTAACGCTCGGGGCGCAGGCATTTGGCGCACTGATAACATCCGAGCGCAAGTGCTAGTTCGTCCGAAAACTACCGAACAAGTCGCGGCGGCACTTAAGGTTTGCCATGCGTACGATCAATCGGTGGTGACTCATGGTGGTCTTACTGGCTTGGTTGAAGGGGCGCTCACGAACGAAGGAGATGTCATTATCTCTTTAGAACGAATGAACGAGATTGAAGAAGTTTTGCCGCTAGAACGGACCATGATTGCTCAAGCCGGAGTACCCCTGCAGGTTGTACAAGAGATTGCAGAATCTCACGGTCTTATGTTTCCCCTAGATCTGGGTGCCCGTGGCTCCTGTACGATTGGTGGTAACATATCTACCAACGCAGGTGGTAACCGTGTCATCCGCTACGGCATGATGCGAGATATGGTTTTGGGTTTAGAAGCCGTTCTAATGGACGGGACCGTCATCAGCTCCATGAACCAGATGATCAAGAACAATGCGGGCTACGACTTGAAACAACTCTTTATCGGTACAGAGGGCACGCTTGGGATCGTGACGCGAGCTGTCCTGCGCTGCAGAGAGGAAGTGACAACACAACCTACGGCGCTTGTCGGCATTGTCGATTTCGACCACCTGGTACGCTTCCTCAAGCACGCGGATCGTGGCCTTGGTGGCAACTTGTCGGCTTTTGAAGTGATGTGGAATGACTACTACAGACTTGTTAGTTCTCCTCCCGCCCAAAATTCAGCGCCTCTGTCTTGTGACTATGGCTTTTACGTACTTGTAGAAGGCATGGGAGCGAATGATGAGACGCTGATGGCGATGCTCAATGGTGCCCTTGAGGATGAACTCATTGCTGACGCGGTGATCGCGCAATCAGAAGCCCAGCGTATGGATATCTGGGCATTGCGGGACGATGTTGAACAGGTTTTTCAGTTTGCCCCGACGATGTTGTTCGACGTTAGCCTGCGTATACCGCTGATGGAGGACTATGTCGATGGCGTTTATGCACGTCTTCAGTCTGAGTTTGAAGACGCGAAGGTCTTCACGCTCGGACACATGGGTGATGGCAATATCCATTTCGCCATAGCACCAGGCGACGACAAGACAGAAACCCGAAAGCGAGTCGAAGCTTGTGTTTACGAACCGCTTGAACAGATAGGTGGGTCTGTGTCTGCTGAGCATGGTGTCGGTCTCGAAAAGAAACCCTACCTCAGCTTAGTTCGAGACGAGACAGAGATCGATCTTATGCGACGCATGAAGCATGCGCTCGACCCAAAAGGACTTCTAAATCCAGGCAAAATCTTTGATGCGTCATGACTGAACTCCATTATCAATCACTGTCAGAAGTCTGTCGTCAGATAAAGAGTGGTGCCCTCAACTCCGTAGATGTGACTGCTCACCAACTGGAACGGATCAACCGGCTTGAACCTGAGCTCAAGAGCTTTGCTATGGTGCTCGATGACCAGCCGATGAAAGATGCAGAGGCCTTGGATGCAAAACGCGCAGAAGGCCAACCCCTTGGTCCGCTACACGGTGTACCAATTGGCATCAAAGACCTTTTGTTTACCAAGGGTCTAGTGACTGCCAGTGGTACTCGCGTGATGGCAGATTTTGTGCCCGATTATGACGCGACGGTGGTAACACGTCTTCGCGAAGCCGGTGCCGTCATTGTCGGCAAGACACAACTGACGGAAGGTGCCTTTGGCGCGCACCATCCCGAGATTGAATCTCCCACGAATCCCTACGATAAGGAGCGCTGGCCAGGGGTGTCCTCGTCGGGCTCTGGGGTTTCTGTAGCCGCGGGATTGGTCTTTGGTGCTCTGGGCAGTGATACGGGTGGTAGCATCAGATTTCCGAGCGCGAGCTGTGGGCTTGTCGGAATTAAACCCACATATGGCCGTGTCAGTCGGTACGGCGCGTTTCCGCTTTCCGCAACGTTGGATCATATCGGACCGATGACACGCACAGTGGCAGACGCTGCTCGTATTCTCGGTGTCATCGCAGGCCGGGATGTTAATGACCCAACCAGCATAGATTCGTCTGTGCCGAATTACATGGCAAATGATGGCGAGCTTCGGGGTACTAAAATCGGCATCGATCGCGCGTATTCTACGGAAGGCGTAAGGCCAGAAGTTGTCGCCGGTTTAGACGAAGCCATATTGCTACTTAAAGACCTAGGTGCCGAGATTGTGGACGTCACCATTCCGCCTGACTATCACACCCTAGTTGAAGACTGGGGCATCACGTGTGGGGTTGATTGTCTTGAAGCTCATGCTGGGATGTATCCGGATAAAGCGCATTTGTATGGGCCGTCGTTGTCCCGCTTGTTGGACTTAGGGATGGGTGTCGAACGAGAACGCTATGACTCGCTAGAACGTACTCGTGGTGCTTTTCGAACTGCTCTAAATCGACTGTATGAGGAAGTGGATCTGATGATCTCTCCTTGTATGAACACGTTGCCTCCGACCGTTGCTGAAATGGAGAGTGATAGAGGGTTTGATGACGAAGGTCTTACGCCCTTTATCGTCTTTACAGCGCCATTCGACTACTCTGGCCACCCTACGCTAACGATGCCGCTTAGTCTTGACCAGAGTGGGCTACCGCGAAGCTTCCAGTTTATTGGTCCCCACTTAGGAGAGGATCGGCTAATCCAAGCAGGGTTGGCGTTCGAGCGAGCACGGGGCAAAACTATCCACCCACCGATCGCATGACGATTATGTGGAACGGTTGATAGAAAGCGCAAAGGAAAAGAGGTTACGGGGAATTGGGGGAGAAATGGGCCGTATAAAGGTTATTGGTGCTTACACCGTACTAATTATTGCACTCGGCGGTTGCGGGCCAAGAGGTGAACCGCCGCAATCTATGCCACCACCTCGAGCCGGGGACGTAACCGATGAACGCATCATCAACCAGGCGCTCGCTGAGCCCGGTAGCTGGTTCAGTTATGGTCAAAACTACAAAGAACAACGCTTTTCCTCACTGACACAGATAAACAAAGACAGTATCGATCGTCTGGGACTTGCCTGGTCGCTGCCGATAGGTGGCCCAAGCGAACGGATGCAAGGAACACCGTTGGTTGTCGATGGGATCATGTACGTGACCAATGGGTGGAGTGTCGTCTATGCGCTAGATGCAACTACCGGGCAGGAATTGTGGCGTTACGATCCCAAGACAGATCGAGAATATGTCAAGTATTCCTGTTGTGGTGGAGTGGTGAACCGTGGCGTGGCCGTTTCTGAAGGGCGTGTTTATGTCGCGACTTATGATGGTCGTTTGGTGTCCATCGATGCCAGTACCGGGGAGGGGCTATGGGATGTCGATACTTGGCACCCCTCCGCGCTGGGAAGGTTCAATATATCAGGTGCTCCCAGAGTCGCCGCTGGCAAGGTATTCATTGGACAAGGCAGCTCTGAAAGTGGTCATCGTCGCGGCTACGTGACAGCCTATGACGCGATTACTGGTGATGTGGATTGGCGTTTTTATCTGGTTCCGGGTGATCCGAGTAAGCCGTTTGAACACCCCGAAATGGAAATGGCTGCCAAGACTTGGGGGGGAGAGTGGTGGAAGTACGGTGGCGGTGGCACTGCGTGGAACTCGCTTGTCTACGATGAGGAACTAAACACGCTCTATATAGGTGTCGGCAATGGTGCGCCGTGGCCACGACAAATTCGTTCACCAGGTGGCGGAGATGACTTGTTCTTGACAGCGATCGTCGCTGTCGATGTCGAGACGGGTCGTATGAAGTGGTATTACCAGACTGTGCCGGGTGACAACTGGGACTACTCATCTGCGATGGATATCACTTTGGGTGAGCTAGAAGTTGATGGCGAGCTGACCAAAGTACTGCTTCAAGCGCCAAAGAATGGTTTCTTCTACGTGCTAGATCGAACCAATGGCGATCTGCTGCGCGCGCATCCCTATACGGACGGCATTACCTGGGCGACTCATGTCGACATGGAGACAGGTCGGCCAGTAGAAAATCCCGACGTCGTATTCGAGAAAAACCCAGCTTGGATCCTGCCTGCGAACGCTGGTGCACACAACTGGGAACCGCAATCTTGGGATGAGGATCAAGGTGTCATGTATTTCTACTATCATGATTACCCCAATTTTTACGCGTTGGACGAGCAATTTGTAAAGACTGGCAAATACGAGATCAACGAAGTCGGTTTGAGTTTGGGTATTGCCTACGGACCCTATCGTGAAGAATTGGCCAAAACAGCTAATGAGCGCCCACCTTCCGAGGGCTACCTGACAGCATTCGATCCGTTAACAGGCCAACATAAATGGCGACACAAACTTGAAAGTGTCTTCAATGGGGGTGTCTTAGGCACCAAGGGTGATCTGCTTTTTCAGGGTGAGGGCACCGGTATTTTCACAGCTCGTGATACTAATGACGGCAAAGTGTTGTGGACTTTCGATGCCTTTGGTTCTTTTTCGTCTAGCGTCATGACCTACATGGTGGATGGCGTCCAGTATGTGGCGACGATGGTTAGCGGCAACCGCACATACGACCGTCCAGGTGAGTTACTGGTGTTTAGCCTCGACGGGCAAGCATCCTGGCGAGAGCCTAACAAAAGGGATTTCACCATTCCGACCCAACCACCCCAGAACGCAACGGCAGCTCAACTGGATGAAGGTAACAAGCTCTATCATGAGCTGTGTGCGATATGCCATCGCAGTCTCGGCGTTCCCTCAATAGTTGCGTCCGCTGCACCAGATTTGCGCATGATGTCTACTGAAACCCAAGCGGCGTTCGAGGCGATCGTGTTGGGCGGTATGAAGAAACCGTTGGGTATGCCGGGTTTTGCTGATGCTTTGGATCGGGAGTCAACGGCTACTATCCAAGCTTTTGTATCCACCAAAGCGCATGAAGCGCGTGAAGCGCAACTGGCGAGAAGGGCTGCTGAGGCCGCGGATGCGGCAAGAGAAGAAACCGCTCCACAAGGTTGAAGTTATTTCTGCAGTAGGTCTGCGGCTTTCTCCGCGATCATGATTGCAGCGGCGTTCGTGTTGCCGGAGACCACGAATGGCATGACGGATGCGTCGGCGATGGACAGACCTTCCACACCCATCACTTTGAGATTTGGGTCTACGACTTTACCGATAGCGCATGTGCTCGTTGGATGATAGGTGGTACTTGCGTCGTTGCGGATGTACTCCAAAATTTCGTCATCGTTGCTCGGGTCTATTTCTGGTCCTGGCGATAGGCGGCCTTCTAGATAGCCTTGCAGGGGTGTCTGATCGAAGATGTTGAGGAGCATCCGAATGCCACGGATCAGGCACTGACGATCGTTATCTGTGGATAAGTAGTTGGCTCTAATTTCCGGGGCTACTTTGGCATCAGTGTTGGTTATGTGGAGTGAACCTCGAGACTCGGGTCTATTTTGGTTCACCACTGCAGTCATAGCCGGTACGTTCATCGCACGGATGCGACCTTGGTTATTGTATAGCGTGGCTCCCGACGCGTAGTGAATTTGTACATCAGGTACATCTAAGCCTTCCTGTGTATACCAAAAACCACCGACAGGGGCTGAGCCGGTTGTCAGAGGACCTCGGCGTGTAAAAAACCACTTCATGGCTGTTGGTAAGAGTCGCCATCCCTGTACTTCGCGGTTGATACTTTGATCCGGGTGAGTTTTGTATACGACCTTGGTCAGTACGTGATCCTGGAGATTTTCCCCGACCTCTGGCGAGTTGTGGATAACGGGGATGCCGAGGGTGTGCAGGCGTTCGCCGTCGCCGACGCCAGATAGCTCCAACAGTTGTGGCGTGTTTATTGAGCCGCCGCAAAGGACAACCTGGCCGCCAGTTACGCTACTACTCTTTCCTTTGCGATCGTATGTGACGCCTGTGGCTTTCTTCCCTTCGAATTGAATCTGAGACGCTGTCGCACCTGTAATAACTGTAAGATTCTTACGCGCCCTAATCGGATCAAGGTAAGCCGACGCTGTGCTCCATCGTCGCCCGTTGTGTTGCGTGAATTGATAGTAGCCGCAGCCTGCTTGGTCCTGGCCGTTGAAATCTGGGTTGGCGGGAATACCGGAAGATTGCATCGCATCTAAGAAAACTTCGTGGATCGGCCGCTTGTCACGGACATCCTCGACATGCAACGGTCCGTCGTTGCCGTGTAGATCGTCCCGATGAGTTTGCTGTCTTTCAGCTTGCACAAAATATGGAAGTACGTCCTCCCATCCCCAGCCTACAGCACCCGCCTGACTCCAATCTTCGAAGTCCCGCGGAACACCGCGGATGTAGATCATCCCGTTGATGGCACTGGAGCCGCCAAGCACTTTGCCACGAGGCCAATAGACCTCGCGATCGTTTAACTCGGGTTCTGGTTGGGTTGAATACCCCCAGTCAACTCTGGGGTTATTGAAGTTGGTCGCCCAACCTGCAGGTATATGTAGCATGGGCGAGAGGTGGTTGCCGCCCGCTTCGAGTAAACAAACGGTTTTCTCTGGGTTAGCGGATAGGCGGTTAGCGAGTACACAACCCGCGCTACCAGCGCCGACCAAAATATAATCAAACTGCGCCAAAATAATCCCCACTTGCACCGTGAAATTTGAGCATGGCGGAGGTCCTTGTTCGCTTCAATATTGACATGCCGTCAACCGATAATTTACTAGGTTCCGGTTGGTAGCCCGTCGAGACTGATTTGGTTTTTTTCTTGCCAGTAAGCTTCGATCCCGTCTTGACCGCGTTTCTCTGACCATTGCTTAAGGACGGTCCGATCCTCTTGGTAATCCATATGTGGCACTGCGTAGCCACAGGAGGTCTGAACAAGTTCGATGTCTAGGCTGTAGTACTGACGTGCGCCGAGCTGAGCGGGAAGCAATTCTGAACACATTTGCCACTCCTCGTCTCGGGGGTGGATTGTTTTGGCAGTGCCATAGACTCGTAGAATTCGAGGTGGCCCCTCGAATGCGCACCACATAATGGTCATGCGATTTATGTCAGCCAGATGGGCCGCAGTCTCATTGCCTGAACCGGTGAGATTCAGCCAAAGTATCTTGTTGGGAGAAAGGACCTTGAGACTATCCTGCCCCTTAGGGGAAAGATTGACTCTGCCATCTTTGGCAGCGGTTGCGACAAAGTAGACATGTTGGGTCTCTATCCAATCTGTCAGCTCCTCGCTAAGCGACTCGAAACGATCTCCCATTGTCAGGGACTCCTTTTAAAGTACAACTTTGACCAGATTCATGTGCAAAAAGCAAAATGTGACCAAAACTGGTGCGAAAGAGCACAGATCATACGGTTAGCCACGCGCACAATGCACCTTTTCATGCTCCTTTCGTAAAGAGGGAATCTGCTTTATGAGCAAAATACTTGCTTTGATATTGTTACTGCTCGCGTTCTGTCATGCGCACGGGGCAACCGCTGAACCGCATGAGGAACGCCCGTTTGAATGTGTTGCACCAGTTCGTCCGGAAGATGATCAAAATGATGCCTTATGGCAACGCTTTTTGGCGGAAATCGATGCCTTTAGAAACTGCGTAAACCAAGACATGCAGTGGCATCAGGCAGCTTCCGTAGCCCATCAGGCGAGAGCCAGGGCGGCAGTTGAGGCTTGGAATGCGTTTGTAACGAGTTCCTTGAATGCACCAGAGGACTTCCCGTTTCCGCCAGAAGAGTAGTGTAACGATGACCATTAGCACGTCCTAGGCGGATAACGAAACCTTTGCGCTTACTGGTTGGTGGCGGTACGGTATTCCAGATTTTTCTGGTTAAGACTGTCGGATTAAAGGCCGTTGCGTGAAGGGCGTTCATGGCAGGGCTTTCACGATAAGGAGAGTAGCGATGGCAAGAGCTGCGCGATTTCTATTTGGGGTGTTGGCTTACTTCTTCTTCTTTGCGGTGTTCCTATACCTAATTGGATTTGTTTCTAACGAACTCGTGCCTCGCAGCATTGGTGTCGGACCGGCCAGTGGTTTCTTTCCTGCGCTGATTGTCGATTTACTTCTAGTTAGCCTTTTCGGTATTCAACATAGCATCATGGCCCGACCTAGTTTCAAAGCAATGCTCACGAAGTACTGGCCTGATGCGATTGAACGAAGTCTCTATGTGGCGATGAGTGCACTGGCACTCTATCTTCTCTTTCGCTTTTGGTTGCCGATTCCTGCGATGGTTTGGCTAGTTGAGGATGCCACGCTGCGTACCCTAATTTGGACAGTGGCAGGGCTTGGCTGGGGGGTAGTTTTGCTCTCGACATTCTTGATTAACCACTTCGAGCTCTTTGGGCTCCGCCAGATTTGGTCTGATTGGACGGGTAAGGAGATGCCTGATCAGATCTTTCGCCAACCTTTGTTCTACAAACTGGTTCGCCATCCCATATATACAGGATTTTTGCTTGCCTTTTGGGCGACACCGGACATGAGCGTGGGTCATCTTGTTTTCTCTGTATCAATGACCCTCTATGTCTTTGTCGGGATTCGCTATGAAGAGACTGATCTGCGCGCCAATCTTGGTGAAGCTTATGAGACCTACAGTCAGCAAGTAGGGAAGGTGATTCCAGGGCTTGGCAAAGCACGCTAATCCAGGGCAAAAACTCTCGCTTGCATGCCCAGAATTGCCTGTCTGAGTTCGATCACCTCCGAATGACAGGACGAATGACGGGACGAATGACGGGACGAATGACGGGACGAATGACGCGGACAGGCAACACACCGAGATACTTAAGCGGCGCTTGCCTGTCCGGTCTCACTAACTAGCTAGTGGCGTCCGCGAAAACCGTGAGAGCGTCGATGGTGCTGTAGGTAGCCCATCAATTTGTCATTCTGTTCGGGATTGAGTGTGGCGAGCAAGCTCTCGATTTGCGGACGTACCTCGACAACTGTATTTGTCGTGGCGGTCAGAGCGT
The DNA here is from genome assembly GCA_012103505.1 of Pseudomonadales bacterium. GTDB lineage: Bacteria > Pseudomonadota > Gammaproteobacteria > Pseudomonadales > Azotimanducaceae > UBA4421. Next base: position 203,202 of record WLWP01000002.1, on the reverse strand, counting down.
CTTCCATCGCCTGGAGTCCAGTGCTGACATCCATGGTTTCGCCGTGATCGGTACCTTCGCAGATCGAAACGATGTTGGTGCGCCATGACTCGAGACTTGATCGGATTGGTTCTAAGGCCGACTTCTGTGCATCGTCTAGATCGAGGGCCACGGCGATAACCGCTTCACCAAGAGCTAAGTGATCGCTGGAGAAACGCTCACAGTGATTGTTCGACTCGCCACGCCAGCCAGTTGAGTGCGCAGCAACAGCGATGCTTGCTTCAGCGGTGCGAGGCCAAACGGACCAAGCTCCGGCAATCGCAAGCGCGATAATGGTAAATGTTGTGAGGACCGCGGTGATTATGATCTGAAAGAGGTTCATAGGGCTTCCTGTTTGAGTGGAGTTGTCAGAATGCCGCGAAATTCACCTCGCTTGGTCTCTCTAGGTATCTGTTTGTTACAGAACATTGCAAAGCCTGGTCCCGCAAACTCCAGTAACCGATATGGACGCTGGAGGGAGGTATAATTCCAACATGATCGGAAGGACGCGACATGGCCGAATCTGAAACGCCCGAGCACGTGCGCGTGCTTTTATTGGACGACGACGCGGAAATCCGTCGGCTTGTCGATGAGTATCTGTCGCAATATCAGATCGTCTGCCGGGCGGTGGCAACACAGGCTGAGCTGAAGCGAGCGATGGCGAGTGAACACTATGATTTGTTGCTACTCGATATCATGCTGCCAGACGGGGATGGGCTGAGTATTTGCCGTGACCTGCGTCAATCGTCAACGATCCCTGTGATTCTGTTGACTGCTCTGGCAGATGAAGGTGATCGGGTCGTTGGTTTGGAGATGGGTGCAGATGACTACGTTACCAAGCCGTTCAGTGCCCGAGAGCTTTTAGCCCGCATTCGCGCGGTACTGCGACGGACTAGCGCGCAAGCCTGGGTGCATACTCGCAACGAACGCGTCGATCTGACCTTTGACGGCTGGCTCCTTTCTGTGACTAAGCGAACTTTGCATTCTCCCGAAGGGGTAAACATCACATTGACTGGCGGTGAGTTTGATTTGTTGATGGCGCTAGTCTTGCAGCCGGGCCGAGTTCTGACGCGGGATCAACTTCTGGAGATGACCAAAGGTCGAACGGGCGAAGCGTTCGATCGGAGTGTCGATGTTCAGCTAAGTCGCTTGCGAAAGAAACTTGGTAACGGCGATCTGATCAAGACCGTACGTGGTGGTGGGTATCAATTTAGTGCCGAAGTCACTGAAAGAAAACTTGGGGCAGCTGGGTGAATCTTATCGGTTGGCTGCCAGGCCGGTCGCTGTTCGGCCGAGTTAGCTGGATCGTGGTCATCGCGATGCTTGTCTTGCATGTCACAGGATTCTATTTTTACGGTCACGAACGTCTTGTAGGTAACGCGCGAACCTATGCCGTTAGCATGGCACAACGTTTGTACGAGATTGATGAGCTTCTGGTTGAACAACCAAATCTTTTGTCGGTGTTACAAACACCTGGGTTTAGTGTTCGCCGCGCAGAACACATAGAACTGGAAGATTCAAATTGGCCGCATCTGGATGAGCTGCAACAGCCCGTTCGCGATCGACTGATTTTGCTTGGTCTTGAACGGGTGGAAGAAGTTGTTCTCAGTTATTCCATAAGGCGTGGAACCGGCAAGATGGAAATCGTAATGCCGTCTAAGCTCGGAGACTTTCTCCACGCCAGCGCGGTAATCAAGCCAGGCTTCAACTCTCGCCTTTCCAGCGGTGCGGCCTTTAGCAGTCTTTTTCTTTTATTGATCGTAGGCGTTGTACTGTGGCTTACGAAACGCCAAGCGCGTCAACTTGAGCGGTTTGTTGGTGCTGCTGAGTTGCTAGCTGATGGCCGGGCTGGCGAGCCTCTACCTGAAAAGGTGGGACCGAAAGAGCTGCGCCGTGCGAGCAGTGCGTTCAATCAGATGCAAGCTGAAGTCCTCAGACTGTTGCGTGAACGGAGCGATATGCTGGCTGGTGTTTCCCATGATATTCGGACTTTGACCACACGCCTTGGACTACGCCTAGAAAAGCTGCCAGAAGAACGAGATCAGCAAAAAGCAGATGAAGAAATCGGATTGATCACAAATATATTGGATCAGGTACTTACCTTCACCCGCGATGAGATCAGTGATGAGAACCGGCAGCAGGTCGATCTCGTACCATTGCTGGAGACTCTGATTGTTGAAATCCCTGAACTTGATCAGACGAGGGGCGAAGACGCTTCCTCAAGCCGACTCACCGGAGAGTCATCGCTTGTGATTGCCTGTGAGTCTGTCGCAACAACCCGACTCTTTATGAACTTGATTGACAATGCAATGAAGTACGGTGGCGGTGTCAGAGTATTTGTGGGTACAAATTGCGTTGAAGTAATCGATCCTGGACAAGGGTTCGCGACGGAGGATGCAGCGGATGCATTAAAACCCTATTCCCGGCTTGATCAGGCGAGATCGCAAAATCTGCCGGGTGCCGGTTTGGGTCTATCAATTGCTGCTAACGTCTGTCGACGCCATGGCTGGCAACTGGAATTCTGCGAAGTTGCGGACGGTTTCAAAGCGATTGTCCATTTGGAGGCGACTAGCTGATGCGGGCGACTAGCTGAGATGCTTGGATAGACTCGTTCGCTCTTCTGGTTGGAACCCCAATTGCTCATAGAAATGGACTGCTTGATCATTGCCTGCTCTAACTTGTAGATTAAGCTTCACGCAGCCTAGTTCGCGGAGTGCATTTTCTGCAGCATCCATCAGGTTCCTGTCGACACCGCTCCGTCGGAGTTCCTGCGCACACGCGACCTTGTGCACCCAACCTCTAACTCCGTCAAATCCGGCGATGGTCGTACCAACGATTTTTCCTTCGAGTTCACAAACAAAAAAGAGCTCGGGCTGCACAGTTAGTTAGGTTGCGATCAACGCCTTTGATTCGTTCCAGGCAGGCTCGTCGGGAAATACTTTAGACCATAAGCCAACGACTGCGTCATGGTCACTTGTCGTAAATGCTCGAACGACCGGAGTTGGCGTTCGCTATGTCCCCGCAAATTCCGACGATACGAAACGAACGCGTCTGACACAACTCTGAGTTTCCTCCCCTAAACGGAATTGGTAGCGGGTGTAGCCAAATGTTCTGCCAGTGCCTTGGTAGAAATTGCCTGAAAATCAGATTTGACGAAGGCTCCAGAGCGTAATAGATTCGGCAAATCGGCTCTGATTGTAAAAGACAGAGACCGTCACTGGGTTACGAGATCGTCTTAAAATCGATCGACTGAAGACATACTGCGCGCTTTCTTCCTCCAATCGCGGAAGGCAGGCACCGCAAGTGGACTTGATCCTGAGGGACAGGTACCGAATGCGAGACGTAAGGCTATCGATTTGATCGTAGGCTTGACGCTCTAATCACGGTCAGTCCCTCCCATAACTGGGAGGTTCTATGAACATACTCGACTTTGCACGCCGCAAACAAAACGGCGAAAAGATATCCATGGTCACCTGCTATGACCACTGGTCAGCCAAAATCCTAAACGAAAGTGCCATCGACACGCTGTTGGTCGGAGACAGCCTCAGCATGGTTGTGCACGGCTTTGACAGTACTGTGCATGCAACCGTTGCAATGATGGCCAGCCATACCGCCGCTGTACGACGAGGTGCCCCGGACAAATTTGTGATTGGTGATATGCCTTTTTTGAGCGTCAGGCGTGGCTTGGAGCCCGCTCTTGATGCGGTTAGCGAGCTTATGCAGGCTGGCGCCAACTGCGTAAAAATTGAAGGCATTGACGGTCAAGAAGAGATTGTCTCCCACATTGTGGAATCGGGTATTCCGGTGATGGGCCATCTTGGCCTCACTCCTCAATCCGTGGAAGCCTTTGGTGGGCATAAGGTTCAAGGCCGTAACGAAGGCTCAGCCGCCGAAATAATTCGTCAGGCGAAAGCCGTTGAGGCAGCGGGTTGTTTCGCCTTGGTGTTGGAGTGTGTACCTGCGGAGTTGGGCAGAGTGATCACGGCACAACTCAACATTCCGACGATTGGCATAGGCGCTGGGTCTGACACTGACGGACAAGTTTTGGTGCTACATGACATGTTAGGCATGGACACGAGTTTCAAACCGAAGTTCTTGCGCCACTATCTAAACGGGCAGAACGACATTCACTCTGCGGTCAACGCTTACCACTCGGATGTATCGACTGGCGCCTTCCCATCCAAGGAGGAATCGTACGCATGAAAGTTATCAGAGATATGCAGGAATGGCGTGCGCTGCGAAAGAAACTCGTCGGTTCGGTTGGCTTTGTCCCTACCATGGGCGCGTTGCATGCGGGACACGCGTCTTTGTTGGAGCGAAGTGTTGCGAGAGAACGAATCACGGTGCTCAGCATCTATGTAAATCCTACTCAGTTTAACGATGCCAAGGATCTAGCGGCTTACCCGGACACGCTTGAGGATGATCTGCAACTCGCGGAACAGCTCGGCGTTGATTTCGTCATCCTACCGACCTACGGGGATATGTATGCGGACGGCTTTAGATTTCAAGTTGAAGAAAATCAACTCAGTCGCAGCTTGTGCGGCGCTGATCGTCCGGGACATTTCACCGGCGTTCTGACGATAGTCATGAAACTGCTAAATCTTGTTGCGCCCGACAGAGCTTATTTTGGCAAAAAGGACTATCAGCAATACACCTTAATCAGGGATATGTGCGAAACGTTTTTTATGAACGTTGAGATCGTCGGGTGCGAGACTGTGAGAGAACTGGATGGATTGGCTATGAGTAGTCGAAACAAGTTGCTCGATGCTGAGACGCGCTCCCGAGTTGCAGTTTTCTACGACGTACTCTCCAGCGCCAGTAGTGATAAGGCAGCAATCCTTGCTCTCGAGAATTTCGGCTTTAAGGTGGACTACGTAGAGACCATAGGGCAACGCCGGTTTGGTGCGATCGTCGTCGGACCGCAATCAGAGAAGGTGCGACTGATTGATAACGTAGTCATTGAGGCTGCGCGAGGACCTGGAAGATCGTTCCTCCAAGGCGATAAAAATACAACAACAGTGAGTGCGGGCTAGTGATATTGACCTTGGATGTTGGGAACAGCCAAATATTCTGCGGAGTATTTGATCGGAGCGAGTTAGTCACGCAATTTCGGCACGCTTCGACCGGTCGTAGTTCTTCAGACGAAATTGGCGTCTTCCTTCGCGGTGCTTTGCGAGAGAATGGTGTGGAGCCTCAGCAAATAAAGGTGATCGGCGTCTCCTCAGTCGTACCGGAATTGAATTACTCGCTAAGAGCGTGTTGTCAGAAGTACTTCGAAATTGAACCCATGATCATGCGACCCGGGATCAAGACGGGGTTGCAAATTGCCTACAAAGATCCAAAAGAAGTAGGTAGTGATCGGATCGCGGACGCGATGGGTGCGACGAAACTGTTCCCGGATCGCGATCTGATCGTGGTTGACTTTGGAACAGCAACGACCGTCTGCGCGATCACCAAGGAACAGGTTTTCTTAGGCGGCAACATCATGCCCGGCGTGCGCTTGGCGATGGAAACGCTAGAGCAGCGGACTGCAAAATTACCATCGGTCGAGATAAAACCGAGTCGATCCGCCATCGGCAAAACCACCGTTGAGAGCATTCAGAGTGGTCTCTACTGGAGCAATGTCGGGATGGTGCGAGAGCTTGTCAGCCGCATTACTGATGAAGCATTCTCGGGACAGGCGCCCGTGGTGGTCGCCACCGGGGGCTTTGCACATCTATTCCATCGAGAGAATCTCTTCGATCATGTTGTCCCCGATCTGATTTTTACCGGCCTGCTTGAAGCCCTTCGCCTCAATGGCTATTTGGATCACGATCTCTGTCCCAAAGAATAGGTAATTCGCCATACGGGACGTATAGTGCTGAACATGATTCGGCCACCAGAATGATAGAACGACCACATGTTTTAGTTGTGGATGATGATGATGCTGTGCGGCTCGTTGCGGCAGAAATGCTCAGAAGTTTAGACTGCGACGTAGAATCAGCGGCGGATGGCGAAGCAGCACTTGCCCTGTTTGAGAATCATCATTTTGATGCAATATTTTTGGACGTTGGTATGCCGATAATGAACGGTGTCGAGGTATATGAGCGGATCAGGCTCAGCAACGCTAGTACGCAGATCTTCTTTATGACGGGCTATGCTGAAGAAGAATTTAGAGACTTGGACGACCCCCGCACTGACGTCCTGTCAAAACCTTTCTCGATGCTGGATCTGACGACCAAAGTCGAGATGTTGCTCGCAGACTAGAATATGTCCGCCCGATTCAACTACGGCTGGGTAATAGTTGGCGCAATGCTATTAGTGCAGACCGTCAGTTCTGGTCTGGGTTTCTATAACATGTCGGTCTACATGGCGGAGCTGGCTCAATTGATGAGCCGGTCAGTCTCGGATTTATCTTTCGCGGTCAGTATCTTCTTTGTCACCGGCGGGGTCTTTGGATTGTTCGTCGCCGAGCTGATAAACCGGTTTCAAATTCGCTGGATAATGGTGGTGGGCGCGGTTACCTGTGCGATAGCGCTGGCCGGGATGAGCGTGGCGCGGGAGATTTGGCAGGTCTACGGACTGTTTTTTCTGTTCGGGCTCGGCAACACAGGGGTTTCCTTGGTCATTGCGACAACCCTCATCACAAGATGGTTTCCGGGTCGTAACCGCTCGATAGCGCTGTCCATATCGTCGACTGGCTTGTCGTTGGGTGGCGTGACGCTAACGCCGTTGACCGCACACCTATTCAACACGGTTGGCGTCTACGAATCCTTTCCAACGCTCGGGTTAATGTTTGCGTTGGTCATTATTCCCATCGCAATCTTTCTAGTACGTCCGCCAGCCGATCTCGACCAATTGGAATCGGCAACAGGGAATGGGCAGGAGTGGGGATATAAAGAGGCTCTCAGCACACGCTTCTTCAAACTGCATTCTGCTGGCTATGCGTTGTGCATGCTCGCTCAAGTAGGTGGCATCGCCCACTTATACGGCCGGGTAGATTTTGTTAGCGACTACGAAACTGCCAGCATGAGTGTCCAAGCCCTAAGTATCGCGAGTATTCTGTCGCGGTTTATTGGCGGGGTTATAGCGACCCGGGTATCCATTCGTGCGTTCACGTTGTTTATGCTGGTGGTCCAAGCTATCGGCTTGATCTCGATAGGCGTCGCGGATGGAGCGTTACAAGGCATTGTTGCCGCAGCGATTTTTGGCTCGAGCGTTGGCAACTTATTGATGCTGCAACCATTGTGGTTGGCCGAGGTCTTTCCGGGTGCGATGTATCCGCGTGTCTTTGCCATGGCGAGTGCCTTGAGCGTCTTTGGCGTATCAATTGGCCCCTACTTTTTGGGTTTGATAGTTGATGCCTACGGCTATACCGCTTCGTATGGTTCGGCGGCCTTTGTCTGCATTGGCGCCTGGCTCCTAATTTTTGCTGCAGGCGCCGCACCTGCATCGAAAGACGATGAGACAAAGGATATGGCTGGGCAAGAGGAACTTGCAGAAAGCCCAATTGTCGAACGAGGCAATACAAGTGATAAGTGAGAGACACAAACGCGTGAAGAGTTTCTGGTTGGCGGTGGTTTTAGTCGTGGCGTCCTCGAGTGTGCAGGCCGCGTTGCCGCTAGCCGTGCCTGGCGATGGCCAGCTACCGAGTCTTGCCAACATGTTGGAGAAAGTAAATCCGGCGGTGGTAAATATCGCAACCAGCGCCCGCGCCACCTACCGAAACCCGCTTTTTGATGACCCGTTTTTTCGACGTTTTTTCCGCGTCCCAAGAAATGAAAGCCGTCGGCCGATCAGTTCCGGTTCCGGAGTTGTGGTCGACGCCGAACGTGGTTATATCGTCACCAATAATCATGTCGTCGAAGGTGCTGATCGCATCGAGGTCGGACTTTCAGATGGACGTACATTGCAGGCAGAACTCGTCGGGAAGGATCCTCATGTTGATCTGGCTGTCCTTAGGGTTGAATCTGAACATTTGCAAGACATAGACTTTGGTGATTCATCAACACTTCGTGTTGGTGACTTTGTTGTCGCGATCGGAAATCCATTTAATCTGCAGCAAACAGTCACCAGCGGGATTGTCAGTGCATTAGGCAGGAGCGGTCTTGGCATAGAAGGCTATGAAGACTTTATCCAAACCGACGCATCGATAAATCCTGGTAATTCGGGCGGGGCGCTGGTCGATTTAGCCGGTCGTCTGATCGGCATAAACACCGCAATACTTGCACCTACTGGCGGCAACGTTGGTATTGGTTTCGCCATCCCAGCTGGCATGGTGCAACCGATAATGGCGCAGTTGATAGCGCATGGTGAAGTTCGGCGCGGGTTTATCGGTGTGAACGTGCAAGAGCTTGTACCTGAGCTCGCCGAGGCATTTGGCTTGGCAGGAGAAGACGGCATCATTGTCACCCGGGTAGAGGTCGGTAGCCCGGCGGATGCGGCAGGCCTCAAAGACGGTGACATTCTCACGCGGCTAGGCAGTCGCGCGTTAGAGGGTTTGTCGGATTATGATAGTCAGACCGCTGTCCTTTTCATCGGTGATTCGGTCGAAGTGGAGTATCTGCGCGATGGCCAACGACAAGCCACTGAGCTTGAACTCAGTGAGGAGACGCAGCAGCAAATCTTTGGCAGGCAGTTAGATGCTCGTCTTGACGGTGTGCAATTTGAGAATTTCTGGAGTCCAGACGACCCAGGGATGAGTTCTGGTGTGCTGGCGACCGATGTCGACCCCCAATCTAAAGCGTATGCGTACGGTCTGCGCCCAGGTGATGTGGTCGTTGGTCTTAATCGCAAAAACATCCGAGATTTAACTGAGTTTCGAGACATACTGAAATCTGACAATCGATTGTTATTGCGCATCTATCGTAATGGTCGGTTTGGCGAGATTCCGATTCGATAACCTGAGCTACTCGGCTGGAAAGGTCGGGTTTCTGGAGTCGTTCAACCAATGGCAAAAATTTCCTGTCTACTCTGGGACTTCGGCGACACACTTTGTGATGAGCGATTCATATGGTCGAGCGGACCCGAATGGATGGCCGTCTATGAAACGTTCGATAATGACGGGCCTGGCGCGCAATGGTCACTAGGCGAGATTGACCAGCACAAATTTTCGCAGCAGATATCGATGCCATTGGGGTTGCCTCCGGACGCAGTCCTCGCACACATGATCGAATGCTGTCACCGGATCAAGTTCTTTGAGAAGACATTCGCCTTTTTTCAGTCGATGCATCTCCCGCAAGCTATTGTCACCGTCAATCCTGACCTCTTTTCAGAGGTTATTGTCCCTACCTACGACCTCGACAAATATTGCGAGGAGATTGTCACTTCTTGGCAAGAGCATTCATTAGATAAGCGAGTGCTCGGCCGTTGTGCTATGGAACGTATGGGTTTAGGGGCAGACATAGGTAACGCACTGTTGATAGATAACAAATTAACTAACGTAGAAGATTGGATAAGCGCTGGTGGTGCCGGTTATCACTTTGAAGGCGATCTGAAATTCGAGCGCGATGTCAAAAATGGAGTCATCGCGCTCGCCTAACTTTAGTGGCGCTTCGGTATTCTGCCAAAGTGTCTTGCCATGTCCGGATCCAGATCGACTGCAATGTTCCGCAGCGGTGCCCACAGACTTGCCATGACGGTAAGTTCACTATCTTCGTCGCCACCGAAGGCGCCCTCCGGTGGGGGCTCGCCTCGAGCTGGTCCACCGCTCAAAACATATTCAATGAAAGCTTGTTCCTCTGGTTTAAGTTGAACATCTCTTGATTGGCGAAGTCCCCCAGCAAGACTTGCGGAAAGAAAGGCCAAGGTTTCGATGAACCGATCATCGATACTGAACCCGCCATGATCTGCCCACCTTGTTAGGTGGTATTCGTGTGGAACGTCACAGTCCCAAAGAACTCGGTGTAAGAATTCCGCGCCATCTTGCAGGTTGAGTAAGTCTTCATCCCCGCATTCAAGATAGATGTCCAAATCGGCGGCCTTAATTGCGTCAGCGTTTGCCTGGGCTATGTTCGGCGGGTGATTAGCGAGGAAGGTTTCTGGAAAAGGTGCTCCCCAGACACTTTCTGCCGACTCCTGCAACATCCACCAGGAGGCACGGGTGTGCTGCCGTGGCCAATCAAGACAAGGCATAGTCACTGGCTCCATCACACCTACGGCCTTAAACCGCTGTGGATTCTTGAAGGCTATCTTGAGCGCGCCATAGCCGCCTGCAGAGATGCCAGTGAGGACTAGCTTCTCCTTCGCAACAGAACAGTTGAATTGGTTTGCAAGCCATTCTGGCAGTTCGTGGCTAACCCACTTCTCCCACGGGCCATGAAAAAACTGATTCGCCCCGCCGGAAAAAGACACGTGGATTGAAGCTGGAATCACTTCGGTAACGACGAGAGCAGTCAAAAGCCCGGCGCGCCTGGCAAGTGACATGCGATCGCCAACGCCACCATCTAGGTGGATGAAGACCGGCACATCCGTGAATGAGCGAGACGACTCATTGGGACTGAGTACAGACACAGGAATCTTGCGTTCCAGACTTTTCGAAGCAACATCATGAAGACTCAAATTCAGTTCCGCTGGAAGGGTAGAGGTCGGGTCAGACTCGTTGGTGTTCAAGATCTTGCGTTGCAAGGAAGAGACAACCAGGTTGGACAGTGTGTGGACGATTTTATTTATAGACATAACTGAATCCTTTTACCGAGTCAGAACCGCGCATATCTGCGGCTTTGGCTCGAGTTACTTTTTAACAGTCGATGGGCGGCGCGGCATGACGCCGTAGAAGCAGCGGGGTGGTGTTAGCAGGCGAGTTCTTTGATCATAACGTGGACGCTATCTTGCTTCTGCAGAATATATGCGAGACGCGATGGAATGTCTGCCGTTAATCACTGCGCTATTTTTTTGTCCGCAGATTGAGAGGAGTGTGTGATGCTTGCTAATGCTGAACTTCAAACCCTTGCGTTGACCGCTGATATACCTACAGCGATCACGTTCTATGAAGAGGTGCTCGGTTTAAGCCTCAAGGCGAATTCGGACGGCGCGGCTGTGTTTGACGTTGGTGGACGAGACCTTCGTGTCTCCCCGGTAGCAGAAACGAGCCCTACTGAGCACACGGTTTTTGGCTTTGCGGTCGCTGATGTTCAGGGGGTTGCTGAAGAACTATCTTCGAAAGGAGTGCCTTTGGTGGAATTTCAAGGGTTTCCGCATGACCAGAACGGATTAGTCGCGACGCCTGATGGCTCGCGGGTATGCTGGTTTAGGGATCCAGATGGCAATCTGATCTCTGTCGTTCAGTACCCAACTTAATGAGGTGGAACACCGATAGGCGTTCCACCCATATCGATCTAGTCGAACATGATCACGTTACGGGCCACTTCACCAGTCTCTAGGGCAGCGAGTCCTTCATTAACGTCTTCTAAGCGAATTCGTCCTGAAATCAGGTCGTCGAGGTGTAGTCGTCCTTGAAGGTACAAGTCCACAAACCTTGGCATATCTACGCGAAATCGATTTGACCCCATGTTGGAGCCCTGCATTTTGCGTTCCATGAGAAACTCAGGGCCGTGCAGTTCCACCATCGTACCTACAGGAATCATGCCGATAATGGTCGCGGTGCCGCCGAACCCGAGTATTTTGAACGCTTGTTCTGCAGTCTGCTTTAACCCAATGGCTTCGAACGAGTAGTGCACGCCACCCCCGGTCATTTCGCGGATTTCTCCAATGGCGTCCACCTCAGACGCGTTAACGACATCAGTTGCACCGAATTTTCGGGCGAGCTCTAGTTTACTCGCGACCATATCCACCGCAATAATGCGCGCGGCACCAGCAATGGCTGCCCCGTTGATGGCAGACAAACCAACGCCACCACAACCAATCACAGCTACTGTACTACCAGGCTCGACTCCGGCTGTGTGGATTACGGCACCTACGCCTGTCGTCACGCCGCAGCCGATCAAGGCACCACGGTCCAGCGGCATATCCTCGCGCACTTTTACGATGGCGTGTTCGTGAACCAACATGTATTCAGCAAAAGAGGACAGATTTAGAAACTGAGCGATCGATTCGTCGTTCTTTGCCAGCCTCGATGGCTGATCTGCAGCTCGTTGCAATTCAGGCTCGCCACACAAAGACATATGACCGGTCAGGCATTGCTCGCAGTGGCCGCAAAATGCTGAAAGGCAGGTTATGACATGATCGCCAGGTTTTACGTAAGTAACGTCTGCGCCAACTGCTTCGACCACACCAGCGCTCTCATGACCAAGCACAGCTGGGAGCGGATAGGGGTAACTGCCATTTTGGAAATGGAGGTCAGAATGACAAACACCGGCTGCGACGGTGCGTACGAGAACCTCTCGCGGGGCAGGGTTGCCAGTTTGGACGTCTTCGATTTCTAGAGGCTTGTTTATCTCTCTTAGTACAGCGGCTTTCATTGGCTATCCTCCCATCTCAAATTAGGTTCTAATTGTATCGCGTTATGGTGCCAAAGGGCTTTCGGGAATACTACTGGCACGCTTTAGTTTGGGGAGAACAAAAAGTGAAAGTACACGGCGCATTAAATGTTCGGTAAAGCCTTCATCGGCCGACTACTTTCGCTTTTATTCTTGGCGGGCATTTTAGCGCCCAGTGTCTATGCATTTAGCAGCGAGACGCACCAGATGTTGACGTTTATTGCGGCGCGCGAATTTAACAATTGCGCGCACGCCGAGGCGAGCGTGACTCGGTTTTCCGCATTGGATACGCGCTACATTGTTCGTGCGAACGCCGCGCAAGCTGACACAAATTTTTTCACTCGGATGTTTAACTGGAATTACTACAACCGAGCTGATCAACGGCCTAGAACAGCGTTCGGTGTGATCGACACACGTTTCCATGACCATTTTGATGACTTGGTTGATGACACTCAATCGACAGTCGACCGACAGCGCCGTTTGAAAAACCTAGGCAAGATCATTTCCTACATCCAGGACATGAGCTCGCCTGCCAGAGTAGTGCCAGTTTACGTGAGTCGCTGGTGGCGTTTTTCTGTCGGTGACCGATTTGATCGGTTTGCTATAGATAGCGAGGCGATTGAAGACGCGGTGGCAGGTCGGTGTAACGAGATCGCCGACATTGAAGGCAGCTTTCAGGAAGTTCTAGATGATGTAGCGGCTCAGACCATCAAAGCAGTGCGTGGACCGATTTTCGGTTTTCCTTCAACGTGGGAAGCTTACTGGCGATTCTCAAAACAAGACGACGACTTTGGTGAGTATGGACCGGCGGGTAACTCTTTTGGGGACCGGACGAGTTTTCGGTGTGGGGACGGCAAACGTTGCTTGCTCTTAAAGAATGACCCGCTCTATCGAGATTTTGCGACCGCAAGACACATATCTGCTGTGCTTGGCAGCATGCGCGCGATGGCACTGATGGAGGAGGCCGAAAAAAGCCGAGTCTCGACCCAGACGGCGCGATAGACGAATTGGTCTACACGCCTAGCTGCCTACCAGTCTGTTTTCTCTCTCCTTGATCGCGCCTTGACTGCCTGTTAACCGCCCTCGCAATTCATTGTCCAAACTAGGCACCCGACCTGGCTGACTCCAGCAACCGCAACCCAGCATCGATCTTGGTAGCACTTGAGGGTTAATCGATATTGCTTTAGCCACACCGTCGCAGGTGTCGGATACTGGTTGATAGACAGAATAGAGTTCTGCGGCGAATCGTTCAGCTGCCTTAGACGGTTCAGAAATCCTTGCACTGATGCTTCGTGATGATGAGTCTGGTCGCCGCTCAATACTTTGCGGAGCACTTCTTGCCTGATTCGAAACAATGTGAGGTACGGACTCAGTGATTTTGAGGGTTTCCTCCCCAGCAAGCGTTTCGTCGACGTCGCTGGGCTGCGATTCGATGGTTGTGATCAGGTAAAACAGGACGCCGAGGAAGATAAAAGTGAGTACGGCTACACGATTTGTAGATTCACTACGCAGAGTCTTGGTTTGGCTACCTGCACTGCGCCGAAGCTCTGCATCGCTGGGACTAGTTGATTGGTTGGTTGCTTTGGTCAGCGTGATCGGGATCGGTTTTTGCAGCAACGAGGCTAGTTCATTGACCTGATGATCAGATGATCGAGCAGGCCAAGTGGGTATTTGAAAAACATGATCGGCAGCAAACTTGCGGTCTATTTTGTCGAAGTAGAGTGCTATGCCTATCCCTTCCGTCGGCAAGTCGAGCTCTAGTTTATTTGGTAGAACGATGTAACAGGGAGATAGTGTCACAGGGCACGAGTGATGGACCTTAACGCGAATACGGTGACGTGCTAAGTGCTGAACTAGAAGCATTACCCGGGGCAGATAATCTGTGGCGCAAATGAGATCGACTCTGTGCATTGTTCAAGTGTAGGACAGGTCCGTGCATGTGCAGGCGCGCAGGCACTAACGAACTTTTTGTTCAGGTCGCTTTTGGTTTCTCGGAGTGTGAGGTTTAATCGCTCTTTGAAGGGGGGATATGAGTGGCTAAATTACATCTGGGTTTAACGCCTTGGAATTTTGCAGATCTGAGTGCTAAGTCGCTATGCGAGCAAGCGCGATACGCAGAGGCGCAAGGTTATGAATCGATTTGGCTGCCAGAGAACCATTTCGGCGAGAATGCGCTACCCGACCCACTGACGCTCTTAGCAAGCATCGCTGGGGTCACCGAGCGAATCAAATTAGGCACCACGTCGTATCTTCTGACCCTGCGCAATCCATTGCAGGCGGCGGAGCAAGTTGCTGTGCTCGACCAACTGAGTGGCGGACGGGTCATACTTGGGGTCGGTCGAGGCTATGCGCCGGAAATGCTCAAAGCCTTCCATGTTCCGCCAAAGGAGAAGCGTCGTATTTTCGCTTGGACTTTGGGCCTGATGCGCGAAGCCTGGGCTGGTCAGCCCGTTTCGTTGGACGGCGACCCGGAAAAGGCAATAGAAGTCCATCCGCGACCGCTGCAACAACCTGAACTACCCATTTGGGTTGCGGCCTTTGGCCCCAAAGCGCTCGCACAAGCCGGGCGCTTGGGCATGCCCTATCTCTGCTCACCCATGGAGAGCTTAGCTACCTTAGAGGCGAATTATGGCCAGCACCGAGCATCGGCCGAAGAGGCGGGTATTGCGATACCGACGGTGGTGCCACTTATGCGAACGGTCTTTGTCAGCAAAGATCAAAAAGAAATAGATGAAGTAAAAGTGGCACTGACAGAAAGAACCGACAATGCACGACTCCAAGCTGGAGAAAGTTACGAGGACTGGACGATTGTTGGTACACCGTCTGAGGTTGAGGACAAAATCGGTCTCTACCAAGCGCGGTTGGGTATGACGCACATGGTTGCGACGCGTCTGCGTGTCTCAGGCTTAGCTGACGGGATGTTGACTACCAGCGTGGCACTTCTGGCGGAAATAGTGAACGCCGGGTAACATCTCGCGTTTCGCTGTGCCATAAAGCGTTCCCACGAATCGTGAAAAAATTGGGGAAATAGCACGCATAAATAGGGCTAACAAGAGATAACAAGAACGAATAACAAGAACAGATAACAAGAACGGCTAACAAGAACGGCTAACAAGAACAGGGAAGGGATGAAGATGACATTTAATATTTTATGGCCTGCCATGCGTTGGCCCACCGATCGTGAAATCGAATCTAGTAGCGTCGGTGAACACAACGCGATTTTTTGCGAACGATATACCGACGTTACGGATGAGCAGTGGGCTAACTGCGACGCGGTTGTGAGCGTGCAGGACATACCTGACGAATATGCGGACAAATTGACCAAGTGCCGGATTTTCGTCACACCTAAAGTGGGCTTTGACAACATTGATTTTAAAGCTTGGGCGGAGCGAGGCATCCCAGTATGCAACGTACCGGATTATGGGACCCAAGAAGTTGCTGACCACGCCATCGCGTTGATGATGTCGCTTATGAAGGGCATCACTTTCCACACCAGAGAGCTGAAGAAAGACCCTGCCGGACTTTGGCGGCCGGCCCTCAATCCATTTGGCAAGCGGCTTTCGGTCTGTACGTTCGGTGTCGTTGGTTTGGGACGAATTGGTACAGCTGCCGCCTTGCGGGCGAAAGCGTTTGGGATGGATGTCGTGATGTACGACCCTTATCGCGAAAACGGCGCTGAGCTTAGTGTCGGTATTCGTCGTGCCCATTCACTAGCCGATCTTTTCGGCCAATGTGATGTTGTGAGCGTCCATGTGCCCTTATCGACTGAAACCGAAAAGCTCATCAACCTTGAAGTGCTCAAAACGAGTAAACCCGGACTGATTTTGATCAACACCGCGCGGGGTCCAATCGTTGACCTTGATGGTCTTTACGAAGCGCTCAAAGGCGAACATATCCAAGCAGCCGGGTTGGACGTTTTGCCAGAGGAGCCTGCTAATCCTGAGCATCCGTTGATCAAATCCTGGGCGGCAGATGAAGAGTGGATAGACAACCGCTTGCTGCTGACCCCTCATTCGGCGTTCTTCACGCCGGAAAGTGTCTATGACATGCGCTACAAAGGCGGAGAGGTGGCGATCACCTACCTAGGTGGTGGGCCACTCCACAACTGTGTGAATGGAGATACGCTAACCAACCCTAGGTAGCGCTAGGCGATGGAAACTCCAGACTATAAAAAGCGTCGCCAGAGAGTTTTCTTGGTGCTGTCGGGGATTTTCCTCGGCACATTGGCACTTTTGAATGTGCTCGGTATTTCTAGGTTTATCGATCTTTCTTTCACGGTGTTTGGTCTTCAGATACCCATGGTGGTCGCGGTAGGCGTGTTGCCATACCCCGTGACCTTTATGTGTACCGACTTAATCTCTGAGCTATACGGCGAGAAAAAAGCGCGAGACATGGTGTACGTTGGGTTGCTTCTAAATGGTTGGGTTATTTTTCTCCTTTGGCTAGGTGGCGTGCTGCCGGGCTTTGAGCCGATGGATGCTGCGACCGGGATGCCTGCAGTAGACGAAGCCGGTCGAATGCCAGTGTTTTTCGAGGTACGTGATCTAGCGTTCGGCGCAGTTGCTGCGTCTATGTTGGCCTACCTAGTGGCGCAATTTTGCGACGTCCGCCTGTTCCACTTTTGGAAAAAAGTGACCGCGGGAAAGCACCTGTGGTTACGCAACAATGCCTCTACCATGGTGAGCCAAATCGTCGATACGACAGCTGTGATCCTGATTACTCACTTCTATGCACGAGCGCTACCGATAAACGACGGGGAGGATATCTGGCCGCAGCTATTTGTCTTTATAGCGTCGGGTTACGTTTTCAAGCTAGTGGTTGCACTAGCCGATACAGGTCCGATATATCTAGCGGTGGCTTACTTGCGTCCTTTCCTCGGTTTGCAACCCAATGAGGAAGCTACGGATGACTAGCTAGTCTCTGTCATCGAGACGAAGGATGTATCTTGGTGGAAAGCCGGTAAGAATTCTAAACACCAAAGGCAAGGCGTGGTCCGAATTCACCCGATCGAACTCTTGAGGAGAGATTGCTACCGCTGTGTGATGGTTGATTTCAGTCCCAACTGTTACCGACACGTTTGGATTCTCTTGCGCCTGATGAAACCAAGCTCGTGGCCAGTGGTTGGCCGCGACATACAGTTTGTCATCGCTGATGAGGCGCGCTAGGACGCGATCCGCCTGTTCTCCGTTTGTGTTGGTTGTGGTGATTACCAACGTCCCATCGGGCGAGGGTTGGTAGTAGCCGAGGAGAGATTCAAAAATGCCGACTATCGCCACATAGACCAGGAACAAAATTCCAACGATTTTAACGATTCGCATAGTGCACCTCAGTTTGTCCAATGCATTCTAGAACGAAAGCGGAGCTGTGCAAGAGCCGTGAGCTCAACTGCACATTAGTTTTCAATCTGGCCAAGATTGGCGTGTAAGACCGCGCCATTAATGACCGGATTTTCTGCAGCCCAGAGTAAGGTGTTGGCTATTTCGTCGGGATGAACAAGGCGGTCATAAGCACTCATCGCAGCAACCGAGGCCATGGCCTCCTCCGGGACGTGTTCGCGAAGCATCTCCGTATCCGTAAACCCAGGGCAGATGCAGGCTGTGTGGACGCCGCGTCCTGCCAAGTCCTGACAAGTACTGCGCATCATGCCGACCATGGCGTGTTTCGTGGTGACGTATGAGAAGGAGCCTGGCACAGCTTTTTCTGAGAGTGTTGATCCGACGTAGAGTATGGATGAGCCAGTCTGCATGAAGGGGATCGCGAAGTAGTTTAAGGAGTTTGGTGCGATAAGGTTTGTTTCGACAACATCTCTAAGTTGATTGCTCGGAGTTTCGATCGCACTGTCGTTGACTAACTTTGCTGCATTGTGGACCAGCACAATCTTGTCGGCGTTTTGGAACGTGCTGGTGATTTGTGGTCCGATAGCCTCAATGAATCCAGGTTCTGACAAGTCACAGTTGATGTGGGTGACGAAATCCAAAGGGCATCGTCGGCGTGACAAGTTGATGACCTGATAGCCAGCTTTGTGGAAGGACTCGGCGGTGTGTAAACCGATACCGGCGCTAGCTCCGGTGATGAGCAGACAATTCATGAAGATTCCTTTGAGGGCCATGTAGCGCTGGCCCATTGACCGGCGCCGCTCGCGCATTTGAGAACAAGTGTTTTGATGTCTTGACGAAGGATATCTGGATGCGCGGTGAGCTGCTGGAGTAAATAGTGGGCGAGTTCTTCGACAGAGATGTTACGCACCGGAAGGAGTTTTAGGTCTCGTGGTAAAAACGGGATGCGCTCATCTGCAAAGAGGATGTAGGTATAGGAATCGTCTGAGTCAATGTTGATGTGGGGTGACAACTCGGGCATTAAGACCAGCTCGTCCAAACTGTCACAAATTTCTTTGAGCGCGTTTTTGAGAATGTTGTAGTCGAAAGTAAGCCCGTCGCTTTGAATCTCTGCTGTCGCATCGAGAGCGACTTGGAAATTGTGACCATGCAGATTCTCCCGTTCCGTTGGCGAGAATATCGTAAAGTGTGCTGCTGCGAAGTGCAGATACTCTTTACTGATTTCGATTGTGGTTTGCACCAATAAAACCTCTAAGTTGGTGGCGTGTGGGAGAGACTGTTTATGGACGGTCCATTGGTTGATGGTCAAACGCCTAAAGTCGGGGCTTTTCCTCTTGGAGGTTATCCAAAATCAACCCGTAGAAAGCATTGTCGCCTGATGGCTGTGCGAAATACCAGCCCATATGACTATGGCATTCTGTACAACTCGCATATCGCCATAAGAACCCCATAAACCAACTGTCAGCAGCCTCAGCTTGACCTGATATGTCGCAGCCTAAGGCTTGCCGGAAACAGCCTACGTTAAATTCAATGGCATGAGGGTTGGTTAAGAAGTGTGCGTGCGCACCCGCGACATCGACCTTCTCTGATGCGGAGGTGATCACATGCGAGCAAATGGCACAATAGATGAAGTTTTTGTCATCTGGTTCGCCAAGCTCTAACATGGCTTTTAGCTTAGGCTCTAGCGCGCTGACAACAGTGGTGTCTTCGTCAATTTGACTCATCAGATTCGCGGCTCAATTGGTAGGACATTGGATGGCATGTCGTTTAGTGATCCGTCAATAAGGAGAAATCCAGAGTGGAACCATTTTCAAGTATTTACGAGCGGGCTGCAAAGCGTAAAGGTGGTGAAAAAGCGCTTGAGAGCTTGTTGGCTAAGCCGAATTTGCAAGCAGAGCTCAAACGACTTGCTGATAGTGATGTCCTAGCTGAGATGACCAAGTGCGTATTTCGATCTGGTTTTGTGTGGAAGATCATCGAGAACAAATGGCCGGGTTTTGAGGCAGCTTTTCATGGATTTGACGTTGCCCAGTGCGCAATGATTTCGGATGAAGAGATTGAGACACTGCAAGGCAATACGGACATTGTTCGCCACGGTAAAAAGATCCTGTCCGTGCGCGCGAATGCGCAATATGTCATGGCCGCGCGCGAGGAACATGGATCCTATGGTGCTTTTCTGGCGGACTGGCCTGAGGATGACTTTGTCGAGCTTTGGGACCATCTGAAAAAAGGTGGTAACCGGCTTGGTGGTCAAACGGGTCGATTTTTTCTACGTTTTGTCGGTCGTGATACGCCTATGTTTTCGAAAGATGTGGTCGCCGCCATGGTCTCAGCAGGGGTGATAGAGAAGGAGCCGACCAGTAAAAAGGCATTACAGTTAGCACAGGATGCATTCAACGAATGGCGCTCAGAGTCGGGTCGCACTTACACCGAACTATCGCGCATTCTTGCCCTTTCGGTAGATAGTTAGTCAGTAGATAGCGGATATTAAGTGAGGACTGGATTGTCATGAATGCCCGTACACAAAGTGATTTTGAACAGCTACGTGCTTCTGGCGCTGCCGTCCGGCAGGCATTTGATGCCATGCGAGCTGCTTGTCAGCCCGGCATAACGACGGGTGCGCTAGACGAAATTGGTGGGCAGATTTTGTCTAAACACGATGCGGTTTCTGCGCCGCAGTATTACTACGATTTTCCTGGGGTGACGTGTATCTCGGTCAATGAGCAGGCGGCGCACGGTATCCCCGGTGACACCGTGATTGCCGCTGGTGACATGATTAACATCGATGTTTCTGCCAACCGAAAGGGCTTTGTCGCTGATATGGGGGAGTCGTTTGTCGTTGGCGACGGCACCAGCGAACAGCAACGCATCTGTGCGGCGGTCCAGGAGGCTGTGCGCGCAGCCTTAGCTAAAGTGCGTTCTGGTAGATCGTTGAATGTTATTGGCAAAGCCGTGCAAAAAGTTGCGGATCGTGAGGGCTACACGATCGTACGAAATTTGGGCAGTCATGGTGTAGGACGAAACATCCATGAGGAGCCGTCCTATATCCCGTATGACAACCCGGAGGAAGATCGCCTACTTGAACGGGGCATGGTGATTACGATCGAACCATTTTTTTCCACTGGTGTTGATTGGGTTTTTGAAGAAGATGATGGTTGGACTTTGTCGGTTCCTCCTGGGCACCTGGTTGCACAATTTGAGCACACGTTGATCGTTACTGACCGTGGACCAGTGGTCGTCACTGAATAACAAGCCGTGCCACAGGCAGAAGCGGATCAAGAGCAGCAAGAGCCAGAGCAGATTAAGATTGAGGGACTACAGTTAGGAGTTGGAACGACATGCGACACTCGCTCACATCCGAGCAAGCCAAATTTAAGGCTGAAGTAGAGGACTTTCTCGCGACAACTCTGCCGAGCGAAATCTCTACGCGAATCAAGCTCGGCGCGGGTATTAGCAAGGATGATCTCGGTGCCTGGACTAAACAGCTCAACCAGAAAGGTTGGGCCGCACCGAATTGGCCGGAAGAGTACGGCGGCACCGGATGGAATTTGATGCAGCGCCATATTTTTGATGTGGCGTGTCGGCAGGCTCATGCACCTGTTTTGTCAGGGTTCGGTTTCAATATGGTGGGTCCGGCAATCATTGAGTACGGTACCGAGGCGCAGAAACAGGACTTTTTGCCTAGGATTCGCAATGCCGACCTCTGGTTTTGCCAAGGCTATTCTGAGCCACAAGCCGGATCGGACTTGGCCAGCGTCCGCACGCGGGCAGATCGGGATGGCGACGACTATGTGGTGAATGGACAGAAAATATGGACCTCTGGTGCGGAAGATGCAGATTGGATTTTTTGTTTGGTTCGTACCAACCACGATGTCCAGCAGCGTCTAGGGGACGAGGACCGTGGCTGGACGGTGGCCAAGAGTCTGCTGGGAGATGAGCGGCTACTGGTTTCACGCGTTGCGGAAAACAAGCGTATCTTCTCGATCATTAAAGAAACTGTTGCGCTGCAGCGTGCGCGTGGCATCGATGTACCTGTGAGTGTTTTGCAGGAAATCGACGAGTTAGAAGTTCGGCTAAGCGCGCTGGAGATGACAAGTCTGCGCATCCTGACTCAGGCAGACGCTGGTAGCCAAATCGGCGCGGAGCCAAGCATGTTAAAGCTCAAAGGCAGCGAACTGGTGCAAGCGCAGGATGACGTGCTGTTTAGGATTGTTGATCATCTCGTCATGCCCTTGGATAGCAAAAACTCAAACCGAACAGCGATCGAACCCAGCTTTGCAGAATACGTTGCGTCTGGTCGTTATCATCATCGCGGCTTCACAATCGCTGGTGGATCGTCCGAAGTTCAACACAACATTATTGCAAAGCAGGTACTCGGTTTATGAACGTTACGCTCCCGATAATAGGCGGTAGCCTAATCGGTCTTGCCGCAGTTTGGCTCTATCTGAGCCTCGGTCGTATCGCAGGGATCAGCGGCATCGCGGCCAACGCACTCTTGCGCGCGAGGGCCAATATTTGGCCGGTTCTGTTCGTGGTTGGGTTGGGTCTTGGTGGCTGGCTTGCTTATGCGTTGACCGAATCAAAACCTATAGGGGTCATCGCGGAAGGCCAAGCAGTGTGGCTCATTGCTGGTGGGTTGTTAGTAGGATTTGGGACTCGACTTGGTTCTGGGTGTACGAGTGGCCATGGTGTTTGCGGGATTGCAAGATTTTCCAAACGTTCCCTCGTAGCCACCATAACCTTCCTGTGTGTTGGTATGTTAACAGCTACGGGAGTGGTATTCCTGTGAGTTTAACAAGTAACCTATCGGCTCTGTTTGGCGGCACGATCTTTGGTGCAGGGCTGGTTGTTTCTGGCATGACTGATCCCGAAAAAGTGTTGGCGTTTCTGACTCTTGGTGCCGGTTGGGACCCAGCCCTGATATTTGTCATGGGCAGCGCCGTCGTTGTTGCCACGCTTGGCTTCTGGCTGGTCGGTAAGCGGGCAGCGCCCCTCTTTGATACAACATTTCATGCACCTGCTTCAACTGCGCTGGATGGACCACTCTTAGGTGGTGCTGTGTTGTTTGGCGTTGGCTGGGGTGTTAGTGGATTTTGTCCGGGTCCTGCGCTCGTCGGCGTCATGACGCTCGATGAGCGTGCTCTATTATTCATTGTCGCTTACGGTGTGGGTGTCCTACTGTTTGAGAAGCTTGTGAGCCCACGTCTACAGCCGGTAGTGATGCAAGCACCATCAGCGGTGGATGGCTAACTAAAAACTGGAGATTCCTTATGGCCGCGTACTTTAAGAACGAAGAAGAACGGGATGCTTTTTTAGCCGAACCACGGTTGGCAATATTGATGAGCAACCGAAAATCGGGGACACCAATCGGTGTGCCAGTCTGGTTTGAGTGGGATGGCACCGTCGTACAAATATTTGCTGGAAAAGGCACTTCAAAGCTACAACGAATTCAGAATGACCCTCGCGTTTCAGTTCTTGTTACGAACAGTTTGGGCGAACAAGAAGTTTGGGTCGCTTTTGACGGGACAGCAACAGTTCATGACGACGGAACTGCTGAGTTGGTGGCACGCCTTGGCCCAAAATACTGGGACCTGAGTAAACCTGAACTAAAGGCGACCTTGGATCAGTGGATCCAAGGTGCCGAACACATGGTCAGGATTTCAGTTGAACCCGACCGGATTCGGGCCGGGGCTTGAGTACCTAGATTTAGGGGTCGTTGGTCGTCGCTTGCAGATTTAGCCCTGATTCGCGCTCCTGCAAGCGTGCTCCGCGAAGTATGCCACCCATGGCGTAATTGCCCTCATGGCAGGCGTATTCGAAAATCTTGTCTTCTGAAGAAAGCATGGAAACTCTCATTGTAAACGGGCGCTTAAAGCTTGTTGGTGCGTTCACGGTTGTCTCGTAGCTCAATTGACCTGGTGCGGTCATCGTGAATCGCTCTGTCAGATGCAGATCCCGGCCCGAACCTAGGACACCGTTGTCGTGCGGGCGCATGAATTGCACGGGTAGATGGAACGCTGGCGTTTTGTCTGTGAAGTTTTTTGTCTCCACCACGAGAGTATTACCTTCCCAGGTAGCCCGAGAGCTGCCATACCACTGGTGGATGTCATCAGGCAGATGTCCTCGACCATCAGTTGGGATGATGCGGGCATCGTGGATCATTTCAGTCACAAGGACCACATGAGTGGGTGTTTGCACGATGCGCAGGTTGTTGTTGTATGCGCTTGGTGTAATCGGCGGTCCAGCGTTGAAACCCAATAGACATCGTTCTGATAAGCCCAAAGATTCTGGGTTTTGATGGAGATAATTCGGTCCTACGCTGTAAGACAAAACGTCACGGACTGGCGCCTGGCGTTGCTTGTTCTGGGCAATACGCGCAGCGTCTGCTGATTCGACAACTTCAGGAAGCCGCCCGTTGGGTGGATCTACAATCAATGAAGTTCGCATTTCTTTATCCAAACTCTCACCAGCATCAAGCCAGAAAGAGTTGTAGCCCTCAACATCTTGGGTTGGGATGCCAGTTGGCTCATCCTTCCGATCGGGGGGTAAGATCTTGTTCAGTAGCGCTTTCGCTTCGCTCGCGGTGAGTACCGCCTTGTCGCCAAACTCCAGAGGGCGCTCGAGCGGCGTTAGGGTGCGAAAATCCCAGACGCCTTGCAGATCTGGCGTACCCCAAGGGGTAAGTGCGGGTTCGAACGCTGAGTCATCTGCCATGACCGTAGTTGAGGCGAGGTAGCTGCCTAGCGTGAGAAAAAGGATAGAGGCTAGTCTTGATCGTGATCGCATGTAATTTCTCGCCTGAATAGATACAGTCGCTTTAAATACTAACAACTTTCGTTAAGTGTGTGTGCTGACAAAGTTGGTCTGATGACGATCCATTTCTGCAGCGCCAGGATCGATCCAAAGGAGATGACAGGCATCCTCCATCGCGTACAGCTCCGAATTCTCAAGACGCTCATGTGCCCGCTCAGCGACAAAATACGGAACATCGTCATCGGCAGTCCCATGCACAATCAAAGTTGGGCACTTTACAGACTCTAATGGTAGAGGCTCGTGTTCGACCGATTGAATCACTTCAATGTCGTTATCGAAGCCTGCCCGACGGTCTTCCCAGGGCGAAGAGCTTTGGGTTAGTTGGGTTAGAAACTCTACCGCGGCGGGATCCCTTAAAACCCTTTCAGTAACTTCTTTCACCTGTTCCGGTGGGTAAGTGCTCTCTGAAGCGATCAATTGTTTGATGGTAGATTTAGGGAATTTCTCGAGCGACCACTCGCCCGACCGCATGCCGAGCGGAGTCATAAGTAATTTGCTCCACGCAGGGATCACGATGGGATATGCAGTCGAAACCGCGCAGACAAGGAGTAACGCGGAGACGCGATCTGGGTGGCGGGCAGCAAAGTGAATGCTAGAGGGTCCGCCGCCAGAAATACCCTGAGCGACGACCTGCTCGATGCTCAGCGCATCTAGTAGTGCGGCAAAAGCATCCGCTTGTTGAGCCGGAGTGCGACCGACACTTATCGGCGTGCGTAGATAGCCTGGGCGAGAAACTGAAATGCTACCCATGCCAGCGGCCAAAAATGGTGCACCGAGCGAAAGACTTTGATCGTAGCCGCCAGGTGTTCCATGTAGATGCAGTACATAAGGCGCAGAGCCCCGACGCACAATTTCAATCGGTCCACAGGCAGTTTCCACCACCTCAGATTCCGCTTCGAGCAACGCCAAACGCCGCGCCCGCCAACTCGAATTGTTCATCACGATCTGCCTCCCAACGCAAAGACCATATCACTTCGCTAGAGGACACACACTCTTCGGTACAGGACACACATTAAACGTGGATTACACCTGTCGGAATTGGCGTTGGCTGAAATTTATTGTTTGCTCCAGGTTCGATGGGCGCCTTCGTATTGGAAGGTGAGGCAATGTCGGCACTGTAGATTTGCACGTGAAAGTGGTGGGTAATTGATGAAGTGTTTGAACTGAGCGGTTTCTAAGTTAAGTCGGGGCATACGTAAGCTGGCTCTCGAATTTGTGTAAGATTTTTCGGTAAGTGGTAGGCAGGTCCGCACTTAAATTTCTCCATATACACCACGTACTGTAGGACGTTGTCTGGTCTGGTTGTGAGCCAGATTTAGTGTGTGTCCTCATTCGGGAAATGTTGTAGATGGTCGGGCTTGGACGCATGATGAGGCGATCTGGATTTGAGTGGGGCGAGAATATGGATACGTCGATTTCGGTGGAAGAATTGGCTGACGTGATGCGGGATCTTGGGATGACGGCGGATGAGGCGGCTTCGTACAAAGGGGTTGTTGAGGGGATTCTGTCCGGCGCGGCAGCCAGTGATGCTTTCGATTGGCCGGAGGCTGAGCCGGTTAAGCGGAATTGGGTGCGTCCTGATGAAAAGGATAATCCGCACGGCGCTTGGTATGTGCAGACTGATATCAAGGGTTCTAATATAAAGGGTTCTAAGTCCGGCAAACTCGCGGGTATGCGTGTGGCCGTCAAAGACAACTTGCTGCTGGCGGGCGTTCCTCTGATGAACGGCACGAGCATCCTCGAAGGTTATGAGCCGCAAGAAGACGCAGAGATTGTGACGCGAATGTTGGCGGAAGGGGCGACGATCGTCGGCAAGACGGTGTGTGAGGCATATTGCTTTTCCGGTGGCAGTCACACGAGCGCTACTGGTCCGGTCCTGAATCCACACAATCCCGAACACTCGGCTGGTGGCAGTTCTTCAGGTTCCGGTGTGGTTGTGGCGACCGGTGAAGTTGACGCGGCAATTGGCTGCGATCAGGGCGGCTCGATCAGAATGCCAGCTTCTTTCTGTGGCATCGTGGGTATGAAGCCGACCTGGGGGCTGATCCCTTACACCGGGATTTTGGGTATGAATCCCAATATTGACCACACTGGTCCGATGACGGCGACGGTCGCTGAAAATGCACGACTCCTTGAAGTTCTCGCTGGCCGCGACGGCGAAGATTCTCGCCAAATAGCAACTCCCGAGGATGCTGTTGCTTATGCCGATGAGCTTGGTGCGAGTGATCTTGCTGGACTGAAAATAGGCATTGTCCAAGAAGGGTTCGGATTGCCGTCTTCACAACCGATGGTTGATTCAGCAGTCCGTGCGGCAGCGGAAAGTTTGACCAGCCTCGGCGCTGAAGTGATTGATATGTCGGTACCGCTGCACGCCCAAGCTGGAGCGTTGACCTTTGGTGGCACTCAGGCCATCACAACTTCCATGTTTAATCTCGATGGAAACTTGCTCGAGAGACCTGATCTCGTCCCAGAAGCTTTTATCGAAAAACAGAACAATTGGCGCGCGCGTGCCGATGAACTACCGGCCAATGTCAAAACTGCGTTGATCAGCTCGGAGGTAATACGACGGCGTGAGGGCTTCCGTTTCTTGGCCCGAACTGAGCGCGGTACCCGTCTGTTGCGACAAGCCTATGATGATGCACTGGCGACCGTCGATCTTCTGGTGATGCCGACGACGCCGATGACGGCTTCAAGGCTACCTGCTGCGGGGGCATCTCCCGCAGAAGTGACTGGTCTTGCCTTCGCACCACTTGCCAATACGAGTGCCTTCAATCGAACCCACCATCCTGCAATGAGCGTTCCTTGTGGGCTCGCCGATGGATTGCCAATTGGCATGATGTTTGTTGGACAGCGTTTTGCCGAGGCGACGATCTATCGGGCTGGACATTTATTTGAACAGCAACATGATTGGCGCAATCGTTAAACGTTAAGTTTCACTCTGCTGTCGGCGTATTTCGCTAAACGCAACTGAGAGGGTCGCGATGGTTAGAATCGTCGTGACCAACTCCATCAACGCTGCGAGCGGTCGTGCATACGGAATCTGTGCAACCAAGATTGCGAGGATTGCGAGTAGAAACGGAAAGAGCCAAATACATAGAATCAACGCCGAGATGTGACCCTGTGCCATCCGCCACGCATCACCGAGCGTAAATTCTTCTTCGAGCGCGATCGCTGGGAAGACCAGCGACAGGGAACAACCCCCGACGACGGCGACCACCATGACAATAATCGGTCCGATAGGCTGAGTCGCGATCGCGAGAGTGATCAAGACCGCAAGCATCATAACAAGCGCAACCACATAGCCTGCAAAGCGCGTTTCTCTACGCGACCAAGAACGTAACCCCCACTCCGGTACCGAGTCTGAACCAAGCATCACGATGCGATGCGTAGTGATTGCGAACACTGTGTGGAGCACAAGTGAAGAAACCGCGAGCAGGACCGCAATCCCAATCGTTATCTCATCGTTGGGGATGAAATTGAGAGCCATGTAGACAATGCCTGGGCCAAGCAGAGCTTTGCCAAGGGTGGGAAGCTCGGCGACGACAGAGGCTAACGCGCCGACAATGACGCGTTTAGGATTGATAGCATCCAATGAGCTAGCCCAACAACACTTTAAGATCTGAGTCCGGATCTCCGAGGACCGCAGCATCAACAGCTTGGCCGACGAGCTGCTTACAGATCATGAATTCCTTGGGGCTGTTGACTGCGTCGGCCGCGACAACTTTACCGTTGTTTAGGTAGAAGACCGCAAACTGATGGGCATCCATGTCGCCTCGAACAACTTGTTGGTCCCCGTCCGCTGAAAAGCCAACCATCTGTAACTTTAACTCGTACTGATCGGACCAAAACCATGGGATCGAGGCGTAGTTCTTATCGCCACCCAGCACATTAGCAGCACAAACCCTAGCTTGTTCCATGGCGTTCGGTACAGATTCCAAGCGTAATCGCCGGTCGAGCAACGGGTTCGGGTGATTTGTACAATCTCCTGCAGCGAAAATGTTCTCATCAGACGTTTGGCAGTGATCATCGACGACGATGCCGTTGTCGACTTCCAGACCTGCTTCTTGTGCGAGCTCGACGTTAGGGATGATCCCTATGCCAACAATGACAAGATCGGCGTCGAATTCTCCCGCGTCACCACACAATACTTTTGCAACACGTCCGTCGCCCGCGAAACCGGTAACCCCAGTGGTGGTGTGTAGGTGGACGCCACGATCTGTGTGTAGTTTGTGATAGTAAGCCGACATTTCTGGTGTCGTGACCCGCTGCAAAATGCGTTCTTCCATCTCAAGTACATGCACTTCCAATCCCGCTTGCACGCCGACCGAGGCAACCTCCAGGCCGATGTAACCGCCACCAACAATTACTAAACTCTTAGCCTCGCCCATTTCAGTACGGATCGCGTCAACGTCTGCGATGGTCCGCAGGTAATGAATGCCGTTTAGATCCGAGCCGTCGATGTTAAGAATCCGAGGTCGGCTGCCCGTGGCGACGATCAACTTTTCGTATGCCACGCTATCGCCATTGTCGAGATCGATTTTTCGCGCATCCCGATCGATTGCTGTCGCACGTGTATTCAAAACAAGTGTGACGTCTTTGTCGGCATAGAATTTTTCTGGTCTAAGGTAGACGCGCTCGATCCCTTGTTCACCCGCTAGATATTGTTTAGATAACGGTGGTCGTTGGTAGGGAATGTGGGCTTCGTCACCGATAATCGTGATTGGTCCCTCATACTTCTCTTGTCGCAGGCTTGCTGCCGCTTGTCCGGCTGCGTGCCCCGCGCCAATGATGACCATTCCTGCCATGAAAGTGTCTCCTCGTATCTAGAAAAGTGGATTACAAAATAGCGTAGTTTACCCGTCGTGCTAAGCTAACGCCCGTGCCAAATCACGCGAAGCTTTTGGGGAGGAAGCAGTGCCAGATTTTTTAACGATTCATGAAATTATCCGCCAGGCGAAACGTAATCTAGACCAAGGTAGTTGGGACTATCTAGTTGGTGGTGCCGATAGTGAGAGCGCGTTGCGGCGCAATCGGGGCGGTGTCGACTCTTGGGTGTTCAAACCCCGCATATTGAACGATGTGAGCGAGGTAAATACCGAAAGTGAATTCCTCGGCGTGCCAATGCGTATACCCGTCATCATGCCCCCTATTGGCTCGATACAAGTCTTTGAAGAAGGTGGTGGTGCGAGCGTTGCCAAGGCGGTGCAGGAATTCGGCATCATGCAAATTTTAAGTTCCGTTTGTTCACCCACATTCGAGGAGCTACCCGAAATTGTGGACGGACCGCGCATCTACCAGCTCTACTTAGTGGGTGACGAAGCTTGGATGGATGACATTATCGAACGGACCATAGCGGCTGGTTACAAAGCGTTTTGTCTGACAGCAGATACCCAAACATACTCTCGCCGCGAACGGGATATCCTGAAGCGATATGTACCGTTATCGGGCCGCATCGCGAGTGGCAATGACGGTGGCGGTGGATTCCAAGGCGGCCAGTCCAAAATGTCCTGGGATACGGTAGCCCACATTAAAGAGAAATTTGATATTCCACTGATCATTAAGGGTGTTGGTGTCGCAGAAGATGCCGCTCGGTGTGTCGAAGCTGGGGTAGATGTTGTGTACGTCAGCAACCACGGTGGACGACAGCTAGATCACACCCGCGCGTGCATCGACGCGTTGCCGGAAGTCGCTGAAGCAGTGGATGGTCGTGTTCCGGTGGTTGTCGATGGCGGCTTTATGCGTGGCGCCGACGTAGTGAAAGGGCTTTGTTTAGGCGCGGACTATATCGGTATGGGTCGGTTCGAAGGCTTAGCGATGGCCGCAGGTGGTACAGAGGCGTTGTTAACGGCGTTGTTAACGGCGTTGAAAATCTTGGAGCACGAGATAAAGACGACCATGGCCTTGGCAGGAATCAACAGCTTAGATCAACTGACCCCGAGTCTAGTTACGAGAGAACAACCGCTTGCGCCACCGCATGTGTTGGGCGCTTTTCCGTTTTTAGCTGAAGGCTACTAAGCCCGGATAGGGTGAGGACTGGGCAGCTATTTGGTGTCGCGGGGCACGGGCATTGGAAACGGGGTGACTTTGTCGCCTTTGCCGTCGGTGATTTTCGCGACGCCTTCCTTCTCTACTTCGTCGATCCGCACGACTGAATGCATTGGGATGAATGACCGCTGCACACCTTCGAATTCGTTTCTCAAACGATCCTCAGCGGGATCAATCAACATCTGTGAGCGAGTACCAAACGTGTAGTCTTCGATTTCTACGAAGCCGTAAAGTTCGCTTTGGTAGATATTGCGTGCGTAAACTTCATACACCTGTCCTTGGTTGTGGAACAGGATGCGGTACACATGCTTAGCTTGATCTTTGTCGCTCATAAACTTCGATACGGACTTGAGTTAGGTCTAAGGGTCAATTTGGGGGCAGTTTGCCAGTTTTCAAGACCAGAAAGTAGGAATTAAATGGTGAAAAACCGGTTTGACTTTGCCGTTCGAGACATGCGAGTTGGCGAAGAATTGACGTTGTGGCGGCTTTTTCACGACACGATACATACCGTTAATCTAGGCGACTACAGTGCTTCTCAAGTCGACGCCTGGTCACCATCCGAACGAGATCAACAGCAATGGACCGAACGGATGCAAATGATCTCACCTTTTGTTGTCGAATTGGATGGTGAGATCATCGGCTACTCAGATGTGCAAGCGGATGGCCTGGTAGACCACATGTTTGTGCATAAAGATTGGCAGCGACGTGGTGTTGCAACGTGTTTAATGGGTGAAATCGTCAAACGCGCCGCGGCGCTGAACCTAAAAATTCTATCTGCCCATGTCAGTATTACAGCCCGCCCTTTCTTCGAGGCCCATGGATTTCTCGTCGAGCAAAAGCAAACTGTGACCCAAGGCGATGGTGTTACCCTGACTAACTTCTTGATGCGCCGAGCACTTTCGGCAGGAGACGAGTAGGCGTGAAGACGGTATATAGCGATGAATTTCATTCGGTCGATTGGCACCACATTACAGATGCACCTGGCGAGGTCGACTATCACCTAGACTATGAGTACAGCGTTTTAGGCTATGACACGGACGCTGGCCAGTTAGACATGCTCATGCGTTTTCGACCCGAGGGTGGTTACTGTGAACGTCACAGCCATGTCGCGGCGACCACAACGTTGATCCTCACGGGTGAACAGCATCTAGAGGAGATTCAGCTCGATGGATCAACGCAAACGATAGTGCGTCCGACGGGCGCCTATGCGATATCACCGCCTGACGCGCAGCCACATATGGAAACCGGTGGGCCAGAAGGTTGTACGCTGCTGCTCTCGCTGAAAGCGGACCAAGGCGTGTTGTTTGCCGTCTACGATAAAGCGTTTCAAAGGAAGGCAGTTGTGACGATAGAAGACTTCATACAGCGCTGGGAGTCCCGCTGAGCTTTGCCTATAATGCGCGCCCTTTTTAATTTGAAGCCTCACGCCTAATACGGGTTATGAAGAAACTATTTGTCAAAACGCACGGCTGCCAGATGAACGAATACGACTCTGCACGTATGGCCGATGTCTTGGCGGAAGACTGTGGTTATGTTGTTGTCGACGACGCGACGGATGCGGATGTCATTCTTCTCAATACTTGCTCTATACGAGAAAAAGCACAGGAAAAGGTCTTCCATCAGCTCGGTCGTTGGCGGTCACTAAAAGCCGCTAACCCTGATCTTGTCATTGGCGTAGGTGGCTGTGTCGCAAGCCAAGAGGGTGATGCGATACGCAAACGAGCGCCCTATGTGGATATGATCTTTGGGCCGCAAACGATTCACCGTCTCGGTGATATGGTGGGACGCGCGCACAGCCAAAAATTGCCAGTCGTCGATGTCACTTTTCCGGAAGTCGAGAAGTTCGACCGAATGCCGGAACCGAAGCTCGAGGGTCCCTCTGCCTTTCTCTCTATTATGGAAGGGTGCAGCAAGTACTGTTCGTTTTGCGTCGTACCCTACACACGGGGCGAGGAAGTCAGCCGTTCTGTGCAGTCCGTGATGGTAGAGGCGATCGCGCTGGCTCGACAAGGTGCTCGCGAAATTCATCTACTCGGGCAGAATGTGAATTCCTTCCGAGGTGCTATTGATGATGATTTTGCGGACTTAGCTGAACTCGTACATTACATCGCTGAAGTGCCGGGTATTGAGCGGGTACGCTATACCACCTCACATCCATTGGATTTTGGCGATAACTTAATTGATGCCTACGGATCGGTGCCAGAATTAGTCGATCATCTTCATCTACCCGTGCAATCCGGTTCGAACCGTATCCTTGCCGCAATGAAGCGCGGGCACACAAGAGAGGAATACATCGACAAAATAGCGCGTTTGCGCGAAGTTCGGCCCAACATCAGTCTTTCGTCTGACTTCATTATTGGCTTCCCTGGTGAGAGTGAAGAGGACTTCCAAGACACGATGGATCTCATTGATGAGATTGGATATGACGTATCGTTCAGTTTTATCTATAGCGCGCGCCCGGGCACTCCGGCTGCGGCTCTAGAAGACGGCACGCCCGAAACGGTCAAGAAAGAACGACTTCAGATTCTCCAGGCGAAAATACGTGAACAGGCAGAGGCCATATCTGCGGCGATGGTTGAGAGTACCCAGCGGGTGTTGGTCACAAGTATCGCCAAGAAGGGCAGTGGTGAAGTCGCTGGGCGCACAGAGAACAACCGGGTGGTCAATTTTGTGGCCGACGAAAAGCACATTGGCGAGTTCGTTGATGTCCAAATCACGGCGGCCCTACCCAATTCCTTAAAGGGGCTTATGGTAAGCTGAGTTGGTTCACCACGCTCTTGTAGACCCAAGTCGAGACAGAAGTAGAGATAAAATATTGGTGCAGTTTGGAAAATAAACCATCTTCGGAAGACGCTCGTGTTGTCGCGCTCACACGTAAAACCACCCTCGAACCTAATGATCCTGCTCGCCTCGCAGCGCTGTCTGGCCCACTTGATCAGAACATTAAGCACCTCGAGAAGCGCTTGTCTGTGCACATTCGTAATCGAGGTAATGAGTTTCAGATTTCCGGTCCGGAGCAGCGGGTGGAAGCCGCCGAAGCGTTACTGCATCAACTGTACCGTGAAACCTATGATCGAGAGACGATAGAGCCTGATTTTGTACATCTGTACCTACAAGAGGCTGGCGTAGAAGCATTGGTCGAGTCTGATGCGAACGTAGCAACAGACCAAAACGAGAAGCGCAACAGCGAGAGTCGCGGAGACTTGGTCATCCGCACCTATAAGAAACCTGTGAAGCCTCGTGGAGGCAATCAACACTCCTACTGCAGGGCGATTCGGAACTTTGATGTCAGTTTTGGTATCGGCCCAGCTGGTACAGGGAAAACTTACCTTGCCGTCGCTTGTGCGGTCGAAGCGCTGGAAACACAAAAAGTCGCTCGTATTTTGTTAGTCAGACCTGCGGTCGAAGCCGGAGAAAAACTCGGCTTTCTACCCGGTGATCTAGCACAAAAAATTGACCCCTATTTACGTCCGCTCTACGACGCTTTGTACGAAATGATGGGCGTCGAACGGGTGAACAAGTTCATCGAGCGCAACATCATCGAGGTGGCACCTCTGGCTTACATGAGAGGCAGGACCTTGAACAACGCGTTCATCATTCTGGATGAAAGCCAAAACACGACAATCGCACAGATGAAGATGTTTTTGACGCGCATCGGCTTTGGTTCAACCGCTGTAATCACGGGAGACATCACTCAGATCGATCTACCCAGAGGCGAAAGTTCGGGATTGATCAACGTGCGCAATGTCTTGCGCCAGGTGGAGGGCATTCACTTTACCCACTTTGGTTCTAAAGATGTTGTTCGCCACCCCCTTGTGCAGAAAATCGTTGAAGCCTATGCGGCAGTCGATGCTCAGGGCCGCGATAGTGATCGAGATGCGAGTTGAAGTTCAGCACGCGGAAGAATTCACCGAACCTGTATTAGATCAAACTGATTGTGAAGACTGGCTTGCTGCCTTGGTGCGCGAGTTGGCGGTTACAGCAAATCGTTCCGTCTGTATCCGAGTCTGCAGTGCAGAAGAATCACGATCATTGAATGCGACCTATCGAGGTATCGATAAACCTACCAACGTCTTAAGTTTCCCTGTCGAAATTAATGACGAGATTGCAGTCGATGCGCCCATTTTGGGGGACATTGCGATCTGTTGGCCGGTTGTCGAGCGCGAAGCCCGAGAGCAGAACAAACCGCTTGAGCAACATGCGACTCATCTCGTTCTGCACGGAGTCCTGCACTTGATGGGCTACGACCATGTCGAAGAAGGACAAGCTGAGGAAATGGAAGCCGTCGAAGTAGCAGTGCTTGCTAGCTTAGGTGTTCCGGACCCTTATCTTTGATGCTTGCAAATCCGTATTGGTCCCCGTATACATGCATCTTAAGGACACTGCTCAAATAATTAATGAGTTCAAATTCAGAGCGGCATGAAATGACCGTCGCTCGCACAGCTTCGAAATCAGACTCGCCGCCTAAAGCTCCGATTCAGGATCGGCGCCGAGATCCGGATAACTCACCCAGCAAATTCGAGGACCGCCACGAACCGCGGCGGAGTGTCCGTGAATGGATCTCAGATCTATTTTCTGACGAACCTGAGAATCTTGATGAACTGATGACGCTGCTGCGCGATGCTGCCAAGCGTCAGCTTTTTGATGAAGAAGCGTTGAACATGTTTCTCGGGGCAATGCATGTTGGTGACATGCATGCGCGCGACATCATGATTCCACGAAGCTCGCTTGTGGTTGTTCAGGAAGATCAAGAACCTGCGGAATTACTGCCAATAGTAATAGATGCGAGACACTCAAGATTTCCGGTGGTCGGGGATGATGTTGATGACATCAAGGGCATTTTGCACGCGAAGGATCTATTGCCGCTCGTGTTGGCGCAAGACCACAGCAAATTCTCGATGAAGGATTGCATCCGTCCAGCTTCTGTAATCCCGGAAAGCAAACGACTAAACGTGTTACTGCAAGAATTTCGCTCGACCAGAAACCACATGGCCATCGTCGTTGATGAATATGGACAGGTTTCAGGTGCCGTCACAATCGAGGATGTACTGGAACAGATCGTCGGCGAGATTGAGGATGAATACGATGTGGACGACGATAGCCTCGTTAAGCAGCTAGAACCCAATAGTTTCCATGTCAAAGCGAATATGACGGTAGAGGACTTTAATGAGTACTTCGCCACTACCATTAGCGATGAGGAATTCGACACGATTGGCGGTGTTGTCCTCAAAGCGTTCGGTCACCTACCAGATCGCGGAGAAACCGTAGACGTGGGGGATTTACATTTCGAAGTACTAAACGCGGACTCACGTCGCTTACGTCTATTGCGTGTTAACACACCCGCGTAGGGCCACCATCTGGCTCTACCTGCTCGCATCAATTTTAGGTGGCGTGTATTGCCTAGGCTTTGCACCTGTGGACTGGTGGTCCGTGACGGTAGTCGCCATCGCTGGGATCTTTTACTGCGTCAACGCTCCCGCCGTTAACCCTGCGCTCATTACTTGGTTCTTTGGCATAGGCAAATATGGCGTTGGTGCGTCATGGGTGTACGTCAGTATCAATGTTTATGGCGGTGCAACACCGATTCTCGCTGGTTTCTTAGTCCTACTCTTCGTCCTATTTGTGTCTGCTTTGTTTTGTTGGCCGATAGGCTGGCTCTATGACAAAGCAAAGGATCAGAGCGGCAAAGCAAAGGGTCAGAGCGGCAAAGCAAAGGGTCAGAGCCCGGTTGCAAATTTAGTGCTTTTCACCGCTTGCTGGGCCTTATTTGACTGGGCGCAGACTTGGTTGCTGACTGGATTTCCGTGGTTGTACGGTGCCAATGCACTTATCAGTACGCAGTTTGCTGGCTGGTTGCCGGTGTTTGGCGTGCTGGGAGCCAGCGCATTACTTGTCCTAAGTTCCTCTGCGCTCGTGGTTGCGATTACACATAAAAGTTTGCGAGTACTTGCCACAGGTGTTGCTGTATTACCCTGGCTTGTGGGGGCTCTCTTCTTGCAAGTTGATTGGGTCGATACCAAGGCTCGCCACTCAGTGGCGCTGGTTCAAGCCAACATCGATCAGTCGATTAAATGGCGTCCAGAAAGCGCCCTGCCAAATTACCAAGCCCATGTCGATCTCACGGCGGCTCATTGGCAAAGTGATGTTGTAATTTGGCCCGAAGCTGCAATAACGGAATATCCTCAGCGGGCACAGCTTTGGCTTGAGGAACTCACCGAACGAGCGTTGAAAAACGATACAAGTCTGATTGTTGGGATTCCAGGCGTCGAAGTCTTGGATGACGGGTATCGTTTCTACAATATGGCGTTAGGCTTGGGGGCTGCGAATGGGCGATTTAGCAAACATCACTTAGTGCCTTTTGGCGAATACGTTCCGTTAGAGAGTTTGTTAAGAGGTTTGATTCAGTTTTTCGATCTGCCAATGTCCACAACTTCCCCGGGCGCTTCGGACCAACCGAATATCACTACGGGTATTGGTGAGATCGCGATGGCAATCTGTTATGAAGTTGCCTACCCCGAGAGCATGCGGCGTGCTGCGAATTCTGCTGCTGTGCTGGCCACTATTTCGAATGACACGTGGTTTGGCGCGAGCTTTGGGCCTCCACAGCACCTACAGATCGCACAGGCGCGAGCCTTTGAGAATGGTCGATGGATGTTACGTGCGACGAACAACGGACTGACGGCAGTGATTGACCACCGAGGCCATATAGTGAAACAACTACCCCAGTTTACGGCCGGTACCTTGACCGCTGAGTTCGATGTGATGGAGGGTACAACTCCCTTTAACTTTTGGGGGCATTGGCCATTGTTGATCTTCTTGTTTGGGATGACAGTGGTGGTTTGGCGTCAAGTGAGTGTCGAAAAGCGGACAATGTGACAGCCAACTAGCTCATAAGGCATCGTAACGGATAAGAGGGGGTAAGGTGTCCGGCTTGAAGAAAATGCCGAGGCCATCACCCCAACGTCACCGGTTAGGGTTACATTGGTATTTATCCACAGCAGGTTAGAAGACATGCCCACACATAAAGAATATTTGGATATTGCGCTACAAGCGGAAACATGGATTTCGCGTCATGCCCACAAAACTGAGCATGGCGTAGTTTGGGGGCTTGCGAATGAAGTACCGGATGTCCGCCTGCGTACCCTTTATGCGGGCTCCGCCGGTATTGCGTTGTACTACTTAGAACTGCATCAAGCGACGGGTGAACCACGGTTCCTAGAGACGGCAGTGAGTGCTGGGCGAGACTTGATTGCCTATGTGCATCAAAAAGATTCGCTTACATGTTCTGCGCTCGGCGGTTGGGCTGGATATGCATTTGTTTTTACAGAACTTGCTCGAGGCAGCGATGATGAGTCGTTTACCCAGGCTGCGCGACATTGCGTGCAAAAACTGCGCGATCAAGCGACGGATATCGGTGCGGGTATTGGTTGGGTGGCGCCGATGCCGTATGCGAATCTAACGGGAGTAGAAGGTCAGCGAGAGATCTATGACGTTGCCGAGGGCGCGGCAGGGATTGGGCTTTATTATCTCCACGCCCATGAACATGGCGTCCACGAGGACTTGTTGACCTGGGTGTGCGCTATCGCTGATCGGTTGTTAGAAGTTGCGCAGACAGCAGACGGTGGTGTGCGCTGGCAGCTGATGGAAGATATTCCTTGGCCATTCGATGCGCCAAACTTCGCGCATGGCACAGCAGGCGTCGCATACTTCATGGCGCGGGTCTTCCAAGCCACCGGAGACGAGCGATATTTGGACGCGGCGTGTGCTGGTGCTGGGCATGTCCAAGCGATGGCCGAGCCGGTCGGGGAGGATGGTTACCTAGTCCCGCACATTCTAAATGATGGTCGGCCGCACCGGTTTTATCTGGGGTTCTGTCATGGTCCCGCAGGGACCGCGCGCTTGTTCTACCTACTTGGGCAAATAACCGACGATCCAAAGTGGATGGAGTGGTCGCGGGGACTCGACCGAGGACTTGCGGCAACTGGCGCCCCTGAGCAACGTGACCGCGGATATTGGAACAACATCAGCCAGTGCTGTTGTGACGCAGGTATCGGCGATCATGCGTTGTGGATGTACCGTGCGACGGGAGACGAGGCTTATCTGGAGCTTGCGCAACGTGTCGGGAATGAAGTGATTCGACGCAGCGAAGGTGATGAGCAGACGCGGTTTTGGCCTCAAGCGGAACACCGGAGCCAACCAGACTTTGTTCAGGCACAGACCGGCTACATGCAGGGTGCGGCTGGTGTAGGTAGTTTTTTAGTACATCTCGCCACTACGCTTCGCGGCACGCCAGTTAAGGTCCTGTTTCCCGAAGCACCCTACGGACAGCTTAGTTAGGTCGTGCCGAGCTCGCGGCATCCTTTCCGCCTCTAGCAACCTTTCCATCCAAGCACGTTGCCAGGCCTTTCTTGGTGGCGGCGAGGTGGTATCCTTGCGCCCCTAATTTTTCATGCAACTTTAATCATCCAAACAGGGTAGCTATGAACGCGGTTTATGACCCGCATGCGGTAGAAACGCAGGCGCAAGAACATTGGAATGAGCACGACAGCTTCAGGGCATCGGAATCGGGCGAAGGTGAGAAGTACTATTGCCTCGGCATGTTTCCGTATCCGAGTGGTCAACTGCACATGGGCCATGTGCGTAACTACACCCTTACCGACGTTATCAACCGCTATCACCGGCTAAAGGGGTTCAACGTCATGCAACCTATGGGCTGGGATGCGTTTGGCTTGCCTGCCGAAAATGCGGCGATTAAAAATGGAATTCCGCCAGCTTCTTGGACCAAGGACAACATCGCCTACATGCGCGGGCAAATGAAGCGTCTTGGGTTTGGTATCGATTGGAGTCGAGAGTTTGCAACTTGCGATCCAGAGTATTACCGCTGGGAACAATGGCTTTTCATAAAGCTCTTTGAGAAAGGCTTGGTCTACCGCAAGAATTCTGTGGTGAATTGGGATCCAGTCGATCAGACCGTCCTTGCTAATGAGCAAGTGGAGAACGGTCGCGGTTGGCGTTCTGGCGCTGTGATTGAGCGACGCGAAATGGCTCAGTGGTTCATGAAAATTACAGAGTATGCAGAGGAGCTGCGGGACGAGCTGGATCAGATGAATGGTTGGCCAGAATCTGTGAAGAGCATGCAGCGCAATTGGATTGGACGATCACAAGGTGTAGAGATCGACTTCGCCATTGATGGCGAAATTGAGGGGCAGGACACGCTGACAGTCTTCACCACCCGCCCTGATACTTTACTCGGAGCAACCTACGTTGCTGTAGCGGCGCAACATCCCCTCGCGTTGTTAGCGGCAGAAAGTGATAGTGACGTTAGTGCGTTTGTCGAAGCGTGTAAAAAAGCGACTACAGCCGAAGCGGACCTCGCGACCATGGAGAAGGCGGGAATTGCGACCGCGACTACTGTTACCCATCCGCTGACCGGCGAATCACTTCCGGTTTGGGTTGCTAACTTTGTTTTAATGGAATATGGCTCCGGTGCAGTCATGTCTGTACCAGGTCACGACCAAAGAGACTGGGAGTTTGCTAAAAAGTACGACATACCCATTGTTCAAGTGATCGAGCCGCTTGCGGATGAGAAGTGTGATATCGCGGTTGAAGCGTTTGTTGAGCATGGCAGCGTTGTGAACTCAGGGGAGTTCGACGGGCTCGATTTCGATGGTGCGTTCGATGCCATCGCGGGTGCGTTAGAAACCAAAGGCGCTGGCCGCAGGGTAACAAACTATCGGCTACGGGATTGGGGTGTTTCGCGACAGCGCTATTGGGGTTGTCCGATACCCATGATCCACTGTGAAGCATGTGGCGTCGTGCCAGTGCCTGAGCAGGATCTCCCAGTGGTGCTCCCGACGGAGGTCAAGTTCGAAGGCGTACGTTCCCCATTAGTGACGATGGACAGTTTCCTCAATGTCGACTGTCCGAGCTGCGGCAAAGCTGCGAGAAGGGAAACAGACACCTTCGATACGTTTGTAGAGTCCTCTTGGTACTACACCCGATTTGCTTGTCCTGATGCAAATTCGCCTATGGTTGACGAGCGCGCGCGTTTTTGGGCGCCAGTAGATTTTTATGTAGGCGGCATTGAGCATGCGATTCTGCATCTATTGTATGCACGATTTTTCTACAAACTCATGCGCGATGAAGGTCTCGTGGATGGCAATGAACCTTTCCACAAACTGCTTATGTTGGGCATGGTGCTCCAAGGCGGTAAGAAGATGTCCAAGTCTTCTGGGGATGCCGGGGACCCACAGAAACTCCTGGATCGATATGGCGCGGACGCTGTTCGCACCGCCGTGATTTTCGCAGCCCCACCGGATCAATCGTTTGAGTGGGGTGAGGCTGGTCTTGAAGGCGCCAGCCGATTTTTGAAGAAGATTTGGAACTTAGTCGATCAGTTTGTGAGCGCAGGTCCGACGCCCAAATTTGATCGATCTAAGTTAAGTGATGGCGCCAAAGCAGTGCGGCGAAAAGCGCATGAGACTCTCAAAAAGGCGGATGATGATTTCGGCCGCCGTATTCAATTCAATACCGTTGTTTCTGGCGTGATGGAACTGTGCAATGAGATCGGCAAACTCGAGGTTGTTGATGACAACGATCGAGGTGCGGTTGGCGAGGCGATACGCATCGCACTCATCGCTATATCGCCGATAGCGCCCCATATTGCACATAGTCTTTGGGCGAGCTTAGGCGAAACCGCAGCGCTCATTGATTCGCCTTGGCCTGAAGTAGACGAGAGCGCGCTTGAGCAGACCTCTGTACAGATGGTTGTACAGGTCAACGGCAAGGTTCGTGGCAACATAGAAGTTGCTGCAGGTGCCGATAAAGAACATATTCTTGTCGTAGCGAAGACTGAACATAACGTGGTCAAACATATTGATGGCAAAGAAATCATCAAAGAAATTGTGGTTCCAAACAAGTTGGTTAACGTCGTTGTTCGTTAGGCTAACCACGATATGCCTTGTTGGATTGTTGGTCGGGTGTGGTTTTCATCTGCGCAATTATGGCTTGGAAGGTTCGTTTGAGAGCTTTGCCATTACCGGTAAAACCCGCTTCCAGGTAGTCAGTCCATTGCGCCAGAGCTTGCAACAACTCGGTATACCAGAAACGGCTCCAGATCAGGCTGCCGTCGTTGTGGATATTCTCGATCAACGTAGTGAACGACACAGTGTTTCTACATCAGGGCAAGCCCGTGCTGCGGAATATGAGATTGACTATGCGGTTAATTATCAGCTCATGGATCGTGCGGGCACGGTCCTAGCTCCAGCAATTTGGATCGAGCGGCAACGTGTTTATCGCATCGATCGAGGCAATATTGTTGGCAGCAATCAGGAGCAGAGACTCGTTCAGCAAGAGATTGTTCAAGACGTTGTTGGCCAGATTGTGAGAGCCATGGACCTAGTCACTCGCGGCCCGACGTAGTGTTAGCCTAGGCGCGTGCAAATCAAGAGCGAGGAACTCGCCTCCCATCTCAAGACGAAGCTGCTCCCGATCTATTTAGTATCTGGCGATGAAACGCTTCTTGTTGAAGAAGCTTGTGATGCAATTATCGCAGCCGCTCGCAATGAAGGATTTACGGAACGCTCCATTCATCACGCTGAAGGCAGCTACAAATGGCACGAACTGAGCCACGATAGCTCGAGCCTGTCGCTCTTTGCGGAAAAGAAAATTCTCGACGTGCGTGTGCCAGGTAAGAAGTTTGATCGCGAAGCATCTGATTCGCTCCGTGCTTGGATCGAGGACAATGCTGCAGGTGGGGAGACGATGATGTTGATCCGCACAATACGTCTCGAACCTAGGCAACGTTCTAGTGCTTGGTTCAAGGCGATCGATAAAGCCGGAGCGGTGTCATTAATTTGGCCACTATCGCACAAACAACTTCCACGTTGGTTAAATCAGAGAATGAGAGAACAAGGACTCACTGCTGACTCAGATGCCGTGCAATATTTGTGTGACAAGGTTGAAGGTAATTTGCTGGCAGCATCGCAAGAGATTCACAAGCTAGTATTGCAGGACCTGCCGTCACCAATTTCTGCTGAAGCGATGGCAGCATCGCTAGAGGACTCGAGTCGTTTCACAAGCTTTGATTTGATCGACGCGATGATGGAAGGCGACCGACCCCGCGTGGTGCACATATTGGATGTGCTGCGCCAAGAAGGGGCCGCGCTCTTCGCGATTTTGGGGGCACTAACCGCTCAGATGCGGCGCTTAGGTGACTCACAACGCCTACCCCCAGCGCGCCAACGCATCGTGCAAGACTTCGCACGTCGCATTAAGGATCCACTACCCGTTCTGGCTGAATGCGCCCTCGTCGATCAGCAGGGTAAGGGACAAAAGCCCGGCGATCCCTGGATTTCACTCGAGAAGATGTTGCTGCGACTGGCCGGGGCTCGTAAAGTCACCCTCGCAAGTCAAGACTATGCACGCCTAGTTTCCAGGTGATGCCGTCGTGTTAACACCCTAGAATAGCCAGTTATGAAAATTTATTTCTTCGGCCTGTTGTTGGTTCTGCTAAGCGCAGGGTGCCAAGACCGGACTCCACCAACACCTGAATCACAAGTCGTGCGACCAGCCAAGCTCTTTGAAGTTAAAGATGCACGGCGCGCCATACACCATCGATTTGTTGGGCGAGTAGAAGCTCGACAAGTTGTCGACGTTTCCTTCGAAGTAGCAGGCCCCTTGGTTGAACTTCCTATACGTGAAGGGCAGGAGATCAAGGTGGGTGATTTGTTGGCGTCCTTAGATGCACGGGACTTTGAACTTGCGATCAAAGAAGCCGAAGTTCAGGTGAAAATTGCCGCCCAGGATTTGCAGCGCAAGCAAAAGGTTTTAGCTCAAAAGGGCATCGCGCGTTCCGCTGTTGATGACGCACGATCGGTTTATGAATTGCAACTTGTCCGTTTGGAGAAAGCTCAGGAGCGACTCGAGGATAGCCGTATCGTGGCACCTTTTGATGCCTATGTTGCGGA
The DNA here is from genome assembly GCA_012103505.1 of Pseudomonadales bacterium. Lineage (GTDB taxonomy): Bacteria > Pseudomonadota > Gammaproteobacteria > Pseudomonadales > Azotimanducaceae > UBA4421. The sequence continues at coordinate 159,606 of WLWP01000002.1, read as the reverse complement.
ACGCTATGTGGACAACCATGTCAACATCGAGCGCGGTACCAAGATCGCGCGGCTTCTCGATCTCGGCCAAGTGTTAGTGGTTGGCAACGTGCCCGAAGCGTTGGCGGCGACTGGTAATCAAGAGCAAATCATATCCATACACGCAGAGTTTGATTTTTTGCCCAACGAGCAGTTTCCGTTGTCGTTGTATGAGAACAAAGGCGAAGCCGATTCCGTCGCACAGACTTATGAGATATCGCTCATCATGGAACGACCCGAGTCTTGGAATATTCTTCCAGGGATGTCTGCAACGATTTACGTTGAACTTAAGGATCCATCGACAACTGTGCAAACCTTTGTCCCAGCTAACTCTCTCGTGAGTGCGCCTGACAAATCGTTCTTTGTTTGGGTGTTCAATCAGGAGACACAAGAGGTCAGCAAACGGTCGGTGCAAGTTGGTGTTCCGGAAACGCAGGGTGTACCTGTGATCAGCGGTCTTTCAGATGGTGAATACATTGTTACTACTGGTGCCAGCCAACTCCAACCCGGCATGCGGGTTCGACCCTTTCAAGATCAATCCTAAACCGTGAATAACGCTGCTCGTTTTGCGATAGAAAAGCCCCTATATACCTGGATCTTGGTCATCGCTTGTCTAGTTGGTGGGTTTGTTGGCATTGATACGGTGGGTCGGTTAGAAGACCCCAAGTTCCCGATAAAAACCGTTCTGATTGTGACTCAGTATGACGGTACGTCCGCCCACGAAGTTGAGCAGGAAGTAACCGATGTAATTGAAGCGGCAATCCAGGAGTTGCCTTATGTTGACGAACTGACGTCTAAGTCAGTATCTGGGCGATCTGAAGTTCAGATAGACCTACTTGAGCAGTATGGTGAGGACGACACCCCACAGATATTTGATGAGCTTCGACGCCGTGTGATTGAAGCCGCGGGACGTCTTCCTCCTGGGGCTGGCACGCCGTTGGTGGAGGATGATTTTGGCGACATCTATGGCGTTATGTATGCAGTCAGTACTGAAGGCTACACAGCAGGGGAGATCAGAGACATATCTCGCTTCGTTTCGACGTCGCTCAAGGCTGTGCCAGATGTTGCCAAAGTCCAAACTGCCGGTGAACCCTTCGAAGCGATCTATGTCGAACTTGACCATACGCGGCTGACTAGGTTGGGTTTACCGATCGAAGCAGTGTTCTCAAGTATCGCGGTACAGAATCAGGTCACACCGGCCGGATCTGTCGCCTTCGAGGGCCGCCGGTTGCGTATCGCCCCGCAGATGGCTTTTAACAGTGTTCAAGCTGTCGGTGATATGCGCATCGGCCGCCCTGGTTCGACAGAAATTATCCGTCTGTCTGATGTCGCGACAATCACTCGCGAACCCATTGAGGTTCCTTTTCAACTCATCCGCCATCAAGGCAAGCCGTCGTTTACCGTTGGCGTATCGATAGTTGAAGGCAAGAATGTAGTCGAGGTGGGTCGTGCCATCGAGACGCGCATGAACGAACTTCGCGCATCGCTTCCCCTCGGCATGGAAGTGTCTGAAATCTATGCTCAGCACAAGGTCGTCGATTTGGCCATACAGGAGTTCTTAAAAAACTTACTCCTGTCCGTACTGACAGTAGTAGCTGCTCTTTGTCTGTTTATGGGCTGGCGTGCTGGTACTGTTGTTGGGGCTGTGTTACTTCTGACAGTGATGGGTAGCCTTGCCATCATGTCCATGATGGGCGTCGAGTTACAGCGAATTTCGCTAGGCGCGCTCATGATCGCCATGGGCATGTTAGTCGATAACGGCATCGTGGTTGCTGAAGGGATGATCATCGGTGTGCGCAAAGGGCTATCGCCCGGGCAAGCCGCTGAACAAGCCGTCAAACGCACGCAATTTCCTCTTCTTGGCGCCACAATCATTGGCATCATGGCTTTTGGGCCGATCAGCCTGGCGGATGATAACAGCGGACACTTTCTGATTTCTTTGTTTCAGGTGGTGTCTGTTTCATTGCTCCTAAGCTGGGTGTTGGCCGTCACCGTGGTGCCTCTTTTTGGTAGCTATTTACTACGACCAGGTACACCTGTTCAAGAATCGGAACTATATTCCGGGTGGGGTTATGCCCCTTATCGCGTGCTACTAGGATTCAGTGTGAGACACGCCTGGCTTAGCGCGCTCGTCATCGTCGGCGTGCTCTTCACATGTCTGTGGGGTTTTCAATTCGTTAAGCAAGGCTTTTTCCCGATGACGAATAGTCCGCTCTTTTACATCGACTATCGTCTCCCAGAAGGGACAGATATATTGAAAACCGAGGCCGACATTATCGAGCTTGAGACGGAAGTCGCGACCCAACCAGGGGTTGAACGGGTCACGAGTTTCATCGGTCGGGGTGCGACGCGGTTTACGACGATCATGAATCCTGAGCAACCCAATTCTGCCTATGCACAGATTGTTGTTCGGGTCGCTGACGTTCAGGCGATGGACGACATGATGATTACTGCATCGAATGTATTGCGAGAATTGAAGCCCGAGTCGGAGATACAGATATCCCGGGCGGAGTTTACGCCAAGTGGTAATTCGAAGATTGAAGCCCGTTTTTCTGGTCCAAATTCGGATGTGCTTAGAGAATTAGCCGACCAGGCGTTGGCGGTGTATCTAGGGCATGAGCTCCGCGATCGTAAGGTCAACTGGCGTCAGCCGCAGCTAGAGTTGGTGCCATACTTTGATGCGACCCGCGCTCAGGTGGCTGGCGTCACGCGCCGAGACTTATCACAAGCGTTAGCGTTTGCAACGTTGGGGGTCAATGTCGGACTATTTAGAGACAACGACAAGCTACTCCCTATTGTTGCTCGAGCGCCTTTGGATGAACGAACTGACTTGGAAAACATTCTCGAACGGCTTGTGTGGAGTCCTACCCAACAAGCGCATATACCGATGTCGCAGATCGTAGATGAGCTTAGGCTTGAGTCAGTCGATGCGACTATCTACAGACGACACCGCACACCCACAATACACGCGTTGGCCAATCCGCCGCTTGGGCATAATCCGACCCGGACCTTCGATAGAATTAGAGGCGATGTTGAAGCCATACCCTTGCCGCCTGGCTATGGCCTAGAGTGGGGGGGTGAATATGAAGCCAGTAAAGAGGCGAACGTGACGCTGACCCAGCGGATACCACTCGCGTTTGGCATCATGTTCTTCATCACCATACTTATGTTCGGCAAGCTCAAACAACCGATTGTTATTTGGCTGACAGTGCCGATGACAATTTGCGGTGTTGTTCTGGGTCTGTTGATCACCGACCTCAGTTTCACGTTCCCATCGTTCTTAGGGTTCTTAAGCTTGTCTGGGATGCTGATCAAGAACTGTATAGTGCTGGTCGATGAGATTGACAAACGTTTCGATGAAGTCGGTGTGACGCTCGAGACAATCGTACTGGCGTCTGTTAGCCGTCTTCGTCCTGTGATGTTAGCTGCGGGGACCACGATCGCAGGGATGTCACCACTCCTGGGCGACGCTTTCTTCCTTGAGATGGCGGTCTGTATTATGGGCGGATTGGCATTTGCGACGTTGTTGACACTGATCGCAGTGCCGGTGTTCTATCGAATCGCGCTTGGTCAGAGAGTCTCTGCCAGCGCATCCTGATCTTCGTTTGCTACTGAGACTAACAAGCCATCGATAGCGCGCGGTAACTGGGTTGTAATTATCGCCTCACCTTCTGCGATACCATTTGACCTAACTAACAATCGAAAGCCTTCTTCGGTCTCTGACTCACCCACACGTTCGATCGGCACACTAACGAGTCGGCTATTGATGACTTTAAATACGCGTTCGCTGCCGTAGATTGATTGAACCGGTAGCGCGACCAGATGTGGTTGCTCAGAAAGTTCGATGCTCAGGTCAAGAACTTGTCCGAGTACCAATATTGATTCGTTACTCATTGCTTGGTTTGTGTAGGTAAAGAAAGCATCGGTGCCCGTTTGCCCAGCTCGAATGTGGCTAGACAGCCGCGATAGTTTCAATTCCTTGCCGCTCAAAGTTGTCGCGTGGATCTCCTTATTTTGGTCATTCCGAAAGGCTGCCGTGTAGTTATCCGGAACCTGTACGCGGACTTCGAAACTACTACTGTCTGCGATCTCGACGAGCGGTGTACTCAAATTGGTGTGGTCTCCGGGTGCCGCGAAGACGGCAAGGATCGGACCGTCAAACGGTGCAACAATGCGGGTATGAGAGAGATCAAGTTCTGCCTGTTCTCTTAGAGCCGCAGCTTTAGCAACCGTGGCTTCTAGGGCCGCGATCTGATTAGGTAGGTTGGCCAGATCCTGTAAGTGACGATGGAACTCGATTGTTGCCTGGCTGGCTAGGCTACTCACCTCGTCAAGCAGACCTTTAGATATTAGACGCTTCTTGATCAAATCTTGGTGGCGCTTTAGCTTAGCTTGAGCGACTTCGTGTCTTGACGAAAAATGTTGTCCGCTCTGCTTCTCTAGCTTGAGCTGGGAGACGGCGGCCGCAAGGTTAGCCTCCGCCTGCTTCAGTTCGGCATCCTTCTCTAAGAGCTTGAGTCTCGTTTCGCGATCATCCAACTGCATTGGCAGGTCGCCTGCGCTCACCCATTCGCCTTCACGGACTCGAACTTCCTTGATACGAAGGACTAAATCAGACCTGATCCGTGCGATTCGACTGGATTCAAGTTTCCCAAACGCTTGAAAAGACGGCTTCATCCGCTTCGGTTGTGCGTGGGTTATGGATACAGGCCAAGATTTTTCTACCGTTTCTGTAGGTGTCGAACTTGGTCCGGTTGCGAAGATAGAAGCGCTCATCAACAAGGCTGCACCAACAATTCCCAAAGATACAACTACCTGTTTGCGCTTAAGCGTTTCGGGGATGTGTGAACGAAGGTTCATCTTGGTTTCCTTTTGCGTTAAAGCGACGAATCAAACGAGTGAGGTTTAGTTTCATATTCTCGAGAAGAAGTACGAGAGCAGGGATTACGATCAACACTAACAACGTAGCGAATGACAAACCGAAGCAGATGGTGACCGCGATCGGCGCCGTGTACATGCTCAAAGATGATGTGACGAACATGAGCGGCATGAGACCGGCGACAGTAGTCAGTGAGGTCAGGATGACTGCGCGAAACCGGGATTGCGTGGCGAGCAGCAAGGCTTCTTTGACCGCCATTCCGCTGTCGACGTGACGGCGTAAGAAACTGATCAAAACTATCGAATCATTGACGACAATGCCTGTGAGAGAAAAGAACGCAAGCATGGACATAGCGCCAACATCCCATCCGGTTAGCCAGTGCCCAACCACGGCGCCAGTGAAGCCAAAAGGGATTGCCATCATGATAGCGAGCGGCCATATGTAGGACGAAAATACCCAAGTCAGTATCAGGTAGATCAATATCAGGGTCAGGATGCCGCCAAGCGTCATGGTGTCGATGAGGATCTGATCCTGGAGAGATTGCCCACCTAGACCAAATGTCAGATCGTTCCGAGAAAGGATGTCGGGTAAATGATTTGCTTCGACATCACTGACTACTGCCAATGCGTTATTCACCTCTGGATCGATCGTTGCACTCACCGCAACTGCCAGTTGGTTGTTGGAGTGTCTAATAACGTCGATACCTCGCCGGTTGTATAACACAGCCACACTCGCCAAAGGCACGAAAGTCCCTGCCGCCGTACGGATTGGAAATTTGTTTAACGCGCCCAATGAATTGCGTTCTTGGTCGGGTAACATGACGCGGACTTCGAGTTCGTTGTCCTGTTCGTTAAATATCTGAACCCGCGAACCCGAGTACGCGGCACGCAATTGACGTCCGATAGCGTCAGACGTCAAGCCCAGCGAACGACCTCTAGGCGTGAGCTCAAAAATGATCTGTTCTCGACCATAGGGTAAGTTATCCGTCACGTTTGAGACTCCTGGATAACTCGCTAGCGTCGCTGACAGATCTTCGGATCCTTGTTTGAGCTGATCCACGCTATTGCCGCGCAGAATCAGAGTAATGTCAGGCCGGCCGCCGTTGGCGCCGCCTTCAACGCCGAGTGTGAACTGCTCAACATAGCTCGGCCTCGTCACCCGATCGCGCCACTGTTGAGCAAAGTCCTTGGGGGCGAGATTGCGATCCTCTTCGAAGGCGTACTGCGCGCCAAGTGCGGCGTACTGTTCTCCCGACCAGCGATCTTGGTCAAACGTTGCTCGATTATATTTGGTGACAGAGCCCAGAATATTCGCGTTCCCAGATTCTGAGTCAGTTGTGTCGAGCGTTTCTTCGAGATGCAACATGAAGTCGTAGCGCTGTTGGTCGGTTGCCGCGGATGAGAACTCGACGTTGGTCTCCAAGGATTCAAAATCGAAGCCCGTGACAAAATTTATCCCCACGTGCTGCGAGGCTACTAAGGAAACCGCGACCATCATTCCAGCGCATGCTGACAACAAAGTTGTGCCTGGGTGATCTAACGCCAATCTCACCAGTGGTTGAAAGCGCTCGTCCCGGAATTTGGTAAATCGATCCTCAAAACGAGTGCGCCAGGGGGCGACTCCTTGCGAGGCGGTTTTTGTTAAGGAAGTTTTCAGATGATTTGGCAGAACCCAGAAACACTCAATGAGAGAGGCAACAATGACACAGAGTAGAACCGTTGGCAGCGCGAGGATGGCTTCTCCCATGATGCCGCCAATGATCAATAACGGAATAAAGGCAGCCATGGTCGTTAGTGATGATGTCAGAACGGGGACCCACATCCGTTTCGCGCCAGCGACCGCTGCGTCCTCGGGCGACATACCTTGTTCATGATGGGTGACGATGTCCTCGCCTACGACAATTGCATCGTCAACGACGATACCCAACGCCATTATGAAGCCGATCAGTGAAATGATGCTGATGCCGTAACCAAACCCTGTGTAGAACAAAGCGAGACCTAGCATGAACGAAACAGGTATACCGATTGCCACCCAGAAAGCTGGTCTTGCCTGCAGGAAAACGAAAAGGACGCCTAGTACGAGCAGAATACCTGACAAGGCATTTTTTCCGATCATGGAGAGCTGGGTACCTAGGAGTCGCCAGATGCTGGCGATTTCTTCTATTTTGACGCCCTGCGGAAGCGTTGGTTGTATCTCACTCAACCAAGATTTGACGAGTTGTTCCGCTCGGTAAGCATCGGCGTTAGTCGCGCGCCAGAGCATCATCTCGATGGCTGGGTTGCCCTCTGTCGTAAGTAGCGGTTGGCCACGCTGCGGCCGTCGCACGACTTCAGCGAAGTCCTTCAGACGAATCAACTGTCCATTGCGCTCGATTTGCAGATCTTCAAAACCGAGTGGATCGCGTTCTTGATCAAGACTCCGCAGCTGACGCGCACTATGACCACGGCCAACAGCTCCTGCAGGAACATTTTGGCTAAGGCGAGCCACTTCGTGTGAAATTTCGTCCAGGGTCAGACCCAAAGCCTGTAAGTCGCCGCCGCCCACTAAAAGCGCGATCTCTTCGGTTGGTAGACCATCATAGTAGATGCCCTCTATGCCACGCCTTAAGAGATCTTTTTCGATCGTACGTGCGAGCGGGATTAGGTCTGCAAGTTGACCTTCTGTAGAGATAAGTAAGACTGTAACGGGCTCAGTGTCTATGGCGCGCCTTATGACTGGTGGTTCAATGGCTGCGGGAAGGTTTCTAATATTGGCGACACGTTGCTTCACCTCATCTAGTGCGAGGGTCATGTCGGCATCGAAATTGAATGTCACATTGACGTGCGTTGAGCCATTGATTGTGCGTGAACTGAGCTCGCTGAGATCATTGATGGTGCGCAGTTGTTGCTCAATGGGAGTCGTTACCAAGGATTCGATGTCTTCAGCTGCGGCCCCGATCCAAGTAACGTCGATCATGACCGTTGGTAGGGTGGCGGGTGGATCCAACATGGTTGGCATAGTTCGGACTGCCCAGAGCCCGGCCATAATCATCATGATCATTAGCAGGTTAGCTGCGACGCGATGTTGTGCGAACTGTTTGATCACCGATTTACCCTTTTCTCGCCCCATCTAGCGCTGTTTTTGTTCCGTTCTGGATGAGGTGTTCTCACAACGGGAGATTCACAATTCGTGCCAGAGTTCTATTTAGCGCCTAGGTACCTGAATGTCGTCTGTACGCGGGAAAAAGTTTGCTGCACAGCAGCCTGACATGGCGAGTATCACCAAGTCATGGCGGGATTCGTTGCAAACCGAGGGGTTAAGGGAGTCTTAGAGCAACCAGTTTTGTGTCTTGTGCCATCCCAGACGCGATAACAATGTACTGTTTGCCGTCGTGCATGTACGTCATAGGCGTACCGAAAGGTGCCGCTGGAAGGCGAACGTGACCGAGAACCCCGCCCGTTTGTTTGTCAAAAGCGCGCAGGACGTGCTCACTTTTACCCTGTTGGCCAGGCTGGGCAATAAAGAGTGCTGTTTCGGTAAGCAAGGGGCCTGTGCCACGACCGCCTAAGGGGCCCGGGTCCGGGATGCCCTGATCGATGACCGCCTGTCGAGGACCATCCCCATTCGGGACTACCCAGCGATGATCACCACTGATCATGTCGATTGCGGTTACTCGACCATAAGGTGGCTTGGTTAGTGGCAACCCCTTTGGACCACGAATACGGGTCACCGATGAACTGCGGACATAGCGAAAGTCCGTTTCATCAGGATTGCCTTCTTTCAAAACGACAACCATGGGTCCAGTGACGCTTGGCACGTAGAAGAGCCCGGATCCTGGATCGTATGCCGCACCGCTCCAGTTTGCGCCGCCACCCCAGCCAGGCATGTTGATCGTGCCTTGAAGCGATGGCGGTGTGTAAATCGGACCACGACGGAATGGTGCCACAAGTTCAAGAGCTTCTTGTCGAAGTTCGGGTGTGAAATCGATCAAATCATCGTCGCTCAATCCCTGTCGGTCGAATGGTAATGGCTTGGTTGGAAAAGGTTGGGTGGGCGATGCCACCTCTCCGGGTATATCCGAGGGTGGCACTGGGCGTTCTTCGATTGGCCAAAGTGGCTCGCCTGTAACCCGATTAAAAGCATAGACGAATGCCTGTTTGGAGACTTGAGCGACAGCCTTAACCACGCCTTCTTGGGTGGGAATATCGATCAGAGTTGGCGCCGCAGGTAGGTCATAATCCCATAGACCATGGTGGATCATTTGAAAGTGCCAAACCCGTTTGCCAGTTTTGGCATCCACGCAGACTAAGCTCTCAGCGAAGAGGTTATGGCCAACACGGTGGCCGCCGTACCAATCGTTGGTCGGCGTTCCTGTGGGAAAGTAGATGTAGCCGAGTTCGGGATCGGCGCTGATCCCGGACCAGACGTTGGTGTTACCGGAATATTGCCAAGCGCCATCTGCCCAAGTTTCACTGCCGAACTCGCCGCGTTGCGGAATCGTATTGAAAATCCAAACTTGCTCGCCTGTCTTCACATTGAAGCCGCGGACGTGACCGGGTGGCATCTTCTGTGTTTTCGGAGCATCCATGATCGACGAACCAACGACTACAATGTCTCCGACTACCATGGGTGAAGAGATTACTGAATAGAGTTTGCGGTCGATTTCGCGTCCAAGTCCAACGGTGAGGTCGACGCGTCCACCATTGCCGAAGCTCAGATCCGGCTTGCCAGTCTTGGCATCCAGTGACCACAGATAGGCGTTGTTGGTTGGCATGAGGATGCGCGCCTCACCGTCATCAGACCAGTACGCCACGCCGCGGTGGTTGAAACCCAAATTGGTAGGTCTGCCGTCGGCATAGGTTTGGGTGTCGAATTGCCACAGAGTTTTGCCTGTAACGGGATCAAGTGCGGCAACAAAGCCGAGTGAGGTGCTTGTGAACAAGCGATTACCCACCTTCAGCGGTGTGACCTTAAAGCTCCACGGCGTGAGACTGGGCTGGCTTTTGACGACTGTATTGTCGGGTGTCGCCCATGTCCAGGCGAAGACCAGATCGCTAACGTTCTCGCCATCGATCTGCGCCAATGGGGCAAACTTAGATGAGCCTTTGTTGTTGCCGTAGTTAGGCCAGTCAGAGTTAGGCCAATCAGAGTTAGGCCAGTCAGAGTTAAGCCCGTCAGAGCGAGGCCAATCAGAGCTAGGCAAGTCAGAGTTCGATGGGTCTGCGGCGAAAATCGGCATAGGACAGACGAGAAGCGTAAGTGAGGCCAGAAAGAGCGCCCGCAAACGTCTGATGTGTTGACCTGTGACCGTTTTACTTACCAATCTGTGCAACATCTGTTTGAGTCCCTCGTTTTTTTACTGCTTTTTGCCTGTGGTTGCTTACAATAGTCCGCTTGCCTAATTCAAAAGTAAGGGAGCCACGTGAGCGAGCAACCGGCCGCCGATTTAAGTACGGCTAATCAACCTGATTCCGAGGTCAATGTCCGCGATGCATTCGGCATCGATATGGACCTTTCAGTCCCATCATTTGCTACTAAGACAGACTATGTTCCAGCAATAGATGAGGACTATCGATTTGACCGCGATACGACCCTAGCGATCCTTGCCGGATTTTCCCACAACCGCCGTGTGATGATTCAAGGTTATCACGGTACGGGTAAATCCACCCATATTGAACAGGTGGCAGCACGTCTCAACTGGCCTTGTATACGAGTGAACTTAGACTCGCATATCAGCCGGATTGATTTAGTAGGCAAAGATGCCATCGTCCTGAAAGACGGCAAGCAGATAACAGAGTTTCGTGAAGGTATTTTACCTTGGGCGTTACAGCATCCAGTCGCACTCGTGTTTGATGAATACGATGCAGGTCGTCCGGACGTAATGTTCGTGATCCAACGAGTGCTTGAAGTTGAAGGTAAGTTAACGCTTCTCGATCAGAATAAAGTCATTACACCGCATCCTTACTTCCGACTTTTCTCAACGACTAATACGGTTGGCCTGGGTGATACAACCGGGCTCTATCATGGCACGCAACAGATAAACCAAGGTCAGATGGACCGCTGGAGTGTTGTCGCGACGTTGAACTATCTAGCGCACGATGCTGAATGTGAGATTGTCTGTGGTAAGGCGAAGTCCTACGAAGAGACTGACGCTGGTCGCCGCACCGTAAGTAACATGGTGAGTGTTGCGGATTTGACACGTAAAGGATTTGTTAACGGCGATGTGTCGATCGTCATGTCACCGAGAACTGTCCTAACGTGGGCGCAAAATGCGGAGATCTTTGGTGATCTCGGTTTTGCCTTTCGCGTGACGTTCTTGAATAAGTGTGATGAATTGGAGCGTCCGATAGTGGCGGAGTATTACCAGCGATGTATGGGCGACGATCTCGGTGATGCCACCGAAGGGATCTCCCTAAAAAGTGTGTGACCCACGCTAGTCGACGATGAACGAAGCTGAGAACCCGCTAGAACCGTTTAAGCGCGCAATGACTGCGACGATGCGTGCGATCGCCGAGGATGACGAACTCGAAGTTACGTTTGGTCCGGGTGCCCCAACTGCACGTGGCACACGCATGCGAGTGCCACTCCCGACAGTAGGTTGTTCCGAACAGGAAGTGAACTCGATACGTGGGGTTGGTGATCAGTTTGCCCTAAAAATGCGCCATCACGACGCTGGTTTGCACACACGTTACATTCCGCAAGGTGGCCCTGCTCAAGAGATGTTCGAGTGGATCGAGGATGCACGCATAGCCTCAATCGGTAGCATGCATATGGAAGGCGTGGCGCAGAACCTGGATGCGCGATTAGAGACTCAGTGTCAGCAAGCAGCGTTCGATTCGATCACGGCGGAGACTGAAGCGCCGCTGTCGGTTGCCGTTGGCTTGTTGGTTCGTCAGGAGCTGACTGGACGGGAACTACCACCGAGCGCCGAAAATGTTGTCCGTTTCTGGCGCGAGCATGTGGAATCGCATGCTGGTGAGCAGATTCGATCCCTGAAAGGACATGTCCAAGACCAAGCAGAATTTGCCACGCTTTGTCGTTCCATAATCGCGGACCTAGGTCTGGCAGCCGATCTCGACGATCAGAATGACGGCGAGCAGAATCAGGATGAAGTTGAAACCATGGATGAAAATCAGGACGCAGAGTCCGATTTTAGTCCAGAAGATGTGGTTTTAGATGATGAGTCCATGGGCGACGAAAACGCCGATGGTGATGCGACAATGGTCGAGATGGACGCCGACGTCGATATGGATGAGGCCGGTGCCGAGGCCGATCCCGATGAAGCCCCCGTACCTATGCCGGATGATGCTGGTCGCATCGCTGTCGACATCAACTATGAATCGTTTACTGAAGAGTTTGACGAGACGATCCGAGCCGAGGAGCTGTGTGATACCGAAGAGATGGGGCGGCTTCGACAGCTGTTGGACCAACAGCTTGTTTCTCTTCATCACACAACATCAAAACTTGCCAATCGGTTGCAACGAAGGTTGATGGCCAAACAGAATCGAACTTGGGAGTTTGATCTCGAAGAGGGCATCCTCGATGCCGCAAGATTAAGCCAAGTCATTATCGATCCGATGAATCCTCTTGCGTACAAGCAAGAAAAAGAAATGAAATTCAGGGACACCGTCGTCACTTTACTGATAGATAGCTCTGGTTCGATGCGTGGCCGGTCGATCACGATTGCCGCGATGTGCGCCGACATACTCGGCCGCACACTTGAGCGTTGTTCCGTCAAGGTTGAAATCCTTGGCTTCACCACGCGAGCTTGGCGCGGTGGCCAGTCGCGAGAACAGTGGATCAATGAAGGCAAGCCTTCAAACCCCGGTCGCCTCAATGACTTGCGCCACATTATCTACAAGGCAGCGGATGATACGTGGAGTCGGACTCGCCGCAATTTGGGTCTCATGATGCGCGAGGAATTGCTGAAGGAGAACATTGATGGTGAGGCGCTAATATGGGCGCATAACCGTATCGTCACGCGCACCGAACAGCGAAAAATATTGATGGTGATCTCAGACGGCTTGCCAGTGGACAACTCAACACTGTTGGTAAACCCGAGTAATTATCTAGAGCAGCACCTAAAGTATGCAATCGATATGATCGAGAGTCATTCGCCGGTCGAACTGGTTGCAATCGGGATTGGTCATGACGTGACCCACCACTATATGCGAGCGGTCACGATTACAGACGCCGAACAGCTGGGCGGTGCAATGACCGACCAGCTGGCAGAACTATTTGAGATAAAGGATTAGCGAGTAACAGCAGCCATACGGGTGACTTCGGGTGGTCCACCCATTTTGCCCTTGAAACCTGCACCGGCCGCTTTGAAATGATCCGACTGACCGTGTGCCGCTAGTGCTTCTTCACTTTCATACATTTCCATAACGACATAGTTGCCTTCATCGTCGCGGCACAACTGGTACATGATGCACCCAGGCTCATTGGCACGTACGGCCTCACTCAAAGTCAGAAAAACCTCTTCAAATTCTGCAGACGCTTCTGCTTTAACGTTCAATTTTGCGATGACCCCAATCATGGTCTCTCCCTTCTGTTAAATTGAGAATCGAGCATAAGGATTGAAATGCACAGACGCAAACTGCTGGATCTAATTAGCGAGTACGCCGCGAGCCATCCGGGTGAGGATGAGACCGTTGATCGTTTTGTTGCGTTTGTTAGTCGTGAGACGCGCTGCTTTGAGAGGGACTGCTGGTCAGATGGGCATATCACAGGATCTGCCTGGGTGGTTGATCCCGAGCGGACTTCGGTTTTGCTGACGCACCACAAGAAACTCAATATCTGGGTTCAGCTTGGTGGTCACAGTGATGGAGATCCAGATACACCTGCAGTTGCTGATAGGGAAGCTCGCGAAGAGTCGGGTTTGGCCGTGGACTTTCTCGAGCGTCGGATCTTTGATCTTGACGTTCATCTCATACCCGAGCGGAAGGGGGATCCGGCGCATTTCCACTACGACGTACGGTTCGCATTTGGGGCGAAAAGTAAGGACTACGTAGTCAGCGAAGAATCCAATGATCTTAGGTGGGTGCCGATTTGTGATCTCCCGGAATATAGTTCGGAAGAATCACTCCTTCGCATGCAGCGAAAATGGCTGCGTTAGTGCCCGTATCCTTCGTTAGTCAAAGTCGAGTGTGCCTTACCCTTCGAGTCTGGATTGGTGCTGCCACGCTTGAGCACCCACTGGTTTAGACTGGCTCGCAGGATTGTTCGGTATGCTTGATATCGCTCGAATTGTGGTGGTGACAAGAACTCGGCCACAGACTGATCCATCTTCATAAACTGCCGATTGGTTGACGATTTAATCCGACGTTTGAGATTAGAGACATTGTTACCACGTAGGAGGCGATTGGTCGCACCGATCTGACCGTTGATGAGGTCAGAAATGGCTTGTTGGAACTGTGGTTTTTGCGCTTCTGAAAGCTCAATCGCGACCGCAGCCCTCAGTACATCCGGCTGGAGCCACGGCGGTTGCTCTCCCGAAGTGAGGGCCTGCCTGGATTCGGTAGCGGACGCGGAGCTTGCGAGGAACGCGCTGGTGAGTATCAGAAGTAGAGCTGAACAACGCATTTTTGCCTCCACAGCAAGGTGCTTGTGTAAGCGTTCAAGTTACTAAAAATATCTTGTTATAGAAACCATATTGGCAACGCTATCTTACTGATTTGACATGTAATTTTTTTGCTGTCGGACACTTACAAAGTCGTATTGACAGCAGCGGTTCACAAGCCTATAAATGCGCCCGGGAAATTGCCTTAAGACCAACAATGAGACCTATACTAAGGTCCGCGGGCAAAATGGAGAGGGGTTCGGTTTGCCCGAATTTAAGGTGCACCGGCGTGCTTGCGACCTGCGAGTATGTTGGCGGCGGCTTATTCCCCCCTGCATGTTTTATAACTATCGTTGGAGAAAATTGCGTGAAAGCTTATCTGAGGGGAGCTGGCGCCTACGTTTTACTTGCAAGTCTTGTATGTAGCGTGGCACCGGCAAATGTTCTAGCGGCTGAAGGCAGACAGATCGAAGAAGTGATCGTTACTGCTGAGAGACGGGAAGCATCTGTTCAAGATACTTCTATCTCAATCACCGCATTCACAGGCGAAATGCTGGAAGATTTTGGCATTCGTAATCAGGAAGATCTGCAGAACTTCATACCTGCAACCACGATCCAACCTTATGACGCGACAGTCAGAGGCGTAGGTCGTAACTTCCGTGCACTAGGTGGTGACCCTGGTGTAGCAACTTACATGAATGGTGTTTATTCAGAAGACTTGTTAACAGCGACAGCTGCAACCTTCTGGGATGTTGAGCGTATTGAGATCCTGCGTGGACCTCAAGGCACACTGTACGGCCGTAATGCGGTTGGTGGTGCTATGAACATTCTTTATAAGCAACCCCATGAAGAATTTGACTATGCCGTCAAGACGATCGTCGGTGCCTCTGGTACTGAAGAGTACTACGGCATGATCAACGGTTCTCTTATTGACGGTGTGTTAACCGGTCGAGCCAACTTCAGTCTCCGTGATCGCGAAGGTGTGATCCAAGAGATTGGCCAAGGTAGCTATCTCGATGGCCTCGGTACCGAAAACTATGCTGTACAGCTGCAGTGGACGCCAAATGACACGATGACCTTCGATGTACGTTACAACGAAATGGACATTGATCGTCCCTTCGGTGGTGCGAACGGTGGTGGCTTGGTTGTATTGAACGAAGAAGGCCAAGGCTTCCGGAACACGACTAACATTGTCCCCGGCTATCGTGCAATTGATACGACCAACACTGATCCTGCGAACTTTGCGCAGAACACCTGGTATGACGCAACACAGCCTATTTTGAACTTCACCAACCCGTCTACGGGTGCGAATGTGCAAGCACAACACAATCGTCTAGGGGTTGACCTTGCTGAGTTTGCTGGCTTTAGAAACGCAGCGGCATCACTTGACGGCTTTGGTGTGACCAATCCGGATACAGCAGCTGCTTACAATCGCTGTGTATTTGATGGCGACATTGATGGCAGTGACCTTTGTGCAGCGACAAACGGTATTAACCAAGAACGCTTCGACCAAGAAGGTGTGCAATTTACAGCAGCTTGGGATCTGAACGACAGTGTTGAGCTGAAGTACATCTTTGGTAACAACACGCTCGTCTATCAGCGCACAACTGACGATGACAATACGGGCTCACTGTTCGAAGATCGCCAGTTCTACGTGAATCACGAGGCGACGTATTCATCCCATGAATTCCAAGCATTCGTCGACATTACACCAGCATTGTCGTTCACCACGGGAATCTTCTTCTACGAAGCGGAAATTGATCAGCGTGGTGACTTCTATTCAACAGTCGGCGATGATCGATTTTTGAACGCGTACAACGATGCAACAGGTATTGACGGCGCATTCTTCGGCACGGGACCGATGGCTACTTTGCACTCAGCGAGAGATCGTTGTATGGATCCTGCGACCCGAACCCCGACTTGTGCAGTTAACTACGCATCGCGTAACCCTGCTCCGGCCGCGAACAACAATCTCCACATCACTCGTTGGCTTGGAGATGATGGCACGAACGCTGATCTAAATGTCTCTCACGGCATTAACAGTGCCGGTAGTGACCTTCTGTACCACACGCGCACAGAACGTGATGCATTTGCTGCATACACTCAAGGTGTGTGGGATATTGACGAAGTGTTTACCCTGACATTTGGTCTTCGCTACGCAGAGGATGATCTGAGCGCAGAAGAGAACTTGTTCAGATATTCAGAAGTTGCGGCGGGTGCACTGATTGCATTTACCCCGATCCCAGATTTGTTCACTTACAACCTACTGAATGGTGGTGTTGTAGCGGACGCGACTGCGCCAGGTGGATTCGTTGGCACACCACGTGCCGTCAATGGTGGTATTCCGGTCGGTCTCAGTGTCTATAGAGCATTTGATCGTACGGATACAGAGGTTACAGGTCGTATTAATCTTGATTATAACGCCAGCGACAACATCCTTCTCTATCTGTCAGCGACCTCTGGATATCGATCAGGTGGTAACAACCTGGTCTTCTTCAGCGCTACGCCTGACTACGATCCAGAGGAGCTACTAGCGTACGAGTTCGGTTACAAAATGCAGCTTCTCGATGGCAGCATGCAGTTGAATGGTTCCTTCTACTACTACGACTATGAAACGATTCATACAGTCGCAACAGAAGTAACACCGCCTTTAGTTGCCGGTGGTGCACCAGGTACGACCACTTCCGTTCTCGAAGCACCCGGTGCTGAGATCATGGGTGCAGAAGCTGAAGTGACTTGGCTCGCGACAGACAACTGGTCCTTCGGCGGTAACTTCAGCTGGACACCGAGTGAGTACACAGAAGACTTGTTCATCCAAGACCCTGCTCAAGTGAATACGCCAGAGTCGTTGTTCCCGGATGCAAACTCATTGGTCCAGAACATCAATGGCAACCAGCTGTTGCAGGTGCCAGAGCTGAAGTATGCCCTGTGGGGTAGCTACTCTCTGCCGTTAGATGGCGGCTCTTCGATTGATTTCTTCGGTGTCTACAACTGGATCGACGAAGTGTACTACTCACCATTTGAGTCCGAAGCAGAAAAGGCTGATTCCTATGATCGCCTCGACCTTCGAGCCACATGGAAGTCTGCAAGCAACAATTGGATCATATCCGCATTCGTCAACAACGTGTTTGACGATGTCGGTGTCCTGCAGGTGCTACGACAAGGTGAGGGCGAGTTTTTCCGTCACACAGCGGGTACTACAGTACCTCGTTTGTGGGGCTTGGAAGTTTCTTACTCACTGAGTGGTAACAACTAAATCTCACGATTTAGACTCTAAAGGGCGCCTCGGGCGCCCTTTTTTGTGCCTGAATATTCATTTGTTAAGCATCGTTTCTTTCGATAGTCTTCGAGAATTGCCTCTGTACGTGCTTGGATCTTGGTTTGTTTGCTTGAGTTCGATGTTCGATTGGTTGGCAAGGGAGTCGGATGAGTCCGACATATATTGTTACGGAAGTAGTGCCCGAGTGGCACAACTGTACTGATCAATTGGAGATCAAATGAAAAAACTCTACGTAGTAACCTCGCCTGGGGGGTCAGCGATGATGACCTTCAGCAGCTATTTAGTGAGTATGGTTCAGTGGCCTCAGCTGTCGTTATTACGGATCGCGAAAGTGGTCGTTCTCGCGGTTTTGGTTTTGTGGAATTGGAAGACGGTGCTGATCAAGCGATCGAAGCACTGAATGGCCAGGATCTACAAGGCCGCCCATTACGTGTAAATGAAGCTCAGAGCAAAGGGCGTCGTGATGGTGGTGGCGGTGGCGGTGGTCGCGGCGGCGATCGGCGTCCGTTTTAAGGATAGCGCTAACTAAATAAGTGACATGCCACACGACGGGGCATGTCACTGCCTTCCTTTTGTTCTCTTTCAATATCCAGATCAGTTGCGACTAGCGGGATGAGCTCTGGCGTTTCATGCCGACAACGGTCATGCACTTCTGGGCAGCGATTCGCGAATCGACAACCGCTTGGAACGTTTACAGGAGACGGGATTTCGCCTTCGATCGTTGTCGATGCCCGTGCACGTTCCGTGTTTGGGTCCGGTTCTGGATTTGAGCCAACCAGGATCTTTGTATAGGGGTGTAAAGGCTCGAAAAAGACTTCGTCCGCATTGCCCACCTCGACCAAACTACCCAAGTACATTACCGCCATGCGGTCGCTCACGTAGCGAACCATAGATAGGTCGTGAGCAATGAACAGTAAAGTCAGCCCCATACTGTCTTTTAGCTCGTCCAAGAGGTTGATGACCTGTGCTTGGACTGACACATCGAGTGCTGATATGGGCTCATCGCAGACGACGAATTCTGGCTCGAGAATCAACGCCCGGGCGATACCAATTCGTTGCCGTTGGCCACCTGAAAATTCGTGTGGGTAACGTGACATGTGATCAGCCTGCAAGCCAACCTGGGTTAACCAATCGGCAACCTTGTCGTTAACCTCGCGTTTGTTGAATGCGCTGTGTAGGGCTAAGCCTTCGCCAACTATTTCCCCAACGGTCATCCGGGGATTGAGCGAGGAGTAGGGATCTTGGAAGATCATTTGCATCCGTGGTGCCCAGGTCTGGAAGTCCTTTGACGTATAACTACTTGGCAGTTCGGCGTCGCCAAAATGAGCGGTACCCGCAGTTTTGTCATGGAGGCCAAGGAGTGTTTTGCCAAGGGTCGACTTTCCAGACCCAGATTCGCCAACTAGGCCGACAATCTCACGTTCACCAATTGTCAGCGAAACATCGTCAACTGCGTGGATTCGCTGCCCCTTGCCTAGATCGAAATGCTTAACAAGGTTCTCTATACGAACCAATGGCTTTCTAGCGGACGTCGTATCTTGGGTCATGATCGACCCTCGTGAATCTCCGCAACCACCCTGGTATTGGCTTCATGGTGGAGCCAACAACGACCCAAGTGCTCACCTTTAAGTTCAATGATCGGTGGCGGTTCGTCTTCGCAAATCTGCATCGCCCAAGGACATCGGGCACAATAGCCACATCCTTCGGGGGGATGGAAGAGATCCGGTGGCGAGCCATCGATAGGTTTGAGTATGTTGCTACCGCTGCGGTCGTTGCTTGGCATGGCTGCGCGCAGCCCTAGTGTGTACGGGTGGGCTGATGAGTAAAAAATCTGGTCGACAGTGCCTTGCTCGACAATTTCTCCCGCGTACATCACGGCGACGTCATCTGCCATGCGAGCTACCACACCCAGATCGTGTGTTATTAGGATGATTGCCATCCCTGTTTCTTTTTGTAGCTCGCTGAGGAGGTCTAGTATCTGTGCTTGTATGGTCACATCTAGGGCGGTGGTCGGCTCGTCAGCGATGAGAAGTGCGGGTTCGCAGGCGATCGCCATGGCGATCATCGCACGCTGTAACATGCCGCCGGAAAACTCGAACGGGTACTGCTTGGCTCGTTTGTCCGGTTCGGGAATTTTGGTTAAGTCGAGCAGTTCTATGGCTCGATTGAAGGCGGCTTTCTTACTGAAACCTCGATGGACAACCAACGTCTCGGCTATCTGGCTGCCTATGTTCATTGTTGGGTTTAGCGACGTCATTGGGTCCTGGAAAATCATGCCAATTTGGTCGCCGCGAATGTCTTGTCCGTTGACCGTTTTTTGACCAAGGATGTCCATATCCCGAAGGTGTGCTTGCCCGGATGTGATTTTGCCAGGAGGTATCGGGATGAGACCCATGATGCTCTGGACAGTAACGGATTTGCCGCAGCCAGATTCACCTACGATAGCAAGAGTTTTGCTCGATTCAACATCGAAGGAAACACCGCGAACGGCTTGTACAGTGCCGCCGTATGTGTCGAACTCGACAGCCAGATCTTTAACGCTTAACAAAGGGTCGGACATACTACTCTCTGTTCCTCATTCTTGCGTCGAGCGCATCCCGCAGTCCGTCGCCTAACATGTTAAAAGCTAGCACTGTGATGCTGATGAAAAGCGCAGGAAAAATAAGCTCATGGGGATGAGTCAGCATAGTCTTGATGCCTTCGTTACACATTGAGCCCCAACTGGGTGTTGGCGGTGCGACTCCCATGCCAATAAATGACAAGAACGCTTCGGTGAAAATAGCACTTGGGACGGCAAATGTTATCGTGACCAGAATCACCCCCATTGTGTTGGGAATCATGTGACGCAGGACGAGATAGTTAGTCTTTGCACCTAGCAGGCGGCTGGCGCTGATATAACCTTCTTCACGAATTTGTAGAATTTGACCGCGAACCAGCCGGGCAGTAGCAGGCCAAAGAAGGACGACCATGGCGAACAACATAGGGATTATGCCGCTCTCACCTGGTCCGGTGTTGGTCATTACCTTGAATAAGATCATGAAGAGCAAGAAAGGTAGGGCGACGACAAAGTCGGCAAAACGCATCATCAACTGGTCAGTTACGCCCCCCAGGAACCCTGCCGTGCTGCCGTAAATGACACCGATCAAAACGTAGAGAAATGGTGCGAAGAACCCGATAAAGAGCGACACCCGGGCACCGTGCATCAGTCGCGCGAGCATATCCCGCCCGAGATAGTCCGTGCCAAGTGGATGCCAAGCCAACTGGTAAGCGGTACCCATGGGGGGATTGTCTTGCGCTGCGACGAGACCTCTGGAACGTGCATCTTCCAGCGTGATGACGCGGGCTACTGTACCCGCGATGGTGTGGTAGTTATCGGTATTTTCACCATCCGCATCCATCGCCATCACAGTGTAGTAATAACTCATTGGGCGCAGGTCGAGGCGATCCTCGAAGAATGGTTCGGTACTCTCTGCCAGAGGTAGGCCAAAGGCTCGCTCTGGTCCAATAGAGTACGGTGTGCGGTAAATGCGATACCCATATTGCGGACTAAAATTGTCCCACTGCAGTCGAACACTTTGTGTGGTCGGGGTTTCCGCAAAAGCAAAGCTGCTCGAGCCTTCTCCCTGCCAAGGTACGTACTCTTCGACTAATGTGACACTGCGATTTGCACCTGGTGCTTGTGAGATTTGTTCCACATCTTGTACTGATGGATCAACTTGCCAGACTGCTGGACCAAGAAAAGTAAATAGCAGCAAGCCGATGACAATCCAAAGGGAGATGAGCGCTCGCCTGTTTGCGCGTAGACGAAGCCACGCATCCTGCCAATATGATAAAGACGGGCGGGAGATCGCTTGGACGTCCTGGTCCTGAACTAAAGGTGCAAAAGCATCGGCCGCGAAAGTTGTTGTTGTTTGAGTGGCCTTCATTTATTCAAGCCGCACGCGAGGATCGATCCAGCCGTAGATGAGATCGACAAGAATGACCATGAATACCAAAAAAGCTCCATAGAACACAGTTGTGCCCATGATCACCGTGTAGTCGAGTTGCTGGACGGCTTGGACAAAGTAGCGACCGAGTCCTGGTATCGCAAATATGATCTCTACGACAAAACCGCCAGTCGTGATAGTCGCGATCGAAGGTCCCAGCACTGTGATGACAGGTAAAATCGCGTTGCGCAGTTGGTGTCTGGTGAATATTTGTGCGGCCGGTACGCCTTTTGCTTTGGCTGTACGCACAAAGTCCGAACTCACGATCTCGAGCATGGACGAACGCATGAGTCGTGTCAGGTAGGCCATGGTTGAAAGTCCAAGAACGAGCGACGGCACGATCATGTGCCACACCGTTCCCCATCCACCAACCGGTAATACAGACGTGCCAGCGACATCGTTGATATTGACCAGTGAAAGCTGTCCAAGTGCCGCAACGACAAAGCTTGGTACGGAGATCCCAAGGATCACGAGAAACATGATGATGGTGTCGGGTAAACGGTTGCGATATAGCGCGGTGAGCGCCCCCCAGAGGATGCCACCGATGGCTGCGAAAAATATGGCGAGAACGCCGAGTGTGGCAGAAACAGGGAAGTGTTCTGCGATTATATCGTTTACGTGTCTGTTTTCTTGTGTGAAGGAGATACCGAGATCACCCTTAGCTAGATTCTTGAGGAAAATTCCATATTGGGTAATGACGGGTTGGTCGAGCCCGTACTTAATCTCTAGGTTCTCACGGATCTTTTCTGTTAGCGCTTTTTCCCCAGTTAGGGCGTCTCCGGGCACCGCGTGCATGCCGAAGAATGTCGCGGTCGCGATAAACCAGATCGTGATCAAGCCTTGTAGGAAACGTTTGAGTGCGTAGCGTGCCATGTAGGGTTAGTTCACACCGAGAGGTTCGATATAAGCATTTGTGAAATCCATTTCAGGACCGATGACTCGACGTTTCATACCTTTCAATCGAGGGTGCACTACGTAGGTTACGCCACGCTCGTACATCGGCAATATCACCGCGTCATCGTACAGAAGTTGTTGTATCTGAGCGAAGAGGCGCATACGTGTAGTTGGATCTACCGAATTTTGTACCTGGTTAATTAGTCCATCCATGGTTTCGCTCGCGTAGCGACCACGATTGTTGAGATTCCATGATGCAAACAAATCGCCAAACGTTAGCGGATCATCGTAGTCTGGTCCCCATCCGGCTAGCACCATATCGAATTCGCCGGCCGTCATCTTCGCCAATCGCTGTTTGAAGATTTGTTTGTCGATGCGTATATCTAGGCCGAGGTGTTTCTTCAGGCTGGCCTGTACCCACTCCGCCTGGATGTTGGAAACTGGATTGTCGCCAGTCAACAGCATAATAGGCGGGATCGCGTCTAGGCCCAGTTCCTGTTTGGCAGAATCTAGTAGCTCTAAGGCTTTGTCCCGATCCAAGTGATTTTTTGGTGCTGGGTATTCTTTCCTGAAATTGGTCTCGACCCCCATTAGGAACTCAGGAAAGAGCGATTCGCCGGGTAAATAGCCTGGCAGCTTAGTGACCTTGTAGACCAGTTCTTCCATATCTAGAACGAGTTGCATTGATCGACGCAGGTTATAGTTCTGGGTGATGCGGTTTTCCCGATGGTTAAACTCTAAGAAGAATATTGCGCCGTCCTGGTGCTTCTTTATTTGCCATCGTTCCTCAAGTGCACTGTCCAAATTTTCTGCCATGAGCATCGTGGTGGCAATTTTGTCGTCTTTGAAGAAATTGAGCCTGGCTGTGAAATCGCTGGTTATATAGGCGATGTTGATTTTGTCGATCGCAATCCGATCACGATCCCAATAGTGTTCGTTCTTTTCCAGCAGGAGGCTAGATCCGTGGACCCAGCTGTTGATTTTGTATGGTCCGTTGTAGATCAGCTCGACAGCATCAGCACCGTACTTGCCATCTGTTGCTTCATAAAACTTTTGCTGGACGGGTAGGTACGTTGGAAAGGTGACCATCTTGTCAAAAAACGCCACCGGTCGCTCGAGATCGACAATTAGCTCGAAATCGTTAGGTGCGCTAACCCCCAGCTCAGATGTGGGGAGTTCACCAGCGTTGATCGCGCGACCGTTTTTGATGTGGAACAGCAAGAATGCGTACTCGGAAGCGACTTCCGGAGATAACGCTGTTTTCCACCCGAAGACAAAATCGTGAGCGGTCACGGTTGAACCATCGCTCCATTTGGCATCGTCACGCAGCCAGAAATGTGCACGCGTGTTGGTGACCTCCCACTTGTAGGCAATCGCTGCCTCAAGCTGGTCATGCGCATCCATTCGTAACAAACCTTCCAAAACATGACCGATTATCATGCCGGAGCTCGT
This sequence comes from Pseudomonadales bacterium, assembly GCA_012103505.1. Taxonomy (GTDB): domain Bacteria; phylum Pseudomonadota; class Gammaproteobacteria; order Pseudomonadales; family Azotimanducaceae; genus UBA4421. Next base: position 135,556 of record WLWP01000002.1, on the reverse strand, counting down.
GTCTGTCGCGACTGTTGAATCTAGCTGGGGAGGTTCTTCTCGAATGGCGATGGAGATGGTGTTGTTGGCGTCATCGATGGCCTGGGCGGAAGTTGTGCTTGAACCTACCAAGCCTGCTACGGTTTGGAGCGCGAACATTAATAGCCCAATACCAATAAATGCGCTCAAACCGAAAATGAGTAGCTGCTTGCCAGCACTTCGTGCGAAACCTGATTCACTATCCGTTGACGGAGATGCTGTCATCGATAACCCCACATTCGAGGTAGTGATTGTACCGTCTATGACGGTTTATGTTTGAGTTGTGTCCGACTAGTGGGCGGCTTGTTTTAGCAAGTTTCCGACCACGCGTTCGAGGTGCATCAGCGAATTACATTCTTCAACTTGATGCGAATACGCCTGATATTTACGCATCTCAGAATCGCCAGTGTTCCACGACAGACGGGATTCTGGATTTAGCCAGATGACCCGTTTGCTGCGGTCATACATTTCTTTCAAAATGTCGGCTTGCGCATCGCCGTAGTTGTTTCGAGCGTCTCCTAAAATAATAATCGTTGTCCGATTGTCGACGTCATCAAGACAGTGTTTCTTGAAATCGATCAGAGCTTGCCCATAGTCAGTCGAGCCACCGCTGTAGTCGCGCACGACTTTCGCGATGGCATCTTCAATGTGATTGCGCTCAAAAAGATCGGTGACTTCAGCTAAATCTGATGAAAACGCGAAACTTCGAACCTTAGGCATGACCTCATCGAGGCTGTATAGGAACATCAACATGAAGCGCGCGTAGGCGGCGACCGATCCTGATACGTCGCATATGGCAAATACCTTGGGGCGGTCTACCTTCACCGATTTCCAGTGCAGATCGAAAATCGCGCCGTCGTATGACATGTTGTGGCGCAGGGTTCTCGGCACGTTAAGTGCGCCACGCTTGAATATTTTCTTGCGCCGGGAGTGCAGGGCAGACAATCGTTCCGCCATTTTGTAGACGATTTCTTGGATTAGCCTGAAATTCCGATGCTCGACGTTTGAGAGCTTAACCTTGCGTAACAGCTCCTCACGCAGTTTTTTACCGGAAACATCTGCGTTGAGCAAAAACTGACGCTCAACATAATCCCGAACTTGTTCGCGCAAAAAGTCTCGGCGACGTTTCAGCTCCTGTCCAAGACGGCGAGCAGGAATTGACGGCATATCCTTGAGATTTGAAATCTCCTGGTTGAGATCTGCTAACCCCATCTCATCCATGACCCTTCGAGAATATAAGCCTTTTTGGGTGAAGATTTGGATGTCTCGGACGTTCACTTCTTCACCAGCTCGCGCCATTTCCATGCTGAGCTCTACCCGAGAATTAGACATGAGAAGTTGTCCAAGCGCAGACTGAGCGTCAGTCATCTCACCTTGGCCTAGATCTTCTTCTGGTTCTTCTTCGTAGAGATTGTTGTTTGGCTTGGCTTTGGACTTTTTCTTCTTCTTGCCTGCATTTGGCTCTCCCGGTTGGCGTTGCCCACCGGAACCGCCGCCTTCGCCCTCACCTTCGCCGGAATTCTCGTCTTCCTCGCCTTCGCCCTCATGTTCGCTTTCGGCATTTTCGTTGCGCTCGCCGCTAACGTCATGATGTGCGAAAAATTGGTCGAAGCACGCGTCGTAGGCTTCCTTTTCGTCGGCAGTTTTTGGCAACACCAACGACAAAGAGTGCTTTAAGAATTCACGATCCCTGTATCCCACCAATTCAACGGTGTTCATAGCATCCAGCGTTTCCGCTGTGGAGATGCGTACCTCCGCCATGCGTAACGACCGGATAAAATTGGTGAGCGTGCGATCCATTTAGTGTTTGTCTACTTGCGAACTTTCGCGGTTATCGAGTTAATCTCGGACTCGACGTTCTCAATATCTTCCTGAAACTTCAAGATGACATTGAGTGTGTCGCGGATAAGCGTCGGCTCGAGTACTTCTGTATGCAAGAGCATCAGGGTGCGAGCCCAATCGATGGTCTCAGAGATGGCCGGAACCTTCTTTAAATCAAGGTCGCGCAATTCGTGGATAAAGGCAACCAGCTGGCGTTGCAGCTCGGGTGGCACCTCTGGTACGCGAGCGTGGATAATTTTCTGCTCAAGTTCAACGTCTGGGAATGGAATGTAGAGATGCAAACAACGACGCTTTAAGGCGTCTGATATTTCCCGGGTATTGTTCGAAGTTAGGAAAACCATCGGTGGTTCGCGATTCGCCTTAACCGTGCCAATTTCCGGTATAGACACTTGATAGTCGGACAGGATTTCCAAAAGCAGGGATTCGAACTCGTGGTCAGACTTGTCTACTTCGTCGATGAGAAGCACGCAACCGTCGTCTTCGCGGAGCGCCTTAAGAAGTGGCCTTGGCTCTAAAAACTCTTCGGAAAAGAAGATGTCGCCAAACTCATGTAGCCGAGTCACAGACTGTGCGAAGCCTTTGGCGCCTTGGAGTACTTCATCTAGGGCCTCTTTGAGCACCTGGGTATAAAGCAGCTGCTTGCCATACTTCCATTCGTAGATCGCTTTGGATTCATCCAAACCCTCGTAGCACTGCAGACGAATCAAAGGCAGCTCGAACATCTCAGAGGCGGTTTTTGCCAATTCGGTCTTACCCACCCCAGGTGGCCCTTCAATCAGGACTGGTTTGCGTAGGTGGAACGCAAGCCAGACTGCGGTGGCGATCTGATCGCTACAGATATAATTGAATTCTTCGAAATGCGCCTTCAAAGACGCAACAGATTCGGCCATTTTTTGTATATCAGCCATGAGCTCCCCGGGAAAAATAACTACGCCAAACCGGCGCACAAAGCCGGCTATTATCCCAGCCGAACCATGGTTTGTATATATTTGGGTTGTAATGCCAAGCTATGAAAAAAGTATGGGCTACAACGGCGCGGATCCAAAACAAGGGCTTGGATAAACCAGGATCCTAAACAAGGGAACCTGAGTCAAAAGAAGAAACCCGAAGCAAAAGAAAGAAGGACCCCGAATCAAAAGAAGGACCCCGAATCAAAAGAAGGAACCAATAAAGAAAGGACAGGAGTCCAAAAGAATAGGCACGGATCAAAAAAAGTGCGGAGACAGAAAACTGGAAAACTCAGCCTGTAGAAACCCGAATCAGCCCTTCTTGGGTCGTTGACGCGACCAACTGGCCAGCCTGGTTATAGATTAAGCCCCGGTTAAATCCTCGTGCGCCGCCCGCAACTGGGCTGTCTTGCTCATAAAGTAACCATTCGTCAGCGCGAAAGGGGCGATGGAACCACATGGCATGATCCAGGCTCGCCATTTGAATGTTGTCTTTTAAGTAGCTAATGCCATGAGGGCGAATCGCCGTATCGAGTAGCGACCAGTCTGACAAGTAAGCCAACACGCATTGATGGAGGCGCTGATCATCCGGTAGACGCTCACGGGTTTTCATCCAACATATCTGGTTCGGCGGGAGTGGTGTTGGGTTGGCGAAGTCAACTGGTTGCACGTGCCGAACTTGGATCGCGGAGGTTGTCACGTAGTTCTCTTGTAGCTCTTCCGGCCAACTCAGAACCTGTTCACCGCGAATCTCATCTTCGTCTTTTAGTTCCTCCGGCGGGGTGGTTTCTGGCATCGTAAATTGATGGGTGAGTCCTTCCTCGTCTACCTGGAAAGAAATAGACATTGTGAAGATCGGCTCGCCCTTTTGGATAGCGACCACACGGCGTGTAGTGAAACTCTTACCGTCTCGGATGCGATCCACTTTAAACAAAATCGGGATATCAGTGTCGCCGCCGCGGAGAAAGTAGCCATGCAAGCTGTGCGCGTGGCGATCTTCATCGACCGTGCGCGATGCTGCAACGAGGGCTTGCCCAATCACCTGGCCACCGTAGACGCGCTGCCAGCCCTCGTTAGGGCTGGTGGCGCGATAGTGGTTTTTTTCGATTTCTTCGAGATCCAGGATCTCGATGACTTTCTGGAGCGGTTGCACTCGTGCTAGTACTTATAGCTTTCGGGCTTAAAAGGACCCTCTTGCGTGACGCCAATATAATCAGCCTGAGTGTTCGTCAGCACCGTAACCGTACCGCCAAAACCTTCGACCATGAGCTGTGCAACTTCTTCATCGAGTTTTTTGGGTAGAACTTCGACGGTGATCGGCGAACGTTGGTTTTCTGGCTGGTCTGCCCATGCCTGTTCATAGAGGTGCATTTGGGCAAGCACTTGGTTGGCGAATGATCCATCCATGACTCGTGATGGATGCCCCATCGCGTTGCCAAGGTTCACCAGTCGACCCTCTGATAACAAAATCACGTAGTCGCCTCGTTCCTCAGTACGGAATACCTGGTGTACTTGTTCTTTCACTTCGTCCCAGCGCCAGTTTTCACGCATGTAAGCTGTGTCGATCTCGTTGTCAAAGTGACCAATGTTGCAGATGACGGCGCGCGGTTTGATCGTTTGCAGCATGGCAGAGTCGCATACATTGCTATTTCCGGTGCAGGTGACTAAGAGATCAGTGTCGCTTAACAAGTGCGTGTTGATGTCTTCAACGCGGCCAGTGTTGTTGCCATTCAGGTATGGAGAGACAACTTCGAATCCATCCATGCACGCTTGCATCGCGCAGATCGGATCAATTTCTGTAACGCGAACAATCATGCCTTCTTGCCTCAGGCTTTGCGCAGAGCCTTTGCCGACGTCACCGTAACCGATTACTAAGGCGCGTTTACCAGCCATCAGCATATCTGTGCCACGCTTGATGGCGTCGTTCAAACTGTGGCGGCAGCCGTAGCGATTGTCGTTTTTGGACTTGGTCACTGAATCGTTAACGTTGATTGCGGGTACCTTGAGCTTGTCGTCACGCATCATTTCGTACAAACGATGCACACCCGTCGTGGTTTCTTCAGAGATACCGTGAACGGTACGTAGCATGTCGGGGTACTTGTCGTGTAGCAGCTGGGTAAGATCGCCACCGTCATCGAGTAGCAAGTTGGCATCCCATGGTTTGCCATCCTGCAAAATCGTTTGTTCTATGCACCACATGTACTCTTCTTCCGTTTCACCTTTCCAGGCAAAGACGGGGATGACAGCTGCAGCCATTGCGGCGGCGGCATGATCCTGGGTAGAAAAAATGTTGCAAGACGACCAACGAACTTCGGCGCCAAGGTCGGTCAGGGTTTCGATCAATACGGCGGTTTGGACAGTCATGTGAATACAACCGATTATCTTCGCGCCTTTGAGGGGTTGTTCACCAGAATATTTGTCTCGTAGCGACATGAGGGCTGGCATTTCAGCCTCTGCCATGTTGATTTCTTTGCGGCCAAATTCGGCTAGTCCCATGTCAGCAACTTTGTAATCGGTCATATTGGGTTCCTTACTTTCGTTCCCTGATTAATAGATTTATGTAGTGTCGATTAAGGTTGAATCGCCATGCTCACGACTTGAACACGGAAACCGTTTCGTTGTGCCAGGAACTGCTGATCCTGTATCTGTAATCCCGCGCGATGTGCCCAGGCGTGAATTTGTTCTTCGGTGAAGCCTTGCCAAAGATCCCCGCACGCGGCTTGTACCCAGTCGTGCTCATGCGCGCAGAGTTCAGCCAACACGATCAAACCCTGTTTACGTAGGAGTGCCCGAGCCTGTTTGAAGAATTTTGCCGGACTTGGGAAGTGATGAACTACCATCGCTGCGAGGATAAGGTCATATCGTTTGGTCTTTGGGATGCGCAGGAAGTCTTGCTCTATCAACTTAACTGATGCGTCTTCGACTTCCTTCGCAGTGCGGGCGAGGACCTCTGTGGAGCTATCGATACCAATGACATCGGTGAACTGATGAGCCAAGGATTTGAGCAACAAGCCGTTACCAGGCCCGACCTCCAATGCGCGCGTACGTCGGAGTGGGTGCGCGTAGCTGACGATTTCCATGACGGTGTCGTGATAAACCTCAGGCGCGCAAATGAGCTCTCTCTGTTGTGAGAGTGCGTCCGCGTTGTTAGCGAAGAAATCTTGGGAACGCTGGTTACGCTGATGGTGGATCGTGGTGAGCTTCTTTTCTAGGTCGCGGCTCGCTGGTTCGCGATCTAGTTCATCGTAAATCGTGGTGACTAAGGCATGCGCTGTGTGTACCACCCGCTGATAGAAGACGGTGGTGCCTTCTTTCCTACGGGTGACTAGGCCTGCCTCATGAAGCACTTTTAGGTGATGGGACATGGCCGGTTGCGCCATACCAAACAAGTCGCAAAGCTCTAGAACCCCGAAGGCATCATCCGCTAGCGCGTGCAAAATCTGAGCGCGCAAGCTATCACCCGCCGCCTTGGTAATCTTGACCAATTCTGCGAGATGTTCAGATTGAAATTCGGCGACAGCGGGTTTCATGCGGCGAGAGAATAACAAATATCAAAATATTTTGATATTTAGATTGTGAGCACCGTGTGAGAATATGCGCGCGCAAAGAACGAGGTAAGTTTTCCGCCGTGGACGTTTCTGTAGAAAGTAAGTTGCCTGATGTTGGTACCACGATATTCACTGTGATGAGTGCGCTGGCCCAGGAACACGGGGCGATCAATCTGTCCCAGGGTTTTCCAGACTTTGATGGTCCGGAGCCGCTGTTAGATCGGGTACAGCACTATTTCAACAACGGTTTTAATCAATACCCACCGATGCAAGGGGTGCCGACCTTGCGTACGGCAATTTCAGGAAAAGTTGCAGATCTATATGGTGCGAAGGTTGATCCAGATAGCGAAGTCACCGTGACAGCCGGGGCCACGGAAGCCCTATTTTGCGCAATTGCAGCTGTTGTATCGGCTGGTGACGAAGTCATTGTCTTTGATCCGGCATACGACAGCTATGATCCTGTCATTCGTTTGCAGGGTGCACGGGCCATACATATTCCTCTTGAGCAACCAAGCTATCGGCCCGATTGGCAGCGCGTCGAGGATGCGATCACGCCCCGGACGAAGATGATCATCATCAATTCGCCACATAACCCTACCGGGGGGATTTGGACAGATACGGATCTAGCACACCTTGAAAAATTGGTTTGCAGCCACGAACTCTTCGTTCTCTCAGACGAGGTCTATGAGCTCATCATTTTTGATGGAGAGTTGCATCAAAGTGTCTGTCGGTTCGGAGATCTTTACAGTCGTAGCTTTGTCGTGTCCTCGTTCGGCAAGACATACCATGTGACGGGTTGGAAAGTTGGGTATTGCGTCGCACCGCCTCTTTTAACGACTGAGTTCAGGCGCATACATCAGTTTGTAACGTTCACGGTAAATACCCCCGTGCAACTTGGTCTGGCTGATTTTCTCACAGACCATCCAGAGCACCACTTACGCTTGCCGGATTTCTATCAGGGAAAACGGGACTACTTTTTGTCGCTGATGAAAAATTCCAGGTTTACGTTTGAGCCGAGTCGGGGAACCTATTTCCAGTTGTTGAACTATCAGGCAATCAGTCAAGAATCTGATCGCGACTTGGCGGAGCGTTGGACGAAAGAGATCGGTGTGGCCTCAATTCCGGTCTCCGTATTCTATGAAGATCAACAAAGTTCCGGAGCGAGCGTTTTGCGGTTTTGTTTTGCCAAAGATGATGCGACGTTAGAACGGGCAGCGGAAATATTGTGCAACCTTTAACAGTCGCACTCATTCAAGCCGCGACGCATTGGCATGATCCTGGGGCGAACCGTCGTATGTTTGAGCCACTTATTCATGAGTCGGCCAGTCAGGCGGATCTTATTGTGCTCCCCGAAATGTTTAGTACCGGTTTTACAATGGCGAGTGCCGAAGTCGCGGAAGATATGTCTGGACCGACCTTGAGTTGGCTCAAGGCAACATCCAAAAATGTTGGCAGCTACCTTTGTGGATCAGTTGTAATTCGGGATGAGGGCGACTATTTCAATCGCTTTGTGTGGGTTTCACCCGGCGGTGAAGTTGGCCAGTACGACAAGCGACATTTGTTTCGCATGGCGGGGGAACATGAGCACTATGCGCTTGGAGAGCCTAAAAGCGTCTTCAAGATTGGCGATTGGCGGGTCTGTGCGATGGTTTGTTATGACTTGCGCTTCCCGGTTTGGTTTAGAAATGAAGGCGATTACGATGCGATCGTCGCGGTAGCCAACTGGCCAGCTGCGCGGCGTGATGCATGGCTGACGTTGCTCAAAGCTCGGGCTATTGAGAACCAAGTCTATGCAGCTGGCGTCAACATAGTTGGGGTTGACGGTAACGATGTTGCGTACGCAGGTGGTAGCGCGGTCTACGGGCCAGATGGAGAGGTCGTTGTTGAACGTTTGGATACGGCAGGCATAGAGTTTGCAACGTTTGACGCAGAGCGATTGTCAGCGCGCAGAGATGAGTTTCCGGTCTGGCGAGATGCCGACAAATTTTCCATTGAGTGAATTTTCCATAGAAATAAGAGTAAGAGAGGTATTGTCAGTGCGAGTGGTTTTGATGATCGCGGGATGGTTGGTGATGTTGGGATTAACGAGTGGCTGTTCTGAAACGCTGCCACCACCGGCCGAAAGTACGAAGCTTGCACCAGGGACACCGCCGAGCCCTATGGTGATCGGGCAAAAAATCTATGGGGAGTACTGCTTTTCGTGCCATTCCACGGGATTGAATGGCGCACCGAAGCTTGGTGACAAAGAGGGTTGGGCGCCTCGCATTGCAAAAGGCGAAGCGCTGTTACTTCAAACCACCATCGAAGGGATCCCACCGGCGATGCCACCACGCGGAATTTGTATGGGCTGCTCTGATGAAGAGCTCGCTCATGCCATTACATTTATGATCGTTCAAAGCCAGTAAGACAAGTTGGCTATATTGACTATGGTTTGCGTGTTTAGACCAAGTCAAAATACACTAAATCCCTAATAATCAATGGGTTAGAGTTGGCCTAATCCCTGCAGTGTTTGAGTGGGTGGTGGGTAATGGCAGCAAGGGTAAACGATGATGAAAGCTAGAGCTGGAGATGTGGTCTCGAGGCGCAAAGGATTGGTGATGCACAAAGGCGTTGCCCTAGGCGACGGTCGCATCTTGCACAATACACCATTCAAGGGTGAGCATGTTTGTAGCGAATCTGAATTTCGCGCTGGGCGTCGCCTGTATGTAGAGCGGCGCGAAGGGGGTACCCCGGAAATCATCCGGTCACGGATTTATGCGACCGAAAAGCGCAACTACAATCTTTTGACCAACAACTGCGAGCATACGGTTAGCCGGGTCATGGATGGCCAGGCTAAGAGCCCACAATTGCGTTCTTGGGTTGTTGGGACAGGTTTAGCAGCCGCCACATTTGCGATAACGCGTCATCCGGTAATAACCGCAGCAGCCTATGCATTTGGCCGAAAGATCGCGAATCGAAATCGGTAGGGCGAAAGCCCTGTCTATTCGGAGCGCTCGATACCCATCGAGTTAGCCGCAGCAACGTCCACACCTAGCTCGTGTTCTTCGGGCTCGTCGACCACGTCTTCAATATCGGTTTCCGCCGCGAGATGGAAGGTCGCATAACCGGGCATAACAAATTGATTCACGGCCATACCTATTACACGCGCTGTGAAGGGCGCGGTGATCTCTACGCGTTCGTTTGTGATGGGATCTGTAACCGTGCCTAATAGAGTGCCTTGTTTTACTTGCCGTCCAAGTTTCACGCGTGAAAGTAGGATGCCGCCTTGGTCTGCGCGGATCCAGCGCGAGCTGTAGTAAGTTGGCTCTGGATTGCCCCAGATGCTGCGTTTGCTGTACATCTTCAACGTGTCCATCAAGGTGAAAATCGCCTTAACGGTATGTTCGACTGCTTCTTCTTGAAGACGTAAGGGCTCTCCAGCTTCTAGCGTCACTGAAGGTATCCCTACGTCACTAGCTGCTCGGCGCAATGTGCCAGGGCCGCCGGAGCTATGCAAAATCGTGGTTGTGCCGAAGCCCTTAGTCAAGTCGACAACTGCCTCGTTATGCAGGTCCGCACGTAGCTGAGGCAGGTTCGTTCTATGAAAAGACCCGGTGTGCAAATCGACCAACTTGTCGCAATTCTTGATTACGCCATGGAAGAAGCTGTGTGCCATACGTCCTGCAACACTGCCGCGGGGGTTGCCTGGAAAGAAACGGTTTAAATCGCGCCGGTCCGACAGATATCGAGAATGGCGTTGGAAGCCCTGAATGTTGACGATTGGGACGCCGATCAATGTGCCTTTAAGTTTACGAGTGTTGATCGAATACATCAGCTCGCGCACAGACTCGATGCCATTGAGTTCGTCACCATGCACCGCCGCAGTGACGCACAAAGTCGGACCGTCGGTTTCGCCTTTGGCAACGAGAATTGGGGTCGGTATCGATGCGCCGTACATGGTTTCACCAGCGCCCCAGTTCAGTTGGCTGAAAGTGCCTGCCGCGAGTCCCTCAAGATCCAGGCTATCGTGGGCTACGGGGGTGTATTGCGGTAGCTCAATAACGGCAATATCTTCCTCGGGTACTGCGTCGGTTTCAATGATGCTCGGAACGGCAAGACGCTCTGGAGGACTGATAATTAAGGCGACGACATCCGGGATGGGTTCGATTGGTTTCTCAGCACGCCATTGTGCGTCAGAAAAAACGATGGGTAACGGTTGTGGCTCGAGGTGGGAGATATCTGTCAGAGCTTCAGGCAGGGGCTCGGGTTCAGTCGGGATTGCAAACCACTGACCGGCGAAGAAAAATGAAAGTAGGCCCAGCGTCAATCCGCCGAGCACCAAATACTCTGTCCGTGCACGCATGATGAAAAACGTCGTGTTTTTTTTGGTTCTTGTCTTTTCGTTTAATTTTAAGCTCTTACGGCTCAATTCTAAAAGATTTATGTGCTACTCGGGGGAACCATCTCTCATCGAATACGTAATTTCAGCCATTTTGTAGGACTCAGTTAGGCTAAGCCCATTGATAGCGCAGTTTAATTGTCTTTGTCTTTGTCTTTGTCTTTGTCTTTGTCTTTGTCTTTGTCTTTGTCTTCGTCTTTGTCTTTGTCTTGTCTTTTGATTTGGCTTAGGCAGGCATCGAAGTTGGCATGTCGAGCAGGATTTGACCGTAGATCTCGCTTGCTATGTCCAAGTCGAAGACGGTATGGCAGGCCAGGGTATGGATATCACGATGCAAGCGCTGCATTGGATGTTCCAATCGATGCGCGCTCGCGCCACTCGCTTCCACCACATCGCGCACAATATCTCGAGCAGCGTGGACGACGTAGCCACAGCGGATTCGCAGTGCAGTTCGCTCTTCTGCTGAAGTCAGTTCTGTGCGATCGCCGAGAGCTTGTAGGTCGTTAGCGATGGAGATCATTTCTCGCTGGGCGTTATCCACTCGAACGGTCAGATGACCGAGACGCATTTGTGCGGAAGTTTGATCTTTTTGCGTTTTGCCACTACCCCAGAGAGACCGACCATTGATTCGATCTTGGAACAAGTCCACCGCAGCTCTGGCACAACCAACAGCGGGTGAGGCGGCAGTGATACATTTAAACGGAATCATGGGTGTTCGAAAGGTTGGGGAGTTATGCCAGTTGGCACCTTCCGTAGCGGCGATACTCATGAGTGCGACCGACTGACTCATGTAGCTTGGAATACGAACGTTATTGGCGATGATATCGTTGGAACCAGTCGCGACCATGCCGTCGACGTGCCAAGTATCCTCAACAGTGACGTGACTGCGTGGAATCATAAACATGCGCAGTTCAGGGGGTGCCTCTGTGCCAGGCTCGGTGGCCACCCGCCCAGCGAGCATCACCCAGTCGGCGTGCATAACGCCCGTTCCCCACTGCCAACGACCATTGAGGATGAAATCGTCCCTGTCGATGGTAGCCTCACCGGTTGGTGAAATCGAACCGGGAGCCAAGAAGTACGGTTGGTGTCCCCAAACTTCTTCCTGTGCCTGTTGTGGGAAGTGTGCCAGAAGCCAGTTGTGCTCCATGCAGAACGTTGTGACCCACGCAGTAGATGTGCAAGCCGTGCCGAGCAACATGCCGATTTCAACAAATGTGGCGTAGTCGAGCTCCAGACCACCGAAGCGATGAGGTACGAATGCTTTGAAAACGCCGGTCTCTTGTAGGGCTTGCATCACCTCGTCATCGGGTTTTCGAGCCAATTCAGCAGGAGTAGCAGCCGCGGCTATCTGTGGCACAAGTGCTTCGATTGAGGCGAACAGCTTCTGGGCTTCAGTCATAAAATTCTCTCGGCAGAGGTGAGGTAAACGGCGGCAAGTAAGGCAATTTTAAAAGGTGGGCGTGTAGACCCAAGCGCTCGTCTGTTTGGTCACGATTGTATAAGTGGTCGCCAACGATAGGCCATCCCAGCCAACTGAGGTGCACTCGAATTTGATGAGTTCGTCCGGTTAGTGGCTTGATCAGCACTAGGGTTCTCTCGGCAAACCTAGCGATGGGCCGAACCAGAGTTTTGGCGTCCACCCCCACTCGATCCTGCACAACGGTGTATCGATCCTGCTCGCGTTTAATGTTGGCGCGTTCTGCTGCAATGCGGTATCGACTCTTCCGACCTTTACAGAGGGGTAGGTCTACAAGGCTTGTATTGCTGGGCACGAAACCGTCGACAAGAGCTACATAGAACTTAGTCACTCGTCGCTCGCTGAACGCGCGGGTAAAACGGGATTGCGCTGTTTGGTTTTTGGCCACTACCAGGACTCCGGAAGTGCCTTTGTCTAATCGGTGCACCAGATATGGCTTAGGACCCTGCTTGAGTTGATGCCACAAGTCTTCCATGCCGCTACGATCTTTTAACAGCGATACACCAGATGGTTTGTCGTACACCCATAGGTCGTCATTTTCATAAAGGGTAGGGAGAGTCATCTAACCCAGGGTCTCGCTCATAAGGTTGAGTATCGCCCTGGAGATCTGGCTCGTCGCTGTCAAATCAACACAATCGGGGTAGCGGTCATCGGGATGATGAAAGTAGGGGTTACCGCCAACAATAGAAAAATAGCGCGCGCCCGTGCCGTGGATGTTTCTCGCTTCTCCAACGGGGCGATTGCCGATTGGGGTCTGTGTGAAGCGGAGTATATTCTGTTGCGCCATAGCACCTGTGAGGCGATCGAAATCTTCGTGAGAACTTGCTTGCAGGTGTGGCGGCTGTCCTGAAGCGAAGTTCGCGCCGAGGTGGAGCCAGCCGTCGATATCCACGCCGTCCGTTTGCAGGGTGTTTAGGAAGTAATCCATCCCCAAGTGGCTGAGTTCATGGCCACTATTGGCGCTGAAAATGATACCGCGATCTGGTTGCTTGGCGGCAAACTTGCGAGCCAAAGCCAGCCAGATCACAAGACCACCAACGCGCTCCGCGGTACTTGTCCACCAGCAGCTTTTTGGGGTCATCACTACCCATGGCTTGCCGCCTGATCGTCCAGGGATGAAGGCGCTAACGTTCGTTGCCGTACTAGGTTCGCGACGAGCGCCAAGACGACAAGTCATATGTTGGTTGGGTAGTGCTCGCAATAGCTTGTCTGCGTGGTCAGATGAGACCTGGAATACGGGCGTGGCGCACGGGTTGCGATAGGATTCAGAATTCACGAGTGCGAGCCCTGGTGCCACCGTAGTTGCCGCACTGATGGCGACAATTGCTTTATGGTTGGCTGCAGCTCTGCTTGCTAGCACCGCTTTTGTATTTGCCTGGCCTTCTTGCGGGGTGCAGGTGAGGATCTCGATATCCGGTCCAATCTTGCCATCTAGATAGAGATCCATTGCTGTCGTGTCGTACATTGGGACTGCCGGTATACGATCGCCGTCAAACTCAATCCAACATTCCTCTATGACAAAGCGCTCGAACGGGTAGGTCTGAATCTCAGCGGCGAGTCCTACGGCTAGAAGCTCTTCAATGAGCCAGCGATCGGCTGCCAAGTCTCCGGCCGAGCCGGTTCGACGATGGCTCGGAAAGCTGCGGCCAAATGAGGTTCCTTCGACTTCGACCTCGAGCTCGTCCCAGCGGATGATGTCGGTTTTGATTTGAGCTTCTAAGTTGGACATGCTGTCCACTCTTGTACATTGCCGACAAAATTACCACGGGAGCGCGACTGGATGAACTTGCGAGATTTGCGTTACTTAGTTGCTGTTGCTGAACAGCGACATTTCGGGCGGGCGGCAGAAATGTGTTTTGTAAGTCAGCCGACTCTTTCCACTCAGCTGAAGAAGCTAGAAGCAACACTTGGGGTTAAACTCATTGAGCGCACTAATCGGCAGGTGATGTTGACCGATGCCGGTGAGCAAATAGTCGCACAGGCGCAGCGAGTGCTCCTCGAGGTAAATACGCTCACGGCGATGGCTGAGCAGCATGCGGATCCGTTAGGTGGAGATTTTAAGCTGGGTGTGATTCAGACTCTAGCGCCGTATCTGTTGCCCAGGATTTTGAACCCGATATCGACAGCCCTTCCGAACTTAAAATTGCAGCTGACCGAGGCGCAAACGGGGGCTTTAACAAGCATGCTAAAACAAGGAGATCTAGACGCAGTTCTGTTGGCTCTGCCATTCAACGAAGAGAATTTGCAGGAATATCAACTGTTTGTGGAGCCGTTCTTTTTCGCGATTCCCAGTGATCATGAGAAGGCTGGGCGAAAATATATATCGGTCTCAGAATTGGAAGGCGAAGAGATCTTGTTATTGGAAGACGGCCATTGTTTACGTGAACAGGCCCTCGACGTCTGCCAGAGCCATAGAGCTACCGAAAATGCGAATTTTCGCGCCACCAGCATCGAGACACTGCGGCAGATGGTTTCAGCTGGGGTGGGGACAACCTTGGTACCGAAATTGGCTGTTCCGGATGCTGTAGGTCAAAAACAAGCGAACGTACATTATCTACAGTTTCGTGGCGATATACCGCATCGAAACGTCGGTCTTTGCTGGCGGAATAGTTCGACTCGTACAGCATTGCTTGAAGCATTGGCGAAGACTCTAGCCCAAGCACTCACTAAGGTTTGAGACTATCAGTTGAGATCTTGAATCAAACTCTGGCGTACTGATTCGGCAATGAGAACGTCGTAGGGCAACTCAGGATGATCTATACCGATACGAATAGGTACGCCGCCCTGGAGAGCGCTGACGGTGTTAGTATCAAACTCGAAACGCATAAAGTGGACAGCAGCAGTTTTGTCATCGTTTGACCGTTCGAGATCTTCGTTGGCCTTGCCGTATACCCGGGGTGCATCGCCAGCAGAGACCCACACCTTGTGCTCGATCCCTGTCATTTTAGCCAGAGCAATGCGACGCTCTTCGGCGTCTGGATATTCGATCATGAACGTCGCTTTCCAGTTATTGCCGTCAGGTATCAGAGGGTTGTATGCGTCGAGTTCCTCTTCGATTTCTTTTGCTGTGAAAATCTTCTCTATCCTGAGCATCTCTTGGACTTGATATTTCATGGTCAAAGCATCTTCAAAATAGAGGGTTGCGTGCGGTCCTAAAAATACCTGGCGATTCTTTTTGTGCTCGATGATTTGCCTGCGGAAATTTTCACGTTCCTCGGCATATTGTTCCAGACTCCACAAGTCTTCGCGCGATAGTGACATCTAATTACTCCTAGATTCCATAAGCTTTGCGGACCATCGAAATTGGGTGACATGGTTCTTGTTCCCCTTCCAAACCGTGCGCGATAAGGCGGCCCGCCATCGGGCAGTCTGAACCGAAGGTGTCGGCTTCGGCTTCAGCGACACGTCGCACCACAGGGCGCGCGATTTTCATCGCCTTTGCGTAGGTTTCTTCCTTAACGGCGTAAGTGCCGTCGTGACCGGAACAACGCTCGATGGATGTGACCTCAGTGTCGGGGATGAGCTCCAAGAAGTCTCGAGTTTTCATGCCGAAGCTTTGCACACGTTGATGACAAGCGACGTGGTAGGCAACCTTACCAATTCGCTCTTTGAACTCAGTTTGGATCTGATCCTCTTTGTGTCTGAGCATCAAGTATTCAAAGGGGTCGTAGAAGCCTTCCTGCACACGGGTGACGTCTACATCCTCTGGGAACATTAATGGCAATTCCTGTTTGTACATGAGAACACAAGACGGAATTGGGGCGATGATGTCGAAACCTGCGTTTATGGCGTCTAGAAAAAGCGGTAAGTTAGCGTCTTTGAGACTGGCAACTTTGGCCAAATCGCCAAGCTCGAGTTTTGGCATACCGCAACACTTTGCGTCTTTGAGAATGCGTACTTCAATTCCATTGTGAACAAGGACCGCTATTAGGTCCTCCACGACTTGGGGTTCGTTGTGGTCCCCGTAACAAGTCACATAGATCGCAACTTTACCTGTTGTGGTTGCAGTGGCGGTTGTAGTCCGGGTTCTGCTATCGGTGATTCGCTTTGTTAGTGGCTTGGTCTCGAAGTGTGGGAGCGGGGCCTCAGCGTGGATTCCTGCAACACTCGCCCCAATTTTTCGCAAGCTCGGGGACTTGGCAGCCGCATTAGCAAGTTTGGCTATGACAGGTGAGGATATAGCGTCGAAGATGGGGTCGGTCGACGTGATCAGACGATCGCGCCACTTGGTGTCGCCCTGCTTGAATTTATAGGCCTTGGCTCTGAGCATAAGGTGCGGGAAATCGACTGCCCATTCATGTGGCGGCAGGTAGGGGCATTTAACTTCGGCACAAAGATCACAAAGAAAGCACTGGTCGACTACATCCATATAATCGTTCTTGTCAACGCCGTCGACTTCAAACGTATCTGATTCATCAACCAAGTCGAACAGGGTGGGGAACGAATCGCACAAGCTCACGCACCGACGACAGCCGTGACAAATGTCGTAAACTCGTTCGAGTTCTTGGTACAGATCATCTTTGTCGTAATAAGAGTCACTCTGCCAATCGATCGGATGTCGCTTCGGGGCTTCTAGATTACCTTCGCGCACGCTCATTTTCCCTACCTAATCTGCTCGCTAGGAGCACTTATTTCGAATCAAAAGAAAAGGGGCCGTGGCCCCTTTGCATATGGAGGCGTTTCCCGCTACTCCATACTGTCCAGAGCTTTCTGGAATCGGTTGGCGTGTGAACGTTCGGCCTTGGCCAAAGTTTCAAACCAATCTGCAATTTCGTCAAAGCTTTCGTCGCGAGCGGTCTTAGCCATGCCCGGGTACATATCGGTGTACTCATGAGTTTCGCCAGCGATGGCTGCAGCAAGGTTGTTGCTGGTGCTACCGATAGGTAGACCTGTAGCTGGATCGCCAACTGCTTCCATGTATTCAAGATGTCCGTGCGCGTGGCCAGTTTCACCTTCCGCAGTCGAGCGGAATACAGCGGCAACGTCGTTTTCGCCTTCTACGTCTGCCTTTGCTGCGAAGTAGAGGTAGCGGCGGTTAGCCTGAGATTCACCTGCGAAGGCATCTTTCAGGTTTTGTAATGTGTTGCTGTCCTTCAGATCCATGATGTCATGAACTCCATAGTTAGTATTTCTTTTGTGTTTCTTAGCCGCCACATATCGTGTGTGACTGGGGCTAGTATAGGCCGTTTGGTTTTCTTGGCTATTTGAATCTTTAAATCGCTTCGATAGATAAAACCTATCAAAGGCGTGATGATAGTCGAAGTTGTCAATAGTAATCATTCCCATCTTCATATCGCTAGAATGCTGGGCTGGGATAAGCCAGGGTGCTACGAGCCGTGACGGGTTTGATGTTCAGGGTGCATAGACAATGCCCGTCTGCCAGCGGCAAGTCGAAATAGGGGAGGAATGAGGCGAGGATGGAGCTTTGGTTTGCTATTACGCTAGTGGCTGCATTTTTGCAGAACGCACGGTCGTTGCTGCAAAAAAGATTAACCGGTGACCTGTCGGTCAACGGTGCTTCGTATGTTCGTTTCTTTTATGCGGTGCCGTTCGCTTGGCTGTACGGGCTGTGGTTGTGGCAAGGTAACCCCGAAGGCTTCAATGTGGCCTTTTTTGCTTACGTGACGACTGGCGCGATTGCGCAAATTGTCGCCACTTCTTGTTTGCTCGCTTCCTTCACCACTGGAAATTTTGCGGTCGGAACCGCCTACTCAAAATCCGAAGCGGCGCAAGCTGCACTGGTTGGGCTCATTTTGCTCGGTGATTCAGTTGATGCCTGGGTCTTAGTGGGAATTGCCGTCAGTTTGGTTGGTGTGATTCTCCTGTCGGGCAACCTAAGGCTTCGAGACCTCGTGCGGCCGAACCGTGCTATGTGGCTTGGCATCGCTGCCGGTGCTGGCTTTGCTGTTTCTGCGGTCGGCTTTAGAGGGGCGAGCTTGGCACTCGAGACCGGTTCTTATCTGCAACGCGCAGGGCTCACGGTCATGGTCTCCGTGACACTACAAATGCTTTTAATGGGGAGTTTTTTAGCGATACGTGAACCTGCGCAGATTGCCAAGGTTATCCGAGCGTGGCGGGTTGCGATTTGGGTTGGGCTGATAGGCATGATTGCTTCAGCCGGGTGGTTCACAGCGATGACGCTAAAGAATGCCGCTGTTGTGCGAGCGGTAGGACAGGTTGAGTTACTCTTCACCATTGCCACTTCGGTTTGGCTGCTTGGCGAGCGTATCACCCGTCGTGAGATGATCGGCATGGCGCTAGTAGTTGCCGGTATCTGGCTACTCATCTAAGTACTGGGAAGGTTTGGGCGATATGACAAAAGAGTTGATGATGGGTGGCGAGGGCATGATTCGTGCTGCAATGGCCAATGGCATCGATACCATTTTTGGTATTCCTGGTGCGCAAATCTATCCCATGTTCGATGCCATGCAGCGGCTAGGTGTAAACACCATAACCACACGTCATGAGCAGGGTGCTGCGTATATGGCGCTCGGCTATGCACAAGCCACAGGCGGACCGAGTGCATACGCTGTCGTGCCTGGGCCCGGCGTACTTAATACCACCGCAGCACTTTGTACTGCCATGGGGACCAATGCGCCGGTGCTCTGTTTGACCGGCCAAGTGCCTCGCCAGTTTCTCGGCGTTGGACGCGGACATTTGCACGAGCTTCCGGACCAAAAAGGTACGCTCGCCTCCTTTATAAAAGCTGCACATCATATTGAGGACCCGGCTCGCACAGGCGAAGTTGTTAACGAGGCATTCAACACAATGCTGTCTGGCCGTCCGGGACCGGTGTCTATCGAGATGTGCTGGGACACGATGGCCGCAGAGCATCAGATAGAGATTGGCAGTGGCCACAGCGAACCCGTGTCTCCGCAGGTCGACCAAGCGCAAATCGATGCTGCGGCGGAGGTGTTAAGCGGTGCTAAGCGTCCACTAATTATGTGCGGCGGTGGCGCGCAGCATGCCTCCACTGCCGTGTTGGAGCTAGCGGAAAAATTAGGTGCACCTGTAACCGCGTTTCGGAGTGGTCGGGGTGTCGTCAGTGAAGATCATCCTTTGGGTGTTTCATCGGTTGCCGCTCGACTCCTCTATGACGACGCAGATGTGGTCGTCGGCATTGGCTCGCGCCTGGAGATGATCTATATGCGCTGGCGAGATATGAATACCTACGAACAGCGTCCGAACGATGGACCCACGCTCATACGAATTGATGTTGATGAAAGCGAATTCGATCGGTTTGTTCCTGATGTCGCCGTGTTAGCAGACGCAAAGGATGCGTGTCTCGCCTTAAGCGCTGCGTTGTCAGCGCCTGTGGGCGGCGATAATTTGGGTCGAGTCAGTGAGGCTAAATCTGAAGCCGCTCGCATTACGAGCAAGATCCAGCCGCAAATGAGTTATTTACAAACGATTAGAGATGTCCTCCCGCGCGATGGATTCTTCGTGCCTGAACTGTCACAGATAGGCTTCACGTCCTACTTCGGTTTTCCAGTCTATGAACCGCGCACCTACGTGACCGAGGGGTATCAAGGCACGCTGGGCTTTGGTTTTCAAACCGCGCTTGGGGTCAAGGTTGCCTGCCCTGATCGTGCGGTGGTTGCCGTCACCGGAGATGGCGGCTTTATGTTTGGGGTGCAAGAACTGGCGACGGCGGTTAACTATAATATCGGCGTCGTTGTTGTGGTATTTAACAATGGTACGTACGCAAATGTGCGGCGTGATCAGGAACGAGTGTTTGAAGGTCGAGTCATTGGCGCCGACTTTACCAATCCAGATTTTGTGCAGCTTGCGGAGTCATTTGGTGCGGCAGGGTACCGAGTGGATTCACCACAAGGGCTGCGACCCGTTTTAGAAAAAGCGATCGCTGATGATCGGCCAGCGGTTATTGATGTTCAAATCGAGAAAGGCTCTGAAGTATCCCCTTGGGAATTCATCATGATGCCAAACCGACCAAGCTAAAGGAGAGAAGCATGAGCGATGAGGTCTTACTTGAAGTAAAGGAAGGCGTGGCGGAAGTTATTCTAAACCGCCCGCTCGAAAAAATGCGATCACCGGACCGCTGGGGCAAGGGTTGGCGGCGAAGCTGAACGAGGCAAGTGAGCGTGATGACGTCCGGGTGGTACTGCTTCGCGGGGCTGATGGTGCTTTTTGTTCTGGCTTAGACCTTGGCGAGTTTAATGCAGATCCCGCTCCGGATTGGCTACCTGAGTTTCAGCATATTTGGCGTGGGGCCCACAAAGCGCTTTTTAACTGTCGAAAACCAGTTGTCGGTGCGCTCGAGCGCTATGCGATCAACGGTGGCGCGGCGTTGGCACTTGCCTGTGATCTTTTGGTGTCTGGCCAGGAAGCGTTTTTGCAGGTTGGCGAGGTTCAAATCGGCATGGCTGCCCCATACAACGTTGCCTGGCTCAGCTTGCGCCACAGTGAGCAAGTTATGGCACAAGTCGCTGTTATTGGGGACCGGCTGAAAGGTGATGATCTGGCGAAACTAGGCTTGGCTATACACGTCGTTGATGATGCACAAGTGCTAGCCGCCGCACGGCAGCTGTGTGAACGCTTGGCCGGTTATCCGGAAGGCGGGTTGATGCGCATTAAAGCGGGTTTGCGCGCCCGTTTGGATGTTGACGCTGATGCTTGGTTCGATCGATTCACGAAAATGGACCCAGTAGGTAACTCACCCAAGCCGAGTTCAATGAAGGGTCGCTAGAAAGCCGCTAGGACCGAACCTGCCGCAGGTTAGTTTACTTGGCTAGATTTGACTTCACGTACAGGGCCTTTGAATCCCATGCGATGGCGAATGGTCACA
The DNA here is from genome assembly GCA_012103505.1 of Pseudomonadales bacterium. Lineage (GTDB taxonomy): Bacteria > Pseudomonadota > Gammaproteobacteria > Pseudomonadales > Azotimanducaceae > UBA4421. The sequence goes on along the minus strand of WLWP01000002.1, from coordinate 114,540 downwards.
ATTCTTGGATGGTTTTGCACCGGGTCAAAAAACGGATTAATAAGAAAGTGGATATAGATTGGTCCCATCATGTCGCCGCTATTTTCGATGTCGAGCATTGCTTGCTCGACCTTGTCTAGATCACCAGTTGCAACCGCGGCAAGCCAATTTGCATGTCGCAAGGCCGGTGGTGGCCATACGGAAGGATCCAAATTCTTAACGCCATCGCAGAAGGGCTGCGCTTGTTCTGCCAAATCGACGCGACTGAAGTAGTAACAGCCCACGCCAAATGCTAAGGGCGCTTTCACCGCGGCCACAGGTATCTGCTGCAAGAGAGCCGTCGCTTGTTCTTTTTCGCCGAGCGCCACAAGAAGCATTATTTTTGCAGTCGGCTGATGGTCCGGCACGTACGCCAGCGCGCTCCTTAGATCCCCTTGCCAGGTAGCCAATGCCATATCAAGCTGCCGATCCACTGGGTTGAGGTCATGTGTACGTTTGAGAACTGCTTCGGCTAATTCCGCCTCTCCTTTGAATGCCATGTAACGTGCGTAGTCATCCAATATATCGAACTCGTTAGGCGCAGCTAGGATCGCCAATTGCCAGAGCCTATCTGCCTCCTCCCAGCGTCGCCATTGCTCTGCAACCATCGCCTTCGTTGCGTACCCATAACCGGCGCTATCTGGAAATTTGATCGCGGCGTCAGCATGCTTGATGACGATGTCTTCTTGCTCGTCCAACGCTTTTTCAAGAATGGGCTGATAGCCAAGCCCCAACGCTAGGCCCATCGCTTTCAAACCATGAGCGAGGCCAAAGTTTGGGTCTTCCTCAAGCGCCGCATCGAGAAAGGTGTAAAACTGGGGCGGCATCCCGGGTCGTATGTTGCCGGTAATGTTGCGGGCTTTCATGAAAAAGATGATCGCCTCTTTTGAGACAGATCCGGTGATCTCATCTACAGGAGGGCTTAGCATTTTGACTTGAAGTTGATTGGCGATTTGTTCTGCGATTTCCCTTTGTACCGCAAAAATATCAGCCAACGGACGCTCAAAGTGTTCAGCCCAAGCCGTGGCACCGGTGCTGGCATCTACGAGCGAGACTTGTAGTCGCATTTGTTCGCCAAAATACTCGATGGTGCCTTCCATCACATGTTTAACCCGGAGTTCCCGAGCTACGGTGGCAAGGGTCTTGGTCGTATCTACATATTGATCCATCGTCGTGCGAGCGATGATGTTGAGATCTTGAATACGTGTTAGTTCGTGCAAGACGGTGCCGTGCACACCCTTGGCGACAAATGTGTGCTCAGGGTCAGTGCTGTGGTTAGAAAAAGGCAGAACCGCAATCGAATTATCAATGAGATCAGATGTTGTCGCAGTTTGGGTTGGCCCCGTCAGAAACCATGTGACCAAACTTGCCACGACTAACAGCGGCGCCGCCCAGAAAAACCAACGGAATCGAGGTTGTGTTGATATAGGCTGCGAGGTCTGCGCCCGGATATCAGCTCGATCTTGCTGAGGTGCTGCAACAGCTGTTAACAACCTATCCAAGAATTCGTGTTCTCCCAGACTGTCTCTCAATATCGCCTGGCGATTATTCAAGGCCAAACGGAGTCCGGGTGGTAGATCAGTCGTTGCGATATGTGCGGCAACAATATCTCGCGCTTCATCTTGTGCGTACACGAGCTCACGCCGACAGTGTTCTGATGAGGCGCTATTCGGTGAAGCGAAGAAAATTACGCGGGATGATCCCGTGATAGCTTCTGCCAGTGCATCAGTCCATTCCACACCAGCTTCGATGCCTCCGTCGAACCAAGTGTTAACGCCTTGTTCTTGCAAGAACTCGAGAATTGGATAGACGACCGCTGTATCTGCATGCGCATAGCACACAAAGACGTAGGGTTCGTCACCTTGGTAGGGAGATGGTGTTGTCAATTGGGCTAAATTGGTTTGTTAAACCGGCAAAACGTCGGCGAATTCGCCTCGCAGGCGAGCCCATTCGAGCTGGAACCAAGGTGTATAAAGAGTCGGTTGGCTCGACAGTTCTGCATCTACCCGGTCAATGGATAGCCATTGGATCGCACTGACTTCGGAAGCGTTTACATCTAGCTCCCCGGTATGCTTGCCCACATAGACCGAACACAATTCATGTTCCGTACCGTGATCTGCAAAAGGTGCGGTGTATTCGAATTTATAAACGAAGGCAAGATCAGTTGAGAACCCCAATTCTTGTTCGCATCTGCGTTGTACAGCTTCTGCCATGTCCTCGCCTTGGCGGGGATGCGAACAACAGGAATTGGACCAAAAATCTGGCCACAGGCGCTTGTCCGCAGCGCGTTTCTGCAGCAACAACTCGTCGCTGTCATTGAAAATGAACAAGGAAAATGCTCGATGCAAGATACCTTCGCCATCGTGACAGGCAGACTTGTCGAGGGCACCTAGTTCGTTGTCATCGCTGTCGACAAGGATAAGTGCTTCTGAGTCGTCGGAGACGATGTCGTGACGGAGTGTTTGCACGGAATACTTTACAAGGGATACCACTGAGCAATAAGGATGACCTAAGATGCATCCCTTTGGAAGGGACGGTTGTTGTACAGAGGTACTGATTGAAGACGCACGATTTAACGATAGACGGTGTGAGCTTGGTTGCTTACGAATGGGGCCAACCAGGCGGACAACAGGTTGTGTTAGCACATGCAACCGGGTTTCATGGCCGCTGTTGGGACAAGGTTGTGGATTCACTGCCTAACGATTGGCACGTGTTTGCGCTAGACGCGCGAGGTCACGGACTATCCGAGAAGACAGAACCAGTGACCTGGGGCCGCTTTGCGCATGACCTGGTTGGTGTCTTAGATGAATTGCAGGTGCGTGATGCGATCGGCGTTGGGCATTCCATGGGTGGGCACTGCATGGCGCATGCTTGCGCGTTGCGTCCGGAGTTTTTTGTACGGTTAGTTCTTGTTGACCCGGTTATTTTCCCGGCAGAAAGTTATACAAAACCCCCTGGGACGTTTATGTCTCTCGACGAGCACCCCGTGGCGCGGCGCAAAGGTGAGTTCGCAAGTTGGCAGGCTTTTAGAGATCGTTTGAAGGATCGTCATCCCTATACGTTGTGGCTGCCAGACGTTTTGGATGACTACTGTCGATACGGGGTTGTACCAGATCCTGATGGCGAAGGTGTTAAGTTGGCCTGTCCGGGCCGGGTTGAAGCAAGCGTTTACATGGGTAATTTCGATACGGACATTTATCCGTTGCTAGGTAAGATTGAGCAACCTGTACAAATATTACGTGCTCCTGGGGGAACGCAGGCAGCACCAGAAATGGATTTTGCCGCATCACCGACGTGGCCAGACCTGGCGGCAGCATTCCTAAACGCAGAAGACTGTTACCAGGCTGATCTCACACACTTCATGCCCATGCAGGATCCGCAAAGAATTGCAAAATACATTAGAGGAGAAGAGATATGAAAATAGGCGCAGCGATGGCATTTGGAGCACACACGTCTCCCGAGTTCATCCGAGACTCCGTGCAGCTTGTAGAAGAAAAAGGGATCGACTCAATATGGCTACCAGAGCATGTCTTATTTTTCCCCGACTACGGCTCCGAGTATCCGTACAGCGACACTGGTCGTATACCAGGTGACCCTGAAGGGATTTTAGATCCGTTTACAGCGATGACATTCATCGCGAGCGTTACGCAGAAAGTACGCTTAGGCACGGGCATTTGTCTTGTCCCGCAGCGGCAGCCTGTCTATACAGCCAAGATGGTCGCGGATGTTGATTTTCTTTCAGGTGGGCGTGTGGATTTTGGCGTGGGGATCGGTTGGCTCAAAGAAGAATTCGATAACCTCGGTATGGACTTCTCAACGCGTGCGAAAACTTGTGATGAGTATATCGACGCGATGCAAGCGCTCTGGAGTCCCGGGATCAGTGAGTTCAAGGGTGAGACGGTCAATTTACATCCGTGCCACTTCAATCCGAAACCTGTGCAGACGCCCCATCCACCGATTTTCTTTGGTGGCGAAAGTGGACCAGCAATGCGTCGTGTGGCTGAACGTGGACAAGGTTGGTATGCCTACGATATAAGCCCAGAAGGACTGGCCGAAAAACTACCTGTGCTTGATGAAAAGCTTGCCGCGAACGGGCGTAGCCGCGATGACCTGACGTTGTACGTCGGGCCTAACCGTCACCCGATAAATACTGACACAACCCAAGCTTATGCGGCCCTTGGCGTCGAACAGATAATCGCGCCGCTAGGTGCCCGCTCCCTAGACAAGCTTGCATTGCGCGCAGACGCACTAATCGACTCGATACGCGGTTAGACGCTGGGACTGCTAGGAGTTACCAAGAGCGTAAGGGCCTAGGTAGGGATCAAATCCTTCTAGGTCCTGTTCTTGGCTTTCAAGTCGATAGATCGTTTGCAGGTGCACTTCATCGGGACCGTCCGCAATGCGTAGCCCTCGCGCCCGAACGAAGGCCGCTGCTGCAGGTGAGTCGCCGGTGATTCCGGCGGCACCAAAGAGTTGGATGGCCCGATCTGCGATTGCTTGGTAGGTGCGAAACGTTGCCACTTTAATCATGGATATTTCTTTGCGGGCTGCCTTGTTGCCAACAGTGTCGAGAAGCCAGGCGGCTTTTTGTACCAAGAGCCTGACCTGATCAAGTTCCACTCGTGACAACGCCACTGCTTCTTTTGTGGAGCTGTAATCTTCGACTTTCCGGCCAAAAGTACTTCGCGCCTTTGCCCGCTTTATCATGAGCGATACCAAAACCTCACATTCCCCGATGGCACGCATACAGTGGTGTAGGCGTGCTGGACCAAGTCGAGCTTGACCGATGGCAAAGCCAGCGCCTTCCTCGCCAATTAAATTTTCTTTCGGAACAACAACGTTGGTGAACTTAAATTGGGTGTGGACGTTGGTTTTGTGGACTGCGCCAAAAATAGGTACGTCGCGCTCGACAACCACTCCGGGGCTATCAAGTGGCACGATAATCAAGCTTTGGCGTTGAGATTTAGAGGCGTCAGGATTTGTTACACCGACCAAAATGCTGAACCGTGTTTTGGCCATAGAGCCGTTCGATGAAAACCATTTCCGACCATTTATTATGTAATTGTCACCTTCTTTGACTATTCTCGTCTCGAGATTCGATGGATCAGCGGACGCGGCTTCAGGTTCGGTCATTGAAAAGCAAGAGCCACATTCCCCTTCCAACAAAGGCGAAAGAAAGACTTCTTTTTGTTTTTCTGTACCAAACAGCTGCAGAAGTTCCATATTCGGGGAATCTGGAGCGTGGCTGTTAAACACCCGTGACGCCCAAGGTAGGCGCCCTAAGATTTCAGCAATACCGGTAAACTCTAGGTTGGAAAGCCGCGTTCCAGGTTCATCTTCCGCCAAGCGAGGCAGGCTTAAGTTCCACAATCCAAGCGCTCGTGCCTCGGCGCGTAACTCACGTTCAATGGCAGGCTCCTCTTGAGTTTCGGCTTCTTCTAACCAGCGATGATGGTTGGGCAAGATTTTGTCGGCAAAGAACTGCGCCACGGCGGCCTGAACTGCCTGAGCATGCTCGGATGGTTGAAACATTGGGTTTCTCTAGAAATTCGATGTAACGGAAATTGTTACATTTGTTGCATAGCAAAGACACGCAAACTGGCAGCCCGTGGCAGACTAGATCGTGTTGTTTTGTAGTACACGGTTGGATTATGCAGTCACCGCCAGTGAGAAAAAACGAAGAAGTCCAAACTTGGTTCAGGTCAGACCGAGTGTTTCTTCACGAAGCCGGAAATTGGTATTTCCGTACCCGCGAAGGGATAGAGATCGGCCCTTATGACACGCGCTTTGAAGCCGAAATCGAGGCTGGGCTTTTAATCGAACTTTTGCAAAAAGCAGGGGATGTCGAAGACCGGGCTGCGGTGGTCAATGAGTTCATTCTTGATGGTGTCGCTATGGGCCACGACTTGAAACCGATGCACAACGAGGAGCTCGTTGCCGCGAGCTCCTAGTCTTTCTCTTTTTCTCTTTTTCTCTTTTTCTCTTTTTCTCTTTTTCTCTTTCCCTCTTCCACTCTTCTAGTCTTCCTGGGCTCCTAGACTTCCTTGTCAGAGGCGGGGCTCGCAGTGGAATGATGACTTAGGAGATTGCCTCGACATATTGTTCGATGCAGCGTAAATGTTCATCAACGCCTTCTAGCCGATTGCTATCTGTACGTACTGCCAGATGCGTCGCGCCTAAATTGCGCCAGCCTTCGGCATGCTTTGCCCATCTCTCCGCGTCACCACCTTTGAACATCGCCTGCGCTTGGATACCGAACTCGTCCCAACTCAGCCCTGCGTCTACACGGACCGCTTTCATATGATCGATCATTTGCGCTGATGCCTCGCCAGGACCGCCTAGCGGCATCCAACCGTCGCCCATTTTGGCGGCCCGAGTGAGCACTTTCTTGGCGCCGCCGCCAAACCATATAGGTATGGGTCGACTCGGCCGAGGATTGATTGAGGCAAGTTCGACCCGATGATAGTCGCCGGTGTAGTCGAGGCTATCTTCACTCCAGAACAGCCTCAGGAGCTCAACTTGTTCTTCCTGACGTTTGCCGCGACCGTCGAAGGGGACACCGAGTGAATCATATTCGACCTTGTTCCAGCCAGTACCGACTCCTAAGCGCAACCGATTGTTAGATAGTATCGCGACTTCGGCAGCCTGCTTTGCCACGAGTGCAGTTTGTCGCTAGGTAAAATCATGACATTCGAGACCATCTCGATTTTTTCTGTGATAGCCGCAACAAACGCAAAAGTCGTGAGCGGTTCGTGAAATGCGATGTCTTTGTCGTAAGGGCCTTGAAAGCCACCAGGACGGTCTGGATCTGCACCAAGTACATGATCATAGAGGAGCATGTGGGTCATCCCTAGCGCTTCTATGCCTTGGGCATATGCCTTCATCGCACCTGGATCTGTACCGATTTCGTTATGCGGGAGGACTGCACCAATTTGCATCTCTTTGCTCATGTCCTACCGTCCATGTCTCTAGTCATATCGCGTTCCCCGTTGGATGCAAGTTACTATGTGGGTCTGTACTATACGCGCCTTCGTTTTTCTAGGTAATCTGCAGTGATGCTTGAGTCCACCGACAGCGGCCAATCGACCGGGTCATTCTCCTTTGTGGAGATGGAACATGAGATCTTGGCTCTTTGGGATGAGATTGGGGCGTTTCAAAAATCGCTCGAGAATACTAAAGATAAAAAGCCCTACATTTTCTACGATGGCCCACCTTTTGCGACCGGTTTACCCCATCACGGGCATCTTGTAGCGAGCACAATCAAAGATATCGTGCCTCGGTATTGGAGCATGCGCGGCCGCTATGTTCTGCGCCGATTTGGCTGGGATTGTCACGGACTGCCGATTGAACATGAAATCGACAAGCAGCTCGGCATGTCCTCCCAACAGGCTGTCGAGAAGCTAGGGGTCGCAGGCTATAACGATGAGTGCAGAGCAATCGTGCAACGTTACGTTAGCGAATGGCGCCATACCATAACTCGCCTCGGGCGCTGGATCGATTTCGATGACGACTACAAAACTATGGACGTTTGGTACATGGAGTCGGTCTGGTGGGTCTTTAAGCAGCTTTGGGACAAGGGCCTGATTTATGAAGGCGTGAAAGTCATGCCAGTGAGTACGGCTCTTGGCACCTCCCTGTCTAATTTTGAAGCGACGTCCAATTACATGGACGTGCAAGATCCAGCGATCACTGTCTTGTTTAAACTGGTCGATGAGGACGCCTACCTAGCAGCCTGGACAACAACTCCGTGGACGCTGCCCTCCAATCTCGGCATCTGTGTGGGTGACGAGATTGAATATGCTGTAGTTACAGATCCTGCTAGTGGTAGGGATGTCTACATCGCGACGGATCGGCTGTCTGCCTATGGTGAGATGGAAGAGAAGAAACGAGTGGTCGGTCGAGATCTTGTCGGCAAAAAGTACGAGCCGCTGTTTCCTTACTTCGCAGATCAGGTCACAGAGGGTGGATTTGTCGTAGTGAGCGACGCCTACGTCACGACGGTAAGTGGCACCGGTATCGTGCACCAAGCCCCTGCGTTTGGGGAAGACGATTATCGGGTTCTACGCGCTCATGACATTTCAGCGTTTGCCTGTCCTGTCACGATGCATGGCGAATTTACAGATGAAGTTGCTGATTTTGTCGGGCTACACGTTAAGGATGCCGACAAGGAGATCATCAAACATCTTAAGGATCGTGACGTGCTGTTTCGACAGGAGACCATTCAACACAGCTACCCATACTGTTATCGCTCGGACACGCCGTTGATCTATCGTGCTGTTCCTTCTTGGTATGTGAACGTAACTTCGATTAGCGACAAGCTTCTGGCCGCCAATGAACAAATTCGTTGGGTACCGGGGCACATTAAAACTGGACGGTTTGGAAACTGGTTGGAAGGTGCCCAGGACTGGGCTATCTCCCGTAACAGAGTTTGGGGAACACCACTTCCTGTCTGGATAAATGAGGCCAGCGGTAACGCGATCTGTATGGGTTCGATCGAAGAGCTTGCAGGCTATACCGGAGTGACCGTTGATGATTTGCATCGTGAGCATGTTGACCCACTTGTTTTTACTGTTGCAGGCGAAGAAGGCGAATACCGTCGTATCACGGAAGTGTTAGATTGTTGGTTCGAATCCGGCTCGATGCCCTACGCACAACTACACTATCCGTTTGAGAATGCCGGGGTTTTTGAAGCAGGCTTTCCCGCCGAGTTTATTGCTGAGGGATTGGATCAAACGCGGGGCTGGTTCTATACCCTCACGGTTTTAGCGGCAGCCATCTACGATAAACCTGCGTTCCGAAACGTGATCGTGAACGGCATGGTCATGGCTGAAGACGGCAAGAAGATGTCGAAACGGCTGCGTAACTACACACCCCCGGATGAGCTTATGGAGGCGTATGGTGCAGATGCGCTGCGCCTCTATCTGATCAATTCTGGTCTTGTAAGAGGTGAAGAGCAGCGTTTCACGGATGCCGGTGTGCGGGATATGACGCGACGCGCACTTCTGCCTTGGTACAACGCATTTTCGTTCTTAAAAACCTACGCAGCCATTGATGGTTGGTCACCAGAGAAAGGTCAGCACTTTGGGGATAACATTCTCGATCAGTGGCTCATGTCGCGTTTGCAAACGTTAAAAATGAACATCGGTTCAGAAATGGAGGCTTACCGCCTGTATAACGTAGTGCCACAGCTCTTTGATTTTATAGAAGACCTGACCAATTGGTACATCCGCCTAAATCGATCACGTTATTGGGGCGAAGAGATCACTGCCGATAAGATCTCCGCCTATAGCACGCTATACACCGCGCTAGTCGAGCTTTGCCAAGTTATGGCTCCCTTCACGCCTTTCCTGTCGGAACACCTCTATCGCGCGCTTGCTGGTCTATCCGGCAAGCTGCCCACACCGGAATCTGTACATCTATGTGATTATCCAACGGAAGAGGAAAGCTATATCAAACCTGGGCTTGAGACAGCAGTTGACCGTATGCAACAAGTCATTCTGTTAGGTCGCCAAAAGAGAGAAGAAGTGAAAATTGGACTTCGAACACCTCTGGCCAAACTGACTGTGATCAATCGGGACCAAGCCTTGCTGGAAGAAATGCAGGCCCTAGGGACCTATATCGCGGATGAACTGAACGTCCAACAGGTTGCTTATGATGCTGATGAATCGTCGTACATTGAACTCGTGGCGAAACCGAACTTCCCGTTATTGGGCAAGCGCCTTGGTAAAGAGATGAAGCGATTCCAAAAGGCCATCGCGACATTGGATGCCGATGCTATAGCGCAGTTGCAAGCAGAAGGTGAGATCGAGCTCGAGGGTGAAAAGTTCTCAAGCGAAGAAATCGAGGTTTTGCAGCGTGCGCGTGAAGGCACAGACACAGTATCAAATTCTAGAATCGCGGTTGATCTAGACTGTCAGTTAACGCCTGAACTGATCCGCGGTGGCTACGCACGTGAGATGGTAAATAGAATCCAGAGAGCCAGAAAAGAGGATGGCTTGGACGTGTCGGATCGCATTCATGTCGTTTATGCTGCCGATGGCGATTTGTCTGCTGCTGCGGAGGAACATAGCACCTATATTTCCGGCGAAGTTCTTGCGCTTGAATGGCAAGCGGGGGACCCCGAAGTCGGAGCTCACAGCAGCGACATTGCGGACTTTAAGTTTCGTTTTGCAATTGCAAAGGCGGTACGTGAATGAGTGAACCGTTACGGTATGAGTACAGTCCACCACACCAAGACTCGCGAGTTGATCATGTGGGAACGTATAAGCGCACGCTCCCGGTCAGTTTAGAGCGCATGTACGAAAACACCTTGGACTGGGAACACCTGCCCCATCTTCATGGGTCTAGTTTTACCAGCATTGAATGTTTGGATGCCGGTGCCTGGGGTTGGCGTTGTCGCGTGTCAGATGCGAAAGGCCGCGACAGTCTATTGGAACTTCGGCTCGATCGGGATTGTCGTCGCTGGATTACGAGAAATCTGGAAGGGTCAGCCCAAGGTGCAGAAATCTGGACACACGTGTTTGTTACTGACGCCCATCAGATGGACATCGTGATCGACTACTTCGTGCCAGGTGTTGAGTCCGCAAAGCGAGAAAAGGTTGGGATGGCGTACGCACGATCGTACGAGAACCTATACGACGAAGACGTCTGGATGATGACGGAGCGGCAGAAACAGATTAATCAAAGGGTCGACTCGATCAACCAAGATGATGAGGTCATGGTGCCTGTGTCGGAGACTCTGCCTATCAAAACGAGTCTTTCTGGCAGAGGTTTCTACGTAGATCGGCTTGCAGATGGCTGGGTGGCATATCCCGAGAGTTGTCCACATCAACTTGGTCCGCTTAGCGCAGGTGTTAACGAGGATGGCGTCGTTGCCTGTCCGTGGCATGGTTATGAATTCGATGTGAGAACTGGGGCATGCCTAAGTGGACATAGCTGTCGCTTAGGACGATCTCCAGCTGTCTCTAAAATGGGTGACGAGCTCCGCCTGCATTGGGTATCTGATTGACGCCTTAGTCCTTCCATTGAGCTCACTGTGAGACTGATGAGGTGGCGATCCTTTAATCAATAGCCCCCGCTGACAGGATGTCCGATGAAAACAATCGATCGCACTGAAGGTCGCCGAGCATTTGGTCACAATGTTGCAGGGTACGATACTGTTCGACCGCTCTATCCGAAGTGGATGTTTGAGACCCTTGCAGGATTCGTGGATGAGCCTGTAACGCTTGAAATCGGTCCGGGTAACGGGCTGGCGACGAGATCGCTCGCACAGATTGGTGCCTCTCCGATAACGCTTATCGAACCCGATCGAAGATTCTCCGGACTACTTGAGGGGCTCACCGATGTTCGTGGTGACCCCTGCCAGATCACGTACGCATCATTTGAGGCAGCGAAGCTACCCGCACATTCGTTTGACCTAGTGGTTGCCGCTACTTCGTTCCATTGGTTAGAGCCTCGCGTGCGTGTGGAGAAACTAGCAGGCTTAGTTAAACCAAAGGGCATAGTGGCGCTAATGTGGCATGTCTTTCAGGATATGGAGCTAGAAGATCTATTCCACGAAGCGACCAAGGATCTATTGTCCGTTTTAGACAGCTCGCCATCTGGTTCCCCGGACGAGCTGCCTTTTGCATTGGATCGCCAGGCACGGGAGTTAGAGTTCCTAGAAACTGATCTGTTTGAACTGCGTCTTTACCAAGAAGAGCGGTGGCCATTGCGGCTGAACCCTACTGACGTGCGGGTTCTGTATGAGGGATTCTCTGGGATAGCGCAACTTTCCGAACCTGACCGGCACGATCTACTCAACAGGTTGGAAACTATTGCTAGGGTTGAGTTTCAAGGACAAGTCGTGCGCAACATGACGTCACCGTTGTATATATTTGAGAGAAAACCAACTTAGGGCTGCTCTTCTAAGTAGTAAAACTCTCCATCGAGCACACCGGCGCGGATGCCAATTTCTTGTGATTCTGGTCGTGCCATGAAGGCATCAGCTTTGGCGACAGTCTCGATCTCAAACAGAAAAAAGATGTTGTTTGGCTCATCCACGGATCGCCATAGCCGGATGAGCACCAAACCGTGTGCTGTAGCTGCCTCGTGATCGTCCTCGAAGTGTTTGAGCCAGACGGCAAAATCTTGGACTCTGTTCCGAACAAGTAATTGCATGTCATCTCGAATGGGTGCTTACCTGATTGTGCACGCGGTCCGGAGACAAGAATAATATTGTCGGGTATTGAAATAGTTTCAAAAAAATGAAACTATAAGTGTTATGAATGCAATGAACGAAAACACAGCACTAGATAATGTACTGGTTGCTCTCGCGGACCCCACCCGACGCGAAGTTATGGAACTGTTGGGTTATGCGCCGCATAGAGCGAGTGAGTTGGCTGAGGCTACAGGTACGAGTCGCTCACGGATGAGTAAGCATCTTCGTCTCCTGTTGGAAGTTGGCGCTGTTCGCGATGAACGATCGAGCGACGATGCCCGCGCGCGAGTGTTTTATTTACAACCGAAAGCCATAGAAGAAATGCAAACCTGGTTAGATCGACTGCAGTCCCAGTGGGATGAACAGTTACAGTCCTTCAAGCGACACATCGAAGAGAGAGATAAAGAGGACAAGCGGGCGCGAGAAAGAGAAAAAAGGGGAGGGTAAGTCGAGATGAGTAATGAGACTAGAAAGGCGGGTGATGATGAAGACGAAGGACAATCCATGTCTTCATCGGTGGAGGTGGCAACAGACCCAACCACTGCATTCGAGGTGTTTACGCAAGAGGTGAACTGCTGGTGGTTGCAGGGGCCGATCAATTTTCACGATTCGAGCCAAACTTATGAGAAGCGAATTGAACCTGAGGTCGGTGGTCGTATTTTGGAGGTCCGCAATCTCGAGACTGGTGAAGGCCTTGAGCTCGGTCGGATCACGATATGGGAGCCGGGTACTCGATTGGCGTGGGATAGTTCTATAGATGACGTATCGACGATCGTTTTATTCGAACCGAGCGCCAACGGCACCAAAGTGACCGTAACAGCCCGTATACCGAACGGTGGCGCGAACAATGGCGGTACTTCATGGGTCGGTGTGACACCGCTGTGGTTTGATCGATGGATCAAGCTGCGAGATGAGTCAGATCACAAGCCTATGGTCATGGCGAGGTTGGCTTTAGCGGTCAATTACGAAAATCCGGTCAAGGCAGCAAAATGGCTAGTCGATACCTTTGAGTTTGTTCCTGCAGGAAGGATTCCCGACGATGAAGCAGAGTCTATGGGATGGATTGAATTCCATATCGGCAACGCATCTCTCATTGTTCTTGGTAGCGCTGGCGGGTCGCGTGGCGATCTTGTTAGTCACACGCCTTGGGTATTTGTCGATGATTTGGATTGTCAATTCGAGCTGGCGAAAAGCAAAGGAGCGGTGATCGTGCAGGAGATTCAAACGCACGGTGCCCGCACTTTTGTCAGCGCTGACCTTGAAGGCAACCAATGGACCTTCGCTCAGGCAAGCCCGGCTATGCTGCAGTGAGCAAGCGGTGCGACGAGTTAGTTGCCGGTAAAGGTTGCCTTGCTCTTGTCTAAATAGGATTTCACGGCGAGCGCGCGATCCTCGGTCGTCGACCCCCACATATTCTGATCGACATCCATGTGCATGATCGCGTGATTTAGCGCGTTGGTGATTTGATTGGTGGACTGTTTGATCATTTGCGCTGCGATCGGTGGCTTCGCTGCATAGTGATTAGCCATATCCTGTGCTTCGCTGTGAAGCTCGGAGAGAGGGCAGAGCCGATCTAATATTCCCCAACGTTCCAGTTCAGTGGCATGGATGCGTTCGCCACCAACGACTAAACGTTTCGCTTTTGCGGGTCCCGCCAGAGTGACGATGAGCGGCAAGCTTTTCCACATGAGGTTTAGACCGATATCCACTTCGGGGTATTGCATAAAGCAATCATCGGCACCTACTCTGAAGTCGCACGCCGTTGTGATACACGCACCGCCACCCATGGCCGCACCATTCCATGCTGCGATTGTGATTTGATCCATTTCTAAGATCGCTTCAATTGTACGCTCGCCCATACGCATGCGCCGTCGACGCTGCACGAGTGGTACTTTGTAGGCTTCGCCCGCATCGGTCAGGTCTGCGCCTGAAGAGAAGTGCTTGCCGTTGCCCGTAAATACGACGACGCGTGTTTCGGCATCGTCCCGGAAAGAGAGCGCTGCATCTTCAATTTCAGCCAGATGGTCGTAGTTGAGTGCGTTGGCTTTGTCAGGCCGATTGAAGTGCAGCCAGGCGATGTGTCCGTCTTTTGTTACTTCAATGTTTGCATAGGGCATAGAGGTCTCCAAAAGCGTAGCTAATCTAAGCCTTACGCTCACCGTCGATGTAGTTTTTACCGTTGGCCAAGATGACAGCGATGATAAATCGTGGCTTCAAATTGAAGTCGGCTGCAAGCCCGAGCACCTCTTGAAACGTCCAATCGTCTTGTTGGTTGACGCGCGCGACTAAGTTTGGATTCATCTATGCCACCTAATTGTGGTGCCTTTATACCGCACTCTTATCTTCCGTGGCAGCACCTGCTGTTCCCGACAGGCAACGTACTCAAGAATGATGAAGGTTTCGTGATCACTTCGTGACAAGTTGAACGCAGCATTACCACCTCTAATACAAACAATATAGGGGTCTCAATGTTCATCAAACGTTACTCACTTGTGCTATCCGCACTAATGATCGCAAGCATGAGCCATGCTGCCGACTTTACAGTTCGGGTGACTAATCTCACCAATGGTATCTACTTTACGCCACTACTCGTGGCTGCCCATGCAGATGATGCTCGCGTATTCACATCCGGGCAGGCTGCGAGCGCGAGCTTACAAGCTATGGCAGAGGGTGGTGATATTGCTGGATTGGTTGCCGATCTGACAGGGCTGAATGCGACGCTTGCTGAAAATCCAGCTGGCGGTTTGCTTGCACCGACTGAAAACACCACTGCAAACCTGAACACCGACGGTACTAACAACGTCAGGCTTTCTGTGGTGGCGATGCTGCTGCCAACCAACGACGCGTTTCTTGGCTTGAACGCAATTACGATTCCTACTGATGCGGGTACATATACATACAACGTCAATGCCTACGATGCAGGGACAGAGGCAAATGACGAAATCGTTAACGGCGGTGGCGCGCCTGGCGTGTTGGGGATTCCGGCTGCTCCTGGTGGTTCAGGCACGGGTGGCACGGGCGCTGCTGGTCCGGATAACAACACCACCGTCCATATACATCGAAATACGCTTGGAGACACTGACCCGGTTGGTGGCGTGAGTGATCTCGACGCCCGGGTACATCGTTGGCTAAACCCAGTCGCGCGAGTGACAGTAACGGTTAACTAGGAGAGCTCCGTGCAAATCTATAAATCTACGATCGTGCTGTTGCTTGGTTTCGGGCTCGTTAGTTGTGGTGGCGGGGGCAGCGGCAGTGGTAGAGCCACGCCGGTGGTTGCTCCGCCAGTACAAATGTCTGAATTCCAGATCACAGTGACGAATTTAACTAATGCCCAACCTTTGTCGCCGGTAGCGCTTATCGCTCACGATGGGACACAACGTATCTTCTCGCTCGGAGAGGCTGCCACGATTGGTTTGGAAGAGCTCGCTGAAGGCGGAGATAACACCACGCTTTTGGCTGAAGGCGATGCGAATGGTGCCTTTCAAACGAGCTCTAGCGGCGGTCCGGTGGGACCGAGTGAATCGACGCAAATGACTGTTGCGGTCACCGAAGCAGCTCGAGCGTCTTTGCACTTTTCGATCGCCACGATGCTCGTCAACACCAATGACGCGTTCACCGCAGCGAATGCGACCGACGTTTCGGGACTTGGGATTGGTGGATCGATGACATTAAGGTTGATTGCCTACGATGCTGGAACTGAAGCGGATAGCGAAGCAGCTGGCAGTATTCCAGGACCGGCGGTTGGTGGCGAAGGGTTCAATGTTGACCGGGATGACGAAGCAGATCGTGTGTCCATGCATCCTGGTGTATTGAGTGCGATGGATGGGCTCGCTACATCCGTGCTTAGTGATCAACACAGGTTCGACAACCCCGTGGTCCAAGTGTCGATTACACGAGTGAACTAAATTGCCTAAGTTGAGGTCGAACAAGTTCGTTGTACGAGGCTGCAGTGCTAGAGAATAAGAAAGTTCTAATCGTTGAGGATGACCGCGATATAGGCGAGCTCCTGCGGCTACATCTAATCGATCTACATGCACAGACCCATCTGGTGACAGATGGGTCAGATGCAATGCGGTCGATTGGTGGCCAAGACTGGGACGTTATTATTCTTGATATCAGACTGCCTGGGATCGATGGACTAGAGATTTGTCGACGGGTGCGAGCCGAAGGCAATCCAGTACCCATCCTGATGCTCACGGCCAAGACGACAGAGTTGGATCGAGTGCTTGGGCTTGAGGTCGGCGCTGATGACTATGTGTTGAAGCCTTTCAGTGTTCTGGAAGTCATGGCGCGAGTTCGCGCTCTGTTACGGCGAGTTTCATTGGAGCGAACACGAGAAGGGTCGCAAACTGTTTTTCATTGCGGCGCTTTGCGCATCGACGAACCGCGCCGGTTAGTGTCAATCGATCAGGTGACGCTAGAGCTGACGCCCCGGGAATTTGACCTGCTCGTCTTTTTTGCCAGAGCCCCCGGCAAGGTGTTTCGACGCGCGCAACTGTTGGATCAGGTGTGGGGCTTCGGTCACGATGGCTACGAGCACACGGTAAACTCTCACATCAATAGATTGCGAACCAAACTAGCGGCTGTGGATGCTCTCACCGATTACATCATCACCGTGTGGGGTGTGGGCTATAAACTGAGCGAAGACCTTGAGTGTGTAAATGTCGCTTAGAGGCAGGTTGGCGATCTCGCTTCTGGCGCTGCTACTTGGGTTAGGTGGTGCAATAGCGTTGGTCGGGCGCTATGCATCAGAGATGTACTTTCATGAAATTCATCAGACGCTGAACGCCAGTATTTCTATGTACGTTGTCGAAAGGCTTTCTCTGATAGAGAACGGAGGGGTCAATGAAGAGGCCTTGGGTGTTTTAGCGGATCGCGCGATGACGATAAACCCTAGTGTTGAGGTGTACCTAGTTGGCGTTGATGGCGCGATCTTGTCGCACCAAATGCCGACCGAATCTGTGCTCAGAGGTGCCGTAGACTTGGAGCCTATCCGGAATTTTCTAAACCAAGCTGGAGGGTTTCCGATCCTCGGAACGGATCCGCGTAGCACGGACTCGAACAAAGCATTCAGCGTTGCTCCTATAGAAACGGACGGACAGTTGCGAGGCTATCTGTATGTCATTTTGGGTGGGCAACAGTTCGATGCGGTTCGGGCAAGTTTCCTAGGTTCGTTTATCGGGCGTTTGGCGATTGGTAGTTTGGCTGTCTTGTTTGTGTTGGGTGGCTTCGTAGGCTTTTTGATTTTGCGTCGAACAACCAGACCGTTGGAGCTGCTCGAACAGGAAGTGCGACGTTATGCAGAATCTGATTTCAAGAAATTGTCTTTGCAAAATGTACCGGCAGGGATCGATGAGATTTCTGGGCTGAAAGCGGAGCTGCAGCGATTGTCCGAAAAGCTCACCGATCAATTTGAGCAAATAGAGACGAATGACCGCTTGAAGAGAGAGCTATTTGCCAACGTTTCGCATGATTTGAGAACGCCTCTGTCCTCTATGCAAGGGTATCTAGAGACGCTGCTAATCAAAGACGCGGAACTAGGTGCAGTAGAGCGAAGGCAATATGTTGCGACGGCCCATCAGCACACCAAAAGGCTTAACGACCTAGTTGGGGATCTCTTTCAACTCGCGAAGTTGGACAGCGGAGCGGTCGATATTAATATTGAACCCTTTTTGATGTCTGAGTTGGTGCAAGACGTCGTTCATGAATTCACTCTAGATGCCCGGGAAAAGGGTGTGAACTTGTTTGTCCAAGACATTCACGAGCCAAGCACTAGCCAAGTACAAGGTGACATTGGTCTGATGCAGCGAGTCCTTGAAAATCTCATTGGAAACGCTGTTAGGCATACACCGGCGGAAGGTGAGGTTGTTGTCACTCTAACCGAGCGTGATCATTCCTTGTGTGTCCTCATCAAAGACAGTGGTCAAGGTATCGAGGCGTCATTATTACCGCGAATATTTGACCGATATGCCAGCGGTAGCAATGATGAAGGTCGGTCCGGACTTGGCCTTGCGATCGTTAAACGTATCTTGGATCTGCATGGCTCAGATATATCGGTTGTCTCATCGTTGCAAGAGGGGACTCGTTTTACGTTTATGCTGCCTTTGCGTGTAGCGGCATGATTTCCTAAGTTACTGGCGATACCGGTGACCAATCAGACATCTTGGTGTCGTTGTTTGGTTGGATGACGAGTTCTATACGCCGCGCCCTGACATTGTCCAAAAATTGATCGTCATGACTAATTAGCAGTAGTGCGCAAGGGCACTCCACAAAAGCGGCTTCAAGCGCCTCGATGGAAGGTAGATCCAAGTGATTGGTCGGCTCATCCATCACAATTATGTGTGGAGAGCGGCTCATGCCTAGCGCCAGCAGTAGTTTGCGAGCTTCGCCTGGGCTTGGTTGTTCGCTAGACAATAGACGCTCCGGACGAGAGTTCAATCGGCTCACTATGTTCATTATGTGGCCGAGTTCTTCATTAGGTAGGGTGCGCACTTTCGATAGAAGTTTCTGAGTTGCCGTGGCTTTGAGTTCTTGTGGTAAATAGATGACTTTCTCAGCGGGGGCATTGATTTGTGTGATGGCGTGTTGGATGAAAGTTGATTTCCCTGAGCCGTTTGGCCCCGTGATGGCGATCCGACTTGCGGGCTGCAAATGGAAATTTGGATAGTGGAGAACCCGTGTCCCAGCTAGTTGCAGGCTCGATGCTGCAAGCTCGAGCAAAAGGTTCCGCTTGGATACCGAGCCTGGCAGCCAAATACCTGTCTCGTACTCTTTGCTGACATGAAGTTTTGCGAGCTTTGCTTGCAGCTGATTGGTTCGCCCTGCTAGTTGGTTTAGAGCCTGACCTTCTTTGCTGTCTGTATTTTTAGCGCGATCGATTTTTTCACGAGCATCACTATCGTTGCGTGCTAACCCTTGTTTGGACCTAGATTGGTGACTTTTCTCGGCGTGCTTACGCCTATTTATAGTTTCTTTGGTGATGCGTTTTTGTTCCGTCGATAGGCTCCGTTTTGTCCGAATTGTCGAACTGCGTTGCGTCGCTCGAAGCGCCTTAGCTTGGCTATAGCCGCCTGAGTAAACGTCTGCCGCGGGCGGTTCTAGCCAGATGCACTGTGAACACAACGCGTCCAGTAGCTGTCGGTCATGGCTCACGATAAGGCCAACACCACGGAACTTTTCTAATGCTTGAATGAGGAGGAGACGAGCCTCTTGATCGAGATGATTGGTCGGTTCGTCGATGGCCAAGACTTCAGGAGACTGCCACAGAGCATGTCCGATTTGGGTTCGCTTGCGTTCGCCATGGCTTAGTGTTGGCCAACGATCAAGGAAATCATCATTGATTCCTAAGCGTCCACGCAGTTCGAAGGCATCGCTATCCCAGTTGTTTAAGAATTCGTTCAGACCGGGTGGCGGGTCGTCAGTTCGTTGGGCGCAATAGACAGCGTTGTTGGCCCCTTCAACGGATCCTTGGTTAGGTTCGAGGTCTCCGACTAAAAGCCGTAAAAGGGTAGTCTTGCCGCCACCGTTTGCACCGATGACGCCCGTAAAGCCGCGTGGAAAATTGGCCGACAACCCAACAATAAGAGGCTCATGTGCCGAGTCATAAGTAAAAGATAGGTCGCGCACTGCGACGTGATGGTTGGTAGGCATGCATCCTCCAAGGGATCACCGGCAAAGAGGGTCTGGGAACTGGACGGTTGGTGGCGTTTTAAGAGCTTATTTGGTGCATGTTGAAATAATCCCAATTGGTCAAGAGGTGCGTCGTTGCAAAGGTTACCTCAAAGTTGCGGAAAGGCGGTTAAGAATTTGACGCCTACCGGTTTGAGTTGTGGCAGCTCCACTACTCCGTGTGGGTGAACTATGAAAACGTGAACTATGAAAACGGTGAACTATGAAAACGGGGAGCTGAGAAATAAACGCTTTCAAACCAATCGCCGCGGAGGTAAAACGGTAGGTACAGGTAGAAAAATGGCAAGTAGGAGATTCGATGTGGCTGAGGCAGAAATAGACCAGACAGATGAGCATCAATACTTCGAAGGCAGAGCTTATGGCCGGCCGACACCCACAACCGATGAAGAGCTCGTTCGTGTAGGGCCTGGGACTAAAGGGGGCGAGCTGCTCCGTCGTTATTGGCAGCCTTTCGCCCTAGCTGATGAAGCGACTTCGAAGCCACAACACGTAAGCGTGCTCGATGAGTGTTTAGTGCTTTATCGGGATGGTGATGGCAATCCTGGGCTGTTGTATCCGCGCTGCATGCATCGCGGCACTGATCTTATCTACGGAAAAGTAGAGCAAACGGGAATTCGGTGTTGTTACCACGGCTGGGTGTTCGACTCTCAGGGCCACTGTTTGGAGATTCCGACGGAAACCAACGAGAAGCTGCGCCAAAGAATTCGCCAGCCATGGTATCCAGTGATGGAAAAATTCGGACTTCTGTTTACTTATATGGGTCCGCCTGAACTCCAGCCAGGTTTCCCAACGTTCTCACTTGAGGACGACTTAGGAGAGAGTGAGCGAATCGTCAGCTATCGATCTGACTCAGGACCGAATGGCCCGCACCCAAAATTATCAGCAGCTAGCGACTACAACTGGTGGCAGATGTATGACAACTGGATGGATCCGTTTCATGTTTGCGTACTGCACTACTCGATCAATGGTCCTCAGTTCTCCCCCAGCTTGGGCATCTTGCCTGAAGTCGACTTCCGAGAAACTGCGGACGGCGTGATTTCGATTCAAAAACGCGTACGCGCTGAGGGTCCGGTGCAGCAGCGGATCAGTCAGGTAATCATGCCTAATATGAACTGCACAGCAGGGGTTACCGATGAGGAGCTTGGCGTGGCCGGAATTGGCTGGACCGTGCCGATCGACGACACTAGTTATGTCATGTTTGGGTTGGTTCGGATCGATCGTGAGAATCCAGTCTCACCGCCAGATATTCCGATGTTGCAGGACCATTGGGGACCAGATCATGGCAAACCGTTTGCCGAATGGACTCTCGAAGATCATCAACAATGGCAGACAGACTATGTCGCGCAAAAAGGTCAAGGCGATATAACCTCCCATAGCGAAGAGCATTTGATGGCAGGGGATAAAGGTACGGCACTCTCGCGTCGTTTCTTCCGTCGCCAAGCTGAGCTGGTTGCATCCGGACAGCAACCGATTGGGGCGACACCGAATGTCTCTTATCGGGTCGAGATCTTAGGTGGCAACGCGTTGCTTGATAGAGAGACGGGCGAATGTGTCGCTGGGTACGCGGCGACGACCTAGAAGAATGTTCACGATGCGCAAAGCGGCTGCCGTTACCCTGCTCTGTATGGCCGGTTGTACTTCCTTGCCGCAATTGGAGTCTCTGCTCGAGACGTACGAGGGCCTGCCAATCGAAGATGTGAGAGTGGCTTTTGGTGAGCCTAGTCGCACCAAGGTGGGTGCCGAGTTGAGTGAGACGACTTGGATATATGGAAAACGGCGATTTCGGCGACCTGATTGCCAACTTCGCTTCGTGTTTCGTGAGGAGCAAGTGAGGCGTTGGAATTGGGCCGGCCGTCACTGTGAGTCGTTCTATCGGTCAACTGTCGGCGTGCCGTGAGCGGGACAATCGTGATTATCAACGGCGCATCGAGCGCCGGAAAAAGTAGTTTGATCGCTGAGTTTCAGGAAATCGTTGCACAGCCATATCTTGACGTTGGCTTAGATAAGTTCATTTTTTCTTTGCCAAAAAAATATCTCCGCGAACATTGGGGCGACGTGTTAGGTGAGGCTGACCGGTCTGGTCCGATGGGCCATCACTTGGTCGAAGGTATGCATCGATCGCTTGCTGCGCTCGCGAGTTCTGGCCTCAACGCGATCGCAGACCACGTCATGGTGGAACCCCTGCGGCGCGACTCGCTAGTCGCAGCACTGCAGGACTCCCGGGTGTTTATAGTTGGTCTTCACTGTCCGCTCGCGGTGTTAGAGGCACGAGAGATTGGACGCAAGGATCGCACGTTGGGGCAGGCCAAGAAGCAGCATCAGCTCGTTCACGAGGGTATTGTCTACGACCTTGAAGTCGACAGTAGTTTGAAAGATGCGGCAGGCTGCGCTCATGAAGTGGCTGATCTGATCCTATCAGCCGAGCCGAGTGCGCTCCGAGCGATGAGATCAAACGCCAACTAGCTAGATTTATTCACGCAAACAAAAGGGCCAGATCAATGATCTGGCCCTTTTGTGTGTGAGGGATATCCGTGGGAAGGGGAGGGAGGGGAGGGTCGGATATCCCTCGAGGAAACTTAGTACTGCTTCGTTTCAACGTGGGAGCTATGTTACTTTGGGTAACATTAAATGCAACCATAAGTAACGCAACAGACTGTTGCGTTAATGCAACACTGGTGATGAAATAGCTATATGGATTGGGATGACTATCGATATTTCACTGCCGTGGTGGAGCATGGGTCTGTACGCGGCGCCGCTAAGAGATTGGGGGTAAATCCTTCGACGGTCACTCGCCGTTTGGATCGTTTGGAAGGAGAGTTGGCTGTTTCGCTCTTCATCAGGTCGCCCAACGGATTGATTATCACAACGGAAGGCGTAGAGGTAGCGCAGCGGACTGAGCAGATAGCGCATCAGTTTCGCATCATGGAATCCACCGTTAAAGGTCGTGATCAGCGCATATCGGGCAGGATTCGCATGGCAGTTCCTGATGTGTTGGCTTCTCGAATTCTCTTGAGCGAATTTCCTGTATTTACCGAGCTATATCCAGATATCGATTTGGAGCTCATCCCTGGTTACCAGAACATTGACTTACAGTCCGCGCAGGCTGACATCGTAATTCGAGCAACGAACGAACCACCTGAATCGATGATTGGCCGGAGCTACGGTCCGCTAGCTCTTGCTGCATATGCCACGCCTGCATTCCAAGAAAAGCACAAAAATTTGGCGGCTGCCGCATGGGTTGATTGGGCCGGTGATACGGAAGTTGCCCGCAGCTATGACAGGCTACGACAAGAATTTTTTGCAAACGTGAAGGTTGCAATCCGATGTGATCAAATAGAGATGCAGCGGGCGGCGATTGTGGCAGGAATTGGCATGGGCGTACTGCCTTGTTTTGTGGGGGATATCGATCCAGACCTGGTCAGGCTTACGGCGATGCCGGTACAACCCGGACCCGAACTTTGGATCCTTACACATCCAGCGTCTCGATCAGTTCGACGCATCCAGGTTTTTCTCGCTTTCCTACGAGATACGCTGCTGGGTCAAGCCGATGCGATAGCGTCTGGGTTGGATTGACATATTAGATGGAGGTCGAACTGGTGGTGAGCGCATCGCCCGCTTCGCATATTTACTTTTCGCAGCGACTGTGCCTGCACTACATTGATTGGAGTCTTCCTGACTTGCAGGATGCCCCGATCATGGTGTTGGTGCATGGCATCCATGATCACTGTCGTACTTGGGATCACCTTGCCGAACATTTTGTTGATCGCTATCGAGTCATCGCACCAGATCTACGTGGTCATGGTGACTCTGAATGGGTCAAGGGGTCTTCCTATCACTACTTAGACTACATCTACGATTTACACCAATTAATTGTCCAGGCGGAAATGGGACCTGTCGTGCTTGTTGGGCACAGTATGGGTGGGGCGATCGCGGCGCTCTTTGCTGGCATCTATCCAGAACTCGTCGCCAAGCTTGTTGTGATCGAAGGGATTGGCCTTTGGCGCGCTATGCAGCCACCAGAACCTGCCGCAAGCCGAGTCCGTGATTGGATTGATGGTACGCGTGCATTGTCGGCAAGGTTACCGCGACGTTATCGCGATATCGACGAAGCATTTCATCGGATGCAGCAAGCCAACCCACAGCTTAGCGATGATCAAGCTCTGCATCTAACTGTGCATGGCTCTAACCAGAACGAAGATGGTAGCTATAGTTGGAAGTACGACAACTATACACACAACTTTACTCCGGCAGGATTTGAGACAGAGGAAACAATTGAAATCTGGCGCAACGTAACTGCGTCAACGTTGATCATGTTGGCGGAAAGCGGCTTAGAACATCGGATAGGGCACGACAGTACCGAGTTCTACTTCCACGATCACAATCTGCGCGTCCTCAAAGGCGCGGGGCATTGGACGTACCATGATCAACCGCGCCAGGTTTACACGTTGATGGACGATTTTCTATGACACACGCGCCCATCACTCTGCGTGCCGATGGCTGTGTCGACCCGTTAGGGTTGTCGGGGCATCCGCAGTTGGCTTGGTGGGTGGATGACGATCGGACAGCTGAAATTCAGTCGGCTTATGAGATTCATGCGGCGAGTTCGGAATCTTTGCTCGTGGCTGAGGACCCTGATCTTTGGCGTAGTGGGGTCGTGCCAGACGGTCGGAGCGCAAGTGTTCCCTATGCCGGTTTAGCACTTGTCAGCGAACAGAAGGTTTGGTGGCGGGTGCGCACCTATGATTCGGATGGCTTAGCTAGTGCATGGAGTGATGCTGCCCACTTTGAAATGGGTTTGCTCGGTGAGGATGAATGGACAGCAGACTGGATCAGCCCGTTTGTTCACGGTAACAGATTTATGGGTAGCGCGGTTGCTCGTCTATTTTGTGATGTTGAATTGCCGGAGGTGTGCGCTCGTGCCCGGCTCCACGTCGGTGTCGTAGGCGCATGTCAAATATCAATCAATGATGTGTCAGTGACGCCTGAGCCGGTTGCATCTTGGGCGGACTATTCGACGTACCATTATTGTCAGATCCTCGATGTTTCAGAGCAGTTGGTGAGTGGAACAAATCAGCTCGAGATCTTGCTGGCAGACGGCTATGCAAGCGGTGCTTTACCAGGCTTGGGCCGGGAAGTGTTCTCTGAACGTCCTGCGGTTCGATGTATGTTGATAGTTGAAGGAAATTCCACGCGTCGATACGAGTTCACGACCAATCGAACTTGGTCTTGGTTACCCAGCGCGATAGCTGACGCCCAGACCCTCGTTGGTGAACACATGGGTGGGCGACGGCGCGTAGATGATTGGATCGGCGCCGAAGTGGGCCGTCTACCTGTACAAGTTTTATCGCTAGATAGCCATCCAATTTATGATGTGCGTCCGCTTGTTCTCCAAGAAACGGAGCTATTGGCACAGCCCACTCGTCGATTTGCTCAGCCCCAGCCTTCGGGTCCGCCTTTGATGATCTGTGAATATGATGCGGGGCGTATTGTCTGTGGCGCGGTTGAGCTCGAACTGGTTGGGCGCGAAACAGATGGCATTGAGATAATTTACTCAATTGATCGAGCGTTTAAAGGGACAACAAAAGACACGATCACGACTTCAGGTTCACGCTCAGGCGAAACATATGGTGCCCAATTTGCCCGGCACTATTTTCGCTACGTCCGCATCCGCTATACCCAAGGACTAACACTGCCAGGAAACGTACATTTGTGTATTCAACGCAGTAGAAAGTTCTTTTCGAGTCGGATCGAAACGGACAATGAGGACTTCAACGCAATGTTACGAGCGATCGATGTGTCGCATGACATGGCGATTGCGAGTGCACCGTTACACGGTGCAGAGTCTGCACAACGTTTGCCGGATTTTGGCATCACCTCAACCTGGGTGCCAGAGCTGGTCTGGGACCCGTCGTTGGATAACCTCATTAACAAGTGGTTGGAAGATGCCCGGCAAGGCTTTCGCCGCTATACCAACAGTGCACCATATTCCGGCGGCCGCATGCCGATGCCTCGAGACGATGATGAGCTCGCCAGATTCGAATCGCTCACAACGATAATTTGGCATCGATATTGTGTCGGCAGGGACCCAGTTGGACTTCGAGCCTGCTATTCCGAGTTGCGCGCACTAGCTCTTGGCGCACGTCACCTGGTTGAAAATGGTTTACGTACTCAATGTCGTGAAGATATATATGGAGAAGGCGCGGACGGTAGCTTTGTCGCCAATTGCACGCTCCTATTTGCCTTACGCATGTTCGTCCAGATCGCAGACCTGCTCGAAGAGAAAGATGATGTCACGCTTACGAATCGGGTGATCTTCGATTTGACGAGTTCGTTTGCTAATCGCTATTTATCGGCAAACGGGCGGTTGGTGCATGAAACTCAAGCGACGTTACTAGGTGCCTTAACTAGTGGCTGTTTGAGCGACGTAGAACAGACTCGGGTAGAAAGTGAATTGGCGGTCGCATTGCAAAATGCTGATTTTCGCGTTGATCTGCCTCAGGTGTTGATCAAGCAACTGTTACCGCATCTAAGTGACAGTGGGCGTAACGATCTCGCCTATAGAGTACTTTTAAATCCTCATCCGACCAGCTGGCTCGGATTTGTGCGACGTGACTTAGGGTTGATTGGGCGATCTGACCGGGCTGCGGTTGCTGAATCTGGGATTTTAGCTTGGGTGATGCGCTACTTAGTTGGGCTAAATGTGCCGCTGGAGACAGGCGAGAGCACAGACGGCAGATACTCTGTGTCTATCGCGCCCAAACCGCCACTTGGTCCGCTATTTGCGAAACCCCCTGGTGCACGGATAGGCATTCCCATACAGGCTGTTTCCTGTGCGTTGCCAACCCCTTGTGGTCAAATATCGATTAGATGGCTGGTGTCCGCAGAGCGTTTTGAACTTACCGTACGCTTGCCTGTTAATTGCATCGCTGAAGTCACGATGCCTGATGGTGAATGTCGCCCGTTGAGTAGTGGCCTGCACAGTTTGGCGATGGACTTTTCACGGGGTGCAGACGGCGTGCCGACACTGTTGAATTCGGCAGAAGCAAATTGAGTCAGATGAGTAGGAGAACCTGTAATGGATGGCATTCATGATCTTGGCGGGCGCCAGGGCTTTGGGCCGATAGCAACAGCCGGAGATCCGGTGCCTCTTCCTGAGCGCTGGCAAGGCTTTGTTTTTGCTCTGGTCAACCAGCTGCTAAGGGAGGGAATCGCGGCCAATGTTGATCACTTTCGCCACTCTGTTGAACGCATTGAGCCGTCGAACTATCTGAGTGACGGTTATTACGGTCGTTGGCTCGGTGGTGCGGAAACGCTCCTCATCGAGTCAGCAGTGATCTCTCGCGCGGAAGTGGAAAGCCGGTTACCAGCACAAAATAACGTTGCCGCAAGGCCGTCAGCCGCACCGGATCAATTTTCTGCGCCTCCCAAAGATGAACAAAGTCCCTCAACCGCTCTGCGCCAAAGCTCACAACCGGCAAAGTTTGAAGTGGGTGCAGCAGTCCTTACAGCTAAGCACGGCGCATCTGGTCATTCGCGATTACCCGCGTATGCGCGCAACTGCATCGGTACGATAGTCAGTGTCAATGGCGTTTGGGTTTATCCCGATACCCATGCACACGGCAAGGGCGAGGCGCCTGAGTATCTTTATACGGTTTGTTTTCAAGGCGCAGACCTATTCGGGGAAGAATGCGATCAAGATGTAGAAGTGTGTCTGGATTTATTCGAGCCCTATCTTTCGGATCCTTCTTAAACTGTCCTTTGAATTTGGTGATGGAGAACTAGCGATGAGTCACGAAACAGCCCGCATTCGAGCGGAAGCGTTAGAGAGCTTGCTCATAGAGAAGGGTTTGATCGAAGCGGAACGCGTTGATGATGTAATTGTGCGGTACAATGAGCGTGTCGGACCGATGAACGGCGCTTGGGTCGTTGCTCGCGCCTGGCAAGATCCCGATTTTAAAGCGCGATTGCTCGCCGATGGTACAGAGGCGATCAAGGAATACGAGTTCGAGGGTGGTGAAATCGATAAACTGGTCGTCGTCGAGAACACTGACGAACAACACAACGTCGTCGTCTGTACGCTTTGTTCCTGCTATCCCTGGGCGGTGCTTGGCTTGCCGCCAAAATGGTACAAAGATCCTGCGTATCGTTCGCGAGTTGTGCGCGAACCGCGCCAAGTATTGGCAGAGTTTGGTACAGAGCTTGAGGAAGATGTTCGCGTGCGGGTATGGGATTCCTCTGCAGAAGTCCGGTATCTGGTGTTACCGCAGCAACCACCAGAGTGGGTTGGTCTAGACGACGAGACAATGGCCGAACGAGTTACACGCAATAGCATGATCGGCGTAGAGCGGTTGTCGTGAGCGAACCCAGTGTGCCCTTGAGTGGCCGCTACCAGCCACCGTTAGCCAATGGCGAGGTGGTGTTCGATGAGCCCTGGCAAGGGCGGGTTTTTGGCCTGGCCGTCCTGCTTGCGGAACAGGGGACGCTACAATGGCCAGACTTTCAACAAAGTTTGATCGAGGTTGTTAGTGAATGGGATAGTCAATCGGATCCAGCCAATGAGGACTATCCTTACTACGAACTTTTCGCCGAAGCCCTGTCCAGATTGACGGTTCGCGAAGGCTTAGTCTCGGCAGGTGAAGTCTTCGACCGGGACGCAGAAATTATTGCGCGTCCACATGGTCATGATCACGGACACCCACATGACCATGATCACTGAGATAGGCGAGTACAGCTTGATGATCACCGGACATAACGACGCGTGGTTGTTTTTTCTTTAACTGAAACTCATACATCGGGTCGTAGTATTTGCGCAACAAATCTTCGATCCAGTCGCGGTGCCCACGTTGTCCCAAAAAAGCTTCTGTAAGTAGAATTGTGATCTGTTTGTGATCTTTGCCACCTAACCGGCGTGCAATTCGATCCAAAGCGCTTTGATACTGCCTTCGTAAACTTTCGCTTGAAACGCCCGATGCGAGTGGCTCGGCGACATATTCACGCTCAATATGCGTGATGCGAAATTCGTCTGATTCATCGATCAAGACGAGGGGGGCGGCTTGCATTTGTTCATGCCAGGATTCGGGTATTGCCAGCCGACCGATAGTGCGGCTTTCGTCCTCGACGATTAGGCATGGAGAGTCTAGTTTCAGGAATGCACAAGCAAGCTGATTCTCGAATGTTGCAGGTGAGGGTTGTGGCGTTGATTGGTTCCCAAAAGCGGAGCCCCGATGATTGGCAAGCCCCTCCAGGTCGATTGAACTTTGGACTTGATTGATCCGTACGGTTTTTGCTGTACCTGTCTTCCCAGCCAAAACTAGCCATCGTTTGGAAAGCGTGTCGTTGGCCAGAATGTCCAAACAGGTTTGACGCAGAGACTTATAGCCTCCTGCCACTCGTTCCACATCGAGCCCTGCGTCACGAAGCCACTCTTGCGCTAACTGCGAGCGCCGCCCACCTCGCCAACAGGTGATTACAGTTGTGGGGTCTTGCGCGCAAAACGCCTTCCAACCATCAACCCGGCCGCCACGAATTTCGCCGCTCACGAGTCGGTGGCCGACTTTTTCTGCAGCTAGTTGGCCTTGTTGTTTGTAAGTAATCCCGACGCGAGTCCGTTCAGCGTCATTGAGAATCGGCAAATTGATGCTGTTGGGGATTGCACCCTGCTCGAACTCTGCCTCTGCGCGGACATCTAAGATCGGAGTATTGGTCGCCAACAGGGACCGAAGGGGACTAGGGTGCGGCTTCGGTGATTGCTTGCTTGGCTTTGAACTGGTCAAGGTGTTCCTGAAGGATGGTAATCACATCTTGCCGCGACTGTTGGTTGGCGGCTTGGATGGCGCTATCTTGAATTCTCGTGGCTTCGTCAAAGTCTCCCTGCGCCGCATAAGTTGCAGCCCAAGTGTCTAAGTATTCGGGTCTCTTGGTCGCTTCTTCGTCATTGTCCATCAGACGATTCATTAGACGGTGCGCGTAGCGGACGCGTTTAAGTCCCGGGACATCGGTAACCGTCAGCGTCCAAACGACTTCGTTCACTATATCCGGATCTTCTGGTTCTGCCTTGATGGCCTTTTTGTACCAGCGTATCGCCTTGCGGTTGGACTCAGGAACAGTGACGCCGCGCGCATGGAGGTTACCCAACATAATCATGGCTTCGGCATGATCATCGTCAGCAAGCTTAGACAGCCATGCAACGACGGGGGTCTCTACAGCGGGGT
Source organism: Pseudomonadales bacterium (assembly GCA_012103505.1). Classification (GTDB taxonomy): domain Bacteria; phylum Pseudomonadota; class Gammaproteobacteria; order Pseudomonadales; family Azotimanducaceae; genus UBA4421. The sequence goes on along the minus strand of WLWP01000002.1, from coordinate 84,423 downwards.
TACCTTTTGCTGCGTCCGCAATTAGGAAGCGGGCATAGTTGATAGCTGCATAGCTGTTCTCGAGAGTTGCTGCTTTTTCGAAGTATGAGATGGCCTCGGCGCGATCCGCGTCGACATGCTGGCCTGTGTTGTATAGGTGGGCGAGATACATTAGTGCCTCGGCATGCCCTAGTTCGCCTGCCTGCCGTAGCAGGGGTACGGCAGCGTCACGATTCTCAGCGCCATAGAAGTCGTTGAGATAAAGCCCAGCCAACGTATACATGCTGTCTGTGGATCCCAGCGCGATAGCGTGCAGGTAATTTTCTAACGAGAGGTCTCGGTACTCGACTTGCTTATCGCCTTCCTCGGCTTGTTCAGCGAGTTGCCAGTAAATTCGAGCAAGTAGCGTATTGGCGAGGATGTTGCCTGTCCGAGATGCAACTTTGAGCCAGCCAATCGCGTTGTCGAACTTTCGATTCTTGGTAAGAAATGCACCGATAGACGTTTGCGCGGCGGTGTCCATTTTACTGGCGAGAACTCGAATAACTGCCCACGGCTGCATCTGTTTGTTGGCGGCAATTGTCTCCGGTGCCGTAGCCTCTGCATGGTGGTCGTCTTTTTCCAGTAGCGCTTGTAGCAGGTGACTAATGTCAAAGAAAACTTGCCTTAGCCGCGCGCCTTGCGGACGCGTGACCATGAGATACAGCAAAGGTTGGTCATCATCTGTTTGGTAGATGGAGCCTACTGGCGAGTTGTTAATTGTGCGAGCGTAGGTCTGTGCGTCATAAATCGTCATGACACTGAACGGTGTCTCAGGCTTGCCGTCACCGCTATCTTTCATAGCGTTCTGGATCGTTGCGAGCTGTGTTGTGTGATCTGCCAGCGCATCTGTTGCCTCGACATGGCGATAATAGTGCTGCATGGCGTAGTGGCCAGTTTGGCTGGCAGGGTAGATTTCGAGTATCGCAGCACCAATGCTCCCGAGCTTCAGCGGCTCGTCTTCAATGAGGGCCAGTGCTTGCTGCTCGAGCTCTAAAAGGCGCTTTAACTCGGCCGAGTAGTTGTCCGAAGCTATGAAATGTTGGCGTTCGACAATCGGGTCGAGTGGCTCGCCATGTGCTACTGGGACCGTGACGAAGCTAAGCCAAGCCACGGTAGCCCAAACCAGGGCGGTGAAGATGTGTTGCATATCGGTGTTATAGCATCCAACGTGAGCAGAAGAAATGCTAAACTCTAGGTCTGTCGAACACGAGGACATGCGATGGCTTGGGGTGCCCCTCTAGAACTACCAACAGCTGAGACTGCGCTTGCCGGTCGGGCTGAAAAGATTCCAGTACCACCGGTACATTTTGTCAATGGCCAGCCTCTGCAGCCGCCGTTCCCTAGTCACCTTGAGCAAGTACAGCTTGCCATGGGTTGTTTTTGGGGTGCGGAGCGAAAGTTCTGGGAAGCCGAAGGCGTTTTTACCACAGCAGTTGGGTATTCAGGTGGCATCACGCCGAATCCGACTTATGAAGAAGTCTGTAGCGGTCATACTGGTCACACAGAAGCGGTTCTCGTCGTTTTTGATCCTGCCGTGATTACGTTTGCGAGCATTTTGCAGCTGTTTTGGGAAGGACATGACCCGACCCAAGGCATGCGGCAAGGCAATGACATGGGGACCCAATACCGATCCGTAATCTATACCTATTCTGATGCGCATCTTGAGCTCGCGCTCGCGTCCCAAGAGCGGTATCAAGAAGCGCTAGTCGCTGCAGGATACGGCCAGGTCACGACAGAAATAGCCCCAGCTCCGGATTTCTTTTACGCCGAGCATTACCATCAACAGTATCTGGCCAAAGTGCCCAATGGTTACTGCGGCATGGGCGGCACAGGCGTCGGCTGCGACATCAAACCACTGGTGTCGTTGGTCGACTAATCTTTATTAGTTGGCGTCAAGAACGTCGGGTCCGGCGTTTGCCACACCGTTTACAGACTTCTTCACTAATGAGGCGCCCCTGTTTGACGTCAAACTGCTTGCGTGGCTCATCCTCCCATTTGTGGAAACCTCGACCACACATGGTCGTCTCCTGACCGCGTTTTTTGCGATGTGACTTTCTGAATTTATCTAGGTCGGTTGGCTCTGACATGACTCTTTCTGGCCGGAATTGCCTCTGACTCTTTTGGTCTGCGTTTGTTCTGTATACACTCGCTGCCCCCTCAAAAAAAGTAAAAGGTAGAGAGCGATCATGGCAGGTCCCACGCCACGAGCCACCGTCAAACGTAACGCACGCAGGGCTGAGTATGATACTGCGACTCTGAAAGCGATTCTTGCTAGCGATCAAGTTTGTCACGTCGCCTATGTTGAGGATGGCGAACCACGCCAGATCCCCACCCTATACTTCTGCGACGACGAGTACCTGTACCTTCACGGGAATCGCCAAAGCGCGCTTTTGCGGTATGTCGGCAAGGGTGGCGAAATCTGCGTGACGGTGACGCTGGTCGATGGCGTTGTGGTCGCACGTAGCGGCTTTCATTGCTCGATGAATTATCGGTCGGTGACCTTGTTCGGTCGTGGCGAGGCGTTAGAGGGCAAGGATCACTTAGACATACTCAATGAATTTGTTAGAGCGTTGGTGCCAGGTCATGAACAAGCTGTGCGCGAGCCAACATCGCAAGAGCTGGCAGCCACCGCTGTTGTGCGGATACCGCTCACTGAATTGTCCGGCAAAGTACGTACAGGCCCACCGGCGGATGATGAAGGAGATCTGACATCCTCGGTTTGGGCAGGTGAGATTCCCGTTGCACGAACTCGTCAAGCCGCGGTTGCTAGCGAAGATTTAAGAGATGGCATTGAGATGCCAGACTACATCAAGAATTTTGAATACCGGGGGTAGATATGGGGTTTCCACTAGCAGGGTTACGCGTGTTGGATATGTCTCGAGTCTTGGCCGGGCCGTTCGCTGGCCGCATGATGTCTGACTTGGGCGCGGAAGTCGTCAAGCTCGAGCCGCCTGAGGGAGATGTGACCCGTCTTTGGGGTCGAAAAGTAGCTGGCATAGCGGGTTACTACCACCAACAGAACGCTGGTAAAAAGAACATCTCTGTCGATCTGAGCCAGGCGAAAGGGACGCAACTGGTCAAAGCTCTAGTTGCCGAGGCAGACGTTTTGATCGAGAACTTCCGTCCCGATGTCATGGGCCGCCTAGGGCTCGATTACGATACGTTGGCGGCGATAAATCCGCGCTTGATCATGTTATCTATCTCAGGCTTTGGCGCCGGTAACCCTGACAGTAGACGTGCAGCCTACGCACCGATTGTTCATGCAGAAACGGGCCTGGTGGAACGCCAAGCAGAAATCTCTAGTGCTTTTCCTGCCGATCTGGGCTTGTCTGTGGCCGATACAAACGCGTCTCTCCATGGTTTGGTTGGTTTGTTGTCCGCGCTCTACGCTCGCGAGCAAAATGGTCAAGGAGATCACATCGACCTAGCCATGGTTGATGCGACCATGGTGACAAATGATGGTATGCATTACGCATTTGAGACAAAGGGACGTCCGGCACCGAACGAGGTACACGAGACCGCCGGTGGGCAGTTGATGTTAGCGGGGGATTTTCGTTTTATCTGGCACCAACTGAGCACGATTTGTGGTCTCGAAGACGGACTTTCGAGCGATGCGTCCCTCGAAGAGAAAATCGCCGCGCGCAGGCTTGCGGCTAAGCACTTCTTCACACAAACCTGTGCAACGAGAGAGGAAGTGATTGAAGCGCTCGATCGGATGAACGTCGCGTGGGGCGATGTACGGACTGCTGCAGAGGCTCAAAATCTAGAGAGCGTACGAGCCCGGGGTTCGATTACAGAGGTCGATGATCGAGATGGCGGCTCTCGTAAGATCCCGCAATCGCCCTACCGATTCCGACATAGTCAGGCGCATGTGCAAGGTGGTGCGCCACATCTTGGTGAACACAACGAGCAGGTTTTGTCGCAATGGCTGCAACTGTCCGCGGCGGAGATAGAAAGCTATGCAGATGTGTTGGTGACACCAGCCAGCACCAAAGAGTGATGACAAAAGCGAGACGCATAAGTGGGTAGGGTCGGTGTCGGCATAGATTTCGGTACGTCGAACTCGGCGGCTGCGATATTTGACGGCGAGTCTCTTGAGCTCATCCAACTTGAGGCTAACGATGAGATTATGCCGTCCGCAACCTATATTGATCAGGATCTGCAGTCGAAGACCGGTCAGGTAGCGATAGATCAATACATCGCCGACAACACCGGCAGGACGGTAGAGTTAGTGCCGGAGGTGGTTGGCGAAGAGTCTCACTTTGTAGACAACGGTGGCGGTGATGAGCTTGCGGCAGTTGAGACTGCTACGCAAAAGATCTATGGCGCGCCGGTGACCGACAGTGGCCTACAAGGTCGACTTTTTCGAGGCACTAAGCGCCTCCTCGGCGATGAACATGTTCGCAGGCTCATGGTATTCGACCACCCATTTCGGCTCGTGGCATTGATTACCCCGTTGTTATTGCGCATGCGACAAGCGACGGAAAACAAGATCGGGCCGTTTGCCGCCGCGCACATCGGGCACCCAGTAAATTTCGAGGGTAGAGATGCCTATCGGAACGATCTCGCACTCTCCCGACTTGGCGAAGCCTACAAATACGCTGGAGTGCCTGAGCAGTTTTTTTACCCTGAGCCCATCGCAGCTGCAGCGAGCTATGTTCACGAAAACAAAGGTGCGGCTGGAGACCACTTGCTCACTGTGGACTTTGGTGGGGGTACTTTAGATCTTTGTGTACTCAAACGTGCAGCAGCGGCGGAAACTCAATTTACAGTGGTGAGTACGCACGGAATCGGTTTGGGCGGTGATCACATCGATCAGCTTCTGTATAGAGAGCTGTTGTTCCCGCTATTGGGCAAGGGCGAGATTTGGCGGCGTCGTGGCTTTGATCGAGAAGTGATCGAGACGCAATTTCCGTTTGAAGAATTTGAAGATCTGCTCATTAATTGGGCGATTACCTACACGCTCAATCAGAATAAATATACGACACCCGTGATGGAATGTATCGATGCTGGAGGACCGAACAAGCGCAAGTTTGAGCGGCTTCGAGAAGTCATCAAGCACAACTTAAGCTATCTCTTATTCGCTAGGATCAAGGAGTTTAAAGCTGCGCTTTCGCGACACGAAACAGCGAGTCTGGACATCCCAGAAATTGACGCTGAGATACCGTTACGGCGAACTGAATTTGAACTTCTGATTGCCGAGCCGCTGGCTCGGACTGCACGTGTAGTCGATGAGACCGTAGCCAAGGCAGGCTTGCAGGCTGATGATATCGACATCGTGTTACGGACGGGCGGCTCGAGCCTTATTCCTGCAGTCAAACGCTTGTTAGATGAAAGGTTTCCCGGCAAGGTCGTCGAGCATGATCCGTTTACGAGCGTTGCGGCTGGACTTGCGGTTGCGAATTACCATAACTGGCAAACCTAGTCCAAGCGCCCAGGAGGGTTCACAGTTACAGCTCTTTAGGCGGTATCCAATCTGGATCGAGGGTTGTGAAGAAGGTCTTCAGAATCCGATAAGTCAGACCCCACACAAAGTGACCCCGTTCGAGGCGGTAGCCATTGAAGATCGTTGGGGTGCCAGCCATCGGTTTTGTTTCTGTGTCATGAATTTCATTGCGGGCCATCGCGCCGAGTGATGTCCACACAACCTCTGCGACTTCGTAGTTCGGATTGAAAATAGGGTCGCCATCGATCAAGAAAACATGCGGTGCGATCAGCATATCTAATCGGCGCCCACGCGGTTGTGCGTGTTGATGGTCAAGCGCACCTAGATATTGGGCGTCGCTTAAATCTAAATCGATCTCTTCTAGTGTCTCACGCCGAGCAGCGTCTTCCAGGCTGTCGTCGACAGGATCCTTGTGACCACCGGGAAATGCCATATGACCTGACCATGGATCGCCATCTTTGTCGGCACGCTTGATGAATAACATTTCGAGTTCACCCTGCGACTGACGCATGATGATAGCGACGGCCGCCTGGCGGGTGGTCGCCTTGGGGGTGACTTCTTGGTGTGCGTGATTTGAGATCACTGAGCGTATGTGGTCTAGGGTAAACAAGGTGCCGGTTCGTTAAAAAGTAGGCATCATACCGCGTTTAGATAGACGGCGAGATACCCAAAGACAGTGGCAGACATGGCAGAGGGCGACGTTGAAAAGAGAACAGCGGGATTAGGTTCCGAGGCCAATCACTGCTTTGTCTGTGGACCTGGTAATCCGATCGGACTGAAAGTTCGGTTTCGACTCGAAGATGGCGTGTGCCGCGGCGAGTTTACGCCGGGAGAAGTTCATATGGGTTACGCCCAAGTAACACATGGCGGTATCGTTTTTAGTCTGTTGGACGATGTGATGGCGAATTGGTTATGGCTCCAAGGTGAACACGCGTTCACGGCAAAAGCCGATATCCGCTACAGGGCTGAGTTACCGATCCATACACCAGTGTATTTGGAGGGGCGTTGCCAAAAGCGCAAAGGGCGCCTAACCGTGATGGAAGGCAAGGTCATTGGGGCGAATGATGAGTTTGTGTATGCTGAAGCGACTGCATCATTTATGCAGGCAAAGTGATCGCTTAATTTAGGGGAAAAAGTTGGTCTACATAACCATCATTGTAATGCTGGCTCTAGTGCAGTTTATGTATTTTGGGTTTGCTGTTGGACGTGCGCGCGGACGGCATGGTGTTACTGCACCTGCTGTGACCGGAGATGAGGTTTTTGAGCGCTTTCATAGGGCGCATCAGAACACGCTCGAACAACTCATGGTCTTTGTTCCTGCAGTCTATGCCTGTGGCTACTACGCGAACGATCTTCTAGCGACCGCTTGCGGTGTCGGTTTCCTAGTCGGACGGGCGTGGTACTTTCGTTGCTACATTGTAGAGCCAGACACCCGGGGTAAAGGAATGATCGTCACGATGGTTTCATCGGTGATTTTGATCATCGCCGCCATAGTTGGCGCCATGCGGACAATTCTCGCTGGCTAACAGAAAACGATAGTCGAACAGTTACGAGCCCGGGTAGCGACGACTGACCCAATCGAGAAGGGCAGTGTTGGTCTCGCTTGGTCGCTCTTGTTGGATCCAATGGCCGCAGTCAAACTCGCAAACCTCTAAATCGGGGACAAATTCACCTAGGTTGGCAGACTTTGGCACGCTGTCGTGGCTCCCGTAGATCATGAGGGTTGGCTGAGTGATTTTTTGTTCGTAGTCACCCAATATTTCCCAGTTGCGACTGAAGTTCCGGTACCAATTTATGCCACCCGTGAAGCCGCTTTGTTTGAAGGCATCGGCAAATACGTTTAGCTCAGCTTCGCTCATCAATAACTCGCCTGACAGATCAGATGTAGTACTCATCGCGATGAGCGGCATGCCTGGCGCAAGCTCTGGCGCTGGGTGTTGCCATTGGTTCGTGCGATACATGTTGCGTAAGAACTGGTCGCAGTTTTCAAGGAACGCTGCATCTGCGACGCCAGGCTGGCGATTGAAGTGAACGATGTAGAAATCTCCACCCAGCATTTTTTCCCAGAATCCAACCCACTCTGATGGCCCACGTTCCATGAATGGAACACTAAGGTTTACCACACCTGCGACGCGATTCGGATGCATCATCGCCATGTTCCAGACAACGATCGCCCCCCAGTCGTGACCGACGAACAACGCATCGTCATAGCCAAAGTGGTCTAGTAAGCCAGCTAGATCACCGGTGAGATGATCGATGTCGTACTCGACAACATCGTCAGGTTTGGTTGAGCCGCCGTAACCACGCTGGTTGGGTACGATGACGTGATAGCCCGCCGCCACCAAAGGTTCAATCTGGTGACGCCATGAAAACGCGTGTTCTGGCCAGCCATGACACAACACGATGGGGCGCCCGGCGCCAGCTTGAAACACTTCGAGCTCGATACCGTTGACCGGAATTATTTCTGCTTTGGGAAACGTCTGGACAGTTGATGACATGGTGAACCTAACAATCGAATAAGCGAGCAGTGTAAGCTTATGACCATCGAGATTTCAAAGAGTGGAAGGAGAACGCGATGAAACTAGGTTTGGGAGTTGGTCCGATGGGTGCACCAGGTGGTGCCAAGATTATTGCATTAGCCCAAGAAGCCGAAAATTTAGGCTATGACACGATCTGGTGTCCAGAGATCTATGGCGCTGACTGTTTTACGCCGCTCGCTTGGGTTGGCGCACATACCGAGCGCATCAACCTCGGGACGTCGATCATGCAAATAAGCGCACGGACGCCAGCGAGCGCAGCTATGCACGCGGTGGCGTTAGATTATTTGTCTAACGGCCGCCTAATCTTGGGTATCGGTGTTCCTGGTCCGCAAGTCGTTGAGGGTTGGTACGGTCAACCCTATCCGAAGCCGTTAGCGCGGACCCGGGAGTGGGTGCAGATTTTTCGTAAAATTGTGGAACGCAAAGATCCTGTCGCCTTCGAAGGCGAGCATTATCAGCTGCCATTGCAGGGCGGTACTGGTTTAGGCAAACCGCTAAAGCTCATTCAGCATCCTGTGCGTGAACATATCCCGGTTTACCTTGGTGCTGAGGGACCTAAAAACGTGGCGCTTTCGGCCGAAGTCTGCGATGGCTGGATTCCTATGTTCATCTCGCCTTACAAGATGATGGATGTGTACAAAGATGCCATGGCGATACGGACACCGCAGTTTGAAATAGCTGCTGCGGTACCTGTGATTATCGATGACGATGTCGATCGGGCTCTAGGCCAGATTAAGCAGAATGTTGGGTTCTACGTAGGTGGCATGGGCGCTAAGTCCTTCAATGTGCACAAAGACCACGTGTCGCGCTTTGGTTACGCTGAGGCCGCCGACAAAATTCAGGATCTCTTTATGTCTGGTCAGCGCGACCAAGCCATTGCCGCGGTTCCAGATGAGCTCGCGGATGAAATTGCTTTGGTCGGCCCGAAGGAGCGCATCCGTGAGCGGCTGCAGGCATGGAAGGATTCGCCGGTCACGCAGCTAAATGTCGGTAGCGCTGATCCAGCAACGCTCCAATTCATGGCAGAGGAACTTCTCTAAGAGAGTCGGCTACGCACCTGATGAAAGTCGGGTGCGCCGTTTTCCAAAAAGAGGTCGTGGATTTTTATCGCGCTTAGCGACAGCTGAATTGCTGAACTCCCGTGGTGTGAGCCGAGACGCGGACTATGTTTTCGGATATAGCGTGCGGCACGGCTGACTGCGATTTGTTTTGTGTTCGGCTCGGCAAACTCCCAATCAGAGATAGCGTCCTTAATCAGGGGTTGGTCGTCCGGGTCGATCTGTGCGGCAGCGAAGACGCGACAGTCGTAGGTACGACAGGCTTGTGGACGTGAGTCGTAGATTGAGCAGTGATCATCTTTTAGAAGCGGGCAATGGCCTTTTTCGTCAAAGCCAAGAATCATAATTTCGGGTTTACCAGGTGCTGGGAAGAGTAGCTGTGGATCTATGACGGCAAGAGCGCTGGTGTCGGCTGGCGTAACTTGGATGAACTGGCCGGATCGACAACACGCATTGCACGTACCGCATGGCACATCCGCGGTCCCATTGGTGCGCAAAACAGTATCTGTGGCGACGAGCCAGTCGTCGAATGGGCCAGCAGCTTTCGTCATCGTGTGGTCAGAAACAGTGAATCCGTATCTTAACGCAGAAAGGTTCCGTCGGCGGTGGCATCTGTGTGCAGCGTCGAGATTTGTTGTAACCGATGAGCAGACCCTCTAACTTTCGTCTTCATTCCTCGAAGCTAAGTTGACCAGTGCCTAGTACGACGACGGCATACCTTTACCTGACATTTACTGCGCTGTGTTTTGGTGCGAATACGACCTTTGCGAAACTAACTGTCGGTGAGGTGTCGCCGATGATGGTAGTCGCACTTCGCTGGTTCATCGTCGTGACTTTGTTGGTCGTTTTCAACAGAAAGAACCTTGCCCGTGACTGGCCTTCGCTAAAACCACACCTCGGTTTTGTCTTTCTTATGGGCGCTTTTGGGTTTTCTGTGTTTAACGGTATGTTTTTCATGGCAGCGCAATACACGTCTGCGATAAATATGGGAATCATCACTGCGATGATGCCTGTTTTCGTCCTGATCGGAGCCATCGCCGCATACGGTACCCCGACGCGAAAACTGCAGTGGGTAGGAGCTGTTGTGACTTTGGTAGGGGTGGTCGTCGTCGCATCGCATGGTGAAATCGATCGATTGTTAGAACTCCGTTTGAATACCGGAGATCTAATTTTGATTGTGGCGACGATTGTTTATGCAGCTTATACGGTGGGCTTACGGCGTCGACCAAATAGCTCTGCACTTGGGTTGTTTACCGTTTTGGCAGCATCCGCTTTAATCGCATCACTGCCGATGGTCGCGGCCGAGGCTTGGCTCGGAGAGGTTCAAATGCCAACTCAACGAGGTTGGGGTTTAATCCTGTTGGTTGCATTATTTCCGACGTTACTTGCTCAGATCATGTTCATTCGTGGCGTCGAGATCATAGGCCCAGACCGGGCTGGAATATTCGTCAATCTTGTTCCGGTGTTCGGCACTGTCATTGCCGTCGTTTATCTAGGTGAACAGTTCCAGGGGTTTCACGGCTTGGCATTGGCGCTTGTGCTTGTTGGTATTTGGCTGGCGGAGCGTGACGTGGCCCCAGCGCCCTTCGAGAGTCTTAAGTGAAGCCAGAATCGCCCGATTTCGTGAGGTGTACAGGGGATATTTCTGTATGCCATGATAACGAAATGATCTAGGGGCCTCGAAGAGACACGGGAATAAAGAAATGAGTGAACAGAGAATAGATGAGCATGATGTCAACGCTGAAGCTGGGAGCACGCCTTTTGTGCCGCCATTACAGTTAACCGCAGGTCAAGCCCCACCGATAGCCGCTAATGGTGGATTGTCGTACATGTCATTTGATCGCGACGGGGATGCAGGCACGACTGCCGCAACCGAAGCGGCTCTTACTCAGATTGCGACTGGCGAAGGCCAAGCGGTCATCGACCTTATTGAAAATTCTCCGCCCGGTCCTATCCAGACGAAGTGGGGTATTGGTTTTAGGCGCTATGCAGAGTGTCTTGAGCACATCAAAGACAACAATATAGAAGCTCCGGAGGGCGGCTTGGCGATTCCTCTGCGCTATTCGATCCACGAGGCGCCTTCGTACTCGATAGTCTCTTCCAATGCCCTTTGGCACGATCCCGCGAGACAAGCGGAGGCACAAGCGCTGCGCCAAGACGAACGTGATAACAATAGACGTTGTCTGTACTTTCCCCAAGTAATGCGCGATGCGCGCCGGATTGAAGAGTACTACCCTGGTTTGAACCCAAGCAGCCCGGAATGTATGGATCGACTCGGTGTCTCGTTGGCGCATTGCGAGTCTGCATGCCAGAACTTCTACGACGCTGCTGAGGTGGAACGGGTCTTTTATCCAGAAATGGAAAAACTCCTACTCGAGTTTTTTCCAGATGCAACGGACGCGCTGGTCTATAACCACGATGTTTTTGACAAAGACTATGAGGGTGATCGGACCGAAGATCAGGACAACAAGAATCCGGGGGTTAACGCAAACTACGCCAACTTGGTGCATAACGATCTCAACGACAATAGCGGCAGGGTACGTTGTCGTGAGCTGCTAACGAAAAATCTTCGGAACTTTGGTCGAGAGCAAAACCACACGGAAGCGCAGGCCGATGAGAAAATGTCGCGCCGCTTCATGTCGATCAATCTTGCGAAACCCATGCATACGGTGGAACAAAATCCATTTGTACTTTGCGCGTGGCCTTCGTTCGCCGACCAACCCTATGTAACCAACTATCGTGTCTACGATGACAGAGTCGGAGAGACGACGCGGTTTACCTACCGTCCCGAACACGAGTGGTATTGGTTCCCGCAGCAGAAGCCAAACGAGGTGTCGATGCTCAAGTGCTATGACTCGGAAACTGACGGATCGGTATCACGATGGTCGTTCCACACCGCGAGCGTTGATCCTACCGCACGGGAAGATGCTGCTTGTCGCAAGAACGTTGTCGTACGCTCATTTGTTTTTTTCTAGCGTTAGTCGCTAGGAATTTCTAGCAGTCGCGGGCGTATTCCTCTTCCATCGACTCGATAGTACTGCGAGGTGTCTTGGATCGGGCTAGGTGTGCCGTTGATATCTTTACTTTAAATGCGGCACACCAATTGCTGTGCTCCCAGTACGCATAAGTCATTTGTTGCAGCCGCATATCGCCGGGGTTGGCGCAATTTCGATTCATGTTTTCTTGCACTGTTTCAATGAGATTAGGGCGCTCGGCATCTGCCACATAGGTCCGACTGCCTTGGTAGGTGTCGTTAGACCAAGCGGGACGGAGTTCATCGTCGGTTGTCCAATAGATCGGCATCGTCTCGTGTAAAACACCGTAACGAATGCGAGCTTCGTCGCACATCCTGTTTGCAGCGTACCCGGTTGGTCGTTCCACGCGGCGCTGGTGCTCGTCTGCAGCGCGTTCCTCCGCGCGCCGACGGTCGTTGGCGAAATCCTCTTCCGCGTTTTTGAGCAGTTCTCGGCGCCGTAGTTCACCTTCGTCAGGCTCACCCACATCAGGTATTTCAAGTTCAACGCTTTCCGCGTTGCCTGCTGCTGGTTTCTGATCGGTAAAGTGAACTTTGCCATCTTCATCGACCCATCTATATATCTCTGCAGAGGTGGTAGCACCGTAAGCAAACAAGGCTAGAAGAAGGGGGATCGAAAAGCGGGCGAGCCGAGATTGCATGATTCATGAACCGAAGACTGGGGTCGTCCTATACAGTATCCCGGATACGAAATGCGTTCTACGATCCTGATCACGTTTGCAGCTATTGCGTCTGACACCTTCGTCGACAACAATCGAGCCTCTTGCAATTTTTGGGGTGGGTATGTCTGGTCAGGCGGCACGTAAATTGGATCGTGACAAGCTCAAGTATTTCGTCAAGCAGACAGGCGATATGGTTGCTGCGGGATTCAACTGTGCGATAACTGTTCTCGGGGATCGCCTTGATCTCTATCAGCACTTGAGCGAAATCGGCCCCTCGACACCAGAGCAGTTAGCCACTGCGAGCGAGCTGCATCCGCGTTGGGTACGAGAATGGCTACAGCATCAGGCATGTGTGGGACAGGTCGAGTTTGCTGATGGCCTCTTCTCCTTAAGTCCTGAAGCAGAAGCGGTATTATTAAACGAAGATCATCCGGCATTTCTGATGGGTGCCTTTGACAGTGCGGTCTCAGTAGGACCCGCTGTTGATCGGTTGCAAGAGGCATTCCGTACCGGTCTCGGCATGAGTTATGACGAGCACGGTCCGAGTTGCGCTTGTGCGATTGAGCGCATGGGCGCATTCACAAAAAACCATCGGTTGGTCCCCGAACTTATTCCTCATATCGAGACGATGCACGAGGCTTTGACAGTTGGCGCGCGTGTCATCGATGTTGGCTGCGGTGGTGCGTTGTCGACGCTGGCAATGGCGCGCCATTACCCCAACAGTGAGTTTGTGGGGTACGACATTTCTGAGCACGCGTTGGAGCGCGCCCGGGGTAATCTTGAAGAGGCGAGGCTACCTAACGTCCAAGTAGCTAATCCTTTAGATGAGCCGATGCCACAAGACGAAAGCATAGACTTTGCGACGACCTTTGACGTCATTCACGACACTCCGTATCCAGCCCAACTGATTGATGATATTTATCGATCTCTTAAGCGAGGTGGTGTTTGGTTGTGTGAGGACATCCGCGGTTTTGAGACTTTTGAAGAGAATCTGGCAAAGCACCCCATGGCAGGCATGTTGTACGGGTTTTCGGTGATGGTGTGTATGAATTCTGCGATGTCGACACCCGACGGGGCTGGGCTTGGGACACTTGGATTTACTGAGGGTTTGGCGCGTGAAATGACTGCGAACGCAGGGTTTACGGGCTTCGAGCGCTTGGCGGTGGATAATCCTCTTAACAACTACTATGTGTTGAGCAAGTAAAACTAATTTCCGCCTATGAGCGACAGTCCAAATAGGAGCATAGACTAGGACAACTGCGAATGGGCGGCACCGCAAGGTACGTATACGACGTGCGTGAAAACGATAGGTACGAGTACGACAACGATCTGGACTACGGTTTTGACGACCAGGACTATGGCAATGATACCCACAGCCTGTTTGTTGGCTACGTGTTGTGGATCTTTGGCATTTTTGGTGCGCATCGGTTTTACTTCGGCAGACCAGTCAGCGGTACGATCTATCTGCTGACGCTGGGTTTGCTCGGCATTGGTTGGATCGTTGACCTTTTTCTTATGCCGTCCTTGGAAGAATCTGCAGACCGTCGCTATCGCGAAGGGGAAGTCCACTACACGGCAGCGTGGGTCTTGCTCACGTTTCTTGGTTTTTTAGACTTGCACCGCTTTTACATGGGCAAAAATGGCACCGGTGTGCTGTACCTCTTTACGTTCGGCCTATTCTTTCTTGGCATCGTTTACGATTGGTGGACGCTTAACGAACAAATATCTGCCGAAAATCACGAACGCGAAATGGACTATAGGAACTAACCATACCGTTGTGTTTTTTCCGCATAGTTAAATCGTTGGATACCCGTCGCTTCGCGCATTTCTGTCGTTACATCAGCAGTGTTTTGGTCTAATGGGATACCGGTCGCGTCTGCAACCCTAGTAATACCGTTGAAAGCCGCTGCGACCACCAATACATCGACGGTATTTTGCAGTCCCATTGCAAGCTCTGCCCGGTCGCGTATTTTTGGCAGTGCGAGCCAGTCCCCTGAAATAGCAGCCTCTGTGAGAGCACGAAGATGCTCTTCGTTAGCCACGCCTGAACTTTGGTCCTCGGAGGTCACGCTGTTTAACTCGTACTCTTTGTTTTCTTGCTGGCCGCTCGCCCGGAGCAGCATGGTGTGCGAGGTGGTTCAGTAAAAACACTCATTGAGCGCCGAGACTCTCGATGCGACGAACTCAGCTTGCGCTTGTGAAATTGACAGGTGGATGTCTTTGAGCGCGTAGTGCGGTCGGAACGTTGTAAAGAAGAGGTCGACCGCGCTGGGAACAAGACCTAGGGATCGAGCGATGTTCGGTACTCGTGGGAGACCGGTATCAGCCATCGCCACTTCCGTGGCGAGAATGGGTAACCAAGCGCCATCATCGACTGCGCCAGTGTTGTAGGACTTTTGCGGTCTTCCCGGTTTGGCTGTTGGCAGAGTCGGGACACCGAGTCCCAGCGAGTTGTGCAAGGTGTCGATGATGACAGAGGAATTCACAACGCTGACAATCTCTACATATTCTTGTTGAGATATCTCTCTGGTTATTCGATCAAACCAGGATTTTGTGAGGCGTCCAGGATCGGTGCGTATCCGGTGGATCATATCGACGATGACATTAGGTAGGGACGAGCCGGATAAGTGTTCACCAGCGAGTGCATTTGGACTCAGTGCCGCTTTGCGATCCTCACAAAATTCACAGAGTGTGGCATCACGCGCAACTCTGACCATTTCAATACGATCACGGGCTGAAAAGAAGTCACCGGGAGAGCCAATTTGAGTCCAAGACTGGAGATGGCTGTCTCGTAGGTGTTGTGCAAGAGGCAGGTGCGCAGGATACATGGCCGGTCCCTGGAATGAAGAGACTTGAGTGTATGTGACTTGATTCTACCCCGCAAACCGGACAATCTGATCTGCTTACAGCAAAGGGAAAGCATGAGCGCATCTGACCACCGAGGGCCGAAGCCAATAGGTTTCGACACATTGACCCTGCACGCCGGGCAAAGTCCGGATCCGACCACGGGGGCGCGGGCGGTGCCGATTTATCAGTCCGCTTCGTTCGTGTTTCCGGATTCTGATTTTGCCGCCGGATTATTCAATATTGAAAGAGCCGGGCATGTTTACTCTCGTCTTTCCAATCCAACGAATGCCGTTCTGGAAGAACGGATGGCTGCCTTAGATCATGGTGTGGGAGCTATTGTTACTGCGAGTGGCCAGGCGGCGATGCACTTAGCGGTGGTTACCTTGTTAGGAGCGGGAGATCACATTGTGTCTTCTCGCTCACTTTACGGTGGTACGCACAATTTGTTGGAGTACACGCTAAAGCGCTTTGGCATCGAGACAACGTTTGTCGATCCACGTGATATGGGTGCCTTCCAAGCGGCGATACAACCAAACACCAAGCTCGTCTTTGGCGAAATTCTTGGCAATCCGGGACTTGAGGTGCTGAACGTGCCAGAGCTGGCAAAGATTGCCCATGCTGCTGGCTTACCTTTGCTCGTAGATGCGACATTTGCCACGCCCTACTTATGTAAACCGATTGAGCTAGGTGCCGATTTGGTGATGCACTCTGCTACTAAGTTTCTGAGTGGACATGGTGTGGTGATCGGTGGGGTGATTATCGATGGCGGCACGTTTGATTGGGAGGGAAGTGGCAAGTTTCCCACCCTCACCGAGCCTTATGATGGTTTTCACGATCTTGTCTTTGCTGAGGAGTTCGGTCCACAGGCTTTCATCACGCGCGCGAGGAAGGAAGGTATTCGTGACTTCGGCGCGTGTATGGCGCCCCTGACGGCTTTTCAGATCCTACAAGGCATTGAGACGCTGTCATTGCGTATGGATAAGCACGTTGCCAACACACACGCAGTTGTTGAGTTTTTAGCCGGTCATCCCTTGGTCGAGTCGATTAGCTACCCGGGCTTACCTAATCACCCAGATTATGATCTCGCGCAAGAAATTCTGCCCAAGGGTCCAGGCGCTGTTTTTAGCTTTGTTATCCGAGGTGGTAGAGAGGCTGGGCGTACGCTAATAGAGAATCTAGAGCTCTTCTCTCACCTGGCAAATATCGGTGATGCGAAATCCCTTGTCATACACCCAGCAAGCACGACCCACCACCGAGTGGATCCGGAAGCACTCGCGGCGTCGGGTATCGCTGCGGGCATGGTCCGGGTGAGCGTTGGCTTAGAAGACCCTGCTGACTTGATCGGCGATCTGAAGGCTGCACTTCGCGTGGTAGAGAAGGCTGCAGGCAACGAGAAACGTTCATGAGAATCAATCTAGGTAATGGTGAGGCTTGTTACGGGATCGGCAGTGGCCATCCAAAAGATGGTGCTGATGCGATCGTATTTATCCATGGTGCAGGCTTCGATCATAGTGTTTGGGTTATGCCGGCAAGGTACTTTGCCCGGCATGGCTATCGAGTTATTGCACCTGATTTACCTGCGCACGGAGGCAGTGAAGGTCCGGCTTTGAGTTCGATTGAGGAGATGGCTGATTGGGTGGCAGAGTTGATTGGTGAGCTCGTGCCGAGCGAGGTCAAGACAACGTTGGTCGGCCACAGCCTTGGTTCATTGGTGACGCTCGCGGCTGCTGATAGGCACGTTGATTTGATTGATCAGGTTTGTCTACTTGGGACTTCTGCGCCAATGCCGGTGGGACCGCCATTGCTCAATGCCGCGAAAGATAATCATCATGCGGCGTTTGAAATGGCGAATACTTGGAGTCACTCAACGGTCGGACGCATTGGTGCGAGTCAAAATCCAGGGTTGAGCAATTTCAACAGTGGCGAACGGTGGCTTGAGCGGATGGGTGAAGATACATATCACGCGGACTTGGCCGCCTGTAACGCTTACGAGCGAGATTCGCGTGAGCTTGCACAGAGGTCGCTGGTAATTGTCGGCAGCGACGACAAGATGACTGCGGCGAAGTCGGGTCTCAAGGTTGCCAGTGTTGTAGGCTCCGAGCATACGGTGATGCTTGAAGGATCCGGTCACGCGATGTTGAGTGAACAGCCGAATCAGGTTTTGGATGCCCTGAGTAACTTTGTTGGAGTTTAAGAGGAGGTCGGACTATGACTGAGATAACTTTAGCGGCGCTGATATGGCTCGGCACACATCTAGGCATTTCCAGCACGCCCTTGCGTGGGGTCATGGTGCGCGCTGTTGGACCTACAGGATTCCTGGGTCTCTATTCTCTTATCGCGACGGCGGCGTTTGTTTACCTGATCTATGTCTATACGGAAGTACCCCGAGAGGTTTACTTCTGGCTTCCAAATCCGGATATGTTTTGGGTGCCCAAAGTAATGATGCCCGTCGCTCTGATTTTCATTCTGGGTGGTTTCTTGGTGCGCAATCCGACGATGGTTGGAGCGGAGCTGGAAGAAGAAGGCGCCCAGGAGCTTGCGCGTGGGGTAACTCGGATTACCCGCCATCCTCTGCAATGGGGCGTTGTTCTTTGGGCCGCGAGCCATATCGTTGTGAACGGCGATTTGGTATCGATCGTGTTTTTTAGTGCTTTTGGGCTTTTGAGTTTGGCAGGTGGCTTCCTCATGGACATGAAGAAAGCACGTGAGTTTGGCGCGGCGTGGCAAGCCTATGCCGCAGTGACGTCGAATATTCCTTTTGCCGCAATCTTCTCAGGGCGAAACAAGCTGAAGCTCAGTGAGCTGTGGCTGCCGGTGGTTATTGGTGCGGTTGGCTACGCTGCCCTTTGGTATTTCCATGAATCATTCACCGGCACGGTGATCTTCTAGTTGATCTTTTAGGCGATGTTCTAACGTAGGGCAGGAGCGATCGCCTGACCTACCGCATCGACCAGTTCCCTGTGGTGGCCGCTGAAAAAGTGGTCTGCGCCTGCAATGATATGTGCCTGCCCCACCATAAGTTTTTGTAGATTGGCTTCCTTGACAAAGTCATCGCGATCCCCGGCAATCGCATAGACCGACGATTCATTGGTCGATTCTGTAAACTCCATCGCGCCAACCGGTGGTGCAACGAGTATTGTATGGGCGGGGTTGAGAGCATCCTTGGCGCGCCAAACGACATTGGCGCCAAACGAATAGCCAAGCAGCCAAATTTTGTGGTCCGGATATTCGCGACTTACCCAGCCGTGCACTGCGGCGAGATCGTCTACCTCGCCGATACCTTTGTCATGTTGTCCGGTACTTGCACCAACGCCACGAAAGTTGAAGCGAAGGCAGCCGACGCCGTGATCGAGAAGCACACTGGCAGACGTTTCAAGCACGGCGTCTTGCATCGAGCCGCCATAAAGTGGGTGAGGGTGGCAAAGTATGGCAGTAACACCAATACTTGCCTCCGCTTCAGTCATGTTGGCTTCGAGACTGCCTGCGGGACCTTCTATCTCTAAACGTGTGCTTGCGGGCATTTCGGCTCCAAGAGTGGATTCGCATTGTTTGGCTTTTGATCTTATCAATTTGTTGAACGAGAAGAGCGATTAAGGGTTGAAATTTCTGACGAAGAAATTATTTTTGCGCACCTAGGAAAAGGAGAAGAGATGATTGAAGCTAGGCAACTCGTAAGACGGTATGGCGAATTCGCCGCCGTGGATGGTGTGTCGTTTTCGATTTCACCAGGTGAGGTGGTTGGTCTGTTGGGACACAACGGAGCTGGCAAGACCACCATCATGAAAATGCTTACAGGTTACATCGAACCTTCGTCTGGCGAAGTATTGGTGGATGGTATCGATGTCCAATCAGAACCGTTGGCTGTGCAAGCTAAGATGGGGTATTTACCGGAGAGCTTGCCCATTTACCCCGAACTGACGGTTGCGGATTACCTTGCTCATACGGCGCAACTACGTGGCCTCGATCCGCAGGCAACTGTGCCCGATGCGCTCGACTCGACACAACTCGCTGATAAAGCGTTTGAGCGTATCGACACGCTATCGCGAGGTTACAAACAGCGGCTTGGTGTTGCCCAGGCAATTTTGCACAAACCGAAATTTCTGATTCTCGATGAGCCCTCTAACGGTCTAGATCCCAATCAGATTCAACATATGCGGGCGTTAATTCGCAATTTAGCCCAACAGGCGACAGTGATTTTGTCGACGCACATCATGCAAGAGGTCAGCGCCGTGTGTGATCGCGCTCTCATCGTGCGAGGTGGAAAATTGGTTGTTGATGAACGTCTGTCGGATCTACAGCGTTCAACCCAGGCGCATTTACGTACCAACGAAGATGCCGCGGTTGACGCCATTCTGAGGGGGCTTGCTAGTGTGCAAGAAACAACTTCCTTGGGCGACGGTGCTTGGTCGATTGAGCTGCAAGGGGAGGGCACCAATGCCATTTCGGCGATCGCTGCAGCGCTCGTCGGAGCTGATGTACCGATCTATTCTTTAGCCCCAGAGAGTCGAGATCTCGAGGCTATATTTACCGAAGCCAATCAAGCAGAGGAGGTCATCGATGCGGCTTGATCTTATTCGGCAGATAGCGAGCAAGGAGCTCACGCTCTTCTTTGCTTCATCCATAGGCTATCTTTTTCTGGGTGCGTTTCTACTTGCGACGCTTTTTCTCTTCTTTTGGGTCGAAACATTTTTTGCACGCAACATTGCGGATGTACGCCCGCTGTTTGAATGGCTACCGGTTCTGCTCATTTTTCTGACTGCTGCGCTTACCATGCGGATGTGGAGCGAGGAGCGGCGGAGCGGGACACTGGAATTTGTCGCGACACTGCCTGTGAGTACATGGGAATTCGTTGTTGGAAAGTTCCTTGCTTGCTGGGTGTTGCTTGGACTTGCGCTCTTGCTGACGCTGCCTCTGCCCATGACCGTCGCGGTGGTAGGTGACCTAGATTGGGGGCCAGTGATTGCTGGGTATATCGCGGCACTGTTGCTTGGTGGTGCTTACCTCGCGATCGGTTTGTTTGTCAGTGCAAGGACTGACAGTCAAATCGTCAGTCTGATTGGCAGTACCCTAGTCTGTGGTCTCTTCTATTTGCTAGGTAGCTCTGCAATTGTGGAACTCTTTGGCTCCGGCTTACGCGACTTTCTGATTTCTATCGGTAGTGGTTCAAGATTCGAGTCCATCACCAGAGGCATGATGGATTTTAGAGATCTCTATTTCTACGTGTCGGTGAGCGTCGCATTTCTCGCGTTGAACGTATTCACACTGGAACGCAGCAAGTGGGCGGCTGAAGGCGATGCGTCGCGCCACCGCAAATGGCAGCTGGGCTCGGGGCTTTTAGTGCTGAACGTGCTGCTGGCGAACGTTTGGCTGACTCAAGTTACCGCACTACGGTTCGACTGGACTGAAGGGCGGATTTATTCCATCTCGAGTGCCACCGAAGGTTATCTGCAGCAATTACGCGAGCCACTACTGATACGCGGCTACTTCAGCGAAAAGACCCACCCGTTGTTGTCCCCATTGGTACCGCGTTTGAAGGATCTGCTTGAGGAGTACGAAGTCGCAGGGGACGGTCAGGTTCGGGTCGAAATCATCGATCCGGCTGAAGACCCAGAGCTCGAGAATGAGGCGAACACCAAGTATGGGATCCGGGCAGTTCCGTTCCAGATTCAAGATCGGTATCAGGCAAGCTTAGTGAATTCCTACATGGACATCTTGATCCAGTATGGCGATGAGTATGAGGTTTTGAGTTTCCGAGACCTGATCGAAGTCAAAGTCGAAGGTGAAACCGATATCGATGTGCAACTGAAGAACCCGGAATTCGATATGACTCGGAGTATCAAGCGGGTGCTGTATGGCTTCCAAGGTGGCAGCTCGGTTTTTGCCAACATTGTCGATCCGGTAGAGTTTGTGGGTTATGTATCAGCGGACGATGTGCTGCCCGAACCACTAGTCGACTTGAAACAATTGCTGGTTGAAACACTACAAGAAGTTCAAGAGGAGGGCGGTACAAAGTTCTCTTCTAATATTGTCGACCCGCAGGCCAACGATGGGGTGATCGCGGCAGAAATTGCCGCCAACTATGGCTTTCAGCCAATGGCAGCGAGTCTTTTTGACGACACATCATTCTATTTTTACCTCACGCTCCAGAGTGCCGATACTGTCGTACAGGTGCCCATCCCAGAAGGCTTGTCTGCGGAATCCCTCAAGCGTGGGATAGACGAGGGGCTGAAGCGCTTCGCTAGCGGTTTATTGAAAACGGTCGTGCTGAGCGCGCCGCAAGCACCGCCCCCGTACATGCAACAACAAGGCGCCCCACGCGGAAATGAATTCAACCAACTAGAAGGTGAGATTTCCAGTGACTTTGAGGTCACGAGGGACGATCTAGCATCTGGCTTAGTGCCGGAGAACGCGAACGTCGTGGTTGTTGTTGATCCGTCTAGTTTCGACGATAAGAAATTGTTTGCGCTGGATCAGTACTTGATGAAGGGCGGGACTGTGGTCGTTGGGGCTGGTAGCTTCGGTGCCGAGTTTTCCCAAGGTGGACTTCTCGCCTCTGCGCGGGATAGCGGTTTGCAGGATTGGGTGCAACACCATGGTGTTGAGATTGGCCGGTCGATGGTGATGGATCCGCAAAACAGTGCGTTTCCAATTCCTGTTACAAGGCAAGCAGGAGGGTTTAGCTTCCAGGATCTTGTGATGCTGGACTATCCCTATTTTGTGGATATCCGAGGGGCAGGCTTGAATGAAGATGCACCCATGTTGGCGGGTTTAAACCAAATCACACTGACCTGGCCTTCGCCGTTGATACTCGCTCCCAGTGACGGTATTGCAGTGACTGAGATACTTCGTTCCAGTGAGGGTAGCTGGTTGTCGACCAGTACCGATGTGTCTCCCCAGGTAGGTGAGACAGGAATCTCGCCGTTCGTGCCAGAAGGTGAACAGGCATCGCATTTGTTAGCGGTTGCTCTTGAAGGTCAGTTTGAAAGCTACTTCAAGGGGAAGACTTCGCCACTGCTTGAATCTGCCGAAGCTGATGCTGAAGTGGAACCCGAGAGTGAAGAAGCGGCCACAGAGACTTCGGAGGGCGTCGAACTAGGTACTGTTTCTACGGTGATTGAGAAATCACCTGAGGCTGCTCGACTAATTGTGATTGGCTCAAATGACTTTGCTGCCGACCAAGTCCTACAGATGGTTGGTAGTGCTACGGGTACCCTCTATGCCAATACAACACAACTGATGACGAACATTGTCGACTGGTCTGTTGAGGATCAAAGCCTGATCGGGATTAGATCGCGCGGTAACTTCAACCGTACGTTGCCAGGGATGGAGCAATCGACCCAATCCGTGATCGAGTATCTAAACTATGGCTTCGCGTTGATGGGCATTGTGTTTGTAATCTTGTTTTTCAATTCGCGTCAGAAGCGCAAAGTGATACAACAAAGATCGTGGTTGGCTCAGACGGGAGGTCAGGCATGAACAGTCGGATTCAACTCTTGGTGGTGATCGCGCTTGCCCAGATCGTAATTGTCGGACTTCTCCTTTTGACGAGCGGCTCTACACAGGAAGAAACAGGTCCTTGGATAACGCTAACTCAGCCCGATGTCACTCGTATCGATGTTGGCGACAAGGCGAATACGGCATCGATTGCCAAGGGTGACAGTGGATGGGAAATTGCTGGCCTGCCTGCGGATGAAGAGAAGATTACCAGCATACTTCAAAAGTTGACTGAGTTAGAGGCGCCATGGCCAGTCGCTACAAGTGCTGATGCATTGGCACGGTTTGAAGTTAGTGAGGAAAATCATCAGAGACGAGTAACGGTATATGCAGGTGAAGAGTCTGTATTAGAGCTCTTCTTAGGAACGTCACCGGGATACCAAAGGGTCCATGCTCGAAAGGCGGATGATGGTGGAATTTACAGTGTTGCTCTGTCGAATTATGAGTTACCAACCGACGTTGGTGGTTGGATGGATAAAGCTCTTTTTGCTGAGCGTGAGGCACCAACCGAAATCGTTGCTAACCTGGCTGATGGCAGTAAGACCTATCTGAGCAAGGGTGACGAGGGCTGGCATATGGGCGGCGAAGTGGTTGACCAAGATGTTGCGACAACTTATGCCAACCGCTTCAAGACATTTCGAGTCTTGGGCATTTACGACGGCGACAAAGAATTGGAGCTCCAGGGAATCATCGAGCTCGGCGACCCCGTGACCCAATCTCTAGAGATTTTTAGGGAAGTTGAAGAAGGCGACTATGCTTTGCGTGTGGAAGGTTTTAGTGACGCGTTTGAGGTGTCGGCTTACAACGCAGAGCAGATACTGATGACCGACGTCGAATTTTCCATTGAGGAGGCTAGCGCTCTTGAAGCAGAGCCGACGGTCGAATAGATCTTATTCGTTGTCGTAACAAACCATGTTACGACCGCCGTTTTTGGCTTTATAGAGTGCGCGGTCAGCGACCTTGAGAATAGTCAGTGGCTCCTTGATTTTAGGAGACACCGTCGCTACGCCAATACTCGCTGTAACTTGTATGTTCTTGCTAACCAGTTCGCTGTAGGGGAATTGTTCAATTCCGGCGCGTAGACGTTGAGCCAGCTTTATTGCACCCTGCTTGTTGGTTTCTGGTAACAGTAGAGCGAATTCTTCTCCGCCGAGACGACACGCGACATCGGTAGTCCGCTTCACTTGGTTTGTTACTGTTGAAACGGCGACTAGAACTTTGTCTCCAACGTCGTGACCGTGGCTGTCATTGACATTCTTGAAGTGGTCTAGATCATAGATGAGCACGGACAAGGTGCTACCGTGTCTGCTGACACGGTCAAATTCTTCGCTTAAGCGCTGCATGAAGTAGCGTCTGTTAAACATGTTAGTCAACGCGTCAGTGTGTGCCATGCGCTCAAGCTCGTCGGTCACTTCTCGGAGTTTACGCTCGGACAAACGCCTCTCTGTCACGTCTCTAAATACCAAAGCGATGTCAGATCGTCCGTTGCTTGAGTCAAGTGGGGTGGCTGCGACTTCATATATCTCGTTGCCAATGCTGACTTCTGAGTTCTCCCCTGGGTCGCGCACGCGTTCCAAAGGTAGGTGTTCGATGACGGTCTCAATGGGCTGGTCTAGGATAGATTCACCACCTGCTCTCCAAGCGCTTAGTGCGGATTGATTGGCGTCGATGATTGCGCCAGAGTGTGCAATCACCAGCACAGGGTCGGTGAGCTGTTCCACCACTCGATCGCGCATGACGGGAATGCGATTGAGCAGCCCTTCTCGTAAGATTCCGCGGTCGAGGATCAGTATCGCCAGAAAGAACCCCAGTGTAGTGAAATCCATCCACGGCGAGGGATTGAACGAGGAAAGTGAGTAGAGGTTGGCCATAACGCCAATTAGAGGTGCTGAAACTGCTGCGAGCAGCGCCTGCATATTGAGCTGAAATTGTGTTAGCGAGAACGCAAGAATTGCCGTCGCCGCTAACATCAGCCCGTATGAGTAAAACGCATGGATGTAAAACCACAACCCGCGTTCAACCAGCAAGCCGACATACCCACCCGTCTCCACTATGGACCAGCCGCTCCAGAATAGATGGTGCCAGTCATTTGAGATGACGAGCACCACGGTTAGGAGTGGCACGATAGTGATGACGTTGAGAATGCGTGCAGACATGCGCAGGACGCGCCGGCTATAGGTCAGTGCAAACTGGAACCAGGCAACCGGTGTTAGCGCGATGCCTAAATAGGAAAGTTGCGAGAATAGTAGTTTCGCGCGCGCGTCTGTGAGCATGGTCTCGACGGCTTGTGGCGCAGCCCACAGGAATAGTGCGATGAACAGGAAGCGAAGGGCGTGTCCACCTGGAACATGAGATCGGGGAGACGCCCGCCAGAATGCATACAGCGACAACATCGCCGCAGCTACTGGCGGTATGGACCATAAGGTCAATTGAAACACGTAACCTATCCTTGTCTCTTCAATTCAAGTAGGCATGCTTACCCACTGAATGAATCAGATGTTCCTGGGCAGTAGGATCGCAGGAACTGGTCTGGCGCCACAAATTTGCCTAGTTGGTTTGTGAGGAATGCCTCATCGGAAACGCCAAAGCCATCACGCTACTGGCTGGGACCGGCATCTTGTTTGCACTCGGCTGTGGCAGGTGTTGTCATAGACAACAGGCGGGTGGGAAGGCACTGACATGATAGAGCCTGTAGAGGATCGTGTAGAATAGGCGCCATGAAAATCTCGGTTGATGAGCACGTTGCGTCCATAGCGCTAGTTAGCGGTGCAGACGCGAGCCCAGTCAATTTCGCCTCTACTGAGCTTGAACCACCAGTTATTGCTTTCTTTGACCTCGATCGCACTCTAATCGACGGCTACTCGCTGACAGCACTCGCCTGGCAACAGATTTTTACGCTACGGATGTCGGTTCCCCGGTTTATCAAATTGTCAATTATGTTTTCGAAATATGGGTTAGGCCAGCTCAGCTATGCGGAGATGCTTGAGGCTACGATCGATGACATCAAGGGTATGCCTGAACAGAATCTCATTGATTTGGCGCAAGAGTCGTATGAACAAAGACTCAAGCACTGGATCTATCGGGATGGCTTTGAATTAGTACAGTCCCATAAGAAGCGCGGTCACCACGTCGTACTCGTCACTTCGGCAACGAGTTATCAATCGAGTGCGATTGCAGAGCTATTCGGCTTTGATCAGGTTTACTGCACAGAGTTAGAAATAGTCGACGAAAGAATTGCTGGTGGTGTTGCACCTTGTTATGGGGCTGGGATAGTCGCCCGCGGATATTGTACTGAAGTAGGCGGCGACCTGAGCAACGCCTATTTTTATAGCGACTCTCCAGATGACATGCCGCTGCTGGAACAAGTGGGTCACCCAGTTGTCGTCAACGCTAAGAAAAAGCTGGCGAAGTTGATCGAAGGGCGGAATTGGCCTGCAATTCAATTTGATAAAAAAGGATTGCCTTGAGCTCTTGTTGCAGACCGTCTAATTTGATCGAAGAAAGGTAACGAGCGGTAATTGCATGATTGATCTATACACATTTCCCACACCAAATGGGCGCAAAATTTCGATAGCGTTGGAAGAATTTGACCTGCCGTACGAAGCCCACGCAATTCATATTGGCAAAGACGAGCAGTTTGCACCTGAATTCCTCAAAATATCTCCTAACAATAAAATTCCGGCGATCGTTGATCGCGACACGGGTCGGGCGATGATGGAGTCGGGTGCAATTCTCATCTACCTCGCCGAGAAATGTGAAAAGTACTGGGGTACTGATCGATACGAGACGTTGGAATGGTTAATGCTGCAAATGGGCGGTGTAGGCCCCATGCTTGGACAAGCACACCACTTCTTGCGCTATAACCAAGGTAAGGCGCCGTATGCTGAAGAGCGCTATGCCGCTGAAGCAAGGCGTTTGTATGGTGTTCTTGATAGACGTTTGCTCGGGCACGAATACCTTGTTGATGAGTATTCGATAGCTGATATGGCGACCTGGCCATGGATCTCTCGGTATGAATGGCAAGGTATCGATTGGAGTGAATTTCCAAATTTGAAGCGCTGGTATCTTGAGATTGCTGGGCGTCCGGCTGTCCAACGGGGCTATGATGTGCCGATGTTCGTGAACCCTATTCCAACCCCGGAATAACGTTTAGCTCAACTGCGCCTGAAGCTTTGCGATTGTTTGTGCTAGTGTATCAGGGTCGTAGGGCTCCCCACTACCAATTCCCCACACGGGTCCAGGCCAAGCTTCATCTTCTGCGAAGCGCGCAATCACATGGATATGCAATTGTGGTACTTGGTTGCCAAGTGCAGCGACGTTCAATTTTAGTGGGTCGTAGAGATGTTCAAGAGCCGCTGAAGTTTGGCTTATCTCCGCGAAGACGATGGGCTGTTCTGAGACATCTATTTGGTGTAGATCACGTAAGCCTGGGCGTCTAGGAACCAGTACAAGCCACGGATAGCGAGCGTCGTCCATGAGCAGGACTGTTGAAACTTTCAGTTCAGTTACCAAATGGCAATCGGCTGTTAAGCGCTCATGTAACTCAAATTTACTCATCGCGGTGGGTGACCGCCGATCCAGACCGGGCTTGACCATGCAATAGCGTCATTTGCCTGCACTACCCTGACGAAATAGAAATCACCCTGGTTCGTGTTCTGGTCTGCAAATTCGAAATCAACGACTTGTAACGTTTCCTCTAGGTCTCTTGTTATGCGCACGCGATCTTCGTATGCATCGACTGTCTGGGTGTGCTCGATTGTCCCATCGACAAGGTCTTTAAGGGCCAAAACGAAACTAGTCGCTGGTACACGCTGATGAGGTCGGTAGATTGGCGGAGCTCCGCCAGTCTCCGCTGTCTCAGTCAAATCGAAGCTGAAAGACGTGTTTTTTGTTATGCCGGATAGCTCGACCAAGAATGAACTCGAATCACCCCTTGTTCGCGTGAATAATGTTGCAGTATTTTCAGTCTCACTCAGTGCGACAGTTTGCGAGGGCATGTTCGCATCCAAAGGGGTGATGCTCACAAGCGTGGCGTCAGAAACCTGGAGTGTACCGTCCCAATTACGCCAACCGCGTGGATTGTCTTTCACGTAATCAGGGCTGGATTCGGATGAAAAAGTTAGAACGAAAGTGTCTTTCTTGCTGAGTTTGTTGTCGGGACTGTCAAAATAGTTTTTTTCAATCAACACGCCGTCATTTTTTACGACCGTGATAGTGCGAATTGGGGCGGTGCCAATGACGCGACCTGAGACGGTACTTTTGTCCGAGAACTCTGCCCGCTGTCCCATTGGGGTACCGTTGACTGCAAAGTCTAAGATGATGCGATCACCGGTCGTGGCGTAAGACTGCAAGTTTTTCATAGCATCGAAGATGCCATCTGTAGTGCGCTCTTGCGCAAGTATTGCACCTAATCCACCTTGTTGGGAAAGTGAGCTCCCCATTGGCGAGCTGTATCCGGGTTGACTGAGGTGGTTGTCTGACGCGGCAGTGAACCCCACTTGGTGACCTTGATTGATATACATGCGGCCAAACCACTCGAAGTTGCCATGTTGTGACATGATCTCAATGAGAGGTTCTAACTCGGGATCGCTAATTCGAAAGTCACCAGACTGGTGTGCATGCGGGATCACGACAACGTCTTTAGTCTTAGCTGTGTTGCGCAATCCAGCATAGAGCTTCGGCAACGTTGGAAAGAATTGAGTTGGGATGCGAGCACGATCCAGTGGAGAGCGGAATAGTACATTATGGTGGCCGCCAGACTGGTTGCGGACTGTCCATTCGTAGCCAAGGTAGGCGATGAACTTGCCTTCCTCTGTAAAGTTAATGACATTTTCGCGCAGCACCTCCCACTCGTAGTCATCCAACCAAATGTCGTGTTCTGAGTGGGTCACATAATCGAGACGTGCATCATCTCGCGCCCATGTCATGAACCGTTCCGGCGTTCCGATGCCTTCGGCGAAGCCGCTGTGGCCGTGTGTGTCTCCCCACATGATTTTGGGTCGATCTTCAGCGGTGACAAGTATTGGATTGGTAACACCCGTGATTGCCCCATCGGAGCTTTTGATCTTCGGGAAGTAGATGCCGGGCTCAACGAGACTTGTACTGACCACCGTGATCGCACCGGTACTGGGCATCTCGACTATCTTTCCTTCGTCGAAGCTTAGTTGCCAATTTGGGATGGAGCCCTTGGCTCTATTAAAGTAGATGTCTTGTGCACGTATGCTGACCTCGAAAGTTTCTCCCGGTGCAACAACGGAAGGGACAAATCCGTGAACACCGGTCAGAGCACCACCTTCAATTCGAATGGGTTGAATCGGTAAGCTGAACAGTTGCCCATCTCGTGATAGCTGCACGTATACAGGGAGGGGCATTCGATCGCTGGAGAATGTCGGCATTGTCATGCCTGGGCTGCCACCCTTGGTGTCGCCGTACGTTAGGCTTACCTGATCTCCGGCCGTTAAGGTCCCGGAGGCGACGCGAAAAGTCAGCGTTTCACGTTGCCCGCGGAAGCCGCCATGCATGCCGCTAACGGGAGTCGTTGTTGCAACAAAACTAACTTTTGGATTGCTCGTCTCGACCGCGATAAAGTTTGCCGCGTTCGGGTCTTGAGTCTGCCAGGTACCGAAATTCGTCATAAAATGCCGAGCGAGAACGAAACCACCACCGGTTTGTATGGCTTGGTCACCAACCGTATACGTTTGGGTAATTGATGCCGTGGAGCCTGCTTCAAAAGGTCCAGTTTCTGCCACCAGGGTTCCTAGACCGTTCGGAGTCTCGTCAATAAAGGCAAGTTCGTGGATGGTTGCATCTAGAGCATTAGACATTCGCGGCCCATGACTCCCGTTTAAAACGGTTGCCGTTATCTGGGTTGCATTGACGGGGACATATCCACCATTCAAGGCGTGGGCATTTATCCACTCCCATGTCAGGCGTGCGCGAGCGTTGGCATTGGAGTCATTGGTTGGTTGAGCGGAAATCACCTCTTTCAATTGATCCACGCGTGCACGTAAATCCCCGGGGAGATAGTCGGCAAAGGTGGAGGCTGAAAGGGTTAAAAAAGCGAGAGCTAAGCCAAAGCTTGAGCCAAGCCGATGATGAAATTCAACGGTGGAGTTAGACAGGTTGGTCCCCAGCAAGAGTTGTTCGATGCAAGACTCGGCGATGGCCGTCGTAGCCGCCTTGAGCGCAATGTTGTACAGAGCGGTTGTCCCACATCGTGAGCATATTGTTCTGCCATTTGTGAGCGTAGAGAAACTCGTCACTCAATGCGTGCTTGAAAAGTTCATCAAGCAAACGAGCCGATTCCACTTCACTCATGCCATGCACGTTGAGTGTGTAGACCGGATTGACCCAAAGTGCTTTACGCCCTGATTCAGGGTGAGTTCGGATAATGGGATGGAGTTGCGTCGCCCAAGCATCATCGTTCGGTAATATCGTCATACTACGATCTGGTCCGCCTGAAGCTTTGTAACCCTCGTGACTATAAGGTCTTCGCGCGCTATGAACAGCTTGAAGGTTTTCTAGCTCACCACGCATACTCTCGGAAAGGTTTTCATAGGCAGCAATGCCATCTGCGTAGAGTGTGTCACCACCGACAGGTGGGATGATTTTGGCGTGCAGAATCGTTGCGGCTGGTGGCGTCTCTTGGAAGGACCAATCTGAGTGCCAGGAACCGCCAAAAGGTGCGACCGCTTCATCAGGCTCACGCCGAACCTCGAGGATATTGCTATAGCCATCGATGGCTTTGACGTAGGGGTCGTTGCCAAAGTCACCAAATGCATTTGTGAACGCTTCGAGTTGATCATGCTCAAGTGGTTGATCTGGGAAAAAGACGACTTGATGGTCTAGCCAGGCTCCGCGAATATCTGCGATATCCTCGGCGGTCAGACCGTTGCTTAGATTCACGTCTCGGATGGCAGCGCCAAAACCATTTGGGTTTGGCGTTACGGAAATTGTCATAGGCTCGGCCAGTTCACTTGAAGGATAAATACTAACGCCACGGCAACAACTGCGCCGATGACCAAAATGGTGAGGAAGATTGCCGTGGTATCATCTTGTTCACTGGATGGCGCACTGCGTCGTCTTGTTACTGCGTAAACAACACCCAACAATATTAGGGCGGGGACTGCGAACTGGATTAGGTAACGCATGTTTGGGCTCCTTTATTGAGGCCGGTATCAGAGCATACCAAAGAGAACAGGGTGTGCCACCTAGTGTAGTAATGAAGCGTTTATGAACGGAATATGGAGGCGCGCTTGACCTGGATCTCGCAGCATTGGCTAGCAGTAGTTTTGCTGACCGCATATACCGCGGTTTTGTTGGTCAACGCGTGGGTCGGACGGCGAGCCAGCACTGCCATGACGGGTTACTACGTTGGTAACCGCAGCATGGGCGGGATCGCAATTGGCGTTTCTTTCTACGCCACGTTTGCTTCCACCAACAGTTACATTGGTCATGCGGGCAAAGGCTATGCGTATGGCTTGCCGTGGTTTTTCTTAGCCGTGTCCCTCATCGTTTTCACCTATCTTTCGTGGCGTTTTATTGGCCCGAAGTTACGCGCGTTCGCGGCCAGTTTTGACGCGTTGACACTACCAGATTTTCTTGGTACTCGTTTTCTGGGCGCGCAAGATCGAGCCAATCATCCGCTGCGGTTTGTGTCGGCCTTGGTGATCGTCTTTGCCAGCCTGCTCTATCTGATTGCCATTTTTAAGGGATCAGGGCATCTCTTTCAGCAATTTCTAGGTATCTCATACGAGGCGGCCATACTGGTCACACTCTCGATCGTGGTTGTGTACACCTCGGTCGGCGGCTTCGTCTCCGTGGTGCGCACTGATGTTCTCCAAGGCGCACTAATGGTAATAGGCGCCGTCATGATTTTTTATTTTGTGACCGATGCCGCTGGCGGGGTTGGCGCGATTATGACTCTTGCTGAGATGCCGGATAAACAACATCTGTTTGAGCTCAACGGCGGTATCCCCTTTGCAGTACTGGTGGGGATCTCATTGTCAGGAGCACTCAAACTAATAGTCGATCCTCGACAACTATCGCGCTTCTACGCGCTGAAAGATGACCGTGAAGTGAAGCGCGGGATTTGGGTTGCGATTATCGGTCTCACTATAGTGCAGTTCTGCATCTTCCCGGTTGGAGTCTATTCCCACCTCATCTTGGATGGCGTGACCGACACGGATCTAATTGTGCCGACACTTGTCGCGGATCCGAATGTGTTTCCACTGTGGGCCGGTGACTTTTTGATTGTGGCCATCGTGGCAGCGGGAATGTCGTCCATCGACAGTGTTCTGCTTGTGGCAGCCTCGACACTTTTTAAGAATATGGTCGTTCCGTTTGTAGAGCTGCAGTCGGAGGTGCGCTGGACGCGTGTTGCGGTAGTAGGTTTCGCCGTCTTTGCTGCGCTCTTGGCTTTGAATCCACCAGGGGATATCGTCGAAATCACGATTTTCTCTGGCAGTCTCTACGCGGCTTGCTTCCTCCCTGCGGTTGTACTCGGTTTGCACTGGCACAAAGGCACAGCTCGCGCTGTTATGGCCTCTATGGCGGGCGGAGTTGCGACTTTAGTTATTTGGTTGGCCTCAGGATTGCGGGAAAACCTGCATGAGGTTTTCCCTGCGCTCATTGTCTCGATTGTGCTTTTCGTCCTAATCGCGAAAAACTCTGAAGCTATTCGCCCACAATCGCCTGATAAGTTAGCGTTTGAAAATCCTGCCGAACATTGATGTGTCGGTAGGGACGGACTTGAGTCATTAGAACAGCTACCAAATCCTGCTCTGGGTCGACCCAAGAGATCGTGCAATAAGCACCGCCCCAATATCCAGCGCCTTGTGATAGTGGTGTTGCCGCTTCACCGCGATCAACAACGACTCCGTAACCGAGACCAAAACCAATGCCAGGTCCGGTAAGCCACAGGTCTAAGTCGCCGGTATGGTTCTCTAGCATCAGTGACACGGTGGCTGGTGCGAGCAGGCGCGTCCCATCGAGCTCACCGCCGTTTAAGACCATTTGTTGAAAGCGAAGATAGTCGCGGGCTGTAGAGGCCAGTCCGCCTGCGCCGCGAAAGAGGGTCTTAGGACCGCTGATCCATCGGCTTTCAGCGGATCCGGGATCCTGCAGAGTGATCTTATTTGCTTCACCTGGGGTGTACTGTGCCGTCAGTCGATCAGCCTTGTCTTCGTCCATGTAGAAATGCGTATCTGGCATATCTAAAGGTCCGAAAACCTTTTCTTTGAGGAATTCGTCAAGGCTCATTCCTGAAATGATCTCGACAAGATGACCTACCACATCGGTGGCAATACTGTATTGCCAGTCTTCGCCAGGATGATAATTCAAGGGCAACTTGGCGAGGTTCGCGATCAACTCAGCATTGTCCTGAGCTCCGGCAACCGCTTCGCTGTATGCTCTGGTATTACCCATGTAGCTGTTAGCGAGTCCGGCTGTGTGCGTCAACATGTCTCGAATAGTGATAGGACGCTTCGGTTCAACCAGCGCCCCAGTTGTGCCGCTGGCATCCGCGGTGGTACTCACGCGTACGTCGGCAAAGGCTGGGATGAACTTTGATACTGGATCACGAAGTTGGAAGTGACCTTCTTCCCACAGCATCATGAGAGCCACTGATGCGATGGGTTTAGTCATAGACGCGATGCGAAAGATCGCGTCTGGACGCATCGCTTTGGCAGCGTCGACATCCATTTCTCCCTGAACCTCAAAATGGACCAGCTTCCCCTTGCGGACAATGGCGGTAATGATTCCCGGCGTCAGCTCAGCATCAATGTATTTCTGCATAGCGGGCGCGATCCGAGCGAGGCGCTCGCTAGACATCCCTACTGACTCAGGTTTGCCGCGCGGGAGTTCTTTAGCGGTTACAGGTAGCCAAGCCAGCAAGAGAAGCGCGGCTAAAAAGCCGCGCACAAACTTGAGCGTTATCATGCTTTTTCTGCCTCAACGCGCTGCACGCTTGGATGCTCTGCCATGCGCGCCATAACGCCCTGGATTTTGGGATAGTCTGCAATCAGGTCAGTGTCGAACATTTTCTGTGCGATGCCACCGGCCAAGCCAAAGCTAAAGTAGGTGTAGAAGTCCGCGAGGGTCAGGTCTGCACCAGCGGCATAGGGTGCGCCCACGTAGATGCGATCAAGCGCCGCCATGCCTTTTGCGAGATCCTTCTGGGTCGAACTCTTGGTTTCATCGCTGACGGTTTGGCCAAAAAATGCCTCAGGCAGACAGCGTCGAGCAACCAGTTCGACATCTAGCTTCATATGACAGACGAGCTCAATGACTTTACCGGCCGCGAAAGGATCGCTCGGTAGCAGGGCTGGTTCTGGCTGAACTCGGTCAAGGTATGCCGCGATTGCGAGCGATTCGGACATGTAGTTGCCATCCACGCCGATGGAAGGCATCTTGCCCATTGGTGAACGTGAGAGGTTGTCTTCCTCTTGTGTTGGTGGTGCTTTAACTTCTTCGAAATCGACGCCTTTTTCGATCAGCAGGGCTTTTACAAGACTGTAGTAGTTACTCATTTTTAGTCCGTATAGCTGAATCATCCCGTTCCCCTTAAAAATTTGAATATAGATTGTGGGTTTGAATTGTGAATTTGTACACGTGGAAAAGAAAGTAGTGTGATTGAGGATTTAACCGATGCGCTTGCTCGACACGACAGACTTCTGGTTCTGACTGGGGCTGGTTGCAGTACGCCTTCAGGGATCGGGGACTATCGGGATGAACAAGGCGCGTGGAAACGACCCGCACCTGTGCTGCACAAAGACTTTGTTGAGCACTTATCTTGGCGCCAACGTTACTGGGCTCGATCACAAGTTGGCTACCCGGAGTTTTGCAAAGCCCAACCCAATGCCGCGCATGATTATTTGGCCCAGTGGGAAGCGAAGGGTTGGGTCACTGGCATCATTACTCAGAATGTGGACCGTCTGCATCAGACTGCAGGTAGTCGGGATGTGATCGATCTGCATGGCCGGCTCGATGAGGTTGTTTGTCTAGATTGCGCTCGGCTATCCGATCGCGACGAGCTTCAGGGGTGGTTGGAAGTCCACAACCCAGAGATCACAGAAATTGGACATCAAGCGATCATGGCACCTGATGGTGATGCCGACCTCGAGAGTGAGGCGTTTGCTGCTTTCAGAGTTCCTGAATGTGCATTCTGCGGAGGGATGTTAAAACCAAATGTTGTCTTCTACGGGGACAGCGTGCCTAAAGAGCGAGTGGCGTTTGCCTATCGTTGGGTGGCGGAGAGCTCAGCCCTGCTGGTTGTGGGCAGCTCGTTGATGGTTTTCTCGAGTTTTCGGTTTGTGCGCAAGGCATCTGAGCTTGGGGTCCCGATCTATGCGATCAATCGAGGCAAGACAAGGGAGATGAACTCTTTAGCAAAAAGCTGGACTCAGACTGCGTCAGTGCCTTGCGCGTCATCAATGGCGCTTTGGCCTGACGCAGATTGATGTTCGACAGTCCAAACTGAGTCGAATCTCAACGATTCGACCATCTCCTCTATTAGACGAAACGTCGAACAATTTGCCCTATACATTGTCGAAAGAGAGGCAGAAACTAATTTTGTAGCTGCTACGAGGTGTCCGATGAAATTTGTATTCCGAACAATCGTTGCCCGGATTACCTTGGCTCGAACCGTCATGCTCCGAATAATCATGGCCTGCGTGGTGCCCATATTAACGTCGACGGTATGGGCTGAGACGCCACCCCCGGCGACCGGCATCATATTTGATGAGTCAATGACCGAAGAAGCTCCCGAAGCAAGCGAGTGCCTATCCGCTCGAGCAGTGCGTTCCATGGAAGTTGTGAACGAGGAGTTGGTGATCGTGCATGGGTCCCACAATCGTTTCTGGGTTAATCGATTGTTGCACAAGTGCACAGGCCTCACCGACGACATGCTTTTGAAATTGGAGCCTTGGGGTGGCCGGTTTTGTAAAAACAGCCGGTTTGAGGCGCGCGATCGTTTCCATGACGGCCCATACACGGTGAGTTGTCGTTGGGGGAAATTTGAACCAGCAGCGCTTGAGCAGGTTGCGATGATTAAGAGTGAGTTAGACGAATCATGAAAATATGGCAGTCAATTCTAGTCGTCGTGCTGGTCGTTGCGCATGGGGCGTTTGCGGATGCCACGAATGGCAAAGATGAAAAAGCGGCAGAGTCCTCAGTGCCAGAATCTCCAACAGAGCAAGCGAGGCTCTCCGTTGATGAGATCTTGAACCGAGATCCTGAATTGGATGACTATGTCGAGTCAGAGCGTTGTATTCGACGCAGTAGTATTCGGCGTACAGAGGTGTTGGACGAACGACATGTTTCAGTTCAAGTCTCTCGTGATGAATTCTATATCGTTCAGTTTAAACACCGTTGCCCTGGTATGCGCCGAGGAAATCCCGTTTTACTTGAGACGCGCAGTACCAAACTGT
Source organism: Pseudomonadales bacterium (assembly GCA_012103505.1). Classification (GTDB taxonomy): domain Bacteria; phylum Pseudomonadota; class Gammaproteobacteria; order Pseudomonadales; family Azotimanducaceae; genus UBA4421. The sequence continues at coordinate 47,894 of WLWP01000002.1, read as the reverse complement.
GCAAGCACGACACATTGCGTCCGTTGGAAAATTGGGGAGGCGGGATGCGACCTGGTGTTCGGTGTCCCATACCAGAGTTTCAGAGTGTCACTAGGGAGCAATTGCTACATCTCAAAGACTCCCTGAAAACCCAAAAGCGCAAGAAGAAAGCATAAACGGCGTGGAGTCTGAATGGTTGAGTTGGACGAAACGCTTGCATGGCATTGCGTCCACTGGATTGTTTTTCGGAGCAGATGAGTTCGACAAAGAGCGTTATCAAGAAATTTCTGATATCGCGACTGCAATGCTTGCAGCATTGGGTGATGTGCCATTGGAACGCGTTCCCCAGCTCTTTCCAGATCATGGGCAGGGCTATGCGACACCTAAAGTAGATGTTCGCGGCGCAGTCATGCGTGATGACCGTATTCTATTGGTGCGTGAAAAAAGCGATGGTCTTTGGACGCTGCCCGGCGGTTACGCCGATGTAGGGATTTCCGCTGCGGATAACTGCGTAAAGGAAATTAGTGAAGAAGCAACCCTCAAAGTTAAGGCGACACAGTTGTATGCCGTGCGCCACAAGGCAAAGCATCCCTACAACCAAGACCCGAGAGACTTTTACAAATTCTTCTTTTTGGCGGAAGAACTTGCTGAGCAAGAGCCCAAAGCAGGCTACGAAGTTGAAGCCGCTGAGTTTTTTCCGCGTGACGGGCTACCCGAGCTATCTAAGGGTCGGGTAATTGCGGCAGATATTTCAGCTGCGTTTGACTGCCGAGATGATCCGGCTTATTTGACGGTTTTCGACTAACCCGTTGGGAGACTGAAACTTAATCTTCCGTTAGTTGATACCTTACGTTGCGTAATACACATGTCTCCAAACCGAGCGCATCTTTTCCCGATGTCATCGTCGAACAGATTGATCAAGGTGTTGCTTAGACCTCTGTTTAGGCGTCATTCTACGTGTGGACTGGAAGCACCCTCTCTACCAAGCATCTTCTTTACCAAGCAACCTCTTTACCAAGCATCCTCTTTACCAAGCATCCACGCAGGGTCTTTTCTTTCCTGAGCGTGGTTCTGTTCGCACTGAACTCAAGAGACTCGCCACCCACCAACGCGAATCCGCCGGATCGATCGTGTCATCGATGCTGAAAAGATTGGCGTTGTTCACGGCCTTGCCCACATCGTAGGCGCGTGCCACCATCTCTTCATATTTTTCTAGGCGCTCTTGTGGATCCTCGATTGCAGCCAACTCCTTTCTGTAACCGAGTTTGACTGAGCCTTCGAGTCCCATACCGCCGAATTCGCCGGTTGGCCAGGAGACTGTAAAGAACGGCGTTTTGTAGGATCCACCAGCCATCGCAATGGCACCTAATCCGTAGGCTTTGCGAATGACGATTGTAAAAAATGGCACTGTAAGGTTCGCGCCGACGATGAACATGCGACTCGAGTGTCGAACAAGAGCCGTATGCTCGATTTCGGGACCGACCATAATGCCAGGAGTGTCGCACAGGTAGAGGAGTGGGATATCGAAGGCGTCGCACAGCTGCATGAAACGAGCGCCTTTGTCCGACGCGTCTGAGTCGATAGCGCCACCCAAGTGGTGTGGGTTGTTAGCGATGACTCCCATAGGTTTGCCTTCGATCCGTACGAGCGAGGTGATCATTCCGTGGCCGAAGTTTGGTCGGATCTCAAGCACAGAATCGACGTCTGCAATGGTCTCGATCACGTCACGTATAGAGTAAACGCGAAGTCGGTTTTCCGGCACGATCTGTCGCATCTTGCGTTGATCGTGCGTCTCGTAATCTGTCGCCGTGCCTTGGAAATAAGAGAGATACTTTTTGGTCACAGCAACGGCTTCTTCCTCATCTTTGACGAGTAGGTCGATGACGCCGCTCGCGACTTGCACCGATGTCGGACCGATATCCTCTGGAGCGAAAATACCAAGACCGCCACCTTCGATCATCGCAGGGCCACCCATGCCGATGTTTGATCCCTCGGTGGCGATGATCACATCGCAGCACCCGAGTAAGGAGGCGTTACCAGCAAAATAACGACCGGTAGTGATACCCACCATAGGCACCAACCCCGAAAGCGTCGCGAAACGAGCGAAAGTTCGAGAACCCATACCCAATCCGTCGGTATCGCCAGGCCGACCGCCTCCGCCTTCAGCGAAGATGACCATTGGCATTTTTCCATTGCTGGCGATGTCGATCATGCGATCGGTTTTGCGATGGTTTTGCGCGCCTTGTGTACCTGCGAGCACCGTATAGTCATATGACATAACCACACACCGGTTGTCAGGATCGGCAAAGTCAGTGCCATTGATTGCGCCTACCCCAACAACCATGCCGTCCGCTGGGCTCATATCCATGAGATGCTCAACGGAGTGGCGTCGCCGTTGCGCGGCGATCACGAGCGCGCCGTACTCCACGAAAGTGTCGTCATCGCAGAGATCCACGATGTTCTCTCGGGTGGTACGTTGCCCTTTGTCATGTCTTCTTGCGACTGCGCTCGGGCGGTTTTCGTCGAGCGTCTTGGCATGGCGATCATAAGACTCTTGCAGATCGGGCCGGATGTAGTCGAGGTCAATTTCTACTTCTTCGATGTTCTGCGTACCTGCTACCTCACCCTCTTCCAACAACATCAACGTATGGCCTTCCCATATCGCTTCAGATGTTGCGACATTGACACTGAGAACCTTGCCGCCAACTTCCGACTTAATCTCATGTTCCATCTTCATGGATTCCATGATTGCGAGGACTTGACCAGCCTGGACTTCATCACCAACGCCTACTTCTATGCTTACGATCGTGCCCTGCAGCGGGGAGGCCACAGGGAGCGTGCCTTCCGGGGCGTCGGAAACACTATCCACTTTTGCTGTTGGTGTGGTTTGTGCTTGGCCGAAGTCTAGGACCGCTAGCGGATTGTTGGCATCGATCTGCGCTCCTGCAATGCGTGTTTCTCCCTCCCCAGTGGCAAAATGATTCGAAGTACCTGCGTGATTAACAAGTTCTTCAACGTTATTTTCGATAAAGGTGGTCGTGACATTTCCTTTTGCAATTTCCTTGTGCGACAAGAGTGCTTGGAGAAAGCTGATGTTTGTGTTGGCACCGGTAATCCTAAAATCGGCTAAAGCTCTGTTAGCTTTGGTGGTTAAAGCCGTGAGATCTCCGGCTCGCGAGCTTGTTATGACCTTGGCCAGCAGGGAGTCGTATCTAGGGCTCGTCGTATAACCCGTATAACCGAAGGTATCGACGCGAATTCCAGGACCGCCGGGCGTGTCGAAGTGTTGCAGCTTACCGCCGGAGGGAACAACGTCGCCTGCTTCGTTAATCGTTTCCAAATTAACGCGAGCTTGCACGGCCAAACCTTGTGGTTTGATGGATTGGTCGAGTCCTTGCTCAGCTAATGTAATGCCTTGGGCGATCTGTAGTTGGATGGCAACTAGGTCTGTCTGTGTAACTTCTTCGGTAACTGTATGTTCTACCTGCAGCCGTGGGTTTGCCTCGATGAAGGCGTATTGCTCGGGGTTTTCAGCGTTTAGCAAAAACTCAAACGTACCAAGACTTTGATAGCCAACGCTTTCTGCTAAGCGTTCCGCGGCAGCAATGATTTTGGCGCGCACGTCTTCGGATAGATTGGGTGCTGGCGCGAATTCGAGAATTTTTTGGTGCCTACGTTGCAAACTACAGTCTCGTTCGCCGAGGTTAATAATGCTTTGCCCATCGCCGATAATCTGAACCTCAATATGGCGAGGGTTTGGCATGAACTCTTCGCAGTAGACGCCATCGCTGCCGAAAGCGGCCAAAGCCTCAGATTGGCATCGAGCATAGGCTTCGGCGATACCGTCTGCAGAGTTAACGACGCGCATGCCGCGACCACCGCCACCGCTCAGCGCTTTGATGATCATGGTTGATCCTGGCGCTAGTGCGGCGAAGAACGCTTCAATGTCGGCGATACTGGCTGGTCCTTCGGCGCCCTTAAGTACAGGCACATCAGCAGAAACTGCCTGTGCCCTTGCCTGTGATTTATCACCAAACAATTCGAGGATTTCAGGGGAGGGTCCTACAAATTGAATACCGGCTTCATTGAGCGTTGCTGCGAAGGCAGCATTTTCTGACAGGAAACCATAGCCAGGATGGACCGCTGAACAGCCCTCAGAGACTGCTGCGTTGACCATCGCCTCGATATCTAGATAAGCACTGGGACCGCTGCCAGACAGCGCGAACGATTTGTCACTGACTTGCGTATGCAGAGAATTTGCTTCGTCTTCCGCAAATACACAGACTGTCTCTATCCCAAGGTCCTGGGCAGAGCGGTTTATCCGGATCGCGATCTCGCCCCGGTTCGCAATTAAAAGCTTCAATGATCTCTCCCTCAATACCGTGTGTAGACACGGGTGTGCGACTACTCAATCAGTGACTTTACCGTGCCAGACGCGCTATTTCAGTATTTCAGATAGCTTTGCTAAGGCTCGAACTAGATCAGGTGAGTTGTGCAGGACTTCGTGGAGGGGATCAGTCCGCATGCGTTTCATACGCGCGACAGCATTAGCGATATGAAACTTGGAGTTCTTCAGACCCCTGTTTACTTCCCGCCAGTGCAGTGGCATTGACACGCTGCCAGCTTGTTCGGCACGTGCAGAGAAGGGCGCTACGATCAGTCTACCGTGACCGTTTTGTAGGTAGTCGACGTAGACTTTGTCGCCACGTGCGCGGATCGATCGCGCAATTGTCGCGATGTCTGGATGTCGATCCACGATCACCTTGGCAAGTAGTTCACCCAGGGTCTGAGATTGTTGATGCGTCAGTTGTCGATCCAGCGGAATCAAAACGTGTAAGCCACTGGCACCACTCGTCTTGGGATATGCCGGTAAACCAAGTTCCGTCGTAAGGTCACCAATCGCGAGCGCTAAGGTGACTACATCTGAAAAAGGTGCTTTCTTCGGATCGAGGTCTAGTACGCACCAGTCTGGGTGATCGAGATCATCCAATGTTGAGTGCCACATGTGGATGGGAATCGTGCCCATATTGCCAAGGTAGGCGAGATCTTCCCCAGTCCGAGCGATCACATACTTTACTTCCTTCTCGGTCGACTCAGACCAAAGGACTTCGCGTTGGAGCCAGTCCGGTACATAGTCTGGGATGTCTCGTTGGTAGAAAGATTTTCCATCCACGCCATCGGGATACCTTGTGAGCACGATGGGTCGTCTGGCGAGGTGAGGTAGCATCCACTTCGCTATGGCACGGTAATAGCTCACCAAATCTGCCTTGGTGAATCCCGGCTCCGGGTAGAAAATCTTGTCGGGATTTGTTGTCTCAATTTTGATATCGGGCGTTTGCGTGAGCGGACTGCCTGCTGCGCCGTCTAGTAGAGGCAGAAGTTGGGAAACGCAGTCTTTCGGTTCTTTGTCGTCCCGAACGCGCTGGATTGATGGGTGACGCAGATGGCCGTAGGGGGTGTATTCGGTGTAGGCGATCTCAACGACGATCTTTGGTCGTACCCAATGTGTTGTACGTTTCGTCTCTGGGACGTCTGGCAGAGGGCAAGTTTTGCGCGACAGTTTCTTGAATTGGCTGAGAAGCTCACCGCGAAAACGTGCTGCGAGTCCCGACCCCGCATGTCCCACGTAGACAGGATCAGCGCCCCGGTATTCCGCGAGTGCGATGGAACCGATATCGTCTGGATTGCTTTTACTACCCGACCAGCCGACGACAAAAAATTCAGCGGTGCGGTTGTTACGAACTTTGATCCAGTCTTGGCTACGCCCGGAGGCGTAGGAAGAGTCGGCTCTTTTACCGACGACGCCTTCGATACCCATACTCTCAGCCGCTCGATAGGTATCTCTACCGTGTTCAACAATGTGCTCGGAAAACCGTAGCGCTGAGCAAATTGGCAACAGACTTTGGAGAATCTTCTTACGCTCAGTTAGTGGTGCTCTGCGTAAATCGTAGTCACCAATAAACAAGGCGTCGAACGCAAAATAGGTTGCGGGCAGCTCAATTGCGCTTCGGGCAACGTTGATACCTGATGTTGCTCGACCGCGCTGCTGCATCAGAGCGAAACTCGGCTTGCCCTGTTGATCGTTAACCACTAGTTCACCGTCGATAATGAATTCATCGATCGGGAGGTGTTGTACGACTTGGCAAATTTCGGGAAATCGGTCGGCTAAGTTGTAGCCATTGCGTGTAACGAGCGCTATGCCGTCCACTGTTTTTTTAATGAGAATCCGGTAGCCGTCATATTTCAATTCCCAGAGCCAACCCTTGCGGTCGTGTGGTTCTGCTGCAGAAGCGAGCATTGGTTTGGTCGCAATAGACGCGACGGGTGCATCCTGGGCACCGCGGATTTTAGCAACCTTACGCCTAAGCGCTGAGACAAGCGGTTTAGGTTTTTGCAATTGCTTGACAGTCAGACCTGACAACACCGAATTGTCTGAAAACGTCGGACCACTATCTGAGATGTAGGCATCGTGTTCTTTGATAAAGAGCCATTCTTTGCCCGTGCTGTCTTTTGTTTTCAGTCGCACGAGAGTCCAACGACCTTTGAGTTTTTGACCGGTGAGTTCAAGCAGGAGTTTGCCTTTGGCGTAGCCTTCCTCGATATCATGCACAGCTTCATAAGTTCCGCGATCCCAGACGATGACGTGGCCTGCGCCGTAGTTACCAGGTGGGATCTCGCCTTCGAAGTCTGCATAGTCGAGGGGATGGTCCTCAGTTTCTGCTGCGAAGCGCTTATCTTGAGGGTCGTCTGACGGTCCCTTGGGCACCGCCCAGCTTTTTAGGACGCCGCCGTGCTCGAAGCGAAAGTCGAAATGTAGGTGGCTGGCGTCGTGTTGTTGCACTACAAACAACTTGCCCGTTGCTGGAATGTGAATACGCCCGAACGGTTCCGGTGTTTCGGATGCGTCTCGTTTCGCTCGATAAGTCGATAGTTGAGGGTCAGATTGGCTCGCCATGCACTGATCTTTGGCAATCACGCAGGTTTGTCAACATCTTATCCCTGCGCTATATTTCGTTCCCCCTGCCAAGAGGAGAAGGTTATGGCGGCACGAGCCATTGGTTCCGGCACCATTTCATTCGGACTGGTCTCTATTCCAGTCAAACTGTATTCGACTGTCGATTCGACAAAAGCTATAAGATTCAACTACTTAACTGAAGATGGCTCACGTGTTAAACAACAATATGTGACAGCCAGCAGCGGTGAAGTCGTTGAGCGATCTGAGCTCATGCAAGGCTATGAGTTCGCCAAAGGTCAGTATGTGATGTTTACGCAAGAAGAAGTCAAAGCGATGAACATCGAATCTACCAATGCCATTGATATTGCCGAGTTTGTTCCGCTTGCGGAAATAGAACGGATCTATATCGACAAGGTCTATTACATGGGCCCAGACAAAGGCGCATCACGGTCTTACCACCTACTAAAAGAAGCGCTAGCATCAACTGAGCGTGCTGCACTTGCGAGTTATGCCACTCGCGGCAAGAGTCATTTGGTGTTGATTCGTCCGATGGGTGATGGGCTTGTTATGGAGCAACTCAAGCACCAAGACGAGTTACGTACTTTCGAGGACGTTCCGATCGAAGAAGCCAGCATCGAGGCCGATGAGCTAGACCTCGCAATTAAGATCATCGAGCAACGCGTGAACGAAGCGTTCGAGCCAGAACAATATGAAGATGTGGTCCGTTCGAAAATGACTGAGCTCATCCAGCAAAAGATCGATGGCCAGGAAATCAAGATTCCACAGGAAGCAGCCCCCGAGGCGAAAATCGTTGATCTGATGGAAGCGCTCAAAGCATCCGTGGGTAGCAAGACGAAGAAAAAATCTGCTGCGTCCGGCTCGAAACGTAAAACAGCTGCACGCGCTGGTAGAAAGGCTGGCGCAACCAAGGCACAATCTGCATCCGGGCGTAAGACGAAATAACACTAAGGTTTCCGGATCTAGATGAGTGGCTACACTACCAAAGAAGTAGCTGATCTTATAGGCATCAACACAGACCAGGTTCGACATTACGTTCGCCGTAATTTGATCCAGCCTGGCCGTGGCGCGCGCGACGAATTCCGATTCTCTTTCCAAGATGTGGTTCTGCTTCGAACTGTGAAAGGATTGCTCGATGCCAAAGTCAGCACCCGCAAGGCCTACCGTGCACTTGTGAAACTGAAAGACGAGATGTCTCAGGTTGAGTCTCTCAGTTCAGTTCGCATTTACGCCAACGGACCAAACGTTGTGATACGCGACGATCAACATGTTTGGGAAGTAGAAACTGGCCAAGCAGCTTTGGACTTCGCTTTCCAAGAAATAGCTGACAACGTTGAAGAACTCTCAGAACAACATCTACTCGAAGCCGCCCGAGGCTCAGAGCTCAACAGCGATGAGTGGTACAACCTCGGTTTGGATTTGGAGGAAGTTGAGCCCGACAAGGCGCCGGACGCATACAAAGAAGCGATCCGCATGGACCCTAAAAATGCAGACGCACATGTTAATCTTGGCCGTCTTTACCAACTAAAAGGTAATTTGAAACACGCAAAGCGCCACTACGAGCTTGCTTTAACAGCTAGACCAGGACATCAGCTTGCGTATTACAACTTAGGCACAGTGTTCGATGAGCTAGATGAAATCGAGAAAGCCTCGGACTACTACGAAAAAGCGTTGGGGATCCCGGACGCGCACTACAATCTCGCACGTATTTGCGAACTTAATGGCGATGAAGTCAGCGCATTACGCCATATGCGCCAGTATCGCGACCTCATCGACGAGAATGATGTTTAGCAAGAAGTCCTAGCCCACCCTATGGACAACTTGAATAAATGGCTCAGTGTTCTCGCGAATTTCGGAGTCTTAGTTGGCATAGTTTTCCTAGCGTTTGAGATCCAACAAAATACAACGGCGACGCAGTTAGAAACTGCTAGCAATTTCCAAGATGGCTTTGCCGAACTTGAACTCATGATCGCCTCGGATGCTGAGTTTGCAGCACTCCTCACAAAAGGAAGAAACGGCGATGACATTTCAGAGTCAGAATTTGTCCGCCTACAAGCGTTTTATAGTGCCGTGCTTAGAGGATGGCAAACCAATATCGCGCAATTTGAATCTGGCGGACTGAATGATGAGATCTGGCAAGGTACCAAGAGTTTAATGCGGCAAAGATTGCGCGAAGACAAGGGCTTGGTTGAGCACGTGCAGGTGAATCGCGATCAGTTTTCGGGCGCACTCCTGCGTATGACGGATGCCATGCTTGCCGATATCTCGGTTACTTCCAATTGATAGGAGTTTGTTCACATGGTTAGCGAACCGATACAAAAGTACTGAAAGCTCACTCAAAAGGAACTCGAGTTACGGGTTCAGGAATGGGTAGAAATTAACCAATACGGTTTGAGTTCCGTAACGCGTGATGAACAGCTGGTCGAGTTGACCTACGGGAAGCTCGAAGTAGGACGGCGCGCTGAGCTTGAAAGGCTAGTGTCGGCGGAACAAGGCTGTTGCGGTGCTGCTGGAGTGGAGTTTGCCATTCGTTGCGAAGGGACGATTTGTCATGTGGTTGTCAGAAAGGTTCGCAATGGCCTTCCGGCGGAAACCGTCTTAGCAGCCTTTGCTGGGATGGGTGACAGTTTGGCAAGCAATGAGTAGCCCGGTTCGGGGATCTTGTCTTTGTGGCGGTGTGGGCTATTCCGTCGATGGACGGATTAGCGATATCGGCCAGTGCCACTGTTCGAAGTGCCGGAAGGTATCTGGAGTCAATTCGAACGGTGTTGTTATGGCAGCCGCTAAACGGTTTCAGTGGGAAGCCGGTGAAGATTTAGTGCACCGATATGAAATGCCTGACGGCTGGTCTACCACCTTCTGTGGTAATTGTGGCAGCCCGTTGCCGATGCAGACGCCAGACAATAAGTTGGTGTGGATTCCGATCGGGTCCCTTGATGAGCATCCCGAGATCAAGGTGGTTGAGCATATTTTTGTCGGCAGTAAAGGGTCTTGGGAAGTGATCGGTGACGACGCGCCACAGTTTGAGCGCGATCCGCCGGTGATTAACGCCTCCTAACGAACAGAGAATCTAGTTAGATCTAGCCCTCGTATCGATATGCTAGGTCAAGCAGTCGTTCGACCCGCCGTTCATCGCCGCTGCATTGACGTACATGGTTCATCTCGAACGCGAAATACTCTGTAGTTTTTCCGCGGCGAAGAGAGAATGTTAGGTATTCGTCTGAGTTAAGTGACTTTAGAGTGTCTCCGTAGTCGCAAGCCGTTTGCGCGACAATCATGGCTAGATCAATCGGCTCTCGTTTGTTGTTTACAGCCTGTGTGGTCGAGATCGAGGGCGTCGTCGGGGCTTTCAGCTCTTGATAGGTCGCGTCGATCTCTGCGGACAACTCGTTGAACTGTGATTCGACTGTTGCGAGTTCAGCTTCCAAAATTGCGACGCGCTCATTGAGCTCGTCGTCGTCGTCGTCTCGACGAACGAGTTCTCGACGTTTCTCGCGTAGGTCCGATCTCAGCTCGCGGGCATCTCTTCTAAGTTCGCGTTGCTCTTCACGCAGTGCCTTCAGATCTTCAATAGATTCAGGTTCGAAAGGTGGGATGTGGATCTGTAGATCCTGCAAGATATTGGTCACCATTTCTGGGATTTCGACCATCGTTACGTTGCCGTGGAAGTCGAAAGAGGGTTCGCCTTCCTCGCCTATTTTTATCCAGGGTGTGTTTAGTGTGATGGAAACCAACACACCTTGGCGAGCTAGGTATTCAGCGGATAGAGATGTGACTCTCACATCGCGGCGTAGCTGATCCCGCAATGCGGCTCGGATGACGTCGGAGACAATGCGGGTCTCCCGTTGGATATTGTTGAGATCAGAAATCTCTCGCGCACTGACCGGCGTTGTTAGGAGACCGACTGAGAGAAGTGCTGCAACAAATAGACTTGCGCCGTTCATCAGTACTGCACCCCTTGTTCTGACTCGCTGGGTGGCGGCGTTGTCGTGTTGGTGTCAGCCAAGTTTTCGATTTGTTGATACAGCTGATCGAGTTCTTTTTGTCCCTCAATCTGAGAGGACAGAATGAAGCGCATAGAGTCTTCTGTTTCGATCGATCGGCGATTCATTTCCGCAGTGATGTATTCGAGTAAGGCTGAGAACTCTTCCTGACGCTGTTCTCGACTGGTCTGCAGAACAGTATCAACAAATGCAGCTTGCTGTGCTTGAGGGAGCTCCGGCAAGGTACCCAAATCAGCCACCTGTTGGCCGCTTGGTAATGTGCCGTTTGTGTCTGAGCTGGTCAAATACATTACGCTCACGAAGACGAGTGCCGTTGCGCTGGCAAACGTTGGAAACCAGTTGCGGAAACCGTTGAGCCAATCGGTGGCTGGATTCTCATGCTGGAGTTCGGGAATTTGCCAAGCGGGTGGTTGTTCGTCGTCCCAGTTGATCGACATGGACTGGAGGTCGGTGATAGTCGCATAGTCTGACTGGCAGGTAACACATGCATGTAAGTGTTTTTCAACCGCAGTATGTTCGACTGGTGGCAACGCTCCCTCTGCGTATTCCACTAATTGCGAGTTTGCTTCTTCACAGAGCATCTCGAAGTTCCTCATGTTGTTTTAGTTTTTTAAGGGCGCTATAGAGTCTTGTTTTTGCTGTATTCGGCGAAATGCCTAGCTGCCCAGCGATATCTTCAAAAGTGAAGTGTTGGAAGAATTTCAGTTCCACAACTTGGCGTTGATCATTCGGTAGTTTGGCAAGTGCACCGGCGATTTGCTCGTTAGTATGTGTGGTGAAAGCTTGTTCTTCAGGTCCCTGTGCTCCGTTTGCAAATGCGCGTTGATCGTCATATTCCTCAGTCTGACGTCTACGTCGCAAGTAGTCGGTGCAGCGAAAATTGGCGATACGAAATAGCCACGCAGGAAAAGCGCCGTCGCCTCTAAATCCAGCGAGATTTCGATGCACACCAACGAACACTTCCTGCATTAGGTCAAATGCGTCGTCAGGATGCCCTACCATTCTCAATGCGTAGTTATACACTCGTTTTTCGTACCTCTTGACTAACTTCGTCCAAGCACTGTTTGAGCCCTTCAGCGCTTTGGCTACAAGGTCTTCATCTGTCACCGTACCGAGCATTTATTTGAATTATTTCCGGGTTACATTGAGAGTCGTGGGAGTTTGCGAAAAAGTTTGCGCTAGGCGCAATAGTTTTACATTGTAGGTTAATGAGGAGGTCGATATGAACCATACACTGAAAATAGCCCTTGTCGCCTGTTTGCTGACCATTTCCGGTCCTGGTTTTGCGGCAGACCAGTACGGCAAGGGGCTATCTGACGCAGTTGCAGTGCGGGTGGGAGAATTGACGCTAAATCCGGACGCCTATGTGGATCAACCGGTCAAGGTGGTGGGATTGGTGAACGATGTTTGTCCGATGAAGGGGTGTTGGGTCGAGATTTTGGACGCGCAATCGAGCACCACGATGCGTTTTAAGGTGAAGGACGACGTCATCGTATTCCCGGCAAGTGCTAAGGGTAAAGAAATTGTGGCGGAAGGCGTACTGCGCCGTCACGAAATGTCTGAATCTCGAGCCCGCAGTTGGCTTGCTCATCTCGCTGCGGAAAAGGGTGAGACTTTTGATCCGCAGAGCGTTACTGGTCCATTAACTGTCTACCAAATCGAAGGAGACGGTGCTGAGGTGGCCAGCCTGCCTGGAGTGAGCGGCTAGCGTCGGAGGGTTCGAAACCACAGTAGAAATCCAGAAATTGCCAACATCACAAAGGCGATGCCTGCTGCGGTCATGATCCAGATACCGATCTGTCCGAAAAAACGACCGCTGTGTAAGTCTTGTAACCATCGCTCCCAGTTAACCACTGAGGCGCCATAGGCGGTACGGACCACATCGTCGGTTCGAATCAGAGTGGGTTGAGGCCAAGCCTCGACCGTTGCCAAAGCCGGATGCCACGAAGCCCCATAGTCCGTTGAACTCAGTGGCCCTGTCGCAGTTTCAATCATGGGTATCCCTGCACCGAAACCTGCTCGGGTTATCGAGTCTGGGTAGCCACCGCGGTCTACGGTTATACCGGGGTCAACGGCCACTAGTAGCCACTCCCGATCGGTCAGAATCATCGTGAATTCTGGTTGTGCATAAGCGGCTAGGAATTGTCCATTGGCACGAACGCTACGCTTACTTTCCCCGACCAAAAACAGATCGCCTAACTGTATAACGCCGCCTTGAACAAGGGCTTCCCTCGGTAAATCGACACCATAGGCTTCGTGGACCCATGTAAACGGTACCCCTGTGGAGCCGAGTTTGGGCTGGCTCGAAAGTTCAAGGGGAATACCGGTGATAACGAGTAAGAGAACGGGCAGGATCAGGCAAAGTCCGGTGACTTTGTGAAAGGCGCGGTTGCGCCTACCGGGCGTGGGCGAGGCCGTATTCTTCTTTTTGGGCGTGTTCATGCAGCAGGAGCGCTGCTTGCGCCATGCGCGTCATCGCCTTTACGGACAGTGTGGCACCTGTGATGTTGTCGATTCGTCCACTGAGATCATGATCCTCATCGAGGAAAAGGCGCGAAAACTGTCGGGTGAAAAAGTCATGCTTGATCTCCCAACCACGACTCTCTCTAAAGACCAAAACGCGGACATCCTCGATCTGGCCTTGGTCAATCACAATCCCTGCGGTTATTGGGCGATCTTTGCCAATTTCGTCAAGTATCCAAACGGTTTTGTTGTCTGCACCCCAGTATTTGAAACGCAGGCTGGGCTTGTGTCCAAGTACCGCGGCCAAGTCTTGGCGTAGGGTCGCATCTGGCCACAAGGTGCTTGAGGCGGGCAATGTGTTGGCAAAGGTCTCGCTCACATATTGTTCTGGCGCTTGATAGACGACATGGGTCGCATCCCCAGCCCAAAGCTGACTGGAGATAAAGACCGAAATGATGCCGAAAATCATTCTCATTTGCATATACGTATAGTGCCACATAATTTGCAAAATAGAAGGCCTAAAATTGGAATCCAACGCCCAAATCGATGGCCTTAAAGTCCCTTCCGGAGGCGCCGGTTAGGTCGTGCTCGCGGTCTCGGTAGTCGATTTTGAACACCACGTTGTCAGTCGGCCAAAAGTTCATACCGATTTCCCACTGCTCGAACTGATCTTGGCTACGAAATCCTTCAACATTTTCGAAGCGTGTGTAGACACCGACCTCTTTGAGCAGGTCAATTTCGGGTGTGGTGAAGCGATAGGAAGGTTCTATGTACCAGCCAGATTGATCATCCGCCCCAGCAAGGTTCGCTAGGGAGCCGTCAATGTCCCACTCGGCCCAGAGTGCACGGAGCTGGAAGCCACCGTTGTTGTAAATGGCGTGGGCGGACAGCAGATTGGCTTCATCTAACCCATCGCCGCTCATTTGACTGAGATCAGATTGATGTTGGTAGGATGCGGCGAGCTGCAAGCCAGGAATGCCGCTGTACTGCACGCGTCCGGTGTAGGCCAGATCTTCTGCGCTGGCGTTTGAGGACTTTTGTCGACCGCTGCGGATTCGATAGGTACTGCCGCCAGCTGTTGGCACCTCTAGTCCAGAGTGGATGGCGAAGTCCCAGGACACACCATTCTCGTACTGGCCACTGACTGCTGCACCGTTTTCCCACCAAGTGGCGGGGAGGATAATGTTTTCAATGGAGTTGCGTTCAACCCCGTAAAAAGTGGGTGGTTCGTGCGTTTCGTTCAGAATGCCAACGGGTACTAAGAAGAGACCGGCTTTGGCTTGGTGGTTCTGATTGAGGTCCATCTCGATATAAGCCTGTTCGATTTCGACCTCGCCACCGTTGCTGCCGTCTGCGGTGTCTTTGACCAAACCGTGTTCGATCTCGAACTCGGAGTAAAAACGGACGCGATCATTAAATTCGTGGTTTACGAATAAGACGTAGCGGTGGATGTCGGTTTCTTTTTGGCTGCGGCCGCTGTCGTCAGCATCAATATCGTTGTAATGGATTTCCCCGTAGCCGCCTAAGCTGGTTCGGTCCCACCAACTGCCTGTTGTACTACCAGAGGTCTGGTCTTCAACAAACGCCACGGTGCTTTCGAGGCGCTCTTCGGTCACTTTGACGTCTGACACCGTTCCGGCTAACTCTTGCTTTGTGTTCGCAAGCTCTGCTTTCAGATTGGCGATTTCCTTGCCTTGCGCCTGCACGAGGTCATACAACGCTTGAAGGTCGATTTCTGCTGAGTGTGCGGTGGTGGTCAAGCTTATCGACACGACAAGAATCGCTAAGCGACAAGATATTTGTTTGATCATGACAAGACCCAATCTTCAAATTAGGTGCGCAGTATACCTATCTAAATATAAATGAGAATACTTATCGTTTAGATTTGTACGACTTGGATCAAATCAGGCTCGCGGCGGCGTCCCCAGATCACGAGTAGCCGGAATAACAGGAAGGTGGCAGCAATCACACCCGCAATCCAAAGCGTACTGGCGAGCGGTGTAGTACTGATTAGGCTGAGTTGGTAAATCGTCACAGCGCAGGCATAGGCGATCATGAATGACCACAGCACAGAAAACACAGCCCAGTAGCTACCGATCTCTTTATAGATGACGCCGATGGTGGCGACACAGGGCATGTACAGTAGAAGAAAGACCAGATAGGCGAATGCACCAATCGTCCCTGTGAAGAGCGTCTGCATTGCGATCATCGTCGAAAGCTCAACTTCCTGACCTTCGGCTTGCGCTTCAAGATCGTCGAGATCACCTAAGTTTAGACCGAGTGGATCGGTTAGCTGATTTGTTAGGTCGGCGAGATTTGCTGGCACACTCGCGAAAGCACCTTCGATCAGTTCAGTAATGGTAGTGTCGCCTGAATCTGTACTCGCGTAGAGTGCGTCAAGAGTGCCAACGACGACTTCCTTGGCAAATATCCCGGTGAAAATTCCCACAGTTGCTGGCCAATTCTCTTCTTCTATACCCATTGGCGAGAAGATCGGCGTTATTGACTTGCCGATCTCACTCAACACAGATTTTTCGGTGTTTTCATTACCCACTGTGCCATCGGTGCCGATGGAGTTGGCCACATTTAGGATGATGACGACGATGACGATGGCCTTACCGGCTCGTACAACAAACCCTTTAAGGCGCTGCCAGGTTTGGATAAGGATGTTACGAAGTATCGGCAAGTGATATGGCGGTAGTTCCAGTATGAAGTGGCTCGTCGTTGCTGGGAGCAGGTGCTTACGAACGGCGTAGGCTGAGAAGATCGCGATGACGATCCCAAAAAGATAGAGCGCGAACACAACGTTCTGACCATTGCTCGGAAAGAAGGCTGCGGCGAATAGGGCGTACACGGTTAAGCGAGCGCCACAGCTCATGTAAGGCGCCATAAGGGTTGTCAGTATGCGGTCTGGCTGGGTTTCTAGCGCGCGGGTAGCCATCACAGATGGCACGTTACAGCCAAATCCAACGATGAGAGGGACGAACGCTTTACCGGGCAAACCGATGCTGCGCAGCAATCGATCAACGATAAACGCCACTCGAGCCATATAACCGGAGTCCTCGATAAACGACAACGCGAGGAATAGCGCGCCTATCACAGGAATAAAGGTACCAACAAGTTGTACGCCGCCGCCCACGCCGTCGGCGATGAATATTGTGAGCCAGTCTGGGGTGCCTATGAGTTGCAGCCCCATTCGCGGTAGCTCAACAAATATGGCGCTACCAAGTAGGTCAAAGAAGTCGATGAACGCGGAACCCACGTTGATCGAAAACAGGAACATCAAATACATCACCCCAAGAAATATAGGGAACGCGAGGAATGGATTTAAGACGACATTGTCAATACGTTCAGTGCTGGTTGTATGCTCGCTCGGGCTGGTCAAGATAGTTTGGGTTGCTTTATCTATCGCATCGAACACTTCTATTTCGGAGCCAGCGTTTAACAGCGGTTGGCCAGGAGAGGCCGTCGAAATTGCCGCAAGAACGTCCCCGATACCTTGTCGCTTGCTCGCGGTGATTGGGATAACTGCACAGCCTAGTTTCTTGGCTAGAGCTGCGAAATCGATCTCGATACCCTGGGCGACAGCGACGTCCATCATGTTGACGACGAGGATCATTGGTACTTCGGTACGCAATAGCTCATTAGTCAGGTAAAGGCCACGGTTGAGGGTCATGGCGTCGACCACGTTCACGACTAAATCAACTGCACCAGAAGCAAGATATTCGCGGGCGATCTGTTCGTCGATACCACCGCCGGAATGACTGAGACCGTAGGTGCCAGGTAGGTCGACCACTTCAATTTGATTGTTATCTGGGCCTAAGAAATGCCCTGATTTTTTTTCGACAGTCACGCCAGGCCAATTGCCCACGTGTTGGTGGGTACCGGTCAATGCGTTGAATAGGGTAGTTTTACCGCTGTTTGGATTACCTGCTAATGCAATCGTCGTCATTCGATGACCTGCACTCGCAGGGCGTCTGCTTCGTAAGGGCGTAGAGCCAAGGAATAGCCGCGCAGTCGGATTTCGATAGGGTCGCCAAGTGGTGCTCGCCGAACGAGTCGAAAAGTTGTTCCGGGCGTTAAGCCTAGCCGAGTGACTTGTTGTACATAAAGCTCGGCACCTTCACTCTCTGTCGAGTTGAAACTCAAGACCCGCACGGTCGTGCCAGGTTGTAAATCTCGAAGGCGGTCGGTCATATTACTTGGCGGTCAAATCAGTCACTTTGACACTTTAATCTTTCAAATACAAATGATTCTTATTTGCGAAAACAGTGGGGTCGGGGTCCAGAAGGGGCCAGGTGCAGAAGGGTCTCGTGCAGAAGTCTGGGTACGTGGGCGAAAAGGGCAGATCAAGTCGCCGCTGGTTAGGTTTGCTCGGGCTTCTTTCTCACGTAAAGGACAAGCTCGTGGTCCACGAGGTCGTAGCCATGTTCTTCAGCAATCTCTTTCTGCAGATCCTCGATTCGCTCGCTGATAAATTCGGTCACCTTGGCGGTGTCTACATCAACCATATGGTCGTGATGGGATTCGTTGGCGAGTTCATACACTGAGTGACCGTCATCGAAATTGTGGCGTTCGACCATTCCAGCGGTTTCGAACTGAGTAAGGACGCGATAGACAGTAGCAAGACCAATCGTCTCATCAGACTGGATAAGATTTTTGTAGACGTCCTCAGCGCTCATATGATGCGGGTCCGCGTGACCCAGCACTTCGAGTACTTTTAGTCGCGGTAAGGTCACCTTAAGCCCAGCTTTTTTAAGATCAGAACCTGACATCATGTGTCCTTCTTCTAATGGCGCAACGATACTACAATCGAGTACAGGGAACTAACGGAATCAAGGAACTCGGGGGGGAGTCATGCTAAATCTATCTATACCGGAACATATCGTTCCACTCCGCAGCAAAGTACTGAACTTTGTTGAGCAGGAAGTCTATCCAGTTGAAAAGGAGCTGACTGAAGACAAGGTCGGTTCGCGCCGGGGCGAGGTCATGCGTGGGCTAATGGACAAAGCGAAAGCTGAAGGCTTGTGGGCCTTGGGCCATCCGGAAGAAATCGGCGGAGGTGGACTCCCCTTCATGGATTATGTCTTCGTCAACGAAGTCGTCGGCCGCAGTGAGATTGCTATGGTGGCACTGGGCACTCACTCGTTACAAGACTCGATCATGTTGCACCGATATGCCAACGAACAATGGCGAGACAAATATCTAGCACCGCTTGTCGCGGGCGAGGTCTTTCCAAGCTTTGGGATGACCGAACCTGGTGTGGCGAGTTCTGACCCAACACAGCTACAAACACGCGCTGTGTTAGAAGGCGATGAGTGGGTGATTAACGGTCGGAAATGGTTCACCTCAGGCGCAGGGAATGCGGCGTACACCACCGCGATGGTGAGAACAGAAGATGACGATACACCCGATCATGCGGCATTTTCGATGATTGTTGTCCCTACCGAAACACCTGGCTATAACATTTTGCGCGACGTCAAAGTGATGGGCCAAGCAGATGGTCACTATGAGGTCGACTACGATAACGTACGCGTGCCAAAAGAAAACTTGCTCGGTCCTCGCGGACATGGCTTTAAAATTGCGCAAGATAGATTGGGTCCGGGGCGGATCTTTCATTGCATGCGATGGTTAGGCCAGGCGCAGAGAGCGTTTGACCTGATGTGTGATCGGGCCAACAACCGCGTAGCATTTGGTAAAAATCTGGCGGAGCATCAACAGATTCAAAAGTTTGTTTTTGAATCTGCAGCAGAAATTCAAGCCAGCCGGTTGTTGACGTTGCATGCCGCGCAAAAAATTGATCAGGGCGACGAAGCCCGCATCGAGATCGGATTGATCAAGGTTTATGGCGCCTCGATGCTACACAACGTAATCGATCGCGCCATCCAAGTGCACGGTGCATTGGGTGTCACCGAGGATACCCCGCTAGAGCGAATGTATCGGCATGCGCGATTTGCACGGATCTACGACGGTGCCGACGAAGTGCATATCCAAAATACAGGGGGTCGTATTCTACGTCGCTATGCGAATGGCGAAGGTTTCGATATCGGTATGCGGTAACTCGCCAAATACGCCAAAAAAGAGAGAAAGAAAAAAGAGAGAAAGACAGAGAAGCGAGACAAAACATGCAAGAACAAGAGTTAGATATTCAAACAAAAGATGGTCCGATGAACACTTTCATCACACGCCCGGATGGACCGGGGCCGTATCCGGTAGTTATGTTCCTGATGGACGCACCCGGCAAACGCGAAGAGCTGCACGATATGGCGCGACGTATAGCAACTGTTGGTTACTATGTGATGTTGCCGAACCTCTATTATCGAACCGCGCGTGAGTTTGTGATGGCACCGGACAAACGAGAAGAAATGTTCTCTCACATGAATGCCCTCACGAATGCCATGGTTTGTGAAGACATTCAGGTTTTGTTTAATCATGCGGCAGGAGATGCCACAGCAGGTGATGGTCCGGCGGGTTGCGTGGGCTATTGTATGAGTGGTCCATTCGCGTTTGCTGCGGCAGCAGCGTTTCCCGATCGAATCCTAGGCAGCGCGTCGCTCCATGGCGTACGTTTGTTTAGTGATGCCGCAGACTCTCCACATTTGGACGCGCACAAGATCAAAGGAGAGATGTATATCGGTTGTGCTGAGACCGACGAGTGGGCGCCACCAGAGATGGTTGAGGGACTCGATAAATATCTGGCGGAAACAGGTATCAAATATCAGGTCGAGTGGTACCCGGGTACTCATCATGGCTTTGTCTTTCCTTTAAGGGATGGCATGTATCACAAGGCGGCTGCGGAGCGCCATTGGGAGCGACTCTTCTCGCTCTTCATTCGAAATGGTGTGCTTCCTGCAGACGCGGCTTAACTTAGGCAGTCATTTCCGCAATACGAGCTGAAGTCATGCCCGCCGTTTCGGCGGCGGCTATGAGTTCTTGCCAGGAGCCTACAGCGATCGGGATGTCGGTATCCAGGCGCGTGGCTTTGCTTTCTCTTTCTGGTTCGCCGGGTACTCGAACACGGTCAACACCTTTCGCAGGCTCACTACTTTGGATGTATTTGATCATCTCATCTGCTTCGTGCTGAAACGCCTCTAAACCCCCAAAGGCTGCTGGGTCGAGCACCATCATGAACATGTGGTTGACGATGTTATGGCTGCGCTCGTGCTCTGGTTGAGCGGTCCACTCGCCAGCCAGTGCCCCGCCTAATAGCTCACACATCACGGCCAGGCCATAGCCTTTGTGATTGCCGAATGGACCCAAGGCGCCCACAGGTTTCTTAAAGAGAACAGAAGGATCTGTTGTTGCGACACCTTCATGGTCGATCAAAGCACCCTCAGGGGCTTGCTTGCCTGCTTCATAGGCAACTCTTACTTTGCCCATGGCGACCGCACTTGTGGCCATGTCTAGTACCACGGGAGGTGCGTTCTTGCGTGGGATGGCGCAAGTGAAAGGATTGGTCGTGAAGCGGCGCTCGCGTCCGCCGAAAGGTGCAACCACTGGGTTGTGCCCCACGACGTTGACCATATGTAGGGAAATGAGACCTTTGGCTGCGCAGTGTTCGGCGTAGGTACCAATGCGACCAAGGTGGTGGCAGTTTCGAACCCCAGCAACGACTACGCCGGTTTCTTGTGTGCGTTCGATCAAGAGATCACAAGCCTGGCGGCCGACCACTTGGCCGAAACCAAAGTTGCCATCGATGACCATCACCGCACCGTTATCTTTGTGCACGGTGGCTTCAGCGCTAGGCTTTAGAAGGTCGGCCTGAATATTCTGGATATAGGCGGGCGTCATGCCGACACCATGGCTGTCGTGGCCTTTGAGGTTAGCCTCTACCAAGTGCGTTGCGACTTCGCTCGCGAATTCAGCGCTCGCCCCGGCTGTCACGAAAATCTCGTTAATGAAGTCGGTCAACTGCTCCGTTTTAATTTGCAATCTCTTGTCCAACTCAGTTACTTAAGAAGCACGTCCGCACAGCTTCCATCTGTTCATCGGTGATACCGATACCCGTGAGATAGCCGAGTGCGCCGCCGTATTTTTCGTCGAGTCCGTTTAGAAAATCATGCATGGCGGTTTCTGGCACACCGGCGTGGAACGTCATCGTCTCCCGATCCATACCTTCTGGAAGTCCAACGTGTGTCTCGACAAAGTCCACTTGCCTATCAACATCGCGGTTAGTCAGGATGTAATCAGCTTCAATAACTCCTCGTTCGACGCCAAGGACACTCAATAGGAAAGCGGTAGAAACACCGGTCCGATCTTTGCCCGCCGTACAATGCAGCACAATCGGGTGGTCATCTGCGTTGGCAAATATGTCAAACATCTCAAGCCACGTGTCAGGACCAAACTCTAGATAGCCTAAATACCGTTTGCCGGAGATGCCTGTGTCGCCGACGAGCCGTGCTAGTTGGTCGGTGCCGCCATCTGGGATTACCGGTAAGTGCGCATATTTCGCACCCATCGCCTCCAATGGTCCCCGACCCTGGTCGCTGACCTCATCATGCTTGCGGAGGTCTATTTGTGTGCCTATCGATAATGTTCTTGCTCGATCCAGATCCGATGGGGTCATTCGATCCTGACGGCCAGCTCGATAGTACTTTCCCCATTGAACGGTTCGACCATCTGTGGTCGGGTAGCCACCGATGTCGCGAAAGTTAAAACAACCCTCAAAAGGGATGTGTCGGTCACCATAGTCTTCAATCATGCAGAACTTAAACGTCGTAAAACGCCTAGTTTAGATACTTTGCGTGAGATTACGACTCGCGCGCCCGCAGTTTGTCGAGATTGGTCGGCTCAGGCCGATTGCCGCCTGAAGTCACTAAACGTACTTTGGCCGGAGAAACAGTCCCTTTGACTTCGTAGGTTTGTAAGGCGAGCCACTCGAACCACTCAGCCCAAGAAGGTTGGCCTTGTTCTTCTCTTACGGCAGCCTGCCAAAGATCGAGCTTGCGCCACATTACACCCATGATGCCGCCAGCGAGATCGAAGGCGAGCTGTTTGCTGGCATAACCTTGGTAGACGAGCAAACCCATGGTCTCGAAAGACATGGTGACGCGAACAGCAGCTTCTTCAAAGTCTGGGCCCATGGCGCGCAATTCTGTTGCGCTGACCCCATCAGGCACGGTGTGTAGCTTCGCGACCGACAGCGCCAGAGTCTCATCCATGAAAGTTCGAGTGAGTTCTGCGGCGAAGCTATTCTGTTGTTGCACTTTGTGCATGCGGATTTGCGACATCCCGAAGCCGAGCGCCGTCAAGATGGTGAAAGCGCCGATGATTTCTGCCCAGTTTGCGATGATTTCAATTGGTGGCATGTCTCTTTTCCTTATTGGTGAGCTATAGCGAATGCCCGTTTCGATAGTGGTTATTCTAGAGACTCTGCAAAGAGCGAGCTTGTAGATCAGAGGTCAGACTTGCGCCGAAGTTTGAAGATTTCCTGATCTTTTCCTGCAGGGGGTGGTAATCGACGAGTTTGCGGTTAACTATTAGGTATGCCTTATCAAATCGGACCCTTTTTACTCGATCTCGAGACCGCTGAACTACACAAAGACAGTAAGCCGGTCGGTGTGGAGCCACAGGTGCTGGAAGTGTTGGGCGCGCTGGTTACCCGGCGTGATCAGATGGTCACAAAGCAGGACTTGATCGATCAAGTTTGGGGTGGCCGTTTCGTATCGGACGCCGCACTTTCCAGCCGTATTAAGAGTGCTCGGCAGGCGTTAGAAGATGATGGGCGACAACAGCGCATGATCAAGACCATCCATGGACGCGGCTTTCGCTTTGTCGGCCCGGTCGAAGAAGTGTCCAACTCACCGGTGCCGGTGGCTGTTGAGAAAGAACCCGCTCGACCTGTGGTCGCCGTGCTCGATTTTGAAAATCTCTCGAGCGAAGCTGGGCAGGATTACTTCGTTAACGGCATTACCCAGGACATCAGTAACATCCTGGCGCGGAACCGTTGGTTAGATGTTCTTGCGCGCAACGCGTTACGACCTTATCTCGGTGCGGTGAACCTTTATGAAGCGTTACGCGAGGAAGCGGGCGTGGACTATGTCCTTGAGGGGAGTGTGCGGCGTGCGGGTGAAGCTATTCGAGTCTCTACAACGTTGGTGTCGACGGACCGTGGCCATACACACTGGTCGGAGACTTATGATCGGTCGTTGCATGACATATTTCAGTTACAGGATGAGATTACCCGGACCATTGCCTCACGTGTTGAGCCAGAAATTGGCTTAGCCGAACGGCAACGGGTGGGACAGCTTCCACAGAGAGATCTGAAAGCTTGGGACTGTTATCACTTGGGTGTCGATCGGTTTTTTCAGTTTACGGCGCAGTCGAATGTTGCTGCGCAGGAGCTACTTGAGCGAAGTCGGACACTCGATCCAAATTTTGCAGAGGCGCATGCCTGGTGGGCGTATTCGGTGGTGTTGGGGATGGTGTATTGGGATACGCCAGTTTCCCGACTGCAATTAGACGAGGCGCTCGATGCGACAGAGAGAGCCGTCAGTCTCGATAGTCGCAATGCTGTGTTGTATGCCCTCATGGCCCGTGTCCGCTTGGCGAGGGGAGAATACGATAGTGCGATCCGAGAAAATCAACGTGCGATCGATCTAAATCCGGCATTGGCGTCAGCGCACTGTGGCTTAGCAGACTCGTTGGCTTATGAAGGACGATACGACGAGTCGATCGAAACCTTTGAACACGTCATCAAACTCAGTACAAACGATCCGCAGCGTTGGGCGTTTTTTACCTACGGCGCCATGGCGATGATTTTTAGCGGTGAGTATGAGCGTGCGGTCGAGTGGTGTGACGAAGCGCTCGTGATCCCCAACCGTCAGTACTGGACCTTGGCGCACAAACTTGTCGCGCTAGCGTTATTGGGCCGTGAGCAAGAAGTGATTACAGTGCGCGAGCTACTGCTTAAAGAGAAGAGTGACTTTAGTGTGGCCTTTGCTAAGGAAAAACTCTTCTATGTGAAACGCGACGACCAGCTCGACAACTATTTGAAAGCCCTTAAACTTGCAGGCATCGACTAGTACAACACGTGCGACCCGTACGTCTAGTAAACGCATGGGTTAAAGAGGAAATTTCGATGGCATTCTTAACGAAGCTAGGCTCAGTAGCACTAACCATTATTGTTATCTGCGTTGTTTCGGTTCTTCCCTTTCGGGCTGTGCATGCGGCAGCTGGCGAAGTGATTACAACAGACACGCACCAATTCACGGAAGTGCGCAACCAAATCTATCTCGCCCAATCGACAGCTCGTGTCTTTAACAGCAATGCGCTGGTGATCGTGAACGAGGATGATGTCGTGTTGGTGGACTCCCACGTGACTCCAGCTAAGGCTCGCGATCTCATCAAGTCGATAAAGGCGATAACCCCTAACCCAATTACAGCATTGATCAACTCCCACCATCACTGGGACCACGCGCATGGCAATCAGGAATTCACTGGCATCCCAATCATTGGGCACGACTTTACTTACGAGAAACTCGCCGGTGCACCGCTTGAAGAGGATACTTACGTCAGCGGCATTGCAGGTAACAAAGCCACTATCGAGCGTGTGACCGCTCAAATTGCTGAGGAGAAAGACACGGCGAAGAAGGCGGAGTTACAGGCCTACCTAGAAATGTTTAGAGAGCATGCCGACGGATTTGCTGAGATACGTCCTGTCCCACCGAACTTGACCTTGAGTGAACGAATGACGCTCCACAGGGATGACCGCGAGATCGAGATAATTTTTCTCGGGCGCGCGCATACAGGTGGCGATGTCGTGGTCTATTTTCCGGAGGACAAGCTGGTTTTCACGGGCGATATGGCATTTGGCGGACCTTCGTTTTTGGGTGACGGATATGTTGATGAGTGGCCGCAAACGCTCGAAAATCTCAAGCAACTAGACTTCGATATCTTTGTCCCTGGCCATGGTCCACCTGTCACCGATCTAAATCGTATAGATTTAGTCCAGACTTTCTATCGAGACTTGTGGGCTAAAGCTGCCGGGATGCATGCTGACGGAATTGCAGCAGAAGATGCTGCGGCAACTATCGACCTAACCAATCACGCCGAAATACCGATCGCCGAGGTTGGTACTAGCTTGATTTCTATTCAAAGGATCTACGAACGGTTGAACGATCCGGATTAGAGCACGGATTCGAACAGTTCGAGATCAGGGTGTCCGAGGTAGGTCCCCTTTGGTGCGCTCGTCTGTGCATGGGCTTTGCGAAACGCGTCAGACTCAGTCCATGCATCAAATGCTTCGCGTGACTCCCATACTGAATGAGAAGCGTAGAGAACGTGCTCGTCGGTGGTCGGACCTTTTAACAGGTTAAAAGTCTTGAAGCCTGGGACTGTACTGAGATAGGTGTCGCGCTCACGCCAGATTTTTTCGAAGCCTTCTTCAAAGCCAGGTGTGATTTTGAAACGGTTCATGGCGATGAACATGGCAATTCCTAATCTAGTCTGTGGATCATAAGACTAGAGCATCTATGACTGGATCGAAACCATAGGAGCGACGGTTCTTTGTTTAAAGAAAGTGATCATTCGAGTAAGGTGCGCCCCCCCAACCCGCGCGAAATAACGTTCTTTGGAGAAACTGACACATGGACATCGCTGAAGGCTCGGTAGTAACAATTCATTACACATTAACCGACGCAGGCGGACAAGTTATCGACACGTCTGAGGGTGGCGACCCACTGACCTACTTGCACGGCTATGGCGGGTTAATTCCAGGACTCGAAAGAGAGTTAGAAGAGAAGTCCAGTGGCGACAAGTTAGAAGTATCAATCGCACCGGAGGATGGCTACGGCTTGGCTGATCCTGAGTTGATACAGGAAGTCCCACTAGCGGAGCTCGGCCAGATAGAGAACCTAGCAGTAGGCATGCGCCTCCAGTCCAAGGATCAAGAAGGTCGAGTGCATAGCTTGAAAGTCGATGCGATCTCAGAGAGCAGCGCCACGTTGAACGCCAATCATGAATTGGCGGGCCAAACTTTGTTTTTTGCGGTCAGTATCGAATCCGTTCGAACGGCGAGCGAGGAAGAGTTATCGCACGGTCATGCGCACTAGCAAGTTGTAGTGCAGCCGTAAGGCTATTGTCGCGCGAGTTCTCATTGTAGAGTCGTGTCATGCCTAAATTTGCCGCGAATCTCAGTCTCATGTTTCCGGAAGTGCCCCTGCTGGATCGCTTTGCGAGTGCCCGCAGCTGTGGTTTTAGTGCCGTTGAAGTATTAAATCCCTATCGGGAAACCATTGCTGACTTGCAACAGTGTTTAACAGATTCACAACTCAATTTGGTGCTGATCAATACACCAATGGGAGACATGAAGGCGGGTGAACGAGGACTCGGTGCGGTACCCGGTCGTGAATCAGAATTCCAAGATCATTTTTTGAGTGCGGTCGAGTACGCCACCGCACTCGAGGTCGAAAAGATTCATGTGATGGCAGGTGTCGTTCCGCCTGGTATTGAGGTCCACGCGTGCGAAGATGTGTTTGTTGAAAACATGCGATGGGCACAAAGCCAGATTGATTCGACTGGTTTGAAGGTTGATCTCATGTTGGAACCTTTAAACGACCAAGACGTACCCGGCTATCTCTACGCACATACCGATCAGGCGGTCGCGTTGATAGAACGGATCAGCCCCGCTGTGCGTCTACAGTTTGACTTCTATCACATTGAAATTATGGAAGGTGGTGTGGCAGAACGACTGCGCCAGCTCTTCGATTGGGTTGGCCATGTACAGTTCTCCTGCGTACCCGACCGACATGAACCTCAGTTCGGTGAGCCTGATGTTTATCCGCTTTTTGAGTTGCTAGACTCTCTCGGGTATACAGACTGGGTGGGTTGTGAGTATCGACCTAAGATGGACACATATTCTGGTCTCAGTTGGGGAGAGCAGTATGGGCTGGGTCTCCCCGGTTCCTTACAAAAGTGAGTGATGCATGAACGATGGACACACCATGAGTGAGTTACAAAAAGCGTTGGGTCTTTTACGGGCCGGTGATTGGGAAGGCGCGCACGTTATCGTGCAGGAGGATGAGTCCAAACTTGCGAATTGGATGCACGCGATCGTGCATCTTTTAGAGGGCGATACAAGCAATGCGAACTATTGGTTTCGGCAAGCGAATCAAGATCCAAAGACGGAGAACGATATTGCCGCCGAGCTTCGCAGCATAGAGCAAGAATTGGAGGGGAGGCTAGATGGATAAGTGGCCGAAGGCTTTGGTGCCAACTTCGGGGCCAATGCGACAAGACAAGTTGGCTGGTGCGGCGGAAGGTATGGGCGTTTGGGGAGAGCAATTGCAGTCGCTCGCCGCATCCGGTGTTGTGCAACCAGATGTCATGACAGCACTCACGCTCTTTATTCTAGGTAACCAGCCGAGAGATCCACTTAAGAAACAAAAAATTCCTGGTGCTGGTGGTGGTGTCGCGGGTGGCGTTTGGGTGCGCGAGCGTTTTACGATCCACAGACCGTTGCAACAAGATGACGTCTTCACTGTCACAGGGGAAGCGATTGGACGCCACGTGCACAAAGGTCGACGCTATGGCACGAACGCGAGTAAGACACTCAATTCACAAGGCGAGCTCGTTGGCAGTAACCTAACGACCGGTCTTCTTGCATACAAAGTCGAGGAGGGCTTGTCTGACTCATTGGAGGGCCAATCTCCAGATGACGTTGAAGCAGTCGGACCTGATTGGGACGTCGCTGCAAACAACCCATGTAAAGACAAGATAGAGAGCCTGAGAGTTGGAGACGCCTTCGGCGGTTATGAGGTCCTTGTTGGTTTGGATCTGATGGAGGCCCGCGATACGAAGAATCCCGACAACCCCATCCACTCTGACCCGGAGCTTGCCAAAAAGGCCGGGCTCGCAAAACCGATAGCTGGTGGTGCACATGTACTCTCTTTTCCATTGGAAGTTGTCATGGCTGCGGCTGGGCGGGATGCTCTTTTGCATGGTGCAGCTTTTGATATTCGTTGGAAAGCGCCGGTGTATGCAGATTTAACGATTATTCCCAATGCACGTGTCGCCCAGGTTGAAGCTGACCGTGTGGTCTTCGAGATAGATGCGGTCATTGTTGGTGGTGCGGTTGCGATGGTGGGTACGGTGACCATCCCACTTCCGCGCACAGCCGCATGAGCGAAGCGTTAGCAGGCATACGAGTTGTTGAGTGCTGTGATCGCAGCGGTACACTAGCTGGACGCATTCTAGCGGACCTAGGCGCTGAAGTTATCGTTGTTGAAACGCCTGGTGGGGCGAGAATTCGCGAGGATGCGCCGTTTCTGAATGATCAAGCAGGATCGGACCGAGGCTTTGCACATCTATACTTCAACACGAACAAGAAATCCGTCGTGCTTGATCTTGAGAATACGAGTGATCGAGAACAGTTTGAATGCCTCCTAGCCACTGCGGATGTGTTTTTGGAAACGATGCCGCCCGGGAAATTGGATCAACTTGGACTCTCATATAACGATCTCCAGTCTCTGAATGAGGGTCTTATACAATGCTCCATAACACCGTTCGGATTGACGACCCCTTGGCGGGATCGACTGGCAAATGACGTTGTCGCGGGTGCGGCCGGTGGCTTGATACAAGTGTCTGGCTCGGCCCAAGGGACACCGATGCAAGGTGGCGCCAATCCTTCCTACACAATGGCCGGTCTCGCTGCCTCATCGGCGGTTACGATAGCGCTACATCAACGTGATTTTGGTCAGGACGATCGAGCGGGTCAGGGACTGCATATCGATCTGTCGCTACAAGAGGCCACCGCACTTGCAGTGATGCAAACTGCCAGCCCCGGAATTTGGCAATGGCATAAACGAATACCGCGTCGTCCGGGGTTATCAGCGGCGATGGCCTGTCGAGACGGCAAGTATGTGAGCTTGTTGGTCCGCCCTGATCGCTTCGATGGCTTCCTTAAGTGGGCCGACGAAGTTGGTATCGATCATGGGATGACTGCGGATGATTGGCACTATGCGCGCCTAGAATCGCCGCGCCAAAATAATCCTGTTTCCGAAACAACGCTCAAACTTGCTGAAGCCCTAACACGAGACGAATTTGTCGATGGTGCCCTAGGTGCAGACATAATTTGTTTGCCGGTTCTAGACTTTCCTGATCTTGAACAACAAGAACAGTACCGGGTGAATGATCAATTCCTCGAAGTTGAGCACGAGGTCCTAGGTGCAACATTGGGTTACGTTCGTTCACCAGTGGATGCGATGGCGGATGGCGTTGAGTTAAGACGCGCGCCAACCCTCGGCGAGCACCAAGCACTGCTGGATGACTTACCTCAAGTCACGAAACGTCAAGTTACGCACAGACAGGCAGACCCGGCTTTGGCATTAGCTGGCGTCCGGGTCGTGGACTTTGGTTGGGTGCTGGCTGCGCCTATCGGGACGAGGATCTTGGCCAGTTTTGGGGCCGAGGTGATTCGCGTGGAATCCACCACCAAACCTGACTCCATGCGCAGCCAGGTCGGACCGGACGGTAAGCCAGATACGGATATGGGCGGTCTCTACAACACAGTAAATGCCGGTAAAAAGTCACTTACTGTCAATCTGTCTACGGCTGAAGGGCTCGATCTAATCAAGGAGCTGATTGCCAGCGCGGATATCGTGATAAACAACTTCAGACCTGGTGCTATGGAGCGCATGGGACTCGGATTTGATGTGTTGCAACGAATCAAGCCAGATGTAATTTTGCTTAATTTGCCCGGTGCACATAGGAATGGACCCTGGGCGCAGCGTCCCAGTATGGGCAATATTCTGATGGCAGCCTCTGGTTTTAATATGTTGTCGGGCTTCCCCGGAGAGCGTCCACGGGGGGTTGGTATCGCATACCCAGACTTCACGTCGCCACACTTGTTAGCTGCCGCTTCGCTAGCTGCACTGCGCCAAAGAAGCCAGACGGGAAAAGGGCAGGAGCTACACCTCACCCAGCTGTCGGGAGTACTGTCTTTGCTCGGCGCAGAGTGGATGCAATTCAAAGCGACGGGTGAGCAGCCGCCAAGGAACGCCAACCGCAATCCAAACTTCTGTCCGCATGGGATTTACCCAGCGGCCGCTGAAATCGATCCCGAGATAGATTGCTGGGTCGGTCTAGCAGTCCGTGGCGAACAACAGTGGCGATCTTTCTGCGAGACGGTCGGTAAGACTGAGTGGTGTGAAGACCCGCGTTTCCAAAGTCACGAAGCGCGTAAGGCGAATGAAGATCAATTGGATGAGTTGATCAGCGAGTGGAGTGCGAGCAAGGACAAGTGGGAAATCGCGGACAAGTTACAATCTAACGGCATTGCTGCAGCCGCCGTCGAACATTTGAAAGACATGTTGGAGCACGATCCACAACTTCCGAATCACTACCATCAAGTGCGACAACCTGTTGCACCGAATGTCGACATACCTATAGATCGAGAGGGTGCAAGATGGGTAGGTATGGATCTCACGCTCACACGAGCGCCGATGCTCGGTGAGCACAATCAATATGTTGTGCAGGAGATCCTAGGCAAGAGCGATGAAGAGTTTGCGATGTTGTTGGCGAACGAAATCGTTGCCTAAGGACTGAGCTCGTCGTAGATCAGCTCGATACGATCCGCTGTCAGAGGCCAATCCAGGTCTTCGACTTCGACGGCCTCTGCCACGCCTTCTCGTGAGATGCCAGCAGCGATCGCTTGTGCGACTCGTCCAACCAAAACTTCAAAACGATGCCGAAATGTTTCGATTTCTGAACGTGTGAGCACGGCGCCGTGTCCAGGGATGACGGTGTCAAAGTCGAGAGCGAGGATTTTATCCAGCGTTCCTGCCCAATCTCTCGCACTGCCGCCATTGTCATAGTCAATAAATGGGGCGAGTTTCGATCCGTCCAGGCGTTCACCCCAGATAAATAGATCCCCGGTATGCACCGTCTTTAGATCAGCGAAATAGACTACCGTGTCGCCATTTGTGTGACCCCGTCCGAAGTGATGCAGCTCAATTTTGTGGTCACCAAGATGCAAGGTGGTTGTGTCTGAGTAGGTGATTGGTGGTGCACCCGTTGGGTCAGCGCTCGCGCGTCGGTTAGCGAGCATGTTTGCACGCGCGTTGTCGTGGCCGATCACCTGGGCATACGCTAAGAAGTGTGGGTTGCTACCTGCGTGATCAAAGTGATGGTGTGTGTTTAGGACTGTGGTAATTGGTTGATCCGTGATCGAACGGATCTGGCTAACAATATCGTCGTGGCTGTAGTCGAATTTGTTGTCTACGACGACCACACCGTCCTGCGTTACGAGAACCGCTATGTTACCGCCTGAGACCGCGCCACCAAATCCGGGGATAACGTAGAGATCTGTCTTGCCAGCTACCGCACGGAGGCTAAGTTTGGCGAGCTGCTCGTCTGTCAGCGCAGCGGGTTCTGCTGCGGAGACCACAGAACTCGCAAGTAGCAATAGGCTAATGAGCAGCGAGCGATTAACCACGTTGCAGGTAAGAGAGGCGAATAACACTTTACTCGCCTCTCTCGTTCCTAGCGCTGCGTGAGCTGCAGCTGCTCAGCTTCTTTTACGGGGTCGTAGCTCGGGTCAAGGCATATGATCTCGAGTACGCCGCCTTCTAGCGCTGGCGGTGGAATTGGGTTGTTAGAAAGACAGACTTGACCGTCAGGCTGAAAGGTCATATCCCGAGTATACGTGCCTGAGAGAGGGACTGGATAAACAACCCAGCGCTCTTCTTTCGGAATAAACCGATAGATTCGATCGGTCATGTTTTCGTTCAGCCAAATGTCCTGATGCGTCGGGTGTACGCCAAGCGCGTAAGGTGCAGGCTTAACACCGGGGGCGAACCCAGGCATGTCATAAACCTTGGCTTCGAAGCCGTTAGCTACATCGATTCGCGCCAACTGACCTTCAGAGTACCCCGATACCCACAAGACGCCTTCCTTGTCGAAGCGCATGCGGCGTGGACCCTTGATCGGAGAATCAAACTCGGTGACCTCTAGAGTTTCTGAATCTACCCAACCAATTTTGTCGCCGAAGAGCCGGCCATACCACATACGATCATCAACAGGGTTGATATCAATGCCGTATGGCTGTGTGCCTCCGGAGATGCCACTAGAAACTGCTTCGGGAAGATCGACGATGTCGAAGGAGCCGTTGTCTGGTGTAAGTCGACCCACTTTCTCGGCGCCAGCAAGTGTGAACCAGGCGTAACCTTTCTGATCGACACGGATGGTGTGCGGATAATAAGCCTTGGTTTCTCGAGGAATCATATGTGATGCCTCCCAGCTGTTTGTGTCTGGATTGAAAACACCGATGCTGTGCGTGCCGGTGTTGGTGACGTAGTACTTGCCGTCTTTGCCGAGATCTAACGAATGTGGTCCGTGGCGTGTGCCTGGATCAAACTCGCCCAAAACTTGCTGCTTTTCGACGCCTTTGTGGTACTTCTCACCATCGCCACCAGCCTGAAGAATGTATTCGGATTGACCGGTCATTGGGTCGGTAACGACCATGTGATCCAGTGCTTGGTCAACTGTGTAAATCAAACCGTTGGTTGGATGCACGATTGAGTCGTGAGGTACAAACGCGCGTTCGAGCATGTACTCGTATATCTTTGCGGTCTCTAACTCATTGTGAATGGGGAATTCCGGACGCATTTTGATCGGTTCGCCACGAAAGCCTTCGGCCAATATTTCTGAGCGGCGATCGCGTAGCTTTTCGTCGAAGTTGCCAACCATACGGTGCATGCGTTGAATTGTTACAGCCCAAGATTCTGCGGTGCGAGGTAATCTTGTGAATGGGTTGCCCATTTGATGACACGAGAGGCAATCGCGTTGAAATTGGTAGGCATTAAAATCTTTGTCGTCGCCTTCTTCGAACGGCAAGCTGTAGAAGTGGTAGGCCGCAGGTAGGCTGTCTGAGATCTCTTTGTCCGTCGTCATTTTTGCCATGACGACATTCTCTTCAGAGCGTGCGTTGCCACCCAATTCCACAGTCGAGTGCACGTCCCGGAAGTAGGGATGTCGAGCGCGAAGCTTTAAAGTACCTTCAAGGCGAGTCACTAAAGTATAGACACCGTCTTCGTCGGTATAAACGGATTCGGAGATGCCGTGAGCGTCGTCCGTCACTCGAACCATGACGCCATGCATCGCCTCACCTTGTTCGTCGTTAATAGTGCCGGTGAGTGTCGCCGCGAAACTAGTGCTAGTGAAAGTAGCGAGTGCGAGCCAGAGCAGAGAATGGGTTAACCTTCTCATTGCGTAATCCCCTCGAATACGATTGGTTGATCACCAAGCGTACCGCAAACCTGAGATGGTTGGAATTGACTAGACCTATTCGATAGCAACGAACCTTCTAACCCAGCCATCACCCTTAGTGAGTATATAGAGCTCCCCTAACGCATCGATGCCCAAGCGTAGATCCACGCGGACGCCTTCATCATAGGAGTTGGCGAAGCTCGATACTGATTTGAGTGGTTTTTCTTGGCCTCCAAACGACAGCCGTAGTTCATGGATTGTCTGCAGTGAGCCGGACGCAAGATCACTCGTGTCGATATAAAAGATCCGTCCGTCGACGATATCCGCGAAAACGAACTTGCCTACAAGTTCTGGGATAGCGGCGCCCTCGTAGACATAGCCACCAGCGATCGCACGGCCTTCGTCGTGATCGTATTGCGCAATCGGATAGACGAAGCCCGGATCATCCGCTGGTAGCGGATAAACACGACCGGGTTCGCCGTCTGCAACGCCAAAAGCGGTGCTAAAGGTTCCCTCCCTAAGGCGCCAGCCATAGTTTGCCCCGGCAACGCCGAGATTCACCTCTTCGATCATGTTTTGACCGATGTCACTAATGAACATACGTCCCTGGCTATCCCAGGAGTAGTGCTGCGCGTGACGCAAACCGTAGACCCAAATTTCGGGTGCTGCCGTGGGATGATCTAAAAAAGGATTATCCGCTGGGATACCGTAAGCCTGATCTTTAGTCACTTCTAAAGGCTTGATGCGAATAATTGTGCTCAACGGCGAAGCGAGCGATTGACCGTATTCTCGCGGATCGTTGGCAACGCCACCATCACCAAACGTTGCGTACAGCACTCCGTAGTCATCGCTCCCAACTTCCGCAACAGGGTTGAATGCTATGTGACCGACATTGTGGTTCGGTGCAAATTGCCCGACGCGAAAGACCTCTCGACTTGTTCCGGAGAACTTAAGCCCGCGAGGATTGTAGGCAGTCCATTCCCGAATAACGCTCTCGTGACTTGCTGAGTCATCATCCAAGTAGTTTGCAACACCGCTATCTGAAGTCGCGCTGTACACTGTGTAGAACTTACCGAAGCCGGGTTTGCCGATACTCGTAAACTCAGGGTGGAAGGCAACACCTGCCAATCCCATTTCGTTGGGGAACATTGAGTCGTCGAAACCAACGTCCTCGTTTCGCAAGTCGAGGTATACGCGAGGTTCGCTCGCACGATCGTCCGTTAGATACAGGACACCACGGAGGTCATTAATGATGAGTTTGCCAAACGTGTTGCCGAAGGGCTGTATGTACTGAATACGGGCATGTGCTGCATTGGTGTTTTGCGTCGAGGAGTCTTGTGTCTGGGGTAGTTGCACAAAGTCTTCTACGGCGACAACGATGTCGCCTTTGGCTATCGGCTCCGGCACTGGGTTATAGAGCGGTTCGGGTGCAGCATATGCGTGCCAAGTGAGGAGGGTTGCGACGAAGTAGATGGAATATCTCGTAATCTGCATCAAGAATCCCCAGCTTGATTGACGAGTTCCAGAATCTGACCACCCGAATTATGTTCAAGGAGCACATAGATCTCGCCGTTTGGTCCGCTCTCAATGTCCCTAAACCGAGTTAGATCAGAGATCAGAGTTTCTGTGTGAACGACCACGTTGTCTTCAACCTCCATGCGATAGAGCGTTCGACCTTTGAGTGATCCAACCAAAAGATCACCACGCCAGTCGGGGAATTTGTCGCCTTCGTAGATGATAAAGCTAGAGACTGCAGGGGAAGGGGTCAGGTCGACGACGGGTTGTACGATGTCTTTAAGGTCGAATTCGATGCCGAGTTGTTTACCATAATCGATTGGCGTGCCGTTGTAGTTGATACCTTTCGAGTACAGTGGCCAGCCATAGTTTCGTCCTGGCTGCAGGCGGTTCACTTCATCACCACCCCGTGGTCCCATCTCGGTACCCCAAACTTCACCGGTCTGATGATTGAATTCCAAACCCTGCGGGCTGCGATGTCCGTAGGTCCAGATTGTTTTGATGGCGCCTTCGGTTTCCATGAAAGGATTATCGAGTGGAATCTCACCATTGTCTTTGATGCGATGGATCTTGCCCCAAGGACGTCCAAGATCTTGGAGTCCGGTGAAATTGTCGATGCCAGTAACACCAACACTCATAAAGACATGTCCCTTGCCGTCAAAAGCCAAACGACCACCGGCACCGATATCTGGAATCGAGCCGTAGTGTTCGATATCGCTTTCCCAAATAACTTCTTCGTCTATCCAGATGCCATCCGAAATGCGTCCGCGAACTAATTTGTTCATTGAGACAGGTGTTTTAGATTTTCGGCTGATGGCGTTGCAGTCCTCACAGCGATCGCCAAAGTAGAGGTAGACCCAGCCGTTGTTTTCGTATTCTGGATGAAGAGCGACGTCGAGAAGCCAGCCATAGCCCCACTCTTGCTGGATATCGAGTGTGTAGGTATCGGCATAGGCTTGAGGCGTATCCGCTATGAACTCAGACTTTTCTCCAGCGGGCGAAATGATGGAAAGTCCGATTTTCTTTTCGGTCAACAGCATACCGCCTTCGGGAAGAGGCGCGATGGAGAAAGGCAGTGCATCCAGGCCGTCGATGATAACGTTTAGGTTGAAGGCGTGTTTTTCAGTTGTATAGGTTTCACTCGGAACCACGAAAGCAGTTTCATAATTGAAACTGGCATAACTAAATCCCGCGCGCGTTTCAGATATATAGAGCGCGAGGGCTTTGATGTCCTCTTCTGATAGCGTTTGTGACCACACAGGCATGCCTTTGTCTGGATTGCCATTTGCGATACTCGCGATCAGATCTGGGACTGAGTCGCCGTTCTTCAACTCTCCAACGAGTGGTGTGCCTTGAGCTGCACCGCGTAAGTCCTCGCCATGACAGACAGCGCACTGATCGAGGTACTCTTTCGCGTATCGATCAAGACGGGCGTTTGGATCGAAATCTACCCCGGTAGCCGTACCATCATCCTCAGCCGCATGTGTGCTCGCCATTGCTATCGATAAGAGCAGTGCACCGAATTTTGGACCCATTAAACCTTCCCCCAACCCCATTTGTACCCGACTCTATGATGGTTATGCGCGAGTATCAACTCAGCATTTCGCGCAGGACAAAAGCGTGTTGCGAATTTGATCCGACGCTCGTCAGTCATGGTGGTATGGTCTAGGGAGACATGATTCCGAACCAACTACGCAATGAAACCCTACAACTAAGACCTTTCGTGCAGGAAGATGAGGTCGATGTACTTGCCTACTGGCAGAGCGACCCAGGTTGGGAAAGGTTCAACGCCAGCGTCCCAACTAACTTCACATCGAGTGACGCATCCGCGTTCGTCACGGAGATGCGCGCAAGGAACCGAGACGTACAGCCGAATTGGGCGATTGAATATCAGGGGGACGTGGTCGGCATTGTTAGTCTCACCCTCGAGCAAGATAGCAGAACCGCGATCATAGGCTATGGCGTCCACGCGGGTGTTAGAGGTCGTGGCATGGCAGCGGCAGCTACTGCGCTGGTTATTTCGGAGGCATTCACAAGTTACCCGCAGCTCGCAAAAATTAGCGCCCATACCAACGGCGAGAATCTTGCGTCGATGAAGGTATTGGAAAAACTAGGCTTTTCACGCGAGGGACTTTTAAGAAGAGCCCATTTTGTAAAGGGCCGATGGGTTGACGATGCGATTTATGGATTGCTGCGAGAAGAGTGGGATCAGTAGCCAGGATCTATTTTGCTGCACTAGAAATACTTCAACCTGAAAGGTTGGATGGTGACCAGCACACTGTGTTTTGGGTTCTAGGAGTATTGATGATCTGAGTAATAAAAAGGCAAGCAGTGAGTGGGCTCCATGTACTTAGATTTCAGAAATTGATTGCCAAGGCGGCATTCGCGCCCATCAGAGCAACGAAAAAGAGCGCTATGACATCAAATCGTTGTGTTGTCGCGTGTGTCGAACACCGATGCAGATAGCTGCTCGAACATCCCAGTTAAGATTTCTATCCTCGTTCTCGTCCATCGGAAATGTATTTTCAACGATCGACTTAAGCGCGCAACGTAGTTGAGTTTAGAGCTTTAGCTCACGCTGAATGTCTTCGACTTCGGCATCAAGAATCGCATCCATTTGTCTGCTGAACAGATTGCGGCATTGGATACCACGTCGCATGGCTCGTAGTGTTGCGATGGGAAAAGTGAGGAGCCCGATAAAGAAGAAACTCACACGGTCAATCCAAAATATTATGTTCAGGTGACAACCACCCGAACCAAGTTCCCACGCAGCCAGTTCTGATTCTCCCCGGATATCGGTGTGATAACCGGTTAGGACATGGTGTATATCGTGTTTGCTCAGAGAATCCCGAATCGGCCAGAGTGGGAAGATTGGAACCAATCGCTCTCCAATGCGCGTTTCTAACCATGTTTTGCGGGACCATTGTTCAATAGTCGTTGCACCTGGGCATAGATCAAAGTGCGCTATCTGTTCATTGAGAATGGCTTCTATTTTCATCTGATTCACTCTAAGCAACGCGAACGCATACGATACCATGTAAGAAGAAGCTATTTCCTTCGCGTGCATTGCTCGTCTACCAAGTTAGTAGACACAAAATAATACTTACCCCAGAAGCCTAGTGTCGCTCGTCCATCATCTCGCCATCTGTGGCAAATAGAGAACCAACACTGCGATTACAGCAAAGATGAACGTAAGGCCAAACACTTTATTCACAATCGAGCGCTGATAAGTATCGTCCATAAGAAGAACGTAGAGCGCGATGGATGGAACCAAAATATTTGCAAAAGGGATGACTGGAATGGGAATGACGTTTAGCAAAGCAAAAGCACCAGCTGCGGCGAGCTTGCGCCAAACGGGAATTTCGTAGCCAAACACTTTGCATGCTATGAAAATTCCAGCAAGAATAATTCCGAATAGGACGAATGCGCCAGTGATAACAACCTGGTCCTGTGATGGTGTATTTAGCAGGTTAACTCTTAACACTGCACTGCTGATGGAGATTAAAACAAGATTATCTGCAACTGGCCGAGGCCGTGTGAAAACTCGAGTTAGCTAGTAAAATACACCATTCTTGTTGAGGGGAGTCAGATGAGCGGATTTATCGAGGGAGAGAACCGCTATCAGTCGACCCTGTTTCCCGAACATGTTGATGGCGAGTGATCAACATAATCGGGACCAAGCAACTCATCGAGGCGATCTAACAGGTTCGCTGGTCTATAGAAAAGTACGCCGCGACGAGGTGCGTTAGTTACACAGCCTCGGCCAATGATGTCATTAAGAATGTATATTGACCCTCAATAATATTGGACGCGCCTTAGTACGTGCCTACTAAGTCCCTGACTGTTCTTGGACTGCCCGGTCGGCTGCATTAAATGCCGCCTGAGCAGTGGGCTCACCTTCAGAATCAGAATTCGCAATCGAAATTCTGCCAAATTTTTTCCGTGCTT
Source organism: Pseudomonadales bacterium (assembly GCA_012103505.1). Taxonomy (GTDB): domain Bacteria; phylum Pseudomonadota; class Gammaproteobacteria; order Pseudomonadales; family Azotimanducaceae; genus UBA4421. The sequence goes on along the minus strand of WLWP01000002.1, from coordinate 8,807 downwards.
TTGCATGCGGAGTGTCATCTGCGAGAAAATCATCTCCTGAGTCGTAGAGAGAACTCCAAGTAGGAGCGGACCCATGTGGCCACCTATTCACGGTGATGGCAGATATGTGATCTTCCGTAAATCCATAAGGCCCCCATACTTCAGTTAGCTGTTTGATGGCTTCCTCTTCAAACGTACTAAAGTCAAGCTTTAGTAAACTGTGGCGGGCCAACCGCATTTGTTCTCGGGGATCTCCAGCGCCAGAAGCCGTCGAATAGTGATACGCACTTATGACGATTGGATCATCTGGTGATTCTGGAGCAGCATAACCCCCGACACCAACCGCGAGGGGTAATGCGACTAAATCATAGAACATGTCATGATAGGTAACAGCTACGTATCCGGCATCAGCAAATGGGCGCCAGTTTATTAGCGCTATGTTTACAAGGGCTGAAGGAGCTTTCTGCTGACTCCTAAGAGAGGTCTTTTGTTGCTCAGGTAATTCCGGGCAAATGTAAGGAATGGTCTGATTCCAATTCGCCAAAATTACGTGACTGGCGCGTACTTTGCGAGCTGCACCATCGTTCACAAAGGTTACGTCAACTTGGTTTTTATCGGCTGTATGCTGTGCATTGATTACCGTACTATTTAGTCGAATCCGAGTTGCCGAACCATCGTTGTCCAACGCATCGTAATCGAAGTCTGCCAGAATGATATCCTGGTCTACTTGTCTCGAATGAGGTGCGACTTGAGGAATCAGCCCTCGAACCAACAATCGGGCCAGCGTCGCGTTTCCGTCAGGATAAGTGTAGATAAGCGCCCTCTCTGAAGAGGTTATCCCTCTCAAGCCCGGCAGATTAGCCGCAGCTGCAATATCAGCCGCTAATACATCCCAGCCAACTCCCGCTGAGCCAACGGAGAGTTCTCGTCGCAGTAATTCAATCCCATCCTCAGGTAGCGTCAATTCGTCTCGAAGGTAATCTTCGTAAGTAATTTGCGTTAGGCGATTAAGACGTTGTTGTTCTGTGAGTTCGGGAAAAACCTTGGGTTCGTCATGAATAATCTCAAACAGTCGTTCTCGGGTCTGTTGCGATACTGGCATAGCACTGAGCATCTGCGTCAGCTCATCTTCATTGTACGAATCCATTGCGAAGGGATCGTCAGATACAACTGACGTGTCTAGACCATTAAACCCTTGGGGATAGCATCTTCCTTTTTTACCTACTCCATGACGCGTATACCAAAAAACATCTAGGTAGCTAGGCAACATGCCCCATCCTCGTAGGAACCGTTGCCAACGTACGCCAATTTTTTCCAGGAGATCTAGTCCATCAGGCGAGAACTTATTAGGCCAGGTGATGCTTGTACTGCCACCCGCCCCAAGCAACTGCTTCCCATCAACATAGAATTCGTTTCGCTTTGCATGGCCGCCAAAATCATCGTGATTATCTAAAATTAGAATGCGGCTATTTCCTGCGGCCCGTTCCTGCCAACGCCACGCAGCAGATAGTCCTGATAATCCTGCGCCCACAATAACTAGGTCGTAAGGCTCTTCGTTGAGATCTTCAGGGATCGTCCACTGCGTGCCGCCTTGCCAGCTCATGTCATGGAAAACCTCAAACGAGCCATCATGTGACCCGCGCATGCCCAATTTCGAAGCAGGCGATCCGTTCGGCACTCGAGGTACTGCGTTCTTTATCTCCGGTGACACTTCGATAGGATCACCAGCGAAGTAAATTCCAGCAGCACCGGCACCAGCGATGACACTGCCTCCATAGATGAACTCTCTCCTAGTTATTTTTCTCATCATGTTTCCTGTTTCAAGTTCATTTGGGGTGCGCTAAGAATTCAACGCACACCCAAGTTAGATAACTACCTCAAACTCGATCGGGCGCTTTGTAGCGGCAATACTACAAACCCTTGACGAACTACATGCCTGTCTTGGTTTGCGCAGGATGGTATCAATGGACTGATATTTATGATATTGAATATGAATGAATACAGATATCGACATATCGAAAATCAGAAAGATGGATGGAGGTCTTTTACTCGTCCTTCAGCAGCTTCTAGAGCACCGCAGTGTGACTCGAACAGCACTCTCTCTAGAGCTCGGTCAATCCACAATCAGTCATGCTCTTGGTCGCCTGCGAGAACTGTTTGACGATCCACTCTTTATCCGAAGGCCGCACGGGCTAGAGCCAACCCAAAGGGCTCTCCAGCTCAAACCTCAGGTTGAAATGCTCCTCAATCTGGCTAGAGAAACGCTTGGTATTGGCCAATCGTTCGACCCCAAAAATTCAGTTCGGGTGTTCTCCATATCTGCACCTGAATTTGTCACTGCAACCGCAGCAACCTCACTACTAGCGCAGATCGAGCGAGAAGCGCCGACCGTTGGACTTAGATTTGTGCACTTGCCGGAAGTTGAAGTATTCGAAAAACTGCGACGTGGAGAGATCGATGCTGCGATTGGCCGATTCGAGCAGGCTCCTATCGAAGTAGCGCTGGCGCCGCTATACGACGACGAATTTGCCATTGCCTGCCGATCCGGTCATCCGATCTCGAAAGGAAGAATCACTGAAAAGAAGTACCGTTCCGCGCTACATATTTGGGCGGATTCTCCAAGCGAGACCGTTGCAGGGGATTCTGATTTCGACTTTTCTGATTTTCATGGAAGTATCGTACCAAGATGGCTCACTGCACTACTAATAGCAGCCCAATCAAACCATATCGCAACCTGTCCGAGAAGGCTGGCCGAAAGTCATGCACAACTGTTGGGCTTGGATGTACTTAGATTTCCACAACTAAAACCAATCCGTGTTTCAATCGCTAGTCGGAAAAACCTCCAAGACCGAGGTGTAGAGTGGTTCATTCAACAGATAAGAAATGTATTTGACTGACTGTTGTGGTCGTTAAGCGATCTCGCAATGTGCAGTGCAAGAATTGGACATCGAACTGCGCAAGCTGTGTGAAGCGCGATCAATGTACGACGGCCAAATATCGCCGTGTCGCACGGTAGGTGCATGGAGAAGTAGTTGAGCCGCTAGACGCGAGAATGAAAGAAGAACCGGGACGCATGAGTACCCGGCGAGCGGCTGTAGAACATCCGTTCGGGACGCTGAAGGCTTGGATGGGCGCGACGCACTTTTTAACCAAGACAAAGCCGAAAGTAGCGACCGAAATGAGCCTTCATCTGGCTTACAACATGAAGCGCGTGATTAACCTGATCGGTACCCAGAAACTCATCGCGGCGATCTAACAAGTTCGCTCGTCTGAAGGAAAGTACGGCCCGATAAGATGCGGTAGAGTCGAGTTTTTACACAGCCTCGGCCGAGACTGTGTAAAAACTGAAGACAAAACAGAAGCCACGCGACAGTGCTCTGAAATACTGTTCGCAGAATCGACTTGCCATCAAACCAATTCTACCGCGTGATTTTCAGGACTAAGAGAAACGACAAGTAGTTTTTACACAGCCTCCACCCAAAGCAGCCAAAAATACATCTTGACCTAAAGTAAGGTTGAGGTACTAAGCTGGTTCCAACTTGGAGTCTCTAGATGAAACAGCTTTACCCAGACATTTGGCAATCAAAGTTAGAAGTCCCTTTTGGCAACGTCCATGCACACGCCTACTTAATTCAGCGAGATGAAGGGAATGTGCTCATTTACAACACATCCCACGAAGATGAGTTGGATCATATTCAATCGCTTGGTGGTCTCGAAGCACAGTTTCTAAGCCATGTCGATGAAACTGGACCATCGCTAGAACTCATACGTAGTAGATTTGACTCAAAGCTCTATTGTCATGCCGACGAAGAATCGGCCGTTGCGAAAACATGCGTTGTGGACATGCTCTTTACCGAAGAAGTAGAAACGCACCACGGAATTGACGTATTACACACACCTGGCCATTCAATTGGGAGCGTCACCTACCTGTATCGCTCACCGCACGGCAAAAGCTATCTCTTCACAGGCGACACCTTGTTTCGCAGTCACGACGATTGGCAGACCTTCGCGATTCCTTCTGCGGGAGGTAACACTGGTGCGTTAATCCGAAGCCTCCAGCAGTACCGAAAGCTGTCGCCAGACGTTGTGTTATGGAGTGCGTCTGGCGGAGGCAAAAACGCCTATGCCGAGCCAAGCAAAAATGAATGGGATGCTATTGTGGATAGCGTTATTGAGAAACTAGCCAAATAGGAGGCGAACCGTGTCCGAAGAATCAACGCCAGCGTATCTCATCGCAAGCTCTATCATGTCTGCTGATCATGGAGACATCACGCCCTACTTTGAAGCGGCACATCCATTACTGGAAGCTGCTGGTGCCGAAGTGATCGTTGCAGGTCAATCGGGACAAGCGATCGATCATCTTGAAGGGAAGTGGGTGACAGGCGCATCTCTTACGATTTTCAAATTCCCGTCCATGGACGCGCTCCAGAAATTTTGGCATTCAACTGAATATCAATCGGTGAAGCATCTACGCACAGAGGTGATACCGCCCAACTTTACGTTTGCTGTAGAAGGTTTCGGTGGATTTGACTGAGAGTGCTTTTGGCCGAACAGCGACCGCTGGCGAACGGCCGCTTTCAGGGAGCTAGATCTCGGTTTGCTCAGCCAATTCGAGCGCGTCATCTACTTCTACGCCGAGATAGCGAACGGTGCTTTCGAGTTTGGTGTGGCCAAGTAGCAGCTGAACTGCCCGAAGGTTCTTAGTTCTCCGGTAGATTAGCGGGGCCTTCGTTCGGCGCATGGAGTGGGTGCCATAAATTGATGGATCGAGCCCTATGCTCTCGAACCACCGATGGGCGATTCTTGAATATTGTCTGGTCGAAAGGTGTGCAGATGCGCGAATTCGACTGGGAAATAGGTAGTTGCTGGCATTTAGGGCAGCATCTGTAATCCAGGCTGACACCGATGCTTGGGTTTCTTCGGTAATCTCAAACTGTACCGGTTGGCCAGTTTTTCGTTGCATGACATTAGCGCGAGACATAACACAGCCAGAATGGGTCACGTCCGATACACGAAGGCGAACCAAATCGCATCCGCGTAGCTTGCTATCGATGGCGAGATTGAACATCGCCAGATCGCGTACTCTGTTGGCCATTTGTAGCCGGATTCTGATACCCCAAATTTCTTTGAGTTTAAGCGGTCTCCGTTGGCCAACGAGCTTACCCTTGTTCCAGGGCTCTCGAAAATCTGCTTCTTCTAGCAGTTGAAAGGTAAACATGATCGATTCCTCTTATCGATAAGTGGAATCAGATTCTGTAATCTCATTCAAAAGCAGACGGTGACGGGTGGCAGAAAAAGAGGCTCTCTTCGCGACCCACAGCGGCCGTTCAAAGCGCTGCGTTAACTATCGCATCACAATGAATTTTGGTGGTTGAAAGGGCGAGAATATCGCCGATTGCCCCTTTGGGAAACATCAGCGGAATTTCTGTACAGCCCATAACTATCGCTTCCGCACCGTCTCGTTGGAGGTCGCGGGACACCTGCTCAAAATCCAAGCGCGTTCGGTCGTTAAACTCACCGATCACTAGTTCCTCGACAATTCTTGTATGAACCAACGACCTGTCAGCCTTGTTTGGGATAGTGGTTTCGATGCCCTGTGCTCTTAACGCCTCATGGAAGAACGTTCCCTCCATGGTTCTTTCCACACCTAACAAACCTACGTTTACTAAGCCTAAAGATTTTGCGTGTTTTGCAGTTGCTGTAGCAATGCTTTCTAGGGAGATGCCTGTTTCTTCTCGAATTATGGGTGCAAACTGATGTATGCCATTTGCACAGACCGCAAACAGTTCAGCGCCCCCTAATTTCAGAGTTTGAAATGCCTCAACTATGAGATCCGCACACGATTTTTCTGAGGGGTCTTTCGTTGCTGCGTCTAAAAATACCTGTCTGTCTAGACTTTCGATTAAAACCGAAGCCGAGTGATGTTTACCAAGATGAGTGCCCACGCTTTGGTTGATCTCTCGATAGTACTCGAGAGTCGAAATCCATGTTAAACCGCCAACCAGCCCAATTTTCTTCATTGCCGATACTCATCAATCCACTATGTTGGATCATACTCCTTACCCATGGCGAAGCGCTCGCGACTGCTGTTGGCCGAGGCCGTGTGAAAACTCCTCACCCAAAAACAAAACACGTATGCGAACGCGCTCGTTTGCAGTTCGTGCGTACCAACTTCTAAGGGGGTTGCTCTCGTTCACGATTTTCAGTCACTTCGCGAAGTTGGAATAGTTTTCACACACCCTCGGCCGAAAGCCGACGTTGGGAATTTTGAAAATTGTGGCCAGGTACTTGAAAATTTGATGTAGCACAAAGTGATTGCGAACGTGATAGTTTAACGGGGCACGCGACCTGATCGTCCGTTGTCGCGGACGTGTCAACAAGGAGCGAGACGATGACGGAAGGCTCTAACCAAAGACAAGTCAATGATCTTGCCGTAATTCCGGTGCGTAGCTTTGATTTTGCATTTCCTGAAGACCTAGACCCATTGTGGATACCTCTAGCCCCCTACAGAGCTCACTTTTATAACGGTGTGTCGTTAACGATGCCTTATCTCGAGCCCTTCTTGTGTAAAACCATGAGGGAGGCGCAGCAGCTGGTCGAAGATGAGCAGTTACTCGAGGACATGAAGGGATTCATTGGACAGGAAGCGCAGCATTACCGATGCCACCGGCGATTGAACGAACGTTTAACCCTAAACGGGCATCCACAATTCTCTATCATAGAAGCGCGAATTTCTGTTGCGTACGAGAGGTTGAGCAAACGAAGTTTGCGGACACGGTTGGCGTATTCGGCCGGTTTTGAATGCATGACCAACGGATTTACGAATTGGATTCTTGGGGATCGCAAAGCGCTTTTCGAAAATGCGCAAGCCGACGTGGCTTCATTTTGGATCGCGCACATGGCAGAAGAATGCGAGCATAAAACAGTTGCATTTGATGTGTATGAACACCTTTATGGCAGCTATTGGGTGCGCGCTTTGGGTGTTGTTCATGGTTCGTTCCATGTACTTGGGTTGGGGTGTATCGGAATGACTTCAGCACTTCACCGGGATCAAAAAGGAAGCCAGCTGCAGCGCTTGGCGGGGACATTGCGTCAACTTGGTGCTGTGGCTGGAAAAGTAGGTCCATTCTTGCTGCGAGCGTTACATCCCCGTTATAACCCTCGACAAGAGAATGAACCCGAGTGGTTGGATGATTGGATCGCTTACAATGCGCAACTTGGAAATTTAGGGCCCATGCCTGTCATAGATACGACAAGTGAGGATATGAGCCTGCCATCACATCTCACTCAGCCAGCACGTTAACTTTACTGAATAAAAATAAGGAACGACATGTCTCAACTACAGCGTGTAATGCTGGCAAATGGTTTTCTGGTACTCCTAGTCTCAATGTTGGCGGGGTTTATGTTGATGTTTAGTTTGGTCGGAGGCTTCGAGATTTGGCCTGGGAATATATTAGATTTTTCTGTCTACGGTACTACTGAAGGATGGGTGCGTGCACACTCCGGTGGCGTAACAAACGGTTTGCTCGTGTTAGCGGTCGCCTTTGCGTTACCCCACATGAACGTGTCCAAATCCCAAGAAAAATTGCTCGCCTATGGATTTGTCTACGTCGCGTGGTCTTTCACAGTGTTTTACTGGTTAGGAAACGCGTCGGCTAACCGTGCTTTGACCTTTGGTGATAGCCCACTCGGTGAATCGAGCTTGATTAGCGTGCTTGGTTTCCTACCGGGATTGCCAAGCGTGTTCCTTGTGTTGATTTTGCTCGCCATCGCTGCGAAAGGGATTCTCACCAGCAAAAACGATTAGCCGGCCACGAGCTTCGCAAGGACACTGACCATGAATGGGGGGAATGCAACCCTATGCTAAGTCAGAACTAGAAAATCCATCCTGGGATTGCACTGAAGACGTGCCGCGTTTTATCGCGCTAGCAAAGACGATATTCCAAGACTCTCTGTGATCCAGTCTGTGGATTGAGCGGCTGTTCTTGGCCGAACTGAGTCTGTGGAACAGCACCCCTGAACAACGGCTATGGAGAAAATCAGCGATATATCGTGATCTACTTCAAACTAGCGGGGTAAGCAGACGCATGCTGAGTCCGCCGCTTGGTCTCTGATCGACCCATATCCGCCATTTACCGAAGCGTATATTCTTCTTGTTTTTTGGGGAAGAACGATGAACTGGGATGCTATTGGCGCGGTCGGTGAAGTACTTGGGGCTGCGGCGGTTGTTGGTACGCTCCTATACCTTGCTCGGGAAACCCGAACCAATTCGAAACTGATTGAGATGCAAGCTGGCAGGCAGATTTCGTTTCATTTGAGCAATATGTACAACGAATGGTTTAAAGACCCCGAGGCAATGAAAATCGCCAACAAATCAATGGAAAACCCAATGGCTGAATACACGCCAGAAGAATGGGTACAGTTGAATTTCATGCTCAAAACCTACTGGCATGCTGTTGAAGCGCAATACATTAGCCACAGTTCTGGCCTTGGAGTGAAAGAACAAGATGATGGCTATCTCCGGGCAGCCAGAACTACTTTAGCGACGTGGCCAGCTTGGAAAAAAATGTGGGAAGGAGAGGTTGCAAACAACTTCTGGCCGCCAGGTTTTGTTGAAGAAATGTCCCGAGAAGACATAGGTAACCTTGGGAGTTTTCAAGCGCCAGCGAAATCGGTCGACTGATTGCGAGGGACCCTGCGGACGTCTCTTGTTGGCCGAAAGCGGAAGTAGAAACAGCGGGTTCTGACCGTCTGCTTCCGACCCTTTGCTGACGGTTTGCTCGATCAACAATCTTGGCTGAATTCCTTGCGCTGTATGTTCAGATGCT
>WLWP01000013.1 GCA_012103505.1 Pseudomonadales bacterium | reverse complement strand
AGGGTAGCTATCCTGAAACCGCACGTGGTCTGGCCATGAACGGTGCGGAAATTGTCTACAGGCCTAGTTATCCTGAGCCCTATGTCGCTAACGGTTTGTGGGAAGTACAAAACCGTGCACGGGCCCTGGATAATACGATGTTTGTGATCGCCCCCAATCCCGGTGGTTATTGTCCGATGCCCGATTCCCCTTTTCCTATTGATACTTTTGGCGGCAATTCAATGATTGTTGACTACCAGGGTCAGATAATTTCCAACCACAAATCTGGCGGCGCGGCTTCTTATGCTGGCGGCATTATCGATATTGAAGCGCTCAGACAATACCGTGCGCGTTCACTCTGGGGTAACTGGTTGAAGGACCTGCGTACCGAGCAATTTAGACTCATTTACGATGAACCTCTATACGATAAGAATCGTTGTCTGAAGGATCCACCTCTCAAACACGAGGACAATGACAGGGTTGTCGGTGATGCCGTTGAACGCATGTATGAGCGTGGTATCTGGAAACGACCGGCCTATATGGAAAAGGAATAATCAGTAACAAGCACTGGGCTGTTTATTGGTGCAAGACACTCAGAATAAACGCATGGAAGGTTAAGCCGGGCCGCTTAGTGCTGCTGTTTTGTTGTGTCTATATTTGAGAACACATATCTGAGTAGTTGAGCCCTGTTATGTACAGCGAAAACTCTGTAGATCTGCTTGATATGATATCGCACGGTATTCTCACTGATGTGGAGGTGTTCGGATATGGCTTGATTATTCAATCCAGTTGTCAGTAATTCAAGTACCTCCTGCGCACGTTTCGATAAACTCTGAGTCGGCTTTTTTGAAGACCTCAGGGTCTCAACTTCATTTTTCAAATTACTGAAGTCAAGAATACGTTTATAGGTGATATTAAATTCGTTACATAAAAAACGAGCAGCAGCAAGACTCTCCTTGCCGAAATATTGCTCACCACCGATGGCGAAATTCAAGGTGCCTGATATATTACCGTTATGAATCAGCGGGGCCTCTATTGAATAATCCAGACCCCAACGTGATAAAAAGTCATGTAATGGTTGCTGCATCCAGTCGCACTGATCAAAAATATCCAGTGAGTGGGTAAATTTCTTTTTTTGTAAAATAAACCTAAACAGTGGATCCTCTGTTCGAATTTTTTCATATTCAGAAAGAAACTTTTTATTGGCCTGATGTGCTGTGACTGTTTTAGTCTCCAGATTGTCGTCGAACAGATAGACACCGAAAGCATCTGCCTTGACAAATTTCGGGGCTACGTTCAAAAAAGTAAATTGGAGTTCCTCGAGGCTGCAACTTCGATGGATTTGTGAAGTCGCCAGTGCCAGTGGTTGTTGCTTCTGAATCGAAAGAGAGTTCATCATCTGACCTCTGTCTACTAAATTAATCGGGGTAGGGTAAGTATAGCAGTTGCAAATCAGAAGCAGGTATTGATGTTTACGTTAAGAATGACTGGTTTCCAATTTTACTGTTCTTTTCATTGTGACGAGTTGCGATACCGAATAAGCCGCGATTGAAATAACTACGATTGTCCCGCCAATGAGCGTATTAGTGCCAGGTTGTTCGTGAATAACCAGCCACACCCAGAGTGGCCCCAGAGCTGTTTCAAGAAGCAATAAAAGACTTACTTCCGGGGCAGGCAGATAGCGAGGTCCAATCGCGATTAAACTGAATGAGACAGGAAGAACAATCAAGCCCATTAGCAATGCGGCTGACAATTGAGTAGTGTTAAGTGAAAATGGTTGTGCAAATGGCAGTGACACCAATGCCAATGCAATCCATCCCAGACCAATAGCCGGTATCATATTGACTTCTTTATGACGTCTTAGATAAGTAAAGATGGCCGCCCAGCATAGCGCAGTAAGCAACGCAGCTAGATCTCCTACTAATCCTTTATTGAGTGCTGTGGAACTCGCGTTATCACCGACTACTATACACACGCCGGTGAAACTGACTACTAGTGTCAAAATGCCTGCCAAATTCAATTTTTCTTTTAGAAAAAACCAGGAAAAAAGGCCAGTAAACATCGGTATGCAAGCCAGTATAATCAGTGTTTTTGCTACGGTGGTGTAAGTTAATGCCGTAACAAATCCCATATTCGAGCACAGCGACAATAGAGCAACGACAATACCAGCACTACCGATATTTAGTATTAATTGCAGAGTGCGTTTCCGGTAGTAGCCGAGAAATATCAAGAATAAGCCCACAGGCATTAAGCTGCCACGCAGGAAAGCCATGGTCCAGAGATCTGTATTTACCAGTCGAAACAATAGAGCATCCGGTGTTATTACCAGGACACCAATAAAGGTTATTAAAAATCCACGGGTGTGATTCGATATCTTGAGCATGGATTGATTAATTCATGTTGAAAAAGGTCTGTTTCAGACCCAATTCTAATCCCGAACCGGGCATCACTTTGATGTCAATGGCGAGATGTGCACGTGAACTTCCTTCCAGACGCTGTTCTCTTTTATCAACACAGCAGTTCGTTGTTCTCGTGCAATCAAGACTTCACCATCCGGTTTAGTCACCGTGCCGACCACGTGACCTGTAACGACAGCAGCATCATTGTAAATTTGGATATTCATATTTGTAAGGTCAAGATCAAATTTGATACCAGTTCCGTACAAGTTTCGAGCTGACTCTAATTGTTCATCAAGAGAGTTTCCTACTTTTAGTTCTCCACCATCTGAAAATTGAGTGTGATAAGGCCTGTGATGGGCGATGCGGACTTCTGCATCGCCTCGGTTCTGTGCGTCAAAGTGAGCCAGGCTTGCCTTCCTGATAATGTCTATGTCATTGGCGAGAGCATGCTTTGTCGTTGAAAATAAGCTTACGAGTACCACAAGGTAAAAAATAGTATTTTTCATTTGAGCTATCCCAAATTGTTTCAACAGGAACAAATTCGATCAATTTGCTAATTGCTAGTTTTATCTTTCCATCTCGACAAAATTCGTATTGCTTAATCGAAGTTGAAGTTGTTAAGTTAGTAACAGGAAAATATAAGCGATGGCAAAAACCGTTAACGCAGCAATACAGAAGATACTGTATCTTCGTAAACCGGGCGTTGGTTTTTGGGAATCTTCCAGGTCATCACTTGTGATTGATCGGTAAACCAATACTGCGATAAAAGGCGCGGAGATAAAAGCCGCGCTTGTCGCGATTGCTAACAATGTACGAAATGACTCAGCGAACAAAAGAAATACAAAAAAACCACCCGTACTCAATACAACAATTAGAACGTTGTATAAAACAGATGGCAGTTGACCGGCATCTCGCTCCCAGGACTGCTCCGGCGTATTCAGACGCAGGAAAATACCAGATATCATCCTGCCATAATTGTCGGTGGCAGCGAGAAGGGTGGAATACATAACTACAGTGGCGGAAACTCGCACCAATATACCACTCCATTCGCCCAGGGCTGATTCGTATAGTGAAATAAATTGTCCGGTGAAAGCAGCAGCACCGCGGGCCAATTCGTTACCCTCTGCCTGCAGCACGCCAGCTCCAAGCAACATAAAACAAAAGGACAGGAACAATGTACCCACATAGCCAACATGAAAATCCATGATCGATTCTTTAATCTTGGGCCGATACCCGCTGTCACTGGCCTTTGCTTTAGTCCATAAAGAATGACCCACCGCCGCTTCAAGCGGTGCCGGCATCCAGCCTACCAGCGCAACGATAAATATGATGGCTGTCTTGGTCATCTCCGGTGGAAATTGTTGAACTGTGCGCGACCAGTCGATGATGGGTAAGGTAATTAGTGTCGCCGCAATGGTTGACAATGAAAGAATAAAGACAAATAGCTTCATAATAATGTCGAGCCAATGATAGCGGCCGAAACCGAGTATCACGGCGTTTGCCACGAGCAGAAAAACCGCTATCTTGACGGGACTGTAATCAAGCTGAAACGCGTTGCCGGCAATTACAGCAGTACCACTGGAGAGGGCTGCTATGGCGATGAAGGAAGTAAGCACCATCAATAAGGAAAATGGAATGAAAACCCAAAGACCCTGTCGGCGAAACGCATCTACCAGGGTGCGGCCGGTAGCCGCTGTGTATTGGGGGCCAAAGCGATAAAAGGGGTACTTTACTGCCATCGACGCAAGCACGAACAAAATCATGGCCGGTCCGTAAAATGCACCCGCCCGGGTAGACTGCACGAGATGGGATACACCGATCGCAACTGCGGCGAATAGCAAGCCGGGACCGAACACACGGAAAAAATTATTAAGCGATGAGTTCATCTTGCCCATAAGCGAGTCTAGGTATTGTTGATGCGGACATAACTATGTTTAAAATATCGTAATATTGTTTTCAGCCTGACGTGTCCAGACGGTAAATATCCTCTTTTTCAAGCTGGTAACAATGTTCTTTACTATCGGTATCTCTATCAAGTGATTTTGTCACGACGAGAAAATCAGGAAACAGACTGTCATCTGTATTGCGGGCTATTCCGCGAGGATCTTTCCCTTCTTTAATATCTTGCAGGCCTTCACGTATCTGTTGTCGTGCGCGGACAATAGCGACATCCGAATGGACGAGATGCTCCTGCGTCCGATCATGTATTTCTCCCTGGCTTTCAACAATAAAGATATCATGCAGAGGGAAGCATGGTCCTACACCACTGAAAGAATTTGATTTCATTTCCTCTCGATCCTGTATAAATCCGTTCTCGTTTTTCCTTAGTGGCATACCATCCTCTGTAAATTCACTATTAAAAATTCGATCAATCTCATCCAGACCTTCCTCTCTCGACACTTTACAATGAAAAGTGAATTCAAAGCGCCAGTGTTGCACGTCGTCAATCGGCACATGCCAGACCATGGCACATCCACCGATACCAAAACCAGTTTCGAAGCCATTAGCAGCTGCGGCATTCGGCATAATGAAATTGCTGGTTCTGAGTACTTTCTTATTTTCTTCTTCGGAATCCCGTTCTGCGTAAATTCTTACGCCAAAGCAAGTATCTTCAACAAATAAATTGGGGGCTGGATCAACCTTGAAGCAGTTAAATGCGTCAGTCCAGGGTGCCTTCTCCCCCTTTTCGACATAGCCGTGTAGATAAGAGGTATGACTAGGATCGAGATTTCCTTCATTGCCCTGAAGAAAATTGCTTTTTGTATACCATTGGTGGGTGACGACATGTTCCTCGGGCGCCATGAGTGCTGGGAAACGCGGGAAAACCGGTGGATCACCCGGCCCGAAGTAGGCCCAAATAGCACCTCCAGTTTCATAGCAGGGATAGGCCGTTTGTTTAACTTTGTCACAGGTTTGTGTCTCAGCGGACTCGGTGGGCTGTTGCAGACAATTACCACCGATGTCGAATAACCAGCCATGATAGAGACATCTCAATCCGCCATTTTCAATACGCCCCAGGCTGAGATCTGCGCAGCGATGAGCACATTTTCTATTTAGTAAGCCCGGACGACCTTCATCATTACGAAATAACACAAGTTCTTCACCCAATATACGAATCGCCTGTGGAGGACTGCCGGGCTGCAGCTTTCGGCTAAGCGCAACGGGTTGCCAATAGCGACGTAACAACTGTCCCATTTCGCTATCTGCAGCTGCCTTTGTGATCAGCTCTGCTTGCTGTTTACGTATTGTCTCTCTCTCGTTCATCATTTTTCCCCCAAAGAGTTTGAACGATGCGAATAATCTGATCCGCTCTTGTTCCGTACTTGATATGTAAGCGAATGGGTTAATATACCCTGTTTGGTTAAGGTGGCATTGAAACAGAAATTGGACAACTTTATTATAGAGTAAATACTCTATTTATATAAACAATCTACGTGATTTATGTCCGTTAAGAATAATTAGTTGCGGCGTCTGGCAATAATTTAAGTTCAATCTAAGTCTTAGAAATATTGAAATAACTGAATGATGTCGATTGGCAACATCGACATTAAGATAATGAAAAAATATTATTTTTTTGTGAATAGGTGTGATTAATCCCCGTGATACCTCCGCACTCGATTCAGTACAATCTTATGCCGTTCCAGACTTAAAAATTATCAAAGTAGAGAAACTATCAAATTAGTTTGAATATCAGGTTTTCACTTTACTAAACAGTTCTACAAGCTCGCCAAATTTTTTACGTTGTTCAATTGTATCGCCTGAAGCAATCGCGCTTTCTACGCATGAAGCAGCATGATCTTTAAGAATTAAATTTTCTACTTTTGCCAATGCGGATTTAATCGCCTGCATTTGTTGAAGAACGTCAATGCAATAGCGTTCTTCCTCAATCATTTTGTTAATTCCCCGAACTTGCCCTTCGATTCGATTCAATCGCTTGTTGATGGCAGATTTTTCATTTTTCATAATATTAATAGACAATATACTCTATAGGGGTATATAGTATATTACAAATATCGAGATTATCAAGTAATGAATGTAGACAAAAATCGCCGAAGGTTTATCAAAAATACCGCTCTACTCGGCACTTCTGTGGCTATGCAGTATCTGATTCCTGGCTGGGCAAAGTCAGGAAATCTTAATGATACTGATGGTCTTAAAGCCTTGTCTGGTGATGTCTTTGATCTGTCTGTATCAAAACGCAAATACAGTATCGATGGTAGAACTGGAAGTGCAATATTGATAAATAATCAACTACCAGCACCGCTTTTACGATGGACAGAAGGTGATGAAGTAACGCTCAGGGTCACCAACCATTTAGAAGAGGATACTTCCATTCATTGGCACGGGATTTTGCTTCCCTTTTATATGGACGGTGTCCCCGGCGTAAGTTTTCCTGGAATCAAACCGGGAGAGACCTTTACCTATAAATTTCCCGTCATTCAATCGGGCACTTATTGGTATCACAGCCATTCGGGTCTGCAGGAGCAATTAGGTCACTACGGGCCCATCATCATTGAACCACGTAATGTTGACCCTGTTGAATACGACAGGGAGTTTATCGTCGTGTTATCTGACTGGGCGTTTGAAAACCCCAAACGTGTTTTTACAAATTTGAAGAAAAACAGTGATATTTATAATCAGCAGCAGCGGACGCTTGGTGATTTATTTGCCGATATTGAGACGAAAGGTTTGGGAAGTGCAATTGAGCAGAGAAAGATGTGGGGCGAAATGAGAATGAACCCTACTGATATTGCTGATGTAACCGGCACAACCTATACCTACCTTTTAAACGGCCATAGTCCTGTAGAAAACTGGACAGGAATATTTAGACCAGGTGAGCGAGTACGATTACGGTTTGTTAATGCTTCGGCAATGAGCATATTCAATGTGCGAATCCCCACACTTCCTATGACCGTGGTACAAGCAGACGGGCTAAATGTCAAGCCGGTTGAGACTGACGAGTTTCAAATTGGTGTTGCAGAGACCTACGACGTCATTGTGCAGCCGGAGTCCGAGGGTGCTCACACTATCATGTGTGAAAGCAATGATAGAAGCGGATTCACGCGCGGAACCTTAGCAAGTGCTGCGGAATTTATTGCCGATGTACCTGCCTTACGCAAAAGACCCTTGTTAAATATGCGTGATATGGGGATGGAGCATGATTCCGGGGGCAGTATGACAAGTTCAAACGGGAATCATCATGGCCATAAGATGACAAATATGATCACGCATGATCATCCACGGGGTTCTGGCGTGGTCGGCCAGGCAATGGCACCGGCAAACAGATTAGATGAGCCTCCAAATGGTTTAGAAAACGAAGCGCATCGAGTGCTTGTATACACGGATTTGGAAAGTCTCGATGAAAACCCAGATAAGCGCGAACCTGAGCGTGAACTGGAACTTCACCTCACGAGCAATATGGAAAGATACATGTGGTCTTTTGATGGTATCAAATTTTCTGAAGTAGAAAAGCCTATAGAATTTTATGAAGGTGAACGTTTACGCATGACTCTCGTCAATGACACAATGATGCCGCACCCGATTCACTTACACGGGATGTTTTTTGATGTTGTCACTGGAGAGCATTCAAATAAACCACGTAAGCACACCATCACTATAAAGCCTGGAGAAAAGCTATCCGTTGATATTACCGCGGACGCCATTGGTGATTGGGTGATGCACTGTCATCTCCTCTATCACATGATTGCGGGAATGATGCGAGTCGTATCAGTCATACCCTCGGAACAAAAGACATCATGATTAGGCAAATTAATTTACTTGTTATATGCATAACAATGCTTAGTCCGTCAATTGCACAAGAAATGGCTGATAAGTATTACGATCCAGTTGAAATGGCAAAGGCTAGAGAGCAACTGCGCAATCATCATGGTGGACAGCCGACTTTTCTGGTGATGGGGGAACGTGTTGAGTATCAATCTCACGAGGGTGAATCATTGTTCAATTGGGACGCGCAAGCCTGGTACGGCAATGATTTGAATAAGTTCTGGATGAAGAGTGAAGGAGAGTATTTCCTTGAGGAAGAGAAACTCGAAGAGTTTGAGCTACAAGGTTTATATAGTCGGGCAATCAGTCCATTTTGGGATTTGCAGGCTGGAGTCCGTCATGATGTAAAACCAGACCCTTCCAGAACATATGGGGTAATTGGTTTGCAGGGGCTCGCGCCCTACTGGTTTGAAATTGATGTTGCATCATTCATTAGTAATAAAGGAGATGTGTCATTCAGGTTAGAAGGTGAATACGAAATACGCATACGGCAAAAGCTAATATTGCAACCACGTATTGAGGCAAACTTCTCGTTATCCAATGATGTAGCGTCAGGGATTGGTTCTGGAGTCAGTAGTTTTGAAGCCGGTTTTCGTTTGCGTTATGAAATTACAAAAGAAATAGCGCCCTATCTGGGCATTAACTGGTCGCGTGCTTTTGGTGAGACTGCCGATATTATCCGAGCTGAGGGTGAAGAAAATGAAAATCTGTCCCTGGTAGCCGGAATTAGATTTTGGTATTAACGGAGGCATATATGGAAACGCAAGTTCATAAGCAAAATAGTGACAACAACCTAATTACCTCAGCACATGCTACGTTGCACTGTTTAACGGGCTGCGTAATTGGTGAAGTAACAGGGCTTTCAATTGGTCTGCTTTTAGGTCTGAGTGTTTGGAGTACGATTATATTAGCTACGTCACTGGCTTATATATCCGGGTTCACACTTGGATTGTTACCGGTGATGAAGCACAAGAAGAAAAGTTTTTTAGAAGCCTTGAAAATGATTTGGTTGGGTGAAGCTATTTCGATTGGCGTGATGGAAATAGTAATGAATGCGGTGGATTACGCCATGGGAGGAATGCAGGCGGATTCGATCTTGTCGCCAATATTTTGGATCGCGATCGTAGTTGCGGTGATTGCAGGTTTTCTAGCGGCATGGCCGGTAAATTGGTGGTTGCTTAGTAAACACTTAAAGAAGTGTCATTAGTTATCTCGCGTAGTCTTCACATATACCTGGGGTGGCAATCAAGGATGAAACCTTAGCTTACACCTGGCTCCTGTACTGATAAGAAGTTCTGGAATTATTCAAACACATCAACCCCAGCTAAGGTCGTGCCGGTTGAATGGTGTAGAGCGAGGCCGTTTACCGGTTGCGAAATAAATGGCATTGGCAACCGCTGGCGGTGCCGGAGGACCACCTGGTTCACCCATGCCGCCCCACCAACCATCTTGTGACAATGCAAAATGGATCTCGACTTCGGGCATCTGCGGCATGCGCATTAGCGGATAAGTATCGAAATTATTATTTTTGAAATGACCTTCGCTGAGATCGAGTCCTCCATATAAGGCATGGGATAGCTCCCAACATGCTGCGCCCTCAATCTGTTCACTGGCATTAAGCGGGTTAATCATGTAACCGCTGTTCATCACCATCACCAATTTCTCTATTGTGAGTTGACCACGTCGACTTACCGAAACCGTCGCGCAGGCTCCGCAAATCGAAGCATGGTCTTCAACTACAGCGATACCCATGCCTCGTCCTTTTTCCAGATCTGTCGTGAAACCGGAGACTTCCTTTAGTTTTAGTAGAACTCGTTGCCAGGGCTCGAGGCCTTTGGTCATTTGAATACGCCATTCCAGAGGATCCCAGTTACCTGCCAGTGCCATCTCATCAGCGAATTGTTCAATCATGAACCCGTTCTGGTTCGCACCGGGCGCGCGGTGCGTTGCAGTGGGAATATGTGCGGCCACGTTGTGACGTTCATGCCTTCGATTAGGAACGAGATAGGGCATGTTGGAGATCGAATAATCTGCTGTAGCGGGACCATGTCTTTCCACACCTTCGTGACTGAACCAGACGGCGCGTGAGAAGAAGGCATCCGGTAATCCCTTTGCTCCTAGCGCAGCACTAAGCCGCGCGTGAACCGGTGGTCGCTGTTTATCATTCATGATGTCTTCTTCTCGAGACCAGATGACTTTTGCAGGACGTCCCAGTCGGCTGGAAATTTCAGCTGCCTGGCGGGTAACGGCTGTCAGGCCACCACCATTGCCGCCAAATGCACCACCAATGAAAGTGGTATGCACAAAGACTTCATTTGGATCGCGCCCGAGGTGTTCTGCAACAATTTTTAACGGAGCTGCCTGATCCTGAACCGGCGACCACACATCGACCCGCTCGTCAGTGACACTCACCGTGGCATTGATCGGCTCCATCCGCGCATGTGTTTCATAAGGCCGGTAGTAATCCGCCGTAATGCTGCGCTCTGCCTTCTCTATTTTTCCGATTGCGCCAGAGCCTACTTCATTACTGATGCCGCCACTTTCTTCTAAAAGTTTTTGCGCCTGTGCGGCCTGACTCGCATCACTGACATCACCGTTGGCGCCAAATTCCCATTCGATAGGCATAAGATCTAGCGCGGTCTTTGCTCGATACCAGCTATCGGCCACCACTGCGACACCATTTTGCATATCGGCGGTAAAAGTTTTTCCTTTTGTAGCTTTGAACTCAATCGCTGCGATAACACCCTTACGATCCTTTATCGCATCGAAGTTGTATGTCTTAAGTTTGCCCCAGGGAACCGGGCAACACTGAACAGCAGCGTAGACCATGCCCTCAAGATTTGTGTCGATACTATAGTGCGCGCTGCCATTCACCTTTACCGGTACATCGAGACGCGGTGTTGGATTGCCTAGCAACCACCATTGCTTTGGCGTTTTGATTGATGGTTATTCCTTCAGGGAAACCTTTGCTGCTGCCGCAGCGAATTCAGCATAATCGGCACGATGCTTACCGGCACTGAGCACATCTTGCTTTGCCATCACGGCCGAGGGGTCCACGCGCCAGGCCGAAGCTGCCGCTGATTTCAAACGCTCGCGCGCTGACGCCCCTGCCTGCATGATATGAGAGTGTTGCGATCGTACCAGCTGAGAGCCGTAAGTGGTCGTGACAATATACTCTTCGCCCTTGTTAACATGTCGATTCATGTCTGCAAACACGGCCTGCACACTCTCCCAGGCTACGTCCAATTCCTCTGCGACCATCATGGCGACAGAAGTCAGTGCTCCCTGACCCTGCTCTGTATGCGGTACACGAATCGTGATCGTGCCATCCGTATCAATAGTCAACCATGCATTAATCTCGACCCCATCGGTAGGTGTCGTCCATGGCTTTGGCACCACGATCGCTGCGTTGGCGCCCGGAAGATGAAAGCCCAGTATCAAGCCACCGCCAGCACCGGTCATCGTGCGAATAAACGTGCGACGGGTCAGCTTTACCTCTCTTTCTGTATTCATGTCTTTGAACCCGATTTCAATTCGGCAGCACGATGGATCGCCTTACGGATTCGAGGGTAGGTCCCGCAGCGACACAAATTACCTGCCATAGCTGAATCAATCTCATTGTCAGAAGGATCGGCCCTGCGCGACAGTAAAGCAGCTGCAGACATAAGCTGTCCTGACTGGCAGTAACCACACTGAGGAACTGAATGTTCAATCCAGGCTCGCTGAAGCGGGTGACTATTGTCGTCCGATAAGCCTTCAATGGTGGTGATCTCGCGACCAATGGCACTCGCTACGGTGGTCGTGCATGATCGTACCGGCTGACCGTCAACATGCACGGTGCAGGCACCGCACTGTGCGATACCACAACCGAATTTAGTGCCAGTCAAACCGATATCGTCACGCAATACCCACAATAAGGGAGTTTCAGGCTCGACATCAAGCTCATGAGTAGTACCATTAATATGTATTTTGAAAGCCATCTGCAATTCTTCTCTATATTTGTAAGGGATAGGTGATTGGCGTCATTATAGTGAGAGTACAGGTAAAACGGACACTCTTTTCAACTTATGAATAATATATCGGCCTTAGAAGTTTTTGAATATCTCAGTTATTAAAACTTTATTGTGGAATAACCTTCTTTGACAAGATTTGAGGGGCAATGTTTGCCTCCTTAACTCTCCAATCTCTCAATGAGAGATGACAAGCATCAAAATGTAGAAATCACGTTTATGAGAGGATGGATCATCGATGGATCTAGTTAACCTGTTCTATAGCAAAGCCATACCGCTGGGCTTGATCGCCGTAATGGCGGGAATGGGCTTATCGTTGACCATCGACGACATAAAAAGAGTCCTTACATTTCCAAAAGCGGCTGCCATTGGGTTAAGCGGGCAACTGCTATTTCTGCCTTTACTCGGTTTCCTGATCGCATGGCTTTTTTCACCTACACCGGTAGTGGCAGTCGGTCTCATCCTGCTAGCATCCTGTCCCGGTGGTGCAACATCGAATGCCTATGTCTTTGCTAGTAGGGCCGATGTCGCCCTGTCAGTAACGCTGACAGGCATATGCAGTTTCGTCACAATTTTTACCATTCCTTTATTAGTCTATCTTGGCATGAAAATACATTTCGAGAGTGGTGAAATACCGGATTTCCCGGTAATAGCTATGGCCTGGAAATTGGCAAAGCTCACGGTTATTCCAATTATTGCAGGCATGCTAGTTAGGAAACTCTGGCCCGACATCGCAAACAAACTGGTGGAACCAATGAGAACGCTGGCATTTTGGATACTCATCGTTCTGATTATTGGTGGTACGATCTCGGGTTGGGATACTATAAAGGAAAACTATTTGGCCGTAGGTGCAAGCGCCATTGCTTTAAATTTTCTTTCCATGAGCCTGGCTTACTGTACGGCCAGGTTATTTAATTTGCCCTTAAAACAGGTCATCACTATTACTTATGAACTTGGCGTACAGAATATTGCAGTCGCCATGCTGGTAGCGTCCACTCTACTGAAGAGACCGGATCTTTCCGTTATTGCTTTAGTGTATGCATTAATCATGAAAACGAGTGCTATCACCTTTATGATTTATGCTAAAAAAGTAATAAACCGTGAAGCTGTTATAGAAGGGTGCTGACAATTTAACTACTATAATTTCATGTAACGCATTTCTGATGAATAAATTAAAATGTTTAGGATTTCTTCTAATATTGAGCAACAATGTTCAAGTAATGGCATCGCCAAAGGGTACAGATGTATTGGCAGCATACGAAGAATCATTAGCAAACGGGTTTCAATGACTCACGTCTTCATTTCATTATCAATTAACACTTTTGCAGCCTTCTGAGCAATGCTAGCGGCCTGAGGATTGTCGGATACCTGAGCCGTTACAATTGAGCCTTCCAGTAATATTGCCAATTCTGATGCGAGTTCGGTTGGGTTTTCTATTGGTAATTCACTGGCAATTTCTTCGATGTAGCCGCTCATCAGCCGTTTAAATTCGATACATGCATGTTGAATAGCAGAATTGCGATCTGAATACTCACCAATAGCGTTTATAAACATGCAACCATAAAACTCGCGTCCAGAAAACCAGGCATGGGCGACATCGAAGATGGCGATGAGTTGCTCGTATGGAGTATTTGCCGCGTCTTCAACGGCCTTCATAAAGAAGTTTCTAAACAGACCATCATGGTGTTTTAGAGCCGCGACAATTAATTCCTCTTTAGAGCGAAAGTGTTGATACATAGTCTTTTTTGAGACATTCGCTTCCTCCGCTATTCGATCGATCCCGGTCCCGTGAAACCCATGCTCACCGAATAGTCGTATGGCTGTATCTATTAATTCCTGACGTTTTTCTGACATATTATAAACAGTATTGTTTACTATAAATGAATAAATATTATATTTAAAACAGGGGGATATTAAGTAGGGAAGAGAATATTGTCAAATAGGTGTTGACAAAGGTAATAGATCTGTTTACATTTCACATTCACAAGTAAACAGAACTGTTACCCAAGAGGAGAACATAATGACAACACTTACAGCACTTCAGACAGACCAGGCAGGTCAGGCCACGCCCATCCTGGAACAAGTAAAGGACCAGATGGGAATGGTACCGAACATTTTTGCCACCATGGCCCATTCACCTGCGGCATTGGAAGGTTTCCTGGCGTTCTCTGGTGCACTCGCTGGTGGCAGTTTGACGCCTCAATTTCGTGAGCAAATTGCATTGACCATAGCGGGCATTAACTCCTGTGACTATTGTGCATCTGCGCATGCTGTACTCGGTAAAGGTGCCGGTCTGGATGATGAGGAAGTGAAACTTAGTCTCGCAGGCGTAGCATCAGATGAAAAAAAGTCTGCCGTATTAAAATTTGTGGCAGAAGTTGTCAGCCGACAAGGTCGCATTGACAAAAATGAAGTGCACACCTTACGAGTTCATGGTTTCAGCGATGCTGAAATTGTTGAAATTCTTGCAAACATTGGTTTGAACATCTTTGCCAACTACTTCAATCATGTCGTTGATACTGACATCGATTTTCCATTTGTTTCATCTAATCCACTGAATCAACCCACCCAAAGCGAAAAAATCGCTTAACAATCCTAAATAAGGAGAAACTGTAATGAGCTTTAAATCAACTCTACTGGCACTTGTTGCCTTAATTGGCCTGAACACAACTGTGATGGCTGGCGACTACAAACATAGCACCCCTGCAGTACAAGGTTATGATGTGGTCTCTTATCAAACGGGTAAACGCCCTATTCGTGGAAATGGCAATTATCTAGCTGTCCACGATGGCGCAACTTATCTCTTTTCCAGCAAAGCCAATCAGGAAACGTTTGAAGCCAACCCTGGTAAATTTGTTCCTGCATACAACGGTTATTGCGCATTTGGCGTATCTGTTGGTAAGAAATTCGTAGGTGACCCGGAAGTCTGGCGTGTCGTTGACGGCAGGCTTTACCTCAATCTTGATGCCGGTATCCAGGACAGTTGGCTAAAAGACGTACCAGGTCGTATTGCTACGGCAGATAGCAAATGGCAGAAAATAAAAAACAAGAGTCCAGCATCCTTGTAATTAATTGAGCTGTAGTGGCTGCGCGTCTCCTCCCCCATATTTGGTTGGCGCGCAGTCATTGCATCTCTCTAAGTTCTTATTGCATGAGATCAAAGCTATAACAGACACACTTTTAGGTACTTACGGATATTTGTGCGTATAGCTTTGCCTTTATCGCAACTAATTACATTAAACATTGAGAAATAAATAGAGTGAATTTTTAACATGATTAATCTAGCGAAAAATTTCTACCGAGGTGAAACGGTATTGCAACATTTAGAGTGCCTCGCGCCATTAGCACTTCGCTTATTCCTCGCACCAATTATGTTGCAATCTGGTTGGACTAAGCTTGCAAGTTTTGAAAACACGGCCAGTTGGTTTGAGCACAGCTTAGGGTTACCTTTCCCTGAATTGATGGTAGTCCTGGCTGCTGGGACTGAGTTTATTGGCGGTATTATGTTAATTGCCGGCTTGGGTATTCGTATCATCACGCCACCATTAATTATAGTGATGTTAGTGGCTGCCTTAACTGTTCATTGGGATAACGGTTGGTTAGTTTTATCCGACGCATCAAGTTGGCTTGCGAACGACCGAGTGATGGAAGCCGTCGATAAAAAGCAACGAGCCATTGCTATATTGCGCGAACATGGTAACTACGGATGGTTAACGAGTTCTGGACGGATCACTATTCTCAACAACGGAATAGAATTTGCTGCTACCTATTTTCTTATGTTGCTATCTCTTTTCTTCACTGGTGGTGGACGATACACCAGTATTGATTATTGGATTTCTCATAGAACACAGGAGGGGTAGTTATGCGAAATCATATTATATCCAACAAGTTCTCAATTTCCGTATTTATGCATTCAGTAATATTTGTTGCTTTGTTATTTGGTATCACGGTTTATGTGAGTTCGGCGGACTTTATCAAGGTTGAAAACTTTAGCCTAATCGACAACAACGATCGAGTCTGGGAGCTTTCCGAAAATCCTGCGCCAGCGAAAGTAATAATGTTTTGGGCAACCTGGTGTCGTTACTGCCAGAAACTTTTTCCGTCAATTCAAGCCTTACATGAACAATATGAAAAAGACGGTGTGCAGGTCATTGCCATCAGTATTTACGATGAGGGCGATACAGTTGCATACGCCAAAAAAAATGGCTTGACGATGACGATATTGCGCGGCGGCGATGAAATAGCACAGCGCCTAAACATACCAGCTACGCCTTCCGTATTAGTTCTAGACGATAAAAATCAAATTGTCTTCGGCGCGGTGAATCCAAAACCTTCAGAAAACGAAGTCGAAAATTCCGTACGTAAATTGCTCGATATTCCAATCGAACAGATCTAATTTTGTTTCAAATCGCTTCACAACAGATTCAATTAATAACCAACTAAGGAGACTATTATGGAATCAGCATATTTTTATCTAGGATTAAGCGGCATATTAACAATACTACTTTGGACACCGTACATCGTTGCGCGACTATTTGT
The DNA here is from genome assembly GCA_012103505.1 of Pseudomonadales bacterium. GTDB lineage: Bacteria > Pseudomonadota > Gammaproteobacteria > Pseudomonadales > Azotimanducaceae > UBA4421. The sequence continues at coordinate 1,718 of WLWP01000013.1, read as the reverse complement.
CTGGGGATTGCCCACTTTTCTAAACAACTACCCTGAGGGTTTTCCCAAGAACCAACCTGAACCCCCTCTTTGGGCTGAACGTGCTAAGAGGGTACATCTGAATATGGTAGAAACTATGCCAGCCCTGATTGCCGTAGTTGTGGCAGCAGGCTTCCTCGCTGACACGTCGAGTTTTCAGTTAATCGCAACGTGGGCACAAATATTTTTCTACGCTCGTATTGCGCATGCACTAGTTTACATTGCAGCAATACCGTATCTTCGAACCCCGGTATATTTGATTTCCTGGCTTGCTATTTTAATTATTGGTGCGCAGATATTCTAGCAGGATAACTGTTAGCAGCCGGGCCAAAAAATTGGTCCGGCTGGCTATTACCAAACTCACGATTTCTACTCACTGAAGGCAAAACAAGATTACATCCTAATTGTGGTAGCGAGAGTCAGTATTCAGGTTGATAAATTGATCGCTAGGTAGCTCAATCGTGGCGTTAAAGATTATATCTCCATTTAAAGCTCAAAATTAGAATAGCAGGGCTATAAATCTAGTGATGGTTTCGAAAAAAGTGAAAGTTCTCAAGTAACTGATTACTAAAATATGTAATTAGTAATAGGTGCTTAGGAATTAGAAGTGTTCCTATTAATCGGTGCCGATGGCCGGAAGTTAACTACCTCCGTAAATTACCGAATAATCTTGCTGTATTTTAATCAAAATTGCTAACTCGACATGTAAATTCAAGCCTGTTTCTATAACTCTCAATCGTTATCTAACTTAGACCCGAAGTATTTATCGATAATAATGGCCAGGCGCCCGTCATTTGAAATTTGTTCTAATCTATCATCTATAAGAACCTTTACTTCATCCACTACATAAGGACTATAAGAAATATACAGTGGTCTATCTGGAATAATTGAAGAAGCACTTTGAATCCTGACATCTTCTTGTTTGAGACCGGCTGCAGAAAAGTTGTAGAGCATACGCGCCTGATATCCGAATACGATAGTCCCTCTTTGATGTTGCAACATTCGCAAAGCTTCCAATGGACTGAATGAGCGCACGGTATTTATTTGCCCGTTTCCTGTACCAACAATTGGTGAATCAAGATAGGGATCAAGGCCGGGATAGTGAAAGTTCTCAATAAGTATTACCGTATGACCAAAAACATCCTCAATGCTCTCTATCTTGATATCATTTGATCGAAGTGTGATAGCAATGTGATTAAATTGTAATACTGGGTTTTTTGAAAATTCGACCGACATGTCTGGATCAAACCCGCCTGGGAAACCAAAGGAAACCCAGTTTCTTCGACTACGAATTTCAGATGCCATGCGTTTCCATGGCATAGCCAGGGGCATGAGCTTATAATCACTATCTTCAAAAATAATACCAATTATCTCAGTGATGATGCCACCTGCTGTAGGATTCTCAGGGTTTGTGATCATCAGTGGCTCAACGGTGTCACTAAGAATGAGGTAAGTGAGGGATTTATCACTTTCAGCGAGACTAGAATTCGCCCAATGGAGAATCAGAACGAAACTAAGGGCTCTATATTTTAAAATTGGCATCTTCTTAGTAAGTTAATTCAAATATTTATTAATACTTTTTATCCGCCACTAAAAACTCATATCGAATGTAAAACCGAATACTCGGGGAGCGCCGAATACGACCAATGAACCTTCCAGCGCATTGCCAAAATTCCTCCTGTTTACTCTGTAAATATTGT
>WLWP01000012.1 GCA_012103505.1 Pseudomonadales bacterium | reverse complement strand
AGCACCTGCCCATCATGCCGGGCATGGTCGCCGATGTCAGCATCGTCACGGGCAGCCGGAGCATTCTCGATTATCTGTTGAAGCCGGTCTACAAGCTGAAGGAGCGTGCCTGGACGGAGCGCTAGGCTGTTTGGCTTTTATGGTATCCTTGATTTTGCCGAATTTAACGCCGAACTCGATTTGAAAGGAATAGAGGTATGGGATGAAATAAAAAAGCAGCTCAGCAAACTAGGAAACTTGTTGTTGCGGACATTACAGGGGGCTTCAGAATAACCGAAAGAAGGAGCGGTTGCATCTGTAAGCGTTTGGCTCAGCCACCGTATCAGCCGAGCCGGATACTGGAAATAGCGCATAGGAGGAAATGCATCGATGTATTTGAGACGCATGCTGGCAGCCACAGCGGTCGTCGCTTTCTTTGGTTTAAGCACGACATCGGCTTGGGCGCAAAGCGCCACGCTGACGCTTTTGCATATCAACGACGTCTACGAGATCTCGCCTAAGGACGGCAAGGGCGGCATAGCTGAGTTGATGACCCTACTAGAAGCAGAGCGAAACCGCGTTAAACATCATCTGACGATATTCGGCGGCGACCTGATCTCGCCATCTGTGATGTCGAGTCTCACCAAGGGCGCACAGATGATCGAGATGATGAATGCTATTAACCTCGACGTTGCCGGTCTCGGCAACCATGAGTTTGATTTCGGGGACGAAGTGCTACGCCAGCGCATGGCTGCATCGAATTTCACCTGGCTTGCCAGCAATGCATTTGGGCCCGACGGTAGGCCCTTCGGTGATGCCCAGACTAGCATGATTCACAAGGTGGAGGAGTTTAGCGTAGGCATGTTCGCCCTGCTGACGCCAGAGACAACGCACCTCTCCTCGCCCGGCATTGAGGTAGCTTTTACACCGATAGGTCCGACAGCGACGGCGGCAGTCAACGCACTAAAAGAGGTCGGCGCCGACCTCGTCATCGCGATCACTCACCTCTCCTTGGCCGAAGATCGCGAGCTTGCCCGTACGGTTAAGGGTATCGATGTCATTCTGGGCGGACACGACCACGACCCAATCACCGTCTACGAAGGTAGCACATTGATCCTGAAGGCGGGACACGACGCACACTACCTAGTTGTGGCTGAGCTGGCGATTAACAAGAAAGACGGCCTCCACGGACCTAAAGTCACGGTACTGCCGCAGTGGCGCTATCTGTCTACCGCCGGCGTGACCCCACATGCCGGTCTCGCTGCCCTCGTGAAAAAGTACGAAGCTGCACTCGATGCCAAGCTTGATGTCGCCATTGGTAGAACAACGGTGGAGCTCGACAGTCGACGCAGTGCGTTGCGCAGTTCCAAAAGCAACTTCGGCAACTTGGTTGCCGACGCGTTGCGTCAGGGCGTTAAAGCGGACGTGGCTATCATCAATAGCGGTGGGATCCGGGGCGACAAGGTTTATCCCCCGGGTAGCGAGCTTACACGTAAGGACATCCTGAGCGAGCTGCCGTTCGGCAATCATGCGGTCTTGTTAGATCTTTCCGGTGCCGAGTTGTTGAAAACGCTGGAGAACGGCGTCAGCAGGGTCGAGGATGAGGTGGGTCGCTTTCCACAGATCTCGGGTATGAGGTTCCGCTTTGACGCTACCAAACCAGCCGGTAATCGCATCGTGGAGGTGAACATCGGTGGCAAACCGCTCAACCCGAACAAGCGCTACAAAGTGGCGACTAATGAGTACATTGCCAATGGCGGAGATGGCTATGCCGTGCTCAAGGATGCCAAAACCCTCATCGACGCTGCAGGCGGGGTATTAATGGCGACAACGGTGATGGACTACATTACCGCCAAGAATAAGATCGCACCGAAAATTGAAGGCCGGGTTACGCAACAATAAACCGCCAAGCCAACATCTCCAGGAAAACGCAGTCAAGCCCGAGCCGCGCTTCGCCACGCGGCATGACTGTCGGGTCTGTGATCGGTTCATACAGCGGACATTGACGCAATCTTCCATTCTGCCTCAGTAGTGTCCAGACAATACGATCAGGGAAACGCGATGGGCAGGAACACGGGATCATCCCTTTTATCGGCCACCCGTTTCGTCACCATTCTGTGGCATTCGATTAGCCCTATACTTGGCCTGCTATCGTTCACGATCCGGTTCATTGTTCGTTGGCTTCAGCTCGAACTCTCTTATTGGTTCTTCCGATTGTCTGGGCTCCAGCGACGATTGACCTGATGTTCCCCTCGCAACGTTTTCGTGGCCCGATTGTCCCAACGCCGCAGCGTGGAACTCTCGCTGCAAAGCTTCAGGTCTGGGCGTTGGTTCCAGCATCGGACTTTCAGTCTGTCGCTCAACCCGAAGCTCGCGCGCTGGGTTCTCGATTTGAGGCGCCTGCGGTGGGGTTGGCTTCGGTGGAGCTGGTTCCTCAGAGTTGCGATCGAACTCGCGTATTGCCTGTTCGATGTGGCTCTCTCGAACATTCCCTTTGGCTTTGGGGTTGAGTGCTGGTTCTTTTGGCGGCTGCGGAGGACTTTCGTCTTGAGAAGAAAGGTTTGACTTTATCTTAAACGCAATTGTTCTACTTGAGACGCTTTCCCGAATACGGTCCCCCTTCGCAGCCTGCACGAACTGCTTGTGAACGGTGTTCTCCCTGGCTTCGAGGGCCCGCGTCCGCATCGTTCTAACCGGATGCAATTCACGACCTTTCGCGGAGGTGAACCTATTCTTCGCCTTGTGCGGAACCGCTTTGCGGCCAGGCGGCCTCAGCTCCAGCCGCAGAGACGGCATATGCTCGTACCCAGCACGGTGGCGAATGGCTTGCTGCTTCTTGAACGACATTTCCAACGATTGCAGTTCGCGCTGTTCAGTTTGGTCGAGCGCGCGGTGTTTGCGCTCCATGTCGAGCGCCCGCATCTCCTGCCCACGTTGGTGTTCGAGCCGCTCCGCGTCTTGACGCTTTCGGGTTTCATGCTTTTCGTCAAGAAACGCGTCGTGGCGTTTCTTATCCCGATAGCGATGAAGCTTGTGACGTACCTGATCCATGCCGGTTACTTTCGACAGGAATTCCGCAAGCCCGCGCGGCTGGTTTTCGGAGCGCTCGCGTTTGATTTCGCGCAGCCGGTGTAAATAAACGGTACGGTGCGTATCACATTCAATCCGATGCCGCCCCTTGAGGGCCTGGCGTTCCTGCTTCTGCCGATCCAGGAAAGCGGTAACCTCGCGTTCGATCTTTTTCCGCCGCTTGGCTTGCACCTCCTTGAGTTCGTCGATCCTGTCGGCCCGCTTCTGCGACTGCTTGAATGCCTTCAAGGAATGTCTATGTTCCGCGGCGAATTCCTTCGCGTCCTCAACTGACGGCATGCTGTCGGTGGCGTATTCCTCGCCGAGGAACGCGCGGATCGCGTTCGTGTTGGCCGCCTTGTCGTCGATCAGCTTCGGCAGCGAGTTCGTGTGTCCGTAAATGTCAACCAGCAAATAGGGCCGCCGGCCAGTCGCCAAGACATAACCGTGATACTCGAGCGCCTTCACGAATGAACCGGGCGTATCCCGGCCACGCCATAACTCCGTGACAACCGCCCGCCGGTCTTCCCGTGAGAGGCCAGTGGATTCCATCTGGACCTTGTCATAGAGCGATAGCTGGCGATGGGTTTGACGTTTTCGCTCTTCCAGACTGTAGTAGCCGGGCGCCAATTCGATATCATGGTCGCGCGCAAACTGCCGTGTCACGGTCATCAGCTTGTCGTGATCGAAAGACATATGGATCGCCTTCATCTCCCGCACGTCGATGCGCGACCAAACGACATGGCAGTGTTCCCGCCCGACGCCTTGCTGGTCTTCCTTGATGTGGAAGACCACCGCGCGCGGTTGCGCCTCGAGGCCCAACGCCCGTTCGACGCGGGAGATGTAGTCGTCATAGAGATCACGGCTTATCGGCCCCTGCGCCGGGTCGGGATTAACGGACAGGCTGTAGAGATAGTTCACGCATTTAGTCATCGCCGAGGCTTCAGCTTCCCACTCTGCAAAAGCGCCATGCAGATCGTCGGCAATAGCGCCGCGCAAATCGGCGAGCTCCATATATTCATTGTCGTGTTCGTTGAGAAGATGGGTGGCGAGATCCTGGCCACTGCCGCGTTGGCTGGCAAACGGGATCATGGCTTGCGCCCCATGAGCAGAAGCAAGGCAGAGCGGATTTCCTTCAGCCGCGCGTCAATGGACTCGAGCAAAGGGGTGTGATTATCCGCCAAGCCGGAAGATCGAATAGAGCGGAGCTGGTCTGCAATCGCGGCGCACTGGCCGAGGATGCACGCGAGCAGTTTGATTTCTGCCGGGCGATGACGGTTGCGGCCAAAGATTGCTTCTGTGATGAACGCATTAAATGACAAGCCGGATTTAGAGACGAGATCTTCAAACTCGGCGCGCCGTGCTTCGGGCGGCCGATAGGAATAGGGTCGTGGTCGTTTCTTACTGATCTCGTCCGGCATGGTCCTCCTTTATAATGCATGCGATGATCACCGGGCCTCGTGATTTCCTCGTCTGCAGGCCTCACATATCCAAGGCTGTGCGTGGCTTGGTTCGGGATACTTAAGAGGTCGAATTCACCCCTTAACGTCGACGCCGGTGCCGAAACATCCGGTCGGGATCCAACACCCGAACTAGTGTTGGCGCACATCCAAACCGCGCAGGCTTGGTCAAGTTTCTCAAGGGCTGGAACGCTCTTGGGTCGATGGTGCAGGAGAGCTGAAGTCATCCTGCCGTCCTCCAAGGAACGTTCCTTGGCCGATGGTTGATCCAACTGGAGAGCGGCGATCTCCAATTGGTCGGGATGCAACGTCGATCCGTTGCCTTCGCCACAATCGGGTTCGATGCCCGGTGTGGCGGACAACCGCCTTGGCAAAAACATTCGAATGAATGTTTGCGCCTAGGCGGTTCCAGGGGGTGGAACGGGGGATGGCAATCCCCCTACAAGGTTGGCGGGGGCGGTACGACCACCGCACACCTTGTACCCTTCTTCTATTTGGTACGCCTTATGTAAATGATATCCCAGACATCTAAAGATCGCGTTAAGTCCCGCACTCAGCTTGACTTATAGCCACCCATAAACACCCACCGCAACACGAGGAATCCAAGAGGAACCCATCACAACACACGCCATAAACTGACGGAATGATGAAGCCGAGTGCCGGTATTAGCTTTTAGGGGATGTACATTCCAATGGCGTCAACACAGTTGATACCGACCTATACCGCACCGACACGGCGCGACCCGTCGATACGCCCAACGCGGGAAACATACCATGCTCTGCAGGAAGCGTATGACCACTTCAACGGCGAGTTATTCGACGACGACCTGCCAAATTGCATCATCACTCTAAAACGAAAGAACCGCAGCTATGGTTCCTTCTCGGGCAAGCGTTTCATTAGCGAGGACGGACGCGAATGCGACGAGATCGCCTTGAACCCGGCGCGTTTCCAGGAACGAAGCCTGGTGGATACGCTCGGTACGCTGGTCCACGAGATGGTCCATCTGTGGCAGCACCATCACGGCAAGCCCGGGCGCGGTTCCTATCACAACCGGCAATGGGCCTCGATGATGAAACAGGTCGGGCTGTATCCGTCTTCCACAGGAGCCGGCGGCGGCCAGGAAACCGGTGACAAGGTTTCACACTATATAGTGTCCGGCGGGCGGTTCATCCGCGCGATGGACGTTTTGGAACGGCGCGGCTTTTCCATCCCCTGGGCCGAAGTGCCGGTCATCCGACCGGAAACGGCGGGTACAATGGAAGGAACGAATTCTCCAACTGGGGCCAAATCAGGCATCCGGGTCAAGTATATCTGTCCGGTCTGCGCGCTGAACGCCTTGTCTCGTCATGACGCAAAAATTAGCTGCCTCGCACACGGCGTACAGATGCTGCCCGAATGATCACCGACGAAGGTCGGCTTCCATACCGATAAATGAGAAAGGCCCCGGCGGTATCGCCGAGGCCTTTTTGGTGGCGGGGATGGTCCTAGAGGGTTTCCGCGTCGCCGGAAGCTTCCGGTGCGGGACGAGGCCGGGACCATCTGAGGGTAAAGGCGTCATCGCCGTTGGTCAGCGCCGCCCACATTGGGTAGGCGAAGCTCGGATCGTCGATCTTGATGGAGATGTAGGGGTCTCCAGTGCGCTGTGACTTCTCGTCCCAGCCGGCGCCGATTTCCACATTGCTGTGTGTGATGTAGACCCGGTAGCTTGGGGCACGGTCCGCAGTCTTTTCGATTGGATCGATCCGCATCTCGGTACTGAAGCTAAGGGTTTCGACTTGGCCCTCGAAGGACCCGGTTTCGGTTTTGGTGAATGTTCCAACAATCATGATGTTTCTCCTTTTGTGTTGCTGGAGACCGCCCTATGCGGCCTTTCCTTGGGTCACCGATGGGGAACCATGCCTGAGGCGTATTCACGGTCGCCTTGCCTTCGCCACGAAGTGAAACGAAGGCGGCCGGTAAAGGAATTTTGTTTCGCGATAAGGGGCAGCAACTCCGGGATCTTCCCGGAGCTGCCCTAGGAAAATTCCTTTTGAACACGCCCCCGGCCTGGTTCCAGGTTGATCCCATGGAACGGACGGAGAGGACGGTTACTTACACAAACCATCGGAAACGACATTGCTGGAACCAGATACCAGACGCGGAAGTTACGAGGTCGGCCGAGGCGAAGCCTCTTTATCTTTGCCGTGATGGCGCGATCCCGTGTCGAGAGGAACGCTTCCGCCCCACGGCGGGGCCTTCATACGTCACGCAATCGGAACACGCCGCGATGAAGCGTCAACAGGAGCACCCTCATGACCAAACGAACCAACGATCTGATGCACGACATTCCGCGCGGCGTAACCAGCCGCTATCTGCGCGAACAGCGGGTTCCCCGCGGCTTCTTCCAGGACCCGGAACGCATCCTGACGCGTGACGATCTGCACTACGACCCCGCCAACCCCGGCGCCAAGATCCTGGTCGGCGCCCTTGGTGCTTATATGATCGGGATCGAAGACAACCGGCATCTCCTGACCGTCGCCGGCAACCGGTCCGGCAAATCGGTCACCGTGATCAACAATCTCTATTTCTATCTGGGCAGCGTACTCTGCACAGATCCGAAAGCGGAGCTTGCGACCAAAACGGCGCATATCCGCCATAAGCGCGGACAAAAGGTCTTCGTCCTCGATCCGTTCAAACGAGCGCGCGGCAAGGCCGTTCGCTTTCGGGCCCGCTACAATCCGCTGGCCCGTCTTAAACCGGACAATCCGTATCCGGTCGAAGACGCCATGCTCATCGTCGATGCCTTGGTCGTCCGCTCCGGCGAAGAGAAAGACCCCCATTGGAATGAAGCCGCCGGTCAGTTCCTGCTGGGACTTATTCTATACGTCGCTTATACGCCCGATATTGACCCTAAGGACCGGACCTTGGTTACGGTGCGCAAACTGATCATGCGGGCACTGGACACGAGCGGCGAGCGCTATACCGTACCGACAATGATCTTCGCCGCAGGCCGGAAGATCGAAAAAAGCGGTCTCAACGATGTTGCCGATGCGATAGCCGGCAGCATCACCGGGTTCTACGATAAATCCGCGACCGAGCGAGCTGGCGTGCTGTCCTCACTCAATCGCCATACCCAATTCATCGATTACGGCGCCATGAAAGAGGTGCTACGGGGCCATGACTTCGATCTTGAGGATCTGAAGCGCGAGAAGGTATCCGTCTATCTGTGCCTGCCGGCGACGCGTATGGGCATGTGCAACCGCTGGCTTCGCCTCTTTGTGAACCAGCTGCTCCAAGCGATGGAAACCGAGGAGACCGTGCCCCCTGCCCCGGTCCTCGTCTGTCTCGACGAGTTTCCAGTCCTGGGCTTCATGAGCCAGTTGCAGGACGCGGCCGGGCAAATCGCCTCCTTCCACGTTAAGCTTTGGATCATCCTGCAGGATTGGGGTCAGGGCAAAGCCTTATACAAAGACCGCTTCGAAAGCTTCGCGGCGAATGCCGGCATTCTACAGGCCTTCGGCAATGTGGATCTGACGACGACGGAATATCTGTCGAAGCGTCTCGACAAAACCGCCGTCGAAACGACGCGGACGGGCGAGACGGCGGCGGAACAGGTGCAGAAGGGCCTGAAGGGCGAGAACAATTCCATCGAACTGTTCGACCTGATGCGGCCAGACGAGATCAGCCGTTTCTTCGCCCGTAACGATAATCACAAGCGCCAGCTCATTCTGTGGGCCGGCAAGGCGCCGATGATCCTGCAGCGCGTTGAGTATTACGATGCAGAGGGTCCGTTCCACCACTACTTCAAAGACGCAACCGCCTGAAGACCGCGGCGCCCTTTCCGCAAGTCGAGGAAGCTACGAGGTCCCCGCTACCGGCCTCCCCTTAAAACAGGATGACCCTTCATTCCTTTTATCGGGAGGCCGATTGCATGTTCACATTATCCTTCAAGGCGCTAAAGACGGGCCGCGTTCCTTCACCGTTCAAGGGAGGCCCGCCGACAATTGTCACAACGGACAATAACGGCACCACAAACATCACAGTCCAGCTGCATGCCGTAACACCCCTGCGGGCCAAGCTCTCTCTATATGCCGCCTTGGTTTCCGGTGCTGCCTTGCTCGCCTTTGGCACGCAGAGCCTCATAATCGATGGCAGTTTTAGCGCCCTGGCCTTTGCTAAACTCGGCGGAGCATCCGTCCTCACCGTGCCTTTAGCCTTGTTGGCGTTGCGGCAACTCCTCAAACGCAGCGCAACGGTTCGTTTTACGCCAAACCGCATCACCGTCCATAAAATCCTTGGCGCACGGTTCTTCGAGCGCGCGCATCCGCACAGCTTTGTGCTGTTGCCGCACGACAAGGCGGAGAAGGAACAGGACCGCCATGCCTTCCTCGACCGCAAACGCCCGCCCAAATGGTGGTCATTAAAACGCAAGAAGTATTACAGCACTTCCTTCCATGTCGTCCTCGAATGCTTCGGCGAGCGGCATGACATTCTCACCGTTTATGGCCGCAAGAAAGCGACAGCCTTCCAGGCGCGTCTGCAAGCCTGCGACGCGGTGATGGACGGCGCCGATTTCGGTGACAGTGGCATATCGCTCTCGCCCGATGCCGATTGGAACGTCGAGGCCGGCGGCCTCTGAGCCGCGAGCGGCCCTTTCCTTAAGAAGGAGAAACATCATGACCGGTAACATTACGATCAATGTCGCAGAGGGCACATCGGATCTGGATCAAACCTTCAACGAGAATGCCGGGGACCCCATTGGCACGCCCGATGCCGGGGCTAATGTCGGCGCGACGGCACAAGCCGAGATCCAGACCATTCAGGAAGCCGAACAAGCGCTGGCGCAACATGACGATCGCTGGCGGCGGCTTAGCGACCGACTCGCGAACCGGCCCCAAGCAGCGCCCTCTCTCGAAGTGGATGGCGGATCGCAGCGAAGCGTTACCCGGGAGTACACCGCGTATCGCCGGGAATGGGATGCACAAAGAGAGGCGATCGAAATCGGCGCTATCCGAGATACGATAGATATCCGTGCCAACGGGACAACGCTGACGAACGAATTCTCAGCAAACGCGGAACAGGCCGGGCCTGAACCGAGTCTCGCCGAGTGCCCGTCACCAACAGATCAGGACAATATGCCTAACAATGACGGCGAAAGCCGTTTCCAACGCGCCTTCTCCGCAACGGCGCCGGAGTTCACGCGATCGAATGGCCGCTAACACGATCCAGGCCGCGCGAGGCAAGCACGAGGTATGCGCATCTCAAGACGAGTCACCATCCAGTTTGCAACACGAATTGGATAAGGACTTCCAACATGAACCACAGCCTCATACCGATATTCGGCAACAAACGTGTCAAAGCGCTGTTAGCGACGCTGGTTTGTTGCAGCGCCTATTTTACCTATGACGGCGCCGTCATCGCCATCACCGCAGGAACAGCGGACTGGATGGGCCATGCCGGCGCCCTTGTATTTAGCCTGTCTTCGTCTACGGCGATCTACCTGCTTTGGACGGCAGCGCCCGTCGCTGTCTCCAAACTCGAGGTGCCGCTGGAGCGCGTTCTTGGCTTGTGCATTACATTCTTCAGCGCTTTCCTCATCGCCTGCCTCTCCAGTTGGCTCAATGTCGCTTCAATTGCCGGCACCGCCGCCATTGTCTTTCACATGAACGTGCTTCTTGTGGAATTCGAAGCTGTCCTGGAACAGCGGTTCACGGCAATCGTATCGACCAAATCCCTCCTACCGGATCTCAAGCAAGCGCAAACGCTCTACTTAGCGCGCCGCGAGTCCGAATACCGGCGCGGCGCCTATACGGGGATCCCTGGCCCCGGCAGTGTCGAGCAGCTGCTGCAGTCGCTATCGGACCAGTTCGGCACGCTGGAAGGCAGTTTCGCCATCGAGCTCGTCCGCCGCGAGGGGATTGCCAAGCAGGCGCGCGAACAGTTGGACGTAATGCGCAAAGTCGCCAATGCGCCGGGCGAACCAAACGTACGCATGGACAATCTGGCCCGTGAAGCGGACAAGCTGCGCGCCTTGTTGTCTGAGTTGGATCCACGGGGGCTCATTAAGAGCCTGCAGCGCACACTGCACGCCATGCCGCGTGAAGTCGATCTGCAGTCGACCTCCTCTAGATCCTCAAGGGGCGCTAACGCCCAGCGGGCCGCATTGGAGCGCATTCACGGCGAGCTCATAAAAACCGTTGGGCAGTTCGGAGCAGAACTGGCAATGCTCTCAAAGCTTCCTGTTCCCGCCGTTCCGGCCATCACCAGGCTCAACGCGATCGAGGCGGTCATCCGGTATCCGCTGCAACATGCGCCCTTTTGGGCCGGCGGAATCGCGCTTGATGCCACGCCAACGGTTCTGCTGCTGTACGCGATGATCCTGATGTATGTGCGCGGCCGCGCCGGCCTCTTCGACGATGCGTCAAATGACGTAACGATGAAAGAGGCCCAAGTCGTCCTGCATGCCCTAGAAACGATACGCGAGGCCCGTATTAGCCGGGAGGCAATGGACCGTCAGCACGACGAGCTGACCGGAGCCCCGTTGTTAAAGGACGAGTCCAATGCCAAATCCGATTGAAAATATGAACAAGGGCAGCGCGTGGCTTGCCAGGCTATTCACCTTCGCTGCCCTGCTTCTCGTTGCGGGTCTGATAGCCTCCGACATTGCCCATGTTGCATCCAGACCGCCGCCGGGCAAGTCGGTTGTCGCCCCCTCCCCCGAGACGCTGCCGCCAACGTCACCATGCCAGCTCACGCAAGACGGGATGCAAATTTGCGACATTCCGCCACCTTCATTCCCGTAGGCCCGAGGAGAATTCCATGTCCATCACGAGACGACTGTTTGTCAGAGGCTTATGCGCCAGCCCCTTCTGCGGAAGTGTCGCTAACGCCGACATTCCGTCGATCATTGTCGATGGCGACACCCGCTTGATCTGCGGCCTGCGGAACCCACCGAACTACAAATACATAGAGAATGTGCGCAAAGCACGGCCGGAAGCGACGCGTGTTGTCCATTCAATTGCGAAACTAATTGGTGTACGGCCTCTCTTTGAAGTCGTCGAAGCAGACTTTAAGAAAGACTATGTCGCGCTCGCAGCCCTGCATGACGACAAGCGCTATGTGATTTGCGATGCCAAATGGTTCAAGTTCGAAGCAAACGTGGTTGGTTGGTATATGGTCTGGGTCATCGCCCACGAGATCGGCCATCACATCTATGGTCATCCGTATCGCCCATGGCCAAACAATCATCGACGGGAACTCGATGCCGATCGTTTCAGCGGTTGGACTATAGCACGGCTCGGCGGGCGGTTGGAGCAAGCCTTGAGCTTTATGCCGTCTTTGACCGAGCAGGACACCGAGACTCATCCGGGCCGGAGCCAAAGAATAAAGGCCACGCGCGAAGGCTGGGTCGCAGGATCACTGGAAAACCATCGTCGCTAGTATGCACTGCGACGAGCCACCGCAAGATTTGAAATGCCTGCAGCGGACTCCCCAAAATTCCCTCGCCGCACTACTCTAAATAGAAGCTCGTTCTCAGTGAAACCGTTGATCGGAGTGTTAGGTTGAATTGGCTTGCATATGAATTCCGATCCAGAGCCCTCCTTATAAGAGGTTTGTTCTGGATGCTAACGAATTTCTTCTTGAATAAAAACAAATGGCAAACCCGGGCCCTTGATTCCTTAAAGAAACTCGCTGAGCTGCAGCCAAAAGTACTAGGTGGTGCCCGATGGCAATTCTACCAAAAATACTACGCCGAAATGTTAGCATTTTATGCTGCGAAGGCAGATGATCCGGAGCTCGCCCGAAGATCGTTAGAGGCCTTCGATTCGCTGTATCCGTATCTTGATCGTACAAAAAGTACTAGCGTTTGGGTTTCATTTCACAGCGAACACGCAAATGCACTCTTAACAGCAGCAAAATTAACCGGCGATGCTGAACTATGCGTTCTGGCACAAGCGTCACTAAAAAGACTTCTGACAGAATGGACAAAGCGAAGCAGACCTAAAAAATGAGCGGATACCCAATTTCGTATCGGAATGGTACATACCGAATCGAACAAATGGCCGGAAGCGATCGAAGCCTTCCAAAGGGTCACCGAAGTTTATACAAATGCACGACACCCCATTAAGTGGGTTGCTGCACGTGGCATGCAAGCGATGTGTCTACTGAAGATTGGCAGCATTGATTCTCTTACACAATCAAGAGAAATTGCCCTCGAACTCAAAGAGCTCAGACCAAGACGTCGTAAATTCGAATTTGATGCTGCTGTCGCAATGTTAGTAACCTATGTAACACAATATCTAATTGTCAGCGGTATAAGGGACGAGCAGTTAGAGAAAACTGCGGAAGCCACACTAACAAAAGTTGCAGAGCGAATACGGCCAGGCCGCCCAACGTCTCTTGAGATTGAATTTAGAATCTTCGAGGGTTTGATGGATCTCTGTGTGGGTCTTCTGGAATTCGACCAGGCTCGTCAAGAAACGGGTAATCAAATACTAGAAATCGCACGTGATGACGCGTTAAAGATCAAAAATAAAGAGCTTCTCCAAAAAATAGGATTACACCTTGCCCAATATCACGTTCTACAAACAAAAAAAGAAAACTTTTCATTAAAATCACTTGGCATGGCTCGCATTTCTGTTGACGAATTTTCCGCTGTCAATGGCCCCTTAAACATTTCAGTCAAACTTAACATCTTAACCGCCGCAAACCTTGATAGTTTTCCAGCAACCAATCAGTATGGAAAAATTCCTAAATCAAAAATAAATCTATCGATCCTTTTGAAAGATATAGAGAAAGCTAACGTTAATCCGGAAGTAGAATTTTTTGAAAAATTGGCAGCAAGACAGTTTGAAGACGGCCACGTAAAGGAAGCGAAACAGATCGTAGAATACTGCATAGATAAATTCTATTATTTGGAATATTTAACAAAGAAAGATAAATTATTATCATTATCGATATTTGATAAAATAACTTATCTAAACCTGTATCTAATGTCTGGAAAAATAGAACAAAACATTAGTACGTTAGAATGGGTTTTGACTACGTGTAAAAATTTAGAGCACGAGTATTTAGGAGATCAACCACCCGCTCTTATTATTGTTATGATAAAAACACTTACTGTAGATATCTTAGATGGGATGTATGCCATAAAAAAATCTGTTTACTTATTAAAGGAGCAAATTGATATACTGGAATCAATAATTTCGATTTTATCTATGACAGATTTTAGATCTGCAAAGGTTGACCTACAAATTGGACTCACATCGAAATTGATCACATTATCCAAAGAGTTGGATATTTTTGAAAATAAATCTCTACAAGAAAAACTAACAAATTCGCTCGAATCCTGTCTATATTACCTTAATGATGACAATTTGGATTTTGTTTCATTCTCTGACAGAGCAGTGCTCATACATCGCATGAGTAAGTTCGGCGACATTCTTGCTTACCTTTATTTACGACGCGGAAAATCGGACCACGCACTATTATCGGCCCATCAAACACGCTCTACATGGTTAAGTTCGGTATTTCAGGAAAACGACAAACATGCCGGTTCAGGTGAAGGAAATGTACTTCGAGATGCCAGAGTTAAGTGGCAAGACTCGACTGAGAATCTTGAAAATTTTGTAGCAGCCAATCTCACGAACTCAAAATCCGATTTTTCAGAGACACTGCTAGAATTGATCGAAGAAGCTGACGATGCACATTATGACTATAAACAGCAAGCAACATCCGTCCAGAACACTCAAGTTATACCAGTAGCTTTCGAGTTCGTCCAATCTCTGGTTTGCGATCTGCCGGAAAAAGCGGTCCTTCTCATACCAATAGTCACGGTTCTCGGCGGTGCGGTAATCATCGTACGTTCCCATGCATCACCGGGCGATTATGCAATTTTGCTCGGTAGCGAAGCAATCTTGGTACCGGAGCTCACCGAAGCTTGGGTGGATCGTTTAACTGGCGATAGCACCGGCATGAGCAAGATACGCTCTCTACTGGCCAAGTCCGCAAGATCGTCGATCGAAGGCAAGAACGACGCATCATTATGGTTAGGTCATGCCAATCGTCTGTTGGAGTCCATTGCAACTGAAATCTGGGACGTCTTGTTCGCGGCCATTGACGATTCTGTGCTTAAGGTATCTGACCTAGATCAGCTATTTATATTTGCGCCCGGTAAACTCACGCTCTTACCGCTTCACGCTGCGTGCCGAGAGGAGCCAACAACAGGATTACCACGCTACCTAATACAGGATTGCGCCGTGAGCTATTGGCCTAGTCTCAGTAAAGGGGCCCAGGGAGCGGAGCGGAAAGCGAGCACGAGCGAAACACTTGTTGTGAAAGATCCAACAGATGATCTTAAAATCGACCTTGGTCCGCTGGAAGAGGACGATAACAGCCTCGTCATAGGAAAAGGACGAGCGTTAACCGGGACACTCAAAGACGTTCGCGAAGCCTTGCCTGCCGCCGCGCAAATAATTTTTCATTGCCATGGAAAATGGGACGCAAGGAACCCCACCAACAATGGGATTGTACTCGCAGATGGCGTTCTGACACTTCAAGATATTCGTAATTTGGATCTTTCCGAGGCAGAAACAATCGTGCTCGCAGCGTGTGATTCCGGCTTGATCGAGTCGAACCGCACTCCCAATGAATTCCTAGGGTTACCATCGAGTTTCCTGGAAGCCGGGGCCGGGTCCGTAGTGTCTTCGCTTTGGCCAGTGACGGAATCCGTCAGCAGGCAAATCATAGCGTCTATACATTCGGGCAGAGGCAATGCAGACAGTCCTTCAATGTCGGTGAAGTCCGTGCAGAACGGGTTACTCAGAAGGAAAGGTTCCCTAGCTGACAGAACGTCCGCAATCGACGGGAGCGAAGACAATTATGGCCAATGGGTTGCACGAACACCCGCCGCCCCAATTCATTGGGCATCCTTTTTCACCACGACGACCCGAAACAATCTGTAGTTGACGTCGCATGACGCGCCGTATCAGGATGACGCGTACCCAAACCTCAGGAACAGCCCTCCAACACCACAATTGAGACATGCAGCGTGCCTCTCGCAAACGATAATTTCGATTCTGTCTTCATCCTCTGCGACGATACGGATTGGCATATCGGAAGTGAGCTAGACCATTCCCTGCTTATGTCTGCCATCAGAACTTTTGCTCGTCGACATGAAATAGTTTGGAAGCGAGGAGAAAAGCCAACTCTTGCAAAGATTCAAAAATCTACGGCGGTGGTAATCGTCGTGTCTGAAACGTTAGTCCAAAATTACAATGATCATCAAATTTATATTGATGCCATTATTAGAAAATTTAGCCGAGACGACGATAAACGAAAGCGTATTGTGCTCCTCAGCCTCGATGAGGATAGCAATCTAGAGATCCCTGGTCTCGAAGGATGCAAAACCATACCATTCGACACAAATGGAGATGCGCATTTGGAGGAGCTGTATTTTTACTTGAAAGAATGCGGCATCCGACCGGTCGATAAAGACACGGACAAGACAAGCGGCTACGTTCCCTGGGAGCCGGTCGAACAAATTATGCCATCTTGCTCAGGTCTTCTTTTTAACCCTGGAGAATGCGATCTTGTTATTAAAGCACGCAGTTTGGAGATTACTCTTTATCATGCGATCAAGATATCCGATTCGATCAGCTATTTTGAATATCATGTCGACCCGCGACAAATTGCAGTCATATACGAATCCGGAGTAGTTCTAGATCTTGGATTATTGGTCTCTCCGCGACTTGAAGTCACCTGGAACATGGCGAGAGAAGTCCACGTTATCAGAACAAGCAACGGTGCGGCTGTAGAAGGGTTTGCACGGCGGTTAAATCAAATCGGAAATCCATCGTGGAAAACTGCCATGCAAATGAAACTTTTTGCTGCGGCGACTAACTCCGCGCATTAAGAGCTGAGCTTTACACAGTCGGTGTGGGTACCGGAACTTCCACGCGACGGGTTAAAAGATCTTCGTGCGCTATACCCAATTTTTCGGCCGCGGCGACCTCCCGATCCAATAACTTATTTAGAGTTTCCAATTGCGCGGGAAGCAGTCGATGCGTTGACACGAGTTGGGATGGCAATATTCCGTCACCCGTTGTAACCAACATATCAAGGTTCTCGCATGTGAGTAGTTCTTCCAAGACAGGGAACGCTCCCATGACAGCGGCGACTTGGATTGGTCGCATGCCGATTTTTGGATCAACAAAATTTGGGTCCGCGCCTTCGTCGAGTAGCGTACGGACTTTCTTAAATTTTCCGTCTTTGCACTGCAGAATAAGTTCTTCATCAATTTTTCTAATATTATCTCTTTCGGTCATAGACTCCTCAATAACGTTAACATTTTTGTCGCTTCCAGCGGCGACAAACATAAATTTATCTTCGTCAAAATTTACTTGTTAAACGCGTTCTTCATATTCATTTTCTATGTTAGAACGAATTTCAGATAATAAAAAGAAATTCAATCTATCTGCATGAATTAATGGGATATTTTCCGGCCCAGATGATTTTCTAGACCGTTTCGCAGAAACCAAAGTAGTTACGCTATCTATTAAGTTTTCGGCAATTTGGTAAGCGGTAGCATGATAAACACAAGGGGTTTCCACAGGGGTTGCAATTGGCGGCCGTAGGCAGAGCAAAAACACAAAGTCTGTTAGCACCCCAAGCCCAAACCAATCCTGATTTGTTTCAAAGACTTGTTGATCGTCCAGCTCACTAAGGGCATTCCCTATTCGTGCCTGGAAATCAGCATCGTCTTCACCCCAACCGCGCTCCAGCTTTTTACGAGTCTCGACAACCGAGTATGCGCCGCGGGTCGGTAATGGAATAAAATCCAAGAATCGAAGACTAACAGTGTCTCCCTCTTCGAGAACGGCAGCAAGTGTTGCGAATTCAGTGTCCTTGTTACCGCCAACCGACTCACCCCTCTCAAGAAACTCCGCCAGATACATTGCGGGCAGCTGGCCGGATCCGGCAGTTTCGAACTCTTCTTTGGTAAGCCGTCTTTCTGAGATTAGGTACTCGGCAATCGCTCTTAGATGTATTCCCAAAGGCTCGGTGAATTTGCGGGCCCCTGAGCTCGTATCGCCGGAAACCCATGTATCGATGACACGGGCACTAAGAACAGTATCTTCGAATTCTGGGTACTCACCGATCAATTTCGCTCGCGCATCTGAGGAATTTACAAGAACGGCAAACGTACCGCGAGCCAGAGACTGCCTACCCTTTCCTTTGATCTTGAGGTAAGTCAGCATTCGTTTCTTAACCAGTCCATACTGATCAACATTATAGTTATGTGCCAATTTTAAAATCCATTTGCTAACTGCCAGATCATTTCTAGATAACCGCCACAATTTACAATTTTAGCGAGCGCAAAGGCCTTTGTCATAGTCTTTCAATCGTGAATTTTCTGACCAAACAAATACTGGGGGATGACATCGCGATGGTGAAACGGCCCTGTAGCATCAGAGAAGTGAAAACAGGCATATCCAAACGCCGTGTGATAATTGGCTCGACTGATCGGCTCGTATCTATCGCCGTTCGCGTTTCATGATCGCGCGCAGTCTATAACAGATTGAGACAATGCAGAAAAACACACCAAATTCGCAATATAACGTCTGATATAGTATACTGTAAACAAGAGATAATTCGTCGTTTAAGCGGCAAATTAGAGCTTCAATTTATTGAGGGGAATTGGCGGTATAGTTTGAGAAATGACGTAGATATTGGTGGCAACAAGCCGCTCAGCAAAGAGGAGCAAGACCGAACCGACCTTGCTAACGAGATGGCAGGACGCGAAGCAGGGCGCATCAATCGGTTCCTGCCTGATAACGCAAGTCCGGCGGAATTGAAGAAGCGCCGGGAACGAGAATATGAACGCCTATCAGCGCTGATAACACTCCTCCAATCCGATCCCGACTACGCAGCCTTATACAACCACACCATGGATCAATTGCAGCGCGCTGAAGCGGAAACTGCAGAGGCATTGAGCAAAGCCAATGAAACGCTGCAACAGGCACAGCATGCATTGGCTGAGTTGAGCGATGAGGCAAGTTCGCTGCCTGACGGAACTAAAGTGTTTCGGGACGCGGGCGGTAACGTTTGGAACGAGCGGGGCGAGCCGGTAACGGGCATGGCTTTGGAACAAATCGTTTGGCACGATACTGCGCCCCGTTATGAGGATTACTTGGCCAAAAAGAAGGCGGTCGAACAGGCCAGGCGCGATGTCGACGCGATACGGCATTATCAAGTTGGCACCCTCGGCAGCGCTCGCGACCGTCTTTCGGACGAGGACAACCCGCCTTCGAAGGACGACCTAAAAGAATTTCAGAAACGCATCGAACAGGAAATGCCCAGCGCGATCCAGCCGACGAAAGCGCTCGAGCAAGCCCCTGAAGTGACGGGCGACCATCGACACGAAACCTTCGAGCTGCCACCTATCAAAAGTTAGCCCGGCCTACCTGTTGGCATATTTAAAAGAGCCACAGGCTTTTTGCAGCAGGGACAGGATCACCGCCTGCGGATGGTATCCCGGATACTGTGTCATGGCCTCTCGGACGGCACGCTCCCGTGCGGCGATCCGTTTACCGTTTTGAAAGTACCAGTCGTAAACACACTTAGACTGTAAGCGTCCGGCCTGACCGCTCTGCCGTGCAGAAGAAGTGAGGTTTAGTGTCCACTTGTTTAGGTGGACACTAACGGGGATCAGGATGTGGCGAAGCGGGGCAAGCGTCGGCGCTGGAGTGCAGA
>WLWP01000004.1 GCA_012103505.1 Pseudomonadales bacterium | reverse complement strand
CCCATGTAGTCCATAGTACCATTTTGGTAGAACCACTTAAGTTGATTATCCCAAGAAAGTTTCAACAAGTGAATGTTGTCATTTCCTTCATCTGTTACATCAAAGATAATAAAGCTAAATGAACTTAAAGGTCTTCCATCAATTAATGGATTCTCAATGTCATTTGTATTTAAGTTATCAAATGCTGGATTCAATACAAACTTAACATTAGCTAAGAATGGAATAGTAAAGCTTGTGTAAGCAAAACCGTAATCCAAATCCATACCAGAACCTTTAACAGCTCCTATATCAGATGCATTTTGAACTAAACCAGAACCATATACTTCATCAGCAATAGCTTTGTTGATCAATTGCATTCCTGCAATACCTGTTTGTACAACAAGTGATCTTTGTGGGTCCGGTCCTTTAAACTCAACTTTACCTTGATAGAAGTTGTAAAGCTCAGATTTAAACATATCAAGAGTAAATGAAGACTTGTTATATACTCTTTTGAAAGAGTTATCTAACTGTGCCCATAAACCTACAGATAATCTAATATCATCTGGTCCGTCTTGTTTAATTCTACCACCTTTACCCCACATTAGGTAAGTTTCAATATCCGTTGCAATTTTAGATAAGTGAGCTGCTTCCATATTTGTAATGAAAGTACGTGTAAGAGTACCATTCTCCATAGCCTCTCTTGCACCAGCTTTACCCATATTTGCTACTAAACCTTCAATTGAAGGAACAGATGGATTTGCTGAGTCAGTATTAAAGTTTCTCCAAATCTCAGTTACTGGTACAGTACCATCAGCATTCAAACCACCTTTGATCATAAGATCAGCACGGCTAGAAATAGAATAATGTACGTGTGCTTCAGCTCCTCCTACAAAGTTGTAGAATTCACGGAAACCAGAACCTGTTTCAATATCAGAGAATCTTTCTCCGTACTCACCTCTTGCAGAACCTTTTCTGAAGAACTTTGTACCTTGAGCTAAATACTTATTATCTAAGCTAGCTGCATTGTTGTTGTTTACCAATTGAACTGTATAGATGTAGCCGTCACCTGCTGGGATAATATCATCAGCTGTGATGTAAAGCTCTAATCCATTGTATTTGTCATAAGTGATAATATCACCATGTCCAAATGTTCTTTTGGAAATCTTAATTTTAAATGTAGTACCATCTACACCTTTACTAGTGTTTCCTGCTTCAATATCTGCTACAATGTAGGGAAGATCTTGTGCAATTGGAGTTTGCCATTTGTACTCACCACGTGCATTGTCCACCATGATTGTATTCTTTCCACCGAAAGATGCCATTTGATATAAAGGCATTTCAACCTTTTGAGTCATTGCCCAAAGATCTACTGGTCCCATATCCATAGGTTCAGCAGAACCTAGCATCTGAGTTAAGTGGTAAGAATCAACATGAGAACTAGCTTTGTAGCTTGTATCTCTTAGGAAAATTCCATTATTTAATACTGGAGTTGCCATAATTTTTACTTGTTTTTGTTGTTAATATTAATTGTTATTTATTTTTGATTGTTAAATCCGTTTGAATATGTTGTTGGTTCTAGGTAATTTTCTTCCTGACTTCTTCTTTCCTTCTTCCTTACTCTGTATTCCTAAAGAGTTAGATCCGCCTGCATTTGCCTGTTCAGTCTTTAATTTTCTTACAGTTTGCTCAACACTTTTCTGTGCACCTTTATCCATTATTTTTGCTTTGTATCCATCTGGATCTTGCAACAACCATAATGCTTCAGAAATTAATGTATAGTTTGGTTCAACAAACTGATACTTTTCTAAAAGATGACCAAGCAAATTTGTATTACGTCCACTAACAGATGGGTAACTTGGTTGTACTAAACCATTATACAACATTGTTTGTGTTCTTTTATCAACTTTTATATCACCTAAATTACCATCCTTTAATGTCTCATATACACTAGACATGTATTGTTTAGATGCTTGTTCTTGCTGCTTCTTTTTAAGCTCTTGCTCTTCTATCTTTTTAGCAACAACCTTTTCTTGCATTTTATCTAATTTAGGTTTAAACTTAGATGCTTGTTTTTCTAGTTTACCTAAATCTTTCCAAATTTCAATTTCTTCAGAGATTTCTTCTTGTGTTCCATATCCTGTAGCACCTAAATACTCTCTAATAATTGTTTCTTGGTCTTGTTCTTTTTTAATACTAAGCTCTTTAGTTTTTTCAACTTGAGCTAATGTTGAAAACAATCCTTTAAGATCCTGACCACCATCTGCTACATATCTTGCTGCTACTTGAAGTTCTTCAGGTAAACTAGCAAAAAATTGTTTTGGAGTTTCCCTTCTAACTTGATTAGCTTTTTCTTCTAAATTAGCTTGAATTAATTCTTCCCAATCTTTAGCAGTGTAGTCTTCTAATTCTTTGTCATCATCAAAAGGAACTATCTTATCATCTTTAATAAGTTTAGAAAATACATCAGATATTCCTGATATACTCTTTCTTCCTCTTTTAGATGGTTTTTCATCTTCTTGTACTTCATCAACTTCATCTAAAGATTCTAGTATATCTGCAGCTTCTTCTGCTTTATTACTAGTATCTTGTTTAGTAGTTTCTTCTTTTTTTTCTGTTTCTGTTTCTGTTTCTTCAACTTTAGCAGTTAAGTCATCAGCGTCATCTTTATCTGGATCAGCAAAAGAAAAATCTGCTTTTTCTTGCAATCCTGATAAAATATTTCTTTTTGGTTTTTCTTCCGCAGGCAATGTGACAGCCCCACTTCCTGGAGCTCCATCAAATATTTCATCAATGTTAATGTCTAATGTCTCTACGTTACTGTTCACAGTGTTTGTTTTGGTATCCATATTATTGTTGGTTTTAATATTAAATCCTTATATGTATAATATACAAAATGTTTTTTCACATACAATGCAATAAACTTATATAATTTTAAATTTTAGTAAAGTTTTTTGCAGTATATAGCTAACACTTATTTATCTTTCTTCTTTTTATCAGAAGATTGTATATCATACTTGTTTTTGTTTTCTCTAGCTATTTCTAATTTAGTGTTAGCTATTTGCTTATTTGCAGATATTTTTTCTCTTTCTACATTTAATCTAGATTGCTCAAGTACTCCTTTTTGAGTCATTTCTGTACGCTTAAGATTAGCTTGCTCTCTATATTGTGTAGTTTCTCTAATGTCTTTCATAGCATCTTGGAAATCAGATACTTTATTCTCATTGACATCACTCATTGAACCATAACCCGCAGCTCTAATTTCTGCAATAGTTAAATCATTTTGTCTGTCTTTATCATTTTCCATTTGCTCAGCTTGCAGTTTCATTTGTTCTTCTTGAGCTTTAGCTTGTAATTGCTCTTGTTGCATTTGCTGTTGTTGTTGCATATCTTGCTGTCTCTGAGCTTGTATTCTTGCTTCAGAATCTTTTAATATATCAGTTACTCCAGCAATTGAGTCTGCTTTAACAATATTACCTAATTCATATATTGATGCCCCAGTAGTGTTATTAGTTAAAGCCATTTGTTTTAGCTGCTCTAGAATAGCTCTATGATTTGTTTTAGTTGTTGCAAAAACATTAAAGTCTCTCAATAATAAATCAGTACCATTGATTGTAAAGTTTACTTTTTGTGCCTCACTAGATATATAACTAAGTCTAACACTTGGATTTGTACTATTATAGTACTGTGCTAAGTCAGTTCTCATTTGATGTACTCTAGGCATTAAATGATCTGAGTGTTGTACAAAGTATATTTCTGTTTGTGCATAGGATTGTTGCATAGCATTAACCACACCTGTTGCAGTTTGTGCTGATACAGCTCCACCTAAACGTTGCGGATTTATTCCAATTGCATCAAAACATTGTTGTTTAAAATAATTAGCTAATTGAATACGTGACATTAATCTACCTGTCTGCTCCATATTAAGAGTTTGGTAATGATTAAAGTTTGTAGCATTTTCTGTATTAGTAATAGATGTATCTAAAGGTAGCATGCTAAAATCTTTCATAGCAGTGTATGCTTTAGCATAATTATTCTTACCCCAGTCTTCTCCCATTGAATGACGTGGTAAAGCATTCTGATCAAACATAATTACTGTACCTAATTCATCAATTAGTATATCTGCTATTTGATTATTTACCATATTATATCCAACCTGATAAGCTTTCATCAAGTCTACCAATGAAGTAGATCTTGTATTTCTATCAGAAAATACACGGCCCTCTACAGGAAGTTTACACCCATATAATGTATTAGACCCTTTAAATTGGAATGGTAATCTACCGGGTTTAGTTCTATTAATACCTACATAAATAGGATTAACATTATCACCCATTGTAGTATGCCACATTGCCGGTACATTAGGTCCTATTTTTACACCACCCCAAGTCTCATTAATCCAGATCCAATCAATATGCTCTCCCTGTAATAAAGTTTCTTTAGATTTGTTTTTAAATATTGACGTGTCATATACAGGCTTTTCTGTAATCTTAAACGTTTCATCAATTATTTCTTGAGTAACCTCACCGTCTAATTCAATTTTTGTAAGATGACCTACTTTTCTTTGAGTTTTCCAATAAATTGTAGAAACTCTCATTAAGTTACTATCACCCCACTGTATTAAATCTTCACTTTCATCAAGTATTTGAGATACTATATCTCCACCACTTGATGGATCATTCCAATAATTACTTGCATACTGTCTGTATGCTAACCCAGGTGCATTTGTATTCCACTCATGAGATCTTGTTGCATCATAGTATGAACCATCATTTTGATAACCATTTACTTGATATTGTGCTGATCTAGCAGGATATATTTTTTGTAGAGATTTTAATTGTTTCTCATCCATTAAATATCCATACTTATCTACAACATCAGATACTGTCATTAAATCTATCTTACCTACATAATTAGATTCAGATATATATCTTTGGTCTGGAGACTTTTGATAAAATGTTAATACTGGATTCCATAATTCAACATCATAGTCATCTTCTAACATACGAAAATGCCAGAACTCTCTATCTGCAATTAAGCTATCTCTAAAACCTCTTTCCTCAAGCTCTTGCATTTTGAACCTTTCCTCATCAACATTTAATTGATGTGTTGCCCATTCTTCTACACTGCTTCTATAAGACTTACTAAAGTAGTCTTCTATTTCTGGCAATGATTTTAAATTTTCTGGAGATAGTTTTTGTTGTGCTTCTTCTGATGCAGGATCCATTCCTGCTTCTATCATTGACTGAACAAGTTCTCTTTCTGCATCAGCAAGTAATACTTGTTCAATTTCAACTTTCTTCTGCTCCAACATTTCATTATATGACTTGTCATCTACAGCTCTAAATTGAACTTTGTTATATCTTTTAGCAAACTCTCCGCTTAAAACATTAATAACATTAGGTACAATAGGATAAAACTTTAATTCTAATGCAGATTCATTTTCTGTTGTTAGAACATCCATTAGTTCTTTGTAATCATTGTCTTCTTCAACAATGTAATCTGTTTTATCAATAATACCTTTAGCTAATTTATAATTCTTTAAAAGCCTTCTAGCATTTAAACGTAAAAATTCTATTCCTTGAACTTCAAGCCAATCTAAATTCCATGCAGCCCAATCATCAGTTTTTTGTTTGGATGAAATAAACTGAACTGGTTGAGTTAAACTAGAGAACGTTGGGCCGCTTTCTGCCTTAGCTCCATTTTTTAACTGCATTGCATTTAATACTTTCATTCTAGAATATATTTAATTGTTCTATTTATAATTTTTAAAACCTGACCTTCTTGGTCTGGAACTATTTCTTGATTTATTTTGTCCAATATTTTTGAACGGACTATACTTTAATTTAGTGAATTTTTCTGAATTTACCAAAGAATTATCTTCAGATTCCCGTCTTTTGGAATAACCTCTGTTAGACTGTTGTATTTTTACAAATGCAATTAATGCTCCAAATGCAACAAGTCTATCCACGTTCAATCCTGGGTAGTAAGCTAACATTTCTTTAATTAACATTGGATCTGGTATTCTTTCAACACCTAATGTTTGATTTGTAACAACACCGTTAATGTCAGTTTCTTCATCTATCACTTCTCTTAAAAACTCAATTGCATAAGAAATCAAATGGCTTTTAAATAATGTTCCAGTATTCTTCCATCCGTATTCTTGATAAACAGTTCTATTAGAACCCAAGTCTTTTAAGAAAAGTATTTGTTGTTTAGGTACTAAATATCTCTGTTTTTTTCTAGCAATCATATGCTGGATAAAAAGTGAAATGTTATTCTCTACTAATGTCCAAGCATTATACCATTCAATTATTAATTCAAGTCTTTCATGAGTTTTATTAATGTCATCAAATCTACCACACCACGCAGCTACTACTTTATCTTTTTCAATAAACTGTTCAACATCACCTGCTGCTGTAGTTCTTGTAACTTCAGTTGCATTTTTATATACAAATATGCTACAAAGAGAATCAGATGTAGTTGTCTTTCCTTCTGACACAGGGTCAATAGAAGCATAGTATGCACCAAACTCTGGGTTTTTTACAGGTCTTTCCCATACAACTACAGTACCTGTTTTATCAGTTTGTTTTTTATCTACTGGAAATCTTGTAATAGGTAATTTATTTGTTCTTTTAGCAAAAATTCCTTTTTCATCCCTATCTAGTTTAATTAACTCATAAGGATATTCTTTTTCTTGAATTCTTTTTTGTTGTTTACTTAATATCCCTTGAGGAAAAACAGATTCTTTTCTATATGCAAATGCCTCCGCTATATTCAGAGGTTTCTGAGATATTCTTAATTGGTATTGTTCTCCACTTAATTCATTCTTCCAACGTGCTCTTTCTGTTACTATAGCTTCAATAGCTTCATCAATTAAAGAGTTCCCATATTCATCAATGTAAGGTGGCATAGACCATTGTTCAGGAATAAATAACCCTGCCATACCAATACCTCCGTCAGCATCCATTAGATTAGTTTCTACTGCATATATATCATTTGCTTTTGGATTGAGTATCATATCCTTCAAAGGATTACACTGTTCCAAGTCACCAACAGATCCTGCAGCTATAAACATACCTGTTGTTACCATACCGGAAGACATTGCAGGACGTAAGTACTCATATGTCTGCATCATCTTTGGTGCTATACCGGCTTCTTCATGGAAGAAGTATGTTGTAGGTCCACCTACTCCAGATGTTGCATTCTTTTCAAATGATGCCCCTTGTATTTTAGATTTTAAACCTCTAGCTGTTTTTCTATTACCAACTTTAACTTCTATCTGTTGCTGCCACAGTAAAACCTTTTCAGGATTACTTGGTCTATACCATGCTGTATGCTCATTTAGAAATGTTTTGTATTCATCTAAAAATTTCCAAGAACCTTTATCATTTATATAATCTTTTAATGATGCACCAATTTTACACGTACTACCTTCTTCAAACCAGTACGTATTAATTATCTTACCCATATGAAAATAAGAGGAAGCAATCTGACGTTTCTTTAATATTGCTGAGTGTTGATAATGCAACTCTGCAAGTATTTCATACAAAGCCATATGATACTGAGCATCACGCACTTTAGCAAAACCATATTTTTTTTCTTCTTTATCATATATAGGTAAAAAGTTAAGCCACATGTAATAGTCACGTGTTAGATACCATGTAAGACCATCATGCTTGTATATTACACCTTGTCTACACTTAATCTTTTGATCTTCCCAATAGCTTATAAAGTCTTTAGATCTAAAAGGTTTATCACAATAAAAGCCAAGTTTGTTAAAAGTTTTAGCTTCACTATTAAATTGTTTAGACATACTGGTAAAATTATATTCACCAGGTTCTTTAAATATACTCAGTAAAAACTTTATAAAACTTTCTCTATCTTCAAACTCAGTTGTTTCCCACTTATTATTATTATATGTAGGAATGTTTTTATACATCTCTTAGAATAGCAAATATATCCCCTTCTTGTATAAGCAAGTGTTCTGTATCATTATGCTTCATTGGTACGGGTAGGCAGTGATCTGTATATTGCACAACATCTCCCACTTTTATTTCAGAAACTGTTTGACCTACACCAACTACAGTTCCTATATTTTCTTGTTCTTGTGCAGATGTAGGAATCATAATTGTAGTATTCTTAAAATACTGTTCAGCTTCTTTTTGTTTGATTAGAATCTTTTTTCCTATTGGTATTACTTGTTGTGGCATTGTCTTTAGTTTTTATATTGTTAGTTTTTTTTACTTCTTTGTCAAATATTGGCTCATCCCAATAACAGAAAAGCCATTTTTCTTGTACTTTCATTTTACATTTGATCATAAGCTAATCCGGCACCTCCACGTACTGAACTTTCTTGCTCTTGTTTCATATCACTAAACGCTCCTTTGTATGATTGTCTTATATTTTCAAATTTAGCTGCTGCATTTACCATAGAATTAATATTACCATCTCTACCATGTTCTATTGCAGTAACTTCCATATACTTAGCCAATCTATCCAACATAGATTTTATACCTACATAAGCTCTATATGTTGGAGTTTCATATAATTTCTTACACATGTCAAGAGCATATCTTATTTTTCCATCTTCTGGTGATTCTTCTAACTTAACTTCTTCAATTATAATATCTTCTTTTTCATGTTCAGGTAAATTAAAAAATGGATTCATATCTGGATTAGGACAACTCATATAAAAAATATATTGATAAACCTGTAAATATGTATCTGGGTATTCAGTCATAATTGTTTTTAAAAAAGGTAAGGCATAACAATGTTCTGTTGGAATTACCTTGCTGTTTTGTATATCAAATAATCTTACTAGCATAATTTAATTTTTATCCATTATATCTTTAATATCTTGAAAGTCTGCTTGAACAACTAAAGGTGTGGGATTAACTAACTGTGACCCTACTGCTAAAGTTAATTGAACCAAACCGGTCATAACGCTATTATTTATTAAAGAATAATAAGGAGTTGCAGCCATTATAACAGTTTCATCTATATAAATATCTTGATAACTATATTGATCTATATACTCTTTATATGGTACACCCTCACTTAAACTTATTTTTAATGCTACTTTTGTTAATGTTATATTGCTCATAATTATTTATTGTCTTTTAACCACATCATTAGTGATGCTACTTCTGATTTTAAGTATGGTAATTCATACATTTTTATACCCTCTAATGAAGGTTCTCCATTTACTATTTTAGTAATAGGATAACCATTTTCATCATCTCCAACTTTTTCAAACTTTACGTGTTGTATAACTAACTTGCCAATCTTAAGTTTAGGGTTGTGCTTTTTAATAATATACGCATAAATACTGAGTTGTAGGTTATAATGGTTAAGATTACAATCATCTAAGTTATTTACAGGCTTATACATTTTGTTTGTTATACCCTCCCAATTTGTAAATCCTTTTTCTTTAATTTCTTTGTTTGTCTTGTAATCATATATGTTTATATAACCATTTACAATTTCAACCAAGTCTGCTTGTCCACATATACCAGCTGATTTTAAATATACCAAGTGTTCTGGATAAACACCTTCCTTAAGCTTTTGCTCTGGAGCCATTTTAACACCATTCTCATTGGTAATAGGTTTAATAATAGGTATTTGTGTACCTTCTCTTTCTATTGTTTTAAAATCAAGCATATCAGCTTCTCTTTGATCATGATAATAATTACCTAGACCAATAGCCCTTTTAGTTTCATTATCCCATGCTGTAAGTATTTCTTTTTCAGTCATACCATACCATTTAGATCTTTTGTTTTTAGATGATTTTTTTGCTTGTCCTTCTCTGTCAAACTTAGGTTTAAATTTACCAATAAAAGAAGTTACACTTAACCAATCAATAGAGTCATTATCTATACTTTCATATGAATGACCCTCTTCTTTAAATATAATAGCCATAATTATAGTGTTGTAGTAGTATACCACCACAAACCTTCTGTGTTAGTTTCTACTGTTGTTGTTGTATCTTTATATATGTAATTAATTTGCATTTTCATCATTTTTGATTTTTTCTAATATTTGATCTTCTTCTTCCTCAGTAGTAACTGAGTCCCAAAAACTTTTTGGACAGTCTGAAGATAAAGATCTTACTTTAAAAGCTAGACTACAACCGCAATCACTACAACATGGTTGTGTTCCCGGTGCTAAGCAATTATCTCCTTTAGCATCAAACAAACTACATTTTATGCAGATTTGAAACCTTTCAGTTGCTACAGCTTCAACATGCTCTTTTTTAAATACATTATTCTTTATTCCTTCTGCAATCTTTCCTGCATTTTTAAATGCATCTAAGTATTTTTTTATCTTGCTCATTTTTCTCTAAACTTTTTCTTACTTAAGATATCATTTTTAATTACTTCAAGAGCCTTTTCCATCTCATTGATATTTGAAGTTATTGTTTCACTTTTTGCATATCCATTATAAGTACGCTTAGCTACATTACCTAACATGCTTTTTTGTTTTTTAATTGCATGCTCTAACTTCTTTTTTCTAAGATAAAAAGTACCCAACCCTTCTACATAAATTCTAGGATGAGCAAGTGATGATAATTTTTTTCTTACTTTGCTAAAATAAAATGTTATAAAATCATCAACTAACTGTGAGTGTACACCCACTTCTTCAGCAATACCTTTCTTAAACTCATTATGCTTCTTTGGGTTCATTACCTAATATTTTGTAATCTAATAAAACTAAACCGCTTGTTTGTACATTAATTGTTTTATTAATCACTATTGTTTTTTTATTAGTACCCATTTTACTTAATAATCCTTTTCTTTCTATTTTAGAAATTGCATTTCTAGCTGATTGGGAACTTTTAAATATACCTTTTTCAGTTAATAGATTGCAAAACTTAGCTATTTCAATTTTAGGATTAAAAGATAACTCTGCTAAAAAATCTAAATCTGTTTTAGTTAATAAGATATTATTAAAAAAACAATATGTAAGTATCTGATACTTAACTGTTTGAGTAATATCAACCTTTAATTTTATATCTACTTTGTTTACTACAGCCATATTATAAACTCATTATCATATCTACAAAGTCAGGATGTGGATAACAATCAGACTTATCCCTCCTTACATTAGTATGTGTTAATAATCCTTTTACCTTTCCATAAAAAGCATCTTCATGAAAACCAAAGGCTTTATGTGCACCATGCTCATGAATATACTGTTGTAGTCCCATTCTGATATCTATATTATCTCTTTCTGCTACAAATTTGATCCACTTTTCAGTTTCTTTAATTTGCTTTTCAGAATAAGTATGCCATATAGAGTGACCTCTGAAAGGTTTTTCTAGTTCAACAACTTCAGTGTCAGCACATTTGCTATTAAAGTATGTTTTGTAATTCTCATCAAGATATCCAGCACAACAAATTTCTAATCCTACTGAATGCCTATTCATCCATCCTGATCCTGTTCTTCCAAGGTGCCACCCCTGGCACTTTTCTGGAAATGCTTGCACCATAACACCATCATATTCAGTATCACCTGTTCTATGATTTCTTCCGCCTAATACAAACTCTGTTGCTACTCTACCTCTCTTATCTCTGCCCCAGTGATCTACTGTTCTATATGGGTTTTCTCTACCTGCTGTATGATGTAAAAATATATACTCATTAGTTATGGGTCCATTAACATATTCACCTTTAGGTAAATAGTATCTATGAATAGTTTGATTATATTCTGTAATAAAATATTCATCAGAAATATCACTATCCTCATCTATTTCATCTAATACTAGTATGGGCTTATTTAAGAGAAGCGTCCATACAGGAGAATCAACTATACCTGTTACAGGAAAGTTATTAGAAAGCTGAAATCTAATTACTGCTTTCTCAGTCAATGGTCCAAAATGACCATCAACTGTTATCTTTAATGCTGTTTGAAGTGTTTTGACATCTTGTCCCTTGTCACCTTTTTTTAGAAGTTTCATATTAATCTTCTATTTTAGATGCAGCTTCTTCCATTGCTTGTTTAAATGCATTAGCTTCTTCAGAATTTGGGTTAGACCCTTCTTCTTGAGAAGCATACTGTTGAGCCATAAACATTTGAGCTTGCATACGTTCTGCTCTGGACTTCTCAATAGTAGCCAGTAACATTTCATATTCTGCTTGTACTTCTAAATGAGGAATATTGTCTTTGTAGAATGCAGTAATTTCTTCTCTGCGTGCTGCCATTTCCTCTTTAGATAAAGTAGGATCTTGATCTTGTAATGGATTTTGGTTTTTAGAATTTGCCATTTTACTTTTTTTTAGTTATTAAACGTAATTTATACAAATATATATATAAATAGTTTAAATAAAAAAAGTTTAGGCCCTTTTCTATTTATTTTATTTTTTCATTTAACGCTTTTTGCCTTTATGAAGGCCATGCTTTGCGTGTTGCTTACCTTTTTTGGTAGCTGCTCTTTTTTTCTTATTAGCAGCAGCTAGCTTCTTTCTTCCTGCTGCAGTGCTTTTAAGTTTAGCAATAGTCTTAGAAGGTGCATACACTTCTCCGGTATCTTTACTCTTTTTACCAGAAGGAGTTCTCCACTTCTGTTTAGTCCATTTGTCTAAACTTTTTTGTGATTTAGCTTTTGCCATTA
Source organism: Pseudomonadales bacterium (assembly GCA_012103505.1). Taxonomy (GTDB): domain Bacteria; phylum Pseudomonadota; class Gammaproteobacteria; order Pseudomonadales; family Azotimanducaceae; genus UBA4421. Next base: position 102,108 of record WLWP01000004.1, on the reverse strand, counting down.
CCTTTTCTTTTTAATAGGTACACAATTATTTACAATCTTGCCACCTTTTTTCTTTACGCCTTTCTTGACATAACCAGTCCAACAAGCTGATTTCTTTTTTGATCTTTTATTTGGTAGTGCCATTACTTCTTAGTTTTGTAACCTCCACCATTAGCTTTATAACGCTTAGCAAGCATTTGAGCTTTACGTGCAGACCATTGTCCTGGTGCTCCACCTTTCCCTCCTGCTTTAATAGAGTTGAAGAGTCTTTTACGCATTGCAGGCTTAGTATAGTTGCCTGCCTTGTTGACTGTACTTTTTTTCTTTGTTGCCATTACTTTCTTGATTTTGCCCCGGAGCATTTCCAACGCTTACGGGATAGATTATTTGGTGTATTAGGATCATTTCTCTTTTTTGCAGAAAGTCTTTTCTTAATTCCTAAACTTCTCGCACAATAACTATCACCCTTTGAAGTACCAGGTTTAACTCTTGGTCCTCCTCCTTTAGCTTTACCAGCTTGTCCGTAACTTACTTTTTTTCCTGATTTAGTTACTTTAACTTTTGCTTTTCCTTTTCTAGGTGTTGCCATTTCCTAAGATATTTTATTGTATTGAGTGACTCCATCATTACTAATAGTTTGTTCCCACTTGGTCCCATCTTCAGAAAGAAATACTATACGAGAAAATGTTTTAGTTCCTTTTATAGTTTGATCTGATCCTAGATTAACCGAGTTACCACATGTAAACTTCTTTAAATCTCCCAGTGTTGTCAGCTCAGAGTTTAATTTAGGATGTTGTTTTAATCTCTCTTGTGTACCTGCATATCTAGCAATAGCAATGTAATCATCAGCTTTTGGTATTACTGACTTTTTTCTTGTCAGCATACTAATCATGTCTTGTAATATATTCCCCATTTTTATTTAGTTTGGTTTGTTAGTAAACTAGGAAACTTCTCTTCTAGTATATCTCTCAGCATAGCACATCTTTCATACTCCTCTGATTCTATATACCATGCAATCATACCCTCTAATTCAGTTTGTAAAGGTCCGGAGTCTGGATCAAAAGCCATCAGTGCAGAATCCCCATCCTTAAATGAATCTTCCAGTAGTGTATGGAAATCAATTTCTCCTGTAAGGACTTTATATGAATTGTCATAAGCTATATTCACTTGATCTAATTCAGCCTCTTTTTTCTTAATTTCTTCCATTGGATCATACTCCCTTCCGTCTTCTTCTTTACTCATATCTTAAATTATAGAGTTAGTTGCGTTTATATAATTAATATACAAATTATTTGTGAGGGTTGAAAATTAAATTCCATATTTCCGGGATACACCAGATTAAAAAAAATTTTATTTTTAATTTTTGTACCCCCCACGGTATTGTAAATGTTTTGTGTTTGGCATTCTGAAGAGGATCTACTATTCTGCTCCCCAGCTAATTATTGCGGATAGGGTACCCCCGTATAGAAAGTGGTACTCAAAACATTTTAAATTTTATAAATTATGTCAGTATTCTTCAGAAAAGTACAAATTAATGAGTCAACAGGCTCAGCAATGATTCAGTGTACTTCAACACCAATCACTAACAAAAAGACTACACTAGCTGGTCTACCTGTTGGTAGTAGAACTCAAGGTAATATAACCTTCGGTCAATTATCTCTTATAGACCCAGAAACCAATCTGGTAATGAGAGCCAATCATCCAACAATCCAAGAACTAATGAAAAAATTAGAACCTGGACAAGAGATGCCTGGATTCCGTATGTCTGATAATGCAGTAACGGACCTTAGAACTGGAGAACTCACAACGCTAATGTGGGTGGAAGCAGTATAACCTTAATGGGTGTGTGTAACAGCACACCCTTTATAAGTAAATAAGATTGGCACAGTTTGCCTCTAGGTATAAATATCCTAGTACTCAATGGACATCAGGCTAAGGATAACCAACGAGTGCCACTCTTATATTACTTGATTGTTACAATTCCTATGTTACATTAACCAATTCTTTACCTCTATTTCTGCTCATCTTCCAATATCAACCTCTGCTCCCCAACTAATCTTTGCATCTTACTAATAATTAGTAAATAGTTATGTAAAAATTATTTATTTGGGTGTTGCACAATGAAGATGACATCATATAAGCCATATAATATACCTTTAAGGCCATTAAAATAATAACTGGACCCTATATATATAAATATAGCTAACAATACTACAAGAGTAACAATTACACTCAACAATAAAACATGAGTAGTTGTTGTCTCTTCCTCTATAGGATAATAGACATATTACCCGCAATATTGCAATCAACCACTAATACTAAACCATTATGCAAATCAAATCACAAACCAAGTTACCAAACACTATAATAACTATAAGGTTAAATACAGCAAAAGAAATGCATGACTTCAGTGAAGTTACACATAGTCATACAGAGTATGATACTGATTGGGATGAGTTACTATATAACTTAAGTGAGTACAAAGGTATTGATTCGCATATATATGTTCAATATCTTTCTTCAGATGAACAACCCAAGAATGGAGACGTGATTTGTTCAATACATTTGTATTGTCAAGATCATGAGAAACTAGATTATCTTGAGGCAGAGATAACTAAAAGAATATCAACAGTATTAACCGTTACTTGGCCTTGGGAAAGGGATAACTAATAAAAATACTTAGAGAAATGAGTCAAGCAATACCACTTACTATTCTGAAATAGTGTAAGCCAATAATGGATAAGCACTCTAAGTTATTTAACAATCTTTACATTAACCACTAATACAAATACAATGAAACATACTAAAATTATGTTGGCTACAGTTGCAACATTTATCTTAACTGTTATATTCATAAATACAATCGTATGGTATCTAGAAGATACTTGGACATTTAAAGAATGCTTTGGTCATGGTGCTACTATAGGCATATCAGTAATCTTTGGATGGTTACCTGCAACGTTTGTTGGTCGTGATATATATGAAAAAATTAATTATTAATCACTAATCCTTAAACTATGAAAAGAAAGTTTCTTTATCTAATGCTGTTACTCTTTATTGGAGGACCAGTATTACAATCATGTGGATCCACACGTAAAAGATGTGGGACATCAAAAAACAAAAAAGCTTGGGCCAAAAAAAACTATTGGGTATCCAAGAAAAAACACAAACGTTCTAAATGGGGTAGATAGTCTATCCCTTTTTTTAATTAAAACCACAAAACCATGCAAGTAAAAATCATTAATCCTGAACAATTTGTTCAGCACAACAACAAAATTGGTATACTAATGTATACTAACATTGAAAGTCCAACAGTTAACCTATTTACAGGAGAACAACATTTCGTAATCAAACGTAATGAACTTGAATCACCACTAATGGAAGATTTAAATCAAGAGTTACTTAACAATAATGAGTTAAGAACATTGGCGTTGGACAATAACCTGATAGAGATAAAAAGATTCTCTATGGTAGAGTATATAAACTATTGTCAATCTTATAATAAATAAAGCCATGAAAAAATTTCTTAGATCACTTATTAAAATAGTATTCGTTGTATTACAGCCTATACTTGCAACAGTAACATTAGCAGCTATCGTATTTAATGATGGCTTTATATCTACACCATTAGTGTGGACAGGACTTGTCTTATCTTACTTTACAGTAATGATATTAGCAGTAGTAGTATATTATTATTTACCAAAGGTTCATATGTTACCTAAGTTTCACATAGAATTTCTACCATTATTTGGTATAGGAATCGGTTTTGACTATGGTTATCAGAAAACAGACATATCTGTAATAATATTTATCCCTTTTATGTCATTGGAGATAAAACAACATGTTTAACAAATTAAAAGTGCCACACCTGACACCCTAACAACACCAGTATTATTATATATATTATTACTAGGTAGTAAGGCTAGGGAAATACACAGCATATATGGTTAGTGGTAACCTAACATAGTGGGTCCAATCATTAGTATTGGCCTGCTATGTTTATTAAAATTAAATCAATGGGAAAAAATAATACAACATACGTAATATCAGAAAAAACAACTAAAGAAATTATATATGGAATAGTCAACATACCAAAGTTGCATAATCCTAAAAATATTGTGCATATCATGAATGTCCTTAATGAAGGATTAAGTGAGTCACATATGAGTTTTGTTTTAAATAGTATCTTATCTTTTAAAGAAATTAAAACTTTACAGATAGGTGATACAGTTAAAGTAAAACCACCAAACTATCATGCAGGTACAAACTTTGAATGGGATGTACTAATTGATAAAGGTCTTGCTACTATAGATGGTTATGTTTATGGTAGAATTAAGACGGATGGTTCATGGTCTGATGAGTTTGATCCTTATCATCAAAATATGGAGGTAATGCTTTATTATTATGATGTAGAGAACCAAGTTATTAAAGAAGAGTCAGTAAAAATTAATACATTTGACATTGAGGTAGTAGATAAAAACACCATTCCTTTCTTTAATAAAGTAGTTCAAACAGAATTATTCAATGAATTATCAATTTAAAATTATGACATGGCAACAATAAGCAGAGAACTATTAACCAGTGAGTATAAAAAGTGGTTAAAAAGTGACAGGTCAATACCTTTTGGTAAGATGATGAATAAAACATATGCAATGAGAGATGATGAATTAAGCAAAGAAATAGATCATAACTTTGCCTTATTGATTATTATGTCTAAACATGTCACAGAACTATAGATTTGGTATAGTAAACCGTGAGGTTATGTTATCACCAAACTTATCAATAAAAGCTAAAGCACTATACTCAGTTTTAGCATGTTATGCAAACAAACAAAGATCTTGTTTTCCTTCTATATCAACATTAGCGGATGACTTAAATGTAAGTCAAAGAACCACAAAGAGACTGATAAAAGAACTGAAAGACCAAGATTATGTTAAAAGAGTAGGTAGAAAGCTAATAATAAAATAACCTGTTAGCTATATATATGCAGACTTTTTACTCCTAATAATAAAAGACATGCTTATTATGTTATATTAGATACTAAAATTATTATATTTTTGTTAAACTTACTTAGCAAATAAAATGATAATACAGTTACCTAATGGACGCATAATTGAATGTTCAGTTGAGCAATATTTATCTTTATCAGATGATGAGATAAATGACCTCAATGGTTTAGGTGGAGTATATACAAAAGAAGTGGGTAATCCTTTTTACAATCAATTTTCTGGTACACAAGAGAAAGAATCTGATGAAGATCCTGAAAGGATCATTGAAGATTCTAGATCTTTAGATGAGATAGAAAGTTCAGAAAAATTGGAAGACCCGTATTTTCATCCAGATGATGTCTAAAAGTTAGACAGAATCATTCACACATTTTATTAAATTTTAAAAAGCAAAAATTATGCAAAGTAAAGTAAACATTATTGCTGATGACATGGGAAATGTTATCCGCCAATCAAGCACAAGTTCAGAGTACGGTTATGTAAGATTACAACAAGACAGAGTTACCTTTGGTAATGGAGGTTGGGTTAAGAAATCAAACATAAGTACATTACTACATGGTAAATTAGAAGATCTACAATCTATTGGTTTAGAATCTATGACAACATTACCAGGTAAAATTATCATCAAAGAACAATTTGATGCATTTTCAACTAATGATCCTGATAGAGACTTAAAGTATGCAGGTGATACAGGTATTATCTGTTGTGTTGATGGAGAACCTATTTATAGGAAAACCTTTTTTGTTGCTGATGCAACAGCGGAGGATGTATTGTTAGCTCATAATAATGGTGCTGCAATCAGAGAAGCAAACGCTTCAACTTCATTTGACTTAGAGAAAAAACCAAAGAAAGCTACAACAGCTGAGGCATTTGGATTTGACTCATCAGAGGAAAAAGTAGAAGAAATTGTTGATGAGAAAGCAGAAGAATTAGTAGTAGAAGAAGAGGAAACATTTGAACTCTAAATAAACATCTCTGAAGGATGACTGAAAAGGGACTTGACCACTAGAAATAGTGTGATAGTCCCTTTTTTTATTATTAAAATCTGAAATTATATTAAATAAAAAATTAAAACTATATGTATGCTATCTCAAGAACAATTAAAACAACTAAAAGAAAATGAAAGTAAAGATCTCCTAAGTAAAAGACTTCAACGTTACCACTATTATGGAATACTTGATGAATATCAGTTACATCCACCTACAATTATTAACAACTTTGAGTATACCAAGTTAAATTCATACCAACACTTCTTGTTTAAGAGAGTGTTACATGGGTTAAATGTATATGATAAAGCTGAGGTTGAGAAGTTACATTGGGATAAAAAGAGAAGAATCTCTAAAGTTTGGAGAAGAGGTCAAAGGGAAATTAATGCTTGGAAACAAATGATTTGCAGTAAAAAGATCAACAACTACTTTAAAAGAACATTTAAAGGTAAATCAGTTGAGTTCTTAATATCTATACCAGTTGATGAGTATTTAGAAGACTATAATAACACAATGTCTTTTAAAGATTTAGGTATAGTATATGAAGATGTGATACTTTTATTCATGTCAAAAGGTTTATTACCAGCAAATTACTTAACTTTAAGTCCAAATGACAATCAAAAAAAGTTGAAAGTATGATTCAACAAAAAAAGAAACTGTGTAACAATTGCAATACGGAACAATTTATCTGGAAAAATGATAAAGGAAACCGTTATTGCAAGAGTTGCTGGTACAAGAGTAAAAGTTCAGATGCTAAACCTTTAATGAGAAAACCAATTAAGCAAAAGTCAAAGAAAATGCAAGTTATTGAATTAGCTTACAGTAAACTTAGACGTAAGTTTCTTGAAGAGAATCCAATATGTCAAGCTGCTTTGCACAATTGCACGTTGCATTCTACAGATGTACATCACAAGAAAGGACGTGGGGAATATCATTTAAAGGTTAGCACTTGGCTATCATCATGCAGGTCATGTCATATGTGGATAGAAGAACATCCAAAAGAAGCTATAGAATTAGGTTTTTCTGAAAAGAGGATTTAAATTTGGTCTATAAAATTAGGTCCTATAGCTCAATTGGATAGAGCAACAGCCTTCTAAGCTGTAGGTTCAAGGTTCAAGTCCTTGTGGGATCACTGTTGGCCGGATGATGAAATTGGTAGACATGAAGGACTTAAAATCCTTTGGACAGCAATGTCCGTGTGGGTTCAAATCCCACTCCGGCTACCAGCACTCTTAGCTCAGTTGGTTAGAGCAATTCACTCATAATGAAAAGGTCACAGGTTCAAGTCCTGTAGGGTGCACCTTTATAAATCTAAAAAATTAAAAAATTCATGTAATTATTATGACTAAAAGAGAAATAGTACAAGCAGATGCATTATCTATAGCTGCACAACATAAAAGATGTGGTTTAGGCATATCTATGGGCGTAGGTAAAACAAGAATTGCTATACAACATTTACAAAGAAACTTTAATCCTTTTATAAAAGCATTGGTAGTAATACCAAAACATTCAGTAGCTCAGTCTTGGATTGATGAATTAGGTAAAATGAACTTAGAAAGTTTACTTAAACATATAACGTTTACAACATACTTATCTATAAATAAACAGAACCCAAATGATTATGATATAGTCTATTTAGATGAATGTCATAGCTTATTAGAATCACATGAGCCATTTTTGTCTGTATTTACAGGTAAGATATTGGGTTTGACAGGTACACCACCAAAGCGTGCTGATTCTGTTAAAGGTAGAATGGTTAAAAAGTATTGTCCCATCAAATTTACATTTAGTGTAGATGATGCAACAGATTCTAAAATATTAAATAACTATAAAATTTTTGTTCATCAACTACAGTTGTCTAAACTTAAGACACTAAAGAAGAAAAATAAAAATGGAGGTTTTTGGTGGACATCAGAATTCTTGGACTATGGTTATTCTACAAAGCGTTATGCAGATGCTAATACACCAAAACAAAGACAGTTTGCTGCAATCATGAGAATGAAAGCGTTGATGGATTATTCCACTAAAGAAGACTATGTTAAATCATTAACATCTAATTTAGGTAGTAAGTGTATTATATTTGCTAACACACAAAAGCAAGCAGATAAATTATGCAAGCATAGTTATCACTCTGGTAATGCAAAATCAGAAGAGAATTTAGAATTATTCTCAGATGGTAGAATTGATAAGTTATCATGCGTGTTACAATTATCAGAAGGTGTTACAATTCCAAACCTTAAACAAGGTATTATAATGCATGCATATGGCAATGAAAGAAAATCTTCACAAAGAATAGGTAGATTACTAAGACTTAATCCATCTGAAACAGCAGTATGTCATATACTATGTTATACAGGTACACAGGATGAAACATGGGTAACCAATGCTTTGAAAGATTTTGATAATTCTAAAATTAAATTTTACAATCCTTTAAATAACTAAGATGAGTATTCAAGAATGGAGTTGGATGGATGATAAAAAAACAGAAACTAAAACTAATAAAGTTCATAAGTGTGTACAATGCGGTAAGCTATCAGAGTATGAAAGCTATTGCAGTAGTAGGTGCTGGATGGACAGTCAAAAAAAGTAAATTATGGGTAGAATGAAAGAGCTCTTTATAGAGCAACAAGAAGAACTAGAATACCGTGGTGCACATGATGCAATGATACACAGTTATGCTAGAAAAGCAGTAGAAGAATATATAGAAGAAGGAGATACTCCTTGTCCTAATTGTCACAAAGTTTCTTTATTACGTAATGAATCACATGCTAAATGCACTGAGTGTGGACAAGAGTTTGTCTATGTTGATGGAGGAGCACTAAGATTTATGTAGAAACCTTTAACACCAAAGAGAAATGAAAGAAATAGATTTAATAACACAAACAGGTGAATCAGTTACAGTTGAGTATACTTATGATCCAGGAGAACCAGATCAATGGTATGATTCTAATGGAGATCCGGGTACACCGGGTTATGGACCATCAGCAGATGTAACTCATGTATGGTATAGTGGTATTGATAGAAGAGGTAATCTTGTTAATGTTGATGTTATGAATCTTATAGATGATGACTTTGAACAAGAAATATTAGATTATCATGAATTTTAAAAAATCAATTAAACACATACTAAAAATTTGTGGTGTATCATTAGCAGTATTTATACTAATAATGTTTACAGCACACTATATACCCACTGGATCTTATAGTGAATCATCAGAAAGAGAATTTTATTTGTCTGATAATGGAGCACACATAGATATAGTATTAAGGGAAGATGGTGTTTTCAAACTATATGGTTGGGGATCCAAAGTATTCTTTACTGAAGTAGATACATTTGATAGTTTAACTATAGGAAAATTATATAAAACTTTAATTACTGATCCATCTACTTTATTAAGAGTACACAAGACTTTTTATTTTGATTCTTTTAATTGGAAAACAGTTAAGTGTTCTGAAAAGCAATATCAAATAATTAAAAAGTACATAGATGAATCACATTATAATTCAGAATATGCACCAAACTATTATTATGGTAAAGACAACTACCGTTGGTATTACACTTGTAATACATGGGTAAATGACGGATTAAAAAAAGCAGGTTTAAAAGCACCTTTATATACACTTACAAGTGAATCAATAACTAAATTTTATAATTAAAACCTATCACGTGAAAACAGATGACCCAAAAGAACCAGAAACACAATTAGATTTACCGGAAGATAACACTAATAATAATAACCAAGATGAACACATGTTTATATGAAAAAAGAAAAAAAAATAAGACAGTACAGAAGTAATCAAGGAAGATCTCCTGAAAAACAAGAGAATATATACAAAGGATGTTTTTGGACTCTACTAATATTTTTAGTAGTATCAGTATCATGCGCTGTAGGTAATGTTATAATAGGATGAAAGATAACTTATATATAAAAGCTTCAATTAAAAATGGGGAATTGTATTTTCCAAAAAAAGCAGTTCAAACCAGATTTAATAAATGGTTAGGTAGTTTACCTGATGACTCTAATTTAGAAATATTTATTGGTGTAGGTGGTGATAAGGGTAGTAACCCACAGTTAGCACGTGTGCATGCAATGATTAGAGAAATAGCACAAGAAATTGGCTACACATTTATAGAAGCAAAGATGGAAGTAAAAAGAGCATGTGGATTATGCTTTGTTAGAGATGGACAAGAGTATTGTAAATCTTTTGCAGATTGTGATAAAGATGAGCTTAACTTAGCTATACAATCATGTATAGAAATTGGAGAGTTTAATGGTATGAATTTAAGATAGTTACTTAACTATTTTCATCTTACTATTAATCTCTTTGATTTTATCTGCTGTAGATTTACCTGCTGTAACTAAATCAGCAAGATCTTTTAGATCATCTTTAGTAGCAGTAGTCTCAGTGTGAAGCTCAAGATCTTGTTCTTTTGCTAAGAACCTTAAAAGTTGTAACAAAGAAAACAATGTATAAATATTAGATTCATTTATATCAAGTGTAAGATCTTTTTGTATTTCATCAGTAATTTCTTGTCCGTCTTCTAACTGCATTATAGCACTAAACTTTTTAAATAGTTTAGGTAATCCTGCAGGATTTGGATAGTTAGTTACCATATCAGTTAAAATTCTAGAAAGACCAGAAATATAAGCGGTTGATACAGTAATACCTGTTATAGCTTTTGAAAAGTCATAAGTTACTGTTGACTCTAAATTTTGATTTTCTTCAGACATAATAAAAGATTTATATACAAATATAGAAAAAAAAGAAAGAAATATGGAAAAAAACCTCACAATTCTAAAGCAGAATTTAAAAAAAGATATGGAAAGCTCAGGTTGGGCGGATATATTATTTCCTTATATAGACAGCAAGCTTTATGATGATCTAACAGATTCATTAATTAGTTTGGTTGAAAATGGTAAAAGATTTACTCCTAAGTTTAAAGATATTTTTAATGCATTCAAAGAATGTAAATATGATGATTTAAAAGTTGTAATAGTTGGGCAGGATCCTTATCCACAATTAGGATCAGCTGATGGGTTAGCTTTTAGCTGTAGTAAAAAAGGTAAAGCTGAAAAGTCTTTACAGTATATACTCAAACAAACTATAGGTGATTTTACTGATACCGGTAGAGTTATGTATACACCTGAAGAATGTGATTTAAAACGTTGGGCTAATCAAGGCGTGCTATTAATCAATACAGCTCTTACAGTTGAAGTAAACAAAATAGGATCTCACTTTTGGAATTGGAAACCTTTCACTGAACATTTGTTTAGTAAAATCAATCAAGACAATGAAAATATTGTTTTTATATTGATGGGTAAAAAGGCAGAAGCATGGGAAAGATTAATACCCAATCAAAAGATATTTAAGTGTATGCACCCTGCATCAGCTGCATATAGAGGTGGTGTTTGGGATTCAAATGATGTATTTAATAAGACTAATGTAGAACTAAATAAACAAGGTAAAACTTTGATAGACTGGTAAAATTTCCTTAAATTTGTAAACTAGATAATAAACATAAATGACTAATAATCAACACAATAGGCTTGATAATGACATAGTTAAGTTCAAACAAACTATGCTCACTCAGTATGGAATTGAGATCATTGTATTTCAAAAATTGAATGATGAAGGAGAGTACAGGCCAACACTTCAGCAAATACATAAAGCATGTATAACTGTTATGCATATGCTTTATCCTGAACTAGAAACTATCAAGAAACTTTCTGTATTAAACAGAACTAAAGACTTGGTAATGTTTAGAAAGATTTACTGTCATATAGGTCATAGTATGAGATATACTTGCCATGCTGTAGGTAAATATATTGAACGTGATCATTCAAGTGTGGTACACGGTAGAAACAGCGTTAATGATATGCTTTATATAAAAGACAAAAGTTATATGGATGCATTTGATAAAGTTACTAAACTAATAAATACATATGTGGGAACTATTCCAAATAATACACAAAAACAAACTTAGTCCAAATCAGGCAGCTATATTATTTGGTATGAAACTAAAAATAGCTTTACCTAAGATTTTAGAAGATGACAAAAAAGCATTAGTTGATAATGGTTATGTTACATTTGATAATGAAACATATAAATTAACAGCAGATGCAAAAGTCTTTATAGCACACTTAGATAATTATTTTATAAAAGCAAAAAAGAAAACTAATATCCAACTAATGGGTAAAGACTTTGCTGACAAAATAAATACCTATAGGGAAATATTCCCAAACCAAAGATTACCAAGCGGTAAACCTGCAAGAGTCAATGTAAAAATGCTATCAAGTTCTTTTAGATGGTTGTTTGAAACGTATGATTATACATGGGATCAAGTATTTGAAGCTACAAGAATGTACGTAAATGAATACAGAGATGCAGAGTACATGTATATGCAGACAAGTCAATATTTTATATGTAAGCAAGATAAGCATAAAGTTAAATCTTCTACATTAGCTGATTATTGTGATATGATTAGAGATGGTATTGATACAGAACAACAAACATTTAAAGAAAAAGTAGTATGACAGTAGAAGAACAAGCAGAAGTATTAAATAAATTAAACCTTGTACTTGAAGATTTTCAAATGCTTAGAGATGGTGAATGGGAACCAGACACTAAATCATGTAATTCAAGCATAGATAATGTAACAAGTATTATATATACAATAGAGAATGGCTAAATCAACAGAAGGATGGGTGGGGCAATATGCCGCATTCAATGAAGCATTAAAATACATGCAAGGCAGACAAAATGGGACTGAAAAGTCTATATATACACCGTGGCCTAAGTTTAATGATGCTGCTACTGATGGTTTAGAATGGAATACCCTAACTGTAATAGGTGGAAGACCTGGTTCAGGTAAAACACTTATTAAAGATCAAATTATAAGAGAATCTTTTGCATTAAATCCAGAAGATAATTTTAGAGTATTAGAATTTCAGTTTGAAATGGTAGGTAGAACCTCAGCTATTAGAGAATTTAGTTCTATTACTGGTAAAACATATAAAGAATTATGTAGTGCCGGTAGTATACTTACTTCAGACGTATTGAATACATGTCATCAGTATGCTAAAGAAAGAGTTAAGCATCCCGTAGATATAGTTTCAACACCTATGACTGTAAATCAAATGCGTGAACAAATTGATATGTATATGAATATGCATAAAGGTAAAAAAACTATTATCACATTAGATCATACAATGCTTGTAAAAAGAGCACCCTATCAAAATAGTACATTAGATATGTTGTTTGAATTAGGTGAATTTTTTACACAATGTAAAAGAGATTATCCCTGTTTGTTTATTGCATTATCACAACTTAATAGAAATATTGATAATCCTGACAGAGCAATTGATGGTAAGTATGGTAATTATATTCTTGAATCAGATATATTTGGATCAGATGCTATGCTACAACATGCAGATATGCTGATTGGTATTAACCGTCCTGCTAAACAAAAGATTAGGTTCTATGGGCCAGATAGATATATTATAGAAAATGATAGAACTTTGGTATTGCACTTTTTAAAAGCAAGAAATGGTGATGCAAGAATGAGTTTCTTTAAAGCAAAGTTTGAACAAATGCAGATTGAAGAAATGCAAACTCCTGGTCAACAAGAACGCAGATAACAAAATTAAAAAATAAAAAAATGGGAATAACACCAGAACAACGTAGACAAAAAGTAAATAAATTAAAAGAAGAGCATGAAGATTACTTTCAAACTATTGGTAATATAAATGCACTGTTTATACCTAAAATGGCATATAGACCACCAGGTAAAGATGACTTACATGTAAGTTTTTTTCCTAGTGAAATGGAAAAGAGTCAAGATATTTACACAGAGTTTGTAAGTATAAACTATGACTCAGAAGATCCTAAAAGAACCTTGTACTTTTTAAAATTTAATCCACACTGGAGAGAAGAGTATGAAATGATTACAAGTAACTCAGGTTTCCAAAGACATTTAGTTCCTGCAAGTGAACTTAAGGTTATTAATGATGTAACAAGTAGAGGTAAATTAGATCTTGACTTTGCAGAATTACCTAACCCAGATGATAAACCATCTAATAATGATGAAAATCTAATAGCAGGTAAATTAAATGAGATAAACAATTCACTTCAACAATTAATTAAAATATTAAAAAAGTAAATAATGGCAAACAGTATATTAATAATAGCAGATTCAGGTACAGGTAAATCAACATCAATTAGACACTTAGATCCTGATGAAACATTTATAATTAACATTGCAAATAAACCACTACCTTTTAAAGGTTGGAAGTCTAATTATACAGCAATTAATAAAGAAAATCCAAAAGGTAATTTGGCTTCTTCTTCATCAGCAGCTGGAATAATGAAAGCAATTACACATGTAGATCAAAAAATGCCAAAGATCAAAACATTAGTTATTGATGATTGGCAGTATATGAGTTCTTTTGAATACTTTGATAGAGCTAATGAGAAAGGTTATGATAAGTTTACCCAGATTGCAGCAAACTTAGCTACTGTAGCTAAAATGCCTAAAGATCTTAGAGATGACTTAACTGTAATATTTTTAACTCATTCAGAAGATTCAACTGATATTAATGGTAATAGAAAAATTAAAGCAAAAACCATTGGTAAAATGATAGATAACACACTAACTTTGGAAGGTCTGTTTTCTATAGTTCTATTTGGAAAGGTAAATAAAAATGATGATGGTGAACTTGAATATGGTTTTGAAACTCAAAACAATGGAGAGAACACATGTAAATCACCACAAGGTATGTTTGAAGACTTCTTCATCCCAAACAACCTGCAGTATGTAAAAGACTGTATTAAAAAATATGAAGAGTAATTTATTTAAAAACTAATAATTAAAAAGTAAAAATTATGTTTAACACACAAGGAATGACAGCCGGATCAGGCAAAGAAAAACCAGTTATTGGAACAGGTAATCAAAAAGTAAAGATTAACTCTGTTACTTTTGATCAAACACCATATGATGCAAATGCATATAATATTACATTACATGTAGAAAGTGAGCCTATGACAGGTGAATTTCAAGGATTTTTATTAGATCAAAATAATCCTAATGGGCCACGCTATGAAGGCCAAGTAGGTAGAGTAAGATTTAGTCCTTATGCATATAAAGATACTATTCTTCCTAATGGTAATGAGATTAGCCGTGACAATGAAGTTATGAAAGCTATGGTATTTTTAGCTGAAACTCTAAACAAAAGAGCGGATCTAGATAAGATTAATGCAAACACAATTGAGGAATTCATGAGTGCATGTAATGGTATCTTTTCTAATTCAGATTTTGTAAACGTATGTCTTGCAGCACGTGAATGGGAAAACAAAGAAGGTTATATTAACAATGATTTGTTTCTACCAAAAATGAGTAAAGGTAATGTGCCAATAGAAGCACTTGATGTTGAATCATCTAAATTAATTACATTTGATTCTAACAATCCTCTTCACTTAAGAAAAGTTGTTAAAACAGATGCTCCAGCAACAACAAGCTTTGAGCCAACAACTTCATCAGCAAGTGACTTTGATCTGTAGTCAGAAATTAACCTAAAATTAGAGGGGGTGTAATGCCCCCTTTTTTTTTCAATTTGATTAATATGTTTAACACTAAAAATTTAGTATTAGAAATAGATGATATACCAAGTTATTGGGTGTTTCAATATTATTTAAATTTATCAGAAACCTTAACAGGACAGGACGTAAAAATACATTCAGTATTTAATCCTAATGAGAAAACACCAAGTTTTTGTGTTTATGTTGACCCAAGAATAAGTCAATATAAATTTAAAGATTTCTCAACTGGTAATAATGGTAATAAAGTTGACTTAGTAAAACTTATGTTTAATATTGGTTATACCAAAGCAGTGATGAAGATTATATCTGACTATAATGTATATGTCAAGCAGAATGGTAAAGCTAAAATTGAATTTAAACCTGTATCAAAATGGGAAGTGGATTTTATAAAACACAGACCCTGGAACCAACTGGATGCAGATTACTGGTTATCTTATAGGATAGGTATGTCTATGTTAGATATGTATAATGTTAAGCCAATTGAGTATTACAATCTCATAAAGCAAGAAGATGGCCACATTAATACATTAAAAATACAGGCACCAAGAGTTTATGGATACTTTAATAAACATGGAGAGGTATATAAAATATATCAACCTAAGAGTAAACATAGATTTCATAAAGTTAATACTTATCTTCAGGGACTAGATCAATTAAAATATGAGAAACCTTATTTAGTAATATGTTCATCATTAAAAGATGCAATGTGTTTAAAGAGTATGGGTTATAACGTTGAAGTTATAGCACCTGACTCAGAGAATACTATAATTAAACCGCACATTATACAAAACTTTAAAAAAAAGTATAAAAAGGTTATTACATTGTTTGATAATGATGAAGCAGGTTTTAAAGCAATTGAAAGATATGCAAGCACATATAATATTCAAGGATGTGCACTATCTATATGTAAAGACATATCAGATGCTATGGAAAAACATGGTTTTGATAAGTTACATGAGGTATTAAAGCCATTACTAAAACAAACACTTAATAAATAATATGAAAAAACCAAAAAAATGGTGGATACCGGGTTCTGTACCTTCTAGTAAAAACGGAAGAAGGTGGACTGGTAAATACTTTATAGCTAGTAAGACAGTAGTTAACTATAGAAAGCTTACTAAAGAATACTATGAAAAGTATGCTGAAGAGTTTAAAGCAGAATTATCTAAATGTACTTTACCTGCTAAGATATCTTTTACATTTGTAAGAGGTACTAAACATAAATTTGATTACATCAATCCTGCACAGACAGTACAAGATGATATGGTTAAAGCAGGTTGGATTGAAGATGATAATGCAGAATTTATTCTTCCTGTATTTATTCAATATACATATGATAAAAAGAATCCCGGAGTATGGATAGAAATATTAACTGATGAATGTAATAAAGAAAAATGATTTCTTTAATATTTTAAGATTACTTAATGGTCTGCCAGTTGATTATGATTTGGGAATGCATTGTTATAATAGTTTAAAGTTAGATGATAAATATATAACTGATAAGCTATTTGCTAAAGCTTTACATTATGATGCAAGAAAATTATTTTTGAAAAGCAGGAACATTAAATATTCTATAGGTTCTCTTACATTAGAATGTATACTTATTGATATTGGTGGTACATATAATGAAGAAACTTATAAAAAAATATTAAATAAAATTATATAGATATGATGAACATACAAGACGTAGTTGCACGGACAACTAAAAGTTTAATATTTGAAGAGCCCTTTTACGGGCTTTTTTTAATTGGTATAAATAAACAATACAGTGATAAAATACCTACAGCAGGTGTTAGCAAGCACGGTATTGGAATGCAGTTAACAATCAATCCTGATTTTTACTTTAACTTAAGTGAAGATCATAGATATGGTTTGGTAAAGCATGAACTATTACACATTGCATTTGGGCACTTGGTAATGAGAGATCTATATTCTAATCACAAGTTATTTAATATAGCTGCTGATTTAGAAATTAACCAGTACATATTGGAAAGTAAATTACCTGAAGGTGGTTTATTACTCTCAAGTTTTCCTGAATTAAATCTTCCTAGAAAAGCAGGTACAAAAGAATATTATAGACTTTTGGAACAAGCACAACAAGATGGAAGTTCTCCTTCATTAGATAATCTAATGGATCAAATGGATGGCGGATCACAATATTGTCATGGGACATGGAATGATTTTGATGAACTATCTGAAGCGGATAAAAAGCTTGTACAAAAGCAAGTAGATCATCAGCTTAAGGAAGCAACACAAGAAACTCTTAAAAAACAAGGTAGTGTACCTGGAGAGTTGGCAGAACTAATTCATAAATTAATGCATATTGAACCTCCAAAGTTTAATTGGAAAGCTTATTTAAGAAGGTTTGTAGGTAATTCAAGTATAGTTTACACTAGAAAAATGAGGCGTAAGTATAATAAGCGTTATTCTGAGAATCCGGGTTTAAAGATAAAGTTTAAGAATCATATACTTGTTGGTGTTGATACATCAGGATCTGTAAATACTGAAGAACTGAAAGAATTTTTCTCTGAGTTAGCTCATATGCATAAGACTGGTCATAAAATTACAGTTGCACAATGTGATACCAGACTCAATAGTGTAAAAGAATTCAATCCTAAAAAAGATTGGGAAATACATGGTCGTGGTGGAACAAGCTTCCAACCAGTAATTGATCACTATAATGAAAAGAAAGGGTTATATACAGCTCTTATATATTTAACAGATGGTGAAGCTTATTCCCCTGATAACTGTCCAAAAAACACTTTATGGGTGCACAGCAGTATATCAGAGATAAATGATAAATTACCAGGACAAAAAATAAAATTAAATTAAATAAAAAAGTAAAAAATGGGTCAAGTAAATTTAAATGCTACAGAACTAAAAGGATTTGTAAACCACATAATTAAAAACAATAGATTCTTACAAAAAGAAGGTAAGCAATCTGTATCTGTTGAGGTAGTTGGTGAATCAGGTATTGGTAAAACATCAACTATTGTTGAACTAGCTAAAGAGAATGATTTAAACTTTGTTAAGTTAAACTTAGCACAGATAGAAGAGCTAGGTGACTTAGTTGGTTTTCCAGTTCGGCAATTTCAAATGTATAAAGAGACAAAAGTTTCAGAAAATAATAATGACATATCTTACACTGCTGCACAAAGAGCTGCTGCATCATCAACTTTGGCAAAAATGCCTGTAACAAAAACTAAAAAAGTTGGTTTATGGGTTGATGAACTTGCTGTACAAGAGTATCTAAAAAATGGATACAAAATGACTGGTAAGAACAGAATGTCTTATTGTCCACCAGAGTGGATTGCTGATAAAAAATCAGGTGGTATCTTATTGCTAGATGACTGGAACCGTGCTGATGTACGTTTTATTCAAGCTTGTATGGAATTGATTGACAGACAATCTTATATTTCATGGACACTACCACAAGATTGGCATATTATATTAACAGCTAACCCGGATAACGGAGATTATATGGTTAACAGTGTAGATAGTGCACAGAAAACCAGATATGTAACCGCTAATCTTAAGTTTGATGTTAATGTATGGGCTCAATGGGCAGAAGAAGCAGGTGTTGATTCTAGATGTATTAACTTTTTGTTATTGAATCCGGAGTTAGTAACTCAAGAAACAAACGCAAGGTCTATTACAACTTTCTTTAATGCTATATCAAGCTTTGATAATTTTGAGGACAACCTCAGTATGATTCAGATGATTGGTGAAGGTAGTGTAGGTGATGCTTTTGCTTCTATGTTTACAACTTTTATTAATAATAAACTTGATAAGCTAGTAACACCAAAAGATTTGTTGACACATGATAATCAACAATATATTTTAGGTGAGCTTAGAAGTTGTATTGGTAAAGATGATAATTACCGTGCAGATATTGCATCTACATTAGCTACACGTTTAGCAAATTATGCTGTTGTTTATTCTAAAGAAAATACAGTAAGTCAAAAGAATACAGATAGACTAAAAGTACTATGTACTGAAGACTACTTTACTAATGACTTAAAGTATTTGATTGTAAGATCAATATTTAGTGGTAATAAACAAAAGTTCAATAAACTAATGATGATCCCTGAGATTGTCAAAATGACTATGAAATAAAATGGCAAATAAATCAGTATATCAAGATTTTGATACTGATGCTTTAGCTTACTTTGCATTGGAGAGTGACACTATTTATGGTGTCCTCTCTAATACAGAGTGTAATAAAGTATTATGTACACAAGATCAAACAACGTATGAAAAAATAAACAGTATATTAACGGTCCCAACAGAAAATGACCAAACTTTTAGAACCAAAAAGAAAGCTTTTATATTACCTAAGTGTAATGTATCACAGGATAGATTAAAAGCTGCTCTCAAAGAGCATGGTATAACTGTAACAAATGATTATGAATTAGCAGATCTAATTATAGGTCATGAAGAAATATCAACTCATAAATTACAAAATGCGGAAAATATCCCATCTACAGTAATGATGAATAAGTTATGGAATTATGAAACTACAAAAGGAGATGCTAATAAACTTGGTGTTCTTAAAAAGATATCAGATTCAGGCTTAGAATGTATTCTTACACCTAAGATTACAGACAATGTAAGATACTATGATATAGATATTGAAGATAGTCTATATGATACCTGGATGATTACCGGTATGGCTTTAAACCTTGCTCATATAATTGATACCACAGACGTTAGTGTTATTGATCCTGAGACTGTGTTACATGCATCTGCTACTAAAATGACTCTTGATGAAGAGCTTTTTAATGATTTAAAAGCACAATTAAATGCATATGGTGATGATAAGGCTTTAGCTCTTAAAATTATACCAACTATAGATTATAAGAAAAACTATCATTTATTGTGGCAGTTTTCACAAGACTGTAGTAGCATAACATATGCAGATAATAGAGATAAAGATTTACAGTATTGGTTAAAAGAATCTGGCTTTCTTGACTTTGAGCGTAAAAGTGCACAAGACATGATACTTTGGTTAGAACAAGAAGAGAAACTAGATAAAGTAACATTCAGGTATCTTGAGCCTATAGTAAGGAAAGAGATAAGTATTCATAATAGAGATCTTTATACTTTTAAAGTAGCTGTAAAAAAAGAATATCAAAAATATTTAAAAAATGACTAAAAAAATATATAATTTTAATTTAAACAGGGCTGATAATGATATAGTTAACAATAATATTCAGCTAACATCTAAAGCATTTGATATAGAATTATCAGATGAACTTTATGTTGGAAGTAGTGATAACTATCATTTATCAAGTGATGATCTTGCAAATTTTGGGTTAGATAACATAGTTACTGGTAAACAGGAACCATCTATTATTAACTTACAAGATGTAAAGATTTATAGATATCCTAAATTAAACTTGCCAAGGCAAAAGTTTGATTTATTGAAGGAAAGATTTGATTGTAAAATTACTAGAAATAGTGATAAAGCAGACATACATGTAGTATCATATAAGTTTTTAGAATCTATATTTACATACAATTGGTATAGTAATAGATTTTTAGAATATAAAGACTTTGTTAGAGTGTGTATAGTAGCAAAAGAGAAAGATATGTTTACCAATGATGCTCTTAATCAACTTAGAGAATTCTTATCTAATATGGATCAAAACTCAATTGTTGCATTTAATAATAATTATTATAACAATAACAATAATATTCAGATATGGAAAGATCAATTTCTTAAAATTACAGAACCTTTTCATAAAGCAGCAGATCTAGGATCTAGAGTAGTTGTAATTGAAAAAAATAATCTTGATAATTATAACAAAGTTATTAATTCTGTAGCTACTGTTGTATTTGATACAGCAATAACAGAAATAATTGATGAAGATTTAGCAGTTATTGAAGATGATCAATATGATACCATAGAACAGATGATTATAAGTAGTGATATAGAAAATAGAACATTAGCTCTTGAAATGCTAGCTAATTGTAATATAGAAAAATCATTTAATGTAGTTTCTAGTTTGTATTGGTGGCATTATGATTGGATGAAAGCTACTAATAATTGGAATACAGTAAATGTAAAAGCTATGAGATCCCGCTTAAAATCATATGAAGGTGGTCATGATTATAATAATGTTTATTCTTATGATAGATACATTATGGCTTTGACAGATGACAGAAAATTAACTAAATTTGCTGTTGACAGGACTAGATTTCTATTTCTTAATAAATGTTTAGGTTCAATGGTAGGACCAGGAGCTGGAGTATTTAAAGTTGATTTAGAACATCTTGTATTAAAAGAAAAATATAATAATTCAATAAATGAATAGAAACATTGAAAAAGAAGAGCAGTTTTACTCAAATGATAAGTTTAAGTTTAGCTACTCTTCTTTAAATAAACTTTTATTTTCACCATCCTTATTTTATAAGGACTATATTTTAAATGATCGTGAGGTTAGAACAGATAAACACTTAGTAGAAGGCAAGCTTGTACATTGTTTAGTGTTTGAACCTGAAAACGTTGATAACAAGTTTAGTATAACACCGGGTAAAGCTCCAACAGATAGTGTTAGAAAAGTGCTTAAAGACATGTCTTTACATACTGATGCAAAAAAGTTATTTGATGTTCCATCTGAAATAGTATTGGATTCACTTAAAGAAATGAACTTGTATCAATCTCTTAAAACAGATGAACAACGTATTGTTAAGATTATAAAAGATGAGTTTGAACCTTATTGGGAATTCTTATCTAATACTAATGTTGATGTTGTTGATCAAGATACTTTATTAAAGTGTACAGAGCAGGCAGAGTATATTAAGGCTAACAGTGATGTTATGGCAATCTTTGAAGAAGTTTCAACAGACTTTGATTTAGATCCAATAGAAACTTACGCAGAGAAATACTTAAGCTGCACATTATCTAAAATGCCTTTTGGTTTGCATGGTTACATAGATTATTATAAAGTTAATCATGATGAGAAAGTTATAACTATATGTGATCTTAAAACTACAGGTAAAACAATTACTGACTTTAATGATACAGTAGAGTTTTATAATTATTGGCTTCAGGCTGCTATTTATTGTAAACTAGTTTATGAAGATATAAGCAAATCAATTGATAATGTAGATGAGTATAGGATTGAGTTTAAGTTTGTTGTCATAGATAAATATAATCAAGTTTATACTTTTGAAGTTACTGATGCTACACTTAATAAGTGGGCGCAGGCATTAAGTAATGTAATAATGGCTGCAGAATATCACTACAATGAAAGAAATTATAGTTTACCTTACAATTTCTTAGTTGAAAAAGTTAGATTATAGTATGGGTATTGTGTATACAGATTATTTTCAAAAGAGTAGGGTCTTTCTTTATCCTTTATTGGAGTTAAAGAAAGGATTAGCATATGTTCCAAAGCAAACCTATATAGCTATGGATAATGTGCACTCTTTTAATGATTACAAATTTCTTTGTGAATACAAAGTTAAAATGTGTGATTCATTTGATAAATTCTGTAATAGATACATAAGAAACCATTCTAAATTTGATGAGTATATAGACCTGGGAAATAATAGACATTTATTTGTTTTTGATTTCTCAGGCTATAAAAGTGACTTTAATAAATTTGTAAAAGGAAAATATTCTCAATTTAGTTTAAATTCTAAAGTAATAATTATAGATTTCTTTAGTGATTCTAAATCTTCAGATTTTGTTGAAGCATTTTTATCACCAGAAGGATTCCATGAATTTTATGCAGATGAGCTAGATGTTGAAGTAGAACTTTTAGAAGATGTGTTTGAATTATGCAGCCCGCCAGACTTGATAAAAGAAACAGTTATTAATAAAAATGGTGCATTTCTTTCTTTATTAAAAGAATGTGATGTATATTTGCCTAAATAAAAAAAAATCAATATGTCAAAAATTGGACAAAATATGATGTTAGTAAATTCTAGTTTTAGAAATGCTAAATCATTTACAATGATTCCAGTCAGTAATGACTCACCTTATACAGAAGCTATGTTTGACCCTACGTCAGGCATTTTAGCAGTCATCAGTAAAGTGATGAAACAATCTTATCATATGGTTCCTAAGTTGGATGATGATGGTCAACCTATGAGACTTAAGACCCCTAACAAGCAAACAGGTAAAACACACAAAGAAGAAAGAAGGTTGGTTGATACTTTTTCTGAATTTTATTTATCAGATAAAAAAGATATTGAAGACTTTATTAATATCTTTGCAATCAACGCATCTTCTTATGATTATCAACAATTTTTTGTAGATGTTGAAGAAACAAAAGTTTCTAAAATTATTATGCCTGGTCAATAATGGTCTAATACGTTATTGATTATAAACAGAAAAGCTCATTGATTTGGGCTTTTTTTGGCTCTATTAAATTATACTATGAATAAAATTAGAATAGAAGATGTAATGGATATAAACATGTTACTTGCTCTTACCAAATGTATGACTGAAGTAGCACATAATTTAAAATACATACATGTACAATCAGAAAAACAGAGGCTAAAATCTGTTATAAATGCTACTAAGATGTATGAGAAGGAATTAGAAAAAAGATTTAATTCTTCTCAAAAAGATGCTGTAGAAGATATATATGATGTAATAATGGATCTTATATTAGATGCACGGCAAACAAGTTTAGATAATTATAAAAAATCAGAGTTATGAGTAAAAAACACTGGGTAATGGATTATGAAACACTTTATGATTGTTTTACTGGTGTTTTTGAAAATTATAAAACTACAGAAACCAAGATATTTGTAATATCACGGTTAAGAAATGATCAGACAGAATTTATAAGCTTTTTAGAAGACAACATTACAAACAAAGAGTGGCATATATCCTATAATGGATTAGCATTTGATGCGCAAGTAACTCACTATATATTAGATAATGTTAGCAAATGGAAAGATGAAGAAGGTTTAGGTCTTGATGGTCATTTAGTTGCTAATATTATTTATAAGTATGCACAGAGATGTATACAGAAATCAAACAACAAAGAGTTTAGTGATTATCCACAATGGAAGATGAGAATAGGTCAGATAGATTTATTTAAAATGCACCACTGGGATAATCCGGCTAAACGTTCTAGTCTTAAATGGATTCAGTATAGTATGGATTGGCAAAATATATTAGATATGCCTATTCATCATGAAACTGAAATCAGAACTCAAAAGGATCTAGACACTATACTTAAATATTGTATTAATGATGTCAAGTCTACAAAAGAAATCTATAACAGATCAAGATCTCAAGTAGCTTTAAGAAAAGAGTTGACAGGTACGTACAACATTAATATGTTTAGTGCCTCAGAGCCTAGGATTAGCAAAGAGATATTTGGTTATTATTTATCTAGAAACTTAAATATACCTAAAAGAGATCTTAAACAAATGAGAACTTATAGGGATACAATTAAGATTAAGGATATCATATTACCATACATTTCTTTCTCATCTCAAGAGTTTAAAGTATTGTTTGATAGGTTTGCTTCATTAGAAGTTAACGCAGGTAGTCTTAAAGGGAGTTTTAAATACAACATAAACTATAAAGGTGTTAACACACACTTTGGTTTAGGTGGTGTTCACGGTGCCATAAAGAAAGGTGTTTATGAACCAGATGATGATATGATAATTATGTCTTCTGATGTAACATCTTTTTATCCAAATCTGGCTATTAAAAACAAGTGGTCTCCGGGGCATTTCCCTAAAGAAGAATTCTGCAATCAATATGAATGGTTCTTTGAAGAGCGTAAGAAGATTCCTAAGAGCAATCCAATGAACTATGTATATAAGATTATACTTAATTCTACTTTTGGCCTTAGTAATGATGAAAACAGCTTCTTTTATGATCCTGAATTATGTATGAGAATAACAATCAATGGTCAACTATCCCTAATGATGCTTTATGAGCAGATTATGGAGCGTATACCGGGTGCTGTTGCTTTATTACAAAACACGGATGGTGTAGAAACTATAATACCAAAAGCTTTTTATGATGAATACATGCTTATATGTAAAGAATGGGAAGAGAAAACCAATCTTAACTTAGAACATGATGAATATCAGAAGATGGTTATTGGTGATGTTAACAACTATATTGGTATTAATAAGTGGGTTGATGTTGATATATCTACTTGGAGAAAACTAAAAACTGATAATCCTCATTACTTATTTAAAGTAGAGAATGATAAGTTTAGTTTTGCACCTGTAAAACTGAAAGGTAGATTTGATTTTCATAACCTGCAGTTGCACAAGAATAAATCTAAACTTGTTATACCAAAGGCAATCTATCATTACTTTGTTCATGATACATTACCTGAAGATTATATTGATACTAATAAAAACATATTAGATTATTGTATTGGTGGAAAGTCTAAAGGTGATTGGCAACAAGTTGCTAGACAGATAAAGAATGGTATATTTGATGAAGAAAAATTACAAAAGATTAATAGATATTTTATATCTAAGTCCGGTGTAAAGATTCTTAAAGTTAACAAGAAAGATAACAGGGAGATACAGTTAGAAGCTGGTAAATGGTTGCAAACAATATTTAATGATATGCAATTAGAACCTAAGTGGGATAACTATGATATTGATAAAAAATATTATCTTGAAGCTATAGAGCAAGAGATTAATAATATTATTGATGTTGCTCCAAATCAATTAACATTATTCTAATGGCAAAAACAAATATAACAAAGAGACCACCTAAAGGGTCTATCAGATTTAGTATTACATTATCAGAAGAACAAAAGGTTGCAAAAGAACAAATACTTAAGCATCCTTTTAGTTTTATACATGGGAACGCAGGTAGTGGTAAAACGCTACTTGCTGTTCAAATAGCACTAGATCAATTTTTTAAGAGACAATATAACAAGATTATTATTACTAGGCCAACTGTAGCAACAGAAGATAATGGCTTTTTACCTGGCTCTGAAAAAGAAAAGATGGAACCTTGGTTGGTACCTATTAAATCTAATATGCGTAAGGTTTATAATAAACCTGAGCTTTTAGAAAAGCTTGAGTCTGAAGAGCAAATAGAGTTAGTTTCCTTATCTCATTTTAGAGGAAGAACATTTGATCACTCTGTTGTTATTGTAGATGAGTTTCAAAACTTAACACGTTCTCAGTTTTCAATGGCTTTGAGTAGACTAGGTAAAGATTCAATGATGATTTTCTGTGGTGACAATCAACAGATAGATTTAAAAGACAAAAATTATTCTGCAATTAATGAAGTTGCTAAGATTACAAGTTCTCTTCATGTATATAAAGTTGTACTAGAGGATAACCACCGTCATGAATCATTAACTGAAGTATTAGAATTATTAAAAAACAATTAAACAATATGGATTATTTTGAATTAGAATGTGCAGTAGAGAACTGGGCTATGGAAAAAGGTATTCTTGCTAAAGCTACACCAATGGCCCAGGCACTAAAAACATTAGAAGAAACAACTGAGCTTTGCACGGCAATCAATGTTAAAGACCGTGAAGAGATCATTGATGCTATGGGTGATATTATGGTTACCTTGATTATTCAAGCTAAAATGCAAAATATTAGTTTGGAACAATGTTTAGAAAGTGCTTACAATGTAATTTCAAAACGTACAGGGCGGATGGTTAATGGTCAATTTGTTAAAGACATTTGATTAAAGTCCAGAAAACCAAAACTTTAATTACTAAAACAAATAACAATAGTAGTAATTGCATAGCTCCAAATATCATATATGGATGTTTTGGGGGTTGTGTAGATACTTATTGTTATATGTCTAGATACAATGGTAAAAGAGTTTTTGTAAACAAGAACGTTGATGAGATTTATGAGTCTGTTGTTGAATGGGAAAAAGAGTTTACTAAAGTCCCTGATCAACAAGACCCTATATATACTATGGTAGATATTGCCTGCAATTCAGACTTAGTACTGATGCAGAAACATATGCCAGAACCTTTGATTGATTATCTTAAAAGGTTTGATGATCACCCACAACTTAACAGTACTATGGCTACAAAGTATCCAGGCTTATTGAAGTTAGATGTAAATCACTTTAATAAACCACCAAGGGTCCGTGTAAGTCTTATGCCTCAAAAGTATTCTAATATATTAGAACCTAAGATGCAGAAGATTGTGAGCCGTATAGCTGATGTTAATCGGCTCAAACAGTTGGGATGGGAAGTTCATCTCAACTATAGTCCTTTAATATTCTATCCGGGTTGGAAAGAAGAGTATGATAACCTTTTTTCTATGGTTAAAAATGCTGCTGGTGAGAATAAATGTGAAGTCATTGCTTTAACTAATCATGTTAAACAAATGATTAAAGCTAAACCAGAAGCAAGAGAGTTGATGAGAAGATCTTATGAAATAAAGAATCAATCAGGAGTTATGAGATATCCTTTAGAACATAAAGGAAGATTGTTATCTGAATTTAAAGAGATTTACTCAAAGTATTTTTCTATAAAAACAATCAGATATATATTTTAATTGGTTATCCCATATAAAATAGTTATATTTACACTTTAAAAGTTTAAACTATGCGTTATAAAAGAGCAGTAGAAACAACACAGAATTATTTAGAAAGTCAACCTTTACCTAAACATGGTAAGAGTTATACAGTCATATCACATAAGCAAGTGATAGATGACACAAAAAATTTATTGAAGAATAGTGGATTTACTATTCGTAAAGAATTATATAGAGCAAACATGAATGCCAATGTAGCACAAGGCATATATCATATCTATCCTTCACAGACTACTGATGAAGATATCTCTAAAGAAAGAGAATTAGGGATGATGTTTGCCTGGACAAACTCTTATGATAAGAGTACAAGATTTCAGTGTGCAATTGGTGCATATGTTATGGTATGTAACAATGGTATGGTAGCTGGAGATATGATGAACTTTAAAAGGAAACACACAGGATCCGCAGGTCATGATATTAAAATGCAGTTAAGCAACCAGATCAAAAATGGTGAGGTTCATTATTCACGTATTCTTAAAGATAGAGATGCATTAAAGTCTACATTGTTAAGTAAGACAGAGCAAGCAGCTTTAGTTGGTAGACTGTTTATAGATGAGGAGATTATAACTTCTTCACAGGTATCTATCATTAAGAAAGAGATTAATAAGCCTTCTTATGACTACTTAACAGATAATGACAATGCTTGGAGTTTTTACAATCATGTTACACATGCATTAAAACTATCTACACCAAGGGATTGGTTGCAAGATTCTCAGAACTTTCATGATTTTATGATGTCTGATGTTGTAAATAATCAAACAACTAATACTGAAAAATGGGAACTAATAGGTATTGATGGACAAACAATTGAAGTTGATGAAGAGCTAGAAAAACAAAGCATTATAATTGATGAATGCATTTTGTAATAGCAGTATTATTAGCTTGTTTTTGCTTTTATATTAGTAGTAAAAGTAAAGACTATTAATTATAGAAGGCCAACCAACTAAGAGTTTTCTCTTAGGCCTTCTATTTTTATATATAAATATGAAAAAAGACCACAAAGAAGAAGCTGCAAGTATACATAATAGAATGGGGTCTATAGATGGAAGAAAACATTTAGACATGATTATATGTTTTGTTGCCGGTATGAACTCAGTTAAGCTAGTAGACTATTGGAATATAGTAAACAAATATTTTAAAAATTATGAAAAATAAATTTAATTGGACTGCAATTGTTGCCTGGTCAATAATATTAAGTGTTTCTTTGTTATTATCAAATTATATATATAACCTTATAGCATGACAGAACAAGAATTACATGTACTATTAGAAGTACAATATCTGAAAGGAAGATTAGATGAACTAGAATACAAGGCAAAGCCTAACGTATTTGGTTTAGAAAAATCACGCAAGCTTGATCAGCGTATTGATAAGTACTATACTAAACTTAAAAATACCTCAGAGCTTGCATATCATTTACATTTAATAGAAAGAACCAATGTTAGACAAAGTAAAAATAAACATATTAAAGATGAATAAAAAAGTAGAACCATTTGCTCACCCATTTAGTGACACACAAGAAGATGTGATAGATCCTGTAGCATCTTGTGAGATGTTATATCCTGAAACAACAAAAGAGTTTAAAGAGATACAGCAGGAACAGTATACGCTATTTTGTATGAAACAATTGGATTACGGGCCTGAAAATATAACTCTTGGCAAAGATGTAGAAAAAGCTAAAAATCTTAAGCTTAGCTTATTAGGTATATGGTTTCGTAGTAATGATAAAATACAAAGAATACTAAACCTAGTACAATCAAACCGCAATCCCAGTAATGAAAGCCTAGAAGATTCGTGGATTGATTTATCTAACTACTCAATAATATCTATGCTGATTAGTAGAAACAAATGGGGTAAGTAAAAAGAAAGAGGGTAAACATTTCTGCTTACCCTCTTTACTCAGAATTTAGTAAAATTAAACTTCATCATAAATTCTTAGTTATATAATCTAAATTCAAAGCTTCCAAAATTTACATTTGCATTAGATACACTTCCATCAGCAACTATTTGATGTAAAGCTCCCACGGTAGATAGATTATTTGGAGCATCTACAACAAAGTCATCAAAGAAGATTTGTCCACCACCTGCTTTTTCTCCTGACATTCCATTAATAAATGTCATTACTTTTTTAGCATCAAAAGTATCACGGAAACTAATAGTGATTAGACCTTGACCATTATCATTCCAATTAACAGTTGCACCTATTGTATCTTCTAAAACATTTACCGATATAACATTATTGGTAATAGAATAATTGGCAACGTATGTTTTATAAGGTAATGTTGTACCACCACTACCATTAGCAACTGCAGTAATTCTACCTTGTTGGTCAACCGTTATGTCTGCACTAGTATATGCACCTGGCGTTACTGCTGTATCATCCAAATCAATAGTTACTGTGTCTGTTGCAGATGCTGTTGATGTTAAACCTACACCTCCTGCTACTAATACAGTATTACCTGTTCCTATTGCTTGTGGACTTCCTAAATCTCCAACTAAATTCCAACCTGTATATTCTGCTGGTATTGTTGGGAAACTAGTCAAGTTACCTTGCCCGTTTATATAATCTGTAGATAAACCTGCCCATGTAAAGGCTAAAGTACTATCTCCTGTATTACTACTATCATTTGTTACTGCAACATCTAATGCATCACCTGCTGTTGTTGCTCCTATAGTTAATACACTTGCAAAATCAATTATATTTTGTGGTTGACCTGCTCCTCCACCTGTCATTGTAACTCCTGGACCTGTAAATAAGAATGTTCCTATGGTAGTAGAGTTACCTACTTTAATACTATTTACCATACTGTATGTTACAGCACTTATGGTTAATGTTTTAACACCGTTTACATCTGTATTAACTGAACCTGATAAACCTGAACCAATTGTTATTTTATCACTAAAATATCCTGCTTGAGTATCTACCGCATCATATTTAAACTTAACATCTTCTGATGCTGGTGGTATAGTAGGGAATGTTTCTAATTCACCTTCTCCATTTATATACTGTCCAGCTACACCTTTAAAGTCTATAGTTAATTTAGGACTTGTTGTTGGATCAGTTACAGTAAAGTCAATTGAATTTGCTACAACCGGAGTTACAGAAGTTGTAACGTTAGTTACTGTTCCTGCATTACCCCCTGGGATTGTTGCCCAAAGACCATCTTGTCTTAAGAATTGGCCTACTGTTCCTCCATTTAGATTTAATTCTATTGTACCATTGCTTGTTACAGGACTACTTCCAACTTGAAAAGCTGCAATATCTGTGCTTAAACCTACACTAGTTACAGTTCCTGGATTACCTCCTGGAATTGCTGACCATACATTGTCTTTACTTAAGAATCTACCTGATGTGTCTGTACCATCTACTGCAGATAATTCTGCTGTTACAATAACATCGCCATCTATAGCACCTGTTGGTGTCATATCAATGTATGTACCATTTTGTGTATCTACCGTTTCAACTATGTTTGCTGGTAGAGTTGGAATAGAAGGGAAAGCTTGTAAAGAACCTGTTCCATCAATGTAGTCTGTTGTTGCTCCAGCACCTGCTAAAGTTAAAGTTCCATTACTTGTAATAGGACTATTAGTTACAGTGAATGCTGAAGGTGCAGCCAAACCAACACTAGTTACAGTACCTCCACCGCCTGATGCAATACCATAAACAGTGCCGTCTATACTTATAGAAGTTAAGTCTACTGTAGGACTGCCCGGATTACCAACTACTACAGAACCTGATCCTTCA
Organism: Pseudomonadales bacterium; assembly: GCA_012103505.1. GTDB lineage: Bacteria > Pseudomonadota > Gammaproteobacteria > Pseudomonadales > Azotimanducaceae > UBA4421. The sequence goes on along the minus strand of WLWP01000004.1, from coordinate 70,273 downwards.
ACCCATGGTACATTAACAACAAGTTGTGATGCATCATTGAATTGCAAACCATAAGTTCTTTGATCTACGTTTGATACAGCAGCTGCTGGTTGTGCTTGTACAACATCACTCCACAATTTACCTGTTCCTGTAACTGTAGATGTCATTACCGGACTACTAGTTGCTGATGCTTTTATTGTTACTTCATTATTACCGTCATCTTGTAGATCAATACCAGTACCTGCTTTTAAAATTACTTTACTTGTTACTCCACCAGAATTATCTAAAGCTATAGCATAATTAGTTCCACCTGATGCAGCTCCTTTTAAATCATATGTAGTTTCTGCAGGTAAAGTAATTTTTTGTATGGTTATTTCATCTACATGACCCCAATTATCTACTTTTATTTGTGAAACAGCATCAAAAGAACCTCCAAAACCTGGATCAAGATTGGTATTGATAAAGTTAGTAGCAAGTTTATCATGGTCAAATCTTATAGAATTAGAACTATTAGCTAATGCTGTTATTTTATCACCACCAACAAAGAATACAGTATCATCACAATCAACAGTAAATCCTCCTTCACCACCTACACTCCATTTACATCCACTTGCAGCATTATCTTTCCATACTACAGTACCATCTGACTGTGCAATAAGAACTTGACCCTCTGCGCCTATAGTCTGATTAAAATCTAAGACCATGGAAGCCAAGTAAATTTTGTTTGTTGGGCTTGAAGTACCTAAACTAACACTACCTGCTAATTCTGATGATCCTTTTACAAAGAAATTACCATTTACAGAAATTAAATTGTTTGCAGAATTCTGAGTTATAATGCTATCCTTTAAAGCTTTTAGTGAACATACTCCATCTGTCTCAGTATAAACAGGTACAAAACCTATTTCTCCTGATCCTTGTACAGTTCTAGTTAAACCTTTAGTCACCGTACAAATAAAATCTTGTGCTTTAATAGCATAAGGTTCCATTTTTGGTGTAAAAGATGTACTAGTTAATTTACTTTGTTTTTTCTGACCAAGTTGTAACCAATCTGTTTTAGGATTGATTTCTTTCTTGATTTCTTTTCTTGTTAAAAGGCCTAAAACCTCTTGTATAAATATGCTCATAATTTTAAATATATAATGCCGCTACTGTAACATCAGTTACAGAAGTGTAAGTTAGTGTTATTTGTCCTTCTGGACTATTAAATGCTTTTGTTTCAAAAGGACCTAGAAAACCAGCTTCACCTGCAGCTAAAGTTAAGACAGCATTTTCCTTTACAAGTTCACCCAGTCCTGGATCTAGTACAGTTGTTATTACAGGTACAACAGTTGCTGTAACTGAAGAAGCACCTTCATTTTTAACATGAAAGTACTGTATTCCCGTGTTCTGTAAAACATTTCCTGCTAATAATGCAGCAGTATATGCCGGTATTAAACCTGATTGAGTTATTTGTTGTTGTGGGAGTAATGCCATTTTATAATTTATTTACAATATCCTTTTTTAAAAGCTTCTGATTGTACTGGTTCTGTTGCTCTAGTAGATACTTGTTTTGCTTGAGAACCACGTGCTGCCAACCTCATTCTAGTTGCTGTAGCAGTTGCATTCTTTTTTGCTTGTATCCTTGCCGGTATAGAAGTTGGATCAAAATATCCATTTTCTACTTTATTTGTCTTTGCCATAATTTTTTTATTTACATGAAGCATGTGATGTATCACATAAACCTTCTGAGTTTTGTGTTTGACCACATGTACATTGTTGTCCTTGTTTCATAGTTTTATTTATTAAAAGTTAATTATTATTTACCACAACATTTACCTTTGCCACCACCCAATTTGTAGTAGTCCATTGAAGCTGGTTCTAAAACATCTCCACCTGCCATGAAGCCCATTAAACCACCACCTTTGGCAATTGCTCTCATTCCTGCTTTGCCCGGAGTCATATCTCCATCACCAGCACCTTTTGTAAATCCACCACCGTATGTGTATTGATCTTTGTTTTCCATTGTTGAACCACCTTTACCGTATGGTTTTCTCATATTATTTGGCATAATTTCTATTTTTTAATTTTTGTTACTAATTGCTTTAAATTTCTCAGCTCCCCTTGAACCAAAGTATGCTACATAAACTGTTATTAATAATGACTTTAATAAGTCAACCCACACCGAGTCTACTTTAAATTCAATATCAGAACTGTCTAATAACATAAATATTACCATTGATATAGTTAAAAATATCAAAGTCATTGGTCTTGTATTTTTACTAAGCCAAGAATCAGAACTCATGTCACTGACCCAACGCTTACTTACTTCTTGCATTTCTACCATATCTTGTTCAAGTAGTTTCAATGCATGCTCTTTATCTATTGGTGATAAAGCTGGTTCTTTTTCTATTAAAGATTTAACCATACCTAAAACGCCTGCATCAGGAAGCAACTCCCCTGCTATACCAAGTATACTGGGAACCTTCTTTGTAAGGAACTGTCCTACTTTAGTATCTTTAAACTTCTTTTTAGGTTTTTTATCACTCATAGTTTATGGTTATTCTGGGTAAACAATAATTTCTAATGGTGTCTTAAATAATATACCATCCTTAAGAACAGTTGCACCTGTCTCATCAACAATATATGAATATATTCTAAAACTGTTTGATGTTTGATTTGAAACATTAAACAAAAATGGTTGTGATTGTCCTGTTAATGAACACTTTATTGCTGTTCTGTTAATATTAACTGGTATACTAAAATCAAACTGATATACACCAACATCTACATATGTAGCAGTTAAAATTCTACTAATTGAATTAGCAAATACATTTAAAGTGGGTGCATTATTATTAAATTGTGTTAGTCCGGCTGCATATAAAGTTGGAGGAGCAGTTGTAGCTGTTACAGTTACATCACCTGTTGAACTATTTACAGAGATACCGGCACCTGCAATAATACTAGTTACTCCGGCATTACCACCAGTACAAGTAATTTTTATTTTATCACCTGAATCACTTAAAGAAACACCACTTCCAGCTTCAAGAGTTTTAAAGTTTAATACAGCACCTGTCTTATCTTTATATAACTCAACACCATCACCTACATTTGATGCTCTATTTGGTTCAGCACTTGTGGAAATTTCAATTTCATTATTATTTGTTACTATACTAATATAATTACCTACAGCCGCAAGAGAACGTAAATTAACTGAGCATGGATCTTGTGTGGTATCTTTGTATATGTAAGCCGGTTTAGTACCCGCACCATTAAATACATTGGTATAGTCACAAGCTTCACCTTTGACAACTAAATCTTTTACCTTAATTAGTCTTACACTTTTATAAGGAATTGGAGATGCAACACCTGTCATATCAGGTTCTTCATTAAGACCTAAAACTAATACATCATTAGCTTTAGCTTCTTTAACAAATTTCTTACGTTTAAATAAACTTAATATGTCAGTTAAAATATTCATTATTTTACAAAAGAATTTTTACTAATAGCATCTATAGCTTTGTTTTTGTTTTCTGTTGTTGGCATCAACTCAGGAGATGTACCACCAATTTCTTTTTTAGGTAGACCACTAAATGTATTATGAGTACCACCACCTAATTTAAAATAACCCATATCTTTAACAACACCGGGAGCTTTCTTTTTTAGTGCAGCTAATCCAGGTTGTGTTTTTGCATTTATCTTTTTCATAGTTTAAAAATCTAAAGTGAGTGTTACAATTAATAAATAGACTTTTATAGTACAATAATTGTACTCTTCATCAGGCATTATAGTTTCCCATCCCAGAGCAAATCTATTATGAGGCCAATGAAATGCTATCTCTAATTCCCAGTCACCCATGTTATTTTTTTCCTTTAATGGCTTTTTTAACAGCCTTGGTTCTTTTCTTTGTTTCTTTAACAACTGCAACTGTCTTTTCATCTATTGATGTTAAAGACCACAAATATCTCCATATATCTTGGAGACTGCTTGTCCATACTAAATAAAAAAATCTTTTTATCATGCTAAATATTTAAGTTACTATATACTATAATATACAAAATTTAAGAAACTTTTCCAAATATTTAAAGTTTACTTATTCTTTAAACGCTGATTCTCTTTTTCAAGAAACTCAACTTTAACTCTTAATGTATTAACTTCAGCTACTAAGTCTAGTACTTGCTGTCTAAGCGTGTCTTTCTCATTACTTGAGTTAGCTAGCATTGCCTCAAGGTTTCTAACTCTGTTTTTTAAATCGTCTCTATATTGCACGCCATCATTGTTTTGTAATTCTAATTTTTTTTCATCTGAATTCACTCTTAACCTTGCTTCAAGATATTTCCAGATTGCCCCAGAGCCTAAGACTCCTATTATTGTTATAATTATTTGTACTACCGGATCCATTATTCTCTTTCTATTTTTTCTTTAAACAATCTTATTGTATTCCAAAAAGCAAAGAACATGATGATTATCCATTCTATATTGGTCCCCCTCATATGACCCTCTAAGTATAGATTAACTACAATTATAACGGCTAATACTGATGAGAGTTTTGTAGCAAGCAATCTATAACTTAAACAATTTTTTGTTAGTACATTATATAAAACTGCCCACAACTGAAATAAACCTATGAGAACACCCCCTACTATAAAAATAATATTAGGGTTACTGAATTCTTGTATCATACATGCTGGAAGAGCCAATATATAGCAGAAAGATATAAGCAATTCAGTTGGCTCACTGTCAGAGTACCAAAATAAATTCTTAATTTTTTTCCAATGGCTCATAATAAAATATATATCTTTGCAATAATGGTATATACTTAATATACAAATTCTAATTTTATGAAAAAAGTAAATCCTTTAATTTTTAAAAATAAACTAGCTATAGAGTTTCTCCCAACAGAAACACTATTAGGCATTAAAGTAGTAAACTGTGAAGTCTTATGTGAAGATGACATCTATCGTCCAGTACTTGGGATAGAGTTTGGTCTCATATTTTTTACAATTTCTTTTGCTAATATGACCCAATAATTTTATATTTACAGTTAAATTTCTTAAATTGAACAAGAGCTGTATCTCTCATAAGGGATGCAGTTTTTTTTTCCACATTAAAAAATAATCACATGAATAAAAACATTTTCTTACCAAGACAAAACATATTACCTTATGAGTATCCTCAATTACTAGCATACAAAGATGCTATTAGACATTCATATTGGATTGATACTGAGTTTAATTTTACAGAAGACATACAAGATTTTAAAGTAACAATAACACCGTCAGAGCGTGATGTTATTAAAAAGACTATGCTTGCAATTGCTCAGATAGAAGTTAATGTAAAAACTTTTTGGGGTGATTTATATAAAAGAATGCCCATTACTGAAATTGGTGATGTAGGATTTACATTTGCTGAATCAGAAGTTAGGCACAAAGATGCTTATGCTAGACTATTAAGAATTTTAGGTTTAGAAAAAGAGTTTCAATCAGTAGTTGAAGTACCTGCAATAGAGGGTAGACTTAAGTACCTAAAAAAGTACTTAGATGGTACACGTTCTAGAGACAATAAAATGTATACTAAGTCGGTATTACTATTTTCTTTATTTATAGAGCACGTAAGTCTATTTAGTCAGTTCTTAATTATGATGAGTTTTAACAAAGAAAAGAATGTACTTAAAGGTATATCTAATGTTGTTGAAGCTACTAGTAAAGAAGAAGAAATACATGGTAACTTTGGTGCTGAGATTATTAATATTATTAAAAAAGAAAATCCTGAATGGTTTGACTCTGATTTTCAAGAGCTTATATACTCTGCATGTAGAAAAGCATATAGAGCTGAATGTGGTATACTAGATTGGATATTTGAAAAAGGAGAACTTGAATTCCTACCAAAACAAACTATATATCATTTTATAAAAAATAGATTTAATAACTCATTAGAAAAGATAGGAATGGATCCAATTTTTGAAGTAGATGAGAATAGATTAAAATCTGTAGAGTGGTTTGATATTGAAATCACAGGTACTAAAGAAGGAGATTTCTTTTACAAGAAAAGTGTTGACTATAACAAGAAAAGCAAGAGCATAACAGAAGATGATTTATTTTAAAAACAAAACTAATGGAATATAATAAGTACTACTGGCTAAATGAAGACAGCCGCACATTTTTATCAAGAGGGTATATATCAGAAAGCCCTGAACAAAGAATCAAAGACATTGCTATTAAAGCAGAAAAGTATTTGAATATAAAAGGCTTTGCAGAAAAGTTTGAGGATTATATGGCAAGAGGTTTTTACTCTCTGTCTACTCCTGTATGGATTAACTTTGGTAAACAAAAAGGTTTACCTATAAGCTGTTATGGATCTAACGTTGATGATAACTTAGATAGTATATTAAATGCAGGCCGTGAAATTGGAATGATGAGTAAATATGGAGGAGGTACAAGTGCTTTTATTGGTAACATTAGAGCAAGAGGAACTGAAATATCTACAGGTGGTTTTGCTGATGGCCCAGTACACTATGCTAAGATTTATGATACTGTAGTAGACGTTTGCAAGCAATCTGAGGCAAGACGTGGTGCTTGTGCAGTATACCTACCAGTTGAGCATGCGGACATCTTAGAGTTCTTGGATATTGGTACAGAGGGTAACCCTATACAAAATTTACAGTATGGTGTTACAGTTACTGATCAATGGATGAATGAGATGAAAGAAGGAGATAAAGCTAAACGTAAAATATGGGCCAAGATTATTCAAAACAGAAGTGAATTTGGATTTCCATATATTATGTTTAAAGATAACTCTAACAACAACTCTCCTTACAAAGAGCTTGGAATGGATATCACAGCATCTAATTTATGCTCAGAGATTCAGCTTCCTACTGATAGTTATAATTCTTTTGTATGTTGCTTAGGTTCTATTAACTTGTTACACTGGGACCAGATAAAAGAGACTGACGCAATTGAAACATATGTATATTTCTTAAATGCAGTTATGGATGAATTCATTATTAAGTCTGAGACTATGCCGGGTATGAAGAGAGCATTTAACTTTGCTGAGAAGCATAGAGCAATTGGTCTTGGTGTATTAGGATATCACTCATTGTTTCAATCAAAGCTTCTTGAGTTTGACTCACTACAAGCTAAAGGATTAAATAGTGAAATCTTTAGAACACTTAAAGACAGAAGTGAGATTGCTTCTAGAGAGTTACATAATGACTATGGATACACATCTCTTAGAGAAGGATATGCTAACACTACTCTTATGGCCATTGCTCCTACTAAGTCTAGTTCATTTATACACGGTGCTGTGTCTATGGGCATAGAGCCTATCAAGTCTAACTACTTTATTAAAGATCTTGCTAAGTCTAAGACTATTTACAAGAACCCATTTTTAGAAGAGGAGCTTGAGAAGTATGGTCTAAATACAGATAAGACTTGGAAGTCTATCCTAAAGAAAGATGGTAGCGTGCAACACTTAGATTTCCCTACTAAAGAAGTGTTCAAGTCTTTTGTTGAGATATCTCCAAAAGAGCTCGTACTCCAAGCAGGACAAAGACAGAAGTACATTGACCAATCACAGTCATTAAACTTAATGATTGACCCGTCAGTATCAGCTAAAGATATTAATAAGCTTTATATGTATGCTTGGGAAGAAGGTGTAAAAACTTTGTACTATCAGTTTAGTAAGAGCAGTGCGCAAGACTTTGCTCGTAATATATTAGAATGCTCAAGTTGTGAAGGCTAAAAAAAGAATACTTAAATTATTAGCTTATACAAATAAGCTTACATCATATCAAAAGGTTGCATCCCGTATAGGTTATATGGGTGCAGGCTTTTTGATAGCAGCACAATGGACTCTAGAACCTGTTTTATATGTTATAGGATTTATATGTGTAATGATACAAACATCATCAAGAAAACAGTGGAACCTTGTAGCTTTAAATTTTAATGGTTTGGTTGCTTGGATAACACATTTAATAACAAAAATAATCTAAACCCGTAAAATTATGAAACAATTAATTATTATTACATTAGCATTAGTACTTACATCTTGTGGTAGCACATATAATCTTTCAACAGATTATAAGATAAAAAGTATATTAACAATAACAGAAAAAGGAGACACCCTGGCTGTACCAGTTAGAGACTTTAAATTTAGAATACTTGATAACAGAGTAAGAGAATTAATAGATAGACATCCATTTTTATATCAACACAGACAAAATTGGGATTATAGAAATTATGGAATATACCCTACACCAAATTATAACCCTGGTATAAGACTAAGGATAAATCCAATTAAACCTCCTGTAGTCAAACCTTACAAGCCTACCGGACCTATAAAACTTAAACCTGTTGTAAAACCAAGTAAAAATATAAAAATTGAAAATTAAGTTATTATTACTGTTACTTTGCCTAGGTTGTAAGCCGCAGTATAATCCTGATAAGGATCCAGATGTATTAGACTGGTACGTAGATGGTCAAGACACAGTCATCTATACTAAACAAGACTCTATAAAAGATGAACATGAAAGGCGTATCTTTATAGACTCAGTATATCATGCAGAATAAAAAAGAACCCCCAGTAATTACACCGGGGGTTTTATTTTAGTACTTAATACTGTACTCTTGTTCTTTAATTAAATTATCCCATTTTTGTATTGTATATAGAATTGGAATAACATCTTTCCACTCTTTGGCTAACTTAAGCTGACCTCGTCTAGGTCTATTCTGATATACATAATCTGAGTTTGAATAGAACTCTTTTTCACTATAGTATAACATTGCAGCTGGAGTAAATATAGTTTGTGTAAATGCTTCAGTCATTTCACCTAAAACCTTTGTGGTTGCTATTGGGCTTTCTATCATTCCAAATAGTTGTTCCCAACCAGCTGGTGATACGGGTACAAAAGCAACAAGTTCTTGATAAGTTCTACTACCTTGCTTCTTTAGTGCATGTTTTAGTTTTATCATTGCATCACTATCATCATCATCTCCACTCAATAAACCATCAAACAATAAGTTCATTGCCATAACAGTTAATATAATACCTGCTTCACCCATAGTTCTATAAAAACCTTTAAGCTTGTTTACAGCATATTGATCTCTATTACCACCTTTACCAGTAAAACCATATTCTTCTAAGAAACCATCAGAGTATTTTCTAAAATCTCTATTTCCTAAATATATTTGTTGCTTTGTGTAAGCTAAGAATTTCCAGAATGATCTGTATCTTCCCTCCATATGACCTAAATTCTCATCAAAGTATTCTCTTTGGAATCTTGACCTTATTGCAGGAGCAACCCACTTCTTAAATTGAGCTGCTAGATTACCTAAAGTATAGCTTTGAAGAACCATTTTATCCTCCTTAGCATAGTTACCATGAATTTGTTTATTTACTTCACGTATTTTATTTCTAATATCATATCTAAACTCATCATTGTACTTAACCTTGTTTCCATCTTTGGTTACTATTGTATCATAACCTTCTTTTAATTCAAGTTTATGTGTATCTTGATTAAAGTCATGAGCATCATAAAAAGATAATGATTCACCAGTTTTAGAGTTTTCTATTACGGTGTCCATAAGCATTGATATACCAACTCTAGTCTGTACGTTATATTCAGCAGCATCTTGTAAAACATAACCCCAGGCTTTAAATCTTTCCCAAACAGTTTTACCATCATTATCTCTACCAGATTCACGTATATCAGTAGAAGGATCCATCATTCTAAACTCTTCTACAAAACCTTCATATTTATTATTGGCTTTATCTGGATCATAGTTGGAAACTTTTAATCCTGCCTTACCTAGAGTTGCAATGTCTGCAAGATCTAGTGTTGCAGTACCAAGCCTTTTAAATATACCTGATTGTAATGCTTGCAAATTGTATTCTTTTCCAGCACGTAGAAAGTTCTTCTTAGTAAAGTATCTACCACCAAGCATTTCTATATTATTATTCAACCTACCCATAACGTAGTTATTGAAGTTACCTAGCGGGTTAAATGCAACATATGTAAGAGATGATGCAGCAACTAAGTTATCAGCTATTTTATTAGCCATTCCTTTTGTTACAAGTTCATTATCATAGAAAATCATTGACATGTATTTTCTTGCTCTCTTTGCTACATTAGACGCACCCTTAGTTTCTTTAGTGTATCCAACACCTTTCATAACTCCATCAACAGCACGCCCAAAGAATTTAGTTGTTGTATCTGGAGAAGGATCATACTCTCTATTTTCTATAACCTTTACAAAAGCAGTAAGAGTGTCTTCTATTTCACCCATTACTTCATAATGCTCAGCCATTGCACTAAACTTAATTAAACTGCTTGCTAGATCTGTGCTAATTTCACCTAGAGAAGGTTGATTCCTTAGACTAGCTGCATTTGCATTTAACTTAGCTACCTTTATATTATATTTATTCCTTGATATTTTACCTTTTTTATATTCATCTTTTAAAGCACGTATCTGAGATTCTACTTCTTCTAATTGACCATCTATTTTAGTGCTACCTGTATACATGATTGGCAAGCTATTTACAAAATTACCTTGCTCATCAAGCAAAACATTTTTTTCTGTAGCTGTTTGTTCAGTAAAGTTTTTGAATCCTCTAACAGTATTAGCATAAAGCTTATTAAATAGCGTACCTTCTCCTTTTAACTTACTAACCAATTCATTTTTAACTACAGGCACTCTACCTGCCATTTTATCTTTAGTGTTCTGAGGTAATTTTTTTAATAACTCATCTTCATAAAATCTTACATAAAGTTCGTAGAACTCTCTTTGAGCCATTGTTAATGCATCAGTTTTTGTTGGATCATATAAAGCTTTATATTTTTCACTACGCATATCCTCACCCTCTGATGTAAACTCTCTTTCTGTAACATATTGAGATTTAGGTGCAGGAAAAACTTGATCTTCAAGTATAGTACCAATAGGCACTCCATTTTTTCTTAATGCTTTTGTATAAGGATTAAACTTGTAATACTTTGCTTGATACTCTGACCATTGGGCATTACTTAACCCGGCTTTTCTCATCCATTCTCCATAGCCTGATTTCTCATTATAGATGTAAGTCTCATTCTTTCTTCTTGCTTCTATAAATTCTGGAGTATATCTATGATACTTACCACCAGGAAGATTACCATTTGCATCTATATCTACTGAAGTGTCTTCTGCTTTATAAAAATCACTGTAAGCTCTTTTTTTATTTGCTAAGTCAATATTTTCTTGCAGTTGCTTTTCTGTAGCATCTTCAATATTATATATTTTGTGATACTCATAAGGTGTACCATTAGCATCACTTAATGCAGAATAAACTTCTTGTGATTTTTCATAATACTTTTGACCTATTGCTTTAGTATAGAACCCGGTGAATTTACCATCTTTATCATACTCAAGCATAAAGTCATAAATTTTATTTTTATCACTGCCTTGAGATAGCTTTAATAGTTTATTACCTGACTTTCTTATTAGATCTTCACGTTGTGCTATTTTATCTAAAAGTACTTGTTTTTGTCTTTTATAGATTTTATCCATAACAGCCATCAAAGTATCTTTCTGAGTAGCCATATCTTTAGTAAGTAATTCTATAGTACTTATGTCTTCTACTCTTTTCATCAACTCATCAAGATCTTCCTCAGTAAACAAACTATTTTCTGCACCAAAGTTTTTATCTGATCTTAACCTTACCGTCTCTTTTACAAAATCTGTGTATGCTTGATTAATTATACCTTCAGTATTTTCTGTACCTATAAGTTTATTAACCTCAATTTGCATTTGTAGAACCAAAGATCTTTGTGTAGCATTTAATTCGCTAGATTCTGCAATTGCATATAAGCTTTCATATGTAGCAATAAACCTGTTAAAATTTAAAACAAAAGTTATATACTCAGGCTTTGTAACATTATTAGGATCCTCAACATAATCTTTAAATTGTCTTATTTCTTTTAATCCATACCTTAACATTGCTGTATAAGTCTGTGACCTGGCATCTGAACCAGCTCCTAAATTCATACGTATCAAAGCAACGGCTCTTGCAATTTCATCACGTGTTAACTCTTTATTTTGAGTAGTAAACGTTTTACTTGCAATAGTTTCAAGAGCTTGCTGCTTATTAAGAAGACCAGCTGCAAAACCCTCTAATGCACCAAAGATTGTATTATACTCAGGATAGTTTTGTTCTGGGATATTATTTTCTACTTGCTCTATATCTTCATCTTTACCAACATAAGCAAGGTTCTCATTGTTTTTTGTAAGTTCTTCCAATCTTTTAGCAGCAGCACTATCATTATCAGCAGGTATTAATTTGTCTACTTTATCTTGTTCTTCTGTTGCTCTGTGTTGATAAAAACCATCATATCTTATATCACCATTAAATACTTGATCTTTTCCTTTTCCACTTATGTCTGCTAACATATGAAAGGTTGCAGCACCATTTTCATTACCTAAAACCTTATAACCCATGTTTTCAAACATACGTTTATACATGTTTACTTGTAGGTTATGTTGACCTCTTGTAGAAAGCTTTGTAACCCCAGCCTTTTTATAAAGTGTAGGTGCAAGTTCTTCTTTCCTATTCTTTATTTGCTCTTGAGAATATTTATTACCGTCTTCTTTCTTAACATTATTATCTTCTAAATCTTCTATTACATCTTCTGTAGATGGTAAAATATCCCACTCTTTACTTTCATACTGAAATATTTCTTGTCTACCGGGTATACCACCAATGATTGAATCTTTAACAGTTTTTTTGTATATAGAATTCTTACTGGTTTTTAAATCAATAATTTTTATATTTCCATTCTCATCAATTGCAACTAAATCTGCAGTACCAGCAATCTTAGTTGCAGGATCAAATACCACAACTTGTGATATAAGTACTGATGACTTAGGAACTATTTGTGAAAGTCCGTCTTTTAATCTTTTATATACTTCTTCTGCCTGCTCAACATTTAAAACTTTCATGTTTGGAACAGCACTTTCAAAGGATTCAAAAGATACCAATGCATCTAATAATGCATCTACATCATTACCAATGTCAAGGTTAATTTGATTTTCTACTTGCTTTGACTTGGGCATTTTACCTTTTATAGCAGTAGTAACAGATTCATATATTTCTCCTGTAGCTAAGTTATAGTATGTATGATCCTTTTCATTTAGTATTACTATATCATCCCCTTGTTCTGCTACATTAATATTAACAGACAAGGAATCAACTTCCTCTTTGCTTGACGTTGCAACCTGAAACATTTTTTTAATTATCTCTTGTTGTAATCCATTAGATACCTTTAATGTAGCATCTACTATCTTTTGCTTTTTTGGAGTTAAAGCATATCTAACTTTACCGTTAGCTCTACTTTTAAGACTAAACCTTATACCCTCTGTATTAAGGAGTTTGGCTAGAGTACTAAAGTTTGTACTGCTGTTTATTGCAGTTACTGGCAAAGGTGCACCTGTGATGTACTTTTGCAAGTCTTTAATTACATTCATAAACCATTCTAATGCTTGATTTATCCTGTCTAAGAATGTTTGAGTTGGTTCAGTCTCATATTCTTTTTTAAAATGTCTTGTTAATGCCTGTGTTACAATTTCTAAATCTCTTTCAAGCTGAGTAAATCTTCTGTCACTATTATATGCATCTGTAATTTCCTGAACCATTTGAGGGAAGTTTCTTTTTGCTTCGGCTAGTAAACCATCAAAAAGCTCTGCATTATCTACTTTAATTGCATCTATAAATGGATGAAGCATTTCTTCTATAGCAGTCTCATCAGTTACTCTCCCTCTAATTAAGTATGCTACACCATCAATATAAAATGAATTAACTTCAGAAAAATTTGCAGATGTTTTTTTCCACTTTGGAATAGTATCATATACAGCTTTAGCATCTGCTACTGAAAGCATTTTTACTTTTATCTGAGGAAACATTCTCATTAAGTGTGTAACAACAGCCCTTGATCTAGTTGTATCCCAAGATCTAGACTTTGTTAAAATATCTTGAGGTGTAAATACATCATTCTTGACAGTTACTTTAAATGTTTTAGGTGTTCTTATTAGTGATATAGAATCTAAAGGAATATTATTTATTTCTAAATATCTTTGTAGTTTGTTATAGTTTTTTTGCAAGGATGCTTCATCATACTCCCTAGTCTCTTGATTAGAGTTATTAATAAAATAAGTACCTTGATACTGATGTATAATTTTTTCTCTACGTAAATTGTTCAAAAGACTTTCACCAAATGTTTTTTGCTTTAATGCATAAACTGTTTTTTGATTTTTTACATATCTATTTGCCTCTACTGTTGTAGGAATTACATCTGTATTATTAACACGTTGCCAGCTATTAATGACATCATTTGTCTTTAATTCTGTTTTATACACTGCTTGTAAAGCTTTGTACTCTGCTGTGTTTTTATTTGGACATGTAGCCATAACTATTATATCTTATTTCTATGTTTATAAACAACCTAACTTTTCTAAAAATTGATCTTGTGGATCTACACCTGTGTCTTCAAAACTTGAATTATTAAACGCATCAATCATATCCTGTAAAGATAATATATTTTGAGCTCTTAGCTTACTTCTCATCTCAGGTTTACCTTGTATATTGTTATCCCAAAAGCTTATTAAAGTGTTATATTTAGATTCAAAATCTAATGCAAACTTTAATTGACCCATCAGTTCATTTGTCAACGGTGTTTCTGATACTTGATTTTCTGAAGTATCTAATTCAGTTTGTTGTGCTGGTTGAGACCCACCTAACTCTTGTCTCACTTCCATTAATATTTTAGGAAACAATTCACGATACTTAGTCTTATCTTGTGTATGAGTTAATGTAGCATTACCTGTAGCTAATAATTTTGCAAGTGCTTGAGGATTTTGCTTAAAAGATTCTGTTATTAAATCTTTCATTATTGAAGAAGAATTTCTATCCCATGCAACAGTATTTAGCTGCTTAATTTGTCTACCAAATTTTTTAGCCTCTGCACCAGTCTTAGCTTGTAATATTTTATTCCCAACCTCATCATTTAGAAAATTTGAAGCCCCACTATTCGGAGCAAATCCCATTAATTTTTGATGTTGAAAAGCTTGCTCTACATTTTTATACTCCCTTCCTTTATAAGAAAAAGGTCTATTAGCAAAGTTACTTAATTCAGCATTTTCATTTGTTCCTGCATATATATTTATTGTATCACTAGCTTGTTGTGTTGGAGCTGTACCGCCTTGCATTTCTTGAACCTTTTTCAAAGCAACAACTGTAGCTCTAACTTCAATATCTATTTTATCTTGGGTTAGTAAGTCTTTTCCATTTTTCCAATAGACATCTTTATCATTGTTATCTATATGATCCTGCTCATGAAAAACTAAAAAAGTATTTACTTTCTTCTTAGTATCTAGAATATTTCTCATTTGATCTACCGTATAACCTTCTTTTTCTAAAGCTAATATTACTTGTTCTTTTTGTTTAGATGTTTGACCACCTTGTTTACCAGTAACATAATTGAAAAATTCTTCTACAGATTCAACAGGGTTTAGAAATATTTGATTACCATTGGTAGAAGCTAGTCTTTTAGTACCATCTTTATTTACTAGGTTTTTAACTGTGTACTCAGGTACCTCTACACTTTTTATTGTATCAGATGAAATTAGATTTAATATACTATTACCAGAAACAGAATTACCTTCTAAATTTTCTGGATCAACAACATTATCTGGGTCATATGACTCTATTGCATCTGCTATATCTTCACCATTTACTTTAATGCCGTCTTGTGTTGCTACTATATCTGCAGTTTGATCATTTAAAATTTCTTCAGCATATGCAGCAGCTAAACTTTTTTCCTCTTCTAATGAGCTTACTGAATTATTAGCAATGTCATCATTCTTATTTACAAGATCATTTTTTTCTTTTACATAATCTCTAACAGCTTTATATGTAGGTCTTTCACCAAACATAAAACCAATAGCATTTTGTTGATTAGAACCAACAGTATCTATTTTTGTATAGTCAGTTTGTGATCCTTCATCTCTTTTATATGTATCTATTGATGTGATAACCCCGGCATCAGTTGTATTTTTAACTCTAATGTAAAGCTTGCTTTCACCAATTTGTTTCTTATCATTCCATGCAACAGTGGCTTTACCATCTTTAAAGTTGATATCTTTAGATACAAACCCAGGAGAAGAAACAAATGTTTGCAGCAATGCATTACTTCTATTTGAAAGAAGATAACCTTCTATAAATTCTTTTTTCATCTCATCAAAAGATAAACCAAATACTTCTTGAGTAGATTTAGATCTTAATGCTTGATTTGCTGTTTCAATTTGAGATAAGTAACTTTCCATAATAAATGGACTAACAGCATCTAATAATGAGCCTGATGATAATTGTAAACCATCTTTTACCATTATGTAATTAATGATTGATAAAGCATCATCTTTTGTTTCTAATGAACCGTAAAGCTTAGCAAAAGAAGTTTGCAAGTCAATCTTTTGTGCAGCATTTAAGCTTCTAAATGTATTTGCGTTTAACTGATTTGTACCAGTATTATTACTTTGTTCATCTGATTTAACACTCACTGCAAAACTATCTAAGAAAAAATTATCTTGCCCAGCTTCTGATGACCTCATTCTATCAACTATTTCATTAATAGATTGATAATCCCCAGGGTAGATTAAATCATTACTTAGAGTAGCAACAGTTTGTGAATTACCATCTACACCTAATTTTTTGTTTATGTAGGCTTTAATAGTAATGTAAGACAGTAAGTCTCTTGATATACTAGCTAGTGTTTCTTCTGTAAATTGTATATCTCCTGTATTTACATTTTTTACAACTTCATCCAAAATAGTTTGAAATGGTTCACTAGCAGATAAAAATGTTGATGGTAATATCTCATCAGATATTTGCTGAAATATTTGAACATATTTTGAAAGCCATGTATCACCTTCATAAATAGGTTTAAGATCCATCATGTTACTAGACATTAACTCTAATATTTTCTTTCTTGTCTCAGCTACAGCAGCCATATTTTGACCCAGCCCTTTTGTTAAATTTGAAACAGCTGTCATTTTAGTAACCTCTTCATTAATATTTAATGCAGATGTAAATTGATCTAGTATAGCTAAATCTGCTTGTAATGAAGCAACACTTTCTTTATCCGTTCTATTAATGGCTTCTAATAAAACTTCATCTGTTACTACGGGTCCTGTTATTCCTGCTTTTAAATTTGCAAGTTTTTTAGTAGTATTATCAAACGCTTGCTTAGCTAATGCCTTAACTCCAGGATCTAGCTTTTCTTTTTTATTTAAAGCTTGATTATAGATGTCACGTATCAATGGATTATTAACTAAAAGTAAAGACGTTCTAATTGGAACACCTAAACCTGTCATTGTACCCACTAATGATAATGCTGCTCTATTAAGACCAAGTTTTGCAACTAGTCTTTCTTTAGCATTATCTGTAGCCATAGTAATTAAAGAAGATATAATATCCTGTTTTCTAAGACCATTTTTTGTTTTAGTAAGTTTTTCAGTTAATGTTGCAAAACTATCATAGGTTACATTATTAAAACTTAATCCACTATCAGATTTTAGTTTTATCTTATATTCAGTCAATAAGCTTAAGTTAACATTAGGAGATACAATTGCACCAATAGCAGCGCCTTTATTACTTGTAAATGCTTTTATTTGACCAAGTAAATTATCAATATCTACGGAGTCTTCACTATCACGTAATGCAAAAGTTTCAGAAAGCTGCACCAATGCTGCTAATTCAGATTCTAAAATCTCTAAGTTTGCTGCTGTATAAGATATTGGTATACCTTCAGTTGATTCTGTTACACCTGTGTTACCCATTAAAGCATACTTATAATCTAATACTTCATTATTATATGGTGCTTCATAAGGTTCAGTTTTATTTTTCCCTATATACTTTACATATTGTCCTTTAGTAATAGGTAATCCCAGCATTTGTAATGCTTTTATAGCTTGCTCATTAAGACCTGCATCAGATGCAATACCAACCTCAGCTTCGGTTGCACTGTTTTGTATTCTTGCTGATCCTTCATCTGTTTTATATAACTGATATGCTTCAGAATAAATTGTACCTGGTTTGTTTACCTTTTCATTTATGTAATTAATGTAATCATCATATGCATCATTGTTATTTGAAGCAGTACCGTATTCAATAAACTTTTTATCCTTAACATAAAACTCTTTAATCTGTGCATATACTTTATCAATATCAAAATCCGCTCCTGATATCTCAACAAGTTCCTGAGCAAATGTTGCTGATGAACCATAGAAGGCAGGTAGAAAATCTACATGCTTTATATTAATAGTTGAATGATTATCTTGAGATGGTATACGTATTGCAAACATCTTAGAAATAACTTCAGGTATATTAGTCATGCTACCATTCTCAACTAAATCCATTACACTTTTAAAATGTGCTGGCATTAGCATTTCAGTATATCTCTGACCTGTAAACTCACCTTTGCTATCATATTCTTTAACACCAGATCTCAAACGGTCTAATACTACAACACCTTCTTTTGGAATCTTTCTACCTAAGAGTGTGTCAAACTCTACAATTTCTGGTTTATTAGTTATTTTGTTCCAGTATTTTTCTCTAATAACTTCTGATCTATCTGGAATACCATTTTCATCTACGCTGTAAACTCTCCTATATATATTCATACCATATGAAGAAACCAAAGCTAAAGCATGACCTGGTTGTTTTTCAGCAAGAACACCCTTGCTTAAATAGCTTAAGAATAATTGCTCAAACTTATTAATTGTTATAGGGTTATTTAAATCATACTTTTGCTCTCCTTCTTCAGTAGAAAAGAACTCTAATAGTTGTGAGCTAGATTGTGATGCTTTTAAACCTTCTGTTGCATATCTTAAGAAAGACATTAAGTTAGGTGTAAGCTTATCTTTAGCCATAGAAATTTTTAACTCTTCCATAGCACTATCAAAAGTAAAAATAAGATTTCTTTTATTCTTAAACTTTAATTCAACTCTAGCGCTAATTGCTTCATTGTATGCTTTTCTAATTTCACCTACAGTTAAACCAAGCTCTTTGACAAACACGTCATCTTTTTGTTCAGATGTTATAATTGCTTTAATTTGTGAAGGCTCTACAGTTTCAAGTTTATTAGAAGGTACCTCTAATTGAAGACCCATATTTTTAGCTGATAATGATGTGAAATCATTTTCACTAAATTGACCATCTGCTTTTACTTCTTCTAATGTTTTTACCTTTTGCTTTAACATTTTTAAAGCACTCAAAGGTGCAGCAATACCAAGTGTTTGTTTGTCTTTTATTGCTTCTATACCTTCAAGTTTTACCCTTAGATCATGTAATTCTTTTCTGTTTTCTTTTGCTGTGTAAGTAACTTCTCCATTAGCATTTACAACTTTATTAGATGTAAGTTGTGGTGTCAATATAAAAGCTGACATCTTTATAAATGTACTACCATCAAAGTAAACAAGCTTTTTAGAATTAAGCATCACACCATTACTGACATAACCATCTTGACCAAATATATCTTCAGATGAAATTGTTTCTCCTGCCTCTACTTTATCCATGAGTTTGGCTTGCATTGGTGTTAGTTTACCAAAACCAAAGAACATATATCTAAATGCTTTTGTAGTCATCCACATTTGTGCATCTGCAATATCAATATTATCACCTGTTACAGATGATATACCAATTGGTTCTTCTAAAGAAACTAAACTTATATCATCAACAGGATGATTAATTCCTAATTCAGGAGCAGTAATTGCACTGTAAGCACTGACTGTTGAAGCATTTTGTGCTTTTGCTCTTTTAATAGCATCTACACCATTCTTTAAAGTAACTGCTTGATCTCCCAATAATATCTCATTAATTGATTTTGTATTAATCCAATTATTAAAAAAGATTTGTTTTAAATTATATTCTTCATCATAATTTAAATTTAGCAATTGATTTGATTCTATTAGATCTGGTGTAGCTTTTACATTTTTATTTACCAATCCTTCTCTAACTTTACCACTTATTTCTTCATTTATGTTTAATGTTTTAAGCTCATCTTTAAACAGTTTATATTGTTGTTCTAAGCTTTCTACTACATCTGATTTAAGATCGGCCATAGTCATGTCTAATTCAGATAAAGCAGCAGACAAACTTTTTGCATCATCACGTGTTGCTATTTCTTCTAACGCAATTCTTATTGTTTGAGGTAAAAATAAAGCAGAGTTGTGAAGTTTGTATGCTCTACCTCCTTCAGTATTATAACCTAGCTTTTGTACTTGTAAAGGATTATCACGTCTTAAAGCTGACTCTCTTAATATACGGTCATATTCTGTTTCAATTGAACTTATATATGTATCAACAGCCTCATCTGTTAATTTTACAGCACCACTTGATCCACTAACAAATTCAACAGCTTTGATTACAGGGAAGTTCATCATATCCCCTGTGTTAGAAGATTCTAATACTCTTATCAATGATGGAGCTAAAGCAACCTTAACATTCTTACCAAGCTTAGTATCATAGTACTCTACAAAATTAGCCTTATCAGATTTAGTATTAACTCCATAAGTATATGAATTCAATAAGTTTAGTGCAAACTCTTGTGGTGTAAAGTTACCGTAAGTAGATCTAGACTTTAATCCGGAGATGCTTTCATTTATTTCTTCTTCAGTAGTATTTATATTACCAACAGCTGTACCAGCAATTCTTAATATTTTTTGTCTATTCTCTGCAGACATTTGTATAAACGCCTCATTATTTAGAAGATAATTGTTTTTCAAATAAGGATTTTCTTGCTTTAATCTTTCTAAAGCTTGAACATCAGTATTTAATTTTTCAACTTGTTTTAAGTGATACGTAGGTTTTTGATGAGCATAAACTAAATTACCCTCACTATTTTTAAATACAGATAAACCAATTGTTTCATCAAAAGGTGCATTATTAATAGCTAAAGTTCTTAATCTAGAGTACATCCCTTCTTTACCTTCATTAAAAATATCTTCACCTTGTTGAATTAATATATTCATTGTGCGGATAACTTCTTCAGTAATAGGTGTTTCATTAGAGTGCACACTCTGAAGTGCTGCTTGCTCATCTGTTTGAGGTCTGTTTGCTGTTAAACTAAATGCAATGTATTGTTTACTTAATCTTATACCCGTAAGCTCAAATATTTTCTCTGAGTATTTTTTAGATAACTCACTAATTTCCTCATCTGTTTTCTGTGTCAATGAAGGCAATAATAAATTACCAAAAGCACCTAGTGTTTCTTGAACAGTTTCTTTTCTGTCAGAATCAACTTTTATTTTCTTTTCTGCATCATTCCATGCTTGTGACCAAATATCTACTTGAGAGTTTATATCATCTCTTTCAGCTGCAGAATACATTATAACATTACCCGCTGAATCTCTTTGACTAAATATATATTCTACTCTAAAGTTTTCAAAAGCTTTTGTAAATGCTTGAAATAAACCAGGATTTTTTAATTCTAAAGGTAAAGGGCTATTTGATAGCAAAGCTTCTTTACTAACACCAAGATCATTTAATAGTCTTGATACTACAGCTCCTGTTTCAAGATTATCTTGCCCAAAAAAGTACATTGTCTGTAACATCTTTCTTGGGTCTTCAATGTTCTTAACGGCCTTTAATAAACCATTATATACTTTATTAAACTCTACTGGTATAATTAAAGGAACTCCGGCTTTTAGCTCTCTATTACCAAAGAAATCTGTTTCTTCTTTAGTAGTTGTAGCCAAGTAAGCACGTATATGTCTTGGTGTAGATTCTAATCCACCAATTAATGATGCATCTGTATCCCACTGATCAATACTTCTTAACCCCACTGTATCTTCAAAGTACTCTGTATTATATTCTTCTTCAGCAAGCTGACTATCTATAACATTTAATACAGAATAAACTTGTGGTTTTATAACCTCTAAATAATTATCCAGTGCTAAAATTATATTTTCTAATACTTCTTTTTGTGCATCTGTCTTGTCTAAGTTTATTACATTTTCTGGATCATATAGATTGTAAAAATCATCTATAACACCATCAAATATTTCAGATCTTTTAACATCTGTTTCTGTAACTTTACTTTCTGCTTGTAAATACATAGCAGCTATACTTCTAATCATAGGATCAGCTACAGCGCTATCTAAGTAATAAAAACCTACCTTCTTTCCATCTTGTATAGAATCATAAGGTATTAATGCATTAGCTTCTACTGTAACTCCTGTAGTAAGAGTATTAATAAATTGATTACTAGCTATTGATGCTGTTTGATATTTACCACCATCAATGTTTTCAAATAAAGTAAGCAACTCACTTTTATTGTATGAATTAAATACAGATTTAATCCACTCCATAATCCTAGTAAATAAAGACTTGACACTAGAATCTGTTTTAGTTTTCTTTGGATTTTGTTTAAATGCTTCAAACTCATTTGCTAGATATTCTTCATAATATTCTTGTTCTAATCTAGCCTTACTCATATTAGTATATGTGTCTGCTGAATTTCTGAATCTTTCTAATTCTTGCAAAAAGCTTTTACCTTCTGCTCTTAGTTTACTTCTTACTTCTTTTCTTGCAATTGATAAGTACTTATTAATTTCTGCATCACTTAATAACATTCTAAACACACCATGAAATGCTTCATGATATCTAAATGGAGATTTAGCACCGGTGTATATTGTTCCACCTATTTTCATTCCCCCTGCTAATGCATGTAAGTTTAAAGCAAAAGCTCCAACTCTTACACCACCTGCTTTTAAGTTACTACCCAATACACCTATGTCTTCTATAGTAATAAAGTCAGGTAAATTGTTTGCAGCCCAAGCCATAAAAACATCTACATTCTCTGAATCTTGTACTGTATATGCAGGCATTACTTTATTAGCTGCAGACTCTATTGCTTTTTTATTTTTTAATAATGTTTGATATTCCTTACTATCTTTTAAAGCTTTTCTTTTTGCTGCCCCTTTCTTACCTTCTTGTAATTTCTTTTTGAGTGCAGTTAATTCCTTATCAATCTTACTTAAAGGTGTTTCTGATATCTCTGCTTCTTTGACTGTACCACCTAGGATAGCAACTCTAGTCATTATTTCTGACTTACGTGGACTTTCAAAAACTTGTCTTTCTCTTTCTCTTAATGCAACCCCACCCTCTGGTGATATAATTTTATTTACAATATGCTCTATCATATAAGAAGGAAGATCTTTAAAATCATTTTCTTTATATGCATCAAACTCACTGTCTTCTAAGTCTAGTATACTATACTCAGATTCTTCTGCTGTGTAAGTTTTATCTTTAGTACTTGCAGTTGTCATCTCCGGACCTACAGGAATTGGATTACCTTCTGCATCTGTATAACCTTCAGTTTGAGTAAATGTACCAGCTGTAGTTGTTTCTGTATTAGAAGAACTCTGTGTAGTTCCTGAAGGAGCAAACACTTGTAATGTATCTATACCTACAACTTGAGTTTTAGCTTTAGTTGTAGTTTTTTCAATTAGTTCATTAACATCTACACTCCTAGAATAAGATGTTCTAAGATTTTTTTTAGACAAAGTAAAACCTATTTTACTTCCTGTCTCTGGACTACTAACTGCTGTTTTGAAAACATTGCTTTCATTTGCTCTGTCAATTAGTTTTTGAATTTTTTCTTCTGCAGATTCTTTACCATTAACTTCTTCACGTGTTAGTTCAAGATTTGTCCATTGTCCATCTTTAACAATAGACAATTGCACTTTACCATATTTATTTACTTCAAGCTTTATTGTTATTCCCGGATAAGAACTAATAAACAATCCTTGGTTTTCATTCCATTCTTTGTTAAATGTAGCATCTTTTCCATTCTTATTTTTTTCTTGTGTTAGTTGTGCTCTTGTAATCAAATCAACAAACAGCTTATCAGTTGCTTCATTTTCTAATGATTCTGACTTTAAAGGAATCAACCTATAAGTTCCATCAGGTAAAAGTACAGCTGCTTTATAAGCATCTGTGCCCGTTCTTAACTCACTTAATAAACCTTGCTTTTCTAACTGTGTTTCTACTTTCTTAATTAGTTCTGATCTAGCATCTTCTTCTAAATTAGAAATGGCTATTACAGATCTTCCAGTTTTACCTTTTTCTAACTGATAAATTAAATAGTTACCGTTTTCATCTGCAGCATTATGCTCTAAATCAGTTAATTTTTTTTCAGAGTTATCGTATACAACATTACCAAGTGCAGCATTAAATGAAAATCCTTTAGGTAATTGTTCTTGAGACAATACTGCTGTGTTTCCATCTGTGGAATTGTCTGCAAATTGCTCATCTATTTTTGCCAAGAGAGCATTATTTATTGCATATTTTTCCTTTACTATTTCTAATACTTGTGCATCAGTTAATTTACCTTTTAAATTATCAGGTACATTAAATATATTAGCTGACTGATTAGCATTAAGTTGATTAACTGTTACTACTTTACCACCTATTTCTATTTGAAAATTTTGATTGGGTAAAAAAGCAAATACTCTAGCATCACTTTTAAAAGGATCTACTCCTTCAAGTTTACCATCCTTACTAAACAATGCATCAATCTTATCTTGTACAACACCACTATTTGTTCTTATACCAATGATATACTTAGATTGTGTACGTGTAATGTATTCATTACTTTCTTTACCAGGTATACTATACTGTCCTCCTTTTTTACCAGCCTCTGGATTTAATGTAACAACAAGTTCTAAAGTTTTTAGATCTTCTTGAGACAGTTCAGAAATTATAGCAAAATATCTTTGCTTAGCTATTTGCCATGAAGTTTCATCTTCATTCTTTGCACCATAGGGAGTAACAGGTTCATTGAAGTTTAATCTTGAAACACTATCAGGTAAACGTTTTGAATCTATTTCTTCTAGTGTATAGAAATCTTTAAATCCACCCTTCTTTACATTTACAAATACCTTTTGTGCTACCTTCTCCTCATAAGTTAATGATTGAGCATCAGATGGTATTAAAAGAAGTGTTCCTTTATTAGCTAATTTTTTTGGGTTACTTAATATTGTATACTCTATTCCATCTTTATAAACCTTTTGACCATATGACAAACCTTCAACACCATCAAATGGAAACTCTGCTGAGTTTGGTTGATCACTTTCCAGTCTTTTATAAGCATCTAATGCTTGACCTTTAACTACAAAAGCATTAACGTTACCTAAACCTTTTGCACTTAGTACTTCAGCATCTAGTAATTTACCAGTACTATTTTCAAACAACTGATAAAGGAATTCTTTCTTTCCATCTTTACCTTCTGTTTCAGTTTGTACAAGTGCTACATAAGATCCACTTTCAATAACATCTGTGTTAGCTCTACCTTTGTATGGTTTATTCTTTGCGGGTGCTTGTTCTTCTATACCCGTTATTTCTGATATTGTAAGTCCAGTTTTATCTAAAACCTTTGCAACTAAGTCATTTGTTTTTCCTTCTTGAGATGTTAACCAACTTATAAGGTTTGCATCATTCTCTATCTGTTCTTGTGTTAAAGATCTATTAGGATTTGTTAACTTATCATTTGCTATCCATATCTTTTTAATTGCTGCAAATGATTGTCTATAGGCTTTACCATTTTCCGTATTAATCCAAGCATTAAAGTCTACTGCACTTTTATTTAAGTTTGCTTGATTAGCAAGATATTTGTTATAACCCTTTCTTAGTATTTCAGTATATACTTTAGATTCAACGTTAGGTAATTCTATTTCTACTCCATTTTCACTAAGTATCTCTTCAACATCAGCTCTTGTTTCTTCAGCTTGTGCTTCTTCTGTCTTTTGATCTACTATATCCTGCTCTGTTATTTTAGCATAGGCACCCAGTATTTCATTAATTTGTGTTACTGTAGTTGCATTAAACCTTTTTGTAACTGTACCTGCTTCTGTATAGAATGTTTTAAGATCATAAGGATTATTAGTTATAGAGAATTTTTTAACTTCATTAGGATCAGGTATAACCATGTTACCCTTGTCATCAGTAAGTTTAGCTATTTCATTTAAAAGTTGAACTTGTTCTTTTGTCTTAATAAAATTCTCAACTGCTTCTTTATAGTTTTTTTGTACATCTTTAAATGCACTCTTTAAGAACTCATTTGTTCTTTCATATATCTCTGTAAATCTTTCCGGATTGTTTAAGTATTCAATAGACTTGTAGTATACTCTTGCTCTACCTTTAAGAGCTTTGTGATCTACAATTTTTTTGAGAGCATCCATTACAACCTCTTCATTCACAAATGATCCTGACTTTTTAGCCATGAATCTTACATAGTTGTGGAATTCAGTTTTAAGTTTAAGTATTTTTCTTTGATCAAATGACCCATCTTTTTTAAGATTCTTTTTATCACTTAAAATTGCTTGTAAAGCACCTAACCTTTTTGCTCTTTCTCTAATTTCTTTTACCTTACCTTTTTGAGTTTTATCATCTTTTAATATTAACTCTTCTTGAAGTAAAAGTTTTAACTCATTATTAATTGAGTCATTGTCTAATAATACAGTAATATCTTTTGCCTCCATGTCTTTAAACAATGGATCAGATTCTAATGATTGAAATATGCTATCTGCTCTTTCTAATGCTCTATTAAAACCATCATTAGTAAACATGTATAAATAACGTGCATGATCAAATGATATTCTTTTTATTGCTTCTTCTTGAAATTCCCTCGTGCCTTTTTCAAATCTGCTTTCATCAAAAGGGTTTTCATATTTATCTTTTAACTTATTAAAGTTTTCTTCCATGACACCAATTGAATCAATCATGTCAGTAAATCTTTGTCTAAGTTTACCTGATTTTATTTGTTGTTTATCTGTAGGAAAAGCTTGTGCTAAACTAGCATCATCCAGATTTGCATAATCATTTAGTTGTTGTTCAAAAAATCTAGCACCTCCATTAGATACAACATCATAAATCTGATTAAACTTTGCAATGTCCTTACTATCAATAAAACCAAACTGATCACTTTCAAATGCAGATTCTAGCATTCCTTCAGCAGCTTGCTTTTGAACTAAAAATTTAAACTTTTTTGGATCAAAAACAGAATTTGGATCTTCTGCCATTTTGTTCCAGGTATCATTATAAGTATCTACTAATGAAGAAATAGCTTTTTCTTTATTGGCCTTATATTCTGCAAATGCTTTAGGATCTGAAATTCTTTTATATATAGCGGGTACACCTTGAAAAAATAATTTTTGTGGTCCTGCTACAACACCACCCATTAGAAACCCAGACATAAAAGTTTCAAACCCTTGCTCAGAAAATTGTGATCCAATTCCTGATGCTAAACTTGTTTTATATAATTCTAAACCTCCTGATGCCGGGTCTTTTAACATTGCTTTATAATACTCTCCTGTACCAGTTGCAATAGCTTCTTGACCAAGTTCTTGAATACCCTCACCAAAATTAGCAGCAAAATATCTTAAAGTAGCACCACCTGCAGTTCTAAGATTGCCTTTTATACCTGCATTACCTATAGATTTAAAAACACCTTTTAGACCTGCACCAGCATCTGCAAATACATCTAAAGCTTTTGTACCATCTTTAAGTACACTTTTAGAAGTTTTAATAATTCTTCTAGCTCCTCCTTTTATATTCTGATTTGCCATTCGTGCAAATGACTTATTAAAACCACCAAATGCATTACCCAGAACTAATTGATTGGTAGCAAATATCAAAGGTAAGTTTTGCATGGTAGATGCAAAACCTGCTTTAGCAGCCATTTCTTGAACTGAAGCCATTTGTAAATCAGTAACTGGAGCACCAAAGTTTTCTCCTAACTTTTCTCTCATGCCCTCATCCATCCTTTCATTGTAAAGCATACCACCTTCAAGTTTGCTTTCTGCCATAGCCAGATTGAAAGATCTTACATCTCTATAAAATCCTCCAAAAGTAGTTGCAGCCTTACGCATATTAGTAAGATTACCTGCACTATTTTTTGCAGTTCTTATACTCTTAATTGCAGCATAAGTTTCTGGTGCTATTCCTTTTCCAACAAATTTACCTACATTATAAAAGTCTTTGGCAAAATCAGCATTCCTCAAGGCTCTTACCATGTCTGCCGTTGCTGTAGCCATTCTACCTACCCCAAAAGAGTTCACTATTCTCTTACCTGCCTTAGCTAATTTTGCAGCATTGGTAGCTGTTCTTGCGGCAACTAAAGGTGTTGCACCACCAAAAGTTGCTGCTTCTAAACCTACTAATGCAAGTTCTTCTAATGCTATTGATCCTATTATACCAAAAGTATAACCAGAGTTGACTAACAAGTTATTAAAAAATTGAGTTGTCCCACCTCTATCAGACATACCTATGTCAACAAAATCTTCATATGATCCAGCACTACCAGAATCATATTTTCCATATTTGCCATCCATACCATCTCCAGCACTCACATAACTAGAAGTAAAACCAATACCAAATAAACCTTTAACAGATGTCCATGTTCTTGACAAGTCATCCCAAGCTGTACTATTTGCATTGTAATATTCTGAATTATTTGCATAAGGGCTGAAACCTAATGTAGCAAATTTTGGATGGTGATAATAACGGTCAAAGCTTTCTGCCCTCTTATCACTATAAATTGGTGAAGCAATAAATGTCCCTTCTTTTTGTTTTTGATTTAATTGTCTTGCTTGATCATATAATACTGCATCAATAGTTTGTTCTACAGAATTATCCCTAGATATAGTATCACCAGGCACTCTTGCATTTCTCTGCATTTGTGGATCATAGGTATCATTGGCCATAGATGGCGTTGGTAAAGCTATGTTTTGATATACACCAGAACCATACTTTTCTATAAAATCTTTTTGCTGATCTAACCTTTGTATAGCAGCAGTATCTGCCATATCAATATATGCATCATATTCCGGATCCTCATAAGCTTGGTCAACTGATACAAAGTCAATATCCTTATTAATAGCAAACTGAGGTCCTGTTGCTTCACTAGCTTTAATAGTTTGATCTAAACCTTTACTTTCTAAATTGTTTTCCATTTTCAGAATTGAATATTATTTCTTACCGTTTACTGCCTTATCTTTTTTTCTTCTTCTTAAGTTTTCTGCGCCTAAAGGATTAAACTCTGTTTCTTCTAAAACTTGTTTTAATCTTTCTAGTGTTCCATCATAAGGTGTACCAGCTGGTAAAGATATAGTTCTTGATCTAATCGGTGTCATTCTATATGTTCCACCATCTACATATTCATTAAATTGCCAATTCATCATGTACTCTGTTGGGCTGTTCTGAACAAATCTTAATGTACCTGTTTGAACATTCCCATCTTCTTTAGTACCGTAAGTTGGTTTATATTCTACATAGTGATTTTGACTTGCCATTATTTCACTAATAATAGGAGATGATACTACAGCACTGTTAGCTGCAGACCTAGAACTTATATCATCTTTTTGATCAAATAAAATAGAAATACCCTTTTTCAATCTATTAATCTCTCCTTGACTAAATGTTCCATATTCACCAGTAGTTTCTGAGCCGGCTTTTTTAGACTCTAACCAATCTCCACCAAACTTAATAATATTACCAGCTTTTGTTTTGTCTGTTTCTTCTGGATCACCGTATACAGGTTTGTATTCTATAGATGCTCTTGGCATAGTTGAAATAGAATTTCCTGCTTTCTCATTTACAACATAGTTAAGCATATCTGCTTTATAAGCTTGAAGTGCTCTTTTATATAAAGCTAAGTCAGTGCCTTCTAAACTATCATCCATATCACTATCTATACCTATTTCACCAGCATAGTATTGTGGATTTTGTCCTGCACCATCCATCACTGCCATTTGATTTAAAAAATCAGTATAAATATTATTACCTGCAGAACCTTTTACTTTAGGGTCAATGTTACCTCCGTAAGTTACTCCTGTTTCAATTTCACCAATAAGGTTTTGTCTACCCATTTGCACACTTCTTAACGTTGCAGTTTCATAACCATCCCAACCTTTTTGAGAAGTTAATCCTTTATTTTGATCTTCTGCTAGTCTATCATATACTTCTTCTGCATGTTTTTTAACTGCATAAACATTAACTTCTTTTACAGGGTTACCATTAGCATCTAATACTTTTTCATAGTATCCAGATCCACCAGTTGCAAAACCACCTGCAAGTCCACCACTAGTATAACCAGTACCACCTCTACCTTCTACATATCTTGTTTTAGTTTTTCTATAGTACTTATCTGTGAAGTCATCACCATCACCTTCTGGAACATTATTTCTACCATAAAGCATGCCTTCATCACCTATATTAATTAGTTGATTTGCTTCTGCTTTTTCTACCATAGCAGCAACGTACTCTGCTTTAGTTAAAAGTCTTACATTATCTGGGTCAGTATTATCATATATATCAGTATATCCTGCATCAAACTGTGCTTGAACTTCATCATCATCTGCTAGCGTTCTTACCTTTGTTTTTAGGTAAGTCTCATACTGTGTTTGTGTTGCAGTTTGTAAGTTTCTATCCAATACTGTTTTATCTGATTTTAATTTTAAAAAGTCATTGTTTAAATTTAACCATTGATTTGATTGCTGATAGGAAGGATTTTTAGATTTAACACCCTCTGCATTAGTAATATATTCATACCTACTTGTAAATGCAGCATTTATTGCTTCTCTATTTTCATAATCAGCTATTACACCATTCTCAATTTGTTTAGTGGTAAGCTCTTCTTGTGCAAGCATTTGATTTCTTAAGGTTTCAATATTACCTGTAATTTGGGTACCATTAAAATCTATAGTCCACTGTTGATTGCCATTATCACCATTTGGATTCATTTGCACATATGAATTTAAAATAGCATCTACCTCACGTACTAAAAGTTTATTGTCATCTTCAACAAATTGATTTTCTGTTACAGCAACTACTACCGCACCATCTGGTAATTCTGTAGTGTTAGCATCTCCTCTCTGAACAGTAGTCCGTCCTAATGCTTTTAGTAAAGCATCTTGCTGTGCTTTTTCTTCTGGACTTAAGATTTCTCCTTTTGCTTTTGCTAAATCAATTCTATTTTTTTGCTTGATACTTTCAAGAGCTCTTCTTTCTCTAGCTTGAAACCTTACTTTTTGCATATCCATCATATGCTTTTTCTGTGCAACTGCATAAGGGTTGGCTTCCATTGTAGACTCAAAATCTCTCATGCTATAATTCTGAGCACCAATTTTCATATCTCTATCCATGTTAAATAACATAGTTAGTTCATAAGCTCTATTAAGATTACTTTCTAAACCTTCACCAACAGGCGTTTGAGAAATTTGCTCAACTTTCATGTTTTGTTCTAACTCAGCTTTAGTAGCTTCATAAGCACTTAAGTTTTCTTTCTGTTGTTTTTCTTCATCAGATCCTGGTATAATACCTTGATCTTTTTGATATGCAGACCAGTTTTCATTAGCTTTATTATCTTCAGCAAGTTGCTTTTTCTTTCCTTTTGTTTGCTCTTGATTTGCTGCAGTCACTAAAGCTATTCTTTCATTAGCCCACATTTCCTGTCCTTGCTGAACATTTGCTGCCTGGCCTGATTGCATTAATTCTGCAGCACGGTCTCTACTTTCTACATATGCACTTGTTTGATAAGCTTGCTGAACTCTAGGATCATCTGCTAATGCAGTTTGTATATATTGCAAAGCTGGCCCAGTAACTAATTCACCATTCTGAGTTGTTATAATAAAATCTGTATTTACAGTTCCATCTGGGTTTGTTCCAAAATGATCCATCTTAATTTTTAAAGGAGGATCCATTTCTGATAATATTTTTTCAGACATCTGAACTAAATCTGCATCTTCTACATATCTAGCTAATGATGCGTTCATTGCTTCATCTGCAGTACCGTTTACAAAATCTTCCATTCTGTACTGCAATGCTTTAATACCTGGATTCCAGTACTTTTCTCTTTGTTCTTGGTTATTTGATTGTAAAAGTCTATTAGCATAATCCATTTGCTTTCTGTAATTAGCAGTATAAACCATATCTTTTACAATTAGTTTATCTTCAAAGAAAGGTGCAAATACAGCTTTAGCTGAATCAGCATTTTGTGCTAATGATAAATCCATACCAGCAATCTTCTCTAGTTGAGGACCTAACGTTTCTATATATTGATCTCTTTGTTCTGTTGTATCTTGTCTTGATAGATCAGAATACACTACTTTGTTGTAGACATCATTTGTTGCCTTCCAATTAGTAGTATACTTATCTTGTCTTTGATCTAATACCGCAGACAAAAATTTAAAATCTGGAGTAAACGGTTTAATGTCCGGTAAGTATGCTTTTGATCCTGGTACGTATGTTGCCATAATGTAAATTTACTATAATTATATATGTTTAACAAGCTATAAATTAAAACCTTTAAGGTTTATGATCCCATCTTGCCTGTATAGAATGGAACTACCATTCTTTTAATTTCTTTTCCCACCTTGGATTTACCTGTTGGATAAAACTGTGGGCTACCCAATCTTGCAAATTCAGCTGCTGCATTTGATTGATTAGTTGCTGCTGTTGGTTGACCAAGTGTCATATATGCTTTTATCATATCTGCATCAACTTTTACATCTGGTCCCAAATTCTTTTGAAGTTCTGTATAACTATCTAAAAATGCTTTTTGTTGATCTTTTGGTAATCCTACTTTTTCTAATGCATCACCATCAGTAAATCCTATTATACCACCTGTTGTAGTATCTATGTCAAAATTCTTAGTTAATGCATTTAAGTTGGCTGCACCTGCTCTATTAGTTATAAGAGCATTTCTTAATTCTGCACTCTTAGCTATTTTATCATTTAAAAAGTTATCATGATCTTGTAACGTCTTGTTAACATCATCATATACTTTTGTAGTTCTTCTGTCATTCTCAAAGTTTACTTTCATATCCAATTGAGGTTGTAGTGTACCAACTTGATTTAAAGTAGCTACATTTCGTGAATTAGTACTACCTATAGCAGCAGCATTTGCTTTCATAGTTCTACCTTGTAAGTCAGAAATTGCCGCTATTGCTGCAGGTCCACCAATTGTATTACCTATTTGTTCTGCTGCAGTAGCAAGTGAAGAATTGTTTGCATTAACTTGTCCTAAATAATCATCTAACACATAATCAATTTTTTGCCTTTCTGCTGTTGGTGCCCAAGGCATATATAGATTATCATCTATCATACCTAATGCATTTAAGTTAATTTCATCTTGAATAAAAGGAGGAGTATAAGGTTGCTTATATTCTTCTACCTCTTTCTTTTCAATTTCTTCTCTCTTCTTTTCTTCAGGATCTAATGTTATTTCTTCACTAAATATTTCATTCTTTTTTAAACGTGGAGTATTGTAAGTATGTAAACCAAAAGCCCCATCAAATTTAGATCCACTAACACCATCTTTTGTAAAGTATGGTTTATAATTATCTAAGTTACCAAAGTGCTCCATATGCTCTTTCTTTCTTGTTTCTTCAGCAAGAACTTGAAATTGCTTAACCTTTGGATCATTAGCATTCATGTTGTAATCAAATCCATCTATTTGTGCAACAATATCCCCCCATCTATTCATAAAGTCTTTTTCTGCTGCGTCACTTTTAATTTCTGGTGAACCATAAGAATGAACACCAGATGATTTATCTGCTGTTATGTTTGCATCAAACTTACCATTTACTACTTGATTATTATATATCTTACTCTGTTGTAAAGGTCTATTACCGGCTGATAAAGAGCCTGATTGATATTGCCATCCATCATCACTTGCTTCATTAAAAGCTTGTCTTTGACCTGCAATATCTTCATTATATATAGGTGTAGTACCTCTTCCCATTTGATTACCTGCTTGACTTGGATCTGTACTTTGTATTTCTTTTCTTTTTTCTGTTAGTATAAGTCTTGTACCACCGTTCTCAAGTGTTACAGTTTTTACGTCATAGTTACCTGTAGAAATTTTTTCATTCCATTCTTTATATTTTGGATGATCTTCTTTTAATGGATTTACAACTTCTCCTGCATCTTGATATTTTCTTAAACCATTTACTTCAGTTCCATACTTTGCAACTTCTACAACATCTTCTACAACTTCTTCTTGCTGTTGACCTTGCTGTTGAGCTTGTGGTTGTTGATCAACTTGTTCCATCATTTGTTGCAACATCATTAATTGTTGTTGCTGCTGTGGAGGTAATGCTGCAAGAGCATTCATCTGAGCTTGTCTTTTAGAAATTTCTTCAACCTTTGCTGTAAATGCAATAGGATCTTCTCCTATAGATACTAAGTATGGATGTGCAGCTAAGGGTACACCATCTTCAAAATTCTTTTTTACTTCTTGACCAAAAGCTAACTTTGATAAATTATTCATATTTTTTTTAAGCATAAGTTCAGCACTTATTGTAGATATCTCATCTGCATACTGATCATTTATTGCTCCTAGATATGGATTAAGCTGATACTTCTTTGATATTGTAGCTGGTGTTTTTCCTTTACGTGACTCAATACCAAACTCAGCCATTTCATCTTTATTAAATTTCATTTTGTTTGTGTCTGAATATATAAAAGATTGCTCTGGTAAAAACATTGGTACACCACCACTACTATGTCTTGGCCCATTAATGTTATAAAGACCAAATTGTCCATCACCACTTAAGTCAGTAAGAACAGTTTCTCCACCTTCTGCTTCTATGTTAGCTACATCTCTAGGTACACTAGATAGGCTATATCTAACATTTTCATCATCAGAATTATTAAAGTTTGTATTATTATAATACTCTTGTGGAGTTGTAACCAAACCGTAATCTCTTTGGTCACCAGTAACATAACCTCCGTTATTCATTACTTGCTCTCTTTCAACCTTACCGTCAACAAGTTTAAAACCTTTTGGTAATTTATTTATTTTAATCTTTGCCATAATTATAACATTTCTATATCAGCACCTGCCGCTATTAATGCAGCAAGCATTTCACTATTAACATTTACTTCCCCACCTTCTTTAGCTGTCATACTCCAGCTTGTTGTCCTGTCTCCCTCACCTTGAGCTTGACCTGTATTAACATCCCATACACCTCTTTTTAAAGCTGGATCTTCATATGTACCATATATATTATCTGCTACAGCAAATCTTCTACGGTTTTCTCTTCTTGCATCTTGAACATTCTTTTGTCTAAACCAATCATTTATTACACCCGCCCCTTCAACAGCAAATTCTGAAATATCTGCATAACCTTTCATAAAATTGCTATCCATAAATCTATTTAATCCTCCTTCAAATTTATTTGTTCTTTTAACTTTTGGATCATCAAAAGGTGTAGGAACTTCTGCATTAGTAGTTTCTGTAGGTATACTAGGTATACTTATAGGTGCTAATTGTAAATCATCTAAGCCGTTAGATAATGGTTGTATACCAATTGGTTTTAATCTATTAAGAGGATTACCTTCTGCAGTAACAGTTACTTCATCTAACTCTATTGGATTATCTTCATTTATAGCAACTGATGCATTTGGACCAGGTGTAAATGGTGTTCCTGTATTTGGATTTATATAAGATGTCTGACCCATTTGTGAAAAATCAGGTAAACCAAATGGATTATTAGGATCAAATTGAGGTGGTATACCAAATTGAGCTTTAGGTAAAGCACCTCCGTCTTTTAATTTATTGTTGTTAGTTTGAGTTTCTTGCCATTTTTTATAACTTGTTGGATCTAAAGCTTTATGCTCAGCACTACCTACTTTGTATGTTTTTTTCTTTCCAAATTTATCTACTATAAAATCTTCTGCATCATTAACTTTTTCTTTAACAAACTCTCCCGCTTCTGATATAAATTCTCCAGCTTCATTAACACCTTGTTTTAAAAATGGTAATGCTTGCTCATATTTATCTTCAAAAAACTGTCCTGTTTTATTAAATATATTTTGTTTTGGTGTTTCATTTGGTGTTTCATTTGTTTGATCATATTCAACACCCTTAAGGTAGTCCTGATACATTTGTGGTCCTTGAGCAGTACCTCTTCTAAAAGAATCTTGTGCAACCCATTCTCTAAAAGTTGGTGGTTGAACTCTTGGTGGATCAGTGCTTAAAGCTGCAAATGGTCTTCCATCTGTATCTGTTGGTATCATAGATTTAGATTCTTCTACTTCTTCTACCACCTCTTCTTCTCTAGGGCCATATTTATTATAGCCCATCATTGTTCTATAATCATCCCTTTGTTTATTCTCTGGTGTATCAGGACTCATATAACGTACTGAACCAGTATCTCTATCTATATTTAATGTAGTGCCTTCAGGCATATCATTATTCTTAGCTTTACCAAAGTCCAAAATTTGTTGCCTAGTATCTTCATCTACACCTTCAAAGTAATTTAGGTTTTCTCCATCTAATGCGTTGGTTAATTTCTCATCATTAAACACATCTTTCTTTTGACCAAAGATATTACGGTATGTATAGTTACTTGGGTCTCTACTAGATAAAAGAGCATCATACTCACCGGTCTCTGTATTATAATTAACACGTGAGTTTTCTTTAATATCTGCTTTATACTGTTCAGTTGTTCTCAACTTATCTTTACCAAATGTTTTACTTGCATTATATAAATCTAGTTCATCAAATGCATAAGTATTAGTGTCATTAGGATCTACCTGAATATTATAATCATAATATTGACCTTTGTTTAACTTATTTAATGTTTTCTTTGCACCAAGATTTCTTAATGAACCATCCTTAAGACCATCACCATCTTCATCTTTACCACTAAACATATTAGTCAAACCGCTGTTTAATGTGTTAACTGCACCTAAAAGATTAAAGTCATTAGCAGTTTCAAAGGCTAATGGATTTGCATAGTTATTAGATCTAGTTATCATGTTTGGATTTTTAATCCTTTCATTATCCTGCTCTCCTCCTGTTTGTTTCCAGTAATTAGATGATCCTCCAAAAAATGAATTAATATTATTCATTGCATCTTTACCCCATTTTTGATAGTGATAATTAGGTATATTTTTTACACCATCCATATCAAACTGAAAATCAGTATTATTTTCAATTTCATCTATACCAGCAGATAGTATTGTAGGAATAGTACCTTCTGGTAAAGCATTATACATATCCATTATACCATCAAAACTAGTTAAATCATTTTCTGATTTGTTAAGAGACTTTAATAATTTATCTCTTTCTTTAACACTAATGCCATTTAAAAAACTTGATATTTTTTCAGAAGCATCATTAGACATTTCATAATCTACTTCATTTCTTACAATAGCTTGAAGACCATCTGCTGAGTTTACTTTATTACCTACAAGTTTAGTAATACGGTCTCTATATTTTTTACCTTTAATAATACCATCCATTACTTCTGTAGGATCTGTTATCCCTGCATTTCTGTAAGCATTGGGATTCAAACCTAGAGCAGTACATACACCGGTAGCACAGTTACTATCTATAAAATCATAACTACCTTCCTTTCCTTCACCTAATGCTGTAGGTGCATTAATTTCAGATAATACTCCCTTTAATACTTTCTTTTGCTTTCTCCTATCTGTTCCTCTAAATTTTTGTGCTTCTGATAAAAATAACTTAATTTCTTCAGGTGATGATTCAAGATCAGCAACTCTTACATTTTTATCATTCTGATAATCATTAGGATCCATAGGTGTATTTGAACCTCTATTACTTTCCCATCTATTTACAAAAGCTCTCTGACCATCAACTCTATCAACTAACTCTGTTGTGTCTTTATTAAATAACTGAGCTTGAATATGGCCGGGAGGCATACCTTTATATCCATAAGGAAATTGCACAACTCTTATACCATATTTATCATAATTAATTTCTTCAGGAGATTCTTTTTTTGATTCTTTAAGTTCTTTGTATCTTCCTGCTTCTTCTTGATCCCATTTCTTTTGTTCTTCTGTACCTTCCCATTCTTCTACGTTATCAGCAAAAATATCAGAGCGGACAGCCTTTAATGGTATTATATTACTCTCTTCTTGTAAGTCTTGCCAATTACTTGCACCACTTCTTCTAGAAAAATAGGCAGGTTCATTTGTTTCTGGATTTAATACTTTTTTATACTCATATCCGTTCTTCTTTACTATCTCTACACCTTCTTGAGCTTTTTTTAACTCATCTTTGTGTAAGTAGCCTAGCTTTTTATACTTTTCATGATCAGCAGGAGTATTAGCTTTATACGCATCACCTGTTTTAGTATCATACATCATGTGTGCTACAAACTCTTTTGTCTCTCCTCCTTCTTCCTTTTTCCATCCAGCTGCATTCCTTGCAAAATTAGCCATCTTAACTACAGATGTAGGGTATTTATTTTTATTAGCTAATACTTTTTTATATGCTTCAGCTACAGACATACCACGTGCTTTAGCCCACTTAGTAAACTTACCTTTATTTTCAGGTTTAATTTCTATACCTGACTTTGCAACTGGCATACCTTGATCCATAGCAAGTTGTTCAGCCATTGCATTTTTTTCAGCCATTGCAGCTTGTTGCTCTTCAGCTTCAGCTTGTTCTTCTAATGCCTGATTTCTAGCAATCTCTTGAGGATTTCTAGTTTGTTCATCTGGTGAACTTGGTTGTTCTGGTTCACTTCTTTCTTGGACAGCACTAAACAATTGCATTAATTGTTCTTCTTCATAACCTAATTGTATAAATGCTTGAGCTATAATTTGTTGATCTACTTCTTGTTGTAACAAACCCATAACAACCTCTACCGGGTCTTGCCCTTCATTTACAGAAGTACTTATAAACCCAACAACTTGCTGCATACCTGAATCATTACTTTGTCCTGTAGGCTGCATTGAGGATTGACCACCCATCTGCATTAAACTTTTTTTGTTTACTTTCACAACAATTATTTTATATTAATAATATACAAATAAATCAAGAGATTTACTAATTTTTAAGGTTTAAGCTTTGTTTAAAAAATGAGTTGCTATAAAATTGCTGGGAGTCATACCATGCATTTTAGCTTCTCTATAATGTTTTCTATTAAGCTTATCATATATATCTTCTGCTTTCATTTCTAGTTCAGTACCATCATACTTGCCATTTAAATATCCTTGATACATATCAAAGTCATTTATTTCTCCACCTTGTTCATTTGTAGGTAAAACTCTATCTAGTTGTTCTAGCTTTAAATATTTAGAATTTTTCTTGACATTATTTATATATGTAGCTTTACCATCTTTACTTGACCCTCCCCATAATCCAGGTAATGTATTCATTAAATCATTTTTGTCAACGCCTTTCCTATTGTTAATTAAAAAAGCTAATCTAGCAACTGTAGCTATAGCTGCTTTTTCAGGATCCATTAAGTCTGCATTTGACGTTATACCTAAATCATTAAACATTTTTTCTGCTGGCATTACTTTATCTCTTTCAGAAGCTAAAATATTACCATTACTATCTCTTTTTTTACCTTCATTTTTTACTTCTTGATACCTAAGCTGAGTAAGCCCAACACTATTATAATCATTATCAGCACCTTCAGCAAAACTATAACCGTCAAATTTTCTCTGATAGTCTGGTGATGATGATTTTGGATCTAAAAATTTTTTCCTTGCCCCTCTAATTGCATTACCTACTTCACTATGGGTATCTCCAAAGTTTGTTTCATTACCTAAAATCCCAAATGCAATCTGTGCTATTTCGTTATATTCATCACTAGATATACCAGCAACTTTCATTATCCTTTGTTTGTTATCTACTAATGAATTTACAAAAGGTTTAACTGATCCTTCATATTCTTCAGTATCATTAAAATCAAAATAGGTAAATTTATCTTCCTTAAATTTCTCTTCATCAAAAACAGGTCTAATTTCTTTGTAATTTAAAGTGTTAGTAGATCTATTAATTCCCTGACCTTTTTGTTCTCTACCTTGTGAATCAATGTATTTTTCAGCATCTATTCTATTTTCTCTACCTGTTCTTAATACTGCTTGACCATCTGCAAACTCAAAATAGTTTCCATCTTCTTCTGGTAATATAAATACTGGTGAACCTGCTGGTAATCCTGTATTATATAATGCCTCTAAATCAGTACATTTACCATTGATACAACCATTACTCATTCTATTATCTTCAATGTTGTCATTATCAAAGTATTGTTGTCTACTATTTAATGCAGCATGAATAACAGCAGGTATTTCTATTCCGTTTTCATTAACTAATGTAAATGAAGGTGTGTTTTTATATTCACCTACGTTACCCATTGTAAATTTTCCTGCACCCGTTTGCTTATTACCGGCAGACCAGTCTACTTTACTTTTATATCCAGGCTTAAGTTTTTCATATACAATTCTACCATCTTTCTCTTCTTCTATAAATGCTTCTTTTGGTGTAACTATATTTCCATATGGATCTATATATTTATTTTTAGTAACTGTTTGTGCATCCCCTACATTCTGACCTGTTCCAACTTCAAAATCCATAAGGACATTATCACCTTGATAAAGTTTTAATCTTTGTGATTTTTTATCTATGACAACATATCTTTGATTTGGATCATTTAAAACTTGTGATTTTACAACAATACTCTCATCACCACCACCATTAATATCTTTCCTATTTTGTTTTAACTTGTCAGTACTAATCCAACTTTCTTCTGCTAGTGGTACTTCTTCAATATAGTTATCAGGAAGTTGTAATCTTTGATTTATACTTATAACATTTATGTCTTCAATACCATTAATTTCAGCTAACTTATTGGATGTTGTTCCGTGCTTTTTAGCTATTTCATTTAAAGTATCACCAGCTTTTATTACATATTCTTTTTTATCACTAACCTCAATGTTTGGTAACTTTAATTTTTGATTTATATTAATTAAATTGGGATCTTGTATACCATTTAAAGATGCAATTTCACTAACAGATGTATTATACTTTTTTGCTATAAGACCTAAGCTTTCCCCTTTTGCAACAACATGATTATTTTCTACATTATTATCTGATGATCTCTGATTGTCTTTGACTTCATAATCTGAAAAATCAAATTTATAATCATCAATACTTTTATTTTGATTTCTTAAAGATGGAAAAGGATCACTAGGCATAAACATATTTACATAAGTATTATCTTGTACAACAGCATTATTAGTTCTTTCATCTAATATTTCACCAGCATACTGATATTTATATATGTCTCTTATTTCTTTATACTTATCATCTGTTGTTGCATTAATAAAGTTCTCTTGTACTCTAGGTCTTTTTTCTGTTGAACCATCATAAACAATCATATTTATGTAGTCCTTTGTTTGTTGTGGTAGTTTCTCTGTCCAATCAGTTTTAGTATATATATCACTACCACTAGCCTTTTCCTCATTTAACAATCTGCGTACTTTACCTCTTCCCCAATTATAAGATGCTAAACTTTTAAGCAATCTATTTTCAGCAGTGCTTGTAGGTTTATCTACAAATGATGAGTTGTATAATTCATTCATAGACCACTCTTGAACATCATGATTTTGTTGTGCATTAAATGGATCTACAGATTCAACTTTATTTGCTTTT
The DNA here is from genome assembly GCA_012103505.1 of Pseudomonadales bacterium. Classification (GTDB taxonomy): domain Bacteria; phylum Pseudomonadota; class Gammaproteobacteria; order Pseudomonadales; family Azotimanducaceae; genus UBA4421. The sequence goes on along the minus strand of WLWP01000004.1, from coordinate 28,818 downwards.
TTATAGTCAGCTATTAAATCATCTCCTATTTGTGCTATACCTTTATATCCAAGATCATTTTTAGCATTTGGATTTAATAAAGATTCTACAAAAGCTTGTTTTAAAAGTAACTCAGGAGTTATCTCAAAACTTTTTTCTGTTTCCTTACCTTGTTGAGCCATTGGTAACTCAACAACATAGTCTGCATTACCATAGTTATAATTTCCTCCTCCTGGTATCATATCTTGAACCATACCATTATTTCCATATCCTCTAACAGGAATGTCTACACCATCCATAGTAATGTTTGCTGATGGTATAATATTATATGGATTGTCAACATCAGGACTATTTCTTTTATATCCTTCTGTACTAAACATTTCTGATACATGTGTTATGTACTCATTTGGTCCCCCTGGTAGCCCTATACTTTTTTTCTTTGCCATTATCTAAGAGATGTAAGTAGTTTAGTATTAAATAAACGTAGCAACATTTTTCTATTTCCTGAGACTAATCTTTTTAATATAAAATTATTTGCATAATGTCTAAATTTCTTATGTTGTAATTGTGATTTATTATAATTTAAATTTGTGACATTTAAATTTTTTATATATCCGTTTGGTGCTGTTCTCCAAATAGGTTGTTCAGCAAATGTAAATTCTCCTCTATCATTTGTAATATCCCAAAACTGATTAAACCTATATTTCTGTTCTACTTTAGAACATAATATATCTATATTATTACCACTAACAATAGGATAAGTTAAATTGGCTAAAGGCTCATTAAATGGTGTAGGAATCAACTTTAAAGACCCAGAAACTTGTTCATTATTATAAATAATTGCTTGATCAAAATTAAATAAAAGATCTTCCCATTTGTCATCATTACATGCATGACCCATATCACCTTTATAAACATATGTTTCAAGTTGATATTCTACACTTCTTACAGTATTAACCATCTGACCAGTTTGTTCAACTAAATCAATTTCCCATGGATAATCTACACCATAATAATTTGCAAATAAATCACATCTTACATTATGTCTCCAAAATGCTCCAACCTTAAAGTTTGCTTCTGCAGTTTCATAAGAGTCTGAATTACATACAAGTGGATCAGGATTAACATATGTAGAACTTCCTACTAAAAATAAATCATCACACACACCTGTTGTTGTTGTAGGAAATCCAGGAATACCAGGAGGACATTCACATTCTATTTTTCTACATGTTGGTGGTGCATCTACTTCACATGGCCCTGAACTATCTATAAATTCTCCTGTTGTTGGATTTGGATATACAAGAGTATAACCAGGAGGACAATTACATGTAGTAGGTATTGAACATGCATTAGCAGCAATGTTTGATGCTATTAAAGCAATTTGAGCTGGATTATTAGCTGCAATACCATATTGATATCCATCAACATTTATAGGGCCTGGGGTACAAGATATATTAGTTAATACATTAGGGTTAGGAGGTGCAGAATTTGTAGCACCACAATATAATGCAAAAACATCTTGATTTGCAGGACCTGTTGCAGTAGGTGAATTGTTAATACCTTGGAAAGGGCAACCTATATTTCCAGGATTAGAATTTGTGTCAGTTATAAAAATAATTATTTGTCTGAAAGCTGGATCTGAACTTCTATCTCCTAACTGACTTCCTACTTTTAAATTTATTAGGTTCTGAGCATGATTTAATGCTGGTCCTAATACTGTACCGGTTCCAGGAGGAGTTTGACCCCAAACACTATTATACCAATTAGTTACTTGAGGTTCAGTTACAGTGTTACTCATAGTAAATCCATTAGGATTCATATCAACCCGTGTACTTGCCCATGCATTTAAACCTATTTGAAATCTACCAGTAGCCATGGGTCCTGATATGTTAGGATCAGTTAAAAATGCACTTAACCAATTTTGTTGTGCTTGTCTTATAGAATTAGGACCTCCTCCAGTAGAACCAGAAGTATCCATTGCTATAACAATATCTAATAAACATAGTGTTGCACCGCCTTGTACATCTGCATCCACTTCTTCTATTATAACAGAAGCTAATTCAGATGTGCTTTGTATTCTTTCACATAGTCCATTTGTTGCATTATATGTATATCCAGGAGGACATATTGGTGTTTCACTATCTATTGTTTTTGTAGTAAAAAAGTGATTTATGCTTGGTAATGCTAATTCAGGATGCCAGTCATGAAAAGATACCCATCCTTTACCTTTTGGATCATAACTTATAGTCCAAGAACAATCATCAAACCAAACAGGATCCCCTATTGTAATAGGTAATCCCCCATTAAATTCAAACCCTTTTGATTCAGAATATGTAACATTAGCAATCCATTTAGATTTTATTCTATAATCTTTTTTCATAAAATAAACAATGTCATCATTAGGATCATATATTGCTTGACATCCTACACCCGCTATAGGATTATCTGATAATACAGAATCTTCTAGTAATGGAAATTGCTTAATTAATTGAGAAGGTAAATATTTATTAAACCACCATTTCATTCCATTGTTGGATATTGGATCTAAGCCTTTACCTGTATATTGAAATATTTTACCTTGTGCTTGTGATATAAAAAATAAACCAACTGGTGTATTTATAACACTTCTTAAACTTTCACATGAACCATACTCATTAGAAATATCAGAGTTAGTTACATTTTGTAATGGTTGATTAAATAGATTACCATCACCTATAGTTACATTAGTATTAGATCCTAACTTTAAAGAATCAACTCCTTGAAATAACTGAGGAGATAAAAATGGAAAAAATACTAATGCTCCTGTTTTACTCATAGGCTTTATTACACTTACTTTATTTTTAAAGTCTTTGTAATTAAGAGGTAAGAACACCCTCCAAAAATCTTTTTTAGCTTCATCTTGAGCTTGTAAAGAATATATTAATCTTTTTGGGCGGCTAACATAACAGTTTGCTGCAACATATGGATCATAATATAATGGTTGAATTTCTCCAAAAGAACTTATTTGTGATGGAAATCTTGAAGGACTTAGTGACTCATCATACTTATAATAATTATCTTTCTTTTCTATTTGTGCATGAAATAATGCATCAATATCATTATTTTGATATACATCATATATTTGTCTTGCTTGTGTATCTTCCCAATCTCTATGTGCTAAATTAATTTCTGATTCTACAAAAAAGTCTAATATTCCATTATTATGAGAATACATATAAGCATATCTCATAGCTAATATTGGATTGGGGTCATTTGCATTTGCTCCTCTAAATATATTACTAAATCCTTGACCACAACTATCATTACCTCTATCTAAATAAAATAGATCATTAGGAAATAAATCATCAGGATCAGGAGCAATACCAAGTGTTGCTATTTGTTGAGCCAAACCTGTCATGTCAAACCTTTGTGAATTTAACCAATATCTAGGATATGGTATATTAACATGCATAGAATAATCATATGTAAACTCATCTGGTTGACCTAATAAATATTGAGAAAAAATTGGCATTATAACTTTTTCAGTATATCTACCAATAAATGTATCACCTGCCACAAGAGCTTTAGTTGAATACATAAATTGATCAGGTTTGGTTGGATCTAATAATTCAACACAACCTCTCATAGGTATCTGTTTTATACCACTTAACTGACCATATTGATTATCAAAATTAAATTTAAGTGATCCATAATATGCAGATATATTTGATATTTTACTTTGATCAGGATTTAATAAATAATTATCAGACCATTCACCAGCTGAACCATTCTTTCTAACATAACCCCCAATTGTAAATCTTGATTTATCCTCAGTTATTGGATCTTGTAATTCTTTTTCTAATGCAACAGCAACTGTTGATGGTCTAAATAAATTATTTATCTTATATTCTCCATTATTAAATGTTTGAAATGAAGAACCTAAATAATTAGAATCCTCATTCTTAAATCTCCATATTGATAAATTGCTATTTTTAAAATCATTAAAAAAGCCTTGTGAATTATATTTAAATACAAAGTCACTCTTATTAACTAAATTATAAATTAACTCAATTATTTCATTACCACCAATTGCAATATTAGCAGCTGAAGTTGTAACAGAAATTAATATTCTAAATCCCGAAGGTAACTGGGACATAGATGTATTTTTGTTAGTTGTTATTTGATACTCACCCGGTTTACCACCTGGTCCAATACCAGCTGCAGCAGTTGCAACTCCATATGCAACTTGTGCTAGTTCTAAAGCTGATCCACCTGCCCACAAATCAACTAATGCTAATGTACTATCAACTGCTTCATAAACATTTGCCGCAACTTCAGAAATAGCTGAGTTAGCAATAGCACCTAAAGAATTAACACCAGCACTTGCCCCAAGACCTGTGGTACCACCAGTTCCAAAACCCATATAAAAGTCATTGGACATCCAGCCACCGCCTCCACCACCAGATCTTATAGCTCCTCTATCTCCTTGAATTTGAGCAACAGCATAACCTATACCAATTACAGCTGCTATTACAGCTGCACCATTTCTTAATAGTTTAAACTGAGGATGATCTTCTGATGCTTTAAAATAGCCAGATTGTTTACCTGTTATCTCTCCATATATTCTAGTTTCATAAGCATTTAAAAAAGGCTTTGTAAACATTAAATCTGGAGATGCAAAAGTAAATGCTTTTTTTGAATAACCATCTAAAGGAGGAAATGATGATATACTTTGAAGTAGGTTATCACATGAATCTGTTCTGTTAAGATTATTACCACCCTTCCAAAAATACATGTCCGGTCTTAAATCATTATAAGGATAATTTGCATATAGTCCTTGAACACTTCCACCAATTAAATTTTCTGCATTTGGTACAGTATATTCCCGCATATTTCTAAACAAGCCTTTAGCTAATATAGATTTTGCTCCAGTTCTTGATCCTCTTAGTATTTCATAACCTACTACATCTTGTAGATAACTTCCATCATTATATTTTGGTCTCCCTATATTGGTAAATTCTACTCCTAATAAATTTATATTATCCCCATCTGTAGTACTAATATGTAAAGGTGAGTTTGGCCCCCCTACTTCTTCAGTAGGAAACTTGTGATGTCTTATTGGTTTTCCACATAGGTCACCCCAAATATCTGGTCTATCTGATGGATATCTTTCTGTAGATTCCCAATATCCCATTTTACCTCTACCAATAATAAAAGAGTCATCATCTTGTAGTTCAGATATATTTTGTTGAGTAATAGAGCCTGTATTATAAACTTTATAAACAGGATCTCCTAAATCATCTAAAGCATTATCACCAAATATAATATCAGTTTCTAGATTACCATTATACATTTCTGGAGCTCTTCCTGGTATGTGATATGAAGAAGATCTTTCACCTGTGTTATATATCCATCTTATAAAAAAAGCATATTGCTCATCTCTTAAAAATCCTAATTTACTTCCACCTAATGTATAATACTTTGAGTCTACTTGATTACTTACCCAATTTGTTTTTATTTGATTGGCAATAGGTTGATAATTAAAATCAAATTTTTCTGTTGGTCCCTGTCTAATAAGCCAGTCATTAACAACATACATTGCATTTGATTTTTCATATGCAGGATTACGTTTAGGTATTTCTGCTATATCTACAGCTTCTAATTCATCACTAATAAAGTCTAGACCAATATCTTGTTGTTGAGTACTATAAAGACCAATTTTTTTTGCAAATACTTGACCTTGCTGTCTTATCAAAATAGCTAATTGATAATAATCAAATTTAGTATCTAGGTTTGTTACTTTAATATTAATTGATCCACCAGAACCTGCATGACTCCATAAAGTCTGAATATTTGATATACCAATATAGTCTGTTACTTTTTGTTCATTTTCAGTATATGCAATAAAAGCTTGATATGCACCATTTCTTAACATACCACCATCAACATCTTTTGATAGTTTTACACAAGGTGTATCCATCAGTGGTGCTAATCTTATTTTTTCACAATCTAATTGTTTGGGTTCAATATCACTATAAATTACACAAGGGTCTCCTGGAGCAGAACTTATATATTGTTTCCAGGGAATTTCATCTATGTTTAATGTACGTGATGGATTATTACCATCATCCCAATATACCTGCCATGAGCAATCAAAGTTTTCTTTGGCTGCACCAGTAATTAAAAATTTCTTTTTAAAATTCAAACATGGATCATTTACTAGAACTTCATATTTACATTCACTATCATCAAAGGTTCCAATTTCAGAATTAGTATCATCTGTAGAATATACAACCCATTGATCTCCATATCTATGAATAGCACCTATAATTGTATATGGAATAACTCCACATTGTAAATTTGCTGGCTCATTACCAATAACACCCATATCACCATCAGTAGAATTATTAGCAGCATTACGTGCATTCCACCAACTTTGATTAGGTTCCATAGACTGGGTAATGTCCTTATTCATTCCCTTTAAAAATGAATTGGTAGCTATAGAAGATGTACCAGTATTTTGTTTTGCTCTTTTTCTCTGCTTAGCCATAATTGTTGCTTATCTTTTAGTTCTACAATGAACTAGATGATCTTGTTGAATTGTTTGATACTAATGCCGCTCTTGGATTAGATGGTGCATAACTCAAAAACATATTGTAATAATTATGGTATTGTGCTCTTCTATTCATTGACCAAACTTTTTGTAATTCTTTAAAATCAGGTGTGTTAACAAAAGACAAAGCGTTATTTCTTGCTGCTCTTAAACGTTGCTCAACTAAACCTAACTGTTGACTAACATTTTCACCTTGCCACACCATATTTTCAAGTATTCTTTGTTTTATAGCATACTCATAATATTCATTACAGTAAGGTTGGTCTAATACTAATAAATCACCACTAGGTGATTCCATTGCTCCTTGATAACTTAAATAAACTTTACCTGTTCTAAAAGTTGTAACTAAAAATCCATCTTCTATTTGTGCAATATCTGATGCTTGTGCTCCTAGCGTAGGGCAAAAACATGTTGTGCTATTTACATCTTGAATTCTTAATTGTAGAAATGTACTGTAAGTTCTAAATTGATTAGCTCCTACTTTCTGAACAAGTTGATAAACATTTTCACCATCACATGTTTCAATAACACAAACGTCATTACATGTTTTACCGTCTGCACATGGGGCAACTTCTCCCGGTGCAGGTACGTAAGGAACATCATTAAAAGTTTCAACATGAGTTCCTGATGGCATGGTAGAGTTGACTGTATACTCACCACACAAGAATGCATAATTTAAATATGCAAAATCCATAGGTAACTGCCCACGTCCATGTTCTATATCTATAACTACTTCTTTAGTTCTGTGTATTCTTAGTCCTAAATCATAATTAACTCTGGTAGCAACTTTAATTAACTGTTGTGGTTCTATCATCCCTTCTAATGCATATGTAGAAAAGTCAATAGAAACGTCTTCCATTAATTGTGAAAAGGTTCTGTATTTATTTGATGCTCCCATTATCTATGTATATTAACTTTGTTATCAGAATCTTCTGGTGGAACTTGCATTGTATTCATCATAACATTTATTACTTGTTGTTCTATTTCTGCAAATAAAGCTTCAGGTATATAAATTGGCTGATCATATCTAGGTGTACAATCATCTTCAGTATCACAATTCCACTTTGTTATATCAGAATTAAAAACACCTTCTAACTTTATTGCATCCCATTCAATATTTGGACAGTATATATATCCATCTAACCACCAAAAATATTTGGATGTATTATATTTAAATGATGTTGTCTTAGTCATAGAAGTGTATGTACCTGGTTGAGTTGCTTGCAGCTCAATAGATCCATCAATAGAACTTACTGTTCTAATTAGCGGCCCCCAGTAGCCCTCAATCATATCTGGTAATTTTTCTTTTGTACGTTTTATTGTACAACCACTTTGAATTCCTGAGCAATGTGCTTCAATTTTATCTACTTCAATTAATTCTATAAAAGGTAAAGCTTTCCACACGGAATTAAACTTCATTAACTTATTGGCATAATCCTGCCTTCTCATCAATACTTGAGCAAATTTTTCTATTAAACTATATATGTATCTATCTGTAACAAAAGCATCTTGAACTTCTGCTTTTACTTGCCCTCTTATTCTAGATACAGCTTCTGCTATTGTTGACATTGTTGTTTATATTTCAAATTCATTATAATCTTTTAGAGCACTTTGGGTGTATTCTGTATTATCATATAAATGAGCAACTCTATACTTATTCTTCATTGTAACATACTTTGTCCAATTAGAAGGATAATCTTTTGCTACTGCTCTTTTAAATTGTCTACATGCTACAAATCTCCATAACTCTCTGTTTTTAAATCTGTATTTTGTTGACCAATTTGTATAAAATATTTTTCCTAAATTTCCATCAGTTTCCCAATTTTTATTTTGTAATACTTTACCATATTCATTAGATAGCTTATAATTTGTATTTACAGTTTTAGAAGAAGAACATGTACCTATGAATAAGTAACCTAATGAATCAGGCAGCTCAACTCCATCTCTATATTCAATTACAGCTTTCCATAGTTTAACATTGTACAGTTTAATTATTTTCTTTAACTTCGCATTATCAATATTAGAATACAAAGGTTTTTTTTCTTTAAATTCTTTTATTGTTTCTGCATTTAATAAACCCAATCTATGCTCTCTATACCTTGGAGCATTTAAATCAGGTTTTTTAAAATTATTTATCATACATACTATATTATTAATTTACAAAAAAAAGTGCACTTATGAAAGCTAAAAGAAGGATCTTTATAAAGCTTGATAAGTTATTTCACAAATATTACCCATTGTAGGGTGTTGTAATTCTAATTTACCAGACCGTCTATTACCTACATACTTATTTGAATAATGATAATAATCTGTCTTTCCTAGACTGGGTAAAGTTTTTTCTATAAATCCTGCAGTCTCGTTAGATGTCATGTATTCTACTTTTCTATCTGTATGTATATGACCCTTAAATAAAGTTCTGTTTGTTGTAGCACCCCATTGCTTTGGATATTCTGAAGCATAAATTAAAGGATTATTTTTACTGCGTTTATCACCATGCTCAAAAGCATTAAAGTTATTATTCCAAACATGAACTTTTCTTTCTTCATATTTTATATCCCATGTTATCTCATCACTTTCTATTGATTTTGATAAGGCATGTACTAAATGATAAGATGAAAGTCTATCATGATTTCCTGGTACATAAACTATTACTAACTCTTTGCAGAAAGCTTTGATATAATTAATTGCCCAATGCATTGCATCAAAAGCTTGTACATAAGCTTCTGTAGCACTCATACAGTTATCTAAAGGAGTTCCTGATGTTGTGCTACCATTAAATGTATCCATGTTGATTAAATCTCCTCCTACAACAAAGTACATTCTTTCTATATAATTAACAGGAGCTGCTTTATTAATAAGGTAGGTAATAGTGTCTTCAAAATCTTTATCTATAGTATCATTACCTTCTTTACCAAAATGAATATCCTGTAATGATATTACACCACATACAGGATCTTGTTTATTAATTTTTTTAATATTTGCTTTAGGTAACTTATATGTTTTTGGTGTCCAGTTCTCTAATAACTCTTTAAAAAGCTTTTCTTCTGGATTCTTAATCTGAGATACTAAAGCAGATACTCTCCAGTGATCACCCATTTGCTTATTCCAATACTGTGACAATTTCCATCTATCAGTATCTATTTTCAACAATTGAATTATTTCTTCTGCACTTTTAGGTTCATGATCAAAAGTTCCGGATATTTTACCTTCCCCTTTTTCTAAATCAATTGCTTCTACAACCTGTGCATTTTCTGATGCTTTACTAAAAAATATAGATTTCTTTCTTTTTGTTTTTCTTTCTTGTAGTACTTGTTTTTTAATTTTAAGATATTCATCTTCACTGATATTACATCTTTCAGCAGATATTCTACTGTTCTTTTTCCATTTCAATGAATTGATTACTTTCTGTTTAATGTCTTGCATAGGGAAAGTTTTTAAATTTACCAAATATACTGAATTAATTATTAAAAAAAAAGAGGCCCCTAAAAGGAGCCTCTCCAACTCTTGTGATAGAAAACCAACAAACTATCACCTTCTGTTGTTATTTTTATTTGCCATTAACTAGCTAAAGTAGTGATAAGAATTTCAATTGGTTTACATGCTGAAGAGTTTCCAGCATCCACTACTTTAATTTTATAAGCTGTACTTGCAATTAAGTTTGTTATTGTAAGATTATTTACAGTTGGTACAATAGGAGTTGGATTTACTAATACCCATCCTCCTGGAGATACTTGTGTATCTACATATATATTTAACCCTGTACTATTACTCCATATACCATCCCAAACTACATCTACAGAACTATTAGTTATTACACCAGCATAAACATTGTATGGATCATGTTGTACATCATTTGAAGTACATGCTCCAAGACCATTGGATAATATCATAGAAAATTTTTGTATGATAGAATCAAGTCTTTCACCGGAGGATATAACTATTCTACTACCAGGATCACCTATTTGAAAAGATGTACCACAATAACTTACGCATTCTGCACATTGTATATCATCACACCTTTCATTACCAACACTACAGTCTGTATATGTACACGGATTTGTGATTGCTGTATCAGAACATCCGCATTGTGAACTACATTTTGTACAATTACATGCCATTTTTTTTTATTTTTTTATTTAATTTTTTATATAATATTATGGGCACTGATCAGTTATAAACGCTGATATAAGGTTTGCATCATAACTTAAATTCCAATCTCCTCCAGTATCTAAAGCAAAAGTTCTCCACGGGTATGTTACTGATCCTCCTGGTGGGGTATATGTTTTTGAATTACCTTCTCCCATTACAAAACATGAAATTCCTAGTGTAGAACAAGTTGCTGCTAAATTTATTAATCTTTGAACATCAACATTAGTAAAATTATCATCAGCACCACCTGGGTATTCATCTGTAAATATTATTAAATATTTAGCAGCACTTGGTCTCCAAGTACCCATAAAGGCTGCACCTTCAACTGCTAAACCTATTGCAACATCTGTTGGTTCTGGTCCATTATTACCACTTCCTATTGGGAAAGCCGGAGTAGCAATAGGTGCTATTTGTGAATTAAATGAAGCTTCATTATTTATTGCAAAACGCTCCATTGTTGTAAACCACTGGTTAGTATTAGGGCCAGTATTCATAATTTTTTGGTTTGCCGGTAATGAAGTATACTCAGGTGTACTACTATAATTACTAGTTGGTGGCTGTATAGCCACACTATATTCATCCACAAGAGTTACAGCTAATTGATAATCATTTGCACCTGATTCTGCTATAATAGTATTAACTACTCCAGGTATCCCTGCTTTAAGTGAAGTAATTTCTTCTGCCATACTTCCTGTATAGTCAATTATAAACCCACAATCTATTCCATTTGTACAAGGATTCTCTGCCCCTGTAGATGTAAAATTAGTTGGGTTAATACATACCTCTGTTGCACCTTGGTAGTTAACGGTTATTCTAACGTTATAATTTGTATTAGGAATTAAATTTGTAAATGTAACTGTTACAGGACCTCCTGGATTATTTACAGTTTCTGTTTGTTCAGTAATGTTTGTAACAGTGTTTATAACATCTAATACATACTGAGCTGTTGGCCCTAATGTATTTACAAAACTAATAGTTGCTTGTTCATTCTGTATATTTGACATAGTTGGACTTACTGGACACGGTATAAATCCTGATACAACAGTTGTTTGAGTATCTGAGCATGAATCTGTACCATTTGTAACACAGAAGCCTATTGAGACATTTAAATCTTGAACTGTATTCATACCAGGTAAATTTACCTGTACCCCATTAGGGTCATTTTGTAAACTACTAACTGATACTATTTCTTGAATAGTATTACCATTTACATCTGAAATTGTGATAGTTGAACTACCCGCACAATCATTAAATGGAGCAGGCATACTTGAATTTAAAAATATAAATCTAAGACCACTTATTTCTCCATCATTAAGAATATTCTGTATTGTATAACCAAAAGATACTGAATCACATCCACCACCACAGCAGTTTGTTTGAATATCTGTAATAGCTTGATACATATCATCAATCACAACCCAAGCATTTTGCATAGATTGTGCAAGAGTAATTGCATTAGTATTCCAACCCGCTATAGAACCGTAGCTAACTGAATTGTTAGATAATGTTATATAACTTGAAGTTATAGCTGATTGTGAAATTGCATTGTTAATTGTGCTTGGTAAACCAACAGCAGATTCTAATTCACAGAATCTAATTTCTAATGCTAGTAATAAAACTGATACATCTGTTAAATTTCCTACATTTACAATACATGTAGGTACCACTTGAGCTTCACTTCCTCCACTACCTATAGCACATACTCCTTCTGGAAATACACATGCTTCTAATAAGTTTAATCTTGTTGTATGATTTGCTATTGTTAATGTGTTTACTTCAACATCAGAAATTACAGCACATAAATTTTGTGCTGTTAAAATAGCATACTCATCTATTGGTAATGATGTTACTTGATTTCCATTAGCATCAAGATAGTATAAACAAGTAGGTAAGTTTAATCTATCATTACGTCCTGGATCTGGTTCACCTTTAGAAATTTTGTTTTCACAAATTTGATCTACCATAGCTTGTAGAATTTCTACAAGAGTTTCTGGTGGTAAACCCGGTATAGCAAGACATGTTAAATCTAACCCTGTTAAATCAGGATTAGCAACAATACCTCCATCAAGGATATCACATAATTTTTCAGCTAGTTTAGCTACTACTTCGGTAATTGTATCACCATTGCAAAGATCTATACAAGCAATATCTGGTCCTTGCCAGATAACACAATTTGATGATATACTATCACAACCATTTGTAGTTGCGCTTGAGTTAGTTGGGATCATAAATATTTTTTTTTCTATGATGCAAGTCTTTCAGAAATGCTATACATATATAATATACAAAAAATTCTAAAACCAAACAAGAAGAATGGTTTTAAAATTTTTTGTAAAAATATTTATGAAAAAAGAATGAAAGTTTATTTTTCTTCTGCAATCTCACTTATAGTACCGTCTTCTAAGCTAATATTGACTGAACCATATTTATCTTCAAGAGATTTGCTTACTGCTTTCCAATTTACAGTTGCTTCCGCATGTGTAGTTATAAGCTGATTTTTTACCAACTCTGCATTACCTATATTCATAAGTAATGTATTAATTTGATTTTGAAGATCTTTAACTTCTTCTAATTCCTTTTTAGAAATCTTTTTTGATTTTGCCATTATAATTGGTTTTTAAAATTTGTATACTCTTCAAAGATAATGATATTTTAGAAACTACCAAGGAAGATCAACAACTAAATTTGTTTCAGGTAATAAATCTTTCTTAATTATATCCTGCATTCCATTAATATAGTCATCACGTAAATACTTTTGTAAAAATAATTTAACGTCTGATTTTGATAGTTGTTTATAGTCAGTTGTAGTAACAACACCTTCATCAGTATCTTTTACAATATATGATCCGTGTACAGTTACACTATTCTTTTCATATATTGATTTTAATGACTTTGGTATAACTAATGTACCTGTATAAGTAAACACTATTTCCTTTATTAAAGAATTACCATCTGTAACTAAAGACTCAATATCAAAATAAAATCTTTGAGATAAGTGCTCTTTTACTACAGGCACCTCTACTTCTTTTACAACCTTTTTTTTCACTACTCTTTTCTTAGTAGGTTTTTTAATTGCTTTTTTAGTTGATGTTTTTTTCTTCTTTGCCATAATTTAGTTATTATCCACACAATTGAACACTAAACTGAGTGCCATTAGCCATTGTAAATGTAGCACATCCACTTTTAGCATCAGTGTCTATTCTTTTTATTGTTGTATCAGCTGCACCATTAATACTTACAGGAAAGTTTGGTCCAGTAGCACCTGTAGGACCTGTAGCACCAGTAGCACCTGTACTACCTGTACTACCTTTTGAACCGGCAGGACCTTGTATTCCTTGAGGCCCCTGACTTCCTGTTGGACCAGTTAAACCTTGAGGTCCTCTTGATCCAGTTGGTCCTTGACTACCTGTAGGTCCTTTATCACCTTGTGGTCCCTGTGGTCCTTGGCTTCCTGTAGCCCCAGTTAATCCAGTTGCACCTTGTGGTCCAGTGGAACCTGTTGCACCCGGTGCTCCATCAGATCCATCAGATCCATTGCTTCCAGCAGGTCCCTGTGATCCTGTATTTCCTTTTGCCCCAGCGGGTCCTTGAGAACCAGTAGCACCCTGTATACCTTGTGAGCCTGTTGCTCCTGTATCACCTTTTGGTCCAGTTAAACCTGTAGGATTACCTACCCAATCACCTTTAATATTAATTACTTCATTACCATCTATAGCCACAGAACCAGCGTCAACAACTCCTTTAACTTTTAATTTACCAGAAGTTGTTAGTGACATTGCACCATCAGTATTTGCCTGACCTTCATATTTCCAAACCCATCCACGGTCTGCATCATTATTCATTTGGAATACTGTAGCATAGTCATTTAAATAACCATAAGATTGACCGGATTGCATTCCTATACCATAAGTAGATGAAGTACCCCAGAATCTATATTTACTTGCATTATCACCTGAATTAGTGTAATGGTATGTTCCACCATTAGGTCCTGCTGGACCTTGTGAACCGGTATCACCCTTTACACCCTGAATACCTTGAGTACCTTGTGCTCCGGCTGCACCAGCTGCACCTGTGTCTCCTTTATCACCCTTAGCCCCAGCTGCTCCGGCTGATCCAGGATTACCTTGAATACCCTGTGCTCCTGTAGCTCCAGTGTCTCCTTTTGCACCATTAGTTCCATTTGTTCCTGCTGCTCCAGTGTTACCCTTTGCACCTTGGCTTCCAGTATCACCTTTGGCACCTGCAGCTCCAGCAGCCCCGGTAAGACCTTGAATACCTTGAATTCCTTGATCTCCCTTTGCTCCAGCGGAACCTGTAGTTCCTTGTATACCCTGTATACCCTGATCACCCTTGGGACCTTGAGGTCCGGTATTGGTTGGCATTGTTACAGAATTACCATCAGTAATAGTAAGTGTTTGTCCTACTACAGATAATGTTTGCTGATCAGCACAAATACTAATTGTCTGTGCTTCTTCATCAATATCTACATTTGTTCCTTTACAACCTAAAATAGTTAAGGTATCGTTGTTGCCTTTAGCTATAATAGTTCTTGCACCATTGGTTACGTTTTTAAATATATCCTGAGAAGAACCTCTATCTGTATTGGTAATAGTAATAGTACCTCCACTAGATGTAGAAGTCATTTCTGATTGTATACCACTACCTTGTGCTATTGTTAATGTTTCACCATTTGTAACAGCTGTACTTTCTGTCCCATTTCCTTCTTTAATAGTCCAAGAAGACATAGTACCTTGTGGAATACTAAATGATGTAGTTAGTGTTCCACCATCTCTTTGTGTAAGAGTTAATGTTTTAGTAGAAGATCCGCTATCCGTAAAACCAGTTATAGTATTATCATATGCAGAATTAGATTCTGTTGATCCACCACCACTCCAAGTTACTGCACCACCAACTGCTAAAAGATTTGTACCACCATTAAAAGTTAATCCTGCGTCACTTGTTATATTAGTGTTTCCATTCCAATAAGCAACTCTTCCAGATTGACCGCTACCTGTCACATTACCAACTTGTGTATTATCTATTTTTTGCCAAGCATCTGTAGCTTGATCAGAAAATACTGCCCAGTCACCTACTGCCCAGTCAGTAATACCATCTAAATTTGTATTACCTGCTGTAGATACAATATAATATTCACCTACAATACCTTTTGCACTCTGTAGTAATGGGGAGTTAGTAGCTGCATTCCATGTTCCTTTATATTTTAATACTCCTGTTACAGCTGTATTAATAGCTGTTTGTATTTGTGCTCCTGTTGCTAAACTTAATGAGCTAGAAGATACTGTTGCTGTTTTAGGTGTTAATGTAACTGATGTTGTACCACTCTTAGTTAAGGTATTAGTATTACCAGTTGCAACACTTGTTACACCTGAACTTGAGCTAGTACCTGCACCAATTAATGTTCTAACTTCTGCAGCACTAATTCCTGAATTAAGAGATGGAGTAGTTCCATTTGAAAGTATTGCTGGTACACCAGTATCACTAACCTTAAGACTATTTTTACTAATATCTGATGCTTGACCACTTGTAATAGTTGTTGTATTACCAGCCATAGCTGTAGTAGAAGTAGTTCCAATTACTAAATTAGATGATCCATTACCTGTACCTGCTCCAATAAGACTTCTCATTTCTACAGCTGATATTCCGGTGTTTAGTGAAGGAGTTGTTCCATTAGATAAAACTGCTGGTATTCCACTATCTGTTACTTTCTTAGTGTTATTTACAATAGCAGTTGCTTGTGCAGAAGTAATGGTTGTTGTATTACCTGCCATTGCAGTTGTTGATGTAGTACCAATAACCAAGTTAGAAGTACCACTTCCAGTTCCTGCTCCTATAAGAGATCTAACCTCTGCTCCAGTTATTCCTGTGTTTAAAGTTGGACTTACACCATCAGATAAAATTGCAGGTCTACCAGTATCTGGTGATGTATTAGTAATAGTTATAGTTCCACCACTAGTTGTTGATGTCATCTCAGATTGTATACCTGTACCCTGAGCAATAGTAAAAGTCTCTCCATTAGTAACAGAAGTTGACTCAGTGCCATTACCTTCTTTTATTGTCCAAGAGCTCATGGATCCTGAACCTGTTCCAGCTCCAATTAATGACCTTACTTCTGCTCCAGTTACCCCGGAAGCTAAAGTTGGTGTACCACCACCACTAAATATACCTGGCTCAGCATAAATAGTAGAACTATTAAATGCATTAGATCCAAAAGCATATGTTTGATTTGTAGTACCACTTACACTAAACGTAAGTGTATTACCTGATTTAGTTATACCATTAAGATAAAAGTTTGATGCAGATGTTAAATATCTACCATCTAAATCTACTGTAAGGTTTCCTAAACCTGAACGTGTCAATGTTAAAACTCCACTTGTTGTATTAAAGCTAATACCTGATACATAATTATTTGTACCTGTTTTATCATCAACCCATTCTACAGTTGTACCTGTTGTACTAAGAATCTGACCTTTAATACCAGCAGACCCTGAATGATCAAACAACCTACCACCTGTCCCTAAAGAAACAGTAGTATCTACAGTGTTACCTTCTAAAGATAATAATCTTTGTGAGCCAGTTATTGTTGCCATATTATTTCTTTTTTCCTCTTAATTTAAACTTAGTCATTTTTTGTTTAATAGCAGGATCCATTTCTGCTGCATACTTAGTTCCACACATCATAAAATCTTCTGTATCACTCATTTTATATGCATTCTTTGATACATCACCTGATGCAGATATTTTTAATAAAAGTTTATTACCTGCTTTTGCAAAAGTATGTTCTCCCGTTTCTGTTCCTGAGTATACTTCCCATGTAGCTCCATCATCATTAGATACATAATAACTAAGTGTACATCCATTAGGAATAAAATAATCTACTCTATTCCAAAAAACAAAATCAATAGACGCAGAATTATCTAATATATAAGGACCATATACTATTTCCCAATTAGGTATAAATTGATTAGCATACTTTGCATCCCAAATTCTAAAGCCATGCCCATCATATCCATAACCCATCTGAACCCACCATTCTGCACCATTTGCAGAATACATTCTAGTGATGTTACATCCATAATCAGCTCTGTAAGATCTACCCCTTCCTTCTGATGTAGTGTCTTCAACAACTGTATCATGTCTACGTAAAGCAACATATCTGTTATTATCTGGATCTAAGAACCCTGGTATCATAGCTCCACCTCTATCTGCTGAAGTAGGTATAAAATTAGGGTAACCCGGCATTCTATCAGTTGGTTGCCCACCTTGAATATCTTGATACTTTACACCTGCTCTCATTAAAATACCATAATTATTACCAGGATTAGTGCTACCTTCATATGTAATCTGTAAAACTGTTACTTTTGCTCCAGTAAAACAAGGTGTTACATCAACTAGACTATGTCTACCAGATGCTCCAACCCAAAATATATTTGGTTTATTTATTGGATCAGGTATAAACCATCCTTGTTCGTACCCATCATCTCCTTGTCCTGCATCCGCCATATCAACATAAACTGATTTAGGATTAGCTGTTGATGCATCTAATATCAAAGAAAAATTTGCATTATGATAATAAGCATATAATATTCTGTCATTAATTGAATCATACATAATCCAACCTCTGTATCCATTTCTATCCACAGGTGCAGAACCATCAAGCATTATATTTCCTGCAGTTGCATCCATATATAACCTTTCTTCAACACCGGTTTTCATATTTCTACGCATGCATCTTTTATAATGTCTTGCATCATAATCAGATGCATAAGCCCATTCTCCTGCTGCACACAGACCCCCTACATAATATAGACCTGTGCTTTCTACATAACCACCACCAGTATCTTGAGACCCAATATATATTTGAGGGTTACTGTGTGTTGGTCTTGGATCTTTAACAAAGGTTGTTCCTCCATTCATAAGACCGCTGTAGTCAAATGTAGTATAGCCATTAACATTATATGTCATAACTACACCTATCTTATTTTCTTTATCAATACAAAGAGATTGTAAATGATTATATGTACTACTACTATCTCTCCATAAAAAGTTGTTATCATGAAATAACTTAGTCATAGTACCATCATCATTAAGTCTGCGTACTGCAAACCCATCACCCCAACCTACTGTAAAAAGTAAATCTCCATCTATTTCAAAAGCAGTTGTATAACCAATACATCTATCACCACCATCATATTCACCACTACCTGAAGACACAGTAACATTACTCATACCTCTTTTAGTTACAGGTACAATAGCAACTTGCCCACTATAATTATTAGAGGCACATCCTATAATGGACTTTATATCACTTTTACTTACGTTAACTGCTTTAAACATTCTTGTATTTCAAATTGTAACATTTTAATCATACTATCATTAGAACCTGCAGGAGCTATATTTACCATATTTAACTCTTCAGCTAATGCTTCTTCAAATTCAGCTAGACAATCTAACCAATACTGTCTATCATCTGTTGTTTCAGTTCCTCTTTCTGACATCTTATGTTGTTATTACTTCTACCCAAAACTGGTGAAAATTTCTACTTGTTCCTACACTATGCATGTAAGATGAATTCATACCACTGTAAACTAATAATGCATTAGATCTTGATAATGCAGCTTGTGTAGGTTGTGAATCCATATATATTTCTATATGATCTATAAATCTTGATAAAGGTAAATCATACTGAACATAATATGCAGATGGTAACTGTATTACTGACATATTAATAACAGATAATGCACCAGATGTATAAGCTTGACTTACTAGTGTAGGACTTGAATATATACCTTCTTTGACAGCATATACTCTATATGACATTGTACCACTTGTATTAAATGTGGTATCTACAATAGTCATTGAACTAGAAAAATCATCTTGTGGTACTTGACCTATAATACCAAAGTCTGCACCATCATCTGATGACCAAACTTGATAATAATCTATAGTTGTAGTTGATGATTTACCAAAAACAACTTCTATTGTTTGACCAACTACAGAAGCTGAAACATTAGAAGGAGCTCCAGGATCTGAAGGTCTATAACTGCTTATAGCATTATCTACATATGTTTTACTTGTTGCATCTGTGCCAGATGAAACTGTATCTACACCTTGTATTCTACCAGTTCCTCCAAGAGTAATATCCCCACCTGATACTGTTATATCATTAGCAAAAGTAGAATTACCACTTGAGTCATTTATTGTTGTTGTTTTTCTACCTGCCCATCCACTATTCCAGTTATCAGGAGAAGAGTTAATCTGTATTCCCCCTTCAGCATTTAAATAAACTAACTCATTTGTTTGTCCTGTAAAATATGATGATGACTCACCTGCATTAAGTACAAGTTGTTGTCCACCATATGTTCTTACTTGATTAGTTCTTAATCCATCTCCATTAGAAAAATCAGATCTACTTGTAAATGTTTTTACATCTCCAATACTTTGTGCACCTGATGTTCTTACTACTGTGCTATCTACTTCAATTGTACCTGTTGAGGTTATTGTACCACCTGTAATACCGTTTGTAGTAGCTATAGAAGTAATACCTGAACTTGTAACATATCTTCCGTCAAGATCAACTGTTACTGCACTAAGACCAGATCTATTAAGTGTTAGTACACCATTACCTGTATTAAAAGATGCAGAGCTTAAATAATAATTTGTTGTTGTATCTTTAGAAGTAATCTCAATAGTATCTGTAGAAGCATCTGTTTTTATTGTAATATTAGCACCTGCCTTAAATGTAAGTGTATCATTATTATTGTCTGCAACAATATTAGATTGGCCAGCTGCTGCAATATTTTTAAATATGTTTTGAGCTGATCCTCTATCACTATTTGATAAAGTTATTGTACCACTTGTTGTTATTGTTCCTGTACCAGATAAACCATTAGAACCTGTAACAGTAACTGAGGTTACAGTACCTGTTCCGCTTCCTGCACCAATATCAGATAAAAGTTGTGCTTTAGTTCTATACTTCATTGAAGCACCATCCCAAACTAATATACCAGTATATGTACTGTTATCATTACTTATACTAGTGACAGTACATGTTCCGGTTATTTCTACTGAAGATAATAAACTTATAGCCATGACATTTTATTCTTTTTTTGCAATATACATATTTTAAAAAAAGGGGAAACATTAAATTCTTAATTTAAATGCTCCCCCTTTAAATCTTACTCTTTATTATCCTACAAGTTGCATTACAACTGTAATACCATTTGCACCTAAGTTACTAGAAGCAGTAAATGTTACAGTTCCCGTTGTTGTATCAGCAAGAACATCCATAAATACTTGAGCTCCTTTAGTATCATAAGTTTGTATAATCCAAGGTCCGTTAGCTAATCCGTGAACACCTGTTGCAATTGAAAAGGTGTTTGTATTAGTTGCTGGATAAGTACCTGTGTATGATCTTTTAGCTTGAGCACTTGCTAATGTTGCCGGAGTTACATATCTAAATGTATCTGTTCCCGCATCAACTTCAGTTTGTGTTGCAATCTCTGTAACACCAACTGCTCCTGTTGTAGCATTAGGCAATGTTCTTTTACTCATAGATTGAATAACACCATCAGTAACATTAATCTGATCAACTACGTCTACACCACTTGTGTCCAGATCTACATCCGTACCAATAATTTTGTTAAACGTACTTGCTAGCTGAGCATCACTAATTCCACCTGCTTTGATGGTAATAAATCCACTTGCTGTTCCTGCAAAAGAAGCACTACTAAATCCAGCAACACCTTTTTCAGTTACTCCGTCTGATGCACCTACTCCTGCAATATTTTGATCCTGAATAACAATAGCAAAATCTGAAGCAGCTGGATTAGAACTAGCAGCAATTGAACTGTTAGCATAAATCATATCACCAACCTCAACTCTTACATTACTACCGTTGAATGCTATAGTACCATCTGTTGTAACAACAAAGAAATCACCTGTTGTTAGGGCAATGTTACTTGCTCCCGCTACTGCAGGTACATTTGTTGCAGCATTATATCCACCTTGGAATACACCAACTCCAGCTACAAGTGATTGAACTTGACCTAAATTAACACCATCTGTGCCTGCAGTACCTGTTGCTACACCAGTTAATTTTTCCCCACCTATACTTAAAGAAGCGGTTGGAGCTCCAAGTACATTAAGTGGTATGTCTACTAAGGCTGCCTCTACAACTGCTCCTGATGCACTATCATCACCTAATAAGATTTTATCATCTGATTCTGCAAAACCACTATGTCCACCTGCAGAAGCAATTATACCAGTTGCAGAGTAATCAACTTCTACATTAGGTACTGTTGTTGCTGTTCCTGTTACTTTGGCTCCATTTGATGCAGTAACGCTAGTAACTGTACCGGTTGTGTAAGTTCCTAAACTTAAATCACCCAATATTACTTGAGAAGAAGAACCTGCTCCAGCAATATTAATTGTACCTGAACTAGTAATAGGACCTCCAGTAATTGTTAATGCAGTACCTGTTTCAGTAATTTCTATACTTGTTACACCTGATCCAGAATCATTAACCCATTCTACTATACCTGTTGAAGAAACAGCAAGTCTTTGACCACTTGCACCAATTCCTAATTTAGCTAAACTGTTTGCTGCATTAGAATATAATATATCTCCTTTAGTATAAGAACCTGTTCCTGTACCACCATTTGCTTCAGTTAATGTACCAGCAAGTGTTATTGTACCACTAGTTGTAATTGGACCACCACTTGTTGTTAAACCTGTAGTTCCACCACTTACATCAATAGAAGTTACAGAACCTGCACCTGCATTAATATATGTTGCTACCTGAGATAAGTTTGCAAATTTAGCATTGCTATCTGTAGCATCAGAAAATATTACTTTATCAGTTGCTTCTAATGTAACAAGTGTTCCATCTGCTGCCGCTAATACAACGTTATCTGTACCTGCATAATCTACTGCTAATGTTCCTGATGCAGTAATAGCACCACCAGTTAAACCAGCTCCAGACCCTACAGAAGTAACTGTACCGTCTTTACCAAATCCTGGCATTGTAGCAAGAGTGGTCTTGTAAATAACATTATCTGCCTTAGCAGAGAACCAAAGGTAATCATCAGCTTGAATAGCTTGTCCAGCTGCCTCTAAAATAGCATTTGCTGCACCTGAATATGTAATGTTTACTGTTGGAGCTACTGTTGTAGTTCCGGTTACAGAAATACCTGTTCCAGAAGATACACTAGTTACTGTTCCATCAAACTGATCATTTGATGTAACTGTTAATGTATTACTTGATCTGGTTACAGTTGTTGTACCTGCACCTACAATTAATACATTATCAAGTGTTCCATCTGATCCATCTAATTGGATACCTGCTGTACCATTTGTAGAACCTACACCAAATAATTCATATGTAGTGTCACCATCTGCACCTGTTGTTAAGTCTACCCAAGCAGAACCATCATATAACCTTAGTTTACTTGTACCAGAGTTATAATAAATTTTACCTGCAATTCCTGACGGGTCAGCGCCAAGAGGCTGAATAATAACATTTTGTATTTGATTATTATTCAGGTTTAAATTTCCTTGGACATCTAGTCCCGTTAAAAATTGTACTGCCATTTTGTTTTATTTATTTATTATTTATTTTACTTATTTAATTTAAAAATGCACATCCTGAAAATGATGCACTAAATGTTATTTTTAATTGTTGTGTACTTATGTACTCTACGTTACCTACTACTGTAGTATTTGCACTATCTACAACAGTAACTGATGGATATGAACCTAAGTTATGTGTAATAATCCACTCATCTGATGCAACCTCAAAACATTGAGTATATGTACCACCATCCTCAAGTAAATCTTCCAAGTCATATATTGTACATACATTAGTTGGTGTAACTGGACAACTCATGCTGGCTTTTAAATTTATCTGTGCTAAAGGCTCTACAAATTCTCCTTCTATTTCAGTTGATGCTACCACCTTGTTACTAGCTGCGTTTTGCCAATCACACAATGATTTTTTCAATACAGCTGATTCAAAATCAGAATAACAACATGGTGATATTCCATACTTAACTTCTCTAAAAAGAACATATACCTGCTGAGCAAAATTTTGCTCTGTGTTTATTCTTTTTATAAGAGCTTGCTCTTTCTTATAATCACTATTTGATGTATGTGTTGTAGGCATCAGCAGTTATGTATTTCTTAAATTTTTAATTTGACGTGAAGCCAATTGTAAATCAAAATCACGTGATGATGCTTTAACTTTTTCTTGATTAGCTTTAGTAATTACTTCAGCTTTACTAGTAGCAAATGCAGTCCTACACGTTTTGTGTATAGTAACTCCATCTACTTGAGTCTTTTGACATCCGCATGTGAACGGTTTATTACAATGAGCACAGTTCATAATATTTTACATTTTGGTTTATGTATATTTAACAGTGTCCTGAAGGACAAGCTATTTTATTTAATCTTTGTTTTGCATAAGTGTATAGCTGTATTGCTTGAGCAGATGATTGGCAATATTCTGCATTTGCAACTGCTGCATCAATAAGAGTTCTAATAAATGACATTTCATTTAAAAGATCTTGTTTTTGAAATTCTGGTTGACACGCCTGAACATCAAGTTTACATAAAACTTCATAATAAGTAGTAAGTAGGGAAGTAACTCTTAAGTGATTATACTCCACATATACTTTTGCATTTGGAGATACACTATACTTTATAACATATATACCATCAGGTATATCTTGTTGACTATTACCGCAATTTTCTTTTTGTAATGCTAATGTGCATGCAGTCAGACACATATCAAAATCCTTATCAACCTTTATTAGTACAGGTACACTAAAACCTGGTAATGTGATAAGTAATTCTTCACAATCCACAGCTAACTCAGATGAGTATTGGCTAGTGTCTTTAATACATAATAATCCACAATTAGATACAGTTGGGATTTCTAAACTTAATATATGCTTATCTGCCATTTTTTAATACTTTAACATGCTATATATATAATATACAAAAAATAACAGACAATATAAAATAAAAAGAGCAGGAGTTTTTAATTCTCCTGCTCTAGTTTATTTGTGTAAAAATATATTACATTTTACCAAGCACTGTTGTATTCTACTGCAATTGGATTCCCAGCTGCATTAGCTAAAGCAACAACTTTGTCAAGTAAAGCTTTAACAGCAACATTTGCTGCATCATCATCACACTTAACATAAATTTGGTAAACATACTGATCATTATCAAATAATCCACTTGGATTGTTGAAACGTGGTACACTGTGTTGTAAGTAGTATGCTTTATATGTAGCACTTCTATCTACAGCAGCAAGTAACTCATCAGACATTTCAATTTCTCTGATTCTAGCACTGTCAGCATTTCCTTGGTTGTAAGGAGATTGACGGTATCTTTCAGATAAAATTAAGTCTCTGATTACTTGCTCACCTTGTGTTTGTTGCATTTGACCTGGAGTCATTGTTGCAACACCACAATCATTACATACTTCACCTGTTTCATCTAATACAGAAGCAATGATTTCTACTGGCTCAGCATTAAAGTGATCTCTTGAATCAAAAGAACAGTTTCCAAATTTAGTACCCACGTATGCTCCTACAAACTCTACAGTAGCAGAAACTTTGCTAGCACCATTTGGATCAGTTGAAGCAACATATGTTCCATCTAATACTTCAGCAATACTATAAACTTCTTGTGAAACTACTCCAGCAGTTTCTACAGATACAACAACACCACCTTCTGATACAGAAGTAAGAGTTAATGTTGCATCAGCACCACCACCAGAAATTGTTAATACATCACCTACAGCATATCCAGAACCTACAGCAGCCCAGCTAAATGTAGCAACGGCACCACCTGCAACAGTCAAAATATTAACAGCTGCACCAGATCCAGATCCACCAGTTACCGCAACACCTGCAGCAACAGAATATCCTGATCCACCAACTAAAGTTGCATCTTTTGCACCATCAACATCTGCTTCAGCAACAAAAGGTTTGATTAAAGGATTAGCTAATACCATATCAGCCATAGTAGCACCAACTAATGCAGGATCAAGAAACTCTTGTCCGTCAATGCAGCAAATGTTTGCTGAATCTCCAATAGCATATGCATTGTGATTTAAGAATCTTAATGCAGGTGAACCCTTAACATCCATTCTCATAAATTGTGTTGAACCACATGGAGTACAATCAGAACCTAAAGACAATGAAGCCTTAGACTGTGATGCAACCAAACAGTTTGTATACCAAGCTCTAGATACATATCTAGGATTGATTCCTTTAGATTTTACAGATTCTTTGTATCCACCGTGACCTGGATTGTTTCCAATAGTGTCTTTAGTGTAAAATGAACCTTGTACTAAGTAAGCTAATGAATTAGCTGGCAAAGCACCTCCTGGTATTGCAATAGTTTCCCAATCTGAGTCACTAACAATACCCATTTCTCCAGCAGCTAGTGCTGATGTAGAGATTCCGGCATTAGCCTCAGTGGAACCTACTACAAACGTTTTGTAAAACGCATGATTAAAATAAGCCATAATTTTTGTTTTTTGTTGTTATAAATATATAAAGTTTGTACATTGTGTACATTAATAATATACGTAATTAATTTTAAATAAGAAAGCTATACTGTATAAATAATTTTTGTTTAATTATTACGTTCAGCTGAAGCTTGTCCCCTTTGTTGTTGATACTGATTTTCAATATCACCTGCTATTAAAGATGCTGTGTCATCTAACATTAGTTCAACTACATCATCTTTAAATTCACAGTCTATGTTAATAGGGCTTGTTACACCCGTGTATGGATCTGTACAACCCAATACTTCTATATAAACTGGTTTTCTGTAATATGTTAAAATAGGGTTGACAATATTAAAATCATTGTTCTTATATATTCTTATTGTATTATTTTGCATAGTACAAAAAGTCTCACCCCATTCATAATCTGGATTTTTTAAAGGATCTCTTAATAGTAATGGTACATTAGCTACTTCAGAAAGGTATACAGTCATTGATCTAGGATCTGGACAACATTCTGAAGTAGCGTCTGTACTTACTCTTTTATATTCCAAGTATTGATCTACTGGAAAATTATTTGATTCAAAGTATGTTTCTGATACAGTTCCTGTTAATAGAAGTTCTATTAATAAAGGCTGTAAATCATCAATTCTTTTTTTAGATAACTCATCTCCTTCTTTGTACATATTACCACCATGTAGCTGTCTTCTACACCATTCTAATTGTACTTTATTAAAAGCTTCTACAAATTGCCAACATTCTATATTGTCATAATCTTGACTATCTAGTTTATTTAGCCTTTGTTTTAATTTTAATAAAAGAGTATTGTTATTCATTATTCAAATTTTATGAGTTCCAGTATGGTTCCACCTTTGCAAGCAATGACATTAAAGTATCCTCATTCTCTGGATTCTTTAAGTGTTGTAAACATTCAGATGGTGATTTACCCAACTTAATACCACTGTCAATTGGTTCAATCCAACCTCCAGCTTTAGTTGTTATAAATCTATAATAAAGAGAATCTTTAATTAATGCTCTTATTTTTAACTCCTCCATATCTAAACCAGCTACTTCTAAAAATTGAGAAGCTGCTCTCTTTTTAGATGACTCAGCACCAAATCCGTTAATGTATGCATCCATATTCTCATATAATACATCATTAGGTGTTGCTTTTACATATTGAACACTATCTACATCACATATTTTTGCAACATACATAAGTTTAGCAACATTAGAGTCATACATATTTTGCAATGCAACTAGTGATTTGTTTCTAAGTTTACTTAATTCAGTTCTGGTAGATAATGATTCTTTTGCAGTATCTAAGAAAAACTTGAAAGGTGTATTAGATTCCTTTGCTAATTTTAATGATTTAGCAACAATAGAAAAACCTCCAGCATTAATTGCATGTAATTTAATAAGATCATAAGGATCAGCAACTGGATCTAAAAATGTTGGATCATTACCACATCTTAAACTAATCTTATCCCAAAATGCAGAATTATCAGGTTTCATTATTGTAAGTTTATTCCAAAACTCTTTATCTTCTGGATCAACAACATTAGCAGCTAATTCAGCTTCTAACTGTGCAACAACTGATCTTATTTCTTTAATTTTTGCCTTCTTCTCTGATTTAGGAAGCATCTTTACTTCAGGTGCAAACTCATTTAAACCTGTGACATAACGTTTAACTCCATTCATTTCTAAACATGCTAAACTTTCTTCATGAAAAACACCATCATGCAATGATAATCCATATTGCTCAAGTCCCATGTTTTCTTTATTTGCATTAAAGAAAGGGCGTATAGCTATAGTCTTATTTTTTGATTGCTGATATTTTTCTACAATTGTGTAATCCTCCATTTTTTTTTTTGGTTTTTAAAATTAATAATTATTTACTAGTCAAAAGTACAAATATTGTACAGTTTATTTATTAATAATTTCTAAAGCAAGATGTTTAGTCTTGCTAAAGTTTTTTGACGTTTATTCTTCTACAGCGTCTATAACTATTTTTAATACACCTGCCGTATGGTATAAGTCTCCTTTTTCCAAACCTGCAGCTATTGCACCAGCGTTAGATACAAATTCTAAATCTGCTGCTCCTCTAACCCAATCAATTACTTCATTAACATGAAGCAATCTTGCTAGACCGGTAGTATTTACTTTACCTACATAAGCTTTATCTTGAAACTTCTGTGTAACTTTTTTTAATTGTGCCATTTTTATTTTATTTAAGGATTAAAAAAAAGGGAGGAGGATTAACCCCTCCCTTTTAATATTAATGTTCTCTAGAATGATCCTCCTGTAATAGGGTTTCTCATTACAATTTTTAGAACTTTAGTTGGATCCTTAACCCAAATAGCTGGCATTGTTTGAGTCATCATAACTCTATATCCATTGAAGTTTCCAGAAGATGCAAACCCTTGAGTTCTTCCCATGTAGTCCATAGTACCATTTTGGTAGAACCACTTAAGTTGATTATCCCAAGAAAGTTTCAACAAGTGAATGTTGTCATTTCCTTCATCTGTTACATCAAAGATAATAAAGCTAAATGAACTTA
>WLWP01000011.1 GCA_012103505.1 Pseudomonadales bacterium | reverse complement strand
TAGCTCAGACTACGGAGCTACGTGCCCACCTGGTCCTCCGAGCGGTGCAGTGGCCTATCCGTACTACACAACTCGTGGTCCTCGTGACTTTCTCGCAAAGTGCCCGCCTTCTATTGGACCGTAGGCTGAGATGCGAGATGCTTATTTAGCAGCCGTTTTTCGGAAAGAATCTTTCCACAGTGGCGTCGCTTGGTGGTCTTGTAACTACTGAAACACATACCATCGCGACAGTCGAACAGGCAATCATTGCCGCGACAGGCATGAGTTGCCAATAACCATCTCCGTCAAGTGTTATTGGCACAGGGATGTTCACTGTAAAGTTTGGATTCGCGGCAAATTCTGATGCACGAAACAGCCATAGCCAACTGCCTGCAGCAGCTAAAACGCATGCATACGCCCCTGCTTTCGTAAGACGAGGCCAGTATAGTGCGGCAAAAATAAGTGGGAAAAGGCTTGAGAATCCACTGAAGCACCAGACGCCAAGCGTGAATACACGCCGTGGTTCAAAGAGGCTCAATCCATACGTCAGTACAACGATGCCGATAATAAAAAGCCGTGCAACAAGAAGTTGCTGGCGATCAGACAGACTTCGTTGGCCGCAAAGTGGGCGGACAACGTCCTCTGTAAACATTGTTCCAAGACAAAGAAATTGACTATCGAGAGAAGACATAATCGCTGCCAGAATCCCTGCTGTCAGTAGGCCGCCGAGTACGGGGCCAGCTAACTGTTTCACGAGGAAAGGCAGGACAGCATTCGGGTTGGCAGCGACAGGCGGAGGTATCGTTATAAGATCACTTGTTGCCCATGCGCCAATCAACACGCACGGAACCCAAACAATGGCAATAAATAATGGATGCGCAACGATTGGAAGCTTAAAACTTTCTGCGCTTCGTGCAGTGAGCCAATGTTGAAAAAGATGGGGAAACATGCCGACGCTTAGCGGAACGAACATGTAGGTAAGGAATTTCTCCGGTGGTATGTGTATTCGTGTGAGTTTTTCAACAGGTATGGAGTTGCTTGCCATCTGTAAACTGGCCCAAAAACTCTCTTGTCCACCAAGTTGCCACGCAATAACCACAAACGTGACAATACCTAAGACCATGAAAACTAACGTCTGGAACGTATTGGCCCACGTTGTTCCTCTCATGCCACCAAGAAAGACATAAATCAAAACAATGCCGCATATGGCAAGCGAAGCTAACGGCTTTGGGACGCCACCTTGTGAACCGTATATAAAGTTTGCTGGCTCTTCACTTTGCGGTTTTTTCCCTTGTTCGAGAAATTGGGGAAAGGTTCCCTCCTCAAACGTACCATCAACGACTTGGCCATCTCGTATTGATCCTGCGGTCACTTTATTGATGACAGTGCCCGATGCCATGACACCAATGAGAAGGTAAGGAATTACCAGCCCAACAAGCACAGGGAAGAGGATGACGCCAATCCAACGGCTCTCGAGTCGATCACGAAAGAATTGCACTTGAGTGCGGTATTCATACTTCTTGCCTAGCTCCCAAACTTTTACACCAAGAAGAAGAAAACAAAGAGAGTGAATGATGCCGCTTGAGCTGGCAAGCATTCCGTAGACACCAACCCCTTCCTTGAAAGATTCACCGGTTGAGCCGACCAAGGCAAAGGCAGTCATGGTTGTCCCGAAAATGGACATCAAGAGAAGGAATGGGCCAATGGAATGGCTGGCCAGCATGTAGTCTTGGCTTGTTCCACGAAAAAGACGACTTGCTCCGATACCGAGAAGGAGGAGAAGGAAAAGATAACCACTGATGATGAGAAGTTGTGCCATTATGCAGTGTCCCTTCCTTGGGCTGACGGTGCCTGGTCAGACGGCCAGCAGAAACGGGTTGCGAGATACCATGTAAATGCGGCTGCAAGAGATATGCAGGCGTGGTATGCGAGAGCGATTGGAAGAAAACCAAAGACCAACGTGGTGTCGTCCCAAAACCAAATATCTTGATGCGCAATGATCAAAAAAAGAATCAATGCCCAAACGCCGTGTGCCGGTTTCATGAATACATTCCAGAGGTAAATTGCCCACCCAGGACATCTGTTGTATACCGTCTGGGTGACTCTGAACAACAAATGTTTTGTTTCGGGTCTTATTACTCTGTGAGAATTGTTCTCGGAGGCCGAGGTGTGTCGTCAGGCAGGGTAGGTACTGTGGCAATGACGTACAGCCCAATACCGACGGCGCCGAGAGCCACATATTTCAGCCACCACGGGAGACTGTTGAGTAAGAGGCTGCAAATGACGACAGTTATAACCAGAGCTATTGTCCGATATTTTGCGGTTTTCCGAATGCCTCGATACTCTTGCCAGTCATCAAGCGTCGGTCCAAACCACCGTGACCGATGCAGCCAAGCATGAATTCTTGGCGATCCCCGATAAAAACACCAACTGGCCAGCAAAAGAAATGGCGTTGTTGGAAGGAGGGGAAGAATAGCACCAAGAACGGCAAAGCCGACACAAATCCACCCTCCAACTACGTAAAAAAAGCTGCTCAGTGGGTCAGTCGTTGGCTTTAAGTCCATGCCTATTTCTCGTGATTGGGCTTTGGGCATATCTGGTGGGGGGATTTTAGCATGTCGAAAGATTCCGTATGATCATAGGTCACTGATTGTTCGCTTTCACCATTCTGACGGAGAGTTCTCTTATGCCTCTGGTTCCTTTGCGTATTTTGCTTGATCATGCTGCTGAAAATGATTACGGGTTGGCTGCTTTTAACGTCAATAATATGGAGCAGATTCAAGCTATTCTGGAGGCGGCAAAAGAGACAGATTCACCGGTTATTGTACAGGCCTCACGGGGTGCACGGGCATACAGTCAGGATAATTATTTGCGGCATCTGATGCTCGCAGCAGCAGAGCTGTATCCTGGAATACCAATTGCCATGCACCAAGATCACGGTAATTCACCAGCAACGTGTGAGAGCGCGATCGATAACGGCTTCACCAGTGTGATGATGGACGGCTCACTCAAAGAAGATGGAAAGACTCCTGCTGACTTTGATTACAACGTTCAGGTTACTACAGAAGTTGTAAAGCAAGCTCATTCACGGGGCGTTTCGGTTGAGGGAGAACTTGGCTGTCTCGGTTCACTTGAAAGTGGACAGGGTGAGGCTGAGGACGGGCATGGAGCCGAGGGCGTACTCTCCCAAGACCAATTACTGACAGATCCTGATGAAGCCGCTCGGTTTGTCGAAGCAACAGGCGTGGATGCGCTTGCAGTCGCGATAGGCACAAGCCACGGAGCATACAAATTCAGTCGTAAGCCTGATGGTGATGTTCTTGCGATGAAGCGGATTGAGGAAATTCATGCCAAACTACCAAATTGCCATCTTGTCATGCACGGTTCATCAAGTGTGCCTCAAGAGTTGCAAGACATCATCAATAAGTATGGTGGAAAAATGCCTCAAACCTACGGTGTTCCGGTTGAGGAAATTCAGCGAGGCATTAAGCACGGTGTACGTAAGATTAATGTTGATACGGATTGCCGAATGGCAATTACGGGTGCAATTCGTAAGGTTCTTGCCGAATCACCGGAGAAATTTGATCCACGGGATTATCTAAAGCCAGCAAGAGCAGCCATGCAAAAGGTGTGTGCTGAGCGAATGGTACAGTTCGGTCAAGCCGGTAATGCTGGAAAAGTTCCTGTGATAACGCTTGATGAAATGGCCAAACGGTACGGTTAGGAGCCATTGTTTTCCTGTACCGGGGTGTCAAAACAGCCTATTTTCCGTGAAATGCGCGTTGTGGTGACGCCCGTAGTCGTCGTATAGTCCCGTTTCGTTTACCAAATAGTCGGTGAACGAATCCAGGACTGGAGGACGACTGTGGTTGAATCGAAAAATCAAGCATTGCTTGAGCAGGCTGCTGCGGTGCTGCGATCGGAGGCCACGGCTATTCTTGATGCAGCGGACATGCTCGATGAGTCGTTCTGTACGGCGATAGAACTCCTTCAAAACTGTACGGGGAGTGTAGTCGTAACAGGTATGGGCAAAGCCGGTCTCATTGGGCGAAAAATCTCAGCGACACTTGCATCTACTGGTACTCCTAGCCACTTTCTCCATCCAGCAGAAGCAATGCACGGAGATCTTGGTGTTCTTCGGAGCGACGATCTGTTGCTTGCCATCTCGCAGTCAGGAGAGACTGCCGAATTGACACAGATCCTTCCTCACGTCAAATCGAGGAAGATACCTCTCATAGCGCTTACGAGCCAGCGAAATAGTACGCTTGGTCGATTCGCGAGTGTTGTTGTCGAAACAGGTCGTCTTGTGGAGGCGGACTCATTAGGCGTTGCTCCGAGCACAAGCACTACCGTGATGCTTGCGATTGGTGACAGCATGTCACTCGTGCTCAGTGGAAATCGTGGTTTTAGTCATGATGATTTTGCTGCCCGACATCCCGGAGGAAGTCTCGGCATGCGGCTTCTCAAGGTGGAAGAGAAAATGCGTCCAGTCGAGTGTTGCCGTTTAGCGAGGCCGGAAGATACTGTCCGTCAGGTTTTTGCCCGTCCCCTCCCGTCGCGTCGGACTGGCGCTGTCATGATTATCAGCGCCGAGGATCATTTGGTTGGGATTTTTACAGACAGTGATCTCGCCAGGCTTTTTGGGAATCGTCAAGACAACGCACTCGACCGTCCAATCGGAGAAGTCATGACAAGTGAACCAATTTCGGTTCCGGAAGGAACTCGGTTGGAGGATGCGGTTTCTTTACTCGATACACATCGGGTAAGTGAACTACCAGTTGTTGATGGACGCGGATGCCTTTCTGGTCTTATTGATATTGTTGATTTGGTAGGCGGCGATCTTTCTGCAAGTTCAAAAGATTCAAACAATGAGCATCGCAAGCATAGTTCAGCAGCCTGACGAAACTCTGATCTTTTGGCAGGGAAGACTTGAGTCGCATAGTAATCGATTTGTTTCATAGAAGTTAGTTTGAGATGACAGATGGCAAAATATTCAATGGATCTTCCCTCAAATTCCAGGCTAGCAAATGGAAACAAAGTTCAGCTCCTTCTGCTCGATTGTGATGGTGTTTTGACAGACGGCGGGGTGACCTGGTCAGAGAATGGTATTGAGCAGAAGACGTTTAATATTCGAGATGGGCTGGGCATCAAGCTTTGGCAGCGAGCCGGCTTTCGGGTTGGTATCGTCACCGGACGTTCAAGCAAAGTTGTCAAATGGCGAGCAAGTGAGTTGAGTATCGATTTCGTCAGGCAAGGTATTGGAGACAAGGTCGCGGCGGTCTCTGAACTGATTACATCCTGTGACTTGGACTGGGATTCGGTTGCCTACATCGGAGACGATTTACCTGACCTTCCAGTAATCCGTCGAGTTGGATTTGGCGTTGCAGTTGCGGACGCCTGCCTAGAAGTTCAAGAAGCATCCGATTTCACGACACAGTTGCCGGGAGGCAAGGGGGCTGTGCGGGAAACAATTGAAATGCTGCTACGATCTCGCGGTTGTTGGAAAGATCTCATAGAGCACTATCAAGGAAACGGGATTGCTTGATGGAACACCGATTGGGACGCACCGTGCGAGTGTTTCTCGTAGTCTTAGCGACGGCGGGGCTATACCGTTTGGCAGTCGTTCCTTGGGTGGAACCTCGCTATCGTGAGACGGTGAATGTCGAGGAATTAACACCAGAACAGGCGGCAGCTATTCGCGCTCGGGCTGACCGTAGACTCGAGACAGTGAGGGAGCTCTTTCCTCCTGGTGCGTGGGAACATGAAGAACCCATCGTAATGGAAAGTCGTGGTATGCGACTTCTCTTCAAGCAGTATCACTCCTTGCCGGACGGTCGAGTAAATCTCGTTCCCTGTACGGTTATTGTTTTGCCCGATGGCCAACGACGAGCAAATACAGAAAATGGTCGCACTATTTTATTGCGTGCACCGCAGGGCGCAGTCCTTGAATTTGATGAACCACTTGATTTGCGTGCAGGGAGACTGGCTCGTCTCGTAGGTGGTAGCTTACGAGGCCAAGTAACTATCCGAGGGACTCAAAGTTCCGTTGGTGCAAACGATGATATCGAGCTTGTTACACGTGACCTTGAGCTTGATGAATTTGAAATCCACACAAATGAAAAAGTAGATTTCCGTTTCGGGCGGTCTGTTGGTAAAGGTCGGGGGTTGGTGGCAACGCTACTACCAAGTCAAGCAGGGAGCGGCCACGGCCCTAATATTGGTGGTGTCGATACGATACGACTTGAGCGAGAAGTGGAGTTGCGATTAGAAGGTCTCGCAACCGGAGTATTGCCAGGATCAGGTGATCTCATGTCTCAATCGGAAACAGATGAACAGCCCGTTATGGTGAAGTGTGACGGCGGTCTGACTGCAAATCTTTCAGCGAATGTGATTACTCTTGAAGATGCGGTTGAAGTTCGCCGTGGTATGCCAGAGCAGGGAGGAGATAACCTTTCCTGTGATGTGCTTGCTCTCGTTTTAGGTGAAGCCGATCAACATATAAAAGAAGAATCATCGAATGGTTTGGAGGTTGTAGAGATTCAAGCCAGTGGCTCGCCAGTTCGGGTCCAAAGTATATCTGCAGGTCTTGAGGTGCGAGCTGATCGCCTCGGGTACGAACTTCGCACGGGTAGGATTCTGCTCGACGGAGAGGACCCGGTGTCAATTCATGCTACGGGGGTTGAACTCGAGGCGAAATCAGTTGATTACACGCCGGGTCAAGACAATACAATTGGTTCGCTAATGGCGATCGGCCCCGGATGGCTCCGGGCAATGAATGAGAAACAGCTAGCCGTTGAATCCCGCTGGCAAAAATGGCTGCGGATTCGTCCAGATGACACAGGGCATGTTGCCTCAATATCGGGTCAAGCTGAGGTGTCTGTTGATTTGCAGGGTAAGCTCACCGGCGCAGAAATGCATTTTTGGTTCGAGCAGACGCCTGCTCAGACTACCAAACCTTCGGCAACCAACCGTTTGCCGAACGTGGCCTCATTAAATCCTCTGCGAATGCTCGTTCGCGGTGTTGTTGAAGTAGAAGTTCCAGAAGTTGCAGCTCGTACAGATCGCATGGAAATATGGTTTCGAAGAAATACTGAATTGCAGGGTAGTCTACAAAAAGGCCAGGATCCTGAGGAAACTGTTGCCAGTGAAGTTGGTGTGCGTGCCAACGCAGGAAAAACACAAAGCGTCACAGGACAGAATATCCATCAACCACTTCCTGCAATCCGGCCACCGGTTTCAGCTGATCGGAAATTGCTCGCAACAGGAAATCTCATTCGTGGGCTTGTTGTTCTTTCACCAAATCAGAATGAATTACAGGAGATGTCACTCGAAGGCGAGGTTCAGCTTCTTGAGCAAGCTTCCAATACAAATAAAGGAGATCCTCGCCTGAAAATATGTGGGGATCAGTTGCAGTTAACACGACCCTCGCAGTTTGATGCGAAAGCAGTTGTATCTGGGCGTCCGGCTATTGTACAAAGCGATGAGTTTGATCTCGAAGGCCCATTGATTGAGTTCGATCGTGGCCAAAATCGAGTGGCTGTTGATGGCGGCGGACAATTGACAGTTCCTGTTGCTGGCGCGGGTGTTGGTTTGGGTTCATTTGATCTCTTAGGGTCTGGTCGTCCTCAAGCCCAAATGAAAAAAACCTCAGGAGCGGCTGAGCCTCTGGTGATAGCGTGGCAGGGCAGAATGGATTTTGATGGACAGACCGCCCGCTTTATTGATCGGGTGCAAACGGCCAGTGGAGGTGTGTCGCTGCAAGCAGGCTTACTCGATTGTATTTTTACCCAGCCTGTGGACTTCAGCAGTCAGCAGGGTGCAGTTCCGTCCCAGCAGACAGACATTGCCCAAATTAAGTGTGGGGATGGCGTTCAGATAACGAGCACGTCTGAGGTTGATGGAAATCTGGAGTCTCGTGAAAAGTTATTTGTACGGGACCTCTTTTTTGACAGGTTGACTGGGGATGTTCGTGGTACAGGGCCGGGTCGATTAACGAGCACTCGCCGAGGCGAAGGGGGACTTCCCATGAGTACACCTGGGCTGCCGGGGCAAGAACTTCGACAGCAGCCAGCTATTTCCAAGCCATCTGAGAGTCCAGGTGTGACTTTTCTGGGTGTTGATTTTCAGAGGGGCTTTATAGGCAATATGAATCAACGGCAGATGGAGTTTCAGCAACGTGTGGAAACGATATGGGGACCTGTTGATACGTGGGACGCGAGCCTCGATCTTCATGACCCCAGGGGGCTTGCTGAGAAGGCTATTGCCGTAACGAGTGATACTTTGGGTATTGGCCAGGCACCTTCTGTTCCGGGGGTACCGGGGCGTTCAGTCGAACTGTCAGCTGGTGGAAATGTACTTGTCGAGGGTGACTCGTTCACAGCACGTAGTGCGCGACTTTCGTTTAGTGAGGTGAAGGACCTTCTTGTGTTTGAAGGGGATGGAAGGAGTGACGCGCAGCTTTTTCGTCAGGATCGAGTGGGAGGACCAACATCGAGCGCATCAGCCGGAAAAATTCTTTATTGGCGGAAATATAATCGTGTTGAAGTAAAGGACGCCCGATACCTTGATCTCGATCAAATTGGTGGGGCAAACATGCCCCAAATCCCACGTTAGTCCACCTTCTAGTCATAAGAATATCGAGGCGTGTTCAGTGCTGTTGACCAATAAGTGGCGATCACAAGAGATTCCTGAATCAGCACAATAGGTTTCATGTTTGATTCAGTTAACACGTCTGCCTTCAGAATCAAGCGATTTCATAATGAATGCTACGGCATCATTAACAAAAGAGGACATAACATCTTCGTGATTGTTCTCGTCTAAAATCGCAGTGTGTGGAATTCCAAGTGCTATTAATTTGCTGCTTAATCGGACAGCACCATCGTGCCATCTTTCGTCGTTCCTATTGCTGACAAACCACTGGTGCCGCGGCCAGTTGAGCGGATGGACATGGAGGATGGCAGTTTCTTGTCTCGCCTGTTCAGGCTCATCAAAAATTTCCCAGAGCGTATCGAATAGTTCGCCATCAACCCAGTTGTGTCCATTTCGCATGCCAAGATGAAAGTCGATTGCTGGTGCAATGGCTGCGGCTATTGGAAATTTTTCTGGATGGCGGTATGCCAATCGAAGGGCTGCCTGACCTCCCATGTCGTAGCCCAATAGTCCTACCCCTCCGGAGGTCTCACCTATGATGTGGCGGCACTCATCGAGAATAGGCCCCAGGATGTATTCCTCAGCACTCATTGTGGTGTCAAAGCGGGCCAGTTGTTGCTGAAGGCACCACGTTCGTCCTATACGAGGTGCAAGGACTGGGAGACCTGCGGAAGCGAGTGCTTTGTGAAGTGCTGGAAAGTCTTTTGGCGATCGCTCTTGCAGGTCGTGGAGATAAAGAATAATACGCCCAGGTTCCAGAATAGTAGTTGGCATAAATAGTTCACATGAGTGACCCACAACTGAGTAACATGTCCAATTGGTAGTGTCATTTGTTGGCATGTAGAATTCTGAACTATTGATGGGTTAGGTATCGTTCTGATGAGACGCCGCGACATGCAAATACAAAGCAAACTGAGCAGTCGTGTTGCATAAGGAGATCATAATGGAAGTCTTGCTTTCTCGTGAGGAATTGTCAGAAGGTGTCGATAGGCTTGCTGCTCTTGTGCAGAACGATCACGGCACGCAGTCTCTTGTTCTTGTAGGTGTTCTTACAGGCAGTATTATGCTTGTCGCGGATCTCTTGCGTAGGCTTGATGGCTCAATAGAAGTGGGGATGGTCTCAGCAAGTAGTTATCGAGGAGTTGAAACGACTCCTGGGAAACTTGATCTACACCTCGATTTATTGCCTGATGTGTCTCAGAAGCATGTCCTACTTGTTGATGACATCTTTGATACAGGACGCACAATGGCTGCATTAGTTGAGGCGATCTATTCTCGGGGTGCAACTTCGGTCAAGTCACTCGTTCTCTTGCGCAAGAAGAGTAGAGTCGAGGTGGTTATGAATCCAGACTATGTCGGATTCGACATTCCGGATGTGTTTGTTGTTGGTTATGGTCTAGACCACAACGGTGCCTGGCGCAATTTACCTCAGATTTGTCTGATGGATTCACCGGCGAGTTTTTAATCTGTTGATATAAATGTCGTTGTGGTGTTGGGGTATAATTACACACTTTTCAGAGCAGCCGGTTGAAGATGCTAAGTCACTCAAAAACAACACATATGGTGGTCGCCTGTGATTATGATCCGGTAGGGAACGGCCGTCAGATTGAACTTGCTGTAACAGGACTGATAGCTGTCGGTCATCAAGTATGTGTTGTTCTTGTGTCTTCAGGTGGTGGCCTTGCAGCTCGGCTTCAGGCAGCAGGAGCTAGGGTATACGTTGTAAATAGTAGGCCAGACATAAGCCTTTCGGTGATCTCCCGCGTTGCCGAGATCATTCAGAACGAGCAGCCTCAGGTAGTGGTTGGTTGGAGTATTGAAACAGCAATAATCATTGGTAGTGCACGAGTTCTAACAAGGCATCCGTGGCGATACATTCAACACGTGTCAGAGTTATCGCTCACTGTATTGGAAGCGGCAATCGTCGCTCGAGCAGATGAAATAATTGTGACAGGAGAATCGGTTGTGCAGGCTAGTAGGGGGATGAAGTCTTTACAATCCATTAACTATGTACCCCCCGCAGCCGTTGCTTTTGATGAAATGGTCGGCCGAGATCAATTGGCTTCACAGATCGGCTTGGATCCAAGCAAAAAATGGACACTCTGTGTGGCTCCACTGGTCTCAAAATCACGAATTGACAGGCTCATTTGGGGTTTTGACCAAATGGCTGTTGCTCGCAATGATGTTGAGCACATCGTCGTCGGAACTGGTCAACTTCTTCGACGGCTGCAGCGACGTGCGTGGGTCGAGGAAGTTGGCGACTCAATCCATTGGTTTGAGCACCTGCCGGTCCTTCCATCCCTGTTTCGGCACGTCCAATTGATTCTTCAGTCCGGGTGTGTTGCGTACGGTGGATGTTTGCTTGAGGGGTTGTCGCACGGTATTCCGGCTGTCGTGATTGACACGCCACCAAGTCGTGACGTGCTCGGTGATAGTGATGCTGGGATTCTCGTGCCTATAGTCCCAGGTAGTGAATTTGCTCGTCGGGCAACCGAGTTGCTTGAAAATGAAGAATTACGAGCACGCTGTACCTCAGCAGGCAAGCAACGGGCGCAAGAGATGTTCAATAAGGAGACATCGTTGTCCAAGTTGCTCGAAGTATTGGGTTCATAACTATCTCCTCTTATTGAGCATGCAAGGCTCTTAAATGTTGTCCAGCAGATAGGTGTCGGCAGTGTCCATTTTCGTTTACAAGTCTCCCAGACTTATAAACGGCAGCGGGCATTGCAAACATTTCGGCAAGTTGATGATTTGGTCTGTACAAGGTGATGTCTGCGTCTGCACCAACACCAAGGTGTCCTTTCTGAGGCAGCCCTGCAATTTTCGCTGGAGCTGCTCTGGTAATAATGCATAACTCTTGGATCGAATACTCCCGAGAAAGGGATGCGAGTGGTGAATGTTTTTGAACGGCCGGATGAATGCGACGAAACGCATCACGCCGGAAGGCTTCGTCACCAAGGAGTTGCATAAGGATAGGGTACGCCGTGAAGTGCGCTCCATTTGGGTGGTCGGTAGAGAGCACGACTCGCCAAGGGTCATTGACCGACAGAAACCACTCAAGGCCGATGGCCCATTGCCATGAGTGAATAAGATTTTTTTCTTTATATTCAATGGGCAAAACACCACAGCCACCCTCAAGCCAGAGGTCATGGGCACTCCAAGGAACGCCAGTTGTGTGAGCAAGGTGCTCGGCCGCCTCTGGATCACCAGTCATGGCGACGGTATCACCAAAAAGTATCTGCCCCACATCGAGAGTAAGATTTTTGTTTTCATGAAAACAATCAAGAAGATTTGAAACCCCAGAACCAAAACTGTCCGGATCAAGATCACCGCCCGTATAGCTATGAAATTGCACATGAGCGAGATGAGCAGGTACGCCATCGAGGGTCTGCATAGTTTCAAAAAGTGTCCGCCAATTTCCTGGGAGACCAAGGTGAGAAGTGTGGATATGGAGGGGGTGAGGCAGTGCAGCAGCCTGAACTCCCACGGCTAGTCGTTCAAGTATATTGCGACTCGTTAGGGTTCTTCCCGGAAGAGGCGTATCAAGATCGTGATGGTCTCCACGACTGTCCTTCCAGAATGCAGCTCCACCAGGGTTTGCTACCTTGACGCCCCATCCATTGCCTGCGCGCACAATAGAAGATATGCATCGTTCGATGACGTCGGGCTGACCTGCTTCGAGAGCATCGAGCAGTTCGGTGTTGTCTGCGGCAAGCAGATAGAAACCTTTATCAAGGATAGGTAGATCGTTCAGTTCCATTGCAGCAAGCGAAGCTGCTCCAGTCGCAATTGCTGCATCAAAAACAGTGGTGTAGCCGAGCGATGCATAGAGCGATCCTGTTGCGTGAATAGTCGGGATAGCACTGGGCTGGTTATGGCTCCAACGCCGGGTGCCCAACTGCGGTGACATGCGACGGCCAGTGTTTACTTTAGGTCCGGCAACATGACTGTGCAGATCGATACCACCAGGCATGACGATCAAACCGGTCACGTCAATGTGACAAAACCGTTTTGTATCACTCGGAGAACAGACTATTCGTCCTGCTTCCACCCAGATATCGGTGACGATGCCATCGAGACCATTCTTGGGGTCATGGATAGTTCCGCCAACGAGAACAAATGGGTCGTGAAAGGATGATCCAGAGGAATAAGGAGAAGCGTCAGTCATGGTGTACTCCTACGACGCGTCTTAACAGCTACTTGGTCGAGTAAGTCATTCAAAACCTTTTGAATGGAAGGTTGTTGAGATGTGGCGAACGGTTGTAGCGAAATCAATCTGCCGTCAGATCTCAACATGCCACCCTCAGTTGAGTGGCTGAGGCTAGCACAACCAAGACGAATACTATTCTTCTGTTGTGAGAGAGGGAATGTATCAGAGACATGAATGACTGTTTTTGGTTTTGGAGACCTAGTTAACAAGTCTTTAATGCGGGAGGATATGCGACCAATAATGAGCATGCAATCAACTTCATTTCGTTCAATGAGACGTTGTGTGTCAGCCTCTGCTGGGAGAAATTCACTTCCTGCGCTGGATGCATGTGGAATTGCACCAGGTGATCCAAACCGCCAGGTGCAAACAGTAGAAGCTCCGGCACAGTTACCACCTCCTGCAGCTGTCCCGGAGTTGAGTCGTATTTCAAAGGAGGGTTTCTGATGGGCAAGTGATCGTGTGAGGTGTGAGAGGCTCCAGCTAACAAGGCCCGTCTGTTCAGTTGTTGTTGTGGAAATAAAGCCTATGCAATGAGCAGCGTCAATTGATTTCTTGAGTTGATCGGCAATGTTCCCAAGAGCACCAGATAGTCTGCTCGTTGCCTTTTGTTCAACCTGAGCCTGCACCATACGGGCCAGGCTGACCAGCTGGTTTTCTGCAACTGAAAAATGAAGATTATGTGAAGATGGAGGGAGTGCTGGTGTCGGCCCTATGCTGATAGTGCGACGAACGCCATTGTGCGGCACAGGTTGAATGAATCGCTCAATAAAGCGGGGACTATCGGCGATTGGATCGCAGCCCCAAAAAATAGCCAAGTCGGCACGGTCACGCAGTTCTTCGAAGTCGGCGGTTACGTCACCAACTCGGATTGCTGTTGGTGCCGTGAGGATGGAGGTTTCAGATGCATTGGCATCAATGGCAGCGTGTATCCTCTCAGCTAATGTGCAGGCAATCTGAATGGTATCGACTGTTGTAGAAACAAGACCTGTGATGAGTGGTCGTCGCGATGAAAGCAGTCGCTGGGCAGCCATGTCGATTGCCTCAGTCAACGGTACGTTTTTGCCATCGATCACTGACTCTGGTCGCAACTGACCATGAGCAAACCAGTTGTCAGCGAGTGCGCATCCAGTACCAGATTGAATACTTTGAGTGGTTAAGTCTTCACAAAGTAATTCACAACCACCACAGACAATTGGTTTGCCATGCGCTTCATCGAGCAATGCGTCGGGCGTAGTGTTGTTTGACGATTTCACGATGATTGCGACGTCCAGATAAAATGGATTTGAAGAGGAGCTCAGTGGTCTCGATGAACGAAATCATCAAACATCTCTATCACGAGATTTTACAACGAAAGAAAATGCTGATACCAAAATTTATAACTAAGACAATCCCTGGAGGGGTCCATCGCTACAGAAGTCAGGATTGCCGAATCGAGACAAGTCTGTAAGCCCCATGCCATGAGCAATGGATAGCAGTAGTCGATTATGTGGTTCCCCACCAGCATCGACCATTCGGCCACCTTTGAATCCGAGCCCGCCGCCAATGAAGGCCCATGGGATATCTTTGTGGGAATGCGAGTTACCTTCACCGAGTTCATTTGTCCAAAGGATGGTTGTATGATCGAGCATAGAACCACTTCTTCCCGGCTCTGGTGTTTCAGCTAGCCGCCTCGCAAGATATGCAATTTCTGAAGCATACCAAGCGTTGATTTTTGTGAGTTTTTCTTGGGCATCTGCATCAGAGTTTGGCTTGTGCGAAAGCGTATGTTGCGGTTCCTGAATTCCAAGCCAGCTCATGCTCGCCTGCCCGACCGAATTTGTAAATTGAAGGGTTGCTATTCTTGT
Source organism: Pseudomonadales bacterium (assembly GCA_012103505.1). Classification (GTDB taxonomy): domain Bacteria; phylum Pseudomonadota; class Gammaproteobacteria; order Pseudomonadales; family Azotimanducaceae; genus UBA4421. Next base: position 9,100 of record WLWP01000011.1, on the reverse strand, counting down.
GAAGTCAGCTCGAAATGCGGACACAAGTAATTCTGTTTGCATTCGACTTATTTTCGGCATCTGGTCATTTTGCTCAATGATCCCTTCTTCGAGGATGGGCGTTGGGTGAGCATCATCTGTATGGCTTTTCTTCAGTTCGCGTTCAAACTGTCGGACCATGTCCGTGTGTTCTTCGAGAAGTTGACGGTCCTCAGAAGGCAGATGGCCTGCAAGTTTGGTAAGATCTCCACGAACCTCATCAAGGACACTTTTTAAGTTCTCCCGGTCCTTGATCTTGCCGTAAAGCTTATTGAACATCTGGTATGGATCATCAATCGGTGCAAGTGGTTTATTTGGTCCTGCATAGACCATCCGTGTCCAAGTGTCAGCCTTGTTGGGAACGAGTACACCAAACTCGAGTGAACGAAACCGTGTTGTTGTTGCAGCATCGGTTTGCAAGTGCTCAGCGATTTCTTGGTCAATAGACTTTCCGCTGGCCCAGCCAGCGGGAGTATGGCTACCCCCCTGAATATTTCCTGGAAAGAGTTCGATGCCAGTCAGGAGGCACCCAATGCCTCGCATGTGCCCGTCTCCGTCCCCACGGATTTGATTATGAACCCCTTTTACAAGAAGTAGTTTATCTTGAATGGATTCAAATGGAGTGAGGATTGGTGGCAGAGCATTTTGTTGTGAAGTAGTTCGGTCAGTACTGAACAGCCCTGGACTTGTTGGCCAAAAATTATCTTTTATGACGCCATCTGGAGTAAAGACTATCACGAGTCTTTGCTTTTTCCTCTGCGCAGCATTAGCTTCAGCCGCCATGCTTGGAAGATTGCTGAGGAAAGGCAATGCAGTTGGCGCTATACCAAGCCGTTTAAGAATGTTACGTCGAGTTAACATAATTTTTATTCCAAGGGGTGTGCCCTGTGTTGTATTGTTTGAAGAGGGGGCCGAAGGACCAACGCATACATCGTGACTGCGTTCGCCGTGTCATTATAACTTTGAATCACCATTTCCACCTTGAGGCTGATCCACCAAAGAGTTTTCAGTAGGCTTCGTCATGACGAGCACAATTTCAACAATTAATTTACGGATAGAGTAGTTTTTTGAAACAAAACAATCCGTGAGTTCTGCAAGTGCATCGCTGCCCCACGCCCTTAGAGGCTGTTTGGCAAGGGAATGGAAAAGACCTCGAACGAAGGTTTCAGAAGCATCTCTATTTGTGGCCAAATAGAGGCCCAGTTCCCGCCCGCCGTTGAAAACAGCCTCTTTTCCAGTTCGTGGTTGGTAGCTCCCCATGGCATTGATTGGCCTTTGCTGACCATCATGATTTTCTGCTGTTCGAAGTCGACCGATTGCATCGTATTCCTCTAATACAAATCCAAGAGGATTAATCATTGCGTGGCAGGTCTGGCAGGCAGACGCCTTGGTCTGCAGCGTAACTCTTTCTCTCGTTGTTAAGTCAGGATGAACGTCAGCCGAAAGTGGAGCGACAGCATTTACTGGTGGTTGGAGAACGTTGCCAAGGATGTTGCGGGCAAGGAATACACCTCGGTGTATCGGGGATGTGCTATCTGGGTAAGACAGAAGGCTCAACATATAAGGATGTGTGACTATCCCGGCCCGTTGTCCATCGTCAATTTTCACCGGCTGAAAGGGTGAGTTTTTATTCAAATGGATATGAAAAAGTGGAGCAAGAGAATCATTGAGAAAGACCGTGTCCTCAGTGAAGAATCTCCGATAGTCAGAATCTATCCCCCACACAACATCGTTAAGAAAAAGTAGCAGGCTGGTTCGCATGGCTGCAGCAGTTTCCTTTGAAAACTCTGAGAAGTGTGTGTGATCCTTCACTGCGTGAGGTCCATTTTCGATATGTAGCCAGTTGAGCAGAAATTCCAAAACTTTTGCTTTTGTTCGGCTGTCATTCAACATGCGATCAGCCTGCTGACGAATCTGATTATCGGTCACTAGTTTGCCAGTTTGAGCAGCATTTAAAAGTTTTTGGTCAGGGATTGAATCCCAAAGGCCAAATGACAACCTATTTGCAATAACAGACGGAGAAAGAGTTCGTGTCGTTTTCTTTTCTACTTCGTGATACAAGAATAAAGGCGAAGTGAGTGTTCGTAGCAATGACTGTCTGAGTGCTGTGTCGAGGTCCGAGCTGGCCGAAAATGACTCCAAAACAATCTGTTTTCGAATCATTTCTGTAAGTGGTGCACGGAAAGCTTTTTCAGCAAATGTCACAGCGAAATTTTCAAGTTTTACCTTACGATCGGCTGCATTTCGTCGCACACTCGCAAGTTCATCGATGTGTTTGAGGCAATAGTCGGCTGTGTCTAATGCCGCCATGGTTGTGGCCGTGAACCACTCCTGTGATATCAAACTGCCGCGTTCGTACCCAACTGATGCGTCGTCGGGTGGAAAAGAAGTTGGAAGAACATAGGTTTCAAGACTTGAACTTGGAGATAAGCATCGCTCTGGAATTACTTCAGCGACACCATAAGGAGGTTTCCAGAGTAATTCGATAAATGCATCAGTGTTTGGGTTGTCTTGACCTGCTTTTGCTACTCCTTGTCGACCTTTTGAAAACTCAACCCGTAATGGGACTGCGCGGCTGCCAAGTAACGTAATGTTCGCTCTATAGTGTTGCTCGTTTCCAGACTTTACGGCGGCATCAATCAATGGTTCAGTCGCTTCTGTTTCGTTCACAAAGACCCGAACAGCTTGGTTGGTGCGGACTATGAATTCATATCGCCCTGTTTCGGGAGGGATTACAGAGCCATCCCAGCGGATAGAGAATCGTTCAGGCTGAATTTTTTCCGGTGAAGGACTCGCTTCTCCGAAATAGAATTGAATCTTTGGATCGAGTTGTTCCAGAACGCATGAACGTTTACTGAATTTTCTTGAGTCAAAGTATTCTGCACGAAGCCCCCTTTGTTTATCTGCCTTTGGGTGCGGGCTTCGAAAGCTTCCGATGATGTCGGCCAAAGACTCCCGCATCTGTCGTACTGTAAGGCGGGATAGTTCCAGTCGGGCTTTCTTATTTCTATCTTGTGCTATGAGGGAATAGAAAGATGAATGAATTGTTTCAGCGATATGCTTCGCAGAATTACCAGTCACCTGTGATGGATCATCTTCAGGCATCGTCTTGTCAATGTAAGAAACAAGCTGTTTGACTGAAAGATTTCCTTGAAGAGGGTCTGGGTAGGATTCGCTGCCCTCTCCGTTGTCCCCGTGGCAACGACTGCAGTGTTCACGAAATAAAACACGTCCATTTTCTTCTTGAGCGCAAGCGTTCTTCGTTGTCGCAAGGCAAAGCAAGGAAAGAGTGAGGTGAAATATTTTCTTTCGTGTTGTCATGTTAGCGATACGAATTGCAAAAAGTTGGCTTTCAAGGTCCGCTTTAAAAGCAGCGTCGAGAAGCTATTCTGGGCCCACATTGAACAAGGTTCACTAGTTCCTATGGGTAAATAGCATAAATTTTCAAAACACAACAGAAACTTGTAGAAGCTAGTCGTCGTATTCCTCAGGTCTGGCAAACACGAGCCGGCCGGCTGATGTTTGGAGCGTGCTTGTGACACTTACGATCGCAGAACGGCCAATCATCTCGCGGCCGTGTTCAACAACAACCATTGTGCCATCATCGAGAAATCCAACGCCCTGGCTAGGTTCTTCGCCCTGCTTCACAATCTTTACGTCGATCATGTCACCAGGGACGTATGACGGCCTCAAGGCAACGGCAATGTCATTTACATTTAACGCTGGTACGCCACGGACTCCAGCAATTTTCATAAGAGTCGGCTCGTTGGTAATAACCCGTCCTCCAAGATTACGAGCCAGCTCGACTATCTCGGACTCAATAGATCCGCCATCAGAGTGTGATCCCGAATGACCAAGGATTTCGACATCAATAGTTGGCGTATTACGAAGTCTTGCGAGAACGTCGAGTCCTCGCCTTCCTCGCATTCTCTTCGGCTTCTCGACAGCATCTGAAGTCTGTTGAAGATCTTCCATGACTGATCCGGGAACGACGAAGCGACTCTGAAATAGACCGGTATCAGCAAGTTCAGCGATACGGCCGTCCACGATAGCGCTCGCATCAAGTACGTTCGGTCGTAGCCCTCGCACGTCACGGGCAAATTCCACATATGGAATAATGAAACGGAAATCATTTCGTGTCTGCATGAGCACACTTGTCGAAATATAACAAAGAAGCATGCCAAGAATGAGAGGCAGCCAGGGGAGTATTGGTGAGTTCGAAAATGAGGCGAGAAGGGGGCTCAATGCAAGAACGGCTACGTACGTTAAGAAGACGCCGATGAGGAGCCCAAAATAGACGGATGTGATAACAGTTAGATCTTTTCTCCGAATGAAAGAGTCAATCAAAATTGCAGTCAGGGGTATGCCGATCATTGACAGTAAGACAACCCACGGTACCCAGTCAGGTGCGGATCTCATTGGGGGTGAATTTAAGATTAGAACAGCGATACCAAGAGACACCATGCAAAACAGTGAGCGAAGGATTATTAGTGGCATTGGATATATTTCAATTTAAGGGTGGATAAACAGAGTCAATAATGAAGAATGCAGGTAATAGAAAGAGATGTCTGCACATCCAGAATATTACCATGCCAGAAAAATTGACGCGTAGCGTTTTGGCTCAATTTCGGCAGAAAGTGATGGCGTCGGCAATTTTCTTCAGCATAAACCTATGTTTTGAGTCGTTGCGCAGCGTCTCGGTTGAAGAAACGGTCGGTCATGCCAGCGATATAATCAGCAACACTTCGTAGCACTCCGACAGTTTCAGATCGCTGGAAATAGCCCGATGGCAATGCACGCGGAGTTTCACAATACCAGACGAATAAATCACGCATCTTCTCTTGTGATTGTTTCCGAATCTTCATGACTTGATCACTTCGGTAGACTCGCTGGAACAAAAATTCCTCCAACTCCTGTTTTCCTTGCTGAATGTTCTGGTCGTGCATTACAAGCCGATTGCCTCCAGCAGATGCTTTCTTGATGCTAGCAACAGAGGTTTCGCTCATAGTACGTAACCGAGAAGAAGTTTCGGTTACCAGTCCAGCTACTTGCAATTCGATAAGTTCATGAAGCACCGCTCTGCGCAGTAAGAGTGGATCAAGTTTTCCATGCTGAAAATCAACATGTTCAGCCGCTTTTGCAACAAGCGGAAGTTCAAGTAATTCATCGAGTTGTACGAAACCCAACTCAATGGCATCATCCGCATCGTGCGTGTCATAGGCGATTGAATCGGCAGCATCGACTACTTGCGTCTCAAGTAGTGGAGGTGGAGCAGTTGGTAGTTTCGCTCTGACAGATTGCGCATCCAGAACTTCTTGGGAAAGGTTAAGCCCAGGAAAGCCAGGGTATCGCTGTTCAAGCAATGTCATGATTCGAAGAGCTTGGCGATTGTGGTTGAATCCACCAGCTTCTCGAAGCAATTCATCAAGCGTATCTTCCCCGGCGTGGCCAAGTGGCGGATGCCCGATGTCGTGGCCAAGAGCGAGGGCTTCCGCGAGATCTTCATTTAACGCAAGAGATCGAGCGAGCGTTCGGGCGATACTTGTGACTTCCAGTGTGTGGGTGAGTCTGCTTCGGTGGTAATCGCCAGGGTAATCAGTAAAAACCTGTGTTTTATGAGCAAGCCGTCGGAACGCAGCGGAGTGCACAATGCGATCCCGATCACGCTGGTAGGCGCTTCGGAAGGGATGGGGACTTTCTTTATGTGCGCGGCCTGCTGAGTCGATTGCATGCATGGCATGCGGTGCAAGAATAGCTGCTTCACGAACCTGCCAATTACACGGTAGTTGCATGATCGTGCAATGCTCTGCATTGTCTCCAGTTTTCCGGGTCATAGACAGGCTCTCAATTGGTCCCATAAGTCATCCAGCGCCTGGGGAAGTACCCTCACTCCAGCAACACTGGTCATAAAGTTTACATCACCGGGCCATCTCGGTACGAGATGCCAATGCCAATGTCCTGGTACCCCAGCGCCCGCGACCTGACCAAGGTTCAGTCCAATATTGAAGCCTTGTGCTTCGATTGCTTTTGTCAGTCGCTGACACCATACCACCAGTAGCTGTTGAAGGTCGAGTAATGCGGGTGCATCAATTTCCAGCAGCGTAGCTTGATGTTGAAGAGGTGCAATAAGGAGATGACCATTCGTATAGGGATAGCGATTCAGAATCACAAGGCTCTGGCTTGTTCGTTCTAAAACGCCAAGATCACGATCATGGTTTTCCGATAATGCCGCCGCGCGGCAGAGAAAACAGCTTTTATCGGCTCCAGGCCGCCATGCTTCCGGTTCCGGCAAGGTACCGGTTTCAACATTCCCCTTGATATAAGACAATCTCCATGGAGCCCACAGGCTGTCAGGATGTTTGGAGTATTCAGTCATAGGTCTTTGTTGAAGAATAAAACATAATTACCGTTAAACTATGGTACCTGAATTCAATAAAAAGGTGCGATTGTTCGGGAGGCACGCGTTTGATTGCCGTCAGGAAAATGTAAATCAGGCTGCGAGAGAGGAGTACGTTTGTGAGCTTCAAAGTCGACCTAGATGTCTTTGCAGGGCCTCTCGACCTTTTGTTGTATCTCGTAAAAAAACATGAGGTCGATGTCACCGAAGTACCGATTGCCAAAGTGACGGAGGAATTTGTCGCTTACCTCGAGGTATTGGAGGAACTGGCGATAGATCAGGTCGGTGAATTTGTTGAATTAGCCAGTGTTTTGCTGGAGATTAAGGCACGAGCTCTTGTGCCTCGGCCAGAAGAACAAGAAGAGGCAGTCGAACCAATTCGAGAAGACTTGGTTGAGAAATTGCTTGAATACAAACAGTTTCGAGATGCAGCGGTGTTGCTGGAAGACCGGGCAAGGGAGTGGGAGTCGCGGTTTATTCGTTCTCATACAGAGGAGTTGCCACGGAAGGGTCCACCAGCAACGATTCACTTTGCAGATGCGCAGGTGTGGGATCTTGTGGGAGCCTTCACACGAGTTCTTGAACGCCAAGAACGAAGAAAACCACGACAAATCATTCAAGACGATACGCCGATTGAAGTGCATATTGAACGTATTGAACAAGAACTTAAAGATAAAGGGAAAGTTGCGTTCACATCGTTTTTTGATGACGACATGCCGAGGATGCGAGTTGTAGGAATCTTTCTTGCCGCCTTGGAACTTGTTCGCCGTGGCACATTAATCACCAGGCAGAAACACCTGTTTGATGAAATTTGGTTGGAGTACCGCTTGCCGACAGAGTCAGTGTCAGAAGGACTTTCATGATTGACAATGCTCCGGTTCGATCACTCTCGCATAAAGGCCTTACGGTCGAAGGCTATTCCCGAGCGGCTGTCCAGAGTTACTGGCGCGTGCCTGAATTGAAGCTTGGCTTTGACCTTGGTGGCCAGCCGTGGGGTTTTATGGCAACGTCTACGTGGTTCATTAGCCATACTCATCTTGACCACATTGCAGCGTTGCCAGTGTATGTTGCTCGCCGCCGCATGATGAAAATGGATCCACCAACGATCTATGTGCCTGAAAAGTCTATTGGGCGAATTGAGAGACTTTTACGTGCGGTATCAGATCTCGATAAAGGTCGGCTCCCTTGCACACTTCTTCCGGCTTGTCCCGGGCAAGAAATCGAACTTTCCCGAGAGCATGTTGTAACAGTGTCGAGTACGTGCCATACGCTCCCAAGCGTGGGCTATGTTGTCTGGGACCGGCGTCGCAAACTCAAGAATGAATATCAGGGTCTTTCAGGTAATCAGATTCGTGATCTACGGCTTTCGGGTACTGATGTGACCGATGAGCTGCGCACCCCACTGATTGGATACCTTGGTGATTCCAATCCGGATGGATTAGATCGATGTCCAGCCATGTATGAAGCAATGATTTTAATCACAGAGATGACATTTGTTGCGAAGAGTCACCGCCGTGAGAATATTCATAAATACGGCCATATGCATCTCGAGGACTTTCTTGCTCGTCGAGAACGCTTTCAGAATGAGGTGATTATTGCAGCCCATTATTCCACCAGATATACGGATGAACGCATCAGGCAAATACTTTCAAAGAGGTTGCCAGATCTATTAGATGGCCGCCTTCAGGTGTGGCTGTGAACAGTTGTATTCGGCATGCCTATGTTCACGTGCCTTTTTGTCGTCATCGCTGTGGTTATTGTGATTTTACGTTAGTAGCCGGACGAGACGATCTTTTTGATGACTATTTCACAGCCTTAGGTATTGAGCTAAAGCGGCTCAGCCAGCCAATCAAATTGGATACACTGTATCTCGGAGGTGGCACCCCGACGCATGTTGGGCCCGACGGTGTGAAGCGTTTGTTCTCAGAAATTCATGACGCCTTGCGGCCGTCACCGGTCGCCGAAGTGACGATCGAAGCGAACCCGTTAGACGTTACCGAAGCTATGGTCGAGGCATTTCATGCGTGTGGGATTAATCGGGTAAGCCTAGGTGTTCAGTCTCTAAACTCAATAACACTCGAAAAACTTGATCGTGACCATCGAGAGAGTGATGTGCGGCGGGTGATGGATCTGTTAAGGGAATCTGACTTAACGGTAAGCGTCGATCTCATAATAGCTGTTCCGGAGCAGACGCTTGATCTGGTTGCTCGCGATGTTGAGGAGATTATTTCCCTCTGCGCCCATCATGTTTCTGTCTACTGTTTGACGTGGGAGGTAGGAACTGCTTTTTGGGGAAAGCGCGCACGGGGGACACTCACTCCAGTTGTTGAAGATCTTGAACGAGAAATGTATGAGTTGGTGATAGATCAGTTGTCCGTTGCGGGATATCAGCAGTATGAAGTCTCAAACTTTGCTCAGCCGGCTATGACCTGTCGACATAATAAAGCCTATTGGGATTGTCGGGCATGGGAAGCATTTGGTCCCGGAGCCGCTCGGTTCGATGGACGGAAAAGAACGACAAATGTGAGAAGCGTGAGTGCCTGGATACAAAAACTACTCAATGATCGAAATGTTACCGGCGATGTTGACACGATGACGTCAGAGGGAGCTGCTCGAGAAAGACTCGTTCTTGGTCTTCGCCGACGATGTGGCGTAGACCGCTTGGCATTCTTTCAAGCAAGTGGT